>OY970256.1:360000-6270518 GCA_963715565.1 Pyrinomonadaceae bacterium | reverse complement strand
TCCCAAAAGCGAGCCCCACCCGCAAGCCGAAGTAAACAGAAAGGCACGCGAAGCCCTGGGGCCGCAGTTCCATGGCTTTGCGAGCCTGATGGCGGACAGCCCGCAAGCCATCCCGCAGGAAAGCGTGCTGTCGTTTGTGCCGACCATCGAAGGCATAGAGTTTGTCCCCACGCACCAGATGATTTTGTGGGAAGGCCCTGTGCACGAAATGATTTTTAAAATGAGAGCGCGCTCGCAGGAGATGGAAGGGCAGGTCGCTAGAGGTCACTTGCGCGTGTACCTGGGCATCATCCTGGTGGCGGAGGTTGCGCTCGCCGTTCGGGTTGATACGCAACTGGCGCGCGAATACGGGGAAGCGCCGCCGGAGCCCGAAGTTACTGTCTCGCCTTATCGCAAGATATTCGCCTCGTATTCGCACAAGGATGAACCCGTGGTCGTACAGTTTGAGCAACTGGTAGAGGCATTCGGCGACAAATACCTGCGCGACGTGCGGGACATACGGGCCGGGGAAAAATGGAACGAACGCCTTGAAGAGTTAATCCGGGAGGCGGACATTTTTCAGCTCTTCTGGTCCAGCCACTCCATGCGCTCGCCCTTTGTCCGGCAGGAATGGGAATACGCGCTCTCGCTCGACAAGCGCCACTTCATCCGGCCCACGTTCTGGGAAGAACCCATGCCACAGGACGAGCAGAACAAGCTGCCGCCGGAAGCTCTGATGCTGCTACAGTTCAAACGTGTCCCGATAAGCGGCTACAAAGAGGCTGAGGCAGGAGATAAAACTCTGACGCCTCCGCCCATCCGGCACGACGAGGGAGAGCCACCTTCGCACGCGACGATACCCGCTTCTACACCACCTGAAAGTTCGACAGGAGGAGGAACGTCGGGCATGTTTGACAAAATGTTTGGTAGGGGCGCTGCTGCCGCGCAAGCTTCGCCGGACGAGAAGCGATTTGAGGACTTGAAAGACAAGTACCGCACGGTGCTGTACGCCATGAATCAGAAGGACGTGCGCCTACAGAATCTTCATCTGGAAAACGACAAGCTCTTTGTACGCTGTGTTGTGCCGAGCGAAGACGTCAAGAACGAAATCTGGGATCAGATCAAGCTCGTGGATGCCAGTTACGGCGACATCACGGTAGATATGTGGGTCAGCGAAAGTCAAACGCCAGAGACCGAGACCTACACGGTCAAGCCGGGCGACTCGCTCTGGAAAATCGCCAGCGAGCACTACGGCGACGGCAACGAGTACATGAGAGTCTTTTACGCCAACCGCGACAAGCTCATAAGTCCCGACGCCGTTATCCGTCCGGGCGATCAACTGAATATACCAGTTGACGAAATCAGAAGGGATAGGCCACGGTTGAAGGAAGAAGAAGAGAGAGCAGAATCTCCCGTCAGCGGTCCTTCGACAGGGCCGTTAGAGTCATCGGAGTCTCAGCAGTACCTCCCCAGCACCCACATCTCTGACGCCCCTGATGCGGCTGCCGAAGACATTCATACGACGTTACAGCCGTATCGCGGTGGAGACTATGCTACTGCGCCTGCATCCAGCGTAGATTATGCTAGTGCGCCTCAAGCAGCCGTGAGGAGTTCAAAGGCCCCCCTGTTAGCATTGTTGACGCTGGGTGCGCTGGCGGCTCTGGCGGCGGTAGGACTGTTTATCTGGTATTTTTCAGGAAGCAGACAGCAGCGACAAGACGTGCCCGTAGGCAATCCCACACCGACACCTGTCGCGGAGGCCAGCCCCCTCTCTGTTTCGTCGCGCGGGTTTAGTGGCCCGCTCACGAACAGGGGCGAACGCGCCGATTACAACCTCTCGCTTGTCAACAACGGCAGCGCGCCGGTCAGGAAAGTGAAAGCTGTAATCAATCTTCCCGAGGGTCTAGAGTTCCTGCGCTTCCGCTTTTCGCCCAACACGCCCCGGAACGCCCAGCGTGCTCGGTGGAACAAAGAGACACGCCAGATCACATGGGAGATTGGCGAGATAGCGCCTGCGGCGAGCAATCAAAGCACGCCGATGGAAATCTTCGTGATCGTCCGTCGCGTCGGCAATGTCGGTTTGGTCGAGGAAGACAAAGTAAAAACCCGGGTCACGTATGAAGACGCGAACGGGAAGAAGTACGAGGAGTAACAATGCGGGCGCGCCCTCGCACTCTTTTAGCGCGGTGGCGTGCGTGTGCCGACGGATGAAGACCCGCGATTAATTCTTCGGCGGCGCGCTCGCGGCCTTCGGCTTGCCGATGCAGTAGAGATATTTGGCCGTGCGTATGAAAAGCTGGCTATTGGAGATGGCGGGCGAGCTGAGACAGTAATCATCCAGGTCGTTTTCCGCGAGCACCTCAAACTTGGGTCCGGCTTTGATGACAGTGGTCAGGCCGTCCTCGTTCGTGATGTAGATTTTGTCGTCGGCGAGGACGGGCGAGGCGCTGTAGGTTCCCGCGGCGATGCGCTGCTGGCCGTAAACTTCCTGCCCCGTCTTGGCGTCCAGACACCAGACAATGCCACGGTCGTTGACGATGTAAAAATATTTGCCGTCGGAAACGGGCGTCGGCACGTCCGGCCCGTTCGGTGTGGACCAGGCGACGTGTGAGCGCGTGACGTCGCCGCGCCCGCCCGGTCTGAGCGCAAGAAGCGGGCGCACGCGCGTCGGCGCGTAAATCATTCCGTCGGCGATGATGGGCGAAGCGACGATACGATACGAAGGATTGTTGTCGGGGTTGAGACCTTCTGCGCGCCACAGCTCACGACCTGTGGCGGGGTCGTGGCCGGTCACGCTGTCTCCGCCCGTGACGACTATCTCGACCGTCTTGCCGTAGCGCAGTAGCGCCGGTGTCGTGTAAGAGTCGGGCGATTCGCGCACTGCTTTGGTCGGGCGCTCCGTACGCCAGAGGGTCTTGCCCGTGCGCTTGTCCACGCGCATCAGGTAGGAAGGGTCGTCCGTGTTCATCCCGTGCAGCACCTGCACGTAGAGCGAATCGTTGTAGAGCAAGGGCGACGAAGCATAGCCCCAGTTGAGACCGAACGCGCCGTACTCTTTCTGTATGTCGCGCGCCCACAGCTCGCGCCCGTCGAAAGCGAAGCCTTTCAAAATCCCTGTGCCCGTCATGACATAAACGCTTTCGCCGTCGGTCACGGGCGAGGGCGAGGACATGTTCTGCTTGCGCATCTTGACGTTGCCGCCGCCGAGCCGTTTCTTCCAAACAAGAGTTCCCTCTTTGCGGTCCACGCGCCACAGATATAGTTCATCGCCCTCCGCGACGTGCAGAAAAATAGACTCGCCCCAGATGATCGGCGTCGAGCCGCTCCAAGCGGGCAGCGCGAGCCGCCACACGATGTTCTCCGTCGTGCTCCAACTCACGGGCAGATTTTTATCCGGGCTCGTGCCGTTCAACTCAGGCCCGCGCCATTGCGGCCAGTTCTCTCCACGGGCAAAGGTTGAAGGCAGCGCAAACAGGAGCGTGATAAGCAGGACGCGCAGGCGCATGACGCAAAGACTCCTTTCTTTCATCATCGGCGACAGTGAATCAAGGCCGATGCAAAGATAGCAGAAAGAACATCAGCCGGACAGGTTTTGTAAGATTCTAAATTTCGGATCATATTTCACGGACGCGAATCTTCTGATTACTCTCTCGACGAGCGTCAACCAAACGAGCCCGCGCAGACATCTAAGCCCACGCTCTGCCTGAAATTTTAGCTGACCAAAAGATTGGATAAAAATCATGCTCGTGGCACGCCGTCTCTGCCTGCTCGCGTTTGCGCTCATCTTTGCCTCGCCTCTCGTTGCTCCGGGCCAATCAGAAAATTTTGAAGTCGTGAAAATCACAGAGGGCGTCTATGCCGCCGTGCGCAGGGAGCCGCCGGGTCTGGCTTTTGATGCCAACGTCACGTTTATCATCAACGCCGAAGACGTGGTAGTCGTAGACAGCAACGTCACGCCCTCTTCCGCAAAGGAAGTGCTCGCAGCGCTCCGCCGTCTGACCCAGAAGCCAGTGAAGTATGTCGTCAACACTCACTGGCACGACGACCATCACATGGGCAATCAGGTTTACCGCGACGCCTTTCCGAATGTTGAGTTCATAGGCCACACGACGACGCGCGAAGACCTGTCGACTACGGGCGCATCAAACCGCAAGCAGTTGATCGCAGGCGCGCCGCAGATTGTCGCGCAGCTTCGCGGACTCGTGGAGCAGAACAAGAGCCTGACAGGCCGTGCCCTGACCGACGAAGAACGCGCGAGCCACCTGAGCGACATACGCTGGGCAGAGCGTTACCTGTCAGAAGCTCCGAGCTTTCAGATAATTTTTCCAACCATCGCCGTCGAAGAAAGGCTCACGCTCTATCGCGGCAACCGCACGATAGAGATACGCCACCTGGGCCGCGCACACACGCGCGCAGACCTAGTGGTTCACTTGCCGCAGGAGGGCATTGTCATCGCGGGCGATCTGGTCGTCTGGCCCGTGCCACTGGTGGGGTCAACTTCGTATCCGTTAGATTACGGCGCGACGCTGGAAAAGCTTCTGGCGCTCAAGCCCGCCGTCATCATTCCCGGCCACGGGCCTATCATGCGCGACGATTCATATGTGAAGCTCATGATTCGCCTGCTCGCATCGCTCAAGCAACAAACCGAAGCAGCGGTGGCGCGCGGCGAGACGCTTGAGCAGGCGCGAAAGAGCGTCAACCTCGAAGAGTTTCGCAAAGCCTTTGCCGGGGAGTCTCAGCTACGGAGCGTGATTTTCAACATGTACGTCACAAGCTCCGGCGTAGCCGCTGCCTTTCGCCAGACAACGACGAAGCAATAATCTCGGCAAACTTCTTGCTTTTAATCCGCAATCCGAAATCCAAAATCCGCAATCGTTCAGGCAGGCCCGTCTATGTCGCTCTTTAAGCCTTCGGCGCTTTCCGTCTCAAGCTCCTTCCAGATAAGCACGCTGCGCGTTTCTTTCAGGAGCAGCGAGCCTATGACGAAGGTCAGCGCGGCCACCCCAATCGGATAATAAAGTCCGGCGTAGATGTTTCCGGTTTCGGCTATCACCGAGAGACCGATGAGCGGAAGTAGCCCGCCGAAGACGCCGTTGCCTATGTGATACGGCAGCGACAGCGACGTATAGCGAATCTTGGCCGGGAATGCTTCGACCAGATAGGCTGCGATGGGGCCGTAAACCATCGTCACAAAGATGACCTGTATGAAGACCAGCAGAATGAGCTTCCAAGCGGTCGGGTTAGTGATAAAGCTCGTGAAGTCCGTGTAAGGCAGAACCTCCTGCGCGGGCACGAGCACGCCGTTGACGACCGTTTGCGGCGTCAGGCTAATCGCGCCCGTGAGAGGGTTCTTCTGCGACGAAGCGGTCACGATGTTAGACCCCGCGGCGGCCTGCATCGCTTTATAAATTGGAAGATAAGAGAGCGCCGCGAGCAGACAGCCCGCCATCATGATTCTTTTACGACCGATGCGATCCGACAGAGCGCCGAAGAGCACAAAGAACGGCATCCCCAAAAGGAGCGCGACCGCGACGAGGTAATTGGCCGACGTGGTGTTCACCTTGAGAATCGTTTGCAGGTAAAAGAGCGCGTAGAACTGTCCCGTGTACCACACGACCCCCTGACCCGCTGTCGCGCCAAAGAGCGAAATCAAAACGCGCTTCAAGTTGGGCCACTGCGTGAAGGCTTCCTTGAGCGGTTGCACGGAAGTCATCCCGGCGCTCTTGATGTGCTGGAAGATGGGCGACTCTTTCATGCGCAAACGTATGTAGAGCGAAATGGCTACCAGGAAAATGGAGATGATAAAGGGGACGCGCCAGCCCCAGCCTGTAAACGCTTCGCGGCTCATAGAATTCTTCACGACGAGGATGACGACCAGCGAGACAAAGAGCCCGAGCGTCGCCGTGATCTGTATAAAGCTCGTATAGAAGCCGCGCCTTGCGTCCGGCACATGCTCGGCCACGTACACGGCAGCGCCGCCGTACTCGCCGCCCAGCGCCAACCCTTGAAGAATACGTATCACCAAAAGAATGATGGGCGCGGCTATCCCTATCGTCGCGTAGGTCGGCAGAAAGCCTATCAGCGCGGTCGCGCCGCCCATAATCAGGAGCGTGACCAGAAAGGCGTACTTGCGACCTACGAGGTCGCCTATGCGCCCGAAAAAGAGCGCGCCAAAGGGACGCACTACAAAGCCCACGGCAAAGGTCGAGAGATAGAAGATGAGCGCCAGCGTCTGGTTGCCGCTCGGATAAAAGAGCGGCGAGATGTCTGTCGCGAGGCTGCCGAAGATATAAAAGTCGTACCACTCGATCATCGTCCCGACCGCCGACGCGCTGATGACCTGCCAGATTTTATAATCGCGTTTTGTATTCGACGGTGCGGCGTTCGCGCTGTTTGATGAATCAATCGCAGTCGAGCGGTCAAGAGCCATGAAAGAGTTCGCTCCTCTATCCTAAGAAGTTGTAAGCGTAAAAACCTGAAGTGTGTGCGCGCGAGCATAGAACCGAAAGCAGCACGCGACTGTGGAAGACAATGCGCCCTGATGGTCACACACCACCCAGCCACAGGGCAAGGACGGAAAAGCAGGGATGAGGGCGGAGGGATGAGGGATGAAAAGAAGTGATGAATGCAAAGTGCAAAAGTAAAGAAGGATTTTCTTTTCATTCATCATTTTGCATTTTGACTTTTGCATTTCTTACTTCATCCCTCATCCCTGCTTTGGTTACGCCTTGAGCTGCTTGATGAAGGTTCGTAATTCCGTGAAGCTCTCCGCATAAAGCTCCGCTGGGAATCTTTGACGAAGCCTCTCATCGCCTGTGAATCCCTTTCCACCAAGCACAATGCTTATGCCCTCGCGCTCAAGTGCGGCACGAAAATCCCTGTACTCGTCGGCGGCGCGGTCAGCGTTGAAAAGAATGGTCGCGGAGACGCAGACCACGTCGGGCCTGTGACGCATGGCCGCTTCCATGAGCGCGAAGAGAGGCGTGTTCGCTCCCAGATTAACGGCGAGCCATCCCTCGTTCTCGAAGGTCATCTGCGCCAGATGCGTGGGCAGCTCATGAAAATCATCCTCAAGGGACGAGCAGAGGGCCGTGTGCGAAGTCTCTACGTGGAAGCACAGCACGCGACGCAGGCCGTGCAGCGCGTCGAGCGCAGTGCGCGTTGCCAGATGCTCTTCGGCGATGGTCAGTCTCCCTCTGTACCAGAGCTCGCCAATCGCCCTCATGGCTTCACACAAAAGCGTGTCAAAGATTGTGGCGAGCGTTGCACCGTGAAGATAAGCTTGAACAAGGAGCGCCGTGGCTTCCGGCTCCTGCCCGCCGCGCAGCGCATCGAAAATCGCTGCGGGCGAGATGTGCCTTCGCGAATCCTGCGCGTGTGCCGTCATGACGCGCGCCTCCGGTGGCTGTGCGTACTGGGTTTTCGCGCTCATGTTCTGCGCGCGCAAAAAACGAGCAAGCCCCGCGACGTGAAAACGGCGGTGGCCGCCCGCAGTCCTCTCCACAGAGAGCAATCCGTCATCAGCCCAACGCTTGACCGTCGCTTCGCTCACGTCCAACATACGCGCCACAGCCTTTGTCGTCAGCGTTTTGTCAGTCATCAAAAAGCCTTCGGGAGCAGCCCGGCAGCCTCCCCCCAATAGCGAAATCAAAATAGTCCAAGTCATTCTAATACAGAAACGCTCAAAACGCTCAGACGGACATTTTCTTAGCTTTTTTGTGATATGTTTTTCTCTAACCGAGCCCTTTTGAGGATAAAACTGCACAATAGCCGCTCAAATCGCGCACAAGAATTGTGCGTTTTATCCGTCAAAGCGGCTTTGATGCCGAGCCTGCGGCGTGAAGGTTTTCTCTCGGATGGTTTTACTGTGGGATGTTTTGACGGCGCTTCGAGGAATGAAACGCATCGTGGAGGATGACAATCACGCTCTGGCAAACAGGCGCGGTGGGGTCGTGCTTGCACACGGCAGCGGCTTTTTCATCACACGACATTTTCCCGTGCGCCGGTCGAGAGAGGGTGGGCTCTCTACGCCGACGCTTGCGTTTTAATGCTCTGCTTTACGGCTGGCCGAATCTGGCCCTGTACTCGGGCGAGACGATGAAGCTGCGTACCATCTCGGCGTCTATGTAGTTGCCGAAAGTAATCAGCTTGTTGAGCCAGAAGGCATAGCCGGGCTGGTCCGGGTCTCTGTGCATGTAGCCGAAGTATTCCATCAGGACGAAGGCGTTATTAAATTCCGCATTGTAAAACGCCTGCCCGTAGGTGGTCGTAAACTGCTGGTTGCCTTCGGAGATGATGTTGATGCCGTCCACGACTTTGAAGAGGACTGTGGCGCGCGTTTCCGTGTTTGCGTTCAAACCATCAACGAGAGCCTGCCGTTCGCTTGCCGTAGGAGTCACGCCCGTTGTTTGAAACAGCCTGTCCACGTACTGCTGATTGTTGAGGCCATCGTAAATAGCCTTGAATTCCGCGCGCTGTACGAACTGTTGTGCGAACTGCTGCTTGTTCTGGTTAATGCGCGCGGCGGGGGTGGTCCCACCGATGGTCACGTTGTGCGTGAAATTAAGCCAGATGCCGAAATGATTGCCGAGCGCCGCCGTGCCCGTCGCGTTCGTCCCGATGTAATTACCTTGAATGAGATTTCCCGGTGACGCGTCGGAGACGCTGAAAGCATTGATGCCTGCATTGCTAAGATTGCCTGAAATAATGTTGCGCGCGCCGGGGGTCGTCCCCCCGATGGTATTGCCGTGCGTCCCAAGGAAGATACCGCTACTGCCATTACCAATGGCCTGTGTGCCGCTGGCATCAATTCCGATAAAGTTTCCCTGAATGACGTTGCCGATGGTGTCATTTTCTCCGCCCGCGCTCTGAGTAATACGAATGCCTTCGCTGTTACCGGAAATGATGTTGCGCTCCGCAGGCGTCGTCCCGCCGATGATGTTATTAGCCGAGTGGGCTCTGATATCAATGCCGTCGCTGTTGCCGACAGCGGCAGTTCCGCCGGCGTTTGTGCCGATGAAATTTCCTGTGACGATGTTCGCTCCCAGGGTCGTCAAAAAGAGCGCGGGCGCGCTCCCGAAACCGTTTATGACTAAACCGCGCACCGTGCTGTTTCCCGCATCTATCCTGAGCCCTGTGGACGACGAATTGCTCCCGCTCAATTCTATCAACAGCACCGCGTTGTCGGCGTCCGCCAGTGTATTGACGCTGGAACCGGGCTGCGTGTAACCGTCTATCACGACCGGGTCGGTGATGGTCGGCAGCGGTGTCGCGGGCGCAATCGTATGGATGCCTCCTCCGGGAATGTTAAAGCTAATAGTGTCAGCGCCCACCTGCGCGTTCGCGTCCAGAATGGCCTGCCGTAGAGAGCCCGCGCCCGAATCATTCGTATTCGTGACGGTGAAAGTAGCCATCGCGGCAGAGGCAGTTGTGGAGCGGGAGATGAGACGGAACGGATTGACGAGCAGGACGGCTGAAAGCATAGCCGTCACAAGGATGCTGAAATATAGCCTGTTCATGAAAATTGGGCGCAGATGATGCGTGCGAGGCATGTTTTTATCTCCGTACTTTTATTACCGGGAAGCTATTTGCTGGAAGTTACTTGTCTGACCGCTGATGTTGATCATGAAAATCGGGACTTGATGCAAAGCTCGGGGAGCGAACTGATAAGGATATTGATAATAGCTTTGCTGTCAAGTGCGTAACTTGAGCCAGCGGGATACACGTAACTTTCCGGATGAAGGATGAGAGGCGTCGGCTTGCTTTATCTGTTTATTAGAGCCCGCTGCGAACGATGTCGTGCAGGCGAATCAGACCGACGCAGAGTTTGCCATCGGTGATGACGGGCAGGACGGAGATTTGTCTGGGACGGTCTTCCATTAGCTGCAGGGCGTCGTAAGCCATAAGCTCCGGGCTTGCGACCGTGGGCTCGCGCGTCATCAAGCTCGCGCCCGTGAGATTTTCCAAATCCGCGTGCTTGATTTTCTGTATGGCTCGCCGCAGGTCGCCGTCCGTGATAATCCCCAGCAGGCGGCCCGCGTCGTCCACCACGTTGACCGCGCCGAGCCCGCCGCGCGTAATCGCCGCGATGACTTCGAGCCACGGCGCGTCCGCGCCAATCGTAGGATTGTCCTGCCCTGTGTGCATCAAATCCGCCACGCGCAGCGTGAGCCTTTTTCCCAGACGCCCCGCCGGATGGTTCTGCGCGAAGTCGTCCGTAGTTAATCCCTTGACCTGCATCAGGACTACTGCGAGCGCATCGCCTATGGCGAGCGCAACGGTTGTGCTCGTGGTCGGAGCCATATTGAGCGGGCAGGCTTCCTTCTCTACGGAAGCGTCGAGGATAACGTCTGCGCGGCGCGCAAGCGTTGAATCAAGATTGCCGACGAGGGCGATGATGGGAACGCTGCGATGTTCGAGGTGCGGCAGCATGGCTATGAGTTCGTCAGTTTCGCCGCTGTTGCTCAAGGCTATGACGACGTCGCCTTGCGAGACGATGCCAAGCCCGCCGTGCTGCGCGTCCGAAGGATGCAGGTAAAGCGCGCCGGTTCCGGTCGAGGTCATGGTGGCGGCAATCTTCTGCGCGATGATGCCGGATTTACCGACACCCATGACGACGACCTTGCCACGGCACGCGGCCAGAATCTCCACGGCGCGCTCGACCTCCGTGCGCTCTATCCTTTGCGCCGTCTCTGCAATCGCCTCGGACTCAAGGCGCAGGAGGCAAGTCACAAGCGAGAAGTAATCTTGATCTGTCATAGAAAGTATGGGAAGCACGGCACGAGAGCGCGCGAAAAGCTTTTACACATCAAGAGCCGTGAGAGCCAAAGCTTCGGGGAGCATACGATGAAGCCGTTGTAAACGACAAGGCGGGTCATGATGAAAGGTCAGGATGAGGGGCTCGGCACGCGCTCATTTATTATCTCACCTTGCGTCGCGCGCCGCCCCGGTTCAGAAAAGATTAAGCTCCCGTATAGACAACGCACAAGGCTTAGACTATATTGCCCTCTCTCTATCCGAAATTTTCGCGGAGCGGGAACACATCAATGTCACTCTTTAATATTCTCCCCAAAGAGGAGCAATATTTCGCTCTTTTCTCGCAGATGACTTCCTACATCTACGACGCGGCGCGCGCGCTCGTCGAAATGATGTCGGACAAAAGCGGAAATTTCGATGAGCACTCGCGGCGCATCAAGGCCATCGAGCACAAATGCGACGAGCTGGCGCACACGGTTTCGACACGTCTCAACAAATCCTTTATCACGCCCTTTGACCGCGAAGACATCTACACGATGTCGAGTGCGCTCGACGACATAGTCGATCTGATAGACGACGCCGCGCGCGCCATGGTCATCTATAACGTCAACGAAACGACAGGCCACGCGCGCCACTTCGCCGACATCATTCAGCGGATGGCGATAGAGTTGCATGAGATTGTTTCCAAGCTCTCGCGGCCCGACGGCATGACCTCAAGGCTCGTGACTTTACACAGTCTGGAAAACGAGGGCGACGAAGTCTTTCACCGCGCCATCGAGGAGCTGTTTCACAACGCGACCGACCCGCTCCACGTCATCAAGTGGAAGGCCATCTACGAAAAGCTGGAGGAGACGGTGGATCGTTGCGAGAACGTCGCCAACATCATCGAAAGCGTCATCATCAAACACACTTGAGAACAGTCGCGAGTCGGGAGTCTAGAGTCTGGAGTCAAAAGAAAGAAGGTTCTTGTTTTTGACTCCAGACTCTAGACTCCCGACTCCGGACTCTTAAATTATGACCGCGACCTTCGCCTTTATTATTCTGCTCGTCGGGCTGGCACTTGTCTTTGATTACATTAACGGCTTTCACGACGCCGCGAACTCCATCGCGACTGTTGTCTCGACACGAGTGCTCTCGCCCGGTGTGGCTGTCATCTGGGCGGCCTTCTTTAACTTCGTAGCCTTTGCCGTCTTCGGCACGCGCGTCGCCAAGGCCATAGGCGACGGCGTGCGTATGGACCTGATTTCGCCGGACACCAGGCTCTACGTGTTGCTGGCCGCGCTGGTCGGGGCCATCATCTGGAATTTGATAACGTGGTATCTGGGATTGCCTACCTCCAGCTCGCACGCGCTTTTGGGCGGCTACGCGGGAGCAGGCGTCGCGGCTTACGGCGGAGTGCGCGGGCTGCTCAAACCGGAAGTGTGGATACGGACGCTTGAGTTCATAGTGCTCTCGCCCTTAATCGGCGCGGCGCTCGGGCTGACGCTGATGATTGCGGTCTACTGGATTTTTCATCGCTCGACGCCGAGCCGTGTGGACAAGATTTTTCGTCGCGGCCAGCTTGTCTCAGCCGCCGCTTTCTCGCTCGGCCACGGCGGCAACGACGCGCAGAAGACGATGGGCATCATCACGGCGGTACTCGCCGCAGGCGGGCTTCTCTCCTACGGGCCGGACGGCACGCTGCCCGCGATTCCGCTCTGGGTGGTTTTGTCCGCGCACGCGGCCATAGGTTTAGGGACGCTCTCGGGCGGGTGGCGCATTGTGCACACGATGGGCTCGCGCATTACAAAGCTGAGGCCGGTCGGAGGATTCTGCGCGGAGACGGGCGCGGCGCTGACGCTCGCTTACGTGACGCTGACGGGCGTGCCCGTTTCGACTACGCATACCATCACGGGCGCGATTGTCGGCGTCGGCTCGACACGCCGTCTCTCAGCCGTCAAGTGGGGCGTGGCCGGTCGCATCGTCTGGGCGTGGGTGCTCACCATCCCGATGGCTGCCGGAATCTCCGCTCTCACTTTCTACGCCGTGCAGCTTTATCTCAAACTTACTTCCGGCTAAAACTCATCCAATAGCCTTACGGCTCAAGCCGTATGAGCGTCGCTTCCATGATGATCTGCGACGCTGTAGGCAGGGCCGCAGACGAGCAGCAGACGCATGGGCTCTTGTCCTGTGTTCTCCAGTGTGTGCTCTGCTCGACGCGGGATAAAGACGGCATCGCCCGCCGCCACCTCGCGCACCTCCGGACCTACCGTCATACGACCTCGACCTGAGAGGATGTAATAGACCTCTTCCGTCTGCTCGTGATGATGACGCCCGACGGCACGGCCCACGGGCAAGACCTCTTCGGCCAGGCTGCACAACTCAATCTCCGAAGTCGTCCGGTCAATAAGCGGGCGAATCTCCGACCCATGCGGCGTCTTGATAACGGCGGCGCGTTCACGATTAACGACAATCACTCTGGTTTCCTTTTATCTTTTGGGATGATGATGACGGGCGCGCAGGAGCTTCCATGCTGAAGGATTAAGAAAGTGCGCCTGGCAAGAATCGAACTTGCGGCCCCCTGTTCCGGAGACAGGTGCTCTATCCACTGAGCTACAGGCGCGCGCGTGATGTGGATTCTCGCACAGGTCAGATTGTTAGTGCAAAGAGTTGGTGGTGGTTCAGTTTGAAGTCTGAGGGTGAATCTTCAGGAACGATTCACCGCAGAGACGCAGAGAGCGCAGAGCCGACGCAGAGAAAAGATTCAACTCTCTGCGTAAACTCTGCGTCCTCTGCGTCTCTGCGGTGATGCTTATTGAAATTTCCTGGCATCCCGTTTGCCAGAGGCTTGGTGGAACGTAGTTTAAGCCACCGAAAACGTATGATTCAGGTGCATTCGTGTACTCACATGCATCAAAGCACAAGGGAGGAGAGTTGAATTTATGAACGCTTTTGAGTTGCTGAAAAAAGATCACAAGAAAGTTTCCGACCTCTTTGCGAAGTTGGACGAGACGACCGAGCGCGGCGTCAAAACGCGCGAGGAGCTATTCGCGCAGTTGAAACAGGAATTGGACGTGCACGCGCGGATCGAGGAGCAAATCTTTTACCCGGCCATCAAAGAGGCCAAAGAGACGCACGAGATTACGCTCGAAGCCATCGAAGAACACAACGTCGTCAAACAGCTTTTGGCAGAGCTTGAACAGCTTCCCGTGAGCGAAGAGACGTGGACGGCCAAGCTGACCGTGCTTAAGGAGAACGTCGAGCATCACGTCGAAGAAGAAGAGGACGAGATGTTCCCGAAAGCCAAAAAGGTCTTGAGCGAAGAGCAGGTAGAGGCGCTGGGGACGCGCATGGAAGCGGCCAAGAATGAGCAGAAGATGAAAGCCTCAGGCAGTTAGTAAACCGACAGCCTTTTTCATAGAAAGGCGTCGCACGGGGGATTTGCTTTGTGAGCGCGTAATTTGACGCGCACCCGTGCGACGCCTTATTCTTTTTCCGTGAGCTAAATTTTGCAGGCTGCTCTGCCGGTCTCCCCGCAAGCACGCCGCAGGCTGTGCGTTCCAGGAGCAATGCAAAGAATTGATTCATCGGTTCATTTTTTCATTGAATCAATGAACCGATGAATCAATGAATCAATTGATAGGTTCTGTTTTATGCGCGAGTGCCCCCGTTGCGAAAATTGTTATGGTGATGAAGTGCTGGTCTGCCCTGAGGAGGGCACGAATACCAAGCACACGCTGCCGGGCGGGACGCTGCTCGCGGGCCGCTATCTTCTGGAAAAGCGTCTGGGACGCGGCGCGATGGGACAGGTTTACCTGGCGCGCGACCAGAACTTCGGCACGCGCCGCGTCGCGGTCAAGACCGTCAGGCCGGATATTCTTTCCGATGAAGACATGCAGGAAGGTGAAGCTATTGCGCGCTTCGAGCGCGAGGCACGCACCGCCGCTTCCATACAGCACCCGAACGTAGTCGGCGTCTCGGATTTCGGCAAGAGCCCCGAGGGCGTCTTCTTTCTCGTCATGGAGTACGTGCAGGGCGAAACGCTTCATCATCTACTGAGGCGTGAAGGAACATTGAGCCCGCAGCGTGCGCTTGTTCTTCTACGACAGGTAGCCGCCGGAGTCGAGGCCGCTCATGACGAAGGCATACTGCATCGCGACCTCAAACCCGCCAACATCTTCATCATGCAGAAGCGCAAGAAGAACGAAGGCCGCGCTGGTTCATCCGATGGGTTCGTCAAGGTCGGAGATTTCGGGCTTGCCAAGATTGTCAATCAGGCCGTTTCGGAAATCGATTCGGCTTCGGGTCCGGCCTCGCGCGGCATTATCGGCACTCCCGAATACATGGCCCCTGAACAGATGCAGCCCAACGCGCATCTGGACGCGCGCGCAGACGTTTATGCTCTAGGCACTATTGCTTATCACATGCTGGTCGGTCGTCCGCCTTTCACGGGCGAGCTGACGCAGCTCATCATGCAGAAGCTGATGAACACGCCGCAGCCTTTGAGCAGCATGCGCTCGGACATTGCGCCCGCGGTGGAGCGCGCCGTCATGCGCTCCCTGGAAAAAGAGCCCGCGGCGCGGCCCGCGACCGTGGTGGACTGGCTCGACGAGTTGGAGCAGGCCATCGCAGCGAGCGGCGAGTATCGTGGAGCGGATTCTCATTCGCGTGTCGTTATCGTCGCGCCGCAGGGCGCGGAAGTTTACGTGGATGATGAAAGACACGGGAGCATAGGTCGTTCCGGGCGTTTGATACTCTCTTCGATTCCGCCGGGCCGTCACGTCCTGCGCGTGGCGCGCACGGGTGATTTGGACGACGAGCGCTTGATAGAGATTCGGCCCGACCCGTCAGAGCAGATTATTCAAATCCAATCCAGACAACAGCCCTCGCCTTCTGCGCGCGGGAGCATAGGCGGCAGCGCGGGCGGCGGTCGCAGTGGTCCGGGCTCGAGCGTCCCCGGCGTCGTGATGTGCGCGCAGTGCAGCGCAAGATTTGCCGCCGGAGTAAAATTCTGCGGTCGCTGCGGCGGCACAATCTTTCTTCCGGTGACGGACGCCACGCCGCCCGCGCCGGGAGCGGGCACCGGCAACCTGCCCGCGAGCCAGTCCGGTTCGGTCGTGGCACACGCGAGCCACACTGTGTGCCAGCAATGCGGCAACAAAAATCCCATGGGGACAAGATTCTGTGGCCGTTGCGGCGCGACCATCACGGGTGCTGCGCACCCCGGACCAGCAAGTGGGCCGCCCTCTTCCAAAAATCCAGCGGTCACGCCCTTGTTTGCCAATCAACCGCCGCGCCCCCAGCAGCAAGCCTTCTGTGTCCCCTGCGGCACGGGCTACCCGCCCGGCACACGCTTCTGCGGTCGCTGCGGTAACACCATCTAAGGGTAGCTGGTCAGTCATCAAATTAGAATCACCGCAGAGGCGCAGAGAGCGCAGAGATAACGCAGAGAGTTAAAGGCTAATCAATCATCTGCGCTTGCTCCGCGTCCTCTGCGCCTCTGCGGTGAATGCCTGAATAAATATCCGCCCTCAGATTTCATACTGAACTACTACCCATCGGGGCTTGAGATAGTCGCCGCTTCCCGTATAATGAAGATTGCTCGATAGTGGCCGAAGCTTTGACGTTGAAAGCTCGCGCGCTTTCGGCAACGACCCATGCGAATGAACGTCTACTAAAGACGCGCGCGGTGCAACCTTTCGCTCACCCGGTTTCGAGCGAAACATTAACCACATAATTCCGCTTCCGTTAAAACGAAAGAGACATAGACGAGGCCCCCGATGAAGAGATGTCCTACATGCAATAAAACCTATTCGGACGATTCGATGAGCTTCTGTCTGGAAGACGGCGCGCCGCTTCTGACAGTCGGCGGCGGAGATGTGCCGACCCCGCCGAACTTCGACCCGAACCTGACGATTCCCTACACGCCGCCGCGCGACACGGCGGGCCAGCCGCCATCCTCGCCGGGCAGCCAATGGCCGGGCGCGGGCGGGCCGCCGAGCAGTCCGCCGAGCGGGTTCGGACAACCCGCAGGGCCGCCTTCGAGCGGTGGTAGCGGATACGGTCAGGGCGGTAGCGGATACGGCCAAGGAGGGAGCCAGTACGGCCAAAGCGGAGGCCAGTACGGCGGGCCGCCGAGCGGTCAGTTTCCGCCGCCACAGCAGCCTCCGCCGCAGAGCAATCAATACCAGCCCGCGCCGAGTTGGTCGCCGCAGCCAACGCCGTCTTACGCGCCTACAGCGGCCAAGAAATCGAGCGCGCTGCCGTGGGTCTTAGGCGGAATAGGATTGCTGCTCGTGCTCGGCGTTGTCGGGGCCGTCATCATTGGTGTGCTCGCGAGCATGGGCAGCGACAACACCAACAAGAACAATTCAAACAACTCGAACTCGACGGCCAACAAGTCGAACCGCAATGCGAATTCTTCGAACGCCAACAACTCGAATTCAAACTCCAACACTTCGGCCAGCACGCCCTCCCTGCGCGACGACTTTTCTACTGAGAAGTGGTGGACTGGAACGGTCAGCGTCGGGAGCGCATGGTACGCAAACGACGAGTATCACCTGAAAGGTAACGCGGGCGGCTACATGGTCGTTTACGGGCCGAAGACCAACGACTATCACACGGAGAACGCGCGGACGACTGTGACGGCGCGCTCGATCACGGGCAATTCACCGTCCCTGGGGTTTGGTCTTTCCGTCTACGGCGAGATGAAGAACAATATTTTGGAGGACTACAGTTTTCTGATACGCACGGGCGCGGGCGGCGACCCGGCCTACCGTATAGTTTTACATCAGGCGGGCAAGGAGAACGTGCTTGTGCCGTGGACAAGTTCGAGCGTGATTCGCACGGGCACTTCACCCAACAAGCTTGAAGTGCGTTCCGAGGGCAAGAAGCTTTCCTTCTACATCAACGACCAGTTCATCACCAGCGTCAACGACGACGCGAACTACGGCGCAGGATTAGCCGGGCTCTACACGAGCGACACGGATGAAGTTGCCTTTGACGATCTGGAGATTTACAAGTAGGCGGGTCTGGCCGAAACGCTTTCCCTAGAGCTTTCTGATGCGAGTCACTTTAAGGGTTTTGTCAGGCCCGCACGTCGGGCGTACCTTCACCTTTGACCAGCACGATACCTTTCTCATCGGGCGGGCCGAGACCGCTCACCTGTGTCTTCCCGAAGACCGCTTTTTCTCGCGTCATCACTGTCTACTGGAAATCGCCCCGCCGCGCGTCTTCCTCCGCGACCTCGGCTCTACGAACGGCACGTACGTCAACGGCCAGCGCGTCTACGAAGCTTACCTTTCGAGCGGCGATAAAATTCAGGGCGGACAGACGGTGCTCGCCGTAGAAGTCACTGTGGACCAGCCCGTGCCCGGCCACGGTCAGGGCTACGGCGCGGCGCGTCATGATTTACAGCCCACGCAACCGGCCATCGTGATGGTCGAATGTCTCAACTGCGGGCGACGCGATCAGGCCGAAGCTTCATCGCCGGACGAGCGGCTGAGTTACCTTTGCGAAGACTGTCGCAACGAGCTGAGAAAGAAACCGCAGCCCATTCCCGGCTACGACATGATAAAAATCCTGGGTCGTGGCGGGATGGGCACTGTGATGCTGGCGCGCGAACAGTCGTCGGGTCGCGCCGTTGCCATCAAAACCTTGCTCCCTGAAGTTGCCGTCTCCGATCAAGCCATCAAGCGGTTCATGCGCGAGATAGACGTTGCCGCCGCTCTACAGCACCCGCACATCGTCGGCTTCATAGATCGCGGCACGCATAACGGCGTCGTCTATCTGGTCACCGAATATGTGATGGGGATGGACGCGGCCAAGCTCGCGGATTCGCGCGGCGGTCGTCTTCCCTATCAGGAAACCGTGCAGATTGTCGCGCAGGCTCTGGACGCGCTCGCGTTCGCGCACGGCAAGGGCTACATTCACCGCGACATCAAGGATCAAAACATTTTGGTGCAGGGCAGTTGGCCGGAGTACAGCGCCAAGCTGACGGACTTCGGTCTCGCCAAGAGCTTTACGCAGACGGGCATGAGCGGCGTAACGATGGCAGGGGATGTGGCGGGCACGTTTGCCTACATGCCGCCCGAGCAGATACGCGACTTCGCCAACGTCCGTCCCTCATCAGACATCTACGCGATGGGGATGACAACCTACAGCCTGCTGACGGGAGCCATCGCGCTCGACATCAGCCCGCAGGCCAACGTCGCCGAAACCGTCAAAGCCATCTTCGACAAGCCAGTCGTCCCCATCGAGCGTCGCGCTCCGGAAGTCCCATACAAAATCGCGCAGGCCGTCGAACGCGCCCTCGCCAAAGACCCCGCACATCGCTGGTCCAGCGCCGCCGAGATGCGCCAGGCCCTCCTCGCAGCCGCCCAGTAGCAAACCTTTTCCACGCTCTTCATCAAACGCGAGTGTTTAAGAGTTCATGTCCGTCGCATGCGCGCGTGCTCGCTTGACATCAACCTCAGGCCACGTATAATTTCTCCTTCCCGCGACGGGCCGTTAGCTCAGTTGGTAGAGCAGCTGACTCTTAATCAGCGGGTCGCTGGTTCGAGCCCAGCACGGCCCATCATTCAATAAGATAGTTTTAGGGCGACCTTGAGGGTCGCCTTTGCTATTTGCCGTGGCCGCGAGAGGAATCTATGACACACGCTTACCTTACACGTCTTGTCTATAAAATCACTGTCTGCATGCTCGTTTTCATCCTCTTCGCTCCCCTTGCTCGTGCTCAGTGGGAAAGTCAACAGAGCGGGACGACGGTTCGCTTGCGTGGTGTGAGCGCGGTGAATGGGCGTGTCGCGTGGGCGAGCGGAGATAAGGGGACGTATGCGCGCACTACGGACGGCGGTCGGAGTTGGGTTGCGGGCCGTGTGCCCGGAGCGGAAGCTCTGGACTTTCGCGACGTCGATGCCTTTAGCGCCGACACGGCCTACTTGCTCGCTATAGGCGAAGGCGAGAAGTCGCGTATCTATAAGACGACGGACGGAGGCCGTAGCTGGACCATGCAGTTTATGAACAAGAGGCCCACGGCCTTTTTCGACTGCATGGCGTTCTGGGACAAGGACCGAGGCGTGGCCTTGAGCGATCCTGTTGACGGGCGCTTTCTCATCATCACAACTTCGGACGGCGGGCGCACGTGGAAAGAGGTTGCGCGGGAAGGGATGCCGCTGGCCGTGGAGGGCGAGGGCGCTTTCGCCGCGAGCGGAACTTGCATCGCCGTCGCAGGACGACGCAATGCCTGGTTCGGCACGGGTGGTCCGAATGGCGCGCGCGTCTTTCGCTCGACAGACGGCGGACTGACGTGGGCGGTCACGCCTACGCCCTTGACGAGCGGCAAGAGCGCAGGCGTCTTCTCGCTGGCCTTCCGAGATGCGCGTCACGGCGTCGCCGTCGGAGGCGATTACACGTTGGAGAGCGCGATAGGAAACAACGCGGCGTGGACCGATGACGGCGGGCAAACATGGCATCTGGTTGGAACAAAGCGCCCGAACGGCTACAGGTCCGCAGTTGCGTTTGTGTACGGAACGAAGGGGTCGCTGCTCGTTAGCGTGGGGCCAAACGGCTCGGACCTCTCCACTGATGGCGGAAAGAGTTGGCGCATCCTCAACGCGGAAGGCTTTCACAGCGTCAGCTTCTCAAAACTTCAGAAAGCCGGATGGGCCGTAGGCGAATCGGGGCGCATCAGTCGCTACATTGGACCTTAGAGTTCGCAACAAAAGCATATTCAAACAGGGATGGACAGGATAGACAGGATAAAAGCAGTGCAAAAGTCAAAATGCAAAATGATGAATGAAAAGCTATTCTTTAATTCTGCACTTTGCACTTTGCATTCATCACTTCTTCTGTATCCTGTCTATCCTGTCCATCCCTGTTAATTTCTTTCTTCGTCTGACAAAATCGTTAGCCTAATCTTTCGTGCTCACGGTAGAATTACTGCCTGAAGCGCCTCGTGAGTCGTTAGCCTTCCATCAAAATCTGACCAAGGGAGCAGAGCCCATGTTGCTTAATTCTTTATCGAACAGAGCCCGTGCGTTGGTGTTGGCTTTCATGGTTGTCGTGCTCGCCTCTGCCGCAAGCGCGCAGCAATCACAGTTGGGCAAAGTTGATTTCCCTACGTCCGGTTCTGAAAAGGCACAGGCGCATTTCCTGCGCGGGCTGGGGGCGCTGCATTCCTTCTGGTATGAAGAGGCGCTCGAAGAGTTTCGCGAGTCAACAAAAGTGGAGCCCGATTTTATGATGGGCTACTGGGGCGAGGCGATGGCTTTGAATCACCCGCTCTGGGCCGAGCAGGACACGGCCGCCGCGCGCGAGGTGTTGACCAGGATTCGAGACACCGCGAAACTGACGGCCCGCGAGCGCGCATTTTTGAATGCGTTGAAGATGCTCTACGGCGAGGGCGATAAGCTTGCGCGCGACCGCGCCTATTCGCTGGCGATGGAGAAGGTCTACAGGGAGTACCCGCAGGATTTGGAGGCAGCCTCTTTTTACGCGCTCTCTTTGCTGGGCACTGTGCGACCGGACGACAGGGGCTTCACGCGCCAGATGCAGGCCGGGGCCATCGCGCTCGAAATTTTTCAGAAGAACCCGGACCATCCCGGCGCGGCGCATTACATCATTCACGCCTTCGATGATCCGGAGCACGCTATCCTTGCTTTGCCAGCCGCGCGGCGTTACGCACAGATTGCTCCCGAGGCTTATCATGCGCGCCACATGCCTTCGCACATCTTTCTGCAACTGGGGATGTGGACGGAGGCCGCCGCCTCGAACGAATCATCGTGGGCCGCATCCGATGCGTGGGTCAAGCGAAAGAATCTCTCTTTGAGCTTGCGCGACTATCACAGCCTGCACTGGCTGCTCTACGTTTACTTGCAGCAGGGGCGATATACGCAGGCCGAAGAATTGCTCGGCGTGATGCGCAAGACGATGGCCGAATCCACAAACGACAACAAACTGCGGCCCGGCTATTACGCGAACAACTACGCGGAGATGGTCTCGGCCTTTATCGTCGAGACTGAGCGTTGGGATTTAGCTGCTAAGCTCTTTGACACGTCACAGGTGCAAGCTGCGATGAGCGCTGCGGCTTCGGGCGGAGACCACACGGTTCATCCGATGGGACAGGCTTCAAGCGCGGCAGCCACGGTGCGCGTATCCTCGCGCGCGCGGACGCTTCCGATTTTGATACGCGGTCTGGCCGAAGCCATGCGTCCTTCGGGCGACGCCCAAAAGAGCATCGCCGAGCTTGAAGCCATAGACAAACAGGGCGGCACAGGCGCGTACAGAGCGCGCATGCTGACAATGTTGGAGATTGGAGAGCTGGAAATCAAGGCCGTGCAATCGGCGGCGCGCAAGGATTTCGATAAAGCCATAGAGATGATGAAGCGTGCGACCGCACTTGAGGAATCAATGGCTCCTCCGGCCGGGCCTCCGGGCTTAATCAAGCCTTCGCACGAATTGTTCGGAGAGATTCTACTGCGTGCAGGCCGCCCCAAAGAGGCCGCAGAGCAGTTTGCCGTTTCGCTTCGACGCCAGCCGAACCGCGCGCGCTCGCTCGTCGGCGCTGCCCGCGCCGCAGCCCAAAGCGGTGATAAAACCAGTGCCGCAGTTCTCTACGCGCGTCTCATCAGCCAATGGCAACAGGCCGACGCAAGCCTGCCCGAGATGCGCGAGGCCCGCGATTACGTGCAGCAGGCTGAGCAGCGCGCACGAAATTAACAACACACCGGACAATAGAGAGTCAGGAGTCTGGAGTCTGGAGTCAAAACAAGAGCCTTCTTTCTTTTGACTCCAGACTCCTGACTCCTGACTCTCTAGACTGTTAAAGAGGTGACCCTGATGATTAAGTTCTTCACTTCGATGTGTCTCATCGCTCTCGTGCTCGTGTCGCAAAGCTTCGTCGCGGCGCAAACGGTCGCGACCGTCCCTCAATCCGATTTCGTTTCCACGCGCGAGATGGAGCGTATCAACTGGATGGAGTTTCGCGAGGTCGTGCCAGCGCGCGTGCAGACGGTGCTCCTGCCGACGGGCACGCTTGAGCCGCACGGCATTATCAACAACGGCGCGGACAACACTGCGCCCATGGCTATCGCGCGCCGCATCGCCCGTCGAGTCAACGCGATGATTGCGCCGACCGTGCCCTACGGCATCACGGGGAGCATGGAGGCTTACCCCGGAGCTTTTCAGATAACGGAAGCGGCCTACCGTCCCTTTATCAAGCAGGTCATGGAAGGCTTGGCGAAGAACGGCTTTCGCAACATCATCGTCTTGAACGGGCACGGCGGCCCGCAAACCGCAGTGCTCAACGCGGTCGCGGCAGAAGTCTCTGCGGAGCGTCGCGTGCGTACGCTCGTCATCAACTGGTGGTCGTTTGCCTCGGACATAACCAAGCAGATCTTTGGCGAAGACGGCGGCCACGCCGGATTAAACGAGACGGCGTTTATACAGGCGATTGACCCCACGCTCGTCAATCAGAATCGCTACAAGGACGACCTTGCGACCGCGTACCCCGCGCCCGGCACGTGGTCTGCGGCGCCCTTCCCTTCCTCCATTGGCCTCTATCAACCGGGGCAGGGCTATCCAAAGTTCGACCAGAAGAAGGCCAACGAATATTTCGAGAAGGTCACGGACAAGGTGGCTGGGCTGATTAGCGAGGTTATACGGAAGTGGGACATGGCGGGCCTCTGAAATTTAATACTAGCCCACTACCGCTTTTAAGACGTGCCTGACTTTCTCGCGCAGCCCGAGCGTGCGACGTGTAGACGCTTCCTGCGGTTGTCTGAAAGAGCGGTCGAGCGCGCGAGCCTTGGCGGGTAAACGGCGGCTGTCCATGATGCGCTCTTGAGCTTGATAAAGAAGCGATGGCCTCAGGTTTCCGCGCTTTACGTGCTCCTCTATCTCCGCAAGAGAGATGTAGCCACGGTCGATAGCTTCAAACAGCTCGCGCGTCCACAAATGATTCAAGGGATGATGACGCACGAGCCAGGGCTGGCGTTCCATGTCCGTGTAATGCAGCAAGGCCGTGCAGCCCGCGCGGAAGCGTTCAAGCGAATTCCATGACGGGTCAATCGCAGCGCGCACGCCGCGAGCCAAAGCCATCTCGAACATCAGTTGCTCGTAGCTCAGCTCTCCACTATCCAACGCTTTCACAATCTCGCGCACGTCCCAGCGAAGCGCCTCGCAATCCATGAGCATGACGCTGAACTGCGGCCTGCGTCTACGAAAGCGCGGCGCGCGCACCGTGAGCAATTGCGCACCGTCGAAAGGCTGCGTCCAGAGGCCGCGTATGTCCTTGAAGACCAGCATGTCTGAATCAAGATAGATGGCGCGGCCACGGTGTTCGGCCAACTCCGGAATGAGAAAGCGTTGGAAGGAGAACGGCGTGCGCGGGCGATTATGAATATCTGCGGGTTGGGGAATCTCCACCGTCGCGCGGTGTAGAGGAAAGACCTGCGTGGTCATGCTGGCGTGCTTGCGTATGGAATATTCAAGCACGCGCGCGGGAATCATCTGTGCTTCGGTTGCGCCGACAAAGATGCGTATGGGCGCTTCCACGTCGAGCGGCGCATAATCGATATCCGTCCTGAGAATTGTTGTCGCGAAACCCTTGAACTGTAAGTCAAAGCTCTTGAGGCCGCCCGCGAACAGCGTCTTGTCTCTTAAATCGTCAAAGGCGCGGCTATAAGAGCGGCCACCGTCAACGCCAAGGGAACGCACGCGCCGCACGCCCGCCTCGGCCAGCAGATTCAGCGCGGCTTCGGCGCTGAAAAAATCCGCGCGCACTACGGGAGAGTCGCCGTGCCGCTCTTTGGTCGTGCTGAGGTTGTACCAGACGAGACGCCCGCGCTCGTTCATGCGCCGCAAAGTCGGATTCACTTCCGCCAGCTCACAGAGGTTTTGCTCGCCCGGAACAAAGCGCACGTGCGGACGCCACGGCATGACCAGCACCCCCGCGTTGCGCTCTATCTCCGCGCCGCAATCTTCTACCACGTCGTAATCAATCACATGAGCGACCCTGACACGTTGCTCGCGCACGACGTGATTAAGAGACAGGGTGTGGAAGCCGCTTAAATCATACGCGTCTCTTTTTGAGAAGCTAGGCCCCTTGCCCAGCATCAACCACGGAGCATCGCGGCTAATCCCTTCGGCTTCGAACCACTCGAAAAAGTTCTTCATCAAGCTCTGTCCCTATGCCGGAAGATTTTCTTAGAAGCTGTGCGAAAAAAGTCTGTGTCCTAAGCTCCGTAGGAGCTTGGATGTTTATAGCTCTATCGCATCAATCAAGTACCAAGCTCCGTAGGAGCGTCATGTCAGCGTATAAAGAACATGACGCTCCTACGGAGCTTGAAGCAATTTTGTCATGTGACAGCTATAAACATTCAGCCCCTACGGGACTTTTACGAACAATTTCTGAAAGACTACGCGACGCAGACGGCGCTCTCGCTTTGCGCCCACGGGTGCGCGACGTGCTCTGCCGTCGCAAGGAGCGACGATTCAAGGGATTCCCCGGCGGCAATCCTACGGTAGGTGTTGACGAGAACGGGCAGGACGGCTTCCGCCGTGAAAAGTTTTTCGTAGCGGGAGCGCGCCGCCTCGCCCATACGCCGCCGCCGCTCCGCATCCGCTGCCAGCCGTATGATTGCTTCTGTCAGAGCGTCTCGATTCTCCGGCTGGACCAGAATGCCCGCCTCCGGAGTCACGACGTCAGGAATCCCGCCGACGTTCGTGGCAATGATGGGTAAGCCGAGCGACATGGCTTCGACAATGCTGTTGGGCGTTCCTTCCGTGAGCGAGGGCAGCGCGAAAATATCCAGACCTTGCATAAAAGATTTTCGCATCTCCGTGCCCGTGTAGATGCCCGCGAACTCGCAGCGCCCGTAAACGCCGAGCGCAGCGGCGCGCGCCTCAAACTTACGCGCGAGCGGCCCGGCCCCCGCAATGACGAGCCGCAGATTGCCGCACTCGCGTTGAGCAGCAGCAAAAGCTTCGAGCAACACCAGCGGCCCTTTCAGATGTTCAATCCGCGCGGCGAATCCGATGCTCACATCACTCTGGGCGTCGCGCGCGGCGTGATGACCGTTGCGTAAATCCTCCATGATAATCGGCAGCACCGTGAGCTTATTAAAAGAGGGCAAGCGCTCGCGGCACAGTTGCGCGAGTGTGGGCGAGAGCGCCGCTACTTCCGCGCACAGCGGGAGCACCGTCGTAAACTGCTCGTAGTAGGATTCATAATCCGGCGGGTGATAGGGGATGCCGACCTCTTGATAGATGACGGGGACGCGCGCGTCCGAAGCGGCGTTGATTAAAACCATGCCGCCGGGGTCGGGCGTCAGGACGTGAACGATGTCTGGCCGCGTCGCTTCCAGATAATTGCGACACTGCTCTTGATAACGCATGGCTAGATTGGTCGCCACCTTCTGCGCGTTCTTACGCACGACCGCTTGCGACGAGGGAAGCGCGTTGAGTAGACCACGCGCGAGACGTCTGCCCGTCCCCAGAAACGTACGCATGGAATTGGAAGCGACTGTGTGAACAGAAACGCCCGCTTCGCGTAGACGCACGTAGTACTGATCTTCGGAAGAGTGCGGATAGAGGAGCAGCACGGAGACGTCGTGCCCGTTTCTGTGTAGCTCCGTGGCGTAGTTGACCAGAATCTCGTCAGCGCCGCTAATCGGCCCTAGAAACTGACCTTTGCCGAGTATGATTTTCATTGCTTGCTTTCGTCGGGTTGCCCGCTAATGAAATGAGCGCCGCGAGGGGCGCGAGACATTTTCCCTTTCACACTCCTTAATAAAAATTTCAGAGAGCCGTAGCTAAAGGCTGCGCGTGCCACGCCGCGTGGATGCAACCGTAGCGCAAGCGTCGCATTCTTTCGCGCCTGCGTCACGCGGCGGCTCGCTAGAGCGCGACCCGTTTCGTAAACCAGATGCTTCGCCATGTTCAAAGAGAACGCGGCCTCTGCTTCTCGCCGCACGCGCACTGACGCATCACAGAGACGATTGAGCTTTGACCACTTGCGTCGAAAACAGAAGGTGCTCATCCTGACCATACGGTCGGCGTGCGCGGAATATTGAGCGGACGCGGGCGTATACTTGCGCCACAGCACCAGTGGCTCTGCAAGCGCCACTACAGGGTAAAGCGCACTGATGCGAACCCACAAATCCCAATCTTCAACTCCCGGCACGGATGCGTCCAAAAGCCCCGCGCGAAACAGGCAGTCGCGTCGAAACATCACCGTGCTGCACGGGATAAAATTTTGTTCGAGCAGTTGCCGGAAAACATCTCCCTGCGGCAGGCGTTTCGGGTAGACATCTTCCGTAGGGTTGCCGCTCTGGTCCATGGCTATCGCCTGACCGTAAACGAGCCCTGCGTCCGGCGCGCTCTCAAGGGCTGCGACTTGAAGCTCAAGAGAGCCGGGGAGCCGCACGTCGTCGTCATCCAGAAAGGCTATGTAATCGGCACGGCTGGCGAGGATGCCCAGATTTCGCGCGCCCGCCACGCCCTCGTTGTGTTCCAGGCGAATGTACCTGATGCCATGAAGCGAGCGTGCCACTTTAGCCGTCGCGTCCGTTGAAGCATCATCGACGAGAATAACTTCCACATCCCTACCCGCTCTTTGCGCGCTCTCAACGGCGCGCGGCAGTAGATGCGGGCGGTTGTGCGTAGGGATGATAATGCTGACGTCGGGCATATTTCAAACCATCAGAATTGCGTTAATCTTGACTCGCCTCCGAAAGCGTGGCTAGACTGACGAGGCCGGTAATTCACCATCAACAACATGGGCGAAACTTTGCGTATATGATAGCCAACGAAAAAGTGGGAATCGCGCGTCCCGGTTTCGAGCAAGCGATGCCGGATGCTTCGCTCCACACGAGCGACTTAAACATTCGGCTACCGGAAGCTCCGCTGATAAAAATCAGGCCGACTGATTCGTGGGCGGGAATCCGCCTCGCGGAAGTCTGGGCGCATAGAGAGTTGCTCCTGCTGCTCATCTGGCGTGATTTGAAGCTCCGCTATAAACAGACCGTGCTCGGCGCTTTGTGGGTCATCTTGCAGCCCCTGATGATGACGCTCGTCTTTACAGTCTTCATAGGGCTCATCGGTCACCCGCCCATGAAAAATATTCCCTACCCGCTCTTTCTTTACGCGGGGCTGCTACCGTGGACTTTTTTCTCGACCGCAGTTCTCGGCAGTAGCTATAGCCTCGTCTCCAACGCGGACCTTGTCAGAAAGCTCTACTTTCCGCGCGTCATTCTGCCGGTGTCGGCTGTGGGCGTGCGGCTCTCTGATTTTATCATTTCTTTCGTCGCCCTCCTCGTTTTAATGTCTTACTACGGCGCGCGCCCGTCCCTTTCCATTCTGATTCTGCCGCTCGTCATCTTGAATCTGGTGCTGTTCACCATCGGCATCGGGACGTGGTTCTCGGCGCTCAACATCAAGTACGGCGATGTCGGCACGTTGCTTCCAATCCTCTTGCAGCTCTGGATGTTTGCCTCGCCCATTATCTACCCGTCGCATCTTGTGCCGCGACGCTGGGAGTGGATTTATTATCTGAACCCGTTGGCAGGAATCCTTGAAGGCTTTCGCGCCGCGCTCTTTAATCTCCCGATCAACTGGAACGGCCTCGCGGTCTCGGCGGTCGTGACTTCGCTTCTGCTCGTCTACGTCTCCTATTCGTTTCGCAGCATGGAAGAAGGATGGGCAGATACTATCTGAGGGCCAATGAGACCGATTGTCACAGTCAGGAATTTAAGCAAGCGTTACTCAGTGCGCGGGACGCGCACCACGCGCAGGACTCTGAGCGAGGAGGCGATGCGGGCTGTCAAAGCGCCTTTCGAGCGTCTCATCAGCCGCCGGGATAAGACTCACGAACCCTTGTGGGCGCTCAGAGGCTTGAGCTTCGACGTCGAGCCGGGCGAAATAGTCGGCGTCATAGGCCCGAACGGCGCGGGCAAATCCACCTTGCTCAAAATTCTTTCTCGTATCACCAAGCCTTCGGAAGGCGAGGTCGATCTTTACGGTCGTGTGGGAAGTCTCCTGAGCGTCGGGACAGGCTTTCATCCGAATTTGACGGGGCGCGAAAACATCTACTTTCACGGCACGATTCTTGGCATGAGGCGGGCGGAGATTAAACGCAAGTTTGACGAGATTGTGGCTTTCTCCGAAGTCGAGCACTTTCTGGAAACGCCCATCAAGCATTATTCGGCAGGGATGTACGTACGCCTAGCCTTCTCAATCGCCGCGCATCTGGAGCCCGAGATACTTCTGCTTGACGAAGTGATTGCCGTCGGCGATGCTGCATTCCAGAAAAAATGCGTGGAGAAGATAAGCGAGTTTCCCGCACGCGGCCACACGGTCTTTTTCGTCAGCCACAATCTGGAAACCGTCAGCAAGCTTTGCGCTCGCGTCCTATTCATACATGACGGCGAGCTTTACGCGGACGGCGACGCACAGAGCGTTGTTGCCAGCTACGCCGCAATGGGAGCTTAACAGGAAAGAAATTAACAGGGATGGACAGGATAGACAGGATAAAAGCAGTGCAAAAGTCAAAATGCAAAATGATGAAGGAAAAGCTATTCTTTAATTCTGCACTTTGCACTTTGCATTTATCACTTCTTCTTATCCTGTCTATCCTGTCTATCCCTGTTTGAATCCGCTTTAGGTTTTGTTGGGGACGCTAATCTCGAAACCTTCCGTCTGATTGTCGCGTATTAAATGACGAATAAACCTAAGTTGATAATAGACCTCTTCCTGATTTTCGTATAACTTGACGTCAGAGTCTTGCAGGCTTAAACGACCCGCTCCCGCTCCGGGGGTTTGGTCCAGAAGTTAAAAAAGCATTCGGTTAAAGATTAGAGCTTCTGAGGGGATGTGCTGATGAAACGTCTGTTCCTGGTTCTCGCCGTCGCTATAGTCTACATCTTGCATCAGGACTTCTGGTTGTGGCGCACGGCGCGCCCCTTCGTCTTCGGCTTTATCCCCATAGGGCTTTTTTATCACGCCATGTTTGCCGTGCTCGCCAGCTTGCTGATGTGGCTGCTGGTGAAGTTTGCGTGGCCGTCTCATCTGGAAGAAGAAGTAGAGCATAGAGAATCCCACGGGGAGGATAAAGCGCGTTGATTCCAGCCCTATTCGTTTTTCTATATCTAGCCATCGTTCTCTACATAGGCATCTTTGCTTTCCGGCGCGCCAAGAGCAAGCACGAGGCCGAAGACTATTTTCTGGCGAGCCGTTCCATAGGCCCCTTCGTCTTTCTGCTCTCGCTCTTTGGCACGAACATGACGGCCTTCGCTATCCTTGGCTCCTCGGGGCACGCCTTCTCAAACGGCATCGTGACCTTCGGGCTGATGGCATCGTCTTCGGGCCTTGTCATCCCTCTCACTATCTTTTTAGTAGGCACGCGCATCTGGGCCTTAGGGAAAAAGTACGGCTTTATGACGCCCGTGCAGATGTTCCGAGACCGTTGGGAATGCAGCCACATAGGGACTGTGATTTTCGCGGTGCAGGCCGTGCTGCTCGTGCCCTACATCATCATCGGCATCATGGGCGGCGGCACGACGCTGACGACCATTAGCGGAGGCTTCGTGCCCTACTGGTTCGGCGGCGCGATTGTGGCGATGGTCGTGATGAGCTACGTCTTCTTCGGCGGGATGCGCGGCACGGCGTGGGTGAACACGTTTCAAACCATTCTCTTTCTATTGTTCGGAGCGATAGCGATTATCGTCATCGGCTCGGCGATGGGAGGATTCAAGAGCGTCATGGAGACGCTTGCATCTTCGCCCGCCACCGCCCCGCTTTTGACGCGCGAGCGCATCTCGCCCTACTACTTTTTCAGCTACACCTTTATTCCGCTGTCGGCCATAGCCTTTCCGCACATCCTCATTTTCTGTTTGACGGCGCGAAAGATGAACCAGTTCAAAAAGACAGTCATCTTTTACCCGCTTTGTATACTGGCAATCTGGCTGCCCTGTGTCTTCTTGGGTGTCGCGGCCAACCGCGTGACGGACGTTCCGCAGATTCGCGCCAAGCAGGAAGCGCGCAGGACTCTGGCAACTCAGGGACGCAACCTTCCTCCGGAACAGCGCGACGAGTTGCGCGAGCAAGCCGCCGGAGACGATGTCATCCTGCGCCTGCTGGAACGCTACGCGCCCCTGTGGCTCGCGGGAATTTTAGGCGCAGGGATAATGGCGGCGGTGATGGCAAGCGATTCGCAGATTCTGGCTCTCTCGACTATGTTCACGGAGGACGTCTTTGCCTTCTACGGCGGGAAGCGGCGTTTCGGCGAGCGCGTGCAGGTTCAAACGGGCAGAATCTTTGTCATCCTGCTGACGATGTTTGCTTACGCGGTGGCGCTGCAAGCGCCCGAATCCATTTTCGAGCTGGCGATTCAATACGCCTTCTCGGGCTATGCGGCGCTGTCGCCGCTGCTGATAGCGGCGCTATTCTGGCGCGGGAGCACGAAGTGGGGCGCGCTGGCGACAACCGTTTGGACCATCTCGATGGTCGTCGCCGTGGCTGTCTTTCAGGCAATCGTGCCTGCGCCTGCGCCGGGTCAGAACGTGGTCGTGTGGGCTGCGGGCGGGACTGAAGTGCTGACGCGCACGCCGGGCGGGACAGCCATTTTCGGTTTCATGCCGGTCGTCCCGATGGTCATCATCTCGGCGCTTTTGATGTGGGTCGTTTCCCTCTTAACGGCCAAGCCGCGCCCGAGCACGATAGAAAAATATTTTCCGGCATCGGCCTGACGCCAGCCTCGTGAGGGGCGGAATAAAATAGCCCACGGCGTGAGCCGTGGGGATGCGTGACGAATAAAGATTAAGAGCCCCTGAAAGGGGCGAAAGAAATTTCGACGTAAAATTCTTTCGCCCCTTTCAGGGGCTCTTAACTTTTGAATGCTACTTATTCCCACGGCTCACGCCGTGGGCTATTATCTGTCGCCCCTCACGGGGCTTTAGCCGAAGCAGTAGAGGCGTCCGTCCTGCGAGCCGACGACGACGCGACCGTTGGCTAATCCCGGCGAGGCGGAGATGGCCGAGCCCGCGTTGAACTCCCAGACCTTCGCGCCCGTCTCAAGATTCAGCACGTAAAAGCGCCCGTCGTTCGAGCCCACAAAGACTCTGCCCGAGGCTATGGCCGGAGAGGATTCGACGCGCGCGCGTGTCGCGAATGTCCAGATGCTCTTGCCGTCGCCGTCAAGGCAATGTACCAGCTTGTCTCGCCCGCCGACGACGATCTTTCCATGCACAACAGCCGCCGAAGAGTAAAACGGAAACTGTCGCTGCGGGTTGCGATAACGCCAGCCGATCTCGCGAGAGCCTAGGTTGACCATCAAGACTTCGTTATTAAACGTCCCGTAATAAGCTGCCGCGCCGCGAAGCGCAGGCGACGCTCCCGTGTAAGCTCCCGAAGCGATCGTGTAAAGCTGCTTGCCATCCAACAAGCGAATCGCGCGAAACTGTTCGTCGCATCCCGCTATAAAAACTATGCCGTCGGAGACGGCGGGCGTGGCGTGCACAGGCCCAGCGGTCTTCACTTTCCACAGGACCGCGCCCGTAGACGTTGAAAGACAGTAGAGGGTCTGATCGTAAGAACCTATCAGCACGCGGTCGCCCACCACGACGGGCGACGATTTAATCTCGCCGCCCGTCTTAAAGGTCCAGCGCACTCGACCGTCACGCGCGTTGACGGCGTGGAGCGTGCCGCCCAAATCGCCTATGTAAACGGAATAGTCGCTCCACGCGGGCGACGATTCGCCAATGGGTTTGCCCGCCGCGTACTTCCAGTAGACCGAGCCGTTTTCCAGATTGAGCGCCGCCAGCTCGCCCTTCTGCGAGCCAACGTAAACAGTCCCGCCCACGACAGCCGCCGAAGATTCAATCGCATCGCCCGCCTCATAAGTCCACAACAATTTGAGCCGCGCGGGCAAACGTGAAGCCGAAGCGCCGTTTAATTGATGATTGCCGCGAAACTGCGACCAGTTGCTTGCATCCGTCTCCTGCGCTTTAACAGAAGGCAAAGTGCAAAATGCAAAATGCAAAAGTAGAACGACGAAAATAAAAAAGCGTCGTCTGCTTTCTTCATTCTGCATTTTGCATTTTGCACTTTGCCTTTGATTCATAGTGCCCACTCGTAAACCTCCAGTGCCCCGTCGCGGTCGAAGGGGCGCGGGTTGAAGCGGCCCGTCCACTGCATAGCCGCGTCTTCGGCCAACTGTGCGAGGTCGCTTCTGGTAATCCCGATTTGATTAAGACGCAGAGCGAGACCGCCCGCTCGTGCCAGTTCTTCAAGCCGCCGCGCTAAGGCTTCCGACGGCTCAACGTCCGTTCGATGGTTCGTCAGATTTAAAAGCTCCGCGTACGCCTCGGCGGCGGCGGGCGCGTTCCAGCGCACGACCGTAGGCAAGAGCATCGCTATGCTCAGTCCATGCGTCGTGTCGTAGCGAGCCGTGAGCGGGTTGGCGCAGGCGTGCGTCGCGCCGAGCATGGAATTCTCTATCGCGACGCCCGCGAAATAAGCGCCGAGCTGCATGCTCCCGCGCGCTTCCACATCATCCGCGTGTGTCAACACGCGCTCGTAGCTTCGTTCCAATAATCGCCACGCCTCGCGCGAAAACATTTCCGAGAGGGCGTTGCGTTTTGTCGAGACAAAAGTTTCTACGGCGTGCGCGATGGCGTCAAAGCCTGCCGTGGCCGTCACCACTGCGGGCTGCGAGACGGTCAGGCAGGGGTCAAGGATAGCCACGCGAAACGCTGCCTGCGTGTCGCCGCAAGCCATCTTGATGTGAGTGTCGGTCTGCGAGATGAGCGCGTAGCTTTGCGCTTCGCTGCCTGTCCCGGCGGTGGTCGGAATCCCAATCATCGGCAGCATCGGCTTCACGGTCTTGCCGTAGCCCCAGTAGTCTTCCATGCGCCCGCCGTTCGAGAGCACAAAGTTGATGCCCTTGGCGCAATCGAGGGAGCTTCCGCCGCCGAGTCCTATGATGGAATCAATCTGAAGCGGCTCTGCGAAGCTTCGTCCGGCTTCAATCATCAAGGCATCGGGGTTGATGTCGAAATCGTGAAAGGCGAAGACTTCTATGTGAGCGCGACGTAATAACTCTTCCGCTCGGCGGACGTAACCGGCGGAGACTAGGCCGTGATCCGCGACGAGCAGCGTGCGTTTGAAATCAAGCTCGCGCGCCACTTCTCCAAGCTCGTCGAGCGCGCCGCATCCGAAGCGCAAACTTGTGCGTGATTGAAAAGCGAAAGACTGCATCTTGCGGAATTCTTACCCGGTGGTCCTATGGTTTCGACTGTGGACGCTCCGTGATGGCCGTGACGTGCCCCTGCGAGCGCAGGAAGATGATGCCATCACTGATGGCTGGCGTCGCCATCAGCGCCTCGCCCATCGAATTGGTCGCGAGCAATTCATACTTTGGCCCCGCGCGCACGACAAACACATCGCCGTCTTCACTCGCCAGATAAATTTTGCCGTCTGCCGCGACCGGGGAGGCGCTAAACGTAGTCGGAAGGCGTTCCTGATAAACACGCTCGCCCGTGCGCGCGTTGTAAGCCGTGAAGACGCCGTTGTCTGCCGAGATGTAAAGATAATCTCCGTAAGCCAGTGGCGTTCCCGTGTAGGAGCTGCCGCGCGTCTGCCGCCACGCTAAATACTGGTTGGTCTCTTCGCCGTCTTTCAAAGAGATGTCGCCGTTTGCTCCCGTTCGGAAAGCAAAAATCGGACGGCCCGCCGGATAACCGCCCGTGATAAAAATTAAATCATGCGCGATGACGGGCGTGGGCATTTTGACTTCGGTGTCGCGTTCCGAGAAGCGCCACAATTCCTTGCCCGTCTGCGGGTCGTAGCCGCGAACATAGCGGCCCGCGTTGCTGATTAATTCCGTCCGCGTCTTACCCACGTAAATGACGGGCGTGCTCCACGACGGCAGCTCACCGCGCTCTATGCGCCACGCCTGCTTCCCTGTCTTCAAATCATAAGCGGCGAGAAAACTTTGCTTGTGGCCGTCGGCCTGAATGATGACCTGATTCCTGTAGATGATGGGCGAGCTTGAATGTCCCCATTCGGATGTCGGGTCGTCGGCCAATCCCGGATTGAGCACGCCGAGGTCTTGCTTCCACATGAGCTTGCCGCTTAGGTCGTAACAGGCTAAGCCTTCGGAGCCGAAGAGGGCGACGACGTATTGACCGTCGGTCGCGGGTGTAGAGTTGGCCTGACTCGCTTTGATGTGGCGACGGGCGCGCGGCACACCTTCGTAAGCTGTGCGCTCCCACAGAACTTTGCCCGTCTGTTTGTCCAGACAATAAATCCGCCACGTGTGCTTGACAGAATCATCTGCGAGACCGATGCCTTTGTCTTTGGCTTTGAAGGAAGCGTTGGTGTCACCGATAGCAGTGATGACAAAAACGCGGTTGCCCCAGATGACGGGGCTTGCGTGCGAGAGGCCGGGGAGCGGAGTTTTCCAGAGAATGTTCTGCTGCTTGACTACGCTCCAACTGGTGGGCGTCGTCTTGCCTTCGGCCACGCCCGAAGCGTTCGGCCCGCGAAACTGCGGCCAGTTCTGCGCACGTACAGAAGGCAAAGTGCAAAATGCAGAAGTCAAAAGTAGAAAGACAAAAATAAAGAACCGCCGCGTGCTTTCTTCATTCTGCATTTTGCACTTTGCACTTTGCATTTGATTCATCGTCTTCATTTCGGAGCAGCCGCCGGTTTCGCAGGCGTGCTCGCGCCCACGGCCAATGCAAAGAGCTGGTTGCGGCTGGTGATAAAGAGCGCGCCGTTGGCCGGGATGGGCGTGCTGTAGACGGAGCTTCCCATGTTCATCTCCGCTAAGACCTTCTTCTCTTTCCCGGCCTGCATGATGACGACGTCGCCGTCCTCGTCGCCAAGGTAAAGCTTGCCGTCTATGAGCATGGGCGAGCCCCACACGGCTGCAAACATGTCGTGCGTCCAGTAGACCTGTCCCGTTTTGGCATCAAGACAATGCAGAAAGCCGCTGAAGTCCGGTTGATAAACCAGACCGTCTTTAATAGCCGGTGTCGAGATGGAGCGGCGGATTTTGTCGTAGTGCCAGACGACGCCCGTCTTCGTGATGTCGCCGCGCTTGGTGGCGTCTATGCAGTACATGTGCCCGACGCCTTCGCCGTGCTCCGGGTCTTGCCCGTTGGCTAAGTAAACCTTGTCTTCGTAAATCACAGGCGTCGAGATAATCTCGTTCCTGGTCTTGGGCCACACAGAGTCTTTTGGATTCGTGTCAAACTCCCAGAGCTTCTTTCCCGTCGCCGCTTCGTAACCGCGTACCCAGCCGTCGCCCTGTCCCATCACAACCTGATCGACGCCGCCGATTTTTCCAACGGAAGGCGTGGACCACTGCCCGTGCAGGATACGATTGCCGACGGAATTGTCTTCCCAGACGAGCTTGCCCGTCTTTTTATTGACGGCGATGATGGAGGGCGCTTTCGGGCTCGGGACATTGACGTGGCTTTCGTCCTGACCGTTTGAAGTGCTGACGAACATCAGGTCGCCATACGTGACCGGCGAAGAGTTGGCGAGGTTGTGCGGGAAAGAGCCGACCTCTTCCATCATGTCCATGCGCCAGACAACGTCCATGTTCGTCTCGCCCGTGAGCTTTTCGTCCGTCACGGGTCCGTCGTTCTCCTTATCGCGAAATCCTTCCTTGTCAACGCACATCAGCTCCGCCCGATTCGAGACGTAATAGACGCGGTCGCCTTCGACCAAGGGTGAAGAGGCTATGCCCTGATACGGCCAGTCGTTGACGCGCCCGGATTCGAGCTTGTCATGCACGGCCTGCCACAAAAACGTGCCGTCCGATTCGCGGAAAGCCATCAACACGCCCTTGTCACCCGTAATCTTGGGATCGCGCTTGCCTTCGTTGTTCGTGCCGACAAAGACGATGCCGCCCGCCACGGTGATGTTGCCGTAAGTTTGCGAGCCAAGCTCGGCCACCCACTTGACGTTAGTCTTTTTCTGCACGTCCCACGTCGTGGGCAGACCCTTCATGTTCGAGACCATGTTGCGGTCGGGTGTCCCGCCCCACATGGGCCAATCGCCCGAGCCCGGATCGGAAGCGGAGACGGGAGAAGGAGTAAGCAGTAAGCAGTGAGCAGTGAGCAGCAAGCTCAACATTGCTACGGCCAACGCTTTCGTCATTGATTTTCTATTCATCCTTTTTAGCAAACCCTTCGTCATCATTATCAATCAACCTCTGCTCACTGCTCACTTTTTACTGCTTACTTATTGGGAGTTACTTTTAAGTTGTCGAAGAAGATTTCGCCGATGGCGCTGCCGTAGAGTCCGGGGCTGCCCTGACGATTTGGAATCGGGTCAATGCGCTCGATGGCCCACGCGGCGGGCTCCGGCTCGCCTGCGGGCCACGCCTTGCCGCGTGCGCGCACGCGCCCGTCCGGCAGGTTCTGTACTTCGAGCTTGACGCGATACCACGTATCGGCCTTCCACGCGAAAGGCACTGCGACGGTGCGCGCCGTCTCGGGCTGCCACGGCTCAAGCTCAAGCTTCTGGCTGTTTCCGTATAGCACGAGCGCGTAGCGCTGCGCTATCACCCCGGCATCACCCAACTGGCGGCGCTTCTCCGTTGCGCGCACGTCCGCCTCGACCGTGTAATTCGAGAGCGTGGGCAGCCCCATAAAGGTACGCGCGCGCGTCATCAAGCTTGAGCCCGTGATGGTTTTGACGAGCACGCGGTTTCCATCCATTTCGCGTACCATGTATTTCCCCCCGACGTTGGTCCAGTGCTGCGGGAAAGTGTTCGGCGTCATCGCGTCAAAATTTTCGCTCCATGGCAGGGGCGGAATGACGCGCACGCGCGCCTCGCCCGTGATGTTCCCGACAGTCGCTTTGACAACCCCTGTCTGGACGACCGCGTCCGACGAAGCCGTGAACTTTCCATTTTCCACTTTGCCGTTAAGTTTATCGAGCGACCACGTCGCACCCTTTTCTTCGCGTATAAAACTTCCGCGCTCGTCAAAGAGACGCACGCGGAAATCCACCTGCTGTCCCGGCTGCAACATCAATTCCGTTGGAACAACCTGTACGTATGTGGCGGTCGCGTTGGCCGGGGCTCTGTCCGGGCTGCTCACAATAATGCTGGTGTCCACGATTCTACGGGACTCAGACGCCCTTGTTTTCCCTATGCAATAGGTGGCCGTATCAGTCACTAGAAAGATGTGCCCGTTCGAGACGGCTACGGAGGCGATGATGGCTTCGGGCAGAGCCTCTGTGCCTAATTGGTCTTCGTCCAGAACCTTTGCCCCTGTGGCCGAAGGCTCGATGATGAAAAACTTGCCATTCTCCGTGCCGACGTAGAGCTTGCCGTCCGCAAAGACGGGCGACGCCTTCTGAATCGTGCCAAGATTTTGCAGCCACAGTTGCTTGCCCGTGTTGACATCAAAGGCCGCGAGGTTTGCGCCGTTGTCCACCTGGTAAAGACGGTCGCCGTCGAGCACGGGCGAAGAGAAGCCGCCCTGCCAGCCGAGCACGCTCCACTTAAATTGCTCCTGCTTCAACGCGCCTTTCAACGACGCGTCGAGCGCGGCGATCATGCCCATCTCGCTCGAAGCAAGATTTTCTTCGCTGTGCGTAATCAAGGCGGTTGTGCCGCTGACGACGACGCCGGTGTTAAGCCCGCGCTTTGAAACCTCTATCTTCCAGACAGGCTCGCCCGTTCCGGGTTTGATGGCGTGTACAAAACCGTCGCTCGTGCCTTGTATGAGAAGACGCATGCCGCCCACTTCGGCGATGATGGGCGGCGCGTATGTAGTGTCATAGGGGCGACCGCCGGGCGCGCTGGTCCAGATGACTTCGCCTGTCTTCTTGTCGAAAGCCATGAAGCGATGGACGCCGCCCGATTGAGTGCCCCAGCTAAAGGTCACGCCGCTCACGATAACGTTATCCTGGTCAATGATGGGCGAGACGGTGCGCCCACCGTGCGTGGTCAACAGCCCGAAGTCTTCGCCAAGCGAACGCTCCCATAAAACTTTTCCGTCTTTTGACAAAGCAAGCAGAGAGCCGCCGACGCCCAGCACGTAGATGTTGCCCGTCGCAGTGTCGCCCACAGGCGAAGCCCACCCGACGCGGTGCGGCGGCACATCCGACATAAAGATGTTGAAGCGATGCTCCCAGATGAGCTTGCCCGTGTCTGCGTTCAGGCATAGGACGCGCTCCTGAAGGTTCTCTCCACGGCCCACGGCAGTTTGTAGGTAAACGCGGTCGCCCATCACAATCGGAGCCGAGCGTCCGCCGTAAGGCGCTTTCCACGCGAGATTCTCGCCCGCCGGAGACCACTTCGCAGGGAGGTTCTTTTCCGCCGAGACGCCATCGCGTCGCGGCCCGCGCCATTCAGCCCAATCGGCGGCGGCGGCAAACTGGTTGAGAGAGACTATGAGAACGAGTGCGGCGAGCGCCGCAGGAAGCGTCTTGAGAAACGGGTTCATCATCCGTTGTCCTTCTGATTCCTATGGAAAGGGTCGCGCGCCTCCCCTGCCTGAAGAAGCCGGTAAATGGTGCGCGCCTGTTTTTATCTCAGTGGTTTTACGAAACAGGACCGTATAAGTTTACGCTCTCTGTCAATGAAGGCAAGATTATGATGCCACTCTCTGGAAAGAGTTGTAAAAAAATGGTAAAAAGTGGCGCGTTTACGTTACCTCTGAGCGATTACGATGTACAATCGGCGCGCGCCCGTAGATGAGCGAGCCAAACTTTCTGACGCCCGGTCTCGAAGTGTCAAGCTGCCCCTCGCGCAGCCGCCTTCCTGAGACCCGGTGGGAGAAACCTTTCCGTGGTCGTGAACGTTTAAGAGGTGTATTCCTTCTACGCTTAGCGAATACGCTTTCTGCCGAGCGGTCGCATTCGCGGCAGACTATCGGATAACTTACGAAATTTCGTATCGCCCCATCTCTTAAAAACTGTTCACTTGAGGAGAAATCGGAAGATGAAAGTACGCCGTGCCCATCTTTTCTTCGCTCTTGTCGTTTCGCTCGCGACTCTCTTTACGCTTAACCCGTCACTGCGAAGCCTCGCCGCAGGCTCCAACTGGCCGCAATGGCGCGGGCCTGAAAGCACAGGCATCTCGCCCGAAAAAAATCTACCCCTCGCATGGTCCAGCACAAAGAACGTTCAATGGAAGACGCCGATTGTGGGCCGTGGTCATTCGTCTCCGATTGTCTGGGGCAACCGTGTGTTTTTGACCACCGCCGTCGAAGGCGAGATTGTGCCCGGAGCAAAAGCGGTCACGCATCTTATCGAAGGCAAGCCGTGGGTCCATCCGGACAGCGTCGGCGCTAATCGCAAACACGCCTTCAAGGTCATCGCGCTCGACAGCAACACGGGCAAGGTCTTGTGGGAGCGCACGGCATGGGAAGGAACTCCCTATGACGATCGCCACCGCAAGAGCAGCTACGCCGCCTCGACGTCCGTCACCGACGGCAAACTCGTCTACGCCTACTTCGGCTCCGAAGGTCTCTACGCTTATGACTTCAACGGCAAGCTCGCCTGGAAAGCTGACCTAGGCAAGTGGGGCAATCAGGGAATGGGCACGGGCACTTCCCCTGTGCTCTATCAGGACCTGATTATCATACAGGCCGACGAGGAGAACGGAGACAACTCCTTTATCACGGCGCTAGACAAAAAAACCGGCAAGCAGGTCTGGAAGACGCCGCGCAAAATTCAGGCCAGCTTTTCCACGCCCATTGTCGTCAAGACGGCCAAGCGCGCGGAATTGATTACGACCGGCACGGAAGCTATCATCGCTTACGACCCTCTGACGGGCAAGGAGCTGTGGCGCAGCAAGGGTCTTGAAAGCAACGCTATTCCGTCTCCGGTGGCGACGAGCGACACGGTGATTGTCGCCGCCGGGTATCCGGCCAAGATTGCGATGGCTATCCCGCTCGGCGGCGCGGGCGAAGTCGCGGAGAAAAACCTGCTCTGGACATTCACGAAGGGCACGGCCTACGTTCCCTCTCCGATTCTCTACGGCGACTATGTTTACCTGATAACGGATCGCGGCATCATGACTGCGCTGGAAGCCAAGACGGGCAAAGTGATGTACGAAGGCGGGCGCGTCCCCATCCCCGCGACCTTCACAGGCTCGCCCGTAGCCTTTGACGGCAAGCTGCTCTTAACCAGCGAAGACGGCGACACTTTTATCATCAAGGCCGGTCCCAAACACGAAGTCATCGGCACAAACTCCATAGACGAGCCGGTCTACTCGTCGCCCGCCATCGCAGACGGCAAGATTTTCATACGCGGCGAGAAGAACCTGTACTGCATAGGCAAAAGCTAGGGAATTTTAGATTTTAGATTTGCGATTTTCGATTGGATAAGGATGAAAAGCTTTTAAATTCAAACCTTTGATTTGTCCTTATCCAATCTAAAATCGGCAATCGCAAATCGCAAATTCCCAGAGGAGGTTGAGATGTTCGAGCAACAAGAATCAACGCCCTGGTATCGTTCCGTGACGGTTCTGATAGTGGCATCAATCCTGCTGCCTCCGCTCGGGTTGGTTCTGCTCTGGACGCGCAGCGATTTGGACACGCGCCGCAAAGCTCTGGGCTCGCTCTGCCTCGTGGCGTTCATAGCCGGTTATATCTTTCTCTTCACCGTCTGGCGTCGCGGGATGGGCGACGATCATTACGCAGAGCTTGAGCGACACCGCGCGCAGCAGCGCGAGCAGGCTGCGCAAAGCGGCACAGCCGCGCCCGCAAATGCATCTCAACCCGCAGCCGCGCCCGCCGACGCAGGCCAGGCCGCGCAGCCCGGCCAAACAGCCGACGGCACTTCTACAGACATGGCGCACGCGGACGGCGCTCCGGCGGGGCGCAACTACTGGATCGATTTTCGCGGCCCCGGTCGCGATGGTCGTTACGAGCAGACGCCGATTCGCACCAACTGGCCCGCCGAAGGCTTGCCGCGACTGTGGAAGCAACCCGTGGGCGGCGGCTATGCTTCATTCGTCGTCGCAGAAGGCAGAGCCTTTACCATAGAGCAGCGTCGCGCGCAGGAAGTTGTCGCCGCTTACGACCTTCAGACGGGCCGCGAGCTTTGGACCAACGCCTGGAACGCGGAGTTTCGTGAATCCTTAGGCGGCGACGGCCCACGCTCGACACCTACATGGAGCGACGGTCGCGTCTACGCGCTCGGAGCCGAAGGCGAGCTTCGCGTTCTTGATGCTAAGACCGGCAAGATGTTTTGGAATCGCAACATCCTCAAAGACAACGGCGCGTCGAACATAGAATGGGGGATGGCGGCTTCGCCGCTCATCGTGGATGATAAAGTGATTGTGCTGCCCGGAGGCTCTGGCGGAAAATCCGTCGTGGCTTATAACAAAGCGACGGGAGCACCCATCTGGAAAGCGCTGGACGATCAAGCGTCCTACACTTCGCCCATGCTGGTGACGCTCGCTGGCCGCCGTCAGGTTTTAGTCGTGACATCTTCCCGCATCGTCGGCGTCGCGCCCGAAGACGGCGCGCTTCTATGGGAGACTCCGTGGCAGAACGGCGCGAGCATCAACGTCTCGCAACCCATCCCGGTCAATAATAACCGCTTCTTCATCTCGGCAGGCTACGGCAAGGGCGCGGCGCTCGTCGAAGTCACGGGCTCCGGCAAATCCTTCGCGGCGCGCAAGGCCTGGGAAAACAATTCCATGAAGAACAAGTTCAATAGCTCCGTTCTTCATAACGGTTACATCTACGGCCTCGACGAAGGCATCCTGACGTGCGTCAACGTCGAGACGGGCGAGCGTAAATGGAAAGGCGGTCGCTACGGCTACGGCCAGTTGCTACTGGCGAGCGGCCATCTCGTTATCACGACCGAAGACGGACAGGTAGTTCTGGTGCGCGCCACGCCCGACCAGCACACGGAAGTTGCGCGCTTCGCCGCCCTGACGGGAAGAACGTGGAACGTCCCGGCCATCGCGGACGGTCGCCTACTTATACGTAACTCCACCGACATGGCCTGCTACAACATCGCGGCGCAGTGAAAAAAAGGTGAAGCCCCGCGAGGGGCGAGATATCAGTAGCCCACCATGTAAGTGGTGGGAACATACGTCGCGATTAAATTCCGAAGCCCCGTGAGGGGCGACATTCGATTGATGTCGCCCCTCACGGGGCTCTATCATGATGGTTGACACATAACCCACATCTGACGATGTGGGCTACTGGTATCTCGCCCCTCGCGGGGCTTAGCTCGTCTTCTTGATAAAGATGCGTTTGACTTCGAAGGAGCCGTTCGGGTTGTCTATGAACATGTCTATCGTGAGCGTCTGGCCGTCGGGCGAGAGCGTCCACTTACGTATCTGTTTGACGTTGACGGTCGCTCCTCCCTGCCCCGGAAGCATCATGTCCTCTTCGACGACGATGCCGTTGCCTCTGGGCAGCCACGTTGACTTGCGCTTGCCCTTGCCGTTTGGCCCCTGCGGTCCCTGCGGCACAAAATCCGCCTCACGGCCATCGAGTGTATAACTGTCCTTGACGCTCCGCTCGCCCTGCGCGTTGATGATTTTGGTCTCAAGGTCTATGCGCTCGCCCGTCTGCGTGACGATCATAATTTGGTTCGTGCCGGGCGGAAGTCCTATGCTGCGGCTCTGGTCCAGGTTCCACGTGCCGTTGAAATCGGCTTTCGCCGCGACGGCCATCAGGCTCAAGGCAAAGACCGCGAACATCGTGCAAGCGGTTAAAATCTTTCGTCTCATTCTGGAGGTCTCCTCGCTTAAGATTTCTTATCGAGCATGCTGCAAGCCTGGTAAGCGCCCGTCGGGTCAATCGCGGACGTGCCCTGTTCTATGTGCTCGATGATGCCGTCTTTATTAATGACGAAGCTGGCGCGTGTGCCGAAGCCACGCTCTTCGTCAAAGATGCCGTAGAGTTTGACGACCTGACGTTTGAAATCGCTCAGGAGCGGAAACGTCACGCCTATGTCTTCGCCAAAGCGTTTGTTGGCGGCAAAGCTGTCAACGCTGATTCCCAGCACCTGTGTTTCGTTCGCTTCAAACTTGGCGATATCAGCCTGATACGCCTTCAATTCTTTCGTTCAACCGCCGGTAAAAGCCAGCACGTAAAAGGCGAGCACGACATTCTTCTTGCCGCGAAAATCTGCGAGCCTGACGGGGCTGCCGTTGGTGTCGGTGAGCGTAAAGTCCGGCGCAACGTCGCCGATTTTCAAGTGCGTCTTGGTCGGCGCGGGCGGCTGCCCCGCCTGCTGCGCGTTCGCGTTCGCGTTTGCGTTCGCCGTGTTTGAGTTTCCGCCCGGCGCGATGGCCTTCTGGCACGCGCAACTTAAGAGCAAAGCGCAGAGAAGCGCAGCAACCTTCTCAATCTGTTTCAAGTAGAACCCTCCTTTGAGCCATCGTCTGACCGGCTACTGAGTGCTTCTACGACGAAGCAGGCCCGGAAGTCAACCACCATTCTCGTCTTCACTTTCAAGGGCGCGTCTTAGAAGCTTGTTTGAAAAGTCCCGTAGGGACTTAATGTTTATAGTTAACGACATCAATCTAGAATCAAGCTCCGTAGGAGCGTCATGTCGCGGATGAAGAACATGCCGCTCCTACGGAGCTTGTTATGATTTGTCGCCTGCGAGCTATAAACATCCACGCTCCTACGGAGCTAAACGAATGACAGTTACTTTTCAAACTACTTCTTAGGCTCTGCTACAAAGGTCTTGTTGACTATCTTCCATTCGCCATCAATCTTGAGCAGAGACATGTAGTCCGTGAAACGCACGCTCGGATAATCGAGCACTATCTTGGCAACCGCAGCATTGCCCGTGATGTCTACGCTCTCTATAGAGCGCTTGCGTTGCGCTTCATCGGGCGCAGGCTTGCCGTTGAACCCGGCTGCGAACTCCTCGCTGGTGCGCTGCGTAAACTTCCCGTCGCGTATCCAGAAGAGCTTTGCTTCCGGGTGGAAAGCTTTTCTCTGAAAATCTCCGTTGCCGGTCGCGTGTCCCTGTAAATAATAGTTGAGGGTCTGGCGCACGGCGGCATCTTCCGTGCTTTCCGCCCACACCGGCAGCCAGAGAGCGGCGCATACAAGAACGGCGAACGCAATCAACAATGCAATTTTTTTCATAGCGTTTTTCCGAGCGACCTAGCGCTTCATGCTTTCTCTAAACAGATGTCAAAGGTAACGGCGGAGTAAGCCGTGCCGTTGCGGTTGATGTTCGCGACGGGCCGAATCAATTCTCTGTGCCAGACAAGGCCGTCTCGTGTGTAGTTCTTGTCCGGATTGCCCGCAAACTTCGGGTCATTCTCGAAGTAGAGCTGTGTGACCAGTCGTTTATGCCCCGGCGCATTAATCATGTAGTGCACGTGCTGTGCGCGCCCGCCGTACTGTCCCGGCATAACCGTTTCATAACTGTATTCGCCGCCTGCGTTCAAAGGAATCTCGCCGCGCCAGCGCCAGCCCTCCATGTCGTAATCGCCCATCGCGTTGGCGTGAAAGACTTCCACAGTGGCATTCGTCAAGGGCTTGCCCTCAATGTTGAAGACGCGCCCTGTGACGAGCAAGGGCGTGCCCTTCTCGTTTGCCTCAGTGAGCTTTTCTCTACGCGGCGCACCCGGCTTGTAATAGGGACCGAGCGTGTTGCTCGGCGTCGGATTCAAGATTAGATATTTCTTCCCGTCCTTGGATTGCGAGATGACGCGCGCCAGTGGAAAGCCTGCTGCAAGAAGCCCGCCGCCTATGCACAGGTAAACAAAATCTCTTCTTGAAACACGACCGTTTGCCATCGCTCTACTCCTTCACGCGAAATTTCCGCTCGCGCTTGAAACTCAAAACGATAACGCGGCGAGGGTCGTTTCGTCTTTGACCAGAATGCGATTGCCCGCCGCGACTGGATGCGCCCACGTCGGGCTCTGCGCGACCGTGTATTCCGCGAGGGGCTTATACTCAGTTGCGCTCGGGCCGAGCACGACGAGCTTGGCCTCGTTCGTCAGGAGCAAGAGAACCTTTCCGGCGTTGAGAATCGCCGCGTTCTCGCCCATGCGCCCGGCGCTTTGCCACAAAGTTTTTCCAGTCTCCGCGTCAATCGCAAAGAACTGCCCCTTCTTACGTATGGAGAGGCCGATCAGTTGATTACCTTCGAGGACGGGCGAGTTCATGTATAGCTCGTTCTCGCGATTGTTCCAGACTTCCTGCGCCGTCATTTCCTCGCCGCGCTTTGTCAGGCGTATGGCCGTGATGCCCTGATCCTCCCTTGAGAAAATCAGCGTGTCTTTGTAGTTGATGGCCGTGACGGAGTTCGTGTCGTAAGCGGATTTGGCAGGGAGCTTCCACAAGAGCTTTCCGTTAGCGACGTTGATTCCTACGAAGTCTCGCTGCGTGAAGGTGACGACCTGACGCACGCCCGCGAGCGTGACGACAATCGGTGACGAATAAGCAGGCCCGTCCGCGTTGTAAGCCCATTTGACCTGACCCGTCGCGGCGTCAAACGCAGTGAGCGCGCCCTTGTCCTGACCGCCGACGTGTGCGATGACGAGACCGCCCTCGACTACAGGCGACATGGCCGTGCCGTAAAGCGGCGAAGTCGCCGGGTACTCTTTGGAAAACTCTTTGCGCCAGACGATGCGGCCCGTCTTCGCGTCGTGAGCGGAAAGAATGCCCGTGATGCCCAAGGTATAAATCTTGCCGCCCGCGTAGACGGGCGTTGACTTTGGCCCCTTGCCGTGGCCGAGCGCCGCCGGGTTCATCTCGTAAGGCACAGCCTGCTGGCCCGCGCGCCAGATCTCTTTTCCGGTGGCCGCGTCCAAAGAGAGCAAGACTTCTTCTTCGCCCTGCCGCGCGAAAACATAGACGCGGTCGCCAACCAGAAGCGGCGACGAATGACCCACGCCGACCGTCACCTTCCACTGCTCTTTCAAAGCCTTGGGCCACGCGGCGGGCGCTGTAAAGTCTGTTACAGAGCCGTCGCGTCGTGGCCCGCGCCACTGCGGCCAATCGCTATTCGCCGCGAGCGCTGTCAAAGGAGCGAGCAGGCTCGCGACGAGCAACAAAATCCCGATGTGCTTGTTCAAAACTTTCACTCCTCCCGGTCTCCTCGAAAAATTAAAAGAGCAGCTTCATGCCGAACTGTATGTGGCGCGGGTCGCGCGCAGACAGTATGCGGCCAAAGGTCGGCGAGCCGAAGAAGTTGTCCGGCAAGTTAAAGTTCGGATGATTGAAGAGATTAAAAACTTCCGCGCGAAATTGCAGGTTATAACGCTCCGTCAGCCACGTGTTCTTCACGAGCGAGGCGTTGACGTTTTGATAGCCCGGCCCCGTCAGAATGTTTCGACCCGCGTTGCCGAAAGTTCCAAGGGGCTGAAGCGCGAACGCCGCCGTGTTGAACCAACGCGCGGGCGTCGGATTTGAAACGGGCGCTATACCGACGATGTTCGGGCGATCATTCGCACCAAAGCCCAGAGAAGAACGTCCCGTGCCGCTACGGTCAAGCTCCTGCACAAGCGCAACTGTGAAGGGACGGCCCGTCTGCAAGGTGACGATGCCGTTCGCCTGCCAGCCGCTCAGGACCGTGGAAATCCAGCCCTCGTCATTTAAGTATTCGCGGCCCTTCCCAAACGGCAGGTCGTAGTTGTAGCTGACCGACAGGCGATGACGAACGTCGAAGTTCGACAGGCCGCGCTCGGCGCTCAGGTCCAGACTGTTCTGCGGGAAGTTCGGGTCGCCGGAGCTGGTGAAAAAGTTCGATGCATCGTCGATTGATTTCGACCAAGTGTAGGCCGCAAGCAATGAGAGGCCAAAGTCCAGTCGCTGCTGAAGACGAACTTGCAGGCTGTTGTAGTTTGAGTTGGCGCGTGATTCCAGAATGTTGATGTCGTCGAATTGCGGCACGGGCCGAATGGGAAACGGCAACTGAAACGCGTTCGGGATTCCCTGATTGATGTCGCGCGCGGCCAGAAGCTTTGTCCCTTTGGAGCCGACGTAAGAAACCTCAAGCACGCGGCTGCCGCCCAATTCCTGCTGGAAGCTCAGGCTCCAGTGCTGCATGTAGGCCGTGCGCAGGTCGCGCTGGATAGCAAGCGCCGAATCGGGCAGAGGGAACGGGAAGAAGCTAGGGAACGGATTGTTGACCGTGAGCGGAAACGCAGGCCCGAGCGGGAAATAGAGATTGAAATCAAAATAGGGCGCGTTGAAGTAAAGAGCTTCGCCGGGAGCGAGCGCCGACTGGTCATAATAAATACCGTAGCCCGCGCGCACGACAGTCTTGCCTTCATCGCCCAAGGTCCACGCGAATCCTACGCGCGGCGCGAAATTATTTTTGTCCGCTTCAGAGCCGCTTCGCGGGACACCGCCCGTCCCGACCGGAACAAGCGATTGAGTCGCGGCGTCGTAAACGTTGGCGCGGTCTTCGGCATCAACGGGCGGCGAGTTGTACTCGTAACGAAGCCCCGCGTTCAGTGTAAAGCGAGGGCTTATGCGCCAGCTATCGTTGATGAAGAAGTTGTAGCTATTGGTGCGAAGGTGTTGCGCGTTGTCGAGACGCGCGCCGCCCGTCAGGAGCGGGAAGCCCAGAAGCAGGTCTGCGAGCGCGTTATTCGTAATGCCTGCGCTATTGGAGAAGGTCAGAAAGCCGCGCGACTGTACATCGCGGAAAGCGTTCTGCTGTACGAAGCGCAGGTCAACGCCGAAATTCAGCATGTGCGTCCCGCGCGCGTAAGTCGCCGTGTCGAGCACCTGATAAGTATTCGTCACGCTCGATTGCGGGTTGTTGCCTTCCTGCCCGAGCGGCGAAAAGCCCGTCACGGAGATAAAGCTCAGACCGAAATCTCGCGGATTGTTCGACAGCTCCGGCAAGCCGACCTGACGGTTGATGCTTGTCCCTGCGTTCTCCTGAATCACAGCAGAGGCGACGCGGTTATAAGCAAGGCGCAGGTCATTCATGAAGACCGGACTGAAGATGTGCGTTTCGCTCAGCATCAGGTTCTGGCTGCGGCGCGGGATGGTTGCGCCGTAACCGGGCACAAGTGAAAAGGTCGTGCCCGTAAAAGGCTCGAAGAGATCGCGGTCGCCGAAGCTGTAGCGGAAAATCATGCTCGAATTATTCGTCAACAGGTAGTCCACACGGACATCGAACGTGTCGTTGCGGTCGCGCTGTGTTGGGGAGGAGACGAAATTCTGAATGGGGTCTGCGCGGTTCGGCAGTGGATAGAGATTAGCAATCGCGCGCCCTATAGGGTTGATGGCAATGTCGGGGACGCGATTTCCCGGAAAGGGCAGGCGCGATAAAGGGTCAACGGGCGCGGGTAGGAAGCTTTGCGAAAAGTCGCCCGCGCGCTCGGCCTCTGTCGGAACATTTGTGATGCGCGTGATGCCTTCGCGTGCGCGCGTGCCTTCGTAGTCCACAAAGAAGAAGAGGCGGTCGCGCCTGATTGGTCCGCCGAGAGAGAAGCCAAACTGGTTGCGCTGGTACTTGGGCGCGGGCTCGTCGCCGGGAGCAAAGAAGTTGCGCGCGTCCAGAGCGCCGTTGCGGAAAAACTCGTAGACGCTTCCTTTGAACATGTTCGACCCGGTCTTGAGCACGACGTTGACCTGCGCGCCGGGGTTGCGCCCGAACGAAGCGTCGTAGGTCGAGGTCAGCATCTCAAATTCGCGTATAGCATCGACAGAGGGGCGGACGCCGAAGGTGTTGAGCTTGGGGTCTACGTTGTAGACGCCGTCGAGCAAAAAGTTGTTGGAGTCTTCGCGCGCGCCGTTGACGCTAAAGGCGAAGTCGCCGCGCACGCTTCCGGCGGAACCCGGCGCGGCGGGCACAGCACCCGGCACAAGCAGACTCAATTCATAAAAGTTTCGCCCGTCGAGCGGCAGGCCCACGACCTGCCGATTCTCTATCACCGTGCCTTGCGCCGCCGAATCCTTCTTGATGGGCGGAAGGTTGTCCGAGACGTCAACGACTTCCACCGGCAGCGGCCCGACTTCGAGCACCACGTCGAGTCTTTGAATCTGGTTGACTTGCAGCTCAAACTGCTTCGCGTATTTTCCGTAGCCCGTTGATTCAACTTCCAGACGATACGCGCCGGGCGGCAATTGCGAGAGCGTGAACTCGCCGTCGGCGGTCGCCGCCGCTTCGCGCATTTCATTTGTGTCGATGTGTGTGAGCCGGATTTGCGCTCCGGGGATTTCCGCTCCGGTCGCGTTGGTCACGCGGCCTCTGAGCGAGGCGCGAGAGGTTTGCGCGTTGGACGGAGCCGGAAACAAGAGAATAGAAAGGACGAAGAGTAATGAAGCTACAGACTTCAAGGTTCGAGTTCTCCTTAACCTTTTCGGTGTGGCTCTCGACAGACGGCGACGTTAAACAATAGACCGAGCGCCGTATTATGACAGCCATCGCTGCCGCACGTTGTAAAAAAACTGTAAAAAGAGGGCCAATCTCTCGCTCAATCTGTGTTTGAGCGAGGCAACCTTCTATTAAAACCTGAAACTAATTGCTAGAATGCCGAGTATAAAGCTGTGGCCCGCTTAAGGTCCGTTGGAGCAATCAAAAACAATTATGCATCATCTTCAAAATCAATTGCGCACGCTCGCTCAAACCATCATCACCATAACTTTTCTGCTCTCGTTCGTCACGCTCGCAGGAGCGCAATCCACTACCAGCACACTGACCGGCGATGTGAAGGACACCAGCGGCGCATTACTGGTCGGAGCAAAGCTCACGGCGCGCCAGATCGATACCGGACTTGCGCGGACAACTGTAAGTACGGACGAAGGCCGGTTTGTGTTTCCGGGATTACCCGTGGGCGCGTACGAAATCACAGCCGAGCTGTCGGGTTTTGAGAAATTAATCCATAAAGATGTAAATCTGACGGTCGGTGAAACGCTCTCCATCAGCCTCTTGATGCAGGTGGCGGGCATAGTTAATACGATTGAGGTCACGGGCGGCGAGGCGCTCGTCAACACGCAATCGCAGGAGCTGAGCTATCTGGTCGGCGAGCGCGCTATACGCGAGCTGCCCTTGAATGGCAGAAACTACACAGACCTCGCCTTGCTTCAGCCGGGTGTGATTCCCTTCCCGAATCGCGACGGCGGCTCTGTCGTCGCACACGGCCTCGCCATGAGCATCAACGGGCAAGATCCGCGCTCGAACGTTTATCTTCTGGACGGCACGCCGCAGAACGATATTACCAACGGACCTGCGGGGAGCGCCGCCTCGACCGCGCTCGGGCTTGAGACTATCCGTGAGTTTCGCGTCGAGACCAATTCCTACTCGGCGGAGTACGGGCGCAACTCCGGCGGTCAAATCAACATCATCAGCAAGTCCGGCTCGAACACTTTTCAGGGAAGCCTCTTTTACTTTCATCGCAACGACAATCTGGACGCGCGCAATTTCTTTGACGGGCTGCGCAAGCCTGAATTCAAGCGCAACCAGTTCGGCTTCTCTCTAGGCGGCCCGATTAAAAGAGACAAGGTCTTTTTCTTCATGGGCTATGAAGGCTTAAGAGAAAATCTTGGGCGCACCATCTCGACGGTCGTGCCGGACGACAACGCGCGGCTCGGAATTATTCCCGGCGGCAACGTCACCGTGAGCCCCTTGATTCAGCCTTACCTGAACGAGTTCCCGCGCGCGAACGGCGCTAATCTCGGCGGCGGGCTGGCGCAATACAGCTTCGGCTTTAACCAGAAGCTGGATCAAAATTTCGGGCAGTTCAAAATCGATTACAACCGCAACGAGCGCGACCAGTTCTTTGCGCGTTACACGATTGACGACGCGGACCAATTGTTGCCGACAGACTTTCCGCAATTCCCGCGAACGTTCCTGTCGCGCAACCAGTTCTTCACGGGCGAATATCGTCAGGCTTATTCTTCGCGCACGGTCAACACGTTCCGCATAGGCTACAGCCGCACGCGCATAGGACAGGATGTCGAAGCCAACGTCTCGCAGAACTTGCAGCCCTTCGTGCCCGGTCGCACGATGATCGGCGCTATAGACATCGGCGGCGTCCCGCGCTTCGGCCCGCAGTCTTCCGTCAATCTACGTTTGACGCAGAATGTCTACAACTTCGAGTACGCGATGGTGCACAGTCGCGGCAACCATCTGATTAAAGCGGGCGCGCTCGCAGAGCACTATCGCGACAACATGTACAATCCGACCTTTAGCCTCGGCATTTTTACCTTTCCGGGCCTGCGCGATTTTCTCTTGAACCGCCCGCAGCGCTTCATTGGCTTGACGCCCGAAGGAGCATTCGACCGCCACTGGCGCTTTACGCTCTTTGGCTTTTACGCGCAGGACACATGGCGCGTGACGCCGCGTCTGAGTTTGAATCTGGGACTCCGCTACGAGTTTTCGACCATGCCGTTGGATACGAACGGGCGTGATTCGTCGCTGCCGGATTTGCTCGCGCCTGCGCCCACGGTCGGGCCGCTTTATGAAAATCCGACTTACAAAAATATTTCTCCGCGCGTCGGGTTCGCGTGGGACGTGTTTGGCGACGGGCGTACGAGCGTGCGCGGCGGCTACGGCGTCTACTTCAACACGAACAACCAGCAGAACCTGATTGTGACGGTGACGAATCCGCCCGCCACGCCGCGCCCCGTGGTCAACAACCCTACGTTTCCAGTCCCTTCGTTCGCAGGCTCAATCTCCGTGCGTCCGGTGCAGTTCAATCTCGATAATCCTTACGTGCAGGTCTGGAATCTGAACGTGCAGCGAGAGCTTTGGTTCGACACCATCATCACCGCCGGATACGCGGGCTCGCGCGGGATTCATCTTTTGAGAAGCGGTGACGTCAACGTGCCTACGCCGCAGCTTCGCGCGGACGGAACTGTGTTCTGGCCTGTTGGACAGTTGCGCCCGAACACAGCGTTTACGGCTATCGAGCTGAAAAGCTCGGACGGAAATTCATGGTATAACGCTTTCATCCTCGAAGTGAGAAAGCGTTGGAGTCGCGGCTTTAGTTTCCAATCAAGCTACACGCTCTCGCGCAACATTGATACGACGCAGGCTTCTACCTTCTTCTCCGACGCGACCAACGCGACGACCTCCGCTTACCCTGAGCCCTTCGGTCTTCAGTACAACAAGGGTCTCGCGGATTATCACGCCAAGCACAACTGGGTCATGAATTTTATCTGGGAGATACCGTTTGCGCGTGGGATGAAAGGCGCGGCGGGTAAGATTCTGGACGGTTGGGAATTGACGGGCATAGGCCAGATGCGGAGCGGCAATCCGCTGACCGTGTTTGTGCAACGCAATCGCTCGCGCTCGCAGTGGTCGCCTTCCTTAGGCCCCGGCATAGGCCAGGACCGCCCGAGCTTTGCCGATGGCTTTACGCACGAGACGGCTGTGACGGGCAATCCGAACAGCTACTTTAATCCGGCGGCGTTTGTCTTGCAGCCTGCGGGCACGCTCGGCAACGTCGGGCGCGGCGCTCTGATTGGACCGGACCTGAAGACCTTTGACATGGCGCTCGTCAAAAATACGCGCTGGTCGCGTCTTGGCGAGAACACCAACATACAATTGCGCATGGAGGTCTTCAACGTCTTCAACCGGACGAATTTCGGGCCGCCGCTTTTGACGGCCTTCACGGGCGCTGCCGACAACGAGCAGCCTGTCTCGACCTTCGGACTGATACGCACGACCGTCACGTCTTCCAGGCAGATTCAGCTCGGGCTGAAAGTTACATTTTAGTAAATCGTGAATCGTAAATCGTAAATAGACGAACGGTCTTTTCTATTTACGATTTACGATTTACGATTCACGAGGTCTCTAATGGTATGGATTATCTTCGCTTTGCTGGCGGCGCTTTCGTGGGGGTTGTACGGGCCCGTACTTCATAAAGGACAGGTCGCGCTCGGGAGTCCCATGCGCGCTCTCTTGTGCGTCGGCGCGGCTTACTTTCTGATAGGCGTCATCGTGCCCCTCATAGGTCTCGGCTCACAGGGCGAGCTGAACGGGTTCACTATGAAAGGCTCTGTGTCGGCGCTGATGGGCGGCGCTTTGGGCGCGCTCGGGGCCATCTGCATCATCTTCGCTTTCAGGTACGGCGGGCTTCCGACTTACGTGATGCCGCTCGTCTTTGCGGGCGCGCCGCTCGTCAACGTGCTCTTTTCGCTCTGGCTGCACCCGCCCAAGACCGCGCCCAATCCTCTGCTCTACGTGGGCTTTGTGCTGGCCGCGCTCGGCGCAGGGCTCGTCCTTTATTTCAAGCCGCAGTCGTAACGATTTCGGAATGCGGAATTCGGATTGCGGATTTTAAGAATCAAGCTCTTGGTTTTTCAATCCGCAATCCGCATTCCGAAATCTAAAATCAGTATGATTCTCAGGCAATTCCCCGGAAGCAATCATGATGAAGCGAGATCCGACTACGCTCATTTCGGTCAGAGCAACGTCGTCGTCATCGCCCGCGCGCGTCACATAGCCTACACGAGACACACCGCTCCGCTCTCCATCAAGACCACGCTCAGAGGTCAGGAGACTTACGAGGTCGAAGGGCAACGCATCAGCGTCGATGAAGACTCGTATCTGGTTTTGAACAACGAGCAACTTTACGCGAGCCACATCGAATCGGACGAAGAGGTGGAATCCTTCTGCGTCTTCTTCCGTGACAGGTTCGCCCAAGAGGTGCTCACTCCTTTCATCACGCCCGCCGAAAAACTGCTCGACGACCCCGAGATGAAAAGCGGGCAGCCCGTAGAGTTTTTCCAGAAGCTCAATCGTCACGACCAAACTGTCTCGCCGCTTTTAGCCAGTCTTCACCGTAGGATAAACGCGGGGCTCACACCGGGGCTCTGGCTCGACGAGCAATTCCACGCGCTCGCTCGCGGGTTGTTATGCACTCACAGGGAATCTTGCGCGGAGGTCAGCCGTCTAGCGGCCCTTCGTCTCTCTACGCGCGTGGAGCTATATCGCCGCCTGACGCGCGCCCGTGATTTTCTTGATTCCTGTTACGCGGAACATTTGACGCTCGCGCGTGTGGCGCATGAAGCGTGTCTTTCAGAGCACTATTTTCTGCGTCTCTTTCGCCAGGCGTTTCGCACGACGCCGCATAGCTATCTGACGGAGCGGCGTCTCAGAAAAGCGCAACAGCTTCTTAAAAATCCCGAGCTTTCCATCCTCGAAATCTGCTTGAGCGTCGGCTTTGAAAATCCGAGCGCGTTTGCGCGCCTCTTCCGTCGCCGCTTCGGCACCAGCCCGCGACAGATGCGCCGTCAAAAATAGCAACTTCGGCACAGAACTCCTGCCTCGCCTCCGCCTATAATCTACGGAACGCCATACGGAAGCGGAGGATTAAGCTCAATGAAATCCCTTGTCTATTTCATGCTCATACTGCTTTGTCTTGACGCGGGCTCTCGCTTGAAGACGATGGCAGTCAGCGTCTCTACACCCTCAGCCGTCGTCGAAGAGAAATCCCTGATTCGCACGCACGGCGTCAAAATCAACGTTGACGACATGGACAGGGCTTTATCTTTTTACCGCGACAAGCTCGGCTTTGAGCTTGAAGACAGGAGCACGTACCCGCAATCGGTCGTCCTGAAATCAGGCGAGCGCAATCGTCTCATTCTCTTCAAGGTGAAAAAATTGCGCAAAGCGGAGCCGACGGATACGGGCGTTTCTTTCACGCTGCAAGTCAACGATCTGGACGAAGCTATTGCGAAGATGAAGTCGAAGGGTGTGGAGTTTGCGGAAAACGAGAAACGCACGGAGGGCGTCGGCTACGCGATTTTTATACGCGACCCGTTTGGCCGTCGCATCTCGCTCATGCACCAGACGATTGTCAAAGTCGAGCCCTTCAAAGAGCCCAGGCTTTACAATTACGGCTTCAGCGTCCCCGACATGCAGACGGCACGCGATTTTTACAGCAACAAGCTAGGCTTTCTAGTCCGCAGCGAAAAATATCTCCCAAAAGATTTGCCCCTCGGTCATCAAGACAAATCCTTCGGCTTCATGCTCCACTACCGCCCCGGCGTGAAATCTATCAAAAGCTCTTACCCGAACGCCGTCGCTTATTACACGATAGTTTTCGAGACCGACAATCTAGTTGCGGCGCTGGAAAAACTGCGAGCGGCGGGCGTCCAAATTCTGGATAAAAATCCGCGTCAAAGCACGAGCGGCCCGCTCGTCGCCTTCGCAGACCCGTTCGGCAACGTTTCGGAGCTTTTGGAAGTGAAAAGCTCGCCAGCGACATAATTTAATGCGAGTTCGATATGAGCAGGAACAAAGTCTAGACCAGAGCCCCTGAAAGGGGCGCTTTAACAGTAGCCCACGGCGTGAGCCGTGGGAACAAGCGTAGAATGAATGATTGAGCCCCGTCAGGGGCGGCATCCCATGATGCCGCCCCTGACGGGGCTCAATTAAAACTTGTGCTGCCGTTGTCCCAGCACTGACGTGCTGGGCTACTGATATCTCGCCCCTTTCAGGGGCTTTGATTATTTGCCGATGCAGTAGAGGTAATCGTCTGAGCGTATGAACAATCGTCCGTCGGCGATGGATGGAGTTGCCATGGTTCGCTCGCCCATTTTGTTAAAGCTCAAAAGCTCGTAGGTCGGTTTGGCGGCGATGACCGCTGCTTCGCCGTCTTCACTGAGGGCGTAAATCTTGCCGTCCGCCGCGAGGAGGCTGGCGTAAAAAGCTCCGCGCGCGGGCAGACGCTCCTGCCATGCGACCTCGCCCGTCTTGGCATTGAGACAGGTCATCACGCCGCCGTTTTTGACGGAGTAGAGATAATCGCCGACGATGACGGGCGAAGACGAATAGGGCGCGGACTTGTCATAGCGCCACGCGACGTGTGAGCTTGTGATGTTGCCGCGCCCGCCCGGTTTGATTGCCATGATGATGTTTCCGCCCGGCCCGTTCGACGCGACATAGATCATCCCGTGGCCCATGACGGGCGTCGGCGTCACCCAGCGCGTCAGCCCGTCCACGGCCCACAACTCGCTCCCGTCTTTCGGGTCATAACTTTTGACGCGCCCGCTTCCGCTTACAACGATCTCGTCTCGGCCCGCAACGTTCCACACAACAGGCGTCGGCCACGAACGATTGACATCCGTGCGCGACGTTTTCCAGACGTTGCGTCCCGTCTGCTTATTCACGGCCAGAAGAAAATCTTCCCCGTCCGTGTCCACGTTCAAAATCAACAGGTCGTTGTAGAGTATGGGCGAGGAGGCCGAGCCCCATTCGTTCGGAAAAGGCCCGAAGCGATTTTCCCAGACCTTGGTGCCGTTAAAATCAAAGGCCGTCAATCCGCTTGAGCCGAAGTAAACGAAAACCAGTTTGCCGTCGGTGACGGGCGTAGGGCTCGCAGGCGCATTCGTCGGATGATACTGCTCTATGCGAGAAGCTTCCACGGCCCGCTCCCACAAAACTTTGCCCGTCGCTTTATCCAGAGCGAGGGTAAGCAGTTGTTTCTTCTCCTGATTGTAAGCTGTGAGAAACACGCGGTTGCCCCAGATGACGGGCGAAGAATGGCCCGGCCCCGGAAGGCGCGTCTTCCAGCGCACGCCTGCGGAAGCGTCCCACTTCACGGGGAGGTTAGTTTCGCGCGAGATGCCCTGGCTGCCGGGGCCGCGAAACTGCGCCCAGTTGTCGGCAAACGCAGCGCTCCATGACAAGAGCATCGCAATCAGAGACCACACGGTCCTCTTCGACAGAGACTTCGCTAGCCGGACAAACGACCTTTGCTTCATCATCTCTCCTTTCAGGCGTCGGCAAATTTTTTCGAGTCAGGCCGGAGCGACATTATGAATGAAACGAGACGACGCGTTGTAAAAAGTCTGTAAAAAGTTTTGAGAATCCCTGCTACTGAGTAGGTGCGCGTAGGTGGGCAGAGGTTTCAATTTATAATTCCGCAGCGCGGCGGGTCGAGCTTACGTTCAGTTTATCTTGTCTCACTCTGCGCGCAGCGCCGCGAGCAAAGGAGAGCGGAGCGCGGCGACAGTTGCCACGAGGGACGCCAGTAGTCCTGAAACCAGCACGGCCAGAAGCAGTATGCCCAAAGAAGCTGTCGGAGGCTGACCGCCGCGAGAAAAGATGACTGGGGCGATGGCTAGAGACGCGCACGCCGCGCCCGTCACGAGCCCGCAGAGGAGCAGGAAAGCGTTCTCCGCAATCACCATCGCGGCGAAATGCGAGCGGTTATAGCCTACGGCGCGCAGCAAAGCCAGCTCGCGCCTCCTTTCCAGCACATTCCTGAGCAGCACTGCGCCAAGGCCGAGCGTTCCCAGCACAAGCCCCAGACCGCCCAACATTTGAAACGTAGAGATAAAAGTATTTTCGACGCGATGGAAAGCTGCGAGCCGCTCGTTGGTCTCTACAACGTCGAAACCGAAATCCGACAGTCTCTCTTCCAGCTCGGTCGCAACCTTGCTCGCTCTGTCAGGCTGCGCGACGTCAAGTAAAAAGAAGCGATAGCCCTCTTCCGCCGGGAAGAGGCGCAGGAAATTCTTTTCCGACATCAAAAGCTCGCTCTGAAAAATGCTGTCGGCGAGCGCCGCTACAACGCGCAAACGAACAGGGCCACGGTCATCGCCCTGATCAAGAACAAATTCATCGCCGAGCTTGAGATGAAGAACATAGGCGAGCGAATTGGCGTCGGCAATGATGGGCACAGAGCCGTCCGTGCTCTCCTTTTGTAAAAGCAGCCAGGGATTTTTCTTTTCCTCTTCGGTCTGTGCCAGCGACGATTGAAAACTGAAACGCCCGCCTTCAAGAAAATCAGCGGTCGGCGCGAGAATACGGGGCTTGCGCGGCTGGTAAAGATTCAGACAGCTTGCGTCGTCGCCGGGCCGCAGCCGAAAACGCGCGAAATGAACATCCTTCAATTCAGCAGCCTCTTCGCCCGCCGTCAAGTTCAAAGCGTCGCGGCCTTCCGGCGTGTTCGGGTCTTGAACTAAAGGAAGCAACGATTCCGCGAGCAGGGGATAACCGCCGCCGCCAGCTTTTTTGTCTATCGCAAGCCGGCGGTCGTCGCGTCTGAAAGCATCCACGGAGACGATGATGAAAGCGGCAGAGGCTATGAGCGCGATGCACAAGACGCTTCGGCCCGGTCTATGCGTCGCGTTGCGAAATCCCAAACGCGCGAGCGCCCAAAAGCCGCTGCCCTGAATCAAGCTTTTACGCTCACGCCGCAGCCAGAAAGATTGCAGGCAGAGCAAAGCGACGAGCAGCGCAGTCCCCCCGCCGAAAAATCCCGCCGCCTCCGCCACCCAATTCAAGGAAGCCGCCAACAGCAACACGAGCCCTATCAAGCCGAAGACAACCGCGACAATCAAGAGACGCGGAGACGCGGAGAAGGAGCGACGCGGGGACGCGGAGACACTGCGACGCGGCGATACAGGAATAGCTTTCTCTTCATCATCATCTTTCTTTATCTCCGCGTCGCCGCGTCTCCGCGTCCCCGCGTCTCGCTTTCCCCCGTCGAGCGTGCCGGACAAAAGGCTGCGCGTCGAAGCGTTTGCCACGCGGCGCAGAGTCCAGAGAATGCACAGCGTGGCGGCGACGAGTCCGGCTAGGCTGCCTATGATTAAGGTTGTCGCGGAGACGTGCAGGCTCAGCATGGTTGTGCCTACGGCCCCCTGCCACCACGTGCGCAGACCCTTCATCATCAAGCTGCCATAGAGGAGCGCGCCCAGCAGACCGAGCAGAGTTCCCAGACTTGCGAGCACAAAACCTTCGAGTAGAAACTGCGTGCGGATTTTCGAGGCCGCGAAGCCCGTGGCTTGAAGGATGCCTATTTCGCGCAGGCGTTGTTCGATGCCGAGCTTGAAAAAGAGCGCCGCCAGCAGCAGCGCCGAAGCGACAAGAAAGAAGCTGAAGTAAAGAAAGTATTCTCCGAAATCGGTCGCGCCGCGCGAAGCTTGAAGTCCCTCTGCACGCGCCGCAAAAAGAGCGATGCCCATTTGTGCGGGGTCTATCGCTTCTCTTAAATTCCTGCCGAATGAATCGAGGCTCGCCTGCGCGTCAGCATCCGTAGGGAGAGCGAACCTGATTGAAGTCAGTTTTCCGAAACGCGATTGCCACAGCTCCTGTCCTATCGCGAGCTGTATAAAAGCCTTCGGCGTGGTCTGATACTCGTCCCAGTAATCCTCGTCCTGCTGGCGCACGCGCGCTAGGTCCACAGGAAAAGGCGGGTCCCAATCCGCGACCGATTCCGAGCCGGAGATGCCCGGATAATCGGGCACTAAATTTCTGTCGGCGGCGAGACCTTTGATTGGCACGACACCCGCTACATGAAACTCGGCAGTGCGCGTTAAGAGCCGACCGCCTTCCTGCCACAAGTAATATTCCAGTGTTGCCTTATCGCCCGCTTTCGTTTGCAGGTCACGCGCGGCCCATTCGTTTAAGATAATCGGCGGCAGTTGTGACGTAGATGCTGCACCGGCTTGTGTAGGGATAGCACTGGCCGGTTTCGCAGCTTCATCTACGCGTCCCTGTGTCTCTGCGTCTACGCGTCTCAATCCCTCAAAGCTCTCTTCATCCGTGGCGGTGACAATCGAATACGGAATCTCGCGCGAGCCCACGCGGATAGTATTAGCCAGATAGGAGAGAATCCGCGTGGGACGCATCTTCATCTGCGCTCCACCCGTCCGTATAGCGGTTTCGGCCAGCGCGTCGGGGACAAGCCCGCTCTCGCTCTCCAAAGAAATACTGCGCCCTTCAGGAATCGCACGCAGCCGCACGCCCATGTCTTCGAGCGAGATTTTCTTCTTCAGAATTTGCTGAAGGAGCGCCGTCTGCGCCTGAGCCGCTCGCCCGATGGAATTCTTTTCAGAGACGAGCAGCGCGTTGGCCTTGCCCTCCTGCTCAAGCTCTTTCTGCAACAAGCGCAGGGGAACAAAGACCGCGCGCACCTCCGCCTGTTGCGGGCGAACGGAAAATTCACCCATCGCGGCGGCTGCGAGCCGCTCGCGCATAGAGACGCGCAGCGTGTGCCCCACATCATCCTTGCGCCCGTGCAGCGATTCCGTGGGGATGGCCGAAGGCATTTCCATACGCACGAGCATCGCGTCGCCCGTCCCTGTCTGAAGCTCGCGCGCAAGGCTTTCGCTCAGTAGAGCATCACGATTCTGCGGCGACATAGCGGATCGATTTCCGTGAAAACGCCAGAATCTTTCGTCCACGCCGTAGACCTGCACGCGCGATGCGCGCCGCCCGCTCTCTTCGTGCGTGACCGTCGCTTCGAGCACGACCAGTGGGCACACGTCGTCGAATCCACCCGCAGCAAACTCGTTGTCCCCTCGTATCTCGTCCGCGAGTTGTTCACGGAAGAAGCTCGCGGACGAGACAACGTGGTCGGCTCGCCCTATTCGTTGCAGAAAGATGTCGCTCAAGCTTGCGCGAACGGAATCGCCTACGATGAGCGCGCCCGTGAGCACGGCGACCGCCGCCGCGACTCCGGAGATAACCGCGAGGTTCGTACGCCAGAAGTAGAGTAGATTGCGTTTGAGTAGAAGGCGGGTTCGCATTACACACGTTCTAATTTCTGCTCGTGCAATTCAAAGCGCGTGGGAAAACGCGCGGCCAGCTCCGCGCTGTGCGTGACGACGACGAGAATCGTTTCCCGGCCCTCGTGCAATTCCAGTAAGAGCGAGCCGACCGTCGCCGCTGATTTCTGATCCAGGTTTCCCGTCGGCTCGTCGCACAACACGACGAGGGGTTTCATCATCAGCGCGCGTGCGACCGCGACGCGCTGCTTTTCGCCGCCCGACAATTCCGACGGGCGATGCTCGCTTCTTTCTGACAAGCCCACCTGCTCAAGCAACGTGCGCGCACGCTCCACCGCCGAGTGCCCGTTTGCGTCCGACACGAGCGTCGGCGTCAAGACGTTTTCCAACACGGTGCACTGCGGCAACAGACAGTGATCCTGAAAGACGAAACCGATTTTTCGATTACGAAAAGCGGCCAGCTCCTTCTCCTTCAACGCGAAGGGATTCATGCCGTCTAGCTGGACGGTGCCGTTCGTCGGCGGCTCAAGCGCGCCCATGATGTAAAGCAGCGTAGACTTGCCGCTGCCCGATGGGCCCATGATGGAAACGGCGTCGCCGCGCGCGAGCGAAAGAGAAACGTGAGAAAGAATCCCAAGCTTCCCCTGCGGCGTCGGATACTCCTTTGACACGTCTACGACTTCCAGCAATCTCTTTCAGCCCCTTTACGACCTGAGCAGGCGCGCTCTTAATCAAGCCGCGCCTGCGCGCACCGCTTCCGTCTGTTCTTTAGTCTGTTGTCCTGAAACGCTGCCGTAAACTTCCAGCGCGCGCTCTGCCATGCGCGCCACGTTGTACTGCTCGCGCACTTCGCGAAAACCATTCGTGCCGAGTTCTTCAGCGAGACGCGGATTTTCATAAAGCGAAAATATTCCGTCTGCGAGTGCTTGCGCGTTATCAGCTTCGACGAGCAGGCCGCCCCGAGTGCGTTCAACAATCTCAGTAAACGCGCCGCGTCGTGGCTGCACAACCGGCACACCGCAGGCCATAGCTTCGAGCAGAAAAATTCCCTTCGGCTCATCATACGTCGCGGGCACGGACAACACGTCAAGACCTCGCAGAAAATTTATCTTCTCCTCGCGGTCCAGCACGCCGCGATAATGAAAATCCTGCTCCAGCCCCCACGCTTTTATCTTTTGCTCGACGCCACGCAGATATTCCTGATGCTCCGCGCCCAGATAGCCAGCGACTTCGAGGCGCGCTTCCACGTCGGGCACTCGCTCGCGGAAAAGCTTGTAAGCTTCGGCCAGCAAGTGCAAGCCCTTTTCCGGCGCAACACGCGCGAAGTAACCGACTGTAAAAGGCGCGCCCTGCTCACGCTTCCTGCGCGCTTCGTAACCATTGAGATTGATGCCGAGCGGGACGACGCGCATTTTCTCCTTCGGGATATGGAGATAACCCGGCATAAACTCCGCGTAGTAATCGCTGACGGCGATAAAGACATCTACGTGCCGTACGTTCTCGCGAATCAAACGCAGAGACTCGCTGCGATACGGCTCCTGCAATCCTTCCAGAAATAAGTCTTCGCCCTGAAGCGTGCAGACAACGGGACGCCCTAGAGCCTCTCGAATCGGCTTCGCCAGCCCGATTAAAAGCGTGTAAGGAAGACTAATCACATCCGGCGGCTCTTCATGTTTGAGCCAGTCGAGCATCTTCTCTAGCTCTTTACGTTGATTTCCATCTTCGCCCTTGAGCATCGAGACGGTCAGCTCGCCCAACAGTTTCGGATTCGTAGGGATGTTGCTTCGCGAAGCCAGCTTCAACGCCCACGACGAATCCCATAAGCGGTCTAAGAATCGCGGCGTCCAGCGAAAGAGCGAAAGGTGTTGCTGTAGATAAACGCTGATGCCGCCGAAGAAAACTTTTTCCCGGCTGACGTTGGGCTCGTCCGTCAGGGTCGGCGTGTAGATGGGCACGAGCACTACGTCGTGGCCGCGCGCGATCATCTCCGCCGCCAGCGCGTTGTCGCGCAGGCAACTCCCGCAATACATGTTCGCGGCCCCGGCGGTGATGTAGAGAATCTTCATCTTCAGGCGACGAAACGTGCGCGCTGAAAGGCGCGGCGCGCGTAGAGATGCTCGAACAGGTTGCCCTCGTGCGGCTGGTCCCAGCTTAAACGATTTGTCTGGATAGCGCCGATGTTCAAGCGGTCCACGTTTGCAGATGCGACCAGCCGTTGAATCAACTTCTGGTCAGCCGTGATGGCCGTCACCACAAGCGTCGGGCCGAACGCTTCGGGAATCTCATCCGCTTTGACTTTCACCACGCTCGCGAAAGGAAAAAGAAACTCACGATTCGCCAGCGGGTGCTCCGCATCTTCGCACAGGACAACGGTCGGCAAGAGATACGTAGAGCCTTGCCAGTTTGCGAGCCTCTCGCCCTTTCTCAGCGATGCCGTCACGTCCTTTGCACCCGGCTCGCGCAAAGCTTCGTCAATGCCCTGAGAGATACGCGCTGCGACACCGGCATCCGCAAACGGAGCGAGCACGGCCCTTTCATCCTCAGCATCGCGCGGCACAATCGCCGCGAGTTTTTCAGCAAGCGCGCTTGCTATCTCTTCCGCATGACGCGTCACCCACAGCCCCGATGCGTTGACGCACGAACGCCCGCCGTTATCGGCAATCGAAGCCGCTATCACATCCAGATATTTTTCCCAATCGTCTATGCAATCCTCGCCAATCACAATCTTGCTGTAGCCCGGACCATGAATCTCCACGCGCGGGTCGTCCCGCCAAATGTTTGTAGAGCCCGCGTCGCCGAACATCATCCCGCGACCCGTGCTGCGTAAGATTTCGCCAGCCCCGCCGTGGTCCGTAGGATAGTAGCTAAAGACGGCGGGCGGCGCTCCGGCTTTGATTAACGCCTGCACGATTCTGTAAGGCGTCCACGGCTCGCTGCTTCCGGGCTTTAAGACGAGCGGGATTTTCAAGGCCACGGCGGGAGTCCAAAGCGTATGCACACCCGGCGAATTATTCGGCAGCACTACTCCCAGAGATTCACCGCGCGGAAAGAAGCTCAAAGCCCGCCCCTCCAATTCGCCATAACCTCTATCAAGAATTTCCAGGTCAATCCCGCGCGTCAGCCCACGCAGGACGTGCTCCATCTCCGCCAGCACGCCGCGAATCTTCTCCATGTTGTTACGCACCAGCACAAACGGCAGACCCGTTGTAGCGGAAACCTGCCGCACGTAATCTTCCGGCGTTTGCTCTGCATCACCCAGAGGCAGCGCGTCATGCGCGAAATGCTCCGCCGCGCGCTCGCAAATCTTCAAAAGGTGCGCCGACGGAATCTCCGCCAGCATTGCGCGCACCTTTTCCTGCTCACGCAAGTCACGTCGAATCAAGCCATTGTTAGCCTGACTGATTTCAACAAACGGCTCGCGCGTCCGGTGATGCACCACACGCACCACGTCCAGACTCCTGTACGGCTCGCCTTTTCGCAATAGAGGAACGTGCAACATAACGAATTTTCGATTTTAGATTTGCGATTTTCGATTGGATAAGGATGGAAGATTAAAGTTCAACTCTTGTTTTTCTTCCAAATCGCAAATCGGCAATCGCAAATCGAAAATCAGTAGACTCCTTCCACGACCGTTTGCTGCAAGCGCGAGAAGGGGCGGACGTTGCGCACTCCGTCCCATGGGTAGAGATCGCAGGGCGGCTCTCTTTCGGCTTCGTCGCGCTCAAGAAAACGGGGCATAAAAAATTCTCGCGTCAGCGTTGTTAAGCGAACGCGTCCCGTCTCGCCGTATTCAACGACGCGCTCCGGATTGTCCGGGTCAACCACTTCAATCATGGCGCGCGGGCTCGGCGGGTAATAGATAATGTCGTAGCTGTCTTCGGGCCGACGGGGCTTATGCACGGCCAAGCCCATCAAAGTGTTGCCGTAGGTCGGCGCGAAGTACGCGCCTTCCAGAAGTTCTTCGACGGCGAAGCGGTGAAACTGCGGTGTCATCTCCGTCCCGCCGCAGAAGACGCCAGTGATGCCGAGCTTCTTCAAAGAAACTTTTTCGCAGAGAGCTTCCAAAAGCTTCGGCGTCGTAAAGAGACAGCGAATATTTTCGTGCGCGCGAAGAAGCGCAAGCGCCTGTTCGATAACGTGCTGCTTGTATTGTTCGGCCATACGGCCCTGGCCCATCTTCAAGAGCTTGATGACCCAGCGCGGGTCAAGGTCAACCATGAAGCAGATGCCGCCGCGATGCTGGGCCAGATGCTCGACCGCAAGACGCAAGCGGCGTGGCCCGGTAGGCCCAATCGCCAGCCAGTCGGCTCCCTTCGGGAAAGCATCGTCTGGAAGCTGCGCGCTGAAGGCTTCGTAATCAATGCGAAAATCTTCGATGTTGATACGGGATTTCGGAACGCCCGTTGAGCCGCCGGTCTCGAACACGTAGACGGGTCGATGCGCCAGCCCGCGCGGAACCCAGCGGCGCACAGGACCGCCCCGCAATAATTCGCCGTCGAAAAAACCGAAGCGTGCCAGATCGTCGAATGTTTCAATCTCGCGTCGCGGGTCCCAATCAAGACGCGAGGCGTATTCCAGCCAGAAGGGCGTGCCCGTCTCCGGGTCGAAATGCCAACGGACGACTTCCCTCACCCACTCGTCAAGCGCCGCACGCGCCTCCACACTCTTTTTCTCCAAACCTGTCTCGATGATAGCGATTCTCCTTCAGACAAGAGATTACAGATGGGGACTATTTGAGCACAACCCTTATACGCAGAAAAGAGGACGCGGGTTGTAAAAAGTTATTTACAAAACTGTAGAGGCAGGGCTTGTCCCTACAAAATCATTGCTTCCTGCTTCCGAGCTTTCGGACCGCATCGCGCAGCCGCGCGTGACGCTGAAGCAGACGCAGGTAAAGCATTTCGTCCGCGCCCGCCTTTGCACGCACCGTTCGCTCAATAGCTCGCTTTTCATCATCCGTCCAACGCCCGAGGTCAGGAACAAGCGCCAGCACCAGAGCCCAATCATGAAAGGCTCGTCTTTCCTGTTCCGTCAAATCGTCAAGATTAATATTAAGCGCGCGACGCACCAGACTTTCCGCATCACGCGCCATGCGCGCAGGGTCGCTCTTAAACTCGCGCGCCATGCGGCGGTTAACGGCGAGGCCGAGGTTGCGTATACGAAACTTGTCCCAGTAGCCGGAGGGCGAGCCCGGCAATTCGTAAACGATGTTGCCTTCTGAAAGCCTACGCAGCGTGCGCGCCGAAGACCTGCGCCCCTTGATGCGCGCCATACTCTTTTCTTCAGCGGTCGTCAGCCGCTCAAGCTCGGGCCACGTCGGTCTAAAACCGAGCTTGCGATAGAACCAGAACGCGCCGCTCTCTATCGCCTCTTCGTTATTAAAACCGATTTGATACGGGTCAACGGAAACGGCAGTCACGCCCGACACCTGATGCAGTAAGCGCAGCACTTGCGCATAAACCCACGCGGATTCCCCGTCGCGATAGGTGTAGAACATGTTAAAGCCAAGCTCCATGCGCTCGAACAAAGAGATGCCTTCGATGTAGTTAATCGGCACACCGTTTTTGAGCGTGAAGCCAGCGAGATACGCGCGCAAGGGTAGACGACGCTCGGGCGGCAAGCCCCAGAGAAAAATTTCCACGCCGCGTCCCGGTCGAGCGTGCACAACGCGGCGCGGGTCGCCGTGTGTAATGCCGTAAAGCTCTCTGTAACGAACCGTGACCGCTTCGCGCAGCATGTCCATGGCCTTCAAGCCTTCGGCGCGTGAAAGTTTTTTTAAGGACAGTGGTGTAGCGTTTATCTCGTCCGCGAGCGAGACTTCGTTGCGGCGTATGAGCGGGCGGTCGTGATAAAAAACTTTGCGTACGCGGCGCAGGGAGTGCGTGCGCGTGGCGCGTGAATCGACCAATTCCCAGCGAAGAAAAAGGCCGAGCCCGTCATACAGAGCGGCCTTCTCTTTTTCCGTGCCCTCGATTTCGTCAATCCGGCTCAAGAGCCACGACAGCTCTTCACCCTGCCGACGCCCGACCGCCGCCGCGAGCCATTGCCTGAAAGGAATGTTGGCTTCGACGAGCCCTTCTTCGTCAAGCAGCGGCAGAAACATTGCGAGCGTCTGCCCCAGACGGTCTTCGTGCTCGTAGTCCTGCCAGTCTATCGAGACACTACGCGGGAAGCGCTCTACGAGCCAGCGCGCGACGTCGTAACTAAACGTCCCCGTAATAACCGTCCCGGCGATGCCTGAATATTCCATGAAGTCGAAAGTTTCCATGTCCGCGTTTGAAGCCGCAAGCTCGCGGACGCGACGGCTGAAGGAGGAGAGAAGCTGTTCGACGCGACGCAGTACGCCGGGGCTCTGAGGGTAGGCGCTCAGGAAAAGCAGGATTTCGTGAAATCGTACGAGCGATTCTGCGTCCGTGAATCGCGCGCGGTAGAGAGCAACTAGAAGACGCTCGACACGCGCGCCGCCTGCGCGACTGAAATCGAGCCTTGCCTCATTTAGCTGATCCAGGAGTTGTCCTGTAGAGGGCATAGAAAGTGTGGAACGCTTTAACGCATGCTGAAGTTGATTCAGGGTTTTGATCCGAGCAGACGCACTATAAACCAAGAAATCGTGGCCGCAAACCGTAAAATCTCCCGGCAGTGGAACAAAACTGCGCTTGCGCGTTATAATCCTCCGCGATAGCTCCCGTTCCCCTGTTACAATAGATGCTCGTCAATCCTGTGAATAAAAAATTGCGGAGGGGGATAGAGGTGTATGAGAACGACGAGAGTTCGTGTGTTGATATCTCTTCTTTTGGTGCCGTCGCTCTTCTGGCTGGGCGTCGCACAGCAGGGCGGGCGCGGTTTCGACCCCGCCAACTTAAACAGGGAGTGTAAGGCTTGCGAAGATTTTTATTGTTTCGCTAACGGCGGGTGGATGGCTAAGAATCCTATCCCTGCGGCCTACGGCTCATGGGGCAGCTTTAACATTCTGGCCGAGCGGAACCGTGACAATCTTCATGAAATCCTGGAAGCGGCGGCCAAAAACAGCAAAGCGCGCAAGGGCACAAACGAGCAGCGCATAGGCGCTTACTACGCAAGCTGCATGGACGAGGGCCGCATCGAGACAGATGGCATCAAGCCATTGGAAGCCGACCTCAAGCGCATAGACGCTATCAAGGACATCAAGGAGTTGCAGTTGGAGATGGCGCGTCTACAGAAGATGGGCGTGCCCGGTTTCTTTAGCTTCGGCGCGCTGCCCGATGCCAAGAACAGCACGATGGTCATCGCGCGCATAGGCCAGGGCGGCTTGAGCTTGCCGAATCGAGATTACTACGTCAAAGACGACGAGAAGTCGAAGCAGATTCGCGAGGCGTTTCTACAATACGCGGCGAAGATGTTTGAGATGACGGGCGACGAGCGAGCGCGCGCCGAAGCCGAAGCCCGTACCATCATGGACATTCAGACAAAGCTTGCGCAAGCCTCAAGGGCTCCGGCAGAACTGCGTAACCCGGTCGCGAATTACAACAAGATGGAACTGGCGCAGTTAAAGCAGCTCGCGCCAGATGTCGCGTGGGAAGCTTATTTCGCCGCGCGCGGCCTGACCAATCTCGCATCGCTCAACGTCGCGCAGCCCGATTTCTTCAAGGCCGCAAGCTCATTGCTCACAACCGTTCCGCTCGCGGATTGGAAGACCTACCTGCGCTGGCAGCTTATCAACTCCGCCGCGCCCTATCTCACTTCCAGATTCGAGCTGGAGAATTTTAACTTCTACGGTCGCACGCTGACGGGCGCGAAAGAAATGTTGCCGCGCTGGCGGCGCTGCGTGGCTGCGACGGACAACGCGCTCGGCGAAGCTCTGGGCGAAGTCTACGTCCAAAAACATTTCACCGCTCAGGACAAGGCGCGCATGCAGGAGATGGTACGCAATCTACTCGCGGCTTTCCGCGAGCGCATCACGAAGCTCGACTGGATGAGCGAAGAGACGCGCAAGCAATCGCTCGCCAAGCTCGAAGCTTTCGCGACCAAGATTGGTTACCCGGACAAGTGGCGCGACTATTCGCGCCTCGACATAGAGCGTGGTTCTTATCTTGAAAATGCGCGTCGCGCCGGAGCTTTTGAAATCCAGCGCAACATGAACAAGATTGGGAAGCCCGTGGATAGGACGGAGTGGGCTATGACGCCGCCCACCGTGAACGCTTACTACACTCCACTCTATAACGAGATAGTTTTTCCGGCGGGCATTCTTCGTGCGCCGTTCTTTAGCCCGACCGCCGACGATGCGATTAACTACGGCGGCATAGGGGCCGTCATCGGCCACGAAATCACGCACGGCTTTGACGACTCGGGCAGCCAGTATGACCCGCAGGGAAATTTGCGTAACTGGTGGACGCAGGAAGACCGGCAGAAGTTTGACCAGCGCGCCGGTTGCGTCATCAACCAGTTCAGCAGCTACGAAGTAGAAAAGGGTCTGAACATGAACGGGAAGCTGGTGGCCGGTGAATCAATCGCAGACCTCGGAGGCTTGACCGTGGCTTACGATGCTTTTAAGAAATCGCTGGCGGGCAAACCCGCGCCCCCGGACATTGACGGCTTCACGGCGGACCAGCGTTTCTTTTTAGGATGGGCGCAGGTCTGGGCGACCAACGCGCGTATAGAGCAGGAACGCCTGCAAGCCGTGGGCGACCCGCACCCGCTCGGGCGCTTTCGCGTCAACGGCCCGCTCTCGAACCTGCCCGCCTTTGCCAAAGCTTTCGGCTGCAAAGACGGCGACCCGATGGTGAGACCGGAGAAAGAACGCTGCCAGATTTGGTAAAGACGCGGAGAAGCAAGTTAATGTTATGCAGCCCCGCAAGGGGCGATATAACAGTAGCCCGGCACGTCAGTGCCGGGACAACGCCGTGATCGTGATGGTGAAGCCCCGGAGGGGCGACATTGGATGTCGCCCCTCCGGGGCTCAATCATTTATTCGCTGCTTATTCCCACATCTGACGATGTGGGCTATTATCTTCCGCCCCTTTCAGGGGCTCAATAATTAATATCGCGAAAGGTCTAAGGCGAAGCAGACAATCTTGTTCTTAGAGCCTTCAAGCAGCGCCGCGCCGAAGAGGAGCGTGACGGGCGTGCCGTCTTTGCGTATGAACTGTCGCTTGAAGGGCGTGCAGGCTCCCGTGGCGTGCATCTCTGCAAAGGCCGTGTCGTCCAGTGAAAGACTGTCATCGGGCCGCGTCACCTTGTCCCAATGTATGCGGCCCATGTGCAGATCGTCCTGCGTGTAGCCCAACATTTCAAGCAGCGCATCGTTAGCCGCCGTGATCTTGCCCTTCAAATCCCAGAACATGACGCCGATCATGTTTGATTCAAAAAGGCGGCGGAAGCGCGATTCGCTCTCGCGCAATTCCGCTTCGATGCGTTTACGCTCCGCCAGCTCCTTTTTCAACTGCAAGTTCATCTCGGCCAGTTCCGATGTGCGCTCGCGCACGCGCTGCTCCAAAATGCTTTGAGCTTCATAGAGCGCCTCGCCTTCGCGCTGAAGGTCCGCGACCTGAAGGCTGAGGTTGCTCGACTTCTGCTGCATACGCTGGCGCTTGGTCGCGTCGGCGGTCGCATCGAGGAGCAAGACCCAAGTGCCTTCCTTTCTCTCGAAGAGGTAGATGTCCGCGTACTGGCCCGTCCGCGTCTGAACGTAAGGAAGAAAGAGATTGTGCGATTCGAGCGGAATCATGCCCTGAAGAAACGGCACGTGCTCCGAGACGTCTATGCGCTCATCCAGACCCATGACGTCATGCGCGTCCCAATCGCCGCCCCAGGCCTTCAGCTTGTTCTCATCATCCACCAGCATGTAAGCCGGAGTACGGGTATCTTCGGTTAGCTCAAGAATAAACTCGCGTATCGGAGTGGGCAATTCACTCATTTAAGAATCTCCAAACTTTAATCACTTAGAAGCAGATTCAAACAGGGATGGACAGGATAGACAGGATAAAAACAAATGATAAATGCAAAGTGCAAAGTGCAGAATTAAAGAATAGCTTTTCCTTCATCATTTTGCATTTTGACTTTTGCACTGCTTTTATCCTGTCTATCCTGTCTATCCCTGTTAATTTCTTTCTCCTCTATGCCTCTATCATTTTCTGTGCGAGCGTCATGAAAGCCTCTTCGACGCCCGTGCCCGTCTTGGCGCTGGTGCGTATGATGTGCCAGCCCTTCTCTGTCAGCGCTTCAAGCTCGCGTTCCTCTATCTCCCACTCTTCGACCAGATCCGATTTGTTGATGAGAAAGACGAAGGGCACGAGGCCTATGGTCTCCTGCGCGCGGGTCTGAATCTCCATGGCCCTGTAGAGCGTATCCTGGCGCGTCCCGTCGGCAACCAGGAGATAGCCCGCCGCTCCGCGCAGGTAACTCTTGCGCAGCTCGTGCGCCTGCTCGGCTCCCTCTATGTCCCAGAGCATCATCATCATCTTTCGCGGCGGGTCCAAATCCACCAGCTTCTTATCAATCTTGACGCCGACCGTCGTGTGATATTTATCCGAATAGATGCTTTCGACAAAGCGGCGCACGAGGCTCGTCTTGCCGACGGCGAAAGTTCCGAGCATGCAGATTTTTTTCTGGACGATGTTGCGTTCCGACATCATGGCGACAAATTGGCCCTCTCTCTACTGAGCATCAGATAGAATGATTTTGAAAGTGACGCTGCGATTGGCCGCTCGGTCGGCTTCCGTCACTTCGTCGCGCAGCTTTACTGTTGACCCGGCGGCAACGATTGCCAGATTAGCTTTCGACGGCAAACGCGAGTTCAATTCCGAAGCAATCGCTTCGGCGCGACCGCGACTCAACTCCTCGTTGCGCTCGGGTGTTCCGCTCCCATCGGCGTGCCCCGTGATTTCGAGGCGCACGTTCTTCTTCATCCCCTCGGCCAGTGATTGCAGGCGTTCTATGTCCGCCATCAACTGCTTGAGCTTCTCTTCCTGACCCGGCGCGAGCGTCGTCTGGTCAAGCGTAAAGAGAATGGACGGGTTCACTATACGGTCTACGTCGAGTACGCCGTCGTACTTAAATTGACTGACGCCGGGGACAAAGCGCGCCGCCAGTTTCGCTTCATTAATCCACTTGAGCGTGGCGAAGCCTTCGGCTTCGAGCACGCCGTCGTTGAGCTTGAGATTTACCGTCGGCGGCGGCTCGATTAATTTACGCGCGCGCGCGAGCACGAATTCCGGGCTCATCGCCTGAAACGGTTCAAAGCGGGTCGCTACATCGCTCGGGTCAACCTTTGCTTCCTGCAAAAACGCAGCGGGGTCGCGCGCAAGAGGGTCGCGCAAGCCCGCTATGAAATATTTTCCGTCGCGTGTGCCCGAATCGGTGACGACAATGCCGGGCTCGCTTTTCACGCGCTCGACGTAGGAGTTCCAGCGCCGCGAGTTGCGTATGGCGAAAAATCCCCAGACGAGGATTGCCATGATAATCAAGCTCGCGATGACGATGATGGGCGTCGGAATTCGTCGCCCGGGCTTGAGTTGCTTGTCCTGATCGTACTGTGTTTGTAAACAGTCTTCGAGAAGCGGGTGCGCGGCGTCGAAGACGGATGCGTCGCCCGAAAAATCCATCAGCGCGCCGCGAAATTCCAGGTGAATCTTTTCCAGCGTCTCCTGAAAAACTGTTCTTAAATCTTCGGGCGCTGTGCCGCGAATCACGGCGGCCAAAATGGCGAGCGGCCCCTGCTCGACCCAGACGGACAACTCGCCGACCTCAAGCGTTTCAAGCTGTTCGCCTGCGGGTGAATGAAACGAGTCCTGCACGAAATCCTGTATGGCGGTCAGCATTCCGGAGACCATGTCCGCGTCTTCGGTGGCAACGCCGCTGGCGACCGCGTGCTGCAAAAGTAATCCAGTCTCTTTGTGTATGAGAAAGACCTGCTCGACCCTGTAGAGCAGCGTGTGCAAGAGCACCACTTCGGCAAAGGGCTTGCCCGTGCGCCACGCTTCGATTCTCCACTTCAAGCCCTGCACTGAAAAGCTGTGGGCCATGCTCTGGTTGAGTGATTGCACCATGCCGTCCAGAGCGACCGAGATGGCTTTGCGAATCGCCGGACCCATCACGGGAAAGATGGCGTCAATCAAGGGCTGCGGATTTCGGCGCACGGAGCGCTCTATGGCTGTGGTGACGGTCGGGCCGAGGGCTTGCGATAGCTCGTCGTCCTGACGTGTACGCACAGAGATGGCCGAAGGCAGGACGCTCGACACTTCGTTTAACTGTCGATGCGGGTCTGTGAGGAGTTCGTGTATCTCTGCAATCTGCTTTTCGGCTGGACCAAGCAAGAGACTGCGCAGCTCTGCCATCTCCTCTGCGTCTTGCGGCGCATCAGGGCGCGGAGCAGCAGTAGCTTCTTCTTCGACGAGCGGTTGTGAACGCGGCTCAATCATCGTCTCTGGCGGTCCGGCGCACTTTGCGACTCCGGCGAGACGTCCAACGTACGGACGCATCGCGCGGTCGCTTCTTGTAAACGCTCAGCCCCGTTATTCGCTGCCGGGAATTTTGAACTCGTTGTTGAGCCTTAAAGCAACTTCCGTAAAGAGCGAGGCTAAGGATGCGCGGTCCGTCTTGGCGTTGCCAAGCTCCGCGACTTCCCTGTCCAGAAGCGCTGAGAGTTCGTCGTGTTTCCGGCGAATCTCGTCGCTCAGGTTCTTGGATTGGTCAAGCAGTTGTTGACGCAAATCACGCTGGCCGCGCGCCGTCTGCTCATCCAATTCGGAAAGCTTACGCTCGAAGGTCTGCCCCGCCGCTTGCAGCTCGCGCGAGAGATTTTGATTCGACTCGTCGCGCGTGCGCTGCTCTGTCTGGAGGCGCGAGGCCAGAGCCTCGAACTCGCTTTTGACAAACGACTCAAGGGTTTCAAAGCGCTTGCGCGTGTCGTCGCGCAGGTCCGACGATTCCTTTAAGAGCCGCTCCTCCAGCCGCGAGAACCTCTTTTCATAGTCGCGCATCTGGACACCGAAGAGAATGTCCCTGATCTTGTCTATGTTGCTCGCTTCCGTGAGCGCGCCGCCCGCATCCACTGCGCGGTCCGGGTTGGCTTCCGGCTGCGCGGCGTTGCCGTCCGTTGCTTCAGCCTGTTTTTTTTCTGCTGTGCTCATAGATTCACACTTTGGTTAGGAATGTCTCGGCTCAATGGCCTGTCAATTGTCTGTGGCGAAGGACACGACCTGAAAACTTGCTCTTGGATTTTCTACCTTGACTGAGTAAGTTGGCAAAAAAGCTAACATACGCGCAATAGGGCGTCAATGCATTTGCAAACTGCGCGCTTATCACTTTTAAGAATGAAGAAGTCCGTAATTCGGCGAAGTCGCTGAAAGAACAGTAAACATGAGCCTTTCTGACAACGACCAATTAATTTCAAGAACGTGACCAAGTTGAGCGCGCATGTTTGGTGGCTATCGTAAATCAAGGAAGAACTCTAAGCAAAACAAAGACTTCTTTAGGGTACAACACACAGCTTTCAATAGTGATAAGCGGTCAGCCTGTAACCTTATTGACAATTCAGGTCAACTGGACCGAAGATGTAACCATGAGCGAAGACCCCACAAAGCCAACCCTGGAGGCCGTTCTTAAGGAGATGCGAACTGGCTTTGCGTCCATTGACGAACGCCTGCAAAAGCTGGAAGCCAAACAGTACGACACTAAACCAATCTGGGAAAACGCCCTCAGAGAGATTGCCGATACCCGCCAGGAGATGAGAGAGCGGTTTGATGATCTCAGTGGTAGTGTCACCGTTCTGAGCGGTGATGTTGTGCGAATTCGCTCTGCCATCCTGCACCAAAAGAGAGGTGCTGAGCGGGTTGAAGTTGAGACCGGTCAACCACGAGCCCAGCTTCCAACCGCAACACAAGACTCGCGTAAAAAATAATATACCGAGCAACCATGCTATAAGGGCAGTAGAGCCCCTGAAAGGGGCGCAGCCCGCTTCTTGCCAATCTCCGACCTCTTTTCTCTTTTACCTTTTGTCTTTTTCCTTTAAAACATGACGTGTGGATAATCAACAGCCTCAGACGCACCTGACGCCTGACCCCGTGCCGCCGTCTCACGAAATCTCGCCGCCTGTTCCGGCAACGGGCGGCGAGAAGAAGAGTTTTCTAAGCGCTCTGACCGTGGACCTGACGCCGCTCAAGCGCTCACGCGAATTTCGTCTTTTCTTTACGGGTCAGACGGTTTCCTTCTTTGGCACGACAATGACGTGGGTCGTCCTGCCCGTGCAGATGTACAATCTCACGAAGTCGCCTCTGGCCGTGGGATTAATATCTATCGCAGAGGTTGTTCCAATCTTTCTGACGGCGTTTGTCGGCGGCGCGCTCGCGGATTACATTGACCGGCGGCGAATGGTGCTCGTGACGGAGATGCTGCTGGCGGTGGGCAGCATCGTCCTTATCTGGAATTCGCTGTTAAGCGCGCCCAAGGTCTGGGTGCTGTTTGTCTGCGCGGCTCTCTTCGCCGCGCTCAACGGTTTGCAGCGCCCGTCGCTGGAAGCATTGATGCCGCGACTCGTCTCGCCGGAATTGTTGCCCGCAGCTTCGGCCCTCAACTCTTTGAACCGCACCACTGCCGCTGTGGGCGGGCCTGCTGTGGGCGGCTTCATCGCGGCCTTGCTCGGTCCCGCCGCCGCTTACTCTATAGACCTCGTGACGTTTCTAGTCTCGCTCGTTGCTCTCTGGATGATGCGCGCCGTGCCGCCTCCGGCGGACGCAGACCGCCCGAGCCTGCGTTCCATCATGGAAGGCTTGCGCTACGCGAAGAAGAGACCGGAGTTGATGGGAACATACCTGGTGGACATCAACGCGATGTTCTTCGGGATGCCGACGGCGTTGTTTCCGGCTGTGGCCGCCGCGCTCAGGCAGGACAAATGGGTCGGCCTCTTCTATTCGGCTTCTTTCGTGGGCGCGATGCTCGCCACGCTCTTTTCGGGTTGGACGAGCCGCGTTTACAAACACGGGCTGGCTGTCACGCTCGCCGCTGCCATGTGGGGCGTAGCGATTATAGGCTTCGGGCTGGCAAACAGTTTGTGGCTGGCGCTTGGTTGTCTGGTGATAGCGGGCGCGGCGGACATGATTAGCGGATTGTTCCGCATGATTATCTGGAACCAGACCATCCCGGACCACCTGCGCGGGCGGCTCGCGGGGATAGAGATGATCAGCTACACGACCGGCCCGCTCCTCGGCAACGCGGAAGCGGGCATTGTCGCCAGCATCTACAGCCTGCGCACCTCAATCGTCTCGGGCGGGATTCTCTGCGTCTTAGGCACGGGCGTTCTGGCCCTACTGCTCCCCTCCTTCGTACGCTACGACGGGCGCGAAGGACTCAAACACAAACAGGAAGAAGAAGCAGCACGCTTCAAAGAAGGGATGAGGGCGGAGGGATGAGGGATGAAGTAAAAGCAAAGAACGCTCTTTCTTTACTTCATCCCTCATCCCTCCTTTATCCTGTCTATCCTGTCCATCCCTGTTAATTTCTTCCTTTCAGGTAATGATGCCAGAGCAATCGTGCGGCGACGGCGCGCCACGGTCGCCAATCGGCGCTCATCGCCTCCAATTCAAGCGGCGTGGGTCTCTGTGGCAAACGCTTTACACTTTGCGCCGCCACGGCCAGCGCAAGGTCGCCGCTCGGCCACGCGTCTGGACGACCGAGCACGCGCAGTAGATAAATATCTGCCGTCCATGCTCCGATGCCTTTAATCTTCAATAGCTCCGCTTTCACCATCGCATCGTCCATCTCGCCGAAGGCTTCAAGATTGAGACGGCCTTCCACTAGAGCTTCGGCCAGATGCCTGCCGTAAATAATCTTCTGGCGGCTAAAGCCCGCAGCCTTCAGCTCGGCATCCGTGAGCTTTAAAAATCTTTGCGGCGTCAGCGGGTTTGCCAGCTCCGTCAGACGGTTAAAGGCGGCCTGCGCCGACGCGAGCGAGACCTGTTGCTCAAGGATGATGTGTACGAGCGTGGGGAATCCGGGCTCGCGCCACCACATAGGCGGCGGCCCGTACTCTTCAAAGATGCGCGCCAAATCCCTGTCGCGCTCCCCAAGAAATTTCAGCCCACGCGCCAGCGCTTCTTCGTCCAGCCTCAAAGGCTTCGCCTCAAGTTGTCGCACCACTTCGTCCATCAGGAAAAATTTCCCTTCAACCCGCGCGAGCGCCGTCCGGCACAAGCCTTTCAGGAATCGCGAGCGCGGGCTGTATTCCGTCAGCGTAGCCGATGTCGAACAACATGCCCTCGGAGACCTGGCCCGCCATCCTTTTCGGCTCAAGATTAACTACAAACAGCGCCTGCCGTCCTTCCAATTCTTTCGGACGGGTGCGCTCTCGCTTGAGTCCGGCGAGAATCGTACGTGTGTGATCTCCAAAATTGACGCGGAGCTTGACCAGCTTGTCCGAACCCTCCACGTCTTCAACCGCTTCGATTGTCCCGACGCGGATATCTATCTTCTCTAATTCCGCAAAAGAAATATTTGGCTTGACGGGCGCTCTTGTCATCTCGTCCACGAACGGCCTCCGCTCGAATACTGAACATTAACGAACCACTCATCGTATGATGCTGCCGGGAAATTCCAAACAGTAAACCACACACGCATGACAAATCGAAAGAAAACGGACGGCTTCGGTTACGACCCGCAGGAAGCCATGGAGTACCTGGCAAAGGCTGATGCAAGGCTCGCTCGATTGATGAAGCGCGCAGGCCCTTTCGCGCTTGAGATTCGCGCGATGCACAATCCGTTCGAGGCTCTGGCCCGCAACATTATCTTTCAACAGCTACACGGCTCAGCCGCAGAAGCGATACACCGCCGCGTGCTCCTGCTTTTCGGAAAGAGCAAGCTCGACCCGCACGACATCATCTCCGCTCCCGTAGAGAGCTTGCGCGGCGCAGGACTCTCTGCGGCCAAGACGGCGGCGATACGCGACCTCGCGGCCAAGACACTGGACGGCACAGTGCCAAGCCTCGCACGTCTACGGCGCATGACGGACGAAGAGATTATAGAGCGCCTAACAGAGGTGCGCGGCATAGGCCGCTGGACGGTGGAGATGCTCCTGATGTTTCGCCTCGGGAGGCCGGACGTCCTGCCCGTTGGTGACTACGCCGTGCGCAAAGGCTTTGCGCTCGTGTACGGGTTGAAAGAGATGCCGAAGCCGAAGGAGTTAATGGAGTACGGCGAGCGCTGGCGGCCCTTCCGCTCGGTTGCAAGCTGGTACATGTGGCGCGCTCTTGAGCTTCCGACGGCTAAAACTAAAGCTTCGAAAGACAAATAACACGCTCAATAGCTTTTTTCTTAACCTCATCGAAAACAAAACGGCGCGCTCCCGCGTAATAATCACTTCGGACCTGCTGGGCTTTTCCGATTTTTCAAATTCTCTTACGGAAATCTGTATATCAGGCTTTTTTGTTTAGCGAGTTTTTGTGCGCCGCTTCGGCTTTTCGGGAACTTTCGGCGCAGGCTAAGAGAATTGATAGTGGTCAAGCCCATTTTTCTACGACAATCAGTTACCAATTTTCTCATCAGTCCAACTTTTAGAAGGAGCATGAGCTTTATGCTACGAAGACGTTTAACGACGCTCGCTCTCATCCTGTGCGCTCTGGTCGTGCCTTTGGGCGCGCGCGCGCAGAGCGGGAGAAATGTCCGCGTTGATTTTAAAGACCTGTCGTTGAAGAACGGCCTGCGCGTTATTCTGGTCGAAGACAAGAGCGCGCCCGTTATCTCGCTCGCCGTCAACTACAACGTCGGCTCGCGCGACGAGCGGCAGGGCCGCACGGGCTTTGCACATCTTTTCGAGCACATGATGTTCAAGGGCTCTGAGAACGTAGGCTCGCGCGAGCACAACTTTCTCATAGCCAACAACGGCGGCACACAGAACGGCACGACCAACACGGATCGCACGCTCTATTTTGAATCGTTGCCTGCGAATCAATTGGAGCTGGCGCTCTTTCTCGAAGCCGACCGCATGCGCAGCCTTGATGTCAATCAAGCCAATCTCGATAACCAGCGTGAAGTCGTCAAAGAGGAGCGCCGCCTGCGGCTGGATAACGAAGCCTACGGTAAGTCGAACGAGGTCTTGCAGGAATTGATGTTCGACAATTTCGCCTACAAGCATTCGGTCATCGGCTCGATGGACGACCTCAACGCCGCCAGCGTCGAAGACGTGCGCGCGTTCTTCAAGATGTACTACGCGCCGAACAACGCCGTGCTCACGCTCGTCGGAGATTTCAAAACGAGCGATGCGCTGGCGTTGATTAAAAAGTATTTCGAGAACATCCCGCGCCAGCCAGCGCCGCCTGCGGTTGACACGGCAGAGCCGGAACAAGCGCGCGAGCGTCGTCAAACTATTGAAGACCAACTAGCGCGCTTGCAGCGCATCACCATTGCTTTCAAGACCGTCAAGGGCAACACGCCGGATTTTTACGCGCTGCAAGTCCTCGCTAACGCGCTCTCAAGTGGTCAATCGTCGCGGCTTTATCAAAAGCTCGTGCGCGAAAAAGAGTTGGTCAATTCCGTTTCGAGTTTTGCTTCCGAATCGCGCGGCACGGGCGCGTTCTACATCACGGCCACGCTCCGCCCCGGCAAGAAGACCGAAGAGGTCGAGGCCGCAATCTATGAAGAGGTCGAGCGTCTGAAGAAAGAGTTGATTGCCGACTGGGAATTGCAGAAGACCAAGGCAAGCGCACGCAGCGCCTTTATAGATGCCATCGAAGACACGCTCTCTCGCGCTCAAATTCTCAGCCAGTATGCCGTCTATTACAACGACCCGAACCTGATTAACACGCGGCTCGACAAGGTGGCTGGCGTGACCAAGGATGACGTGCAGCGCGTCGCGCAGAAGTATTTGAAAGAGACCAATCGCACCGTCGTCATCACCACGCCGAAGAGTGCGCCGGGCGGCCCCGCAACCGTACGCCCCGCCGGAGAGTAAAGGAGTGATACTCAAGATGAAGAGATTAAAAAGAACAACCAGACAGCTCGCAGCCCTCGCGCTCACGCTTGCGTTCGCTTCGACAGGCACGCAGGCGCAGGTCGCAGGCTCCGGCGGCGCAGGCCCGCAACAAACAACCAACCCGGACGAAGGCTTAAAAGGCGTGGTGCTCAAAAACAGAGCGCCCGTGAATAAAGAGCTTTTGAAAATCACGCTCCCGCGCCCGCAGGAAGCCATGCTCAAGAACGGCTTGCGCGTCGTCGTGCTGGAAAACAAGCGCGTGCCGACCTTTACCATGCAGATGGTAGTGCTGAGCGGCGGGCTATCAGACCCGTCGGAGATTCGCGGGCTGGCGCAGTTCACCGCCACGCTCCTGCGCGAAGGCACACAGAAGCGCACGAGCAAACAGATTGCCGAACAGCTTGACTTACTCGGCCTCTCGTTCGGAGCGACCACGGGTCTTTCATCCTTCACGACCGGCATCAGTGCATCGGGGCTCGTGGAAAATCTGGACCCTGCGCTTGAGCTTTTCTCGGACATCGTGATGAATCCGAAATACCCCGCCGAAGAGGTCGAGAGATTCAAGACGCGGCTCGCCACGCAGCAGCAGTTCCAGCGCACCGCGCCGCAGTTTCTGGCCGCAGAGAGATTCAACCGCGTGGTCTACGGCAATCACCCCGCCTCGCTCATCTCGCCGCCGCTCGATTCAATCAAGCGCACCACGCCCGCAGACCTCGCGCGTTTTCACGAGACTTACTACCGGCCCAACAACGCCATGCTCCTCATCGCAGGCGACGTTTCGCTCAAAGACGTACTGCCGAAACTTGAGCGCGCGTTTGGCGCTTGGGCGCGGGCCGATGTGCCGAAGACAGTGATTCCGGCTGCGCCGACCGAGCAGCCCGAAGCACGCATCTACCTGATTAACCGTCCCGGCTCCGTGCAGACTTTGCTACAGCTAGGCACGCTCGGCATCGAGCGCACCGACGCGGATTTTTACGCTCTCGCAGTGATGAATAGAATTCTGGGCGGCGGCGGCACTGCGCGTCTACAGAGAAACCTGCGCGAGGAGAAGGGCTACACCTACGGCGCGGGCAGCGCCTTCGGCGGCTCCAAGTTTCGCGGGACGTGGATTGCCAGTTCCTCCGTGCGAACAGAGGTCACGGAAGGGGCCATGCACGAGTTCATGGCGGAGCTGAAACGCATGCGCGACGAGCGCGTCAGCGCCTTTGACCTTGAGAACGCCAAGCGCGGCATCATAGGCAGCTTCGCGCTCTCGCTGGACAATCCGCAATCGCTCTTACAGAACATCATCACGCAGAAACTCTACGACCTGCCAGCAGATTACTGGGACACCTACCCGCAGAAAATCGCTGGTGTCACAGCCGAAGACGTGCAGCGCGTCGCGCAGAAATATCTCAACATGACGAACCTGCAAATCGTCGCCGTCGGCGATGCCGCCAAAGTGCGCGAGGCGCTCACGAAATACGGGACGGTCGAAGTCTACGACGCCGAAGGCCAGCGCGTGCAAACGGATGCCATCAAGAAGGGTGAGTGAGAAGGAAGCGCGATAGCAGTTCGCACATGAATGTGGCCTCGCGAATGTTCACATCGTTCTTAGCCCCGCGAGGGGCGAGATATCAGTAGCCCACGGCGTGAGCCGTGGGAACAAGTAGCGAATAAAAGTTTAAGCCCCGTAGGGGCGACATTAGATGTCGCCCCTACGGGGCTTAATAATAATGGTGACATCGCAACCCCAGCACTAACGTGATGGGCTACTGATATACCGCCCCTCGCGGGGCTTAAAAACGTCTCACACCAAACCGCAATTTGCTATAGTGAATAATCATGCTCAGTTCCCTCTTCATTAAAAAGAAGCCCGTCATCGCGGTGATTCACACGGGCGCGCTACCGGGCACGCCCGCGAGCACGCAAACCGTCGCGGAGATTGCGAAACAGGCTGCGGGTGAGGCCAAAGCTTACGGCGCGGGCGGCGTGGACGGCTTGATGATTGAAAACATGCACGACGTGCCGTACCTGCGCGGGGGCGTCGGGCCAGAGATAGTGGCCGCGATGTCCGTCATCGGTCGCGCCGTGAAAGAGGCTTGCGAGCTTCCCACGGGCCTACAGATTCTGGCGGGGGCTAACAAGGAGGCCATCGCTGTCGCTCACGCCGCCGGTCTTGATTTTATTCGCGCGGAAGGCTACGTCTTCGCGCACATAGCGGACGAGGGCTGGATTGAATCCTCCGCCGCAGAGCTTTTACGTTATCGCAAACAAATCGGCGCGGAACGCGTCGAGGTGTGGGCCGACGTGAAGAAGAAGCATTCGTCGCACGCCGTCACGACAGATATCAGTCTTGGCGAGACGGCTGAAGCCGTGGAGTTTATGCGCGGCGATGCGGTGATTGTCACGGGCACGTCTACGGGCCGCGCGCCCGCGATGGCGGACGTGGAAGAAGTCAAAGCCCATTCGCATTTGCCCGTCATCCTCGGCTCGGGCCTCGACCCTGGCAACATAGAGAAGTTTTACCGATTGGCCGACGGCTTTATCATCGGCTCCTATTTCAAACGCGACGGGCTGTGGTCGAACACCATAGAGCAGGAGCGTGTGCGGAAGTTGATGGAAGAGGTGAACAAGCTGCGGGCGCACTGACGATTCACCGCAGAGGCGCAGAGGACGCAGAGTTTACGCAGAGAGTTAAGTCATTCTTCTCTGCGCCTGCTCTGCGTTCTCTGCGTCTCTGCGGTGAGCGCGCTATTTCTTAACGCAAACAAGGCATGGGGACGAATGAAGAAGACTGACAAAGGGACTCGTGTGAAAAAACCTTCGGCGCAAACGTTGCGCAGGATGCTCAAAGAGACGCGGGAACAGAAACGACACGTGCGCGGGTGGGCGAGACGTTTCCGCCGAACGGTCTGGGCCGCGTGGATCCGGTTGCTGGTATGGGCCGCCGAAGCGACGTTGAAAAAATGGCTCGCCGTCTTCGGCATCCTGTTCCTCTTCTTCATCGGTCTTTTCATCATTCAGAAGATGGAAGGCACGCCTCGATTCGGTCTCTCGCACCAGTTTGCCATCGAGTCGGAAGAGTTTGTGCCGAGCATGTCGGGCGCTACGGGAGCGCCGCCCGTCGCGGGCAACAAGATAGATATTTTAATCAACGGCGATCAATTTTACCCGGCCATACTTCAGGCCATCGAAGCCGCCGAGCGCTCCGTCACGATAGAAGCATACATCTTCTGGGACGACACCATCGGTCGCAAGGTAGCGGACGCTCTAGCGGCGCGTGCGCGTGCGGGCGTGGCCTGCAAGGTGCTGGTGGACGCGGTCGGTTCACGTAAGATGGACGAGCTGCCGGAACGCCTGCGCGCGGCGGGTTGTCAGGTCGGCTGGTATCATCCCGTGAGCTGGTTCGCCTTTAACCGCGTCAGCAACCGCACGCACCGCGAAATCACAGTCGTAGACGGACGCATAGGCTTTACAGGCGGCGCAGGCTTTGCGGAGCACTGGATGGGCAACGCGCAGAACGAGAAGCAGTGGCGAGACACTATGGTCAGGATTGAAGGGCCTGCTGTGATTCAGCTTCAGACCGGCTTTGCGCAGAGATGGCTTGAGACGACGGGCGAGATGGTCAGCGGCCCAGCATTTTTTCCGACGACGACGGAAGCGGGCCAGCTTGCTATCCACACAGTCCTGAGCGAGCCCGAGACAAATTCCGCCACGGCGCGCATACTCTATTATCTTTCCATCATCTCGGCGCGACGCTCCATCCTGATAGCCAATCCATACTTTGTCCCCGACGACGAAGCGATTGACATCCTGCTCGCCGCACGCGCGCGCGGCGTGGAAGTAAAAATCATCGTCCCCGGAGAACACAACGACCATGGCGTCCTCGCGCGCCGCAACAGCACGCGCCTCTACGGGAAACTGTTGGAAGCGGGCGTGGAGATTTACGAGTATCGCCACACGATGCTGCACGAGAAGTTCATGGTCTGCGACGGCATCTGGACCACGGTCGGCACAATCAACTTCGACCCGCTTTCGTTTACATGGAACGACGAGAACAACGTCTGCGTCTATGACAGGGATTTCGCCGCGCGCTTCGATGAGATTTTCAGAAAGGATTTAGAGTCGTCGGATCGCGTCGGTTTGGACCAGTGGCGCAATCGCGGCTTGCACATCAAGGCTCTGGAATTGGCCGTCTCGCTTTTGAAAAGATTTGTCTGACGATTGCGGATTGCGGATTGAAAAGAAAGCAGCTTGCTTCTTGTTCTTCAATCCGCAATCCGCATTCCGAAATCCGCAATTCTTTAGGGTTGTTTGTCGGGCGTGTGAGCGTTGGGCACAAGTCGCAGGCTCTCAAGATGTGAAAGGGCTGCATGTAGATGTTGACGGGCGACGTCGTGATGAGATTCCGAGAAGCTGCCATGGTCGATGCGCGCAGCCAGCTCGTTGATGTTTTCCAAAGCCCGCTCGACTTCGGCGCGTGCCTCTTCGATTCTATGTTTGACAACAGGCTCGTCCAACGGCATCCCTCCGTCAAAAGCTTCAGCCGTGGCTTTTGATGAGACGATAAAAACAGAAAAGCGGCAGGCTTCCCCGCTCGGGCCTGCCGCTGCTCCCTTGTCCACCCTACGAATTGTCGCTCCGATGAAATGAGAGAATAGCTGTGGCTCGTCCGCACGAGGTTGCGGAATTGTTGCATTACAGTGACGATTAAGGGCAGAACTCCCGCCGGATGAAGGGGCGTTTCGCTCCGATTGGGCCGTTTTCCCCTGAAAATCGAGGGTTTTAGCCGCGCGGGGCGAAGTAGCCGATGCGCGTCCGGGCACGCAGGCGCGGGTCTGTCATCTCGACGCGCACGCGCCGGAAGCGCCCATCGCGCGTCCTGTTGGCGGGCGAATAGTAGATGGAATACTGGCTTCTTAAATCCTCGGCCACCTCGCTGTAAATCTGCTCCAGGTTCGTAAAGCTCACGGGCTTGTACATGCGCCCGCCCGTGACTTCGGACAACTGCTGCAAATTTTGCTCGCTCACGTCGAGCACGCGAAGCCCCTCGCGCAGGTCGCCGATGCGTAGCTGGTTAAACTGCGCGGCAGATGTGCCCGAAGTCAGAAGCGTGTCCAGCTCCTCGCGCTTCTTCACACGCTCAATCTCCGTGTTGCTGATGACAAAGACGCTCGCGCCGCGCTCTAACAATGCCTGTGCCGCCGTCTCAAGCGAAGTAAGCCCGCGACGGCTGTCTATGCCGTCAGTCAGGACGACGATGGCGTGGCGACGGTCGTTTGATTGGAACTGCTCGCGCGCCGCCAGCATCAGCGCATCGTAAAAGCGCGTGAAGACGCCCGGCGTGATGCGTCGCAATGACCTGCGAAGCTGTACGCGGCTCTGCGTCCAGTCTTGCAGCAGCTCCACTCGGTCGTCGAACTTAATCAGGCTGATGCGGTCTTCGGGTGCAAGACGCGCGGCAAACTCTTCTACGGCGCGGCGAAAGTCTTCGAGATTGGCAGCCGCGCTCGAAGACGAGTCCACCATCAGGATGACGTCCACTGGAACTTTTCTTAAAGCTAAATCCGTCAAAGGCTGTTCGCGCCCGTCTTCGAAAACGCGAAAGGCTTCACGCTTGAGGTCTGTCACCAGACGGCCCTCGCTGTTTCGCACCGTGACGGGCAGGAGCACTTCGGTCGTGCTCACGCTGATAACGTCGCCCGTGCTGATTTCCTGATCTTCGATGCGCGGCGTGGGTTTTGGTTTGGGGACGGGCGGAGGCGGGCCTAGACCGAAGTTGCCCTCCTGCTGCGCGCGCACGGGCGCGAGCAGGATGAGCAGCGCGAGCGCAAGCGGAAGATATAAGAAGAGGGAGCGTGCGCGCATGTGTGGACGAAAGATAGCTTTGCTTCTCATCATTTCATCCTCCGTCCTTCAACCTCCCGGCGCGTGCTCCCTCGTCTTCTACTTTTAATTATTTGATTGCTATTTCGTCGGCGCGTCGCTCATGGCTTCCGTCATGGCGGTGATGATGGGCTCCGTCACGCGGCGACGACGCAACTCCTTGAGCTTCGCTTCCGAAAGATCAAACTCAACGGGCGATTGCTCTATGCGACGAATGATTGTGCCTTCGGAGAAGCCAGCCTCGACCAGCTCTACGATGGAGTTGTTGGTCAGGGTCGGCGTGCGCTCAAGCTTTGGTGGCTCGCCGCCTACGGTGCCGCCCTGTTCGGCTTGCGGAGGACGCATGATACGCACGGTGGCGCTGCCGGTAGTCTCCGTGTTGTCGTCCGTGCCGCCGCGCTCGCCGCGACTGCGTGTGCGCCCGCGCGAGCCGCCGTTGTTTCCAAAAATGTCTGTCGAGTTGCCGCCGCTCGTGCCCTGCCTGCCGCCCTGTTTGTCTCCCAGCGAATCTCTAAAGAAGGGATCGTCAGACCACCCGTCGTCCGCGAGCGCAGCATCGTCCACCGAGAGCATGGCGAGAATAATCTTTTCGCTGACGCCGCTTTTCTTAAGCTCTATGAGACGCTCCGGCGCGAGGTCGAAGCGGTTGGGACGCGAGCGTATGATGGCGATGACGGTCTGTTCTTTGAATCCGGCGCGGACCAGCTTGACCACCGCCGCATTCGTCATCGGCGCTTCCCTCGTCTGCTGTGCAGCAGTCGTGTGACAGAAAAGCGTGACACTGAAAAGGAGTGCGATTGATGCGGCGAGACCTTTAGCGAAAATCTTCATCGTGCTTCACCGTTATGGAGTTCGTTCGAGTTTCATCTATAGATTGATGAAAGGTCGAATGGGGGCTTGATTCCGCATCTACTTCGGGCGAGCGGAGGCTGTCGATTTCGTCATCACGACGGGCTGAACCAGCGAGTTGGTCTGGCCGTAACGCGCGCCTATGCGCCGGACGTAATCGCGCGTCTCCCTGTAGGGCGGAACGTTCCCGCCGTACTTCATCACAGCGCCTTCCCCCGCGTTATAGCTCGCCAGCACAAGGTCAACACGACCGCCGAACTGTTCCAGCAGCAACTTCAAATAGCGCGTCCCGCCCATGATGTTCTGCTGCGGGTCAAAGATGTTGCGGACGCCGAAGCGCGCAGCTGTCCCCGGCATCAACTGCATCAACCCGCTTGCGCCCTTCGGGCTCAAAGCCCCCACGTTAAAGCGCGACTCCTGCTCCATCACGCAGAAGATAAGATAGGGGTCAACGCCGTGGCTCTGCCCGCTCTGGCGAATCAACTGGTCCAGCTTTTGATTTCCGGTCGTCCACCCGCGCTCTGTCCATGCGCCGGTCGCGGCCATCTCGTTTCCAGCGGAAATCACGGGGCGCTCACGCTCTATGCGCTCAATGCGCGAGCGTTCCAGAAAGATGGAGAGCGAGCCGCGCCTGTACCAAGCGCCCGTTTCGGTTTCCGTCACTTCGTCCGCTTCGACGCGTGCGCCGCCGACCAGAAAAATCCAGACAGGTTCGGGAGCCTTGCTCGTCTGCGTCTGGCTCACCTCGACGATTCTGGCTTTCGTAGGAGCACGAGCGATGCTTTTATCATCGCCCTTGTCGTCCGCTTGAGTCTTTCGCTCGATTGACGCCACGCGGTTGCGCCCCACCAGATGAACCACGCCGCCCTTCCTGTACCAGAAGCCCTGCGCGTCCTCCCATGCGTCGTCAAACTCTATGACCGTCCCGTCCGTCAGCCGCATCCTGTTCGCATCATTTGCCTGCGCGGTCGCCGTAGGAGCGGAAGGCGGCGGGGGAGCTTGTGCACGCTGCGCCGCAGAGATGAGCGGGATGATGACTTGCTGGCCCGCCTGTAGCGGCGTGTCGGCCCTGAGATTGTTAGCCTGTGCGATTGATTCGACCGGAACTTGAAAGCGAGCGGCCAGCGCGGCCAGCGTATCGCCACCGCGCGCACGCACCGCGACGGCGCTGCTACTACTACTGCGCGCACGTCCCTGCCGGGCGCGTGCGGGAGTCTGCGCGGCGGCAATCATAGATGCACAACACAAAAGAATTGTGGCGGCCAGGATTTGTATGCGTCGGGAGTCGAGGGTTCGGGTCATGGTCTTGTCACTCTCGTCTTTGAATACGGGTGCTCGTGTCGGTGAAATCCGTGCGGCTCAAATAAAAGAGTCACAATTGCAGGGGTTCGGGAGGCGTGCGCCCGAAAGTGTTGCGGTCCTCGGTCGTAGAAAAGCCGTGCGATGTTCCGAAGTAGTTGCGCCACGCGAGGTCAATCACCTTGGGCGAAAGCTCTAGGGGTCGCCCTTCAAATAAACAGATGTCCGTGATGCGATTCAAAATGTCGCGCGGCTCGCACGCCTTCATCACGCGATGCTCGATCATGTAGTTGTTCAGGAGATGGTCTATAGAAGCTTGCTCGCAACTGAGCCCGCGCGCATGCGCCGCGCGCTTGAAAATCTCCGTGTAAGCAGCAGGCGTTGGCGGCTCAACCCGCGCGCGATAACCCATGCGGCGCAGGAAAGCTTCGTCCACTAAATCTTTCTCTTCGAGGTTGGTCGAGAAGACTACCAGTTGCTCGAAAGGCACTTCGAGCTTCTTGCCCGTGACGAGCGTGAGATAGTCAACGCGGCGTTCCAGTGGAACAATCCAGCGATTCAATAAATCGTGCGGCGCGACACGCTGCCGCCCGAAGTCGTCAATGACAAGGGTTCCGCCGTTGGATTTCATCTGAAACGGCGCTTCGTAAAAGCGCGCCGATTCGGACCACTTCAAATCCGTGTCGTCCAGCGTCAATTCGCCGCCGACGATAATCAACGGTCGCTCTATGAGAATCCAGCGCTGGTCATATTCGACGGGCGTTGCATCTTCGGGCGCGATGCGATGGCTGTGCGAGTCGTAGATGCGTATGATCTGGCCGTCGATTTCCACCGCGTAAGGAATCCAGATGTGGCCGGGCAGCGCCGCGTTGATGCGTTCGGAAACAGCCGTTTTACCCGTGCCGGGAATGCCCGTCAGAAAGAGCGAGCGGCGCGAGTTGATAACGCAGCCCATGGTTTGCAGTAGCGATTCGGGCAGGACTAAATCATGAAAGGCAGAGCGCACGCTATCTATGTTGGCGGGGCGCGAGGGCACTGCCTGCAACTGCATCATGTGCGTGTAGTCCGCGAGCGAGACGGGCGATGGACCCGTATAGCCGCACACAGATTGGACGCGCGACAGACGTTCCCAACCCTTGTCCAGCATCGCGTAGCGCGTCGCGCCGATGCTCGTCTGCAAGCGCACCTCTATTAATTTTTCGCGATAGAGATGCTGTAACAACTCTTCGCTGAGCGTGCGCGGCAGGTGCAGGCGCTCGGAGATGTTTGCGGTCGTAGGGTCTGGCAGATAGCCTACGTGTTTCAGCGCGAGGTCGCACAAAAAGCCTTCGGCCACTCCGGTATCGGCCAACTCTTCAGGCGCAGGCGGCCCCATGCTTTCAATCTCCGTTCGTGTCAGTATCGTCGTGTGCGTCATCAATATTCACCTTAAAGAATTGATTCATCGGTTCATCGGTTCATTGATTCAATGAAGAAGAGAGCAGTTCCTTTATTCGTTTATTGAATCAATGAATCAATGAACCGATGAATCAATATTTTTAGTTTCCGCCGATGGCGACGGCTTCGACGCCGCCGAAGCCTGCGAGCGTGACGCGCGCGGCTTGAGCTTCGCCCAGACGGCCCGAGCGCTGGTAAAGGTCTGCGAGACGGCGCAGGACCACGGAAGAGTTGGGCTGAAGGCGACGCGCCGCTTCATACTGCTCAACGGCATCTTCGTCGCGGCCCGCGCGCTCCATCATCGTCGCGGTGTTGACGCGCCCCATAAACTCTCCGCCCGCGCGCGTAAAGCTCTTGAGCGCGTCCTTGTATTTGCCCAGACGACACTGCGCGAGCGCCAGGTTATTCAGAATCCGCTCGTCTGCGGGCGCAAGGCGCGCAGCACGCTTCAAGCGGTCCACAGCCGCGCGGTAGTTGCCGTTCAGGTAGAGCGAGTAGCCAAGATTGTTCAAGGTCTGCGCATCTTCGGGCTCGGTCTTGACGGCGCGCTCGTAAGCATCACGCGCGCGGTCTGCTAAACCTTTACGGTCGTAAGCGACGCCGAGCAGGCTGTGTGCCTCGCTCAAAGACGAGTCGAGCGAAGCGGCCAGCGAAAGCTCCGCAATCGCTTCGTTGATGCGGCCCGCGTTGAGAAGGGCGCGGCCTTCTGCGAGATGGTCACTCGCCACGCCGCTCACATTTTTTTTCTCTTTTTTCTCGGAGCGAACGTCTTCGACGCGCTCGATACCTGCGGCCTCAAATTTCTCCACGTCCTTTTCCGACAGGCGCTGCAATTTGTTGTCGTCTTTGCCTCTGCCGAACAACTTGCCTATCGCTTTGAACGGCGCTTTGAAGAGACCGGCGACACGGTTGCCGCCCTTCTTCTTTTCATCTTTCGTCTTGCCTGCCTCCGCGCCGTTCGCTTCGATGATGTTGGTGTCGGTGTCGCCCTCGCGATGAGTCGTTTCGGCGGCGCTCCAGAAGGCCGTCGCGCAGAAGGTCAGCGTGAACGCGATGAAGATGGCGATGATGGTGCGTTTGTTCATGGCTCACTTCTCCTTTTACATGTTGCCGAGCGTGTCAATCAGCGTGATAGCTGCGGGGCCGAGGATGGCTATAAAGAGCGTCGGGAACAGAAAACAGGCGAGCGGGAGCAGGAGCTTCACGGCAGCCTTCTGCGCGGCCTGCTCGGCGCGCTGTCGTCTCTTCGTGCGAAGTGAATCGGAGAAGACCCGTACGGCCCTCGCAATCGAAGTACCGAAGCGGTCGGCCTGAATCAACATCGCCACGAGGCTGCGAAGATCGTCAACGCCCGTGCGCTCCGCCAAGTTTCTGAGCGCCTCTTCGCGTTCTCGACCGACACGGATTTCCAGATTCGCCAGCTCGAACTCATGGCTGATGTCCGGGTGAACGTAACGCAGCTCGTCCGAGATGCGCAGCATCGCTGCGTTCAACCCGAGACCCGCCTCTATGGAGACGACCATCAGGTCCAGCGCGTCTGCCAGTCCCCAACGCACGCGCTGCTGGCGGCCTTTGATAAGCCGCCCCAGCAAAAAGCGCGGGAGCACAAAGCCAAGGAGGAAGGCGAAGATGATAAAGAGCAGCGCGCTCATCATCGAACGCCCCGTCACGGCGCAGAGGAAGGCCACCATTGCCGGGAAGCTGATGAGCGAGATGAGCTGCATCGCGCGATAAATGACGACCGCGTTCTCGCCGCGAAAGCCCGCCTGCATGAGCTGCTTCTGTATCTTGCGGACTTCTGAAGCCGAAGGCGGGACCAGGCGGCTGATGGGTGTCGCAATGCGCCCGGCGAAATCCGTGACGGGCGGCGCTTCCGCCGTCAGCGTGGCGGCAGATGCGCCCGTGACAGTCGTGCCTTCCTGCATCTGCCTGAGTCGCTCGGTCGCAGCAGACGCAGGCTTGAACAGCAACCAGTAAAGACCCACCACGCCGAGCGTGATGCAAACGAAGGTGGAGATGGCAATGATGAATAGCATCGGCTTTAGCCTCTTGAACGGTGACAGGTGACGGGTGACACGAGGAGACAGGCTTTTGTCTTGTCACCTGTCACCGTTTACCCGTCACGGGTTTCAAATCTTGATGTTCAAAATCTTGCGCACGATCAGCATGCCTGCGATCTGCATCAGGATGGCTGCGGCAATCAGCTTGTGGCCGCGTTCGTCTTTCCAGAGCACGCTCATGTAATCGGGGTTCATGGCCGTGACGGCGATGGCGACGAAAATCGGCAGACCGCACAGGAGCCACGCAGAGAGTCGCGAGCTGGTGGTCAGCGTCTTCAAGTCGCCGAGAATGCGGAAGCGCTCGCGAATCGTGTGCGCGACCTTTTCCAAAATCTCCGCGAGGTTGCCGCCCGTCTCGCGCTGAATCAGGATGGCCGTGACGCACAGGCGCAGGTCCATCAAGGGTATGCGTTGCGTCAGGTTCTCAAGCGCCAGCTTGAGCGACAGACCGAGGTTCTGTTCCTCGTAGGTCTTGCGAAACTCCGTCGCAATCGGCTCCGGCATCTCTGTCGAAACCATGTGGAGCGACTCGCTGAAGGCGTGACCGGCTGTCAAAGCGCGGCTCATCAATTCGAGCGCGTCGGGCAGGTGCTCCAAGAACTTGTCGAACCGCCTGCGGCGCATCCAGAAGACGTGGATGAACGGGATGGATAACCCTATGAGCCCGATGATGACGATGATGAGCAAGGAAACCGTCAGCATCGAGGCGGCGAGCGCCGCGAGGATTCCCGCCATCATCGAAAACATGATGAGGCGCGTGACCGTGATTTGCAGGTCGGCTTGATCCAGCACGCGCTTTAACTGCGTAGCGACCTGCATCCGAACCATGATCCGGTTCATCCACGGAATCTCGCTCATCAGCTCTTCGCGCGCCAGCAAGACTTCCACGTCCTCGGTGTGCGCCGAATGCAGCAGGACTTCGCCCAGGCGTTGACGCAATCGTTGGCGGCGGGCTTCGGACCCGCGCGTCGCCAAAAGGTACGCGCCGAGGACCAGAAACAGGCAGACGACGAAAACTATGAAAGGTATCAACATATGGTTTACTGCTCCTCGAAGAAGATGCGCGGCAACTGCATGCCATAAGCTTTGAGGCGTTCGCTAAAGCGCGGGCGAATGCCTGTGGCGCGGAAGCGACCGATGACCATGCCCTCACGATCAATGCCCGTGCGCTCGAACTGAAAGATTTCCTGCATTGTGATGGTGTCGCCTTCCATGCCTGTGATTTCCGAAATCGAAGTGACGCGGCGTGTTCCGTCCGAAAGACGCGCTACCTGAACCACCATGTTGAGCGCAGAGGCTATCTGCTGGCGCATGGCGCGATCCGAAAGTCTCATCCCCGTCATCTGAATCATGGTCTCAAGACGTGACAGGGCATCGCGCGGCGTGTTGGCGTGAATCGTCGTCAGGCTTCCGTCGTGGCCCGTGTTCATGGCCTGCAACATGTCTATGGCTTCGCCGCCGCGCACCTCGCCGATGACGATGCGGTCGGGACGCATGCGCAGAGCGTTCTTGACAAGGTCGCGCTGCGAGACTTCGCCCCGGCCCTCTATGTTGGGGGGGCGCGTTTCCAGTCGCACGACGTGCGGCTGCTGTAATTGCAGCTCGGCAGAGTCTTCAATCGTGACGATGCGTTCCGTCTCGGGAATGAAAGCCGAAAGAGCATTCAGGAGCGTGGTCTTACCAGCGCCCGTGCCGCCCGAGATGAGCACGTTCAACTTGGCCTTGACGCACATGTCCATCATGTCGGCGATGTCTTTGGTGATGGCGCGGTTTTCAATCAGGGCGCTGATGCGCAAGGGGTCCGTGCCGAAACGGCGAATCGAAAGCACAGGCCCGTCAATCGAAAGCGGCGGGATGATGGCGTTGACGCGCGAGCCGTCTTTGAGACGCGCGTCCACCATCGGCGAAGATTCGTCTATGCGGCGACCGACGCTTGAGACGATGCGCTCGATAACGCGCATCAAGTGCTCGTCGTCTTTGAAAGCGACATTCGTTACTTCAAGTTTGCCGCGCCGCTCGATGTAGATTTTGCGATGCGAGTTGACGAGGATGTCGGAGATGGTCGGGTCGCCGAGAAGCGGCTCAAGCGGCCCGAGGCCGAACAGCTCGTGCTGGACATCGTTGACGAGGCGCTCGCGCTCGACCGTCGAAAGCGGCGTCGCTTCGGTGGCGAGGAGACCTTCGGCCAGACGCGCGACTTCCGCATGGAGCTGTTCGGGCGCAAGCTCGTGGAGCTTGGTCAGGTCCATGCGGTTGATGAGCGCGCGATGAAGGCGGGACTTCATCTCCTGGAAAGTATGCTGGCCGCCCTGAGCGTCTTCGGCAAGCTGCCCCGTCTGCTGGTTAGCTTCTCTGATTAATCTTTCGCGAAGTGCCATGATTTTTTATCCGAATGTTTAGCGTGTGACCGAAGGGTTTAAGCTTTCCCTGACTCGCAGGGCCGGGGAATTCGCGGGGCGCGCGCGCTCGCGCCTGAAAAGCGCGCTCCAGAAATTGCGCCGCTCGACCGGCGGCTCCTCGGCGTAATTCGTTTCGCCGATGATGGCGGCGGCGATGCGCTGGATTTCCGCGCCGATGCGGCTCTGCGGCTCCGACTGAATAAGCGGCTGCCCGAGATTGATCGAAGTCACCGCCGTCTGGTAGTCGCTAGGGACAAAGCCGACGACCGGCTCGCCCAAAAATTTCTCCACTTGATGCAGGTCCAGATCAATCTGCTTGGACCAGCGATTGACGATGATGCGAACCTTCTGGCGCGGGTAGCCGAGGCGGTCGAAGATTTCCAGCGCGCGTTGTGCGCTGCGTATAGCCGGGATGTCGAGCGTGAGGACGAGCACGATGTCGTCCGATTGGTCCAGGGCCGCGAGCGTGATGGCGTCGAAGGTGTGCTGCGGGTCGAGCACGACGTAAGCGTAGGTTTCGCGCAGCCGCTCCAGAACTTCAAAAATGTGTTCGGGCTCTATCTCGTCCGCCGAATCGGCTTCGCGCGGCGCGGCCAGCAGCGCGACGTTCGCTGAATGCGGCGTGATGTAGCTCGAAAGCAAAGAGGCGTCCATGCGAGCGCGATTTTCAACCAGATCGGCGATGGAATATTTGGGCTCGACACCCAGAAAGAGCGGAAGGTCGCCCGCCTGCAAGTTCAAATCTACGAGCACGGTCGGCTCCCGCGTGGCGCACGCCAGATTCGAGGCGATAAAGGATGTGCCGCAGCCGCCCTTGCTGGAAAAGACCGCTATCATGCGTCCCTTCTTCTTCGGGACGGGCGTGTGCGCGGAGCAAAAATCCGCGACGCGGTCCATGACGGTCTCAAGCTCTTCGACGAAGATGGGCAGGCGCAGGAATTCGCGCGAACCGGCGCGCATGGCCCGCAGGATAAGCTCTGGCGAAGCATTGCGCGCCGCGGAGATGATGGCCGTTTCGGGACAATCCAGGGCGAGACGCTCCATGAGCTTTAAAGCCTGCTCCGTGTTTGCGCCGAGCGAGATGATGGCGGCATTCGGTTTAAGCCGTACCATTTCGTCATAGAGCTGCTCGGCGTCATTGCCACCGGCGAGCAGGCGCGCGCGCGGCTCATTCGCCAGCGCCTGGCGAATCTCCTTAAAGTTATCCAGGTCTGTGCTTAAAATGACGAAGGTGAGTGGTTGAGTCATCGCTTGTTCCTGATGGCCTCGAATCGAAAGTTAAAATGAAAACGGTTGTTGTTTTGGCCCGCTCGCCGCGCTAAGGAATATTGGCGGGGACGTAGCCGATACTCTCGCCCGTCAAGGTCGTGTTGTAGTTGGGCATGTTAATAGTCGTGCCGATGATCGGGACCGAGAACTGAAACTGATAATTAGTAATGCTCACGGAAACAGTGCCCTCGCCCACTCCGAAATTGGAATACTGCACATCAACCTTATCAGTCGTCAGATTATCCACGAGCGGCTTTGTCCCGCCCGCTTCGTCGCCGTAGACGACGACGTTCTTGACCTTGGCCGCGTCGGAAGAAGGATGATTGACGGCGTAGCGCGCGCCACGGCGGGCCGCGTCCGCAAGCGCGTTGTGCACCCAGAGACAACGACCGAATTCTATGACGCCGAACATCACGCTCAGAAAAACGGTCGCGCCGATGGCAAACTCTAAAAGAGTTGCGCCGCGCTCTCTGCTTCTCTCTGTTCTCGATTTGCCTTTCATCTGTGGTTGACTCCTAGACAAGCGGCTGCGTCAAGAGATAGCGCATCGTCACGCTCGGCTTGACGTCTATGCTCATGGAGAGCGTGTTGCTGTTGACGATCTTGCCGAGGTCGAAAATCGGCTGATGCGTGTAGCCGGTAATCTGCACCTTGACGGTCTCGGGGAGCGAAGGCGCTCCACCCGCTCTGGTGATGGTGACGTTGGCGGTCGTCAATCCAGCGACGATGGGCGAGCCCGTCCCGGCAGGGTTGCCATAGACGACTATGTTCTTAGCGATGGCGTCTTCGTCGGCGGTCACGGGAGCCGTCACCAGATAACGCGAGCCCGCGCGCGCGCCCTTCGCCAGCGTCGTGTATTCGTAGAAGAAGCGTCCGAACTCTGCCGTTGCACCAAAGAGCATGAGAAAGATGGGGAGCACAATGGCAAGCTCGGCCAACTGCACGCCGCGCTCGTTGCGCGCAAAGCGCACGATGCGAAGCCTTGCTCTAATCCTGCGCACTCTAGCTCTGATGTTCATCTCTTTCGTCACCTCACTTGTAGAGCACGGGTTTGGTAATCGGCGGGCCCGGATTCGGCGGGCCGTCCGGGTCATAAGAGCCATTGCCGACGACGACGCCCTCGCCTATGTATTCGGCCTGAATGTCGCCGCCGTTGCCGCCGTCCACCTTGCTTCGCAGGAAGAACGCGCCGAAGCGATCAATGGTGACGACGGTGCGGCCATTGCCGATGTCGTTGATTTTGACAATCGGGATAATCACCACGCGGCGGCCCGGCACGCCCGTATGCGACGGCGATTCCGTCACCGCTTCCGTTCGATACTGCTCGTAAGTGATGCCCTCGGCGATGTTGGTGTCCGGCGGGTAATCGTCCGGGCTCATCCCTGCTGCATAATCGTCAAAGCGCGTGTTGATGCCTTGACGAACCGCGCCTGCGGAGACGCCCGGCTTGGTGTCGGCCTCGCCGCCCGGCCCGATGATTCTTCTGACACCGCTCGCTAAGCCTGTGCGGTCGTCGCTCGCGCCCGAGCCGTCAATCGCCAGCAGTTGGTAGTTGCCCGGAGAGATGGAGTTCTGCGGCGCGGCGCGGAAGGTGTAAAGATCGCCCGGCGTAATCGTGGCGACTTCATCGTCGGCGACGAAGACGGGCAGATAGCCCGTGAACATATTGAGCGGCACGCTCAAGCCGCCGGTTGCTTCCGCCGAGACGTTGCGACTGTTGCCGAGAACTGACGCGGCAAACGAGATGCCGATAGCAGAGTTGGGGGTCGTGACCTTAACGAAGCGGATGTCTTTCGAGATGGTCGTAGTGGAAGCCGCAGCCTCGCTCATGTCGGAGCCTGAGTCGAAGTCTGAAAGGTTCTTGGCAAAGCGGACGTTGGCGCGCGGGAACGCGACGTTGGTCTTGTTAAAGTTGTAACTGTTCATCGCCTTAACGGCACGGTCGGTAGCCTCCGTGATTCCGGCAGGCGCGCCGTTAAGACCGGACGCCGCCGCCAGGGCAGCAGCGTCCGCAGCATTCTGTAACTCCGTCTTCGATAAATAGAGACGGCTGATGTCTACACCGAGACCGACGGCGAGGAGAAACGCGAGCATCCCGAGTGCGGTGGTGGCTAAGACTGACCCGCGTTCGTTTCGTTTGCCCCTTGAAGTTGCGCGTGTGACTCTCATCATTTCTCCTCCCCTTCCCTCGGTAATCTAATTCGAGTTGCATGCACGCATGCGTACAGCGTTTTCTCACTGACCAGCTTTCGCCTGTGCCGTGCGGGCGGGCAGAGGCGGAGCGTCGTCTGCGAGGATGGAAGTGGTGGTGCTCGTGGTGGTGGTGGTGGTCGCCGGAGCGGAAGCGGGCACGACGGGCGCACTCTTAGGCGCGGCGGCGGGCTTCTGCGCAGGCGTCGCAGGGGTCTGGGGCGGCTGCTGTTTGGCACCTTCGCCGGTCGAGAAACCGCTCTGGCCCTGTATGCCTTCGCCCTTGGGCTCAACGCCCAGCGGCGAGCCCTTCTTGATGCCGTCAAGTCCGCGCATCGTCGGCAGGTCGTCGCGGTTCACGGGCTTCACTAACTGCGCCGTGACGATGAACATCAATTCCGTCTCGTTCTTGGAGAATGATTTCGACTTAAAGAGCGCGCCGAGGATGGGGATGTCACCAAGCACAGGCACTTTCGAGATGGTGCGCAGCTCGTTGTTATCCATCAGCCCTGCGAGCGCGAACGACTGACCGTCTCTCAGCTCGATGCCGGTCTTGGCGCGGCGCGTGCGAAGCGCCGGGATGATGAAGCCGTTGAACTTGACGCCGTTCGTGAAATCTATGGTCGAGACTTCCGGCTCAAGCTCAAGGCGGATGTGGTCTTCGTCAATAATCGTTGGCTTGAAATTCAAGCGCACGCCGTACTCTTTGAAGATGATGGTGACGGCGGTTTGATCGCCGTTGCTCTGGACGACGGGCACGGGGAATTCACCGCCCGCGAGAAAGCTCGCCGTCTGTCCATCCATCGCGATGATGTTCGGCTCGGCCAAAGCGCGCAGAGCGCCTTCCGTCTGAAGCATGCGCAGCATGGCGAGAGTGTTTCCACCCATCACCAGCAGATTGAGCGCGCTGGAAGAGAGCGGACCGGCGATGATGCCGCCCAACGGGCTCGCGGGCGGACTGGAAACGGCGCTCGGGCCCTGGCCCGTGTTCATGTAAGTGCCCGAGCCGGGGCTGCCCTGATAGGTATAGGACGTGCCGAGGTCTTTCAGGCGATTCTTGCTCACCTCTGCGACGCGCACTTGAAGCTGGACCTGCACGGCGTTCTTCACAGGCGACGAGAGCATGTTGACGGTCTTGAAGCCAGCGGCCTCGACCACTGCCTGCACGCGCTCGGCAGTCTTGGGTTCGGCAACGCTGCCCGAGATGACCACGGAGCCGTTGGCCTGGCTCAAGCGGACATCGTCTTTCGGAAAGAGCGCGCGAATCTGCGAGTCAATCAGAGAGAGGTTGGCGCGAACGAAAACGTCGAAGACGAGAAACTGCTCGCCGCCCTGCTCCCACGCGATGAAATTCACCTGGCCGAAAGCCTTGCCGTTGACGAGCACCTGATTGGGCGCAACCAGAACGGCTTCGGCAATCTCCGGGTTAGAGACCGAAAAGCGGCCTATGTCGCGGTCGAAATTGATGACGCGCGATTGGCCCACGAGGACGTTGACGGGAATCGTTTCTTTCGTGTTCTTGAAAGAAGCGCTGTAGGAGGTCTCCTGCGCGTGGGCGCTCGACCAGAAGGCAACGGTCATGAGCGCGGCGCAAAGGATTGTGACCAGGCGTGTGATGGTGGAACGGGTCTGCATGATGTTCTAATGGCTCCTTCTCTCTAAAAAGCGTTCGGGCGCGCTCTTGTTGCGCCTCTGGCCCGAGGTCGGCAAAGCGCGTGACGCGCGTCTGGGAGATTTGAAAAGCAGTGCAAAGTGCAAAATGCAAAGTGATGAATGGAAAGAAAATCCTTCTTTAATTCTGCATTTTGCACTTTGACTTTTGCATTGCTTCTCACATCTCCCGCGATTGACGGCTTCAAGGCTTTACGGAAAATCTACGTTGCGTTTCTTTCCGCCCTCGATCATCTCGACGGTCGAGCGCGGCGGCGGAGGCGCAGGCGGCGCGGCCTGCACGGGCTGCGCAGGCTGAGCCACGGGCGCGGGCATCATGTCTATGTAACTGCGCACGCGGCGGAACGTCTCGCGAGCTTCGTCTCTGACCACGTCCCTGTCCGTTTTCTGCTCGCTCTTGAGCGCGCCCGGTTCGGGCTGCGGCATGGCGCGGTCGCCGCCTAAGAGCGTGCGCTTGTTGATGCCGTTGGTCTGCTCGTCGTCCTGATCAATCGAGTTGCGCATGACGAGCTGCAATTTGCCTTCGGTCGAAGCGAGCGCAAGCTTTTCGGCCTGCTCGGGCGTGACCTGCAACGTGACGGCCTTGACGGAGTTGGCTTCGCGGTCGTCCTTGGGCTTGTCTATGTTCTGGCCGTTGGCTAAGACCTTGATGTTCTGAAGCACAATCTTGGAGATGGGCCCCTGCGCAGAGTTTCTGTCATCGGCGGGGTCGATCACCACGACGACGTCAACCAGCGTGCCCGGCATAATAAAGCCGGAGATGCCGACGACATCGTCCACCTTGACGGTCATCGCGCGATAACCTTCGGGGATGACGGCAGAGAGCCCTGCGGCTGCGCCTTCGGCGGCGAGCTTAGGGTCCGTGATCGGCTCGCGCGCCATGATGTTAGTGACGGCGACGCGGCCTACGAGTTTGTCCGTCTTGTCAAACGTGCCGTCGGGCGTGGACTCTTTCGGGAACTGCACGACCGTCAGTTGTTCGGGGATGATCTTCGCGCCGATGGGGATATCGACCTTGGCGACGACGACCTGATTCATGCTCTTGGCATAGACGTTGGCGCTTGACAGGAGACGGCTGACCGAAAAGGCAGCGACGAGCCCGAATATGAGCGCGCATCCGAGCACTACGAAAAAGCGTTTATTCCGCATGGTGTATTCTCCATTTGAGATAGAGCACGATAATCCGCGCCCGAAAGAATTTCAGGCGCGGAAGACGGCCAGCGTAATGATGCTGCCTAAGGTGATGGCGACGCCGTAGGGAATCGTCAGCTTCCTGTCCGAGGGCACAGCGAAGCGCGGCATCTGCCAGCCGGGCAGAAGACCAACCAGGATTTGTATGACTCGCAAGAATGTGGTGCGCGCTGCGCCAGCGCGTAGAGTCGAGACGACGGCGAGCAGTCCTCCCGTCAGGACGACGATCAGGAACATCGGCATCACGTAGGCCGAGCCCGTCACAGCGCCGATGGCGGCAAAGAGCTTGACGTCGCCTGCGCCCATCGCGCCGAAGACGTGCAGGATGAACATCAGTATGAAAGCGAGCGCGCAGCCGCCCAGACTCAGGAGCGCGCCTTGCAGGCCGCCGAAAATTGTATTGACGACGAGGCCGCTCGCGAGCGTGGCGATGACAAAGGCGTTCGGGATACGGCGGTAGCGCACGTCGTAATACGTGATGATGACGGCGAGCGGAATCAGCAGCGCTCCGTAAACTATAAAAAGTGGGCTAGGCATCTCGGGTTAAAAATGATGATGAAAGAATCGTGGCAATAAACGTGCGGCAGCTCGCCAGAGTCCGGTGAGGCTGCCGCGCGAGGGTTAGCAATTTACTTCACAGCGTTCGCCAAAGTGTTGATCTTGCCGCTGATGTTGGTGCCGAGCGCGGTGAAAGCGCCGACGACGGCCAGAGCGATCAAGGCTGCGGCGACGGCGTATTCCGAAAGTTCAAGGCCGGTTTCGTCACGTAAGAATTTTTTAATCATTTTGTTCCTCTCAGGTTAGTAGCCGTTGGTTTGTATTCTTTGTCGAGCGCGAGGCGCTGGGCCTACTTCACAGTGTTCGCCAGAGTGTTAATCCTGCCGGCGATGTTGTTGCCGAGAAGCGTGATGGCTCCGACGACCCCGAGAGCAATCAAAGCGGCGGCGACGGCGTATTCCGAAAGCTCAAGGCCGGTTTCGTCGCTCACGAATTTTTTAAGCATCTCGCTCTCCTTGACGGGAAGAAAAATGGTCGGGGTTTGTTTTGCAGCTTGCGGCGGACGCGCCCCGACCCTCATTCAGTTGTAGGTACTCCTTGACGGGTGTTCGGCTTTTGGCCTACTTCACCGTGTTCGCCAAACCGTTGATCTTGCCACTGATGTTGGTGCCGAGCGCGGTGAAAGCGCCGACGACGGCGAGTGCGATCAAGGCTGCGGCCACTGCGTACTCGGAAAGTTCCAAACCAGATTCGTCACGCAAGAAATTCTTAATCATTTCAGTGTTGCTCCTTTTGGGTTGTGGTTTTAAGGGTTAAGGGTCGTGTCCTCTTGGTCGAAGCGGCCCAGACGGCTTGCCCGTCGTCGTGAGCCCTGCGGCCAGGGGACAGGTGGAAAAATTTAATAGCTGAGCTTGACGGCGGAGGCTCCCCTTGACACGGCCTCCTCCCCGGCGTTTGCTCTTATACTCTCGCGGCGCGCAGCTTTAGCAGAGCGCCGACCGAAGCCGTTAATCATGCTGATGACGGCCCCGCTGAAGGCGAGCACGACGAGCAGCACATCCTCTTGCGCGTTATGCGCAAGCTCGACGGCGCGCGCGCCTGCGACCAATGCAATAACAAAGAACGGAGCGGCAACCGCTACACCGACGAGCGAGACGACCATTTTGCCTGTGACCGATTTCATCAACATCCCTTTTCCTCCTCGTGGGTTTCTTGCGGCGCTTGCCTTTGGAGAGCGACCGGACATGCTTGATATCGCGGACGCACTTGTCTATAACAAGGCCCGTGCCACAAGCCTCGAAAAGGAAAAAAGCGCGGAAAACAAAGGTTTCGTGAACAGGAAGGATAGACAGCTTGTCGCCCCGCGTTGACAACGGATGAGCAATAGACAAGCTCGTCAAACTATCAGGACGAGCGCAAAGTGAGGTGGGCACAAAGACTTAATCGTTTGTCGCCGCGCGTTGACACGCGAGCGTCAGAGTTTCAACCAGCGATGACGAAAAGAGAGCGAGGCGTCCATCTTTATCAAATGGACGCCTCGCTTGATGAAGTTATGACGGTAAGAGGCTGAATCTATTTAACGTGCGCGCAAGATATGAACCAGCAAAATTGTTTGTAGCTCCGTAGGAGCTATATGTTTATAGCTTGATTGTCATCATCAACAAACAAGCTCCGTAGGAGCGCCATGTTCATCATCCATGACATGCCGCTCCTACGGAGCTTGTTTTGTTTTTGTTATGTGCCAGCTATAAACATATAGCTCCTACGGAGCTATCTTTAGCTGATAACGAATTGCCATTCACTAAAGCGTCAATCATCTTCGGAGTAAAACGTGAATCCGTTGACAGGAACAGGAGGGCTGTCAAAAGCTTCTAACTCCTCAATCTCTTCCGCATACATCAACGGAGAATCAGCCTCCTGATTAAGAACGCTGTCGAAAAGCTTAGGGTCGGCGCGCAGCGCTTCCACAGCCGCACACACGGCCTCTTCTTCATCCTGCGCTTCGACGAACCGCGCGGCGAAGAATCCCATCTTCTGGCTGCGCCCTTCCAGATTCATCAGAAAATTTTCCCCGCGCATGAATACTCTATACTTTCTCATTTCATACACCCTTGCACAGAGCCTAATTACAGCGAGGTTCAAATCATTTGAGAACAGCTATCGCTTGACCAGCACGATGGCCTGCCCGTCCTCAAAAGCTTTCGTCCATCCTTCTTCTCTTTCGAGCAGAGGGACGAGCGGCGAGTCGGGTTTGACAATCACCGTCCTCACATCGAAGCGGCGCAAAGGCTCGCGCCACTCGCCCTGCCCCTTACTCGTTTTGAGGAACTCTTCTATAAACGCATCGCCGTAAACATCCGCGCGCCCATCTATGTAAACCAGCCGCTCCGGGTAAAGCTTCCAGATCATGTAGCCGCCCCAGTCGTACCAGTTGTAGATAGGCCCGGGAAGATTTTCTCTACGTATAAACTCCACGGCGGACGCGGGGAAATTCTCGGCCTCAGTCTCGGCCTGCTTCGCGACCACCTGCCTGACGTTCTGTAGCCCTATGCAAAGCGCTGCGATCAAGAGCGCAAAGCGCAGCAACATCTGTCGCGCAGGCAGGCCGCGCTCAGGCACGACCATCGCGAGTCCCCACCCACGGCTTTTCGCCCACTCGGACAGATGCTTTGCCAGAAGCGGCACAGCGGCGAACGCGAAAATCGGAAGATGACGGCCCGAACGCAAGACTGCGTAGGCGGTCGCCACGAGCATCAGCAATTCGCTCAAGCGCACACGCCTCGGCGAAAGCGACAGCGCCGCGAACGTAGAGAACAGCAGCGCCGCCAGCGGAAAGAATCTCCACTGGTGAAAATTCGGCGAGAACCATTCCTCTATGTGCTCCATCATGACGCGCGAAAAGAGCGTCTCGAAAGGATAAGAAAACATACGCACGCCGTTCGGATTAAGCGGCACAACCAGAACGCACACAACGAGCACAAGAGCGAGCGGCCCCAGAAGCTTCCACGTCTCGGCGCGAGGTGTCTTCTCGAACACTGCATCGAGCATCCCGCCCGCGAGTGCCAACACGATGAGCGCCAGCCCAAGCACGTAGCCTCCGTGCAGATTCACCCACAGCAGCATCAAGGGCGGCAACAACCAGAGCACGCGCACGCGACCTTCCCGACCGTAACGATAAAGAATCGCTATGAAGATGCTTGCCAGCAGCAGCGAGAACATCTGCGGCCTCACTCCCCACACAGGCGCAGTGGCCCACGCACCCAACATCACCGCCATCCACGCTGATAAAGGATGCGCACCCCTTCGTTCGCACGCGCGATACGAGACTCCAAAGGCCGCCGTCACCAGAAGCGCAAACGCCACCACCAGCCCCGTCCAGCCCGCGAACTTGTAGACCGCGTAAATCATCAGCTCCGACAACCATTCATGCGTGACCCATTCCCTGCCCGCGTAGGTGAAAGAAAAGAGGTCCGCGCGCGGGATGGTCCCGGTCTCAAAAATGTACTGGCCCGTTCGCAGATGCCACCAGAAATCAGGATCAGTCACCCCGCGCGTGGTCACAATAAACATGACCAGCAGGAGCATCATGAAGAAGAGTCGTCGTGTTGAAAGACGCATATTAAATAGCTGTCCGAGCAAATTCGTTTTCCGTCTGCTTTAAACTAAATGCCACGCGTGCGCGGCGAAGAACGCGACGCCGAGCAAGCCGCCCGAGATAGTGAATGTCCACTCCACGAATGCATTGCGCTGTGCGAGCAGAGCGCGCAGCATGACAATCCCGCACTTCCAACCGTCCTGCTGGTAAAGCGGAAGAAGATTGGTCGCCGCCAGCAAGAGATTCATAGTGGCAAAGTGATTGGCCCCGGCCAGCACGGCTGCGACCAGATTCACTATCACGCCCGCGAGGAGCACGAGCGTCTGCTGGCTCAAAGGTCGCCGCTGTAATTCCTCCATATCCATACGAACATACGCGCCCACTGGAAGCGCGTGCAGCCTGTACTGGATTTCGCCTCGCTCGAAGCTAAAAATTTTCGGTCCCCAGCCGAGGCCGAATTCCGTCACCGGCACGCCGCACGCGCGCGCTGCCAGCAGATGACCCAGCTCGTGTATGAAGAGGGCCGCAACAAGACAAAGGACATACGATAAGAGCATAACAAGATGCCGCTACGTGCTTTCGTTGGATGATTGGTCGAAGAGCTTTTTGTGGACGAGGGGACGAGCCGCCCGGTTAACTCTTAACGCTCGGCGCGCAGTTGAAGGCCGGGCTCCGTGTCTTCCTGTAGAAAATTGCTGACGTCTATCGCCAGCCGTTTGAGTTTTTTGTAAAGCGTTTGCCGCGAGCCCAGGCCCAGCGCGGCGCTCGTGCGAGCCACGTTGTAATCGTTGCGCTTGAGAGTTTCTGTAATCACGCGCCGCTCAAAATCTTCGAGCAAGTGTTCGAGATTCGCGTTCGACTCGCGCGCCTCCAACTCTTGCCGGGCTTCGAGGGGCAGCACGCGCGGGCTGATGTGTTCAAGCGTGACGTATGAGCCTTCGTCAGCATAGAGCACAAGGCGCTCTATCTCTGCGGCCAGCTCTCTCACGTTGCCCGGCCATGAGTAGTTCTGAAGCGCCGAGATGGCTTCGGCAGTAATCCCCGCAATCGCATGATCGTTGCGCCGCGCGTAGTGAGTGAGAAAATGTGAAATCAGAAGGGCAGTGTCTTCGGGACGCTCGCGCAAAGGCGGAACGTGAATCGAGAGCGCAGCGACGCGATAATAAAGGTCTTCACGGAAACGACCGGCGCGCACGTCGCGCTCTAAATCTTTATGCGTCGCCGCAACCACACGCACGTTGACCTTTCGCGGCGCTCGCTCGCCCAAGGTGTGAACCTCTCCCTCTTGCAGAAAGCGCAGGAGCTTGGGCTGTAAGGCCAGAGGCAGATCGCCTATCTCGTCCAGAAAGAGCGTGCCGCCTTCGGCAGCGCGAATCATGCCTTCATGATCCATGTGCGCGCCTGTGAAAGCGCCCTTGCGATGGCCGAAGAGCATGCTTTCAATCAGGTCCGCAGGCGCAGCCGTGCAATTAAAAGGAATGAACTCGCCCTGCGCGCGACGGCTCAAACGATGAATGGCGCGCGCAATCAATTCCTTACCCGTGCCGGACTCTCCCGTAATCAAAACTGTGGATTCGGAATCCTTAATACGCTCGACCGCACGCGCCACCGCAAACATAGTGCGGCTGGTAAAGACCATGCCGGGTAGAGTCGCGCTCGCGACCGCCGAAGCAGCTTTCACTTTTTGCGCCTGCTGGTGGTCGCCGCGCAGAGCCACATGAGCGTGCGCCAACTGCGCCACGTCCGCCAGCACGCATAATTCTTTCGCTTGCCTTTCCGTCAACGCGCGCACACAGCGACCATAGATGGCAGCACCTTCGCGCGTCTGCGTCGCGGCGGACAAAATCATGCAGAGGGCTTGATCGCCAGCCTTGATTGATGCTGCTTTCTCCGGCGCTGAAAGAACAGTTGTGACGACTCTCTCTGCCTCGGCAATCTCGTCGTGGTCCAACCCTTCGACCCACTTGAGATGCGGACGCTCGCCAATCTTCTGCGTCCATGTCGCAAGGCCATACGTCTGCGCCGTTGCATCTATCATCAGCGTCAGCTTTAACATGACCTCGTAGAGCAAGTCCGGCCCGTTGGCCGCCGCCTGACACAACGCGCGCACCATGGCCGCGAGCGGAAGGCTAAACGGAGATTCGTACCTCTGACCCTGATTGTTCGGTAAAGATTGCGGCGCGTCGGACATTAAATATTATCCCCGGGAAAGTTTCAGCAAACGGCAGCGCAGACGATACACACGCGAACGCTGTCGGTCGATACTTGCTTTGGCTGCCTGGGGCAAAGGCGATGAGACGTATAAATGAGCCGTCAACAGGAGGTCGAGCCCTCGTGAGGAGGCCGACCGTTGTGAATCACAGTCTATAGGGCAGGCGAAGTGGTGTCAACATATTTTAACCATGCCGGGAAGAGTTTAGCTAAAATCATCTTCCGCTCTTCCATGATGTCTCTGCGAGGTCGGTTTTCAACTTTGACCAGTCTCAGTTCGCGCTCTTTTTCCACACCTGTGCACACGGTTTCGCCCGGCTATCTCAAGCGTTCACAAGACATCACAGCGGGATGCCCTAATCGCGGATTTCCGTTCGCCGAGCGTACGCCGTTACGGGGGCTTAACACACCTTACCTCAAGTAAATGTTGAACTTAGCGCCAGAAGTCGTTGTAAAGAAAAGTCTTTACAGCCTAATCCCCGCATGCTACATTCCCGCCACTTTGCCGGTAACTGTTTGATAGGCAAAGGATTGAAACGGTTTCAAGGCACACTCCATTGTGGTGGCCCCTCCAGGGCGGCACATCATCTTGGGGAACCAGCACAAAAACGACAAAATTAAATAAGAGCCAGGGCGAGTCAAGCAATGATTCGATTTAGTACAAATGCACGGTGGAGCTATCTACAGTCTCTTTCGGCATGCGGCCCGCAGAGCTAAAACGGAATTTGAACAAGACTTGGAGGTGTTCCTTTGAACAAGGCTGCAAATACATACTGGGTTGATGAACGTCTTCGCGCGCAACGTGTGAACGCGCGCTCGATTCCCGCGATTAGTTCTGCGCTCGACTTGCCGCGCGAAATCATAGGCACGCGCACAGAGATACGGCGACGCGGCGGCTTGATTCCTTCATGGGTTCTCTTCTCGACGATTATTCTGGCGACGTTCGTTCTGTGTGTGACCGTGACGATGCGCACGCACGCGGAGAAGCGCGCGGCATCGGATCAGTACGAGCGTCTCAGCTCGGACGTGCAAACTTTACGCAACACCAATGCGCAGCTTGAACGAGAAGTGCAGCGGCTTCATTCCGATCCGCGAGCCATAGAGGCGGCTGCGCGCGCGCGCCTGAACATGGTGCGAGCCAACGAAATTGTGGTGACCGTCGAATGAGTCTAAAGGAGAGCGGGCTCATTTATGTTCAAAGGTCAAAAAAAGAATGTGTACCCTGCCTGTCACCTTCCGCTTGCTTCCGCTCCGTTTCTGCAAGTTAATGGTTCCTACCGCTTAGCGCGCGGCTCCGGGCTGCCAACCGGAGCCGCGCCCCTTTCCTTCTGATTGTTTCCATCTCGCTCATGATAAAAGGGCGCGGTTGACACTTGCGCGAACGGTCAACTAATATCGTTTTCTCTTTATAAATATCAGCAATTAGATGACCATGAATGCGCGCTTGCGGCGCGTGGTCTAAAAAAAAGAAGCGCCGAAGCGATTAGAGAGAAGAGACGATTATGCCTGAAATAAAAGAGGCCGGGACGACTCCGGAGCAACAAGCTAACGAGCGCTGGGAGCAGGAGACGCTTGAGCCTGCTCTTAGTAAACGTCCTGAAAGAAAGAAAAGCTTTCAAACCGTTTCGCTCGAAGAGGTCAAGCGGCTCTACACGCCTGCCGACACCAGTGAGATAGACTTCGAGCGTGACACCTCTTTTCCGGGCGAGTTTCCTTATACGCGCGGGATACATCCGACGGGCTATCGCGGCAAGCTCTGGACCATGCGGCAGTTCGCGGGCTTCGGCACGCCTGAAGAGACCAACCAGAGATTCAAGTACCTGATGGCGCAAGGTCAGACGGGTCTTTCGGTCGCGTATGATCTTCCGACGCTGATGGGCTACGATGCGGATTCGCCTCTCTCCGAAGGCGAGGTCGGCAAATGCGGCGTCGCCGTCTCTTCTCTGGCAGACATGGAGGTTCTCTTTGACGGCATCCCGCTCGAAGGAGTCACGGTCTCGCAGACCATCAATGCGCCTGCCTCCGTCTTGCTTGCGATGTATCTGGTTGTTGCAGAAAAGCAGGGCGCGGACTGGAAGAAAATCTCGGGCACGCTACAGAACGACATCTTGAAAGAGTACATCGCGCAGAAAGAGTGGATTTATCCGATTCGCCCGGCGATGAAGCTCGTCACGGACACCTTCGAGTTCTGTACCCGACATGTGCCTCGCTACAATCCCATCAGCGTGAGCGGCTATCACATACGCGAGGCTGGCTCGACCGCCTTGCAAGAGCTTGCCTTCACTTTGCGCGACGGCATCGAGTACGTGGACTGGGGCGTGCGCGCCGGATTAGATGTAGACGAGTTCGTGCCGCGTATCTCCTTCTTCTTTAACGCGCACAATGATTTCTTCGAGGAGATTGCCAAGTACCGCGCGGCGCGGCGCATCTGGGCGCGCGTGATGCGCGAGCGTTTTAATGCGCAGAGCGAGCGCACACTGCAACTCAGGTTTCACACGCAGACGGCGGGCGTCTCTCTCACGGTCCAGCAGCCTTTGAACAACATCGTGCGCGTCGCCATACAGGCGCTTGCCGGTGTGCTGGGCGGAACGCAATCGCTCCACACAGACGCTTATGATGAAGCGCTCGCGCTGCCTACGGATCACGCCGCGCTGATTGCTTTGCGCACGCAGCAGATAATTGCCGAAGAGACAGGTGTGGCAAACACCATTGACCCGCTCGGCGGCTCTTATTTTCTGGAAGCTTTGACGAGGCAAATGGAGGATGGGGCGCTCGACTACTTTGAAAAGATAGACGCGATGGGCGGCATGGTCGAGTCAATCGAAAAAGGTTTCCCGCAGCGCGAGATTCAGGAGTCGGCTTACCAGTATCAAAAAGCCGTCGAGCGCGGCGAGCAAACAATCGTCGGCGTCAATCGCTACCAGATGGCAGAAGAGCATATGGAAGTGCCTATCCTGGTTATCAACGAAGGCGTGCGCGACCGTCAGGTCGAGCGCCTTGAACAGGCACGCGCGCGCCGCGATAGTGGCGCGGTCGCAAACGCGTTGGAGAAATTAAAGCAGGCCGCGCACAATGATGAGAACACTATGCCCGCGACCATAGAAGCCGTACGCGCTTATGCCACGCTCGGCGAAATCTGCGATGCCCTGCGCGACGTGTATGGTCTTTATGAAGAACCTGCTTTCTGAAACCATGCTTAACCGAACCATGGAAAAGGACGCCCGCGCACGGGACAAACGAATCAGCATGCGTCATCTTCTAGCCCTCGCCCTGCTCCTCTCGCTCGCGCCGCTTGGTGTAGCAGAGCGAGCGACAGCAAGTGCTCGGGCAGACAGTCTCCCGCGAGTCGCTATTCAAAATCGCAGGATCGTCATTGTCCGCAAGGGCAAATTCGTCAAAGACTTTCCTTCGCGCAGGCGGGCCATCATTAACTATCCCGTCATCGTCGGGCCGAGGAATTCGGAAGTTGTACGCAAGCTGCGAGCGCTCTTTGAATTCAAGAACATCTTCGAGACGACGCTCGCAGAGTATAGAGAAGACACTTGGCTGGACGAATTCGGCTACAAGGTCAACTACAATCGCAACTATCTTCTGGACATCACTTTCTCGCAGAGCGGAATCGGGGCTTATCCCGACACGCACGAAAAGCATTTCATCATCAACCTGCGCAACGGCGAAGTGATTCGCGCCGCAGATGCTTTCAACGAGTCTTCCTTAAATGAGATGGCCGAGCGCGTGGATAAAAAGCTGCAAGCGGAGATTAAGCAGATTCAGAGTGAAAACGCCGAGGCCCGAGATGATGGCAGTCGCGTGCTGTTTGATCCTTTGAAGTTCACGGCGGAAAATCTGAATGAGTTTTCCGTCAGCGACAGAGGGATTACGTTTCTTTATGACGCTGGATTCCCGCACGCGGTGCAGGCGTGGCAGCCCGCGGGGCGTTACTTCTTCAGCTACGCAGAGCTGAAGCCTTTCATCAAACGCGACGGGCCGCTCGGGATGTTTGTTCGATAAACGGTAATTTATGAGTGAAAGAAAAATTCGCGTCCTTGTTGCCAAGCCCGGACTCGACGGTCATGACCGTGGAGCGAAAATCATCGCGCGCGCGCTCCGCGACGCGGGGATGGAGGTCATCTACACGGGCCTCAGGCAAACGCCGGAGATGATTGCCGCCGCCGCGCTTCAGGAAGACGTGGATGCCGTCGGCGTTTCCATCCTGAGCGGCGCGCACAACACGCTCTGCCCGCGTATCATTCAGCTCCTGCACGAGCGCGGGATGGACGATTGCCTTGTGCTGGTCGGAGGTATAGTCCCGCAGGAAGACATCGCGCGTCTCAAAGAGCAGGGCGTGTCGGAAGTCTTTCTTCCCGGCACGTCCACGGAAGACATAGTGCGCTTCCTGCGCGAGAACGTGCGCCCGCGCGAGTAAAGCAAAGCAATGGCAGACGCGGACGGCGACCCCGTCATTCTTGAGGAACACGAAGCGCAAGCCGTTATTCGTCTTAATCGTCCCGCAGAACGTAATCCCCTTTCCGTCGAAACACTCGCACAGTTTGAAGCACTCGTCATCGCGCTCACCGCGCGCCGCGACATACAGAAAATCATTTTCACAGGCACGAATGATGTCTTCGCATCGGGCGCAAACATACGCGAAATTTCAGGGCTTGAGCGAGAATCCGCGTTAGCGTTCAGTGAGCGCGGCCAGCGGCTGATGCAAAGAATCGCGGACGCTACGCAGTTGACTATCGCAGCCATCAACGGCTACTGCATGGGCGGGGGCTTGGACCTTGCGCTTGCGTGTCGCCTGCGCTTTGCTTCTACAAACGCAGTGTTCGCGCATCCGGGCGCGCGTCTAGGAATCATCACTGGCTGGGGCGGCACACAGCGTCTCCCGCGACTCGTAGGCGCGGCGCGCGCGCTCGAATTCTTCACCACGGCCCGCCGCCTGACAAGCCAAGAAGCATACGAAGCGGGGCTCGTTGACCGCATCTGCGATCCAGTGCTCGATTGTGCGCTTGATTACTTCTTGAAAACTTAGAGACGCCCGGAAGCGGTGTGTTATAGTCGCTCTCCGATGAGCGACAGAAATCAGAAAGTTGACCGCATCTCTATACGCGAGCGCCCGAAGGGCTTTCCCATCATGCATCAGAACTGGGGCAAGCTCCTGTTCATGCACTGGAAAATTAGCGCAGACGCTTTGCGCTCCCTCATCCCCGAACGTCTCACGATTGATACCTTCGGCGGCGACGCGTGGATAGGCGTTGTGCCTTTCACGATGTGGGACGTGCGCGCCAGCTTTCTGCCACCTATTCCTTACCTGAGCGCGTTTCACGAATTGAACGTGCGTACTTATGTTCACTATGACGGCGTGCCCGGCGTCTGGTTCTTCTCGCTCGACGCCAACAGCGCGGTCGCTGTGCTGGGAGCGCGCACCGTCTTCAATCTTCCCTACTTCAACGCGCGCATCGAGCTTGAACAAAAAGACGACGTGATTGATTACTCTTCGACGCGCACGGACGAGCCGCCCGCCGAGTTTCAGGCGACGTGGAAGATAGGCGAAAAAATCGGCCAGTCGGACCCTGAATCACTGGACTTCTTTCTCACCGAACGCTACTGCCTTTACTCTGTTCGCGGCGAACATCTTTATCGCCTGCGTATTCATCACCGCCCGTGGAACTTGCAGGAAGCCGAGCTTCAATCCTATCGCTCGACGATGATCGAGTCTCACAATCTGCCTACTCCCGAGGGCAAACCGCTACTGCATTACGGCGAAGAGATTGAAGTTGATTTCTGGACGCCAGAGGAAGTTTAAGAATTACTTTTTCAGAAACCGCGCGATTCCCTGCTGGCAATCTTCGGTCATGCGCGCAATGGCGTTGAGGTCTGCACCGGAGCGGAGCGCGGCATCAAAGGTCATGCCGTCTATGTGGTAAAGCAGATGTTTCGAGAGCGCGACCGCCGAGGCGCTCACCTTCTCAAACGCAGCGACGTAAGCTTCGACGCTCGCTTCAAAATCATCGTCATCGAAAACTTGATTAACGAGGCCGATGCGCTCGGCTTCCTCGGCGCTGATTTCTGTGCCGCGTGTCAAAAGCTCGAAGGCACGCTTTTCGGAAACATTGCGTGTGAGGATTGCCATCACCATCGCGGGCACGAATCCGATTTTGACTTCAGGATAACCGAAACGCGCGTCGCGTGCGGCGACGACAAGGTCGCACGCGGTGGCAAGACCGCAGCCGCCCGCGAGCGCGCGCCCGCGCACGGCTGCGACTACAGGGACGCGCACGCGGCGTATGAGCGCGAACAGCTCCATCAAAGAACGCGCGTCTTCGAGGTTCTCCATCACGGATGCTTTAGAAATTTTCTGTAGCGCGCTCAAATCTGCGCCCGAACAAAAATCCGCGCCCGCGCCCGTGATGACGACGACGCGCACCGCTTCGTCAGCCTCAGCTTTGTTAAGCGATTGCTTGACGCCTTCGATAACGGCATCGTTGAGCGCGTTTCTTTTTTCGGGACGGTTCAGCGTGATGCGCCCGACCGCGCCTTCGACCGCGTATAGAACCTGTTTGTTTGCTTCCTTCATCGTGGCGCAGCCCCGGTCGGATTTTCAGAGCGACGCGGGCGGAGTTTCCAGAAAGCTTGTCAGCTCGGCGTTAATTTCCGCCGGCCCTTCGTTCTGTATCCAGTGGCCGAACTGTTTGAATCTGGCTTCGCGATAGGGCGCGTCCACGTAAGCGTCGATGCCTTTGGTTGTTTCAGGGACGATGAAAGCATCCTGCTCGCCATAGATAAAGAGCGTGGGCACGTGGACGCGGTTGTCGCTTAAATCATCCTTATCCTTCTCGGTCTGCTTGCTGAAAAAGAGCTTGACGAAGTTGGCGCGATAATAATTAATCGCACTCGTCAAAGCGTTCGGCTCGCGCAGCGCTTTTTTATACATGGCGATGTCGGTGTCCGTGAAAGTGCCTTTGCGTCCGACAGTATTTTTTAAGGAATGCTCGACGAAGGCAAAGTCATTAACGCTCATCAGCCATTCGGGCACGAGCGGCAACTGGAAGAAAAGCATGTACCAGCTTCTCAGGGCTTGCTTGAAACTCATGTTGGCACGCCAGGCTGGCGCGGGCGGGACTTGCATCGTCACAAGACGGCTGACGTACTCCGGATGCTTGAACGCCGTGGCCCAGGCTATGGCAGCGCCCCAGTCGTGACCTACGACCACGGCCTGACGCTGGCCGAAATGGCGAATCAAACCCGTCACGTCGTCAATCAGTTTATCCAGACTATAATCCTCCACGCGCGGCGGTTTGTCCGAAAGGTTGTAGCCGCGCATGTCGGGCGCGACGACGTGATAGCGTTCGCCCAGGTCTGCGAGCTGATGACGCCACGAGTACCAGAACTCCGGGAAGCCATGAATCAGTATGACCAGTTCGCCTTCTCCGCGCTCTGCGTAATGCAGCCGCACGCCGCCCACTTGCGCGTACCCATGACGAATCGCGCCTTCCACCGGAACTATTTCTTCACTCATAAAAATACCGCTCGCTTACATCCGAATGGGTTTTGAAATCTCGAATAATAATTCAGAGACTTACGTTTTCCGTTTGCTCTCAGGCTTCCACGCCGAGCGCCCGCGCTTCATCGTCCGGCACTTCTATATACATGCGCAGGAGCGCGTAAGAAAAAGTTTTGCCCTGCGCGTCCGTCATCAAAGAGAGCGTCCCGCCGCCGCCCAAACTTTCGTGCAGAAGAAAGTTGAGCGCGCCCAGATTCGGTAGCTCAAAGCGTTCGACCTTGCCTTTGCAGAGACCGTCGAAATGTTTCTTAACGCGCTCAGCCGTGACTTCGCGCACCAGAAGCGGATAAAACTCCTCGCGCAAAGCAATCACACCGACGTTGGCCGTATCACCCTTGTCGCCCGAACGACCGTGAGCAATTTTTAATAGCTGCACTTTCATAATCCCTCGCGAAACACCTCTCTCACGCCAACAATTTTCGTTCAACGATTGTTTCAGTCCAATGATAATAACAGCCCTTGCCTGCGGAGCGACAACCGGTGAAAGCCTGCCGCCACGAGCGAATCGGTTCGGAGCCGACGCGCCGCCATGCCAGCTCTGCGTCCACGCGTCGCCGCATCTCTTTTCTTCTCGTCGCTCATGCTTCCAGAATCTCGACGTGCGGCGTGATTTCGGATTTGGGAATGAGCGCGGGCCAGTAGGCGACTATCTCTTCAACTTTGGGACGGCCTCCGGCGAAACCCGTCACGCCCGGCGGGCCTGTCAGGATAAGCGGCGCGATCTCTTTCGTAAATCTCTCGATGGCTTTTTTGTCCGGGCCGCGCACTCCGACTCGCAGTTGCACTTCCGCTATATCAGGCGAAGGCTCGCCGGAGAGCGGGCCGTGCGTCGCGTTCGCGCCGACAAACTCCGTCAGGATTTGCTCGAAGCGAAGTCCCAGACGGTCGAGTCGTGCGCGCAGGATGCGGTCGGCCTCGCGCGCCTTGTCGTAAGCTTCGGGCCACGAGTAGACGAGCGTGCCGACGGCCTTGTAGCCCGCCGAATAACTGATGGAAACTTTCAAAAACTCCGTCGCGGGATGACCGAGGATGCCAAAGACGCGCACGCGATCCGGTCCCGCATCTTCGAGATGAATGGTCGTGAAATCCGCGACGCAATCGGGCGTAATGTAAGCGTGCGGGTCGCCCATCTCGTAAAGAAGTTGCTCCTTGACCGAAGGGACGTTGACCCAGCCTCCCGTGCCTTCGTGCTTCGTGACGACAAACGTCCCGTCGGGCGCAGCCTCCACGATGGGGAAGCCGACGTTTGCGAGGTCCGGCACTTCGCGCCAACGGTACTGGCAGTTGCCGCCCGAACATTGCGCGCCGCATTCGATGATGTGACCAGCGATTGTTCCCGCCGAAAGAAGATGCCAGTCCGTGCTGCCCCAGCCGAATTCGTGAATCATCGGAGCGAGCGTCAAACCCGTATCGGTTGCGCGTCCTGTGATGATGACCTGCGCGCCCTTGTTCAGAGCTTCGACCATCGGCCACGCGCCAAGATAGGCGTTGGCACTCTGTATATGCTCGCGCACGGTGGAGAGCGGCTCATCCGTATCCATGTTGCGCAGCTCGACGCCGCGCTCCAACATCTCGTCAATGCGTGGGAGAATGTCGTCGCCCGTGACGATGCCTATGCGAAGCTTTCCCGCGAGGCCAAGCCTGCGCGCGACTTCAAGCACGGCCTCGGCGCAGCCGCGTACGTTGACGCCCCCGGCGTTGGCCGTCACACGTATGTTGCGCTCGACACATGCGGGGAGAATCTGCTCCATGAGCGGAACAAAATCGCGCGCGTATCCGGCGGAGGGGTCACGCGCGCGCTGCTTCTGCATGATCGACATCGTGACTTCGGCCAGATAGTCGAGCATCAGATAATCAATGGGGCCGCCCTCGACCTGACGCACGGGCGCGTCCAACTGGTCGCCCCAGAACCCTTGCCCGCTCGCAATACGAATCTTCTCTCTCATCTCAAAAAAAGTCCCAAGTCCCAAGTCTCAAGTCCCAAGTCAAAAGAAAGAATCGGTCTTTGACTTTGGATTTGGGACTTGGGACTTGGGACTATCTTGTAAAGGCGACGCGGGTAGCGCGTCCTTTGTGGAAACGCGCTACCCGCGCCGAGCCTGTCCGAACAGGTTTCGCTTTCATGGTAACGCCAAAACTTTTGAGCGACGCCTGTCTCTTCGAGTTTTGTTATTGCTGCGTCACGTCCGTAGTGGAAATGATCGTGGTCATGTTCATGCCGCCGCCTCCGCGACGACCGCGACGACGACGTCCGCCACCACCGCCCGGCGGAGTGAACGAGCAATCCTTCTTATCGTTCGGGACGGGCGTCAGCGTCAGGCGGTCGCCTGCCCTGCGCGCGCGCAAAGAAACGATGGTCGGCGTCGTTGCAGGTTGTCCCGGCGGCGGAGCAACCGATTCTCCCCACTGCATGGCAACGCCCGTGTAACCGCGCGTCGTCACAGCCGTCACGCGGCCTGACGATGGCGAGCCACCGCCCTCCGGCGTCCACGTAAACTGGTTGCCGGTAATCGACAGCGAACCCGCGCCGGATGAGCCGGAAGGCACGCAGTCGAACGAGCCTGTGTAAGTGCCGGACAGGTCGGTCTGCTCGCTGACGACGGTCGTATTTTGAGTGGCGGTGGTCATCGTGGCATCGGTTGTAACTGCCGCAGCCGCGCGACGACGACGGCGACGACGCCCGCCGCCAGTGTTCGTGTTCATGGTCATGCTTGCATCGCCCGACATGTTAGCGTTGGCCCCTGCATCGCCTGAGACAGCGCCGGCGTCGGTGCTGACGTTGGCAGCAGCGGCAGCACGACGGCGACGACGACGACGCGAGCCGCTCGTGTTGGTGGTGTTGCCCATGTTCATGTTCGAGGTCATCTGGCCGCCGCGCGTTTGATCGTCCTGCACATTACCATTACCGTTCTGAGCCAAAACTACCATGTCAGCGACGAGGGCGACGGAAACGACGAAGACGAACAAAAGGATGGTATTTCGTTTAGTGATGCTACTCATGCTCACGGATGTTTCTCCTTTTGCATTGTATCGCGCGCGTTTTTTGATCAAAGCGCGGTACGCTGTTTCTTCAATTGTTGTTGTCGGACGCGGCAGTCCCGCAGCATAGCAAGCGCGAGGTAACGGGCTCGGCCAGCGACCGTTTATGGATTTTCAAATAACGCGCCCTGAAGCGCAAACTCCCGCCCGTGCCGGAGAAGACGAGGGGCGCGAGAACTCGTCCGGCACGCACCGTGTTCTTTGAGCGAAACTGCAAACCACGGCTCGAAGTCGATCATGACCCGAGACTATGGGGATAAACCAAGGCTTGAGATTGTAGAGCTAAACGGGCCTAAGTTTCTCACAAGACGCGACTTTTGTGTACTAAAAAATTTCTCCCGCAACTCTTTTATAATATTCACGCCCCTAAAAGAGCGCGGGCGGCAGCACGAATTGCCCCAGGTGCGGCCCCGGATAATTAAGGCTTACACGCAGCGCCAGCTCCAGCGCATCGCGCGTTATCTCCGGCACAAGCACCGCGTCCACAAACCCGCGCGCCGCCGCGTACTTGGCATCCAACTGCTGCTCATACGTCGCGCGCACACGCTCCATCTCCGCACGCAGCTCGTCGTCCGGCCCCTTGCCCTCTTTCTTTAACTTGTCGAGTTGTGTGCCGAAAGTAGCCTGCACGGCTGAATCACCTTCCATGACGCCCATGCGCCCGGTGGGCCAACTGAAGATGAAGTCCGGGTCGAAGCCCTGACCCGCCATCGCGTAATAGCCCGCGCCCGAAGCGTGATTGATGGTCAGTACGATTTTGGGAACGGCGGCGGTCGCCATAGCTTCTACAAAGCGTGCGCCCGCGCGAATGATGCCCGAATGCTCCGCTTCCGCTCCGACCATAAAGCCCGAAACGTCCTGTATAAAAAGGAGCGGCGTTTGATGACGATTGCAGGTCTCTATAAAGTAGGCGGTCTTTTCGGCTGATTCCGTGTAGACGATGCCGCCAAAGCGTGGCGGCCCCGAAGGCTGGCGAATCATTCCGCGATTGTTAGCAATGACGCCGACCTGTATGCCGCATATGCGCGCATGACCCGTTATCATCTCGCGCGCGTAATCTGCCTGAAACTCGTCGAAGTGTCCTTCGTCGAGCAAACACTTCAAGACCTCGCGCATGTCGTAGGGCTGGCGATGATCTTCGGGCAGTATCTCGTAGAGGTCTGATGCGGGGCGCGCCGCTTCCACGCTCTCCGTAATCGAAACGGCGGTTGGCGGCTTGATGGGAAGCTCTGAAACGAACTCCCTGATCTTTGCGACACACAGCTCGTCTGTCTCGACACGATAATGCGCGACACCGGAAATGGCGTTGTGCGTACGCGCCCCACCCAAAGTCTCGTTATCAATCGTCTGACCCGTTGCGCCCTTGACCAGATTCGCACCGCCCAGGCCCATAAAGGAGGTGCCCTCGACCATGATGATAATGTCGGAGAGCGCGGGCAGGTATGCTCCGCCAGCGATGCACGGCCCCATCACCGCCGCAATCTGCGGAATCTTCAGATAGCGACGCATGATTGAGTTGTAATAAAAGATGCGTGCCGCGCCGTACTGTCCGGGAAAGACTCCGCCCTGATATGGAAGATTGACGCCCGCCGAATCAACAAGGTAGATGATGGGCACGTGCGAGCGCATGGCAATCTCCTGCGCCCGCAGAATTTTTTTGATTGTCTCGGGCCACCAAGAGCCTGCCTTGACGGTCGCCTCGTTGGCGACCACGACGACCTCGCGCCCAGAGACGCGCCCCATGACCGTGACCACCCCGGCGGCGGGAGCCTGCCCCTTGTACTCGTCGTAGGCGACAAGGAGACCAATCTCCTGAGCGTAACTGTCCTTATCAAGCAGAAGCTCTATGCGCTCGCGCGCGGTGAGCTTGCCCTGCTGGTGCTGGCGCTCGATCTTGTCTGGACCGCCGCCGAGTTTGAGTTTGGCTTCGAGCCGCCCGAGTTCTTCGGCCAGCTCCTTCAGGCGCGAGCGCGTTTCGGGGGAAGCCTCTTGTACTTCAGACTTCATTATGACCGGGGCTGAAACTGCCCACCGCAAGTCGAACAGACGCACACGAGCGCGCTCGTTCGATATGGCACCCAGCCTTTGAATTAAGATTGCTAGAGCTACAGTGGGCCAAAAATAGCACAGAAAGAAGCGGCAAGACAACGGAAGGGGAAAAGCCGTAAATCGTAAATGGTAAATCGTCAATAGAAAGAACTGCTTTTCTCTATTGACGATTCACGATTTACGATTTACGGCTTTTCTTTCATCCCCAGATTTTTTTCAACAGCGCGGCGGCGTCCGTTTTCTCCGGCACGCCTTCGAGGACGACGACGCGCGTGCCGCGTTGTTCTATCAAAACGCTTCCCGCTTCGTTTGTGCGGAAGCCGCGAGCCGTCCCGCGCGCTTGCGGCACGTCCAGTTTCGTTGCGCCCTTGTAACGCGCTTCGGTGCGAGTCGCGTAGGCGTCGAAAAATTCACGCGCCTCGCCTTCGGTATCCCAGACGCTCACCTGCGCGATGAAGACCTGGCCCGTCTTAGGCTCTTCGTAAACACTGAAGCGGTCGCCGCTCCAACCGGCGGCGGCAGCTTTCGCAGACGCGCTCGCGTATTCGTTCAGGATAAGATAGAAGCCCCACTCGCCGTTGACATCCGTATCAATGCGTTTCCAGCCAGAGCCCAAAGAGGAGCGCACGTCCGGCAGCTCGACTTTGACGGGCGCTTCACGCGCGAAATATTTTTCGGGATGAAGAATCTGCTCGGTGGATTGCGGCAGCTCTGTATAAGCCTTGGAGACGAGCGACCAGCCGCCGCGACGGTAAATAGCCGTCACCCATTGCGCGCCGTGTTCGTAGGGAAAGAGCAGGCTTTCGCGCAAAGCGCGCGGAGCTTTTTCAATCTGCTCGGATTGGCTATCGGTCGAGCCGAGGGATTTGGCGAAGGCCACTATGCGCTGCGGGTCGCGCGTGACGTAGCGAATCATGGCGAGCGTGGCATCGCCTTCAATCAGGGCGTGCGCAGCCATCTCTGCGTCGGAATCACCCTTGGGCCACTTCTCGAAACGGCGCAGGTTGAAATGTTGGTCTTGCAGGGCGTGTGTCAGCTCGTGCGCCATGACGGGCTTTTGACCATCCACGTCAATCCAGTCGGCAAGATAAAACTCCTGCGCCTTCGGGTCGTAATAGCCCGCGACCTGCTCGGTCAAAAGATTTATGAGGAAGGGACGAAACTGAAAATCCGCGGGCACGAGCCCTAGCTTTTTGAGCGCGGCTTCCGAGGCATGCATCTCTTCGGGCGTCGTCTCTTCGTTGAGGTTCTTGATAATCATGCGCTCGATTTCGGCGCGCGACTGTGCGCCGCTTTTAACGGGGCGCAGGATAGGGAGTTCTCTAAGCTCGGAAGTTTCGCGCAGAACGTCGGCGGTGGCGGCGATGACGGCGGCTGTCTTGGCGTTGGTGGGCGCAACTGCGGTAGCGCCCTGCTGCGCTCCGGCGCGTGGGCCGACGAGCGTGAGCGAAACGAAAATGGAGACGGCGGCGACAAAGGCCACGGCACACGTTCTGATTTGCTTTGACATCAATAACCCTTCGCTTTTATAGTCCGCTTACTCGGCGGAAAATTTCATCAGTTTCCAAGTTGGCAAGTGGGAGGCGAATCCGCTCTGATGATGAACGTGGACGATGCTCAGTTCGAACAGTGGCACGAGACGCTCCTGCGCGTGCGTTATTCCGAAACGGACAAGATGGGCGTGGTCTATCATGCCAACTACCTGGTCTGGTTTGAAATTGGCCGCACGGAATTTTGTCGTGCGCGCGGCTTTTCCTATCGCGACATGGAGGAGAACGAGCACGCTTTTCTAGTCGTGGCCGAAAGCTACTGTCGTTACAAAGCCCCCGCGCATTATGACGACGAGATTATCGTCCGTACACAGATTACAGAGCTGCGGCGTCGCTCCCTTCGCTTCGGCTATGAAATCGTGCGTCTTTCGGACGGCGTCGTCATTGCCGAAGGCGAGACGGGCCACGTCGTCACGGATGCCACCACGGGCCGCGTCCGCTCCTTCCCCGAAATCTACACCCAACTCCTCAAAGGCGCAGCCAGCGATGAAGCAATTCACCTGACGCAACCACCCGCAGGCCGCGTCCCCGAAGGCAGTGCGCCAGAATAGAAGGAAAGTTAGAAGTAAGCAGTGAGCAGTAAGCAGTCGAACGAAAAGCTGCTTGACATGGCTTGCCGCCCACTTTCTTTTTACTGCTCACTGCTTACTTCCTACTGCTTACTCTTTAGGATTCGTGTGGCAGAGAAAGACGCGAGATTTCTCTGGCGCGGCCTGTTGTCTCGTCCACGTCGATTACCACTGCACAGATACGCACGTCGCCCGTCGAATGTTCTGCGCGCCGGTTCAGGGCGGAGGTGAAGCGATTAATCACGTCGTCCTTGTTCATGCCGATGACGCCTGCGTAGCTCCCCGTCATGCCGATGTCCGTGATATAGGCCGTGCCTTTCGTCAGGATGCGTTCGTCCGCCGTTTGTATGTGCGTGTGCGTGCCAACTACGGCAGACGCGCGACCGTCCAGATACCAACCCATCGCGCATTTTTCGGAAGTCGCCTCGCCGTGCATGTCCACGAGCCGCACCTTGATCTCACTGTCTAGCGCATTGACGGCACGGTCTGCGGCGCGAAAGGGATCGTCCGCAGGCGGCATAAAGACGCGCCCTATGAGATTGATGACGGCGACGGGCGTGCCGCGTACTTCGCCCGTCCAGACACCACGCCCGGGCGAGCCCGGCGGGTAATTAAGGGGACGCAGCAAGCGCGGTTGCTCCTCTATGTAAGGGATGACTTCGCGCTTGTCGTAGATGTGGTTGCCGGAAGTCATGACGTCCACGCCCGCCGCGAACATTTCGTCGGCCAGACGCGGTGTGATGGAAAATCCGCCCGCGACGTTCTCGGCGTTCATCACGACCAGGTCAATCGCGTGCTGTTCGCGCAAGTCCTCTATGCGCTCCATCACGGCCACGCGCCCGGGCTTCGCCACCACATCGCCTATCATTAAAATCTTCATTGATTCGCTGCTATACGGTCCTATGAAAAAGAGGTCAGAGGTCAGAGGTTAGAGGTCAGTAAAAAAGCTCGTCTACTAACCTCTAACCTCTAGCCTCCGACCTCTGCTTTGATGGCTAGAGGGAAATCCGCAATGGCCGTTCCGCAGCCGTAATTGAACCTGCATTAACAGGTGGGTGACCTCTGTGAAGCCGCAGCCTCTGGCATTTCCTTAACGATGAAGGAATGCACTGGCTCAAATGCGGCATCGGTCTCCCGTTTTATCGGCGTTGGCTCAATCATCGTAACTCGGTGACGAACCCCGCAGAATTTTTCCCTCTGCCAGAAATAATACTAGCATAGATTTAAAATAGATGTCAGAGATTCGAGGCTGGAAAAGAGAAAGTTTTTTCCAGCCCTCGGACTCCAATCCATAACCTTTATTTTTCTATTTTTATGTGAAGGCGATGTTGCCCGCAGAGCTGTTTTGTTGCTGTTCGACGTTGGTGCGGACTTTGAGCAGGCGGTCGAGCATCTCGGCGCATTCGGCGCTGCGCGAAGCGAGCTGCGAGTCGGCCTGTTCGTGCAGGCGTTTGAGGCGGTGCAACTCGTCTGCGATGTGAAGCGCGGCGAGGATGGCGACCTTGAGTGAGTCCACAGTCAGCGTGCCGGAAGAAATCTCGCGCATCCGGCTGTCCACAAATTCCGCAAGCTGCGTGATGTATTCGCTGTCGCCGTCCGAGCGGATGTTGTAGGTCTGATTATAAATCTCGACCCTGATGGTAGGGGTCGTGGGGGCGTCTGTGTTGATTTTATTAAAACTCATACGACCACAAATCTCTTTTTTTTATTTACGCATCGCCTCCACCATTTCGGGGTCGAGCGCCGCGATGGCGTCGAGCATGGCTTCGACCTTCATGCGAATCGTGTCGCGCTCCGACAAGAGGCGCTCAACGTGAGTTTCCAGCCGCTCCTTTTCATTAAGGAGCGTTCCCAGCTCGCGCCGCACCGAAGCAATTTCTCTTTCGAGAGCTTCTTTTTCCTGGCGAAGCGATTTCGTCAACTCGATGGTACGGTAGATTTTGTCTTCGAGATGAGAGAATTTTTCCAGTCCAGATAAGCCGACCATCGCCTGTTTTCCTCTACGTAACGGGGGGCATCGGGAAAGCCCCAAGATTATGCGACTAAGCGTCGTAAAAGTCTAGAGTCTTAGAGTCAGGAGTCTGGAGTCAGAAGGAAATTTATTTTTTTGACTCCAGACTCCAGACTCCTGACTCGCTAGACTCTTTGTTGGGCTCCGAATTTTTCAGCGAGCGCAGTGACCACGCGGGCGTGCATCTCGTCCACTTCTTCATCACGCAGGGTTCTTTCATCCGCGCGATATTCCAGACGCAGCGTCACAGAGCGACGACCTTCGGGCAAGCTCGCGCCTTCGTAAACATCCACCAGCTTTGCGTCGCGCAGGGTTTCAAGCTGCAAGCCGAAGATGGTTTCAAGCATCTCGGCGAGAGTGATGCGGCGCTCTATAAGCAGGGACACGTCGCGCACGACCGAAGGATAGCGCGCAAGCGGCGCGTAGAGCACGGGCAGTTCCGCGACTGTCTGAAGCGAAGTAAAATCAAGCTCCGCGACGTAAACCGGCTGGCGGAATTTCCACTCGGCTGCAAGCTCCTCGCTCAATCTGCCGATAGTGCCGATAGCTCCCTGCCCTTCCAGATGAACGCGCGCCGCTTGTCCTTCGCGCAGGTGACGCGCCGTTGCCGGTTCAAACTTTAAGGGCGGCAGCTTCATGGCGTCGGCGGCGGCTTCGAGCGCGCCTTTCAAATCATAAAAATCCAGCTCGCGTACGGGCGCGCGTCTTCCTTCTTCGGTCGCGCCGCCGGTCGCTAACAAGGCGAAAGCTTCACGCTCGATGGGCAGCTCTCCCGCCGTTTGCGACTTACTGAAAATTATCCCCGTTTCAAAGAGCCGCACATCGCGCGTGCCGTGATTGAAATTGTGGCGCACGGATTCGAGCAGACCCGGCAAGAGCGTGGTACGCATACGCACGACACCTTCTATGATCGGGTTGCTAAGCGTGACGAAAGGCTCATCACCTGCACTCTCAAGTTTGGCGAACTCCGGGACAAGCTCGAAGCGGCGGTCGTAAGACGTGTTGACGAAGCTGAAGTTGATGGCTTCGTCGTAGCCGAAGTCCGTCAGAGTGTGACGCATCGCGCGCTTTCTGGCCGCGCCCGTAGGATACTCGCCCGCCTGTGTCGAAGGCGGTAATTCAGATGCAATACGGTCGTAGCCCGTGTGGCGCGCGACTTCTTCCACGAGGTCTTCTTCGCGTTCTATGTCCACGCGCCACGTCGGAGCGACAAAGGCAAGCGCGCCCGTCAAGCTCGCAGACGAAATTTCTAGCACGCCGTCGCGAAAGCTCGGCTCAAGCTCAATTTGAAGCTCACGCACGCGCTCCGCGAAGCCCAGCGCTTTGAGGATACGCTTGATATCTTCGACCTCTACGCTCAAGCCCGTTAAAGCTTTGACTCTGGCGGGGCGCAGCTCTACGACGGGCGGCTTGATTGGCTGCGGGTAAATGTCAACTGCGTTTTCGGTCGCACGCCCGCCCGCAAGCTCCGTGATTAAAGCCACGGCCCTCGCTTGCGCGCGAATCACGCCTTCGTAATCCGTGCCGCGCTCGAATCGATAGGAAGCTTCCGTGTTGAGACCGAGCGCGCGTGCCGTGCGCCTCACTGAAGCCGGGTCGAAATAGGCGCTCTCAATCAACACATCTTCGGTCGCCTCGGAAATCTCCGTCTCCAGACCTCCCATGATGCCCGCCAGCGCAACCGCGCGCGTGGCGTCCGCGATAACCAGCATTTCTTCGTCAAGTTTGCGCTCGACGCCGTCGAGCGTCGTGAGCTTTTCACCGGGGCGAGCGCGGCGGACAATGATGCGATGCTCTGATAGTTTACTGAGATCGAAAGCGTGAAGCGGCTGGCCCATCTCGTGCAACACGTAGTTGGTGATATCTGCGACGTTGTTGATGGCGCGCTGGCCTATGGCTTCAAGGCGCTTGACCAGCCATTCGGGCGAAGGCCCTATGCGAACGCCGCGCACGACACGCCCCGCATAACGCGGGCACAACCCGGCGTCATCTATCTCGACCGCCGTGAAATCTTCGGCGCGTCCTTCCACACTGGACGGGCGCGCGTCCGGCAGCCGCAGCGAGCCGCCTTCTTTGACCATCACTTCGCGCGCAACGCCCAGATGCGAAAGACAGTCAGGGCGATTCGAAGTCAAATCAATCTCAAGTACGAAATCATCGCCCCGCTCGTGAACGCCGTCCACCGCGAGGCCAATCATCGTCAAGGCTTGCGCCAGCTCGCGCGGCTCTTGATTCGTGCCCGTCAACTCACGAAGCCAGTTGTAACTAATGTTCATAAACCGTGAATCGTGAATCGTGAATCGTAAATCGTAAAAGCATTTTCATCTATTTACGATTTACGATTCACGATTTACGCTTTAGTTAAATTGTTCCAGGAAGCGGACGTCGTTCTCGAAGAGCAGCCGTATGTCGTCGAGCGCGTACATCAGGCCGCACATGCGGTCGATGCCTAGACCGAAGGCGAAGCCCGTGAATTCTTCCGGGTCAACGCCGACCGTCCGCAGGACGTTTGGATGGACCATGCCCGAGCCGCCCAGCTCTATCCAGCCAGAGCCTTTACAGATGCGACAGCCCGCACCGTTGCACTTGAAGCAACTGTAATCCACTTCGGCGCTCGGCTCCGTGAATGGAAAATAAGAAGGACGAAAGCGCGTGCGCGTCTGGGGTCCGAACATGCGATGAACAAACTCGTCCACAGTCCCGCGCAGGTGCGCTATGGTGATGCCGCGATCAACGCACAAGCCTTCGACCTGAAAGAACATGGGGTTGTGCGTGGCGTCGGGCGTGTCGCGGCGAAAGACACGGCCCGGCGCAATCATGCGTATGGGCACGCCGCGCCGCTCTATGGCGTGAATCTGCACGGTCGAGGTTTGCGAGCGCAGGGCCAGCCCGTCCTGCGTGTAAAAAGTATCGAGCGGGTCGCGCGCCGGATGATTCTCGGGAATATTGAGCGCCGTGAAGTTGTAAAAATCGGTCTCGATTTCGCGGTCGCCTTCGACGGCATAGCCGAGCGACACGAAGATGTCTTCGATACGCTCGCGCACCAAAGTCACCGGATGAATATGCCCATGCCTTGGCCGCCTTCCCGGCAAGGTCACATCAATACGCTCGCGCTCCTGTCGGGCAGCATCAATAAAGACCTTCAGATTGCGCTCAGCCGTGGCAATCTTTTCGGTCATACTACTTTCAAGAAGCAGAACGTGCTGGCCGAATTCTGATCGTTCTTCAGGAGGCACTTTACCGATCATCTTTTTCACGACCGCCCACTGGCTCTTCTTTCCCAGATGACGGGTGCGCAGATCATTAATCTCGCGCAGAGACGCTTCCGCCTCAGACAAGGTCAAGCCCTCGGAACCGATGCCCTTGTCCGGGAGGGTGAATTTATCCACCTCACCACCAAAGCGTTCAAAGCGCCCGAACTCTTGCTCGAACGCTTTGTGCACGCTATCAGCCTGAAGTTTGTAATCGTTATTCGCGCCTTCCGGCATTTACTCTTTATCCTTCAGCTTTAAGCCGCAGCCTTTTGATTTTCGTTTTCCAGCGCGCCCTTGACCTGACCTGCGAGGTCCGTGAAGGCCGTGGGCTGGTTAACGGCCAAATCGGCCAGCACCTTGCGGTCCAGTTCTATCCCTGCGAGCTTCAAGCCGTGCATGAACTGCGAGTAGTTCAGCCCGTTCAAGCGAGCGGCTGCGCCGATGCGTACAATCCAGAGGCTGCGAAAATCACGCTTCTTGAGCTTGCGTCCGGTGTAAGCGAAATTCAGACCGCGCTCGACGGATTCCTTGGCCGAGCGATAGAGCTTCGACTTTGTGCCGCGATAACCCTTGGCTAATTTAAGTATCTTCTTGCGTCTTTCGAGACGCTTATTTCCACGTTTTGCACGAGGCATAAACTTATCCTCCTTATTGATTCATTTACTCATTGTTTCATTGAATCAATGAACAAATGAAACAATGAATCAATCCTTTAATCTCTGCCGTACGGCAACATCGCTTCGACGCGCTTCTGGTCTCCATCTGCAACGTACCCATCAACGTCTAGCTGACGCTTACGCTTGGTGGTCTTCTTCGTCAGAATGTGACGCGCGTGCGAGTGCCCGCGTTTGATTTTGCCGGTCGCGGTCAGGCGAAAACGCTTCGCCGCGCCCTTGTGTGTTTTCAGTTTAGGCATCACTACTCCCCTTCAAATTATTTTCGATTTGCGATTGCCGATTTGCGATTTGAAAAGAAAGACTTTTAATTTCAAATCTCTGATTTGTCTTTATCCAATCGAAAATCGCAAATCCAAAATCTAAAATTATTCCGGCGTTCCCGGTTCGGGCTTCGCCGCGCCCTTGTGGCGCTTGGGGGCGACGATGATAAACATCTGGTTGCCCTCCATGCGCGGGCGCGCCTCGACTTCGCCTACGTCAGCGAGGTCTTTTTCGAGCTTTTCGAGAATGCGCGCACCGAGTTCGCGGTGCGTCATCTCGCGGCCACGAAACCATATCGTCGCCTTCACCTTGTCGCCGTCCTGCAACCACTCGCGCGCGTGCTTCATGCGGTAGTCGTAGTCGTGCTCGTCCGTAGAGGGACGAAACTTGACCTCCTTGACGGTGATGGTGACCTGTTTTTTCTTAGCCTCGTTAGCCTTCTTCTTGGCTTCGTACTGAAACTTGCCAAAATCGATAATGCGGCAAACGGGCGGCTCGGCGTTGGCGGCGACTTCGACTAAATCGAGGCCGCGCTCCTGGGCCAGACGCACGGCTTCGCGCGTGTTCAGGACGCCGAGCTGATTGCCTTCCTCGTCAATCACGCGCACTTCCGGCACGCGAATTCTTTCGTTAATGCGTGTGGCGGGCGCTCTGCGATTATCAGGACGCGACCCACGACCTCGAAAGCCTGTAACTATGCAGCACCTCCAATTTAAGAGTCTCAAGTCCCGAGTCCCAAATCCCAAGTCAAGAAAAAGACTTGGGATTTGAGACTTGGGATTTGGGACTATTCGTTAGTTATCGCGCGCGACTCAACGAGCCTGTGCGCCATCTCGCGAAATTCATCCAGCGTCATTGTGCCTATGTCGCCGCGTGTGCGCTCGCGCACGGCGACACTACCCATTTCCATCTCGCGATCACCGAGGACCAGCATGAAAGGAATCTTCTGCAACTGCGCGTCGCGAATCTTCGCGCCGATTTTTTCGCCCTTGAGATTCGTCTCGACGCGCAGGCCCGCAGCCTTTAATTCTCGCGCCACCTGTTCGGCATACTCGTTGACGCGGTCTGTAATCGGCAGCACGGCGACCTGCACGGGCGCAAGCCACAGCGGAAACGCGCCCGCGTAATGTTCAATCAACACGCCGAAGAAGCGCTCGACCGAGCCAAAGAGCGCGCGGTGAATCATAATCGGCTGGTGCGGGCGATTGTCCTCGCCAATGTATTCCATCTCGAAACGCTTCGGCAGATTAAAGTCGAACTGAACGGTGGTCAGTTGCCAAGTCCTGCCGATGGCGTCTTCGACGCGAATATCAATCTTCGGCCCGTAGAAAACGGCCTCGCCCTCCACGCGCGTATAGGCCAGACCCCGCTCGCCAAGGGCATCAACGAGCGCCTGCTCCGCGTTGTTCCACTCTTCGTCCGAGCCCATGTAGTGCTGATTCGGGTCATTGCCTCTGACCGACAGCTCGACCTTGATGTTCTCAAAGCCGAAGACCTTGTACATGTCGAGCGCAAAGTCCACGCAGCCGACAATCTCCGCGCGCACATTCTCAGGCGTGCAGAAGATGTGCGCGTCGTCCTGCGTAAAGCCTCGGACGCGCAGGAGACCGTGAAGCGTGCCCGACAACTCGGCACGATAAACCGTGCCCAGCTCGGCCAGACGCACGGGCAGGTCTCTATAAGAACGCTGCGCGGACTTGTAGATGCCTATGTGAAACGGGCAGTTCATGGGCTTGATGCGAAACTCCTGCCCCTCGAACTCCATAGGCGAAAACATGGAGTCGGCGTAGTTCTCTTCGTGCCCGCTCGTGAACCACAGCTCGCGCTTGGCGATGTGCGGCGTGAAGACCAGACCATAGCCGCGACGGAGCAACTCCGCGCGCAGGTAGTCTTCCATCTCCTTGCGTATGAGCCCGCCCTTCGGATGCCAGAAGATTAAGCCCTGCCCGTACTGCTCCTGAATCGAGAAGAGATCAAGCTCGCGTCCCAGACGACGATGGTCGCGCCGCTCTGCTTCTTCGCGTTGTTTGAGCCAGCGGTCCAGCTCTTCCTGCGTGAAGAAAGCAGTGCCGTAGATGCGCTGCATCTGCTGTTGCGTCGCGTCGCCCTTCCAGTAAGCGCCCGCCAGCGACAGGAGCTTAAAGGCTTTGAGCTTATTTGTGTTCGGCACGTGCGGCCCCAGACAGAAATCTATAAAGGGCGAGCCGTCTATGTAGTAAACGCTGACGACTTCCCCGGCCTTCTCTTCAATCAGCTCGCACTTCAAAGGCTCGTCGCGCTCTGCGAACAAATCGAGCGCCGCCTGTTTCGGAATCTCGTCGCGACGATAAGAGAGATTACGTTTGGCAATCTCTCGCATGCGCTTTTCGATGACGGGCAGATCGCTTTCGGTCAATGGCCGGGGCGCGATGACGTCGTAGAAGAACCCGTAACGCGGGTCTTCCAGAAGCGCAGGGCCGATGCCGAGCTTTGTGCCGGGGAAGAGGTCCAGAACAGCAGCGGCCAGCAGATGCGCCGTCGAATGGCGAAGCACATCCAGACCTTCGAGCGTGTCAGGCAGAACGGGTTCGAGCTTCAAAGGCTCGCCGTTGGTTTCGGCATCGAGCGTAAACGCCAGATCAACCTCGCGCCCGTTGACGCGGGCCGCGAGGGCTTTTTTGGCTGCCTCGCGGTCGAGCCTCTTCAAGGCTTCGGCCACGGTGACGGGCGCAGCGATTTGTGCCGCCTCGCCGTCTTTTAATTGAACATTAATCTCGCTCATAACTTTACGGTCTCCGCTTTCTTTCGCGTCTCGGTCTTTGCGCTTCAATAAAACTTGCGAGCGCAAAGAGAAACGAGCATCACGCTGCCGGTGTGCCTAAAAGGTGCGCCCCGCGCGTGACGAAAAGCGTTGACCGAATTTTCTTCGAGTGCCGGTTTCGGGAACGGCAAACTTTTCAAGATCGGATTCGATAGGAGCGCCTTCGTCGCGCCGGGGTTCCGCACGTTTGGCATGCGGCCCGGCCCTTAAAACTTAAAGAATCGAGTGTACGTTCGCGTTCGATTCATAACGAAGGTCTTCTGGAGCTTCCTATCAAAACTATGGAAATCGGCAGGCGCGTGCGGGCTTTAACCACCAGCCCCTACCTTTGTAACAACTTCACGGAACGCCCCCTAAAACGAGAGTAAACCGGAGCATTCCTGAAGTTATAGAATTTAACCAATGCAGCCCTAGAAGTCAATTCAGCACGGCGCGAACCGTATAAAGAGGTTACAATCAGGGCCGTCAGGGAAGATGGAAGGAAAAGGATCAATATCTACGTCTAATCTCTAAACTCTAACTTGACGGGCCGGGCCATCTGCAAAAAGGTTCTGTATGAACAAGTTAATTGCTGCTTCGGTCTTATCGGTGCTAATGATTCTAACTTCGGGTTGTCAGGCGCAATCCGGGCGGAACACACAGTCCCGAGACTCCCTCTTCACGACCGCTCCGGGCTCTCCGCTCAACATTGGCAGCCGTCCTAATGACATAGCCGTCGCTGACTGGAACAAAGATGGAAAGCTGGATATTGCCACCTGTAATGATGGGGATACGTTGTCGGTCCTGCTGGGTAACGGTCACGGCGGTTTTACGCCCGCGCCCGGCTCACCAATTAAGATGGCCGCACACTTGGTTGCAGCCGGTGATGTAAACAATGACCGCAACCCGGACCTCGCCCTCACTCATCACGACAGCTTCGGCGTAGTGGTTTTATCAGGCACGGGTGACGGTAGATTTGCTGCCGCTCCCGGCTCACCTTTCACCGCCCATCAAGGCACGAAGGCACATAACCACGGGCTTGTCCTCAGCGACTTGAACGCGGACGGAAACATGGACATCACCACGTCTAATCAGGATGACAACAGTGTGTCGGTCCTGTTGGGCAATGGCAGCGGCGGCTTCACACCGGCTGCCGGGTCTCCCTTTGCCGTCGGGCGCGCGCCATACCCTCATGCCGTGGGCGATGTGAACAAGGATGGCAAACTCGATATTGCCACCCCGAATGTGGGCAGCAATAACGTGAGCGTTTTATTAGGCGATGGCCGTGGAGGGTTCACGCCCGCAGCAAATTCACCCTACGCGGTCGCAACCCGCCCATATTACATCGCCATCGGAGACGTAAGCGGCGACGCTTTGCCTGATCTGATTACGACCCATGACGACATTAACCTGATGAGCACCTTACTGGGTGATGGTCGTGGAGGATTCAGTGCCGCGCCGTCATCGCCGTTTGACCTCGGGCGTCGTGCTTACAAGCTTGTTGCTGCCGACGTTAACAGAGACGCGCGGGTGGACATGGTAATTGGAACTGAATCGAGCGATTCTGTGACCGTGTTGTTGAGTAATGAGCGTGGCGGTTACACGCACGCCGCAGGTTCTCCGTACACGGCTGGCAGAAATCCGCGCGTCGCTGTTGGCGATGTGAACAATGATGGCAAGCCCGACATCATTACGGCCAATAACGGGTCCAGCAATATCACCGTCTTATTAGCTAAGTAGTGTTTTGACCAAATCAAAGCGCACGGAATATTTGTGTGGCATGAAACGTGCTGGATTGATATATTTAGATGAGTGAGGCACGAAATAGTGCCGGAGTGAGCGGGTTATTCATCATTTTGACCACCAACTTCTTCCATTCTGACCTCGTCAGCGCCTAGCTAAATATCCTGCAAACCCAAAATAGCTATCGCCCCAAAGAGTTACAACCTCGATTTGAAAATCCCTTTCAGGCTCAGAGCGTAATTTCATGAAGTTAGCTTTTAAGTTTAGCCGCGCAAAAGAAATTGAGGCGCAAAGCCCATCATGGCGCAGAAGGGCACGACTGATTCTGCTTACCTCTACTGTTTTGTGGGTGTTCGCAGTCGGAGCCGGACTGGGGATTCTATGGGGTTATGAGAATACTCCGGGGGCTAGTGCAAACCCTCCTGCGTTGTGGCCTGCGGACAGCCGGATTCAGCGTGCGACGGACCGCGTCACACTAGTCATGCTGGCCCACCCGCATTGCCCCTGCACGCGAGCGAGTATGGGTGAGTTGGCCTCGCTGATGGCTCATAGCCAGGGTCGTATCACGGCCTATGTCCTCTTCCTCAAACCGGCTGGCTTTTCCGGGGACTGGGAGAAAACAGATCTCTGGCAAAGTGCTGCGAATATTCCCGGAGTCAAGGCCATTATCGACGAGGGTGGGGTTGAGGCCCGGCGGTTCAACGCCGCGACCTCGGGCCAAACTGTTCTTTACGATGCTGAGGGACGTTTATTGTTCAGTGGGGGCATCACAGGCTCGCGCGGACACTCTGGCGACAATGCGGGGCGGAGCGCCATCGTGTCACTCGTGAATGCGGGAGCAGCAGAGACGTCGGAGACCTTTGTCTTCGGCTGCCCGCTGTTTGATACAAACTCTGAATGTCGAGAGTCGAAAGATGGAAGCAATCAACACTGATTTAGACAGACGCGAAACGCCTGCGCAGCGAGTCGCAGACCTTTTCAACGAGTATCGGCAAGTAATCTACGAGCGCACAGACCGTATGTTCGCGGTCCTGATGGTGCTGCAATGGCTGGCAGGCATCGCTGCCGCTTACTGGATTTCGCCTAAGACCTGGGCCGGGGCCACGAGTCAGACACACCTGCACGTCTGGGCCGCGCTCATCCTGGGCGGCGCAATCAGCTCGCTTCCCGTCTTTCTGGCACTGGCACAACCGGGTCGTTATTCGACCCGCTACGTGGTCGCAATCGGGCAGATGTTGATGGGAGCTTTGCTGATTCACCTCACGGGCGGGCGCATCGAGACGCATTTTCACGTCTTCGGCTCGCTGGCCTTCCTCTCTTTCTACAGGGACTGGCGCGTGCTTATTCCGGCCACGGTCGTAGTGGCTGCCGACCATTTCCTGCGAGGCGTCTTCTGGCCGCAGTCTGTGTACGGCGTAATCTCTGCGAGTGAGTGGCGCTGGCTTGAGCACGCGGGCTGGGTTCTCTTTGAAGACACTTTTCTTTTTATTGCCATCCGGCGCGGCGTCAGCGAGATGTGGGACATCGCGAGGCGAACGGCTGAGAGCGAAAATCTGAATGAGGAGTTGGAGCGCCGCGTCACAGAGCGCACCGCACAGCTTGCGTCCGCCAACCATGAGCTTGGAAAAGAGGTGGCCGAGCGCAGACTGGCTCAGGACGCGTTAGTCAAACAACGCTCCTTCCTACGCCAGGTCATTGATCTCAACCCAAATTTTATTTTTGCTAAAGACAGGGCGGGACGCTTTACGCTGGTGAATCAGGCTATTGCCGACGCTTACGGCACATCTGTCGAAGCATTGCTGGGCAAGACCGACGCCGATTTCAATCCGAACAAAGAAGAGGTCGAGGGGTTCCGCCGGGATGACCTTGAAGTCATGGACACACTGAAGGAAAAGTTTATCCCGGAAGAGGTCATTACAGATGCAGGGGGCCGGGTCCGCTGGCTGCAAACCATCAAGCGTCCCATCGTTGCGCCGGATGGAACAGTTAGCCAGATGCTCGGCATCGCCACTGACATTACCGCGCGCAAACAGACCGAGGAGGCGCTACACCAGAGCGAGGAACAGTTACGCCAGGCGCAGAAAATGGAAGCCGTCGGAAAGCTCGCGGGAGGAGTGGCTCACGACTTCAATAACCTTCTCACCATCATCAACGGACATACCGAACTCTCCCTGAGACGCCTCGGGCAGGACGACCCGATGCATTGCAAACTCGAAGCTATAAAGGAAGCCGGGGAGCGAGCAGCTTCCCTCACCCGTCAACTCCTGGCCTTCAGCCGCAAGCAGATTATGCAGCCCAAAGTGCTTGATCTGAACCATGTCATCTTTGAGACGAATAAGATATTGCAGCGGCTCATCGGCGAAGATATTGACCTCTTAATCGGTCTCGCACCGGATTTGGGCAAGGTTAAAGCCGACCCCGGCCAGATTGAGCAGGTGCTCATGAACCTTGCAGTCAACGCCCGAGATGCCATGCCTAAGGGTGGCAAACTCACGATTGAGACCGCCAACGTTTACATAGACGAAGCGTATACCAGCCACCACGTCTCCGTTAGCACTGGATGGTACGTCATGCTGGCTGTAAGTGATACCGGACGCGGCATGGACGCGCAGACGCAGGAGCGTATCTTTGAGCCCTTCTTTACAACCAAAGAAGTAGGCAAAGGCACTGGGCTGGGACTGTCAACGGTCTATGGCATCGTCAAGCAGAGCGGCGGAAACATCTGGGTCTACAGCGAGCCGGATAGAGGTACAGCCTTTAAGGTTTATCTGCCATGCGTAGACAGTCCTGCTGAAGAAGTTAAGGTCAGCACTGCTGAAAATAAATTACAGATAGGGACCGAGACCGTGCTGCTGGTTGAGGATGAAGAGATGGTGCGGAATATGACCAGAGAAATCCTTCAGGAGAGCGGCTATCAGGTCTTAGAGGCCAGGCATGGTCACGAGGCTTTGCTCGTCGCAGAACAGTATAACGGCCCTATACACCTGATGCTCAGTGACGTAGTAATGCCGCAGATAAGCGGTCGGGAGTTAGCCGAGCAACTAGCGCCGCTGCGCAGAGAGATGAAAGTGCTATACATGTCGGGCTATACGGACGATGCGATTGTCCACCACGGCGTGCTAGATGCGGGAATGGCCTTCATCGAAAAGCCATTCACCCCGAACGCTCTCGCACTGAAGTTACGTGAGGTGCTGAACACGACCACAGAGGTTTAAGCTGAAGTTTTATCTGCCCTGTTAAGCTTTAGAATGTCGTAATCGATATTCAATAGCCTGCTTAACTTTGTCTACAATATCCTGTAGACGAAAAGGCTTCAGCAAATAATCGAACACGCCCTTTCTCATCAAACTCTCAACCCGCGCTCTGTCTACAGCGCCGGAAATGACCAGTATCGGTGTCCTCGGCTGATACGTCCGCACGATACCGACGAAGTCCTCCCCCCTCATTCCCGGCATCGCGAGGTCAGTAATAATGACGTCATAGCTTTGAGCCCTCAATAGTGTAAGCGCTGCGTCCGCCGACGCGGCGGTGTGACACTGATGTTCCTCTGAAAACAGTTCCGCGAGCATCTCGCGGATGCGCTCCTCGTCATCAACGATCAGTAGCGAGGCCATAAGCCCTCCGGAATAAGGAATTAAAATTGACGGTGGGAGTGTTTATAAGGTGATGGGAGTAAACGAGACGTAGAGTACGACTATTTAATTTTTATCGCAAGCTGATTATGGGCCAGCCCGTGACGGAAATGTAACTTGCGGCGTGCATGATGCGCCTGCCGTGCAGTTTTTTTATCCTGACTATTGTTGTATCTTTATCCAATAATTCTCTTCAGGATAAAAACGAGATGCGCGCACCTGTTAAGTTAAAAGGGGCAATAGTCCTCTCAATCATCATGGCTCTAGGGGCTCAGTCCGAAGCCTTCGACGATAAGAGCAAGAATGCTAAACGGAACGCCGCGCCGGTCCTGTGGCGTAATCCTGGTAACGTTTCCCGGCGAGACTTGCGCTACGGCCCCGGCTCGGCGAGGCTCGCGCCAGTGCCGCCTTTCGCTTTCATAGAAGAAGACAAGTCCGGAGAATCTCCGAAGTTCGACGTGCGCGACGCGCGCGGCGTCGTCTGGAGGGTGAAGCTCGGCCCTGAGGCGCAGAGTGAGACGGTAGCCACTCGTCTTGTCTGGGCCGTAGGCTATTTCGCAGAAGAGGCTTACTACCTGGAACGCGCGCAGGTGAGAGGGTTGCCGCGTCTCTCGCGCGGCAGACAATACGTAGGGCGCGACGGCCTTGTGCTGGGCGCTCGCTTTGAGCCGCGACGTGCGAATGTCGAAAGAGGCCCGGAATGGGGCTGGAACGACAACCCTTTCAAGGGAACGCGCGAATTGAGCGGGCTCAAAGTTCTGATGATTCTCTTAAACAACTTCGACGCACGCGCCGCCAACAACCGCATCTTTTATGTAGGCGACTCACGACAAAGGCAGGAGGCGCGCTACGTCGTCTCAGACCTGGGCGCAACCCTTGGCAAGGCGGACGGGCTCGGAGGCCGCCGGACCAAGAATAATCTCAAGGACTTTCTTTCCACACGCTTTGTGACGGGTACTGAGGACGATGGCCGCACGGTTGAGTTCGACTACGACACTCGACCGACGAATCTCGGAATGTTCTCTATATTCTACCCGCCGTATTACCGTGGCGAGGTGAAGAAAGAGAAGGCGATGCGTGGCATCCCCACAGACGATGCGCGCTGGATAGGGTCTCTGCTCTCGCAACTCACGGACGAGCAACTGCGTGATGCATTCAGGGCGGCCCATTACGATAGAGCCACGATGGAAGGCTATGTGCGTTCCCTGCGCGAGCGCATTAATCAACTCACTCGACTATAGCTCCGCTTTTATCCCTCATCGCGGGAGATAACCCGGATTGAAAAAAAACGCGATGAGGGTTTGCATTTAGATACCGGCAGTTTTAATCTATCCCCACTGCAAGCCTCTTGCACTCTCCCTCGACTCCCCCTGATACAAAGTGAAGCTCGGGACTGAAAAGCAGTCTCATTCTACGAATATTTAGCATTACCGAGGTATGAAATGGTGAACACAACGAGACGTGCTGTTGCACTGTTGCTTCTGTTTTTATTCGTGACCTCCGGCATGAGCGTGGCGCAGAAGCGAGCGCCCGGCCCGCGTCAACGCCCGCAAACGACGCGTCGTTCTTCTACAAAGCCGCCGCCGCGCGCGGCAACTGCTGCCGACTCTCGCCTCACAGGTGTTTACAGACTCGACGCTGCGAGTAGCGACGACCCGCAGGAAGCAGCCGAGCGTTCCATGGGCAATCTGGCGTTCGGTGTTGACCCGGCGGAGGTCGAAAGGCTTACACGTCGTCTCAGTTCTCCTCAACAACTTGCCATCGAGCGGCGCGGAAATACTATCAGCATCGCCTCTACGCGAGCGGCGCGGATTACGTTCGAAGCCGACGGGCAGGAACGCATGGAGCGCACAGCGGGCGGCAACGAAGTGCGCTCCCGCGCGGTGCTTTACGGCGAAGAGTTGATGGTCAGCTACGCCAGCGATAATCGTGAGGAATTCTCAGTCACCTTTGACGCGATTGATAATGGTCGCCGCTTGCGCGTGACGCGCCGCATCTTTGACAGGAGGCTGGACCGACCCGTCATCGTCCAGAGCATCTACGACAAAGTTTCGAACGTCGCCCGTTGGAACGTCTACGGCGGGCCTGACTCCACGCAGGTCGCCGTGCGAGAACGCCCCAGAGTTCAGGCGCAACCTCCGGCGACGAGTGGCGGCGCCAGGAATACCACTCAGCCTCAGCCGCCTCCCGTCGTACGCAACCGCGTGCCTTCGCCTCCTCTGCCCGCCCCGCCCGACAGGCGTGATGAGCGTTTCGCTATTGGTGACAACACGCAGTTCGTAGCCGTGCTTAATAATGACCTCAGCACAAGCGACACGCGACCGGGCGACCCCTTTACCATGACTGTTCGCGAGCCTCGCATGTTTGAGGGGGCGACCATCGAAGGCTATGTCTCTCGCGTCAGTCCCGGCGGACGCATCTCTGGACGTTCGGAGATGGACCTCAGCTTCGAGCGCATCATCATGCCGGACGGGCGCGCGGTCAACATCTATGGCTACATCGAGAGCGTAGAGGCGCAGGGCGGCGAACAGGTCCGCGTCGATAGTGAAGGCGGCAGCGTGACGGAGCGCGATAATCAGACGAGCCGTACGGTGCAGCGAACGGCCATAGGCGCTGCCGTCGGCGCAATCATCGGCGCGATAGTTGACGAAGGCAGGGGCGCGGCTATCGGTGCGGCAATTGGTGCGGCAGCCGGGGCCGGTTCCGTATATGCAGAGGGGCGCGATCATCTGGAAATGAGGAGCGGCACGGAGATGATTATACGTGCGAGCATGCGCGAATAGCGGAGCACGTCTTAATCCATTATGTCTGTAAAGCGGTGTAGTGAAAATTTACAAAAGTACCGCATGCGAACACTTCAGACTTGTAACAAAGTTTTGTGAAGCAGGTCTTAAGTGCTCTCTTTAAGAGCGACTTAACCGGCGGCAATGATTTGAGCGCCTCATGGCACGGTGGATGCAGGCTATATCAACGGTTGCAGAGATATCGAAGCTTGGCGGTTCTTCGCGAGAAGCAAGCTGCCAGCGAGTTGTAGGTTCTTTGTAGACAGTAGTATCGACGGGTCGCCGATGTATGCGCCTCGTGAGGGCTTGGGGGAGCCTTCCGGGCACATCGGCGACCCACTTTTTTAAACTCAAAATCAATCGGCTATAAGTCAGGTATTCATTACAGCCAGCCGCCAGCGCCGCGTCGAGTGAGTTATTAGACCGCGCGGTAAGCTCAACTTACTTCGACAAGCTAACTTACGTCTCCGTTCACGGCTTCTTTGCCTCTTCGATGTTCGATAAATGCGAGGCTACGACTTGCCACCGTCCTTTCCTCTGTACATACGTGTCTGTATATCTGGATTGCTCTTTGACCGTCTTACCATCACGCTCGTATTCCGTGATGACTCGCCCGATCAGTATCACCGTGTCTCCATACGCTCGCGATTGCACATCTTCAGTAGAGAACTTCATTCTTGATTGCCCGGCGCGACGCGGGGACTTGATCATAGCCATCAACTGCGGCTTGGTCTGTATCGCACCGTTGGGAAAGGTAATGGTGAAATCATCCGCCACAATGCGCTCCATAGCCTCCGCGTTATTTTGCTCGTAAGCATCAAGCCATTGGCGTTCCAGCTTTCTGACTTCGTCCTCGGCTTTACTGAGGCTTGGTTGCTGCGCCTGCTGAGCAAGCGAGAGGATGCAGGAAGTAACGATTAACATTACAAGGCTGATTACTCTTCTGCTCACGATTCACCTCCGCCATTGTGTCTGATTACTCGGAATAGCTCGCACCGGAATCTTAACAAACCCGTTCAGGAGCGTCGCGTTAGTTTAAGGTCTTTCAATATCTCCCGGCTCGCGTTTGCGCCGGGTGCGCCCGTCAAGCCTCCGCCCGGATGCGTGCCCGCGCCGCACAGGTAAAGCCCTTTGATAGGCGTGCGGTATTGTGCGTATCCAATGACGGGGCGGAAGGTGAAGAACTGGTCGAGCGACGGCTCGCCGTGGAGGATGTGTCCACCCGTCAGATTGTAGGTCTGTTCGAGGTCGAGCGGCGTGATGACCTGTCGATGAATAATTATTTCCTTCAGGTTCGGCGCGTGAGCCGATAAAGCGTTGACCACTGCGTCGCCAAACTCCTCGCGTCTCGTGGACCAATCGCCCTGCTTCAGATTGTAGGGCGCGAACTGTACATAGACGCTCATCACGTGCCGACCTTCGGGCGCGAGCGCAGGGTCTGTGAGCGTCGGAATAGTGATGTCCATGTAAGGCTGTTTTGAATAGTCGCCATACTTCGCTTCGTCGAAGGCTCGCTCAAGGTAATCAATACTTGAGCCGATGTGTATGCGCCCGGACAATTGGGCCGTGCCGCCCGTCGCGGATGCGTCCACTCCCCTGAAGGAAGGAAGCGCATCAAGCGCCAGATTTACTTTCGCCGCCGCGCCGAGCGAGCGATAGCCGCGAACCTTCAGTAGAAAGTTTGGATCGAGTTCCGCCGGGTCAACAAGTTTTAGAAATGTACGGCGCGGGTCTGCGTTCGAGACGACGGCACGCGCCTCGATTTCCTCTCCGCTGCTAAGCACGACCGCCGTCGCCCTGCCGTCCGTCACACGAATGTTCGCCACCTCAACACCCGTGCGAATCTCCGCCCCTAATGATACAGCCGCCTGAGAGAGCGCGTGCGTGAGTGCGCCCATGCCTCCTTTGACGAATGAGGACGGGGCGATTGTCTGGCCGTCAATCGCCGCCTGTAAAAGAAGCGGCGCGCTCGTGCCCGCAGACCATGGACCGGCAAGCGCGCCGAAGATTCCGCGCGCGGCCACGACCGCACGTAAAGTTTCGGTCTCGAACCACTCCGCCGCGAGGTCGGCGACAGCCATCGGACCATAACGCAACAGCCGGTAAGCGTCCCTTTTATCAAGCCCACGGAATTTCAATCCGAGCCTGCCAAAATTCCAGTACTCGCCCATCGTGGGCTTATCAATCGAGGGCGGCGTCATAGAGAGGAGCGGGGCCAGCACGCGCCCTATCTGCCTGAAGCTCTCGCGGAATTGAGGATAACTTTTGGCGTCGCGCGCGGAAAATTTTTCAAGCTCGTGGGCCGTGCGCAACGCGTCGTCGTAGATTGCCAGAGGCGGGCCGTCTTCATTGAGAGCGAGCACGCGGATCTCCGGCTTGATAAACACGAGGCCGTGGCGCTCAAGCTGTAAGTCTTCAAAGATGTGCGGGAGCAGAGGGCCGGTCGCGTGTGAAAGCGTGGGGCAGCGAAAGCCCGTGTGAAATTCTTCTGTGACGGCGCAGCCTCCGACCATCTCGCGGCTCTCAAGCACTAAAGGTTTCAACCCGGCCTTTGCCAGATAACAGGCTGTGACGAGACCGTTGTGGCCCGCCCCTACGATAACGATGTCCGGCTTTGCCCCGGCCACTAGGCTTTACCTCGCTTCCAGTCGTTCAAGAGCTTCAACGCAGCGTTGCGCCCCGGCGCGCCCATGATGCCGCCGCCGGGATGCGTCGCAGAGCCGCACATGTAAAGGTTGCGAATCGGCGTGCGATACTGCGCCCAGCCCGGCGCAGGCCGCAGGAAGAAAAGCTGTTCGAGCGTCAGCTCGCCCTGAAAAATATTTCCTTCCGACAAACCAAACTCGCGCTCAAGGTCAAGCGGCGTCAACACCTGCCGGTGCAGAATCAGTTCGCTGATGTTCGGAGCGTGTTCGGCAATCGTGTTGATGACCGTGTCGCCGAACTCCTCGCGCCGCTCGTCCCACGTCCCTTCCTTCAAATTGTAGGGCGCGTACTGCACGAAGCACGACATGACGTGCTTGCCGGGCGGCGCGACCGAAGGATCCGTCAAGGAAGGGATAACCATGTCGATGTATGGACGGCGCGAAAATTTTCCATACTTTGCATCATCATACGCACGCTCCATGTATTCGATACTGGGCGAGATAGAAATTGCGCCGCGCAGGTGCGGCCCCGCTCCCGGAAGACAGTTGAAATCCGGCAGCCCGTCGAGCGCAAGGTTCACCTTTCCCGACGAGCCACGAAACTTGTAACGGTTGATGTCTTCGACAAACTCTTCCGGCAGATGTTCGGCCCCGATCATCTTCATGAAGGTGAGGCGCGGGTCAACGCTTGAAGAGACTACGTCCGCATAAATCTCGTCGCCGTTCGCTAAAACAACTCCAAGAGCGCGCCCGCTCTTGACGATGATCTTCGCAATCGGGGCTTCAGTGCGAATTTCCGCTCCGGCTTCGCGTGCGGCGTCCGCGATAGCGTTTGAAATCGAGCCCGTCCCGCCGCGCGCCAGCCCCCACGAGCGAAACGCTCCGTCAATCTCGCCCATGTAATGATGAAGCAGGACGTAGGCCGTGCCGGGCGAGCGTATGCCTAAGAATGTGCCTATGATGCCCGAAGCCGACATCGTGGCCTTGAGCACGTCCGTCTCGAACCAGCGGTCCAGGAAATCGACGGCGCTCATGGTCATCAACTGAACCTGATTGTATTTATCTTCGAGCGGCAACTGCTGAAAGCGCCGACCCAGAAAGAGCAGGTCTTTAAGACCCTTGACGCTGAGGGCTGTCGGGTCCGGCGGCGACATCGACAGGATGGGCTTCACGAAGCGACCCATCTCGATCATAGCCTTCCCGTATTCGTCGTAAGCTTCGGCGTCGAGTTTGGAGTGGCGTGCAATCTCGCGGCGCGTCTTCGCGTGGTCGTTGACACGCCAGAGGTAGTCCCCATCCGGCATCGGCGTGAACGTGCCGTCGAGGGGAAGAATTTCCAGTCCGTGGCGCGGCAGGTCCAACTCACGTATGATCTCCGGCCTCAGGAGCGAGACCACGTAAGAGCAGACGGAGAATTTAAAGCCCGGAAAAACTTCTTCGGTCACAGCCGCACCGCCGAGCACGTGACGGCGCTCAAGAACTAAAACACGTTTGCCCGCGCGCGCAAGGTAAGCGGCGTTGACCAGACCATTGTGGCCGCCGCCGATGACGATAACATCGTATTTTTGAGTCATGAATTAGCCGGGTCTTGCTTGATGAAGTCCAGTTAGCATACTTATAATCTGGCGGTCTGACAACCATCGCTTCGGGGAAAAATTTTCATGCCCATCGGAACAGCCTTTCACGAAAGAACCTTTGCGCTCTGCGAAAGCCTTAACTATCGCGAGTGGTCCGGCTACTACGCCGTCAGCTCCTACGAGTCGCACCACGAGCACGAGTACAACGCGATTCGCAACGCGTCGGCGCTGATAGACGTGTCGCCGCTCTTTAAATATCGCCTGACGGGACCGGATGCGACCCGCCTCGTTGACCGCATCGTCACGCGCGACATGCACAAGGTCTCGGTCGGCCAGGTCATCTACACGCCGTGGTGCGATGAAAACGGCAAGACGATAGACGACGGCACGGTCTCGCGCCTAGGTGAGAACGTTTATCGCTGGACAGCCGCAGACCCAAGCTTACGTTGGTTCACGCAGAACGCCGTCGGCATGAATGTCGAGATAGAGGACATCTCAGAATCCGTCTCCGCCCTGTCACTGCAAGGGCCGACCTCCGCCCGCCTGCTCATGCGCGTGGCCGAGGCGGACGTTGAGACGCTCAAATATTTTCGCGTCACCTCGGGCAAGATTGCCGGAGTGCCGGTGGACATCTCGCGCACAGGCTACACGGGCGACCTCGGTTATGAAATCTGGATTCCGTCCGAGCATGCCGTCAAAGTCTGGGACGCGCTGATGAAGGGAGGGCGCGCGTTCGACATCCACCCGGCGGGGATGCTCGCGCTCGACGTGGCGCGGATTGAGGCGGGCTTGCTGCTCATCGACGTGGATTTTCATGGCAGCAAGAAGTCGCTTATAGAGTCGCAGAAGTATTCGCCTTTCGAGATGGGTCTGGGTCGTCTGGTCAATTTAGACAAGGGGCGCTTCGTTGGGCAGGCAGCGCTCAAAGAGGAACAGAGGCGCGGACACGCACGCGAAATCGTCGGGCTGGAAATTGAATGGACGAACGTCGAGCGCTTGCACGAAGATGTTGGTCTGCCTCCGACGGTTTCTCCGATTGCCTCGCGCGTGGCCGTGCCCGTTTACAAGAACGGCCAACAGGTAGGCCGTGCTACTTCGTCTACGTGGTCGCCCACGCTCAAAAAGTTTATCGCGCTCGCCACACTCCGGCGCGAACATGCGAAGCCCGGCACGCAAGTCGAATTTGAAATCACAATCGAGGCCGTGCGTCACCGCGTCGGCGCAACCGTAGTCAAGATGCCCTTCTTTAACCCGAAGAGAAAGACTCAGACTCCCGTTGCCTGAGAAGATAGATGAAGCCCTCCCTCAAAGAGATCATCGAGAGCTACGACCCGCATGCCCCTTTGGCCGAAGCCTCGACCATTCCTGCGGCGTGGTACGTAGACCCGCGTGTCATGGAGCTTGAAAACGGGACGGTCTTTGCAGGCTCGTGGCAACTGGCCGGTCGCGTTGATCAGGTTCGTGAGGCGGGGCAATATGTGACAACGGAGATAGCAGGCGAGCCGGTCGTCGTTGTTCGCGGGAGCGATCAAACCTTGCGCGGGTTCTTCAACGTCTGTCGTCATCACGCGGCGGCTGTGATGACCGAGGACGAAGGAACGGCACACAGCCTGCGCTGCCCCTATCACGGCTGGACTTACACGCTTGAAGGCGCGCTCAAGGGCACACCCGACTTTGCAGGCGTCTGCAATTTCGACCGCGCGGGGAACGGCCTCGTCCCCGTAGAGTGCGCCGTCTGGGAGAAGTGGGTTTTCGTCAAGCTTAATCGGGGCGGCCCCTCTCTGGAAGAGTTTCTTACTGATGACCTGATCAAGCAGGTGAAGCCGCTCGGTCTGGAAAACATGCACTGGATGGAGCGCCGCCGCTATGAGTTCGACTGCAACTGGAAAGTTTTTGTGGACAACTATCTGGATGGCGGCTATCACGTTCCTTACTTGCATCGTGGACTCGACAGCGTGCTCGACTACAGCAACTACATGATCGAGAACGGCGAGCGTTTTTGTCTGCAATGGAGCCCCGTGGTGTCTAAGGGCGCGGAGGCCGAAACCGGCGCAGTTCGACAGGGCGAGCGCGCGCTCTATTACTGGATTTACCCGAACTTTATGATCAACTGGTATCAGGGCGTGATGGACACGAACACGGTCCGCCCGCTCGGCGTTGATCGCACCGAAGTTATCTTCGACTTTTATTTCCCGGATGTTTCCGAAGCGATGCGCGAGCGTAATCTCGCCAGCATCGCCGTCGGCCAGCGGATTCAGGACGAGGACGTTGCTATCTGTAAGTCTGTACAGCGCGGCCTCACGTCACGCGCGTACGTGGCCGGGCGACTCTCAGTCCGGCGCGAAGCAGGCGAGCATCTTTTCCATAAACTTCTGCACGCCGATTTACAAACGAAGCTTGAATAGCAGGGTTGAGGCCATTGGATATACATTCGGCCCTTTTTGTGAATCTGAATCAGTCTCACGACAAAAAACTAAATAGCGTCTTAAGTATATCTGGTCGTTGCAGTGTGGGCAGTGACCGGACATTTTTTACCCCGACGCGAAGATGCTTGATGTCGTTAACACGGAACGAGGGCTTGCGTTTAATAAAGCCCTGCGTTGAGCAAGTCAAAGCATTGACATTCGCACGCGGGAGGCATATTGTGCGGCTGCCTTGCCTCTATCCGGACAAAGCTTCACGAGTCCTTGCCTCGTTGGACTTAATCAGCTCTTTGTTTAACTAATCTCAAAAGGGTTCTGTGCCGGAAAGCCCCTCGCCGCGATCCTTTTCGCTCTTTCGCGCCGGCTCGGCCTCGGAGTTTTATTCCTTGTCTCCGCACTGGTCCAATTTCGGGCCGTGCTCTTTCACGCCGAAAGGAGCCACGTCATGACGCACCGATTGGGTTCCCTGCTTACACCTCCTTCCACGACTGTGATCGGACCGGGCTCAACTGTCTTCTCACCGCCTGCGGCCCCCGGAGGGACCAAATTTCTGATACTGCATTTTACCGGCGCGGCGCTCGCCGCCGGAGACCGCCTGGAAGTGAACTTAGGTTATGACACGGATGTCTTCACGCCTGCTTCAGGTCCGGACTTTTGGAGCCGCCCGATTCAAGGCAATTCCGTAACGATCACTTTGATTGACGGGGGCAGCGGCACGGGCCAGGCAGTGCTCAGCGAGTACGGTCGCGGCGAAGGTCTGCAAAACGGAGGCCAGATAAATACAAATGCGGACCTCTTTTTGATTGATTCTCATTACGTCGATCCGACCTTTTTCAATTCAGCCGGAGTGTGTCCGGGCGGCGCAGGCCCTAGCTGGGAGAATGTTGCCGCCTTGCCGCCCGGCATCATGCGGGATACGGCGCGCAGCGTGGGCATGTTCGTCGAAGCGGGCGATGGAAAGCTCTCAAGCTGCTCGGCAGCTTTGATCGGGCCGGACCTGATTCTCACGGCAGCCCACTGCGTCTCGGAGGATACGGCAATCGCTTCCGGCTCTTTCACTCTTGATTATCAAACCGATGATGCGGGCAACCGCCCTGCTGGCTACAATCCGAAATTCCATAAACTGAAAGCCATCGTCAAGAGTGGCTGGCAAACATCCCCGACCGGCGCGGGCCTCGTCTGGGATAGCGGTCTGGATTACGCCATCGTCCAGATAGAGACGCCGCCCGGCGGGCTCGGCGTTCCGCCTCTTCCCATTCGCTCGACCGCCGTGAGTTTGGGCGAAGAGCTTTTCGTCATCCATCATCCGCGAGGCGTGGTTAAAAAAGTCTCGCGCCAGCCGACCGACCCAACCTGTAGAGTCCTAGGCTCAAGCAGCGGAGTTATCAGCTATGCCTGCGACTCGGATAACGGAAGCTCGGGCTCGCCCGTTTTCGATGCGCTGGGCAGGATTGTCGCCGTCAATGATTGGGCACCGGGAGCGTGCAACAATCAGGGGCAGGCTGCGACCGTCATCCTTCAGGATTTCCTGACCGCTCCGCCGCCCCCGAAGGACGTGGACGTGGTGCTGGTCTTTGACCGCTCCGGCAGTATGGGTCTGACGGGTTTGAGCGGGGCGACCAAGATTCAGGAAGCACGCGCAGCAGCCGCACTCTTCATAGACCTCTTGCGAACCGACCAGACGCATCGCGCCGGACTGGTGACCTTCAGCACGACCGCCTCCACCACGCCGCCCGGTTTTTTTGCCCTCTCTCCAGTCAACGCAGCCAACAAGACCACGCTGATCGGTCCTCCTCCGGCGCGTAACGCGGGCATCATCGGCGACATCGCGACCGGAGGCAACACGACCATCGGCGGCGGGCTGCGAGTTGGACAGACGCAGCTTCCCGCTCCGAGTCCGAGCGCGAACACACCTGCTATTCTGCTGATGACTGACGGGCTGCAAAACACCCCGCCGATGATTGGTGAAGTGGAAGCGACAGGAGAACTCGGCAGCACCAAACTGTGCATCATCGGTTTCGGAAGCGAGGCGAATCTGGACGGCCCGCTCCTGACCAGTCTGGCGCGTCGTCACGGCGGCATCTACACGCGCGCGGGCGAAGGTCTGGAGCTAAAGAAATTCTTCGTGCTCGCTTTCGGCAACATCTTTCAGACGGGCATCTCGCTGGACCCCTTTTTCGTCATGCCCGCAGGAGAAACATCAGCCAAGCCGCTCCCTTTGAATGTCTGCGGCGAAGAGTCCATGACGGTAGTTCTCAGTTGGGCGCGCGAGACGGAAAATCTTATCCTCAGCCTGTTGACTCCCGCCGGAAACACCATCACAAGCACGACGCCGGGTGTGGTGTCATCTTCGGGTAACACGTGGGTTTACTTCCGTATACAACTGCCGCTCAACGGTGAAAGAGACGGCGTCTGGCAGGTGAACGTGACGCGGCTGCGCGGCGGCGGTGAATTCCCTGCGCCGCTTGGCGAAGAGCGCTACTTCGTCACAGCCATTGTTGACGGCGGCCCTTACTTTCATCCCATCGCTCCGCAACGTTATTACACGGGCGACACGATTAACCCGATGGTCGTCCTGCGTGAGCCGAGCGGGTTCAGAGTTGAAGCCGAGGTCACGGTCGATGTCCAGGCGCCCGTTGACGGGACCGGTAATATCCTGACGAGGAGCGGGCTGCGTCAAAGCAGCGAGACGGGCGGCGATCAGTTAGACGCGCGCAGCAGCACGCTCATCGCTATGGAGCAAGAGCGTGGCGGACAATTAATCTCTACCAGCACACAGCAATTCTCGCTGTCCGATGAAGGAGAGCTTAATGGTCGCGGGACGCTGGAGCCCGATGGAGTCTACGGAAAGCCTCTCAAAGATATCGCTCGTTACGAGGGCAATTACACCTTTCACGCAAGGGCCGTCTACGGCCACGGTGGATGTACCGGGACGCGAGAGACTGCATGGTCCGTGAACGTCTCTGTCGGCATTGATCCGGGTCGCACGACGATTGATACGACGTCGTTGGGAACGCTGCCTGATGGGCGGCAACATGTGGTCGTCACGTTTACGCCGCGCGACCGCTACGGTAACCACGTCGGTCCGGGTCGCCTGGGCACGTTTGAAGTGAGCGCGCAACCGGGTTGTGAATTAATCGGCGGAGTGAACGATGTTGGCGACGGCTCTTACACGCAGGAGGTGGCCTGCGATCCGGCTTCGACAATCCCACCCGGATTGATCGTCACACAGCCGGAGCGCCCGCCAGTGGTCATCGCTCCGCCGACATCTACGGTGGAAGATAAAAAGAGGAACTGTCTTCTCTGGCTGCTGCTCGCGGCGATACTCTTCCTGTTGTTGATCGTGATCCTCTTGCTTATCTGGATCATAGTGTGGTCGTAAGCTGAGCTTGCGCGTCCTGTGCGCCGTTAACCGGCTTAGCCGCGACGGCGACCGAGCATGTCAAATCCAACAGCGGCGACGAGCACGGCTCCTTTGACGATGTATTGCACGTAAGGCTCTACACTCTTCAAGGACATGCCGTTGTCGAGGCTTGCCATGATGAGCGCGCCGAGGCAAGCGCCGAAAACTGTGCCACGCCCACCCATCAGGCTCGTGCCGCCAATCACACAGGCGGCAATCGCATCAAGCTCCAAAAGATTCCCTGCGTCCGGCGAAGCGCTCGCCACGCGCGCCGTGTAGATAATCGACGCGACTCCGGACAACGCACCCATTAGACAGAACACCGCCAGAATGTGTTTGCGCAAGCTGATGCCTGAAAGGCGTGCTGCATCAGGGTTGCCGCCGATAGCATAAAGGTATCGCCCGAACGTCGTATTCTGCGTGATGAATGCGCCAGCGAGCGCTACGACTAGGAAAATCATGACGGGAATCGGCACGCCCCCATAAAGGTTCAGGACGTAAACGAACGCGAGGATTACGAGAGACGGCACGGCAATCTGTAATGCCATGCTGGTCGTGTTAATAGCAGCGAGCCCGTAGCGCGCACGCGCACGACTGCGGCTAATGACGAGCCACGCAATCATAGCGACCGCCAACCCTGCCAGAACCCAGCCAGCAAGGGGGTGAACGAAACACTGGCCGATTGACTTGTACAGTTGGTTTGCGATGGGAATAGTCTGTCCCTTGCTGACTCCTAAGATTACCCCGCGCCATGCTAAGAGACCTCCGAGCGTCACAATAAAAGCGGGAATGTTCCCGTAGGCGACCAATGCGCCCTGCAACGCGCCTACGACCACACCGACCACCACTGCCGCCGCCAGCGACGGGACCAGTCCCCAGCCGAGCCACGTCAGCACGATGGCAGAGATGCCGCCCGTTAAACCAACCAGCGAGCCCACGGAAAGGTCTATCTGTCCGGCCACGATGACCATCAGCATCCCTACGGCGAGGACGCCTGTGACTGCCGTCTGAAGCATGAGGTTCGAGAAATTGCGTGCGCTCAGGAAGACGCCGCCCGTGGAGTAATGGAAGTATAACCAGATGGCTGCGAGCGCAAACAGCATGGTGTAGGCACGCCACTCGGAGGTCAGCACCTTGAGTCGTTCCATCTGCGTTTGCGGCACAAGGTCCGCCGTCACGGGTGGACGATCAACTGCGGGTTCATTCGGTGTCTGGTCCATAACAGCCCTCGATTTCAGATTCGATATTTCGGTAGTGGTTCAGCTTAAGTCAGAGAAAGAAATTAACAGGGATGGACAGGATAAACAGGATAAAGAAGAAATGATAAATGCAAAGTGCAAAGTGCAGAATTAAAGAACGAATAGCTTTTCATTCATCATTTTGCATTTTGACTTTTGCATTGCTTTTATCCTGTCCATCCTGTTTGAATCTGACTCTCATAAACTGAGCCACTACTGATATTTCAGATGCCGGGTACGAAATTCATGAAGCGCTCAATCTCTATTTCCATTTACTCCTGTTAAATTCATCTCACGCGCACACAACTTTCATCACGCGGCGTGCTGCGCCTGACCCGTGGCGCAGGACATGACGGCTTCAGGCGTCGCCTGTGCGCGCGTGAATTCGCCTGTGATGCGGCCTTCGTGCAAGACCAGCACGCGGTCTGAGAGCCCGAGCACTTCAGGCAGCTCGGAAGAGACGAGCACGATGGCGAGCCCGTCGCGCGCGAGCTTGTTAATCTCCGCATAAATCTCCTGCTTTGCGCCGATGTCTATGCCGCGCGTGGGTTCATCCAGAAAGAGCACGCGGGGTTTCGTGAGCAGCCATTTCGCCAGCACAACCTTCTGCTGGTTGCCGCCGGACAAAGTGTCCGCGATGGTGAACACGTTGCGCGCTTTGATGCGCAGGTCGCGCGCGGCGCGCTCTCCAACCGCCGCTTCAGCATCCTGATCGGTCACGAATCGTCCCGAGACCTGCGGGAGACTCGCCAGCGTCATGTTGTTCAGGATGGACTGTTCAAGCACGAGACCGAATCTTTTACGGTCTTCGGTGACATAGCCTATACCGTGCCGGATAGCTTCGGCGGGACTGCCGACCCGCACACGCTCGCCCTCTACAAATACTTCGCCAGTGACAGCCCCTGTGTGCGCTCCGAAGATGGCCGTCAAAAGCTCGCTCCGGCCCGCGCCCATCAGACCCGCAATCCCTAAGATTTCGCCTCGCCGCACGCCGAAGCTCACATGGTTGACGAGAAGCTTGCCGGGAACATTCGGATCATGAACGGTGATGTTGCGCGCTTCAAAAACCGCATCGCCCGGAACGTGCTCCACTTTCGGGAAGATGTCGCCGACCTCGCGCCCGACCATCAGCGCGATGACACGCGCATGGTCCAGTGCGCTCGTCGAATATGTTCCGACTGTTTGCCCGTCGCGCAGGACCGTGATGCGATCCGACAAGCGAAAGACCTCTTCGAGCTTGTGCGAGATGTAGACCATGCCGATGCCGCGCTCGCGCAGTCCGTTGAGGATATTGACGAGAGTTTCCACTTCCGTATCAGTGAGCGCGGCGGTCGGCTCGTCAAGGATGAGGATGCGACCGTTCTGCGAAAGCGCCTTGGCAATCTCGACGAGTTGCTGCTGGCCTATACCAAGATTGCGAACCGGCGTGCGCGGGTCAATCGGCAGGCGCAGTTCTTCAAGCAGTTGCCGGGCCTTCCTGTATAGCTCCTCCCAGCGCACGACGCCAAAGCGACGCGGCTCGCGACCAAGAAAAATATTCTCGCCGACCGAAAGGTCTTGAACAAGCGATAGCTCCTGATAAACCACGGCGATGCCTGCGGTCTCGGCTTCGCGCACGTTGCCGAATCGATGCACGTCGCCATTGATGCGAATCTCGCCGCCGTACTGAGGATAAGGATAGACGCCGCCGAGCACTTTCATGAGCGTTGACTTGCCCGCGCCGTTCTCGCCGACGAGGGCATGTATTTCTCCGGCATGAAGATCGAACGTCACGCCGCTGAGCGCACGCACTCCGGGGAAAGACTTTGTAATCTCATGCATCTCCAAAAGCGGAGGGCTGTTTTTGTCAGTCATACTCAATTTCGGAAACCGGCATCGTCGGGCCAATTCGTTAGAGTTCTTCCTAACATGCGAGCTGGTTCATTGACCGCTTCAAGCTCTCATCAAGACCGCTGGTTTTCGCACAGGAATTTTTCGCTCAAGGATGGCAGGCCGTATGTCTCTGAGCGATGATGTTTGAGGGGGACGCGGCCACTGGTTGCGCGGAACGTTTCGATAAACGTCTTCCAGCTTATGATAGCCGTCCTTGACGACCGTATCGACCATGTTTGACTTGTCAACAATTATCGGCTCAAGCAGAATCGAAGGCACGTCCTTGTAACCATTGTTGACCGCGCTGTTGGTTTGCAGCGTCTCGCCGCGAGCGAGCGCCACGGCAGACTCGGCGGCACGAGTGGCAAGCGGCCTGATTGGTTTGTAAATTGTCATGGACTGTGTGCCCTCGACCACGCGCTGCACGCCCGCAAGTTCGGCATCCTGCCCTGAAACCAGAACCCTGCCCGCCAATCCCTGAGTAGAGAGTGCCTGAATCACGCCGCCCGCCGTCCCGTCGTTCGAGGCAACCACCGCCGCCACGTTGTTGTTGGCCTGCGTCAGCGCATTCTCCGTATGCTTCAACGCTTCGGTCGCCTGCCACTCCTTGGCCCACTGGTCCGAGATGACACGAATGTCACCACGGTCAATCAAGGGTTGCAGGACGTTCATCTGCCCCTTACGAAAAAGCTGCGCGTTGTTATCCGTGGGCGCGCCGCCGATGAGCACGTAATTGCCACGCGGCGCGCGGTCAACCAGATATTTCGCCTGCATCTCTCCGACTTTGATGTTGTCGAAAGAGACGTACAGATCAACGTCCGAGTTGCGTATCAGGCGGTCATAGCTAATAACGGGAACGCATTGCCGCTTCGCAGCGTCAACAATCGAGGCGGCGACTTCCGAGTTGTGTGGGACAACGACGAGCACATCCACGCCCTGCGTTAAGAGGTTCGCGGCCTGTTGTATCTGTGTGCGGTCGTCGCCGTTGGCGGCCTGCACGTCAACTTCAGCTCCGAGTTCTTTGGCACGCGCTACAAAGAGGTCGCGGTCATGCTGCCAACGCTCCTCCTTCAAGGTATCCATCGAAAGTCCAATCCGGATGGTCTTTCCGGGTGACATCTGTCCACGGCAGTTCTGTCCCGGCCCACACACGCACCCGGCAATCAGAAGCGATGCGATAAGAAGAAGAGTTAAAATGCCTTTAGAGTTACGCATCAGCCATCTTCCTTCTCTTCTCGTCTCTCACAAGAGCACGCACATATTCACGAGAAGCACATGACACTGCCAGGCTTTGAGATTCAAGGGCATGATACCCTCCGGCATCAAAGCTTCGAGGTCCACAGAAAGACATCTTTGCGCAGATTCAAGGCTGCCTGAAAATAGTTGCCGTCAAATCTGCGAGAGTGATTCAGTGTTCGGGGGATAACAAAAGGCTACGTTTCTGTAGCCGCCAGCTTATCAGAGATTTCGCAGAGTTTGCCATCGAAATTTTACCGAGCGCCGGATAAAGCGTGTGTTCCGGTTAAAATTTCTCTACAGAGCGACTGCCCGCCAGCCGACATTTACTTGCTGCCTCCGCTCATTAACATTCATACCTGCGCGCGGAAAGGCTCGACCGCTCGTTTAAGCTCTCTTACAAAGTATGATGAAATTGGATAGCGGGTCGTTTTCAATCTTGAACAAGGATTGAGATTCCGGCTGTGTGTGTTAGCGCACATACAGACGCTCTTCCGAGTGATTAACTCAACTACTAGACTTTAACAGCCCGAGATACGGCTAGATTCAACGTCGCCCTCCTTAATTCAGCAGAGATAAGATTGCTTATCTTTATTTGTTCTGCATTGAAAATGATGAAATTGTTGACAGTAATACGATTGTGTATATACTTCGGTTTATATAGAGCAAAGACAATTAAGGCTGCGTTTTCCATCTCCATCGCCACAGTTTTTTTGTGTGTCTCTGGCAGGAGTTTAGGGATTTAGCGGCAGCGCAAGCTGAAAGCTCTATACACCCCCGACCGTCACTACACCCGATTAAAAATCTTTGTGGTAGCCCCCACCACACGAAGCACTCTGTGGGTATTCATGCCCACCAGGCATCTTTTACAGTCAGGCAAAGAGGAATTGGACGCGCAGGAAAACTTTCCGCACCGGAGGATTCAATCATGCACTACATACTTTCCGTGGCTCTCCGCAGCTTTATTTGTGGATCAATCGTTTTGTTGTTTGCCGTCACCGCGAGTGCGCAATTCAGGGCCAGCGTACAGGGTTCCGTGACGGATCCGAACGGCGCTGTGGTTCCGGGCGCGACCGTCACGCTCACCAATAAAGAGACAGGTAAATCGCAGCAAACGACGACCAGCGACGAAGGCTTTTACCGCTTCTCGGCGCTTGCGCCGGGCAAGTACTCGATTAGTGCTGAGCAGGCTGGCTTTAATAAGACCACCATTGAGGAGGTCAACGTCAGCGCCGAGGACACGCAGGGGCAAGACCTCGTTCTACAGACGGGGACGGTGTCAGGCTCTGTGACCATCACGGGTGGCGAGACGGCGGCGCTCGAAACCGAGAACGCTAATATCAGGGGCGTCATCACGACCGAGGAAGTGAGGCAATTGCCACAGGTGGGGCGCAACCCGTATGAGCTGGCGCGCACAGCGCCCGGCGTCTTCGGTAGTCCTGCACGGAGCGGCGCGGGTAATCAGGCGCAGTTCATACCGGGCGTTGAACAACTCGGCGGCGGCTCGAACACGGGCGTTTTCCAGACCGAGAATCAAACGCAGATTAGCTCCAACGGCCAGCGCGTCTCAAGTAACAACTACCAGATAGACGGCGTCAGCGTGAACAGTCTCGGTCTGGGCGGCGCGGCTGTCGTCACGCCTAATCAGGAATCGGTCAAGGAAATCGCCATCGTCTCCAGCAGCTACTCGGCGGAGGATGGACGCAACACGGGCGCGCAGGTCAAAGTCGTTTCACAAAACGGCACAAATGATTTTCACGGCTCTCTTGTTTTTAACTATGCCTCGCCGAAGCTGAACTCTTTCAATAAGTATTTCGGGCCGACGAGCCTGACTCCCACGTCGCTCACTTGCCAGAGAGGCGAGCAGTTCTTCGCTTCTAGATGCCCGACCATCGTTGACCAGTATGAACGAAAATTTGCTGGCAGCATCGGCGGCCCAATCTATCTACCGCGCTTTGGCGAGGGCGGCCCCGCCTACTTCAGTGGAAAGAATCGCCTCTTCTTTTTCTTTTCCACGGAGTCTCTGCGCCGTAGCAGCACGACGACCAGTAACATCTTTATAGAGACTCCGGAGTTTCGCCAGTATGTTCAACAGGTCCGCCCCGGCAGCTTTGCGGCGCAATTTTACTCGACGGCTGGAACCATGCCTCGCGTCATCGCCACGGGCTTGCCGTCGGGCGGCCCCGCCGGACCCAACGTTCGCATCAACGGACAGGCAGGTTTGAGTTTCGACATCGGTTCGATTAATGCTCCGATAGGGCAGGACGTTGCAGGGCCTTTCGATGGTATTCCTGACGTCACGTTTGCGACCGTCGCTATTCCGAGCAGCACGCGCGGCAATCAGTACAACACGCGCTTCGACTTTAATCGCGGCGACAAAGATCAGTTCGCCATCAGCACCTACTTCACAAAGCTCGACTCATTCTCCGCCTCCGGGAGCGGGCGGCCCTTTGAAGATATCAGCTTCAGGCCGTTCAATTCCGCCGCGACCTTAACCTGGATACGCACCATCTCGCCGACATTGATTAACGAAGCACGCTTCAACTTTACGCGCTTCAACGCTAACGAGCTTAACGATCTAGGCAATGAGAATCTACGGATTCCGCGTTTGCAGATTCAGGGCTTCGGACAGGATTTCAATTCCATCGGCGCGTTCGTCCTCGGTGTTGATCGCGGTCGCCCGAACAACCGCACGCAGAACACCTACGAGGGCCGCGACACGGTGACTTGGGTACGTGGCAATCAGGTTTTCAAGATTGGCGGCGAGGTGCGGCGCGAGCAGGATAATAATAATCTTATCTCCGGCGCGCGCCCTGAGTTCACCTTTAAAAGCCTGCTACAGTTTGCCAACGATTCGGTGTTCTTCGAGAACGTCGATGCCGACCCGGTAACGGGCGGCTCGGCTAACGGTCAACGCTACTTTCGCTCGACCAGTTACGGTTTATTCGTGCAGGACGATTGGAAGCTGAGGCCAAATCTGACGATCAATCTGGGCTTGCGCTACGAATATCAAACGCCGCTCACGGAAAAGGAGGGACGCCTCACTAACTATGAGTTCGGCCCGAATGGACCTGTTGACGGGAGGGTTGTGCCGGTTGACCGGCTCTACAATCCTGATCGCAACAACTTCGCGCCGCGTTTAGGCTTCGCCTGGTCGCCGAACATGGGCGACTCTCTCGGCGGCCTTTTTAAACAGGACCGGGCTGTCATTCGCGGCGGCTTCGGCATCTTTTACGACCGCATCTTCTTAAATCAACTCACCAACGTACGCGGCAATCCTCCATTCTTCGCGCGCGTCGGCCTCTGCTGTTCGGGCACGAACAACGCTGCCAGTCCCGGTCCAATCCTCTACTCGTTTGCCATTGGCGGCAATCCTTTTGTCTACCCGACGAACCCGAATTTGCTGCGCGGCATAGACCCGCTCACGGGCGGTCTGCTCGATCCGAATCCGGGAATATTGCCCGGCGGTTTTATACGCCGCGACATCCCTGTCGAAATCAATGGCACGCCGGAGGATTTACCGAACGCCTACGTCTATAGCTACTCGCTCGAACTTCAATATCAACTGACGGGTAAGACAGTTGTTTCAGTCGGCTACCAGGGGAGCATGGGTCGCAAGCTGATTCGCACCATCGACCTCAATCGCTTTACTCCGGGCGACACGTTTGACAACAACCGCGACCGCGTGCAGACGCGAGACGTTAACGGCAATCCGGTCACACCAATCCTGCGCGGCAATCCGAACTTCGACCGCATCATCTTTACGCTGCCGGACGTCAACTCAAACTATAACGCCTTGCTCTTGCGCGTGACGCGCCAGTACTCGCGCAACTTCACCATCGAAGGAAACTATCGCTTCAGCAAGAGCATAGACACCAGTTCCTTCGGTCGCGGCGCACAACAGACCGACCCTAGCGACCAACGACTGGAACGCGGGCCGTCCGATTTCGACGTTCGACACAACCTCGTCATCTCCGGTCTTTACCGGTTCCCATTTTACAGTCATGGCAGGGGCTTTCTAGGCAAGCTCGTCGGCGGCTGGGAGATCAACGGCATCGTCACGGTGTACTCAGGCTTCCCTTTCACTCCTGTCGTCTTCGGTGACGAGTTTAATGACCTCAACGGCGACGGCTTTCGTCCTGACCGCCCGACCCGATACTTCGGCGGTGTGATTACGGATCCGTCGAATCAAGACTTCATTAACGGCATCTTTCCTGGTCCCTTTGCTGCTGGCTTCGGTCGCCAGTACTTTGATACGGTCACGCGCGGCCCCGCCGGTATCGGGCGCAACTCGTTTCGTGGGCCGGGCTTCCGCCAGATTGATCTAGCCATCGTCAAACAAACGAGGCTGCCTTTCCTGGGTGAGCAGGCGAATCTTGATATTCGCGCGAATCTCTTCAACGCTTTCAACATTCTCAATCTGCCGTCGTTCCAACCCGTCACGCCTCAGGTGGACGTTGGCAATGAAAATTTCGGGCGCGCGCCGTTTGGACTTGCCGGTCGCGTCATTGAACTTCAAGCGCGGTTCAGTTTTTAAAGGGCGTCAGCTTTGACGAGCGCGAGGGGATGAGTTTTATAGTCACTCATCCACTCGCCTCCGCGCGGCCTTGCGCTCGTCCAAATCGTCAGTTAACTTTGCGGCTCGATGCGCCCATTTCCAGCAATCCTGTCCCGCATCTTACCCGGCGCACGCGGCATGACGCGCATGCTTTCATTACTCCTGCTCGCGTGCTCATTCACAAACGCCATTGCCACGTCATCTCTCGCCGCAGCGTCGTCAAACGAATCACCTTCATTACAACAATTGTCCGAGCGCGACGAAGCATTTCTTGAAGACCTCTCGCGTCGTTCGTTCCTCTATTTCTGGGAACAGGCCGACCCGCAGACGGGGCTTGTGCTCGACCGCGCGAGGACGGACGGCTCAAGGCATCCCCCCGGCCATAATAATCACAACGTCGCAAGCATCGCCTCGACGGGTTTTGGTCTGACAGCGCTCTGTATCGCTGCGGAGCGGCGCTGGATTGGCCGTGGAGAGGCGCGCGAGCGCGTGCGTACGACGTTACGTTTTTTCGCCGAGCGCGCGCACCACGAGCACGGCTGGTTCTATCACTGGATGGACATGACAACCGGCGAGCGTAGGTGGAAAAGCGAGATTTCATCCATCGACACGGCGCTTCTGCTGGCGGGGATTCTGACGGCACGCCAGTATTTCAGCGAGGACGCGGAGCTTGTTAAGCTGGCGACACTAATTTATGAGCGTGTCGATTTCCGCTGGATGCTGAACAATCATCCGACGCTCCTCTCTCACGGGTGGAGGCCGGAGACGGGTTTTATCAAAACGCGCTGGGATACTTATAGCGAGCACTTGATACTTGACCTGCTCGCTGTCGGCTCGCCCACGCACCCCATCACGCCGCGCACATGGCTCGCGTGGCAACGCCAGCGCATCACCTATGCAGGCTACACATACATCACAGGCGGCCCGCTGTTCATACACCAGTACTCACACGCATGGGTTGATTTTCGTCATCGCCGCGAGAGCTGGTATCCGTACACAAATTATTTCGCCAACTCCGTTGCTGCCACACGCGCGCACAGGCAGTTCTGCATTGATTTGTCGAAAGAGTTTCCCGGTTATTCACCGGACGTGTGGGGCATCACAGCTTCGGATAGCGTTAAAGGGTACGTGGCGTGGGGTGGGCCGCCACGCGACCCGGCTATTGATGGGACAGTCGTTCCATCTGCTGCCGGTGGTTCGTTGATGTTCACACCTGATATATCCCTTGCGGCGTTGCGCGCGATGTACGAGCGTTTCAATGAGCGCATCTATGGCCGCTACGGCTTCACGGATGCTTTCAATCCGACGACCGGATGGGTCAACCCGGATGTGATAGGCATCAACGTCGGCATCATACTGCTGAGCGCAGAGAATGCGCGTACCGGAAATGTCTGGCGCTGGTTCATGCGTAATCGAGAGATCACGCGGGCTTTGCATCTGGTTGGTATGAGGCGCGCTCCTTTAAGCAAACGCCGTCCAAGCTAAAGAAGGCTAAGAAGTTGATTGAAAAGTCCTAATTGTATAGCTCCGTAGGAGCGTGGATGTTTATAGCTTCGTCGTAGTAATCAAGAATCAAGCTCCGTAGGAGCGGCATGTTCTGCATCCATCACATTGCGCTCCTACGGAGCTTGATTGTTGGAAATGCATGGGAGCTATAAACATTCAGTCCCTACGGGACTTTCAATCAGCTTCTTTCCGAGTCTCTACGGGACTTTTCAAACTGCTTCTAAGGATAAATATGAATATTAAGATTCGCTTGCGCTTCAAGCTTTTGTCCCTACCTTTGGCTCTCTTCTTCCTCATCACTCTATCGTTTGAAGCGCACGCGGAGTGGCGCACGGCCGGTGATGTACGCGGCATTGAGCGACAGGTGAGCGGCGTGACACTGTTACTCACAAGCGGTGCGCGCGTCTCAATTACTTTTATCTCGCCGGATGTCGTGCGCGTCCGGCTCGCCCCACGCGGGACTTTTGAACGCGATTGGTCTTACGCCGTCGAAGGGGAAAAGCGTAAAGAGGTCGTCGCAGTTGTCACGGAAAGCAGCGAGACAATCAGGATTGCAGGGCCAGCCGGGGCAAGTGTGCTGGTGCGGCGGCGTCCGTTCTCGGTAACTGTTCTGGACGCTCAGGGACGTGTAATAGTTGAAGACGAGCGTGCGCGGCCTGCTTCGTTTGATCTTGAGACCGGAGCTATTGAAGCTTCCATGCGGCGCACGGAGACCGAAACTTATTACGGCTTTGGCGAGAAGGCCATGCCTGTATCGCGTCATGGGCAGGCCATCGTCATGTGGAACACGGATACTTATGCTTACCCTGTTGGCCTTGATCCTATCTACCAGTCGATTCCCTTCTTTATAGCGCTCCGCGAGGGCCGCGCTTACGGCCTCTTTCTGGACAACACCTCTCGCACCTATTTTGATATGGGAAAGACTGCGCCCGAGCGCTACACCTTCGGCGCGGCGGGCGGCGAGTTAAACTACTACGTTTTCACAGGAGGGACGGAGCGCTCGCCTAAGAACGTGCTGCGCGATTATACGGAGTTGACGGGACGCACGCCTCTGCCGCCCGTTTGGGCGCTCGGCTATCAGCAATCGCGCTGGTCCTATTTTCCGGAATCGCGCGTGCGCGAAATCGCACGCCGCTTCCGCGAGGGCCGCATCCCAGCCGATGTCATCTACCTAGACATTGATTACATGGACGGCTATCGCGTTTTCACCTGGGACAAGAATCGTTTCCCGGACCCTGTGAAGATGATACGGGAGTTGCGCGCCGATGGCTTTCGCACCGTGGTCATCATAGACCCGGGCATCAAGGTTGACGACAACTATTCTGTCTATCGCGATGGAAGCGCGGGCGGCTATTTCCACCGGACGCCTGACGGCAAAGAGTTTCAGGCGCGCGTCTGGCCCGGGTTGTGTGCTTTTCCAGATTTCACAGACCCGCGCGCACGCGATTGGTTCGGCTCGCTCTACAAAAAGCATCTGGACGAAGGCATCGCCGGATTCTGGAACGACATGAATGAGCCCGCGACATTCCTTCCGGACAATTTACAGGAGCCCGCTATTTCTCAACATCCCGGCAAGACCTTTCCGCTCGACGTGCGACATGCGGGCGACGGTTTAGCAGGAGACCACGCGCGCTATCACAACGTTTACGGGATGCAGATGGCGCGTGCCACGTACGAAGGCTTAAAGCGCCTGCGACCGGACTCACGCCCTTTCGTGTTGACGCGCGCAGGGTACGCCGGTGTACAGCGTTACTCGGCAGTCTGGACCGGCGATAATGTATCTACGTGGGAACATCTAAAGCTTTCGATTCCGATGCTTGCGAACCTGGGCGTCTCAGGTGTTCCCTTCGTCGGCGCTGACGTGGGCGGTTTTGTAGGCAATCCTTCCGGCGAGCTTTACGCGCGCTGGTTACAGGCGGCAGCGCTGACTCCGTTCCTGCGCTCGCACACACACGCGGGCTCTAAAGATCAAGAGCCCTGGTCATACGGTCCTGAATACGAGCGCATCAATCGCGCCACGATTGAGCTGCGGTACAAACTGTTGCCTTACCTTTACTCTCTCTTTCATGAACATACGGAGACGGGTGCGCCCGTCATGCGCCCGCTCTGGTTTGAATATCCTTCGGACGTGCGTACGTACCTGATAGAGGACCAGTACCTGGTTGGCCGCGATCTTCTCGTTGCGCCCGTAGTGCAGGAAGGCGAGGTCAAGCGGCGCGTCTATTTCCCGCGCGGCGATGCGTGGGTTGATTGGTGGACGGGCAGGCGCTACGAAGGCGGCAAAGAAGAGGAGATTGATGCTCCCATTGATCGGCTTCCGCTTTTCGCGCGCGTCGGCGCGGCGATTCCAACGCAGCCCGTGATTCAACATACGGACGAGATGGCGCGCGTGCCGCTCTCCATCACAGTCGTCACAGGAGCTAATAGTGCGAGCAGTTTTTATACGGATGCGGGTGATGGCTATGGCTATCAACAAGGTGCTTTTCGCACCCTGACCATCTCACAAAATATGTGGAAGCTTCGTCTCACGCAAACGGGAAGTTATAGCAACGCGCGTCCCCTTGCCGCTCTCGAAATTCTTGGAATCAGTGCTCGACCTCGTGAAGTTCGTATCGGTGGCCGGATGATAGAGGACGCCTCTTTTAATAAAGAGACACAGCGGTTGACAATCACGCTTCCGTCAAGTACTGCCGAAGAGATTATCATCTCTCCGTAAGTAGAACTTCACCGCCGCAGACGCAGAGAGCGCAGAGGGGGTGCAGAGAAATTCAACTCTCTGCGTAGTCTCCGCGTTCTCTGCGTCTCTGCGGTGAATTAACTTTTAAATCCCCTATTGCCCTGTGACCTCAAAGCTTGCATCTAGTCCGTCAACAGAGCTTGTCCCGACGGTGACTTTGAACGTGCCGGGCTCGACCGTGAAGCGCATCTCGCGGTTATAAAAACCAAGGTGCTCGGGCGTGAGCGTGAACTCGATGCGGCGTTTCTCTCCGGGGCGGAGGGTGACGCGCTCAAAACCTTTTAGCTCCTTGACGGGGCGCGTGACGCTTGCCGCGACATCTCTGATATACAGTTGCACGACCTCGTCGCCCGCGCGCCGTCCTGTGTTCTCTATTTCCGCACTTACTTTCACCTGCCCATCAGGTCTTATACTTCCGGCGCTCAATTGTAGATTCGCCAGCCGAAATTGCGTGTAGCTCAACCCGAATCCGAACGGGAACAGCGGCGTCACAGGGACATCCAGATATTTGGAGGTGTACTTCTCTTTGGGATTGGGCGGCCTCCCCGTGTTCTTATAATTATAGTAGAGAGGTATTTGACCGACCGAGCGCGGGAATGTGACGGGCAGTTTGCCGCCCGGATTGACGTCTCCGAAAAGCACGTCGGCAATAGCGTTGCCCGCCTGTGTCCCCGCGAACCATGTTTCCAGAATCGCCGGAGTGTTCTCGGCCATCCAGTTGATAGTCAGAGGACGACCGTTCATCAGGACCACGACCGTTGGTTTACCCACGGCCTGTACTGCCTTCAACAACTCTAACTGGCGGCCCGGCAGGTCAAGCGAACTGCGCGAAGCCGCCTCGCCGCTCATCTCTGCCGATTCTCCTATGGCGATGATCACCACGTCCGATTCACGCGCGGCGCGGACGGCTTCATCAAAGCCCTCGCTCGATTCGCAATTAACATCGCAGCCCCTGGCATAAGAGATTTTCGTGGCCGTGGAAACTTTCGCCTTGAGACCGGCGAGTAATGTCACGGCGTCCTCATTTTTTCCGTCACCCGTCCATGAACCTAGCATCTCCTTTTGGCTGTCTGCCAGAGGCCCTATGAGTGCGATTGATTTCACGTCCTTTCGCAGAGGCAATGTCTCGCGCTCGTTCTTGAGAAGGACCATCGAACGCGCGGCGATTTCACGCGCGGCCCTCACATTCTCGCTGCTCAAGATAACGGTGCGCTCGCGGCCCTCGTCCGCATACGGCTTCTCGAAAAGACCCAGGCGAAATTTAATGCGCAGGATGCGCCGCACTGCTTCATTTAAAGTAGCCTGTGAAACCTTCCCCTGCCTGATAAGCTCGGCCCCGTGTTTATTATAAAGGCGGCTCACCATCTCCATATCCACGCCGGCGTTGAGCGCATAGCTCGCTGCTTCCGCCTCGTTCGCCGCCAGTCCGTGATTAATAAGCTCCAGCACGGAGGTATAGTCGCTGACGACAAAGCCGTCGAATTTCCACTCGTCGCGTAAGACCTTTGTCAGCGTAAAGGTGTTAGCCGTGGCGGGGACGCCGTTGACGTCGTTGAAGGCGCTCATGAACGTCCCTACGCCCGCATCAACCGCAGCTTTAAAAGGTGGAAAGTAGACTCCGCGCAAAGTTATTTCCGAGACATCTGTGGTGTTGTAATCGCGCCCGCCTTCGGCTGCGCCATACGCGACCCAATGCTTGGCGCAGGCCAGCACCTTATCCGGCGCGCTGTAGTCGCGTCCCTGAAACCCGCGCACGCGCGCACGCGCCATCACAGAGCCCAGATAAGGGTCTTCACCGGCTCCTTCCACAATCCGCCCCCAACGTGGATCGCGTGCGATGTCAACCATCGGCGCGAACGTCCATCGCACGCCTGCGGCTGATGCTTCGGCAGCCGCGATACTTGCCGCACGCTCGACTGCCGCAGGGTCCCAACTGCTCACCTCGCCGAGTGGGACGGGAAAGACCGTGCGGTAACCGTGGATCACATCGAAACCAAAAAGCACTGGAATCTTCAGGCGCGACTCTTCGACGGCGATACGTTGAAGCTCGTTCGTCTTCTGAGCGCCGCGCACGTTCAGGGTTGAACCGAGTAATCCTTTGCGTATCAGGTCAGGGTGTTCCGGGCGATAGTTCCCGTTAGCCTCGCCGTCCAATTGTTGAAGCTGCCCGAGCTTCTCTTCCAGCGTCATCCGCGCGAGCAGCGCATCTATTCTCCTCTCGGTATTGACCTGTGACGAAACGGACGCGACAGGCAACGGCAACAGAATGATGACCAGGACAAATAAAAAGCCCACGGGCTTTACAAATTTCATGATGCTTTCCTTCAAAGCCAGTTCATACCTGAAATGACTTCAACAAAGAATTAAAGCTTAACTTTTGAAATTGTCGACGGGCAGGGGGCTGTATGGCTGAACTATAACAAAGTGCCGGTAAGACAGTGAAGCATTAAATGAAACTGTCGATGAGAGGAACTATTGCAGCGAGGTGTCTTTAGTAAAACTTCACACGGAAGGTACAATAGTTCTTGTCGTATGAAACTCGAATTCTTAGCCCTCCGGTGTGACGAATCGAGCGTCGCCTTTATCATCTTGGATGACACCGCGCTACGCGCATAGCAGACCGCGCAGGTCAGGGAACGCAGCCAGTAGAGGGAGAGAGCAATTGATGGACATTCTACACGCCATTGGAAACACATCTATGGTTCGACTTCGCAAGGTCGTTCCACCCGATTGTGCGGGCATCTTTGTGAAGCTCGAATGGGAGAACCCCACCGGGAGTGTCAAGGACCGTATGGCGCAGGCCGTGATTTCGCGGGCGGAAGGTGACGGGCGACTAAAGCCCGGAGACACCGTCGTCGAGTACACGGGTGGCAGCACCGGGACATCACTCGCACTTGTCTGCGCGGCGAAAGGTTACCGTATACACATCGTTAGCTCCGATGCCTTCAGCCGGGAGAAGCTGGATCACATGGCGGCGCTGGGTGCGGAATTAACGCTCGTCCCAAGCGAGGGAGGTCTCACCACCAGGAAGTTGATTCTGGACATGATCGAGGCCGCCCGCGAGTTGAGCCGGGAGCCTCGCACCTACTGGACCGACCAGCTCAACAACCATGACAGCATCGCGGGCTACTACGAGCTTGGCGAAGAGATATGGAGTCAAATGAAAGGAGAGATAGACGCCTTTGTTCACTGTGTTGGTACGGCGGCTTCTTCGCGTGGGGTCGCCACGGTGCTGAAGCGATACAAACCGGATATCAGGATTGTCGTCGTCGAACCCGCCGAATCGTCTGTGCTGCTGGGAGGAGAGGCAGGGCCGCACAAGATTGAAGGCGTGGGGATTGGCTATACTCCTCCACTCTGGGACGCGACTCTAGTGGACGACATCCTGCCGGTCAGAACAGACGACGCGAAGCAGATGGCAAGACGTCTGGCGCGCGAGGAGGCTCTCTTCGCTGGGACGTCTTCGGGAGCCAACGTCGTCGCCGCGATTCAAGTGGCAGAGCGGCTGGGGCCGGATGCCAAAGTGGTGACGCTGATGGCCGACTCCGGCCTGAAGTACTTGAGCACAGATGTATACAGGAGCAGATAAGACCCGGCGCAGAACTTGAATATGAAACCTGCGAGGCTCGCATGCAGGGCAGCTTTGATGATGCGCCGTCGGATGATGAATAAAGCGCTGCGCCCAACAACTCATTCAACCCGACGCCTCAATAGCATTCCTTTGGGAATTATGCCTTTAACAAACCCACTACTTAACTATAGCGATGATGGCGACGATGAGCGCGATGATTGAAATAATGAGCGAGCCAACGGGAGCGACAATATCAACCCATCGCTTCCAATAGGCAAAGCGAGCATCGATGATTCGATTATTAAGGCTTGCGCGTGCCTCTTCTTTCAGAAATCGGCTACCACCTATAGTGGTACTCCAAGAAGTAAGGATAACAAGGGGGTCGGCGTCTGGTGGAAACAGATTAATTCCGAATGACTGAGCCTGTTCTTTGAGTATCTGCGTTTCAAGCAAACCTATGTTTTCTTCAAGGTAGCGACGCTTGGAGAGTTCGGCAGCACAAGCCTTTTGTAACTCTTCTTCAGTTGATGCGCGTACCTTAGAAATCTCCTTGTTTATTTCTTCAAGTTCGCGCTGCCACCCTCGCAATCTGCTTTTTCGGTAATCAGACACTATCGCCTCTTCTTAGCCATGCGTTTCTTCGTTGCCTTATTCGGCTCGCCTTTAGGCTCTGGCGGTGTCGCTAGTAAGGCGTCTAAGGCTTCTTCAAAAGGGACAGGATGAAAGCTGATAGGCTTAGACGCACCCCCGGTTTCTTCCGCCTTTTCCTTGTCTTTTTTGCGGGTTGGCTTGGTTTTCTTCATGATAGACACCACCCCCCAGACTATGTGATAATGCTCCGGTGAAAGTGAAGTGCAGGGGGCGGGACTTGAACCCGCACGCTGCTAGCACAGCACCGGTTTTCTAGACCGCCGCGTCTACCAGTTCCGCCACCCCTGCACATGCGTGGCAACGGTGAGAGCAGACTTCTAACCTGTACTCTCACCGTTGTTGCTTTTTACCCTTCCTACTGACAGGTACAGCCTTCGCTGTATCCATCACCGTCCGCTTGGCTCGCTTCGGCGCGGGATTCACTTCGGCGGCATCTACCGTCAAGCTGGACGGAACATCGTGTTTCTTTAGGCCAATATGCTGCACGATGTTAATAGCCGCTGGCATGAGTGTCTGACCGTCCGGCCCGGTCGGAATGTTAGCCGCGCCTAGTCCGAACTCAATTGAGAGTCCCCAAAGTCCTTCATGTAGGCCTTGTCGCTTAATCAGAGCCTCTACGATTTCCTGAAGCTCGAACATATACATTGTTGCTTCAGCCATGTGCCACTACACCTTTCAACTCCAAGTTATTGATAGTGAGTTTTTCGTCGTTGGCTTTTTTGTTAAGCAGTCCTTCTTGCAAAAGCGGCGAGCCGGAATAACCCCTACCGGGATACCTGTAAATGCTCCAACACAAGTCAGGGTCGGGCAACCGTAGAGTGTCACCAGTCCTAGCCATCTGCGGCAACTCTCTAATATCCCACATATCAAAGGGACGCCCCGCCCGCTCCCACAGAATGTTGACAATCTCGCCGTTGAGAGGCCCACGTTCATTGTTGGGGTCGTCAACGTCCTCATAAGCAGAGACAAGTAGCTTCAGTCCTAACGCCCGCGCACACTTAATCATTGTTTCAAGCGAGATGTTGCTGGGGTCTTTGAATATCTGTGAAATCCTACCCTTACTCACCTTTGACTCCCTGGCTAACTGCGCTGGCTTCATGTCGAGGGTCTTCATCCTTCTTTGAATCTGCTCAACAAAGTCCGACGCGACGCTATAAAGAAAGTCTTTCGTGCTTCGCTCTGTCCAGTGGGTTGCGTTGTTCATTTCTTTTTGCCCTCACCTTTTGTGAATAGTTCAGGGTCTTGTAAGGCTGCCAATACGTCTGGGTCTGTCCGCATTCTTTCGGCGCGTGCCAATTCCGCAAGGTCGGTGTTCCACTTTTTCTTCTTAGCGTAAAGTATGAGAACGCACATCACGTAATGGGGATTCCCTTTCTTCGGTCGGCAGAGAAAACCATAGAGTCTTTCGCCTTCTGACAGGTTCTTAAAAACATAGCATTCATTATACTTTCCGCCATGTTGGCTTTTGTTCCAGCCGTGGTGGCGGTCATCGTTCTTATGGTCTCCGATAAAGTACTCAAAACTCTTGAGGTGATACCTCTCCGCGCTGGCCTTTAAACGGTCGAATTTGGCCTTAATGTCAACGTAAGAAGCAGAATGCTGCTCCAAGAACGCGACAGAACGGCGTGCGTGTTTTAACCCCTCCCGTATTTTGATAGAGCAAGAACTATCCGCCACGTCAGCCTACCCATGTGAAAGTACGCAAGCACACTAGGAGTTTAATATATTAAACTCCTAGTGGTCAAGCCGGTATGAAGGCAAGGGACGCCTAGTCCTTGTCCTTCTTGGTAGAGTCCCGGTACATGAGGCGTTTACCCTCAAAGCCTTTGAGGATTTCAGCCGTGCGCTCGCCGTCTTCAACTTTGCGGTTGTTGAATCTGAAATCAAACTCCGAAAGATAGCGGTGCAAGTGAAGCTTGCTAACGTGGTGATATGTTCCGATGATGCCACGCTTCAAAAGAGCGTGGACTGACTCTGAGGTGTTAACGTGGGCATCGCCGCGTACATACTCACCGCCCTTGTGGTTCACGGTTTCATGTGCAGCAAACCCATCCTTCACGAACCAGTATGCGGGGCTTTCGTCCGTCATAATCTGCGCGGTCGGAACGATGCAATCCCGCATCGCTTCTTTCAGGTTCTCGCCCGTCACGTCTTGCATATAAATCATTTTAACGTGCCCGTCGCGTTGAACGAGAGTAACAACCGGAGATTTACCGACCATGCCGCGCCCTTTAATCTTCTCACGGCGCACGCTGGCGTGCATGTTCTTGGCCTTGCCTCCAATGTAAGTTTCGTCAACTTCAACGATGCCTGAAAGTTTAGAGGCAAGGGGTTCTTGCTGCATGGCGTAACGGATGCGGTGCATCATAAACCACGCGCTCTTGTAGGTGACACCGAGCATACGGTGAATCTGGTGCGCGCTCATGCCCTTCTTTGAACTAGAGAGAAGATGAATAGCGAGCAGCCACTTTGAGAGAGGGATGCGCGAGTCTTCAAAGATAGTGCCGACCGTCACGGTGAACTGCTTACGGCAAGCCTTACACTTCCACAGCCCCTTGCGTGCGGGACTCTTTGACTCTGCTTTGGGCGTGAGCTTGTACGCGCCAGTTGATTTACAGTGAGGACAGACCGCGCCATTAGGCCAACGCTTGCGCTCTAAGAACTCGCGTGCTGCATCTTCATCACTGAAATACTTTGCAAGTGCGGAAAGGTTAAGGGTATCTTTTGCCATGCCCGAATCTTACTAAAAGGGCGTGGGTTTGTCAAGTATATAATTCCCATTCCTTTCATGCTTGTCCTTTGCCATAATGTTGTGTGCTGCTCGCGCGGGCCGGTTAATTCGGGCGTTAGGTGACTACTTTGTGGGGGACACTATGAAGAAATATCTATCGCTGGTTTCACTCTTGATTCTTCTACTCTCGTTGGACATATCAATCTGCTCTGCTCAAGAGGAGCAAAATAGTGACATCTCTTCAGGCGATGAAGAGGCTTTAAGCTGGTTCGACAAGTCTGCGGATGCTCACGATCCGGAGCTATTATTCAAAGCATTATGGTACGTTGCGCCGTACCCGCGTTATTATCAAGAGTTGGAACTTTACACAACCGGCATGGCTTACGGCGCTCGTGTTGTGCCTAATTGGGCGATTCAAAATTCTTACAGTCGCCTCTTGAGCGCTGAGCAGGTAAATGACATCAAGCAGATGCTTGTAGAAATTCAACCGCCTGGAACATCCACTGAACCTCAAAAGGGACAGAAACGTCTCGCGTTCCTTTATCTACAGGGAGACACGTACGTTCGATATGATTTCGTAGGTTGGTCTATGCCGGAGAACGTGGAAAAGATTATCCAGAAAGTTGAGTCGGCAATGACTGCTCGACGTGATCGCACGAACTCGAAGCTAAACCCTATACTCATACCCGAACAGCAGAACCCTTGCGCTAAACGTGAAGGAGAAAATATCAACCTTGATGCTTTGTCTAAAAAAGAGTTGTTTACTTATGCTTTCCGCCGTAGCCTGTTGCCGCCGGATAAGTACAGAAGTTTCAAATGTTATTTGCAGAAATTTCCGAATGACAACGATAATATGATAAAGCTCATGAAGAGATGGATCGAAAGGTACGAGAATGGTAATGACGGAATCGGTTTCTAGCCAGGCGCGCCACCCGGCAACCCATTCAACCAGACCCCGCGATAGCTTTCCTTTCATCGTCATCTTCTCTGATAACGTTGAAGGCTGCGCGCTCGGCGCGAGTTATCTTCGGCGTTAGAACCGCATGAACAAGCTGGCATGACAACAGGCAGAAAAAATTCTCCCGCAATTATGATGCTGAAAGCAGGTCAACATTTTACACCGTGGCTATGGCAGTGGCCGCAGAGCGGCGGGAGCTTCATCCCCTCTGCCGCAGGAGAAAATAATGAGGACGCTTAGATGAAGAGATATAGTTCGCGTAGTCTCGGCCTTCGGATTGGTGCGCTGGTCGCAGTGGTTGCGCTACTCGGTTTGGCGTGGGCGGTTGCGTATTATCTGCGCTCCAGGCCGGTCGCGCCCACCAGCTCGAAGCTACGGGGCAGTATCCCCAACAACCACCCGCTGCCGAATCCGGGCGGAGAGGCGGCGACGTTCAGCACCAAAGGCTCCGTCAATCTCACTGGCGAGTACTTTCAGGCTCAGGGCACGAACGGCCAGAGTTGCGCGACATGTCACATCCCGGAAGAAGCATGGAGCATCACGCCAGCCACGCTGCAACGCCTGTTCGACGAAACGGACGGCAAGCACCCGGTCTTCAACCTGCTGGACGCTAACAACCCGAACATGGACGTCTCTACGCCGGCGTCGCGCCGCGCAGCCTACAGCATGCTCTTGACCCGTGGCGTATTCCGCAGGGGCGGCGCTCCACGGCCTAACTCCGAATGGGAGCTGATCGCGGTAGAAGACCCGCACGGCTTTGCGAACGTCAACCATCTAGTACACTGGCGGCGCTCCATGCCTACAATCAACTTCGCCCTGGGGAGCGCGACGGTCAACTGGGACGGCGGCTCAACCATGGGCGAGGACCAGCACGCAGGACTCGTCAACTTAATCACCCATCTCATAACGGATCGCCTGAAGGGTCCGCCGGCTCCGCCTGAAGTCATCGCCGACATCGTTGATTTCCAAGGCTCGCTCGTGACCGCGCAAGTAACACTGCCGGGCGTCGGGCGTCTGGACTCCGATGGAGCGCGCGGTGGTCCTGAAGCGTTGTCGACCATGACGAAGACTGAAGGCGGGTTCAATCTCTTCGATGCCTGGGCCGGAAGCTCTAATCCGAAGCGTGCGCAGATTGCGCGTGGGCAGGAGGTCTTCAATAGCGTCAACGTCAGCCATAAGAGCTGCATCGTCTGCCACACCTCTGTCAACAACGGCACCAACATCGACAATACTCTGTTCGACATCCGCACCACGTCGGAAGCGGCGCGCACCCCTGACCTGCCGCTCTACACGTTTCGCAACAAACGGACGGGCGAGATACGCAAGTTGACGGATGCAGGCGAGGGCAACATCACAGGGCTCTGGGATGATCTGGGGTGTTTTAAGACGCCTACCTTACGCGGGCTGGCCGCACGCGCCCCGTACTTCCACAACGGGAGCGCCGCGACGCTTGAGGACGTGGTGCGCCACTACGAGAAGCACTTCGGCTTCATTTTCACGGACGAGGAGCGAGCCGACCTTGTGGCCTTCCTGAGCGCGCTCTAAAAGCGATTCCAAGGGCCGGATACTCGTACTTTTACGAGTTGTGGCTTGCGTTAAGCTGCTATAGATTCACACTGAACGGTAGTCATTTTCCTCGCAATGTGTTCGTTCGCTGTAGATAAAGCGCTCGTGCTGAGTTGTCTACGCGTTCTCTCGCCCGCGTTAGAGCCTTTATATGAAAGCCAAAAAAAAAGGTCGCAAAGCACAGGAGTCTTCCGGCGGCCCCGCTCCGGCGCAGACACTTGAGCCGCAACGGCGAGAGCTGCAAGACGGCCGCGACCTGAGCGAAGGACAATTTCGCCTTGCCTTTGACAACGCACCCATAGGCATGGCAATCGTCGGATTGGATTACCATCTTCAAAGAGTAAACAATTCGCTCTGCGAAGCGCTCGGCTATAGCGAAGGTGAGCTGCTCGCGCGCTCTCTGGACGAGATTACGCATCCCGATGACATTAACAGGGACAGAGAGCTGGCGGACAAGCTTTTTCGCGGTGAGATTCCCAGCTACCGTCTGGAAAAACGTTTCATCACTAAAGACGGGCGACAGGTGTGGCTCGACCTGACCGCCGTCGTTATCCACGGCGTGAATCAGAAGCCGGTTTACGGTTTCGCGATGGTCGAGAACATCACGGAGCGCAAAGCTTCCGAGGAAGCCCTGCGTACGAGCGAAGAGCGCTATCGCTCTTTCGTCAGCAATAGCTCCGAAGGCATCTGGCGATTGGAGGCCGAGCGGCCCATAGACATCAGCCTCCCGGTTGACGAGCAGATAGAGCTGTTTCATCGTTATATTTTTCTGGCCGAGTGTAACGACGCGCTGGCACGCATGTATGGCTACCAGCGCGCCGACGACCTTTTAGGCTCGCGTTTAGGCAACCTCCTCACCTTTTCCTACAAGGATGACATCTCTCCGGTACGCGCTTTCATCGCTCAGGGCTATCGCCTGCAAAACTTTGAAGCGGTGGAGGAAGACTCGGCAGGGCAAAGAAAATATTTTTCCAGCAATGTCATGGGCATCGTCATGAACGGCCACTTGCTGCGCGTGTGGGGCACGCGGGTGGATGAGACCGAGCGCAAACGGGCGGGCGAAGAGGTAGAGCGCTCGCGCCAGCAGATGCGCGCCCTGGTGGCTCGCCTTCAGTCGTTGCGCGAGAAGGAGAGGGCCGACATCGCGCGCGAGATGCACGACGTGCTCGGGCAGGGATTGACGGGCTTGAAGATAGACCTCGCGCAGCTTGCGAAGAGATTGCCGCAGTCCAAGAAAAAAAGTGCGCGCGGCGGGACAGTGGCGGAAAGGCTCAGGTCTGCAACTCAACTTCTGGACGAGACGATTAACGCGGTGAAGGTTCTTTCCACGGAGCTGCGTCCCGGAGTGCTCGATAAATTCGGTCTCGCGGCGGCGGTCGAGTGGCAGTGTCAGGAGTTCGAGCGCCGCAACGCCATCACGTGCGAATGTCATCTAGCGGATGAAGAGGTGTCCCTTGAGACCGAGCGTTCGACCGCACTGTTTCGTATTCTTCAGGAAGCGCTGACCAACGTTGCACGGCACGCGAGGGCAGAACACGTCGTCGTTGAACTAAAAGCTCATGAGCGCACCTTATGTCTCAGCGTGCAGGATGACGGCCAGGGCATCACAGGCGATGAAATATCCGACCCGGCCAGTCTTGGACTTTTGGGAATGAGAGAGAGAGCAGAGATGAACGGCGGAGAATTCAACGTCGAGGGCGAGCGGGGCGGGGGCACAATTGTCAGAGTACAAATGCCTCTTGGTGAAACTGAGCAGTAGACAGGCTGTGCGCGAATGATCAAAGTGCTCATTGTTGACGATCACGCGATTGTGCGTCGCGGACTCAAAGACATACTGGGCGACGAGCGTGACATTGAAGTGTCGGAAACAGCCGTCCCGCATGAAGCCTTAAGACTGATACGCGAGGAGATGTGGAACCTCGTCGTGCTCGACATAGACCTTCCCGGCAAGAGCGGTCTTGAGCTACTGAAGGACGTCAAACGGATGCGCCCGCGTCTGCCTGTGCTCATCCTGAGCGTCTATTCGGAGGAGCAATTCGCCGTCCGCACTCTAAAGGCCGGAGCCTCCGGCTTTATGTCCAAGGACGCTGCGCCCGAAGCGCTCGTCAAAGCCATCAGAAAGATTCTCAAGGGCGGCAAGTACATCTCGGAGCACGCCGCCGAAGAGTTGTTGTCTCACGTGAAGGGTAAGACGGACGCTTACCCGCATGAAGCGCTTTCCGATAGAGAGTTCCAGATTCTCTGTCTCTTCGGCGAGGGTAAGACCGTCACGGAGATTGCCGTGGAACTCTCGCTCAGCCGCCCCACGGTCAGCACCTACCGCGCGCGCATTCTGGAAAAGATGAACCTGAAGACAACCAGCGAGCTGGTGCGCTACGCCGTGCAAAACCGCCTCTCACTCTGAGCTTGAACGCTCTCGCAACCAGCCTTTCACTCGCCATTAACAGTCTCAAGCTTTCGGGCTCAATTGTCATCAAAAGGATGACAGCGCTTTCCTCGGAACAACGACTTAAAAATCATGCTGACGTTGATTGTTATGAACTTCGTTGAATGGCAAACTCTCTGCTTTTGTCAGAGAAAGGTAGCCGTAGAGAAGTGAAGGAATTAAAAATCGTGATCGCCGAGGATTCGGCGGCGCTCCGCGAAATGCTTGAGCGCACGCTATCGGTAATAGCCGGATTCTCGGTCATCGGGAAAGCGGCGGACGGTGTTGAGGCTGTCCGTTTGGTTGAAGAACTCAATCCTCACGTGCTGGTGCTGGATATCACGATGCCGTGTATGGACGGGATTGAAGCGCTCAAAGAAATCAGGAAGCGTGATGATGCTACGACCATCATCATGTACACGGCAGACGCATCTCCGGTTCTACGCAAAGTCTGCCTTGAAGCAGGCGCTAATCACTTTCTGGATAAATCCGGAATCATAGAGCTGATAGAAATCTGCCGACAGAAAATGCTGGCGAGCTAGGGTGGGGCACATCGCCAGCAGGTGCGCGGGCAGAGGGCGTACTGTGGTTAGCACAACGTCTTCTGCTTCGCGCCGCCGGGCGCATCCTCTGTGGGAGGAGGTGCGCCCGGCGCACGAACTTCTTGCCGACGAGTGGCTCTCACATCAGCGGGAACCATAGAGAATGATAAAGCAGTTTGAGGTGATGCAGGTTTGGATATCGTTAAAGCTGAACACGCGCTGTGTAGATTAAGAGCGGAGTTCGAGGAGTATCGAGAGCAGTTCGAGCGCGCGTATGAGTGCGCCAGTTTGCTGTTGAAATGCAAGGAGCGCGGGTTCTCAAATCCCGCCACGGCGGCGCTGTCCGAGCAAACGCTAAGGAGCGCCCTCGAAGATTATTTTCGGTTACGAGCACAGATTGACTGGTGGCTGGCGCAAGTCCGCCACTTGGTTTCCACCTTAACGGAGATGGAGCGCCTGAGAGCAGTCACGAAAGAGATTGTGATTGACGACGCCATCAGAGAAAGCGCGCTCCTGAATATGGAGTGCAACTAAACAAGCTAATCACACGCGCCAATCAGACAAAGGTTGTCATGTGCGAGTAAAGCAGAGCCGGAAAAATTGTAGACTTGAAGACACGGCTCAAGGTTGGACTACGATGCCTCTTCGTGTTGTTCGAGTATGGTATCGGAGGCGCTGAATGGAGAAATGAAGAGCTGTCCGGCCATCGCACCTTTAATCGCAGCATGTAGCTCAGAGGCCAGACGCGACTTCAACACGTATCCTAACGCTCCTGTCGCCAGCGCGGCCTGCACGAAATCTGGGTCGTCATGGACAGTCAGAAAGATGACCACGGCCTTTGACCCGCTCGCCCTGAGCTGAGTCGCGGCCTCGATGCCGCTGATGCGCGGCATCGAAATGTCTATCACGCACACGTCCGGGTTCATCTTTGAGGCCGCTTCCAAAAGCGCGCATCCGTCTTCCACAGCTCCAAGCACTTCAAAATCAGGCTCCAGCAGGCACACCACCCTGTCACGCATCTCTTTGTGATCATCCGCCAGTAAAATGCGAGCGCGAGCCACCATACCTCCCTTCTCTTAGGCATTAATCAAGGAATCTACCTCACGCATCGCTGACCTGAGGAAGACACTATTTCCCCTTTGTGGAGAAATTTACAGTGCCCATCCTAAGGGATTCCCCGGCAAAAACTACTGGCAAAAGTGACAGTGTTTTTAAGCGAATAAATGCGGCAGTCCGGCTGTAGAGAAAAGCGATTCGACAGTTGTGATGACCGCCTGGAAGCCCCGGCACTTTCGGCTCAGGCATGCGTGCTCGAACTCTTCATCGCATACTGTATAAGCTCCGCGCTGCTTCTGAGCTGAAGCTGGTCCATCATGGTGTACTTGTGGAAAGCGACCGTGCGCGGGGAAACGTTCAGGATATAGGCGGCTTCCTTCATCGAGCGCCCTTCGGCCAGAAGTTGTAAGACTTCCTTCTGGCGCAGGGTCAGCTTGTGCGTACCCTTTCGGCGCTTGAAGTTCTGGATAAACGATCCGACCATTCCTTTGGTCATGAGCGGCGTGACGTAGGTGCTTCCGCGCAAGACCTCGCGTATCGCATGGACAAGCTCGCTCCCGGCGGAATTCTTAATCAGGTAGCCCGTAGCTCCCAGCCGAAAAGCCTCTGAGGCAAGGTCCGGGTCTTGATTCATCGTGAGATAAATCAGTTTGAGGTGCGGCATCAACTGCCTGAGCCGCTGGCCTGCGTTCAAGCCGTTCATCGTCGGCATCCCTATGTCCAGCACCACTACATCGGGATGGAGCGCGAGGGCAGCCTCTACTAGAGCAAGACCGTCCGTGAAAGTCCCCACAACTTCAAACTCAGGCTCAATCAGGTTTTTGATGGCATCGAGCAACAAGGTATGGTCATCTGCCAGTATGATGCGTGTGCGTTTCATAACTCCTCCATTGCCTAAACGGTCAAGAGATTCATGCTCCGGTTTAGTTCTTCAGAGGAACTGACACTTCAATCCGTGTGCCTTGCGAGGTTCCGGAGTGGATAGAAATTTTTCCGCCGACGAGCCGCAGGCGCTCCCTCATGCTGATAAAACCGAGTCCCCTTTTCATCTTCTCGGACTCCGTATCAAAGCCGCACCCTACGTCCGAGACGGAGAGTCGAACCGCCCGGTCTGTTTTCTCCAACAGAACCTGAGCTTCGAGCGCGCCGCTGTGTTTGATGACGTTGCGCAGTGATTCCTGAGCGATGCGAAAGACGCACAGCGTGACATCCATTGGCAGTGTGGCGGGAAAGCCTTGTTGACGAAATTCGATGCGAAGCTCACGGCTCTCGGAAAGCTCCTCGCAGAAGCTCTTGACGGCTGCCGCCAGACCCAGGTGGTCAAGCTTGGAAGGATGAAGCTTGTAAGAGAGCCTGTGAATCTCCGTGGAGATTTCCTGCGCCTTGGTGCGCAGGTTTTGAACACGGCTGCGAAGATCGTGTTGCTGCTGCGGCATCTTTTGTCCGAGCTGTTCCAGCTCTATAGAGAGCAGCGCCATTCTCTGGCTCAAATCATCATGGAGTTCTCTGGCGACGCGCCTGCGCTCCTCTTCCTGGGCGTTGATTAAACGCCCGCTCAAATCTCTGAGTGCTTCTTCAGTCTCTTTGCGCTCGGTGATGTCAACCATGAAGCCGCTAATCGTTTTCGGCTTGCCTCCTTCGCGTATCACGCTGACCAGATCATGAATCCAGACGACATGGCCGTCGCTCGCGATCATACGGTATTCAAATTCGTAATTGTCCAGCGTCCTGGAATTTATCAGGCAGACCGCGATGGTGCGCTCCAAATCTTCCGGATGAATGTGCGCGGTCCAGAAATCAGGCTCGTGCCACTGCTCTACTGAATAGCCCAGCATCTTGACCGCCTGCCCGCCTACATACGTGAATCTCCAACTTTCGGCGTCTGCTTCCCAGGGCAGAATATTGGCCGTCTCCAAAAGAAAGCGCAGGCGTTCTTCATCTTTTCTGCGCACATCCGGAGCAATGAAAGGCTCGGTTAATTGCTGGTAAAGACTTTCGGCCATGTTAATCAGTTTCTTTCGCTAAACGCGGCGCGGCGCTGGTTGCTGTTCCAGAACGTTGCGTGGCGGCGTCAATTTCTAAAGCTGCCGGGGAGCACCTTCTTGACTGATTGCATCATCCCTGACACCACATTCTCTCTCTCGTCACGGTTTCAATGCCTGCCAGATGCGCAAGCAATTCGAAATCGATGTTGTCGCGGATGCCCAGGATCATGATGGAGCCGAGTAGAACGGCGAAGTTATCGGATTTATAATGGTTGTCCCAATCGGCTTGCGTCTCCCATTCGCCAATCAGGACGAAAGAGTTCTCATCTCCCGCCTCTTCATAGAAGTGGTAAGACAGGCATCCCTTCTCGCTTCTGATAGGAGCGAGCAGCGACCAGATTGTCTGACAAAGCTCCTGCCGATTTTCAGGGCGCACAGTGACTCTGGTCGTGTTAACAATGATGCGGTCTCTTTCAAGATTGTCCATGCATACACCTGTTTGTTCTATGAAAAGGCTAAGAGCTTTCGACGGGCGGTCCCGGCTGTTGCCGGAGCGCTGAAAGATATTTTTTTGTTTGCGTTGAATTCAGAAATTACTGCCGGATAGAAGAGCAAACGGCGTGCACAAAACGCAGCTCAACGACCGCTTTAGCCTAAGTGTGTTGGTTTTCAGGATTTAGCCCTTAACCAGAGAGGAAAAAAAGAGGGCGGCAACACTGAAGTAACGCGGAATATCACGGAACCCACGATATCCCACGGAAAAGGGGCGAGCGAGCGGGGGCAAGCCCGCCTTCCCAACCTGTGAGACATTCAAGCCTGAGAGCTAATAGCTCAAGCTTCATCATCTCGCAGGTCAGGAAGGGGGCTTGCCCCCGCTCTCTTTGTATCTTTATTGTCTGCGGCGGTGAATACTTTGAGGCAGAGCCGGATTCAATTCGTCCGGCCTGTTTATTACTTCTCGACGGTTGAAACCAGATTGTGATTAGGCTTCTGGATTCCTAACTTGGACATGCGTGTGCGAAGCGTACTGGGATTGAGCCCTAAAATCTTTGCAGCCCCGATTGGCCCTTCGATTCTCCAGCCAGTGTCGCCCAGAATGCGTATGATGTATTCGCGCTCTATCTCTTCCAGGGTTTTGCTGGATAACTCATCAGCTTGAGGGATTTCAAAAAGCTCCGTCATGCGCAGGACCGGCCCGTGTGTGTTGATGACCGCGCGCTCAATCATGTTGGCAAGCTCGCGTACATTTCCCGGCCACGAGTAATCGCGCAAAGCATTCAGCATCGCCGGGGACAGAGAGGTGATGTCTCTTCCCAGCTTCTTCGAGAACCTTCCGACGAGATATTCAACCAGTTGAGGAATGTCTTCCCTGCGCTGTTTGAGCGGCGGCACAGTGATCGGAAACACGTTCAGCCGGTAGAAGAGATCTTCTCGAAACAGCCCCTTCTGCACTTCCATCTTCAAGTTCCGATTCGTCGCCGCGATGATCCTCACGTCCGCCTTGATGGTTTTCGAACTCCCCAGCCGCTCGAACTCCCCCTCCTGTATGACTCTGAGCAATTTGGCCTGTAATTCCAACGGCAACTCCCCTATCTCATCCAGAAAGATGGTCGCTCCCGTCGCCAGCTCAAACCGCCCTATCTTGCGCGCAGATGCTCCCGTAAAAGCTCCCTTCTCGTGTCCGAACAACTCGCTCTCGATGAGGCTCGCGCTCAATGCCGCGCAGTTGACCTTCACCAGCGGTCGGTCCTTGCGCACGCTCTCACTATGAATCGCTCGCGCCACCAGCTCTTTTCCGGTCCCGGTCTCGCCCATGATGAGCACCGTGGTATCGGTGGGAGCTACCTGTTCGATCTTAAAGAGCACGTATTTGATGGCATCGCTGTGGCCCACTATCTCCGTGAAGTTATGCTCTAGTTTAATCTCTTCCCGGAGGTAAATATTCTCTTCCTGAAGCTGGTTCTTTAACTGGCTGACTTCCGTGAGCGCCTTCTGCAAAGCCTCTTCGGCAGCTTTGCGGTCTGTGATGTCCATGGCAACGCCGCGCAGGCCCACCGCTTCGCCCGTCTCGTCATGGATGGCGAGCAAATGCGTTTCGACCCACAGCACTCGCCCGTCTTTCGTCGCGCATCGGAATTGTTGAATGCCCTCGTGGCTGCCCGCCAGAATCGCTGCGACAATACTCGCGGCTTCTTCGCGGTCTTCTTTGAGAATCACGGAATGCCAGAAATCCGGTCGAGCTAAACACTCGGCCACACTATAGCCGAGCATCTGCTCGACGTAGTCGTTCACAAACTCGATTTTACGAGTGCCGGTATCAGAGGCTAAACGTGATTCCCAGACAACGCCGGGAGTGTTGGAGACAACTTCGTCGAGGTGGCGGTGTTCGGCTTTGGCTAACTGCGCGAAGCGCTCGCTTTCCTTTTCTGCGGTTCGACGTCTGGCAAGGCTAACTAACAACCAGAGAATGAGCAGCGCCTCTAGGATGCACAACGAAATGACGCCGAAGATGTGCCACTTGTACTGATCCCATAGCGAAAGCTTTTTGAACTGGACGATGCTCCCCGGTGGAAGTTGTTGTTCGCTGATGCCCCATCGCCGAAGCTCACGCCAATCGAACATGGCGACGCTCGGAACAGTTTGCAGAGGAATATTCTGCGGACTCTCTCCGGCCAGAACTCGCAACCCCATTTCCGACGCGCGAGCACCCATCGCTTCGTAACTAATCAACCGCCCGCCAATCATCCCGTTTCCCATGTACGTTTGTGATGCTCCGTAAATGGGAGCGCTTGAGGAGCGCGCCACCAGAGCAAGCACCTCCGGGCTTGTATAGATTCTGGGTGCGCTGCCCGAATTGACGGACAGATAAAACACAATGCTCTTATCCTGTAGCACCGCCAGTTTGTTTCGTAATTCCTCAATCGGCAGGGCGGTCAGGTATGTGAACTCGACTCTACTTTCATACGCGCGAAACTCCTCGCGCGCTTGTTCCACCAGGGCAGTGTCAAGGGATGCGTTGCCTGCCACCACGACGACCCTTTGCGTCTGTGGCTGTAAGGCCAGTGCAATCTCGAGGGTGGGCCTCAGCTCTACCTTGCCTCCTACTCCGGTGACGTTTGATCCCAGATTAAGGTCTGCAACTTGCCTGAGGTCAGTGACAATGAAAATGACCGGGGTATCGGAGAAGAGTGTGTCCTTGTGCTTCAAAAGAAATTTTAGAGAGGGCAGCCCGAGCACATAAATCAGATCAATATGTTCTCCGTCATACTTGCGTTCGAGCAGCCTGACCAATTCCTCCTCATACTTCTCATTAGAAATTCTAAAATTATCCTGAGCCTCGTAGAAGAATTGGACGCCGTCCGGCAAGCCGTTCTTGAGGGTTGAGCGGATGGACTGATTCAGAAGCATGATGGCAGGACCATACGAGTCCTCTGAAGAAAGGATGAGAACTTTCTTAGGCGACCCCGCGCCGATTGCTTCCGGCGGAGCAAGCAGCAAAGGCAACGCCGCCGCCAGCGCACACAACAGCACTTTCCCAAGCGCCATGACGCGGATTTTCATTTCTGACCCCAACATCTTTCCGGAACCTCTGGCCGCTAAAACATAAATTTTAAAGCGAACTGTAATTGGCGCGACGAGCCGGAATCGCCCGTCGGAAAGCGCGTGTTGTTAATGACGCCGAAAGTCTGGCTGCCGACCACTCTTCCGGGCTGGCCGAAGTTAGCGTGATTGAAGATGTCGAAAACCTCCGCGCGAAATTGCAGGCGCATCTCTTCGTTTAGCTCTATGTTCTTGAGCACGGAGAAGTCCACGTTATTAAAGCGCGGGCCGATAATGACATTGCGTCCAAGGTTGCCGAAGCGGGCGACCTGCGTAAAGGCGCTCACATCAAACCAGCGTTCGACGCCTCCCAAAATCTCCACCGGCCCCGCGACATCCGGACGGACCGTGTTAGCCACACCATTAATCGTGCTGCTGTTGGTGACGATGTTCCCGGGATTGCCGCTCTGCGATTGCAAGATGCAGGCTATCTGCCAGCCCTCCTTGAGACGATTACCTGCAAACGGCAGCTCATAAATCGCGCTCATGACGAAGCGATGGCGCGCATCGAAATCCGAAAGCCCGCGATCTGCTTGAAAGTTGTTGCTGTCCTACACGGTGACGACCGTCGGCGGCGAGCTGAGCGAATTGTAATCAATGGACTTCGACCACGTGTAAGAAGCATTTAATTGTAGGCCGCGCGAGAAGCGGCGCGTGGCGGTTGCCCAGAGCGCGTTGTAACTGGAATTGCCTGTCCCCTCAACCTGCGTGATATTGCCTAAGGATGCGCCCGGCAATTCCGGACTTGAAGCGGACAGTTGCGGAAAGGGTCGCACGCCGTTTACCGGCTGATTGATGTTGCGCGAGATGCGCAGGTGCGTGCCCTTCGAGCCGAAATAGCCGACCATCAAAGCCAGGTTGGGGAGCAGCTCGCGCTGCACGTTTAGGTTCCATGACTGCACGTAGGCGTTCTCGTAATTGTGATCAACAGTCACCAGAGAGTTGCCCGCAGCGCGTGCGAGGTTGATGGCGTTGTCGAGCCGGACAGTGCCGATGAAAGAAAGCGGCGTGGCGAGCGGCGGGTTTGTTGATGTTTGGTTGACGGCGTTCGTCATCGGCTGTTCAACGAAAATCGCATAGGCGGCGCGCACGGAGGTCTTGCCATTGCCGAACGGGTCCCACGCCACGCCCACGCGCGGCTGAAAATTTTTATTGTTAGTGCGATAGGGCTGCGCGATGTCTCGGCCTATGCGCAACAGCGAAGCAGTTTGAGGGTCGAAGACGATGAAGCGGTCGTAGCGCTCCGTGGGCGTCAGGTTCAAGTCGTAACGCAGGCCAAGCTCCAGCGTCAGGTTCGAGCGCCACTTGAAGCTATCCTGTATGAAGAGGCCGACCGCATCCTGCTTGATGCTGTTCACGCGGTCGCTGAGCGTAATCGAGAAGGAGTTTGCGTTACCCGCCAGGAAGGCTGCGACTGACGGGAAGTTGAACGCGCCGGTGTCCTGCGTGAAACCGTTGTTATAGAAGAGCCGGTATTCGCCGCCCAACTTAAAAGAGTGTCGCCCGCGCAGGTAATTCAGTGTGTCGGAGAAGACGATTGTGGTATCGCCGCGCCCCTGCGGGAGTTGTACCGGCCCGCCAAAATTCAACCCCCCTGCAATGTTGATCTGCGGCAGCCCAATCGGGCTATTGACGCCGTTGTTGATGCCGATGCTTGCAGGGTTAAGCTCAGCGCCCGCCGTCGCTGTGAAATAGATGCGGTTGAAGCCCAGACGCACTTCGTTGACGACGGCAGGACTGAAGATGTGCGTTTCGTTCAGCGTCAGGATTTGTCGCAACCCCTTGCGGATGTCGCCGAAGCCGGGGATAGTGTTCCCCTGTAGGTTCGGCTCCGTGCGCAGGGCGCGCTGGTAGACGTAATAGCCGTGCAGCCGGTCGCGTTCGTTGAGATTGTAACATGTCTATCGTCCACTGGTTAACGTCCGCCGAAGCCGGGGCCGAGCCGACGAAGCGAGGCGTTCCGGCGGCATCGAAAAAGTTAGCGCGCGGAATCAATTCGATGAGCCGCCTGATGACGGGGTCGGTCACGGACGCGCGCTGAGCGTCGCTCAAGACAAGGCTATTCAAGTCAACGCCCTGTCGCTGTCGCAGGGCTTCGTAATTAAAGAAGAAGAAGGCGCGCCGTTTGCCGCTCGTGAAGGCAGGGCCGCCTTCTCCGAAGCGCGGCAGCTTGATGGGGCCGCCAAGAGCGCCGCCGAACTGGTTGCGCTTAAAGGGCGGAGGATTCCGCGAGGTGAAGTTAAAAAAGTTGCGTGCATCGAGCGCATCGTTCCTAAAGAACTCATATAACTCGCCGTGGAACTCCTGTGTGCCGGAGCGCGTGGCGACGTTGACGATTGCCCCGCTGTTGCGGCCATACTCGGCGCTGAAGGTCGAGTTGTCTATCTTAAATTCACGGATGCTGGTGAGCGGCGGGTTGAAGTTGAGAATGTTATTCACCTGATCGTTCAAGGTGATGCCGTTGATTTGAAAGTTAACCGTGTCTTCTCGATTGCCCGCAGTGTTGAAAGCCAGAGAGCCACCGCCGCGCGTCGGCGGAGAGAGCAGGCCGTTCTGCGGCGGCGTCACAGAGCCGGGAATGAGTAGCCCCAGATCGATGAAGTAGCGACCGTTCAAGGGAATCTCCTGCACCGTCCGCTCGTTAATCACCTGACCTACGGAAACGGTCGCCTGCTCTACGAGCGGAGCATCCGTCGTCACGTTAACAGCTTGAGTGATATCGCCAATTTCCAGTTGAAAGTCCCGTACAATAATCCGCCCGACCTCGACTCTTAATCCTTCGACGACCTCTATTCTGAAACCTCCGGCTCGAACTTCCACACGGTAGCCGCCCACAGGCAGCGCCGCAATCTGATAGTTGCCCTGCTCGTCCGATTCGCCGACCCGCTCCACACCCGTCTCAAGGTTGCGCGCCGTGATCGAAGCGTTGCGCACGACGGCCCTGTTCGGGTCTACGACTCTGCCCTGCAAGGTGGCTGTGGATTGAGCGTGCGTCAGCCGACGATAGAGTCCATCCCGAGCATTCGAGTGCCTTGCACTAGCTGTGGTCGATGATGCTAATCCCATCAAGCTAATCAAGAGACACGAAAGCGCAATGGGGAGACGTGTCATGTTTTTATTGTCGCTTCGATGTTCGAGCTGTTGCGGCTGCAAGCCGCCTTAGACCGAAAGTGACGGCCCGGTCATGAGGAAATGCTGTGGCAAAGCACATCGCTCACAGAACAGGGTCGGGTATCGTCCTGATCTCAAGCTGAACCGGTCGTGGTGGCGAGGCCCCCTGACGCGAATAACCAGATCGGAGGCAAATTAAGAAAGGGACTTGCGAAGTCTAGACCTTCAGACTACGGGCCACAATCCGTAAAAGTACGTGGTATACGAATTATTAACGCTCTCGTAATAGAGAGATTGCGGGGAAAGCACGAATCTTTCGGTAATCTTTGCGGGGGGCGCGGGCAGCTTATGTCGAAGTAAGACCTAGCTTTAGAGCATATTGAATCAACTCGGCAGTGCTCTGGACGCCCAGACCCTGCATCATCTCGTACTTGTGAGATTCGGCTGTCCGCGTCGAAATTCCAAGCTCGGCGGCGACTTCCCTCATCGTGTAACCCTCTATGATTAATTGCAGCACCTCTCGCTGTCGCGGGGTCAATCTCAGCCTCTGAGCCGGGTCGTTTCCCTTGCCGGTGCTTCGTGCCGCTTCCGTGGCAATCAGCGGCGTGACGTATTCATGACCCGCGAGCACCTGCCTGATGGCGGAGATCAGTTCCTCGCCCGCCGATTGCTTCAGGACGTAACCGGAGGCCCCACACCGAAAGGCTTCCGCAACAAGGCTTTCGTCCGCATGCATCGTCAGGAAAATGACGCTGGCGGAGACTCCCTTTTCTTTCAGTTGGCGGATGGCGTCTAAGCCATTCAGCACCGGCATGGAGATGTCTACAACGATGACGTCAGGCTTGAAGTGATCCACAGCCTCGACAAGCGCCTGCCCATCCGACACAGTTCCCACAAGCTCGAATTCATCCTCCAACAAGCTTTGCAAGCCTTGAGAGAACATCGTGTGATCGTCGGCCAGAAGAATTTTCGGACGGCTCATGACAACCTCGGTAGCGGAATTCGAGCGACGAGTGTCGTCCCGATTTCCGGCTTTGAGTTAACTTCGAGAGTGCCGTTAAGCAGCTTGACGCGCTCTTCCGCACTGACGAGGCCGAGCCCGCTTCCTCGCCTCGCTCTTTCGATATCGAAGCCCCGGCCTGAATCCGAGACCTCAAGCGTCAGGGAATCGTTATCTTCTTCGAGCAGGATGCAGGCGGAGTGAGCGCCCGAATGCCTTGAGACATTCCGCAGGGCTTCGAGCGTCACGCGGTAGAGACAGACCGACACGTCGAAAGGAATCTTTTCACTTCTCACATGGCTACTGAATTTCACGTCTATCTGTTCCTCGTTCCCGAACTCTGTGACCTGCGATTCAAGTGCTACGACCAGTCCCAGATGTTCGAGCACGGTCGGGTGTAATTGGTGCGAGAGCCGCCTGATTTGCGACGTCAAATCGTTAATATTCTGGCCCAGTCGATCAAGCTCAACGATGGTCTGTTCTTTTGTGGCCGGGAGCTTGAGCTTGAGGCGGCTGATTGCCAGACCGAGCGTCGCGATGTTCTGGCTCAGGTCGTCATGCAATTGGAGCGAGATGCGACGGCGTTCGGATTCCTGCGCGCTGATTAAGCGAGCGGCCAGCGCGCGTATCTGCCGGTGACTCTGAAGCAGCCTCTCTTCACCGCGACGTAAAGCATCCACCGCGCGGTGCGGCTCGGTCACGTCCCTGACGATGCTCAAAATATTATCGCCTTCGGCGCTCACGAGCCGTGCTTCGTAGTGTCGCTCCTCCTCATTTATCTGAAGCGTGTATTCAAATATTTGAGATTCGTCCGTGCCGTCGAGCCGCTCGATGGCTGCAAAAACATTTTCGACGATGTCAGGAGGCAAAACGTCACGCACGTTTTTGCCAAGGAATGCTTCGGGAGGCATGAGCAGGTTGTTTTCATCACGAGTGTAGTAGTCCAGGTAAACGCCTTCCCTCGTATGCAAAAACATCATATCGGGAAGCGCGCGCAGGATGGCCTGATTGCGCTCGTGACTTTCAGAGAGCGCCTGCTCTGCGAGTTTGCTATCGGTTATATCCCTGATGTAAGTGAGAAAATGAATCGGCTTTCCATGATCGTCTTCGACTACGGAACAGTTCAGATAAATCCAGATAGTATGCCCGTCCCTGTGTATGTAACGCTTCTCCAGACCGAAGGACTTGATTTCGCCGCGAATCAAACGCTGGCACTGGCTCCAATCGGCTTCAAAATCATCCGGGTGCGTGACGTCTTTGAAAGTTGCTGCCAGAAGCTCCTTCTCCGTATATCCCAACAGCTCGCACAACGTGGGCGGAACCTTCAACCACCTTCCGTCCAAACCAACGCGGGTTCTCATCACGAGCGAGAAATCTTCAGTCCGCGCCAGCCTTGCTTCGCTCTGTCGTAACGCCAGCTCCGCATGCTTGCGTTCTGCGATCACGGCGGCCAGCGACATCAGCGGAATAGAAACTACTATCAAAAATCCCTGTATCGAGAGCGCGTTATCAATTGAAGAATTTGCGACAAAGGGGCCGTGGCCGTGTGTTGCGCCGTAGATGGCTAGAAACATGACCAGCAGGAGACATGTGCTTGCTCCTCGCGGGCCGAATCGAACCGCCGCCCACAGCAGAAACGGCAGCGGCCAGTAAAGCAGTGAAGGAGTTATTTCCGCAATCCCCTGCTGGCTGCTGAAGACATAGATGCCCACCGCAAACAGACCCAGCATCAACAGACCGCTTTCAAGGTAACGCATGAATGATGCGGAGAGCGCTCGTCTGATATCGCCGCCGACCCAGGTGATAATCACAGGAACCAGCGTCAGTGTCGCCAGCACGTTGGAGAGAAAACGTATTCGCCAGCTCTCCCAGTACAGGCTGTTGCCCCAGCCGTTAAGCTTCACCAGCGCGATGTCCAGAAAGGATGATAAGAAGGGCGCTAAGAATGCCCCGAAGACAAGAAAGATAGTGAGGCCGCGGAAGCGGTCAAACCGCAGCCGACCGTTCACGAAATGATTTATGCAGAGAGCACCGATTAAAGCCTGTACGGAATTGCTGACGAACCACGACAAGACCATGGCCGTCGGGACGCCCGATTGCAATTCTGCGGCAAAGTGTGCCGGTAAGGCAGCGAGAAGGACAATCCACCATGAACGCCGGGGCGTGATTAGTAACGCGGCAAGCAAGATAGAGTTGGGAACCCAGAGGGTTGAAACCGAACCGGGCTGGAGCGCAAAGGCGAAGCCGATCGTCGCTGTGAAGTAATAACCGACACAGACCAGAGAGGCGATGACCAGCGTGCGACGCATGTCCGTGGCATCGTTGCGGCTCTCGTCCGCTCTCGCCTTGTCTGCGCGATTCAAGACCGCTTCGCTCATCCCCTTACTCCTGTCCCCTTGCCCGATTGAACAAATGAGCACTTCCGAAGAGTCGAGCAGATGCCCTCGTTCCCGTGAGTTGTAACGGCACTGGTTCTCATCGCTTCCCCCCACTTCGGCCAGAGTATTAAAAGCTCGTCCGAAAGTGTCTTACGAAGAGAAATAACCGACTGCATGAAGAAGGAGATTGAGAACTCCATCATGATGGCGAGAGATCAGTCGTTCCGTAGTATACCAATTATGCGCGTTACCGTACACAGCTTTCACGGGTCGGCCTGCGCGTTGGAGCTAAAGCTTTCATAACGGTTAGTCCAGACCAAAGAGAGAAAGAGCACGGGTAGACCCGTGCCATCCTGATTAACTGGAATCACTGTTCTTCCGGAATGCTTCTACGAGGCGCGCACCGCAGACGTTAGTTGATGAACACCGACGCTCTTACTAACGTCTGCGGCCACCGCGCCCTCCGAAGCCGCCTCCGCCACCGAGTCGGCCTACGGATCCACCACCTCTAAAGCCGTCGCCATCATTGCCCATGCGACTGCACATGCACTGTTGCCTTTGGTCGTCACCGCTCTTAATTTCTTGCATCAGGTTCGGTTCTACTAGCTTTGCTTTTGCGCGTCCTTCACGCAACGGAAGCCGACGTGATTGCTGGCGGAGCGCACTTCGCCTTTGCCGCGCGTGCCGACCATGTAGCGGGTGCAATACAAATCTGTGCAGAGGAACGAGCCGCCGCGCTGCACACGCTTCGGCTGGTCCGGCTCGCTTGGGTCAAGGCTGCTTGAAGGCCCTTGTGGGTTGCGCGCGATGCCGCCTTCTGCGGCCAGCGTCGAGTAGTAATCCGCGCGATACCAATCGCTGGTCCACTCCCAAACGTTGCCGCCGACGTCGAATAGTCCATACCCGTTCGGTCGAAACTGTGCAGCCGGGGCAATACCCTTAAATCCATCCTCGCCCGCGTCGCCACCCTGCACCGGAAACTTTCCCTGATAAATATTCGCGGGCCATTTGCCTCCCGGCTTTAGCTCATCACCCCACGGATACGGCTTCCCCGTGAGGCCGCCGCGCGCGGCGAACTCAAACTCTGCTTCCGTAGGTAGACGCTTGCCCGCCCACTTCGCGTAAGCCGCGGCGTCCTCGTAAGCGATATGTACCACCGGAAATTTCTCGCGGCCCTTGAGGTCGCTCTTTGGCCCGGTGGGGTGACGCCAGTTCGCGCCCGCGACGTAGCGCCACCACTGGTAATGATTATCAAGCGGAACTGCCTTGGAGGCGGGCGTGAAAACGACCGAGCCTGCCACAAGATTTTCCAACGGCGCATCGGGGAACTCCTCGCGCGTAGGCTTGCGCTCGGCAACAGTTATATAACCGGTCGCCTCTACGAACTTCGCAAACTGCTCGTTGGTGACTTCGGTTGCGTCCATGAAATAGCCGTCAACGTAGACTCTATGAAGGGGCCGCGCATCGGTCATCGGCTGGTCGCCGCCACAGACCATCTCGGTCTGCGTCGGGTCGAGCGAGCCCATGGAAAATTCGCCGCCCGGAATGTAGACCATTCCTTCCGGCGACGATGCGGGCGCTCGGTCCGGGTTGACGACCGTTGCCTCAAAATTCGGTTGAGCGTTTGGAGTTACGGGAGCGCTCTTTTTCTCCGTTGCGGTGGCCGCCGGAGCGGGAGTGGACGAAGCGCCGCGAAGCAGCCACCATGCGAGACTACCAACCACCGCCACGGCGATGGCGATGAACAGCACGCTGCGGCTGTTAGCTGGCGACTTCTTCCAGTGAGCGTCTTTTGATCTAATGGAGGTTGCCATGTCACCCTATTCCCTTCGTGAAAACGTCAACTACTCGGCGGGCTCAGTATCTTATTTAGCCTCATCATTCCTTCTCCGCTCTGATTGTGCCCACGCGCGACCAGTTTGATTGGTAGGCTAACTCACAATGGATTTTATCTGTGCGGAAGGCAGAGGGTAACTGTCAGTTTTGACAGGCAGCGGAGGAAATTGAAGGGACTCGCCGCTCGTTTGGCTCAGGCAGTGCGACCGCGAAGTCAGAGCCGCAGGAGCACGGCGAGCAACGGCGGAATTCCAGGGCTGCGAAACTTGCTACCTTAACTCTCCGGCGTTCGGGCTTGAGTGGAGTGGCGAAGCCATCGCCGCTTTTCGTCCGGGGTCACTTTAACGTTACGGCTTTCTTAAACAGGTAGTAGCCGAGCGTGAGGGCCAGAACCAGCAAGCTGATTCCAATCACCGTCATCGGACTTATCTCTTTATAGTCAATGTCTATGGCGTGGCGTGCGATGGCAATGATGGCTACGGTGAGGACGACTTCGACGTGTATGACGTTATCCTCAAGGTACATCATGATGGTCTTCATCAGCTCAAGACCAATCAGGATGAGCAGAAACTGCGCGAACACTTCGTGTAGAATCTCCATCCGAGGAACTACCTGTTCCACGTCCTGCCGGAAAAGATAATGCGCTACCACCTCATACAGGCTGCGAAAGATGGCCCCCGCGAACTGTATAGTTGCATACAGGATGACGACCGACAGCAGAACGAGCAGTATTATGACGATGAGCCGCTCGAAGCGTCCGTAGAACCTGACGAGGCTGCGGGTCACGGGCGAAACTTTCGTTGAAGAAACCTCTTCTGAATGCGCTGCCATTTCAGTTGCTTCCCGTTAGCTTTCCTATCAATAGCGAGGAGAGGTGCAGAGAACAGGCTCAACTCTCTGCGCCCGCTCTGCGCTCTCGGCGGTGAATCTGATTGGAAACTGAACCGCTATCCCCCGTCGGCCTGCCGCCCCTCTTCATACGCACACGCGGCGGCTACTACGCGCTGGCGAACCCGCGCTCACAATTTAAGACAAGCGCTTGTCCTTAGCGGTCGAGGATGTTCGTCAGCTTCCACGGATTTTGAAAGGTCTCTATCGTTAATTCCTTATTATCGTCAATCTTGAACTGGCAAGCGGGATACAAGACACCCGTGCTCTTGCCCTTCTGGTTGCTGACAATCAGCTCAAGCGCGGACAGGCTGTAGTCCTGCGAGCGGTCGTCGGACCACACCTCGCCAAAGGTGAGCGGGCGATTCGTGATCAGACGAATCCTGCGCCCGTTCTCTGTCGGGAACGAGCGTATGTAGGTGACTTCATAACCGAGCGTGCCGGTCGCGGAAAGCCGCCCCTTTGATTTCATCTTGCTCAGAGCGTTGATCAGACCTTTCATCCCTTTGTCGTTGAATGCCGCGATGAGAATCTGCTGGTCTTCCGGCGTCGAATACTCGTTAATCGAGACGTTGACATTAATCATTCGCCCGAGCTGAGTTGATTGTCCCATCGCCACGGCCTGAAAGGTTTCCTGCTTCTGCTTTTTCTGAGCCGTACTGGTCGTGCCACCGAGCAGCATCAGGCCAATGATAGCTATCATCGCTATCGCGAAACTCACTCTCTCCACTTTACGCATTTCTTCTCCTCCTTCACTTATCTGTTTTTCGGCCAATAGAGACGCAGGGCCATCCGGAATGGTCCCCTGGGCACTTTCAAAGCCTGTTCGTGTCAATAACTCAGGTTGTAGTTTATCGGTGTGGAAGATGGACGGTAACTGTCAAAAGTGACAGTTGGTTTTGATTTCAGGACTCGCTACGCGTTTGGAGTCCCTCAAAAGTAGAACGCCAGAACCGCGCCAATGGCATTCACGTGCGGTGCGTCAGAGCGGCTGTCGTTTTGCCGCATCACATAGAGATCCAAAATGATCTGGCGCTTGGGCAGCAGCATCTTCATAAGCGGGCCACGTCGCAAAGACGTCTGCACTCCGACGGCGTAACGATTTCGGTTCCAGATGCCGTAGCGCGTATCGTAAAAAATCTCCCCCGAAACATAAGGCGTAAGGGTGCGCTTCCTGAACAGGTGAAACTCTCGTTCAACGGTCACTCGATTGCGGTAGCGAAACGAAAAGTCTCCATTGACGAACCGGAAATCTTCCCGGTTGCGGTCAGACAACAGCAGACCACCCGGAAGCCACGTTCGTAATGTCTGCTCGGTCAGGAATCTGTGCTCCTTGAAAGGATCGCTGTTGCTTCCCACCGAGCGCCCGAAACGATAACCGGTGCGAAGGATGACGTACTTATTTGGGATGTAGTCTACGTGCGCCCCGATTTGAGTTTCGAAGGCCTGGGCGTTACGAAACTCTCCGTCCTCGACCGACTTGCTCACGGTGCCGAGAAAGAAAAGCCTGACCTCGGGCTTGATGTTGATATACACGTCGATCTCGGGCCAGAACTGCTTGGGGGTTGCGGGCTCTTGCGCTTGTGTAGCCTGAGGGCCGATTAGAAAGAGAAACAGCACCGGAATCAAAACCAGCGATTTTTGGATCGCCATAGATAGAATCCTTCGCATAAGGCGTCCCGAACAATACGTGACGAGTACTGCCCCATCGGTTTTCATCTCACTTCTCTCGGTTTGTTCCTGTTCAGAGACTCCCGAAGGCAGGCGAGGCACCAAACCGCCATCAGCGCGTGAAGCACAACTGTCGGCCACAGGCCAACTGCGAATAACCGCCAACCTAACCCCGCATAAGCGAGCACCACGACAGCAGCGGCGTTGTAGAGCAACATGGACACTATCAACCCTGTTGCTGCGCGGCTCTGTTCGTCATTGCGCGCCATCCAACAGGCGAGACCCAGCGCGAGCAGCGCCGCCCCGGCCACGCGACCGACGACTGAGTCAGCCGATGTGTCGAACGGCGCTCCAATCAGAACCGATACCGCCAACGCCGGCGACACCAATAGCGGCAGACCTGCGCCTACCTCAATCACGGCTGTCACGATGAAAAGGAGCTTGGTTCTCATCACATTGTCCGTTCCGTCTGCGCGCTTTGCTTCGGCGAATCCTTCACGCAACGAAAGCCGACGTGATTGCTGGCGGAGCGCACTTCGCCTTTGCCACGCGTGCCGACCATGTAGCGAGTGCAATACTCTTAGGTGCAAAGGAATGAATCGCCGCGCTGGCTCTACACATTCCTGCGCCGCTCTATCTGCACCAGTGGTTGTGCGAGCAACGCTGCGACGCTCGTCGGCTGCTGTGCGCTCGTGCCGCAGGATTTCCCTTTGCCCGTGTGGGCGAGGGCTTTGCGAAAATCGGTGGGAGAGACTCGCTCGCCTGCGAGTCTTGCCGCCACGCCCTCAGTGTGACGGAACAGAGATTTGTAGAGATGACAGTAAGGGTCTTTCTCCGAAAGCGTGTGGCGCATCGTGTATGTCCTGACGGGGCATCCGCCGTGGCACATCGTCAGGTAGTCACACTCTATGCAGTCCTTATCTATAATCGCCAGCGGTCTGTCTACAAACTGCTTGCGGGCGGGACTGTTTTTGAGCAATTCGGAAAGACTGTTCGGCTCAAAGATGTTGCCGAAATAGTATTCGGGATAACTTGTTACCCAACAGTCGCACTGCGCTACGAACCCGCGCGCGTCAATCGAGATAAACTCGTCGGCGCAATTCGATTGCCAGATACAGGGAAGACAACTCTGCTCGCCTGAGAAATGCGCTATGAGCTGGTCTATAGGGCCGAGCTTGACGCCTTCAGGCATCCCGCGCTCGACCCAAATGTCCGTCAGCTCTATGTAAAAGCGAGCCAGCTCTTCGTTCTCCAAAGCCAAATCTCTTTTGACGTCGTTCTGCTCGCCGCCGGGAAAGGGCGTGTTGACCTGAAAGTCCTTGATTCCCAGCTCGTCCACAAAGAAGGAATAGAAGCTTTCGGCTCCGACCTCAAGCGTCGCACGGTTGGGAATAGAGATAACGCCGACGCCTATTCCCGCTTCGCGCGCCGCCTGAATGTTGCGCGTCCAGATTCTGGTGTAATCGTCGGGGCCACCGCGAAACATTTTTCTGTAGAGGTTGGGATAATCCATCGAAGTCCCGACGCTCCCGCCGAACATCTCCTTGATAATATTGTTCCAGTGCGGCGTGTAGCCGATCATGTTGGTTTGCAGGCCGTGGTCCACGCGCTTGTTGCGAGCGGCGGCCATGTTGCCAATCAATTCATGCGCTTCCTCGAACCAGCGAACAGGCATCGTCATAATCTCGCCGCCCTGCCAGTGCAAAGTGAGAGAAGCGATTTGGCCTTCGTCCATGAAGTCCAGAATTTTAGTGATGACCGTCGTTAACTGGTCGAGCGTCATGCGGTCTTTCGTCTTGTCTTCAAAACAATATTCACAATTGACGTTGCAATAATTGGTCGGTAGAAAAATTACGGAGACGTGGTTTCTCATCATGATAGTTATACTCCCTGCGTCACTGGAAAAGCGGCGAGGTCGTTCCTTAATTCTTCTGCCGCGTTATTGAGCGTAGCGAACAAGGTCTTCACACCTTCACAGCCGAACTCCCTGTCGGGCCATTTGAAATAGCCGCCGCAACGATCAAAATATTCACAGCCGTCGCACTCGCTCTTTTCACTCGACAACGCTTCCCTTTGCTCTATGCCTACAGAGCCGCCGTCGCCGTTCAGCTCTACATTTCCGAACCGCTGCGAGACGGTCTCTTCACCTTCGTCCGTGATGAAGCGAAATAGTTCGGGGTCTTCCTCCTGTATGAGCCAGAGGTTCTGGAACGGCTCGCGCTGGTAGAAGGATAGAAACAGGCTGTGAAAATATTCGACGGGTTGCGCGACGGTCGGGCGATGAAGATAGAGGTCTAAGACTTCGGCCATCTCTTCGATGAGCCCTTGGTCGGGCTGTCCGACTTCGAGCTTGACGGCGAAATTCAACGCCAGCGCCAGCTTGACCGCCTTAAGGAATCCGGGTTTGACGGAAATTGAAACCCGTATGGGATGTTTATCCAGCAGCTTCGAGAAATTGTAGAGCAGCGGGAATTCCACAGCCGGGTTCTGCAAGAATATGTCTACCGGCACCGCCTCTCCCCAGTTTGCGAGCGGCTCGACATCGCCGCTCAAGGAGAGCAGTTGAACGTAGAGGACATTTTCCATGTCCGTTTGTGAGAGACGCTCTGCGAGTTCGCGAGCATCGTTTGAGCGGACGATGACCTTTTGGTCTCGATAGGTTTCAAACAGGTGGACGGGAATGTTGTAGATGACGGAGTTCATCTCTGTGCTCGCTTCTTAATCTTGAGAACGGTCAAACAAAAAGGGCGAGCCGCCGGGCTTCAACAACAGCGCTTCGCTTCAGCAGCCCTTGCTCCGGCGGCTCGCCACCCGCTTATGGCGGGATTAAATGTCGGGTAGCGAGAATTAAGAGCGATTGACCCAACTGCTCCTGCGATTCACCCAACCGGCCCCGCCGCCGTTGATCCAGCCGCCGCCTCTGTTGACCCAACTTCCGCCGCCTCCGCCGCCTCCATTGACCCACGCACCACCGCCACCTCCGGCCTTGTTGACCCATCCGGCGCTGCCGCCGCCGCCGCGCCTGTTGACCCAACCTGAGGCGTCCGCATCATCTTGCGCCATCATGCCGCCTAAGGCGGCTCCGCCGATGATGATTGCCGACCATCTTCCCAGACGCTTTAGAAAATCTCTTCTGGACTTCAACTGCTTCTCATCGGTTTCAGCGTTCTGTTCATCAGGCTTCATGTCGTCACTCATAGCCGTCCTCCGATTCGCTCAAAGGTAAATGAAATTAAAAGGGTGCTTGGTCTTTAGCTCTTGCCCTTTGTGCTGTCAGCAGGTGGTGGCGGGCCGCTGTTCGGGGCGTTCGACATGTGAAGCATCACAAAACGCCATTCGTTCCCCTGCTTCTCCACCGCCCCGGAAACATTGAGCACGTAATCTCTCTTCTGACCCTTGAGCGAGTCCTGCATCTGGCAGGTGGCAGCGAGCCATGCGGTCGTGCCCGCCGCATCCGCTCCGCCGGTCTTCCAGTCGCAATTGGAAACCAAAGTGCCCGCATCGTAGTCTTTGAAGATTTCCGTATAAGCCTCTTTGATGGCCGGCTGGCCGACAAAGCGCTCGCCCTGTCCCGTGCCGAGGACGACCGTGTTGTCGCCGGTCGAGAAGGTCGCCATCACGGCATCTATATTTTTATCGTTGAGAGCCTTGTCATGCTTCGCCAGCATGGCCTTGACGTCTTCGACTACCTTGGGGTCCACCTTGTTCGCCGCCGTCGCGTTTGAACTGGCGTTTGTATTCGAGGCGGCCTTTGTGTCCGGCTGCTGTGCCTGACACGCATAAAGAATCAGCCCTGCGAGCGCAAGGCCAACCGCCACCATAAGTTTCTTTGTCATCACCGCGCCTCCTTTACGAGATTGATTTCGCGCCCGGCCTCACGCCCTGTCCCAATCACGTTGTTAAATTAAATTTCGCGGCTCCGTCCTCTGGCCGCCGTCCGGGGAGACCCGCAACTCGCGCGTTGAGTCTATAGACATGAAGAGGCGCTGATAACTGTCACTTTTGACAGGGTAAAATTGACAGGATTTATTGCCAGCCGGTTAAAGCTATAGTGGGCTCTCAATTTGGTGAATCATCGAAATCAGGAAAGAGGGTCCGGATGGTCAGACTTATCAAAAGCAGCGAACGGCAGCGATTGCAACAGGAAGGTGCGAAGACGGAAACCCGCAAAAGCTCGCCGCAGCAAGCCGTGCGCGCAATGGCCGCAACTGTTTCGCGTTGGATTAATGAAGCTCAGCAGAAGCGTCTGGACGAAAGCCGGTTGTGCCGCGAGCGCCTCGGTCGGCAGCACATCCAGAGCGGCGCGTGAAGATAACTCTGAAACCTGACGGTAACGAAAACTCCCGCGCCCGACGATTCCCTACACAACCTGTATATTTTGCCAGTATCTCGCCGGATAGGAATCAATTAGCATAGACAATCTGTTGGCCCGCGACTCTAAAAGAGTCCGCTCTATCATTCGTAGAGTGACGGCATATTTTAAGAGCGACTGCCAAAAGGAGAGTTCATCATGTTACGAGACAGGTTAAAACGCTGCGCTGCATTCATGCTGATGGCGGCGTCAATTATGGCGAGCGGCGTGCTTCCCGTTCCGGGCCAGAAACGTAAGCCTCCGCGTTACACCGTCCCGGCAGACACCACCATCCGCGTGCAGTTGAACAACAAGCTCAGCTCAAAATCCGCACGGGTCGGCGACACGTTTACTTCGACTGTGACGATTCCCATCTACGTGCGCGGCGTTGAGGTCATCCCCGCTGGCAGCATTGTCACGGGCAGCATTACACAGGTGACGCCCGCCAGCCGCAAGAGCCAGGCGGGGAGTCTCAACGCGACCTTCACGTCAATCAAAATGCCGAACGGCAAGGTGTACTCCATCAACGGCTCGCTGGCGAGTTCTGAGAACGCAGACAATGAAGGGACAGTCAAAGGCAAATCATCGAAGAAGCGTAATGCCGCTTTTATCGGTCGTGGTGTCGTCGTCGGTGGACTCCTTAACGGGGCTGCTGGCGCAGCTACCGGCGGGGTGATTGGTATCGCTCGCGGTCGGATTAAAAAAGGCGAAGAGGCGGAGATTAATCCCGGAACGGAGTACAACATCATCCTCAACCGCAACGTCTCAATGCTCGCCTTTCGCTAAAGGCAATAGGAGCGTAAATCGTCAATCGTGAATCGTAAATAGAGGAAAGCAGTTCTTACTATTTACGATTCACGATTGACGATTTACGCTCTTATCATTTCTCTTCCGGGATGTGATAGCGGCCAAGTATTACTGTGACGTTGTCCTTGCCACCGGCATTTAAGGCTAAGTCAACCAGAGTGCGACAGGCATCTTGAGCCGGTCCATGTTTTTCCAGCACCGCGACGATGAGAGCGTCCGTGACCATCTCGGTCAATCCGTCGCTACAGATCAGAATTTGATCTCCGTCTATGAGCCGCAAATGATGAAGCTCGACTTCGGCCTTTTCGCCTTGCATCGCGATAACGCCCGTTAGAACGTGGCGTCCGCGATGCGTCGCCACCTCCTCGGGACGTATGACTCCGGCATCTGCGAGCACCTGTGCGACCGTCTGATCGCGCGTCAGGTGCATCAATTGCCCCAGGCGAAAAAGGTAAGCGCGCGAATCGCCGACGTGGGCTACGACAAGGTCTGCGCCGATGCTCGCGGCCAACGTCATCGTCGTCCCCATGCCCGTCAGGTTAGGGTCTGTACGGGCTCGCCTGGTCAAGGCATCGCCGAGCTTTCCGAATCGCTCCTCAAACCGTTGCTGCACCTTCTCAATCGCCCCTTCGTCGGGGCGCATAATCCAATCGGGCGTTTGCAGCACAAGCTCCACGAGCGCGCTGATGGCCGTCCGGCTGGCGACCTCTCCGGCAGCCGCGCCGCCCATGCCGTCCGCCACGAGCATCCCGTATCCAATCTCGGAGTACTGGTCCGAAACGTAGCCTTCCGGCAGGTTCGTCAAAAGGGTTCGCATGATGCGCTCGAAACGCGAGACCAGAAAAGAGTCTTCGTTATTGGGCCGCACCTTGCCTTCGTGCGAGAGGGCTCCAATGTCTACTTTAACCCTCGACGAAATAGTTTCCGGCTTGCGCTCCGCAATCACGGGCGCAGGAAATTCCATCGTGTCAGCATCGTTATACTCCGCCACCCTTTTGACCTCTCTTTCATTCGTATAACGTCTGCGCTCACAAAGTAGCGAACGCTTATCAAGGCTGGTCTACGGGCTTAGCCTTCTCCTCTTCCTGCTTTTTCTTCTCCTCCTCTTCTTTGTCAGGACAATCTCTCTATTGGGGGCGGCCCGCTTGTAAGTCCCGCTAACGCGCTTTTGTAAGCTCGCCTTTTTCCCTTTTCCTTGTGCTCGGTTGATAACCGGGGAAGCCGCCCCCTGCTTCCCCGGCTACCTTCCTCCTGTTGCTGACCGCTAACAATCCTAATGTCTGTCTAAAAGAATTAGTACTGTCACAATTGACAGGTTCGGCGGAAAAAAGAGAGGCCGGACGCGCGTTTGCTTCCGTGTCCGAGCGCACAACCAGACAACATTCTTTTTTAGAGAGGCTGTCAGAATTGACAGTATTCAGTGCACTCCACTGTTACTACAATGGCTTGAAACAGCAGCAGCCTCGTAGCTTGAACATCAGATGAATAAAAGGAGCAAACCGATGAGAATTAACAAGCCAGCATTATCACCACTATTGACACTCGCTTTCCTTCTTCTCCTGACCAGCGCCGCCACGGCGTTCGGCCAGGATACGAGCAACATCGCGAGTGTTTCCAACGGTCAGGAGGTCAAGAAATTAAAAGGCATCGTCGTCAAACGCAACGCCGACTCCTTCAACATGCGCGACCCTTCAGGCACCGGCCCCGAAACCGTCGTCCTCCTGACCCCTCAAACCGAAGTCAAAAGCCACAAGCGGGGCGTTTTCAAAGGCTCGAAAGACTACGGCGTGAGCTACATCCTCCGCGGCCTCCGTCTTGAAGTCGACGGCACCGGCAACGCCTCAGGTCAACTCGTCGCCAGTAAAATCCGTTTCGATGAGCAGGACTTGAGAAGCGCTCAGGGACTTCAGGTCACAGACCAGCTCGCTCAGGAAAATGCGGCCAGAGTCGCCGCCGCCGAGGAGAACGCACGCAAACTCTCCGGCCAGTTAGAGGAAACCACCGCCCTCGCCAACGCGGCTCAAGCCAAGGCAGATGCCGCACAGGCCACCGCCGACCGGGCCAATAACCGCATCAACGGGCTCGACGACTATGACCCTGTACGCACGTTTACCGTGCTTTTCCGCGTGGGCAGCGCCACTCTCACGCCAAAGGCCAAGGCTGACATGGACGCCGGGGCGGCATGGGTCAAGTCCCAGAACACCAAGGGCTGGGTGGTCGCGGTGGTCGGATTTGCGGACACGACGGGCAATACGGAGAGGAATCGTTCGCTGAGTGAGCGCAGAGCCAACGCGGTGATCGGCTATCTGGTGATGAAGCACAACTTGCCGTTGCAGCGACTGGTGCAGCCCTTCGGATATGGGGATTCCAACGCGGTGGCGGATAACTCGACGGCCGATGGTCGGGCGAAGAATCGGCGAGTGGAGATTAGACTGCTGGTGAACAAGGGAATCGCTGACACGGCTCAGTAAGGAGCGGTAACAGTAAAAGAGTAGTCTGAGCAACAAGCAGTTTCAGTAAAAGAGCGGTAGCAGTAAAAAGTAGTTTCCGTAAAAGAGTAGTTTGGGCATACACTCGCAAGCCGTTGGGGTGATGTCGAAGGAGGTGGGAAGGTGCAAAAGCTCTTTCTGATTGCGATGCTCCTGGGAAGTCTCCTGTTCAGCCCGCGCCAGAGCAGCTCTGGCGCGGGGCAGGAGAAAACCGGGGATGGTGGAGCAACTGCTCAAGAGGGTGTAGTTGCAGCCGTCGAGCAGAATGCCATCAAGGTGACGATTACGACGGGAGGAGGTCTCTACGGGCCTGTCAAAAGTCAGTTCAAGATGGGAGAAGAGATTCCTGTCATGATCTCGATGACCAATACTGGAAACAAGGTGGCGAAGTATTGCATCTCGACCATGCTCTTCCAGAACCGCCCGCAGCTCAGAAGAGAGGGGCAGCTACTACCCTATCTCACCAACCTGACGGAAACGGCTAATCAGGAAGAGTCGGTCCAGAGGTGCGAGCGGAGTGACTTTCGGCAAATCAACGAGTTGCAGCCGCAGCAGACGAAGATCGTGGATTGGCTGACAATAAGTCTGAGGGGGATTGCGTGGTACGGGCCGCTGCGGGCGGGACATTACGAGTTGGTGCTGAGGCGTAGAATCGAATGTTGTCAGGGGCCGATGGTGGAGTCTAACAAAGTGGCCTTTGAGATTGTGCCGTAAAGCGTCCTCTTCCTCCTCTTTATCGCCGCGCTCGTGGCCTCGCCGGGAGTGGGTTATAGCTGCGGCAGGGGACATCGTCGTCGAGAAGAGACGACGACGATGATGCCAGTCCTCACGGTGATTGTCATCACAGTCATCATAGACCTTGACAGGCCGCGTTGCGGTACTGATACCCATCAGCCAGGAAAGCATGACCCGCTTACAAGAGAGTCTGGCGAAGGATGCGCCATAATTCTCTTTGATAGGAATTCTATCAATCGTGGCATTAGCTATCAGCATTTCCGTTTACATGAGAATGATGCAAAAACATTTGTACTCCTGCATAGTCATTTATTCATAAATGAAATTTTTAGTTGACAATAGAATATCAATAACTTAAATTGCATGCGCTCCACGCGGGTTTCAACCGCGTTCTCACTCACGGTTAGTCATAACATCATCATTTAAATAGGTCTTAATGAAATTTCTTCGCTCTGTAGCTCGTATCGTGTTGAATAGTACTCTGTTCAGCTTCCGCATGAAGACTGACGGAAGTCTGCTTGATAGATTGTTCCTAACTCATGATTAATTAAAAGCCCTGACACTACTTGCCGGTAATGTCAGGGCTTTCTTAGAAATTCCAACCTCTGCCCTCAAAAGCGTAAAGGATGCATTTCCGGGCAAACGCATCTTCGCGCATGGCCGGGTGGAGACTCAAACCCCTCTCAGTAGGAGTCTGTATCCACATGCGCGCTTCTCGCACTTCTCGAAGTCTGCTTTCACGCCGGACCTTTTCTATATTCATTATTGTCATTCAACTCTTTTTGCCGCTCATCGAAGCAGGCGCAGCCAATCCAAGCCCTGTAGACGATGGACTAATCTACGGCAACTACAGGCAAAGCTCTTCACGATTCCCTTCTACGCTTTCCACAAAATCAGGCAGCTCAACACTCAGTTTGCCGCAAGCTGGGAGCGATCATTCTTTATCGCTGAATGGAACGACGGCTTATGCTACTAATCCAAACAGCGGCAGCCTGAATATCACCGGCCCTATCACCGTCGAAGCATGGATTAAGCTCAATAGTACGACTGGCGATCAGGCAATCAGCTCACGCTACGGAACGGCTCAGACCGACGGCGGTTGGCAACTCATTGTCACCGGGGGAAAGCTGGCCTTCGCGACACTGAAAAATGGTTATAGCGGCAATGGCGACTGGATTACGGGCACTACGACCTTAAGTACTGGAACCTGGTACCACGTGGCGGGCGTCTACAATGGCAGCCAGTTGCGCGTCTACGTGAACGGCGTCCTCGACGGCTCGAAGAACTCGACCTTTGCCCCCGCCAGCGGCACGCAGCCGCACCAGATTGGCGGGTTCCAGCTCAACGGCACTCTCTACTATCCATTCAATGGTCTGATAGACGAAGTCAGAGTATCCACGGGGGCAATCTACGCCTCTAACTTTAGTCTACAGGCCCATCTTTCCGTCATAGCCAGTACGCGAGGGCTGTGGAAGTTCGACGGACAGACTCCCAACGACTCGACTGAAAATAACAATCACTGTTCGCTCATAGGTAGTGCGGGTTATTCCACAGATGTCCCGTCGGACTATAACGTCTGGCTCACGAACCGCTCTTTGCAGACTAATGGAACAACGACCATAGGCGAGATTTACAACAGCAGCAGTTTGAATATCACGGGCTCGATTACAGTCGAGGCATGGGTTAAGACGAATACTACTTCGGGTTATCAAAGAATCGTCAGTCGCTACGGCGCAAGCGACGGCGGGTACGTTCTTGATTTAGCCAGCGGCAAGCCTACGTTCTACACTCTGGTTAATCCCTCCAGCCTCGATTCCGTGGCAAGCCCCACGGCTGTTTCAACCGGCGTGTGGCATCACGTCGCCGGAGTCTTCGACGGCAGCCAGTTGCGTATCTACGTGGATGGTGTTCTCGCAGCCTCTAAATCATCCACGGCGGCTCCCGGCACTGGAACCAAAAGCGTCTTTATAGGCATCACCAGATACGAGGGGACAAACTACTATCCTTTTAACGGCCTGATTGACGAAGTTAGAATCACGGCAGCACCCGTTTACACTTCAAACTTCACCCCGGACACACATCTGGGAGTCATTACTAACACAAAAGGGCTTTGGAAATTCGACTCCCAGTCGCTGCTTGATTTCTCAGGTAACGGCAACCACATAACTCTCTATAACGGCTCTTACTCGACCGACGTGCCCGGCGGTAATTCTTCGACCCAGCCTGCGACGCCGACACAACTCGCGGCTTCGAGCGCTTCGACAACCGAGATTAATCTTTCATGGACGGATTACGCGACCGCCGAAACAGGATTCAAAATTGAGCGCAAGACAGGCGCGGGTGGTACTTTCTCGCAGGTCGCAACCGCCGGCGCGAACGCCACTTCTTATACCGACACGGGCCTCACGGCAAGCACTCAATATTACTACCGCGTGCGGGCCAACACCGCTACGGGCAACTCGCCTTATTCGAATGAAGCAACGGCGACAACTCAGGACCCGCCGAATACCCTGCCGACCGTGAGCATCACGAGTCCTGCAAACGAGGCTGGCTTTACTGCTTCGGCCAACGTCACAGTTACCGTCAACGCCAGCGACAGCGACGGCACAATCAGCAAAGTTGAATTCTTCGACGGGCCGACCAAACTCGGAGAAAGCACCACATCTCCGTTTAGCTTCAGTTGGAATAGCGTCGCTGTCGGTAACTACAATCTGACAGCCAAAGCAACTGACAACAGGGGCGGGACGACCACTTCAAATCCCGTCTACGTCCTCGTCAACGGCGCGAGCCAGACGGGCGCTAACTCTGTCTCTTACGCTTACGACGATCTGGGAAGGCTCGTTGCCGTGACGAGTCCTACGGGCGAGGCTGCCACTTACTCTTACGACAGCGTGGGCAATCTTCTCTCCATCACCCGCACCGGCTCGACGCAGGTTTCCATTGCCAACGCGACGCCCGGCAGTGGAACAGTCGGAACCGAAGTCACCATTTACGGAACCGGGTTTAGTAATACTCCGGGCCAGAACGGCGTCCGGTTCAACGGCGTCGCGACGGCTGTTATTTCTGCCACCGCGACTCAACTGGTAGTCAAAGTTCCTGCCGGTGCGACGACCGGAACAATCGCGGTCGTGACGCCTTCCGGCTCTGCCACGAGCGCCACTTCATTCGTCGTTGTTCAGGGCAATGCAAACGCGCCGACCATCACCAGCTTTAGTCCCACGATTGGTTCCATCGGCTCGACCGTGACCATCAGCGGAACAAACTTCGAGACCGTGCCGACCAACAACAAGGTCAAGGTCAATGCCACGGGCGCGATTGTTAACTCTGCGACCGCATCATCTCTGGTTACCACCGTGACGTCAGGTTCCGTATCGGGGCGCATCTCGGTCAGGACGCCTGCGGGCATCGCCACTAGCAGCAGCGATTTCTTTGTCCCTCCCTCTCCATTGACAGCCGCCGACGTCGATACCACGGCGCGCATGTCTGTCGGCGAGACCAAATCGTTCTTCGGCATCAACACTGCTGATAAAGTCGGCCTGCTGATTTTCGACGGTGTGGCGGGTCGTAAGATTAGCCTGCTTCTGACCAATCTTAACTGTAACGCCAGCGTCAAGATTTATGCGCCGGGTGGATGGGTTCTGGGCAGTGTGGACGGCGCTTACATGGATGTGAAAACGCTGCCGGCGACGGGCACTTACACAATCCTTTTCGACCCCACGGGCACGGAAATCGGCGGCGCAACCTTTACGCTCTTTGATGTCGTGGACATCACCGACCCGATTACGCCCGGAGGCGCTGCCGTGTCTGCGACAGTTAATACGCCGGGCCAACTCATCAGCCTGCCTTTCAACGGTACGGCGGGCCAGCGCGTCAGCCTCAAAGTTAACAGCACCTTCCCGGACATTCAGTATGAGCCGAGCTACATCACGAGCGTGCAGATAAAGAAACCGGACGGCACGGTCTTAACTTCCATCGACGCAAACCACTCGACCTCGCTGTTCATAGAGCCAGCCACGCTTCCTACGACCGGCGCTTACACGGTTAAGTTCGATGCCTACAAGACGAGCACGGGCAGCATGACGTTCACGCTCTATGATGTGCCTGCGGATGTCACCGGAACAATCACGCCGGGAGGCTCTTCCGTCACCAAAACGGTTACCACCCCCGGGCAGAACATACGCTTAAGTTTTGACGGCACGGCGGGGCAGAAGGTAAGCGTAGTCAATTCAATGGCGGCAGGGAGTCCCTGGTTTAACGTCTCCATCCTCAAGCCGGACGGTACAGCGCTGACGGGCGTAGCCAATAGTTTTATTGACGCGCACACGCTGCCCGTGACGGGAACATATACCCTGTTCGGAAATCCGCTGAGAGAGGACGTAGGGACAATAACCTTTACGCTCTACGACGCCGCGGACGTGACCGGAACTATTACTCCGGGCGGCTCTGCGGTGCCTGTCACCATCAGTTCACCGGGACAGGTTGCGCGACTTACCTTTGACGGAACCGCCGGTCAGAAGGTGAATCTGAGCATCAGCAGCAACTCTTTTTACTACATTGTCTGGACCACTGTAGACGTTCGCATCCTCAAGCCCGACGGTACGGCTTTGACTTCGATGGATATTAACGGGCAGAGCACGGCTTCTACAGGCACGCAGACGCTCCCTGTAACCGGCACTTATACGGTTCTACTGGACCCTGGAACAAACAGAACAGGCGGCGTGACCTTTACGCTTACAAATGTTCCGTAGGTTCGATCCGTAACCGAGCCTTTGTAAGTCAGACTAAATGAAGCAGGAAATTTCGTGGGCAGCTTTAATGATAATTCGGAGACATAGAATGAGAACCCGTTTCACCTTCGGCCTCGCAATCACTTTGAGCTTTCTTCTGGTAGCCAACCCGCTATTGGCACTGGCTTCCGGTAAGAACGGCAGATTAGCCATCGGCCCGCGAGATAAAAAAGAGCCCGAACTAGCAAAGAGCATTCCTCCTGCTTCGGCTAACAAGAGCAGGCGGATTCCCAGAGTTATGAGGCTTGAGACTCCCGCCTTGCTTCCGGGCCAGTCGGCGACGCTGCTGCCGGATGGCCGCTGGCTCTTACTGGGCGGCGAGGGTGAAAAGGGTCTGCTCTCTACGGCAACTATCAAAGACGCTCGTACGGGTGAGAGTGCTTCTATCACAGGCAGCCTGCGCGAACCGCGCGCGTGGCACTCTGCGACGATGCTTCCGGACGGCACTGTCCTCATCTATGGCGGCACAGGCCATGCGGGGCAGGTTCTGTCGAGCGCCGAAAGCTTTAATCCAGACACTCAACGTTTTGAAGCTCTGCCCTCGCCCGGTCTTGCGCCGCGCGCGCATCACACGGCAACTCTTTTAACCAACGGGCAGCTACTTATTGCAGGTGGAACTAACCGAGCCGGTCGGGTGTTTGGAAAGGCGGAGCTATGGGATAGCAGGACCAGGACCGTTGTCACATTAGGGCCGGAGTTTCTGATGGCCCGACGGAAACACTCCGCGATGCTGCTGCCTGACGGCAGTGTGCTTTTACTCGGCGGGAAAAATAGCAATGATGAAAGCATTGACAGCGGCGAGGTCTACGACCCGGAAAGCCAGAGCTTCAGCATGGTCGGAGGCTTTGCTGCTCAGGAAGACACGTCATCCCCTTACCTGATGGCTTCTTTGCCTAAAGGCGGCGACACCAATGTCGCGAAAGATACTCGCATAGCTTTGCGCTTCTCCAAGCCATTACGTGCGGAAACAATCAACGCGGAAAAACTTGTTCTCAACGGGCCGCACGGAGCAGTTCAAACAAAAATCGTCCCGGCTGAAGGCGGGATGCTGGCATTCATTTCTCCTCTTGAGCCGCTTCATCCCGGCACTACATATACGCTGACCATCAACGGCTCTACTGATGTCGGGAACCTGGCGATTGCGCCCGCCTCCGTCACCTTCACAACCGAGGCTGCGCCTCCTGCGGGCAACAGTCAGCCTGCGGATGATCCGATGCACGGGATGATGCCGGGTCATGACACCATGCGGCCTTCGGATGCAGTTTTAACGGGCAACAAAAACCAGCCCTTCGACCCTGAGGAGTGGAAGCCGAGCGCCGATAATTTTAAGGGTAACTGGGAGACCAAAGCGAAAGAGTCGCCCCTGCAAAAGATGGAGGCTCTCAAGGCAGGCGCTGGCGAGACGGCACTGGCCGGACAGGTTTTGACGCTCACGGGCGAGGCTTTAGCCAACGTGATGATTCACGTCGGAAACCGCATGGCGAAGACAGACGAGACGGGCCGCTTTATCATCAGGAACGTGGCGGGAGGTCGCCATCCGTTTGTCATCAACGGGAGCACGGCCAGCACGCCGACCAAGCCTTACGGTACTTTTGAAGGCTTGGTAAATATCAAAGAGGGACAGACCAACGTCTTGCCCTATACCGTCTGGCTACCAATCATTGAAACCCGTTACGCGACCAAAATCGCCGCGCCGACTCCGCGTGAAATCGTTGCCACCACGCCGCTCATCCCCGGTCTGGAGATTCACATCCCGGCAGGAGTGCACGTCAAATATCCCAACGGCGAGCCGTTTACTAATTTGACGATTACTCCCATCCCGACCAATCGTTCGCCCTTGCCTTTACCGGGCGGTGTGACGCCGCGACTACTCTTCTCGCTACAGATGCACGGCGCGAAGACTCAACGAGCCGACGGCAAGAAAGCTCCGGGCCTGCGCATCGTTTATCCGAACTACGGCGGCTTGCCTGCCGGAGCGCACGTCCCGCTCTGGGATTACGACGCTGCGAAGGGCGGCTGGTACATCTACGGCGAAGGCACGGTGACCAAAGACGGGCGACAGATCATGCCCGACCCCGGCGTAGAGCTGGCGGGCATGCACTGCTACGGCGGCTCCTTTGACACGGATGACGCGCCAGGGTCAGCACCAACCCCCGGTTGCGGCGCGTGCGGCGGCGACCCTGTAGATTTAGGTTCCGGCCTTTTTGTTTACGATAAAACCGACCTCAAACTTCCTGACACGCTGCCGCTCTCTCTCACTCGCACGTACCGTCAGAACGATTCCATAGGACGAGCTTTCGGAATCGGAACATCGCACCCGTATGATTTGAAAATCATTGGCGATAATCCGAACCTGACGTACGCCGAGCTGGTGCTTCCCGACGGCGCGCGCGTCAGGTATGAACGCACCAATCCGGGCGCAAGCCCCATGACGTTTGAACACACTGCTTCGCCGTCCGCTTTTTATAAATCCACACTCGTTCATGTCACGGGCGGGCGCGGGCCTGACGGCACTTCCAACGGTTACGACCTCAAGCTCAGCAACGGCACTGTCTACCAGTTCTTCATCAAGAGCAGAGGGATATGGATACACTCGGCGGATGTTAAGCTCGAAGGTATCAAAGATCGTTTCAATAATCAGGTCTGGATTACGCGTGACGCGAGCCTGCGTATAACCAGAATCACTTCTCCTAACGGCAAGTGGTTAGCGCTCAGCTACGACACGGACCCGAGCTACTCTTATCGCATCATTCAGGCAAAGGACAACGTCGGGCGTACGGTGGATTACACGTATGACACGAGCGCTCGGTTGTGGAAGGTGACGGATGCCGAAGGAGGCATCACCGAGTACACTTATAACGGCTCGCACCGGATGCTCACCATCAAAGACCCGCGTAATATCGTCTACCTGACTAACGAATACGACGCGAACGGACGAGTGAGCAAACAAACTCTGGCAGATAATTCCACCTACCTTTTCGCCTATACGCTGGATAGCAACGGCAAGGTGACACAAACGGATGTGACCAACCCGCGCGCCTACGTGAGACGCGTCACTTTCAACAGCAGCGGCGCTACTCTCACAGACACCTATGCATTCGGCACGTCTCTGCAACAGGGCATCACCTACGAACGGCAGTCCGGAACCAATCTGCTATTGAGCATCACGGACGCCCTGAATCGAAAGACGGCCTACGCATACGACACGCGCGGCAACTTAACGAGTATCACGCGCATGGCGGGAACTTCCGAGGCCGTGACAACTTCTATTACCTATAACCAGACCCTTAACCGCCTCGCCGGCATCACAGATCCGCTTAACCATACGATGTCGTTGACGTACGACGCGCGTGGAAATGTCGCCAGCGTGACCAACGCTCTGAACCAGCAAACGACATTTACCTACAACACGGCGGGACAGCTCACGTCCGTCACAGACCCGCTCAATCACACCACGCAATTCGCCTACGAGGCCGGAGATTTAGTCGAAACCACAGATGCTCTGAACCGCCGCGCGACACAATTCATGGACGGCGCGGGCCGCGTTGTCTCAACAACAGACTCTCTGGGGCATACCAGTCGAGTTGAATATAACAAGCTGAATCAACCGACGCGCGTGACCGACCCGCGACAGGGAGCCACAGCCTTCGATCTCGATGCTAACGGTAATCTGTTGAGCATCACGGACGCTCGCAACAGCATCACCAGTTACACTTACGACAACATGGATCGAGTGGCGACTCGCCGCGACCCTGCGTTGCGCGTGGAGAGCTATTTGTACGACGCCAACGGTAACCTGCGACAGGTTACAGATAGAAAAAATCAGGTTACCACCTTAACGTACGACGCACTTGACCGTCTGACGCAGGTCACGTATGCCGACAACTCTACAACCGCTTACACGTACGATGGGGCTAACAGGCTGACCCAGGTGGTTGACTCTCTGTCGGGTACGATTACCTATGTTTATGACAATCTGGATAGGTTGACCTCTGAGACGACGCCGCAGGGTACAGTCAGTTATACATACGACGCAGCGGGACGACGCGCGAGCATGACCGTGGCAGGACAAACGACCACGTCATACACATATGACAATGCGAACCGGCTGACCGCCGTCACGCAAGGGTCAGCCAGCCTGTCAATGGCTTATGACAACGGAGGGCGGCGCACCTCTTTGACGCTCCCTAACGGCGTGGTGGCCGAATACGGATACGACGCGGGCTCGCAGCTCACGAGCATCACTTACAAGAAAGGGGCGACTGTTTTAGGCGACCTTGTTTATGAGTACGACGCGGCGGGCAAGCTCACCAGAACGGGAGGCAGTTTCGCCCGCGCGCTTCTACCGCAGGCGCTCGCTTCCGCTACTTATGATGACAATAATCGTCTGACGCAGAAAGGCGCTGTCAGTTTCACCTACGACGAGAACGGCAACCTGACCAGTGACGGCGTGAACAGCTACACGTGGAATGCACGCGATCAACTGGTGAGCATCAGCGGCGGCGTCTCCTCAAGCTTCCAGTACGATGCCTTCGGCAGACGCATCTCCAGAACCGCTAACGGGACGACGACGCAGTATTTATATGACGGCGTGAACGTTGCGCAGGAATTGTCTAGCACGACGCCCACAGCCAATATGCTCGCGGGCGGCGTGGATCAACTCTTCACGCGTACGGATTCTGCCGGAACGTTCTCCGCTTTGACTGACGGGCTCGGGAGCACCCTGGCGCTGACGGACTCCTCCGGCGCAGTGCAGACAGAGTACACCTACGACGCGTTCGGCGAAACGACGAGCACCGGAGCGTCAGCCAGTAATCCTTCGCAATACACAGGCAGAGAGAACGACGGGACGGGACTTTATTACTACCGTGCCAGATATTACTCGCCTGCCCTTCAGCGATTCATCTCCGAAGACCCGATTGGTTTTCAAGGCGGCGACGTTAACCTCTACGCTTATGTAGGCAACAATCCGACTAACAACACCGACCCGTCGGGGATGAGTGTCTGGACAAAGGTCATTAAAGTTTTTACAAACCTGAAGTCCGGTCCCAAGCTGATAGGTCAGGTTAGCAAGGGGAACAAGGCCAAGAAATTGGAGGCCATTGAGAAGTACGTCAAAAAAGGCGGCGCGGAGATGGAAAACGGAGTCATCGAGGTCGTCAATGGAACGGACGCTGACGCCAAAGCTCTGGCTAAAGCTATCTCACCGGAAGGCAAAGCAAGATTCGACCCGGCACAGGGAGGGTTTCCCGAGCATTACAATCCGGAAGGAGGGGACGTCAACCTACACGTCCAGAGATTCCCCCCCGGAAGGTCTCTGGGAGCCATGATCGGCGCTATACTCGCGCCTAATTCAATGGCGCTTTCGGGAAGAAAAGACACTACGAATATGCAGATGGCCTCGGCGGGGTTATGGGACATAGCAAGCACCATCGATCCAGTCTTTATAACCGACGGGCTCGACTGGCTGTTCGGATTATCCCCGGATTGCCTGTGAGCCGCGCAGGAAGCAGGCCGAGTAATTCTAAATCGCTCGGCCTACTTCCAATTCAATCCTGACATCATCGGCATGGATTCTAATTTCATCTTTCTCAAGAAGAACCTGATAATCAAACACGGCCCATTCCGATAGATGAACTTCCTCATAAAGCAAGGTGTCGCCGATAACGGTATCGGGCAACCATGCTTTTTTGACGCCGTAGAAACTGAGGATGCTGAACCCGCTATGAAGATAGCCGCCGCGAAGGGTAATTACGATGTCGCTTTTTGAGGGGCGGGCGATAGATACAATAATCGCATCGTGAAAGTTAGCTCTTGAGAGCGCCCTCACATTTTCCGGCAACGATTTGCTGATTCGTTGCAGGTGCATCTCATAGGCTTTACATAGCCTGTCCCACTCCAGGTCACTCTTTTCCGTTCTCTTGTGAGGGTAAGCGGCTTTTCGCTTGAAGTACATCATAGTCCTAAGAATAGGCAAACAATAGATTGCAGATCATAGCGGGAAGCAGCAGGATGATAGTAATAAGATCGCCCGCCAGTAAATCAAATTGAGAAATTTCCCCGACATCAATTTTTTCTTACCTTTGAGGGTGAGATGACGAGTATATATTTAATATGATTTGCCCCAGGATGATCAGAACACTCACTCCTTTCCAAACGGTTCTAATAAATGGCTCAGTAATTCCTACCGCGTAAAATAGCATTCCGAGAAGGCCGAGTAAAAGCAGAAGGCTGCCACTAAGAATATTCCCAGTACGGAGCCTTATCTTTGATGTCACTTGCCACAACCCATATTGAGAAGAGCAAGTAACAGAATATGTATATATAGAGTGCTGTTTGCATCCCGCCCTCTGGTGGTAGAGTTTTTAATATATCATCTGACTATGCAGCTATCCGGAAAGGCTCTAGACAAACTTCGCTTGACCTATTGCATCACTTCTATCTAATCTTTCAACAGATATAGAAAGATTACGACTTCTGCCGACTCTCTTCCCTTTGTGTATTGTGCTTTCGCATTTCCGGCAGATTTGATTGTAAGAAAGTCTGCCAAATTGCTAAATTAACCGGGCAGGTCTTAACACACGAAGCGCGGCGACGGCCCTGTCATCTTGAGACGATTAAAATATGCGGCCACGGAATAGACTCGGGACGATTATTTGTGCGGCGACGTTAATCCTTTACGTCTTTAGTCGGGCTGCGCTCGGCCAGCAGGAGGCGGGCAAATCTCAATCAACTGATGACGTCTTGAGAATCAACACGGAGCTTGTGCAAACGGGCGTCACCGTCTTTGATAAACAGGGCCGCTTTGTTGATGGACTGAAGAAAGAGGACTTTGAGCTGCGCGTTGACGGTCGCCCTGTTCCCATCTCCTTTTTTGAAAACATTGTGGCTGGAAGCCAGAGAGACAGGCTGGCGCGCGCCACAGGGAAAAATGAGCCCGTGGCGGTCAAAGACCCTGCGTCCCTGCCTTCATTCCGGCAGCGCACAATTATCTTTTTCCTTGATGACCGTCATCTCTCTCTGGACAGCGTGGGCCGCACGCGCAAAATACTTCTTGATTTTATTAACAAAGAGATGCGTCAGAACGATCTGGTGGCTATCGCTTCCGCCAGCGGTCGGATAGGTTTCCTACAGCAGTTCACCGATAACAAGGATGTGCTGCGCGCGGCGGTCGGGCGCATAGGCCATGTCCCGTATGTGGTGTCGGACTACGGGCAGAACCCCGGTAGCCCTATGACTGAATACATGGCCCTCACCATAGAGCGCAGGGATGATTCCAATGTCTTCGAATTCTATGTTCAGGATTGCATGAAGTGGGCTCCTAAGGGTGCGGGCAGACAGGCGCGTGCCGCAGTGCGCCAGCGCTGCGAAGTGGAAGTTAAAAATCGCGCCCGTCAGATTCTCCTACAGGCCGGGACGGTCACTTCAAGCACCTACTATTCACTCGAAACCCTTCTTCGTTCCGCCGGAAGAATGCCGGGCAGCAAGCTGGCCTTCTTTATCTCAGACGGCTTCTTAGCCGACACAGGGCCGCGCGGCCCTGTCGCCAGCGACAAACTTGCGCGTATTACGGATGAGGCGCGCCGCGCAGGCGTAGTCATCTATACAATCGATGCGCGCGGTCTTGTTTCAGGCGCGCTTGATGCAACGGGCAACGTGCCGTTTGATACGGACGGCAGACTGGAAAGCTCTAATCTGCGCGAAATCGCCGCGTCACAGGATGCCTTGAATGCTCTTGCGGCAGATACGGGCGGGCGCGCTCTGCGAAATCAGAGCTACTTCGACCGATTCATCAACGATGCGTTGGCGGAGACCTCTCGCTACTACTTGATTGCGTGGCGACCGGAAGCGGATGATGAGAAGAACGAGAAGCTCAGGAAGATAAAGATAAGCGTTACGGGGCAGCCCGAGCTGACAGTGCGTTCGGCGCGCGGCTTTGTCAGAAACAGCGCGACTGTCTCTGCTACAGAGACAGGCACATCCAAGGAAGAAAAGGGCAAAGGCTTGCAGGAGAAGAAGCCGGATGCAGATTTGCGCCAGGCTCTCACAGACTTTTATCCACGACAAGCGCTTCCTTTACAACTCGCTTTGATCTATCTGGACACGCCCGCGAGCGGTACTGTTCTGACAAGCTCGGTTCAAGCCCCTGCGGAACTTCTTTCCTACGGCGCGCAAGACAGAGAGCCCGCGCAGTTGACCATCGCAGGCATCGTCCTCAACGATCAGGGCAAGCCTGCCGCGAGCTTCAAAACCGAATTAAAAGTTAATCCGTCTTCCTCGAAGGACGGCACGCCAAACGCATCGACCGTCATCTACAACTATCCTTCTCCGTTGAAGCCGGGCATCTATCAGGTGCGAGTGGTGGCGCGCGACGACCGCAGCGGCATTGTGGGGAGCGCCATGCAGTGGATTGTGATTCCGGACCTTTCGACACGCCAGCTTTCGCTGAGCAGTTTGATTGTAGGGCTTGAGAGCGTGCCCAACAGGAGCGCAGAGGCTGAACGAATCCAGTGGAGCGTGGACAAGAAATTCGCGCACGGCTCGCATCTCAGATTTATGACCTTCATCTATAACGCTGCGCGGCCCGCTGGCGGCCCGACCGATCTGGCGGCGCAAGTGCAGGTTTACAGAGACGCTCAGGCAGTCATCTCCACGCCTTTCAAAAAAGTAGCAGCCAGCACAGAGACCGACCCGGCGCGCGTTCCCTTCACCGCAGACATCAACCTCGGATTATTGCAGGCGGGAACCTACATCCTACAGGTCACAGTTGAAGACCGCGCCGCGCAGAAAACCGTCTCACAGCAGACCACCTTCTATGTCCAGTAAAGGTTGACGATAAAGTTTCTTCGCCAGCCTCTCATCCTCCAGCTCATTGTAAAAAAATTAAAGAGCATAAAAGTAGTAGACACTCTACATGCATGGATGTAGAATATCTACATGCTTAAGAAAACTCGTTACCAGAACAAAATAGAGTTACTCCAGGGGACGCTCGACCTGCTTGTTCTACAGACCTTGCAGTGGGGACCGCAGCATGGTTATGGCATCAGCCAGATGATTCGAACCAACTCGGGTGAAGTGCTGCAAGTGGATACAGGCTCTCTATATCCTGCGCTGCATCGGTTGGAGCGCCAGAAGGCGATCAGTTCGGCATGGAAGATTTCTGAGAATAACCAGCAGGTCAAGGTCTATCGGCTGACCGCGAGCGGTAAAAAACAGCTTGCCAGCGAACGATCACGCTGGGAACAGCTCTCTGAAGCAATTGCACGCGCTTTGAACGCGCCACCAAAGGAGAGTGAGGCATGAGATTCGGGCTGTGGTCGCGGCGACGACGTCATGACGAGGAGCTTGATGCGGAGCTGCGTAGTCATCTGGAGATGGCTGTGCAGGACCGCCTCGCGCGTGGTGAGACGCTTGAAGAAGCAGAAGCGTCTGTGCGTCGTGAGTTTGGCAATGTCGTGTTGGTCAAAGAAGTAACGCGTCAGATGTGGGGTTGGGTATGGCTTGAACAATTAATCCAGGACGTCAGATACGGATTACGTTCGCTGCGCCGCGCGCCAAGCTTTACCATTGTTGCCGTGTTGACGCTCGGCTTAGGCATAGGGGCCAACACGGCCATCTTCAGTTTGGTCAACGCAATCTTGCTGCGCCAACTCCCGTTTAAAAATCCGGAGCAGTTAGTGGCCGTGGATTCCAAACGCACCGCCCCTGGGAAGCATCCGTTCACCATCCCGGATTTCATTGATTACCGGGACCAGAACCAGACGCTGGAGCAGATAGCGGCTTACGCAACCTGGAGCGCCAGCCTCACTGGCAGCGGCGAGGCGGAACGAGTTCAGGGGATGAGAATTTCGGCGAATGCTTTTCAGCTTCTTGGCGTGGAAGCGGTAGTCGGGCGCGCTCTCGTCCCCGAAGACGACACGCCGGGACGCCAGCACGTAGTGGTCTTGAGCCACGGTCTATGGCAGCGCCGTTTCGGTGGCGACCCACGGCTGGTCGGCCAGACGCTCGTGCTCAACGGTAACAGCTACACGATAGCTGGCGTGCTTCCGCCGCAATTCATCTTCCCAATTCGGGAGGCTGAACTCGCAGTCCCTCTGGCCCCGGACGCCGACCCGTGGCGCTCGACTCGCACCTCTACCAACTTCCTGCGCGCGATTGCGCGACTCAAGCCCGCCGTCTCCCCTGCACAAGCCGAAGCCGATTTGACTTCAATCGCTAATCGTCTGCGGCAGCAATACCCTGCGGCCAACGAGAACAAACTTGGTGTGACGCTCACCCCGCTCAATGATGAGGTAGTGGGTAATTATCGCCACGCGCTGTGGATGCTGCTCGGGGCCGTCGGTTTTGTGTTGCTGATCGCAAGCATCAACCTTGCGAGCCTGTCGCTCGCACGTGCTTCAACTCGTCACAGGGAGATGGCGATTCGTACGGCGCACGGCGCTACCAGGTGGCGTCTGATTCGTCAAATGACTACCGAGAGCCTGCTGCTTTCGCTCGCGGGCGGGTTGATAGGTTTACTGCTGGCATGGTGGGGTATTAATTTTCTGCTTGCGCTGAGCCCGGCCGGTATGCCGCGACTATCGGAAGTCGGTTTGGATGCGCGCGTGTTGGTCTTCACTCTGGCCGTTTCGCTTGTGGCGGGCTCGATCTTCGGTATTCTTCCGGCGGTGAAAGCTTCGCGGGTTGATCTCAACGAAGAACTTAAAAGCGGCGGTCGCAGCGGCAACGACGGGACGGGCCGCAATCGCGTGCGAAGTTTTCTGGTCGTCGCGGAGATTGCCATCTCGCTCGTCCTGCTGCTCAGCGCCGGCCTGCTTATTAAGAGCTTCTCACGGTTGCAGGAAGTCAGGCCCGGTTTCGAGTCGGAGAACCTGCTGGCGGTGCGGCTGTCGCTGCCTAGAACACGGTATGCTAACCGTGATGCTGTCATCTCTTTTTATGATCAGCTCCTGCCGCTCGTCGAAGGTCTGCCGGGTGTCAGCGCGGTCGGCGAGGTCTCGGCTCTCCCCTTGAGCGGGACGCGCGCCAGCATTCCATTCACGATTGAGGGGCGTCCGTCGCCGCGGAATGAAACGTGGGTGGCGGACTATCGCGTAGCGAGCACCGGCTACTTTCGCGCGATGAAGATTCCTCTGCTGCGCGGGCGCGAGTTTAGCGAGCAGGACAATGCTCACACGACGCCGGTAGTGATTATCAGCGAAACCCTCGCCCGCCGTTTCTGGCCGGACGGAAACCCGCTTGGCGCGCGCCTCTCTATAGACGACAACAATCAAGGCCCACGCCCGGTCGAGATTGTGGGCGTGGTCGGGGATGTCAAGCACCTGAGCCTGGAGGACGAGCCGACGCCGCATGTCTACCTGCCACTGCGCCAGTTCCATGAGGATGGCGTAGTATGGATGACTAACAACCAGTACTGGCTGATTCGCTCGGAGGTTCCCCCGCTGAATTTGACCTCCGCCATACAGCGCGAAATTCGCAAGGTAGACCCGGACGTGCCTGCTTCCAACATCAAGACTATGGAGCAGTATCTTTCGGCCTCCGTATCCCCGCGACGATTCAACCTCTGGCTGCTGACGGTGTTCGCCGCAGCGGCTCTGGTTCTTGTCACTGTAGGCATCTACGGCGTGATGTCTTACTCGGTAGCGCAGCGCACGCGCGAGATAGGTGTTCGCATGGCGCTCGGCGCTCAACGCAGCGACATCCTGCGGATGGTGGTCGGCCACGGGATGATGCTTGCAGTAACGGGCCTAGCCGTGGGGCTGGTCGGCGCTCTCGCCCTCTCGCGGCTGATGGGCGGCCTGCTATATCAGGTGAGCACAACCGACCCGGCGACCTATATCCTGCTTACCTTCTTCCTCCTACTGGTCACGCTCGCCGCCTGTCTGGTGCCAGCGCGCCGCGCAATGAAGGTCGATCCGATGGTAGCTCTAAGGTATGAGTGATGAGGGTACTGCCAAAGTTTTCGTCAGAGAAGGCTCACGGCGCGCGCGGCCAGCAAGGCAAGCACCAGCAGAGAGATCATAGTCTGAATCATCATTAAAATTAAAAATAGACGTTAAGACAAAGGTCGTGCTATGACGAGCCTTTGCCGGTTTCTGTCTGAGCGTGAAATGCGCAAGTTGGAGAAATGAATAACCGTCCGGCCATCGCTGCTTTGACCGCAGTACGCAGCTCAGATGCCATTTTCGACTTTACCACGTATCCTAACGCTCCTGTCTCAAGCGCAGCCTGCACGAAATCAGGGTCTTCGTGGACGGTCAAAAAGATTATCTTCGCTGTCGAGCCACTCTTCTTGAGTTGGGCTGCCGCTTCTATCCCGCTGATAACCGGCATCGAAATATCTATGACGCACACATCCGGCTTCATCATCGAAGCTACTTCCAGGAGCGAGCCACCATCCTCCACCGCCCCGACCACGTCGAACTCAGACTCCAACATACGCACGACCCTGTCGCGCATTCCTTTATGATCGTCAGCCAATAAAATGCGAGCGCGTGACACTGTTTCCTCTTTCCTGTCGGCGTTGATCTGAGCAATTGCCTCAAATCATCTCTACGGGCGTGAGGCCACTTCGTATTTCCCGAGCGTGCGTAAATGCACTACACATCCTAAAGGATTCTTCATCAAAAACTACTGGCAAAAATGACAGTCGGCTGGTGGTAAATCTGACGTGGCGGAAATACTTTGATGGCAGTTGCGTAATCGGATGGTCAGAAAGGCTCTAAGAAGCTGATGGAAAAGTCCCGTAGGGACTGAATGTGTATCGTTAACGACATCAATCAAGAATCAAGCTCCTTAGGACCGGCATGTTCTTCATCCGTGACATGACGCTCCTACGGAGCTTGTTATGTTTTGTCCCCTGCGAGCTATAAACATCCTCGCTCCTACGGAGCTAAATAATTATCAGGACGTTTCAAACAGCCTCTTAGAATGCTTCTCCGACTGAAATCGAGAGCGTGTGTCCTTCTCTGCCATAGGCAAAGTCTATGCGATAGTTGATGTGGTTCTTCTTATCGAGGTTGAATCTCAGACCAACACCGGCAGCGGGCAGTAAACCATCAGACCTGAAGTCATTCCAATCTCGCTCCACGCCGCCGATACCGCCAAACGCCACGATGCCCAATCTTCCACGCAATTCGCGCCGGTACTCGGCCTGGGCCGCAAACATCCGGCGATTCTGGAACTGGCCTGCCGTGTATCCACGCAAATCGCTGTTTGTGCCATAGAGGCAAAGATCGTAGAAGGGTACGCTGCCGTTGGCCGAGCAACCCATCGCTCTATAAGCTAAGACCTGACCCTTTCCCATCTCGCGATACCCGTTGTAGGAAATCTGGTAGGTCTGATACTCGCGGCGGCTTCCCAACGCTTGATCGAAGAAGTTGCCGGTGAGGTCGAACAGCGAGCCTTTGGTAGGATAAAAGGTGCTGTCACGCTTATCCCGCTGCACGTGGAATCCAATTGCGGCGGAGACGGATTTCAAGTCAATGGCCGGAATCTCGAAGCCGCCCGGCGGTCGTATGCCGTCAAGTGTGGCGTAGAGGTTTCGGTACTGATAGCGCGGCCCCACAAAGATGTCTTTCCAGATGTTACGCATGAATTCACCGAAGAAGACTGTGCCTCCCGCTCTCAGCGGCACGATAACAGGCTCTCTTCCGGGGATGTGCCCGATGCCGTAGAAATCAAAGGCGACGCGTCCCTTCGCTATCATGAAGGTTGTCTGATACTGGTTCTCCCTGAAATACAACCTGCCGCCGAGACCTAGACCGCGACTGCCGCCCCCGGTGAATGCCGTGGCGAGCCCAAGGGTGGACGGAGGCGAGAGCTTATCGTCCTTATTCAGTTTGAAAACATATCCGACACCTAAGACCAGACCTGAGCCTAACGTGGGACTTACGATAGGAATGGGGGCGAAAATCCACGTCCCGCGCTTCTCGCTCTTCGGCGGATTTGTGTCGGTTTGCGTCTTCTGTGCTGGCGCTGAAGATTTGTCATCGGTCTGGCTCGTTGCGACAGGTTTCTGTTTGGCCGATTTGGTCTGCTTTGCCACCTTAATATTCGGTTCGGCCTGCGTCGGCAGCGAATCACTCAATTGCTGGCCCTGCGCACACACACACCCGGTTAAGATTAATGCCAGGGCCAGCACCAATCTCTTTTGAGCTATTTCAGATAGTATTTTTGCCATGAGCATTAACCTCAGAAAACTCGCCGCCATCCGGCTGCATTCATAGGCGGTTAATTTTCCGTATATCCCAAATGAACTTTTCCGCTCTGATCCGAAGACGTTAGTGAAAGCGATGCGCCACACATCCCTTTCACTAACATCTTCTTCGTGTAAACAACACAGACCGCAGTGTATAGGTGCGGAAGACGGAGGGTAACTGTCACTTTTGACAGGCGGTGTGCGGACAGTAGATGAATGCCTGTGCGCCCGTGTTCCCCCTGTCGTTCTGCCTTGCATACTGACTCAGAAGTAGAGTCCCGCCAAGAAACCAAGGAACAAACGACCTGTCGAGAAGCGTATGGTCTGATATGACCATCACACAGACTGACACACCGTCTTCTCAGAAGCCGCTCCGGCTGTGGCCCGGCGTAGTCATCGCGGTGCTGCTATTGCTGAGCATGTTTGTTCTCCCCGTCATCGTGCCCAAGGCTCTTATCTTCGGTATGTTGGGTGGACTGGTCGGCGCGTTGGCAATCCTCGTGTGGTGGGTCTTCTTCAGCCGTGCGCGTTGGTTCGAGCGTTTGGGCGCTATCGTCCTGATGATCGTCGCGATGTACGCCACACGATTCGTCGTCCACGAATCGATTGCGGGGGCGGGGATGGGGATGATGTTCCCCATTTTCGGCCTGATGTCCGTGAGCGTCGCGTTAGTCGTCGGGGTGATGGTCGGTCGCCGCCTTTCTGACGGGCCGAGGCGCGCTGTCCTGGCTGCGTCTATCCTGCTCGCGTGCGGAGTGTGGACGCTCGTCCGGACGGGCGGCATCACCGCCACCGGCGATTCGGATTGGGCGTGGCGTTGGTCGCAGACTCCTGAAGAGCGGCTTCTGGCTCAGGCTGGCGACGAGCCGACGGGAGCGCCGCCGGCTTCGGCAGTAGCGGAGACCGGGGCCAACTGGCCCGGCTTTCGAGGATCCGAACGCGACGGCGTCGTTCGCGGCGTACGCATTGCGACTAACTGGTCTCAACAGCCTCCGGTCGAGTTGTGGCGTCGGCCAATCGGACCGGGCTGGTCGTCCTTCGCGGTTCTCGGCGACCGCCTCTACACACAGGAGCAGCGCGGCGAGGATGAACTCGTCACCTGCTACAACGTGACCACCGGCAAGCCTGTGTGGACCCATCGCGACGCGACCCGGTTCTATGAGTCGAACGGCGGCGCTGGCCCGCGCGCGACGCCAACACTCAGCAACGGTCGTGTCTATACATTTGGTGCGACCGGAATCCTCAACGCGCTCGACGCCCGTGACGGCACCGTCTTGTGGTCGCGCAACGCTGCGTCCGACACTCAGGCGAAAGTTCCGGGCTGGGGTTTCGCGAGTTCCCCTCTGGTGGTCGGCGACATTGTCGTCGTCGCCACTGCCGGTACGCTTGCAGCCTACGACTTAGCCACAGGCGAGCCGCGCTGGTTCGGCCCGAAAGGCGGCGGCGGCTACAGTTCGCCACACCTGATGACTATCGACGGAGTGACGCAGATCGTACTGATGTGCGGGCCCGGAGTGATGAGCGTCGCGCCTGCAGACGGCAAGCTGCTCTGGCAACACCCGTTGTCTTCGAACGCCCGCATCGTGCAACCGGCCCAGATTGCTGACGGCGATCTTCTGGTCAGCGAAGGCGAAGCAAGCTACCTGTACCGCATCGCGGTCGCGCGCGGGGCCGACGGGTGGACGGTTCAGGAGCGCTGGATGTCCGAAGGGCTGAAACCATATTTTAGTGACTTCGTCGTGCACAAAGGCCATGCCTACGGGTTCGACAACGGTAAGATTAGCTGTATCGACCTCAAGGATGGCGGGCTCAAGTGGGAGGGCGGAAGCTACGGCTCCGGCCAGCTTGTCCTGCTGCCCGATCAGGACGTGCTGTTGCTGGTGTCGGAGCAGGGGAACCTGGCGCTGGTCGGGGCGACTCCCGACCGATTCACGGAGCTTGCGCGGCTCACGGCGATTAAGGGCAAGACATGGAACCACCCTGTGCTGGCCGGTGATGTCCTGCTGGTTCGCAACAGCGAGGAGATGGCCGCGTTCCGGTTGTCGCTTCAGGGCCGCTGACGCGCGTTTGCCTTCGCGGCCCTCGCAAGTGCCGCCCAACAACTCATTCAACCCGACCGCACGACAGCATTCCTTTGGCGCGCGCGTGGTAGTTCACACCGTAATTGATGGTCATAGGCACTTCCCTCTCGGACTCATTCGCAAAGTGAGTTTACCGCAGCTCAATGTTGAGCTGCGTGTGCCTGCTTTATCAGAGTCGTGGCCCTTCCCGCCGAACGACTGTGGTTAATAGGGTTCAGGTCTGTGGTAGCTAACATTATGTCAATCTCCCCGGCGTCATAGAATCAGCCTGTATAAACCGGGGGCCCTGCCCTCTACAGAATGATAGGAGCTGATTCCGTGACGACCGACATGATCAAACTCAATGTGCGATGCATCTGCCTTGTGCTAATGGCTATCGCAATTACTTCCTCTGCGGCTTCCGCGCAGACTCAAGACGACAGAACTCTTTCACCATATTTCGTTGTCCAGGGAGAGCCGGGCGTTGATTACTTACCTCTCAAGGATACACGTGTTGAGATATCTGTTTCAGGAGTCATCGCAGATGTGAGGGTAGTGCAGACGTATCGAAATGAAGGTTCACGACCGATCAATGCGTCTTATGTGTTCCCGGCATCCACGCGTGCCGCCCTGTACGCAATGCGTATGAAAATCGGCGATCAGATTATCGTTGCAAAAATCAAAGAACGAGAGACAGCCAAGAAAGAGTTCGACACGGCGAAGCGTGAAGGAAAGAGCGCCTCTCTGTTGGAGCAAGACAGGCCGAATGTATTTTCGATGAGCCTGGCTAATATCATGCCCAACGATCAAGTTGAGATTGAGCTTCGTTACACGGAGCTTTTGGTCCCGACAGATGGAGTCTATGAGGTGGTCTATCCGACCGTTGTCGGGCCTCGATACGCATCGCAGCCCGAGAGTTCTGCGCCAAAAGAAGGTAGCCGGGTTAACACTCCATATACTCGTCAGGGAGAAAAGCCGAGCAGCCAGCTACACATTTCAGCCAGAATCTCGGCTGGCGTCCCTATACAGGATTTGAGCTGTCCGTCGCACCAGATTCTGCCGCAATGGCAAAGCCCGACAATCGCTCAGTTGACGTTGGACGATGCGGATCCGTTTCAGGGAAATCGTGACTTTGTTCTGCGCTACCGTCTGGCGGGAAATCAAATCACTTCCGGTCTCATTCTTTATCAGGGTGAAAACGAAAATTTCTTTCTTTACATGGCTCAACCACCGCAACGAGTAACGAGTGAAGACATACCCGCTCGGGAGTATATTTTTGTCGTAGACGTTTCCGGCTCGATGAATGGTTTTCCTCTGAATACTTCCAAACAGTTGTTGAGGGATTTAATCGGGCAATTGCGACCGTCGGATTTATTCAACGTCGTTTTGTTTGCCGGAGACTCGTCCGTGCTTTCTCCAAAGTCGCTTCCGGCAACTCAGGAAAACATCGCTGGTGCGATTCGACTGCTGGACGAACAGCGTGGGAGCGGAGGGACCGAGCTTCTTCCGGCAATCAAACAAGCCATGAGCCTTCCGCGTGAAGCAGACGTCTCGCGGAGCATCGTGCTGGTAACAGATGGTTACATTTCAGGCGAGCAGGGAGTCTTCGATTACATTCGCGAGAATCTTAATCAATGCAACGTGTTCTCGTTTGGTATCGGCTCATCTGTAAATCGTTATCTCATTGAGGGTGTGGCAAAGGCCGGAATGGGTGAGCCTTTTATCGTCACCGAGGAGTCGGAAGCTCAAGCTGTAGCTGCGAAATTCAGGGAATACATTCAAACTCCCGTCTTAACAGACATTCGTATACGGTCCATAGGTTTTGACACATACGATGTGCACCCGCTTCGCCTGCCCGACCTGATGGCAGAGCGCCCGGTGATTCTCTTCGGCAAATGGCGTGGCTCAGTAACAGGAAGTTTTGAGCTGCGTGGAAAAACAGGGCGTGGAGATTACGTGACGAGCGTGGATGTTGCCAGCGTCCAGCCGGATGAAGCCAACCGGGCGCTACGATATTTGTGGGCCCGCTCCCGAATCGCCGAGCTGTCGGACTACGGGTCCAGAGATATATCTGCCGACAGGATCAAAGAGATAACTTCACTGGGCCTGAAGTACAACCTGTTGACTCAGTACACCTCATTTATCGCGGTTCGCGAAGAGGTAAGAAACCCGGACGGGTCTGCGAAGAATGTCAATCAACCGTTGCCTCTGCCGCTGGGAGTAAGCGATCTGGCAGTAGGCGACGACACAGAGGTTGGAAGTGAGCCGGAGCTGGTCTGGCTGTTAACTGCATCTCTGTTGCTTGCGCTGATTATGATTGTACGCTCGCGGCGGCGGCGCTTTGTATGATTCCGAAAGTTATTTCGAAACGCAACGCACAGTTGGCCGTCGTGGTGCTTTGTGCCGCAGCGGCCAAGCTGTACTACTCAACAACGAGCGTCAACCAACTGCGCTGGATTCTCGCCCCGACGACCGCACTTGTCGAGCTAGTCAGCGGCTCACGGTTCGAGTTTGAATCCTATGCGGGTTACATGAGTAGCGACCGCAGTTTCGTAATCGCCGCTTCCTGTGCCGGGGTCAATTTCCTGATTACCTCATTCCTGATGCTTTCGCTGAGAAGGCTGTGGAGAGATCGATCGCATGACACAGCATGGAGATTCATTCCGTGGGCTGCCCTGTGTGCTTATCTGGCAACGCTCGTTGCTAATACGGTTCGTATTTCCACCGCGCTCAGATTGCACCGGACGCCTCTTGAGATGGACTGGTTAAACTCAAATCAACTCCATCGCTTTGAAGGAATCTTTATCTATTTCGGGTTCCTGCTGTTGTTGTTTATGGTCAGCGAAAGGATGAGTTCTAATGATGCGTCGAGTTCGGGAAATGCTTCCTGCCTATTCCGGCGATCTTTCTGCCCGCTCCTGTTCTATTACGCCACCACGTTAGGAGTTCCGATAGCCAATGGCGCATATCGCCAGGGAGCAGACTTCTGGGAGCACGCGGGCTTCGTCTTACTAATTCCTTTAGTACTGGTTCTCCCGCTCGCCACTTTCCGCTTTTATAGAGAGCAGCGTGTAAAGAGATTAGCCGCGCGCTGTTAACGCCAATTCAGGCTTGACTACATAGAACTCACCGCCGAGACGCAGAGAGCGCAGAGCAGGCGCAGAGAGTTGAATCATTTTCTCTGCGCTTCCTCTGCGCTCTCTGCGCCTCTGCGGTGAATCTTATTTCAAACTGAACCACTACCGAAACTCCCCGGTGGGGTGGGCTATTGCTCGGAGGCGTCATTCAACCGCGCGTTCAAGCGAGAGTTTGATTCTCCGCCAGCGCAGTTTCGTCGCAACCGCAAAGTTCCATCGACCCGTAAGGATAGTGCATGAAGCAAAGAGCAGGCCCGCCGTCGTGGGGGACGGCGGGCCTGCTTCATCCTTATAACGGGCATCCCTTATCAGGGAAGGCCGGGGCCGGTGTAGATGCGCAGTCTGTAGTTGACCGGCACACGGTTGGGGTTGGAGAAGTCAACTTCGAGCCGGATGATCTGGCCCGGTAGCCAGACCTGATTGCGGCCACCCACGCTCACAGACGTGTACTTGCGGTCGAGCGGCTGCGCGCAGCGCGTGCGAGAGAAGGGGCGACGCCGGTCGCCGCTTTCGACGCTCGCGGGCAGTCCGTCAAAGACGAAGTGGACCTGGCCGTTCAGTTGACGGCCCGAGTTGTTGCGTACGTAGATGACGTGCGTGACGTTGCGCTGCGACTGGTTACCGGGCGACCAGATAAAGCGCTGCACCTGAGACGTCACCTCCGGAGTACAGGAGTCGCTGACGTTGAGCGCGAGCCGCTGCTGATTGTTGTTCAGGTTACTGTCGGGAGTCGGCGTGTTGGCCCCTGCGAAGGCCACAATCTCGCCCGCAGCAGTCGGCCTGACAACGAATTGGATTGAAGTCTGCGCGCCTCCGGCGAGTTGGCCTAGCTGGCAGGTCAGGGGGTTGCCGTCCGGCCCGCACGTGCCTTGCGCCGCCGAGACCGAGACCAACTCTGTGCTGGCCGAACGAATTAAGAAGGCTTCGACGTTCTCGGCTGCGAAGGGGCCGTTGTTTCTGACAATCAACGTGTAGGTCAAATTCTGTCCGACCGCAACCGGATTGGGCGAGGCCGTCAGCTCGACAGCGATGTCGGTCTCAGGGAATGGCGTCGGTGTCGGTGTTGGCTCGGGATAAGGCGTTGGCGTCGGAGTCGGCTCGGGCGTCACATCACGCTTCCTCCAGGTGGGCTGCAAGCCGGTGGTGTTGAGGAAGGTCTTGTTCTGGCCGTCTGCGTCCATCACGTAGATGCCATCGGGCGTGTTGCTGTCATAGAAATTTACAGAGTAAGCAATCTTCTGGCCGTCGGGCGACCAGGCAGGCTCGAACTCGTCGTCCTGCATGGTGTTGGTCAGATTAACCAGCCCGCCGCTGCCGTCGGCGTTGATGACCTGTATGTCGTGCTTGGCGGCGAAGGCCAGCCTCAAACTGTCGGGCGACCACGCGAGCTGGCTGGGGAAGGTGACGTTGAGATTGTCCGTCAACTTGATGGGAGGGCTCTGGCCGTCGGCGTTAGCCACGTACACGTCGTAGCCAGTCGAACCGCCTGCGGTCTTCAGGCCGATGAAGGCTATCTTAGTCCCGTTGGGCGAGAAGGCGGGAGCATACTCATGCTCAACCCCCGAGACGATAGTGAAGCGCCGCAGGCTCTGGCCGTCTGCGTTTATGATGTGAATGCGCGCGTGGGGCACGGGGGCTGGCTCGCCCGGTTCCGTCTCAAGGATGTCGTTGACGAAGGCGACCTGTGTCCCGTCCGTGGAGAAGTCGGGCTGGCTGGCGCTCGTGGACATATTGTCCGGTGTCAGCGTGACCAGGTTCGTGCCGTCCTCTTTCATCACGGCGATGCGGGTGAAATCGCTGGACCCATGGGTGAAGGCAATCTTTCCCTGCTTTGACCAGCTCGGGTCAGCGCCCACAGCTAGACTGACGTCTCCGGAGCCGTCCGGGTTGGCGACGATGATCTGATTGTCGCGTGTGAAGGCAATCTTGTCCCCGGTCGGCTCGCTCTGCGCAGCGGCGCGGTTCACCGGGAGGGTGTAGAAAAAGTTGAGAGCCACGCTGCACGCGATGGCGAGCAGCAGGAAGAGATAGCGCGCTTTGAGCGCCGGTCCGCGTCTGTGTCTGATGTGCATGATGTATCCTCCTTAACGAGCTAAAACGGATTACGAAAAGGGCGCGGCATCTCCGCGCGGCTCATGGGGCGAAAGTTTTCAATCATCCCGTACACCAGTTAACGCGTAACCTTCAGCTCGAAAGGTATCAACGGGGCTGCTAAATTTTTCTGAGGTGATGTGGCCGTCTGAATAATTCTCTGTCGCCTTGCGCGTGCCGATGTTAGAGGCGGAGCCAGAGAAACGACGCGATGGTTAACCTTGAGGGCGGGTGGGTAGTGGTTCAGTTTGAAGTCTGAGGGTGAATTTTAAGCGAGCGATTCACCGCAGAGACGCAGAGAGCGCAGAGCAGGCGCAGAGAGTTGAATCATTTTCTCTGCGCTTCCTCTGCGCTCTCTGCGTCTCTGCGGTGAATCTTATTTCAAACTGAACCACTACCGGCGGGTGGATTAAGTTTTCCGGCGTCAGGATTTTTGTTTATACTTCCGTTCGATACACGGATTTTCCGGGGCGGGACTTCTGCCACATGACTGAGCCAAAAACGGAAAGCGTAACGCGGCTGTTGATCGAGCTCACCCGCGGCAACCACGAAGCCATTGACGCGCTGCTCCCGCTCATCTACGATGAGTTGCGTAGCCTTGCAGCCAATTACCTTCGACGCGAACGTCCAGATCACACTTTGCAACCGACAGCCCTCGTGCACGAGGCCTATCTGAGGCTGGTGGATCAGACGCGGGTCAACTGGCAGAACCGCGCTCACTTCTTCGGCGTCGCCGCGCAGATGATGCGCCGCATACTGGTTGACCACGCGCGCGCGCACAGGGCCGGAAAGCGTGGCGCGGATTTTCAGAAGCTCTCTCTGGACGAGAACATTGACAAGGCCGTGGAGCGCGACGGTGAACTTATCGCGCTCGATGAAGCACTCAAACAACTCGCCGAGATAGACGAGCAAAAAAGCCGTATTATTGAACTGCGCTACTTCGGCGGCCTCTCCGTGGAAGAGACTGCGGAAGTATTGGGAGTGACGCCCGTGACGGTCAAACGCCACTGGCGTATGGCAAAGGCATGGCTCTACGGAAGGATGAGGGATGAGGGATGAAGTAAGAAATGCAAAAGTCAAAATGCAAAATGATGAATGAACAGAAAATCCTTCTTTAATTTTGCACTTTGCACTTTGCATTCATCACTTCTTTTCATCCCTCATCCCTCCGCCCTCATCCCTACTCTTTTATGTCCTCCGAGCGGTGGCGACAATTAGAAGAGATTTTTCAGGCGGCGCTTGACCTCGCCCCTGAGATGCGTGCGCCGTATCTAGCCGAAGCCTGCGCAGGCGATGAAGAGTTGCGGCGTCAGGCAGAAGCTTTGCTCGCGCAATATGATGAGGCTGGCAACTTTCTTGACGAGCCTGTGTATGAAGGCAGCGGAGTCCAGGCGCTGGCGGCTCTCATAGACGACGATCCGGTAATCGGTCAGCGTATAGGCGCGTACAAGGTTGTCAGCCAGATAGGGCGCGGAGGGATGGGCGCTGTTTACCTTGCCGAGCGCGCCGACAATGCCTTTCAAAAGCGCGTCGCCATTAAGCTCATCAAGCGCGGCATGGATACTGATTTTATCCTGCGCCGCTTTCGTCACGAGCGACAAATCTTAGCCGCACTCGACCATCCTTTCATCGCGCGCCTGATGGACGGCGGCGCGACCACTGCGGGGCAGCCCTACTTCGTCATGGAGTACATAGAGGGGCAGCCGCTTTACCTGCACTGCGATGCGCGCCGTCTCCCGGTGCGCGACCGCCTGCGCCTCTTCTGCCAAATCTGCGAGGCCGTCGAATACGCCCACCAGAAACAGGTCATACACCGCGACATTAAGCCCTCGAACATCCTCGTCAGCGCGGCGGGCGTGCCAAAGCTCTTTGACTTCGGGATTGCCAAATTGCTGAACCCCGAGCTGACCTCGGACACGAACCCGCAGACGGCGACCGCCATGCGTATGATGACGGTCGAGTATTCCAGCCCGGAACAGTTGCAGGGACTTCCCGTCACCTTTTTAACCGATGTCTATTCTTTAGGCGTTCTGCTCTACGAATTATTGACCGGCCACCGCCCGTACCATTTTCCCAGCCGACAGCTTCACGAGATGGCGCGCGTCATCACGGAGGAAGAGCCTGAGCCTCCGAGCGTCGCCGTCGCGCGGGCCGACAATCTGCTGCCGGAAGCGGGAGCGGAATTTGAAGCCATTACCGTCGAGCGCGCGTGTGAGTTGCGTGGCGAGACACCCACGGGGTTGAGCCGCGAATTAACAGGTAACCTCGACCGTATAACCATGAAAGCTTTGCGCAAGGAGACGGCCGAGCGTTACCAGTCCGCCGCCGCCTTACGCGAAGACATCATACGTCATCTGGAAGGCGGCACAGTCTCCGCTCCCATTTATGCTTCCGTTGCTATCACACGCCCCATGCGACCTGCGGGCGTTCAGAACACGGGAGTCAAATCAATCGCCGTCCTCCCGCTCAAGATTTTAAATCTCAGCCAGAACACGGACACGGGCGACAAGTTCATGAGCGTGGGTCTGGCCGACGCTCTTATTACTAAACTGAGCGGCGTACGCCGTCTGGCAGTACGCCCGACGAGCGCCGTCCTGCGCTACGGCGACGAAGCAAGCGACCCCGTGCAGGCCGGGCGCGAACTCGGCGTTGACTTCGTGCTCGACGGAAGAATAAAGATTGCAGGCGAGCGCATACGCGTCTCCTTACAACTGCTGGACATAGAGAGCGGCACGAGCATCTGGGCGCATCAATTCGACGAGCGCTACACGGACGTACTCGAACTTGAAGATTCCATCTCGGCGAAGGTCGCGGACGCGCTCCTGCCGGAGCTTACTGAAGGCGAACGCGACCAGTTGAAAAAACGCGGGACGGATAATCCGAAAGCCTTCGAGGCTTACATGCACGGTCGCTACTTCTGGAACCAGTTCACACCGGAGTCTCTAGCCAAAGTCATAGAATCTTTTCAGACGGCGATTAACCTCGACCCGAATTATGCGCTGCCCTTTGTCGGCATCGCAGATTTCTATAACTGGGCGAGCATCTTCGGCATGGTTCCTGCCGGGGAGGCTTATCCAAAAGCAAGAGCAGCGGCCCTTCGCGCTCTGGAACTTGACGCAAACCTGGGCGAAGCTTACGCCGCGTTTGGTCTGCTCGCTGCGAGCCAGTGGGATTGGGCCGAGAGCGAGCGTCTTTACCGGAAAGCACTGGAGCTGAGTCCCAACTACTCTCTGGCGCACGAATGGTACGCGAGCATGCTGCTGGGGACCGGGCGCACAGAGGAGGGGCTGAAAGAGACGCGTCGATCCGAAGAGCTTGACCCGCTTTCGCCGCGAGCCATGTCGATGACAGCGTGGAACAGTTATCAGGCGCGCCGTTTTAACGAGTCGCTTGCCAAGGCGCATCAGATAATTGATCTGGATAAGAATTTCCCGCAGGGCTATTTCCAGGTAGGAAATTGTCTGGAACAGATGGGGCGCGCCCGTGAAGCGGTCACGGCTTTAGAAAAGAGCATCCGGCTCATGCCGGATTCGACCTTGCCGCAGTATGCGCTCTGCTTTGCGCTCGTCGCAGCGGGGCGCGAAGCGGAGGCGCGCGAGGTTTTGAACGAGCTGAAGAAGGCAGCCGAGAAGGGTTACGTCAAACCCTATTTTCTGGCGATGGCGCACGTCGCGCTCGACGAGCGTGACGCCGCCTTTGAGTTGTTCGAAAGAGCGTGCGCGGAGCGCGACCACTGGCTGGTCTGGTTCGGGACCGAGCCGAAGCTTGACCCGCTACGCGGAGACCCGCGATTCAACAAGCTCTTCCGGCAAATGAACAACCCTCTGGCATTCTCGCCGGACACGTCCCCTGACGTTGTAGAAAGCACGGGCAATGCCCCGCCCCCGAAGGTCCATACGCGTCCGCTGCCCTCGCGTTTCGAGCGGCGCAAAGTTGGCGTGCTCGTCGCGCTGGCGCTCATCGTGCTCGCGGCGGTTGCCGCCATCGGTTATTTCTCCTTACGTTCTCAGCCTCAGCGAAAGATTACGGCCATCGCCGTCCTGCCTTTCGCAAACGCGACCGGCAACTCCGAACTCGATTATCTAGGCGACGGAATCACGGAGAGTCTCATCGATAACCTCTCGCAACTGCCGGAGATGAAAGTCATCGCGCGCAGTTCTTCCTTCAGGTACAAGGGCAAAGAGGTTGACACGTCGGAAGCAGCAAAGGCGCTCGGCGTGGGCGCAGTCGTGCGCGGGCGTATGGTGCGTGTCGGAGAACAGCTTCAGATTAGCGTCGAGCTTGCAGCGGCTGACGGCCAGCAGTTTTGGGCCAAGCAGTATAGCGCCATCCCTGAAGACCCTCTTCGTGTGCAGGCGGAGATTTCCCGCGAGATAGCCGGGGTGTTAACTCCGCAACTGACTGCCGACCAGCGACAGCAGTTCGTCAGGCCGGGGACGGCGAACACACAGGCTTACCACTCCTTGCTCAGAGGGCGCTTCTACTGGAACAAGGGTGGGGTGGAAAACTGGAAAAAGGCCATAGAGCTATACGGGCAAGCGCTGGCAGCCGACCCTGCTTACGCCGACGCCTACGCCGAATTGTCCGGCACCCACAGGTTGCTTGCCGTAGCAGACGGCCCCGGCATTGGAGATAACTGGCGCAAGGCCGAGGAGATGGCGCTCAAGGCTCTGGAATTAGACTCGGCAAACGCAGAGGCACACGCCGCGCTGGCCCGACTAAAGTTTGATGTATGGGACTGGACCAGCACGGAGCGCGGCTTCAGGCGCGCCATCGAGTTGAATCCGAATCATGCGAGGGCGCACATCTGGTACGCACGCTATCTCAGCGTCATGGGGCGACACGAAGAAGCACTCACAGAGGCCAAACGAGCTAGGGAACTTGATCCGCTCTCGCCTATCATCAACGCCGCGCTCGGCGATGTATTCCGCTACGCCCGGCGCTACAAGGAGGCGATAGATGTAATCCGTCAGACGATGGATAATAGCAGCCCTCTCACGCATCTACATCTTGGTCACAATTACATGGGGCTGGGAGACTACGATGAGGCCGCCGCAGAGTTTCAGGAGACCATTAAGCTGGGCTACAATGATCCGAGCATCCAGACCTTGCTTGGCATAGCATACGGCAAGGGAGGAGAGCGCGAGCGTGCGCAGGCCATCGTCCAGCAAGTGGGGAAGAGCGCCGTACAGCCCTCGCAGGTGGAGTTGGCCGCGCTGTACGAGGCCGCAGGGATGCATGAGAAGGCGGTCGCAATCCTTGAGCGTGCATACGAGATGCGCGAACGGCAGTTATATATGGTAGCGTTTGAACCGGCCCACGACGGCCTGCGTAAGGATGCGCGCGTTCAAGACATCCTGCGCAGGATCGGACTCCCCTATCAAGCCAGTTGACCACCATGATTTAATCTCTTCCGAGTAAATAAAGTAGATGCGAGAGAAAAATGATCTCAGTCAAGCCGCGCCTGAAAACTCATTCAACCCCGACCGCTCGATAGCTTGTCTTTCATCCCCAGGATTGAAAGGTTGTTCAGATGCTTCCCGCCCGGTTAATTCGAGTGTGAGATGGCTTACGCTATGGAACCTAGTATAGAAGAAAAAGTTTCTGAAGCACTGGGCCGTGTACCGAATCCTTGCTCTCTTCACCCGGCAGATTTTACCAGTGGGTATTGCTTGAACATCTTCTCCACTGACTTTTTGACCCTCTTCTCAACCTTTTTGGCATCTTCGGCCATAGCTTCCATAGCGTTTTTGTTGTTGCTCCTCTTGTCGAGCATGGTCTTGGCCCTGCCACGCCAGAGCAGGCTCTTGCCTGTAGTATCAGAGAGGCAAACGAGAAGCATACCGACTTCAACATCCCACATCTGGCTGCTGACACTGATGCCGCTTACTGTCTGGTTCATCCAGTTTCCGGTGGTTGCCCATTGAGCGGTGGAAACTTGTATATCCCTGTCCACGGCGGCGATGTAAATGAGGCTGAGATCGCCGCCCTCCTCAACGCGCCGCAAGCCTTTGGCCGTCAGATGCTGTTCTATGACGGTTCTAATCTGGCGGTCAACAAACGGGTTCTTTGCCGGGACTCCGCTCGCCCATGTGTAAGTTTTGAACTTTGAGAAGTCAACACTTCGGTCAAAGTCCACCGCCACGTCCTGCGCGCGCACGGTTGCGACGCTCGTTAGGATTATGAAGAAAAATATAGCCACGCCAGACCTCATCATTGTAATCCTCCTCATAGAAACCATATCGATACCAGCAAGCGCGTCCTGCAAAGTGAATAGCAGTAGCACTTCTCTATCAATTATATAAATGGTTACCGGATAAGATAACTGTCACTTTTGACAGGGGCGCTGAGAGGCAAGCGCTGTTCGATATGTGGGACCGGCAGAGCCAGGAGCTGACTTAACGGTGCGAGCCGCGCTGATGGGTCGGCGCTCTGTTGCGGGAACACTCTTGCCTAAATGTCAGGTCTTCCACGCTGAGTGAAGAAGACACGAGCACATAATGTCGGGCCGGGCAGAAGGCACGTTCTCAGACGGGCGTTAGGTGCTGGATGATGTAGAGCCGAGTAATGTAGATAGATCGTAATTCAGTAAATCGCCAATGCGCTCGATATTTATGTCCGCACGCGGATAGCTCGATATGATTTGCTGATCAAGCGCATAATGTCCCTGCTGCGGAAATATGGTTGTCACGCGTTTACCCCAAGCCTGCTTGATTGCCGTGAGAATCCTCAGTTTATCGTCCACCATCACATAGTGTTCAGCAGGATAGCGCCTTTCAACGTCTGCAAGCTCAAGCTCTTTATGAATGTAGATTAAAATGTTTCGCGCTACAGCTTCCATGAGACCGGAACGCTCAATCTTTCGGGGTTGAAATACGACATCTCCGTCCGTGAGAATGACGACTGGCCCCCATTGTTGACAATGCTCTATCACGTCCAGTGAGTTGGGATAAAGCCTATTGGCAAATGGATAATTGACCAGGTAAGTTGAAACCATCAGAAGGTGCGAGTCGTAAGGGTACTCAATCCGGTAGCGCTGCAAAGCACCAAGATAATCTGCATAGCCGAGTTCACTGCGCAAAGCTTCGAAGATAGCCCAGTAGCGCGCACTGCGCTCGCTGCCAACTTCCTTCTCTAAGTATCGCTTGAGGTCTAATGTGACCCGGTCGTTGTCGAGTAAGGTGTTATCAACATCGAAAAGAAAGACGACCCGTGCAGGCGGCATAAAAGTAGTTCCTTTCCCTATGTACTATCTGAGAGTTGAGTACTCATTGCTTCTGCCATGGATTCCTCGCAGGTGCCCGGCGGAGTCTCACGGCCATCTTCACCAAATCGGCGAGAGAGTCGGCCTTCATCTTTTGCATCATCTTGCCCCGGTGTGCCTTGACCGTAATATGGCGAAATAGATCAGCTCATTCGAGAGCGGCATTGAGCGCCTCAAGCAGCGCCGTCTCGCTGAATGGCTTGAGCAGACATTCGACGGCACCACGTTCGAGCATGCGCGGACGCACCGTCTCATCTGCGTGAGCGGTGATGAAGATAATGGGAATCTCTTGCCGCCTGCGCGCCAACTCCTGTTGGAGATCGGGTCCGGTCATGCCCGGCATGGCGATGTCCAGGACCAGACATCTGGTCTGGCCGATGAAATCGGACGCGAGGAACTCTTCCGCAGATGAGAACGCCTGAGCCTCAAAGCCGAACTCCCTGAGCAAATCGGGTAGCGACTCGCGCACGGACTCGTCATCATCGACTACTGATATGAGAGGAGGTGTGACCATAATTATGCCTTCCTTACAGCGCCCTCCGCCTCCGTCAAAGCAGATGTCCGAATAGCGCCAATACTGGAGGCGTTCATTACACCCTTGGATGCGCGAGGAATAGAGAATGAAAACGTGGCTCCCGGCCCGTCGTTCCGCGTTGCCCACAGACGGCCATGATGACTCTCGATGATTGAGCGGCTGACGGACAGGCCGATCCCCATACCGCCGCTCTTAGTTGTGTAGAACGCTTCGAAGAGTCTGCCCACATCTTGAGGTTCGAAACCCACACCCGCGTCCTGCACACTCAGGCACACACAGTCGCCTTCGTCTCGTTCGGTTCTGATGACCAACTGCCGTGGACGACCTTCGACGCCGCTCATCGCGTCCGAGGCGTTCAGGAGCAGGTTAAGTATGACCTGCTGAAGGTCTTCGGGATGGACGGCAACGTGCCATCCCCAACCACAGGCTTCCTCAAGGCTCAGGCCGGTGTATTCGCACCAGCGTTGATTGAGGAAGTCGATTTGCCCGTCAGGGAGCGCAGACCATACCAATCCCGGAAGCGCATCGACGACGCGGCGGAGCTCGTTCTGCATTCCGGCCTTTTCCTGGCAGTCCTCCATGACATTAAGAATGCCCACTTAGCCCACGAATGTCTATGATACCTTGGTATCGACCGATACCATCGTCTAATAGATTCACCTTTACGCTTGTGGTGTACTCCCATCCGTTATCGCAGACGAATGAAAATGGCTAGAAAAATTCAAAGCGACCTCTTCTACGACGATCAAGCGGTCGCAGTTGTCAACGGCGCTTCAGACGGAGCGCGTCTACTTCAACCACCAGGCCGAGTTGCTGGATCAAGTATGCGAGTGCCTGAAAGAGTTTTAATTCTTATTTAGTTTGAGATAGAAGGCTGAATCATGACGTTTCTTTTGCCCTTTCTTATTGGAATCTTTGCGGGGCTGCGTTCGCTGACTGCACCTGCTGTGACTGCATGGGCCGTGTATATGGGTTGGCTGAAACTCGAAGGCCCGCTCTCTTTCATCGGCTCATTCCCCTGCGTCGTGGTTCTTACACTGCTCGCGTTAGGGGAACTTGTGGTGGACAAGCTACCGAAAACGCCGAACCGCACGGCACCTTTAGGGTTGACCGCGCGTCTGGTGACGGGTGGAGTGTGCGGGGCATGCGTCGCAGCAGCCGGAGGGCAGGGAGCCTTTGTTGGCGGTCTGCTGGGCGCTCTTGGTGGGGTCGTGGGCTGTTTCGGAGGTTACCATGCGCGTAAGAGGCTCGTGAGAGCACTGGGTGCGCCGGACATCTATGTCGCCCTCTTAGAGGATATGTTAGCCATCGCCGGCTGCCTGTGGGTCGTGACACGTTAGCTTCGTGGACTTTGATAAAGCAATTGTTTTTATTCTAATGCGAGGCGTTCTACGGCAACCCGCTGACGGGCTTCAACGCCCCCCAATAAATCAGAGGGGCACTGCCTGATTTGAATAAATCAGGCAGTGCCCCGCCCGTGAAGATGAAGAAAATATCGTACCGGATATAGATATAATGCCAGTGTTGGACGGACTCGAAGCGTGCCGTCTGATTGTTCCGCCCTCGTCAAATGGTTGTAGTATCCGGTATGAGTTCACCCGCTTGAAAGCTTTTCAAAGCAGCATTCCAGGCCACTCGTCGAATATTGCCAGTAACGTAGAGTCGGCGCAGAGCCTTCTACGGCTAGAGCGGCCACGTAACCCGCATCGAGAGTTATGTCAACCAGTGACCAGCGTGAGATTTCTTCCGGGTCACAGTATGTCTTTATCAATTGCGCAGGGTAGCCGGGAACCAGCGACACTACAAATTGATCTAAAGGGTGCGAGAGACCTTCTCCAAGCGCTTTGATAAATGCTTCCTTGCGTGTCCAGCAGTTAAAAAACGCGGAAGTTTGCAAGCCGGGCGGAAGCCTGCGGAGCATTAATATCTCGCTTGGTGCAAAAAAACGCTCGGCTATTTCCAAAGTGGCAATGTCGTCACGAATAAACTCGATGTCAAGCCCAACTTCGCTCTCGCGTGTGATGGCGTAGAGTGCTATTTCGTGCGAATGAGTGACGTTGAAGCGGAATGACTCGCCATCCATTTCACGGCTCAACATTGGCTTGCCGTATTGATTGTAGGAAAAGCTTATTTGGTAGGGCTGAACGGGGAGGTAACGGCTAAGGACTTCTCTGAGTCCACCGCGTGCAACTACAAAATGGTCTCGATCTTTGAGGAAGTGGAATTTGCCTGCTCTCCGCCGCTCGTCGGGCGTGAGAGTCTTTAATAATGACCGAACGACCGAGGGGGCCTGATTCAAATAAGCACGCCAGATATGCACTTCATTTTCCCTCAGAAGGGGACGCGCTGGCGAAGGCAGCCATAAATCCTGCGAAGGCATAAGCATTATCTTGAGTACGAAACAGGGGTTCTCACACAGCCAGTTAAAATCCGCCAATCGCTCAATGATGTTGGCTCTTTACAGCTCATTGCCCGCAAAAGCGGGCAATAGAGTCTTACATAAGTAGAATGGTCAAGGTCTCTAGTTCCCTCTTATCCAGCCTCGTTCTCAATCCGGTACAGTTCTTGAGACAACGTGCGCAACAGTAGCGGCTCTGCCTGCTGTATAAAGAAATGGTCGCCGTCAAACATGCGCAGGCTAAAACCAGCGATGGTTTGTTCCCGCCAGGCTTCCAGATGTTCACGGCTTACTTCAGAATCTCTTAGCCCGCCAAAAGCCACAATCGGATAACTGAGCGGAGTTTCGGCAGAGTAAGCGTAAGTTTCTATAAGCTGGAAATCCGCGCGAAGAATGGGAAGCGCCAACTGCATCAGCTCGGGATGTTCAAAGACATCCTCAGGTGTGCCGTTCAGTTCACGCAACTTCTCCGTGAACTCAGGTGTCGGCAAATTGTATATAGGCAGTCGCTCATCAGCTAACTGCGGGGCGGCGCGCCCGGAGACGAACAATCGCACCGGCTCGATGCCGTCTTCGCGGCGTAGATAACGTGCCAACTCAAAACTAACCAGTGCTCCCATGCTGTGACCGAATAAAGCGAACGGCTTGTCCAGATATGCGCGTATAGCCTGAGCGACCTTCTCAACAAGAGCAGAGAGACAGGTCAGGGGAGCTTCCTTTACACGATTCTGCCGACCGGGAAGTTGGACAGAGCAAACCTCGACAGTTGGCGGCAGCCCTTTAGACCAATCCCGAAAGATGTATGCGCCGCCTCCGGCATAAGGAAAACAGAATAAGCGAAGACGAGCTTTATCATTAGGCTCAAACTTTGTAAGCCAGCCAGAACCGGTTGCGGGATGTGACATGGTTGAGCCTTGCAAACCCTGAAGCGGTTTTACGTGATACCTTCCGGTCAATGTTTAGAACGACTTCACGACTCTCAAACTTCTGTGCGTGTCCTGTGCGCCTGTGTGGGAGCGATGAGATAGTTTCGCCACACGCTGAATCGAAATCTGCACGGTTGTTCGATAAGGACAGGTGTGCGGGCTGTAAATGACGCGAGCTGTATCAGGTATGCATGTCACGTTATGGATAGGGACAAACAGCTTTCTCATCCTGATTGGCAAAGGCTGTGCTCATTATTATCAAGGTCGCGAGACGTTCGGGGCTTTCTCATCCAGTGGATAGAAGATGACACGGGCGGTCATATCCGGACGAAGAAATGAATCCGGGTTGAGCACTCTGACTTTCACTTGAATGCTGGCTTTTTGTCTATCGGCCACGCTGGCGATGTATTCAACGACGCCTTTATATTGATGGTCCGGGTAGGCGTCCGATACGATCGCCGTCGGTTGGTTAAGCTGTACTTTGCCAAAGTCTGCTTCGGTAATATCAAGCTCGACTTGCAGATCACTCAAGTCCGCGATGCTCACCAATGCCTGTCTGGCACCTCGCTCCGAGGTAAACCCTGTCGTCACCATTTCGCCGAGATTGACATAGAGATGCAGAATCGTCCCGCTTACCGGTGCCCTGATGATAGTGTGTTCCAGTTGCGCTTTGGCGAGTGCTAATGACGCTTCCGCCTGACGTACCTGAGAGCGGGCCAGGTCAGTTTCCTCCTGGCGTGGGCCGATGCGAACCAGCTCATAATCTTGTTTCGCCGCTTGATAATCGTTCAGAGCTATCTGATAGCGCGCGCGGGCGTCGTCCAGAGATTGTTTCGACACTATGCCCTCGTCGGCCAGACGCTTCTCGCGTTGTAAGCTCAACTCCGCGTGGTCTAAAGTAGCTTTGGCGCGCTCCATTTGGGCTTTCGCGCGCTGTAACTCTTGCGGGCGCGCCCCTCTCACTACTTCAGCCAGTCGTGCATGGGTCGCCGCCAGGTTGGCCTGGGCCTGACGCACCTGCGCACTTTGCTCGCTATCATCCAGCCGAGCAATCACCTGATCGCGGTTGACGAAATCACCTTCTTTTACTACAAGCGAGGTCACGCGCCCGGTGATCTTAGAGGACACTTCCGCCTCATGGGGCGCAATAATATAACCGGCAGCCGTCAACACTGGCTGCGAATTGCTCAAGCCCTGTTGCGGCACTACCGCCACTTGCGCCGGGGTGGGCTTCGGACTGAGTTCGGATGCTACATCAAGGCGCTTTACGACGAACGCCAGCACGACAAAGCCGACAACGATAACTCCGAGCACAAGAAGCCATCGCCGCCCGCGCAGCCTGCGATGAGCTACCGGCTGACGGTCAATGCGTAGTTCCTGCAAATCCTTTCTGATTTGAGTTTGGGTTTGTTCCATTTACGGCCTTCAGAGAAGTTTTTATGTGATAGGCCGATGATAATTCTCTTGTTTGATCCGGCTCATTAATGCATTAGAAGGGGATCGCACAAGCTTTAAGATACAGAGGTTATGGACGACACCAGCTTTCTACTAACCTCTGCCGGGTAATTTTACTAGATTGCGCCGATTTATCGCAATATGCGCTATGCGTCATACACGACAACGGGGTGTTTGCTCATTGCGGCGCTGATTTCCTTTAGCTCAGCCATCATCTGCTGAAATTCCGTAAACCGTAGGCTCTGTTGACCATCGCTTTTAGCTTTCTCCGGCTCAGGATGAACTTCGACCATCAGGCCATGAGCACCGACGCTTAACGCGGCTTTAGCAAGCGGAGGCACAAGATGTCGTTTCCCGGTGGCGTGCGATGGATCAACGATGATAGGTAAGTGAGAAAGGGTCTTGATTAGCGGGATGGCGCTCAAATCAAGGGTATTGCGCGTGTAAGGCTCGAAGGTGCGAATGCCACGCTCGCAAAGAATAACATCCGTACTGCCTCCGACAATCAAATACTCTGCCGCCAACAGAAACTCTTCAATAGTCGCACTCATGCCCCGTTTGAGCAACACTGGTTTCTTACATCGCCCGATTGATTTGAGCAGCTCGAAATTCTGCATGTTGCGCGCTCCGATCTGCAAAATATCTGCGTATTCGGCGACGACGTCGATCAGTTCCGGCGATAATACTTCCGTGATTACCGGCAAGCCCGTTTGCTCTCGTGCTTCGGCCAGGTATTCAAGTCCCCGGACTCCCAAACCTTGAAAACTATAAGGGGAAGTTCTGGGCTTAAATGCGCCGCCGCGCAGGATATGCGCACCATGCTCTTTAACGAAGTGCGCAGTCTCCAAAATCTGTGCGCGTGACTCGACCGAACAAGGTCCGGCTATCACCACGAACTCGTTGTTGCCAGTAGTGATTCCACCAACGCGGATCACTGTATCCGTGGGCTTAGAATCGCGCGATACCAACTTATATGGCTCAAGCATAATAATATTTCCGTCCCGTAGAAAACGATTTGACCTGTATTGATGTAAGGACCATTGGCGGTGAAGCCAATGACCATCTTCTCAGCGCAGTAGGACGTTACATGCCGCCTCTGACAGAGTTTGGTAAATCCTGCGGAAACGAGGCGGATATTTCCGGACCCATGAGTTCTGGTTGTCAGTGTATGGCTATGAGAGGAAGTCTAGCTGATGGTGTTTGTCATCAAGCCGGGAATCACAGGCTCTCGCGAGATGCGCTCGCTTGATCTATCTAACAGCATATACATTAGAAATAGTTGATCCCTCATATAAATCATCTTGCTCCGCCACGACATTGTACCCGCGCCTCCGTAGTTGATTAACGATCTGACCCAGACGCCCCTCGATATCGTGTACTTCTATAACGATCTGCTTTATCTTTTCCCAATCATTTTCCTTGATGCCTGCGATAACATCCAGCTCGCTTTTTTGAACGTCAATTTTGAGCAAATCTATGTGTCCGACATTGGACTGGCTAATGACATCGGAGATTGTTTTTAGCTGGCAAGTAAAAGTCTGGCTCTGAAACCGTAATTCCAGTAAATCATCGGCATGTTGCATCAACTGCTCCATCCCGGCCACGCCCTGCCGCAGTTGATTGAGCATGATAGACCTTAAGACTTCCTTCTCTTCTTGTTTATCCGCATAGAAAGAGGACATCCCGGAGCTACTTGGATAGAAAGTAAATGCCGCTTCTTTGGTCGTATTGGAGAGGCCATAATTGAAGAGCTTCACCCCCGTCCCACATAGAGCCGTGTTGAGCCGTAAAATTTTGAATAGAGGCGGGGCAGGCTCAAAAGCGTAGACCATCGCATTCTTGCATTGTTGATGAACGAATAGCGTAAACAGACCTATGTTGGCCCCGACATCGAAAACAGAATCGCCGTCATTGAGCGTGATACCGTGCTGTAGATAGACGCGCTTTTCAAATATGTCATGGTAAAAGTAGTTGGCTTCAACTCGCGTCTGGCACACGATTTCCAGATTATTCGGCAACCGAACACGAAGCAGCGGGGCGGGTTTGGTTAACGGCTCTTGCCTTGGCATTAAATCTACGGCATGACTCTTCGCATGCCGCGCCTCGGCTTCGGCGTCGAGCAATACATCCTGCCGACCTGGGGCGGGTCGTATGACATCCTGACTATTCAGATTCTTATTCATAATCAAATTTCCAGACAAAACTTGCCGCTCAAATCAGAAGAGCGAAGCTCTACGTGTTGCTAACCTCCAGCGCGCGGCCTGTGGGCTGTCTTCATCAAGATTCTTTACCTTCACATAATCCAGAGATGGTGGAATCTGCTCAGGGTCGCTTTCGAGGACAATAAGGTCTCCCTGCCTTTCGAGTTCTTTGAAACCGGCGAACTTGTATGTAATGTACATCACGCGATTTCTGTCATTGGGAACAAACTCGGCCCGCAGGCGGACGCCTTTGTCTTTGGCTGATCTCATTATATGGTTGAGCAGGATAGCGCCTACTCCACAGGACATTACGCGGCAAGACATCAGAAGGAGCTTGATAGTCCACACTTCGGGCAGGCGCTCTATGAGAGCTAAACCAATTTTCGCATAAGTTCCGTACTTATCATCGAGGCTTGCAACGAGCAATTGATAACGATCGGATTGCCTGAAGTAATTAAGCTCCTGATAGGAGTAGGTATATCCGGTAGAGTTCAATTGGTGCGTGCGCACAGTCAATTCCTCGGCGCGCTGAAGGTCTTCTTCCTCTGCCGAGGAGACAGTGAAAACCATACCCAGGGTGGCTAAAAACTGATCTCTTGGGCCGACGTATTCCTCTTCCGCCTTCTTACGCTGTATGTCGCTGAGGTACATCTGCCTTCTCGTTTTTGACTCTTCAGTAATAAAGTTGGGATTCATTGCAGGCATGTCCGGCAGCTTGTTGATATCTGCCGCATTGATACAGAGCACTTCCGGCAATGAGAAACTTATTTCGTCCAGCTCAAATGGCTGATCGTCAACAAAAGCTATCGAATCAGTCCCGATATTTAGTAGTTTCGCCGTCGCTTTGATTGATGCGACCTTTGAATTCCAACTAATCTGCGGGTATAGAAAATATTCGTCGAGTCCGAACTCTTGCAGTTTCTCCATAGCTTTGGTGTGCTCATTTTTGCTGGCAATGGATTGCAAGATGCCTCGATTGTCTAACGTTTTGATGACCTCAATGACCGTTTCGCGCAGGCAAACGACATCATCCTCAAGCAGCACGCCGTCCCACAGCGTGTTATCCAAGTCCCAGATCACGCATTTGATTTTCGTCTCTTGATGTGTTTTATCCAGAGCTTCGGTTTCCGCGTAAACCATAGCTATTATCCTTATTGTCGCTCAGTCAACCCGTCCGTCTTCAGCTATCGGCCCATATTCCTGATATGCATGTTTGGCGATAGTGATTTGTTGTATCTGTGTACTGCCTTCGATGATCTCCATGACCTTGGCATCTCGAAAGTGTCTTTGGGCGGCGCATTCACTACTACAACCGAGAGCGCCATGTATCTGTACGGCATCGCTCGCCACTTTCATAACCATTGTGGAGGCGAAGTATTTGGCGATAAAAGTATCAATAAAATTTCTCGTATCGCCTGTGTCTTTGAGGTAGCCTGCTTGAAGGCAAAGGAGCCTTGCGGCTTTGACGCGCGTCACCATGTCGGCGATCATCTGTTGGATTAACTGATAATCTCTGAGATAAGCTCCGAACTGTTTTCGCTCGCTTGTATATCGGACGCAAGCTTCTAAGCAGGCTTGAGCCATCCCCACACAGCCCCAGGCCACCGTGTACCTCCCCAGATCAAGCGCGTACGAGGCCACGGCATCAATCCCGAACCCGACCCGGCCCACCAAATTCTCTTTCGGAATTCGACACCCCTCGATATGGATCTCGGCCAACATGGATGCTCTGGTGCCCAGCATGCACGATATTGGTTTGATAGAGAACCCCGGAGTATTCCGCTCAACCAGGAAGGCACAGGCTTTCCCTTCGCATTGCGCGAAAACCAGAAACACATGTGCAACCTGCCCGAATGTAATCCATTTTTTATGACCATTTAAGATGAAGAAATCGCCTGCCTCGACCGCGCTTGTCTCAATGGCCTTAGCATCAGTTCCGACGTTCGGCTCGGTTAAAGCGAAAGCTGCGATGACTTCGCCCTGGGCCAACATGGGAATCCAGAATTGCTTTTGTTGTTTACTACCCCACTTCAAAATGGCTTGAGCAACCATGCTGTGAACTGTGAGTAGACTTCGCACTGACGAGCAGGCCCGCCCGATTTCTTCATTAAGCAAACCATAGGTAATCATGTCCATGCCCTGGCCGCCGAATTCCTCCGGCAAGGTAGCGCCCAGATAGCCTTTCTCAGCCAGCTTTCCCAGAAGGTCGGCGGGGATACGCTCTTCCCGGTCAAACAGGTTCGCACGAGGCGCAATCTCTTCGTTCGCAAAGCTTCTGAATGCGGCCCTGGCGTTCTCCTGCTGAGTTGTCAGCTCCATTCTCACGGAATTGCCTGCGCGCTACGTCTTGTCTGGCTTGTAAATTTCTGCGGCGACCTAGACCGCTTGCGTGCTCAAAGCGTTCTTACGCTCAAGCAGGTGGGCAATAGCATTTATGGTCCTGAAGTTTTCGATTTCGAGGTCATCGCTTTCGATTGTGACCTTAAATTTTTGCTCTATGAATAGAACCAACTGCATAGCAAACAGCGAATTGACAAGGCCGAGAGCAAAAATATCAGCATCATCTGTCAACTCGGAGGTACGGAAGAAACGCGAAAGAAATGCTCTAATCTCTGCTTTATTCTTCTGCATGGCTGATTCAATACCCTTCAATTTTCAGGATTGGGGCAACCCATCCGAATAGAGGTAGAAACCCTGACCGCTTTTGCGTCCATACAAGCCTGCGTCTACCATCTGCTTAAGCAGTGGGCACGGGCGATACTTGCTATCATTAAAACTTTCATACAGAACCTCTATAGAGTAAAGAATGGTATCCAGTCCGATTAAGTCAGCCGTCTCCAACGGCCCCATCTTGTGACCGAAACAGGCTTTGAATATTCTGTCCACATCCTCCGCCGATGCTACTCGCTCTTGCAGCACATAGATGGCTTCATTGATAGTCAACATCAATATGCGATTGGCAACGAAGCCCGGCGAGTCGTTGACGACGACGTATTGCTTGCCCATCCCGGTCAATAAGCGTTTGGTCACCTCCAGAGTTTCGTCAGAGGTGTGATAACCGCGAATCACTTCAGCCGTCTCTTTCATCGGAACCGGGTTCATAAAATGTATGCCGATAACTTGTGGAGCTCGCTTCGTTACTGAAGCAAGGCGTGTAATGGGGATGGCTGAAGTGTTCGCCGCGAAAATGCAATGTGCGGGACAGACAGCATCTATCTTCGCGTAAACCTCCTTTTTGATTTCCCATTTTTCCGTCACGTTCTCAATCACGAAGTCCGCTTCCTTTAGCAAACCATAGTTGGTAGAAAAGTTGATTCGACGCAAAATCACTTCCGGGCTGTCGCTCTCTCGCTCTTTTTTAAAGAGGCCGTGAAACCGAATATTCCGCCCGAGCAGCCCTTTCGCACCCTCCAGAATTTCTTCCGAGGCATCCAATAGAACTACCTCGTAGCCTGTTTGGGCCAGGTTCTGCGCGACCCCGCCGCCAATGACACCGGCTCCAATAACGCCGACCATCCGAGTATCCATACAGCTACTCCTGTGTGTAACAATCCTCTGGACGTGAATGGACATTAAGTGAGAGTAACGAGGGCAGGTTAATACAGCCTGCTTCCAGATGTGGTCTGAAATAGATAGAGCGGTTTAGAGTGGCTATCGCAGCATGGCAGCCGGTGACTGACGAGCAGCCTGCCGTGCCGGGAAGAAGCCGCCGAACAGTCCCATCAGCGCGGCGAAAACCAACCCGCTTACGATTAACCCGGGAGTGATCCGAAAAGCGAACGCGACTTCACTCGCGGTCTGCCAACTGACAGTGCCCGTTGTGATGCCATGAATGGGGAGCGCCATGATGCTGCCGATGATGCCACCGACGAGTGTCAGCATGAGTGCTTCAATCATAAATGAGAACAGAATGCTGCGTCGCTTGAATCCTAATACGCGTAGCGTGGCAATCTCCTGAGTACGATAACTGACTGCCGAGTACATCGTGTTCATAGCAGCAAAGCAGACGCCAATGCCCATGACGATGACAATGAACATCGCCAGCGTCTTAATAGCACCGGCGGCCTGGGTTTGTTTCTGGAAATATTCCCGTTCGGTCTGAGCCATCAGCTTGTTCTGCTGGTCGCCCTCGATGCGAGCCGTTATCGCCTGCACTGCCGAAGGGTCCACGGCTCCCAGCAGCACGGTCGAGTATGTCTGCCGGTTGTGGTCACCGGCTAGTTGCTCTGCATTTGTCCAGATTTCAGAATCGTACACAGTGCCGCCTGCATCGAAAATGCCGACCACCTGCCAATCCCCTTTACCGAACTGTAGCCGCTCACCCAGCCCCGTAGATTGAAACCGGCTGGCGATGGCGCGACTCACGATCACCTCGCGCAGCCCCGGCTGAAACATTCGCCCTTCGAGCAGGCGTATCTGCGGGCGCAGCAGCAATCCCGTCGGCGAAAGACCACGTATGTTAATGTTTGAGCCTTGTTCCTGACCGCGCCGGGGGAGGTTGATGCTGATGATGATTTCAGGCGAGACAAGCGGGTTGCCTTCGCCGTCGAGTCGGATGCCGGGCAGATACTTGATAGCTTGCAGCGCCTCGCGCGAGACAGAACTGCTGAGCTCGGAATCTGATCCGTGCCTGCGCACCAGCACATTGAGCGGGTCGCCTGACGACACCAGCACCGTTTCCAATCCGTTAGCCAGCGCCATAATGCTAATGAAGATAAAAACAACCAACGCAATGCTAAGCACCGTCATCAGCGTGCCGATGCGCCGCACTACAAGGCTGCGGTAATTGTATTTTAGCGGTATGGTCATTTCTCTCTACGCCCCCACGCGGACGGAAATAAGCTGTAGCTGAAAGCAAGCGGCTCCTGTTATTTGCTCCCTCAATGCCGCTCGTGATTCTCACCCGACGTGCCTTAACCCATCGGCCACGCGCAGATTCGCGGCGCGCGTAGCGGGAATCACAGTGCTCAGCAGACCGACGAGGATTGAGAGTGCAAGTCCGAGTGCGATAATTCCCCACGTCACCTCGAACCCCTGAAAGAGTCCCGGCAGGGATTCGGTGATGTCAAAGTAGCTAAATAGAAGCCGCGCTCCCACGCAACCTATCAAGCCGCCAGTGAAGGTGATCAAGATGCTTTCGGCGATGAGCAAACCAAGCACCTTGCGTCGCTGAAACCCGAGCGCCTTTAACACAGCTATCTCGCGCACTCGCTCGCGCACAGACATCGCCATGGTATTGGCCGTGATGAGAAGAATTGCAAAAATGATGACGCTGCTAATGGTTAAGATGAGCCTCTTGAGGCTGCCAAATCTGGAGATGAAGCCCATGCTGAATCCCTGCTCCGTCTCTGTTTTGGTGGGCGCATCCGTATTTTTAAACATGGTGTCAATCGTTTCGACAATGCGCGGAACCGCGTCAACCTGATCGGCGCGAACCCAGAAGATTTCCGTCAGTCCCTGACGACTCGTTGCCTCTTCGAAATATGCGTAGTGGAAGTAGATGCGTGATTCGTCAATGGCGCTACCATCGAAAATGCCGCGAATCGTCAGACCCAGATCAACCGGATAAAACGAACCCTTGATGGTAATTCGGTCGCCCAGCTTCCAGCCATGTTTCGCTGCTTTCCGGCGACCGACGACGGCAGCAGTTCGCTCTCTCGCGAATGCTTGCTTCTGCTCCGCGGGTATTTGGATTTCCGGGTAGATGTCAAATAGCGTTTGCGGGTTACAGGCAAATTGAGCAAAATCGGTGTGGGGTGGATCAATATAAATTCCGCCGTAATAGACCATCGGCGTGACCGCAATGACGCCGGGGACTTTCTCGATCTGCGAGCCATAGCGTATGGGCAAGGGGTTCGTTAGCGATACGGCATGATGTGTGATCAGCCGCAACGGGTTCGCCGCCGCCAGATTGCGATCAATCTCATTGATGAACGTCACCAGTGTGGACAGCACAAACAGCACCAGCGCAACACTCAACACGGTAAGAATCGTGCGCCGCTTATTACGCACACTGTTTTTCCAGATGAAAACTGGATAATTCATGCTACTCCCTCCAGGCTATTTCTAGCTCCTGACGGCAACAGCATACCTTTATCAAGATGCTGCTCGTGCTTTGCGTGCTGTGCGGCCCGAGGGTCGTGCGTAACCATAATGATTGTTTTATTGAGTTGTTCATTCAACTCCTGTAGGAGGTGTAGAACATCAGTTGCCGCTTGTGCGTCTAAATTACCTGTCGGCTCGTCTGCGAGGATGATGGTCGGGTCTGCGACAATAGCCCTGGCGATGGCTACGCGCTGCTGTTGTCCGCCGGACAGTTGGCGCGGGTAATGGTTGAGACGATCAGAGAGGCCCATCAGTTTGAGAGGTATCATGACGTGCTCACGCCGCTCCCGTTTCGATAAGCCGGTAAGCAGCAACGGCAACTCCACATTTTCAAAGGCGGTCAATACCGGGATCAAGTTGAACATTTGAAAGACGAATCCGATGTGATGATTACGCCATTCGGCCAGCTTGCCTTCGCTCAGTCGCTGCACTTCAATATCGCCGACGCGCACGACTCCTGAACTGGGCCGATCCAGACCGGCCATGATATTAAGCAGGGTTGTTTTGCCCGAACCCGAAGGCCCCATCAACGCGAGGAAATCCCCTTCGGGAATATCCAGATTAATCTCCTTAAGCGCAGTGATCTCCTGATTATCGCGGCGAAAAACACGGTGTAGATTTTTGATTTCCACCATTGGCTTTGCCATCGTCATTCCCTCCATCAGAGTTGGCTTCGGGCGACTTCAATTTTTAATGCGATCCCAGCGGTGTGAAGCTTAAGGACGGAAAAGCATGTTCAAGCTCTTCACGCGTCCATCTAAGGGCTGCGCGTATCTTAACGCTTTTCGTCTCGAATAGGCTACAATTTTTAGCTGTTTGACAGGCACTTTTTCTATCAGCGCCAGCCATTCTAATGATAGGTGGAATCTTATTTTCCACGCTCGGCGCTCTCGCCCCGGCCTCCGGCCACTCGCGCTATACAGGCCGCGCTTCGATGACGCTTATGAAAGGCAACCGAAAAATGTTGCTGACCTTAAATCCGGTCGCGGTCAGGAAGTCTTGAAGCTCCGCTTCGGTACGAAGGCGGCCCGGGAATGTCACCATGATAGAAAGGTCTAACAGCTTGTGAAAAGCGGATGCGTTGTGAGCTGGCATCACATTTTCAATTACCAGTAGCTTCGACTGCTGGCTCATCGCGCGCCGGCAGCTTTTCAGAATCGCCGTGGCATCATCGTCTGACCAATTGAAGAGGACTCGCGCCAGGATGTAAGCGTCCGCGCCCTCCGGTACGCAGTCGAATACATCTCCGGCGACTGTCTCACAGCGCTCCGCCACTCCCGCCGCCTTCAGGACATCTTCGGCAATCTCAACGACGTGAGGCAAGTCGAAAAGAATGCCGCGCATGTGCGGATTGGCCTTGAGAATCTCCGCGATGAGCGCGCCGCGCCCCCCGCCTATATCAGCAATGGTATTAACGTCAGAGAAATTATAGGTGTGTGCGATTGGGATGATCCATTCCTTTGACATGTCGGCCATCAGCTCATCCCATATCTTCGCGGTTGCCGGATTCTGCTCCATGTAATCGTAGAGTCCCATTCGATACACGTAATCGAATCCGGGCTTTCCATCATGAAGGCAATCAATCAACCCCGTCCATGCTCGATAGTATAGATCGCCGAAGATAAGCACCCAGTTGCGCTGCGAGTTCGGCTGCCCGGTCTGCAAGCAGGCTCCCATAGGCGTCAAGGTGAAACGGCCATCCTCCAGTTCGGCAAACACGCCAAGGCTGTCCAGCGCAGACATCAACCGGCGGAGCGATGGCGCGAAGGTATTAGTAGCTTCCGCAAGCTCGGATACACTTCTGGGACCATCTGTCAGCAGGTCGGCAAGTCCCAGACGTGCGGCTGCATAGATAGCTTGCGGTGCTCTATAACTTTCCATCATCATGCGTAGTCTTACATCTGGCCTGCGGTTTATCATGAGCTTAGTCCGCAACGCGCCCAGCCAGCGCAAAGGCAGCATCCGATTCATCGTGCGACCGTGGGAGTTCAAGCCCTGTGCGCTCATCTTTTAATTCCTCCTCGATTTAGAGTGATTGGCTTCACTGATATGTACTGTGAGCGATGTCCCTCGGTCGTTCGAGAAAACCGTTAGTGATGAAGTAGGAGAAATATGTCCTGAGCAGACGGTCATCTATGCGCGGGCAAGTGATGGAAGTACCTGCGAGCTTATCGAGTGTATATTGGCAATCGAACCGGACATCATTTCGATTGAAGGCCTCGGGGTTTTCATCTCGTAAAGCTTCGCTTCGCGTGGCTAAAATCCCACTGACTTCATTAAGAAAAGGCATTAACGAGTACGCGGCATTGCCGACGTTTCCTTCGGCGGCCATACTCCTGAGCTTAACGAGCCATTGCTCAAAAGGAATCGTTTCAACTTGATAGCCCAGAGAGCGCATAGAGGCGGCAATCTGCGCTACACTACAAGGATGAGGATTGACCACATGAAATGTCTGGCCTAACAACTCTTTCTGCTGAGAGAGATAGACGATGGCCTTGCTGACATAATCCGCGGGGGCCAGGGGTAACGGAATATTCAGGTCCGGAGTACTTTCTATCTGGATACAGCTTTTTGCCATTCTCCACAAAAAGTCATCCGTTTGGCAGGCACCCGTTTGGCTATCCCCGCCCACCCGATCCACTCTGTAAATAGATATTGGTATCCCCTTGGCGCGTGCCAGCATGACCAGCTTTTCAGCCACGAATTTGCTCTCCACGTAGCCATTGAAAAGCCCTTTGTCCTGTTCGGGAATATGCTGTTCCCGCACCACCTTATCTTCAGGCCAGGGGCTAATCGGAGAGAAGACGGCCATTGTCGAAATGAAGTGCACAGGCTTGGTCTTATTCTGCGCTGCCAGCTTCAGAATTTCATGAGTGCCCAGCACATTCGGCGCTTTAAGTAATGCATACGGATAAGTGTGCTTTACCGACGCACCATTATGGTAGATGACATCTACATTCTCTGCTAAAGCTTGGAATTGCGTAGGCGAAAGGTCCAATAGAGGCTTGGAAAGATCTCCGAGGACCGGGATGATTCGCGCCCCTTTACTCTCGTCCCAGAGCGAGTAAGCTTGAAGATTGCTTTGGATTCGAGCGTAGCCTTCCTGCGCCTCGGAGGCACGCACCAGGCAGTAGATATTGGCTTTAGTTTTCTCAAGGAGTTCATCGAGTAAGAAAGCCCCAAGAAACCCGGTTGCCCCGGTCAGGAAGATTGAGGCCGGGTCAGATACTTGAGCCTCTGATACATAACCATCACACTGAATAGTGCTATCCAGCGTTGCCTCCTTATTCAAATCAACTGGGCCGGTTGGAAGTTGATTGTCAGCATGGCGGAACAACTCGATGGTCTCGGCCATTCCGGCCACGGTAGGCTTTTCCAGAAGATCGCTCAATGTCATATCCGCTGAAAACATCTCTCGCAGGCGATATAGAAGCTGCGTCGCCAGCAATGAGTGCCCGCCCAGTTCAAAGAAATCATCATCAACAACAATTCGTTCGATGCCGAGCAGTTCCTGCCATAGCGCCACGATTCTTCTTTCGACTTCATTTGGCGGCCTGACAGAAGCATTCGTTGAATCTATTCGAGAGTCGAGCGAAGATGGGGTTGTGTCTACATCAATCGGCAATTCAACTCTATCCGAAGGTGCTAGAGCTTCACTGGCTGTCAATTTCGTTTTCCCAAAATCTCCCCAGTAATACCGTCTTTCAAAAGGGTAGGTCGGCAGAGGTATGCGGCGACGACGTTCATCCGTATATAATCCCGGCCAATCTATCTTTGTCCCTGCAAGCCAGAGTTTGGCTAATACTTCCAGTAGGCTCTGAACATCCGAGGATGTAGCTTTAGGCCCCGGCAATGTAGAGAGCAGAAGTTCTTCCCCTTTTATGTGTGGCTTGACCAGCGTATTCAGAGTTCGACCCGGGCCAACTTCAAGCAGTATCAATTCCGGTTCTTTCAATAGCTGCTCAACGCCCTCGGCGAAGCGAACAGTCTGGCGTAAATGCCGCCCCCAGTAGGCAGGGTCAGTTGCTTCCGCTGCTGTAATCCAGCGACCTGTTACGTTCGATACGAAGTTAATGCGTGGCGGTTTGGGATGAGCTTTTTTCACCTCCTCAACGAAAGGTTCTACAATGGAATCTATCATTGAGGAATGGAATGCATGAGAAGTATGTAGACGATGAGTTGCCACCTGCCGCTCGGTAAGCTGATTGATTAACTCCTCAATTTCCTCCGCCGGACCAGATACTACGCATTGCGCCGCTCCATTGACTGCCGCCAGGCTAAGATGTCGCCCCAGCAGAGGCTTCACAGCTTCCTCTGAAAGGCTGAGGGCGATCATCGCGCCTCCGGGTAGCGACTGCATCAATTTTCCTCGCACGGCCACGAGCTGCAATGCTTCTTCGAGCGTGAAAACGCCAGCCAGACATGCAGCTACATACTCTCCAATACTATGGCCGATCATGGATTGCGGATGCACGCCCCAGGAGATCAAGAGCTGTGAGAGGGCATATTCAGTCACAAACAGCGCCGGCTGAGCCAGCCATGTCTGGTTCAACTCTTGCCTGACCGCCTCGGAATCATCCCTCGAATATAGGACTTCGCGCAGGTCAAGCCCCAAATGATCTACCAGCAGCGCGGCGCAACGATCAACCTGTGCGCGAAATACCGGCTCGGCCTGATAGAGTTCCAATCCCATTCTCACGTATTGCGCGCCCTGTCCCGGAAAGAGAAATATCACGGGCCGATTATCAAGCACCCGGCATCCCGTAAAGATACGTTTGGGATTGTTCGTCTCTAGCGTCGCCACGGCATCATCCACATCTCGGCAGACCAGCGCCCGACGGTAAGTGAATTCCCTGCGGCCTAACTGAGAGGTGTAGGCCGCGTCCGCCAAATCAATGCTCGGATGCTGTTTCAAATGGGCTGCAAGGTTCTGCGTCGCCGCTTCCAGAGCGGTGGGCGTTTTAGCCGACAGGACCAGCAAGTGCCAGGAACGCGAAGCGTCTGATGCCGCTACGGTCGGCGCTTCCTGTACAAGGACATGCGCGTTGGTGCCCCCAATGCCAAACGAGCTTACTCCTGCCCGCCGGGGTGTGGGGCCGGAAGGCCATTCTCTCAGCCGGGTATTGACATAAAATGGACTGTGCTCAAAGTCGATCTGCGGGTTGGGTTGTTCAAAGTTTAGGCTCGGAGGAATCATCTTGTGCTTGAGAGCCAGAACGGTCTTGATAAGTCCGGTCACTCCGGCAGCGGCATCCAGATGTCCCACATTTGTTTTCACCGACCCGATAGCACAAAATCCTTTCTCGTGCGTCCTCTCCCCAAAGGCACGGGTCAAGGCAGCGATTTCAATCGGATCGCCAAGTGCAGTTCCGGTTCCGTGCGCTTCCACATAGCTGATGCTCTCAGGCTCCACCTCTGCCACGGCCAATGCTTCAGCAATTACCTGCGCTTGCCCTCCAACACCGGGCGCGGTAAAGCCTACCTTCGACGAGCCGTCATTATTAATGGCAGACCCTATAATCACTGCATCAACTCTATCTCCATGCGAGAGCGCCTCCGCCAGTCTCTTAAGCACCACCACTCCGACTCCACTGCCAAAAACGCAACCTCGTGCCTGGGCATCGAAAGCGCGGCAGTGTCCATCCGGTGAAGCGATTCCTCCCGGCTCATAAAAGTAGCCTGATTGCTGAAGCAGATTGACGGACACGCCCCCGGCGAGAGCCATATCACACTCTCCGTTGAGCAAGCTTTGACAGGCCATGTGAATTGCCACCAATGAGGTTGAGCAAGCCGTCTGCACATTAACGCTCGGGCCTTCAAGACCGAGTTTGTATGATACGTGCGTGGTCAGGAAGTCATTCGAATTTAGAATCCTGGCGTTCATAGAACCCAGAGGTCTAATCGCTCTCACATCAGATGTGAGCATGGATAACAAGTAGGTATTCATGCCCGCCCCCGCATACACTCCGATTGATCCTTTGAATCTTTGCGGATCATAAGCAGCATTCTCCAAAGCCGCCCACGCGCATTCAATGAAGATTCGAATTTGCGGATCCATCAGTTGAGCCTCACGAGGAAGAAATCCGAAGAAGGCTGCATCGAACCATTCGATGTCTGGCAGCAGAGTGGCTGCTTTGACAAAATTCGGATTGCTCAGGAGCGCCGGGTCCGTTCCCCGTGCAAGGAGCGCTTCATCGGAAAAGAATGAAACGGATTCCACGCCGTTGCACAAGTTCTGCCAGAATTGATCGACGCTATTGGCACCGGGGAATAGACCGGACATACCAATGACAGCTATACCTCTGGGGTAATCGGTCGGATCACCGCTCGTCATGCTACATCTCTCCTTTGCTCTTTTAATGATGTGTTGGCTTGTGCCAAGCTTCAGGTATGCGCTCTGTTGCTCCGATGTTGCGTCTTCATAGCTGCTTTACGAAGTTCCGCCCGGTCGTAGCTCATCTGAAGGGGAGGTGATTCCCGTTTCGCTTCATCCAGATAATTTGCAAGCGAAGCGACTGTGGGATGCTGAAACAACTCTGTCATCGCTAACTGTTGGTCCAGGCCCGTCCGCAATTGGGCCAGCACCTGGGCCATGCGTAATGAGCTTCCACCAAGATCAAAGAAATTATCATGGATGCCTACTCGTTCTACGGAAAGCACCTCCTTCCAAATCGCCGCGATGGCTCGCTCGGTACTTGTACGCGCCGCCACGTAGGAACTTGCCGATTGGGACGTGCGGTTCGCCTGCTCGATTAATAATCTCAGGTCCACATTACTGTCTGTCGTGGTGGGCATCTCATCGAGCCGGAAGAACTGGCAACTACCGGGAACCCCGAAGCGATCCTTCACTGCGGGTTCTTCTAAACCTGAGAGGGGCGGCTGATCTGTTCCGGCAGTGAAGTACGCGCATAGTTTCTGCGCCTGGTAAGATTTCGCTTCGACGTACGAGCGAATGTGTCTATTTGTGCCGCTCAATCCAATCAGAAGGGATTTTTGATTGTGATATAAACCGGCCAGTAAAGAATTCAATCCCTCTCTGACGGAAATGCTATGATAGCCGCGAGCACGTGACAGCTCCTTTTTCGGATAGTCCAGGCTCATCCCAACCTCATCCCACATGCTCCAGCTAAAACAGTAACTCTGCATTGAGGATTTGTATCTTTGATAGTGAGCAAAGCTTTCGACAAAGCTGTTAGCCGCAGCATACGCAGCTATCATCGCCCCCCCGAAGAAGCTATTCACCGATGAGAAAGAAATGAACAGGCTACCGGGCTGCTGTTTGGCGAGCCTGTCGAGTGCCCATGTGCCGAGCAACTTTGGTCTGAGGACGGCGGCTACGCTCTCGTGTGTTTCATCAAGCAGCATGCGCTCTTGCAGAATCCCCGCCAGATGAATCACCCCGTCCAGCTCCCAGCCCCGGCTGGATTTTATCTTCTTAACTACCTGCTTCAATTGATCTGGGTCGCAAATATCAACGCTTTCATATACGACTTCTCCATCAAGCTGTTCGAGCATCCGTAAGGCTTCAACGCGATCAGCTATCTTATCTGACCGAGCTTTACCAGTTTGCTCGCCGCCCTTGTCCACAAGTGGAGTTCTTCCGACTAACAGAAGGCGCGCGCCATAGGTGTTCAACAGATACCTGGAAAGCTCTACGCCAATCCCTCCCAGTCCCCCGCTAATCAGATACACTCCGCCCGGTTTGAAAGGTAGGGCTTGCGTTTCTTCATGCTGTAGGTGGACTTTCTCCAGACGAGGAACAAGTCGTCGCCCGTGGCGGTAAGCCACCTCTGTGTCTGCTTCCGCAACATTTATCTCGTGGAGCACGCGGGCAACATTCAACTCAAGCTCCTCTACGGGTAAATCAACATGCCGGCAATTCAACCCGGGCAACTCCTGTGGCATCGCTTTGATAAGACCCAGAAGGGGGCTTTTCCCGCAGGCAATCTCATCAGTCGGCGAGGTGAACTGCATGTTGCTGGAAACGACCAGCAAATTTGCCGTATGTTCGCTGCCCTGGCGCTGTGCTAGTGCCTGCACCAAGGAAAGAAGGCTATACAATCCCAGTTCCTGAGCGCGCTCAAGTGAGTCGAGACTAATATCCGTTCTGACAGTCTCATCATAAGTCCAGAGGTGCAGAATCTGTTGGATGGGAACATTAGCTTCAGCCAACGAAGCCAGCAAGCGTCTATACTGCGCAGGATCCTGCGAATTGATTTGATAGTGATCGTCGCCGAGTTGTAGGAAATCGTCTCCCGCTTCAACATACACGCAGCTTGATTGTCGTCTTTCCAGATCTGAGCCGAGCGACTTTCCCAATCCCAGCCGGTCAAGAAAAATCAGAGACAGCCCCGAAATAGGTCGGGGCGCTAGATCGCGCGCTTCCTTCCGCCGCCATATTTTTCTGTAGAACCAATCCGGGATGGTATTAGCATTCCCGCTCAAAATATCTACCTGCTTTAGAATCGAGTCGAACTCCCCTGCCTCGAAGCGATTTTTAAGCTGCGCGCGTTGAATCTTGCCGATCGCCGTCTTGGGAATGACATCCCTTTCCACAGGTAGCAGATAATCCGGATTGATGCCGATGTTTTTAACTATGCGGCTGCGCAGTTGCTTGATGAGGCCGACCGCTTCGGCCTCGTGCGAGCGCGCCGGGCTGAAGAAGACGGCCACCTTATCGGTATCGCTGCCCGGCTCACGAACGGCAACGGCAGCAGTGTAGGAGACTTCTACGCCTTTATCCTCTTCAACCACCGATTCGATCTCGTGGCTATAGTAATTGACGCCGTTAATGATAATGACATCCTTTTCCCGACCGGTGATTGTCAGAGCGCCATCCTTCAGAACACCCAGATCGCCTGTCTTCAGCCACCCATCGGCAGTAAAAGATTCCTGATTAACTTTTGGATTCTGAAAATACCCGGAGGTAACACTCAGCCCTGTGACCTGAAGGCGACCGGTTGTTCCCTCTTCGACGGGTCGGTCTTCGGCGTCTACGATTCGCATGGAAAAGCCCGGAATCGGCTTTCCGACGACGACAAACGAATCGCTATCGCTGGTTGAATCCAGTAAAAAGTTATGGGAGTAGGTTACTGCCGAAGAGGTCTCGGACATGCCCCAGGCCGGGTGCATGGCGGTTGCAGGCAGCCCGTGAGGGATGAGCAATTCCAGAAAACGTCTCACTGTTTTGGCGACAATCGCCTCACCTGCGTTCAGGATAAAACGCAAGCTGGACAAATCCCAGCGCCTCTGGGACAGCTCTTCGGCCTGAGCATTGATAAGTCCATAGGCGAAGTTCGGAGCCCACGTAATGGTCACGCGATGGCGCTCAATGCAATCCAACCACTTCAGCGGATTCTGTAGCAAGGATTCCGTCGGCACATGCGCCTGCCGACAGCACAGGTAAACATCTCTCACATGAAACATCACAATCCCACCCACATGATCGAGCGGGAACCAGTTCAAAGAAACATCCTCCTGTGTAAAGCCGTTCATCCGCGCAGTCGCGGCAGACCTGCTCAAGAGACTGCGATGGCTCTGCATCACAGCTTTCGGAAGACCCGTGCTGCCCGAAGTCAAAAGCAGAATAGCCAGATCATCCGGCTGGCAAGGGTACACGTCGCGGTACACGTCGCAGCTTCGTAAATCGTCAATCGCTGCGACCTCAAAATTTGCCGACTCAAGCAGCGACCACAATGAACGAACAGCCGGGGCAAGCTTTGCGCTCGTCAGTATGAGAGGACGATTCAACATTAACCATGCGTTGTGGAGTTTATTAACAGCGCTATTGGTCTGATCGTAACTGGTCGGAACTGAGATGGGCACAGGGACAAAGCCGCCCAGCACGCAGCCCCAGAAGGCAGGTATGAAATCCTGATTGAGGTCCAGCTGGAAAATTACCTTGTCCTGCGGCTTTAAGCCCAGTTTGCGCAGGCCCGCCAGAATCCGGTGAGCCTCTTCTAACAACTCTGCATAAGATTGAGTTATCTCCGTCCCGTCCGATTGTATATAGATCATTCCTCTCTGTGGCTCTGAACCGGCAGCCCGTTGTAAAGCCTGCGATAACACAGCAGGCGCATCCGGCTCATACGGCAACGGATCGCCCTCGCTGATAGCAAGAGGCTTTGATTCCGTCTCTTCCCGTGCCGTACGGTCGGGCGCAGTAAAAATTTCCGAGCCATCGGTTTCATCAGTTGCGCCAGCTTTCCATTCGGGGAGCAGGTCTGAGAGATGCAGTGGGGGAAGGCTCTCGGTATGATCTTGAACTATCACCGCTACCTGTTGAATCTCCGGCATGGAGCGCAAGCGCTCTTCCCAATGTTGGAGCAAGTCGGAGTCAATGACCTGTAAGCGGGTCAGCGCTTGTTCGTCCACCTGACCATCCGCCGTCAGCGGGAGATTCGTCAATGGGACGTAGGCACTCGGAAGCATGTAAGCGGGCAGAAGCGATTGCAAATGCGTTTCGAATCGCTCAGGTGAAAACGGTCCGGTCGCAACTATGTAGGCTATCAATTGGCGAGTGCCGTGCTCAGTTGTTCGCGCCATCACTCTACATTCTTCACACGAAGCTTCTTTTATCAGTGCTGCTTCAATCTCGTCCAAATCTATCCTGTTGCCACCGAGCCAGGCGTGGCGTTCTTTCGAGCCGACAAGCTCAAAGCTGCCATCGCTCAGGCGGCGGCCCGATTCCCCTGTCCTGAACAGACGGTCGCCCGGTAGATTGGAAAACGGATTCTCAACAAAGCGCCTCGTGGTCTCGGCTGGCGCGTTTAGATAACCACGCGCCAACCCAGCCCCGCCAACGTATATTTCGCCCGTCACTCCGATTGGGACCGGCTGCATGTTTTTAGCAAGCAGATACACCGAGTTGTTCGTAGCAGGGCCGATGGGCATGAAAGCTCTGGCGTCGCCGGGACGGCAAGCATGTGAAGCCACTTCCCCGCCAGCCTCAGGAATAGTGTGTAGATAATGCAACCCGCGTGGGAAATATTGAAAGTATTTATCGACGACTACTTGCGGCAGCGGCTCACCGCTGGAAAGAATCAAACGAAGCGAACTTAGCTGAGATGGCGAGCCCCCGGCCAGAGCATCCAGAAAGAGCGATAGATCTGACGGTACAAAGTGCGCGATGCTGATCCGTTGTTCGGCTATAAAACGGATTACATGAGCCGGGCTGTCATCAGCATCCGAAGCCATGATCGCCAGCCGCGCGCCGTACACCAGAGGCAAGAAGATTTCCCAGTTAGACGCAGACTGAAACAAGGGAGCCCGCTGCAAAACAACGTCGCTCGTCGTCAATGAGAACGCTCTTTGAAACCAACTCAGACGATTACATAACCCACGGTGTTCGACTAGAACAGCTCGCCGCCCCGAGTAGAGAGCACACGCGAGGTTCTCTAATGTCGTATTGTTGATCGGGTCTGCCTCGCTGTGTCGCGCAATCGCCTCCGCGTCTGAATCGGTACCGATTACACGCGCCTGCTGGTCAGGTAGATTGTTAAGCAGTTGCTCATGGCTAATCAATATGGACAGCTCTGAATCTTTCAGCATCAAAGCCAGACGCTTTGGCGGCGACGCTGTATCCAGTGGCAGATAAGCCCCGCCCGCTTTCAGAATCGCTAAAATTGCCACGACACTTTCCAGAGAGGATTTCATGTACAGCCCAACAAGCGACTCCGGCATGACACCCTGCGCCCGCAGGTAGTGTGCCAATTGATTGGCACGGGCGTTCAGCTCCCCATACGTCAAGCGTCCACTTTCTGAGATTAACGCGACCCTTTCAGGCTGCGTCTTCGCCTGCGCCTCAAACAACTGGTGAATGCACTTATCCTGAAGAGCCAGGTTCAACTGTTCAATTTTTTTCTGAAGGACGTGTGGAAGGAGAGCGCGTCTTTCTTCCGGCGAAAGCTCTTCTATATTCTTAACGGTCTGTTTCATGTTTCAATTCTCCCCTCCGGCAGTAGCTCTCTTAACATCAGGATTATTTCTTCATCTGAAATCGTATCGAGTCCTTCCCATTGCATTTCCCCATTGCTATCGGCGGAAGGCATCTGGGCACTATCAGGTATCGCCAGCAACTCCTGGCGCTCGGCTTCCGTCAAGAGAGGCAGATCATAGAGCCGCTCGTCCGGGTTAGCGACTATGCCCTCCAACAAGGTATGGAAATGTCCGATGAGGCGTTTAATAGTTGGCGCGTCAAACAGATCAGTGTTGTATTCCAGCCATCCCGTAAGTTCGTCGGATGACTCGAACAGCTCTAGCGTCAGATCGAATTTCGCTGTCCCGTTATGGACTTGAACAGGAGTGAGACTCACACCGGGCCAACTCACTGCACCCACTGGAGCATTCTGTAGGACGAGGACTGCCTGGAACAGCGGTGTGCTATAACTCAGATTACGCTCCGGTTGTAGAGCCTCGACCAGATACTCAAAAGGCAAATCCTGATAGGCATATGCTCCCAAACACGTCTCTCGAACACGATTAAGTAGCTGACGAAAACTGGGGTTGTTAGACAAATCGGTGCGCAGCGCCAGCGTATTAGCAAAAAATCCCGTGAGGCATTCCAGTTGTGGCAAGGTGCGGTTGGCGATAGGAGAGCCGATGGTGATGTCCTCCTGCCCGGTGTATCGGCAGAGCAGGGCTTTAAATGCTGCCAGCAAGGTCATGAACAGCGTCACACCCTCCTGGCGACTCAATTCCTTGAGCATCTTGTACAATGATCGAGGAGTTTTCACGACCTCAACCGCTCCTCGGAATGATTGGGCATTAGCTCGTGGGTGAGACGGCGACAGCTCCAACATGGGAACATTCGTTAGTTGCAGCTTCCAATATGCCAGTTGAGCTTTCAACAATTCGCCCTGCAACCACTGGCGCTGCCAGAGCGCAAAATCAGCGTACTGGATTGGCAGGTCAGGCAAGGGTGATGGTCTGCCTTCACAATAAGCTGTATAAAGCGCCGTCAACTCTTCGATGAGTACATTAAAAGACCAGCGGTCGCAGGCGATATGATGAATCGTTAGCAGCATCAAGTGCTCGGTGGCGTCTAAACGCAGCAACATAATCCGCAGGAGAGGGGCTTTGGTCAGATCGAAGGGCTGCTTTACCTCCCACGCAGCCAGCCGCCCGGCCACTGCTTCTCGTTCGCTTGGCTCAATCTCTTGCAGATCTATGATGGGGAATCTGATCTGTTGCGCCGGAGCAATAACCTGTCCCGGAGACCCATTCACCAGCGTAAAGCTCGTTCGTAAAGCTTCGTGGCGGCGCAGAATCTCGGTGAAGCTTTGGTGGAGCGCCGGCGTGTTAATCGTACCCGTCAAGCGCACGATGATTGGGATGTTGTAAGCGACCCCGCCGGACTCAAGCTGATCTATGAACCAGAGCCGCTGCTGGGCAAAGGATAGAGGCAAATGCTCATGCCGTGGAGCAGACTGTATGGGGGGAATCTGCAAAGCTCCCCTTGTTTGACGAGCAGTTTCGATGCTGGCGGCCAGGGCGGCAATCGTCGGTGATTCAAACAGGCGGCGCAGCGGCAGGTCTACGTGAAAGACCTCGCGTATTCTGGAAGCGATGCGGGTTGCCAGCAGTGAATGCCCGCCCAGCTCAAAGAAGTTATCAAGTATACCGATGCGCTCAACACCCAGAAGGTCGGCCCATATACCTGCCAGCATCTCTTCTTCCGGCGTGCGTGGCGGCAGGAACTCTTCTTCCAATTCCGGTCTGACGGCCTCGTCGTGCGAGGGTAGCGCGCGACGATTTATCTTACCGTTAGGTAAAAGCGGGAGCGCATCGAGCAGGACAAATGCCGATGGCACCATATATTCAGGCACTCGCTGGCTCACAAAGCGCCGCAAGTCCCTGATGGTGGGGCGCAGTTCCAGTGACGGCACTATATAAGCAACGAGTCGCTTTTGTTCCTGTAGCCGCTCCGCATCCCGCGCAATCACCACAGCTTGCGCAACTGCCGGATGTTCTTTCAAGATGGCTTCAATGCCACCCAACTCCACGCGATTGCCACGGATCTTTACCTGAAAATCCTGCCGACCCACATACTCTAACATCCCATCGGGACGGTATTGCGCAAGGTCGTTTGTCCTGTAGAGCCTTGAGCCGGGTTTGTTACTGAAAGAATTGGGAACAAAAACTTCAGCCGTCAGGTCCGGTCTATTTAGATAGCCGCGTGCCAGCCCTATGCTGTCAACGTATATCCCGGCAGTCACGCCGATGGGAACAGGCTGCTGATTTACATCGAGCAGATAAAATTTCGTGTTGCTGATTGCCCGCCCAATCGGCAGACGCCGCCGCTCGTCGCCGCGCGGCTGTCGCGTGTCATACCAGGCGACCCCGTGCATCTCCGTTGCACCGTAATCTATGCACAAATGAGCAGCAGGCAGAGCCTCGCTAAACTTCTCGTACAGCTCGCGCGAGAAGGGTTCACCGGCTACAATCCACAGTTTCAATTGAGGCAAGTGGTGCTCAAAAATACCACTGTCTAATACTGCGCGAAGCAAGGATGGCACCAGCATGATACGAGTGACCGCATATGTAGCGAGAGCCTCAACCAGTCTCGGCGGGTCTTTTACCACTGCATCGGGCAGTATTACTGTAGGCACGCCCTTGAGCAGAGGTCCGAGCATCTCCCAGAGTGAGACGGAAAAGCTCACCGTCGTCCTTTGACATGCGACTTCACCCGCCGCAAAAGGATATGCGTTCCACATCCACTCAAACCTGTTCAGCAATTGCCGCTGCTCAACCACCACTCCCTTCGGCTCTCCCGTCGAACCTGACGTGTACATGATGTGACTGACATTCCACACGCCTCCCTCTCTCTCAGGATTGCTCTCCGACTCCTCCGCAATTACCTTGCTCTCTTCCTCCACACACACCACCCGCGCTCCACCTCTCACACTCACCTTCTCATTCCACCCTCTCTCACACAGCACCACCCGCACCCCCGATTCCTCTATCATGTACCGCTGCTCACTCTCAGGGTGCCCCACATCCACCGGCACATACGCTCCTCCCGCTTTCACTATCGCTATCAGCGCAATGACACTCTCAAGCGAACGCTTCAGGCAGACTCCGACTCCTATCTCCGGCCCGACTCCCAGCCTTCGCAGATAATGAGCCAGCCGATTGGCTCTGCGATTCAGTTCTCGATAGCTGAGATACTGCTCCTCGCAGACGTAGGCCACGCGGTCGGGTGTCCGCTCAGCTTGGGCTTCAAACAAGTGGGCCAAGCTCTGCTGATGAGGAGAGGCTGATTCTGTGTCATTGAATTCGACCAGCAGTTGATGCTGTTCCGGGTGGTCGAGCAGAGAGAGTTGAGAGATGGGTTGCTGTGGGTTGAGGAGAATTGATTGGAGGAGGTTTCGGTAGTGATTAAGCAAGCGGGTGATGGTGGTTGCTTCAAAGAGGTCTGTGTTGTACTCCACCAAGACGCTGAGGCCCGCGCTGTTCTCGCTGAGCGTCACTTCCAGATCAAACTTTGCGGTCTTATTATCAATCTGTACGGGCTTGATAGTTAGAGATGGAACCTGCAAAGGCTGCACCGGGGCATTCTGTAGTGAAAGCATGATATTAAATAGCGGCTGGCGGCTGAGGTCGCGCTCCGACTGCAATTCCTCAACTAACATTTCAAAAGGCAAATCCTGATGCGTGTATGCACCCAGGCACACTTCCCGCACTCGCCTTAAACTTTCCAGAAAAGTTGGATCGCCCGAGAGATCGGTACGCAGCACCAAGGCATTGACAAAGAAGCCTATCAAGCCTTCCAGTTCGCTTCGATTCCGGTTGGCAATGGGTGAGCCGACGATAATATCTTCGTGCCCGGTGTAGCGATGAAGTAACGCCTTGAAGGCTGTCAGCAACACCATGAACAGCGTGGCTCCCTGGCTACGGCCCAGCGCTTTGAGGGATTCTGATAAGCTCCTGGGGAAGTCGAATGACTGCGTTGCGCCATGAAAGCCCTGAACAGCAGGTCGCACACGGTCCATGGGGAGTTCTATCACAGGCAGGTCGCCGCCCAGTTGCTGTCTCCAGTAGGCTAGATTAGCCTCTCGCGTTTCCCCTTGCAGCCACGCGCGCTGCCAGGAGGCAAAATCCGTGTACTGGATGGGAAGCTCGGGCAGGGGCGATGGCTCGCCCGCAGAGAAGGCCCGATACAAGCTTGCCATCTCATGCGCAAAGACTCCCATTGACCACCCGTCGGAAACGATATGATGCATGCTTATCAACAGGATGTGATTCTCCGCCTCAAGCTTTATCAAGCTCACTCGCAACACAGGACCACGCATCAAGTCGAAGGGGCGCTGGGCATCTTCAGTAGCCAACTGCCAGACCTTCGATTCCCGCCCGTTCTTAGATAACTGCTGAAGATCAACAATGGGCAGCTCTACAGTCGCGGCTGGGCCGATGACCTGAACCGGGTTGCCGTCGAAGCTTTTAAAGGTGGCGCGCAGAGAATCATGCCGGCGCAGGATTTCATTGAGGCTCTCTTTCAGCGCGGATACACTGAGCCGTCCTAAAAGGCACATAGCCATCCGCATGACGTAAGCGGAATTACCCGGCTCCAGTTGATCCAGGAACCAGAGTCGCTGCTGGGCGAAGGAGAGAGGATAAGAATCAGCTTTGCGCCGAGAGATGACGCTCTCGCCGCGCGAGGCGCTCCCCTTTTTCTCCATGAGAAGCAACTCAAGGAGGCGTCGCCTTTCCGGAGAAAGCGATTCAACTCGTGTGGAGAAATCACTCATCAGCAACCTTCAATCTTCCGGTACATCGCCTCGATCATCTGTACCGTGGCCAGATTGACACTCAACTCTGTAGATAGAGTCTGGCCGCGCCGAATGCTTTCCAAAAAGAATTCCCACTGAGCTTTATATGGTTGCAGAACATCGGTCGCACTGGTGACCTCGGAAGTTACCAGTCGACTGTCAACACAGATGCGTAACGGGTGTCGCGGGCGATGGCCCGAAGGACTGAGGCCGAAAAGGGTATCCAGGTGGGCCGTGCCACGAGTTCCGCCGAAATGTAAGAAGGTTTGATCGTCCGGCACATCAGAGGCCCAACTAACTTCAATTTCCAATTCAACCGGCCCATCAAAGAGGGCCGAGCCGGTCGCGCTGATCTCCACATCGCAATCTGTTTTTACAGTCGGGCCGCCGGGCAAATACCATTCGGCCTGCGCTTGAGAACTGACAGTGCGATCAAACACACAATCGACTTTGAGCAACCGTTGAAGCCCACCCAGCCAGATTGCAAGATCGATAAGGTGTGTCCCCAGGTCAATCAAGACTCCGCCGCCAGCCATTGTGCGACGGGTGAACCATGTGCCTAAGCCGGGGATGCCATTACGGCGCAACCAGCCGCAGCGGATCGATGTAATCCGACCTAGCTGCCCTTCCCGGATGATCCGCTGAAGAGCGATGACCTCCGGACGAAACCGATTGGTACAGGCGACCATCAACTCCCGTCCCGCACGGCGTGCAGCCTCTATCATCCTCTCAGCGTCCCTGACATTGGTTGCCATAGGCTTTTCACATAAGACGTGAACTCTCGCTTCGAGCGCAGCAATTGTCATTTCTGCGTGAAGATAATTGGGGCAGGCTATCAGCATCACGTCCGGGCTCAGGCTTAACAACTCATCAAGACTTTGGCACGCTTTAAGGATTCCCTGTTGCTCGGCGACTATCATTGCTCGCCTGACATCCGGATCGAATAGTCCGGCCATGCAGATGCCCGGCATGTTGTTGAGTAGAGGGAGATGCACTCTCTCAACGATGCGACCGGCTCCGATAATGCCGACTCGCAACGGGTCATTCTTCAGGCGCTCCAACTCGCTCCCTCTAAGACCAGTGTCTTCAGCAAATCTCGCAGCCGCTCAAGCGGAATCTGCTCCTCGTCAACAAAGACAACCTGCCCCAGAGCAGTCGGCAAAATCACACGTAGTCGCCCGTGCGGAGCCTTGTTGCGCATCGCAGTTATCACTTGTTCCGGATGGTATCCGTTGAGAGTGCCCGGTAAGCCGATGGAGAGAAGCGTGCGATGTATACGCTCTGGAAGTGATGGCGGGCAAAGCTCCATCTCTGCCGCCAGTCGGCTGGCGATGTGCAGCCCGACCGAAACGGCCAGTCCGTGCGGCAATGTAAAGCCGCTCAGTTTTTCCAGAGCGTGGCCGAAATTATGCCCGAGGTGAAGCTTGGCCCGGACGTCGAGCCGGTCATAGGGATCGGCTTTGATAAACTCCATCTTGCATTCGATGGCAGCAATGATTAGCTTTTCCAGGTCGGCTGTACCCTCTGATTCCAAAGTTTCAAAAATCTGTGGCGCGCCAAGAACGCCAACATTAATCAATTCTCCCAGACCGGACTGGAATTCAATCGCGGGCAAGGTATCAAGGAGGTCGAGGTCTGTGAGTACGAGCAAAGGGTGTTTGAACATGCCAATCAAGCTCTTATAACCTAGAAAGTTCACTCCCCCCTTACCGCCAAAGCTGGATGAAGACATCGCCAAAAGTGTAGTTGGTATCTGGATGACATCGAGTCCTCTGAGGTATGTACCGGCCAGCATTGCTGCCATATCTCCGACCACCCCTCCGCCGACGCCAACGATCAGATCTCTGCGACCGACACGTAAATCGTGACAGGCTCCATATAACTCAACCATCGTCTCAAGTGTTTTAGACCTTTCGCCTGCCGGTAGAGTCAACAAGTGCGCTTTGAAGCCGGCGCTGCTGAGAGAGTCGCGCAGAGAGGCGGTGTGCAATCGGGCAACAGACTCGTCCGAAACAAGTATCATCTGTTTACCGGAATAATCGCTCAGGTAAGCAGGCAGTTCTTTAAGAATGCCTCGACCGAGAACGATCTCCGTATGCGATGGCTCTCCGGCAGTGAACTCAAGGCGTGTCGCCTGACGATGGTTTGAAATAGCAGTCATCTTCATCTCTTCTCTGATTTAGTTGACGTTGATCCCGTATCCAGGGACGAGCGGCATCGGGTGATCAGGCAGGCCATGCTTATAGAGTTGCTGCTAACGCCGCATCAGAGGTGATGCTCAAGCGAGGCAGGCAAGCCTGTAGCCCGGCTACCAGATCGGCGACCTCGCCTTGAGAAATCACCAGTGGGAGGTGTAACACCTCTCCGGGCGTGGCCGCCGGATTTTGATGTGTACCTTGCTCGGCTAATGCTGCGCTCGCGCACAGGTGCAAATGTATAGCTGTATGAGGGCCGACATGATTCAGATGGTAAAGCTCGACCATCTCATCTATGGTTAGTTGTCCGGGAGCCGTGGCCGTTTCCGAGCTTAAAGTGCCGTAGGTTAACAAGCAGTGCTCGAAGCAAGGGGCAAGGAGGCGTGTCAGTTGTCCGGCTTTTCCCATAGCCAGACCTATCACTGGACTGGTGGATTGATGCAAGAAGTTCAGCACGGGTAGTATCTCGGCCAAGTGATTGGCTCTACCGACCAGCTTGACAACATCGGCCTGCCGGCGAAGCCTTTGATAGATTGGCAACAGCGTTGGAGGCATCTCATCCAGCCAGTGACGAGACACAATCAACCGTGTAGCGGAGTGCCGTGGCCGACAAAGCTTTGCAACGCTATCCCATTCCACGTCTACGAAAGCGCATCTTAAATCTATGGCTTGCCTGAGAATGTCCAGGCGTTCTGCTTCCGAGCCGGTGAACTGCCCGCCCTCACGAGGTGGGCGACAGGTGATGATCAGGCGACAAGGCGCTTCATTAATGAGCCGTGCAAGATCATACGACCTCATCAAGTCAAGGCGAATCTCAGCCATTCCAATGCGCGGCGCAAGCTCACTCAAAGTCTCCAAGCAAACATCTGTGTCCGCCAGGGCCAGAGATACTGCCAACCGATTTGCCATGCGTGTTCTCCAGACGCGAGCCGTGCGGGTTGATTAGCTGCTGGGCCAGAATAATTGCTCCTAAGACCCCCGCCCTATCTGCCAGTGCTGCCCTGTGCAGCGCAACTTCACGGTGAGTGGGATTGAGCAGCCCGGCCTGTAAAGTCTTGCTCAGCGTTGACCAGAAGGGCGGCCCAAGCACACTCAAACCGCCGCCGACGATGACCGCTTCCAGATCAAGTAGATTCACCACATTCGCCGCGGCGAAGCCGAGCCACCGGCCACAGTCGGACAATGCCTCCTCGGCCCAGGTCTCGCCTTCCTTTGCAGCAGTTGTCAGTGCCTCCACTCCACTCAGACCTCCACGGTCAGCTATTCGCTCCAACGCTCGCCCGGAGGCCATCATTTGTAAACAACCGCGATTGCCGCAGGGGCACGCCGGACCATCCGGCAAGACTGACAAATGGCCGAACTCTCCGGCCCAACCGTGTGCCCCGCGATACAAGCATCCATTAAGAACCAAGCCCGCGCCCGTACCAGTGCCAACTACCATCACCAAAAGATGCCGATATCCCCGCCCCGCGCCATATCTCAACTCGGCTAAGGCTGTAGCATTAGCATCGTCCTCAACCACAATCGGCATCGTGAGCCGTGATTCCAGTAGTGATCGAAAAGCCAGCCCGCGCCAGGCCGGGCGGTTGGGCCAATCAGCTACCCGGCCTTCCCCGTCGAGGAGCGCGGCCAGTGATACTCCTGCGCCATGCACAGGTTCGTCGATGCCGGTTTTGTCAATTAAATCTAAAGCCAAATCCGCAATGAAATTGAGTTCCTCAGTTGGTGAGAAACCGTACGGCCAGGTGGCTGCCCGCGTGGCGATAATCTGAGGGCCTCGACCTAATGCCGCCCTCACGTATGTCCCACCAATATCCAGACCCAGCAGGGGCACATCAGTATTCATTGGTTTGTTCCAGCAATCCGCTTTGATGCACCGTCACCAACACATCGGCTTTCGACAGCGTAACCAGTAGCTGAAAGAGCATGTCCCAGTTATGAGCAATAAAGTCCGGGCGACAGAGCGTTTGCAAACGCTCCGGCTTGATTCCCCAGGTCACAGCAATAGCTCGCACACCGGCACGCTGCGCACAGACAATATCGTTGACTCCATCACCGATCATCACGGCCTCTTCCGGCAGGCATGAGAGCGCCTGCAATATCCGCAGAACCCCTTCGGGATCAGGCTTCGGGTAGCGGAGCTGATCGGAGCTGACGACCTCATCGAAGAGAGCGTCCAGGTTAAAGTGTCTAAGTATTTGAAGTGTTCGCACACGGTCTTTGCCTGTTAGTAGAGACAGCTTCAGCTTGAGGCCCACAAGCTTCTCAAGGACATTTAGACTTTCGGGGAAAAGAGTTATCGAGTTGATGTGCTGTTGGCAGAATCTACGATATGGCTCGCAAAGGGTACGCGGCAATCCGAGGCGATCCAGAATTCGTGGAAGCGATTCCCCCATATGCTCTAAGAAGGCTTCTATCGGGGGAGACCCAATGCCGATTACTTCCCGATAAGTCGTTTCAAAGGCACGGCGCATCAGCGGCTCAGAGTTGATGAGCACACCGTCCAAGTCAAAGATCACAGCTTTCAACATGACTTGCTCCGTAGGGTCGCCGAATTGATGAGGCACAAGCTCGGATAAACTTATATGGGCTACGAAGGAATCACTTGATAGAGGGAATCCGGCGCTCAGTATCGTTAAGAATGGCAGAACTATCCACGGCGAAAGTTGCGGCCTCTGCAACAACCGCGGTCGTCGTCAGATACCTGGAGCTTAGCGGGACCAGGTCCTCGCGTCGGATTCGCACCAGTATATCGTCCGCATAAGCACAGAAATCCCGTATGATCTCTGCGGCAGGTTTCGTCTTCAGGCCCAATGCAACGGCCTCTCTATCGCCGCGTGTGTTTGGCTGGCCGAGACAACGAACACCCGCATCGATGTGCGCCATCAGCATTTCATGTTTGGCCTTTTCATCGCATTCTGTCCTGGAATAGAATTCTTCCAGTAACGAGGCTCCATGATTACCATGCCTCTCCTCTTCCGCAGCGATTTCGGCGGCCATTTCCGCATATTGGCTTACCTTTGAGTTCACCAACGCGGCGAGAATGAAATATCCGGCTTTGTCAGCAAAAGTATGCGCTAAAAGCACATCAAGCCAATTATTGAATGGTGGTATTCCCGGCGGTTCTACGGTCATTCTCTGATTAACAAGTGGCTCCAGGTCAATATCAAGTTCTTTTGCGACCTGAAGGCATTTGTGGTAATGCTCCCATTCCTCTTCGGCGACGTGAAGCACATATTTGCGGTCTTGAGGTGTGATCGCCAAATCTACGGCCGCCTCATACCGCACCGCGGCCAATTTTTCTCGATAGGCATTGCTTGTCAGCATACGCGTGAGGATTTCAATTTCCGATTGTGTCAGTCTTTCCATTATTACACCTCCGATTCATCATTCTGTTGTTAGCTCGTATGACGGGAGCAGCACACGCTACTCAAAAAGCGCACATCTTCTCCCTCAGTGGAAACGGGCGTGTGACGCGCACCGCACAGGGTTCTACAGAGAGGCGTATTCCCTAAGCTTAAACCCATCGCCCGCTCATTATTGGCTCTCTGCCTCTTTATCTGGGGATGTCGGTGGCAGATGTTGCTTTCGCTTCCGTGAGGGATTCGGCCCTGGCATATACATACAAGAAGAAGGCGGTCAGGATAAGAAATATCGTCAGAGAGTAATAGAGATTTGCGACCCCTATCCATCCAGCTATCTGTCCAGCCGTGAGGAAAGCTAACATTTGAGAGATTGTGATGATGGAAAGAGAAGTACTGCTGACACGCCCCAAAATGTCTTGCGGAGTTACTTCCTGCACTAAAGTTTGGGAGGGGATGACTACGTAAATCCCCCCCAGACCGAGGAACAGACTGGAGATCAACGCGAGTACTACGTCGCTGACTGCGGCAAAAATAACGAAACTGAAGGCCATGACGAGAATGCCTGTGAGAATCAAGTGAATCTTCGCCTGTTTCTGTCCGAACCTGCCTATCAGGACAGCGCCGATAATTGAGCCAATCCCAACCAGCGAAAGAAGACCTCCTAAAACTTGAGTTCGAGCGGACAAAATATCTCGGACATAAATAGGAACAACAGCATCAAAAGCCCCACCGGCGAAGATAGCGATGACCATCGAAACCACTACTAACAGAATCATCTGGTGCTTCGAGATAAAGCTTAACCCGTCTCGTAATTCTCTCAATACCGATTTCAGTCCTTTGCTGGTCGGCCCCAATTCGCGGCGCAGGCGTATGAATAGGAGCAGCGCCGCCGAAAAAATAAAGGTCAGGCTATTGATGTAGAAACAGATGGTCTCTCCGCTCCAACCTACTATGAGTCCGGCGATTGCCGGGCCTATGATCTTATTGAATTGCGAGGCTTGTGTATTAATGGTATTGGCTATCAGTATCTCTTCCTTACGAACCAACAGAGGTATGGCAACCGTCTGAGCCGGTCTGAAGAAGCAGGAGACAGCACTCAGAGCGAAAATGAGAAAATAGATTTGGCCGAAGTCGGTAGTGAAGGCCAACAAAGCAGCGAAAAGAGCGCGGATGAGATCACTGGCGATCATGACCCCCTTCGGGTTCCAGCGATCTACAAAAACACCGGCCACCGGCCCCAGTAAAATCACCGGGACGATGTACGAGACCAGTATCCCGCTCAATTGATAAGGCGTCGCATTCAGTCGAAACGTTGCCAGGCTGAAGAATGCTATCACTGCCAGGTAGTCGCCAAAGCTGCTTACAAACTGTGCCACCCATAGCAGAAGGAACTGCTTATTCTTGAAGACCTGTTTGAACGTGACGGCTGGAACATCATCTGTCATAGCTTTAGATTCCCCAGCAGGCAAGAGCGCGCTGCGCATAATGCTGGATTTTGTTAATACCGGCCACAAGTTCGCTGATGTCCTCTTCGTCGCCCAGCAACGCGCGATGATGTAGCCAGATGCTCTGTTCGCCTATCTCCTCCGCCGCCGGACATTGCACTTGATTGTAGTCAGGCAACAGCGGCTCACAGGGACGCCAGCGCGGGCCGAACGAGCGGTTGCGGAACACCGGTGTTCGATGGATGGCCGGATAGGCGATAAAAGCGGGAAAGCCTTCCGCGTTAAGGGCGTCAACAAATTCCTGTCGGGATAGACCACCGAATGCCTCGTCGTCATACCGGAAGTAATAGACATAACGTGGATGCCGGGTCACTCGCGGGTCGCGCGCCTGTGGAGTGATGCCTGCCACCTCACTCAACATCGAATCAAGTAGAGAAGCGTTGGCCTCTCGACGCCGGATCTGCTCGCTCAATCTGGTCAACTGCACGCGAAGCACAGCGGCGTGCAATTCAGACATGCGACTGTTGGTTCCAATGACGGTGTGCTGGTAAGTCCGGTCTGTTTCCGGCCTCCCGCAAGAAGAGAAGAGAAAACAACGCCTGATAAAATCTTCGTCGTTCGATAGGATCAGGCCGCCTTCGCCAGCCGTCAGCAGTTTGCTTGCCTGAAAGCTGAAGACTCCACACGTAGGCCGCGCACCGGCAGGCGTGCCCTTCCATTCTGCACCGGGAGCATGTGCAGCATCCTCCATCACGAACAAGTCATGCTTCGAGGCTATCTCCAGAATGGCATCCATATCGGCCACATGCCCGCCTATATGAACTGGAATGATGGCGCGGGTGCGTGGCGTAATGGCGGCGGCCACCGCATCCGGGTCTATACAATAGGTATCCGGCTTCACATCCACCAACACCGGCACGGCGTTGACGCACAGCACAGCCGTCGCCGTCGAGATGAATGTGAAAGCAGGAATAATCACCTCATCTCCATATCCGATACCCGCCGCGGTCAGGGCAACTTCAAGGGCCTGTGTGCCGGTCGTGACAGCCAATGCGTGTTGCCCTTGATGGTAAGCGGCAAACTCCTTCTCAAATTGCCTGACCTCGGTTCCGGTCACACGCCACCACTGCCGACTCTTTATCACGTCAGTGACAGCCTGCACCTCTCTCTCGTCGAACACGGGCCAGCTAGGAAGAGGCTTTTGTTTGGCTGGCGTGCCGCCGTTTATAGCCAGTTCTTCAGTATCCATTTGTTACCCCTTTTCCGAAGAGCGGATGTGTCCGAACTAATACGGACTTTATGTTTGATATGTCTGGTGTGAGGTCAGTCACGTTCGGTGGTGTGACTATGATGCTTTGACTAATGGATTCCGCCGGTTGATCTCTGCTTCAACTTGCTGGTTAGACAGGCGCTCCACCATCTCTAATAATCGGAGGTCTTCATCGCTGGTCTGTTCTATCTGTAGCTGGGCAATTATCTCGGCCATTCCGCAGATAGTAGGTCTTCGGAATAGATCGCGCAGCGGCAGCTCTATTCCGAAGACCTTAAAGATTCTGGCTTGGAGTCGGGTCGCCAACAGAGAATGACCTCCCAGCTCAAAGAAGTCATCGTGGATACCAATCTCACTTAACCCGAGTATGTCTTTCCACGTGCCTGCTAAAAGTTCCTCGACATCATTGCGAGGAGGGGTGAAGGCATGCTCTAAGTCGGGTCTGGTCGAATCGGGCGCGGGCAGAGCGCGGCGATTCAGCTTACCGTTAGGCGTGAGCGGCATAGCGTCCAGGATTATGAATGCCGATGGCAGCATGTGCATTGGCAGCTTCTGCATGAGAAAGTTACGCAGCTCACTAACAGAAGGCCCGGGCTGGACGAGCGGCACGATGTAAGCGACGAGTCGTTTCTGCGCCGGTTGGTCTTCCCTTGCAAGAACTACCACCTCGCGCAACGCCGGGTGCTGAGAGAGCGCCGCCTCAATCTCTCCCAATTCAATTCGAAACCCTCGAATCTTCACCTGATGATCTATGCGACCCATGAATTCAACATTCCCGTCCGCAAAGTAACGAGCCAGGTCTCCCGTTCTATATGAGCGCGCTCCCGGCAATGCTGAGAAGGGATGTGGGACAAATCGCTCCGCCGTTAAATCAGGACGCTTCAAGTATCCTCGCACGACACCACATCCGCCGATGTATAGCTCACCCGGCACCCCTATGGGCACGCAGTTGAGACTCATATCAAGGAGATATACCTGCGTATTAGCGATGGGCCGACCGATGGTTGCTGGCCCATTCTTCTCTCTCAAAGCAAAAGTCGAATAGGTTGTGTCCTCTGAAGGCCCATACAGATCAAATATGCGCCGAGTGATACCGCTTTCATAAAGCTGATCTACCAGTGCAGACGTGAGCGGCTCGCCCGCCAGGTTAATCGTGAAAGGCTCCGGTGGAATCCATCCCTTCCGAACTATCTCTGCGATTGCCGAGGGCACTGTATTGACCAGCGTCACCTCTTCAGCCTCCGGCAATTCCGGCAGTTGCAGTGCGTTCTGCACAAGGATTATTTTGCCGCCACAGGTCAGCGGGACGAACAGCTCGAACACAGACAGGTCAAAGCAAATCGAAGTTGATGCCAGTACGCCTCGCAGTTCCTCCGGGGCAAAAGCTCTGTGCGCCCACCGGAGCAATGCCGATGTATTGCGGTGAGCTATCGCAACGCCTTTGGGCCTTCCTGTAGAGCCTGAAGTGAATATGACGTAGGCCAGATTCTCGCCCGTGATCTCGCTCCGGGGGTTCTCCTCTGATTCCTGCGCTATCAACTCCCAATCCTTATCCAGACAGAGGAGCCTCGCATCATGCGCCCCCAACCTTTCCAGCAGATGCTCCTGAGTCAAGACCAACGGAGCTGCGGCGTCCGCCAGCATGAAGGAAAGCTGCTCGTGCGGATATCCGGGGTCTAGCGGCACGTAAGTTCCGCCAGCCTTCAAAACGCCCAGCATCCCGACGAGCATCTCAAGGGAACGATCAAGGCAGATGCCGATGCACACCTCCGGTCTCACCCCCAGACCTTGCAGATAGTGCGCCAGTTGATTGGCTCGACGATTCAACGCCCCGTAAGTTACCCGCTCGCCATTAAAGATCACGGCTATCGCATCAGGAGTTTGCGTCACCTGCGCTTCCAGCAATTCAGTGATGCAGGCGTCCGTGGGGAAATCTACCTGCCTATCGTTCCATTCCACGGCTATCTGATGAAACTCCGGTCCGGACAGAATGCGCAACTCGTTGAGGCGACATTCTTCATCGGTCACGATATGTTCCAGCAAAGTTCTCAAGTGCCCTTGCATGCGAGCGATTGATTCGGCATCAAACAAGTCCGTGTTGTACTCAAGGATTCCTTTGATTCCCTGCTCTGTGTTTTCCAACGATAGCGTCAAATCAAATTGCGATGTGCCTCTATCTATTTCAATCACGTTCATGGTCACGTCCGGGACTTTGAGCGTCGGCATCGGCGCACTCTGAAGCACGAACATGATCTGAAACAGCGGATTGCGACTCAGATCGCGGTCAGGCTGTAGCTCCTCTACAAGTTTCTCGAAGGGCAGGTCCTGATGGGTATAAGCTTGCAAAGTTACATCACGCACCCGGTCAAGCAGCTCCCGGAAGCGAGGATTACCGGATAGATTTGTACGTAATATCAGGGTATTGACAAATGAGCCAATCAACGTTTCGGTCTCAGGTCGGTTACGGTTGGCAATGGGTGAGCCTATGAGGATGTCTGTCTGACCCGTATAACGATAAAGTAATGTCTGAAATGCCGCGAGCAGGAGCATGAAAAGCGTAACTCCTTCCTGCTCGCTCAGCGCTTTGAGCCTCTTCGAGAGGGTGATGGGTAGCGTGAAGAAGTGTCTAGCGCCTTTCAGGGTTTGAATGGCAGGTCGAGGACGGTCTGTTGGTAACTCCAACACGGGCAGCTCACCATCAAGCTGTCGCTTCCAGTAAGAAAGTTGCTCTTCCAGAATCTGTCCCTGTAGCCACTGTCGCTGCCAGAGGGCGAAGTCTCCATACTGAACAGGCAACTCAGGCAGAGACGAAGGCTCTCCGGTTGAGAAGGCTTCATAAAGAGCCGCTACCTCCTGGATGAACACTCCGATAGACCACCCGTCCGACACAATGTGGTGCATCACGACGAGCAGTACGTAATCAATGTCGCTGAGCCACAATAATGTAACTCTTAAGAGTGGGCCACGGGCCAAGTCAAATGGCCTTTGCGCCTCCTCAAGGGCCAGCCGATTGCTTTGCTTCTCCTTATCTTTCTCCGGCAACTCTCGCAGATTCGCTACCGATACTTTCAAGCTCAGTGCAGGGACGATGACCTGAGTTGGACGCTCGTCAACCACCACGAAGCGAGTTCGCAAAGCTTCGTGACGTGCGATCACTGCATTCAAGCTTTGCTCCAAAGTCAAGACATTGACCTGCCCCTTGAGATGTATAGCTGCCGGCACATTATAGGCAGCATTGCCGGGCTCCAATTGCTCAATGAACCATATACGCTGCTGCGCAAAAGATAGCGGCAGATCAAGAGATTCGTCGCGGCAAGGAATCGCTTCTGCTTTTAAGGCCGCCGCATTTTCTCTCTGAAGTCGCTGTGACAGAAGCTCAAGTTTTTCCAGAGATAGATTGGCTATGCGATCTGAAAGGTCTTGCATAAGTGTGATGTCTTCCGATTGAGAGCAATCGATTACTTCAGGTTAAACCGAACGGCACGGCAGAGTGCCGCTCGGCCTTCAGAGGATGTGTAGAGATTAGGTCGGGAGGTTTCGCACCGCGTTGCCCGTAGTCGTTTGTCTAGAATAACCCGTCCGTTTTGACTGCGCCCTCCGGCAGCTGTTCCAGCTCAGACAACATGTTGAGCAACGATTCCTGGTCTGACTGTTGTGCTTGTGCCATGACTACGACGATGGCTAGTTCGGCTATGGTCGGTGATTCGAAGAGCGTGCGCAGAGATATTTCCACAGAGAAGGCGATCTTCAGGCGCGATAGTATCTGAACCGCAATCAGGGAATCACCGCCCAGCTCGATAAAGTTGTCATGAACACCCAACTGCTCAATCCCAAGCAGAGCTTGCCAGATGGCGGCAACCTTGCGCTCTATCTCGTTTCTAGGAGCAACATAATCCTTCGCCAGTAAGGGTCTGGGATGGCTTGGCTCATAAGAGAGAGCTTCATCCGGCTGTTGCGGCGAACTGCTGGTGACCGCATCAGGCTTGATCTCAAAGCGGGCTTCCAGGTCTTGCGATGAGACGATGACCTGCGGGTATGTGACAGCTAGAAGGCGACCGAATGAGCTTACCTTTCCATTAGAGTGCGCTGCCCCTTCGATATTCTTAGCTTGCAATTGCGTGGATTCGATCATCGACTCATCGCGTCGCATCATATAGCCATCTTGCGGGGCATCCCAATTAACCGACACTGTGAACGTGCCCTGCCCGGACCTATGGCTCTGAGCAAAAGCGTCCAGAAATGCGCTCGCAGCACAATCGGCCATTCGGCCCCGCCTCCCGGTCACGGGCGAGACCGCAGAGATGAGCGCGAAGAAATCCAGCTTCACATCTTTTAACAACGTATCGAGCACCATTGCCCCTGATACTGTCGGCGCAAACTCACGATCTATCACTCCGGGCGTTTTGTGCTGGATGTCGCACCCGTCCGAAATATCTACAGCATGTATCACTCCGTCAGTCTTGCCGAATTGCCCGAAAGCCTGAGTCATTACGGATTGCATTTGCTTGATGTGAGAAAGATCGGCGCTAAAAGCCAGGACGCTGGCTCCCGACTTCTCCAGCTCAGATATTCTCTGCATCTTGTCTGATGGCAATCGAGCCTCTTCACTAAAAGTTAAACTATGATCCGAAACCCGGTGCGTGAACGTCTCGCTTTGCTGTTGAGCGAGAATAAATCCGTAACCCCATTCATCTCTTTTCCGCTCGTCTTGCGGATATACTTTTACACTTTTGAAATCTTGTTTCCGAACTACCTCTTCCCATTGTGCGTGACTTAACAGGGGAGAATCCGTCCTTAGCTCCGTATCCTCGAATGACCACCAGCCCGGAATCAGCCCCCACATCATACTGCTCCAACGGTGAATGCTGACCGCTTCTATCAGACCAAGCAGGCCGTTGGGTGCCAATAGCTTTTTCAGATTTCCGAGGGTCTCTGCGATACTTCTGGTCGCATGTACAACGTCGAATCCCAGTATCAAGTCAAAGCTGTGCTCTTTATATCCCTGCCCCACAGGGTCTCGTGAGATGTCCAGCACCCCAAACTTCATGAAATCAAAACCGGCCTTGGCCGCCCTTTTTTCCGCTGCCAGAACGAAGCTCTTTCCTATATCCGTAAAGTAATACTCTACGTTTTGGCCCTTCAAAGCGGGGAGCAGCGACTCTGTTAAGATTCCATTGCCGCCTCCAACCTCCAATATTCTTATCGGCTGATGTCGTGACGCTCGTAATATTCCGGCAACGAGTTCTTGCAGTATGGTTTGGTATACGCGGTCGTAGCGATACTTCTCCATAGTGCTGTAAAAATTTTCTATCAGCTCAGAACGGCCTTCAGGATATAGTACGCTGATTGCTTCTATCTCCCCGCTCAAAGCTTTAGGATAGTTACTCACACAGTGTTCCAACAGGCGCAGGAGCGAATTGAATTCCGGATACTTCTTATCAAACTCATCCTTCAGCTTACGCTGGTCTGGAATCTCTTCTTTCTCTTTCAGAATCTCGATGATATTCCCTGTCGTCTTTATAATCTTATCTTCGGAGAGGATTTTGATGATCAGGTCATAGAACTTGTCAAATTTGGGCAGAATTCTCAGCTTCTCTCTCAGCTCTTCCTTAGAGTATGTCTTTCCTCTGCTCAGCCCTATATTGCTGGCGTCGAGGTAGTTGCACAAATAGCTCGTGCACAGGCGATTGGCGATGTCTTCCACTCCCTGATAATCCTTCGGCCCCTTGATATGCAGTTCGCGTTCAGCTTTTTCTTCCAGTTGCGTTATAGAATCCGCCTGCTCTTCCAACTCTATATTTACCCGCGCCATCGCGGCGGATAACTGAGAGCTTGAGTTACCGTCTTCGGAATCCGACATCAAGACCGGCTCCGCATCGTCTACGGCAGGTGTGTGGTCTACCAGTACAAGCTTTGCATGGACACTGTGTGCCAGATATTTTGCCAGCTCGAAACCGATGCCTTCCAGCCCGTTTGTGATGAGATAGACTCCTCCTTCTCTCAATCGTGTCATTCTTTCGGATGAGCCATTGAGGTTGATAGGCTCAAACTTCTGTATCCAGCGATGATCCTCGCTATAAGCGACAGGCGAATCCGGTGATTTGAAGGTGATCTCTTTTACAAGACGCTCTATCAGCTCCTCCGACCGCCACAATTCCGGCTCGCGTATGGCAATATCAATGCTACGGCAAGTGATATTCTCGTATTCGAACGGAATGGCCTTGCACAGTCCTAAGATCAGCGCTTTTGTCGGTGACATCCCTCGACGATCAATGACTGCCTGCATGTTGCTTGAGATGACGGCGACATCAAGCGGCCCCGTCAGGTTCTGATCTCTGAGCGCCTGCATCAGGAAAAGAAGACTGTAAAAGCCCTCTTGTTGAAGAGCTTCGAATGAATATCCTCCCGATGACGAAAAATGTATCGGACCCACTGACCATAGATGAGCGATATTTTGCGGGATTTGTTCCAGCGCTTTCAGCTCTTCCAGCAATGCATCGTAATCCTCACGCTGCGCCGGGTTAATATAAAGTTTTCCATCACTGACCCTGCCAAACTGCTTTCCAGCCATAACGGTTATGACGCTGTGGCCTGCCTGTTCCAGGCGTTCGACAATTCTTGAGCCGACCCCGGCCTCATCTACAAAGACAAGCCAGCGCTGGCTCCGGGGTGTGCCCATCTCGTCTTCTACGGGCACTAGAGATTGCTTCCAAACGGGAATGTAGAGCTGGTTAGCGGCGTCCCGCTTTTTATCTTTCGGTATTAGTTGAGCTTGCGTGTTTGATGTTTGGGCTTGCGTTTCGATCCAATATCGCCGCCGTTCAAACGGATAAGTCGGCAATACGACGCGGCGTCTACTCTCTTGACGATGGAATGCAGACCAATCTATTCGCCCGCCCGCCATCCAAAGGCTACCCAGTGTATTGAGCATGAAGACGCGGTCGGATTGCTGTTCATAAGAATTGCGTAAGGAAGCGAGCACGACGCGCTCAGGCCCGCTTGCGGGATGCTGTTTGGCGAAACTGCATAAGGTTTGCCCCGGACCAACCTCTAACAATAACTTATCTGACGTTCTCCACAAGGCGTCAAGTCCCTCCGCAAAGCGAACCGGCCTGCGTATATGCTCCGCCCAGTAGCCCGGATCGGTAGCCTCTGCTGCTGTGATGAAGTTTCCTGTCACATTAGATACGTAGGGGATTCGAGGAGCATTCAACTTGATACTTCTAACCAATCGAGTGAAAGGCTCTACAATCGGTTCCATCATCCCGGAGTGGAAAGCATGGGAGGTTTGTAGAAGCCGAGCGGCCACGCCATTTTCAATGAGATGCTGTTGCAGCTTTGTTACCGCCTCCACGGCCCCCGCAACCACACACAGCGAAGGGCCATTTATTGCCGCCAACCAAAGGTCTTCGCCGAGCAGGGGTCGTACCTCGTCTTCCGATAATGGCACGGCGAGCATTGCGCCCGGAGGCAACTGCTCAATCATCCGCGCTCTTCCGGCAACTAATAACAGGGCGTCTTCCAGCGACATCACCTCTGCCAAACAGGCAGCCGTATATTCCCCTAGACTATGACCGATCATCGCTTGAGGGCGTATACCCCATTCCATCAATAAACGCGCGAGCGCATACTCGATTACAAATAGGGCCGGCTGGGCAAAAATCGTCTGATTTAGTTTTCGCGCGGCTTCGTCGTTGTTTCTTCGAGTTGGACTCAGCATCTCTCGCAGATTAATTAGTTGGGAAGCCTGCGAAGGTGCGATGCTCGGCTCCCGCCTCGCTTCAACGGCCTGACCTCCGCCCGGGTAACATACGTCACGCAAATCATCACTCAGGTGAGACGTGAGTCGGTCGCTGCAATAATCTACCTGCTCACGGAATAGCGGTTCATGCCGGTAGAGGTCCAAAGCCATATTGACATACTGGTCACCCAGACCTGGAAACATGAATGCCACGGGACGATCTTTGCTCTCTTGAACGCTGTTCCAGATACGTCTGGGGTCGCGGCTTTCCAACGTCCGCACAGCATCTTCGCGGTCCAGGCAGACCATCATCCGGCGATGATTGAACCTCCTTCGGCCAACCTGAAGTGTGTAAGCGACATCAGCCAGGCTTTCATTCGGATGCTGCTTTAAGTAATCGACCAGATTATCGGTTGACCGCTCAAGCGCCTCGTTTGTTCTGGCCGACAAAAAAAGCATTTGCCAGGGGGAGGATGAATCAGATGAGTTGGCTGGCGGAGCTTCTTCGAGAATGACGTGTGCATTGGTCCCTCCGACTCCGAAGGAGCTGATACCGGCACGGCGAGGTGTAAGGTCTCCTTTCCATTCTGTCAGTTTGGTATTAACGAAAAAAGGGCTGTTGATAAAGTCAATCCGAGGGTTGGGTTCCTCGAAGTTCAGGCTTGGAGGAATTGTTTTATGTTTGAGCATCAAAACAGTTTTGATGAGACTTGCCACTCCGGCAGCGGCATTCAAATGACCTATATTAGTTTTCACAGACCCGATGGCACAGAAGCCTTTCCGCTGTGTGTGCATGCGGAAGGCTTCTGTGAGCGCAGCTATTTCAATAGGATCACCTAAAGGTGTGGCGACCCCATGCGTTTCAACATAGGAGATTGTTTCGGGCTTCACCTGCGCCTTCTCCAGCGCCTTTGCAATTACTTTCGTCTGCCCCTCTATACTAGGCGCGATGTAACCCACCTTCACAGAGCCGTCATTATTAATAGCCGCACCTTTGATAATAGCCTGGATGTAATCTCCATCGGCGAGCGCGTCCGTCAATCTCTTTAAGACAACCACGCCTGCGCCACTGCCGAAGACGGTTCCCTGCGCCTTAGCATCGAATGCGCGACAATGCCCGTCCGGAGCTGCCGTGCCCTCCGGCTGATAAAAATAGCCCGCCTTTTGTGGAACGGTTATCGAAACGCCGCCCGCAAGCGCCATGTCACAATCGCCATCCAACAGCCCCTGGCAGGCCAGATAAACGGCGACGAGCGATGTTGAGCACGCGGTTTGCACAGTCAAGCTCGGACCTTTCAGGTTCAGCTTGTAAGAAACGACTGTTGCGAGATAGTCCTTGTCATTGGCGATGACCGCCTGGAACGAATCGCCCGATTCGTTGAAGCGATAATTTGGAAAGAGATTAAACAGCAGGTAGGAACTCAGACTCGTACCGGCATAAACGCCGACCGGGTGTTCATAGCTCTCAGCAGCATACCCGGCAGTCTCAAGAGCCTCCCACGCGCATTCTAAGAAGAAACGATGTTGCGGATCCATGATTTCCGCTTCTCGCGGAGTAAAGCCGAAGAACGAGGCATCGAATAATTCTACGTCATCAAGTACCGGCTTCCTTCTGACGAAGTTAGGCTTATCGAACCAGGCTGGATCCATGCCGGAAGCTTTCAGGTCGTCATCTGACAAGAAGGAATTTGATTCCACACCGTCTCGCAGATTCCGCCAGAATTCATCTATGTTCTTTCCACCGGGAAAACGCCCCGCCATTCCAACGATGGCGATTTCCGACCCGCGTTGCTTGCTTAAGTCTGTTCCGCGTGCGAGCGCGGCGCGGTCTGTCTGAGCGGGCGCGGCATCGCCTGTCTTCGAGGATAAATAGTTGGCAAGCTCGCTGATGGTCGTATATCTGAACAGCTCCATCATAGGCACGTCTCTGCCAAGAGCCTCCTCCAATTTGCTCTTGACCTGCCCCATCATTAATGAGTGACCACCCAGATCGAAGAAATGCGCATCCAATCCGACTTTCTCTTGCTTGAGCACTTCTTGCCAGATTTTAGCTATCGTGCGCTCGATTTCACTTTGTGGAGCGACGTAGGCAGGCTCGATCTTTGGCCTAGCTTGATCGGGTGCTGGCAGCGCGAGGCGGTTTACCTTGCCGCTCGGAGTTAGAGGCAGGCTGTCGAGCAGCAGGTAAGCTGACGGCAGCATGTGCTCAGGCAATTTTTCCTTCAGGTGGCATTGCAATTCGGCAACTGTAGGGTGTGTGCCGGGCTTCGGCACAACATAAGCCACCAACCGCTTTTCGCTCAGGCGGTCATCTATTTTGCGCGCAAGAACAACACTGCGTCCTACAGCGGGGTGTTGTCCCAGTACAGCTTCTATGTGCTTCAGCTCAACGCGCATGCCGCGTATCTTGACCTGATGATCTCGACGGCCCAGACACTCTATGCTGCCATCCGGCAGGTGCCGAGCTAAATCCCCGGTCTTATACAACCTTGTACCTGAATCAACACTAATCGGATTGGGAATGAATTTCTCAGCCGTCAAATCGGGACGATTCAGATAGCCCCGTGCCAGGCCGACACTACCGATGTGTATTTCACCGAGAACCCCTGTAGGCACGGGCTGCAAGGCGCTATCCAGGAGGTAAACCTGAATATTATTAATGGGGAGACCTATAGGCATGCTGGAGAGGTAATCGCTTTGTGGCCGAGTATTGTAGCAAGTAGCATCGTGTACTTCAGAAGCGCCATATTGATTCACCAGCCGGGCGTGGGCTACGCACTCTCGAAACCGTTGATACAGTTCTAAAGAGAGAGGCTCACCGCAAGTAGTCCAGAGCTTCAGATTCGGCAAGCGGCGTTGAAGATCAGCGCCGCTATCCAATATAGCCTGCAACAAGGATGGAACCATTACGATTCTACTGACACTATGTTCAGCAAGAATTTCTATGAATCGAAGCGGATCTTTCACAACGATGTCAGGAACTACCACCGTGGGGACGCCCTTGAGCAGAGGTCCGAGCATCTCCCAGAGCGACACAACAAAGCCGATAGTCGTGTTCTGACAAGCGACCTCAGAGGAAGCAAACGGATATGCGTTCCACATCCACTCAAACCTGTTCAGCAATTGCCGCTGCTCAACCACCACTCCCTTCGGCTCTCCCGTCGAACCTGACGTGTACATGATGTGACTGACATTCCACACGCCTCCCTCTCTCTCAGGATTGCTCTCCGACTCCTCCTCTATCTCCTTGCTCTCTTCCTCCACACACACCACCCGCGCTCCACCTCTCACACTCACCTTCTCATTCCACCCTCTCTCACACAGCACCACCCGCACCCCCGATTCCTCTATCATGTACCGCTGCTCACTCTCAGGGTGCCCCACATCCACCGGCACATACGCTCCTCCCGCTTTCACTATCGCTATCAGCGCTATCATGCTTTCCAACGACCGCTTCAGGCAGACTCCGACCCCTACCTCCGGCCCGACTCCCAGCCTTCGCAGATAATGCGCCAACTGGTTGGCTCTGCGATTCAGTTCTCGATAGCTGAGATACTGCTCCTCACAGATGTAGGCCACGCGGTCGGGTGTCCGCTCAGCTTGGGCTTCAAACAAGTGGGCAAGGGAGTCGGGCTGTGGGTAAGCTGCTGCGGTATCATTCCACTCGACCAGCAGTTGATGCTGTTCCGGGTGGTCGAGCAGAGAGAGTTGAGAGATGGGTTGCTGTGGGTTGAGGAGAATTGATTGGAGGAGGTTTCGGTAGTGATTAAGCAAGCGGGTGATGGTGGTTGCTTCAAAGAGGTCTGTGTTGTACTCCACTAATACCGTCAGGCCGTTAGTCTCTTCTGTTATGGAAATATCCAAATCATGCTTGGACGTTTCGCTCGCGCCTTTCACCAGTTGGAGGGTTAAGTTCGTGAGCTTCATCGCCGGCAGCGGAGTGTTCTGTAGGGCGAACGTGACGTTAAAATACGGCTGCCGGCTGGGGTCTCGTTCAGGTGTGAGTAGCTCGACCAGCTTTTCAAAAGGCATGTCCTGATAGGCATACGCATCAAGGAGCATGTTGCTTACACGCTCTGTCAATTCCATGAAGCTGGGATCGCCGGATAGATCGGAACGCAACACCAGCGCATTCACAAAATATCCTATGAGATTACTGGTCTCGACCGTATTGCGGCCTGCTATTCTTGTTCCGATAGCGATATCGTCCTGTCCCGTATATTTGTAAAGCAATACTTTGAACGCCGCTAACAGCGTCATAAATAAAGTAGAATTTCTGGCGAGGCTAAAAGCGTTAAGCGCATCGGATAAATCCTTTGACAGCAGGAGTGATTGAGATGCTCCGCGAAAGCTCTGAACGGGCGGTCGTGGTTTATCAACAGGTAAGTCCAGCACTGGGATATCAGATAATTGTCGCCTCCAATGCGAAAGCTGGGCCTCAAGGTTCTCTCCCTTCAACCATTGTCTCTGCCAGACCGCGAAGTCCGCGAATTGTAGAGGCAGTTCGGGAAGCGGTGAAGGCTGTCCATTGGAGATGGCCTCGTAAATCGTGACCAATTCACGAACGAATACGCCGAGCGACCAACCGTCAAAAATAATATGGTGTCTGGTGAGCAGGAAGATATGCTCCTGCTCGCTGAGGGACAACAACGTGGCCCGCAGCAATGGGCCTTGAGCGAGATCGAACACCCGCCGGGCTTCTTCAGCAGCCAGGCGTCGAAGCCAGGCGTCCCGTTCGCTCTCAGCGAGGTTGTGTAGATTGATTAGTGATAAAGGCAAGTTGAAATCCGGTAGAACCTCTTGCACCGGCTCGCCGTTGATCGCAGGGCAAATTGTCCGCAATACTTCATGGCGTCTAATGATCTCATTGAGGCTTTGCTTCAGCGCCATCAGATTAAGCTGCCCCGTCAGGCGGACGGCGCTCGCTATATTGTAGAAGGGACTATCGGGGTCTAACTGATTAAGAAGCCACAGACCTTCCTGCCCAAAGGACAAGGGCGAGGGCCCCGGCTCTGTCCTGCTGGGAATTGATTGCTTTTGCTGAATGTGTATCCCTTTTTTCCGTAGCAGGCGCTGAGCAAGCTCAAGCTTGCTTTCGACGCGGTCGCCCGGTCTGGCAGAATTATCATCCATTGTCATTTATCCCCGAGATCAAAGCTCAGCCAGGAATCAGGTGGAGAGAAGGTCTTTTATTTCGTCGGCTGAGAGTTGTTCCACTTCCCTTAATGCGATAGCGATTTCTTCGATGATTGCTCGCCCGCCCCAGAGTTCAGCCAGAGCACTGACCAGACCATCTACCGTCGGCGTTTTGAGAAAGTTACGAAGCGGCACATCCATCCCAAAAATTTGGCGCAACCGGGCGAGAACTTGTGTTGCCAGCAATGAATTTCCACCAATCTCAAAAAAGTTGTGCTCAACCCCGACCAGCTCTATGTCCAGAACATCAGCCCAGATTCCTGCCACTATTTCTTCAGCCGGAGTTCGCGGCGCAACGAAGGCGGCTTCGGATTGGAGGCTCGCAACTTCCGGCGCGGGCAGCGCGAGGCAATCCACTTTGCCATTAGGCGTGAGCGGTAAGGCATCTAATAAGACGAACGCCGAGGGGACCATGTAATCCGGCACCACATCTCGCAGAAAACTTCGGACATCTCCAACAAGATCATCCGTATTCATCCATACGCGGCCAGGGTCGTGCGCCGTTAACTGTTTCAAGTAATTTTCCTCAGGAGATTTACTAAGAGCGAAGCTGTTGATAAACGCCGGACGCTCGCTGCTGGTCGGGAACGAGATAGGCGACCAGACGCTTGTGGCCGTTGCGATCATCAACTGCCACAACTACGGCCTCGTGTATGCCCGGATGTCGAACCAGCGCCGATTCAATCTCTCCCAACTCCACACGGAAGCCGCGTATCTTTACCTGACTGTCTATGCGGCCCAGAAATTCAACATTGCCATCCGGCAGATAGCGGCCCAGATCACCTGTCATGTAAAGGCAATCCCCATCTATCTTCGTATATGGATTTGAGATGAATCGCTCCCGCGTCAGAGCATCGTCATTGATATAGCCTTTGGTTAGATAAGGGGTGCGAATGCCTATCTCGCCCAACTCTGCGATTCCTGCCAGTTGCAACCATCTATTGAGCACAAGTATTTGTACTCCTTCGATTCCTCTGCCCAACGGTACTCTATGCCTTGAGGTGACGTTACCGCCTAGGGATTCACCCTCCCGGTCAGCAACAATGAAGTATCCGGCCCCCTGAGGAGTTTCCGTCGTGCCATAGAAGTTAACGCATGTAACCGACGGGGCTAATTTCCTGATGTTGACCACGTCGCTTTTCAGCAGTTCATCTCCGCCAAAGAAAGCATAACGAAGCGAGGTCAGAACGTCCGTCTCGCGGTCAGCGGCTCCGGTTATTGTCAGCAGTTGTCCCATTGCGGGAGTCAAATGCATGATGCTGATGCGCTGTTGCCGAACCCATGCCGCCAGCCAACCCGGAGAGCCTATGGAATCTTGATCGGGAATGCAGAGCGTTGCGCCAAGCGAGAGCGGAGTAAAAATGTCACGCAGCAATGGGTCGTGTGAAATCCCCGATAAGAGGCTGAAGCGATCCGTCTCCTGCAAGCGGAAGGTTTTGATATGCCAGTGAATAAAATGCGCTAGAGGTCTATGCGTTCCGAGGACGCCTTTTGGCACTCCCGTCGAACCTGATGTGAAAGCTACGTAAGCTATATCATCCGGGTTAATCACTACGTCCGGCTCGTCCGCGGGATACTGCATGATAGTTGTGCTCGCGGATGCGACCTGGGGAAGCACAATTCGACGGCGCTCCGGCAGTATGTTGAGGGATTTTTCTAAATCATCAGGCAGGGAGCCTGCCTCTTCCAGATGTACAAGCGCGCGCGGCTTTGCGATGCTCAGGCAATGCTTGAGGCGCAATGCCGGATAAGCAGGATCGAGGATGATAAAAGCCGCGCCCGCCTTCAAGATTGCAAGTAGCGCCCAGATGAGTGATGCGCTGCGATGGCCGTAGACGGCGACGATGTCGTTCTTCCTGATTCCGCCCGCGAGCAAGCAGTTTGCGAGTTGATTGCTACGAAAATGAAGCTCTCCGTATGTCCAGTTTCGGTTGGTGTCCAGAATGGCTAAACGCTCCGGCGCGCGGCGAGCTTGATCGGAGAAAAGCTCGTGGACAAGACGAGACGATTGCGCGGGTAGCGCCAGAGCAGGATCAGGCAGGATGTGGCTCGCCTCCGGCGTGACAAGCGAGAAGTTATCTATTTTCTCATCGGGCTGACTCACAATCTGCGACAGAAGATGATTGTACTGTCGCAGCATCTCTGCCATCCGCTCTTGCTCAAAGAGGTCTGCATTATAAACAAGCTCAAGCTTGATCTCGTCTCCTGTTTTCAAAACATACAAGGTCAGATCGAACTTCGAGCCATGTTCAAAGGTGGAGATAATCTCCGCCGATAATCCGGGCAGATGAAGGCGGCTGTCCGGATAATTGAACATGTTGAATAGAACCTGAAACAAAGGTGACTGGCTTAACTCCCTCGCGGGTTGTAACTCTTCGACTAATTTGTCGAAAGCTGCGTCCCCGTGAGCATAAGCTTCAAGACAAACCTGACGCACCCTTGCCAGTAATTCACGAAAGGTTGGGTTGGCTGATACGTCAGTCCGTAACGGTAACGTATTAATGAAAAGCCCTATTAGATTCTCAGTCTCTACGCGGTTGCGGTTTGCCAGGGGCGAACCAACGATGATGTCCTCCTGTCCGGTATAACGATGAAGTAAGATTTTGAATGCAGCCAGCAGGGTCATGAAGAGGCTGCTGTTCTCTTGCTGGCTCAGCCTGTGAAGCCGACTTATCAGGGCCGTAGAAATGGAAGTTGAAAGGCGTGCGCCCCGGAACGTCTGTATTGCAGGCCGCGTGTAGTCCGTGGGAATACCCTGTGAATGAGTAACGCCACCGAGCTTCTCTCTCCAGTATGAAAGCTGAGATTCGAGAGCAACCCCTTTTAGCTGCTCTTGCTGCCACTGCGCAAAATCACGATATTGTATGGGCAGTTGCGGCAGCGAACACTGCCCGCCAATAGAGAAGGCACTATAGAGCGCGGCCAACTCCTTCATAAAGATGACAAGCGACCATCCATCGAACACTATATGATGTACATTGAGGAGCAGCATGTGATCCTGCTCGTCAAACCGCAATAACGTGGCTCGCAGCAATGGCCCTCTCTCCAGATCGAAGGGCCGGATAGCCTCTTCGCTCATCAGCCGAAGCGCTGAAGCCGCCCGTTCGCTTTCCACGACATGTCGAAGTTCCAACAGGTTCAGGGTTAAGGTCACAGGCAGACAGACAAATTGAAGAAGCTGACCATCAATGCTCGCAAACGTGGTCCTTAGTATTTCATGGCGTCTCAAGATTTGGGTGAGGCTCTGGTGTAATGCAGACAAATTGAGTCGACCTGTGAGACGGATAGCCACCGGCATGTTGTAAGCAGAGCTACCGGGTTCGAGTTGATCGAAGAGCCATAGTCGCTGCTGGGCAGACGTCATCGGGTAAGGGCCGCGACCGCTCCCACTTGAATCTATTATCTTATGCGAGACATCTAACCCCTCTGTTTTGAGCAGGTGGGTGAAAAGCTCAAGTCTCTCTTTAGAGATGTCGCTCATAATGAACTTTTACTTTAGAAATTGAGAGATTTCTCGATGGGGAATAATTAAGTAGCAGCGTGGTTTGAGAGAAACCGGGCGTTGGTCTTTCCACGCGGCGCTTCTACTGGTAATCGCTGAGCTTATGCAGAGGTAAGCCATGCGGATAGAAAAGATTAAAAATCGGCTGGCTTACTGTCTCTGCAAAGCGAAGGAGAAACGGGCCATGCTCTTCGAGCAGGCTTTTTCCGTCTTCAATGGAGGCCATCTCTGCGACAGGTATTCCAATCAGGCTGGCTAACTCTTCCTGTGTCAGACCGCTTCTTTCGCGGTGCGAACGGATGAGTTTCCCGCACTGGCTGTCTTCTTGTTTAGCTTGAGCGGATTTTCCCGTTTCACTAATTAAACGAGAAGTCGGCGTCTTGAGCTTGACGGCAATCTGGCTCAGCTTCAGTCCGGATTCTTCCAACAAATCGCTGGATTCGAGATTCCAGTATTCATCTGCTGAGAGACCTGATTGCAAAGCCATCTCCTCAACCGAGAGCATCTCGCGCGCCCTCTCTTTTCTCAGCACGTCACAGAGTTTCATATACACCCCCGATCCCACTTCTTATAAAAGCACTAGATGACCTGTGCCCATCAGCGTGTTGAGGTTAACGTCGGCAACACACCGAACACTTACAAAATCGAGTGTCAGCCCGCCTTCCAGATGCAGTGTGCCAATCCGGTTATCAAAATCAGCCCGGCTGACATCCGTTGCATTACGATCCAACCTCAAACCCAATTCCGTCTCACCGCGCGTATCGGCAAACTTGATGCTAAGAAAACCCCGATCCAGATGCTCTTTAAGTACAGGCATACTTTTTTCCGGTCGCAAGCTGACTTCCACCGGATGGTCTCCTTGAGACAAGCGCATCACGAGGGTATCTTCTTTCCCGTTAGCTGACGGTTCGCTGGCGCGTGTCTGCGTCGAAGCAACCTGCGCCCGGCCCTCGGATGCATCTTGCATTCGCTTTCTCACGCTCAGCGGCGTGATGTCTGTCCAGACCTCCTTGATGTAAGCCAGACATTCAGCCTTGCTTCCGGTTTTGCCTGCATCCAGCCAGCCAAGAGGATTTTCCCGGTCGGCAGGCCATATCGAATACTGTTCCTCATGGTTGAAGACGACTTTGTAAACGGTCGTGTCTTCCCTTTCAGGGTCGTACCAGTTCATTTGTGACCTCCTCGGCGCGGATAATAATTGTTGCCCGTAGCTTAGATAAGACTTGCTTCGCTCAGTATTTGTTTGATTTCGTGCGGCGAGAGTTGTTGTACTCTGAGCCAGATTTGCGCGATCCGTTCGACATCTTTATGCGCCGCTCTGCCTGTCTCTTTGATATCTTCAGCGAGCCGGGCTACCGTGGGCTCTTCAAAGAAAGCGCGCAAACTTAGCTCCACCTGAAGCGTCTCCTGAACGCGATGCATTACCCTGGTTGCTAAAAGTGAATGGCCGCCCAACTCAAAGAAGTTATCGTGAATGCCCACGCGCTCATGTTGCAGCACCTGCTTCCAGATGCCTGCTATCACTTCTTCGATTGAGTTTCTAGGCGCGACATATTGGCGATCCAAATCCAGCCAATTGTTATCCGGCGGCGGCAGCGCACGACGATCAACTTTCCCGTTCGATGTCAACGGCATCTTTTCCAACAACACCATGCTCCGCGGCACCATGTAATCCGGCAATCGCTCTCTTAAATATCTGCCCAGCTCTCTGGCCGTCACACCCTCCTCTCCCTGTTCCATCACCACATAGGCCACCAGGCTTTTATCTCCCTCTCTGTCTTGACGAGCCATCACCAGACACTCGCTGACGCAGGGGTGCGCGGCTAATAGTTGCTCTATCTCTCCGAGTTCGATTCTGAAGCCCCGCACTTTCACTTGATAATCTATCCGCCCCAGATACTCTACCTCTCCACTCGGCAGATGGCGCGCCAGGTCCCCGGTCTTGTAAAGACGCTCACCAGCCTGAGCGCCAAATGGATTGGCAATAAATCGCTCGGCAGTCGCATCAGGCCGATTCAAATAGCCGCGAGCCAGCCCATCGCCGGCAATGTAGAGTTCACCCCGCACGCCTGACGGAACGGGGCGCAGGTGTTGATCAAGTAGATATATCTGCGTGTTGGCTATCGGACGCCCTATGGGAACAGCTCCCGGTAAAGAAGCACCGGCAGCAGTTTCATAAACGCAACATCCGACCACCGTCTCGGTTGGCCCGTATTCATTAATGATTCTGGTGGTGGGCGCATGGTCGCGCCAGAGAGAAAGAGACTCTCCCCACAACGCTTCGCCGCCAATGATGAGAGCCCTGGTCCGTCCGGCACCTTGTTCGGCTGGTATCAACTGGCTCAGTGCTTCCACATGCGCAGGGGTAAGTTTGACAAAGCTGAAATCGTAGCGCTCGCGCAGCGCGGCAGCAAGCGATACAAGTATCTCGCTCTCAGGAAGAAGCACTACGCTCCGCCCTGCTAATAAAGGAGCGAACAGACTCGTAATACTGAGGTCGGCTCCGATTGAAGAGTGCGCCAGCGAACCGCGCCCATCCGCCACTTGATAAGCATTAACAGACCAGGCAAGATAGTTGACCAATCCTTGATGGGGAATCAAGACACCTTTGGGTGTGCCTGTGGAGCCGGAAGTGTAAATGACGTAAGCGAGACTATCCGGGCCGGCATCACTCTTGAAATTCTCCGCACTCTCTGCGGCAATCTTGTGCCAATCAGTATCCAGGCAAATCACCTCTACCTGATGCCGGGGCAAGCGCTCCGTCAGACGCTGTTGCGTCAGGAGCACTGGCACAGCGGCGTCCTCCAACATGAAAGAGAGTCGCTCTGCCGGATAATCAGGGTCTAAGGGTACGTAGGCTGCTCCAGCTTTGAGAATTCCCAGCAGACCTATCATCATCTCCAGCGAGCGCTCCATTTGAATGCCGACACGCGTCTCCGGGCCAATGCCTTTGCCGCGCAGGTATCGGGCCAGTTGATTGGCTCGCCGGTTGAGTTCGAAATAGGTTAACTGCTGATCGTTAAAGATAACGGCCACACTGTCAGGCGTGCGTTTGACCTGATCTTCGAACAACTCGTGAATGCACTGCTCTGCCGGATAGTCCGCATGTGTCTCATTCCATCCGACTACTAGCTGCTGCCATTCCGATTCTGTCAGCAGCGGCAGGGTTAAGATCTGCTGACCGGGATTCGCAATGATACCTTCGAGCAAGTTCTGAAAGTGATTGGCGAGGCGTTCGATTGTAGCAGCGTCGAACAAGTCCGTGTTGAATTCAAGCGATCCACTCAACCCCTGCTCGCCATCCGTCAGCGCCAGGCTCAAATCAAACTTCACCGTTTCGCTCTGACTTCCCACTACCTTCAATCCCAGACCCGGTAACACCAACTCTCCCTGCGGCACGTTTTGCAAAGCGAACATCACCTGAAACAGCGGTGTGCGACTCATGTCACGCGTGGGTTGCAACTCCTCCACCACCCTCTCAAACGGCACTTCCTGATGTGCGTATGCTCCCATGCACACCTCCCGCACTCGCCCCAACAATTCCCTGAATGTTGGTTCCCCTGAAAGGTCGGTGCGCAGCACCAGCGTGTTGACGAAGAACCCTATGAGTTCCTCCGTCTGCGCGTGCGTGCGGTTGGCGATGGGCGTACCTACGACCACATCTTCTTGCCCGCTGTAGTGTGAAAGCAAGATTTGCCACGCTGCCAGCAGCGTCATGAACAACGTCACATTCTCCGTTTGACTTAATGCCTTAAGTGCGTCCGTCACTTCCTTTCCCAGTGCAAATGACCGCATCGTTCCGTGCGATGTCAGCACCGCCGGGCGCGGCCTATCGGTCGGCAACTCCAGCACCGCCGCGTCCGTCAATTGCTCTCGCCAGTATGCAAGTTGCTCCTCAAGCACCTCGCCCTGTAGCCACTCCCGCTGCCACACTGCATAATCCGCATACTGTATGCCCGGCTCCGGCAGCGGTGACGACGCTCCGCGACAGTAGGCTTCATAGAGCGCTGCAACTTCTCTGACGAAGATGGCTAGTGACCACCCATCGCTGCTGATGTGGTGCATCGTGCATAGCAGCACATGCTCTTCTTCATCCAGTCGCAGCAGTCGCGCTCTGAGCAGTGGCCCTCTCTGAAGGTCAAACGGACGCCGTGCCTCCTCCGTTGCCAGGCGAGAGGCGAAGACCTCTCTCTCTCGCTCTGCCAGCCCTCGCAAGTCCTCAATTTCCAGCTTCAACGGCTGCGCATCTGTGATGACTTGCACGGGTTGCTCATCAAACAGCGTAAAGGTTGTGCGCAGTGCCTCGTGCCGCCGCACTACTTCATTAAGGCTCTGCTCCAGGGCCACGATGTTGAGGCGGCCCGTGAGATGCAACGCCCCGGGAATGTTGTAGGCAGAGCTATGCGGCTCCAACTGGTCCAGGAACCACAACCGCTGCTGTGCATAGGAGAGCGGCAACGGCTGTTCGCGGCAGACGCGCTCCATCGACGGAACATGCAGATATCGTCCCTCCTTAATAGCGCCCTCGATACGCTCCGCCAACGCTCTGACCGTCGGCATTTCAAACAGGCTGTGTAGCGGCACCTCTACCTTGAATAATTCTCTGACGCGCGAGATGAGTTGCGTCGCCAACAGCGAGTGGCCGCCCAAATTGAAGAAGTTATCACTGACACCGACCCGCTCAATTCCGAGTAGCTGCGCGAAGATTCCGGCCAGCAGCTCTTCGGTCGGCGTACGCGGTTCTACGTACTCTTCGTCCAACTCTAAGTTGGTATGCTCCAGTGCCGGCAGCGCACGACGATCAACTTTCCCGTTCGACGTCAACGGCATCCTTTCCAACAACACCATGCTCCGCGGCACCATGTAATCCGGCAATCGCTCTCCTACATAACTGCGCAGCTCCCTTGCTGTCGGCTCCTGCTCCCTATCGACCACCAGATAGGCCACCAACCTCTTGTCACCCGGCGCGTCTTCGTGAGCCATGACGATGCAATCGCGGACGGCTGCGTGCTCTGCTAAGACTTGCTCAATCTCGCCCAGTTCGATTCTAAAGCCGCGCACCTTCACCTGATAATCTATGCGTCCCAGGTACTCTATATTGCCATCGGGAAGATAGCGTGCCAGGTCTCCCGTCCGGTACATTCTCGTCCCCGCCTCGGTGCTAAACGGGTTGGGAATAAACTTCTCAGCAGTCAAGTCGGCTCGCTTCAAGTAGCCACGGGCCAAGCCAGCGCCCGCCAGGTACAACTCACCGGCCACGCCCACCTGCACAACCTGCATTCGCTCGTCCAGCACGTAAGTCTGAGTATTCGCAATGGGTCGGCCAATCGGCACTACTCGTCGGCCACTATCTCGCTCGCAAGCCCAGTACGTTACATCCACCGCCGCTTCGGTCGGCCCGTACAGGTTGTGCAGCTCCGCCTTCAGTTGCTCGAAGAAACGCTCTTGCAGCGTGTGGGAGAGCGCTTCGCCGCTGCACATCACGCGTCGCAGCGATTGGCATTGGTCTAACCCTTTCTCCTCCAGAAACACCTGGAGCATAGAGGGCACGAAATGCAGCGTGGTGATCTGCTGCTCGGCAATCAACTGAACCAGATAAGCGCTGTCCTGATGACCGCCCGGACGAGCCATGACAAGACGCGCGCCCGTCATCAACGGCCAGAAGAATTCCCAGACCGAGACATCAAAGCTGAAGGGAGTCTTTTGCAGGACACAATCAGTCTCGGTCAGTTGATAGGTCTCCTGCATCCAGAGCAGGCGATTGCAGATGCCATCATGCGTGTTAATAACGCCTTTCGGCTGCCCCGTAGAGCCTGACGTATAGATGACATAAGCGGGATGATGCGCCGCTGTTTGAGTGAAAGGATTTTCCGAACTGTGTAGGTCAATTGTTTCCGACCAATCCGTATCCAGACAAATAACTTTGGCCTGGCACTCCGGCAACGTGGCGCGCAACCGTTGCTGCGTGAGCAAGACTGCGACATCGGCGTCAGCGAGCATGAAAGAGAGCCGCTCCGCCGGATACGTCGGGTCGAGCGGCACGTACGCTCCACCGGCTTTGAGAATCCCCAGCAACGCGATGACCATCTCGGCGCTGCGCTCCATCATCACGCCCACCTTCGCCTCCGCCCCGATTCCTAATTCCCTCAAGTAGTGCGCTAACTGATTGGCGCGACGATTCAGTTCTGCATAGCTTAGCTGCTGCTCTTCATAGACCAGTGCCACACGGTCGGGCGTGCGCTCGGCCTGCTGCTCAAATAGCTCGTGGAGGCACTGCTCTGCCGGATACGCCGACTCGGTGGCATTCCATTCCAGCAATATCTGTTTCCGCTCCGCCTCGCTTAACAGCGGCAAGTCCGATATAGGACAGCCGATATCAACTGCTACTGCTTCCAATAAGTTTTGAAAATGGCTTGTCATCCGGCTGATGGTCGCCGGGTCAAACAAGTCCGTGTTGTATTGGAATGAACCGCTCAGGCAGCCACCCGTTTCGGCCATCGCCAGCGTCAGATCGAATTGAGCCGCTTGCTGCTCAAGGGCAATAGATTCCAGCTCAAGCCGCCCGAGCTTCACTTGCGCGCCAGCTTCATTAAGCGCTAATGAAGCTAGTCCCTCATCGTTCAACAGGTGCGCCTTTTGTAAGACGAACATTATCTGAAATAGCGGTGGACGGCTGGCATCACGAACGGGTTGTAGTCGCTCCACCAGAAGGTCGTATGGATAATCCTGGAAAGCAAAGGCATCAATCACGGTAGACTTCACACGTTGGAGCAGCGATTGAAACGTCGTCTTGCCTGAAAGGTTGACCCGCAAGACAATCGGATTGACAAAGTAGCCGACGACCTTGTTCCATTCGGGCCGATTGCGTCCGGCAGCCACAGAACCGATGATGATGTCCTCTTGAGCCGTATATCGGAACAACAACGCCTCAAATGCCGCGAGCAGGAGCATGTAGAGCGTCACATCGTTGGCTTGGGCGAGCGATTTGAGCTTCAACGTCAGCGTCTCGCTGAGGCTAAACGTGTAAGATGCTCCCTCATAGGTTTGGAGCGGCGAGCGGGGTCTGTCAGTGGGAAGCTCAAGAACCGGCAGCTCACCCGATAACTTTTGCTTCCAATATTGCCATAGCATCTCTCCCTGCCCGCTCGCGAGCATCTCCGCTTGCCAGCGCACGAAATCAGAATATTGCGGAGCAATTGCAGGCAATTGCAGGGGGCTCCCGTTTGTCTCCGCTTCGTATAAGATGCCCAGTTCGTGAACCAGAATGGCGAGCGACCATAAATCTGCAATGATGTGGTGAATCGAGAATAGCAGAATGTAATTTTGCGATGAGCGTGTAAACAGCTTGATGTTAAGTAGCGGTCCTTGCTCAAGCTGAAAAGGGCTGTGCGCCTCCTTTATCAAGCGCTCGGTTAATTCCCTTTCCGTCCAGGACACGGCATCCTCTACATGAAAGCTGATCTCAACATTCCGGCTGATTTTTTGGCCGGGCTTGCCATGGGGCGCGTCGAAATTCGAGCGCAACGACGGATGCCTGTCCAGTATCAACTGAAACGCTCGCTTGAGCGCGAGGACATCAAGCTCTGAGTGGACGCGGACAGCCCTCACGATGTTGTAGGCGGTGCTTTCAGGCGCGAGCTTATATAAAAACCAGAGCGCCCGCTGACCGTACGAGAGCGGGTATTCAGTCATTGATCCGTGAGCCGCTATCGCGGTTGTGGGTAACACCGTCTCGGCGGGGACACGGGCCGCGGCCCGGCTCGCAAGCTCTTTGATGGTGAGTCCCTGAAGGAGTTCCACTATCGGCAGGCTGACGCCTAAGTGTTCCTCAAACATCTGCGTCAATTCGGCTGCTGTCAGCGAGTCCAACCCATACCTGAGAATAGACTCATGAGTGTCAATGCTACTTTCCCGCACTCCAGCCTTCGCCGCTAATTGAGCGACCAGCCACGCCTCTATAGATTCGGCGGTTAACTCCGGCATACCGGGAACGGGCGTCAAGTCTGATGTCGAAGATGAACGCCACTCGGCTACTGATTCGAGGCGTCCTTCTAAGAACATCGCACGGCAAGCATGCCGCTGGATTTTGCCGCTTGAGGTTTTCGGGATACCACGGGGCTTTATCAAAACAAGGGCATATAGCTGCAAGTCGTGCTCGTCGGCGATCTCTTCCCGGATCAAATTCACTACAGCTTCAAAGTCAAAGGACTGATAAGTATCAACCTCGTAGACAACCACTAGCTGCTCTTCACCCGAAACTGTGACGGAGAAGGCTGCGCCACAGCCGGGTCTGAGTGCCGAATGGCATTGCTCTACGGTGTACTCTATGTCCTGCGGATAATGATTCCGGCCACGGACGATAATGAGGTCTTTGATTCGCCCTGTGACATAAAGCTCTCCGTTGCTGAGGAAGCCCAGGTCGCCGGTGCGCAGGAACGAGTGCTCCACATCGCCGCAGAGGTGTGCGTTGAAGGTTTCTTCCGTCTTCTCCGGATTGTTCCAGTAACCCTGTGCGACGCTCGGCCCGGATATCCAGATTTCCCCTATTTGCTCAGGCTCGCATTCTGTGAAAGATTGTGGGTCTGCAATCACCACGCGTTGGTCGTCCAACACTCTGCCACAACTAACAAGCGACCTACAGCTTTGGTCATCGGCAGACGCCGTTTCTATCTTGCCATCTTCGACAGACGAGGCTTTAACCGTTTTGGTGATAAAAGAGCGGCCACGCTGTCCGCCGGTAACAATCAGGGTGGCTTCGGCCAACCCATAGCATGGATAGAGAGCCTCGCGTCGGAAGCCGCACGGCTCAAAGGCCGCCGCAAATCGCTCCAACGTTTCACTGCGAATAAACTCGGCTCCATTAAATGCCACGCGCCAGCTTGTGAGATCAAGCCTCGCACGGTCTTCGTCTGTGACTTTGCGCACGCACAGATCGTAAGCGAAATTTGGGCCGCCGCTGGTAGTGCCCTTAAATCTTGAAATCGCTTCGAGCCATCGGACAGGGCGTTGTAGAAAAGCAAGCGGAGACATCTGGACGACAGAAATGCCTGCGAGAGCCGGTTCGAGCACGCCCGCCATGAAACCCATATCGTGGAACGTGGGTAACCATGACACATATAAATCTTGAGAAGTGTGCCCCAAGGCACTGCAAACCATGTGGGCATTGTGCAGCAGGTTTGCATGAGTAAGCATCACCCCACGGGGTGTGCCCGTAGACCCGGACGTATATTGAATGAAGGCCAGTGAATCGGTGCTCACCTCCGGTGGTCGCCAATCATCGCCATCGGTGGCAGGGATTGCATCGGTGGCGAACCACTTGAGCTTCCTTAAGGATGGAGAGTGGTCAAACAGAGTTTCGATGACGGACATCACCGGCGAGGTTGTGAGCGCCACAGTCGCCTCAGCGTCTTTGATAATCGTCTGTAGCCTCTCCAGCCGTGGCAGGCTGCGATTACGTCGGGCCGGAGACGGCGGGTATGCTGGAACAGCGATTGTCCCTGCATACATACACCCGAAAAACCCTGCCAGAAAATCGAGTCCCGGAGGATAGAGCAGCAGCGCTCGTTGCCCGGTTGCTCCTACTTGCCGGAGCTGACACGCGATTGCTCTGGCGTGCCTGTCTAAATCCGCATAGGTTAATTTCCGCTCTTCTCCGTCCTTATCGCCAAGATACAAATAGCCTGACCCACTGGATGAATCCTCGTGGGCTCTCCACTGCAAAAGCTCCATCAAGGTGTCGGGTACGGATGGCGCTTCCAACAGTTGTTTGGATAGCATGCTTCTCTTTGATGACATGGATGCTAAGAAGCTGATTGAAAAGTCCCGTAGGGACGTGGATGTTTATAGTTGGCGTGCATGTCCGAGAATCAAGCTCCGTAGGAGCGGCATGTCAGGGATGCGGAACATTCCGCTCCTACGGAGCTTAAGAGTTGATTGAAACGATGGAGCTATAAACATCCTCGCTCCTACGGAGCTAAATCATCAGGACTTTTAAAACTACTTCTAAGAAGGATTGACTTGCCTTAAGCAGGTGGGATGGCTCTCAGGCGGTGGCGCGGGAAATAAGATCAAGGTCGCTTGGCACCTTGAATCCCAACTCTTTTATGCAGAACTCTTGCCAGTCAGCGGTCACGTCATTGAAGATAATATTCTCGCCTTGCCACATTGAGAGAGTGACAGTGAAATCTTGATGAAGGAATGCTATACCGCCTGAGAGGCCGTGTGCGTCCGATTCCTCAATAGAGGTGGGAGATTGGGGCTTCGTCCCGTTTATCCTCTCGCTCCATCCGGGGAAGCGGCGCATCTCGCTTAAAGGATATGCCCGGCAATATCTTCTTCCGTCATCACCTAACTGGCGGCCCCGTTCTTTCGCGGCTTGTATCAGCAGCTTCACCAATTCGGTGTGGCCTGCGCCCAGCGCAATATCATAAGGCGTACGTTGATCGTTACCCGCTTTGTATATATCGCCCCCTGATTCGATGAGCAGTTGCGCTAGAGATGCGCTTCCCTTCCCTGCCGCCCAGTTCAGCGGCGTCCAGCCATGCTCGTCCTGTTGATTGACATCGGCCCCGGATTCAATCAACTCGCGGGCTGCTTCAAGGTCGTCCGCTTTCACCGCATCAATCAATCTCAGGTCGCTCATAATTGGGTTCCTTTCTTCTCGGGAGCATTACCGTAGTTCAAAGGTAATAAGCCTAAAAGGTGAATGACTTGCTGATGTAGGTTGAATCGCTGCCGGGGTATAACCTCGGCATCATATAATCAGGCCGGGGCTTGAAGGTCTGACCCTGAAATTCTGGGAGTCCCCACGAAATGTCCACCACTCTCATCTGTAAAGGTTGAGATGGATTGATGGACAGACTCAGAACAATTCCTTCTCTCGGCACGCTGTAGTTAATTATGTTCCAGCCGTGCTTCTGTCCCGGATCGGCCACCGGGGTTGTAATTGATTTGCCGTTTACAGATGTTCCCAGCACATCGGTTGACTGGTTTACATAGACGCAGATTACGGGAGCCTGCCGAGGCGAGATGACGCGCATTGTTATGAGGCGCTTTCCTTCAGTTATCTTGTCATCTACGAGCACAACATCAGGGGCATCCAGCGAAACACCCGGAGCTTGATATTTCAGGAAGCTTCCGGGCCTCCATGGAAACAGTTCGGCTAATGGCCCTCTTGGAGCATCGTAGGGGATAAACTGTGATGTCCACTCATCCGGCTTTTGATCGCTGCTCGCCCAGATAGCTTCGTTCGTATCCGCATTCAGAGCATAAAAAATGCTGTTTGGTTTCGGGTGTTGTTGGTCAAAGCCGGAGGTCAGGCTGCCCACAATAATGAAGAACAGGCAGGCCGCTGCCGCACCGACAGGCAGCCACCACTTGTTTATTCTACTGATAATGCTGATGTGTGGAATCAACAGACCCAGGAACAGTACCAGTATGACCACAACTCCTGCGGACGCGCCGAGCGGGAGAGAAGCAAATAGGAGGTAGATGACAGGTATGACCAGCAGGATTGCAGAGGCTGCTCCGACGGCTAATGCAAGAACTGCTTTCGTTGAGACCTCTGGCGGCTCTTTTGAACGAAATATAAATCCCAATGCTGCGGAGTTGAATAGCAGCGGCCAAGCCAGCAGGTAACTGCCTCCGGGCATGTACAGCGTGGTCATAATCAGCAGAACCAGCCAGCACAGCAAGACGCCCGATATTAAGTTGTAGAGTGCAATCTTCTTGCCGAGCCAGATATAGAGGATGGATGTCAGCGATACCGCCAGGGCCACGAAGCCGATTCTGTATAAATATCCATTATATGGCTCGCCCGGAAACATCGCTGCCGATGAGCTGTGCAGGCTACGAATCGCCAGCCAACCTAGCGCAACTGCCACGCCCACAACAATCATACATAGCAACATAGCAAAGAAGCTTAAAACTATTCCGGCGATAGTTAATCGTCTTCTTCGCAAGCCCAGGAACACGACCACCATGAACACAAGGATTACTAAGACGGTTAACGGTGCTACCCACGCTCCAGAGTAATAGATGAGAGCTGAACCGAGTATGTCGAAGTAAACGGCGTTGCGCTCCTTCATGCTAATTAAAGAGAGGTTGCCAAAGTGCCGGACGAGCGCAAGCGCATTCGAGCCATGATGCTGAAGGCTTCTTTCGTCAATTGCTTGCAGGCTATCAATCGGCGTGTGATAGTGAGAAACACCATTGATGTATGCGAAATTCAACCCGGCAAATCCCGCGGTCTTAAAGATCGACAAATCAGTATTGTTAGGCAACAGCTTGTAAATCTCGTAGGTGAGCGAATTTGCAATCGGGTACGAAACAGCTTTCGCGTATTCCCTGATGAGCCGCCCGTTATCGGCACTGGTTTCAAACATGATGGAGGGGCCGCTGTTTCCGCGCGCTTCAAAGTTGAGCACGAGTCCTACATCTTTGGCCCAAGCGTGCTCCTCTACAAAAGCCGTAGCACCTAAAAGGCCCGTCTCTTCTCCATCTGAAAACAAGAGAATTACATCATTATCTAACGGCGGCCCTGCCTTCAAAGCTCGTAAAGTCTCAAGCATGGCGGCGACCGCAGCGCCATCATCGCTGGCACCGGGACTGAACGGTACGGAATCATAATGTCCAAGCAAGACTATCGCTTTGCTGTTATTCCGCCCCTTTAACCGCGCGAGAATGTTTTCGATATTTCCCGCGGTGAAAGGCATATACCTGTTCTTCGTAACAACGTATGTTTTCTGAATCTCCGGGCTAAGGCCCAGAGCGGTCAGCTCTTTGATTATGTAATCACGGGCTTCCGTATGCTCGGCTGAGCCGAGAGGACGCGGCTTGCCGGCAATCACGCTCAGGTATTTCATGGCGCGTGCTGAGGAAAATTCAGTGAGAGGCATATCTACACTCTCGGCGCGGGGAGGTCTTTGCTGATAGATTACAAGTGACAGCAGAGATACGATGAACAGGAGCATCAAGAGGCCGGCGTTATAGCTGCTTCTTGAACGCGTGAGCAGGGCGCTCCATTTTGCTGTTGCTTGCATTTTAGTGCTTGCCCTTCTTGCCAGCCCTTTTTTCGGAGCGCATGTGCGCACGCATGAAGGCTGAAATCAGGCGTTGCATATCCGGGTCTGCCGCAAAAAATCGGCGCAACTGCTTAAAGACACCTTGCTCAGTCCAGCGCGTAAAACGTCTATAGACGGCGTTCCAGTTGCCGTATTCTTTCGGCAGGAGTCGCCACACTGCCCCGCTACACGCCATCCAGAGTAATGCGCCGAGAAACTTTCGGCATTCCGCCTTTTGTCCGACATATACCTTGGGATGAGCGATTAAGAAAGGCAGCATCTTCTGCCACTGTTCGTCAGTGAGACTTGCAGGTAACACGCCTTTGGCCTAGGGCAAGGAGAGTTAATTTGGCGCAGGCTTGACATACAAGAGACAAACAATGCAATTCCAGTCAATGTAAAAATAGAGATAGAGCTATTGCGGGTCGGCGGCGATTGTTGGATATGGTTTGGATATTTGAAGATTATCCGCTAATGGGTGCAAGACCAGACTCGCAATCTGCGCGGCCACCTCGGCTGCACTTTTTCCTTCGCCAGCTTCTATGCGCAGGGTACGGAGTCCGTATAGTGCGCGCCGCTCGTGATAGAGACGCATGGCACTCTCACGGTCACGCGCCAGCGGGCGCACATCTCCTTCCTGTATGATTCTTTGCCAGCATAGATCAAAAGGTGCGTCCAGCCAGACGGTGAAGCCATCGTGTTGGCTTACGAGTGCGCGGTTTCTCTCAAACATCCATGCGCCGCCGCCCAGCGCAATAACGCATAACGAATTGTTCTCCAGCGTATCACGCAGGGCGAGCGTTTCTGCTTCCCGAAATGGCTGCTCGCCATCTTCATCAATAATTTTCTTCACGCTGCGGCCTGCGCGCGTCGCAACAAGTTGATCCAGATCAATCAAAGGGTAATTAAGTTGCTGCGCAAGCGCGCGAGCGACCGTGGTCTTGCCGGCCCCCATAAAACCTGTGATGAGTATGCGTGATGCGGCGCTCATCGCTCAACCATCGATTCAAGCAAGCCGAAGGGTAAAGAGGTCAGGGATGAAGAAGGCTTATCAACCAGAGTGAGATGCCTGGAATTTGATGTCTGGAAAGTTCCGGTCTTCTGTTCAGTAGCATAGGCTTCCGCCCATAGAGCGGGGGATTCTACTTCCGCTCGTTGGGAAAACCCTGATTTTCTTGAGCAAGGATTAACAGCGGGCAGGCTGCCCGATCATCCAATGCTGCCAAAAGCAGTCTTATAAATAGGTGCGATGCAACTTTGATCTGAGGCTTATGCGCCCTTCAGATTCCGTACTATTTATAAGACCGACTCTACTTAACCCATTATAGCTTTCGCAGGTTCGAGCTTTCGGACCCGTTCTCTTTCGACTACCACATGAGCCTGATAACTTATCGTCGTGAGCAGTATTCTCAGCCGATCAATATCTTTCATCTCTCGCTCGAATATGCCGCGAAAGCTTTTGAGTGGGCCGTCATCTATTATCACTTCATCGCCCGGCTCAAATTCGCTCCTGATACTGATAAAGCCGTTCTCACCTATGCGCGACTGCATGATAGTGATGATTTCGTCATCGACCGGGGTGGGGCAACCACCGAAACTAACCACACTATAAACCCCTCTGGTGAAACGAACTTTATTCAGGAAATGTATGAGTTGAAAGCGGGCGAAGATGTATCGAGGGAATAAAGCTTTGATGAGATAAGTTTTTTCCCACCGGTATGGATTGTAACGATGTTCTCTTAATTTAGGGGCGAAAGTTATTATCCCTTGAGACCTTAAATTCCTGTCTGCTCTATCCTCCTGCCTCGGATGGGTATGAATGACATACCAACGTGAAAGGAGGTTAGCTGTCTGTTCGGCACTCATTGTGAACCCTCCTAGAAACGCTTGCTCTTACGGGGCGGTGAGCGAAACGCCCGCCAGCCCTGACTCTGGTCGCCGACCTCCGCGCTGCAAATGCTCTTTGCCGACAAAGCGCATGATGCCGACCAAATTGGGAGAGGTGCTTAACCGAATGCTTAATCAAAAGGATCAAGCATTAAAGAAGGAGCTTCTCACGGTTTTGAAAAGCTATCAAAGAGCAACTTGAGTTATGTCCGCGCTCTTGTAAGGCTATGCTGAAATGTCAACACCACCTGGCGTTCAAATCTGTGAAGCAACGACAATTAACAAAACAGGGGGCATGTGATTCTATTTATAAAAGACGCAGAGCGACCATTGATTCAAGCTATGAGATAGCCTGAAGACTTCAAAAAGGAAACAAAATACTAATATGAAAGCTCGCGGGATGTCTTTCGCGAATTTCGCCAAATACGCGGAATGCGTAAATTACGCGAATTTCGTCATGACACTTCGTTAAGCTATATGCTTCGCGGCTTCACTCTGAAGATGCTTCCTTAAGGAATCGAGGCTGACCTTGTATTTTTTACCAATGGATACTGCCTGGATAGCTCCGATTTCGATCCATAGTTGAATTGTGCGTTGCGACAGCCCTGCAATCTCTGCGGCGCGCGCAGTTTCAACGAATAATCGATCACGCTGCTTCTTGGGTAAGCCCAAATAAAACTCCAGCAGTTCCTGGGTTTTCCTACTCACTTGGGGTGTCATCATCTTGCTCTACCTGGTTCGTAAACTTAGCCTGACACGCGCCGCCAATGATTGATAAAGACAGGAGGGTTGAGGAGCGATACTTAGTGTTTGCTCTTAGCTGAATTGAGCCGTTATCGCAACTCGCGCCTAAGCTTGCGTCATATGACGGCGTCTTCGGATGTTATAATACCGGGGATAGAGACCGAGGCTTTCGTCTGAAGACAAAAATACTCGGCGGCGACGTAAAATACCAGAGATAGCCGAAGAAGTACTTAAATATATATTAAAGTTTTGCTAAATAAGCGATGTAGCGTTGGAGAGATTATTACTATGAATTGTTAGATGGCGTGTTAAACCGCATGTCCAATCCGTTGCAGTAATCTTGTGAAGCGTGGGTCTAGTTGAAGTCTGTCAGCGGCGGGAAAAATATTGAGCACAGCCAGCCATCCGGACCGATTATGGTAAGCCTTTTCCAGATACTCAAAAGCCTGATCTGTCTCGTTTAATCCGATAAAGACAATGGCGATAAAAGCCGGGTCAACATATACATTAAGAGCTGCTTCTTTTAGCTCTTCCAGTATCTTACGCGCTTCATCTCTTCTACCGGCAACCGCAAATGCGTAACCTAGTAAAGCCGTCGCTTCCTTGCTATCGATAATGATAAGCGACCTTTGTAATTCTGTGATAGCTTCTTCGAAGAGTCCTTTCTCCAAATAAGCCACCCCAAGGCACGCACGTGCGAGATAAAAATCCGGGTCGAGTTCAAGAATATGCTGACATTGTGATACGGCTAGATCAAATTGGCGCATGTAATAAAAATTTTGCGCTATAGCTGTACTGATTAGAAGTGACACCGGGTCGAGTTCCTGAGCCAGTTTAAGCTCTGCAAATGACTCATTAAATTTTTGTCTACTTCTAAGCCACAAACCATACCAGTGGTGTGCCGGGGCCGAAGCCGGACTCAGCTTAAGGGCCAACTTAAACTCTGCTTGACCTCGTGTCCAATCCCATTCATAGAAGGACTTCACATGTCCTAAGGATAGGTGTGCCTCAGCGAGGCTATAATCTAGTTCCAGCGCCTTTTCCGCGGCTGCTTTGATCTGTGGTCTAATCTCATTGGGTGGATATACACCATAGCTGGCAAGCAAATTATAGCAGGAGGCTAGAGCGGCGTAAGCCAGGGCATAGTCTGGATCGAGATTAATTCCCTGCTCCAGATACCCAATTGCTTTTCTAATACCTTCCTCAGTTCGCTTGTTGACGAAATAACGGCCTTTCAGATAAAACTGGTACGCCTCAAAGTTATCGGTATATTGCTTGATTAATGCCTCACGCTCTTCACCAGTTAATTTAAGCCGCAAAGTCTCTGTTATTCTTTTGACTATGTGTTCCTGTACAGTAAAGATGTCGGAGACGTTTTGATTATATTGCTCGCGCCAAATTTGTGAGCCGTCCGCCACGTTAATCAATTCTGTGCTCACAATTAATGTGTTCTCTATCTTATTTATACTTCCCACTAATACTGCTTCGACATCAAGCTCTCTGCCTATTTCCTGCGCATTAACCTTCTGTCCCTTATAGTGAAAGACAGTGTTGCGTGTCAGAACTTTAAGCTGCGATAATTGTGAGAGTGAATTGATAATGCTTTCCGTAATACCGTCGCTGAAATACTCCAGGTTCGAATCATTGCTGATATTATTTAGCGGCAGCACGGCAATGGAACGGTGGGTTTTACTTTCAATCAATCCATCCGAGAACCCAATACGCCTTAATAACTCCGTGAAGCGCGGGTCAGTCCACAGATAATCAAACCGTGGATCAACCTTCAGCCAGACCAGCCATTCATTACGGTCGCTGTACGCCTTTTCCAGCCACCTGAAAGCACGTTCCTTGTCGTTGAGGCCAGCATAGATTAAAGCCAGATAGTACGCTGAAAGATAATGATGCTTTGACTGCTCCTCCAGACTATTGAGGATTCTTCTCGCTTCCTTTCTTCTCCCTGATACGGCATAAGTTTGTGCAATCATAGCCGACACCTCTGGCCGATCATCTGTTAATTGTGCTTTTTGAAACTCCGCTATCGCTTCAGAGAATCTCCCGCTCCTTTCATATGTCCATCCTAAAAAGAACCTGGCCCAGATAAAATCCCCGTCTATTTCCAAGATCTTCAGATACTGCTCTACGGCTTCCGTATATTGCCTTTTGAAGAGGAAGGGCAACCCTAAATCCGCGCTGATGATGAGCGAATGGGGATCAAACCGCAAAGCTCGTTTGAGCTCTCGCCTCGCTTTCTCGAACTGACCCAGCTTCATAAAGTACATCCCATACCATTGATGTGCCGTGGCGTAGTTCGGATTCAGCTCAATCGCTTTCTGATACTCCTCACCGGCTCCCGTCCAGTCCCATTCGTAATATTCTTTGACGAATCCCAGTGACGCATGCGCTTCGGCCAGCGTGTCATCAATCTCCAACGCTTTGTCGATTGCTGTCTTGGCTTCTTCAAAGGCGGGCTTTGGAGGCATCGTGCTATAAAACGCAATGATGGCATAGGAATCTGCGAGGCCCGTGTAGGCCAGCGCATAATCCGGGTCTTTGGCAATCGCCTGTCGAAAAAACTCGATCGCCATTTTGAGAGCGTCACCGGTTCTTTTGTTCCAGCAATAGCGGCCCTTGAGATAAAGATGATAAGCCTCTATGTCTTCGGTGTAGCGCTTGGTCAATTGTCGTTTCTGCTCACCCGTTAACCTGAGCTTCAGCTTCTCTGAAACCTCTTGTGAAATCTCTTCCTGCACTTCAAAAACATCTGCTGACTTTAGCTTATACTGCTCGCCCCAGATTTGTGAGCCTTCTTTAATATTAATGAGTTCCAGTTTGATGATTAATTCTTCGTTGATGTGCAGGATTCTCCCCGTCAGCAGAGCATGGGTTTCAAGTTGACGACCGACCTCTAAAGGGTCAACGTCTGCGCCTTTGAAACGAAACATGGTGCTGCGCGCCAGGACTTTCAGCTGGGGTAATTTCGAGAGCGCGTTGATAATGCTTTCCGTAATGCCATCCGACAGATATTCCAGAGCCGGGTCGTCGCTCACGTTGAGCAACGGCAGCACAGCCAAAGTAATAGTCGTTATACTTGGAATACCTACTTTAGTCGTTGCGAACGCTTTGCTTTCCTTCTCTTGAGTCAAATCAACTTCATTTTTCAACTCGCGCACGGTAGCAACGAACCGATAGCCGCGTTTTGAAACAGTTTCAATGTAATGTTCTCCTTGCTCTCTCTCCCCCAATGCTTTGCGCAATGCAGATATACTCACGGTTAAATTGTTTTCTTCGACAATGATGCCCGGCCAGACTTGTTCCATCAGCTCCTCTTTTGTGACGAGGTGCCCGCTCCTTTGTACAAGTAGTAGAAGAATGTTGAAGACTTTTTCGGTCAGATGCACATGTCTGTCGCCACGCTGCAGAATGCGGTCATTGGCATCCAGACGGAAAAGGCCGAACTCATAGATTTGAGTCTCACTCTTGTTCATGGATTGTTTCCCCGACCTCCTAGTACGAATAATCGGCGGGTTGTACCAATCAAGATTTGGAGACAATCTTGTAGTTCGACTTCATGTATGATGAAAACAGACGACCTAAACAAAAGCCTTAACGCCCTGGAAATCCCCGCGCTCTAAAAATGAATAAAGTCAAACTAAAAAAACAAATGACTGCAAGAAAGAACGGCACCCAAAATGTAATTCTGATGCGACCCACATCAGAATGCCGCCAATGATGGATAAGAGCAGGAGGGTTGAGGAGCGACACCTATGTCGCAACTCGCACCTAAGCTTGCGTCCGATGGCGGTGTTTTCGGGTGTTATATATACAGGGGAGATTATCTTGAAGCTGAGAGGGGTAAAGCTCCTACCCGAAGATCAAAATATTTGAGTCGCCGGGCGACGTTTTCAAAATTACTTTACCAAGATAGACTTCTGACTCTACTGTCAAAAGGAAACAAATACTACGCTTGGCTGCGTTGTATTGTCAACCATAATGTCAACAGAAAATCCATAATTTCGGATTCTCAGATACCTGCGTATATAATGCTACTTATCACTCTAAAGAAGTTGACTGCCCATTCAGTCATATTCAACCGACCGCAAGTTTCGGTCACGAATCTCTCATCACACACGGCTATGCCCATGTGACATACAGGTCTATGGTAAGAGCCCTCAGGGCTTTAGACCATGAACCGCAGAGCTTCACTGTTTTCAATTCTAAGTCAGGCAAATTCGGTTTCTGAAAAGGATTCGGAGCGAGCGGTGAAGGCAGGTTAATCTTTGAAAACGCTAGACACAAAAATGGTAGGCGCGCGCGGATTTGAACCGCGGACCCCTACCGTGTCAAGGTGAGCCGAAGCGTTTTATATAGCTTCCAGGCTCGAAAACAGGCCAAAATCAGACCCGAGAGGCTAGAGAAGTCAACCTTAAAGGGTGTATGAGATATATAGAGTCAGACAATTTTCAGACAAGGAGATTCTCAGTCCCTCAAATTCACTACTGCTACACCCGCTCCCACTCGAAGGGGCGGAACTCGGCAATCATACGGTAATCGTCATCGTTCATCGTCCGCACGACTATTCCATTGCGTGATGCGCTCATAGCAATCAGCGCGTCATTGGTCATACGAGCGCGCCCCACCTCCTCGTATCCGTATTTCTCTCCAATGAAAGCCAACACTTGACCACTTGCCGTCCAATCTGACTGTAAGGGCACAAGCAACCTTCCCGCGCGCTCGAAATCTCTCTCTAAGTGCGTCAAAAGTTTCTTCATCCTACGATCACTCGCACCTACTAGAAGTTCTTCCAGAACGACGATGCTCAGCCACAGGGGCCGGTCTTGAGCCTCCCCTCTGCGAGTTGCGCGCCGCGACAAGAGAATCGAGATGTCGCCCTGCCTGAGGGCAGAGATATACACGGATGTGTCAAAGAGGATGCCGGGCAAAGTTATTTGGCCTCCAAGCGGCCAAACACGTCTTTGATCTGGAGATCTTCGCGCACCGCCGCCCGAAGGAAGCGATCATGAGTGGCCCATGCGCGGCGATTGCGCTCGTCCTCATCAATAACAGAATCAAGCGCCCGCTCTATAGCCTCTGTCTCGGTCTTCGCCCCCAGAATCTTCTGTGCCTTCTTGAGCTTAGTCTGATCAAGAATTAGGTGCTTATTTCTACGCTGCTTGGCAGTGTTATTCATGCTGCTCATATCATGTACATAATATCACCGTATATGTACACCAGCAAGCAAGATACGTACACCTTTTAGGCTCGAAAACAGGCCAAAATCATACCCTCAACTACTACCTTTCCATTTTTTGCTAGAAGCTTATAGAAGAATACTTAATAAGCTCTGTATAAACAGTTGGCCTTTTTGATCAACATCTCCATCAAGCGAGAATGTTAGGGTGCTGATTCTGATAGACCCAATTGTCGCGTTGAGGGGGTTAGTAAAATACGTTGGGTAAATAAGGAAGGAATATCTACAGCCAATAGCCTCGGCATAAGCAAGCACCTGCGCGATATCGCCCGTGGCAGGGGAATTGGGATTCTTATATTTCGTGTCTAGAACGCACAGAGGTCTATCAGTCTCGGTGTCATAAAGTACCAGATCGACTTTGAATTGAATGCGACCTTCCTGATCAATGTCAACATGCTCCTGAGCTTTTAATCTCATGCTCGCAGGAAGATGAACACGAAGCCATTCTGCGACAAAGCGCTCGTAAAGAAGAGCCATGTCTACAAGGAAAGGCAACATTGTGTGATTGCCAAGCTTATGCACAGGGCCACTGTGTTCGAGGAAGAATCGGCAAAGGGAATGTAGAGGATAATAGTCGTCATTCAGCCGGTTATAGAGCCTGCTAACGCAGTCCTGCGCCATAAAGGGCAGCAAAGAGACAGTACTCTGCAACATGTGATAAGCGCGGCGCACCTGCGGCAAAACCCTTTCTGTGCAAAGACCACTACGCCCGATTACTGATAAAGTCCAAACGAGTATTTGATTCTCCTCGATATCGGCGGTGTGTTCCTGGTAATGGCAACGAGGCTTGATTTTCCAGGGCTCCCTTACAATTGGTTGTAGGTCTAAGCGCCCGGAGACGTAAGGCAGATGCTCTTCATAGTTTACGTATTCACGGTATAAACCTTTACGGCTACGATCCAGCACCCTCTGGGTTAGGACAGAAGCGAGGCGTTCGTAAAACTCCTCTAGCGATTGCGCGTTAAAGAGACCCGGAAGGAATTTGAAGCTTTCCAGATTGTAAGCGTACTCGAGCATTCGGAAGAGGTTTCCGAGTTCGACTTTCGGCTCCAGCGAGAGGCCAAATTCATCCGACAGTGGTATATACCCGACCCAGCCTTGGCTTGTAAGCTCCCACTGATAGTTATTTCTGAATGAGGGAGCTTCGATCTCCACCTTCCCGGAGTATTCCTTCCAGATTATTCTGGCAACCTCTTCAGGAATGACCTCGGGCGGAAATCGCTCGGTCTTATACTCAGAAAGTTTTAGCACGGCGGGTTCAGTCATATCTCACAGGTGATACTTTTGTCGTACGCTCTCCCAGAGGAACGTTTCTACTTTGCCCGGCCGATCAAAGAAGTACTCTTCGAGGTAAGGTTCTATCTCCATCTGCCAGATGTCCTCGATATCATCGCTGAGACTCTCCTTTAGAAAGAAGCTCGTCCCGATCTCATAATGACGGTCAGCTATCTCGCGGTTGATGTGAACTAACGCATCAATCAATCCTTCAACGGGGAAACCTGTTCGCCGGTGGAATTTGCGCAGCACCTCGTAGTTAGGATAAAGCTGCAGGAATGCAAACCTCCGGCGCAGCGCATGATCTACGAGTGCGATTGATCTATCCGCAGTATTCATCGTTCCGATTAGGCGCACGTTTCCGGGTATCTTAAACAGACCGCCTCCTGCGAGCGGCACTTCGGCTTCGCGGTATTCGAGCAGATACATTAGCTCCCCGAATACTCTGGAAAGATTTGCGCGATTGATCTCGTCAATGATGAGCACGCAGCAGCCTTCACGGTTCCTGGCCTCGCAGCAGAATTCAAGAAAGCGGCCAGGCACGACCGGGTAATGAAGCGAGCCGTCAACCGATTGTGGCCTGATACCCTGCATGAAGTCTTCGTATGCGTAGGCTGGATGAAACTGCACTATCTCCATGAAGCCGTCACCACCACCGATCAGATGCCGCGCCAGCCGCTCAGCGGCGAAAGTCTTTCCCGTCCCCGGAGGCCCGTAGAGTATTGCCTGTCCTTTCCGATCGGCGGCTCTCACCCACCGTTCAAGTAGACCTACTTCAAATCCCGTCTCCTCCGAGAACTGCTCAAGGGTGTACTCTGAATTCAGCGGGACAGGGAGGGTGGCATTAAGAATCGCTTCAAACTTATCGCCTGTCTATCTCAATAAGAGTCTTACGCCAGCCGCCTTCTTGTACGCTCCTTGGTGTGAGATCATCCCAATGCACCGGCAAGCGGTGGCCATGTTCAACGTCAGGAACGAAGTAATACGAGCCGGTGATCGTGCCAATGCCCAGAACTTCCGAAGTGCCTTTATTAGCAATGACGCGGTTTCCTTCCCTGATCTGAACGAACTTCCAGACCTGCTCCATCCCCTCTTTTGTCCAATCCGGATGTACTTCCTTCACCACGTCAACCCTCTCGTCGAACTCTTCACGCGTGATCCCGCTCACGTCGCCAAGTTCCTCCCAGCCGACTGAGAGGTAACCGCCGTCGCGGCAGGCATCCCACTTGGAAGCATTCTCTCCCGGAGCAATCTTCCAGTAGCGAATACTGCCGGGCGCTGGCTTCGATCTTCGCTGAGTGAAATCGAATTTCTTGATGGCTACCAGCCAGTGAGAAAACATGTCGAAGAGATCTGAGTCACGCGTTCCTGAGCTACTGAGGCGTTGAAACTCTTCAGCCATATCGCGCAGCAACTGAAATCCCGCATTGTTAATAGCGGGGTAATCATTCAGATTATTGCTATAATTAGTCTCGGCGAAATAGTTGATGACCTTCTGAGGCTTGCTGTTGATAATGAGGAAATCGTCGGGACGCAAGGCATTTAGAATAGGCGTTAGTATCCCCGCCTGAAAACCTTTAGTGTAAGGCAAGGCTGAAAATTCTGCGCATGCAGCCGTAAGTTCCTGCGGGTCATTTGTGCAGCGCCGGATGAAATTGAATATGGCTGTGGCGATGTCCGGCCAATCCTCTTCACTCCGCCCCTGCGCCCCGTACCACGATTTGATGTCTTTATTGATTGCTGAGGCAATGTGTATCCATGCACCTAGTTGACGAGGGATGCTATTGTTGGCGTGAGGTAAAAGTTTCAGCAAGACCAGTTCCGTAATATCTTCGCCGCGCGCTTGCATTGACGAAATCAATTCGAAGTTCTGTTGCGCAAGCCCTCGTTGTTTTTCGTAAATGAGAATGTGCTCCCGCCCGTCAGGAGTTTCAAGAAATGAAGATTTGAACTCACGTAATAATCTAACGAGCTTCTCCCCCTTGCTTTCCTGGCTGATCTCTGACGCTCCCCTTTCGCCGATCAATCCTTGTATAGCAGCCCACTCTTCCGGCTTAACATCAAAGTTAGTTGCGTTGGGGAACTTCAGGACTCCAAGATTCCGAAGAACTGGATGGGCGAGCACCATGCTCCGGGTAATAGGTTCTTCGAGGAGAATATTAGTCAAACGATAGTCCACCATGTAAGGGTGCTTGAGATAAGGCTTTTTCTCTAGCTCTTCCTGCGTAGGCACTTCCGTTCTCTTGTAAGCCTCACCTGTCAATTCCCCCAGAGCGTAGATGCCACCGTTTCTTCCAGACAGCCAGAAGATGACCGGAGCACCCTCTTTCATTTGCTTTCCATATGACGTTACAGTCCACGTGCCCGTATCTCCGGGCTTACACTTCTTGAGCCATCCAACGAAGTCAAAGACCTTCGGGTTAGCCTGGAAGAGCCAGGCGCGCTCTTCTTCCGGTGAAGATGGCGATGACTGTGATTCCTCTTGCTTAGTGATAGGCTCACCATCAACCGTCCGCCAACTGTTCGGATTCAGCGGAGACCTTCCCCAGGCATCACCCTGCGGCGAATAGACGAGCACGTCATGCCCACAGTCGCGGATCTGTTGTAGATACTTAAGCTTCTTGTTCGGATCATTAACTTCACCTGAGAGGATGTAGCGCTCGCAGGTAGCAATGATTTCTTCTAAAGAGACTTGTTGACCCTTTTCGTATGGGTGCCAACTCATAAGACCGACCTCTTCTATTTACGTGTTTTTAGCTTCCTTCCAAAGCACAGCAAGAGCTGAAGAATATTCATTGGGTAATAATCTTGTCGTGTAATGTCCTACTTTGAAAGGGATGCCGGCCCGCTTCGCCAACTTTGTGAATTGGCTCCAGGTCAACGCATTTCTTTCTGCATTCGCGTAACGTTCAAAAAAGAATCTGGTGCAAGTTGGCTCTTTCTGCCGCGAAAGAATAGGGGCATGGAAGTAAACTGCGTTCGGCTTTTTGCTCTTACTCGAATCCCTCCATATCTGTATTACAGAATCGAACGGTTTGGCTTCTCTTAGGAATCGAGATCTGCCTTGAGTAAAGCGTATCCAGCCGACTTCACTTGATGACTTATTTAACAATTCTTCTGCTTTCTCCGCACCACGCTCGGCGTATGGTATTTCCTCCTCATACCGTTCTTCGTCAAGCAAGGTTACCGATACAAGCCAGGTGCGCGGGGTATTGAGTTTGATTTCGAGGCCACGCTTTTTAGATGGATTAAAACTCCTCCTTACTGGCCTTTTGACCTTCAAGGCGTTAATTCGATTGATAAAGCCCTTATCGATAAGTTTGGAGTTCTCACGAAGCTTCTCGATGAAGTTGCGCGCCATCGCCACGATGTCAGGATTATCAGTAAGTAGGGCGGCCTCAACTAGCGAGCGTTCAGAAGACTGAGAGATGTTAGCTGAACCTATTACGGCGATGCCGCCAAATAGCATTACTTTAGCGTGTAATCCGCGGCATGAATAAAGTTCCGCCCCCTTCTTAAAAGCGCGTCGTAGGAGAGGAGCCGAAGTCTGGCCGGATTCAATAGCCTCATTTGAGGCATCGACAATTAATAGATCGCCCTCCTCAAATTTGACGCAGTTATCGTTAGTAACATAGGCGACCGCAGCCATTTTAACTTTGCTCTTTTCCGCAAGCCAGTTAACTTCATTCCATAAACCACCACTTATTAGCTTATGCATCTCCTAAATTAATCTTTCCTTTATATAAGAGTGAAAATATTGGTTGTCTCCCAACTCAGGCTGCTTTGCTCTACGAATTAGCTGTCCGTCATATTCTAGCAGCCCGCGACAGATTGCGCCGTTGATAGCCGATTTGAAGGCGGCGGTGATCTTACGCCCGGTGCGTTGAAAGCTGAGGCGTGCGCTGCACCAAGGATGGCGCGTTTCGGGCTAATGTTAACCAGCTCCAATGAAATATAACAAAGATGAGCGCCAATTGCTCTTGCAAAAAAGATTGCATTTTATGGCTAACTACGAGTAATCTGCTCGACTTGTGAGTGCCCTCTCGCCGTGAATCCGCAGTACCCATCCGGCGTCCATTGCACACACAAAGACTATACTGCCCGCTTACCCGACTATGGAGCATGGCAGCCGTTATTAAACTAAAAGCAGTAACGCTACTTAGAAAAGCGACAGCACGCTTCGCAGAAGATTGAGTGTGACCTCCCTAACCGGATCGACGGTAGTGCTCATTTCTTCGGCGGTTGCGCCGTCTGTTGTAGCCACGCCCGTACTCATCTCGCCCGCGACCGATGAATTCGGCTGCGGCGGTGGCTGGACTATCCCGGTGCTCATCTCACCGGCGAATGCCGAGCAGGTGAGGACGAGCGTCAGGACAGTGACTGCAAGGGACTTACGTAAGGATTCCATATGTTTCCTCTCCAGAGTGATTAGAGTAATTGGGCTTATCATTCATGGCACCGGGGCATCCGGCGACACCCCGCGTGATTACGAAGCGCGCATCATAACACCGAATCCGCAACTTTTGTTGCGGAACACTAAGGAAAGCGAGCCCTCACATGAATTTAGAGCTTAGCCTGCTACGCCAAATCGACAATCCTAAACTAGATCGGAATGAACGCGCCCGTCTCCGCTGTCAGCTAGCAAAAGAGCTAGAGGACGCCGGAAATTACGAAGGCGCGCGCAGTGCTTTACAGAGTTTCTGGGAACGCGTTGGAGAGTGGCCTGTCGTTGATCGACTGGATAAGCTAACAAAGGCTCTTGTGCTCCTGCGAGCCGGAACCCTGACGGGCTGGCTCGGAAGCAGCAGGCAGGTTGAAGGGGCACAAGAAGCGGCTAAAAATCTTCTTACCGAGAGCAAGATCTGCTTCGAGGCTGTCGGTAACGTGTCAGGGGCGTTGGAGGCTGAGATTGAGATCGGGTGGTGCTATTTCCGTGAAGGTGCTCTCGACGAGGCCCGCGTCACGCTCTCCGAGGCCATTACGAAGCTTCCCGATGAAGAGAACGATCTCAGGAACATCGCGCTAGTACGCCTCGCGGATGTAGAGCGTGTGGCGATGCGGCTTAACGACTCACTGCGCCTGCTGACTGAGGCCAGCCCACATGTTGAGGCTAGCGAGAACTTATCAATCAAAGGGAGATTCCATAACACACTTGCTATGACGCTCAGGGGGCTCAGTGCGGCTGAAAAGCGCGCGGATTATCTTGACCGCGCGTTAGTGGAATATGCGGCAGCAAGCTTTCATTTCGAGCAGGCGGGGCACACACGCTATCGCGCCCGCGTAGAGAACAATCTTGGCTTTCTCTTCTTCACCATCAAGAGATTCAATGAGGCTCAGGAGCATCTGGATTGCGCCCGGCGACTGTTCGATAACCTGAAGGATAGTGGAAGTTGTGCGCAGGTAGATGAATCAAGAGCGCGGCTGCTGCTGGCGCAGGGGAAGAATTCTGAAGCCGAGCGTGTTGTTCGCTCTGCTATCCGAATTCAGGAGAAGAGCGGAGAGCAGAGTCTCTTGACTGAATCGCTAACGACGCACGGAACGGCTCTTGCTCGGCTCGGACAAACAGAGCTGGCGCGTATGGCTTTGCAGCGAGCTATCGAAGCCGCTTCTCTTGTAGGTGATAAAGAGAAAGCCGGGCTGGCTGCAATAACCATCATCGAGGAGATGGGTGAGAAGCTTACAACCGGTGAGATAACTGCCGCTTATGAGCGCGCGGCGGCCTTTCTGAAAGGCTCACAGAATCTCGAAACATTGGCTCGCCTAGTCGCCTGCTCTGAGCGAGCGATCACTATTTCGCTGCAACGAAAGGTTGAGTTTGACGCCTCCAACTTCCTCTACGCATCTCCACAGGCATCGAATATCTTGCGTGACGCGCACCGCGTCGCTGAAGCTGCGGGCACAGTCCTTATTACCGGTGAGACAGGAACAGGTAAAGAGATACTCGCTCGATTAATTCACGAGTGGTCAGGCCGGGCGGGAAAGTTTGTGGCAATCAACTGCGGGGCGCTCACCAGTACGCTCATTGAATCGCAGCTTTTTGGTCATCTCAGAGGTAGCTTTACAGACGCTATTAAGGATCATCCGGGCGCGGTTCGCGAGGCCGCCGGAGGAACACTCTTTTTAGACGAGATAGGAGAGCTATCCGCAGGCAATCAGTCAAAGCTCTTGCGTTTGATCGAGCAGGGAGAGATTCACTCACTGGGCGCGTCACTGCCAGAGAAAGTGGATGCAAGGATCATCGCCGCCACGAATCGTGACCTGAAAACAGCGGTAGCTAACAAGCGTTTCCGCGATGACCTCTATTACCGGCTCAATACATTCCACTTACACCTGCCGCCTCTGAGGGAGCGTACAGAAGACATTCCCGTCTTAGCAGAACACTTCATTAGGCAGGCTCTTGATGCTACAGGTAGGCAAGTGACTTTCGCGTCTGAGGCCATCGAAGCTATGAAGAAGCTGCCGCTGAAAGGTAATGCGCGCGAGCTTCGTACCCTGATTGAAAGAACCATCCTCATCGCGGCTAATGATTCCCCAATCTCTGCCGAAGCTGTTGAGTTAGTGGCTTTACGCCAGTCTCAAACATCCAACTTCGCTGACCCGTGGGACAATTTTTCTTTGGAAGAAGAGGTTAGACGTTTCGAGGGAGAGCTAATCCGGCGCGCTCTGGATGCGGCTAAGGGAAGCGTTGTCGGGGCTTCACGGCTGCTCGGGATTAAGCACCAAACACTATCGAAAATGCTTCAGATGAGGCATAAGGACTTACCGCAGGCAAAGAATCAAACGAGTCGGCGCAAGCGGAGTATTATCCGAGTCTCGTAAGTATATCGGGGGGAAATTTTACTACTGAATTTGCGGAACTTATCCTATTTAACTGACTACTGGATAACAAGCCTTCAGCTAAATAATTGCGACTCTCACTATATTCTATGCTTTTCGCATCTTCATCGGCGCGTCTTCCACTCGTCAGACGTTCTCCAAAGGCGGCTGGCTCTTGGCAATCTCGGTAAGCTTGTCACAATCAACTCTTGCATTTCGTTGAGTTCTCCAGAGTTTGCCGCAGAGTACAACAATTCTACGCGCTTAGGGCCGATGCCGTTACGTTGATACATCTCTACGATAGGTTCGGCCGCGTCATAGCTCAAAAGCCAGTGCTGACCCAGATTCCCAAGCGCATCATGCAGATTCTGATGATTCCTCTCACCGAAGAAGAAGCGATAAAGCTTGTCGGCCTTGTAGTAGAAAGGCGGGTCAAAGTAGTAAAGGACTTCGTCTCTTTGATACCTACGTGATTTGACTCGCCGGACGGTATGCCTCCAATCGCCGTGATTTACGAATAGGATGCGCTCAGCCAATTGGGCAGCCTGCGTTATACGTTTGGCGATAAGTTCGGCGGAGTAACGGCATCCAATAGTGTAGGCGGACTGCTGGGCGCGGCCGCCTAGAGGCCCGCCGCTGGGCGCGATAATGCCGGAGAAGCTGGTGCGGTTGAGGAAGATGCAGGCTAGGGCACGTTGTCGATCCGTTTGATGCTGTCCGTTCTTAAAGCGGTCCCAATTAGCCAACGTCGGCTCCGTGTGACGCAATTTTTTGATGAGCCACTCGTGATCCGTAAAGACCGTCTTCCAGAAACCGGCGAGCAAAGGGTCTTTCTCGCCAAGAGCAATTGATTCGACAAGGCCGTCATTTAGCAGTTGCAGCGCGACGCTTGCGCCGCCCGCAAATGGCTCAACAAAGAGTTTTGGACGCAGACCGTTCAGACGGATAGTCGCGGCGATATACCCGGCCAGCCGCCTTTTCCCCCCCGGATAGCGCAATGGCGAAAGAATTGATGCGGTGCTACGCGCAAATGCTTTCCTCTGTTGATTTGATTTTACTTTTGAGCGGGTTTTTGTGGGCACGCTTTTTCTCAATTAAGGAGGATAACGTATTGCTTCAAAACCTTTCCACTGAATATTAAGCATTGCTTCGCCGCCCTCGGAACCTGTCCAGGATCTTTGCAGGTGGCCGTCGCTGCAATAATGTCGAAACTCCTTGAGCATCATAGCTTCCAATAAAGTCCGACGATCCGTAGGCACTGCATCAAGCACAGTATCAGAGCATAAGACGATTAACTTTTTTTCGGCACGCGTCGCCGCGACGTTGAAGCGATTGCGGCTCAAGAGAAACTGTGCCTCTGCCGTGGCATATTCTTCATCAGCCACGCCGTAAGAAACAAGTATAACTTCGCGCTCCTTACCCTGCATCTTTTCAACCGTATCCACCAATGGCATTGGCCTGCGCTTTCCGTCAAATCCACACCGTGCCAAAGCCTGCCGGATGGCGCTGTTCTGCGCACGATGCGGCGAAAGCATAGCCAAGCCACGTTGTACGAAATCCTTGGGGGAGTAAAGTTGAAGAGTCCCATCCTTTGATTCCTGCAATAAAATTTGGCTGAGCCTGTTTGCCAGAAGCGCAACTAATTCCGCTTCAATAGGGTTTCGCGCAGTGAAGCTTCTCGGCGGCGTGTACCAGCAAAGAACTACGGGACGCTCTGGGTGCAGGATAGTATCAATTATCTCCTCGCTCGTCTCGTCAATGGTAGGAGCGGTCTGGATTCTGATGTCGGGCCGGGTTGACCTGAAGCGCCCGCGATAGAGCACATGGCGTGGGTAAGCAGTCAGCGGCTCGTTCATGCGGAAATTCTCTTCGAGTTGAAAGATTTTCCGCGCTTCGATGCTTGGATCATCAGCGCTCGCCTGTTCAATTTGTCGGCGCATAAAAGCGAAGACGGAACTGAGCATGTGTTCATGCTCTTCCGGGTAGCTTCCATGAATGATTGGCGGCAACTGCTGGTCGTCCCCGGCGAGGATGATGTTTGAATTCGGCTTGCTTGAGCCGAAGGCTACAAGGGCATCTGGCAGGCGCATCTGCGAGGCTTCGTCAACCAGCACGACATCGAACCAGGGGCGGATAATGCCGCCAGCCTTTTTCATCCCCTTGTAAGCGCCCCAAACGGTTGCTCCAGCGACAACGCAAAGAGCGTCTCGTTGTAAACAGACTTCCAAATCCTCGTCTGCGAGCAGTTCGACGCTGGGAGGCAATTCATCATGCGCCGCGCTGCCGCTGCCCATGAGTTTGACGATTGAAAGCGCATCCGGCGCAAGATTGTAGTCGCGCGCCAACTCTGCCAGCTTGCGCAGCACGTTCACGATGGCGTGATGTGTAAAGGCCGTGACCAGAATGCGCAAAGATTTCTTCGCCGCTTGCGCCGCCAGAGCGTAAGCTAAGAGGATGTGCGCGACAGTGTGCGTCTTGCCCGTGCCCGGCGGTCCCCAGATTAAAGTCAGTGGTTCGCTAAATACGCCGCGCCAAGCGCGCCACTGTCCCAGGTTCAATAGTGCATCCAGGTCTTTGCCTGAATGAGTAATGCTCTCTCGGAAGAGTCGCTCAATTCCAGCGTCCTTACTCACAACAGACTGCCAATCATCCATTTCACCGTTATGCAACAAGCTGTGAATGTGCAGCGCGTTCTGCGGGTTTTCCTGCAACTCGCGCAGCACCGTCAGGATGCGGCGCGATGAGAAATCCGTATACAACTGATCCAGTGCACACGACTTTGTCAGATCAACATGCTCTTTGAACTTGTCCGCATTTTCCGGCAGCAGGCGCACACGGGGCGGTGACGCTTGCATATCATACTCAACGAGCGTCACCTTAAAAGGCGCGGCGCGACCCCAGTTGCTCTCAAACAGCTTGCCATCAACATCGCCCAGTAAAACTTCCGGTTGGTCTTCCGGCGTGACGACTAGATTAAAGTCGCCCACTTCAAATTTCACGTCTTTCGACTCCGAGTCGAATGTAAACCACAGTGAGCTATCCGATTGTTCACTCTCCGGCACATATTGAAGATTGCGTATGCAGACGAACTTTTTGGAGCGTTCTTCAACAGGCAGAGCGTGAATATGTTTGACAGCCAGCTCCGCCAGAGAAGTTTCCAGGATGGAGAAAGCGCGCAGGGCTTCGAGCGTGCGAAAATTGAGCGGATCAAACTCGCTGTAGAGCATGAAAGGCTCTTTGCGCAAGAGAAGTTTCTCGCGGAAGTCCTGCTTCAAACGGCGAATTACGGAATCCGTCGCGCGTAGCTTGTTCTTTACCGTGTCGCCGATCTTCTCAAAGACATCATCCGGTGAAAGCCTTCGGTCAGGCTCGCGCGAATCGGGCTGAAACGATTCATTGCTCCAAACATCGTGGATGCGCTCGTATGCAACCTGGCTGGAAAAGTCCCAGCCGAAACCATAGCGAGGATGAAACACATAGCCTTTATCTTCACCTTCTGTATTTTGTGGCTGGTACATCTCCGAGACGGTTTTCAGATCGAAGACATAAGGCGTCGGCAGTGCGACCATTGTTCGCAAGACCTGTGTGACTATTGTGCCGGGCATGGTGCGAAACGTGTCAGCATCCTGCATCACGGATGAAGGCGGAAAGAGCCTCAGCAAGTGTGTAATCTCGGCAAGCAGTTCCGGCGGCTCTTCGACGAAGAGATGCCGCTCGATAAGACTGCGCAGGATGAAGAGATCAATCGTGTCGTATACGTAAAAGTGCAGCGTGCGTTGCTGCTTTTTAAGTTCCCACTGGGCGTCTTTTCGCGCCTGCTTGAGCGCAGCCTGCGCCTGCTTCTTGCGCTCCTGCAATGCTGTTCTCTCGGCCAGCAGCGTCTCATGCTGCGGATTGGTTTTCCGCAACACCGGACATCTTTGCTTGAACTCTTCGAGAGCTTCTTCGGCCCTTGCCAACTCACGCGCAGCCTCCTGCACGCTCGCCACATCTTCAACTGATTGACTTGCTATCTCGCGATTGGCGGCATCAACCCGCCGTAGCAGTCCATTCAGGGCGCTCAAGAATTCCAGCAGAATGTGCGCTTCTGAGTTCGGCTTACGCGCGATAAAGACCTGTTCCTCTCCGATGACTTTGCTGTTCTCTTCATCCCATCCTTCATAAGTCTTGAAGCCAAGCGCAAAACAGGTCTGCGTTACGGAGTCTTGCTCGGCGCACAACACGACGCGGATGTTTTCGTAGCGCGGCATCGGCAGAGTGGTGGAATGAAGCGGGCGCGGGCGTCCGTCTTCTAGCGCCTGTGCAGTGGCAACGTAACGCGGAAGGTTAAGCGAAAGATCGTGGCTTAATAACTGTAGATTGGCGAGGCGTTCTTCATCGTCTACTACTGCGAGTTCGCGATGCGTCGTGATGCCTGACTGACGAAGGCGTCGCTTGGACTCAGAGCTAATATAAGCGATACGCGAGAGATCGGAAGATGCATTCGCCTCGTCACGGCAGTGATTCATGTACTCGCACATCGGGCAGTGGTCCGTGACATGAAAATGCGCGTCGGCAGCCGGAGTTTGAAAAAGTAATGGCGCGCGGTTGCGTAGAAAATCTTCAACAGCCAGACGATAAGGGCGCAACTCAAAAGGCGGATCATTCTCATCACGCGAGCGAATAACGGCGAACTCAAGATCAACTTCGACGTTCGTCAACCCTGCTTCTTGAATGGCATGGTCAAGGATGAATGAATAATAGGCAACCTGAATATAATGATCGTGACGCGCTTTCTGGCTTGCCTTGAAATCCCAGATGCGAAGTCTCAACTTCCCTTCTTCATTGACAGGTGGAAGCACTTCCAATAGGTCAGGCCGCCCCGGGCCGAGCGTGACGCGCGCAGCGTCCAGACCGAACTGTTCGAGCAGCCGTGCTTCCTGCTCTTCGTCGAGCACAACCTCAAGCTGCGTGATGAACTGTGGGAAAGGCTCTGACTGAAAGGCCGCGATGAAATCTGAGAACGGCAATTCCTTCACCTTACAGCCGTCCTCAGTGCGCTCTATATCAGCGGTCAGCACAGCCTGCTTGCCAAGCTCGTCTATGAGCGCCTGCACCTGATCGCCTTCAAAGAAATTCCCCGCTTCCATCAAGAGCGCGATGCCAGGACGACTATGGGCACGCAACTTTTTCGGCACGTTCCAACCGATGCCTGATTTGCCGCGCAGAGAGCTAGCCACAGTATTCCATCGAAAATTACGGTCGCAGCGATTGGCGAAATACTTGGCGATATTTGAGGCCGTGAGTCTGAATTTTTGAGTTGGGCGCGAGGCTGCTTTCATATGAATTCCTTCAAGCCCCGCGAGGTCGGGTGCAGGGGCAGGTAAAACGTTCCAGCATCCTATCACAGTTGATTCCAGATTGTGGATTGCGATATGTTACGCGAGCGTCCTGAGAGGTATTATCAACCTTGTGAGCCTCTGCCTGCGCATGTTCTGAACCAGCACCCAACTCACAGACGCGTGCGCTGGTTTCCGCCCTTTCAAAGACGGTTGCGCTCCCGGCGATGCTCAATCAAATCGCCGTGTTATTTTCAGGGTCTCATATTCTCAAGCGTACGAGTTGATAGCTGGTTCTGAAAATCGCTCATAATTCCGTCGCAGCCGATCTAATGCTTAAACCGCAAAGATGGCACAATCCGCAAAAGGCTCCATTACCTTCTGCTCTTTACATTCTGTACAGCGATTTTGTTTGAAAGGGACACAGGTTGTCCCCCTATCCGATTAAACTGTATTTTGCGATGAGAGACGACGACCACCCAACTCGTGTCCATACGCGAGCATACGTCAGGCTCGACCTAATCCATAAAGAGATCAGCTCAGGCCGCTACCCGACCCTGCGCTCTCTGGCCGAGCTTCTGGAACGCAACGAACGCACCGTCAAGCGTGATCTGCGCGTCCTGCGCGACCAAATGGGCGCGCCGATCATCTTTGACCGTGAGCGCGGCGGCTTTCGTTATCAGGAGCCGGGCTGGCAGTTGCCGCCCGTTAACTTTAATGAAGGAGAACTGCTCGCCTTCTTCACAGCCGAACACGCCCTACGCGCCACAGGCCACACACCCGAAGCCATCCTCCTGCGCGCGGCCCTTGCCAAGCTCGCAGCTTTCCTTCCCGCAGAGATCAGCGTCAATGCGGCTACCCTCGGCGAAGCGCTGACCTTTCAGCAACTCCCGCACGTCCGCGTAGAGCCGTCCACTTTGCAAACCCTCGCCCGCGCAGCCGCAACGCGCCGGACAGTATCATTCGACTATCACTCGCAACACCGCAACGAGGACACGCACCGCCAGGCCGATATTCTTCTGCTTCATAACTTCGCTGGCGATTGGTACGCCATTGCTTACGACCACCTTCGCCGCGAGGTGCGCGACTTTCACGCCGGCCGCATTCAAAGACTAACACTCACCTCACAATACTTCGATCCGCCCGCCAACTGGAACGCCGACGATTACCTGCGTCGCGGCTTTCACATGATGCGCGGAGGTCGTCGCACCAATGTCTCCATCATCTTCGATTCCTATCAAGCACGCTGGATGAAAGAGCGCATCGCTTTTCATCCAGACGAACAGCGCGAAGACCTGCCGGATGGCGAGCTGCGTCTCACTTTCCCCATCGGGCGCAATGGCCTTGAAGGTGTCGCGCGCTTCTGCCTCGCCTACGCCGGACATTGCCGCGCCGAACGCCCCGCCGCTCTACGCAAATTGATACGCGAGCGCCTTGTGCGCGCCCTTGAAGATCACAGAGAGGACTAATATGAGTATCAACGCACAGCACAACGTCATAACCGCTTCTGCGATTAACGCCGACACGACTCCTTACATAGCCGTCCATTTTCCCGTACAGGGGCGGCAACTCCCCGCCGATCACGGCTACGCGCTCTACGCCGCGATCACACGACAGTTGCCATCACTTCACGGCCAGCCATGGCTAGGGCTAGAGCTTCTGAGCGGCGTCCCCTGGCGCGAAGGCATCATCGTTCTTCCCACACGAGGCGCGAGCCTTCGCCTGCGCATCCCTGCTGACCACTACGGCCATGTCCTCCCCCTCGCCGGATGCCGCCTCGACATCTCCGGCCATACCATCCGCCTCGGCATCCCCACTGCCCGCCCGCTTCAACCAGCTTCTTCGCTCTACGCGCGATGCGTCACCATCAAAAAATTCACCGAACCCGAACCCTTCCTCGAGGCCGCCCGCCGCCAACTCGACGCACTCGGCATCACTGCCACGCCCGAATTGCCTCTGGACGAACAAGGACGCTACCGCCGAAGAATTATCACCATTCAAGGCAAACACGTCGTCGGCTTTTCCATCGCCGCGCACAACCTCAGCGACAACGACTCGCTCCGCCTGCAAAGCATCGGCATCGGCGGGCGGCGAGCAATGGGTTGCGGGCATTTCAATCCGATTAAGGGAGTACATAACGAATAAGATATTGAATGGCACTACGGTGAAAGTTGTCTTATGACTAAAGAACAAAACAGAAAAAAGTTGCTCGCTAAAAGTCCCCGCGATGAAAGAGAGTTTCTGCTACTTTCCCATTTACTTGAGACAGGACAAGCCGCTCGCCATGTATTTCGCCTCAATAAGCGATGGGGAAAGAATTGGTGTCGGTTCTTTGGTTTGACAACAAAAGAGGCACAGAAACGATTTCTTTTGAACCTTTATGTAGCTGCTGTACTACATGATCTTGGTAAAGCGAATGAAGACTTTTACATGGCAGTAACGACTCCCGGCTTCACACAACAAGCCATTCGGCATGAACATCTCAGCGCACTGATTTTACACTTGCAGAATGTGCGTCAGTGGCTTGCAAAAAATCTTCTGCTTGATGTCGAAGTGATTACTGCTGCTGTTTTATCTCATCACTTAAAAGCGCAAGAAGGGGCAGGTAAATGGCTGTGGTGTCAAGCACACGGCAAAAATCATGTGAAGCTCGCTTTGCAAGATGAAGATGTCCGTGCGGTGTTTGAAAAAATCAGACGCATTGCTCGCCTAGAAGGTATTCCAGAATTACCGCGCGAAGATTGGACAAGCAGTTCGCCATTATGGACGGCAGCACGGATTGAGGGCGGTGATTGTGCCTTTGACTTCGGGCTTGAAATTGAACGAGACCCTGAACGCCACCGCTTGCTGTTGGCTGTCAAAGCGGGATTGATAGTTGCTGATTCAGTTGCTTCCGGTTTGGTGAGGGAGAATCACAACATTAACAAATGGATTGATGAGAAAGTTCATTCGCCTGCCATTAACGATACGGAAATCGCTAATAAGATCATTGAGAAACGAAAGCAGTACATTATTAAAGTTAAGAACAAGCCGTTTATATTTCACAAATACCAAGTTCGCGCCGCCGAGTTAAGTTCGCGCGCATTGCTACTCGCATCATGCGGTTCGGGTAAAACGATGGCTGCTTGGAAGTGGGCGGAAGCGCAAGCCCGAATACATTCCATCGGCAAAGTTATATTTCTATATCCAACACGCGGTACCGCGACGGAAGGGTTTCGGGATTACGTGGGCTGGGCACCGGAATCAGATGCGGCACTTGTGACAGGCACATCGGATTATGAGCTTGAGGCAATGAAAGAGAATCCGCCTGATGAAAAAAGTGAAGCCATACGAGGTAAAAACTATATAAGCCAAGAGGACGAGCGGCTATTCGCTTTGAGATGGTGGTCGCGCAGATTCTTTAGCGCAACGGTTGACCAGTTCCTTGGCTTCATGGAACACAACTACTCTAGTCTCTGCTTGCTTCCAGTGCTTGCTGATAGTGTATTGATCGTTGATGAGGTTCATAGTTATGACTTCAAAATGTTCGAGGCGTTAATAAATTTCTTGCGGACATTTAATCTCCCCGTCCTCTGCATGACGGCGACCTTGACACCCAAGCGCATCAAAGAACTCGAAGGACTAGGATTTCAGAAATACCCGAAGCCGGAAGATTATGAAGAACTCTGCGACTTAAAAGACGCGGAGAAGCATCCGCGCTATCGCCTGACACCCCTTGCAAATGAAGAAGCAGCGTTTAAGCGTGCGCTCGCAGCCTATGACTATGGCACAGGTAAGCGCGTTCTGTGGGTTGTCAATGTGGTTGACCGCTGCCAGGAATTAGCGCAACGTCTCGCAGAAAAACACGAGATAGACACGCTTTGTTATCATAGTCGCTTCACGCTTGAGGATCGCAAGCAAGTTCATGACTCAACCGTTGAGGCATTCCAACAAACGGACAGGGCGGCAATCGCTATCACGACGCAAGTTTGCGAGATGAGTTTGGATTTGGACGCCGATGTTTTAATAAGCGAGGTCGCGCCGCCATCGTCGCTTGTGCAACGCTTCGGACGCGCAAACCGGCATCTTGACGGCAAGCCCTCAGACTTTCGCGCAGAGTTGTTCATTTATTCAACAGACAAGCCCGCGCCATACACGCCAGAGGAAATCAGAGCGGGCAAAGATTTTCTCGCCGAACTCGGCTCAGGCGAAATGAGCCAGCGCCGTCTCGCAGAAGTATTAGAGCATCACGCACCGGATGAACCCCTTGCAAGCAAACTTTCGCGCTTCCTTGATAGTGGATACTACGCGATTCCAGGCGCATTTCGAGATGGCGACGAACGAACGAAGCCCTGCATCCTCGACAGCGACCTTGAAAAAGTGCGCGCTTGCGTGACGGCGAAAAAGCCCTACGATGCTTATGTCATCAATGTACCATTAAGTTCAAAGCGTTGGCGTCCGGCTGAAAATGGCGAGTCTTGGCTGCCCAAACATCTAGGCATCGCGCAAAACGAATTTTACAGTGCGCGCTATGGCTTTCTGAGAGAGAGGAAGGAGAAGAAATGAGTGCTAAAGAAAAAAAGGAAAAGAAAGAGAAGAAACCTAAGCAGACAAAGGCACCACCCGTGTCTGTCCTTCCTCTCGATTATAACCTCGCGGAACTGCCTACCTCGCAGCATCGCGCCGGACTCGCCGGTTTGGTGTTGATGGTGCAATGGTTGAACGAGCAAAAGAAGATTGAGGGCATTTGCGAACTCACGCGCCTCGATGAACAAGGCGCGACGTTGCGGATTGATGAAACCGGACTCAAATGCTTGTTCGCGGAAACATATGACTTTATAGAGGATGAACAAGAGAGCGAAAAGATAAGAACAAGGACAAAATCAAAGGCAGAGATTCCTCCCAAGCGGACTATTTACAAAGAAATAATTGATAAGAACGGAGAAAAGACGACCATCCCCGTTTACATCTATCCAATCTATATACCAAAGGGCGCGTTTTTAGTTAGCTATGACTCAACTGCGGACAACGCAGGTAAAGGCATTTGGGTTGACCTGTGGAGAGATTTTGTTTGGAGTGTCATTCGGAAGAAAGATACTACAAGAGGAATTTATCGAAATAAAAGCAACTCCGCAAAGGAGGCGACGAAGTTATGGAAGGAGATAATTTCAGACACCGGTTCATTTGACAACCGCCCGCCTGATTTATCGAGCACTGATTTGATTGGAGCGAGAGCGTACAACGCGGAGCGAGTTTTGTTCAAAGATACAGCTAAACAGAAATTGCTACTGAACTTCTGGGCGTTCACGGCGCAGGTTTATCTCCCTATAACGACGGTAATTGATAAGAAGACAAAGCGACCGAGACCTGAAGAAGTTGGCTATGTGGTAGCAATTCCCGAAGTGGCGCGGCTCGAAACTTTTTGCAAGGTATTGCCAAATGCTCTTCACAATAATCGAGGAGTTGAGCATAGGGGCTTCCGTCAGCGTCCACGCGACAGCGTAATCGATGTACCGGCGGAAGGCGCGCTTGATTTCTTCCTCAAAATCAGTGACCGAGTGAGCCTTAGTGAAGGTGCGCGAGGAACAAGCCGCACGGTAACAGCTATTGATGTTATGCACATTGATTCTAGCGGAAATGATATATCCATCATGGGTACGGCGCGTGTTGAACCTGAATCTTTCAATCCAGATGAATACGAGCGCGTGCGCCATAGCCTATGGAATCATGAATTTCGTAAACAGCGCATTTTGAACATTCTCAACGAACGCAAGTGGTACGAAGGATTTGACAGCCTCTTGTCCCGTCTGCCCTTCAAACTTGGTTTTGATGGAGAGCACTTCTCGCACGATGCACGAGACTCATTTAACTTTGAAGTAAAAGACCTGAAAAGGGAGGAGAAGATGAACGACACTCAAGATGACCCTTTCGCGGATAAAGACGCAAATAAGGAAGGCGGTAGTATGCAAGTTGGCAAAGCGCCGAAAAGCGTTGAAGCGTTAGTGTATCAAGCGGTTGGAAGATACCTTGACCGCAAACTGATAGCGAAACGTAAATATGGCTATAGCGATGTTAAGAGCGGAGCGGCTGACAAAGATGAGTACAGCAAGGAGCGCCGCGCTCTGGCAACAGATGCTTTCTATTCGGTAAAAAGTCGCACGGGAGCAGACTTCGCTGAATACTTTGCTAATACGCTCTGTTCCGTCTCACAGAATCCAATGTCAGAAGCGGATTTTGTCTTGCTGGCAGAAGCATTACGCAAGGAAACCGAAAATGTTCGCACACTGACTATGCTCGCGCTCTCGGCGCGCAGCTAATCCATTCCTAAACGAAAAGGAGCACTAGAGACCATGAGCAACCTGAATCTATTTGCCACCGTTTTGACCTACGCCGCGCCGAGTTCAAACTATCGCGGCGACAATGACGAGACTCGCACCGTGCTGCAAAAGATAAAGAAGGACGGGAAGGATCATACGATCATCAGTCCCGAATCTATGCGTAACGCATTGCGCGAGATGCTGGCGAAAGTTGATCCAAAGTTCTGCAATCGCAGCCGCTTATTTGACCAAAAAGAACTCGCAGTTAAATTCGAGGAATTTCCCAACCCGGAGAAGTATGCAGATGATTTCTTTTTCGGCTACTTAGTCACGAACAAAAAGCAGAAGGAAGCGAACAAAGGAAAGCTGATGAAGCGTGACAGCGTATTACGCATGAATATGGCGCTTGCTCTCACGCCATACCGCTTCAATACGGTCTTCTTTCAATCTCCGAAAAATGAACTTAGCGAGTCGGCTGATTCTGCAATCCTGCACCGCGAGGTTGTACATACAGCATATCAATATCCGTTTGCGATTGCAGGTACTGATTGCCTCAAGGGAGATGCAAAGTGGACTTTGGCATTGCTTAAATCCATTGGAGAGTTGTCAGACGTGGCAGGCGGTCATGCCCGTAGCTATTTCGAGATGTCGCCTAAAAGCATCGTTGCGCGACTCACTCCCCAATTAGTTGCCGGTTACGACACATACGGTTTCGATGAGCACGGGAAGTTTCAGGAACTTACACGCATCAACGAAAACGATTTACCCGGCACTGAGTTCTGGATTGGTGGCGAGATTGTCCGCTCGATGACAGCAGAAGATAAGAAGCGTTACCAAGATGAAGGAGCACATCTTTACGACAATCCGCAACGCTTGATTGCCAGTCTAACGGATGCGTTCTTATCACAGGGAGAGAAATGACATGGAAGAGTTCTACTTACATGTCCGTGCTCCTTTTGCTGCATATCGCTCATTTCAAGCGGGCGTTTATCGCACATCGAGTCCCATCATGCCTCATTCAGCAGCCTTCGGCTTGATACTGAACTTGGCTGGAATCGAGATGCGCGATCCGCAGTCGCTTTATGAGCCGACGACGCGAATTCGTGAAGATGTGCCGCGCTTACAAATTGCCGTCGGCTCAGTAAAATCACCGGGAAAGTCTTCGATATTTCAGCAGCTTCACACCTATCCGGTAGGCAATAGCGGCGAACACTTAGAACCTAAGACACAAGGCGCGAAATATTGGATTGTCACGGCGCGGCGGGAAATACTTGTTGGGCTTGACTGTGTACTTGGCGTGCAGTCGCCGGAAGAACTGAATCTGTTTGATTTGGTACGTCGCGGCTTGCGCGGAGAAATAGCGCGAAGCTACGGACTGCCTTTCGCAGGCGATAATAATTTTCTATTCGACCGCATTGAGGTATTCAGCCAACCGCCGATAGAAAATCAATGGTATGTGCCGCTTAAACCGGGCGACGCTCCACAAAAAGATTCGTGCCAACTGACCATCGGTATTCATCGCACAGATAACAGCAAGACAACAAGCAATCTATTCGCGCCAACTACTGACATGATGGCAACACCGCCTAAAGAGGCGTGGATTTGGACTCCTCACCAACCAGACAAAGAGCAAGCGTCATTCGGAGGATAATCATGATGACAGCTCTTCGCGTTCATTCACTTCATGCCCTCGCTTACTGCGAGCGTCTTTTCTATCTCGAAGAGGTGGAGAATATGCGCGTCGCTGATGGGGCTGTGTATGCGGGGCGTCGGCTACATGTGGAGTTGGCGAGGGAGGAGGACGAAGAAGAGTGGCTGACCTTCAATCTCGAAAGCGAGCGGTGGGGGTTGACGGGGAAGATTGATTGTGTGAGGCGAAGGGACGGGATGATTGTGCCGTATGAGCATAAGCGGGGGAGGTCTGCGCGTTCGCGTGAGGGGGTGGCGGAGACGTGGCCGAGCGACAGGTTGCAGGTGATCGCGTATGCGGCGCTAGTTGAGGAGCAGACGGGGCAAGAGGTGTCGGAGGGGCGTGTCAGGTATCACGCGGACAACGTGATGGTGCGTGTGCCGATTGATGCGAAGGCGCGGGTTGACCTGGAACGTGCGGTGGCGCGTGCGCGGGAACTGCAAAGCACTGTCGAGCGCCCGCCGGTCACGGAGAACGAGCGGTTGTGTGTACGTTGCTCGCTCGCGCCGGTGTGCCTGCCGGAAGAGGCGCGACTGGCCGCGACCATTTCGGAGACGACGCCTGTGCAACCTGCGCGGGAGACGATCAGGCTATTTCCGGCGGACGATGATCGCAGGACGCTGCACGTGTTGACGCAGGGAGCGCGCGTCGGGCGCAAAGGGGATCGACTGGAGATTACTGCGCGTGATGAAGAGACACAGCTCCATCCGGTGCATGAGATCGGGCAAGTTGTGTTGCACGGCTTCTCGCAGATCACGACGCAGGGGTTAAGGCTGTGCGCCGAACAAGAGATCGGGGTGCACTGGGTAACGACAGGCGGGCGTTATATGGGAGCATGGTCTGCCGGAATAGGTTCTGTGCAGCGGCGTATCAGGCAATACCAGGCGTTGACGGATGGAGAATTTTGCGTGCGCTTGGCGCGAAGGTTGGCGGAGGCCAGGGTGCGCGGGCAATTGAGCTTCCTTCTGCGCGCGAGCCGTGAGGCTGGACGCGCAGTCGCGGAAGTGCGTGAGGCTGTTAGTGGAATGCGTAAGCTTCTTTCGCCGATGTCGCGTGCGACGAATATAGATTCTTTGCGCGGTTATGAGGGCAGCGCGGGAGCGCACTACTTCAACGCCCTGCCACATCTGGTTGTGCCGGAGGTTTCAGCAGTAATGCGCCCTGAGGGGCGTAACCGCAGGCCGCCGCGAGATCGCTGCAACGCACTGCTGTCGTTCGGTTACGCGCTTTTATTGAAGGATGTGACAAACGCGATTATGACGGTCGGGCTTGATCCCTGCCTGGGGTTCTATCATCAACCGCGTTCGCAGGCACATCCTCTGGCTCTCGATTTGATGGAGTTATTCCGTGTGCCCTTGATTGATCTGCCTGTAATCGCTTCGATCAATCGCCGGCAGTGGGATGAAGATGAGGATTTCCAGGTCGCCGGGCAACAGGTCTGGTTGTCGGACACAGGCCGCAAGAAGTTCATAGGTATCTATGAGCGACGCAAGGCAGACAAATGGAAACACCCGGTTATTGGGCATTCTCTCACTTACTCACGTCTGATGGAGCTTGAAGTCAGGTTGCTGGAGAAAGAGTGGATGAATGAAGGCGGATTGTTCGCGCGTATGCGACTGCGTTGAGCTGGGGGGAAGAGGAAGTGGAAACAAAACAATGGTACGTGGTCTGCTATGACATCACCGAGCCGAAGCGGTGGCGACGCGCATTTAAGATGCTGCACGGCTACGGGCGTCGGCTGCAATATTCGATCTTCAGGTGTCGGCTAACATCAAGGCAAATGGAGCGCCTACGCTGGGAACTGGAAAAGATATTGACTGATGAGGATCGACTTCTAATTCTCAGCCTCTGCGAGCCATGTGAGCGACGCGTAGCCGCTCACAACCGGCCAGAATCATGGCTCAATGAGGCAAAGAGCTTTGAAATAGCCTAAAGGAACGCACCGAATACCCTGCTACGGCAGGGCTTTTCTAGCGCCTGCCAGTTCCCGCAAGCATCTACGCTTGTCGTACTTTTGAGAGTAAGGTCAATTAGAAAACCAGAAGTGCCGCAAACCTTTAACATTATACTTGCGCTTCTGAGATACTTGCGGGTGAGTTATTTTCTTAATTTGAAATAGGTTATGGCTCAGTTGATCGTCATTTTTAGTCTATATATCCATGAAGATTTCACGGAAACACCCGATCCCCGAAAGGCAGTTCGCAAATAGCACTATTCACATGCTTTGGGAGCACCGCAGTGAAGATTCCAATGATGCCGAAAGGCGTTGAGCACTATTGTCGTGGATAAGGAACAACCCGAATCGTTGGGTGAAGATTCCAATGATGCCGAAAGGCGTTGAGCACTCTATAGCAGGGTCTTAGAGGTGGCGTCCAACTATGGTGAAGATTCCAATGATGCCGAAAGGCGTTGAGCACAGGGCGAGCGTCGAACCATACTCACTAATAGGCAGAAAGTGAAGATTCCAATGATGCCGAAAGGCGTTGAGCACAGATAGTTGCCGAACCCTTCAGCACGGGGTTTCTTGTGAAGATTCCAATGATGCCGAAAGGCGTTGAGCACCAAGGTGTGTGGGCGTCCAACTCGGGCAAATCTTTTGTGAAGATTCCAATGATGCCGAAAGGCGTTGAGCACATACAGGCGACGGCTGGGCTTTGATGGTTGAGAATCGTGAAGATTCCAATGATGCCGAAAGGCGTTGAGCACTTCTGGGAGTTCTTGTGGCTTAGATACTTCCCTTGCGTGAAGATTCCAATGATGCCGAAAGGCGTTGAGCACATGTAGATATTCTCATCACGCACGGCCCGCCTTATTGTGAAGATTCCAATGATGCCGAAAGGCGTTGAGCACTTAAGGGAAGGCGATGCCGCTCTGCATTTTGAATACGTGAAGATTCCAATGATGCCGAAAGGCGTTGAGCACAGCAGGGCGAAGGCTTAGCGCACGCTCGCTCCGGTAGTGAAGATTCCAATGATGCCGAAAGGCGTTGAGCACCCCGCGCTGCAGTGGCACAGGTAAGCCGCCGAAGGTGAAGATTCCAATGATGCCGAAAGGCGTTGAGCACTGCCGGTGTCGTTGTCCACCAACGCGGTCGGGATGTGAAGATTCCAATGATGCCGAAAGGCGTTGAGCACTTCTAAGACGTGACTCGCATATATGCCGTCGCATGACGTGAAGATTCCAATGATGCCGAAAGGCGTTGAGCACTGCTTGACTACGACTCCCTCACAAAGAACAGTCTCGTGAAGATTCCAATGATGCCGAAAGGCGTTGAGCACTTGTGCGAATTATCCTGTTCGACATTCCAGATGCGGAGTGAAGATTCCAATGATGCCGAAAGGCGTTGAGCACACCTTATCGGGGTCAGTTATTTTGTTGACCATGCGGGTGAAGATTCCAATGATGCCGAAAGGCGTTGAGCACTACACATCGCGTTGCAGTTGCGTAGCTCGAACCTGGGTGAAGATTCCAATGATGCCGAAAGGCGTTGAGCACCGCCCACTTGTGGGAAGCGCGGACGCCCGCGCGGCGGTGAAGATTCCAATGATGCCGAAAGGCGTTGAGCACTGACCTTCGGCGACAGGGGCACGTCGTTGCGGAAGAAGTGAAGATTCCAATGATGCCGAAAGGCGTTGAGCACAGGCAGCAGGCGATCATCTGTAGGACAGTCATGCGGGCGTGAAGATTCCAATGATGCCGAAAGGCGTTGAGCACAAGTCGAGAGGGGTCTCAGAGGCGGACGTGGAAGCCAGTGAAGATTCCAATGATGCCGAAAGGCGTTGAGCACCGGAGCGACGTAGTTGTCTGCACGCTGCACAATTGCGTGAAGATTCCAATGATGCCGAAAGGCGTTGAGCACTGAAATAATTTGCTTTGAACGAAAATAACTCTTGACGTGAAGATTCCAATGATGCCGAAAGGCGTTGAGCACAGGATGTCGAGCGTCAGAAGGAGCGCGGGGTGCCCGGTGAAGATTCCAATGATGCCGAAAGGCGTTGAGCACCCGAGTCGCGCGCCATGCTGGATGAGCGCAGCGCAGTGAAGATTCCAATGATGCCGAAAGGCGTTGAGCACGTTGACGATTAGCCCAGTACCTAGCGCGGGAATACGTGAAGATTCCAATGATGCCGAAAGGCGTTGAGCACGTAAGAAAACCGGATTCCTGACGAGCCAGCCTCCGCGTGAAGATTCCAATGATGCCGAAAGGCGTTGAGCACCCCTGGCGCAGGAGCTGGTCCGTGCCCGCCTCGTGTGAAGATTCCAATGATGCCGAAAGGCGTTGAGCACGGCGTACCGTCAGTAGTGAATTCATTCCGCGTCGGCGTGAAGATTCCAATGATGCCGAAAGGCGTTGAGCACTGGCAACTTTCCCGAACATTTCAGTAGGTTTCCAACCGGTGAAGATTCCAATGATGCCGAAAGGCGTTGAGCACTCCGGGGAAAAATGTTAGATGCAGCCGTAATTATTTGTGAAGATTCCAATGATGCCGAAAGGCGTTGAGCACTTTCATGTGGGTGACGAAGGCTTCCGAGAATTCAGCGTGAAGATTCCAATGATGCCGAAAGGCGTTGAGCACATGAGCGCCTGGTCTTCGACAGCCTTAGTGGCCGAGGTGAAGATTCCAATGATGCCGAAAGGCGTTGAGCACCTCCATAGTTAACAATCCAATTGGGGGTAATTGGCGTGAAGATTCCAATGATGCCGAAAGGCGTTGAGCACTAGTAGTTTTCGGAGTCGCCCCATTTATGCGCTCGGTGAAGATTCCAATGATGCCGAAAGGCGTTGAGCACTTGTAGTAAGACGCCGCATTATTGGCATCCAATTACGTGAAGATTCCAATGATGCCGAAAGGCGTTGAGCACTAAGCCGTGCCGGAATAGTTTAATCCGCCAGCAACCCGTGAAGATTCCAATGATGCCGAAAGGCGTTGAGCACTAGAGGTCTGCTATCTCTGCCGCTTTGCGCTCTGGTGAAGATTCCAATGATGCCGAAAGGCGTTGAGCACGAAAATACGCCCCCTTATGGACGCCGGAGGGGAGGGGTGAAGATTCCAATGATGCCGAAAGGCGTTGAGCACTCCTCTACGAGTAAATCAAATACCCGTAAGCCCTCCCGTGAAGATTCCAATGATGCCGAAAGGCGTTGAGCACCCATTATTAAGGGGTTTCCCCGTTCGTCTCCCCCAAAGTGAAGATTCCAATGATGCCGAAAGGCGTTGAGCACTAATTAGCTCGTTACGGGTATCGTCCTCCGCTAGGGGTGAAGATTCCAATGATGCCGAAAGGCGTTGAGCACGACAAAGTTTACACCCGCTTAGGCGAGCGGAGAGCGACGTGAAGATTCCAATGATGCCGAAAGGCGTTGAGCACCTCCGCGCCTGAGAAACACGATAGACAACGAACTGAGTGAAGATTCCAATGATGCCGAAAGGCGTTGAGCACAGAGTCTTGGGGTCGTATTCCACAGCGCAAAGATGTGAAGATTCCAATGATGCCGAAAGGCGTTGAGCACTGGAAAAGAGGACAGGCAGATGGCGTGCGAGCATTACTCGTGAAGATTCCAATGATGCCGAAAGGCGTTGAGCACCCCGCCACCGTTTGATCGCGCTCGCAGGAGTCGAAGTGAAGATTCCAATGATGCCGAAAGGCGTTGAGCACTAGCACGCCTCTGTCCACGCCCAAGCGATGTGAAGTGAAGATTCCAATGATGCCGAAAGGCGTTGAGCACCACGCTTTCTCCTATAGCGGGAGTTTTTGACCAACGACGGTGAAGATTCCAATGATGCCGAAAGGCGTTGAGCACGGTGAACTGTTCTCCTGTCTTGAGGGTTGAAGGGTGGGAGTGAAGATTCCAATGATGCCGAAAGGCGTTGAGCACCGCAGCACGCGAGTCGGGAGGTCTTCTTCGTCGGGGTGAAGATTCCAATGATGCCGAAAGGCGTTGAGCACAGAATCAGAGCGGGGCTGCTAAGAATTATTCAGTGTGTGAAGATTCCAATGATGCCGAAAGGCGCTTCTAATATGTTTGCTCACTTGATCATGCGGAGTTTGGACAGCGGCGGTTGATGACAAGAAGCAGAGGTTAAGCAAGAAACGTTCTGGCTGATGCTGTTGAGGGTTACCCTCCGCAGCTCGTCAGTTGTCTCAGAGATGTGCGTTTACTCGCCCTTGGTGTTGAAGAAGATGACCGCGACGCCTCTCGCGACCGGTTACCGGCGAGCGCCAAGAGGTGTATTCCGGGGACTATTCTAAGCTGACGTCGGCTCCCAAGTCATTGTCCCAAATCTCCTCTGCGGGTCGAATAGGGCCACCCATTTAAGCAGACCGGCGTACTTCAAGTACCGTCGCCCAAAAGTTGGATCGGTGTAAAGCCTACGAGCAAGCAATCGCCTCCGACGCATCAGAGTGCCAATAAAGCTGGAACGAATTCGCTCCTCATAATCCGTGAAAGAGAAGTTTCCCTTTCGAATGGCGTCAAAAGCAGTTTGCGCCGCAATGATTCCTAAAGCTAGTGCTGAGGTGATACCCTCGCCGAGCAGAGGGTCGACTCCCGCTGCGTCCCCAACCAACAGAACCCGCGGCTTACTACAGCGAGCCCTCGGTTCATATCGTAGCGCAGGATGCCCCTTTAAATTGAACTGAGTCAAGTCTATTCCTTGCTCTCTAAGCCAGCGGGCGAAAGCGGTTTTCAGGGGGATGGAATCAGTATTTCCAAAGGGCGCTTCCATGATTCCCAAACTAAACATGGGAGGATCTTGATGAACTGTGGGAAAAATCCAACAGTATCCGGGAAAGCCGCCACTTGTTAGGCTGAAATCAAGAACGGCCATGTTATCAACTAAATCGGATGTCATTACCTGTTCAACTGGAGCGAATATTTCTAAGGCCATCATGAGTCGCTCACTTCGGCGCAAGTCTAACAACTTGCGCACTATGCTATTGGCACCATCTGCACCTATCAAAATCTTACATTGATACTCATCCCTCGACGTTTGCACGATAACTTCGTGGGGAGTGCGAATGATGTTTTGGACCGCCTCTCCATCCTGAGTGACAACTCCGCGCGCACGCGCGTTTTGAAAAAGATTGTAATCAAACTCCTCTCGGCGGAATACCCTAATGTGATTCGGCCGCTGAACGGATAGGGAACCAGTAGGAAGTATGAACTTAGATATGTGAATTGTTGCAGCAGGCAAGTCAATGTTGACACCGAGTTTTCTAAGCATCAGCTCTGCATCCGCAGTCACGCCGCCGGCGCAAACTTTTGGCCGTGGGAAAACGGCCTTGTCAAGTAGCAAGATTCGGCTGGCAAGACCAGGGTCAAGATTGATGAGCTTAAGCGCAGTAGCAGAACCCGATGGTCCGGCACCAGCTATAATAATTTCATAATTAAGCATTTTTAAGCAGCAATTTCGAGTCGGGCTGAGAATATGTGGTTACCGGCTCGATTGAGTGACATAGCACGTCAAGAGAGATTCTGAACCAGTACGTAAAACTTTCGGGGTTTTGTTGCATATCTATTTTCAAGGTTGCTAAGTCTACCCACTTCCAATCATCAACCTCATCTCTGCTAGGATTAGGATTGCCCTCGAAGTTACCGACCAGAACGTGGTCATATTCGTGCTCGACAAGATCATTATCGACTTTAGCTCGGTAGATGAACGTGAAACTTTCTTTAGTCTCACAACGGAATCCCATCTCCTCCCACAACCTCCTGCGGGCGGCCTCCTCTATTGACTCGCCAGGCCGTGGATGCCCGCAACATGTATTCGACCAGAGACCTTTGGAATGATATTTTGTGGTGGCCCTCTTTTGCAGAAGTAAGAAGCTATCTGCGTTAAAAACAAATATGGAGAATGCTCTGTGAAGCGCTCCAAGCAAATGGGCTTTGATCTTCTCTTCAACTCCTATGATCTCATCCCTTTTGTTTACCAGTATGACTTGTTCGTCCACTTCTAAGATTCCTTTGTCGTCGGAAACGCTTTAACCAAGAGTTCATTGGAGGAGTTGGCTGTAGCGGCCAGCCGCAGCGTCAGTACCCTTTATGATTCTGTAGACCATCTCGCTGGCAGCAGCAATCTGGCTGGCGGACTCCTTCTTAGCCTGGACGACGGGTGTTTCAATCTGGTCATCGCGCTTGACCTCGACAATCATCCACGAGCCGTCTTCCCTTTGGCACATGAAATCCGGATAGTAGCTACGTACGGTATGCGACTCCGGGTCGATGTACTGGATGAAGAAGTCAGTCTGCCCGTGGGTCAGCATGCCTGTGAAATATACCTTCCCGATCTGGCGTTCTCCCAGCAGATCCCAAAACAGCCTGTGCTCCGGCCTTGAATCGAAGCAGTAGGTGTCTAAGTGAAAACTCTTATCAACTTTCTTCCGGGCTAGTTCGTCGTCACGCTGGACTACGTGCTTCGGGTCGGCTAGCTTTCGATAGACACCCTCCGGCGGCACCTTCACCAACTCAACTTCGATCTCCTCATGGTGTTCAAAGGGCACAAGGTCGTAGACCTCTTTGAAGAGGCGGGGAATCACCCAGTCGTAGAGCACCTCGTTGTATTCGTTTACGATTTCAAGGACAGCGTCTGTGCGCTCGGCCGTGTTGTTGAGAATCTCCTCGACACGCAGGCATGGAAGGTTTAGGTAGCGTGCGATCTCGGCCACCAGCATCATCCGGCTGAAAGTGCGCTGCTCCTTCTCCGAGGTTAAATCCTCCTGCCGAGCGGCACCGGTAAACGACAGCCCATCCCGCTCGGTGTGGACCAGCCTGTATTTCTCTGTGTCGACCGACTCTATGCCGATAACGGTGCCTTTCTTGATCGCCCTCTCCCGCAACTGGTGGAGCTTACGGATGCGCTTCAAAGTGATCTTAACCGGAGGTGGCACCGGGCGGATTTCGTAGACCCGCTTGTTCTCGTTCGACCGCCGGAGGCTCTCGATGTCGACGCGGAAGTTCTGCTGCAACTCCTCTTCGAGAATCTGCGTGTTCTCGGCTGACAGGTAGACGTGGCCCGTCTGCTGCACCTCACTAATCGCGCGAAGGCACCGCATCGTGGCTTGGAGAACGAAGATGCGCGACTTGGGCTTGCGGAAGAGTGCGACGCCGAAAAGCGACCGGCAGTTCCACCCTTCGCGCCCCTTGTTGACGAGCAGGACGAACTGCTTCTCCGAGTCGCATGTATCCAGGCGGTTGAATTCCCTAATGTCGTCGTTAGAAGTGATTTTATTGTCGCCAACGTTTACGAGAATCCGCGAAAGCGGAATACCGTATTTGATTAGCGCCGCCTCTACCGCCGACCTCAGCTCGTTCTGCAATTCCTCAATGGTCGAGGCGAAGAAAGCAAGCTTTGGGAGCATCCCCTCAGTGCGGCCCCGATCCTCTCCAACTGCTTCCCAAAAGTGTTTGACCGCTGCGTTAACGAACTCACGTGTACGCGGGTTGGTATAGCTGTGGAGCTTGACCTCCTTTAGGTACTCATTGTCGATAGCGTGCTTGAGGCCGTAAGCATAGACAACCTCGGGGAGAACCTGGTTTTTCACGTAGGGCGTACCGGTGTAGTTGTAGCAGGCCACTACGCGAGAACCTGCGCGCTGGAGGCTCTCCGCCAACTTATTGATTGTGACGCGCAGCGAGGTCGCCGACTTCTCGACCCCCATGTCTTTCGCAAGCTGAGAGCCAAAGGCGTGATGCGCCTCATCCACGTAAACACCTAGCTGCTCTAGCCGCGAGAGTTTAGAGAAGCGCTGGTTCAGGATGAGATCGCCTTCGTCGCGTGGTGCGTCCAAGTCGCCGTAGAGATCCGAGAACTCTTCATAGACGCTCCCCGCCTGGTAAAGTGCCTTTCCGCTTCCGAAGAGCCTGCCAGCAGTTCCCTGCTCCTTGTGCTGTCTCTTCAGAATAATCTTCTGCGTATTCGAGATGATGATGTTAAAGCGCGACCTGTCTATGGTCGAGAGTGAGGTGCCGGCTTCCTCCAGGAAGTGAAACTGCACATGCGTGCTCAGGAAATTGGCGTACTCTGGCGGGATAACCAGACTCATGTCGAACGTCTGAATCTCCTTTAGGGCCTGGAGCACCGTCCGGTCTGGCGCGAACACGAGCGCGTTGTGGCAGAAGCGCGGGTCTTTCGGGAATTTATTTGAGAGGATGAACTCATAGAAGATGCAGGTCGCCATGAGGATGGTCTTTCCTGTCCCCATCGTCAGGGCGAAGATGTAGTTCGGGTAAAGGCCATCCGACTGCCGCATACGGTCGAAGACGGCTTTGTATTGCCTGTCATCGAACTGGCCGAAGATGCCCATCTGCTCGCCCGCCAACCCCACGTCTTTGCGTCCCGCGAAGCGTCCCGTCCTGTAGTACCAGCCTTCGAATATCTCGTGGATGCGGGTGTTGTCCAGAAACTCCTTCAGGAATACGTACATCTCCAGCGCCTCGTACTGAGGCGTGCGCAGGAAAGCTGTGGCATTCTCCGGGTTGTTGAAGTCGAGAAACCTCTTGCTAAGCTCCTTGTAGTGTCGCCGCGCCTCACCGCGCTCCGTCCGGTAAAACTGGTGGAGGTAGGTGAAGAACGCGAAATCAAGGTCGAGGCCGGAGACCGGGCCGCGCGTTTTACTAGCCATGCTGAATCTCCCCTTCCCACGATTCCGAGATTAGGTCGGTGATCTTGACCCTGATCGTCCCTGCTTCCTTCGGGATGGGGTAGGAGCCGTTCACCATGTTATCGTTGCCCGGCACGTCAACCACTGCGGGCGTGAGCACCGCCCCGTCGTAATTCCAGTCGATCATCACAGACTCGACCAACTCGCGCCAGTCCTTCACATCCTCCTTCATCAAACTCAGCTTCTGAAGGAGGTTCATCGGATAAAAGCGATTGATTACAAGACTGCCCCTCTTCAACGTCAACAGCGCCTCTGATGAGCGCTTAAACTCGAGGCGAGACTCGTCTCTGAGGACGTCCAAGACCTCGACGTCTATCTTGAAGGGATGCAGTTCCGTCTTGAGGTGCGCGGCCAAGTCAGGCTCGTGGCCCATGCACACAAGTAGGAGCTTCTCCACCGGCCTGTTCGGGCTCTCCACCTGCCTGCGCTCGAAAGTCTTATAGTCGAAGCCAGCGATCAGTTCATTGAGGTCTGCGCGAGTGGCGATCCGGTTTATGGGCATGACCTTCACCATGCGCCCGTCCTTCTCACCGTCATAGACGCCGGCCGAGGCGGACACTAGGGGTTGGATCTCAAGCGCCTCAACCAGCAGCTCTTTCGCCTGCACGGGGTTGCGGAACACGTCGTAGTGGTTGACGTTGTAAAACTCGAAGCCCGTGTACCACCTCTCGATTTTTACCCTGCCGCCGCCCTCTTCCTCCGTGTCCTCCTCAAAGAGCGATGCCTCAGCGTAGTCGTCCAGGCCGTTCTTTATGTTCGGTACGTAGGACTTCCCGTCTCCCACCTTATCGGCGATACCGATGAGCCGCGTCTTGGCAATCTGTATCGCGCCCAAGTTCATGTCGGCCCCGATGAAGCGCCTCCCCAGCTTCAGTGCCACAGCCAGAGTCGTGCCTGAACCCATGAAGCTGTCTAAAACCAGGTCGCCCGGCTTAGTCGCGGCGCGGACGACCCGCTCGATGAGCGCCTCCGGCTTCTGCGTCGGGTAGTTCACCAGTTCCGTCTGATCAGCCGGCTGAAGCATCGGCAGCCGCCACACATCGTCGACTGTCTTGTGGGTTGCGGTGATGTAGATGATATTCCCCTGCTCATCCCTCGCATTAACTAGCGACTGGCTCTCCTTATCCCAGGCACGCTTGATCTGCTGGACGGGCTTATCCCTTCGCTCTCTGATCCTGTCGAAGGTGAAATTGGGCGACTTCGAGTAGAAGTAGAGGACGTCATGGTTAGAGGCAAACCGGTTGACGTTTCCCTGCATTTTGTTGAAGTAGTACCAGACTATCTCGTTACGGAACGACTGTGGGCCGAAGACCTCATCAAGGATGCAGCGCAAGTAATGCCCCTTATGCCAGTCGCAGTGCAGGTAGAGCGATCCATCATCAGTTAGGAGTTCCCGCATGATGATCAAGCGCTCGTACATGAACTGTAGGTACTCGTCGTTGATCCAGATGTCCGTGTACTGCTTCTCCTCGAAGGCGCTCATGTCATTCATGACTTTGCGGCCCCGCAGTTGAATTTTCTTCTTGAAATCGGCCCTTGAGTCATACGGCGGATCGATGTAAATCAGGTTGACCTTGCCCCGATAGTATTTGAGCAGATGGCTCATGACTTGGAGATTATCGCCCCAGTAGATCTTGTTCCTCCAGCCGCCGATTTCCGGCCCGTAAATCTCCTTCAACTGCGCCGGGTAGTACTGTGTCGAGGTGAACGGGCGCTTCCCCTGCCACTTAAGCATCGGGTAGCCCTGGATCGGCTCGAACTCGTGCTTCTCGACAGTCTCCTTGTCGGCGGTTAGGCTAAGGTTTCTGTTTCTCGACATTCTTCTCTTACCCGGTTATTTAGCGTCACAGTAGTGCTTCATGTCGCAGGCCTCGCATAGCTTGACGGGACGCTGCGCGAGCGTGAAATCCTTGCTTTCAATGCGCGCGACGACTGAATCAAAAGCCTGTACCGTTGCGCTGATGGATTGGCGGTTTTTCGGGAAAGTTACGTAAGGATTGCCGGCCTCTTCACCGGTATAATAAAGATGCGTCTTGCTGACCTTATGGCCCGTCCGCTCCTCTACAATGTGGGCGTAGACCTCAAGCTGCCGACGATAGCGGTCTATCTTAGCCTTGCCGTCGGCGCTAAACAGGTCGGGCTTCTTCTCCGACTTGAAATCGATGATCTCAACCGTGTCGTCCTCGCCACTGATGAGGTCGATGGTGCCTTTGAGGATGTACGTGTCTTTAACTAATGAGACGTCGACCTCGGCCTCCTTGAGGCGCGACCAGTCCTTCCCCTCACGCTCGACGTAGAGTCCGATCTGCCGGCGCGCGGCTTCCAAGACCGTCGGCGCTAGGTAGACGCGTTGGCTCTTGGAGATGTTTGCGTAGTTAACGTTGAACCAGATGTCAATCTGCTCTGGTGTTATCTTGTGTTCCTCCCTGCGGAGCGCAGCCTTGTGTATGTCTTCGATGGTCTGGTGAATCAGCAGGCCGAAGACGATGGGGTTTGCGCGCACTGGCGAGAACTCAAGCTCCTTGAAGAAGCGGTACTGCTCCGAGCAGTTCTCAAACAGGGTGATATGTGAGGTGAAGGAGTACTGCTTCTTCAAATCAGACTGCTTGATGTCGTCCAGTTTGATCTGCCGGAGATCCAAAGTAGGCGAGCGCCATGAGGGCACCGACTTATAACAATCAGCGAAGTACTTGGACGGCGTCTGCCCCTTGCTGTCCTTCTCTTGACAGGAGAGCACCAGCAGGTTCTGGGCCCGTGAGAAGGCCGTGTAGTAGAGTCGCCAGAAGTCGTAAAACTTGATCCGGTCGAGCGGCTCGAAAGGCGGCTTCTCCAGATAATTCTCCTCCAGCACCTCGTCGAGTTCGGTGTGTGTCCGGCGCGGCACCGAATCCAGCGAGCCAACGATCACGACCGGGAACTCTAGCCCCTTAGCCTGATGAACCGTCAGAAAAGAAACACAGCCTGATGGCGCGTACTCTTCAGTATCCTCATACTCGAAGATGCCTCCGTCCTTCAGAAAGCGCAGGAATTGATTGAACAGGTTCCTGATGTTCTTATCGAGGTATGTAGGGTTGAGCACTGTCACCCGATGCAGATACTCGAACTTGTTCAGTAGTCGCGAGAAGAGCGACAGGTTCCGCGCCGGACGGCTCTCCATCACGTCGCCGAGAGAGTTATCGCCCAGATACCGGCTGAAGAGGGGGAAGTGAAGCAACTGGTAGAAGAGGCCGGAGAAGGCGTAGTCAGCGTTCTCGGCGAGCGTCAGGTGCGTCCGCGCCCGGCGGCGCGCCCACTCAAGCAGATCGGCGTTCTCCGCCTTCCGGAGTTCTTTGGCGAAAGCTTCGAAGCACCGGTCGTAGTAGTCCCAGATGTGTAAGTGCGCGTCCGGCTTCCACGCGCGCGTTTGAGGGAACTGCGGGAAGAGGAAGATCAGCGCGCCTATCATCAGGCGGACCTCCTCGCGCTCGAAGAACAGGTTAGACCTCGGCGAGTATACCGGGGTGCCGTGCGACTCTAGATATCTGGCGAGTGCAACCACCTTCGGGTTCTTTACCGAGCGGAAGAGGAACGCCACCTGATTCCAGTCCTTCAGCGTGCCGCAGCCCCTTAGCGCGCGCAGAAATGTGAGCACCTCTTCATGCCATTCCTCGGGCGTGCCCTTGACGGAGGCTTTGAGCACCGCCGGCACCTGCGGGAATTCGCCGGGCCGCGGCACGATCTCCTTCTCTAGGCGAAAAGTTCTGCCGTTCCACCTCCAGTCCTTCGATTCCATCCACTCGTTGAAAAAGCTGATGATGCCCGGGTGAGAACGATAATTGACCGTGAGGGGTATCTGCTTACACTGGCCCTTCTGAAACTTGTCTTTGAACTCAAGGATGTTTCGGATGGTCGCCCCACGGAACCTGTAGAGGCCCTGGTCGTCGTCACCCACGACGCAAATGTTGGGCTTTCCACCGGCAAGGGCGAAGAGAATCCTTTCCTGAATGGTATTCGTATCTTGATACTCATCGACCATCAGGTACTTGATTTTTTCCCGCAGTCCGGCGAGCACCGAAGGATGGTTTTCAATGAGGCGCAGCGCCTCAACCTGAATGGTTGAAAAGTCGAGCGCGTTCGCTTCGTCGAGATGCCTATGGTAGAGCTTGTAACAGAGGCCGAGCGCCACAATGCGTTCATCGTCAGAGGCAGTCAGGCGCTCGGGGTTAAGCGCCTCCTCGCTGACCTTGTTGACCCATTTCAACAGGTTTTCGGACTTCGTCCACGAGGAGGTTTTCTCCGAGCCCCCGAGGATATGCTCGTGCCCAGGGATCTCCTTGTAAGAGTCGAGGTGCTCGTACAGAAAATACTTCTGGTCGAACTCATCCATCATCGTGAAGTTGCGCCTGAGCCTCGTGTATTCCCTATTCTCCTGAAGGAGGCGCAGGCAGATTGAGTGGAAAGTGCCCAGGTACATCTCGTTGAGGTTGAACCGAACGCCGAGTTGGTCGAGCTTGCTGGAGACGCGCGTGATTAGTTCTTGCGCAGCTTTGTCTGTGAAAGTCACCACCAGTAGATTTTCGGGGGTCGCACCCTCCCCGGTAATCAGTTCGGCGATCCGCTCAACGAGCGTGAAAGTTTTGCCGGAACCGGGGCCGGCGATGATCTGCACCGGGCCTGCGGTCGCCCGAATTGCCTCCGACTGAGCCGCGTTCGGGCCCGACTGGATTGGATGAGGCTGAGTCATAATTTCTCTTTTGAATAAACGTGAGACGACACGCGACACGCCACTTGGTGACGAGGCCTTTCTAGGACGCCGTCCCTTTTTATTCGAGCCTCCAAGAAGAGTTATGAATTGGCGCGTCCTCTGTCTTACGTGATGCGCTTCTTGCTTGGCTAACAATCTCCAGCACAGTCGAACGGCTAAGTTTTGACTCACCATGAGCCAATGCATCTAGCGTCGCATAAGCCAAAGAGAGTGGGAGGCGGCAGAAGTCGTTCGCAGGCCCGGGTGAAAGCGTTTCGACATATGCCTCTGCTAGAGTGAGACTGCGCTTGGCATAGCATCGCAAGTCATCCTCAGTCCAACCGTCCGGGAAGAAATTCACGCCACGAGCCAGGTCATCAGCACGATTCCGAAGGATATTCACGGCCTGCAGTCCGCGACCGAATCCGACGGCATGACCTCTATGAGTCAACGTCCCGTCATACCAAGCCCACAGATCAGAGAGCAGCAAGCCGACGGCTCCAGCGACGCTAAAGGTGTAGCAGTCCAGATCGGCTTCAGTATGAATCTGCCAATCATTTCCGACCCAGTAGGCCATGCGTTGCGCCATCACAGAGTTCGCGTCCCAGATGCGAGGGGCAATAGTCTCGGGAGCCAGTGCGAGCCACTCGTCAAGACGATTTGTCACCTCAGGGAGATACTCCCGACACGGCCCCAGTGCTGAGAACAACCGATCATACCCGCTAGTGTCGAGGCACTGACAGTTAAAACTGATGTCCCACAATAGCCTTGTTTTCGTCAGCTTATTTAGTTGCGGATGGTCCTCAATCTCGTCAATCGCACGTAGCGATAAGTATGCGGACATAACTGCCTCACGGAGCCCCGGAGGCAGGTCAATGATCGAAAAGTAAAAAGTGCGGCTGGTCTTTTTCAATACGTCTATCGGATCAGCCCGAGGTGACAATCGGCTATGCTCTGCTGGCGTTTTGTTAAGGCGCATAGATCGTTATGAGGCTCAGGCCGCAGTGGGATCTCTGTTTTGAGTCAGAGGCTGAAATGCCCAAAGTCGTTAAGGGTGTCAGCATCTGGGATTATATTGATAATTAGGAATTATCAATGCTTTCGACCGACGTCGTAGTGGCTGGGGGAGGGGTGGCCGGGCTGCTGATAGCGAGCGCTTTAGCTTCGAAATGCTCCGTGGTCTTGCTTGAGCAACATGACTCACTGCCGCGCAATAAATACTGGTTGACGGCAGAGAAGGCCGTGAGGGAAAACCCACACCTGCGCGCCTGCGTCGACAGGCATTACGATTTTATGGATTTCGTGGCCTACGATGGGCTGGCTGCAACAGTAAGGGGTAACTACAGCCTGTGGGATACTGAGAAGTTGCTTGGGCAGTTGGAGGAGGAGCTTACCTGTCGGGGGGGCAAGATATTAACCGGCCATACCCTTTACAGCTTCTCGCTAACACGAGAAGCAATTATTGTGCGGGCAAACTCGCAAGAGATAAGGGCGAAATTGCTTATCGACTGCATGGGGGTTGGATCGCCGATCGTCGGAGCCAAGGGCATAGCAACTATAAAAGGATATTACATTCTTCATGGTTGTGAGGTCGGGCTGAGAAATGATGTCAGGCCAATCGGACTTGATAACGTTGTCATCAATCAGCACCCAGCTTTCTTTGAGTTGTTTCCTACCTCAAGGGGAACCGCTCACACGGCGATCATCCTCCCATCACGCCAATACAAGCCGAACAGGTCAATCAAGTCTGAGCTGTTGTTCATCCTAAAGAAGTCACATTATTCCGAGAAGATTGTGTGGCAGCCTTCCAGCACGCAGAAATCCTATTTCGGCATTGTTCCAGTTGGTCGGCTTCATACGCCCGCCCTGGACCGCATTGTATTCTTCGGGGAGGCCGGTCAAGCGAACCCCGCAGCCAGTGCTACAGGACTCACGAGGATGCTCCTCGTATATCGACAGCTAGCAGAATCGATCGAGCAGTGCCTGAAACAGAATAAGCTGGGGCGCAAGCATCTGTTGCGAGCAATGCCTGAGTATATGAGCGCCATGAATCGTGTGTTTCAGGAACTCCTATTTGAGAGTCTTTTGTCATTCGACAGCGATGATTTTCGGCTCCTCATCCAAGAGTTGAAAGAGTACCCTCCCGACATAGTCAACGATCTGATCTTTGCTGAGTTCAAGTTTCGGAGCGGTAGGGCCTTACGTCTGGCAACTGATGTGCTCCTGCGGCCACAAGGTGTACTGGGTCACCACATACTGAGGTCTTTTGCACGGATCTTCGGAGCTAGGCGTTTATTTTGAACCAAGATTAGTTATGTATTCTACAAATGCCTTCACAGCCGGATCGTTGTTGTATGCTAAAGAGATGACAAATAAAACCGCAATTAAGTATGAGGGTAAGGTTTTGTAATCAACAAACGGTAGGATCTGGGAACTCGTCGCAGAAGTTTCCCTCAGGGACAATACGAGCGACCTGGCATCCAACTCCTCGGATGCACCTAGTCGTTCCATTACTCTGAATACTTTGTGCTGTAATATCTTCCTCAATACATACCTGGGATAGTAGTCGTAGAAAAGCGTGCCGGGAACAAAGAGGATCACCGGAGTTACCAAAAAAACGCGCCAGACCTCATGCTGGAATTCAAATCCTGCGGTAACTGTTCCTCGAAACCCGGCGTAGATAGCGATTAATCCAATTATGGTCGTTATTGCAAGATATGCGGTGAGATTTTCCAAGTGGAGAGGGCTGTAAACTCGTCTGAACTCAACTTCATCCATAGACTCAAATAACATGTGGAAGGCGGCAATAACCTCTATGAAATGAAACAACAGGAAAGCTCCTATGTAGTAGATGGAACACAATCCAAGAAATAGCAGAGTATAAGCTAGTCCCCTATTGGGAATACCATACATGTACGTTAGGACCACTCCCAAGAGCGTAATAGGTATGGTATAGCGGTAGGCATTCCGATGACGCGTAGACCTATCGATGCGAGCTGTTGCTGCTGCGGTTACTTCGTTCGGCACCATGACTCCGTCTAGCGCGGATGCTAGCACTCGGCCACGAGACATAACGAAGGATGCTAAACCAACTCCAAAGGTCCACACCCAAGGTCCCTTCATACGCAAAACTGAAGTCTCAATTAATCCTATGGCTGCTTGCTTCCCGTCCGCGAGCCACACGAACAGGGAGCAAACTCCAATCATCACGCTTATAACAATAAGTTGAATTCCCAGCCACTTAAAGGCTGCAATCAGCATTGTGATAATTCCTAATTATCTAAAGTAATCATCAATCAAACAATCTAGCTAAGCACAGGGGCACTTTATGTCGGCCTCGGTGATGGCATAATCACTCAGAGTCTTTAGCTGAGGTCGCAGAGTTTAGAGAAGATTGAGTGCGTAGGCTGTCCCACGGTTGTTCGCTTCAGTACCGCCGCCTAACGCCCTCGCTGGAATCTATTTTGGATCAAATGTGAGTAAATCGAGGAATCTAAAGATCTGGTGACCCGACCTAACCTCACAGGTTCAATTATTTACTCCGTCGTAGATTCCTGCCCGGAATAACTTGAAACCTCAATCCCTTAGCCGTTAAACTCCGGCCTGGATTTTACTCCTCCCACAAGTTTCAGAAAAGCTTTTTCATTTTACAGAGCGACCTCGCCTACGGTTCTGTCCAGAAGGGCAGGGGACAAGTCTGGTCTATGCGATTAAGTGAGGCAAACGTAGAATTTCAGCGTGGCTATTTTTCAACACACGACCGCGGGAAGAAGACAGTGGCGGCTTACCGTTCAGACCTTGTGCAGTTCCTAGCCTTCGCTGGCGAAGAGTTTGACCTCCCTTCGTTAAACGCCTCCGTCATTGAGAGTTGGGCCGCCCATCTTCGCGAGGAAGCATATTCTCCAGCCTCGATCCGGCGGAAGATAGTAGTACTTAAAGTGTTCTGCTCTTACTGGGTACGTAAAGGGGTGTTGCCGGAGTCCCCCTTCTGGCGAGTGAAGTTGAGCTTCGGGCGTATCGAGCAAATCCCGCGGGCATTAACAGAGCGGGAGATACGTTCCCTCTTGGGGCGGGCTTGGCGTAACTATTTAACCGTCTCGGCGGGTCAAGACGGGTCAGAAGCGGTAGCACACGCCGGAAATCGGAAGTATTCATCCCGCGCATATCGCGCGCTCCGAGATCTTGCGCTAGTAGACCTCCTTTTCGCCACCGGGATGCGAGTGGGCGAGGCGTCGGCTCTTGATGTCCGGGATTATTTTGCTAAGGAGGGGGTATTCAGGGTCCAGGGCAAAGGGGGTAGAGATCGATTGGCTTTCGTCGTTGACGAACAGACGGTGCAGATCCAGCGCGTACACATGGAGGCGCGGGCACGCATCCGGACGGACAACCCGGCCTTATTCGTAAACGCTTGGGGCGGGCGGCTTTCGACCCAAGGGATCACTAATGTCATCGCCAAGCTGCGAAGGGAGGCGCGGATCAAGCGCCACGTGACTCCGCACATGCTGAGGCACACTGTGGCAACGTTGCTGCTCAGGAACGGTGTTGACATCCGTATGGTGCAGGAGTTCCTGGGACACGCTTCTATAGCTACCACACAGCGCTACACTCATATCACCAAGGAGCACATGGTCCGCGTGCTGCGTAAGCGGCACCCGTCTTTAAATCTACGATTTGGACCCATAGGGATCGTAACGTAATGGACATTCTAGGTCTAAGAGGAAACATGGATTGTGCGGTTAATTTGCATGATCTTATATTTGTCGAGGATCTCATGAAGTTAACAGAACTAAAGCGAATGTCTCCGCAGTAGTCTTAACAGTTCTTGATACAAGTTATCGTGCCTGCGATTGAAACGCCATTCGTAATCTTTCAAGTGCAGATAGATAGTCTCGGCAGACACACCATTGAGCATCTGAAGCCTGCGCTTTGCCATACTCCAGCAGCTCTCGATACCATTGATGCGGCTCTCGCTATTTGCAAACTTGTTATCGCTATGATTGACTCGGTAATGCTTCGGGTAACCGACGTACACCAAGCCATATGGCCACGCCAGCCCTCACTATGAATAACTGTCTTGGGCGCATTACGACCGCGAATAATGGCTTGGAGAGTGGCCTTTTTGCAGTCCGATACGATCTCCGTATAGATATTGCCGTTTCTCTTCAACAGTCCTAAGACAGGGGCAGTGCCACTAACTCCACGCCCACGCTTGCCTCGCACTAGTCGAGTGCCGAAGTAGCACTCATCGACTTCAGCCTCGCCAGAAAATGGCGAAACCTACTCACTCTCTTCGACAATGCGTTGACTAATCTTGAGAACGATCATAGTGACGGCTTTACATCTGAGGCCAGTCAATCAGACTTTGCACAAATATTCAGATTGAATCAATAAATGTGCATAAACTATGCAGGTATGCTGAATATTTTGCAAAGCTTTTCGCTGGTATATATCAGCAAGGAATCTTATTAGCGTAAGCTTCTAGTCTTATCATGCATTCAGTAAATGTTGTCATTTGTGTGATAACTCTGGCCTTGAATGATCATGCCAACTGAGAAAGAGCTGTGGAAAGAAGGAAGGGTGATTTACTATCTCAAAAGGGAGTTTTTTCTATGAAAGAACACTTCAACATCTTTCACTTCTTCTCTGGCACATTTATTCCAGCTTGGCTTTTATCTCGCTCGGAAATGAGTGCCGGAGCAAAGCTCACATATTCACTGCTTGCACAGCAGGCTAATTCCAGAGGAACTGTCCAATTGAACTTCCAAGTTACAGAAGCATCCATAGGTGAGAGCGAAGGTAGGTTGGCGCGTTATCTTATGGAATTGGAAGAAGTCGGATTAATCCATGTCTCGCGCGGCAATGTGCATCAGGAAGATATCCGTATCTACTTCCCATATCACCGATGGATGATAGGTCTGGATGAACAGAAGGACTCCTCTGATTCGAGTACACATCAAGGAGGGGTTTCCCTATCACGCCCTTTTCCGAGAGAGGTGCAGCAAGCGAAGCCTAATGCATCGGAATCTCAACAACCTACGCTGCCTTTAATTCCAGCAGATTCTCGCCAGCAGATGAGAAGACCTAAGAGCCGAAGGCGCTTGGGCAAGCCAAGATCAAAGCATCAACGAGAAATCTGTCAAAGATTCGCCGTCTATAATGTAGAAGTGCTCGGCAGTAAAACTATTTACGATCTCATTGGTTTTACAGATTATCTCTATCGGACAGGCGAACAGGATGCGGAAATAGATGAATGGCTCACCGAGGAGGCCAATGCTGCCTGATCTGAAACCAGTATTTGTCTTTCGCCAAGCCCAATTAGTGTAAGCTTTTCATTATGTCTCGAAGCTGTTTTACCAGTATCGTAATCTATTCCTCTGCCTTCCTAGAAACACCTATCCATCCTTTGATAGCTATTTAAAGAAGCAGAGGGAGGATACTTGTCCACCTTTTGAAATACCATATTTTGGACTTTAGGGTTGCAGGTGGGATAATTATTGGTCAAAAATGAACATGAAAATCCAGATTTTGGACTTTTGCGTGTCTTATCCTGATTCCAAAGACTCGCAACTTGCCATTAGCCTCAACATGCTAGAGTTTGATGGGATAAAGCAATAAGAAAGTATGGCTAATTTCCGTCAACCATCTTTTAACTTCTATCCTAGTGCTAAAAGCTAAGAAATTTTTCACGCTGATGAGATTGTCAAGGACACTAAATTCACTGAACAATTAGATATTACTCGCAGGGGAAGTCTAGACTTGCTACTCGAGCTAATCTTCAAACCTATGGATAACAGTAAGCAACTAGTCTCTGACATTACCATCAATAAAGCAGGCTATTCGGCTATCAGATGCCTGAGCAGGTGAAACGCCGTGAACTTTCCTACGATATTACTAACGGCCAGCTATCATCTCAGCCATTACCGCTGGTCATGCCTTTTTCGTCCAATCTTGCACCCTCGAAATCCAGCAGCTTGATCTTTCGGCGCTAGCTTACAACTTCTAGCAGTCGCTACCAATAATGCCAAGCTTTTATAATCACGGATACACGTTAAATTACATACCTAGACTTAGCATGTTGCATACTATTATCAGTGATCCAATCTATTCCGTTATCCATCGTCTCCATTGCTACTACAATCTTCAGCCGCAACTATAAGCCAAAGTATCACCCAGCATTTTCATGCTCGCTTTACTATAAACTCTGCTACACACTCAATCAGTATTATTACTTGTCACAGGTCACATGTGACGACCACAGCAAGATAGATTTTTTTGTCACAAGCAAACGACAGCCTTAATCTCTAATTTTATCAAGCACTTGCTGTCATTACTCGACGAACGAAATTGGTGACAAAGCTTTTCACAACTTTTATCTCCTTGAAAAACATTCAGTTAGGTTTGTCACAGAAGCACTTTTTAAGACTACTTTGTCACAACTGCTTGTCACAAGAAAGTTTTTCTTACGAATCCACCTTAAATTCTTATGCTAGCTCTAATTAACTACTCACAAAATATTAATGCGCCCAAAACCATCTTTCATGCCTTGTTTGGCAATCTTGTGGCTCATAACAATGCTGAATTCGCATTCGATAAACTTGTACTGCGCTTTATTACTTTACGTTGTTCTTCCAATGCGCCTGTAACCTAAATCAGCAATTCCTTCTCTGGTCTTCCAGCCAAAGGTGGATAGACCCTTATGTTTATTTGCAGAGGTAAACTCTCAAAGCTCGCTCATGATTCCACAACCAAACGGAAAGCTGACTCATACCCTAGGTAAGTCGCAGAGCGAAGCAGGTAATGTGACTACCTCGGTAAAACATCTTTCCTTTAGGTCTGAGAAAGTTCAGATTTTGACCTCTAATTTCCACCGATTAGACCATATTTTGGTAATTCAAACTTTCCGCAATTCAATCGATACCCTTCAGTTATTAAGTAATAGAAGATACTTCTTAACTTTTAAAAGGTTTCTAATCTGCCGATTGTTAAGTCGTTGGGGTTCAATTTATCCAGATAAATCAATAGCTTAAGCCGAATACTATGTTACTCAGAAATTTATCTGGAGGATTCATAAACGGATTTGGATGATTATTTCTAAATTACTAATGTATTTATGGCACACCTCTCGCCATAAGACTCTCTGCCATGGTCTTAGCTAATGCATTAATCGTGGCCTGAGAGCAATCTATGAAGCCTTTCTTTATGAGGTGCAACTATGGATGAGATGAGGAACGAATCTCTGACCGCTCTATTTAAGCAGGTCGTCAAAGATGCAGTCCGGGAAGCGATTTGTGAGACAGCGCCCTCACGAACGGCGGACGACACGGCGCGCGGACTGGCAGAGATAAACATCAAGCCTTACATCACAGTCCCTGAAGCGCAACTACTCTTAGGTTGCTCTGATTCCCTGCTCTACAAGCACATTAAGGAAGCGCGAAAAGGTAAGGCCAAGCGCCCGATCCCTTATGTCTTCATAGGCGTCTACATCTTCCATAGAGAATCATTATTGAGATGGGTGCATGGTGAAGAAGTAGCACCTGTAAAGATTATAGAAAATGATAAGCCACGCGCGGCTTGAATATATGCGGATGGAAACGATAGACTCCCGCCTGACTTCTCTAGCCGCTCACTACAAGGAGCGACTATGACAATTAAAAACAGAGGCAAGGGGAAGCCGTGCGCCTCGGAGTTCTACATGGAGGGGCGGCGGTATTTCTTCACCTTCAACGGCAAGAAAGGGATGCCGCTGATTACTTCGGGGAAGGAGGCGCTGGTCTACGAGGCGGAGTTGCAGAGACAGTTGCGCTCTGGCACGTTCATCGCCGAGAGTCCCTTACAAAACTTCGGTAAATTCTACAAGGATGTCTTCTGCTTGCCTTCGCGCAGGCGATCCGAGAAGGCCAGGCACTTCGATGAATACTACGGCGAGAACCTTTTGAAAGAGTTCGGGCACTTACGTTTTTCGCAGATAAGCGCCGGGATGATAGAGAGGTGGCTCGTCAAACTCAGTCAGACTAAAACGAAATACGGACGCAGGTTTTCGCCCGTCACGGTGAGGATGCATTACGACAGGCTGAACCAGGCTTTTAACCTAGCCATACGCGACAGGGTGACGCGCGATAATCCCTGTCTGCTGGCAGAGAAAAGCCATGTGAATCTCTCGCCCAAGGGAGTCCACTATCGATTTACGGAAAAGGATGGTGAACACTTGGTCGGTCAGCATATCTTAATTCCGCCGCGCGCTATCCTCGTGGTACACGGTAAGGATGAATCAATCAGGCTCGTCCCTCTGAACAACGTCGCGTATCAAATTCTGGAGGTTTTATGCGACGACCAAACGACGGGCGATTGGCTGTTCGTTAATCGAGATAGCAAGCCGATGGAAACCTTCAAGAAAGGCTTTGCAGCCGCGTGCGAGAGAGCAGAGATAGACGAGCTGCGTCCTTATGACCTGCGGCATACTTTCGCGACGCGCCTGCAAGAGCGGTACGTTCATCAGTACACCATCTCCGCGCTTCTAGGCCACTCACAGCCGACGGGCGGCTTCGGGCACGAGTCGCGCATCACTCCCAAATACTCACACACGACATGGGAGGCTATGCAGAGGGCTGTGGAGAGTCTGGAGTACGATCCTTCCGAGATCATTGTCTTCGGAAATGTTTCACGGGGGGATTCAGACAAAATCCAGACAAATCGGCCTCAAAATACGCCGGTTGAAGAGCGAGCGAAGGCGAGCTAAATGCTTGATATATGCGGGCATAAAAATGGTAGGCGCGCGCGGATTTGAACCGCGGACCCCTACCGTGTCAAGGTAGTGCTCTACCCCTGAGCTACGCGCCTACAAACCTTTGAAAAACCTCGCGCTTTCTGACAAAAAAAGCGAAGTCGTAAGGTAACAAAGGGCTGAAATTGTGTCAAGCGAGGTGGATTAGCGCGTGACGGTTTTAGCTCTTTTTAGCTTCCTTTTCTTCAAGGAGAGCGAGGAAGCGCTCGTAGGCTGCGAAAATCTCGTCGGCGTCTACCTGTCGCTTTGTCTGCATCGCCTCGACGGCGGTGGTCGTGCCCCATGCCACGGTCAAATTGCTGGCTACTATCTGCTTTGTATTTTCGTCCATAAAGATAATCGTCCTCTCTCTTCAAACGCGCGCGTGCGTTAGAGTCGTCTGTCGTGCGTTATGGATGATGAAAATCCTGCTCGCGCTTTAAGCGTTCGTGGCTTCTGCCGCTACGCGCTCCCATTCCTGATAAAGCTCCTGAAGCAACGTTTCCGTGCGGCTGTATTCCTGGTTCAACTTCGAAAGTTGCGCAGCGTCGCGCACAACTTCAGGCTTTCCCATCTCTTCGGAAAGCGCGGCCAGACGTTTTTCAGTTTCTGCAATCTCTGTTTCCACAACCTGCGAGCTGCGCTCCGTTCCCTTTTTCTTTGAGCCCTTGTCGCTCTTTTTCCGGTCGCGGGACGCGCCGGGTTTAGGCGCGCGAGCGGGTGCGGCTTTGCGCAGGGCGGCTTCGGCTTCGTCACGTTTCGCGGCTTCAAGCATTGCGCGACGCTCCGCAGCCTTCCAGTCGTGATACTCCGTATAGTCGCCGTCGTAGTGCTCGGCGTGGCCCGCGCCGTCGAGCGAGAGAATCTGCGTGGCGACGCGGTCCAGAAAATAGCGGTCGTGGCTGATGGTGATAATCGTGCCCGGAAAAGCATCGAGCGCTTCTTCCAGAGCTTCGCGCGAAGGGATGTCCAGATGGTTCGTAGGCTCGTCCAGCACGAGCACGTTGACGCGCGAGTAGATGAGCTTGGCGAGCGCCAATCTTCCCTTCTCGCCACCCGACAAATCGCGCACGTGCTTGTAAACTTCGTCGCCCGTGAAGAGAAATTTGGCTAGAAAGGAGCGCAGCTCTCCGGCGGTCGCGGTTGAAGGCGCGACACGTCGCAGCTCCATGATGACCTCGTTGCGGTCGTCCAGATCGTCAAGCTGCTGCGCGTAGTAACCGACCTCTACCTTCGTGCCCCATTTGATTTCACCGGCGAGTGCAGGCAATTTTCCGAGCACCGTCCGTACGAAAGTGGTCTTGCCGGAGCCGTTAGGCCCGATGATGCCAAGGCATTCGCCGCGCCTGAGCGTGAACGTGATGTCGTCTGCCAGCACAAGGCCTGAATAGCCGACGGCGGCCTCCGCGACCATCAAAACCTGCGTGCCCGTGCGCTCCACTCCTTGCAGACGAAAATCTCCGGAGGATTGATCAGTCCTCACGGCCTCCACGCGCTCCATGCGTGCGAGCATGTTGCGGCGCGACTTGGCCTGCTTGGTCTTCTGGCCCGCGAGGTTGCGCCGTATGAACTCCTCGGTCTTGGCAATCAGATGTTGCTGATTTTCGTAGGCGCGCTGTTGCGCCTCGCGTCTCACTTCACGCTCAACCAGAAAGGCGGAGTAGTTGCCGGTGTAACTCGCGGCGCGGCCCGCCTCTACTTCTATGATGCGCGAGGACGTGCGATCCAGAAAGTAACGGTCGTGGCTGATGACGACGTAGGCCGAAGGATATGTTGATAGAAATTCTTCGAGCCACTCGACCGCCGCGACGTCCAGATGATTTGTAGGCTCGTCGAGCAACAGCACGTCGGGCTCGGCCAGTAAAAGGCGAGCGAGGCCCAGACGGTTTACTTGCCCGCCGGAAAGTTTTTCCGTCTCCAGCGCCCACGTCTCGCGCCCGAACCCTAAGCCCTGCAAGATAGCTTCGGCGCGTGCAGTGTACTCGAAGCCTCCCTCGCGCTCGAAAGCAATCTGCAACTCGCTGTAGCGTTCGAGCACGCGCTCCAAGTCATCGCTCGCGTCGGCCATGCGATGCTCAAGCTCGTGCATCTCGTGCTCTATCTGCTGTAGATGACCGAAGGCGGCGAGCGCGGATTCGTGGACGGTCGTGCCAGGTTCGAAATGTATATGCTGTGCGAGCAGGCCCAGGCGCAGCCCGCGCGCGCGCACCACGTCGCCCTTATCGGGCGTCTCGTCGTTGCTGATGAGACGAAAAATCGTGGTCTTGCCCGCGCCGTTGCGGCCCACCAATCCTACGTGCTCGCCCGGATTTACCTGCAACGATGCGCCGCGCAAGATGTCCTGCGCGCCGTAAGACTTGTACACATCGGAAAGACGAAAGAGCATCGAAAAAAGTTGAGCGGTCAATAGTAAGCAGTGAGCAGAGACGTAAAGCTTTTGTTTCTGCTCACTGCTTTGATTCTAGCGGGCCGTGCTGTTTGCGGCTTTCGACTACTTAACAGTGGTCGAAGCGTTGGCGTTGGCCGCTGGCGCAGCAGCGGTGTTCGACTGCGGTTGCGCCGCAGGGGCTGCCGTGTTGCCCTGCGTCGGGGCAGCGTTGCTGTTCGCCGGAGCGGGGCGGAGTCCGCTCAGGTTGCTCGGATTAGTGAGCATGTTGTTCGCCAGATTGTTGACCACCTTGGCGTCGTTCATGGCGACTTCGATGAGCGCTTGATTGACAAGCTCGCGGCGCTGGTTTGTCAAAGCCCCGGTGATCTGCTGCTTCACCTGCGGATTGTCCAGCGTCAGATTCTCGTTCCGGTCATTTCTTGAAGAGAGCTTGAAGATGACCCAGCGCCCGCTCGATTGCACGGGCTCTGTAAACTGTCCCACCTGCATGGAGAAGAACCTGCCGACCAGCTCCTGCGGAAACCCTCTCTGCCTGAGGTCGTTTTCCGAATAGAAGCCGATGTCGCCGCCTGCGCGCAGGCTCTGAGCGTCTTCGCTCTGGTCGCGCGCGACGCTCGCAAAGTCGGCTCCGCTTTTCAGGCGTTGAGAAATCTGGTCAATCTTGATCTTGGCCTCGGCCTCGCCCTTGGCATCATTCTTGATGCCGGTAGAGCCGTTGTCAGCCGGGTCAACGACGATGGCCGAAAGCGTCACGCCGCGAGCGTTGACGAACTGCTCCTTGTTGTTATTATAGAAATCCTCGACCTCTTTATCGCTCGGCACGCCGATCTTGCCGCTAAACTTTTCCTGAAGCTTCTGAATGGCTATAGACTTGCGCGCCTCTTCCTTGAGAGTCTCCATAGACATGTTCTGATCTTTGAGGCTCTTCTGAAACTGCTCTTCGGTCATGCCGGACTCGGCCTTCTTACTATTGATGAAATTCGTAATCTCTTCTTCGGTCGGCATGACCTTCTCTTTGTCGGCGCGCTGTAGCAGAACCTGGCTCTGGATCAGGCCGTTTAAGACCTGAAGGCGTGCCTGCGCCAGTTGAAGCGGCGAAAGCTTGTCCTGCTGACCCTGCATCTGCTGCTGGATGAGCTTGTCTACTTCGCTCAGCATGATAGGTTTGCCGTTGACGGTGGCCGCGACGGCGTTGTCCCCGGTAGGTCCGGTTGCGCCGCCAGACGAGTTGCAGGCCGCGAGCGCGAACGCCGCGAGGGCGATGACGAGAATGTGGATGGCAATTCTTTGCACTTTAAATTTCTGCTCCTTCAAACTTAACGATGGTGGCAGTGTCAGGAGTTGCGGCTCTCGGCAGTGGCCGGACGCCGCAGCGACTTGACGCCGCGTGAATCCCTTTGCTATAAATTTTCGTTTCGCATTCGCCTGTCCGAATCAATGATTCAAAACAAGCGGGCGCTTTCTTTAATGTTCGGAGGTTTTCACACTGTCATGGCAAAACGATGCGAAGTCTGCGGCAAAGGGCCGCAATTCGGTAACAATGTTTCACACGCGAACAATCGGACGCGCCGTCGCTTCGATCCCAACCTGCAATCCATACGCGTCCAGCGCCCACAGGGCGGTGTCGAGCGCATGAAGGTTTGCACCAGTTGCATCAAGGCAGGGAAGGTCGCGAAAGCAGCCTGAAGCGCCAAAAATTCCTTTTCAAACAAACCTGAAAAGCTACCGTAGGCCGCTCTTTCCAGAGCCGAGGGGTCGCCGGTAGCTATTCTTTTCCGGCCAGCGCGATAACCTCTATCTCTACACCGACATCGCGCGGCAGGCGGGACGCCTCTACGGTCGAGCGCGCGGGCGGATTCTCACCAAAGAACCGCGCGTACATCTCGTTCATCGCCCCGAAATCATTTAAGTTCGACATAAAAACCGTCGCCTTGACGACGCGGTCGATACTTGTCCCGGCCTCTTCCAGCAAAGCCATAATGTTGCGCAAAACCTGGTCGGTCTGTCTTTGGATGTCCCCTCCGACTAAAGCGCCGGTCTGCGGGTCAATCGGAATCTGCCCGGAACAAAAAACAAAGCCCCCTGCGCGCACGGCCTGTGAATACGGCCCGATTGCGCCCGGCGCACGTTCCGTTTTGATGATCTCTTTCACAGTATGGATGACCTCTTTTTCGCAGCCTGAAACAAAACACGCATTTTAACAGAACGGGGGTAAAAGGGGAAACCTTGAAAAGGGAAAGAGGAAAAGACGCTCTCCCGCTCGAAAAAGCTTCTCCTCTTCCTTTTACCCTTTTCCCTCTTTCCCTTTTACCCCCTGATTTTTAGACCGCACCCTGTAAGCGTTCGACGTCGAGGACGCCGGGCACGCTCTTGATGGAGCTGATGACTTTGTCCAGATGCTTGACGTCAAAGACTTCGACTGTGACTTCGATGCGTCCACGGTCGTCGTCGGCCACCGAAGCGCGCGCATCGCGGATGCCGGTTTTCATATCCGAAATAGCGCCCGTGATGCCCGCTATCATGCCCGTGCGGTTTTCCGTAATCGCCAGCAGCTTGACGGCATAGGCCGCGTTATCGCTCTTGCCTGCCCATTCGACTTCGACGATACGCTCCGGGTTGACCATCAGCGATTGCACGTTCTTGCAGGTCCTGGCATGAACAGCCACGCCCTTGCCGCGCGTGATGTAGCCGACGATGTCTTCGCCGCGCAGAGGGTTGCAGCAACGAGCGCGCTGGACCAGAAGATCATCCACACCGCGCACCACAATCGCGTCGTCTCCGAGACGTATGAGACGGCGCACGGCGCGCATGCCGGTTCGCAGGCGAGACTCTTTCTGCGTATCAAGCTCCGCAAATTTCTCCGGCCCAAGGTACTTGGCGATGACGTTGCGCGGCATGATCTTGCCGTAGCCGATGGCCGCCAGCAGGTCTTCCGTGCGCCCGTAGCCATAGTCGTTGGCCGTGCGTTTGAATTCGCCGTCCGTATCATTCAAGAGCTTCTTCACAGGCAGTTGAAAACGCGCGGCCTCTTTCTCGAAAAGCTTGCGCCCGATTTCGATGCTGGCGACGCGCTGTTGTTCGGCTATGAAGTGGCGGACGCGGTTGCGCGCGCGCGAAGTCTTGATGAAGTTGAGCCAGTCGCGCGAAGGATGCGAGTTTGCGCTGGTGATGATTTCGACGACGTCGCCGTTCTGAATCTGGGTGCGCAGTGGAACCATGCGACCGTTGATGCGTGCGCCCGTGCAGGTATTGCCGACTTCGGAGTGAATCATGTAGGCGAAGTCAATCGGGCTCGCGCCGCGCGGCAATTGAATCACCTTCCCCATAGGCGTGAACGCGTAAACGTCCTTCGGATAAAGGTCGAGCTTTAACGTATCAAGAAAATCTTTTGAATCCCTGACCTCGCTCGTCCACTCGACCAGAGAGCGCAGGGCTTTTAAAGCTTCGTCTTCGTCATGCGCTCCGCGTCGGCCTTCCTTGTATTTCCAGTGCGCGGCCACACCCTCTTCAGCGATGGCGTGCATCTCTTCGGTGCGAATCTGGACCTCGAAGGATTGTCCCTTGTCGCCTATGACTGAGGTGTGGAGCGACTGGTATAGATTGTCGCGCGGCGTGGCAATCCAATCTTTGATGCGACCGGGCACGGGCTTCCATGCGTTGTGCACAACGCCGAGGGCCGCGTAGCAGTGGCGCACTTCGTTAGGCGTGATGACGCGCGCCGCCACCAGATCATAAACCTGATCCAGCTCAATCTTTTGCCGGTGCAGTTTTTTCCAGATGGAATAGAGACGCTTGACGCGCCCTTCGATACGCACGTAGGGGACTTCCGCCTCGTGCATCTTCTCCTCTATGCGCTCGGTGACATCTTTGAGGAAAGCTTCGTTTTCGGGGCGTCGCTTTTCCAGTTGTGCGGCGAGCGAACGATAATCTTCCGGATGCAGATGCTGAAAGGCCAAATCTTCAAGCTCGCCGCGCAGCTTACCCATGCCCAGACGATGCGCGATGGGAGCGTAGATATCCATCGTCTCCTGCGCGATGCGCTTGCGCTTTTCCGGTTTGAGATATTGAAGCGTACGCATGTTGTGAAGACGGTCGGCCAGCTTGACCAGCACGACGCGCACGTCGTTGACCATCGCCAGCAGCATCTTGCGCACGTTTTCGGCTTCCTGCTCCTCCTTAGAGACGTTGCTGATCTGCGCGATTTTGGTCAGCCCGTCCACAAGGTGCGCGACCTCGTCGCCGAAATAACGGCGAATCGTTTCAAGGTCAACGAGCGTGTCTTCTACCACGTCGTGAAGCAAGCCCGTGGAGACGGAGACTTCATCAAGCCGCATGTCGGCCAGAATGTTCGCGACTTCCAAGGGATGCACGAGGTAGGGCTCGCCCGAAGCACGCACCTGTCCCTTGTGCTCGCGCGCCGAGAAAAAGTAGGCGCGGCGCAGGAGGTCCAAGTCGGCCTGCGGGTGGTTACGACCGACCGTTTCGATGATGTCTTCGATGCGAATCATTCCAGCTTTGTGCGAGCCCGGAAAAAGGAAAAGACTACTGGCTCAGACTAATTTAGATGCCGCAAGGCGCGCGGCGATTGCTTAAAGTCTGAGGGAACGGCGAAGATGCTTACCCGCCCTGAAGGCGAAAACCAATTCCACCGGGAATAAGAATAGGTGATGCCCGACCGTAAAGTCGAGCATCACCTTTATCTTCACCGGGCGGTTCGGACAGAGTTTGCCCTCGTCCGAAAGTTTCTCGCCGCAAGAAAGCCTTAGCTGGTCGGAGGCGGAGGAGGTTTCTTCGCCTCTTCCTCTTTCTTCTTCTGCTCTGAAAGCTGGGTCGTGCGCTTCTGCGCTTCGTCGGCCTGCTTGGCGTACATGGCCTTGTCTTCGGGCTTGCCGTCCATCTCAGAGAGCTTGACCTTTTCCAGAAGGAGGTTGGTCTTGTAGCCCCATGCCTTTTCGTTGTTGGGGTCGAGCTTGATGGCTGTTTCGACGTTTTCCAGACCGCGCGTCACACACATGTTGGCCTTGTCGTATTCGCCTGCGGCCTCGGGCTTAACCCACTGGATGACGGTCTTGCCATCCCTCTCGACGGTCTTCTGGTTGGACTTCTGCTCTGTAATCTGGAAAGAGCACTCCCAGTCCTTGTTGGCAAGGAAGGTGTAGGATTCAGAGCGCTTGGAAGCGTCCACCGATTCGTCCGTCGCGCGCTGGCGAATCCAGGCAATCTGCTCGTCCTGCTTGCCCAACTGGCCCAGTAGAAAAGCGACGGCCTTGTAGGCTTCGTCGTTGTTCTTATCTTTAGCCAGAATGAACTTGTAAGCCTCTATCGCGCCCTCGGCCTTCTTGATGTTCTCCGGCGTATCCACGCCCTGCTTGTACTGCGCGTGAATCGAGCGGGCAATAAAGACCGGCGCGTTCTTGTCGTCCGGGTAGAGGGCCAGGGCGCGTTCGGCGTGTTGCTGGGCTTCGGCGAACCTTCCGGACTTGTAAGACCGTGCCGCTTCGTTGATCTCGTTTTTGGCGCGAATGCGGTTAATAATCCCGCAACCCGGAGTGCCGACGAGTAAGACCAGGATCAGGAGCGCGAGCCTGGCATGAGATGGTTTCATCGCTTGATAGCTCCAAATATTAAAAGTGACAAGTGACGAGTGACAAGTGACGAGCAGGAACAAGTTTTACTGGTCACTTGTCACTCGTCACTTGTCACTGCTTTATTGGTCGAGAGCGTCAACCTGCAAGCCTACGGGGCTTGCGCCTGCACCCTTGACGGCGTCTATGACCTTGACCACCTCGCCGTATTTGACTGACTTCGGCGCTTTGATAAAGACGGTCTTGTAGAGTTCGCCCGTGGCCGGGTTAACCTGGTTTCGGTCTTTGCGCTGCTGAAAAATATCTGTCAGCGTCTGGCTCAGCTTGACCGTATCGTTGACAGAACCGATGTCCGTGCCGTTGAGTTGCAGCTTCAGGTCTTTGGCAACATCCACGCGGAGGTTAAGCTCAAAGGCCGTGGCCTGCGACTGCTCCTCTTTGGGCGGCGTCGGGATCAGGGCTTTGAAGCGGCTGGGCTTCAAAGGCGTGACCACCATGAAGATAATCAGCAGCACCAGCAGTACGTCTATCAACGGCGTGACGTTGATATAGGGGACGGCTCTGTCGCCGCCACCGCCTCCACTCATTCCCATAGTTAAAACTCCTCTTCGATGACTTTACGAGGCCGGCGCTGGAGCCGGAGCAGCCGGAGCTTCCGCCCCGCCTTTCTTCTTCTTGTCGGCGACGAGGCCAATCTGTTGGACTTCGCCTTTACGCCGAACCTCGTCAATGACGCCGACGACGTCGCCATAAGAGACGCCGACGCCGGATTTAATGTAAACAATCTGTTCCTCGGGCGGTTTCTTTTCCATGCGGCGTTTGACTTCCGTCCCGATGTCGGCTTTGTTCACCTTTTCTTTGCCGAGATAATATTCGCCGTCGGACGGAATCGAAATAACGACCGACGATTCTTTGATAATCGCCGGGTCAACGTCCGGGCTGTTTGTCTCGCGCGGGATGGCGACCGTCACACCCTGTTGAAGAAAGGGCGTGACCACCATGAAGATGATCAAAAGCACCAGCATGATGTCGACCATCGGCGTGACGTTAATCTCGGAATTTAGATGCTCGCCGCCTCCACTCATTCCCATAAAGCTAACTCTCCTTCTAACGTGTCCGGTGTCAGAGAGGTGGTGCTGCGCCGCTCCACTTTCCGCGCCGGTCAGCCCCGGACGGAAAGAGCGCGGGCGAGGGGTTTGCCGCGTCTCCCTTTACAGGGTAACCCTTGCGAACAAAAGAAGCGGGCGGCAAGGATAACTCCTCCGCCCACCGAGACGACTATGGTTTCAGTTGGCGCGTGCGGTTCTTCAAGAAGTAGTCGATCAATTCCGAAGCCGAGTTGTCCATCTCGACGACGAAGCCGTCAACCTTACTTGTAAAGTAGTTAAAGAGCCACACGGCGGGCACGGCCACGGCCAGACCCAGCGCGGTAGTAAAGAGCGCCTCGGAGATTCCTCCGGCGACCGCCGCGATACCGGCTGATTCGGCGTTCTTCATGCCCTGGAAGGCGTTGATGATGCCGAACACCGTGCCGAAGAGACCGACGAACGGAGCGGTCGAGCCGATGGTGGCGAGACCTGACAATCCGCGACGAAACTCTGCGGTCTTAATCGCGATGGCGCGTTGCAGCGCTCGCTTGCTGGCCTCTATCTCGTCGCCCGAGATTTCACTTGATTGCTCGTGCGCTCTGAACTCCTGAAGACCACTGTTGACCACCATCGCAAGGTGCGATTTTCTGTGCTTGTCCGAGATGTTGATGGCCTCTTCGATGCGGTCGTTCTTGAGAGCCTGCGCGACGCGCGGGGCAAACTGGCGCGACTGCTGCTTGGCGGCCCTGTAGGTCAAAAAGCGCTCGACCATGATGGCGATGGAATACACCGACATGATCAAGAGGATGATGACCACGCCCAAAGCTACCCAGCCCAGGTGCTTCAGCATTTCGGTGATGGTGAAAGCGTTGGCTGCTTCACCACCCTGCGTCTGCGCCGCTTCCTGCCACAAGAAAACGAAAAAGCCGAAGGCTTTCGTTCCGAGAAAACTTGCTAGAATATTCACGGTAAACCCCTCCAAAGGTTTGATTACTTAAATCTAGAACTGGACCGAAGACGCGCGCAGCGGGAGCAGCCAAAATCATTTGAGCTGCTCCTGCGGACGCGCCGAAGCCCGGCTTCTACAACTGGAAGTTATATGTAATCACGCCTGTCACTTTCACGGGCTGGCCGGAAAGCTTGGTCGGCGAGAATTTCGCTCCATAGGCGGCCTGCACGGCGGCGGCTTGCAGGAGCGGCGGCCCGCCCACAGCACGCGCCGAAATCACGCTGCCGTTTTCGTCAATCGTCACCTGCACCGTCACAGTGCCCGTCTGACGCGCGGCCTTGGCGACAGCAGGATAGGCAGGCTTCGGCAGACTGACGGCCTTACCGTTCAAGACGCCTCCCGATATCGGAGCCGTGCGCTTGGGCGGGTCAGGCTTGGGCGGCGGCGGTGGCGGCGGTTCGTCCACTACAGGACCTCCGCCCGTGCCTGTTCCACCAGTGCCTGTGCCAGCTCCTGCGCCCGGAAGGGTCGGCCCGCCCGTGGCGATGTAATCGCGGTTACCGACTCGTGCGCCTGAAACGTCGGGCGGCGATTGCTGGGTTGTGATTTTAATTTGCTGCGGCGCAGCTTCGGGGCGCTCGGTCGTGAGTTCCCGCACGGTAGTAACCTGGCGGTCTTCGCTGGCAGCCGTCTGCTTGGGCGCTTCCTTCGGGGCTTCCTTCGCCTTCTCCTCGATAGGAACGGGCGCGACGAGTGTCACCAGCTCAAGATTCTGATTCTCAAGCTGAGCGTCGAACCACATGATGCTGCCGATGCCGAGCGCGACAAAGATCACGAGGTATGCCAGGGCCGTGATGCCGATGAATGAGCCTTTACGCGCCAAATCGTCTTTGTGCGTTGTTGACTCGACCAGATGCTCGAACATAAAGTGTCCTCCCTATTCCGGTGCCAAATGGATCAGGGGTACGAAAATTAAAAGACCGAATTATTGCCAGATAAGACGCGCCCGCAAAATCCTGTCAGCCCGCTTGAGTAAAAGTTAGTGCACGAAGTGGAGGGAGTCGCTGGCGGCCCAATCGTGCTTTCTGAATGAAGCACTACCATGCTCTCTGTGGCCGCTGTGCGGGGAAAACGAACCGATTGCACCGGCCACTAAACATAGACCACCGCGCCTCCACAGCGATTCACTTCCAGTGATTCGCGAGCGCGTCCTAGTAGCATATTTAATTGGCCAGCAACGAGCGCAGTCTATGCCGCACTGCCCTGTAAAGTCAAGCGCAAAATCGGTTATAAAGCGGTTGCGAAAATAAATTCTTTATCGAGGCGGCGCAAAATATATGGAGCACGCCGAGGGCTTGGATTATCTTTCAGGAACGGGCCGCAAGGAGCGCGTTGGTTTCCAACGCGGCCCCCGCTCTCACACACAGCCTCAGACTAGCCGCGACCCGCACGCGCCGCAGCAGCGGCCTGACCGCGCCCGGTCTGCGTCCCAGTCTGTTTAGCAGTTGCGGCACGCGCGCGTGTGCGCCCCTTTTCCAACTGCTGCTGCCACCAGACCATGATCGGGCTTGCAATAGCGATGGTCGAATAGGTTCCGACGATGATGCCTATAAAGAGCGCGAGCGAGAAGGGCCGCAGGACTTCGCCTCCGAAGAGGACAAGCGCCAGCACGGAGAGAAAGACCAGCCCGCCCGTAATCACCGTGCGCGAAAGCGTCTGGTTGATGGCATCGTTGGCGAGCTGATAAAGGGTCGTGCGGCGATTAATGCGCAGGTTCTCGCGCATGCGGTCAAACGAGACAATGGTGTCGTTGACGGAGAAACCGATAAGCGTCAAGAGCGCGGCGATTACCGTCAGGTTCACCTCCCACTGAAAGATGGAGAAAAACCCGAGCGTAATCAGCACGTCGTGAAAGACGGCGAGCACGGCAGCGATGCCGTAGGTCAACTCAAAACGTAAAGCTATATATATAAGGATACCGACGAGCGCCATCAGGCTGACGATGACGGCTTGATTGCGTAGTTGTCGGCCCGCGACGGGTCCGACCTGATCCGTGCCCTCAATCCTGAACGCGGCCTGCGGCTCCTGTGCGACGTCCTTTTCAGCCTCCGGCCCGAAAGTTTTGAGAGCCTCGCGTACAAGATTGCGGCCCACGTCCACCTGCTCACGCGCTGCCTGCTCGTTGGCTTCGGCTGCCGTAGGATTCTGGAGCGGCAGGCGTATGAGAACTTCGTCCGGCTTGTTGGCATCCTCCTGCACGGTGGCATCGCGGACGCCCTGGGCGGCGAGCGCGGCACGTATTTGCTCGGACGAGGGGCGCTGGCGGAACTTGACCGTGACGACTGTGCCGCCCTTGAAATCAACGCCGAGGTTGAAAGCTTCGGTCCCGCCCGGCACAGCTTGACGAATCACAGCCGAGGCCAACCCGGCCAACAGCAGCAACACCGAGAGCGCTATGAATTTGCCGCGATGCGCCAGCCAGTCAATGTTAACGTTGTGAAAAATTTGAATCATGGTTACTTAAGTTCCAAGTCCCAAGTCCCAAGTCCAAAGTCTCAAGTCAAAAAAGAGGACTTGGGACTTGGGACTTGGGATTTGGAACTCCTAAATACTGAGCGTCTGGGCGCTACGATTCTTGCGGTTCAGGAGCCACATAAAGATCGTGCGCGAGACGTAGACGGCAGAGAAGAGATTGACGAGCAGTCCGAGCACGAGTGTCACGGCGAAACCGCGAATCGGTCCTGTGCCGAAGATAAATAGAAAGAGCGACGAAACGATGGTCGTGACGTGCGTGTCTATGATGGTCACAAACGCGCGCGCAAACCCCTGCTCGACAGCCGACCCGACCGTTTTACCCGTCAGCAACTCCTCGCGTATGCGCTCGAAGATGAGCACGTTCGAGTCCACGGCCATGCCGATGGTCAGGATTAGACCGGCGATGCCCGGCAGGGTCAGCGTGGCTCCGAAAATCACCAGCCCGGCGACGGTCAAAATCATGTTCAGGATAAGCGCGATGACCGCGTTGATGCCCGCGCCGCGATAGTAAATGACCATGAAGATAATCACGAACACGAGACCGTAGAGCGAGGCTTTGACGCCTGAGCGAATCGAGTCTGCGCCGAGGCTCGGCCCGACGGTGCGTTCTTCCTGGTACGTGATGGTCGCAGGCAAAGCGCCCGAGCGCAGCGTCAGCGCCAATTCCTCCGCGGACTTCTGTGTAAAGCGACCGCTAATCTCGCCCGAGTCTGTAATCTGCGATTTGATGTAGGCGATGGATTCGACCTTATCGTTCAAAACCACGCCCATGTACTCGTTGATATTGCGCCCGGTCCAATCGCCGAACTTCTGAGCGCCCGCAGGCTTTAAGGAAAACTGAATCTGGTAATCATCCGAGCCCGCGCGAGACGTTACGGCCTGCGCGTTACGCAACTCGCTGCCGGTGACGATGGCCGGATATTCGACGACGACAAAGGTCGGCGGCTTGGCCTGAGCCGGTTGAGCCTCTGCGCCTCCGGCTGTGGTCGGCTCATCACGCTCGTTATAGGGCAGGACTCTGCGTCCAGCCGTTTCACTTCCGCCGATGCTTTGGAGCGCCTCTTCACGGGTCGCATATTTTTGCACGCCTGCGGGGCTCGGCGGGCTGACGACGTGCACGAGGTCCAGACGCGATTCGCCGACGAGCACTCTCTTCACGCGCTCGGGGTCGGAGATGCCCGGCATCTGAAGCAGAATCTGGTTTGAGCCGGCCGCGCCGTGCGTCTGCAAGGTGGGCTCTGTGACGCCCAGCGTGTTGATGCGGCTGTCAATGATTTTTAGCGATTGTTCGACGGCCTGTTGCGCGAGCAGGCGCTGCATAGCCGTCGGCAGCGACCACCTCAGCACGCTCCCGGATTCCGAGAAAGTCCAGTCGCGCAAGTCTACCTTTTTCTCGACAGCCTCGCGCACCGGCTGATTTTTGGACGCGTCGCCCGTGTCCACTACGACTATGTAGCTATTGTTGCCGACTTCGCTGCGCGCTTCCTTGACCGGCATCTGCGCATCCTTGGCAGCCGTTTCCGCCGCAGAGGCATTGTCGGTCGTCATACGCTTCAGGTAATCAGCCGTCTGCACCTGCATGACGAGGTGCGAGCCGCCCTGAAGGTCAAGGCCGAGGTGTATGTTTTGCTGAAGGTTTTTCTTGATACCGGCCCAGGTGAAATCCTGTCGGGTCGGTTTGCGGCGCGGGCCGATGACGATGTAGATGCCCACCAGCGTAACGAGCGTGATGATGATAATGCGTTGCAGCAGATTCTTCTTCTTCATACTTCGATTCCAGTTTTCAGTTGACAGTTTTTAGTTTTCAGATAAAGACAGACAGGGCTCGTGCTCTTTTCTGAAAACTAAAAACTGTCAACTGAAAACTGCTCTCTCACTTCTTCTCTTCTTCCGTTTGTAATCCGGCAACCGCCGAGCGCGCGATCTCGATCATGGATTTGTCTGCGCTGCGGATGATGAGCGACGTATCGCGCACGCTCTGGACCGTGCCGATGATGCCGCCGGTAGTCAGTATGCGGTCGCCCGATTTAAGGTTCGCAATTGTTTCCTGAAGCTCGCGCTGGCGGCGTCTCTGTGGAAGGACGACCAGCACGTAGAACACGCCGAAGATAAGCACCCACGGCAAGATGAGCGTCAGAAAACTGCCCGCGCCGCCGCCCTGAAAGAAGATTAAAAGTAGCGCCATTTTTATTTTCTTTAATTAAGGGGAATTGTTGACACGCACAGCTTCGGGCGTATCCCACGCACATTCTGAGGACGCCAAGGGCTTACTCCAAACCGGAGCCCATGCCCACAAGAAACTCCCGCCGAAATCGCGTGAAATCGCCAGAACGAATAGATTGCCTCACGCGCCTCATGGTGTCAAGGAAGAACGCAAGGTTATGATGGGACAACAGGATGCTCCCGAGCATCTCGCCCGCTAGATAAAGATGGCGCAGGTAAGCTCGTGTGTGGCGGCGACAGACGGAGCACTCGCAATTTTCGTCTAAGGGGCGCGTGTCGCGCGCAAAGCGTGCGTTCTTGATGTTCAACTTGCCCACAGAGGTAAAAGCCTGACCGGTGCGACCGTTTCTGGTGGGCAGAACGCAATCGAACATGTCCACGCCGCGCGCCACCGCTTCGACCAGATCTTCCGGCGTGCCCACGCCCATCAAATAGCGAGGCCTATCACCTGGCATCAACGGCGCAATCTCTTCTACGACGTCATACATCAAGCCCTTTTCTTCGCCGACGCTCAACCCCCCGATAGCATAGCCGTCAAAACCAATCTCAATAGTGCGCGCGAGGCTCTCACGCCTCAAGTCCATGTGCGACGCGCCCTGAACAATTCCGAAAAGAGCCTGCGCGCCCGAGAGGCCATCGCCAGCCTCCCTGCGCCCCGTGTCAGCGCCTTCGCCCTGCAACTGGTTAAAGCGCTCGCGCGAACGCGCGGCCCAGCGTGCGGTCAATTCCATGCTCGCTCGCGCGACATCGTGCGTCGCACGCCCCGGCGCGCATTCGTCAAAGACCATCACTATGTCGGAGCCAAGCGCGGCCTGCACTTCCATGGAGATTTCCGGCGACAGAAAACGCAGGCTCCCGTCTATGTGCGAGCGAAACTCAGTTCCCTCTTCGGAAATCTTGCGGAGCGCGCCGAGGCTCCAGACCTGAAAGCCGCCGGAATCGGTCAACAACGCGCGCTGCCACCCCGTGAAGCGATGTAGACCGCCGCACGCGGCTATGATTTCCGCGCCGGGTCGCAACCACAGGTGATAGGTATTGCCGAGGATGATGCGCGCGTCCACGTCCGGCGCTTCCAGTTCCTCAAAGCGCGTGCCCTTGACCGTGCCCGCCGTGCCGACCGGCATGAAAACCGGAGTCTCTATAATGCCCCGGCGGGTCTTTAAGCGGCCCGAGCGCGCTTCGCCCACCTTCGCCTCGGTTTCAAAAAGAGTTGGCTGCTCGTTCATCCGTCTTAGTGGTAGTGAATCATTTTCAAATCAGACTCACCGCAGAGACGCAGAGATGTCGCGGAGTTAACGCAGAGAGTTGAATTTCTCTGCGCCTGCTCTGCGCTCTCTGCGTCTCTGCGGTGAAGCAATCGTAGAGAATCCGCTCTCATATTTCAGACTGAACCACTACCGTCTTAGTGCAGAGTTTGACGCGGGCCGTGCTTGGAGGTTGCCTCGTCTCTTTTCGAGCGGACGGCCACTTCCTCGTCCACGAGGGGGATTCTGTACCTGTCTACGCTCAGGACGGGCAGCCGCACGGTAAAGGTCGCGCCCGGCCCTTCGCTTCTGGCTTCGACGTGGCCGTTATGAGCTTCGACCAGTTCTTTGACGAGCGCGAGGCCGATGCCCAAGCCCCCGTGACGACGTGTGGAGGAGCCGTCGGCCTGACGGAAGCGGTCAAAGACGTAAGGGAGAAAATCGCGGCTGATGCCTTCGCCTGTGTCTTCGACTTCGATGACAATCCAGCGCACGGGCTCTCTTTCGTCGTCGGCAATCATGATGCCCGAGCTATCAATCAAGCGCGAGCGAACGATGATGTCGCCGCCTTCGGGCGTGAACTTGATAGCGTTGTTGAGAAGATTCCAGAGCACCTGCTGCATGCGATGAGCATCCGCGAGCGTGCTCGGCAAGCGCTCGTCCAGTTCTACGCGAAGATGCTGGCGGCGCTGGCTGATCATCTGGCGCACCATCTCGACGGCTTCCGAAACTGCCTCGTTGATGTGACACGGCTTGCGGTCAAGCTGAAGGCCGCGACGTTGTATGCGCGAGAGATCGAGCAGGTCGGAGATAAGCTGCGTGAGCGACATGGTCGAGTTGCGTATGACTTCGATGCCGTCCGAGAGTTCTTCATCAGTTTCAAGCAGCTCGTTTTCAGAGAGCAGCTCGACCCAGCCTTTAATCGCCGTCAACGGCGTGCGCAGCTCGTGCGAGAGTGTCGCGAGGAATTCGTCCTTGAGACGATTGGCCTCGCGCAGCTCCGCTATGAGACGCGCGTTCTCCAACATCGAGCCGACCTGTGTCGCCACGGCGGTCAGCAAGTCCACGTCGTCTTCGGCCCATTGTCTTTCGCGGCGCGTCTGGTGCGCGCTCAGCATGCCTATGACTTTGCCCTGGTGCATGATGGGAACGGCGGCGATTGATTTCAAACTCAAGCGCTCGATGATGTCTTCGTTGCCCGCGCCGAGCTGGTGCGTCGCAATTCTGGCGACGACGAGCGGCTGGCTATGAGTTCTAATCCAGTGTGGAATGGGCGTGCGCTCGCGTACCTCTTCGTCGCCCGCAATCGGAGCGACGCCCTTGCGACACCACTCGCCGAAATAATCCGCGCGCTCGTCGTCTGCAAAGAGCATGGCGACGCAACGATCCGCGCCGAGGACTTCTCCGACACGTTGCACCACAACTTCAACGGCATCCTTCGGGTCTGTGGCGCGTTGCAGGATAAGCAGTAGACGATTGACTACGGCCTCGCGCTCGGCCTGCGCCTGAATCGTCTTAAAGAGACGCGCGTTGGCGATGGTTTCGGCGGCCTGCGCGGCGAAGATTTCCAGAAGCCTCACGTCGCGCTCACGAAAACCGCCCGGGCGATTGGCGACATAGATAAAGCCAATCAGCTCGCGCTTGATACGCATCGGCACGGAGAGCGCCGAGCGTATGCCGTAGCGGCGCACAAAGCCGCGATTAAAGCGCGCGTCGTTTATGGGATCGTTCGAGAAGAAGGGCTCGCCCGTTTGGTAAACATAAGCATCCGTGTCTTCCTGATTGAGCACGAAGCGAAACTCGCGCACCAGCTCGCGCGGCGTGTTGTGGCCCGGCGCTTCGGCGCGCACAACCTGTCGCCTGCGGTCGTAGGTCGCAATCAGGCACATCTCGCCGCCAACCAATTGCGCTATGGATTCGGCCAACTGGCCGTAGATGTCCGAGGTATCCGTGAGCGTCAAAAAGACGCGCGAGATTTTGTAAAGCCCTTCCAGCTCTTCCGAGCGGCGACGGCTCGCGGCGTAAAGCCGCGCGTTCGTCAGCGCCACGGAGACTTCTCTAGCGACAGCGCCCAAAAGCTTGGCATCATCCTGCGACCACTTGCGCGTGCCCGAATGATCGTGAAGCTCCAGAAGGCCGCGCGGGACGCCGCTCGTAAACACGGGCGCTGCCAGGCTTGCGCGCACGCCCAACCGCTCGTAAAGCTGGCGCAGCTCGTCCTCTTCAAGCCTCTTAATGTCTGCGACGGCGATGGGCTCATCCGAAGAAAGCACGCTCCGCGCGTAAGCGCTCGAAAGCAGCGGCACGCGATGGCCGCGCAAAGAAGAGACATCCGCGCTTCCTAAAAATTCATAATCGACGAGCGCGTATTCGTCTTCGTAATTCTCGAAGAGAGAGATGTGACAGCGATCCGCATGAAGCGCGCGGCCCAGTTCGTCCACTGTTTCCTGTAGCACGCCCGACGGGTCGAGCGAGCTTGAGAGATGGCGGCCAATGCGCGAGGCCAGCTCTTCGCGGCGCGCGGCAACTTCCACCTCGCGCGTGCGCTGTTCGGATTGTTCGAGCAGTAGAACTTTTTCGATGGCGATGGCTAAAGGCGGTGCGAGACGTTCGAGCGCCAGCAGGTGACGACGCTTGTAAGCATCGGGCGTGCGGCTCGTCAGATTGAGGCTGCCGATGGCGCGGCGCATGGAAAAGAGCGGGCAGCAAACGCTGGAGCGAAAGCCTTCGCGCTCAAGGTCCGCGTAAGTGTTAAAGCGATTCTCCGCGCTCAGTTCCGGAATAACAATCATCTCGCGGCGTTCGAGCGCGAGTTCCGTGACGGAGCCGTTGAGCTGCGCGACCGCTCCGACCGAGAGCGAACCGGCGTGCTCGCCCCACAAAGCAAAGACGCGAAGCTGTCGGCCATCATCTTCGCAAAGCGCGATGGAAGCGCGGTCAAAGGGAACGAGCGCGCGCATCTGCTCGCTCGCGAGGCTAAAGACATCGTCAATGGTGCGGCCTGAATTGACGGCGGCGACGACGCGGTTGATGACTTCCAGTTGCTCCGTGGCTTCGCGCAGGTAATCAAAGAGCGCGCCCATCTCCGCGTTCGTGATGACTTCCTGATCAAGCTCCGCGTTCTCCTTCTGGTCAAGGCTGCGGACAAGGCAAAGCGTGGCGAGCCGTCCCTCCCATCGACAATGCAATCGCTCTATACGCACATGAAGAGGATGCTCGCCATTTACCAGCACGGTAGCGCGCTCATACTTTTCATCCGCTTCGTCACGTCCCTCGAAATGCAGGAGCGAAGAGACGGGCGTCTCCTTGACGTTGGTGCAGGTGCGAACCACTAGCGCCGCAAAGCTGTCATTGCAGGCATGTATGCGCCACGACTCCTCGTCGATGACGATGGCAGGGTCGCCCATGTGCTCGAACAACGAAACGAAATCTGTGTCGGGTTGATTCATAAAATTTCGGAAGACGCGAACAGTTAGCTGTTAACCTCCGGCCTCCGCCCTTCTGCTTTTTCTCTTGTGTCGCTCGATGATGCGCAAGGGAGTGGCGAAGAAATCGAACTCTTCGCGCAGGCGGTTGAGCAGGTAGCGCTCGTAAGAGAAATGTAGACCGGGCTTGCCGCCCGAAGTGAAGACGATAAAGGTCGGGGGGCGCACGCCGACTTGCGTCATGTACTGCACGTGAAGCCTTGAGAAGCCGCCCTTGACGGGCGCGGGCGCGGTCCCGCCGCGAGGCTGCGACACATTGCGCTCGAAGAAGACATTGAGCTGCGAAGTTGGGATACGACGTTTACGCGCTTCGTTTGCGCGCAGGGCAAGCGGCAGAATTCTTTCGACTCTCTGGCCCGTCAAAGCGGAGATAAAGACGACCGGGGCCCAGTCCAGAAATTTCATCTTGTCGCGAAGGTTGCGCTCGAACTCCGATGGCGTGCCGGTCTTTTTATCAGGCACAGCGTCCCACTTGTTGACGGCGATGATGATGGAACATCCGGATTCAAGCGCATAGCCCGCGATGGTCGCGTCGAGCGCCGCGACACCTTCCACAGCATCTATGACGACGATGGCGACGTCCGCGCGCTCAAGACTTTTTCGCGCCATGATAACGGAGAGCTTTTCGGCCATCTCGTCCGTCTTCCCCTTGCGCCGTATCCCCGCTGTATCAATCAAGCGAAACGGTTGCCCTTCGACTTCGAGCAGGGTGTCAACAGCATCGCGCGTCGTGCCAGCTAAGGGAGAGACTATGACGCGCTCTTCTCCGAGCAGGCGATTCAAGAGCGAAGACTTGCCCACGTTCGGACGCCCTACAATCGCCAGACGCAACTCCCTTGGAGCATCACTTTCATCATCAACTTCGTCAAAGCCCGCGCCCTCCGACTCGTCTTTAATAATCTCGACCAGCACGTCCAGTAGGTCTGCAACTCCGTCGCCGTGTTCCGCCGAAACGGGAATGACCGTCTCGAAACCGAAGCGAAAGAACTCGCCCGCGTCCGCTTCCAATCGCGCAGCGTCCGTCTTGTTTGCAGCCACGACCACGCGCTTCCCTGTCTCGCGCAGGAGCAGCGCCAGCTCCTCGTCAAGCGACGTCGCGCCGAGCCTCGCGTCCACGACCCAGACGAGCGCCTCCGCCTGCTCAATCGCGGCGGAAGCCTGTTTGAAAATGTTCGAGGGGATAACTGCGTCGTCATCGGGCACGATGCCGCCCGTGTCCACGACCTTGAATCTTTGCCCGGCCCATTCGGATTCGCCATAGATGCGGTCGCGCGTGATGCCGGGCTCGTCGCCGACGATGGCGCGGCGCTCGCCCGTCATGCGATTAAAGAGCGTGGACTTGCCCACGTTGGGTCGGCCCACGATGGCTACGAGCGGCAAGGCACGCCTCGGCTCCGTGCGACGCACGTCGCTCGCAGGGTCGCTCTCTTCCATGTAACCGGCAATGCCAGTCATGTTCTCTTCGGATTCTTCTTCGCGCGGCATCTCGAAATCCCTGATTCAATGTTGGGGCAAGATCGGGGCGGGGTGAAAGAAACTGTCCAAAGCCAAGTGTAGCGTGCGACGCGCGCCGCCTGCAAGCATTTGGCTTCGGATTCAACAGAACATCTCTATCAAAGTCTCTCCTGAAAACATTGGTTTAGCCCGCACGTTTCGTTTACTCTAATGCAGACTGAGTAGAGGCAAAGGAGGCGCGCCCGTGCAATTCATCAGTCGTTGGAGCGACTACGACCAGCATTTCGTGCGCGAGCGTTATAATCACCTCGCCGCGTTCTTTGTTCTCTTCGAGTGGCTGTTCTGGCTCCCGCCGGGCATACGCCGCCGCGCTGTAGAGCGTCTGGAGCTTGCGCCCGGCAGTCGCGTGCTTGAAGTAGGCTGCGGGACGGGCAGGAACCTGGAGCTTCTGATCAAAGCGGTCGGGCGCGAAGGACACGTCTACGGCCTGGACATCTCGGAAGGGATGCTCAAGCGCGCTGAACGCTTGTGCGAGCAACACGGCTGGACGAACGTTACACTGGTACAGGGCGACGCAGCCGCCTACAACACGCCCGACAAGATTGACGGCGTCCTCTTTAGTCTCTCTTACGCCACCATGTCTCATCATGCGTCGGTCCTGCGCCACGCATGGAATCAACTTGATGCGGGCGGATGGCTGGTCATCATGGACGCACAGCTTCCTTCCGGCGCTATGGGCAAACTGGCGCGTCTCTTTCTTCCACTCTTTGTTTTACTGCTCAAGCTGACCGTGCTCGGCAATCCTTACATCGTTCCGGCAGAGGAGCTGCGCGAGGTGGCGGACGAGGTTGAAGTGGAAGAGCTTTCGCTAGGGACTTATTTCATCTGTCGCGCTCGAAAGCCACACGCGAGCCCAGAAGTGAGCGAGAGTGCGAGCCTTGGAACATAAACGAAGTGCAGGTCGTTTTCTTTAATCGTAGATGGAGGTGAACGCATTATGTACTGTCAGAAATGCGGGACGGAGCTTGCGGAAGACGCCAGGTTCTGCCGCAAGTGCGGTACGGTGGTTGGAACACAGGAGCTGGCTACTACTGCGCGAGCGCCAATCGAGCGGCGCGACTATGAACACGGCATCAAGAAGTTCATGCTGGGATTGGTCTTTCTCGTCATCGCCATCTTCCCTATTTTTACGACCGGCAGGTTCTGGTGGTGGATGCTCTTCCCCGCCGCTCCGCTTCTGGCCGCAGGGATAGCCGACTATCTGCGCAGGCGCGACGAGGGCGCACCACAAAGACACGCCGCGCTTGTCTCATCGCCCGCCGCACAAAGCCCCCTGCCTCCCGCATCCCTGCATCAGGAGCTGCCGCGCGCACGCAACACGGCAGAGCTTGTACAGCCGCCGCCGAGCGTCACGGAAGGCACAACCAGACTCTTGGATAAAGAAAAAGCTTCGCGCGAATAAAGCCCCCAACGCTCGCTAAGACAAAGAGGAATGACTGTCGTGCGCTGGCAAGCCTTTAATCCTGTAAGCTGGAAGAAAGATAACGCAGAGGCCGACGATGCGTTGCTCATGGAAACTACCGCGCCGCATCTCTTGCTTGGCCGTCACGGCGAACAACTTGCGGCGGAGTTTCTGACGCGCGCGGGCTACCGCCTGGTCGCTTCAAATTTCAAGCTGCCCGTAGGGCGAAACTTACGCGGCGCGCTCGTCCACGCCGAGATTGACCTCGTCGCTTACGACGCCGCAACGCTCTGCTTCATAGAAGTCAAAACGCGCCGCTCCGACTGGTTCGCCGCGCCCGAAGCCAACGTAGACCTGCGCAAGCAACGCCAGATCACACGCGCCGCACGTGTCTATCGTCGCCTCCTGGCCCTCACAAACGACCCCTACCGCTACGACGTAGTCACCATCCTCCTACCGCCCGCCGACGAAGAAGCCGCCCGCACACCCGTCCCCCACATAGAGTTATTACGCAATTTCTGGACGGACGAAAAATTTCGCAAGCGCCACTGGTCGGCTGGCGCGTCCCACAATTTTTGAACCTCAATTTTCGAATCGCGCAGAGAAGTTTTAAATAACCATGAGCCTGGACACCCGTTCCCTTCTTATCAAAAACATCAATCCTCGCCCGTGCAGCCCCATGGCCTTCCAGGTCCATCGGGCCTCAACTTGACAAGAAAGCGCGAATCGGTAGAATAAAAATCTTCGCAAGCGGGAGTAACTCAGTGGTAGAGTGCGACCTTGCCAAGGTCGAAGTCGCGGGTTCAAATCCCGTCTCCCGCTCTGAAGAGATGAGGGCGGCAGCGATGAAGGATGAAGCAAGGCACAACCTTTTTCATCCCCCACGCTGCCGCCCTCGTCCCTATTTTCCGGCGGCGTAGCCAAGTGGTAAGGCAGAGGTCTGCAAAACCTTTATTCGTCGGTTCGATTCCGACCGCCGCCTCCATTAGAATCAAAAGTTTACGGGCAGCCGATTGGCTGCCCTTTGTCGTTTGGTCTGTCAATGGTGTGCCAAACTATGGGCTGTACTCTTTTCTTATTCGTAATTTTTCTGTAGATCAGCTTTTCGAGTTGCGGTGTAGCTGATTGCTGCATGGCTTTCCTTGAATTGAGGGGGGGGTGCATTCTGAGAAGCGGAAGAAAACTACAGGGTGACTTGAAGGCTTACGTCGAGAGGGTTGCCTAAGAACTCATTCAAGCCGACCCGCGAATGCGTGGCTTTGATGATTCTTGCTTGCGGTGTAAATTGGAGGCTGTTGGCGCGGGCGGGCTAATTCGGGCGTTTGTGCGGCTTTCCAGTGATAATTGGATACCAGATGATGCGGTAGTTTAGACTCTTAGCCAGTAGAAATATGGCGGGTGATCTATTTTTTGTCTGAATTTCGCGTTAGTGGTTAGAGAGTAAATCGATTGAGGAGGAAATATTATGGCAATAACGGAAGTTGCTCCTGACCTTTACCGTATCTCCACCTACGTCCCTGAGATTAACTTACAGTTCAATCAGTTTCTCGTAAGGGATGACGAGCCGCTGCTATTTCATACCGGCATGAGGGCCATGTTCCCGTTGGTGCGCGAGGAGGTGGCGCGTGTGATTGCGCCCTCACGGATACGCTGGATTGGTTTCAGCCATTTCGAGGCGGATGAGTGCGGCGCGCTCAACGAGTGGATGGAAGTAGCCCCGGAAGCTGCGCCGGTCTGTAGCATCGTCGGGGCCATGGTGAGCGTCAATGACTTCGCTATGCGTCCGGCGCTGGCGATGACGGACGGGCAGGTGTTGAGCACGGGCAAATATCGCTTTCGCTTCCTTCAGACGCCGCACGTGCCGCACTGTTGGGAGGCGGGGCTGATATTCGAAGAGACTCAGGGCACGCTCCTTTGCTCGGACCTCTTCACTCATTATGGTGACGTCGAGCCGCAAACCGGCTCGGACGTGGTAGGCCGATTCAAACAGGACTTGATCCGCGAACAGCAAGGTCCGCTCGCGCAGGCCTATCCTTATACCTCTGGAACGGACGAGACTTTGAGGCGGCTGGCGGCGCTTGCGCCTAAGACACTGGCGATCATGCACGGCTCGACCTTTGTCGGGGACGGCGGGCAGGCGCTTGAGGATTTGGCAGTGGCAATGCGAGAGGTTCTCGGTGAATGAATTGAACTCATTCACTACATGGCTGCGACGGCTCGCCCCAGCGTCGTCTAACAGCTCATCCAACACGAGCAGCATTCTATTAAAGCGTAGAAGATGACGATGAAAGAGATGCTACCGGTGGGTCAGCTCGAATGACTTGTCAGACAGCGTATGATTTCGACCTTTCAATGTAGCATCGCTTCCGCTTTACCTTTCAATATTGGGGGAGTGAGGTCGCGGCGGGCGCACGCCGGTTCGTTCATAAATTCTACGCCCTTTCCAGGTCACGCCTTTCCCCAGCGTAATTCTGATACTTGAATCAAACAACATCGCATACAGCAGACCTAATCCAAGTGGCGCGGTTAGGGCGTAAGCTGCACAGACTTCAGACCTGATACTGGCCACGCATAAGACAAGAACCTGCAACAGCCATGACAAAGCGGCGGGAATGAATAACAGCCAAACGTCAGTGCTCATCATGCCCGCACCAATCCCAATCGCAGCCGCTAGAGCGATGAGCGTCGGCATGACTGCCACGATATACATTGAGCAGACTCCAGAGAGCGCAAACGGCAGTGAGAATTTCATGCCCGCAAACCAATTCTTGGTGTTGCACTCCCACATCTCGCGAAAATTTCTATACATGCGCGTACTGACCAAGCCCGGTGCATGCTCAGTAAACAATCGTGCGCCCGTGCGCTTTAACATCTCCGCCAGGCGCACATCTTCCAGCACTTCATCTTTCAAAGCTGCGTAGCCGCCGACGCGTTCCAGCAGAGCGCGCCGCATCAGAAAGAACCCGCCAATACCAACCGCGCCCGGCGTCTTTGGATTATCGATGCGGTAGAACAGCGTGAACATTAACAATACCCACGTCCACGTAGGGATAAGCACGCGCTCCCAAAATGAACTCACTTCAAAGTGCGGGATGAGCGTCATGGCATCGCCTTGCCGCTCCAGTGTGTTAAGCAGTGCGGTGCGCAAGGCCGCCTTGTCAAAGATCATGTCGGCATCGGTCGCCAGTATCCACTCGCCACGCGCACACTTGAATGCCTGCTGCATCGCGTAGGGTTTGCCCAGCCAGCCGACCGGCGGTTCTTCGCCTTCAATCACGCGCAGGCGTGCATCGCTCCTGGCGAGTGTTGCCAGTATCGCGCCGGTGGCATCGGTTGAGCGGTCATTGACGGCAATGACCTCGAAGCGTCCATAATCTTGCGCGAGGATGGAACGAATGCAATCCGCCAGCACACGATGTTCTTCGTTGCGCGCAGGGACAAGCACCGACACAAGCGGCGCATCCGTCGTCGTCAGACGTAAATCATTGATTGGCAGCAGAGGCTTTTGGCGAGCAAGCCCGTATAGCGTGAGAATAAGACTCACGAGCCATGCAACAACAGTCAGCCAGATAAGAGTTGTCAGGATCGTCAGGACGTTTAATGCGAAGGCCATTGTTTGCATGGAAGTCTCATTGGAAGACGAAGCTGTTTATTGAAAGTTAATCCATGGGTTAAAAAAATGCTACATTTATTGCCGCATGAGGTCTTCTCTTAATCTACTTTTAATTTTGAACCTTCTGGGAGCGACACAGGCTCTCTTAGTGGCTTGTGCGCTTCTCAATACCAAACGAGGTAATAGGACTGCTAATCGCCTTTTAGCCGCGTTCGCGGCGGCCATAGCCATCAGCATCGGCGGTGTGAGTCTGGGTAAATCGCAATATATTCTGATGCTTCCTCATCTGAAGCTGATTCACCAGCCCTTCTATTTTCTTGGGGCTCCGTTGCTTTTTCTATATGTCAGGGCGCTCGTCTCAAGGAAACCTGTTTTTGAAAAGAAAGACCTGCTGCACTTCGTTCCCTTCGGTCTCTGCCTTATCTACCTGATGCCGTTTTACCTCCAAAGCGGCGCGGACAAACTAAATATCAGGTCAGCGTATTACGGCGTGCAGTGGTACCAGGTCAGGTCGGCGCTGTTGATTATTCAATTCCTCATTTATCTGATTTTGATAATCCTGATGCTGATAAACTATTCACGAAAAAACGGAGCGCGAGACCCGGCGCATGAAAAGGCCATCCTATTTCAGATTCGGTTTCTGCTCGTCACGATTCTAATTCTCTGGGCGATAGGGGTTATACACTACGTAGCCAGCTTACTCTCGACTACTTATTATAAGACTCCTGAAACAGACTTGATCGTTCCTCTGGGTTTCACAGCATTCGTTTACGCTCTGGCATATCTTGGCCTCAGAAAGCCTGAAGGACTGACGGTGATGAACGACCCTCAGTCCATCAAAAAGTATGAAAGCTCAAATCTGACTCCGGAAAGGTCCGGGAAGTATTTGGAGAAATTGCTTCACTTCATGGAAACTGAGAAACCATTCCTGGATGGCAATCTGACCCTGCAAAAGCTGGCGAAGATGTTGTCCATCCCGCCGCAGCATCTTTCCCGAATCATTAATGAAAGATTGAACCAGAACTTCGTTGACTTCATCAATTCCTACCGTGTGGGAGAGGCAAAAAAGCTTTTAGTCGCTCCATCCAGAAAACATTACTCCATCCTAGCCATCGCCGAGGAGGTGGGTTTCAACTCGAAATCTTCCTTCAATCTTGTTTTTAAAAAGCACACCAGTATGACCCCCTCCGAATTCCGAAAAAGCCGCTAACAACAAGCAATGATTTGCCAGCATACAGAGTAGCGAGCTGAGCCCTTCCTATCTAAAGCTAGTCACAATTGTTACAACGAGGACCGAAAACAGGTTCCCGGACGTCCCGATTTAAGTTTTCGGACGACTTTATCGAAGAGAACATTTATAGATTGCCCTGCTCCCTGACAGGGTAACTTGAGAAGGCGTAAACCTACGCTCTCAGCCAACGGGCCTTCACGCATACGACAAACCTTGGACCAATCTTATGTATGAACCTATCAAATCACAGACCTCCTTTTCGAGGCCGCGCCAAGCCTACAGGGATTCTCTGCACTTTCATCTACGGTTGATATTTCTGTGTTTCGCCGCTCTTGGAATAATTGTCGGCCTCTTGCCTGATAAAAGCCTGCCAGTCGTATCCGCTCGGCAAGTACGTAGAGCCTCTATAATAACTTTTCCACTTTCGCCTGCGCCCGGCAATCTCTTACATAGACCTGGCGTCTCAAAAGACGGTTTGTGGCAAAGGATTGATGACAGTGTTGCGATGGGCCGTTTCATCGATAATGAAACGTCCCCGAAGGCATACTCTAAATTAAGTCTTAATCGAGCCGCGCAGGCAGAACTGCTACGTCTTGCCCCTATGGAGTTCACAAAAGCGGCCCATGCGACTCCGGTCATTATCACTTTACCTATGCCGGATGGAGCTTTTGCAAGATTTCGCGTCGAGGAATCACCTGTCATGGAGCCTGTGCTGGCCGCACGCTTTCCACAAATTAAGACCTACAAGGGTAAGGGTATTGACGACCCGACCGCCACCGCTCGCTTCGACACGACGCCGACAGGATTTCACGCCATAGTGCTTTCAGCACGCGGCACGGTGATTATCGGCCCGGCGGCACAGGGAAATCCGAATGTCTATCTCAGCTACGACAAGCCTTCAGTGCAGGCCGATGACGATTCTTTCGTCTGCTCGGTCCCGGAGGCCGTACAAACTTCGGCGGCTGCAGCCGGCAAACAACTTCGGCCCGCCGGACGATTAATTGCCGAAGATGATTCCATCGGAAGAACGCTGCGTACTTACAGGTTGGCGGTCGCGGCGACAGCCGAGTACACGCAGGTCTACGGCGGCGGAACCGTCGGCGGGGCGCTCGCCGCTATTACGACGACCATTAATCTCGTCAACGCGATTTATGAACGAGATGTCGCGGTTCGCCTGATGCTCGTCGCAGGCGAGACCAATATTATTTTTACAGACCCCGCGACAGATGGATTTACAAGCGATGCCGCCGACACCATGTACCATCAGAATCAGAATGTGCTGGATACGAGGATTGGCGCTAATAATTACGACATCGGGCACGTCTTTGACGGGCACATCTTTAGCTTCACTCCCGGTCGTTTTTTCTTTCAGGGAAGGGGCGAGCTGGCGAGCGTCTGCGTCAACGGCCTCAAAGCTAAAGGAGTCTCCATCTTTCGCTCTCTGGAACCTTTCACCGTCAACGCCGTCTACGTCGTCGCGCATGAGATGGGCCACCAGTTCGGCGCGTCTCATACCTTTAACGGGACGACAACCAACGATTGCCTGAACGGGCGCATCGCCGCCACCGCATTTGAGCCGGGGACAGGCTCAACCATCATGGGCTACCGTGGGAGCAGCGGCTCCAATGCAGGCTACTTCAATATTTGCGGCGCGGAGGATTTACACTCAGCCGATTTGTACTTCCACATAGCAAGCGTTGCGCAGATAGTTAATTACACGACCGGGGGCAACGGTAAGAATTGTCCCGGCCTGATAGAGACCGGCAACAATCCGCCGACAGTGGACGCCGGGGCTGACTACACTATTCCCCGGAGCACGCCTTTCATGCTCACCGCGACAGCCAGCGACCCGGATGGTGATGCGCTCACATACTGCTGGGAAGAACTGGACCTGGGCGCGCCTGCTCCGCCGAACACAGACGATGGTAGTCGGCCTATCTTTCGTTCGTTTGCTCCTGTGACCAGCCCCTCACGAACATTCCCACAACTGTCTGACATTTTATCCGGCACACCTACATTTGGTGAATCATTACCCGTGACGACCCGCACGATGAATTTCCGTGTCACTGTGCGCGACAATCATCCCGGTGGTGGGGGTGGCAGCACTGACGCGATGCTGGTCAACGTTGTGTCCGGTAGCGGCCCTTTCGCTGTCATGCAGCCCGGTGCTTCGACTAATTGGGCGGCTGGCTCAACCCGGACCGTGACGTGGGACGTGGCCCAGACGTCGAACTCGCCAGTCAGTTGCGCGAACGTTCGTATTTTACTCTCCGTTGACGGCGGCGTAAGCTTTCCTGTAACTCTTGCCCCCAGTGCTCCCAATAATGGTGCGGCGACAATCACCGTCCCGCTCATACAGACATCTATGGCCCGCGTCAAAGTAGAAGCCATAGGGAATATTTTCTTTGCTATATCGAATGCTAATTTCGACATCACCGCCGGGGCATCGCCTACGCCACAACCGTCACCTCCCGGAAACTGGACGACGACAACTCTCTCGCCCGCTCAGGTGAACGTACAGACATGGCGTCAATCGGACGGTAATTCTTACGCCAAAGTAAAACTGACCTTCCCGGATGCAGGCTACCGCGTGCAGGACCAGAACTGGGGTACTGTTGTGAGAAGCGGCAGCCAGATCGGCGTCGATGCTCTGGTCGAGAAATTCGATGGCGTGAGTATCCAGTCCATCACCACCACCGTTAATATCTACAACCTCGGGCCGCTTCCGGATGGCGTATATACATTCAACTTTAAGACTTCCGGCATCATAGCCGGGAGCATCAATTTCACTGTGAGCAGCACTGCTCCGCCACAGAACCCGATAGACAATCAGAGAGAGTTCGTGCGCTGGCAGTACAAGGATTTCTTAGGACGAGAGCCTGACACTGCGGGCTGGGACTTCTGGACCGATAACATCACCATGTGTCTCGATGCTAACCGTCGTCCTGCGGGACAGAGCATTGAGGCGTGTATTGATCGGCAAAGAGAAACAACCAGCGCAGCGTTCTTCCTCTCGCCGGAATTTCAGTATACGGGCTACTTCGTCTATCGCATCTACAAGGGAGCGTTGGGGCGTGCGCCTTATCTTTCGGAATTCACGTCTGACCAGGCGTTTGTCGGCAGCAATATTGTCAATTCGACCACTGGTCAACTCTCCGGGGCACAGATAAACCAGAACAAGGCGGCCTTCGCTAACCAGTTCGCACAGAGAGCGGAGTTTTTGGCTATCTACAGCGGGCTGACAAACACGCAATTTGTTGATCGTCTGTTCCAGACCACAGGTGTCATTCCCACGGCCAGCGACCGTCAGGCGTTGATAGACCAGTTGAATGCTAACCCGTCGCAGCGTGGCGATGTTTTGTTCAAGGTGGTAGATGGCATTAATGTCATCAGCGAGGGCAATCAGCAGTTCCTGGCCGCTTATGGACAAGCGTTCTACAACCAGCAGTTCAACAGTGCGTTTGTGCAGATGGAGTATTTTGGGTACATGAGGAGAGACCCGGATAATGCGGGGTTCGTCTTCTGGCTGGGCAAGCTCAACACCTTCGGCAACTACATCGACGCCCAGATGGTCCGTAGCTTTGTCGTCTCGCCGGAGTATCGTTCCCGCTTCGGCGCGCCTTGATATATGTGGGTTCTCAGATTGAAGTGACTAGCCAGTGTGTCTATATCCTGAATGGCAGACCGCTCCTTGACGGAGCAGGCCGTCAAATTGTGTTGACGGGTCTGCTCGATCAACCTCGGACTTGAGCCGCGTGCGTATCGTATCTAAACAAACAATCAACCTCGCTTCTTATCCGGCCTCGGCGTAAAGCCACGGCTCTCGGGCAATTTCTTGGAAGGAGAAGATGAACCTTGTTCCTTACGATTATCCGACCGTTCTGAAATCTCTTTCTTGATAGCTTCCTTAGCACGTTTTTTAGCACGTTTATTCATAAGAAAGATTATACAATAGATAATAAGCTGTTATCATCCCATCAATGAACAAGGGAAATGGCAAGCTCGTCGTTAAGCGCACCGCTACGGGATTAGGCTTATTCACACTCAAACCGATTCCTGCCGGTAAAAAGATTGTCGAGTACAAAGGGTCTATAATCACCATCGAAGAAGCAGACAAGAGCCACAGCAAGTACCTCTTTGAACTTGACGAAAAGCGTGCCATCGACGGCAGCACCCGCACCAACATCGCCCGATACATTAACCATTCCTGTGAGCCGAATGCCAAGGCGTTTACTGACGGCAAGCGTGTATGGGCATGGTCATTAAGAGACATTGAAGCTTCGGAAGAAATCACCATCGACTATGGTGAACAATATATGGACACTCACATCAAACGATGCAGATGCGAAATCTGCGCTCCCAGGTAAACGAAGGCCGCCGGATTAATCCAGCGGCCAATTTATTTCGCTACCCTTTAAGCAGGACGGTAATAGACGAGGTTGAAACCGGCGCAACGCCGGGAAGTTGATGCCAAAGCGCCACTGAGGTTTCGCTACTTGCTTTTCTTGAAGCTGTAGTCCAGAAGCTCAGTGGTTGATTTAACAGAGCCCGTATCCGTCATAGATTTAACCAGCCCGATCCAGTTGGCAAACCAGTAAGTCTTGGTCACGGGCGTCCCTCCCTGAATAACTTTGGTCTCAACCTTCATCGCCTGAAACTTACCTGCCGGAACTTCCACCATTTCGGAGCCCGTGACTCTGCTCGATTCTTCTATCTCAACGCCCATCATCCCCTTTCCCTTCCACTCCCAGGAGGTGCCGACGCTGAGCGGATTTTTCAAGTACAGTTTGACGGGCTGGTAATCTGCCTTCAATGCTTCGTTCTTCGGGTATGCGATGCGATGCATGAGAACCTGCCCACCGGGCTTGGAGTACCAGTCATGAATGGGCTGAAATGTTGAGAGCGTCTCTACCAGATAGAGGCTTGTGCCGTCAGCCTGTTTTTCATCGCTGAGGACTTTGATGGTGAACTCGGACTGCTTCCCGTCGGCGGTCGTCGAGCGATACTTCCACCAGTCTCCAACCCGCAGCGGGAAGTAGTCAGGCGGCGGCTCTTTGGGCTTTTGCGCCATCACCGCTAGAAGCGCCAACGACATCATCAGTAGTGCCGCGATGGTACGAAACTTAGTCATAATCTTCACTCCTATCGTCGCTTTGCTTCAAAGACGCTTCCCACCATGATGAAAAGCTTTCTATTGAAGCGTCAGGTTGAACGAGCGGTTAGGCGGCCTGATGCGTCTAACGTGACACCCTTACACGAAAAGAAAATGTGCTGCCCCGGAAACTATCAAAGCGATGCCTAGCGGGGCGCTCAGCCGTCGCCCCCATGGAGCGTTCTTTTCAACTCCCATTACTACCGCCAGGATCATCATCCATATGAGGCTGCCGACGCCCACTACAAACATGAGGAGCATGAGTGCCCAGCAGCAACCGACGCAGAAGACGCCGTGATCGACCCCAAGCCGGAAGGCTTGCCACCGGTCGTGACGCCCCTGCCAATGTCCAATAACGAAACTTAAAGGAGAACGGCATTTGTCGAGGCAACGATATTTGAGAGGTGTAAACTGAAATAAGCCTGCGAGGAGCAGAAGTATCGGGGTGACGGCCCGGGAGTGTTCCATCACCCATGGGCTGCTGCTCGCAAGCCACTGCAACACCACGTTCCCGAAATAAACGACGACTCCGAACAGCGCCCAGATAAATAGATAGCCTGCGATGACGAGCGCCACCAGCAAGGAGCGGTCGCCCCGCCGCCCTGCGATGGTGTGGAAGGCAGTAAGCACCGGAAGGCTTGTGGGCAGCATCATCGCCACCGTCATCAAGGCCCAGCCCAGTACGAACAATAGCACCGCCAGTTCTGACGTTTCGGAGTGCCCCTCCGGGTGATGCTGAAGGTGGTGAGGAAGAGCTGGCGAGGGGCTATTCAAAAGCCACAGTGCCAGCCATGCGCCCGCAGCCATCAAGAGGATACAAACCGCCAACGCCGTGCGACCGGTTGCCTGAGGCGCAGGGCCTCTGAAAGCTGACATCTTTTTACCCTGTTCTGCCGCCATCCCTTTCCCAGGTCGCGACAACGTTCATCAGGACGGAGGCCGGGTCGGTCCTGTTTGTCAGGCCACAAATCGGAAAGAGCCGGAGACCGCGTTGTGGTCTCGGATGTCAATCTGGAATTCCGGCGCATCCACACGGTAATGAGTAGCCTTACCGACATAAGCCGGAGAGCCGGGAATTGTTGTAAATATGGTGTCGTGAAGTGCTGTGTCCCTGCCTGTTGCACCCTGAAACGGTTTGAGGCCAGCGTCTATGGCCTTGCCGACCTTGAGTGTTCCATGAACACCCTGGACTTCGAAAGTGATAGGAACCTGCTCCACCGCGACCACTTCGCCGACCAGCTTCGCCAGATCAGCCACCGGCCCGCCGAGTTTTCCGGTCCACACATTGAGCAGCGCTTCCTTCTGCTCGGGTGTGGCCTCGTCGTCAACGTAGACGCGCACGCGCCAGTTGCCTTGCAGGATATTCCCCGGAATGTGGCAGAGAATGACAAGGGTGCGTCCAGAGACATTCATCCCATCAACCGTGCCCTCGTCAACATGCCATGCGAGCACGCCGTCGCAGGTTCCATTGTCGGGGTCTTCGCCCACCCAGCATGGGCAGAGAACGTTGCATGTACAAACTTCGAGCAGGCGGCCTTCGAGTTGATATGCCATTTTTCACCTCCTAAATTTGGTAATCGACAATATTCGATTACTGGCATACATCTTCGACTTTGCGAGGCGGCATGATTCTAATCCCAGATATTTATTTGTCAATAACCAAACCTAAGCTCTATTTGTAAGGGCTCCATATTTTAAGTATTCTTAGACAGTTTTAATCAAGTGGTGAAAAAAAGATGGGGTGGCCTATTGATGATTCGTCTTTCGTGTTTATTAGTGCTCGTATGTCTTTTACCGGCGCTTTCCCTCGCACAAGACGTCGCTTTATATCAGACTGATTTTACTATTGAAGAATTTAGTGCACGAAGGGCAAAGGTATTTGACGCCATTGGCGGGAATGCTATGGCTCTCGTTCAGGGGGCTCCCTCTGTAAACGGCTTCAAGGTGTTCCGCCAGTCTAATGAATTCTACTATCTATGCGGCCTGGAAACGCCTCATTCGTACTTGCTGCTTGACGGGCGCACACGGAAAGTCACTCTTTACCTGCCTCACCGCGACGAGGCGCGAGAGAGGAATGAAGGCAAGCTGCTGACGGTCGAGGACGCGGAGCTGATAAAAAAGCTGACCGGCGTGGATGCCGTCATCGGAGTCGATTTAATGGGACGCAATTGGATCGGGACATTAGTGAAGGCTCCGCCTCCTGTGCTTTACACCCCGTTCAGCCCGGCGGAGGTTGGCGCTGATAGCCGGGATGAATTGCTCGGCGGCATGGCGGGCGCTCTCTCCGACCCATGGGACGGGCGACCATCCAGAGAGGGTCATTTCGTGCAGTTAATTAAGTCTCGTTATCCACAGTTCGAGGTGCGTGACCTTTCCCCTATACTCGACAGAATGCGAATCATCAAAAGCCCAAAGGAGATTGAGTTGATTCGACGCGCCTCTCAACTCGCGGGGCTGGGGTTAATCGAAGCCATGCGCAGCACCGAACCCGGCGTCATGGAATACCAGCTAGACGCCGCCGCCCGATACATTTTTCAAATTAACGGAGCCAGACGGGAGGGATATTCCTCAATTACGGCGGGTGGGACCAACGCCTGGATGGGCCACTACTTCCGCAATGACAGCAAAGTTAAAGACGGCGACATGGTGCTGATGGACTACGCGCCGGATCATCGTTACTACACCAGCGACATTGCGCGTATGTGGCCCGTCAACGGTAAATACACGGAGGGACAGCGTCGCTTGTGTGAATTCATCCTCGCGTATCGCAACGCCCTCTTAAAGCGTATACGTCCGGGCGCGCTGCCCGCGCGGATTATGGACGAGGCGGCCCAGGAGATGGAAGAGTATCTGAATAAGAATAAGTTTCCACAGCCACAATACGAGCGCGCAGCCCGTGAGGCGCTGAAGTTCAGGGGCCACCTCTCTCATCCGGTTGGAATGGCGGTGCATGATGTCGGAAGTTATAGAGATGCCGCATTGAAGACGGGGATGGTTTTTTCCGTAGACCCCATGCTATGGGTTCCCGAGGAGAAACTTTATGTGCGTATGGAGGATGTCGTAGTCGTCACCGAGAACGGCGTCGAGAACTTCACTGATTTTATTCCTGCGCGCCCCGAAGATATAGAGAAGACTATGCTGGAAGAAGGAGTGCTGCAAAAGCGACCGCCGACACCAGCTGTAACCCGGTAACGGGGGCCACCAGAGTACATAAAGCAAGAATGCCGCGATTTATGACGCGGCATTCCATGCTCTTCAGTTGTGACGTTGTTCGCAGCTTATCAGGGTCGGCCAAAGATTCCGCCAAGAATGCTTCCGGCACGATTGCCTGTGTTGCCCCTTCGATAGCCCCCGTTTCCATAACCGGAGTACTGGCGATAGCCCTGGTTATAGCCGCTCACGAAGCCATCTCGGAAAGCCTGCGAGGAAGCGTTCCTGTAGTAACGCGACCTCTGCGGGTTATAACTCTGTCCCCTCTGTGCATCGCTGGCCCCGGTGTTCAAGCCGTATTGATAACCCTGGCTCTGCTCAACCCTGTAAGTGTTGTTGTACCCGCCATAGCCGCCGTTGTTGCCATAGCCTCGATTACGATTGTAGCCGCCGTTGTTACCGTAACGGCCATTGCCATAATAACCATCGTTCCGATAGTCACGGCCATCGCGACGGTTACGACCATAGCGATTGTCGCGCCAGTCGCGGTCGCCGTCACGATTCCTGTCACGGTCTCGATTCCACCTCCAACTACGATCACGTCGTGATCGACCATCGCGATCATCTCGATACTGGGCCTGAGCTGTCGCGCTTGACAGGATGGCGATGCCAAAGAGAACGGAGAATGCCAAGAAGCTGCCCGCAAGCTTGTTCCTTAAACGATTTGAATTCATATAAGACCTCCCTGTGCTCAGCGGGGCCGCAATTTATGTACCGATAAGAGATAGAAAAAGGACTGCTTGATTTTGCAGGCCATCCGGAATTTTTTGACTGTCTTGAACACACCAAATCGTATTTCACTTAAACGAGATGGGATGACCTAAGCTCACGAAGCAGCCGGTCAAACGCATTCTGATATGAGTCGTGCTTCCATTGTTTTAGAAAATCAACGCCGCATAACAACTCGTTCAACCCGACCGCTCAATAGCAATTCTTTCATGCTTGTCTTTGCAAATCGTGTAGAATGCTGCTCACTCGGCGCGAGAGCGCTGCTCTACTGCAATCTTCGCCGCCAACCGGGCGCACGCTTCCACGAGAGAAGTCGCACTCCGGCTTCTCTCCCTGATGTTTACTATATCTCGCGACCAGCACGCCTGACATACGCGGCTCGGACGCAAAGGTCTTAGCTCAACGGAGGATCAGGGCATGAGCGAAATAACCAGAATCAAGATATTCCCTTCAATCGGCATCATGCGTCTGGGCAATAGCCCGGAATATTTCATCGGCCCTGAGATTCCGGGCAAGCGTACACCGCCGGAGGGAGGTTACAAAGACGCCTACTGTCGAATCAAACGACAGGCCGCGCGTTTTCGCCTCTACGCTTACGACAAAGATAACAAGCTGGTCAAAGACCCGGTCACGGGCAAGCCGGTCGAAATCAACATGAACAATGCGGCTGTCACCTGGAAGGTCCACCTGGCGAATAAAAAAGCGACGTGGAAGAAATACTATAACCCCGGTGTTGTCCAGACCGAGTACCGCAATAATGAATATCTAAACCCCTCCGATCCCACTAAACCTAAAAAAGATCCCTCCACCCTTGAAATCGACCCTGGCGAGCGTAAGCTCAGCGGAAAGAATCAAGTTAATAAGTTTGACACCGGCAAGTTTGCCTGGCCGGTGGGCGGCCAGTTCACTTCCGTCACAGTTCCGCTCGGTGAGATGCGAACCGACGAAGATGGCCGCCTGCTCGTGCTCGGCGGATTCGGGAGGTCGGAAGGCTGGCCTTACTTTTATCTGCAATACGCTGATATGTACGACAACGCGGGCTGGTACGACGATGTTTCCGATGGGCCGGTGACTGCCTCGGTCACAATCGACGGCCAGCAGATTGAGGTTGACCCTGCATGGGTCATCTGTGGGCCGCCGGATTATGCGCCCTCTGTTGACACCGTGACGACGCTCTACGATGCGCTCTATCAGGTCATGCTCAAGAGTGAATTACTCGTTGCCCCGAAGAAGAAGTCGTTCGTCAAGCATATCTATCCAATCCTCCGGCGCGCGCTCGATCACGATGCGCTAACAAAATTGATTACTAGTATTCCGAATCCTCATTCGAGCTTCAATAACATTCACGATGTGCCGCCGGAGTCGCGCAAGTTTATTCTCAATCGGCTGCGGGACCCGGCTAATCCGGGTGATGGAACAGGCGCGGACGAACTCTATGGGCCAAACATGCCCAGGATATTGAACGACGATAAGAAAAAGAATTTCGCGTTGACACCGTGGCAATACGAGTGCATTCAGGTGTGGGCCTCGGCTTCAACGGACCCCTCGGAGCCTCTGCCTTACGACGACGACTGGGACGACGACTGGACGGACGAGCCGCCTCAACCCACGGACACAATCCCGGACAATCCTGAAGAACTGACACGGGCTGCGCTCGAAGCATGTGTGGGCGGGGGGTTCCATCCGGGCATTGAGGCGGGCTGGTTCCTGCGCGACGTGTACGGCTACAAGGAGGCTTTCCGGCTCGATCATAAAACGCTCGCTGCCGGAGATGTAACCAAGCAGATGGCTTTGCCGTGGCAGGGAGACTTCTACTATTGCAAAAAAGAAGGCACGCACGCCTGGTGGCCTGCTGCGCACCCCGACGAGGTCTTCGTTGAGGAGTCCGGAAAGTTCGAGAATTGGACGCGCGGTTTCGTCGAAAGCCCGGTCAGCATGGTCGTGAATTGGGACAAGCTCGGGTTCGTCGTCGAGAAGAAAGGCCAACTCGTCGAGACCGAGCGGGGCGCGGTTTGCGCTAACGTCTTCTTCGTCAATGACCGCAGCCACGTCTCTCAGAACGAGGTCGAGGCCCAACTTAAGATTGGGAAGGACGACATTACTCCAGCCATTTTCCCGGACTCTTTTTATATCGTTGCCGAAGGATTCTTTCCGTGGGACCTCGGCGTCGGAAAGGGGCAGCCGGTGACGGAGATTGCCCCGATCATCGAGTTCACCGTTGACGGCAGCAAAGCGCAGGGAATCACAGCCACGCCGCAGGAGGAGCCGCTGCTTGAGATTATTCCGCCCGACCCCAACCAATTCCAGCGCGTGACCTTCGCCTATGAAATCAAGTTCACGAACACAAGCGACTTCCTCACCGACAAGAACCAAACGGTGTTGGTGAAAGCGACACTCAAGATTCCAAAGGCCAATCAGCAGCCGGATACCTACGTCGCCTCGGGCATCTTAACGCTCACTCACAAGCCCAATCCTTACATGATTGACGGCCCCGTCTCATGGCTCAGCGAGGACGTGCGTGTCTTCAAGGTCGTCGCTGGCGGCGACGAGACATCCTTCGGCTACAAGTTTGAGAAACCGGCGGATGGTCAGGAAGAGACGTTACAGACGGCGGCCATCAATTTTATACATCAGGTAGTTGATGACTTTAATAAACTGGCGGATAAGCCAAATCATCCGTTCGACAAAATGCTGACCGAGCAGGGGGCCGAAGAATGCACACTCGAAATCTCGCAGAAGATTAATGAGGGCGAGGATTTTGTTTTCAACTTCGCCATCGCCCGCGTGCGTTACCGTGGAACTAAAGAGGCCAAAGGGGTGCGTATGTTCTTTCGCCTCTTTACGACCGCTGCGACCGGGCTCGACTACGACGCGATGACGACCTATCGCCGGAGCAACGACTTGGACGATGCCATCTCGCTGCTCGGATTGAAGAACGGGAAGGTCGTGACTATCCCCTGCTACGGAGACCCGCGTGTCGATAATCTGAACCTCAAAGAAAAGCAGAAAGACCTGTTCAATACGCGGGATTTTAAACCCGACAATACGACCCCCGTCGAGATACATCGCTATTTCGGCTGCTGGCTGGACATCAACCAGACAAAGGTTCGCTTCCCTTCCGATGTCGGGCAGCACGAGGATGGGCCGTGGTCCGAGAGCGATGCGCCGAAGTCCATTCAGCAACTCGTACACTATAACCATCAATGTCTCGTCGCCGAGATTTACTATAACCAGGACGATCCCATCAGCCAGCTTGCGACACCGGCATCGAGCGATAATCTGGCCCAGCGCAATCTGATGATTGATTGGTCGGATAATCCCGGCGGCACGGCGACGCACACCGTACAGCATACCTTCGAGATCAAAGCGACAAGTCCAAAGCCGCAATTCGTGGGAGTGGAAGGGACAGCTTCAGCCAACGAGCTGAGTGTGGTAGCGGCCGGGCCTGACGAGCTGATGTTCCGCTGGAACAATCTCCCGCGCTCAACCCGCGTCCTTCTCTACATGCCGGACGTCAACGCGGATGAAGTCTTGAATCTAGCGCGCCAGAGCTACAAAGCGGTCAGGCTTGAGCGCATGGACGCGCACACCCTTCGTTTCTTACCGGGAGATGTCACCTACGTCCCGCTTCCTATGGGTCGCAAAGATGACATCGCCGCTCTTATGACTCTCGAATTGCCGGATGATGTAAAACGCGGGCAGGCGTTCAGGGTAGTGATGCGACAGATGTCGGGGCTTCCGCGCGTCATCCTCGGAGCGTTCGAGTTCTTCGTCCCTGTGAGCACGAAGGCTGTCCTGTTGGAGCCGGAGATGCGTAAACTCTCTGTGCTCCGCCACATCTTTCGTTCCATTCGGATTGACGATCAATGGTATCCGATCTTTGTGCGCCTGCTCGATACAGTTGCCGACAGGGTACGCGGTTTCGGAGGCGACCCCGACGCGGTTGCTCCGTCGCCTGACGGCAGCGGGGTTAAGACGGCGCAACCCTGCATTAAGCTTGGATGGTCGCTCAGTCTGGCGCTGGCCCTGCTCGTCGTTCTGGCAGGTCTGCATCCATTAGCGAATTACCTGCCGGAGATTATCGTCGCCGCTCTCTTGTTGATTGTGCTCGTGCTGTGGGCGACGAAGTGCGGCTCGTCGGTCTGCCGCCTGATTACCGCTTCTCTGGTCGGGCTGGGATTTGGGGCTGCCGTTCTGGCTCTATTCTTACTGGCAGGTTTCGCCGCCCCATATGGCTTGGTCGTGCTCGCCCTGTCAGCCCTCTTTTTTGGCGCAGTGGTCATCGCGGGTCTCATTTCGGGCTGCCTCTCTTTCTCCGAGAATAAAGAGCCTTGAGAGGAGAGCGTGACTCAACAGGACTTCGATATTGTCATAGTGGGAGGCGGGCCATCCGGAATAGCAACCGCGCTCGATTCAATCGAGAGCGGTCACACGGTTCTAGTCGTCGAACGTTCACTCTATGAGGAAGCGCGCGTCGGCGAAACTATTTCGCCCAACATTGTGCCTGTTCTGATGCGGCTCAAACTCTGGGAAGGCTTTAGACAGGCGGGACATATTCCGTCAGCAGGAATCCGCAGTTTCTGGGGCAGCGCCTCGCCACACGAACAGAGCTTCATCTTTAACCCCTACGGCACGGGATGGCACGTCGATCGCCGCTCGTTCGATGCGTTCCTCGCCAATGCTGCACGCGAGCGTGGTGTTCACCTGGCGCTCGGAAGTCGATTGCAGGCGTGTGAGCCTGACGTAAAAGATGGATGGAGGCTTCGCATCAACTCGCCCGAAGGCGTAGTCGATGCGCGTGCGCGCTACGTCGTGGACGCGACCGGACGCGGCGCAACGCTCGCTCGTCGTCTGGGCGCAACAAGAATCTTTTATGATCAGCTCATCGGCGTTATAGGCTTTTTCAGGCAAGCGGATGCAGGCGCGCAGGCCGGGCCTTTCACATTAATCGAGGCCGCCGAAAATGGATGGTGGTATTCAGCGCCGCTTCCGTGCGACCGGTTGGTCGTCGCTTTTATGACCGATGCAGACCTGTATGAACATGCGTACAAACGCGACACGTCTTACTGGCGAGCGCTGATGAAGTGTGATGCCCCGCAAACCTTTGAGCGCGCCGCGATGTTTAAGCTCGACGGGGAGCTGCGGGTCATAGGGGCGAACAGTTCTCGTCTGGAACCCGTGTATGGGTCAGGCTGGCTCGTCGTCGGAGATGCCGCCGCTGCTTGCGATCCCCTATCAGGCGACGGTGTACACAGGTCGCTCGTTGCAGGCTCGAATGCGGCGACGGCAATAGTCTCGGATAAAACCGGCGACCGTGAGGCGCTATTGAAATATGCTGAAAAATCGCTGGAAGAGTTCGAGGCTTATCTGCAAATGCGGCAGAAGTACTATCGACGCGAGAGCCGCTGGCCCGGCTCTCTCTTCTGGGAACGGCGGCGCAAAGATAATGCCCCCCGACTATGAATCTGGCCGTTTTTTTTCACAAAGCGCAGCCGCCCTCACAGCACAAGCTCATTTACCGCCGGAAGCGGTTGGCTCATCAATTACAGCACCTTCGCCTGAGTAATCAAATCTCCCCTGCCCCAAATCTTGATTTCGATAGAGAGGCGTTTCGAGCTGTGTTCCATTGCCTATGGCGCATCGGGCTATTGATAGCAATCAAATCGTAATGTAATCGCAATCAGGTCATCATTGACTTGCCGGTGGGTCTGGAATAGAGAAGCTCAATTGATTAATTAACCAGTCGTGTAAAGACACACCATCGCGGTCTGTGCCTCGAAATTGGATTTCCGGGACTCGAAGTTAACAGGAGAAATTATGCGTTTGAATGGGGTCGTGCGTTTTTGCTTTCTCATTGCATTGTCGATAATTTTCGCGGCATCTACGGGGACCGGATTAGTTTATGCGCAGGAATCAGGCGATATAGAGGGTGGCGCGTCCGCTTCTTTTAGACCCGTCAATCCGGCGTCGCGGCGGCGCGAAGCACAGCGGGCCAAAAAGGCTGCTGCGGAAGACAATCTTGAAGACCTGCTTGATGAAGGCAACGAAGCGCGCGATGCTCGCAAATATCAGAATGCAGAGCGAGCTTACCGCGACGCTCTCGGGCTCAACTCCCGCGACTGGCGTGCGTACTACGGCCTTGGAAATATTTACACGGACCAGCAGCGCTGGGATGAAGCCGAAGCCGCCTATCGTCAGGCCATCACCTTTAACGCGATGAGCGCGGACGCTTTCGTCGCTTTGAGCTTTGTTCTCGCTCAGCCTCGCTCGGCGGGCAACGCCGCGCGTCGTTTGACCGAAGCCGAGCAGGCAGCGCGACGCGCCATTCAGCTTCAGCCGAACAGCGCGATTGTCCATGACCGTTTGGGCGAAGTGCTCTCGGCGCGCGCCATCCTCGGCGCGGAGACAGAGCAGGCGTACCGTCGCGCCGTTGAGCTTGATCCAAGGTCTGCTGTGGCTCATGTTCATCTGGCAATTCTGATGAGCAAAACGAAGCGTACAAGCGAGGCCCAATCCTTCTACGAAAAAGCCGTGGGGCTGGCAAAGGATGCTCCCACGCTGGTCCTCATCGCCGAGTCCATGCAATCGGAGCAGTTGTGGAGTGAGTCGGAGCCGTTGCTGCGCCGGGCGCTGGAAACTCAGGCGAGTAATCCGCGCGCGCTGGTACTGCTGGGCAAAATGCTGGTGGCGCAAAAGCGATACGCCGAGGCTGAGCCATTCCTGAAAAGAGCAATCGTGATCATCCCGCAAAGTTTCCGGCCATATTACATTCTAGGGTCGGCTTACGTGCGTATGGACCGTTACGAAGAGGCGGAACAAGTTCTCATGAAGGCGAAGGAAGTTGCTTCGGCAGAAGAGTTGAAAGCATTAGCGGGCGCTTATGCTTTAGGCGGAGTCGGCAATGGCTACATGAAAGCCGGGCGACCGGCGGACGCGCTCCGCGTCTATCAATACATGCTTTCGCTTGATAAGAACAACACCGAGCTGCAAAACAAGATTAACGAGGCGCGTAACCAGATTGGCTCGCTCTCAAGCAGATGAGGGCGCAGTTAGTCTCTTCAAAGCTCGCCATTCATCCGGCCCGCAATAAATGCACAAGATTCGTGCAAGGGTAGTATTACTTCTATTCATCCGCAGGTCTGCCGGTAGCCTGCCCATGCACTAAACCCTCATACAAAAGCGGGCCTACCGGCCTCGGCCCGAATCGGCACGGGCTTTGCTTCTCCCGAAAATAAATTTAGTTAATTCGGTTACCCCACCCGACGGAGAGTAACCATGGATCATAGAGTAAAGAAAGTCATCGCCCTGATGAAGGAGTATCTTCACAGGGGCTGGCCGGCAAGCAAACTGGCGCGGTTCGTCAACGTCTCCCCCTCACGTCTTCATCAACTTTTCAAAGATGAGACCGGTTTGCCGCCAGCCAAATATCAACACCTGCTCAGGATGGAGCAGGCCAAAGAACTGCTGGAGACTTCTTATCTCAGCGTCAAGGAAGTGATGGGGCAGGTCGGGGTGACGGATGAGAGCCACTTTGTGCGTGATTTCAAGAAGAGCTACGGCGTCACGCCCGCCAAATACCGCGAGCGTTTCCGTAACGGTCATCAAGACGAAACCCCGCAGGATGGCCCACGCCGCTTGAGTTCCGCGCCCGAACAGCTTCTTTCTCCCGCTGCATTGAAAAGTTCTGCCCGCGCTTCCCTGTCCTCGACCCCTTTAGCCACGCCGCCTATTCGACTCCGACGCGCCTCGCACCCGCGTCAACTGGCGGAAGACGACTCTCCGATTCTGCAAGCTAAAAAGAAGCGGGAGCTTCTATCGCTCGTTCGCTTTCGCCATCTAGCTTTCGCCGAATTGACGACATCCATTACGGATAATCTGGCTCGCAGCCTCTCGACGGTGCGCTCAATTTTTTACAGACCGCGTCGAAGCGCTACGTCACGGCGGCTGCCGCCGGATGCAGAGCGCAGACAGGTGCTACAACCTCCGCCGCCCTCTTCACTCACGCCGCACATTTCGCCTTCTACAACCCGGCGCAAAGATTGAGCCGGGACACTTCTATCTCTGACGCCGGAATGACGCGCTGACCCCGGACGACTCTCAAAAACAACGGTCAGGAAAATCGGCCAACGAATTGTAAAAATCGCCATCTTGTAGCGTCGCCCTCGTTACGATAGTCTTTGCCTCTCCTGACACCCCTACAAAAATTTTATACCCGACCCTCCTTCAAGCGTTCAGGCCCGTGCGCTTAAGTTTCGCCCCCCGAGCGTCAACATGGATGGTAGACGAGTGCTGCTTTTATCACCCGTTCGAGCGTAGATAAATGCGCTCAGTCAACCTAAATAATCATAAGGGATCAAAAGGAGAATTCAAGATGTACACCCGACACAAAACACTCGCCCTGTTCATGGGCCTCGTCATGATCGCAATCATGCCGTTGAGTATTTCAGCCGCCGCGCGTAACTCCGGCCCACAGGCTGGCTTTCAAGCCAACGCGCTGCTCTTTGCTCAGACAGGCGGCGTGAGCGTTCCCGTCGCGGGGACGACCAGCAAGGGAGGAAAATTTACAGGCAACTTCAAGATACAGCAGTTCAGCGTGGTTAATAATCAGATTGTCGCCGTCGGCACGCTCACCGGCTCGATTCAGAATGGGGTCGGCAATGTCATCGGCACAGTCCTCAGGACCATTAGCATGCTCGTCACCATTCCGGGAGCGTCGTGCGACATTCTTCATCTGGAGCTGGGACCGCTAGACCTTGACCTGCTGGGGCTTCAGGTTCATCTGAATCAGATAGTGCTCGACATAGACGCTGACCCGAGCGGCGGACTTCTGGGTTCCCTGCTCTGCGCGGTCGCGAATCTACTCAACATCGGCGGGCCTCTGGCCGACATAGTCGCCCTGCTGAACCAGATACTAGCCCTACTATAAATTGTACGGGGTAGTTGATGGGTGCTTGAGAAGGGAGGCCCGACACTCCCTTCTCAAGTTCAAACTCGCGACGCTCGATGCCAGGGTTGCAAGGTTCATGCGCCGCTGTCGGGCAGCTCTGCGCGGTGATTGTTTTAAGCTGTTCGACCGGCAAGGCCAGCAATCGTAGCAACCAGCTCGTTGGAACCGATTGGCTTTGCGACGTGCATCTGGTAGCCCGCCTCCAGGACTCTCTGGCGGTCTTCTTCCCGCGCATAGGCTGTGAGGGCCGCCGCCGGAATGCGCCCGCCGCTTTCGGCTGAAAGCGAACGCACTTTTCGGATTAAAGAATAGCCGTCTTCGTCCGGCATTCCGATGTCACTCATCAGTATGTCCGGTTTCCAGTTCGCCAGAGTCTCCAAAGCCTCATGAGCGGAAGCACAGGCTCGCACCTCCGCGCCGGATTTTGTAATCACGGCGCTAATCACCTGTCGCGTGTCCGGCTCGTCGTCAACAATGAGCACCCGCAAGCCTTCCAGCTTGAGACGACCGTTGGATGATTTTCCGTCCCTCGCGTTGCAGCACGCCGCCGCGCCGCTCTGCGCTTCCATGCTCACGGCCAGTAGCGGAAAGGTAGTTGAGAACGTCGCCCCCATTCCCTCGCCCGGACTCTCCACATGCACAGTGCCTCCGTGCAGCTCGACCAGATGGCGTACGATTGCCAATCCCAGACCGAGCCCGCCATAGTTTCTAGTCGTCGTGCTGTCGGCCTGACGAAAACGGTCGAAGACGTGCGGAAGAAACTCTGCGGCGATGCCCTTTCCCGTATCGCTGATGGACAACTTGATGTGCGTGTCTATGCGCTCAAGGCAGACGCGGACAGAGCCCCCTTCGGGCGTGAACTTGACGGCATTTAACAACAGGTTCCATGCGATCTGCTGCAAGCGCGCCGCGTCTCCGCTAATCAATCCACGTCCCTCGGCTCGATCATAAGTGACGCGTATGCCTTTGGCGTCCGCCGCAGGCCGCACCACATTAATCGCGTTCGCCACAACTTTATCAAGCTCTACTTCGTTAACGTCGAGTAGCAGTTTGCCCGAGACAATGCGTGAGACGTCAAGAAGGTCATCTATCAACTGCGCTTGAGTTTTCGCGTTGCGCTCGACGGCTTCAAGCGCCTGCGCCTTTAGCTTTCCATCGAAATCGTCCGAGCGCAGCAAGCCTGCCCAACCGATGATGGCCGTGAGCGGCGTGCGCAGTTCGTGCGAGAGCGTGGCGAGGAATTCATCCTTGATACGATTGGCCGCCTCTGCTTCGGAGCGCGCCGCCTGCTCTCGAAGCAAAATCTTCTCGCGCTCTTCTTCGCTACGCTTCAGCTCGTTGATATAGCGCGAAAGCTCCTCTATGTGGCGCTCGGCCTGCTCGGCGTGTGCCACAGAGGCCCCTATGTTTTTGAGGTAAGTCTGGTAGGTCAGGAAAATGATGGCGATAATCGGGACGGTCGCGAGGATGGCATAAAAGCCGAACGCGTAAATCAGATGAGCGGCGAATCCGGCCAGGCTTGCGCCCGCGAAAAATGTAATGGAAGTCCACAGGTAATAGGTCTTCCACGTCTGCCAGAAAGATTGATTGAGCTTGCAAGACTTTTCCACGGCGATGAGCGCTGTGTTGGCAATGTACTGTACAAGCGCCATCAGGCATATCGCGACGAGGAAATTTGCAGTGTAACCGCTGTCGGTAATACGCACTATTTCCCCGAAAGAGAGGCGCAAAGTCCATACCGTCAGAAAAGTCGAGCAGGCTAAGACCGCCGAGTTGAAGATGATGGTGATCGCCTTCTTGCTAATCCATAGGCTTGAACAGATGCCTTCCAGTGCAGCCAGGATGATGGCCGCTTCGCCGCCATACAGCAGCATCGTCAGGAAGATTAAGGTGTCGGAGACGGTGATGCGTCCGCTGACGCGCGGAATCGGGACGGCGACGCGCGAGCAAATCACGACCATCACAGCGAGCAGCACAAACTTCAGGTCCAGTTGCGTCCATGGCAAGCGATAGATGGAAAACAGAAGAACCGCTGCACCTAGAGCCACGATAGACCACATGAACGGTCTGGTGAATTGCTGCTTGTTCATCGCTCCGCACGCTTTCTACAGTTTCGCTGTGCCGTTGTCGTCGCTGTCCAAAATGGCTGCTCTATCAGCTCGCCCGTGAACTTAACTATAGTCCGTTTTGATTCCCGGACTACAAAATCAATAGTCCAGACAATCCACGCCGTCATCCACCTCTACAGTCATCGAAGACGTCTCGTCGCCATTCACGGTTGCTGACTGTGATTGTAAATACAGATCGCCTGTGATGACTCCGTCGCCGGTAATCACACCATCGCCCGTAATCACGCCGTCACTCACAAGATAGCCGTCGCTGAGCATGGTCCCATCGCCGAGCAGCAGGTTGATTCCAAGAAAGCTCGTCCCGTCGCCCGTGATGACGCCGTTACTGACCAGAATGTTATCGCCTGTAATCACGCCCTCCGTCAGCATGGTCGTGTCGCCCGTGATCACACCGTCACCCGTAATCACGCCGTCACCGAGCAATAGACCCATGCCATAGACCTTCTGATATTTACTGATGAGGTCAGAGCCGGTCGCGTAGGTCTGATTCAGGATGATGCCCTGCGCCCAAGGGAATGTGTACCCGGCAATCGTCGTCTGTGGTGTGGGGAGCGCGCCTGTGGTTAAAAAGGAATCGCCAAGCGGAGTGTTGCCGTTGAGGTCCGTGCGTACTAATTTGGCGAGCCGCACTGCGCCTTCGACGTTGAGTTGGCCCGTCCCCTGCTCCAGCATGTTGAAGCCCGCGAGGGGCTGCGCCGTGTACATCAAAATGGCCTTGACCATGTTGGGCGTCAGTTGCGGATTGGCCTGAAGCAGGAGAGCCGCAGCGCCTGCGGCAACCGGCGTCGCCATCGAAGTGCCGTTCAGGTACATCTGCTTGCGATTATCAACCGGACTCACGCCCGCATCCAAAGATGGATTCTGTGCAACCAGATGGTTATTGACTGCCTCGGCGTTCACCAGCTTGTTGCCGGGCGCAACCAGGTCAGGCTTAATCAGATTATCGTAATGGCGCACGCCCGCCGAATCGGTCCAATAACTACGCGTCGGGCCGCGAGAGCTATAAGTAGCTACGCCGTCGTCACCGCGTGCATCCGTTCCGAATGTATTGCTTGCGCCGACCGTAATCGCAGAAGGTTCATTACCGGGCGAGTGAATTCTCCCGTAAATCTTATTTCCATCGTCGTCCTTACCGTTGTTACCGGCAGCGGCCACGACAACTATGCCCGCATTCACCAGGCCTCGCACAGCCTTGCACACCGGATCATTTTTATAAGAATCTATCGCGGGCATCCCTAAGCTCATGTTAACGACTCGTATGTTATAGCGCTCACGATTCACCAACACCCAGTCAATAGCTCTGAGCAACTGCGCAGCCGAACCGACTCCCTGCGAATTCAACACACGCAGATTAATGAGGTTGGCGTTCGGCGCAATCCCCGTATAAGTGGCATTGGAGATGCGGCCATTTCCTCCGACGATTGCTGCGACGTGCGTGCCGTGCCCGTAAGGGTCGTCCGTGCGTCCCTCGCCCGTGAAATCCTGAGAGGCTGTGACCCTCAGGTTATTACTCTTATCCAGAAAAGCTTTGTGAGTGGAGTCCATACCCGAATCGAAGACGGCGATGCCGATGCCCGTCCCGTCCAGACCACTGGTCGTCGTACCGCTCGTGTTACGCACAGAGTCTGCGCCCGTCGTCAGAGAAATGTGCCCCAGCGTCCGCACTTCATAATTAAGCGAGACGTAGGCGACATCGCTTCTCTGGGCTAAGACCGTGGCCGCAGCGGCAGGCAAGTTAACGACACGAAAATTAAAGTTCTGAAATTGACGCACATCGCTCGCGCCCCCTAACAAAAGGGCCAGGTTTAGCGCCTCATTCCAAGCGCCGCTCGGCTGTATAATGACGCGCACGCGCTCACCGCCCTGGCCGTTAATCGTCTTCCGAATTAACTCCGAGGACGCCTTGTTCTTTAATTTGAGGTCCAAAATAGACTGTGCATGGGTCCGGTCACTCACCAACATACCTGCGCAGAGGGAGAGCGCTAACAGCAAGGCAAGCCACGCGGCAGGGGCTTTTTTTCTCATCTCTTATATCCTTTGGAAGAATTACCGGATTGCTATCAACAGTTTAGAGATTTGCTCAGAACTGAAACTGATAGGCTCGAATAACGAGGACAGTTAATCGTTTCAAGTCGGGGGACCTTGGATAAACAGATAATAACAAAACCGGCAAACTTTGCAAAACATTTTTTTGCAAAGTTAATTTGTTTATCCCCGGCACGACGACGGCACCCGCCACCATCATGGCGTTGTTGTGGTCGCCGCTGATAGCGCCAATGATGGGCTGGAGCAGAGACAACGCAGAGAAAAACATTTCAACTCTCTGCGCTTCCTCCGCGTCCTCGGCGTCTCTGCGGTGAATTGCTTTTAGAGACGACGCTTTCTCAACCAGTGATTAATTTTGCGCGATAGCGTGAAAGGGTTCGGCGGGCATGGCTTCAACGGAGTTGTCTGTGAGCGTTAAGCCTACGGCGTCGTTGTAGCTGGCCCATGAGATTTGCACGCGGCCCGCGAGCGGCTGGTCCAGCGAGAGGCGTATGGTCGTCGGGTTCTGCAACCGTGCGCTCGTTACCTTGCGCTCCCCACTGGCATCTACGACGCGCCAGCCTCGCACGGGCAGCTCAGACGGTTGGAGCGACCTTGAGGCGAGATTGAAGCCGATGTCAATGTGTGTGCCGTCAACCTGTCGCGCAAAGCCGAAGCGCGGGCCGCGCCCTTCCCTGCCACCATAGAAGTGAAAGTTGAGCATGCGCCACCAGCGAGCGGCTGCCGTTCGCGCGTGAGCGGGCGTCCGAAGATGCACGCCGTCGCCGCCCGCTTCCATCCTGATATCCAGATCATAAAGGACAGGCCCCGCGAGGATGTTCGCGCCCGCGTCCCACGCGCTCGCTATGCCTAGCCGCACGGCGTCAACAGATTGACGCGTCTCCGTAGACTCCGCCGTTTTCATGTAACCAATCTGAGCGGCGACTATCTTCAACGGGCCGAAATGTAGATCGCCTGCGAGGTCGGCGCTGAATTTTTTGAGCGCGGCTTCAAAATCCGCTTGAGCCAACTGCGCTAGATTCGCGTCCGTCTCTCCCTGATACCAGAGGACGGCTTTGAGGCCGTTGACACCGCTACGGCGCACCATTTCAAGGCAGGCTGTGTAACTCCCCTTCGGCTTGCTCCACGTGCCGCCGTTGCCGAGTAGGCCGGTTGCGCCTGCGCCGGTAGTGATAAAAGCGACGGGCACGTTCTGGCTCGCCATAATTTTGGTGGCGAGCAAGGGCCACACGCTATGTTGATCTGTATGGCTGCTGTCGGTCGGGTCATAAGCCTCGCGCCAACGGCCCGCTTCATCGAACACGCCTGCGCGCATGGTCGGATGCGTGTAGAGCTGCGGACTGGTGATGCGTCCTTCGGCGTTGGACTGGCCCGCCACCAGAAAGACATCGCCGATGCCTACGTAATACTGACGCCAGCGAACAGCCGCGTCGTTTGCAAAGCGCACTTCGAACGTTCCCTGCCCCGCGCTTTGATTTTTCAGGACGCCCTGAAACGCGCCGTCTCGCGGTGCAGCGTCAAGCAACTGCCACGCGCCTCCCTTCCACCTCGCCTCTATGCGCGCAGGCGTTCCACTGTAAGCGCCTGCGACATGAATGTCTGCTTTGCCCGCCGCGTCGCGCTGGTAAACCTGGTACGCGCCGGGCGTCCTGATGCGAATCCAATCCGCGCTGGTCGGGCCGGTCTCGACAGTGAAATGCTTGAAGCTGGTGTGCGGTGTATCTGCGTACAGACCGTGTCTTGTCGCGTTGATGTTGAAACTATCTGTGAGACGCAGACGAAGGACGCCGTTCTGTTTGACGACGATTGACGCGCCGCTCAGTTCCACCGCAAGGTCGTCGTCTTCCGCGATGCCGCCGTTGTATTCGCCTATGCGTGTGAGCGCCCCTGCCTGACGACGATAGACTTCGATTCTGTTGGACATGCCGCGACAGAAGAAGAGATTGTCTGCGTCTGTCGCGCGAAACACCAACCCCTGCGCGTTATCGCCCGCCATGTCCTGCAAAGTCACGCGCACGGTCGCATCAGAAGCTCCCGTCTCGACCACAAGGAACCCGAAATATGCCCCGTTGACATCCGAACGATAAGCCTTGTACCGGCGCACACCCCACTTACCCGAGAGAGCTACGAACTCTTGTCCCGTCTCCGCACGCGGCAGCGCCGTCGCATTGTCGGGCGCGAAGAAAGAGGCATAGACCAACGTCGCACCCGCAGATTGCGTCGCGCGCACAGGCGCATAGCCGCCGAACGATTCAACCGCGCGGGCGCTCCAATCCGCCACTCCGAACACAATTAGTGCCAGACCAAACAGGAGCGCCGCCAGATGTGCGTGTTTAGAAATGTGAGGCATACCAGAACATTATAAGAATGAAAGCTGCTTGAAAACTGAGCTTGGGAAAGACAAATGATTCTAGCAAACGCACGGAAACATCACCAAATACTCAACTGAAACGTCGGACGACTTTTAAGCAGGCGCTTTTGTAGGGCTGCTATAATATTCAAGCCGCGACCATCTTCAATAAAGAACCTGCTTTCGGTAACACATGATGAAGACGGCGGGCCAGTTCGCGTCAGGCAGCTACCGAAGGAGACACGTTATGCATCACATGGAAGACCACCTTGATTTGCCGCTCAGACATGTTTTACAGATTATGCAAGACCGCATAATGAGCCAATCAAGTTACTTCGGCGTCAAAACGCTCAAGAGTCCGATTGATTTCTGGATATATCAAGAGATGATATTAGAAACCAGACCTGACTTTATCATTGAGGTCGGCAATTTCTGTGGCGGCAGTACGCTGGCCTTAGCGCATATTTGCGACTGTCTCGGAGAGGGAAAAGTTATCGGTCTCGATTTATCACATAACAACGTGCCGGAACTTGTCAGTCAGCATCCGAGAATAACTTTGATAGAGGGAGACGCCTGCGAATCATTCGAGAGCGTTAAGGCGCTCATCGGTGATACAGCGAGCGTCATGGTCATAGAAGACAGCTCGCACACGCTTGAGAACACCTTGAACGTCTTACAGACTTACTCGCCGCTGGTAAAGCAAGGCGGATATTTCATCGTGGAAGATGGAATATGCCATCACGGCATAGATGGTGGGCCGAATCCGGGACCGTACGAAGCTATCGATGCCTTCATAGAAAAGAACAAGGATTTTGAAATTGACAGGAGCAGGGAGTCTTTCCTGATAACCTGGAACCCGAAAGGCTATCTCAAGAGGGTGCGCCGGGGATAGGCTTTATGGAAGCCTGAAAAATGATGTGTTATAAATTTTCGCTGCCTGTAATCCTTTGTGGAGGGAATCATGAAATCGTTGAAGGCATCGCTTTTGATGCTCGTCCTGATGGCGATGGCGGCTTCGTTATTGATTGCGCAAACGCGGTCGCGAGCGAGCCGGACAAAGAAAGATATTCAAATCACATGGCTGGGTCACGCCGCTTTTGAGCTGGTCTCGTCGGGCGGGACGCGGATTTTGATTGACCCGTTCTTAAAAGAGAACCCGGCGACTCCGGCTGAGTTTAAAGACCTCTCGCGCTACAAACCGAATTACATTCTGGTGACGCACTCGCATGGCGATCACCTGGGCGACGCCATAGAGATTGCTAAAGCCAGCCGCGCCAAAATTGTCACCGTCAACATGCCTGCCATCTTTCAGAAAGAAGGGCTCCCTGAAGAGTTGGTGCAGACTGTCAACGTCGGCGGCACAGTCTCGCTAGGTGATATCATAGTGCACGTCGTGCCCGCGATGCACGGCAGCGAGCCGAGCGGGCGGCCCGTCGGATTCGTAGTGGACTTTCCAGACGGTCGCTCAGTTTATCATCAGGGCGATACGTGGATTTTCGGCGACATGGCTTTGATACAGGAGTTCTATCACCCGGACATTATCCTGATGAACGTTGGAGGCAAAGCCTACGGGCAAAGCCCGGAAGTCGCACTGCTGGCGGTGAACAGGTATTTCAAGCCTCAGATTATGATTCCGATGCATTATGCTTCTATGCCCACGATGTCTACAGAAGCGGAAGTGCGCGCCGCGATTGGCAGGGACAAGCGCGTGCAGTTTATGAAGCCGGGAGAGACAAGGAACTTCTGAGGGAGATGAGATGAAGTACTACTGCGTTGCAGAGATGGACATCACCGACCGGGGCTGGGTTTCCGAATACGTACGGAACGTGACGCGGATTGTAGAGCGTTATGGTGGCCGCTATCTGGCTCGCACGTCCAACGTTGAAAAGCTGGAAGGTGAACGCGAGACTCCACAGGTTTTTCTCATCATCGAATGGCCTTCGAGGGACGCCGCGCTCGCTTTTTACGAAAGCGACGAGTACAAACCGTATTTCAAGAGCCGTGTCGAAGGCGCTAGAAATCAGTTCGTACTCGTCGCGGGCGAAGACATCGCAGGCATAGCGCAGATAAAGTAAGCAGTAGAAAGTGAGCAGTGAGCAGTAAAAAGCAGTTCGTCTTGACTGCTCACTGCTCACTGCTTACTTTCTACTGCTTATTACTGCGCTTTAGGCAAACCTATTTTCCAGTCATTGCCTTCCTTCACAAAATCCATCAAGACCCACGCGCCCTTATCGTTGAGATATTCCAGGGTGGCCGTGTTGCCCTTGATTTTCTCATTGCGTGTTTCGTCCGTCGGAGCTTGCGGCCTGTCCGCCATTGCCTTCAATTGATCGTCAAGCGTTTTCTTCTCCTCTTTGCCGACGTCCGTTAAAAACTGAAGCGCCTCTTTCGAGAGCACGCGCTTTAAGGCCGCGATGTCTTTATTTTTACGCGCGGCATAACCGAACTTGTAAGCGTCCGTCGGTGTCGCGAGAGAGCCGGTCGCTGATGCGCCGTCATCTGTTTTGGCGACCGCCGGTTGGTTGGCGTTGGCGACCGCTTGATTTGTGTTGGCCTGCGCGGCGGTATTAGTAGTCGCGGTGTTAGTATTCGTGGACGTCTTGTCCGCCTGGCAAGCTGTGGTCCACGTCAACACGAATAGCAACGCCAAAATCAAAACCGAACGATTGACTATTTTCACTGAACGCTCCTTTAGGGTGTCCTGAAGTTTTTCTATCTAATGTTGGAATGCAGTAAAAGCCTGTGCCTATAGAGTAACACGAATTCACAAACCGTCTCTTCTGGCAGCGCTAACGTAACTTTGCTCATTGCTTTCCTGCCCCTTTCTCTTTCCGTTCAGTAAGTGCTTTCCGTCCGGGCTAAAACGCCATGATGATAATGCATACGGCGGCGTCTCTAAATACGAGCATGAAAGGGATGCTATTTCGGCGCTGGCGTCAGGCGGCGCTGGCTGCCTTCGCCGCTGATTGTGCGGCTCTTGGTGCGCGCGACGCGCTCGGCTTCTGCAAAGGCTCGCATGAAATTTTCGCCGAGCACCTTGCGTATGTCGCGCTCGCTGTAGCCGCGCCGCAAAAGCTCGTAGGTGATATTGGGCAACTGCGCAATGTCTTTCATGTCCTCGGGCAAACTCGGCACGCCGTCGAAATCCGAGCCCAAACCAACATGGTCTATGCCTGCGACTTTTACGATGTGGTCTATGTGGTCTATCAGGACGGAGAGCGGCGTCGTGGGCAGGGGCATCGTGGCGTTGAGTTTGGTTATCTCTTCATCGAGGCGCTTCGGGTCCGATTTGTATTGCTCGCGCAGGGCATCAATCTGCGGTTTGAGACGCTCGGCGCGTTGCTGGCTGGCCTCTATGACTTTCTGGTCTATAAAGCCGGGGAAGAAATTTACCATCACGACGCCGCCGTTTTTCGCTATGCGGCGCAGGAGTTCGTCCGGAATGTTGCGCGGGCGATTGCCGAGCGCACGCGCAGAAGAGTGTGAGGCGATGACGGGCGCGCTCGAAATATCAAGCACGTCTGACATCGTCTTGTCCGAAACGTGCGAGATGTCAACCAGCATGCCTAAGCGATTCATCTCGCGGACGACCTCTTTACCAAATTCCGAGAGCCCGTTATGGCGCGACGTGTCGCAGCAGGCATCGGCCCAGTCGTTGGTGTTGTTGTGCGTCAACGTCATGTAGCGTATGCCGAGACGATAGAAGTCGCGCAACGCGCTCAGAGAATTTTCAATCGCATGGCCGCCTTCGATGCCCATCAGCGCGGCAATCTTCTTCCTGCGCTTTGCCTGTCTGATGTCGGCCACGGAAGTTGCCATCATGATGTCGTTCGGATAACGCTCAGCCGCGCGATAGACAACGTCTATCATGTCCATCGCGCGCCGCGCCGAGCCTCCTTCGGCAGCATACTTCCTATCAACATAGACGGAGAAGAACTGCGCTGTGATGCCGCCCTGCTTCATGCGCGCAAGGTCCGTGTGATACTTGCCGACAGAGGGCGTCGCCAGATCATATCCCTCGTCTACCATGAAAGAGGTAACATCGTTATGACCGTCAACGATGGTCGCCTTGCGATGAATACGCAGCGCCTCGCGCCACAATCGCTCGTCGCGCGCAGGCGCGGTCTGAGTCGTAGTAGCTTGCGGCGAAGTGCTCGTTTGCGAAAGCTGCGGCGTGACCAAAAGGAGAATGAGTAAAAGGGTGAAAGCAAGGCGGCGCGGGGAAATGTTCTTGTTCATCAAACAGAGATTTACCACAAATGGACGAAGTCACAAAGACCAGCGCAAAGGTATTAGCCCCTGAAAGGGGCGAAAGAAATCCGAGCGTAAAATTCTTTCGCCCCTTTCAGGGGCTCTCATAATTTTCGGCAACGTTTATCCCACGGCTGACGCCGTGGGCTATTTTATCTCGCCCCTTTCAGGGGCTTACTCATATGCCACGCGGCATCCTCGCTTTAGTGTTTCACGCGGTAAGTGACCAGCACGGTTCCGTTCTTGAAGGGCTTGCAATCAAGCAGCTCAAGATTAATCTGGCGTTTCATTTGGTGAAAAAGCGGGATGCCTGTGCCGAGCAGAACCGGATGGATGTTAAAGCCTATCTCGTCAATCAACTGTGCCTCGAAGAGCGTTTTCGCAAATAGGCCGCCGCCCATCAAGAAGATGTCCTTGCCCTCTTCGCTCTTGAGCTTGCGGACGAAACTGACTGCATCGCCGGAAACGATTTCGACAGCGTCGTCGCGGCTCGCCTTCAAGGTGCGCGAGAAGACGTAAGCTTTGATGCCGGAATATGGATTGCTCTGGCCTTTGCTTTGTTCGAGCCCCATCTCGTAAGTTTTGCGGCCCATCAAAATCGTGTCAATCGTTTTCCAGTATTCCTTCAAGTAGGAGGCCGCTTCCTTGCCAAACAGGAGCCAATCAACCGCACCGTCAGGGCGCGCGATGTAATTGTCCAGACTATTAGCACCGCTAAACGTGACTTTTCGCAATTGTCGTTCTCCTTTCCATCAGCGTGCGGCAATTCTAGCTGAAGATTTGAATAAATGAGTTTGAGCTTTGCTTTAAGGCAGGCTCTGCAAGAGCACGCGTATGGCGTTGCCTCCCATGATGAGCCGTATTTCTTCTTCACTAAAGCCTTCCGCGAAGAGGGCGTCGGTAATCTGCGCGAGGCCGGTTGTATCAAAGGGAGCGGCGATAGCGCCATCGAAATCCGAACCGAGCGCGACGTGCTCTACGCCGATTAGATTTGCCGTATAACGTATCGCGCGTGCAATGGCCCCAGCATCCTTTGCGCACACGGCTGTCTCCCAGTAGCCAATCCCTACGACACCGCCCGTCGCAGCAATACCCTTGAGCTGCTCGTCCGTCAGGTTACGCGTGTTATTGCACGTCCCCTTGACTCCGGTGTGAGAGACCACGACAGGCATGGTGGAAATGGCTAAGACATCGTTGATAACGGCGGGCGAGGCGTGCGCCAAATCGACAAGCATACGTCTGGCCTGCATGCGCCTGACCATCTCTTTGCCCCTGTCGGTTAAGCCGCCTTTGTTAAGGCCATGTGCCGAGCCGCCCATCTCGTTATCAAAGAAATGAGACGGCGACATCATGCGTATGCCCTGAGCAAATAGAACGTCCACGTTGTTGACGTCGCCTTCCAGAGCGTGCGCGCCCTCAATGCCCAGAAAACCCGCCGTGATGCCGGGGTCTTGCGAGCGACGCTCTAAATATTTTAACAGGTCTGCGGCTGTCAGGATGAGCACGAACTTTCCATTTGAACGGGCGGCTATCTCGTGCAGCCTGCGCGCCTGATAGAGCGCACGTTCTCTCAAGCTCGTCCACGTGCGAATGGGCCAGCGTTCGGCAATGGCAAGGAGCGTGATGATGTCGCTCGTGTCGCTGTTGCTTTCAATATTCAATCCTCTGGGCACTTTAGTAACAATGGTAAAGGCTTGCAGCGCGACGTTGCCTTCGATGAGACGCGGGATGTCCACATGGCCCCTGCTGTTTCGAGCTAATAAGTCCCTGTCCCATAAAAGCGAATCGGTGTGCAGGTCTACGACGAGCAACTTCCGGTGCAGCTCCCTCGCCTTGTCCGATGCCGTGTAAGGCGGAGGAGAAAAGACAGCGTTGTAGTCGGAGTCCATCCACTTTGGAACGACGAAGAAGAAGACTCCGAGCCCGAGCAGCAGGATGATAGCCAGCGCAACGAGGATTTTCTTGATGTAACGCGCGCGGCGCGCTCTGTTGGGCATCTTCGTTCCGGAATCAAAACTCAACGCGGTTTAGCAGCGGTCTCAACCTCGGCCAGCATCTTCGTCAACATCTCTTTAGGCAAATACCTGCCGCCCATGACGACGGCGTTAACCCTTCGACTATTATGTATGTCATTGAGCGGGTTGGCATCGAGCAATACTAAATCGGCAATCTTTCCACGCTCAATCGTGCCGAGCGAATCGAGCAGGCCAAGGAACTCGGCAGGATTGCGCGTCGCCGTTTGCAAAGCTGCCATGGGTGCGAGGCCCGCTTCGACAAACAGCGCCAGCTCGTCATGCAGGCTAAAGCCCGGAAAAATGTATGCGCTAATGACATCGGTCCCGGTCATGATGGGCACGCCTGCACGGTGCATCGCGCCGACAAGCTCAAGCTCTTTTTGAAAGAGCCGCTTTTTGTAAACAATATACTCGGGCGTGCGATAACGGAAGAGGAAATTCTTCTGCGGGCTCCACCACTCTTGTTCCGATGGTGGAATGTATTTCAATCGCGCATCGCCGCGCTTCACTATGTCGTCAATAAATGTCTGCCCCTGTTTGACGACGAGCGTAGGCACTTGCCAGGTCCGGTTTTTGACGAGGCGCGCGAAAATCCGGCTTGCCTTCTGCTCGTCGTATGTATCGAGCATGCGCTCGCCACGGGCTGCGATGCGGCGCGGAAACTCTGAGAAGTCGCCTTTGGGGACGGGCTCGTTTTCTAAACGGCGCAGCTCCGCTTCAATAGTCGAGCTGCCTTCGAACAGGGTTCCCAGATGCTCTATGCTTTTTTGTCCGGCGTCGGACGCTTCTATGGTGGTGACGGAAAGAGGAACGTGACCGACAACAGGAAGACCCTGTTTTTTCGCTTCGTCCATGATGGCAAAGTAGACATCGCGCGGGAGACGGTCGTAGACCTTGACGAAATCCGCGCCGCGTTGTTTGAGATCAATCACGGCTCGCCGCGCATCTGCAACAGTGGCGACAGAAATGACGGGGCCGTGAGCCGCAGGGTCCGGGCCGTCTATGATGGGGCCGCAGGCGACGATGCGCGGCCCCAGAAGTTTCCCTTGCTCAACCAGCGCACGCCAGCGAAATAAGTCTTCTGCACGGCCTCCCATGTCGCGCACGCCGAGCACGCCGTTGGCTATAAAGAGCGGGAATGTTCCAGCCGTCTCCGTGATGTGCACATGCATGTCCCACAGGCCGGGAATCAAAAATTTGCCACGGGCATTTATAACCTGCGCTCCGCGCGGGACGCGCACTTGCCCTGTTCGCCCCAGCGTCCTGATGCGGTCGCCTGCGATGACGATGGTCATGTTCGACTTCGGCGCGCGGCCCGTCATGTCAATAATAGTGACGTGAGTAAGGACCAGAAACTTTGACGACGAAGCTTGCGGTTGTTGTGCTAAAGGATGTAGAGGGAGGGCCAGAAGCAGCAATGCCGCGAGCAGATGTTTCATGAAGTTTTCCAGACTTAACGAAGATGTATAGAGAGCGTAGAGGTTAGACACCGCGCGGCGTGAAGTGGTTCCTGATTTTTGAGTGGCGAGCGGAAGATGGAGAATGCTCAGAGAGCGCATTCCGCCTACAGTTGGAAATTGTAGGCGATAACGCCTGTAACTTTGACAGGGCTGCCGGAAACAATTGGCGGGGTAAAGCGCGAGGCGCGTGCGGCGGCTTCGGCAGGCTCGCGTAAAAGGGCAGGGCCGCTCAAGGCACGCGCGGCGACGACCGTGCCCGTTTCATCTATCGTGACCAGTACTTTCACTGTGCCCTCAGATTTTGTGTTCCTTGCCAGAAGCGGGTAAGCAGGTATCGCTAAGCTGACGACCTTTCCCTTAATGGTGCTTGCGTCAACGGTAGCCGTGGGCTTTTGTCCCGGCGAAACGTTTGTTTGACGAATGCTATCGGCGATGTTTTTGTCGCTCGACGCGGGGTCAAGCCGCTCACGAAAATTGCGCACGGTCTGTTGATACTCGCTGATGAGATTGAAGCTGGCTTCTCCAAGTCGCAGCTCTACGGTTTGGGCAGCCGCGATTTTTGTGAGCTGTTCCGGCTTGAGCTGGAAGAAAAACTGCTCCATGAAAATCCCGCTGATGTTATCTGTTCCGCTTTTTATGCGTGCGGTTTTCGGCAGCCTGTTGGGATGACCGGCAGAGGGTCGTTTCACTTCCCAGAAGATGTCCTGGCCGTCTCGCGTCTCGCCTTTCAAGACCAGATAGGTCTGCGGAATCAACTGCCAGCTCTCCGCGTCCGTCTTGACTAGAAGCGCCGGAGCCTTGCTCTCCTTTGACTTCGCCTCTTTGGTGTATGACCAGATAACCAGATCGACTTTGTCGGGCACGCTCTCTAATTGCTTGCCCTTGTAGCTGGCATTCAGGATAAGCTGCGCAAACTGCTGCGGCGTGTCGATGGCGGTCATCCAGTCCGTGCGGACAAATGTTTTATCTGTGTCGCTGGCATAGCGCACATTGACATGCGAGTCCTGCGCGCTGGCTCGCGTCGCGGCCAGCAGAAGGAATGCCAGCAAAATGATGTGAGAAGTTTTCGTCATTTTTCAGTTCGCGATGTGAGACGAAAAGCAAATTGTGCTCCACCGATGCGGGGGGCGCGTCGCTCGTGGCAAACGCTTTGCTTGTGCAGTATAGTAATGGCGAAAGCCGCTCCAAAGTAATATTAAAACAGTACACCCGGGCGGGCAATTCCAGTGCTCTGTGTGTGACTGGCATGCAGCAGACTGTAACGTCGATGACTTTGAAAACGATTTCAGCACCAGCCGTGGCGAGCATGATTTTCGCTCCTTGCCCGCGCTGAGGACCAAAAGAGGAGACTTTGATGAAACGAAAAATAGCTTCTATCTGTTTACTGGCTGTCGCGAGCGTCTTCGCGGCGTGCGGAGGCGACGAAGGCAACACCAACGCCGGTAACGGCAACGCAACACGCAACGGCGTGGTCGACACCAACGCCAACACGCCGAAGTCCGGCAATACCGCGCCTTCCAACACGGCGGTCGTCACCAACAACAACGGCAACGACAATACCGCCGGAGTCAAAACAACCAACACGGCTAATGCCAATAACGGCAACAAGGCCAACGCCAATACGAGCAACGCGAATAAGAAGCCGTAGAGAAAGTAAAAGAGACGCTGAGAATGGGAGACGCGGCGACGCGGGGAGAAGAAAAATTTCTTCATCGCCGCGTCGCCGCGTCGCCGCGTCTCAGTGTCTCTTCTTTCCTTCGGCGCTTGACTCGCGCCCCGCCATCGCATAAAAGCATCTGTGTTATTTCATTAGCCGTGGGAGCGAGACTGTTTCACCAATGCTGAATATCACGGAGCGACAGGCGGGCGATACGACCGTTCTGGATTTGGAAGGCAACATTATCATGGGCGGCGGGAGCATACACCTGCGCGAGACCATACGCCGCTTGATTGAAGAGGACAAGAAGAAGCTCATCCTCAACTTCGCACACGTCAAATATCTTGATTCGAGCGGCGTCGGCGAGCTGGTCTCCGGCTCCGTGGCCTTGGGGCGCGTCGGCGGCCAGTTAAAGCTCATGAATCTGCCCGCCAAGGTCGAACAGGTCATGGCGCTCAGCAGCCTTCTCTCCATCTTTGAAGTCTGCGACGACGAGACAAACGCGCCCGCAACGCCTCCGCGAGAAGCGTAAGGGGCAGTGAATAAATACATTCATTCTTCACAGCAGCAATTCCTTCTTGTCTGGATAACAGTAAAGTCGCGCTAGGCGGAAGGGCGAAGACGGGCCATCATGTGCGAATCAACATAAGCCCCGTCGCGGAACGCATGTTGGCGGAGCGTTCCTTCACGCTCGAACCCGAACCGCTCATACAGGCGTATAGCAGGCTCGTTGTCCGTGTAGACTTCAAGCTCCAGCCGCGTGAGGTTGAGCCATTTATCCGCCATCTCTACCGCTGCACGCATCAGTGCCGTGCCCACGCCCTTGCCCTGCCAGTCGTCGTGTACGCCCATCCCGATGCTTGCGGCATGCTTCCGTCGTGGCCTGCTAGAAGTATGAATCGAGAGCGTCCCCACCACGCGGTCGCCTGCAACCGCCACCAGGGTATAGACGCCGTCGCGTGACTCCGCGAGCCGCCGACGCCACTCTTCCAGAGACGGGTACGGTAATTGGAGCGTCCCGGCAAACGCCCTGGGACAACTGTAGATTTCATGTATGTCCCGGTAATCATCCGGCTCGGCACTACGTATTTGGAGACCTTCAACTTGCAATGACTTCACCTCAACAAAGCTTGCGAAGACGCTCGACGCCGTAATTAACTGACGGGCGAATAGCACCGAAGCTTAAACGCAGGGAAGCATCATGAAAGACATGCTATCGAGCCATCGCGCTTGAATGCCATTTAACGTTACTCTGACCTCAATTATTTCCGCTCAGAGATAGTGTAGCTCATTGTGCTCGTTTGAGCGCCCGGTATTCCTTTCCCGCACTGAACACTAAACCGGTGGTGTTTTTAACCCAGTCTTTACGTGTTTTTTTCCAGGTCTCCCACCCGTCGGGCAGGCGCTTGTCCACAAACATGGTCTTGAGGTCATCTACGGCCACCGCTGGCTCATCATCGATTTCCCTCGCGCCGGGTTTGTTGACGAGAAAGGCGAAGAGCAGGCCAAACTCCCCGGCAGAGCCTATAAGATTGTCTTCCCCTGTGAGCTTGGTGAACTTCTCCTTGATATCTCGATGCGGCTCGTCTTCATCGGAACCTAAGAGATTTTCCAGCACCGTTGAGCCGGTGGTTTCAATCAGCAGGAACAAGTCGCGTGCTAAGAGCGCGGCTGTCTTTATTCCGAGCACCTTGGAATTTGGATCCCTGAGCAGATTCTCCGCGATGAAGCGTCCAACGTCTGAGCGTTTAATCCAGCCGTCCTTTGCACGGCTGATCAGCCTTGCAAAATCATCCTCACTCAGTCGGCCTGAATCCGGCATCAACGGGTCTCCCTGTAGAATGCCGCTGTGGCCCGGATGAGAACCCTGCGAGCCCGGGAACTCCAGTGAAAACAGACCGCTCGGGACGGGCGTGTCGAGCTTTCCGGAGTCGCCCCGCATGAACCTATGATTGCCGCTGGCGAACAACACGAGCAGGTCTCCAAGATCACCGCCGCCCGTATTGCCCAGCCTTCTGACATCCTCGATACTGGCAAGCGGGTTCTGCGCGTCGTTGCGTACGGGGAGTTGGTCCACGGCCACGGCGCTGCCGATAAACGGGCAGGCAGCTTTCTTCTCCACCACCATGGCTTTTTCATCATCACTAAGCTTAACTATTTCGTTGGGGTTGTCACTCATGTCGAATCCTCCAAAATTTGCGGATGACACTCGAACTCTATGAAGTGAGTCCGGTGCTGTGTGGTTTGTCGCGAGGGCTTGACGCCGGAATTAACCCGCGCAGAGCATAAAGCATTCAAGTCGCTAGGAACAGGATAATGATGAAAGCAAAGCTGCTAGAGGCTTCCGCGTTGAATGAGTTGTTAGACGCGGCGTAGCTTAAGGACGATTCTTTATTTTGATGTTCGCTTGTTGTAGACCGGCTCAAATGCGCGTGTCGTGTGCTCGGTCACGCTCGGCACGGGTTCCGGCAGCGCACGCGCCTGTGCCGCGTCAAGCTCTTTCGTAGCTTGCCCCTTCGATAGCACTCTAGCGCCTGCTTCCTCAGTGCCATGCTTGCGACGCCATAACTGCCGAATGAGCACGCCTTCGATTAACAGCATTATCAGAAAGCTCAGCAGCGTGAAAGCGCTAATCAGCCCGACATTCAAGTCGAGCACGGCTTTCATCACTCCCATGAGAACCGTGATAGCTAAAACGCCGAGGACGAAGAGCCCGACCATCGCCGAAATAATCAGGGATTCAGCTCTCAATTCTGTTGTTTTGATGAGGCTATCGCTTTTCTCCCCGTTCAACTTTGCGCCACAATAATTACAGTAGCTCAACCCCTGCGCGACAGCCACACCGCAAGATGGGCAATACATCCTCTGTCACCTCCTAAAGGCTACTACGCTATTGAACGCTGCTAAGTTCAACAGCGATTTCTCAGCAGAGAGCACACGCCCGACGCCCGAACTAACCCGGCCCACGCATGAAGCATTCCAGCAGAAGGAATAATTCAATGATGAAAGAGGAGCTATCGCGGGCTCTGGTTGGATGAGCTGTTTGCGCTTCTTACTTATTGGAAGATTTCAATTTCTCCAGCGTTTCGACCGCTAATGGTTTCAAGGGGTGAGTATCCGGAACGTTTTCCACAAAGCGTTGTAGATAGCTCGCAGCCTCTTGTATCTCGCTTTTATTCCCTGTCCTGTATAACGCCAAACCTAAGCCAAGCATGGCGTCTATGTTCTCCGAATCAATGGCAAGGATTCTACGGTATTTTTCAATAGCTTTGTCTAAAACATTTGCATCGAGGAGCATTTGCGCGGCATCAAGCTGCGCCTTGATTCTCTTTTCAGAATCCGTTTCAGCATTAACATACTCTTGAAAGGCAGCCAGACCTTCATCAGCACGAGAGGCATCAACCAGAGAGACAAGCAGACGCATGGCCTCGGCACGGGCTACGAGCGCAAATATTTTGTTGTCATTGTACATCCTTAGAGCAACTTGCTCTGTAGGAAGAGGCTGGATTTTAACTGACTCAACCGCTTTCGCAGCCGCATCGCTTGCAGCACGAAAATCATTACGAGCGGCCTCCATCCTGGCTTTTTTTGTTTGTTCGTCGGAAGACTTGACGGCGGAGTTGTAATTGTCAATTCCTCTTAATCTGAAAGCGATTGATTTATTTGTCCAGAGCGCGGGCTGATCCGGCATGACCGCAATAGCTTCATCGTAATATTTAATAGCGTCATCATAACGCTTTGCTCTGAACGCATCATTCCCGGCCCTGAAAGCGCGATCGACTATTTCATTAGGCCCTTCCAACTTTTCACCATCCGCCACGGTTGATTCAGGAGCGGACGCCGCAGCCTGAGCCTCTTCGAATGTCAATCGTCTCCCGTCTCCATGGTCAAGAGTTATTTCATATTCCCTGCCACGCCCGGCTTGCACACCGTATATAGCTACCGGGCGCGCATTAGGAGCGCTCACGGAAAGAATATAAATACCCTTATAGGGGACTCCTGCGTATATGAACTCACCTTTTTTGTTTGTCCTGATTTCATATTTGCCTGCAATGTCTGCGCGAAACAGATCAATCACAGCACCTTCAAGAGGAGCAGTTGACCCATCAACCTGCTTAAGCAGGACGCGGCCACGGAGTTCTCCGACTTGTGCCGAAGCAGCGGAGACAAAGAAGGCAATTAAAAAAGAAAGATAAATGGCAAACCTAAATCTCATGTAAATCCCCTTCACTTAGCGAAAGCCATCTCACGCCCGAATTAACCCGCGCCGAGCGAGCAGCATACAATTATAGACTCCAGGAAAAAATATAAAAGGTTTGCTATCGTGGGCTCAGGTTGAATGAGTTGTTAGGTGCGGCCTCGCCATCAACTTCCTATCTTGATTTAGCCTGCCATCTCTTCATCAGGTACAAAACTATGGCAACCACTATTCCGATAAATGTTCCAACCACCATACCGGCAAACATGAAGGCCATAGCAAGCATGGCGGCGGCGTCCCCAGCATCATCCGGGCTTCTGACGTTTGGTTCGCTAGTTCTTATAGTGATAAGGGCGACGAGAAATCCAATGGCAGCGCCTCCGCCCATCCCCAGCGGGATTATTAAGTCACGCCATGTTGGCCCTTTCAATCTTCCGATTCGCATAAGAGTAAGCACCTAACACCCGAATTAACCGGCGCGCCGCGAACAGCATTCAAGATACATCGAAGGAAGCATTATGAAAAGCACGCTATCGGCGCGTCCAGTTGAATGAGTTGTTATGCCGCCTATTGTGGGAAAAGGCCGGGTGCACCAGCACCTTCATACTCAAAGTAATCTGGTCTTACCGCCTCTTACCGGCATTCCTGCCACAGTCCTGCCGCAACAATCTCTACTGAGATTAGGCGGAAGGGTTGCTATCAATCAAAACAGAAACCACTACAACGATATTTCATACTGAAGCAGCCCTAAGATATATGACTTTAAAACCGAATAATCATAAATCTCCGATAAAGCCTCTAGCTTCCTGAACACATCACTCCCGATATTAATATACTTCCTCCCACCAAGCTCAAAGACAATTGGCGCGCCACGTAGTGCACTTAGGAGTACCTTGTTACCAGTCGCCTGCTCGATATCACTTATGGACTTCTTCATAGCAGGCGAAAGAGCATCCCCTGAGACAGTCAGTCCTTCTATGTCGCTTGGTAAAGGATTCTGAATTGAGTACAGATCGAAGTAATATTTCTTCGCTAGATACTCTAATGCCTTCTCTCCCTCAACATAGAAGGAGGTACGATTACCAGACCTGAAACCAATGCGTTCAATCTCATAATTAATAACTAAATGGCCTTGTTTTTTAAGACTGTCTATTAGCAACCTATAAAGTTCTGAGGGGTAAATGGGAGCAGTATAAATCCTATATTTACCCCTTTCTTTTAATACTGTCAGGGCGTCTCTTAGGGGTAGTTCTTTGCCGTCGAGTTCAACCCGCCAGACACTCAGCAACAACTCTCCAATCTCGACTGAGCTGAGCGGCGGAGGTTCTATATCCGTCGTCTGAAGCCGACGTGAGGCATTACGATTTTTCGGTTTTTCATTTTCGGCATTCAGTGCTTGTTCATATTTCTCAGACTCTTCTAAATAAGCTATTAGAATATGTTTCAAAGTCCGTTGAATCTCCACATCTCCTTTAGCCGCTGCTCTAGTTAATAGACTTTTAATTGCGTTTGATATGAGGCTGCGTACTTGTCTGGACTTGTTATTTTCTATAATCGTATCTCGTGCCATGTTCAAGTCAACGACACCAGGATAAAAGTTAATCTCACCGCCAATGTTGGCGGGCATAAGTGCTGGCAGGATTGCCTCTGGGTTTTTACTGATTAAGAAGCCGGCGTTTGACGCAACGAAACCTAGATCAACTTTGGAAATGCCCAGATGCAGCTCCAACTTGGAACGTGCTTCTGTTACCTCTCCTACCTTAGCCCCAGGAATGTCCCAGTGATCCGGTATGGGTATATGGGTACCGTCTTGAATCACCTTTACGCAGCTAACATGTCGGCAGAACTCTCGAACGCTCTTGATTATATCAAGCCGGGCCTCTCCGTTCGGGAGGTATCCCTCCTTTAAATACACCCGGATCGTAGTGCCGATGTCATCTGGCCTTCTGCCTACTTGCGACAACTCGTGGTAAATAAAAGGCTCAGAAATGCTATTTATTTCTAAGTTGATTTGCGCCTCCCTTTCGTGCGTGGTGGATATTAAAATCTTCTTAGCCAACATATACACGCTGATAAAGCCGATGCCGAATCTAGCTATCAGGTGCGCGCGTGTCTTTTCATCCCCTTGCGCGCGCTCCATAATGTACTCTTCGTCTCTAATACTCCGCCCTATCACGGCAAAATATTCTGATAATAAGTAGGGGCTCATTCCCTCCCCGTTATCACTTATTTCAAAGTAACCTTCTTTATTATTTATTTTGAGCACCACTTCCGCGCTTGCTGCGGCACCTTGGCTAGAACTGCTTCGCCGCTCACAGGCATCGACGGCATTTTGTATGAGTTCTCTGATGCTTACGTCTCGCCGACTATAAAGGGCTTCCCCAATCAGGAGGGAGATTATCTTTTTCACGTCTGCTCTATACCCCGTCGGAAGCGCGTCGTCAGGCTGCCCCTCTTCAGGTACCTGATGGATAGGCACAAGCTCCCCACCCCGTACGGCTTCTACGAGAGTTTTGAGTATAGGCATGTTAAGTAATCCGCCGCGCAGATCAACCCAATGCGTGCCCCTCAAGAAATCCGGTATATACGGCTCCGGGTCTTTCACTCCTGGCAAGATAATAGGTATTATTTTGAAGGATGAGCTCTTGGTTCTTTTCCTAATTGCGCTCTTTGTTTCCTCTTGCTGCCATACGCCGGGCTCGTTACGGACGAAAACTAAGCATGACTTTGAGTTTCCAAGGCCATCTTGCATCGCCACTAACCAGTCATCCCCTGGTTTAACGCTTTCTTTATCAAACCACACTTTTAAACCCGCCTCTGTTAAGAACTCATATATTCTTTTGACGTCGGAGACATCTACACTCGCATAACTCAAGAAAGCATCATAGCTTTTAGACATGGCGGTCTTCACCGACCCTACTACTTCCTCTTCTCTCTTATCAGGCGCGTCACGTTTGACAGGAGGCAAAAGCTCATTTTGAGGGTTGCTATCCCGCACCTCATGTACGATGTTGCTGTGCGGATGCTCACGTGCAACGTTGCTTTCCGGTAGATCAACCGTACGTCTACTACTGCTGTGGTATTGGGCGACGGGACGGTTTTTCTTGCCACGTAGACTCTTTAACCGCTTACTATAAAACACAAATACAACGGCCATGAGCAGAGCGCCCAAAATAAAACCAGCGCCAACGACACTCGTTAAGAAATCAGTAACGGTTTGCATCAGCTCATGTCGTAAAATGACTACTTACCAGCCACCTTATCATTGGCCTACTCTCCCAGACGTGAGATGTTGTCTGGCTGACTCTATTAGGTATATAACTTTAACTTTAAAATTCATAACTTTTATTCACCAGAGGCGGCATAACGCCCGAATTGGCGCGGCGGGAAGAATCTACGGTAGCGACAAGTTCACGAGGAAAGCCGCGCTCATTCCGCTCGCGTCGAATGAGTTGTTAGACCGCGCATTGATTCTATCATTCAACGTTGCATTTGCTTTTCTGAGCTTCACCATACGAGCCTCGCTGCCTTGTTTCTGCGAAGCGTGTCTAACTATTGATTAGACCGAAGTGTTCGGTAAAAGCTCTCACGTGAGAGCTTTTACCGACAGATGCGGTGAGAGATCAATTTCCCCGCCTGTTGCCGAATCGCCTCGGTCTGACCTGTGGGTTTATTCTAAATCATATTTGTACTGCGTGCGGGGGATTAAATAAAGTACGGGGCGGCTTGTGTATAAGCCGCCCCGTGTTGGTTGAGAGATGGTCTTGCCTTTGGAGGTTAAGGCGTGACGGAGTTTTTGGCGCGGGGTGTGCCGTTGATGGCTGTGCCGCCGGAGTTTGTGCCGTTGCGTGTGACGCCGTTGTTGTTGGCCCAGTTGGAGGCGGAGTCGCCGCTGCCTCCGGCGCTGATGCGCTCCATCGTGTAAGAGCCCGTGGTCGAGCCCGCGAACCATGAGCCGCCCGAGATGTTCACTATGTCTATGCGCGTCCCGGCGGCGTTCTGTAGTTCAAGCGTGTCGCCAGTGTTTGCCAGGCTCACGCTTGAGACCAGCACGTCTGCCGTCACGCTCGTCACGGCCTGTGTGCGCTCAACCAGGAAATAGCCGTTTGCAGGGATAGTGCCCGAGAGGTTGTAGGTCCCTGCGCCGTTGTCGTCAACAATCTTCCAGCCCGTCAGGCTAATCGCGCTGCCCGTGGTGTTGTAAAGCTCTATCCATTCATCATAGGCGCTGGCGCTCGAACCCGCCCACGCTACTTCGTTGATGACCACAGCCGGGGCTACGCCATATGTTCCGTCCGTGTTGTAGTTGAAGGTCTGGCCCGTGTTGCTGACGGTGACGGAATAGGTGTTGCCGTCCGTCAGGAATGTGATGTTGTCGCCGACGACTACCTTTGACGAAGTGCCGCCGTTTCCGGCTTCGGTCTGCCAGATTTTCTGCATCTGCGTGGGCGCTTCCAGACGGTCAAGAATCGCCTGCACGGGATGGTTGTAGGAGTTGCCGTCGCCGCAACTAATGACGGCCTGCTCAGGCTTGAGCGTATCCACGAGGGTCTGGTTGGTGGACGTGGTGCTCCCGTGATGACCTACGTGCAGGACATCCACGTCGCCCGCGTCTACGGCAATCTTGGTTTCAACATCGCCAGTGGAGCTGCCGCCGCCGGTCAAATCCGACGCGATGAAATAATCGAACGTCCCGTAGCGCAAGACGAGCGCGATGGAGCGGTCGTTCTCGCCCGTAGGGCTGACGTTGCCGTGATTGGTCGTGCCGTTGACGGCGATGCAGGTCAGAATGCAGCCTCCGCCCAAGTCTATCTGCTGGTTGAGCGTGATGGTCGAGCGCTTGGCTCCGACCGCCGTGACGTAATCGGTATAGGTCTGCGAGGAATAGCTTCCGCCCCGGTCATAAGAGGCTGTGTTGAGCGTGATGCCGCCGTTTAAGACTTCGTCTATCGCGCCGATGTGGTCCGCGTGATAGTGGCCCGCGACGAAGTAGTCTATGGAAGTGATGCTGAGCGAGTTGAGCACGTTGCGTATGGCTGTGCCGCTGCCTGTGACGCCGCCGTCATAGAGCAGCGTCTTTGTGGGTCCGACAATCAGAGTCGCATCGCCCTGTCCGACGTTGATGTGAACGATGCGAACTTGTTGAGCTTGGGTGGTAATCGAAACGAAAAGAAGAAACACAAAGGCGAGGATAGAGGGCATGGCGGTCTTTTTCATAACTTATTCTCCATGTAGAACACAGGTCTTGTGGGTAATAGCGGCGGGGCTCGTTTTCCGCCGCTTCTTCTAGGGGTGCAAGAGAGAGTGGATTATACTCATGGAGACACTTCTAGTCCACCTCTGAAAGGTAATTCTGATGTTAGACGTCCACGCCGCGCTTGCAGAGGCCGGTCTAGTCCCGGCGGAGATGCCCAAAAGCTTCACCTACAACAAGGTGCGGGAGATTCTCTCGGGTTTGGAAGGCGCGGACCAGACCGCTTTGGCCGGAGCCATCGACGCGGCGCGGCGTCTCAAGGTGCGCGGCCCACTTGCCGCCGCCATCTTTATCAAACACCATCTAGCGGGTGCGCACGATGTGGAAGTTGACCGTATCGAGGAGAACGAAGAACAGGGCACACAGTACGGCGTGCTCGTTTATCCCGAAGGCGAGTTGCCGTTGAGCATGGAATGTCTGCCCGCAGGTACAGGCGCAGGAAGCCGCCTGCATTACGAGCCTTCAAGGGAAACTTATAGCTAGAAGCGCGAAAATATAAATTAACAGGGATGGACAGGATAGACAGGATAAAAAGAAATGATAAATGCAAAGTGCAAAGTGCAGAATTAAAGAGGGAATAGCTTTTCATTCATCATTTTGCATTTTGACTTTTGCATTGCTTTTATCCTGTCTATCCTGTCCATCCCTGTTTGAATCTATTCTGAATATCCTAACTCTTGATGTTTACGGCTTGGAGCTTTTCGCCGCTCTCGCTTTGGCCCTGCGGTCTTTTAAGGTTTGCTCGGCCCCGAGGTCGCGCAGCTCCACCGAGTTGAGACTGCCGCCCGGCCCGCCTGCAAAGAGCCGCACTTCAAAGCCATGGCAGTTCAGCATCTTTAACTGCGTGTCCATCCCCACGTATGCGTTCCAGCTATCCGCGCCGGGGAGATTCGCTCCCTCCGCAAATTTCTCCACGAACTCGTCAACGTTTTTCCACGCAGGCCCGTTGTATCCCACTATAAAATTATAGAGACGCCCGTCCATGAACTTAAAGTTGATGCGTGTGATTCCGGAGAACAGAACTTTTGAAAGATAATTTCTGGGATCGAGGCTAATGGTCGTAAGACCCTGACGCTTATCCGCCTGTGCTATCTCCGCGCGAATCATCTCGTCATTGGTGCTGCCGGGAAAGAGCGCCAACACCTGCTCGACAGTCATCCCCAGCTTCAGACCGTTGACCGCCGGAGACTGTGCCACAGTCAGACCGCAAACCACTTTCTCCCTGGCCTCAGGCTTTTGAGCCTGAGCCATCGCTGCGCTGATTATCAATAATATCAGGGCCAGAATTTTTTTCATCTAATCCACTCCTTCAATATCCACAGGCAGCCGCTTCACGTTTGAATCCATGCCGCCGTCTCTACGACATTCAATCTACCTCAAAGCGTGCCCAAGATGAAAGAAGGGATGAGGGATGAAAAAAGAAATGCAAAAGTCAAAATGCAAAATGATGAATGAAGAGAAAGACCTTCTTTAATTCATCACTTTGCACTTTGCATTTATCGTTGCTTTTCATCCCTCCGCCCTCATCCCTTCTTTAAACCTCTATGCTATCATCCAACGCGTGATGGCTAACGCATCTACGCTCTCGCCGGACACTCCCGTCGTCTCGCTCTACAAGCTCGGCATCCCTCGCATGGGCCAGCCGACGGCGCGCAAGCTTGCGCTCGCCGTGGCCGGAGCGACCGGCAAAGCGGATGCGGGTGAAGCGACCGTCGAAGACCTCTTGAACTACCTCCCTATGCGCTACGAAGACCGCTCGAATCTGGCGCGCATCAGCGACCTCTCACACGGCACGGAGGCTTCTCTTGAATTGTACGTCCGCGTCGCTGGGGGCTTTCAAGTCGGGCGCAACCGCTCGCCCAAACAGCCCAAGCTTTTCATCTTCGAGATTACCGCCTCGGACCCGGAGCGCACGGGCAAGCCCGTCGTCGTCTGGTGGTTCGTCTCAGGCCGCAACGCACAGCGCATCATCGCTTATAACCGCCAGCGCTTCACGCGCGGCGCTCGCTTCGTAGCCTTCGGCCAGTGGGAATGGGACCCGCGCCGCAACACCTTCTCTCTGCGTCTCAACAAGCCCGACGAATTGGAGATGCTTCCCGGCACATGGACGCCGCCCGAGCATGCGCTCCTGCGACTGGCGGAAGAGGGGACAAACGGAAGCGAGGACACGGAGACGCGTAGACGCGTAGACGCGGGGACAGGAGCAAGCGACGATGAAGATGCGAGTGACGAAAACGATATCGAAGAAGAGGAAGAGACGGGCGACGATCCGACTGTGGCCGCGATTCACGTAGGGCGGCGCGTGCCCGTTTATCGCAAGCTCGGAGAGTTTCGCACCAAGCGGCTGCGCGAGATTATGCACGCGGTCCTGAGCCGCATCGCAGACCGGGAGATTGAAGAGACGTTGCCCGCAGACCTGCTCGCGCGCCAGCATCTTATCCCGCGCGCAGAAGCACTGCGACTCATACACTTCCCTGCCGACGACGTTCCGCTCGCGGATTACGAGCGCGCGCGCAGCCCCGCTCATCTGCGTCTCATCTTTGAAGAGTTCTTCTGGGTTGCGCTCGCCATCGCTATACGTCGCGGCGAGCGCGTCAAGGAACAGAAGGGCGCGGTCATAGAAATCACAGACCGCATACGCGATTCCATCACCTCCATCCTCCCGTTTGAACTGACAGGCGCACAGGAGCGTGCCCTCGCGCGCATCTTCGCAGACATGGAATCCGATGCCCCCATGAACCGACTGCTTCAGGGCGACGTCGGCAGCGGCAAGACCATCGTCGCGCTCGAAGCCATGCTCGCCGCGATGGAGAACAACTACCAGACGGCGCTCATGGTCCCGACCGAAATTCTCGCAGAGCAGCACGCGCGCAACATCAAGCGCATCCTCGCACGCACGCCTTATCGCACGGAGCTTTTGACCGGCAGCCTCCGCGCCGCCGAGAAGCGACGCCTACATCGTGACATCGCCGCCGGAGATGTTCACGCCGTCGTAGGCACGCACGCGCTCATACAGGAAGCCGTGGAGTTCCGACGCCTCGGCCTCGTCGTCATAGACGAGCAGCATCGCTTCGGCGTCCTTCAACGCGCAGAACTGCGCGCGCGCGGCTTTAACCCGGACGTCCTCGTGATGACGGCCACGCCCATCCCGCGCTCGCTGGCGATGACCGTCTACGGCGACCTCGACGTTTCCGTGATTGACGAATTGCCGCCCGGTCGCACGCCTATAAAGACGGTCGTCCTCGGAGAAGACAAACGCCCGCTCGTCTACAAAGGTATAGAGCGCGACGTGCGCGCGGGCCGTCAGGTCTACGTCGTCTATCCGCTGGTCGAAGAGTCTGAGAAGATGGATTTAAAGGACGCGACGCGCATGTACGAGCACCTGCGCGACCGCGTCTTCCCGCATTTTACGGTCGGCCTCATCCACGGAAAGATGAAGCCTGCGGAAAAAGATGACGTCATGCGCCGCTTTGTCTCCGGCGAGATTCAGATTCTAGTCGCGACGACGGTCGTCGAAGTCGGCGTGGACGTGCCCAATGCTTCGCTGATGATTATCGAGCACGCGGAGCGTTTCGGATTGTCGCAACTGCACCAGTTGCGCGGGCGCGTGGGACGCGGCGCGGAACAAAGCGCGTGCGTGCTTTTGACTTCCGACCGGCAGACCAACACTGCGCGCGAGCGGCTCGGCATCATGGAAGAGACGTCGGACGGCTTTCGCATCGCCGAGAAGGATTTGGAGCTGCGCGGCCCCGGCGAAGTGATGGGCACGCGCCAATCCGGCATCCCCACCTTCCGCGTCGGCAATCTTGTGCGCGATGTCCTTATCCTGGAAGAAGCGCGGCGCGAAGCCGATTATTATCTCACCTCGAAACGCCTGACGCGCGAAACAAGCAGGCTCGTCGAGTGCGTCCGCGCCGACGTGCGCTTCGGGCTGGCAGCCATCGGATAAAGAAGTCCCAAGTCCAAAGTCCCAAATCCCAAGTCAAAAAAGGAAACGGACTTTGGACTTGGGACTTGAGACTTGAGACTTATCATGCGAGTGCTTGAGGGACAGTACCGCCGTAAGTTTCTGCGTAGCGCCAACTCTTTGAGGGTGCGGCCCACGGCCCGCCGCCTGCGTGAAATTCTTTTCACCGTGCTGGCCCAGCGCATAGAGGGCGCGAGCTTTCTGGATTTGTGCGCGGGCTCGGGCGCGGTTGGTATAGAGGCGCTGTCGCGCGGGGCAAGCTTTGCTACTTTTGTTGACCGCTCGCCAAAGATGTGCCGCTTTATCGAAGCGAACCTCGCGGCGTGCGGAGTGCCTGCGGGCCGCGCCGAAATCTGGATGAGCGACGCTACTCATTTTCTTCGCCGCGTTGCCACAGAGAGGGACCAGCCATGGGACATAGCCTTTTTCGACCCACCCTACGCCGCGCCCTACGCGCCCGTGCTCGAAGCCTTGGGCGATGAACCGAGCGCGCTCAGAGAACGGGGCGGCCTGCTCGTAGTCGAGCACAGTTGCCACCTCGCGCTGCCCGAAGCGATCGGCGCTCTCGCTCGCCGCCGCGTCATTCGTCAGGGCGTCTCGTGTTTGAGTTTTTACGAACGGAAGAAGTAAAGTAAGAAGAGACAGAAATCAGAATGCAAAGTGCAAAGTGCAAAATGATGAATTAAAGAAGGTCTTTCTTTTCATTCTGCATTTTGCATTTTGACTTTTGCATTTTTATGCGAATTATTTCCGGGAAATTTCGTGGACGGAATTTGCGCAGCCCGCCGTCGATGCAGGTGCGACCGACTTCCGACCGCTTGCGCGAGACGCTTTTTAACATCCTCGCGCCACGTATAGAGGGGACAAGGTTTCTGGATTTGTGCGCGGGCTCGGGCGCGGTCGGTATAGAGGCGCTGTCGCGCGGCGCGGCGTACGCGACTTTTGTTGACCGCTCGCGCAAGATGTGTGGCTTGATAGAATCGAACCTGGATTTGTGCGTTGTCCCCGAAGACGAAACGGAAGTGGTCTGCGCCGAGGCGGCGGAATTCCTGCGCCGCGCCGCGAAGCGCAACACGGAGCGCTGGGACATAGCCTTTTTCGACCCGCCCTACGCCCAAGCCTACGGCCCGGTCATGGAAATCTTCGGCGCAGGCCACATCTTAACGGACAACGGGTTGCTCATTGTCGAGCATCATCATAAAAACGAGCTTCAAGAAGTGTTGGTAAGCCTCCGCCGCTTCCGCACGCTCAAGCAGGGCGACTCCCGCTTGAGCTTTTATGAAAGGCAGGAGTCAGAATAAAGACAGCATTGCTTTTATTCTGACTTCTGAGTCCTGAGTTCTGTATTCTTAATTATGCTTGTACTTGGTATTGAAAGTTCATGTGACGAGACGGCTGCGGCCATCGTGCGCGACGGGCGTGAGATGGTTTCCAGCGTCATCTCGTCGCAGATAGATATTCATAAGCGTTTCGGCGGCGTCGTGCCTGAGCTGGCGTCGCGCGAGCATCTGGACAAGATTGTGCCTGTCGTGGATGAAGCATTCGCGCGTGCTCATCTTGAGAAGACAGAGATTGACGGCATCGCTGTGACGGCGGGGCCGGGGCTGGTCGGCTCGCTGCTGGTCGGCGTCTCTTATGCTAAAGCGATGGCCTTTGCGCTCGGGAAACCGCTCGTCGGCGTCAATCACATTGAAGGCCACGTCTTCTCAGTGGTCTTCGAGAACCCGCCGGTTGAATATCCCGCGCTGGCGCTCATCGTCTCCGGCGGGCACACGAATCTCTTTCACGTTCCTGAGCCGGGTCGTTACAAGGTCGTGGCGCGCACGCGCGACGATGCTGCGGGCGAAGCCTTCGACAAGGTGGCGAAGATGCTGGGGCTCGGGTATCCGGGCGGTCCTATCATCGAGCGGCTCGCGCGCGAGGGCGACCCCAAACGCGTGCGCTTCAGCGTGCCGCGCATGGGCGATGGTCTTCCTGATTTCAGTTTTAGCGGATTGAAAACCGCCGTCTCAAAACACGTGCGCGAGACAGGGTTGAAACCAGTTCAGCACGACGAGGAGCCTTCGCAGGAGGTGAAGGATTTAGCCGCCAGCTTTCAGAGCGTGGTGGTGCGCTCGCTCGTCGGGACGATGGAGCGAGTGGCTGGGGAGTATGAGCCTCGGACTTTGATTGTCGCGGGCGGCGTGGCCTGTAACGGCGTGCTGCGCAGTGAGTCCGGTCTGGCGGCAGAGCGTCTGGGCGTGCCCGTCTATTTTCCTTCGCCGCATCTCTCCACGGACAATGCAGCCATGATTGCCGCCGCCGGAACCGTCAAGCTTCAGGCGGGCGAGCGCGCCGGTTTCGATTTGAACGCCGACGTCAACCTGCGTCTACAGAACCTGGACGTCACGGACGAAGCGTTGCGACGGCAGCGCGTGCGTTACAGATTATAAAAGCAGTGACAAGTGAAAAGTGACAAGTGACGAGCAAGAAAGTTTTAACTCGTCACTTGTCACTTTTCACTTGTCACTGCTTTATCTCTTTTTACTCGTCTTTCTGGCAGAACTCTTTTTGGCGCTGCGACCGGCGCTCTTTTTGGCCGCGCTGCGTTTAGCAGTTTTCCCTACGCCGCTTCGAGCACCTTTAGCACTCTTCTTTGCGCCCTTCGTGCTCTTTGATTTCGCGGGGGAAGCCGACGCTGCGGCTCGTGTGGCCGCACGGGTCGTTTTGGAAGCTGCTTTGGCCGAACGATTCGCAACCTTTGAGGCGGCTTTGGTCTGCTTGCGAACAAGCTTTCGATTCTCCTCCGCAGCTTTGTTGACCGCACGACTCACTGTGCGCGTCGAAGATGCTCCTCTGGTCGAGCGTGAACGCGAGCCGCTCGGTCGAATCACGTCGGCTGCCGCAGGGCTCACCATCCCGACCATGTTGGCCGCCGATTCCAGCACGCCGCTTGCCACCGATGATGCTTGCTCGACCACTTCTCCCGCTACGCCAGACGCCTGATTGAACGCTTCTCCGGCAACATCCATGGTAGCTTCCACCGGACCACGTCCGCGTCCTTTTCTACTAGCCATAGTGTCTCTCCTTTTTCTTTATTCTTCTCCGACTTGCAGTGTAAAGAATAGTAAGACTCGTGCGAGGGCTGGCGCATATGATAGAGCCGCTTTACTTTTTAGTAAAGCGGCTCTTTCACGCCGTGAACCGGAGCACGCGAGGCGACGCTCAAAAGAAGCATGTGTGCAACGGTCATCGGCGATTGCGTGCGACCGCCATCTGGTCGGCTCGCATGGAAATGTTTACGGCGAACTTGACGGGGTTCGCCTCGTCCAGCTCTATGTTGATGATGTCTCCCTCGCGCACTTCCTTGAGCGACACGCTCCGCCCGTTAATCGTGACGCGCGTTTTCTCGCGGTCCACGGCGATAACGTGCTCCACACCCGTCTGCGCGATAATCGAGAGCCGCGCCTCTGTAATCTCCACCACCCGCGCATTCACAAAGCGCGTATCCGTATCCTCTTCCACGCGTCCAAGACTTGCCGCCTGCGCGTTTAGCGAAAAGAGCACAACCAGAAAACCTATCAAGATCGCTGCGAGGTTCTTCCGTTTCATTACCTGATGCTCCCCTTTGGCCTTTGCCTCATGCACAGAGTTGATGTCTTCGCCTATAAGACTTTCAAAGGAACATGAGCAACCGATATGCCGGAACATTCAAGAGGTCTGAAATAGCCTCTACAGGCCCGTTTTTACAGCCTTTCGAGCGATTATGATAAAAAGATTACGCCTGCGCTGTGAACACTAATCGTGCAGCGCGGGCCGTCAACGCAGAATTTATTTGTACGATTGCGAAACGGGGGAAAGGCAATGCAAAAGTCAAAATGCAAAATGCAGAATTAAAGACTATCTTTCTTTTCATTCTGCATTTTGCATTCTGCACTTTGCATTTTGTTAGCCGAAGATGTCGCGCACCTTGTCCATCAGCCCTTTGTCTTCAAGCTCGTGCGTCTCGACTTCGGCGAGTTGTTCTAGGAGCTTGCGCTGCTCGCGCGTCAAGGTGGTGGGAGTGACGACCGTGACGGCGACGAAGAGGTCTCCGCGACCGCGACCGCCGAGCACCGGCATGCCCTGACCTTTCACGCGAAAGACCGTGCCCGTCTGTGTGCCCGCGGGGATTTTCAAATCATGCTGGCCTTCAAGGGTCTTGACGTTGACCTGCGCGCCGAGCGCCGCCTGTGCGAACGTCACCGGCACGGACGAGTAAAGATTGCTTCCCTGCCGCTCGAAGCTCTCGTGCTCGGCCACGTGTATGACGACGTAGAGGTCGCCGTTCGCGCCGCCCTGCGTGCCTGCTTCGCCTTCGCCCGCGATGCGCAGGCGCGAGCCCGTCTCGACACCCGCCGGAATCTTGACCTCCATGGTCTTCTCGCGCTCAACGCGGCCCGCGCCCTGACAATTTTCGCACGGCGACTTGATAATCTTTCCCGTACCCCTGCACGTAGAGCAAGTGCGCGCCACGGAGAAGAAGCCTTGCTGGTAGCGCACCTGTCCCGCGCCGCTACAGGTCTGGCAGGTTTCCGGTTCGGTTCCGGCCTTCGCGCCCGAGCCCTTGCACACCTCGCACGTCTCCAGACGCGGAATACGCAGTTGGGCCGTCATGCCGTTGGCCGCGTCCTCTAAAGCTATCTCAAGGTCGTAGCGCAGGTCTGCGCCGCGCTGTGCCGACGAGCGACGTGCGCTTCCCGCGCGTCCTCCGAAGACATCGCCAAAGCCAAAGAGGTCTCCGAGAATGTCTTCGATGCCGCCAAAGCCGGGCGCGCCCCAGCCAGCGCCTGCGCCCGCCGCGCTCGACGACACGCCCGCGTGCCCGAAGCGGTCGTAACGACGACGCTGGTCCGCATCCGACAAAATCGAATAAGCTTCCGCAGCCTCTTTAAACTTCTCTTCGGCCTCTGTGTTGCCGGGATTCTTGTCCGGGTGGTACTTGATGGCGAGTCGCCTGTAGGCGCTCTTAATCTCCTGTTCGTTGGCCGTGCGCGCCACGCCAAGGACTTCGTAATAATCTCGCTTGCTGCTCATTTACGCTTTAATACCCTCTACAATATTGACGTGAGATAAGTCGTTTCAGCACGCGGCGGCCAGTTTCAGGCTGCTGAAGCTGACCGCCGTTTACTGAACGGGTAGATTGTAGCACGAAGCGCAAGAAGCGCGCTTCCCTTTAGGACACGCCCATCGAACTCATCATCGCCACGGTGAGATTGGCCGCGAAACGCTCGACCTCCTCGACCGCTGATTGAAGCTCCTCAGGGTTGTCAGACTGAAGCGCCGATGTGCCTTCGGTCAAAGCCTGCTGGCCGACGCGCCGCTCGTCCGGAGAGAGAGATGCGCCGAACTCCGCAAAGGAACGCTGCGTGTTGCGCAGCAAGCCTTCGAGCTTGTTGCGCACAGCGATTAGCTCCTTGACGCGGCGATCCGTATCAGCCGAAGCGTCCGCTTCGCGTATCAGCCGGTCAATCTCTTCGGGCGAAAGACCCGAAGCGGGCGAGATACGCATCTGCTGTTCCGTGCCGGTCGATTTATCATTGGCCGAAACGTTGACGATACCGTTGGCGTCCACCTCAAAGGTGACTTCGATTTGGGGCACGCCGCGCGGCGCAGGAGGGATGCCGACCAATTCAAACTTGCCTAAAGAGCGATTGCCCTGCGATACCTCGCGCTCGCCCTGTAGGATGTGGATTTCCACGGACGACTGGTTATCGACGACCGTGGTGAAAGTTAAGCTATTGCGCAAGGGGATGGTCGAGTTGCGCTCTATGATTTTGGTAAAGAGCCCGCCGCGCGTCTCCAAACCCAAACTCAGGGGAAGCACGTCAAGCAACACTATGTCTTTGACATCGCCCGTGAGCACGCCGCCCTGAATGGCTGCGCCCATTGCCACGACTTCATCAGGATTGATTTCGGCGGAAGGCTCTTTGCCGAAAATCTCCTTGACGGTGCGCGTGATGATGGGAGAGCGCGTCTGGCCGCCGACGAGTATCACCTTGTCTATATCGGACGGCTGAAGCTTGGCGTCCCAGAGAGCCTTCTGGCATGGCTCAATCGTCTGCTCGACCAAATCGCCCACGAGATGCTCGAACTGGTCGCGCGTCAGGGTCTTGTTAAAGTGCTTCGGCCCTGAGGCGTCCGCCGCTATGAACGGCAGGTTGATATTGGTCTCTGTGACTGAAGACAATTCGCACTTGGCGCGCTCGGCGGCTTCCTTCAGGCGTTGCAGCGCAAGCCGGTCCTGGCGCAAGTCAATCCCCGTCTCGTCACGAAACTGGTCGGCCATCCAGTTGATGATGCGCTCGTCGAAATCTTCGCCGCCCAGAAACGTGTTGCCCGAAGTAGCAAGGACTTCAAAGACGCCCTCGTTCAATTCCATGATGGAAATATCGAACGTGCCGCCGCCGAGGTCGTAAACGGCCACGCGCTCGGACTCTGAACGGCTCAAGCCATAAGCGAGCGCGGCTGCTGTCGGCTCGTTGATGATGCGCTCGATTTTGAGTCCCGCGATTTTGCCTGCATCGCGCGTCGCCTGTCGCTGCGTATCGTCGAAATACGCGGGCACGGTGACGATGGCGTCCGTCACAGATTCGCCCAGGAAATCTTCGGCGGCTGCTTTCAGGCGCTGCAACACGATGCCGGAAATCTCCGGCGGGCTGTAGGTGCGCCCCTGAACACGTATGCGCGCGTCGCCGTTCTGCGAATCGACAATCTCAAACGGCGCGCTCTCCTTCATGCGCTGCACTTCAGGAGAATCGTACTTGCGCCCTATGAGACGCTTGACGGCGTAGACGGTGTTGGCGGCGTTGGTGACGGCCTGACGTTTGGCTATCTGGCCTACGAGGCGCTCGCCCTTGTCCGTAAAGCCGACCACGGTGGGGGTCGTGCGCCCGCCTTCTTTGTTCGGCACAATCTGTACTGCCCCGCCTTCCAGCACGGCAACACAGCAGTTCGTCGTCCCTAAATCTATTCCAATAACTTTGCCCATAGCGGTTTATCTCAAGGTGGTTGGGTGGTTGTGGCGTTCGAGCCGTTTTGACGAGTGCGGCCCGAGTTAAATGCTCGTGCGGATAGAGCAAGGCGAGTAAAGACTTCTTGTCAACGAGTAGCAACTTTGACGGCTGCGGGTCTGAGCAAAATGTCGCCCAGACGATAGCCGCGCACCAGTTCCTGCATCACCGTGTCGGGTTCGTAATCATCCGTCTGTTCTGTCACAACTGCTTCGTGTACGTGCGGGTCAAAGCGTTCTCCCACAGCCGCCACGGGTTTGACGCCGAGGCTATCGAGCACGCCGTTGAGCTGTTTGTAAATCAACTCGACGCCATTGAGGAAATGGCGAAACTCTTCTGATTCCTGTGCCTGCATTACGGCTTCGGCGTCGAGCGCCCGGCGCAGGTTATCAAGCACCGGCAAGAGGCGGCCCGCGACCTGACCCACCAGACGATTATAAGCTTCGCCGCGCTCACGCTCGACGCGCTTTCTAAAATTATCAAAATCGGCCTGTCGCCTGACGAGATTTGTCTGAAGCTCTGCGCGCTCGGCTTCCACTCTCTTCAGCTCGGCGCGTGTGGCAAGCAGTTCCGCCATAATCGGCCCGGTCAGTTGTTTCTCCGCCGTCATATCACGCGGCGCTTGCCCATCGCGATGACCATCCGTCGCGTGAGCAGCACTTTCATGAGCAGATGCGCCTGCGCCTCGTGTGGCCTGGTCCGTGTCTTCGCGCCGCTCCGGCATCTCGTCGCGCGGCGGCCCGCCCGCAACGTCCCTCTCGTCGGCACGCTCGCGGCCAGCTTCCGTGTCAGCCTCCGCCCCACGATCAATCCGGCGCTGCACTTCCGTCTCGTCTTCGTAAGAAGACTCACGACCAATATCTTCGGCGGAGGGTTCGCCGCTCCGCCCTTCGTCGGGGCTTCCGGCGGCCTCGCGCGTTTCCTCATGGTCGCGGTCTTCCGCTTCCTCGTCAAGAAAACGAACGGGAATGGTGCGGCTCTTTGGTTTGTCCTTCTTATTTCTCATCATCGGTTGCTGATTCATCCGTTGGCCCAAAGTATCCGAAGGGGAAATCTTTCGGTTAGCTATCAAGCTCGCGAATTCTCCTCCCACAACAGGCGCTCTATGTGACGCGCGACGTAGTTGACGACGGCCATCATGCGCGCATACTCGATTCTGATGGGGCCGACCACGCCGATAGTGCCCACGGCCTGTCCTGACCCGACGCGATAAGGCGCGGTGATGAGCGCGCAATCCTGCATCGAGGGAGCATTATGCTCGCGCCCTATGACGACCTGCACGTCGCGCCCCGTCAATGTAGCAGCGTCGCGCGCCATGCACTCGTTCAAAATTTTGATAAGCCGCGACTTCTCCTCAAAGGTACGGAAAAGCTGGCGCATCCTTTCGGCGTCGGCGAAATCGGGTTTCATCAAAATGTTCGACGCACCGTCTACATAGACTTCGCCGCCAGCCGCTTCTTCACCTTCGAGGCTTCTTTCACACAGCAGGATTGCGTTCTGCAACAGCTTGTCGTAGAGCGCCTTCTCCTGTCGCATCAGCTCCAGAATCTCCGTGCGTATCACCAGCAGGCTCTTGCCGCTAAACTCCGCGTTGAGATAACGCGCCGTACGCTCCAGCTCCTCCTGGCTCAGAGCTTCGTCAACACGAATAATCTTGTTCTGGATGATGTTCGAAGACGAAACGAGTATGACGAGGATGCGCCCGTCCGCGAGCCGCACGAATTCTATGTGCTGCAAAATATTTTCGGAGAGCGAAGGAGAGACGACTATGCCGACGTTCTCGGAAAGCTCCGACAGCAGGTGCGAGGTGCGCTCCATCAAGCGACCCGAAGTTTCGCTCGTTTCCGTTCTGAGCCCGGTCAGGAGAGAGTTAATCGCCGAGAGGTCTGCATCCGTGAGACGCGCTTCGCCAAGCATGTGGTCAACGTAAAAGCGGTAGCCCTTGTCTGTCGGGACGCGGCCCGCAGAGGTGTGCGGCTGCTCGACCAGTCCCAGCTCTTCCAGCTCGGCCATGACGTTGCGGATAGTAGCCGGGCTCCAACCCGCCCCGTGCGCAAACTTGTCCGAGATGGTGCGCGAGCCTACGGGTTCGCCCGTCACCAAATGCTCGTTGATGATTGCGGACAATACGGCTTGCCCGCGCGAGTCGGGCGAATCCGTTCTCCTTGAATGTAAACTAGAACTGCGAGCGACCATCGGGTTTTAGGATGTTTCGCGGGGGAATCGAGGTGCTCGACGCCGTGTGAAAACACAATCGCCAGTCCCCGTGGAGTTTCAATAGCACTGCCGTTTCCGGCTTGTCAAGAATTTCTGAGGTCAACAGGCGGTCGTGCACAAAAAGGCGGGAGCGACCACCACCGGAAACAGTATAACTGATAACAGGAGCTTACGGCAAACACTGTTTTTCATCGGCGGAAAATAGTTCTTTTCCCCGGAGGCTTGCGGCTTAATCCAAAGCCGCTCTTATAATTAGCACCGGGATTGCGAGCCTGACGGCGATAATTCAACGCAAGCTGTTCTAAGATAAAGACTTACTCCCGCCCCCGGATGAAGCTTCATCCGGGCTTCGGCGGTCGTGGCCGGTCATTCCAAGACGTATCAACAGCTTAGAAGCACCCGTTGAAAGCGCCATTGACGCCCCTGCCGAGACGCCCGTAATATCAGCCACAGTCGGGCATCATTTTCTACACGCCGGTCACCGCCGGGGTTCGATTCGCAGGATTTACAAAAACAGGGGCTCGGGCCTCTCTCAAAGAGGTCGAAGCCTGCGTCAGGAATTTCATCCTTCGTAGAGCATGCTGGAGTCCCGCGCCGCGCGGGCTTCATCAAACAGGGTTTATGGCAGAGTCGCAGAAGTATCTTCAGACGTTTTTCGCGGACGCCTTTCGTCAATTAGGCGGCCACCGTCCCGTGCCCGAGATAGAGGTCCGGTTTTATCCTTACGCGGGGCTTCATCACACGATACGGCTGCGCTCGGGCCGCGTCTACGTGCGGCTCTCGGACATCTGCAAGGACGCGCCCGAAAACGTGCTGCGCGCCGTAGCCTTTACGCTCGTCGCCAAGCTGCTCTCGAAACGCGTGCCCGAAGTTCACGAGCGCGTCTACAGGGCTTACGCCTATTCGCCGCAGGTCTTGCGCGCATCCGACATCGCGCGCCGTCGTCGCGGTCGCAAGATGGTCTCAACCTCTGCGGGCCACGTCTACGATCTGGACAAGATGTTCGAGCGCCTGAACCGTCTCTACTTCGACAACCAGTTGGAAAAGCCCACGCTCACCTGGTCGCAGCGTCGCACGCGCCGCATTCTTGGTCATCATGACTCCGTGCACGAGACCATCGTGATTAGTAAAACTCTGGATGCGCGCGACGTGCCACAGTGGTTTGTCGAATACATTCTCTTTCACGAGATGTTGCACATCAAACACCCTGCGCGCCTGATTGACGGTCGCCGCTATTATCACACCAACGCCTTTCGCGCAGAGGAGCAGCGCTTCCCGCGCTACAAGGAAGCGCAGGAGTGGTTGGAGAGAATTTCGCATCAGCGCAAGTTCTGGCGCGCACGCGCCGCCTGACAAATTATCTGGAACTTTGGGAACACCTGGACGTTTAGCCATAGGGACAGGTGGGCTCCTCCGAAAAGAGCGAATCAGCCAGACGCCGGACCAGACATCAAATCCCTCCGATGTGGTCCGCAAGGCGCGAGGCAGGTTCGCTCTTTAAGGTTTTACAAACCCTCGTTCATCCATCCAAATTCTTGACACTCTCGCAGGCCACATGTTAGCGTCGCTGCCGCTTTCAACCAATCACGGTCCACAATTGTTTGACGTCCATTCATGCTTTTAAGATGAGCATGAACGGGCCTGCTCTTTTTGATCCTAGCCCGCATTGATTTATTAAGGAGACACTGATGAGTGACAGCGTTTTTAAGGGTGTCGAGATTGTCGGCACATCCGAACAGAGTTTCAGCCACGCCATCGAGGTCGCGGTCGCGCGCGCGCGCAGGACGCTTCATAACCTCTCTTGGTTCGTCGTCAAGGAAATGCGCGGCGGCTTGCAGCAGAACCGCTTGCAGTATCAGGTCACGCTGAGCGTCTTTTTCAAGCTCGACTCCGTTGAGGACGCGAGCGAGGCTGGAGAAGACACGGGCAAGAAAGGCGCGGCGAAACGCGGGCGCTCCCGAAAGTAGTGGTCATGTAGCTGGCGGGCTACCCGCCGGTCGGCCCGTCTTTCTCATTTTAGGCAAAGCACTATCAGGCACGACTATTCGGGCGGCTCGCTGGACAAAAACGCGCGCTGCCCGTTAGACTACGTGGTTTGCAGTGAAGGCCGCGTTTTTCTCTATGCGTACAGGCGCTCTTTTGCTGCAAAACGAAAACCTATTCGACACGGAGAATTGATTTCTTTTATGGCAATACCAGCTACTCAGATTCGACGCGGCATGGTCATAGTCTTCGAGGGCCAGCCCTGCAAGGTTATAGAGTTTCGTCATCACACACCCGGAAACCTGCGCGCGATGGTCCAGACCAAGCTGCGCAACATTCGCACCGGCTCCAGCTTTGAGCATCGCTTCCGCTCCGCCGACACGGTCGAGCGCGCCTCGCTCGAACAGCACGAGATGGAGTATCTCTATTCCGACGGCTCGCAGCATCATTTCATGAACACGGAAAACTACGAGCAGGTTGGCTTGACGTCCGAAGATTTGGGCGACGCCGCCGACTGGCTCACGCCGGGCGTGAAGATTCAGGCGGAGTTTTACGAGGGCGCGCCCATCGGCGTCGAGCTGCCGCCTTCTATGGAGCTGTTGGTGACGCAGACCGAGCCTTCCCTGAAGGGCGCGACCGTCTCGAACGTCAACAAGCCCGCGACGCTGGAAAACGGCGTCACCGTTCAAGTGCCGCCCTTCGTCAACGAAGGCGACCGTATCCGCGTCGACCCGCGCGAAGGACGCTACATCGAGCGCGCGAAATAAGTCCCAAGTCCCAAATCCCAAGTCGTCAGAGAGTCTTTGACTTTGGACTTGAGACTTGGGACTTGAGACTTGGAATTTGGGACTTAGACTTTCGTGTATCTTCTCTACAGCCTTCTTTTCACTCTCGGCATCATCGTGCTCAGCCCGCGTTTTCTCTTCGACGCGCTCACAAAGGGGAAATACGTTCAGGGATTAGGGGAGCGGCTGGGCTGGCTTCCCGTCATCAAGACGGGGGGTCATCCGGTCATCTGGCTGCATTGCGTGTCGGTCGGAGAGACGCAGGCCGCGCGTCCCTTAGCGCGCGCCATGCTGGAAAGATTCCCCAACCACAGGCTGGTCGTTTCCACCATCACCCTGACGGGCCAGAGGATCGCGCGCGAGGTCTTTCGCGACGAGGCCGTCGCCGTTATTTATTTTCCTTTTGATTGGGCATGGACTGTGCGCCGTGCTCTCAACCGCGTTCGTCCGGAAATCGTGCTCGTCATGGAAACGGAGCTATGGCCGCGTTTCCTGCGCGAGTGCAAGCGTCGTGGCGCGCTTCTTGCGCTTGTCAATGGCAGGCTCTCGGAGAAATCTTTTCGCCGCTACAAACGCATCCGCCGCTTTATCAAAAGAGTGGTCGGTGATCTGGACCTCGCGTTGATGCAATCGGCGGACGACGCCGAACGCATGCGCCTGCTTGGAATGGACGCCGCGCGCGTTGAAGTTTCAGGCAATATTAAATTCGATCTTCAGACGACCCGCGACGAACGCGCATTGACTAATACTTTGCGCGAGCGCTTTGGCCTGAACGAAACATCCCCGCTCATCGTCGCGGCCAGCACGCATGATCCTGAAGAACGCATCGTCATCGAAGCGTTTCAAAACTTGCGGCGCGACGAAGCGGGCTTGGGACAAACTGCTAGACTCTTGATTGCGCCGCGCCATCCTGAGAGGTTTGTAGAGACACGAGCGCTGCTCGATTCGTCCGGTCTCTCGTGGTCGCTCCGCTCGGACGAGGCAAAGGAAGAGGATAAACACGCGGCCTGCGTCCTTCTGGATTCGATTGGAGAATTGCGCGCCGTTTATCCTCTGGCCCGCCTGGTCTTTGTCGGCGGCAGCATCGCGACGGCTGGCGGCCACAACGTGCTTGAGCCTGCCGAAGCGGGCGCATGCATCATCACGGGCGCGGACACCAAAAACTTTGCCGCCGTCGTTAATGATTTTCTGGAAGCGGACGCGCTCGTACAATTGCCGCCCCTGACTCCGGAGCAAGCGCCCGGCGCGCTCTTGCGTGTGTTCGAGGAACTTCTGCATGACGATGCGCGTCGTCTGGAGATGATTGGTCGAGCCCGCGCCGTGGTTGACCGTAAACGCGGCCCGACCACGCGCACAGTGGACCGCCTCTGGGAAATGATGAATGCAAAGTGCAAAATGCAGAATGAAAAGAATGTAATCATTGAGTCAATGATTTAATGATTCGCTTTCATTCTGCATTTTGCATTTTGACTTTTGCATTGCTTCAGATGCTTTTGTCTTCGCCTTCCATGCTCAAGCCTTTGGGGCTGCTCTACGGCGCAGTGACGCGCGCGCGCCACGCTCTTTATCGCAGGGGCGTGCTCGCCTCTTTTGATTTGGGCGCTCCGGTTATCAGCGTTGGCAACATCACGACTGGCGGCACGGGCAAGACGCCGGTCGCCGCGTGGATTGCCGCTGCGCTTGCGCGCGAAGGCTTGCGCGTTTGCGTGCTGACGCGCGGCTACGGGCGTGCTGATGAATCAAAGCGCGTACTTGTTTCCGACGGCGCGCGTGTTTTGAGCGATGCGAGGGAGGCTGGCGACGAGCCTTTGCTCCTTGCAGAGATGTTGCTCGGAGCGGCAGCCGTCGTGAGCGATGCGAACCGCGTCGCGGCTGCGCGTTGGGCGCGTGAAAATTTAGCGAGCGAGATTTTCATCCTCGACGACGGTTTCCAGCACCTGCGCGTACGGCGCAATCTGGACATCGTGACGGTGGACGCGACGAACCCCTGGGGAGCGGGACGTCTTCTGCCGCACGGGCGTTTGCGCGAGCCCTTGGAAGGACTACGGCGCGCGGACCTCATCATCATCACGCGCGCCGAACAGGCCAGCGATTTACACCACCTCAAACTCGAAGCCGAGCGCTTCGGCGGCGGCCAACAGCCCGTCATCATCTCGCGCTCGCGCACAAGGGTCGTGCGCCCTCTCGGCCACGGCGAAAGCGACGCGCATTCCTCTTCTACGTCATCCGGCTCCCCTGCTTCCTCATACAGGGCAGCGGCCTTCTGCGCTTTGGGAAACCCGCAGGCTTTCTTCGAGCACCTCAGGCGAAGCGGTTATGCGCTTGAATACACACGCGCCTTCCCGGACCATCACGTCTACACGCAGCGCGACGCGGACCTCATCACACGCGAAGCACAAGCGCACAACGCCGAGGCGCTTCTGACGACCGCCAAGGACGCCGTCAAGCTCCGCCATCTACGCTTTGAGCTTCCCTGTTTCGTTGTCGAGCTTGAGATTGAATTTGAAGACGAGCGTCCCCTGCGCAAGCTCCTGCGCGAGACAGTACAGACATAACGATTTCGGAATGCGGAATGCGGATTGAAAAGAAAGCAGCTTGCTCCTTCTTATTCTTCAATCCGCATTCCGCATTCCGAAATCCGCAATTTATTGATTCTGGTTCTGGTCGGGAGCAGCGCCGGGCGGAGGCGCAGCCGGTGGCTCCTTCTTGTCCTGATCGGGTTTGTTGGGGATGACCGGGCGGTCCTTCTCCGGTAAGTCCGGGGGCGCGCCTTTGTTGGAATTGCGCGCGGGTTTATTCTCCGTCGGCGGTTGATACGTGCCAGTGTTTTCGTTCGCGTCTCCGCCCTTGTTTTCGTTGCCGTTCGTCTGGCCTTTGTCGGCACTATTGTCATTCGCTTTGTTGGCGTTCTCGTTGGCCGTGTTGGCGTTGGCGGCATCGCCCGTCGGAGCGCCTGACGACGTAGGCGCACCCGCATTCGCGGTGTTCGTGTTGACAGAGCCGCTCGTGATGCCTTGTTCGGCTGTGCCCGTGGGCGCTTGCGCGGGTTGCACAGGCTTGCTGTTGGGGTCAACGGTGAGCGCGGGCGTCTGGTTAGTCGAAGGCTCGGCAGAGCTGCCCTTGTAGGTCAAGAGGTAGATGACGCCAAAGAGAACCACCAGCGCTGCGAGCGAAGGAACGACTATGCGCCAAGGGTTAAACTTATCGGGCGGAGGCGGCACTGCTTCTCGTTGCACGCGCTGCGTCTCGTAGCTCGCAGGAGCAGCCGCGACGGCGGCGGGCTTTGCCTGGATGACCGTGGATTCGTCCATCTCCTCGCCGAGGGTGTGGCGCGGCGCTTCGTTCGGTTCGGTGGGGACGACGATGCGGCTGGTCTCACTCGAAGCCGTGGCCGGGTTTGTCGAAGCTGCGGCCAGCGCTGCGGCCTGCACTTCGCCTGCGGCAGCCGCTTCCAAAGCCTTTGATAATTCTCCCGCGCTTTGAAAACGTTCTTCGGGCCGCTTTGCCAGCGCGCGCGCGATTACCTTGCCGACCTCCGGCGGTAAATCCTTGCGCTCCTCTAACACGGAAGGCGGAGGCTCTTGCAGGTGCTTCATCATGATGGCCGTCGGCGAGTCGCCCACAAACGGCACATGGCCCACGAGCATCTCGTAGATGATGATGCCCAGGCTGTAGATGTCGGAGCGCGCGTCTATGTCGGAAGCCTGCGAGCATTGCTCCGGCGACATGTACTGCGGCGTGCCGATGATTAAGTTCGGCGCGGTCAGCCCGGGGTCGTAGCCGTCAACGGGCTCTTTAATCTTGGCGATGCCGAAGTCCAGCACCTTGGCCCAGTCCGAACCGTTCGGTGCTTCGACCAGCATGATGTTATCGCTCTTTAAGTCGCGATGAACGACGCCCTCTGCGTGCGCGGAATCGAGCGCGCCCGTCACCTGCTTGATAATCTCCACGACGCGCGGCAAAGCCAGCGGTCCTGCCGCCTGCACTTCTTCCTTCAGAGTCCTCCCGTGCAAATATTCCATGACGAGAAAGACTACGCCCGATTGAGATTCACCAAAATCCGTGACGTTCAGAGCGTGCGGGTGAGAGATGCGCGAGGCGGCGCGTGCTTCGCGCGAAAAGCGCGCGACTATTTTGTCGTCGGCGGCAAGCGTCGGATGCAGGATTTTGATGGCGACGCGCTTTTCCATCAGGACGTGCGTGGCGCGATAGACAGTGCCCATGCCGCCTTCGCTGATGCGCTCGTCAATGCGGTATTTGTCTGTGAGCATCTGGCCGACCAGCTCGTCGCCGGTCTTTTCCAGCACCGTGCCGTCAGCCGGGCACAACGTAGTAGCGTCCTGATATTCTTTACCGCATCTGGGACAAGTCTTCATTCGTTACCGCGTCGCCTCTTTATATATGCTGAAGTGCGTTTGAGCCTATCACACAGTTTCCGCTCGACGCAACGAAGAGCCGGGAAACGTATTCAAGAGTTAATCAAGCGCACGCCATCATCCAAAATTTCGGAAACTTGAAAGGGCCGACGCTCCCGTAAGCACCAGCCCTTTCAACTCTACCACTGCAAGCCAATCTTCCCTGCGACCATCGTTTCCTTAATCATCAACGAGCCAGCCCGTCCTTGCGGAGTGACTGTCACGCGCACGTCGAACTGGCCGCTGTTGTCGCTGTAGTCGTCATCGTTGACGGCCAGAAAAAGACGCCCGTCCGCAGGAGCCGTGAACGTGTTCTGGCTGCCGATCAGGAAGGCCTGCGTCACCTGTCCGTCGGGCGTGCGTATGTAGCCGACGAGCGCGCCGACGCCCGCCTGCGGCACGGGCCGCGTGCCGAGCACGGAGCCAAGCCCACTGGTGCGCCCGCCGTCTGCCGAGACGACACCCGCGCGGCGTCCCGCCGTGATATTACCCGATGCCATGATTGCCACCTGATCGCCCACGCGTAAATCAATTCCGGTATCAGTGCCGCGCGAGGTGGCGGGAACGATGACGGTCCTCTCCAATGGGACATTACGGCCTCGACCGCGTCCATCCCCGCCTCTGCGCGAGCGCACGGCGGCAGGAGTGCTCGTGTCCGACCCGAAGGGATCGAACGAGTCGTCATCTTCAACAACGCGACCGTCGGCGCGTCGGCCCGCGCCGCGTCCGAAGTCCACTTCACGACGCACCTGCACGCTGAACTGGCCGCGCGCGTCCGCGTACTCGCCGCGATTCACCGTCAAATAAAGACGCCCCTCACGGTCGGCGGTAAACTCTCTGTTCGCGCCAAGCTCTATGATAGGAGCGGACGGGTCCGCGCCGATGACTCCTATAAGGACGCCTTCGGCGGCGTTCGGGAGCGGAGCGTTCGGGTCTGTGGAGCGAAGACCTGCGGGCGTGATGCGCGTGCGACCGGCGTAGATTGTGCCGTTGGCTGTGACCTGTACGCGCTGGTTGCGCCGCAGGTCAACGCCCGAATCAATCCAGTTTGGTGCAAGCTCGACCTGTACGTTGCGCGTCGCAAAGCGCGCGTCGTCCAAAGAGCGCCCGTCTATCTCTACACGTTCAATATCTCGCGGGCGAAGATAAACTATCTCGCCAGCCTGTGCCGTCTGAGTTGTATTGTTGGGACCGGTAATCTGCGTCGTCTGATCGACGCGCACGGCAAAGCGTCCGCCGATATAGCCGAGCACAGTGCCGCGCATGCTTCGACCATCGCGCAGGTAAACCGTATCGGCTGCCGCCACGCTCGCGGCCATCAGTAAAATCAGTAAAGCTAAAATAATTTTTCTCATCATGTCCTCCTCATGTAGTCGCCTGAAGCGGAGCAGACGTGACAGAGCGCGCCACGGACACTCCTCGCGGAGTTGTTGGCTTCGAGCTTGACCTTGATTGTCAGGTTTTCAGTTGTACACTCTAACAAGACTATGCCGCTTTCGGGGAAACTGAAGAGAGCCATAAACCCATAGATACAATGGCAAAGCGCATGCCACTTTACAAGCTGGGTGAAGGCCCGCTCTTGCCTCAAAATAAGCCACGCGCGGAGCACAGCCTCAAACATGCGGCGTATCAGCACAATACACACGGGCTTTAAAGCGAACATAAAAAAGGATGGTGGGTCAGTTTATGAAAGAGGGATTCAAACAGGGATGGACAGGATGAACAGGATAAAAGCAGTGCAAAAATCAAAATGCAAAATGATGAATGAAAAGCTATTCTTTAATTCTGCGCTTTGCACTTTGCATTTATCACTTCTTCTATATCCTGTCTATCCTGTCCATCCCTGTTAATTCTTTCTTCCTCTTACACTGACTTACTACCTAAAAAAGCGGGTGAAGCTTTATTGAGCTTCACCCGCTTTAATCTATCTTTTGGCTGCTCTGCCTAGACTTTAACGAACACGATGAGCAGGGCAAAGAGCACGAGCGATTCGATTAGCGCCAGACCGAGAATCATCATGGTCTGGATACGACCGGCAGCGCCGGGATTACGCGCCGCGCCTTCGACCGCCGCCGCGGCGATACGCGACTGGCCCAGAGCGCCCAGACCGGCGGCCAATGCGAAACCGAAACCGGCGGCAAGCGCCTTGTACTTGTTGACGCTCGCTTCGTTGTCAGCCGCGACCTGTGTGGCCTGTGCCAGCGCGGGCGCTGCGGCCATCAACATGCCGACCACTGCGAAAAACAGAAATCTCAATCTTCTCATTTTCTATGTCCTCTGAAGAGTCTCGCAAGACTCTTCCGAAACAAAAGCGCATGTCGTGCCGAACTCTGAATGAAGATAATGAAAACAGTCGAAAGCTCGGGTTATGATTTCGCCCCCACCCGGTATTCGCCGCCCCTCTTACAACGGCGCGCCAGAGCGATGCAGGCATATGAGTTTGCGGTCTGAACCTATAAAACTTGCTTTCGAGTGCTGTTCCCTTCTCTTCGGTAGAGCTTGCAGCTTAAGCGCTTTTGAAAAAGTGTGACTACTGTTTGCGCCTCAACGCGCGCGGGCCGCGCAACTAACTTTTGCCCGCGCCGCTCGACAGGCGCGCCTTCTTTATAAAAGCTCTGCTATTAAGCCGGGACGACCAAATTATCCTCTGCGTATTCCACTTCCGGCTCGTGATGATGGTGCTCGTCGTGCGGCGGGTGCGAGACTTCGCTCAGGTACACCATCGAAAGCAGCACGAAGACGAAGGTCTGAATCAACGCCACAAAGAGCCCGAGCGGCATCAGGAGTATAGGGACGAGCCACTGCGTAAAGGGCGGAAACAGGTTGGCGATGTTGGCCGCGACCGCTTCGTCGGCAAACATGTTGCCGAAGAGACGCAATCCCAGAGAGAGCGGGCGCACCATGTTGCCTATCAGCTCAATCAGGAAAATCAGCGGCGCAATCCACCAGATAGGACCGGCCCAGTGCTTGAGATGGCCGAACACCCCGTTCTCTTTAATGCCTATGTAGTTGTAATAGATGAACGACGAGAGACCGAGCGCGAAGGTGACGCTCGTCGCGGCGGTCGGAGACATAAAGAGCGGGAAGAGTCCCATCAGGTTCGAGATAAGAATCAGGATGCCGAAGGTCGCGACGACCGGGAAATACTTGACGCCGTGCGGCCCTACGATGTCCACGAGCATAGCGCGTATGGCTAGAATGCCCGCCTCCAAAGTCTGCTGCCCGCTTCCCGGCTCATCTTCCGAGAGCTTGCCTTTCAAAATCCAGATGACGATGACGCTCAGGATAGCCGCGATGATGAACATCACCGTGTACCACGGAATCGCGTTGGCTTCCGTGTACGGGCCAAACACGGCCTCGGCGTTAGTGCCGAAATTGGCGAGGAACTTATCCCAGAGCGGCTTGGTGTAATGCACCTGAAACTCGTGCACGGGCTTGCCGAGCCAGTGATTGACGAACTCGACAATGATCGGCTCGTGATGAGCAGCACCGCCTGACTTCTCCGCGTGCTCGGCGGCCTTGCCGACTTTTTCCGGATTATCCGATAGCAACCAGAACATCCCTTTTAATTTTCCTCTCGATAACGAATGGCGAAATAAAGCTGCATGCCTGCTTCGATCATGACGGCGGCGGCAAAGGCGCACAGTCCCGCGAGCGTTGCGCCTATGGAAACTAAATCAAACATCGTGGCGGAGGCGACGACCATGGCGATGATGAAATAACGCAGGATGTAACGCGCCGCTCCGATGCGCGGTTTCTTGCCTTCGGCTGCGCTGCCGCCAAACACTGTGCGCAAAGAAGTGCGCAGCCAGTGATGATTAAAGAAGGCGAGCGCGCCGCCCAGGATGAGCCCGGTCGTCACACGCCACGGCGCAAATATGAGGCTCACTAAAACGGCGAGCAGGATTGAAACAATCATCCCGCGCAGGAGCCGCCGCTCAAGGCTCGCGCCCCCGGCATCCTCAAACGCACCCATCCCTCTACTATTAACGAATTCTTCCATGAGCAAAGCAAAAGATTTTACACGGACGAAGCGCATCGTGTCGAGCGGCGGCCACGATGTTTTTCAGGATGATTCAGGAAAGCTTTGAGGTGATACGCACGAATTCGTAAAGACCCAGGGCTGAACCGACCACAATGCCCCCGACCATGAGCCACGGCCCCGTCCCCAGCCAACGGTCCAGCAGCCAGCCCAACCCCAACAGCACCGCCACCGTAAAAAAGAGCGTCAGCGCCGCAGCATACGCCAACCCGGCCCTGCGATTCTCATTTCCATTTTCTTCTTCCGGCATAAGCAGTAAAAAGAAAGTAAGCAGTAAGCAGTGAGCAGTAAGCAGTAAGAGAAAGCGAGCGGCAATTCGCGTTGAGCAGCTTTTCGTTCGACTGCTTACTGCTTACTTTTTTCCCATCGTGCGCGCGTGGCGTAGTTTTTAGGAACTTCGTAAAGGAGCGCGCGGCGCGAGTGGCGCAAGCTATCGTGTATAAAGCAGACGTGTGTGCACCAGCAGGCCGCGCCGCCGTCTATGGCTTCGAGTTCCTGTGCACGCGCGCCCGAAGCCCAGAGCTTGCCGAAGTCGTAATCGTAATCCGAAAGCGTCGCGAACTTCTCGCGCAGCTCGCAGGCGCGCACGTCGCCGTTGTAATCAACGACGGCGATGGTCTCGCCCGCCGTGCATGGGAAAGGCCACGCCGTAGGCTTGATAGTATTTTCGTGCTGCGTGCGATAGTGAGTGGTAATCGTGCCAACGTAAGCCATGTTTTTGACAAAGCGGCGCGCGGCGTCATCATCCGCGAACATGCGGTCGCCGTAGCGCTTCGTCAGGCGAGCGACGCGCGCGTACATCTCCGGCAAAATCTCCAGCGGCACGTCCTTGATAGCGTCTCCAACCTTGGTCTCGCCGCGCACGATGTTGAAGTAATGTCCGTCGAGACGAAAATTCTCCCAGAGAAAATCCGAAAGACGTTCTATCTCAGTGTAGTTGTCGGCGCAGACGACCGTGTTGACGTTCAGACGAAAGCGGTCACCGTAACGTTCTTTCAAATCTTCGAGCGCGCGCAAACTATCGAGCGTCTTTTCCCAGTTGTTTGGCACGCCGCGAATCTCATCATGCGTCTTACCGTAGCCGTCGAGCGCGACATTTAGATAAAGGTCCAGGTTCGGATGCTGCGAGAGCGCATGCTCCACGACTTCGCAGACGCGCGACTTGATAAGAGCGTTGGTCGGGATGATAAGACGATTGATGCCGTTGCGGCGAACGAAGCAATCTATAATGTCGTTGACATCGCGCCTCAGCGTGGGCTCGCCGCCCGAGAGCCAGAGGTCCGTAATCTGCGGCATGGTGCGCGAGAGGCGCTCTATCTGCTCGAAGGTCATGTCGCCGGGACGATTCAGCTCGGCGTGATAAAAACAGGTCTTGCAGAGAGCGTTGCAGCGCGACGTGACAAACAGAATCACTGTCCCGAGCGCACGCTCGCGCTTTGTCGATCTGACGAGCTGATAAAGCTGTACGGCCCTGTTCGGCATCCGGTTTTGAACTCAGCAGTGGACAGAGATTTTCAGAACGCGTTGATGATGACACCTTCCGCTCTCGATTTCAATTGCTTATCAAATTCGAGTAACAGGATGGCCCTCTTAAGCCCCTGAAAGGGGCTCTATTAATATGTACTCTATGATTCCTGTCTCGCGCCCTGGGCTTCTCTTTCGCTGGTTGAGTTCTCACCGGAAATAATCAAAGTCTCGCGCGGCGAGCGCAGCTCGTACGTGATACCGCGCCAGATGATGCGTCGCGAGAGGCCCGCCGCGATGGCGTTATAAAAAAAGAGTGCGGTCGCAAACGGCCACAGGCAGAGCTGCGCCAATGCGTCCCGGCGTAAAAGCTCACGGTGCGGCGCAAGCGCGAGCCGCACGGCGCGAAAGCGAAGCCATGCTTTCCAGGCTCCCAGCAGGTAGATTATGAGGAGCAAAACGAGCGGCCAAAAGTAAGAAAGCCCCAACCCGGCGCGCACGACGACGAGCGCCCACCCGCCAAAGAAGACCGGCACAAAGACGAAGCCCGAAAGCAGGACCGCTCGCCACAGATGCGGCGCGTAGACGCGCGTGATTTTCATCTGTCGCGTAGTGAATTCCAGAAGCTCCGCGAAAGAACAATCTTCCAACGAAGCCGTCAGACAGGCGGGCACAAAATGAATCGGAAGCTGTGCGAATTGCAACGTACGCGTCATGGCGAAATCGTCCGAGAGCGCACCCTTCCATGCTTCCAGAACGTCTAGCCTGTCAAACGTCGCGCGGCGGATTGCGGTCGAGCCGCCCCAGCAGAAATTCTTCTCAGGCCCAGCGCCAAGCGCCGACGCAATGGAGGCATTCCACGCCGCGCGCAAGCGTGAAGCAAATCGGCCCCTGACCGGCACGAACCAGCGATAGCCGGTCGCCGCTCCCACCGCTTCATCTTCGAGCGGAGCTACCAGAGAGCGAAGCCAACGGAGCGCGGGCCGCGCGTCCGTGTCCACGAAGACGAAAATCTCGCTCGCTGAATTAGTCTCCGCAACTGCCGCCGCGAGGTTGTGTACCTTTTGCCCGCGCGCCTCTGCGTGACCGGCTATGCACACGCGCACCTGCGGATAAATCTCCGTAGTAAACTCGCGCCGCACGTCTTCCACTACACAGAGCGCCGGGTCGTCTGCCCTGTCGGAGACAAAGACGATTTCATAAGCCGGGTAGTCCTGAACAAAAAGCGCGCGTATGTTTTCGCGTAAGCCATGGTCGAGCCCGCGACACGGCGCGATGATGGAAGCAAAGGGCGTGTAAGGGGACGCGGGGCGCGCAAGCTCTCGACGGAAGTAGCGTAGATAGCGGAAGCCGCCACGGAGCGAAGCTACCCCGAGCAAGAGTGTGACCACGGCGAAAAAGTAGAAGACCGGCATAAAATTGAAAGAGGCGATGCTCTCATGAAAGCACCGCCCCGGGCAAATCCAGTATGACCATACGGCTTAGCCGCATTGTCTCAGGCAACGCCTGTATCGGTTGTAACATGCGCGGCGGCGTCCGCGATTCGATCCCGCATAGTAGAGACAGCGGCGGTAGTAGGTTGCGCATCTGCGGCGGCAGCGATACCGCCACTGGTTTTGTCCCTGCGAGCTGTTTGACGATGATGGTGATACGGGACGCGAGCGAGTCATCGTCGCTCTATTGCCCTGCCCGACCACGCCCGCAGGCGAGACTAAAGAAAGTTGCGCGAGGAAGACAAGGCTCACAATCAGCACGTAGAAACGAGCTGCTCTTTTGTTCATATTGCTCTCCTCTCTTTACAAAGCCGAAAAGCCGGTGCGCGTGTGTCAGCCCTGACGGACGACGACGCGCCCGGCGGTGAATGGTGTAATTAATTTCTGCGTGAGCTTGATGAAGGGTTGCGGGTACACGCCGATGGCGATGATGCCGACGAGCGCGACGGCGAGCGCCGTCTTGAGCGCGGGCGAAAGCGCGAGCGGGCGCTTGTCGGCCACGCTGTCGCCCAGATACATCACGCGTATGAAGCGCACGTAGTAATAGAAGGAGACCACCGTGTTGATGATGGCCCATCCGGCAAGCCAGTAGTACCAACTCTTCTTTTCCGCGTCGCCGCGCCCTATCAGGCCAAGGAACAGATACCACTTCCCTATAAAGCCGCCCGTCGCGGGAAGCCCGCCGAGGCTGAGCATGAAAATAGCCATCAGCAGCGCCATGACCGGCGCTTTATGCGCCAGCCCCATCATGTCATCGACGTTGTCTCCGATAATCCCACGCCGCCGCAAACTGATGATGATGCCGAACGCGCCGATGTTCATCAGCGTGTAGACCAGAAGATAAATGACAATTCCGATGTAACCGTAAATGTTTCCCGCGACCAGTCCGAGCAGCAAGTAACCTGCATTCGAGATGGAAGAATAAGCGAGCAGCCGCTTGGAGTTCTCCTGTGTGACGGCGGCCCAGTTGCCGACCAGAATAGTGATTGCCGCGACAAGTCCCAGAAGCGGAGCCCAATCCAGAGTCGTGCCGCGAAGCGGCCCAAGCGCGTCCACAAAGATGCGCGCGTAGAGAGCAAAGCTCGCGGCCTTTGAGCCCGTCGAGAGAAAAGCCGTGACGGGTGTGGGCGCGCCTTCATAAACATCCGGAGCCCACATGTGAAAGGGCACGGCGCTAATCTTGAAAAAGAGACCGGCGGCGAGCGCCACCATTCCCAAAAGCACGAGCGGTCGAAGCGGAAGCGCGCCCGTCATCATTCCCAGCTCGTTGGGCTGTGCCGTCATAGCGAGGCGGACGCTCGTGGCAATCTCGCCCAGATTAGTCGAGCCCGCAACACCATACAGGAGCGACATGCCATAGAGGAGAATGCCGGAAGAGAAAGCGCCGAGCAGAAAATATTTCATCGCCGCTTCGTTCGATTTCTTCTCGCGCTTGGTAAAGGCGACCAGCACGTAGAAGGTGAGCGCCATCAATTCCAGGCTGATGTAGAGCACTATGAGGTCGTAGCCGCAGGCCAGAAACATCATGCCGACGGTCGCAAACAAAATGAGCGCGTAATATTCGCCGTGCTGCTCGCCCTCTATATCAAGAAAGCGCATCGAGATGGCGATGGTGAGCGCCGCCGCGATGAGGAAGATAGCTTTAAACAGGATGCTGAACCCATCGACGCGCACCATGCCGTAAAAGCCCGACAGCGGAAATGTGTCGTAGCTCGCGTAGTATTGCGAGACGAGCGACGCGGCGGCCAGAGCAATCCCGAGCAAAGCAAAGTAAGCCGCCCACCTGCTCTTTCTGTAGGGCAGGACGACTTCCATCACGAGCGCGACGGTCGCGCACACGGTCAGAATCAACTCCGGCGCAATCAACGCCAGGTCGCCCAGCTTGTAAAGCTCTGTGGTGTTGGCTTGTAGAAAAAGAAACATAATTTGATTTTCGATTTGCGATTGCCGATTTGCGATTTTGTTAAGAAGAAGAGAAGCGTTTTTAATTCTTCAATCTTCTTCCAATCGAAAATCGCAAATCTAAAATCTAAAATTACTTTGCTGCTCGTGCGGGTACTACCTCGATTGTGGGTGCGCCGGGCACAGGGTAATCAGGGCGCACGTGGCGCACGACCGCGTTCACGGGCTTGACGATGTAATCCGTGAACGTCTTTGGATAGACGCCGATCCAGAGCGACAGCACGACGAGCGGAATCATGTAGGCCCACTCGCGCCCCGTCATGTCCGGCAGATGCTCGTTCTTCGGGTTCTCTATGTTGCCGAAAAACATACGCTGATAAAGCCACAGCATGTAGCCCGCGTTTAAGACGATGCCGACAGCGCCCCACGCCGCCCAGTACGGGTTAGCCTCGAACGCGCCGCGCAGTGCCAGAAACTCTGAGATAAAAACGGCCAGGAGCGGCAGACCAATCGCCGTCATCGTCATCGCTAAAAAGACCGCCGCGTAGCCGGGCATGACGTGCGAGAGCCCGCCGAACTCCGCGACGTTTCGCGTGTGCCGCCGCTCGTAGATGATGCCGACCAGCAGAAAGAGCGCGCCCGAGTAGATGCCGTGGTTAATCATGTGCAGCACAGCGCCGTTCAAGCCGTTCGGGTTTAAGGAGAACAGCCCCAGCATCACAATCCCCATAGAGGAGACGGACGAATAAGCGACAAGTTTTTTAACGTCGCCGTCCCGCTTGACGACAAAGTACATCGCGGCGAGCGCGCCGTAGATGATGCCTATGATTGCCAGCACGATCATCACGTTGCGCACGCCAAAATTTCCAAAATAGCGCTGGTCGGCAGAGGCTTTGGGAAACATCGGAATGTTGAAGCGGAAGAATCCGTATGTCCCTAGTTTGAGCAGGATGCCCGCGAGAATCACGCTCCCGGCGGTCGGCGCTTCGACGTGCGCGTCCGGCAGCCACGTGTGAAACGGCCACATAGGGACTTTGATGGCGAACCCGATGGCGAAGGCGAAAAAGAGCAGCACTTCGAGCGTCGTCACCGTCCCCGGCGAGATGACGGAGCCTATGGCCTGGAGGTAAATGATATTGAAAGTGCCTGTGCCGTTGGCTGCGGCGTGTTGCAAGCTGTTTGAGACCATGTTGCTCGCCGTGTCGTTTCCGGCGAGGTTGGTAACCGTCTCAAGTCCAATCATCCGGCCCAGCCCGCTCGACGGCAAAGTCAGAAAGTAAATCTTCAAAACGCCTAGGAGCATGAGCACAGAGCCGACCAGCGTGTAGAGGAAAAATTTAATCGCCGCGTACAGCCGCCGCTCTCCGCCCCAGATGCCAATCAGGAAATACATCGGCACGAGCGAGACCTCGAAGAAGAGATAAAAAAGAAAGAGGTCTAAGGAAGCAAAGACGCCGACCACCGCCGATTGCAGGAAAAGCAGGAGCGCATAATATTCCTTCTCGCGCTTCTCGATATATTTCCACGATGAGAGCGCGGCAATCCAACCCAAAAGAGTGGTCAGCACAATCAAGAGCACGGCCACGCCGTCGACGCCCATCTGGTAACGCGCGCCGATAAGGGGAATCCACTGGTAGTCTTCCAGAAATTGAAAGCCGCCCACGTTGCGGTCGTAACTCAAAAGCAGGAGCGAGACCAGAAAGGCCAGACCAAACCACGCGGTCGCAAACTTTTTGATTAAGCCCGCCTGGTCTTTCTTCATCAGCGCCAGAATAATCACCGCGCCGATGGCCGGAAGCCACGTAATGATGGAGAGAAGAAACGGGATTTGAGTTCTCACTATTGTTCCTCAACAAAACCTAAAGCAGATTCATAAAAGCAGCGCAAAAGTCAAAATGCAAAATGATGAATGAACAGAAAGACTTTCTTCTAATTTTGCATTCTGCACTTTGCATTCATCATTGCTTTTCCGGACTATCCGCCAAAGCTCGTCATGATGTCGCCGCCGTAAAAGATGGCGATGGCGATGATGAGGCCGATGACCATGACGAGCGCGTAGTTTGCCGTGAGGCCCGTCTGCGCCGCGCGCAGGACAGGCGACATCAGCGTCTTGATGAAACCCGCGATGATGTTGACCAGCCCGTCCACGACATACTTGTCAAACGCGCCCGTGATGATGCTCAGCAAGCGCGTCAGCCACGCCGTGCCGTTGACCCCGCCGTCCACGACCTTTGAGTCAAAGGTAAAGACGCCGCGCGATAAATCCATCGTGCGTCGCGTAAAGAGCGCCGCGTAAAGCTCGTCCACCCAGTACTTGTTGTAGCTCGCGCGATAGATTGGCCCTAGACGACGCGCCCACACCACCGGCAGCTCAGGCTTCTTAATATAAAAGAGCCACCCCATCAGGATGCCGAAGGCTGCGACGACGAGCGAAACCGCTATGAAGAACCATTCGGCAGCCGTGTGGCTATGAAATTTCTCTTCGACGGCGTGCGCGAGGTTGAAATGATGGTCGCCGTAGGGCGTGACCTCCGCGCTTTTTTCCGCAGGGTGTTCTTCGGGCACGGTCTCGGTCGGCAAGGGAGCTTTCTTTTCTCCCTTCAACTCCTCGCTCGTCTCTATGCCGAAGCTGCGCGTGATGGGATTCCAGATCACGGGCTCAAGCCAGTTGACGATGTTGAGCCGCCCGCCTATGTGCTTCCCGCCGGTAAAGGCCGGGCTGATACCTACAAAGCCGCCGATGGTCGCTAAGATAGCGAGCACCACGAGCGGAACCCACATCGAAGGCGGCGACTCGTGCGGCACGTGCGCGCCGTGTCCCGCGTGCCCGCCGTGATGATGCGTGTGCGCGTCATGCCCGTGAGTGCCTATGTGGTTGCCCGCGCGTGCTGCCGGGATAGCGTGCGGTGAACCGGCTTCAGCTTCGGCGTCGTGTTCGGTCTCGTCGCCCGCGCGGTAGCCTATGGAATCGGTCGGCGCATCGTGCGGCGCTTGACCGTCAGAGTAAGCCTGCGCGTGCGCTTCGTCGGCCTGACCGCCTGCGGCTACATCACGAAAACGCTCCTTGCCCCAGAAGGTCAGGGCCATCAGCCGCGTCATGTAGAAGGCCGTGCAGGTCGCAGCCACGGTCGCCACAATCCACAGGAGCCAGCCGCCCGGAATGTAATCGGTGGCGGCGGTGTTCCACAAAATCTCGTCCTTGGACCAGAATCCGCTAAAGGGAATGATGCCGCAGATGGCTAACCAACCGGCGAAGAAAGTCCAGTAAGTTATAGGCATGTACTTCCGAAGCCCGCCCATGCGCCGCATGTCCTGCTCGTGATGCATGCCGTGGATGACGCTTCCTGCGCCGAGGAACATGAGCGCCTTGAAGAAGGCGTGCGTCATGACGTGAAAGATGCCTATGATAAATGCGCCCACTCCGCAGGCCAGAAACATAAAACCAAGCTGCGAGACGGTCGAGTAAGCAAGGACTTTCTTGATGTCGTTCTGCGTGAAGGCGATGGTCGCGGCGAAAATAGCCGTCGCCGCGCCGATGATGGCGACGACCAGCATCATCGTCTGCGAATGCTGGAAGATGACGTTGGTGCGCGTCAGCATGTAGAGACCTGCGGTGACCATCGTCGCGGCGTGAATCAGAGCGGAGACGGGCGTAGGCCCAGCCATCGCGTCCGGCAGCCAGACGTAAAGAGGTATCTGCGCGCTCTTGCCTATGGCTCCTATAAAAAGCCCGAGCGCAATCCAGGACATCAGCCCCCACTGGCCCAGCGGCTCAAGCGGATACGCGCTCGCCCCCGTCATGACGTTTGTGTACTGCGCCGTGCCGAAGGTCGCGATGATGCCGAAGATGGCGAGCGCGAAACCGAAATCACCGATGCGGTTCGTGATAAAAGCCTTGCGCGAAGCGTCGCCAGCTTCCTTGCGGTCGAAGTAATAACCTATGAGCAGGTAAGAGCAGAGCCCTACGCCCTCCCACCCGACAAACATCATCACGAAGTTTGAGCCCATCACGAGGACGAGCATCGAGAACATGAAGAGACCAAGGTAAGCGAAGAAGCGATAGTAGCCCTGATCGCCGTGCATGTAGCCCGTCGCGAAAATAAAGATGCACAGCCCCACGCCCGTCACAATCAGCATGAAGACAGCCGAGAGCGAATCAAGCTGGTAGCTCCACTGGACGTTGAAATCAGAGCCGCTTCCCGTGCGCTCATTCGGAGAGCGGTCACGCGCGGCCTCTTCGCCCACTCTCTTCTCCGACCCGCTTTGCGCCCCTGACCTTTCATCAACGCCAGCACGCGCGCGTTCGGGAGCGCCCTGTGTAATCTCCACCGCGCCGCCCGAAATCCAGGTGAAGCTATAGGGAAAGCGACCTTCTTCGCTCGTCACGTAAGCGCGCGGCCAACGCTCGCTCGTGCCGTAGGAATAGACAGCCGCGACGCTGATGAGAAACGAGAGCGCCACCGTGCCGACGGCTATCAGGGCAATAGTGCGTTCGGAGAACCGAAGCTTGCGCCCCAGCAGGCCGTTGATGGCCGCGCCAAGCAAAGGCAGAAGCGGGACTAGCCAGATGAGTCTATACATAGAGTCTCAAATCCCAAGTCCCAAATCCCAAGTCCGAATGCCGAAAATTTGTTTTCGACTTTGGACTTTGGACTTGAGACTTTGGACTACCATTTCAGCAAATCTATCTCATCCACCCAGATCGTCTCGCGGTTGCGGTAGAGCGCGATGACGATGCCGAGACCGATGGCGGCTTCTGCCGCCGCGACGACGATGATAAAGACTGTGAACACCTGACCGGCGATTGCGTTCGGGTTGCCGGTGTCAAAGAGGTAACGCGAAAAGGCTATGAAGTTCAGATTGGCCGCGTTCAGAATCAACTCGATGGACATGAAGATGACGATGATATTGCGGCGCACGAGGACGCCCGCCACGCCGATGACGAAAAGCAGCGCGCCGATGACTAGAAACTTAGAGAGGTCGGGCGTCTTGACGCCTTCCCATGCCGTCCACAATCCTTCGCCCAAGCGGTCGAAGATTCCATCCTGAAAGAGCATGACGAGAGCGGGCATGAAATAATTAATCATTGGCTTTTGGTCTTTACAGAGTATCGTCTTTCGTCACAGAGAGGTCTGCGGCCTGATTCTCTAAAAGGTGCGGCGCGGTTTCACGTCTGATGTCCGGGTCCAAATCGTCGGCAGCCGCTTCCTGCTTCATGGTGCGCGCCAGCATCACGGAGCCGATGATGGCGACCAAAAGGAGCACGCTCGCAATCTCGAAGGGCAGAGAGGCGTAGCGATAAAGGCTGTTCCCGATGCGCTCCGTATCCTTTGTGATTTTCATCGTCCCGGTGGCGGAAGCAGGCAGATCGCGCTCCTGCGCAAGGCGGCGCGCCTCTACCATCTCAGGCCTATTTCCGCCGCGCTCACGCAAACCCTGCCAGCCCTGATTAATGACCATGACGAGGCCTAGGGCGAGCAGACCGGAAAAGATGAGTGCGGCTGTGACCTGCGGCGTAGGGTTAAAGATATTCTCGTTGCCGCGCTCTTCGGCCCCGACGTTGACCAGCATGATGACGAAGAGGAAGAGGACCATCACGCCGCCGACGTAGACTAGAATCTGCGCGCCCGCGACGAATTCCGCGCCGAGGAGGATAAAGAGAGCGGCGATTGAGACGAGCGTGGAAATCAGGAACATGGCGCTGTGAACGGCGTTGCGCGCGAGCACGGTCAACAGACCCATCATCAGCGCCGCGATGGCGAAGACCCAGAAGAAGATTGCTCCCCAGCCTTCAAGTGTCATGTCTGGCAAACCCTACTCGGAAGACCCTCGCTCCTGTAGATTCATACGGCGCGCGAGTCTTAAAGATTATTAGAGCGACCTTGCTTTTACGACTTCCCGGCTTGGAAAAGAAAATTACAGGTAAAGATTTACAGACTGAACTTGCCCGCAACAATGCGCGTGTAGACCACAAGACCCGTTTGAGGCGGCGTGCGACCCAGGAGGCGCAGGGCGGCGATGAGCACACCGCGATACGTCGCGCCGTGGTCCACCAGATGCGCCAGCACGCGCCACAAAGGGTCGTTGAACTCCTGCCCCTTTGTGTTCCGGTAATGAACGACGCGCCCGAGGTCTTCCATCTCAAACACCTCCTGCCAACCGGCGCGTATCTCTTCCCACGCTGTTTCGATGGCGGCGAGGTCCGGCAACTCTTCCGTGCCGGGGATGCGCGCCACAGATTCCCCTTCCCGTACACGCTTGAGCCAGACCATCTCCGCGCCGACCAGATGAGCCAGCGCCCCGTGCACAGAGCCGTAGCTCGTGCCAAGGTCGCGCCTGAACTCCGCTTCACTAAGGCGGCTCGCCTCGTCCAGAAACTGGTCGAAGCTCCACCAGTGATGTTCCCACAGCTCGTGCAAGCTGCGCGGCTGCGCCTGCTCGCCGTCAAAGCTCTCGCTCATCTCATCTACTCTAAGATTCGTACTTGACGGTCTCGCGTCCCTGTTCCAGCATCTCGCGATTCCAGACAAAGCCTGCGCGCGTGTAGGTCGCCAGCTCGAAATCCTGCGTCAGCTCAAGACAGCTCGTAGGGCAAGCCTCCTGGCACAAAGCGCAGAACATACACCTTGAGGTGTCGAAGATAAATTCGTCCAAGACCTTTTTCTTGCGCGGCTTGCCTGCCGTCATCACTTCTATGTCCATCGCGATGACGTCTATGCAATCTTCGGGGCAGGCCAGCGCGCACAGGTTGCAGGCGATGCAGAGCGTGTCGTGCGTCTCCGGGTCCATGTTGAGACGCGGCGCACCGTGAAAGCGCGGCGCAACATCGGGCCGCACCTTTGGATACTGCTCCGTGTAGATGCCACGTCCACCCACGGCATCCTTGTCCGTTATCGCCCCGATGTTGTACTTCAGGGTCAGCCCCAGACCCTTCAGGATGTCCACGAGAAAGAAGCGTTTCAGCTTCTCCATGAAAGTCGGCTGCGGAACTTTTACGACTGGCATAGCCTTTTGGAGGGATGAGGGCGGAGGGATGAGGGATGAAAGCAGAACTACTCAATGTTGAATAGTTTCCTTTTCATCCCTCATCCCTCATCCCTCATCCCTTCTTAACCTCCTCCTTCGCTCGGCGCGGGCGTCGCGGGCTTTGGTGCTGTTGCGGCGGCGACCGTAGGCGCAATCGCCGGTCTCCCCTTGGGCAGATCAATCAAGCGTATCTTACGGCGTTGCTTCTTCAAATTGAAATCGCGGGAGCGCCGGTTGATAAACGAGAGCACGCCCGCCGTGATAAACAACCCGCCCCAGCCGATGACGACGGCCAGCAGTTTCCCGAGCCACGTCAGGTTAAGCCCGCCTGTTATCGATTCTATAGTCTCGTATCCATTCCATCCGTCCATCGCCTGAATGATAAAGATGGCGAGCGCAGAGAGAATGATGTTGATGAGCGAGGCCGGAATCATCCACTTCCAGCCGATGTCCATCAGTTGATCGTAACGAAAGCGCGGCAGCGTCCAGCGCAGCCAGAAGTATAGATAGAGCAGCACCGCGACCTTGATCATAAAGACAAGGATGCTCAGGATGACATACGTGTTGTGATAGCCCTGCGCTTCCGTCAGCCTGTAGATAAACGGAAAATACCAGCCGCCCAGATAAAGCGTGACGGCAATCGCGCTGACGACGACCATCGCCGCGTACTCGGCCATGAAAAAGAGTGACCAGCGCATGCCCGAGTATTCCGTATGAAAACCCGCGACCAGCTCAGATTCCGCCTCGGGCAAATCAAACGGCGCGCGGTTGTTCTCGGCTATCCCGCTGATAAGGAAAATAAAGAAGCCGAGCGGTTGATATAAAAAGAACCAGATGGAATCAGCGCCCTGCGCGGTGACGATGCCCGAGAGCGAGAGCGTGCGCGCGAACATCAGCGCGCCGACGAGGGAAAGCCCCATCGAGACTTCGTAAGAAACCATCTGCGCGCTGGAACGCAGGCCGCCCAGAAGCGCGTACTTTGAGTTAGACGACCAGCCCGCGAGAATCAGGGCCAGCACACCTACGCTCGACACGGAGAGCACAAAAAGAATGCCTATATTAACGTCCGTGATAACGCCCCAGTTGGGCGCAAACGGGATGACGGCCAAAACGACAAAGGCCGCGACCACTGCGATGAATGGCGCGAACTTGAAGATGAAGGGGTCGGCCTTGTCCGGCATGATGTCTTCTTTGGTAAGAAGCTTCAAGGCATCGGCCAAAGGCTGCAAGAGTCCCCACGGGCCGACGCGCATAGGCCCAAGGCGAGCCTGCATAAAAGCGGAAATCTTCCGCTCGGCGTAGGTCGCGTACAGAGCATAGACGGCGACGAGGGTGACGACCGCGCCAATCTGTATAAAAGGCCAGACGACGTAATTGATCGTCTCAGGCGCAAAGACCTTGAGCAGGAGGTCGTCTATAAAACTCGGTGGCGCGAAACTCGCGAGTGCTTTCAGCATCATCATAAGCGATCAAAGCGCGCGATGCGTCGTCGTCTTTTAAGCTCTACAACTCTATCTCAAACGAAACTGCGCGCGCGACGCGTAAGTCTACCAACTCCCAGTCGTCATCGAGCGTCCCGCTCCTATCAACCACAAGATACGAGGCCCACTCAGCAACGGGAAACGGCGGCGTGTGCCACGTCCCCTTGTGATAGGCGTAAGGCAGCAGACCGTTGACTAGAAACGCCGCGACCTTTTCTATCTCGGGCGCGTCCCCGGCGCTCGGCGGCGCAACGGCAATCACGCTCTGCGATTGTGCGAGTGGGCTGAAGACCTGCATCGTGCGGCGGTGGCGAGCCATGAAGTCGAACTTCATCGGTCTAGGCTCTGCGGTCGCTCCCGTCAGGCTCGGGCGGCCATCGCACAAATCAATCTCCACGGACCCGCGACTATCAATCAGGACGCCAAACGGCGCGAACGCCTCGCGCGTCATCGGCTGCACCTTCAAGCGTATGACCTTCATTACGATTTGCGATTTTCGATTGCCGATTTGCGATTTTGAAAGAAGAAGAGTCGAGCTTTTGATTCTTCAACTTTCTTCCAATCTAAAATCGCAAATCTAAAATTCTTACCTGTCTATCTCTCCCAGTACGATGTCGAGCGTGCCGATGATGGCGACGACGTCTGCGACGAGGTGGCCGATGCACATCTGGCGGAGCGCCTGCAAGTTGATTAATGAAGGCGGGCGCACGCGCACGCGATGCGGGCTCGACGTTCCGTCAGAAACAAGATAGCAGCCGATCTCGCCCTTGGGCGCTTCGATTGAATGATAATAATCGCCTGCGGGCGGCTTGATAATCTTCGGCACCTTAGCCATCACGGGGCCGTCCGGCATCTGCTTCAAAGCCTGCTCGACGATGCGCCGCGACTGTCGCATCTCTTCGAGACGCACGAGGTAGCGATCATAGGTGTCGCCGTTTTCACCAACAGGAACTTCAAAATCCACGTCGGCGTAGGCCGCGTAGGGACGGCTTTTGCGTATGTCCCACGCCACACCCGAGCCGCGCAGGGCCGGACCCGAAAGTCCAATCGCCACGGCGTCCGCCGCAGTGATGACGCCGACCCCGACCGTGCGGCTCAGCCAGATGCGATTCTCCGAAAGCACCGTCTCGTACTCGTCAATGCGCTTCGGCAAGTTATTGACGAACTGCTGCACGTCCTTGTCAAAATCATCGTAGGCATCGTTGGGCATGCCGCCGATGCGCCACGCGTGACAGGTCAAGCGCGCGCCGAACTGTCGCTCGAAAATCTTCAGAATCTCTTCGCGCTCGCGCAAGGCCCACAGCAGAACGGTGAAAGCTCCTATATCAAGAGCGTGTGTCGCGAGCCACAAGAGATGCGAGGCAATGCGGTTCAGCTCCGTCAAAATCGTGCGTATGTAATGAGCGCGCGGTGGAACGTCGAGGCCCGTCATCTGCTCGACGGTCTCGACCCAGACCAGACCGTTCGAGACCGCAGAGATGTAATCGAGACGGTCCCAGTAAGGCGCGATCATGGAATACTGGCGGTTCTCCGCAATCTTCTCCATGCCGCGATGCAGGTAGCCTATGTCGCAGTCGAGGTCTATGACGGTCTCGCCGTCAAGGCGCAGGATGACGCGCAGCACGCCGTGCGTAGAAGGATGCTGCGGCCCCATGTTGAGCACCATCTCGGGGCTGTCGTACAGCGTCTCGCGAGTTGTGGCTATTTCTACCTGATGCATAGCATTCAAGGGATGAGGGCGGAGGGATGAGGGATGAAAGCGTGGCTATTCAAGATGAATAGTTCTTCTTTCGTTCCTCATCCCTCATCCCTCATCCTTCATCCCTTTTATAACAGCCGGTCACGCCGCTGGCTTCGATGACGAGACCAATCTGGTCGGTCTCGCCCTGTCGTTTGCGCGCGAGCAGGTTATGAATGACGGCCTGCGCGGCGCTCGCCTTGTTCCAGGTGTTGCGCGTTTGCAGCGTTTCGGTCAACACGAAACCGGCTGCGGCGGCAGCTTCCTTCGTGTCGAACACCTTCGCGTTGTAATGCGCGGCGACCTCTTTCGTGTTCATCTAGGTATTTTAGATTTTCGATTTGCGATTGCCGATTTGCGATTGGATAAGGACTGAAGAATTAAAAATTAATTGCCTGTCCTCTTCCAATCGAAAATCGCAAATCTAAAATCGAAAATTCATTTATCCTTTGACATTACATCTTTGCCTGCGCGGAAGATTTCGCGTGCGCGGCGCTCCTCGATCATGGAAAATTCTTCGAGGCCGTAGGCGCGTCGCTGCTCAAGCTGTTCGCGCTGGACGTCCGTGAATTCCGGCAGGTGGCGCGCGGTCCAGGCGTTTTCGACAAACTCCAACGGGTACTCTTTTCTAAACGGATGCCCTTCCCAGTCGGGCGGAAGCAGTAGACGGCGCAGGTCCGGGTGATGCAGGAATTGCACGCCGAACAGGTCGTAGACCTCTCGCTCCATCCAGTTGGCCGTGGGCCACACGCCCGCGACCGTTTCCACACCTTCGGCGTCCGTGGTCCTGACCTTCAGGCGCACGCGCTCGTTGCCCGGAATCGAATAGAGGTTATAGACAACTTCGAAGGGCGCGTCCTCGCGCTCGGGGTAATGCACACAGGTCAGGTCGGAAAGATAGTCAAAGGGCGTCTCTGCGTCGCGCTTCAAAAAATCGCAGACCTCCACGATGCGCTCACGCTCTATACGCACGGACAACTGCCCTACAAACTCCGTGGCCTCTACGACGGCTGTGCCCAAAGCGTCGCGCAGGCGTTTGACGAGCGGGTGGTTGGAGGCGTCCGTGGGCTTTGGCCCTTCTTCCTTCTTTTTGACGGGAGCTTTGGGTGCGCCGGGTGTGGCTGCGGCTGCGCCGGGTGGTGTTGGAGCGGCGGGTTTAGCGCCAGCGGCCTGCTTGGCTGCCGCTGCGCGAGCCTTTGCTTCGGCAATCTTGGCGGCGCGCTCTGCGTCCGCACCCGAAGGGCTACTGGCGGAGTCGGCGGCGGAAGGCTTCTCCTGACCCGTGTCGTCAGCCGTAGGTTGCGGCGGTTTGGTTTCGTCTGCCATCACGGTCCTGTAACTACACTCTGACAGAAGCGGCGCAGAGGCTTTTCGGTCTGCCGGAGCGCACGCTGGAAGAAGCTTGCAGCTCAAAGTGTAAATGCTAAGAGAACAATTGAAGGACGGCCACATGTTTTGTAGCACGCACAGAAATCCGTTGTCAATTTTAAAGAGGCTGGAGGTCAGATGTCAGAGGTTAGTGAAAAGCATCGGCTCGACGTCAGCCGGATTTAGCTCCGTCAGGAGCGAGATGTTTATAGTTAACGAAGGATTAAGAGAATCAAGCTCCGTAGGAGCGGCATGTTTCAACGTCCATCACATGCCGCTCCTACGGAGCTTAATCATCTTTTTGCTGCCATCAGCTATAAACATCACGCTCCTGACGGAGCGAAGATTCGGGATTCTCCTTCTCTTGAACTCTCTTTTTTTACTAACCTCTGACCTCTCTTACGGCTGCGGGAACGCGGGCGGCACAAAGCCGGGGGAGAAGCCTGCTATTGCCGGGAAGAAACTCGGCAGAGGCGCTGTGCCCGTGCGTACCCAGTTGTCTATGGCGGCGACTCCGGTCAGCAGTTGCGGTCCTGTGAAATTGCAGTGACCGACGCCCGTCGTGTAGGTCTGAAACAGTAGATTGCCACGGCCCGCGCCGAAGACCGTCTCGCGATAAGCCGATTCGTTCGAGACCACCACGAGCGGGTCGATAATCGTGTGCATGGTCAGCACAGGGTTTTTAATCTTGCCCATGTAGTTGGCGTTGTGCTCAAGGTAGTTGCGCGAGGAGGGCGGGGCAGAGATGTTGCGGAGCGCGTTCATCTGGGCCAGGAGCGCGTCCGCATTGACTCCGAACCCGGCCAGATAGGCTTTCTCTGCTGCGGTCAGCGTGTAGGTGTGCGTCAGATTCTGCACGACGGGACCGCCCGCCCTGCGTTCCAGCTCGGCGCGTGCTTCCGTAGCAAAGAACAGGTCCGTCAGGGCCCAGCCCGGATAGAAGGATGGCGGCGGGTTGATTCCCTGCCCCGGCACGCCTGCGACGAGGCGCATAAACTCGAACTTGCCGAAGTTGAGCGGGTTGCTTAATTCGGGGATGAGTTTGGGCAGAACTTCCGTGTCGAAATCAATGTCATCGCGAACATCGCCCGCAGTGCCCCACGAAGGCGGCGCGCCGAAAAGAATATCGTAGGCGAGCCAAAGCGGTACTGAGCCGTCGAAGTTGCGCGTCGCGCCCGCGCCCACGGCGCAGGCTGCAAAAGCGCCGTCGTAGATGCCGCCGAATCGCTCCATGCTCTTGAAGACGACCACCGTCCCCATAGAAGCGCCCCACAAAATTGTGCGGTCCGGTTTGGCTATGTTGTCGCGGAAGTAGACCGTCAAATCCTTGGCGTCCTGAACGCCCTCTTCCACGGCCCAGCCATTGTCGCGATAAGCCGTCCCGGCCAGCGCATACCCTTGCGCCAGCAAAGGCCCTTCCAATAAGGGGCTCGGCGCGACGTCTGCGTTGCGATTATCCACCTCGCCCGGATGGTCGGCCTTGTCGCGGTAGCCGTGCGCGAAAACCAGCAGCGTGCCGTTCCAGTTGGCAGGCACACGTATTCTGTAGGGCGCGCCGTTAAGCTCGCCGCTCAACTCCAGAGGCCCGACCTGATTGGCAGCGCGGGCCGCAGGCTGTGGGATTGTCAAAAGCGATAGTAAAAGCAGGATGGTAAAGGCTGTCTTGAATACCGTGGACAGAATTTGCGTGCGGGGGAACATCGTTTTCATAAAGAAATCTCCTCTGTTGGGTAACAGAAATCGGGTGCGTGGCAGGTTAAGCAAAAGAGGCGCGAGGCGAGCCCATGCGAAGGCTCCCGGTTTAGCCCCTCTCAGTCCTATTCGAGTGGCGCGAAGGATAGTCGAGCCGCCAGCGCCAGTCAATCCTTTTTATGACGCGCACGCGTGCGCAATCGCCCTTCAGCCGCCGCCCGTACAACTAGTTTGACCTTAAAGTAATCAAAACACTGCTCTTTCCGAAGACCGGGGTATAACTTGACGGCGTGCGCTTTCGGGCCGTATAGTAGGGTGTTTAGAGTGAGCGACGGATAGCTGTCTATAGAGAGGTTAAGAGAAAAAGAGATGAAACAGGGAATCCATCCGGAGTACAAAGACATCAAGGTGCAGTGTGCCTGCGGCAATCAATTCACGACGCGCTCGACGCGCAAGGACGACTTACAGGTGGAGATTTGCTCGGAGTGCCACCCGTTCTTTACAGGCAAGCAGAAGCTTGTGGACACGGCGGGCCGCGTTGATCGCTTTAACAAACGCTACGGCAAGAAGACCCCCGAGCCCCAGCCGGAAAACGCGGAAAACGCTCCGGCCTCCTGAGCCGCCGCGCGTCCAACGAGCTTTAGAAGGTTTACGCACGGTGTCAGACTTGATCGCACGACACTATTAGCTTTTCAGTAAAAACCAACGCCGACCGTTTTTGCCCGTCGGCGCGCCCTTTCGTGTATATTTGAGAAGAGGCGCGCCCTCCATGCGGGAAAGAGGTCGGCGTTACTGTTTTAGTAGTTTCAGAGCGGAAGGAAATTGGAAGAGTGAGCGCAAACGAAAGAGACTTGATTGTCGGCGGGCAGGCCGTTATCGAAGGCGTCATGATGCGTACCCCCGGCGCTTACGCCGTCGCCGTGCGTAAACAGGACGGCACAATCGTCCACACGGCGGCGCGGCTGCCTAAATGGAGCGACAAGTATCCGTTTTTGCGGCTGCCGATTTTGCGCGGCGGGGCCGTCCTCGTGCAAAGCATGGGTCTAGGCATCAAGGCGCTGAACTTTTCGGCCAACGAAGCCTTCGCAGATGCCGAAGAGGCTGAAGAACGCGAAGTCGAAGTCGCTTTGACGCCTGCGGTGATAGAGGGCGAAGGAGACTTTGCGGGCATCACTGGCGCTGTGCCCGGTCTGATTCCCATCCCTACGGAGAGGCGCTCGCGCGACGAGATGAAGAAGGGCGGAACGGCAGCCGCCGCAGGCTCCATAGCATTCGCGCTCATCTTCAACGTACTGCTCTTTATCGTCGCCCCGCTTCTTTTAACCAACGCGCTCTTTAACGCCGCCGGTTGGGCCACAACGCCGACCACTGCCACGACACAAAGCGCAGAGCAAACCGCTCCGGCAGCTAACGCAGGCTCAGACGCAAGCACAGCGACGACGGCTGCCAACAAACCCACGGATGCTCCCTGGTACACGCGCGCTTGGGGACAGGTGCGAACCTATCTACATCCCGTGCGCCCGTCCGTCTCCTTTAATTTGATAGACGGACTCATTCGCATGGCTTTCTTTCTGATTATGATCTTCAGCTTCTCGCTCCTGAAAGACATACGGCGCGTCTTTGAATATCACGGCGCGGAGCACAAGACCGTGTTCACATGGGAAGCTGGTCTGCCTTTGACGGTCGAGAACGCGCGCCCGCAGCCGCGCCAGCACCCGCGTTGCGGGACCAGCTTTTTGATGGTCGTGATGCTCGTCTCGATAGTGCTTTTCTCCATCATCAAATTCGACTCGCTTCTCTACAACATGCTCGTGAGAATCGCGCTCATCCCCGTTGTTGCTGGCATCTCTTACGAAATCATACGGCTCTCTGCGAAGAAGGAAGGCGGCTTCATTTTTAAGATGATCACGCTGCCCGGCGTCTGGCTCCAGAACATCACGACCAAAGAGCCCGACGACAAACAACTGGAAGTCGCCATCGAAGCCTTGAAAGAATCGCTCAAGCTTGAGCCTCAGCCGGAAGCCGAGGCCGCGCCGCTCGCTTGATAAAGGTTTTAAGCGCGGAGGTACTTGAAGTGAGCACCACAACTCAACGTATAACGGCGGACGAGCTTTTCATGATGCCGGAAGACGGATTTCTATACGACCTCATCAGAGGAGAGTTAAGAAAAATGTCTCCCCCCGGAAGCGAGCACGGCTCAATCACTGCAAGATTAACAATTGCCCTCGGCCATTATGTTGAAGCACATGATTTAGGCGAAACCTTCGGCGCGGAAACCGGATTCAAGCTCGCGAGCAATCCGGACACTGTGCTCGCTCCTGATCTTGCATTCGTCGTCAACGACCGCATTCCGGCTGAAGGTATCCCTATAGCCTACTGGCCCGGTGCGCCCGACCTTGCGGTCGAAGTCGTTTCGCCCGGCAACACTCGCAAGGAGATTGAAGAAAAGGTCGACGAATATCTGGCTGCGGGCACGCGCCTCGTCTGGATAGTTATTCCGAAAGAGCGCATCCTAGTCGTTCATCGCGCAGGCGCAGAGCCGAGGAAGTTGACGGAGACGGACGTGCTCGACGGTGAAGACGTAGTGCCCGGTTTTCGGCTGGAGATTGCGCGACTATTCAGAGGGAAACGCGCAAGCTAATTTCAAAAGAAGCAAGCGATTAAATTATGTTAGAGAAACTGGAACAGATCGAAGCACGCTACGAGGATTTGACGCGAGAGCTGTCGTCGCCCGAGGTCTTCTCGGACCCGTCTGCTTATGCCAAGGCGGCCAAACAGCATCGCGCCTTAGGCGAGATGGTGGGAAAGTACCGTGAGTGGAAGACGCTCAAAGAGGAGCTGGCGGGCGCGCGCGAGTTGCAGGCCAGCGCCGACGACGAGGAGATGCGCGAGCTTGCGCATGCGGAGATAGACACGCTCACGGCTCGCATCACCGAGAACGAAGAACAGTTGCGCCTGCTGCTTCTCCCGACGGACCCGAACGATGAGAAGAACGTCATTCTTGAGATTCGCGCCGGGACGGGCGGCGACGAGGCGACGCTCTTTGCCGCCGAGATGCTCAGGATGTACGCGCGCTACAGCGAGCGGCAGGGCTGGCGCATGGAAATCCTTGACGCTTCGGAATCCGGCATCGGCGGCTTTAAAGAAGCCATCGCGCTCATCGAAGGCGACAAGGTCTACTCAAAGCTCAAACACGAATCGGGCGTGCACCGCGTGCAGCGCGTTCCTCAAACAGAAGCGAGCGGTCGCATACACACTTCCGCCGTCACGGTCGCCGTGTTGCCTGAAGCCGAAGAAGTCGACGTCAAGATTGACCAGAAGGATTTACGCATAGACACGTTCTGCTCATCGGGTCCGGGCGGCCAGAGCGTGAACACGACCTACTCCGCCGTGCGTATCACGCATCTCCCGACAAACCTCGTCGTCTCCATGCAGGACGAGAAATCGCAGATCAAGAATCGCGAGAAGGCCATGCGCGTCCTGCGCGCCCGCCTGCAAGAGCTTGAGGAGCAGAAGCAGCACGAGGCTCTAGCTTCGGAGCGTCGCTCGATGGTAGGCTCTGGCGACCGCTCGGAAAAGATTCGCACCTACAACTTCAAAGAGAACCGCGTCTCCGACCACCGCATCGGCCTGACCATCCATCAACTAGACCTCGTGATGCAAGGCGCACTCGACGAGATTCTACAGGCTCTCATCACACACTATCAGGCCGAGAAGCTGAAAAGCGAAACGGTCGCAGCTTAAAAACAGTGACAAGTGACAAGTGACGAGTGACAAGCTAAAACAGCTTGTTCTTGCTCGTCACTTGTCACTTGTCACTTGTCATTGCTTTATGGACACGACGCGCATCCTGCTCGTACGGCACGGCCAGTCCGAGGGCAACGCCGAGGGGCGCTTTGGCGGTCACACGCCGACGCCGCTCTCTGCGCGCGGTCGTCGTCAAGCGGAAGCAGCGGCGCACGCACTGGCCCGCGAGAAAATTACGGCCATCTACTCTTCCGACCTCCTGCGCGCTGTCGAGACGGCGAAACCGCTTGCTCATCTGACAGGCTTGGAGATAGAGCGCACGACGGCCTTTCGCGAACGCAGCGTCGGCGTGATGGAAGGTCTGACCTTCGAGGAAGCAGCGGCCTTGCACCCGGAACAATACGCCGCCCTCATACGCCGCGACTTCGAGCACATCCTCCTCGGCGGCGAGAGCTATCGCCAGATGCTGGAGCGCGCCATGGACAAACTGGACCGCGTGATAGCCAAGCACAGGGGCGGGCGCATCAGTATCTTTTCCCACACGGGAACCATCTGCATTCTCACGCTTCACCTGATGGGCGCGCTCGACGCTCCCGAATTGCGGCCAGTCTGGATTGCCACCACGAATTGTGGTATTACACGCATAGAGCTTCGCTCTGACGGCTTCGTCCGGGTGCTCACAGTCAACGATACACGTCATCTCACGGGAGTGTAGATTCTCAATAAAATGTTCATCTCCATTCCTTGTCCTTATTGTGGTCATGATGTTCAGCAACCTGCTGAGCGTTGTCCACACTGCGGGAGGCCGGGTTACTTTTGGAATGTTATCGCAGCGACGGATTCCGCCGAGCGTGCTGCGCTGGAGCGCCGTTACCAGTCAGCAAAGAGAGATGCTGTATCACGTAAGGCCGACGGTGCTGTGCAGGATTTTGAGAACACCGTCGCCAGTGCGCAAGCCGTCATTGCACGTTCTGAGAGTGAACTCCTACGGCTGGCGTCGAGTACCAAGCAACTCTACAGCACTTATTATGAATTGACTGAAGCGGGGGTGAGACTACCAGAGGGAGATCAGTGGGATGTTGTGCGCGAGTTAGCCGACACAGCGCTGTTCCCCGGCTACAAGAAAGATATGAGATTCGCGGCACTCTCGTTGGATGGTATCGGCCTCTTTAATTACGGTCCCTGCTCGATAGTCTTGCGCGAGGAGATGATCGCTCATCGCGCTTCTGTGTTCGAGGAGAATTTCGCGCTGTTCATGGAGCGTCGCGGAATTAAAATATCCAGAACCCCTAATCTGCCTAAGGGATACCGCGCTGCATGGGATGAGAGGGCCAAGCTCTGCGTCGCTAAGCTCTCCGGAAAGATTGACTCCGCCACTAGTTCTGATAAATACTCCAGCCTACTGTTACGGCAAGGAGCAACATCGGAAGACGACCAATTTGTCGAGGTGCATATTTGGGGGCCAATGACCGTTCTCACAATGGAGCGAGTCGTCGTCACCGGCCCTATCCCCCGCCATCGCACAACGATTATTAAAGCCATTAAGGCCAAACTCGCCAAGCATCACGTAAAGGTAAGCTGATGGACGCGGTGATTTCCGGACGCGCCGGAAGGGCGCTGGTATTAGAAGGAAATTCATTAAAGTCGTTCGACGTGGACGACCCGTCTCAGCTTGTCTTCAGACGCCAGTCAGATTTGCCTTACCTTCTCGGCGAGACGCAAGACCTTCGAATTATCGAGAACACAGACCTCGAATCAATTCAACAGGAACTCAAGCTTGAGTGCGATTGTAACCTGACGCTTGACCTGACCCTCATCTCCCTCGACTCGGAGCTTCCCGATGATATCAGAAAGGAAGCCTTAGAGGGACTTGATGAATTGCTGGCCGATAGCCGAGTCGTGGAGCGACTGGAAAACATTCTCTACGCGCGCCCGCTTCCCGAAGATGCGGATTTGCCCGGAGCCCTGAATCTCTGCGACGGAGCGCCTTTATCAAACACCCTTGCCCTGCTCCACCGATTTGAGCAGCGCCAGTCTTTAATCTCCGAAGTCAGCCAGGCGTGGGACGCCATCCCCACAAAAATCTTCGGCGGCTACGACCGACAAGCCGAATTCCAGTACCTAGCCGTCCGCCAAGGGCTTTTCCGCGCCCTCGTCCTCACGCGCGAAACTCAAAGCACAATCGCCACGTTTCTCCTGAACGCCCGCCTCAATAAGTCCATCAGGCAGGCTCATAATCACCGGCAAGCCCTACAGCAATGGGTAAGCCCTTTCCTGCAACAGACTGAAGCGCCCAAGGTCGTGCATGAAATTGAAGAAGAGTTTGAGACGGAAAGCTCGCCGAGGAGAAGACACGGACGGCGCGTCGGAATAGACCGCGCAGCTATTCTGAAAGAAGTCAACAAGAAAAAGGCGATTATCGAAGAGACCATACAACGCCGTGATTTAGATCGCGCTCGTGAATTGGTAAATGAACTCGTCGGCTATCAACTAAGCAACGGTGAGCCTGTACATGCTGCCAAATCTTTATGCGATCTGGCTATCAAGGCAAAAGAACTGGGAATGTCTTCTCTTCAGTTAGAATTGACCGACCGAGCCATTTACATAGCGCCTGATGATGCTTGGTCATGGGCACAATATGGAGATGCGCTTTTAAATATGGAGCGACTAGATGATGCTTTAGAAGCTTATCATCAGGCAGACGCTTTTAGTGCTGGAGTGATCGCCAAGAAGGGACGAGCCGAGGTGCTCAAAGCACAGAGCAGGCTCGATGAAGCCTTAGCGGCGTACGATGAAGTCATCTCAGATTATCCTGAAGATGTTGTCGCTAAGAACGGTCGTGCCGAGGTGCTCAAAGCGCAGGGCAGGCTCGATGAAGCCTTAGCGGTGTACGATGAAGTCATCTCAGATTATCCTGAAGATGTCTTTGCCAAGAATGGTCGTGCCGAGGTGCTCAAAGCACAGAGCAGGCTCGATGAAGCCTTAGCGGCGTACGATGAAGTCATCTCAGATTATCCTGAAGATGTCTTTGCCAAGAAGGGACGAGCCGGGGTGCTCAAAGCGCAGGGCAGGCTCGATGAAGCCTTAGCGGCGTACGATGAAGTCATCTCAGATTATCCTGAAGATGTTGTCGCTAAGAACGGTCGCGCCGAGGTGCTCAAGGCAATGGGATTACTTGAAAAAGCACTCACTGCCTACAATGAGGTTATTGTTGGACATTCTGATAACGCTATTGCTAAAAACGGATGCAGTTGTGTTCTTGCGGCTTTGGGTCGCTATGACGAGGCCCTTGAGTCTTTGCCAGATAAAAATCCAGTAACTCTACAAGATTGGATTGGCTATCATATTCGCGGAATGATTCTGCTTCGTACCGGTAAGGTAAGCGAGGCTATAGGGATATTCAATGAAGGCGTGCAGAATAATCCTTGGTCTTTCAATAAAGAATACTTCCGTAGTGCGCTGGCTGTAGCATGGTTGCGAGGTCACGAATTTAAGAAGGCAGGCCAAATGTTGGAAGAGATCAAATCGTCGGTACTGCAAGCGCCAGCTAATGTCTTTCGTATTCATGCGTTCGGCGCTCAGGATGACTTGCAACGTGCCAGCGCAGCCTACAACAGCTTAGCAACGGAGCCCTTGTTTCAGTCGCATGAGCTTACTCAAGAGTTGCGCCGCCAGTTTATTTTGAGGGAAGCGCCGCTCCATGACGAAGATTGGATTTTTGACCGGGAAGTTAAAGTGATTCTTCTTGCCGCCTAGCGTAAATTAATCCTGCTCTCATTTAGCCTCATTCATGTTCTTGTCCAAGCAAGGACGGCTTTTCACGTCCAAGCTTTGAACGACACGCGTCACCTCGTTGGGCTATAGGACGCGGCGCGCGAAGTGCTGTAGAATAATCCTGCTCCCCGGACCGTTGCGGTTTTTGTAAAGCTGTTAGGCAAATGCTTCAGAGGTTGGCCGTCTCGCCGTTATCGTGACACCTGGAAGAAGTAGCTTTGTCACGACCCACATTTTATTAAGCGACCCGTGCGGTAAAGCCTTTTTGAATTAACCGGAGGTATTTAATGATAAAAGCATCCTTCGTCCCTCGATCCTCGATGCTCCTCTTTGCAATCCTGCTTGTAGCTCTCTTTGTGATGCCGGCCAGCGCGCAACCCGGCGAGCGAGGCATAGGCATCAACCCTTCCGGCAATATTAAGCAGTTGCCGAACAAGGCCAAGCGGTTTGCGATTGTGATTGGCGTTGACCGCTATGACGACACGCAGATCACGACGCTCGGCGGGTCGGTCAACGATGCCAAGACCTTAGCGAACGCGCTTGTGCAGTACGCAGGGTTTCCCGCAGAGCAGGTGACGCTGCTCGCTTCGGACCAGCCGCCCGAGCGGCAGCCGACGCGCGGTAATATCCTCCGGCGGCTCTCGAATCTTTCGGCTGTCTTGCCGAAGGACGGGCTCCTGCTCATTTCGTTCGCGGGCCACGGCATAGAGCGTAGCGGGCAGGCTTTTCTGTTGCCGTCGGATGCACAGGTCAGCAACGACGTAGAGCTGCTTGAGCAGACGGCCATCAACGTCAAGCAGGTCAAGGATCGCATACAGAAGACTGGCGTCGGGCAGGTCTTGATGATTCTGGACGCGTGCCGCAACGATCCCGTTGGACGCGCCAACGCAGACAACCCGCTTTCACAAGCCTACACGCGCGGCTTTAATTTTGATGTTCGCAATCGAGAGGTGACGGCGTTCGCTACTCTGTACGCGACGGCGGTGGGCGCGCGCGCTTATGAATACAAGGAACGCAAGCAGGGCTATTTTACTTACGAGCTGGTCGAAGCTCTCAAGGGCCGCGCGGCCAACGAGCGCGGAGAGGTAACGCTCGCGGGACTCGTCAAATATTTACAGGAGCGCGTGCCCAAGCGCGTGCTGCTTGATTTGGGGCCGGGCAAAGACCAGCGCCCCTTCGCCGTCGTCGAAGGCTACAAGGCGGACGAGCTTGTCATCGCGGTCGCCGACCCGAAAGCAGCAGCGGCACGCGACCTAACCCAGCCGCAGCCCGTTGCCATAGGCGAAGGAGCGAGCGGCGACCCAGCCCCGAGCGCCAGTTCCAATCTAGCAGGGACTACATGGTCGCAGATGAAGCCCGAGGGCGAATACACGATAGAGTTTCTAAAGGACGGCAAGCTGCGCTACAAGCTGCCCACTGGCCGCGAGACCGGCGGCACGTGGAAGCAGACGGGCACGCTCCTCATCTTCACCATCGGTGGATTTTCGACTATCGAAGCGACGCTCGAAGGTGACGTGATAAAAGGCGAAGGCGAAAACGTCGAAGGCGTGAAGTTTAAATCTACGTGGACGCGCAAGACGCCTTAAAGAAAGACAGGGGAAAGAGCGTAAATAGTAAATCGTGAATCGTAAATGGAAGAACGGCTTTCCTCCATTTACGATTCACGATTTACTATTTACGCTCTTTTAGGCTTTTATTGCCTCTTCAGCTTCCTTATCAAGCGGCGCGATTTCCGAGATGTCTTCGTCGCCTTCTAGCTGGCGCTGGCGGTGCACGGTTCCGTCTGATTCAAAGATGTAGGCCGATGGGTGTTCGCGCATGATGATGTCCTGCAAGCGCATCAAACCGTAAAGCAAAGCTTCGGGGCGCGGTGGACAGCCGGGGATGTAGACGTCCACGGGGATGACGCGGTCCACGCCCTGCATGGTCGAGTAGGAATCGAAAGGCCCGCCCGTCGAAGCGCACGCGCCCATAGCAATTGCCCACTTGGGCTCGGGCATCTGCTCGTACACGCGGCGCACGACGGGCCCCATCTTGAGCGTCACCGTGCCCGCGATGATAATCAAATCGCTTTGCCTGGGAGAGGGGCGAAAGACGCCTGCGCCGAAACGGTCTATGTCGAAGCGGCCCGCGCCCGTCGCAATCATCTCGATAGCACAGCACGCCAAGCCAAACGTCATCGGCCACAGCGCGCTCTTTCTGGCCCAGTTCACCACGGGCGCGGCCACGTCCATCGTCTTCGCGCCCACAGTCCGCCGCACACTGTTGATAATTGAATCAACAGTCGTCAGCACAAATCCTTCTTCATGCTCAGCCATAACAACAAGGGATGAGGGCGGAGGGATGAGGGATGAAAGCGTGGCTATTCAAGATGAACAGTTCTTCTTTCGTTCCTCATCCCTCATCCCTCATCCTTCATCCCTTCTTTACGCCCATTCCAGCGCGCCTTTGCGCCAGGCGTAGTAGTAGCCGACGATGAGAATGCCTATGAAGACGAACATTTCAAGGAGCGCGAATTTGGTGAAAGAGAAATCGTCGCCCATGAAGATAATCGCCCAGGGGAGCAGAAAAATCGTTTCCACGTCGAAGATGAGAAACAGCATGGCGACGATGTAGTAGCGCACGGTAAAGCGGTCGTGCGCTTCCGTCTGTGGGTCTATGCCGCACTCGTAGGGACGCATCTTGGCCTTGCCGTAGATAGCCGGGCGCACGAAACGGCCCAGGATAATCGGCAGCGCCGGAAAGATTATGGCAAAGACCAGAAAGACCATGATCGGCCAGTAAGCCGTCAGCGGGCTGCCAACCGGCCCCGCCTGCCCCCTCGCCAACTCCTGCAAGAAAATCACGCTCAGCATCATCTTTTGTGTGGCTCTCGGAGAGATAACCCGCATGCAGAACAAGCACACGGGAAAGCATTTATAAAAAGTTCGTCAAGGCCAGAGTCTAGCGGCGCGGCTTCCGTATTGTCAAACAAATCTTTTTTCGCGTGCTCTGTCTATGCCGCTCATGCTTCATGGTGCGGCTTGCCTTCGAGGAGCGCGAGAGCGTGCGCCAGCACCGGCTTGATGACGGCGAAGCTTTCGCGGACAGCTTTGGGCGAGCCGGGGAGGTTGATGATGAGTGTGCCCGAGCGCGTGCCGCATAGCCCTCGCGAGAGCATAGCCATGCGCGTGTTGTGCAGCGTCTCAACGCGCATCGCTTCCGCGAGACCCGGCGCTTCCCTTTCGATGACGCGGCGCGTCGCCTCCGGCGTGTTGTCGCGCGGCGCGAGGCCCGTGCCGCCCGTCGTCATGATCAAGTTAACTTCCGCGCGGTCGGCGTAAGCACGCAGTTTTTCCGCGAGCGGCTCAAGGTCGTCGGGCAGAATTTCCGTCGCGACAATCGACGCGCCCATCTCTTCCAAGAGACGGCGTAGCTCCTGACCCGAAACATCTTCCTGCTCCCCGCGCGCCGAGCGGTCGCTGACGGTAATGACGATGGCGTTAATCTTGACAGACATACAAACCGGAAAGGATTTTCTTTATCCGACAGAGCTTGAGCTGCTGACGGCGTGCAGCTCCTGAAGCGAGCGGACGCTGATGTCGCTGCCGGAGGCGTGCGCGCTGATGGCTTCGACGAGCGCGTGCGCGCCCGTCATGGTCGTCACGCACGGCACGTTGTATTGGAGCGCGGCGCGGCGTATGGCCTGCTCGTCGTAGTGCGAGACGCGGCCCAAAGGGGTGTTGATGACGAGCGCGATTTCACCGCTCTTGATAAAGTCCACGACGTTCGGGCGGCCCTCGTTAACCTTAAAAACGGTCTCGACTTCAAGCCCCACTTCGCGCAGGCGCGCGGCAGTTCCAAGAGTTGCCACGATACGAAAGCCCAATCTTGCGAGCCTGCGCGCGAGCACGACCGATTGCCCCTTGTCGGCGTCGTTGACGCTGATAAAAGCCGTGCCCTCCTGCGGCAAGGTGAGCCCCGCGCCGCGCATGGCCTTGGCATATGCTTCGCCAAAGGTTTGGCCGACGCCCATCACTTCGCCTGTGGAATGCATTTCGGGTCCGAGCACAGGGTCAACGCCGGGGAATTTGACGAAGGGGAAAACGGGCGACTTGATAAAATAGCGATTGCCCTGTATGCGGCTCGCCGTCAAATCTTCAGGCAAGCCGAAACTCTCAAGCGGTCGTCCGGCCATTACAAGCGCCGCGATGCGCGCTATGGGGACACCCGTTGCTTTTGAGACAAACGGCACTGTGCGAGAGGCGCGCGGGTTTACTTCGAGAACGTAAACGCGGTCGTCCTTGATAGCGTACTGCACGTTCATCAAGCCGCGCACGTTGAGCGCACGCGCAAGCTCGCGCGTGTAATGCCGCATCGTCTCAAGGTGCTCTGGCTCTATGCGAACGGGCGGGAGCACGCAGGAAGAATCGCCGGAATGTATTCCAGCCTCTTCTATGTGCTCCTGAATTCCGGCGACCACCGTGGCGGTTTCATCTGCGAGGGCGTCCACGTCGAACTCTGCCGCGCGCTCTAAAAATTTATCAATCAGCACGGGCCGCTCGGGCGAAGCGGCGACAGCCGTTCGCATGTATTCGTCAAGGCTCGCCTCGTCGTAGACAATCGCCATCGCGCGCCCGCCGAGCACATAACTGGGCCGCACCAAAATTGGATAGCCTATGCGCTCCGCAACTACGCGCGCTTCTTCCGGTGAAGTGGCCGTGCCGTTTTCCGGCTGCGGAATGCCAAGCTCGGACAGGAGCGCGCCGAAGCGTTTACGGTCTTCGGCCAAATCAATCGAATCCGGCGAAGTGCCTATGATGGGCACGCCCGCTTCTTCAAGACGCACGGCTAGATTAAGCGGAGTCTGTCCGCCGAACTGCACTATCACGCCTTCGGGCCGCTCTACGTCTATGATGTTCATCACGTCTTCGAAAGTGAGCGGCTCGAAGTAGAGACGGTCGGAAGTGTCGTAGTCGGTCGAGACCGTCTCGGGGTTGCAGTTGACCATGATGGTCTCAAAGCCTTCGTCGCGCAGCGCGAACGAGGCATGACAACAGCAGTAGTCAAACTCTATCCCCTGACCTATGCGATTCGGGCCGGAGCCTAAAATCATAATCTTGCGCCGGTCGGAAGGCGCGGACTCGTCCTCCTCTTCGTAGGTCGAGTAAAGATAGGGCGTGTAGGATTCAAACTCCGCGCCGCAGGTGTCTACGCGCTTGTAGACGGGCGTGATGCCGAGCCGCTTGCGATAGCTGCGCACTTCGTCTTCGGTGCTTTTCGTTAAGTAAGCGATGCGTCTATCCGAGAGCGCGGCTTCCTTGGCCGCGCGTATGATTTCCGGCGGGACGTCTTCGAGCTTGCGGTCCACGATGCGGGCCTGAATCTGCATTACTTCCTGAAGCTGTTCCAGAAACCATGGGTCTATGCGAGTGAGGCGATGGATTTCGGGGATGGACCAGCCGTGTTGCAGTGCGTAGGTGATGTAGGAGAAGCGCTGCGAGTTGGGGCGCGCTAATTTTCTTTGTAACTCGCCGTCGGAGACGCCCGTCAGGCGCAGCGGATTGACGGCTTCGAGCGAGCGCAAGCCCTTAAAGAGAGCTTCTTTGAAAGTGCGGCCAATCGCCATCACTTCGCCGACGGATTTCATCTGCGTTCCAAGGACGTCTTCGGCATCGCGGAATTTCTCAAAGTTCCACTTGGGAATTTTCGCTACGACGTAATCAATCGTCGGCTCAAAGCTGGCGGGCGTCTTCTTTGTGATGTCGTTCGGAATCTCGTCGAGCGTGTAGCCGACGGCGAGTTTCGCCGCAATCTTCGCAATCGGAAACCCCGTAGCTTTTGACGCCAGCGCCGACGAGCGCGACACGCGCGGGTTCATCTCTATGATGCGAACCTGTCCGTTCTCCGGGTTGACGGCAAACTGTATATTCGAGCCTCCGGTTTCGACGCCGACCTTGCGGATAATCTTGATAGCCATGTCGCGAAGACGCTGGTATTCGACATCGGAGAGCGTCTGCGCCGGGGCGACCGTGATGGAGTCGCCCGTGTGTACACCCATCGGGTCAAAATTCTCAATCGAGCAGATGATGACGACGTTGTCATGTAAATCGCGCATCACCTCAAGCTCGTATTCCTTCCAGCCCAGAATGGACTCTTCAATCAAGACCTCTTCGATGGGCGAAGCAGCGAGACCTGTGCGGACTATCTCTTCAAACTCTTCGGGGTTAAAAGCGACGCCGCCGCCCGTGCCGCCCAGAGTAAAGCTAGGGCGAATGATGGCCGGATAGCCTGTCTCTTTGACAATCTCCTCGGCCTCGTCCCACGAGCGCACGAACCCGCCGCGCGGCATCTCCATCCCCGCTTCATCCATCGCCTGTTTGAAGAGACGCCTATCCTCCGCGACCTTGACGGCCTCGCGCTTCGCGCCGATCATCTCAACATTGAACTCTTCGAGCACGCCCGCGTCGGCCAGCGCAACCGCGAGGTTAAGCGCCGTCTGCCCGCCCACGGTCGGCAAGAGCGCGTCGGGCCGCGTACGCTTGATAATCTCTGTCAGCGATTCGACCGTCAGCGGCTCTATAAAAGTGTGGTCGGCCATTTCCGGGTCGGTCATGATGGTCGCAGGGTTGGAGTTAACGAGCACGACCTCGTATCCCTCCTGCCGCAGCGCGCGACAAGCCTGCGTGCCCGAATAATCGAACTCGCAAGCCTGACCAATCACAATCGGCCCCGAGCCGATAATCAGAATCCTGTGTATGTCTGTCCGTTTGGGCATATGAATCCGGCGTTAAATCAAAAGAGAAAAGCTACTCGCTCTGTATAAAATCATGTCATTATACAGCAAGGCAATCACCGAGCACGAACGCACACGCCCAAAGCATAATCAGTTCCCTGTCCACAGACGTTCTTTTGAGCTTAATGATGACCGAAGGAGTCCTACTCTTGTCCAGCATAAAGACGACCGTTTGCGTGATTTTCATCATGATGGTGTCAGGCACGAGCATCTTTCCGGAGACGGCTTTTTACAGAAAGCACGCGCAGAATTTTTCGAGCGCCTACACGGACTTGAATAAAGAATGCCGGAACGCTGTGAAGAAGGTGGGCGAAGGGCAGGACATGCCGCTGCGTTGCAAAGGCTACGGCGGCTATTCCCTATACATCTACTACAGCGCCTTTGCCTCGCACACTACGGCGGTGACGCGCGATGAAAAGACCAGCATCGCGCTTGCCACGCAGGGCTTAGGCTACACCGACGAGAAGGGCCGCAAAGTCGAATGGCGTATGGCTGGCGGAGTTCCCTTCGCAGTCATCCTACGGGTCTCTGTTTATAAAGAGGGAGCGGACGAGGCCGGCGAGAGCCCTTATCAGGATAAGTACAAGACGGGCGAAGCGTTGCTCGTCAAAGGGCTGAAAGGTTACGAGCACATAGATTTTCAGGTGGACGCGCAAGCCCCTGACGCGAATGCCAAAGCGAGAGAAATGGCAGATCAAGCCTACGCAAAAGGCCGCGCTGAATGATGACTTAACGTGAGTTCGACGTCAGCGACTTGTCCGATAGCCCCTGAAAGGGGCGTTATAACAGTAGCCCACCACGTCAGTGGTGGGAACACACGTCGCGATTAATTCAGAAGCCCCGTCAGGGGCGACATCCCATGATGCCGCCCCTGACGGGGCTCAAATCTTTTATTCAACGCTTGTTCCCACGGCTGACGCCGTGGGCTACTGATATCTCGCCCCTTTCAGGGGCTCAAGAGCGTCAAAATTATAAGCTGGCAGGCAGGAGCGCGCAGCATAGTTAATTGATAACCATACTGCGCGCCTTGCCCGCGACGCCGTGTGCGAGGTGAAACACGGTGTCGCTACTTGGGGCGAGGAATCTTGTTGGAGCCGGAAGGGTCGTCTGCTAGTCATCCCCTGCGGCAAGCTTTATCTCTTAGTATTGACACGAGCAGGACTCGTCATCCCAATAACCACCTAGCTGCGCACACTTGCTTCTGATACCCGCTCCCGCTGTGCAAGTGCCGCCGCCCGGCGTTGGTGCTGGCGTTGGTGTCGGCGTCGGGGCCGGACAAGTCCAGCTCACATTGCCGCCGGGGTTGCCGTTGATGTTGTACCAGGCGACTCCATGATAGCTGTAGGTTGTCTCGCCAACATCCGGGAAGCCGCAATATTCATCGGGCTTACATTCATCCATCGTGCTGGTGTAGGTGTAGCCGAAGCGTTGGCTGTACCAGATGTGAATCGGTGTGCCTCTGCTATCACCGACGGGGAGCACGTAGCCTGCAATCCCTTCGTAGTAGTAACCCGGCCCTCCGAAATGATTGCCGATTGTGTAATACCAGTAGGCTCTCCCGCTTTGCTGAACGCGCCAGCGGTGCAGGGGGATAGTGCCACATTGCTGGTTATCGAAAACTCCGCCGAAGAGAGACCCTCTGTAGAAGAGACCCGCATTCTGGCCCTCGTTGAAGTCGCGCGTCAGCAGAGTCCCGTAGCCTTGATTGTACGAGAAGATAAATCGGTGGAAGTGCCTGAGCGGCACTAATCCCGACTGCGCCCGCGCAGATTGAATCCAGACGGCCAGAACAGCCGCCAGCGCAAGGCCGATGAATAGACTGGCTAATGACTTCCTCATTTTCGTCCTCCGGGGTTGAGGGCTCACATTGCGTAAATCTATCCGTAGAGGGTGAGCCGCCCGCCCCTCCACAGAGCGTGCGAATCAACAGCTTGACTGTGTTAATAAGTGCTTACGCGTCATGCGTGACAGGGATGATGGCGACGAACGATTCAACCCAATCGCAACGAGAGCTTGCTTGTCTTAGTTTTAATCACCGCGACCGGCGGTAAAGTAGAATTTAACCGGGAAAGCGGAGGAAGTACTTAAACTGTGCCCAAATATTTATTAAAGATTTGCTAAATCAACGCCGAAGCGGGCAAGGGAGGGACGAAAGCCGCTTTGTCCAGTCATTTGCTAGGCGGGTAGCGGCTCAGTCTGAGATTTTGAGGGCAAATAATTTGTTAGAAACTGATTGAAAAGTCGCTGTCATTGGTTTAGCTCCGTAGGAGCGAGGATGTTTATAGCCGACAGATGACAAACACATAACAAGCTCCGTAGGAGCGTCATGTTCTATATCTATCACATGTCGCTCCTACGGAGCTTGATTCTTGATTGATGCCGTTAAACTATAAACATCCACGTCCCTACGGGACTTTTCAAACCGCTTCTTAAGCCTTTTCCAGATACTCGAAGGCCAGATCTTTCTCTTCTAATCCGGTATGGATAATTGCTATGTTTTTAGAGCTAGGGCGTATCAAACTTCTTGCGATAGTCCTCGCCCTCTATGTGGACGGTCTTGCACATCTCGTAGAGGCGGCTTCTCAATCTCACACCAATTCGCTCTTCCAGAATCTCGTCTTTTTCTGAACGTCGCCCGTCCAGATAATTCGTCGTGAAAATCGTCAGCTTCCGGTCGTTGTAGCGCGTGTTGATGATCTGCATCATCGTATCGCGCACCCAATCCGTAGGCTTCGACGCTCCCAATTCATCCAACACCAAAACCTCTGCTTGAAACACAGGCTCTAAGACTTTCAATTCGGAAGTCTGCGAGATGGGGTTGTAAGAGTTCTGTATCTCTTTCAGGAGCGAGCCAAATTCGTAGAAGAGAGAGGAGACGCCTTTCTCAATCAGCGTTCGCATGATGGCGACGGAGAGATGCGTCTTGCCGACTCCGACCGGACCCATAAACACCAGCCCGCGATCCACCGCCGGATATTCGCGCGCCAGTCGCCACGCGTACTGGAAGGCACGAAGCTGTGTGCCGTTGCCCTTGACCGGATAATAATTCTGAAGCGAGCACAAATCGTAGCGGCGCGGGATGCGCGCGGCTTCCAGAAGTCTGGCCTGCGTGTCCTGTGTCTTACAGCGGCAACGACGCGCGCCGCGCCCCGCGACAATCTCCATCCCTGTGCCGAAACAGAACTGGCACACGGGCGAAGCATCACCACCGGAGCGCCCGCTTTGCGAACGATCTTCCTCCGACGCATCATCCTGCGTGGGAAAGAGCGGGCGAATTTTGGCGTTGTCTGACGACATCAAAGAAGCTTCGTAGTCCTCTTAACCTGAAAGCTTATCGCGGGGGTGGGCCGGGGAGGCCCGAAAACGGATTTTTATTTGCCTCTTTGTCGGCGAGAGGCGAGCGGATTATAGCATTCAAAAAAGAGATTGCAAGAGTGTTACGTGAAATCTGTCGAAAGAAAAATTTTCCACATGTGGAAAACTTTTAAACCTCCACGGGCGCGCCCTTGCGCAAAGAGTCGAGGATGCGAAAAGTGACGCGAGTCGTGGCCGCCAGATCGTCTAAATCAATGGGAACGTGCGCGCCCTCGCGCACGACCGCGCACACGGCGCGCACCTCTTCCCTCTGCCCCTTGTCCTGTGCGCGCAGTTTGACTTGCTCTTCGCGCCCGTTCTGATAAAGAGAACAAGCGCGAAAATCGTCCAGCACAAAACTCTTCCCCTCGCCGAAAATCTCGACGCGCTCTTTCGCCAAACTCTTATCGCCTTCGGCCAGATAAGCAATCGAGCCGTTTGAGCCGTCGGAAAACTTGAGCGTGACGAAGACGGAATCTTCGTTCAGGACATCCGGGCTGCGGCTTGCGATTGATTCGGCATAGACGCGCGTCGCATGCGCGCCCGTCAGAAAATGCATCAGGTCTACGAAGTGGCAGACTTCGCCAATAATGCGCCCGCCGCCTTCCGTCGGGTCTTGAATCCAGTGCGTGCGAGGGATGCGACCGGCGTTGACGCGGTAAGAAATCGAGAGCGGGTTTGAGCGGCCAGCGAAAATCGCGCGTGCCCTTTGCGCAAGCGGCGCAAAGCGGCGGTTAAATCCAACCATCAACTGCCCGCTCGACGCTCGCGCAGCACTGAGCATTTGTTCAAGCTCCTCGTCATTCAACGCCAGTGGCTTTTCGACAAAAACATTTCGCCCCGCGCCGAGCGCGCGTATTGCCAGCGGAGCGTGCGAGGAATGCGGCGTGGCAATCACTACCAGATTCACACGCTCGTCATCAATAACATCATTTGCTTCGGCCACGGCGCGACGAAAGCCGAACTTCTCGCCCACGTTGCGCGCCGTCACACCCGTCGCCGTGGCGACAGATTCAAACTCCACGCCCTCCGCTTTGAACTGCGGCAGCAGCATCCCCTTTGCATAACCGCCCGCGCCGATTAAACCGACATGAACCTGAGAGGCGGGCTGCGCGGTCTTCTTCTGCGGCTTTGAAAGCTCGACCTCGCGCGCTAACTCTCGCTCAGTGTCGTATTCAAGCAGCACTCCGAGGTAAGGCTCTTTCGTCTCGCCAGAGATAAGCTGGTAGGCGCGCTCGCCGTCTTCGACCGCGAAGCGATGCGTGATGAGAGGCTCTACACGGACGCTGCCCGAAGCTACCAAATCCAGAAAGGCTTCAAGGTTGCGCGCTTCCGTCCAGCGCACATAGGCGAAAGGATAATCGTGCCCGCGCTCCTCATACTCGGCATCGTAGCGGCCCGGCCCGTATGACATGGAAATCTTCAGCTCAAGCTCGCGCTTAAAATATGACTGGCGCGGCACGTTCATCCCCACCAGACCGACCACCACGACGCGCCCCTTCAAGCGCGAAATCTCGCCCGCCAGTTCCACAGGCTGATTCGACGAAGTCGCAGCCGTAATCAACACGGCGTCTGCGCCGCGACCACGCGACCAATTCATAATAGCTTGCTTCGCATCATCATCGCTCAGGGCCGCGCCGTCTGCTCCGAGCCTGCGCGCAAGCTCGACTTTTTGCGGGTCAAGATCGAGGCCGAAGACGCGGCAGCCGTTCGCCTTCAAAAGCTGCACGGTCAATTGTCCTAGAAGCCCTAGGCCGATGACGACCACCGCTTCGCCGAGCGTGGGCTCTGCCAGACGCACGCCCTGCAAAGCGATTGCGCCGAGCGTGGCAAACGCGCCCGCGTCGAACGAAACATTCTCGGGCAGCCGCGCGCAAAGATTTTTCGGAACCGACAGCATCTCCGCGTGCGAGGCGTAGCCCACGCCCGCACACGCGACGCGCTCTCCGACCTGAAAATCCGTGACGCCTTCGCCCACGCCTACGACCACGCCCGCCGCGCTATAGCCGAGCGCCGTGAAAGAGCCGAGCTTCGAGCGCACGGCGCTGAAGGTATTCAGCACGCCTTCCGATTTCGCGCGCTCAAGCACTTGCCTGACCAGCTCCGGATTCTCGCGCGCTCTGCCTAAAAGACTCTTCTTCGCCTGATCAACCGATTGGCGCTCCGTGCCCGCGCTGATTAAAGAACGGGCCGTGCGTACACAGACGCGCCCCCTTTGCGCCACGGGCGGCGGCACTTCCACGACCTCAAGGCGGCCAGTCTTATTGTTCTGTAAAATCTGCTTCATCTTGCCCGCAAGAATACAACACCTCTACGGCTTTACGCTCTTTTGCCTGCGCCCCCGCGCGTCTCCATCCAGCGCGGACTTGTGGTATAGTTAACGCATGCATGCTGGTTCAATCCTTGAGCAAGTCAAAGCGCCACGACCGTTATTCTCACCACGGGGGTTTTAATCCTACAAGAGATGAGCATCTGGAACGGAATGCTGAGAAAGCTCGGCATAGGCGGCCGGAGCGCCGAACGCAATCCGATTCGCGTCTTTCTGCTGGACGACGACACGCGGCGTCATGCCTGGTTCGCCAAGCGTTTTCGCGGCGACCAGCTCGACGTCGCCGAAGATGTCCAGAGCGCCCTTGAGATGCTCAAAGCAAATCTCTACGACGCCATCTTTTTAGACCACGACCTTCTGCCCGAGCACTACCACTCGGAATCAAACGATGATGAAAGAACCGGATACGCCGTAGCGCTGTGGCTCGCCGCGCGTCCCGAAGTGCAGCGCGCCTCGACCATCATGGTGCACACGCGCAACGCAGACGGCGCGATGCGTATGATAGAGGAGCTGCGCCGCTCCGGGCGACAGGCCGAATACGTCCCCTTCCCCCTGCTCGCGCAAAAAATCAAGAACTACTGGAAACGCTAAACAAGAGTCCCAAGTCTCAAGTCCCAAATCCCAAGTCGAATAAATCTTCTATGACTTGGGATTTGGGACTTTGGACTTGGGACTCATTTGACGGATGGCCAGGGACGGAATCGAACCGCCGACGCCGGCCTTTTCAGGGCCGCGCTCTACCAACTGAGCTACCTGGCCGTGGATTTTCACGCTTTTTGTTCGCGGAAAAGAGGGCAGTATAAAGGCTGCGTTCGGGGCGTGTCAACCGAAGCGGGACTGCTCCATTTTTGTTGCATTAGTCGCCAGTAAAAGCGAACGGGCCAGATGGAGTTCATCACTCCTCCAGCCCGCCGTACAGCTTTCGTTCACTGCTGCTGGTTGATGTGGTCAGCAGTCTTTCCGATACTGTTCGGCGCGCACTCTATCACTGGCGAGTGAGTATCACAAGCTTATCCGGGCGTTTCAAGCGCTTGCCTGCTAGACTTAGTCCTTGCTCTCCGTCTGACGCCCGATACTGGAATCAAAACATCTCCCTCAATTGCTTTAAAGAGAGCGAGCGCCCGGTCTCCTTTTATACTTTGTGGAGACCGGGCGCTCGTTTATTGACCAACCTCAGTTGCTCTTTAGTTGAAGAGCTGAAGGTTGAGTATCTGCTGAAGGATGGTCGTCAGGATGTTGGCAGTACCGTTGGAGTATCTGCCGTACTGCGAGCGGCTGTAATAGCCGTCCTCATAACCCCTGCGGAAGCCCTCGCGGAAGTAGTAGCGGTACTCGTTGGAATCAACGTAGTAGCCGTTATATCCGTAGCTTGCATCCTGATAGGCGTAGGAGTCCTGATAGCTCGGTTGTCTCCAGCCATCTTCCCTGTCAGCCTGTCCTGCACGGAAGCCCTGCTCGTAGCCGTAGTTGATGGCCTGCCTGAGCATCTCGGCCCCGTATTGATTCGTCTCGTAGTACCTGCCTCCGCGATTGTAGCGATAGTTAGGATTCGCGTAGTAGTACTGATCGTTGTAACTCTGGTTCTGAAGACGTAGTTGCTGCTGGCGCATGTAAGCCAGATACTGCTGCTGGTAGCGCCACTGTGCTATACGTCTCTGCTGCTGAAGCGACTGCTGTCGTTGGAGCGCGATGCGCTGCTGCTGTTCCAGTTGCTGGCGATAGAGCGAGACGCGCTGTTGCTGCTGCTGTTGCCAGATCAAACGCTGGCGATCGTTGACGGAGCGTTGTTGCGCTATCTGGCCCTGACGTATCTGAGCCTGTTGCTGCTGCAACTGAATCTGACGCTGCTGTTGAATTTGCTGCTGTTGCGCCTGTCGCTGCTGGACTAGAATCTGTTGCTGCTGCTGGCGCTGTTGAATGGCAGCCTGTCGCTGTTGCTGAATCGCAGCCTGTCGCTGCTGTTGAATCTCAATCTGTCGCTGCTGTTGCTGCAACTCCTGCTGGCGCTGCTGAGCCTGACGCTGCTCCACGCGCTGCTGAACTTGTTGCTGTTGCACCTGCTGCTGTTGTTGCTGCTGGACCTGACGAGCTTGCTGTTGCTCGTTGCGCTGTTGCGCACGCTCCTGTTGCCTTTCCTGTCGCTCCTGCTGTCGCTGCTCCTGTCTTTCTTGACCACGTCCCTGACCACGCCCCTGCGCGTAGGCCAGGCCGCTTGTTCCCACCAGCGACACCACACCGACCACGGATGAAATGACCAATCGCTTAATATAGCTAACTTTCATTTTCCTTCCCCCTCTAACCGTTAGAACCCCAATTGATTCCATAAATGGAATAGCAACTCCCATTCCATAAGTTAAGTGGCTGAATAAACTTAGTTTCCAACTCCATCTGACCTATTGGCAAACACCGTATCGTACATCTGTAACCTTTATAGTGTTAAAGCGCTATCAGCCTGAACGCTCTGTCCTGATAGAAGCCACAAGGTCAGATAGATAAAGCCATGTAAGCAGAAGCCGGTCTGCCTTGGTAAATCCGTTCCGGCAGACCGGCCCCTGACTGTTTCGTAACGCTTAGCGCACTCTCACACGGCTTATCAACCTCGTCTGCGTTCTGCCGTTGGGCAGATACCTGACCTGATAGGTCTCGCGGTAGATTCGCCTTCCGTAACGAACGAGCCGGGTCTGCGTCACAACGTGAGCGCGCCGGTTATTACGTCTGCCCCATATTCCCTGAGTCCTGAACTGCGCGGCGGCCTCGTTAGCCGTAATCGACGTCGCCGGAGCGACTGTTGAACTCCCGACCTTCGCCTCTGCCGATGAAGCTACGAACACGATTGAAGCTAGTGACAGTGTAAGTGCGAGTAATTTTTTCATCACCTTCCCCTTTCTCAAAAAAAATAGGCCGGGCACAATTCCCCGCGCTGTGACAGCGCCAACGGGGAGAGCCCGACCTATTAATCAAAACGCCTGAGAGAAGAAGTCAGTTACAACAATTTCTTTGCCCCGGACCATTTTTCTGGACGAAGATTTTTAGCAACAAATCATCCGGACCTGTCGTCAACGAGCGGACCGGACGTCTTCGTCTTTTCCGTCGGGCGGAAATACTGTATGAGACTGTGACCGAGCAGGACCACAAACAGCAGGCTGACCGTCATCCACACGACATCGCCTAAAAGGTCGCTCATGGCCTGCACGCGGTCGCTGAAGAACCTGCCCAGCAGAACGTACAGCAAGACCCACAACGCTTCGCCCGTGACGCTGTAGAGAAGGAAGCGCCGCCATGAATAGTTTGTCAGGCCAGCGCTCAGGTTCACGACCGGCCCTAGAGGCGTCAACAGCCAGCGGCTCAAAAATATGGCTGCGCCTTGCCGGCGCTTCAACCACGTCTCTGCCTGTGCAAGTCGTTTCTGGCCGCCGACAAGACGGCTGAGCAACGCGTTCACACGACGGCCACCCCAGCGGCCCAGCACGTATCCGACGTTGTCGCCTAGAATCGCCCCCGTAGCCGACAACAGAATCACAGGCCAGAGGCTCATTTCACCCTCTTCGATGAATGAGCCTGCGGCGAGCAACAACAGGGTTCCGGGCAATGGGAGGCCAACCGCGCCTATCAAAAGGGCAGCGAACAAGACGGGCAGGCCGTAGATGCCCAGCGTGCTGAGCACGTAATCGCTGAGGCTCATGGCGGCCCACCTCCGCCGCTTGAGGATGGCTGCGGCCCGTGCTGAGGCGACGCGCGCCAGCGTTTGATTGCTTCCTGCAACGCGTAGATTAAATCGTCTACAGACCGATTCTGCTCACGCGCGATTTCTCTCAACGGGCGGCGGTCTCGCGCGCGGGGCTCAACGCCTATCGCTTCATAGAGCACTTGGGGCGGTACGCGGTAGGAGCGCGCCACGTAACGCACGCTCATCCAGGGGCGAATGGTTTCGTCCCTGTGATAACGCCAGTAGACGGCGCGACGTACTGCGCGCACGGCGAAAAGTCCTGTGGCAAAGACGGCCACCAGAAACAGCAGCAACAACAGCCATCGATGCCAGCCGAGCTTTCTCATTCTCTTGGCAAGAAACATCCTGTCATTTAAGACGACTGTAGTAGAGTTGCGGTTACACCCGCCTGCTCGTGGGTAGGCTGATAAACTTTTGAATAAAGATAACGCGATTGCCCAAATGCTTAAAGGCAGTTTCAGTCTCCGCTTTTCTCTTACCGAAGTAGTTTAAGATAAAACGATTTCGTGTAAAGTCTGAACTGGTCACGACGTGATTGGCCCACAAAATCCAACAATCGTCTCTCCTTCCTGAAGGGCATACAAGTTGCTGTCTTGCCGCGGCAGGAGGTCAGAGATGAAATCAATCAACTTCAAAAGCAAACTCTCAGGAGCAATACTTTCATTATCTTTACTGGCAGGTATCGGTTGGGCGTCGGGCATCACAACTCAGGCGCAATTCAGAAACGATCAGGACGGGTCGTACGGTCGCGACCGTGACAGAGATCAGGACGACGACCGCGACAATGATCGGAATCGTCGTGGTCGCAACCGGCGTGGCGGCAACTATGGTGGCTCATACCAGCTTCGACAGACGGCCTTGAACGCAGGCTACAACGAAGGCATCAAGGAAGGCCGCAAGGATCGCAACCGCAATGAGCGTTACGACTTCAGGGACGAGAGCGCCTATCAGAAGGCCACGAAGGATTACAGCTCACGTCTGGGTGACAAGGACTTGTACCGCCGTTATTTCCGCGACGGATTCGAGAACGGCTACGCCGACGGCTACGGAGGTTATTAACACCTCTGCAACTGCATAAACAGACGGGCGGGAGTTGGAAACTAAACGGTTTCCAACTCCCGCCCGTTTATTTGTCAACGCCCACCGTTAGAGAATTCTTGATTGAACCGCTATACCCTTGAGCGTTGCGACCCAAAGGATGGGCATCCGTGTCACTGTACAAAGGATCAATAAAGCGGAAATATTTTGCTGGCGCAGATTTTAGTGGAAGTTTGTTGTATTTGTCACAATAAGGAGTGCCCTTGTTGACTACAGTTGACCCTTGCATGAAATGCCGACAAAAACGGACGTTCACGGCCTTTTGAAGCGACGGCTTATGGACGGATGTTGATACAGACTTTCACGCATGTTTCACGAGAGGCTACGGAGCGCAACGCTCTGTTCGCTTTTCCGCCACCTTGATTGGCTACAATGAATATGCCTAAGTATATATAGGCCAGTTAGATTTTCGTGGGACGAAGACAAAGCGGAGTAGGTCGAGTGCGAGCACCACGTTGAGTTTGTGCGGATCATAGAAATTTTCAGCGACCCTTTTGCCGTCGAATTTGAAGACGTAGTCCACTCCACAGCAGATGAAACGCGCTACGCTATCATTGGGCTGACTAGCTATGGCTTGGTCTATTTGGTTTACACCGAACCCACTCCCGATGAACTGCATTTTATTACGGCGCGGCGTGCTGAACCCTAGATGGTAAATGAATATGAAGAGAACAGAAAAAGATACTGAAGAGACGAGCGAACGCGCACGGGCGCACGGTTTAAGGTGCATCCCGCGCCGCCACCAAACCAAACCCGGCGAAGGGACGCTCTCCGATTGCAAGGTGAGGGTGACGATGTACGTGGACGGCGACGTGCTGGAATATTTCAAGCGCCGCGCCGCTGCGCCGCACGCCGCTCCCTATCAAACGCAGATCAACAATGAATTGCGCGCCGTCATGGAGCGCGACCAAGGCGACCCCTTTTCATCTCTGGTCAACGACGAGCGATTCATCAATGCGGTCGCCGAGCGCCTTCACAAGCGCCGGAAAAGAGCTTGAGCAATGACAGATAAAAGGAAGCATAGCAAGATGTGCTTCAAATGCCGGATGTACCCTGCCATTACTACTTCCGCGGCGGATCAAGCGAAATCACAGGCGCACAAGCAATAGAAAAATGTTGCCAGCGCGCAAATAGATAGCCCCTGCCAAGAACTACCCAACTGGAATCTCTAAGCAAACAGGGTGGCTTGCTCATATTAAACAAGCCACCCTGTTTTTCCATCAATCCGACCTTAGCGCGCTCAATTATACGACACGAACACTCCGATGAACTGACAGTAGCGGTAAAGATGTTTCAATCTGCTTTAGACGCAGCCTTCATTCTCACCAATGGTGAGGGCAACGTCGATAGAATTGTCGTCTATGTTTCAATCTGCTTTAGACGCAGCCTTCATTCTCACCCTCATCAGGATTCACCGGGTTTTAGCCTAATAAAGTTTCAATCTGCTTTAGACGCAGCCTTCATTCTCACTGTCATCTCTGTAACACTTATGCCATCTCAGACTTACGAAGCCATTTTGCCGTGCCTCGTCTCATAGCGCCGCAGGTTATTGCCATTTATCTGACTTTTTCTCCTTGAAGTCAATATTTTCAATTAGTGTGAAGCAGGACATTTTAATCTTAGCTTTTGCTGGGGGTATCTCTTTTAATCATACTGATTTCTTTCAAACTCAATCTCCAGCGTGTCATTTTGTGCTGAGGTTCGCAGTTCGTTTGCAGATTCACGCTGTTTTGGCGCTTAGTCATCGCAAAGACAATAGTTGCCGGAACGCAATCGCTCGCCGTGCGGCGTTCGGAAGAAAAGACTAAGTATTGGATAAGGATGTTGGAAGCTCTATGCGGTCGGGAGGTATCTTCAAAGCAAATGCTCTCGTTGCAGAGCCTCGTATATGGTCGTTCGGCGGCAGAAAACATTCGGGCGGAAACTTAGGCTTGGCTGTCTCAAGCTCATTCTCTATTTTTCCAATAGCCACACGAAAGAAACTTTTAACTTCTGCCGTCACATAGTCATCGTTGTTTGTGTTGAGCTTCCGTTTCATCCCTTTTTTGTAAGCGCGATAGACATATTCACCGCGAGGCATGCTCATCGCATACGCGCGTATGTACCGGTCCTCTTCGTCAGGCTGGATTCGCTTGTTTTTAGCTTCCAGCAACGAGCGACATATCGCGTTGATATGTTTCTTTTCCACGCGATCCAGAATCAGAAAACCGTTATCGCCCAGGTTGTGTTTACGATAATAAGCAAACAGTAGATAGACGAAAAAATCCTTGGGGTTTAGTTTCGCCTCACAGGTGCCGAAAATCACTTTGTTATCTTTCAAATTGAAACGCAGCTTGAACGCGCTTTCCATCAAACGAAGGCGTGATTGAACTTCATCTACAAGCTCGTTGTACCGGCTTCCCGTTTTATCCAACAGATTCAGACCCAACCCGCGCAAGCATATAAACGGAATCTTCGCCAGATAAATTTTCCCGTCGTGCGTGGTCAAATCGCTTTTATCTTTTTTCTTCAAAGCCTTTCCATCCCGGTCTTTCAAAACAACAGGCTGAGGAGTGATGTAAAAGAAATCGAATTTATTTTCCACTTCAGCATTAACGAGGACGTGAGACATAACATCGTCATTTCTGGCGAACATTTGCATGGCGGCCATCAAATAAAGCCCCATTGTCTTTCGCCCGCCCGCCACCGTCGCGTGAAGATGCACATTTTTATCTTGCGTTAATTCACGCACAATATCGCAGATTTGGTTTGCAGCTTTCTGATTCTCTTCAGTTGTAAGTATATCTTGCAACCGGTCATCGTCATCATCGCGCGGATTAGGCACACCCGTCTCTTTGTTCGTGAGAAGATAAAGTCCTTCCTTTCCATCGAACTTTATTCTCTTCTTCAAAGGTCTTTCAAAAGCAAACTCTGGAAAGTCCCTGCAAAACTGATGAAAGCGTCCGCTTTTTTCATCAAGCAAATTCTCCAAAACTTTCTTGCGCCCTTCTTTGGTGGTGATAACACGTATCTCGTCAACCCGGTCCTCAGTCTCATTCGCCAACCACCAGAGGGTTTCGGTGATAACCTGTGGCGTTCCGCCAGCGATGCATAAAAGAATATAGTTTTCGCTCTCCCATTGCTGTGTCTTTTAACTTCATATTGGTAAAGAGTCCGAATTTAATTCCATGCTTCTTGCGTCCTTTGGCGAATTCATCAACGATGACGGCGATGTCACCATTTTCATCCATTGAAAAGACCATCCGGTCATAGCCTTTGGCCGTATCGTCAAGCAGCGCGTGGTAGATAAAGTGAAGGCCTTGCGAACAGATATTTTTGCTGGAACATTCCGCTAAAAATGATCTTTTCTTATTTATCTTCCCCTCTGTCGGCGGTTTTAGCGGGTTGTAGTGAAGTAGAAATAAGAACCGTTATCAGTGCGTTTGTATCTGCTATCTCTTTAGGCGTAAGGGCTTCGCTGTTCTCTTTGAAAATAGGTTTATCAGGGTCTTGGCTGAAATACTGTACGTGACGATCTTTCAACAAGGTAGCGATTATCAACCCTCCGCTCATGGCGGCTGTCCCGCCTGTAAAATCTGCAATAATTTGTTCCGGCAGCAAGTTTTCTCCCAAAGGCGCTTTATCATAAATTTCATCTACGACCTTTGCCACTTCGCCTATATCATTCATGCTTGCAATCTCTCGTTTGTGGCATTTCACTTTTTTGCCCGCAAAGTGTTTTATCAGCTCCTTAGCCTTTTCGAATTGCAAAGCAGACCCTGTTCTGCCTTCCGTACATATTAACCAGCAATGTTTGAGAGTCGAAGATTGGGCGTGATGTTGGGCGGCTACGACGAGAGGCCCCCAATTGGATTTCAACAAATGCTCTCTGGCTTTCGCATCATCAAGATAAATTCTGTCAAATGCGCCGAATATACTCTCACGCGGCTTATAAGGACTCAACAAAAATATCAAACCTTCATGTGGCAAAGGTGTTTCAAACAGAATCGTTTTCGACTGAATCAGAGCAGGTTTCAGATGTCGTCTCATTAACCAATATATTCCTGAAAAGGCAATGAGCGACAAAGCGACATCCGAAAACGCAACTCCCAAAGACCACATCCAATCATCCAGCAGTTTAGTTGCGCCCAACAAACCAAAAACGCCTTTACTTAAAAGATTGAAAAACCCGTAAACGGTGCCCGCAATCCAACCCAAACAGACAATGCCTAATAAAAAGAGAATGATGGATTTGCCTGTCTGGTTTCTTTTGAAATCAAGGAAGTATCTGAGTATCTCAATAATATCTGCACGTTCGGGCATTTCAAGTTTACCCTTTTCGTTCTATAGAGTGTTCGCTTTTTAAGACTCTCGTGTCAATAAACCAAACTCATACCCCACCTCTTCCAACTCTTCACGGCTTAAAACTCTTCCTTCCGGCGGGCGTCCTTTGAGTTTGAAAATTAGGGCGGCGTCCCTGACAGTTTGCCAGTACTCGACGCGGTTGACGGAAACGGCAATTCCGAGCAAAGTCGAAAGCAAGTCCGCCGTTGTCTGATGCCCTATGGCGGACTGAATGCTTTTTCCCTCCCGCTGAAACTCGTAGACAAGCGCACGCGCTTCCTCAAGCGTGAGCGGCTCGTATTTGTAAGTTCCAAAGCATGTCAGAATACTTGTGTTGAGTAGCGTCAGTTTTGTCTTGTCCATGAGAAATCTTTGATAACATAGTCATCATCTCATCATCGCCACGCGCCCGAACGCTCTGTGTCCGAACTGATGAGAATCACCTTGCCTAAACAAGATTCCTATCAGCTGCCAACCACAGATTAGATACTTATCTACGATTATGAAAAGGCGTGTAGCATTTAATCTTTTAATATGCTTTGAATCGGCGCGAACCAGTTTTTCTCTTCCAATCTCTTTCGTTGCTTGTTTCCTAACTTTGTTGTTCGCGTAATAATCAATTCGGCAACGCGCTTTTTGTGTTGGGCTTTGATTGTCGAGTTGATCAATTTGTTCGCATGTTCTCCCAATTCGCCCGGAAGTTTGGTCTCGGGAATGCTTTTGATTTTCTCAATCAGCGCATCAGCAAATGCTTTGTCTTCATCAACGAGTATCGCGGGCTTGTCTATGATTTCCATTCGCCCGTAGCCGCTTGAAGTTTTGGCACCGATCCCTTCGCATTTTAATGCCTCTTCGAGAATCATGTGCGTAGTGTTAAGCCATGCTTCACAGTCTGCGGGCGCGGCTAATGCGATTAAGTATTCGCCCGTTGCAGAAATGAAAGGAATAGGGTTCGGGTCATCCCAATCTGCGGGCGGAAGATGATTGCCTTTACCATCCTGCTTCCCCTGATAGTAAGACTCGTGATGAACGGTCATGATGTCGAAGTGAAGGGCCTTCTTATCATGTCCTGAATTTGGAACATAAAGCGCATCGAAGAAAGTCACATAACCCGCTTCATCATTTGTGCCGAACACGATTTTGTAATAGCCCTTTTTAGAATCTGGTTGCCAATCATCACCGCAGTAATGACGGGCAAACGCCGCGGCCAAACCCTTCAAAGCGCTGCCCGGAATATATGGCGTGCCGTACGTCCTGTGCAGCGCAACACTTGTTTCAAGAACGCCATCCGCGCCCAATCCGACAGCCATGCGATTTTGAACTTTAGCCTTGCGACAAACTGCATTAAGTCCGTTTTCTAAAATATCTTTCCAAGTGTTGTATATAGTTTCGTAGTGTTCAGGCTCATTGATGCGTGTCACTTCGCGCGCGAGTTTGGGCTTTGACGGATCATCTTTGTTGTCCTTTGACAAGCTCGTGATATATTTGTCCAGCCACAAGCCCGCGTTGGGCTGTTCATTGATGTTTAGATTAATTGGTGCGAGAACGTCACGTCTTGAACTCATGTCTAAACTCCTGAAATCTCTTTATCTATTATCCACTTCTTCTCCTGCTTCGACTTTCAAAACAGATTGAGCGAAACGCTTGTACCATTGCAGGGTTGCCAATGCTTGCTGCGTTAAATGCATGTAACCACCAAGCTGTGAAGTTCGACTTTTGTCCAACAACTTCTCTTTCGCTGTTATTGCGTTTTCGCCTTCATCATTGGTGAATCCAAGAGCCAAGGCTAGATGTTGAAGCAGGATTTTCTGCTCATCCTTGCCGCGCGATTCAACGAACTGAAGCGCCTGAGCTAAACCGGCAACGCGAATTAATACGGGAAGTTTATGTGCCATTGAGCCGTATTTCTTTCGCGACGCGGGCGGCCTTGGTTCTATGTCCTTGCTGATTTGTTCGTATATAGTCGCCGCATATTCTTGTTCGCGTGTCAACATAACTATCATCCTCCTTTTGGCGCTGCGCCGTTACTCATGCTGACCCGACAGATACCGCGCCCGACAGTAGCCTTGCCGCCGAATTGCAAAGTCTTGTCTAGCTTCTTACCCACTTCTTCAAAGATTTTTTGCGGTGTGAGTTTTTGCCCATTGATTACTGTTTTGTCATTTGGAAAAGCTAGAGCCAAGCCGAACAAGACTGATTCTGTCGGCAAAGCCTCTTCGTACCACAAACCACCTCTTTGAACCGTCTTTGCATCGTCTTGGATTTTCACTCGCGCAGTGATTTCCGTAGCCGTGTTGAGAATGAAAGAGAGGACATCGTCATGCACAACACAAAGCCTTGCGCCCAACATATCTTGCCAGGGACTTCCCACAGGAAATACTCTACCCTTGAGCCAATACGCCCAATCGTTCACTAATGTTGATTCAGTTGGTTCGAGGTCTAAGTCTTCAAGGCAAACTCTATTAACGCCTGAGACAATCAACTTGGTGACAGCACCGCTATTATCTTTTGAATACACTTCGCAATGACTTTCACTGCTCGGCTCAGGAATGTCTGCGGGCAAACCATTCACGCCCACGTCCGTCGCATCTCGCTTCAATCTTCGCAAGATGTAAGGCGAAGTCACCCAAGCGAATGTTCCCGCAAGACTTCGCACAGGCAACAAGAGAAGTGTTTGGTCTGTGAACTGAATCGCGCCCGCGTAATCGCTTGCGTTATCTTTTTCGGGTCCGAAAATCTTGTCGCGTTGCGGGTCGCCATTGAACTCATCGCGGAGCGTTCCTTTCAGAGACGAACCGGGTAAATAAGGCAAGCCCGTTGCTTTCTCTTTGGCTATCGGTAAATCAATGACCCCGACGCCCTGCCCCGTCCCCGCGTGCAAAGGCGAGAGCGCATGAACAAACATCAATCTCTTTTCCATAATCGAAACTCCTATTTCAGATTGTCTAAAAAAGCTTGCAAGACATCAGCATTGCCACCAAGCGGTGTAATGCTGCTTGCTTCTGTTGGCGTTAAATCCGCACGAACAGTTGGATTGCCGGGCGCACCGCCCAAGATAATTCCGCTAGGTGGTAAACTCGTTCCTGACAAAATAATTGCAAGACCAACAGCTTGATTGTTAGCACAAGACAATGGACGCAATATCAAAGGGCTTGCCATTCGTTTTTGACTTTCATCTTTGCCTTCAAGCGTTGTTTCTTGCGGGTCGCCATTGGGTACATCGTTAGGGCTAAACTTAAAAATTATAGGCAATCCGAAAGCAGCTCTTGGAAACTTATTAACATTTGAAGATTTTGGCGGATGATACTTAGCATAGCTTGTCAAATTTCTTATTGCGTCAGGCTCATGCCAATTACTACGACTCGGTTTATTTTTTGTAGGATTCCAAGGACGGTCTTGCCTGAATTTCTTCAACTCTCCAATCAAATATTTCCAAACGTCAGGAACATTGTTGTGGGGCAATGTAATTTTAATCAAAGTAGAATTGTTGACGAGATGCGGAACGTTAGGCGGGAAAGTGTTTCCGGCGAGATGTTTTATAAGACCGCCTTCAATGTCTTTTTGAACACTATCAACAGTTGGTTTATAGCTCTTTTGCTGTAAAGAGCCGAAGCCGCGTCTTGTCCTTCCGCCAATTCCGCCAAACATCTCCCAAGCCCACAAAGCTGCTTCAATTTCTGGCGTAATGCTGGCGGGATATGAAAGAAAGATAGAGAAGCTAATATGAACGACTGTGCCTAACTTTTTTTCTCTCAAAGGGAATGCTGCGTAGCCGTAGGGAGAACTAATGTCAGATATGTGAACTTGTTTGCCTTTATAATTAGTTACCGAAGACAAATCCTTTCCGCGATTTGCCACAGTTAAATCAATCTGCACTTGAGACGGGCTTACTTGGTCACCCACGCTTGCCGCGCCGAAAATTTCGTCTTCGCGTTGTTTCATTTTTTCCATGCTACCGCCGAACTGTCCGCCGCGAATTGCACGCCACCAGAAGCGGAGTTGTCCGCGAATGCTAGGAACGCGGATGACGCTCACGGGATCTGCCTTTTGAGTCTCAGTGCCGCCGCCGAAAAGCGGTGTGATGAGTTCATACTCTCGTGTTTGTCGGATGAGTGCGACATCTTTCCCTTTGATTCGCCTTGCCTGCAAATTAGGTGTAATAGAATTAGGCGCTGTTACCGTCGGCACTTTTCTTCCCATGTCTTTCACTCCATCTCTAAAAGTTTGCCATCCCATGCTCCAAGCACAGCGAGACCGAAGCCGTCTTTGCTCTCTGTCTCAGTGTCGCTGATGCAACTTAACCAAGTTTTTTCAATCCACTCTTCGCGTTTATCCTTGTCGCCATCGAGTTCAAGGAAAAGAACCGCGCCCGATGGGACGAGCCTTCGCGTTGGCTTTGGTTCTCCCAAAATTGTTCTTCCGTTTTTGATATTGACTTTCTCAAAGTCCCAGCCGGACACGACTTGATAACGATTGTGCGCGATGGCTTTTAGTTTCGGCGTGATGCCATGTTGAGTCTGCAAAAGTTTTTCGGGATAAGAACCGCTTTTGAAAAACGCGGGTGTTAAGAGAATCAAGCGACAGTGGCCTCTCTGAGAGATTTCTTCTTTAATTTTATTGGGACATAGACGAATGTTATTCGCTTGATCGGCTTTGTCTTCGCGCCAAACGACAAGGCGACGTTCACCACCGAGCGGGGCAATGCCTTCTTCGACATTTTGCGCTTGTGCGTTGTCATTAATGAACACGACCAGCGCGAGGCGTTTTGTATCTTTTAATTTTTCCTCGCTCAAGATGCGTCGAAACTCTAGTCCGCGAGTTTGAAATAGATTGTTTTCGCCTGTTTCGCCCGTAGTTAATGAATCGTTAATGCTTGCATGAACGCGAGAATCCTTTTCCGGCCCACTATGGCCTAAGTCTTTCAAATCAATTGATTGATCTCGTGCTTCAATCAACCAATCCTTGAATCTATCCCAACGCCAATAACGGGGGGCTTCATCAAGCGGCTTGCCTTTTAGTTGGTTGACTACGCCAATAGGAAGCAAACCGTTTTCAAGATTCATCAAATCTTGTGCGACACCTATCGGCGCAAGGCGTTTGATTTTGGCTTTCGTATCATCGCCCTCAACGCGCATCAACAGAGCGTCCGATGGCGCGGGCATGAGCCAATCATAAATCTCGCCGTTGCTATCCAACTCAACGAGTAATGGGCCTTGGACGCCGATTCCTTTAACGGCGCTAATCAAATTCGTGTCGAAAATGCCTTGTGCATCCAAGCCTGCCCGTGTGCGAACGCCACCCGTCGTCGTCGAGGGGAAAGGAAAATCAAGCGACGTTGCGCGCATTCCTGCGCCCAACCCAAAAGGTCTTCCATCGCGCACAATCAAAGAATCTCGCGGCTCAATAATCCAAGTCTTCATGCCTGCGCCACCTTTCCAAACGCCTGGTCGAATGCGTCTGCGAAAATACGCGCAACAATTAACTCGTTAGCCAAATCTTCGACCGGAGTCTTCTCGCTTTGAATGTCTTTCGTCAGCGCGTCTAAGATGTCTTTGCTCTTTATTTTCTTACGTCCTAGGATTCGCACAGCTTCTTTTCTTATTGCTTCTTGAAGCTTTTTGTATTCAGGCTCTTGTTTTTCGCAATTCAAACGCAGAAATAGATCACGCAGCTCATAAGCTGCCCCATCGGGAATCTCGCCCGCACGATGAAGCTGAATAAAATTAAGAAGGCGTTGGTCAAGCGGCTCATAATCGCCTATTTTTTGCCAACTGCCTTTGATCGTTTTATCAACGCCGCTACGCTTGCTCAAGATGATTGCGAACGCTTCTTTGCCATCGACTTTCTTCGCTGTCTTCTCTGCCTTGCGAACAAGCGTCAGGGCATCCTGCAAAGGCTCTAAGTGATGCGCGACGACGACCCCGACAGATAATGTTGGTTGATAATTTTTGCCATTATCTTTGAAGGCAAAACCTTTTAATTTATCTTTGAACTTATCCGCTAACTCTCTAGCGCATTGCAAAACCGCGTGGAGTGGAACAAATGCAAGCACATCATCGCCACCCGCATAAACGAGAGAGCCATTATGATTTTTGATAACTAACCCAAGTTGCTAGTTAGAGCTTGGCTGCTCTTTGAAAACGAAAAGCCCTTTCCTAAACTTTTGTTGCCAAACAAAAAGCCAAAGGAAAGGACTTCTCGCATGTACGACCGTACACTGGCAATATACTGTTTCATTGATGACCTGCTCAAGGCTATGCAGCACAGCGAGGACTCGCGCGCCGAGTTCTCTGACTCGGAAGTGGTGACGACCGCCATTGTTGCGATGCTCTTCTTTGGCGGCAACTTTGAACGAGCACGCAGCTTTCTGCATTCCTCCGGCATGATGCCTCGGATGCTGAGTCGCTCGCGGCTCTCGCGCCGACTCTCCCGGCTCAGTGAACTGATCGAGTTGGTCTTTCACCAGTTGGGGATGACGATCAAGGAGTTGAACGTGGAGAGTCGTTATAGTCTGGATTCCTTTCCCATTGCCGTGTGCGACAACATTCGTATCCCGCGCTGTCGACTCATGCAAGGCGCAGAGTTTCGCGGCTATCTGGCGAGCAAACGCCGCTACTTCTTTGGCGTGCGGGTGCAAGTGATAGTGACGGTCGCAGGCGTGCCGGTTGAGTTCTCTGTCCTGCCCGGCAGCCTCTCCGACATTGAAGGGATGGCGGCTTTGCCGCTCGCTTTGCCAGATGGGGCAGATGTGGCGGCAGACGCGGCCTACACTTATTACGAATGGGAAGATGCGCTTGCAGAGAGCGATGGCGTGCGCTTGCTTGTCGGACGCAAACGCAACTCGAAGAGGCGCGATGTGCCGCCTCTGCATGATTACAAACAGTGGTTGCGCCGTCGCATTGAAACGGTCTTTGGTGAAATCACGAAGTTGTTTCCCAAGAAGATACATGCGACCACGCTCTCAGGCTTTATCTTGAAAATCAGTCTGTTCTTGTTTGCTTATCAAGTTGATAAGGCGTTCATTCAATAACTGGCAACTTGGGTTAACTACGTCGGAAACGCTCTGAGCAAAGGCTGAAAGCTCTTTTGAAAACTCGCGATGACGATTGATGTCTTTGATGTGGTCAATGGCTTTGCCCATATTATCGCCATCAGCTAATAGCAGAGCATAGTAGGGCAGGGGCTTTTCATCGTTGAGAGCGGTTTTCAAGAACTTGTTCAATCTATCTTTCGCTTTATCCAAATCATCTTTTGCTTTGTTGCTTTTGTCTTCAATTAAATCGTCAAGGCGTTCTGCGAATAAGATATGCCCGTCGTAGCTGATTTTCTGACCGTTGACGACGCGTGAAAAAACCTCGTGCGGGCTGTAAGGCTTTTTGAAGGGAACTCTGCCTAAGTCGGATGATTCTTTATCGAGATGGAGTGCTGTACAGAGCTCATCAACATACTTTTCAATCAAAATTCTATGCTCTTGCGTCTTCAAACTTTCAATCAAAGGTAAAGCTGCAACGTGCGAAGTGCTGAAAAAACTATCATCACCGCGATTGCCGTTGCGTTTAAGTAAGCCAACGCCACAAAGTCGCTCCCCGGAACGCACGCGGTAATTCGCTCTCAACTTCTTAGCATTCAACTTCTCAAAAGCTTCTTCGTGAATTACAGATTCGCGTCGACCATCAAGCGCAGACTTAGGCGCGTTCGAGGCCCAGGCGGCGGACGATTTGAAATCTCGTGTGGACTTGCGGGCGTTAAGAAGACGTTCTGCGTTCTCTCTTGCTTTAGCATACTCATTTTCATTTTTCCATTCATAAGCTGCCCAAAAAAATTCAATCATGTCTTCGATCTGTTTTTCTGCAATATCTCTGAGGAAATAGGAATAACCGGCATCGTCCTTTTCGATTTTATTGAAAGCGATGTTGCTAATCTCGCGCAACCGCTTTTTCATAGCCTTCAATACGGCATCGCCAGTAGCCTTCGGGTCATCAACTACTGCCAGAATTTTATTGACTGCATTATCGGGAGTTAGAGCATCCGGGTCATCTGTCGCAGGAAAAATAAGTCGTTCTTTATCGTTATGAACAACAACTATTTCGTTAGCAGCAGCTTTTGAAAGTTCGCTCAAAAGCCAGGAGCCAAACCACAGGTCTCGGCTACGGCGTGCGCTGGCGATGAATTCTTGTACAGGCCCTACAGCAATTGTTATTAAGTATTTCATATACTCTCTTTCACGCCGCGATGTGATAACGCCCCAACCCGAAGGCTGTGCCGCTGCCGACGTGTAGGAATTCTCCGGCGACGAGGAAGGGCAATAATTCCTTTAATGCTTTGCCTGTGAAGACGACTTCGCCCATGAAGCCGTCTTGTTCGATCTGCTTCTCCTGGCGGTTCGAGTAGCGTTTGAGTTCCTGTTGCCAGAGGCACTCTGTGTGCATTGTTGCCGTGCGCGCTTGCGCGAGCAGGGCTTGATAGTCGTAATCAAGTTTGATAGCGCTGTGTGTTTGAGACAGCATAGTGAGCCGCAGCGAGAGGCTTTTCACTAACTGCTCGAAGTGCAGGAGCGACTGGACGTTCTTCTGGAAGCGTAGGCGCGTCGGCGTCAGGAAGAGAAGCCGTAGCGTATCCGTTATCTCAAGTTGCGCCAGCCTGTCCTTTACCATCTCGCTTAAGTCTCTACGCACGTCGTGCGGGGCGATGCGCGTCATTTCGGGCGTGTAAACTTTCAGGCGTGTTGTTGAACCGTCAATCGCTAACACTTCTGAGAGAGCGAACGGTATGCGTTGAGCCCCGAAGCCGTGGCGTGCCATCAGGCTAATGGTATAGATAACGTAAGGCAGTTCTTCAATCGCCGGTCCGATGAGCGTCAGGCCGAAACGCAGCTCATCGCCAGCCGTGAAACGCAACGGCTCGGCAAACAGTCTCTTGTGTCCGTCAGATTTCCCGCCGTTTGCTTGCGCGCGTCCAATGTTGAAAGGAAGCGCCGAATATTTCTGGCCGGGCAACGGCGGCTCGAAGATGAAGGGGCGCGGTGCACTCTGTTGCTGCTTGAGCAGGCCATTCGGTCTATTGGCGCGCGGCTCGAACAATCGCGTGTAGAGGCAACGCTCCGCCAGCAAACAGCGCGTGCAATCCCGGTGCGGCATTGAACATGCCACAGCCTTCAGCGCATAACCGAACGAGCCGCGAAACGTCGAGCCGAGAAACGGAGGCAGATTGCCGTAAGCCAACGCAGCCAGTCGAAACTCGTACTGCGCTAAAGAGAGGGCTTTCAGTTGTTCAGGACTGATATTCAAGTATCACAACTCAACATCAAGTCGGATTGCCATGACAGGTCAAACCTGAGACGCCAATCTCTTTAACATACGAGTGATTGCAGATTACTGTTCGGCAAGCTTGCCGGAAGATATGAGTTATGGCTTCGGCGGAAGGCGTCGTTTGACGAAGATAGAGATGACGCCCCGGTTAGCTGTGTTTCGTCTTCTAATTATTCAGTAACGCGCCCGCGAGGAAGAAATGCGCGCCTCTGTTTACTTTTGCAAGCAGCTATGAATGTGAGATGTCGAAACTTGTAGCTGAATCGGACTGTCGAAGCGCTGTAAAGATGCCGTTCGATTCCAAGCCGTAAAGGTCATCTGTAACCCGCTCACATTCAAAAGAACGTTAGCTCAAGGTAATAGCCGTCCCAACGTTCGACTTAGTCCCTACTATGATCGGTAAAGTCTCTCTCAAAGAGATAGAAGAAAAAGAGAGCCAGAGCACTGCGTCAAAGCGGACACAATATAATCCCACAGATTCACTGATGCAAGCTTTTTCCGGCCTTCCACATTCAGCAGGCTCGTGCACATTTAGACGCGACCCTCATGCTCACTGCACATAAAGTTCGGCATTGCTGGCGGGGGTGGGTTTTAATCCGCTTTAGACGCGGCTCTCTTGCTCACAGGATTAACCCCGAAGTGCTGGCTCAACTGTGGCAGTTTCAATCCGCTTTCAACGCGGCATTCATTCTCACTGTATCTCGCTCTGCCCCAATACAAGAGCGTCATAGTTTCAATCCGCTTTCAACGCGGCCTTCATTCTCACTTTCTGGGCAGCCTTGCGGCGCTTTGTCGGAGCGTTTCAATCCGCTTTCAACGCGGCATTCATTCTCACGCCTATCATCATTGAGCAAATCATGGAAGATAAGAGTTTCAATCCGCTTTCAACGCGGCTTTCTTTCTAACCCTCTAAAACCGGCCTCGCAACGCAGAACGATTGTTTTCAATCCGCTTTAGCTGCGGCAGTTACTCTTACGCATTTTGCCTCATGGCACAACCTGAATTGTGCCGAATTGCCTGAAATGCCGATCAAAGGCGAAGGCCTGTGCGATGCCTAGCTTCTCGATAACGACTTTGCTGGTGCAATCGGTAAAACTCCAATCTTTATCGTCGAAGCTCTTGAAGGTCTCCCACGCGCGAGCTATATCCTCTTCGGTGAGCATGTGAACCTCTGCCAACTCACCACGGAAGAATCTCTCTCCGAGCAGCAGCGACCGTGCCCGTTCGCCCCTCATTCTAAGTAGCGTCAGGGTTTCATCGATCACGTAATCAGTTGTAAGAAGTGGTTCGTTGTTGCCTGCCAGCCACGCCGCAGCGGCAGGATGATCCGGGTCTGAAGGCACAATCGAGGCATACCAAGCGCCTGTGTCAACAAAGATCATGCTGCCGGCTTCTCAGGGTAAAGAATTGAGTCGTGGTCTTTGCCAGAAAACTGATCGGCCACTCCCTCCAGAGGAAGGGCTGCTATCTCTGACAGTATTTCAGCCGAATTCTGACCAGCCACTTGCTGCTTGTCGCGCGTGATCACAATAACATCAAGGCGCGCGCCCTCAGGCAACTGAATCGGTTCAAGGGGCCGCAGTACACCGTGCTCATAAATGGCTTCGATCTGCTTTGTCATAAACTCACCTCGCCAGCATTGTATTGCTTGACCTTTTTGTTAGAAAGGCTAAGCCGACGCAGGCATTCCCAAATCAACCCACAAGTATAAACGTCTTCTCTCAACGAAGCCATAAATATTACCAAAAAGGCCGAATTTCTATGAGTTCGATCCGCTTTCAACGCGGCATTCATTCTCACGACCTTGACCACCGACAAGTATTACAACGACGCGGGTCGGACGGTCTATAAGGTCAATTAGTTTCAATCCGCTTTCAACGCGGCCTTCATTCTCACCATCATCCTGCGCGACCTGTTCCATGTCATGACAGCGTTTCAATCCGCTTTCAACGCGGCCTTCATTCTCACGCAGACGCTTTCATGAGACTAGTCGACGCAGTAGACGTTTCAATCCGCTTTCAACGCGGCCTTCTTTCTCACGAAATCAGTGGCTGGCAAAAGCTATGATCCCCGCCAGAGTTTCAATCCGCTTTCAACGCGGCATTCATTCTCCCACAAAGTGGAGGTTGAAAACGTGAAAAGAAGAGTTTCAATCCGCTTTCAACGCGGCATTCATTCTCACCGCAAGCGCGCAGACTGGACCGAGCGCCATAAAGTTTCAATCCGCTTTCAACGCGGCCTTCATTCTCACGTAGCCAACGAAGACGTCAAAACGTCTGGGTGAGTTTCAATCCGCTTTCAACGCGGCCTTCATTCTCACTCATGCACAGCGAAGACGTTCAGCGCGAACTCCTCTCGGTTTCAATCCGCTTTCAACGCGGCCTTCATTCTCACGGAGAAGAAAACGATGAAGAGGAGCCCATCGAAAAGTTTCAATCCGCTTTCAACGCGGCCTTCATTCTCACACCCACGATGTCGCCGTGTACGGCAAACTGACGAAGTTTCAATCCGCTTTCAACGCGGCCTTCATTCTCACTGCCCTCTCAATAACACCTACGCTTGCTCAAACTTACATTCCCTATTTGCCGTACCCCGACTTGCCCTCTCTTTGACCGCCGCCATTTTTCCTACTTTTCCTCCTTAAAGTCAATACTTTCAATGTGTGCGAACCTCAGCGACTTGTTCTTCCCTTGCGCCGTCTCCTATCTCATTCAACTTCAGCGACTTCTTCTCAATCTCAATTCCCGGTGTGTCCTTTTGCACTGAGGTTCGCACCCGATTCTCAGATTTCAGAGATTAAGCCCTAACTCTTTACAACGCCTGAGCTAATCAACTGTGAAAGCCTGCTTCACACTGCCTGAAGATCGCAGTGCGAACCTCAAAGGCCAATATCCTGTGCTCAGTCTCTCCGTAAGCCCCAGTTTCTTGTGCCGTCTCAACCTGTGCCTCCGACAGAGAAAGGAAAGTATGAGCTAAGAACAGAATATAGGAGTCAAAATCCGGAAGCCAGAATAAAAACAGAAGCAGTTTTAAGCCTTTCCTTCCGACTCCTGACCCCTGGATTCTGACTCCCGCTGTTAGTTGCAGTTCAGCAAGCTTGCCTTCGCATCGCAACCGGGAGAACTGTCGTATAACGGTATTGGCTCGGCTGTATGGCACCAGAAGATTGAAAGCTTTGATGGGAGAAAAGATGATGAGAGTTTCAAACAACAAATTGTTTGCTATATCAGCTACGGTCTTGATAATCGGCTCGATTTTACTCGGCGTCTCACTTCTATCTACCGGATGCGGTTCAACCTCCATGCCTGCGCAGAGTACACGAACTGAATCTGTTGAAGCCAGCCGGAGTCAAAGCTATCTCGCGCCCGGCCTCTACTCCGTCTTTGACGACAAAAGCCGTAGCGTGGATTCCGCTCGTATCGCTCCGCTACAAGAACAAGACCTGATGGCCTTAATCAACGTCCTGCGCCAAACGGGTGGTGAATTGTCTTTCGGGTTGATCGGCGAGTCAAGCGCCCGTCCGCTCCTGCGCCTGCGCATTCCCGCACCGCCGACACGCCTCATCAGCGAAAGCGTTGCTCTCTTTGAAAGGGCTGGAGAGCCGAGTAAAGCTAACGCCGCGCGTAGCGAGATTGCGCTTTGCTACTGGCGCGAAGGTGCATTCGATGAGGCGCGTGTGCTTTTAGAAGATGTCGTTTCACGTGCTGGTGAAACGGAGGTTAGGCTTAAGACTAAAACTTTACTTCGGCGCGTATTGGTAGAGTTCTCAACAAGCAGATTCCACGACGCGCTCAATATTTTAACTGAAGCTGCTCCGATTGTTGATGCGAATAAAGATCATGTCTCGAAAGGTGTATTTCACGGACAGCTTGCGCTTGTGCTCAAACGCATTGGCACAGCCGAACACCGCCAGGACTACTTGGATCGCGCAGTTATTGAGTATATCGCCGCGAGTTACCACTTTGAACAAGCTGGGCATGCGCGCCTTCGCGCACGCGATGAGATTAATCTTGGAAACTTGCTCTTGTTGCTCGGTCGTTATGATGACGCAAGTGAACATCTTGCCCGCGCTCGCCGCATGTTAGTGAAGTTGAAAGAGCGCGGCATCATCGCACAGGTGGATGACACACGCGCCCGTCTATTGCTGGCACAGGGCCGAAACATTGAAGCAGAAAGTGTTATTCGCGGAGCAGTACAAACATTTGAGAAAGGCGATGAACAGTCACTTTTAGCAGAAGCATTGACTACGCAAGGAGTAGTGCTGGCGCGGCTTAGTCGGTTCGATCAATCGTATGCTGTGCTGCAACGTGCTATGAATGTAGCCCAACAAGCGGGCGCTCTCGAATACGCAGGACGTGCCGCTCTCACTCTTCTGGAAGAACACGCCGAAAGAATAAAGGATGACCAGCAGCGTAAAGTCTACATGCTCGCTGACGACTGGCTCTCAAACACACAGGATGCGGAGGACATCTCACGTTTACGTGCCTGCGTTAAGCGTGTGATGGCTCCTAAAGCACCTGACACACAGGAACGTAAAGAACCTGTCTCCTTTGTTCATGCCAGCGAGCAGATTGACGAATTGGTTGAGAAGGCGCAACAGTTGGCCCGCACCAATCTTCCCATTCTGATTACCGGAGAAACCGGAGTCGGCAAAGAAGTCCTGGCGCGGCTGATTCATCATTGGAGCGGGCGAGCAGGCGCTTTTGTGCCTCTGAATTGCGGCGCTCTGACTGATACTCTTCTCGAATCGCAACTCTTCGGGCATCGCAAAGGCAGTTTCACGGACGCCGTCACGGATTATGCGGGCATAGTTCGTGAAGCTGAAGGCGGCACGCTACTGTTAGATGAGATCGGAGAACTCAGCCAGGGTAATCAGGGCAAAGTTCTACGGTTGATAGAGCTAGGGGAGATTATGCCCGTCGGCGCAAACGCGCCGGAATATGTAGACCTGCGGATTATTGCTTCCACTAATGTTCAACTTTCAAAGCTTGTCAAAGAGCATCGCTTCCGTGAAGACCTGTTCTATCGCATCGCAACGTTTGAAATAGAGATTCCGGCTCTGCGGGAGCGGCCTGAAGACACTGCTGCGCTGGCAAAACATTTCATTGAACAAATCTCTGAGCGCGCGGGCAGGCAAGTCACTTTTACATCGGGAAGCATTAAAGCTCTCAGAGATTTACCGCTTTACGGTAATGCGCGTGAGCTGCGTAACATTATCGAGCGTGCCGTGATCGCCTCGAAGGGACAGCCCATCAGGGAAGAGGCATTAAAGTTCGTACTACAGCGCACGACTGGAAAAGGCACGATGGCTGATCCGTGGGCTGAGTTTTCGCTCGTAGAGGAGGTGCGGCTCTACGAAGAGCGATTAATTGAGCACGCCCTTAAAGAGAGTCACGGTAGAGTTACACGTGCAGCGCACCTGCTCGGATTAAGCCACCAGAATCTCATTGCGATTATTGAGTCGAGACACAAGAGACTACTCGACCTGAGAACGCCAGTGAAGCCGCGGAGACGCAGCATCGTCAAGCGAAAGTAGGTTGATAGATAGGCTTTGATAAAATAGCGGTTGTCTCGGTTATCTATAAAAAGATAATTCAGCTTAATAAGGTTCTGTGCAAGGTGCTTTGTCACAATCTCCGCTCTGCCATCCAAAGCATGTATGAGTTAGGCAATGAGCCGGATTTTTGGAATCATTGGAATCTTCACGTGGCGGCCTTCAACGCCGGGACTACCCCCCCAGGAACGGCCACGTCCTTTCTCGGCAGGTTGGACGATTGAGCGAGAATTTCAGGTATTAGAGTGTAGCGGCTGACAGGGCAATTAGAAAGGTGCCTTCAAGCGAGAGTTGAATGAGTTGTTAGGCGTCGTCTGCCGTAACCTCTCTGCCGTGCCTGACCCTTCAACGCTGATTCTATCATTCAACATACCCACCGCCGCCTGGCTTGACTGGAAATCAGCTTTCATTATAGGTTTCTACTCACGTTAGTCTTTTTTTTGAGATGGCCTCGGGAAATCTGCTGTTGCCCTGTCTTACTTCAACTGGTTCATCTTAAAATTTATCCTTAACATCTTAATCCATAAGGAGCCCTCGATGAAGCAATATCTCCTGCTGGTTGCTCTCGCGCTCTGCGCCCTTGCGGACGGCACAACCGTTCAGGCGCAGAACAAAAACGCCGCCAACACACAACCCGCCAACAGCAATATCATTTACGCCTGCTATCTGAAGGGGAGCGGTTTACTGCGAAAGGTAGACGGGCCGGGCCAATGTAAGCGCCCTGAGATAGAACTGAGCTGGAACATTCAAGGGCCGCAGGGACCGCAAGGGGAGACCGGAGCGCGCGGCCCTCAAGGTCCGCAAGGGCCACAGGGGCCGCAAGGCGCTGATGGAGCGCAGGGGCCGGAGGGGCCGCGAGGGCCGCAGGGATTTTCTATCAGGACTTTCATGGATGACGGCTCAACCTACCCGCAGGGCTGTGGCACTGCCGGAGGGTTAGTGGTCGTTATAGTCGATGCTCAGGGCAATCAGGTTCCGGGCACATCGCCGCAATACGTCTGCAACGGCTTGCAGGGCATACAGGGGCCGCAAGGTCCTCAAGGGCCGCAGGGCGAAAAGGGTGATCCGGGAACACCGGGGTCGGGAGCTGCTCCGACCTTTTATATACGCGAATTGCCGACACGCTCTGCGAATAGAGGCTCGCAGGGCGACACCGTTACGGAGTTCTCCTGCTTAACCGGTGACAAAGTGATGGGAGGAGGCTTTACAGCGAGTCCATCGCTCATCGTCTACGAGAGTAAACCGATTGATACCGACACGTGGAGGGTGTCCATAAAGAATCCGACGGAGTCATCATTGGGCTTCTCTATCTCCATAATATGTATAGACCTGACACCCTGAGGCAATAAGGGAGCATAAAACGTGGTGTCGCCAGGCGCGAGTGGGGCCAACAAAGGAGCCAGTAAAAAGTTACGACCACCCGAAAGTGGTCGTAACTTTTTGATTTAATTGATGAGCCGATACTCTTTCCAGTGGTCAGCTCGTTGTACTCTCGCATATTGGTCGTTCAGTTTGATTTTCCAAAACGAAGAAAGCGAAGTCGCCGGCGCACCCCTGAAAGGGTTCATCGCGTACAAGGCTGAGAGTGCCGGGCGCTTTAACCCGCAACTAAATCACTCTGCACTGAAAGTGCAGAGATTTGACCAGGACTGAAAGTCCATCTCATTCGAGGATGAATGTTTCAGTCTCTGTGTTGGATGCTTCTCGATGGTGCTCAAGATATTCTTGCACCATCTCTTCTGTAATGTTGCCCGTGCTCCATGCACCGTACCCGATGGCCCAGAAGTGTCTGCCCCAATATCTTTTGCGCAACTCCGGGTATTCTTGTTGCAGCATCCGAGAGGTGCGCCCTTTCATCCGTTTGACTAAATCACTCAGTGATTTAGACGGCGGATACTCGATGTGCATGTGGACGTGGTCTTTGCTCACCACTCCTTTGAGTATTCGGACATCTTCGGCGTCGCAGATTTGAATGAGCAGGTCTCGACACCGAACCTTGATGTCACCCGTGAGCACATGATAGCGGTACTTAGTTGCCCATATCAGGTGCGCGGTCAATCTGCTGACAGTATGGCTGCCGTATCTGTTCTCTTTCATTCACTCGCACTTCTAGCATTTCCAGAAGTGTGTCGCAACTGAAAGTCTTGCACTGAAAGTGCATAGCTTTGCACTAGCGGCTTGGGACAGTAAACCCGAACGGCACGAGTCAGGAATATCTCTGCGGGAGGCGCGTGTCGAAGACGCTTCATGAGCGCTGGCATCATTGTGAAGGGTGCGGACTGTCGGCCCCGAGAGACCACGTTTCGGCTTTAGTAATAGAAGCGCGGGGACTCCGCGTTCAGGCGCAAACGTGGCCGGTTGCGGCGAGCGTTGCCTGAGAAGCTTCGGCCTTGAGGCCGGGGAGTAGTCACTCATGATTTACGCTCAAACGGCGCTCGCCTTCCCCCTTAAAAAACCTTTCTTGAATCTCATAGTTCACCTCACCTTTAACCTTTCAAGTTTCATAGTGATAGCGTTCGAGAAGGCAGGGGCTGCAAACTGACGCCGCCCCTCCTTTCTCGCCCACGATATACTCCGCATCGCGCCTCACAGCCGCTCGCCGTCGAAGGAGGTTCTGCCGGTGCCAATTCCCTTCTCTTCAGAAGGAAATTAGCCCCAGCTGCCCCCATCTACATAATTAAAAAGCCGAGTTCTAACCCCCCGCTCCGACGCTCGCGCACGTCCGACAAAACGCGTCGGACCTAAGCGCTCACCCGTCTCCGCTCGTCGTCGCCTCCGCAACTTCCCGTAGCCAAATTTTCCAAGACTGAACAGGGACAAAACCGGAAATCTATTACCCCCTGCATTTTGCTGATTCTATTACACTTCTCAGGTAGCTTCCCGTAGCACGCTTTTTTTTCGTGTCACGTTGAGATTTAAGCACCTTATTCTTCAATGCTTTTGGGGAAGTATGGGAGCGACTTTATCGGATGCGGGCCTCTATTTCCCGCGTAAGTCATTTTGAATGGAATCTTTTACGCTGCTGCGCGTGTTTTTGATAGTTATTGACAGTCGCCAGTATCCTATGCTATTTGAATAACTTCCACGTAGCGCCATGCTACGGGAACGCCGGAGAGGCCTCACCGTCACGTCAAGCCCACATCATCGCAAACCGCGAAAGGAATCAAAGAGGAAATGCCTGTAACAAAGAAGAGAAGAAAAGTAAATGTATCGAATGTTCCGATCAGATTTAAGCCGTTCAAAGAGGATATGCCGACCATTGATAATATCGCAAAATCATTGGGTAAAGAACGGCCAGAAGTTGTTAGATTCCTGGTGTCTGAAGCCCTGAAAGCGCGCCGACTAAAGGCAGTCGGGAAGGATGAAACACTCGATGATATTGTGGATGCTCAGAAGAAAGCCGTTGCAGCCGCGCTCAGCCCCGTCATGGAAAAGCTAAAAGGTGTAAGCGGTCAGGTCACGCGATTAGAAGGGAGAGTGGCCGACGAGTTTGACCATGCCGGGAGGCAGCTTAGTTTCATCGTCCTGTGCGTTAGGTTCATTGTTACCGAGGTTCTAATATGCCGTCTGTTGCTGCGTGATTATGTCCACACGGCCTACGTGAAGTTTGTTGAGAGCGCTGGTAAGGACGCGAAGACTATAGAACAGAATTTTAATGTACGTCTGTCATCATACAAGAAGGAAGCGGCGGCGAATCTGGACGAGCTGACCGAGACCGGAGCGGAGGCGCTGCACTCGCTGGCCGAGCGTAAAACAGGCTTTCGTGACGCCTGAAACAAAGTCGCTAGCAATAGTGTATATTCCGTTAAAAAGTAACCACTCATTCAAGGCTAGGTTAGTTGAAATAATCTTTGAACCGTTCAAGGTTGCTCTATCGTCGAAAACTCGTAGCAGGATTTTCTTAGCCTTCCCTTTGTGGGCGAGATCTCGTTTCAGCTCGGCGCTCTTGGTTGCTGAGTCGTTCAAAAAGGTTCTGTAAGCCTCTGACTGAGTTTCTCGATCTTCCCTGCCCCAAGAAAATCAAAATAGTCAGTTCTGTGGGCTTCCTCGTCCCGTTGGCGCGCTAGTGCCGCCTCCTTCTTGGCGATGACGTGCTTGACCTCTTCCTCTCTCGCCACTGCCTCGATGATGGGTTCGTGTAGCTGGCGATTCTCTTTAATGGCGACGATGCGCCATGAGGCAAGATTACGGATTTTGTTTAGGTTTCGGTGCGGCAAGGCGCGTGGCTGAAGCTCGACTGATTTTCTGTAGTAGCGGACTAGCCCTTTGGCCGTTTAGGGCATACCTGCAAGTAGCGTTTTCAAGAATACAAGTACTCTACTTCATTAAGAGAATTTTGTTATTGGAGACAAAGGCCCGATAACAGGTCGAATGCTACAAAGGGGATTATTGAACAAAGCTCGCTAGTACATCGTGGGACTTGCCTCACTTAACTATCTTCACACCTTCGAGAATAATTTTAGGGGTGTTGAAATATGAACACGTGTTGAGAATCTCAACACTAGGTGTTGAGATTCTCAACACCCTCCCTAGATCAAATTTGTGAAATAAGGCCCTATTTAGCGGTTAATAAACCAATACTTGTACTGGCACGCCATGTGCTGTGAACAGAAAATGATTCGGCAGAAAGAGTGGGCTCTGCTGATCACGCATCTGCTCTTAACACTCCTAATCCGAGAACAGCGATTCCTTAAATCGGGCGCGGCAGATATACCGCTCACATACCGTACGCTGCATGGATAGCTAGAAAGCAATCAACCGGAATCAGGAGATAGTATTGGCTGCAATAACTGAACAGCAAATGTATCCGGTATCAACGGGTAACAGCGAACTGCTAGAACAGCTCATTCGCCCGATAGTCGAAAAGATATTGGACGAGCGCGTACCCGCTTCTGCGCCGCAACCGGAAGCCTACATGACTATCAAACAGGCATCCCGCGAATCCGGCATCCCTGAGCAGACGTTGCGCAAGTGGATCAGCCAGAAGCGCCTCCCTGTGTATCGCGCCATAGGCCGAAATGTGCGCGTGCGTCTCTCCGATATTCTGAAGGAAGAAGATTGATGGTTCCCGTAAAGATTATTAAGATCGACTCCCATGCTTCAAAAGGCTGTGAACCCTTTCTAAGAAAGGAGTCACAGTGATGGGAGTTTATAAAACGTAAAGACACTAATCGGTGGGAAATTCGACTCCAGATTCGCGGAGTCAAATATCACCGCTCGGCGCCGGAAGCGCAGAACAAGCAGCAAGCCCTGATAGCCGAGGCGACCCTTCGCAGGGAGATTTACGAAGGACGCTACGGGCGGGACGGCGAGGAGATCGGTTCAACCGATTTCGTCAAGTTCTGCAAGGAGGTCTATCTGCCGAGCATTAAGGACAGACTGCGCCAGTGGAAGGCCCGTGAGTACACGGTCGAGATGCTCTGCGCCTACTTTCGAGGTAGAAGGCTCAAGGACATCACGCCCATGCTCATTGAGGGCTTCCGCCGCAAGCGGCTTTCGGAAAAGACGCAGTACAAGCGACCGCGAAAACCTTGCACGGCCAAGATGGAGATTACGGTGCTGTCTTCCATCTTCACGTTGGCTCTGGACAACGATCTTGTGGCTCTCAATCCTTGCCGCAAACTGAGGTGGAAGCGCGAGGAGACGCTCAGCCGGAGAGAGCGCGTGCTTGACGCTGATGAAGAGAAACGGCTGATGGCGGCTCTCATGGCCTACCCTGAAGCGCACGCGGCAGCCACGCTCGCGCTTCATACCGGATTGCGTCGCATGGAGATTCTTAATATCCATTCGGCAGATATTGACTTGAGCACGGGCAAGCTCAGCGTCGTGGGTAAGGGAGGTAAAAGACGTGTCGTGCCGCTGAATCCGGTGGCTGAGAAAACCATCCGTGGGTTGATTTCAAAACCCACAGGCGATGGCTTTCTTTTCCATTCACGAACCGGCAATACCTTGTCGCATAAGCAGGGCGCGTTTCAATCAGCGGTGAGTGCAGCCAAGATCACAGACCTGCACTTTCACGACCTGCGCCATACCTTCTCGACCCGTATGCGTGCGCTCACAGACCCTTTTACCTTAAAGGAACTGTTGGGGCACTCGAAGATCGAAACAACGGAAGGGTACGTGACACCTTCAATGTCTGAGATGAGGGCCGCAGTCGAGGGACTTGCTCAAACAAAGGCGAAGGTATTGCCAATAACGGCGGCCCGCGCCTGATATTCAAAGAACTTTCACGTATGTTTCACTGGTCAATAGTCAAATTTAAGGGAGCGCCTGTAAAAACGGCCTGTTGTGCAGGTTTGTTGAATTAGTCACAAAAAAGCGTTGACAGTTTCGCCAAGAGTAGTATAATGCCGGCGTTTAGGATGGGCTGGCGGCCCAAAACGTCAGCGCGTCGCAAGACAACATCCCAAGCCCGAACATCGATAGTGCCCGCCCGTGCCAGCTCGGACGCCGACTTCGCCCCCCGAAGTCGCAACACCTGAGCTGGCACAGCCATTTTTACGGCCATTTTCTTTAACTTCCACGCTTCCTCGCAGAGCAGTAACGACGATGCAGCTATTGTTTCTACTTCTGCTGCTGGTAGCTCCGTACCTCGTGCTGACGCAGGTAGACCGGCTTTCCCGCTTCAAGACTTCTACGACCGCACGCGCACGCGTCGGCCTCACACTCTTTTTCCTTTTTACCGCTCTCGGACATTTCATCAGAACCGAAGAGATGGCAATGATGCTGCCCGCGGCTGTGTCCTACCGCGTGTGGATAATTTATTTGACCGGGATACTGGAGGGGCTCGGGGCCGTAGGCGTGTGGATTCCACGTCTGATGAGATTGACGGGTCTCTGTCTGATACTGATGCTGGCAGGCATTTTGCCTGCGAACATTTATTCGGCCCTCAATCGCGTGGACTTCGGCGGCCACGGAGCCGGGCCTGTTTACTTACTCGTACGCGTGCCGTTTCAGTTGTTCGTCATCTGTTGGACCTATTATGCGACCGAACAGAATTGGTTTCACAGAAAGCGTGCCTGAGGCTTAATAACCTGCGATGAAAGTTTGACTGAATAGCCTGCCTGCGCGCGATTACGGTTCGACGAACCGCGTGCTCATGCTTTATCTGGACAGGCTATAAGAGACGACTCCCCCCGAGGAGATTGTAAACTCCACAAACTCTTTTGAGCTTTCAGAAAGCGGCTCCCAGCGCAGTTTCCAGCATCGCTCTTTCTCATCACAGGGAACGAGTGTGGCTTCCGTCAAAGTGTAAGGCTTGATTTCTATCTTCTCTTCCTCGATAAAATTTTCCGTGAGCTGAAGGGCGCGTTGCAGGGTCATCTTCGGAGCTTTGGGCAATTGCCGCTCAACCGGGTCGGTCTCCGTCGAAGGTTCCAGCGCCACGAAACTGATGGCCGCACTCCCGCAGGAGTCAGTGGCAATGTTCCTGAACGTCACCTTCACTGTCGTATCCGCGACGAGCGACGCATCAATCGTCAACTGATGAAACGACTTCATGCTCGACGATTCCTTGTTCCTGTAAACATAGAGCGGCCCGTTGTCGTTCACATAGACTTCAAAGCTGTCGTCGCATAATCCGGCCTCGGCCCTGAAAGTTAAGCTGTAGGAGACGCCCGTTTGCGAGACAAACAGCTTGACGGAATTTGAGCCCTGCAAGCGTTGATAACGGGCCGTGCGGTCAAGCCCGTAGCCTTTCGGCAAGAGGCCGCTTGTGCCTCCCCACCCGCGCGGGTCATGAAATATCTCGTCCTCCGGATTGCCCAGGTCCACATAGTTATCCGGCCCCGGCGCATTTTTCTGCCCGTAGCATACAGCCGATGCCGCGAAGAAGATAAAAATCAGTGTTACTAAGCCGAGCGAGGTTCTGTAATTTTGATTCATCTCTATTCCCTTTTTTGGTCTGCTCATCGAGCGGTCTTTCATGCGCTTTAGATGCTAACAAAAAAGGTTTGAGGAGCAAAGGTTTTAGCTCCGCCGACTGATAAATCCGCGTCCGGCGTTTGTCCGTATGTATGATTGATGACAGCCATAAAGCTACATGAGCCAGCCCGCGTAATCAAAGCTCGCCCGAGGCGCTTGAAATGGTTATGGATTATTTTAGCCGCGACCTGTGCCCTTGTGGTCTGGGCATTGATTGATTTATACGGCCCGCGCCGCACGGACATACGCCGCTTCGATGCTGATGAAGTGGCGCGCATGGAAACCGCTATGTGGCGCTCCTACTACAGCCGTGAGCGCTTTCTTCTTTTCCGTCAATTGGCGGAGCTGTTAAGAACGCAATACCAGTTGCCATACCTGCGCTCGAATCTCACGGCTTACCGTGGAGCGAAAGCCGCTTTTGTCTTCAAAGCCGGAAAGAGCCGCGCGGATTACGAGCGAGCTTTGCCCGATCTCGTCAGCTTCTACACAGAGATTCGCCGTATCAGCAATGTGGAGTTTGACGTGGAGCGCGCCGCGCGGCTTGAGCTGGAATGGTGGATTATTCACCGCGAGCGCGACAAATATCAGCCGGGCGAATTGGAACGCGCGCTGGCAGAACTGGCCGCAGAGATTTACCAGCTTCCGCCCGAGAGCATGATGGAGCATGCGCGCCTTCGGGCCGAGGCGATGAAGATTCGCGACACAAAGGCGGAAAGCGCGGGCGGCGTCACGGAAGAAGATTGGCGGAAGATTGACGAGCTGCTCCACGCCTCGTGGCGCTCCCTCTCGCGCATCATTAACATTTGATTGCTAAACTCCATTGACAACCTCGCCCCGCGCGAATATCTTCTCACTGCTTACTCTCTCAGACATTGGCTTTCCCAAGGGTATCGGTTAAGGGGTAGTGATTCCCACCCACATACAGGAGCATCCTCGCTATTTCAACTCCCAAACGCTCGAAGGAGGACTCGCCATGAAAATCAGGGACAATCAAAAGCATTTGACCGCCAGCCAGTGGGACAAATTCATCTGTGCGTTTAAGAGCATCAAGCAAGGTTTCTTGAAAGGCGTGGACAAACCTTCGCTGGATGATTTCGCGGATGAACACGCCGACGCCTTCAAAGAAAAAAACGAGCACATGCTGGTTCACACACACATCAAGAATGGCGAAATTCACCATCAGGGCTTGTTGTTCCTCGCGTGGCATCGTGTGTTCCTGAATGAATTTGAGAAGCGGTTGCGAAAGGAAGAACCGAGCGTCACCATCCCATACTGGAACGCCTTGAAGGACCCCTTTCCCGAAGAGCTTAAGAAAATCTCGGACAACGAAGGAGAGCGCGTGCATTTCGATGACGACGACGTGCCCGATTTTAACCAGACGGACTGGTTCACATTCCAGCAAGACCTGGAACTGGGTTATCACAACCAGGTTCACTCGTTTTTGGGAGGCACAGTGGGCAGGCGACATTCGCCTCGCGATGCGGCGTTCTGGCTGCATCATGCGTTTGTTGATCGCCAGTGGGGCCACTGGTTTGAAAAACATAACAACGCGCCGCCTCCGGCCCTTGAGACCATCATCCGGGGAGGCGACATCGTTGGCGACAACTGGACCGTCAGAGAGGTGTTACACACCACGCAGCTAGATTACGTCTACGGCAACGGCATCTACAAAAGCATCCAGAAGGACGGAAGCGACAGGTTCTCTGCTACTCTCTCGATGGGGAAAATTTTCTGCGTTAAGATGCCCGACGAGTTCTACGCCAAAATGCAGGTGATTGCCCTGTCGCCTTATACGGCGACACTCACCATGCAGCATTTTCCGAATCGTACGCCGGGGATAAAGAAGGGTATATTTCCGACCAAGACGATGTATGTCAACCTGATATCAGGCAAGGTGGATGTGCCTCAAAACGAAGGCCACGTCAGGTTCGTCAAGACGACCTCGGGCGAAAACGCCACCTACAGGATCGAAGCGGTGAACGGAACCCAACTGGCAGAATTTACAGGGCTCACCGACTTTACCGCTAATAACGGCGATGGTGCGACGGATTATGAGATGCTATATATTTAATCGAAGACCGTAGAGAGAGTTGGAAAAATAGCCTTCCATCATGAGCACGTGGCACCGCTTTCACCTGGGCGAGACCGTGAAAGCGATGGCGACTTCGGATAACCATCGCTTCTTTGTACATGTGCGCGAGCCTCCCGGTGAGAATCGCAATCCCTTACAATTTTATCGCTGGGGATTAAGGGAAGCTCAGGAAGCAGCCGACCACGTTGTGCAGGCTTATTACCCTCACGAGTGCGATGAAGAGAGTTGCGGGACGTGGCGCAAGTCTGATGATTAGGAACAGAGATACCATCAACGAGATGTTCTACATGAAGAGGACGTAGTATGAATCGCCAGCGTCTACAGTCATGGCTATTGCGTCTCGCGGGGGCGACGGAGATACTGGCGTTTATCTCTGTGGTGATGCCGCGCTCGTGGATGGAAATCTCGCACGCTTGGCTCGGCATGGGCGAGATGCAGAGCGGGCCGCTTCTGATGTTCATGATTCGTCAGGCTTCCTACGCTTACGGGATGCACGGAATCTCTTTGTGGGTGCTGGCCTCGGACGTAGAGCGTTTCCGCCCGCTCGTGATACTTAACGGCATAGCCTTTCTGCTGGCCGCGCCCGTGTTTTTCGTTATTGATTACACTTCGGGGATGCCCTGGTGGTGGACGGTGGAGGACAGTCTCGCGTGCGGGTTCTTAGGAGGCGCGCTCCTCTGGCTCAGCCGTAAGGATGGACGCGGTTGAGTAAAGCTTCGGATGATTGGAGAAAAAAGTGGAATCAGCAGCCGAATATGTAGAGCTTCCCGGTCGGGTCAAGCTCGCCTACGTCGAGCACGGAGATAAGAGCGGTGTGCCCGTCGTGTTGCTGCACGGCATTACGGACTCCCTGCGCTCCTTCGAGCCCGTGCTGCCGCACCTGCCCGCCTCTATGCGAGCCTTTGCTTTGTCGCAGCGCGGGCATGGCGATTCGGAGCGCCCCGCGACCAATTATCACCCGCGCGATTTCGCGGCGGACGTCGCGGCCTTTATGGATGCGCTCAATTTGGAGCGCGCCGTCATCGTGGGCCACTCGATGGGCAGCTACGTCGCCCAGCAATTCGCCATCAACTATCCTGAGCGCACGCTCGGGCTCGTGCTCATCGGCTCGTTCGTTAAATGTCACGACAAGCCGGACCTGGTAGAGTACTGTGATACAGCCGTCAACTCTTTGACGGACCCCGTGCCTGTGGACTTTGCGCGCGAGTTTCAGGAGAGCACGCTTGCGCGGCCCGTGCCGCCGGAGTTTCTGGCAATGGTCATTGAGGAGAGCCTCAAAGTTCCCGCGCGCGTGTGGCAGGCCGCCTTCAGAGGTCTTCTGGAAGCAGACCACTCGGGAGAACTCGACAAGATACAAGCGCCCACACTGATTCTCTGGGGTGAGCGTGACGCGTACTTTCCAGAGAGCGATCAGCACACTCTCGCGTCCAGAATCCGAGACGCGCGCCTCGTCGTCTATCCCGGCACAGGCCACGCGCTGCACTGGGAAGAGTCGGCCCGCTTCGCCACAGACCTTGCTGACTTTGTCAAAAGCCTACACAGCCCAAAGCACGACGCGGGAACATAAGTTGAATTTCGCAGAGACGAATTTCCAATACGTTCCTTTTCATCATCCACTGTCAAACGGGCATCACCTTGTGATATATCCTTACGGAATTCGCGGCGCACATTACGCTTGAGCAATAATTCTGGAGTTCTCCCGGATGATTACCTGTGACGTTTGTCGAACCCTGAATGATGACAACGCGCGTTCCTGCACATGGTGCGGGACGAGTCTGTGGCTGAGCGGGCGTCAGCCTTCGGGCGACATCTCAAGCGCACGTCCCGTCGCCGAGCGACAACAATCCGCCTACACGCCCCCGTCTGCAAGCGCTTACACGCCGCGCGCCGTGCAGCCTCAAACCGCCAGACCGCCGCAGCCCACGGGCTACAGGTGTCCCTACTGCAAATCCTCTGCTCCGCCCTTCGCGATACAGAAGATTTCCGACGCGGGCTGGATTGTCTTCGCCTTGATGCTGCTGATGTGCTTTCCGCTTTTCTGGATAGGTCTCTTGATGAAGGATGAACAGCGCTTCTGTAGCATGTGCCGTGCGCGGTTAAGCTAACCCAGCGCGCTCTATCAACAGCGCGGACTCGCGGTCTGCTTCCGCCATCACTTCCCGCTCGTCCATAGTCAAAAGCTTTCGCTCGCGCATCACAATCTGTCCGTCGATGATGACCGTCTTGATATCGGAGCTTTGCGCCGCGTACACGATGGTCGAAACTACATCCGACGTGCCCGGCTTCATGTGCGAGCCCTCAAGATTGACGATTGAGATGTCCGCGCGCTTCCCTGCTTCGAGGCTTCCAACTTCGCCATCCAACCCGAGCGCACGCGCGCCGTCAATCGTCGCCATGCGTAACACGCGCCGCGCGGGCAGAGCCTCTGTGTCGTGCATCACTTTCTGCAACAGCGCGGCGGTACGCATCTCCGTCCACATGTCCAGGCGATTATTGCAGGGCGCGCCGTCCGCCCCTATGGAGACGTTGATGCCGCGCTCAAGCATCTCGTAGACGCGCGCAATGCCAGAGCCGAGCTTGAGATTCGATGACGGGCAATGCATGACCTGCGTGTCCGTGCGCGCGATGAGGTCCAGCTCCGCATCGTCCAGGTGTACGCAGTGAGCCAGGGCCACGGACGGGCCAGAGAGACCAAGAGCGTCCAGATAGACGACGTTGCGCATGCCCGTTTCGCGCTCGACCATCTCTATCTCTGCGCGGCTTTCCGAAGCGTGCGTGTGCACCATTACATTGTGCTCGCGCGCGAGGCGTGCCACCTCTTCCAGCAGCTCGCGTGTGCAACTGACGGCAAAGCGCGGCGCGAAGCAATAGCGAAGGCGTCCGTCGCTCGTCCCGTGCCAGTCATCGAGCAGAGAGAGCGATTCGCGAACAGAAGCTTCCCTGTCTTCATGAAGCTCTGCGGGCACGCTATCGCCCTTGTCCATCATGCACTTGCCGATGGTGGCGCGAAAGCCCGACTCCTGCGCCGCGCAAAAAGCCTCCGCCGTGTGATTGACCGTCTCCATAGTGAGCGCGCAGGTCGTCCCGCCCTTAATCATCTCGCTGATGCCGAGACGCGCAGACGCGCGCGTCGAAGCAGGATTATGCGCGGCCTCCATCGGCCAGACGCGTTTCTTCAGCCAGTCAATCAACGGCAGGTCGTCCGCGAGCCCACGAAAAAGCGTCTGGCACAAGTGTATGTGCGTCTGCACAAAACCCGGCAGCACAGCGCAGCCACGCGCGTCAATCACTTCGTCCGCACCATCAACGTGCGCGCCCACACTCACAATGCGGCCATCGCGTATGAGCAGGTCTCCCCTTAAGACGGAATCATCCTTATCCACCGTCAGGAGCGTGCCGTTTTTGATCAGGATACTATTCGTCATCTTCTTTTCGCCGAAGGTGACAATAAAGGAAAAAGGGGAAAAGTAAAAGAGGTCAGAGGCTAGTATGATGGGCCAGCCTTGAAAGAGCCCTGCCCGCTAGGTTATCGTATCTAAAGAGAGGTGACACAGAGTGGCAAAGCCCTTTAATTTTGTGATTAAGATGGTGAGGGGAGAGGGAGCTTTCACCTACATCAATCCCGACCATATTATTCGTATAGAGATGCTGAAACTCCCAGAACCTTACCTTAAACTAATTATGTCAGATGGGAGTGAAATGGAGTTTAAGCACGGTGACGCAACAGCCTTAATTAAACGGATAGAACATGATGAGGGCCTTATAAGTGAGTGAAGATATCACCAAAGATATGGATAATCGTCCGTTTCAAGAGCGGGTGCTAGCGACCCTTGACTCGCTGATAAACACGTCTACTTCTTTGGAAAACCGCCTTAAGCTTTTGGAGTCCCAGCTTGAGCGGCAAGTTCTTGAGACCAAGCCCATGTTGGAGAAGGTGGTAGCTGAAATAGTTGAAACCCGTAACGAGATGAATCAGCGATTCGACAACATGGAACGCAAGCTTGATGTGATTAATAAAGACATGCTACAGCTTCGCGCCGACCAAAAATATGCCGAAAGCCGTCTTGATAAACTAGAGCATGGCGGCGGGGTGCTGGAAATTAATGGCTCTCAATAATGGGTCTACCACAATCATAAAAAGAAGGGGGAGCAATTTGCTCCCCCTTTATTCTTTCCGGGTCATTCAAAATATGAGACCACAGAGGCTAGAGGTTAGTAAAAGATAATTACTAACCTCTAGCCTCTTTTTGCTGTGTCTTACTTCGCGGCCTTGCGGCTCGAAGTGGCCGGTGCAGCCGCTTCTTCCGCAGCCGCAGCCGTCTCGCCCTCGGCAGCTCCCGCAATACCGATGCCGAGCGCGGTCTTGACTTCATTCTCGATGCGCGTCAGGAGGTCGCGATTATCCTTCAGGTTCTGCTTGGAGTTTTCGCGGCCCTGTCCAAGGCGCTCGCCCCTGTAAGAGAACCACGCGCCGGCCTTCTCTACGACCTTGTTCGCCACCGCCAGATCAAGCACGTCGCCTTCACGCGAGATGCCTTCGCCGTAGACGATGTCAAACTCGCAATCGCGGAAGGGGGGCGCAACCTTGTTCTTGACGACCTTGACCTTGGTGCGGTTGCCGACCGTGCGGTCGCCGTCCTTGATAGCGCCGATGCGGCGAATATCAAGGCGTAAGCTCGCGTAGAATTTCAAAGCGCGTCCGCCCGTCGTTGTTTCCGGCGAGCCGAACATGACGCCTATCTTCTCGCGGATCTGGTTGATGAAGATAAAGCAGGTGTTGGACTGTGCGACGATGGCCGCTAGTTTACGCAAAGCCTGCGACATCAGACGGGCCTGAAGACCCGGCAGAGAGTCGCCCATCTCACCGTCTAATTCCGCACGCGGAACAAGCGCCGCGACAGAGTCTATGACAATCACGTCAACGCCGTTCGAGCGCACGAGGGCTTCTGCAATCTCCAAAGCCTGCTCGCCCGAATCGGGCTGCGAAATCAAAAGCTCGTCAATGTTGACGCCGAGCTTCCCTGCGTACTCCGCATCCATCGCGTGCTCCGCGTCAATGTAAGCAGCAACGCCTCCGGCCTTCTGCGCCTGCGAGACGATGTGCAGAGCGAGCGTGGTTTTGCCCGAAGACTCGGGGCCGAAAATTTCTATGATGCGCCCGCGAGGGACGCCGCCGACGCCGATGGCCGCGTCGAGGCTGATGGAAGTGGTGGAAATGGCCGGGATGTCCGAGACCTCGCGCTCGCCCAGCCGCATGATTGAACCTTTGCCAAATCTTTTTTCAATATTGAGCAGCGCCGCCTCAACTGCTTTACCGCGGTCGGCGCTCATTCTGTCTTCAGCCATTACATACATCTCTTTCTACTGTCCTTTTCGCTAAGTGTGTTTACTACAGAGCGTCTTCTCAGTCGGCGCTGCCGCGAGAACTGCCGTGCAGTATAGCACACACGCCGCGAGAATGGAACAGCGTTTCACACGTGCAACACAAGTTTTTTTAGCCAGAGGGTTACCCAAAAATAGAAGCGACCGTGCCGGAATTTCGTAGCCCTCTCTCGTCTGCACCGGCTGTCGGTCTACATTGTGAGGCGACGAGGCGCGCCGCGCGAGAGGCTGTATAGCACGCCGAGCAAGCCCCGGGCAAGCCGTCCCGCCATGCTTTTTATAAAAACTCTTCCAACTTGCGACTCGTGCGGTGCTCGAACTGCTCCGCGAGCGAAGGCACGCCCTCCGCAGGCTCGTCCCTCGTCAAACGCTCCACACGCCACAGCGGAAAAAAGATGTCCGTCAATCCAACGAACGGCTCATCATGCGCCACGGCGCTCGTCCAATCGTCAAACGCGTTCAAGTCCAGACCACGCAAAGTAACGCCCGCCGCAGTGATTTCATTAAGCACGCCCCAGCACTTTTCGCGCGGGCTGTGAAGCACGAGCACAACCGCCGCGCCTGATTTAATTCCTGAATCGCCTTTGCTCATTTTAATAGGATGTAGGAATCCGGACCTTTCATCATCGCCAACGGGGCCGCGCGCGCCACCACAAGCCAACGTAGGTCAGGATTGAATAGAACAGAAAGGTAGTAACGATATTCGTCAAAAAAACTTCTCTTCTCCACTGCCCGTACGGCATTCCTGATTGATAAGGAAACAGGTAATTGTAAATTTGCCCGGACCAGTTAAGCGGTAAAAGGAGAAGCCATGCCCAGATAGAATCGCCGTAGATGAAACTATTAAAAAATCTAAAGACGGTCATCACAAGAAAGAGGAGCAGGATATACAAGAGAGGAAGCACCATTCCGCCCGTCACGGATAGTATCAATCGCTTAATCGTTTCTTTCTGCATCGGTGACCACCTATTCATTCCGGGGTATCAATTTCCGCGCAAACTCTCCGACGTGCGCTACAGTATCCTTCGCACCAGCCAATTTTTCAATCTCCGCGACAATCGCGGAGCCTACGACCGCCGCGTCCGCGTAGCGCCAGACTTCCGCGACCTGCTCCGCGCTTGAGATGCCGAAGCCGACGGCGACCGGAAGCTTAGAAACTTTTCGCACGCGCTCGACCAGAGTTTCGGCCTCGCTGCTCAACTCTTTTTGTGCGCCCGTGACGCCCGCGCGCGAGACTGCGTAGACGAAGCCTGTGGCGCGCTGTGCGATGAGCTTTAGACGCTCGTCCGTCGTCGTCGGCGCGACGAGAAAAATCATGTCCAGATTATGCGCCGCGAGCTGCGCGGAAAATTCTTCGGCTTCTTCAGGCCCGAGGTCCGTGACGAGCACGCCGTCCACGCCTGCGCGCGCGGCCTCTACGCTCAATCGTTCAAGACCATATTGCAGGAGCGGGTTGAAGTAGCTAAAGAGCACGAGCGGCACGTCCACAACTTCACGCGCACGTTTCACGACGGCGAAAATTTCATCAATCCCGAAGTCATGCCGGAGCGCACGCTCCGAAGCGCGTTGAATCACGGGGCCGTCCGCCACGGGGTCGCTAAAGGGGACGCCCAGCTCAATAATACTTGCTCCCGCGTGCGACAACTCGATAATCAATTCATAAGTAGTCTCAAGCGAGGGATCGCCCGCCGTGATGAAAGGAATGAGCGCCCGCAACCCCTCCTGTTTGAGACGGGCGAAGCCACGCGCGATGCGGCTCACGACGCGCGACCTCCGCCGAGCGCCTCCGCGACCGTCTGCACGTCCTTATCACCGCGCCCTGAAAGATTGACGATGATGATGCTTTGAGGGCTCATCTGCTTAGCAAGCTTGAGCGCGTGCGCGACGGCGTGCGCGGATTCCAGCGCGGGCGTGATGCCTTCGAGTTGCGAAAGCATTTGAAAAGCTTCCAGGGCTTCGTCGTCGGAAGCCGAAACGTATGAGACGCGGCCCGTGTCGTGCAGGTGCGCGTGCTCCGGGCCGACCGAAGGATAATCTAGTCCCGCCGAAACCGAATGCGTCGCGGCAATCTGCCCGCGCTCCGTTTGCAGGACATAACTCTTCGTGCCCTGAAGCACGCCCGGACGCCCGCCGCCTCCGTCGAGAAAGCGCGCCGCGTGTTGGCCCAAAGCACCACCGCTTCCGCCCGCTTCGACGCCGATCATCTCCACGTTCGTATCACCAAGGAACGGGTAGAACATCCCTATGGAGTTCGAGCCTCCGCCGACGCACGCTACAAGCGTGTCCGGCAAGCGTCCTTCACGCTCCATCACTTGCGCGCGAGTTTCGCGACCGATGACGCTCTGAAAGTCGCGCACCATGCGCGGGTAAGGATGCGGCCCCAAGGCGCTTCCGAGAAGATAGTAGGTGTCTGCAACGTTAGTCACCCAATCGCGCAGCGCCTCGTTAATCGCGTCTTTCAGCGTGCGCGAGCCAGCCTCTACGGCGCGCACCTCCGCGCCGAGAAGCTGCATGCGAAAGACGTTCAGGCTTTGCCTGCGCATGTCTTCGGAGCCCATGTAGACCGTGCAAGTGAAACCAAAGAGCGCGCAGACGGTGGCCGTCGCGACGCCATGCTGGCCCGCGCCCGTCTCACAGATGATGCGCCGCTTGCCAAGTCGGCGCGCAAGAAGTGCCTGGCCGAGCGCGTTGTTGATTTTGTGTGAGCCTGTGTGCGAGAGGTCTTCGCGTTTGAGAAAGATGCGCGCGCCTCCGGCCTGCTCAGTCAAGCGGCGCGCGAAGAAAAGCGGCGTCGGGCGTCCTGAATAATCGGAGAGAAGCGCAGCAAGTTCATTTTGAAAATCCGCGTCTAAAAGCGCGGCCTCGTAACCGATAGTCAATTCTTCGAGCGGGGCCATCAGTGTCTCAGGCACAAAGCGACCGCCGTACGGCCCCCAGTGTCCAAGCTCGTCCGGTTCTGTTTTGAAGTCCTCGCTCATCTTCTCTCCTTCAATCAACGCACGGCGAATGTAACAGACTTCGACCGCATAAAAAAAGCGGGCGCTGTCTTTAATCAAAAGACAGCGCCCGCACGAAGGCCGTGGCCGTATAGCTTCGCTTACTTCTTCCACTCCAGGGGGAAAAACGCACCGGCCTTTTCGGGAGTAGTTTGCAGGCCAGCCAACGACATGGCGTAAGCCAGCACGACGTCTCGCTTGGCCGCCATGTCGGCTCCGGTGGGAAGCATTACCTCGTCGGGCACGACGCCCGTGTGCTCAAGGCTCTTGCCGTCGGTCATAATAATATCCGCGTCGGTGACGCTGACGGCATAGGGAACGACGATGTCAACACCGATTTGATGGCCGTATACACGCGAGCGCATGACAGCGCCAGCCGAGCGGTCGCCGATTACGATGCCGCGCTTTTCCAACTGTATGACGCGCGCAAACAACTCGGAGGCAGAACCCGATCCGCTATCTATGAGCACGATAATCTTTCCGGCAAATGGGTCTTTACCGCGTGCTTTGACGACCATGGGTTTTGTCTCTTTACGTCTCTTCAAATCGCCGATGGTAATGTCGCGGTCGAAGACATTGGCAAGCATGCGCTCCAACGTCAGGACATAGCCGCCGCCGTTTCCGCGTAAGTCCAGGATAAGAGTCTTACGCTTTTTGACTTTCGCCATGATGTCGTCGACGCCGACTTTTTCCAGATCAAAGCCCGGCATCTTCCAGATAAACACGTCCTCTGTTTCGATAAAGCGGTGGCGATTCAGCTTGGCCTCGTCCTCAGACTCCCTGATCAAATCGCCTATGTCGGAGCCCACGCCCGTAGTCAGGTTAATCTCTCTTTTGGCCTCGCGCACCTTGGCCGCGACGTCCAACTGTTGCTCTTTACCGTCGGGCTTGACGAGGACGACCCTCATACCCGGACGCGGTCTGATGATCTGGTAGAGATACCGAATCTTCCACAGATTTTCCCGCTTCGCCGGGAGACCGTCGATGGAGATAATCTCGTCGCCTTCTTTGAGCCCCTTGGCTTCTGCATCCGAGCCCGGCTTGATCGCCGACACAAAGCAGCGATCCCCCACGGCCTGCATCTGCCAGCCGTAGTCTGTTTTGAAAGTCCGGCTGGGCGGCAGGAAATAGGTGTGCGAGTCGTTGAGGTCAAGCAAGACCTGCGCGACGATGCCCATCAGTTGCGCGAGGGAAACGGCTTCCTTGGTCTTTTGCTCGGCGATCTTGAAACGCTCGTCCAAATTCATGCCGTGATAATTTGGGTCGTAATAATATTTTTCGAGATCGCTCTTGAGGTCGGCGAGCATGGCGCGCGCGCGGTCGCGGTCAGCGCCGCTTGGCGGAGCCGGAGTCTGGGCGTATCCAACAGGCAGCGTGGCTTGAATCAGTGCTGCGAGCATCAACGCCCGGCACACCATGCCCGTCACAGAATAAAAATTTTTCACAGGCTTCCTCTTTTGTAGTGAAGTTTACCGCTTGATAAAAATCGGATTCTTTGCAAAGCCCCTGCTTTACAAGTTCGGGTAGCGTCCTGAATTTCCTTTAGATTCGGTGGACTGCTCTGTCCCCTTAAATTGCCTTTGTAAGGAGGGGAGTAAGGACCGGGGCAGCCAACCGTCGAATTATAGCTTGAGCCCCACGGAAGCGCAAATCGCTGTAGTACTTACGGGGAAGCAGCGGTCAGCTTTTTTTATTCGCGCTGATGTATTCTTTGAGCTTTTTTCGCTCGGGATAATCAGGCTTCTTTTTGAGAAACTCTTCATACTCGATGGCAGCCTTGTCCTTCAACCCAGCGGCATTGTAGAGCCATGCCAGACGCAGGTGCGCTTCGGGGCGACCGAGCCGCGCGGCTTCTTCCAAATAGCCGATGGCCTTCGAGCCTTTTCTGATTTGCAGGTAGGCTTCGCCGAGCAGCAGATTCGCTTCCGCTAATCTGGGCTGTGCTTCGACGGCGCGCGTTAGCGGCTCTATGGCTTCCTCGAATCTTTTCTGCGAAGCACGTAGCCTCCCCAGATTAAAGAGCGCCAGCGCAAACGCCGGTCTGACCTCTATGGCTTTGAGATAAGCCTTTTCGGCTTCGGCCACATTTTCCTGCGTGAAGTAGATTGTGCCCAGAAGAGACCAGACTTGAAAATCCTGCTTGTCGGCGGCGAGAATTTCTTTGAGCAGCGTGGCGGCCTGCTCATACTGCTTCCGCTGGGCGGCCTCCTGCGCTTTCTTAAACATAGACTGGTTGGCCGGAGTGCGTACGTAAACATCTGCCGCAGAGATGACGCCGGTCATGGGCTTGGGACCGGCAAAGCGAGACTTCCACTGCAATTCAAAATCATGCTGTAAGCCCGATGCGCCGTAGAAACCGGCCAGCGTCAGACGCACGCGCGCGACTTCCGTCTCTTCGGACTCGATGGCTATCTCGTAATTGCCCGACCTCAAGTTGCTAAAGCGATAGCGCCCACGGGTCGAGACGTTCTGGCGTCCAACGACGCGCCCGGTCTCTTCATAAAGAATTATCGTGACGCTCAGAGGGGCGGGCGTATCGGCCTGGCTATCATCTATTTTCAGGTCTCCCCAAAGAGTATGGCCGCCTTCAGGGGTCTCAAACTGCGCGACCGCATCGCCGGGACTCAGAAGAATAAATCCACAGGCCAGCAGGACGAGCGAGAGACAGAGGAGCGCGTCTACGATTCTCAGATGAAAAATTCCGAAGCGAGTGTTCGAGCGCGGAATCAAGCTCTTCATAACTGCTTTCATGGCCGGTACTCCAAGGGAAAAAAGGTAGCGGCATTATGCGACAAACACGTCTTAAAGAAAACGACGATGATGTCACAGACCCGTAAAATTTCTTAAGCGGTTAAAGACCCTGCTGGTGAACGTGTCCAACAGAGAGAAAAAAATGGGCTCCCGACCTTAGCCGGGAGCCCTTTAATCATGCTCGTGTGACCGAGCTATAGAACTACGTGTTTAGACTCTCGACTAGAACTCGTAGCGAATGGCAAACTGCATTTCACGCGCCGCGTTAGCAGTCGCAGTGATGTTGCCAAAAGCACCTGAGGCAAAGTTAGCGTTCGGCAAGCCGAAGTTGGTGTGGTTGAATGCGTTGTACATCTCCGCACGCAACTGCAACCTGTGATTCTCCGACCACGGCAGGCGGAAGTTCTTCAGGATCGCCAGATCGACGTTCCAGAATCCCGGTCCCCTGAAAGTGTTACGTGCGCCGATTTCGCCGCCGATCGGGTTGCGCAGTTGCGCGCGCGCCGTGGCGACGTTCGGGAAGAACTGGATCGCACCGCTCGTAGGATTGACGTTAACCTGTCCCTCCAGAGCCGTGGCATCACCGTCAATCACCGCAGGGCTGTTGAAGCTAAACCCTACAGGGAAGGAACCCGTCGTGGTGCTGAAAGGCAGACCACTGCGGGCCACGAAGATACCCGTGAACGACCAGCCGCCGACGATCGCATCCACCACTCCGCCGGAATCGCTCATGAAGCTGCGACCACGGCCAAACGGCAACTCGTAAATCCAGTTGGCGTTGAACAGGTGACGGATATCGAAGTCGGAGTTTCCACGGCAGACGCGAAGGTTGCGAAGGTCGCAGATCAAACCGCCCACTACCGTATTGGCAATACTCGACTGGTTATCAATCGCGTGTGACCAGGTGTAGTTGACGTCGAACTGGAGACCGTTCGAGAAACGACGGCGCAAGCTCACGAGCATGCCGTTGTAGGTCGAGGACGCCAGGTTCGTGATGAACACGTTGCTGGAGAACTGTGCGGGCAAGCCCACGTTTGGATTGACCAAGCCGAACGCATAGAGGGCCTGGAATGAATCCGAGACGTCTCCGATAGCGATCAGGTTACGACTCGCGATGCCCGCGAACAGGCGCGTGCAACTGGAGGCCACAGGAATTCCGAGCAGGGCGTTTCCGACGGTCCCGCAAGTCTGTCCCAGACCATAGAAATTCGGAATCGCATTGCTCAGCTGGTTCTCAATAAACGGCTGCGGCGTCAGATTCGCACTCGCCACGCCGGCAATGATCTGCGCTTGTACCGCATTGAAAGCCGCCAACAGGGTCTGGCCCGATGCAGGATCCCTGTAATCAAGGATCTGCCCCGCGTCAGCCTGCGAGAAGAGTTGACGTCCCTGACGTCCGACGTACGACATTTCCAACAGGAAGTTGCCGGGCAACTCTCTCTGGAAACCGAAGCTGTACTGTAACGAGTAGGGCGTCTTGAACTGCTGGTCAATCGCGTAGTTGAACTGACCTTCCGCATTCCCGAACGGGAATCCGGCATCAACAAACGGAGTCACCGGACGCGTCACGCTCGGCGGCGTGTTGATTACCGGCAGGACGTTGATCGCGGTGAATCGCGGAGAAGTAGCCAACGACCCGAAATTGGTCGCTTTGCTGTTGTCAAACAGGTAAGACAACTGGTCCTGAATAAAGGTCAGCGCGCCAGCCGTGCGGTCATACTGGACCGAACCGCCGCCACGAATCACAGTCTTTCTGTCACCGAGAATCGAGCCGAGGATTCCATCCTTGAAGGAGGGATTCCAGGCAAAGCTCAGACGCGGTGCAAAGTTATTCAGGTCCGGCTCGTAGTAAGCACGAGCGTTGTTGGCACGGCCACAGAGGTCGTAGCGAGTCAGAGGCTCGGCTGCGAGGCTCTGGTCAAAGCCGATCAGTCCCTGTCCGGCGTTGCGGAAGCGGATGGACGTGAGCTGACGGAAATCTATGTCGTTGCAAGCCTGGAATCCGTCGGCTTCATATGGGGCCGGGTAGTACTGCCATCTCACACCAGCCGTTAAGGTCAGGTCATTTCTGGCTTTCCAGTTGTCCTGGAAGTAAAGCTCGTATTCGTTGTAACGGAAGTCGCGCGTCTTGCCTGAACCTGGAGCGGAGGCCACGCCATTAACGTCATAGACGAAATTGGTCGAGACAGAGCCGAAGCGTCCCAGCAGGAAAGCAAACGCGGAGTCATAGGTAGAAGTCGGCGAAGTGCCTGCCAGTATATTGGCGGGGCGCTGCGCGGCGTCGAGGCCCGAGAGGTTGCCCCCGAGACCAATAGAAATAAAGTTGAAGTCGTTGACGAGACCCGAAACCGATTTGATCGGCTTGAAGGAACCGCCGAAGGCTATCGTGTGCGAACCCATGGTCCACGTCAGGTCGTCACGAATCGTCGGCGTCTGGACAAAGCGGTCCTGGTCGCTGAAATCCGGGAAAGGAGTCGAGAGACCGAGGTTGGTTCCACCGAAGGTTCCTCCGGTGGCGCTCGAAGCGCCGTATTCATTCGGGAACGTCGGCTCGTGATCATTCGGGAACAGCAGGCCCGAACGCGAGACGCCCACCGTCAGCTGGTTCACGATGTTGGCGTTGACGGTCCAGGTGTGACCAACCACCCACGAATAGTCGCGGACAACAATCTGTCCGGCTTCGGGGTCGCCCGGGAACTGCGCGGCGACGGTGTTCACCGTGTCGGTCTGCTGACGACGCGCGATGTTGAAACGTCCGAACAATTTCTGGCGGTCGGTCGCGTTCCAGTCAATGCGCGTGACAAAGGTTTTGTCCGTTCTGTTCGAAGGCGCGTTGAAGCGGAATCCGCCCGTGTTGACGCCGTTGCCGGCGGTCGGGTCGTTGACCGTCGGGTAACGGCCATTGATGAAGCTCAGGAAGGCCGCATTCGGTCCGATTCCGAGCGGGTCGAGCGCTGCCGCCTGCGCCGCCGTCAGGAAGCTAATACATCCCGGCTGCGTGTTCTGGCGCGAGGCCGCTGAACATCCTGCGCCGTTATTGATGTAGCCAATCTGGCCTGCACGGAAATTGTTCGTAGGAACGATGCGCAGGTAGGAGACTTCCTGTATGTCTTTTCTTCCTTCAAAGTCAAAGAAGAAGAACAGCTTGTCTTTGACAATCGGTCCACCAATTGAGCCGCCGAACTGATTGCGGATCAATTTGGGGCGCGGCACGCGAGGAGCACCGGCGACGGCACGGCCCTGTAGCACTGCCGTTTCGTTCGGGCCGAAGACGCCTGCCGAGTTGTTGAAAAAGTTATTCGCAGCCGTTGCCGACGTGCGGTTGTACCAGCGGGCGTTGCCGTGGAAATCATTAGTTCCGGATTTGGTAATCAGCTCGACCTGACCGCCCGACGAGCGACCTTCAGCCGCGTTCGGGTTGGTCGAGACAGTGCGGAACTCCTGAATCGAGTCGATCGGAGCATTACCGACCGTCGAAGCAAACTGTCCGGTTGCCTGATCGTTGGCGTCAATACCGTCAACGGTAATGTTGCCCTGGTCGGCGCGTGAGCCGGTGACGGAACCGACGCGGTTGGCGGTGGCGGTTCCGAGATTGTTTCCGACCACACCGGGTTGAAGACCGATGAGCGCAGCCGGAGAGTTGCGAATCTGAATCGGAAGCTCTCGTAGACGGCGCTCTTCGATGACGTTACCGATACTGGCGTCCGTCGTGTTCAAGGTCGCCTCGCCTCCGGACGTGACGGTCACCTGTTCGGTAATCTGCCCGGCGGTCAGCGTCGCGTTGTGGGTTTCGGTTTGTCCCACGCCGAGTCTGACCTCAGTAATCGTCAAAGTTTGGAAGCCCGGGTTGGCAAAGACGAGCGAATAGCCATCGCCCGGCGCCACCTGATTAAACCGATAGACTCCCTGATCGTTCGCCGTCGTCTCCAGTTCTTTGGAGGTCTTAGTATCGATGAGTTTCACTGACGCCCCGGGAATAATGGCACCCGTGTTGTCGGTTACGGTTCCCGTGACAGCCGACGTGTTAGACGTCGTCTGGGCAGAGACTAAGACCGGAAAAAGAAGCAGAAGCAACGACATGACCAGTAAAGAGGTGGTTTTGGTCATTCTGTTTTCTCTCCTCATTCTGGTTGGGGCAACGAGTCTGGTGACTGTGGCCTCGGATGATACCGCCTCAGCGGATGAGCAGGGCGGCGATGTTGTAAAGATAAAGCTTTTCATTACGTACTCCTTCGGAAATTGCGACGTAATTTGTGCTCCTGAAAGCGCTGCGAGAGTGGTTCCCGTTTTGTCGGCTCAGAAGGCACTAAAGCTTACGGATTTGCTCGATAGAACTTTTTAACGGTATGAGTTGGGGGGAACCATCTCCATTACGAAAATTTGGAAATGCAAAGATTATGCCGTTAGGTCGGCCCGGAACTAAACCGAGCCAGCAAGCGTTTTTCCAACTAAAGCGGGGCGAAAGATGGGTTATAGCCATCCAAGAACTAGAAGTTCTATCCAAATTTATGAAGATAAAGGACAGGGAACCTTACACTTATTCGTATGTTTTTACGGATATTTGAATCCCGCTAATGCTGTGAACAAAGGGCATGGAACGCGCGTGACAGGCGTCAGCTTGAATAGCGATTCCAGGAAATTTGAAAAGCCCGTCTGCTCGCACAGACAGGCTCGTTTTTTTAGAGCTTTAAACTTACAAGGCAGGTCTCACACGAATCCTGTAGTTGTGAGGATTACTTCACCGCACCTGTTTCCACACGCGCGCCGCCGCGCCGGATTTTTTCCAGCCGTCGCACCTGACCGACAAAGGCTTGCGCGCCCTCGGATTGAAACAGCTCGCGCGTCTCCATCTCGTCGTCCGTCACAGGCTCAAGCGCAAGGTCCATATATTCGTGTCGCTGTGGGTCGCGCCTTATCTTGCGATAGATGAGACGCAGCCGCGTGTAGAGCGAGACCCAGCGAAACTGCTTTGCCACTATCTCCGCCAGGAACTTCGGATAGAACAGCCACACGGGTTCAAGCGGTAACCCGCTCCTGCGCATCCTGCGAAACTTGAGACGCAGGAATCCTCCTTCGAGCGGATGAATTTTTTCTATGCCGATGCAGCCCTTGAACCAGACGATGAGGAACAGCGCCTTGCCGGGGCTGACGCCTGTGGCGATGGCGCGACGGAGCACTGTCTCAATGTGCTCGGGCGTGTAGTAAGTCTCCCAAGCCATTCTGTAAACATGCTCCCACTCGGCGCGCGCCATCAGCGGGTGTCCCGCGACGGCGTGGTTCAAGTCGTACTTATTCATGTCCGGGTCCATCCAAGACCCTGCCTCATGCAGCTTGCGATGATCTTCGGAGCCGGGCAACGGCGTCAGGTAAAAGAATTCGAGCAGGTCAACCGGCAGCTCTTTCTGTATGACGCGTATGTCGTGGAGGATGGATTCAGGCGTGTCGTTGGGAAAGCCAAGAATGTAGCCGCAATAGGTCAGGACGTGCGCCTGCTTCCAGGCCAGCAGCATCTTGCGATACTCGGTAATCTTGTTCTGTTGTTTCTTCGCGCCGAGCAGATTGTCCGGGTTGATGTTCTCCAATCCGATGAAGACGCGCTTGACGCCCGCGCGCGCGGCCTTCTCTATAAAGTTCGGAAGACGATGACAGAGCGTGTCCACCTGTATGATGAAATTTATTTGCAACCCTTCGATCTCGCGCAGAGCTATGAGGCGATCAAGGATAGCTTCCCAATCTTTATTGCGCGCGAAGTTGTCGTCGGTGATAAAGAAACGATGTATGCCCTGCGCGACGTTGGCGCGCACGATGCGCTCCACATCTTCCGGCGAGCGATGACGAGACTTGCGCCCCTGCACATTGATGATAGTGCAGAACGAGCATTGATATGGACAGCCGCGCCCCGCATCAAAGCTCGTGTTCGCGCCCGCAGTACGCATGATTCTGGCCGCCGGAAGCAAGGGCATCGCCGCGCCCTGCATGTCCGGCAGGTCGTTCATGAAATTGTAGAGCGGTTCTAGTTTGTCGTCCCATGCATCTTTGAGCACCTGACCTAATCGGCCTTCGGCTTCGCCCGCAAAGAGCGAGATGCCCATCTCTTCCGCGCGACGAACGTCCGCGTCGCGCTCCCTGAGCATGGCGATAGTACCGGAGACATGAAAGCCGCCGATGGCGACCTGTATTCCACGCTCGCGCAAAGAAGCCGCGATGTCCAAGGCACGCGGAAACTGGTTCGACTGAACGCCGACCAGCATGACCATCCCACGGTCCGCGTTTTCAACGAGAGCCGCGATGCGTTTTGTGCGGATGTGAGTGTTGGTTTCGTCGAAGGCGTGAATCTCTATCTCGACATCACTACCCAGCACCTTCTGTTCGGCACATTCGAGCGCCAGCCCGTAGAGCACCGCCAGTGAATTAGACGGGATGGCCGAGCGCAGCCACTGTATAACGTAGCCGTCGTCGTCATAATGCGACGGCTTGATGAGAACGAGGCAGAAACGACGTTGCTGCATTTTCCTGTGTTCGCTCAAGCTTCGGGCCCTTCCTGACGTAATAAAGGATGGAGGATGAAAACAAGCGAGCCCTGCGGGTTCTTACGATTGCGGACGAGAGTATCTAGGAAGCTGTTTGAAAAATCAATCTCTCCAAAGCTCCCTTAGGAGCGCGGATGTTTATAGTATTCGCAGCCGAACACGAATCAAGCTCCGTAGGAACGGCATGTCATTGTCAGAAAACATTCCGCTCCTAACGGAGTTTGATTCCTTTTTGATTCACCGGGCTATAAACATCCTCGCCCCTCGCGGGGCTTTTCAAATCGCGCGCGACTCGGAAGCTCAGGCGTGTACGTCCATGCGCGCGATTAAGGGAGCGACGGATGCGCGGTCTCGTCCTGCGCCTTTCGCCGTGTAGAGCGCGGCGTCGCTTGCTGCATACAGCTCGCGCTCGCTGCGCGCATGCGACGGGCACGAGGCGACGCCGAGGCTGATGGTGACGCGGCCTATGCCTTCGATGGTTTCCGCCGCGACCGTTTGACGAAGACGCTCGGCAGCCGCGATTGCTTTTTCCGCGTCCGCTCCGGCTAAGAGCAGCGCAAACTCTTCGCCGCCCAATCGCGCCGCCGTGTCGTTATCGCGTGAGAGTCCCAAGAGCGCGCTCGCCACGTGACGTATAGCCATGTCGCCAGCCGAATGACCATGCGTGTCGTTGATGCGCTTCATATGGTCCACGTCCACAATCAACAACGCGCAGGGCACGTCGTAGCGCCGCCAGCGCTCTACCTCCTGCCCGAGCGCGGTGCGGAAACGACGACGATTGAGAAGGCCCGTCAGGTAATCGCGGTCGGCTTCGGCGCGCAGGCGGTCCATGGTCTGGCGTATCTGTACGAGTTGAGAGACGCGCGCGATGAGAAGCTGTACTTCCGTGGGGATTTGAAAGTAGTCGAACGCGCCTGCCTCAAAGGCTGCGCGTCGTCGGTCCAGCGTGGCCTCTGCGGCGCTCGTCAGAACAAGCGGGACGCCGCTCTCTTCCGCTCTTAGAAGTTGGCGCGCAAGCTCCTTGGCGCTGACTCCTCTTAGCTGTGCATCGGCGACGACTACATGCGGGCGTGCGCGCCGCAAAGCCACGAGCGCGGCGACTGAACGGCTGACGCCGACAACCGCCAGCCCTGCGCTTTCGAGCGCTTCAAGAAGATGGGTCGAACGCGTGTCATCTGTGACGATGAGCACACGTCCCTGCTCGCGCGTTCGTGCGCGTTCGGCTTTCGCCAACATGGGGGAACTCATTCGCTATTTCCTGCCGGGGGACGGCCATCAAACTTACAAGCCTGAGCGGAGTGAGATTTCAGGGGCACTGGGCTAAACCCTCTTACTCTTTTTTCTGTACGACAGGATAACCGATGTGGCCGGAGGCGCGTCAAGGTTTAACATGCGCGGCGCGAATAAAGTCGCGCACCAGGGCCCAGTCCTTTTTTCCGGGCGCGCTTTCCAGACGGCTGCAAGCATCCACGGCAAAGGGATGAACGGCAGCAATCGCTTCAAGCACATTTTCCGGCGCAAGCCCGCCCGCCAGAAAAAGCGCGGGCACAAGCGCAGAAACTTGCCGCGCCACTTCCCAATCAAAAGTGCGCCCGGTCCCACCGCGCGCCGTCTCGTCAAAAGCATCAAGCAGGATAGCATCCGTTTCATACTCAAGCACGCTTTCAGCGCTGAAACCTTCGCTGACGCGCAGGGCCTTGATGACAAAACGATCATCGAGCGCGCGACAGTAGGCGGGCGATTCATCGCCATGCAACTGCACGGCAGCGACACGCGCTTCGTCACAGATACGCGCGACCTCTTCGGGGCTCTCTTCGTTGACGAAGACTCCGACGCTCAAAATCTTTGCGGGCAATTGCTCTATGATACTGCGCGCCGCGCTCGGGCTGACGTAACGGCTGCTCCGCGCGTAGAAGTTAAAGCCGAGCGCAAAGGCTCCCGCTTCCACAGCCACGAGCGCGTCCTCAAGATTCGTGATGCCGCAAATTTTAACGCGAGACATAATGGAAAGAATTTAATCATCGGTTCATTGATTCATCGATTCAATGAAGAAATGAACCGATGAATCAATGAATCAATCTCCTTCTGCTTCCGCGAGCAACGCGCGCAGGGCTTGTTCAGGCTCATCCTCGCGCATGAGCGCCTCGCCAATCAGAAAGCCCTGATAGCCGAGCGCACGCAAAGCGCGTATGTCGCGCGCCGCGCCGAGGCCGCTTTCGCTCACAAGCGTCGCACGCGCAGGCGCTCGCGCTGCCAGCGAAATAGAAACATCGAGCGAGACCTCGAACGTGCGCAGGTTGCGATTGTTGACGCCGATGAGCGTCGCGCCGCACTCTACAGCACGCCGCAATTCTTCTTCATTATGCACTTCAACGAGCGCGTCCATCCCTAGCTCCTGTTCCGTTGTCCGGCGCAGGCGCGCGAGCACGGGGTCGTCGAGCGCGGCGACTATCAACAAGAGCGCGTCCGCTCCCGCCGCAGCAGCTTCGTAAAGCTGGTACTCGTCAAAGATAAAATCCTTGCGTAGCACGGGCAGACTCACAGCGCGTCGAACCGCGCGCAGGTCTTCGAGCGAGCCGCGAAAACGGTCTTCTTCCGTCAGGACAGAGACAGCGCACGCGCCGCCCGCCTCATAGCTTTCGGCCACGCGCGCTGCATCTGCACCAACACGAATCACGCCCTTCGAAGGCGAAGCGCGCTTCACTTCCGCGATTACATTAACGCGATCCTCATGTCGCAGTGCGCGCAGCAAAGCATGCGGCTGCGCGTCGCTACGCGCAGCAAACGCCTCCGACCGTAATGCTTCAAACGAGCACAGCCGTTTAGCCTCCGCCACGCGCCCTTTCTTCTGCGCCAGAATCTCTTCTAAAAAATCCATGATAAAAGAGAGGTCAGAGAATGAAATTCGCCGCAGCAAGCTGCGGTGTATCAGAAGAGGTTGAGTTGTTCCTTGTGTAGTTGCTCGTACTCTACCTCTGCTCCTTGATTCTCGATGTATTTCTTAATCACATCTTCGTTCCCGTGCTTCCCGACCGTGCTGATGAAATACCCGTCTGTCCAGAATTCTCCTCCCCATAACTGTTTCTTGACTTCTGGACATGCCAGAAAGATTTCTCGCGCTGTGATGCTCTTGATTCGCTGCACGATCTTCTGCGGACTGTACATTGGCACACTTTGCACCAGAAAATGCACGTGGTCTCGGTCTGTTCCTATTTCCAGAAATGTAATCTCGTATCGTTTGCTGATCTCCAGACAGACTTCCTTGAGCTTTTGGTCAACTGGCGGTGTGAACACCGCCCTCCGGTACTTCGCTGGACAGACAATATGGTACATCAGCACCGAGACGTTATGGCTTTTGTGGATGAACTTGCTCATTCATCCAGTTTAACGCAGCAAGCTGCGAGGAACTCACCCTGTAGAGATTAGAGGTCAGTGAAAAGCATCTTCTCTTACTAACCTCTGACCTCTAACCTCTATTCTCTATTCGTTGCTTCGACAAGCTTGTCGAGTTTCGACTGGGCTGCGCCGTCATCAATGCTCATGGCTGCAAGTTGTGCCGCGTCTTTTAAATTAGCAGATGCGCCGCCGACTACGAGTGCAGCCGCCGCGTTGATGATGACGAGCGCGCGCGCCGCGCCGCGTTCCCTGCCGCTCAGGACTTCGCGAATCGTGCGCGCGTTAGCTTCGGCGTCGCCTCCGCGCAAGTGCTCAAGCGTCGCACGCCGTAGGCCGAAGTCTTCCGGCTCGACCTCGAAAGTTTTGACACTGCCTTCACGCGCCTCCGCAACAAAAGTTTTTCCTGCGAGTGTAATTTCATCCAGCCCATCCTCGCCGTGCACAACCCACGCGCGCTCTGTTCCGAGTTCCGCAAGCGTGCGCGCAAGCGGCTCGACCAGCGCGCTGTGCCACACGCCTATAATTTGACAGGGCGCGCCCGCAGGATTCGTGAGCGGCCCCAGTAGATTAAAGGTCGTGTGCACGCCCAGCTCTCGCCTGATGCCCGCGACGCGCGCCGTGGCTTTGTGATACAGCGGCGCGAACATAAAGCAGATGCTAATCTCATCCAGACACGCGGCGGAGACTTCGGGCAGAGCGTTGGTGTTGACGCCGAGCGCGGTCAGGACATCAGCGCTGCCCGAACGGCTCGTGGCGGCGCGGCTGCCGTGCTTGGCGACCGCGAGCCCTGCGCCCGCGATGACAAAAGCGGCTGCGGTCGAGACGTTAAAAGTCTTCGCCCTGCTTGAGCCCGTCCCGGCTGTGTCTATGAAACGCTCGTGGCAACAAGTGATGCGTGTAGCCCTTGCGCGCATGGCCTCTGCCATGCCCGTCAACTCCTCCACGGTCTCGCCCTTGACTGCAAGAGCCACTAGCGCAGCGGCCACCTGCGCGTCCGTCGCATCACTGTCCAGCAAAGCGTCGAGAAGATGTGAAGCTTCCGCGCGCGCTAAATTTTCGCCGCGCATCAATCGCGAGAGGATTGCGCGCAACCCTGTGCCCGCTTGCGGCTCGTCCCTGCGTGCAGGCGTGGACAGCAACCACGCCGGTCTCTCCACACGCTTGTCAGCTTCGTCCTTCATCACAAATGTTCTTCTGGAAATGAGAACTGAAAGGTTCTGTAGCTTTAGAGCTTCAGGAAATTCGAGAGCAGCTTTTTGCCTTCGCCCGTGAGGATTGATTCGGGGTGAAACTGCACGCCCTCGATCTTGAATTTACGATGGCGCAAACCCATGATGATGCCTTCCGGCGTGGTGGCGGAGATTTCCAGGCAATCCGGCAGCGTCTCGCGCTCGACCATCAGCGAATGATAGCGACCGGCGAGAAAGCGATACTCCACATCTTCGAAGATGGTTTTTCCGTCATGGCATATTTCCGACGACTTGCCATGAACAAGCTCCGGCGCGCGCACCACACGACCGCCGAAGACCTGCGCGATTGATTGATGACCCAGACACACACCGAGCACAGGAATGCGACCGGCGAAATGATCAATCATCTCCATCGACACGCCCGCCTCATCCGGCGTCCCCGGCCCCGGCGAGATGACAATCTTATCCGGGCAGCAATCGGCCTCCACCTCCTCAATCGTCACCTCGTCATTACGACGCACCTCCACCTCCTCGCCAAGCTCGCCCAGATATTGCACGAGGTTGTAAGTAAACGAATCGTAATTGTCTATCACCAGAATGTGCATCTGCTCCTATTGTAGTGAGAGGCCGTGCCCTGCGCAAACACATTAATTCCGCATCCTCTCGCAACGCTGTTTTGGATAAGCCTGCACGGCCTCGGCGGGAGCAAGACACTGACCGCTCCCAATCCTGTTTCCACCGCACAAAAGATTGTTATCAAGCCGCATGCTGAAGTAGTATCCACGGGTTATCTCAGCAAAGGAGGATGCCGTGGCTCACAAGCGGGATATTCTCGAACTCATCGAACAGGCCGCAAAGGAAGGTTGGACGGAACTCGACCTCAGCAACAATCAACTGACGAGCGTGCCGCCAGAGATCGCCAAGCTAACTAACCTGACTCACCTTGAACTCTGGAACAATGACTTAGAAGAGGTGCCGCTAGAGGTCGCGAATCTGATCCACTTGACCCATCTCGACCTCAGCGGAAATCGACTGGGGAGTCTGCCGCTAGAGATCACTAGGCTGACCAAACTGACGAGCCTCGACCTCGGTTACAATTATCTGACAAACGTGCCACTAGAGATCACTAAGCTGACTAATCTGGCCTATCTAAGGCTCAGGGGCAATCTACTGCCGAGCGTGCCGTCGGAGATCGCCAAGCTGACCAACCTGACGTACCTCGACCTCAGCAGCAATCAACTGCCTATTCCGCCTGAAACATTAGACAATCCAGAGGACGTAAAAGCGATCTTTGCCGCGCTGGCCGGATTGGTGAGTGGGGAGCGGTTGAATGAGGCGAAGATGTTGGTGGTTGGAGACGGTGATGTCGGTAAAAGCTCGGTGGTCGAGCAGTTGATTTACGGTACTTTCAATCCGAAGAAACAGACAACACTCGGCGTCGAGATCAATGATGAGATGAAGGTCGTCCAGAGTGAGGTGAAAGGCAAGGGCGAGTCTGTCAAACTCAACATCTGGGATTTCGGCGGGCAGGAGATTCAGCATTCGACGCACCAGTTCTTTCTGACCACGCGTAGCCTCTATCTACTGGTGGTGGATGCGCGCAAAGGCGATCAACTCAGCAATATCGAATACTGGCTGAAACTTATTGAAAGTTTTGGCGGCGATTCTCCCATCATCATCGTTATCAACCAGATTGATCAGTTGAAAGGCCAGCGCCCGCTCAATCTTGACCGCAAGGCTTTGCAGGGGAAGTACAACATTAAAGATTTCATCGAAACCTCGTGCCTGACGGGCCAGGGCATTCAAGAATTGAGCGCGGCGATTGCCCGCGAGGTCGAACAGTTGAAGCATGTGCACGACGTCTGGCCGCGCGAATGGGTCGCCATCAAACGACGGCTCAAAGACATGAAGGCCGATTACATCCCGGTCGAAAAATATCTGGAAATCTGTGGCGAAGAAAACTTGACGGACGAAGATATACGCAGGTCTTTGCTGGGGCTGCTGCATGATCTGGGTATCGTCATTCGCTTTCCGGGCGACACGCAGGTACTCAATCCGCGCTGGGTCACGCAAGGCGTGTACGGGTTGCTGACCTCTAAGCGATTGGTTAAGACTCAAGGGCAATTTGACCTGAGCGAAGTTGGCGAAATCCTGTCCGGCTTGCCACATGCCGAGACTCGCTATCCATCACACACGTATCGTCGATTGATTGACGTGATGCGCCATTTCGAGTTGTGCTTTGAGTTCACAGACCGGCGCGGTCATTACCTGATTCCGCGCCACCTGCACGACAACGAACCGGACATCAAGTGGGACGATGAGAGCGCGCTGAAGTTTCAATACCATTACGAGACGCTGCCCGACTCCGTCATCTCGCGCTTCATCGTGCGGATGAATCAGTACATCACCGAGGAGGATTACTGGAAGAACGGCGTCTTTCTCCATGACGGTGAGAATCGCGCCAAGATCAAAGCCGATCTGGTAGACCGCAAAATCTTCATCTCGATTATCGGCAAAGAACAGACCCGCCGCGCTTTCCTCGCTGTCATCCGCTCGGCCTTTGCCGAAATCAATAGCAGTTTCAAAATCGACATCAGGCAGATGATTCCCGTGCCCGGCTCTACGCAAGTGCTGGTCTCGTATCAAGACCTGCTCGCTTATGAAGAGATGAACGAGCCGCAGATCATCGTTCCTGAATTGCGGAAGAAATTTCCGGTCAGAGAATTGCTCGACGGCGTCGAAGATTTGAATAGTCGAATGAAACGTCGCGAACGCGATTTGGACGAAAGGGGAGTACAAAAGCAACCGCGAATTTTCCGTATAGTGGTTGCGTCACCCGGTGATGTTCAGCCCGAACGCGATGTGCTGCCATCCGTCATTGAAGAACTCAATCGCGGCGTCGCGGCTGACCGTGGATTGCATCTTGTATTAGCGCGTTGGGAAACCGACACGTATCCGGGCTTTCATCTTGAAGGGCCGCAGGGGTTAATTGACCCGATTCTAAGAATCACCGACTGTGATCTGCTAATAGGCATCTTCTGGAAACGTTTCGGCACTCCGACGGAGGACGGCACAACCGGCACGGAGCACGAATTCAATCTGGCTTATGAAGCGTGGCAAGAAAAAGAGAGTCCGCAAATTTTCATCTATTTCAATCAGAAAGCTTACACGCCGAAGTCGAAGGCCGAGGCTGAGCAGTGGGGACAGGTGCTTGATTTCCAGAACAAGTTTCCCAAAGAAGGCTTGTGGTGGCCTTATAAAGGAAAAGCCGAATTTGAGAAGCTGGTCCGCAATCACCTAATGAACTACATCCGCAACCTCACTTGAAAAACGACGGGCGACTGTCGGATGAAAGCAAAAGGAGCGGCAATCCGAGTCGAGCAATTTTTCCGACGCTGCTTACCGATCACTGCTCACTGCTTACTTTCTTCTCACTGCTCGCCGCCCACAGTATTCTTCCCTTCTTCAGCTTTACGGAGCAAGGCCGCTAGGTCGGCGTAGCCTTCCTTGGTGGCCCAGTCGCGCGCGGTGCGTCCCTTGTAGTCTTTGGCGCGCAGGTCTGCGCCTACGCGCACGAACTCACGCACGACGACAGTGTGGCCGTTGGCGGCGGCAAACATCAGGGGCGTGCCGTCTAGCTTGTTTTTGATGTTCGGGTCCGCGCCGTGTTTGAGAAGTTGGCGCACGACCTCCACGCGTCCGGCGAGCGAGGCGCGCACGAGGGCCGTCTCGCCGTCCGTGTCCTGAAGATTCACCTCTCCGCCCTTGTCCAGAATCAAAGGCACGAGTTGCGGCATTCGCCACGACGCCATCATGAGTGCCGATTGCCCGAACTTCTCCTGAAGATTGACGTCCACCTTCGCGCTCTCAAGCATGTGGCGCGCTACGGCTTCGTGCCCCGCGAGGATGGCGCGCATCAACGCCGTGCGGTTGTTCCTGTCTCGCGCGTTGACGTCCGCGCCGCCGGAAAGCGTCGCGCGTACAACAGGCAAATCGCCTCTCGCGGCGGCGACAATCAGCGCCGTCTCCTCTCTTTCGTTTCTGGCGTTCGGATTAATCCCGGCGGCCAGAAAGGTATTGACGGCCCACAGGTCGCCCACGCCCGCGTATTGCAAAAACTCCGCCTCGCTATATTCAATCCCGCGCAGGATAAGCGCGCGGCGCGCGTTCTCAGGGCTTGGCTTGAGCTTCGTACGGTCAATGCATCCGGCGAGCAGTACAGAGCAGACGAGCGTGAGCGTGATAAGTCTTGCGTACAACATAATGCTTCCAATCAGGCTAAGCTTTTAAGCCTGCCTCTCTAATTCCTTATGGCCTTGTACAACCGGCGACTTGTGCGCGCGCGACGCGTACAGGCTTTTCGGGCTTTTCACCTTCGACGGGCATCTGGTTGATGGCGTCCACCACTTCCATCCCTACGCGGACGCGACCGAAGGCCGCGAACTTGCCGTCCAGTTGCGAGGCGTCGCCCACTAGAATAAAAAAATGTGTAGTCGCGCCGTTAGGCGTCTCGGGCCGCGCCATGGAGACGACGCCGCGCACGTGCTTGACGTAGTTAGGCTCGTCCACAATCGTACGCCGCGCGCGCTGTGAAAGCTCTGTGCCCCAACGCTCGCTCGTGGAAAGATTGCCGCCCTGTACGACAAAGCCCTTGACGACGCGGCTAAAGGTCGTGGTGTCGAGCGCGCCCGTGGCGACCAGATTGAGAAAGTTACGCGCCGTTTCGGGCGCAGCCTCGGCCAGCATCTCTATCACGATCCGGCCTGCGTCCGTCTCAAGCGTCACACACTGCTCGGACATCTCCGCTTTCGTGGCCTTGTCAAAAGGCTCTGCCTTGACGACGGCAGCCGTAGGCGTGCTCGCGCGCTCGTTAATCTTTTTCGGCGCGGGCGTCGGCGTCTGTTGAGCCGCGCCTTCCTGCGCGTGGACAGTGAGCAGTGAGCAGTGAGCAGTAAGCAGCAAGATGGAGACAGCGAAAAACATCACTGTCATCATCAATCGTCCTGCGACCCCTTGTCTCAACACGTTCCCTTTCATCTTCATCCCTCATCCCTCCGCCCTCATCCCTTGCTCTTACAATCCCTTCTCCGCCATTTCGATGGCACGCACGAGCGCGCTGGCCTTGTTGAGCGTCTCTTCGTATTCACGCTCGGGGACGGAATCAGCAACGATGCCCGCACCGGCCTGCATGGTTGCCTCGCCGTCTTTGACGACGATGGTGCGAATCGCGATGCACGAATCCAGATTGTCTGCGTAGTCCATGTAGCCGACCACGCCCGCGTAGACGCCCCGCGGGATGGGCTCAAGCTCGTTGATAATCTGCATCGCGCGCAGCTTTGGTGCGCCCGTCACCGTGCCCGCAGGGAAACAGGAAGCGAGCGCGTCGAAGCGGTCGAGCCCGTCGCGCAGACGCGCGCGCAAACTCGTCACCAGATGCTGCACATGAGAATAACGCTCGACCGACATCAGCTCTCCGACTTCGACCGAGCCGTAATCCGCGACGCGGCCAAGATCGTTGCGCCCCAGATCAACGAGCATCATGTGCTCCGCGACCTCCTTTTCGTCCGTACGCATCTCTTCGCCTAAGAGCCAGTCTTCGGTCTCGGTCGCGCCGCGCTTGCGCGTGCCCGCAATCGGGCGGTAATCGAGACGCTGCCCGCGACAGCGAACCAGCATCTCCGGCGAAGCGCCTATGACGGCCTCGCCCTTCAGGCGCAGTAGATACATGTAAGGCGAAGGGTTCACGGCGCGCAGCGCGCGATAGATACTGACGGGGTCGGACCGGACGCGCTTTTTGAAACGCTGCGACAGCACGACCTGATAACAATCGCCAGCCGCGATGTGCTCTTTGATATCAAGCACGGCACGCTCAAACTCCTCGCGCGTCCACAGGGATTCGAGCGGCGCGTCCGTTTCGTCAACTCGCACGCCTTCCGTGCTCGATGGCGGCGGCGCTTCCAATAGCAATTTTTCTATTCTCTCTGTCTCCGCCACCGCGCGGTCGTAAAGCTCTCGCAGGCGTATGCGGCTGCCGCCCGCTTCTTCCGTGAAGACGACCGAGGTGATGAGCATCTGCTGGCGCACGCGGTCAAAAGCTAAGAGCGTGCGGTAGAACATCCACACGGCGTCGTCCGTGACGGGAGCCACGCGGCGACGGTCTGTTGATTCCAGCACGGGCTCGAACAATCGCGCCGCGTCGTAAGAGAGATAGCCGACGACACCGCCCGTCAGGGGCGCAAGATTGCGCGAGCGCGCAAGCCGCCGTGTCTTGAAATGCTCGCGTAAAAACTCCAGCGCGCTCGTGTCGCGGCCCGTCATCGCTTCGCCGTCTATTTCCACGGAAGTCTTAGCGCCGCGCCCGCGCACGACCATCTCCGGGTTCGCGCCTAAGAATGAATAACGCGCGACGCGCTCGCCGCCCTCCACGGATTCAAACAAAAAAGCGTAAGGCGCATCACGCGCGACCGCCAGAAACGCGCCCACGGGCGTCTGCAAATCCGCGAGCACAGTGCGGACCACAGGCACTACGTTGCCGCGCGCCGCTTCGCGCACAAACTCTTCAAATGTCGCGGGCTGAAGGTCCAGCATATTTAAAATTTTGTCTCGAACAAGCGCGGGCCGAAAGCGTCGCCCCCCTGATAGAGAATATACGGTAACGGGTCAATTTATGTAAGACGGATTCAAAACAGGGATAGACAGGATGGACAGGATAAAAGCAGTGCAAAAGTCAAAATGCAAAATGATGAAAGAAAAGCTCTGAGGTCTTTAATTCTGCGCTTTGCACTTTGCATTTATCATTTCTTTTTATCCTGTCTATCCTGTCCATCCCTGTTAATTCTTTCTTCGTCTTACACTGACCCACTACCGAATATACAGCACGCTGGCGTCTTCAGCCGAATTCCTCTAGAATGTTTTTCGAAGCCGGTCCCGGCAATCAAGACTAGCCCCGGCCTCACACTCCCAAATCATGCGCGCTCGCCTTACCTGGCGCAGGCCGACATCATCCGGGAAACTTTACGTATCAATCTTCTGACGGAGATAAGAATGTCTTTCAAGCGTTACCTTTCATCATTATTTCTAGTTCTTCTCATTGTCGCGAACACGTTTGCGCAAAGTACGGGCGCGCTTTCCATACAGCCCGAATCGCCCGAGCAGAAAGAAGCGCGCAAGGCGACGGAGAAAAAAGCCCTGACCCTGCTCGACGAGGTCATCAAGGAGGCACAGACCTTAAAGCTTTGGGAAAATCGCGCGCTCCTTTTGACCGCCGCCGCAGACCTCTACTGGCAGCATGATGAACAGCGCGCACGCCTGCTTATCAAGGAGGCCATCAAATCGCTGGAAGAGGCTGCGAGCGCGCCGCAGCCCGTTGAAGACGCGGGCAACCCCGGTCGTAGTTACCGTCTGGCGAGCACGTACACGCAGATGCGCTGGAACATACTGCAAATTCTGGCGCGGCGCGACCCGCGCTGGGCGCGCGAAGTCTGGCGCACCACCGCGACGCCCAAAATCGCGGGGATGGATATTTCCGAGATGAGTCCGGACGGTGAGGTCGGAGTGGCAGCCGAGTTGAACCTCGCAAGCATCATCGCCACCAACGACCCCAAGCAAGCCCTGGAGATGGCCGAAGCCACCCTCTCGAAGGGAGTCTCTAACCAGTTGATAGAGGTTCTGGCACAGCTTCAGAAGAAAGACCCGGAAGCAGCGGCCACACTGGCGGCGGGCATGCTGTCGAAACTGAAGACGGAAAAGCTCGACCCGCGTGCGGAGAACACGCGCGTCGCGATGCGGCTTTTACGGGCGGCGACCACGCCTCGCGCGAGCGGCGCAAAGCCCGTAGAGAAAATCGCGCAGCCACTCCTCGGCGAACAGGCTTTGCGCGAGCTGGCAGAGATAGTCGCCGCAGTCGTCCTCAGTGTGGGCGATAAGGGCGCTGACGCCTACATACTGACAACAGAGCTTGATTCCATGATGCCCACCCTGGAACGTTACGCGCCCGCGCGCGCCACACAGCTCCGCCGCAAGATGAGTGAAAAGACGGGCGAGACGGCGCAGGCAGGCGAGTACTCGAAATACCGCGATGCGATGACGGAGCTGGAGAAGCTGAAAAAGGACGCGCCGCCCGAAGCGCTGTTTGAAGCCGCGAGCAAGCTTCCGCCGGGAGAGATGCGCAACCAGTATTACCAGGAAGCGGCCAACAAGATGATTGAAAAGGGCGAAGAAGAAAAAGCGCGGCAGATGATTACGGAGCGCGTGCAGGATCCACGCCAGCGCGAAGCTCTGCTCAACGAATTGAATCAGGAGCAGCTTCGCGTCTCCGCCGAGAAGGGCAAGGTTGAAGATACCAGACGATTACTTGCAAGCGCCCGCACGGACGAAGAGCGCGTCGGCATCCTGGTTCAACTGGCGAGCGCCGTCGCAGCCAAAGGCAACAAGGAAGGAAAGGACGCGGCGGTTAAGCTGCTTGACGAGGCGCGAGGCTTTGCCAGCACCCGTCCAAAAAATATGCGCCAGATGTACGTGCAGCTTCGCCTCGCACAGGCTTACGCGCACGTAGAGCCCTCGCGCACGCTACAGATGCTGGACCCTATGGTCGAGCAGTTGAACGAGCTTCTGGCCGCAGCCATCCTGCTCGGCGGCTTTATCCTCGAAGACGAAATCATCACGGATGAAGAAGTGCAGATGACCCCGATAGGGATGGTCCTGAGCAGAGGTCTTGACCAATTCAGGACGGAGCTTGGAGCTTTGGCGAACGCTGATTTTGACGGCCTCAAGGTAGTGGCAGATAAATTCGAGCGCGCGGAGATACGCATCCTCGCACGCCTGCTCGTCGTGCAAAGCGTCTTGTCCGACGGGCGCACGCGCTCACGCCCCTACGGCTCTCGCTACGCGCCCGACATCGCTCCGGATGATGAGCCGTAATCTACAGCAGATTCAAACAGGGATGGACAGGATAGACAGGATACAGAAGAAGTGATGAATGCAAAGTGCAAAGTGCAGAATTAAAGAATAGCTTTTCATTCATCATTTTGCATTCTGACTTTTGCACTGCTTTTATCCTGTTCATCCTGTCCATCCCTGTTAATTCTTCCCCTGTGCTCTTATCCGCCGACGAGGCGGCTGTTCGCGAGCCATTGGCCGCCGTCAACGACGAGGACTGCGCCGTTGATAAAGCTCGCGGCGTCGGAACATAAAAAGACGGAGGCGTGTTCGATGTCGCGTATCAGGCCAAAGCGACCGAGCGGAATGCGACGCCGCAATTGCTCCTTGATGTCGGGCGGGACGAGCCGGTTCATGCCTTCCGTATCGTCTATCGGGCCGGGCGCGATGGCGTTGACGCGAATCCCGTAGCGTCCCCACTCGACCGCTAAGTTTCGGGTCAAAGCATCGACGCCCGCTTTGGCCGCGGAGACGTGAAGCTGTAGGGCCGTGCCGCCGTAATGCAGCGTCGCGCTGATGTTCAAAATCTGCCCGCGATGCTTTTTTAATTCGGGGAAGGCCGCGCGCGAGACGTTGAACGTCCCCTTCAAATCTATGTCTACGACTGTGCCAAAGCCGTTCGGAGACAACTCCTCCGCCGGGCACAGAAAATTTCCCGCCGCGCCGTTCACCACGATGTCAATCTTGCCGAACCGCTCAACCGTCGCGGCAACTGCCTTTTCAACTTCTTCCACGTTGCGCACGTCCGCCGCAAAGGCCAGAGCCTCCGCGCCTCCCGCACGAATCCTCTCAGCCGCAGGCTCAAGATGTTCCATGCGGCGACTGACCAGCGAGACACTCGCGCCCGCTTCGGCCAGCGCACGCGCCACGCCGCCCGTGATTCCAGTCCCACCGCCCGTCACCAGCGCAACGCGCCCCTTCAACAATCCGTCAACAAAAAATTTATCGCTCATAAAGGTAGAGGTCAGAGGTCAGTAAAGAAATGCAAAAGTCAAAATGCAAAATGATAAATGAAAAGAAAGACCTTCTTTAATTTTGCACTTTGCACTTTGCATTCATCATTGCTTTTCTGACCTCTGATCTCTTTTCATCCTTTCATCATTCTGATACAACGAGCGTCGAACGTCTGCTCGACTCGCTTACTTTTTACTGCCTACTGTCTTCTTCATAGGGAGCGGCGTCGGCTCTGCGCCTTCGGCGGGGACTTCGCGGCCCATCTGCTGGATGATGACGGTGATGGTCGTGGCCCACTGGCGCGCGTCCTGATTTTCAGGGTCGTAGCGCAGCGTGCGACGATAATCGCCAAGCGCGGCGCGGTATTGACGTGCGCCCTTGAGAGCCTCCGCGCGCTCGAAATAGGCACGCGCGAGCGCAGCCTGCGCAGCCTTATCGTCGGGCTTCTTCTTCAACTGCGCTTCCAGCTTTTTAATCTCCGCGTCCTCTTTCGCCGTGTCCACGGGCTCGCCCTGTTCGGGGCGACCCGCCATTGTGGGTGACGCGGTGATGCCAATCGGAGTTGTCTTCGCGGGCGCGGTGTTCGCGTTCGCCGCGTTAGCCGTCGCGGGCTGCGCCGTGTTCGCAGTCGTCGGCGTCTTTGTACATGCATTAGACATCAAGACCACGACGCACAACATCAAGAGCAACGAAATCGCGCTGGATATTTTTTTACTCGTCACTTGTCACCTGTCACTTGTCACTGCTTTTTTATCCCTCAATATACGGGCGCGACTGGACGATGTAAATCTGCCCGCGCATGTAGGCCCATTCGATGTCCTGCTCGCGACCGCCGAAGACGCGCTTGATTTCGGAAGCTGCGCGCACGAGGCGGCGTATGACTTCGTCTGTCAGCACGGCGCGCGCGCCTTCTATAGGAACTTCCTTGACGCCGCCCTGTTCGTCAAAGGTCAGTAGACTGTCCTCGGCAGAGCGCGTCAGAATCTGCACCGCGTTGGTGCGCGGGCGAAAGATAATCTGCTCGGCGATTTTCTTGCCCTCGACGACCTTGATGCCAAGGCCACGCTTGGCGCTGATGTAGATAGCGCCCTGGTTGTCTTTGTCGTAAGGGTCTGCGGTAATCATCACGCCGGAGGATTCCGAATTGATGCCCTCCTGTATGAGGACGGCCATGAAGACTTTCAGATGGTCCACGCCCGCGCGCTCGCGCGCTTCGTAAGCCTCGAATTTCCAGAGCGAAGCCCACACGGTCTTAATAGCTTCGATAATCATCTCTTCGCCGCGCGCGTTCGGCACAGTGTCGTAGAGACCCGCGCCGCTGAAATTCGGCAGGTCTTCCGTGTTCGAAGACGAGCGCACAAACATTCCCTTATTCGGAAACTCTGCACTGAGCCGACGCGCAACTTCCGCGCGCAGTTGCGCGTTGATCTTGCCTTTTTGTATACGCTCGCGCAAAGCCGTCAGGCGTTCACGTCGATAAGCCGGGTCGTGTATGAACTTCTGGTCGTCCTGCGTCATAAAGACGATCAGATTTTCCAGCTCATTCTCCTTGATAAACTGTTCGTAGTAGTAAAAAGGAACTGTGAACCCGGCGGGGACAGAGATGCCGGGGATGCGCGCGTTCATCACCTCTCCCAGATTCGCGCTCTTTGCGCCGTAGGCTATGACGGACGGCGCGCGCTGCTCCGAAAGACTCGCGAGTTTTTTAACCGCGAGGTCGAAGCGGGGCGTCATCAGGCTGCGCCGCGCACGCTCGCGTTTGAGATAAGCGTCGAGCGATTTATTGTCGGCGCGTTTCATCAAGTAGGTATCGCGGCGCGTCTCGAAAGTTACCCAGAAGGTGTCGTATTGCTTCAGCAGCTTGTCCGCGTCTTTGATGTAAGCGTTCGGGATGCCCCATGATTTCGCGAGGAGGTTGATGTGCGAGAGCGGCGTCGAAGGTCTGGTCGTAATTATCCCGGCGACGGGCGGGAGATTGAGCGGCACTTCGTTTAAGACCAGAATCTCGTTCGAGCCTATCTCGACGTGATCGTCCAGCTTGTCGATGATGTGTATGCGCCCGATGCCGCTCGCCATATTGAGCGCCTGATAGTTCTTCTCCGAAAGAATCTCGCTCTGTAGAACGCGCTCTAAGCCCTGAAGCGAGGCCGATGCTTCTTCCTGCCGGAGCGAGTTTGGTTTGTAGGCCACGGGCTCGAAGAAAGTTTTGTTGATGACATCCCCCGCGAGCTTGATTTGCTCCGGGGGAATGAGGTCGCCTTCCCAGAACTCGTAGGTCCAGCGTTTGACGAGCGTCTGGTAGGCGAGCGTGCCGAGGATAAAGCGGCGGTTGGGTTTGAGATAATTGTTATTGAAAAATTCGCTGCCGCGCTCCAGAGAAAGATACGTGCCGTTGACGAAATCTTTATGGAAGGTGTAGCGCCGCGAGTTGACGTAATAGATTTTGTTCTTATCCTGACGGTCGATGACGAACATCACGTGCGTCAGCGGATTCGGCGTCTCCGAATTGTAGGTGCGCGCGAGCTGGTCAAATTCCGCGCGCGTCTTTATCTCCGAGAGCGAGCGCGGCCCGCCCTGTGCCGACGCCGCGATAAAACAGGAGGCCGCAGAAGCAAACAGCAGGAGCGAGATTGCGAGCCGTATGCGAGAGAAACGCTTGACGATGCTCATCTATTAATACATCTCCCTTTCTTCGATGCGCGCTCGATGGGCGCGCTGCTCTCAATTCTAGCAGAAGATGCGGGCCGCGCCTCAAACTCCCTGCATCGAAACGAGAGCTTTCGTGTAAGCTGAGAGCGAAAGGCGCACGGGTCTGAAATGGCGGAAGAACACGCAAAGATAAAAGAGTTCAAGGACGCGCTTTGTCAACATGCGCCCGTGTTTGGCGTCGAGCTGAGCGCGGAAGACCGTGACCGTCTGGCGGATTATTACCGGCTGGTCATGAGGTGGAATCCGCGTCTTCATCTGGTCGCGCCGTGCACGGCGGAAGAATTTGCGACGCGCCACGTCTTGGAATCGCTCGTCGCCGCACGCTTTATCTCAAAGGATGCGCGCGTAGCGGATGTTGGCTCGGGCGCAGGACTTCCCGTGATTCCCTGCCTCATCGTGCGCCCGGACATAGAAGCCGTGCTCGTCGAAGCTTCACAAAAAAAGGGCGTCTTCTTACGCGAAGCCTTGAGGCTCGTGGGACAAAGCCGCCGCGCGGAAGTTATCTCAAAAAGGTTCGAGGAGACGCCCGCGCCGGAAGCAGACTTTGTAACGTGCCGCGCGATAGAACGCTTCACGGAAATCTTTCCAAAGCTCGTCCGGTGGTCGCCGCCTCCCGCGACGCTTCTCTTTTTCGGCGGCCCGACGCTGCAAGCACAGATAGAGAAGGCCGCGCTCAAATATCAAGCTCTGCCGATACCGGAATCCGAGCGCCGTTTTCTTTTCGTCATCGACAAATAAAAACGCGAGGTGAAGCGCGTTCGCCTCACCTCGCTTTCGCTTTGAACAGTTGCTCTTGCTTTAGCGCAGGACGTCTATGCCTATGAGCTGCTGGCCGGAGATGACGAATTCGGCGGGCGGCAGCTCTTTCTCGTAAAGTGGAGAAAGATTGGTCGGCGTGTAGCCGCCAGTGGCGCGGTCAGAATTCAAAGTAGCGACGACGGACGGCGGCAGGTTCGGCAATTCAGATGTGCCTATGACCGCGCCCGGTGTGACGCGATAGAGCTTGACGTAAAGACGGTCGTTCTTCTTTATCTTGTTGATGGCCGTCACGAGCTGGCCCAAATCCTGTGGCACGAAGTTCTGCTGGGCAGAGCTTTGTTGAAGCGATGAGCCGTCGCCGACAAAGAGAATCAACTGGCCGGGCGGAACGTCCGAAGGAATCTGTACGGGGATGCGCTGGACAAACTGCTTGCCGCTTTCCGTGCGGACGTAAGCCTGCACTTCTATGGTCTCGCCGCGACGTGCTTCCGTGCGGTCGAGCGAGATGCGCTCTAACACGCCCGCGTACTTCGTGTCCGAAGATGAGATGTCAATGTTGATGCCGCTAATCTCCACGTCGTCAAAGCCGGAAGAAAGAAGCGCGGCGACAGGCACGGCGACGGAGCCGGAGGCGAGCGACGGCGCGCTCGTGGAAGAGAAACGACGCTCGATATTGACGGTCTCCTGCCCTTTGATTTTGATTTGCCCGCGCACGCTGATGGTGGATTCGCCCATCCCGCGCTCCGATGAAGAAATCGTGTTGAAGATGGTCAGGTTCAACAGGAGCGGTGTCAGAAAGGTGTCGTTGGCGACTTCATAATTAAAGGTCTCGACGCGGTCGCGGCTCGTGCGAAGCTGCACGCGGACGGGAATCATTTTGGGCGCTCGATTGAGCTGGCCGTAAATACCCGTCGCGCGATCCTGCGAGATGCTCCCGACCATCTGCCCCGGCACGGTCAGCTTAAAGGGACTGTTCGTGTTGGGAATCACCGTCACGACCGAGGCTTCGGTCATGGGCATGTCCGAGGAGCCAAGGCTCAGGAAAGGATGGCCGAAGGCGTAGATGCGGTCGCCGTCGCGGAAGGTCACGGTCCCAGACGCCGCTATGGAATAGTCGCCGCGCACCAGTTGCACGCTGATGCTTGTGCCGGGCGCGAGCGTCTTTTCAGTAATCTTGCCCATGGGCGTAATCGCTGCCCCGCCGCCTACACCAGCCACCGGCAGAATGCCGCTCTGTAAAAGCTGCGGCGTAAACTGCGCGAGCGCTTCCTGGCTGATGCCGCCGAAGACTACGGGAACACTGATGGGCGCAAACTGTTGGCCCAGGAGCGGGACAAGCGGCGAGCCTGCGGAGACGGGCGCAACCAGTGGCGCGCTCGTGAACGAAGGCTTCGGCAGGTTCGGCTTCCAATCAGTCGAGGCCAACTGCGTAAAGGAGATGGAGCGCGGCTCCTGCGGCTGGTTGCTGTCTGTGCTCCGGCGGTTGCGCTCGAAGATGTCGATCATCTGCTTGATCGGAGTGATGCCCGCGATAGGCTCTTTGCCGAACGGGAAGTTAAAGGAAATAGCTCCGACCAGTCGCCCGTCTATGTAAACGGGCGAGCCGGACATCCCGCCAAAGACGCTCGTCTTCTCGATTTTCGGACCCGAGAGGCGCGCGATGATGGCCGACTGGCGCGGCCCCATAAAGCCCGGCAGCACGCCCAAGACTTCCACGTCTATCTGTTCCGGCTCAGTGCCCGTAAAGACCGTCCAGGCCACGCCGCGCATCCCCGGCTTAATCTCTTCGAGCGGAAAAAAACGCGCGTCGCCGCTGGCCGTGCTGGCCGACACAGGAGTCTGCGCGTTTGTAGTAAGAGGCGCGGCCATCAGGGCCACGACCGCCAGGAGGGTGACTACTGCGACAAATCTCTTCATTAAGGAACCTCTGGGAAAAGAAGCGTCCCGCCTGTGGGACATTTAAGGAATAGCGCTCACCTGCAAAAGTGAAGCGAGGCGACCGGGGGAATCTCATGCGCCAAGGCGACTATAACTGCGGCTTTCTGCGGCGGTCAAGCAGATACTCGGAAAAGAGACCGCCCGCGCCCCGCCAGCCGGATGCGCCTTTGAGCGCACAGCAATCGCAGACACGCCTTTAGATGCAGCCCGCGCGTAAAATGGTAGTAAGACAGTTTCAAATCAACTCACCGCCGAGACGCAGAGGGCGCGGAGTTTACGCAGAGAGTTGAATTCTTTTCTCTGCGCCTGCTCTGCGTCCTCTGCGTCTCTGCGGTGAACGCTTTGAGGCCAATCCGCTTTCGGATTTCAACCCGACCCACCACTCGTAAATGTTTTACTTGCTAGGCATCGCCGCTCGTGATAATTTGCGGGCTGCGATATGTTTCGCAACCGCCCTCCAGCAAAGCTAGACAAAAAATTCCTGCTGGCCGCAAGCGACACAGCGATGGACATAGAAGGCTTCATCCTCGTCGGCGGACAGTCGAGCCGTATGGGTCAGGATAAGGCGCGGCTCGTTCTGAACGGACGTTCATTTGCGGAACGCATACACGACGCGCTCCGGAAGGTCACGGCGCGGACCCGCACGGTGGGAGCAAAAGGTGCGGCGGCTCCGGCGGGCCTAGGGAACGTGGCGGACGTTTACGCGGAGTGGGGTGCGCTTGGCGGTCTGCACGCGGCGCTTTCCGCCTGTCGCGCAGAGTGGGCTCTGGTTGTCGCCTGCGACCTGCCCTTTGTCACCGGAGAGCTGTTCGAGCGGCTGGCAGAAAGATGCAATCAGTTCGATGCGGTCGTGCCCGTGCAAGAGGACGGGCGCTTGCAGCCACTCTGCGCGCTCTACCGCGCCGACGTTTGTAGAGAGCGCGCACGCGAGTTAATCGAACGGGGCGAGCGCCGCCCGCGCGCTCTTGTCGAAGCGGTGCGGACGCGTAGGATCGAGACGCACGAGCTGGAAGATTTAGCAGGCGCTTCGCTTTTTTTCACCAACGTCAACACGCCCGAAGAGTGGGAGCACGCACGACGCGCTCACGTCTGAAGAGATTGGAAATCGGGTTGACAGAGATTTTGATGGACCATAGAGCTTTGACCAGCGTTCGCCCAGTGAGCCTTCATCCTTTAGAATGGAGTCCCGATGCCACCTCGTAGAAGAACAGGAAGAAGGATTCTAAAGTCCTTTCTGCCTATCTTGTTCCTCCTCCTGCTGGTTTTAATCGTCGTGACCGGCTGGCTTGTCTACGGCGCAACACGCCCGCCGCGCCAGCCCTATCTGGTGACACCCGAAAAATTCACGCAGTTGAGCGGCCCCGGTCTCAAGGCCACCGAAGAGACGTGGACGAATCGAGATGGCACACAGGCGCGCGGCTGGCTCCTGCGCGGTAGAGAAGGAGCGCCCGCCGTTATCCTGCTTCATCGCTACGGCGCGGATCGTTCGTGGCTCTTAAACCTCGGCGTCAAGCTCAACGAGACGACCAACTACACTGTGCTCTGGCCGGACCTGCGCGGCCACGGCCAAAACCCTCCCGTGAAATGGACCAGCTTCGGCGCGCGTGAAACCGAAGACACGCTCGCGGCGATTGATTACCTGCGAGGCTTAAAGACCTCGCAGGACCGACCGCTCGTAGGCCCAATCCTTGGCATGTACGGTGTCGAGATGGGAGCCTACACGGCGCTACAGGCCGCGACCAAAGTGCCGGAAGTACGCGCGCTTGCGCTCGATTCGGTTCCGGCCACGTCCGACGAAGTGCTCTATGCTGCGGTGCGTGAACGAACGGGAATGGACAACGGTTTCATACGCTGGCTGGCGCGCACCGGCACGGGTCTCTACCTGATGGGCAACTACCAGAACACAGCGTCGTGCGCGTCGGCCCAGTCCCTGCGAGACCGGCAGGTGCTGCTCCTGGCAAGCAAGGACACGCCAGCCTTACAGAACTCCACCAACGCGCTCGCGCGCTGCTTTCCGCCCGAGACCAGCGTCGAGCTGCAAAGCGACCTTCCAGTCTCCGGCTACAACACACGCTCGGCCACGGGCGAACAGTCGGAAGCCTACGACCGCCGCGTGATAGACTTTTTAGACAAAGCCCTGCGCCCCTAACGATTGCGGATTTGGGATTGCGGAATGCGGATTTAAGAATAAGAAGCGGCAACCTTCTTTCTTTTCAATCCGCATTCCGCAATCCCAAATCCGCAATTCATTTGGCTTGTCTATTTCAGAAACGGCGAAGTACAATCCAGCCATCCGTTGAAGGTTACGTTTTCAACTAAGGCTTTCATGCGCGGGCCAGCGCGATTCCAGGATTTGGCGTGTGATGTAGAGAACCCCGTGGCTCGCGACGAAAGGCAATCATCTCTCTCGCTTAATAATCACTACAACACGCAGAAAAGCTGTACGCCGCTCAAGGCTGGAACAAGCAAGGTCTCGGACGAACATGGTTGAAAGGCTTTTTGATAATCCCGCCGCCTCCTCGCGTGCGGACCAACGCGTTCTGCTCGCAAGCGTCGGCGGGACGTCGCTTTTACGGCTCGCGCGTGTCGCACAGGATGTGCCCGCAGGCGTAGAGGTCTACGCCAAGGCAGAGCATCTCAACCCCGGCGGCTCTGTCAAAGACCGCGCCGCGCTCTCTATGATTCTCGACGGCGAGCGCCGTGGTCTGCTGCGGCCCGACAAAACAATTCTCGATGCGACGAGCGGCAACACAGGCATAGCCTACGCGATGCTTGGAGCGGCGCTCGGCTACAGTGTTGCCCTGTGCCTGCCAAAGAATGCCAATCAGGAACGCAAGCGCATCCTTCGCTCCTATGGCGCTGAGCTTATCGAAACAGACCCGCTCACCGGGATGGACGGCGCACAGCTTCGCGCGCGTGAGATTGTTGCTACTGAGCCCGAAAAATATTTTTACCCGGACCAGTTCAATAATCCCGCCAACTGGCGCGCGCATTACGATGCGACCGCGCCCGAAATCTGGGAGCAAACTGCCGGGCGCGTGACACACTTTCTAGCGGGGATGGGAACTTCCGGGACGTTTATGGGAACGTCCCGCCGTCTCAAGGAGTACGATTCAAAAATCCGCGTCGTCTCGATGCAGCCCGACTCGCCCTTTCACGGTCTGGAAGGCATGAAGCACATGGCGTCGGTGATAGTGCCGGGGATTTACGATGCACGGCTCGCGGATGAAAGCGTCACGGTCTCGACCGAAGAAGCGCAAGCGATGGCGCGTCGTCTAGCGCGTGAAGAAGGCTTGCTCGTCGGCACAAGCTCTGGCGCAAACGTCTTTGCAGCCGTTCGCCTGGCACGCCAGCTTCCGCCTCGCTCCGTGGTCGTCACTATTTTGTGCGACACGGGCGAGCGTTATCTGGATGAAGAGTTCTGGGAAGAACGGAGATGATATTTCTTAACGCGTTGCATCAGGAGTTGATACGCGAGCACGGCGAGCGTGATTATCCGCACGAGTGCTGCGGGCTGCTGATAGGCGAATTTGAAAGCGGCGGGCGTAAAATCGTGCGCGAGGTTTACGCTATCTCGAACGCGCGCGAGGAGGAAGCCAAACGCAACCGCTTTCTGATACGCCCGGAAGAATTGCTGAGCGGCGAGCGTTACGCGCGCGCGCGACGGCTCGACGTCGTGGGCTTTTATCATTCGCATCCTGACCACCCGGCGCGTCCCTCTGCTTATGATCTTGAACATGCGTGGCCCAGCTACTCTTATGTTATCGTCTCGGTACGCGAAGGAAAGGCCGCCGACCTTCTCTCATGGGAGATGTTGGCCGATCGCTCGCAGTTTAATCCGGAGCAGATAGAGGAGCGCGAGACGTGATGCAAAGCTTACGTGCAGGACATCTGCTGATTGCCCTTTCGCTGCTGCTGCTTGCCGTTGCACCTCAAGCACGCGCGCAGTTTGTCGCCGTTGAAGATGACGAAAAGGCTGCGCGTAAATTCGACGAGTTCGCGGAGGTGTACGGCTGCGACCACGGCGCGCGGCTCAGCAATTTCGCCATCCAGTTACAGAACGAGCCGGACGCGGTGGGTTATGTTATCTGCTACGGGCCGGAGTCGGACGGCTCTGGCTCGGCCAGTCACCGGCTGAATCTTACGAAAGATTATCTGGTCATGTCGCATGGCATAGACCCTGCGCGCATACGCACAATTTCTGGCGGGCGTTATAAAGATTTGCGTATGTCGGCGACGGAATTTTGGATTGCTTCGCCCGGAGCGGAGCCGCCCGAGCCGCAAAAGTACGAGAACGAAGCCGAGACCTTTAGCGGGAAATTCACAGAGAGATATTTCAACGACAGCACCCAGTATGATGAAAGCACAGGCCCTTCGATTGGCGACGTGACGCTCGCAGGCTTCGCGGACGTCTTGCGACGACAGCCCGATGCGCGTGCTTACCTTGTCGCTTACAGTCTTGAAGGCGCTGCCCCCGGCGCGTGGCGCAGGGCCGCTAAAGACTTTTCAGACAGGCTCGTCAACGGCTACAAAATCCCGTCCGACCGGATAGTCATCCTTCGCGGCGGCTACAGGCCGCAGGGTGAATACGAGGCGGCGGCTCAGGTAGAGTTGTGGGTGCTTCCGGCAAACGCTCCGCCGCCCGTCGCGGAAACAACCGAGCCTGAGCAAAGACCAAAGAGCGCGACTCTGGTTGGACGCTACAGCGATTATGATTTGGAGGTGGCGCGTTCGGCGCGGCTCGTGCTCGAAGGCTTCGCGGACGTGTTGAAAGGGGACGAGGAGTTGCGCGCTTGCGTCATCATACGCCCGCGCGCAGAGACGGAAGAGCAGGCCGATCAGGATAAACGCTGGGGGATGACGAGAGCCGATTTAAACGCGCTGGTCGAACGGTGGCCCTCCGAGCTTGAGGAGAAATACGGAATCGAGCGAAACCGTCTCGTCGTCATCGTCGCTCCCGTTGAGCCGACCGAGGAATATCAGCCGGCGGACGGCACGTTGGAGACGTGGCTTGTCCCACCCGGCGCTCAGCTTCCGGACCCCAACGCCATAGAGGAAGAGACGGTTGACCCCGAAGCAGTAATCACGGACGAAGAGATGGCGGAACAGGCGACGACGGAAGAAGTCGGAAAGGAACCTGCGGAAGTTCCGCCCGAGGAGTAAACGAAAATGGCAGTGACAGTTTTAATCCCCACGGCGCTACGGCAATTTGCCGGGGGTCTTGCGGAAGTGGAAGTGGAAGCGGCGACCGTGGGCGAAGCCCTCGACCGCTTGACGAGCAATCACGTTGAGCTGCGCCGTCATCTTTACAGTGACGACAAGAGCCTGCGTAATTTCGTCAACGTCTACGTCAACGATGAAGACATACGCCACGCCTCGCGTCTTGAAACGCCCGTCGGCAACGGCGACACGGTGACGATTGTGCCTTCGATTGCCGGAGGCTCTACGACCGCTCCCGAAGAAGTCGAGCCGCCGCCCTCTTTCTCAAACGAAGAGATAGCCCGCTATAGCCGCCATCTCATCATGCCCGAAGTCGGCATGGAGGGGCAGCGCCGTCTTAAAGCTGCGAGCGTCCTGATGATTGGCACAGGCGGTCTTGGCGCTCCGCTTGGAATGTATCTCGCCGCTGCGGGCGTCGGGCGACTCGGCGTCGTGGATTTCGACGTCGTTGAAGCATCCAACCTACAGCGCCAGATTGTTCACGGCACGCGCGACGTAGGCCGCCCCAAAATAGAATCTGCGCGCGACCGTCTTCAGGACATCAACCCGCACATCAATATAGAGCCGCACGAGCTGCGCCTGACGAGCGAAAACGCGCTTGAGCTTTTTCGCGCCTACGACATAGTGGTAGACGGCACGGACAACTTTCCCACGCGCTATCTGGTCAACGACGCCTGCGTGCTCACGGGCAAGCCCAACGTCTACGGCTCTATCTTTCGCTTCGAGGGACAGGCATCAGTTTTCTGGGCCGAGCGCGGCGCGTGCTATCGCTGCCTGTATCCGGAGCCGCCGCCGCCCGGTCTTGTTCCCTCGTGCGCCGAAGGCGGCGTGTTAGGAGTCCTGCCCGGCATCATCGGCGCGATTCAGGCGAACGAAACCATCAAGCTCATTTTGGGAGATGGCGAGCCGCTGATTAATCGCCTGCTTCTCTTTGACGCCTGGAAGATGCGCTTCCGCGAATTGAAATTGAGGAAAGACCCGCAATGTCCCGTCTGCGGAGAGAATCCTACGATTAGAGAGTTGATTGATTACGAAGAGTTCTGCGGGCTCAGACCTGAGCCTGCGGGACAATCGAATCAAACAACGGAGCAGCCGCCCGTGCTTGAAGAAATCACGGCCACGGAATTCAAGGAGAGGCTCAACCGTGGCGACTCGCTCCAAATCATAGACGTGCGCGAGCCCAACGAGTACGACATTGCGCGCATTCCCGATTCCAGATTGATACCCCTCAAAGAGGTCGTGGGCCGCATGTCCGAGATAGACGCCGCGCGCGAAACGGTTGTCCACTGTAAGGGCGGAGTCCGCAGCGCCAAGGCCATCAATGCCCTGCGCGAAGCGGGCTTTACCGGCAAGCTCCTCAATCTCAAAGGCGGCATCACGGCATGGTCGGACGAAGTTGATCCGCGCGTGCCGAAGTATTGAGAGTTATAGAAGCAGATTCAAACAGGGATGGACAGGATGAACAGGATAAAGAAGAAGTGATGAATGCAAAGTGCAAAGCGCAAAATTAAAGAATAGCTTTTCCTTCATCATTTTGCATTTTGACTTTTGCACTGCTTTTATCCTGTTCATCCCGTCCATCCCTGTTAATTTCTGTCCTGATGAAAGCGACGCGGCATCCCAGAATAAAAATCTGTTGCATCGGCAGCGTAGCGGAGGCTTGGGCTGCGATTCGATGCGGCGCGTCGGCCCTGGGGCTCGTCTCTGAAATGCCGAGCGGCCCCGGCGTCATCCCTGAAGAATTGATTCGCGAGATTGCCGCGATAGTTCCGCCAGCCGTCTCTTCATTTCTCCTGACCTGCGCGCAGGACGCTTCGCATATCATAAAACAGCAGCGCCGTTGCCGGACCAACACGATACAGATTTGCGACCACCTTGAGCGCGGAAGCTATCTGGAGATGCGCGCGGCGTTGCCTGGTATCGCGCTCGTTCAGGTCATACACGTACAGGGCGCAGAGTCTGTGGAAGAAGCGTTGACGCTTTCGCCGCATGTGGACGCACTGCTCCTTGATTCCGGCAATCAAAAGCTCGCCGTCAAAGAGTTGGGCGGCACGGGCCGCACGCACGATTGGGCCGTCAGCCGCGAGATACGCGAGCGCGTCCACGTCCCCGTCTTTCTAGCGGGCGGACTCCACGCAGGCAACGTCAGAGAAGCCATCGAGCAAGTCGGGCCGTTCGGCCTTGACGTGTGCAGCGGCGTCCGCACCGACGGTCGTCTGGATGAACAGAAGCTCGCCGCGCTTTTCAGTGAAGTCGAGGCGATGAAAGATAGAGGTCAGAGGGCAGAGGCTGGAGGTTAGTAAGAGAAAGACAGATCGAGAGCCGGATAAACATGATTCCCCGCTCCGTCAGAAGCGAGATGTTTATAGTTAACGAGTAATTAAGAAAATCAAGCTCCGTAGGAGCGTCATGTTCTTCATCCATGACATGACGCTCCTACGGAGCTTGATTCTTATCTTGCTGCCACTGGCTATAAACATCCCGCTCCTGACGGAGCTAAACCCGGCTGATAGCTGCCCAACGTTTTTAACTAACCTCTGACCTCTTCTTTATTCTCGCGCACGCGCAGCGACCAATGTGACGCCGCCTTCTTCGTTGATGATTTCGGTTTCCAGTTTTTGATAGGTCGTTAACTGTTCTACAAATTCGGTGGGGACGAGGACAAGCACCGTGCCTCCGCTCGCAAGCGCGGCGTCCCTGACCTGTTGGACGCCTTCGAACTTGACCGGCTCGCCGTCTGCACCGTAAGTGATTCTATCCGCCGCGTAGTATTCCGCCGTGCGCTCGACCATGTGAAGCTGGTGCAGAGGCGCGTTGCCGTAGCCGCGCGCCGCAGCCTTCTCCAAAGCGTGCGCGACCGACACCCTTTGCGCCGCCTCGTGTACGCCGCAATTGAGACCCACAATCGTCATCACGAACATAGAAGACGCCACGCACATAAACGCCAGCCATCGTCGCTCGGCCAACACGAGCGCAACCAGTCCGCCTACTACTAGAGGCGCGGCGACCGCGATGGCGCAGCTTCGGCTCGCGTAATCCTCGCGCACTATAAAGACCACGGCCATCCCGCCCAGCAGTACCATAAGCGCGCCCGTCGCACGCATAGAGCGCAGGCGGCCTTCGCCTCTGAGCAAGCGCGCCAGCCGCTCGCCCACGAGCAACGCCGCGCCCGGTAAAGCAGGCAACACGTAGCCCGGCAGCTTTGAACCCGACAGAGAAAAAAAGAGCACCGGCACAATCATCCACGCCAGCGCAAAGACCCTCAGCTTATTCAAAGCATCGGGCGCACGCCAGGACCAATCACGCCGCGCACGCCCCATGGCCGCCACAAGATAAGGCGTCCACGGCAAAGCAAAGAGCGCCATGATGGCTAAGTAAAAATAGAAGGGCTGCGGGTGGTGATACTTGTTAGAAGTGTAGCGCGCGAAGTGATGTTGAACGAAAAACTCTTCCACGAAAGACCAGCCGTGACGCGCTATGACCGGCCCGTACCAGAGCGCCGCCACGGAGAGCGCAAGCGGGATACCCCATAGCAAACTTTTCATCACCCGTCTTCCGGGCCACTCGCGCCGCAACACAAAATACGCGCCCACGACCCCGAACGTGATGATGATTCCAATCAGCCCCTTTGCCAGAAGCGACGCGCCCACGCCCACGTAAAATCCCGCGAGCCACCAGGACTTGCGCCTCTCCTGCGTCTCCACTTCGTAGACGATGAAGCACGAAAGCGCGAGCGTCGTCATCAGCGTGAGCGGCGTATCAAAGTTGACGCCGTGCGAATAGGCTATCAAGCCCGCGCTCGTCAAAGCCGCCACCCCCGACGTTGCGCCGAGCAACCGCGCCGAAGTTTCATCTTGACAGGCACGCTCGATTGCGCGCCCCGCGCAGTAAATCAGAAGCGCTGTAATGATTCCCATCAGCGCGAAACCCAGACGCGCAGACCATTCCGAGACGCCGAACGCGCGAAACGCCGCGATCATTACCCAGTACGGCAGCGCCGGTTTCTCGAACCAGTAGTGTCCGCCGAGCGTCGGCGTCACGAGGTCTCCGCGCTCGAACATCTCGCGCGCGACGCGCGCATAGCGCGGCTCGTCCGGGCCCAGGAAAGGATAGTTGCCGATGCCGTAAAAGTAAGTAAACAGCGCCCCGAGGAAGAAGAGCAGCCAGAGGCGCTTGGCAGGCGTCAATCGTTGCAAGTATAGTCACCCAATAATCAAAATGCGGAAGTTACTAATCAGCCGAAAGATTATAGCTTATCGTTTATGAGTATCATCGAAGACGCTTTGATGTTCAAATCCACGGAAGAAGCAATAGTGATTCAGTTTCAAATAAGACTCACCGCCGAGACGCAGAGAGCGCAGAGCAGGCGTAGAGAAATTCAACTCTCTGCGTATACTCTGCGTCCTCTGCGTCTCGGCGGTGAATGTCTTGTGAAGAATTTAATTCCTGACTCCTAATCAATTATGACTTTACGAACAGCCGTTATCGGCGCAGGCCATTTGGGACGCGAGCACGCGCGTATTCATCACGCGCTCTCGTTGGAAGGCAAAGTTGAGCTGGTCGCCGTCTGCGATATTAATGAAGCGACGGCGCAGCGTGTCGCGGCTCAAGTCGAAGCCGAATGGGCCACGAATTGGCGCGAGTTGGCGGGCCGCTGCGACGCCGTGAGCCTGGCCGTCCCGACCGAAGCTCACTGCGAGATTGCCGCGCCTCTACTGGAAGCGGGCATACACGTGCTCGTGGAAAAACCCATCTCGCGCACCCTAGCGGAAGCAGACCTGATGATTGAGGCTGCAAAGCGCGGCGGCGCGCTCCTCCAAATCGGTCACATGGAGCGATTCAATCCAGCGCTCACCGCTTTGCGCCCGCACGTGCGCAACCCAGTCTATTTCGAGATTCACCGCGTCGGCCAGTTCACCGCGCGCTCCTTAGACATAGACGTTGTGCTCGATTTGATGATTCACGATCTGGATATAGTGCAATGGCTGGTCGGTGAAGAAGTCGAAGTGACGGACGTGCGCGCCGTGGGGATTCCGATTTTGACGCCGCGCGTGGACGCGGCCAACGCGCGGCTCGAATTCTCTACCGGCGCGGTCGCCAACATTACTGCCTCGCGCGTCGGGCTGGAAAAAATCCGCAAGATGCGTTTCTTTCAGCCGCATGAGTACGTCGCCGTGGATTACGTCACGCGCTTTGCTTCGATTACCAATCTTCAGCCGCCCACAGCCGAGGCCGCGTTCCCCGGCCTCAACGTCCGCCGCCTGGACATCGCCGACATAGAACCCCTGCGCGCAGAGATTGAAGCCTTTATCACGGCGGCTGAGCGCGGCCTCCCATCGCCCGTTTCAGGATTGGAAGGACGCCGCGCGCTTGCATTAGCACTCCGCGCGCTCGAACGTATCGAAGAGCACACGGAGCAAGCGGGCCTTGCCGCTTTCAAACTGCCTTGATGACGAAAGAGGGATTCGAACAGGGATGGACAGGATAGACAGGATAAAAGCAGTGCAAAAGTCAAAATGCAAAATGATGAATGAAAAGCTATTCTTTAATTCTGCACTTTGCACTTTGCATTCATCACTTCTTCTGTATCCTGTCTATCCTGTCCATCCCTGTTAATTTCTTTCTTCTCTCTTATACTGACCCACTACCAACTTGAGACATGAGCAACGACCAAACCGACGAGCGTATCAACGCCTTTCTGGCGGAGCGCATCGCGGCGGGTGATTTTCCGTCCGCCGTGTATCTTGCATCCGAGGGCAACCATTTTATACAGGGCGCGCTCGGCCATGCCGTGCGCGAGCCCGAAGAGCACCGGGCGGCGCTCGATACCATTTATGATCTGGCGTCTTTGACCAAGCCGCTCGTCACTGGATTGCTCACGGCGCGTCGTCTTGAAACCGGCGCGCTCAGTCTGGACCAGGAAGTCTCGTCCCTTTTGAAGGAGTTCGACCGCGCGGATAAACGCGGCCTGACTCTTCGTCACCTCGTCACGCACACTTCGGGTCTGCCTGCGTGGAGACCGCTTTACATCACGGCACGCGGTGCAGAAGATGCGCTTCGAGCTATCGCCTCCGAGCCTTTGGAATCCCTGCCGGGCACACACGTACGCTACAGCGACCTTGGATTTATCACGCTTGGCTTTGTGCTCGAAAAAATTTCCGGCGCATCTTTGGCAGAGCTGGCGCGGCGTGAAATCTTTGAGCCTCTCCAACTTCGTCGCACTTTCTTTAATCCTGAACGGGCGCTCCAAACGGAAATGGCCGCGTGCGAGATTGGCAATCTCTACGAGCGGCAGATGTGCGAAGACTCTGCGGAAGGGCCAGGCTCTTATGACGGCTGGCGCAAACAGTTGATCTGGGGCGAGGTCCACGACGGCAACGCGCATTTTCTGGGAGGCGCGGCGGGCCACGCCGGTCTCTTCTCCACCGCGCGCGAGGCTCGTCAAATAGCCGGGCAGTTTCTAGCCGAAAGCACAGTGCTTCTTAAACCGGAAACGTGCGCGCTCTTTCGCACCAACCTGACGGAAGGTTTGGAGGAAGCGCGCTCTGTCGCTTGGCAGCTTGCGGCGACAAAAGATTCAACAGCCGGGCCGCGTCTCTTGCCCGACAGTTTCGGACACAACGGCTTCACAGGCACAAGCTGCTGGATAGACCCCACGCGCGGGCGCATCTTTTTATTACTGACCAACCGCACGCACGCGCGCGCGCTCCCCTTCGTCAACATCAACTCGACGCGAAGACAATTTCACACGCTCGCCGCAGACGCTCTCGAAGCAAAGGCACGAGGATGAAGAAGAGACGCGGGGACGCGGCGACACGTAGACGGGAAGAACAAGAAAAAATCGCTGCGTCTCCGCGTCTCCCACTCTCCGCGCAGCTCCCTCCCCGCGTCTCTTTCATGGAAGCACTTCGCTTCTGGGCCAAGCTGGGCTTTATCTCCTTCGGCGGCCCTGCGGGGCAGATTAGTATCATGCACCGCGAGCTGGTCGAGCGTCGTCGCTGGTTGAGCGAGGAGCGTTTTCTTCATGCGCTGAACTACTGCATGCTGCTGCCCGGCCCGGAAGCAACGCAGCTTGCCATCTACATCGGCTGGCTTTTGCATCGCGCGTGGGGCGGCATCGTCGCCGGAGTGCTATTTGTTCTCCCTTCGGTCTTCGTGCTGCTTGCGCTCTCCTACATCTACGCCGCTTACGGCAATGTACGGGCCGTGGCCGGATTGCTCTCCGGCTTCAAGCCCGTGGTGATTGCCATCGTTGTCGAAGCTGTCATCAAGATAGGAGGCCGCGCGCTCAAGCGGCGCACGCATTTCATCGTCGCCGCGCTGGCTTTCGTCTCCATCTATTTTCTACACGTTCCCTTCCCCTTGATTGTGCTGGCAGCGGGAGCATTGGGATTCGCCGTCGCGCACTTACGCCCTGAAGTGCTCGGGCAAAAAGCAAATGAGAAGCGTGAGGTTGCGGATGTTAAAGCTCAAAACGAATCGTCCGCGCGCGCAAAGCATCCGGCGACAGCGGTTCAGGACGAGTTGCTGACCGTGATTCAGGACGATGCGACGCCACCGCCGCACACTAGGCCGTCGCGCGCTCGTGCCCTGCGCGTGCTTGCGCTGGGGCTCGTCCTCTGGGCGCTGCCTTTAGCATTGGTCATCGCTTGGCGCGGGACTGAGAGCCTTCATGCACAGGAATATCTTTTCTTCTCAAAGGCCGCGCTCGTCACATTCGGCGGAGCGTATGCCGTGCTCGCTTACGTCACGCAGGCCGTGACGGGCGCGCGCGGCTGGATTACACCCGAGCAGGCAGTGGACGGCCTTGCGCTCGCAGAGACCACACCGGGACCGCTTATCATGGTCCTGCAATTCATAGGCTTCATGGCCGGATGGAATAACCCGCAGGGTTTGACGCAGACCGCGAGCGCCGTCACGGGTGCGCTTCTGACCACCTACGCGACTTTTCTGCCCTGCTTCTTTTTCATCTTCCTCGGCGCGCCCTACATAGAAATCCTGCGCGGCAACAAGCATCTGACGGGCGCGCTCGCGGGCATCACGGCAGCCGTGGTCGGCGTCATCCTTAATCTGGCGCTGGTCTTCGGCACGGCTGTTATCTGGCCGCACGGCATCACCGGAGAGACGAACTGGTTCGCAGCCGTCCTGAGCCTCGCGGCCTTCGTCACTCTCTACCGCTTCAAGGTGGACGTCGTGTGGGTCGTCATCACGGGCGGCATCATCGGCCTCGCCCGCGCTCTTTTAATTTCATGACGCCAAAATTGTAGTAGTATTTGACGTGCGCAGTTTTTGGAAATCGCGCTCGTCGGAAAGGATGACAGCAGCAGTGCCTCGTTCCCCCTTCTCGAAGACCATCGCTTTGCTGGTTCAGCTTGCGCTCGTCTCCGCGACGCTCGCGCAGGAAGGACAGCAGACGCGGCCACGGCGCACCACGAATCCACCACCGCCACCCGTAGAGACATCAACCGTCACGCCGCAAACGACGCGTCTGACCAACGAGCCCACCGTGCGTATTGGTCTCGCTACAAACCTGCGCGCGGCCATCATCTCGACCACGGGGCGTTTGCTGAAGACGACGGACGAGGGCGGCCAACTGCCTCCGCCCGAGGCGCTCGCGGTCACGCGCGTACGTGTTGAGCCGCGCACGCTTGTCCCTCCTACACCTTCGTCCGGCTCCGGCTTTCGCGTAGAGATAGCGGGCGCGGCAACGCGCGTGGATGCAGAGCGAGCCGCACGCGAGATAGAATCGCAGACCAACGAGCGCGCCGAAGTCTCTTTCGACGCCCGGACCAACACGTGGAGGCTCGGCGTCGGCTCTGCACGCACGCGCGACGAAGCCGAAGATTTGCGCACACGCCTCGAAGAAGCGGGCTTTGCTTCCGCCACGGTTGTTGATGCGCGCAACGCTTCTTCTTCATCATCGAACGCGCGCCAGCCTTCGCCCGCGAGCGCCGTAGATTCGGGCGCGTCCAATTCTTCGCCTGCATCACAGAACATCGTTCGGCCCGTCACTCGCGCGAGCACACCGACGCGCGCCGCAGTGGTTTATAGCGGCGGCGCTTCGATGCTCTTTAGTTCCTATGCTCCCATCGTCTTTGCTTCTGATGATGAAAGAAACGCTCCTGTCCGTTTCAACGAGAAGCCCTATCGAGGTCGCCTGGAAGTTTTCGCCAACGCGCAGGGCAGCCTGACGGTCGTCAACGTGCTCGGTCTTGAAGACTACGTGCGCGGTGTTGTGCCGAACGAGTTGTCGCCGGGAAGCTATGGAGCTATCGAAGCTTTGAAGGCGCAGGCCGTGGCCGCTCGCACCTACGCCGTCAAGAACCGCAACCAGTTTGCCTCGCAGGGCTTCGACCTTCTGCCTACAACGCGCTCGCAAGTCTACGGCGGTCTCTCGACCGAACAGCCGCTCTCATCCCGCGCCGTCGAAGAAACGCGCGGCTTCGTTGCGACCTACAAGGGCGAGCCCATCAACGCGCTTTACACTTCTACGTGCGGCGGTCGGACGGAGGATTCCGAAAACATTTTCACGCGAGCAGAGCCTTACCTGCGCGGGCGCGAATGTTCCATAGAGGGGCGCGCGCACTTCGCTCCCTTTACCATCAAGACCTCGCGCGAGCCTTCGGACATACGTGAAGAGGCGAACGCCGCCTCAGCGCGCGACGTGGCGCTCCTCGCTATTAATGATTTCAACCTCGGCACGTCGCGTGTCACGGACCAATGGCTCACGGCTCCTGCAAACGCTTTGGAAGCGCGCAATCTCGTCGGAGCGGTCGCACGCATGGCCCGCACCCCTTTGCCCGTCATGACGGACGACGTTGCGCGCCCGCCCGCCTTCGCGACTGCGCTCGCCGCAGCGCTCTACGGCGAAGGCCGCGCCGATACGCTGCTATCGGAAGCAGACGTCGAATACCTTCTCTCTTTTCGCGACGCGGGCGAGGTGACGGCACGCAATCGCGCGGACGTGGCCTTGCTCCTGCGCGAAGGCTTTCTCTCGCTCTATCCGGACGCGACCTTGAGGCCGCGCGATGCCATGACGCGCGCGCGCATGATTCACACCGTCGCCTCTGCGCTGGAAGCACGCGGCAAGCTTCTCTTGCAGAAAGGTACTGCGCGGCCCGCCGCTTCCGGCGCGCTTGTGCTGCGCTCTACGAAGAACCGCGACATGCCTGTCGTGGTCGCGAGCGATGCATATCTTTTTCGCGCCTTCGGCGAAACTGCTTACCAGATGCGCTCGCTCGTCGTAGTAGGCGGCGAGCCGGTCACTTTCCACGTCAACTCGCGCGGCGAAGTTGATTATCTTGAAGTGCGGCCTGCGCCCGACGGTGCGACCGCCGAACGTTTTTCTCCTTTCACAAACTGGACTACGGAATTATCTACGGGGCAGGTGCAGGCGCGGCTCGCGCGTTGGTCTCGCGGCGTGGGCTCGCTTCTTGATTTGAGAATCGCCCAGCGCGGGGTGTCGCGGCGTGCGACCGATTTGGAGCTTGTCGGTTCAAATGGAACGGCGCACGTGCGCGGTGGCCGCATACGCAGCGCGCTCGGGCTACGCGAGCAGCTTTTTGTCATCGAGCGTCGTTATGATGAAGCAGGCCGCGTGACGGGTTTTATTTTTATAGGGCGCGGCTGGGGCCACGGCGTCGGTCTATGCCAGGTCGGCGCTTACGGCATGGCGCGCGCGGGTCTCACCTACGATAAGATTTTGAAGGCTTACTACACAGGGATTGAAGTGACGAAGCTTTATTAGGACGCTGTTTGAAAAGTCCTGATTGATTAGCTCCGTAGGAGCAGAATGTTTATAGCTCGCGCGCATTTCCAAGAATCAAGCTCCGTAGGAGCGGCATGTAATGACATTGCGCCCCTGACGGGGCTTGAGCAAAGAAGAAACGCGCGCAATGCTATAAACATTAAGTCCCTACGGGACTTTTAAAACAGATTCTTAGTCGAAATGTTTGCCCAATAGCCTATGCGTTTCTCTCGTGCACAGATTACGGGTGCGCTTCTTTTGCTGGCGCTGCTCTGGCTGGTAGCCACGATTCGTCTAGTCCTGATGGCGCGCGCGTGACCTCTTCCGACAAATCCCCGAAACCAATCATCGCGCTTGTGGGGCCGACCGCTTCGGGTAAAAGCGACCTCGGCATTGCGCTCGCCCTGCGTTTCGGCGGCGAGGTCATCAACTGCGATTCCGTGCAGGTCTACCGCGAGATAGAGATTGCGACGGCCAAAGTTCCGCTCGCAGAGCGACGCGGCATCCCGCACCACCTGATAGATTTCGTCGCGCCCGAAGCGAACTACACGGCGGGCGACTGGGCGCGTGATGCGGCGCAGAAGATTGATGAGATAGAAGCACGCGGCGCGCTTCCCTTCATCGTCGGCGGCACGGGCTTTTACCTGCGCGCGCTCAGGCAGCCCTTTTTTCCGAGCCCGCCGACGGACGAGCGCCTGCGTGCGCGTCTCACACGGATTCGCGAGCGGCGCGGGATAGAGCATCTTCATGAAATGCTGCGAAGGGTTGATGAGGAAGCGGCTATGAAGCTAAGCAAGCGCGACTGGCCGCGTGTGCAGCGCGCATTGGAAGTGCGCTTTCAGACCGGACGCCGTATGTCGGAGCAGGCAACCGAGCGGCCCGAAGCGCCCGCCTCCGCCTCTCGTATACGCGTGCTGGCGCTTGCACCGCCGCGCGCCGAAATTTATCGCCGCATCAATGAAAGAGCCGAAGCACATTTCCGCGCGGGGCTCGTTGAAGAGGTCCGTGAGCTGCTGGCGCGCGGTATCTCGCCGCAAGCGCCCGCGCTCGGCGCGCATGGTTATCGCCGCGTAGTCGAATATCTACAGGGCGAGCGCTCGCTTGAGAGCGCCATCGAACAGACAAAACTGGACGTGCGTCACTATAGTAAGCGGCAGTTGACGTGGCTCAGGCGTGAGCCCGGCGTGGAATGGTTCGAGGGCTTTGGCGACCAGCCGGAAATTCAGGAACATGTTGCCGCGCGCGTGTCGGAATCATTGAATGTTGGTTGAAGGCATTGCTTTCAATTTGTGCGTGGTGTAATCTTTCGACTACAAACGCAATTTTCCCTTTTCAACTGCGAGAGACTGACCGGAGGACGAGGGTGGACTCGAAGCCGACACCTCAGAATATACAGGACGCTTTTCTGAACACGGCGCGCCGCGAGCGCTCGACCGTGACCATCTATCTCATGCACGGCGCGAAGCTGACGGGGCGCATCAAAAGCTTCGATAAATTCTCTGTACTCCTGGAATCCGGCGCACAGGAACAGTTAATCTTCAAGCACGCCATCTCGACCATCTCGCACGCGCGCCGCCAGACGGGTGACATCCCGCGCGGCACGGGCAGCGCGGCGGCGGGCTCGTCCGACGAGTCCGCTGCTGAATCGTCAAGTCCCTCCGAATCCTGACGCTCCTTTTAATTTCACCAATACACGAACCCCCCTGGGACAAAAGAGTGGCTGGTCTATTCATCACCTTTGAAGGGATTGACGGGAGCGGAAAGTCCACGCAGATGCGTATGCTGGCGAGCGCCCTGCGGCTGGACGGGCGCGAGGTCGTGACGACGCGCGAGCCCGGCGGGACGTCTTTCGGCAAACGCCTGCGCTCGGCGCTGCTGGACATGCACGAGCACGTAGACCCGCTCGCGGAGCTACTGCTCTTTGCCGCCGACCGCGCGCAGCACGTGAGAACCTTGCTCCGCCCCGCTCTCGAATCCGGTCGCATTGTTTTATCCGATCGTTATGCGGACGCCACGGTCGCTTACCAGGGCGCGGGTCGTGGTTTCTCGCGCGAGCTGGTTGGAGAAGTCGTACATCTTGCCACGGGAGGCCTGAAACCGGACCTCACGTTGATTTTTGATTTGTCTGTCGCGGAATGCGTCACGCGCGCGCACCGGCGCATGCACGACGGCCATAAAAGAGACCGCCTCGACGCCGAAGACGTGACCTTTCACACCCGCGTCCGCAACGCTTACATGGAGATTGCGCGCGAAGAACCCGAGCGCGTGCGCGTCATAGACGCAAGCGGCTCGATTGACCAAACCCACGCCCGCGTGCTGGAGGTCGTCAAACCGTTTATAGAGTCCAAAGTCCCAAGTCCCAAGTCTCAAGTCAAAAGCTAAAACTTTTCTTTGACTTGAGATTTGGGACCCGGGACTTTTTTCAGGCTTTTATGTTCGAGAAGCTCATCGGCAACAAGCGTGTTCAGGAGGTGTTGCGGCGCATGGTCGAGCGCGGGCGTGTGCCGGGCGCGCTCCTTTTTGTGGGTGAGGATGGTGTGGGGAAAAAGCTCTTTGCGCTGGAGCTGGCAAAGGCGCTTAATTGCCGCGAGCCGCGCGAGGGTGGCGAAGCTTGCGACCGTTGTCCTGCGTGCGCGCGCGTGGAGCGTTTCTCTTATCCTGCATCGGACGATACGGAAGCCAATAAAAAAATTATCTGGAGCGAGCACCCTGATGTTGGATTAGTGCGACCGGCTGGAAGATTTTTAGTCGTCCCGCAGATGCGCGAGATTGAGCGCGAGGCCAACTTTCGTCCCTACGAGGGACGCGCGCGCGTCTTTCTCATTGAAGACGCAGACAAATTGAATGAGCCGTCGGCCAACGCGCTCTTGAAAACTCTGGAAGAGCCGCCCGAGACTACTCATCTGGTGCTTTTGACTTCGAGACCCGCCGCGCTCTTGCCTACCATACGCTCGCGCTGTCAGGTGATACGGTTTGCCCCGCTCGGCAATCAAGAGATAGAAAAATATCTGTCGAGCGCGCGAAAAATTCCGGCGAGTGATGCAAAGCTTCTGGCGCGTGCGGCGCGCGGGAGCATCGGTCGCGCTCTCTCTACGGATGTCGAAGCCTACCGCGAGCAGCGTGAAGCGATGCTCGATGTCCTGACGTCCCTGGCCGTCACAACCGACCGCGCGCGTCTGCTGCGTCTGGCGGAAGAGATGAACGACGCCAAGCGCAAGGAAGAGTACGAACCACGGCTGGACGTGTTGGAGACGTTGGTGCACGACGTGTGGGCTCTCACTTTGGGCGCGGCGCGTGAGCAGGTGGTGAACGCGGACGTGGAAGGACAGCTCTCCAAGATTAGCGAGCGCGTGACGAGCGAGCGCGCCTCGCGCTGGATTACCGAGATTGAACGCCTGCGCGGCCAACTGGTCGTCAACGTCAATCGCAAGGTCGCGACCGACGCGCTTTTTCTTTCGATGGCGACGAACGGCAGGGATGAGGGATGAGGGATGAGGGATGAAGTAAAGAAAGAGAGTTCTTGTTTTTACTTCATCCCTCATCCCTCATCCCTTTTTTAAGGGAGGGACATCCGTGGCAAAGACGATTCTGGTCGTGGACGACGACAGGGAGCTGCACGAGCTGATTGGCTTCGCGCTCAAGCGCGACGGCTATGAAGTCATCAACGCCCATGATGCTTACAAGGGGTTGGAGATCATCGCAAAGCGGCACGTCGATCTTGCTCTGCTGGACGTGATGATGCCGAAGATGGACGGGCTCGAAATGCTCTCGCGGCTGCGCGAGCATAACAAGGACTTGCGCGTCATCATCATGACGGCGCTCTCCACGCCCGAGGCTGCCTTGAGCGCCCTGCGCGATCAGGCATGCGACTTTCTGGCGAAACCCTTCGACGTCAACCAGCTCATGTCGATCATTGAAGCAGCTTTCAAGATTGAGCCCGAAAGCATTAACATCGAAGTCTTGTCGGCGCGGCCCGACTGGATAGAGCTGCGAGTGCCTTGCGACCCTGCGGCCATAGAGCCGCTCGGGCGTTTGATGTCGCAGCTCAAGACGGATTTGCCGAGCATCACGCGCGAGAGCGTCACCTATGCTTTCCGCGAGATGCTGCGCAACGCCATCGAGCACGGCGGCAAGAACGACCCTTCGCAGTACGTCGAAGTCGGATACCTGCGCTCGCCGCGCATGATTCAGTATCGCATCAAAGACCCCGGCGAAGGCTTCAGCATCGAATCGCTCTACAAGCCGTCGGGGCCAATCGCGGCCTTTCTCAATCCTGAAGGCGACCCCATGCTCCACGAGAGCGCGCGCGAAGACGAAGGCATACGTCCGGGCGGCTTCGGCATCCTGATTGCGCGCGAGATGGTGGACGAGATGATCTACAACGAGCGGCACAACGAAGTGGTGCTGATTAAATACCTCAGCGGCGAAGCGAGCGAGCCGCCAACTGAAAGTCCCGAGAGTCAATAAGCGTTATTTACAGATTCTCACAAAGCTGTTGGGGAAAGCCCCGCTAGGGGCTCGGATGTTTATAGCTCTTCGCCTCAATCAAGAATCAAGCTCCGTAGGAGCGGCATGTTCCGTCGTCCCTGACATGCCGCTCCTACGGAGCTTCAAATATTTAATAAACTGCCAGCTATAATCATCCAGCTCCTACGGAGCTATCTCTACTGGGCATCTAACTCAGATTGATTTAACTTTTCTTACCTCTCCTGACTCTCCAGACTTCCCTTCCACTCCTGTCCTTGGCACAAGAGTTGTTTTCTCACTTTCTCCTTGCCCCGGTTGTACCGTTTTCTTGCAAACGTCTGGCGCACAAAAAGCGGCGATGTCAGGAAGATTACAGGCATTCAACCTCTACTCTATTAAAAAAGGTGGAAAACTGCCCCCGTACAAGCGACCTCTCAAACGTTAACGAGAAGCCTATCTGCAAGGGGATGCGTGTGATGCGAAAGCTTTCGGTCTTATTTATTCTGTTAGCGCTCGCGGTCGGGACTGGACCAAGAGCGTCCGTACTTGCTCAGTACACAAAAGCGGCAAGCGCTGAGAAAGAGCACGCGACATCGGAGCAAAAGCTCGGGCGTGTTTTCAAAAGCTACGAGCGCTTCCGGCTCGACGCGCGGAGCGCCGCCGCCTCGGTCAGGCGAGACGGTAAACTACAGATTACGACGCCGCACGCAAAATTTGCTCTGCGCCTCTCTATCAACGACCTGCGCGCGATGAATTACAGGGCCGTTCGTCTCTCTGCCGGTGGGATTGAGCGTGCGCTCGAAAATCTTCCCGTGGAGACCTACAGGGGCGCTCTTGAAGGAGATGCAAACGCAGAGGCGCGCTTCTCCATCAACGACCAGCGCATCGAAGGCATCATCATCACAGCAGCCGAGCGTTATTACGTAGAGCCTCTGAAAAGGTACGACCCGTCGGCTACGGCCAGCGATTACATTCTCTATCGCGCTTCGGACGTGAGGGACGAAGCCGTTGTACGGGATGCCGATGTAACGTTGAATCACAAGGTCAACCGCTTGATGACGAGCGCAGGCCGCGCAGCTTCAGTCCAACCGCAGCCTCAAGCCGCGACCTTGCGCGAAGTCGAGCTTGCGACCGAAGCTGATTTTGAATACGTCTCCGCGCAGGGAAGCGCGGCACAGGCCAACAACGAAATTCTCTCCATCATGAATCAGGTAGACGGCGTGTACCAGAGAGAAGTGGGGCTCACCTTTCGCGTCGTCTTTCAAAGCGCATGGGACACGACGAATGATCCGTACACGGCGACGGATTTGACAGGCATCCTCAACGAATTTACCAACTACTGGAACGCGAACCGCATCAATGTCCAGCGCGATTTGGCGCACCTGTGGACGGGCAAAGCGGTCGGCGGTTTCGGCGTGAGCTGGCAGGGCACGGTCTGCTTAAAGCCTAACAACGCTTACGGCGTCTCGCCGCTCTTGCGCGACGTGCCGCAGAAGTACATCATCACGGCGCACGAGATAGGCCACAGCTTTAACGCCACGCACCCGACAGACCCCGCGTGCAACAACACCATCATGAGCACCATCGCTGGCCCCGGCTCGACCCTCACCTTCTGCCAGCCCTCGCGCAATGAGATTACAGCGTTCGTCAACGCCAACTCGGGTTGTCTGACCGTTTTCACACCGGGCGGCACATGGGTTCCGGCTCAGCCCAACCAGACCGAGCTTCAAACATGGACGATAAACGGCATCACTTTCGCAAAGGTGAAGCTGACGTTTCTAAACGCGGGCTTTCGCGTAGCCAACTGGGGACAGGTCGTGAGAAGCGGCAACACCTTTACGGTGGACGCGACGATTGAGCGTTTCACAGGCCAGTCGGTTCAGGCCGTGACGACCACAGTGAATATTTACGAGCTTGGCAATCTGGGCGCGGGAAATTACATCTTCACCTTCAGGGCATCGGGCATAGGCGTGCTCAGCCAGCAATTTACGGTGAGCACTGCGCCGCCTCCGCCCAACCCGATTGACACGACCGAATTTTTCGTAGCCCAGCAGTACAGGGATTTTCTGGCGCGCGAGCCGGACGCTTCCGGCCTTGCCTTCTGGAGCGACAACATCAACCTGTGCAACGACCCTGCCAGACGGCCAGCGGGACAAACCGTCGCGCAGTGCATAGACAGGCAAAGGACGACCACGAGCGCCGCCTTCTTCCTCTCTCCTGAATTTCAGGCCACAGGCTATTACGTCTATCGCATTTACAAAGGCAGCCTCGGGCGAAGACCCTTCTTCTCGGAGTTTATCCCGGACCAGCAATTGGTCGCGGGCAACATCATCGTGAACGGCCAGATTTCAGGTCCGGCGATAGAGCAGAACAAGCGTACCTTTGCCAACCAGTTTGTGAATCGTTCGGAGTTCGTAGCCATCTACGGAAGCTTGACGAACCAGCAATACGTGGACAGGCTTTTTATGACCACAGGCGTCACGCCCACGCAGGCCGAAAGAGACGCGCTCGTCAACGGATTAAATAATTCGACGGAGACGCGCGCCACCGTGCTCATGAAAATAGTGGACGGCATCCTCGTCGTCTCGGAAAGCAACCAGCAGTTCACGACGCGCTACGGCAGGGAGTTCTACGACAAGGAATTCAACCCGGCCTTTGTGGTGATGGAATACTTCGGCTACATGCGCCGCGACCCGGACGAGCCGGGCTTTAACTTCTGGCTCTCGAAGCTCACGACCTTCGGCAACTACATAGACGCCGAGATGGTCCGCAGCTTCATCGTCTCGCCCGAATACCGCGCACGCTTCGGCGCACCATAAAGCAGTGACAAGTGACAGGTGACAAGTGACAAGTAAGAACAAGAAGCTTTTCTCTTGTCACTTGTCACCTGTCACTTGTCACTGCTTTTCTTCTATTTACGATTCACGATTTACGATTTACTATTTACCTCTCTGGAGGTTCCCCTGATGAACTGCGCTCGCTGCGGAGCGACCAACGACCCCGGCATGAACTTCTGCATCAGCTGCGGCAACGCGCTGCAATATCAGCCGCCGCCGCCGCCGTCCTCCTTTGACCAGCCTCCGCCTCCATATGGCAAGCCCGCGCCGCCTCCCTACGGATGGCAACAGCCGTCTTCGCCTTTAGGCCAGCCCTCATCGCCTGGTCAAACGCCTCAGCCCGGTTACGCCCAGCCGCCTCAACCTTACGGTCAAACGCCTCCCGGCTATGCCCCGCCCGCAAGCAGCCAGCAGTTGTTCGGCGCTTACATGGAGAACATTCCAAACTATCTGGTCCCGGCGATTCTCTCCACGATTTTGTGCTGCGTGCCGGCGGGCATTGTGTCGATCATCTACGCCGTGCAGGTCAACAACAAAAAGCAGGTCGGCGATCTGGCGGGCGCAGCCGAAGCTTCGAGCAAAGCGCAAACATGGTTTTGGGTCTCTTTCGGGCTCGGATTGATTGTGATTATCCTGAATGTTATTGTAGCCATCGCAGGCGCTTAAAAACTTTTAGGACTTTATGCAGACAATGGACACCACATATTTTGACGAGCGAGCCGGGGGACGTGCTCGCTCAGCCTCCGTGCGCGAGCGTCTTTTCGCGCTCACGATTATCACGACCGTTCTTTCGGCCCTCACTTACCTGCGTCTCTTTAACCCGGCCAACCCCGCGACGAACTATTATCCGGCCTGTCCTTTTTTCAGCCTGACGGGCTTTCACTGTCCCGGCTGCGGAACCTTGCGCGGCCTGCACCAGCTCACGCACGGCCACCTCCTGACGGCCCTTGATTACAACGCGCTGATGGTGCTTTCGCTTCCCTTCCTCGCCTACACCTTCGTCTCCTTCGCGCTCATCGCAGCCCGTGGACGCGGGCTTCCAAAACCCTTTATCCAGCCCGTTTTTGTCAAAGCACTCTTCGTGATAGTTATCCTCTTCTGGATTCTCAGAAACATTCCCGTCTATCCCTTAACGCTGCTCGCGCCATAACAAAGATTAAGCTTTTGAGCCCCTGAAAGGGGCGGTATAACAGTAGCCCAGCACGTTAGTGCTGGGACAACGGCATTATCATTATGATTAAGCCCCGGAGGGGCGACATCAATCTATGTCGCCCCTCCGGGGCTCAATCATTTATTGGATACTTGTTCCCACCACTGACGTGGTGGGCTACTTATAATTCGCCCCTCGCGGGGCTTAAAAAAATCAGGTGTTATCCAACCGCTCTTTATGTGCTGGAGACTAATTCCGGCTTGTCGGTCTCTTTCTCTTCTTTTGCCGCCACAACTTCGGCGACGAGCTTTTCCGTCTCGCGCACAAACGCTTCGACGATGTCCGCGCCCGCGACTTTGCGCATCGGGACGCCGTTCTTAAAAATCATGCCCACGTTGCGGCCAAAGGTGATGCCGAGCTGCGAGTCGTGCGCTTCGCCCGGCCCGTTCACGGCGCAGCCCATGATGGAGAGATGCAGCGGTTCTTCTATATGAGCCAGCCGACGCTCTATCTCCGTCACGATGCCTACAAAATCGTCAACGTCCAGACGCCCGCACGTAGGGCACGCAACGACCGTTACGCCGCGCTTTCTCAGCTCCAGAGATTTCAGAATCTCCCACGCGACGCGCACTTCCTCCTGCGGCTCTGCGGCCAGAGAAACGCGAATCGTATCGCCTATGCCTTCGTGCAGGAGAATCCCCAGACCGATGGCCGATTTTATAGTGCCGCTAAAGGACGTGCCCGCTTCCGTCACGCCCAAGTGCAAAGGATACTCGACCATCTCTGCCAACAGACGATAGGCCGCAACCGTGCGATGCACGTCCGAGGCTTTGAGTGAGATGATGGTGTCTGTAAACCCTAAGTCTTCGAGGATGCGTATGTGGCGCATGGCAGATTCGACCATCGCTTCGGGCGTGGCCGTGCCGTATTTTTTCAGTAGGTCTTTTTCGAGCGAGCCGCCGTTGACGCCTATGCGTATGGGAACGCGCTGCGACTGGGCCGCGCGCACGACCTCGCGCACGCGCTCTATCGCTCCGATGTTGCCCGGATTAAGACGCAGCTTGTCTATGCCCGCATCCAAAGCCATCAACGCAAGCTTGTAATGAAAGTGTATGTCTGCGACGAGCGGCACTTCGGGCACACGCTTGCGTATCTCTTTCAAAGCAAGAGCCGCGTCGTTGTCGGGCACGGCGAGGCGCACGACTTCGCAGCCCGCGCTCACCATCTCTTCAATCTGCGCGACTGTGCCTTCGACGTCCGATGTGTCGGTCTTCGTCATCGACTGGACGACGACGGGAGCGCCTCCGCCAATCACTATGTCCTTAATTTTTACGGCCTTAGATTTTCTCATCAAATGGATTTTCGTCCTCTTGAGGCTCACAGTCAACTCACAGGGCGCGCAGGTAATGGTTCAATTTGCAGTCTGTGAGTGTATTCCTCTTAAGTCATTCACCGCCGAAGACGCACAAGACGCGGAGAAGGCGCAGAGAAAATTGAATTTTCTCTGCGCCCCCTCTGCGCTCTCTGCGTCTCGGCGGTGAGTTTTAGTGGGAACTTAACCACTACTCTATTTCTGCGGCGCGGCGGGCGCAGTTTGCGCGGGCTTATCCGCACCGTCGCCACGAAAGATGGAAGCCTCTTTCAGAATGTCGTTGGAAATCACAAACACCATCAAGAGAAGCAGCATCACGAATCCGACCTGCTGAATACGCTCGCGCAACGTCATCGAAAGCTTGATTCCGACCCAGCTCAAAACGGCTTCCAAAAGGAGTATGAAAATCGCGCCCCCGTCCAGCACAGGAATCGGCAGGAGGTTAAAGACGCCGAGGCTCAGGCTCAAAAATCCGAGCATGCCGAAGACTCCGGCCCAGCCCAGCTCGTTGGCGGAAGTGGAAGCGGCACGCGCGATGCCAATTGGGCCGGAGATGGTGTTGCGCGCCGAACGCTGGCCGGTAAAGAACTGCTTGAGCGCGCGGCCCGTCAGACGCAGGATTTCCAGATTGAAGTTGACGGCGTATCGAGCCGCACCGGCGATGCCGACCGATTGACGCAAAGGATCATCGCTCAAAAAGACGCCGAGTTGCGTGCGCTCTCCGCCCTGCGCGTCGCGCACGCGGTTGACCCCGGAAGTAATATCAACCTGTTGACCATTGCGCTCGACCTTGAGCTGCAACTGCTGGTCTTTGAATTCGCGTATGTACTGTCTGGCCTGTTCGCTGTTGCGTATGGTTTCGTTGTTGATGGCAAGCAATCTATCGCCCGCCTGCAAGCCCGCCTTGGCGGCTGCCGATTCGGGATCAACCCCGCTAATTAAAACAGGCACGACGCCGTAGTCCGGCAGGAATCCCAAATCGCCTATGGATTCGGTTCCCTCCTTGCGGACTTTCGGAGTGATGGCCGTGTCAATGCGTTGACCGTTGCGCTCTATCGAAATGGGAATGGGCTGTGGCTGGTCTGGCACTACGAGGGCGTCCCCGCGTATGCGGTCGAAAGTAGGATTGTCAAGACCGTTGAAGGAGACGATGCGGTCGCCCGGCTGAAGCCCTGCTTCTTGCGCCGCGCTGTTGGGAGCGATGCGCGCCACGACGGGCGAAGTCGGCGTCACGGGCACACCGAACATCAAAGCGCCTACGAACGGGATGGCGAGCGCCGTGATGATATTCATCACGGGCCCGGCGACGGCGACGGCTATGCGCTGCCAGCGCGGGCGCAAGTTAAACTGCTCCTCGGGCGGAATGTCGGATGCGCCTTCGCCTTCAATCGGCGCGTTCGATTCATCGCCGCCGAGCTTGACGTAGCCGCCCAGCGGAATGGCAGAGACTCTATAATCGGTCGTCCCCCACTTGCGCCCGAAGAGGCGCGGGCCAAAGCCCACGGAGAAAGTCTCAACCCGAATCCCGAGCAGTTTTGCAACGGCAAAATGGCCGAACTCGTGTATCACCACGGCAGCGCCCAGAATAAAGATAAAAGCCAGTCCACCAATAACGAATTGTTCAATACCCATAAGATAAAGCCTCGCCCGTCCTCAAAAACAATCGCCCAATTACACGCAACATGCCCTTAGACTCATGCCTCTTAATGGGGGTTGCACACAAAGGGAGAGTTTAAGCGCCAAAGGCATAAAAGGAAAGGGGAAAAGGGACGCGGAGAGTGGGAGACGCGGAGACCCGGAGAAAAAGAAAGACGACAGCAGTTTTCTCGCCCTGTCTCCGCGTCTCCCACTCTCCGCGTCTCTTCTTGTCAGTCGCCCGCGACGGCCCTTTCGTCTTGTGCGAGGTGCTCGATAACGGCGCGTGCTCCCGCTCGGGCCGCAGCGTCTGCCGCCAGCACGACTTCGAGGGCGGTCACTTTTTGCGTTTCGTGTTCGTTCATCACCGTTTCGATAATGCGCGGGATGTCTGTCAAAGAAATGCGTTCCTCTAAAAAGGCTTGCACGGCCTCTTCGTTGGCCGCGTTCATCGCGGCGGGCAGCGTGCCGCCCGTGCGCAGCGCGCGATAAGCGAGCGCGATGCAGGGGAAACGTTCCACGTCCGGCTCCTCGAAATGAAGCGCGGAGAGCTTTGTTAAATCGAGCGGCGGCAGCTCGCACGGATGACGCTCCGGGAAGGTGAGCGCGTACTGAATCGCGTGGCGCATGTCCGTCACACCCATCTGTGCTATGACCGAGCCGTCTATCAATTCAATCATCGAATGGACTACGGATTCCGGATGAATGACGATGCCTATTTGGTCCGCGTCGAAACCAAAGAGCCAGCGCGCCTCTATCACTTCGAGCCCCTTGTTCATCAGCGTCGCGGAATCAATAGTAATCTTCGCGCCCATGCTCCACGTAGGGTGCCGCATGGCTTCGGCCACGCTCGCGCCTTCCATCTCCTTGCGGCTTCTGGTGCGAAAGGGGCCGCCCGAAGCGGTCAGTACAAGACGGCGCACTTCCGCGCGCTTTTCTCCGCGCAGGCATTGATGCAGCGCGTTGTGCTCGGAATCAACCGGCAGGAGTTCCGCGCCCGACTGTGCGGCGGCGCGCGTCATCAATTCCCCGGCCATGACGAGCGTTTCCTTATTAGCAAGGGCAACACGCTTGCCAGCTTCCAGAGCGCGCAGGGTTGGGACAAAGCCCACGGCCCCGACCGTCGCAGACACGACCGTTTCAGCTTCCTCGTGCGTCGCGACTTCGACCAAGCCTTCCGGGCCGACGACGATGCGCGGCAGGTCTACACCGTGCTCAAAGAGAGCGGTGCGAAGCTTGAGCGCGCACTCTTCCGTTTCGACCGAGACCAACTCTGGAAGATGACGCACCACCTGATCCGCCAGCCGCTCTATGTTGCGTCCAGCGCCGAGCGCCACGACGCGAAACCGCGCGCCGAACGACTCCACCACGCGCAGCGTGTTCGTGCCGATGGAGCCCGTCGAACCTAAAATGGAGATACCCTTCGTGCTCATGATTTAAGGCGTGCCCGTCTCTTCGTACTTGTTCAAAAGCTCGACTGTTTGCCCCGCTTCGTTTATGTAAGAAGCATCCGTGACGCGCCACGGTCGTCCATTCCTGGACGCTAAACTGACGCTCGCGTTAACCGTCTTACGCGCACCCTTTACTTTCAGATGCAGCGTCGCGTCGCCATTCGAGCCCGCCACGTTGATGTTGCCCGTGATAAAGCTTCCGAAGTCCTGTACCTCGCCGATGTCCTGTTTGAGTCGCTCGTTACTCTTCAGAAAATCTTTAGCGACTGTGGCGGCCTCGCTATTTCCAATGGAGTAAAAGACGATGCCAAGGATGCCGCCGACAAAGATGGCGACAAGGAGCAGCATCACGCCTATCACACCGCCGACGATGAGTAATAGCTTCTTTGTCGTCATCAATTTCCAGTGCCTCACGCGAGGGTGCGCTCTTTATCTCCAGTAGAACAAGCCGAAATAGTAGATGAGCGGCGCGTTAAAGAGCAAGCTATCAAGGCGGTCAAGAAAACCGCCGTGGCCCGGCAGGATTTGCGCCGCGTCCTTTGCGCCCGCCCCGCGCTTCAAAGCGCTCTCGGTCAAATCCCCCATCACGCCGAGCACATTCATCACAGCCGCTAACGGAAGCGCCGCCCGCAAACTCAATTCCGGAAAGAACCAGTAGTGAGCAATGGCAGCCATCAACAAGCTCGCCAGCATCCCGCCCACTGCCCCCTCCCATGTCTTGCCGGGGCTAATCGAGGGCGCAAGCTTGCGACGCCCGAAGGCGCGGCCAGTATAATACGCGCCCGTGTCCGAGCCCATGATGACCAGAAAGAAGAACGACAAGAGGTCAGCCGCCCTCGGCATGAGCATCAGGTCCGTGGTCGTGCGCAAAGCCACCAGATGACCGCCGAGCATCACGACATAGAGCACGCCGACGACAGTTGCTCCGGTCGAGGCAATCATCTTGTCAAAGGGCGCGCCGCGCAGCATCTCCGCCGCCAGCGCAGAGATGGTAAACAGAATCAGGATTAAAACGATTAATTCTATGCTGTTAAAATAAAAGGCCACGAAGAGCGCGGCGGCTGCTACAAAGCCCACGACCACATCCGGCTTCATCTCGCGCTTACGCGCCAGCCACCAGAACTCATACAGCCCCGCCACCATCGCAAAGAGCGCGAGCGCCACAAACACCGGCCACAGCCACGGGACTAAAATGGAAGCGATTAAAACTGGAAGAAGGACAAGAGCGGTGATGATGCGTGCCATGCAAACTTTGACGAGACGTTTTTAGAATTCCAACTCCGAGAACAATTCGGCCACAGGCATGTTAAAGCCGGGAAGCACAGTTTCACCATCAAGCACATCGCCCGCGCGAAGTAACTGGTCAGGCTGCGGCGTGTGATAGACGAGCACAATCTGTTCTTCCGGATTCAAGACCCAGATGAGCCTCGCGCCGTTATCGAAATACTCGACAATCTTCTCGTGCATTTTCTCGATAGTATCGCTCGGAGAAAGAACCTCGACGGCTAAATCCGGCGCGCCATTGAAGAACTTTTTCGGCGCGCGCTTCGCCTCTCCGAGCCGTTCCTTCGCGATGAATGAAACATCCGGCGAGAGAAAAGATGTCCTGTCTTTCATCCAATAGCCCGCGCTTGAGCCGCACACGATTCCCAGCTTGTGCTTACGGACAAAATTGAATAGGGCTGAACTCAAGCGTATTCCGATCTCTTCATGCTCAATACCAGCAGGACTCACGACGAGTTCTCCTTTTATGATCTCGCACTTTTTGCTGTCGTCGGGCAGCGACAACAACTCCTCGTCCGTCCAGACTTTATTTTGAATCGCGGTATCCATGATTCACGTCGCTCGACTTATTTCGCGTTGGCAACCAGCTTGAGGCCGCCGAAGCGGCGGTCGCGTCCTTGAAAATCCACGGCGGCTTCCAGCAAGTGTACGCGGCGGAAATCGGGCCACAGGGTTTCCGTGACGTAAATCTCGCTGTAGGCCGCCTGCCACAGTAGAAAATTGGAGATACGCATCTCGCCGCTCGTGCGTACAAGCAGGTCAAGCTCCGGCAACCCGCGCGTGTAAAGCTCGCGCTCGACTCTCTCTTCCGTGAGCGCGTCCGGGCCTAAGCCTTCACCTTGAAGACGATGAAAGGCTGCGCGCACAGCGTCCAAGATTTCCGCGCGCCCGCCGTAATTGAGCGCGACGCTCAAGGTCATGCCCGTATTGCTTGCCGTGCGCTCGGTGGCGCGTGCTATTTCGCGCTGCACGTTCTGGTTCAAGCCCTCGATTCTGCCGATGGCCTGAAAGCGTATGTTCTGGCGGTCTATCTCTTCCAGCTCAAGCCGCAGGTAGCGGCGCAGCATACGCATCAGGGCGTCAACTTCCAGACGCGGGCGCTTCCAGTTTTCCGTGGAGAAAGCGTAGAGCGTGAGCGCGCCCAACCCTAGGCGCGCGCCCGTGTCCACGGCTGCGCGGACGGCTTCGACCCCGGCGCGGTGGCCTGCTATGCGCGGCTGCCCGCGCCCTGCGGCCCAGCGACCGTTGCCGTCCATGATGATGGCGACGTGACGCGGAAGGCGCTCCCAATCAATGCTCGCCAGAAGCATCTCGTCGCGCGTCCCCTTTTCGACGACCCCGGCGAAATCTGCGAACATCCCTCGGCTGTCTCCTTCTACAAAATTCTTCATCAAATTTCAGGTTCGCTTTGCGGGGCAAAGAACTTGAAGCCCTCGAAGCCGTTACATTCTTACTTGGAGGAGGGCGCGTGTCAATCGTATTGCACGCTGAGAAGCGTCAGCCCGTGCGCCGGGGCCGTCGCAGCCGCGAGCGTCCGCTCTCCGGTTTCAATAGCACGAGCTACATTTTCCAACTCCATCTCGCCGCGCCCGACGCTGAGCAGCGTGCCCGCAATCGAGCGCACCATGTAGCGCAGAAAGCCTTCGGCGCTGGCGCGGATTTCAATCATACGTCCCATTCCGCGCTCGTCCCAACGCGACGCGACTTCCATCTCGGTCACACGACGGACGCGCGATTCGGCGTCCGACTGCGCAGCCGAAAAGGCTGTCCAATCATGCTCGCCCACAAAAGCGCGCGCGGCCTCCTGCATGCGCTGAAGGTCTAGCGGGCGAGCTTCGCCGAGCGCATAACGATGCCAGAAGGGCGAGACGACCTGCTCATTAAAGACGCGATAAAGATAGGTTTTGCCGCGAGCCGAATAGCGCGCGTGAAAATCGTCCGCGACCCTTTCGGCTTTTATCACGCGAACGTCCCGCGCCAGATTCCCGTTAATAGCCCCACGCAGTTTTTCGGGCGTCCACTCGCGCACGAGATGCACGCTCGCCACCTGTCCCTCCGCGTGCACGCCCGCGTCCGTGCGCCCCGAGCCGTGCACTACCACCGCACGTCCTTCTATCAAAGAGACAACGCGCGTCAATTCGCCCTGCACCGTGCGCTCCTCGCCCTGCATCTGCCAGCCGCGAAAATCCGTGCCGTCGTATTGAAGCGTGAGCTTAAAATTCATAAAGCAGTGACGAGTGACAAGTGACAAGTGACGAGCAAGAGAAAAGACAAGCTGAATTTAACTTGTCACTTGTCACCCGTCACTTGTCACTGCTTTTCGGCTTCCCGGCTTAATGGCTTCGATGCCCTGGGCGCAGAGGGGACAGGCCGCAGGGGCGACTGAAGGGACGTCCAGGGTGGCGAGCGCGGTGCGCGGGACGCCGACGTCTGCGCGGCCCGAAGAGCGATCTATGATGGAGGCTGCGCCGACAATGCGCGCGCCCGCGCGTTGCAATGCTTCCACCGTTTCGCGCGTAGAGCCGCCGGTGGTGACGACGTCTTCGACGACGAGCACGCTTTCAGCGGGGCGAACCGTGAAGCCGCGCCGCAGGGTCATCGTTCCCTCTTCGCGCTCGGTCCAGATAAAGCGCGCGCCTAGAGCACGTGCGACTTCATAACCGATGATGATGCCGCCGATGGCTGGCGCGGCCACGGTCTCTATCTGCTGGTCGCGATAATGGTCCGCGATGGCGCTCCCGAAGCGTGCGGCTTCCGCAGGGTATTGCAGAAGGAGCGCACATTGCAGGTAAAGCGTGCTGTGAAGGCCGCTCGTCAGGATGAAATGGCCTTCAAGGAGCGCGCCCGTCTGTTTGAATCTTTCGATGACCTCTTCGGCCTGCAAATTTCTCTCCTTAAATTAAGTCTAAAGTCCCAAGTCCCAAATCCCAAATCAAAAGAAAGAACTTGTCTTTGACTTTGGACATGGGACTTGGGACTTGGGACTCATGCCTGATTAATAATAGGGCGGGGGTCGAAGAACGCCTTGGCCTCTGTGATTCGCCCGTCGATGATGTGGAACAGCTCGAAGATGGGAACCACGCCCCAGATTGTGTCTGCTTCCCAGAGCGTCGAGACGTAATCGCCTTCGGCGACATGCTGCCGGACGCGCACGTCCTTGATAGCCGGGAGCATCGAGCCTACGAACTGCTTCCACGCTTCGACGCCTCTTTGCGGTGTCGTGAGCGGGTCTTCAAACAGGACGTCGTCCGCCATCGGAGCGCGCGTCAAATCCTTTTCCCGTATTGCGGCCAGATAGCTTTCGACCACTTCTATGTTGTGATTGCTCATCCTGAGTAGACCTCCGAGCCGGGGGAAATGAAATTACAACAACTGTACGCTCGAACCTTCCGCGATGGATTCTTTACGGGCCGCGCTAAGTTTTCAAACGCGCTCGTCGGGCGTGATGCGCGCCGCGCCGACGTGCTACAATGCCGCGCGATGCAGCCGCACAGCAATCTCGTCTCCGACTCGCCGCTGATACAGGAAACTGTCGAGATGCTGCTCGCGTGCGGCGGGCGCGCGCCCGCGGCAGAAATCGCGGACTTCATCCTGAACCTCCCGGATGCTCCTCTGGAACTGGCTTCGCTCCTTGTCGCAGACCTTATCAAAGATGATCACAGGCTACTTCTGCGCGACGGGCTGACAGTAGAACTGATGGTCGAAGACGCGGAGCGACGCTCGCTTGGCGAGACGGATTTCGTAGTCGTAGACGTCGAGACCACAGGGGCCAAGACGCCGCCGGGCCGCGTCATGGAGATAGGAGCTTACCGCGTCCGCTCGGGGCGTATCGTCGCCGAGTTTGAAACACTGGTCAACCCGGAAGCCTCGATTCCACCTTTTATCTCGCGACTGACGGGCATCACGGACAAGATGGTTCGCAACGCGCCCGTCTTTGCAGATGTCGTCGCACACTGGCTGGAGTTTGCGGGCGATGCCGTGCTGGTCGCGCACAACTCGCATTTCGACGTGCGAGTTTTGAATCACGAAATCGCGCGCATCTATCCCGGTCGCCGGATGATTAACACGCACCTCTGCACGGTCAAGCTCTCGCGCTCGTGCGTGCCCGGACTTACTAACTACCAACTGCACACGCTGGCCGAGCATTTCTCAGTCCCGCATCCAAACCGTCATCGAGCCCCTGCGGACGCGCGCGCCACGGCAGAGATTTTCATACGCATGCTGGACCGCCTTGCACAAAACGGCGTCCGCGACGTGGCCGAAGCGCGACGCTTTCAAATCAGCGAGCAGAGGTTAGAGGTCAGAGGTTAGTAAAGAAGAGGAAGAGGGAAAAAGGATAAAGAGCAACTGGTTTGTCTTTTCCCTTTTACCCCTTTCCCCTTTTACCCTCTTACCCCTCTTTTACTAACCTCTGACCTCTAACCTCCGACCTCTTTTTTAATAAGCCGCGCACGACGAATCCCAGGGTAATCAACACCGCGAGCGTGATTCCGATGGCCGGATAATAACGCGCGAGCAGCTCCTTTGCGTGATCGCCGTAGCGCGACGCAAGATAGCCTTCGAGCAGGAAACGAAAGGCTCGCCCCAGGGCGACGGCCAGCGCAAAGCGCCAGATGTTCAAGCGAAACACGCCCGCCGAAATGACAAAGAGCTTGAAAGGAAAGGGCGGCGGCAGCAACGAAGCCACCAGCACTGAAAGTATGTCGTGACGGTCAAGCAGGTCTTTAACGCGCTTCTGCTTGGCGGGCGAAAAGCGAGAGAGCGCGCGGCGGCCTGCGCGCGCGCTGATGTAGTAGAGAATGACGCAGCCCGCGACCGAGCCGAGCGTCGCCGCCGCCGCATAAACGAGCCACCAGCCGGGACGCGCCGCCGAAAGCAGCATCATCACGGCGTCCGGCCCACCCGGCATAGGAATCAACGCCGAATCCAAAAGCGCAATCGCGAACAGACCAAAAGGCCCGTATGCCACGAGGTATTGCGAGATGGCTGAAAGCCCGTTAGTAATTTTGTGTATCAGCGACTTCAAAAGTGGTTCTCAATTCCTTTCAGCTTGCCCTAATTAATCGGAAGCGGCGGGCGCGTCCTCACCCTTTTCGATGCCCGGCCTTTTTCTGTTCTTAATCAGATAAACAATTATCACGACCACCGCGACCGCCGCGACAATCGCCAGCAGCAGCGCGCCGTTCTCCTTAATCCACGAGAGCACGCTCTCGCCGTAAAAGACAGCGAGCGTGCCTTCTATGTAATAGCGCAGGCTTCTGGCAATCATGATGGTGAGCATGAAACGCCAGCGCGGGTATTCGAGCGCGCCCGCCGTCGCCACGAAAATCTTAAACGGCATGGGCGGCGGCAGAAGCGCGGGCACGGCCAGCGCCAGAAAGCCCCAGCGCGCGTAGGCACGCTCGACGCGCTCTATATTCTCGGCGCGAAAGCGGCGGCGCATGAAGGCTTGGCCTCCGCGCCGCACCAGGCTGTAGAGAAACATACAGCCGATGACGGACCCGAGGGCCGCAAAGAGCGGAAAGTAAAAAACAGCCGAAGGCTGCTTGGCAATCCGCATCACCACCAGATAGTCGTTGATTTCGGGAAGCGAAAGAAGCGACGAATCGAGCGCGCCGATGAGGACCATGGAAGGCGCGGCCACGTACATCGGCACGCTGATGATGAAAAGCTCAAGCCACTCGACCGTGCCTGCGAACCCCTGTTGAAGCCTTGCGGCCCACTCGCGAAACCAATCAAACATAAGAGAGAAAAGTTAACCACAAAACGAGTCTCAAGTCCAAAGTCCCAAGTCCAAAGTCGAAGAACATCGTTTTGACTTTGGACTTGGGACTTTGGACTTGAGACCCGTTTTATTTGACCGGAATAAAGATGGGCGGCGTGTCGTAGGTGACGCCGAAGGTGACGCCGGAGCGGGGGCTGAAATCTGTTAAGCCCGCGATGCCTGCGAAATCGAAACGCAGGCCCGATGCTTTGACCTGCACGCCAAGGCGAGCTTCGCTCTGCGATTCTGTGCCGAGCGGCGCGCCGTTGCGGCGTGTGTTGGCTCGCCCGTTAATCTCGCCCGCGAAGTTAATCTGGTTGTTGAGCCGCACGATGCCTGCGAAGCCGTACAGCAACACGTCGTTCTGTATAAAGGGCTCAGATGTTCCGAGGATGCCGATGCCGAGGTTGCCGAAGAGATTGACGCGCCCGCGCGAGCCGAACTTCTTGCCGACGAGCAGCATGCCGTAAGCGTTGGTCTGGTTCATGCCGATGCCGCGCTTCTGGTTCGAGTTCGGCAGTTGAACTCCGAAGCGGAAACCCAAGCTTGGGCCGCGCGCCGTTTCGTTACGGAATTTAATCTTAGTCGAGAGCGTGAAATCGCCCGTGTCGTTGGTGGAATTTGTGCCCACCGGAATCTCAAGTTGAATGGGCGGGACGGCGGCCATCGAATTGATGCTCAGAAAATTCTGCGCCACGCCGTCAATCTGTATCTCTACGTTGGGCGCAACGCCTATGTTAATGCCTATGACGCCGACGCGCGTCAAATCGCCCGTCAGGCCCGAGAGCGGGAACTTCGCGTTCTGCATAAAATCTATGCCCGCCTCTATGCGCAAGGTTCCCGGCTGGATGATGTCCACGTCTTCGGTTAGGAGCGGTCGCTGCTGCGCCACGGTTGTCAAAGCGGCACAAAAGACGAGGCAAAGACTCGCGACGAGAAAGCGCACCTGATTGAAGCGACCCGTAGTTTTCATATGTGAGAGCAAGTATCTGGAAATTCCGCCGCGAGTCAAGAAAATTCTTAGAGCTTCAAACAAAAGCTTTCCTGCGCGCGGCTTTTAGCACAAGGCGCGCGCAAGTTATTTCGTGATAGTCGAAGGAGCTTCGACCAGCTCGAACGAGTTAAAAAATCTATTCGTGTCTTCCAGCACGGCCTGCGGCGTCGGCACGATGACAAACATCTGGTAGTAGCGTTTGCCCACCAGATACATACGCGTTCTAATCGTCAACTGCTCGCGCCAAGCGTTTACCTCGCGGCCCGGATTTCCCTTGATGTTAATGTCGGATTCGGAGAGGAGCGTTGCTTTCATCCCTTTCAGAAAGCTGTCGCGATTCGCGTCCAGCTCTCGCTTTGCATCTCCGAAAGCGTAGTCCGCGTAGGCGACGACGTAGATGCCGCCTTCCGTGCGCGACGTAAAAATGTGCATCTCGACGCGGCCCACGGGCGTCTCCTTCGTCTGGTCTTCACGAAGGGGGCGACCCGGAAGCAGGATGCTAAAGCGGCCTTCGGGCGACGAGAATCTGGGCCACTGTGCTGACTGCGGCTGCTGCGCGTGGGCGGTAGCCGCCGTGAAGCAGATTAACAGACCAAAGGCGATAAATATTTTACGCATGGGATTAAAACTCTTGAGCTTTGTAGAAACGGGAGCACTACATCTAAGGGAGCAGAACATGCGGATTGTATCCGATTTAAGTCCCAAGTCCAAAGTCCCATGTCCCAAGTCGAAGAACTGTTTTTGACTTGGGACTTGGGACTTTGGACTTGGGACTTATTTATAATCTCAAGCCTACGCTGTGCTAAGATGCGCGCCAAACGATGGACATCAAACCATTTCTAATCGGCGGCCAGTGGCGCACGACCGGCGCTTTGCAAGAGGTTCGAGCGCCCTTTACGGGCGAGACGATTGCGCGCGTCTCGCTGGCTTCGCCCGCCGACGTGGAAGAATCAATCGCGGCGGCGCACGCGGCATCTCAAGCCATGCGCGAGCTTCCACGCTACGAAGTTGCCGAAGCTTTGCGGCGCATGAGCGATTACCTGAAGGAGCGGCGTGAAGATTTCGCGCGCACCATCGCAACCGAAGCCGCGAAGCCTATTCAGCAGGCGCGCGGCGAAACGGATCGCGCCGTCTCGACCTTTACTTTCGCCAGCGAGGAAGCGCGCCGCTTCACAGGCGAAACCGTTCCTGTAGACACACAGGCAATCGGTCGCGGGCGTTTCGGTTGGACCGAGCGCATCCCGCGCGGCGTCATCTTCGGCATCACGCCTTTTAACTTCCCGCTCAACCTGGTAGCGCACAAGGTTGCGCCCGCGCTTGCTTCGCGCAACGCCATCATCATCAAGCCGAGCCCGCGCACGCCGCTCACCTCGCTCCTTCTGGGCGAAGCCTTTCTCGAAAGCGGCTTGCCGGAAAGCGCGCTGCAAATCGTGCCGATGGAAATCCCTGTCATCGAAACTGTGCTCGGGGACGAGCGCGTGACGATGATCTCTTTTACGGGGAGCGCGGAGGTTGGCTGGCGGCTGCGCGCGCAGGCTGCGAAGAAAGAGGTCGTGCTTGAGCTGGGCGGCAACGCGCCCGTGATTGTAGATGAAACGGCTGCTATTGAATATTCGGTCGAGCGCACGGCTGTTGCGGCTTTTAATTACGCGGGGCAGGTCTGCATCTCAGCGCAGCGCGTCTTCGTGCACGAAAAAATAGCCGACGAGTGGACCGACAAATTTGTAGCTCGCGCAAAGGCTCTGCGCGTCGGCAATCCTTTGGATGAAGAGACGGAGCTTTCCGTGATGATAGACGAGCAGGCCGCGCGCCGCGCCGAAAGCTGGATAGAGGAAGCCGTCAAGGCAGGCGCGCGTCTGCTCTGCGGAGGCACAAGACGCGGCGCGCTTTTTGAAGCCACTGTGCTCACGAATGTACACAGCGAGATGCGCGTTTGCTCGGAAGAGGTCTTTGCTCCGGTCGCAACCATTTCGACTTTCAGCGACTTTGAAAACGCTCTCTCGGAAGCCAACAACACGCGTTACGGTTTGCAGGCGGGCGTTTTCACGCGCGATATGCCGCGCGCTTTTCGCGCCGCCGAAGTGCTTGAATACGGCGGCGTGATGATTAACGACGCGCCCGCGTTTCGCGTGGACAACATGCCTTACGGCGGCACGAAATTATCGGGCGCGGGGCGCGAAGGCGTGCGCTACGCGATGGAAGAGATGACCGAGCCGCGCGTGATTATTGTAGACGCCACGCATTAAAAACAATGCAAAAGTCAAAATGCAAAATGCAGAAGTAAAGACTGTTTCTTCTTTTCATTCTGCATTTTGCATTTTGACTTTTGCATTGCCTTTCAAATATCGAGGCGAGAATTGATGAGAAGAGTCTATTGTGTCTCGGCCCTGTTGCTTTCGCTTTGTGTGGCGAGTTTGTCTTTGGCTCAGCGTTTGAATGTTGAGCCGAAGGCGGCGGCGCAAACGAGTGCGGCGCAAGCGCGGCCCGAGCGACTTGAGCTGCGCGGTCTTAGTGCGAGCGCGACCGTTCGTCTAGACGAGCGCGGCATCCCGTATATCGAAGCGGCCAATAATACGGACCTCTATTTCGTGCAGGGTTATGTGACGGCGAGCGACCGCTTGTGGCAGATGGATTTGATGCGGCGCACGGCGCGAGGGCAACTGGCGGAAGTGCTTGGACGCGATGCGCTCGGACAGGACAAGATTCACAGAACATACGGCTTTGCTCAAGTGGCGGAACAGGAAGCGGCGAGCGCATCCCCCGAGGCGCGCACGATTCTCGAAGCCTACGCGCGCGGCGTGAATGCTTACATCATGTCGCTTGACCCGCAGCACTTGCCGCCGGAGTTTCAGATTCTGGGCTACAGGCCGAAAGAGTGGACGCCCGCCGACTCGCTCCTGATGATCAAGCTCTTTTTTGAAGTCCTCTCCGACACGTGGCAAACGGACATCATGCGCGCGTCGCTTCAATCGCTCCCGGCGCAAAAACGTCAGGCGCTGCTGGTAGAGACTTCGCCTCTGGATGTTCTGGTCGTGGGCCGCGATGTGAACAGAAGATCGCGCGGGCGCACAGCAAGGGCCGTCGCGTCGAACTCGGAAGTTGACGTGGACGCGCTTCGAGCGCTGGCGTCGATGAGAGAAGAAATCGTGCGCGCTGTCGAGCGTCTGGGTCTTCTTGATGTTGACCGCGCAGCCTCGAATAACTGGGTCGTGTCGGGTCGGCGCACGGCGACGGGCAAACCGCTACTGGCGAACGACCCGCATCTTCCGCCGTCAGCGCCTTCCATCTGGCACATGGTTCACTTGAGCGCGCCGGGGATGCGCGTGGCGGGCGTGACCGCGCCCGGATTGCCCGGCGTCATCATAGGCCACAACGAACGCATCGCCTGGGGCTTTACCAACGTCGGGCCTGACGTCTCGGACCTCTATCTCGAAAAGTTTGATTCTCAAAATCCGCGTCGCTATCTGACTCCGCAGGGCTGGCGTGAAGCTGAAGTACGCAGCGAAAAAATCAGGGTGCGAAAATCTTTTACGACGAAGGACACGGAGACCGAAACCTTGGACGTCGTGGTGACGCGCCACGGCCCTGTGGTTTTTGAGTCGGGCGGCAAACGCTACGCGCTTCGTTGGACGGCGCTTGACCCGAAACTGACGGACGCCGGAGGCTTTTATGCTTTGAACACGGCGCGCAACTGGACGGAGTTTCAAAAAGCACTCCGCCGTTACACAGCGCCTATGCAGAACATGGTCTACGCAGACGTGGACGGGCACATAGGCTATTACGCGGCGGGGCGTGTGCCGATTAGAAAAACCGGAGACGGAAGTCTTCCCTATGACGGCTCGACCGATGCGGGGCGGTGGATGGGCTTTATTCCCTTCGAGGGTCTGCCGCACGTCTTTGACCCGCCTTCAGGCATCATCGTTACGGCCAACCAGCGCATCGTAGGCCAGAGCTATCCCTATCACCTGACGCATCACTGGCCCGCGCCCTATCGCGCGCGACGCATCTTTAATATGCTGGAAGCGAAGCCTAAGTTGAACGCCGAAGATTTTCTCAACATACAGGCGGACAACTTCTCCATCGCGGGCCAGCTCTTCGCGTCGAAGACCTACGAAATCATCTCCTCAAGTGTTGCGCGGAAAGCAACCGCTTCAGGACAGGAGGGGCGTTGGCCGCCCTTCCTCCTGCTGCTCCATAGCTGGAACGGGCGCGTCGGCCCGGACTCGAAGGCCGCGCCGGTCGTGGCAGAGATGCGTCTGGCGTTCAGCCGCCGCATCTTCGCGGCAGCGCTGGGCCCGGAACTCGGAAAAGCTTATGACGAGAACTGGTACAACAGCGACACGCTCATCGACCGGCTCATAGAGAAGCAACCGAGCGAGTGGCTGCCGAAAGAATTCAAAAGCTACGAGGAGCTGTTGATGGCCTGTTACGAAGACGCGCGGGCGGTTCTAACTCAACGGATCGGCGCGGACGACGCGCAGTGGACGTGGGGGCGTTATGCGACGGTGCGTTTTCCGCACGTGCTCGGAGGCGTGCCGCTCATCGGCCAGCAGTTTGCGATTCCGCCTTTGCCGCAGAACGGCAGCGGCTTCAACCTCGTCACCGTCAACGTGGGCCGCGGCGTCTCCATGCGCTTCATAGCCGACCCCAGCAACTGGGATCACACGCAACACGGCATTACGCTCGGCCAATCGGGCCTGCCTTCGAGCCCGCACTGGCGAGACCAACTCGAAGACTGGCGCGTTGTCACACCGCGCCGTTTTCCCTTTACACAAACGGCGGTCGAGAGCGCGGCCAGACAAACCATCATATTGAGTCCGCCAGGCTGATGACGAAGAAGACAAACGACGATGCGGAGGTTGCGCGCCTTCGCATCTTCTGCGCTGTAGAGTTGCCCGCAGATGTACGTGCACAGGCGGCGCGCTACATCGCGGAGCTTCGCGAACGAGCGCCCGATGCGCGTGCCGGTTGGGAGCGCGAAGAGAAGATGCATCTCACGCTCAAATTTTTGGGCGAGATGGAAGAAGAACGCGTCTCTGGATTGATTGAGGCGGCAAAGCGCGCGGCTTCAGAGGTCAAGCCGTTCGAGCTTCGATTGCGCGGCACGGGCGCGTTCCCGCCGCGCGGGCTGCCACGCGTTTTGTGGCTCGGCGTTGAAGACCAATCAGGCGGGCTCGCTCGTCTTCAGGAAAAGCTCGAAACCGAATGTGCCCGCGAAGGCTTTGCGCGCGAGCCGAAGCGATTTAACCCGCATCTGACCATCGCGCGCCTGCGCTCGCCCGAAAGCGCACGCCGACTGGCAAGCCTTCACCAGAACATGGATTTTGAAACGGAAGCTTTTCCCACCACCGAGCTTGTCATCATCAAAAGCGACCTCGGCCCACACGGCTCAAGCTACACAACGCTAAAAAAGATAGGGATGAGGGCGGAGGGATGAGGGATGAAGTAAAGAAGAGCGGTCTTCGCTTTTACTTCATCCCTCATCCCTCCGCCCTCATCCCTGCTTTTCTTATTCTTGTCCGGGGAGTTGGCGGGGGCGCGGGGGTGGTTGTTGTTGTCTGCTGTCGTGGCCGTGGCGCTCGCCTGTTTCGGAGAAGACTTCTTTGAGCGCGCCGACGCTGGACAGGACGCTCGAAGTCTCGACCGGCATGAAGATGACTTTAGCGTTGTTGGTGCGCGTCATGTCGCGCAAGCCTTCTATATAGCGCGCGGTGATGAGGTATTGAGCGGGGTTGCCGTGGCCCTGCATGGCCTGTGCGATGCGGCCTATGGCTTCCGCTTCGGCAGCCGCCCCGCGCAGACGCGCCTGCGCCGCACCGTCAGCTTGCAGAATGGCCGATTCCTTTTCGCCTTCGGAGCGAGTGATAGCCGCCTGCTTTTCACCTTCGGCGCGTGTGATGGCAGCCTGCTTCTCGCCTTCGGCCTGAAGGACCAGCGCGCGGCGGTTGCGTTCCGCAGTCATCTGCTTCTCCATCGTCAGGCGCACGTCTTCGGGCGGGTTGATGTTCTTCACGTCCACGCGCGTCACCTTTAACCCCCATTTGTCGGTCGCTTCGTCAAGGATGATTCGCAGCTTGGCGTTAATCTGGTCGCGTGAAGAGAGCGTGTGGTCGAGGTCCATCTCGCCCATCACGGCGCGCATCCCCGTGATGGTCAACTGCACGATGCCACCCACTAGGTCCGCGACTTCGTAGACGGCCTTGATGGGGTCCGTAATCTGCCAGTAGACCACCGAGTCAACCTGTATGGTCACGTTGTCGCGCGTGATGACGGGCTGCGGCGGGAGGTCTATGAAAAGCTCGCGCAGGTCAATCGAAGCAAGGCCGGGCCGCGTGTTTGTCCAGTAGACGGCGCGCGGTTTGTCTATGAACGGCACGATGACGTTGAGGCCGCTCGTCGCCACGCGACTGAAACGCCCGAGCCGCTCGATGAGCATCACGGTCGCCTGGGGCACGATCTTGATAGTCTTGATGGCGATAATCAAGAGCGCGATGGCGATAAACGCAAAGAAGAAAAAGAGGATGCCTACGCCCGCTTCCATAATTAAGAGAGCCTCCGTCTGTCGAGTGAATCTTCCAAAAAAGTGTGGACGCGCGGCGTGTTTGAAAAACGCGCGCATCCTGTTACTGGCTGTGTCTCTAGACTATAACGGATTGTGCCCCGTTGTTGGAAGGGCAACGGGTGGACGCCAGCCGCCGAGCGCCTCTTCGATAATCAACGCGGCGGCCAGCACACTCTTTTCCGAAAAGGGACGGCCCACAAGCTGCACGCCTATGGGCAGGCCCTCGCTGGTTGCGGCGGCGGGCACGCAGACGACCGGCAAGTTAAAAGTATTAAAGCTCTGCGCGTAGCTGAAGGCGTTGAAGACGTTTACCTGCGCGTCTCCAACACTGACCTTCCGCGCGCCGTGCGCGAAAGCCGGAACAGCGCCCGTCGGAGCTAAAAGAAGCGGCGTCTCCAACATCCATTCCAGTAGAGCATGACGAAGACGCGCGCATTCCTCGTCAACACGAAGCAGCTCGGCTTCGCTTCGCGCGGGCGCTTGCGCGGCGCGCGAGAGGAAGGCACGCACAGCCGGACCTGCGCGCTCCATATCATCCTGCGTGCTGTAAACTTTTTTGATGACGCTCGCCACATCTGTCGAGAATCTTTCGAGCCAGAGCGGAGCGCCGCGCTCTATGCCGGGCGGGCGTGATTCTCTTACTTCAAACCCGGCACGCGCGAGAGCGTGCGCCGCCATCTCAACCGCACGTTTTGTTTCATCCGTCACGGGCGCTGAAAGATCGTCAACGTAATAAGCGACGCGCGTGCCCAGAAGCTCCGCCGCTTTCCGGTGCAAAGAAGTTTGAATATCTTCGTGGCTGTCATCGCGCGATTGACGCGCGCCCGTGAGCACGCCGAACAGGAGCGCCAGGTCGCAGACGCTACGCGCCAGTGGGCCGAAGGCAGCGGCTTCTTTGAGTCGCCCGGTCATGGAAGGACAGTGGCCTTCGCCCGGCACCAGACCGGCTGTGGGCTTCAGACCAACGATGCCGCAAAAATGCGCCGGGATGCGGATTGAGCCGACGAGGTCGCTCCCCAACCCGGCAGCCGAAAGACACGCCGCCACAGCCGCAGCCTCGCCGCCGCTTGAGCCGCCGGGGACGCGCGCCGCGTCGTGCGGGTTTACGGTGCGCCCGAAGACCAGATTTTCCGAATCATACGTGAGCGCCATCTCCGGCACGTTGGTCTTGCCTAAGATAATCGCCCCGGCAGCGCGCAGGCGTGCCACCGCCGCAGCGTCCCTTTCAGGAGTATACTCTGCACGCACAAGCGACCCGCTCGTCGAACGCACGCCAGCCACATCAAACGTATCCTTAATCGTGACGGGCACACCATAGAGCGGCCCCAACGCCTCGCCGCGCATCAACGCATCTTCAGCGCTTCGCGCACGCTCCAACACATCGGGCGCTAAGCTGACAATCGCGTTAAGAGACGGATTCACGTCTTCAAAGCGTTGTAGATAAGCTTCGACAATCTCGACGGGCGACAAAGCGCCCCGCGCTATACGCGCTGCAATCTCCGTGGCCGAAAGTCGCGTCAGCTCTTCCATTCAAGAAGTCCCGAGTCCCAAGTCCCAAGTCTCAAGTCCGAAAGCATGTTGACTTTGGACTTGAGACTTGGGACTTGGGACTATTCCGTTAACAGCTCTATAAATTTGCGCGCGGCGATGGAGAGGGTGCGGTCGCTGCGATGTATGACGCCGACCGAGCGCGTCCATTCGGGCTCGCTCAGGGCAACGACGGCGAGCTGGCCGCTACGTTGCTCGTCGAGCACGCTCGGGCGCGGGACGATGGCGCAGCCCATGCCGACTTCGACCGCGCGCTTAATAGTCTCTATGTTATCAAACTCTGCGACACGGTTGACCGCGACGCTGTTGGCTTTGAGAATGCGGTCTGTGGCGCGTCGCGTAGGGATGTCGCGCTCAAAGAGCACGAAGTCCTGCCCCGCAAGCTCCGTTGCCTTAATCTTTTTTCGCGCGGCCAAAGGATGTGCCGGAGGACAAATCAGAACGAGGCGGTCGCCCGGAAGCGGGACGACCGAGAGGCCGCGCCGCTTTTCCGGAAAAGCAACGACGCCCAATTCCACCGCGCCGCTTAAGACATCGCGCACGATGCGCGTCGTGCGGCTGTATTCCAGATCTATCTTCGCGGCAGGATAGCGTTCCATAAACTTGCGCACGACGGGCGGCAATTCGTGCAGGCCGACGCTGTAGACGGTCGCCACGCGCACGCGGCCCGACACCGTCCCGGCAATCGAGCGCATGCTCTCTTGCAAATGCCCGTAAGCGGCCAAGACCTCGCGGCTCTCCTTATAGAAAACTTCGCCCGCGTTTGTCAGGCGCACTTCGCGACGACCGCGCACGCGCTCTAACAAACGGCGCTTGAATTTCTCCTCCAAGCCGCGCACCTGTTGGCTCACAGCCGACTGCGTCACGAAGTTCCGCTCGGCGGCCTGCGAAAAGCTCTCTGTCTCGACCAGATCACAAAAGATTTTCAGCGTCTCAATCTGCATAAAAAGTCTGGAGTCTGGAGTCCGGAGTCAAAAACAAGAGCCTTCTTTCTTTTGACTCCCGACTCCCGACTCCCGACTCTCAGACTGTTTTCGAATTATAAGTTAAGCTGAACAGGTTAGCCAAGATTTTTCATTTTACCTTATAAGCGGGGCGGCGTATCATGACTAATTTGGAGAGAGCTTTGAAAAGTATTGGGTGGGAGTTGAAGGCTTCCGGGTTGTTTGCTTTTCCGGCGCGCGGGCTTATAATCCGTAGCGTTCGACAAAGAAGCTACAATCAAACCCGCCCGAGTAGAAGACAAGTGTTCGTGCCTTCCGGCGAAGGAGTGTTTGCCTGACCTATGGCTATTCGTTTGAGCAGGACTTTTATCTTGCGCAAGCTCCACCAGTTGTCCGGGATTGTGCCTTTGGGCGCGTTCCTCCTGGAGCATTTCTACACCAACTCGAAGGCGATGACCGGCCCCAACGATTTTAACAAGGCCGTCGTAGACCTTCAGTCCATCCCGTACATCCTCTTTATAGAGATTGGCGTGATTTTTATCCCGCTCATCTATCACGCCGTTTACGGAATGGTGATTACGGTGGAGGCGCGCCCGAACAACTTGAACTACCCGTACCCGCGCAACTGGTTCTACTTGATTCAGCGCCTGACGGGCGTGATTCTCTTCTTCTTTATTCTCTTTCACGTACTGAATTTCCGCTTTGGACTCATTCCCGGTCTGAACACGATTTCGGTAGCGCACGAGCCCAATCAAGCGTTCGACATAGTGGCGCGCGAGTTCCGTATGATCCCGATTTTCATCATCTACCTCATCGGCGTGACCGCGACCGTGTGGCACTTCGCCAACGGCATCTGGCTGTTTCTGGTTGACTGGGGTATCACCATCGGCGCGCGCGCGCAACGCCTGACGGGCTATGCCTGCATCGCTTTCGGCGTCTTGCTATTGGCCGTCGGCATCAACGCGATGGTCGCTTTTATTCGTCCCGGAGGATTGCTGAAAGGTATTATCTACTGATATGGGTGAAGTCCGCACACAAGCCTTGGTTATTAATGCTGTTGATGAAGAACTCGCTCGGCGAGGAGATATCAAATCTGAACAGGTTCGTCGTTACGAGGCTGACGCGCTGGTGGATACTGGCGCGGTGCGGAGCGTCATTCCTGCTCAGATTGTTCAGCAACTTGGTCTATCCATTCGCGGGAAGCGTGTAGCCGAATATGCTGATGGACGCAAAGAGATAGTTGATGTCACAGGACCAGTCATATTCAATATCAATGGCAGAGACACTCTGGAAGAAGCTCTTGTCTTAGGTGATGAAGTGCTTATCGGACAAACGGTGCTTGAAAAGCTGGATTTGCAAGTTGATTGCAACGGCCAACGGCTTGTGCCGAATCCGGCTCATCCTGACCAGCCTGTGACCAAGGTCAAATAAGGAGACGTTGCAGAGACAATGGCAACAAACGGCATCAAGATAGCAGTGGTCGGCGGCGGGCTCGCTGGTCTCGCGGCGGCGATGAAGATCGCGGAGGCTGGGCATGAGGTCGATCTCTTCTCTGTCGTCCCGGTCAAGCGTTCGCATTCGGTCTGCGCGCAGGGCGGCATCAACGGCGCGGTCAACACCAAGGGCGAAGGCGATTCGACATGGGAGCACTTTGACGACACGGTCTACGGCGGAGACTTTCTAGCCAACCAGCCGCCCGCCAAGGCCATGTGCGAGATGGCCCCTTCGATTATCTATCTCTTCGACCGCATGGGCGTTCCCTTCTCGCGCACGAAGGAAGGGCTGCTCGATTTCCGTCGCTTCGGCGGAACCAAACATCACCGCACGGCCTTTGCTGGAGCTTCCACGGGCCAACAACTTCTTTACGCTTTGGACGAGCAGGTGCGCAGGTACGAGACCTCCGGCAGCGTCAAAAAGTATGAAGGCTGGGAGATGATGTCGCTCGTCATGGACGACCATGGGGTCTGTCGCGGACTGATCGGGATGGACTTGAAGACGCTTGAGCTGAAATCGTTCAAGGCGGACGCGGTGATTATGGCGACGGGCGGACCGGGGCTTATTTTCGGCAAGTCCACAAACTCCATGGTCTGCACAGGCTCGGCTGTCTCTGCCTGTTACCAGCAGGGCGCGCGTTACGCCAACGGCGAGTTTATACAGGTTCACCCGACTTCTATTCCGGGCGAAGACAAGCTGCGCCTGATGTCCGAGTCTGCGCGCGGCGAAGGCGGTCGCGTCTGGGTTCCGCGCAAGAAAGGCGACACGCGCCCGCCAAGCTCAATCCCCGAAACTGAGCGCTGGTATTTTCTGGAAGAGAAATATCCTGCTTACGGCAATCTGGTTCCGCGCGACATCGCGACACGCGAAATCTTTCAGGTATGTCTAGAAGGCTACGGCATAGGTGGGCAGAATCAGGTCTATCTTGATTTGACGCACATACCCGCCGACGTACTTGACCGCAAGCTCGGCGCGATTCTTGAAATCTACGAGATGTTTGTCGGCGACGACCCGCGCCATGTGCCTATGCGAATCTTTCCGGGCGTGCATTATTCTATGGGCGGCCTCTGGGTTGACTTCGACCAGCGCACAAACATTCCGGGTTTGCTCGCGGCTGGCGAGTGCGATTATTCGATTCACGGCGCGAATCGTTTAGGCGCGAACTCGCTTGTCAGTTGCGTCTACGGCGGATTCGTCGCCGCGCCTGCGGCTATTGAGTACGCGAAGAACGTTGAGCGCAACGGCGCAGATGGCTCGCGTCTTTACGAGCTGGAATTGAAGCGGCAGGAAGAGATTAACGAGACGATTATCCAGCAGCCGGGCACTGAGAATCAGTACCTGCTTCACGACGAGATGGGCAAGTGGATGACGGAGAACGTGACGGTCGTGCGCTATAACGACCGTTTGAAAGAGACCGACGACAAGCTGCTTGAGTTGATAGACCGTTACAAGAACATCTCCATCAACGACTCGAACCTGTGGGCGACGATGGCGCTGCCGCACGCGCGCCAGCTCTGGAACATGTTGCAGCTTGCGCGCGTCATCACCCTGGGCGCTTTGAATCGCAACGAGTCGCGCGGCGCACACTACAAGCCCGATTTTCCAAATCGTGACGACGAGAACTGGTTGAAGACGACGATTGCAGAGTATTCCGGCGAAGGTCCTGTCTTTTCTTACGAGGCGGTAGACACGTCGCTTATCAAACCGCGCAAGCGCGACTACAGCAAGGGCAAGAAGGAGACGACCACTGCCGCCGCGACGAGCGCCGCAGCTTCCGCGCTGCCGCCCAAAGAGGGAGCGTCACAAGTTCCGACTGATGACTCACAGACGAAGCCTAAAGATTTGAGCGGCCCTTCGGTCTGGGGACAGAACAAGGAAGAGGTGCGCGACGTGGACCGTGGCGAAGCAGAAACCAGGCGCGAGCAAGGCAAACGAATCGAAGACGCAGGGGGTAAATCCGACAAGCTATGAGCGCATCGCACGCAGACACACGAGGCACACAGCAGAGACGCACGCCGCCCTCCACGGTCGAGATAAAAATCCGACGGCGCGAGAATCCGGACGCACCCCAGTACTGGGAGACGTTCGAGATTCCCTATCGCCCCAACCTCAACATCATCTCGTGCCTGATGGAGATTCAAAAAAATCCTGTCAACAAGGAAGGCCAGCGCACCACACCGCCCACCTGGGACATGAATTGTCTGGAACAGGTTTGCGGCATCTGCACCATGATCATCAACGGCAAGGTGCGTCAATCCTGCTCCGCGCTCGTGGACCAGTTAGAACAACCAATCACACTTGAGCCCATGTCCAAGTTTCCCAACGTCCGCGACTTGAGAGTTGACCGCTCGCGCATGTTCGAATACCTGAAGCGCGTTCACGCCTGGATAGAGATTGACGGCACCCACGACCTAGGCCCCGGCCCCCGCATGGATCAGGAAGACGTCGCCGAGCGCTACGCCTACTCGCGCTGCATGACCTGCGGCTGTTGCCTCGAAGCCTGCCCGCAATACGAAGGCGAACAATACATAGGCCCGCAAGCCATCGCACAAGTTCGCCTGATGAACATGCACCCGACCGGCAAGATGACCCGCGACGAAAGACTCGAAGGCATCATGCAAGAGGACGGCATCACCAACTGCGGCAACGCCCAAAACTGCGTCAAAGTCTGCCCCATGTCCATCCCCCTCACCAAAGCCATCTACGAAGAGAACCGCGAAACCATCGTCCACGGCCTCTTCGGCTGGCTCAAACATTAATCACTGATATGAGAAGGGGCAAAGGCCTAATATCCTTCACCCCTTTTCTTCTTCCTTCTTCACTCGCGCACGCCTGAGCGCTTCGGTAACTATCTTCAGAAGAAAGGTGTCATCAAGCTCTGCCATTAATATCTCCGCTCGCTCATAAAACCGTATCGCTTCTGAAATATTGCCCTTCCCTTCGGCGTTAACACCTAGATGAAATAGAGAAGTAGCTATGCCGTGCTTATCGCCTATACGCTCTCTGATAGCAAGACTCTGTCGGTAACACCTTTCCGCCTCGTCCGGTTGACCGCGCATTAGTGCAATGGCTCCTAAATTGTGAAGTGTGTTTGCCTGTCCGTATTCTTCACCGAGGCTCTCGCTGATAGCGAGACTCTGCCGAAACCGACGCTCTGCTTCATCAAACTGGCGCCGATGTTCTGCAATTCTTCCTAATTGATTAAGTGTCGCGCTCTGTCCATGTTGATTGCCAAGCCGCTCCTCAATGGCAAGACTCTGTTTATACCAACGCTCCGCTTCATCGAGTTGTTGCCGTTCCTGTGCGAGCATTCCTAATTGGTGAAGGATGCTGCTCTGCGCATGTTCATCACCAAGCCGCTCATCAATAACAAGACTCTGCTGATACCATCGCTCTGCCTCATCAAACTTTCGTCGCCTTTGTGCGAGCATTCCCAGCCCGTGAAGCGAGGCAGCCAAATTTCGTTCATCGCCTTCGCGTTCAAAGTGAGCTTTTCCGATGAGACTAATGCGTTCAACCTCATCAAAGTTGCGACGATAAGATGCAATACCGGAACGATGCCCTAGTATGGAGAGCCACAGATTTTCCGCTCCTACCTTGGGCTTACCGTTCGCGTCCGTAACCTCGGCTTCTATATCATCTATCAGTCGTTCCCATTCAACCCAGCGTCCTTGTGTAACAAGAAGCCTATCTAATCCGTAGAGTATTCCCTGCGCTTCATCCCAAAGCGCATGCCGCCGCGTAAATTGTAAGGCATGAATAAGGTTACTCTCCTCGGCGCGAAGTAGCGCCATTGCTAATTCCGTGTTGGTGTTGAACGTTTGAAACAACGCACGCCCACATGAGCTATAAACTGTAGAGAAAGCTTGCTCCAGCCAATCTAGATGATTTGGGAAAGCTTCACGCAGAAGGTCGTGGAAGAACCATGGCAGCGCGGGGTGAACGGTATAATAGCCTTTACCGGCGCTTCTCAGCAGTCCTACCTCTGTTGCGGCATCCAGTATCTTTATCCATTCGTCCAGGCCCAGCCCTTTGAGCGCGTCAGGAGCGCCATCAACTTCTTGAGAGATGCCCGCCAACATCATCGCATTCACGAATCCCTGAAACAGCGCCAACACAGCTAGGCGTTGGCGGAGTGTGAGATCGAGAGCATCTAGGCGATAGGTTAGGGAGGCGGAGAGCGAGCGTTCGCGACCCTGTGAGGGATCATCTTCGCTCAATTTAAGCTCGCCTGCTTGCAACGCACGGAGGAGGGCTTCGGGGGTTGTACGTTTCAACTCTGGCAGGATGGCTTGAATCGCCAGAGGATTGCCGCGCAGGTATCGGAGGAGGTCGTTATATTGCGGCAGCAACCGGATTTGATTTGTGTTGAGGCCCGCGCGTTTAAGGACGCGCACCGCTAGCTCTTGAGCCTCGGCGAGTTTCAAGCCGCCTATTTCCACGCGACGATAAATAGGTCCGAGCCAAGGCTCGTTGCGGCGGCTAGTGATGAGGACTTTTGTTTTACCGCCGCGAAGCTCGCTTAGGAAGTTGCGCAGTTCGGTTTGCTCTTCCGGCTTCCACGCCGATGCGGTTCCTGCTGGAAAGCCTGCGACGGGTTCAAAGTTGTCCCAGATCAACATGCAGGGAACTTGCTTCAAGACCGAGAGGGCGACCTCGCGACGCTGGTCTGCATTGAGCAGGTCCCAGTCGACTTGCAACTGTTGCTGAATCACCGCGCCGAAGACTTGGCCGACGCGGTCGCAGACTTGCGCGAGTGGAAGGTAGCGCTCGAAGCGAAAGAAGAAGCTTGGGCCATTGAGGGCGCCTGTTTCTGCCCACCAACGCGCGAAGCCTGTTGCTATTTCAGTCTTGCCGACGCCCGCCATGCCTTCCAGTAGGACAATGGTCTCGGGGCGAAAGGCGCGCTCTAGATCGAGCGTGACGCCGTCGCGCCCTACGAAGCCGAACGCAGGCGGCTCTGGCAAATCTATCTCCGCGCCTGTTCTTGCCTGCTTGTCTTGAAGTAAGTTCGGATTGAGCCGCAATTCGCTCAGGGATTTTGAAATGACACGCACAGGAACGGCTTCAAAAAGGACGGGGACGATCCAGTCGCGCAGCGGCACTTCGCCGATGGGCGAGAAGCGTTGCGAGTGCGTAATCAACTCCTCGCGTGCGAGGGTGACGGCGCGGGCCACTTCCTCGCCCTTTATCAGCGCTTCGTAAAGGCGTGCGACGAAGCGCACGGAGGTTTGAACGTAAACGGAGTAGGTCATGGCAACTACCCCGCCGACTCCGGCCTTGAGCAGTTGGTTTGCGACCGAAGGATAAACGGATTCGGGATGCGTCATCCCTGATTGACAGGCGTTGAGCATCACGACGGGCACGCCCTTGCCCGCCAGCAATTTACCCAAATCTTCGCCGGTCACTGGTCTCGGCTCGTCCGTCTCGCCCTCGAACAACAGCAAGCCGTCGGCCTCAATTCCCTGCGGAGGGAATGCGCCGTGGCCGTCGAAATGGAGGACGTGATAGAAGTTCGGCTTGTCGTTTAAGACGCGCCCCAGTTCTTCAAAGGTAGGCGGGCGCAGGATGTCCAAGCGTATGCGGTCGCGGTGCGGGCGAAACAGCTCAAGCAGGGGACGCGCGTCGGTTTGGAATGGAATGTCCCCTTCACCGCCGGGGCGGCAGATGACCATCAGGATGTTAAAGGTCGTGCTGCCGCTTAACGCAGCCGGAGGTTGAAAGCTTAGGTTGGACTGACTGCGCACGAAGGCGTGTGCGAGCCGCGCTAGGTCGCCGAACTCTCCTCTTGTCGAATCGCGCATCAACTCCCAAGGGAGCGCAATCCCATCGGGGTCGCTTGCGTGTATGACAACGCGCGTGTTCGCCAAGTCGTCGGCCACATGCGTGTAGAGCGCAATGGTTTCACGCGTGCCAAAGACCGCATCGAACAGGCGCACGCCGAGCTGCTCCATCATCTCCTCAACTCGCTCGGCGCGCGTCGTAAACTCGCCCCACGGATAAAGCAGGTACTCTTCCAGATACCACTGAATGTCTTGACGCTCTTGGTCAGATACGGTGAAGTTGAAATCCGCTTCGCGTTCCTGCGCCTGCGCCCCTTCCTGTGGCCTGTAGCTGACGCGCACGCGCGCTGTTGTGTCTACCGTCGCCAGAGTGTAGTGGATGGTTAGCTCTTTCATCGTGAGAATCTCTGTCAATAAAATTTACAGTGGGCGCTGGAGAGGCAAAGATAAAAGGCCGCATCCAGAGGTTGATGTTCGTAGGACATTGCAACGATTAACCGGCGAGGATAAGTGTCCAAAAGCAAAGACCGTGAAGAGCTTCGTTCGTGTCGCCAGAGTATAAAGCGTCTTCACAGGCTTGGCTAGAAATCTTTTGGGCCGCGTACAAATGGAACTAACTGAGGGGGAGATCGTTCATGATGGAATTTTGTGTGCCTTCGTTCGACTCTTTGCGCGCCGACACGCGCCTTCAAGAACTCATGAGTCGCTTAAGGCTCGCGGCTTAGAATCGACACGAAACCTCACGTCGACGAAGTGGCGCGCGCCATGATGCGACCGATGCTCTCCGGCGCGAAGAACTCCGGAATTGAGACTGTTCCAGCGTCCATCCCTATGAAGCGGCTCGTGTCTTCTTGATTGCCGCGAAGCGCCATCATGAGTTGGAGCATCTCCGGCGGGGGTGTGGCGAGCGTCGCTCGCTCGCACGTCATCTCGTACATGGGCATAGAGGCTTCGTTGCGGCGCTGTTCATAATCGGCGAGCGCTTCTTCCAGAGGTCTCTCGCCGCTGAGGCCCGCATCAATCGCCTCAGAGAGAAATTCCGCGTCGCGAAAGCTGTCTGTGATGCCTTGCGCCGTGATGGGGTCTTTGTGATAGCCGGCGTCGCCCACCAGAGCCCAGCCCGGTCCAAAGGGCTTGCGGAAAAAGTTTGGCACGTCGGCTGTGCCGTAGAATTTTTCCGTGCGGCGACCCGCACGCACACGCTCCAGCAGAGACGGCGCGGCAGAGAGAGCGCTCATGTAGCTCGCTTCCACGTCCGCGCGAATCCTTGCAAACTCGCTGTTGGGCCACATGACTATGACGAGCGTCTGCGCATCGTTGGTGGGGAAAGCGATGACCATCTGATTTTCGCGAATGGTCAGCTCAGCGCCTTCGACCGGAACGTTGCTCCAGTAAGTGTAGTAGCCGCAGGTGAGCGAAGGTCTTTCGTTGTAGGTCGCAGCCTCTACGGCGCGCGCTACCACGGAATGCGCGCCGTCTGCCCCGATTGTGATTCGCGCACGCTCCTCGACCGCCGGGCCGTTCCTGGAATGTCCCTTGATGCCAACAACGCTTTCGCCCTCTTTGATAATTTCGTCCACGCTAAAGCCTTCGCGTACCTTTGCTCCGGCACGGCGGGCTGCGTCAATCAAAATCTTGTCGAGCACCAACCGTCTCGGCCCCAGACCTTCATCAACGCCGTTCGCAGTGGGCGGGGGCGAGCCCGACAGGCTGAACGGGCCGAAGTCCAGAGTCATCTTTTTAACCGGCGGGCAGTTGGTGGCTTTGACCTCTTCCAGAAGCCCCCAGCGTTTGAGGTGCGCGACCCCCGCGAAGTGTATGAAATGTGTGGAGAGGATGTCGCTCGGAAACGTGTTGCGGTCGACGAGCAAGACCTTATAGCCTTTTTGGGAGAGCAGCATGGCGGTCGGCGAGCCAGCGCAGCGCGCCCCGACGACAATCACGTCGTACATCTATTCTCCTTTTTACAGCCCCGACAGGGCAGGCCGTTCTCGAAGAATTTCAGGATAAAGAGCGGTTCGACGCCGCGCGCCGCGAGGAGCTTGAAAGCTGGGCTACGGCATACTATCACGGCCCACTGGCCGCCGTTCCGGCTAAAATCCTGTGAAGGGTCTACGAATCTTTTTGAAGGGGTGGATTTTGGCTTAAAAAAAGCTTCATCGGAAGTTCCTGATATTTTCTCTTGCCATCATCGGCCAACCTGTATAAACTGCGTTAAAGGCAGTCCCAGTGCTGCCATAAAAGCTTTTCCGGCTCTCCCAAAAAAAACTGCGCCCAGCAGGAAGTCTTTTTACAGTTTCAGACATGACAGAGATAGAGAATCCCCAGGCACTAGCCGTGCGCTCACGTGTCGCCGCTTTGATTAACAGGGCCGACACGCCGCAGGCGCTCGTGTGCGCGCTCTCGAACGAGGCTGTGGCCGCTTTCGTGCCCTTTGATTATTGCAGTCTGGTGCTGCCCGAGACGGACGGCGCGGGGCTTCTGGTCTGGCGCGCTTCACGCCAGACATCCATGGAGCGACAGGACGCCGCGCGTCATACCTTGGCTTCGACTCACGATCTGCTCTCGCATGCTCTCTCTCACAATGCTTCTGCGCTTCTCTACGAGCAAGACCTCTGCGCTCCCTTAGCGCATCACGGTCTGGGCGATGATGTTTCCTCTGCGCTTGCGCTCCCGCTCGCCTTTGGCGGCAACTGTTTCGGTCTCGTCTGCTTTGCGAGCACTAAGCCGGACGCCTATGCGCGCGACGATGGTGAAAGATTGGCGTGGCTTGCGGATCACGCGGCGGCGGCGGCGCAGGCCGTGCTCTCGCTTTCGCGTGCGCGAGATTTAGCAGAGCGGCTGGGCGAGATGGAAAACTTAAAGAGCGGGTTTGTCAACACGCTTGTACGGGACATGCGCTTTCCACTGACGAACGTGCTCGGTCTCCTTGAGCTTTTTGAAAGCAAGCTCTCCGCGCGCGAAGCTTTTGATCTGGAAGACCGGCAGCTTTTGAGCACGGCGATTGAGAACGGCGACCGCATGCGCCAGCTACTGGACAATCTACTGGAGATTGCGCAGCAGAAAGAGCGCCCGCTTGTTCTGGAAAGACGCGAGACGAACGTCGAAAGATTTTTGGAAGAGGTGGCGGAGCCTTTGCGCGGCGAGGCTGCGCTGCGCGGCGTAGAGATGAACGTGAGAGTCGCCGCCAAATCGCTTTCGATGCATGTTGACGAGCGGCACGCGCGGCGCGCAGTTCATCACATGCTGACGGCGGCGCTCAACGCAACACCCGACGGAGGCTGTGTCTCTATAGAAGCACAGTCGATCATGGGCACGCGCTCGGGCGACGAAGGCCGTCGCTTTGCGGTCATCAATGTCATGGATTCGGGCGGCGGGATTCCGGCAGAGGAAGTGCCGTTTGTCTTCGACGCCTTCTGGCAATCGGCGCGCGGCGGGCGGCTTGCAGGCGGGCGCGGCGTGGGTCTTGCGATTACGCGTCGCATCGCGGCGGCGCACGGCGGCAATGTTTCCGTGCGCAGCCAGGCAGGCGTCGGCACAATCTATTCCCTGGTGCTTCCGGCCACACAACCCGAAGCATCGGCCAAGATGCGCCGCATACTGATTGTGGACGACGTGCCGGAACTGTTGATGCTTTTAAGAAAGCTCGCAACGCGCATGGGCTATCAGGCGGAGACGGCTTTGGACGGGTTGGCTGCTCTGAAAATCCTGCACGAGAAAGAGATTGATCTGGTCCTGACGGACTGGGCCATGCCCGTGATGAACGGCGGCGATTTAATCCGCGAGATGAAGCGCGATGCACGCCTGCATCATGTTCCGACAATTGTTCTGACGGGCCACGACACTGAAGTCGAGCGGCGCGAGGCATCAGATGCAGGCTGCGACCGCTTTCTGGTCAAGCCGGTCAAGCGCGACGAACTGCAACGCGTCATAGACGAGCTATTACAAACTGCTATCGCAGTGCAATAAGGAAAGCGCGTAAATCGTAAATCGTGAATCGTCAATAGTAGGAAAACCAGTTCCTACTATTGACGATTCACGATTTACGATTTACGCGCTTGTTATATTCCGAGCACGTTGACGAGTTCCTGAACTGAGGCGGCGCTCTTTTGCAGCGCGATGCGTTCTTCGGTCGTGAGGTTGATTTCTATAATCTGCTCAAGGCCGCGCGCGCCCAGCTTGCATGGCACGCCGACGTATAGACCGTTGACGCCGTACTCGCCTTCTAGGTACGCGGCGCACGGCAGGATTTTCTTTTTGTCCTTGAGGATGGATTCCGCCATCTCGACCGCCGCCGCAGAGGGCGCGTAGTAAGCCGAGCCGGTCTTGAGCAGGCCGACGATTTCCGCGCCGCCGTTGGCCGTGCGTTTGACGATTGCTTCCAACTGGTCCGGCGGCAAAAGCTCCGTCACGGGGATGCCCGCGCACGTCGAATAACGCGGCAGGGGAACCATCGTGTCCCCGTGGCCGCCAAGGACAAACGCCGTCACGTTCTCGACCGACACATCCAACGCCTCGGCCAGAAAGCAGCGCATGCGCGCCGAATCGAGAACGCCCGCCATGCCTATCACGCGATGTTTGGGAAAGCCCGAACGCTTGTATGCCACCTGACACATCGCGTCCAAAGGATTTGAAACGATAATCAGAATCGTGTCGGGTGAATACTTGACTACCTCGTCCACGACGTTCGAGACAATGCCCGCGTTGGTCTTTAATAAATCGTCGCGGCTCATGCCGGGCTTGCGCGGCAATCCGGCGGTGATAATCACAACGTCCGATTTGGCCGTCAAAGAGTAGTCGTTGGTAGAGCCTGTAATCCTGGCGTCAAAGCCTTCAATCGGCGCGGCCTGTGCAAGATCAAGCGCCTTGCCCTGCGGCACGCCCTCCATGATGTCCACGAGCACCACATCGCCCAATTCCTTGCTCGCCGCCCAGTGCGCGGCGGTCGCGCCGACATTCCCTGCGCCCACCACTGTTATCTTGTTTCGCTTACCCATCGCTTCTCCTCTCAAGATACAGAACACAGAATTCAGAACTCAGGATGCAGAAGATGAAAATCAAGCTCTTATGCTGACTCCTGAATTCTGAGTCTTGACTACTGTTTCATATTTTCAATAATTGCGTCGGCGAACTCGCTTGTCTTCAGCTTGGTCGCGCCTTCCATCTGGCGGTGCAGATCATAAGTGACGCGCCTCTGGCGTATCGTCTCGGTCAGACCTTCTATGATGAGGGCGCTCGCTTCGGTCCAGCCCAGGTAGTCGAACATCATCACGCCCGACAGGATGACTGAGCCGGGGTTAATCACGTCCTGCCCCGCGTACTTCGGAGCAGTGCCGTGCGTGGCTTCGAAGATGGCGGCGTTGTCGCCTATGTTTGCGCCGGGGGCCATGCCGAGCCCGCCGACCTGCGCGGCGGCTGCGTCCGAGAGGTAATCGCCGTTTAAGTTCGGCGTCGCCAAAATTTCGTACTCCTGCGGGCGCAGCAACAACTGCTGGAACATGGAATCGGCGATGCGGTCGTTGATTAAGATTTTGCCTTCGGGGAGCTTGCCTTCAAACTTCTCCCACAAATCTTTTTCGCTGATAGTCACGTCGCCAAACTCGTCCGCCGCCAGCTCATATCCCCACTCGCGGAAAGCGCCTTCGGTAAATTTCATGATGTTGCCCTTGTGTACGATGGTGACGACGCGGCGTTTATTCAGGATGGCGTCCTTGATGGCGCGGCGCACAAGATTGCGCGTGCCGGTGCGCGACATGGGCTTGATGCCGAAGCCGCTGTCCTCGCGCACGTCGTAGCCTAAGTCGTGCAGAAAATCGAGCATCTTGCGCGCGCGGTCGGAGCCTTCCTGAAACTCTATGCCAGCGTAAACGTCTTCCGTGTTTTCGCGAAAGATGACGACGTTGACACGCTCTGGCTCGCGCACAGGCGAAGGCACGCCCTCGAAGTAGCGCACGGGTCGCACGCAGGCGTAAAGGTCCAGCTCCTGTCTGAGCGTCACGTTAAGGGAACGTATGCCGCCGCCTACGGGAGTAGTCAGCGGGCCTTTGATGGCGACGACGAATTCGCGTATCGCGTCGAGCGTGTCTTTGGGCAGCCATTCGTTGAAGCGTTTGTGAGCTTTTTCGCCCGCAAAGATTTCGTACCAGACGATGCGGCGCTGCCCGTCATAAGCCTTCTGGACCGCCGCGTCAAAAACGCGGCTCGCTGCGCGCCAGATGTCCGGCCCTGTACCGTCGCCTTCGATAAAAGGGATAATCGGATTGTCCGGGACTTTGAGCTGACCTTCGGTGATGCGTATCCTTGCGCCGTCTGCGGGGACGGGCAGGCCGTTAAAAGATTGCGTGGACATGTCTCCTCCGTGAATCGAAAACGCGCTGGCCGGGCTCCTTGAGCAAGGCAATCGTGCCCCATCTTGTGGCCCGCGCTGGATGCGCCGCATCCAACGGGTTCGGGAACGCCACAAAAGGCGCGCATCAATTAAGTAATGAAAGAGCGCGAGTGTACAAGCGCACGCGCGCGAGTGTCAAGATAGCGCGTCGGCAACTAATTAATCACCGTCGAATTGAGCGCCGAATAGCTTCTCTTTCATCTTCAAATTAACCTCTGACTAAAATCTTATGACTCTTCTCGAATGGCTTAAAAGATGGCGAGCGGCGCGCGTTGAAGGTGCGGAGCGCGCGACGAGCGAAGGGGAAAGCGTTGTCGAAGATGAAAGCCTCGTCGATCCCTACAATCCTTTTCCCGAGCCTGTGCGTTTGGAGATTACGGACATCTTTGACCTACACACCGTTCCGCCCCGAGAGGTTGAAATCGTCGTGACGGAATACCTGCGCGCAGCACGCGAGCGCGGCTTTCGCTCCGTACGCATCATTCACGGCAAAGGCATCGGGGTGCAACGCGAGATTGTGCGCGGCGTGCTCAGCCGCACACCCTTTGTCACGGAATGGATGGACGCTCCGCCCGACGCAGGCGGCTGGGGAGCTACGATTGCACACCTCTCAAAATAAGAGGTCAGAGGTCAGAGGTTAGAGGTCGGTGAATTTGTTTTTACTAACCTCTGACCTCTACCTCTGACCTCTGACCTCTTTTCGCTTGGCAACCCGCCCGTGTTCATGATTGAATCCTTGCTGTGGTAAACACCCAGAGTTCCCCGCGTACATCAATTAAGAGGCCGTCTCAAAAAGTCCCTACGGGGACAACGGAGGTTTAAGAATCGTGCATCCTCCACGTCGTTCACGTGCCGTCTTCCTCGCTTTATCTTTTATCTTATGCATTGCTCCTTTGCCGCTCCGCGCGCAGCAGGACATCTCGGGCGGCGCGTCCACCGAAGAAGACCTTTCGGGCGGCGCGGGCGCGATCACGGAAATCGCCGCCGCCCCGCGCACTCAACCTCGCCGCCGTGAGCTGGAGCGCCGTGATGAGCGTGTCGCGGCAAGCGCGCGGGCTGAAGAACAGGCAGCAAGGCTTGCGCGCCGCGAAGCAGAACAGAAAGAGCGTGCCGCAAGCTTGCGTGTAGCGCTTCGTAAGAAACGCGAGCAAGAGCGCGCCGCACGCGAGACGGCACAGGCGCGCGAAGCCCGCCGCGCTCGCAGAGAAGCAATCGCCCGCGCCGAACGCGCCGAGCGCACACAGCCGCCTCGTCTCTCCGCAGAAGATTACAACGACCGTGGCGACGACTTTTTTGAGGCGGGCGATTACGAAAAAGCCATCGCTGCTTATAGAGAGGCTGTGCGTCTCAAGCCCGGCTACACGGAAGCTTATGCAAGCATGGGCGATGCTTATTTCAGGCAGGACCGCTTTATGGAAGCCGTCACAGCTTACAAGGAGGCTGCGCGCCTGAAGCCGAACTGGGCCGAGCCTTTCAATGGTCTGGGCGATGCTTATCTCAGTCTCAATAAAGGCAACGAGGCTATTGAAGCTTATCGTCAGGCCGTGCGTCTCGAACCGAATCTTGTTTCGGCGCAGCGCAACCTCGGCATGACGCTTTATCGTCAGGGCCGTTATGAAGAAGCGGTGGCCTCGCTCAGAGAAGCTGCGCGGCTGGACTCGAAAGACGCTGAAGCGCTCAATTATCTGGGCCTCGCGCTTGACCAGTTAAAGCGTTACGACGAGGCGGTCGCAACTTATCGTCGAGCCGTACAGGCTCAGCCCGCTTACGCCGAAGCGTTCTACAACATGGGCAACTCTTACGACGAGCTTTCCCAGTACGATAATGCCATGAAGGCTTACGAAGAGGCCGTGCGTTTGAAGCCTACCTACACGGAAGCCTTTTACGATCTCGGTGTCGCGCATTACAACGCGGCGCATTACGACAAAGCGACGGAGGCTTATCGTCAGGCAATTCGTCTCAAAGCAGATTACCCGGAGGCTTACAATAATCTGGGCGATGCTTACATGAAGCTCGAACGCTATAACGACAGCGTGGAGGCTTATCGTCAGGCCGTGAGATTAAAGCCGTCCGACGGAGAGGCGTACGGCAACATGGGGCTCGCGCTGATGAAGCTCTCGCGCTATGCCGAAGCCGTCGAGGCTTACAGGCAGGCGACAAGGCTCAAGCAGACGGATGCCGAAGGCTATAACAATCTGGCTTATGCCTTAGGGCGTTTGAAACGCTGGAACGAAGCGGCGGAGGCGGCGCGTCAGGCAATCAAGCTTCGGCCCGATTATGCAGAAGCCTACAGCAACCTTGGCTGGGCCTTGAACAACACGAACAATTTCAACGAGGCGCTCGCTCCATTAGAGCAGGCCGTGCGTCTCAAGCCAGATTTCGCCGTCGCACGCTTCAACCTTGGGATAACCAACGGCAGGCTCGGACGCTTCAACGAGGCGCTTGCTGCTTTTCAGAAAGCGGACACGCTTCGGCCCAACTGGCCCGAGGCCGTCAACAACATGGGTTACGCGCTCGGGGGCTTGCGTCGCTGGAAGGAAGCGATAGAGGCGCACAAGCGCGCCATCACGCTCAAGCCCGATTACGCCGGAGCACATTTCAATCTCGGCTACGCCTATCTACAGGTGAAAGACAAAAAGGGCGCGATGGAAGAGTATCAGATTCTACAGAAGCTCAACCCGAGGTTGGCGCAGCAGCTTTTTGTTCTGATTAACCAGAAATCACCGCCGCAGAGAATTGCTTAAATAAGTCCCAAATCCCAAGTCCAAAGTCCCAGGTCTCAAACCGCGCGGCTTCTTTTTTTGACCTGGGACTTTGGACTTGGGATTTGGGACTTGGAAATATCATGTTGATTCCGGTCTTGACGGTGCTGGTTGTCGCAAGCGCCACGCTCTGCATTCTCGCGGAGTATCGCGGGCCGCGACGCAATGTCTACCTGTTCAAGCCGCTGACGATTGTTTTAATTATCCTCATCGCGCTTTTAGGAGAAGCTTCTTCGCCTCTCTACAAATTTTTGATTATTGCGGGGCTGCTATTCTCGCTCGGGGGCGACATCTTTCTCATGTTGCCGTCGGACAAATTCCTGCACGGCCTCCTGAGCTTTCTAGTCGCGCACCTCTGCTACATCGCGGCGTTTACCACGGACGGCGCGCGCCCCAACATTTTCACGGCGATTCCGCTCTTGCTTTACGGCGGCACGATGCTCTTGATGCTATGGCCGCATCTGGGACGCCTGCGCGTGCCCGTAGTGATTTACATGCTGGTGATACTTTTGATGGTGTGGCAGGCCTGGAATAGACACATCAGCGTAGAAAATTCAGGAAGCATGCTGGCGCTTGTGGGAGCTTCACTCTTCGCCGCTTCGGATTCCGTGCTTGCGCTCAATCGCTTTCGCAAACCATTTCGCGCCGCACGATTTTTAATCCTCTCGACCTACTTCGCCGCCCAATGGCTCATCGCCCTTTCGCTCTGGAAATCATAGTCCCAAGTCCCAAGTCCCAAATCCCAAGTCTGAAAACTTAAGCCGCGACACGTCTTTTTTTGACTTTGGACTTGGGACTCGGGACTTGGGACTTTATTTCTTTCGTCAACGCCCACAACGCGAGGAGCGTCGGAATAAAGAGCCATGAAAAGAGTGGGAACGAAGCTGTGTCGCCGCGGCGTATGCTTGCGAGATGAGGCCAGAAGGCGTGTCGCGGGAGGTCGCAGTACATCGCGCCGTGCGCCGCGCCGACCGCGTTGACGACAAAGGACAGGAGGCCCAACACGAGCACTATCGCGCACAGGGCCGCGCGTGCGCCGCTTGATTGTAGGTAGCTGAAGCCGACCAGCCCCAGACACCCGAAAGCCATCACGGGCATCAGGTAGCGCGGCCCGTACTGGCAAGTCCCCTCCGTGTCTATGTTGAAGATGTAGGCGCAGAGAATCACCATCGCTCCGGCGGCGGCGAGCTTCTCGCGCCGGAATTTTCCGGGCAGAAAACCCAGGCCCACCACGCCCAGCCAGAATACGGGCGCGTACTGCGTGGACATTCTCGAATAGAACCGCAGCTTGTTAGTGAAGTTATCGAAGTCCAGATGAAAGAAGGTGTCGCGGTAGTTTCCGGCGACGTTCGGCAGGAGGAAAGGATTGCCGAAGTTGACCGCGTCATAGATAAAGAGCGGCAGCAGGCCCGCCACGCCGCCGAGTAAAAAGTAGGGCAGGAGACGCCAGCGCGCGAGCGAGATGAAGTAGAGCGAGACGGCGAGCGCGGGCCAGAAGACCAGCATCGAAGTCGTCACCGTCAATCCTAAAAAGAGACCTGCTGCGCCTGCTAATAAAATATTTTGACGCTTCGAGGTCTGCTCCCCGCGCGCAATCTGAAACGCGGCGTAGAAGGCCAGCAACGTAAACGCGGTGGCGATGGCATCATGATGCGCGATGCCGGAATAGGCGTAGACGGTCGTCCCCAGCCCGTAAAAAAGCGCGGAAGCCACAGGCCAGAAAAGCGACGCCCCCTCCTTTGACATCGCGCGCGCCATGCGAAAGAGCGCGACGACCGAAAGAGCTGTGGCGAGCGCAGCGGTCATAAACGTCACCAGCGCCGCCGTCATCAAGTAGTGTTTCTGGTAGGAGAGACCGAAAAAATTGAGCACGTAGTAGACGAGCGCGCCCGTCATAAATTGTCCCGGCTGTTTCGCCGCGTACTTGTGTCCCTCGTAGACAAAAACGTCCCCGAGCGGCTGTAGCTGCGGAACCTTCGAGCCTTCGAGATAAAAAACCCCGCGCTCGACAATCGCCTCCACGCCCATCTGCTGCAACCCGAACGCCTCCAGATTGCGCGAGTTCACAGTCAACCCGTAGACGAGCCACACGAAGAGGAAGAGTAGAATTTCAAGACGATAGTTTTTCAAGCTCGTCTCAGGTAAAGATGGATGAAAAAGAAGCTCGAAGGGACGATACGTGTAACAGGCGTTGGCTGCTAACCTTTTACAGAGTGCATTTCCAACCGCAATTTATCAACATGCTTTTCCCACACGTAATCACGCGCCCATCGAATCTTCTTTTGTTGGAAGTTCAGGCTATCAATCAACCTCAATCTGCCCGCCGTGCTTAGCGAATGTTCCGCAGGCACGGCGTAGAGCTTCTGATTGCAACGACACCAAACGACGAACAAATCAACTTCACCTTCTTTGTAGGAACGGAAGGTGTCGTACTTACTCCCTCTGTGCCGTCTTGCGTTGTAGGTAACACAACCCTCTTGAATCTTTCCGGTCTTGACCTGCACTTTGATAAGACGCGCGCCGGTATCGACTACCAGATCATAAGCAGCGCCGCCGCCAAAAGGCAGGCTCACGAGAAAGCCTGCCTGAATATATGCTGTCAGAACAATCGCTTCCGATGAATTGCCCTTGTAAAGAGTTAGGCCGGTCAAACAGTCTTCCCTATTCATCATTGCCTCCTCTTTGGTGAATTGCTTTTTGTGTTGTCGTCTTGCTATAACATTCAAGCAACGAAAGAGGCGCAATTTTCCGGGCCTGTAGCTCAAGGGATAGAGCGACGCTCTCCTAAAGCGTAGGTTGCAGGTTCAAGTCCTGCCAGGCTCATTACCTTCCTGAATTATAAATCAAAGCAACAAGACCCGCGTGCTCAAGACTGACGTTTAGTCCGTCGTGAGCCTGCGGCGGCTGAGTTTAGCCGGGATGTAACGAGGCACGCAAGACGCTTCTCAAAGCGTTGCGCTGCGTGCAACATCCGTGTGGGAATATCTTCAAAGAAGTTCGGCGCAAGGCACATGCCTTTTTCTTCTAACGCCAGCATCACCCGCTCGAGACCTTAGGCGGTACTGACCTTGAGTCGCCTTCGCAGATAAACTCTGCCGCTTGTCTGAGTGCGGCTCGCGCTTCCGGTACAAGCCCGTCCATCATCTGCCAGCAGTGAAACACGTCGTCGTAAACTTCCAGCCTGCTCACGCCTCTGGCTTCCTGTATTTTGTCGTGCACCCGTCGCGAATCATCCAGCAGTAGCTCGGTCGAGCCGACTTGCAAGAGCAGCGGCGGCAAACCTTCGAGGTCCGCGAAGGCTGGCGACGCATAACTATCAAAGGGAGAAGCATCGCCCAGATAGGCTGCGGCAAATTCCGTGACATTCTCGGGGCGGAACATATCGCAACGACCATTATTAAAGCGCACGGATTCGCCTGTCCCAGCCAGATCAGTCCAGGCCGAAAAGAGGACGGCGCACGCCGGAGAGGGCAGTCCCATGTCACGCGCTCGCAGGAGAAGCCCAAGCACAAGCCCGCCGCCTGCCGAATCACCCGCCAGAGAAATCATGCTCGCAGGCACACCCTGTCCGAGCAACCATTGATAGGCGGCTACCGCGTCGTCAAGTGCCGAGGGGAAACGATGCTCGGGGGCCAGGCGATAATTGAGACTGAAGACGCGGCGACGGCTCAAGCGCGCGAGCGCCGCCGTAATCGGTCGATGCGTGGCGGCAGAGCAAGAGACATAGCCGCCTCCGTGAAGATAAAGGATTGCTCCGCGAGCAGGATTTTCAGGCGCAACCCACTCGCCGCGCACTTGACCAGCCTCGACCGGCTCAACGCTCACACCGCGCGCCCGAAGCCAACGGAAAGCCAGCGGCGAACCAAACAGGCGTCGAGCCCTCTGCGCGACCCGTCGCTCATCCGTCCCCCACCGCTTCCGGCGTATAAGCAGACGGACGCTTGCGTTAAAAATGCGTGCTCGCCAACTAGACATAATAAGAGAGTGCAAAAGTCAAAATGCAAAATGGTAAATGCACAGAAAGACCTTCTTCACTTTTGCCTTTTGCACTTTGCATTCATCATTGCTTTTAGGTGCATTTCAATTCTTCGACGCATCTTCTCAACGCGCGAAATGCTTCGAGGTGTTTCGGGGTTAATTGAAGCTCCTTTGTCCCGAGGACGAATTTCACTCGCTTGCCGTCGCTCACTTGCAGGAACTTCTCATACGGGAGGTCTGCGGATAGAAATTCGTTGACCGATTTTTCAGTGTCATCGCCCAGAACTTTGTTTGTGCGCGCAATCCCTGAGAAGATTTTTTGATTATCGACGTAAATGACCAGCGGCGGATTATCAGGAAACATCCTCTTCGGCCCATAGGTGGAGAAATCAAGGCTCACGGCTTTGGGCACTATGACCCTCGGCGCGGAAACGTTGTCGCCCGTGACAGCGAAATGCGGGAATAACATGATTCCGCCTGTGCGGTCGCCACGGCCTTCGCTATAGAGCTGTAGATTTTCATTCAGATAAACGCTTGTCGTATTTGAAGTCGGCTCGTAAGAGGTAGCAACGAAGCCCTTCGCCCTTCTCTCGCGTATATAATCGGCAGCTATCAACTCGCGTTTGTCGAAAAAGTATGTGTTCAGATTATTGGTGTGTTGGAAAATAATGTAGTTCTTGTATACGACAAAGGAGACCCAAATCCTGTCTATAAAATTTATTGACGCGTAGTGATTTTTAGCAAAGTAAGCAATCTCGCGCGCCTTCGTTTCTCGCTCCGATTCCGAGAGCTTATTAAACGCAGAGTTGATAAAGGAGATGCCCAGCACAGTGGAGTTTTGTACTGTGACGTTAACATCGCCCTGCACTTTGTACTCGTTCATTAAATCGTTTCTGAGTTTGGCTAAATCAGATAACGACTTCATGATCCCCTTAGAGCAACCCGCCTGCAAGAGAAAGGCTAAGCTGAAGAGGGCAAGCAGCAGATAGCGAGTTTGAGACAGTTGTTTCAACATCACTATTGAGGTATCAGCGTGCCCTGTGAGGCGACGGCACGCCACTGGCCGCCTCGCCTGACAAACACATCGGTAAACCGCAAGCCGACGGAGAAGCTCTGCCCGTGGTAAGTTCCGGCGGCTGTGGTCCGGCCCGTCACGACCGCCACATCGCCAAAGCTACGGACCTTTACTTCGTCTATTGTTCCGGCTTCAATTTTGCGCTCTCCGGATTTGGCCTCCGTCAAAACCTGCGTCTTGTTGAGCACCTGACCGCCCGGGTCAATGACGGACCAATCATCGTCCAGAATCTCGTTGACGGTTTCCCAATCGTTGTAGAGCCACGCCTTGACCAGCCGCTGCTCAAGTTCATTCAGTTGAGCTTCCTCTTCCGTCATATTTTTTCCTCACGAGTTGACGGCTTAAGACTGCGGCTGCAAGTACCTGTCGCGTAAGATTCCACGGTGATGCAGCTCGTGGCCGGCGATGATGTAGGCCAGCGCGCGAACGCTGACTTCGCTCTCGTTGGCTAAGCCCCTGCGCTGCCATGCCGCTTGATCCAGATGTTTGAAAAAGAAGACCGTGGACTCCCGCACGCTCTTCAATTCAGCAGCCAGCTCGTCAAGCGGATAATCATCAAAGGAGGCGTTGCTGATGTATTCATTCTCTTCGTAACCGGCCAAGGGCGTCTCGTCGTTGCGTGCAAAGCGCAACGCTCGATAGGCAAAGATTCTTTCCGAATCGATGACGTGCCCGACCAGCTCACGGATGCTCCACTTGTCCGGCGCGTAACGGAAGCCGCCTTCGGATTCAGGGATAGCGCGCAGGAGAGCGAGCGTCTCGTCTAACTGCTCACTTAACACCGTCACGATGTTGCCGTCGGAGACCATCGAGATGTATTTGCCGTAATACGGCAAGTACTCCCCTTCTTCCGGCCTGTTGATTGTCAGCTCCTTCATACAGAATTATTCTCCTTCGCAGAATAAGCCGTCTCGCGCCTGAATTAGCAAGCGTGCGGCATCAATCGGATAAGCTCAAATCTCTTCCGGCGCGCATCTTCGCCAGCATGATGACCTGACCCGTGTGCATAGAGAAATGCTCCACCGCGTGAAAGATGGCTGCCAGCACTGTGAGCTTAACTTCTCCGACCTCCCGCCATTCAAGCAGCTCTTCACTCTCAACGCTTGCCATCACGCGGTCGGCCTCGGCCACTGTGGCTCTAAGCCTTGATATCAACTCTCGACGCGGAATAACTTTGCGTTCATCAAACTCCTGCTGTCGCTCGCGCCGGTCGGGAGCGTTGCCGACTCCGCTAATAATCCACATGCGCGTGCTGCCGTCAATGTGCAACAGCAAATTACCGATGCTGTTTGACTCGTGGCCCGCGCGCCACCAGACATCTTCATCAGTCAAAGCTTCCAGACAACGCTCAATCCTGGGCAGGTAAGACTTTGTCAGATAGGAGCGGGCTTTGCTGATGAAATGTTCGGCTATCTCCGTCATGTCACGGACCTCCTTGATAATAGAGAAGCTTTCGAGCAATCGAGTTGAATGAATTCCTGCGCCGCCTGCGACGGCGAGCGACAAGCGGCGGACTGCGACGGTTCGCGTAATCATCTGGAAGGTCGCCACACGTAGCGGCCCGTCTTATCTATGTAACCCATACGCCCGTAAACGGGCATCACCATCGCGATCCCGCCGTCGAATTCGTATGCTTCATAAAAACGCGGCTTAATGACCATCCTGCCGGTCTCGTCTATGTAGCCCCAACGGCCCCTGATACGCACGGGCGCGAGCCCCTCGGAGAATTCAAACATCAGCTCAAGCTGCGGCGGGACAACCACCTTCCCCGTCTGGTCCTTAAAACCGAAGAGACCTTTATGCGTGAAGCTCGTCAGCTTTTCAATCTTCTGAACTTCACGTCCTGTCTTGTCTATGTATTTTACTTTGCCGTCAACTCTGACAGCCGCCACACCGTTTTTGAAATCCCAGGCCTCTTCGAACGGCCCCTTGATGGCTGTTTGTCCGGTCCTGTCTATGAAGACGAGCTTGTAACCGTAGCCGCTGTCGCCGTCAACAATATTCTGTACCAGCCCTTCGGAGAATTGCGCGATCAGTCGAATATGGTCTCCGCTTATGACCCACTTTCCCTGCTTGTCTATGTAGCCGCACTTGCCGTGCTCCTCGCAGACGCCCGCCAGCCCCTCTTTGAAGCTTTGGGCGGCGAATCCACTTCGGCCCGAGCGCCGTTCGCCCCTGCTTGTCTATGTAGCCCCACAGCTTGCCCATCTGGACCGCCGCCAGCCCTTCGGAGAAGTCGTGCGCCTCCCAGTACTGCGGCTCGACCACCACCTCGCCCGCCGCGTTGATGAAGCCGAACCGGCAACAATAGCCCGGCCTCTCCAGCGTGCTGACATATGTCCGGGCCATCCCGTCGGAGAACTCGTTCCAGATGTAACCGTGTGGAAACTTCGCCGGGATGACGAGCTTGCCCGTGCGGTCTATGAACCCTGTCTTTCCTTTGATCCAGACTTTGTATAGCTTCGGCGACTCGTCCGTTTTCGCGGCGGGCTCGGCGCTCTCCTGCCCGCGAAGGGATTGAGGCCGATTGCCGGTACGCGTTTGGGAATGACTGACCTGAAGGAATGTGGCCGCGATGCCGCCGAGTGTGAGCGTGACGATGAAGAGATGAATCGTGAGACGTTTCATAACACTCCTACACTTGCTGTCCATAACAGAGCAACGCGGGTGACGTCCATGCTCCACGCATCGCCCGCGCCGAGCATGAAGCATGCGGTACGAATTTGTAAAGATGACGATGAAGGGATGCCATAGGGGCGTTGACTTGAATGATTTGTCAGCGGACGGTCAGAGTTGAGCATCCACCGCGCCGGTTTCGACAAGCAGGGCCGCGAGCGCGGACGCCAGACGGGCATTTGCTACCACCAGAAATGGATTGGGCAGGACACCGGAACGAAGTGTCAACACGGTAGCTCCCGCCGCTTCTGCAATCACGGAGGCGGCGGCAATGTCCCACTCGCCTAACCCGCATTCGTAAAAAGCATCCAGAGCGCCCGCCGCTACAGCACAAATATCCAGGTCGACCAGCGCCCGAGGATTTACTACTACTACTCCATTTACTACAACGGCAACCTTGGCAGTAACTATAACTTCCAGGGCGTGGCGGGCTACGTGCTCCCGTCCAGCGGCGCTTACGGCGGTACGCCGCTGCACTACTGGTACAGCCAGAGCTACGGCTACTACTACACGCTGAGCGGCGAATATCCGCCGGGCAACACCTTTACTTATCACGGCGTGCAGTACAACCTGCCCGTCGGCGGGTCATACCTCTTCGATAAGATACCCGACCCGTGCGAAGGCATGGAGGCCGAGCGTGAAAGTTGCGAACTCAACGGCGGCACCTGGAACAATTTTAATTGCACTTGCCAGCAGGAACCGCCATGCCTTAACTGGAAGATTTGCGGTGAACAGCCTCTGGACTACTAAAGAGGCGTTCGGCCAAAAGCGGCGCTGTACTTCACAGTACAGCGCCGCTTTTTTTTTGTGTCACCAGCTCTTCAAGAGCTTTTGATGAGAGATTGAAGGATTAAGGTTTACCCTTTCCCTTTCCTTTACCCGCGGCTGGGCCTTGAGCGTTCTGCTTTGGTCCCCCTTGCTGTTTCTCTGTTGGCTGGCGCACTTGCTGTGGCTGTTGTGCCTTCGGAGCCGCAGCCTGCGGACGCTCGGCCCGCACGGGCTGGCTCACTCTTTCTCCCTGCGCGCGCCCTACGCCACGGTCTTTCGCTCCCTGGGCCGCACCCGGCTGTGGCTGCGTTATTGTTTGGGAGCGTCGGGCCGCTTGCTCGTCCCTGCGCTGCTGTCTTTGTTGCTGTCGTCCCACATCTTGTATCTGGCGTCGAGCTTCTTTGTTGTCCGCAGCGGCTCCCGCTTCAAGTTTCCCCGCTTTACGGTTGCGCTCTCCATCTGTGCCCGTCCCGCTCGCCTGTGACGGCGGCTGGCCCGCTGCCGACTGGCTTGGCCTGTTCGGCTGTGCGGCAGTTGTTACCTGACGATTATCCTTGAACTGTAGTTTCTCCTTGCGCTGTTTGTCGGAAACGGATTCAACTCGCAGCGCCCGTGCCACGTCTTTCTCTTTCTTAAACGGCGGTGCAACCGGAGCGGTGCTGGTAATCACGTTCCTCTTATTCAATCGCTGCGCTACTTCCTCCGGCACATCAGCTTTGCGTCGTGACTTGCCATTTTGCATGGCCGCTTGCCGCAGCGAATCTACTGCGAGCGGGTCCAGCACAGGGCGCACCTGTGCCAGCATTTCTTTATCAACCTTCTTTATCTTGCGACGGTCAATGACGTCGTTGAAATCCTGCACGGGCACGACCGTCACTGCTCCGGGCACATAGAGGTTAACAAGCTGCTGCTGTATCACGGGCGTCTGTGTAAGATACACGGGTTGCAGGTTTGCATCGTAGTAAGTTACGGCGTACGGGTCGCCGACGCCGAGCGGTGCCCATCCGATGAGATTATTTTGCATTGGCACGAACGCCACCAACGCGGGCGCATAGGCCGGTTGCGTGTTCACCCTGTCGGGAATCCAGAACCACTGATTGTTGATGTACGCCCAGCGACCATAGTGATAAGGAGCATAGCCCCACGGATCGTTTGAAACCCATGTCAGGCCATACGTGTTATCCATCGTCCAGTAACCTTGCTGGTATGGAGCCCAGTCCGCTTCCACACGCGGTCGCCACACATACCCGTACCCGTTTACGTCCTGCCAGTCGCCGTAATAATCAAGGTCATACACGCCGGGTATAGAGTCATCAACATATTGATAACTCGAATAGCGATTGTAAGGGTCGTAGTAGTAAGGGTCGTTCAAGTAGGCATCGTAGTCACGATAGCGCCCGTCGTAAGTTCTGGGATACTGATAGCCGTAGTAATCATCTACGAGGCCGCCCGCATAAGACGGGTCAATGCGCGAGAGGGCAACGTCGGCGGCGGTCTGGCCGATGAGCGTCAGCACTTCACCCTTACTGATTTGCCCGCTCCCTGCCAGCCCTACGACCTGCGCCAGCCCGCTCAGGACAGAGACGATGGTGCTGCCATTATCATCTATGCCTACTTCATAGAGTCCCGGCTCCTCGAAATCAATCGCGCCGTAAGGCGTGGCAACTTCAAACAACTCTTCGGGAGCCAGTTCACCAACATTGAAAATGGCCGAGCCGTCGCGCAGAGCGAGTTGAGTTCTACCATGTGAAAGCGACAAAACGTCCAGCGACGTGTTGTCATCGAGCCGCGCGAAATTGCGTCCCGTAAACGCAATCGCGGCCCTGGAATTTTCTCTAGTGTAGAGACGGTCTCCGGTTGAAATAGGAGTGTTCGGTGTGACATCGATCCACTGTTTGTTTGCTTCGTTATTATCAAGACTGCGATTGAGCGCGACCGTTCCATCCACACGCTCGACCCTGGCTGCGCTCGGCAGAACTTGAGCCTGAGCCTCCGACGGTTGTTCTTGTTGACGCTTGACCCACAGCCCTGCAACTGCTCCGCCAACCACCGCACACACAATCGCTATTATCACCACATGCGGCCAAAATTTAATCCCCTTCATAAAACACAAGCCCCTCTCTATTTATTGCCTGTTTAGACGGTTTTGAGATTAGAGTTCGCAATATCCGTGCCGTTTTCACGAGAGACAGGTGATAGGAATTTAAGTCTTTAGACCACGCTATTTAACAGAAAAGAGGCTGTTGCCTTGAATGCTCTCCTGTGTGCGGAAATAGTCCCTGAGCTATACGATATAGAATCAATCTCTTTTCTAAGCTGCTTCGTTAGTAGCTCGGTTTCAAAACGAACTCACCGCCGAAACGCGGAGGGCGCAGAGACTACGCAGAGAGAGTTGAATCATTTTCTCTGCGCTTCCTCTGCGCCCTCCGCGTCTCGGCGGTGAAGGCTTTGATACGAATCCTCTTCCGGATTTTAAACTGACACGCTACTGCTTTTTACTCTTGATATTTAATCAGCGAGCGCACATCGTAACCTTCCAGCTTTTTTCGTCCGGGCAGAAATTCCAGCTCAACTACAAACACCAGGCCGACGACTTCCCCGCCCAGTTCTTCTACGAGGTCGACGACGGCGCGCGCCGTGCCGCCCGTGGCAAGCAGGTCGTCCGCGATGATGACGCGGTGGCCGCGCCCGACTGCGTCGCGGTGAATCTGCAACGCGTCCTGACCGTATTCCAGATCGTAAGAGATGGAGGCGCATTCCGAAGGAAGCTTGCCGGGCTTGCGCACCGGCACAAAGCCTGCGCCCATGTGATACGCCAGCGCCGGGGCAAAGATAAAGCCGCGCGCTTCTATGCCGATGACGGTATCTATTTTCGTGCCTCTGAATTCATCGGAGAGCGCGTCCACCGCGCGCCGCAAACCTTCCGGGCTCTTCAAGAGCGTCGTAATGTCGTAAAAGTTGATGCCGGGCTTGGGAAAGTCCGGCACTTCGCGAATCAAAGCTTTGAGATCATCCATAAAGAGTGAGCAGTAAGCAGTGCGCAGTAAGCAGTAAAGAAAATGTGTGGCAAACAAGTCGCGCGGTTTTTCCGACGCGGCTTACTGCTTACTGCTCACTGCTTACTCTTTTACCACCTTTCTATCCGAAATGCGTTCTCAAGTAGAGCCAAAGGGGAACGTCATAACATAAACTCGCAAAATTAAGAAGCCGTAACAGCGCCTGATTTTTAATCCGGAATGATGGTACATTTCAGGACTGCTTTTTCTCTTCTACAAGCAGGACAAATTTTTATCTCAGAGCAAAGGAAGATATTTATGACAGGGAGCAATCCTCGAACCAATCTCCAATCCGGCCTTTCATCCCTACGGCAGAAGCTTATGAAGTCCGCGACGCTCACGCTCGCGCTCGTGCTCGTGTGTTCGGCTTCAATAGCATTCGCAGACATTAAAATCACCACCCGAAGCACGGCCAGCGGGCAGAGCAGCACGAGCACGACTTACATCAAGGGCGCGCGCCAGCGCACGGAAGGCATAGGCTACACGACCATCTACCAGTGCGACCTCAAGCGCATGATTCAGATTAACGATAAAACCCGCAGCTACTTCATCACGCCTCTTGCGGTTACGGACGGCTCGAAAACCACAGGCCAGCAGAAGGCGGCCAGCGCACCTTCGGCGCGGCGCGGCGGTGTGATTACCTACACCACTACCAATGTGGACACGGGCGAACGCAAGCAGATGTTTGGCATGACGGCGAAGCGCATGAAGTCCAAACTCGTCGTCGTAGCATCCGAAGGGGCATGCAACTCTATGAACATGGAGATGGAGAGCGACGGCTGGTACATAGACCTTCCCGCGGGCGGGAGCTGCTCGACGCAGGCACAGACCAGCCTCCCCTCGGAAGGGTCTGATTGCGTGGACGAGGTGCGCTACAAGACCGAGGGCGCAGCCAATTCCGGTTACCAGGTCATGGCGACGACGACCATCAAATTCAACACCGGCGCAGGCGGCCCGTCGATCCCCACTTCGACTTCAACACAAGAGATGACGGACGTTTCCACAGCCACGCTCAACCAATCGCTCTTCGAGATTCCAGCCGGATACAAGGAAGTAAAAACCTCACAAGAGCTTGGCAGCCCGTACTAGAAAATTGCGGAATGCGGATTTAAGGAATTGAATCATCGGTTCATTTCTTCATTGAATCAATGAACCGATGAACAAATGAATCAATCTTTTCATTCCGCAATCCGAAATCCGAAATCGTTACCGCAGGTAAGTCTCTGGTTCAAGGAGCGCCTCTTCCAGCCGGGTCAAATAGCGACCGACGTGCAGACCGTCCATGAGCGCATGATGCACCTCCACGGAAATTGGTAACAGCAGGCGCTCGCCCTCCTTTGCAAACTTCCCGAAGGCAATCTTCGGCACGGAATCCTCCGGGTCACCCTGTCGCGCGTGCGCAAAGCTCGTAAACGATACCCACGGCAGCGTCGTGAAGTGAATCCTGTCATCACTTGTCTCAGGGCTCAAGACGCCGCGCCCCGAGCGCACGATATCGACCGCGCGTTGAGCCGCGCCGATAAACTTTCCGAAATCTTTCTCGTAATTAAAATACGCGAAGGTGAACGTCTCGTTCGGCAGCAGCACGGTGGTTCCACCATGAATTACCTCGTGCACCAGCACCCGTTCAGCTCTCAGCCGGTAGCGGAACGGCTCTATCTCGTTCGCTATACGCAGCGCAAAGTAGTGACACGTTAAAGACACGCCGATGTCCTTGCGACCGCGAAGAAACTCGATGAGCTTTGTCACGTCAACCCGCGTGCACACGTTGAAGAACGGCTTGTGATAGCCACGGAAGAACTCGAACAGGTCGCGTCGCGCCCAGCTTGCCACGTCAAGATATTCTGCCATGAGTGGATTGTAACGGATTGTACTGGTTGGGGAGAAAGGCCGGACGCCGTCTTATCTTTCTATCCGAAATGAAGAGTATGAGCCGGTCGGGTCGACGTTGATTTCTTCGACCGTGTCCACGCGCCCGTAAGCAGGGCCGGTCTCAAGCTCGTGCCTGAATGCTTCGACGCTCTCGGGACCGCCTTCGGCCAGAGCTTCTACGCGACCGTCTGCGAGGTTGCGCACGTAGCCTGTGACTTGATGGCGCGCCGCCGCACGCTGCGCGAAGAAGCGAAAGCCCACGCCCTGCACGTCTCCGCTCACTAAAAATTTGCGCGCGATTTTCAACTTACAGATTCCCCCTTGTGTTCCGCTCTCGTGAGCTTTGCGCAAAGCTCACGAGAGCAAGATTTTAAAAATCTCGCTCCTGAAAATCCTGCTCCGGCTATTTCCCCTGACGCCCGGCGCGTTTTTGACCGGCGTGGTGTTCGCGCATCTCGCCGGTCGTCAGAAAGAGCTTCGTGGGCTTGGCCTCCAACGCTCGCTCGCTGCCCGCGCCGAACACCTTGCGCCAGCCTGTACGCTCGTCATCATTCCCGCGCAGAAGTTTTGCAACGACGAGATATGCCGTCACGAACAGGAAGGCGAAGATGAATCCAATACCGATCTCTATCAACATAAAAATTCTCCACTCGGGGGATACGAACTATCGCGCGGCGTGCGGCTTTTATAACATAGACACACGCGCGTTCGCACCTGCGCTCAGCGTGCAAACAAACGCCGCGCGGTTTCTTATCTTTTTTCGATTAGTTCTACAATCTGCACGCCGCCCGGAGCAACACTAATGTTGACGCGCTGCTGTATGCCCTCGCGCGTGATTGTTAAATCCTTTTCGTCCGTCCACTCGCGGGCACGTTCAATCCCGCGCCCGCTCAAAAGCTCTACGCTTGCCTCTACCACTCGGCGTCGGTCAACTTCGGCCATGCCCTGCTGTCGTTTGACGACGCCCTGATTATTGATGAGCGTGACGACCCAGCCGCGCGCCGTGCGGTTAATCAAATATTCCACCTCGCCGCGAACCCGCACGGGCGTCGCGTCCGTGAAAAGATGCGCCAGTAGATGCGCGGCTGCGGGCGTCAGTCTTTCATCCAGGCCGAGCAGGTCTGGCACAGCGCAGAAGATAACGCGGCCACGCCCCAACTCGTTCACGGTCACAAGAGGATCGCCCGCCACAGTCTCCATCAAAACTTTCGTCTTCCCGACAGGCGCTATGCGCTCGTAGCGAAACACAGGCCCGCCGAGGTCAACATTCTCTTGCGGCCCAATACGGCAGCGCGCTTCGTACGCTTCTGCCGTTGCGCCAAGGACGCGCACGCCCGCCAGCTTCTCTTCGAGTCCCTTCACCTGTGCGGCGTTGACGACGACTGTGCCGCCACCGCGTACGTAGGCTTCGAGCTTCTCGGCCCAAGCCTTGCTCCACTCGACGCGCCCGCCGACCACGACGGCGCGGTACGCATCAATCGTATCGCGTCGCGCGTCTGACGCGACCACGACGTCGAAGATGTCTCCGAAGATGCCGTCGGGGAACGATTGGCGGTCGGCTGTCGCGGGCTCTCCTTCTCGGACGGGAAGCGGGTAATAGGCCGCGCCGAAAAGCTCTCGGAGCGCGTAGTCCGAACGGCTAATCTGAGAGACGCCGAAGGGCCAGTGCGGGTAATCCGTCATCTCGAAACCGTGCGCGGGGTCTAAGAGAAAAGCTACGGGTGTGTAGGGCGTGCCGCGCTCCGCGTGGCGCTCTGCAAAGCGCATAAACTCGTCTGTGATGCGGCCCAGTGGATTAAGTTGAAAATCATGCTCGCCGGGGCCGGGTTTGAAGAACTGGTCGCCGCCCTGCTCCAAATAAATCGCCGACGCCCCGGACATGAAATAGAAGTAATAGCTCTTGCGATACCACGAGAGCGACGGCCCCATCGTCGCGCCGTAACGCGAGTGCCAGAAAAAATCCGGACCGGCGAAATTCTGCGCCTTGGTAAAGGTGGTCGCCGTGTCTCCGAAATTCGGCGCGTGATAATAAAGCACACTCGCTCCGTACTGGCGTGCAGCGCCGCGCGTAAACGCCAGTCGAAGCGCAAACCCCGGCTGCACAGCCGCAGTTTCAAGTCCAATCATGCGCGCGCCCCACTCGCCCAAAGCGTGAGCGAACGAGGTGCTCGAAGTTGATTGCGCAGCGATGAGCTTGTCCCACATCGCGCCCGTCTCCGTCTTAAACGTCCCGCGCCACTTACGCTCCAAGGCTCGTGTATAAAACGCGCGATGAGCTTCCAGAAGCTCGCGGCGTGTCATCGTCGGTTGCAGTTTCAAATCTGCTGCGGCATCCGACCAGACGTAGCCGATTGACTCGCCGGAAATCCAGCCGAGGAATTGCTCGCGCAACTCTACTGACAGCAGTTTCCAAATCCTTTGCGCCTCCGCGTCGTTCTCCATACGCGCCGCGCCGTAGTTAATCAGCACGGCGAAGGGCTGCTTGGTCTCGCGCAGGTAGCGCAGGAAGGGGCTGCCTTCCTTTAAGTACTGCGGCAGGTCGTTGATGTAGATGACCGGAACGACGAGCTTCGAGCTGAAGATGGGAACAGCGCGCGCCCCCTTGTATTTTTTGACGAACTCCTCGACGGGCTCTGCGTTGAAAGGATAAAGCGGGCGCTCTTGTTCAGGCTTATCGTAGAGCGGCCAGAAGTCGCGCGCGATGTTCCACGGCATGAGAAAATCACGGCCCGCGACGCGCGGTCTCTGCCACGCTGCCGGGACAATAGCTTTATCATCCGGCGCTAGAAGCGGCGCGAGCCTACCATTGCGAGCGTTCCTTGCATCATCAAGCACACGACCCGCCGCGAAAGGAGGTTTCGCGCGGCCTTCCGGCACAAAGGCCATATCATTCGTGACGAGCACGCAATCAACATGACGACGCGCCTCCGATGCTTTTTCTATCTCGATGGAAAGACGAGCCGGGCCTCGCTTGAGCGTTGCTGCGCCTCCGGCCCACGTAAAGGCCCAGCCCCAGTACATGCTCACTTCGTCGTGCGCGTCTATGAGGTCGCGTGCGCCAAACTCCTGACGAAACGGCGCGCTGCCTTCCTGCGCGACGCGCACGGTAAAATTCTCCGTCCGCCGCGCCCAGTCCGCGTAACGTACCCAGACCTTATATGAGCCATCGCGCGGGATTTCCATGTCCTGAAAAATCTCTGCGCGCGTTTCATCTGCGCTCGCGGCGGCGCTGTTCCACTCGCTCTCGCCCCCTTGCGTCCACTCTGCCGACACACCCGGTCCATTAATTCCCCACCCGGCGGCCTTAGCCTTCGGCTGATTCATCCACGAAGGATTCAAGACGGGCTCGAACCGCGCGTTCGTCGTGAAACCGCGCATGTTCTCCGCTTCATACCAGAGATACTCGTAAGAGGTTTTCGGACGGTTGTTCTGTGCTGGAGTTTGCGCGAAGGAGAAGGATGAGCAAAGGAGCGCAATGATAATTAGACAGGCGCACGCGCTACGTTTGCGCGTGCGCCTGTCTGTTGGCCGTCTCATTTTCGGTGCGTGTGGAATCTGGAAATCCGCGTCGCGCTCTTTAGCCCAGCGCGTCAAAGCACTCGGCGAGCGTGAGCTGCCTGCATGTAAACATAGGGGTGTCGCGCAAGGTGAAAGCGCTCGCTTTGGATTCGCGTAGCTCCTGCACTAGGTCCAGAAAGTCCTGCGGCTGGTCGGTCTCAAAGGCGACGACGAATTCCTGATCGTCGAGCCCGAAGGAGTAGGTCGTGTGGAGCTTGACCGAGCGGTATTTCGAGCCGACGCGTATGTGCTCGTCCATCATCTCCTGTCGCTGCTCGACCGAGCGAGAGTACCACTCGCGCGTCTTGACGAACGGGTAGACGAACAAATATTTCGACTGGCCCGGCACGATGTGCAGGCGGTCTTCGACGTGCTCCGGGTTGTCCTTGTCTATGTACATCGAGCGCTTGGTCATCGAAAGGAATGATTGCGTGACTTCCAGAAAGCGCCCGATGCCTGTGCGATTGAGCCGCGCGGTCATTTCCTGCAAGCGGTCCAGGTCATAGCCTATGCGCCAGATCATCAGCTCGGCGTTGGTGCGAAGCCCTACGAGCGAGTAGGTGTGAATCAACAAATCCTTGCGGTATTCATCGACCGTGTTGAGGAACGCCTGTTTGCGCAGGTCGCGCTCGCGGTCTTCCGTGCCGTACCACTCCGGGCGCGCACGATAAAAAGTGAAGTTGACGAACTGGCGCGTCAACTGCGGCCTGTCGTCCTCGGTGCGCTCATTCTTCTCCTGACCGACGGAGGCGAGCCGCAACGCTGGGCGGCTTTCGCTTGAATTATCATCTCGACTCATGATGCTCGTCTTTCTCTTAAAAGATTAACAGTCTGAAAAATTAAGTGTCGCACACAGCAGTTCGGATAGAGTAGAATGCCGGGGCTCTGGGTCTCTACTGAAGCCTATTCTGCGGCGAACGCTTGCAGAATTGCAACTCGGGCTGAAAGGAACACGTCCCTCTGGCCGGAAGGGGGAAGCCATCCAGATTGATGCCGGACACGAACACGAGCGGCGAACCGACGCCGCACACCACCGAAAACAGGCCGGACCAGGGTCGCAGGAATTTCCTGCTGCTCGTCCCCTTAGGCATCTTTGCGGCGGTCGCGGGGACGATGCTGGCGGCAGCCTTTCGCTTTCTGCGCCCGCACGCGATGACGACTACCGAATACAAGTGGTCGGATGTCGCGCCGCTCTCGGAACTGACGGGCGAGAAGCCCATCATGCGCAGCATCATCGCGGAGCACAACGTCGGCTGGGCGAGCACACAGGAGGAGCATTTTGTTTACGTGCTGCCCAATAAGAATCACCAGGTTTTGTCGAGCATGTGCACGCACGAGGGCTGCAACGTTTCGTGGCGCGACGATACCAACGGCTTCTTCTGCCCGTGTCATGACAGCTACTTCGCTGCGGACGGCTCAACCGTGAGCGGTCCTGCGCGTCGCGGCCTCGACCCCTTGCCGACACGTCTTGAAGAGGGGCGTCTACAGGTTCAATACCAGACCTTCGTCAACAATACGGAGGAGCGCATTGTGCGCGGATAATGGCAGCCGCTAGTGAACATCTTCCACCACGTCTTGAGCGCTGGCTCTCGCGCTGGACCACGCTTCAGGACATAGAACGCTCGCTGATTGACGAGCCTTCGACGGGCTTGAGCGCATGGGCGCGCACTACTGCGGGCGTGGTCGTCATGCTGCTCGCCGTGCAGCTCCTGACCGGAGTCCTGCTCGCCTTCTACTACGTCCCTTCCGCAGAGAGCGCACACACGACAGTCTCTTACATCGAAAAAGTTTTGCCCGCAGGCTCGTGGCTGCGAGCCGTGCATCATTACGGCTCGCAGTGGTTGACGCTGGCGCTCGTCATTCATCTTGCGCAGATGTTCTGGCGCGCGACCTATCGGCGCAGACCCGTAGCGTGGATGGCTTCGGTCGTGCTGCTGATGCTCGTGCTGGCAGAAGGCGCGACGGGATATTCGCTGCCGTGGGATGCGCGCGCATTTTTCGGGACGCGCGTGGCCGAAGGCATTGCGGGCGGCTTGCCCGGCGTCGGCGATGCGTCGCGGCGCTGGCTCATAGGCGGCACGGACATCACGCCCATCACGCTCGCGCGCTTCTTTGCGCTTCACGTGCTGGTCACGCCGACTCTTATCCTTCTGGTGCTCGTCGCGCGTCTCTTTATCTTTCGCGAGCGGGCGATGGTGACGGCTGAAGAAGAGCGCGGGCTGGAGCGATGGATGCGCGGGCAGATGGCGCGCAACGCCGTCGTCGCCGGTCTGGTCTTCCTGGCGCTTGCGCTTTTCGCTTACTGGAACTACGCGCCGCTGGGCCCGAGCGCAGACACAGCCGCGCCCGGTTATCTGCCGCGTCCGGGCGCGCAATTTCGCTGGCTCTTTCAGCTCCTGAAATATCTGCCCGGACAAACAGCTTCGGTCGTCGCAGCCATCCTGCCTGCTCTGATTTTCCTGGGGCTGCTCTCGCTCCCGTTTCTCAACCCGCCGCGCCTTCGCCGCGTGATGGCGCACCCGCGCCGCACCGTCGGCGTCGCGCTCTTTGCACTAGGCTTTCTGCTCTTCACAGTGATGACCGTCATCTCCTACGTCAAGGATGCATCCGACCCCGTGATACGCGCGCAGCTTGCGAGGCAGACCGCCGAGGAAGACGCTTTCCGCGCCTCGCCCTTTGTGCCGTTAAAGACGCGCACGAGCGAATCGGCTATAGACGAGACGGGCGGAGACGCAGAGACGCGAGGAAGCGGCGACGCCGGGAAGACAGCACAAACAGCGAACACTTCATCAAGCGCGTCGAACAGCAACAAGGCATCACAGATGCAGAAGGCAATCTCCGCGACATTCCCGCCCGAGAGCTACATCACCAAATGCTCTGGCTGTCACGGGACGCGCGGGCAGGGCGTGAAGATTTACCCGCGCTTGATAGGCGTCAGCACAAAACCGCGCCGCACAATCGAAGACCTCATCGCCATCATGAACGACCCCGCCTCATACGGCCTTGACCCGCTCATGCCATCTTTCAAAGACAAGCTCACCGAAGACGAAAAACGCGAGATAGCCGAATGGATGGCCGCGCTTAAAAAGCGTTAGGGGGAAAAGGTCAAAGCTTTTGTGTTCGTCGTGCCTGCGACCATCATTTCCCTGCCGTTGAAATTCTTTCTTCCCTTTTACCCTTTTCCCCCTGCTTTATTATTTTGTATACTCACGCGATTCGTGTTCGTTCTACACTAACGTTCGCGCTTTCGGGAGAAACGCACTTGATGAGACTTGCAAAAATCCTTGCGGTTAGCGCCGCGCTCGTCCTTTTCGTCATCGCCTGTAGTAATGAATCTTCAACCACGAACCAGACGGCCAACAAGGCTGGCGGACCGACGACCGCGCCGACTACGGCGCAGCCCACGCCGACGCCCGCCGACGACATGACTTCGACGCTCGCCATTTACGCGGCGGAGTGCGCGCGCTGTCATGGCCCGCAGGGCGACGGCGGCACTGTCACCGTCCTGAAAAAGAAGCTCAAAGTGCCGAGCCTGAAGGCGGGCCACGCGCTCGATCATTCGGATGAAGAGCTGGCAAAGCAGATTCGAGACGGCGACGAGGGCGAGATGCCCGCGTTCAAAGACCGCCTCAAGCCGGAAGAGATTACCAATCTGGTGCGCCTGATACGCCAGTGGCAACGCGAAGCGAAGGCGAAAAAGTAGGACGGTCGAACCCGGCAGAGCGGTGTCACGCATCAACCGCGCTCTTGCCTGCGGGCCGTCCCGGATTAGTGTTCGCCCATCGTTCGTTTCATCAAAAAAGTTGTTGGCCGAGTCCGGGCTTTGATGGTAGAGTGCGCGGCCAATTCGCATGTTCCCCTTCTTGAGGAGAGAACGCCGCGGATCGAGGTCACCCGAGTTGCGAGGGCTTGGGTGACCTCTCAATTTGTGCGGCCCTCATCGCCCGCGCCCGCCCTGAAATAAATTTGCCTTCCCGTCGCTGCTTTGCATAGTTTAGAGTCCTTAAAGAAACCGGAGCACCGCTCTGACAGAAGCAGATTCAAACAGGATGGACAGGATAAAAGCAATGCAAAAGTCAAAATGCAAAATGATGAATGAAAAGCTATTCTTTAATTCTGCACTTTGCACTTTGCATTTATCATTTGTTTTTATCCTGTCTATCCTGTCCATCCCTGTTAATTTCTTTCAAGGATGAAAGCTGAAACAGTAAGCAAAGAAATTCGCGTGAGCGCGCACGCGCATGTCGAGAGAGAAGAGGCCACCGTGGCTTATCTCTCTATGCTTGGTGGAGCGCTTGCCTTTGCCGTGATGGGCGCGTTGAGCCACCTGGCCGGAGAGCGCACGGACTGGCAGATTATCGCGCTGGCGCGCACGTCTCTGGCCTTTGTCTTCTCGCTCGTGATAGCCCGCGCCGCGCGTGTGCGTCTTGTCCTCTTCAAGCCCGGTATTTTGTGGATGCGCAGCATCGTCGGGAGCTTTGGCGTTCTAGGCGCTTTCTATGCGTTGACGCACCTGCCAATCTCTACGGCCATCACGCTTGCCAACACGTTTCCCTTCTGGGTCACTCTGCTCGCGTGGCCTATCCTTGGGATTCGCCCGACTGCTGGCGTGTGGTTAGCGGTCCTGATGGGACTCGTCGGCGTCTTTCTGGTCCAGCAGCCGTTCGGGGCCGGAAGCCGCGTGGCTATCGTAGCGGCCTTAAGCAACGCGCTCATGACCGCCATCGCGATGATCGGTCTCAACAAGCTCAGCCACGTGGATGCGCGCGCAGTGGTCGTGCACTTCTCCGGCGTCTCGACTATTTTTTGTCTAGCCTATCTCTTGCTGTCGCGGGGCACGATGATGGGTGGTAATTTATACGACTGGCGTTTGCTGCTGATGCTGGCGGGCGTCGGGTTGGCTGGAACGCTCGGGCAGTTGGGCATGACGCGCGCGTTCGCGCTCGGTCATCCCTCCAAAGTCGCGGTCGTAGGGTTGACGCAGATTGTCTTTGCCTTCCTGTTCGACCTCCTCTTCTGGAGACACCGTTTCAACTGGGCCACGCTCGGCGGCATAGCTCTCGTAGTTGCGCCCACCGCGTGGCTACTCGCACGCAATCCGCTCAGAAAACGCGCGGGCCTACACACCACTACTTAATTCTACTTACGGCAAACCGCGCGCGCCCGCCGCGTCTCTTCTGCGTGGAACAAAGGCGTGAGGCACTTGAAAATGTATAGACTGATTGTCGCAGCCATTATCCTTCTGACCATCTTTCAACTCGCGGGCGCGCAAACCGGGAAGGCGCGAAAATCCAGACCGGCGGCGATCAACGTGACGGGCAGTTACGTGTTGAGAAACTCCACTACGGAGAACGCGCTGGACGTGCAGAAGCTCGCCGGCGGAAAAATCAAAATCTATCTCTACGCATCGTGGATAGGCAATGCCGCGACCGGCAACGTCAATGTCGGCGAGGTCAAAGAGACGCTCCCGCTCGTGAACAACCGCGCCGAGTATAAATCGGGCGAGTGTACAATCAGCATCAGGTTCACCGGCAACCGTGCGATTGTGACGCAGACCGGCAGCAGCATCCCCTGCGGCTTCGGCCTCAACGTCTCGGCCACGGGCACTTATGCCAAACGAAGCAGCCGCACGCCTAAATTCGATTTTTGAAGAAGCGTAGAGGCAATGCGTCGGTAAATCAGACGGCGAGAGCATCGCAGAGAGAAGATTCAGGGGAGATGAGTTCTGAAGCGTAGAATCACAGGGTTTCATCAGGACGACGACCGCCACTGGGTCGCAGAGCTTGAGTGCGGTCACCAGCAGCACGTGCGCCACGACCCGCCGCTTATCACCAGAGCGTGGGTTCTCACGCCTGAGGGGCGAGCAAGTCGCTTAGGGGTGGAACTCGACTGCAAGCGTTGCGATGAAACAGAAGCGAACGACCCGGCCTAAATCCTCACCGGCAACGCATGGCGGCGTGACACCGGGCGGGAAAATCCCTAAAATGCAGCAATGCTTCAAGCCCGCCGATGGTTCAGCCGGACCAGCCGGATTGAGCTTCAGCACCCGTAGCTCAGTTGGATAGAGCGTCTGACTTCGGATCAGAAGGTCGAAAGTTCGAGTCTTTCCGGGTGTATTATTACTGCAAATGAACAGTGATTAGGCTTTCGTGCTCTCACGCGGAGAGGCTGGGAAAGTCTTTTCGGGCGCGTTGTCTGAAACAAAAGGGTAGTGATCGCTCTGGCTGCCCTTTTCTCTTCTCTATTAAACAATCAAAGCCGGTTGTTCGAGCCTACTTTCCGCGCTCGGCCTCTATCGCGGTTAAAGCTTTCAAGGTGACTCTGGGCCTACTGTGCGTAACGGACTACTAAAATGGCATCTGATGTCGGACGAGGAGCTGTTGGACCAGCGCCTGTGCGACCTCCCTTTGCGCATTCGCGGGACCATTTTGGAAGACCGCATCAAGCGGCTCTACGAGGAATTGAACGCGCGCAAGATTCGCTTTAAGCCGCACGTCTGGCTCGGCGAAGAATGGTTCTCGCCCGACGGCGTGCCTGGCATCTGCATTCCCTTTTACCTTGCCCACCCACGTCTCATACAGCTTGAGCGCAAGCAGATGTTCGAGGTCGAAGGCGGCACGGAAGCCGAATGCATGCGTATCCTGCGCCACGAGGCGGGCCACGCGATTGATACGGCCTATCGTCTGCATTTCAAGCGTCGCTGGCGCGAGCTGTTCGGCTCTTTCGCACAGCCCTACCCGCGTTCCTACAAGCCCAGGCCGAAGAGTCGTAATCACGTGCTGCATCTTGGAGCATGGTACGCGCAGGCGCACCCGGCTGAAGATTTCGCTGAGACGTTTGCTGTCTGGCTTGCCCCGCGCTCGCGCTGGCGGACGCGCTATCGCACGTGGCCCGCGCTCAAAAAATTGGAATACGTCGACGAGCAGATGGACGAGATTAAGGGACAGCCCCCGCGCAATCGCCGCCGCGACAAGATAGAGCCACTGGCGGAATTAACCATCACCCTGCGCGAGCATTATCGTCGCAAGCGCGCGCAGTATGCGCTCGACTGGCGTGCTTACTATGACCGAGACCTGCGCCGCATCTTCTCGGAAAACTCCAACCAATTGTCGCACCCGACAGCCGCCAGCTTTATACGCGGCGTGCGGCGCGAAGTGCGCGAGATAGTGGCCGAAGGAACGGGCGTTCACCAGTACACTGTGGATCACGTGCTCAAAAATATGATTGAGCGTAGCAAGGAGCTGAAGCTCAGGGTCGCAACGTCGAAGCGTCAAGCGCGCAGACAATTTCTGGTAGTCTTAACAGTTCAGGTGATGAACGTGCTACATTCGGGTTATCATCGCATCGCCGTATGAAGCAAAAGACAAAGCAGCGCATCATCGTTCTGGTCCACAAGGACCTGGTGCCGCCGGATTCTCTGGAGGGCGTTCCCGAAAAGGACGCGCTCCTGTACAAGACGGAATACGACGTGGTCTCCACGCTCAAAACGATGGGGCACGACGTGGTGGCGCTGGGCCTGTACGACGACCTCGGCGTCATCGTCCGCGCGATTGAAGAACACAAGCCGCACGTCGCCTTTAATCTACTGGAAGAATTCCACGGCTACCCGCTCTATGACCAGCACGTCGTGAGCTACCTGGAATTGATGAAGCAGCCCTACACGGGATGCAACCCGCGCGGGTTAACGTTAGCGCACGACAAGGCCCTGTCGAAAAAGATTCTCTCCTATCATCGTATCAACGTGCCGCACTTCGCAGTCTTTCCTATGAACCGTAAGAAGACGGAGCGCCCGCGTCGTCTGAAATTTCCGCTGCTCGTCAAATCCATCAGTGAGGAAGGCTCTGTAGGGATTGCGCGCGCGTCCGTAGTTTACGACGACGAGAAGCTGGCCGAGCGCGTCGAGTTCATACACCGGCAGACGACGACGCACGCCATCGCGGAGCAGTACATAGCAGGCCGCGAAATCTACGTCGGCGTCATAGGCAACCAGCGAGTTCAGACCTACACGCCGTGGGAGCTGGTGATGCCGAACCTGCCGGAAGGCGCGCCCAACATCGCCACGCTCAAGGTCAAATGGGATCCGGCTTACCAGAAAAAGATTGGCTTGGTGACGCAGGCTGCGGATTTAGGGCCGGAGCTGACAAAGCGCATCGAGCGTCTTTCGAAGCGCATCTACCGTCTGCTTTTTCTGAGCGGCTACGCGCGGCTCGATTATCGTCTGACCGACGACGGCCAGCTCTACCTGTTGGAAGCGAACCCCAATCCGAACATCGCGCACGGCGACGACTTCGCCGAATCCGCCGCCCATTCGGGCATCCAGTACGACGCGCTCTTACAGAAAATCATCTCGCTTGGCTTCAACTACAACTCAACTGGCGGAGTTTAGATTGACGTTTCGCAACGCGCTGACAAATCACCTGGCTGATTTCCTGACGACGATTGGCATAGAGCTTGTCGCCATGCGTCTCGGGTCTGAATCGTTTCTCCCCGGCATCATGGTCAAAAATGGAAGACTGCTGGTTGACGAGGACAGGCTGACTTACCCCGTAGACTTATTGCACGAGGCCGGACACCTGGCAGTGGCCTCCGGGGACGTGCGGCCCGGCCTGAGTGGTGAAGTCCTGATACCGGGAGAGGACATGAACGCCGTAGAGGTAGCCGTCACGGCGTGGGCCTACGCGGCTGTCAGGCATCTTGAGCTGGACCCCGCGTTGCTTTTTCACGACGGGGGCTACAGGGGAAAGTCCGTGGGGTTAATACGGACCTACGGTTTTGGAGTCTATCCGGGGGCGGCGCATCTGGAAGCGATAGGGCTGACGGCGACGGGCGAGCGTGCACGCGCGCAGGGCGTCGCTCCCTATCCGCACATGCTGAAGTGGGTCAGAGATTGACGCACGCTTGGCCTCTACACTAAATTGCCTGTTCAGCAAGCGGGAAAACATTAGAGGTTCAGAAAAGCAATGATGAATGCAAAGTGCAAAATGCAGAATTAAAGAAGGTCTTTCTTTTCATTTATCATTTTGCATTCTGACTTTTGCATTGCTTTACTGACCTCTCCTTCTCAAAGGAGAGAAATCGGATGAGCAAACAAACAGCTCTGGCCGTCAAGGTGGCTTTGGTTTCTTGCCTCGCACTCGCACTGTTCGCCATCGCGCGGACGGGCATCGACCCGGCGGGAGTCTCCGCGCAGCAGTCGAATCAAAACGCCGCTGCTCCCGCGACGAGTGCCGCACCGCAGGACGACAAATCTTTTAATCAGGCGCAGGCGCTCGCGGAGTTGCGCAAGCAGATTGCCGGTCAGGAAGAGAAGCCCGCCGAACAGGTCTTTAAGAACATACAGCTTCTAAAGGGCATGCCCGCCGGTCGTCTACTGAGAATCATGGAGATGGGTTGGGCGCGCTCGCTCGGCGTCAACTGCACGCATTGCCACGTCCCCGGCCAGTGGGAGAAGGACGACAAGCCCACCAAACAGATCGCGCGCGAGATGGCCGAGATGACGCGCACCATCAACACGGACCTCTTAAAAAAGGTCAAGAACCTCAAGAGCGAAACACCCACGGTCAACTGCACGACCTGTCATCGCGGGCAGACCAAGCCCGCCCTGAACTTGCCGGAGGTTGCGCCCGCGAAGTCTTAAAACAAACGCTCGTCCGAGACGAAAGGAAACCTGAGAGCATTGAAGCGAACTCTACTGGCCGCAATCCTCGCGGCCACAGCCACCCTTCTATTGTCCTACGCCGCGCACGCACGCGGCGCGCTCGTCATTAACCACACGGACCAGGGCTGGAGCGTCAAAGAATACGAGTTATTCCACGACATCCTCCATCCACTTGAGCACGAAGCCCTCCCGCAGGGAGATTTCAAACGCATACGCACACAGGCACGCGAGCTTGCCACGCGCGGCGACGCCATCATCAAGCTCGGCATCCCCGCAGGCGTCGACGAAAAATACCACGCCGACTTCCGCACCGAACTCAACCGCTTCAACGACGCCCTCACACGCTTCCGCCGCGACGCCGAATCCGGCACAGACGCACAATTAAAAGAATCCTACAGCGCCGTCCACGACTCCTTCGAGATGCTGGCCGCGATGCTCCCGCGAAAAAAGCAGTCCTCAAACAAGTAAGAAGCTATTTGAAAAGTCCTGATTGTGTAGCTCCATAGGAGCCGGATGTTTATAGCTCTCTCGCAACGAATCAAGAATCAAGCTCCGTAGGAGCGGCATGTCACGGAGGCGGAACATTGCGCTCCTACGGAGCTTGATTCCGGGAAATGCGTGTTAGCTATAAACATGAAGTCCCTACGGGACTTTTCAATCAGCTTCTAAGGAAACATTCGCGCGCGTACTCGCGCCACAAGAAAGAGCGCAAAGCTTTTAATCGAGCCTGTAATTCGGTTAAAGTAGGGCTATGGCGACCAAGGAAGAAATCAAATCCGAGATTGAGAAAGTGCCGGAGGAGCGTCTGGCGGAGCTGTATCAAATTGTCAGAAGATTTACACAGTCACCCCCCCCATCTTCCAAACCCACCCTCATGTCTCGATTGAAGCGCATACGCATCGAAGGTCCCTCTGATTTCTCCGAGAATATTGACCTCTACCTTAGCGGAGAGCGAAAGCCGTTGAAAGGAGATAGGTCATGACGGACGAACAACTGCTTGAACGCATAACTGTGGACAAGAAGGTGATGGTCGGCAAGCCGGTTATCAGGGGGACGCGGCTGACCGTCGAATACATTCTCAATTTGCTGGCGCACGGCGCGCCTATGGAAGAAATCCTGGCAGAGTACGAGGGGTTGAAGCCGGAGGACATACAGGCTTGTTTATTGTTCGCGTCAAGATCGCTGGAAGACACAGACTTTATGCCACTGTTAACAGAAGTGAGATAGATGCGCTTCCTCGTGGACGAATGTACAGGCCCTGCGGTGGCGCGTTGGCTGCGCAGCGAGCAGCACGAGGTCTTTTCCGTCTTCAATGAGGCGCACGGGATGGATGACGATCAGATACTGGAAAAGGCTTATACGGAGAATTGGATATTGATTACCGTTGATAAAGATTTCGGAGAGATGGTTTACCGCCAGAGACGCCTGCACCGGGGCGTTATTTTTATGCGCCTTGACAATCAACGCGACTCGAACAAGATAGCTATTCTCCGGCGCTTACTTGAAAATCATATTGACAGGTTAGCCGACCGTTTTGTCGTCGTCACCGAGACGCAAGTGCGTTTTGCTCGTACGTAACGATATGAACGTCCTCAATCTCAAACTTCACACAAACCCGTGGCGGAATACTACAGGGAGTTGGAACAGTCCCGCTCCATAGTAATCTCAAGTGGCGCAGACTAATGAATTGCTTTGCAAGGTTCTCTGTCATAACATTTGCTGCCTCATTCAGAGCATCTACGAACTCGGGTTAGAGCCTTCCTTTTGGACAGAATGATTCTTTCTCCACCAATACAAGGAGTAGCGAAACCATGAAAATGGACCACTGGCTGACGATTGCAGTGATTATTAGCACCTTGATAGCGCCAATACTAAACACGCTATTCAAATTCCGCATTAGCCAGCCGAAACCGGCGCCAGAGGAAAACCAGCCAAAGAATCTAAACCAGAGCAACGGCGGGCGGTTTAAGCAACACCTAAAACAATTCGGGCTAATATACGTCTCATTCTTAGTTAACATTGCCATCCTCGTTTGGGCGGTCTATCAATCTGCGCCATTGACCGTCTGGTCAGTTCTAATCATCGCGTTGGCTACGGTATCAATTGGAACGAATTTCATGGGTATAATTGCGGGTTGGGCAATAAATATGGTGATTATATACTTGACTGACCAAACCTTCTGTGCTATCTTCACAGCATGGAGACCCCAAAGACACTACAGCAAGCCATCAAATACTTTGCCGACTTGGATAACTGCAATCAATTCATGATAGCTGTTCGCTGGCCGGACGGCAAAGTGCGTTGCCCGTCGTGCGGCTCAGAGAAAGTCACCTATCTAGCGAAGGCTTGCCTCTGGAAGTGCTACACGAAGCACCCGCGCCAGAAGTTCTCTCTTAAAGTCGGAACTATCTTTGAGGACTCGCCGCTTGGCCTAGACAAGTGGATGATGGCAATCTGGCTGATTGCTAATTGCAAGAATGGTATTAGCTCATGCGAACTGGCGCGCGGTATAGGCATCACTCAAAAGTCAGCTTGGCATATGCTCCAAAGAATCAGACTCGCCATGCGTGTAGGTTCGTTAGAGAAGCTTGGTGGCCAGATTGAAGTTGACGAAACTTATATCGGCGGTAAGGCTCGCTTCATGCACAAGAAGAAACGCGAAGCGATGATTAAAGGACGCGGGGCTGTGGGCAAAGTCGCCGTGATGGGGTTGCTTGAGCGCAACGGCAAAGTGAGAGCCAAAGTCATAGGCGATACGACACGCGAGACCTTACACGGCGAGATTAAGACCCACGTTGAGCAAGGCGCGGAAATCTTCACAGACGAATTCCGCTCTTATAGAGGATTGGAGCAAGAGTATATCCACAATGTCATTAACCACGCCGAAAAATACGTTGACGGCAACGTACATACGTGCAATATTGACAACTTCTGGAGCCTGTTGAAGCGCGGTATCAAAGGAACTTATGTTTCGGTCGAGCCGTTTCACCTATTCAGGTATCTGGATGAGCAGTCATTCCGTTTTAACCATCGCAAGCTCACGGATGGTCAAAGGTTCTCAATCGTAGCCGAACACGTCATAGGCCGTCGTCTGACCTACTCTGAACTGACGGGCAAGGACGGTGAGGAACACCCCACGACCTAAAGACGTTGCACAAGCGGCAAGGTAGGGGTAAGCGCTCTCGCCGTTCTTCCACTTCTCACAAAAGGGAGTAACCAGCATGGCAGATAGATTCCCCATCGCCCTCGCAGCCCTACAGATAGACACCAAGAATCCTCGCTTACCAAAACCCAATCTCGGCCAGCGCCAAGCGCAGCAAGCAATTGTGAAGTTGCAACAGCGTAAGATAGTCGCGCTAGCGAAGGACATTGTTCGCTACCACTTGAACCCTGCTGAACTTCCAATTGTTATGAAGCTAAGCGACGACTCCGAACGTTATGTGGTACTTGAAGGGAATCGGCGGTTAGTGGCACTCAGAGGTTTGGAAAATCCTGAGTGGATGATTGGGGTCTTGGAGCCGGGGCTGTTAACAGAGATGCGGGCACTAAGCAGGCAATACCTACAAAACCCAATTGAATCGGTTGAATGTCTGCTGGTTAATAACCGCGAGGAAGCACGGCACTGGATTGAGTTACGCCACAGCGGGCTACTAGGTGGCGCAGGGGTTGCGCCGTGGGGTTCTCAAGAGAACGACCGTTTCAATCAGAGAACTCGCCCCTTGAGACTTCACATGCAGGCACTAGATTTTCTTGAACTGCGGGGCGACATTCCGCACGAGCAGCGGATAAAGGTTCCGGCAGCAAGTTTCAGACGATTGTTAGACACACCTGTGGTCGCCGCCAAGCTCGGAGTAAAACTGGAAGACGGGAAGATGGCATTACTTGCGAGCGAGAATCGTGTCGCAAAGGCGCTCAAGTACGTGGTGGATGACCTTACTCGGCTGGGGCCGACTAGGCTGAAAACAAAAGCCATTTACACGATAGAAGACCGGCTAAGGTACGCCGATAATCTCCCCGCAGGTATCGCTATAAAGCCAGCGGCTAAAAGTAGCAAGGCTGCCACAAAGAACAAGGGGGCGCAGACTAAAGCAAAGCGCGCGACGAGTGCCAACGCCAATCAGCCTCGCGACCAACTGATTCCTCCCGATTGCGTTATGAACATTACCGAGGCCCGTATCAGAGACATTGAGAACGAATTGCGAAGGCTGAGCTTGACGCATCACGTAAACGCCGTAAGCGTACTGTTCCGAGTGTTCGTAGAACTAAGCTGCGACTCATACCTTACGCGCTGGAATTTGCCGTGGACTACCACGGACAAGCTGTCGAAGAAACTTCAGGATGTTGCAAATCACCTAGTAAGTCGTGGCCAGTTAAACATTATGCAAGCTAGACCGGTACGCGTTGCGGTAGAAAAAGACAAATACCTTGCCGCCTCTCTTTCCGTTATGAATGAGTACGTTCATAACCAATACATCTTTCCCGCACCGGGAGACTTGCGCGCGGGATGGAACAGCTTGCAGCCCTTCTTCATCGCACTTTGGTCGGTGTAAGAAAATGGTGGCCAAGCAAGACGAAAACTGATACGATCTCCAATGCCATACTTCACACCACTACGTTACCCCGGCGGCAAGCGGCGGCTCGCGCCCGTCGTCATGCGCCTCTTGGAAGCGAACGACCTCAAAGATATCGAGTACGCAGAGTCATACGCAGGCGGCGCGTCGGTAGCGCTCACTCTTCTGTTTGAAGAGTACGCTTCAGTCATTCACATAAACGACCTCAATCGGGCGGTCTATGCGTTCTGGTACATGGTTCTGAACGCTGTCGAAGAACTGTGCCGAATGATTGAGCGCGTTGAAGTCACTATGGAAGAGTGGCATCGGCAGCGCACCGTGTATGAGCACCGAGAGACGGCAGCGCTTGAAGAGCTTGGCTTTGCGACTCTATTCCTCAATCGCACGAACCGCTCCGGGATTCTTAACGGCGGAGTGATAGGTGGCAAGGAGCAGGACGGCGAGTGGAAACTTGACGCAAGATTCAGTAAGCCCGAACTCATCCAGCGTATTCGCAGAATAGCGAGGTATCGAAGCCGAATCAGGCTCTATCAGCTAGACGCTTTAGAGTTCACGAAGACAGTGGTTTTAGGACTTGGGCCGAACTCGCTTACGTTTTACGATCCCCCCTACATAGAGAACGGGAAAGACCTTTACCTAAACGACTATACGATTGAAGGCCATCGAAGGCTGGCCAGCTTCATTTCTCATATGAGAAATCCGTGGATTGTCACGTATGACTATGCCGCAGTTAGAGAGAGCCTATATGAGGCACACCGCCGCATCGTCTATCAACTCCACTACACGGCGCAGGACAGATACAAGGGAGTTGAAGCGATGTTTCTGTCCGGTGACTTGCAGGTTCCCAAACTGACCGATCTTCTTACAGAGAAGATGACCCCGATACCGCCCTTGTGTCGCCTTCACCGGCAAGTTCCTGTACTATGAGCCTATGAAATCCGCGCCCGAACCATCGCCCGCGCCGCCCGACCCCGAAGGCACTCCGTTCGAGAAATTCGACCGGCTGTTCCGCTCCGTCGTCTCAGTTCCTAAAGCCGCCGTGGAAGCGGAAGCAGCGAAAGAACGTCGAAGGAATCAGAAGAAGCGAGAGCGGAAGAAAACCGTTAAGAAGAAAGCCTGATCGCCAGCCAATCTATAATAAGCACACTTCACCTTAGCCGCGCGTGAGGTAATCACGGCAGCTTAGAACGTATCTAACTAGGCGCTTCAACTAGACTACGGAGAGCGCCGTTACAAAGAGGCCGGTTAAAACATCTACCACTCCGTATTCCGTCTCGCTTGTCGAAGTCTGTTCCGTTGGCTGTTGGGTAATGCCGGGGCAGTTTATTGGCCCTTCAGCACGAGCAGCAGAAGCTAGTGCCATCGCCAAGATAAGCACTGCACAGAATCGCCGTAAGTTATTCATTTTGCTTCTCCTAGATTATACTTGCAAAAAATTTTGCGCATGACTCCACTTGCACAGATTTTTGCAAGCAGCAATAGACCAGCTTTGAACTTTTCTTGCAAGGGCGCGAACAGGGGTCTATGATGGCGGGCGATTTGCAGCATTTTTTGCAGCTACAAAGAAAGGTCTAGCTCTCATGACTTTACTATCCTCACTCTTGCGCCAACTGGAAAATCCGATATTGAGCCATGACCAACGGGCAGAGCTTCGCTGTCAACTGGCTAAAGAACTTGAGGACAAGGGCAAACATGAGGAAGCGCGTCAAGCTATAGGTGAGTTGTGGCAACGTCTTGGCGAGCGACCAAAGATTGAAGGACTAGAGCCGCGTACAGCCGCCGAAGTCTTATTAAGGGTCGGAGTGTTGACCGGATGGCTAGGCAGCAAACAACAGATTCCAGACGCGCAAGAAACGGCAAAGGACTTCATTAGCGAAAGCATCTCCACTTTTGAATCGCTCGGCTACGAGAAGGTAGCGGAAGCACAGACGGAACTTGCTCTCTGTTACTGGCGAAGCGGTGATTATGATGAAGCCCGTCTCATCCTTAACGAAGTGCTGGCGAAACTCAAGACAGAGGATGAGGTAAAAGCCAAAGCTTTGATTCGCCTTGCAATGGTAGAGTATTCCGAAAGCCGTTTTAGTGAGGCGCTTGAAATTCTCCTTGATAATGCGGACTTGTTTGAGACGATTACTAATCCCGCCTTAAAGGGCAGCCGTCACAATAACCTCGCTAATCTGTGGATGGAAATGAGCAAGTCCAAGAATCGAGAAGATTATACAGACCGCGCTTTTGTAGAGTTTGCGGCTGCAAGCTATTACTTTGAGCAAGCCGGACATAACAGTTATCTTGCCAACGTCGAAAACAATCTCGGCTACCTCTATTTCAAAGCAGAAAAATTAAATGAAGCACACGAACACTTAGAGCGTGCGCGCCGAATTATGTTGGGCCTCAAAGATAAGATCGCTCTCGGGCAATGTGAGGAAACTCGCGCCTGCGTCTTTCTCTCTGAAGGCCGAAATGTAGAAGCCGAAAAAGCGGCGCGGTCTGCTGTCATGGCACTTGAAAAAAGTCGGCAGCAAGATTTATTAGCAGAGGCATTGATAACGCACGGAACAGCACTCGCGCGGTTAGGCTTCTACAGTCAAGCATACGCCACGCTTCAACAAGCAATCGAAGTAGCGCAAGCAGCGGGCGCACTGAGCCATGCTGGAAAAGCCGCGCTGATTCTCATGGAAGAATTAGGCGAACATCTGAGCCCACGCAAAGTAAAAACCCTTGCCGGGAGAAATCTGATTGAAGAAGTACGGCGCTATGAGGGCGACTTGATAAAGCAGGCGCTTATCACGTCAGAGGGTAGTGTCACACAAGCTGCTAGACTGCTCGGCGTCACGCACCAAAGACTCATCTATATCATAGAGAATCGGCATAAAGATTTACTCTCTCTGAGGACTCCCGCTAAACCTCGCCTGAAATCTTACTTCAAATAGCTATGCAAAGGTCAGTCTAGTATGTAATCACCATAAATATCGTGTCCAAGCGGATGGCAATGGCTGAAAACGCCGTAGATCGGCTATTAACTGTGCTCGAAAGCCACCAGTCTAGATTTGACGATATTTTGGACATCATGCGAGTGCACCAAGAAATACTGTTAAACTTGCCAGAAAAGCCACCAGACACAATGCTCACAAAATTACGCACTAAGCTTAAAACTCTGCTCAAAGATTGACGGCACTTTTTGTGCAAAGCCTAACGGCGGGAATGTTTCGGTTTGCTTGGTAGCTTGGCGGGTAATTTCAGATTATCGTTAATCAAGACATCAGTGCAAACGCCCGCCACTCGCGCATACTCCAAAATAATCCTTAAGGATGGCTCGCGCTTGCCCGCTTCAAATCTTGAAATCTGATGGTAAGTAATGAGGTCTTCGACACCAAGAAGCCTTAACATCTCACTCTGAGAAACGCCAAGAGTATTCCGAATCTGTAAAAGCTTGTCAGCTAAATGCCCTTGCCTCAAACGCGCCTTCGTTCCCATTAGGAGTTACTTCCTAATCTTTTCTTAGGTAGCTTCTTTGGCAGGTCCAGCTCATCGTCAATCAAAACATCTGTGCTGACATTCGCGGCGCGAGCGTATTGGAGGAGAACCGGGTAGGGCGGTTCATTCTTTCCGAGTTCATATTCTGAGATTCTTGAGTAATGAATCTGTTCTTCAAATCCTAGCCTTCTGAGCATTCCCGTTTGAGAAAGCTCTAACGCCTGTCGAACCTGCAATAACTTTTCAGCCAAGCGTTTTGGCCGCAGACGCGCACGCCTTCCCATCAGGAGTTTCCCCCTAATAAGCGTAGGCTATCGCTCCCTAGTTTTTCCGCCGTAAGAATGAACCTTTCATTCAGAACGGCGATGCTCATTTTCTATTGTGGGAGTGAGCTACGCATTAGCCGTTACCTGTGTTTTCAAAGACTAGAGCAGGCGCATGATAACAAAATGCTCTTGCATATCTAAAGATTGAGAGGGAGCTTGGCCGCTCGCTCTCTCGGAGTGTCGCACGTCCGCAAGCAATGAGGCGCACGCGGGCTGTGCGGCGCGGGCATGAATTGTTCACGAACCTCGGTGCGGTCATTACAGAGATAGAGCAGCATGCTGCGGCGCAAGGCTCAGGCGAGCGGGGCACACGCGAGGGAACGACCAATCGCGGCGAAGCGCGCACGGATTTGCGCGAAGACATGGAGCCCATCAGCGAGACGGCTCGCGCGATGTCGCTGGATACACCCGGCCTCGAAGATAAATTCCGTATGCCGCGCGGGAGCATCGCGGACGTGGACTTGCTAAACGCTGCTCGCGGCTTTGCGGCGGACGCGTTGCCGTTGAAGGACCAGTTTATACGTTACGAGATGCCTGTGAATTTTCTGGACGAGTTGAACGCGCACATCACCGCGTTTGAGCAGGCGATTGACGAACAGCAGCGACGAAAGCGGGCGCGCGTGTCGGCCACGACGGGGTTGGACGATTCCGTGGAGCGCGGCGTCAACATCGTGCGGCAACTGGATGCGGTCGTGCGTAATAAGTTCCGCGACGACCGCGCCACGCTCGCCGCGTGGGAGAACGCGCGCCGCACGGAGCGTGCGCCATCCTCTACACAAACACCGGCACAGCCACCCGCGCCAACGAGCTAGAGACAGAGAGAGACGCGGAGACGCGGGGACGCGGCGACACGGCGAGAAAAGCATCTGTCTTTTCCCCGTGTCGCCGCGTCCCCGCGTCTCTTCTTCGCCGTCTTAGTTTCCGCCTGTGATCGGATTATTGAAGATTTGCACGCCCTGCCCGATCGGCCCTTTGGTCTGGCAGTTAGTGGCGATCAGTGTGCTGCTGTTGTCGGGGATGTTCAAACAGAAAGTTCCGCCTTCGGCGTAACAGTTGAACAGGGTGACGTTGCCGCCGCCGTTTGACTGGGCTCCGAACGACTGCGAGCCGCCCCTTGCCACTACCTTGCTCTCTATCAACTGCGTGTTGCCGAGCCCGTTGACAATCATCGCCACCGCCACAGACTGGTTGCTCTGCATGTTCGACAGGACCAGCGAATAAGAGATGTAGACCTGCGACGCCGGCTGCGGCGCGGCGCTCCAGTTGACGGAGACCGTTTCGCTATTGATGCCCGCGTTGCCTTGATCGTCGGAGATTAAAGCAACGTTGTCGGCGTAAAAGGGCGACGAGCCCATGATGTTGAGCGCCGTGGTCCAAGACCCCCAACTGCCTCCCAAAGAACTAACCGTCATGTTGCCGATGCCGGAATTGCTGCACCCTATGATTGTCCCGCGAGCATAGAAATCCGCGGTCGCCGGAAAGGTCACGGTGGTCTGGTCAATGCCCGCGCCCTGCAAGTAAACATACGGCTTCATTGTTACCTGCTCGTTGAAAGTTCCGGGGCTCAGGGTGAGGAGGTACTGTTTCTGAAGTCTATTGTCGGTGATGCTCGCAAGCGCCGCCGCGATGGTCGGGAAGGTCCGCCCGCCGGGGTCAACCTGCACAGAGTTTGTACCCGTCGGACCGGCTTTCGCCGCGGGCTGCTGGGAAACGTCAAACTGCTTCACGATGTTCTTAAATGGCGAATCTACCTGCGAAGCATCTATCTCCGGTGGAGACGAAATCTTATCGTCGGACATATTTTCTCCTTCTAACTGTAAATGGAAGTCTGGGCTACGAGGAGTTGCCGGGTTGGTCAAGCGCGATAATTTTAACATCGAACCGGAAAAAGACAACGATTTACCAGAAATAGTAGTGGGCCAGTTAAGACGAAGAAAGAATTAACAGGGATGGACAGGATGAACAGGATAAAAAAAGAATAGGGAAAAAGGGGAAGAGGCAAAAGCTTTGCACCCTTTCCCCTCTTTCCCTTCCTTCATCCTGTTTATCCTGTCCATCCCTGTTTGAATCCATCTTAGCTCACCTGCGTCCGTGCGCAATCTTGAGAGCTTCGGGCAGACTTCGCAGGCGCAGCATGGCGAGGATGCCAAAGAGTGGACCGAAGGCCAACACAGCAAACGCGTAGCGCCAGCCGACGCGCTCGACCAGTATAGGAATAAGCTCTATCGAAATAGTGGTCAGTAAAAATCCTATGGAGGTTTGCAGCGTGAGCGCCGTTCCTATGTATTGCGGGTCGCCCAGCTCCGTCACGCACGTAGAGAACTGCGCCGAGTCGGCCACCACGCTCGCGCCCCAGATGGCCGCCACCGTGAGCAGCAGAAGCGGATGCGCGCCGAAGAAGAATCCAATCACCAGACAGCACGCGCCGCTGATAAACATCGCCCATGAGGTCGTCAGCGTGCGTCCCCAGCGGTCTCCGGCCACTCCGCCCGCGACACAGCCCACAGCACCCGCGCCTATCACCAGAAAAGATGCGGCTTCCGCGAGCGCAGGCGCGGCATTGCTTTGTGCAAGGCTCGCGCGAATCATCACGGGAGCCCACGTCCACATGGCGTATAGCTCCCACATGTGGCCGAAGTAGCCGAAGTTCGCCAGCCGCACGCCTCGATTGCTAAAGACGCGCGCCGCTTGTCGTATATCAAACCGCGCACGCGGCAGAGCGTAGGGTCCATCCTTGATAAAAAAGTGCACGACGAGCGCGCCCAACGCGGCGAGCGCGCTTGTGAAGAGAACGTTGCGCCGCCAATCTGCGCTCCCCACCGCGTTGACCAGATAAGGCGCGGCCTTGCCGAGCGCGAGCGCGCCGACCATCACGCCCAAAGCCATCCCGCGCCCGCGACGAAACCACGTCGCCATGATTTTCATTCCCGGCGGGTAGACGCCCGCCAGACACAGACCCGTCAGAAAACGCAAACTGATGCCGAAGGCTGCGCCGTGTGCAAAGAGCGCGAACGCTGCGTTGGCACACGCACCCAGAAGGGCCGCAACTGTGAACAGCCGCCGCGTCGCTATGATATCCGGCAGATTAAAGAGCGCGCTCAGTAGAGTGCCCGCGACAAAACCCAACTGCACGGCGAGCGTCAACCAGCCCGCGCCCGTCTCGCTCAACTGCCACTCGCCGCGCAGCGCAGGCGTCACCGCCGACGCGCTGAACCACAAGGACATCCCCAGCAGCTCCGCCACCGAAAGCAGAAAGAGCGCACGCCAACGCGCGCCGCTTTCAAGCGAATCGGCGGCGGGCAAAGTTTCGGAATGCGTGCCTGGTTGCGTGGTGTCGCTCAAGTAGTCTTTCTCTCTTACTGTTCACCGCCGAGACTAGAGAGAGCGCAGAGCAGGCGCAGAGAATAGAATCAACTCTCTGCGTTATCTCTGTGTCCTCTGCGTCTCGGCGGTGAATCCCTCGTTTAGCGAAAGCAGCTTCGAGACAATCTCCTGCGCGGCGCGTGGGCGTGCGAGGCGGTGTGCGGCGGCTTGCATGTTCGCGAAGCGCGCGGGGTCGTCCAGGAGCTTGTCAATCTTGTAGGCGAGGACTGGGAGATTGTTGCAGCGAATGGCCGCGCCCTCTTCCAGCAGGTGGTCGGAATTTCGCTCCTCCTGTCCGGGGATGGGGTTGACGATGACCATGACGAGGCCGCGCGCGAGGGCTTCGGAGGTGGTCAGGCCGCCCGGCTTGCCTAGAAGCAAGTCGCTCGCCGCCATGTACTCGTCCATCTCGGTCGTGTAGCCGATGGCCTTGATTGAAACGTTGCTCGTCGCGGGAAGCTTCGAGCAGAGCGCGTTAATACGCGTCTTTAATTCCTCGTTGCGACCGCAGATGACCACGGCCTGTGCGGGATGTTTCAGCTCAAGTAGAGATTTGTATAGATGCTCTATGGGGCCGACGCCGAAGCCGCCCGCAGAGACCAGTATGGTCCAGACATCCTCGCGCAGGTTGTGCTTGCGGCGCATCTCGCGCTTGTCCTTCTGGACGCTGAAGACTGGATCAATCGGGATGCCCGAGACCGTCAGCTTCTCCGACGGGATGCCTAAGCGCAGCATGTGCTCGCGCGTTTCGTCCAGCGGGACAAAGTACTGCTCGTAATGATGGCAGAGCCACATGGCGTGTACGTCCATGTCCGTGACGACAATCGCCTGACGGCTCGCGATGCGCTCCTTGGCCTTGAGCCATGAGACTATCTCCGCCGGTAGAAAGTGCGTGCAGACGATGATGTCCGGCTGATACTTGCGGAGCATCTTAACGAAGGGCCGCGTGTTGAGCTTGTCGAGCGCAAGACGTCGGCGCTCGTTCTTCCAGGGCTTGTCCAGATAATCGTAGAGCCAGCCCAAAAGCTCCGGCGATTTATTCACCATGTCGAGATAAGCTTTGGCGTAAAGACGGCGAAAGAGTTTGTTGGTATATTCGAGCGTATCCACGTGGCGAACTTCGCGGGCCGCATGCATTTCATTAAAGCCGCGCTCCACGGCCTGGGCCGCGCGCGTGTGGCCTGCCCCGGCAGAGGCCGAGAGCACCAGCACTTTGTCGAACATCTTTATGATTTGCCTTCTTGAGAGATAAACAAACGAGCGGCCCCCGCGAGAAGCGTTCGGCTCCGGAGCACCAACGAGGTTATCGCTTATAGATGAGAACCGAGTCAATAGACGAGCGCCGCGTCGCTTATTTCGTTTCGCCGCACGGCTTCGGCCACGCAGCGCGCGCCGCGGCCATCATGGAAGCGGCCACGACGCTTGACCCGTTGCTCCGCTTTGAAATTTTCACCAGCGTCCCGCGCTGGTTCTTTCAGCAATCGCTCACCAAAACTTTCGGCTATCACGCAACCAATACAGACGTAGGCATGGCGCAAACCACGCCGCTCGTCGTTGACTTACATGAAACCCTGCGCCGCCTGGATGATTTTCTGCCCTTTGACGACGCGCTGATAGAAGCCCTCGCGCAGCAAATCAGATTGCTCGGTTGCTCTCTAGTCGTGTGCGACATCGCGCCCTTGGGGCTCAGCGTGGCCGAGCGCGCAGGTGTTACGTCCGTCCTCGTAGAGAATTTCACCTGGGATTGGATTTACGAAGGATATATAAATGATGACTCGCGTCTTCAAGCGTATGTGGATTATCTAAAGCATGTGTTCGGCGCGGCGCACCATCACGTTCAGATACAGCCCGCCAGTGTGCCGAAGAGTGACGCCGCTCTGGTCTCGCCGCCCGTGAGCCGCGCGCCGCGCGAGACGGTGAGCCGCACACGCGCACGGCTCTCAATCCCTGACGACGCGCGAGCCGTGCTTATCACGATGGGCGGCATCGAAACCAGGCACAGATTTCTGGACAGGCTCGGCAAGAGGAGCGAGATTTTCTTCATCGTTCCCGGCGGAAGCGAGAGACAGGAGAGGCGCGGTAACATTGTGCTTCTGCCGCACGCCTCGGATTTTTATCATCCTGATCTGGTGAGCGCCGTGGATGTGGTGGTTGGTAAAATCGGCTACAGCACCGTCGCGGAAAGTTATCAAGCTGCCGTCCCCTTCTGTTATGTGATGCGGAAAGGCTTCCGCGAATCGGAAGCGCTGGCGAGATTTGTGGAAGGCTCTATGCGCGGGCGTGCCGTGACCGAAGACGAGTTCGAGCGCGGGCTGTGGATGGAATCGCTGGACGAATTGCTCAACGCCCCGCGCGAGAGACGGACGCGTCCAAACGGCGCGCACGAAGTTGCCAACTTTCTTGTGAAAGTCATCGCGTAACAGGCGAGACGATTTTGGATTTTAGATTTTGGATTTTCGATTGGAGTGACAACTCAGCTTGAACCGCTTCAATCCGTCTCGTTAATCCAAAATCGAAAAGGATTTTCCGAATGGAGCTTGCAGAATTAAAAACTCCCTCGCTGGTGCTGGACGTCGAGCGCGTGCGCCGTAACGGCGAGAGCATGGCAAGCCGCGTGCGCTCGCTCGGCGCTCGCCTTCGCCCGCATGTCAAGACGCACAAGTGCGTCGAGGTCGCGCGCCTGCAAACAAACGGCGACGCGCCCGCTCTTACTGTCTCGACGCTGGCCGAAGCGCGTGCCTTCGCCCGTCATGGCTTCACGGACATTCTCTACGCCGTCCCCATAGAGCCGGGCAAGTTCACGGAAAGCATAGAACTACGGCGAGAGTGCGAAAGGTTTGCGCTCATCACAGACGATGCGTCTGTGCCGGAGCAGCTCAACACGGCTGCGCGCAATGCAGGCGTGGTGTTTAATCTCTTTCTGAAAATTGATTGCGGCTATCATCGCTGCGGCGTAGAGCCCGAGAGCGCGGAGGCCGTGGAGATTCCGCGCCGCATTCTGGAATCCTCGCATTTACGCTTCGCGGGCATCCTGACCCACGCGGGCCATTCCTATCACGCGCGCACGAAAGCCGAGCTGGTAGAGATTGCGCGGCGAGAGCGTGACGTGATGATTGAGACGGCCCAGCGCCTGCGCTCGCTCGATATTCCGGTTGAGACAATCAGCATCGGCTCGACACCAACCATCACGCACGTTGACCACCTTGATAATATTTCGGAGGCGCGGCCCGGCAATTACATCTTCTTCGATGCCTTTCAAGCCGCGCTCGGCAGTTGCACGCTTGATGACTGCGCGCTCACGGTGCTCGCTGCCGTCGTGCATCGCGACCGCGCGCGCCGCAAAGTATTCATAGACGCCGGGGCGATTGCGCTCTCGAAGGACAGGGGCGCGGTGGAGTTGGACCCCGAATTCGGCTATGGCCTGGTGCTCGACGTGGAAGGCCGCGACACGGGCGCGCGCGTCGGTACGCTTTCACAGGAGCACGGCGAAATCTTTGTTCAGGACGAAGAGACGTTTGAAAGCCTGAAGACGGGCGCGCGCGTCCGCGTGCTCGCCAACCACTCATGCCTGACGGCGGCGCAACACTCTCATTACAACGTCCTCGAACACGGGCGCGTCGTGGACTGCTGGGAAATCATACGCGGTTGGTGAAAAGAAGAACGAAAGAAATTAACAGGGATGGACAGGATAGACAGGATACAGAAGAAGTGATAAATGCAAAGTGCAAAATGATAAATGAACAGAAAGCCCTTCTTTAATTCATCATTTTGCATTTTGACTTTTGCATTGCTTTTATCCTGTCTATCCTGTCCATCCCTGTTTGAATCTGCTTTAGGTGTAAAGAGAGATGGCGGTTGAATACAGGCCGGTTCTTGAAGCGGAAATTCCGGAGACGGTGGATCTGTTTCTGGCGAGTTTGGTGGATATGTATGCGCGTATGGGATTGAACGCGCCGCCTCCGCCGCGTGACGGGCGCGAAGTGCGGCTGATGATTCCCGGCGTCAATCACGATGCCCTGCGCTTCGCTTTCGCAAGCGGCTTGCGGCTCGCGGGTTATTCACACCTGTTGACGAGCGCGCCCTTCGGACGCATGGAGCAATATCTCTCTTCGGGGCCGTCGCTCTTTTAAGAGAGAGCTACTACACGAGCCTGAAAACGGCGTAAGCCGCCGCGATGGTCATGCAATGCAGTTGGTCGAAAAGTAGTTTATTCACAAAACGGAAAGGGACGAACCCTCAATGAGCACAGAGCGGCCAATCTTTATTCCAGTCATCCTTGGCACAACGCGCCAGGGACGCGCGAGCGAATTGGTCGCGCGCTTTGTACATGGCGAGCTCCAAAAGCACGCGGGCGTGGAAACACTGCTCGTGGACATACGCGACATAGAGTTGCCGACTGATGATGCGGGCGAGGCTATTAAGCAGAGCGGGTTTTCTGAAACGGTCCAGCGCGCCGATGGACTCCTGATAGTGACGCCCGAATACAACCACGGCTATCCGGGGATGCTCAAGCACCTGCTCGACACGAACCTCAAGGAGTACATACACAAGGCCGTAGGCATCTGCGGCGTATCGGCGGGAGGCTTTGGCGGCACGCGCGTCATAGAGAATCTTTTGCCCGTGATGCGCGAGCTGGGGCTAGTCGCAATCTTCTGGGACGGAAATTTCTCTGGCGCGCAGAAGCTTTTTGACAATGAAGGAACCTTGCTCGACCAGTCTTACGTCAAGCGCATTGACAAGGTTTTGAAAGAGCTTATCTGGATGTCCAAAGTCTTACGCTACGGGCGCGAGCATGTCTCGCAGGATTAGATTGAAACGAGGAGTAGAGGATGACCAAGCAGAGAGACAAAATGATTTGCCCCGATTGCGGCGTGGAGATGAATCACCACGCTGACAAGATTGATTACACGGCGGCGCTAGACGAACCGGAAGCTATTGATGCGGAATTCGGCGGCGTCCTTGAAGAGGCTCATACCTGTCCCTCGTGTGGTAAGACGCGCCTTCGCCGCGCCGCAAGCGAGCATGAAAGCTAAGAACGACAAAGAGAACTGTCGTCTGCGGCGTTGAGTTGGCGCGCGCGCCGGTTCTGTGTTTATACTCACGGCGCTCTCCGCGATGAAGTCTGATTTCCGCACCCGTTGGCAAACTCGGTTGGAGCCGGTCATGAAAAAATCTATCCCTTTGCTCCTGCTCTCTCTGCTTGCGCTCTCAACGACCCTTTACGCTCAGAAACGGGACGAGCTTTCGCTCAACATCTCTTTAACGCGCGGCGAGCACAGCCGTGACAGCCATTCGCAGACGGCGAAGATTACCTTGCAGGGGCGCGAGCTTGTTTACGAAAAAAGCTCCACGGGCTTCAGGGCCAGAGAGCCAGTCAAAAAGAGCTTCACCGTCAGGGACGAAGACATAGTGCAACTGAAGAAGCTGATACGGGAGCAGAACCTGCTCATCACAGACACGCTCGCCGTCGCCCTTGAACCGGGCGGTGGCTTTCGCACGTACTTCAAAATCAACGTCCAAATAGAACTCGACGACACCAAATCCGCGATCGCGATTTCGGGGCCGAGGCGCGACGCCGGGATTAAAGAGAAAAACATCTACCGGCAGACGAACGCGCTCCTCGAAGCCGTCTACAAAATCATCAACGAGCAGGACGCCGACATCGGCTACGAAAATAGAGGCGTGATAAATTAAATGCAAAATGCAAAGTGCAAAGTGCAAAATGAAAATAAGAACCGTCTTTAATTTTGCATTTTGCACTTTGCATTTTGCACTGCTTTGCTCATGAATCTTATCGAAGCTCTCTTTCAATCCGTGCGTGAGCAAGACCGCTGGGCTGAGACGGCGATTCTTTACGAAGACCGCGCGCTTACCTACGAGCAGCTCTACGCGCAGGCGCGTGCGTGCGGCGCGCTGTGGAAAGAGTTGGGGCTTGCTCCCGGCGACCGGGTTGCCATCCTCGCGCACGATTGTCCCGAATGGGTCATAGCTTTTTTGGGCGCGGCAGCCGTCGGCGCAGTGGCCGTGCCCTTGAGCACTATGCTGACGACGGACGAGCTTTCCTATGTCATGGACCACTCGGGCGCGCGTGCGCTCGTCGTGACGCCTGAGCAGTTGGAAAAGCTTGAAAGCATACGCGGCACGCTACATGAGCTTGGGCCTGTGCTCGTGGCCTGCGGCAAAGGCGGCGCGGGCGAGCTTGATTTTCAAGATGCACTGGCCGCGCATGACGAGTGCGACATCATCCCTGCCCCAGACGAAGCGCTTGCCTTTATCCTTTACACCTCCGGCAGCACGGGCCGTCCGAAAGGGGCCATGCACACGCACGGGAATCTCCCTTACACGCTGTATACCTGTTGCCGCAACGCTTTGAAAATCGAGCCTGTGGACAGAGTGTTCTCTTCGTCAAAACTCTTCTTCGCCTACGGTCTGGGCAACAGTCTGACTTTCCCTCTGGGCTCGGGGGCCACGACTATTTTGTGTCGCGAGCGCCCCATCCCGCCCGTGGTCGCGGAAATCTTACAACGCTTCCGGCCCACGATTTTCTTCGGCGTCCCGGCGGTTTACCGCGCCCTGCTCGCACACGCGCGCGCCGGGAATGAGATTGAGACCGCGTCCATCAAGTTCTGCGTCTCTGCGGGCGAGAAGCTGCCCGAAGGAATTTTTCACGAATGGAAGGAGCGTTTCGGCTTAGACATCCTGGACGGCATCGGCTCGACCGAGATGCTGCAAATGTTTATCTCGAACACGCTGGATTGGATTAAGCCGGGAAGTAGCGGCAGGGTCATTGCAGGATACGAGGCGCGCATCGTAGATCAATCGGGGCAGGAGATAAAGGGCGCGGGCACTGGCAACCTGATGATTCGCGGCGGAAGCTCAACGCCCGGTTACTGGCGCGACGCGGAGAAGACGGCCGCCGCGTTTGACAATGATTGGATGCGTACGGGCGACCTTTATCGCAGAGATGAAGACGGCTTTTACTGGTTCGAGGGGCGTAGCGACGATCTCTTCAAGGTCAAAGGTCTGTGGGTTTCTCCCGTCGAGGTGGAAGACGCCTTGCTTGCTGCGAATGAAGTGCTCGAAGCAGCAGTCGTCGCAGGCACAGGCGCAGACGGGACCACGGAAGTCGTCGCCTTTGTCGTTTTGAAAACGGATGCCCTGAACACAGATGACGGTTTAGCAGAGAAGCTACAGGCGCACGCGCGCACGCTCTTGCCCTCATACAAGTGCCCGTCGAAAATCCATTTCACAAACCAACTGCCACGCACCGCCACAGGCAAGCTCCAACGCTACAAGCTCAGAGAAGGACTGTGAGTTTGATAGTTAAGAGCGTGCGTAAAAGATATGAGCCCGCGCTCTCTGCTTTATCTTTCCTATGCCGCGCGTCTGAGCTGTTTCTCTTTGCGCTCGGGCGGAGCGGCGCGGACCAGCTTCCAGGCAAGGAAGCCGCAGAGCGAAAAGCCGAAGGCGTTGAGGATGCCGTGGGATGCGGCCATCTGGTCTATGTTGAGGATGAGTGTTTTCGTGACGATGCTGTATGCGTAGATGGAGGCCAGCGCCATCGCCGAGATGCTTGAGAGGGAAGAGACGACGAGCAAGGCTTGCGCGGCGCGACCTCTTATTTGCGGCACGACGCGGAAGAGGACGAGCGCGGCCAGCATTAGTAAGCCCAGACTGACGACCACAGCACCCAGGAGCGCGAGCGCGGACGAGAAGGTGATGCCTGCGGCCACGAGCGGCGTCCCACTGATGATGAAAATCACGCTCAACTTAAAAATGCGTTTGACGCTCGCGCTGCTCGTCTCGTCAAGCACGCGCCCTGCAAATCCTGCGAGCAGGGGCGCGGCGAATCCTGCGTAGTGAAAATGCACCGCCGTCAAAAGTACTATCGTGTCGCCGAAGCCCAAAGGCTGCAAACCGTATCTTGAAAAGACGAGCCATCCTCCGCCGACCACTACATAGGCGAGCCCTGCGTTGACGGCAAACTCGGGCGCACGCAACTTCTCTTTAGACAGGAGACGCCGCAGGCCGCAGAGCGCTATGAGCGTCGTCACCGCAAGCCAAGGCAGAGCGAGCAGCGCCGCCGCCACGCCCTGCGGTAACAAAAAAGAGATGATGACCAGCGCTGTGCAATAGCCCTGCGCGTGAACCGCCGCGCGAAAGAGAGAGCCGGACGCCCTGTGCTCGCCGGTTTCCGCAACGACTGAAAGACCGAGTGGAACAATGACGAGCACCGCGAGCAACATTAGTCTGGCGATGAACGAGGTCAAAGGGTCAGAGACCTCAAAGAAGAGGAGCACGAGCCACATAGCCGCGCCGATTACTGCGTTCTGCTCTGCGACGCGGTGCAAAGGTTTTGTCATAGTCATTGAAAATCCCTCGGGGACGTGGAGAGCTTTTGACTTCCTCTGACGTGCTGGTATTGTATGCCAAAACGATTTCTCAGGACGCGTGAAGATTAATCAAAGGCTTCCGCCTCTCTCGCGAGAGGGGCGAAAGCCGCAATCCTATTTTCTCTTAAGGGAAGGAACGCTCTCATGAAATATCGAAAGCTGGGCGACACAGGGCTCAAAGTTTCCGAATTGTGTCTGGGGACGATGACCTTTGGCGAGAAATTCTTTCACATCGCGACCGTGGACCAGCAGGGCGCAAACCAGATGGTCGCGCGCTCGCTCGAAGCGGGGATTAATTTCTTTGACACGGCAGACGTTTATTCTTACGGCGAATCGGAAGAGCTGTTGGGCCGTGCCGTTAAAGATGCAAAGGTCAGACGCGACGAAATCATTATCGCGACCAAGGTGCGCGGTGCGATGACGGAAGGAGCTACGTCCGGGATGCGCGACGTCAACAACGTGGGGCTCTCGCGCCAGCACATCATGGCGTCGTGCGAGGCCAGTCTGAAGAGATTGGATACGGACTACATAGACCTTTATCAAGTACACGGCTGGGATGTGGTGACGCCTGTGGAAGAGACGCTGCGCGCTCTGGATGATTTGGTGCGACAGGGCAAGGTGCGCTATCTGGGTTGCTCTAACTGGTCTGCGCGCCACCTGATGAAAGCGCTCTACCTTGCGAAGGCGCACGACTGGGAACGCTTCGTCTCGCTTCAGGCTTATTACTCTCTGGCCGGTCGCGACCTTGAGCACGAGCTTGTGCCGCTCTGTTTGGAAGAGGGTTTAGGCATCCTGCCGTGGTCGCCCCTGTCGGGTGGTTTTCTCACGGGCAAGTACAGGCGCGACAATCCCAATCCGGAAGGCGCGCGCCGCACAGGCTTTAGCTTTCCGCCGATAGACGAGGAGCGCGGCTTCGACGCCGTGGACGTGCTCGAAGAGATTGCTAAACAAAAGAATGCGACGATTGCACAGGTAGCGCTGGCGTGGCTGCTGGCGCAGCCGGGCGTGACTTCTATCATCATCGGCGCAAATAAAATGTCGCAGCTCGAAGACAATCTCAAGGCGGTCGAGATTGAGTTAACGCCCGAAGAGATAGCGCGCCTGTCGGCCACGACCGCGCCCTATGCGCTCTACCCGCAATGGATGATCGAGCGGCAGAATGAGGGCAGAGAGTAAAAGAGGGCAAAAGACGTAAATCGTCAATGGTAAATCGTCAATAGAAAGAACTGCTTTTCTCTATTGACGATTTACCATTGACGATTTACGCGCTTTCTCTCTTAACTTCCTTGACTTGAAATTTCATTACCGTCATATTTAGCCCGAATAATATGCAGACCTCACCTTGAACCCGGCTATCTTTGTGGTTTGCATTGCCTGTTTGAATCAACCGAAGCTTTTCAAAGCGCAGCGCCTTCTCTCTCAAGTCTAGGCGATTCTACGAGACGGGCTGAATAATTTCTTGTGCCCGTCCAATTCTCATCAGACCGGGCGCGTCCATTCGACGCCACGAGCCAAGGTAACTCCTCGCGCTCTCTTCCACCGGAGGTCAGAGATGTGTCCCATCCCCAATTACGAAGACGACATCTTTATCAGCTACGCGCATCTTGACAACCAGCCTCTAGCAGAAGGTTTGGACGGCTGGGTCGAGACGCTTCACGAGAGGTTGCGCGTGCGTCTGGCACAACTGCTCGGCGAAGAAGTCAGGATTTGGCGCGACCCCAAGCTGGCTGGCAATGATTACTTTGCCGATACGCTCGTCGTGCGCGTGGCAAAGGTAGCCATACTGGTTTCGATTCTCTCCCCCCGCTATGTCAAAAGCGAATGGTGCATGCGAGAGATCAACGAGTTCTGCAAAGCCGCAGAGCTTCAAGGCGGCGTGCAAATAGGCCACAGCTCGCGCGTCTTCAAAGTCATCAAGACCTACATCCCGCTGGAAGAACAGCCCGAGAGCATTCAACCCATGCTCGGCTACGAATTTTATGAATACGACGCCGCGCTCGACCGCGCGAAAGAGTTCAGCCCGGACGTTGTGCCGCATCGCGATATTAGATACTGGGAGAAGTTGGAAGACTTAGCCAACGACCTCAAGCACTTAATCGAAAAGATGCAGCAGAGCGCACAGCTCAAGCGGCTTTTTGTGCCCGCGCCTGTGACCGGGAAAACTATCTACCTGGCAAAGACCACTTCCGACCTCAACGCGGACAGGGACACGATACAGCGCGAGCTGCAACAGCGCGGCCACACTGTTCTCCCTGATAAAGAGCTGCCGCTTCAGGCTTCCGCGCTTCATGACGCTGTGCGCGAATATCTCACGGAGAGCCAGCTCGCGATTCACATGGTCGGCGCGCGCTACGGCATGATTCCCGAAGACGAGAGCCGTTCGATTATACAGATACAGCACGACCTTGCGGCGGAGCGCGGTGGAGGCTTGCAACGTCTCGTCTGGATGCCCACGGGGTTAGCATCGCAGGACGAGCGCCAGCAAAAATTTATAGACTCGCTGCGGCTCGGCCTCAACGGCTTTCACGACGTGGAGGTGCTGCAAACCAAGCTCGAAGACCTCAAGATTCAGATTTACGAACAGCTCACGGACAAGCCAAAGCCCGCGCCCGCCGCCCATTCCGAGAGCCGCTCGCTTTCGCTCTATCTCATCTGCGACAAGCAGGATTACGAAGCCGTCTCGCCGCTTTCAGATCATCTCTTCAACCAGGGCTACGAAGTCATTCTTCCAATCTGGGAAGGCGACGAGGCGCAGGCCGCGCAGGACCACAAAGACAACCTCATGGCTTGCGACGCGATGATGATTTATTACGGGCAGGCCAACGAAATCTGGCTGCGCATGAAGATGAGAGAGGCGCAGAAGATTGCGGGCTACGGTCGCACCCAACCGATGCTCGCCAAGGCAGTTTATATCTCCGGGCCGCAGACGCCGCGCAAAGATCAATTCAGGACGCACGAAGCCGTTGTCATCAAAAACTACGGAGAGTTCTCACCCGAGCTTTTGAATCCGCTCCTCACGCAAATCCAGACCGCCAAAGGAGCGCACGGATGATTACAGAGAGCATCAATCGCATGTCGGACATAGAAGTGACCGCCAATCCGTTTCCGGGCCTGCGGCCATTTGAATTCGACGAGAGCCATCTATACTTCGGGCGCGACGGGCAGAACGAACAGCTCCTGCGTAAGTTAAGCTCTACGCGTTTCGTGGCGGTCGTCGGCACTTCGGGAAGCGGTAAATCATCGCTCGTGCGCGCGGGACTCTTGCCGACGCTCTACGGCGGTTCATTAACGAGCGCGGGCTCAAACTGGCGCGTCGCATTGATGCGTCCCGGCAACGACCCTCTTGGTAATCTAGCTCGCGCGCTCAACTCCGCAGACGTCTTCGGCTCGGAGATAGCCGAGAACGCAGAGCTTCAGACGACCATCACGGAAGCAACTTTGCGGCGCGGGAGTTTGGGCCTCGTCGAAGCCGTCCGCCAGAACCGCATGCCCGGGAACGAAAATCTTCTAGTCATCGCGGATCAATTCGAAGAGCTGTTTCGCTACGCGCAGGTCGCAGACCGCGACGAGCGTTATCAAAATGAAGCGGCGGCTTTTGTGAAACTCCTGCTCGAAGCCGCGCGGCAGCGAGAGATAAACATCTACGTCGTGCTCACTTTGCGCTCGGACTACATAGGCGATTGTTCGCTCTTCTGGGATTTGCCCGAAGCCATCAACGAAGGCCAGTACTTAATTCCGCGCCTGACGCGCGAGCAGCGCCGCGAAGCCGTCACAGGCCCCGTCGCCGTCGGCGGCGCGCAGATTACGCCGCGCCTCGTCAATCGTCTCTTAAACGAGATGGGCGACAACCCGGACCAGCTACCAATCCTGCAACACGCACTGATGCGTACGTGGAACAACTGGAAAAAGGAGGCCAAGCCTGACGAGCCGCTCGACCTACATCATTACGAAGCCATCGGCGGGATGAGCGAAGCCCTCTCGCGTCACGCAGACGAAGCTTATTTCGAGCTGCCCGACGAGCGCAGCCGCTTGCTTGCCGAAAGGATTTTCAAAGCGCTCACCGAAAAAGGTAAAGACAACCGCGAGACGCGACGCCAGACGGAACTGCGCGTGCTCTGCGCCGTCGTCGAAGCCAGTGAACAGGAAGTCATCTCCGTCATAGAGCCCTTTCGCCGCGAGGGACGCTCCTTCCTGATGCCGCCCGCCGCCACTCCTTTACGCGCAGACTCTCTGATTGATATTTCACATGAGAGCCTGATACGCAACTGGCAGCGTCTGAGCCAGTGGGTTGATGAAGAATCACGCTCCGTCCGCATCTACCAGCGACTGGCCGACACAGCAGCCCTGCATCAAAAAGACGAAGCCGCTCTCTGGCACGACCCCGACCTGCAACTCGCCCTCAACTGGCGCGAGCAGAGTCGCCCGAACTCGGTCTGGGCCGAGCGTTATCATCCAGACTTCGCGGGCGCAATGACTTTCCTCGACAAGAGCCGCGAGGCGCGCGAACGCGAGGCCGAAGAAAGCGAACGTCGCCGCAAACGCGAGCTGCGACGCGCACGCATAATCGCCGCGATTCTACTCTTCGCCTTTCTCATCTCTTTAGGCTCGACCGTCTACGCCTTCAGCCAGCAGCGAGAGGCTACGCGACAGACGAAAATTGCTCAGCAGCAAACACTGATTGCCAATCAGGCGTTTACACAGTCGGATATGGAGCGCGTCAATGCGGAAAGAGAACGTCTCAACGCCGAAGCTGCCAGCGCGCTTGCCACGACGGAGCGGGAAAAGGCTGAAGAGTCTAAGGGCGTGGCCCTCGTCGAAAAGAAAAAAGCTGAAGAGGCCAAGCTGCAAGCGTTGGAGCAGGCACGCATCGCACGCGAGAACGCGCACCGTGCCGAAACGGAAAAACGCGCGGCGGAAGCTGCAAGGAGTGCGACGGAAACGCAACGCTTGATTGCAGTCACGGAGAAAGAGCGTGCAGAGGCCGAGGAGAAGCGGAACGCGCGTCTTCTATACGCCGCTAATATCGGCCTCGCGCAGCAGGCATACGAAGAAAAGAACATCTCGCGCGCGCAGGAATTCCTCGCGGCTCTCTGGGATGAAAAAGATGTACTCGGCTTCGAATGGTACTATCTCTGGCGGCGTTATAACACCGATATAACCACGTTCACAGGCCACACGGAGACTATCTACTCCGTGGCTATCTCGCCGGACGGTAAAACTCTCGCCACCGGCAGCGGGGATAGCACGGTCAAGCTCTGGAACATCGCCACGCGACAGGAGCTTGCAACGCTCAAAGGGCATGCGGATGCCGTCCTTTCCGTGGCCTTCTCGCCGGACGGTAAAATGCTCGCCACCGCGAGCCGCGATAAGACCGTCAAGCTCTGGGACGTGGCCTCACGTCGAGAGATGGCGTCGCTCACCGGACATACGGTTGCTGTTCGATATCTGGCCTTCTCGCCGGACGGTAAAACTCTCGCCACCGGCAGTCGTGATAAGACCGTTAAGCTCTGGGACGTGGCCTCACGACGGGAGACGGCGTCGCTCACCGGACATGCGGAGGGCATCATGGCTGTGGCATTCTCGCCTGACAGCAAGATGCTTGCCTCTTGCAGTGGAGATAAGACGGCTAAGTTATGGGATACGACCACGAGGCGAGAACTGGCAAGCTTCGGACATAAGGAATCTGTTTTCTCCGTGGCTTTCTCGCCGGACGGTCAAACGCTCGCCACTGGCGGTGGGGATAATGTCGTTAAGCTGTGGAACGTGGCTTCACGACAGGAGACGGCGTCGCTCACGGGCAATACGGACGACATCTTTTCCGTGGCCTTCTCGCCGGACGGGAAAACTCTCGCCACCGGCAGTTTCGATAATACCGTCAAGCTCTGGGACGTGGCCTCACGTCGAGAATTGGCCGCGCGCAAATATCACACCGACGGCGTCATGACAATAGCTTTTACACCCGACGGCAAAGCGCTCGTCACTGGCAGTCTTGACAGAACCGCGAGGCTGTGGCGAATCACTTCACAAGATGAGCTGGTGACGCTCAGGGGGCATAAAGATGTTGTTTTATCAGCGGCCTTCACAACCGACGGCAAGGTGCTTGTCACCATCAGTAAGGATGCCAACGTCAAGCTGTGGGATACTGCGTCGCGGCGAGAGTTGGGGTCGTTCAAGATTGACCTAAAAAAAGATAGCTATTTCATCGCCCTTTCGCCGGACGGGAAAACGCTGGCTGGCCTAGGTGTTGAGGACACCGTCAAACTGTGGGACGCGGCTTCAGGACGAGTGCTGTTAACGCTCAAGGAAGCCACGAGTAACACAACACCTGCGACCTTCTCGCCGGATGGTAAAATGCTCGCCACCGCGAGTCCAGATGGTATGGTAAAATTATGGGACGTGGCTTCAGGACGAGAACTGTCTTCGTTCAATGGGCGGTATGAGGAAAACGTGAATATGGCTTTTTCACCCGACGGCAAGACATTTGCGAGCACAAGCAGTGAGAATCTCATACTGTTGTGGGACGTGGCTTCAGGACGAGAACTGCTGTCGCTCAAAGGACATACGGCCACGATCACTGCAATAGCTTTTTCACCCGACGGCAAGACGCTCGCGAGCGTGAGCTTTGATCGAACAGCGAGGTTATGGGACGTCGGGGCGGGACGTGAGCTGAAAACGCTCAGGGGTCATAATGGTCTTGTTACGGACGTGGTCTTTTCACCCGACGGTAAGACCATCGTTACCGGGAGCGTCGATAATCTAGTGAAGCTGTGGAGCGCCACGACATACCAGGAACTTGTTACTCTGAAAGGTCACTTCGGCGCTATTGTTGCGCTGGCCTTTTCACCCGACGGCAAAACGCTTGCCACTGGAAGCGTTGATCGCAATGTGAGGCTGTGGTACGCGGCGACGGATGAGGAAGTGATGCTGCAACGCGGGCGCGGAAAAGATGGAAGCCGTCTTGATCGCTTACAGCCAGTTCCCTATCAGTATAAAGGGGGCCCAGAAGTTGGGATGAGAGTAGTTCTGGCCGTTGGGGCCTTTGAGCTGACCGCGAGCGAGTTCGATTTGAGCCTGTCGCAGCGCTTCGGCTTTCTGCGTGCCGGGCCTTGAGTCGCGTAGTTGATAAAACCTTTGCATCAGGAGGCGCGTCGAGGCGTCCGAGACGGGCCAGAGGCTCGCGAGCACCGCATCGGCTCCCTGTCGCTGGGCGAGGACAGCAAAGCCTTCGACCTCTTTGCCGTCAGCGCCCGTCCCGCCCGTCGCGGTGTTGCAGGCGGAGAGCGTCAGCAATTCCACGCCGCGAAAATAGTCGGGCGAGCTTCTCAATTGGTCCAGCGTGAGGCGCGTGCCATCGCCTAAGAGCAGGAATGATTTCGTTTCGTTGCCCGGCTCAAACTGAAAGTGGCTGGCGATGTGTACGACCGTGTATCTCTTCTGCTGAAGCGCCGTGTCCATCTCCATCTTTGTAAACAATTCATCGACGCGAATCCTTCCGGGCAACACGCCCGCGCCGCTCGTTTGCGCCGCGCTCTCTTCACGAAAGATGCTCGTCAATTCCCGCGAGACTTCGGCCAGAGGTTGAAAGCCGGGCTGGCCCTTCGAGACGCCGTAGCCGAGGCCCGCCCACTTCGCGCTCGGCTGGTCCCGCAGGCGCGTCGTGCTCACGGGCGTAAAGACTGTGTTGCGGTAACGCTCGACCATGTATTTTTCGCCGTCATGCAGCGCCGCGACGGGGATGTAGCGCAGGATTCCGTCGAGCGACCACATCAAAGTCTCCGCGCCCGTGGCTCTTAAATCGTTAGCGATGGGACCAATCAGTATGCGATAGAGTTCCTGCGCGAGCGGGCGCGCATCTCTTCCGGGGTCTTCCAGAATTTCGCGGAAGGCGAGCACCTTTTTGTAGAGGTCCGCGGAACGAACCGGATATTCGCGCGCTATCTGTACGTAGGGTGTGACGAGAATCACGCTGTATTTCTGTTCGCCTACAAAGGTGTAGAGGGCGACTGTGCCGGGGCCAAGCTCTTTCAGGATGTTGACGATGTGCTGCGGGTCTTTCAGTTGCTCTACGCGCTCGCCGCCCGGCTTTGCGCCAAGCTCTACGGAGATGCGCTCTATAAATTTTTGAAACTCTAAATTAGCGACGTTCAAATCGGCCTCTAATTTATAGAGCTGTCGTTGCTCGTCGGGCGTGCGCCGCTGTTTATCCAGTAGCTCTGCTCTTTGCTTACCGAGTATAGCGAGTTGGCCGGAAATCTGCTGATAGCGGTCGGCCAAATCTTTTTCTTCGGGCGACATCGCGGCGGGGGCCGTGGAGTTTGCGGTGGCGTCGCCGTCGCGTCGCACAAACTGAAAGTACTCCTCTTCTTTCAAGAGCCCGAGGACTTGCTGCGCTTCCAGCAGACGGCCTCCCGCGACGAGCAGGTCTGCTAATTCACGATAGCTTCCCTCCTTGGATTTGAGAAAACTCTTCTGCGCGTCCTTGTCGAGCGGCGGAATCTTTGCGCGCACATCCTGATAAGCATTGACCGCGCCCTTGCCGTAAAAAATCGCTGCGGGCAGCTTGCTCGCACCCTTCCATGTGAACATCAGGTTGCTTAACGAATCGCCCTCGCCCTCGCGGTTGTCCACCTCGCGTTGAATCGGCAGAGCCTGATTTAAATATTCCAGCGCCTTCTGCGTCTGCCCCGTAGAAGAATAGATATAGCCTATGTTATTGAGCGTCGTGGCCTCGCCCTTGCGGTCATTACTATCACGCTGAAGCCCGAGCGCTTGAATGAGCTTCTCAAGCGCCTGCGTCGTGTCGCCCGAATTAAATAAGTCCAGAGCCTGATTCGAGAGCGTCGGAGCAACTTCGCTGCAATCATTAATCTCTTCAAAGAGCGCCAGCGCTCGCGCGTAAGATGCGCGCGCTTTTTGTTTGTCGCCCAACGCGTCATAGACCAATCCGATTTTGTTGAGCGTGTAAGCTTCGCCACGCCTGTCCTGCGCATTCTGAAAAAGCGGAATCGCCTGTCTGAAATTATCCAGCGCCTTCTGGCTCTCGCCCATCGAATCGTGAACAGACCCCAGATGGACGAGCGTGTAAGCGGCGGCGCGGTTATCAGCGGAGGCACGAAAAATCTGCGCGGACTGATTAAAGTTTTCAATCGCGTCTTTGCGGTTTCCGGTTGATTGATGAAGCTCGGCGATGCGGCTCAGCGTCATGGCCTCTTCGGCGCGATTGCCCGTCTCGCGCGCGATTGCTAACGCCTCTGTGAAAACCGCTTGCGCACGGCGCGCGTCTCCGCGCGAAGCCGCGATTTCAGCGATTGAGACGAGAGAAATTATTTCTCCCTGCCGATAATTCGCCAGCCGGAAGAGATGCCTGCTTTCTGTGTACTTCACAGTCGCATTCCGTGCGCTCGTGGCCGAATCCATCATGAACATCTGCGTGGCCGCCGCAAAGACTCTTTCGGCGGCGAGGCGATTGCGGTCTGCGGCTGTTGGCTGCCTGGCTTCCAGTGTAAATCTGTAACGTCCGGGCGGCGCAGTTGGCTTGCGTGGGCGAACTTCCAGAAGGTAAGAGCCGCTTTGTGGCACTTCAAAAAAAAGAATCTCCGGCCCCCACGCGCCCAGAGGGTTATCAACCTCCAACAGCTTTTCCTGATTCGGGTCAGAGAGCGTGACGACTACATCTATTCCGCGCTGGTCGAAAACGGCGCGTATGAATTGCCCGCCGGTGAGCGTCATGCGATAGGACTGTAGGCTGTTGCCGTCAAGGTCTCGTTCGAGTGGAGATTGTGGATTGCTTGCGTGTGCGCGCGGCCCTGTAACTTCCGCGCAGAAGATGATGAAGCCAACGAGCGAAATGATAAGAGCTATCGCGCGACGATTCCACGCGCTTTCAGGAAAGAGACAGCGCGCGGGCTGCGTTGGGGAAGTGAGGTAAATACCGAAGCGACTCATCACGACTCTCCGAGAGAGAATGACCGTAAAGGCGTGCTGTCCTAATCAGACTAAATCAATAATAAAGGGCTCCTTCCGCAAGCTGCGGCTCAGAATAATCATCAGGAAATGATGGCCCTGCGAAACTGTTCCAACAGGAGGTGAAAGATAGAAAACAGGCTCGCGATGCTACTTCTAGTGAAGGCGGTTGCTACCTTACGCACGCGGCAATCAATTGTCAATAGCTTGCCCCTGAAGCGAGCGCAGTCAGTATTGACTTCGCGGTTGGAACCGCGTTATGGTGGCTGAAAGTTTGCGCTGGAAGTAACAGCCATGTTGATGACGATACGACTCACATCCTTTACGGGCCAGAGCCCCAATTGATGGCGACCCCTTTCGGGGGGCCGCACACTCTAAGTGTTTTCTAACTGCTACAGCTAAAAACACAAAGTTTTTAACCTTGTCGAGTCAAACTCGAAGGGCACAGCCGTCTGCGTGTGAAAGCTCCGTCGCGCGCTCTGCCAGTCATGTGCGTTCGCAGAGCTTGAGAGCGGCGGCGTGCCGCGTTTGTTTTATGGTGCAGGAAAACTTTATTAGCGAAGCATTGTGCTATCCGTCCGACTACGTGGCTTACTACGTGAGCCACGAGCTGGCGGAGCTGTACTCTGAAAAGGCTGTCATCGAAAGCGACACCGACTGCTTTGACCTGGAGGACTACGTTCGCGGCGGCCACTGCTTTATAGTGCAGGACCTTTCCGTCTACAACCAGATCAAGACCGAGTGGCAGGGACCGCGCAGGAAGCTGCGACGGCAAGCCGAGAACGCCTGGTACAACGTCTCATGGCAGGGCCATTTTCTGGACGTCGTGCTGTTGACGTGGATGGACGACGGCTGCAAGACGCGTCACACATGGATTGTCGCGGATGCCGAGGACGTGGCCGAAAATTTCTTAAAGGCCGTCTGCGAATGGTCGACAGAGGTGCGCGGCGAAGTGCTGGTCTTTGAAGACGGCTACTGGGGCAAGAACAAAGAGCTGTTCAAGGCCATCAAGGGAGCGACGTTCGACAATCTCATCCTGCGCGGCTCGCTCAAGCAGGAGATTCAGGACGACTTCGTGCGCTTCTTCAAAGCTGAAGAGACTTACGCGCGCTACGGGATTCCGTGGAAGCGCGGCGTGCTACTGATAGGTGCGCCGGGGCTAGGCAAGACGCACACGGTCAAAGCTCTCATCAACCTGCTGGGACAGCCCTGCCTCTACGTCAAGAGCTTTAAGTCGTACTACGGCACGGAGCATGACAACATCGCGCGCGTCTTCCGACAGGCGCGGCGCACCAAGCCATGCCTGCTGGTCCTGGAAGATTTGGACTCGTTGATAGACGACCGCAATCGCTCGTTCTTCCTCAACGAGCTGGACGGCTTTGCCGTCAACACAGGCGTTCTGGTGCTGGCGACGACGAACCACCCGGAGCGGCTCGACACGGCCATCCTCGACCGCCCGAGCCGCTTCGACCGCAAGTACTATTTCGAGCTGCCCGGTGCGACGGAGCGCGCGGCTTACATCAACGCGTGGAACGCGGCGCTGCAAGCGGAGCTACAGTTGGCGGAACGAAGCGTACGCAAAATTGTAGAGCAGACAGAAGAGTTCTCCTTCGCTTATCTGAAGGAGCTGTTTCTCTCTTCGATGATGCAGTGGATGAGCGCGCCTGAATCGCAGACGATGGCGAGCGTCGTCCTTTCGCGCACGCGCGTCCTGCGCGAGCAGATGAAACGCGCCGTCAAGGACAAAAAGAAAGACCGCAAACGCAAGCGACGCTAGAGACCAACCTTAAATAGCGGGATTTTCAACTTCGTCCAGCGCCGTCAACAGGCGTGCTATGTCGTCTTCCGTGTTAAAGAGATGCGTCGAGATGCGTATGCCCTGCGGCTTTTCCGTGACGCTGATGCCGCGCTCCGCTAGATGTCGTACAAGGCGTGCAGGATTGTTTGACGCAACAAGTGTCTGTGCAGAGCGCGCTTGCTCCTCCTGTAAAGGCGAAAGAATTTTCCAGCCGCGCAGGTCAAGCCCGCTCGTCAACGCGCGGTTCAAGTCCAGAACGCGCTCCTCTATCGGGCGCGTACCTATACCAGCAAATCTCTCGACGGCTGCGCCGAGCGCGAAGATGCCTGCGAAGTGCGGGCAACCCAATTCCGTGCGCGCCGCCGTATCCGTTCTCGCGCGGTACGCATCGTTGCGCATCGCGTAAGGGTCTTCCACGCTCATCCAGCCTAAGCCTCGTGCGCGTGTCTCGCGTAGCAGCTCGCGGCTCAGGTAAACAAACCCGGAGCCGTACCCGGCAGTCATCCACTTGTGGCCGGTCGCGCACAGCGCATCAATCCGCATACGTTTGACGTCTATCTCGAACGCGCCCGCCGACTGGCTCGCGTTAACGACAAACGCAGCCGTGCCTTTGTGCGCTCCTATCTCTTCGAGCGGCGCGCGAAAGCCGTTTGAGTATTGGACGTGGCTCAAAGAGATGATGCCTGTGCGCTCGTGCATAGCGCGCCCGACGTCGTCCGCATCAAAAGCGCCCTCGCGCGTCTTTATGAAATGGACGCTCATGCTCCTGTGCATCCACGGGATAGTCGAGACGGGAAACTCAAGCTCAGATGAGACGACACGCCCGCGTCCTTCGAGCGCGTCGACGATGACGTTCATCCCCATGGAAGTGTTCGTCGTAAAACCTATCTCGTCCGCTTCGGCATTGACGAAGCGCGCAAGCGTCGCGCGCACCTCCTCGCGGCGTGCGAGCCACTCTTCCCAGCGCGCGTCGCCTTCCTCCATCATCTCGCGGTAAAACGTGGTGGCCGCGTGCGCCGCCTGTCGCATGACCGGCCCGGCGGCTGCGCTGTTTAAGTAGGCAAGCTCCGTAGCGACAGGGAAATCGCGTCTGATCGTTTGCCAATCCATTTCTTCGTTCATCTTTATAAAATTCCCTTCTACCTCGCCCGCCTGTGAGTATCTAAAGGGTCGCACGGCTTGACGCCGCTACACCGTCAGACTATCTTCGCCCCTACGCTTTAACCTTTACTGACTCGGTCCCCCCCGGTCAATTTTAAGGAGCTTTTATAACATGTCTTCATCAACAGTTGCCGCGCGTGCGGCGTGGGCTATTCCCGGTTATCTGGAAACGCGCGACGGCCATCTCTCTATCGACGGCGTGGACGCGATTGAATTAGCGCGCGAGTACGACACGCCGCTCTTTGTTTTTTCCGAGCCGCGCATTCGCTCGAACATAAAACGCCTCCAAAGGGCTGCGCACGCTGTGGAGCATCCTGTGAAATTCTGCTACGCCTCGAAGGCCAATTCCAACATGGCCGTGCTGCGCACCGTGCGCGATGCGGGCATCGACATAGAGGTCAATTCGGGCGGCGAGCTTTTCAAAGCCCTGCGCGCGGGCTTTCGTCCGGATCAAATCATCTTTAACGGCACGAGCAAAACTCCCGCCGAGATAGAAGAGGCCGTGCGTGCCGGAATCTATTCCATCAACGTCGATTCCATTTACGAGATAGAGCTGATTGAAGAAGCTGCGAAGAGATTACAAAAGCGCGCGCGCATCGCCCTGCGCCTCGTGCCTGAAATAGGCACGCGCTCGCATCTCGGCTTACAGACCGCGCTCCTGACTTCCAAGTTCGGTATCTCTTCCTCCGAAGTCTTAGACGCTTTCCGTCGCGGCCTACGGCATCCGGAGCTTGTCCATCTCGTCGGCATACACATACACGTCGGCTCGCAAACGCCTGACGTGGAGCCCTTCGCCGCCGCCTTCAAAACCATGTGGGAGCATCTAATCACCATCCACCGCGAGACGGGCCACACGCTTGAGCACATCAACCTGGGCGGCGGTATCCCTGTTAACTACCTGCGCGACCGCTCGCAGGCGGCGGAGTTGCCAGAGCACGAGCGCGACATGCTCGGCGCGGAGCTTGAACCGACGGAAGTTTTGACCGCTGCGCTCCGCGTGGCGCGTGACGCTGCGCGAAGTGCCGAAGCCGAACACCTGCTTGACCACGTCACTATCCTGCTTGAGCCCGGTCGCAGCGTCATCGCTGATGCGGGGCTCGTGTTGACGACCGTGCGCAATCTAAAGCACAGGCCCGAGACCAATGATACGTGGCTTTTGACCGACGCCGGTTACAATATCCTGCTTTCGATGAACAACTATAAATGGTATTACCATCTCATCTCTGCGACGCGCGCGGTGGAAGCGCACGATGCAGACTACAAGGTCGCGGGGCCGCTGTGCGATTCGGGCGATGTCTATTTCGACATCGAGCGAGAGGGACGCTTGCCGGATTATCGAAAGCTTCCCGTTGATGTCGGCACGGGCGAAGTCCTCGCGCTCTTGAATAGCGGCGCGTACTCGCTGGCGCAGATGTTCCCTTACAACGGTCGGCCTCTGCCCGCCGCCGTCATGGTGCGCGAGCGCGGGCAAGTGGATTTGATTCGCCGTCGCGACACGTATGAAGATTTGATTGCGGGCGATGTTTGGTAAGAAATAAGAATTTCCAGATGACAGTTGATTCTAAACCAATCGTGATGAAGTTCGGCGGGACGAGCGTCGAAGATGCGCGTGCCTTCGAGCGCGTCGCCGGGATTGTCAAAGCGAAACGGGATGCACAGCCCGTGGTCGTCGTCTCGGCTATGAGCCGTTTTACGGACGCGCTCCTTGAGAGCGTCGAGCGCGCGGCCACGGGCGATGCTCAGGAAGCAACCAGTGGATTGGACACGCAGTTCGACCGTCACATGGAAGTTGCGCGCGAGCTTGCGGGCGCGAAGGCTCTGACAGGCTTCTGGTCCGTGATTGAACAGGCGCGGCGCGAGATGGCGAATCTACTGCGCATCGTTGCTCAGCATCCGGTCACGCGCCCGCCGCTTGAAGCAGAGATTGTTTCCTACGGCGAGCAACTGTCGGCGCAACTTCTTGTCGTAGTGCTCGCCGCGCGCCGCATCCCGGCTCAATACGTGGACGCGCGCGAGTGCATTGTTACCGACGACGAATATGGAAATGCCGCTCCGCTTGACGAAGAGACGGAAGGGCGCACACGCGCGCAGCTTCTCCCCATCATCAAAGCCGGGAAGATTCCTGTGCTCGGCGGCTTTATAGCTTCGTCGCTCAAGGGCGCTACGACTACGCTCGGGCGCGGAGGCTCTGACTACACTGCGGCGCTGGTCGGAGCGATCTTGAACGCGCGCGAGATTGAAATCTGGACCGACGTGACGGGCGTGCTCACGGCGGACCCGCGCATCGTACGCGAAGCGCGCACCATCCCCAGGCTTTCATATTCGGAAGCGGCGGAGCTGGCCTATTTCGGCGCGAAGGTGCTTCATCCGAAGACGATTCAACCGGCTGTCGAGCGCAAGATACCCGTTCGCATCTGCAACTCGCGCGCGCCCGAAGAAGACGGCACGCTCGTCTGCTCCGAGCGCGAGGCCGCGCCGCTCACCGTCAAGGCCATCGCGCACAAGACCAACATCACGGTCGTACAGATAACTTCGGGCCGCATGCTCGGCGCGTATGGTTTCCTGCGCGCCATCTTTGAAATCTTCGACCGTCATCGAACGGCCGTGGATGTCGTGACCACTTCGGAAGTGAGCGTCTCGCTCTCGCTCGACGATGCGACCCGGCTTCCGTTGATTATTCCAGAGCTGCAAAAACTGGGGATGGTTGAGACGGAGGAGCGGCGTGCGATTGTCTGCGTCGTGGGCGAAGGCTTGCGCGCCACACCCGGCGTGGCCGCGCTCGTCTTCAACGCCATCGGCGACATCAACGTCTCGCTCGTCTCCATAGGCGCATCGAGCGTCAACCTGACCTTCGCCGTTGACGACGAGCAAGCGGCGGAAGTCGTCGCGCGTCTACACCATCAATTCTTCGAGGGCGGCACAAAGCGGCGCGAGAAAGCAACGCGTGCGCGTGCCTCTCAAGCGGCAACGCGCTCCGGGTAAACAATCGGACTCCGCCCCGCAACGCACGGAATCCAGGCTGCGACAGGCGGAAATGGCTTTGTTGCGGCGGTGCGCGGCGATATAACGCCGGTACGCGACGAGATAACAACGGTGCGCGACAAGCTCGCAGTGGTACGCGACGATGCAACGGTGGTATGCGACAGTGCAACAGTGGTACGTCGTAAAATAACAGTGGTACGCGAAGTGATAGCGGTGGTATGCGGTGCTGCAACAACGGTACGCGACGATGTAACAGCGGTACGCGGCGATGTTGCAGACGGTACTGACCTATATCTTTAGAAAACTGTGGACATCTTTAAACTAACACGCGAGCTGATAGACATTCCCTCCGTCACGGGAGACGAGCGGGCTGTGGGCTTGTTCCTCGCGCGTTATCTTGAGGACATGGATTTTCATGTCGAGTTGCAGGAAGTCGCGTTGGGACGCGCGAACGTCATCGCCACCACGAGCGCCGACGCTGCGCCGCGCATCATGCTCTCGACGCACATGGACACAGTGCCGCCGCATATTGTTTCGAGCGAAGACGACGAGTTTATCTACGGGCGCGGCGCGTGCGACGCCAAAGGCATCATCGCCGCGCAGGTTGAGGCCGCGTGCCGCCTTCGCGCCGAAGGCACGGGCGTCGGTCTTCTCTTTACCGTTGACGAAGAGCTGGGCAGCCTCGGCGCGGCGCGTGCGAACACGCACGAGATGGCACGCCACTGCTGCTACATGATTAACGGCGAGCCTACGGACAACCTGCTCGCCGTCGGCTCAAAAGGCTCTCTGCGTTTGATACTGAGAGCGAAGGGGCGTGCAGCGCATTCCGCTTATCCTGAAGCGGGCGAATCTGCGATTGAAAAGCTGCTGGACGCGCTTGCGCGTGTGCGCGCTATTGAGTGGCCGCGTGATGGTGTGCTGGGCGAGACCACCTGCAACATAGGCGTCATCGTAGGCGGGACGCGCTCGAACGTCATCGCCGCTCATGCGGAGGCAGACCTGCATCTTCGGCTCGTCACGCAGGCTGCGCCCGTGCGCGAGTTGTTGGAGCAAGCCGTCGGCGGCTTTGCAGAGATTGAATATCTTTCCGAGGCCGCGCCCGTGCATATGCTCGCGGTCGAAGGCTTCGAGCAATGCGCCGTGCGCTTTATGACAGACATCCCGCACCTGACGAACTGGGGCGCGCCGCTGCTCCTCGGCCCCGGCTCAATCCTCGTCGCGCACACGGACCACGAGCGCGTCAGTAAGCGCGAGCTTCAGGAATCGGTAGAGCTTTACATGCGGCTCGTGAAAAGTCTCAAGTCCCAAGTCCCAAGTCCCAGGTCAAAAGAAAAACCTTCCTTCTTTTGACCTGGGACTTGGGACTTGGGACTTGGGACTCTTAAAGGAGAAGAATGAGAATTGCACTAATCGGGCACGGCGCGATGGGCCGCATGGTGAGCGAGCAGGCGCGTAGCGCGGGCCATGAAGTGACGCTGGTGCTGACATCGCTTGACATGAAGGAGACAGTGGATGTGTTGGCCGCGCGGCTCAGTGATGCGGCGGAGGTGGCGATAGATTTTTCCGTGCCGGATGCGGTGGTTAATAATGTCTCTGTGTGCGCGCGCGCGGGCGTGCCGCTTGTTGAAGGCACGACCGCGTGGAATAAGCATGAACGGGAAGTGCGTGCCCTTGTCGAAGAGAATGACGGAGCGCTCATCTACGGTGCAAATTTCAGCGTCGGCGTGAATCTCTTTTATCGCATCGTCCAGCGTGCCGGAGAGTTGTTCAAAGGCGTGGAAGAATACGCGCCTTTTATAGAAGAGGCGCATCATGCGCGTAAAAAGGATGCGCCATCGGGGACGGCGATTCGCCTGCGCGAGATGCTTGAGGCTGTGCTTGAGCACGAAGTGCCGGTGGCCTCTACGCGCGCGGGCTTTATTCCGGGGACGCATCGCGTAGGGTTCGACTCAGTTGCGGACCAGATAACTTTGACGCATACGGCGCGCTCGCGCGAAGGCTTTGCGGCGGGCGCGCTCATGGCCGCGAGCTGGATTGTCGGACGCCGTGGGGTCTACGAATTTTCAGAGGCGTTTGACGAGATTCTGAAAGAGAGGATGATGAAAAAATGGCTATAGAAACCGGCTGGCTCAGGGGTTGCGCGACGGCGCTCGTGACGCCGTTCAAAGAGGACGGCTCGGTGGACGAAGAACGCCTGCGCGCGCTCGTCTTGCGCCAGATTGAAATGGGCGTGCGTCTCTTAGTCCCGTGCGGGACGACCGGCGAATCTGCGACGATGACGGAAGAAGAAGATCGGCGCGTGATTCAAATCACGATTGAAGCGGCGCGCGGGCGTGCGCGCGTCATTGCCGGAACGGGGAGCAATTCGACCGCCGCCTCGATTGAATATTCAAGAACGGCCAGGGAGTTGGGCGCGGATGCGGTGCTCGTCGTCGCTCCCTTTTATAACAAGCCGACGCAGGGCGGGCTCTATGCACATTTCCGCGCGGTGGCGGAAGCGATTAGTCCCCTTCCCGTTGTGCTCTACAACGTGCCCGGTCGAACGTCTTCCAATATCTCAGCCGAGACTGTTCTTCGATTAGCGCGTGACGTTGAGAACATCGCCGCCGTCAAGGAAGCTTCGGGCAATTTCTCGCAGATCATGGAAATCCTGCACGCTCGGCCCGAGCATTTTCGTGTGCTGTCGGGTGACGACGCGGTGACGCTTGCGCTCATGGCGCTCGGCGCAGACGGCGTGGTCTCGGTCGTCTCAAACGAAGCGCCGCATTTGATGACGTTGATTGTCAACCTCGCTCTCGCGGGCAAGTGGGATGAGGCGCGGCGTGCTCATTACGACTTGCTGCCTTTGATGGAAGCGAACTTTATCGAATCGAGTCCGGGGCCGGTCAAGGCCGCTATGGCTTTGATGGGTTTGCTGGAAGAGAATTTGCGGCTGCCGCTTGTCCCTGTCGAAGAGAAGACGCGCGAGCGGCTGCGCCGTATTCTGGCGGAGACGGGTCTGGTCAAGGAGTCCGGGCATGCTGCTTCGTGAAGAGATAGAGCGGCTGGCGGCTTCGGAGCAGAGAGAGTACACGGAACGCGACCGCGCGCTCTTTGCCGATTTCAAAGTGGCGCTCAACCAGGGACGCGTGCGCGCCGCAGAGCGCGATGAGGCGGGCCGTTGGCACGCCAACTCGTGGGTCAAGCGCGGCATCCTGCTTGGCTTTCGCATGGGCACTCTCGTTGACATGTCCATAGGCCAGAGCCTGCACTTTTTCGACAAGGACACTTATCCTGTGCGGCCCATGACTACAGCCGACAACGTGCGGGTTGTGCCCGGCGGCTCAAGCATACGCGACGGGGCGTTTGTTGCGCCCGGCGTGGTCTGCATGCCGCCTATGTACGTCAATGCGGGCGCGTACGTGGACGAAGGAACGATGATAGACAGTCATGCGCTCGTGGGTTCCTGCGCGCAGATTGGCAAGCGCGTGCACCTGTCGGCAGCCGCGCAGGTGGGTGGAGTGCTTGAGCCAGTGGGCGCTGTGCCGGTCATCATAGAAGACGACGTGCTGGTGGGCGGAGGCTGCGGCATATATGAAGGAACGATTGTGCGCGAGCGTGCGGTACTCGCCGCCGGAACTATCCTGACGGGCTCAACACCCGTTTATGATCTGGTTCGCGGTGAAGTTTATCGCCGCACGGACTCGGCTGTGCTGGAGATACCGGCGGGCGCTGTGGTTGTGCCGGGCTCGCGCGCCGTCACGTCCGCACAGGGACGCGAGTGGGGGCTTTCTCTTTATGCGCCCGTCATCGTCAAGTATCGCGACGAGAAGACGGACGCGGCGGTGCAGTTGGAGGATTTTTTACGTTGACGAATTTCCGGCCAGCCGCGCGCCTGCGCGGGATTGAAAAGAGCGTCATTCGACAGGTCTTTGACCGCGCGCGACCGGGCAGCATCAACCTCGGTTTGGGTGAGCCGGATTTGCCGACGCCCGATGTGATACGTCGCGAAGCCGTGCGCGTTATACGTGAGGAACAGAACGGCTACACGTCGCACCTGGGGCTTCCGAGCTTAAGAGAGCGCGTCGCGGCTTCTTATCCCGGCCTTACGCTCACGCCCGACGATGTAGTCATCACGGCAGGCTCTCAGGAGGCGCTCTATCTACTGTTGATGGCGATTGTTGACCACGGCGACGAGGTCTTGCTTCCTGATCCGGGGTTTGTCGCGTACCCGACGATTGTACGGATGGCTGGCGGGCAGCCCATCTTTTATAGACTGCCGCGCGAGCGCGATTTCGGATTCGACGCCGAAGACTTTCGCCGCCGCCTGACGCCGAGGACGAAAGTTGTCGTCGTCATCAGCCCGTCGAACCCCACGGGCCGCGTGCTTTCAAAGGATGATTTAGCCATGATGGCCGACGCGATGCGCGGGAGCAATGCTTACATCATCAGCGACGAGATTTATAGAGACCTCTACTTCACAATGGCGCGTCCCGCGTCCATCTCCGATTTTTATGAGCGCACGATAGTCATCAGCGGCCTGTCTAAATCCATGAGCATGACGGGCTGGCGTCTGGGCTGGCTGTGCGGAGATAGTGAAGTCGTGAAGAGTGCGCTCGTCCTGCACGGCTACGTCACGACCTGCGCTTCGACTGTTTCGCAGAAGGCCGCGCTCGCCGCCTGGACCGATGAAGCGGAAGGCGAAAGAGAGCGTGCGCGCCAGACGTTTCGCGCGCGTCGTGATCACCTGCTCTCGCTCGTCTCGACGGAGCTTGGCCTCAGCGCCGTCCAACCCGACGGCGCTTTCTACACGATGATTGACACGAGCCGTTACGGGACTTCCATGGAAGTGGTCGACAGGTTTTTGGAGCACGGCGTTATCACCGTTCCCGGCGGAGCGTTCGGCGCTGAAAGCGAAGGCGCGCTGCGCGTCTCCTTCTGCGCGGACACGGACACTCTGACGGAAGGCGTGCGCCGCATGGGCTCTGCGTTGAAGATGTAACGGAAGACTGCGATGACCGAGTTGGAGCATTACCGCAGGCGCATACATGAAATTGCGCCCCTTGTCGCGATTGATTCGCTAAGCCTGAATCAGGAGGGCTTGCTGAACGACATCGTCATGGTTAACGACGAGCTGGTGTTTCGTTTTCCCAAGGGCAAATATTTTTACAGGCGCGTACGCGAAGAGGCTAAGATGCTGCGCCTCCTGCGAAGATACATCACGCTCGCGACGCCGATGCCCGTCTACGAGGGCGAAGATTTTCTGGCTTATAGCAAATTGCCGGGCGAGACCTTGCGGCGCGATCAGTTAATGCGGCTCGCGGATTCGGACCAGCAGGCGATTGCAGACCAGCTCGCGCAGTTCTTCAAAGAACTGCACGGCATCCCCTTGAGCGAGCTGGAAGGTTTTGAAATACCGGGGGCCGACGCCCTGATGAGCTACGACGGGTGGACCAATGCTTACGAGCGGATTCAGGCAAAGGTCTTCCCGCTCATGCTGCCGCACGTGCGCGACTGGGCGCGCGAGCATTTTGAAACGCATCTCTCGGACAGGAAAAATTTTGAATACGAGCAGAAGATGGTTGACACGGACATCCCGCCCTATCACATCCTGTTCGATGCTGGCGGGCGGCGCTTGACGGGCGTGATTGATTTTGGTTGCGCTGGCGTGGGCGACCCGGCAGTAGATTTCGGCGTCATCCTTTACAACTACGGCGAATCGTTTTTGAAACGTTTCTACAAAGTGTACGCGGAGGCCGAAAGTTATTTGAAGCGTGCGCGCTTCTACGCCGGAGCAATCGAAGTGCGCTGGGTCTTGACGGGAATCGAAAGCGGCAATCCATTTTGGTTCACCGTTCACGTCGGCAGTGCGAAAGAGTTTGGTTACAGTTCGTAGGTGGAGGAAACAAGGGATGAGCACGAAAATCCGCGTCGGCATACTCGGCGCGACGGGCACGGTGGGGCAGCGTTTTATACAGTTGCTCGAAAATCACCCGCAGTTTGAAGTCTCTGCACTGGCGGCTTCGGACCGCTCGCAGGGGAAAGCTTATGAGGAAGCGTGCGCGTGGCGCTTGCCGGGCGAGATGCCCGAGAGCGTGCGTCGTCTAGTGGTCCAGCCGCCGCGCCCGCCGCTTGAGTGCAACCTTGTCTTTTCGAGTTTGCCCGGAGACGTGGCGCGCGAGTCGGAAGAGAGTTTCGCGCGCGCTGGTCTCATGGTCATCAGCAACTCTTCGGCCTTTCGCATGGACGAAGATGTGCCGCTCCTGATTCCTGAAGTCAATCACGAGCACCTGGCTCTGCTCGAAGTGCAAAGAGAAAGACGCGGCTTCGACACGGGCGGCATCGTGACGAATCCTAATTGTTCGACGGTGATGCTGGCGATGGCGCTGGCTCCACTGGACGCGCGCTTCGGCGTAGAGGCTGTCGTAGCAACGACCATGCAGGCTCTGTCGGGCGCTGGCTATCCGGGCGTCGCATCCTTAGACATCACGGACAACGTGCTGCCCTTCATACAGAACGAAGAGGAGAAGATAGAGGCCGAGACCGTCAAGATTCTTGGCCGCATGGAAGGCGCGCAGATAGCAGAGGCGCGCATACAGGTCAGCGCGCAGTGCAATCGCGTCAACGTCACGGACGGCCACATGGCTTCGGTGCGCGTACTGCTTCGACGGCGCGCAAGCGTGGAAGAAGTCCGCGAGGCTCTTGCTTCATGGACATCTTTGCCGCAGGAGTTGCGGCTCTATAGCGCGCCCGAGCGTCCCATCATCGTGCGCGCCGAAGCAGACCGCCCGCAGCCCAGGCTCGACCGCGACGCGGGACACGGGATGAGCGTCACCATCGGACGCATCGCACCTGACGCGGTGCTCGATTACCGCTTCGTCGCCTTGAGCCACAACACAATCCGGGGCGCGGCGGGCGCGGCCATTCTCAACGCAGAACTCTTAATAGCCAAAAACATGACATAGAAGGACACGGTAAAAGACGGCTGTTAGCCGACAAGTACCGCAGTGTGCGGCCTAATCATAGTTGGGCGCTTGCCCGTTCTTCAATACTTTAGGAGACAAAATAATGACTTCCAAGTATTACTTCTTGCTGATTGCGTTCTTCATATGTTTTGTCGCCGCATTTGCTCAAGAGCATGAAGTTTGTACAGCAATAAACCCAACTGATAGGCTATTTAAGATGCAGTCTGTCCCTAAAGGTGGTTCATCAGTCGGCGTATTACCACAAACCCGCCCTGTGCAAACAGGTTCGGTAAAAGCGCAACCTGTAATAGAAAGCTGGGAAACTTTCTTTCCCAAATTCAAAATGGCCGTGCAAAATCGTGACAGCGTGACTATAAAAAGTTTCCTTCCAACAGAAATTTGGTGTAATCATTGGGACATTTGCAAGTTTACAAAAGGTAAGGACGGCACACCTAATTTGATATTTAGAAGGTGGAACGACGATAAAAATCGTGGTTGGCGAGACCTAAAGAGAACATTAGACAAAGGTGAAATCGCTGACGGTAGTTATACTGATGAGGCTGGACGTGTATATCCGGGAAAGTGGATTGTTTTGAGAGTAACTGAGTGCAACGGGTTTACAATGCACTTTGAGTCTTATACCGGACGTTGGACATTCAGTAGGTTCGATTTTGGTAATGTGTGCCCATAACCGTGACGGTGATGGCAAATTGATAATTGCTGAGAACTTGCTTTTCCTTGGTAAACGCTCATGAAACAATGCCCTCAATGCAGTCGCACTTACGCTGACGAATCAATTACTTTTTGCCTAGCTGATGGTGCGCTCTTATCTGCACCATATGATTCAGAGGCAACCCAGCGAATTCCCTTAGCGCGTTCCACTAATCCACCGCCGACGGAGGTACTCCCTTCTCAACAGCCTCAACCGATACCACAAAAAGGCAATTCTAAATTTATCTATGCTGTTATTGCGGTAATGGTCGGGTTAGTTATTACTCTTGCTGGCATAATTATCGTCCCACTAATGTCACGAGATCAGAAGGAAAACAAAAATACAAATCAAACGGTGAACACAAACGACAAATCTATAAACGAAACATCGAATACCGAAGCACGGCGAACGGTTGATGCTAAAACTAAAGAGTCACCTCTCCCTACAGTAGCGACAGGCAATCCGACTAATTCAAACTTGCCTTCCGTCCCTACGGAATTAACTGGCAGATGGCAAGGTCAATGGAGTTCACCTTTCGGGACGATCTTCTCTGCCAGCGTGAATTTAGAGGCAATTGGCTTAAGTAACGGCGTTCAAGGGCATATCAACTGGACTATGAAAAGTACGCCTCAAGAATCAAAGCAATCTAAAGTTGGTCTTACGGCTGTAGAGTTTGTTAAGGGCAGCTATAGTCCAGAAACACGTATGCTGACGATGGAAGGCTACCGAAAAGACGATCCAAACAATATTATCACCCTAGACAAATACAGATTGGTTCTCGCAGAAGATAATAGATCATTAGGAGGGGCTACTTGGAACCATGGTAGATGGAGAGGGCGGCTTTCTCTGAGCCGTTAATTAAAGTCGAAAAGTTTCAGCAATGCCGCGCCCAACAAGTCATTCCAGCCGACGCCTCGATAGCATGGCTTTCATCGTTGTCTGCTCCGGTTTGCTTGAATGCTTTATGCTCGGCGCGGCTGAATTCCAGCGTTAGATACCTACCTTCTCCTCACAGGATAGGTAATCTCTGGTATCATGCGTAGCTGTAAGACAGAATGGAGAATGAATTATGTCTAATAGTAAAAATCTAGTTGAAATTGATCCTGAAAAACTTGGCGGGACTCCCGTGTTCTACGGTACTCGCGTTCCGATTCAAAATTTATTTGATTGTCTGGAAACGGGAGAATCTCTCGACCAGTTTCTCGAACAATTTCCGACCGTTACACGCGAGCAAGCTTTAGCTGTCCTCGAGGAATCGAAAGAGAGATTACTGGTCAGCTATGAAAGTGCTGCTTGATGAATGTGTCACGCGCTATCTGAAGCGTGATTTCGTAGGGCATGAAGTTCTCACGACTGAAGAGGCTGGATTCAAAGGCTTAAAGAATAGTCGGCTTTTGCAGGCTGCTTCCGGTCAGTATGAAGTTCTAGTGACAGTAGACCAGAATCTTCAACATCAGCAGAATCTGAAAAACTTTGGCATCGCCATCATTGTGCTCAAGGCGAAGAGAAGCACGTATCCTATGCTGAAGCCTTTAATGCCACAGGTGCTTGAAACTCTTAAAAAGATAAAACCCAGTGAAATAATCGTAGTGGGTTAATGTCAACGGCGGCATCCAGCAACTCATTTGAACCCGACGCCTCGATAGCATCCTTTTCATGCTTGTGCAACCCGGCGTATGCTGCGTGCTGTTCGCTCGGCGCTGGTTAATGCGGGCGTTAGATGGCTCTCTCGTCCGCTCATGCTAATCTTTAGCAGAGAAACAAAAATCCCTGGTTGAATGGCTATAAGGAGACACGAATGTTTCAAGGGTTGAGAACGGTCATTTATCATGTTGATGATTTGCAGAAAGCAAAAGAATGGTATTCCAGCATCCTTGGAATCAAGCCTTATTTTGATGAGCAGTTTTATGTGGGCTTCAATGTCGGAGGCTATGAGTTGGGGCTCGATCCAAATATGCAGGACGTCTCAAGGGGTAGCAATGTTGTCGCCTACTGGGGGGTGAAGGATGCAGGGGCTGCATATCAGAAGGTACAGGAGCTTGGCGCAAAGAAGCACTCAGAGCCGCAGGATGTGGGAGGCGGCATCATCGTGGCGACGGTGACAGACCCGTTTGGGAATGTCTTCGGCATCATCGAAAATCCGCATTTCAAAGTTGAGAGTGGCGAGTAGTTTGCCATCTAACAATTTCTTCAACCCGACCCGCGATAGCGATTTGGAATTCAACCGAAGAGTTGTTTTGTTGAATTCGCAAGCGCTGTAAAGAAGAAGCACTTGTCATGAGTGCCCTGATGGAAGTGATAAGCTGTCGGGCAATAGCTTCTCTAAGTTAAATCCAGGCTTTTGCAAATAATGGCCTTATAGGTATAGTCAGCTATATCTATGGCAAAAACATTCACGTCGAAACTAGCGCCAAGTAACGTCACGCTGATACGCGGCCTTGGTCTCATCGCGGCCATCTCGATTGTCGTCGGCAACGTCATCGGCACGGGCGTCTTTTTGAAGACGCGCGTCATGACCTGCAACGTGGATACACCGGGGATGGTGATTACGGTCTGGGTGGCGGCGGGGCTGTTGAGCCTTGCGGGCGCTTTGACCTACGCGGAGCTGGCGGCGATGATGCCGCGCGCGGGCGGCGAGTATGTCTTCACGCGCGAGGCTTACGGCCCCGGCGCGGGGTTTCTCTACGGGTGGATGCAGATTTTCATCGCCAAGACAGGCTCGCAGGCTTCGGTCGCCGTGGCGCTGGCAATCTTTCTCAACGACCTGATGGGCGGCGCTCTCAGCACAAACTATTTCAAATTGAACCTCTTCGGCTACGAGTTTCCCTTCGGCCATCTACAAATGGTTGCGCTCGCGGCGATACTGATTGTGACGCTGATAAATTGCGCGACCGTGATTGTCAGCGGCCACGTCGCGGCCATCCTCACAGTCATCAAAATCGCGCTCGTTCTGGGCGTAGGCTTCGGCGCTTTTCTGCTGGCGCGCGACGGGAGCTGGTCGCACTTTTCGATGGCGAATCAGGGCGGTCTTTGCGAAGGCGTGTCGGCGGCAACGCGCTATGGGATGGCTGGATTCAGCGCGGCCATGCTCGGCGCGCTGTGGGGCTATGACGGTTGGAACAACCTGACGCTCGTCGCGGGCGAAGTTAAAAATCCGCAACGCAATATTCCGCTCGCGCTCATAGGCGGGACGCTCCTGATTATCACGCTCTACGTCTTTGTCAACATAGCGTATTTCTACGCGCTTACTCCGACCGAGATTGCGAGCGTGCCGAAAGCTTCGTCGGTAGCGACGGAAGTGGCGCGCACGTTTCTTGGCCCTGTGGCCGTGAGCCTGATTGCAGCCGCACTGCTTTCGTCATCGGTCGGAACGCTTCACACGTCCGTTCTGACGGGCGCGCGCGTGCCCTATGCCATGTCGCGCGACAGACTTTTTTTTCAGGGTCTCTCGCGGCTGAACCCGCGCACGCACGTTCCGGTCGGCGCTCTTATCTTGCAGGGCATCTGGGCCGGGATACTTACGCTCTCCGGCTCGTTCGACACTCTGACCGATTACGTCATCTTCGGCTCGTGGATTTTTTACGGGCTCGTGACCGCTTCCGTCTTTATCTTTCGCCGGAAGATGCCCAACGCGGAGCGGCCTTATCGCGCGTGGGGTTATCCGGTCGTGCCCGTCCTGTTTTTACTGGTGACAGGGTGGCTGCTCTTTACAACGCTCTTGCCCGACCCGCGCGCGGCGGCGAATGAGCTTTTATCGCTCCTGCGCCTGGATTACCCCGCAGGCGGCTTCAAGGGCATCAACCTCAACGCATTTATAGGTCTCATGCTCATCGCGCTGGGGCTTCCGGTTTACTGGTACTGGTCGCGCATCAACCGCGTCCGCTATCAAGAGCCGCCGCCGTCCGAGGAGGACTGACAAGATTGCGGAATGCGGATTTCGGATTGCGGATTTAAGAATAAGAAGCAGAGGCCATCTTGTTTTTCAATCCGAAATCCGCATTCCGCATTCCGCATTCCGCATTCCGCAATTCTGTTGACTCGCTGGCGGGTTTGGCATAGAAAGTCGTTGCCTTTTAATTCTTCAGACAGAGGGGGGCTCTCCCTCATGTATCGCATCCTGATTTTTTCTGTTCTCTGCCTGTTGATGTTGCCGACTGTGCTGGGCCAAAACAAGAAGGGGGGCGCTCCGAGCGCAACTCCTACGGCACAGCCCACGGCGACCGCTCGACCATCGCCTACGCCTGTGCCTTCGCCTTGGACAGAGTCTAGTTCGATGACACCCATCACGGCCTATCTATGGTGTGCTCTGGGCATCATCCTGAGCATCGTGCTGCCGATACTGAGAGCAATGCTCCCCAAACCGCCGTCGGCGAGCGAGGCCAAGGGAATGCCCGTAGGGGTCAGCTATCTACGGCGACTGTGGCCCATCGTGAGGCCCTATCTAGTCATCGGTCTCTTCTCTTTGTTCACATCCGTCCTCATCATTGCCGCCGCTGGCAGCAGCATAGAGGAATGGACATGGAACATAGCGGTCCTGACGGGCTACGCCTGGGATTCGACGCTGCAAAAGGTTGGAGCCACGGTAGCGTAAAAGCAGTGACAAGTGACGAGTGACAAGTGACAAGTAAAAGATTCTGGTTCTTACTTGTCACTTGTCACTCGTCACTTGTCACTGCTTTTTAGAGTTTGATTCCGAAACGCTCGGCCATGCGATAGAGCGTGCGCCGGTCAATCCCCAGGACTTCAGCCGCGCGCGTGCGATTGCCCTCCACCTCGTTGAGCACGTGTATGAGATAACGCCTCTCCAGCTCGTCGAGCGAAACAAGCTCGTCGGCTAAGAGCCTGCGCGGCAGTTGCGGTTGATGAGCATGCTTGTCCTCGTTTAGAAACTTGTGCGGTAAATCTTCCGGCGCAATCTCCGTCCCACGCGCGCGCAAGGTTGCGTATTCGACCGCAGATTCAAGCTCACGCACATTGCCCGGCCAGTCGTAAGCGACCAGCAGCTCGACGGCGCTCGCAGAGAAGCGTAAGCCACGGCCACGGTCGCTCTCCGCCACGCGCAGGAAGTGTTCTATGAGCAGTGGAATGTCGTCACGCCGCTCGCGCAAAGGCGGCACGTGTAAAGTGACCACGCTCAGCCGATAGAAAAGGTCTTCGCGAAACGCGCCCGCGCGCACTTCTCTTTCCAGCTCGCGGTTCGTAGCCGCCACCACGCGCGCATCCACACGCGACGAGCGCGATGAGCCAACCCGTCGTATCTCTCCCTCCTGCAAAGCGCGCAGGAGCTTGACCTGCATCGCGGGGCTCGTCTCGCCAACCTCATCCAGAAAGAGCGTGCCCCCTTCGGCCTCCTCCCAGAGACCTTTGCGATCCCCGATTGCGCCCGTGAAAGAGCCGCGCACGTGGCCGAACAGCTCCGCTTCCAGAAGCGTTTCGGTCAGAGCGCCGCAGTTGACGGCGACGAAGGGGCGCTCCGAGCGCGGGCTGTGTTTATGAATCGCGCGCGCGACCAATTCTTTGCCCGTGCCCGATTCGCCGCAGATGAGCACCGTCCGGCGCGAAGGCGCGACCCGCGCAATCTCTTTATAAAGCTCTATCATCGCGGGCGCGCGTCCCAGGAGTCCCGCATCCTCATAATGCGTCGAGAGAGTTTCCGCCGCAGCTTCTTTTTCGATTGCCGCCCCGGCCATCGCACGCCGCGCCGTCGCCACTACCTCTTCGACCTTGAAGGGTTTCGAGATAAAATCCCACGCGCCCTCGCGCGAGGCTTCGACCGCCGCGTCGAGCGTGCCGAAAGCTGTGACTAGAATGACCGGGCAGCGGTCGCGCAATCCGCGCAAGAGGTCCAGGCCCGTTTCCTCCGCTTCCAGATTCACGTCGCTGACTATGAGATCGAAGGCGCGTGCCTGTGCAAGGCCGCGCGCCTCTATGGGAGTCTGCGCCGTCTCCGCCATCCACCCTTGCTCGGCGAATATCTCGCGCAACAATTCGCACGAAGCGCGATCATTATCAACTACCAGAATATTCTTCATAGCGCTTCGGCCTTCTGGCGATTCCGTTCGGCGTCCCCGTCATCAACTTCTTCGCGCACGAGCGGCGCGAGCGGAAACCAGATACGAAAAAGAGTGCCGCGCTCGATTTCCGATTCGACTTCGATGCCGCCCCCGTGGTCATACAAAACCTGTCGCACTATCACCAATCCGAGCCCCGTCCCGCTCCCGCGCTCTTTGGTAGTGTAAAGCGGGTCGAAGATATGCGAGCGCACCTGATTGCTCATCCCGCAACCCGTGTCCGCGAACTCGACCGCCGCGCGAGCGGGATTTTCATCTTCGTCGCTCCCGACTCTCTTCGTGCGAACACGCAGCTTGCCGCCGTCCGGCATCGCGTCCAGCGCATTATTAATCAGGTTGATAAAGAGCTGTTGCAAGCGGTCGGCATCGCCGCGTATGACGAAGTGTGACGCGTACAGCTCCGTCACCAGATGAACACGGCGCGCTTCCAAAAGCGGCGCAGTGGCTTCCAGCATGCGCTCCAGGAGTGCATTGAGGTCAAGCCGTTGAAGCTCGACTGATTCGGGCCGCGTGCGGTCCAGCATCCGTCGCACGATGCGCTCGATGCGCTCTATCTGCGCGCTGATGGTGTCGAGCCGCGCGCCTGCTCGCTCATCCTCTTCAAGACGCGCACGCAAAAGCTGTACGTGGCCGCTGATGAGATTCAGGGGCGTGCCGACTTCATGAGCAAACTGCGCTGCCGTTTGCCCTGCGGCGGCCAGCCGCTCCAACTCCGTCAAACGACGCGCCGTCTGCCACAACTGCCTGTTAGTCTCTTCAAGCTGTTCATTACGGCGCGCAAGCTCACCCGTAGCTTCATGCACGCGCTCCTTGAGCAGACGCGCCTGCGCTTCCCGCTCCGAGGTCATCTCGCGCACACGACCAATCATGCGATTAAAGCCGCGCGACAGGCGACCCAATTCATCCGGCGCGCGTTCCGGCACGCGCACTTCCATGTCGCCCGCTTCGACGCGCGACATGACTAAAAGCAAACGCTCTATGGGGCGATAGATGAGGGGACGAAAAAGCAAATAGGTGGCGAGCGTAATCAAGACCACCGCCGCGACGGCAATCGACACTGCCGTCTGTTCATAGCGCACGGCAATCGACGGCGCATCGTCAAGTTGTTCGACCAGCTCGACGGCCCCGCTGACGCGGCCCTGTTCGGTGACAGGGACAAAGACGCGATAGAGCGAATTGTCGGCGTCCGGCGGGCGATCCATGATGACGATGGAGGAAAGACCGCTGCGCAAGGCCGCGCGCGTCTCTTCGGGCAGCTCCGTGGCTGGCTCGCTTCCGGCGGCGCGGGCCGTTTCGACATAAGTGCCGCCGACGCGCTCCCAGATGCGAACCGCGACGACGCCCGGACGAGCGCCGCGCGTCAGGGTCGCCGCACGCGCTAAGGCTTCCGGGTCGCGTGGGGATTGCATCGCGCTGACGTGCTCCGCCAGATTGATGGCTTGCAGCTCTGCGCGCGCCTTCTGCTCCCGGCGGACGAGCGTGGCGATGCGCGAGTTGGCGACCGCGAGGGCTGCCGCCAGCACGGCGATGGTAATCACCGACACCAGCAGCGTCGTCTTGGTATGCAGCTTGAGAGGTCTCATCGAAACGGGCCGGTAGAAATCACATGCCCACCCGAACCCACCAGCGAGCCGGTAATTGTTTCAGCGTGCCAGAATCGTATCACGTTCAAGACCTAAAGGGCAGAGGCTAGAGGTCGGAGGTTAGAGGTTAGTGAAATGCTTTTTCTTTTACTAACCTCTAACCTCTGACCTCTGCTAATTGGCATCAAGCGCGGCCAGAGCATCTATCTTTTTGTTAACGGCGGCGAGTTCGACGAGGGCTTCGCGTTGTGCGCCGCGCTGAATGGCATGCCGCGCCGTTTCTATCTCTTTGAGCGTCGCCGTCAAGACATTAGATGCCTGTTCGCTATGTGGTGGCTCGCGCCGCAGCGCGCGATTGATGGCCGACTCGGCACGCGTGAGCGCATTCAGGGCGGCGGCGTTCTGTCGTTTGTGTAAACGAACGATGGCTTCGGCGACGCTATCGCCAGCCGTCTCTACGTCCGCGTCGCGCGCCGGGAGTGGCGTTGTCATGATGGCAACGGGCTCGGCGTTGACGTTTGCAGGCGTGTACCGGCTGGTATCTATCGTGACCGTCTCTTCAACCCGTCTGGACGAGCATGATGAAAGGGCCGCTGTTGCTAATAATGCGCAGAGGGCCGCGGACTTCAGTGGTCGCGTGCAGACCTCGAACGCGCTGCGGCTCTCTTTCCATCCTCCGGTTGCGAACATGATGATAAAACTTTCGGCGTCCCTCAAAGATTAGAGCAAAGAAAGAAATTAACAGGGATGGACAGGATAGACATGATAAAAGCAGTGCAAAAGTCAAAATGCAAAATGATGAATGAACAGCAAGAATCTCTTTAATTTTGCACTTTGCACTTTGCATTTATCATTTCTTCTTCATCCTGTCTATCCTGTCCATCCCTGTTTGAATTCGTCTTACTTTAATTGTTCTATTACCCCAAAACCGAAGAGGGACGCGACTACCTCCTCAAATAGTCGCATCCCTCCAGGGTGACGCTGACGATGTTCGGCCAGAATCACCGTCAACGCGCTCCCACGCTCGCCCTGCGCCACGTGCAGGAACCGCGCGCGAGTTCTTCTACACAAACGAGAAGATTATGTTAGTGGCCCGCCCCGGTTCGTTCGACTTTGCCTGAGAGCAAGGCCCATACCATGCTCGAAAACAGGAAGGCGCACGAAATTTGCGCGAAGGGACGGGCTTTGGAGTTTGCACGGGCAGGCGTGAGGCGTGGCGTTTTTGTCATCCCAGACAAAGCTGCCACAGTTGCTAATCGAGAAGGCCCGAGCAATCAGAGCGCTGCTCGGGCCTTCGTCGGGCACTCAAAATTTGATTAGCGTTGGTGACTACTGTGGGGCTTGAGCGATGCAGCCCGTGCGGGCTTTTTTGGCGGCGGCGACGGCGTCTCTCTTCTCTTTGCCTTTCATGGTATTGGCCTGCTTGATGGCCGCGCTGTAATCCGCGTTGCACTGCTTCACGGCAGCCGTGTGCGCCGCGCTCGGTCTCTTTTTCTTTGCCATCGCGCCCGGCACAAAAACGCCGAAGGCCAGCACCGCCGAAATGGCTGTGTGCGTCAGTATTCGTTTCATCATCTGCTCCTTATGGTTTGTCTTCTGATTCGCGAGCACTCGAAGCTCGTTTGATTGGTAAGGACAGCAAGGGCCGGGCCACGACGAGGCGTCACCTCTACTCTCTATTCAAGGCTTGATATAGCAGGGCTTTCCTAGCGAGTCGGCGGCGTGCGGCAAAGGCTGGAAGGCTAAACAGCACGAGGCATTATTGCTGCACGCTGCAATTTAGCCACACGAGAAGATCGTAAATCGTAAATCGTGAATCGTAAATAGAGAGAAGCAGTTCTTCTATTTACGATTCACGATTTACGATTTACGATCTTTTGCCTGTTTACTTTCTTAACGCTTCGCGCGCGACTTCGCGGTCGTCGAAGTGAAAGGTGTCGCGTCCGATGATCTGGTAATCTTCGTGGCCCTTGCCCGCGATGAGGACGAGATCGCCTGTGCGCGCTTCGTGGATGGCGCGGTGTATGGCGCGGCGGCGGTCTGCAATCTTTTCGTAAGGTTTGCCGGTCGAGCGCAATCCTTCTTCCGCATCGGCAAGAATTTTTTCGGGGTCTTCGGTGCGCGGGTTGTCCGACGTGAGGATGACCACGTCGCTCAGAGAGCCTGCGGCTTCGCCCATAGGCGCGCGCTTCGAGCGGTCTCGGTCGCCGCCACAGCCGAAGACTGTGATGATGCGCCCGCTCCCCACCACGTCGCGCGCCGCGCCAAGCACGTTAAGGAGCGCATCGTCCGTGTGCGCGTAATCAACCACTACGCTAAAGTCTCCGCGATGTGCGACGCGCTCGAAACGTCCGGGCGCACCCGCGCAAACTTCTATCGCGCGCGAGATGACATCCAGACTGTAGCCCAGTTCCAACCCCGTAGCGACCGCCGCCAGAATATTGTAGATGTGCGGTCGCCCCACGAGCGGAGAATGAAGAGAGCGCGTGCCTGCACTCGTGACCAGCTCGAACGTCATGCCTTCCAGGGAATGTTCTACATTGCGCGCGGTCACGTCCGCCGCTTCCTTCAGCGCATAGCGCACGACGCGCCGCCCCTGCCGCTCTATCTCGCTGGCAAGCTCACGCCCGCGCTCGTCGTCAACGTTGATGACGGACGAGCGCGGCGGCTCGCCCAGACGACCATCAAAGAGCCTGCGCTTGGCGTCGAAGTAAGCCTCCATAGTCTTGTGATAATCCAGATGATCGCGCGTGAGGTTGGTGAAGACGGCGACGCTCGTGTAGAGCCGGTCGCAGCGATGAAAGTCTATCGCCTGCGAAGATGATTCCATGACGGCCACGCGACAGCCCGCATCTACGGCGCGGCGCAAGATGCGCTGCATGTCCGTCGCCTCGGGCGTGGTGCGGTCGGCTTTGAAACGCTCCGCGCCGATACGATATTCGACCGTGCCCGTCATCATCACGGGCTCGCCCGCTGCCTCCGGTATAGAAGCAACAAGATAAGCGGTCGTCGTCTTGCCGTTCGTGCCCGTGATGCCCACAAGCTGCAACTCGCGCGAAGGATGATGATGAACCTCCGTTGCGGCCAGCGCCATAGCGCGGCGCACGTTCTCAACACGAATCCACACGCCGTTGAAATCCGCGGGGCGTTCCTGTTCGGAAATGATGCCGAGCGCGCCCTGCTCCATCACCTGCGGGATGAAGCGATGCGCGTCCATGATTGCCCCACGCACGGCCACAAAGAGCGAGCCGTCGCCCGCCGTGCGCGAGTCGTGCGTCACGTCCGAGACAATCCCGCCCTCGTCTCCCGAAAGCTCGCCAGCGACCACGCGCGCCACCTCGCGCGTCGTCACCGGCCTGAAATTTTTCTTTTGCTCAGTCATCATCAGACAAAGATAGCTCCGTAGGAGCTTAGATGTTTATAGCTGATGAATAAGAAATTGAGCCAAGCTCCGTAGGAGCGGCATGTTCTTCATCTCTGACATGCCGCTCCTACGGAGCTTGATTCTTGATTGATGCGATAGAGCTATAAACATCTAAGCTCCTACGGAGCTGAAAACAATTTTGCACGTCCTGATCTCGCGCCTCACATTATTGATACCTCAAAGACGGCGGACGTGACAACTCATGAAAAGCTAATAGGGTCTTAATTCATCATTTTGCATTCTGACTTCTGCACTATTTTTTCCCTTCCCTCGCCGCGCCGTTTCGTGAAAAGATAGCGGCATGTCGGAAACAACTCCCCGTCCCCTGACCGTCGTTTGTCTCGCCAGCTATTTCAAGGGTGTGGAATTTATGCGCGAGTGCAAACGGCGCGGCTGCCAGGTGCTGCTCGTGACGAAAGAGAAGCTCTTAGGCGAAGACTGGCCGCGCGAAAGCCTCGGCGACATTATCAGCCTGCCGAACGACGCCACGCCCGATGCTTTCGTACATCACGTTACACAACTCGCGCGGGTCAAAAAAATTGACCGGCTGGTGGCGCTCGAAGAGTTTGACATCCTGACGGCGGCGCTCATACGCGAGCACCTGCGCGTGATCGGCATGGGAGCCACCACGGCGCGTCTCTTTCGCGACAAGCTCGCCATGCGCGTCCGCGCAAGCGAAGCGGGCATCCCCGTCCCGGACTTTGTGCACGTCCTCAATTACCAGGAGATTGGCGAATACATGGAGCGCATTCCGCCGCCGTGGGTGATGAAGCCGCGCTCGGATGTCTCGGCCATAGGGATCAACAAGCTGTCGGAATCCGAACAGGTGTGGCGTGCGATGGAGGCTCTGGACAAACGCGAGAACCCGCAGGAGCAGTCTTCCTATTTTCTGCTTGAGCGTTTTGTCCCCGGCGATGTCTATCACGTCGACTCGCTTGTGGACGGACACAAGGTGCTGTTCGCGGGAGCGCATCGCTACGGGCGACCTCCGATGAACGTGGCGCACGAGGGCGGCGTCTTTATCACTCAAACCATCCGTCATAACTCTTCGGACGAGCGGAAGCTCCTTCAATTAAACCGCAAGCTCATACAGGGCATGGGACTCCAGCGCGGCGCAACGCACGCCGAGTTTATCAAGAGCGCGGAGGACGGGCAGTTCTACTTTCTTGAGATTGCGGCGCGCGTCGGCGGAGCCTTTATAGCTGAAGTTTTGGAAGCAGCCTCGGGCGTCAATATCTGGCACGAGTGGGCGAGGATAGAGATGGCCGTGGGTGAAACGCCTGCCAAAATCGAAGCGCTGCGCAAGGAATACGCTGGCATTGCGCTCTCCCTGTCAAAGCAGGAATACCCGGACACGGCTTCCTTCACGGACCCGGAGATTGTCTTTCGCGTCAAGAAACGTCACCACGTAGGGCTGGTCGTGCGCTCGCCCCGCATGGAGCGCGTCGAAGAGTTGCTCAATACTTACGCGAACCGCTTTGTGGAAGAGTTCTCCGCCACGCTGCCCGCGCCCGAGCGTGTGGAATAAAGAGCAGATACGCATCAAAGCATTCACCGCCGAGACGCAGAGAGCGCAGAGGGGGGCGCAGAGAGTTCAGAAGGATTGGAAGCCTATCGAGCCGACCGACCTGGCGCTCAAAGAGCCGAAGGTCGAAAAGGATGCCGACGCCGAGGCCATCTTCTGGGAAGTGCGCGTCGATGATTCGGACGAAGGCTCACTGGTCTTCAACCACTACCTGCGTATCAAAATCTTCAACGAGCGCGGCAAGGAAGCCTTCAGCAAGGTGGACATCCCGTTCGGAAAAATCTTTGGCCGCGAGGTCAAGGTCAAAGACATTGCCGCCCGCACCATCAAGCCCGACGGCTCAATCGTAGAACTCAACCCCAAGGATATTTTTGAGCGCGAGGCGATACGTACCGGCGACATCAAGCAAAAGGTCAAGTCGTTCGCTCTTCCGGGCATCGAGCCGGGCGTGATTATAGAGTATCGCTATCGCGAGTCCTTCAGTAACGCATGGGCCAATAACATGAGTCTCGAATTCCAGCGCGAGATTCCCGTCCAGCACGTCAAGTACTTCGTCAAGCCTTTCGCCTCCTCTGGCATTTACAATATTTTGAGGATGCAGATGTTCAATGGAGAAAGACCGCCGATTAACAAGGAGAAGAACGGCTTCTACAGCGTCGAGATGACGAACATGCCCGCCTTCCGCGAAGAGCCGCAGATGCCCCCCAAGGATCAGGTGCGCAAGTGGATGCTCATCTATTACTCGCGCAAGGAGCTGTCGGAAATTCCGCCCCTCGTCTACTGGGCCGTGTGGGGCAGCATCATCCACGAGATTCACAAGTCGGACATTAAAGTGAACGACGAAGTGAAGCGCGCCACCGCAGAGGCCGTCGGCGACGCCACCGCGCCGGAAGAAAAGCTACGCCGCATAGACCGCTTCGTTCGCACCAAAATCAAGAACGTCTACGACGACGCCGTCGGCATGACGCCCGAAGACCGCGCCAAGCTCAAGACCAACAAGTCGCCTTCCGATACCTTGAAGCGCGGGCAGGGGACGGGCGAAGACATAGACATGCTCTTTGCCGCTATGGCGAACGCCGCGGGCTTTAACGCCAGCATCGTCGAGATGGGCGACCGCAGCCGCATCTTCTTCGACCGAAATATTCCGACCAGCTATTTCCTGACACAGCACGCCGTCGCCGTAAAGATGGACGACGGCTGGCGCTTCTTCGACCCTGCGAGCACCTACGTTCCCTTCGGCATGCTGCCGTGGAAGTCCGAGGGACAGGAAGCACTCGTCCTCAACGGCAAAGATAAGATGTCCGAGTTCGTCAACACGCCCATGGCGACGCCCGACAAGTCCGTGGAAAAGAGGACGGCGCGCTTGCGCCTGACCGAGGACGGCACGCTCGAAGGCACTGTCCGCATAGAGTATACGGGCCACCTCGGCGCGGATAAGAAAGAGCAGAACGACGAAGCTTCGCAGACCGAGCGTGAAGAGATGCTGCGCACCATGATTAAGGAGCGCATGAGCACGGCTGAGATTTCCGACATCAAGGTAGAGAACGTGACGGATTTTGAAAAGCCCTTCGTCTACGAGTTCAAGATTAAAGTTCCGGGCTACGCGCAACGCACGGGCAAGCGTCTCTTCCTGCAACCCTCGTTCTTCGAGAAGGGCGCTACGCCGCTTTTCCAGACGACCGAGCGCCGCTATCCCATCTACTTCCGTTACGCATGGTCCGAAGAGGACGACGTGAAGATAGAACTCCCTGCGGGCTACGCACTCGACAACGCGGAAGCGCCCTCGCCGTTCAAGGCCGGAAATATCACCGGCTACGATATGAAGCTACAGATCACGAAAGACCAGAAGACGCTGATTATGAAGCGCAAGTTCTACTTCGGCGGTCAGGACAGCGTTTACTTCCCCGTCAACTCTTACCCGCAGTTGAAGCAGGTCTTCGACGGGCTGCGCGACAGGGACAATCACACGATTGCGCTCAAACAATCGGCGGCAACGGCCAGCACACAAGAGTAGTAAATCGTAAATCGTGAATCGTAAATAGAAGAACGTGGTTTTCTCCATTTACGATTTACGATTCACGATTCACGTCTTTAAAAGGAATGCATGATGTTTAGAATTTCAGGATGCTTAGTTGTCCTTCTTCTGGCCGTTGTCGCTTTAGCCCCCGCTCCGGCAGCCGCTGGCGACGACCTTCCGTTGTGGCTTGAGCAGGCTGCTGCAAGCCGCGCCCCCTCTTATGAAAAGGATGTCCCGGCGGTCGTCCTGCATGACGAACAGGTGATACAGATAGGCGAAGACGGGCGCATCACGACGACGACGACTTACGCCGTACGTGTATTGGTGCGCGAGGGCCGCATCTTCGCCACGGCCAACGAGGTCTACCAGACCGACACGCAGAAGGTGAAAGAGATTCGCGCGTGGTTGATTCGCGGCGGCGGTGTTGTCAAAAAGTTTGGCAAGGACGAGACGATTGACCGCGCCGCAGACCTCAACGACGTTTATAACGAATCGCGCGTCAAGATGATTGACGCCTCCGATTTCGCAGATGTTGGTTCGGTCTTCGGCTATCAGGTGGTGACGGAAAGCCGCTCCTTCTTTAATCAGGACGTGTGGGCTTTTCAATCCAGATTGCCGACGCTGATGTCGCGCTACACGGTCAACTTGCCTACGGGCTGGCGTGCCTCCGCCGTCACCTTCAACCACCCGCAGAAGGTAGAGCCTGCCGTGCAGGGCTCGACTTACGTCTGGGAGATGCGCAACCTTCCGCCGATTGACCCGGAGCCGTTGAGCCCTTCGGTCACAAACCTTGCGCCGCGCATCGCCATCACTTATGCGCCCGCGAGCGTCGGCGAGCCCTCTTCGTCAAAGACGTTCGCTTCGTGGGAGGACGTTTCGCGCTGGTACACGGAATTGTCCGACCAGCAGGTCACGCTCGACGATGCCATCGCGGGCAAGGCGCGCGAATTGACGGCCAATTCCAAAACCGAGCTTGAGAAGATATGCGCCATCGCGCGCTACGTGCAGGGCTTGCAATACATCTCTATACAGATAGGCATGGGACGCTTTCGCCCGCACACGGCCACAGAGGTCTTCGCCAAATCCTATGGCGACTGTAAAGACAAGGCCAACCTGATGCGCGCGATGCTCAAGGCCGTGAAGATTAACTCTTACCCGGTGCTGATATTTTCGGGCGACCCGACCTACGTGCGCGAAGAGTGGCCGAGCCCCACGCAGTTCAATCATGCCATCATCGCCATTGCCGTCGGCAAGGAGACAGTCGTCCCGACCGTGATAGAGCACGCAAAGCTCGGTCGCCTGCTCATCTTCGATGCGACGGACGACAATACGACCGTCGGCGACCTTCCCTTCCACGAGCAGGGCAGCTTTGCGCTCGTGGCCGCAGGCGATCAGGGCTCGCTCGTGCGTATGCCCACGACTCCGCCCGAAGCCAATCGCATGGAGCGGCAGACACAGGTCGTGCTCACGGGCGAAGGCGCAATCACGGCCAAAGTGCAGGAGAGGTCGCAGGGACAGGCCGCCGTTTCGGAGCGCGGAATCTTTCGCACCCTTTCACGCTCCGACTACCAGAAGGCGATTGAGACATGGATTACTACGGGCGCGACCAGCGCGAAGGTAAACAAGATTGAGCCTGTGGACGACCGCCTCGAAGGCCGTTTCGCGCTCGACGTTGATTTCACAGCCGAGCGTTACGCGCAGGTGATGCAGGAGCGCCTGCTCATCTTCAAGCCCGCGATTGTCTCGCGCCTAGATTCGCTCGCTCTGACCAGGACTTCGCGCAAAGCGCCCGTCGTCTTACGCTCGAACGCCTTCACCGAAACCGTTCGTGTGAAATTGCCCGAAGGCTTTGAAGTGGACGAGATGCCGGACGCCTTGAAGATAGAGACGCCGTTTGGCAACTACACCGCGACCTACGAAGTCAAAGACGGCCAGCTTCTCTTCACGCGCTCGCTACAGATGCGCGCCATGACCATCCCCGTCGACCAATACACAGCCGTCCGCAGCTTCTTCGAGCGCATACGCGCCACCGAACAAGCGCCCGTTGTGCTGGCGAAGAAATAGACCGCAAGCCCCTGCAAGGGGCGCTATATCAGTAGCCCACGGCGTGAGCCGTGGGAACAAGTAGCGAATAAAAGCATGAGCCCCGTAGGGGCGACATCATGGGATGTCGCCCCTACGGGGCTTAACTATAACGGTGACACCGTAAACCCAGCACTGGCGTGCTGGGCTACTGATATGCAGCCCCTCGCGGGGCTTGTTGAATAATCAACTCGTCGGCTTGAGATACTTGCCCAGCCAATCGAGCACGGTGTTGTACCAGAGCACGGAGTTCTGCGGCTTCATAATCCAGTGGCCTTCGTCGGGGAAATACATGAGGCGGGATTCGATGCCGCGTCTTTGCAGGGCCGTGAAAAGCTGCAAGCCTTCGCCGACGGGGACGCGATAATCAAGCTCGCCGTGGACGACGAGCATCGGCGTCTTGAAGTTTTTGACAAAGAGGTGCGGCGACCAGCGCTCATACAACTGCGGGTTCTCCCACGCCGTGCCCTTAAATTCCCAGTCCGTGAACCACTGCTCCTCTGTGGCGGCGGCCATCGCCGCCGTGTTGAAGATGCCCGCGTGCGAGACGAGCGTCTTGAACTGAAAGCGCGGGTCGTCGTTGTGGCCTTCAATCCAGTTCACCATGTAGCCGCCGTAGGATGCGCCCGCCGCGCCGATTCTCTCTTTGTCCACGTAGCCGAGCCCCAGCACGTGCGCGACGCCGTTCATGATGTCCGTGTAAGCCTTGCCTCCCCAGTCGCCGGAAATCTCGTCCACGAACTGCTGGCCGAAGCCCAGAGAGCCGCGCGGGTTTGGCATCAGGACGACGTAGCCAGCCGAAGCGAAGACCTGCGGATTCCAGCGATAGCCCCAGCTATTATTGAACGCGCTCTGCGGCCCGCCGTGAATCAGTACGAGCAGCGGATACTTTTTCGACGGCGAGAAATTCGCGGGCTTGACGATGTAGCCCGAGATTTTTGTTCCGCCTGCGCCGTCCCACATAACCTCTTCCGCAGGCTTGAGGCCGAACGGGGCCATGAAGCTTTCGTTGGTTTTGGTCAACTGCGTCACGTTGCTCCCGTCCGCGTTGGCGCGGAAGATTTCCGTAGGCATCGTGGCCGTCGAGCGCGTGAAAATAATCGTCTTGCCGTCGGCGCTCACCTTCACGTCGTCGTTAAAGCCGTCGGTGATGAGCTTCGAGATAGCTCCGCCCGCCGTCGGCACTGTGTAGACAAGCTGGCGGCCTCGCTCAAGACCCGTCAGAAAAATCGTCTTCCCGTCCTGCGTAAAAGCGATGCTTTCAACATTCGTGTCGAGCTGTGCTGTGAGCGAGCGCGTCTCGTTTGTCTTCCTGTCATAAAGCATCAACTGCCAGCGGTCGCTCTCGAAACCGGGCTTCGATTGCGCGCGGTACGCGACGAAGCGACCGTCGGGCGAATAGACGGGCGACAAATCCGCAGCCAGATTTTTTTCCGTGATGCGACGCGCCTCGCCGCCCGTGACGGGGATGGTGAAGATGTCCGCGTTGGTGCTAGTGGCTTCGACCTTGTCCGTGTTGCGCGCGAAGATTAGCTCTTTCGAGTCGGGCGAGAAGGCGTAGTCGGGCGGGCCGCCGAGGCTAAAGGGCGGCGCGTCGTAATCGCCCGGCGTCAGGTCGCGCGCCGCGCCGCTGCCGTCTACGTTTGCTACGAAGACGTGCGTGCGCTTGCCTTCCTTCCAGGTGTTCCAGTGACGATAAAGCAGGCGGTCTGTGATTTTGGCTTTGACCTTGCTTGATTCCGCCGCCTGCTCTCGCTTGCGGTTGCATTCGTCGTCGGCGCATTCCGGATACACGTCCGAGACGAAAGCTATCAAGCGCCCGTCGGGCGACCAGACGGGATCACTTGCGCCCGTGGAGATGTTTGTAATCCTCTTCTCCGCGCCGGAGGCGATGTCTATGGTCCAGACCTGTGAGCCTCCGTCGCGCGCGTTTATGAAAGCGAGCTTTTTCCCGTCGGGCGACCAGCGCGGGGTCGAGGATGATTGCGGCGCTTTGGTCAGTTGACGCACTTCGCCTCCCTCGACCGCGACGAGATAGATTTGCGTCACGCGCCGGTTGGCGTCCATGTTGAGATCGGAGACGGTATAAGCGACCCAGCGCCCGTCGGGCGAAAGCTGCGGGTCGCCCACGCGACGCACTTGCAGGAGGTCGTTAATAGTAAAGGGCTTGGCCGCCTGTTGCGCCGCCACGGCGGCCAACGCGACGAGCAGGATGCTGAATGAAACCAGGAGACGCTTCATGTGAATCCTCTTCGTGAAAGATTTTGAGCTTTTCGGAAAGCCTTGCATTATCTCATAAAAAGCATCCCACCCGGCAAGCCTCCACGTTGAGGGATAATGGTTCAATTTTAAACAGGATTCACCGCCGAGACGCAGAGGGCGCGGAGACGACGCAGAGAAATTCAACTCTCTGCGCCCTCTGCGTCTCGGCGGTGAATAAATCGTGTAGAATTCGGCTTAGTCAGGTTTCAATCGCTCTTTCATGAGATTGAAAACCATTTGATGACCCTTTTTGGAAAAGTGGCCGAAGTCTGCGTAGAGGTAGTAGTCCTTAGCGCCGCCCGTTCGCTTGAAATAGTCGTAAGCGTCTATGTAGTCAATTCCCTTTTCGTCAAAATAAGCGGCGAGACGTTTTTGTGGGAGAAGGTATTGCTCGTCCCCGGTTCTCAACTGGTATTCATAAGGGAGTATGACGACCGTAAAATCAATGTCCCGTACGCGCGCAGTTGTATTCATCTCTTCCAGAATATTCATCGCGGTTGTGAAGTCTTCGCCCGCCTCCGCGTACAGTTGTGAATCGTGTAAGAAATAATGTTTGCTTCTGTCCGAGACGGCATCTTTGATAAGGATATAGAGTTTGGAGTTGCGCCGCAGAAAGGATAAAAGTCTCTGGGCTTTATCGGATTGAAAAATTCCGCCTTCTAAATCTTTTTCGAGCATGCGACCGGGTTCTATGTCATTCAAGCAGAGAAAGAGGAGCACTCTTTTAAGGTTGGGCGCATCGTTCTGGTCGGTGATGAAGTGATAGAGAACGTCTCTGTAATTCCTGATGTTGTAGCCGATGACGGCGGTATTCAAGACCTTGCGTGTGGGGAAATTATTCTGTAGCAGTTGAACGTAGGTGTCTTCCTCATCTACTCCGACGCCGAAGGCCACCGAGTCGCCCAGGACCAACCAAGACTCTGTGAACGCTGCCGGTCTGGTCATCTTTCTGAAACCGGAGTTGTCTATAAAGACACGCTTGCCGAAGCAAATTCCGTCGGCGTTTGGCTTCCATCCGTAAGTATCGCCGAAGGCTTTCTCGCGCAGTAACCCTCGCTCTGTATCCTGAAAATTTATCTCCGGCTTCAGGAATCTCGTCCCGGCTTCCATCAACAAGAGAAGCACCCCACAAAAAAGCAGGGACGATAACATGAGGGCAAATCTTTTAATCCAGCGTCTCTTCGGTCTCATTCATTGATACCTGCCAGCGCCCCCGGCTCGTCCCCGACTGAATCTCTCATCGCTACCTGAGCGTGACAATATGCGACGAGAGACGCCGACGTCAATATTTGGGGCAACGACCAGTTACCCTGCCGGAATGTCACAGGTCTAACGCGGTAAAATTATTTGCCACGAAAGCCGCGCTCGCGGTGTTTACCTTTTGAAAGCAGCGATTTGGCCTGCAAATTTTTTGACCCGCAACTTAACAGGAGGATTTTCAATTATGAGAAGCATGCTTCGTTTCGTGGCCGCGCCCGCGCTGCTCCTCGCCGCGTTTATCGTCCCGGCGACGGCGCAGGATTTTCAAAAAACCTACCGCCTGGGCGCGGGTGCGTCCATCAGCATCCGCAACGTCTCGGGCAACGTTATTGTCCGTGGAGCGGACACTGACGCCATCACGGTCAACGGCTTTAAGGAGGGCCGCGACCGCGACAAGGTGGAGATTGAGGACATGAGCGGCCCCGGCAACATCTCGGTCGGCGTGCAATACCAGCGTCCCTGCAACTGCGACGCAAGCGTACGCTTTGAAGTTCTGGTCCCGCGCTCCATCAGCTACCAGTTCGATAAGATTTCGACCGCGAGCGGCGACATCAACATGACCAACCTCTCGGGCGACCTACGGGTTCACACCGCGAGCGGCAACGTCTCTATCAGCGATATCTCGGGCAAGATTGATGCTTCGACCGCGAGCGGCGAGATGCGTGTTAAGAACGTGACGGGCACTGTCAGCGCCAAGAGCGCGAGCGGCAACGTCGAGGTGGAGATAACGCGGCTCGACGGCACGGGCAACATGGAATTCGCCTCGGCTTCGGGAGACGTGAGCGTGCGTATGCCTTCCGACCTTGACGGCGAAGTTTACCTGTCGAGCGCGACCGGCAGTTTGAAGACGGACTTTCCGCTTCAAATCGAAACCAAACAGTACGGCCCCGGCGAGCGTGCGCGAGGCCGCCTCGGCAACGGCTCACGCTCCCTGCGCATCACGTCCGCCACCGGCGACGTCAGCCTCCTGCGCTTTGGCGGCTCAGCCCTCTAAGCAAAAGATTCACCGCCGAGACGCAGAGAGCGCATAGACGACGCAGAGAGTTAAATTCTTTTCTCTGTGCCCCCTCTGCGCTCTCTGCGTCTCGGCGGTGAATGACTTAATGAGAATCCGCTCGCTGATTTCAAACTGACACACTATTGCTCGTTCGGCCCGGCTGGACATTTCCCGCCATCATCCCTTACCTTCCTCCGTTCGCTCGGAACACGCACCCCTTTGTGACTATCCCTGCATGGCGTGTTATTATTCTCGACGCCGCAGGGCAAGTCATTTGAGTTAGTACGCATGCGAAAGTGGCGTAATTGGCAGCCGCGCACGGCTTAGAACCGTGTCCCGTAAGGGGTGGGGGTTCGAGTCCCCCCTTTCGCACCAACAGCTTTAATGTTTCGTTTATCAAGTACGTCATTTTCCATTTGGAAGGAGGCCCGTTCGCGGCGCACGTCCCGCGCGGGCTTTGATCTTTTATGAAGACTGAAGTGGTGGACCTGTCTCCGACACGCAAGGAGATTAAGATTGAGATCGAAGCCAACGTTGTGCGCTCGGCCTACGAGCGCATCTCGGAGCAGTACGCCCGTGCTGCGACCGTGCCGGGTTTCCGTCGCGGACACACGCCGCGCTCCGTTGTCCAGACGCGCTTTAAGAATGAGATTCGCAGCGAGGTCTTGCGCGAGCTGGTTCCGCAGGCCGTGCAGGATGCGATAGAGGAACGTCAACTGGTCGTTCTGGGCGAGCCGGATATTCATCTTGATAATCAAGATGCTCTGGACAAGCTGGGCGCGGAGCCCATCTCGCTTCACGTTCACGTGGAGATTCTGCCGGAAGTAGAGATTGGCGAATACAAGGGTCTGGAAGCGGCGCGAATGACGCGACCCGTGAATGACGAAGATGTCGAGCGCGTCATAGAAGGCTTGCGTGAAGCGTCTGCCTCGCTCGAACCCGTGGAGGATCGCGGCGCTGAAATCGGCGACACCGTGACGGTCAACTTCGTAGGCAAGTTTGTGGACGACGCGGAAGCCGAAGACATCAAGGTCGAGGATGTGGACGTAGAACTGGGCGGCGCGGGCGTGCAACAGGAATTTACGGACAATCTATTAGGCGTCGCTGCGGACGAGCAGAAAACTTTCATGGTCGCTTACCCGGAAGATTTCACGTCTCCGGGTCTGGCCGGAAAGAGGGTCGAGTACACGGCCAATGTGACGGCTGTGCGCCGCAAGGAATTGCCGGAGGTGGATGACGAGTGGGCGCGTAGCATGGGCGAAGAGTTTGATTCGCTGGATACTTTGCGCGTCAAGGTGCGCGAGGATTTGCAGTCGCGCTCCAGCGCTGAATCCGAAGGCCGCTTGCGCTCGGATGTGATGCGCAAGCTCGTGGAAGCACATCCGTTTGAAGTGCCCGAGACGCTGGTCGAGCACCAGACGCAGCATCGCTTGCAGACAATCATGCGCGAGATGATGGGACGCGGTGTTGACCCGCGCCAGACAGAGATTAACTGGGAAGGCGTGCGCGAAGAGATGAAGACGCAGGCGGCGGACGACGTGCGCGGCTCAATGCTTCTGGAGCGCATCGCGGAGCTTGAGAATCTCACGGTCACGGACGAAGAAGTTGAGGAAGAAATCAATCGTATTGCGGAAGCTTCGCGTCAAGCGCCGGAGCAAGTGCGCGCTGCCTTGACAAAGCAGGGGGGCGCTACTAGCATCGCCGATAGGTTGCGCAATCGTAAGGCGCTCGACCTTCTCATTGACAACGCGCGCGTGAGCGACGAAGAGTGGCGCGAAGAAGTTGAAGAAGCGCCGGAGAGCACAGAAGCGGCGGCTGTGGCCGATGAAGACCAGACGGAAAGCGTCGCGAGCGAAGATGAAAGTGAAGCTCATGCCGAGTCTTCCTCAAAGAGCGCATGATGCTTTGAGGCTCTCGCAAAAGTTTTTCTCGCGCGGGTGTTGACAAAGACTGTAAGATAGACGGCGTGCTCTTCTTTTAGAAGAGCGTGGAAAGATACAAGAGAGGCAGTAGTTATGGCTTTAGTTCCGATGGTCGTCGAGCAAACGTCGCGTGGCGAGCGCGCCTTCGACATTTACTCGCGTCTGCTGAAAGACAACATTATCTTTTTAGGCACGCCGATTGACGACATGGTCGCCAACCTGATCGTCGCCCAGCTTCTCTTTCTCGAAGCCGAAGACCCCGAGAAAGACATCAACATTTACATCAATTCTCCGGGCGGCTCCATCACCGCCGGCATGGCAATCTACGACACCATGCAGTTCATACGCCCCGACGTAACAACCATCTGTGTGGGCCAGTGCGCTTCCATGGGAGCAATGCTGCTGGCCGCAGGCACCAAGGGCAAGCGCTTTGCTCTGCCCAATTCGCGCATACTCATTCACCAGCCTTCGGGCGGCGCACAGGGCCAGGCCACGGACATCCGTATTCAGGCTGAAGAAATCATCCGCATGCGCGAGCTGACTTCACAAATTCTAGCCAAGCACACGGGACAGGACTACGACACCATTGAGCGCGACGTGGAGCGCGACCGCATCATGAGCTCCATGCAGGCCAAGGAGTACGGCCTGATTGACGAAGTTATCGCGCACCGCGAGTAGCTCAAAAAAATTTCTATCGTTCGGCTAGGCACACTCCCTTGTTTGAAAGTATAATCCTCTATGGCTGCCCGACAGCCGTTTTGAGAGTTCGACCTAATTCGATCCCTTCGAGTCCCCGAAACGAATATGGTAAGACGAACCGATGACACGTTGCGCTGCTCGTTTTGCGGTAAGTCGCAGAACGAGGTGAAGAAGCTCATTGCCGGTCCCACTGTCTACATCTGCAATGAGTGCATCGACATCTGCAACGAGATCATAACGGATGACCAGCAGGCCGAATCGGTAGCGACCCGCCCGCCTCTGCCAAAGCCCGGCGAGATAAAATCCTTCCTTGATGAATACGTCATCGGGCAGGAGGAGACGAAAAAGCGTCTGGCCGTTGCCGTCTACCAGCATTACAAACGCATAGAGCTTTCGCGCCGCCGTTCCGATGTCGAGATTCAAAAATCCAACATCCTCCTGATTGGCCCGACGGGCACGGGCAAGACACTGCTCGCGCAAACCCTCGCGCGCATGCTCTCAGTCCCCTTCACTATCGTTGATGCGACAACGCTCACGGAAGCGGGCTATGTAGGCGAGGATGTAGAGAACATTATTTTGAAGCTCCTGCAAGCCGCTAACGGCGATGTCGAGCGAGCGCAGCAGGGCATCATCTATATAGACGAAGTTGACAAGATTTGCCGCAAGGACGAGAACCCTTCGATTACACGCGACGTTTCGGGCGAAGGCGTGCAGCAGGCGCTCCTGAAAATTCTGGAAGGCACGGTCGCCAACGTCCCGCCTCAGGGCGGACGCAAGCACCCGCATCAGGAGTTCTTCCCCGTCGATACGACCAACATACTCTTTATCTGCGGCGGCGCGTTCGTCGGTCTTGAAAAGGTCGTCGAAAAGCGTCTGCGCAATAAGTCCATGGGTTTTCACGCTGACATCAAATCCGGCAGCAAGCGCAACGCCGAAGCGCTGACCGCCGTTCAGCCCGAGGATTTGGTCAAGTACGGCTTGATACCGGAATTCGTAGGGCGGCTCCCGGTCTGCGGTGTGCTGCACGAGCTGGACGAGGATGCGCTGATACGGATTTTGACCGAGCCGAAGAACGCGCTTGTCAAGCAGTATCAGAAGCGTTTCGATTTCGACAACGTGAAGCTCAAATTCACGGACGATGCCTTAAAGGCCGTGGCCCGTCAGGCCGTCGAAAGAAAGGTCGGAGCGCGTGGGCTGATGATGATTCTGGAAGAGCTGCTATTGGATGCCATGTACACGCTGCCCAGCCAGAAGCGCATCAAGGAATTTATCATCACGCGCGAGATGGTCGACCGCCGCCGCGCCATTCCCGGCGAAGGCTTATCGGGCGTCGACGACGCCGCTGCATAATCAAGGTAAAACTAAGAAGGTAAAAGGCAAAAGTGGACCAAGCGCCATGTCCTACTTTTGCCTTTTGCCTTTTACCTTTTTACTTGGTGGTGGCGCGGGTCGTTGAAATGGTTTAGAATTAAACGTGTTGCATGAGGGCGAGACGGCGCTTTCCGAACGGCTCGCCCTTCTTCACTAGGTTGCTAGTTTTCCGGCGGAGTTAAATAATCAGGTTATGGAAGAATACTCAGACCACATTCCCACAGACATTGTGCGCTATCCCATGGTCCCGATTCGCGACGTGGTGATTTTTCCCTTCACCAAGGTCGCTTTCAAAATCGGGCGGCCCGGTTCCGTGCGCGCCCTCGAAGAGGCGTTAGCCGCAGACCGCACCATCTTTCTAGCCACGCAGCACGACGCCAGCGTGGACGAGCCCACGCCCGAGCAGATTTACAGCGTCGGCACCTTGGGCCGCATCCTGCAATCGCAGAAGCAGGACAACGGCCAGATCAAGGTCGTCGTCGAAGGGCGCGAGCGCGCGACCACCGTGCGTGTGGAAAATAACAACGGAGCTTTTACGGCCATCGTGCGCCGCGCGCCGGTCGTCTCCGAGGAAGGCCAGCGCGTGGAGGCGCTCGTCCAGCGCATACACCAGCTCGTCGAGCAGCACCTGCGTCTTGCGCCTGATGCGCAGACAGACGCCCTGCAAACCGCTCTGCGTAATCAAGACCCGTCGCATCTGGCCGACGCGCTCGCCTCGCAGCTTCGCATCTCTGTCGAAGACAAACAGGGCTTGCTGGAAATCTTCTCCGCGCAGGCGCGCCTGCAACGCTTGATCGAGTTGCTCGAAATGGAGATTGAAAAGCGCCAGCTAGACCGCACCATCCAAACGCGCGTCAAGCGACAGATGGAGAAGGCGCAGAAAGAGTACTACCTCAACGAGCAGATTAAAGCGATTCACAAAGAGCTTGGCCGCAAGGACGAGAAGGCCGAGATGGAGGATTTGAAGAAGCGCATCGAAGAGGCCGGGATGTCGGACGAGGCGAAGGAAAAGGCTTTGCAGGAATTGCATCGCCTTGAAGCAATGCCGCCGATGTCTGCGGAAGGAACAGTCTCGCGCACCTACATCGACTGGCTCCTGAGCGTGCCCTGGAAACAGAAGTCCAAGGAGATTCGAGACCTCACGAAAGCCGAAGAGGTTTTGAACGACGACCATTACGGGCTGGAGAAAATCAAGGACCGCATTCTTGAGAATCTGGCCGTGCGCCAGTTAGTCAAAAATCCTAAGGGCTCTATTCTCTGCTTCGTCGGCCCGCCGGGAGTGGGCAAGACGAGTCTTGGAAAATCCATCGCCCGCGCCACGGGCCGCAAATTTGTGCGCCTCTCTTTAGGCGGCGTGCGCGACGAGGCGGAGGTTCGCGGCCACCGTCGCACCTACATCGGCGCGCTCCCCGGCCAGATTATTCAGATGATGAAAAAGGCAGGCACGGTCAATCCTCTTATCCTTTTGGACGAGGTTGACAAGCTCGGCGCGGATTTTCGCGGCGACCCGAGCGCAGCACTGCTTGAAGTCTTAGACCCTGAACAGAACAACACGTTTCAGGATCACTATCTGGATGTCGAGTACGACCTGTCGAAGGTCTTCTTCATCGCGACGGCCAACGTGCTGCACACGATTCCGCCGCCTTTGCAGGACCGCTTGGAAATCCTGCGGCTCTCGGGCTACACAGAGCGCGAGAAACTGGAAATCGCCAAGCGCCACCTCGTGCCCAAACAGGCCGAGGCCAACGGTCTCAAGGCCGAGCAGGTCGAGTTCATGGATGAAAGCATCCTCGAAATCATTCGCCACTACACGCGAGAGGCGGGCGTGCGTAATCTTGAGCGCGAGCTTGGCTCCTGCATGCGCAAGATCGCGCGCAAGGTCGTGTCCGAGCATGCGGGCGAGGAGTTCAAAGAGTCTGTCTCGGCAGAGCGCGTGCGCGAGATGCTCGGCCCCGTCAAGTTCCGCCAGCAAGGCATTGCCGCCGAGAGTGAAATCGGATTGGCGACGGGCCTTGCATGGACTGAAGTCGGCGGCGAAGTCCTGCAAATCGAAGCCACGCTCACGAACGGTCGCGGCGGCGTGATGCTGACAGGCAAGCTCGGCGAAGTCATGCAGGAATCGGCGCAGGCCGCTTTGACCTGCATCAAGGCGCGCGCGGAGCGCTTAGGCATGAGCATGGACTTTATACGCAAGCGCGACCTGCACATACACATCCCCGAGGGCGCGATTCCGAAGGACGGCCCGTCTGCGGGGATTACGCTGGCGACCGCTATGGCTTCGTCCTTGATGCGCGTGCCTGTCCGTAGGGACGTGGCGATGACGGGCGAAATCACTTTGCGTGGGCGAGTGCTTCCCATCGGCGGCATGAAGGAAAAACTTCTGGCGGCGCATCGCTTCGGCATCACGACGTTGATTCTTCCGAAGGACAACGAGAAGGATTTAGTCGAAGTAGATGCTGAAGTGCGCGATTCGATGGACATCAACTTTGTCGAGACGATTGACGAAGTGTTGACCATCGCGCTCGAAGACGCTTGCCCGACCGATGCTTCGGCGCGGCCCGACGACGCCAAGACGCCGCCGCTCTGGACAACCGAGCCGCCTTCGCAAGGCGTGCAAACCATCGCTGAATAAGCGCGCAAACTTTGAGGGCGCTCTGGAAGTGAAAGCATTTTCTTCCAAAGCGCCCTCTGTTTTTTTGACAGTCCGACTTTTCTTTTCTCAGCCGACTCTGGTATGGTGCGCCTTCCGCCCCGAGCGCGCTCCCGTGCAAAGCATCTTTAATAATTCTTTTGGACGCGCGGCGCTCGAAGCGCGTGCGTGTTGAATCCCTCTGACATGGAGAATAAAAAAATGAGTGATAAAGTTGAAAGCGCGAATCTGATTTTGAAGCTCTACGACCTGCGCCGCGAAGAGATCATGCGCCAGGCGCGCCAGTGGTACTTTGGCGAGTTTCATCCCGGCAGCTTTGAGGAAGTCTACGCCGCCGGGGTGGGCGAAAAGAGCGCCTACTTCCGCATGGTCACGACCTACTGGGACATGGCCTGTTCTTTCGTCGTCCACGGCGCGCTCGACGAGCAGATGTTCAACGCCGCCAACGGCGAACACATCGGCGTCTACGCCAAGCTCGAACCTTTCATCCCTGAGATTCGACAGAAATCCGGCATGCCTACCTACATGCAGCATCTTGAAAAGGTCGTCATGAGTCTGCCCGACGCACAGGAGCGCATGACGCGTATGCGCGAGATGCTCAAGCAGATGGCCGCCGCCCGCGCACAGGCAGCAGAAGCGAAGTGACAAGTGACAAGTGACGAGTGACAAGTTAAAAACTTCTTGCTCGTCACTTGTCACTCGTCACGTGTCACTGTTTTATGAAAGTTACGAGCGCCGAATTTATCAAGAGCGCGTTTAAGGAGGAGGATTGGCCGCGCGACCCCGTCCCGGAGATAGCTTTTCTGGGGCGCTCGAACGTCGGGAAATCCAGCTTGATAAATTCGCTCCTGGGCGTTAAAGGTCTGGCGCGCACTTCGGGGACGCCCGGTCGCACACAGTCGCTCAACTTCTTTCTCATCAACAAGCGTTTTCGTTTCGTTGATTTGCCCGGCTATGGTTACGCGCGTGTGCCCAAAGGGATGCGCAGCGAATGGGGGGAAATGGCGACCGATTACCTTGCCAAGCGCGGCGCGCTTGTGCTATCAATTCATATCGTAGACGCGCGCCACGATCCCTCAAAATTGGATTTACAGCTCGACGAGTGGCTTTCCGTCAACCAAAAGCCGCGCATCGTCGTCGCCACGAAATCCGACAAGCTCTCTCAAAATGAGTTGCGCAAGAATCTGGAGCGCGTCCGGCATGCGGTCAGCACGGACGAGATAATTGCTTATTCCGCCGTGTCGGGCCGGGGACGCGAGCAGTTGTGGCGCACTATCGAAGAGGCTATCAAACAATTTTAGATTTTTGATTTTAGATTTTGGATTGCGCCTGCAAGGTTTGCTATCTCTCCGTCTTTAATCTAAAATCTGAAATTGCAAATCCAAAGTCTAAAATTCCATTTTTCCCCTGAGGATTTTCTCAATCAATGAATGTGAGGCCACGCGCGAGACGAGTCCGGCATCAAAAGTGTGTCGGAAAGATTCCCGCGCACATGTAGCGAAATTTCGAGATGGACGTCTCTGAGAGATGTTGCCCCGCCTGCCGCCCCAGCCTCGCCAGTAGTTTCCGAGCGGCAGCAACAGAGGCAGATCGTAGCGCCCCACCGAGCGCCGCTTAGAGTTCCCCGATACGTCCTGAACCAAGAGGTATCATTCCCGATTCATCACGAAAGCTTTCATTAACAATTGACAACCGAAACGGCGACTGCCAGAAAAAGCGCGTCGTTAATTTAGAGCGCGGCCATAACATCTCTGTGTGGGCGCGACGAAGAGAAGAGTAGAAATGTCACCAAGAAAAAGCAGCAACACCACAGCCAACGGCGAAAACGGAACGGCTTCAACCACAGCCACCGCCGAGGCTCCGCCCGAGCGCGCCGTAGAGCGAGAGCGGGAACGCCCCGCCAAAGACGAGACGGGCGAAGAGATTTTTAATCTGTCCGACCTGAAGGAGATGTCCATCTCCAAGCTCACGTCGATTGCCAAGAACATGGACGTGCCCGGCGCGACAGGCATGCGCAAGCAGGAATTGGTCTTTAAGATTCTCGCGGCGCAGACGGAAAAGAGCGGTCTTATCTTTTCCGAGGGCGTGCTGGAAACCCTGCCCGACGGCTTCGGCTTCCTGCGCGCGCCCGAGTACAACTATCTGCCCGGCCCCGACGACATCTATGTCAGCCCGTCGCAGATTCGCAAGTTCGACCTGCGCACGGGCGATACCGTGTCTGGGCAGATTCGACCGCCCAAAGAGGGCGAGCGTTATTTCGCGCTCATCAAGGTCGAGGCGATCAACTTTGAAGCGCCGGATCAGGCGCGCGAGAAAGTCTTCTTCGACAACCTGACGCCGCTCTACCCTGACGAGCAATTGCGTATGGAGACCACGTCCGACAATCTTTCGTCGCGCGTGCTTGATCTCGTCACGCCGCTCGGCAAGGGACAGCGCGCATTGATTGTCGCGCCGCCGCGCACCGGCAAGACGATGCTCCTGCAAACCATCGCCAACTCCATCACAGAGAATCATCCGGAAGTCACGCTCATCGTGCTGCTCATTGACGAGCGGCCCGAGGAAGTCACGGACATGCAGCGCTCGGTCAACGGCGAAGTCATCTCTTCGACCTTTGACGAGCCGCCGACCCGCCACGTGCAGGTTGCCGACATGGTGATTGAAAAAGCCAAGCGGCTCGTGGAGCACAAACGCGATGTAGTCATCCTTCTGGATTCCATCACGCGCCTTGCGCGCGCGCACAACGCAGTAGTTCCGCCTTCGGGCAAGATTCTCTCCGGCGGTATAGACTCGAACGCTCTTCAGCGCCCGAAGAGATTTTTCGGCGCGGCCCGCAACATAGAAGAGGGCGGAAGCCTGACGATTATCGCGACCGCTCTGATTGATACGGGCTCTCGCATGGACGACGTCATCTTCGAGGAGTTCAAGGGCACTGGCAACAGTGAAATCCACCTCGACCGCAGACTCTCGGACAAACGCCTGTTCCCGGCCATAGACCTCCAACGCTCCGGCACGCGCAAAGAGGAGCTTCTCATCAGCAAAGAAGATCTCAACCGCATCTGGGTCATGCGCCGCGTCTTGAATCCGCTCTCGCCCGTCGAGCAGATGGAAGTCGTCCTCGAACGTCTGGAGAAGACCAAGACCAACGCCGAATTCCTCTCGTCAATGCAGAGCTAAAAAGCAGGGATGAGGGCGGAGGGATGAGGGATGAAGTAAAGAAAGAGCGTTCTTTGCTTTCATTCATCCCTCATCCCTCCGCCCTCATCCCTTTCCTGTCCCTTGTCACTCATCACTGCTTTCTTTATAGTACTGGCCTGGATTAACGCTCTGGAAATTTAATCTTTTTTTGTGTGCGCCGACCTTTTCAAATTCTGGGTGGCGTAGGGTAAAGAGTTTTGCGCGTCGCGATACTTTCGTCTGAAGCTGTGCCTTTCGCCAAAACAGGCGGCCTGGGCGATGTCGCGGGTGCGCTGCCGAAAGCCCTGCGTGCGATAGGCGTCGATGCGCAGCTCATCCTGCCGCTTTATGAAGAGACGAAGCGCGCGCTTGTCTCTCGCGAACCCGTTATTAACGACCTTGAAGTAGAGTGGCCGGGAAGCCCGCGTCGCGTGCGCGTCCATGTGAGCGATGCGGCTGGCGCTCCGGCCTTTCTCATAGACGCGCCTGAATATTTCGCGCGCTCGTCAGTCTACGGTTTCAAAGACGACCATGAGCGTTTCGCCTTTTTCTGTCGCGCCGCGTTCGCGCTCTTGAAAAGAATCGGGCCTCCGCCCGATGTAGTTCATTTGAACGACTGGCCCGGCGGCTTCGGCGCTGTGGAATTGCGCGCGCGCCGCTCGTTCGATCCCTTTTATGCGCGCACGCGCACGCTCTTTTCCATTCACAACCTTGCTTATCAAGGCGCGTTCGACCCGAGAGATTTAAGCCGTCTCGGATTTTCGACGCCCGAGATGCGCGAGGCTTTTATGTCGCAGGATGCAGCCTCTGCTCTCAAAGCCGGGCTTATGACAAGCGACATGCTTTCGACCGTCAGCCGTCGCTACGCGCTTGAGATACAGACGCCGGAATTCGGGCACGGCCTCGAATGGCTCTTGCGTGCCAGAAGCGACCGTCTCGTAGGCATCACCAACGGCGTGGATTACGAAGTCTGGAATCCTGCTACAGACCCGCACCTCGCTGCTCATTTCACTGCGGACAACATGGAGGGCAAGCGCGCGTGCAAGCTGGACCTACTGCGTCGCTACAATCTGCCGGAAGATTTGGATCGTCCCATCATAGCCTCTATCTCGCGCCTGACCGGGCAGAAGGGCTTTGACCTTGTGCGACAGGCGGCCCCGCACATTCTGGCGACGGGAGCATTTTTTGTTTCGCTGGGATCGGGCGCGCGCGAGCACGAGGATTTTCTACAGGCTCTGCGCGACCACGCGCCGCGACAGGTAGGCGTTTACCGTGGCTTTAACGAGCCGCTCGCGCATCAAATAGAAGCGGGCGCGGATATTTTTCTGATGCCGTCGCACTATGAGCCGTGCGGGTTGAACCAGATGTACTCTCTGCGCTACGGGACTGTGCCGGTGGTGCGCGCGACGGGCGGCTTAGACGACACGGTTGAGGATTTTGACCGCTCGCGCGGCACGGGCAACGGCTTCAAGTTCGGGCCTTACACGGCCTCTGCCATGCTTGAAAAAATATCAGAAGCGATTTACTGTTATGCTGAACCCGAAGTTTGGCGAACGATTCAGCGAAACGGTATGCGCGTGGACAATTCATGGCTGGCCGCCGCGCACAGGTATCTGGAACTTTATCGCGCCACGGCGCGCACCTGACTTAGAGGTTTAAGGGTTTAGTATTTTCCGAAATGCAAAGGGGACCGCTCGCGCGCGCTTCGGCGGCTGTGTCCACTGAGAGAGAATCATCAAGGAGAGATAAAGGTATGAGTGAACATGTTAGCGAAGTGAGCGATGCGTCGTTCGAGAAGGACGTGCTGCAATCGGACAAGCCCGTGCTTGTGGATTTCTGGGCCGCTTGGTGCGCGCCCTGTCGTATGCTTGCGCCCACGGTCGAGGCCGTGGCCGAAAAGTACGTGGCCTCGGCGGTGGTCGTCAAACTCAACGTTGACGAAAACCCGTCGATCTCTCAGCGTTACGGCATCAAGGGCATCCCGACGCTGATTCTGTTCAAAGGCGGCAAGGAAGAGGAGCGCGTGGTCGGCGCAACCAGCAAAGAAGCCATCTCGCGCATGATTGATAAGCATGTGACGGTTGCCAAAAGCGCGTAAGGCTTGGCCGTCGATCTCTGGGGCGCGGAGCGGGTCGTTGGGAATCCTTCCGCGCCATTTCTCTGTATTTGATAAAAGGAGCGCCCCCGAGCGAGAAGGTTGTAGTAATATCGGGACTCGAAACGGCACGCGCGCGTGACAACGCCCATCCGGGCAGTTGAAAAAAAGGTGTGAGCCGTCTCTCAATACTACTGCTATGAAACAGCCCCGGCGTCAGGGACGCAAACCCGGAAAACGCTCGCTGGAAGAACGTTTGGCCTTAGCCGCCAAACGCTCGCGCACGCGCGCGGTCGAGGACGCAAAGTTTCGGGCGCGACAGGTACAGGGCAAGCTGCGCCGCTTTGTGAGCGCCAATTTCCGCAAAGGAGAGGTCGTGGCGCAACTCGCGCTTCGCCAGGGCGAATGTAATCGCTGCGGCGCGTGCTGCGAGATTTTGTTCAAGTGCCCCTTCCTCAAGAAGCACCGCGACGGCACGACTTCCTGCGGCATCTACGAAGACCGTCCCAACCAGTGTCGCCTCTTCCCCATCGAAAAACGGGACCTGGAAGAAGTGCGCGGCACGTGCAGCTTTTATTTCATCGAAAGACCCGTCAAGCTGGAGAAAGCAAGCTGAAGAAAGCAGTGACAAGTGATAAGTGACAAGTGACAAGCGAAATGCTTGTTCTTACTTGTCACTTGTCACTCGTCACTTATCACTGTCTTATGATTATTGTTGTCATCGGAGCCCAGTGGGGCGATGAGGGAAAAGGCAAGATCGTTGACCTCCTTGCGGAGCGCTTCGACATTGTCGCGCGCTATCAGGGCGGCCACAACGCGGGCCACTCCGTGCAGGTCGGCTCAAGCTCTTTTGTGCTTCATCTGCTTCCTTCAGGGATAGTCCACGAGGGCAAGACCTGCGTGCTCGGCAACGGCATGGTCATAGACCCCGCCGCCTTTTTCGACGAAGCAGACCGTCTCGCGGCGCAGGGCATTTCGGTCACGCCCGAGCGCGTGCTCGTCAGCTCGCGCGCGCATCTCATACTTCCCTACCACCGCGCTCTGGACCACACGAGCGAGGAGCGCTTGGGCAATGAGCGCGTCGGCACAACCTTGCGCGGCATCGGCCCTGCCTATGAGGACAAAGCCGGACGACGCGGCATACGCACGTCGGACGCTGCGGTCGCGAGCGTCCTGCGCGCACGCATCGAGCGCAATCTGGAAGACGCCAACCGCATCATCGTCGCCTACGGCGGCCAGGCCCTCGACCCCGAAAAGATTTTCAACGAGACTTCCAGGCTGGCCGAGCGTCTCAAGCCCTTTATCGGTGACACGACCTATTTCATCAACAAGGCCGCGCGCGAGGGACGCTCCATTCTGATCGAAGGCGCGCAGGCCACGCTCCTTGACGTGGACCACGGCACGTATCCTTTCGTCACTTCGTCCAGCACCATTGCGGGTGGAGCATCAATCGGCACAGGATTAGCGCCGCAACGCATCACGGACGTACTTGGCATCGTGCGTACCTATACAACGCGCGTAGGAGAAGGGCCGTTTCCGACAGAGATGCTTGCAGGCGAAGACGAGCTGGGCCAGCTCATACGCGAGCGCGGGCGCGAGTACGGTGCTTCGACCGGTCGTCCCAGACGTTGCGGCTGGTTCGACGCTTTCGCCACGCGCTACGCCGCAGAGATTAACGGCTTCACCTCCGTCGCTCTTACAAAACTGGACGTGCTCGACGCTCTGGACGAAATCAAAGTCTGTGTAGGCTATCGTCTTGATGGACAGGAGCTGGATTCTTTTCCGGCTGTCTCGCAGGACTTGCGCCGCATAGAGCCAATCTACGCGACGTTGGAAGGCTGGCGAACTTCGACCGAAGGCATCACGGAAGAGGACAAGCTCCCCGCGAAAGCGCGCGAGTACGTGGACTTTCTCTCACGCGAGATAGGCGTCGAGATAGGACTCATCTCCACCGGGCCCGAGCGCGGCCAAACAATTATTTGTAGGAATTCCAAACTGGGAAGCTGGCTCGAAGGCTGAAATCTGAATTTGATGAAGCTCACCGATAGAGCCGCTGGCTTTTCACCAGCGGCTCTATCGGTGAGCTTCAAAACTTTCATGGCCCCATAAACTTTGATTTCACCAAAAGCTCTCAGGAACCCGCCTCGGCCTCATCCTTTTTCTTCGTCCACATCCCAGCGATTTGATGGGCCTCGGCCAGCGTCAGATTGTCATAAATATCCGCATTATTGACAACGACCCCGTCTTCCAGCTCGCACACTTCCCAATCCGGGGCCTCCGGGTCAACCCCCTCTCGACCCGCCGACACTCTCACCTCGTACGACACCCCTGGGCTTTTCTTCTCCTCCGTCACAACCATTCCCTCCAACATTTTTCCTTCAACTAACAGGTACAGGCGCTGCATTATACACTTCGCAATCTCATGTGCTATATTAATTCAACGCCGGTTACGACACGAGCCACCCACAGTGGCCCAACGCCGCAACCGGTCAACATCACCAACATTCCCGGGCCGATAGCTCAGTCGGTAGAGCAACTGGCTTTTAACCAGTGGGTCGCAGGTTCGAGTCCTGCTCGGCTCATCAATTGAATTAATAAGTTGGGGGCAGCCATGTGGCTGCCCTTGACGCTTTTGTGTGCTAATGATTTTAAGTTCTCACTGTTCATGTTTGTCAGGGTCAGTTTGAAGCTAATGGATGGCACTGACGGGTTATCACGCTGATGTGAATAGCACACATGGGGATTGATATTTTATTGCTGGTAGGAGTACTGTAATTCCGTCTCTGCCTCGCCTGTCTATTTAACAAGAGCATGAATTCTGATGAGCCTCATGTAGCTCTATATTTGGATGCTGTCTTCTAAATAAATCTTTAGGAACAAAACTTGTTTCTGTTGTCGGACCCTATCCGCTCCGGAGGGCGCTAACATGACCCGGGCTATTAAAACCAGTCTTCCAGAGGGCTCGCAGGAAAGAAAAAGCGCGGATGATGATTCGCTGCTGCCGACGCCTCGGCCTACGCCCGGTCGTTACTACCAGATTCGGAAGGGCGACGTGTTGCTGAGTGTGGCCGGAAAGGCATATGAAGTGAAGGCCGGGACTACGGAGCGCCTTGAGTTTGCCAGACGAATCAACCGCCATCCGTTGAACGGAAAATACCTGCGCGGGCACAAGGCGACCGAGCTGTTTCCGGAAGGGCTGCTGTCGTTTCTGCCGGAGTTCTCCTGTGATGTACGGGCGCAGATTGCCTCTATTCAACAAGCGCCTGCGGGTGATTGCTTTGCCGTGATATGGATTCCGGTGGCGGAAGAGATAGCACATCCCAACATGGGGAAGACGTTGGATATTCCGAGCGGGCTTGTGACGGAACTGCTGAGAGGCCGGACCTCGCAAGAGCCTCCGTCCGGTAAATCAACTGCGCGAGGGCTCATGAAGCCTACGCCCCGACCCGTCAAAAGTGAGCCGGACAGCCCTTCGCAGCACGGCAGCCTCTCTCTAGTCGCAGACGTGGCCGTCGCTCCTTTTCGCTTTATCTGTTCCGTGATGGCTCTCTTCCCGCATCCTTTCGAGCCCGGAAAGACCCTGGTTAGCGGGCCTGCGACGGGGACGTTAATCGGAGACCGGCACGTGTTGACAGCAGCGCACGTGGTTTACAACAGCCAGTTCACAGATGATCCGTACACCTTCAAGGATCCGATTATCATCGTCACGCCCGGAGACGATAGCCCGTTTAAGAATTCCGGACCGCCCGAAAATCTGGCGCGCGTGCCTATCGAAGGTCTGGGCGCTTTCCTACTGGGCAAATCACCTGTCGGAAGTTTTGTGACGACCGCTGCGCGGTTTCCGCGTCAGTGGCAGCATCCTTCAGAGACCGTTCTCAAGCTCGGGGTTAGAGATTTATTCGATTACGCCGTCATAGAGCTTCGCACAGAGGTCGGCAAACTCAAGTGGAAGCAGGGGCGCTTCGGGTATTGGGGCAGCAGTAAATGGGGCGTGGGCACTCGCCTCCTGCCGCAACCCGACCGCAGGACTCTGGAAGGCGAGAAGGTATCTGTTTCGGGCTATCCTGTTGATCGTGTGCCGCAACATGGAATCGCGCAGTGGAAGGGCAAGGGACTTGTGAATAACGGCGAGCTGGGTCCGGAGAAGCAGCAGGAAAAGTATAACAGGGCACGCCTGGGCTACATGATAGCGACAGAAGAAGGACAGAGCGGCGCTCCTGTATGGAGGACAGTTGGTAGCGGCAAACAAGTGTCTCACGATTTACTTGGCGTGCACGGCGCGGGCGGGTTTGGAATCTTTGCTGCGGACGCCGTGCTTCTGACCCCCAAAACCATCGAAGACATTAAGAGCTGGATGCAGTAAACTTCCTCCCGCGTATCAACCTACTACTTAGTAGATTGCGTCGATTAATATGCCGGGAACTTTTGGCCTGTTCCGGTGTCTAAGGCTTTGACACTCTCTCTCGGAGGGACAACTATGCGCAGATTACTATTGAACCTCTTGGTTTCAATGCTCACGTTTGTCATAGGTATCGCCGCCAGTGCGCTGCCAAATGTCTTTACTCCATCCGGTAAAAATACGGGCGTCTCAAGGGTTACGTTTACAGTAGAGACTGCGGAGCCCGCCAGCGTACCGACTACGACCGCCTGTCGTTGTAGTAACGAACCCGGCAATCCGGTAGAGTCAGGCACCTTAAAAGCGCCAATTAGCGCCGGAGTTCTTAACGGGAAGGCTATTAGCCTGCCACGGCCTGCATATCCTGCCGTGGCAAAGGCGGCGCGTCAGTCCGGCACAGTGCCGGTGCAAGTCATAATAGACGAGCGAGGCTGCATCATGTCTGCGCGCGCCCTAGGCGGGCCTCCGCTTTTACAAGCTGCGGCGGTGCAAGCGGCATGGCAAGCCTGCTTTTCACCAACCAGGCTTTCCGGCCAGCCCGTGAAAGTCACAGGCGTCATCACTTACAATTTCGTACTTCCTTAAGCTCATTCCGCAGCGCTTGCAGTAGCTCAGCACTTGCGCAAGCGCGAGGCCGCAGGATGGGCAGCTTAAGCTTTATCTCTTCCCGCGCACATCCCTGTCAGTGTGCTTGCCCGCATCCGTGTAATGCGGCAGCGTCTCCACCAGATGGTCCAGACTCAGCCAGATGCTCCAACTGTGATGGTAAAAAGCTATTGGAAACAGGAGCGCCATCACAAAGAGAATGACGAGCATCGTCTGGCTGCTGGAGAACAACAAGAGACAGATGAAGTACAGAACCAGTATGAAAAGTTCGGTGGTGACGACGTTGATCGTGATGGCTCCGACAAAGAAGCCCTCTTCACGTTGAAAGAGAGCGTGGCAGCGCGTGCAGTGATGACGGATTTTGAAAGGCGACTCCGCTATGGTCTGCTCGCCGCACACAGGACAACGCAGCCGCAGGCAGCGCGAGATTGTGCCAAGGATTTGTCGCTCTCTTTTCACAGCCCTTCCGTCAATCAAGGTAAAAGTAAAAAGGTAAAAGGCAAAAGTGTGGACACGCTTTCAGCGTGATTCAAATAATTAATTCAAAGCCGTCAGGCTTTGTCCTAACTTTTGCCTTTTACCTTTTTACTTTTGCCTTTTCTTATTTTGGAGCGTTGTAGCCGGGGCGGGCGCGCACTTGTGCGCCGCGTGTGACGCCGTGCAGTTCTACGCGTATGGCGCGAAAGCGTCCGTCGCGCGCTTTGTTTGATGGGTAATAACCAAGGCTGTACTGCGTGCCGATTTCTCCGGCCACTTGCGCGAAGGCCGCGCGCGCCTCCCTCAGATCAGCCGCCGCGAAGGTCTTGCCGCCCGATGAGCGCGCTATGTCCGCCATCTCCAGCCGCGCCAGGTTGTATAGGTCGCGGCTCACCTTCATGCGCTCGAACGGCCCCATCTGGCAGAAGCTTTCGTAATCGCCCGCGGGCGCGCTCGGGATAAAGATTCTGCGATAACGTTGCAACTGCGTGCGCGAGAGCCTCAGTGTTCCGAAGTCGTTGCAATCGCGCATCAAACGGTCCTCTACGTAGTCCTCCGTATTGACCTGTATGAAATAAGAGGTCAGTCCCGCCTTTAGCAGCTCCGCGCGCGCGTCTGCAAATTCCGCGTTGCTCGAAGAATCCACTCCGTCGGTCAGGGCTACAACGGCGCGACGGCCACGCACTTCTTCGCGCGGCGGCTCGCGAAAGACCTCTTGAGCTATGCGCTCCAAAGCATCGTAAAAGGGCGTGCCGTTGCTTGCGCCGACAGATTCCAGCGCGCGTCTGAGCGTGTTGCGATCATTCGTCAGAGACGTTTTGACTTCGACGGTAGCGAGCGTGTCGTTCTCTTCCTGCAAGGTGTTAAAGCTAATGATGGCGACGCGGTCGCCCGGACGCAAAGATTCTATAAAGGCGTTGGCGGCCCGTCGTATGAGCGCCACGTCGGCGCGCGTCGAGCCAGAAGTATCTAAGAGAAGCGCGACTTCAAAGGGAGCATCGGCGGTGGCGAAATTCGAGATTGATTGGGGCTGCCCGTCCTCGAAGATGCGAAAGTTCTCTGCGCGCAGTCCACTGATGGGATGCCCCGCGCCGTCCGTGACAACTGCGGGCACGGAGACGAGTTGTGTTTCGACGCGCACGACGTCGCCCTCTCCGACCTCTTCGCCCCCAAGAGGCGCGGGCGGCGTCTTCGGCACAGGGGTTGGCGTGGGCTGCGGGGTAGCGGCTTGCCCGACCCTGCGCGGTCTTTGCTGGCCGGGGTCTTGGCGCTCCTGCGCACTTGCGCCTGCCAGAAGTGACGCGCAGACGGTGATGAAAATCAGCGTCGCCGCGAGACTGACGCGCTGGTGCGGCCTTCGCTTCCAATTTGCAGGACACTCTCTTGCAGTCATAAACTGTATGCGTATGAAGTATTGAATGATGTTAATAAAGGGAGAGACGCTTGCGGCTTTCTCTCTGGCCGCAAGCTAGTTTTACCACTCGGCCTCTGCTAATTTCAACCACGGCCCGCACGAAACTCGCGCGCGGTCAGGCAAAGGAGAAGCTTTCAACACATGGGCGTCATAGGGAGATTGGACAAGCAGGTAGAGGATGTTCTCATCAACCCCGTCCGCGAGAAACGGAAGGGACCGGACGAAGAACCGCCATCCTCCACACCAGAGTCAAAGCCCTCTGAACCGCGCGATGAAGCGGACGAGCGCAATCGAGAGAAAGTGCGGCCAAGCCCTGACGAATTGCCCGTCTGGTTACTGTAGCAAGCGCGGAAGGCTTCACCGCAGAGACTCGAGAGAGCACAGAGCAAACGCAGAGAAAAGAATTCAACTCTCTGCGTCGTCTCTGCGACATCTCTGCGTCTCTGCGGTGAACGATTTCAAACTGAACCACTACCCGTGGCTGCTGTGGATTTGACAGCGCCGCGAAATTCAGTAGAATGAAAAGGCTTTGATAAAGAGTGCCTTTATGGTTCGACAGGCACGTATGTCAATGGTAGACGGCTTCCCTTACAAGGGAGGCTCAACACGCTAAAAGGCCCGTAAACGCGGGCTTTTTGCTTCAATCCACCTTTTCAATCTACCGCTTCACCCTCTGTCCTGTTCATGTTGAGCTACTATCTGAATCTTAGACAACAGAACATAATTGGTCAAGAAAAATCATACGCACTTGCGTAATACCTTCCGGCATTCTATCCTGCACTTTATGATTACAGTCCACATCAGCGAGATAGCACAACAAAGAGGCATGACAACTGCCTATCAGCTACAGAAGGCACTGGACATCTCGCCAACAGTGGCAGCAAGGCTATGGAAGGGTGAGTTCGATATGATTGGCGTGGTGACACTGGACAAGCTCTGTCGTGTGCTCCGCTGCCAGCCAAACAAGTTTCTGCGATATGTGCCGGACGAAGAATAACGCTGGCCGCTGAAGGCAGATGGTATCCAGACCGGAGTCCCTTTTTCTCGCCGCCCCCCTACCCGTTGCCGCTCTCAATCAACAGGCATGGGGGGATGATTGTAGCTATGGGGTATGGGTGGTGGCTGACCATTCCCTCGTCTTGCCGCTCTTCTTTTCGCTGTGATAGGGTGTTTATCTTCAGGCAGATTCGCTCTCAGGCTGCCTCACTGCAATCAGGCTCGCGCTAGAGCTATGATGCCTCTATGCAACTCAGAGGAGTAGCCATTGACTAGAAACAACAAGATAGCAACCACCAAAGCTTCCAACGCACAAACGGCATTGCCGCTCTCACCGTCAACTGACGAGCATCTGGACATTTCTGCACTGGAAACTTGGCTGTGGGATGCAGCGTGTGCCATTAGAGGCGCAACAGACGCGCCAAAGTTCAAAGACTTTATCCTGCCGCTGGTCTTCTACAAGCGCCTTTCTGATGTCTTCGATGACGAGTTTGCGGAACAGGTAAGACAGTTTGGAGATGCGGAGACGGCGCATGAGGTAATTGAAGCAGATCATGCTGATGCGCTGAAGACCGGACGCAAGCCAATTGTGCGATTCTACATCCCTCGCAAGTATAGGTGGGAGGCGATACGAAATTATCCTGCGGATGGTAGTTTGGGGGAGTTTGTCACTGATGCCATGCGAGAGGTAGCACGTCTGAATCCCGACTTGCAAGGCGTACTGGACATCAAAGATTACAACGAGCGCCAGAGCGGGCAGCGCACGATTGATGAGGAGCGATTACATAAGCTAGTAGAGGTCATTAGCCGACATAGATTGGGCCTGAAGAATACAGAGCCAGACATCTTGGGGAGGGCTTATGAGTATCTGCTGCGGAAATTCGCTGAAGGGCAAGGTCAGAGTGCTGGTGAGTTCTACACGCCAAAGGAAGTAGGTATCCTAATGGCGAAGCTCATAGACCCTGCGCCTAAGACCACTGTGTACGACCCCACCTGCGGCTCTGCCGGACTTTTGATAAAGGCGCGGCTCGTCTTTGAACAACACCATCCAGACCAGAAGAGCAAAGCGCCAAAGCTGTACGGGCAGGAATTGAATCCAGTCACCTTCGCTATGGCGAAGATGAACATGTTCCTGCATGACTACACAGACAGTCACTTTGCCATTGGCGACACATTCCGTAATGTCGGCTTTGCCACAGAAGGCGCGGGACTGAAGGGTTTTGATTATGTCGTAGCGAATCCAATGTGGAATCAGGACAATTACGACGAAGCATTCTATGAGAACGACTCTTTCAATCGCTTCGAGTACGGGACGCCGCCAAGGTCGTCGGCTGATTGGGGATGGGCGCAGCATGTATTGGCTTCACTTAACGACAATGGAAGAGCAGCAGTCGTACTGGATACGGGTGCGGTATCGAGAGGTTCAGGTAGTAAGTCTTCAAACAAAGAGAAAGAGATACGCAAGACGTTCGTAGAGAAGGATTTTATTGAGAGCATCACACTTCTACCTGATAATCTCTTCTACAACACTACCGCTGCGGGCATCATTCTTTTCTTGAATCGAAACAAACCTGCTGAACGCAAGAATCAACTTCTGCTTGTGAATGCTTCTGCCTACTTCGTCAAACAGAAGCCTAAGAATATGCTGACGGATGAGGGCATTGAAGCCGTTGTTGAGGTGTACAAGCAGTGGGAGACTAAAGACAAACTAAGCAAAGTCATCTCATTGGATGATGTGCGCGAGGCCGATTACAACTTAAGTCCATCACAGTTCGTTGACGTGGGAGCTAGAGTTACCCACCGTTCATTGAGCGCGATTCTAGAAGACCTTGCTATCGCTCGTTTAGAAAGGGAGCATGCTGATTTAGAACTATCGTCAATCTTGCATAGACTGAAGCTTGAAAATGGGCTTTCCTTATGACTCAAATACCTCTTCCATCTGGTTGGCAAAGAGTAGAATTAGGCGACTTGTGTAGTAATGGACGCGGCGTTGTCCAAACTGGCCCATTTGGAAGTCAGCTTCACGCATCTGATTACATAGCAACCGGTATAGCAGTCGTTAATCCGACGCACCTGAGGTTCAACTCGATTGCTGTGGACAGCCTGCCTTATATCTCGAAGCAAAAGGCTGATACGCTTTCAAAGCACTACATGGTTGAAGGTGACATTCTTGTTAGCAGACGAGGAGACTTTAGCCGTTATTCATATATTACAAGTGAGTATTCAGGCTGGCTGTGTGGAACAGGTTGTTTGTTAGTGCGCTTGAATAATCCACGAGTTGATAACAACTATCTCTCATTTCTTATTGGAACGGAAAGTAGTCAGAAATACTTGGCCCAAAACTCAGTGGGCAGCATAATGCCCAACCTCAATACTAAAATTCTTCAGAGTCTTCCAGTAGTGCTCCCGCCGGTTCCTGAGCAAAAAGCCATTTCCCATACGCTTCAAGCTATACAAGATGCAAAAGAAGCCAGACAACAGGAGCTAAGTCTCGAACGTGAACGCAAAGCAGCATTGATGCAGTATCTCTTCGCACATGGCACACGCGGTGAAACAAGAAAGTATACTGAGATTGGCGATATGCCGGTGAGTTGGCAAACAGTTAAACTTAAGGAAATTGCGAATATACAAAGTGGCAGTACGCCCTCACGCGCTAGAAAAGATTTCTACGGGGGCGAAATCAATTGGGTCAAAACTTTAGACCTGAACGATAGTATTGTAACGGCAACAGAAGAGCATATTACCGAAGAAGGATTCAGCAGCATTCGTGGGAGAATCAGGCAACTACACACCGTTATGGTAGCAATGTACGGGGGCGCAGGTACTATAGGGAAAGCAGGTATTCTTGGTATTCCAGCAGCGACCAATCAAGCAGTTTGCTGCATCGAGCCAAACCCCCAAAAATTCAATGCCTCCTTTCTTTTGTATTATCTGATACACACAAGGCCAATTTGGATGCGTCATGCAATTGGAACACGCAAAGACCCAAACATAAGTAAGGGGGTGATTGAAAAAAGAGTAGTGCCGTTACCACCGCTCGATCAGCAGAAGGAGATTTCAGACATCATAACATCTTGCAACGATAAGATTGCAGCTCTCGAACAAGAGATTGCTTTATTAGAAGAGTTATTTAGGGCTGCGCTAGACGGGTTTATGTCAGGAAAGCTGTCGGCAAAGCCTTTTATTCAGGTTGAGGCGATGTCATGAGTGAACGCTCTGCGGTTCAGAATCCAATGCTCAAATATGCGGAGCAGATTGGTTGGCAATACGCTACGCCAGAAGAAGCTCTGCGACTACGTTCAGGCAATACTGGACTCTTCTTCACGCAAATCCTTCAAGAACAACTACAACGCCTGAACCCCAACATATTTGATGAAGTACGTGCCACAGAGGTTATTCGTCGGCTCAGACTGCTCAAACCAACTATTGAAGGCAATCGTGATGCTCTCCAATGGCTACGCGGTGAACAGTCCGTCTTCGTGCCGCAAGAGAATCGTGAACGAAACGTCCGGCTTATAGACTTCGAGAATCCTGAGAACAACGTCTTTCACGTCACAGACGAGTGGAAGCACAAAGGAGTAGTCTTCTCCAATCGCGCTGATGTCGTTTTCCTCATCAATGGCTTCCCCGTTGCTATCGCAGAAACAAAAGCTGCTACGAAGCGGGATGCTGTAGCGATAGGCGTTGAGCAGTTCCGCCGCTACCATCGTGAAACGCCAGAGATGCTCATTGCTCCACAGGTGTTTGAAGTCACGCAGCTACTGGACTTCTTCTACGGCGTGACATGGAACACCAGTCGCAAGAATCTCTTTAACTGGAAAGAGGAGCAGGAGGGCGACTATGAGCAAAAGGTCAAAGCCTTTTTTGATAAAGAGCGTTTCCTGCGCGTGCTGCGTGATTACATCATCTTCCTCAGCAAAGATGACGAGCTATCGAAGCTTATCCTACGGCAGCACCAGACACGCGCCGTCGAGAAAGTCATTCAGAGGGTCTATGAGCCGACTAAACGGCGAGGGCTTGTATGGCATACGCAGGGCAGCGGTAAGACGCTGACCATGATAATCATTGCCTCGAAGCTCCTTCGAGAAGCCCAAGGCGCGGAGAAGCCCACTGTGCTCATGCTCGTGGATAGGAACGAACTGGAAGCGCAGCTTTTCAAGAACATCTCTAGCTACGGCATCACCAGCGTCGAAGTGGCACAGAGCAAGAGCGATTTGCAACGTATCCTCTCTTCCGACTACAGAGGGCTGGTCGTCTCAATGATTCACAAGTTCGATGATATACCCGCCGACATCAACAAGCGGGAGAGCATCATCATCCTCGTAGATGAGGCGCACAGGACCACCGGAGGCGATCTTGGCAACTACCTGATGGCGGCTCTTCCCAATGCCACATACATCGGCTTCACAGGCACGCCGATAGATAACCTCTCAAAAGGCAAAGGCACATTCAAAGTCTTTGGGCAGGATGACGAGCAAGGCTATCTGGATAAGTATTCCATCGCTGAATCAATCATAGATGGCACTACTGTTCAGTTAAACTATGCTCTTGCGCCATCAGAGCTACTGGTTGACAGAGAAACACTTGAACGGGAGTTCTTGAATCTGGCAGAGGCGGAAGGCATCAGTGACGTAGAGGAACTGAACAACATCCTCAACAGAGCGGTGGAACTCAAAGAGATGATGAAGTCCGCCAATCGTGTGGACAAGATTGCTGCTCAGGTAGCCAAGCACTACAAAGAGACTGTCGAGCCTATGGGCTTCAAAGCCTTCCTCGTTGCTGTTGATCGTGAGGCGTGTGCTCTTTACAAGAAGGCACTGGACAAGTACCTGCCGCCCGAATACTCGCGCGTAGTTTATTCGCCAGCACACAACGATACTGAACTCCTCAAAGAGTTCTACCTAAATCCAGATGAAGAGAAGCAGGTCCGCAAAGCCTTCACGCAGAAGGAAGGAATGCCAAAGATTCTGATTGTCACAGAAAAGCTTCTCACCGGATTCGACGCGCCAATTCTCTACTGCCTCTATCTGGACAAACCTATGCGCGACCACGTGCTCTTGCAAGCCATTGCGCGCGTCAATCGCCCGTATGAGGACGAAAGCGGGCAGGTGAAGCCTTACGGCTTCGTACTGGACTTCGTTGGCATCTTCGAGAAGCTTGAGAACGCACTAGCTTTCGACTCCGACGTGGTGACTTCAGTCATCCAGAACATTGATGTTCTGAAGGGACTGTTTGAGACGCTGCTACGGGAGACTGCGCCTGAATATCTGCCGCTCGCCAGAGGGTGGGATGACAAGGCGAAGGAGCGAGCAATCCAATACTTTGAGGATAAACGGAAGCGTGAAGACTTATTCCGGTTCTTCAAACAGCTTCAGAGCCTCTACGATATTCTTTCGCCGGATGCCTTTCTGCGCCCCTTTATGAGCGATTATGAGCGGCTAACAGAGCTTTATGCGCTGATTCGCAATGCCTACTCAGATCGCGTGTATATAGACAAAGAACTGACTGCAAAGACGCAGGAGCTGTTGCGGCAACACACAACGAGCAGCGACCTCGAACTGCCAAACGAGATTCACAGTCTTGGCCCGCAAGAACTGGCCGCATTAAAGGAGAGCGATTCATCTGATACGACGAAGGTCTTGAATCTTCGCAAGATTCTCGCCGTCACAGTAGATACAGAAGGAGGAGCGAAGCCTTTCCTCCTCTCTATTGGAGAGCGAGCAGAGGCATTGGCTCTGGCCTATGAAGAACGGCAACTGGACACACAGCAGGCGCTTCTTGAGTTCGAGAAGCTGGCGCAGGAAGTTGTAGAGGCTCAGGCCGAACGCCAGCGAATGAACATTGATGAAAACAGCTTCGCCATCTATGCCACTCTCAAGCCAACGGCAGGCAGCATCACAGTAGAACAGGTCGTTGAAATCAATTCCCTATTCAACCAGCTTCCAGACTACCAATGGAATGAGCAGGAGAAGAGTAAGCTGCGCGTTGAACTATACAAGATTCTGCGCCCGCTGGTCGGCGCTGGTCGAATGATAGAAACTGCCAATGCGCTTTTGAGGTTGCGGAGAGTATGAGCGCCAAAACTGCACGAGGCTCTGTAAACGGTACGAAGTGGCAAGACGCCGACGAGCTACGATGGGCTGCTCGTCATTGGGCAACGAAGATCGGCGTGAAAGCACCACAAATTCACTTACGCGAGATGAAGAGCAAGTGGGCATCTGTCTCAACCGCAGGACGCCTTACCCTCGACAGTAATCTTCTGGCTCTTCCAAAGAGTCTTGGGGAATTTGTCATCGTGCATGAACTCGTCCACCTCATTGCGCCCAATCATGGCAAAGTCTTCAAAAGCTTTATGCGTGCTTACCTGCCTGATTGGAAAGAGCGCGAATCACAACTACGACAAAGACGGTAAAGAACCATTTAACTCAGATGAGTAGCGGTTTGAGCGGATGGAGATTACGACGTTGAGTATAGATAATGTCACTCTAAAGATTCGTAACTACAAGTGCTTTGGCAACGATGAGTACGGCTACGATTGCATTCTCCCAATTAATCTTATAATTGGGAGAAACAATTCAGGAAAATCAACACTACTTGATTTAATTGATTATGCAACTGTGCCAAAGGATATAAGTCAGTTAGGACATCATGGGCAGCCTCCAAAGATTCTGCTTTCGAGTCTTCTTACGGAAAAGGAACTAGCCCGCGTCTTTGAAGCCAACGTTTCTGGAGGCCCAATTCCTTATAAGCATTGGGACTATGGCAAACATTGGATAGGGAAGAAAATTGATTGGGAACTAACGCCTAGCGGTTTTGAATTCGTCGCCGTTGACCCTCCTTTCGATTATGACGGCTTAGAAGGCCAAAAACGTAATTTAGCGAAGGTTAAAGGCAATCCCTTTTCTGAATTTGAGTTTAAGCGTTTACTTGCAGATAGAGACATCACACCAGAGCCAGACACAGGTGAGTTGGCAATTCAATCGAATGGGAGAGGCGTGACTAACGCAATTGGAAACTATCTTAATAAAGCCGCACTTCCAAGCTCGCTAATTGAAGACACCTTGCTTAACGAATTGAATTCGATCTTTGAGCCTGATGGACATATCTCAAGGATTCTTGTCCAGCAACTTGGAATAGGGCATTGGGAGTTGTACTTCGAGGAGCGAGAAAAAGGGCGAGTACCGTTATCACATACTGGCAGTGGGTTGAAAACAATACTGCTGGTTCTTGTATTCTTACATCTAATCCCTCACATAGAAAAGAAGCCATTGTCTAAGTATCTATTCGGTTTTGAGGAACTAGAAAATAATCTCCATCCTGCGCTACAACGTCGTCTCCTGCTATACCTGCGAAAGGTAGCTGTTGAGAAGGGTAGCCGATTCTTCTTAACAACCCATTCCAGTGTAGCAATTGACCTTTTTGCGAACGATGAGAAGGCCCAAATCCTGCACGTCACACATGACATGACCTGTGCCTCTGTCAAACGGGTAACAACTTATGTAGAGAACAGAGGAATACTTGATGATCTTGACATTAGAGCGAGCGATCTTCTACAGGCAAACGGGATAGTTTGGCTTGAAGGTCCATCAGATAGATTATACTTCAATCATTGGATTGATCTCTGGTCAAATGGGCAGCTTAAAGAGGGAGCGCATTATCAATGTGTTTTCTACGGGGGTAGATTACTGGCTCATCTATCAGCAAGCGATCCTGATGTGGATGCTGAAGAAGTAGTGAAAATATTGCGAGTTAACAGAAACGCTATCCTATTGGTTGACAGCGATAAGAAAAACAGCGGTGACACAATCAACTCCACTAAACAACGTATCTTGGATGAGATAAGGAACTTTGGTGGAATGGCATGGCTTACTGCTGGTAAAGAGATTGAGAATTATATTCCAACACAGGCTCTCGCCTCACTATACGAGACGACTTTCAAAAACCCATTAAAGCAGTATCAAGAATTCTCTAATTATCTCGAAAACATCGAAACAAACGCAGGCAAGAAGTTCTTGAGAAACAAAGTTCTATTTGCTGAGCAGATTATTACGCACATAGCGAAAGATGATTTGAAAGTCATTCTTGATCTAGAATATCGAATCACAGAAGCGTGTCGTGTTATTCGTAATTGGAATCGCATGACGGCGAATTGAAGCGCTTGAGCTATCGTCTCTTTGATCTCGTTCTTACAGCCCTTGATTTCCGTCTAATGCCCTCATGCTTAACTGGACTTGGCAATCGCTCTGGCAGGTCGAGATCGTCATCCACTAGAACATCTAGCCAGACATTCGCAGCTTTAGCGTAGCGGAGCAGAATTGGCAGCGGCGGCTCACGTTCACCAACCTCATAGCCCGACAGATTGCTGTGATAGATGACATCTTCCAGATCGAGATGGCGGACCATCTGCGTTTGTGAAATGCCAAGTGCTCTGCGTATCTGAAGGAGTTTTTCAGGAAGGCGCTCTGGTTTGAGGCGTGCCGCTCTACCCATCAGGTTTCGTTACCTCCTGATGAGTTAAGCAGGTCTAGATTTGTCTTGTTGCTATTCCAATTTTGGAATAGAATCTGCCTATGACAAGCAATCGCCGGAAGCACATTCACTTTGTGCCTCTCAGCGGTTCTCATCGTTTACAGATTCAATACCGCTTCACGCATTTAATTGCTTCGACTCATTGTCAAAGTAGCAGAGCCACAGAATAACAGAGGGCAGCTTTTGTAGCTATGACAACAAAGAAACTTGCCAACTTCAAAAAGCCCAAGCCTAAAGAGGGACGTTGGACACTAGCAATCATCACTTTTTGGTTCTGGTTGCTTGCACCTGTAGCCATAGAGTTTTTTACAGGCTCAGGCAGGCTCTTTAACGACTATGTAGAAATCGGGCCAGTTAAGCCAGAAGACTTCAGAGAGTTCATCAACCTGATGTGGCTATCTTGGCTTGTCTTGGGGGCACTGGCTGTAGCGACGATGTACACGAAGCTCAAGCAGCACAAAAAACTTGTGGATTGGTTTGAGGAAGAGAGAAAGACTCTACAGAAAGAGCTTCGTGACAAAGAAGAGCGAATTGATGAGATGCTTTTCGAGATAGACGAGAAAGATGAACAGATTGAGCAGATGGAGAATGCCTCAGCCCATCTCTCATAGTGTGCTCTTGCCCTCCCTCTTTTCCGGCTATCATCTTATCCACTGGCGGGGGCGAACAGTGTCTTGGGTGTAGTGGGTGTACTGAAGCTTCTAGGTGTGGGTTTCTTCCCCTCCAATCCAGTCATCTGGACCTGTGGTAGAGCTTCACTCCTTTCAAGCTTGCTCATATTGGTCGTCAGTGCCTTTAATCAGAATAATATTCGTTGAGTCAGACTACCGAACCAACAACACCAGAAATTGGCTTGTGGCGTCACTGGCGGGCGGGATTCTCTATTGTTTGAAGTGTCCAGTTAGCAGAGCCATTCACAGGCTTATGGTGACAACTCCTGAGTATCTTGCGTATGTGGTATTTGATTGATTCTGATGAAGATCAAACGGCAACTACAAAAGACAATATCCAATGCACAGGATATTCACATGTTCACCAATTCACAGGTTAAACTTGTACTCTTTGTGGCAGCTAGAAGTGCAGAGTGTATAGCTGTGTAGGGTTATACATAAACTTCTCCAGAAAGAATCTTCAGAGAGAGATTTAGGGTTTTACCCTACACAACCATGCACTCCTACACTCACTAGCCTTTTACTTCAGCACCGGCGACAAGCCCTATGCCGCTGAAGATTTGGCCTTTGTTTCTTCTTACTTTCTGATACCCCCGCAGTGCCATTGAACTGGACCAACTTTTCTGGCTAAGAGGTTCTTCACCACGTTGGAATGACCACCGCTTGTAATCCTCATATCCTGCGCCAGCAGGCATGATTGCGATGGCAGATACTTCTGCTCGCTCTCCTATCCACTGGCCTACGGAGTCACAGTCAGTGCGGTAGCTCTCAATGGCTTTTGCTACTGCTGTCGGCGTGCCAAGCTCGTCTTTCTGCCACATACGCAAGCCTTCTAGTGCCCAATTGAGAATGCCAGCCATCTCTGACCTGAGCTTATCCGTCAGTTGGCGATCTTCTCGTCCTCTGAAAGACTGTTCAAATGGAATCAGGTGAACTCGCCTCCAAATGCCAACGTCGTTTCCGCGTATGTTTGGCAGGTGGTTCATCGCCATCCAAATCTTGAACTGTGGCCTGTAGGTAAAGAACTCTTTATGCAGGAAGCGGCAGGTAATTAAATCACCGCCTGTAAGAGATTTAATCTTGGCTTCAGCAAGCCGCTTGTTCTCCTCAATCTCACTAACAGTGACGAGGCGCTTCCCTACCAGAGCCGCCAGATCGTTCGAGTTTCCGCTTCTGTTGTTGGCATCGAACGTGTCGAAGGTCGCTACCGCTGAGTAATCACCTAAGAGGTCTCCTAAGACATTCAGGAACACGCTTTTTCCGTTAGCACCGCTCCCATGACAGAGAAACACAACCTGTTCGCTCGTGTCTCCGGTTAGGGAGTACCCAACTGCCCGCTGGATGTAGGAGATCAATTCTTCATCAACAAACACCTCTCTGAGGAACTGTTTCCAGCGAGGCGCGTCGGCGTCGAGATCGTAGGTTGTGCCTAATTGCATCGTAAGCATGTCCTCACGCCTTGATGGCTTGAAGCGTACCTCGTGCAGGTCCAGCGTCCCGTTTGGAGTTGTAGCGAGAAACGGGTTTTGGTCGTAATCTTCGATGCTGGTTGCGAATTGCGGCAGCGCCTGCGCCATCTGTAGCGTGTCTGAAGACCTCTTGACGCTTTCGCTAGAGAGCGCCCATTGGGTGAGCCGCTTTCGAGACTCAAAATCAGGCACGCTGTTAGCTGCTTCGTGCCTTATTCGCGCAACTGCTACCGCTGCCATCTGTGGAACGCCGCTATCAGCGGCACTCCACTTGATACCATCCCACGTGAGCCACTTCTTGCGTGTGTTACAGTAGCGCATGAAGTCGCCAAAGAGACTAACCATGCATTCTGCATTGCCAGCGTCTGTAAGATTCGCTTCTTTGAAAATCTTCTGATGTGCGAACTTTGTACTAGCGTCGTTGATGTATGTGATTGATAAATTACTTTTATTTTGTGTGTTCTTAATTTCAAGCATTGTCTTATCCAATTTGCACTTCAGGTTTGTATGCAGCCGCACCTGTATCTTTGAGTTTTTCCGCCTACTGCGGGTCCGCTGCATTGGACTTCGCAGTAGGATGCGTCATATTGCTGTGTAGATTTTCCGTAATGAAGGCACACGTCCACCTGCCCAAGAGATTGGACCAAAAAGAATGGTGCGCCTGTTCAATCGAAGGAGTAGAAGGCCAGACAGTGATATGACTGGCGTCAAGGTCAATTATAGATTGTTATATGGGGCTTCAAATATAAGAGTCAAAATATCTTGATTCAATGGAATCACTCTTCGATTTTGTTCGCTTAATTTTGATTGTCAAACATCTTGGTTGTGGGCCAGAAGCCCCTCAACCCAATAGCCTCAAAAGAGGCGGGCTGAAAATAACAAATATCCAACATTCTGTCAACAGAATACCCCCCTTAAGTGATTATCAACAAAGACCTTATAGTACACAACATACTATGAAAATATAAGCCGAAAGATAAAGTCTTCTTAATTATAGGGATTAGAACCAACAAATAGTACAGAACATACTTTACTGCCTAAAGCCACACTAAATTTTCATCTGTAGAAAGTTTGTGGTTAGATCGTTCAAGTTCTTCAGCAGCGTTAAGGTATCTCCACAATGTCTCAAAAGCACGCGAAGTGTTCGTTATCGTAGCGGTCGTCGGTTTGCCTTAGATAATGGAATAGCATCTGCCGAAAATCATTCCGCTGATGTATCACGACTACCTTTCTGCCTTGTAACCTTAAAAGAATGTCTTGTTTGTCAGTAGATGGGGGGGGGGCAGTTTCAGAACTGAGCCGTTGTAGTTCTTATATCTTAGGCTTTGGGCGGCGTTTGGCGGGAGTCCTGATGGCGAGTAAGTCTTTGTGCTTTTTCTCTATCAAATAGATTAGCCTTTGATGCGAGACGCCTAGCAGTCGCGCAGCCTGCGTGATGCTGCCTTGTGATACTGACAATGCTTGCTCTATCAAATCGCGTTCATGCCGTCGCATCTCTTCACCTAACAAACTGCCGGAATCAAGCGCGCGAATTTCGTCTGTAGCAAGATGCTCGCTCAACTCTTTGACCATCGTGAGTGACGCCTTTTGAGCACGATTTAATGCTCCTGCTATTTGCGCCACTCCGACCGCGCGTTGAAATGTAGAACGTGATTGACTGTAATAGCCTAAACGTGCAAGGGCTGTGGCGTGACTTATCAATGCTTCGGCTAGTAGCGCCTGCTGGCCGCTATTCTCTAACGTTCTGACCGCTGCTCTTGCTACTCTTTCTGCTTCGCCATTGCGACCTTCAGCGAGAAGCACGCGGGCGCGTGTCTCATTCACCTGTGCCACGCCACTGCTATCTTTGAGGTACATCAAAAGGCGACGTGCATAGCCCAAGTGCCTGTGCGCTTCTTTGAATCTGCCAGCCTTAAAGAAGAGAAAGCCTAGATTGTTCTCAACATTGGCGCGGTAAATCTTATGTCCCGCTTGCTCGAAGTGAAAACTTGCTGCCGTATATTCCACAAACGCACGATCAATGTAAGCCTGCCTCTTCTCTGATGCTCCTAAATCCTCAAGCACGCCAGCAAGAACGTTATGAAAGCCGCCTTTAATGGTATGGCTCTTGACTTTCTCAAACAGTGAGGCGTTACGTGTCAGGATGCGAAGCGCGTCTTTGTATCGTGCCGCGCTGCGTTCTACAATTGCGCTCCGCATGACGGCCTTTGCTCTTAACTCACTATCTACGCTGAGTCGTGAGAGCGCGTCTTTTAGCACATCTCGCGCTTCATCGTATGCGCCTTCGCGCCAGTAGCAAACAGCAAGGTCAGTCTGCGCTTCTGCTACTTTCTTCGTATAGCTGACCGACTCAAAGAGAGAGATGCTTTCGCTAATGAGGTTCTTTGCGGTCTCTTGTGCGTCTGCAATCTGTTGTTTGCTACCTATCCAGCCAGTAAGGACTCCGACCCTTAATAAGACTTCTGCGGCTGTGCCCCGTTCTAGCTTTTCGATCTTTGGTCGCTCGCCTATACGCTGCCAAAACTCGTCTAATGCTTCGCGTGCGCCTGCGTAATCGCCGCTCTCTTCCCTTTCTTTCGCAAGCTGACAGCACAACTCTGCCCGTTGGTCACGGCTCAAGTTTGGATTTTCCAGTTGGCGCAAAAGTGAGGCTCGCAAGGTCATGTGAGACAAGCCTTTCAAAGTAGTTGCTAAAAATATTGCATGACCGCCGTCATAGTAAGCGCCTGTCCATCGCCTTGCAACAAAAATTCAAAGCTGGTCTATTCTGGTCAACATGCAAAGATTTTTGCATGTTGCTTCTGAAAGGAGCTAACCATGAAGAAACTAGGCCAGTTCTGCGCTTTGGTCACTTTGATACTGAGCGCCGCGCTCACATCTTACGCGGGACACATAGACTGTCCAATTACTAACCCGCCGCCATCGCCAGACACGTCTATGACAGCTACAGAACCGACAGCCATAGAAACAAGTTGCATAGACTGCGAAGTGATGGTGATTGTACAGAGCCTTCTACAAGGCATGTTGCCTTTAGTCTAAGGCGAGTTGATGCTTGAAGCTCTTTGGGCTGCCGTGATTACCTCACGCGCGGCTAGGGTGAAGTGTGCTTGAGTTGCGTTAAGCTACAAGTTGAGTATATTTCAAGTTCTCCAATAAAGACACAATATCTTCTCTGTCAAGATTTTAAGGACAATTACGCGCAATTTCTAAAGTAAGAATCATATCTTCAATTCAAAGCGAAAGCCTGCTCGAAAGATAGAGCAGGCTTCTCTTCTTCTCCCCTTAAACCAGAATTTCTTTAATTGATTGATTCTGACACGATGTCAACCAGCGATTCTGAAGATTGTGACTGTAGAGTCTCCGGTATGGCTACCGCGTGCGCTCCTGCATTGAAGGCGTCCAGTAACGTTGCTGCGCGAAATACGGAATCCATATCCACGTTCGCGTAGCGATAGAATGCGCTCATGGTTGTGTGACCACTAACGCGCATCACTTCTACTGGCGGCATTCCTGCACGAATCATTCGAGTGATGGCTGTGTGCCTGCAATCGTGTAGATGAAAGTCAGCAATGCCTGCGGCCTTCAACGCTTTAGAAAAAGCAGTTTTTATTGTCACTCGAACGCCAAACACCAACGCATCAGAGTCTCTTGATGATTCCCACCAACGCATCATCAGATACTCATAGACGCGAGTTGTCATTGCGACAGTACGTGATCGAGCGGTCTTTGCATTAAAGGCTCTGACGGTAATAGTACGGCGCTCTAAGTCAACGTCAGACCATCGTAGCGTAAAGATTTCGCCTCTTCTTAGAGCACAGTCGAGAGCAATCAGCAGGATTCCCTTCAAGTGTGCGCGCTTAGGTTCGCCTTCAATGGCGTCCAGTAACCGCGCTTCTTCTTCGCGCGTCAAGATGCGCGTCCGGTGTGTCTCATCAGCAGAGCTAATCAAGCATTCGCCACTATTGAAGGGATTGCGCTGAAGCCAATGCTCACGAACTGCGATATTCAACATCCGTCGCATTTGACCTAGTTCTTTATTCACGCAAGCTATACTGCGCTGCTTGCCATACTTTGTCGGTGTCTGTAGACGCGCGTGTTTGTAGGCGCGCAAGTCGCCATAAGTGATTGACCTTAGCTTGCGCGGGCCAAAGTAAGCTACAAGAGGTTGTACAACTGTACGGGCCGGAATCAGTGAGCGCACACCAGAGACTTTTCTGTCACCAACGTACACAGCGGCATGAAGATAGTTCTTCGTGAAGTAGTCGGCCAACTCCGCGAATGTCATATTCAAGGCGTCCAGTTGCTGCGGGGTTGAGTTTTCAACCTCCTTCAGTAGTTGTTTAATGAGCAGGCGGGCTTGTTTTCGATCTGCCGCTGCCCGCCACAAGTCCCTCTGCTTTCCATTCTCATCTTTGAACCGCACTCGCGCGTAAAGTTTGCCATTTCTCTCGATAATTGAACCTTTTCGTTCTCTCGCCATTTGAGATGCCCTTTCTCAGTCAACGCGGCATCTACCTTTTTGTCTACCTTTTGAAAAGGTAGATGCTGTGGATTTGACAGCGCGGCGAAATTCAGTAGAATGAAAAGGCTTTGATAAAGAGTGCCTTCATGGTTCTTCAGGCACGTATGTCAATGGTAGACGGCTTCCCTTACAAGGAAGAGGTTGGGGGTTCGAATCCCTCCGTGCCTACCAGTTGAAAATCTAAAGGTTTTCTCGCGGAGTCGTAGTTCAGTTGGTTAGAACGCCGGCCTGTCACGTCGGAGGTCGCGGGTTCGAGTCCCGTCGGCTCCGCCACTAAATCCTCTTAAATGAGGCAATTGCACCCGTCGCTTTTTGGCGGGTGCTTTTGTTTTGGGCAACGTAGCTGAAAACGTAGCTATCTGCTTCTGCAACTGTCCCGCAATCCTCTCTCCGGTCTGCTGTAGAAAGGGCGTTGAGAAGTGCTTGTAACGTTCCAACTCCTCGCTTCTGTGGCCTGTCATTTTACGAATGATGGCATCCGGCACACCCTGCATGAATAGCATGGTTGTAGCGAAGTGTCTCAAGTCGTGAATCCGCAGATCATTAATCCCCGCTTTGGTACAAATCCTTCTGAACCTTTTACCCAAGTCATAGGCATAGGGCTTTTTGAAATCACCCTTGTATTTAACGTTAGGACGCGCTGGGAAGAGATATTCGTGTTTCGGTAGCTGGGTAGCTGCCTGAGTGCTAGAACGGCTAGGGAGGGCAAAGGAAGCCTTGCAGTATTTGAAGTCGCAGCGAAGGCCAATCCTTCAGACCCACCCGACCGGCTCATGATGCGGCTCACGATGCCTACGACCTCGCCTTCCATATTGAAGACGGGGCTGCCGGAGTTACCTTCGTTGATCGCTGCGTCCGTTTGTAGGAACTCGGCGGCCATCGAATTCCCAGTTTGTTTATTAGATTGGCGGCGGCCACTCACTCGCCCGGCGGTCAAAGCCTGCCCGATGCCGTAGGGTGCGCCGACCACAAATATCTGATCTCCGACTTCCACTTTGGCGTTAAGATCGCCGCCTGCGATTCGGGCAGTCGTTTCTGTGAGCTGGCGCAACGGTTTCACGATTCGATTGGCGAGAAAGAATGCCAGGACAAGACCGGCCCCGACCAATACAGCAGCTATCAGAAGGGTGAGATAGAACCAGCGGCGCGCAGCCCCCCGGCGGCCTCTGATTTGGCAAGCATCGCGCGCTGGTCAAGCTGCAAGAGATGGTCACATTCGGCGCGCAATTTGTGGAACTGTGGTTCAAGCCGTTTGAAGTACTCGCTGCGTTCGGCTGTTTCCTCACTTCGCGTAGCGGAATTTACCGGAGCATTCTTTTCCGTGGCGTTTACTCTCTTGAGAAAATCGTCATACATCCGGTAGTAAGCATTTCGTTCACGACCGATAGTCTTGATGACTTCCGTCTCGCCCGGTTCAGTGATGTTGTTCGCGGCCTTCTGAAAGTTCATGTTGAAGCGCGCACGGTGCTCGCGCATCTGCGCTTCTGCTGGCGAGGATAGAACTATTAAGTGAAGGAAACCATTGAAGCGAAAAAGTACGTTCAATCAGCGATAGCGACTTGCGCGCTGCGTCTTAACAATCGACCAATTCAAGCAGTAGAAAACTTCGCAGCTTAGAGGGCACCTCAAAACCGGAAGTGTTTCGTCAAACGCTGTCTATTTGAGGCGTGACGTTCTGCTTACCGGGAGTTGGCGCTTCCTCCTAACCTTGTCTGTGAAATCGAACAGGGATGGTTGCTGCGTCAACTCGTCTCCTTCGCCTCGAAGGATGCTGCCGACGCGAGTTCTGCCTTGCGCGGCTGCCTGATCGTTGCCGGAATCAAGGGGGCGGCTCTGATTCATCAATGCCTGCTCGAATAGTCTGGGAACATCCGTAACGCCATACTGCAACCATTCTGCCAACATAATCACTCCGTCCGGGTTAGTGTCGGCGAGCCCTTTGATTAATCCGTCTTCCACCAACGCATAAGTAAGCAGTCCATGTTGAATCTTTCTTTGTTTGAGGGTGTCGACTTCCCCTGCCGGCGTGTCCGGTTGCGTCGCCGCCAGAATCCTCATCCCCTTGTCGTAAGCTAATTGACCCATCCCGCGGCTGCCCATCGGTCCCGGCTTGAACTCTTTGCCAGTCACCGCCGCAGCATGACAGGCGTCAATCACGAGGACCACTTCACCGGCATCTATGTTTCTGAGCAACAGGTAGAGATCGTCGCTTGAGATACTGTGCGGGATTACAGCTTCGGGGTCTCTCCCCCTTCCTGCGCCGGTGTCATAAGGGAACAGGTAGAACCTTTCTTTATCGCGGTAGCCGTGACTGGAAAAAAAGATCAACACCAAGTCCTCCGGCGTAGCCTTCCCGATTTTTCGCGCGTTGGGAATTTCCTTTGTCTCTGGCTTAGAAAGTTTCTCACCCGCGAGCAGGCGCATTATCTTCGCAAAGTTATTTTTGGTCGCGCTCTTCGTGAACACTTTGCGGCCATTGACGACTTGCTCCTCGGCAGTCAACATCACGTCTACCACGTCGTCATACTCTCCAGTCGCACGCAGCTTCGCGCCCACTACGTCGCGTACCAAACGAGCATCATTGGCAGCGAACTTGAGGTTCCAATCCGGGTTCTCGTAGTTGCTTACGCCCACCGTAATCAGATACACCCGGCCTCTTCTGTTTACAGATTGTGGATTAAGCTCGAACAGAAAACGGGACGTCTGGCTTTTTACATCTGAAGTATTAAAAGCATAGGCTGAGAACTCGACTTCGTTAACCCACTGCTGCTGCGGCAAAGTGACGTGTTCAAAAACCGCCCGGCATTTATCGCTATTGTCTACGACGCGCTTGCATCCAGTTTCACCACGCTGCGATTGACTCAGCAGATCCCCATCACGATAGCCGACGAGTTGTCCGTCTCTGAACAGCCGCAAATCTGTCGCCCCCGACTCAACGACAGGATTCAGCGCTCGCTGGTATGTGCGTTTAACTTTTTCGACTTCGACGGTGACTGTGGCCGTCGCCGGACCGTCTCTCTTTACATCCGTGATAGTCACCTTGGGCTGAACTCGATTGATACTTTCCAGGGACGGCACCTCTCTAAAATCGTCATTTGCCAGAAGGCGAGGAAGCAGGCGAGGCTCGTAATACGGTCTCATAAAAATATCGAGCGGCAGGGCCTCTAAACCTTCGGTATGAATAACCCAATGCAGCCCCTCAACCCGGTCGAGTGATTTATTGGTATCAAAGCGGCCTTCGGGAGTGGCTAAAACCCACTCGTCTCTCTCCAGGGAAATTAAAGTTGCCAGCAATTCATTATTTCGCATGTCCCACAGCTTGATGGTTGCATCATTGCTGCCGCTAGCAAAAAATTTGCCGTTCGTTGAGAAGGCCACTGAACTAACCGATTTAGCATGACTCGCAATAGATTTGATTTCTCGTCCTGAGTCGACATTCCACAATTTGATAGTTTTGTCATAGCTTCCAGAAATCAGCGTTTTCCCATCCTTTGAGAAGGCGATTGACTCAACTGCCTCAGTATGACCTGTCAGAGTTCTTAGCCATTTCCCGGATTTGACATTCCACAACTCGATTTTTTTGTCGCTGCTTCCAAAAGCCAGAATTTCCCCGTCCGGCGAGAAAACGACTGAATTATTTCGAACGTCTTGATCACCTGAAGGTGAAAAGGATCTGATTTCTTGTCCGGATCTGAAATTCACTAATCTGACTGTTCTGCTGGCATTTCCCGTATAAGCCAGAGATTCATTATCCGGCGAAAAGGCGATTGAATAAACATCGCCAATCTTACTTTCGAGAGCTTTAATCTGTTCACCGGTTTTGACCTTCCATAAGTTGATGGTGCTGCTACCGCCTCCTGAAGCGAGAGTCTCCCCGTCTGGCGAAAACGCGACTGACCGAACCCAAGCGTTATGATCCAAGGGGAATTTGATCTGCTGACTAGTTTCGAGATTCCATAACCGAACTGTTTCATCCATGCTCCCCGAAGCTAAAGTTTTTCCGTCCGGCGAGAAGGTGACCGCAGAAACCGACTTAGTATGACCTACAAGAAACCGAGTTTGCTGTCCCGAATTGAGACTCCATAATTTGATTGTATTGTCATCGCATCCCGAAGCCAGGGTTTGTCCGTCTGGTGAAAACGCCACTGAATTAACCTCAACAGCATGTTCATCAAGAGATTTTATTTGTTGACCGGTTTTGACGTTCCATAATTTGACGGTGCTGTCAAAACTTCCCGAAGCCAGAGTTTGCCCGTCCGTTGAAAACGCCACTGAATGAACCAAGCCTTTATGACGCTCGACCTCCCAGATTTGCTTTTCAGACTTGATATCCCATAACCTGATTGTATTGTCGCCACCTCCCGAAGCCAGGGTTTCCCCTTTCGGTGAAAACTTGACTGAATAAATCGAGCCGGTGCGTACTTTGAAAATTTTGATCTCTTTTCTTGAGGCGATCTCCCAGACCCTGATTGTTTGGTCTGTGCTTCCCGAAGCTAAAGTTTCTCTATCCGGCGAGAAGGCGACCGACAAAACTGAATTATCGTGACCAGTGATAGTTTTGAGTTCTTGTCCCGAAGCGACATCCCATAATTTGATTGTGTTGTCACTACTTCCCGAAGCTAAGGTTTTCCCGTCCGGGGAAAATGCCACTGAATACACCCAATTAGTATGACTAGGGAGAATGTGAAGTTCTCTCCCAGAAGCGACCTCCCACAACCTCACTGTTTTGTCGCGGCTTCCTGAAGCTAATATTTTCCCGTCCGGGGAAAACGCGACGGCCTGTACTCCATTACGATCTCTTAGTCCATCAACAGGAGGAGTCTCTACTCCCACAACGCGGCCGGTCAGAGTCATGATTACTTGTCCGGTTTCAACGTTCCACAATTTGATTGTTTTGTCCAAGCTACCCGAAGCCAGGGTTTTCTTGTCGGATGAAAATGCCACAGCCCAAACCCAATCAGTATGACCGCTGAGAGTTTTGATTTCTCGTCCCCCATCAACGCTCCATAATTTGATTGTGTTGTCGTTGCTTCCCGAAGCAAAAGTCTTCCCGTCCGGCGAGAAGGCGACTTCCCCAATCTCACGGGTATGTCCGACTTGGACGACGAGGTCCAGATGCTGAGCCTCAAGCGGGGCGAAGGGGGCGGTTGAGAGGAGCCACAACCAGAACAGCAATACTGTTTTTGTCAGGCGCGCAATTGTTTTGAGGGGGCGCATTTAATTTGTCTGCACTTTTCCGACGAGTGGACGACGGTTAAGAGATGGTGAGCTATTCCGGCATCTCGGTTATGGGAAATTAATTCTTTCATCTTCTAGATCGCCGCCGGGAAGGCTTAGAAGGCTTTGATCGGAAGTTGCTCAATTCTGTTTGCAGCATATTGGCTGCTTGATTCTCGCCCAAATCTCTATATAACTCAATAGCTCTTATTAACGCCGTTGAAGCATCTTCAAGCCGAGCCCTTTCATACCCCAGCAACAGGCCGAACGCATGTTGAGCGAGTGCTTCAGCCATCGGATCACTTAAGTTCTTTGCCGCCTTAATGGCAGAGGAATAGGCCCGTTTAGCATCACCGGACTGGCTCAATGCAAGATACAAATCTCCCAAGTTGAGCTGAACGAATGGATCATCGGCGGCATTAGATACGGCGTTAAGCTCGTCAATCGCGCGATCGTAGTTTTTATTCATAGAGTAAACGTCAACGAGCAAAAGCCGCTTCTCATCACCGGATATGGTTAAAGGTAACGCTCGAATTTGATTTACCAGGTCGTTTCTCTTGTCGTTTGACAGAAGCTGCCTGAAACTGATGCTTGATCCTAAATACGCAGGACGGGCGTCGACAATTTTAGCCAGGAATTCAGGATAGTCGTTTGCTCTCGGACTCAGGATGACTTCACCATTCGGTCTTTTGATTATCTCGGCTCTTCCTCGATTAAGAGTATTGGTAAATACATCGCTGGATTGACTCGTCTGGCAAATATCAGTATGCGATCCCGTTTGTAGATTGATATGCTGTAAATCGAAGCAAATTATTTTAACGGTCGAGGAATTCGCTACTGTGAGTTTATCTCCCTGAATCAATTGAAAATTTCGACGCGCGGGAAAAGGTCGCCGGACGTTTTTTCGCGAAATGCTTGCGGTTCCATTGACTTCTACTATTTTGCCGACCGCATTTGAATTCGACGCCAGCCACGTATTCGACGGCGGCCTGCTCGCGAGTCGATTGTTCATATTCGGAAAGATTATAAACAACGCCAGGCACCCGAGCGTGAGTATTCTCATGTCATCATTCCTTTCTGATTCCTGTTATCGCGACAGCTTGCCAGTATGGTTCGACGCCTTTTGAATCTTCCTTTATCATCTCTAAGCACTTGCTCCACTCAACAAGCGCGTCTTCCTTCTTACCCTGACCCGACAGTGCCTGCCCTCGCATACAATGAATCTGAGCACCATCCTTAATCTCCAGCGCCCGGAGCAAATCGCGATCAGCCAGATCAAACTGTTCCTGACCTATAAAAGCCCACGCCCTGTTTTTATATGCTGCATATTTCAGATCAGTATCGGTAATTGGTTTTGAGAAAATTCGGCTTAAAATATCCAGCGCACGCTTATAGTCAGACCGGTAAAGAAGATACAAATGGGCAAGATTATTGTAAGCCGCATCAAAATCCGGTCTGAGCTCAACAGCCTTCTGATAACCTGCCATGGCTTTCTCATAATCAAAAACAATATTTTCGTGGGCATACGCGAGATTGTATTGCGCTTCGGAGTTATCCGGATTCAAAGCTACTGCCCTCTTAAAGTCTTCCAGCGCCGCGCCGCCTTTATTCTCCTGGTATGATTGAGCTCCTCGTTGGTTGTAATAGCTTGCAATGGAAGGCAGGCTATATCTAAAGCCTATGGTTACTAACACTATGATGAGGGATAGGAGAAACCCGAAAAGCGGTTGCAGTTTGGGTCTAAGGTGAAACGCGGCGAGAAGCCGGGCGGCCCATTCACGGCCAGCTTGCGTAAATGAACTGCCGGCGACCAGAGCAAGGAACACCTGGGCGGCGGTGCTAAGAATACTAAGTTTATCCGGGACACCAACCAAAAATCGACTGGAAATGTCGGCCGTGATGCTGATAGTCAGCGTGACGGCAAAACCAGTTAGAAGCACCCACACTACCATGCGCGCTTTTTCAGAGTCGCTGACTCGTTTGTCCAGGAACCACCACCATGCGCTCTCGGGTGGTTGAAATAGATCTCGCCAGTTCTGGAAAGTCTTTGAGCCAGCACAGGTGAACATTACATGCGCGTTAGCTTTGACCTGTTCATCAAGGCCCGACATCTCAGTCACTAAATCATTTGTTAGGTGAGGACTCCTGTGGATAGCATTGGCTAGTTCATCCCGTGCCAAAAGAAGAGTCAATACGGCGTCCTTACAATTACGCTCTCCATGATTCGGTAGATTTTCGACCGCTGCGCGATAGTTTGAAACCCGTGTCTGAAGCTCGTCTTCAGGAACTTCAACTGCTGAGCTCTCGGATGTTCGTGCTGATTCATCGTTAATATCTGCGTTTCGAGTCATTTGCTTCCTTTGAGAGAGTTAACCTCAGCTCACTTAACGTTACGATGAGCAGATGCAGCAAGCAAATATTCCTGCTTTCTGATTAGCGAGCGCTCAACGCCGTTATCGCAGAGATCATTAACCAATTTGCGGAGATGGCGCAGTCATAGTCTTGACCTGGTAGTGAGCTTCTCGATAGCCAGCTGACGTTTTCGTCTGAGTTTATCCGTGAAGTCAAGCAGCGCTGGCTGTTGCGTCGGGACGTCCCCGCCTCCCCGGGAAATGAATCGCATATGGTTAGAGCCACGTTGTATGGTTTGTGCTTCTGTTCCTTGGCCAATGCCGACGTTTTGACTCTTTGTTACTTCATCGTAGAGGGCGGGGACGTCTGTCACGCCGTACTCTAACCACTCAGAGATAGTTTCCGACGGCGATAACGGGATCGCGCCTCTTACGCGCGAAATCGAACAGCGAAGGCAGTTGTTGTAATTCGGAGGTTGTTGAGGCGCTATTATCGTTACGGTTCAAGATGATGACACGCGCCGCCGTGCCGCTGCCGAGTGGTATGCTTTTCAAATTGGCGGCATTAAGATCGTCTATTCGTTTCTGCAAGGCTTGCGCCAACACGGGCACTCCCTCGACGCCATAGGTCAGCCATTCCGACAACGTGACTGAGCCATCATGATTAGCGTCCGCTTTGAAGGTCTCCAATCCGTCGCGCGTCAGTACATAGGTGAGCAATCCGTTACCCCCGCCGCTGCTTTGATCATCGCCTTTTCTACTCGTTCCACCTGCATTTGATACGTCCGAGAGCTCGTCCGCTTCCCACGCCTTGTCGCCCGCCTGCGTGGAAGTCAGTATGCGCATCCCCTTGTCGTAAGCCAACTGCCCGAGGCCGCGGCTCGCCATCGGCCCCGGTTTAAACCCGGCGGTTTGAACCGATAGGGCTGCATGACATGCATCAACGATCATCGTCAACTCGCCTGCGTCAACATCGCGCAACCAGCGGCTCAGATCCGCACTTGAGATGCTGCGGCGCAAGACATCCTGCGCTGCCAGGTCCGCGCCGCCGCTCGTGCCCATGTCATAAGGCACAAGATAGAAGTTGCCCTGCGGGTCTGCGTAGCCGTGGCTTGAGAACGAAATCAACACCAGGTCTTCCGGACGAGCCTGACGCAACCGGGATTGCAGCCTTTCATAATCAGGCAGTTGACGTACGAGCGCCGGGTCAACATTCTTTCCTGCCAAGAGTTCAAGCACCGTCTGGAAGTTGCGCTTCGTCGCGTAGCTCTCGGTCATACGTCGCGGCAAGACTTTCTGCCCGTCCGCCCCCTTAGCGTAATCGGAAATCAGCGACACCGTGACAATGTCATCAAGCGCGTACTGCCCCGCACGCACAAGCTGCTCGCGCATGTTGCGCTCGATGCGGCGCGCATCATTAGCTGCAAACGACAGATCCCAAGCTTCATTTTCATTTGCGTTGACGCCGACTGCGATAATGTAGGCCCGCCGCTTGACGGGCACGAAGGCTACAGGGTTCTCAACCGTCTTGACCGACCTCTTACTCCGCACGCGATCGGCATTGAATGCGTAGGCTGACAGCTCAACCTGTTTCGCCTCAGTCCCGCGAGGCAGGCGTACCTTAAAAGTCCGCGTTGCGCGTCCGCCTTTGTCCAGCTTCACCTCCGTCTCTCGCCGCCACTGCGCCTGCTCTTCGTCATCGGTCAACCCCTTGTTGGGGTTAGAAGCTCGTTCAACACTACCCCCCTGTTGTACTGGCTCGTACCCAACCAGCTGCCCGTCGCGGAATAGGCGGAGATCGTAGACGCCAGATTCCAACTCGATCGGACGGTCGTTCTGCCGCTGTGAGCCTCTCGCGTTTTCTACCTCGACCGTGACTTCGATCACGCCGGGTTCATTCGCAACCGGCTTCGGCGATCCGATGATTTCCACCTTCGGCTGCACGCGGTTAATATCGGCGATTGACGGCAGCGGTTTGAATTCTTTATCGCAGTTGTTTTCTCTACTGCATTTGAGAACTCTCTTCAATAAACTTGGCTCGTAATACTGCCGCATGAAAATATCCAGCGGTTTGGGTGTCAGCGGTTCATCAGGCAAAAGCCAATGCAGTCCTTCAATATCATCTAAATTTTTACTGGTATCAAAACGACCGTCGGAGGTAACAACCACCCAATCTTTTTCATCGAGAGAGATTAACCTGACCAGAGGTTTATTGCTTTCTCTGTCCCAGATCTTCATAATTGCATCACTGCTTCCACTTATCAAAAAATGTCCATCCGACGAAAAAGTGATTGATTTAATTGCTTCGGTTTCACCTTCGATGGATTTGATAAGCTGTCTCTTTTCAACATTCCATAATTTGATTGTAGAGTCAGCGCCGCCTGAAACCAGAGTTCGGCCATCGGGCGAAAAGGCAATTGCGGTAACAAAAGAGGCGTGACCTTCTAAAGTGTCAATTAATTGCCCACTTTCAACATTCCATAATTTGATTGTCTCATCCCAACTTGCCGAAGCCAGCGTTTTCCCGTCCGGTGAAAAGGCAATCGAATGAATAAGGTTTCTGTGTCCCTTGAAAGATTTAATCATCTCACCGGTTTCGACATTCCATACCTTGATCGTCATATCCCAACTTATCGAAGCCAGCGTTTTCCCCTCCGGTGAAAAAGTGATGAACTGGATGATATTTGTATGACCTTCGAGAGATTTGATTTGCTGACCGCTTTCGAGATTCCATATCTTAATCGTTGTATCATTGAAATTTTTCGAAGCAGAGGCGAGCAACTTCCCATCTGATGAGAGAGCGATTGAATCAACCTCGTAAGTAACTCCACCTAGAGTTTTAATAGGTAATCCGGTTTTAACATTCCATATTTTGATTGTCTTATCGGAGCTTCCCGATACGAGCGTTTTCCCGTCCGGGAAAAAAGCTACAGAATTAATGGAGTCGGTGTGATGACCTTCAAGCGATTTGATGAATTGTCCCGTTTCGTTATTCCATAATTTGATCGTTCTATAATTGGTGATAGAAGCCAGAGTTTTTTTGTCAGGCGAAAAAGCGGTGTGTTGGACTTCAAAAGTATGACTTCCTAATAATCTGGTGAGCTGCCCGCTTTCAATATCCCAAATTTTGATTGTTTTGTCCTCGCTTCCCGACGCGATCGTTTTCCCGTCCGGAGAAAATGCTACGGAATTGATGGAGCCGGTGTGGCCTTCGAGTGATTTGATAAGTCGTCCGCTTTCAATGTTCCATATGTTGATTGTGTCGCGCTCGCTTCCGGAAGCGAGTGTTTTCCCGTCCCGCGAGAAGGCAAGTCCAGAAACCGTGGTAAAGGAAATTGCATTATCTGGACCGCTGCGATCTTCAAGTGATTTAGTTTGCTGGCCTGTTTCGACGTTCCACAATCTAATATCGTTTGGGAAACTTCCGGAAGCGAGTGTTTTCCCGTCCCGCGAAATGGCGACCGACTCAACTTCGCGCTTGTGACCTTCGAGGGATTTAATGAATTGTCCGCTTTCGACATCCCATATTTTGATTGTTTTATCCTCACCCGCAGAAAAGAGTGATTTTCCATCTGGAGAAAATACTACGGATTCTACAGGACCGATATGACCTTCGAGAGATTTGATTGGCTGGCCGCTTTCAATGTTCCATATTTTGATTGTGCTGTCATCGCTTCCTGAAACGAGATTTTTCCCATCCCGCGAAAAGATGACTGCATTCACAGAACTGCTATGACCTTCTAAAGATTTGATTTCCTGCCCGGTTTCGACATTCCATAACTTAATCTTGTTAATGTTACCGTTATTGCGGCTTCCCGAAGCCAAAGTTTTCCCGCCGGGAGAAAAGGCGACTGATTCAACCACATGGTCGTGGCCTTCTAAAGTTCTGATTTGGCGTCCGCTTTCAGTATTCCAGAGTATGATTTTGTAATCCGTACTTCCCGAGGCGAGAATCTTTCCGTCCGGCGAAAACGCTACTGGTAAAACCGCGCCGGTGTGGCCTGTCTGAATGACGAGTTCCGGTTTATAGCTTTTTTCGGTTATTGTCTGCGCGTTATTTTGTCGCTGTCCGCTGGCAGGTGCGTTTAAAACCGCAGCGCACATTACTGCACACAAGCACAACATAAACACTCGTGCCAATTCGCCCCGTCGTTCGTTAAATTCATTTTTCACCGTATTTACCCCTAAATTGATTACTATTAAGATTCCTGCCTCCGGTCGCCAGCAACCTACAGTCAGATTTGACTGCCAATGCGTAAACAACTGCTTTGGCCGAGATGGACAACTAGCTCGGGCTTCCAAGTCCGAAGACTCAACCTCAATTGCAATCAAAAGCCGGAAGCGTGAAATAACTAAGGCGAGTGTAATCTATATCGCATCCTCAATCTTTTTCGGTTCGATAGTATAAACAGAAGTGTTTGTGGTCTTACCCCTAACTTTAACTTCGCCCAGAGTTCGCACCACATGCCCTTCCCCAAGCAGACGCGCGGTGTCTTCGCTTATTAAGATTGGAACAGCTAACTCTTTGGTCGTGGCCTCCAGCCGCGCCGACAGATTCACTGCGTCGCCAATCACTGTGTATTCAAGTCTGCGCTCCGCCCCGATGACGCCGCAGGTGACATCGCCCGTGTGAATGCCGACACCGATTTTGATGACGGGGCGATTCAACCCCTTCCACTCTTCGTTCAAACTCTCGACGGCTTTGAGCATTGACAGCCCGCAATCCACGGCGGCCCTAGCCTCCACTTCTGCGCCACGATCTGAGGGCGCGCCGAAGACAATCATCAGGCCGTCGCCTATGTACTTGTTGATGTGACCGCCGTGGGATTCTACGATTGTGTTCATACGCGCGAAGTAGTCGTTGAGCCATTCGACGACCGTTTGTGATGAGACCGCCTCTGAGAGAGTGGTGAAGTTGCGAATATCGGTGAAGATAATCGTGACCACGCGATTCTCGCCCGCGAGCGAGGCTTGGCCTCTACGTTCCCAGATTTCATCGGCTACTTCGCCGGAGACGAAGCGCGAGAAAATGTCCATCACCTGCTCGCGCTCACGCTCCGTCTCCGTCCTGAGAGTCTGCTCGTGCGCGTAGCGCAGCCCCAGGCCCAGCGGAGTCAAGACTGCGACGCCGAGCCATGCGCTCGCTAGCGGCAGAATCAATCCGTATGAGTTGAAAGCCCAGGAGGAGACTACAAGTAAGCCTACGGCAATCACTCCCACCAATGACAGCGTCCAGAAAGCGCGCAGGTTGAAGATGGACAGAGCCACCATGATGAGCGGTAAAAGCAACGCCGCAATCTGCCAGATGTAAGCGGGCCGAACAAGAGCGTTGCCGAACAGTAGTGTGGCCACGGTGGTCGCGTGTAGCTCCACGCCGGGTGTTCGCGCCGGCGCTGTCGGCAGATTCCTGTTCAGCAAGCGTGCCAGCAGCGACGCCTCGTAGAAGGGAGTTGGGAAGAGATCCGGGGCATCAACGTTGGCGGCACCGATGAGGACTATGCGGTCGCGGAACAGCTCGTCAGATATCTCCGCACCGGGGTTGAAGAGAATTTCTTTGGCGGAGATTTTACGGAAGGCGGGCGGGCGACCGCGAAAGTCCAGTTGGAGAAAAAGATCATTTCGAAGCGGAAGCTTCCGGCCATTGATCGAGACGGAGTTATCCGTCTCTGGTATCAAACCGGGAATCCGCTGCGCAAAAATCCCAGCTTCCTCGGCGGCCTGTTCTTCATTGATGCCTTGCGCTTGAAGTTCTGCGAATTTTTGTGCGTAGGCTCGTAGCATGAGATACCCTTCCGCGACGCGGGTGGCGAAACTAAACTGCGTCCCGCCGTCCGGAGCCGGACGAAACAGTTGCACGCTCCGCAGGAATCCGTCTCTATCAAGCGGGATATCCATATATCCGACTGCATTGGCTGATTCGGAGAAAATCTCCAAAGGCTTGCTCTCGGCGAATCCTCCGGCCTCGGTCTTCATCGTGAGGACGACATTTCCGGCATCGGCGATTGACACCGCCAGTTCCTGATCCCAAGTCTTATCATCGGCGCTCGCCCCGCCCTCCTCACCCAGCAAGATGTCAAGACCGATAATCGTCGCCTGGCCCTTGCTCGCGCGATCAATAAGACGCGCATACAGATTTCGCGGCCACTTTTGCAGACGAATGCGAGAGGCTTTGATGGTCTCCTCATCAACTTCAATGAGGGTGATCGGGTCGTTAAGTCCGCGCTCTGCTGCCTTCGGGTGCCTGGCGTTGCGGAGTTGAAACAGCAGATCAAGCGCCTGATTCTCAAGGCTCGTGGCTAAGCCGTAAGGATAGGTGGCGTAAGAGCCGTCCTTATCCTTTAGCGGATAGACGGCTAGCGCCAGGGCGAGCCAGACCGCGCATGTTAGAGCGGCAGCTATCAGCCTATACCTGCGACCTCTCAGATAAGAGGTGTAAGAATGGGTTCGTGCGAGGGGCATAGAGTTCTCTTTCAGAATCTGGCGAAAGATTGATCCGGTGCAGCCTTGCAGATAAAGGCTGTTTAGGTTCCAGCGATGGAAGCTTCTGTTCATGGCGAACTAAAATGCTTCTGTCGCTGACTGAGACTTCGCGCTCTCAGAGCGCGGTCATGAGGGAAACTAAAACAAGAGATGATTTCATTATGAGATCAGGGCCAAAAGCTCATCTCCAAGTTTCGACTTCAACTCTTTAAGCGCCTCGTACTGCTCCATCGCCTCCGCTTTTTGGTTGAGCTTAGCAAGTGCCAGCCCCAGATTGAAATATGCTTCGTCCAGACTGTACTGAGCTTCAACGCTTTTCTTCTTGAGAGCAAGAGCCTGTTTGAATGCTTCTACCGCTTCTTTGTATTCTCCAGCCGTTCCGTAAAGAACGCCTAAGTTGTAATAGGCCATCGCATGGTCGGCCCTCTGTTGGATGGCTTCTCTAAAAGCTTTTATGGCGTCCTCAGGACGATCAAGTTCGACGTATGCAACACCCAGGTTGTAATAAGCGCGCGGGAAATTGTTTTGAAGTCTTAGAGCCTGCTTGTAAGCCTCGACGGCTTTCTCATACTGTCCATTATCGGCATAAGCGTTTCCCATGTTGAAAATGGCCCAGAAGGTCATAGGATTATTCGGCTCCAGTTCCGCCGCTTTCTGGAATGCTTCAATTGCCTCTTTATTTTTCCCGCTCTCGGAATACGCTAAACCTTCATTGAAGTAGCGGGTGAAGATAGAGCGAGTGCCAGCCCCGGCGATTAATCGAGCTGAGGCGTCGCGTCCGGCAAAACGTTCAAACCCGCGCCCCTTGCTCAACTGTTTTGGTAAAGGCCGCCGCACAGTTTTTTGCGGCGACGGAGGAGGATTTTTCTTCTGCTGCGCAATACCGTAAACGATCAGCATCGACGAGAGAAAGAGAAGAAGGAGACCTTTGAAACAATTCATTTATTAAGTCCTCACTTAATCCTGAGCTTTCTCCGGTTAATCGGTCTTTGCCAGCCCGGGATTCTGTCGATAGACGGCTCTCTTCCAACTACCTTGCTCTAATTTGCTTCGGGATAAGATTCAGTTTGACTGCGCTGCCGCAGCTTTAGCCATAATCAGACGCTGCGTTTCCGTCTCGCGACGGTAGAAAACGCGCGGGCGCTGCACGTCATCCACTCCGTCCAGTCCTGATTTGATCTTCCTGGTCCTGAGTTGCGCCAGTTGCGCGACGGTCTGCTTCTTCATCTGCTCCTTGTATATCTTCGGAACCTCTTCGGTGGCGTAGATGAACCACTCCCTCACGTCTATTACTCCGTCGCGGTTGCTGTCGGCCACCGCACTCCTGAATCCCTTGTCCACAAGCGCGTAGGTCAGGTAGCCGTGCCCCAGAATGGGACTCTCGTTGGCGAACTGGAAGCTCTGCGACGCGGTCAGGATGTACATACCTTTCTCGTAAGCAAGCTGCGCTAATCCCGCGGAGTTCATTGGCCCTCTGCGTTTCTCTTCAGCTTCCAGCGCCTGCCCGGAGTTACACGCATCAATTACGAAAAGCATCTGCCCCGCGTCAATGACTCCGACCGTCTCTTCCAACTCCCGGTCAGAGATGCTGTGCCCGAGCATGGCGCGGAGTCCACCGGCATTTGAGTTTATCCGTTCACGCGCTCCCCTGTACCCGAGATCATGCGGGATAAGGTAGAAGCGCTTACCTTCAGCCGTCCCGTGCCCTGCGAAATAGATCATCACGGCATCTTCCGGCTGCGTCTTCTCCCTCAGTTGCCGTAGCGCTCCCAGAATGTTGTTTTTAGTAGCCTGCCGGTCTAGCAACGTCGTCACTTCAGTACGCTCGAACCGGCCCAATTGTTGTTGCCACAGGCTGATCTGTGTACCAAAGGCTTTTGCGTCATTTACAGCGAAAGAGAGGTTATAAGCCGGATTAGCATATATATCCACACCAATGGCGAGGACGTAGGCCACCCCTTTACGTTTGAGGCTCTCTGCGCCTGTGACAGTCAGTGCAGAATCCGAGCTTTTGACATTGTGGTGATTGAAGGCGTAAGCCGTGAAATGGTTTTCCCCGGCAATGATCGGAACGGTCGCCTCAAGCGTAACGGACTGTTCACCCTTCAGCACGTCGCCCTTCCAGATGTGGACGAGAGAGCTGTTGCGGAAAAGCCGCACATCTTTTGCTCCGCTGGTCGTTTTTCGTCGCTCGTCCGCCGGAGCGTTTTTGACTTCTACGATGATGGTGATTTGTCGCGTCGTGACGTTCGCAACGTTCTGACTGGCGTTTGACAGTTTAACTTTTACTTCAGGCTGCCGGATGTCAATCGTGGAAATGTCGCGCGTGGGTTTCTCTACTCTTCTGCCCGCAAAGATGTCTTGCAGCAGACCGGGGCGATAAAACTCGTTAAAGAACACTTCGATAGGAGCAATATCGGAGAGCTTATCGCTTAACCGCCACGAGAGGAGCTTCCACCCATTTAGCGAGCCGTCAAACAGGCCGTCCGGTGTGACAACTGTCCAATCGTCTTTGTCGAGCGAAACTAACGTGGCTACGGCTTTATCCCCATCTGCCTGCCAGAGTTTCATCGTCGCATCCCAACTGCTGCTCAACAGTTGATTTTTGCCCGGTAAAAACGCGACTGAGGTAACCCTCCCGGTATGACCTTCAAGCGTGCTGTGATTTCCAGATGCCACATCCCACAGTTTGATTACTCTGTCATCACTGCCGCTCGCCAGTGTTACTCCGTCCGGCGAGAATGCAACTGAATTAACCAAAGAGGTATGGCCTACCAAAGATTTCGGCTGTCCGGTCTCGACATTCCACAGCTTGACTGTTTTGTCAAAACTGCCGCTCGCCAGCGTTTTCCCGTCCGGCGAGAACGCGACTGAGGAAACTTCAGCGAGATGGCCTGTAAGAAATTTGATTTGTTCTCCCGTCCTGACATCCCACAACTTGATTGTACCGTCCCTGCTCCCACTCGCCAGCATTTTCCCGTCCGGCGAGAACGCGACTGTTTTTATCCCTTGAGCGTGCCCTTCGAATGACTTGACTTGCTCTCCGGTTTCAACATTCCACAGCTTGATTGTTCTGTCCTCGCTGCCGCTCGCCAACGTTTTCCCGTCCGGCGAAAACGCGACAGAATAGACCCAAGCGGTGTGACCTTCAAGAGATTTGAGAAGCTGTCCGGTCTCGACATTCCACAGCTTGATTGTTCTATCCTTGTCGCCGCTTGCCAGCGTCTCCCCGTTCGGCGAGAACGTAATCGTATTAATTGTATTCTCTGATTTAGAACCATATTCGAGCGATTTCACCTGCTCTCCGGTTTCGACATTCCACAGCTTGATTGTGCCGCGAAGGGTCGCGCTTGCCACTTTTTTTCCATCACCAGAAACCGCCACCAATAGAACATGAGTAGTGTGGCTTGTGAACGCTTGTATTTGCCGCCCGGTTTCGACGTTCCACAGTCTGACGGTGTGGTCGCCACTACCGCTCAGAAGTGTTTTTCCATCTTTAGAAAGCGCGATTGATACAATATAACTGGTATGACCTTCAAGTGACTTGACTTGCCGTCCGGTTTCTACGTCCCACAGCTTGATTGTGCGGTCGCCGCCGGCACTTACCACGGTTTTCCCATCCGGCGAAAACGCTGTGGAATAGATTAAAGAGCTATGGCCTTCGAGCGATTTGAGCTGCCGTCCGGTTTCCACGTCCCACAGCTTTACTGTGTTGTCTTTGCCGCCGCTTGCCAGGGTTTTCCCGTCCGGCGAAAACGACACCGATAAGACCTCATCGGTGTGACCTTCAAACGATTTTATTTGCCGTCCTGTTTCTACGTCCCATAGCTTGATTGTGTTGTCAATGCTGCCGCTTGCCAGGGTTTTCCCGTCCGGCGAGAACGCAACCGAAAACACTTCGGCGGTATGACCTTCGAGCGATTTTATTTCCCGTCCGGTTTCGACATTCCACAATTTAACTGTGCTGTCCTTGCTACTGCTCGCCAGTATTTTCCCGTCCGGCGAGAACGCGACCGAGAGAACCCCGCTCTTGTGACCTTCGAGTGATTTGATCTGCTCTCCGGTTTCGACGTTCCACAGCTTGATTGTGTTATCGAGCGCCCCGCTTGCCAGTATTCCGTTCCGGGAGACTGCGACCGACAAAATAAAGCCGGTGTGACCTTCGAGCGATTTGATTTGCCGTCCGGTTTCGATATTCCACAGCTTCACTGTGTTGTCACCGCCAGCGCTTGCCGCGGTTTTCCCATCCAGCAGGAACGCAACCGAATTAACCAAAGAGGTATGACCAGTTTGAATTACAAGTTCCGGTTTATAGCGTTTTTCGGCGACTGTTTGCGCCACATTTTGACCTTGCCCAAAGGCGACTGGTGTAACAAAATCGAGATTCACGACAACTGGCAGCACCAAAATTAAAGCCTGCCATAATTTTTGCCGGCCTCTGAGCATCGTTCTCATACTCGTGCTCCTTCTCGTGTCATTTGGCTTTGGTAGCCGTGAAAGTAATTCGCGGAAGCATTGCCCCGGACAGGCTGCCGCTCATTTTGTCGCCGTTAATTTTGCCTTTCAATTTTAGTTCTACTTTTTGCCCTTGAACTTCGATTATAGCGATCGCCGTAATCGTGTTGCCGCTAATATTCCCGCTTGGAACTGTTCCGTTGCCGATGTGCGATGAAAATGTCCCGGTTATAGTCTCGCCGTCTTGTTTCAGCTCGATCATAACCGGCATGGATTGACCATCTCCCTCGGCGATCATATTCCATTTACCGGTTACATTAACGCTCGCTGCCGCGTCAGTCTCAGTCGGTCTCGGCAAGCCCACGCTTTTAAGCGTGGTGATTTTCCTTTCAATCAAACTAACAATGTAAGCATCTTTCAATTCTCGCCATAGAGGATATAAAGCTTCGTACTTCTCAATCTCCGCCTGGGCTTCTTCGGTCGTTTTCGATCTAATTTGAAAAACTTTGAAAAGCTGCTTCTCCGCTTCAATTCGCTTGATGTCTTGGGCGGTTGAGGCTCGTTTCGCCATCAAGGTGATACCGTATTTGCCCCGATCCGCGTTCCCTGTCTCTTTCAGACGATTAATTTTGACGACGTAGCTACCCGCGTTATCAGCGATGAGAGAGAGAGTTTCAAATCCTTCTTTCCCATTTGGACTATTCATTTTCGACAATTCCTTCCCGTCGGAGGAATGAATGCTCAACACTACATCAATGCCTTTCTGCTCGACGCGCACTTGGATAAACTCGCGCGCTTTGAGCGTTAACCGATACTCGTGCGTCTGCCCGCTCTCCAGTTCTCTTTCAAGCGGTTCATTCAACTTCACCCCCTGCGTTTGACTCATCACTTGCCCGAATACCAGCACGGACCCCGCTGCTACCCAGAGTGCCACGCCTACAAACTTGCCTTTAATTTTTGGGAGTTTCATATTCAACCTCATGATAGATCGCAACTGTATGCCTATGCCGAATCAAGGTCTGTTGAGTGCGATCGGAAAGGGAAATTCAACCATATACAGGTTGAACTCATTAATGACTAAATCAGCACGTCCTGAGCGCCTTCGTGACTCACATCTGTCACCCCGTTGCCTTTTAAGGAACATTAGCTATTGAATTATGTCTTTGCAGACAATTGATTCATCAGTAATGACGTGTTAATTAATGGTCTTTGCAATGCGCGCGCCGTTTATGTGCCTTGCGCATCCTGGTATCCTTGGTGAAGAAGTCATTCGCCCTCCAGCGTGGGCTCTACCTGCGCCATAGCCATCGCGCAATAATTACCATTGGCATTCGCGCGATTTTCGTATACATACCTTCGTGTACATACCTCGGATCAGGTCGTGATGCTTGAGTTTCTGCAATCGATACCAAGTGGCTTGAAACTCCGCGATCTCTTGCGGCGTCTGCTGAAATGGTTCAAAGATACAGATGGCGAACTTAATCCGCATCATCAAATCATGAAGCGCTGAACTAACATGAAATCTATCATCCGGCGAAAAATGAGTAAAGCATGAATGCCAGCCCTTTAGATTATACTGCCGCAGACGACGCGGACGCGAGAAGAATAAATCAAACTTTGACATTACATTGATGGGCGCTTCGCTTCTCTCTTTTGGAGCAGTTCATAATTTCGGTGTTCAACTTATAGGGGAGTCACTTTATCGACCCAGCACAAGAGCGCGCTCACGCGACGGATAATTAGTCGGCCTTCATTTCATGCGCCGTCTGCTGGTTGCCGTTCGTCGGCGAATAAGGTTCACGCACATCGTGTGGGAGCATTCGCTCTGCTGCTTATCTCGTCAGATAATCAAGCTAACGTGAGGCATCTGTTTCAATTGCTTCATGAGTAGGTTGCATTTATTAAATACAGTATGAGCAGCTTTCGCCCGCTCCTCAAACAACACGTCGGTAGGCCAGAGGAGAAATTCTTTGACACTCCGGTAGATTAGATGCTTGCTCGTGCCCGCGCTCTCTATGTTCAGCACCGCAACCAAATCCAAGCCACTGTTCCATAAGCAAGAGACCCTTCATTCGTGCGTGCCAGCTCGGTTTGCGTGATCTTCGCAGCATACGGCGTAGACGTGCCAGAAGCCGGTCGTCGCGCGGCTTGTGATTGCACACTAGCTAGTATGGGTTCTCTGCAAGCTATGACCTTATTGTAAAATCAGCCGCGGTTTACTGCTCCGCTGAAAGTGCGAGAGAATCTACTCATGAAAAGTCATAAGCAAGCGTCTGAGAATTTATGGAGTCCTGAAGATCAGGCGCAACGCCTCGCCGAATTGACGATTGATGAGCCGGAGTTAAAGGAAGCGCCTCTGCGCCGTGACGTGCGCTCACTCGGTCGCCTTCTCGGTGAAGTGTTAAAAGAGCAGGCGGGTGAAAGACTCTTTAATCAAGTGGAAGAGCTAAGGCTACTGACTATTCAATACCGGGACGCAGCAGGCGATGATGAAGTAGGCCATTCAAGCGAACACGCTAATCAGCTAATGCAGGCCGTCGCTCAAGCAGCAGCCAATCTCCATCTCGTTGAAGCCTATCGCCTGACAAAGGCTTTCGCCATCTACTTCGAGCTGACAAACCTTGCCGAGACAAACCATCGCAAGCGCCGTCGTCGAGCCATTCAGCTTTCGCCCGACATGCAACCTCAGCCCGGTTCCATTCGCGCCATCCTTCGCAGGACGCGCGAGGCTGGATTAACTCGGAAGTCTGCCCTCGAAGCGTTGCGCCATGTAGAGGTCATCCCGGTCTTTACAGCCCATCCGACCGAAGCGGCACGCCGCACTGTCCTCTTTAAGCGGCGGCGCATTGCAGATGAGCTGGAGAGACTGGATCAACTGCCGCTCACAAAATTGGAAGCGGAGCAACGAGAGTCCTCCATCATTGCGGAGATTACGGCTCTGTGGCAGACCGATGAAGTGCGTCGCCGTCCTCCGACAGTACGTGACGAGATTAAAATGGGACTGGACTACTACTCCGACTCCTTGATCAAAACTCTGCCACGTCTTTACGAAGAGTTCGCTGATGCTTTCCGCGAAACATATGAATGTGAGGTGGAAGCTGATGAGCTGCCCACCTTTCTTCGCTTCGGCTCGTGGATAGGAGGCGACCGGGACGGCAACCCGTTTGTCACGCCAGGCTGCACACGCGACGCATTGGAGATGGCGCGGGGCGTCATATTAGATCATTATCTGACAGCCGCAACGGAACTAATGGATCGTCTTAGTTCTTCAGCGCAACAGGCGAGCGTCTCGCGAGAGCTGCTCGAAGCGCTCGACCAATATGCAGTTAGAATGCCTTCCGTCGCCCCACGCAATAAGACCCGGGCGGCGGATGAAATTTACAGGCGCTATCTTGACTACGTGATTGAGCGCTTAAATTTAACGCGTGATCAGCCTGCACAATCGAATGCCTACAGGAACGCAGATGAGTTCGCCAACGATCTAAGATTGATGCGCGAGAGCCTGGAAACGAACAGGGGGCAACGCATAGTCCGCCTACTCCTCGACCCGCTTCTGAAACAGGTCAGCACCTTCGGCTTTCATCTACATACGCTAGACATACGACAACACGCGCGTGTGCACGAGCGCGCCATTACGGAGTTGTCGGGCGCTGCGAAAGCGGGAGAAAGCAATGTGCCTTCATTGCCTGATTCGCCTTCAGACGAGACGCGGACACTCCTTGAAACCTTGCGTACGGTGGCCGAGTTAAAGCGTGATTTTACGCCGCTTGCGATTCGCAACTACATCATCAGCGGCGCAAGCCGTGTAGACGATATCTTCTCTGTCATCTGGTTAGCGCGTTTGTGTGGTGTTCGCTTGGAGGCTTCAAGCGATGATAACGACCCGGGCTTAATGCCCATCCCGCTCTTTGAATCAATAAGGGATTTACGAAACTGCCCGCACGTTTGTCGAGAAGTCTGGACTTCGCCTGATTACCAGCCTCTGCTCGATTCATGGGGGCGTCATCAGGAAGTGATGCTGGGCTATTCCGACTCGAACAAAGACGGCGGGATGCTCACAAGCGCATGGGAAATCTACAAAGCGCACCGCGCGCTACACCTTGTTGCGGAAGAATGCAACATTAAGCTTCGTCTTTTCCACGGGCGCGGAGGTACTGTGGGGCGTGGCGGAGGCCCCACGCATCGAGCGATTGTGGCACAGCCCACAAATGCTTTCACCGGTTCACTCAGGATTACTGAGCAGGGCGAAGTCCTCAACTGGAAATATTCAGACCCGATACTGGCGGAACGTAATCTTGAGCTGATGGTGGCTGCCTCTCTGGAAGCCCTGACGCGCCCCGGCGGAGAACAAATCAACGAAGCCGAATGGGAGAGTGTTATAGAAGAGATGTCCGAGAGCGCTTTCGCTTTTTACCGTGAACGAATTGCTGATAACCCTGATGCTCTTACTTACTTCGAGGAGGCGACGCCCGTTCTGGAACTGGAGCACGCGCGCTTAGGCTCGCGGCCCGCTAGAAGAAGCGAGGCGCGGGGGCTTGATGACTTACGCGCGATTCCATGGGTCTTCGGTTGGATGCAGAGCCGACATGTTCTGCCCGGATGGTTCGGCGTCGGCTACGCGCTCGAACAATTCATAGGCAAGGATAAAGATAAAGAGAGCATGCTACGTGCTATGACACAGAAGTTTGCATTCTTCTCGGACTTGATAGCCAACGTGGAGATAGGGATGGCGAAAGCCGATCTGACCATCGCGCGCCACTACGCCGACCTCGTTCAAGATTCCGGCATTCGAGAGCGCATGTTCAGCATGATTAAGGAAGAGTTCGCGCGCACGCGAGGCATGATTCTGCGCCTTACGGGGCAGAAGGAGCTTCTGAGCAGAAACCCTGTGCTCGCGCGTTCCATACGCCTGCGCAATCCGTACGTTGATCCGATGAGCATAATTCAGGTTGCGCTTCTCAGGCGGAAGCGACTGGGCGAGGAGAGTGAAGAATTAAATTACGCACTGGCGGCAACGATTAACGGCATCGCAGCAGGCTTGCGCAACACAGGCTAGGTGATGGGCTGGAGCATCGTTTGATAAAACGGCTTCGGCAAACATAATTGAATGGGATGAAGCGGCTGGCCGCCACCCCGCCGATGGCATAATGCCCTGCTCTATGAGAATGTGAAACTCTTCCGCACAGAGGGAGGCCCAAGTCGATGGCCTGAGCGGCCGTTAGCGGTTTTCCTGTAGTAGTCGGGTCCGTTTAGTTCGCCATGACTTTTCGCCGAGCGGTGATTCTAATCTGAGGGAACGATGAAGAAAGCAGCGCTGATAGTCGTAGCCGTAATCGCACTCGTCGCCGGGGGCCTCTTGTGGTTCCGGAGCGATGACGCCGTTGCCACCTCGGCCGCTCGGCCATGGCCGGGAGGGATGGGGACGCTCGATGCCGCCGCAGATCGGTGGCCGAAGCTTCAGGCCAATGGCGCGTCTGTGAAGCTGACGGCGCTCGCCGACGCGTTGCCGGAGAACAAAGCCGTCGACGATTTTGTGGCGCGCGAGATCACGCGGGGCGAGCTGACCATCAATGATCCGCCAGCGCTCCCGGACGTCTCCGCGATCCGCGAGCTGCTGCTGCGCGAGGCCGTAGTCTGGGAGAGCGAAGACGGAATTGGCGGCGGCAACGAATCGAATGCGAGGCGCACCGTGCAGGTGACGGTGGCGAGGGCGCTCGTTGCGAGCGCTCTGACGAAAGCGCGCGCAAACGATCCGACAGCGTGGGACGACCTGCACGCCGTGTGGAAGCTCGCACGCACGCTGGACGGGCATCCGCAGATGATGGCGCAGACAGCCGCGTTGTCGATGGACCGGATGATTAACGCGGTCGCCTGGAAAATGCCGCTGCCTGCGCCGGCGTGGCTCGGGGATTTGCAGGCGCACGACAACGTGCGGCAGATGATCGAGGCGTTTCAGTATCAGACGGCGTCTTACTGGGAGGACGCCGTGTGGATGTTTCCGACGAAGTGGCTCGCAGCGTCGGTCGACCACGATCGCCTGATTGCTGAAGAGCTGTTCAACCTCACCCGTTGCGATGTAAACATGCGCGCGAATGAGCTGGGCGTGGACCTTTCATCCGTTTGGCGTCGCGCGTTCCGCTACCGCGCCGAGCGCGAGGCGACGGCGAACGCGCTCTTGCTGCGCGAGGGGAAGCCGATCGAAACCGGCTCGCGTTGCAGCGACGGCGGGTGGATGTTCGACGGGACAACGCTGCGCTTCAGCCGCGAGATCGGAACGGCCGCGCCGGATAGGCCGATGCCGCTGGTGCTGCGGGTCAAGCCGTAGCGAATTCGGGTGTTATGCGTCTGTCTCTTTCGATAGTTGGATAAATGAGAAGTGGGAATTAATATGAGATTGCTTTCGAGATTTTTTATCGTGCTCTGTCTGGTCCTTATTGCTGCTCAATCTCCAAGATGTTTCTTATCGCTACCAGTCTGCGCTCAGCAGGCTGAGTCTACAGCGCCGCCTGTTGTGGTGCAGCCCGGTGCCCCAGGCCAGCCAACCCGGCGGCTCCCGCCATCGACGAGGGCGACACTGCCGCCCCGTTCACCGAAAGATGTGGAGTTCATGCAGAGGATGATCATGCACCACGCGCAAGCGGTTGAGATGACGGCGCTAATCGAGTCGCATACGGAGAACAAAGACCTACGCCTTCTCGGAGCGCGCATCAGCAAATCACAATCAGACGAAATAAAATTTATGAAACGGTGGCTAGAAGCCAGGGGAGAGCCGGTACAGCCTCCGATGCCGGGAATGACAGGCATGAATATGCAAGGCATGGACATGTCGGGCCATCAGATGCTCATGCCCGGTATGCTTACCCAAAAGCAGATGGACGCCTTAAGGAAAGCAAAGGGCGCGGAGTTCGATCATCTGTTTTTGAACGGAATGATTCAGCACCATAATGGCGCGTTGATTATGGTAAAGGATTTGTTCGATACGGCAGGCGCGGGGCAGGATGCTGAAGTGTTCAATTTCGCAACGGATGTTGACAGTGGACAACGCGCTGAGATTAGGATTATGCAAACCATGTTGAGTGAAAAACCTGTAGAGGAGAAACGATGAGTCGAGGACATACTATTGCTTTCTGTTTACTAACAGCTTCCCTCGTTTTGTGCTCGTGTTTAGCAGCCGGGACGCTGGCACAAACGGCCTCGCCGTCGCCGCAGCCTTCGCCCACTCCGACGCCAGAATCCAAACCCGCCAGCCAGGACAGCGAGAATCCGTACGCTCCTGAACCGGCACCGCCGCTCCCGGCGGGCATGACGGGTTCAGATACAGGCGACCCGCGCGCCAAGCTGACGCCGGGACTGTACGACGCGGGTGAAGCCGCTATGGGCATCAGACATCTCATGCTGTTCAAAAAGCCGGACGCGTTTCAACTCGGTGTCGATAATCCTGATGATCCGAAGGTGCAGAAGGCGCTAGGTCTCCTGGGGGTCGCCGACCCCTCGAAGATAACAAAGCCGGCCCGGTTGGTTACCGCTCAACTCGCTTTTGCCAACTCGGACCTTGCGTTCCAGGGCAACTACCTGTTTCAGGGAAACTTTTACGGCGTCAACATCTATGACATCTCCAATCCGGCGAAGGCCAGATTGTTGACTTCGATGATATGTCCGGGCGGGCAGGGCGACGTGTCTGTTTACAAGAACCTGCTCTTCATGTCGGTGGAGATGCCTAACGGTCGACTGGATTGCAGCACACAGGGTTTTCCGCCCCCACCTCGGCCCGCTGCGGGACAAGAGAACAAGTCGACTCTGCCGGCAGCGCAAAAAGATCGTTTCCGCGGAGTAAGGATTTTCGATATCACCGACATCAGGAATCCGAAGCAGGTGGCAGCGGTGCAAACCTGTCGCGGCTCGCACACTCATACACTGGTAGTCGATCCGAATGATAAGAACAACGTCTACATCTATGTCTCGGGAACCTCTTTTGTACGTCAAGGCGAAGAGCTGCCGGGATGCTCAGGCGAGCCACCGGCGAAGGACCCGAATACTGCGCTCTTTCGCATTGACGTAATTAAGGTGCCGTTGGCGACGCCGCAAAATGCTCAGGTGGTGTCAAGCCCTCGGTTGTTTATGGACCCGAGGACGGGTGTTCTGAACAGTCTGAACAGCGGCCCCACACCCGGCAATGGCAAGCCGTTTGATACAGACCAGTGCCACGATATTACCGTGTACTCGGCGCTCGGACTCGCGGCAGGTGCCTGCTCTGGAAATGGAATTCTGCTGGACATCAAAGACCCTGCGAATCCGAAGCGCATAGACGCGGTAAACGATCCGAACTATTCGTATTGGCACTCGGCCTCGTTTTCGAATGATGGAAAAAAAGTCTTGTTTACAGATGAGTGGGGAGGCGGACTGAGTGCGCGCTGCCGCGCGAACGATCCCAACAAATGGGGGGCCAATGCGGTTTTCAACTTGACGAATAACAAGCTGAGCTTCGCGAGCTACTACAAGTTGCCTGCCGCACAGGGTGACAGCGAGAACTGTGTTGCGCACAACGGCTCGCTCATTCCTGTTCCCGGCCGGGACATCTATGTACAAGCGTGGTACCAGGGCGGCATCTCCATCATGGACTTCACCGACGCGGCTCATCCGGTTGAGATTGCCTATTTCGACCGGGGGCCAATCGATCCAAAGATGCTCGTGCTCGGCGGCGACTGGTCCGCTTACTGGTACAACGGCCACATCTACGCGTCAGAGATCGCGCGCGGACTGGACATCTTTGAGCTCGTGCCGACGCAGTATCTGACGCAGAACGAGATCGACGCTGCGAAAGCAGTTCGGGTGGCTGAATTGAATGTGCAGAACCAGGAGAAAATTGAGTGGCCCCGGCAGTTAATCGTAGCGAAGGCGTACGTCGATCAGTTGGAGCGCTCGAAAGCTCTGCCTTCTGACCAGCTCGCAGCCTTGCGGCAGGCGATTCAAGGAGCAGAGAGTTCACGAAAGCTTGAAAAACTCAAAAGCCTCGCGCCGTCGTTGGAGAAGAGCGCTCTTCTGATGAAGAGTGCTGCCGACTCAGCCCGATTGCTGGCTCTGGCTGAAATCCTGAAGCGACCTGCGCTTTGATCCAATCGGAGCGCGAACTCAGCCGCTGTTTGAGTAGGCGTCAGACCAACCCACAGAGGTACGCAATGACCAATCATCCACTCGAAACGTGGCATCGCCTTGTTCGCACCCAAGACCCTTCGGGCCTGAACGCGTTGCTCGCAGACGATGCGGTCTTCTACTCGCCTGTCGTTCACACACCGCAACGCGGCAAGAAGCTTGTGGCCGGGTACCTGAGTGCAGCATTCCATGTATTTTTCAATCCGAGCTTTCGCTACGTGCGGGAGATCGTAGGCGCTTCGGATGCCATGCTGGAGTTCGAGACCGAAATCGACGGAGTGCTGGTCAACGGAGTCGACCTGATCAAGTGGAACGACGCTGGTCAGATCGTCGAATTCAAGGTAATGATCAGGCCGCTGAAGGCTATCAACATCATTCATCAACGAATGGCCGCAATGCTTCAATCAAATCAGTGAGCGTGATAACGCCTAACGACTCATTCAACCGGAGCGGAATCAGCTTGGCTTTCATCAAGAACTTGGATGCTATTCGCAGATGCTTTCCGCCCGGTTCATTCGAGCGTTCGCTCGGCAGTGTCAAATTAGTGATAACCATGACACGCTCACACTTGGTATTTACATAATTGCCGGTAGCAGACCCTGTAGAGAGCGGGGCCAGAGTTGGCTAATTCGCCTGTTGGTGGACTGTTCTCCAGGCAGTTGCTCAGCCGTGCATCTCAACGGAGAGCAGCGCCACGGGCCCTAGGGCCACGGGCACGCGCGCGAGCAGCGCCCGGGCGACGTCGGCTGCGGCGATGGGCCGGTATTTCGCGGGGATGAGCGGGCCGAGGAATTTGCTCACGGCTGTCGCCACCTTCTCGGCTGGTCGCACGGGTTGGCCGAGCGCCTCGCGGTCTCCCACAAGCAAAGACGGGCGGGCGATGACCAGCCCGTCGAACGGGAGTTGCGCCAGCGCCTCCTCCGTCTCGCCCTTCACACGGTTGTAGAAGATTCGCGACTTCGCGTCCGCGCCCATCGCGCTGACCAGACCGGCGCGACGTGCGCCCGCGGCGAGCGCCGCGCGAGCGACTGCAAGGTTGGCGTCGAAGTCTACGGCTCGGAAGGCTGCCTGGCTGCCCGCTGCCTTGATGGTCGTGCCGAGCGCCAGGTAGACCTCGTCGAGCGGCGGCAGTTGCGGCAACGCGGCGAAGTCCACCACGTGCGGTGTGAGCTTGGGGTGAATGATGCCGGGCTCGCGTCTGCCGAGCGCGTGGACGGCCGTGACCGATTCGTCGGCGAGCAGCCCTTCCAGGATGGCCCGCCCGACCAAGCCCGTGGCGCCCGCCAAAGCAACGGCTCTTGTGGTCGCCCTGCTCGGGCTGAGAGGAGGCGCGTCCATCACTGGCGGCCCTTCTCAGACTCAAGCCTGCGGCGGAGTTGTTCGCCGGCGCGCTCGGCCAACTCCTTGCAGGCGTTCGGAGAGATTATGGGGTCGGGTCGGTCGCCCCGCTGACGCCCCTCAAGGCGCTGCCAGAATCCCGACGCGTCCGGGTGAGAGGTCAGAAGGATGTCGCACGGAGTTGCCCTGAGGAAGGCGAAGCTCTTCTCGAAGTCTTTGACTGCGGTCGGATACTCGCGGCTGTCAGAAAAGCGGAACCCGTCCGATGAGACCGGCGTCATGCTGTCCGAGTAGACGAGGCTCAGGCAGCGTTTGGCTTCGCACGACTTCCAGGTCCAACTCGTCCCGCCGGGAGTGTGGCCGGGGGTGAAATGAGCGGTTAGTTTGATATCGCCGACGCGAAGAGTCTGGCCGTCGCGCAAGGTAGTTGCTCGCTGTATTAGTGCTACCGGCGGAATACTGTCGAACTGCGGGTCACCAAGGCCTACACCGGTTTTCGTTAACACCTCTACGCTCCAGGGGCTGGCCGCAACTTTCGCCCTGCTCAGGCGCTGCAACTCACTGATGCCCCCGCCGTGATCGAAGTGCACGTGCGAGTTAACGATGAGCTTCACGTCCTCTATCCGAAACCCGAGGGAGCGAATGTTGGCGACGACCTGCGGGACAGACTCCGGGAGGGCGCTGTCGATCAGGACGTGTCCGGCCTTGGAGGTAATCAGGATCGAACTCAGTCCGCGAGGGCCCACGTAGTAGGTGTTGCCGTAGACCCGGAAGGGCTGCTGCGGCTTGTTCCACTCGGGGCAGTTGGCGCAGGAGGACGAGACTGGCGCACCCTGCTGTCCCCATGCGAGAGCAGCGAGGAGGAGCAGAAAGCCCGCGAGCGCCAGGGCTCGTGTTGGATTCGGAAGATGATTTCGCTTACGCATAGACTCAATTTTGTGTGGGTTGCTCAGTTCATCGGCAACGTCCCTCCACGGGCACGCCCTGGGCCGCGGCTTCATGTTCCAGCCACTCCTCAACTTCCGGCTTTAACTCAATGCTAATGGACATGGCCTTGTCTCCTACGAATAGCCTGCCATAATTTGCCGGTTGCGGGATACGATCATCGACATACTTTACACTGGATTTAAGGTTGCCGACATGCTGGAAGCTTGCCATGAACTCAAGGGGGTGAATTTACTATGAACCCTGTCCTACAGATTCAAGAATTATTCCACAGCAAAATCCCGATCACACGCGCCCTGGGTGTGAGGGTCGAGCGCTATGATGGAGAACGGCTGACCATCAGCGCGCCACTCGAACCGAACATCAATCATCTAGGCACGGCCTTTGGCGGTAGTCTTCATGCGCTGGCAGTCCTGAGCGGCTACGGGCTGCTCTGGCTGGAGTTACAAGATGCTGAATGCCACATCGTCATACGCGAAAGCTCGATCTCTTATGAACATCCGGTGACTGGCGAAATCCGCGCTACTTGTGTGCGTCCAGAGGCAGAAGCGCTCTCCGAGTTCAAGAAGACTTTTCATGATAAAGGGAAAGCACGCATCATGCTTTCTGCGACCATCGAAGACCGTGGCAGGACGGCGGTGCGCTTTCAGGGGACATTTATCGCCATGCGGTAACGCAAAGTAATTCTGAAGAGGTATATTTTCCAGATGGCTAATCATATAGATGAGCGCTCTGCTAAATACTTAAATTTGCAGGAGTGGTTCGGCCAGATAGATATTTATCTTTTTGACCAACTGCTCAAAGGCCGCATCACCCCTCGGATGCGTGTGCTCGATGCAGGCTGCGGCGGAGGCCGGAATCTAATCTATTTTTTGAGGTCCGGCTACGACGTCTGTGGCGTCGATCAATCTAGAGAGGCAATTGCTCAAGTTCGCTCAATTGCTACCACGCTCGCCACGCAACTGCCGGGAGATAACTTCCGTGTGGAGCCTGTCGAAAGAATGTCGTTCGCCGACGAGAGCTTTGATGTTGTGATCAGCAGCGCAGTCCTGCACTTCGCGAAAGATGAGGAACAGTGGCAGATGATGGTGCGGGAGATGTGGAGAGTGTTGAAGCAGGATGGGATTTTCTTTGCCCGGCTGGCCGCCAGCATCGGAATAGAAGAGAAAATAGAGCGAATAGAAGGAAGGCGTTATCATCTCCCGGACGGAAGCGATCGGTTCCTTGTAGATGAGCAGATGTTGCTCTTAACCACAGAATCTCTAGGTGGAGAGTTTCTCGAACCACTCAAAACAGTAATCGTGCAGAACATGCGTTCGATGGCAACATGGTGCCTGCGCAAAACATAGAAATTGCCCCCTTTCTGATTATTGCTGTCTGCCCCGTCGCCCCTGACGGAAGCGGCGCGGGCTCAACGTGGTAAACTTTCCCTGATTCGGCAAAGAGGAGTTTCTCGTGAAGACTCGATCATTTAACTGGCAAGTATGGGCAGGTTTGCTGCTAAGCCTGACCGCCTTCCTCAGCTATTTCTTTGTCTTCGTCCGGTTTCCCGTGACAAGGGATTTCCCCTGGGTCAACCTGTTGTTATTCATAGGGGCGGCGGCACTCCTGCTGGTCGGACTCAGACGTGCATTTGCACCCGAGCGGCGTCTTGGTTCGAAACTCTCCGGTTTAGTTGCTGCCACTCTCAGCCTCGCGATTTTCGGATTTTTTGTGTTCTCAACTTTAATCATGGCGAGATGGCTGCCCGCCGCTAAAGGCTCTCCTCAAGTAGGTCAGAAGGCACCGGAATTTAGTCTCTCCGATTCGGAAGGCCGCACCGTGACGCTTTCCGAGCTACTCCAGACTCCCATCAACGGCAAAGCGCCTAAGGGAGTGCTGCTGGTCTTCTACAGGGGTTACTGGTGACCATCATGCCTCTCCGAGTTACGGAGCATTGAGGATAGCTTACAGCAGATAGAAGAGGCTGGGATTCGCCCCGTAGCGATAAGCGTAGACCCGCCTGAGGTCTCGCGCGATCTTCGTCAAAGGATCGGGTACACCTACACTTTTCTTTCCGACCCTCAGGCGGAAGCGATTCGCCGTTACGATTTGGTTCATGCAGGCGCGGGAGAAAATGGTCGTGACATTGCAAGGCCGGCAGAGTTTCTGGTGGATTCGACGGGGACGGTGAGGTGGGTGAACCTGACGGAGAACTACTGGGTTCGTGCACGGCCTGAGCAGTTTATCGAAGCGGCAAAGGCGCTGCGTTAGACGGCTCAATTTTGTATAAGCAGCATTTGTTGATTAGCCTCTCAAGGGCCATGACTTTATGAATAAGCGCAGAGATGATGTTCCATTCGACCCTTATTACTTCGAGAAGAAGGTTCAAGAAGGCCGCGCCTACTCAGCCCTCGACACGTTCAGGCAGATTTATGACTCGAATTATTGGGGCGGATCCGAGTCGCCTTCGGGTGAAGGGGCGAGTGCTGATCAAACCCAACAGCTTCGGCTTAAGCTGCCTGCTTTGTTGGAACAGCTTAAGGTAGAAGTCTTCATGGATTTACCCTGTGGAGATTTCAGTTGGATGAAGGCTCTTGAACTGCCGGTCTTGTTCTATATCGGTGCCGACATCATTCCAGAACTAATTGCTCATCATCAAGAGCAATATGGGAATACCAATCGGCAATTCCTACCGCTCGACATAACTCGGGATCCGCTTCCGTATGCCGACCTCCTCTTGTGTCGCGACTGCTTTGTTCACCTCTGCTTTGCCGACATCCAACGGGCGATGATGAACATCAAGCGTAGTCGCATACTTTATTTGCTTACAACTACGTTCCCGGAGTGTGAGGAGAACGAGGATATTACGACGGGTGATTGGCGTTTGTTGAACCTTGAACGGCCCCCCTTCAATTTGCCACCACCAATACAGTTGATAAACGAAGGATGTAGCGAAAGTAATGGCAAGTACAGTGATAAGAGTTTGGGCCTCTGGCTAATCGAAGATATCGTGGAGTATGACGACAGCGTTGAGTCCGGGACGTGACGCCGCCGAACAACTCATTCAACGCGGACGCCTCGATAGCATAGTTTTCATAATGCTTCCTCTGATGTAGATTGAATGCCTGCGCTCGGCGCGGGTTAACTCGGGCGTTAGGCTACGACCGATAGGTGAGCGGTCAGTGAAAACATATTGCGAGGGCTTGTTTGATGAAACCATTGATGGTCGGAAAGCATGACATCGCAGCGCGTGCGGCAATCACAGGTCGGCGGCGCGAACGTCTCTTCTACACTGGCATGGCTGTCGCGGTCGTCATCACCGTCTTCGCTGGTTTTGCGCGGACTTATTATCTCAGGCCCTATTTCAACACACCGTCCCTCACGCCGCTGCTCCATCTGCATGGGATAGTATTCACGTCATGGCTCGTGCTTCTACTCACGCAGACCACACTCGTCGCGGCAAAACGGACTGACATTCATCGCCGTCTAGGGATAGTCGGTGCGGTGATCGCCGCGCTGATGGTTATTATTGGTACGGCGACGGCTATCATCAGGGCGAAGATAGTAGAAGTCCCACCGGGCAGCCCGTCTCCGCTCGCCTTTCTGATCATCCCGCTCGGCGATATGCTGGTATTTGCAATCCTGGTCGGGGCGGGATTTTATTTCCGCCGCCGTGCGGACGTACACAAAAGGCTGATGCTTCTGGCGACGATCACGATTCTACCGGCAGCCACCGCTCGGCTACCCTTCGCCTTCATCCAGCAGGTAGGCCCGCTGGCTTTCTTTGGTCTGGCCGACCTTTTTATTGTGGCTTGCTTGATCTACGACCTCGTAGCGCGCAGGCGCTTGCACCGCGCCACTGTCTTGGGCGGCTTACTGATTGTCGTATCGCACCCGCTACGGTTGGTAATCGGAAATACACAATCCTGGCTCGCGTTTGCAAGTTGGTTGACTCAATGGGTTGAGTGAGTCTGAACCTGGAGTAGAAGATGAGCTATGAAATATTATTTCACCAAAACTAACGTGGCTGTTCTAATTCTTGCGTTCATTTTCGGCATCATTGCCTTCTCCATCTCGCTTCATCGCAACCGCTCTCATTTTCCAAACAGCTTCGTCATGAAGTATTCAGATTTTGGGCCTCCCAGCAGTTCTTATGAGTTACTTGGATCAGAGTGGTATCAATGGAATAGCCAGGGACCGGATGATCCTAATGGCAGCGACGATGTAAAGGTTGTGATTTACAGGAATATTGATTTGGCGACCGTCAAAAAGACATATCCGGTTCTCGTAGGTAAATCTGATTATCGCTATCTTGAATATAGCGTGGCTATGGCTTTCCTCGAAAAGCGGATTGAGGAATTGAAAGTAGATAAGGATCGAGACCCGGAATATAGCAGGCTCAAGAAGCAGTTAATATCAGAATACGAACAGACGAGGGCTCAGATAATTGAGAGGTTAGGCCACTAAGGCATAAGCAAATTTGTCGCTAGGCCGCTGTCTAACAACTCATTAAACAAATGGAGGCCGGGCTTTTGTAAATCTCGCTGGCTTCAAAATGTGGCTTCGGGTTTTGAACAATTAACAGCACTCAGTTTACGCAAAGCTTTTGTTCTCACTCCGGCTTGTTTTTCTTTCTTCCAGACAAGCACCTGATTGTCAGCCAACAGGCGGACGAATTCCAGTAGATAAGGCGGAGGCGACTTGCTCTTTAATATAGCCGCGGCCCAACGCCTGTGCAATCCCTTTTTGGTGAGGGGAAGCGCGTGAATTGTTCCGGCTTTAATCTGCGGCGCAACAGCCCATCTTGCCAGGATGCCGATTCCAATGTCGGCCTTTGCCATCTCGATAATGGCTTCCGTGAGCTGCACGTTGGATATCTTCTTCGGAGAGACGCCTGCGGGCGCTAACACCTGTTGAATCACCAGGCTTTCTTCAGGCGCGGAGTAAATGATCAAGTGCTCATGCTGGAAATCTTCCGCACGAAGGAAGGCGCGCGAAGCCAGCGGATGCTGCTTAGACATGACGACAACCAGCTCGTCCTGAAAGAGCGGTTTATAAACCAGCTTGCTGTTTTTGACGGGCGAGCTGACTAAAGCCAGATCAATCTTTCCCTCCAGCAGCGCCTTGTGCGGGTCACGCGTCGCCTCAACCACGATCCTGACTTCAATGCGCGGGTATTTTTGATTAAATATTTTAAGCAATGCGGGAAGCCAATGATAGCAAGTATAGCATTCGGTGCTGAGGCGCAGGACGCCCTCGCGTCTCAGCGCAATCTGCCTGATCTCATCCTCCACCCGCCGCATTTCGTCAATCACCGTATGCGCCGTCTTGAGAAGTCGCTCGCCAGCCGGGGTGAGGACCATCTTCTTGTTGACTCTGGTAAAGAGCTGAACGCCCAGTTTCTTTTCAGCATCCAGAAGCTGATGACTAAGCGCTGACTGCGTCAGGTGCAGACGATTCCCGGCCTTCGTAACACTTCCCTCCGAAGCAATCGTCTGAATCAATCTCAAATGTCTTAACTCTAATTTCATGATTCCGGCCTTTCATTTAAAGAGCTTTGACCCGTGTTTGCCTGTGGCCGCAGCCAATACTGCTAAGATGAATGATATTCATGAAAAAGATGAAAACAATGAGCTTGTTTTATATATCAGTTGAACTATGATTGCAATGGGTGATTAAACTGACTCCCCGGCTCTCGTGCAAGCTATGCTTGCCGCTGCAAAATTGAAGATGGCAATCCAGATGTTACTAAGAGACTTTCGCTATGCCGTTCGCCTGCTTTGGAAGCACCCGGGTTTTACAGTTGTGGCAGTGGCGACGCTGGCGCTTGGGATAGGCGCAAATACGGCCATCTTTAGTGTGGTGAATACGGTGTTGCTGTCGCCGCTCCCTTACGAAGAGCCGGACAGAATAGTCGTCGTCTGGGAAAGCCAGGTGATAGCCAATCTCAATCAGCAGCCCGTCGCGCTTCCAAATTTCGAGAATTGGAAAGAGCAGAATCATGTGTTCGAGCAACTGGCCGCTTTAAGAAGTACGACCTTCAACCTCACGAATGACGGCGAGACGGAGCGCGTGACGGGCGCGCGAGTTTCGACCAGCTTCTGCTCGCTATTGCGTCTCAAGCCCATACTGGGGCGCGACTTTCTTGATGAGGACGGTAAGCAGGGGGCAGCCTCTGTCGCGCTCATCAGCTACGGTCTCTGGCGAGGGCGCTATGGTGCTGATCCGAAGTTAGTCGGAAAAGCAATTCAAGTTGACGGCAATCCTTACACGGTGGTCGGCGTTCTTCCTCCGGAGCTGAGCTATCCCACGCCGGACACAGTCCTGTTTGTTCCCTTGATTCCACAGCCGCAAGAGATGGTCCGCGCCAACCATTTTGTGCAGGTGCTCGGACGTTTGCGACCGGGCGTAACGCTCGCTGAGGCGAGCGCTGAAATGGAGACTATCGCGACGAGGCTCGAACGAGAGTACCCGGCGACTAACACAGGTTATCGCGTCCAACTGGTGCCGCTCTATGAGCAGTTGGTGAGGAAAATTCGACCGGCGCTGCTGGTTCTGCTGGGGGTTGTCGGGTGCGTCCTGCTGATTGCTTGCGCCAATGTCGCTAACTTGCTGCTGGCGCGAGCTTCGGGCCGCAGTATGGAACTGGCGATACGCTCGGCGCTCGGCGCAAGTCGCTGGCAACTTGTTCGCCAGCTATTGACCGAGAGCATATTGTTAAGTTTGTGCGGGGGGCTGCTGGGATTTTTTCTGGCCCTCTGGGGCGTGCCTATCCTGATGAGACTCAGCTCCGACAGTATTCCGCGCGTGGAGGAAATAGGCGTCAGCTATCATGTGCTTGGGTTCACAGTACTCATCTCGCTGGTGACGGGTATCCTTTTCGGCATCCTGCCCGCGTGGCACTCTTCAAGTAAGAAAATGACGGACGTGCTCAGAGAAGGAAGACGCGGCTCGACCGGCGGCCAGTTGCAAAGGGGCGTGCTCAATCTGCTGGTCGTCTTGGAAGTCGCATTGGCATTAGTGCTGCTGGTCGGTGCAGGGTTGATGATTCGTAGTTTTATCTCGATTCGGCAAGTGCCTTTGGGCTACGACCCGAAAGGCATACTGACGGCTGGCATAGGCTTATCTCCCATCAAGTATCCTGAGCTGCAACAGCAGGCCGTATTCTATCAAGACCTGTTAGCAAGACTGAAAACCGTGCCCGGCGTGGTATCAGTCGCGGCCATATCAAAACGTCCCGTCACAGGCTTTGCCACTTCGGGCTTTACCATACAGGGACGCCCTGTAGCACAGGGCCACGCGCCCAGCGCTGACTACCGTGTGATTAGTCCGCAGTACTTTCAGACAATGGGGATACCTTTGCTGAGCGGGCGCGACTTTACATTACGTGACGATAAAGAGATGCCCGATGCTGTCGTCATTAACAAGGTGATGGCGGAGCGTTTCTGGCCGGGCGATGACCCGCTCGGCAAACGCATTCAGCTCGCTGCCGAAACAACCAGATGGCGTGAGGTCGTAGGCGTGGTCGGTAACGAGAAACTCTCCGGGTTGGACACGGAAACAGGACCGGCCATCTACGTTCCGTTGCCGCAGAACACTTTTCCCAATGCCATACGCTCCGTCGTCCTCATCGTGCGCTCAAGCGGCGAGCCTATGAATCTGGCGTCGGCCATTCAAAAAGAGGTGCGCGCCATGGATCAGGAGCAAGCGCTCTTTCAAGTTCGCCCCCTCGAAGAATTGATCGACAGCTCGCTCTCTCAACGTCGTTTCAACAGCTTGTTGATGGTCATCTTCGCTTTGCTTGCGGGCTTGCTGGCGGCAGTCGGGATTTACGGAGTGATAGCTTATTCCGTCACGCAACGCACGCACGAAATAGGCGTCCGCTTAGCGCTCGGCGCGCAACCCTTTGACGTTTTGAAAATGATTCTCGTTCAGGGTATCAAGCTCACTTTGACTGGAATTATTGCGGGCGTCTTAGCCTCGCTGGCTTTGACTCGCGTGCTGTCAACCCTGCTTTATGGCGTGCGTGCTACAGACCCACTTACTTTCCTGCTCATCCCGCTGCTATTGATGGCAGTTGCCTTACTTGCCAGCTATCTTCCAGCCCGCCGGGCGACCAGAGTGGACCCGTGCGTGGCCTTGCGTAACGACTAGCCTCGTGTCTTCAACTTCACAGCTCGTCGCAGCGATGGTCTTTGCGGTCCAACAACTCATTCAACCGGAGCGGAATCAGCTTGTCTTTCATTGAAATCTTTGCGCTCGCCCGGATGATTCCGAGAGAGCGTGTTCAATCGCTTCGCGTAGGCGGTCGCCGCTTCGCCCTTGCGAGTACCCCGCCCAATGGGCGACGATACGCCCGCCCGGGGCGATGACTAATGTCTGCGGGATCACGTTCTTACCGTTCATCAGCATAACGGCTGTCTCGCGATCTGCCCAACCCAGGCGGAAGCCAAACTTGAAATCGCGCACAAATTTCTTCACACGGTCGGACGACGTGCTCGGGTCTTCAGTCGTAAGGGCGATGAACTCCACGCCGCGCCCGGCGTACTCCTTACGAACCCGCTCGTAGTCTGGAACTTCCATACGGCATGGGCCACACCACGTTGCCCAGAGATTCACGACCATAACTTTGTCGTCGTAGTCAGCTAGGCGTAAGCTGCCACTGTCAAGCGACTTAAGTTGGCGATTGAGGAGACTCTGCGGCAGAATAAGTAATGCCCCGAGCGTTGCGGGTTGGTCATTAGTTTCCGCCACGGGTGGCGCTTGAATCGAAGGTTCTGTTGGCGTCGGTCTAGGTGTTTTAATTCTTCTACCTGATTGTGCCATGGTGCTCGCGGAAAAGCAGGTGGCGAGAAGCAATAGGAATATTTTTCTCATAGATAAACCTGTGGGAAGTAGTAAGCGGCAATTGCGTCGGTAATTCTACCGTTACCCGGTTGCCCCTTACAAGGATAGAGAGTCTATGATAGTGGTTGAGTTTGAAATCTGAGAGCATATTCTCCACGAATTACTCACCGCCGAGGCGCAGAGGACGCGGAGACGACGCAGAGAGAGTTGAATTTCTCTGCGCTCTCTGCGTCTCGGCGGTGAGTTCTATTTGAAACTAAACCACTACCACCTTTTTAGCGGCTTTTGATTTTCATGTTGGTTTCAGTTACCATTTCGAACAGCCCCAATCAAGCTGTTCGCTATACACCTCAATCCAGCAAGATTTTTGGGAGGCATTCGTGCATCCCCAATGTTGATGGAGGTCGAGTATGAGTGTTAATAAAATTAAGACATCGCAATCAATAATGGTGGCCTTCTGCCTCGCGCTGTTGCTGGCGGGAACATCGCCGGTCTTCGCGCAGGACGCAAGCGCCCAGAACATCGGATACCGGAATACAAACCTGCGCCCCGTTCCCAGTGGCGCAAAGATGAAGTTTAAGGGCGTCGTCATCAGGCGCGACGCCGACACCTTTACCATACGCGACAGGAGCCGTGTGGATTACCAGGTTCTACTGACCGACGACACCAGCATTAAGACCTATGGAGGCTTCTTTCGCGGCGGCAAGAAATATGCTGTCACAGATATTTTGCGCGGGTTGATAGTTGAAGTAGAGGGACGCGGCGACGCCCAGGGCCAGCTCGTCGCTGAAAAGATACGCTTCAACGAATCGGACATGAGAGCCGCTATCACAACCGAAACGCGCGTTGGTCCGGTTGAGGAGAACCAGCAGCGTCTGTCTGGCCAGATAGACGAGCTATCCACCATCGCCGCTGAAGCCAGAAATGAAGCGAGCGTCGCGAACGAGCGCATCTCCGCTCTTGACGATTACGACGTGCAGGAAGCGGTCATAGTAACTTTCAGAGTAAATAGCGCGGTGCTTTCGCCTGAGGCAAAGCAGCAACTTGACGCCCTCGCGGCAACAGCCATCAATGCTAAAGGGTACATGATCGAGGTCGCGGGACACACGGACTCTACGGGCGGCGCGTCGAAGAATTTCCAGCTTAGCCAGCAGCGTGCCCAAGCAGTGGTCCAGTATCTTGCAGTGAATCACAAGATTCCCTTGCGCCGTTTTGTCACGCCCATGGGTTACGGTAAAACAGATGCCGTTGCGGACAACACGACCGCCTCCGGACGCGCGCAAAACCGGCGTGTGGAAGTCAAGATGCTTATCAATCGCGGCATGATGAGACGGCCCGCTCCGGCAACGTCCACGAACCAGCCCTAAGAGCGCTTCGGCTTTGAAGGTGAATAGAATACTTTCTACGCCTGTGCCCTGGCAGGATTAGTCTTCGTCTGTAGACCTTTATCCCTTGAATACAATCTAACGAGTAAATTCAACATGATTCAAGTGTGCCTCTGAGTTTATCCTCAGGCGGAGGAAGCAGATGAATAAAGGACGTATGGAAGCTTTCAGCGATGGCGTGATTGCCATCCTGATTACCATCATGGTGCTGGAATTTAAAATCCCTCACGGCGCTGACCTGGAAGCGCTGCGTCCGCTGTTGCCCGTCTTCCTGACTTACATTCTGAGCTTCGTCTTCCTCGGCATTTACTGGAGCAATCATCATCACATGCTCCACACGGCAGAGCGCATCAACGGCAAGATTCTCTGGGCGAACCTGCATCTCTTGTTCTGGCTCTCGCTCATCCCTTTCGTCACCGGCTGGATGGGAGAAAATCATTTCGCGCCGCTGCCCACAGCCGTCTACGGCATAGTTCTATTGCTGGCCGCCATCTCGTACACCATTCTTCAAACCATGATCGTCGCGCAACAGGGACCGGAATCAAAACTCGGCAGGGCTGTGGGCAATGATAAGAAGGGCAAGCTCTCCATGCTCCTGTATGCCGTGGCGATACCACTGGCTTTCGTACACCAGTTGATTGCTGACTGCATCTACGTGTTCGTGGCGCTGATGTGGCTCATCCCTGATAAACGAATCGAATCGAGCCTGACGGAATGATGCATTGAGGACTTCACAGGCGAAACTCTCTGTCATCATCTAGCCATTAAATAACCGCCCGCGATTAAAAGCGTCAGCGCCATCATACGCCAGCCGTCCATGTGGCGTATGGGAAGACCGAAGAGACCGAAGTGGTCTATCAACATCCCCACGGCCAACTGCCCTATGATAATCAGGACAATCGCATTGGCCGCGCCCAGTCGCGGAATCGTGCGTGCGAGCGCCAGATAGAGCACCACGCCGAACACGCCCGCCGCCCACATGTACCATGAAAGCCTGCGCCAGTTATGTAATTGTTCGCCGCCGCGCGCGACGAGCAGGATTCCAGACAGCATCGCCCCGCTCAAGTGAACGATGAAACTGGTGGCCGCGCCGCCTATGCGACGGCTCATTTCACCGGCTATAGAAGCCTGTGTCCCGACAGCCACGCCGCCGAGCAGACCCACAATGATTGTGATCGCAATTTCAAACACCAGTTATCCCTTTCTAAAATTCGAGTCGCTGAAGCTCATCCATTCTTACAATGTCATTTATGCCAACCTTCCGGTGTTGGAGGGTGAGTATATATCGGCAGTCCAAACTGTTCCCAGCTTGATATAGGATGAGAAATGAAACTACTTCAGTTACAATTGAAGTGTGACTGAAGTATTCAGGCTTGAACGACATCACCGGCAAAGTGATGAGACGAATGAAAAGACAGGGCTGCTCGCGCGAGGTCGTTGCTGTCGTGAATCAGCGAAAGAGAAATAATGGCTGAACAGAAAAAGAAGAAAATACAATGGTCCGCCGCGTGGCGCGATGCGCGCGAATTGGTGTGGGCGCATCGCAGGCGTCTGTTGCTGGGCGGAGTGCTGATGATTATCAATCAGGCGATGGGATTGGTGCTGCCCGCCTCCACCAAATATTTGATTGACGAAGTGATTGTCAGGGGTCGCACGGATTTGCTCTGGAAGATTGCGCTGGCGGCGGGCGCTGCGACGCTGGTGCAAGCCGTCACCTCTTTTAGTTTGTCGCAGGTGCTGGGAGTGGCGGCGCAACGCGCCATCACGGAGATGCGGAAGCGTGTGCAGGCGCAGATTGCTCGCCTGCCCGTCAGCTATTTCGATTCGACGCAGACCGGCCAGCTCATCTCGCGCATCATGAACGACGCGGAGGGCATACGCAATCTGGTCGGCACTGGTCTGGTCCAGCTTGCGGGCAGCTTTATCACAGGCATCGTCGCGCTCTGCGTTTTGTTCTGGCTCAACTGGCGTTTGACTTCGATCACGATTCTGGTGCTCGCCGTCTTTGGCGGCGCGCTCTCTTACGCCTTCACGCGGCTGCGTCCACTGTTTCGCGAGCGCGGCGAAATCACGGCCAATCTCACGGGCCGTCTGGCAGAATCTCTGGGCGGCATACGCATCGTTAAAGCCTACACGGCGGAGAAGCGCGAGGAGCTGACGTTTGCGCGCGGCGCGCACAAGCTTTTTCGCAACATCGCGAAGGCCATGACGGGCGTGTCCGCGACGACTGCTTTCTCTTCTTTAGTCATCGGCGCGGTTGGCGTGGTGATGATTCTGGTGGGCGGGCGTTCGGTCGTCTCGGGCACGATGACCATCGGCGATCTTTTCATGTACGTCCTCTTCACAGGCTTGATGGCGATGCCGCTCATACAGTTTGCGGCCATCGGGACGCAGATTACAGAAGCCTTCGCGGGCCTGGACCGCATACGCGAGATAATGAACATGGCGACTGAAGACGAAGAAGACGCGCATCGTCAGCCGCTTCCAGAAGTGCGTGGCGAGATTGAATTCGAGAACGTCTCTTTCGAATACAACGAAGGCGTGCCGGTTCTGAAGAACGTTTCCTTCAAAGCTCCTGCGGGCTCCACGACTGCGCTCGTCGGCTCAAGCGGCTCCGGCAAATCGACGCTTATCAGCCTCGCCATGAATTTCAACCAGCCGCTTTCCGGAAAGATAAAAGTTGACGGGCAGGATTTACAAACGTTGCGGCTGCGTGATTTTCGTTCTTACTTAGGCGTCGTCATGCAGGACAACTTTCTGTTTGACGGGACGATTGCCGAAAACATTGCCTTCTCGAACCCGCACGCCACGCGCGCGGAGATTGAAGCCGTCAGCCGCATCGCTCACTGCGAAGAGTTCATCAACGGCTTCGAGCACAAATACGACACGGTGGTCGGCGAGCGCGGCGTCAAACTCTCCGGCGGCCAACGCCAGCGCATCGCCATCGCGCGCGCCATCCTCGCAGACCCCAAACTGCTGATTCTGGACGAAGCCACTTCCAGCCTCGACAGCGAGAGCGAAGCCTTAATTCAGGACGGCCTGCGCTCATTGCGCCACGGGCGCACGACCTTTGTCATCGCGCACAGGCTCTCTACGATTCGCAGCGCCGATCAGATTCTAGTATTGGAAGGCGGAGAGATAGTCGAGCGCGGCACACACGCGGAGCTGCTCGGGACGAACGGGCGCTACAAGCAACTCTACGACAAGCAGTACAAATTCGAGCGCGACCAGTTCATCAACCCCGGCGAAGATTTCACGCCCGAGCCCGTCAAGCCGCAACCCACGCCGCAACGCGTCTCCGTCTTATAGCACAGACAAACGGCCCTTTAGATAAACGAACAACTTTCCGACTGGAGGAAAATTACCGTGGCAGACAATCCCCAAACTTACAATAACCACACACGCTGGCATCCACCGTTCCATTTCTTTCTGGTCCCGCTCTTTCTGCTCAACTTCATCTTCGCCGCCGTGCAGTTGTATCGCTTCCGCGACCTGGACCACGCATGGATGCTGGTGCTCGCCGTCGGTCTCATAGTCCTGATGTTCCTGGTACGCATCAACGCCTTGCGCGTGCAGGACCGTCTGATCAGGCTCGAAGAGCGCCTGCGCTACCAACAGGTACTCCCCGCGCCCCTCGCGCAATCCGCCGACTCCCTCCGAACCGGCCACATCATCGCCCTGCGTTTCGCACCCGACGAAGAGCTACCCGCCCTCGTCCAACAAGTCCTCGACGGCAAGCTCACCAAGAGCGCCGAAATCAAACGCGCCGTCAAACAATGGCGACCCGACACCCTGCGCGTATGAAATTGTTTTCGCTATACAAGACCCGAAGCGCGCCTTCCGATGTAGCCGGGTTGGCACTTCTGCTGTGATACAATTGCTGTATGGCAACGTCAGAAAATTTAGTAGTTGAAGACGGCGGCAAGATTACTTTGCCGGAGACTGTCAGAGACCGTTATGGCTTAGCCGAAGATACGCCGCTTCGTATTATCGAGACGCGCAACGGCATCCTGCTTGTTCCACTGACCAACGAGCCCATGAGCGAAGAACTGCGTGCGGAGTTGGATGAGTGGCAAGCGCTCGGCGCTGAGAGTCTTGAGCCATTTCCTTACGAGGATAGCGAGGCGTGATTGTTGGTGAAGTCTGCTGGGTCGAGCTTCCGCCGCGTGGCGGACGCGCGCAAGCTGGCCGTCGTCCTGCCGTTATTCTGCAAAGCATTGCCAACCTGCCTACTACGCTGATTGTTCCTCTGACTTCACAGCTTGATGCGCTGCGATTCCCGAGCACTGTGCTGGTCGAAGCTGATGCTCAAAATGGATTACGGCGCGCTTCAGTCGCTCTTGTCTTTCAACTAACAGCAGTAGATCGTCGCCACATAGCCGACCGTTTGGGAACTATCTCCAAAGAGGTGTTAGCAGAAATCTGGACGGCCTTTGATAAGCTGACCGGTCGTGCTTAAGATTATCTCTCAAATGCTTTCCAACCTGTCACACGATGAGCGTCGAAAGAATTGATCCGGTTGAAGTCGCGAGGAGGATTTGGAGGGAGCGTTATGCGGGGTCGCGTGTGCTCTTTCTGGCGGGGTCTGTGTTGCGGGGCGAGGCGACGCCGACTTCGGATCTGGACATCGTGGTGGTTTACGAGCGCTTGCCGAATGCTTATAGAGAGTCTTTCGTTTACGAGGGCTGGCCCGTAGAGGCGTTTGTTAATGACCCGGAGACTATGAACTACTTCTTTAGTGAATCGGATGGGCGGCAGGGGCAGCCCGTGCTGGCGGCGATGGTGCTTGAAGGGCGCGAGATTCCCGAAGGGAATGCGTTCTCGCGCTCATTGAAAGAGAGGGCCGCCGCGTTTATAGAAGCAGGGCCGCCGCGTTTGAGCGAGCAGGATATTAGAATCATGCGTTATCGTTTGACGGATGCGGTGGACGACATACGCTACCCGCGCAACGCGGAAGAGTTGTTGGCTTCGGGCACGGAGCTTTACAATCTGGTCGCGGATTTTTATCTACGCTCGCAAGGCTTGTGGTCGGCTACCAAAAAGGCTATTCCGAGGCGTTTGCGCGAGGTCAATGCTGATTTCGCAGAAAGATTCAGGAGCGCCTTTGAAAGCCTCTTCGTGGAGAAGCGGCCCGCAGCCGTTATTGATTTAGCCGCAGAGATATTGCAGCCCTTCGGCGGATTTCTCTTCGACGGTTTCAGAGATGACGCCGCTGCGAGCAAACGTAAACCTCTGGACAGCGACGGGCCGGTTTGAAATTTTGAGAGAGAATTGTCAGCCATGATTTCAGTCTCGGAAGCAATCCGCATCGTCAAAGCAGAGACCGCGAGGCTTCAGCCTGAAAGGGTCGCGCTTGCCGAAGCGATGGGCCGCGTGCTGGCCGAAGACGTGGTCGCGGATACGGACCTCCCGCCCTTTAATCGCGCGCAGATGGATGGCTACGCAATGCGTGCCGAAGACACTGCGAATGCTCCCGTGAGTTTGCGTCTGGTGGGCGAGGCGGCTGCCGGGCGCGGCTGGCATCAGGAATTAAATCAGGGTGAAGCCGTGCGTATCATGACGGGTGCGCCCGTGCCCGTCGGCGCAGACAGCGTGCAACAAGTCGAGTTGACGAGCGAAGAGGAAGAAGGCCGCGCTGTTTTGATTTCAAAAGCCACCGTCGCAGGACAATTCATAGTCCCGCGCGCCAGCGAAATCGAGCGCGGCGCAAAAGTTCTGAGCGCGGGCGAAGAGATTAACGCGGCGAAGATGGCCGTGCTCGCTTCGTTTGGTTATGAAGAGGTTGAGGTGGGTGCACGCCCGCGCGTCTACGTGCTGGCGACGGGGACGGAGCTTGTCGCGGTCGGGAGCAAACCCGGTCCGGACCAGATTCGCGACTCTAATACTTATTCGCTCGCGGCTTACGCGCGGCTCGCGGGCGCACTGGTCGGACGCTTGCCCTTAGCGGGCGACGACCCTGAGCTTTTACAGCGCGAGATAGGACAGGCGGCGGCGCGTGCAGACGTGCTCGTGCTGTCGGGCGGCGTCTCTATGGGCGTTTACGATTTCACGAAGGCGGCGCTTCATGCGCTCGACGCGGAGATTTTCTTCGAGCGTGTATCTTTGCGTCCCGGCAAGCCCACGGTCTTTGCGCGGCTGGGCCGCACGCTCGTCTTCGGTCTGCCGGGAAATCCCGTCTCCGTCTCCGTCACCTTTAATCTATTCGTACACACGGCCCTGCGCCAAATGCAGGGCGCAACACGCACGGAGCTGACGGAGGAGCACGCCGTTCTCTCTCGCGCCGTGAAGGGTAACCTGGAGCGTGAGAGCTTTCTGCCCGCAGAGCTTCGCACGAACGAAGAAGGAGTGCTGCTGGCCGAACCCCTGAAGTGGGGCGGCTCGTCCGACTTCGTGGCCTTCGCACGCGCCACCGCACTCATCAACGTCCCGCAAGGCATCAAAACACTCGACGCAGGCGCACACGCGCGCGTCCTACGCTTACCGGGATAAAAGCAAGGGATGAGGGATGAGGGATGAGGGATGAAAAGGAAGCTATTCAACCTGAATAGTTCTTCTTTCTTTACTTCATCCCTCATCCCTCCGCCCTCATCCCTTTTTTTGATAGACTCGGCGCTATGAAAGAGCTTACGCATGTGGACGGAGAGGGGCGCGTTCGGATGGTGGACACGAGCGGGAAGGTGGTGACGGCGCGGCGTGCTGTTGCCAGCGCGCGTGTGCTGATGTCGCCGGAAACCGTGCTGGCCGTGCGCGAGCATCGCACGCCCAAGGGCGACCCGCTTGAGACGGCGCGGCTTGCGGGCATCATGGCCGCCAAGCGCACAGCAGAGCTGATTCCTTTATGCCACCCCCTGCCGCTCACACAGGTAGACGTGCGCGTGGAGTTGACCGACGAGGGCGTGCGTCTCGAAGCCGAAGCCGCCACCAATGCTCAGACGGGTGTCGAGATGGAAGCCCTGACGGCGGCGGCGGTCGCGGCCCTCACCATCTACGACATGTGCAAGGCGATTGATAAGGCAATGACCATCACCGACGTCCGTCTTGAAAAAAAGACCGGCGGCAAGTCCGGAGACTACGAAAGGCAAAAGGTAGAAGGCAAAAGGCAAAAGTGAAGAGGACAAAAGCAAGTACAGATAGAGATTCAAATTTCTGTAAAAGCGGCTTCCGCCTGACTTTTACCTTTTGCCTTTTTACTTTTTCCTTTAGCTGAACTTTGGCGTACAATACGGCGTATCCGAGAGTATGGCCGGAAAGCCACAAACCAAGCGGAGATTTTCGAGATGAAGCTACAAATTTCGCCCGATGCGCGCCCGCAGGTTCGCACGCTCCTGATCGCCACCTTAATCACGATGGCGCTCTGGTTTATCCCCTACGCGGAGATTCTGACCTACCCCTTCCGCATTTTCGTCACTTTTATACATGAAGGCGGGCACGCCATCGCCGCGCTCCTGACCGGCAACTCGGTTGCTTCTTTGAGCGTGGCGACGAACACGAGCGGCGAGACCTATACGACGCAGGGCGGGTTGCTCTCGCAGATGTTCGTCTCAAGCGGCGGCTACATAGGAGCCATGGCCTACGGCGCGCTGCTTCTGTTTTTGATTCGCCGCGCGGTGGCCGCACGCATCGTGCTTCTAGGCACAGCCGTCTTCATACTGGTTTTGACGCTCGGCTTCGGCCTCTTCAAGCCGCTCGTCTCCGGCACTTGGGGAATGCTCTCAGGAGTTCCCTTCACGCTGGTCGCTGGCATCATCATCGCCGTCGGTCTGGCAGCCATCGCGCGTTACAGCAGCGCACGCGTCGCGGCCTTCTTCGTAGCCTTTCTAGCAGTGCAGTGCGTCCTGAACGCCATCTCGGATTTGAAGACGGTGCTCTTTTTGTCGTCCCCGTTTGGGCCGAGCGTGCCGAACGATGCGCAGAACATGGCGAGCGCCACGGGCATCCCTGCCTTTATCTGGGTGCTCTTCTGGATAGGTCTTTCGTTCTCGCTGCTCATGACGGTGCTGCGCTTTTACGCCATCAGCAAGCATCGCCCGAACATTCAACAAGACCTGCCGTTTGACGAACAACCGCTCGACGTCTAAAGATAACTGATGAGCGCCAGAGAAGAGAGGCCGCACGCTGTAGCTACTGAAAGCTCCGCGTGCGGCCTTGATATTTCTACGACTGAAAGCCCCAGCCTGCGTATGTTGCCCGTCGGCGCGCGGCTCGTCCTGCGCTGCCGCAAGGACTGGCGCGCAGCCACGGTCGTCGCCGTCACACTGGAAGCCGTAACCATTTCCGTCTTCTCGCCCACGGGCAGAACCTACCGCGTACGCCGCCCGCCCGATGCCCCCATCTCCTTCGACGGCCCCATCCCCCTGCTAGGAGATCGCGGCCACTGGCGCACGGACCTCGCACGCTACGACACACGATGGTAAAAGCAAGGAATTGATTCATCGGTTCATTTTTTCATTGAATCAATGAACCGATGAATCAATGATTAAATTCCCTCATCTTCCCTGCTTTTGTTCTATCCCGTTTCGCGGTATCATGGTGGTTTGCCGCAGCCTGCAAATTCTCCTCTGTGCGTTCCGGCAATCCGTTTAAGCTATGAGCGAAACAGCAATCGAAGTGCGCGGGGCGCGCGTTAACAATCTCAAGAACATCTCTTTCTCCATCCCCGTGGGCGAGATGACGGTCGTGACGGGCGTTTCGGGCTCGGGCAAATCCTCGCTCGCCTTCGACACGATTTACGCCGAAGGACAGCGCCGTTATGTAGAGTCTCTTTCGGCCTACGCGCGCCAGTTTCTTGAGCGGATGGACAAGCCGGACGTGGACGAGGTGCGCGGGATTGCTCCGGCAATCGCCATCCGCCAGAAGAACTCCACGCGCAACCCGCGCTCGACCGTCGGCACACAAACCGAAATCTACGATTACCTGCGCCTGCTCTACGCGCGCGTCGGCACGACCTACTGTCGCGTCTGCGGGCGCGAAGTCAATCGCGACTCGCCCGAATCCTCCGCACAGGAAATTCTGAACACGCTCCCCGAAGGCACGCGCTTTTACGTTCTCTTCCCCGCCGACGCAGGGCTCGCCGAGACGCACACGAACGGAGCAAACGAGAAGAGTAAAAAGACGAACGGCGCATCACGCAAGCGCTCGTCCACTGCATCCGCTAAACAGTCTGTGACGGCGCACGTCATGAGTCTCATGCAGCGCGGCTTCACACGTCTTTACGCGGACGGCCAGACGATTGAGCTTGCGTCGCCAGACGATTACACGCGGCCTGATTTTGAAGGCGTTTACGTGCTGGTTGACCGCCTCGTCGCGCGCTCCGATGTGCGTGAGCGATTGGTGGATTCTTTGGAGACCTGTTTTCAGGAAGGCCACGGCACGGCCATCGTGATGAGCGCCGAGGAGGAGCCGCGTCGTCTCTATTTCTCCGAGAGGTTCGAGTGCAAGTACGACGGCACAATCTATGCTCCGCCCGAGCCGCGTCTCTTTAGCTTTAATAACCCGTACGGCGCGTGCCCTACCTGTCAGGGATTCGGCAACACCATCGGGCTCGATCTGGATTTAGTCATCCCCAACCCGCAGCTCTCTTTGAACGAAGGCGCGATAGAGCCCTGGACCAAACCGCAGCACGATTGGGCGCGCACGGAGCTGCGCCGCTTCTGTCGCCAGGAGCGCATCTCTATGGATGTGCCCTTTAGCCAGTTATCGAAAGCGGAACAGCGCGCCATCATCGAAGGCAAGGGTAACTGGGCAGGCGTGCGCGGCTTTTTCGCATGGTTGGAGACGAAGAAGTACAAGCTACACGTCCGCGTCTTTTTGTCCAAGTATCGCGGCTACACTTTGTGCCCGGATTGTCAGGGTGGCCGCTTGCGTCAGGAAGCCCGCGACGTGCGTGTCGGAGATAGAACGCTGCCCTCTGTGTGTGCGCTCTCGATTAAAGACGCTGCCGTCTTCTTCGACCAGTTGGAGCTGTCCACCGAACAAGCGGCCATCGCAGACCGCGTGCTTCACGAGATTCGCCGTCGCCTACGCTTTCTGGTAGACGTCGGCCTCGATTATTTAACTCTGGACCGTTTGGCTTCGACTCTTTCGGGCGGCGAAGCGCAGCGCATACAGCTTGCCACCAATCTAGGCTCGTCGCTCGTCGGCGCGCTCTACGTTCTGGACGAGCCTTCCATAGGACTTCACCCGCGCGACAGCGAGCGCCTTATTCGTCTACTGCACAACCTGCGCGACATAGGCAACACCGTGCTCGTCGTAGAGCATGACCCGGACATGATGCGCGCGGCGGATCACATTCTGGATATAGGCCCTGCGGCGGGCGAGCTTGGCGGGCACGTTGTTTACGAAGGCAATTTCGAGACGCTTCTGACTGATAAGAATTCTTTGACCGCTAAATACCTGCGCGGCGAGGCCGAGATTAAAGAGCCCAAGCAGCGACGCGCGCCGCAGAAGCGCCGTCTCTCCGTGCGCAACGCCTCGGAGCATAATCTCAAGAACGTTGACGTGGACGTGCCGCTAGACATGCTCGTCTGCGTGACGGGCGTTTCCGGCTCAGGCAAATCGACGCTGATTCACGATTGCATTTACGCCGGATTGAAAAAGCAGCGCGGCGATTGGCAGGGACACGTCGGCGCATTTCAGAAGCTCGACGGCACACAGTACATAGACGACGTCATCTTGGTTGACCAGTCGCCTATTGGCCGCACGCCGCGCTCCAACCCCGTCACTTACATCAAGGTCTACGACGCCATCCGCGAAGTCTTCGCCGGGACGCGCGAGGCGCAGGCGCACGGCCTGGACCCTTCTCACTTCTCCTTTAATGTTCCCGGCGGGCGCTGCGAAGTTTGCCAGGGAGACGGGACGGTCACCGTAGAGATGCAGTTTCTAGCAGACGTCGAGCTGGTCTGCGAAGAGTGCAAGGGCACGCGCTTCAAGCCCCAAATCCTCGACGTGCGCTATCGCGGCAAAAACATCAACGACGTCCTCAGCATGACCGTCCGCGAAGCCATGACCTTCTTCCGCGAGGTCGCCAAGATTACCAACCGCCTCCGCGTGCTCGACGATGTCGGCCTTGGCTATTTGAGATTGGGCCAATCCGCCACCACGCTTTCCGGCGGCGAAGCTCAGCGCGTCAAACTCGCCGCGCATCTCTCCAAACGCACCGGCGCACGCACCCTCTATATATTTGACGAGCCCACCACCGGCCTCCACTTCGACGACATCAACAAACTGCTCGCCGCCTTCCGCGCCCTCATCGAAGCTGGCGGCTCATTGCTTGTCATCGAACACAACCTCGACGTCATCAAAACCGCCGACTACATCATAGACCTCGGCCCCGAAGGCGGAGACCGCGGCGGCCACGTCGTCGCCACCGGCACACCCGAACAAATCATGAAAGCCAAGCAATCCCACACAGGCCGCTACCTCCGCGAACACCTCGCACGCGCCAACGGTCATCACGCTTAGAAGCTATGGTCGCGGGATGGCGATGAGGCGGAGGCCACCGACGGGGATGCGGTTTTCGGGGGCGACGCGGACGCGCTCGGAGGAGCGGCTGTAGAAGGCGTTGTCCATGTAGGAGCAGCCGCGCATGACGCGGTATTTGGCGTCGCCGCCTGTGGTCCAGGCGCTGCCGTCCGTGGGCGCGCCCTTGTAGGAATCGTGATAGATGTCCTGACACCACTCCCAGACATTGCCGTGCATGTCGTGTAGTCCCCAGGCGTTCGCCTGCTTCTCTCCGACCGGATGTGTCTTGCCCATCGCGTTGTCAAAGTACCAGGCCATCGCGTTCAAGTCGTGCGGTAAATCTTCGGTCGCTCCGGCGCGTGCGGCATATTCCCATTCGGCTTCGCTCGGTAAACGATACGTGAAGGGGTCGCCGCGCTCGTTCAATTTCTGTATGAAGGCTTGCGCGTCCGTCCATGAGATTTGTTCTACGGGCAGGTCGTCGCCCTTTAAGCGCGAAGGGTTCGCGCCCATCACGGATTGCCACTGCGCCTGTGTGATCTCGTAGCGGCCCATGTAGAAGCCTTCGCGCAGCGTCACCTTGTGGACGGGCCTTTCATCAGCCGTGCCGGTCTTGGACCCCATGAGAAAGCTGCCCGCAGGGACATAGACAAACTCCATCCCCAACTGATTCGTCATCGCCGTTCCGGGCTTCGGGGCCGTCGCGTTGGTTGCAGCGGTGTTTGCCTCTTGTGTCGTGTCGGGCGAGCTTGACGATGAAGCATCTGTGCTCTTTGAAGAAGACTTCGCTGGCGTGGATGTTTTACGGGATTTTTTTCCAGCCTTTTTTTGAGCGCCCGCAGATGCTTCGAGCCATGCGGGCAACAAAACGAGCGTGAGAGCGAAAAGCAGTAGCGCGGCGCGACCGGCTGAAAACCTCATACGTGAACGTGTCCCTTTCATCTACAATAAGACTTCGGCTGCGCTCGGGGCGCATCCTCTGGCGCAGGGGCGCGAGCATTTTGATGCGCAGACTGTTTCGCGCAGTGGTCCGAAAGTATCTTTGAAGATAAATTTTGTCTTGGGAGAAGTTAAACGGCACGGCTATCTTAACGAAATTCGGGCGGGTGCGCTAGAGTGTCAGGCGCAGGGGTTGGCCGAAAGTTCCAGAGTTGAGGGGGAAAGGTCATGAGTCTGAAAGAACGTATCGTCTCCGATATGACGGCTGCGATGAAGGCTAAGGATGCGGCGCGCACTTCGGTCCTGCGCATGGTCAAGGCCGCGCTCCAGAATCGTGAGATTGAAAAGGGCGAGGCGCTGACGGACGAGGAAACGGCCAAAGCGCTCCAATCCTTAGTCAAACAGCGCCGCGATTCCGTGGAGCAGTATGAAAAGGCCGGGCGCGAGGATTTGGCCGCAAAGGAGCGCTCCGAGATAGAAGTTATAGAAGGCTATCTGCCGCAAGCGGCGTCCATTGAGGAGATAGCAGGGGCGGTTGACGCGGCCATAGAAGAGACCGGGGCCGCCTCCATGCGCGAGATGGGCGCGGTGATGAAGGCCGTGCAGGCGCGGCTCGCGGGCCGCAACGCAGATAATCGCGCGGTCAGCGAGATGGTCAAAGCAAAGCTGGCTAAGTAGTAAGCAGTAAGCAGTAAGCAGTGAGCAGTCGAACGAAAAACTGCTCAACTTGCTTCACGCGCAGTTTCTTTTCACTGCTTACTGCTTACCGCTCACTGCTCATTGTATGCTGGCTTGCGTCTCCCCAGTGTTTCCCCTATAATTGTCCGCTTGCTCAGAGCGCGTCCGCTAAGTCCGGTGGGTTCTCGGCCCACTTTTTCTTTTGCGCTCTTGAACGCTTTTTGAGCAGGCGCGGACGGAGGTGCTGACGGACGATGGGTGAGGGTTCGATTGAAGAGCGCGTCGAGGCGATTGCCGCCAGCGTGGCCGCAGACCACGGGTTGGAGCTGGTTCACGCGGAAGTTGCAGGGCCGGATGGCAGACCCATCCTGCGCATCTTTATTGACAAAGAAGGCGGCGTCACACACGAGGATTGCTCGACCGTGAGCCGTCAACTGGGCACGATTCTGGACGTGGAGGATTTTATCCACTCGGCCTACACGCTTGAGGTATCGAGTCCGGGGCTTGAACGAGGGCTCTACAAGCGGGCCGATTACGAGCGGTTTGCAGGCAAGCTCGCACGTGTCAAGACAACGCGCGCTATTAACGGCCAGCGCAACTTTCGCGGTCGCATCACGCGAGTCGAAGGCGACAACGTCCTGTTTGAAGACCGCACGAGCGGCGAGGTCAGCCTCCCGCTTGAATCAATCGCCAAGGCCAACCTGGAGATTGACGTCGAGGAAGAGTGGCGACGCGCGCAGGAGCGCGAAAAGGCCGCCGCGCAAGACGGCCAGTAACTTACAACTGAATCAAACACAGAGAAGGCCGAGCAATAAAAGCGCGGTCTCAGACAACTAAATAATTATGAGCACTTCCATCGCGCAGAACATTGAAGCACTTTGCCAGGAGCAGGGTATCGAACGCGATTTGGTCATCGAGGCCATGAAGGAGGCCGTCCGCGCGGCGGCCAAGAAGCAGTTTAAATCCGGCGAGGACATACAGGTGGACTGGAATCCAGATACCGGCATAGAGCTGTCTGCCTCGAAAGTCGTGGTTGACGAAGTCACCAACCCGGCGACCGAATTGTCTCTGGACGAAGCAAAGGAGCTGGCGGGCGATGAAGTAGAGATTGGCGACGCGCTGCTGCTGCCCTTGCCTATGGAAGAACTGGGGCGCATCGCCGCCCAGACGGCTAAACAGATTCTTTTTCAAAAAGTGCGCGACGCCGTCCGCAATAATATTTACGAGCAGTACATAGACAAGATAGGCGATCTGGTCAACGGCTTTGTCAAACGCTTCGAGCGCGGCAACATTATTGTTGACCTTGGAAATCTGGAAGCAATACTTCCGAAATCGCAACAGTCGCGCGGCGAGCAGTGGAATCAGGGCGAGCGCATACGCGTCGTTATCAACAACGTCTCTAAGGAATCGAAGGGGCCGCAGGTCGAAGTCTCGCGCACGAGCCCGGAGCTATTAAAGCGTCTGTTTGAGATGGAAGTGCCGGAGATTTATGACGGCACGGTCGTTATTAAGAGTTGCGTGAGGGAGCCCGGCGACCGCGCCAAGATTGCCGTTATGAGCACGGAGCGCGACGTAGACCCAGTGGGCGCGTGCGTCGGCATGAAGGGCTCGCGCGTGCAGGCTATTATAAGGGAGCTGCGCGGCGAAAAGATTGACATCATAGAGTGGTCGGACGAGCCTTCGGTCTTTGCTGCGAATGCTCTGTCGCCCGCTAAAGTTAATCAGGTACGCATCACGGACATCGAGAACCGCCAGATGGAAGTGATCGTCAACGAGGACCAGCTTTCACTCGCCATCGGCAAGCGCGGGCAGAACGTGCGCTTAGCCTCGAAGCTCGTCGGCTGGAACATAGACATTCGCAGCGAAGAGGAGATCAAGCGCGAGGTCGCGGAGCAGATGGGCGCGATTATCGCTTCGGGCGGCGCAGTTCCCCTCTCTGCCATAGAGGGCTTGACGGCTTCACAGGCCGAAGCGCTGGCCGAGCACAATATTGAAGACATAGACGGGCTGGCCGCGACGAGCGTTGACGACCTTGTGGACTATCTGGACATCAGTCTGGACGAGGCCGAAGGAATCCTGAGCGCGGCACAGGCCGTCATCAGCGTGCGCAACGCCAAGATGGAAGAGGGCACGGAAGAAGAGACGGCGCTGGCCGAAGCTGTTGAAGAAGTCAGTGCTGCCGGGGAAGCCGCTACGCAGGAGGCCGAGGAGAGCGCCGCGCCTGCCGTAGATGCTGCAAGCGAAGACGCTTCTGATGAAGAAGAAGCCGAACCCGCTTTGGCCGAATCCAGTGAGGAGGCCGCACCGAGCGAGGGGGATACGGAGATGACGGATCGCGAGCAGGATGAAGCTGCGCCGGTCGAGCAACACGCCTTCTCGGCAGAGCTTGACCCGACGGTTGACCCCGGCGACATCAATCCTCCCGAGGAAGAGATTGCCGAAGGCTATGACGAGGCTGTCCGTACGCGATCGCCTTTTACCGCTGAGTCGGAGATTCGCGCGGAGTTTTCCGCCGACCCCGTGGCGTTGACGGAAGCAGACCCGATGACGGACGACGAGATTCTGTTGCAGGAATTGGAAGTCGGGCGCGACCTTCGGCCCGATACGATTACGCCTGCGCCTGACATCACGTCCAGCGAAGCAGCTTATATTGAACGCGCCGGACGCATAGGCGAAGGCGATGCGCCGGTTGAAGAAGATGCCGGCTCGTTCTCTCCGCAGGCAGATTTTGCTTCGGAAGCAAGTGCGCCCGAAGTGCAAACCACATCCGCCCCTGTGCCGGAATATCGTGAAGAGGCCGTACCCACAGAGGACGATGAAGAAGAGAAGCCAATGAACGCTTCTGACGACAATGCGGCCCAGTAACCCAGTCGAGCATGTGCGCCAAGGGTGTGCGCGCCTGCTCTCGCCTCCGGTTTCCACACGGGAAGCGCACTCCTGATTTCCTCAAGAGCGCGCCTTCAAAGTGGAAGAGGCCGGAGAGCGAGCGGCCTCGACTATTTTTGAAGCGCGCGACGCCGTTTTACTAAAAGCGTCGAAGAAGGAGTGCATGTCCGTTACTTCCAAGGTTCGTTTATACGATCTGGCTAAAGAGTTAAAGCTCGACTCCAAACGTCTCATCGAAGAGGTGCGACGCGAGGGCGTGGATGTGTCTGTCCCCTCCAACTCTATCTCCAAGGAGTTGGCCGACAAGATTCGCAACAAATATTTCCCCAAGAAGGAAACGGCAGCGCCGCGCGCCGTGCGCGTCGTCAAAAAGGCCGTGCGCCCGGCTGACGAACAGCACATGGAAGCGGAAGAAGCCGTAGCTTCACCCGCTCACGCCGACACGGACGCAGATGTTGCGAGCGAGTCTCCTCAACCGATTGCCGCCGCGCCGCCCGAAGCCGCCGAAGATGCCGGACAAACGGTCCCGCGTCCCATGACGGCGCGCGTTATCAAGAAGCTTCAGCCCGCGCAACGCGCAGAGCAGCCCGCCCCGACGGCAGATGCCGCGCCCATCCTTGAGCCTTCCGCAGAAGAGTATGACGAGCAGCCCGCAACAGACGACATGATTGAACCCGTGCAACCTACAACGGCGCAAGCCGCCACGCCGCCGCCGCAAGCCGTCGCGCCTCAACCCGAACAGGCCGCGCATGCTCCGGCAGCGACCGCGACGACACCTGCGCCTCCTGCTGCTGCTCCGACGACGCAGAAAGCTCCCATGCCGCCCCCGCCTTCAAGACAGGTCAGGGTCTTGCGCCCGACGGCTGCCGCCTTGAGCGCAGGCATACGTCATGGCGACCGCGCGCCCGCGCCAGCACCGCCGCCACCACCGCCTGCTGCGCCGCAGCCTGCGCGCGAGCGAGGTGGTGAGCGTGGCGGACGCCGCGACCGTAATCGTTCAGCGCGCGAGCCGGAAAACTTCGAGTTCAGCGGAACGCCGGGCGAGACGGCCACGCCGCAAACGCTCTACACACCGCCGCCCGACGCGCGCCGTCGTGGTCGCTCGCGCCACACTGCGCGCCCGGTCCCCGCAACAGGCCAACGCAAAGTTGCCGACGCCCGTGGCGGACGTTTTGACAACGACTTCCTGCCGCCGCCGCGCGCGCTCTCTCTTGAAGACCGCATCGCCGGTCGTCTAGACACGGACATGAGCGTCAACGGCGAGTTGAAGCCTGTGCGACTGGTCGAAGGCTCGACCGTCAAAGAGTTTGCAGAGAAGCTCGGCATACGCGCCAAAGAGGTCGTCACGCTTCTGATTCAGCGCGGCGTCTTTGCCACTATCAACCAGCCTTTGAACGACGACGTGGCGATTGATTTGGGTCGCCGCTTCGGCTACGACATCTCGTTCGTGCCTTTTGAAGAGATGGTCGCCGAAGAAGAGTTTGAAGAGTTAATCGCGTCAGACTCGGATGATGTGGAGCTGCCGCGTGCGCCCGTCGTCACGGTTATGGGCCACGTTGACCACGGCAAGACTTCGCTTCTGGACGCTATCCGCTCGACGGAAGTCGCGGCGGGTGAAGCCGGAGGCATCACGCAGCACATAGGCGCTTACAGCGTCAAAGTCGCGCCTCCCGATAACCCCACGGAGCTTCGCCGCGTGGTCTTTCTGGACACGCCGGGCCACGAAGCCTTTACCATGATGCGCGCGCGCGGAGCCAAGGCGACGGACGTTGTCGTGCTTGTCGTCGCGGCGGACGACGGCGTCATGCCGCAGACCGTCGAGGCTATTGAGCACTCGCGCGCTGCGGGCGTGCCGATTGTGGTCGCCATCAACAAGATTGATAAGCCGGATGCCAACGCGGATCGCGTCAGGCAGGAGTTGGCGACGCAGGGCTTATCGCCCGTCGAGTGGGGCGGCGAGACGGAAATGGTTCCGGTCTCTGCCAAGCAGCACAAGAATCTGGACACGCTGCTGGAAACCATCCTGCTCACGGCTGACATTCTCAATCTCAAGGCCAGCCCGACGCGTCTTGCATCGGGCGTGGTGCTGGAAGCCAAGCTTGATCGCGGTCGCGGCTCGGTCGCAACCGTGCTCGTACAGCAGGGCACGCTCCGCGTGGGCGATCCCTTTATCGTAGGCCAAATCTCCGGCAAGGTGCGCGCCATGTTTGATGATCGCGGCCAGGCGATCACGGAAGCAGGCCCGGCCATGCCCGTAGAAGTCCTGGGGCTTCAGGGCGTGCCGCAGGCAGGAGAAAGCTTCCAGGTCGTGGCCGACATCATCAAGGCGCAGCAGATTTCGCATCATCGCCAGATGGTCTCGCGCCAGAATGCGCTCATGCAGACCACAAAGCGCGGCATAGAAGCTCTGGGCCAGACGGAAGTCAAAGAACTGCTCGTCGTCATCAAGGCGGACGTGCAGGGCTCTGTGGAAGTTTTGAAATCCACCTTGCAGAAGCTTTCGACCGAGCAGGTCAAGGTCAAGGTGATTCGCTCGGGCGTCGGTGCGATTACGGAATCCGACGTGCTTCTGGCTTCGGCCACGCAGGCCGAATCCACGAACAAGGCCGTCGTTATCATAGGCTTTAACGTCCGGCCCGAATCGCGCGCCGCAGACCTTGCCAAGCAGGAGACCGTAGACATACGTCTACACTCGATTATCTACAAGGTCGAGGAAGAGATTCGCGCGGCCATGATCGGCATGCTCGAAGCTGTCGAGAAGGAACGCATCCTCGGCAAAGCGGATGTGCGCGAAGTCTTCCGCGTCCCGCGTGCAGGCGTCATCGCAGGCTGCATGGTCGTGGATGGCGTGATTCGCCGCAACGCCCGCGCCCGCCTGATACGCGACGGCGTAGTCAGTTGGGAAGGCGGCATCGCAAGTCTACGACGCTTCAAGGACGACGTCTCCGAAGTGCGCGAAGGCTTCGAGTGCGGCATCGGCCTCGAAAACTTTAACGACGTCAAGGTCGGTGACCAGATCGAAGCTTTCATCATCGAGAAGGTCGCAGCGACAGAGCTATAAAGTCCCAAATCTCAAGTCCCAAGTCCAAAGTCATGTTACTCGGATTTGGGACTTGAGACTTGGGACTTGGGACTTATTGAAATGCGTCGCCCGGAAAAGGTTGCGGAAGCACTGAAAGAAGAGATTGCGCAGATCGTCGGTTATGAGTTGGAAGACCCGCGACTTGAGACTGTGACGGTGACGGATGTGCGCGTCGCGGATAACCTGCGTGATGCGCGCGTCTACGTGACCATCGAAGGCACGGAAGACGAGCACAAGAAGGCGCTCGCGGCGCTTCGTCATGCCGCGCAGTACGTGCGCAAACAGTTAATGCTGGCGCTCGATTTGCATCACGCGCCGGAGCTGCATTTCGTCCGCGACACCGTGGAAGAAAGCGGCGCACGCGTCGACCTGCTGCTCGCAGAAGTCGCGCAAGAGCTTGAACACAGGGATGCTGTAGAGGAATCCCCGGAAAGAAAGGATGAGGGATGAAGGGATTGATTCATCGGTTCATTGTTTCATTGATTCAATGAACAAATGATTAAATGAATCAATCCTTTCATCCCTTTTGAATGACATGCTTAGTCAAGTTGTCGAGTTGATTGAATCGAAACGGCGCTTTGCGATTACGTCGCACCTCCGCCCTGATGGCGACGGGTTGGGTTCGTCACTCGGTTTGTACTGGCTGCTGCGCGCTCTGGATAAAGAGCCCGAGGTCATCATGCACGACCCGGTCCCGCACGCCTATATCAAACTCCCCGGCGCGGATCAGGTGCGCGTCACCGACCGCGTTGATAGAGAATACGACGCCGTCTTTGTCATCGAATGTTCAGATATCTCCCGCCCCGGTCTAGTCGATTTAGAGAAACAGTTTGTCGTCAACATAGACCATCATTCGACGAGCGCGCTCTTTGGCAGCGTCAACTGGATTGACCCGACCGCGTCAGCCGTCGGCGAGATGATCTATAACCTGTGCAAGGCCGTCGGCGTGCGCGTGACGCGCGAGATTGCCGAGTGCGTCTACACGGCGCTCATCACGGACACGGGCTCCTTCCACTACTCGAACACTTCGGAGCGCACTTTCAAAGTCGCTTCGGAGCTTGTGCGCGCAGGCGTCAAGCCCGCGAAGATTTCTCAGGCCGTCTTTGCCAGCTATCCTTGGAGCAAGATAGAGCTTCTGGGCGAAGTGCTGTCTACGGTCAGGCGCGACGCGTCGGGTCGTGTGGCGTGGATGCGCCAGAGCCTTGAGATGCAGGAGCGCGCCAGCGCCGCCGAAGAAGACGGCGATGGTTTCGTCAACTACCCTTTGACGTGCGACGGCGTAGAGGCCGTGGCCTTCCTCAAGGAAAGCTCGCCCGGCGTGTATCGCGCGAGCCTGCGTTCAAAGGGAGACATCAACGTCGCGCGCATCGCGGAAAAGTTCGGCGGCGGCGGCCATCGCAACGCCGCAGGCTGCACCCTGACGGGCGAGTGGGACGTAGCCGAGCAAACAGTCGTCAATCTACTGCGCGAAGCGGTTGAGCGCCGCAACGGCGAGCGCGACGACGATGGCGGCAGCAGCGCCGAAGATTTAATCACGCGCCCCAACGCGGAAAAACAGAGGTCAGTGATTAGAGGATAACAGCAGTGACAAGTGACAGGTGACAGGTGACAAGTTAAAACTTTTTCTTGCTTGTCACTTGTCACCTGTCACTCGTCACTGTTTTTTATGGCTAAAGAGAAGCGTTACAAGTGGCGGCGCGAGGATTACAGGGAAAAGACGCGCGGACTGCTGATGGTCAACACGGGCAACGGCAAGGGCAAGACGACCTGTGCGCTCGGGCTCATGATGCGTGCGGCTGGGCAAGGGCTTCATTGCTGTATGATTCAATTCATCAAGTCCAAAAATGACCGCTACGGCGAGCATGTTTCCGCCGAAAAGCTAGGCATCGAAGTTCACACGATGGGCGACGGGTTTACGTGGGACACTAAGAACCCGGAGCAGGACCGCGAAACTGCCGCACGCTCCTGGCGGCTCTGCGTCGAGAAGATGCAAAGCGGCGACTACGACCTCTTGGTTTTTGACGAGCTGGTTTACGTCCTGAGCTACGGGATGCTCGCGACCGAAGAGGTCTTGGAAGAGCTACGCAAGGTGCGCGCAGAGCAGCCCGCGCTCCACATCGTCCTAACGGGACGCGACGCTCCGCAAGCTCTCATAGACGCCGCAGACCTCGTGACCGAAATGCGCGAGGTCAAGCATCCATTCAATGCAGGAATTTTCGCGCAGCAGGGAATAGAATTTTAAGCCAAGGAAAAGGGTAAAAGGAGGCAGTAATTCATGCTTTTCCTTTTACCCTCTTTCCCTTTTCACCTTTTCCCCCTCGCCTTTCTTATGTTACGCTTTGCCCCGTCTTTAATTTTAAACTGACAATGGACTACTTAACCTGATGAGTGTTGAGCGAGGAAGGGAGAACTGCTTTTACTTCATCCCTCCGCCCTCCGCCCTCATCCCTTAGCTTATGCCCTGGTTTCGTAAAAAGCGTTTGCAGCTCGAAAACGTGCCTGCTGAAGAAAGGCGCGTCAAAACTGAAGGCATCTTTGTCAAATGTCTTGAGTGCGACGCGGCGCTTTTCAAACCCGATCTCGAAGAATCCCTGCAAGTCTGCCAGAACTGCGGCTATCACTTTCGCCTGGACGCGCGCTCACGCCTCTTAATGCTTTTCGATGATCAAGGGTTCGAGGAGCTGGACGAAGAAGTGATTTCCGTTGACCCGCTGGAGTTCGTGGACAGCAAGCCTTACCCGAAGCGCCTTGAACAGGCCCAGCGTGTTTCCGGATTGCCCGAAGCCGTCATCAATGGTCGCGGGCGCGTCGGCGGTCATCTGGTTTACGCCGCCGCGATGGAGATGCTCTTTATAGGCGGCTCTATGGGCTCGGCGGTCGGCGAAAAGATTACGCGCCTGATTGAGCGCGCCATAGACAAGCGCGCGGCGGTCGTCATCTTCGCTGCTTCGGGCGGAGCACGCATGCAGGAGGGCGCACTCTCCTTAATGCAGATGGCGAAAATCTCCGCCGCGCTCGCACAACTCGATGAAGCGCACCTTCCCTTCATCTCCGTTCTGACGGACCCGACTACCGGCGGCGTCACGGCCAGCTTTGCCATGCTCGGCGACGTCATCCTCGCAGAGCCCAAGGCGCTGATAGGCTTTGCAGGCCCGCGCGTCATAGAGCAGACGATTCGCCAGAAGCTCCCGAAGGATTTTCAACGCTCGGAATTTCTACTTGACCACGGCATGGTTGACGCCATCATTGACCGCCGCGAGATGCGCGACTACATCATCAAGCTCCTCAACTTTATGATGAACCCGGACCTCAACCGCGAACCCGAAACTGAGATAAAGCTCGTAAATCGTGAATCGTAAATTGTAAATAGACGAACGAGCTTTTCTTCTAATTTACGATTTACGATTCACGATTCACGATTTACGAAAATGCTGTTCGACGAGTCGCTCCGTTATCTTCTCAGTCTGGGTCATGAAACTTTAGCCATCAAGCTCGGGCTCGAAGCAATCGAGCGCCTGCTGGATGCTCTGGGCCGTCCGCAAGCTTCCTTTCACCCGGTTCAAATCGCAGGCACAAACGGCAAAGGCTCTACGGCGGTTGTGCTGGAAGCCGTCCTCCGCGCCGCTCAAATCAAGACTGGCCTTTACACTTCCCCGCATCTGGCGCGCATCACCGAACGCATTCGCATCGACGGGCAAGAGATAGCGGAAGAAGATTTCGCGCGCCTCACCACGACCGTCCGCGATGCCGCGCAGCGTTTGTGCGACGCGGGAGTATTTCCTGCGCTCCCGACTTTTTTCGAGCACGTAACGGCCATTGCGTTTCTGGCTTTTAAAGAAGCGGGCGTACCGTTAGCTATTCTTGAAACAGGTTTGGGCGGGCGGCTCGACGCGACTACCATCGCGCGCGCCGAAACAATCGGACTGACGCCCATCGCCCTGGACCATCAGGAATATCTGGGCCGCACTTTGGCGTTGATTGCTGCCGAGAAGGCCGCGATTATTCGTCCCGGCACGCGCGCAGCGGTCGTCGCGCCCCAGTTGCCCGAGGCAATGGAAGTCATAGAGCAGCGTTGCCGCGAGGCTGGCGTCAAGCCGCTCGTGAATGATTGCCGCGTAGAGATGTTGCAGGCGGATGAAGCTGGACGCTTGCGCGCCAGCTTTCGCACGCCCGTCGATTTTTATGAGAACGTTCAGCTTGGCCTGCGCGGTCGTCATCAGACGGTCAACGTCTCGGTCGCGGTGCGGCTCGCTGAAACTTTGCGCGAGCGCGGCTTCGCCGTCCCGCGTGAAGCAATCATCAGCGGCATCGAACGCGCGCGTCATCCCGGCAGGCTTGAGTTGTGGGAAGGCGCGCCCGCGATTCTCTTTGACGGCGCGCATAATGAAGCGGGCGCACGTGCTTTGCGTGAATACTTAGACGAATTCGTACGTGCTCCCATCACGCTCGTTTTCGGCGCGATGCTCGACAAAGATTTGAAGGCGATAGGCGAGCTTCTGTTCCGGCGTGCGCGCCGCTTGATTCTGACGGAGATGAAAAACCCGCGCGCGGCGAATCATGAAAAGCTCGTCAGCGCCGTGCCCGAAAGCGTGGAGACAGAGCGCGTCCATTTAGCTTCATCTCCCGCCGAGGCTGTGCGTCTGGCTTACGAGCACACGGAGCCTTCCGGTCTCATCTGCGTCTCCGGCTCGCTCTACCTGGTTGGAGAAATCAGAGAAGCAATGCAAAGTGCAAAGTGCAAAGTGCAAAATGATGAATGAAAAGAAAATCCTTCTTTACTTTTGCACTTTGCACTTTGCACTTTGCATTGCTTTCCTTATCACTTGTCACTGCTTTTAGCTTAAACTGCCGAGTCGAGGGGAAAAATTTATGGCACTACCAAACACGGACGCTCCGGAAGTCCTGGCGAGCGAAGAGGCTTATCACGGTCGCATCATAGATGTGTCCGTTTACACCATACGCGAGGGCGAGCTGACCTATAAGCGCGAGGTGGTTCATCATCCGGGCGGTGCGGGCGTGGTCGCCGTCTTTGACGATTCGACCGTGGCGCTCGTCAAGCAGTATCGACACCCGGCGGTGCGTTACCTGCTTGAGATTCCGGCTGGCCGCCTTGAGTCGCCCGAGCCGCCCGAAGACTGCGCGGCGCGAGAGTTGGAAGAGGAAATCGGCGTGCGCGCCGGGCGCATGGAGCGGCTCGCGGAGTTCTTCACCACCCCCGGCTTCTGCGAAGAGAAGCTCTGGGTCTTTCTCGCCACGAATTTAATTGAGACGCAACAGGCGCTCGAAGGCGACGAGCAGTTGGAGATAGTGCGCGTTACATTCGAGCGCGCCTTCGAGATGATTTCCGACGGCGAGATTCAAGACGCCAAGACAATCATCGGCATTATGATGGCCGCCTCGCATCTGGGCGTAGCTAGACCCGGCGCACTTTATCCTGTGGTTTAAGAACCCGAGCAAGCAACGGGATTTGATGATGGAGCGTGAAGGATACACGGGGCGCGCGGTGGCCGAGAAACAAAGCGAGGGCAATGAGCGCGCGGCTTCCAAACAAGATGAAGCCCTGACAGGGAAAACGGACACCGATGCTGAAGACGAACCTTTGCGCACGCCTCCGCCCAACCCGCCGACGATTCTCAACTATCTACATTCTCTAGTCGCCATCCCGCTCATCTATCTCTACACGGTGGTCATGGGAAGTCTCTCGCTCACGCTTTCGCTTTATGATCCGGGCGGGCGTCGCCAGCACTGGTGCGCGCAAGTTTGGTGTCGCCTGATTGCGCGCACAGCAGGCGCGCGTGTGCGCGTGCACGGCGTGGAACATATCAAGCCCGATACTTCTTACGTTTTTCTCTCGACGCACCAGAGCTATATGGACATCCCGGCCATGCTCGGCTATCTGCCCGCGCAGTTGCGCATCGCCGCGAAGAAAATTCTCTTTCGCATTCCCTTTATGGGCTGGCACCTGTGGCGTGCGGGCCACATTCCCATAGACCGCAGCTCCACGCAGAACGCCGTCGCGAGCATGCAAAGGGCCGCAGACTATTTACAGCACGGCATCTGCGCGTTTGTGTTTCCCGAAGGCACTCGCTCGCGCGACGGAGTGTTGCACCCGTTCAAAAAGGGAGGCTTCAAGCTCGCCCTGCAAGCTCAAGTCCCCATCATCCCCGTCACCATCATCGGCTCTCGTCAAAGCCTGCCGCCCGACTCAATAATTTTTCGCCCCGGCCCGATAGAGATGTACGTTGACGAGCCCATACAGACCACCGGCCTCACAGACAAAGACATAGAGCCGCTCATGCGCCGTGTGCGCGCCGCGATGGCCCCACACTTTCGAGATGAAAAGAAAGGGATGAGGGCGGAGGGATGAGGGATGAAGTTAGAGCAAGAACGCTCTTTCTTTACTTCATCCCTCATCCCTCCGCCCTCATCCCTTCTTTAACCGTTGCCGCCCGCGCCGCGCGCGTTAGCATCGCCCGTCGTGTCGGTCGTGTCGGAGGCTTCAGCGTCCACTTCCTGCGTGGGCAGCGAGGATGTTCGCTGCCGCTCCTCTACGGCCTCGCGCATGGCCTTGTTTTTCTTGTCCTTGCGTTCCCCGTCCTTCTTCTGTCGCTTCTTTTCAGACATCAAAAGCCCTCCCGGATGCGTTGTAATTTATGTTGCAATCTTTAGTGACCATGATTTGCAAATTGCTTTGCAAACTTGTAGCGAAAGGGTGGAAATTTAAAGTTGATTATTCTTGAAGAATTGTACTTTACCGTACCGACTCACGAGCGCGAGCGGGCTTAGTATACTTATCCCTCCAGGATGGTTTTTCCATCTAAAGCCTGAAGACGGAATAAAGGGGCGTTTGAGTTGCCAGACTCAAACGCCCCTTTGACTTGCCTACGGGTCTACTGAGCGCGGGTGATTTCGCCCGGCCTTGAACGCGTTAATTGCTCACGACGACGTAGTCTTCCAGATAAAACTGGACCACGTGCTTTTCTTCGGTCGCACCGCAGGTGATGTAGTTGTGAAACGCGGAGGCGCGGCTCGCGATGAGCGCTTCGTAAACCTGTTTCTCGTCGCGCGAGATAAAGCTGATGCGCCAGTTACGCTGTCCCGCGCGCTCGCTCGACAGGTGGCGCAGGTCGTCAAGGCCCGTCAGCCCCGTCTCGGCGCGTATGAAAAACTCTGCGGCCTGCACGGGGTAGCTATAGCACGCGCGGCCACGGAACTGATCCAACACAATCCGGTCACTCTCGTATTCGCGTGTGACGATGCGCGCGGCGTCGCCCGTCATGTGTGCGTAGAAGAGGCCGTGCGGGAAGCAGACCAGGTTGGCGGCGAAGCGGTCTCCGCCGACGTGCGACGATTGCCATACGTTGTCGCCGCGCTCTTCGCGCAAAGTTTTATAGAGCGGGTAGCCAAACTTGGCGCAGCACTTGTCTCGTTTGCCGTGCGTGCAAACCAGATAGAGAGGCTCTTTGACAATCTCGCCCGCGCAACCCCCTAAGTCGCCCGCCGCCAGAGTAGCAACGTCCAGATAAATGCTTTTCAACTGTTCGTAATCGTCGAGCCTGTATTTGACCATGAAGGGATCACGCGCGGAGGCGCGGACGACGAAGAAATTGAAAGGGCGCTCACTGTGGCCGCGCTTCTTCTCCTGTTTGATAAAAAGCAGGCGCGCGCGCGGGATTCGTCTGACGAGCTGCTCCAGATAATTTTTGACGTCCGTGGAAAGCTCGCTATCGAGCAGGGCATGCGGTCCCCAGGGCCTTGCGTATTCGATGAGCATCCACAGCTCGCCGACCGAAGCCGTGCCAAAGGCGTTCTCACTCGCTCCGAGCGAGAGCCGAGAGCAGTAGAAAAACTCTTTAACCTTGAAAGAAAAATCTGTACCCATTGAATCTAATCTTCAACCACCGTGACCAACCCCTCGCGCACCAGCTCGCCCACGAAGGCGCGCACCTTCTGGTCGTCCAAACGCGCGCGGGCGGCTTCGCACAATTCCGCTAATGAGCAGACGCGCCGCTCGATTAAGGGCCGCAGGACGAGCGCGGCATCTTCCGCGAAACGCCACCGCTTGTTCAGACACGAAAACTCCACCACTCCATTCTCCGCACGGAGCTTGAGCGGGCGCGGTGCAAGAAGACGCACGCGCACCTCGCTGTTCGACGGAAGAGTTTCAGGCGTGGCGCTCCATGGCAGGCTGAGATGCGGTCGCGCGGAGGCCGTCGCGTCCATTTCATCCAGATAACGGCGGAGCAGGTCGCCCTCGTCCCACGCCTCAAGAAGCTCCGCGCGCATGCGCTCTACGTGCGCCCGCTGCTCTGCGTCTGAAGCGAAGCGCGGCAAGTCCTGACGGAAAATCTCACGCTTGCGCAAGTCGTCCACGAGCCAGCGCAGTAGGTCCATGCCGCTGCGACTGTGTATGCCGACCGTCAGATGAAGCGTGGGCTCGGCAAGCGGAAACGCGACGTGCCACCAGCCGCGCGGGATGTAAAGCAGGTCGCCGTCTTCGAGCATTCCTTCCCAGAGCGGATGGTCTATGTCCTCCGGCTTGGGCGCGCTGTTTTTGACCTGCGGATATTTTTTCGTCTCGCCGTAGATGCGCCAGAGCTTGCGTCCCGCGACCTGTAGGATAAAGACATCGTGGTCGTCCCAGTGAAGGTCAAAGCCGCGCGCCGTGTGCCAACCGGCGTACATGTTCACCTGCACGCGCTCGTGAAAGATGAACTCCAGCCCTTCGGCCAGTTCGTCAACGGGAGGGCAAATCTCGTTGACGGCATCGAGCACTATGGTTGCGCCTTCGCGCAGGTGCTTTGTGAAGGCAGCCGGTTTAAGGCGCGGGACGGTAGTACGTGTGCGCGCGTGTGGCGTGTGATTGATGAAAGAGGAGACGTGAATAGTTTCGCCGTCACGCATCAGTCGCAGCCGGGGATAGTCCAGCCTATGCTGACGTAAGATTTTGTTCAACTCATTCCACGGCAGCAACTGCTTGAACTTTCCCGGCCACCCTTTGACGTGCGCGTAGTTCTTTCCCAGGACGGAGGCAAAAAAATCCTCCGGCCTGCATGGCTCTAAAATCTTTTCCAACTGATTCATCGCCACGCCTTGTGCAGTCGCTTCTTTAATCAACTTGCGTGAGTCGGGCGCGCCATCACGAAAAGCATTCTGTCAGGTGGCGCGTGCCGTCCGGTCATTGCTACCCGCAGCCTGCCGCCACAAGCGCCGGGAGTCTCACCGGCAGAAGGATTTTCCTCCTGCCGTGCGGAGCTTTCGAAGCTTGGGGCTGACGGCCCGGTGCGCGAAATACGGGCTTCCTCTAAATCTAAATGCTCGCCATCCGACGAGTCCGTATCAGACGGGGCATCGGGGGGTTTAGGAATTACCCGTCCGCGTCTGCGTCATCGTCCTGACTTGGAAGCTGGTCCCCGGTTGTGTCCTCAACGATTGGTTCGTCCACGCCTGGTTCGTCCTGTTCAAGGTCCTCAACGATTGGTTCGTCCTCCCCGTCTGCGTCGTCTTCAGGAGTCTCCGCGTAGAGTGTCGTGTCTTCATGCAAAGACTTGACAGAAAGCAGAAGACCAGATGAAGATTCCCTTTCCTCCGCGGGAACAGGATTAATTTGTTCTGACATTCCCTCTCCTCCTTTAGTTTTAGACTGTGGCTCTGCGAGGCTACGAGCTTACGACCCTCTGCGCGAAATTAGAGCGGCTATCTTTTACCTGCCGTCCGTACTGTCCGAGTCAGCGCGAATGGTTCCTCCGTCCGTGCCGTCGGAATCCGAATCGTCATCCATGCCGAGCGCGTCTTTAATCTTTTCCGTAACATCCGTGCCGTCGGCGTCCGATGTCGTATCGGTTCCATCGGCATCACCTGCGTCCGTGCCGTCTGCGTCTCCACTGTCGGTAGAGTCGGTGTCGCCGCCTGCGTCAGCGCCTCCGTCAACGGTGTCGGTGGCAGACAGCTTTGCGCCTTCGTTCAAAGGCTCTACGGAAAGCAGCAAACCGGATGCTTCCTGCTCCTCGGCGGGCACGGGATTAACTTGTTCTGACATTCCTTTTCCTCCTCAAAATTTAAATTGATGACGTTTGAGGTAAGCTTATTACGTGTGGGACGAAACAACAAGAGCGCACGCCGTATTTAAAGTCTCAAGTCCCAAGTCCAAAGTCCCAAGTCAAAAGCAACCTGTCTTTTGACTTGAGACTTTGGACTTGGGACTTGAGACTATCTTTATCAGAAGCTAAAGCGTATGAGCGCTTCTATGCGGCGATTGCCTGCGGCCTGATTTCCGCCGCCGCCGCCGCCGAAGCCTCCCGCGACGTTGGTGGATTGCCCGAATAGTGGCGAGCTTAAATTGCCTACGGGCGTGCCAAGATTAGCGCGATTGAAAAGATTCTGGATGTTGAGCGAGAACGTCAGATTGTAACGCTTCTCCGACGCGCTGCCGCCATCGCCGGAATCAGCAGCACCACCGCCGCCGCCGCCGCCACCGCGTCTGCCGCCTCCTCCGCCTCTGCGGCCACCGCCTCCACCACCGCCAGCGCCGCCGCGTCCGCCTTCACCTCCGCTCAATGCGCGCGGCTCGCCAAAGCCGAACGACTTGCTGATGCGAAGATTGACGGCGAAGAAGGCCGGACCCGTGCCGAAGTTGCGCGGGATAATCTCCTGTCCCGGCAGCGGATTCGGATCAAACGCGCCGAAGGGTGTGACAACCACGCCCGGCTTGGTCAAATCCGTGGCAAAGGCAGGGCGCTCTGTAAAGAGCGTGTCGCCGTTTGTGTCGCGGCCAATCGTGATGTTGAACGGGCGGCCACTGTTGGCGATGATGAGCGGATTAAGACGTATGCCCCACGGGAGCGCGTTGATTGTACCGCCGATGAAAAGGCGATGGCGTATGTCGGTCAAAGAGCGCCCGAACTCATCGCTCAGGTCATACTGGTTCGCGGGAAAAGTGTTCGCTCCTTCGGTGTCGCTATGCGCTCGATTATAAGTGTAGGTCATAAAGAGCGTGTAGAGATTGCTCAGGCGCGTGCGTGCGCTCACGACCAGTTGGTTCTGCGTAAAGCGTCCGGTTGATTCGTACTGATAGATGTTTCCCTGCGTCGGGTCGGGCCTCACGCCGAAGCTGCCCGGATTGCCGGGACTTGGCAGGACAAACGTTCCCGGTATCGGCGCGTTGATGTTGCGCGAGCGCAGGACGTGCAGCGTGCGCGCGTTGATGTAATTCACCGACAACAAAATGTTGTAGGGCAATTGTCGCTCGACGCTGATGGCCGTCTGCATGGTGTAGGGCGTGCGCAGGTCCGGGGCCACGCGGCGCACTGTCTGCGGAACCTGAAAGGCCGTCAGAGCAGCGACCGACGGAACGTTCGGATACTGGTCCAGCACGTTGAAAGCGCCCGCAGTGTTGGTAGTGACGATGAACTGCTGCTGGTTCGTGCCGTTGAAGCGCTCGGCCTGCAAGGTCAGGTCTTCGCTAAAGCGGTTATAGAAGATGCCGAAGCCGCCGCGTATGACGGTGGTCTGCTGCCGGGAGTTTGCGCCGCCCGCGCCCGGAGCCCAAGCGAAGGCTATGCGCGGAGCAAAGTCCGTCCAGTCATGAATGTTGTTCTGCGTTTCGTAGCGCAGGCCGAGGCTCAAGGTAAAGTTCGGGCGCAAGCGCCAGTCGTCCTGTATAAAAGCGCCGAAGTCTGTTTGCGACACGCTCGTCTCGGGCGTGCCGCCGGAGATGGAGAACTGCGTTGCGCCGCCGCCGAGCAAGCGTATTTCCGTCGGCGTATATAACACGCCGGTCAAAGGGTTAATCGTCTGGCGCAGCAGTTCCGTGCGGCGAAAGCGTTCGATGCTTGTGATGGTCGTCAACACGGGCTGCCCCGTAGCGTCGCGCACTATCTGATTGTTGGCGTCGAGAACGGGGGCGTCACCGCCGCCAAAGGTAAACGTGCCGTTAAAATTCTGCGCCGACACGTCGCGCAGGCGAATGGTTCGCACGCGTCCGCCCACACGCAAAGAATGATTACCGGCAGCCCACGAGGTGAAGTTGGAAAGCTCGAAGCGGTCCTCTTCATCCACAGCCAGACCGATGCTTGCTCCGCCGCCCGTGAAGGCTTCGAGCACGCGGATTGTCGGCTCCGAATTGTCGCCCTCCTGCACCGCGCGCTGGCGCACATACTGAAAGCGCGTCTCGTTGATGACCTTCTGGTTGATGATGGCGGTTTCCGTCAACTGGAAAGTTTGCTGCGTGGTCTCGGAATTAACGGCGCGCGAAGGGAGTGCGAAATCTCCGACGCCGGAATTATTTCTGAGCGTGCGGTCGTAGGTGTAGCGCGCGACGAGCGTGTTGGCCTGATTGATTTGATAATCGAGGCGCGGGCTAAAGGTCGTGCGGCGCACGGGCGTCAGCACCGATTGATTAAACGGCACGATATTAAACAGCGGGTCGAGCACAATAGCGTTGACGACATCGTTATCGTCGGTCTCGCGCCGCTCGAAATCCAGAAAGAAGGAGGCGCGCTTGGACAACAGAGGCCCGCTCACGTTTCCGCCGTAGCGTCTCGATTGAAAGCTGGCGCGCGTCGGCGCAAACGGATTGCGCGAGTTGAGGCTTTCGTCGTTAAAGTTGAAGAAGGCTTGCCCGCGAAAACGATCCGTGCCCGGCTTGGTGAAAATCTCTATCCGACCGTAGCCGAGGCGGTCATACTCTGCCGAGAAGGGATTGCGGTTGATGCGAATCTCGCGGATGGACTCTTTGGGCGGAAGACGGCCCGAAGAAAATCCGTCTATGAAAATCTCGCCGCCCTCCTGTCCCGCGCTCGGGCCAGCCAGAGCCTGCAAAGCTTCCGCTAATTCATCCGGGTCATCCGGCAAAGCATCCAGGTCCGCGCCCTGTAGCGTCACTGCGCCCAGATTATTTTCAGGATCCGTATCGACGTCTGCTTCGCCTGAGACCGTGACCTCGACCTGCTCTATGGCGATGTTCAAAGTAATATTGAGCGGGTCCGTGCGTCCGGCTACGACTTCCACATCCGGCGCTTCGTAGGGAGCGAAACCGGGCGCGGCTACGCGCACAGTGTAACGACCGGGCGCAAGACCTGAAAAAGCGTACTGCCCGGACTCGTTGGTCGTAGTGGTTCTCTCGACTCCGCTCGCGTCGGCAACGGTGACGTTCGCGCCGACGATGAGGCCGCCGAACTCGTCCGCGACCACGCCGCGCAAAGTGCCCGCAGACGGTTGCTGCGCCTGAAGCACATTGAAAGCACAGAAGACCGATACGACAAGCAACAGGACGCTAGCGCGCCAGCTTTTTCTTCCTAACAATTTCCCACTCCTTGAAAACTCAGCAATGATTTTGGATTTTGGATTTTGGATTAGCGATACGAGATTGAAGCTCTCCAACATTCTTCGCCACTCCAATCCAAAATCGGCAATCCAAAATCCAAAACCGTTAGGGCTGCTCGCGGTTGCCCGAGGGCGTGCCGCCGCCCACGACGTCCGAAGGAAGTCCGGGGCTCATGTTCTGGCCGTCGCGGTTCGGCCTGCCCTGAGATCGCTGAAAACGACGAATCAACTCCGCGTCGCCCGTGATGAGCGTAATCGCAGTCATGCGTGCGGGGTCTGTATCGGCAGTGCCCGTGATTAAAACCACGTCGCCCTTCTTCAAATCACCTATGGCGAGAGCGGGCAGATTTGCCAGCGCGTCCTGAAAATTTCTGCCACGGCCTCCGCCACCGCCGCCGCCGGGCCTGCGCTGTCCCTCACCACCCGCGCTTTGTCCCTCACGCGGCGCGCGTTGTTCATTGCTTCCGCGCGGATTGTTGCCGCGCTCGCCGCCGCGTTCTCCGCCACGCTGCCCGAGCGTTTGCGCAAAGTCCGCAGGCAAGCGCCGCAGCATGCTTCTCTGGCCGACGATGACGGTCTGCGTCTGCCCCGTCTGCTCGTTCTTAATCACAACCTCGCGCGCTGCGGGATTAACGGAGACGACCGTCCCGCCCGCTCTCTGGAAAGAGCCGGAGATAATTTCTTCGGCTGTAAAGCGAGTGCCGTCAGCGGAGCGCTCACCGCGCGCGCGCACCTGATCGCCGACGCGCAAAGTAGCGAAAGAGCTTGGCACAGCGTCAGCCGGTTTGGCGGAATCGGGAGCGTAGCGCAGAAACTTTACCTTGCTTCCAGAAGCATCAAGGACGACGCCTGCTGCTGCTGCGCCGCCATCGCCGCGTCCACCACGCGCACGCAGGGTAATCTCTTTCTTCTCGGGGTTGATTGATTCTATGCGACCGCCTATGCCGCGCCGCGCCCAATCCTCGCGCTGAGCTTCCTGCGTCTGCGCGACGGCCTGTTTATCTGCGACGACCAACTGGCGAGCCGAAAGAGTTTTGCCGTCTTCCGAGAGAGTGCCGCGCGCGAAGACGCGGTCGCCCACGGAGACTTCTGTGAGCTTGATTTTCACGGCGCGCGACGCATCCGTGACGCCCTGTGGGAAGCGCAACAGCGAAGCGCGTTCTTCGAGCTTTATGCTCACGCTGCGCCCGTCGTCCGTCTTAATCGTGACCTCGCCCGCAGCCGTGTTCACCGTTAAGACTTCGCCGATGACGCGCGTCTGCTGTGCGCTCGCAGCCGTTTGATTAGTCTCCTGCGCCCACGCCTGCGTGCCGACTCCGACCGCTAAAACGAGCGCCGCGCACATCAATAATCTTTTCAGCATCTTGATTTCGTCCTGACTCAAATGAATAGGTCTCAAAAGCCGACCAGGGATAAAGGGGGAGTCGCGCTCTGTGCTTCGAGCACGGGCGGCCACAGGCGGGGGAGAGGCGGCTCATCTTGAAACGCGCCGTTATTTGCCGCTCAAAAGCTAAAGACGCTCAAAACGGAGAGCCGGTTACAGTTATTTACGGCTTCTACGAGCGCTCGAAGGCATTGCTCAGGGGATTTATCTTGAAGGGGAAAATCGGGAGGAGAAGTATAGCATGCGCCCGCCTGTGGGCTTTGTACTCACGCGAACATTTTGTAGGGGCAGGGCTTGTCCCTACAGTTTTGTTTGACGCTCCATGAAGCTGTTTGAAAAGTCCCGTAGGGACTGAATGTTTATAGCTTAACGACATCAATCAAGAATCAAGCTCCGTAGGAGCGTCATGTTTCAACGTCTATGACATGCCGCTCCTACGGAGCTTGATTCCTGGAAATGCGCGCGAGCTATAAACATCCTGCTCCTACGGAGCTAAACAATCAGGGCTTTTTATACAGCTTCTACTTTTTGTATGTCGGTCGTCTCTTTCTCTTTCGGGGTCTGAAACCTGCCGTAGGTTTCGGCCAGCTCGCGCAAACGCCGGAGTATGGATTCGGTGAGCTGGCCCTTTTGAAGTCGCCAGTTCCAGTTGCCTGCCGTGCTCGCGGGCAGGTTCATGCGCGCTTGCGTGCCGAGGCCCAGCGCGTCCTGCAAGGGAATGATTGCCATGTCTGCTACGGACGCGAAAGCGGCGCGTATAAAGTCCCAGTGGATTTCGCGCCCGTCCGAGTTTAAATACCGCAGGCAATACTCGCGCTCGCGCTCTATCTGCTCAAGGCTCCGCGTAGAGCCTTTGCCCTCAGCTTGTGTGAACCAGCCGATGGTCGTGTCGTTGTCGTGCGTGCCCGTGTAGACGACATCCCGAGGGTCGTAGTTGTGCGGCAGGTCTTTGTTCGTGGCGTCGCTGGAAAATCCGAACTGTAGAATACGCATGCCCGGAAAACCGAACTCGCGGCGAAGCTCCTCCACGTCGGGCGTGATGAGCCCTAAATTTTCCGCGATGATGGGAAGGTCTGTCCCAAGGTTTCGGCTAAGCGCGTGAAAAAGCTCGCGGCCCGGAACTCGCACCCAGCGCCCGCGCTCGGCAGTCTTGTCCCCGGCGGGTATCTCCCACGTCGCGGCAAACCCGCGAAAGTGGTCCACGCGCACGATGTCAACCATTTCAAGCGACGCACCTACGCGCTCGGTCCACCAGCGAAAGTTGTCTTCGAGCATGCGCTCCCAGTTGTAAATCGGATTGCCCCAGAGCTGGCCCGTGCGGCTGAAGTAATCGGGCGGCACGCCTGCGACTACTAAAGGCTTGCCTTCACGGTCGAGCTTGAAGAGGTTGGGGTGCGTCCACACGTCCGCCGAATCATAAGAGACGAAGATGGGGATGTCGCCGACGATATAAACGCCGTGCTCGTTCGCATATCTTTTGAGCGCAGACCACTGGCGAAAGAAGAGAAACTGGTAAAACTTCTGTGCCTCAATCTCATCTCGCAACTCGCCTTGCGCCTGCTTTAAAGCTTCAGGGTCACGCTGTGCTAATCCCTTGTCCCACTCGCTCCAGACTTTTCCGTCCTGATGATTTTTGATAGCACGAAAGAGCGCGTAATCATCAAGCCACGCGGCGGCGTAATCGCAGAAGATGTCGAAGGCACGCGTCAGGCTCTCGCCGCCGGTCTGCTTAAAACGCTCGTAAGCTCGCTCAAGCTTATCGTTTTTGAATTTGATGGCCTCGCCGAAATCGACGCGGTCGGAGGGAAAGTCAGGCACATCACTTAAATCTTCCGCTGCGAGTAGACCTTCGCGCTGAATCAGGTCGAGGCTAACGAGCAGGGTGTTTCCGGCAAAGGCGGAGAAGGATTGATAGGGCGAATCGCCGTAGCCCGTAGGCCCAAGAGGCAAGACCTGCCAGAGAGTCTGACCGGCGCGCACGAGCGCGTCCGCGAAGCGATAGGCTTCGTCGCCCAGCTCGCCGATGCCGTATCTTCCGGGCAACGATGTCGGATGCAGGAGAATGCCGCTTGCTCTGGGAAATCTCATAATGTAACCCTTTGGAAAGCAGTGCAAAAGTCAAAGTGCAAAATGATAAATGAAATGAAAATCCTTCTTTAATTTTGCACTTTGCACTTTGCATTCATCATTTATTCTTATCGCCCTCGTTGAGCAGAAACCAGTAGAAGCCGTAGGGGCCGAGGGCGAGCTGGTATGGTCGGTCTGTGATTTGGGGGAACTCCGTTCGGCCTGTCATCTCGACTGGAATGCACCCGGCGCATGGCGAGAGGTCAAGCTCTACGGGCTGCGCGTGCGGCGACAGGTTATAAACGCAGAGCACCGTGTCGTCTTCGTAATGACGTGTGAAGGCGAAAATCTTTCTGTTCTCCGGTTTGACGAACGCAAACGTGCCGCGACCGAAGACGTGATGCTCGCTCCGTAGATGAATCATCTGCCGCATCCAGTAGAGGAGCGAGGAATCAAAGCGTAGCTGCGATTCGACGTTGACCGACTGATAGCCATAGACCGGGTCCATGATGACGGGAAAGTAGAGCCGCGCGAAATCGGCGCGCGAAAAGCCCGCGTTGCGGTCCAGGCTCCACTGCATCGGCGTGCGTACTCCATCGCGGTCGCCTAAATAAATATTGTCGCCCATCCCGATTTCATCGCCGTAGTAAAGGAAAGGACTTCCCGGAAGACTAAAGAGCATCGCGTTGAGGAGCTTGATGCGCTGGCGGCTATTGTCCAGAAGCGGCGCAAGGCGGCGGCGAATCCCCAGATTCAAACGCATGCGACGGTCTTTAGCATACTCATTGTAAAGATAGTCTCGCTCCTCGTGCGTCACCATCTCCAGGGTCAGCTCGTCGTGGTTTCTGAGAAACATGCCCCACTGGCAGTTCTCCGGGATGGCGGGCGTCCTTTCCAGAATCTCTACGATGGGCCGACGGTCTTCCTGGCGCAGCGCCATAAAGAGGCGCGGCATGATCGGGAAATGATAATTCATGTGAAACTCTTGCCCTCGGCCAAAATACTCCACCACGTCTTCGGGCCACTGGTTTGCTTCACCAAGCAAGAGCCTGTTCGGATAATGCTCTTCGACAAAGGCGCGCAGCTTTTTCAGAAACGCATGTGTCTCGGGAAGGTTCTCGCAGTTTGTGCCCTCGCGCTCGTACAAGTAAGGCACGGCGTCCACGCGAAAGCCGTCCACGCCGAGGTCAAGCCAGAAGGCCACGACATCAAGCATCGCTTGATGAACTTCCAGATTTTCATAATTGAGGTCGGGCTGGTGGCTGAAGAAGCGATGCCAGTAAAACGCCTGCGCCTGATCGTCCCATGTCCAATTAGAGCGTTCCGTGTCGAGAAAAATAATGCGTGCGTCCAGATATTTATCGGCAGTGTCGCTCCACACGTACCAGTTGCGCTTAGGACTTGGGGGCGACTGACGAGCTTCGCGAAACCATGGATGCTCGTCCGAAGTGTGATTGATGACGAGATCGACGATGACGCGTATCCCGCGCGAGTGGGCCGCGTCCAGAAAGGTCTTGAAATCATCGAGCGTGCCGTATTCGGGAAGCACCGAATAATAATCCGCGATGTCGTAGCCGCCGTCGCGCAAAGGGCTCGGGTACATAGGCAGCAACCACAAACAATCGACCCCGAGCCATTCCAGATAATCCAGCTTTTCCGTCAGCCCGCGAAAATCGCCGATGCCGTCCGCGTTCGAATCGTAAAACCCCCGCACGTAAATTTCATAAAAGACCGCGTCCTTGTACCATAGTGGGTCGTCACGGAGTCTCTTTGATTCCGCCATGCATCGCGCCTCTCGAAATGTAAAGTGTGAACTCGATAAAGATAGAGAGTGTCGCACGGGATTGCAACTTAAAAGAAGTCCCGAGTCCAAAGTCCCAAATCCCAAGTCAAAAGAAAGAACCTGTCTTTGACCTGGGACTTGGGACTTGAGACTTGGGACTTCTTTTAAGAGACCGCCGCTTCTTCCGATGAAGCTTTCTCCGCGCTTTGCACTTCGGGCGCGTGGTGTTCTGAGGAGAGGACGCTCGGGGCCAGACCGACTTTGAGCGCAAGCTCTGCGATCTCTGCGCCCCGGACGCTTCCCTGCTTCAGAGCCTCGTAGACCTCTTCCTGCGGCTTGTCGAGGTTCACGCCTATCCCCAAATCTCTGGCGAGCGAGATGAGCATGACCGCCGAGTTGATATTTTCCGATGTCGGCCCTTGCAGCGCCAGATGCACAGCGCCTTCTATCATGTCTTCGAAGATGGGACGCGACGACGTGCGGTCAAACTTGTAGTTGCGCCGCGCTGCGCCCTGCGCAATCTGAATTGCTTTGCGATAGGCCGCCGGGTCTTGGCTCTGATGCTGGCGACGTATCTCTTCTTCAAACCGTTTGCTAAAGGTGAACTCGGCAGCCGCGCGCAGCTCTGCGGGCAACTCGAACCCGGCGCGTTGGAGCATCTCTATGCGGCGGCGATTCTCCCTGAACATGAGCGCGTATTCTTCAGTAAAACGCTTGACCATATTCTTAAAGATGATTTCGGCGATGCGCTCGCGGCCCTCGCTCAGCATGTGCTCAAGCCCGTAATCTTCCGGGCCGAACTCCTCCTGCATCTGCCTGAGCACGGTCGGCAAAGAAGCCGTGCGAAAATCGCTCCAGAGTTTTTCCGTCGCCTCGCGAAATTCCTCTTCGCCGGGAAAGGAACGGAGCGTGCACAGAAAATCCACGCCGCCGAAATGAATGGCGGCGAAGGCGTAATCGTAATGCTTGCCCGTGATGATGGAATCCAACTGCATGCGGCCCGTGGCGAGACGAAGGCGACCGTGCTGACGTTTGCTGAAGGCGTCGCGCTTGAAACGGAAGCTCGCCATCTCGCCTTCTTCTTTGTCCGGGTCAACCAGACTTGAGATAGCATGGCTCGAAGCGATGGCGGGCGGCAGCACTCTGGCCTCGTCAACATAGCGACGGAAGAGGTCCGCAAGGTTTCCCATCTCGGGCCGGTTGCTCTTTGCTTCCGACAGCAGCTCCATAAACTTTTCTGTCGGCGGGTCGATGCCCAGCTCGCCCATCAAATCCAGCACGCGCCCGGCGTATTTCAAATCCTGCAAGGTCTCTATGCCCGAAGGGTCGGAGAAGAACCAGCCGCAGCTTGTGTACATGAGCATCGTGTGGCGCTGCATTTCAAGAAAGGTGAGCGCGCGTTCTTTCTCTTCCGGCTGCAACCAGCGGCCCGCCTGCCTGTAGAGAAATTCTTCGCGGAAGCGATACTGGCTGACGATGACTTTGATGTAATCGTCGCGCGCCGCCCAGGGGTCGCGAAAAAGCTCTTTCGCTCCTTCTTCAAAATGGCGCGCCGCTTCGTCGCGCAGAAAATCCAGCGCCTTGCGCAAGGGACCGCGCCACTTCTGATTCCAGCCTTCGCTTGAGCCCGTAGAGCACCCGCAATCTCGTATCCAGCGACTGACACCGTGCGCGCAGCTCCACGCAGTGCCTTCGCCTTCCGGGCCAGCCTTGATTTCCACTTCCCACTTCGGCGGATTCTCTGCCAGAAACTCGCCGTAGTTGGTGACGTGAAATCCGTGCTGCTCGGCTTCGACCTCCATCACGTAAGCCAGCCCGCGCTCTCCGAACTTGAAATGATGCCCGTAGGTTTCGCCGTCGGTCGCAACGTTTACTAAGCGGCCTTCGCCCTTAACGGATTGCGCAAAGAGCTTGACCAGCGCGTGTGATGATGAGAGCGCGCCTTCAAAAGCAATCGCGCGAGCGAGATTTCCATCATAAAAAAAGATGCTGATGGAGCGGCCCGAGCCGTCGCGATGAAAATATTGATACGGCATGTTCGTATCAATCGTACCCTTTGAAACGTCGAACCAATCGTGGCTTCCTATGGGGCGCATGCGCTCGGCCTGATGCGGCGAAAGAATCACGTAGCGCAGGCCCGCTTCGATTAAATCACCAAGCGTCGCGTCGTCCGCTGCGGTTTCCGGCAGCCAGAGCGATTCGGGCTCGCGCTTGAAGCGATAGCGAAAATCTTCTATGCCCCAGCGTATCTGCGTGCGGCGGTCGCGCCCGTTGCAGAGCGGAAGAATGGCGTGGTTGTAGCCTTGCGCGATGGCGTTGCCGTGGCCGCTGCGCTTGCGCACGCTCTCGCGGTCGGCTTCCAGGATGCGCTGGTAAGTTTGCGCATGATGACGCTCCAGCCACGTCAAAAGCGTCGGGCCGAAGTTAAAGCTCAGGTCGGTGTAATTATTGACGATGGCCTCGACGCGGTTGTAGCGATCCGCGATGCGCGCGTAAGCGTTGGCGCGATAACATTCCTGATGTATGCGCTCGTTCCAATCATGGAACGGGTGCGCGCCCGGCTCGCGGTCCACCGTGTCGGTCCATGGGTTTTCGCGCGGAGGCTGGTAAAAGTGCCCGTGTATGACAAGTGCGGTTTTCATCTGACACCATTTTTATCGTTCAAGCTGGCGCGTGTAAAGCGCTGCGCTCCGGCCGGGGATGCGAAGGAAAGCTCGCTCGCCTTCATACAAAGATGACGGCGTAGATTCGTCTTGAGGTGCGCCGCCATATTTTTCATCCTCGCTCCAAAGCAACAGCCGCCATGCATCACTTCTCAATTCAACCGGAACATCAAGCGCTTCTTGTACAAGATTACAAACCAGCAGCGCCGCTTCGCCTTCATCGCTCCCGCGAGCGATGGTTATCCACTGTCGGGCATCGTCGTGTCTGACTTCCGTCAACTTCTTATCGCAATTGGAGAGCGCGGCGTGTGAGCGACGGAGCGCGATGAGGTCGCGATAGAAGCGCAGGATTCCGGCATGAGGCTCCGTCTCAAGACGCGACCAGACGAGCTTTGAACGCTTGAATGTTTCCTCGTCCTGCGGGTCCGCGAAGCCTTCCGTCATCGAAGACTTGGCCGTCGCTTCCGCTTCCAGAAACGAAGCGTACTCTCGTTTGCGCCCTTCGCGCACATTGCGCGCCAATGGTTCGTCCGTGTGGCTAGTGAAGTATAGAAACGGCGCGCTCTCGCCCCACTCCTGTCCCATAAAGAGCAGCGGCAGATTGGGCGCAAAGAAGAGAAGCGCGGCGGCCACCTTTTGCTCTGCGGGCGAGACGAGCGCGGAGAGCCGGTCGCCCCAGTAGCTGTTGGCAATCTGATCGTGGTTCTGTATGAAGACGACATGCTGTGAGCCGGGACGCTCCACGGAAGACGTGCCGTGTCGTCGCCTGCGAAACGCGCTCCGCCGCCCGTCGTAGACAAAGCCTTCCGTGTAAGCTTTCGCTAAATCATCAATGCGCCCGAAGTCTGCGAAGTAGCCGCGCCGCGTGCCTGTCAAAACGCCGTGCAGCGCGTGATGAAAATCGTCGCTCCACTGCGCGTCTATTCCGTAGCCGCATTCCTCGCGCGGCTTGATAACGCGCACGTCGTTCAAATCGCTTTCGGCGATGGTCCACGCCAAGCGCCCTTGCCTCTCAGCCTCGCGGCTGAACTCTTCGGCAATCTCCGAGAGGATGTGGCGCGGGCTCTTGTCCATGATGCGATGCACGGCGTCGAGGCGCAGCCCGTCCACGTGATATTCCGTCAACCAGTAGAGCGCGTTCTCTACGAAGTAGCGGCGCACGCCTTCGGAATCCGCGCCGTCGAAATTGAGACCGTCGCCCCAGGGCGTGCGGTAATTCCTGCTGAAGATGGGCGCGTAGTCGCCAAGATAATTCCCTTCCGGGCCGAGGTGGTTGTAAACCACATCAAGCAGCACGGCGAGACCTTCACGATGCGCGGCGTCAACCAATTTTTTTAGTCCTGCGGGGCCGCCATACGTGGACTGTGGGGCGTATAGATGCGTGCCGTCGTATCCCCAGTTGCGTGAGCCCGGAAATTCCGCGACCGGCATCAGCTCAATCGCCGTCACGCCCAAACTTTTCAGAAAGGGAAGCTTTTGGATGACGCCTTCAAAAGTTCCTTCCGGCGTAAACGTCCCGACGTGAAGCTCGTAGATAATGAGGTCTCGGAGAGCGCGGCCCTTCCAATCATCGTCCGTCCACTCGAACTCCGATGGATTAACAACGCGCGACGGTCCATGCACGCCCTGCGCCTGCCAGCGAGAGACGGGGTCTGGCCGCTCCACGTCGTCGTCAATGATGTACTTGTAATCCGTGCCCGCGCCTGCGTCGTCAATAATTGTCTCGAAGACATCGTCTTCAAACGGACGCATCGGAACTGTGCGCTCACGCTCGCCGAAAATCTTCAACGCGAGCGAGGAAGCGCGCGGAGCCCACACGCGAAATCTTGTGCGCCCGTCGGGCAAAGGGCGCGCGCCGAATTCCAGTTCCCACAAAGCGGCGCTCTGCGAGCGAGTAAGTGTTGAGGACATTTTTGAGTAACCCCGGGGCAATCCCTTGTTCTTCAAATCTTAAATCGTAACGACGGCTTGCGAGCCTTTTCAACTGACGCGCTCAAGCATCGCGACAGGCAGATGCTTGAACACATCATTAAGCGAGAGCACGGCCTCCGTGTCGCGTGCGGCGACGCGGATTTCCAGACCCGTGAAGACATCTCTATAAACTGCGTCCGTTGCTGCGCCTTCTCCCAAACGCACGACCGTATCACGCCAGACGTCAGCGCCGACGGGCAATTCCTTCGTGATGTCGCAGAGCCGCGTGAAGAAGCGTCCCGTCACGATGACAGCTTCCCTTCCCTCTTGACGACGCGCGAAAGCGACGACGTTACCCTCGCGCTCGCCCGCCGTATTCAAGGGAACGTATTCGCCGGAAGCGAACAGCTCGCGCGCAGCCTGTCGAAAGCGCAAGGCGTGCGTCGTGACATAGAGCTTGAGGCGATCATCCTTCGGCTCGCGCAGTATCTCTTCAAGAAGCGCGGCCTGCCCCAATGCCTGCTGCGACTCGCGCAGGGAAGAGAGCAACGCGCGTCGACGCGCGTAATCCACAGGGCGGCGGTTGTCCGGGTCAACAAGATGAAAGGCCCACAATTCCGTGCCCTGGTAAAAATCGGGCACGCCCGGCGCACCTACCTTGAGCACAACCTGCGCCAGCGAATTGAAGAGGCCCGCGCGCTCGATTCTCTTTTGAAACTCCGCGAACTCTCGTAAGAACTGGTTCTCTTCTCCGAACTTCAAAATCCCGCGTACAAAATCGCGCACGGCCCGCTCGTATCGCTCGTCGCCGCTAATCCAGCTCGTGTGGAGCTTGGCCTCTTTGAGCGCCTTGTTCATGTAGTTGTCCACGCGCGAGACAAACTCTTCGTGCTCCTCCGCGTTCATCTCTTGAAAAGGCCACGCGCCGACCAGAGTCTGGTAGAGCAGATATTCTTCGTTGCCGTCGGGCGCGATAAAGCCGCCGACATCCGTTTTCCTGTCGTGATTCAACTCGCGCCAGCGATAGATAGTGCGATTCCATGCCTCCGGCATCTCAGACAAAACGTTGAGACGCGCGCGCACGTCCTCGCTACGCTTTGTGTCGTGCGTGGAGGTGGCTGACAATCCATGTGCCCATGACTCGCGGCGCTGCTGGTTCTTCTGGTGAAAGCGCTCCGTCGAGATGCCGAAGATGGCGGGCTCGCCTCCGACTTCGTTCAAAGAAGCGAGCGGGTAGAAGCGATAGAAGGCCGTGTCTTCTAATCCCTTGGCCGTGACGGGCGCAGTCAGTTGTTGAAAGCGCATGGCGAAGTCGCGCCGCTCTGCGCGGTCGCGCTCCGCTAAGCCCTTCGGGTCACGCAGGAGCAGGAGCGATTCTATAAAGTCGAAGATCGAAGCGTTGATGGTCGGGTTGCGGCGTTTGGCCTCTGCGATAGCCGTCCTGATATGCAGGCGGTCGTCCATGCTGACAGAGGTCAACGTGCGGCGTATATAGCTGCGATAAACTGGGAACGCGGCGATGACTTCGGCGAGCGCGTCCTGAAGGCTATTGAGCGTAAAATCGCGCGACCATCGATGCTGCTCGCTGATGCGGTCAAGACGGCGCGCGAGCACACGCAGCTCACTCGACATGGCCGTGCGTAGGATAAGTTTTTTCGCGTCGTAAAGAATGTTGCTGAAGCTTTCCTGTACGCCGGAGAAATTGCGGTACAGCTCGTGAAACGCCTGCCCACTCTCTGTGTCCACGAAGACGCCGTTGAGCTGGTTCATAAACTCGTAGCCGGTCGTCCCGTGTATGGGCCAGTCTGCGGGCAGCGCCTCGTCGTGGCCGAGTATCTTTTCCACCGTCACGTAGATGGGCAGATCCGTCGCCGCCTGCCCCGGCCCGTCGGCTGCATTCCGGTCGCCGTCAACATCGCTCTCAACGCCGCGCGATTTCCTGAGCACGATGGAGCTTGCGCGCTGCAAGTCGCGCAAATATTTTTCGGGGTCAAGGAGACCGTCTACGTGGTCTATGCGAAGACCCGTCACGCAATTCTGCTTGAGCAGGCGAAAGATGACTTCGTGGACGGCTGTGAAGACGGGCCGCTCCTCGACGCGCACAGCCGCCAGCTCGTTGATGTCGAAGAAGCGGCGATAGTTAATCTCGTCGGCAGCGACTCGCCAGTAAGATAAACGATAAGCCTGTTGGGCCAGTAGATGCTCTAGCCGGTCGAAGCTGCGCGGGTCGCCGGGCGTGCCGTTGATTTCCATGAGCGCGTGATGGACCGCGTGACGCGCGGGCTGGCTGTTTTTCACAAGCTGCGAGAGGCGTCTTTTCGAGACCTCTTTTTCGCGCCGTCGCTCGCGCACACGCTCCGGATTCGTTTCGGTGCGCGGCGGCAGATGCGTCAAAGCCGTCATGATGCTCTCAAGCTCAAGCACATCGGGGTGCGAATCCTTCAGCTCTTTCTTTAATTCGCCGAGCGCCGCTTCGAGGATGATGGTTTCCGTGCGCGGCGCAATCGGCAACTGTGTTTCGTAATAGTTGGTAAAGAACGTGCCGCCGCGATAGGTGAGCTTGATTTCCTGATTTTCAAGCACGCGCCCGTACTGGTCGCCCAAAGTAGGCAGCAGGACTTTGTTGGCAAAATTTTCTTTCGGCGGATGCCAGTCAATATCAAAGAAGCGCGCGTAGGGAGAGCCGGGGCCGTTCTCCAACACGTCCTGCCACCAGCGATTGTCGCTCGACGCAATGCACATATGATTCGGCACGACATCCATCAACACACCCATGCCGCGCGAAGCAAGCGCACGCGCAAACCCTGTGAACTCCTCTTCCGTTCCCAGCTCCGGGTTGACGCGCGTGTGGTCCACTATGTCATAGCCGTGCAGGCTGCCGGGACGGGCCTTTAAAATCGGTGAAGAATAGACGTCACTAATGCCAAGCTCGGCCAGATAATCAACGAGCGCGCGTGCGTCTTTGAAAGTAAACTGGTGATTAAATTGAAGCCTGTAAGTGGAAACAGGAATACGTGCCCGCATGATTAAATGGCCGCGTCGCGGCTTAAAGGCGCGGGCGTTTTCAATTACCCCGCGCCACGCTTTTTATTGCATGTGCCCGATAGATTTAAGGGCTGCCCTGGCGTGCCCCGCGCGCCTCTCTTCGGGCGCGCGCCACATACACCCGGCAACCCGCCGGAAAAGAAATAAGTACTTTACTTATAATCTGTTGTAGAAATGTTACTGTATTGACTCAAAACCTGCAAAGGATTCAAAAGCCGCTGTCATTCATTTAGCCCCGCAGGAGCTAAATGTTTATAGCTTGATTGTCATCATTAACTATCAAGCTCCGTAGGAGCCTCATGTGCAGCATTCGTGACATATCGCTCCTACGGAGCTTGATTCTTGATTGCTGTCGTTAAACTATAAACATTCTGTCCCTACGGGACTTTAAGAGCTTCTAATGATTAAGCAGCTCCTCAGTCCTCCTTGCTTCGTGTTATGCTGGCGGGCATACAGACACGAAGCGAGGAACACCCGAAAGTGGCGCAGAGCGCATATTCACACGGCATCGAATACACAACTTCGGACGAGACGCGGCCCGCACAAAAGGTCAGGCGGTTTACTCTCTACGCGTGGATCGTGCTCTTCTATAACCTGCTTGTTATCGTGTGGGGCGCGTATGTGCGCGCGAGCGGTTCGGGCGCAGGCTGCGGCAGCCACTGGCCGCTCTGTAACGGCGAAGTTGTACCGCGCACGCGCGAGGCCGAAACGCTCATCGAATTGACGCATCGCACGACGAGCGGGGTGGCGCTCCTGATGGTCTTTGGCCTTGCGGTCTGGGCGTGGCGCGCTTACCCGCGACGACACCCGGCACGCAGGGGCGCGCTCCTTTCGGTCTTCTTCATCATCACGGAAGCATTGATCGGCGCGGGGCTCGTACTCTTCGGCTTTGTCGCGGATAACGATAGCGTGGGCCGCGCCGTTTATCTCTCTATCCATCTCGTCAACACATTTCTGCTGGTGGCGGCGCTCGGGCTCACCGCATGGTGGGCTTCGGGCGGGCGGGCGTTGAAGCTGCGCGATCAGGGATTGACGGGATTACTTTTAGGCGTGGGGCTTGCGGCGACTCTCATACTGGGCGTGAGCGGCGCGGTCACGGCGCTCGGTGATACTCTCTTTCCGGCCACGTCTTTGGCGGCGGGCTTGCGCGACGATCTTTCGCCGACGGCGCACATGCTCGTGCGCCTGCGCGTTCTGCATCCGACCCTCGCCATCATGACGAGCCTCTTCTTAATCTTCGCCGCGCGCACGGCGTTCGCACGCAGACCCAATCAATGGACAAAACGTTTTAGCTGGGCGCTCATCTCGCTCGTCGTCGTAGAGCTTGGCGCGGGCTTGATTAATCTCTTTCTGCTGGCCCCCATCCCCATGCAGCTCCTGCATCTCTTTCTGGCAGACCTACTTTGGCTATCACTCGTGCTGCTCGCGGCGGCGACGCTCTCCCGTCAAGACGAAGGCAGAGCTTAAACGACGCGCGCCATCTGGCCCGCGAGCATCATCAAGCCAAAGAGCAACGGGCCGTGAATAAGTATCCCCAGCGGAAACATCAAGGCAACAGACCTTTTACTCACCCACCCTTCGGCCACCGCACGCTTTAGCAAGTAGAGAGAGAACGGCAGGTTGATAAAAATCGCCGTCACAAGCCCCGGTGCATAGCCTCCCAGAAACATTGCCATCATCACATGCGCGAACACGTTAATCAGCATCACGACCTGAAACAGTATGAGCAGGTAGACTCCTACTTTGCGCCCCGACCAAACGAGCGCAATCAGGAATGGGACGATGGTAATGATGGCAAGCGCGATGAGAAACTGTCTGTAGTTCACGCTTGGGATGATGTCGCGCAAGGGGCCGGGGACCGCTGAGTTTCGCTTCTCTATAAAGGCGGGCATGACCAGCGCTTCTTCCAGATTATGTATCAAGAGAAACACAGGCACGAGCCACAGGAGCGTCTTCTTCGTCATGCGAAAAGCCACGTTTGCACCAGCTTCTTTTTCACACGCGTTTAATTTTCTCGCTTGAGCTTCTCAAAATATTTCTGCCGGAACTTTGCGACCTTGGGCGCGATGACCACCTGGCAATAAGGCTGGGAGGCATTGTTCTGGTAATACTCCTGATGATAGTCCTCCGCCTTGTAAAATTTTTCCAGCGGCACAACCTCTGTGACAATCGGCGCGTCCCAGACCTTTTCCGCGTTCATCTCGTTGATGATCTGTTCGGCCTCCGCGCGCTGCTCCGGCGTGTGATAAAAGATAGCCGAGCGATATTGCGTGCCGACGTCCGCGCCCTGACGATTGAGCGTTGTCGGGTCATGGATAGTAAAAAATATTTCCAGCAAGTCGCGGAACGTGATAACGCCGGGGTCGAACCTGACTTGCACAACTTCGGCGTGGCCCGTCGAGCCCATGCAGACCTGTTTGTAATTCGGATTCGGGCTGTGGCCGCCCGCATAACCCGACTCAACGCTCTGGACACCGCGCAACTGGTTATAGACAGCCTCCAAACACCAGAAGCAACCACCCGCAAGCGTGGCTAGATTATTGTCGGCAACGGAAGATGATTCTAAATCGCTACTCATCAAAGCCCCCTCTTTGTAAATCTGATTTGTGCTCTTGGGTAAGAGTATAACGCAATAAAGAAAGTAAGCAGTAAGCAGTGAGCAGTAAGCAGTAAAAAGAAACTGAGTGATAAGCCGAGCCGAGCAGTTTTTCGTTCGACTGCTCACTGCTTACTGCTTACTTTCTTCTTGCTCTTTGAGCGGGTCTGCGGGCCACGCGTGGCGCGGGTAGCGGCGCGAGAGTTCGCGTCGCACGCTCTGGTAGTGACGCTCCCAGAAACCCGCCAGATCGGTCGTTACTTGAACCGGTCGCTGGCTCGGCGCGAGCAGGTGAAGCACGAGCGCGACGCGCCCGCCGCCCACCTTCGGCCCTTCCCTCATCCCGAAAAAATCCTGCAACCTCGAAGCAATCCAAGGCGGATTTTCATCTTCATAATTCACGCGCACCTCTCGACAGCGCGCCAGGCGCACTCGCTCCGGGGCCAGACGCGCGAGCAACTGCAACTCGTCCGCGCTTAATCTACGGCGCAGGGCTTCAAGGATTCCGCCGCCCTCGCGCGCCGCCTCGCGAAGCTCCGCAAAGCTGCGCCGCTCCTCGCATAGCGCGACGAGAGCCGAACGCACATCAATCTCGTTAAGCTCGGGAAAATTCTTTTCGGGAAACGTACGCCGCACAAAGCGTACGCGCGCCAGAAAACGCCGCAGCACATCATTATCAACAAAAACTTCCGGCCCGGCAGCGAGCGCACGCTCAGCGAGCACACGCGCGACCTCCGCGCTTCCCGCTTCACTTGTACGTGTTTCATCAAGGACAAGCTGGTCATACATCAAACGCTTGACGGTTTCGACGCGTTCCAGTTGCTCGTTCCATTCCACCACGGTCGTCTCCGTGATGTCATCCGTGAAGAGGTCCAGCAGCCACTCCGGCTCAATCGCGCTGGCGAGCCGCACGAGGGTACGCCCGCCGCGACGCGTTGCGCGCCCGGCTTCGCGCCGCTCCTCCGCGTCCACCGCTACCATAAACTCCGCGCCGCGCACTACGCTCTCCGTCGCAAGCTGAGCCCCGCCGCCCCCGGACAACAAAACTTCCACAGCGCCGCGCCCGCCCGCATCCTCGGAAGACGAACGCCCCCGGCGCGCGACTCTATCGGGATAGCCCGCGAGGATAGAAATCAAAACTTGCGTCTCCTCTTCGCTCGACAACTCATCTTTCGCCCGCCCGCTCGCGGTCAAGCGTTCAAGCTGCCGCCGCACGCGGTCAACTCTCTTGAGCGCGCTCGGATCAAGATTCATGCGCTGCAAACGTTCCGGCGCAAACCGCGCGCGCTCGGCTTCCATGAAAAGATCGAAAAGCTCAAGGAGGTCTGAAGGGCTATGCGATGCAGCAGAGGGGCGCACGCGTTCCGCTTGCGTCGTTTGCAGTATGTGACGCGCGCGTATGTCGCGCTCGCTCACGAGCGCCGCAATCAAACAGGCTTCGGCAGCGACCCCGCGCGCGTCTGCTTCGACAATCATGCGCGAGAGCCTAGGGTGCAAAGGCAGCCGCGACATGCGACGGCCCGTTTCGGTCAGTCTTCCACCCGCATCAATCGCGCCCAGACGATCGAGCAACGCATCGGCGGCTTCGAGCGAAGCACGTTCCGGCGCTTCAAACCACTCGAAGCTTTCGAGGTCTGTGACGCCGCCCGCGTGCAATTCAAGCGCGGCCTCCGTCAAATCGAGCCTTTGAATTTCGGGCAGCTCGTGTTCGGGGCGCTGCGCGAAATCCTGCGCGGTGTAGAGACGCACAGCGATTCCTGCGCGTGTGCGTCCCGCGCGGCCCGCGCGTTGTGTTGCCGACGCGCGGCTCACGCGCGCCACATGCAGCGTCGGTAAACCGGACCAAGGCGAATGTCCTGCCACGCGCGCCAATCCCGAATCCACGACCGCCGCCACACCTTCAATCGTCACGGAAGTTTCGGCCACATTGGTCGAAAGAATTACTTTGCGCCGCTCGGCCCCTTGAACGGCGCGGTCCTGTTCGGCTGCGGGCATGTCGCCGTGAAGCGGCGTTACATCAAAGTTGAACTCGGCGGCTAACGACGCGCACGCATTTTGCGCGCGACGAATTTCCGCCGCACCCGGCAGAAAGACCAGCACGTCGCCTTCAAGACCACCGCTAACGAGGCGTCTGACTGACTCCGCAACGCGTATTTCCAGGGGCCGCTCGTCGTGTCGCTCGTCGTATTTAATTTCCACTGGAAAGCGGCGGCCTTCTGCGCTCAGCACGGGGCAGTTGTCGAGAAACCTTGCGACCGGCGCAGCGTCGAGCGTGGCCGACATGGCGACGATGCGCAAGTCCGTGCGCTTCGAGTGCTGCAAGCGCATGAGAAGCGCAAGCGCGAGGTCTGCCTGCAAGTGTCGCTCGTGAAATTCATCGAGCACGACGACGCTCGCATGCGAAAGCTGCGGGTCTGCCAGAAGCCTGCGCGTAAAGACACCCTCTGTGAGAAAGCGCAGGCGCGTCTCCCGGCTGGCGACTTCCTCAAAGCGCACCTGATAACCGACCGTGCGCCCCAACTGCTCATCGCGTTCTTCCGCCACGCGGCGCGCGGCCAGACGCGCGGCAAGGCGTCGCGGCTCCAGGACCCATACCTCGCCCTCGCCCGCGAGCCCTGCATCAAGCAGAGCGGCAGGCACGCGCGTCGTCTTGCCCGCACCGGGCGGAGCTTCAATCACCAGATTCGGCTCGCGCCCGAGCGATGCGATTATCTCCGGCAGCACCGCATCAATCGGCAACCGCTCTGCATGAACTTCGTTGTGCTTCTCTACGCGAATGTTCTTCTCTTTCTACTTAAAGCTTTTTGAATTATACCTTGCTTTCATCTTCCTCTTGCTTTAACGGAACGATTGCCCGTAATCTCTCGAACTGAGTTCCTGACCTATCCTTTGACCTCCGGCTAAGGAGAATCACGTCCGTCTCATGTCACACGTTCCGCGCGGTAATATCACTCTGATACGCGGGCTGGGGTTAATCGCGGCCCTTTCCATTGTCATCGGCAACGTTATCGGCACGGGCATCTTTTTGAAAACCCGCGTCATGACGTGTAACGTCGGCACGCCCGGAAGGGTGCTCGCCGTGTGGGTCGTCGCGGGGCTGTTGAGCCTTGCGGGCGCGCTCACTTATGCGGAGCTGGGCGCGATGATGCCGCGCGCGGGCGGCGAGTATGTATTCCTGCGCGAAGCGTACGGCGCGCGGTGGGCTTTCCTTTACGGCTGGATGCAATTTTTTATAGCGCGCGCGGGCGGCCTCGCGGCGATGAGCGTAGCGTTCGCCATCTTTCTCAACGTGCTCACGGGAAACACTCTCGCCGTTAACTATTTCAAGTGGAACATCGCGGGCGGTTACGAGTTTTCCTTCGGGAGCTTGCAGGTAGTAGCTCTTTCGGCAATCGCGTTTGTGACTTTAATCAACTGCGCTTCCGTGCGCGTGGGCGGCGGCGTGGCCGCGCTTCTGACGAGCATCAAAATCGGAGTGGTCCTGCTAATAGGCATCGGCGCGTTTCTCTTTGCGGCTGGCGATTGGGCTCACCTGTGGATGGCGAACGCGGGCGGCGCGTGCGAAGAAGTTCCAGATGCCATGCGCGGAGGATTGGGAGGCTTCGGGGCGGCGATGCTCGCGGCGCTCTGGGCCTATAACGGATGGAACGATTTAACTTTTGTCGGCGGCGAAATACGCAACCCGCAGCGCAACATTCCGCTCGCGCTCATAGGCGGGATGGTTCTGGTCTGCTTTCTATACGTCTTTATCAACGTCGCTTACTTTTATGTACTGACGCCGACGGAGATTGCCAACGTCTCCGCTAAATCATCCGTAGCGACGGAAGCCGCGCTGAGATTTATGGGGCCGCTCGCGGTGAGCCTGATTGCGGCGGCGTTGATGGCATCGAGCTTCGGCACGCTTCACGTCGGCGTGCTCGCGAGCGGGCGCTTGCCTTACGCGATGGCGCGCGACCGCCTGTTCTTCGAGAAGTTCGCGCGCTTAAATCCGCGCACGCATGTCCCTACGCGCGCGCTTCTCGCGCAATCCTTCTGGGCCAGCCTGCTCGCGCTTTCGGGTTCGTTCGACGCGTTGACGGACTTTTCCATTTTCGGTCTCTGGATTTTTTACGCGCTCACGACCGCTTCCGTCTTTGTCTTCCGTCGCCGCCAGCCCGAAGCCGAGCGCCCATATAAGACGTGGGGTTATCCAGTAGTGCCCGTGCTTTTTCTGATTGTCGCAACCGCGCTGCTCATCACAACTTTAATGACCGCGCCGGAACGCTCCATGACCGGCGTCCTTCTGATTCTGCTCGGCCTCCCGGTTTACTATTACTGGTCGCGCAAGAATAGAGAAGTGACGAGTGACGAGTGACAAGTGACAAGTTAAAAAAAGAAAAGCTTTTTCTTGCTTGTCACTTGTCACTCGTCACTCGTCACTGCCTTGCTGAAGCTTGCGGCTGCCGAGCCAGAGAAAGAGTGCGCCGAGGGCGCTGGCCGCCGGACAGACCAATAGCGTGTATCTCATCATCTGCGGGTTAAGGGCTACGCCCGCCCAATCGTTGAGCCTTCCGATTAGCAATGCCCCGATGCCGTAGGCCGCGATGGTGACGGTGAAGAAATAGATGCCGATGCCCAAGCCTCTCAAGTTTGGCCCGGCGATTTCGTGCACGTCTGCGGCGGCTGGCGCGACCCACATCAGGACCAGCCCGAGCAGTAGGAAATTGACGACCGCAAGCACGTAAAGGTTGTTGCTGAAAAGTATGGCGAGCCAGAGCGGGACTGAAACGAGCGCGGCGCAGGCGCTAAAGAGCATGCGGCCTCCACGACCGGCGCGTCTCAGCCTGTCCGTAGCGTAACCGCCGAGGATTGTTCCCGGCACGCCCGCCGCCACCGAAATCAGACCCGCGAACATGCCGACGAGCTTGATATCCAGCTTGTGCACGCGCACAAAGAAGCTTGGCCCCCAGATGCCAAGGTTGTTTGCGGAGAGCCCGAACAGCGCGTAACCAATATAAAGATAGCGTAGCGGAACGGATTGAAAGAGTATCTTCCAATCACGACTGCTGTAGCTAATCGTTCTCGTTTCGGTGCGCCCGCGCGTCTCTTCCCTGAGCAGCAGGACCAGCACCGCGAGTATGAGGCCGGGAAATCCGAGCAGATAAAATGCCCATCGCCAACCGTAGTTATCCGCAATCCACCCGCCCAGGGAATAGGCTATGCCTCCGCCGATGGAGATGCCTGCGGAATAAATGGCCTGAGTAGTTGCGCGCATGCGCGGCGGGAAGTAATCGCTGATGAGAGAAAGCGCAGCAGGCCCGAGAGTAGCTTCGCCCACGCCGACCATGACGCGACACAGTAAGATTGTATAGAAGCTGCCCGCGAAACCAGTCAGCCCCGAAAAGAGACTCCACACGGCGAGTCCCCCGGCAATCAGATATTTTCTAGTCCTGCTGTCTGCCATGCGCCCGAAGGGGATGCCCAGCACCGTGTAGAAGATGGCGAACGCAGTCGGTCCTATGAAAGCGAGCTGCGTGTCCGACAAATTCATCTCCGCCTTGATAGGCGTAAACAGTATGTAGATGAGCGTGCGGTCCAGAAAGTTCAGGACGTAGACGAGCGTCAGCAGCGCCAGCGCGTACCATGCATAAGGACGCACGCTTTCGGCTGACCGCACGCCAGCGTTCTCTTCAACCGCAACAGGTCTGGTAGACATAATCGGAATTGATTCATCGGTTCATTTCTTCATTTAATCAATGAAGAAATGAATAAATGATGAAATTCTTTTCTATACAAGTACCACTGCCTCGCCGCGCAGGACGGGCTTGTCGTGTTGGTTTGTGCAGACGGTTTCCAGCGTCACGATGGGTTTGTCGTCTCTGACTTTGATGACGGTGACGCGCGCCGTCACGGTGTCGCCGGGATAGACGGGCGCGACGAAGTTGAGCGTCTGGCTCAGGTAAACAGTGCCCTGCCCGGGCAGCTTATTCGCCAGCACGGAAGAGATGAGCCCGGCGCTCAACATGCCGTGGGCGATGCGGCGTCCGAAGCGCGTGGTCTCTGCGAACTGATCATCCAGATGCACAGGATTGTGGTCGCCCGTCAAATCCGCGAACCGTTGTATGTCGTCGTCCGTAATCGTTTTTGAAAATTCCGCTGTGTCCCCGACCTGTAAAGTCATCGCGTTCCTTTCGTAAATCGTGAATCGTAAATAGACGAACGGGTTTTTATCTATTCACGATTCACGATTTACCATTTACCATCCACGTCTTTCTATTGAGCAGGTTTTGTGCCGGATAAAAATTTGAGCAGCGCGGCGTTGAATTCCGCAGCCTGCTCCACCTGCGGAGCGTGGCCGCTTTTCTCCAGCACGATGAGCTGCGAACCCTTTATCTCTCGTTTGAATCTTTCGCCGTATTCGTTGAGCGGCGTGAGGCCGTCGGCGCGTCCCCAGATGAGAAGCGTCGGCTGCTTGATTCCAGCGAGGCGATTGTCGAGCATGTCGTCGCCGCGTGCGACCGATTCCATGAGCGACTGTATGACGTGGCCGTCGCCAGCCGAAAGACGCTGCGTGAGCAGCAGGTCGATGGCCGCGTCCGAAGTGAACAGCGCTTTGTTATAGAAGACAAGCGAGGCCAGTTGCCGCATCCCTTCGCGCGTCGAAGGATTCAGAATTCCGACAAGGCGTGCGGCATCAAAATCCTTCGGCGGAGCAAAACCCGCGGCGTCTACGAGCACCAGCCGCTCGACCTTTTCAGGATGCGCAATCGCGTAGAGTGCGGCGACCCACCCGCCCATGGAATTTCCTACCAGCGTCGCGCGCTCGATTTTCAATTCACGGTAGAGCCGGTCCAGAAAATCAACGTACGTGCCGACGCGGTAGCTGATAAAAGGCTTGTCCGAACGCCCGAAGCCAAGCTGGTCGGGAACGATGACGCGATACTGTTCGGAGAGCGGCGTGATGTTCAGCATCCAGTTCGTGGAGTTGCCGCCAAGGCCATGAAGCAGAATCACGGGCGCTCCCGTTCCGGCCTCTACATAGCGAATCTTCTGCCCGTAGATGGTCGCTTCCTTTTCGGCGCGCGCCGCAGGAGCGACTGTTTGCGCAGACGCGGCGACGAAAGCTAAAAGCAGAAAAGCGGTGGCGAGGGCGGCGCGGATGAAAGCTCCTGCGCGCTCTCGTGTCAAAATTAGTTCAATCATTTTTCAAGTCCTAACTAAGTCCCAAATCCCAAGTCCCAAGACCCAAGTCAAAGACAAGTTCTTTCTTTTGACTTGGGACTTTGGACTTGGGATTTGGGACTTCATTTGTACAGGCTCTCCAAAGCTTCGCGGTAGCGCTCTGCAACGACGTTGCGCTTGACCTTCATGGTCGGCGTGACCTCGTCCGCTTCGACCTGAAGGTCGTGGTCGAGGATGACGAATTTTTTGACGGCCTCGGTGGAAGAGACTCTGCGGTTCACGCCGTCCACAATCTCCTGAACCAGATGAACCATCGAAGGATGGCGGGTCAAATCAGCGAAGCTTTGATATTTAATCCCGCGCGCACGCGCGTACTCTTCGGCCTCTAACTGGTTGAGCGTCAGAAGCGCCACGAGGTAGCTTTTGCCATCGCCGAAGACAACGGCGTGGCTGATGAGATGATGCTCCTTGAGCATGTTCTCAAGAAGCGCGGGCGCAACATTCTTGCCGGTGGAAGTGACAATCAGCTCCTTCTTGCGGCCAGTGATTTTCAAAAATCCGTCCGAGTCCATGCTTCCCAGATCGCCCGTCAGCAGCCAGCCGTCGCGCATCACTTCAGCGGTTTTTTCAGGCTCCTTGTAATAACCGCTAAACATCATCTCGCTCTGCACCAGAATCTCACCGTCCTCGGCAAGGCTCACGCGGCAGCCGGGCATAGGCGGCCCGACAGTTCCAAACTTGTAATTGTCAGGACGGTTAAAAGCCACGCAGATGTTTTCCGTGAGCCCGTAGGCTTGAAGCACGGGGATGCCTGCCGCGTCGAAAAATTCCGCGACCTCGGTCAGAAGCGGCGCACCGCCCGACGTCGCCAGCCGCATGCGCCCGCCGAAATAAGCGTTGACGCGCGTGATGAGAGGCCGCGCCACGCGCTCATACTCCGCGCGCAACTCTTCAGGAATCGTTTCTCCATTTTGACGCAGCCGACTAATTTCACGCCCCGCTGCGAGCGCCTCTTCAAACTGCTTTTTCTTTTCGGGCGGCTCTTGCTCAAGGTCTGCAATGGCGCGCGCGTGTACCTTTTCAAAAAAGCGCGGGAGGCTCGCAAAGACAGTGGGCCGCACTTCCTGCATGTACTCCCAGAGCTTCTGTAGGTCGTCCACGAAATAAGCGGAAGCTCCCGCGTAGAGTCGATTGTAAAGACCGCTGATGCGCTCTGCCACGTGGCAGAAAGGAAGATAGGAGAAGGAAACGTCTCGCTCGTCAATCGGAATCGTCGCGCGCAATGATTCGACGCTGTTGATGATGTAGCGATGGCTCAGACACGCGCCCTTGGGCAATCCGGTAGTGCCCGAAGTGTAGACCATGATGGCAACGTCGTCGGGCGCAGCATTCAATGCACGCTCATGTAGGAGCGGCTCAAATCGTTCGCGGCTCTCGCGCCCCTTGTGCAGAAAATCGCTGTAGCTCTCCACACCCGCAATGCCGCGCGCGGCTTCTTCATCGAGCACGACGATTGCTTTAACTTTTAGTAGCTGGTCACGAACGCTCAGGATTTTTTGTAGCTGTTGATGAGTATCAACGAGCACGAACTCCGCGTCCGAGTGGTTGATGATGTACTGGCATTGTTCGGCGGAGCTGGTCGGGTAGAGGCCGACGCCTATGCCGCCCGCGCTGATTGTCCCCATGTCGGCCACGGCCCACTCCGGCACGTTGCCCATCAGGATACAAACCGAAGCGCCGCGCGTGAGCCCCGAAGCCAGAAGCGCGGAGCCGAACTCGTGCGTCTCCGCGCCGAAGCGTTGCCACGAAATACCCTTCCATTTTCCCTCGCGGCGAAAATAGAAGACATCCTTCGCGGGCCCCGCATCAACATCGGCAGCAGCGCGCCGACCGTAATGCTCTACGCGCTCGCGAAACAATGTGTAGACGTTCGGGTACTCCATAAAAACAGTGACAAGTGACAAGTGACAAGTGACGAGCAAGAACAAGCTTTTTAACTTGTCACTTGTCACTCGTCACTTGCCACTGCTCTTTCTCTACCAGCGGAAGGCTGTGCAGGCCATGTTGAGGCCGCCGCCGGAGGCGCACATCACAAGATTGTCCCCGCGCTTGAGCTTTCCGGCTTTGACCGCATCGTCCAAGACCATGGGGATGCAGGCCGAGCCCGTGTAGCCCCATTTGCCCATCACCGTGTGCGTGCGCTCCATTGGTAGCTCAAGACGCGACATGACCTCTTTGATGGTCGAGAGATTGACCTGCGTGAAGAGAAAGAGCGCGACGTCGTCCAGAGAGAGACGAGCTTTGGCGAGCACGTCTAGGACAATCGCGGGCCAGCCTTCGTTGTTGACTTCCGCCGGATACTTTTTCGCAAACCGCAGCTTTGCCCACGTGCCTTCGCGCAGGACATCTTCGGTGATGGGGATGCGCGTGCCGCCCGCGTAAATTCCCATGTGGTCGTGAAAGCTGCCTTCGGCGACGAGCTTGGACGCTAAAAATCCCGGTCCTTCTGCCGAAGACTGAAGCACAACTGCGCCCGCGCCGTCGGCAAAAATCGTGCACGTCTTCTTGTCCGTCCAATCGACATACTTGCTCATAGCGTATGCGCCGATGACAAGCACGTTTTCGTAGGACTCGTCGCTGATGATGTACTTCGAAGCCGTGTCGAGCGCGGTGACGAAGCCCGCGCAGGCAGAGTTTAAATCGAACGTGCCCGCGTTCTTTGCTCTGAGACGATGCTGTACGACGACCGACGTGGCGGGCGAGATGTATTCGGGCGTGTCGGTCGCAAGCACTATCAGGTTCAAATCTTCCGCGCGCACTCCCGCCGCCTCCAAAGCACGCTCGGCGGCTCGCGTCGCCAGATCAGCCGTCGATTCATCGGGCGCGCAGATGTGGCGCTCGCTTATGCCCAAGACCTCTGTGACAAACTGGTTGATGTCCTCGCCGAGCATACGGCTCAGCTCATCGTTTGTCAGAATTTTTTCGGGGACGTATGAACCCGTGCCAGCTATCTTTGCGTAACGCATGATGCCTTTCGCTTGAGTGTTGCCCGAAGCAGATTCAAACAGGATGGACAGGATAAACAGGATAAAAATTTAAGAGCGAGCGTTTTAGTTTTTTATCCTGTTTATCCTGTCCATCCTGTTAATTATTCTCTTTGATGAAATCTATCACCGCCGCGTTAAACTCGCGGGGTTGCTCTATAAAAAACGTGTGGCTGCCGCCTTCTATGATGCGAAGCTGTGCGCCGGGGATGCGGCGCGCCAGGTTGCGCGAGTTTTCGACGGGCACGATGATGTCGGCGTCGCCGGAGAGCACAAGCGTCGGCGCGCTTATCCCTGCGACTCTCTCTTCCGTGTTAAAAGCCATCGCGGCCTGAAGCTGATGAAGATACGCATGCTCGGGCACGAAATTCTGCGCGCGTAATTTAATCACACGTTCTACTTCATCTGCGCGGCGCTCGACGAAGGCGGGCGAAAAAGCGAGCAGTAGATTTTCGCGTACGCGATCCTCCGTGTTCAATCCTTTGGTCGAAGCAAGCGCTTGCAGTGTCGAATCGGTCGGCGGAACGTGCCGTGGGCCGCCAAAGCTCGTACAGCACAAGACGAGGCTTCGCGTCATCAACGGATACCGGAGCGCAAACTCCTGAGCCACGAAGCCGCCGAAGGATGCGCCAAGGATGTGCGCGCTTTCAAGACCGAGAGCTTTGAGCATCGCGGCCACGTCGTCCGCGAAGCTGCGTATGGTGACGGGCTCAAGCGGAGCGTCGGAGCGGGAGATGCCGCGCGGGTCAAACGCGATGGTGCGAAACTCTTTTGAAAACTCGGAAAGCTGCCTGAACCAAATCCAGAGGCCCGTCCCGAAACCGGGAATGAGCAACAGGGGCGCGCCCTCGCCCTCCTCTTCATAATAAAGCTCTATGTCCCCTGCTCTGACTTTCGGCATAAAAACTCAGTGACGAGTGACAAGTGACAAGTGACAAGCAAGAAAGTTTTAACTTGTCACTTGTCACTTGTCACTCGTCACTGCTTTTAGAAGTTGAGCTTGAAGGCAAACTGTATGACGCGCGGGCCTGTGCTCGTCTGCGTGATGCGGCCAAACGTCGCCAGGTTGGCAATGTTGTTGTTCGGGTTGGCGAAGTTCGTCCAGTTGAAGATATTGAAGAACTCTGTGCGGAACTCGCCGCGCACGCGCTCCGTGAAGGGAATAAATTTCACGACGGAGAAATCCAGGTTCTTCTGTCCGGGGCCGCGCAGGAAGTTGCGCGGCGTGTTGCCGAAAGGAAACGCCGGGTCAAAGGTAGGATTATTCACCACGCCGACAGCGCCGCCAGCGATAATCGGTCGCGAAGTAACAAACGCCCCCGTGTTGAAATAACCGTTCAGCCGGTCAACCGTGTCACCCTCCGTATAGAAAGGCCCGCCGCCTGCCGCTACCGCGCTCAGGTTCGCGCGCTGGATGATGTTGTTGTTCGGAGCGTCTATGATCGAGAAAGGCAGACCCGATTGCAAAGTCAGGATGCCCGCTATCTCCCAGTTGTTCAAGAGGGCGCGTGCCGCGCTCGACTCCGAGCCGGTCTTTGGTAAATCGTAAACGAAGCTGTAGACCAAACGATGCCTGCGCTCGAAATCCGACGGGCCGCGATTAGAGCGCCAGTCGAGCTGATCTCCGGCCACGGCCTGCAACTCGTTGACGGCAGTTCCGGAATAATAGTCAGTCGAATCGGCCAACGTGTAGGCGGCTAAGAATTGTAGATTGCGGCTGAAGCGCTTGGTGACGCTCACTTGCAAGGAGCTGTACTGCGAGTTGGAGCTTGATTGAACCTGTTGTATGCCGCCCGCAGTATTTTTCTGCGTCGAAAGAGCTGTGCCAAACGGCGCAGTAAAGCTGTTGGTCGCCCGGTTGTAGACGGGCTGGTTGAGCGTAATCACCTGAAGGAGCTTACGGCCTGTCGCGCCGACGTAACCGACTTCGAGCAGGTAGTCGTTGGCAAACTCCCATTGCACGTTCGCGTTGTACTGCTGTATGTAGGGCGTGCGCAGATTCTGGTCTATGTAGATGCCGCTAATCGGCACGCCGACCAAAGGTGTGAGCGGGCTGAGCGGGCTCGGGATGGTCGCGTTTACAGGAAACTGCGTTGGCTGCGGCACGGGAACAAACGGACTTGAGTATGGGAGCAGCCCCGGCACGAGTCCACCCAGAGGATTGACCAGCCCGACCGCCAGAGCAAGATAGGGGTAGTTCAAAAGCTGCGTGTTGGCGTAGCGCGTGGAGAGACGGTCGTAGTAAACGCCGTAGCCTCCGCGCAGGACCACGCGATCCGAAATCGAATAGGCGAAGCCGACGCGCGGCGCGAAGTTGTTCTTATCGTTCGGGACGAGCGTATCGTCCACGAACGGCACGCCCGGAATCGGAGTCGTAGCGTTACCGGCCTGCACAAAACCGTTCGGCGGCCCGGCGGGCGCAAGCGCAGTGCCTGCTCTGAATTGCTCCGGAATGAAGTTGACCAGCCGACCGCGTATGTCCTTCGGATAACCGTAGAAGTCGTAACGCACGCCCAGGTTCAGCGTCAGGCGCGAAGTAATTTTCCAATCGTCCTGCACAAAGGCGGCCAGGTCATTCGTGCGGAGCGCGCGGTCGTAGACGCCCGAGCCGACAATGGAGATGCCGCTTCCGGTCAGGAAGTTTGTGAAAGCCGAAAAGGGATTGAGCGTCGTCGGCGAGAATTGCAGGAAGCCGCGCGAGAAAGCGTTGAAGTAGAAGTTGACCTGCGAGCGTCGATACTCGCCGCCGATGCGCAGGCGATGGTTACCCGCGACGATGGAGACCGTATCGCTCACCGTCCAGGCGTTGATGCGCGATGATTGATCCGCAAAGCTCGATGAGCCGAGCGTGAAAAGTCCGGGCAGTACGATGGTCGGCAAGCCCGGAAAAAGATTTCCAATCGGATTCGTGATGCCGAACTGGTTAGACGTAAAAGGCTCTATGGGCACGGAAGTGACGCGCAGGCGGCTGAAACCGAAACGCGCCTGGTTGACTACGGTCGGGCTAAAGACGTAAGTGTCCGTGATTGAAGTCAGGCTCTGTATGATGTCCAGCTCGCCGCCGAATCCGGGCAATTGAGTCGGGCCGTTGCCTAAGCCCGCAAAGTTATAGTTCGCCTGCGTCGTCGGGTTGCTGGCGAAGAAAGCCTTGCCGGAAATGGAATGCGCGTCGCTGAGCTTAATATCCACGTTGGCGTTGAACTGGTCTTCGCGGAAGATGGAGATATCGGAAATCGGCGTCAGGCCCGTGGCGGTAGACGGGCTGGGAATCGCTAACTGTCCGTTTGGCAAGCGCGCGTTTAAGAGCGCTAGAGCAATCGGATTAATCTGCGCCGCCGTCAAAGCAGGTTGCTGCTGGGCCAGTGGCAACGATGCATTGTAAGTATTAAAGGCCGCGACGATTCCGGCAGCCGTGCGATTCGCGTCCGTCAGAAAAACAGGCAAGGTCGGTGACATCAAACTGTTAATCAGCGACGCGCCGTTGCGCTCGCGCGTGCCCTGATAAGAGGCGAAGAAGAAGGCTCGCTCCCGCACGATAGGCCCGCCAATCGTTCCGCCAAACTGGTTGCGCGAAAGCACGGGCTTGGGCTGTCCAGCCGCTTCCAGAAAAAAGTCGTTGGCGTTGAGAGCCTTGTTGCGGAAGAACTCGTAGACGTTGCCGTGAAACTCGTTCGAGCCAGACTTGGTAATCGCCTCTACGTTGCCGCCCGCGTTACGGCCTTGCGAAGCATCGTAGAGACTGGTCTGGACGATGAACTCTTGCAGGCTGTCGGTGGCGGGGACGGCGATGTTGGGCGTGGAGTTTGTCCCTACGGAGTTGGCGTCAATGCCGTTGATGCGGACGTTGTTGGAGGTTGTGCGCTGACCGTTGACGGTGATGGTCGTGTCGCCGCGACCCAGCTCCGTGTTGTTGGACACGGAAGCGGACGTGCCGGGCGAGAGCGTCAGAAGCTGCTGGAAGTTGCGCGTCGGCAGGGGCAACTGGCGTATCTGCGTCTCTTCGATGACGCGCCCGACCTGCGAGCTTTCCTGTTGCACAAGCGGCTGCTCGGCGGTGACGGTGACGGCTTCCTGCACGGTCCCTGCTTCGAGCGTCACATCCACGGTCGCCGTCTGTGCGACGTTGACGTTCAGCTCCTGTATGACGACAGGCTTAAACCCCGGCGCAGTGACTTCGGTCTTGTACTTGCCGGGAGGCAAAAGCTGCAAGGCGAAATTCCCGTCATTATCCGTGACCACCCGTCGCTCAAGCGCTGTGTCCACGTTGGTAATGGTGACGGTCGCACCGGGGATGCGAGCGCCGTTGGCATCCGTGACCGTGCCGCTCAATTGTCCAGTCCCGCTTTGCGCCGAAGCGGTGAGCGTCCACGACAAAAGGAGCGCCAAGAGCGTCAACAGGTGGAAAAATCTGCTCCGATACATATCTAAAACCTCCAACAAGGGATGAGCCGGTGAAAGGGGTCGTCCGCCATAAAAACGAACGTACGTTTTTATTCTCTATCTACGAGTGAAGCGCGCTTTTTTTCCGGGTTCGCGCGCCGTGGGTTAAACTTTCAAGCTACTTTGTGGCTTGTCTTTCTTGCAGGCTGGGTGCGGCCCTGCTTGCCTCGACCGTTGCGGGATTTGAGCCCCGCAGGTGTTGGCGCTCGCAGGATGCCGCGACGAAAAATCTCCGTCAACTTCGTAATCACCTGATCGTCCGTAATCCCGAAATGGCGATTCCCTCCGAAGAGTTTTTCGACCAGGAAATAGTTAAAGAACTGCATGTAGACGGCTGTGAACCCGACCGCCGGGTCTATGCCGTCGTAGAGCGCGTCCGCCTTTTTCAACTCCGCGAAGTAGCCCGCAAAGCGCCTGCGCAAATTCTGCGTCAGCCCCTCGAACATTTTGCGGAAGTGGCGATTCTCAAACTCCAACACGTCTATGTACATCAAGAGCCAGAAGTCGTGATGGTCGTTGATCATCTCTTTGACGAGGCGCCCGAACATCAAGAGGCTCTCGGAGGCGAAAGGCTCTTCGACGCGGTCGAAGATGGCGCGCAGGCGCGCGTCAATCACCTTCTGGTACTTGGAGATGATGGATTCGAGAATCTCCTCTTTGGTGCGGTAGTAGTTGTAAAGATTCCCCAGTGAAGTGCCCGTGCCCGCGGCGATGTCCCGCATGGAGGTGGCGTGAAAACCCTGTTTGATGAAAAGTTTTTTGGCCGCCTCTTCGATGCGACCCTTCTTCTCTTCAATTACCTCACGGCTCAGCTTGGGCATGCGCCTCCACCTAAAAAAACGAACGCCCGTATTTTATTCTTATTCGCGCCCTTGTCAAGCAAATAATTCAAGAGCCTGCGAGAAATCGTTCTCCGAGCTTGAAGGGCGCGCTCGTCGTGCCCTTCGCTTTTTCCGCGCCCGTTGGTCACGACGAGCGGCCCTTTCGTCACAAAAAATCGTTGCGTGGTTGCAGCCATCCTGTATGGTTAAAAATTCCTGTGTCGCTCATGCATGCGACTTTTTGACGGGCTCGTGCTTAAAATTCGGACAGCCGGATTTTCAAAAGCGACGGCCCGCGATTGAATGACCGAGAAGCAATCCTATCTTTTAGCTAAAGGTTCAAATCAACATTGATGCCAAAGCGTCTCTCTCTGCTCCTTCTCTTTTCATTGCTCATCGTCACAACCTTTCCCGGCTCGCCGCGAGCGCGCCCCGCCGCCGTCATTGATTTCGCAGAGCTGGAAAGAGTCGTCGTCGAAGAAATGAGGGAGAAGGCTACGCCCGGTGCTGCCGTCGCCATTATCAAAGATGACCGCGTCATCTTTAGCAAGGGCTTCGGCATTTCGAACGTAGAGACCGGCGCGCCCGTGACGACCGACATGCTCTTTCGCATAGGCTCTACGACCAAGATGTTCACGGCGGCGGCGCTCCTGCGTTTGGGCGAAGACGGCAAGCTCAAGCTGGACCAACCCATCAGCAACTACGTGCGCGGGTTGGATACGAAGGTCGGCGCGCTTAATCTTCACCAGCTTTTGAGCCACACGGCGGGCTTGAGGGACGAAGGCGCGGGCGACGGGCCGCTTGAAGATGAGGCGCTGGGCGGGCGCGTGCGCGCATGGAAGGAAGACGTCTTTTTCACTAAGCCCGGCGCGATCTATTCATATAGCAGTCCGGGCTACTGGCTCGCGGGCTTTGTCACGGAGGAAGTGTCGCGCCGTCCCTATGCGGAGGCGATGAAAGAATTGCTATTCGAGCCTCTGGGGATGAAGCGCACGACCTTTCGCCCGACGGTGGCGATGACCTACACGCTCTCTCAGGGACACGTCATTGGCGCGGACGGTAAAGCAGCTGTCGTGCGCCCGCATCCCGAAAATGCTGCGGCGCGTCCCGGCGGCTCTATCTTTTCCAGCGTCAACGAACTCTCGCGTTTTGTCATCGCCTTGATGAACGAAGGCCGACTCGAAGGCAGACAGGTGCTCCCGCCTTCTACGCTCAAGACGCTGACCGGCGCGCATGCGCGCATCCCTTTGGGCGAAGCGAGCTACGGTTACGGGCTTGTCTTGTACGACGAGCGCGGCGTGCGTGTGGCTTCGCATGGCGGCGCGCGGCGCGGCTACGGCTCGCAGATATTGATGGTTCCGGCGGAGCGTTTCGCCGTTATCATTCTTGCAAACCGCACAGCAGAGATGCTCAACCGCACGGCGGAGAAGGCTATGGAAATGCTGCTCCCGCTCAAACCCAAAACGGCGGAGAAAGAGAGGCCGCCCGTACAGATGTCCAGCGATGAGATGTCGCGCTACACGGGCGTCTTCAAGAACCCGCCGCAGCAGTGGGAAATCTTTGTACACGGAGGCAAGCTCTTTCTCAAACAGGAGGACGCGGTGATGCCTTTGACGAAGACGGGCGATTACCGTTTCACCATCGGAGAGCCCGGAGCAGGCGAGCTACTGCTTATAGCGGACGCCGGAGGGCGAGTGGAATATCTTTTTACAGACCTCTACGCGGCCAGGAAGGTAAAATAAAGTCCAAAGTCCAAAGTCCCAAACCCCAAGTCAAAGACAGATTCTTTCTTTTGACTTGGGATTTGGGACTTTGGACTTGGGACTCTCTTAGAGTGGTTCGTGTTCGGGGTCGAGGGCGGCGACTTCGGCGACGAGTAGACGCTCCGATGCTTCGGCGCTGCACTTTTCTTCCGTGGGCGGTTTGACAGAGTGGTCGCCTGTGCGCGGTAAAGCGAAAGAGACAAGAAGCGCCAGCGCCGAAACAATGGTCGTGACCCAGAAGACGTTATGAATCGAGGCAACGAGCGCGCTTTGCAGCGCCCCAAGCGCGCCGGGTGGAAGGCTCGCGCGCGCATGAGGCTCTATTAAGGCATTCGGGTTCGCTGCAAGCTGCGCGGCCAGCTCCGGCGTCAGACCGCCCACGCCCTCCTGCGCCATACGGTTCAAATGCATCGCCAGCCCTGCGGAAAGCACAGCGCCCATGACAGCCACGCCGACCGCTCCGCCCACCGCACGCGAAAATTGATTGAGTGAAGTGGCAATACCAAGTTGCCCGCGCTCGACCGCCTGCTGCACGGCAATCAGCAGCGTCAGCATAGTCAATCCCAGCCCCGCTCCTACCAGAACCAAATCCAGATAAAGCCACACGCGCCGTGTTTCAGGTTCGAACATCGCCAACATCGCCAGCCCGACGGTGAGCAGTACAAAGCCTACGATGGTCGTCGGGCGATAACCGACTCTTAACAGGAGACGACCGCCGACGACGGAAAGGCTGACCCAGCTCAACATGAGCGGCGTCAAAAGCGACCCGGCTTCCGTAGCAGATGCGCCGAGCGCGCCCTGCGCAAAGAGCGGCACGAAGGTAATCGCGCCGAACATCGCTACGCCCGCGAGGAACCCGGCGACAATCGAGACCAGCACCACGCGGTTGCGAAAGAGCTTGAAAGGCACTATGGGGTCTTGCGCGCGCATCTCTATCCACACGAACAGGAGCGTGAACGCGGCGGCTCCCGCCAGCAGTAAAAGATTACGCGGGCTGAGGAGCGTGCTGATGCTCGCGCCGCCTTCCACGAGCGCCAGCATCAAGAGCGTGATTGCCACCATCAAAACGGCTGCGCCAGCGTAATCAATGGCGGGTCTGGTCTGCCTGCGCGGCTCTTTCAAAGCGAGACCCATGATTAAAGCCGCCGCCAATCCCACAGGCAGGTTGATGTAAAAGACCCACCGCCACGACAACTGGTCCGTGATAAAGCCGCCCGCCACTGGTCCTATGACGCTCGCCAGTCCCCACACGCCGCTAAAGAGCGCCTGCATGCGCGCTCTTTCTCTGACCGTGTAGATGTCGCCGATGATGGTCATGCCGAGCGGAATCAACGCGCCCGCGCCCAACCCCTGAATCGCACGAAAGGCTATGAGCTGTCCCATCGAAGTGGACATCCCCGAAAGGACAGAGCCGAGCAGAAACACTGCGATGCCGAGTTGATAAAAGAGCCTCCGACCGTAGAGGTCCGAGAGCTTGCCCCAGACGGGCACTGTCACCGTGGAGGTGATGAGATAGGCAGAGAAGACCCAGCTATAATGATTAAGACCGCCTAAGGATGCGATGACCGTGGGCATCGCAGTGGAGACAACAGTGGCTTCGAGCGCGGCTAGAAACATTCCCGTCATCACGCCCGCCGTTACGGCCCAGCGTCGCCGCCGCGTCATCTCAAGCGTCGGGGTATCAGTCGAAGCCAGTGCTTCCGCGCGCTTTGCCATCTTCAGGTCGCCATACTTGATAAAAGATTTCTGCTTCAGAAAGCTTACAACTACTCTTACGCGTTTTCAGTTACGGAATCTTCTTATTATTACAACGAGTCGGCAGTGAAAGACAAAAATAAAGGGGCTGTTAATTATCCTGTGCGACTCCCCCAAATCGCGCAAGAAAATTAACAGCCCCGCTAACACTAGCCCTCCAAAGACAGCCAATCTGACGGCGCGCCCCTTCCCCCAAAAGAACGGCCATCCATCCAAATGCGAACGAGAGCCTCCCCCAAAGCTTTCATTCACTGCTGTCTTTCAAAGAGCCTGACCCGATTGTTCTATCCCCTCTATTTTTACAGAGCACATCTACAGCAACGACCGTACCACACAGAGCTTCTTCTTTAACCCTTCTTCGTCAAGGCTCATCAATCAGCGAATCCACGCGTAAACACGCGCCCCCGCGCGCCGCTCACTCATCGCTTTCAATAGCATCCCCCGCATCATAAAGCGCGCCCGCTTGCATCGCTTTTATACTTTGGCAGTGTATGATTGCACGGTTATCGTTCGTCTCGTCTGAAAAAAAGAGCCAGCGCGTTCATGCATGCGCTGGCCCATCCGACATTGCCCGGAAGATAAAACTAGGGCTGACCGAATCTGGAGCGATACTCAGGAGAGACCAGGAACGACCTCACCATCTCCGCATCAATATAGCTCCCATACTGGTTCAGCTTGCCGAGCCAGAACGCATAGCCGGGGCCGTCCGGGTCTCTGTGCATGTAGCCAAAGTATTCCATCAAGACAAACGCATTGTTGACCTGCTGGTTGTAGAACGCCTGTCCATACGCTGTGTTGAACTGCTGGTTGCCCTCACTGATAATCGTCACTCCATCCACCACCTTCAGCAACACAGAGGCTCTGGTCTCCGTCTGGTTGTTGAGCCCTGCGGCGAGCGCGTCTCTCTCGGCCTGTGTCGGTGTGACGGCAGTGGTCTGGAACAAGCGGTCAACGTACTGCTGATTGGTCAGAGTGTCGTAGATTGCTTTGAACTCGGCGCGCTCGACGAACTGGTTGGCAAACAGCACCTTGTTCTGGTTAATGATGCTGGCCTGAAACTGTCCGTTGACGATGATGCCCTGCCCGACGATTGCCTGGTCAGGTGTGAACTCTGAGAGATACGGCGCACGGCCCAGTGCTCCCTTATACACCCTGTAGACAAAATAGCCCGTGTACTGGAACTCGGGTGAGAGGAAGAAGGCTGCGCTCGTAGTTGTTCTCTGGCGGTCGATGCACGCTTCGATGCTCATTCCGGCAGGACGACGAGCGGCGTCCAGACACAGAGTAATGTTCTCGGTCCAGAAATCCCAGCCCGCTTGGTCAGGCTCACGCCCGAGGAAATCCTTGTACTGCCAGCGGACGAACTCCCTCTGGTTATCAATGGGGTTAGGCTCCGGCGCAGCATCTGTGACGGTGAAGGAATGTGTCGCCAGCACCTCGCCCATGCTCTTGAAGGTGAAGGAGTAATTACCGGCAGGCAATGCTCCGAGGTCGAAGATTTGGACGGTCGTCATCAAAGCCTGCGCATAGGGGCCGCTGAGTCTCTGGATGGCGGAGTCTGTGGAGTAGTCCGTGCCGGAGTGGTTTAGTTGTCCCCAATCGGTGACGCGGTAGCCGGAGTCCGGGAAAGTAAGCAGCAGGTAAGCATAGGTATTGGAGCCTTGCTTCCAGGTCTTGATTTCCGCTTTGACTGACGGCGTCGGCACAGGCGAAGGCGTCGGCGAAGGTGTAGGCGTTGACGTCGGCGTCGGTGAAGGTGTCGCTGACGGAGTTGGCGTCGGTGACGGAGTCGGTGTTGCCACTGGCGTCGGTACAGGTGTCGGAGTTGGCGTCGGCGCGGCGTCATCATTGATGATTGTGCCCTGTGCCAGCGTATCTCCAGCGATTAAGTTCTGAAGGTTTGTCAGGCTGACGAAGAAAGTCTCGTCCGGCTCAAAGTCTGTGTCGCCCTTGATGGAAACGTTGATGCCTTTGCTGGTTTCCCCGGGGTTAAAGGTCAACGTGCCGGAGGCCGCCGTGTAGTCGCTGTTGGCAATGGCAATCCCTTCAATGGTAGCAAAATCAACCGTTACGGTCTTGCCGCTCGTCGCCGATAGATTGACGACGAACGCGACGTTCTGTGCGCCTGAATTACCTTCCGCTTTGCTGGCATCGTTGATGTTGACGAACGGCGGCAAATCGTCATCACCTATCCCACACACAGCCTGACTGTCGCTAATCGTCGCGTTGGCAGCGTCTGTGAGATTGATGAAAAACTCTTCGTCATTTTCATCCAGCGCGTCGCCTGTAATTTGAAGCAGGAGCAATTTAGAAGATTGACCGGGAGGTATTATCAACGTACCGGAAGAGGCCGTGTAATCGCTTCCGGCCTGCGCCGTATCATTCGCGGTGGCGTAGTTAACTGTGACTTCCTTGCCGCTAAACGCAGACAGTTCAATCTGTATGAGGGCTGTGGTGGGCGTCGTGCCTGTGCCCTCGACCAACTCCACATCCTTGATGGAGAGGGTCGGAGTCGCATCGTCGTCAAGAATGACGCCGACGCCTTTGTCCTTGCCGGACTCAATCGTGACATTCGACGGGTTCTTTAGAGCAACAAGGAAGCTTTCGTCATCTTCGTCCAGCGAATCGCCCGTGATAGGCACTGTGATGGTTTGGGTTGTTGCTCCCGGATTGAAAGTCAGCTTGCCTGCCACAGGCTGATAGTCGTCACTGCTCGCAGGCGTATTCGGGGCATTCAGGCTGCTGGCTTCGTAATCCACCGTGATGTTGTTGCTGCTCGCCGTAGAGAGGCTGACGGTAAAGACTGCGCTCGCGTTTCCGGCATTCCCTTCCGTGACGTTGACATTATTGATGGACATAGTGGGAGGCGGAAGCACCGTTGGATTTTCCGACAGCCACGCGGGGTTTCGTTCTTCATAGAGGCTGTTGGAAAGCTTGACGTCATTGCTTCCATCAGCGTTGATGATGCGAATTTGCTCGACGTACTTACCGAAGGGCCCATAGTAGGCGGTGTCGTAGGAGAATTTTGCTCCATCAGGCGACCACACCAGAGTCTGAAAAATCGCAGCGTCCGCCACTTTCGAAAAGCCGCCGTTCTCTACATCGGTGATGTAGATGCCTGTGGGTGAAAACTCTGTGACCGAAGCAGCGAAGGCGAGCTTTTTACTATCCGGCGACTAGGTTGGCGAAAAGGCATTAGCGTGGTCTGTGGAGATGCGCCTCTTGTTGCTCCCGTCCGCGTTCATCACATAGACCTCTCGATGCGCGAAGCCCCCGTCACCGCTTAATCTGGCAAAGGCAATCCTGGTCCCGTCCGGCGACCAGACCGGTTGTTCATCCGTATAAGAATCCAAGGTCAGAGGCGTAGGGTTGCTCCCGTCAGCACTCATCACGTAGATGTGGTTAAAGCCCAGGCGGGCACTGCTAAAAACAATCTTCTTTCCGTCTGGCGACCACGCGGCCACCGTCCGTATTTAGAGGCTGTAGAGGCCGCGTTCGGCGCTGACATTGATTATGCGATGCTGATAAAGATTTATGGCAAGGAACAGGATGAAGTTAGGTACAGCCCTGCGGAGTGTATCGGATGCGAGGCTAGAGTTATTTCTGGCGACCCGTTCCCGCCGATGATTTCAACGTCTTATGTTGAGCGCCAGAACCTTACCATGCGTATGTCAATGCGCCGCTTCACTCGCCTTACAAACGGCTTTTCAAAGAAGCTTGAGAATCACATGCACGCGATTGCTCTGCATTACATGTACTATAACTTTTGTCGCATACATCAAACCCTAAGATGCTCGCCAGCTATGGAAGCGGGTGTAAGTAAGAAGCTGTGGAGTATAGAGGATATTGTTAATCTGATTTAAAATCGCCCTCTATGGGCGACACTTCGTTAGGTTGTGCAGTCATACCAGTATTATAGTCTGCGTCCTCATCTTCTCTATCCTTCCCTCCGAAGTAAAAGCCAAGAGCCGTTCCAACGAGTGTGGTAAGTAAAGGTAACGCCGTTTGAGTAAACACCTCGGCTCCGGGCCGCCCAGACCAGACTAAACAGAAAGTACCAACGATTGTGAGGAGAAGTATGACGAGCAGGAAGTACATGACACGAGTGCGGGTTCTCTCCCGCCTTCTTGCCACATAGTGACGCTTGGAATAGGCATCTCCAGTGTTGGTGCTCATCTAAGTTTCCCCGCCTTAGCGCAGCGAGGATACTTCAGAATCCTTTTGTGTTCAACGTTGAAGATATAACCTCATCCGAAATATGAACTTTTCAACGGCTCAGCTATTCAAACTGAACCACTACCAGATAATATGGAGTATCCTGATAGTGCGTTGTTAGTCTTTTGGAAGTCCTTTAACTGCAAGCATCCCCAAAGGCTGACCTAAAGTAAAAAGGGCAACCCCAACAATAAGGTATGCAACGCTTGAAGCAATGCCAGCAATAACAGTTTCGTATGGATAGAATAAGAAGGTAAGTAGGTTATAGGGGATGCTTATCAATGAATATACTACTACGCAGCATCCAACCGATCTGATAATGACGGCTGCTATTTTCGCGTAATGTGTCATCCTAATAGCTCCTTCAGTTCCCATATATGCCCCGTAATGGACGCGCCTTATTTGAGGACGCTGAAGATGTTGGAAAAATCGTCCGTCCAGACCAGTGGCTTTTGGCCCGCCTCGACGGGTCGCCAGCTCAGGTTGGCGCTTAATTGCCCCACGTCGTCCGGGCTTCTGGCAATCACCACCCACGTCGAAGCATCCTTGCCCTTCCACCTCTCCAGCGTGTCTTTATTCTCGTCGTCGCTAATCAACGCCGTGAGATTATTCTTCTGAGCGATGCCCCCGAGCACAGGCCCCAGATTCAAATGGCGGTTCGAGATGTGAAAAGCAATCATCCCGCCCGGCGCAAGCTTGGACAGGTAGAGCCGCACGGCCTCTTCCGTCATTAAGTGCATGGGGATGGCGTCGGAGCTGAAAGCGTCGAGCACTATGAGGCCGTAGTGGCCTTCGGGCGCTTCTCTGAGACGCAGTCGCGCGTCGCCTATGACAAACCGGATGGGCACTTTGGCGCACTCGCCCAGATAGGTGAAGTAGTTCTGGTTCTGCGCAATCCTGACGACCGCCGGGTCTATCTCGTAAAAAGTCCAGTCCTCGCCCGGCTGCGCGTAAGCGGACATAGTACCCGCGCCCAGGCCCACGACCGCGACATTGGGCGACACACGCCGCGCAGCATAGGCTTCGTACACAGAGCCTATAGGCCCCGTGCGAAAGTAATAACTGATGGGCTCGCAGCGAGTCTCCGCGTCCGTAAACTGCATCCCGTGTTTGGTATTACCGTGATGAAGTTGGTGCAGACCGTCATCCGTGTCGCTCAGGACGCTGAGGACGCCGAAAAAATTTCGCTCGACGTGCAGCGTTCTGTCCCTGTCCGCGTAGAAGCTGCTCCCTAAAAGAATGGCGGCGATGATTAAGCCGAAGCGCAAGGGGCGGTCCAGAAAAAGGAGCGACAGGGTAATGACGAGCGGCAGCACAATCATGTTCCACGTCGTCGCGTTCTCCCAGATACTGGAAAACCTGGACAGCCCCACGAGCGTCGTCAACAACACGACGGGAATGATTATGTCTAGCACTTGCTGAAGGCGCGTGTCGGGCTTTTTCCCCATCGGCGGGCGCAGCAGACACGCCAGCACGATGACGAGCGGGTACTCAATCACACGCCGGAAAATCACCGGAGCCAACAGGGCGTTAAAGATTCCGCCCATGACTCCGCCGACGGCTATCCACAAATAAAACTCCGTCAGGTAACGCGCGGGCGGGCGCGTCTCCGCGAGTCTCCAATGACAGACTAAGGTCGCCAGAAAAAAGAAGAACAGGTGAAAGGTAATCAACAACCAGATGGGCCGGTTGATGCCTATGGCGAAAAGATAACAGAGCGCCAGCGCGCCCACAGGCATCACGAAACGCGCTATGAACCGGAAGGGCAATAGCCGCGTCTTCATAAACACCAGAACGAACGTCAAGAGATAGAGCGCGAGCGGAACGACCCACAGCAAAGGGACCGGAGCAAGGTCCGTCGAAAGATACGTCGTCACGCCGAGCATCAAGCTCGACGGGACAAAAGCCAGCAGCACCCAGCGCAAACGTTGTCGCCACGACAACGACGCTTCCTCCGGCGCAACTACTTCCGGCGAAGCGGTCGCAACACCATCTCCATTTAGAGCAGCGTCTTCTTCCCCCGTCGCAATACCTTCTTCACTTATAGCAGCATTTTCTTCTTCCGCTACGCTCTCACTTTGCTCGTGTGTGATGCCGGGAAGAAAGGCGCAGAGCGAGATGAGCACGATCATCACTATGTAAGCCGCAGCCCACACGCGGCTCTGCTCCGTGAGGCGCAGGCTGGGCTCTAACAGAAGGGGAAAGCTCAAGAGCGCAAGGAGGCTTCCCAGGTTGCTGGCCCCGTATAAAAAGTAGGGGTCACGTGCATCCGGGTGCGAGGTCGAGGCAAACCATCTTTGCAGGAGCGGGCCGTTCGTAGAGAGAATAAAGAAGGGGAGGCCCACCATCACGGCCAGCGTCCCCAGCAGCCACAGCGAAGGGTTCGCTCCCGTGGCTAAAGAATTAATCGCGCTTGCGGAAACCTGAAAGGGCAGAAACAATCCGGCCAGCGCCAGCAAGCCAATGTGCAGGAGCGCCTGTCGTCGCGGGCTCAGGATGCGCGGGACGATGTGCGAGTAGGCATAGCCCAGAAGAAGCATGCCCTGAAAAAAGAGCATGCAGGTATTCCAGACCGCAGGAGAGCCGCCCAGATAAGGCAACAACATTTTGGCGACAAGCGGCTGGACCCAGAAAAGCAGAAGTGCGCTGGCAAATAGAGCGGTCGCAAACAGCAACGCAAGGGAGCGTTCCTTCTTTACCATTCAAATGCGGTTCTTCTAGTTCAGGATAAGCTAAAGTCTTTCAAGCCAAGGCTCATAAAAATCCGGCCCGGCCAACACAGGATGTTACACCAGTTGACCGGGCCAGAGATAGCACTTCGATTTTTGAGCCGTCACCAGCTCAAAGAATTTCTTGTTTCAATTATGCGGCAGCCCTTGTTGCTTTCCGTTCGACGGAGGCTGCTGCTTTCGCTTTGACGTACGCCTCCACGGCGAGATGCGTGGCCGCGCTCATTACCCTGTAGGCGGCGGGCTTCTGCTCTCGCATCTCAAGCAACTGCTCGTAGTACGGATTAATCTCGAACTCGACCCTCATCTTCGGGGCGACGGGTCGAAGTCGGCTCTCCCTTTTAGCTTTCCCTTGTTCTTTCATTTTCGCTCACCACTTAAGCGGCTTTCGCCTGTTCCGCGAGGGCTGTGCCCTTAACGCGAGCAAGCTTGCCAGTTGATTTCTCGCTGGCGAGGTCCGGCCCCCCTGCACATTCGCAAGCGGACATCAGCGGCCACCCGCCTCTGTTTTCTAATGCCGGGGCATACACGTCTGCCCTGCATTGGACGCAATTCCCTACTCGTTTGTACGACGGAAAAACTATCTTCTCGTCAGCCATGTTCTTACCGCTTCCTTCACCTTGAGACAAAAAAGGCGTTAGACCGAATCTAACGCTCCCGGCAAATCCGAGCCTCGCGAGAAGCCCTTTTTTGCCGTTTATTTTGATGCAAGGCTCGCGCGGGCTGTTGCCCTCCTCGATTGCGGATTTCGGATTGCGGAATGCGGATTAAAAAGACAGAAGGTTGCCGCTTCTTATTCTTCAATCCGCAATCCGAAATCCGCATTCCGCAATTGACGGGCTCAGTTTCGGAAATTCTGCGTCACCATCAGGCCGCGCGCGCCGCCGTCCATGATGCCTATGCCGACGCGCCCGAACTCTTTGCGCAGGATGTTGGCGCGATGACCGGGCGAGTTCATGAGCCCCGTGTGCGCGATGGTCAGGGTCGGCGCAAGGGCCAGATTTTCGCCCGCTATTTGAAAAGAGATTTGCGCGTCGCTGATGCGGTCAAAGGGCGTGCGGCCTTCGGGCGTGTTGTGCGAAAAATAGCCGCGCGCGAACATGTCCGTCGAATGCTTGCGCGCCACTTCCGTCAACTCAGGATCGGGTTGAAGCGGTGCGAGCCCCACAGCAACGCGCTCGCGGTTGACCATCTCAAGCATCTGCGCTTCCAGGTCCGGGCGCGGCTTCGTGTTGGTAACTTTGTAAGGAAGTTCGACCGTCTCGTTAGAACCGGGACGGATGGTACGCATCGTGAGCGTCTGTCGAATCGCTTCGTCAAAGATAGGAGCGAGCGCCGTCTCAAGCCGCTCCGTGACGGAAGCCAGCCGATTGGCGACACGAGATTCGCGCGCTCCCTCGCGGAGTCTTTCGGGGAGCGGCAGGGCTAACAAAAGCGGCGCAAGAATAGCCGCCAGCACCAGCCCGCTGACAAAACCCGGAATGATGCCGAGGATGCGATTGAGGCGACGATGGTGAATCCCGCGCGGCAGACGGCGAAGGAGCGCGTAGCCCACAAGATGAATCAGCAAGCTCGCCACACACGCCGTCAGCAGAAACGCTGCGGGCATCAGCCACACGTCCGACCAGTCGACGAAATTGCGCATCCACCCGGCCACGGGTTGATAAAAGCGCAGCCCCGCAACGAGACTTCCAATCCACCGTGTTAAATCAAGAAGGCCAAGCAGAAACCCGCGCTGCCAGCCAAGCAGCATGCTCAGCAACACCAGCAGGACAAGGATGAAATCAATTAAATTCACAACCGCCACACCCCTCGACAAAATTGATTCATTGAGTCATCGGTTCATTGATTCATTGAAGGAATGATTAAATTGAATCAATGAATCAATGAACCGATGACTCAATCTTCAGCTTCTCTCCAAAGCTGCGCGGTCCCAGTTAGCCAGCCGCGCGCCTGCTTCATAGCTGCTTTGCATGAACTCGGAGAGCGCGCCTTCGGGCGAACTCGCGCCGCGCATGTCGTCGTAGAACAGGAGGAACAATTTCGTCTCCTCGCTGTAGAAAGCCTTTTCGGGTTGAATCTTTTCTTCGTTGAGACCGGCGGGCTCGGGCGCTGTGTAAGAGTAGAAGGCGGGCTTGCGATAGGGGTCAGAGCCGGGCCAGAAGCCGTGGCTGATGACTTCGTGCGAGTAGGCTTCGCGCGTGATGGAGTCGGCGTCGGGTCGCTCGGGCGCGGGACGACCGGAAAAGCGCGTCACTGCGAGGTCAAAGCTTCCCCAGAAGAAATGCACGGGGCTGCACTTGCCTATAAAGCGCGAGCGAAACTCCTCGAAGACGCGGCTCGACTGCAAGAGGATGCGCCAGAAGCGGTTCGCGTACTCTGCATCATATGAGGCATGCTCGGTGTCCTCTTCGAATGGGATGGGATTGGGGATTTCCACGGGCGTCGTCCAAATCTTCACGTCCAGATCAAGCTCGCGTAGCATACGCATGACTTCCGCGTAAAAATCGGCGACCGAGCGCGGCACAAGCTCCATCGTGTGCCATGCGCCCTCGCTCGTCTTGATATGCAGGTCGTGGTCTATGAAATCGAAATCAATCTGGAAGGTGCGCTCGTTGTAAGGCATGGCGGAAGTGGTCAGCCCGCGCGCGGTCACATAGAGTGGCACGTTCCACCAGTGGTTGACGAGCGGCGTCTGCTTCAAACGAATTTTCCCTACGACCTGTGTCCACATGTGCAGCGTCGCGCAGGTGTCCTGCCATTCGTCGAGCGGGAGGCTCGGCCACGCTTCCGCCTGGTTCCAGTCTGCATTACTCATCATGTTCTCCTCGGTCGGGCGCAGGAGAGTCTTCGCACACACTATCTCTCTCGCGCAAAGTTTAGGATTCGATTCGTGATGCAATAGTACCCTTCCGCGCCGATTGCGCAAGTCTCTGATTGACACAAACACTCCATCGCATGCACTTTATTTTCAGTTTTCACAGACCGTAGAGAGTGGAGCGCGGAACGTATGCACACGGTGAGCGCAGGCGGCGTGGTCGTCAACAGTCGCGGAGAAATACTGGTCGTGAGCCAGCACGGCACGTCATGGTCTTTGCCCAAGGGCGGTGTGGAAGCGGGCGAAGATTTACTCGCGGCTGCGCGGCGTGAGATTCGCGAAGAGTCGGGCGTCGAGCAACTGGAGCTGATCGAAGATTTGGGCAGCTACACGCGCCCCAGGATTTCGGCCACGGGCGGCGACGACCCCTCCGAACTAAAGACCATACACATGTTTCTTTTTACCACCGAGCAGGAAGCGCTCTGTCCCATAGACCCTGAAAATCCGCAGGCACTCTGGGTCGAGAAAGAGCGGGTCGCGGAGCTTCTGACTCACGCGAAGGACAGGGATTTTTATCTTCGCAATTATCTTGAGCGGGCGCTCTGATTAGTTGGCGCTCTGATTAGTTGGCGCTCTGATTTAATTTTAGTTAGTGCTCTGATTTAATTTCGGCGGCGCTCCTTTGTAAAGCTCTATCACTCTTTCGGCGTCGCGCGCCAAAGGTTGCGGCAATTGCTCCAGAGCGAACCAGCCCGCTTCGTAGACCTCGCTTCTCTCTATCTCGAAAGTTTCGCTCATCGCCCGACCCGCATAGCAGCTCACCGTATCGTGCTTGTAACCTTCTGTGCTCGTGTACTGTCCCAAGGGGCGCAGGCCGGTTAAAGAGATGCCGACCTCTTCAAGGACTTCGCGCTCGGCAGCCATCTCCGCCGATTCGTGACGCTTGAAGCCTCCGCCCGGAAAAGTCCAGCGCATGTCGCCGTACGTGTTGCGTATGAGAAGTATCTTGCTGTCGAACTCGACTAAACATTTGACGCCGTAGATTTGCGGGCGGAAGACAAACCAGTAGACTCTGAGCATCGCGTAGAGAAGCTTGTAGACAAGTGCGACCGGCGTATAACGCATGCGTTGATTGTTGACTAAAAGGGCACTTGAATACAACATCACTTGCGATACGAGCGGCCTGCAAAGCTTTGACCGAAAATTTCGGAAGGGATTCCCGAGGATGCGCAGTTACAGGAGACGCTTTCGCGTGCGCCAGTACGAGCTGGATTCGTTCGGCCACGTCAACAACGCCGTCTACGTCAACTATATGCAGGAGGCCGCCATCGAAGCCTCCGCAGACGCTGGCTTCGGCCCCGCGTGGTACATGGAGCGCTCGACGTCCTGGGTGATACGCAAGCTCTCTGTGCGCTATCTACTGCCTGCGCGTTACAAAGACGAGCTTGAGATAGAGACGTGGGTTTCCAACGTCCGTCGCGCCACCTCCACGCGCGAGTACGTCATCACGCGCACAGAGGACGGAGCGCGAGTCGTGCGCGCACGCGCTCAATGGGTCTATCTCAATTCAAACACGGGTCAGGTCTCTCGTCTGCCGCCGGAGATTGCAGAGAGATTCGTGCCGACGAATGAGCACGAAGAGCTGGGCATACGCTTACAGAATCCGCAGCCAACCACGGACGCTTATTGCTACCAAAGCTTGCGCCGCGTGCAGACCTATGAGCTGGACATGCTCGGCCACGTCAATCACGCCGTCTATCTCAACTGGGTCGAGCAGGCTTACTTCGACGCGCTGCGCGCGGCGGGCCACGCGATTGAGCAGACGCGCCGCGAAGGCTGGCTCGTCGTTCAGGGCGGGCACGACATAGAATACTTCGAGCCCGCTTTTGATAACGACGAAATAGAGATTACAAGTTGGGTTTGCGAGCTGGGCCGCGTGCGCGGCGCGTGGACACACGAAATCCGCTCCCTCAATAGAGAGGGACGCCTCCTAGCGCGCGAGTACTCCCTCGGGATTTTCGTCAACGAAGCAGGCAAGCCCATCCCCGCTCCCACTCAAGTCATCAACGACGTCGTGCGCGGCCCTAAGTAAATTGCGGAATGCGGATTTCGGATTGCGGATTAAAAGCAAGAAGGTTGCTATTTCTTATTCTTAAATCCGCAATCCGCATTCCGCATTCCGCAATCGAATCGTCCGCATTCCGCAATCTTTTGGGTTATACTCAAGCGCGCCTCGTCACCATCAAACGCCATTCGAGAGGAAATGATCTTATGCCTCAATCGCAAGCTGCGCCTTACGGCTCATGGAAATCGCCTATCACGTCCGATCTCATCGTCAAAGGCTCAATCGGTCTGGCGCAGGTGGCGCTCGACGGTGAAGACATCTACTGGGTGGAAGTTCGCCCGCAGGAGGGTGGCCGAAGCTGTATCGTGCGGCGCACGCCTGACGGCGAGACTCGCGACGTGACGCCCAAAGGCTTTAATGCGCGCACGCGCGTACACGAATATGGCGGCGGCGATTTTCTGGTCGCAGACGGCACAATCTATTTCTCAAACTTCGCGGACCAGCGGCTCTATCGCCAGCGCACGGCAGACTCCGAGCCCGAGCCGCTCACACCCGAAGCCCCTATGCGTTATGCGGACGCCGTGCTGGACCGCAAGCGCAATCGGCTCGTGTGCGTGCGCGAAGACCACACGTCGAGCGAGCGCGAAGCCACGAATAGCATCGCTTCCATCAACCTCGACGGCGAGACGACGACGGGCGTGGTGCTCGTTTCCGGGCGCGACTTCTACGCGTCGCCTCGCGTGAGCCCGGACGGCAAACACCTTTCGTGGCTGGAATGGAATCATCCCAACATGCCCTGGGACGGGTGCGAGCTGTGGCTGGGTGAAATTGGAGAAGACGGCGCAATCGGAAACCGCGAGCGCGTGGCGGGCGGTTTGGAAGAGTCCGTCTTTCAACCCGAATGGTCGCCCGACGGCACGCTCTATTTTGTCTCGGACCGCACGGGCTGGTGGAATCTTTATCGTCTGGATGAGCGGCGAGAGGCGCACGCGCTCCACCAACTTGAAGCGGAGTTCGGATTTCCGCAATGGATTTTCGGCATGTCCACTTATGCTTTTGAATCCAATGAGCGCATTGTCTGCGCCTTTATCGAGCGCGGGAAAGCGCAACTGGGCCTGCTCGATACCGCTTCCGGTAATTTAGAAAGAATCGAGACGCGCTTTTCCGACATCACTTTTGTTCGCGCGCGAGCGGGCCGCGTAGTCTTTCGCGCCGGTTCGCCCACGGAGCCGACCTCCATCATCTCCATGGACCTTGCTTCGCGTGAGACGGAAGTCTTGCGCCGCTCGAACGATTTACGGATTGACGAAGGCTATCTCTCCGTCCCCGAGGCGATAGAGTTTCCGACCGAAGACGGTTTGACGGCGCACGGCTTTTACTACGCGCCGCACAACCGCGACTTCGATGCGCCCGAAGGAGAGCGCCCGCCGCTGCTTGTCAAAAGCCACGGCGGGCCGACCTCTTCGACCTCCACGACCTTTAACCTTGGAATACAATATTGGACCAGCCGTGGTATTGCTGTTCTGGACGTCAACTACGGCGGAAGCACTGGCTACGGTCGCGCCTACAGGCAGAGGCTCAACGATCGTTGGGGCATCGTGGACGTAGATGATTGCGTCAACGGCGCGCGGTATCTCTCCGGTCGCGGGCTGGCCGACCCGCAGAGATGCGCCATCGACGGAGGCAGCGCGGGCGGCTACACGACGCTCGCGGCCCTGACCTTCCGCGACACGTTCAAAGCGGGCGCGAGCCACTACGGCGTCAGCGACCTCGCAGCCCTCGCGCGCGAGACGCACAAGTTCGAGTCGCGCTATCTGGATCGACTCATCGGCCCGTACCCGGAACGCGCAGACCTCTACAGGGAGCGCTCGCCCATCAACTTCACGGACCAACTATCGTGCCCGGTTATTTTCTTTCAGGGTCTTGAAGACAAGATAGTGCTGCCCAATCAGGCGGAGATGATGGTGGAAGCGTTGCGACAAAAGGGTCTGGCGGTCGCTTACGTTCCCTTCGAGGGCGAGCAACACGGCTTTCGCCGCGCCGAAAACATCAAACGCGCCCTGGACGGCGAGCTTTATTTCTACTCGCGCATCTTCGGCTTTGAGCTGGCCGACGAGGTCGAGCCCGTCCTGATAGAAAATCTTTAAAAGCAGTGCAAAGTGCAAAATGAAAAGTGATGAATGAAAAGAAAGAGCTTCTTTACTTCTGCATTTTGCATTTTGCACTTTGCACTGCTTCCCCTTTTCCCTTTACTTTTCCCGGAAATGGCGTTAAAGATAGCCTCGAAAATTCACCCTAGCCACCGACGCTCCTGCCTTGCCTCGGATGGCAAGCCGTTCACCGGCCCCAGGAAGATTTACCCTATGGAGAACGAACATGAAGAATAATTCGCCTTACAAGGTCGTCCGTGCTCTCACCCTCATTTTCGCAATCGGACTGCTGGCATTGAGCCCCTTCTCTACCGCGTCGTCACAAAAGGAGATTCCTGCCGCCTGTGTGGAAGAATGCAGGGTACTCCTCTTTGATTGCCTCACCGCAACGGGCGAGCACCCCAAATGCGTTTCCGCTTACCGCAAATGCATCGCGCATTGTAAGCACTAGGAGCAGACGCGAAACCTTTTTGTTAATCCATCAATGAGCGCATCAAGCCATGCGCGCAGTAGTAATCTGCTTACTGTGTGACTTTGCTGCTCGCTAGAGCTTAATGAGGCGCGCCTCTCGTGGGGCTTCTCGTTTACGAGAGGTGTGCGAGGCGGTGGCGTGCTTTCGCTATCTGGCGGTTGAGCTGCTCGGCCATCTGCGCGAGAGCATCGCGGCCATGAGTTGCCTCTTCATCAACCTTGAGCTTGGTGTAATAGAGGCCGTCCTGCTTGAGGCGCTTGATGCCGAACTCGACCGTGCGCAGATCGACTTCAAGACGCAGGAGTTGCGCGTCTTCGTCCGCATCGTCAGCGCTATGAGCCTTGACGGCGCAGAGCGATTGCAGATGCTCGTCGCCGAGGAGCGTGTGCAGGCTCGTGATGTCGCCCTCGCGATAAGCGCGGCTCGCCTCGGCCATGATGGTGTGGCGGCGCTCGGCCTCGCGTTCGTCGCGTGCGTGGTCCGGGTGAAACATTTTGGCCGCCGCCCAGAACAATTTGCGTAAGGCGCGCCGGACGGTCGGGGCTTCGTGCGAAGGATGCGCGCGGTCTTCCGCTGCGGTCTCCTCTTCGTCTTCCACTTCAACGCCGAAGCAGCGCGCCTCTGCTTCCTTAATCTCGCGCTCGACTTCCGATAGCTCCGCCAACGGGCCGCCGACTATCTCCGTGTAACGCGCTTTGAACGCGCGCATCTCTTCCTGCAAGATGGAAAGCTCATGGCGCGCTTCGGCCAGACGTGCTTCGAGCCGCGCGATTTCCTCTTGGAAGTCCGTGGTTCCGGTTTGTGTGCTGGAAGGATGAAGACTCAGGCTCTGCATAATCCGTAAATTTCAGTGTAGCAGGAAGACTAAAGAAAGTCCTCTGGACTCCGCACGTATCCGTTATAATGAAAAGTCCCAAATCCCAAGTCCCAAGTCTCAAGTCAAAATAAAGATTTGGGATTTGGGACTTGAGACTTGGGACTTCGTTAGAGTGAATCATGGACAAGGATCAAAAGTATCCAGGGCCGGAGCGCAGGCGCGCCGAGCGTATCAAGGTCAACTTCAAGGCCCGCTGGGCGGGCGCGCGGGCGAGCCGCACGGGAGACATCGCGGACCTGAGCCTGACCGGCTGCTTTATCCTCACGCCCGATCTGGTCTCGGATGGGGAAACGATTACGCTGGAAATAGAACTGCCCGGAGGCGGGGCCATCAAGTTAGCGGGCGTGGTGGTCTACAAAATCGAAGAGATGGGCTTTGCCATTCATTTCACCAACGCCTCGAAGAACGACAAAAAACAGCTCGCCTGGCTGATTAAAGCCGAATCCCTGCGCGCCCAACGAAAAAGTTAAAAATCACTGGTTCAGTAATTGTCTGTGAGTCGCTTAGCCCACGAGCGGCGGGCCGTCATAAACAATCGTCCAGCCGTTGGTGCGGCTGGTCTCGACCGAGCGCCGGAAGGCGTAGGCGACCTTGGGCACGTCCTCGAACGGGCCAACGTTGACGGGAGGCTCTGAGCGCGGGTCGAACCTCGCCACCCTTGCGCCTTCGGCGCTGATCGCCATGCCTACAAAAGCAAGGATGTTGTTTTTGACGAGGATCACGGCGCGGAAATTTATTTGTTCTGGTTCTTCTTCTGGCGTCATAAAAAATTACCCTGCCGGGCTTTAAACTTTGTACCCCAGACCCGTTGCTTCTTTCAAGTCCACACACGAACAGATTGCGGAATGCGGAATTCGGATTGAAGACAGATTGATTCATTGACTCATCGGTTCATTGATTCAATCTCTTCTAATCCGCAATCCGAATTCCGCATTCCGCAATCGAATCGTCCGCATTCCGCAATCGACAGGTTTCGCAATATTTTTTGCACGCCCGACAAACATCTGTAACTTGCCGCATGGAGAATAAAGCAGTTTGTAGTTTTCAGTGAAAAGCATTTTGCTCTCTTTCTGAAAACTGAAAACTAAAAACTGAAAACTGCGAACGGAGTGAGTAATGGCTTTCGGTTTCCCGGCGCGGTTCAGGCAGGCGCGCCGGTTCAATCTGCCGCAGCATGAGATTATGAGCGACGTGAGCCGTGCGCTGGAGGCTCTGGGCTGGACGCACACGCGAGCTTCGGCCAGCACGTTCACGGCGCATATCAATGCCACGCTCTACTCGTGGGGCGAAGATTTGTGGGTCGAGATTGCGCCCGACGGCACGATCACGACTGAAAGCAGGTGCGCGCTGGCGACCCAGTGTTTTGATTGGGGTAAGAACAGCGATAACGTCGAGAGGTTTTTCGCGCGGCTTGAACAGACTATGGCGCAGTCTCATCAAAAGACGGCTCAACAAATCTCCCGGCCGGACGAAGCGGGCCTCAGTCCCGTCGGTAAACTATTTAATGAATGATGTCTAGAAGTGTCTCGTAAAAAGCTGCTCCACATATCTCTTGCGCCGAGATGCGCTTCCGTCGTTTCAATGCTAATCTGATATTCAAACAAAACATGAAGACAATTCGGCGAGCAGCATTGTTGAAAAATAGTTCCGGCGTGTGCGCGCAAAGCAAAAGCGCCAGAGGATAGAAAGAGCCAGATGCAGGCAGCAAGGGTAGCAAGGCAGTTTCCCGTCGGCGCGGAACCAATCGCGCAGGGCGGCGTTCATTTTCGCGTGTGGGCTCCGCACCGCGAGCGCGTGGAGCTGGTCATCGAAGGCGAACAGGGACAGGAATTGGAAGCTCTTAAAATGGAGCGCGAACCGGGCGGCTATTATTCCGTGTTTGCTGCCGGGGCGCGCGCGGGCTCGCTCTATCGTTTCCGGCTGGACCAAGACGAAAAGCTTTACCCTGACCCTGCTTCCAGATTTCAACCCGAAGGACCGCATGGGCCTTCACAGGTCATCGACCCGCGACAATTCGTGTGGTCCGATGCGGATTGGAAGGGCGCGTCGCTTCGCGGTCAGGTCATCTACGAAATGCACGTAGGGACTTTTACGCGCGAGGGGATGTGGCAGAGCGCGGCGCGCGAGTTAGCCGAACTGGCTTCTGTCGGCATCACCGTGATAGAGATGATGCCCGTCGCAGAATTTCCCGGAAAATTCGGCTGGGGCTACGACGGCGTGAACCTGTTTGCGCCGACGCATCTCTACGGCTCGCCTGACGACCTGCGCTATTTCGTCAACGAAGCGCACCGCGTAGGCTTAGCCGTCATCATGGATGTCGTCTACAACCACCTCGGCCCGGACGGCAACTACCTGCGCCAGTTTGCGCCCGACTACTTTACCGACCGCCACAAAAACGAGTGGGGCGACGCCATCAATTTCGACGGCCCCAACGCAGAACAGGTGCGCGAGTTCTTTACGACTAACGCCGCTTACTGGATTGAAGAGTTTCACATGGACGGTCTGCGTCTGGATGCGACGCAGAGCATTCAGGATGATTCGGACGAGCACATTCTGGTAGCAATCACGCGCACGGTGCGGCGTGCGGCGCGCGGGCGCAAGACAATCGTCGTCGGAGAGAACGAGCCGCAGGACGTGCGTATGTTGAAGCCCGTGGAAGAGGGCGGCTACGGGCTGGACGGATTGTGGAACGATGATTTTCATCATTCGGCGGTGGTCGCGCTGACGGGAAAAAACGAAGCTTATTATTCCGACTATCTGGGACGGCCACAGGAATTCATCTCGGCGACGAAGTGGGGCTATCTTTACCAGGGGCAGCGTTACAAGTGGCAGCGACACAGGCGCGGCAAACCCGGTCTCGGCCTGCCGCCCGAGCTGTTCGTCAACTTCATACAGAACCACGACCAGATTGCCAACTCCGGGCGCGGCGAGCGTATTCACCTCTTGACTTCGCCGGGACGCTATCGCGCGATGACGGCGCTCGTGCTGCTGATGCCTTCTACACCCATGCTCTTTCAGGGACAGGAGTTCGCAGCATCTTCTCCGTTCTACTATTTCGCGGATCATGATGCGGAGCTTGCAAGGCTCGTGCGTCGTGGCCGCATGGAATTTCTGGTTCAGTTTCGCAGCCTCGCCACACCTGAGATGCTTGCCTGTCTCGCGGACCCCGCGTCAGTTGAGACCTTCGAGCAATCAAAGCTAGACCTTGCGGAGCGCGAGCGTCATCGTCATGTTTACGACATGCACAGAGACCTGCTAAAGCTCAGACGCGAAGACCCTGTCTTTAGCACGCAGGGCGCGGGCGGTGTGGACGGCGCAGTGCTGGGCGATGAAGCATTCGTCCTGCGCTTCTTCGATGAAGAAGGACGCGACCGCTTGCTCCTCGTTAACCTGGGCAGAGCCTTAAACCTTAATCCAGCGCCCGAGCCTCTCTTGGCTCCGCCGGAAAACAGCATCTGGACCACGCTCTGGTCGAGCGAAGATTGTCGCTACGGAGGCTCGGGCACGCACGCGCTTGAAACACGTAACAACTGGATGCTGCCCGGTCATGCGGCTGTTGTCATGCGGCCCGCGCCGTCGAGCGAGGTGAAAGATCTGGCAGGATACAGCGGCCAGGAAACGGAAGAAGCAGAAGTGCGCAGAGAAGCTTTGGAGAGGTTGAAGGAATGGTTGAGTTGATTCGCAGGCTAAATTTTTCGGAAGAGGACGCGGAGACTGGCGACCCTCTTCTGCGGCGCGAGTGGCTGGCGACGAATGGGCTGGGCGGCTTCGCTTCGGGCTCCGTGGCGGGCGTGCCGACAAGACGCTATCACGGCTTACTCATCTCGGCGCTCCCGACTCCGCTGGGACGCTCCGTCATGCTCAATCATCTGAGCGATTGGATGCGCTTCAAAGACGGCCAGCGTGTTCTCATAGGTGGACAGGAGCACGTAGGCGGCTTGCTGGAATTGCCCGGCGCGCAGTATCTCAAAGAGTTTCGTCTGGAAGATGGCTTGCCCGTGTGGCGCTACGAAGTGAGAGGCGCTCTTTTGGAAAAGCGCATCCTGCTGCCGCACATGCAGAACACTGTTTACGTCAACTACCGCCTGATAGAGGGCACGGAGGAGAGCGTGCGTTTGAAGCTCCGGCCCTCGGTCCAGTTTCGCCCGCTCGAAGGCCCTGTCAATAAGCCTATCACCAGACCCTACGCCGTCACCTCCGTCGAAGACCGCCTGGAAGTCACAAGCGGGCGCACCTATCCGCCATTGCGTCTGAAGATTTACGGGATGAACGCAACTTTCACGCTCGACGGCGGAAAGCTACACAACGTCTTCTATCGCGTGGAAGCGCAGCGCGGCTATGACAACACGGGCGAGTTGTGGAGTCCCGGCTATTTTAGCGTTGATGTCACGCGCGAAACGACCGCCACGCTCGTCGCTTCGACAGAGAAGTGGGACACACTGATGGCTCTCTTACCGGAGGAAGCCTTCGCGGCAGAGCTTGAGCGGCGCAGGCGGCTTCTTTCCGTTGCACCGAAGAAGGCACAGGAAGAGAGGGTCGCAGCCGAGCTTGTCCTCGCCGCAGATCAGTTTGTCATCACGCCCGCAGGCCGTCAGGAAGATGCCGCACGCGCGCGCGCCGCTGGCGAAGAGATGCGCTCCGTCATCGCCGGCTATCACTGGTTCACGGACTGGGGACGCGACACGATGATCAGCCTCGAAGGCTTAACGCTGACCACGGGCCGCCACACGGAAGCCGATTGGATTTTGAGCACCTTCGCGCATTACGTGCGTGACGGTCTGATTCCCAACATGTTTCCCGAAGGGAAGAACGAAGGGCTCTATCACACCTCGGACGCGACGCTCTGGTTTTTCCACGCCATGGATCGCTACGTGCAAACGACGAATGACCACGTCACGCTGGAACAGATTCTTCCCAAGCTTCTCAACATCGCGGAGCATCACATCAAGGGCACGCGCTTCGGCATCGGCGTAGACCCGTCGGACGGACTCTTAAGACAGGGAGCCGAGGGATACCAGTTGACGTGGATGGACGCCAAGTGCGACGGCTGGGTCGTGACGCCAAGACGCGGCAAGGCTGTGGAGATAAACGCGCTCTGGTACAACGCGCTGTGCCTCTTGGAAGGATGGGTCAGAGATTTCATGGGTGAAGACGCGGCGCGGCCCTTCGCGGAGCACGCCGCGCGCGCCTACGAGTCATTCAATAAAAGATTCTGGTACGAGGAAGGCGGCTATCTATACGACGTGGTGGATAACGAAGAAGGCGTGGACGATGCGGCCTGTCGTCCTAATCAAGTCCTCGCCATCTCGCTCAAACACCCTGCGCTTGACCCATCTCGTTGGGAATCCGTGCTGCGTGTGGTCAAAGAGGAGTTGCTCACTCCGGTAGGCCTGCGCTCTTTGTCGCCGAAGCACCCGGATTACAAACCGACTTACGACGGCGACCTGCGCTCGCGCGATGCGGCCTATCATCAGGGCACTGTTTGGGCATGGCTCATAGGCCCGTTCATAGACGCGTGGGTCAAGGTCTATCCTCATGACCGCCAGGGCGCGCGTCGTTTTCTCTCGGGCTTCGAAGCGCATTTGAACGAAGCGTGCATCGGCTCCATCAGCGAAATCTTCGACGCCGAGCCGCCGTTTACGCCTCGCGGCTGCGTCGCACAGGCATGGAGCGTCGCGGAAGTCTTGAGATGCTGGGTGAAGACAGCCGAAGAAGATTGAAAGGATGCCTAACAAAGATATCAGCCCCTGAAAGGGGCTGATGAGTTCAGCGCGGCAGGCTCGGCAGTTGTGCTAGCAGATTAGGGTTAATCTTTTTGAGCCAGATGTAATGATCGTCCATCTTCTGGACGGCGACGACCGGCACGGCTGCGCAGTAGACCACGAGGGACGCAAGGATCGAGAGAGCGCCTAACATTACCGGCATCGAGTCTCCCATCTTCATCGCGCCCGCGATGCCCGCCATCCCCAACAAAGCCAGCAACCAGCAGACGGCGATGATGTAACGGCGTTGAGTCCTGTGATTGTCGCAGAGGCCGAGATAGACGGTAGCTGTTTTGCGCACGCACAGCGCCACGACGACGTAGACCAGCCAGCTCGGCAGAAGCAAAAGATACAGGGCCGGGTGATGCCAGTAGAGCTTTTTCTTAAAGTCCGCCTGTCCGACCGACTGGTTACATTTGACGCACGCCGGAGGGAGCGCGGCCTGCTTGCTCATCACGAGTAGCGAGCCGTCTCTCCACAATCCCGCCTGCATCTGCATGGGCGGCATGTACGGGTAATCCTGTGGCTGTGAAAAATCCTGCGGCGGAGGCGGAGGCGCGTACGGGTAGACCGGCGGCTGTTGCTGGTATTGAGGTTGCTGGTAGTAAGGCTGCTGGTATTGATACGCCTCGACAGCCTGAGCGATGGGCGCTTTGCATCTCTTACACTCGGCCTCGGTCTGCCAGTTGACCAGCCCGCACTGCATGCATTTCGTGCTATTCATATCTTCTTTCCTTCGAGTGGGAGTTATCGGAATCGTCGGGAAAAGTTTGGGCGGATGAGTTAAAGCTTTGTGGAAAGCCAGCGGTAAAGTGAGGGAGAGGTTTCCCTACTCCACCTGGAAGATTAAATTATTTCGACGCCCGAGCGCAATACTTTTTTCGTAGAGACAAGGGTCGGGGTGAATCTCAGAGAGCTTGATTTTCAGCCTTTTTCCCGTGGCTTGATTTCGGGCGCGGCCACCGAGCCGTCCATCTTGACGATGATCGTGAAGACGCCTACGACGGAAGAGTCACGGCAATGGCTGTTATAGCACTGGAACGAGACGGCATAAATCCACTTCTCCGCGTTGAGCGGCACGAGCCCTATGCCCTGCACGTCCCATTCGTCGGGCCTGTTTTTGACATAGCCCGCTAGATGCTCGCGCGCTATCCTCGCCGCCTCGCGTGACGACACGGGCGGGTCTTCGCGCGCAGGATTCCAGGAAGGCGTGTCCGCGACATCCTTCTCCGAGAGGCTAATCACGTAGCCCTTGTCGTCAAAGATAAAAGACTGCGAGTAAGATTGTGAGAAAGATATCTCCGGCTCCTGATGAGCGGGAAGCGGAAACATCAACAGTATGAGCGACAGAAGAAGGGATTTCATGACCGAAGCTCCTTTCAAGCGGCAAGCCGAAATCAGGATTGACATCCTACTTCATTAAGGGATATTTTACCGCCGTTCTAAAGTCTCTTACTTCTTGCTGACGAAAGTTTTCTTTGTTAGCCTCACGTCCTTTCTTAATTACGGACGCCTCAAGACCGGGCAACCAGACACGGAGAATCCAGCCATGTACCTAAAGCGGCTCGCCATCGCCTTGATAACCGTTCTGCTCATCGCACCTGCTGCCGGTGCGCAGAATAACATGGATGCTCTGATTCAAAACGAGCTTCCCTCGCTCATCACCATTTACAAGACTCTGCACGCTGCGCCCGAGCTGTCTTTCGAGGAGGAAAAGAGCGCCGCTCTTGTCGCCAATGAGCTACGCACTTTGGGCTTCACGGTGACCGAGCGCGTCGGCAAGTATGAAAAGCCGGAGTTGGTCAGCTACGGTCTGGTCGCCGTCATGAAGAACGGCGACGGGCCGACTGTGTGGGTGCGCGCGGACATGGACGGCCTCCCCGTGGAAGAGACGACGGGGCTGGCTTACGCCAGCAAAGTTAAGACCAAGGGTGCGAACGGCGAAGAGGTGAGCGTGATGCACGCTTGCGGCCATGACATTCACATGGCCTCCTTTATCGGCACGGCGAGAATGTTGGTCCGGCTCAAAGCACAGTGGCGCGGGACGCTCGTGCTCGTCGGGCAGCCCGCCGAGGAGCGCGGGGCAGGCTCTAAAGCGATGCTCGCCGACGGGCTCTACACGCGCTTTCCACGCCCGGATTATGTGATCGGGTTGCATGACGACGCGTCTCTGGAAGCGGGCAAAATCGGAATCGTAGAGGGCTATGCTTTCGCGAACGTGAACTCTGTGGACATCACGATTCGCGGCGTGGGCGGGCACGGCGCTTATCCTCAGGCGACGAAAGACCCTGTCGTCATCGCCGCACAGGTCGTGCTGGCCTTACAAACAATCGTCAGCCGCGAGAACTCGCCTTTCGATCCGGTGGTCGTCACCGTCGGCTCGATTCAGGGCGGGACCAAGCACAACATCATCCCCGATAAAGTCGTGCTCCAACTCACCGTGCGCAGCTACAAGGAAGAGGTGCGCCAACGTGTGCTGGCGTCGATTGAACGAATCACCAAGAGCATCGCACGCGCCGCAGGCATCCCCGACGAGCTTGCGCCCGTGGTCAAGGTTCGCGAGGACGAGTTCACGCCCGCGACCTACAACAACCCGGAACTGACGCGCCGTCTGGCAGGGATGTGGGAGAAGACGCTCGGCGCGGCCAACGTCGTGAAGAAAGAGCCTGTCATGGGCGGAGAAGATTTCGGACGATTCGCGCTCGACGGGCAACAGATTCCCCTCATGATGTTCTGGCTCGGCGCAGTTGACCCGGCGAAGATGGAACAGAGCCGTAAGACCGGCGCACCACTACCGTCACTTCACTCCAGCCTGTTTGCGCCCCTCCCCGAGCCGACTATCAGAACAGGCGTCAAGGCAATGACTTCAGCAGTTCTGGAACTGCTGAAGAAATAACTGCGCCGGGCTTAAAGCTGAATCAGCATTGACAAATGGCTGCGCGCCGCGCGTGCCTCTCGATATGTGCGCTCTCCTCACGGAGCGCAGCATCTCAATCCGCCCGTGTTGCATCGACGTTAATTATTAAAAAATGAGGTCGTCTCACACAGTCAAAAACAACCTCAAGTGATATAATGTCTTCATTCAAAAGAACGCGTGAGGTAATCAGAGACGAGCAAGGCTTTTAAACTCCCGAACCGAACTCAAAGTTAATCGCAATCCACAGCCAGCTTGAAGGAAACGGCCCGCCACCGCTTCGTGGTTTGGTATGACCCGATGATGGACGTTGTCGCCAAGGGCACGTTAATCGCTCATTACAGAATCCTGGAACCGCTCGGCGCGGGCGGCATGGGCGCTGTCTACCTGGCGCTGGACGAAAAACTGGACCGCACAGTGGCGCTCAAAGTGCTGCCGCCGGAATCGGTCGCGGACGCCGACCGTCGCCGTCGTTTTCTGCAAGAAGCGCGCGCCGCCTCGCGCTTGAATCACCCGCACATCCTCACCGTCTTTGAAATCGGTGAAGCTGAAGGCAAGCCCTACATGGCTATGGAGTACATAGAGGGCGAGACGCTACGGCAGAAGATAAACGCAGGCTCGCTCTCCCTGCGCGAAACTTTGGACATCGCCATACAGGTCGCCGAAGGATTGAGCAAAGCTCACGAGCACGGCATCGCACACCGCGACTTGAAGCCCGAGAACCTGATTGTCAGCCACGACGGCTATGCCAAGATTCTGGATTTCGGTCTGGCAAAGCTGGTCGAGCGGCGCGCCGAAAAGTTAACTGCACGCTCGACCGAGAAGACGCTCCTTCAGGTCAATACACAGTCCGGGACAATCATGGGAACGATCAGTTACATGTCGCCCGAACAGCTCCTTGGACAGCGCGTGGACCTGCGCAGCGACATCTTCTCTTTCGGCATAGTGCTCTACGAGATCCTGACGGGCCGCCCTCCCTTCGACAACGAAAACAAGATTGACACGATGCACGCCATCCTTCACGCCGAGCCGCAGCCTCTGCAAGAAGTAAAGGCTGAGTTGCCTGCTGAACTCTGGCTCATACTCGCGCGCGCCCTTAGAAAAGAGCCTCGCGAGCGTTATCAAAAAATCAGGGAGCTATGCACGGACCTCAAAGCGCTGCGCCGCGATCTTGACCTGGGCAAGACACAGCCCACGCCCGTCAAAACTAGACTCGTCCTGAAAAAAGTCTCTGCGCTGCCGCGCCCGAGCCGCATTGATTATGAGAAGGAGCTGAACGAAGCGCAGTACCGCGCAGTGACCACATTGGACGGGCCGCTCCTGATAGTCGCTGGCGCGGGCACGGGCAAGACGCGCACGCTCGTCTATCGTGTGGCGCGGCTCGTGGAATCCGGCGTCAAGCCGGAATCCGTTCTACTTCTTTCCTTCACGCGCCGCGCGGCGACCAGCATGCTGGCGCGCGCCGCCGAATTGGCAGACCATCGCGCGAGCCGCGTCTCCGGCGGAACATTTCACTCACTGGCCCATTCCGTTTTGAGAAAATACGGCGAGGATACCGCAGGTGTGGCGCGCACCTTCACCGTGCTCGACCAGAGCGACACGGAAGATTTGATAGACCTCCTGCGTCGCCAGATGAAGCTCACGGGCCGGGACCGCCGCCTGCCGCGCAAGCGTACCATCTGCTCCATCTTCAGCATGGCCGTCAACAAACTGCTTTCGGTCAAAGAAGTTTTGAAGCTTCACTACCCGCACTTCTCTCATGAAAGCTCGGCGCTGGAAAAGCTCTACACGACGTTTGAGCAGTTCAAGCGAGACCGACACCTGCTGTCTTACGACGACCTGCTCGTGCGTCTGCGCGAGGCATTGGAAGGAAGCTCGCAATTGTGCGAACAGCTTTCATCGCAGTATCGCTATTTGATGGTGGACGAGTATCAGGACACGAATAAATTGCAGGCCGCGATTATGCGCCTTATGGCCGTCGCGCATGACAACGTCGCCGTGGTCGGCGACGAATGCCAGTCCATATACTCTTTTCGCGGCGCAAGCTTTCGCAACATGCTGGAATTTCCCGAGCTGTTTCCAGAAGCGCGCCTGATTAAGCTCGAAGAGAATTTCCGCAGCACGCAGCCCATTCTTGATGTTGCCAACGCCATCATCGCGGAAGCGCCCGAAGGCTACAGCAAGCACCTGTTTTCAAAAATCGAAGGAGACCAGGCGCCCGTCGTCGTCAGCGCGCGCGACGAAAACGAGCAATCGCGTTTCGTCGCGCAACGCATCACAGAGCTTCGTGAAGAAGGCGTCCCCCTTCGCGAAATCGCCGTCCTGTTCCGCGCCAGCTCTCACTCTTTCGATTTGGAAATAGAGCTTGCCAAGCACGGCGTTCCCTTCCGCAAGTTCGGCGGCATACGCTTTGCCGAATCCGCTCACATCAAGGACGTGCTTGCGTTCCTGCGTCTAGTAGTCAATCCTTCGGACACGCTCTCATGGTTTCGCGCGCTCAAGCTTTTGGACCACGTCGGCGATGTGACGGTCGAGCAGATTCTGGATTACTTACAAATCGAGCAGCGCGAGTTTAGAACGCCGCGCGCCAAGGAGACGCTCTTTCAGAGGCTCAAAGAATTTCCCGCGCGCTCAAGTTATCGCGACCAACTAACGAAGCTGGCTCAAGTCCTTTCAAACATCACGCAGGACAAGTTGCCGCACGAACAGCTTCCCAAAGTGCTGCGCCTCTATCGTCCCATACTGCGCGAGCGCCACGACGATTACCCGCGAAGACAGCGCGATCTGGAGCACCTGCAATCAATCGCCAAACGTTACAAGACGGCGGCTGAGCTTTTAGCAGACGTGGCGATGGACCCGTCGGATGCCGCGCGCAGCGAGAGCGCGACGCGCGGGCAAGGCTACGTCACGCTCTCGACCGTGCATTCGGCGAAGGGTCTTGAATGGAACACGCTCTTTGTGATCTGGATGACGGACGGCTGGTTTCCTTCCGTCCGTTCCTATGACGAGTTTGAGGATTTAGAGGAAGAGCGCCGCCTCCTCTACGTCGCCGCGACGCGCGCGAAAGAGCAGCTCTACTTCGTCCATCCCGAAAACGCCTACAGGGGCGGAGACTACGACACGCCGCCCACGGTCTCGCGCTTTCTGGACCCGATACCCGCCAGCCTTCTCCCGCGCGCCATCCTCGGAGCAGATTAGCTGCACGAAGCAGATTCAAACAGGGATGGACAGGATAGACAGGATAAAAGCAATGCAAAAGTCAAAATGCAAAATGATGAATGAACAGCAAGAATCTCTTTAATTCTGCACTTTGCACTTTGCATTTATCACTTCTTCTGTATCCTGTTCATCCTGTCTATCCCTGTTAATTTGTTTTTATTTTCCTTCCGCCAGTGCGCGTCGCGCCAGCTCGCGAATGAGGCGCGATGAATCTTTCGCGAAGCGTTCTTCCAGGGCTGCTTTTAATTGCGCGCGGACGTCTTCTTTTGTCGAAGCATTGGCGCGCAGGGTTTGAATCTGGCGGAGCGCGTCGGCGCGTGCGGGCGTGTCCGGCGCGCGCGCGAGTTGATAGAGGAGCATTTCGACGGGGCGTTCATGAATGATGTTGAAAGGCAAGCGCCCGCCTTTGTCCAGACGCACGGATAGGAGTTTGCCCGCGAGCTTGAATCTGACTTGCATGCGTCTGTCTTTCAATAGTACGCGGCGGCTCTCGCGTCCACCACTCGTCTCAAGCGCGACCTCGAACACGAGGGTCCACGGTCTTTCCTGTCGCTGTTCGATGTCGATGACGACTTCGCCGTTTTCCACTCGATGACGGGCGACCACATCGGGCACGCCCGCGCTGTAAATCCACTGCTCGAAAAATTGTGTGAGAGATTTACCGCTTGCTTCCTCCATGGCTTTTTGTAAGTCGCTCGTCACCACACTTCCGCCGAAGTGCCTGCGCGTGTAGCGGCGCACGCCGTCCCAGAAAGCACGCTCGCCAAGCTCGTAGCGCAGTAGATTCAGGACGAGCGCGCCCTTGTCGTAGACCACTGGCCCACCGGCCTCCGATTCCTTGATGGACTTCCGATAAGCAAGCGGTCGGTCGCGGCCCGCTGTGCGGATGCGCGCGTAAGTCATACGCGCCAGCTCCATGTCACGGTCATATTCGTCACGCCCGAAGCGATGCTCGCGATAAGCCGACATCATAAATTCCGCGAAACCTTCGTTGAGCCAGAAGTCCGCCCAACCCAGGCACGTCACGCGGTTGCCCCACCATTGATGCGCCAGCTCGTGCGCGATGAGCCAGTTCTCGCGCGGCTCTGCTAAAACTTCGCGGCCATAGTTTTCGCGCAGGACCGTAAAGCCGCTCATCTCCTGCATCACGTTGCCCGAGGCGAGCACCTGCGTATAACGTCGGCCAGCGTAGCGGACACCCGCACGCTTTTCATAAAACGAAAACATGTCGCGCGTGTCTGCAAAAATCTTTTCGATGTCGGCGGTCGTGTAAGGCGCGCGCGCCAGTAGAAAGAGCTGGACGCTGTCTTTACGCGAAACGACTTCCTGAAACTGACCGGCGGCAAAGCCGAAGATGTAAGGCGGAATTGGCGAGTCCTCGTGCCATGCGTGCTCGGTCCAATTTCCCGGCAGGGATTTCTTTTCAACCGGGTTGCCGTTGGCGACCACGGCCTTGATTTCGGCAGGCAGTTGCAATCGCAGAAAGAACGTCGCCTTGTCGCCCGGATCAAAGCGGCAGACCATCCAGCGCGGCGTATTGTAAGCGGCGTAAAAGTGATCGTCGTAAAACTTAAAGCCGCGTGTCGGCTTCGCGTGATAACGAATCTTGAGGGTGCGGACTTCGCCTGCGCGCGCAACTTCGGCCAGACGCACATTGAGCCGCCCTTCCTTCGTCTCAAAGATAAGCGCAGCGCCCTGTTCGGAAACTTCTTCGATGCTCAGCTCCTGAGCATCAAGCTCCAGCTCGGAAAGATTGTTGACGAGGCTTTTGAAACGTATGCTGACTATCCCGGTCAGGGTTTTCTCCGACGGGTTTACTCTAATCTCCGCGTCGTAATGAAGAACATCAAACGGCGCGGGAGCTTGAGGCGCTGCGAAAGCTTCTGTGTAGAGAAGAAGCGCGAGCAGCGCGAAGAGGACTAAAGAAAGAAGCGGCCATCGCGCCGGTCCAAAGAAACACGACTGCAACGCGCGCCTGCCCAGACATCTCAACATAAGTTTGCAGCTTATCACTTTATCTCGCGGAGTGTGCGCCAACAGGGTTTAGAAAGTCAGGCGAAGCTGCGCTTCTATGCGACGGTTGCCTGCGGACGGGTTCGCGCCGCTAAAGCCAAAGCTCCCAGACGATGAAACGGATTGGCCGAACTGCGACGAGGAGAGATTGCCGACCGGCGTCGAGCCGTTGGTGCGGTTGAAAAGATTCTGCACGCGCAAGGTCAGCGTTAATCCGTAGCGCGCCTCTCGTCTCGCGCCGCTTTGCGCTTGCGCGCTCCCCTCGTTGCCGAAGTTAAAAGTGCGGCTCGCGTTTAAGTTGACGACAAAGAAGCTCGGGCCATGACCGAAGTTGCGCGGGATGATGGCCTGCCCAACGTCAGGGTTCGGGTCGAACGCGCCGAAGCGAGTGATAATTACTCCGGGCTTTGTCAGATCACTTGCCAGAGCTGGGCGGTCTGTAAAGAGCGTGTCGTTGTTCGCGTCGCGCCCGGTGATGATGTTGAAGGGGCGGCCCGAAGAGGCTATGACAAGCGGGCTCAAACGAATGCCCCAGCCGATGTTGAAATTGCCGCTGGCGGAAAACGAGTGGCGCGTGTCCACGGAGGCGCGGCTATATTCGGTGCTCAAATCGTAGCTCGACGCAGGGAAAGTGCCGAGCCCTTCCGTGTCGCTCATCAACCGGCCCAGGGTGTAGTTCATGAAGAACGAAAAGCTATCGTTGTAGCGATTGTTGACGGCGACGATTAACTGGTTTTGATTGATGCGGCCAGAGGATTCGAATTGGAGTATGTTGCCGCCAGCCGCAACGGGGCGCACGCCGCTCGCAGGGTCGTCTGCGATAATCGTTTCAGGTAACGGCGCGTTGACGTTGCGCGAGCGCAGGGCACGAAGGGTGCGCGTGCGTACGTAAGTCACGGTGAGAGTCGTCTTGTAGGGCAATTGCCGCTCAAGACTCAGGGCAGCCTGAAGCGTGTAAGGGACATGTATGTCCGTTGAAATACGGCGTATGGTTTGCGGAAGCGAAAGCGCGTTGACGAAGCTCGTGGGCGGCACGCGAGGATAAAAATCGAGCACAGCCGGGTCGGAGACAATGAACTGCTGTTGCGTGATGCCGTTGTAACGATTGGCTGTGGCGACGAAATTTTCGTTAAAGCGGTCGTAGAAGATTCCGAAGCCGCCGCGCACGACCATTTGCGGCTGGCTTGCCGGAGCGCGCGCCATAGGAGCCCACGCGAAAGAGATGCGCGGCGCAAGTCTCAAGCCGTTGTTGACGTTGGTTTGTGATTCATAACGAAGCCCTAGGCTCAGACTGAGATTAGAGCGCACGCGCCAGTCGTCCTGTATGAAAGCTCCGAAATCAAATTGCCGCGCGCGTGCGACCGCATCGCCGCCCGTGATGGAAAACTGTGTCGCGCCTCCGCCGAGCGTGCGAATCAACGCCGGTGAAAATCCCTGTCCTTGAAAAAGAAGTGTGCGCCGGTATCGCTCAATGCTCGTGATGGGAACAAGCACAACTTGGCCCGCAGCATCGAGCACGGGCTCGTTTCTTTCATCAAGCTCTGGGGCGAGGCCGCCGCTAAAGACGAACGCGCCGCCGAAATTAAAAGTCGAGATGTCCTTGATGGTCGTCAGGCGAAGACGCGCGCCCGCTCGAACGACGTGCGCGCTCACTGTGTGCGTCACGTTGTCCTGAAGCCACAAGCGCCCTTCGGGATTTGCTTCCAAACCGATGCCCGTACCACCGCCGCTAAAAGCGCCCAGCACATTGACGGTCGGGCGCGAGCTGTCGCCATACTCTACCTGGTTCTCGTAGATGTACTGGAAGCGCGCCTCGTTCAACGTGCGCGCGCTCGTGACGGCAGTTTCGGTCGCCTGAAAAGTTTGAATCGTATTCGTCACACGATACGCGGCCTCCTGCAAAGAGAAACCGCCTGTGCCTGCCCGCGCGTTGCTGAAACGAAAAAGAGAGTAGCGCAACGTGAGCGTGTGGTCTTTATTCAATTGGTAATCGAAGCGCGGGCCGAAGGTCGTGCGTCGCTGCGGAGTGAGCAGGGCCAGTTGTAACGGAACGATTCGGAGCGCAGGGTCAAGCACCGTCGCGTTGATGACGGCGTTATCGTCCGTCTCGCGCCGCTCAAAGTTGAAGAAGAACGTGGCCTTGTTTCTGACGACGGGGCCGCCCGCCTGTGCTGCCCAGAGACGTGTTTGATAGGGCGCTCGATTTTGTGCGAAGGGATTGCGCGAGTTCAGGCTCTCGTCGGAGAGGCCGAAGAAGGCTTCGCCGCGAAGACGATCCGTGCCGGGGCGCGTCAAAATTTGTATCTGCCCGAAACCCAGCCGGTCGTTCTCGGCAGAGAAAGGATTCTGGTTGATGCGTACTTCGCGTATGGACGATGTGGGCGGCAGAGGCTGGCCCGTGTTCGCGAACCCGTCTATAAAAATCTGCCCGCCTTCCGGCCCTGCGACCGTGCCCGCCAGAGTTTGCAACACTGCCGCGAGGTCCGAAGGGTCATCAGGCAAAGCGTCCAGCGCCGCGCCGCTGAACACAATCGCACCCGCGTTTTCACCCGTCTCCATGCTCAGCGCATCACGCGAGCCGACGGCAACTTCCTCTTTGTTCAACTCCACGCGCAAAGAAACGTCCATGCGCGAGCCGACACCAGCCGGAATTTCCACCTCCGTCTTTTCATAAAGCGCGAAGCCGGAAGCATGAACCTGCAACACGTACTTGCCCGGCGCAACACCCGTGATGAGATACTCGCCGCGTCCATCCGTCCGCGCGGATTTTTGTGCGCCCTGTGCGTTCGTCAAGGTCACGCTCGCGCCCACAATCAAACCGCCCAGCTCGTCCGCCACGCGACCGCGAAGTGAAGCGGTCGATTGCTGCGCGTACGAGACGTTGATAAAAGAGGCGAGCACGGCCAGCATCGTCAGTAAGCGCGTCGCATAGCTTTCTATCAATCGCACAGAGATGTTAGCCACAGAAGCTTTCATCTCTTGCTCATGCAGAATGCGCCACTGCTTTTTCCGGCGAGGTGTCATGGTCTGTACTCCGTTTCGGATTCACACTTTGCGCACTTCAAGACACACTCGTCCCGGCGAGGGTGAGCGGAAACGTTTCCGCTCACCCTCGTCTTCGGACGAACAACATCTGAAGGCTGCTTATTCCTGCTTGTTGGTGGGGAGGCTCAAACCGTCTTTGCCGAACTGTCGCATGTAGGGCGGCAGGACCGGATCACCGCGAATATTCACGCCCTTTTCCAGCGCCCAGCGCTCAATCCACGAAATGCCCCACGGCCCCGCGTAGTGCTGCGGCTCGCTGTAAGCTGCGTCTTTGAGCGCCGTCGCAAGCGTCGTGAAAGCATAGCCGCGCTTTTTCAACATCTCGGCCAGCCGCTCGAAGTTGTCTGCGTTCAAGGCACTCGCCGACAGCATCAGTACCTGCGGAATCTCGCGCCCGAAAACTTTCATCGACAACTGCTCATAATGCGCGAAGACGCGCTCCATGTAAGCAACGTACTCATCCGAGATGCGCCGCATCGTCTCAGTGTCGCGGCGGCGTCGCGCTTCCAGATAAGCGTTGGAGAAAATCCAGTCCATGTTGTCAATCGTCACGGCGTGCGCGCTGTAACCGCGTTCTTTGAGAAACTGCTCGAAAGCTTTTTTCGTCTCCTGATTCGGCCCCGTATTGAGAAAGGGATAGCTGTAATACTTCAACTGCTGCCCTCGTTCTTCGAGGAGCGTTTTCAAGACCTGTTCACCGCGCACGACGTTCGCTTCATATTCCGCGAGCGGCGTCTTGTAAAGACTCAGGTGCTTGTAGCCCTGATTGCCAAGCTCGTGACCTTCGTCCAGCCATCGCTTCAGGAAATTGATACGCGCCTCTGTCTCGCCCTCTTTAGAGAGAGAGCTTTCGCCTACAAATCCGACCGCGCGTATGTCGTGCGTAGCGAGCGAGCGCAGGAGCTTTGTCGTCATCTCGTCGAGCGACGTGAGAGGCTCATCGCCGCCGCGAAAATAAGGAAGACTGACAAAGGTGACGGCGACTTCTCTTTTCGGAACGAGCGCGTCTCTTGATAATGCTTCGGGGTCCGTCACCGTCAAAAGCGCGCCCTGCGCAATCATGAGCGCACCCGAAAGCGTCAGGAAGAGAACCGTTGCGGCAACCCACGCGGAGCTTCTCTGCTCACGCCGCGCCGGAGGCGCTGCGACGAGACGCCGTATGCGCTTGATGAGCGAGCCTCCGCCGCCTGTGGCCGCGAGCGCCAGAGTCTGCTCGCCGCTTGCGCGCAAGCCTTCCAATTCGGCGAGCGCCCGCGCGTAAACGAGCGCATTGCCGCAAGCCTCCACGGCCAGGTCGTCGCAGGCGTGCTCGCGCTCCGTGCGAATAGCAGCGGACACCCACCACACCGCAGGGTGATAAAACAACAGTGTCTCTGCGACCGCTTGAAGGAGATTGACGAAGTAATCGTAACGGCGTATGTGCGCCAGCTCGTGCGCCAGGAGCGCTTCCAGTTGCTCGCGGCTCAAACCCGTAAAGGCGCTCACGGGCACAAGCACTACTGGACGCAGCCAGCCTATGACGGTCGGCACTTCCACCAGCACAGACTTGTATAGTCGCACGGGGCGCGCGACGCCTATGCGACGGCGCAGACGCTCGAACGCTTCCTGATAGATTTCCGATACACGGCCCGCGCCGCGCCGACGCAGACGCTCCGTAGCCATCCATCCACGAAAGAGACGCGCAGAAAGAAACGCAATCCCCGCGAGCCAGAACAGCACAAGCCAGCTCAGCAACGGAGAGAACCAGTTGTCCGTAAAATTCTGGAACGGAGCAAACCGGATGGGCCTTGCCGCTCCCGTGGCCGCGTCCTGTTGTGAAGCTCGACCCTCGTTCGTCAAACGAGAGCTGGCCTGAGCGCCGCCGGTTTCAACACGCGCCTGCTGCTGCCGAAGATCGGAGCCTTCCGCGTCTACGGAAGAATTTAGACGCCACACTGTCGCGATGGGCGCAATCAGCATCAACATCAAGCCGAGGGTTGCGACCACGTAACGCGCGTGTGCAGACGATGCGCGCATGAGCATCAGCACGCACGCGACCGTGAGCGCGATGAGCGCGCCCTGCCAGACGAAATGCAGGAGCGCCCATCCAGTGGCCTGCACGATTGAGTTCGTCAAGATTGTTTCCAGCATCACTGTTCACCTCGCTCAAGCTCGTCCAGCATCTGTCGAATTTCCGCCAGCTCTTCCGCCGAAGCCTTCGTGGATGAGAGCGCCTGCATGACAAGCTTTTTGGGCGAGCCGTCAAAGGCTCGTTCCATCAGCTCTCCAAGCAGTTGTCTCTGCGTCTGCTCGCGCGGCGCGCGTGCTTCATAAACATGCGTCCGGTTTGATTCGTCGCGCACGACCAATCTCTTCTCGGCCATGATCTGCATCAGCTTGAGCACGGTCGTATAGCCCATCTCCCTCGTCTGCGAAAGCGCATCGTATACATCGCGCACCGTGCTCGGACCTCGCTGCCAGAGCACGTTGAGAATCTCCAGCTCGGCATCCGTCGGGCGGCTAAAATCTTTTTTCGGCATCGCTCTACCTTTTAAGAATCGTTCAATACGTAAGCATCAAAGCAAACAACTCGCGAAACAATTTCCGAAAAACGTCTTCACGGAGGTTTGATTGTGAAGACGCTTTCCAGCTCAGGAGCGACACCTTATACGAAAGAATTCGTACTGTCAACGAAAATCTTCGTAGTCAATTTCCGGCTCATGCGCCGTGCGCTGTAAAAGCTTGTGGGAGAATGGTTTGCCCGTGAGAAAAAAGGGCTGAGATGAAAAAGGCCCGCTTACCGGCGGGCTGAGGGATAAGTAGGAAAAAGCGTGCGCTGACCGCGCTGGAATAATCAGCTACTCCTGCCCGTTTGTCTCGTTCGCGTGGTTCTGTGCATACTGCCGACAAAAGGGCGCGACGGCACAATAGGACTCGCAGCGAATGCTTGAGCCGGGTCGCATCTCCACGTACTGGTCCGGGCGCGTGACGGCCTTTGCGGCCTCTTCGTGCGTGTCGAAAAGACGGATGGCAGATTTTCTACCGCGCTTCATCAAAGCGAATTTCGTCTGGCGCTCCCAACGTTCTTCGCCGGAGCATTCGGGATAAGAACCAGCTTCGGCCTCTTTGTGTAGCCTGACTCTCTCTTCCAAAAATCCTACGGCCTTGCTTTCGTCCCAGAGCGGAACGGTAAAGACTGTGACCTGCGATTGCGGATAAGAAGAATCCTGTGCGCGCGTCTTTGACCAGTCGCGATAGATAGCGACTATCTCCAAACGCTCAACCTTGTAATTGTGACGGCGCAGTAGCTCCGCATAAAGATTCAACTGTTCTTCCCACTCGCGCTTGATGCCGTCAATCGTCGTCCAGACGGAGACGAACTTGTAATCCACGAGCACGCCGTCCTTGTGATAAAGATCGAACGTGCCCTTGACGGTCATGCCGTCCACTTCGCACGAGAGCGTGTGTTCGGCCAGATGTTTTTCATCCGAGGCGACAACGTGCTCTTCCAAAAGCTTGTGCATGAGCTGGCCCATGGTGGCCCAGATTCTCTCCGATGCATCTTCAGTCAAATCGTTCCAATGCTTGAGCGTGAGAGCGCGCATCTGCGGCGGGCTAATCAGTTCGGTGACGGAAATCTGCCCCGGCTGCGGCTCGCGCTTACGCGAAACGGCGGCAACAAGGGGTTCAGGTAATCTTGTGAGGTTGGTAATCTGCATCTCTAAAGCCTTCTGTCGAAAAATCCGTGGAACGGATGCGCTTCATCAACCTGACAGTATATCACAGGCGAAAGCTCGATGTCTTATCAGCAGGTCGGGTACAAACAGGCGCTCACCGCAGAGGCGCAGAGATGTCGCGGAGGAAGCGCAGAGAGTTGAATCTTCTCTCTGCGCTCTCTGCGTCTCGGCGGTGATTCTTAACTCTTCACGCGTCTCTCCAGTAACTCGTCCACTGACAATTTGCCCGCGCCGTGAAGGAGAAAAAAGAGACCGGAGAAGAGCATCACGAGTGCGGGTAACATGCCCCGAAACGTATCGCCGCGATGGGCTATCAAAATGGCCGCGATGAAGTTGATGATGAAAGGGATGGAGGTCAGGCGCAGGAAAGCGCCGAACAGAATCGAAAGCCCGCAGATGAATTGCGTGTAGACCGAAAGATGCGCGGCGACGAGCGGCAGAGGCACGCCACGCGCGGCGAGGAAATCGCGAAACTCCAACATCTGCGCGTAGCTCAGTATGTTGTCCTGCACTCCCCAGATGATAAAAGAGCCTATGATGAGGCGTATAAAGACAGGGCCGTACTCTCTGTATTTATCCAGGGGCAGAAGCAGCAGAAGACGATGCATAAGTTTCTCCGTTCTCATACGTGTTCGCGCGCGTGAGCACTCACGCGCGCCGTGCTCAAGGTTTGACAATCGCGCCGGATTCTCCACGGCCTCAATGCGTCGCGACAAGAGAAATGTGACGAAGCGCTTGATTTCGCGTTCGAGTCGCCGGAATCACGTGACAGAGTTAACCGTGAAGAACGCTGTCTTTGCGCTTGCCCTATTTACCGCTCAAGGTTTGGAGCGTACAAGACACACGATGCCGCCAACGAGCATTAACATTTCGAATAAAAATGGCAGCCCGTAGATTTAAGCCCCGCGCTGGTGGTAGAATCCGCGCACGCCGCTACGATAGGAAATATCAGAAGTGCCGCGGCACATAGCCCAGAAGTCCTATCTGCCCAGAGCCGATTGGAAACACCAAAACTGTATCTTTCAAACCCCAAGGAGAAAACTATGCACAAGCTGTCTCTCGTTTCGAGAATCTGCGGCGCGTTGATCTTCACCATCATGCTCGCCACAGCAGCCCAGGCCCAACTGCAAAACACCTACGTCGCCTCCAACGGCGTGGACACAAATGATTGTTCGCGCACGACGCCCTGCCGGACATTCGCCGGGGCACTCACTAAGACCAACGCCGGCGGTCAGATCAACGCTGTGGACGCGGGCGACTACGGCCCCGTGACCATCAACAAGTCAGTCATTATTGACGGCAAGGGCACATCAGCCTCCATCAACATCACAGCGGGCAACGCGATTGCAACCACCGTCCCGATCAGCACCTCGACCATCGTCCTGCGCAACCTGCACCTCAACGGAGGAGGAACCGCGAGCAGGGGCGTCAACCACCTGAGCGGCCTGCTCATCATGCAGAACGTCACCATCACAGGTTTCGCGACCGGCTATTTCGTCAGCGGGGCGAGTGCCTCCGACCCGAGCAGAAGTGAAGTCAGCTACTCCAATTTCAACGACAACACGATTGGTGTAGAGGCACAGAGTCATACCATCATCGCTCTGAGCAACTGTTACATCACCGGGCCGATACACAAAGGCGGGCCGCTGCCGTTCGGCGTGAACATTCAACCCGGTCTCAATACGACGGCCACCGTGAAGATAGAATTCTGCGAAATCTCCCAGACGCACAGCGCCCTTCGCGGCTCAGCCTCGGATGTTCCGGGCAAAGGCAATATCATCGTCTACGTTAGGAGCAACCACTTCTACAATAACGTCTTCGCCTGGAACTTTACGAACGCCACGCAGGTTTTCACGGATTCGCTGAACAGGTTCTCGAACAACACGAACAACAACGCCACCGGGGTGTCTCCCAACCACCCGCTCTTTACTATTCCAAATCAATAAGCTCTGACTTCAGTTCCTGACACTGAAGAGAAGAACTACGCCTCGCCGTTAAAAAGGGGGCGGGCTTGTAAAAGAGCCCGTCCCCTTTGATTAATCAAACTCTACGATTTATCGTCAATCGCCTGAGCTTTTGTTAACGACCGGGCGTCCACGAGAAGGTTCTGCGCGATGGTGTGCCGATGTGAAAGTGCGGGCCTGTGGACGAGCCCTGTATGGCGACGCGAAAGGCCGTGAAGGGAATGCCGTTGGCGCGCAGGTAGGCCATCAGCGCCTGACCCTGCGGGCTGTCCGGGTTGAGGCCGACGTCCATAGCGTTGCGGTGGTCCAGCCCCCAGCGATCATGAAGCTGCGATTGGCCGAAGGTGCTGACGGGGAGGGCTACGCCGAACTTCTCTTTGAAGAAGCTCTGAATCTTCCATGCTTCGGAGAGCGACCACGAGCCCGTGCCGCTTGAGCGCACGTAGGCGACCGTGTTGGTCAGCTTGCCGGAAGAGTTGAGCGACGGCTGCGCGAGTTGTGGCGCAAGCTCCACTTCGACCAGAGCCTCTGAGACCATTTTATCGGCGGACGTAATCTGACCCTTGACCTCGTCAACTTTTCTTTGCGCGGCTGCGATAGCGCGCTCGCTCTCTTCAAGCTGTAGACGCGAGACCAGACCGTCTGCGTACAGGGGCTTGAGCTTGTCGCGCTGCGTTTCGGCTTCGACCACACCCTTTTCATAAAAGGTGAGCAATTGTTGGAGGCTCGTTTTGTATTCCTTCGCGGCTTTCAGCAGCTCGTTGCGCGCCGTTTGCGCTTCGTCGCGTGCTGCTTCACGCGCGCTTTTCTTCCCCGTTTGCGCTTTGCCAGCGGGGGGGCGTTTGGCCGTCGGACCTTGCGCGCGCGTGGCGGGCACAACTAAAGAGACGGCGATGAGCGCCGCCATGAGGATGAAAATCCAGCTCTTTAACATGTGTCGTTTGAAAGCCATCGAACTATCGCCGCTCTTTTAGATGCGCGACGAGGGGCGTATGAACGCTCTCTCCAACTCGTTTATTCCACGAAAGCTTGTACGGCGGTAAAACGCGCTTTGTTCAATCTCAAACAGTAGGGGCGGAGACAAGACCTCTCTGCCCCTACAGGTTTGTTTGTCGCTCTAAGTCACGACGTCGGGCGTGTCGCGTCCGAATTTCTCTGTAAAGCCGAGCAGTTGTTTGACCTCGGTGGCGAGTGGGGCGAGCACTTCTTCTATGTCGCTTGTGCCGTTGTCGCGTCTGAATCGTTCGAGGTAAAGACGCAGGGTTGCGCCTTCCGTGCCCGTGCCCGAGAGACGCAGGACCACGCGCGAGCCGTCTTCAAGGAACAGTCGTATGCCCTGATTGCGGCTTTCGCTTTTGTCCACCGGGTCCGTGTAGCTGAAGTCGTCGGCTTTGACAATCCGGCTGCCCGCGATTGCTGTTCCGGGCAAAGTGTCGAGTCTAGCGCGCAAGTCGTTAATCATCTCGGCGGCGGGCGCGGCTTCCAATCCTTCGTAGTCGTGGCGCTGGTAGTAGCTGCGACCGAAGCGCTGCCAGTGTTCGTGTACAAGCTCTCGCACGCTCTTGCGCGTCGCCGCCAGAATAGAGAGCCACGCAAGCACTGCCCACAGCCCATCCTTTTCGCGCACGTGGTCCGAGCCCGTGCCGAAGCTCTCTTCGCCGCAGATGGTACAGAGGCCAGCGTCCAAAAGATTGCCGAAGAACTTCCAGCCCGTGGGAGTTTCATAACTCGTTATGCCCAAGCTTTCAGCAACGCGGTCCACGGCTGTGCTCGTGGGCATGGAGCGCGCGACGCCCTTGAGCCCCGCGCGATAGCCGGGAATCGCGCGCGGCGCGTGCTCGGAAATCAGGGCCAGCGAATCGCCCGGTGTGACGAAGAAGCGGCGGCCCAAAATGATATTGCGGTCGCCATCGCCATCGCACGCCGCGCCGAAATCCGGCCCGTCTTCAGTGTCGAGCAATGCGACTAACTCGGCGGCGTGAACAAGGTTCGGGTCCGGATGATGACCGCCGAAATCTTCAAGGGGCGTGCCGTTGATGACTGTTCCGGCTGGCGCGCCCAGGCTCTCTTCAAGGATGTGACGCGCGTAAGGACCAGTGACGGCGTTCATGGCGTCGAAGACCATGCGAAAGCCGCTCTGGAAAAGCGCCCTCAGGGCGTCGAAGTCAAACAACTCTTCCATGACCGCCGTGTAATCCGCGAGCGAGTCTATGACGACAACTTCCGTGTCGCCGAGGCGCGTGCTTCCTTCGACGTCTATGTCAATGTCAGGATGCTCGACCGTGAAGTACTCCGTGATTTTTTGTGTCTCTGTGTAGATGCGCTCGGTGACAGCTTCGGGCGCGGGGCCGCCGTTGCGTATGTTGTACTTGATGCCGAAGTCCGCATCGACGCCGCCGGGGTTGTGGCTCGCCGAAAGCACGAGAGCGCCGAGAGCACTGCGTCTACGAACCACAGCCGAGACGGCAGGCGTCGAGAGTATCCCTGCGCGCCCTACGAGCACGCGGCCCCAACCGTTTGCAGCCGCCATGCGTACGATGGTCTGAATGGCCTCGCGGTTGAAGAAGCGACCGTCGCCGCCGACCACGAGCGTTTCCTGCTCGAACCCACCGGGCGCATCCACCTCGCGCACGGCGTTAAAGACCGCCTGCACAAAGTTCTCTACATAATGGGGCTGCATAAAGACGCGAGTTTTTTTACGCAGGCCGGAAGTGCCGGGACGCTGTCCCTCAAAAGGAGCGGTCTCGATTCTGCGCACGTTGAGCTTGTCCACTGGTCGCACGTGTCCACCTCGATTCTGCAAAAATTGTGCTTTGAAAGAGACAGTACAAAACTTAGAGGAGGGGGCGCAAGTAGCCGTGGAAACCTTTGGAGGCAACGCCCGGCTCAAAGCGCGCGACTAAATCAGGAACATCTTCCGGAGAAGGATTTTTAAGATCAAGACATGAAACGTATTTTTTTATCTCTACTGGCGAGCGGGATTATCGGCCTTGCTTCTTTCACCGCAGAGGCCAACGATCAGACGTCCGGGCTTTTGACGCGCACGGTCAGCGTGGGCAAGACATCTTACGGCTATCAGGTCTATGTTCCGGCCAAGCTGCGCGGGCAGGAGAAAGTGCCCGTCATAGTCTTCCTGCACGGGATAGGCCAGCGCGGCGAGGGCGGCTTTGTGCCTGAGGGTGGCGCAGCCGGTTCGATGGTTCGTCATTATCTTGAACAGATGCCCGCCATTGTCGTCCTGCCGCAATGTCGTAAAGGAAGCTACTGGTCCGACCCGGAAATGGATCGCATGGTGATGGCGACTCTGAAAGAGACTGTCGCGGAGTTTAAGGGAGACGCGGAGCGCGTGTATCTGATGGGAGTCTCGATGGGCGGCTACGGCACGTGGCACCTGGCAGCCGAGCACGCAGGGGTGTTCGCGGCCATCGTGCCCATCTGCGGCGGCAGCCCCCTGCGCACCGCAGACCGTTTCCAACAGACCGCGCGCCGCGTGGGGCAAACGCCCGTGTGGGTTTTTCACGGAGCCGATGACCGCATCGTGCCCGTGACGGAATCGCGCGAGATGGTCGCGGCGTTGAAAGCCCTGAAGGGCAACGTGCGTTACAACGAATACAAAGGCGTCGGGCATAACGTGTGGCTCAACGCCTTGCAGGAGCCGGAGCTGCTGCCGTGGCTTTTGTCGCAGCGACGCGCAGGAATTAAATAACGAGAGTTCGATGTAAGCGAGCATATCCATCAGCCCCCGCAGGGGGCGAGATATCAGTAGCCCACGGCGTGAGCCGTGGGAATATGCGTTGGATAAATATTGAAGCCCCGTCAGGGGCGACATGGGATGTCGCCCCTGACGGGGCTTCATAAAGTTTGGGCCTCGGTCTTCCCAGCACTGACGTGCTGGGCTACTGATATGTCGCCCCTTGCAGGGGCTCATGGACATAGCCGCTTATATCGAACTCACGTTTTCTTAAAAGCCTGTGTTGATCTCTGTGTTGTTGGCGGAGTTTGTGAGTACGCCCGCGTGGACTGTTGTAGTTTGTCGTTGAACTTTGCGGCGAGTGTGCCGACCGTGGCGTGACAGGTATTCTTCAAAGCTCTTGCGCTCGACGAGCCAGCCTGTACAATAATCGTACCCGCCTGATGCGGAAAGAAGACGCGGTGCGCGTCCACGCAGCTCGCCTTTTTCCAGTAGCGTCAACGTCTCTGCGCATGATAGACGAAGCACCCTGCGCGCTTCGTTCAAGTGTATATATTCAATCAAGAGAATATTTAACCTCATCGTTTGATCTTCTTCTCGCGCGCCCTCGCGCCGCACTTTGCGCTCATCCGTTGGACGGGCACGCCGACTGCCTGAGCAACGCCCGTGCCGCTCAACATTTTGAGAGAATGTCGAAAAACTTCTTCCATCAAGGACGCGCTATACATTCCGCACGGGCCTGTGTTTTATTTTGGCAGCGCCAGCTAACCACTAAAAAAGGGGCGACCGAGAATCATGGCTAGAGACCCGAAGGAGATGACGGAAGCAGAGATACGGGAGCGCATCGTGCGGCTCGGGTTTGACGGCGACCAGCGACGCTATGACGAATTTTGTGAATGCATGCGCGCGGAGTTGCCGAAGGGAACGGGCGTGGCTTTGCGCGGCAGCGTTCTGACCGCCCAGCGCTGGGAAGACGGAGCGCCGTTTGACGCAGACGGTCACGGCACAAGCGATCTTGATGTCACGCTCATAGGCAGCCGCGTGATGGATTGCTGGGACGAGGATGCGTTCTACATTCCGGTCCTACACACAAAGCCGCTTGGAGATAAAGACCCATTGATTGCGCCCACGCTTAATCCTTTGCGCGAGCGGCTGCAACAGATGGTCGGGCGTCCGGTTAATTTTCAGGCCACGTCCAATATTATTCTCTACGCCCGCGACGTGCTCATGGACCAACCCTACTTTACCATCATCGAAGCGGCGGAAGAGGAAGAGGCGTGAAGCTCAAGCTACTGAGCTACAACATACGCTTTGGCGGGCGCGGGCGCGAAGGTCGTCTCTCGGAAGTGATTCGCGAGGCCGCGCCCGACATAGTAGTCTTTCAGGAAGCGACCGACACGCGCGTCATACAAAGCATCTCGGAAGCGACGGGACTCAGACACTGGGCCGCGCGTCCCGCTCACTCGATAGCTTTCATCAGCCGCGTCGAAGTCGCTCATCACGAATGGCATTACCCTGCGGGCGCGCAACATTCGTTTCTGGAAATCGCGCTTGCGGGCAGCGAGACACGCATCTTCGGTCTGCATTTGAAGGCGCGGTTTTCTAAATGGAGCGAGCGGCGGCGTGCGTTTGAGATTCGCGCACTGCTCGACAGCATCAAGCGTCACCAGTCTGGCTTTCATGTACTGGCGGGCGACTTTAACACGCTTGCGCCGGGCGAGATTCTGGACGTGCGGCGGATGCCCAGATGGATTCAGGCGCTGGTCTGGTTGAGCGGGCGCGACATCCAGCGCGAGACCATCCAAATCATGCTCGACGAGAATTACGTGGACGGCTATCGCCTGCTTCATCCTGAAGATAAAGGCCCCACCTTTCCGACCTGGGACCCGCACGTGCGGCTCGATTACATCTTCACGCCAAAGGTTTTCGCCAACCGTCTCACAGCCTGCGAAGTCCTCAACACACAGGCAGCGCTCGCGGCTTCGGATCACTTCCCTCTCATGGCCGAGCTGGAGATATAACGAACGTCCGGCTTGTCTATTGACAACTGTGCTCGACGGCCATATACCTTCCTACGCTCGGCCTCGCTTTGGACGAGTCTCACACCTAACCATCAACGAGAGGAGCGCGCGATGTACACGGACAACAAGGCCCTCATCAATCGCTGGTTTGAGGAGGTCTGGAACAAGGGACGCGCAGATGCTATTGACGAGATGCTCGCCCCCGAAAGTGTCGTGCATGGTCTGGCGGACGTGGCGGACGAGACCATCAAAGGCCCGGAAGGTTTCAGGCCGTTCTTTCAAAAATTTCGCGAGTCGTTTCCGGATATCGAAGTCATCGTCGAGGACACTGTGAGCGAAGGCGATAAGGTCGCTGCGCGTTGTAGAGTGCGCGCCACTCATCAGGGCGACAGTATGGGAGTAGCCGCGACCAACCAGCCGGTGGAGCTTACAGGCATCGCAATTGTGCGTATCGAGAACGGCAAGATTGTGGAAGCCTGGAACAACTTCGACTTCCTGCGGCTCTTCCAACAAATCGGCATGGTCTGAAAGAAGGGATGAGGGCGGAGGGATGAGGGATGAAAAGGAAGCTATTCAAGATGAGTAGTTCTTCTTTCTTTACTTCATCCCTCATCCCTCCGCCCTCATCCCTTTCCTTTCTCACCATGGCAAGCCGCAGAGGTCAATGTGGCCTGCGGGCCAGGAGCGCCCGGTGCTTGCTCTCACCATCACGGGGATGGGTGATTCTATCTTGCCGTCAGGCTGGTCTATGATGACAGGCTCGATTGTCCGCCAGCCGAGCTGTTCGTAGTAGGCCACCATCCTTGGCAGACAGAATAGAAGATGGCCCTCCACGTTCCACTCCCGTTCCGCGAAATCTTTTAAGTGCTGCATGAGACGGCGTGCGTAGCCACGGCCACGCGCATGCGGAGGGGTGACGACGCTGCCCACGCCAGCCACCAACAAGGGCTTGCCTCCGACCGTGATTTCGTGTTTGAGCAGTGCGGCGTGGCTCGCGGCTTGGCCGTCAACGTAGAGCACAAAGCGCACGTCTTTCAGCCTCCAACTCATATTCAAATCGTGGACGCCGAAAATATCTTCGCCCCAGCCGTAAAGCTGCTCACGGTCTTCGTTCGGGATGAGAGTCCCCATCTCCTTGATTTCTTCAGTCATCAAAAATCTTTCCTCTCTCGATTGCCTCTGCGATTGGCACGCTAATCGCTTCATTCCATCTGGATGCCCCATGATTGTACCAAGTCGGTACAGCGAAAGAGACTTCCCCGCATCAAGTGATAAAGAAGGAGACCATTCAAGATGAATAGACACGGTCTTTCACAGCTTATGAGAAGCATTCTGCTCGTCATGGCCTTAGTGGCTGGCCCAGCGGCTGTCGCAGTGTACGCGCAGAATGACGCGGGCTCCACGGGCCAACCCGGCGCCAATAAGACGACCACGACGACCACGACCAAGACGCAGCCGACCGAGACCACACGGACGACTCAGACAACCTGGGTGGACCCCGTCTGGCTGGCTGTCGGGGCGGTGGCGTTGATTGCCGTGCTGGCGTTATTGTTTCTAGCCATGCGCGGGCGCGACCGTGGTGACCGCGTGGTGCGCGAAAGCACGACGGTAATTAAAAAAGAGTAGCGACGCAGGAAGATAAGTGGAATCGACAAAGAGGAACGCGCTCGCCTTTCGCGGACGGGCGCGTTTCTTTTTAGACAGTCTCAAGTCCAAAGTCCCAAGCCCAAAGTCACGAGATGTTTTTTGACTTGAGACCTGGGACTTGGGATTTGGGACTAACGTTTTACGGGACGACCAGCCCTTTTTTGATATTACGCTGCCACGCCTCGTAATTTTTGATGCGCCGTTTGGCCTGCTTGCGCGTGATCTTCATCACGCGCGCCACGTAATCTATTCTTTCCGTCCGGTCTTTTTTCTTGTCGTAAGGGTCTCCTTTGGCCCGCTGAAAAATCGCATAGGCCTCTGTCCACTCCGCCTTAACTTCCGGCGTTGCCTGTTTGCCACGCAACTCTGGCATTACGTTTCTTCTCCTTAACCCTGAGTTATAAACTACAAAGAGGTCTAGTAGATTCGAGAACGAACCTGTCGTGGCGCAGGAGCGGGGGGTGAGGTTGATAATCTACTACAACTGTCCGGAGAGAGAAAGTCTTCACGGGGCGGCTCTTGTAAATTAGGCGGCCATGAGAGTATAGATGTGGGGCGTGGAAGGCCCTTGCTTTCCCGACCTGAAAGGAGACCTGAAGAGACGTGAACGAGGCTGACGGCGGCAACGCGGAAAAATATACGCTGATCTATTACACGCCCGACGATGCGGACACGAACAGTCCTCCATTTAAGTACAGGACCTATTACCTGTCGGACGCCGTGGAGGGCGCGTGGCGCAATCATCTGGCCGGGGGCAATGTCGTGAGCATCGTCAAAGCGGAGCGCGTCGTCCTGAACAACGACGACCTGCGGGCCATCTTCCAGCGTCTGGCAGAGCTTATCCCGCTCACGCCCGAGCGCCCCCTGCGAGAGATTGCCGAGCAGGTCGTGCAGGAAAGAGGCAAGGAATAACTCGTGCTCAAGTGTCGCGCGCGGCTCTGAGAAGCAGTTTGAAAAGTCCCGATGGTTTAGCTCCGTAGGAGCTAAATGTTTATAGCTTCTCGCATCAATTAAATAACAAGCTCCGCAGGAGCGGCATGTTCTTCGTGCACGACATGCCGCTCCTACGGAGCTTGATTGTTGGAAATGCGTGCCAGCTATAAACATCAAGCCCCTACGGGACTTTTATAACAGCCAGGGTGTCTGGCTCTCCTCTTTGGCTTTAGCAACGCCCTTTTTATTTTCCATAAATCTATCTTCCACAAACTTGGGCTGAGGCGGCGTCGTATCGGTCCCCTTCGGGCGCAGGTGTTCTATCGCGGCGCGGCGCAGCTCGTCAATCGAGACGGGCGGCCCGTCGGCCTTCTCTATGATTTTCTCCACGACGTAGAGCCCCAGCGAGCGATAGCTTTCAAACTGCTCCTCGCTGAACCACTGGTCGGCGGTTGATTCGTGCGGGAATCTCTTGTTGGCCTGCGCGTAGTGATAAACATCGCGCGGCTCGTCGCCTCCGTAGAAGACCGGCTTGATATAGATTAAGAGACCGTCGGGCGCTTTCTTCGTTCTCAAGACCTGATCGTTTTTATCTTTCACAGGGTCTCCCAAATCGTCCGCCCGGTCATGCTCGTCAACTTCATCAACCTCCGAGTATTTGATGTGGCCGATGGCGCAGAACGCGCCGGTCTCCTTTTTTGACCTCGGGAAAATTGCTATCCGGCTAAACTCTATCGGGATGCCGAAGTCAATCCGAATCTTGCGTATGGCGTTGCCGAGGTTGTCAAACTCAAACTCGAAATCGTCCGATGCATCCGAGACGACAATCGTATGACATCGACGCAGGACCATTTCATAGAGACCCAGATTCTCGAAGTGGCCGCCGTCCGAGAGATAGACGTAAGAGTTCTCGTCGTCGGTCTGGCCGAGCGCCTCTGCCACTATCGGATAGGCGGAAGACTTTGGATTCGACCGCTCGTAATACTCCTGACCGGCTTTTCCGGGATTGCCCAGCCACCACCCCAAACGGACGTTAAAGAGCGTCATCAGAAACGTCACGAGCGGCGAGGAGTAATAACCCATGTTGGGGCTCACGGCTGCGCCCGAGATGGCGACCGCCGTTCCCAGAGAGATGCCACCACTGTCGCGCCCTCCATAGACCTCCGACGGCCTGTACGCGCCGTACATGCGCAGCTTTTGTTCCTCGTCCTCGAAGTCCGGAATCTGGCAACTGCCGCAATGCAATGGGCTGATGGTAAAGGACGCGGCCTTGCGATCCTGCCACGCCAGTTTCTGGCCCTGCACCAGATTCAAGGTGACGTTGACGACGTGAAGCGGTTTGTGCGGCGGCTCCGGGCAGGGGATGATTTCTTCAGGAAAGGCCGCTTCGATGAGCCGCCGGTTTAAGAGCATCAATTTGTCGCCCGTGGCGTTGGGGTATGCGTCACGCAGAGCTTTGGCCGCTTCGACGTTGCTAAATTCTATTGTGTCGTCAAAGAGCGAATCGGTCTTGAGGACCAGCCTGTTGAGGTCGCTAATCAAAGCGCGCTGCAACAAACGGCTCGGGTCACGCCGCTCGTTCCATTCTTCCAGGTACTGAATCGTTCGCAGCGAAAGCTGGTCGCGAAAGAATTTCGAGAGCCCAGTATCGCCGTCCTTCAGCCGCTTCACAAAGTGCCAGATGTTTCTGTCCTTCTCTTTCCTGAAGCTCCCGTGATGGAAATACTCCGGGCGCAGCTTGTGCATGGAGATGTTGTCCGCAGGGTCGAAGCCTGTGAAGGGGTTCGGGAAGCGGTCTTCATTAGACGCGCCAAGATAAGCGCGAATCAAACGGTTGCGATACATAGCGTGCTGCGAGAACTTATTCGTGTTGATAAGACGCGACAGAAAATAGCCGAGCAGGCTGATGACCGTCACCATGATGATGAGCAACGGGAAGGGCGCATAACGAATAATGCTCATGTGCACTTCGTACGCCACGGGCATGTTGAAATCGACCGCGCGCCCCGTCACAGGGTCTCTCAGCAACCATTGCTCGTTGATGACCCATGTGATGAATGGGGTCAGGACGAAGGTGAGAATCGCCAGCAGGTAATTGATGACGAAGGTGAGCAGGACGATGATGAGCCCGATTGTCACAATCGCGCCGAGCGACAACATCTGGCTCATCAACACTGCGCGCCATCCGCCTTCCTGTTCCTGCTTGGCGTTCGCGGGCGCTTTGGCGCTTTGCGCGAGCTTGGTTGTCAGGAAGCCTATCAAGCCTCCTGCGGGGACGACGTATGCCGCATTCAGGTATTTAAGCAGGTTCGGTCCTAACAACGAGAGATAGCTGATGACGCTCCAAGCGACGATGGAAATCAAGACCCACGCGCTAAAGCGCGCCCACCATTCCCTGTCTTCGTCTTCCGTAAATTCGCTGGAAATGCCCGCGAACAAAATGGCCGTTGCCAGAAACAGAATCAGATACAAAGACGCTGCGAAGCTCACGTAATACAGTATCGTGTCGGGATAGGAGATGGGGTTGTAGAAAACTTTAGTTGCCACGAGCCAGAGAAACAGCCCGCCGATTGCGCCGCTTGCGAGCATCGAGAAGAACTCGGCCACCTGTCGCGAATGAGGCCGGGTCCACCACGCAGGCTTCCACACACTGAATCTTCCCAGCCATGACGAATAGATAATCCACCCGAGCAGATAAAGCGACGCGCCGAAGGCGATAAACGGTATAGGCGATTGATCGCTTGTAATCTTCAGGAAACCGAGCCACGCAGGCAACTGCCGCCCCTCGCCCGGAAACTTCGTGCTGAAGCCGGAGAGGCGGAACCACGCCCAGAAGGTCGTCAACGCAACCGCCGACCCTAGAAGCGGCAGCAAACACCAAGTGAGGAATCCGCCCTGGTCGTTATAATCCTCGGTCGAGCTGGGCCGTTTGACGCCGACGTAGGTGATGCATGTCACGCCGCCCGCGAAACCCAAAGTGAGCGTGGCGATGAGCGGGTAGTACCAGATGGCTGTGACGAGGGCTATGAAAGCGACGAGGAGCGCGACTGTCACCAGTGGCTGAACCCGTTGGTCGCGCGTCAAAATCAGAATCAGCGCGAAAATCAGCGTCGCCATCACGGCGTAGACCACGAAGGAGCCCGACGGCAGATTGCGTATGCTCGCCACGGAAAGCCTCGGGATGACGAGCACCGCGATCATCATCGGAATCAGCACGAGCCAGTTGAGAATCAGGTTGCGCAGGATAATGGCCGCCAGTGTCCATGTGTCTGCGGAGAAGAGACCGATGCGCGGCGTTAGATAGTTGCTATAGCTGCGCAGGTGTTGAATGGGCTCGGGCTCCGGCTCAAGTTTGGTCTTGGGCTCCTTCTTCAAATCTTCGCTGATGCCCTTTGTGCCACCCGGATGACGATGAATCCATGCAGAGAGCCAGCCGCCCACGTAGCCGCCTCCGGAGACCGTGGAGAGATAAGAAAATTTATCGACCAGTTTGTTACGCGCCAGCCCCTGCAAGACTCCGAGCGCGAAGGTCGCGCTGCGAATGCCGCCGCCCGACAGGCATAGCGCGCTGTGTTTCTCTTCACCTTCCAACTGGTGAATATCTTTGAAGATGTTGGCGAGGCGTACCTCTGAAAGCGGGAGTCCGTTCTGATCTTTGGAAGGTGGGTCGTCGCGGCTCGGCGGAGGTGTGCCGTGCAGCCTCTCGTATTCTTCTTCGAGCACCTGATAAAGAGGAAGCGGAGGATCGTTTGGCGAGTTCGGCATGGCGCGTATTCTCCTTATCTCAAGTACGAGCGTACCAGGCAAATTCTCCGGTCAACTCAGGTTTGCGGTTGGCCCACTCAATGGCCGCAGGTCATGAAGCTTTTGAAAGACGGCTCAAACTTAAGAACTAAGCTGGCAAGCGAGAAACAACCCTTGATGGAACGCCAGACCGGGCTCGGGCCTGCATGATACTAAAAGCGGTCTCATAAATATATGCCGAAAAGTTTGGAAACATTTCCAATGATGCCGGAACGGTTTGTTAGAGCATCAATTCTTATGAAGCACATCACCGCCGAGACGCAGAGATGTCGCGGAGGAAGCGCAGAGAAAAACATTTCAACTCTCTGCGCCCCCTCTGCGCTCTCTGCGTCTCGGCGGTGAATAGCTTGATGAGAATACTCACAGACCAAACGTCCTTTTTTGTGTTACCTTCGCGGCGACTGACAAGCGGGATCTTGCTTTTAATATCAAAGTGAACGGAGACGACGTTCCGGCTTGCAATCAGAAGCGCCCGACCTTGTTTTGAAACGCAAATCGCAGAAGGCTAGATTGCTGCGTGTGCTCGGCTTAGGCTTTGGTCTGGCCGTCATCATCGGCAACACCATCGGCGCGGGCATACTGCGCACGCCCGGCGACGTGGCCGCAGTGCTTCCGCATGCGCTGCTCTTTCTGGGCGTGTGGGTCACGGGCGGCCTCTATGCTTTGATAGGCTCTCTACAGCTTGCAGAGCTTGCGACGATGATTCCGCGCTCGGGCGGTCAATATATTTTCGCGCGCCGCGCGCTGGGCGACTACGCTGGCTTTATTGTTGGTTGGAGCGACTGGCTCTCAACGTGCGGCTCGACGGCTGCGGTTTCAATCGTCGTGGGCGAATACGCCGGCGTTCTCTTCCCCGCCCTCGCCGGTCATGAACTCACCGTCGCTGCCGTGACGGCCCTCTTCTTTGCCGTCCTGCAATGGCGCGGAGTTCGCTGGGGAAGCCTCGTGCAAAATCTGACGGGCTTCATCAAAGCATTCGCGTTCATAGCGCTCGTGGCGGCCTGCTTCATCCTCGGCGGGCAGAGCACAAACGCGGTCGCATCGAGCGAGACGCAGGCTCTATCGCCCACGGGCTGGGCGCTCGTGGTTGCGCTCGTCGTCGCGCTGCAATCCGTTATTTACACTTATGATGGATGGAACGGCGTGGTCTATTTCTCTGAAGAAGTACGTGAGCCGGAGCGCAACATTCCGCGCTCGCTTTTCGGCGGCGTGCTGTTGGTGATAGCCATCTACCTTCTTTTTAATCTGGCACTGCTTTACGTACTGCCGCTCTCGCAGATTGCAGGCGACAAGCTCGCCATAGGCACGGCGGCCCAGACAATCTTCGGTCGCTATGGAGACACGATTATCAGGTCGCTGACCATCATCTCCATGTTCAGCGCCATCAACGCCTATCACCTGATGTCTACGCGCGTGCTGTTTTCCATGAGCCGCGATGATCTCTTTTCAGAGAAAGCGGTCAGGGTGAACAAGGGCGGGACGCCCACCGTGGCGCTTCTCATCAGCACGGCTGTCGCGCTCGTCTTTATCCTCTGGGGCCAGCGTTTCAAAGCGGTCATCGCCGCCCTGGCCTTCTTCTTCGTAGCCAACTACACGATGTCTTTCGTCTCCCTCTTCGTGCTTCGATGGCGCGAGCCTGAGGCTGCGCGGCCCTATCGCGCGTGGGGTTATCCCTGGACCACCGCGCTCGCGCTTCTGGGCTCTGTCGCATTCCTCGTCGGCGCAATCGCCACAGACATCGCGGGCGACACGCGCGACAGCCTCTATGCTCTACTGATGCTCGCGGCGAGCTATCCTGCTTTCCGCCTGCTGCGCTGGCTTGCACGATAACCAATTCACCGCAGAGAGCGCAGAGCAGGCGCAGAGAAATTCAACTCTCTGCGCTTCCTCCGCGACATCTCTGCGTCTCGGCGGTGAAATTTCGTTAGGAAGGCTATCGCGCGGGCGGGCTCAATTGAGCGAGCGCAATCTCCAATAGCAATACTTTCTTGATGCCCCTGTAAATCGTCTCGACCTCGCAGGATTCGCTTAAGGAGTGCGAGCCCGAGCAATCGGCTGCGCCCGTCGAGATGGCCGGGACGCCAAGTGCGAGCGCGATGTTCGAGTTGTTCGAGCCCGTCGGCGTGACCGGCGGATTCTCAAACCCAAGCTGCATGTGTATGGCTTCGGCCATGAGCACCAACAGAGAGTCGCGATGGCCGGGGAGCAGCGCGGCGGGCGTTTTGGAAATCACTTCCATCTTGACGGTCATCCCGGCGCGCTCGGCCTCTTCACGCACGATTGCTTCAATCTTTTTTTCAAACTGCGCGATGACCTCATTGCTCGTGGAGCGGAGGTCAACAGTAAACCAAGCGTCTGCGGCCTTGGCGTTGACGACGTCCGAGCCGCCGAGCATCCCTATGTTGAGGTGCGTCGGAGGGTCCGCCGGAAGCTGTAGCTCGTAGAGGCGCGAGATGGCGCGCGCCAGTGGAAGCGTGGCCGAATAGGGCGGAGTCTGCGAGCGCGTGTGGCCGCCGGGGCCAAGCATGTGAAAGCGATACCAGTGTATGCCTATGCCGCCATAGGTCAGCCCCTCGTAACCGCCGTCGAGCGCGACGTAGTAACCAATACGTTCCTTGTTATCTTTGACAAACTGTTTGACCCCGCGAAACGTCGTCTCTTCCTCAACCGTGAAAACAAAAACGAGGTCTCCTTTGGTCTCAATCTTTGCTTCGTCCAGCGCGCGTATGGAAGCGAGCATGGCTTCTATATTACGCGTGTCGTCGCCGACGCCGGGAGCATAAATACGGCCCTCGCGCACTTCCGCTTTAATCGTCAAGCCATCCTGAAACACGGTGTCCATGTGAGCGTCGAAGACAACCGTGGGGCCGCCGCCCGTGCCCTTGCGCACGGCTATGAGATTGCCCGCCGCATCGTAATAAATGTTTTGCAGCCTGTAGCCGCGCAGCAATTTTTCTATCAACGCGGCGCGCGGCTTCTCTTTTCCCGAAGGAGCATTGACCTCCGTAATCGCCCTCCACTCGCGCAGGATGCCCTCGCGATTTTTCTCGACGGAAGCAAAAGCCGCCATGACCTGCGGGTGAGTGGACAGCGCTTTGGCCTGTTCCAGATAAGCGTCGAGCGCGGGCCGCCGCTCTGTCTGCGCGGGCGCGAGACCGGAAATTAAAACAGCTACAAGGAAGAGAGCAGGGATAAGCTTTCGCATAATTTTTTCAGGCGGGAGCTAGTTCACATCCTACGTCTGCTCGGGCGCGTCCCACGTTGGTCCTAAGATTTGACGTAAGTGATGCTGTAGATGCCGGACGTAATCGCGCATGAAATAATCGAGCGTCGCGGGCTCATCTGCGGGCAGGCGATAAAAGGCAAGCTCGTCGAGGTTATGACGGCGGCGCTCGTTGAGCCGGACATCTGCGGGCGTGGCTTCCATGACGCGCGCGAGGTGGCGGTTAAACGAGGCCCAGAGCGTAACAAGCTCCGCCCACGGCGCTTCGGCGTAACGCTGTGCTTCGACCCACTTGTCCTGCTCATAGCCGGGAAAGATTAAATCATCGGGCGCGAGCGTTGCGCGCACGAATCGCTGGTGGTTGTTTGAAGCGGAGTCTATCAGGTGGCCCATGATTTCGCGCGGCGACCATTGCGAGGGCTCGGGCCTCCGTGCGCTCGCTTCATTGCTAATGGCTAGAAGCAGAGGCTGACTACGCTCGACCGCTTCCAGCAGCGCGCGTACGTAATCGGGTTGCTGATTTTTATTTGTCACGCTTTCAGATTATAGAGCATGACGGTGTTTATGCCAGAGCAGAGCGCCGCCCTCAAACAACGCGCGTTTGATGTCTGAGATTTTTAGCTCCGTAGGAGCGCGGATGTTTATAGTATCCAGAGCAGAACACGAATCAAGCTCCGTTAGGAGCGGAATGTTTGCTGAGAATGACATGTCGCTCCTACGGAGCTTGATTCTTTTTTGATTGGCCGAGCTATAAACATCCGCGCTCCTACGGAGCTAAAAGTATGTTGCAAGCTCTGATGTCGAACGCACGTTATATTTAAAAGCGAGAGCGAGACTCAAACAAAGTCTCGCTCTCGCTTTCCAGTTTGGCCTGCGTTTTCAATTACAACTGAAGCAGCTTTGCCGTCACGGATTTGGTCAGAGGATTGACGGTAAAGCGAATCAACATTCTGACAATCCCTGTCGGCGAAGATGTGCCGCCGCCCGTGTCGCTGCCCGGTGTAATCGTGCCCGCGATGTTGGCGTTGGGCGAGCCCTGCGGCAAGTACTGGTCGCTGATGATCTTGAAATCAGACGGCCCGTTGAGAAAGCCCTTGACGCGAAGGATGTACTTCGTGTTGCCCTTGACCTTTGAAGAGACGTGCTCGTTGGCGTTCGTCTCGCCCGAATCATCGAGCACGCGCCCGTCCGTCGAGCGCAGCTCGAAATCAAGGTCAACGGCTGTGGTCGAGCTAAGGCGTGCGTCAAGAATCTGCGCGTCCGGCTTTGTAGTAATCTCGACGTCAACCCAAGTGATGTCCTTGGTCGCGGGGTTGCCGTAGGTTAAGGGAGCGCCCGCGTGAACTTCTCCGGCGGTGATAACGCCCGTGCGCTCCTCGCGGAAGATGGAGTAGGTCGGCGGAGGCGCGGCCACAGGCGTTCCGTCGCCCGACTGGCTGCCCGTGCCCGTGGGCGAGCCCGCGAACCCGTAGCCGTAGATTTCCGCGTCGAAGGTAAACATCTTCGCGCCCGGATCGTTGAACTCCAGGCGGCGCGCAGCCGTCGTTGCGCCGAGCGCGAGGTTCTGTTTGAAGAGGAACGTCGTGTTCTGGTCCGCGTTTCTGACCGTGACGGTCGGGTCGGAGATGTTCAGGACGCGAAACTCTATAGGCCCGTAGACGGTCTTGTCTGCGGAGAGAGCGCCGCGCGCGTTGGTCAGCTTTTCGTCAAAGGCGAAGACGCCGTTTGCGAAGCTGACGTTCGAGATGGCCGTGTCAACTTGCTGCGTCAGGTTTTGTGGCGCGAGCGTCGGGCGAGTCGCGCCCGAAAGCGCGGAGACGCCAAGCTGCTGGCCGTTGCGGCCTCCGCCAATGGCACGCACGACGTACTCGTGACTGAAGAGGTCTTTGATGCCAAAGGACGAGAAGATTTCGCTGACGCGGCCACTATCTACGTAAGAAGAGGCGTTGCCCGCGACGTAGGCGACGTGTGTAAAGCCCGTGGTCGTCTGGTCGCCCTCGTCATACTCGCGTATAGGCGCGAAGAAATCGCGCGGCCTGCCGTACTCGTTAGCAAACTGGTCCTGATTAAGCTCGCGCTTGCCTTCCATGCCGATGCGGCGCTTTAGGACCTCGTAGGCCACAGCGCCCTCTACGGGCTGCCACGAGACGCGGAGCGATTTTGATGAAGCCGGAGCTATTGTTACGTTCTGCGGCGCGGTGGGAGCTTGCTGGCTCTCCGTGAACTCGGAGACGCCAGTGGAAATGTAAGCGTAGTTGGCGACAGTTTCGCGCGCGTTCACGCCCAGCTCGTGCGCGGCGAAGATTTGCTCTATGAGCGCGCGGTTCTGACCGGGCGCTGAAGGGTCCGCGGGGTTCGTGGAATAAAGCATCTGGTCTGCGACGATGAGCGCGTCGCGCGATTTAACAAACGTGTCGGGCGCGGTCGTGCCCAGAATGTACATCGAGCCTAGGAAGATGCGCTCGAAAATCTCCGTGCCGTTGCTGACGGTCTTGGTGGGCGCGCCCGTCGTCGGCATGGGCCGCTTAAAGGTCGCTTCGGCAGGGTAGAGCCAGTTCAGCATCTCGCGCACGTCCCACATCGTGGACATGTAAATCTCGCCGTCGTAGTGCTCCTCGGGCAAGTAGTCCGTGGGCAGCGTGCCGAAGTCTGAATACTTCAAGGTCGAACGGGCCGAGCGTATGTAGGCTATGGAATCGGGGTCGCGGTTCGTGTCGCGGTAACGCTGGCGCAGGCCGTTGGCGTTGACAACGTAATCACCTAAGCTGGGATTGTTGGTGATGGTAAAGGCCCACATGTCTGCCTGACCTTCGTTGAGCGCGTTGGCTTCGTCGTCGCCTTCAAGCCCAGCGATGGGTGTGGTGATGGCGTGCATGCCTTCGTGATAGGGCACAGTGCCTTCGAGCGCCGTGTCGTTTAAGAGATAACCGTGGCCGTAAAAGGTAGGGTTGGCGGCGACGGGCATCTTCTCGCCCGTCACGTCCTGCACGATGGCTGTCACAGGAACCGCGAAAGCGTTGTCCATGCCCATCACCTTTTTGGAAAAATCAGGATGAGTGACAAGCGCCTGTAACTTTTGCGCGAACTGCGGGTCTTCGGTTGTGGGAATTTCACCCGTGATGTAGATGTTAGCCATGTGTACGGTCGCGGGCAGCGGGATTGTCTTGTTCGGATAATCGTCCGGGAAGCTGCCCTGTCCGATGCGGCTGTGTTGAGCGTCGCCCGCGACGTGCAGGTAATCAATGTATTCGACGAGGTACGTGGCGAAGAAGAAAGCGTTGATGTCGTCCTGATGCTCGGCTGGCTCTGCGAATTGGTCCTGCTCGTTGGTGCGCGCTTCAAAGTTGGTCGGGTCATCCTTGGCGAAGTACCACGTGCCGAGCGCGGCCTGTGCGAAGGGCTGCTTGGTCGGGAGCACGTTGTTGACAAGCGCGTGCGTCCCCGTGAGCGTGCCGTTGACGCCTGTGGCGACGTTCGAGGGGTCGAAGCTGCGCAGCGTCACGCGCTCCTGCCCGCACGGTGCGCCGTTGGCTCCGTTCTCTATGATGCCTTCGTTCTTCAGCTTGTCCGTGATGCAGGGATACTTCGGATAGACATCGCCTTTCGGCTCAAGCTGTCCCTGCTGCGTGATGTAATCCTTGCGCGCGATGACTTCGCCCGTGTGCGCGTCTATTGAAACCATGTAGACGCCGAAGGGATTGGTCGAGACGCGGGCGATTTTCCAGACAAGCTTGTAACCGTCAGTGGTCGGATAGATGCCGAGCTTCGGTTGAAGCTGTGCGACGGCGGCGGTCTGCTTATTAAAAATCTCGTACGCGGGCTTTAATAAATTGAGCGCGGTCTGTGGTAATTGAACGCTGAATCGCGCGAGGTCTGTGTCTGCTGCGCGCTGCGCGTCCGCGGCTGAGACGGAAGGCTGCGTGTTGACGTTGACGTCGCGGAAGAAGGGTCCGCTCGCCATGATGACTTGATTATCTTTATTCATCACGAGGCCGACGCCGCCATTGCGCACATCGACGCCGCCAAAGGTTTGTTGAAAGCGCAGTAGACGACCGCCCATCGCTTCGGCGTTGCTCACAAGCCGTAGGTCAGCGACGTTACTGATGCCAAACAGCCCGGCGTTGGCCGCGAGGAAAGCGCGGCCTGCTTCTTCGGGCGAGCCAGCTTGCGCGGGGCTGGCAAAATCCATCACAACATCCGGCGAGCCGCCGAAATCGTTCCAGCGCACACTCATGTTGGCAGCACCCGCCGACTGCTTCAGGGCATCCGCGCCCGCGAGTTGTTCGGCTGTGGCTGGCCGCGCGTTCTTTAACTTGCGCGCGATGTTGAAATCAAAGTCGGGCGCGGGGCGCGTGTACATTTTAGGCACGGCGGCCCCTGCGCTCTGCGCACCGACGCGCGACACAGGAGCGTTGGTTGCGGTCAACGCGACGACGACCATTAACATGATGACTAAAAGACTCAGCAGCGATTTAGACGAGCGCATTTTCAAGGTCTCCTCTTCAGATTGTGAAAGCCCTTTGTTTCAAAAAAAGCGTTTGTGCAATTGACAGGTGGAAAATAGCGCGCGCGGCTTGAGAAATCCTTGAGGGCCGGAGCAGAAAAAACTTGAGGTTTACGAAAAAGACTTGAGGCGCGGGCCGGAATATTGCAATCAGCTTGCAAACAGCTTTCAATTGCGGATTTCGGAATGCGGAATGCGGATTTAAGAATAAGAAGCGGCAACCTTCTTTCTTTTCAATCCGCATTCCGCATTCCGAAATCCGCAATCAAAAAGGCTTGCGACAGGAGGTAGAGTTCCTGCCGCAAGCCTTTTTTCCTGAGTCCAACGCTTTTCCTCTCTCAGGAGGTTAAGGGCAATATGCCACGACCAATGGCGTAGTTGGTTGCGGTTTTCTTGCAGTTTGATTTTTCCCGCATCACAGCCAGCCACACACGCAGATTGCCGTTTGGTTCAACTCATGTTGGTTGAACCAAACGGCAATCTTTCTACGCACCCCCCCAGGTGAGTATTTATTCGCCGAACAGGGCCGACAAAAGCTTGCTCATCGGCGCGAGGAATTCCGCGCGCTTGACTGTGCGCGTGGGCTCAAAGCGCGGCCCCGGCAGAACTTGAAACTGGCCGGGTCCAATCTGTTTGACTTCAGCCGGAAACGCCTCCATCAATCCGTTGTCCACCGCAAGCTGAACATAACCGCGCAAGGCTGCCGGTATCTGCGCGTTGTCCGAAAGCACCTGACCGTTTGATGTCACGTTTGTATTCGCTTTCGCTTTGGCCTGCGCGTCCAATCGCAAAGCGCGCACGAGCGCCACCGCTTGCTCAAGCCGAGACACGGATGCTGCGGGGCCGAACGTCGCACCATCCAGACCCATCACGCCTTCGCGCTTGAGCGATTCACAGATGAGCTGTTCAGGCGTGCCCAGTGGGATGTCCGAAAAGCTCTGACGATTGGGAATGTACTGCGGGATGCGTGCGCCGAGCATCAGTGCGCGCGCCATCTCCACGCGCGTCAACGCATCGTCGGGCCGGAAAGCTCCTGCTTCAGCCGCCATCATGCGGTCGTAGATTAAACGGAAAGCTTTGAGACGCGTCGCTTCGTCAAGCGCGGAAGTATCCGCCGCTTCGTTCGGATCATAAAGATAATGCGTGACGACGATTCTATAAGGCTGGTCCGTGTTGCCTAAACCGATGAGCCCCGCGCTGACCTGCGCCGTGGCCGAGCCTGCGGACGGAAACTCAAGCTTGACGGTCTCGCGCGCTCCGAACAATCCGCCCGCATTAATTCCGTCGGAGGGTTGCTGTTGATTCGCGGGCGACTTCTGCGCGTCGCGATAACCGACCGTCAGGGCTAAATCGTTGACGACGATTTTGGTGTTATCGACAACAACTTCGTCCTCGCCTGCGGCTGCGCCCCATTCGAGCTTGATGAAGGTAAAGCGAGCGTTGGCCGGAATCGTAAAGCTGTGCGATGAAGTCGAGTTTGAAGCAACAGTGCCCTCGAAGGTCTCGCCTTCGGCTTTAGTCAAAGTCAACCCCTTGCCCGTGAATCCAAAGTTGCCGTAAGGCTTTTGAGGGTTAAGTGTGGAATCCACCGCCGCGTGAACATTGGCGAGCCCCGCTCCGACTTCAAATTCGTCGTAAGCCGCGAGCGGCGTCGCGGTGCGTTCAAGCACGGCCTTGACATCTTCGGGCAGTAAAGATGAGTTGGCCGAAAGGAGCGTTGCGACCACGCCCGAGAGATGCGGCGCGGCCATAGAGGTTCCGGAAATCTGCGTGTAGTTCGGAAGAAAGGCCGGAGGTATCTCGGCGTCTTCATGTAGACCGTTGGCCGAAAGATTGGTGCGTGCGCGCGCGGCGACGATGGCCGCTGAGAAGCCTTTGCCCGCAGGGCCGCCCGTCCCCGGCGTCAGAATCGTCGGGCGAATAGCAGGATTTTCAAAATAGCCGCGCGACGAAAACCCGGCCAGCCTTCCGTCCTTCATGCTCGCCCCGGCGGTGATGACCCACGGCATAGAGGCCCAGCGATTTTGTGTGTTTGCACCCGAAGCGCCATCGTTGCCGTTGGCGAAGACCACGACGATGTGATGCTGTTCGACAAGGCGCTTGCTCGCCACGTTAATCGGATGATCGGGGTCAACCTCTGCGGCGGAGTTTCCCCAGGAGCAATTCACAACCCGTATGTTGTAACGAAACTGGTTGGTGGCGGCGTAATCAAAGGCCGCAATCTGCCCTAGAACGAAAAGGCCAGCGCCGGAGCCAAGACCGACGAGGCTCGCGCCCGCGGCGACGCCAGCATAACGCCCGCCGCTTGCAATGCCTGACCCGGCGGCGATGCTCGCGACGTGCGTGCCGTGCCCGCCGTTCGTGTCCGAGTTGATGACGTTCTCTGCGTAGGTCACCGGCAGAATGCCGTCCACGACGTTGCCCGTGCCGTTTGTCCTGATGACAAGGCCGTCTTTGTCGCTCGGATTGACGATGACGTTCTGAACAGTCTTGCTCGTAGGGTCCAAAGGATTGAAAGCCAGGTCCTGATGCGAGCCGTCAACGCCCGAATCGTTGATGGCAATCGTGACACCCTTGCCCGAGAACGGCACGCCGTTGTTGCGTCTTGTCAGGTCGGCATCCTTGAGAAGACGGTCAACGCCAATCAGTGGCTTTGACTGGTCAAGGTAAAGCTGTACGGGAGCGTTCAGGTAGATGGAGCGTAGACCATTGAGGTTCATCAACGCGCGAACCTGTGCGGGCGTGGCGTTGACGGCCATGATCGGAAAATTACGCATACGCACGCCGGTTGTGATGCCGAGCGCGTTGACTTGCCCGACCTGCGCGTCCGTGATGCGGTCCGTATCAAACGCCAGGATGACGCCAAGCTGCGCGACGCTCTGTGCCGAAGCGAGTCGCGCTGTCAATTCAGGGTCTACTTTCGGCGCAGCCGCGCCAGCGCTCGTCAATAGCATCACGAGCGCTGCCGCCATGATAATCGTGCGTCCCGTTCTCATCACCCTTTAGTCTCCTCTTCGCGTGTGGTGTCGGTTCGGTGAGACGCCCCCGACAAGCGGCTCACCGAACCTGCACCGCAACCGTAACGCGCTTCTGTCAGAGCGGACGCGCGTCACGATTGATCTCAAACTCAATTATTAAAACCTTTGCCGACCGGAATGACGTGTGGCCGGTGATGTTATTCGACCTTGAAGTTCGCGCCGTTGGCGGTGTCGGAAGCGAACAGTAGTCCGATGCCGACTTGCGCCAACGCCTCTGTCGAAGTAGAGGTCTGCCCGACGACTGATTGGCCGAGAGCTTCCGGCGCGCTCAGCTTGTCAATCGAGAGCCTGATGATGATTTGATTGCCGCTGACTTCGCCTGCGTCTGCGTCGCCCAAATCTTCCTGCGAGGCAATGGCGAGGCTGTTATCAATCTTGCCGTAGGTGTAGCTCATAGTGCCCGTGTCGCTGGTCGTCGCCGTCACGTAAATAGTCACCTCGCCGAAGTTTGAACTCATGACCCACGAATTACCGGCTGCCTTCAAGGCGAGCCCTTTCAGAGTCAGCGTGTAAACAATCTGGCGGTTCGCGGCGTCGTAGGCGTAGTCGGCGGAAAGAATGTCCTGCGCGTCGGTTGCGCCCGCGGGGTTTACTCCGGTTGAGAAAAGCTGGTCGCCTTCCAAGTCAACAATCTCCGGGCCGCCCGGTTGCGGGAAGAGATTGAAGGGATGCGCGACCGCTCCTAATCCAAGCGCACGACGCACGGCGTTACGCGCGTCAACATAGCCAGCGCCGACTTCTCTCTCCGTGTATGGCATCGGGTTGGCCGTCTCGCGCAGGATGGTGACAACTTCATCAGGCGTTAACAGCGGATTGGCTTCGAGCATCAGCGCCACGACGCCAGAGATGTGCGGGCAAGCAAAGCTCGTCCCCTGCGAAGTTGTGTAGAAGGGCAGGAACGCTGGCGGAATCGTCGAGAGATCGTTCGAGCCCACGAAGATGGGAATAGCCCCGGCAGTATTCGTGATTCCCGCGCCCTTCATGCGCGCGCTTTTAATATCAATGCCGGGGGCCGTGATGTCCGGCCTGAGATTCGGTCGCGCCGTGGGGTCTGCGGGCATTCCCGCAACGTCCACGCCGTCGCCGTTATTCTCGCCGCGCGAAGAGAAGTCCGTAGGCTGACCCAAGCCACGCTTGTAGCCAGCCGCGACTGAAATAGTCCACGGCATAGTCGAATAAGGATTGATGGAATTGGACACGTCGCCCGCATTGCCCGCCGCAAAGACGACGACCATGTTGCGGTCGTGAGCATCGCGCGTAGCGATGTTGATTGGATTGTCCGGGTCTATCTCTGTGGGCGAGAGGCTACCGCCCCAGGAGTTGTTGATGACGCGAATGTTGTAGCGCGCCTGGTTGACCATCAGGTAATCATAAGCGCCTAGGATGGCAACCAGCGGAAGTCCAAGCTCGTTGCCGGAGTTGACGCCTATGAGGCTTGCTCCCGGCGCAACGCCGCCGTAGAAAGCGCCGGACGACGCGCCCGTTCCGGCTGCGACCGCCGCGCCGTGCGTCCCGTGACCTGATTCCACATCCGAGTGCGGTTGATTTTCCAGATAAACGGGAGCGTAAAAGCCCGCCGCTTCATAAATGACGTCGAAGATATTAATGCCGACGCCGACGGCCAATCCGCCGTCGCCCACAGTCGTCTCCGAAATTGGCTGGATGACGTTCTGCACGGTCTTTGAGCCGAACTGCAAATCCGCGTGCGTCCCGTCGATGCCCGTGTCTATGTAGCCGATGCCGATGCCCTTGCCTGAAACCGGCATCCCCGGATGCTGGCGGTTGGCGAGCGTTGCTTCGCGGTCGCCCATCAGTTGCGGCACGCCTATAAAGCGGCGGCTCTCGTTGGTGAAAATTTTCAAAATGCGGTTTGACCAGATTGAGCGCACACCGGGCTGAGTTCTCAAAGCGGAAAGCTGCACGGCGTTAGCGGGCGCGATGACCATCGGCAACTCACGCAGCGCGAATCCCTTTCTGATACCGATTGCTTGCAGCCGGTCAAGCTCTGCCTTCAAGGGCTTTGACCTGTAGGTGATGACCACAGGCACGGCCTGCGCAGGCGCGCTCGTGTTAAAGAGCTTGACGAGGAGCGGGTCAACCTTCGCGCCCGTCGCGCTCGTGTTAACAGTTGCCACTTTCGTTATCTGTGCCGCGCTTCGTCCTCCCGCGTGCGGAAGATAAAAGACGGAGGCGAAGACAAAGGCGAAGGCCGCGACCGCAAGACACAAGCGAGAGGTCAAGATTTTGATTGCTGCTCTGGCTGCCATTTTCGTAATCCTTTCCGTGCAAACTCTGAAGTTTCACGCGACGCTGATTTTCATGACGCTCGCACGGTCTGTTTCATCCGGCCCGCGTCCTTAAATGTTTCATCGGCTCGGTAGGGAGCAGCCCGCTCCCCCAAGCGGGCTGCTCCCTTTCAAGCTCGGGCCGAAAAGTTCGGAGAGGTCTTTCGGCCCGAACGGTCGCCGGAGCGATCTGCTTACAGCAGCTTCGCCGTGACCGATTTCGTCAGCGGGTTGACCGTGATACGCATGACCTTGCTCAAGGGCAGGAGCGAGCCCGCTCCGCCTGTGCCCCCGCTCGTGCCGCCCGAGCCTGCGCCTCCCTGCGGAGCAGCGCCAGCGCCGCCTCCCGTAGAGCCGCTCTGGAATGCCGTCACCGCGACGTCAAAGCTAAACAACTCCGCCGAGTTGTCCTGAAAGACGAGCGTGCGCTTGCCCGTCTTCTCTGCCGGACTCCACACTTCGTCCGAGCCGAGCAGGTTCGAGTAGCCAAACAGTGCCGCGCTCTGCGCCGTCTTGCCGTTGGCGTTGTTGTCCGCGTTCTTGACGACGACCGTGCCCGAAGTTGAAGTGATACGCACGACGTTCAGCTCGACGAGCGGGACGTAAGCGTTTGTTGAGTTGTTGGTCAGGTCTAAATCCAAGGTGAAGATGCCGCCCGCGAACGAGACGTTAGACATGGCGCTCGCCACCTGCGAAGTGATGTCCACTTTTCCGCGACGGTCAATGATGACTGTGGTGGCTTCGCTTGGAGCGGTGACGTATGAGCCTATCTGTCCCGGCGTCAGACCGCGCACGCGATAACGATTCTCGCCGTTCGGCTGGTCCGCAAGATTGAGGCTCGTCTGCCCTGCATTCGTGCTGGCGATGACTTGATAGCTTGCGCCAGCGGTCGAACGCTCGACTTCGTAGCCGGTCTCGCCGCCTGAAGGCTGCCAGTTCAGCGTGATTGCGCCGTCGAAATCAACGGGCTTGCCTTCTGCGTTGGTGAAATCGCCTGCGATGGTTTGCGGCGTGGGCGGCGCGCTGCCCAAGGTCTTCGTGGTCGTGAGCGTAAAGTCTGTCGCGGGCGCGTTGGCGTAGCCGGTGACGCGGAACGTGTAGCGGCCCGGTTTGCTGATGACGACCTTGATGTATTCCGGTCCACCCTGCACGCCGGAAACTGCAATCGGATTTTCAGCATCGTCCGGCCCGAAGAGATAAAAATCCAGGTCGTTGACGCCGCTGTCGTTGACTTCCAGAAATTCCAGACGGCCTTCGAGCGCGAGCGCCGAAGCGTCCAGGTCCATCGGGAAATCTTTGTAGGTGACGCCGCTCGCAAGCTGATTGCCAGCATCCATCGCGGGCATGATGTCGGCGGTGGTCTGCGTATCAAACTGCGGCTCTGTGGGCAGCGTGCGCGAAGGCTTCATGAAGAAGGACGAGCGAAGAGTCTGCCCGCCGGATGCTGACGAGGCCGCGACGTACCATTGAAGGTTGATGTTGTCTGTGATGTCGCGCACGACGTTGCCGTCGACGGTTGCGCTCACGGTGTAGCTGGCCGTGCCGTTGGCAGGCACGTTCACGCTTGCGCTGCTCAAATTGACGCTCACGCCGTTGCGCTCAAGACCGCGATTGTTGACGACGCGCAGGTTATACGTGCCGCCCTGCCCCGAAAGATCGCGTATCACGACCGTCACCGGAATGGTGTGCGTCGTGCGGCTGTTGACCACGGGGACTTCGCCGAAAGAGTAGCTGCCGAGGATGCCGGGCGTCGTGATGCCGTCGCCCTCTATGCCCATCAGCGCCTTTGCGTTCACAGCCCTGTAGACATCAATCAGGCCGCCGCCCTGTTCCAGAATTGATTCGGCGGCGTTGTCGGCCTTGGCCGCGCCCGCTTCGTTGCGCATGTTGGTCGCCGTGTTGATGAGCACGGTGCGAACCATGTCGGGTGTCCAATCAGGATGCGCCTGGCGTATGAGCGCCACCGAGCCCGCGACGTGCGGCGACGACATGGACGTGCCGTCGAGGTGGTAGTAGTTCGGAGAAGTCGGAGAAGCAACCGCAGCCAGCGCGCCGATTAAGCTCGCGGGCGGGACTGCTGCAAACACCTGCACGCCCGGTGCGGAGATGTCCGGCTTGACCTGGCCCAAGCCCTGCACTGGGCCGCGTGAACTGAAGTTAGCAACTTCGCCCATGAACTTATCCGTCAAAAACGGGTTCATGCGAACGGGCAGCTCGGACATTGCGCCGTTGGCCGGGTCCACGTTGTTGTCGTCCGTAGAAGAAAGCGCATCAACCAGAATTTCGCCGTCGGCGGGAGCAATCGTCGCCGCGGGGATTTCCGTCCTGACGCCGTTCACCGTTCCTCTATCGTCAAAGAGAATGACGCCGACCGCGCCCGCGTTCTTCGCCTGCGCGACGATGTCAAAAATAGTTGCGCCGAGAGCATCCCTCACAAGAGCGATGCGCCCCGCAACTGTCACGGGCCATACCGGCGACGTAGGGTTGTTGACGTAAACGTAGCGTTGCGCCATTGAGCCCGCGGGCAGTCCAGCCGAGCCGGACATCGGGAAGAGAGTGATGCGCGTAGAGCCTGCGGCTGCTGCGTAGCTGCTCGCGGGCGAGACCGCGCCGGTGCGGGTTGACGGAAACGAGCTTCCCTGAATTAGCTCTGCCGACCATGACGAGCCGCCGCCCGGATGCGTGTTGGCGGCAACGGAGATGACGTGCGTGCCCGCTGCGGGAGAGCCCGTTGTGCCTTCGCCGGGGCCGGAGTTGCCGGAAGAGGCCACGACTATCGCTCCGGCGAGCGCGGCGTTGCTGGCCGCAACGGCAGTCGGATTATCAGGACCACCGCCTCCGCCCAAACTCATGTTGATGACGTGCGCGATGGGCTTCTGCTGGCCCGTCAAGGTGAAAGGCGAAACTGAATCTTCGAGCGCCATGATGGTGTTCGCAGCTTCGCAACCGCCGAGCGGGACACCGGAAGCGGCGTAGATGCTCGAATAGACATCGCTGCACACCTTGTAGGACATGAGCTTCGCCTGCGGCGCGACACCATAGAGGCGCACGTCGTCAGCCGTGCTCGGGATGCCGTCAGCGCCGGGAGCTTGCGCGAGATAACCGGCGGCGGTCGAGCCTACGTGCGTGCCGTGACCAAAGCCGTCGTTGGCGGCGATGTCCGTCAGGGGCAGGTAATAGATGACCTTCTTGTTGGTGCTGGTCGCGGCTGGTGTCGGCGGCGCAACGCCGAGACGCGGAGGAGTCGGGTCGCCGCCAAACATCGGGTGCGTCCAATCGACGCCCGTGTCTATGATGGAGATGTTGACGCCCTGACCCTCATAGCCGTCGAGATGACTGTCAGCCTGTCCTACTTCTTTCTGCGCGCCGTAGACTTTGGGCGCGTTGATGTAGTCCACGCTCTTGTTGAGCATCGTGTAGAGGCGGCCATTCGCGTGAACCTTCTTCACCTGCGGCATGGCTTCGATGGCGGAGACCGCAGAGCGCGGGACGTTCAGGGTGATGCCGTTGAAGACGAGCGTGTAGCGAAGCTGAATCGTCGCGGCTGTCGTGCCGTCAAGATTTTTAATCGCGCGGTCTCTGACGGTGAATTGAACGCCGTTCGCGGAGAGAGCTTTCAGGAAATCGTCCTGACGTGTGCGTAAGCCCTGACGGTAAGCTTCCAGAGCTTCGGTCGAAACAGCGCTGCCAGATTTTTCCGCGCGTGCTTTATAAACAGCAGCCGGTTCGTCGCGCAGCTCCACAATCACCGAAAGCGGGCTTGCGTCGGCGCTGGCCGGGATGGTCGCGGCCTTGTTGAGCAAGAGAGACGCGACGATGATGAACACTACGATGGCTAGGATGTAACGAATGTCTGTAAGCTTCTTCAACATTTTCATGGCCTCCGCAAAAGTGGTGCTGGGTTATCAATTCCTCAAAAAAGTTTCTGTGCCGATTGAAAAAAGCTTGTGACGCTCCTTTTGAAGGGAGGCGTCACAAGCTCAAGGTAGTTAACTGCCCGCCGCGAATCTTGGTGCAAAGAGATTGAACTTCGTGGCTAGAGCGGCGCGCGTGACGGCGGCGTTCGGTTCAACGCGCGGCCCCGGAATGGCTACAAATCCCGTCGGCGTTTGCCGCACTTCTGCCGGGTAAACTTCCAGAAATCCTTTATCGATGGCGAGCTGCACATAGCCGCGAAGCTCACCCGGTATCTGTGCACTCTCGATAACGGTCTGCCCCTGATACGTGATAGTCGAATTGGCTTTCGCCTTCGCTTCGGCGTCCAGGCCGAGCGCGCGTATAAAAGCGACGGCCAGATCAAGGCGGCTGATGGAAGCAGCCGGATTAAAGGTCGCGCCGCCAGCGCTCATGAGCCCGCCCGGTGCGGCTGAAGATTGAGCAGTATAGAAGTCGCGCAAGCCAGCGCCGCGCGCGGTCACGGCTTCGGCAAACGGCACGAGGTCGCTTGAGATGTCCGTGAATCTAGGGCTGGTCGCAATCTGTTGCCGGAGCGGAACGTTGTAGGCGAGCGAGCGAGCAAAGTCCGCGCGCGTCACTTCCGCGTCCGCGCGAAACGTGCCGTCATTGAAGCCATCCATGCGGCGATTGATAATCGCTAATTCGATGTCTGCTTGATTAGCGTGTCCCTGAATGTCTCCTAGGCTCGGCGAGATGGTGATGCGCTTTTTCGTAATCGTGCCGGTGATGTTGCCGGGTGCAGCCACGCCCGAAGTCGGCAGCAGCGGAGTGCTCACGCCCTGCGTCGTCACACCGCGCAGGCCGCGCGCTTCCATTATCCATTGACCCGGCGCGGGGTTTCTCACCAGCACCTGTCTGACCGCAGCGTTCAACTGAGGCAGGCCGATGCCGCTCGAATAAGTCTTGCCCGTCGGGTCTGTCAGCACTAGGCCGACCGGATTGGTCTGGCCCGCGAACGCCGTCGAGATGAAAACGTCCAGAATGTTCGTGCCTTCTTCGACGGTGAAGGGTCTGGCGTTGGTTGAAGTCGGTCCGGGCGTCGCCGTCGGATCAAACGGGATGCTGAAGCTCGTGGGCTGGGGGCCGCTCACTTCGAGCCGCACGTTGTAAGCAGGATTATTAAGCGAGCCGTAGTTCTTCGAGCGATTGAAAACTTTATCGACGGCTGCGTAAGCATTGATAAAGCCAGCGCCGACTTCCCATTCCTCGCGGCCCGGCATTTTGGTGGCAGTCTCGGTGATGATGCTCTTGATTTCGTCGGGCGTCAGATTGGGGTCGGCGTCGAGCATGAGCGCGACCGTTCCGGCGACAAACGGCGTCGCCATCGAAGTGCCTACAATCTGCGTGTAGAACGGAACGAAGGCCACCGGAATTTCCTGATCGTTTGCGCCGCCGTTGGCAGAGACATTGGAAGTCGAGCGCGTGGAGATGATGGCCGCTGTGTACTTCGTGGAGTTGGCTGCGAACTCGCGACCGTGACCGGGCGCTGTGATGGTCGGCGCGTCGTAGTCATCAAGCGGGTCGCTGTTGCTTAAACGATCATCACGCGGCAGACCACGCGAGCTACCGTTGGCGAGCCCGCCTTCCTTGTGGCCCATCGCGACGCCAATCACCCACGGCGCTTTGGCGTAACGATTCCATGTTCCCTTGCTCGGCCCACTGTTCGCGCCTGCGAAAACGATGACGACGTTGCGGTCGTAGAGAGTGCGGCTGGCGATGTTGACGGGGTCGTCCGGGTTAAAGGGAGCAAAGCTGCCGTAGGAGTTGGAGATGACGCGAATGTTATAGCGAAACTGGTTAGTGACGGCCCATTCCCAGGCGCCGAGCGCGTTGATGACAAAGAGGCCCGCGCCCAAACCCGAGCCTATGATTTTCGCGCCCGGCGCAACGCCCGCGTAACGACCGCCGCTGTTCTGTCCCGTGCCGCCGATGATGCCTGCGCAGTGCGTGCCGTGGCCCACGCTCTGGTCCGTGTTCGGCACGTTCTCAATAGTGACGAGCGGCGTGAACGTGCCCGGTGACATCTGCGTGCTCGTGATGACCTGCACGTTCTGTACGACCTTGTCGCCAAACTTCAAATCGTTGTGCGTGGCATCGATGCCCGAATCAATCACCATCACGGAGAAGTCGCCCTTGCCAGAGACGGGCAGGCCGCCGTTGGCGTAGGTGAAGCTCGCGTCCGTGAGCACTCTTTGCACACCCGCCAGCATGCGCGCCTGCTCCATGAAATATTCCAAACGGTCGTTTGACCACACGGAGCGCACGCTCTGGTTCGTAGAGAGCGACTTGACCTGTGCGAGCGTGGCGGGGACGGCAACCATGCCAAGGTTCTGGAACGTGAAGCCCTGCGTAATGCCTAAGCCGCGTAAGGTATTAAGGTGCGATTCGTTGAGCCCCGTAGTGGTATTGAAAGAGATGATGACGAGACCCGCGTCCGTATCGAGCGACTGTGTAGCAAGAGCGGACTCAAGCGTCGGGCTCAGGGTCGCGGCCTGCGCGGTGACGGCCAATGCCATCAGGATTAAAACTGCTGCGGCGAGCTTTTCGGTAATGCTGCGAATCATGTAGGCCTCCGGGTTTGCGCTTTCGGGTTTCAATGGACTTTTCCAGTCAATCAACGGTATGGAAAATAGCGTGCGGGAATTGAGAAAAACTTGAGCGCCCGAAAAAAAGAAAAAGTGGCCGATTTCTTAGAAAAATCGGCCACTTCCAGCGCGTCTAAAAACTTGAGGAAAACTTGAGGCGAGAGGAAAACGCTAATTGTTGCAATTGCGAGATTAATTATTGCAATTACATTGCAGGAAACTCATTCTTGAGCGAGCCGAAACGGAAGGGCTCGTTGATGCGTATCTTGGCAGTGCGTCGCGCTTCCGCGAGCCATTCTTTGAGGCGCACGGCCTCGCGCTCCGCAAGGAGGCGACGGCGAATCTCCGGGGTCGCTTCTTCAAGAGTTTGCGTGCGCGGCTTCTCGTGCGACGAGACTTTGATAACGTGAAAACCGAAATCCGTCTCAACCACAGGGCTCACCGCGCCGGGTTTGGTCTGAAACGCCGCGTCGTCAAAAGCTTTCGGATGAGAATTCTGCGTGAACGTGCCCAAGCTTCCGCCCTGCTCGCGCGATGAAGGATCATCGCTCGTCTCGCGCGCCAACGCGGCGAAGTCCGCGCCTGCGGCTGCACGACGACGCAACTCTTCGGCGCGCGCGCGACGCCGCGCCATCTCCTCGCGCACGGCTTTTTCCAGGGCATCGCCCGAGAGATTCTGTTCGCGTTGGAGTTGCTGCGCGATAACATTCGGGCGCGCATTGATGAGAATGTGCGAGGCCGCGACGCGCTCGGGCAACTGAAAGGCCGCGTCCTCTTTGTGTGCGTCGTAATATTTTTTCACGTCCTCGTCGGAAGCATCGAGCCCCTTGAATAAATCCTCGCGGAGCTTGCGGCCGTAGACTTCCCACTTGATGACGTCCCTGTATTCATCACGCGAGAGACGATGCTGCGCCAGATATTCGTCGTAAGGCTTATCGCCGCCAAACTGCGAGACAGCGCGCCGCTCGGCTTCCGTCATCTCTTCGGGCGTAATGTTGAGATTGCGCCGCTCGGCTTCCTGCGCAATCAACACGCGGTCTATCAACTCCGAAACGATGCCCTCGCGCAACAGGTCCAGCTTTCGCCTTCCCTCTTCCGTCGCAGGATTTATCCCCAGCTCATCCTGCCCGTTCTTTAAGTACATCTCGTAAAGCTTAGTCGAGATACTGCGCTCCCCCACGGTCGCAACCACGGGAGGCAGGCCAGCCTGCTGCGCCGTCTGATTAGACTCCGGCGCACTCTTGCACCCGCACAAGAGCACCACAAGCACAAAGACGAAGACGCGGCAAATCACCTGACGCGGATTTTTATCTTCACGATGCATAAGCAATCTCAGATTCAAACAAGATGGACAGGATGAACAGGATAAGAAAGGAAGGAACTCTTGTTCTTTAATCTTTTTTATCCTGTCTATCCTGTCTATCCCTGTTAATTTTCTTTCTTAGCGTTCTTAAGCTTATCACGTCGCGCGGTCGCTTTTCATTTTCAGGCCGTCGCTCAAAAGTCTGACGCCGAGGACGAAGATGAAGATGGCGAAGGCGGGCGCGAGCATCATGAAAGGCTGCGCGGAAAGATGCGTGATGTCGCCCGCTTCCGTGAGCATGTTGCCCCAGCTCGCCTCAGGCTCCTGCAGGCCGACGCCCAGAAACGAGAGCGCCGTCTCAGTCAAAAGAAATGCGGGCAGCAAGATAGTCGCCTGCACAAGAAGCGGGCGCGCGGCGTTCGGCAGAATGTGGCGAAAGAGAATACGCGTTCTGGTTAAGCCTATTGAGCGCGCGGCAAGCACAAATTCTCTCTCCCTGAGCGCGACGACCAGACCGCGCGCCAGACGCGCCATCTCTGCCCAGCCGACGGCTGTAAAGATCAACAGCAGGAGCAGAATCGCGCGTCGTGGCGGAAGCTCAAGCGGAAAGGCCGCGCGCGCCGCTAAAACCAGAACCAGCACGGGCAAAGCTATCATCGCATCTGCCGCGCGCATCAGCACCGCGTCCACGAAGCGCCCGGAGTAGCCCGCGACGCAACCCAACACGACGCCGAGCGCGCACGCTAGAATCGTCCCCAGCGGCCCGACAACCAAGCTGAAGCGCGTCGAGACCAGCAGGCGAGAGAGACGGTCGCGCCCGAGCGAGTCTGTGCCCAGTAGATGCACGCGCACACCCACAGCTTCCGCATCCACACCGCGCAGGCCGAACAGATGCCTGCTAGTCGGAATCAAACCAAAAAGCTTGTACGGATAACCGCGCGTGAAAAATTGTAGTTCGTAAACGCGCCCCTCGTCCTCTACATAGCGGCGTTCGAGCGGGTCTGCCAGACGGCGCGCGTAAACAAATGGGCGCGCGTGCCAGCGTCCCTCCGCATCGCGAAAATGCACGGGCGGCGGCGGCGCAAGCAGCTCGCGTCTTGATTGAGAGCGATAGTCGTATGGCGCTAGAAAATCCGCGAAGACGGCGACGAGATAAAAGAGTGCGATGATAGCAAAGCCCGCGACGAGCTTTGGCCGTCGCCGCGAGAGCGCCAACAGGCGACGAAAGAGCGAGCGCCGCTCGGACAGAAAATCTTCCACGGCCTCTTCAGTTCCCTTTTGTGCTGCCGGAGCTTCCACCATCTTAAAAGCAGTGACAAGTGACAGGTGACAAGTGACGAGTTAAAACAGCTTGTCTTTTCTCTTGCTTGTCACTTGTCACTCGTCACTTGTCACTTTCTTGTCACTCGTCACTGTTTTTTACGCATGCGCGGGTCGTTGAGGCACAGCAGAACATCGGCCACAAGATTTCCCACGAGCACCGCTGTCGCCGTCACCAGCACCACACCCATCAAAAGCGGCACGTCGCGCGCGCGCACCGCCACGACGCTCAACTGTCCGAGCCCCGGCCAACCCAACACCGTCTCGACGATGACAGAGCCGCTCACGAGGCTGCCGAGCGCCAGACCGAAAATCGTAATCAGCGGATTGAGCGCCGCGCGCAGCGCGTGACGCCGGACGACGACGCTTTCCGTCAAGCCCTTCGAGCGCGCCACCTGCACAAAATCTTCCTGTAAAGCCAGCGCCAGACCATCGCGCGCCTGCGCCAGCCAGAGCGCAATGAGCGGCACGCTCAAGACCAGCGCCGGAATAAAAAATCCCGTCAGAGAGCTTGTAACAAGCGCGCCTTGATTCGCGCCTCCCTGTGAAATGGAGATGCGCGCAAGGAGCGCCAGCGCGATGAGCGCGATGACGATGCGCGGCGTGGAAGAGGCAACCAGCACCACCGCATCACACACGCTATTGGCCCAGCCACGGGGCTTGCGCGCCGCCCACGCGCCGAGCGGAAGCGCAATCAAGAGCGCAATCACAATCGCCGCGCACGCAAGCGCCAGCGTATTCAAAAGGCGCGGGCGTATGATGCCCCATACGGGCGCGTGATAGTAGAAGGATTCGCCCATCTCGCCGCGCACTACGCCCGCGAGCCAGCGCGCATAGCGAACGGGAAGCGGCTGGTCCAACCCGTATGTGCGTGCCGTGCGATTAATCGTCTCTTCCGAGACTTGAGGCTCGCTTCTCAGCGCATTGAGCGCGCTGCCTCCGGCGGCGGCAAGCAAAGAGAAAGTCACAGCAGAGACAACTAGGACGACCACCACGCCCTGAAAAAATCTATTGAGAATAATTTTCAGCACTCAAGAGTCCTTGACCGAAGACGAAAGGGATGGCCGGGGCGGAAACTTTTTTGCTTTCAGACCTCAGCCTGTTTATCTTCTATCCGTACAAAATGCAACACGAGCGGGCAATGGTTCTGTTTGAAATCTGAGACAGCAGTCTCCTCAGCTCATTCACCGCCGAGACGCGGAGAACGCAGAGCAGGCGCAGAGAAAACTAATTCAACTCTCTGCGCCTGCTCTGCGCCCTCTGCGTCTCGGCGGTGATTCCTATTTGAAATTGATATACGAGCGCGGGTTACTTTAACTACTGGACAATGCTTCGCATTCATGATTGAATCCGGAGCGCGCTCCGTCCGAGAGCCGGAACATCAAAATCGTTTCTCCTTCTGCATCGTAAAAAAAATGAGACTCTGGCCGCTGAGACCTCCGCTTGTCTTTTTTCTGCTGGTGGCGCTCCTGTTCGCCGCGTCGTGCCAGCGCACGAACGAGCCAGCCCCTGCGCCCAAACAGGAACTAGCGCGCGAGCGCGTCGCGGGCACGCGCGGCGGCTCTTTAACCTACAAGCTGTCATCGCCACCCAAGACCTTGAATCCCGTGATGGTCGCCGAAGAGGCTTCTTTCATCGTCGCATTTTTGCTGACGAGCGGGCGGCTCGCGGAGTTTGACCACGACGAGCAAAAGTACAGGCCGGGGCTCGCAGAGACGTGGCAGCTTAACGAGGACGGGCGCACGCTCGACGTCACGCTGCGCGACGGCGTGAAGTTTTCCGACGGGCGGCCCATCACGGCGCAAGACGTCGAGTTTACTTTGCGCGCGATTTATGACGAGCGCACGGCGTCTCCCAGTTTCCGCGACGCGATGCTCATCGGCGGACGCCCCATCGAAGCGACCGTGATTGACGAGCGACATCTAAAGCTCGCTTTTCCTGAACCCATAGCCGCGCCCGAAAACTATCTCTCAAACTTGATGGTCTTGCCGCGTCACGTCCTCGAAAAGGATTTAGAGCGCGGCACGTTTCGCGACCGCTACGCGATTTCCTCAGACCCGAGAGAGATTGTGACGAGCGGCCCTTTCATGATCGCGGCCAGCACACCCGGCGAGCGCGTCGCGCTCAAGCCGAATCCTCATTACTGGAAAAAGGACGCGGCGGGCACACAGCTTCCCTACCTCGACAATCTCGTGCTGGAAGTCGTCGGCGACCCGAACGCAGCCTTTACACGGCTCACGCAGGGACAACTGGACATAGTAGACCGCGTACGCCCGAGCGATTACGTTGCGCTGCGTGCAGGCAGCGGGCCGGTGCGCGCCTACGACCTCGGGCCGGGGCTGAATACGGACCATCTATGGTTCAATCTCAACGAGGGCGAGACGAATGGCAAACCCGTGGTTGATCCCGTCAAGAGAGCGTGGTTTTCGGATGTGCGTTTTCGCCGCGCCGTCTCGCACGCCATCGACCGCGAATCAATCGCGGGCTCAATCTTGCAGGGTCTAGCCACGCCGCTTTACGGTTTCGTCTCTCCGGGCAATCGCGCGTGGGCAGCCGCAGACCTCCCGCGCGCCGAGTACAATCTGGAGCGTGCGCGCACGGAGCTACGCTCGGCGGGCTTTCAATGGCGCGGGCCTGAAGGCGCGCCAGAGCTTTTCGACTCTGGGGGAAACCGCGTCGAGTTTACTTTAATCGTGCCGGTCGAGAACGAGCCGCGCGTCAAGATGGGAAGCGTGATACAGGAAGACCTTGCGCGGCTCGGCATCAAGATGCAGGTTGCGCCGATAGAGTTTCAGGCGCTGACGAGCCGCTGGCAACAGAGCCTTGATTACGATGCAGTGCTGCTGGGAACAACCGCGACCGAGCCCGACCCGTCTTCTTATGTCAACTATCTTATCAGCACGAGCCCGTCCCGCCCGTGGTATCCGAAAAAAACCACGGCCAAAAACGATTGGGAATCTCGACTTGACGAGCTGTTAAAGGCACAGGCGCACGAGCGAGACCCGGAGCGCCGCCGCGCCCTCTTCCGCGACGCACAGGTTATTCTGGTAGAGCAGTTGCCGGTCATCCCCATCGTCGCGCGCCACATCATCACGGCTGCCAACACGGCGCGCGTACGCAACTATCGCCCGAGCATCATCATCCCCTACTCGCTCTGGAACGCAGAAGAGTTGTTCGTCAATAAGTGAGTTACGTGAATTCGATGTAAGAGGCCGTGAGACTCTTCAGCCCCTGAAAGGGGCGCTATATCAGTAGCCCACATCGTAAGATGTGGGAACATGCGTTGAATAAATGATTGAGCCCCGTAGGGGCGACATCTAATTATGTCGCCCCTACGGGGCTTAACCACAATTGCAACATCGTGCTCCCAGCACTGACGTGCTGGGCTACTGATATAGCGCCCCTTTCAGGGGCTCGACAATGGTTTACTCTGCCGTCGCCAGTTTCGACATTACGGCGAGCGCGTGTGCAAGCTCGGCTCTGGTCAGGGCAGTCTTTGGACGAAGCTCTAGACCGTCGGCTTGAACCAAACCGCGCTGGATGGCGACCGAGACGTAGCCGCGCAGGGAGGCCGGAACCAGACTGATATCCGTGAAGCTCAGCAGCATCCCTTTGCTTGATTCGGCTTCTGCCTGAAGACCCGCCGCGCGCACGAGAGCGACTATCGCCGTCAATCTGTCAACACGGTCGTCCGGGCGGAACGTGCCGCCCGTGGTTGTGTCCGTAAAGAGAGGCCCGCCCGGCGCAGACATCGCGCTCTCTACAAAGAGCGTCGTCAATGGATCGCGCACGTCCTTGAATCTGGATTGCCCCGGTAAGTATTGCGGCACGCGGCCCGACATCACCATCGCGGCTGCAAGGTCTGCGCGCGTGACGGTGAACTGCGGTCTGAAATTCTTGCCGTAAGGCGTCATCACAAACATTCTGAGCGCCTGATAAATCTCTTCGCGCGCCGAAGGGCTCATGCCTCCCAAATCCGACAGCGGCGCATACTCTGCGCGTGTCGTTTCGAGCGCGCCCTCGAACGGCTGCGTAAAGATAGCGCGGCCCAGCGTGTGATTAACGCGCACGCGCCACTGGCCCGCCTGCGCCATCTTGACGGAAGCGCGCTCGCGCTTTCCCGTCAGGCCCGGAAGATTCAACAGATTCGCTTCGGCGCGTTTTGTTCCCGTGCTATCCAGAAGCTGTAGGCCCAGATCGTTTGTGCTCGTCATCGGCCCCCACGCAATCTGCACGGAAGCGACGAGCGTGTTATCAGGAATGTTAACGGTCGTCTCATAGCCCATGGCGCTCGTCGGAACCGTGCCGCCGAACTTTTGCAGGTCGTTGACGAAACGCACCTGCCCGCGATCAAGCGTCGCGCGCCACGTCCCGATTCGTCTCTCCGCGAAAGCAGATTCCAACACGGCGGCGTGCGCGTTCAGCATTCCAGCGCCGACTTCATGTTGATAATAAGCAGAGAGCGGCGTGGCCGTGCGTTGCAGTATGTCTCTCACTTCGGCGGGACGCAGACGCGGATTTGCTTCAAGCATGAGCGCGATAGTGCCCGCCACCTGCGGCGCGGAAAAGCTGGTCCCGCTCGCGACCGTGTAGCTTGCGAGTTCACTTGGCGTCAGCATCGCCGTGTCGTTGCCGGATGCAAGCCCTAGCGCGCCCGTCAAGCTCGCCGCCGTCATGCTGCGCGGCGCGACGATACGCACGCCCGGAGCCACCAGCGTCGGGCGGAACAAGCTGCTGCCAAAAGCGCCGCGCGAAGAGAAGTCAGCGAGCCGCGCGCGCTCATCCGTTGCGCCCACAGAGACGACCCACGGCGCGACGGCGTAAGGATTCAAAGTGTGCAATCCCGGCCCTGTGTTGCCTGCCGAGAAGACGACGTTGATGCCGTTGTCTGTCAACATCTTCGTCGCGACGTTGACGGGGTCGTTCGTGTCAAAGACAGTGTTGGCAGAGAAGCTGCAATTGATGACGCGCACGTTCAACGCAGCGCCGTGCTCAAGCAGGTAATCAAATCCCGCGAGCACAAAAGAGAGCGTCAAATCGCCTGCGCTCAGGCCGACGATTTTTGCTCCCGGCGCAACGCCCGTGTAACGCCCGTTTGATGCCGCGCCGCTTCCGGCCACGACACCCGCGACGAATGTCCCGTGCCCGTAAACCTGATCCGTGTTGGGCAGCCCTTCTATGTTGGCAGGATAAACAAAGCCCACGCCCGCTGATTCCGCGTCCGCCAGCTTGACGTTCTGTGTGACGCGGCCAGCGAGGTCGTTATGTGTGCCGTCGAGACCCGTATCGAGCACGGCCACCGTGACGCCGCGCCCGCTATATGGAAGACCGCTGTTGCGGCGCGTCAGCTCCGCGTCCTTGCGCACGCGGTCGATTCCGTTCAGAGAGTTAACCGGAGCAAGCGTTGCTTGCAAAGTTCTGTTGCCATAAATCGAGCGCACCGAGGCGAAGTGTGAAATCTTTATAAGCTGCTCGCGTGTGGCCGTGACGACAATTGCAGGTATCACGCGGAAACGTGTGCCGCCGAGCACGCCCACGCGCAGCAACTCCGCTATGTCTGCGTCCGTAGGCAAACGATGATAGACGATGACGGCGTTGACGTTGCTGTCGTCCGTCAACTGCTCAAGCATGATTGCCAGCTCGGGGTCCACGCTCTGCAAGCCGACGCGCGTGCCGCTGGAATCAGCGCCCGTCGTCGCGATGCCGTCCCCGCCTCTGGGTGTTACGCCGTCCGCACCCGTGACGGCAATTCCGTCCGCGCCTGTCACGGCAATTCCGTCTGCTCCCGTGACGGCGATGCCGTTTGGTGAAATGGAGAAGACCTGCCCGTCCGCTCCTGTAACAACGACGCCGTCTGCTCCCGTGACGGCGATGCCGTCTGCGCCTGTGACCGCAATCCCGTCCGCATGTTTAAGGTTGAAGGAGTCTGCGCCTGTGACGGCGATACCGTCTGCGCCCGTGGTAGCGATGCCATCCGCGCCGGTCGTCGCTATGCCCTGAGCCTGCCGTATGAAAACAGAGTTTGCCTGGTAGGTTGTCCCGTCCGCTCCGGTAACGGCGATGCCGTCCGCGCCTGTCACGGCGATGCCGTCTGCGCGTGCGACGTTCATGCTGTCAGCGCCCGTCACAGCAATCCCGTTTGTGCCTGTGTAGGTAGCGCCGTCTGCACCCGTCACAGCGATGCCGTCTGCGCCTGTGGTCGCAATACCGTCCGCGCCTGTGACGGCTATTCCATCCGCGCCCGTGGTGGCGATGCCGTTCGGGCCGAAAGCCAGAAAGCCGTCCGCGCCTGTGACGGCGATGCCCGATGTATTTATGAAAGAGACGCCGTCTGCTCCGGTGACGGCGATGCCGTCTGCGCCCGTCACAGCGATGCCAGCCAGTGCAGGGCTGACGCCGAGCCAGACGATTAAAAGAAGCGCGAGCGTTTGCTTGGAGCCTTCGTAAATTTTTCTAGCCATGGTCTCAGGAAAAACCCTGACGCTCACCATGAGCGTCTCAACCCGGAGCTTAACTCCTGACACATGCGAGGTTTATCAGGAATACACCGAGAGGAAAAGCGCGATAAATGTTAGTCAACGTGTAGCTCGAATATGTTGCATCGAGATTACAATTTTACGGTGATTGTCGGGTAGTTATCGGGGGCTACATACTACACGACCCCTGCTATTTCATCAATTCCTTGTAGACCTTCTGCGTCTCTGCCGCAGGCTCGACGTTCAATTCCTTGTGCAGTAGACGGCGAAGAGTTTCGTAGTGTTCCTTGATGGCAGCACGATTTCCAGTGGCCGCTTGCGCGCGCATCATCATGCAATGAATGTCTTCGCGAAAGGGATCGTCGCGCAAAATCTGCTGGGCTAAGTCGAGCGCGCGCGGCCAGTCTTCAACTTTCTGCGCCACGGCTGCCAGCGCTTCGAGCATGCGCAGGTATTGCTCGCGATAATAAGAGCGCTGCTCCTCGACCCAATCCTCGTAGCTCCCCTGCATGAACTCTCCGCGATAAAGCGCGATGGCTTTTTCGTAAGCCGCGATGCATTGGTCAAAGGCGCGCGCGCGCCGCGCCGTCTCGCCTTCGGCCACGAAGCGCTCGAACTCTTCCGTGTCTATCCAGTAAGAAAAATTCGGGCTCAACTGGTAATCGCCGTCGCGATAGAGCAGGAAATTCTGCTTCAGGGGCTGGTTGCTGTTGAGCGCCTTGCGAATGTGTGAAATCGTCGGGTGAAAATTCTTTTCCACGACTTCAAAATCTGCCTCGCCCCAGAAGGTGTCTATGATGACGTCCTTGGAGGCGCGGCGGTGGCGGCGCGAGGCTATGAAGCACAGGATGTCGCGTGCACGCTTGGTGGTCCAGGCATCGGGCGCGAACGCGCGGGCCGGGTCGCGGAAGATTTCCACCGGGCCGAGCATGTTGATTGTCAAATCCGTGACGGGTTTGGCTGCGACCGCGACGGATGCTGCTACGGGCGCGGCCACTCGCTTCTCCGTCTTCGGAGCTGCGGCCAATTGTTCGCGCACGTCCGCAGGCAGAAGCTCGACGGCTTCAGCCATAGAGAAGAGCTGCGCGTTCTGCTGGACCTCTCGCTGCAACCAGTATTCGTAATCATAACGCGCGGCCAGATCGACGGCGCGGCGCAGGTGTTCAAGCATCTCGCTCTCAAGTCCCGCGGCGTGCGCGCACGCGGCCAACTCCATAGAAGCCTGCGCCTCGTAGTAGTTGAGCTTGTGCTCGCGAAAATAATGCAGAGCGGGAAGCAGCTCGCGGCGTGCGCCCTCAAAGTCGCCGGAGGCCAGCAGGATGCGCGCGTGCGCGGGGCGGGAAGTCGCTACACCCATCTTATTGCTGACGCTCTCGCGCGCTTCCGTCAGGCGCTCAATCCTCTCGCGCGCAGCCGCCATGTCTCCGAGTTGAAGATAAAGCATGGCCTGTTCTTCAAGCAGCTCAAAGCGCGTCACGTCGAGGCCCGCTTCCTCGTAGGCGCGCGCGGCGCGTTCGTAAAATTCTGCGGCACGCGCGGCCTCGCCCGTTTCGCGATAGAGGTTGCCGTAGGTCTCGAAGATTTCTCCGAGCAGCGCAATCTGATTAAAAAGCTGGCTCCGTTCGAGCGCCTGTTCCAGATGCTTTTCGCAGGACGTCATGTCACCGCGATAAAAGTAGGCGCGCGCCATGTTCAAGTGCGCGGTGGCTTCCTGCGGCGCGGGCGGCGCGAGCAGGCTCGGGTCCGGCAACATGCGGCGCAACCAGCGCAAGCCCTCGCCAAAATCACCGCGAATCATGGCGGGCAAGCCGAGGTTGTGGGCAATCAAGCGCGCATAGCGTTCTTCGCCCTGTTCTTCGGCCAGTTGGAGGGCCGCGCGAAACTCGCGCTCGGCGGCGGCCAGATCGCCAATCACCATCAAACAAAGCCCGCGCGTGTTGCCGCACTTCATACGCACGACAGAGCCTTCGTCCGTCAACTCGGCGGCGCGGTCCAGGTAGGAGAAGGCCGTCTCAAACTCGCCACGACGGCGCGCGATTGCCGCCAGCGAATGAAGCGCCTCGGCTTCCCAGTGGCTATCGCCCTGTTCGTTGAGCAGTGTGACGGCGCGGCGAAAGAGCGTTTGTGCCGCATCGTATTCGCCCTGAAGACGCGCGGCCTCGGCACGATGTGCAAGAGCGCGCGGGTGATTTTCAAGCGCCGCGACCGGCAACACTTCCGCATAAGCAATCAAAGAGCCGAGCGCGCCGCTCGTTATCCACGCGTCTCCTTTTTCGGCGATCACGTTGGCGGCGCGCTCGTAATCCTCCGCTTCTATCAAATGGTGCATGGCCTGTTCCCATGCTTCCTGTTCCAGAAAATAGTTGGCAAGGCGCGCGTGCTCCTGCGCGACTCCGGTGCGCCCGATTTCTGTCCTCAAGCGACGGCGCAGGAAACTCTGGAACAGGGGATGTAAGCGATACTCTTCGCCGCGCTCGTCCGAAGCGACCGTGATAAAGACGTTGCGGCGCACGAGCGAGGGCAGCGCGTTGCGGCAATTGGCTTCGGGGAAAAGCTTGCTGCACACGTTGGTCTCTATGCGGTCCAGAAGCGCGAGGCCGAGTAAAAACTTTTGCACTTCTTCAGTCTCGTCCGCGAAAACTTCTTCGGCGAAATAGTCGAAGATGTCGCGCTCTGATTGCCGCAGGATTTCCACTAGGTCGGGCGCACCGTTCACGCCCGGCGCTTGCGAGAGCGCCTGCCGCTGCGCCACCTGTCGAACCAGTTGCAGCGCGGTAATCCAGCCGCGCGTGCGTTCGCGATACTCCTTCAATTGTTCGGGCGTCAGCTCAAGGTCGAAAACTTTGCGGAAGAGCTGTTGCGTCTCTTCATCCGTAAAGAGCAGCTCCGAGCGGTCTATGATGGCAATGGAATTGTGCGCGCGAAGACGCGCCAGCGAAAGCGGTGGGATGTCGCGCGTGATAATCACCAGATGCAGGACGTCCGGCATGTAAGCAATCAAGCGGTCAACGACGCGATGCACTGCCGTCTCCGTCCCCAGGTGATGATAATCGTCAAGGACCAGAATCAACTGTTGCTCGATTTTTTCAAGGACTTCGTTGAGCAGCACGTCCACGGCTCGCTCGGGCTGTTGCGCCAGCTCGTCCGCCGCCTGTTGCAAATAAGAGAGCATCACTTCGCCGAAGCCGGGCGCGACCTGCTTGATGCCGTGAGTGACGTAGCCCAGAAAGACAGAAGGGTCTGCATCCGTGTGGTCGAGCTGATACCAGACGAACGAGCGCGCGTGGTTGCGCACAAAATCGGCTACGAGCGTAGTCTTGCCGGAGCCCGCGTTGGCCGTGACGAGCGTGATGGGATGTTCCAGATTTTGCACCAGACGTTCGGTCAGGCGGGGACGCGAAAGCAGCGCCGGGGCAGGCCGTGGCGGCAGCAACTTGGTGCGTAGAAAGAATGCGGGCTGTGACAGGGGCGGCCTCTCCTTTACAGGGCGCGGGCGCTCGCTTTCGGGCGGCGGCTCCATGGGCCACGCCGTGCCGTAAGGGGCTTGCGCCAACGCCTCTCTACTCACAGACTCTCGTCGGGTCACCGAGCTTATCACAGTGAAATACTCGCTATCTACGTTTCGCTTGTCGCGGATAGTAGGTCAGCTTAAGACGAAGAAAGAATTAGCAGGGATGGACAGGATAGACAGGATGAAGAATTTTAGATTTTCGATTGCCGATTTTGGATTTGTCTTTCAATCGCAAATCTAAAATCCAAAATCGAAAATTCTTTTATCCTGTTCATCCAGTCCATCCCTGTTTGAATTCTCCTTACTGAAAAATTTTCCGCGCGAGGCTGGGCAATGAAATTCTGCTCGGAACGCTCATGCGCCGCGAGCAAAACCGGCGGACTTGTGTGAGCCCTTTTTAGCTCTGGACTAAATCAACCGGAATCATGCGTCGCCATCTTTTAATAGCGGCGACCGATTCGGCGGCTTTGCTCGAAGCGCTCATCAATCGCGCCAAGGCATCGATGACCGCCGCGCGCCCGTGTGTCTCGTCCAACACGTTCCCGGCATGCTTGTCGGCCAATCCGTACAGCTCGAACAATTTTTTGGTCTCGTCCTCGGTAAAGGCCAGCATCTCTTCTTCTATCACGCAGAGCGTCTGCTTGGAGCGCATGCGCCAGAGCGGAGCGGGTGGCAGACTACGGCCCGTAATCAGTACGTGCGCGTCTGCGGGCAAGAGCGGAAGGAGGCGGCGGAAAAACGGCACGACCCATTCGGCGTCGTAGACAAGATGCAGGTCGTCTATCACCAGCAAGAGCGGCTCGCCCGCGCTTTCCAGCAGCTCGTAAACAAAAGCTTCTGCAAGCAGCGGCACGTCCTCTATGTTGGTCGTCTCGGCCAACAGCCGATGCAGGGCTTCCTGCCCGAAGCCCGTGCGCAGGCGGCTCACGCTCTCGACCAGATATTGAAAGAAGACGCGCAGCTCCGTGTCCGCCGCGTCCACCTTGTACCAGCCGACGCGTCTTCCCGATCGGTGTGCGAAATCGGTAGCGAGCATGGTTTTGCCCGTCCCTGCGCGCCCGTTGATGATGGTCGAAGTGCATGACGCAAGGCTCTCGTGAAGCGCATCCAGCAGGCGCGCGCGCGAGACAAGCGGCAATTCATCGGGGGTCGTGATTTTGTCGAGGATCAGTTGCATTTTTATTAACCCTGGTTTCCGTCCCCTGTGGACGAATTCATGAGGATTTTTTAGAGCAAGCATCGTTCACAAATCCTATCCTATTCCCACGTAAAGGTTTAACCAGCTAAAGCCCATATGCGCCGGGGGTGCGCGCCCGAGACACTGAGCATTCTATATATACGACTTGAGAAATTCTTGAGGCCCGTACAAAGGGGCTGCAAAAACAGGCCCACGCGTCGTCCGACTTCTTGTAAATAGTTGAATTTGAAAGACCCTTGCGCCATTTTCCGTTCTAACGTAATTTCGATTTCGGAAAGTGGGAAAAGCTCTAAGGACTCCCCGGTTGCTCCCGGTTCGCACCTTCGAAATGGACAAGACCGAGCGGCGTGCGCCTCGACCGGGAGCAACATGACAACTCAGGCAAAATATTGAAGGAGTTAAAGATGAAGCGAGCGATGATCCTTTTTCTCTTGCTGGCGGGCGCGGCCTCCGGGGCGTTCGCGCAAGCCTCCGGTAACATCGGCTATTCACAGGCAGGCGGCAATGCCAAAGCCGAGCAGAACGAGCGGAACAAACGTGCGTTGGCAAAGGACGACCAGCCCCCTACGGGGACGGCGATGTTTGTAGAAGCCAACGTCCTGATGAATCTCAAAGCGGACGAGTACGTGGCCGTCTTCGGTCTCGCGCAGGAATGCCTGACCGTGCCCGAGTGCAATCAAAAGATGGACGCCACGGTGGCGGAATTTACAGGCCAGCTCAAGCGGCTCGGCGTAGGCGAGCGCGAGACTTACGTTGACTTCGCGGCGCAGAACAAGATTTACGGCTACGAGCTGGAAGGAAACATCGCGCGCGAAAAGCTGATGGGCTTTGAGCTGAAGAAAAACATCTCCGTGCATTACAAAGACCCGCAGCTTCTGGACAAGCTCGTGATTACCGCCGCCGCCTCCAAGATTTTCGATCTCATCAAAGTAGACTACATCGTCAAAGACGTCGCCGCCGTGCAGCAAAAATTGGCCGAAGAGGCCGCGCGCATCGTCAAACAGAAGACGACCAGATACGAAACGCTTCTGGGCACAAAGCTTCTTCCACCCGCACAAATCTACGCCGAGCGCCCGAGCATCTATTACCCTACGGAGTTGTATGATTCCTACACCGCCTACGAATCCGAAAGCGTCTCAAACTATTCTTACAGGGACCGCGACCGCTACACGGTACAGAACGCGCGCAAGGCCCGCACCTTTTTCTTCAACGCGCTGAACGCCGACGGCTTTGACACAGTCATCAACCCCGTAGTCACAGAGCCGGTCGTGCAGTTCACCTACTATCTCAAAGTCAAATACGAGATAGAGCAGGCCAAGCCCAAGTAGGTTTGATTACGTAAGAGGCAGATGAGCCCCGCGAGGGGCGGGATATCAGTAGCCCACGGCGTGAGCCGTGGGAACAAGCGTCGAATAAATGATTGAGCCCCGTCAGGGGCGGCATAATGGGATGTCGCCCCTGACGGGGCTTTATAAAACTTGTGCTGCCGTAAACCCAGCACTGACGTGCTGGGCTACTGTTATGACGCCCCTTTCAGGGGCTAATTTTCACTTTCCGCTTTTCGCTCCCGTGTAAAACCTGCCGTTCCACCTGTAAACCATTCTATTGAGCATTCGCCCGCCGTCGTCTATCTCGCCGTCTTCGGTCGCTTCATTATAAACGTAAAAAGATTCGGCCAGGCGTCGCCCGTTCAGAATGCGCAGCTCGCCTTCGCTTTCCTGAAGACTGAGCACCATCGCCGACGTGAGCTTGTTGGTCAGCACACCATTATCCTCAAACAATTTCTTCGGGACGGCTTTTCCAGTCCTCTTGTCCACGACGAAATAGTAGCTGGTGCTGTAAGGATTCAAGCCTCCCGTCGTGGTGGAGATTTCGACGATTTCTTCCGCACCGTTGTCGGCGAAAGCAAGATGGATTGGATTGTCAGCCCGCGAATAAAAACCGTCCAGCACCTGCGTTGCGCGCACCCCACGGCCCATCCTGTAAAGAAGAAACGCGTTCGAGCCACCGAAGCCGGTTTGATAGCAAGGATCGCTCGTGATGACCAAACGCGTACGGTTGTTTCCGAGCAGGCTCGTAGCATAATCCCCAACATCGAATTTTTCTTTCTCCTCCTTGTTAAGCGCGCCCGGTCGCCCGCGAAAGTAGCACACGTTCAGGTCCGCCACTTGCGCCTGCCACCACGTGAGCGCGCTCAATCGTTCGAGCGCGCTGAGATAACTCCTCATCGCCCGCGCTCTACCGGGCGTTCTCAAAATACGCTCGTCCGAATCGCTCGCTCCTTCAGGCATGCACCTGTACCGCAGCTTCGGCAAAGGTTGGAGCGCGGCGAAGACCTCTTTTTTACAGGCAGTTGTTTGGCCCTCCCGGCGACTGCGTGTCTGGACCGGCAACGCGGCCAGCACCAGCATCAGGAAACCAACCACAGAGAGCCCTGCGAAACTTCGCCGCAAATCTTTCATTCCCTTCAACTCCGGCAACAAAGATGTGGTTTCGAGCGTATAATACAAAAAATGATGAATGCAAAGTGCAAAATGATAAATTAAAAGAAAGAAGTTTCTTTCTGTTCATTCTGCATTTTGCACTTTGACTTTTGCATTTAACCAGATGCCTTTTATCGAAACGCTCAAGCTGGCTCTCGCTTCTATTCTGTCGCACAAGCTGCGCTCTTTTCTGACGCTGCTCGGCGTTATCTTCGGCGTGGCGACGGTGATTGTCATCGTCTCCCTGATTGAAGGCTTTAACTCTTACGTGGATGAAAAAATCGCCAACATAGGCACGAACGCCTTCGCCGTCCAGAAATTTTCCATAGAAGATTTTTCCAGCGTCGAAGCCTTGAACGCCGCGCGCCGCCGCAACCGCGACATTACGTTTGACGATTACGCGGCTTTGAGAGAGCGGCGCGGGGGCTCGGCCATCCGCGACGTGGGCGCGAAGGAAGACAGCCTCGGCGATATTAAATTCGGCGCGGTCTCGCTCCTGAGGGTTCGCATCAGCGCGACCACGCCCAACATCGCAGACATAGAACGCATAGAGGCAGCCACGGGCCGCTACTTCAACACGATGGAAGAGGCTGCGCGCCGCAACGTCTGCTTTATCGGCGCGGACGTCGCCGAAAAACTTTTCCCCACGAGTGAGCCGCTCAATCAAACCATACGCATTGACGGGCGTCCCTTTCTGGTGGTCGGCGTGGGGCGCGCGCTCGGCTCCGTCTTCGGGCAATCGCGCGACATGTACGTCTCCATGCCGCTTCAGACTTTTCTTTCCATCTACGGCGCGCGTCGCTCGATTCAAGTGAGCGTCACTTCCAACGACGAGAGCGCTTATGCCGATGCGATAGACGAAGCGCGCGTGGTGATGCGCTCACGGCGCAAGCTCGCGCCGAACGAGCGCGACAACTTCGGCATCATCACGCCGAGCGCGATTAACGAGCTGCGCGACAAGATTTTCGGGACGATTCAAATCGCGGCGGTCGGCGTGACTTCGATTTCACTGGTGGTCGGCGGCATCGTGATTATGAATATCATGCTCGTCTCGGTCACCGAGCGCACGAAGGAGATTGGCGTGCGGAAATCCATAGGCGCGCGGCGCTCGGACATTCTCAAGCAGTTCGTCGCCGAATCAACCTTGCTCTCTCTGATGGGCGGGGCCATCGGCGTCACGGTCGCATACCTGCTCGCCAAACTGGTCGCGACGCTGACGCCCGTGCCCACATCACTGCCGCTCTTTGCCGTGGCGGTCGCCCTCTTCGTCTCCGGCAGCGTAGGCTTAATCTCGGGCGTCTACCCGGCATGGAAAGCCGCCGGGCTCGATCCGATTGAGGCGCTTCGCGCCGATTGATTCATCGGTTCATTTTGTCATTGAATCAATGAACCGATGAATCAATGATTAAATTCTTATGAAGTTGCTTCGCACTGACATTTACGAAAACCTGCGTATGGCGCTCGATACGCTGTGGCAGCATAAGCTGCGCTCGCTCCTTACCATTCTGGGCGTGGTGGTGGGGACGACGACGGTGATTGTCATCGCGGCGTTTGTCTCAGGTATAGACGAGCGCGTGCAGAAGGAGATTGAATCCTTCGGGACAAATTCCATCTATCTTTACAAGTTCGACCCCGGCTTTAACTTTAACCCGAGCGCCGAGGAGCGCATGCGTAAATCCCTGAGCTACGAGGACGCGCTGGCCTTACAAGCCGAGTGTCCTTCGGTGACGTTTGTCGCGCCCTTTATGTCGCCAGTGGATTTTACCGCCGGGCCTTTTACAGAGCGCGTCAATATTCGCAACCGCGACATAGAGATGACCAACGCCAGTGTGCAGGGCACGCTGCCCGCTTATTTCAGGATGGGTGTGACGACCGTGGCGGAAGGGCGCTACTTTACGGAAGAGGAGAACCAGCGGCGCGCGGACGTCGTCGTCATAGGCCGCGACGTAGCGAACACGCTCTTTCCCTTTACCGAAGCCGTTGATCGAGAGCTAATGATTGACGGTCGCAACTACCGCATCATAGGCGTGCTGGCAGAGCGCGAAACTTTTCTGGTCGGCGCGGAAGACCCCAACAACGAGAACAAGGCCGTCTATCTTCCGTACCTGACCCTGCACCAGCTTTACCCGGACGTGGACGATAATTTCATCATGGCGCAGGCCGCGCCCGGACGTATGCGCGAAGCCCTCGAAGAAGTACGCGAGGTCTTACGTAAAAGAAGAAAAGTTCCGCACGATAAGCCAGACAACTTTGGCATCTCGTCTTCGGACCAAATCATAGAGCAGTTCTCGGCCATCACGGGCGGCGTCTTCGCGCTCATGGTCGCCATCTCTTCCGTAGGGCTTTTAATCGGCGGCATAGGCGTGATGAATATCATGCTCGTGTCTGTGACGGAGCGAACCAAAGAGATAGGCGTGCGTAAGGCTATAGGTGCGCGCCGGAGCGACATCATCATGCAGTTTTTGATTGAGGCGGCGACGCTGACGGGCATGGGCGGCGTGCTCGGCATCATCTTCGGCTCGGTCATAGCTCTCTTGATACAGACCATCATGCCGACGCACATTCCTTTGTGGTCGCCTGTCGTGGGCTTTGTAGTGTCGGTCGCGCTCGGCGTGGGCTTCGGTCTCTGGCCCGCTTGGAAGGCCGCGCGGCTGAATCCGATTGAAGCGCTCAGGTATGAATAGAAACTTTTTACCGTCTCACCATCCGGTAGCGAAGAGATTCATCGCGCCGCGCAGGCCGCATTTCTGATAGCGGTTATAAGCTTCAGCCGCGCGGCGGCGCACAGCCTCCCCGGTTTCATTGTTTATCCAACCGTCAACGGCAGCCTTGAGGACGTAAGCCTCCGGGGCCATCAGGTTTGTGGTCCAGAGGAGCGGGTGCGCGCCCGTTTGCTGAAGCGGCTTAGTAAAATACTGCTTGCTCGCGCAGGCTAGAATCACCGCGTTGCGTGCGCGCTCGTCCACTTTCTGCGGGTATTCCGGCAGGCTGAAATCCATCAGGCCGTCGTGGCCTACGTAGGCCACAAGGTCTGAGCCGCCACCGGCAGCCAGTTTCAACTCCCGTGCGCCCACGCGAAGCGCAACCTCTTCCACGTCGCGGCCCGACGAGAAGCGCAGAAAGTCTATCGTGCTCCGTCTAATCTCGCGGCCCTGATAAGCGTCCGCGACCATGTAAACATCGAGCGCACGATGTTTGAAGACGACACGCTCAAGCACAGCCTGTTTTGGATTTTCAACTTCCAGTAGGAGCGCCCAATCCTTCGCCTTGCGGAAATGATTTTTGACGCCGTAGCCCGCGCCCCAGTATAAATTGCGAGCCGGGTCGTCGCCGTTGCCAATGTCCGCCGGAACGGGAACGATGCCCTGATATTGATTATCGCAGAGCGCCACGACGACGTGTATGACGCGCCCCGGATTCTGTATGGGCGAAGTTTGTGAAGGAGTCTGCGACGCTGCACTCAGGCTTTTCGGGCGAACGGTTCCGTCAGATTGCCGCGCGCTGCTCGCGCAACTCATCAGGACGACCATCAGCAAGACGAGAGCACCAGGACGAAGATTGACAGGCTTCAGCATTTATCACCGCGAGAGCAAAGCATTCGACCGCCGAAGCGTTAGACACCGGAAGCCACAGGAATGTTCCCGCAAAAGCGGCTCACCGCCGAGACGCAAAGAGCGCAGAGCCGACGCAGAGAGAGTTGAATTCTTTTCTCTGCGTTAACTCCGCGTCCTCTGCGTCTCGGCGGTGAAGCTTTTTACGGCTGCCCGAATCTGGCCCTGTATTCGGGCGAGACGATGAACGAGCGAACCATCTCGGCGTCAACGTAGTTGCCGTAAGTGTTCAGTTTCCCCAGCCAGTGCTCGTAGCCCGGCGCGTCCGGGTCGCGGCGCATGTAGCCGAAGTACTCCATCTGGACAAAGGCGTTGTTAAACTCCCTGCCGTAAAACGCCTGTCCGTATGCGGTCGTAAACTGCTGCACGCCTTCGGCGAGGACGATGATTCCGTCCACTGCTTTCTGTAACACGCTGGCACGCGTTTCCGTTCCCGCGTTCAGACCATCTACGAGCGCCTGCTTTTCCGCATCGGACGCGAGCGTGCCCGTGTTCTGAAAAAGCCTGGCGACGTATTGACCATTGTCCAGCCCGCCGTAAATAGCCAGAAACTCCGCTCGCTGTACAAACTGGTCAACGAGAGTGCGCTTGTTCTGATTAATCGTCTCGGCGGACAACTGGCCGCCCGCGATGATGCCCTGCGTGACGATTGCATGATCGGTTGTGAATTCCGAAAGCAACGGCGCGCGCCCCAACGCTCCCTTGTAGACGCGATAGACGTAATAGCCTGTGTGCAGAAACTCCGGCGACATGAAGAAGGCCGCGCTTGTCGTCGTGCGCTGGCGGTCTATGCACTGCTCTACAGTCTGTCCTGCGGGACGCCGCGCCGCGTCGTTGCATTTCGTGATGTTGTCGGTCCAGAAATCCCATCCCGCCTGATCAGGCTCACGTCCTAAGAAGTCTTTGTACTGCCAGCGCACGAACTCTCGCTGGTTGTCTATCAGGTTCGTGGAACCCGTCGAAGCCGGGACTGTGAAAGAGATGGTCTTGACGGCTGCGCCCCAGCTCTTGAATGTGAAGGTGTAGCCGCCGGGCGCAATCGCGCCCAGATCATAAATATGCGTGGCCGTGGTAATCACCTGCGCCGAGCCTTCGGTCCACATCTCCACCTTCGCGTCCACGGAAAAGTCGTTGCCGCTTCGCACGACCTGTCCCCAATCGACGACGCGGAAGCCTGCGCTCGGGAAAGTCAAAGTAACTTTGACGTTAGTCCTGCCCTGTGTGGTCCAGGCTTCGAGTTTCACCTCCACGTGCTCGAACGTGGCCGGAATCCAGCCCGAAGAAGGCGTGGAGCCTGCGGGCAACGCTTGCCAGTCGGGCTGTATGTCGTGCCCCTGATAATAAGCCGTGACGCCGCGCAAGTTGCTGCCATCAGCATTCATCGCATAAACATGAAATGTATCGGGCACGAATCCGTTAATCAGGTAGCGCTGAAAAGCAATCTTCGTCCCGTCGGGCGACCATGCAGGGCTAGTGTTGATGAAGTTCGGCCCGTCCGTGAGTCTCTTGATGTCCGATCCGTCCGGCTTCATCGAATAGATTTCGTCGTTGCTCGGGATGCCGCAACAATGATTCTCGCTACGGCTGCTGGCAAAGGCTATGCGGCTACCGTCGGGCGACCACGCGGGGTCGAAATCGCGCGCCGTGTGATTCGTGATTCGAGTCTGGTTTGTGCCGTCCTCGTTCATCGAATAGATTTCCGCGTTGCCGTCTCGATCACTCGCAAACGCGATGCGCGTTCCATCAGGCGACCACGTCGGACCCCAGTTGGCCGTTCCACTGTTGGTCGTAAGTCGCGTCAGACCGCTCCCGTCCGTGTTGACGACAAAAATGTCCGCCCCGTTATGAGCCGTCGGCACGGGCGGCGGTGAGGGCAAATCGTCGTGGAGGACGCCGGACGTATAGACGGCTGTGAAAGCCAAGCGCGTGCCGTCTGGCGACCACGCTGGCTCGAAATCCTCTATCGTCGTGTTGTTGGTCAGACGAACAGCGTTTGTGCCGTCCGCGTTCATGACGTAGATTTCCAGAAAGAGGCTGTCGCGGCGGCTCGCGAAAGCTATCTTCGCGCCGTCGGGCGACCACGCGGGCGAGAAGTTGTCCTTCGTAGTGTTAGTGATTCGCTGGACGGCGCTCCCGTCCGGGTTCGTAGTATAAATCTCATAATTGTTATGAGCGCGGCGGGCGCTAAAAGCGATGCGACCGTTGACCTTCGCCGTCGCGCTTTGCGCCAACGCGGTCTGTTCCGTTTCCGGTAAAAGGCTTGCGAATGCTCCGGCCAAAGCCGCGAGCATGATTGTCAAAAACACTGTCATAAATTTTAGTCTCATGATTACTCCTCACTTAAAACTGCAACTTCACGGCGAGCTGCACGGAGCGCGGCCCGCCGACCTGATAAAGCGGGCTCAGGCCGCCGTTGACGCCGCCCGTCCCCAGACTTCTCCCCAACATTTGAATTGATTGCCCGAACAGGTTGCTGCCCAAATCATTCACAGGGTCTCCAAAGTTCGGATGGTTGAGGACGTTGAAAAATTCTGCGCGCAACTGCACGTTCATGTTTTCCGAAAAATTAATCTCGCGGCGCACGGCTACATCTAGCTGCGAGAACGAGAACCCGCGCAGGGCGTTGCGCGCGAGGTTTCCCTGACGGCCTACCGGAATTAGAAAAGCGTCGCGGTTGATGCGACGTCCGCCCGCAGCAGTTGGGTCTTCTATGTAGAGCGGAACACCGTTGATTAAATCCGGACGACGCGCTTCGACTAAATCTCCGACAATCAAACCTGTTCTGAGGAGCACGTTGACGGGCGTGGCGGTGCGCGCGCGAAAGATGCCGTCCACGGCCCAGTCGCGAAAGAGCGTGCGCGGGAGGCCGCGACGATTCTCGAACGCGGGCGGGAGGTTATAGGTCGCGGCGGCTGTCCACGAGTGGCGCACGTCGAAATTTGACGAGCCGCGTTCCTGGCCGATGTTGATGCCGCGAAAAAGATTGCTCGATGAATCATCCGAATCGTCATCAATCGAATGCGACCAGGTGTATGCGACCTGCGCCTGCAAGCCTCTCGATAAGCGACGCTGAAATTGAAGCTGTAGAGCGTGATAGTCGGAGCGTGCGGTGTTGGTAATCACGCGCACGACCGTAAAGAGCGGAGAAGGATTGACCAGGGCCGTCTCGCGCAGCAGGCGGCGACCGGCAGCCGCGACGTAAGCGACGGAGATAATCTGCTCTGTGCCGAGCGATTGCTCAAGCGCCGCGTTCCACTGCACTGTGTAGGGCAGTTTGAGCTTCGGGTCAAACGTGTAAATCGTTCCGAAGGGCGGCTGTAAATCCAGCTCGGGCGGCGTCGCCAAATCGGGCGCGAGCGGCAACGTGACGTTCGCGAGCGTCCTTGTTTTCGCGAAGGGAAAGACGCTGCCGAAGGCGCTCCCGGCCTGACCGTGGCCCAGGTCGTAAAAGATGCCAATGCCTCCGCGCACGGTCGTCCCCCGTGTTTGCGACAAGCGATAGGACGCGCCGACGCGCGGCGCAAAGTTGCTGTATGTCGTCTCCCAGAGCGGCGTGCCGCGCGGCGCAAGCGAGAGCACTAGCGAATTGGAAGCGTTGGCGTTGGCGATAACGTCAGGGTTTGTGAAATCAAAACCGCTGACGGTAAAGGGCGCGTTTCCCGCTCGCTCGGTCGGCGGCGGATTGATTTCCCAGCGCAGCCCGTAAGTAAAAGTCAGTTGCGGTGTGGCGCGCCAGGTGTCCTGCGCGAAGGCCGAGAAGTTGACGAAGAGAGGGCGGCGCGAGTTCGCTTCCGCCGAGATTTGAACTTGAAAGGGATTGCCCGCGGCTGCTGCAATGGCTCCGTTCGTCCCGTTGCTGCCGAAGGTAATCGTCTGCGCGTAGGTGAGCGGGTTATAGGTCGGCGTCAGGCGACGATAATCGAGCCCGAGCTTTACATGATGCGCGCCGCGTATGATGGAGAGAGTGTCGAGGATGTTGAATTGTCGCTGGCTGTTGGAGACGATTTTGCCCGCGCCGAAATTCGAGTTCAGCCCGCCGCGTAAAATAAATTGAAAGGCGGAATCCGATGGCGAAGCAAAGGATGGGAAAAGAAGCCCCGCTGCCGGAAGCTCTGCGCCGCCGAACGAATCCATAGTGAGCGCGGTCGAGCCGCTCGAATTGCTCCAGTTCGCGCGCAGGTCGTTAATGATGTTCGCGTTGATACCAGTGGTTGCGCCAAAGGTCAGCGTTTGTGTCTTGAGCGCGGTGCGATTGAGTGTGTTCAGGCTCTGACCACTAAAGCCGGGCGAGCTGATGCCGCCGCGCTGGACGGTTCGGGACGGCGCGTAATTGTAGCGCGCGAAAAAAATCATCCTTTCGTTTAAAGGCATGTCTACGCGCAGGCTCGTCGCGTTCAAGCTCGACGGGTCGGAGTAGCTGGCGGCGAATTCCGCGAAGCCGTTACCGAAGTCTCTGCCGTTCGGTGTGGGGAAAGCTCTGAGATAAGGTTTGAGTTGCAGAGGGGCAACGTCGCGCACAAAAAGCGAAGGCACTTCCGTTATCGCGACCTGCGGCTGGCGCAGGCGCAAGCCTTCGTAGGAGAAAAAGAAGAACGCGCGGTCCCTGAGAATCGGGCCGCCCAGAACTCCGCCGAAATCGTGCTGGCGAAGCGAGCCTTTCGGAAGGCCGCGCGCGTTGGCGAAAAAGTCGTTGGCGTCAAACGCGCCGTTGCGTATGTAGTCAAAAACTTTTCCATGAAACTCGTTGGTCCCTGTGCGCGTGACGATTGAAACCTGCGCGCCCGGCGTGCGACCGAACTCCGGCGCGAACGTAGAGGTCTGAATACGAAACTCTTCGAGCGCGTCCACCGAGACGAGGTTGTTAGTTCCGCCAAGCGTCGTCAAAGCGGGCAAGCTTCCTCCCGCCGCCTGTCCGGGCGTGTTGCCCGCGCTCACGCCTATGTTGGCGCTCACGCCGTCAATCATAAAGTAGTTGGAGTTGGCCCGCTGCCCGTTGACGGAAAACTGCCCCTGCTCGTTAAAAGTCGATTTGGTGAGCACAGTGCCCGGCGCTAACTCAAAGAGCGATTGAAAGCTGCGCCCGTTGAGCGGCACATTCTCTACGAACTGGCGATTAACGACCGTGCCGGTCGAAGCTGCTTCCTGCATCAACGAAGCGTCGCCGATAATAGTCACCGTCTCGCCAATCTCTCCGACCTTGAGCTTGATTTTCAGCGCGAGCTGATCGCCCGTGCTCAACACAACGTCTCTGACTTCGACGGTGCTGAAGCCGTTGCGCTGCGCCATCACGGTGTAGCGACCGGGCGGTAGAAACGGAACGACGAAAGCTCCCTCCGTGTTGGTCGCCGCGTGTCGCTCAAGCGCGGTGCTCAAGTTGAAGACGGTGATGCTGGCCGAAGGGACGACGCTGCCCGCTTCGTCTATCACCGTGCCAGAGAGCGTAGCGCTTGCCGATTGCGCCTGTACGCAGGGCAAGACTCCAGCGCAAAGGACAAGCGCCAGCACGAGGGCGACCGCGATGAATCGCCGCAATGCTATGATTCTTGATTGACGCGAGGCAATCATCTGACGCATTTGCTCCCTAAGAACGCCTAACTAAGAAAAGAATCTAACAGGGATGGACAGGATAGACAGGATAAAAACAAATGATAAATGCAAAGTGCAAAATGCAGAATTAAAGAATAGCTTTTCCTTCATCATTTTGCATTTTGACTTTTGCACTGCTTTTATCCTGTTCATCCTGTCCATCCCTGTTAATTTCTTTATGAATCTGCTCTAACGATAAACATCTTGAATCGAAGCGGCGAGCCCTTCGGCTGTCGCCAGGGTGTGCCAGAATTCTTTGTTTCTAATCGCTGCCGCCGTGCGACCATCCGCTGACAGTGTGAAGGCCGAGCGCACGGCTTCGTCAACGTTGGAGCTTAAACGGGCCAGCCGTGCGGTGGCTTGCACGAGATTCGCTTCGGTGATTGTTTCCCGTGTGGCATCCGCGCCCGCGTTCGGCGCAAAGACGGCGCGCAAGTCCTGACGCATGAGCGCCAGCTCACGACGCAACCCCTCGGCATGACCGCGTATCATAGAGAGCCATTTAGTGCGCGCTTCGGGCGCGAGCGAGCGTATCTCTTCGGGCGAAAATCTTCCGGCGAGACGCTGTAGCTGCGAAGCGTGCGCGCGTGCCTGACGGGAGCGGCTCAACATGCGGTTGGCGAATTGATTTATCTTTTCGTCAACGTCTGCTGCCGCGCCGCCCGCGGCGTTGAAATAGCGGCGAAGCTCGGCATCGGCAGGAATCCGCGTGGTCTGGATTTCCACTTCGCGCTCGGTCACGTCCGATTGCCCGCGACGATTCGTGTTCCGGCTCAGCGCTTCGTCTATGGTGCTGACGCGCACCGAGACGGCGCGGTTATTGAGAACAGGCCCGAGGGCGCGCAGAATCTCTTCCTTGCGCCGCTCGGTCTCGACGAGCGCTTCGACGCGCAGTTGTCCTCCTGCGGTGCGCGTCAAAGCAATCTGCTCGCCCAGGTCTGCACGCACGCGGTTGAGCAGGTAGCTCACTTCGATTTCCAGCTCACGCGAAGCAGTCAGGCTCGCCGACTCAAGCGCAGACGATGTTGAGCTTCCCCCATCGGCCTGCGATTGCGGAAGATTGCTTCCCTCTTTCGTTTCGCCCTTTGGTCCAAGCAATACTGGCTCGGGTTGAAAGACGGTGTGCCCGACGTGCGCTTTCGGGAATCGTTCAAATAACTCTTCACCGAATCGGTATTCGCGCACTTCTCCGTCGCGCTCGACGGTGAGCGTCTGTCCTATGGCGCGCAGGTCTCCCTTGCGCAGCGTGAGCGTCGCATTGCGTAAAGCCTGCTTGCCATTAGCCGCATCGGCCTCGTAACTGAGAACGTAAACGCCGCCGCGCTCCTCTACCTTGATGGCATCCACACGCTCGCAGAGCGCGCCGAAGCTCGCAGCCGAAGCATCAAGACGCCAGATTTCACCCGTCTCAAGGATAGCCTTCGAGACAAGGCCCGGTGCTGTGCGTTGCTGCGGCGAGCTTGCGTGGCTGTAAACGATGCTCGCGCCGTCCGTGCGCGTCCATTCGCCTGCGACCAGATTCCCTTCGGCGTCATAGACACGGCGCACAGTCAATTCTCTGGCCGCGCTCTGCCACACGTCCAGGCGATAACTCGCGACCAGTTCTTTTGTTCCCCCCCGGCGCTCCTCAAAGCTCATCTTTCGATGAAGCACTATATCCGCGTTAGCGGCGAGCTTCGCTTCGGCAGCCGCCGAGAGACGTAGCAGCTCAGCCGCGCCTTCCACGGGCGCGCGCATCTTGACAAGCACGAGCATCGAAACGAGAACGATTGCCAGCAGCGCCGTGATTAATCCGGGCCGCAGCCAGAACCCACGCGCGCCGGACAGAAAGCTCGCAAGGCGCCTGCCCGTTTTGAGAAAACCGCTTTCCTGAAAGCCGCCCGCGACCGTTTCAGCTTGAGCGTGATTTTCATCATTCGTCTCATGAAACGCGCGCGCCTCTTCCAACGCTTGCTCCTCGTCGGTGGCGTGCGCGTACGTCATGAGCGGGTCATGATAAACGGCATGCAGCGTCGGCCAAGCGTTGTTAAAGCTCAAGGTCAAATCGAGCGAGCGACCGTCGCTCAGCTCGACGCGCGTAGGTTGTTTCGCTTCACCTTCGGGCGGAGGCTCAACCGGGAAGAAATGCAGGCGCGTGTCGCGCTCGCTAAAGACTTCGACAAAAGCGATACGCTCCGAAAGATTAATGTCCAGCGTCTGCTCGCTCCACTCGGAGTTGATGGTTTGCGAGCCAAGGATGAAACCGTTAATCAGAAAATAAAGCTCCTGCGGGCGGTGCTCGAAAATTTCCCTGGCGCTCCGGCGGTATTTCTGCAAGAGGTCGGACGTGCCGCCCGAGCCTGCGCCGTCGCCGCCCGAATTTGCGCCCGTTCTGCCACCAGCGCCGCCCGTAGAATCTTTGCCCAGCGTATCGGTCGGGTGACGGTCATTCAGATTTGGAAGATTGAGCAGGCGGTTCACCCTGTCCAGACAATCGGGACAGCTCACGATGTGGGCCAGATATTGACCGGAGATTTGAGACTCGTTATCGCTCTTGTAAATCCCTTCGAGCCGCTCCCTGGAAAGACACGCGCCGTGTCGCGAGCGGAAGATCATCTCGCGCAGCTCGGTTAAAAATTCGTCGCGCGCGCGCACGTCTCTTGCGACAGGAGGCTGGTTAAAGGAAGCATCGTTGATGAATTTGAGGCGGCCCGGGTCCGTGATGTAGAGGCGTGCTTCGTTGCGAGCGATGCGCAGGCGCTCGTCCACGGCTCGCCGGTTGGTGCGTGCGATTTGCGCTATCTCGCTCGGATAGTAACCATGAAAGAAACGCAGTATGAGAAGGCTCGCGGCGCGCGCCGTCTCTTTGCGCAGGGAGGCGTAGTGGCAGACGCGGCGCAGCTCGTCTTGCACTTGCAGCCGCTCGACCGAACAGCCTACGCGCATAAGCCCCGCTTCGATCGTGTCGTATTCAAAGACGGAGAGCTGCTGTAGACGATTGCGGGTCGCGCGGCGCTGCTGCGACAGGTGTAGATTGCGCAACATGCTGTACAGGTATCCTTCAAGGTTATGTATGGAGCGTAGGTCGGGCCGTGCGAGCGTGAAATGTACAAAGGCATCCTGCACGAGGTCTTCGGCCAACGCGCGGTCCCCCTCGGCCAGACGCAGTGCCCACGAGAGCAGCCATTGATAGTGCTCTATAAAGACGTCTTCATGGTTGCGGGCGATTTTACGAGGGCTCAACATCACGGGCTCGCTCAAAAAAAATCCGTGTGGTCGTTACACTATCAAGACGCTCCGTGGGGCGGCTATCACACGCCGGGACTTGAAAAAATTTTCCCTGAGGGAGCTTTTTCCAGAACGCTGATAAATTTATGAGGTAACAGAAGGACTTCTTCCAGTCGCCGGGTGACCGGGGCATTATCGCGTTGCGACAGGGTTTGTTCAAGGCGCGAGAGATGAGATTGCGGAATGCGGATTTCGGATTTCGGATTGAAGAGACAAAGATTTTGTCTTTTAATCCGCATTCCGCAATAAAAAATGAGCGGTGAACCGCATCAAAGCTCACCGCTCCAAATGATAGGAGGTCAATTTGTACTAGCGACAGATTACGGGCAATTTAGTCTATAAAGCTGGCGGCGTCGGTACACTTTCTTACCGAAGCGCGTTTTAGTGGTCTTGAAAAAGAAAAGCAAGAGCGGCAGGTTGTTGGCAAAATCAACCCACCGCTCTCTCCCTGCGAGGTGGTTTTACAGGTCGTAGTGAGGGGAACGTTAGTGCAGGGCGCGCCCTTTGTCCGTCCGCTATTGGACAGACGGCAAACTTTTTTTAGGACGGCTCTCACGGGAATCCGGCGACCATTGGTTGTATATAGAGGCAGAAGGAAAACTGAGCTGCGGGGTGACGTGGAAAGTGGAAGACTTTCTCAACGAATCGGCATTTAGTTTGATAGACAGGCGCGCACTGCCGCGCGTCCGACCGACCATCAAGGTCTGGGCAGCCGTGGAGAACCAGACGCGGCGCGAGACGCTGGGGCTGGCTGAAATAGCGGATTTTAGCGGGCTCGGGCTCGCACTGCGCGGCCTCTCCCTTGAGATGGCAACCATCGGCGACAGGCTCTGGGTGACCTTGGTCGCAGACTCCGGCATCATCCCCCTGCGTGCGACCCTGGTTCACATAGGGCCGGACGGACGCGTGGGCCTCAGGGTGGAAGCCCCGAACGCGCCCGGTCAACATTTTCTACTGCGTCTTTACACGCGCGCCGCGCAAGCCACCACCGCCGCGTAAAAGCTCTCTACCCTAAGCGCGAAAACAAATACATCTCTGCTCGCTCAAAAGACGGCACGGGTCAGGCTGGCTCTGCGTCCATCCTGTCGCGCGCCCGCGCCTGCGCCGATTGATTGTACTGGTAGATTCCGAACGCGATTGCAATCGTGACTAAACCGGCAATCAAAATCGTCGCGGGCGAAGCCCCCAGGCGTTCGAACCACTGCGTGTAAAAGTGTATGGCCGCGAAGGTGGCTACGAGGTTCACGACCCACCTCTTGTTCCGGCTCGCAGCCCACACGCCGACCGCAATCAAAGCCACGGCCCACCCCACTGCAAAGGCCCAGTCCGGTATCAAGACCCTTCTAGGCTCGCTCGTAAAAAAATCGCGAGAGGCTCTGGACAAAGTGTCGCCCCACAGCGAGCCGATCCAGAATCCAAGGTTCACCATAAAGAGCGACGTTCGTGAAAAGATGACGGCGAGACGCGCGTAGTCCGGCGGCAGGCGCAGGCTTGTGAGATACGCGGCGAGGCTCAACGTGCCAAAGAGCACGATGGAGATGGTCGGCTGCTCAATCGCCACTATATACATCGCGTGCCCGTAAGCGGTCCAAGCACCCGCCATCGCCGATAGCGAGAAAACAGAAAGCGCCGCCAGCAACCCGCTCTTTGCAATCAGGGCAGCCACGATGTAAAGGACTGTGACGATAAGAAACCCTTCGACGCTTGCCTCAGTGTAGGCGAGGATTCCGGCAGCCGTCATCAAGGCTCCGATTAAGAGCATGATCGTGCCGAGCATGCTCCAACGCTTGGCAAACGCAAGCCCCAGATAAATCCCTGCTGCCGAGAGAATCAACCCTAAAGAGATGGCCGAGGCGGGAGACGCAAGCAGCGCTATAGCGCCCCCTGCGACGGCGATGACGCCAAACGCTATGAGGATATTAAGCGCCAGCGAAGCCGTGTCTTCGGACGACAAACGCTTCAGACGCTCGTACTCTTCCTGATTAATCTGACCTTCGCGGAGCAGCTTATCCAAATCGAGCGTAACTTTCATGGCCGTCGCTCCTCACAGACAGAAAGAACTCTTTTCCTACTTAGATAATTTCAGGTCTTAAGGGGCTGCGTTCTTTCGGTTGAGAGCCCAAGCAGTTGTCTCACGACTTCCACCAGCTTATCAATGTCGGAAGGCTTCACCAGGTAGACCTGCGCTCCCGCAGCCATCGCCTCCTGCCGGTCGGAGTCATACGCCGCGCCCGTATAAAAGATGATGGGAGTCTCTTTATCCACCGCTCGAATCTTTCTGCATAGCTCCACGCCGGAGCCGCCCGGCAACCAGTTGTCGAGCAGATACAGGTCGAAGGGCTCAGCCTGTATGCGCTGCCACGCCTGACCGAAAGTGTGTGCGGCCTCGACGTGGCACTGGACCAGGGCGAGCAGCGAGCGGATCATAGAACAAGTATCCACCTCGTCGTCAACGCAGAAGATACGCCTTTTGTGAGGTTCCATCCGTTGTTTGCCTGTGTGATTAAAGTAGAAGATCTTTTGATGAACCCCGGAAATTCTGCCCGTGCCACCCTCATAACATAAGAGCTGGCGGGTGGAGGAGGGGCGCTCTACCCGCCTGATGACGAGGCGATTCGGCTCCCACGTGGAATCGCCTTTTGGTACAGCAGTGGGGCCGCTCGTTCTTCGCAACAAATGTGCCATCACCGGTAACGAAAGATTCATAGATAACATCCGGCAGAGTGTCATTGATAGGCGACAGCTTATCCGGACTGATGTCTACGGAAGTAGACAGACAATAACAAACAACGCGTCTAATTTAATCTCTCATCCGGGAGATTAAATTAGACGCGCTCTTTACTGTCACGCTATCACGAACGGAAAGTCCACATGCGGGACTTTTCCATCAGCTTCTAACGAGGCTCGCCTCTATTTTTCAACTTCAAAATCAATCCAGTTGGCGGCGGTTCTGGATTTTCCGGTTACCAGTAGGTCCGTCACGGTGACCTGCAAGACGTACTCGCCTGCCTGAAGCCCGCCGAGCTGCAAACCGCCTTCGGCCAATAGGTGCTGGAAGTCCGCTTGCCCCGTCAGGTCAAAAGGCGCAGGCTGACCACTGTAAATTTCTTTGCCGTCGCGAAAGAGCTTGAGCTGTGTGACGAGGCGCGGCTGTTTTGTGCTCTTGTCCAATTTCGCGTTGTAGATGGCGTAGGCGAATTGCAGTAAGTGGCCCGTGCGAAACCTGCGCATCGCCGCCTGTGTCAGCATTGAAGTGCTCGCAGCTTCCGTTGATTGTTGATTGGCCGCGTTTGTTTTTCCCTGGCGCGTGTCGGCGCTGCTCAAAGCGATGCCCGAGAGCGCGAGCCCGGATTTCTTGATGTCCGGGATGTTGATGAACTGGCTGGCCGAGCCGACCTTTGATGATTTGTCATCGCGCACGGCGACGCGCAATTGATACGCGCCCGCTCTCTTAATCGGCATGTTGAGCGAATAGACAAGCCCGCTCGTCTGCGCTCTCTGGTAAAGAGCGTCCGTGAGGCTGATGGTGTGAGTCTCTCCGACCGAATCGACGACGCGACCGTCTTCGCCAAACGTGTAGGCGACGATGTTAATCACGGATTCGCGCAACCCGCCGGGCTTCTCCGTAAAGGTCAAGCCCTTTATAGAGATGTGCACAAGGGAGCGCACGTATGAGCCCGCACGCGCATCGTTTCCAAAAAGCGGCGTGAGGCGTAAAGAAATATCGTTGGACGCAAAGGGCGAAGTCAAAGCTCGCATCACCTGTTGCTCCGGCGTGTTGACGACGGGCTTCGCGTCTTCATCCTTAATACCGAAAAAGCCGCTCCGGTAACGCACCTTCAAGCCGTTGCCTTTGACCTTAACGATGAGATGATTAAAGCGAGCTTTGGCCGGGTCGAAGGCCGAAGCTTCGGGCTGAAAGCCGAGCAGGTAATAGCTTTTCTGGTCGTCCAGAGCTTGCTTGATACCGCTGCCTAAATCGTTCGAGTTATAGATGGCAAAGCCGCCCGTCTGTTCCGAGAGCGTCTGCATCCCGTCCAACGGGCGATTAAACCTCTCGCGATTGGTGAGAGAGGGTGGAATCTCCTGGCTGGCCTTTGTTGTTTTCGAGGCATCCTCTCCGACCAACCCTTCTGCGACAAGCCCGCGCGCATCCATCGAGTAGATGACAACGCCCGCGCGATTAGAGCTGTCCACCAGACGTTCAAATGCCTGACGAAGACGTGCGTTCCTGCTGGGGTAGTTAGGGTCAACGAGTGTAAAGCCTTCCGTCAAAAGCATCACGGCCTTACGTCCCGGCAGCCCGCGCATTCCTTGAATGATGTAGCCTGCCGCCGCCAGCGAGGCCGTGGCAAGCATATCGTCGCGATACTTGTCCGGGTTTTCGTTTAGGACGATGCCCCTCCCCCCCGAAGGTATCTTGGTTTCTCCTTCATAAGCGCCTTCGATTTCCCTGTAGAATGACATGATGCGCCCGACGGCTTGATTATATTTAATGCTTTCGATGGCGGCGTAAAGCTGTCGCTTGTCGGAAGTGAATTGCTGCAAAGCGCTGACGCCGCTGCCCGTGCGGAGGATGGCGACTAAATCGCCGGGCTGCATCTGCTCGTCCACAAACTTTTTGAGCGACTTTTTGACATAGCTCATGCTCTCGTACGAGAGGGTCAAATCGTCAACGACGAGCGCGATGGTTCTTTTGACCTCCTCTGAACGCAGGCGAACAGGCGGCAGGGGCGTTCCGTTTTTGTCTGCGATGAGGGTTCGGGGCGCGGGCTCTGCCGTGGATATGGGCTCGACTGTCACCAGCGAAAAGTTGGTCAGCTTCTGCGGCTTGCCGTTGACCAGCAGCTCGAAATCTTCCGGTCTCAAGTTTGTGACGAGCTTGCCGTCTTTGTCCGTCACGACGGCGTCAATCTGTATCAGGTTGGTCGTGATGCGGACGACGCTGTCTTCGTCTGCGGGCTGAACGGTGGGCGCGGGCGTTTGCGCGCTGGCGGTCAGACAAACCGCCAGTAAAAGAAGCAGGCAAAGAAGCGAGGCAAATTTTTTCATGGCTTTTTGAGTCGGTCTTATTTATAAGGAGTCGCGCAGGTTAAAAGCTCTGGGAAGAGACCGAATTATACATGGATTTTCATCGTTGTCACGAAATTTCGGATAGCTCCTGGGCAATTCGGAAATCCCTTTAACTAATCATGCGGCTTGTGTTACAAGCCACAAGCCCGCGCTTCTTACGCTTCCACGTCAAGTCGCTCGTGTTATGCTGTTAGCGGAGGCGCGCGGCGGGGTTCGTGGACAAGGCGCGCCAGCCAAAAGCTTTCAGAGATACTCCATTCGAGAGAGAGACAGGAGAGCTAGATGAACTATCCCCTTCAACTGAATTTTAAGATTTTAGCCATCGCGCGCCAGTTATCCATCACCGACGCTACGGGTCAACTGGTGGGTTATGTGAAGCAGAAAGCCTTCAAGCTCAAGGAAGCGGTCACCGTCTTTGCGGACGCGGAGCAGACCAATCCCCTCTACACTATCAACGCCGACAGGGTGCTGGATTTTTCGGCGCATTATCGCTTCGCCGACCGGCAGGGAATGCAGCTTGGCGGCGTCAAACGACAGGGCATGAAATCGTTGTGGAAAGCTCGTTACGATATCCTGTCGGACGACGGGCAGGCGATGACGATTCAGGAAGCAAACCCGTGGACCAAAGTTTTAGATGCCCTATTGGGTGAAGTGCCCATAGTCGGGATGTTCACGGGATATTTTTTCCACCCGGCCTACATCGTGTCGCGCGCCGACGGCTCGGCACTGATGCGGCTGGAAAAGCAACCAGCCTTTCTTGAAGGCAAATACAAGATAGAGAAGCTCGGCGTGATGAGCGACGCCGAAGAGACACGCGTCCTGCTCAGCTTAGTTATGCTGGTGCTCCTTGAGCGGTCTCGCGGATAAAGGGAAGGTCGTAAATCGTGAATCGTAAATCGTAAATAGACGAACGGTTTTTATCTATTCACGATTTACGATTCACGATTCATCCGTAGTTATGAAGATTATATTCAAAGGCGAGGAATATCTCTTTATCGGTAGAGGCAGTTCTCTACACGAGGGCGGGATGCTCATCAGAAAAGATGAAGACGACGAATTGGATGTCGCCTACGCTCAGCTTCATCCGAACGGGCTCGTCATACGCGACAACGAAATCATTGGCACTGTGCGAGAGATTCTGCTGATTGACGACGAGAGCGAAGAAATCAACTGAGTAAGAAGAAAGTAAGCAGTGAGCAGTGAGCAGTAAGCAGTAAAAAGAAAGCGCGCAGCAAGCGGGTTGCGCAACTTTTCGTTTCTACTGCTTACTGCTCACTGCTTACTTTCTTCTTACTTTCCTCTTACACGCTGTTACGCCAGATGCAGCGGTCTACGCTCCACGAGCCGCCGCCCGCCGCCGAAAGATACAGAAACACAAAGCAATAGAGCACGGCTGGCTCACCTTGATTCACTATCGGCCATAACCAGTTGCCCTGCGGTATGGCGTGCCCCATAAAGTAGGCCACGGCCATCATGCCCGACAGGATAAAGGCCACGGGTCGTGTGAACAGACCGATCAGCAGCAGCAGCCCGCCGACGAATTCCATCATTCCAATTACTGTAATCATAGTGCCTGGCGGCATCGGCACGGGCGAGGGCGGGAAGTTAAAGAGCTTCTGCATCCCGTGCTGCATAAAGAGAAAGCCCACGACGATGCGCAGGACGCTCAGCAGGCGCGGAGCCCACGCCGCGCCTAACAAATTCAGGTTTGCCATAAAGAATTTTCTCCTCTGCCGACAAGCGCGTGTTGCTCTCTCCGTAGAGAGAGCGGCTTCGCATGAATGTTTCCTGATGGATGGGTGCTCGACTGCGAAAGAAACTCAATCCCCAAAGGTGGACCACAGGCTCGGGCTGCTGTGCGCCCAAATGCTCCTGTTAACTTTCTCTTACCTTATACGGTCTCTGAAGCTTGACGTTGACCGACATCTTTCCTAGAGTACACTCAATTTATTACAGAACAGTCAAAATAATGTCTCCCCGATAAGCGAGGGGGGTTTGACCCTGCTTCATGGTGGGCCGTGGCCGCAGATGTTCGTCAAGCCCCTAATCTAACCGACCTTGTAGGAGGATGGGAATGAAAAAAGTTTATGCACTCGCTTCGGTCATCGTTCTGGTGTGCGTGGGCGCTCTGCCGTAGTTCTTTCACATCTGACTGAGGACATCTATCGTCCTCTGGATGTTGCTTGTTTCGCGCAGGCGTATGACCCAGAGGCCAAGGTTTAGTAGAAACCCTTTGGGCCTGCGAACGAGACGGCCAAAGTCTGCGACCGCGTGATCCAGAATAGCGAGTTTTTTAGCCTGCTCGGCGGCTGATGCGTTTGCCAGCATGTTGGCGACCATCCACGCGCTCTGGCGCGCCTTGTCCATACTGAAATTGATAATCCGGTCTTCCGTTGTATCGCCCACAAGACGGTCCGCCAGATTTATCCATGGCGAAAGCTCGTTGATATTCGATCTGACCTTGGCGACCATCCCGCCGAGGATGTTATTAATCTGGTCGAAGTCGTGCCTGAGCGACGGCAGCTCTGCGCCGGGCGCAACTTCTGCTGCGGCGATGCCCAGATCGAAGTTGATGTGCGCGTTCATGCCGAGCAAGAGGTGTTGGAGAATGATAGGAGGCCACGCGGCGGCAGCCTCGAAAGAGACCCGCCAGCATTTACTAGGCGCATCGTGGCGCTCGAAGCTGTCATAGGCGGCTAGGTAGCGATTGGCAAACAGGACATCAAAGCGTTCCATGCGCGGCCCGTCTTCAAAGAGCCCCGCACGAATGCCCTCCTGCACCTTGAGCGTCACGTTGCGATAGAGGACGGCGAAAAATCCCAGTCGGCTTTGCTCGCGCCGCGAACGCGCGATGACCTCGTCCAGTTGAACAATAACTTCGTCAATCGTGTTGGCGATCATAATTCAAAGCGGATTCAAACAGGGATGGACAGGATGAACAGGATAAAAGCAAGGCAGAAGTCAAAATGCAAAATGATGAATGAACAGCAAGAATCTCTTTAATTTTGCATTTTGCACTTTGCATTTATCATTTCTTTTTATCCTGTTCATCCTGTCCATCCCTGTTAATTTTTCTTCGTCTTCAGGTTGGTTAGCTCTCTTAATAATTTTCCCCTGGTACACGAAACACGGTGGATACAGTTTCCGATAAACCCTCTTCCGCAGCGGAACAGCCTTTACCATACCACGCGCTTTCGATTGAAAGCACTTGCCGTCGTTTGCAAACTACAGAAGCGGGGCTGACCACCAGTGAAGCCGCGCGCCGTCTGGCGGAATATGGCCCGAACGAATTGCGTGCGAGCGCAGGTGCTTCCGCGTGGAAAATTCTCTTCGAGCAATTCAAAAACGTCCTCATCATTATTCTGCTCATCGCCACGGCGCTCTCTGCCTTCCTTGGACACGGGCTTGAGGCTGCCGCTATCGCCGTCATTGTTTTGTTCGCGGTCGTGCTCGGCTTTATACAGGAGTACCGTGCAGAGCGCGCCATCGAAGCTCTTAAACAGATGGCCGCGCCCACCGCGACTACTTTGCGCGACGGCAACGAGACGGAGATTCCCGCGCGCGAGCTTGTTCCCGGCGATTGTGTGTTGCTCGCGGCGGGCGACCGTGTTCCAGCAGACATGCGGCTCACCGAAGCCGTCAATCTACAGATAGAAGAATCCGCGCTGACGGGCGAAAGCGTCGCGGTCCACAAGCAGACCGAGCCGATTGAAGGAGATGATTCTTTAGCCACAGGCGACCGCACCAACGCCGCGTTTGCAGGCACGCTCGCGACCTACGGGCGCGGGCGCGGCCTTGTCACGGCCACCGGCATACACACGGAGTTTGGCAAGATTGCACAGATGCTCGAAGCGGTCGAGACGGGCAAGACGCCGCTGCAAGTTAATCTTGACAGGGTCGGGCATCAACTGGCGCGCGTGGCCTTAGTGGTCGTGACTGTCATCGTCGCGCTCGGTCTCTTTCGCGGCCAGAAATTTATAGACATGTTTATCTTCGGCGTCGCGCTCGCGGTCGCCGTCGTGCCGGAAGCTTTGCCTGCGGTCGTCACCATCTCGCTCGCCATCGGCGTCAAACGCATGATACGCCGCAACGCGCTCGTGCGTCGTCTGCCTGCGGTCGAAACCCTTGGCAGCACTTCTGTCATCTGCTCTGACAAAACGGGCACGCTTACCAAAGACGAGATGACTGTGCGACAGATATTCACAGGCGGTCGGCTTCTGGAAGTTTCGGGCGCGGGCTATGAGCCTACCGGCACGTTCTCTGATGACGGCGCGTTGGTCGAGCCCGGAGAGCCTCTACGGCTGCTCCTGTGCGCCGCCGCGCTTGCTTCCGACGCACGCATCTCGAAGAGCGCTGAGGACGAGCGCTGGCAGGTGCGCGGCGATCCTACGGAAGGCGCGCTGGTCGTCGCGGCGGCCAAAGCGGGCTTCATCAAGTCTGCGCTCGATAAGGAATTTCCGCGCACGGGCGAGATTCCCTTCACCTCCGAAACCAAGCGCATGACGACGCTCCACCAGACGAGCGCGGGCACAGTAGCTTATTCCAAGGGTGCGCCGGAAATCATTCTAGACGCGTGCACGTGCCAGTGGACACCGGAGGGCGAAACGGAACTGACGCGCGCAGACCGCGCTTTGATTCTGCACGTCGCGCAGGAGATGGCGAGCGAAGCTTTGCGCGTGCTCGTCGTCGCTTCCAAGCGCAACGCCACGCTTGAAGACGCCGAGCGCGAGCTGACCTTTCTAGGTCTTGTAGGGATGATTGACCCGCCGCGTCCCGAAGCTCGCGCGGCGGTCGAGGAATGCTTCGATGCGGGCATCAAGGTCGTCATGATTACGGGCGACCACCCGCTGACGGCCCGCGCCGTCGCAAGCGAGCTGGGGATACTTAAAAACGGAAGGCTCGCCGTCGGCGCAGAGTTGGAAGTGATGGACGACGAAGAATTGCGCGAGGTGGTGGGAGACATAGAGGTCTACGCGCGCGTTTCGCCCGCGCACAAGCTGAGGGTCGTGACCGCTCTACAGGAAATGGGCCACGTCGCCGCGATGACGGGCGATGGTGTGAACGATGCGCCCGCGCTCAAGAAAGCAGACATAGGCATCGCCATGGGCATCACCGGCACGGACGTTACCAAAGAGGCCGCCGCCATGACGCTCACTGACGATAACTTTGCTTCCATCGTCGCGGCTGTCGAAGAGGGACGCGGCATCTTCAGCAACATCAAGAAATATTTGATGTACCTGCTCTCCTCCAACATAGGCGAGATAGGCTTGATGGCCGGAGCATCCTTGACAGGCTTACCGCTTCCTTTGAGCGCCGTGCAGATTCTTTACGTCAATCTGGCGACGGACGGCCTCCCGGCGCTGGCGCTGGCCGTTGACCCGCCCGAGCCTGACCTTATGAAGAGGCCGCCGCGCAACCCGCGCTCTGGCATTTTCACGCGCCCTGTCATCCTTCTCATGCTGGTCGGAGGCATGTGGTCTACGCTCGTCAACCTAGGTCTCTTCGTGTGGGCGTTAAACTCCGGGCGGAGCGCGCGTGAAGCGATGACTATGACTTTTATCTCGCTCGTCCTGATACAATTTTTCAAAGCCTACAACTTCCGCTCCGACCGCCACTCTGTCCTGCGCCGCCCCTTCGCTAACAAGTGGCTCAATCTGGCAATCCTGTGGGAGCTGGTGATGCTCGCGCTCATCCTCTACGTGCCTTTTCTAACCCGGGTGTTCGGCACGTACAGCCCTTCGCTCAAGGACTGGTTGATTATCATCGCCCTCGCGTTTACGGTCTCGCCCGTCCTTGAGCTTGCCAAGTGGGTGGAGCGGCGCGGCTGGTTTGGAAAGCTCGCGTGAGTTTTAGGAAATTCACCGCCGAGACGCAGAGATGTCGCGGAGGAAGCGCAGAGAGTTGAAATGTTTTTCTCTGCGTCGTCTCTGCGCTCTCTGCGTCTTCGGCGGTGAGGCTTTTATTCGCTTTTTTTGTGTGCAGAATTTGTCGTCGTCAGGCATTGACAGGGGCGCGGGTTGCATCTAAACTTCGCGTTCTTTTATGCCCCCCTTAACCCGGTAATTTTCAAATATTTGTAGCTCAGCATCAGCGAGGGGATTTTTTTTGACTAAACAGCTTGCGCCTCAGCGTTTGGTAACTACGGGACGGCTCGTCGCCGTTCTAGCCGTCACGGCCCTGTTCCTTCAGGTGCTCGTCGCTCTCTCTTTTCCCGCCGGGGTGGCGGCTGAAGATGACGTGCAAACCTATTTCGCACACGACACCGCCGAACACCTGGTGATGGGCAATCCGAGCGGCGCGACCACGGACGTCAACAACTCTGCGAACTACCTGATGCAGAAGCTACAGTACGCGCTCTCTTACAACAACGCCCGTGGCACTCCGAACTGGGTGAGCTGGCATCTGGACAGCACTTGGACGACGAACGTCGCTGACCGCCAAAACGATTATCGCCCTGACGACCAGCTTCCGCCCAGCTTTAAGCACGTGAGCAGCGGCTATAACTTCGCGACCTACGGCTTTGACCGGGGCCACATGACCCCGTCGGCAGACCGCACATCCTCCATCGCAGACAACTCGGCCACTTTTCTGATGACCAACATGATTCCGCAGGCTTCCGGAAATAATCAGGGGCCGTGGAACGATTTGGAGATCTACATCCGCGAACAACTGAACGGCTCGCAGAACGAAATCTATATTGTCTCGGGCGGCTCCGGCACAGGCGGCAACAGCTCCACAGGTCACTGGAACACCATTACAGACACCGCCGGTAACACGGTTACAGTTCCGCAATGGACATGGAAGGTAGTCATGGTGCTGCCCAGACAGGACGGCAACGATGTCGCGCGGGTCAACACTTCGACTAGAACATTGGCCGTCATCATGCCCAACGACAACAACATTGGCAGTCAGGACTGGCAGAATTATCTGGCGACCGTCGATCAGGTCGAAGCCCTGACCGGCTATGACTTTTTCTCAAACGTCCCCACACAAATCCAGGCCGCCATAGAGTCCAGGCTGGACGGGCAGCCGACACCAACGCCTACTCCAACGCCGACACCTACACCGACTCCGGCCCCTACGCCGCCCGGTGATACGTGGCTGCCCGTAGCTCTCGCCACAGAGCAAGTGGAGATACAGTCATGGAAACAATCGGACGGCAAGACCTATGCGAAGGTGAAGCTCACTTTCCCTGATGCGGGTTATCGCGTGCAGGACCAGAACTGGGGAAGCGTGCAGGCAAGCGGCAACAACCTGAGCGCCAGCGCCACGGTCGAAAGATATCAGGGCACAAGCGTTCAGGCACAGACCACGACCGTACACATTTATGATCTGGGGACGCTTCCTGCTGGAAGCTACACGTTCAGCTTCCGCACTTTCAACATCGTCACCAAGACACACAACTTCACCGTCAGCGACCAACCGCCCGCGCCCAATCAGCTGGACAACCAGGAATTTTTCGTGGCGCAGCAGTACAGAGACTTTTTAGGACGCGAGCCCGATGCTTCAGGCTTAGCTTTCTGGACCGCCAACATCACCAAATGCAACGACCCCGCACAACGTCCGCCCGGTCAATCCTTCGAGCAATGCATAGACCGCCAGCGCGAAACGACGAGCGCAGCATTCTTTCTCTCGCCTGAGTTTCAGTACACGGGCTACTACGTCTACCGCCTCTACAAGGGAGCGCTCGGGCGTGCGCCCTATCTCTCTGAGTTTACGGCTGACCGGGCCATCGTTGGACAGGGCATCATCGTGGGCGGCCAACTGAGCGGGCAGAAGATTAACGAGAACAAGCTCCTGCTGGCGCAGTTATTCACACAGAGGGCGGAGTTTGTTGCCATCTACGGCTCTTTGTCGAATCAGGACTACGTCAACAGGCTCTTTCAAACAACGAACGTCGCCGTAAGCGCCACGGACAGGCAAGCATTAGTCACCGCGCTTAATAATGGCACGGAGACGCGTGCGAGCGTGCTGTTGAAAGTGGTGGACGGGATTAACGTGATTAGCGAAGGGAATCAACAGTTCACGACCGCGTATGGACAGGCGTTCTACAATCAGGAGGTTAACAACGCCTTTGTGTTGATGGAATATTTCGGGTACATGCAGCGAGACCCGGACGCGCCGGGTTATGCGTTCTGGCTCGGGAAGCTCAATGGATTTGGGAACTACATCAACGCGGAGATGGTGCGCTCCTTCGTCGTCTCTCCTGAATACCGCTCACGTTTCGGGTCGCCATAAAGAGCGAAGATGAAAGCGGACGACCGATTGCTGGCAGAGCTTGAACGGGCGACCCATGGTCTCCTGTTCATGAGCGAATCCGATTATCCCTTTGAGACGGTTTTACTGCGCGCGGAAACAGAGCACGCTCTTTATCAACAGCTACGCGAATTGGCCTCAGCCGCGCCCGAAGCTCCTCTTGAAACGATGAGCGTTGACGCATTTTTCCGCGCCGCAGTGTCCGAGCCGGATTGGAAAGGCGACGCGGAGATTGCCCTCGCTCGAAAGTATCAAGTCCTCGTGCGGCTGTTGAAAGAGAATCTGAAAGACCTCACCGTGTATCGCGTAGGCCGTGTGAGCATCGTCGTCTTCATCCTCGGGCGAAGCAGCACCGGCAACTGGCTCGGCATACGCACGCGCGTTGTCGAAACCTGACTCTCAACCTGTTTTTAATATCCTCACGCGCTAATGCAGTGTGGATTTCTTGAAGACGCCGCCCGAGGCGTCTGCGAGCGGGTGAACAAGAATAAACGCGCTTTCGTCTATTTCGTGCACGACCGTCTTGACCCTGCCAATCTCCAGCCGTGTGACGACGCAGTACAAAATATCCTGCTCGACGTTTGTCAGACCACCGCGCCCCTTGTAAACAGTCACGCCACGCGCAAGTACCCGTGTAATCGCCTGTCTAATCTCTTCGCTCCGGTCGGAGATGATGATGATGGCCGTGTATTCCTCTATGCCGTGAATCAGGAAGTCTATGGTCTTCGACGCGGCGAAGTAAGTGAGCATTGAATAGAGCGCCGATTCGATGCCCAGAAAAAATGCGGCTGCCGCGAAGATAAAAACATTCAGGATGAGGATCACGTCCCCGACCCGCAGTAAGTTGCTGCTCTTACTAACAAGCAGCGCGGCGATTTCTGTTCCGTCTAACACCGCGCCGCCGCGCACCGCGAGCCCTATGCCCGCGCCTATGAAGAAGCCTCCGAAGACGGCTGTCAAAAGCTTGTCCGGTGTGACGTCCGGATATTTGACCAATGCCAGACAGACGGCGAGACCCGCAATCGCGAGCGCGCTCTTGATGGCAAACTTTCTGCCTATCTGGCGATAGCCGATGGCTATAAAAGGAAGGTTGATAATTGGAATCAGGAGCGCGAGCGGAATCCCGAAGATGTCTGCCAGCAGCATGGAAACGCCCGTCACGCCGCCGTCAATAAAACGGCTCGACAGTAGAAACCCTTTCAGCCCAAGCCCCGCCGAAAAAATACCGAGCACAATCAGCACGATATGAAAAGCCTCGCGCAGGATGCTGCGGATACGATTTTTTCGTCTGGCGGCGGCGGCAATTCTCTCCATTTTTGACAAGCGTTTTGTTCTCCCGGATTCTTTTCTCGCGTAGTCGCCCGTTGATTAAACGAAGAGGCGCGGCAGTTTTGGAACCGCCGCGCCGTCTCCATCTAAGTGGCGGTTACTGTCCTCACACCAGCAACCGCTCTGGCATTTGGATTCACCGCATGCCTAATGCCCCGGATGATATCTGTTTTAGCCCCCGAGCGCAATAAGAGCGCGTAAATCGTAAATCGTGAATCGTAAATCGACGAACGGCTTTTTCTCTACTCACGATTTACGATTCACGATTTACGATTTACGTTCTTACTGTCCCATCTGCCATGCTTTGATCCGGTCAAGTGGGTAGAGCAGCATGAGGATGTTCAGGAGCAGGCTATCCCTGATCCAGATTACGAGCACGACTTCTACGAGGATGAACAGGATGAGCGAGCGGCGAAACCCGAGCCGTTGCGCGAGCAGGAAGCCCAGGCCGCACATGATGATGTCGCCCAGAGAGTTGATGACCGTGTCGCCCTGATAGCCGAGCGCAGCCGTCGCCGCGCGATAACGCTCTATGACGTAAGCGGAATTTTCAATCACTTCCCACAGGGCTTCGAGCGAGACAGCGATGGTGAGCCGCCACACGCGCGACAGTTGTGGAAAGAGCCAGCTCAAAATCCAGCAGAACGCGAACCCGTGCAGGACGTGCGTGAAGCTGTAGGGATCAAGGAAGTGTTGCGAGTTATCCGCGCTCCAAACATTGCCGGACCAGAGGTAGACGCGCCCGCTCTCGGCTATCCACAAGCGCCCCTGGCTGTGCAGGAGATAGGCGGAAACAGCAAGCACAAGCGCCATCAAAAGCCACGGCCAGATTTGTCTTCCAACGGATTCGCGTCGCTCGTCAATCATAAAAGCCGTCAGGCATCCGTACAGTCATTCGCTTCGCGTGCATCACGCGCGTCTCAATAAATGATCCCAGGCATGAACGCGCCGCGAGGCTCGTTGTACAAACCCATGCTCATCAAGGTCATGGGTTGAACGACGCGCAGCCCGTGTCCCAGACACCAGCGCAACATCTCGCTGTTTCGCGTCGGGAGCAAAAATCCGGGCTCTGGAAGACTCTCCGCCGCGCCGACGAGCGCCTTCATGTCTTCGTTTGTCTCGCACACGGTATGACCGAAGTAGCCGAGCATGGTCGTGTAGCCAGTGATGCGGCCATCGTGCTCGACGACCATCGCCGTTCCCATCGTGACTCCGTCCGTGAAATCCTGCCCGCGCTCGTGTCCATGAACTTTAAGACAAAGCCGGTTGCAGGCAGCACGATCGTCCTCTGTCGCTGCGCGAACTTTGTAGCCCTCTACCGAAACACCTACGGGCTGGCCGTACACCACAGAGAGAGGCTCGCACACATCAAAGCCGAGCTTGGTATAGAGCGAGAGCGAGCGGTTATGATAAGCAGCCTGCACAAGACGTACGCCCGCCGCGCCGCGCGTTTTTGCTCTGTCTATGACATCTTCCATCAGGCGTCGGCCAACGGCTGCGTTCTGCACAGACGGATTGACGGTAATCGGCCCGACCCCTGAAATAGAGTTCCCTTCCCACAAGAAATTACTGCCCACTACAGAGGCATCCACTTCGGCCACGACTGAATAGATATCCGGACGCGATAGGAGCTGTGACAGGACGCTTATAGCCGCTTCGGGTGAGGGGAAGTCCCACGGAAAGTTATGCTGGTCGGAGATGGCCTTGAACGCCTCGAAGCAGATTGTGCCGCACGCCTCCGCGTCGTCGGGCGTGCCGGGTCGTAAAACCAGATTCATTAAAAGTTATCCTCTCTCTTGATAAAGTAGCAGGAAGAAGTCTATAGCAAATGGCGTTTGGATGTAACCTGCTTTGAGCCCCTGAAAGGGGCGGAAGATAGTAGCCCACGGCGTCAGCCGTGGGACAAGACGTGCGATACATAATCAGAGCCCCTGAAAGGGGCGAAAGAGATTTACGTCCTTATTTCTTTCGCCCCTTTCAGGGGCTCTTAATCTTTATTCGTCGCTGATACCCACGGCTCACGCCGTGGGCTATTTTATTTCGCCCCGGCAAGGGGCTCAAAACAACATGACCTCGGAAACGGTTACATCTTTCGGCAATAGGCCGAGCGGTCAGCACGCTATAACATTATGTTTGCGGCTTCCCGGCTACGGTTGGCCGAAGCGCGAGCGGTATTCGGGCGAAACCAGAAACGCGCGCACCATCTCGGCGTCAATGTAGTTGCCGAAACCATTCAGCTTCGAGAGCCAGAACGCGTAACCCGGCGCGTCCGGGTCTCTCCTCATATAACCGAAATACTCCATCAAGACAAACGCATTATTAAACTCGCGGTTGTAGAACGTCTGTCCATACGCGGTCGTGAACTGCTGATTCCCTTCACTAATGACGTTGATGCCGTCCACGATTTTCAACAGCACGCTCGCACGAGTTTCGCTCCCACCATTGAGACCGTTGATTAAAGCCTCACGCTCTGCCGCAGTGGGTGTGACGCCTGTGGTCTGGAACAAGCGGTCGACGTACTGCTGGTTGGTCAGGCTCCCATAGCGGGAGATAAATTCCGCTCTCTGGACAAAGAGCGCGGCGAAGTCTCTTTTGTTCTGGTTGATTCGTGCAGCGTCCAGTTGGCCGCTTGCAGGGTTGACGATTAAGTGGCCGACGATTGACTGGTCGGCCAGAAATTCGGAGAGGAACGGAAGCCTGCCCAGACTGCCTTTATAGATTCTGTAGATGTAATAGCCCGTGTACTGAAACTCGGGCGAGAGGAAGAAGGCCGCAGAGGTTGTCACTCTCTGTTTGTCTATGCACTGCTCGATTGATTGCCCGGCGGGACGACGCGCAGCATCCAGACAGAGGTTGATGTTGTCGGTCCAGAAATCCCAGCCCGCAGAGTCGGGCTCGCGATTTAGAAAATCAAGGTATTGTTGACGCACGAAGGCGCGCTGGTCGTCTATAGGATTGGCCGCCGACTGGTTGCTGATGGTGAACGCCCTCGTGGCGACGAGTTGGCCGCCGACCCTGAACGTGAATGAATAATTGCCCGCGGGAATATTTCCGAGCGTGTAGATGTTGACCGCCGCCACTTCGGTCTGGACCAGCGGCCCGGACGCAGGAGCTATCGTCGCGTTGCTGGAAAAATCATTTCCGGTGCGCGTGACCGTTCCCCAGTTCGAGATGTTGAAGCCGGAATTGGGGAAGATGGCTTTCACGAGCGCGTAGCTGATGCCGTCCTGCTGCTTCCACGCGCGTATCTCTGCCTGAAGCTGAGGCGTCGGCATAGGCGACGGCGTTGGCGTAGGAGTTGGAGTAGGTGTCGGCGTGGGGGTAGGTGTCGGTGTCGGAGTTGGCGTTGGTGTCGCTGTGGGCGTCGGTGTGGGAGTAGCTGTCGGGGTCGGTGTCGGGGAGGCTGTGAAGTGGATTCTGAAGATTGCGCCGCTGCCTCTGGCTAAATAATAGAGGTTGCCGTCGGGACCGACTTTTAAGTCCACGGGCTGTGATATGCCTGTGGCAAACGCCGTAGCAGTGTTATTGGCAGGGTTGAGCCTGCGAATCCAGCCGCTGCAAAAATCCGCGAAGAAATAGCTGCCGACATATGTGCTCGGAAACTGCACGGTCGATGGATTGTAAAACGTGCCGCCCGTGATGGCGCAGCCGCCCGTGTCGCTCGGGCTCCGCCCGTAGGCGAAGATGGGGCTGCGGAAGTTAGGGTTCGTGGTCGGCCCTTCCGTCGCGGGCCAGCCGTAATTCGAGCCCGCGAGGCCGTCGTTAATCTCTTCCCACGTGCTTGCCCCTACGTCGTTGATGAACATGCGGCCCGTGCCCGGTTGAAAGGCAAAGGTAAAGGGATTGCGTAAGCCTAAAGCCCAGATGGCGCGGTTGTTTCCCGTCGCGGTGTTGAAGAAAGGATTGTCCGAAGGGATTGTGCCGTCCGCGTTGATGCGCAGCATCTTGCCCAGAAGATTTGTGAGCGTTTGCGAGTTTGAACTGTTCGCATTCTCTCCGACGGCGATGTAAAGTTTTCCGTCAGGACCAAAATGCATTGCGCCGCCGTTATGGTTGCTGGCGGCTGTCAGGTCGTTAAGCTCAAGGATGACGACTTCGCTGCCCGCGACTGCAACGTCGCCGTTGGCCGTAAAGCGGCTGACGCGATTTCGACGCGGCGTGTTGAGCGTCGTGTAGTAGAGATAGACGTGCCCGTTGGTCGCAAAGCTCGGGTGAAAGGCAATGCCCAGAAGCCCGCGCTCGCCTCCCGGATCGACGGGGATGTTGATGAAGGGCGTCGGCAGGAGCGCACCGTTTTTGATGATGCGGACCTGCCCTGCCTGTAGACACACGAACAATCTACCGTCAGGCGCAAACTGCATAGCCGTCGGATTTGATAATCCTGTGGCAACAACTGTTTCAGTAAAACCGGGGGGCAACGTGGCGGCGCTGTGTGTGAAGTAAGCTCCGTAGAGCAGTAGAGCGGGCAAGGCCAGAAGGATTAGCCAGCGCAGGGAGCGCGCAAGATGTTTGTCCGGCCATCTTGAGTTTAATAACGCGCGGGCAAATCTTTGAGAAAAGCAACGACCGCTCTTGAACGTATCACCCATTTTCGTTCACCCCTCTGTTCGCAGGATATTGCTTTAAGCCTTCTGGGAATTGAATACAGGGTAGTACAAGCTCCCCTCAAGTTCAAAGTAAAAACTCCAACAGCCGTAGTGCGCGCCGTGTGTGTGCTTTTAAGTGTTAGAGAGCGTGTGCAATAAACGCCGGTCATGCGAAAGAATTTTACTGCTTGACGTGGAGGACGAGCATTTTCGAGGCCGCCTTTCGCGCCCTGTAAGCATCAATATCCGTTCCTCAATGACGGGAACAGTGATTGCTAAGAACAATCCAGGATTGAATCTCAAAGACCGGCATCTCTAACGCCCGGTCTTCTAATTAAGGAGTTTAGTAGTGCTTAAAAGAAACCTCGCAGTAGTGCTTTGTGCGTTATTGCTGACACCATTATTCGGTCTTCAGGCGAAGGCGCAGAACGTCAACGACGCGGCCCTGCGCGCCGAGCAGGCGAAAATCAAGGTCGCGAAAATCGGCACGGGCCAGACGGCGCGCGTCGAAGTGAAGATGCGCGACAACACAAAATTAAAGGGCTACATCAGCGAAGCGGGCAGCGATTCCTTTACCCTCACGGATAGAAAAACCGGCGCATCGCAAACCGTGGCTTACACAGACGTGATGAACGTCCAGAAACAGGGTGGCGGTCTTTCCTCGCGTACGAAATGGATTATTACGGGCGCAGCCCTGACAGCCGGGGCCATCGTCCTCTACACCGTCCGTGGGGCGTTCTGCGACGGCCAGTGCTAAGGAAATCCGGCCCTGAAACGTGCCGTCCAATGTTTCATGGACAAACTGCTGATTGGGGGTTGCTTAGACGGAATTTTCTTGGTATAGTTCGGTTCAATTAGAGGCTGCGGTGAATCCAAAGTCTCAGTGGTTGCTGGGGTGAGGACAGTGACCACAAATTAGAGAGAGCGCTGGTAGCCCCCAAGGCAGCCGGCGCTCTTTCGCTTTTTAAAATTGCGGAATTAAGGAATTGACTCATTTGTTCATCGGTTCATTGATTCAATGAAAAAATGAATAGATGAATCAATTCCTTAATTCCGCAATTCGTTTGATGTGGTATATAAGACCGTATGTCAAAGTCTCCAAAATCGAAAACGGCCCTCCGCCGTTGGCTGCGGCCACGGCTCGACTGGCTGCTGATTTTCGTCCCCGTAGCCATCCTTTTGAGGTTTGTCCCGGCGCTCAATAATCCGACGGCGCTCTTTATAGTCTCCTGTCTGGCGATTATCCCGCTCGCGGGTTGGATGGGGCGTGCCACGGAACACCTTGCAGAGCATCTGGGGCAGGGCGTCGGCGGGCTTTTGAACGCCACCTTCGGCAACGCCGCCGAGCTGATAATAGCCCTGTTCGCGCTCTCGAAGGGTTTGACGGGCGTGGTCAAAGCTTCCATCACGGGCTCTATCATAGGCAACATCCTGCTCGTGCTGGGGCTCTCGTTTCTGGCGGGCGGGCTCAAATTCAACAAGCAGAAATTTAACCGCACGGCTTCGAGCATCTCTGCGACGGCGCTGACGCTGGCCGCTATCGCGCTCGTTATCCCGACCGTTTTTCATGAAGCAGCAGCGAGCGTGCCCGTGGAGGCGGGCGGCTGGACGCCTGCGAAGGAGCAGGACCTTTCGCTTGCCATCGCCGTCGTCCTCTTTATCACCTACATCCTGACGCTGGTCTTTTCGCTGGTCACGCACAAGGAATTGTTCGCGGGTAAAGAGGCGCATGGAACTACTGCCGGGGCCGAGTTGACGCTGATGGAGGTTGAAGAGGGAGCTAAAGGGCCGTGGTCTATCAGAAAGAGCGTGGGCGTGCTCTTTCTCGCCACGGCTTTTGTCGCGCTCATCTCGGAATTTCTGGTGGGAGCAATCGAGCAGGCGCGCGAGACGCTCGGGCTGACGGAAGTTTTCGTGGGCGTGATTGTCGTCGCCATCATAGGCAACGCGGCGGAGCATTCCTCCGCCATCCTGATGGCTCTACGCAACAAGATGGACATCAGCATAGGCATCGCCGTCGGCTCAAGCTTGCAGATTGCACTCTTTGTCGCGCCGCTGCTTATCTTCGCCTCTTACTTCTTCGGCGCGCCTATGAATCTTGAGTTCACCGTGCCGGAAGTGGTTGCCGTCGTGGTCTCGATTATCATCGTCGAGCAGATTAGCGGCGACGGCGAGAGCAACTGGATTGAAGGAGCACAACTGCTTTCGGTCTACGCGGTCTTAGCCATCCTCTTCTACTTCCTCCCGGACGTGGCCCACATCACGGGCGAGATACCAAGCCACTAAACGAATGCGGAATGCGGATTTCGGATTGCGGATTGAAGACAGATTGATTCATTGACTCATCGGTTCATTGACTCAATCTCTTCCAATCCGCAATCCGAAATCCGCATTCCGCAATCGGCTGGCATCCTAGTTGCGATTACCCTCTAACAGCGAAGGGGAAACGGCTCATTTCAGTACACCGGGAAGGAGGGGTTCGCATCATGCGTAAATTTTTATGTGCATTCTTATGCACTTTAGTCCTCGTGGTGGGTGCTTTCGCACAGGAAGAGGGGGCTAAAAAAGCGGGCGAAGAAGTTGGCGATAAAGCCGAAGATGTCAAAGACGCGACGGCCAAAGGAGCTAAAAAAGTTGGCTCCGAAGTAGCGGACAAAGCCGGGGACGCTAAAGATAAGACGGTCGAGGGAGCCAAGGCTGCGGGCAAAGGCGCAAAGACGGTTGCCAGCGAGGCAGCAGATAAAACTGAAGACGTAGCTGATAAAGCCAAGCCTGCCGTCGAAGAAGTTGGCGATAAAGCTGAAGACGTTAAAGATCAAGCAGCCAAGGGCGTGAAGGTCGCGGGCGGCGCGGCGAAGGCCGTTGGTGAAGAAGCTGTTGATAAGGCCGAAGACGTTGGCGACAAAGCCGCAAGCGGCGTGAAAGCTGTCGGTAAAGGAACCAAGACCGTTGCCAACGAAGCGGGAGATAAGATTGAAGATGCAGGCGACAAAGCCAAAACCGTCGGCAGCGAAGTAGGCGACAAAGCCGGAGAGGCCAAAGACCAGACTGTCAAAGGCGCAAAGAAGACCGGCAACTGGTTCAAGCGCGGGATGAGAAAAATCGGGAGCATCTTTTAGTCAACGCAGAAGTCAGAATGCAGAACGATGAAGAAAAGCCTCGATAGCTTTTCTTTCATCATTCTGTTTGCTAAAAATCAAGAGCACTGCTGTTTAGTCTTGTAGAAAGAGAGCGAGGTAAAAAATTACCTCGCTCTCTTTTCTTTTCATGGTTGAGTCTTAAAGCTTGAACGCGTAGCAATCGTGCCGAGCGACAGCAGCTATGCCTTTTCTTCCGCTTCGGCGATGAGGAGGGCCAGGTCTCTTCGCTCATCGTCCGTCAGCTCGTCAAAGCTGATGCCGTAGCCGTTCGGCTCGTCCTGCTCGCGCACAATCTTGCCGCGCAGCCGCAGCATCGCACCGCCCCCCGGCGCAGAAACGCTGAGCGAAATGTTGGAGCCCACTTTTAAGAGCGTGTCTGTGCGCAGCAAACAGCCCGTCAGGCTGATGTTTGTGATTGACAGGTTCTCCGTGACGTCCGGTCCCAGGTGAGTGGGAATATCTACGTAAGCGCGTAACTTACGGGCCATTTTAATTCCCTCCTCCAATCTCTTTTGAAAAGAGCATCGAGGCTGGATGATACTAGCTGTCTCTCGGCGCTGTCACCGTCTTTTTCTTGCGGCGCGGTTGCTCGCGCGCGGCTTCGCTTCTTTGCGGACTTCTCTACGCGAGCGCACGGCGCGTCTTTCATCTTTCTTTACTTTCGCTTCGGCTCGACGCGGCTCCACGCGCTCTTTCGGCTCTTCCTTCTCTTTCGCATGAGACGCGCGCCCGCCGCTCATGGATTCGCGCACAAAACTTTCCAACGGTCTCGTGCCGTCTATAAAAGCGAAGACGTGATAATGATCGCGGTTCTCTCTGAGGACTTCAATACGGCCCTCGTCTTCGAGGCGAGCCAACTCACCCATCACGAAAGACTGCTCCTCCGCGCTCATGTACTTGTAGAGAATGTCGAACGCTAGACCCGTGGAATGCGGCGGCGTCTCAACGCGCACGGCGTTGGGGTTGGTCTTGCTCAACTGGAACTGGTACTCGTCGGGCCGCACAAGCGACGTGACGGCGAGCGGGCGATCAAACTTCTGCCTGTAAGAGGCTGCCAGCTCTTCCAAAACTTCGAGCGCCGCCGGACGCAGGAAACTGAGGAGCCGCACTTTCAAAGCCTTGCGCGCGCGAGCTTCATCCAGATCATAAGTCTGGCCGTTAAAATTTCCCGCGAGGCTCTTGATGGTTTCGTAGCGCGCGAAAAGCTCCGCACGCTGCTCCGTGTCGTTGTAAGCGGCGTCTATCAGCACGCGTCTCTCCGACAAATCTTTGAGCGACTTTTCATCTTTGTCTATCAGGGATTGCGCGGCGGCGCGACGCGAGCGCTCGCGTGTCGCGATTTGTTTCAACTCCTGGCGACCACTTGCGATTTCGCTTTCAAGATTTTGGATTGATTCCGCGAGGCGCGCGCGCTCGTGCTCCAATTCCGTCTCGCCGTAGAGGGGAATTTTCTTTCTAGCTGCTGCGTTGTAATAAGTGAAGGGCTCGCTGTCGGCGCTGCCTCCGACGCCGAACAGAAGATAGTTTGCGCCGACCGATTTGACTTCAACCAGCTCGCCTTTGCGAATCAGGTGCGCGAGGCCGCCGAAATCCTCCGGCGTCTCGAAACGATGTTCGCGCCACTCGGCCTCTTGCAGCGCCAGAAAGCGGCGCGTGTCGCTGTAGTGTCTAAGCTCGGCAGGGATGTCCACCTTGGCCTGCTTCCCCACGGGTTCGCCCCTGTCTTCGGTGACGCGCCGCGCGGCCTGTCGCCACGCGCCAATCCCGGCAGCATCAGCCGTCGAGGGCATAGAGACAAAGCCTTGGTTCAGGGATTGAAGGCCGCGTTTCCCACCCGGCATAAACAGAGCGGCGATGACGGCTGTGACGAGAACGATAGCGACTAAACCGGCGTTTCTTGCTCTTGTTTTCACTTTGCGAGGTCCCCTTGAGAAGCTAAAAAATAAAGTGAATCAGTGGAGGAGAATCTTTAACCAATATCGAACCGAAAACGAGCATCTATCGCTTCTTTCGATGAAGTGAAGGAGCGAAAAGTACGCTGGCAAAAGCAGAATAAAAGCAGTGACAAGTGACGAGTGACAAGTGACAAGCAAGAGAAAAGAGAAGCTGCTTTATCTTGTCACTTGTCACCTGTCACTTGTCACTGCTTTTATTGCCTGAATTAGTGTCAATACACCCACCATATGGTTCGTTTCGGGTCAGGGTGGGTCAATTTGGACGGCAACCGCCCGTCGAAAAGGTGAATCTACTGGCTTTAACCTCCATCCCAAAATGCCAGTTGTGGCACGCTGATTGATTGAATGAGAAACGACTCAACACGCTAACTTGCAGGAGCAGTCACGTAAATTTTTCTGTAGTGATGCGCGCGTTGTGAGGTTCGGCTGTAGAGGGGAAAACCTGCGCCGGGTCTCTATTCTTAAAGTGTGATTTTTGATTTGCCCCCACAGTAGTTGTATCAAACGGAAAGAAAAGGAATGCCTGAAAATCAAGCTCAAGAGACGACGATTCTGGTGGTGGACGACGTTCGGGATAATCTCATTTTGATTAGTTTATCCTTGCAGAGTTACGGCTATCGCGTGCTGACGGCGGCGAACGGCGCAGAGGCTATTGAGACGGCGCTGGTGGCTCGTCCTGATCTGATTCTGATGGACATCGCGATGCCAGAGATGGATGGGTTGACGGCTGCGCGCCGCCTACGCCTGCATCCTGAACTACAGCACATTCCGATTATTGCCCTGACGGCCTTTGACACGAACGGCTTTCGTCAGGCCGCATCGGACGCGGGCTTTGACGGCTATCTCACCAAGCCTGTGGATTTCGAGCGCCTCAATCGCTTAATAGAAGCCTTCCTGCGCGACATGGAGACGACGGATTTGTCTCTGGAAACAACGGAGCTAACGACGGAGCTTTCGATGGAGACCACAGAGATAAAGCGCGAGCACGCCGCCTGAAGATTGGTTGCGGGGCTCTGTTTGATTTAGAATTTCATTATGGATGAGAAGAAGTCACCAACCACGCGAGAGATGGCGAAATCGCTGACGACCACACGGCTCTCTCCGCCACCCGGCGAAGAAGGCGGCGGCGCGTCGGGCGGTGGCCACCTCATTCTGATAGTTGATGACCTGGTGGATAACCTCGCTCTCATCAGCCTCGATTTGCAGCAGCTTGGTTATAGAGTCGTGACGGCATCCGATGGTGAAAAGGCATTCAGTGTCGCATCTTTGACGAGGCCGCACATTATTTTGATGGACATTGCGATGCCGGGCGTGGACGGGCTTGAGGCCGCGCGACGGATTCGCGAAGATGAAAATCTGCGTCACACGCCTGTCGTCGCCCTGACGGCCTACGACACGGGCGGTTTCCAGCGCGCCGCAGCCGACGCAGGCTTTGACGCCTACCTCACCAAACCCATCAACTTCGACCGCCTACACGAGCTGATACGCCGCCTGCTGAACGAATAAGCCGATTTTGGATTAACGAGGCGGGATTGAAGCCGTTCAACATTCGCCGCCACTCCAATCCAAAATCGGCAATCTAAAATCCAAAATCTTCTGTATAGCCTTGTTGCTCTGTTGTTCTACATCTATACAAGCTCCCGCGCACACGCCCGCCGTGCGGCTTTCCCGTACGAGTTTGTATCCGTAACATTCTCAGACATTTCGACGGCGCAAAATGCTGCGCGCGAGCCTGAGCTTATCTGGCATCGTGTTTGCAGTTTTGTCTGCCTATGAACCACAAGATGAATAGCAAGCTTTTCATGCTCTCTGTCTGGGCCGCGCTGTGTTTAATAGTTTTGCCCGTCTCAATCGCCGGTCAAGGCACTAAGACGGCAGATAAGGCGGATAAACGGCAGGGTCAAGACTCGATTGCAAACATTCAGATAGCTGCGGCCTTCGAGGGGCGCGTGAAGGAATACGCGAGGCTGCGCGAGCGGCTGGAAGAAAAGCTGCCGAAGCTCCCCAAGGACAGCACGCCCGAGCAAATCAAGGCGCACAAGACGGCTTTTGAAGAGTTGGTCAGGAAGGCTCGGGCAGGCGCTCGTCAGGGCGACATCTTTACGCCGGAGGCAACCACTTACATACGCGCGCTGATGCGCGAGTTTCGCGGCGAAGATCGCAAGGAGCTGCGCTCGACGGCTCTGGAAGCCGAGACGCAGGGCGTGCCCCTGCGCGTTAATTACGCTTACCCCGAGACCAAAGAGCTGACGCAGATGCCGCCCACGCTCCTCTTAAAGCTTCCGCAGTTGCCCAAGCAGGTGCGCTATCGTTTCGTCGGTCGTCACATGATATTGATGGATAGAGAAAACGATCTGATTATTGATTACATGCTTGATGCCCTGCCCTAAAGAAGGGTCACGTCACTCTGAAGGAGAAGAACTATGAGACGCAACGCTCTTTCGTTACTGATGGCAGCCGCGCTCCTGCTCGGCGGGTTTGTTGAAGTCAATCTCGCACAGTCGCCTTCTCCTGCCGCTTCCAAAGTAAGCACGTCGGCTGCGGCACCCTTGAAGCTCACTTTGCCGCTCGCGAAGGATTCGGTCCGCTTCGTCGTCATCGGCGACACGGGCACGGGCACGGACAAGCAGAAACAACTCGCCGACGTCATGATCCGCTACAAGCAGGTCTTCCCCTTCGAGTTCGTCCTGATGATGGGCGACAACATGTACGGCGGAGAAAACCCGCAGGACTTTAAGACGAAGTTCGAGAATATTTACAAACCGCTCCTCGACGATAACGTGAAGTTCTACGCCACGCTCGGCAACCACGACGAATCGAACCAGCGCTTCTACGAATTTTTCAACATGAACGGCGAGGAGTATTACCGCTTCACGAAGGGCAACATCAGCTTCTATTCGCTCAACAGCAACTACATGGATAAGCGTCAGCTCAAGTGGATGGAAGAAGAGTTCGCTAAGGACACCAGCGAATGGAAAATAGCCTTCTTCCATCATCCGCCGTATTCTTCCGGCAAAGCGCACGGCTCCGAAAAGGCGTTGCGGGAAATCGTCGAGCCCATCTTTGTGAAGTACGGTGTGAACGCGGTGTTCGCCGGTCACGAACATTTCTATGAGAGGATCAAGCCGCAAAAAGGCATCTATTACTTCATCTCGGGGGCGGGCGGGAAATTAAGGCCGGGCGACGTCCAGAAGGGCTCGCCCCTGACGGAAAAGGCTTACGATCAGGATATGTCTTTCATGCTCCTCGAAGTTGTCAAGGACCAGCTACACTTTCAGGTCGTCACGCGCACGGGCGAAACTGTAGACTCCGGCGTCATCATGAACCTGAAGAAGAAGAAAGCATAAGAGCTTTGGGTAAGGACAGAGGACTTGCCCTCTGTCCTTACAGTTCCGTAAGAACCTGTCTCTCACATGGATGTTCCAGCGTGTGCGATTTGTCTGGAGATTCCTGATTTCGCAGCCGCCGACCTGCGCGACGGCGAAAGTCTACCGGCAGCCGTCTCCCAACTCGTAGACGCCTATCCTTACCCGGAAGGCTTCTGGGACACGAGCAAAGATTACGAAATCACAAAGAAGTGCCCGCTCTGCGGACAGCTCTACACTTACAATTACCACTACGAATTCTCTGTCGGCTACATAGAGGAGAGCGTGTGGATTGAGCGGCGCAAAGAAGCCGCTCGCTAGACTTTCGACTGCTACGCTATCTGTTGTCTACTTTCGTAGACACTTTTGCACGACGGCTGTCATCTCTATAAGACATCGCGGAGCACCACATCAAGGAATTGCGCCTGATTCGCATTGGCACATCTGTTGCGAATAGATAAGGCAGCCCCACCGCATCAGCCAGGCGATTTCGCTCCCACAGAAAAATCGCCTGATGTTAAGACGGGTAGAGCGTCCCCTCCTCTACCCGTCAATTCCTTTAAAGCTTGAGGGGCGGAGGATGAAATGTTAGTTACGCTGTTCATGGTCGTGCCGTCAATCTTAGCGCTGGTCCTGTTCGCCTATCTCGCCGCAGGCATCTGCATACACTTTTATAGCCTCTACAAATCAGCTCTCATGAAAAAGGAGCTACACCTGACGAGATAACACACTGAGAGAGCGCGGCTGGTCGTTCAGCCCGCCATCATCTTTATCTAAAAGAGCACGGTACAAACAAAAAGAGCGTAGGGCTTGTCCCTCACGCTCTTTTCTTTTTGTCGGCAGATTTAAGATGTAGCGAGCGCGGCGCTCAGCCGATTTTGACCGCGAGCATGGAGATAGAGCCGCCGTCAAATCCTTCCACAGGGAAGCTGACCGCATCCGACGCCCTGCGCAACCCAACCACGTAAAGCAACGGCAGGTAGTGTTCCGGCGTCGGCACGGAAAGGAGCGCATCGCGACCCATGCTCTCGTAATCAATCAGCGGCCCGACCTCATTCGTGAGAAGCATCTCGCGCGCACGCTCTTCAAAACGCACGGCCCAGTCGAAGGGCTCGACCGGATGCCTGCCCCACGAGTAGGCGTGCAGGTTATGCACAAGGTTTCCGCTGCCCACCACCAGCACTCCTTCATCACGCAAGGCGTCCAGGCGCTTTCCCAATTCATAATGGTAAGTGGGGGCTCGGGTCTCGTCTATGCTGAGCTGCACGACCGGTATGTCGGCTTCCGGAAAGACATGACACAGCACAGACCACGTTCCATGATCCAAGCCCCAGCGCATGTCCATCTCTACGGGCACGGGCGCAAGCAGGGAGGAGACGCGCGCCGCAAGCTCAGGGTCTCCGGGAGCAGGATATTTAACCCTGTAGAGTTCGGGCGGGAAGCCGCCGAAGTCGTGAATCGTGCGCGGGGCGCTCATCCCAGTGACCATCGTGGCGGGTAGATACCAGTGAGCGGAAACGGCGAGGATGGCTCGCGGGCGCGGGAGGCTCGCGGCCAAGGCTTCCCATGCTCGCGTATATTCATTACGCGACAGCGCGTTCATCGGGTTGCCATGCCCAAAGAAAACGGCAGGCATCGGCGTCGCCATAATTTCTCCCCCTTGTGTGATGCGACAATAGATTCAAACAGGGATGGACAGGATAGACAGGATGAAGAAGAATTGATTCATTAATTCATTTCTTCATTGAATCAATGAACCAATGAACCGATGATTCAATCTTTTTTGATCCTGTCTATCCTGTCCATCCCTGTTAATTTCTTTCTTATGTTTTCGGCAGCTTGCCGGTTGAGATGTAACGGAAGGCAGAGGGCTTTGGAGACTCGCCGTCCTCGGCGCATCTGGCCTGATAGTTGTCCACGCGAAACTGCGTCTCCGTGTCATTCGTCCTCGCCGTGTAGTAAATCACAGCCGCCGTCACGTTCGGTTTCGTCTCCATCGAGCCGCAATCGTCGTTTCTGACCGTCTCGAACTTTTTCAGATAACGCAGCTTCGCATCCACTACGCTGACAAGCGCGGCCCACTCGCTCAAATAGCCGCTTTGCATGTAAGCGCCCGTGAGCAACAGCTCGTTAACGCCGTCCCTGTTTAAATCATACGTGCCTAGAATGCCAAGGTGGTCGCCTACGTCCACGTTGACGACCAGCGTTTGCCCTGTAAAGACGGCGAGGCGTTTTGTTCCCCAGTTGACCGCATGAGGCGCGCCGCACTCGCCGACCGTAATCAAGTAGGCAGTCTGTTGTAAGCCCGGTCCTGTGAACGAGCCGTTGGCGCTTGCGGAAATAGCCGGGACGATGTAGCCGGAATCGCGCGTTTCCTTTAATCCTTCGGGCGAAGACGAATCGCCCTCGTAGCCTTCGCACTGGCTCGAATCCGTCAAATAGGATTTGAAGACGGCGTTGAGAACTTTTCGTTCGACCTCCGTGGAAATTTTCGCTTCCTTGCTCATGTCGCTCGACTGGCGGAAGTCGTAGAGCACGTCCTTTGCTCCGGCCACGCCGAGGGCCGTTTGCTGCTGCTGCCGTTTCATCACGTTCATGAGCCGCGCGGAAGGAACTGCGTGCGCGGCTGTGACGCCTTCGTTTGAACCGACGAGCATGCCGACAACTTCTCCGCGCTCGTTGAGGACTGGTCCGCCTCGCGCGCTTGAAGCAACCGTGCTTCCGATTTCCAGCAGGTCGTCGCTCTTTTGGTAATCAGTGACAGTGGCCGGGGCATAGTCTCCCTGCGCGCTGGCGGAAGAAGAAAGGAGCGCGACTTTGCTCCCGCTCGCTATTGAAGGATTCGCAACCACGCGCAGGGGCGCGGCCTTTCCGCCTTCAACTTTGAGCAACGCAATCCCACGTTCCCTATCAACGCCCGAGACACCAGAGACTTCATAGACCGCGCCTTGATTGACCACGGTTGCAACGCCCTTGCTTGCCCCGGCGATGACGCCCAGGTCCGTGGCTATCTCATCTTCTTTGACAAAAAAGCCGCTCGCGTGACCAAGGAATGCGCCTTCGGCGTCTCTCAATTCCAACAGGACCACGGACGAGAGCGCTTCACGATACGGGCTCGGGATGAGTGGCTTTGCGGGCAGGCTCGCCATCGTCGTGCTTGTGAGATCGGGCTTTGTTGATTGACTTGAAATCAAAAGAAGATAGAGCCCTGCGACGAGCGCGATGACTAAAAAGCCGCTGAAAATCCAGCGGCCTCTGGATAGTGTGGTCGCGGTCGTGTTCACGGGAGACGTCATGACGAACGGGTTTGAAACTAGCTCCGGCCTTTACAGGATGGTTTGATAGAGGCCGGGTGAAAGCAATATTCTTTCGGCTGTCAGCCAGCGCGTTAGGTCAAAAAACGCCGTCACAATATTCCCGCACGACGCTCAATGTCAATGGCAGGAAAAGCAGTGCAAAAGTCAAAGTGCAAAATGATGAATGAACAGAAAGTCTTTCTTCTAATTTTGCATTCTGCACTTTGCATTCATCATTTTCTTTAGTCTCGCCTGGCAAGGTTTGCGATGGCGGTAATCAGCTCGTTGGGCACGACGGGCTTGGGGACAAACATATTAAAGCCTGCGGAGAGGGCGCTGGCGCGGTCTTCGACGCGGACATAGGCAGTCAGGGCCACAGCCGCAATCCGCCGACCCATCGCCGCCTCCAATTCTCGCACCTGACCTATAAACGAATAGCCGTCTTCATACGGCATCGCAAGGTCAGAGACCACCACGCCCGCCTCATACCATTGCAGGAGTTCGAGCGCTTCGGCAGCAGACGCGGCGGTCTGCACGACGGCCCCGCTATCCGCCAGTATCACGGCCAGCATGTTCAGCGTGTCCTGATCGTCGTCTACGACCAGCACCTGCACGCCTTCCAGAAGAGCGTTGGGATTAAGCTCGACGGTCGTTTCTTTTTTTAACCGGAAGCTCTCGGCTTCTGTGAAAAGTTCTTCCGCGCGCTCAGGCCGCTGCGCATCCGGAAGCCTGATGGTAAAGACCGTGCCCAGTCCTTCGCCGGGGCTCGCGGCTTCAACTGTCCCGCCGTGCAGCTCCACCAGATGTCGAACAATCGCCAGACCCAGACCCAATCCGCCGTGGCAGCGCGTCGTAGAGCCGTCGGCCTGACGGAAGCGGTCAAAGATAAAGGGCATGAATTCCGCGCTGATGCCCGCGCCCGTGTCGCTGACCCTGATTTGAATGTTGGAGTCGGCGCGCTCAAGGCGTACGTGAACGCTCCCGCCTTCGGGCGTAAACTTGATGGCGTTGGAAAGTAGATTCCAGATGATTTGCTGCAAGCGCCCCGCGTCGCCCGAGATGTGGCGTGCCGAAGGATCAAGCGTTACTTCCAGCCGAATGCCTTTTGCATCGGCAGCCAGTTGCACGGAATCCACAGCCGCGTTAATCACAGATGCCACGTCAACAGGCTCGACGTTCAAACGAAGCTTGCCCGTAATCACGCGCGAGACATCTAGTATATCTTCGACAAGCTGCGCCTGAAATTTGGCGTTGCGCTCGATGGTCTTGACGGCGTGCGCCATGCTTGCTTCGTCGAGGCGGTTAGTCCCGAGCATGTGCGACCATCCGATGATGGCCGTCAAAGGCGTGCGCAGCTCGTGCGAAACGGTCGCCAGAAATTCGTCCTTCAAACGGTTCGCGGCACGCAGGTCTGTGACCTGCATCTCCAATTCGTCTTTCAACGTGCGCAGGCGATTTTCAGCTTCCTTGCGCTCGGCTATTTCAGCTTCCAGAAGGCGAGCCTTCTGCTGCAAGAGAACGATTGATTGATGGCGAGCTTCGGCGTCCGCGAGCGTTGTGTAACTTTCAGCAGGGATGACGCGCCCGTGCGTCGTGCAGATGTTGCACAAACGCTCTGCGAATCCGTCGTCACCATTGAGGCCATGCATCGGATATGCACAAAAGAGCGAGAAGGGTTGCCTCTCGCGCAGATCGTTCCAGAGTCCTTCAAGACGAAGCGCCGCCTCGTATTGCCCCTCGGCCCAGAGGAGCATGACCATCTCGCCAAAGATACGCACGGTTCTCTGGCCGCCCGCGCTCGCCTGCGCGACGATGCTCGTCATGCTTTCAAAAAAGCGCGCGAGGTCGGGCATACCATCAACCATGAATTGCGAGAGAGTCTCTTCCGCATCCAGGGAGACGTAGAGGCCGGAGGCGCGCGCGCCATCTACGTCCAGCCCTTGTTGCGAACGCAACCCGGCTTCAAGCTCCGCGCGGTGCGCTTCGGTAGCAATCACGATGCAGGCATCGCCCTGTTTGAGACCTCCGCCGATAAAGCCGTCGAGCGAGTTCAGCAGAAACTTGTCCGTCTCGTAGAACTGTACGAAGTGCTCGCCGTCGCCCATCGCGCTCCAATCGACAAGCGGAACAATCGCAGGAGCAGCTTTCCTTGTATTTTTTTCTTCAATCACGAGAGTTTATCTATTCTGGTCCTGTTATGATTACCGGCGCGTGCAGACCTGAAGAGAGAGAAAGAGTGAACACCGGGGACGAATCCGGACACTGCATGAAGCCGTTAAAGTAGGGGGGCTACACGCGCATTCTACGCGACATCCATTTTGAAAGCTAGTCGGAGGGCCACGCCGGTTCGGGCTTGCCGAGCCAGACCCAGACGATGAAATCCAGAAGCGGCGGCTCGCCTCCGAGCTGGCGCAATCGAGTGCTCACCTGCCCGCGATGATGCGCGCTATGCATCGCCACCTGAAACACTGTTTCGCCAAGGCTAGGGTCTTCAGCCTTCTGCCCCATGCGCTGCTCGAACATCTCTATCCATGGCATACGCACGGGCCGCTCTAAATCCTCCGCGCTCAACGCGCCCACGTAGCTGGTCGCTTCCGGGTAAAGGGTGCGCGCCCATTGGAGCAGAGATTGATGATCGTCGAAGCTCGCGGCTTTGGGATTGAGGGGCTCGCCTCGCCAGACTTTGAGAAAAGCTCGCTGCACGAAATGTATGTGCTGAAGGCGTTCTCGCATCTCGTCCATGTTGGCGGCTTCAGCATGCGAGAGGACGGCCTCCCACATACGAGAGTCGGCCCACTCCATGTGTCGCAGCAAATCATTGAGCGCAACAAGGTCTTTCACGCTTCGTATTCCTCCTTAGCCTTACGGCGCGTGGATTATATGCCGTATAGATTAAACGTGCGCAAAAAATGAGAGCGGGCCGGAGCTTAAGCTTTGCTCCGGCCCGCTCTCATCCTCAAGGATAAGCTTGCCCCGCTAGAATTGATAGCGTAGGGCAAACTGCATGACGCGACCGGCCTTGGTTTCATTGAGCGGACTTTGCGTCGAAGTGTAACGCCCAAACTCGGAACTGGGTTCGCCGCCGAGGAACGGGTCTATGTCCAGACCGAGGTCGGAGATAGTGAGCGCGTCAAAGCGCTGCGTGTTGGTGACGTTGAAGACTTCCCAGCGGAATTGCACGGACTGGTTTTCCCACGGAAGCTTGAAGGTCTTCGATAGTCCCATGTCGAGGGTGATGAAGCCTTCGTTGCGAAGGACGTTGCGGTCTCCGACTTCGCCGGAGCGCGCGTTGCGGAAGCTGCGATACGCGGCGACGGGGTCGCCGAAGAGGTTCGGCGCGCCGTTGCGCGACGGCGAAGCACGGACTGGCGAGACGCGCACGCCGTTGGATTGCACGTTCCAGTTTGTGGCCCAGATGCCGCCGTCGAAAGGCGTCTGCACAGGCAAACCGGAATTCCAACGGAAGATACCCGTCAACTGCCAGCCGCCCAGTATGGCATCGGCGAACCCGGGCATATCGCTCAGGAAAGCTTTGCCCCTGCCGAAGGGCAGACCCAGCAGCCAGTTGGCGTTAATAATGTGGCGCGCGTCGAAGTCCGAGCTGGCGTAGTTGATGTCGGGCGTGAGCGCGTTGACGATGAACGCCGTGCCGTAGCTCGTAGAAGCCTGAAGGCCCGAGGCGTTATCGAGCGAATGACCCAGCGTGTAATTGAAATCAAACGCGAGGTCGTTGCTGAATCGCTTACGCAGCGAGAACTGGAACGAGTTGTAGTTTGACCGCGCGATGGTCGAGAAGGCCGAGAGCGCGGCAAACTGCGGCTGGTAGAACAGGTTGTTGAACCGACCCGGCCCGGCCCCGAAAGGACACGTCGTGCAGTCGGGACGGTCGTCCCACAATATTTGAACGAAGGTGTAGTCGGTCAAATCACCGCCACCGACACCGGCTGGCGCGATGAGCGCGTAGGCAGCCTGCGTGTTGGTGAGCGCCGGGTCTCCCCACCATTGCGACATGAACGGGAAGAAGTTCTCGAAGAACGGAATGTTCGGGATCGAAGTGATCTCCGCGTTCCGGTAGCGCGCATCGATGAGCAGGCCCATCGCCTCGTAGAAGGTCATCCCGGATTGCGGGTCGCGTATGTTATTCAACTGCATGATGTCGCGCGTCGCGAGCAGGTTGCGCGCGAAGCGCCCGACGTAGCTCGCTTCAAAAGCAAAGCCCTTGCCAAGCTCACGACCATAGGAGAAGTTGACGCTGTAGTTGTAAGGCGTCGTAATCGTGTCGTCGAGCGAGACTTCTATGCGCTGGTCTTCGTCGGACGGGACCGTCAGCGGGAAGGTCAGCGTGCCCGGAATCGGGGTTGGCGAGGCCGGGAAAGGCAGGGCGCGAACGTTCGGGTTAAAGCCTGTGAATTGCGGACCCATGCCGAACGTGCGGCTGTCCGTGACGTCGAAAGTGTTGGCGTTGATGTTTCTGGCGGAAGTGAAACCGGCCAGGTTATTCAAATCGAAGTTGACGGCCAACTGGCTGCCGATGCGGTCATAGGTCATACGGAAACCGCCGCGAAACACGGACATGCCCTTGCGGCCAATAAGCCGACTGAGCCAGTTGTTTCCAAAGTCGGGCGACCATGCGACAGCAATCGAAGGCGCAAAGTTGTTCCAGTCCTGGCTGTAATAGCCGGGCGCGTCGTTCGCCTTGCCCCCCGGATTAAAGGTAATCGGATCATTAAAGGGCACGCCCTGATTAGAGCTTTCGACGCGCCGCCGGAAATACTCTCCGAGGCTCGGCGTTGGTATCACCTGCACACCGTTTCTTTCATAGACGGGCGTGGAGGTTGACCACCGCAGGCCGTAGGTCATCGTCAGGTTCGAGCGCACGCGCCACGAATCCTGAAAGTAAAACTCGTACTCTTCGGTCGCGAAGGAGCGTTCGGTCTGTGTCCCTACGGGTTCGAGCTGACCGCCCGAGCTGTAAACCAGATTGGCGCTGTACTGCGAGTAGCGACCGACGACCGAGGCGAGCGCGTCGCGCGTGTTATTTCTGCTGCCGGGGTCTATGTCTGCGAACGGGCTACGCAGGACAGAGCCCGAGCCGTTGTAGAACGACGGGTTGATGATGGCCTCGTCGAAGGAGTTCTGGAACGACGCGCGGTTGTTGCGAATGATACGCATGTTGCCGCCGAACCCGAAGGTGTGATTGCCCTTGATCCAGGAGATGTCGTCAACGAAATTCTGCACGGGCGTCACGCGGCTCAGGCCACGCCTGTAGCCCAAGGGAGCGAAGATAAAGCGGAACGTCACGCGGTTCTGGCTTGATTCGCCGCTGTCCGTAAAGGCCGCGCGCGTGTAACCGTAGGTGAAACGGTTGACCAAGTTGTTTGAGACAGACCACGTATGACCGGCGGCGAGACCCCACGGGTGATTCCAGACCGTCAGCGGAGCAGTGTCTGGGAAGCACTGTATGTTATCGGCGGTGAAATCAATGCCGCAGTCCGGCCCGCCGTAGACGTTGCGCGTCACGTGATCCCACTGGTAATTGCCGCGCACGAAAAGCACCTGCCGGTCCGTCAGGTTAAAGTCGAACCTTGTGATGTAGGTATTCAAGCGGGCCGGTGTCTTGGCGTTAAAGCGGAAGCCGCTCGTGTTGAGACCGTCGCCCACAGACGTATCGTTGGCAGGGTAGCGGCTCGCGGCGTTGGAGAGCACGGCCAGAGTCAGAGGGTTAACGCCCGGGGTATCGCCGTTGGCGGCGAGGTATCCAGCGTTGATTTCGGCGGGTGTCAAACATTCCACGCCCGCTGGCGTGCCGGGTGGGCAACCGGGGTCGCTCGCGCCGCTCGCCGTGAAATAACGCACGATGCCCTGGCCCAGCGTGGGCAAAGGCACTTCACGCACAACGGTAGTTTCCGAAGCTTCACGGAATCCCTCGTAGGTGAAGAAGAAGTAGGCGCGGTTTCGGACGAGAGGCCCGCCGATGGCTCCGCCAAAGACGTTGCGCAGCAGTTGCGGGCGCGGCGCGCGCGGTTCGCCTACGCGGGCTACGCCGCTCTGCACAGCCAGATCGTCCGGCCCGAAAACGCCCGCCGCGTTGTTAAAGAAGTCGTTGGCCGTAGTGACCGTGTTGCGGTGATATTCATAGAGCACGCCGCGAAAATCGTTTGTGCCGCTCTTGGTAACCAGAGAGACCTGCGCGCCGGAGGAGCGTCCCTGCTCGGCGTTCGCATTGGTAGTGATGACGCGAAACTCCTGCAACGAATCGGGTGTCGAGCGCAGGACGCTGGCAAAGGCTTCGTCCGTCACCACGTCAAGACCGCGCTGCTGCTCGTTATTGTCAACGCCGTCGAGCATCACGTTGGCCTGATCGGAGCGCCCGCCGTTGACGTAGCCCGTGCGCGTCACGCCCGGTTGAAGACTCAAAAGCCCGACCACGTTTCTGGCGTTGAGCGGGAGTTGTTCGATGCGTCGGCTTTCAAAGGCATTGCCGATAGTAGCATCCGTGTTATTAAGCGGAGCCTGAAGCACGTCGGTCACCGTCACCGTCTCGGACACGCTGCCCACTTCGAGCAGCACGTTCTGCTCTATGGTCGAGTCAACAAGCGCGTTGACTTCCGGCACGGCCACCTTCTTAAAGCCTGCGGCTTCGACCTCTACGCGATAGGTGCCCGGCGGGATGGCTGAAAAGACGTAGGTGCCATCTTCGTTCGTGACCTGGGTGCGTGAAAAGCTACGCTCGTTATTAGTCAGCGTGACGCTTGCGCCCGCGACGGCCCCGCCCTGCGGGTCTGAGACCGTCCCGCGCACGGTTGACCGGCCCGCCTGACCAAAGGCGCTCCCGGCCATGAGGAGGAGAACGAGACAAGTGAATACTACGACAGGAAATCTCAGCCGCAGATTCTTTTTCATAGCAACACCTCCAGGCTTGGTTTATGTGTGTAGCAGGAAGAAACTAATGGCCGAGCCGCCCGGCAGGATTTAATTGCCAGAGCGTACGGCCAGTATCAATTGCTTGTATTCTCGCGATAAGAAGAGATGAACATCCCGCATGTGCCCTGATTCCCCTTGAAAGATGACGAATCCCCTTGAGCGTGATTCACCTGATAAGGATAAAACCTGAAGAGTCTGTTTATGTGAGTGGGGTCATCCGAAATCCTCGACATAAGTCAGACTCGGAAAACATTTTCTTTGTTTGACGCATATTGCGTTCCCCCCGGCGGGCAAGAAAAAGGCGGTCAACTAAACTCGCTAACTATTGAATTTAGATGGTTTCCTGAAATACCGGCGCGTGAAGTCTACAAAAATTTAGTTCAAAATTTTGGAGATGCTACAAAAAGGTCAACATCAAAACGAAATTGCGGAATGTAGATTTTCGGATTAAAGAAGCAGTTTGAAAAGTCCAGTCAACGACTTTTCAAACTGCTTCTCAGAAAGCAATCTGTAGATGACAAACTGCGCGAGGGATGCTGTTCTTAACTTAAAACGAATTGCCACGGCTACGCGCGCCGCGCATCCCCAGTTGACCGGAAAGCTTCATGGCCGCAGAGCGCACGACCGCGCCTATGCGCGCCAGTTGCTCATCGGTGATTTGTCCGACCGTGCCGCTCACACCGATGGAGGCAATGACGTCGCCGCCCGGAGCCAGAACCGGCGCGGCCACACATCGCACGCGCGCCTCGTGCTCCTCGTCGTCAATCGCGTAGCCACGCCGCTTGGTTTCCGCCAGCTCCGCGAGAAGGCGTGGCAAGGTCGTGATGGTCTTCGCCGTTGATGGTTTGATCTGATGCTGCTTGAAAAGGTCTGCCACCTCGTTCGGGTCTAAATGACAGATGAGCGCCTTGCCCACGGCTGTCACATGCGGGACCATGCGCCGCCCGACCCACGTCGCCATCTTGATAAAGCCCGGCCCTTCGACCCGCTCTATATAAACTGCGTCGCCATGGTCGAGGATAGCCAGATGCGCGTCGAAGCGCGTGCGGTCGACGACGTAGCGCAGGTGCGGCAGAGCTGCTTCACGCAGCTCCATCCCCTGCATCGCCAGACCGCCAAGGCTCAATAGTCGAAGCCCCAGCGTGTGATGCCCCGCATCGTTGCGACGCACGTAGCCGCGCGAGACCAGCGTTCGCAGCAAGTAGCTGGTAGAGCTTTTAGGGATGCGCGCTCTGCGGCTCAAATCCGAAGTGGATAATCCTTCTCGCCTTTCGGCCAGCAGCTCAAGGATGGTCAAAGCGCGCTCCACAGACGCCACCTGCGAACGCTCCGGCGCTCTCCTCGTTTCAGACCTCTTCATCTAACGCACACCTCTTCTTCATGTAAACGAACGTCATAGAGCCGCTATCCCCGCTCGCCGCCCGGTCATGTTTGGTGTTCACGATTCCGAACACGCGTTTTAATTGGATTAGCGGCGGAAAGCCCGGCAACAGGCTCTCTACTGCGCTTTGACAAGCCCGCACAGCAAAAACACAGGGGCTTTTTCTGTTCCAATATGTGAACTCCGTCTTGTCCCGTTGAAGAAGCACATGCTACAAGACGCGCACGCTTTTTGTCGAGAGGCTGTTCACGATTCTGAACACAGCCCGATTTCGGAATTAAGGAATTGATTCATCGGTTCATTTTTTCATTGAATCAATGAACCGATGAACAAATGAATCAATTTTTTCATTCCGCAATTGAAGGGGGTTATTAATGAACACGACCATTGAGAGAGTGCCCGCGCCAAATGCGGGACCGGCGGATGCTGAAAGGGCTGCTCATCTGGCGGAAGGATTTCTGGATTTCTTTCTGCCGCTCCATCGCGAGTTCACGCCTTGGCAACAGCGTCTCAATAAAGCGCGCGAGGCGGCGCTCGCGGATTCGCACGCGGGGCGTTCTCCTGATTATCTCCCTCCGTCCGAAGCTGGCGAGACTCGTTGGGAGCTTGCGCTGCCCCGTTGGTGCGAGGACCAGCGCAACCAGATGACGGGTCCGGCTGACGATGCAGAGCTGGTCGTGAAGATGCTCAACTCGGGCGCGCCCGGTGTGATGCTGGACCTTGAAGATTCGATGGCGAACAGTTGGTCCAATCTCTTGCGCGGGATAAAAAATGTGCTCGCGGCGCTCAACGGGTCGCTCGGCTATTTTGATCGCAAGCGCAACACGGAAGTCGGAATCAGGGAGAGTCGAACTGTTATCTGGACAAGACCGCGAGGGCTTCACCTCAATCAAGCGGGTGTTGTTAAGGATGAACTGACTTCGGCCTCGCTCTTTGACGTTGCGAGCATCGTCTACGAAGTCGAAGCGGAGAACTTGCGTCATCCACTGGCGTTCTATATCCCCAAGTCCGAATCTGCGGAAGAGGCGTTGTGGTGGCGTGAGCTTTTTCAAACTCTGGCCGAGCTAAAGGGCTGGCCGCGCGATTACATCAAGTGCATGGCGCTGGTTGAATCGCACCCGCTCGCCTTTCAGATGGAGGAGTTTCTTTACAACCTGCGCGAGCACATAGTTGGATTAAATCTGGGGCGCTGGGATTACATGGCGAGCCTCATACACTTTAATCTTGAAAATCCCGCTTGGGTTCTGCCCGACCGTAACACGATTCCGCACGACGTCGCGTTCTTTCAACGCCTGCGAGAATTGCTGGTCGAAGTCTGTCATCGTCACGGCGCTCTAGCCATCGGCGGGATGACGGCGCTTTACCCTAGCCGCACGGATGCGGAATTAAATGAGCGCGCGCTCCTTGTGCTCGCCGCAGATAAAAAGAACGAGGCCGGTTGTTTGATGGACGGCGCGTGGACGGGCCACCCGGACCAAAACGACATCGCGGTCGCGCAGTTCCCTGCGCCGAATCAGATCAAAGCGCGCAGGGTCGGGATTGATGCACGTCCAAATCTGCGGCCCGTGCCCGATGGAGTCGGCGCACGTACGCTCTACGGCACGCGCGCCGCCGTGCGTACGGTGATTCGCTATCGCCACGGCGTGCTTAATGGAAAGGGCGCAAGCCTTCTAGACGGCTATATGGAAGATTTAGCTACGGATCGCATCTATCGTCTCATGATTGCACAGCGCATGCGTCACAGCCGTCAGGTCATTATCACGAACGAGGACAATGAAGCGGTCGAGCACACAGCCGAGTTTATTCACAGCTTGTTTGACGAAGAACTGGCACGTCTACAGGATGAACACGCGGCGACGGATGGAGCGGCAGACACTCTGCGCGAAGCTCGCGAGCAAAGCGAGCGCATGATTCTAGGCGACGAGTTCGATCCAGTCTGACAAGAGAGAGAGATGTTGTCAGACATGGATTTTCATGAAGCCTCGCTGGCATCACCAACTTGAACCGTAGGAGGAAAACTGATGGCAAGCTCGGACGCGGTAAAGGCTCTCGAACAATACTGGGCCAGTGAGGCAAGATGGCAGGGCATCAAGCGCCCCTACACGGCTGAAGACGTCTGTCGTTTGCGAGGCAGCGTGGAGATTAAGTATTCATTCGCCGAGATGGGAGCAAAGCGTTTGTGGGAATTGCTCCACACGGAACCGATTGTACGCGCGCTCGGTGCTATGACGGGCTGTCAGGCCGTGCAACAGGTAGAAGCAGGACTCAAGGCCGTCTACCTGAGCGGCTGGCAGGTGGCCGCAGACGCCAACACTTCCGGACAGATGTACCCGGACCAGAGCCTCTACGCCGTGTCGAGCGTGCCCGACGTGGTGCGTAAAATCAACAACGCGTTTGCGCGCGCAGATCAGATTCAACATTCGGAGGGACGCAACGGCACTTACTGGTTCGCGCCCATCGTTGCCGACGCGGAAGCAGGATTCGGCGGCGTCCTAAACGCTTTCGAGTTGATGAAGGCGATGATAGAGGCTGGCGCTTCGGCAGTGCATTTCGAAGACCAACTCGCTTCGGCTAAAAAGTGCGGGCACATGGGCGGCAAGGTTTTAGTCCCGACAGGGGAAGCGATTCAAAAACTGGTCGCGGCCCGCTTGGCAGCCGACGTGATGGGTGTGCCGACGTTGATTGTCGCGCGCACGGATGCCAACGGCGCAGGGCTTTTAACCAGCGACATAGACGAAAGAGACAAACCCTTTCTCACGGGCGAGCGCACGGTCGAAGGATTTTTCGGCGTCGAGAGCGGGCTGCGACAGGCCATTGCGCGCGGGATAGCCTACGCACCCTACGCCGATTTGGTCTGGTGTGAAACGTCTTCGCCGAATCTGGAAGAGGCCAGGGCTTTTGCAGAGGCTATACATGCGGAGTATCCCGGCAAGCTTTTGGCTTACAACTGCTCGCCCTCTTTTAACTGGAAGAAAAAACTGGACGCGGAAACCATCGCGCGCTTTCAGACGGAGCTGGCCGCGATGGGTTACAAGTTCCAGTTCATCACGCTGGCAGGTTTCCACGCGCTCAACCTGAGCATGTTCGAGCTGGCGCAGGAATACAGGCAAACAGGGATGACTGCTTACTCGCGTCTTCAGGAGCGCGAGTTTGAGCGCGAGAGCGAGAGCGGCTATCGCGCCGTCAAGCATCAAGCCTTTGTCGGCACGGGCTACTTCGACGCGCTGGCGCAAGCTATCTCGTCAGGCACTTCTTCGACCACGGCCCTGAGCGGCTCGACCGAGGAAGAACAGTTCACGGAACTCGCTGGCGAAGCCCCGCTGCAAGTCGAGGCGAGCCAGAGCGCCACCGCTAACGCCGTCGCATAAAGCGCAAGCGATGCGCCCGAGGTGAGTAAAACAAATCACCGCAGAGACGCAGAGAGCGCAGAGCAGACGCAGAGAGTTGAATTTCTCTGCGTCTGCTCTGCGCTCTCTGCGTCTCTGCGGTGAAGCGTGTAATAGCTTAACCGTTCATCCACGCCTCGCGGCGTGCGCGCATCTCGCGGGTCGCGTCTTCCTTTTCCTCTATGCGGTAGTCAAAGCTCTCGGGCGGGCCGAGCGTGAGAGTGGTCTGAATCATGCGGCGGTCGCGACGCAGCGAGACAGGCACGCGCTCTCCCTGCTTGTAGCGATTGAGCATCACTCTCCAATTATCCGGCGTGACGGGTGTGCCGCCAATCGAGAGAATGATGTCTCCCTGCGAGAGCCCCGCCTGTTCGGCTGGCGAATCGTGGCGCACGCTTGCGATTTTCACGCCGCTCTCAACATCGAAGTCAATGGAAATCCCCCCATTGAACGGCTCCGCGGAAGGCGTGCGTACAAGCCGCAGCCCGACCGCCGCGAATGCTTCGTTATACGGCAGCGTTTCGGGGCGGCGCACGTAGCGCTCGAAAAATTCGTGCAGGTCGAAACCGGCGACTTCCGACGCGACGCGCTCGAAATCTTCCGGCCTGTAGCCGCGCCCGCGCAGGTAATAACTCTCCTTCGCGCTTTCCAGATAAAAGCGCCTGTACATCTCGCGCATCACGTCGTCCAATGATTTACGCCCGTTCGTCTTACCACGAATCAGGAGGTCAAGGACAAGCCCCACGACTTCGCCTTTCGGATAATAACTGACGGCGGTATTGCCAAGGTCGTTGCGCTGCGGGCTGAGAGTGCCATCAATTAAGGGCGCGATGATGGAAGATTCTTCGGCGCTCGTTAACGCGCTGCCCGGAGCATTCTCTATGCCGCGAATCTGCTGGCCGAGTTTCTGTAAAAGCTCCGCGTCGGTCCAGAGACTAGCGCGTCTGGTCATCAAGTGGCCGTAGTAATTTGTGATGCCTTCGGCAATCCAGAGCGAGCGCGTCGCAAGGGGACGCGTGAAATCCCATGGGCCGAGTTCTACGGGCCGCAGGCGTTTGACGTTCCAGACGTGAAAGAACTCGTGCGCGGCTGTGTCGCGCGCGGATTCCAGGACGCCGGGTTCGGAGAGCGCGCCGGGCTCTATAATCTGTGTCGAGTTGAGATGCTCCATGCCGTCGCCGGAACGGTCGTCCGCCGCAAAGTGTATGATGAAAGTGTAGCTCTCAAACTCAGGCGCGCCCCACATGCGCGTTTCCGCACGCACGATTTTTTCTATGTCGCGCACAAGCTCTTTGCGCTTCCCTCCCTCTTCGCCGAATGAATGCACGACGACGCGATAAGTCTTGCCGTCAACCTTGAACTCTTCCATGGTCCAGTCGGGCGCAATCTCTGTGGGCGTGTCTATCAGGAGGTCGTAGTTTGGAAACTGCCACGTGCGCTGGTCTGCGCGCTCCGTGCGCCCGTTCGTGATGCGCCAGCCCGTGGGCGGCTCTATTTCAAGACTAACGGGGTCTTGCTTGTGTCCGACGATGTACATGAAGATGGAGCCGCCGTTAAAGTTCGCATGCCGCTCGTCTAGTTGCGAGAAGGTGCCGGAGAGATCGTCGCCGAAGACTTTATAACGGACGGTCAGGTTCTTAGCGCCGCCGAGCGTGACGCGCCACGTCTGGCTATCAATCCGCGACGCGGACAGGGGAGCGAGCTTGCACTGTGCCGTGGGCGGGCAGATGCCGCTTGCAGCCTGAAAGCCTACGACGTTCTTCGCGAAATCGAAGATGGCATAACGACCGGGCGACCATCTGGGCATCTGAAAATCCAGGTGCTCGGTGGTCGCGCCTTCAAGCAGACGCGCTTCTATTTTCACTTCGAAGAGATGCGATTTGGGACGCGACATCGTCAGTTGATAATTGATGTAGGCGAGCGGTGCGCTCTCCTCCTGCGCGCAAATCTGCGGCGCTTGAAAGACGCAGACGACTATCAGGACAAGGGCGACGCGCGCGACAAGCGGCGAGAAACGACCGAACATAAATGCGTCTCCAAATGACTAGCCGGAAGATGTAGTGAACCGGGGGATGACGCGCGATTATCAATGCTTCCTCGCCCGGCTGTCAAAGAGCACGAGCAAAGGAATTAACAGGGATGGACAGGATAGACAGGATAAAAATAAATGATAAATGCAAAGTGCAAAGTGCAGAATTAAAGAATAGCTTTTCTTTCATCATTTTGCATTTTGACTTTTGCATTGCTTTTATCCTGTCTATCCTGTCCATCCCTGTTTGAATCCGCTTTGGCTAACTTGACGCTTGGTGTCCGCGTCCGTTAGCTTTTTCAGCATGACGGAACGTCTTTATTACATGGATTCTCATCTCGTGGAGTTTGAAGCCAAAGTCACGAACGTCACAGAGCGCGTGAGTGGTTGGGTGGGAGTGACGCTCGACCGCACGGCCTTTTATCCAACGGGCGGCGGACAATTGAGCGACACGGGCACGATAGCGGGCGCTCGCGTCGTCGAATGCATAGACCATGAAGACCAGGGCATCTTGCATGTAGTCCAGGGCCGCGTCCCGCCCGTGGGCGAAACGGTGCGCGCTCTTGTGGATTGGCCGCGCCGTCTGGACCACATCCAACAGCACACGGGCCAGCACATTCTCTCGCAAGCCTTCGTCCGTTTGTTCCGTGCCGAAACACGCAGCTTTCGTATGATGGCCGATGTCTCTGAGATTGACGTGGCGCTCGACAATCCCACGGACGCGCGCATAGAGCATGCAGTGGAGATGGCTAACGAAATCATCTGGGCAAACCGGCCCGTACACATACGACACGCCACAAAGGAAGAGGCCGCGTCGCTTCCGCTACGCAAAGATTCCGCGCGCGAGGGAGAGCTGCGTTTGATCGAGATAGAAGATTTCGACTTGAGCCCGTGCGGCGGCACGCACGCCGCGCACACAGGCGAGGTCGGCATCATCTGCGTGCGCTCGTGGGAGCGCGCGAAGGGACTCGTGCGCCTGGAATTTCTAGCGGGAGGGCGCGTCTTCAGAGACTACAACCGCGCCAATCAAACGGCGCGCTCTGTAGCCGCGCTCTTCAGCATCGGGCGCGACGAAGCCGCAGCCGCCACCGCGCGACTCTTTGAAGAGCACAAACAACTGCATCGCCGCCTGCGCTCGCTGGAAGAAATAGCCGCGCGCGTCGAAGCGGAAGAACTGCTGCGCAAATCGGAAGCGCAGGACGACGGCTCTGTCATCATCAAGCACATCTTCGAAGGGCTCGACGCGGACGCGCTCCGCCGAATCGCGCACGCGGTTATCGCTAATCCCAAAACGATAGCCCTCCTCGGCTCACGCGAAACCGAAGGCGCGCGGCTCATCTTCGCCCGCGCCGCCGATGCGCCGGGAGACATGAACGAGCTGATGCGCGAAGCCTCCACGGCGCTCGAAGGTCGCGGCGGCGGACGCCCCGACATGGCCCAAGGCGGCGGTCGAAACATCTCCAAACTGCCGGAAGTAATCGAAGCCGCCGCCAGCAAACTGACGACAAGCTAAGCCCTCGAAAAGCGCACGTCCGACTCCTATACCCGCACTCGGTGCATAAACTTGACAGTGTCGGCAAGCGGCCCGTAGAATCTTACTTCGCTTACGGGGCAGTAGCTCAGCTGGGAGAGCGCGGCGTTCGCAATGCCGAGGTCAGGGGTTCGATCCCCCTCTGCTCCATTAAGTAAAACAGCCGCTTTCGGGCGGCTGTTTTACTTTTGTGGGGGCGGCCTGCGTTATAATGTCCCATATGTCGAAGCCGAAGAATCCGCGAACCTGCCGCACTTGCCAACGGCCCGTTAACAACTACTGTGCTGTCTATTGCTGTAATACCTGCCAACTGCAAGCTCAATACGAAGCCTACATCGAACGGTGGAAAGCCGGGGGTGAATCAGGCATCGCAGGGGCAGCGGGAATTTCGCGCTACATTCGCCGCTATCTGACCGAACAGCATGGAGAGCGCTGCCAGCGCTGTGGCTGGCAGGAGCGTCATCCGGTGACAGGAAAAGTGCCGTTGACCATTGACCACATTGACGGCGACTGCCTGAACAATGCCGAAGCCAATCTTCGCCTGCTGTGCCCGAATTGCCACTCCCTCACCCCGAACTACGGTAATTTAAACAAAGGTCACAGCCAGCGTTACCATAGACGTGCGCAGGCTACGATGAGAAGGATGTTAAGGGATGTTGTGTCGTAGGCGGCATAGCGCGTTTGCAATGCCGAGGCCAAGGGTTCGCCCCCTCTGCTCCATTCAAAAACCTGAGAGTTTTTTGCCTTCAATCTAATATCCATTCTCAGATTGCCAAACGTATTCTCAACGTATATTATGTGTGGGCCATATGATTCCTCCCGCATAAATCAAAACACACGCAAACAAGATACAGGAGAAAAGTTACAGTGAAATTCCAGGACCGCTTCAAGCAGGTCAGTCTGCTTGTCTTCGCGCTCGTTATCATGAGCTTTGCTTTGAACTATGCTTATGCTCATAAAGCGTCAACAGTCGAATACACCTACAAGGTGCATAACAAAAGTCGCAGCACCATAACTGCGCTCTTAGCCTCTGAAGATGGAAAAACTTATGGTGAGTTTGATATTGGCAAGGGAATAGCTCCCGGTCAGACTGTCACCCTGGTTTGGGATAAATCAACGGATGACGGAAATTGTGAGCAGTGGATTAAAGCGAAATTCGCTGACGGTGGAGTATCTCCGGCTACAAAGTTCGACTTTTGTGAAGCGGACCTTGTACTAGAGTTTGAGTAATATTCATCTTGGAAATCAAAGTAAAAAAGGCTATCCAGTGGATAGCCTTTTTTGCATCGTGACCTGGAACCTTTAAGGTGTCGGCGGCGTGGCGGGCAGTTGTGGGGCGGCTGGACGCGGGGCGCGTTCGATGTGCCGTGCGCTGGTCCATTCGGCGAGCGTCACCACATCGTTGCGGAATGTGTTACGCACGAGCGACTACTTCAGTACCCCTTCCAGCCTTTTGACAAATTCCTCCAACGTAATTCCGATAGCTTGACATATCTCACGAACCTCCAGCACATCCAGCCGCCTCTGACCACTTTCATACTTTGAAACAAAAGTTTGGTCTCTTTCGATGAGCACGGCCAACTCCATCTGCGTCAGACCAGCTTCAATTCTTATCTCGTGCAAGAGGCTGACCAATCGGCTACGTTGAGCAATATAAATCTTCTTCTTCATCCGCCATGTTATATGAGCATGTTGACGGATATGCAAAACTGGCCTATCCTGTGCATGCGAAATTCGCATGAGTGTATTAATCGATGATGGCACACCAGATTGTAATGCCGCTCGCCGACGAAGAAGATTGGACTGCGATTCTTGAGCCTGCCTTGTGTCAAGATGCAGCCGCAGTTGAATGTTTAGCTCGGCTTCTATTCACGATTAAGAGCGCAATCGACAGCGGGCCAGAAGGAGCAGATCAGGCAAGCAAAATGCTACGCGATGGCATTGAGACAATCTATCTTCACACCAATGCTCACAAAGCTGCGGTCAAACTGTACGTGCTTTCATTAGAGGGTAACTTGAAGCCACAAGATGAGCCGCTTAATCTAATTAACGCGGCACTAGAAAGAGGAAAGAGTCGTGTGCATTAACTGCCGAGCAGGTAGGATTGATACGCCTAACGCCCGAATTAACCAGGCGCGGGAATAATCACACCAAGTCTTCAATCTTGCGAATGAAAGTTTGGCTATTTCCGCTCCGGTTGAATGAGTTGTTATGCCGCCCAATGCCGTAGCGAGCCGCTTGTATTTTGCTTTTGACCTTCAATTCCCATCAACGCCCCCGCCTTTATTATAGCGGAGCGGCATAACGTCCGAATTAACCCGCGAGCGCACACCCAACTTTGCACGAAGGTAACGCTGTGCGCGAGTCGGGTTGAATGAGTTGTTATGCCGCGCTGGTTAGCCTCTTTGTATTATGGCTTAACTGGAGCAATTATCATGGAGCAATTCGGGTTAGGGATCAATGAATCCTTTCTTTCCGCCTGCCGTACCCCGAATGACTCGATGTCTTGAGCAAGGATAGGCTTCCCGTTTATCTTAACGTATGGCATCAACTCGCCATCCTGAAGCCATCCTCGGTTATGGGTTATGACTTCCCGTGCGGTAGGGTAGTCGTCTATATCATGGTAGATGATTTTTGCTCCGGCCTTCTCAGCAATCGCAAGTACCTGTTTAGTTCGGGGGCAACGCTTCTTTGCGCCATAAACCTCGACAATGTCTCCCTTCTTAATACTCACTATTACTCTCTCCTGTGGAGGGCCGTATTTAGCTTTCCACAACGCCTCCGCCAAAACACCCGGCTTTTTGCGGGCCGTAGCCGTGTCCAGCACCAAGTGCATACCGGCCGTTTGCAAGTACTCACGAACCGAAGCCAAAGACATTGTCGGTTTCGCTTTCGGGTTCTTGATATAAATGAAGACTCCGTATCCTCGCTTTTCAAGAACCTCTCTAACAATGTCAGCAAATGCTGCATCCTCTCGGGCAAATGAAATGAAGATACGTTGCTCTTGAGGCAATTTGCTCCAGTTCCCGTTAAAGCTGTCGGATTTGGGATTATCACCGGGCTGTGCAACCAGCGCGCCCATCTCCCCTGACTCTAGTTCGGATTCCCATCGTCCCCTCAGAGGAAGCGAATTTAGATAATCTGCGAGCGGTGCGATAATTATGCGAGTACGAACCGAAACCCTTGAATTCCAGTTTTGTATTACGTCGATTCCACGGCTGTGTAGGTCATCTGCGATTACTCGCAGTAGGGGGTGGTATGAATCTGGGTCTAGAATTTCAGTCTTCCCAGAGACGGGCAGAGTAGAGGTCAGCACGATAGCCGCTAAAAGCCACCCTAGGCTAAACGATAGAATTCTCTTCATCGGAGCGCTCCTTTCAGAAGCAAGAGTGAGAGTAAAAACAAGTCAGTGAGGCAACCCACTGGCGAGAACCGCTTGAATGATGGAGAGGATAATATGCCGCTTAAACAACACAGTCAACGGAGAATTGTTAGGGGACTTACGAAGCGGCATAACTGCTATTGGACCGCCAATAGCGGCAATATATCCCAATTGCCGTAAATTACCGCTAACGGCCTAATCACTCCCTGAGCCGCCTTTTACCACTTGCGGCGGTCTAACACATCAAATAGCTTTTTTTTGCCGCCACCTTACCGCTAGAAGCTGCTCCTGAGAATTCAGAGGATCAAGATGACTAAAATCAATGTTGACGGTGTGCGGATTAAAAATTGAAACGGGCCAGGTTATTTCGAGATAACCGGACCCGTTTTCTGATTTCGTGCTTCGCGAGCAGGGGCTATATTTTTACGTTTGGAGTCTTGAAACTTAGGCGGCAAGTTTTTTCGGTGGGTCTTTCACGAGCACGCCGTCAACCCATCTCATCCTTAGTTCAAACTCGAAGTTGAGCTTCACCTTGTTCTTGTCCGTGATATCGAGGACCAGCATGAGGTTCTGGATGAGGCTGTCCTTGTTGCCGGTGAAGGCGAGCTGAAGTTGAAGCGTGGTGTTGGGGTCTTTGTTGCTGAACTTGACCTGGAAATTGAGCGTGCCGCTTTTGAAGACGAATTTGCCTTCGACCATCAGGTCATAGACCAGTTGACCGTTGCTGGTGGCGACGTTGACGACGAAGGTGAGCTTTTTGTTTTGATTGAACTGGTAGAAGCCTTCGACCTTGAAAGCAAGGTTGGTGGATTTGCCCTGTTCGTGTTCGAGGGTCATCTCACCCGCTAAGGAGAACTGTTGCGCGCCCGTGGTCTTTTCAATCTTGCCCTTGAAGCTTGCCTGGAACTTGCGCTCCGAGTGGCCGAGCGACAATTCCCACTTGGCCGTCGTGGCGTTCCAGCGATGCTGTCCCTTGATGTTAAAGGCCAGTTGCGTTCCATCCTTGTCGGCAAAGTAGGCGAAGCCGACGGTGACGGCCTTGACGGTTCCGGCAAAGCCGATTGAGACATCAGGCTTGGTCAGGTCGCCTGTAATCTTGCTCATGAAGACCAGTTGCCCGCTCGTGGGATTAACGTCCCACTTGCCTACGAACTCTATCTGGGCTTTCGTGGGCACACGGTTGGCCGACGTCACAAGGTCGTTGCGTGTGAAGGCTATGAAGCGAAGCAGGTCGTCCGCCTTGAACTCCTGCACGAGGTTCTTCTCGGCCTTCAGCATGGCAACGCCCGTCAATCCCTTTTCACCCTTGATCTCGGCGCTCGCGCCGTTCTGCATCTGGATCACCAGATTGCTTGTGTCTTCGGTGAAGCCTAATTCTCCGTAGACCGTGATTCGCTGATTAAGCGCAGCACCTTCCGGGGTGATGAGCGAGTAAACCAGATCGTGCGCGTCGTCTATCAGAATCTGTCCGAGGAAGACGCAAACGTCGGAATCAGTCCCGCCGTTTGAGTCCGCCGGAATCACAGCCGTTAGCTGGTTGAACTCGTTGAAGTTGTAACGCACGGGCACAGGCTTCTGCTGCTTGCCGTCAATGTCGTAGCGCACAACATTATCCTTCGTCTCGTTGAGCTGCGCTTCCGTGCGCCACGTTCCCTTCACCGTACGCGCATTATTTGCTATGACGGCGACCTTGCCGTCCGGCTGGAAGATGTGTGTCTGTGTTCCAGCGTTAAATTGTAGCTCCTTCATTTACAGTCTCCTTTGCTGTTCGGTTTGAGTGCTCAGCGAATGATGTATGAAACGCCCGTGTACAATGTCCCCCGGTCGTGCAGCCGCGATTCGGGGGAATAAGCATAGCCTATGGAGAGATTAATCCTCTGCCCGCCCAGCTCGCGCAGCTCGAAGGCCAGGCCATAGCCCTGCGCCACGCGGTTCAGGGTAAAGGGAAGATTGAACGAGTCGCCATCGTTCACACGGCCCCGGTCGTAAAAGATTTTGAGGTAGAACTTTGAAACGTCGAACGGCGGCTTCGGCTGCTCATCAACTGCATCGCCCACACACTCGCTCTTACGCAATGCCTCGGCCTGAGAGTTTCCGGTCACGAGTTGCCACAAGACGAGCGCGTTGACGCCGAATTCAAACTGGTCTGCGGACATCTTGCGACCTATGAACTCACCCTCTTCCATACCGCGCACGGTTTGCGGGCCGCCCAGCCGGAACAGCTCGAAGATGGGCGTGCCGCGATTGCTCGTCCCCATCACGCGGTTGTAGCGCAGGAAGAAGTCTCTGGTAGACGTGGAGCCGAAGAAAATTTCACCCGTCACTGCGACGTAAGTTTTAGTATAACTGTAGTCTGCGCCGAAGAGACGGAAACCCCTTTGCGACCTCGCGTCCACGAAGATGTTGAGGAGGCCTGGGCCAGCGCCTTTCGCTTGCCGGAAATCATGTGTGAGGCCGAGGTTGGCGTTGAGCGTGAGCGTCGTCGTCTGCGTGCGTGCGCGCGGCAGCAAGCCTCTATCGACACCGCTCACCGTCAGCAACAGATCATCCTCTTTGATGTTGACGTCGCGGTAGCCGAAAACGGGTGTCGCCAGAAAATAGAAGCGTGTGCGTTTGCGTGCTTCATGCTCCAAACATTCGGCAGTTGCCACGTCAAGCATCCCGAAGGAATCATAGACAAAGGAGAGGCGTGCTTCCGACCCGGCTTCGCGCGCTTCTATCTCTTCGAGCGTCAAATTCGAGAGACGATAATCTCTGTCTCTAAAATATTGAACGTTGATGCCCAGTTCCTTAAACGACCAGCCCGCTTTGCCGGATTCTTCAAACGGGCGCGTCAGGTTGAAGCGTATCTTTTGCACCTGCGGCCCGCCCGAAAATTCCAGCTTCGCCTGCTCCGAAATTCCCAGCAGGTTGCTCTCGTTGAGCGACACGTTGCCTGTGCCTTCATCTTCGGGCGAATACCCGCCTCCCAGCTTGAGGCTTAAATTCTTCTCCGCCTTCAGAGGGCGAGAGACCATGTAGATTAGATTCTGCGGCGGCAAGCCGGTCTCAGGCGCTGTGCCGGAACTAACATCGCCAACGGTTCGCACAAACTCTTCGTCTTTGCTCAAGGTCTGCTGGTCGGTCTGTATATCCTCTGTCGTGATGATGTGTCCCGGTCTGGCTAACAAGCGTGCGGGCGCGCCGTCGGCTAGATACTTGTCTCTCAGCGCACGCCAAACGAGCACTCGTTTTTGCCTGAACTTCTTTTCGGTCTCCGACCCGTCAAACTCGCTTTCGGTCGCGCTCTTAAATACAAATAGATTCACGCGCTGCGCCAGTTGCAGACCGCTGACGGAAATGTCCCAGACGGCCTCTCCGGGCGAGCTGGTGTTAGCCAACTGGACGCTGCTGTTGACTATCCCCCAGCGTATCAGCGTGCTGGCGCGGTTCAGGTTGTAGACTTGTACAATTTCATCCTGGGTTTGAGATGCGCGGGCTCCCCCGTCGCTTTGACCTACTAGCGGATTGCCCTGTGCATCAAGCAGCCTTGCGACCACGGCTTTATCAAAGGCCACGCCCGCGACCTTTAACAACTCAGCGCGCACGCGCTGGTGCGCAGCCTCTTCGGTCGTGATGCTCGGGTCCTTGCGTGCGTCGTCCACGTCCTGCTGTGCGTAGGCGAGGCGGACGGGGATGGCGGCCTGCGGCTGACCCCTGAACCTGTCGGAGGCGTCCGCGAGCGTAAAGGCCGGGACTCCCTGCAACGGAGCGGTCGCCCCGCCCACCGTACTGATGTTGATCTGCACACGGCCGGGAGGTTTGACGTGCTTATAGTTTAGACACAGGCGAACGGTGTAAGTCTGGTCCTCGTCGGACTCCAGAGGGGGAAGCTTTAAGCCTTCGGGCAATACGACGTTGAACTGGTTATTGGCATCATTAATTTGGCCGACCAGTAGTGTATGAAGCTGCGGCGGGTCTCCCTGCACAGGGTTGTCTATCCCCACCCCTATGTCCACGTTGTTGTCTGCGCTAGTCTGCGCGAAATCATTAAGCACTCCGCCGATTTGCTCGCCGAGCGCCTGTTGGCCTGGGTCAACTACGACCTGCCGGTTTGAAAGGTCTACGATCCAGAATCGTTTGACGGGCGCTGTGCCGGTCGCAGGGATTGTTTTCACCCTGACCTTGAGTTCTATAAATTCCCCAGCCGGTTCACAGGGCTTAAAGCGGTTGACCTGAGGCTGCGCGGCAAGGTCCGTAGACGCGATTAAAATGAGCAACAGCAGCCACGTTAAGTAGAGAAGAGTCCGTGGAATTTTCGCTAAGGGAGATAAGCTGATTGCATGCGGCCTTGCAGCCAGCGCAGATTTCGTTCCGGCGTGAGCGTAGCTTACACGGCGATGTGACATAGACACCTTTTGTGTTGGTTCGGTAAAGGGGAATAGCGGCTGCGGCATGCCGAAAATCTCTACACGCGCTCATTGCGCTCTCAAGTCACGCTCGTTGCGGGCAAGCTTCAGTTTCGAGTCAAGAATTGCAGCGTCATCTATACGGGATTTTAGACGTTCACTGGCGGAATACAAGAGCCGTCCGGCAGTAAGTATTGAGGAGCAAACCCGTCAAAGCATCATGCAAGGCAAAGAACAATAGTCCTGTTTGGCAACCACGTCAACAGATAACTAATTCCGGTAATGGTTCAGTTTCAATGAGAACTCACCGCCGAGGCGCAGAGAGCGCAGAGGGGGCGCAGAGAACGGATTCAACTCTCTGCGTCTGCTCTGCGACATCTCTGCGTCTCGGCGGTGAATCGTTCGCTTAAAATTCACCCTCAGACTTCAATCTGTTCTCTAAATGTTTATGCCGTGCCGGGGCAAAACGTTTCAAAGCTTCGGAAGAACATGGACAAAACAGGTATGGCGTATTATAAATTCGCGGAAAGCTGCCGGGAGGATATTGTCTCCTGTGGCTAATCAAAGCATTCTTTGGCATGTGCCGATTCGATGACCATCCTTAAAATCGTAGAATATCCGGCCACAGTTCTACTTCAGCCTGCTGATGATGTCGAAGCCTTTGATGATGAGCTTGAGCGGCTCGTCAAAGACATGTTCGAGACGATGTATGCGGATGAAGGCGTCGGGCTGGCGGCCACGCAGGTCGGCGTGCCGCTCAGGCTTTTCGTGATGGATTGTGACGGCATCAAGCTCGTCGCGGCCAATCCAGAGATTATCCACGAGGAGGGCGAGCAATCCGGCGAAGAAGGATGCCTGTCGGTCGGCAAAGTATATGCGCCGTTGAAGAGAGCTTCCAAAGTTACCCTGCGCGCACAGGACGTGAATGGAGATTATTTTGAGAAAGAGGCGACCGAGCTCGCCGCCCGTTGCTTTCTACACGAGACGGACCACTGTAACGGCGTTCTCTTCATAGACCGCCTCAAACCGCTCCGGCGGGACATGGTCAAGCGCCGCTTTCTCAAGCTCAAGAAGCAAAGATGATGGAATTATTAAATCGTTTTCCGCCTCACGGAAATTTAAGCATAGAAAGGACGGCATGAGAAAGAAGCGTGTAGTCAGAAAGCACTCCGTACGGGCCAGCATTCAGGTTCAGGAACTCTCAAAGGCCGGGACTTCCATCGAGTTTGAAATCTTCGCCAGCGGAGAGAAGATTGGAACCATCGTCATCGGACGCGGCTCTCTAATCTGGCGCGGCGGAAGACGGCAGAAGGAGAAAGCTATCTCCTGGACCAGATTCGCAGAGCACATGGACGAGCTGGCGTATGGCTCAAAATGATGGTCTTCCAAAGATGATAGAGACTTCACGTCTGGAGCTTCGCCCGTGTGAGCTATCACACTTCGAGGCGATTCTTCATGACGAGCAACGACTGGCTTCTTTGTTAGACGCCGGCATCGCCGAAGACTGGCTCGGCTTCCCAGCCGCGCAGGAGGCTATGCAGCCCTCCTACGAATATCTCAAAGCCAATCCTTCCGCGCTCGGCTGGTGGACGTACCTCATCATACACAAGGCTGACCGTACGTTGATTGGATTGGGAGGCTTCAAGGGTCCTGTGAATCCAGAGGGCGTGGTCGAGTTTGGCTACGCGATAGCGCCGGGTTACAGGCGCAGAGGTCTGGCAACGGAAGCCTCGCACGGGATGATTAAGTTCGCCTTTTCTCACGCGGAAGTTAAAAAAGTTCAGGCGCACACGCTGCCGGAGTGGAACGCTTCGACAGGAGTGCTGAAGAAAGTCGGGCTGAAGTACGTCGGAGCGGTCCACGACCCTGACGATGGAGAAATCTGGCGCTGGATTTTGAATCGAGAGGATTATCGCGCCGCCTGAGTTATCATGTAAGACATATGCAGGCATGGAAACTGTGGATCGAATATGAGGGCACGCGCTACGGCGGCTGGCAGAAGCAACCTCACGCACGCACCGTTCAGGGAGAGCTAATCCGTGCCGCCGAAACTTTCTTGAAATCCAAAGTTGAAATCGGCGGCTCCGGACGCACCGATGCAGGGGTGCACGCGCTTGCGCAAGTCGCGCACTTGAAAACCAACGTGCAGGGAAAACAGACCGCCGCGCATAGAGTCCGCATGGGACTCAACGACCTGCTCCCTGCGGACATCAACGTTCTCAAGGTAGAGGCCGCGCCCGCGCGCTTTCATGCTCGTCACGATGCGCTCTCGCGTTACTATCTCTACCAGATTTCCACGCGGCGCACGGCCTTTGCCAAGCCTTTCGTCTGGTGGGTCAAAGATCGTTTGAATCAAGAGGCCATGAGCAAGGCTTCGGAGATGATTAAAGGCAGGCACGACTTTCGTTCCTTCTGCGAGCAGGGAGGCGCGCAAACGTCTACGCTCGTAGAGGTGGAGGAGTCCAGAATCTTTACTTCGGGCAGCCTGATATTATTCCGTATCGGGGCGAGCCACTTTTTGTGGAAGATGGTCCGTCGCATTACGGGAGCGCTGGTCGAAGTGGGACGTGGAAATCTAGCTCCCGGAGATTTCCGCCGCCTGCTTGAGACCGAGAGCAGGGAGACGGCGGCGTGGACGGCTCCGCCTTCGGGTCTCTTTCTTGAGCGCGTCGTTTATCGCGGCGACACTGTGCCCACGGGCTTGACGGCGGCGTTTCCGGTTTCCTGAGAGACGGCAATTTTCAGCTTGTGCGCCCGTCCGCGCTTGTGGAATGTATCGAGTAGAAAAATTTATCTGATTCGAGTTAAAGCCGATGCCGGAAATTTACGTCAGCACAGATATTGAAACCGATGGTCCGGTTCCCGGGCTCAATTCCATGCTCAGCTTTGCTTCGGCGGCCTTCCGCGCCGACAAAACAATCCTGCGCACTTTCACGGCCAACCTTGAGACGTTGCCCGGAGCCGTGAGCGACCCCGCGACGATGAGGTGGTGGTCCACCAAACCCGAAGCATGGGAAGCCAGCCGCAAGAATCCGCAGCCTCCCATAATCGTCATGCCTCAATACGTTTCGTGGCTCAAGGGCTTGCCCGGCAATCCGGTCTTTGTAGGCTACCCCGCGGCCTTCGATTTTATGTTCATCACTTATTATCTATACAAGTTCGCGGGCGAGAGTCCCTTCGCTTACTTTGCGCTCGATATCAAAAGCTACGCGATGGCTGTGCTGAAGATGGACTTTTACGACGTGACGAAAGCCAGCATGCCGAAGCGCTGGTTCGACGACCTGCCCTACACGCACGTCGCGCTCGACGACGCGATTTCGCAGGGCGCTCTCTTCTGCAACATGCTGGCGGAAAACTTAAAATCCGCCGAGAGCGTCAAACCTGAATGATGAGAAACAAGCTATTCTTAACGATTGAACCTGGGAAGGAAAGACATGACTCGGACTAAAATTCATCACTTGCTTAACGGCGCGCTCCTGCCGCTTTTAATCATTGCTCTCTTTGCGGGAGGTGTGCCTGCGCAGAAGGGGACGCACATTACGCGGCGTGTGAAGTTTGCGCGCGGCCAAAATTCTACGACCATTAAGGGGAGTGCTACGTGGGGCGCGAGTTATATTTATCTACTGCATGCACGCGCGGGCCAGACCCTGACCGTGAGCGTCGAAGGCGTCCCCGCCTTCCGCATCGTCCCGCCTGGCGCGCGTAACTACGAGGCCATAGAGGGCGCGGATAACGTCAAAGAATGGTCCGGGCGTCTGCCCCGCACGGGCACGTACCAGATAAACGTAGGGCACGCCGACGATGCCTACGCCGACGCGCCCTACGAGCTGAAAATATCTGTGCAATAAAAGCGCTTCAAGCGCGGCTGGCCTTTGCCAGCAGGTAAAAGATTAAGCCCGACGAGAGAGTGACGATGCTGACGCACAACAGCACCGTTCCCAATCTCAAGACGGTAGCCGACATCGCATAGAGATTGACAAGGATAAAGGCTATGCCGCAAGCGACGCCTGTGAGCATCAAAATCTCGCTCGCCAGTTTGCGCCTCGTGTTCATTTTTTGATTTCACCCTGAAAGAGCTTTATGAAGCGAAGGTCTCCTGGCGAGACCTTCGCTTCATGAAGCTATTCCGTGTTCGGATTAATTTCCTTCTTGATCTCTTTGCTTTCGGGATTTTCCGCGCCGGGAACGCTTGAGCCCGGCGGCAGGTCGCCCTCCAGCTTTTCCGCAGGACTTCGTTCAGCCGTTACTTCTTCTTCATTTTTTTCCGGTGATGTACCCTGTCCTTCATAGCTCTTCATGGTCGCTGCCTCCTTCTGGCTCTTTCATAATACTTCTTCTGCTCAACATAAAACAGCAGCGCCGGGTTCCCCCAAGCCCGGCGCTGCTTTCTATATACTCACTTCTTCCGCAAAAGAAGCGTGCTCGCGATTTCAACTTCACCATACCGCAATGATTGACGATTGTGGTTGCAGACTTGTTGCACAACTATTGTGTTGCTTTTACCGCCGCACTAAATTTCCCGCTAAGGAAGCGCGCGGGACGAATATTTTCACGGCAGAGTATGGTAAAAATAGGGCCAACAAATTCCAGACCTATTTTTTTGAATGCATCATACGAGGGTCGCTCGAACACTGATGCGGCAAGCGAGGCAAACAAAACCGATGCCAGAGAAACATGCAATGCGTAGATGGGCCGCTCTACTTTTGTTCCCGGTCGCCATACTTATTTTTAACGCCAGCGCGCTTGCGCAGAAGCGAGACGGAGACGGGCTCTTTCCCGTTCGACAGGAAGGCAAGTGGGGCTATATAGACAAGACGGGCAAGCTCGTCATCGCGCCGCAGTATGACGAGGCGTGGGAATTTTCCGAAGGCTTGGCCTACGTGCGCGCGGGAGGCAAACGCTTCATCATAGACAAGACGGGCAAGACCGCCATAGAGCTACAGCAGGTGGACATCACTGGAAAATTCTCCGAAGGTCTAGCGCCGGTCCAGACCGGCGGGCCGCAACCCCGACGCGGATTTATAGACCGCACGGGCAAGCTCGTCATCGCGCCGCAGTTCGACGCCGTCGAAGCGTTTAACGAAGGACTCGCCGTCGTTCTAATCGAACGCAAGTACGGCTTTATAGACAAGACGGGCCGCGTCGTGATTCGCCCGCAGTTTGATAAAGCCTTTGGCTTTCAGGACGGGCTGGCGCTCGTCGTCGTGGACGACAAATACGGCTACATAGACAAGAAGGGGCGCGCTGTGATTCGCCCGCAGTTTTACAACGCCTATTACTTCTACGACGGTCTCGCCAACGTTCGCATAGGCGAGCGCTACGGCTTTATCAACAAGAACGGGAAAGTCATCATCACGCCGCAGTTCTATTACGCCGGAAGTTTTATGGAAGGGCTGGCGCTCGTCATCAACAACAACAAGTTCGGCTTTATAGACAAGACCGGAAAGATTGTCATCGAGCAAAAATTCGATTGGGCCTCGAATTTCGCGGACGGGATGGCGGTCATCAAGATGGGGAAGAAGTTCGGCTACGTTGACCGGGCGGGGACGATCATCATCCCGCCGCAGTTCGACAACGCCTCCGACTTCCGCGAAGGGCTGGCGCGCGTCATCGTCTCGGGAGGCAAACAAGCCTACATAGACAAGGCTGGCAACTTTGTCTGGAAGCAGAAGTAAAAATAGTTAAGGACAAACAAAGATAGCGGTCGCGTGTGATGCGCGACCGCTATTCTTGTTTAGAAGCTTTTTGAAAAAGCTACGACTCTATTGTCCGGACTCCGTGCATTGCGCCAGCTTCTCTGTGGATTCCATGCGCGAGCTAATGAGCACGTCGTTCTCAAACTCTGCGATGAGCAGGCGTCCCTCGCTGCGCGTGAACGTGTAGGTTGAAAGACGCGCTCCGCCTTCTTCGCGCTCCTGTCGAGCCAAAGGCTTGCCCAGAAGTCTCACAACTTCTTCGGCGGTCAATCCGTTTTTGAGATAGGTCGTCGAAGGCCCAAGCTGTAGAACGCGACCGTCTCTGACCACGGCGCGTCGCTTGGCAGGAGCTTGAACGGGCGCGCTCAAGGCGCGATCATTTGCCACACCCGCGTTCAGCTCGACCCGCTTGACGCCTTCCGCAGTTTGCTTTTCCTCACGAGCGGTTTGCGCCGAAGCGGCCCCCGCCGAGAGGATTACGAAGGCGATGAGAATTAAAAACTTTTGCATGAGTTTCCAGCTTTCCAATCCTTTAGGCTTTCAAATTCTTATGACGCCGGTTTCAGTTCGGGCTTCATAAAGAGGCTCGCGAAGTTACGCGTCACCGGACGACGGCGGCGCAGCTCAAATTCCTTGACCCAGGAGGCTACGTGGCGGGCCACATTCTGCGTCGGATTCTGCGCTTTTTGTTTCTCCTGCGTGGAGTTCTTTTCGACTTTGTTTTCATCTTCGCGCTCAGCGCGTTTGACGATTTTGATTCTGTTATTTGCTTTCATTCGCTTTGCATCCTTTGTCGGCGGATGCGCTCCCCTGGAAATACGCTGAAATAATTCTGACGCTTCCCTGCGGTTCAATGTGTTGGAAATTCCTATTCGAGGCTCTTCTATCTACTAACGCGAGTTTGGAAGGGAAAATCAATCACATGGGCGTGAGAAATTTTTGCAGCACTCCCTCAGATGCGGCTGGGCGCATGGGAGTTGCCTCCACATCTACATGTATTTTCAGGCTTTACAGTGAACCCGAGGTAAGATTCCGTATATGCTACGGCGCGGTTATTTCGTACTGATGTGGCGGTACTTCCCTTCCAGCAACATATAAATGCCGTAGGCGACCAGCCCCGCGGCGACCGCTCCCAGCCACCACATGCCGTAGGGCTGCTGCGCGAATTCCAGCAACGCGCCATCGAGCCCCTGCGCCTGATTCGGGTCATGATAAAACGCGGCGCGGACCAGAAAAATTCCTACCACGACAAAGATGACGCCGCGTGCGGCGAGCCCGAACCTTCCTATTCTGGTCACCCAACGACGCGCCGTCCCCGACACACTGAGATGCTTCAGGAACTTGGCCGTGTAAGCTTTGTAGAACTGATAAATTCCGACGCCGATGACGACGAGTCCCGCGATGCTCACGACCCAGCCGCCAAACGGGACAGTCAACAGCCACGCCGTCCACTCCCTGGCCTGATTATCGCTGCCGGTTTTTCTGGCCCCGAGGATAAGCTGCACGGCGGTCAACGCCACGCCCGCGTAAACCAACCCGCTTATCATGTAGCCTGCTCTTACTGCCAGACCCTTCGGGCTTGTCCCTTTATCTTCCGGGTCTGCGACGGCCTCTATGAAACGCCAGAGCACGTAGCCGCACAGGCCCACGGCAACCAGTAACAACATGATTGTGCCGAAGGGTTGTGAAGCAATCTCTTGCAGCGCGCCGCGCGTGCCGGTTGTGCGCCCGCCTGCGCCAAGAGAGACGCGCACCGCGAGCACGCCGATGATGATATAGACCGCGCCCTTCGTGGCATATCCCAATCTCGCCAGCCATTCGACCCACGTTTCGGCGGCGTGTGCCACGCCCTCGTGCTCGCTCCGTTTGCCCATCAATTTCTCCCGCTCGTTCGTAAAAAGACGGGCCGCCCGAGCCTTCTATGAAACTCAGGCAGCCTCTACGGTCGCGCAAGTTCTCTTCGGGGGACAAGGCGCGTGCGCGCGTCGCGGACGATAGCATAATCCCATCACCGCGAGCAAAATAATGTACTACTGCGTACAGACAGAGTTTGGTAGTATTAACCGTTACCCCAATTTAACCCCGAGGCAATTTCCCCCGATGCCACCTCTAAAGCGCATTCTCTGTGTAGACGACGACGAAGATACCTGCGATACCCTCATACATCTTCTCAAGTTCGACCAGTACGAAGCCAAGAGCGTTGACGGAATTGAAGAGGCTCTGGACGTGGTTCAGCAGGAGAGTTTTGACCTCTACATTCTGGACACGTGGCTCTTGACGGGGAGCGGCAATAGTCTCTGCGGAAAGCTCCGCAAGCAGTTTCCAGACATCCCGATAATCGTTTACTCCGGCGCAAGCTTTCAAGCCGACATAGAGGAAGCCTACCGCGCAGGGGCCAACGCCTTCGTCCCCAAGCCTTACATCAACCGACTCCTGGAAGCCGTCCACCGGCTGATTGGTTAGCTAAAGCAGGGATGAGGGCGGAGGGATGAGGGATGAAAAGAATTGCTTTATTTGTTCATTGAATCAATGAACAAATGAAGCAATCTTTCATTCTTACTTCATCCCTCATCCCTTCTTTATCACGGTGCTCCGAAGCGCGAGCGGTATTCGGGCGAGACGATGAAGGAGCGGACCATCTGCGCTTCGATGTAGCTCGGGAAGCTATTCAATTTCCCCAGCCAGAACTGATACCCCGGATTGTCAGGGTCGCGGCGCATGTAGCCGAAGTACTCCATCTGTACAAACGCCGGTTTGACTTGCTGGTTATAGAACGCTTGCCCGTAAGTGGTGGTGAACTGCTGGTTGCCTTCACTTATCACGTTGATGCCGTCCACGATTTTGAAAAGCACGCTGGCGCGCGTTTCCGTACCCGCATTTAACGCTACAATGAGCGCCTGCCTGTCCGCCGCAGTGAGTGTGCCCGTGTTCTGGGCGAGCAAGATCACGTACAGGTCATTGGGGAGGAATGTGAAGGGCAGGAAATTTAGGCTCTGTATGAACTGCTGCGCGAACTGCTGCTTGTTCTGGTTGATACGCGCGGCGTCCAGTTGTCCCGCCGAGTTGATGATTCCTTGCGACACAGTAGCCTGGTCGCGCAGGAACTCACTCAAATAGGGCGCTCTGCCCAAGCCCCCTTTGTAGATGCGATAGATGAAGTAGCCCGTGTACTGGAACTCAGGCGAGAGGAAGAATGCCGCAGAGGTCGTCTCTCTCTGCCGATCAATGCACGCTTCGATGCTCACTCCGGCGGGACGACGAGCGGCATCCAGACACAGAGTAATGTTATCGGTCCAGAAGTCCCAGCCCGCTTGATCAGGCTCTCTGCCTAAAAAGTCTTTGTACTGCCAGCGGACGAACTCTCTTTGATTGTCTATCGGATTGGCTGGCGGCGCGGCGCTCGTGACCGTGAAGTTGACCGTCTTGGCCGTTTGCCCGCTGGTCTTAAAAATAAACGTGTAGTTACCATCGGCCAGCGTGCCGAGGTCGTAAATCTGGACGGTGGTGACAGTGGTCGGGGCCGCGCTCGGAGTGGATTGCTCGACCAGCGCGTCGGCGGTTAATTGATTGCCGACAAGTGGCAGGACGCCGCTCGGAGGAATGCCCCAGTTCTGGTCCTGTACGCGGAAGCCGTTGTTCGGGAAGGTCAGCTTCACCTTGGCATAGGAGTGGCCGTTCGATTGACGCCACGTCTGTATGTCTACCTGACTGGCGTTTAGAGTCGTCGGCGTCCACGTGCCGCCGGGAGTCGGAGTTGGTGTTGGCGTCGGTGTCGGTGTGGGCGTAGGCGTCGCTGATGCGAGCGTCGGGCGCAGGACGAAGAGTCCCTGCTCCATGCCGGCGGCGATGACGACGCCGCTATTAAAGAATGGGTAGTTGCTCCACACGCCGTTGAATAGGGGCGCGTCGTCCAGCGGGTAAACGTCGAAGAATGCCTCTTCGACCAGATCGCCCGTGTTGACGTCAGCGATATTTAAGATGCGCAGGCCGCTGCGGTAATTACCCTGATACGCATAGTTGCCGCGAATGTATAAGTTGTGATCGATGGCAGTGCTCGGGCCGACGTATTTGTCCTTGTACTGAGGAGCATTCAGGTCAGACACATCCATGATGTAAGTCGTGGAGTGGACCCCCTGTTGCATCTCGTCAAACTCGTCGTCAATCAGGAAATGTCGCTGATCCTCCGTTAACCATCCCTGATGCGTATATCCCACCCCGGGATAGGTCGTTCTGGATAACTGAACAGGGTTGCTCTTGTTGGTCACGTCAACAATCGTTAAAGCGCCGGGGCCGCTCGAAGGCAGTGCGTTATTAGCATTGAAACAGATTTCGTGGCCCTGATAAGTCGTGTCCGGGCCGTTGTAGGTAACGCATTGCGTCTCGTGCGTGTAGCCGTCAGGCGCGGCTGGGAGCACGCAACCGGCGAAGGTTGGAACAGCCGGGTTTCGCACGTCCACAATGTGAAGACTTCTTCCACACGTGTTCGCGCCCGCCTGCGAGCCTGCGGCGTAGGCAAACCCTGTCGCCGTATTAAGCGCCAGAGTGTGCGCTCTATCGAAACCGTTGTAGTGTGCGGTTTCGCCAAACACGACGGGCGAATTGGCGGGATTGCGGAGTTGCGTCAGATCAAAGACCTGCATGCCGTGATTGGCCGCTTCGCTCACAATGAAGACGTGGTTCTGATAGACCTTGATGCCGCGCCAGGAGGACGCGACGCTGTGGGCGGGCAGCTTTCCAAGATAGCGGGGTTGGCCGGGGGTGCTGATGTCTATGAATGAAGTCCCGCTGGAAAGCCCTATGATGGCATATTCTTTTCCGGTTTGCGGATCGGTCCAGCCCCAGAGGTCGTTGGCGATTTCATCCGTGCCTCCGCCGCCGATGGCGCTCAAGGGGAGGAATGACAAGAGGTCTATGTTACGGCAGGGGAAGGTTTGCGCGCCGCCGGGCGCTCCGACCAGCCCGTTAACGCACGGCGTTGTGCCCATAGGGACCATAGGCACGTTGCCCGGCTGACCGTTCGGCCCGCCTCCGTGCTTCTCGCCTTCGTGCGCCTGCACGCCGAAGATGATGAGCGGGACGAGTAAACTGAGGATGAAGAATAAATATGCGCGCCTGTGTTTGAGTGAGTGTACTTTCATAAAAAACTTTCTGTGACTGAAAAAGGATGTGAGCCGCCGGGCAGGGAGATTGCCACAAATTGTATAAAGGCGACTTTCGTTTGTGTCAAGCGTAGAGCACAGGAGATTGACCGCCAGGCTCACCGCTGGTCCTATTAAAACCGCCCTCTTTTCGTGTATGATGCACGGGCTTTACCATCCCTTTTGACCGGGTTTAGCCGTCCTCGTCGGCGTGAACTTCCAAGGAGAATACGAGTTGTTGAAAAGAATCTTTCTTCCCTTAATGCTTTCGCTTTGTTGTGCCCTGCTGTTGGCTGCTTGTAGCGGCACGGAAACGACGACGAACACCAACACTACGACCAACGTCAACAAGACCACGACGACCAGCCCCAGCTCGAATACGTCCACGACGACCACGACCACCACAACCACATCAAGCACGGAAAAGATAGGCATCGCGGATTGCGACGACTTTATAGCCAAGTACGAGACCTGCATCAACGCCAAGGTTCCGGAAGCGCAGCGCGCGCAGTTCAAATCGGGTCTCGAAGCATGGCGCAAGCAGTGGCGCGATTTGGCGGGCAACCCCCAGACCAAGGCGTCCCTCGCCGCCGCCTGCAAGACCGCAGCCGAACAGACCAAAGCATCCATGAAATCCTTCGGCTGCGAATTTTAATCCCCGGAGCAATTGGAAGAAGCTCCACGAGCCAGCTTGCATAATTTAAAGCGGCTGCCGCCTCAACTTAAAGAGAAGCGGCAGCCGCTTTATCATCCTCGTCCATGGCGAACAATTAAGCGCCGCCGATGGTCATCTCCGAGATGAGCAGGGTCGGCGCAGCCAGGCCGCCGAACTTGAAGTGAAGGTCGTTGCCTACCATGGAGATGTTTTTCAACACGTTCACCATGTTGCCCGCCAGCGTGATTTCCTGCACGGGATAGGTCAACTGGCCGTTCTCAATCCAGAAGCCTGTCGCGCCCAGTGAAAAATCTCCCGTCACAGGATTGTTGCCCTGACCGAAACCGAGTAGGCCCGTCAGGTAAAGACCGTCTTTGACGGATTTGACAATCTCCTCGGGCGTGCTCGTCCCGGGCTTGATGTAGTTGTTGGTCGAGTTGACGAACGGCAGCGATTGGTAGTTGCGCGAAGAGTTGCCCGTCGGCTTCAGGTTCAGACGACGCGCGGAGTACGAATCGCAGACGTAAGTTTTGAGCACGCCCTTTTCCACCACCATCAGCGGCGCGCTCTTGACGCCTTCGGCGTCGAAGGGTCTCGAAGCAGGACCGTCCGTCATCGTCGCGTCGTCCACGATGGTCACAAGGGGCGACGCGATTTCCGTCCCGACCTTGTCTACCAGAAAAGAGGACTTGCGATAGATGCTCCCGCCCGATGCCGCGCCGAAGATCAAGCTGACGAGCAGCCTTGAGACAAACGGGTCAACCACGACGGGCACTTTCTGCGACTTGACCTTTTTGCCCCCGAGCTTTTTGACGACGCGCTCGGCGGCTCGACGGCCCACAGATTGCGGCGAGTCCAGCTTGTTGACGAAGCGGTTAAAGGTAAACCAGAAATCCGTCTGCTTGACTCCGTTCTCTTCGGCCAGAAGGCTGACCGAGAAGCTCGAAGAAGTTCCGCGATACTGGCCCACGAAGCCGTCGGAATTGGCGAGTGTGACTTCCGAAGTCGAATCGTTCCAGCTTGCGCCCTGCGAGTTGGTGATGCGTTTATCGAAGGCACGCCCTGCGGCTTCGGCTTCCTTCGCCATCTCGATCTTCTTTTCGGGCGCGACGCGCGCCAGATTTTCGTCGAAGATCATGAGCTTGCCCGTGTGAATCCCCAGCAGCTCTTTCGGCGCGAGACCGTTGTACTGGTCCGCGTTCGAGACCTTGACGATGTCCATCGTCTGGCGCACAAGGTCTTGAACTGACTTGTCCGTAAAGTCAGTGGTAAAGGTGAGGGCGACGGCATTATTTTTGATAATCCGCATGCCTAAGCCCTTGCTGATGGATTGTTGGAGTCGCTCGATGTTGCCCAGCCGAACGGTGGTGTTGAAGCCGTTGCTGGTGATGATGTAGACGTCCGCCGCGTCTGCGCCCTGCTTGCGATACGCGGCGACCAGTTCAGTGGCTAGATTTTTATAATCAGGCATCGTTCGACTCCTTGAAGTTGACTTCGTTCATGGCCGTGGCCTGAACCTTGGTTCCGCCGACCGTGATTTCCGAGACCTTGACGGTCGGAATGCCCATCCCCACGGGCACGCTCTGGCCGTTCTTGCCGCAGGTCCAGCCGCCGTCCGCAAACTTCAGATCGTTGCCGACCATAGAAACTTTGGTCATCACGTCAGGCCCGTTGCCGATGAGCGTCACGCCTTTCAACGGCACAGTAATCTTGCCGTCTTCAATGCGGTAGCTCTCCATCACGCTAAAGGTGAAATCGCCCTTGGTGATGTCCACCTGCCCGCCCGTGAAGCGCTTGGCATAGACGCCCTTCTTCACGCTCTTGATAATCTCTTCGGGGTCATACTTGCCGGGCTTCATGTAGGTGTTGGTCATGCGGGCCATAGGCGCGTAGTTATAAGCTTCGCGGCGTCCGTTGCCCGTAGGCTTCACTTTGAGCTGCTGCGCGCTGATGCGGTCGCACATGTAGCCGCGCAGGATGCCGTTCTCAATCAAGGTCGTGGCGGTAGGAAGATTTCCTTCGTCGTCCACGTTGATTGTGCCGCGCATGTTCTCAAAGAGTCCCTCGTCTAAGATAGTGCAAGCGTCGCTCGCTACCTTCTCGCCGACGCGGCCCGAATAGTTCGAAAGCTTCTTCCAGTTGAAATCAGCTTCGAGGCCGTGGCCGACCGCTTCGTGTAGGAGAACTGCGCTATCGCCCGCGCCGAGCACGACCGTCTGCATTCCTGCTTCGGCGTCTTCGGCCTTGAGATTAAGAACTGCCAGACGCGCCGCCTCGCGCGCGATGTCCGAAGCTTTACGCTTCGAGAAATATTCGAGACCGATGCGCCCGCCGCCGGATTCGTAACCGTTCTCGCGGCGCTTGCCTTCTTCGGCGATGCACGAAGTCGAGAAGACGAAAATCGGCTGCATGTCCTGCCACGAGACGCCATCCGAGTTGGCATAGGCCAGGTACTTCACTTCGTCGGAGAAGGTCGCGTTGACGCGAATAATCTTCGGGCTGTAGCTCTTGGCAGCTTCGTTGGCCTCTTTGATAAAGACCAGCTTCTTGTCGAGGTCGGATGTGGTGGCGAGTTCGCCTATGGGGTAAAGGTTCTTGGGGCTAATCTCGCTGACGGCTTTGACCTTTTGACGCGCCGTCTTGTCGTTGGCAATTGCGGCAGCCGCGTTAGCCGCTTCGAGCATCTTCTCAAGGGTCAAATCTTCAGAGAAGGCGAAGCCGACCTGGTCGCCGCGTATGGCGCGAATCCCGACGCCCGAGATGATGCCGCGCCGCGCGGATTTCACCTTGTCCTCCTCGAAGGTCAGGAGAGAGGTGACGCGATACTCGAAGAAGAGGTCGGCGAAGTCCGCTCCCTTGGCGAGGGTGGCCGAGAGGAGCTTGCTGATCTCTTCTTTGGTGATCTTGAAATAGGTATCGAGCACCGGCAGGTTCTTCGGCATGGTTTCCCCTCGAACGATTGAATCGAGCCACAGGTCGCTAGTGGCGACCGCCGCCAACGCTAGCCCGCTTCTTACCATAAAATCACGTCTTTTCATGCGTGTTCCTTTCTGTTAGTTAGGGGTGGTCGCTCTTGATTAACTCGACCGTTCGTCTGAGAGACCAAAGGCGAGCAAAAGGTCCCGCACACGACACTCATCGGTCTTCAAGGGCGAGGCGGATTTTCGGTTTTACAAAACTGGATAATGACGAACATGAGACGGGCCGTGGCAACATCCGCAAGCAAAAATTTAAGGGAATAAATTGTGAACTTGATTCGAGCTGTAGAAAATCCTGTTTTCGAGTCCCGCTCGTCCGCGAGCAGACCGGCACACCAACCCGTTTACGGAAATCTGCGAAACATAGTTTCAAGCCGAGGCCGCGCAGTATCCTAATGTGACGAAGCGTCCGCTCCAAGTGACGAAACGGCCTCCGGGTGTGACGAAAAATGATAAGAATCCGGAAAGAACCGAAGAGAAAAAAGCTTCCGAAATCAGCTCCTTCTGCATGTGAAACCGAAGGCGGGAATCAGGCTCGATTCCAGGGAATCGCGGCTGATTCCCGCTAATCCGCGCGCGATTCCCATTAATTCTTCCACGATTCCCGCTAATCAACCGCCCGCCCCGGTTAGGGACGCCGCGATTCCCCTTAGAGTACCCCTGATTCCCGTTAGAGTCAGCGTGATTCCCGCTAGAGTCGCGCTGATTTCCGTTAGAGTCACGGCGATTCCCGTTAGGGAAGCCGTGATTCCCGGGAATCACGGCTTCCCTAGCCGGGGCGGACGGTTGATTCTTGGACTTTAAAGACTCTCCCAGACTTATCCAGAATTATTTCACGCCCGACGCGGGCGAAGTTCCACTATTTTGTTGCGCCCGCGCAAGCTGTTCGACGAGCCGCCCGACCTTTTCATGAAGATCGTCGGGCGCGCCGTAAAATGTGGCCGCCGTTCGGCCTTTCTGGTCGAAGACGAACATGCGCGGGACGCTGCCGAGCGTGCCAAAGGGCGCAACCAATGTTTCAGAACCCATGACGAACCGGACGTCCATCCCTAGCGGCTTGACGAGCGAGACGACATCCTTTTCTTCGGATTCGACGGCGATGGCGATGACCTCCACGCGCTCCCCATAACGTTTTTTAATCTCGCCCAGCCACGCAAGCGTCGAGCGGCACGGCGGACACCACGTAGCCCAGAACTCCACAATCACCACGCGCCCACCCATGCGCGCAGTCTCCACCGCGCGTCCCTGCAAATCCTTCGCATTGAAGCCCGGAAGTTGAGCTATTTCCGCTTCTTCGTCGAGGCGCGTCTGGCCTCCGGCTGCGGCCTCCTTAAGCTCGCCGCGCATGACCAGCTCAATCATGCGCGTCAAATCACGCTTGAACTTGTCGTGATTGGCGGCCTCGCGCCAAGGCGTGTACTTGCCCTTGGCTCCGTACCAGCCGAAGTCGTTGGGCTGCGCCAGTAGGATGTCGTCCACAAACACGACCGGATATTTTTTGACGCCGTAACGCTCTGCCAGAGCGGAGTCGCCCCAGTTTTCGCTTTTGAACTCGACGCGCCCGCCGTAATTTTGCACCACCTCTTTAATCAGCAAACTTGCCGGGTCGGAAAGGCTTCAAGTGTAGGGCCAGCGCACGAGCGTCACCGTCACCTTCTTCGAGGCGACCGGTTGCTCCGTCTTCGCGCCCGTCTGCGCCGCGCCATCCTGAACGCAGAGGCCAAGCAGCATCATGATGAGCGGGAAAATCGTTTGTCTTAAAACTCGTCTCACTTATTTGTCTCCGTTTACGTATTGAAAATAGGCCGGCAGCACTTCGTCCACAACGACTTTCGCGCGTTTGAGCTGTTCCGCATCGGGTTGGCCGCCCGCAGGAGCATTGAGCGCAGCCACGACCATCTCCCAGTAGAAGAGTCCGAGCGATTGGTCCGTCGCTGCGTTCTTCAAACGATTCTCCATCTGCCGGACTTGCGACGCGAGTCGCGCGACTTCCTGAGCCCCTACGGGCGGCGCACCAACCAGCCCCAGAAACATGCGCGACTCAAGATATTTCTGAAACGCGCCCGTGTATCTCTTTTCCCGGTTCAGCTCCGCGGCAATCTTGAGCGTCGAGTTGGTGCGGGCATAGAGTAGCTGGTTTTCGACCATATCCTTTTGGCGGTAGCTTTCCAGAAGCGCCGCTTCGAAGCGTGCTAACTCCGCATCAAGCGCGCGAAAATCCACGGGTCGTTTGTTTTCCTTAAAGCGCAGGCTGTGACAAAAGAGCGCGAAGTCCAGAAGGCCGGGCGCGAGTCCCATGTAGTAAAGCCCCTGCTCAAGGGTCGTGTTGAGCCCGTAGAGCTTGCCCGATTGATAGTAGGGACGAACCTGTGAGAGAGATGCTTCGACGAGCGCGACGATGGCCGAGGGGCTCTTGACGGAAGAGGCTGCGAGGCGCTTCTCCTTCTCCGTCAGTTCAACTCCCAGACGTTGCCACTCACGCTCGAAAGCCTCCACGCCCGCTTTCCCGACATCCTTTTTCGAGGCGGCATAGCTTTGCGCCATGATGTCAACCCAGATGGCCTGCAACCTGTAAAGACTCAGGTATAGATGGTCTGCTTCGGCGGCTCGTCGTGTGGCGGCGATTACGGAAGCGCGCTGTTTGACCTCTGCTTCCGGCAAGCCAAGCTCGGTCAGGGTTTTCTCCAGACGAGTGGTCGCCGCCAGAATCTCCGCGCGTGCCGTTTGAGCTTTTGTTGAAAGCGGACAGGCGAGCGATAAAAGCAGGAGCGGCGCGATGATGATGAGATGACGGATGCTTAAGAGATTCATTCAAGCCCTCGGGACAAGGCTCACGAGTCGGAAAGCAGGGATGACTTGCGGCCCACGAATCTTAAACCTATCGGGTCGCCGCGCGGCTGAAAAAATGATGAAAGGGCCGCTCGGTGTGACCAGCGGGCCGAAACAAAGCGTGAGAGCGGGCTCGCGCTCGCGCTCGCGGCTTATCAATAAGCAACCACACGGGGCCGAGCGGGCATCCATCGCTGACAGGACATTCCCTCTCTCCCGCTTGCAAATCCGTGAAAGTCTTGCTAAACGTCGGAGGCGTTCGGCGTTTATTCCGACTATCCTATAAAATAGCCTGAGCGTTTTGTCGCTGCCGGAGGAGATTATGAAAAAAAGCTTCGTCGCCCCTTTGCTATCAATCGCACTCGTTCTAGGTTCGAGCTTCGTGGTCCTCGCCGACACGATTCGCCTCAAGGACGGCAACGTGATTCGCGGCCAGATTATAGGCTTTCGCGACCAACATTTTATTGTGCTCGTCGGCGCGGGCGCGCGCGGGCGTCGCAGCGAGGTCAAGCTCTACATGGAAGACGTCGAATCCATAGAGTTTGACAACGCGGGCACGGCCTCGAACACAGGCACATTCGAGAACAACAACACGACGCCGCCGCAAACGTCGTCGAGCCGTCCCCCTTCGCAGCCCACTCGCCCGAGCGGCACTTCCACGAACAGGCCCACTTCGTCTACTACTTCTTCTCCGAACTTCTTCCAGATTAATACGCGCGTGCGCGCAGACAACACGGCCAACGGCTGGACCAACACGGGGCTTGTCGTCCGTCGCGGCCAGCGTCTTCGCATCACGGCCACGGGCAACATAGGGCTCGGTGCAGGGCGTGTCGCCACGCCCGCCGGAGTCCGCACGCTTCCCGACCGTGACAAGCTCATGCGCGACGAGCCGACGGGCGCTCTGATTGCCGTCATCGGCGACGACAATGACGAGTTTATACTGATAGGCCGCAACCGCGAGTTCGAGGCCCAGCGCGACGGCGTCCTCTTCCTCGGCGTCAACGAAGGCAACCTCAACGACAACACGGGCGGCTACGATGTGGTCATCGAAGCGGAAGCAGTGAGATAAGAGAAAAGCCGTAAATCGTGAATCGTGAATCGTAAATAGATAAAATCAGTTTCTACTATTTACGATTCACGATTCACGATTTACGGCTTTTCCCTTTACAGGTGAACTTGGATGGCGTTTCGTGCATCCAAGCTGGGCTAAGGCTTAAGAGCTTGACCTCGTGCGGCGTGCGCACCTAATATTTTTAAGTCAAACGCAGTCGGACCCGGTCGTCCCCTCCTGTTTCCAAAGGATTTATCTGTATGAAAAGCAGCAAAATTTGTGGTCGCCTTGCGGCTCTCGCGCTCACGCTCACGTTTCTTGTCGGATTGACGGGCAGCATTCCTGTCTTCGGACAGTCGCGGCGGCAGCCGCCCACCACACCCGGCAACCAGAAGAAGAACAAGCGACCGGACCCAGCGAAGCCCGGCGATCAGGAAGAGGAGCCGCCTCCGCCAGACCTGATAGGCAAGCCGCAGGACGCCGAGACCATCACGGTGCGTACGCAGATCGTCAACGTGGACGCCGTCGTCTATCACAAAAAGTCCGGCAAGATAATCACGGGTTTGAAGAAGGAGAACTTCGCCGTTTACGAAGACGGCGTCAAGCAGGAGATTACAAACTTCGCCACGCCGGAAGCGCCCATCACAGTGGCGATGATTCTGGAATACAGCAAGCTCTCGGAGTACATGGGCGGCAACCCCTACGAGCCGGGCAGTTATGAAATCCTGCGCCCGGCGGCGATATTTCTCTCGCGCTTTGTGCGACCGCCCGACGATTACGTCTCCGTCATAGCCTACGACATACGCCCCACACCGCTTACGGATTTTACCAACGACCCGACGCGCATCAATCAGGTCATCAGCCTGCTCCTGCGCAACTACCCGGCGTTTCGCGAAGCCAATCTTTTCGACGCGCTCAAGTTTACGCTCATCGGCGGGCGCGGCGATTCGGTCGTCCTGGATAACTCCAAGGAGCGCGAAGCAGAGTACGGCGGGCTGGCCGCCGTGACGGGGCGACGCAAGGCCATCCTTTTGGTCTCGTCCGGCATAGACACTTTCAGCAAGATTAACTACGGCGAGGCGCGCAAGATTGCGCAGAACGCGGGCGTGCCCATCTACATCATCGGCACGGGCAATCTCTTCTTTAAGAAGTACGGCGATTACATGGGCGCTACCGACGGCCCTTTTGGAGCCACGACACCGGGCCGCATGTCAATTCTTCAGGCGCAGAACGCTTTGAAGACTTTCGCCAACGAGACGGGCGGCGCTTATTACCCCGTGACTTTCGAGGGCGAGATAAACAACGTGCTGCAAAACATCAACGCGCTCCTGCGCAACCAGTACAGCCTCGGCTACAATCCGGGCGACCGTCGCGACGGCAAGCAGCACAAGATTATCGTCAAGGTGGACGTGGACGGCGATGGTCAATACGACGACAAAGAATACATCGTCCAGAGCCGCCAGTTCTACAACGCGCCAAAGGACGAGACCCTGAAGAAGAAGTAGAAACGAAAGCGCCTTGACCTGAGCCCCTGAAAGGGGCGGTATAATAGTAGCCCGGCACGTCAGTGCCGGGATCACGCATCAGAAGAATTTATGAAGCCCCGGAGGGGCGACATTGGATGTCGCCCCTCCGGGGCTCAATCTTTTATTCAACGCATGTTCCCACGGCTCACGCCGTGGGCTACTGTTATACCGCCCCTTTCAGGGGCTCACTCGTCAAGTACGCTCGTACTCAGTTGATAAGATTGGTCGCGGACAACAGCCGTTTCCGGCTCGAAGCGTATGAAGATGTAGTCCGTGTCGTCCAGTATCTCCACGAACCGCGCGTCCCAGCGCTCTTTGTCTCCCATATATTTTTTGAGAAGTCGCTGCATGCGCGCGGGGTCGTGCGGCTCAAGCCGTGCGTGGCCGCGAAAGCCTACGTGACGGACGCGGCCCGTCTCGACGTCGAAATCCACGATGCCTATGGCCGTGCGCGCATCACGCTCGATGCGGCCCGGAAAAGAGTCTGTCCGGCGGTTGCCTATAATCCACAGGGCATTCTCTTCCCACAGAAACCAGACGGGAGATTCGCGCGGGCCTTCCTCGCTCCCGGTAGCCAGATGCGCAAAGAGCGGCTCGGACAAAATCTCTTCCATCAAAGAGCGCGCCGCCTCTTCGTCAAGATCAAAATGGCTGCCTGTCTCTCGAACTATTTTCATCTCTCTCAGTGTTGAATGAGTCTTGTCTGCTCAGACTCAGGCGTCAAAACGAAATGCTGTAGCTCAGGCCCGGGTTGCGCCCGCGCTCCATGATGACGCCGAACTGATGTCGCCCACGCGTGTAGTTTAAGAGCGGATGCACGCGCACGCCGTCGAACACAAAGGTCATGCTCCAACGCTCTCCGAAAAAGATGTTCAAGCCGCCGATGGCGCGCAAGCGGTCTTCATGCGTCCCGTAAGCCAGCCCCACATAGGGCGCGATTGGCAGCCCCGTTTCAGGCAGATTTTTGCTGAGCGTCGCGTAAAACGATTGCCCGTCGGGAGTGCCTATGCGGTCGGAACTGGTTCCGAAGATGAGTGCCGGTCGCCGCTCCGTTTCGGTCAGGGCCACCACGTTGACCAGAGGCGAAACCTTCCCGGCGAGCGGGTTGTATTCGACGCCTGCGGTCAAGCGCGGATGAAATCTGTAAGTCAAAGTATTACGCCAACGCGCACGGTCTATCTGATTGGCTATCAGGCGCACGCCAAACGTCCATCTCGCTTCATCAGTGTTTCCCGTCCCGCTCACGGCGCGACCTTCGCCCGGTCAAAGCGGTCATGAAGGAACGCTCGACGCGCGTGGTGGGCGCTCGCGTGATTTTTCTTTCGGCGTACGCTCCACGTCTTTGGGTTCTTCCAGCTTCGCGGTGGCTTCTGCCGTTGCCAGCATTCGTTCAATCATCTGCCGCAGGTCCGACTGGTTAACGACGCCGGAAATAACTTTCGCGATGCGCCCGTCGCGGCCAATGATGACTGTTCCGGGCAGCGCCGAGCCCAAACCGAAACGCACCATGTCTACGGTGGTCGCGCCCATCCAGACGGGAAAATTGATTTTCGTCTCTTTGATAAACTGCAAGACCTTGGCGCGCTCAGAGGCTTCGTCCGTGGAAGCGCCTATGACCTGAACGCCGAGCGCAGCATATGCGTTTTGAATCGCCGCGAGGTCTGGCATCTCTCTGCGACACGGCACACAATACGTCGCCCAGAAATTCAGAACGACGATGCGCCCCTTCTGTTGGCTCAGACGCTGCTCCGCGCCGAACAAATCTTTGAGCGCAAGCTCAAGCTCCTGCCCGACGACTTTAGCAGCGTCGCGTTCGGCCATACTCACGGCCAACACCTGAAGCGCGTCCACGCGGACCGAGTTTGTTTTACCGGAGCGGCGCACACTGCCTTCGACCGATACACGCTTGCCGACGAATTCAAGCCAGTTCTTGCCCTGCAAACGGAATTTCCCCTGCTCTAATTGATAAAGCGTGAAGCGGTCCCCTTCCCTGACGGCCAGCAGCGTCGGGTCACCGCCTTCCACGCAGGATTTTGCCTTGAGCAAATCTTCCGCCGTTCCATACTCGACCTTCGTACGATCCTCTTCCGCCCAGCAATCGGCGCAGCACACAACCTGCCCTTCGAGCTTGACGGAAGGAATCTGGGCCGAAGCTATCCCGGCCAGTGAAACCAGAAGTAATAACGCGAAAAGAATTTTCATTTGACTATCATGCTCGCAGAACAAAAGTGCAGCTATTCATTAAATAGCGCACGGTAAATCAAGACTGTCACGTCGTGATGAGGAACAGCGGGGACGCTTCCACTGTGGTAGCGCCCCCGCTTTTGTTCAGCCGTGCGCCTTACTGCTTGTGCATCTTGCAGCACGAGCCGCCGGTGCAGCAACTCTTATCCGTGCAGCAGCTTTCGGCTTTGTCCTGTGTAGTGGATTGCGCATAACCGCCGGCAGCATACACAGCGCCAGCCAGCCCGAGCGCAAAGGTAAGTGCGAGAACTTTGATGTATCTCATGTGTGTCTCCTGATGTAGAAAACAGATGGAAGTTTAGCCAGCGAACGGCTCGCTGGCTCAAGGCACACTTCGACCTGTTTCTAAATCAGAAAGACGCAACATCGCAGGTAGGTGCTTCCCCTATCGGGTATTCTTATCCGGGCAGATGAAAGCGCGGAAGGAGTTCTGACCTCCGGGGAGATTAAGAAGCTACTGGCGATGACTTGAAGAGGAGTGTCGGCTTGGCTAAATTTGCGGGCCGAGTCGGCGCGTTGACCCGCGAACGGGCAGCAGGAAATCCCGGTCGTATCTGACGGCAGCGTTCCGAGTGTTGCGGCTGTTACAGCAGTTCCTTTTTTCTGATGACAACAATCGCTGCCTGAATTAGAGGGACATGATTCTGCCGCCGTCGCAGATGCCTCGGCTTCTTCATGCTGAGCCGGGGCCGCGTTCATTTCGCAGCCGATGAAGCATCCCAGACCGGCCATCCAGAACACAAGCAGGAGGGCGGCCAGACGACGAATCATCCTGAACTTTGACGGCTCGGTGTGCATCATCGGCATTATATGGTTTTAGCTTAAACCGCGCCAGAATTTTTCGACCAATCGGGCGAAAGCTTCTTTATCCAGAGGCTACCGATAATCTGGATAGCAATCAAAACGAGATGCGTGCCCATGAACAGCCACGCGGGAAGCGAGACCACAAAGGGCGGCACGCAGAGCACGGCGGCTGAAATGACTTCCGCGAAGCTGATATGGCGCTTGGTTAAGCGATGATGCAGGAGATGGCCCGCCTGCACTATCAACAGGGCGAGATAGGTTGTTGTCGGTGTCAACATTTGATGACAGGCTCCTTCATCGCAATCGATTCGGGCAGAGCTTCTCTCATCAGTCATGCCCGGGCGCGAACTCCAGAGTAGAATCTTTAGATTTATACCCCGTGCAGGCGGAGGCGATATTCGTCGTTGAAGGCGCGTAGCTCCGGGCGCTGGCCGGAGAAGAGGCGCGCCTGTCGCAGTAGATTGGGGAGACCGCCCGAAGCGAGCGGTAAACCGTAGGCGGGGCTCTGGAAGATGGCCGCGATTTGTGGGTTCAGTCGTTGCGGGATGCCGTAGCGTATGGCCTTCTGCGCGGGCGGCGCAAACCCCTGCGTGCGGCGCGCGTTGATGATCTCAATCGAGCTATCAAAAATGTGCAGGCGCGTCACGACGTCGCGCAGGACAAGGTCGCGGTGCACGAGCGCATTCGCAATAGCTTCGCTCACAGCGCCCCTGTGATAGTTCGAGCGCGCAACGGCTGCGCTCGCCGCTCCTGCTACTTCTGCTCCGCTCTCCGCCTTTTCTGAAAATGCAGCTCGCGGTCTGGTCTCCCACAGGTCTGCGTACCGGGTGATAAAGCGATGCGCGGCTTCGTAGAGAGTATGCAGGTTGCCCGTGAGCACCGCGCGTTCGACCACTTCCGCCTGAGTTGTTTCTCCGGCGAAGCGCGTGGCTAAGACGGTGGAGCGCGGGATAAGCTCCGCGACGCGCTCGTCGCGACCGAAGAGAAGAACGCCCGCCACGGTCGGGACGACTTCGCCTTCGCCTGTAGCTGCGAGCAGTAGGTCTCGTTTGAGCACGTCTTCCGTAGGATAATTCGCGGCGCTCGCTTCCGTAAAAGCGTCGCCCTCGAATTCGCGCAGGTAGCTCCACAGGTGCGCTTCGTCTATGTCTTCGACGGTTGCTCCCATGACCGGCACGTTCTCGTAACGAAAGGGGCGCGCCTCGTCTATCAGGGCGGACAATTCTTCGCGCGAAGCCTCGCGCTTTTCCGAGCCGAAGCGCATGTAGAAGCGACCCTCGCGCACGGTCCTGTAGGGGCGGCGGCGGCCTTCCACGTCGAGCGCGACGATGCGGCGTCCGTTATCGAAAGCAATGCGGTCAATCAAGGGCACAAGCGGCGGCTCTATCTCCTCGCGACAGATGCGTACGAGTTCCGCCTGCACGCTCTCTGCATCGTCCACGCCTTCGACGCGCAATTGGTCGTTGACGCCAAAGACGATAACGCCGCCGCCCGTATTAGCGAGCGCGACAATCTCCTGTGCTATTTTTTCCGTGTTCGAGAGCTTGACCTTCAGCTCAAGGAAGGTGTCCTCGCCGCCTCGGACCATACGCATTAATTCTGTGCGCGAGGTCTGCGGTGCGGGCGTGGAAAGCAGGAACTCCTGAAAAGAGCGTTCCGTGACGGGTTCGTGCCGCTGGTTGCTGCGAAATTTTCTGCGAGCCATTTTTGTCTGGACGGGGCTTGCTCACCCGCCCGGATGCGCCGTCGTTTCATTGCTTCAAGCGTTCCGGTTAAAGCACGCCGCGCAATTTTTTCGGCTCATCGCTGGAATCTGCGCAACCCCGAAAAGGGCCGCAACGGTTTAAATCTTTGCACTCGCGCACGCCAGAAAACTATCCTGACGACAAAAGGGCCGAGCGCCATTTGATTGCCCACGCAATTGGCGAAACAAAGCCAGTATAGCATAAGCTTTATGGAGCGCCCGCGATTTCGAGCCCGGATTTTATACACATGGATTTTTAGCGCTAGATGCCGCACATGAAGGACACGCAGATTAAAGCTTACGTCAGTTTGGGATCGAACATGGGCGACCGTGCGGGCTATCTACTGCTCGCGGTGCGCGGGATGATAGACGCCGGGCTTCACCCCTCACGGCTTTCCTATATTTACGAAACCGAGCCCGTGGATGTCACAGACCAACCGGCGTTTCTCAACATGGTCGCGGAATTGTCGAACGTAGAGCGATGGACGCCCGAACAACTCCTCGCGCGCCTCTTACGCATCGAATATGCCCTTGGCCGTCGCCGCAGCACGAGACGCGGCCCGCGCAAGATAGACCTTGACCTGCTGCTTTACGGAGACGAGCAACGCACGAGCGCGCTATTGACCTTGCCGCACCCGCGCCTGCACCTGCGCCGCTTCGTGCTCACGCCGCTTGCCGAAATCGCGCCGCACCTCGTCCATCCCCTCGCGCAACGAACCATCATGGAGCTACTCTCCGACACGCCCGATCAAGCAAAAGTCGAGCGCTGGAAATGAAGAGATCAGAGGTCAGAGGTCAGAGGCTAGTAAGAGAAAGACGGTTCGAGAGAAGGATAAGCATGATTCCTCGCTCCGCTAGGAGCGAGATGTTTATAGCCAATCAGAGCAAGATAAGAATCAAGCTCCGTAGGAGCGGCATGTCATGTATGCTGAACATGCCGCTCCTACGGAGCTTGATTCTCTTAATCGTTCGCGAGCTATAAACATTTCGCTCCTGACGGAGCTAAACTCGGCTGATGTCTGGCTGACGCTTTTGACTAGCCTCTAACCTCTGACCTCCGACCTCTATTCTTCTTGCTTGCCGCGCGTGCCGTAGTGAGCCTATAATTGGCTCCTTGCGTAACTCCTATGTAGCGTTATGAGACAAACAGAGCGGTGACCGCCTTTCCCTATGGAGCAGTGTGGTCACCGCGTATCAATTTGGCAGAAAGTCAAAAAGATGGCCTATCTCAAACCGCAACGACCCGAAAAGGTGACCGCCCCCAGCCTGCGCGCCAGCAAAGAGCGCGGCGAGCGGCTTGTCTGTTTGACGGCTTACGATTATCCGACCGCGCGCATCGTGGACGAGGCAGGCATTGACATCATTCTCGTCGGCGACTCAATCGGCAACGTCATCTTCGGTTACGGCAACACCGTGCCCGTAACCTTGGACGAGATAGTGACGCACACACGAGCGGTGCGTCGCGGCGTGCAGCGCGCTTTGCTCGTTGCGGACATGCCCTACGGCACTTTTCACACGGGCGCGGACGAGACTGTGCGCAATGCGCTCCGTTTGATTAAAGATGGTGCAGCCGAAGCCGTGAAGCTCGAAGGCGGTCGCAAGCGCGCGCCCCTTGTGAAGCGGCTCGTTGATGAAGAGATTGCTGTTATGGGCCACATTGGCTTGACGCCGCAATCCGTCAACAAGCTCGGCGGCTATCGCGTGCAGGGCAAGACGGCGGAAGCCGCTCGTGCGCTCCTTGATGATGCAAAGGCGCTGGAAGACGCAGGCGCGTTTGCGATTGTGCTCGAAGTCGTGCCGCGCGAGATTGCGCGGATGATTACAGAGAGCGTCAAGATTCCGACCATAGGTATCGGCGCGGGCGTTCATTGCGACATACAGGTCCTGGTCCTGCACGACATGCTGGGGCTGACCTTTGGCAAGCTCGCGCGCTTTGTGCGCCCCTACGCCAACCTGCGAGAGGTGATGACGGACGCCATCAGCCGCTTCGCCGAAGACGTTAGAGGCGGCGCTTATCCGTCCGAAAGTGAAAGCTACGGTCTGCCTGCCGAAGCCGCCGCAGAGCTGCACGTGGCCGAGAAAGAAGAAAAGCCGGAGATCGAGCGACCCTCGTAAACTGTTAAGACCCTTCCCCTCATTTATGGAGATCATCAATCGTCGTCAACGCATGAGCAGTGTCGCGCGCAAAGTGCGCCGCGAACAGGACCAGACCATCGGGCTTGTGCCGACGATGGGCGCGCTGCACGAAGGCCACCTGAGTCTGGTGCGCGAGGCGCGGCGCATGTGCGATGTCGTCGTCGTGTCGGTCTTCGTCAACCCGACGCAGTTCGGCCCCGGCGAGGACTTTGCACACTACCCGCGCGATTTGACGAAAGACGCCGCGCTTCTGACCGAGTACAACGTAGACTATCTGTTCGCGCCGCAGCCTGAGGAGATTTATCCAAAAGGCTTTTCGACCTACGTCAAGGTCGAGGGCATTTCGGACCAGATGGAAGGTGTGGCGCGTCCCGGCCACTTTCGCGGCGTGGCGACAGTCGTCACTATTCTCTTCAACATCATACGCCCGGACTTTGCCTTCTTCGGCCAGAAGGACGCGCAGCAGACTTTGATTATCAAACGCCTGACGCGCGACCTTGCTTTCGACACGGAGATTGTCGTGATGCCCACGGTGCGCGAAGAATCGGGCCTCGCGCTCTCGTCGCGCAACCAATATCTGAAAGAGGACGAGCGCAGGGCCGCCACTGTGCTCTACCGCGCGCTGCTGACAGCCAAAGAAGCTTACAAGGGCGGCGAGCGTCACAGTGCGCGCCTCGCTGACTGGGTGCGCTCCACAGTCGAGACAGAGCCACTGGCCGAGCTTGATTACGTGAGCGTGTCGGACGCTGACACTTTGGAAAAGGTTGATAAGTTGGACGACCGCGCGGTCCTCATCGCGCTCGCCGTACGCATAGGCAAGACGCGCCTGATAGACAACATCGTGCTCAATCGCGCCAAACAGAAGGACGACGTGATGGTCAAGGCGTCCTGAAAAAATCCTCACGGTGATACAGAACCACTGCTTCACGGATTTCACCCGCGCGCCCTATCCGTCATACAATCTAAAGAGTCATGACTGAAAGAACGAAACAGAAAGCTCATATCGAGTTCACGCTGAACGGCGAGAGCGTGGAGGCGGCTTTTGCGCCGCACAAAACGCTCTTGGAAGTCTTACGCGAAGACCTTAACCTGACGGGCACAAAGCACGGCTGCGAGCTTGGCGAATGTGGAACATGCGCTGTGCTCGTAGACGGGCGAAGCGTGCTTTCGTGTCTCGCGCTCGGCCTGGACATGGAGGGCCGCGAGGTCACGACCGTCGAAGGCATGAGCGAAGGAGGGCGTCTTCATCCTTTGCAGGAAACCTTTGCGGATTTGGGCGCGGCGCAGTGCGGCTATTGCACGCCCGGCTTCCTGCTCGTCGCGCAGGAGCTACTGAAATCAAATCCGGAGCCTTCGCGCGCAGAGATTAAAGAAGCACTGTCGGGCAATCTCTGTCGCTGCACGGGCTATATCAAAATTTACGAGGCCGTCGAGCTGGCCGCCGCGCGCATGCGCGGAGAGACAGAGGCCGAGCCCGCGAAGGAGATTATCTACGGCTATGAGTAAGCGAGAACGTGGCGGCAAGACGAACGGAAAAAACGGCGAGCCGCTCAGAGTTGTCGGCAAGCCTTTTCGCAAGGTGGACGCGCGCCAGAAATGCACGGGCCAGACAAAGTTTGCCGACGACATCATGCTGCCGCGCATGCTCCACTGCAAGATGCTGCGCGCAACAGAGCCGCATGCGCTGATTAAAAAGATAGACGTTTCAAAAGCCCTCGCGACGCCCGGCGTGGTCGCCGTCATTACAGGAAAAGACCTGCCTATCCCTTACGGCATTCTTCCCGTCAGCCAGGACGAGCACCCGCTCTGCATTGATAAGGTTCGTTTCATAGGCGACCCCGTGGCGGCGGTCGCCGCTCTTGATGAAGACACTGCGTTCGACGCTATGAACGCAATCGAAGTCGAATATGAAAAGCTGCAATCCATCACCAACATCGAAGAAGGCTTGATGGTCACGGAGCCGCGCATACACGATTACGGCGACCACGGCAACGTACACAAGATGGTCTCGCTCGAATTCGGAGACATAGACGAGGGCTTTGCCGAAGCTGATTTGATTCGTGAGGACGTGCTCTTTTACGAAGGCAACACGCACCTGCCCATGGAGCAGCACGCGGCGGTTGCGCATTTCGACCCGGACGGGAAATTGACGCTGTGGAGTTCCACGCAGACGCCGCACTACGTTCACCGCGCGCTGGCTAAAACTCTTGAATTGCCAGCGAGCCACATTCGCGTTATCGCCACACCGAACGGCGGCGGCTTCGGTGGAAAATCCGATCCCTTCAATCACGAGATTGTCGTCTCGAAGCTCGCTATGATGACAGGTCGGCCCGTCAAGATTTGTCTGACGCGCGAGGAAGTCTTCTACTGTCATCGTGGTCGCCATCCCGTCTTGATGAAGATTCGCACCGGCGTCAAAAAGGACGGCGCGATTACGGCTATGGATTTTCAATCCTTTCTGGACGGCGGCGCGTACGGCTCTTACGGCGTGGCTTCCACGTTCTACACGGGCGCGCTTCAGACCGTGACCTACGAAGTTCCGCGTTACAAGTTTCGCGGCGCGCGCGTCTTTACCAACAAGCCGCCGTGCGGTCCCAAGCGCGGGCATGGAACGCCGCAGCCGCGCTACGCGCTCGAAGTTCATCTCGACAAGATTGCGGAAGAGTTAAAGCTGGACCCGGCGGAGATTAGATTAAAGCATCTTCAGCCGCCGTTTTCCGTCACGGCCAACTACCTGCGCATAGGCTCTATGGGATTGGGCAAGTGTATTGAGAAGGTCGTCGAAGGCTCTGATTGGAAGAACAAGTTTTCGGGTTGGGATAGAGAAAAGCGCAAGCTCCCCGAGGGCAAAGGCATAGGCATCGCGTGCAGCTCATACATCTGCGGCGCGGGGCTTCCCATTTACTGGAACAACATGCCGCACAGTGGCGTGCAGCTTCGTCTTGATCGTCAGGGCGGCGTCTGTGTCCAGTGCGGCTCGACCGACATCGGCCAAGGGAGTGATTCCATCCTCGCTTACATCGTCGCGGAAGTCCTTGGCATCGACCCCTTCGATATACGCATTATCACAGCCGACACGGATTTGACGCCCGTGGACCTCGGGAGCTATTCGAGCCGCGTCACCTTGATGACGGGCAACGCCGCGCTTCAGGCTGCGGAGCGCGCACGCGAGCTTTTGACCATCGCCGTCGCCGAAAAGCTCTCCGTTCCGATTGAAAATCTTTCGTTCGCGGAGCGGCGCGTCTTCGATGTTGAAAATCCGGAAACGGGTGTCACGTTTGCCGAAGCGGTTGTGCTCGCTGAATCCAAGTTCGGGACCATAGGCACTGTTGGCTCTTACACGCCGCCGCGCTCGCCAGGTCGTTTCAAGGGTGCGGGCGTCGGTCCCTCTCCAGCCTACAGCTATTCGGCTGCGGTCGCGGAAGTGGACGTTGACGCGGAAACAGGCATCGTCACCGTCGAGCGCATCTGGATAGGCCACGACATAGGACGCTCCATCAACCCCGCGCTCGTCATGGGACAGGTCGAAGGCAGCGTCTACATGGGATTGGGCGAAGCCTTGATGGAGGAGATGACCTATCGCGCCAATCGCAACGTCGTGCACAAGTTCCCAAGCCTCCTCGAATACAAGAGCCCGACCACGCTTGAGATGTGCGACGTCATCACCTATCTCATCGAAGACCCCGACCCGAACGGGCCGTACGGCGCGAAAGAGGTCGGACAGGGACCGCTCCTGCCCGTCATGCCTGCCGTCGCCAACGCCGTTTACGATGCTGTCGGCGTGCGCGTGGACGAAGTGCCCATCACGCCCGAAAAAGTTCTCACTGCGCTCCGCGACAAAGCCAAAGGCAAAGATGGACGCTTCGGGCCCAAGGGAGTGCCTGAGGTCGAATGGCCGCAAGCCCTGAAAGTCCTCACGCCCGACGAAGGCGGCGACGGACGCGAGATGCCGAGCGTCGCCGTGCACTCATGAAAGGAGGAACTAGATGAGCGAAGATAAAACAGCCGATCAGGATGGACGCTCTTTTGAAGAAAGAGTGTTCGCTCGCTTCGATGCGATGGATGATCGGTTCAATAGCATTGACGGTCGTTTCAATAAAATTGAAATACGTCTCAATGAAATTGATTCACGGCTCACGACACTGGAAGACACAGTTGACCGGCGGCTCAAAGAGACGCGCCCAATCTGGGAGCAGGTCTTGGAGCGTTTGAATAAAGTGGAAGTGAAGCTTTCCGAAGTTGACGACAGCCTACGACGTGTCGGTCGGAAATTTGATGTCGTCGCAAAAGAGATGTTGCAACTCAAGGAGGATCAATTATGGATTGAGCAGCGTGTCGAGAAGCTGGAATCTAAACAGGTGAAATCCTAATCGCCTGTAGACAAAACGAAGATGTCGCGCCTCAGTTATTCGTGTGGGTAAAGATGAGCAGGGGTTTGATAGAGAGTTTGGTAAATAAATCGAGTTCAGCATCAGTTTAGAATAAGGCTTTGATAAACCGTTATGATGAGACTTCCTAAATTTACTTACCTCGTCCCGCGTGAAGTCAGGGACGCGGTGCGGATGATGGCCGATGCCGGGCCGGCGGGGCAGTTTGTGGCCGGGGGCACGGACCTCTATCCGAATATGAAGCGGCGACAGCAGACGCCGCGCACGGTAATTTCCGTGACGCGGCTCAAAGAGCTAAACCAGATTTCGGGTGACGGGCGTAGCGGCGTACGCATTGGAGCGAGCGTTTCTTTGACGGACGTGTGCGAGCATCCCATCATCAATCGCGATTACCCTTTTGTGGCGGCCGCCGCGCGCACTATCTCTACGCCCATCCTGCGTAACATGGGGACGATTGGCGGCAATCTACTGCTCGACACGCGATGCAACTACTACGACCAGAATTACGAATGGCGCAAGGGCATCAATTTCTGCCTGAAGAAGGACGGCGATGTGTGCTGGGTTGCGCCCGGAAGCCGTAAGTGCTGGGCCGTGCAATCCTCAGACCTTGTGCCCTTGATGGTTGCCATAGGTGCGCGCGTGAGATTGGCTTCCACGCTCGGAGAGCGCATGGTGGATGCTCGCGGGTTCTACAACGACGACGGCATAGACTACCTGCACAAGCGCGCGGACGAGTTGCTCGTTGACATCAGCCTTCCGCCCACCAATGGCTGGCGAGCAACTTATAAGAAACTGCGTCGGCGCGGGGCTTTTGATTTTCCTGTGCTCGGCGTGGCTGCGCGTTTGGATATGGACGAGAGCGGCATGGTTCGTGATGCAAAGCTCGTCCTCGGCGGTATTGCGCCCGCGCCCATCGAAGTCGCGGAAGCGCAGGCTGCGCTCGTAGGCTTCCCGCTCGACGACGAGCGCATGGAGGCCGCCGCAGAAGCTTGCTATACCAAAGCTCGACCCCTAGATAACACAGACTTCATCATGAACTGGCGCAAACAGATGGCGCGTCCCTTCGTCCTGCGCGCTTTGGAAGAGCTAAGAATGCAGTAAGCAGTGAGCAGTAAGCAGTAAGCAGTCGAACGAAATGTTTTTACTGCTTACTGCTCACTGCTTACTGCTTACTGCTCACACTTGTGAGCAAAGTTGCTGCTATTCTGCTGGCCGCTGGTCGCAGCCGTCGTATGGGGGCGTTTAAGCCGCTGCTTCCTTTTGGCGGTCGCACGGTGGTCGAAGCCTGCGTCGGTAATCTTCTGGAAGGCGGTGCGAGCGAAGTGGTCGTCGTCGTCGGCCACCGCGCAGAGGAGATGCGCGGGGCGCTCGCCCAGCTTCCTGTTCGCATAGCTTTTAATCCTGACCCGGAAAGCGAGATGGGCGCGTCCATAGCGTGCGGCGCAAGTATCGTCCCGGCAGAAGCGGAAGCGATTCTCATCAGTCTTGTTGACCATCCGGCAGTTCCCCCTGAAGTAATCAGAACTTTGATTGACGCGTGGCGCGAATCGGGCGCGCATCTGCTTGTGCCGGAGCACGCGGGCAGGGGCGGCCATCCGGTGCTCGTGGACGCGGCGCTACGCGAACGGCTTCTTCATCTGGACAGCGAGCGCGGCTTGCGCGCCCTCTTTGATAAGAGAAGCGAGGTGGCGCGCATCAGCGTCCAATCGCCTTACATTGCGCGCGATATGGATACGTGGGATGATTACCGCGCACTGTACAAAGAGGTCTTCAAGGAAGAACCGCCCCCGGTCGTTGATAGTCCCAAGTCCCAAGTCCCAAGTCTCAAGTCAAAAGAAAGAACACGTCTTTGACTTTGGACTTGAGACCTGGGACTTTAGACTCGTTCGTCCAACCGGAAGGGCTGGCGGCTCATCTAACTGACTGGTACGGACCAACCCTTCCGCACGAGAAGCTCTCCAACGTGGACAAGCCGAGACGAGAAGGGGCAACCGGTTAAGGAGACAAAGATGTTCTTAAAGAGTCGCAGGTCATTGGTTGCCGCGACCATCTCGATGTTGCTGGCGGTTTTAGCCGTGGCCCTTGTGCCGCTGCCATCGTCCGCACAAACATCACAGCAACCCCTAAATTTTTCGCTCCGCTCGATTGACGGGCAGGAGATTACTTCGGACGACCTGCGCGGGCAGGTGGTAGTGCTCGCCATAGGCGCTTCGTGGTTGCCGCTTTCGCGCAAGCAGGCCGAGGGCGTGCGCAAGCTCGCCAACGATTACGGCAAGCGCGGCGTGGTCCTCTACTGGGTGAGCACAGATAGTGAATCGCCCAAGTCTAAGAATTACGCCACGGACGAACAACTACGCGCCTTTGCGCGCCGCCACCAGTTAAACGTCACGGTGTTGCGCGACCCCGACGCTCAAGTCGTCAAGCAGATGGGCGTGGACCAGCTTCCCGCCATCGTGATTCTGGACAAGAGCGGTCGTGTCTACGGCTCGCCCATCGGCGGCCTTGACTCCGAAGGCAATCTGACGGAACAACTCGCCCCACAGCTCGAAGAGCTGCTGCGTTAAAAGCAGCGAGCCCTTGAAAGGGGCGGAATAAAATAGCCCACGGCGTGAGCCGTGGGAATTGGTAGCATTCAGAAGTTATAGAGCCCCTGAAAGGGGCGAAAGAAATCCGGACGGGAATCTCTTTCGCCCCTTTCAGGGGCTTTCTTAATTTTGGCTGATTGTTCTCCCACGGCTCACGCCGTGGGCTAATATCTATCGCCCCCTCACGGGGCTCAAAACAGGTCGCAATCCTTCCGTGATAGCTATAGCTCACAGCTCAGTTTGTAAACAAGGCGCACGGGCAACCCTACTACATTCCAGTAATCACCCTCTATGGCTTCTATAAAAAGCGCGGCCCTTCCCTGCACGGCGTAGGCTCCGGCCTTGTCCGTTGGCTCGCCCGTTGCGACGTACCAATCAATCTCCTGCTCGCTCATTTTTGCAAAGCGCACGCGCGTCCGTTCGTGCGCCACGCGCCGCAACATCTCGCCGCCCACGCTGCGCACGAGTGCCACGCCGGTCAGGACTTCGTGCCAACGGCCTCTCAAACTTTTGAGCATGCGGCGCGCGTCTTCCGTATCGCGCGGCTTGCCGAGTATCGCACCGTCAACGACGACAGTCGTGTCCGCGCCGAGCACCAGACGGGACGGATAAAGCCGGGCCGCCGCTTCCGCCTTACCCTGCGCTAGACGCTCTACGTATTGGACGGGGCTCTCCGCAGCTTCCACTGATTCGTCAATCTCCACACTAAAGGTCTCAAACGGCCAGCCGACCGAGCGCAGAATCTCTGCCCGCCGTGGGCTCTGCGAAGCCAGCAAGAGCTTTTCGACGAAAGGGCCGCGCCCCTCTATTTCCTTCACGCCCGCTTGTAGCTCTCCTCGTTTTTCCACTACACTCCTCTATGAATTTGCGATTTTCGATTGCCGATTTGCGATTTTGAAAGACGCTTGCTCTTATTTAATCCTCTTCCAATCGAAAATCGCAAATCTAAAATCGCAAATTCTTTATGGACGACTTGATTCGCGCGTTGCCGAAACTGCTGCGCGCCGCGGGCGAGACCGAAGAGGTGCTGGAAGCAGCCGCGCTCGTGGCGTGGCGACGTGTGGCGGGTGAACAACTGCGCCCGCATGCCGTGCCCTTCCGGCTCTACCGCAAGACGCTCATCGTGGCGGTCGCCGACACGACTTGGCAACGCCAGCTTGAGGCCATGAGCGGGCAGCTTCTGTTTCGTCTCAACTCTCTACTGGGTCAGGCGGTTGTGACCTATATAGAATTTCGCGTTGACTCGAAGACGGTCGCAGCCGCGCGCGCAGAGGCCGCAGGCCACGAGGCCATCGAACGAGAAGAACAGGAGCGCCGCGCGCTCAGTAAAACGGGCGGCGACCTTCTGGCCGCAGCCGGAGCGATTCAGGACGAAAACTTGCGCCGCCGCTTTCTGGTTGCCGCAGGCAGTTGCATCAACCGACGCGAAGAAGAGAAGAAATTTTAGATTTGCGATTGCCGATTTGCGATTTGAAGAAGTAGTGTTGCTTGCTTTCTTTCAAATCGAAAATCGCAAATCTAAAATCCAAAATTGAATTATGCCTATCACTGAAGCTGACATCGAAAAAATTGCGGACCTCGCGCACCTGGAAATCACGCCCGAGGAGCGTCGCGCTTTTACTCCGCAGATAGCAGAGATTGTGGCCTACGTCGAACAGCTCAACGAGCTGGACACGAGTTCCGTAGAGCCTGCCACGGGCGGGTTAACTCCCGAGGGCGAGCGCACGCCCTCTGCGCGCGAGGACATGGTACGGCCCTCGCTCGGACAGGAGCAGGCGCTTGATCAAGCCCCTGACGCTGCTCACGGCTATTTCCGTGTTCCCAAAGTGCTTTAAGAAAGCGATAGTAAAGCAATGCAAAGTGCAAAATGCAAAATGCAGAATGAAAAGAAAGAGCTTCTTTAATTTTGCACTTTGCACTTTGCATTCATCATTTCTTTACTTGCCTCTAATTTATGGAATACAACATTCAATCCATACGCGAGGCGCTTGAGCGGGGCGAGACCTCTGCGCGCGCAGAGGTCTCGCGCTCTTTGGACGCTGCCGAAAAATTAAACGCAACGCTCAACGCCTTTCTGGAGATTAACCGCGAGGGCGCGCTCCGGCGTGCGGAAGAGTTGGAGCGAGAGCAACCGGACGACGGGTCGAAGCTGCCGCTGGCGGGCGTGCCCATCGCCGTCAAAGACAATATCGTCGTGCGCGGCTTACAGGCTTCCTGCGGCTCGCGCATCCTTGGGCCGTATCACCCGCCTTACACGGCCACGGTCGTCGAGCGCTTACAGGCGGCGGGCGCAATCGTCATCGGCAAGACCAATCTGGACGAGTTTGCCATGGGCTCGTCAAACGAAAACTCCGCCTTCGGCGTGGTAAGAAATCCGTGGGATACAGAGCGTGTGCCGGGAGGATCAAGCGGGGGCTCGGCGGCGGCTGTGGCGGCAGGAATTGTGCCCGCCGCGCTCGGCTCGGAGACGGGCGGAAGCGTGCGCCAGCCCGCGGCGCTTTGCGGCATCGTCGGCTTCAAGCCGACCTACGGGCGTCTCTCTCGTTACGGACTGGTCGCCTTCGCTTCCTCGCTCGACCACATCTCCATCTTCGGTCGCACGACGCGCGACGTGGCGCATCTACTGCGCGCGGCAGCCGGGCGCGACCCATTGGACGCGACGAGCGCTGATGTCGCTGTGCCCGACTACAGCGCGACGCTCGCGGACGACATCGGCGGCATTCGCATAGGCGTGCCGCGCGCTCTCTTCAGCGAAGGATTGGACGAAGACGTGCGCGCTGCCGTCGAGCGCGCGATAGAAGCTTACAGGGATTTGGGCGCGGAGATTGTCGAGATAGATTTGCCGCACGCGAAATACTGCATCGCCGTTTACTACGTTATCTGCACCGCCGAAGCGTCCTCGAATCTGGCGCGCTTTGACGGCGTGCGTTACGGCTTTCGCGCGGAAGAGGCGCGCACCCTTCGCGAGATGTACAAGCGCACGCGCGACGAAGGTTTTGGGGCGGAAGTCAAACGCCGCATCATGCTAGGAACGTTCGTGCTCTCTTCGGGCTACTACGATGCCTACTATCGCAAGGCGCAACAGGTACGCACGCTGCTGAAACAAGATTTCGAGCGCGCTTTCACAGCTTGCGATGCAATCCTGACGCCGACCACGCCGACGCCCGCGTTTCTCATAGGCGAAAAGGTGGACGACCCGCTTTCGATGTATCTCAACGACATCTACACCTGCACGGCGAATCTAGTGGGTGTGCCGGGCGTCTCCGTCCCGTGCGGGCTGTCAAAGGAAGGCTTGCCTATAGGCTTGCAGTTGATGGCGCGCCACTGGGATGAAGCGCGCCTGCTCCGCCTCGCGCACGCTTACGAGCAGAAGCATCCACTGAGTGCGCGCCCGCGCGTGAGCGCGCTGACGGACGAGGCTGTAAGCGGAGCGTAAGGCCGTGAAGCTACTGCCGACGTGAGCGTTTCCCGCTTGATGAAAATCCTTCTTAACCGGCGCGGCGACCGTTGCGCGCCGGTTTATCGGGAATCCAATCGCCCGTAAAAATCTCTATGATGCCTTTGGCCGTGCCGAGAAGCGGCGTCACGTCCAGCCCGACGTGAATCGCGCCGGGGATGAGCCCCTTCTTTTTAATCTCGTAGCCCGCCAGCCCCACGGCCACGACTGTCCCGACCACCGGAATCGGCTTCACCAGCCGCTTGGCAAGCCCCCAGCCGCCCGCGCGCATAGCCCGTCTTTTCAAACCCGCTGTCATAGTCGCTTCCTCCCGCTCAACTTAACCCAAGCTCCATGCGAAGTTGTTTCGCGTCAAAGGGGGAAAGATTAAAAGTGCGCCCGTCAACCTCGAAGGTCGGAACTTTGCGCAAGCCCCTGTTGGCTTGCATGACGAACTCGGCGGCCTGTTCGTCTTCCTCTATGTCAATCTCCTCGAAAGAGACTCCCTGCTCCTTCAAGTATCTCTTCGCGTTTCGACAATCCCCGCACCACGTCGTGGTGTATATCCTGATGCCTGCCATAAGACGAGTTCCTTTAGCTTTTTCGTTGCACGCCATTTTACTTTCTGCGGGAGTAGAAAGTAAAAGCGCGTGAATCGTAAATGGTAAATCGTGAATATAGAAAAGCCGTTCTTCTATTGACGATTCACGATTTACGATTTACGGCTTTTCTTCCCTTTTGATTGTGTTAGGATTATCCGGCTCGGCACACAATCCTTTTCAGGTTCGCACAAAAAAGATGTCTCTCTGTTTCCGGCGTGTCACGGTCTGGTTTCTATTCTTCTCAATCATGCTCGCGGGCTTCGCGTGCAGGCGTTCGGAGCAGGGCGCGCGTCGCGAGCTTCTGATCTACACGCCGCATGGTCAGGACATGCTGCGCGATTTCGCGGCCCGTTATAGAGAAGCGCATCCGGATGTTGATGTGCAGTTTCTGGACATGGGGTCGCAGGAGGTTCTGTCACGCTTGCGAGTCGAGCGCAACCGCCCGCAGGCAGACCTCTGGTGGGGCGCTTCGCACATGACCTTTCAAACGGCGGCGGACGAAAATCTGCTTTCGCCCTATCGCCCGACGTGGGCGGATAAAATTCCTCAGGGCTCGCGCGATGCTCAAGACCGCTGGTACGGCACGTATGAAACGCCGGAAGTCATCGTCTACAACTCGACGCTTGTTAAAGCAGAGGATGCGCCGCGCGATTGGGACGACGTGCTTGATGCCCGGTGGCGCGACAAAATCTTGATTCGCAATCCGAACCCTTCGGATTCGATGCGCGCGATTTTCGGCGCGATGATCTGGCGCTTTTACAAAGATACTAACTCGCCCGAGGACGGCTACAACTGGCTGCGACGCCTGGACGCGAATGTTCACGAATACACGGCGGACGGCACGCTCCTGATGCAGAAGCTGGCGCGTGGCGAAGGCGCGCTCAGTCTCTGGAACATGCCGGACGTCTGGATATACCGCGAGCAGAAGGGACTCAAACAACTAGCTTACGTCATCCCGGCGAGCGGCACGCCCGTCATCACGGACGGCATCGCGGTCGTGCGTGGTGCGCCGCACGAAGAGGAAGCGCGACGCTTTTACGAATTCGTTACCACACCCGAGAGCCTTACTTACGCAGCGCAGAAGTATTATCGCCTGCCCATACGCACGGACCTTGACCGCTCTCAATTGCCCGCGTGGATGAACGAACCCTTCGGGCGCATGCCTGTTGATTGGGACTTGCTACGGCGCGAGAGCGGCGAGTGGCTCAAGTTTTGGGATGCGGAAATAAAAGGGAGACAGGGGAAGTAAGCAGTGAGCAGTAAGCAGTCGGACGAAAAACTGCTCGACATGGATAGCCGCTCGCTTTCTTTTCACTTTCTTTTACTGCTTACTGCTCACTGCTTACTTTTAACTTGATGTGATGTCTTTTCTACGTCTACAGAACATCTCGAAGAGTTACGGCGCGCAGCGCGCTGTGGCCGATGTTTCGCTTGAGATAGAGCGCGGCGAGTTCTTCGGGCTTCTGGGCCCGTCGGGTTGCGGCAAGACGACGACCCTGCGGATGATTGCGGGCCTTGAGACGCCCGACACAGGAATTATTGAGTTTGACGGGCGCGACATCACCGGCTTCCCGCCGGAGCGGCGCGGCTTCGGCATGGTCTTTCAAAACTACGCGCTCTTTCCGCATTTGAACGTTGCGGAGAACGTGGCCTTTGGCCTGCGCGCGCGCCGCCGCCCTAAAGAAGAGATTGCGCGCCGCGTGCGAGAATCGCTTCAGCTCGTGCAGCTTCCCGGCTACGAGCGTCGGCGTGTGGACGAGCTTTCAGGCGGTCAGCAACAACGCGTCGCGATTGCGCGCGCCATCGCCATCGAGCCGAGGCTCCTGCTATTTGACGAACCGCTTTCCAATCTGGACGTGGCCCTGCGCGAAGAGACGCGCGACGAGCTGCGCGAGCTGGTCGAGAGACTCGGCCTCACTGCTTTGTACGTCACGCACGATCAGGAAGAAGCCTTTGCGCTCTGCGACCGCATCAGCGTCATGAGCGAGGGACTCATCCTTCAGACGGGCGCGCCGCGCGAGCTTTACGAACATCCTGAAGAGCTACGTGTCGCGCGTTTTCTGGGACGTAACAACTTGATAGAAGCCGTGCGCCTGACGGCGAGCAATACGGAGGTTGCCGAATTCAGGACCGTGGCGGGCTCGCACACCCTGCGTGTCGCGGCGCGCGTAGGCCAGGGCGCGCCGCTTAACAAGCCTTGCACGCTCGCCATACGACCGGAGCACGTACACGTCTCGCGAGCGGCGAAGGAAAGCACGAACGCGCTCTCGGCCACCATCAGCGCAGTTCATTTCAGCGGCGCGACGACGACGATTCGACTGGATGCCGGAGGGCTTGCGCTCGAAGCTCTGGTCCTGCACCCGGACGGCTGGCAGGCGAGCGATGCCTGCACGGTCGAACTGCCGCCCGACCACATCAACATCCTCGGATGAAAGCAGAATGAGACGCGGGGAGTGGGGGACTAGGGAGACGCGGAGAGAAAGAAAGAAGATGACGAAGAGAAAGTCGCTTTCCTTTCGCCGTGTCGCCGCGTCCCCGCGTCCCCGCGTCTCATTCTCCCCGCGTCGCCGTGTCCCCGCGTCTCTCTTTCTGTTCATCGTCGTCGCAGTTGTTCTACTGTACGGCGTCGTCTATCCGAACATCCACGTCCTCATGGCTTCGCTGGAGCGCGGCGGGAGCTGGACGCTCAGGAATTACACCGAAGTACTCGCACAACGAGCCGTCATGGAAGCGGTGCTATCGAGCATCGCGCTGTCGGTGTTGACCGTTCTCCTGTGTGCAGCGGTCGGCGTGCCGCTTGCTTTTCTCTTCGAGCGGTACGAGTTTCCGGCGCGTCGTTTTTTTTCCACTCTGGCCTCACTTCCGCTCGTGCTGCCGCCGCTGGTCGGCACAGTCGCGTTTATCTTTCTCTGCGGCGAATCTGGAATACTGGCGCGCGTCGTTCAGCATCTCTTTCATCTTCAAGCAGCGCCGTGGTCGCTGCGCGGTTGGACGGCGCTCCTCTTGTTTCACACCTATACGATGTACCCGTTCTTTTACGTCTTGACGGGCGCGGGGCTGCGGCGCGTAGACGCTGGCCTCAGCGAGGCGGCGCGCAGTCTGGGCGCACGCCCGCTCGAAGTATTACTGCGCGTGGTGTTGCCGCAACTGACGCCCTCGCTTCTGGCGGCGGCGCTTTTGACCTTTATGATTTCGATGGCGTCCTTTAGCGCGCCGCTTCTGTTTGGCGGCGGGGTGCGCGTCCTGACACTGGAGATTTTCAGCGCGCGTCAGCGAGGCGACAACAGCCTGGCTTTGATGTTGACGGTGGTGCTGGCAGTTATCTCGCTCGGCGCGCTTCTGTTTTTTCAGCGTTACGAGGGGACGCGCCGTTTTGTCGCGGCGACGATGAAGGGCGCGCCGCGCAGGCGACGGCCCATCACAAGCGGTCGGGCGCGCGTGCTTGCCACGTTGGGCGGGGTCGTCTTCGCGCTCGTGCTGGCGCTGCCCGTGTTGACGCTGCTCATGGTGAGCTTCGCGCGTGAAGGCAGTTGGACGACGGAGACTCTGCCCACGGCTTATACCTTTGAGAATTACGCGCGCATTTTGACGGAGGAAGAGAGGCTGTCCGTGTTGTTTAATAGCCTCTTGATGTCAGGCATCGCCGCCGTCTGTGCCTTGGTGTGGAGCTTCTGCGCGGCGAGCCTGGCGCTGCGACCGCGCTTTCGCGGGAGAAAAATTCTTTCGCTTTTGATACTCGTGCCGTGGGCTTTGCCGGGAACCGTGGTCGCCGTCTCAATCGCAGAGGCTTACGGGCAGCCGAATCCGTTGACAGGCACTTTCATCCTCGTCGGCACGTTCTGGATTTTGCCCGTCATCTATTTCCTGCGCTTCATGCCGCTCGTCGTGCGCGCCGTGCAGGCAAGCCTTGAGCAGATGGACCCGGCGCTCGAAGAGGCTGCGGGAAGTTTGGGAGCACGCTGGTACGAGCGTTTCCTGCGCGTGCGTCTTCCACTGGTCTTGCCCGGCGCAGTCGCCGGAACTTTGCTCGCGTTCGTCATCGCGCTAGGCGAATACGTCGCGAGCGTGATTGTTTACGTCCCGCGCAACCGCCCCATCTCCATCGCCATCGCCTCCGAGATGCGCGACTTCAATTTGGGCACAGCCGCAGCCTACGGCATGCTGCTCATAGTCCTCATTGCGCTCAGCATGATGATAGCCGCGCGTCTTGAAAGGCAAAGGTAAAAAGGTAAGAGGTAGTGGTAGTGGCTCAGTTTCAATTAGGACTCACCGCAGAGACCCGAGAGGGCGCAGAGCGGGCGCAGAGACGTGTTCAATAAACATTCGATACTGGATAAGCCTTCGCTCCGTAGGAGCGCGGATGTTTATAGCTTGATTGTCATGATTAACAATCAAGCTCCGTAGGAGCGGCATGTTCTGTATCTATCACATGACGCTCCTACGGAGCTTGATTCTTGATTGCTGCTGTGAGGCTATAAACATCTTCGCTCCTAACGGAGCTAAAGACGATTTGCACCTTCTATCTCGCGCTCCTGTTATTTATTCTCTCTGCGCCATCTCTGCGCCCTCTGCGTCTCGGCGATGAATCAATCGAAGAGAGACAATCATTTCCGGCTGTGGAAGAGAATTTCTTTCTCCGGGAGAGAGAAAGGCAGCGGGTCGGCAGAGAGCGGTGTGGTCGTCTTCTCTTTCTGTAGATTATGCTCTTTGAGGAGGATTGCGATTGCGCTTTTACAAACAAACAGGATGAGATTTTTTCCGGGACAGGTGCGCGCTCCCGAAAGAAAGAGGTTCGGATAAGCGGCGTGCGCCGTAGATGCGGGATCGAGCCAGCGCTCGGGCAGAAAATCGTTTGCAGTCGGATCAGTTTTATCATCGCGCTGGTTGAGCGGGAAATAGTGTGCAATCTCCATTCCCGGAGCGATGTCCACGTCTTCAAAAGTATCTCCCTGCGGCGCACAGTGAAATGTGCGTGGGACGGGTGAGAAGAGGCGATTGGATTCCAGCAGGCAAGCTTCCAGATAATCCAATCGCTCGATGGTAGACGGGTCGTCGAGCGCGCCGTGCTGGGCGATTTCGCCGAGCACACGGACGCGAACCAACGGCCTAGACGTAATCATGGTGAGGGTTCGCGCCAGCGTGTCCGTGCCTGACCCTGTAAAGGTAAACATCCAGTGTGGAATTTGCTCTAACAGCTCCGCTTCATCATTCCCTTCGGCAGCCTTGTGAGCCAGAGCTAAGAGGCTCGGACGTTCGGCTTCCTTACTGTCAGCCCAAAGCTGTCGCAGGGTGTCGTAGAATTTTTTCCTGCGCTCTTTTTCTTTAGAGCCAAAGATGCGCCTTTTAACCGGACTCTGGACCAATCCAAACAAGACCTGTATATCCTGCGCCAGGTGCTCAGGGGCAACGCCTTCACCGAAAACTATGCCAAGCATCGCGCGGCCCATGCAACGGCGTATATCTTCTATGTTCGAGACGGGGCCGGAGAAAGCTTTGTGAACCGTGTCCAGAAAAGCCTGCCGGTAGACGTGCGGCTCGCCGTCACAAAGCACCCTCTCGTTGAAGACCCGTAGCCTCTCCCACTTTTCATCGTGGCTGATGGTGAGCGCATTGGGCGCTAGAAACGACATGGCATCTCGTTTCAATTCCCCCTCGATGTACCCTTTGCTGCAAGGGCGCTGGCTCAAGATATGTGTCGAGAGACCGTGGCCGGAGACCAGCAGCACTTTTTTGACGAGCAAGTTGAGAATCACGTTCTTGCTCTGGTGACGCTCCGTGACCTTTCTCAGCCACGCGCAGAGGACGGAGCCGGAGTCGAAAGGGCGCGAGAAGAGGCCGCGTATAAAACCGCCCAGGAGCCGGAACATATCGAGCGCATTTGTCGTGGGATAAGTCTTCATCGTCACCAAACCGTTCACGGCTCCTTCTATCGCTTGAAGATAAGAATGCTTCTACGTCTTCACCAGCTCAGGGCTTCTGGATTCTGGTCCAGGGGGCGAAGGCATTCTTGACCTGGCTGAGCGCCGGTTCCAGTTGCGGATAGTGTCGCAGTAGAACCGTTGACATCGTATTATCGTCAATCCATTTCATGCCTGCCTTGGTGTAAACCTCCGGCGTGTAATCCACGGTGAAGAAGCGGTCGCTGTTCAATCGCCGCGAAGCCATGAGGACGAAGATGCGAAAGGCCGTGTCACTGAATCCGAACCCTTCGGGCGGGCGCTCTGCAAACAGCCCGACGGTGAGATCGACACGGTCAATGTCATTGTCGTAGACGCGCCGGATTTCTTCTGCCCACGCCGGGTTGTCGGTCAACTCCTCGAAAGTTTCGACCGGCTTCTTATGAAGCAGTTTGCGGAACTGGTTATATCTGGGCACACCCAGCTCACGGCTGCGCATAATATCCGTAGAGGCCATGTCCATAACGACTCCATCGGGTCGCTCGTAGCGTTGTAGAAAGCGCGGGTAATTGTGTAACTGAATCGCGCCCGGATGAGCGATGCCAAAGGAGTAGAGGATATCCGGGATGGATATTTGATTGAGAATTTCGGCTACGTGCGGGCCTGCTATCTCGGGGAAGGCGTGCTCCTTAAGTAGATTGCCGTCGGCCAGTGAGCGGAAGCTGTAGTCGTCCGGCATGAGCGGGTGCAGACGGTAAACGGCCACGAACTCTTCCGTCAGTGAAAAGGGCACGTCGTAGTGATGTGTTTGTGAGCCGGGAATACCGCTGACAAGCTCGCTGCTGCTGAGCCGCCCGAAATGCTCGTAGATCCACTCGCCTGCCAGTCCCCACCAGTTCGCTCGCATAGCGATTTGCAAGGTCGGATGGCCGAGGATGCCGGTCGTCCATTCGACGGTATGTATCTTGGCTAAGAGCGCTGCGTTGATTAAGCGTGCGTGGTCAAACAATTCGTCATCCGACCACGAAGGGTACTCCTCGCGCAGGCGGTCGCAGATGGCGTTGTGTTCGAGCGAGAACAGGTTGTGCAGGATAACCAAACCCAGCCAGACGCCGGGTTGAGCCAGCGCCTGAGGGTCCATCGGAATCATATTGTTCGGCCCGACTTTTAGTTTTCCATCAACATGGGACCGAAAGATGTCCTGGATTTTTTTGTTGCTGCCATAGATTGACGAGCCGTCCCACCAGTGCGACTCGGTGTTGACATAGGTGGGCGGGGCGTCGCCAGAGCCGGGCGGGCGCGTCGGGTCCGGGCGTGTTCGCATGATCTGCATCGGATTCTCGTGCCACGGATCATCCTCTTTGAGCGGAAGTTTCCATGGGTTCTCCTTCGGGCTGGCTCCATGACTGAACCAGTCTCGAATCATGAACTGTAGCCAGGCGGCTGCGAGAACGTTGAGCGTCGTTGCCGGGTGAAAAGTGTCGCGCGTCAACAGCTCGCGGCTGACCGTGCGTGGATTTGGTGTGAGAATATCGGGCTCCGGCTCCGGGTAGGTCTCCTCCAAGGGAACGTTTCGCCCGAATCGCGTCCCGGCGCTGCCCATCCTCGGATTCTCTAAATCGTTGTAGGTTCCATCGGCTGTGCGCGCGGTGCGATAGCGCGTGTCTGTCGGTGTGGGTACTGACGTGTCTATTGCCGGCGCTGTGGATTCGGTATCGTAGAGATTCTCTGCTCTTAACTTATTACGTACCCCGACCAGAATCGGGAGTCCTAACGCAGGCGGCAGCTTATCCCAACCGACTTTTTGATCAATGACCTTCATCGCATTGTTATAGAGCGTGCCCGAGGAGCGTTTTCTTTTTTGAGACATGGAAGATATTAGTTTCGGTCCCTTGTATGCCACCACCGCAGCAACGCCGAGCAGACCTAAAACCTTGAGCAAGTTTACGCCGGATGAACTCATTTCTCTTCTCCTTCTGACGCCAATGTTTTGTGTAAACCCAAATCCAGATGCCTTGAACGCTTCTCTATTCAGAGCGGACGATGTGATCGGCAATTCTCTCGGCGAGGGCGCTGATGGTGGCCGACGGATTAACGCTCAGGGCCGTCGGAATGATTGCGCCGTCCGCAACGTAGAGGTTCGGGTAATTCCAGACCTCGCCGAATTCGTTCACTACTCCCTTGTCCGGTTCGTCGGACATCACGCATCCGCCCAGGGGATGTGCCGTGAGCAACTTTCTGAGCGGCCAGCGCCAGAGGACGCTCGGCACGTATCGCCCGCCAATTCCACGACTGAGCTGTTTCAGCCCGTCCTCCATCTCGTTGAACATCTCTCGGCTTTGCCGCGTGTTCCAGTCGATGTCTATGTTCTGATCCGACAGGCGCAGCTTTCCGTCGGCTGCATCCGTCCCCATCCCCAGATAGGGCAGGAAACGGGGCGTGACGCCGCCTGCAAAAAGTTTCTCTGCGCCGTCGGTGAAGGCAGACGCGCGGCTCATGCCGAGTATCCGCCATAAATATTTTTTGAAAGCCAGCTTCAGATTTCTGAGACGACTCGGCGTGGGCAGCGCGCTTTCCAGATACCAGAGAAAGGGGTCCGGGAATCCTAGGTCTTGGATGTGGATTCTATTTTTAGCAGTGGACCAATCGGTCATGGCTGTGATGCTTGGGCCGGAGCCGGGGTCAGTTTCTCGATTCGCATCGAACGTTCCGGCCAGCAGGAAATCCCCGTTGCCGGAGAATCGCTCGCCCAGCATCTTGCTCAAATCGGGCAGCGTGTGATGCACATCTCGGCTGCGTAAGAGAATTTCGGTCGAGCCGAGCGAACCGGCAGAGACAATCACTTTTCTACCGACCACCGAGCCGCGTTCAAACTCGCCATTATTTTCCGGGTGGAAATGCTTAAAGTGAACTCGATACCCGTTCTCTTCGACCGGCATCAGCGGCTCTATCTTTTCCACCATGTGTAACGGATAAACTTCCGCGCCGTTCTGTTCCGCGAGCGGAATGTAATTGAGGTCTAAAGTATTTTTCGCATGGACGTGGCAGCCGAGCATGCAGTTGCCGCAATAGACGCAGCCGTCCTGTAGCACACCCTGTCGATTGATTTTTTCCGGGCCGGTATAAACCGCTATGTCTACCAGCTCGGCTTTTTTCCCCGCCGCTTGCGCCGCCGCGAAGAAGGACTTAGTACGGTTCGGCATGTCCAGCTCGGCGGGCGGCGACAGAGGCTTGGCCTCCAACATATCCTTGGCCTTGTCGTAAAAAGGGTCGAGGCTTTCGCGCTTGACGCCTCGCGGCCAGTATGGCTGCTCGAAAATCTCTTTCGGAGTTCGAAGATGCACGTTGAAATAGACGAGCGAGCCGCCGCCGACGCCGCTCGCCTGTAAGACGTCTATATTTTTGAAGGTGCGATAATCGATGAGACCGAAATCTTTGTCAGTCCAGAAAGCGTGCGCCACCTGTCCGGTCGTTCTGGGAAAATCTTTCCGGCCCCAACGCTTTCCGCGTTCCAGAATGCAGACCGAACGACCCGATTGCGCCAGCCGACAACTCGTGATTGCGCCGCCGAACCCGGAGCCTATGACCACCACATCATAAACGTCTCTCATGAAGATTTCCTTTGCTTGCGCGAAATGTTTGCAGCGCCCTGCCGCAACATCCTTAACAACCCGGAGCATATCGCCCCGGTTATTGTTCATGTGTGGTTTCCGGCACTTCAATCAAAGACCGGATTCAAAGTCATCGTGGTCCATATCTCTCTTTCATCATCTTCTTATAGACCCAGATCAGGAAAATGCCGAAAGCAAGATTGCCCGGCGCAACGATGAATAAAGCCAGACGCCCGAACCATGTCATGCTATCCGCCACGCAGATGTAAACCCAGTCGGAAAAGATTTCGGTCAGGCGCACGCCCGCGATGACCGTCAGCCAGAAAGGCTCTTTCTCCCACCTGAGAAAAGCGATGATTTGCAGAAGGGTGAACGCCAGCCAGACCGCGCCCGTGCGTTGGAGTAACCCCTGCGGGTCAACGTAAGGCGCGCCGTGAAAAATCTTGTACCAGACTTCCGGAAACCAGAAGCAGAGGGTGAACAAGATAATATCCTTGATAATCAGGAAGATCAGTAAGAGCTTGACGAGGGCTCTGACTTTAGGACTCAGCATTAGGGCATGCTCCTTTCATCGATTAGGCTCCACGTAAAACTCATCACCAACGGCGACGGGCGCGAACGTCTGCAAGCTCTACGGCTTTGAGGGACGACAACGCGTCCTCACAAGCTTTTCAGAAACTCGATTAAAGCCTTCTTGTCTTCAGCCGAGAGGTCAACGCCCCAGAGATGTCCGCTGTTGTTGTTTCCCTGCACGCTCGTATCCAGTTTCCAGCCCTCGCGTTCGGCTTCGGGGCCGCTGCTGATAAAGCCGACGTTCTGCTGGTCGTAAACGTCATAGGCGCGGTAGAAAACCTTCGGGCGATTTTCCGGAGCTTCGAGCAAGTCGCGCAGCGTCGGCACAGAGCCGTTGTGCAGGTAGGGCGCTCTGGCCCAGACGCCATCGAGCGCCACCGCCACATAGCCCTTCGAGCTGCGAAAGTTATTGAACTTCCACGAATAGCCTTCGGCATATTTATTGAAGGTATCCGCCGCCACCTGAGGCCAGTGGTTCATACGGTTGGGGTCAGTGCCAAGCTCCTCTATGGGAACAATCTTTCCGGTTGTCGCTCCTCCGAAAGCATGACAGGAAGCGCAACGCGCGGTGTAGATTTCGTTGCCGCGCGCGGCCAACGTCTGGTCAATCGGGAACGGATATTTGGCTGCGGGCAAATCCAGAAGGAAGTCGTTGACTCGCTTGAGCCCGTCGATGTCAACGGAAGCTTTGGTCGCTCCGGCGGCGAGCGCGGCAGAGATGACAGGCTCAATCAGCGTCGAGTTCAAACCGTCCGAATGGCGCAGCATCCCTTCGTGGGCGCGCTCGTTCCAGATAGACATCATGTCCGTGCTGCCGATAGTTCCATTGTCAGGCAGGTGCATGACTACAAGTTGGAACGGGTTCATGTCCGTTCGTCCCGGTCCCCATTCGGGCCGCGTGTTCATCCACGCGTAGTCTTCGTTCGCCTGCTTGATGAGCATCTTTTTCGTCTGCGGGATAAGAACGTAGCGATACAAAGCTTTATCAATGAAGGAGAGATTGGTCAGACGCTCAATCTCGATCATCATGGCGTCAGGGTTAAAGCGCGCATCCTGGGCGCAGGCGAAGAGAAAGCGCAGATAGCCCTGCGGTCTGAAGCGGCTGCTCGGGCCGCCCACAAAGAGCATAGGCTTATCCTTGGGCGTGGCCCTCACCGTCGTCGTATGACAGGCCGCGCAGTTAATCGCCACGCGGTCAAAGCCGATGGTCTTTTTAGTAAAGCCAACGGGCAATTCGTGCCCCTCTTCCCAGACCGCTCCGAGCGCCGCGTAGCCGCCCTGCCCCGGCAGCTTGTCCGGGAACATGCGCGGCAGGACAACCCAGATCCAATAGGGAACGCCAGCCGGAGCTTCCGCTCCCACCGAGCCGTATTTGAAGTGCTCTTCCGCCAACGCATAGTTTGTGGGGACGACGCGGAACAATTTGTACCACGCGATGAATCCAAAAAGACCTGCCAGGAGCAAGATGACGATCACAGCGCTGATGATTCTTCTTCTTTTCGCTCTTGATTTCGTCATGACTGCGTTTCTCCCTGCCGTCCCTTCGGGCGGCTTCCGACGTTGAGGCTTAGAGTTTCTTCATGTACTCGACCAGCGCTTGCTTGTCTTCCGCCGACAGGTCAGTGCCGTAGAGGTGACCCGTGTTGTAGTTACCGGGAAGCGCAGTGTCGTAGAGAAAGTAGCGGCGTCCGCCTTCTTCCGCGACGTTGGAGATAAAACCAACGTTCGTTTTGTCGAACACGTCATAGCCTCTATAAAACGTCTTCGGTCTTTTATCAGGAGGCTCAAGTAAATCCCTCAACGTCGGCACAGAGCCGTTGTGCAGGTAAGGCGCGCGCAGCCAGAGACCGTCGAGCGGCATGTTGGCGTAGCCGTTCGTCTTGCGAAAGTTTTGGAAGCGCCACGGATAACCCGTGTAGAGGGTGTTCTGATTTTCGGAAAGAAGGTAAGTATAAGAATCAAGACGGTGCGGGTCTGTGCCGATTTCATTAATGGGCGTGACCTGTCCCGTCCACGCGCCGCCGAAGGCGTGGCAACTGGCGCACGACTGTTCATAGACGGCCTTGCCTCTGGCAGCCAGACCTTCGTTTACTTCATACGGGTACGGCGGAGCTTGAAAGTCCCACAGCCATTCTTCAATGCGTTTGAGCTGGTCGATGTCGAGCGTCGATGGCGTGACGCCCGTTCCGAGCGCGGCGCTCTTGTTGCGTTCTTCGACCGACTTGTTATTCCCGTCCCAGTGCAGTTGCATATCCTTGCGCGGTTTTTGATTCCAGATAGACGGCAAATCTGCGGTCCCGATGCTTTCATCTTTATCCATGGGCCAGTGGAACTGAATGGATTTATACGGATTGAAAGTATCTACACGTCCCGGCCCCCACTCGGGGCGCGTCTTCATAAAAGCCATGCGAGCGCCCTGTTCGAGCAAAGCTTCGCGCGTCGGCCAGACGGCCTGGCGATAGATAAACTTTTCAACGGGGTCTAGATTGGTTCGATTCTCAATCGCCGCCATGACGTTATCGACGGTGAAGCGATTGTCCTCGGCTGCGGCTGTGAGGAAACGAACGTAGCCTTGAAGGTCAAGATTGTTGCTTGGCATTCCGACGATGATGCGCGGCTGGCTCTGCGGCGTGTCTCGAACCGTGCCCGTGTGACACACGGCGCAGTTGAGACCGACGAGGTCTACGGCCATGCGCCGCTGCGAGAAGCCTATGGGCAGGTCTCTTCCCTGCTCCTGAAGAAACCCGAGCGAAGCGTAACCCTTGCCCGGAAGCTTTTCGGGGAACATGTCCGGAAGCACCTTGAATATCCAGTAAGGAATGCCGCTCTTCTGCTCGCTTCCAATCGAGCCGTACTTGAAATGATCCTGTATGTTCGAGTAAGCAATCGGGCTGTTTCGACCAAACCTCCAGTAGAGCACAATGACGACCAGCAGAATCAGGGCGACAATGATAAACATCCATCGCCGGAAACTACTGCGGCTTGCCACCTCGACCGGCGTTAGCATCTCTTGGTCTCTCACGGCGAGAATCCTTCCTGTTGACGAAACGGAACCGAGCTTGTCTGGCGAGCGTTTTTTAGCTCACCGCTTGCAGCTTCAAGGAGACTTCGTCAACCATCAGTTATACGCGGGCGTTCCTTCGAAGACGGACATAATCTCTTTCATCATCCGGTCGTAATCGCCGTCGTAGCGCGACAGCTCATAACAACCCAGCGGGTCGGAAATCGCGTGCGCCAGACATTTATTGCAATAGGTGCACGGCTTGGCCGGGAGGTCTTTTCCAGCGGCAAAGGTTTTGACTAGATCGTTATTGGCGACGAGCGGGCGCGCGATAGCAACTCCGTCGCAGTAGCCCTCGCTGATGACCTTGCGGATGTAGGAGGCGGTTTGAAACCCGCCCGTGCAGAGGACCGGAATCTTGACGTGCTTCTTAATCTCACGAGCATCGTCAACGCTGATGCCTTCGATAATGTCAGGCTGGGTGCGGCCCCATAGATAACGGAAGATGGGCCGGAGCAGCTTGTAGCGAAAGAGCAAGTAGTTGCGAAAGGCGTAGATGCCGCTCGGTATCATCCCGCCGTAAGTGCGCGCCACATGATCAAGCGGAAAGGGGCCGGGCGGGTTCAAAGGATGCGGGAAAGTGCTCCCGGTCGAAACGTGTATCGCGTCGGCTCCTGCCTCTTCGACCCACCTGGCAACCTGCACGGAGTCTTCAATCGTGTTGCCTTTCTTCTCCCAGAAGGCGAGCGCGTTATTGTGATCGACGGCGCTGAGTTTGATCTGAAAATGAAAATCGTCGCCCACTTTCTCACGCACCGAGCGCATGATGTCGAGCAGAAAGCGCGCCCTGTTTTCCAGCGAGCCGCCATACTCGTCCTTGCGGTTGTTGATGCCCGAGCTTAAGAACTGGTTGATCAAATAACCATTGCACGCGTGCAACTCCACTCCGTCGAGCCCGGCTTCGCGTGCGCGACGGGCCGCTTCGCCGAACTGCTTGATGACCATCTTGATTTCGTCAGTGGTCATCGCCTGACACAGCAATCCGTGAAACGAATCGGTCTGGTTGGTGGAGCTGAGCGCCTTCTTGAAAGAGTTCTCGACGCCTCCTATATCCTGCTGGCGGCCTCCATGACTAAGCTGCATGATGTACTTACAGTCGTACTCATGCACCTTCTCGCCGACCCTGCGCCAGAAAGGGATGCTCTTATCGGATTCGATAATCGCGTAATTGGGCAGGATGCGCCCGCGTATGGAGATGGGGACATGCGACGAGATAATCGCTCCCACACCGCCGCGCGCGAACTTCTCTTCCCAGTTGATGCGCGCCTGAGTTCCGATGCCGTTATAGAAATCGAACCTGCCGGAGATGTTCGAGCGAAAGATGCGATTCTTGACAGTGAGGTGGCGAAACTTGAGCGGTTCGAAGATGATGTCGCTTGCCATTTTCAATCTCCAATGGAGTATCAGGTGGAGGCTCCGGTGACGAACGTTCCCGCCGTGATATGTCTCAATTACAGATGTCAAAAGGGTAGTTTTTATTTCAAGACAGATCGCTCATCCTGCTTATCTTTCGGCCTCTGGAGAGGTCACATATAGGAGAGATCACATATCGGTCCGGCGAGTGTGCCTCGCAGTGCGAACAGAATTTGCAAGTCCCAGCAAAACACCTGTGCTTCCTCAAAAGAGGAAATCCGAGAAAACCCCTGAGGTGAACCTTAGCTCCTCATCTTTGCTGGTACTTTAATCACGAGATGCCGAGGGCAAGCATTTAACTGTGAGCGCTGCCGCCACCCTTGCTTGTTGAGTAACTGTGCTGGCTTTCTTCCAGACCGCGTGTCCGGAAATAAAAAAAACAGGAGAGGCTGGTGTAGACAGCCTGCAAAGACTCCTTATGAATACCGGGATTATAAAACTAGTTTGATTGAAGTCAATAGCTATTTTGACGGCGAGCCGTTTTTTTGTGCCCGTCGGTAAATCGCAGACGTCTAGAAACGAGCACGCTCTTTTGCTCGGCAGATGATGAGCGTTCAAAGAATGGTTAGCTTTGAATTCTAATTTTTATTGACAACGAGCGATGTTGACTATAATCTCTCCCTGCTTTCAGCACCGTTTTCTGGCGAGCCTTTCTCGCTGGCTCACTTCACGATTTTTTACTTACATCGAGCTGTCCGGGGGCCGCGAATAATCGGCATACTCCATCACGGTCCGAGGACCGGGACGTCATACTCTAAGCTTGCTCTTCAGTTGCAATAAAGGAAGACTCCTTCTCACCCGCTGACGAAAGGAACGAATTAGAAGTCATCTTTAATTCCTCTGTCCCGTAAATCCTTAATAGGACTTTTAAGTCTACAGGGTCGGTTCTTTATCAGTCAGGCAGTTATACACAAATCATACCCGCCCGGTGCAAGCTCGGTTTTCGTGACCTACCCACTACTCTTTGCCGCTCTTTTATGAAAGGAGGTCAGGCGATGTCAGGAGAAGTTGGAGCTACTCGCCCGCACACTTCCGAAGGCTTACCGCAGGACGTTGAGCCTAAACCGGACGCATCCGGTTTTATGCCGCCCGTCGCATGGTTGTTCGGGCGTCAATTTCTAGCCGCCCTCAAATGGATACTGGTCTACACGGCGTTCAAGGGAAAACTGGACCCGCGCGATTGGATGAAGGCCGAGACCATCCCGCCCGCCAGCTCGCCCGAAGAGATGGAGCGATTCTGGCGGCAATGGGAAGAACGGGAAGATGGCCGCCCCGCATCGGAGAAGGAGTTCTGGTTCGATTACATCTCGGATACCGGAGATGGGCAGAAAGCTGTCTATAGCATCGCTTATCTATGCATGAGCGATTTGGCCGCGAACCGTGAACCGGAACTCGGAGACGAGCTTGAATTCGTCTTGCAGCCTGACGATGCAACGCTCGTAGCAGGCGGCAAACTGCTCCTGCCACGCGGGTCGTTTCTCTTTGTCGGAGGCGACACCAGCTATCACATTTCTGACTACAGCACGCTTGCCAACCGCTTTCAGAATCCCTTCTGCTGGGCTTATGCCGACCTCGTAAAAATCAGAGCCGCCAGTGTTCTGGGCAAACTTCCCAGATTGCTTCTGGGTATTCCGGGCAACCACGATTACTACGACGCGCTCGACGGCTTCAACCGTCAATTTCGTCGCCCTTCTGCCGGAGAGCCCGCTCCATCAGGCGGCAGGCCGCCGCAGCTTCCGGTTCCGTCGTTCATGCGATACCAGGAAGCAAGCTATCTTGCGTTGCGTCTCCCGTTCGGCTGGTGGTTCTGGGGGCTGGATACGGAGGCGGGCGAGATAGATTACCGCCAGTGGGAATTCTTCAACGATCTTCAATCAACGTATGCGCCGAAGAAGCTCATCGTTGCCACACCGGAGCCCACAACCGTTTTCGGTAAATATGCGAAAGCCGAGGAGAACGAGTCGAAGACCTTTGCCGCGCTCAAACTTGAGCGCCCCTTCCTGAGAGAGGCGGAGCCGCTCGCTCCCGGCAAATGTCGTCTGGACCTTTCAGGCGACATACACCATTACGCTAGATACTGGGGACCGAAGCCCGCATCCGTGGACGCAAGCAACTATGCCTCTGTGGTGTCGGGCGGCGGCGGAGCGTTTTTTCATCCGTCGCACACAAACATTAAGGAGGTGATGCCGGAGGTCGTCTATCCAAAAGTAGACGAGTCGCGTAAAAAGACCGCCGACGAGATGTTCAAATTCTGGAATATCGTCAGGGGCGGATACGTCTGGCTCTTCGGCTTTATCATAGCCTTCGGTATCTTCTTCGCCGCCACTATTCCGCAGAGTAGTAAAGATGCCATAGACGGCTTCCCGCCGTTCGTATGGCTTGGAATCTCTACACCGCTTAACGCACAGCAAGAGCGCTACGTGACGCTGCCTGCCTATGACAAGCCGGTTCCGAGGTACACGTGGATGCCTGGCTCGTCAATCCCGACTGAATATTATCTGTGGATGATTTCGCTTGGCCTCTCGCTCGTGGCGCTCGGCGCGGCGCTTTTCTATACGCTCCGAATATACAAAAAGGAGTATGACCCGACATGGCAGATGTCGAAAAAGAAGGTGACGTTCTCACAACACATCAGACTTTTTTCACTGGTGGGGTTGGCCTTCATATTTTTGGCATGGGGTCTATGGGGTTTTCGCACGTATGATTTGTACGAGGTTCCGCTGACGCGCTTTGGCCGCAGTATTATCATTCTGGTCGCGCTCGGTTGGGCCTTCCTGGCAGTGATTGTGAGCTTGAAATATTCGGAGTGGTTGTTTGAGAGGGCTCATCAGGAAAATATCAAGTGGTGGTATTACGCTCCCATCTGGGTTCTGGTTATCATGGCGTTGCTTGGCTTCAGCGCGTCCCTTTGGTTCTTCGGCAAACACGAAGCGGCCTTTCTAATCTCAGACCTCGCGCTGCTGCTCATTCTTGTGCTCGTTGGAGGCGGGCTGACCTTTTTTGCTTTCTCGACGGGAGGAAACCTCAAGAAGGGAGTCGGTCGAATCGGTTTCCTGCTGCTCGGGGCTTCACACGCCTTGCTCCAATTAGCTGTCCCCTTTCTTCTCATCCGAAAGGGCCATTTATTGTGGGCTCCTTTGGCGGCGCTGCTTCTTTTCTTCGTTTTCAAGTACAGCGGCAGAAGTCTGGCTAAGCTAAAGAACGGCTGGCCGCTTGTAATCGCGTGGCTACTGTTTGGGGCAGGATTGCTCGTCATTACCTTTGTGCCGTTCCTGTCCAGAGATTTGGGATTGCCTGAAAACCGCTGGTTGCTGTTTCTACTCTGCCTGTATGCCGGTGTCATCGGGGCAATCATGAGCTGCGTGCTTTTTGGCTGGTACTTGTCTGTGGCGCTGGCCTTCAACGGTCACAATAACGAAGCCGGTGGGGCGGCGAGAATCGAGGGGTTCAAACAACTCATTCGCTTTCGGATTAATCGCCAGGGTCTGACCGGATATGTGATCGGGCTCGACCGTGTAAACACCGAAGGCGGCGCGGGCAAGCTTCGTCCGAAAATTGTTGATGTCTTTCATGTGCGCGAACAGTAGAAGGAACGAGCGATGAAATACAGAGGCTACTTCTATGTGGCGTTTGCCACGACCCTCAACATCATCCTTTACGCTTTAACCTTCGGACGCTATCTCTGGCTTGAAGGTAGAGTGCGCGGTGGTGTCTTTCGCAACTGGTGCAGACGATTTCGCTATCGTCCGGAGAAATTTCTTCAACCCACCACGGAGGCGGAGATAGTTGACCTCGTGAAGAATTCGAGCGGGGTGAGGTTCTTCGGCGCGGGACATTCGTTCAACGACGGCATTGTTTCAGACAATGTGCTCGTCTCGCTCGACAACTACAAAGGTGTGGTCAGCAAGGATTTGGAAAACAAGCGAGTCACTTTCAAAGGTGGGACTCGTATCAGGGAGATTGCACAGTTGTTGTTGCAGGATAAGCTCGCCTTCCGTGCGCTGCCTTCGCACGACGCGCAGAGTATCGCGGGCATTATCTCTACGGACGTGCATGGGACGGGACGGGATTGGGGCTTTGTCAGCGATTTGGTTAAGAGCATCAAGCTCGTTGACGGAAAAGGCGACGTCCACGAATTGAAGCCGTCGGACGATTTGTTCAAAGCGGCTATCGGAGGCATCGGGGCCGTCGGCATCATCTCGGAAGTCACAGTCAAAGCGGTTGACCGCTTCAACGTCGAACAAAAAGTCGAGATGTCGAATGTGTCTTTCGTCAAGGAAAACTTCGACCGCATCTTTCAAAAGAACGAACACTTCAGCCTCTACCTCTTCCCCTTCACCAAGAGATGCCAGATCAACACGTGGAATCCGACGGACAAGGAGCAGTCGTTTCTGGGGCCGCTTCGCGAATTTATCAGTATCGCAAAGGATTCCCTGCTGTCGGCGTGGTTCGGGGGCTTCATGGCCGACACGGGACTCCTACAGAAGTTGTCGCCGTTCGCCTATAGCTTCAAACGAGGCACGGACCTGGTGTTGGAGAGCAACAAGGCTTTTAACCGGACCATCTACCCGCTGCATCAGGAGCTGGAATTTACAGTGCCCTTCGAGGACACCTTCGAGAGATGCAAAGACTTTATAGAGCTTTATGAAAAGATGTACCGTGAAGAAAAATTGCCCTACACGCTTTTCGAAATTAGATTTACGCCGGGAGACCACAACTGTACCTTAATCGGTGCTGGGCGTGAACGTCGCTCGACGTGGATTAATCTTGTGTGCAACGATTCGCATGGCTTTGAGAGATACTACGCAGCCGCCGAAGAATTGATGAAAAAGGTCGGCGCTCGTCCACATCTGGGGAAAGCCTGCCAGAACTTTTCCAAAGCAGATATGGCAAAGCTTCATCAGGAATATTTCGAGAAGTTCCTGCTACTGGTCAAGGAACACGACCCTGACGACAGGTTCGCCAACGTGCTCACGCGCCGCATCTTCCACAGCTAGAAGCCGTAGAACATTTGCCGTTAGATTTAACGCCTCAATGAGACGTTCCAAAAGGAGGCATCAAATGTCCAGCAATCAAAAGTTACCCATCGTCCTCGCGCATGGCATCGCCCGGTTCGACATTCTGCTTGAGCTACGAAGGGGCAAGCTAAAACTCCCTGAGACCGAGATTGGAGACAAGTTTCAATATTTCAAAGGCATCAAGAGTCACCTTGAAGCTCACGGGTTTGAGGTTTTTCATCCTAACCAGGATTTCGCAGGTCCGGTTGACCTCAGAGCAGAACAATTGCGCGATAGGATAAATGAGATTCTATCGAGTAAAGGCGTTGACAAGGTTCACGTCATTGCCCATAGCATGGGCGGTCTGGATGCCCGTCACATGATAGTCGACAAGGGAATGGCCGACCACGTTGCAACTCTGACGACTATCGGAACGCCCCACCTCGGTACTATTTTCGCGGACCATGTCATCAATCATGGCGGAGTGTTTCTCATAGACGGCTTGCGAAGGGTGATTAACCTGGAGGGGTTTGAAGATTTGACAATCACCGCCTGCGAGCAGTTTAACCGCCGCGCAGAGAGTCAGGAAGCAAGCAACAGCGTCTCCTATCAAACATTTTCAAGCGCGGAGGATTTGAACGCGGTCTTTGCTCCGCTCATCCCATCCTGGATTTTCATTCGTGATCATGACGGAAGAAATGACGGCCTCGTTTCCTTCAGGTCTCAACAATGGACGCGGGAATTAATCGCCGATGATGGGAGCCGGAAGACCATTGTACAGAGAGATTTCCTAGTGCCTGCGGACCATCTGAATCAGGTGGGCTGGTGGGATCCGCAAGAGGTCGTGAATCCGTTTCTGAGCCTCCTCAGTCTTTTTAAGGAAGCAAAGGATTACGAGGGCAAAATAAAAAACATCTACCTCGACATAGCACAGAATTTGTAACTGAGGGCTTTGAGCAATCACGCCGTGCGGGAAGTTCCGGTAGAAGACATCCCCGCCATCGGCTTTGTCCTTACTCCTACATTAAGTGTAGGGAGCGTTGCAGTTCACCACCGAGACTAGAGAGAGAGCGGAGGAAGCGCAGAGAGAGTTGAATTCTTTTCTCTGCGTAATCTCTGCGTCCTCTGCGTCTCCGCGGTGAATTGCTGCCTTCCATAAGCCCAATCGAAATTGGCTCTAATTTTTCTTTTCCATTAACTCTATGCGGTTGCCGAAGGGGTCTCGAAACTCGAAGCGGTCGTAGCCGGGAATGGGAATCCCTTCCTTAATCTCGACGCCTGCTTGTTCCAAATCCCGTCGCGCCACTTTCAAATCTTTCACTTCGAAGGCGACGTGACGTTTCGACGCGGCGCGGTCCTGGACCGTTTCCGTGCCGAAGTGTATGGCCTGGTCTCCGACCGCGAGCCAGAGACCACCGCGCCCCTCTAAGGCTTTCGGCTTCGGCACTTCCACAAGACCAAGCACGCCGCAATAAAAACGTCTGACTTCATCCTCGCTCCCCACGGGCACGCTGATTTGAACGTGTTCGATGCGCTCTATATGCATTGGCGCTCCGTCCTTTCGACAGGCTACAATCTTTCCTAGGCCCCCGATTTTATCTTGAACCAGAGCCGGAACGCACGGGCGCGAGTCGCTCTCCTGCATCGACAAATGAAAAAAGATAAACAGCAAGCCGTAGATGAAAGGCCGAATCAGCGGGCGCGAAAAGCGCTGGCGCTCATTCTCGCGGCGCTCACAATCATCTCGTCCTTTCAAGCCGGTAGCGCCGCTCCCAGAGCAAACATCTTTGACGAGGCCGCGGACCTTGAGCTTTATCAGGCGCTTCTTGATTTGAACAATCCGTGGACGGTGATGTGTGTGGCGGCGCATCCGGATGACGAAGACGGCGCGACTCTGACGCTGCTCCGGCGCAAGCTGGGCGCAAACACCGTGACGCTTTTTTCCACTTACGGCGAGGGCGGGCAGAATGCGATTGGGCCTGAGCTTTACGATGAGTTGGGCGTGATACGTCGGCGCGAGACCGAAGAAGCCGCGGAGATTCAAGGCTCTACTGCTTACTTTCTGGGCATGCGCGATTTTGGATTTTCAAAATCAGCGGAAGAGACTTTCAAGTTCTGGCGTCGTGACGATGCGCTCGAACGCATGGTCCTGATGATTCGCAAGCTTCGCCCCGACGTCATCATCACCAACCACGACACAACGAGCGGTCACGGCCATCATCAAGCCACGGGCCGCCTCATCGTAGAAGCTTTTGCTGCCGCAGGCGATGCAAAGCGTTTCCCCTGGCAGATGAACGAAAAGACCGGGCTTCGTCCGTGGCAGCCGCAGAGACTTTTTGTGCGCGCTCGTTCCCAAAGCGGCGCTGGCAGCAAACCGGAAGATGAAGCAAGACGCGCCGGGGAAATCGTCACCGTCAATCCCAACGAGGTGGATGCTGTCAGGCGAATGAGTTACGCCGAACAAGCTCTTGGCGCGCTCCGGCGTCACGCCTCGCAAGGGCCTTGGCCCGCGCGCGTGCCCGCGAGCGGCATGCCTCTCATTCATTATCGACTCGCACTCTCGGCCCCTGCGGCGCAGCCGCTTCCAGCGAACCCGCGCACTGTTCTAGACGGCCTGAGCTTACCCGCGACGATTGCCGCCGGATTCACACCGCCGACCATCAAAGGACTTCCGCTCACAGACTTTTACCGCGACCGCGAGCTGGTCTTCCAGACGCTCACGTCCGCTGAAGCTAACAGCCTCTTTACCAATCTCACGAACGAAGACGTGCCGCGCTTTATGCGTATGCGCGAGCGGTTGGAGCGAGCACGCGCGATAGCTTCCAACGTCACGGCACGGCTCGCGCCGCGCGACGGTACGGCTTTAGTGCGTGATCAAAATCAACTCTTATCTCTTTCCATCAGCAACGGTCGCGCGGAGTCAGTAGAGATTCAGCAGGTGCGCTATCGCACGCCGAGGATGCAAACGGACGCGTCTTTTTCCGCTCCGGTGCTTATCCAGCCGGGACAATCAGCGATCATCCCGATTCAAGGCCCTAATCTCACTTCCGGCCTGAACGCTGACTACATGCCCGACGTTGTTCAGGCGCAAGCGGCTGAAGCCTACACGGCTACGGTCATCGTGCGTGTCGGAAAGACCGTCTTGCAAGTGCCCGCCTTTGCGCGCATCCCGTCGGCCAACCCGGTAGAGATAACAGGCATGACGCCAGCGCCCGTCGTGCTTACACCTCGAAGCGCGGACCAGCCCGTGCGTTTTCGCCTGCAACTCAAAAACAATCTCAGCGAGACGTTCAAAGGACACATCGCCGCGAACGTGCGGCTCAATTGCAGCATGGACTCCGTGCCTGTCTTTCAACTGGCTCGTCAGGAAATCACTCTCGCCGCAGGTGAAGCGCGCGAGATGTTGATGACAATCCCGCTCAAGCTCGTGTATGAGAGGCAACTGATGGCGGGCAGTAGTTGCGCTCCCGTCAAGACGCCCTACTCGTTCTACTTTACTGCCGTGCGGCGAGCGGAAGTGCTTGAAAAGCGGGTGGGGGCTTCGAGCGCGATTCTCGTCAACTACAGTGACGTGCGTGTGCCGCAGAACCTGCGCGTCGGCTACGTGCGAAGCTATGACTATTCTTTGCCGAACGCGCTCGACGCGCTCGGGGTCAAAGCCACGGAGATAGAGAACGGCGCGAGCCCGCGCACGCTTGAATCCTACGATGCCATCGTCATCGACAACAGGGGTTATCAGGCGCACCCGTGGCTGGTGAGCTTCAATCATTCTCTTCTGGATTACGTGCGTAACGGCGGGACGCTCATCGTCTTCTATCACAAAAACAACGAGTGGAATCCGGATGAGAAAGCGGGTCGGCCCCAGTTAGCGCCCTATCCGATTGTGCTCGGCAACGAGCGCGTCACGGACGAGGACGCGCCCGTCACGTTCACCGAAAGCCAGCATCCCTTGCTCAATTTTCCAAACAAGCTCGGGCCGGATGATTTCAAGGGTTGGGTGCAGGAACGCGGGCTCTATTATCCGAAGGAGTGGGACAAGCAATACAGCGCGCCCCTCATGATGAGCGACGCGGGCGAAGCGCAACTTCGCGGCGGCCTCCTCGCCGCCCCCTACGGACGCGGCCATTACATCTACACCAGCATCGTCTGGTACAGGCAACTACGCGCAGGCAACCCCGGCGCATACCGCATGCTCGCCAACATGATTAGCATGGGGAAGAAGGGATGAGGGCGGAGGGATGAGGGATGAAGAAGAACTATTCAATGTTGAATAGCTTCCTTTTCATCCCTCATCCCTCCGCCCTCATCCCTGCTTTTACGATTCTTCTGCGAGTGAGAGCGGCTGTCCTTCGAGGCGCACGCGGGCGCGCTCAAGAAAGGTTTTGATCATTTCGGTGACGCGCTTCTGCATCTCTGCGCTGATGCGGCCTTCGCCGACCAATCCTGCGAGCAGGTGCAGCTCCTTGGCGTGCTTGCGACGCAGCTCTACGTGCTGCGCGATGCGTACGAGGGTGGCGCGTGCGCCGCGCGGCTCGAAGATGGCGGCGTAGCGCAGGTAGTTTTTGTTTTCGATAGGGGCGGGCGACCACTCCAGACGTTCGGGCCGGTCTTCCGTCAGCTCGACGGCGAAGGCCGCGCGCATTGTGCCGAGCGCGGGCACTTCCGCGCGCACCATCCAGCGCATGACGCCGCCCGCTTCGCGCCGTATGCTCTCGATGCCGGGCATCAGCTCTGCGAAATTACGCAGCTCCCCGAAAAACTCACGCGCCCGGTCTACGCTCGCCCGGACCAAAATCTGCTCGCTGTACTCTGCCTTGATTCTGAACACGAAGAAACCTCGAAAAGATAGTGATGAATGCAAAGTGCAAAAGGCAAAATGAACAGAAAGACGTTCTTTACTTTTGCATTTTGCACTTTGCGCTTTGCATTTAGTTTAATGCCGGCGCAAACAAAATCGAGTTGAAAAAGAGTCGCGTCATGCTGCGCCAGATGCCGCGATAGAGCGGGTCTTCACTGTAAAGGATGACGTGGCCGCGACCCGTAGGCTCGTCAATCAAATAAGCATTGCCGCGCATGAGCCGCTCCGTGTTGGGCCAGATAAATCCCGAGAGGCGCAAGCTTCGGCGCGCGTCGGGGCCGAAGACGACGGCGTTTGTGCCTTCCTTCGACGGGCGAAAGAAGTAGGCCGAGTTGACGAGCACGGGCAGCTCTGCCTCTTCATAACCGTAAGTCATGTAGGTCGTGCGGTCAACCGTCCCGCGCATGATTGCGCCGGGCACGGCCTCCGGAACCTGGCCGGGACGCGACGAAGGCGAAGCTATCGGAGGCAAAGCGGGCGGTGCGCCCTCAAGCTTCTCCGTCTGGCTTTCCTCGCGCTGCTCGTCCTGTGCGCCTGCGCGCTTCTTCGCAGCGCCGCGCTTCGTTATCGCAGCGCTCTTGTCTTCCGCCTCTGCCGCCTCACGCGCCGCGCGTGGCGTCGGAGAAGGCTCGGCTTCCGCCGCTTCGCCGCTTCCCTTCTGCTCGTCATCGTCGCTTCCGACAAGCCGCGACGAGGTGAGATTAACTTCCTTGAGCGCGGCGAAGACCGCAGCGCCTTTGATGCAGACGAGCGTGCCGCCGCGCTCTGACCAGCCGCGCAAAGCCTCCACACCGCTCTTGCCTAAAGAAGCAAGGTAACGTTCGGGCGAGCCGTCGGGCAGGATGATGACGTTGTAGCGGTCAAGCTCCGCGTTCTTCAAGCTCGCGATGGTCATCGGCGTCCATTCAATTCCGAAACGCTCGAACGTCCACCAGATAGAGCCGTAGCTTGAATGGTCCACGCCTTCGTCCGCGACCACAATGACGCGCGGCTGCTTCAAAGCCGTGACGTTCTCAGAGCCAACGCTCGTCTCGCCCGTCTCGTTAAAGCCGGAGTTGACGGCTGTGACATGGACGCCCGTTTCAACCGCGAGCCGCTTGACCGCGTCATGTAGCGAATCCGGATTACGCGAGACGCGCACGACCATTGTGCCGCGCGGCCAATCGCGCCCGCCCGCATTCAACGTGCGCGTCGCAACGCCTATGCGATAGCCCTCGCGCTGCAACTTGTAAGCGAGCGCGGCTGCGCCGTCCCTGTCGTAAGGGATGATGTAAGCGATGCTCGCGCGCCCGCTCGCGCCCGTCACCGGATTGACGAGGCAATTTCGTTCCGCGCTGCCCTCACCCAACATGCAGCCGGGGACGTTCGCGGCGTCTTCGGTCCAGTAAGCTTCCACGCCAAAGGCTAAGGGCAACGACCACGCAGTGATGTCATAAAATCCGTAATCTTCTTTAGCAGCGTTGCGCCCGCGCCGCTCGTTGCGCTCAAAGCGCGCGAGCTGTTCGCGCACGAACGAAGCGTCCTGCTCCGTGTTCGGCTCAAGCAGAGCCTTTGCCAGTCGCTTCTGCGGCTGCGCCAGATCAATCACAAACGACCCTGCGGGAAACTCGCGCACACGCACAGCGCCGCCCGTGTAATCGTGCGCGTTTGTGGAGCGAAACGGCTCGCTCGCGAATCGAACTTCGATACCCGCGCGCCTGAGCACCTCCGCCAATTCCGCCGTCTTCACAGGATCGCGCCCCGGCACGAGCACTATGCGCTTCATCTTTTCGGTGCGCCCTTCTTCGATGGCGCTGCGCCTGAATTCGTAGAAGTCGTTGAGGCGCGCGGCGCGGTTGCGCGCGCCTGTAGCAAGCGTCGTCATCGAAGCGACGAAATGTTTGGCAATGCCGGAGCGCAGGGTGACTATGGTTTCGTCGTCGCGCCGCCAACGGATGCCCTTCCAACCGCCGCCGTCCGTTTCATACGTCATCCCGGTCGCGCCGTTCAAAGCGGGCCACGAATCCCAGTAGCCCGGATAGAAAAGGTCGAAGACGTCGCGCACGTAGTAGTCCCACTGTCTCTGGTCGAACTCTGCTGCGTTGGCGCGACCGAATTCGGTGAGCCAGCGAGCGGTCTGCGCCTGCGGCAGATTAGGATTGATGGGCTGCGCCGCAGGGGGAAAGAAATACTGCGCGGGCTGGCCGTGATGGTCCACAAAGACCTGCGGGTTCCATTCCAGAAAAGCGCGCTGCATGTTGCGCGTCTCGACTTGTGTCGAGGCAATGTTGTCGCGGTTCAAATCGAAGCGAAAGCGGTTATAGCGCCCGAAGACGGACCACGGCTGGCGATGCTCGTTCGCCAGAGGGTCCGCGTTGCCCGTCGAGATGGAGTTGTACCACGAGACGAAACGCTCGTGCCCGTCCGGGTTGGAGCAGACGTTGACGAGCACGACGCAGTTTTTCAAAATCTCAACGGTCGCGGGCTCGTTGGAAGCAGCAAGCTGGTAAACGACCTGCATCATCGCTTCAAAGGATGCCGACTCGTCGCCGTGAATCGTGTAGCTGAGCCAGACAATAAGAGGCGCGGAGGCGAGTGTTCTTTGTGCTTCCGCCTGCGAGAGCTTGCGCGGGTCTGAGAGATTAGCAACGCTCCGGCGAATCTCTTCGAGCCTTGCCAGATTTTCCGGCGCGCTGATGGCGACCAGATGCATCATGCGATGCTCGTTGGTCTGGCCTATGTCGAGGACGCGCACGCGCTCGGGCGCAGCCTGCGCCACGGCGTAGATGACGCGCTCCATCATCGCGTAGTTCGTGTGAAAGGAGCCTACGTCGTAGCCGAGCACGCTCTGCGGGCGTGGAACTTCCGTGCGATAAGGACCGCGCGCGTAAAAATCGAAGCTTGTGTCATCGCGTTGAGCGTAGATGGCAGAAACGAGCGCGAGCGAAAGAAGCGCAAGCGCACAGGCGAAGAGACGTAATTGGCGGGCCATCAGTTGCGGCGTGTTATGCCTTCTACAGGATGTCTTAAAAGACTTCGGACCAGAGATGTTACCGCGCTTCGCCTGAAATTCTCAAATGGCGGCGGGCCGCTTACCCTCTCATGATGATATATTCGACCCTGGATTTTTTTTCGCGAAAGACCGGAAAGGCCGCTCCATGGATTTGAGATCAGACAGGTGCACGCGCTGCGGCGAAGGCCGTTTGCGCTCATGGCAACAGCTGGACGAAGAAGAACGGGAGGTCGTCCGTCGCCTGCCCGCTTCCGCCGAATACCCGCTCGACGAACGCGCGTCGCGTCATCGCTGGTGCACGCTTTGCTGGAATGAAGAAAAGCAAGGGATGAGGGATGAGGGATGAAAAGCAATGATAAATGCAAAGTGCAAAATGCAGAATTAAAGAAGGTCGTGCTTTTCATTCATCATTTTGCATTCTGACTTTTGCATTTCTTACTTCATCCCTCATCCCTCCGCCCTCATCCCTTGTGTTATGCGGTCGTAGGCGGCGCGGATGTCGCGCATGTGCGCGGCGAGTTTGTCGGTTAGCTCGTGGGTTGAAGCGCAGCTCATCTGGCGGGCGATGTCTGCGAGCGCCGGGTGCTCGGGCGGCGGCAGGCGTGTCGAGCGGCCTATGACGAGGCGCAGGTGATGATCGAGCGTGCGCAGGAAAGCGTAAGCCTCGCTTATTGTTTGATATTCTTCTTCGCTGAGCGAGCCTGCGGCGCGTAGCAACGCGAGCGTGGCCGGTGTCGAGCGGTCTTCTTCCCTATCGGGCACATCGTCGCGCAGTTGCAGGTAGCGCATGGCAAAGTAAACATCCAGCATGCCGCCCGCGCCGTACTTAACGTCGGTCGCAACACGCCCTTTACGCGCGGCTCGCTCCTGTTCAAGCCGCTCGCGCACGCGCCGTGTCTCCGCGCGCAGTAAATCAGGAGCACACTTTCGCGCCGCTTCATGAATCGTGCGCCGCGCAGCTTTTTCCACCTTGCGTCCCAGCTCCATGTCGCCCGCCGCCGCGCGCAGCTTGACGTAAGCCAGCCACTCCCACGCCACCGCGCGCACGGCTAAATAATCCAGAAAGGCGCTTGCGCCCAACGCTGTCGGGCCGTTTCTGCCGTCGGGTCTGAGCCGCAGGTCAACGCGATAAAGCGACCCGTCGCGCGTCATGCTCGACAGCGCCGCGACCAGTAGCTCGCTCAATCGACCGTAAGCTTCCGCATGATTGAGCGACTTGATGGGCGCATCGCTCGCGTCGTCATAAATCAACACGACGTCAAGATCAGAGCCGTAGTCCACACCGCCGCCGCCCAAGCGTCCTAACCCGAGCACGGCCAGACGCACGGGCGCGTCCAGTTGTCCATAGCGACGCGCAAGCTCGCGCTTTGCGGCGAGCAATCCTGCATCCAGCGAAGCTGCTGCCAATTCGGTCTGGCGGCGGTTTGCTTCCTTCATCGTGATTGCGCCCGCCGCATCGAGCGCGCCCGTCTCGATTAAAAGCGCGGCCCACGTCTGCCGCAAAGCTGAAAGCTCCGCGCCGAACGTAGCCTCACGCTCGACCGCTTCAGTGAGAAGCCTGCGATAATCCGTGAACGAAGACGAAGCGCCTTCGAGCGGAAGCTGATAGATGAGCGAAGGATTACTCGCGAGCATGTCGCCGAAGCGTTCGGATGAGCCGCACAAGTGAATCAGCGCGCGCAGACGCTCTTTCGTAAGTTCTCCTTCGGCCCGCGATTTATCGAAAGAAGACGCGACGCGCGATGTTTGCACAAGGGCACGACGCGCGTTCACAGACTCCGTGGCTGCGTCCATCAGATAGCGCGACAGTTCCTCTATCTTTGTCGCTGCGCTCACGCGGCCAGCGTCTTCCATGTGCGAGACGAAAAGAGAGGCGGCGGCGTGAGCTGCTCCCGTGAGCGCATCTGCATGAGGCTCTGCCGAAAGTTGCGCCGCAGCGTCAAAGGAAGCGGCGGGCACGTCAACGCCATTCTCAATAGCATTCCCTTCATCATCAAAGCTGCCGAAGACGCGGTCATAAGCTGCGCGCACATTCCCAGTGTGCAGGGCAAGCGCGGCGTCGAATTTTTCCGTTGCTTCGTCGGCATCAAAATGCATACGGCGTGCGACCATGCCGCGCCGCACCGCGTCTTCCGGCACAGAGTGAGTTTGCAGACCATGTTCCATCTGAAGACGGTGTTCGAGCGTGCGCAGGAAAACGTAAGCATCAAACAACTCCGTGCGCTCGCGCTCTGTGATGAGATGGCGGTCGGCTAGACGCCCGAGGCTGATTAAGGTATGCGGCGCGCGTAACCAATCGTCGCGCCCGCCGAGCGCGAGTTGCAAAGCCTGTGCGATAAACTCTATCTCGCGTATGCCGCCGCTTCCGAGCTTGACGTTGAAGCCGCGCGACGTGCGCCCCGCCTGATGACGATCAATCTTCTGCTTGGCCGTGCGAACGTCGTCCAGAGCACGCTTAATAGTTTCGTCCGTGCGATAGACGCGCCCGCGCACGCGTTCCGCAAAGCGCGCGTAAAGCGCAGGGTCTCCGGCGGCGGCACGTGCGCGAATCAAAGCTTGCAGCTCCCACCTTTGCGCCGTCTCGCGATAATAACGCGCGGCCTCTTCCAGGCTCGATGCAAGTGCGCCGTCGCGACCGTGCGGGCGGAGCCTGAGGTCAACGCGATAAGCAGCGCCTTCGCCCGCAGGATTGCCGACGAGTCGCGCCGTCATCTCCGCGAGCTTGACGAAATATTCGCGGTTGCTCGTCGGCCCGCGCGTGCCCTTGCCCGACGTTGTGCCTTCGTCCGAGTAGAGAAAAAACAGGTCTATGTCCGAAGCGTAATTAAGCTCGAAGGAGCCGAGCTTGCCGAGCGCGACGATGCAAAGTGTCGCGGGCGCTGTACGTCCTCGCTCGTCCACGCTCTGCGGCGTGCCGTAGCGGTTCTCCAAATCCTGACGCGCGATGGAAAGAGCGTGTTCAAGCACGGCGTCCGCGAGGTTCGATAACTCTTCGGTCGTCTCGACAAGCGTCGCCGTGCGGCGTATGTCCCTGAGGTAGATGCGCAGAAGCTCGCGGCGGCGAAAACGCGCGAGCGTGATTTGCGGATCGAGCTGCGAGTGTGTGAGATGAAAGCGCGCGAGCGATTCGCCAAGCTCCTCGCGTGTTTTGACGAGCGTGTGTGTGCGCTCGCGCGCCAGCCACTGAAAATATTCCGGGTTCTGCTCAAGCGTAGTCGCAAGGAGCGGGCTCCACGCGGAGAGCGCCAGCACATCCGCCAGAAGCCCCGCGTCGCGCTCCAATATGCGCTTGACCTGTGCGTGCTCGGTCGTGACGCGCTCGTAAAAAAGCCGCGCGGCATCAACGTCCGGCAACTCGCGCACAAGTGCGCTGACTTTATTAACCGGCAGCATTGACGGCGGTGTTTCCATCTTTGTCATTTCGTCAGGCGTCGCCGCCCCGGCCCGCTCAACGTCAAGCAGGCAGAGCGCCGCACACAATCAGCGCCACGGTGATAAAGCCTGTGGCGGCAGCCGAGCCCCACATGAAAAGCTGCGCGCGCTTGCCCGGCCAGCCACGCCACTCGCTTGCTGACAGGAGAATGACGAGCAAGGCCAGCCCGTTACTCACAATGCCCATCCAGACCGTGATCATCACTTCTCTTCCGCGCAGGCTCTCTATCAGACCGCAGGCGTAGCCGAACGCGAGCGCCGTGAATGCCGCGCCGAGCAAGCGTATAAACACGACGGGTCTCGGCTCCGGCATGCCCAGCAGTTGCGCCGCGTACGCGGGGGCGACGAGCGCGGGCATGGCCCAGAGAACCAGCGTCACGATAATCTTCGCCGATATGGTGACCTGTAAACAACTCATCAGGATTTACTCCGGCCATTGTTGGCTTGCGAGAGGCGCGTCCCGTTTGCTACGGGTCGGGTCGCGCCACATAATTCTTATCTCTCAATCATGACACCTGTGCTATATTCGCGTTGCACTTTCAGCGGACCCGCGCGGCCACGAACAGACCTATTCTCCGACCTCGCCGCGATTATCTCCAACATACGCTCCTCACCGCTCGGCGGTCGAGGATTTCTCATTGCTCACAAAGGAGACTTACCCCATGTCGCAGAATCCCGCGCAGCCTGATATTAATCAACTACTCAAAGAGTCCAAACAATGCGACCTCGTGATGAAGGGCGGCATTACGAGCGGCATCATCTACCCGCCGCTCGTTATCAAGCTGCACAAAGACGGCTACGCCTTCCGCAGCGTCGGCGGCACTTCGGCGGGTGCTATCGCGGCGGCTGTGACCGCTGCCGCCGAATACGGAAAAGTAAGCCGCGCGCCCGGAACAAAGGAGAGCTCGGCTGACAGCTTTCACAAGCTCGAAGAGATTGGGAAGTGGCTCGGCCGGGGCAGGAATTTGAGAAACCTCTTTAGTCCTTCTAGCGACACGAAGGCTCTCATGAACACCCTCTTCGGCTACTCGCAGTTTAACTGGCTGAGGTGGCCGCCGCTCCAGTTCTTTGCGTCCGTTATCTTCAATGACACGTTGGCTTTCGTCGGCGGCGCGGTGCTTGGTGTCGCGCTCTCCTTTCTTCTGGCGATTCTCATCGCCGGACGCGTTGACGGCGTGACGCACGGATGGGGACTCGTGGTGCCGGTCGTCTTCGCCCTCCTCGGCGGGCTGCTCGTAGTGGTCTGGCATCTCTACCAGATAATCAAGAATACTCTGCCGAATACTAACTTCGGCTTCGGTCTTTGCACGGGTCGCGGCACGGACCTGAAAAAGCTGGACAAGAAGGTACTGACCGACTGGCTCTCCGCCAGCATCAACAACCTCGCGGGCATGGGCAAGGGCGCGAACGACGAGCCGTTGACCTTCGGCGACTTGTGGCATCCGCCGGGCTGGAAAGGAAAGGACGAAAAAGAGAAGAGAATAGACCTGCGCATGATGACCTCCAACCTCAGTCAGAACCAGCCTTACGTGCTGCCGTTCGAGCAAGACCTCTTCATCTTCAACGAGCACGAGCTGTTGAAGTACTTCCCGCCGGGCGTGGTCAAACACATGGTTAAGCACACGCGCCCGTACGAAGGCGTACGCCTCCCCGAAGGCTTTTACTTTCTGCCGGAAGCAAAAAATTTGCCGGTCATCTTTGCCACGCGACTGAGCCTGAGCTTTCCTATCCTCATCAGCATGATTCCGCTCTACACCTTGAGCGCCAAGTCGTTTTCCGACGAAGTATGCGGCAAGATAGTTGACGCTGCGGACGAATCCAAAAGCGTGACCGCGAAGACGAAGGAGCAGAAGATAATATTCACAGAAGAGACGGGCCGAGGCCAACTCGCCAAAAAGGTCGAGGCACATACTGTCCCCGAACTAAAACACGAGGACCTGCAGCTCAACTGGTTCAGCGACGGCGGTATTTGCAGCAACTTCCCCATACACTTCTTCGACGCCTGGTTGCCGACGCGTCCAACCTTCGGCGTCAATCTCACTTCGCAGCTTGCTAAGGGGAAGCCACAAGCGGGCGACATCGCTGAGCGGATTAAAGAGCGCAGCAGCGTCGCGCCCGTGCGCGCAGAATACGAAGTGACCGCCGATACACGGTCTGCCGAGGAGGTCTACGATAAGGACGTTTATCTACCGAAGCCGAACGACATCCTGCCGCCCGAGTGGATACCCATCAATGGAATCGGCAAGTTCCTGGAGGCCATCTTTACGACGGCGCAGAACTATCGCGACAACATGCAATCCATGCTGCCCAGCTATCGCGAGCGCATTGTGCAGATACGCCTCACGGACGATGAAGGCGGGCTCAACCTCAACATGTCGCCTGAAATCATCGCGGAAGTGGTCAGGAAAGGTGAGGACGCGGGCAACGCACTGGTCGAAGAGTTCAACCTGAACACGCACCAGTGGGTGCGCTTCCGCGTCTTCATGAAGCAGATGGAGAAGAGCCTGAACAAGATGAACAAGGTCATGAATGACTGCCCCTTCTACATGAACACGCTCAATCCGCCGCTTCCCAGCCAGTTCCCCTATCAACGTGATGACGAATGGCTGCGCAACGCTAAGCGCCAGCTTGAAGAGATGAGAGACCTCATAAACAAGCTGACTCCGCCGGAACTGTTTCAGCCGGAGCCGCCGTTGCCCGAACCCGTCCTGCGCGTGACGCCGGAAATTTAGGAGATGAAGATGAGGTCGCTGCTTGAGTCAGTCAGCTACACGTGGCTGTGGATTGCTTTTGTGATTTTGTCGCTCCTCTTTTTGTGGACTGCGAAAAAGGCCGACCCACACATCGAAGTGAAGCAGAGTCCCTACAGGCGTCCGATGTTCTCCTTTGAGTTGGCCGGAACTCCGGAGCGCAGCGAGAGAGTATTGAAGGCTGCCGAAGAGGACGACAAGGAGGCGCGCGCGAAATTTCGCTCGGCTCTGAAGTGGGACTATCTCTTTATCTTCATCTACACGTCCTGCTTCATCGTCGGCAGCTCGCTCGTCGTCAAGTTCCTGTCATCACACAACTGGCCGGGCGTGCGAACAGGTCTCTTGATTCTGGCCCTGCTTCCCCTCGCTGGCTTACTGGATGCCGTGGAGAATTACGCGCTGCTGCGTGTGCTTGACGGCGCGGTCGAGAAACCGTGGCCGCAGCTTGCCATGTGGTGCGCCGCTATCAAATTCAGCATCCTGGCGGTTGCCTTCTTCTACGAACTCTTCGGCGCAGCCTTCTGGCTGGAAACAAAACTAAAGCAGTGACAAGTGACGGGATAAAAACTTCCTGCTTTCTCTTGTCACTTGTCACTATCTTTCCATCTTCCCTTCGAGCGAGGCTTTCACCTGCGGCCACTCTGAATTGAGGATGCTGAAGTAGACGGAATGGCGTAGGCGGCCACCGGGCATGATCATGTGGTTGCGCATCGTGCCTTCTTCCTGCGCGCCGATGCGTAACAATGCGCGGCGCGATTTTTCATTGAACGAATCGGTCTTGAATTCCACGCGCACGCAGCCTAATATTTCAAAGGCGTGGCGGAGCATCAGGTATTTGGCTTCGGTGTTGATGTAGGTGCGTTGAAACGCGGGCGCAATCCACGTCCAGCCAATCTCCAGACGGCGGTTCTCGCGGTCAATCGTAGCGAAGCGAGTGCTTCCGACCGCACGGCCTGAAGCGCGGTCAATCGTCGCAAACGGCAAAGCCTCGCCCGCCTCCTGCCAGCGAATCGCCGTCTCCATGTACTCGCGCAAGTCCGCAGGCGTTCGTATCACCGCCGTCGTCCAGCGCCAGATTTCATCATCAAACGCCACCTCGCACAACTCCGCATGATGAGCGAGGATGAGCGGCTCAAGCCGAACGTGTCGGCCTTCGAGCGTCACGGGTTCTATCAGCATAAAGTCCCAAATCCCAAGTCCCAAATCTCAAGTCCGAAAGCTTTTTGACTTTGGACTTGAGACTTGGGACTCGGGACTTTTTTTAGATGTCGAAGTACATGCCGAATTCAAGCGGGTGCGGGCGCATGCGCAGGGGTTGAATCTCGCGCTCGCGTTTGTAGCTAATCCAGCGGTCTATCATCTGATGCGTGAAGACGTCGCCCTTCAAAAGAAAGTCGTGGTCGGCTTCCAGAGCTTTCAAAGATTCATCCAGCGAGCCGGGCAAAGAAGGCACGTCCTTCAAAGCTTCTGGCGAGAGGTCGTAGATGTCTTTGTCCAAAGGCTGACCCGGATCAATCCGGTTCTGTATGCCGTCAAGGCCAGCGAGGAGCATCGCTGAGAAAGCCAGATAAGCGTTGCACGACGGATCGGGCGGACGAAACTCCAACCGCTTCTGTTTCGGGTTCGTAGAGAACATCGGAATGCGAATCGCCGCCGAGCGATTGCGCGCCGAGTAAGCCAGATTCACGGGAGCTTCAAAACCCGGAACGAGACGCTTGTAGCTGTTGGTCGTAGGCGCGGCAAACGCGACGATTGACGGAGCGTGTTTCAGTAGGCCGCCGATGTAGTGGAGCGCCATCTCCGACAATCCTGCGTAACCGTCGCCCGCAAAGAGCGGCTTTTCACCTTTCCACAAACTCTGGTGACAGTGCATGCCTGAACCGTTGTCGCCGTAGATGGGCTTCGGCATAAAGGTCGCGGCCTTGCCGTAGTTGTAGGCCGTGTTGCGCACGACGTATTTGAAGAGTTGCAGATTGTCCGCCGTGCCGAGCATGGTCGAGTAGCGAAAATCTATCTCGCACTGCCCGGCGGTTGCCACTTCGTGATGATGACATTCGACCTGTATGCCGCACTGTCCGAGCGTCAGAGAGATTTCCGAGCGCAGATCGCTTAAAGAATCCGTCGGCGGAACGGGCACGTAGCCTTCTTTCGCGCGGATTCGATAGCCTAGATTCGTGCCGTGAAACTCGTCAGCCGCGCGGCCCGAGTTCCAGTGAGCTTCGTCGGAATCGATCGTGTAGCCAGCGCTGTTCTGTTCGTTATGAAATTTGACGGAATCGAAGACGAAGAACTCTGCTTCGGGGCCAAAGTTAACCGTGTCGGCTATGCCCGTAAAGCGCAGGTAGCTCTCTGCACGCACGGCCACCGAGCGCGGGTCAAAGGCGTAGCCTTGTTTATCACCCGGCTCCACGATGTTGGCTATCAAGCACAGCGTGGGCTCGTCCGCGAACGGGTCCATCCAATATCTTCCGGCGTCCGGAACTAAAAGCATGTCGGATTCGTTAATCGCTGCCCAGCCGCGCAAACTGGAAGCGTCGAAACCGAACCCGTCTTCAAAAGAGTCTTCGGAAAGCTGCTCAATCGGGAAGGTCAGATGATGCCATGCTCCCGGCAGGTCTGTGAAACGTACGGAGACAAATTTTGCTCCCTGGTCAGAGGCATACTTCAAGGCCGTTTTTGCGTTCATGTTTTCTCCTGATAAATTTTTTGGGAGTGTTGGAGGTACGAACCGCGCTCAACTTTGGAAGCGCCGAGTGCGGCTGAGATGATGGAACCCCGGATGGTGTGCAATTAATGTGCGCCGTCATACTGCACGGACGACCCGTAAAAAGCTTTGCATTATAGTGGCGTCTTCGGCTATGTCAAGGATTTTTCGGACATGAAAGCTTGACGAAAAGAGCACAGCACGCGCTTTTACATGCTAAATTGTTAAGGTGCGCCGACTTAAACGCAGGATGGAACGGAAGCGGCCAAAGAAAATTATTTACCACGCAGGGTTTTTCTGTTAAATTGCCGAGTCTTAGTGTTCCAACCATGAATCTCCGCTACTTGAACACGAGAGGCGTTTCTCGCCTCGCTAATGGGAAGCCTGCGCGCCCGCTCCGCAAACGGGCAGGCAAGGGGGGAGTCTAGCAATTGACCACAGCCATCGAACAGACGGTTGAGACCTACGGCATAGAGAATTGGGGAGCCGGGTATTTTGACGTCAACCGTAAAGGGAATCTCGTCGTCCATCCCGCGGAAAACGACGCGCGCGCCGCAGACCTAAAAGAGATTATTGAAGATCTCAGACGGCGCGGCATCACCGCACCTGTGCTCTTAAGGTTTCCGCAGCTCATAGCCGCCCAGGTGCGTAAGCTGCAACGCGCCTTTAGCAAGTCCATACGCGAATTCGAATATCAGGGCGCGCACATGTGCGTCTACCCGATGAAGGTCAATCAGCAGCGCTCGGTCGTCGAAGAATATTTACGCGAAGGCACGCGCTACGACTTTGGACTTGAAGCGGGCTCGAAGGCAGAGCTTTACGCGGCGCTTGCTATGGATCAATCGCCCGACAGCCTGTTAGTCCTGAACGGCTTCAAGGACGAAGAGTTTATCAAGCTCGCCTATGCGGGCGCGCTCGCTGGCAAGCGCGTCGTCATCGTTATTGAAAAGCTTTCGGAGCTGGGTCACATCCTGCGCATTGCCGAAGACCACGAAGGCCCGCTGCCCATGGTCGGCATGCGCGTCAAGCTCTATTCGAAGGGTTCCGGTCGTTGGGAAAAGTCCGGCGGCGAGGCGGCCAAGTTCGGTTTGACGACTACCGAAATTCTGGAAGTCATAGGCCGCATGCGCGAAGCCGGTCGCATAGACATGCTGCGTCTACTGCACTTTCATATCGGCTCGCAGTTGACCGACATTAAGCGCATCAAAAACGCCATGAAGGAGGCCGCGCGCGTTTACGCGAAAGTGCAACAGATGAAAGTGCCCGTCGCCTTTCTGGACGTGGGCGGCGGCATGGCCGTGGATTACGACGGCTCCAAGACAGCGTTCGAGTCTTCGGCCAATTACACGGCGCAGGAGTTTGCCAACGACGTTATCTACACCATCAAGACTGTGTGCGATGACGAGAACGTCCCGCACCCGACGATTATTCAGGAATCGGGCCGCTACCTTGCAGCCTACCATGCCATCCTTATCACGAACGTCGTGGACGAGATTGAAACCGTGGTCGAAGACATCTCGCCGATGGAGATTGATGAGGACGACCCGCAGGTCGTGGTCGAGCTTGGCGACTTGCGCGAAAGCGTCACTGTCAAGAACTACAGAGAGTATTACCACGACGCGCTTGAGCATCGCGAGGAGCTGTTCACGCTTTTCAATCTAGGCCTCATCTCTTTGGAAGACCGCGCCAAGGGCGAAGTCCTTTTCTGGGATGTGTGCGAGCGCGCGGACAAGTACGCGCAGCAGGCCAAGTACGTCTCGGAAGAGTTCGACGACCTGCGGCGTCTACTGTGCGCCAAGTATCTGACAAACTTTTCCGTCTTCCGTAGTGTGCCCGACCACTGGGCGCTCGACCAACTTTTTCCGATTGTTCCGATTCACGGCTTGAACAAGCCGCCGACCGAATACGCCACGCTGTGCGACATCACGTGCGATTCCGACGGCATCGTGGACAAGTTCGTTGACCTGCACGACGTCAAGCAGGTGCTTGAGCTTCATAAGCTCAACCCGGACGAGCCTTATTATCTGGCCTTCATGCTCGTCGGCGCTTACCAGGAAGTGATGGGCAATAACCACAATCTCTTCGGCGCGCCGAACGAAGCGCACATACACGTAGACGAAGATGGTTACCTGATTAAGAAAGTGATACGCGGCACGACCGTAGGCCAGGCTGCCGAGCGCGCGCGTTACGAGCGCGGACTCCTGCACGACGGCTTTCGTCGCCAGATCGCGCAGCGCATCAAGGACGAAGAACTCTCGGAAGCCGAAGCCGCCGAGATCATAGAATTTTACGAATCGCGCTACGACGCATACACCTATCTCGCCGTCAACGGCGAGGAGACTCGCGGCAAGCGCAAATAGGAAAGGGCGAAGGGATGAAGGATGAGGGATGAGGGATGAAAAGGAAGCTATTCAACATTGAGTAGCTCTTCTTTCGTTCCTCATCCCTCATCCCTCCGCCCTCATCCCTGCTCTTGGAGATGAGAGAAAATGGTGACTCAGCGAAAACCGAAACCCTCTAAATATCTCACCGTGCCGACGCGCCCCATACAGGTGGACCGCGACCGCTCGGTGGCCGGACTTCTGGAAAAAATGGAGGGCACAGGATTAGGCGCACGCCAGTTGGCCGAAGCGCACCGCATCTGGCTCGACATGCTCGGCGACAACACGACCGTTTTCGTCTCCGGCTCCGGCGCGCTCATCCCTGCGGGCATGCGGCGTCTGCTGGCTTACATTATCAAGAATCGCTTCGTAGACGTGCTCGTGCTCTCCGGCTCGATTCTTTTTCACGACCTGCACGAGACGCTGGGCCGCCACCACTTCCAAGCTCATCCTTCGATGACCGATGCCGAGCTGGAGGCTTCGCAGATCTATCGCATGTGGGACATCCTAGCAAGCGAAGAAGAGTATCGCGAGGCCGAAGAATGGGTCGGTGGTTTTACGAATCAACTGGACCAGACCCGCCCCTACTCGACGCGTGAGTTTCTACATCTACTGGGCCGCGAGCTGGCAGAGATAGCGTCTGAAGACGGCGTGCTCACCAGTGCCTACAAAGCGCGCGTTCCCATCTTCTGCCCGTCCATCTCCAACAGCTCCATCGCCGTCGGCATCGCCGCCTCTCGCTTCGAGAAGAAGAACAACTTCCAGTTCGACATCGTGCAGGACGTGCTCGACATGACGCAGATATCCGGCCGCGCACGCGTCTCCGGCGTCATCAACCTCGGCGGCGGCACGCCGAAGAATTTTATTCAACAGATGGAACTCTCGACTAACATCTTCAAGCTCCCGTCGCGCGGCCACAAGTACGCGATTACAGTTTCCACGGACGCCCCGCATCCGGGCGGGCGCTCCGCTTCGACCTTCAGCGACGATTCATTACTGTTTGGCAAACTAGCGCGCGGAGCCCTGACGGCCTACGTCAACTGCGACGCGACCATCGCGCTCCCCATCCTCGTCACCGCGCTCTCGCAAACCGCCGCCAAATACATGAAAGGCCGCAAACGCCCCAACTTTACCTTCATGGGCAAAGACCTGACGGTCGAAGTCCCATAAAAAATGGACTTTAGTTAAAAGCAGAAGCCAGTAGTCGAAACCTCTGATGCCGACTACTGGCTTCTAATATTATGAGAGTTATTCAACTATCTTGACGGCTACTTTCTCAATTATATGATTGTCAGCCGGAATAAGTTCACCATCCATCTGAAGAACTTCTAGATAACAGCGAATGGCGTCGGCGGCCATTTCTCTTGCTTCCTCAAGCGTATCCCCTTCAGTTACCAAACCCGGCAATGCAGGACAGGTAACGACATAGCCACCGGCCTCATCCGGCGTCATGATAACTTTGAAGCTGTAGATTTTCACGAAACTGATTATAAAACCTGTCTATTGTTTTAGGCCATTGGCTTCCAGTTCCCGAATTCTGTAAACTTAACTCATGTCTGAATCAGCAACTTTACCTATGAACTTCGGCGGGATTGACGAAGAAGAGTTTTCGAGCTTTGAGCGTTCGCGCATAGTAGTGTGGCCTGTCTCTTATGAGGGCACTGTGTCGTATGGGACGGGGACGGGGCGGGGTGCGGAGGCCATCATTGATGCTTCGCGAAACATGGAGCTTTACGACGAGGAGACGGATGCGGAGGTTTATAAGGTAGGCATCCACACCCTTGATGAGACAGCTTCGATTGAGCCGCCGGAAGCGATGATGCAGTCGCTGTACGAGCGTGCGCGCGAGCTTGTGGGGACGGGGAAATTTGTCTCCATGATTGGCGGTGAGCATTCCGTGAGTGCGCCCGTGATTCGCGCTCACGCCGAACGCTACGAGAATCTTTCCGTGCTACAGATTGACGCGCACGCGGACCTGCGCGACACCTACGACGGCACGCCGCACTCTCACGCTTCCATCATGGCGCGCGTCGTGCGAGACATGCACATCCCGGCGGTGCAATGCGGCATCCGCTCAATCTCGGCAGAGGAGGCGCGTGTTATTGATTCGATTCCGACGCGCATCTTCTGGGCCAAGGACATAGCGGGCCGCACGGATTGGTGGGAAGAGGCCGTCTCTGGCCTGACGGAAAATGTTTATTTGACGATAGACATAGACGGGTTGGACCCATCGCTCGTGGCGCAGACTGGAACGCCTGAGCCGGGCGGGCTCGGATGGTACGAAACGGTTGGCTTGATTCGCACGCTGGCGCGCAATCGTCGCGTCGTCGGGATGGATTTAACGGAATACTCTTACGTCGAAGGCCAGAGCGCCTCGGCTTTCCTCTGTGCCAAGCTCATCTACAAATCGCTCGCCTTTATCTTTGAAGGCCAGACCGCCCGCGTGAGAAACGCGAACAAAAGAGGTCAGAGGTTAGAGGCTAGAGGTTAGTAAAAAGCGTCAGCTAGACATCAGCCGCATTTAGCTCCGTCAGGAGCGTGATGTTTATAGCTCACGAGCGATTAAGAAAATCAAGCTCCGTAGGAGCGGCATGTGGCTCTTAAATGACATGCCGCTCCTACGGAGCTTGTTATTTCTCTTGCTGCTCGTAACTATAAACATCACGCTCCTGACGGAGCGAGGAATCATGTGTATTCTTCTATCGAACTATCTTTCTCTTACTAGCCTCTTAAAATCGGTTGCGCGTGGCTGGCGCGGATGGCTGCGGGCAGCTCCCGGTGCGTGCTCATTAAAAAGGCTGAGGTCGAGGCGCGCATGGCGTTGCCGTGTGTGGCGGCGAGCCGTACGAAGCGGCTGAAGATGGACGAGCCGTAGTAGTAGCCGTCTCTGAGACTGACGAGCACGTCCGCATGATGACGCACGCGGTCGCCACGTATGGATTCGTAGAGATTCGAGAGCGCGTCCGGGTAAACGTGATGCTCCGTCTGCGCGAGCCACGCAGTGTCCGCAGCATAACCCTGCTCGTCCAGCTCGCCTGCCTGTTTAAGCTGACCAGCCGCTTCCGCAAGCCCGAGCGGGTCACGATCTACCTGTTCGTAGCGATAGAGCGTGCCACGCTCATGGTCATCGCGGCGGTGTATGCGCGCCGTGCCGCGCCCGCCATGGACTACGACCGTGGAGGTTCCTTCGCGCAGGAGCGAGAAGTCAACGCCTTCCAGCTCGACGAGCGAATCCGCTATACGCACGGCTTCTTCTTCGTCCGCACAGAAAAGCGCGGCGTAGCCTATGAGACCGAAGGCTGGCAGGGCGACGCGGCGGCGCGCGCGACCGTTGAACGCCTGCGCAATCTCGTAGCCGTGGCGGCGCAGGTGCGTTTGCAAGTGCACGCGACGGCTCAGCTCCATGCTCATCCCGTGGTCGGAAAAGAGCATCACTTCCGTCTCCGAGCCGCAGAAGCGTTGAATGTCACGCAGGATTTTATCCAGAGATTCGAGCGCCACATCAAGGCGGTCGCGCCCGCGTATGTGCAGGAGGCCGTCCGTGCCTTTGAGGAAGGCGAAGTAGTCGCGGTCTTTGGGCGCGGCGCGGAAGCGTTCCTGAAAGCGGCGCATGTCCGCGCGCCAGACCATCTCAGGCGCGACGTAGACCAGATACTCGAAGGGCAAAGGCTCTTGATAATCAAGCTGGTCCATGTAGGTCGAAGGCACTTTGTCGGGCGTGCGACGGCCTATGTACTTGCTGACGCCGCCGCGCATCTCGCGCGCGTTGCGATCAAAGTAGAGGCTTTCATAGCCGAGCGGAGCGCTGGCGTTGAGCATCGTCGAGAGCGCGATGTTGGTCATCGTCGGAAAGGGCGAGAGCAGCCTTGAGGGCGCTTCAAAGTTGTCAAAGAGGCCGCGCTCTTTGGCCGCCTCTACGACCTCCAATGGCACGCCGTCCAGGCATAGCAAGAGACGGCGTGCGCGTGTGTCACCGGCCCCGTTGTTCGTTCCGTTGTTCTTCATTTCTTCACCCTATTCTTCTTCTTTGGCCGCCGTCTTAACGCTTGCTTTGTTTGCTTTGAAGGGCTCGCGCAACCCGCGCTTTGCTTCTTCCTGCGAATCGTAAACGTTTGGGCGCGTCAATACAATGCGATACTGCGCGAGCGCATCATTGCGACGCCCCGCCAGATCAAAGGCGCGCGCGGCGTTGAGATGTCCGAGCGTGACCAGACCGGCCTCTGCTCCCGGCACGCTGGTCGTCGCCAGATATTCTTTCGCAGCGCGTTCGTACTGCCCTGCTGCGAGCAATGTTTCGCCGTACTGGAAGTGAATCAGATCAAGCGCGCGCGCGATTGGCATTCCGGGCTTTGGCTTTTCGCGCAGGAGCGCGTCAAAGATAGCTATGGCTTCGCGCTCTGCGCTGGCAGCCTCCGTGGCGCGTCCTGCGGCGCGCTCGACCGTCGCCTGTGAGATAAGCGCATCAGCGGCTTCCAGCTTAAAGAGATAGTTGCGCGGGTACTTTTCGCCCAGCTCGCGCGCAAGTGCAAGCGCGTCCGCGTAACGCTTCTCGCGTTTGTAGAGCACTATGAGCAGCGCCCTTGCGTCGTCGCGCGACCAGCGCCCTTCACGCGCCACGCGCGCTAAGGTTTCCAGCCCGCGCTTTTTAGAGCCGCGTGCGCCCGCCATGCTTGCCAGCAGTTTCACAGGCAGCGGCAAACTTCCGACCACGTAATCGTAAAGCCCTACGGTCAATTCCGCGTCGCGATATTGCGGGTCCAGCTTGACGACATCGCGATGACGGTCAACACTGCGCTGCCCGTCACGCAGCGCAGACATAAAGCTGCGCTGTACGCCCGCCGCGAACGCCGCCTTCAAGCCTTCGGTCGCGCCCAGAAAATAGAGGGCCTCGACGTCTTTCGGGTCGCGTTTGAGTCGCGCTTCGGCCAGCAGCCGCGCGCGCCGCGTGTAATCGCGAAACTCCGTCACCACGCGCTCGTCTACCTTGTCTTCGCTTCCTTCGTAAAATTCATCCGAGCCGTAGAGCGAAGATTTCATGCGGTTCGATTCGTTGAGCGTCTTGGACCAGAGAAGCGCGGCCTGAAACTGCGGCCCTGCCGGATGGTCAGGATAGAGACGCTCTATCTCTTTGAAAGTCGCGCGCGCCGTGTCGTAATCCAGATTGTAGAGCGCCTCGAAGCCTTTGGTCCTGAGCGTGTCAAAGCGCACACGGTCAGCCTCGCTCGTCTCCGTCTTCACGGCCTGCTGCGCCTCTAATGCCGCGCCAATCATCAGGACGACAAGCAGGATGCTCATGCTTCTTTTAATCGTCATGACAAAACTTTTTCCGACGTGTGCCACCGTAAGCTAGTTTCCTTTCTCAAAACTCTCTATGTACTTCACACCCGCGCCCGTGTTAAAGAGGACCACGCGCTCGTCCTCTTGGACTTCACCCCGCTCCATCAGCTTGCGCAACGCGGGCAAACATGCAGCGCCTTCGGGCGCGACAAACAATCCTTCGCTCGCGCCTATCTCGCGCGTGGCCGCGATTAACTCCGCATCCGTGACGGCGATGGCTGTTCCATTCGAAGCCCTGAGCGCGTCCAGAATCAGAAAATCTCCTATGGCTCGCGGGACTCGCAATCCTGAGGCCACTGTTTCCGCGTTCTCGAACTCTTCCGCAAACCGCTTCCCTTCTTCAAAAGCCTTTACGATGGGCGCGCAGCCAGTGGATTGCACAGAGACCATGCGCGGGCGATTTGGCCCAATCCAACCAAGCGTCTCCATCTCGTCAAAAGCTTTCCACATGCCTATCAGTCCCGTGCCGCCGCCCGTCGGGTAGATGATGACGTCCGGCAAAGTCCAGTCGAGTTGTTCGGCCAATTCGTACCCGAGCGTCTTTTTGCCCTCGACGCGATAAGGCTCTTTGAGGGTCGAGACGTCGAACCATCCTTCTGATGCTTTAAGCTCTGCAATGCGTGCGCCGCAGTCCGTGATAAGCCCGTCAAGGAGCGTGACGTGCGCGCCCGTCTCCATGCATTCGACGACGTTGGCGCGCGGCGTATCGCGCGGCATAAAGATGTGAGCTTCCAAGCCTGCGCGCGCGGCATAAGCCGCTAGAGCGCCTGCGGCGTTGCCCGCGCTCGGGACGGCAAGTTTTTTGACGCCCAGTTCCAGCGCCACGGAAACGGCTGTCGTCATCCCCCGCGCCTTAAAGCTCTGCGTCGGGTTCTGCGATTCATCTTTGATGTAAAGATGGCGCAGGCCGATGTTCGCGGCCAGTCGCGGCGCGCGTAGCAGCGGCGTCCAGCCTTCGCCGAGCGTGACTATGTGCGCGTCATCCTGGACGGGCAGCACCTCCCTGTAACGCCACAAATCCGCGCGGCGCGAGCCGAGTGATTCTTTTGTCAAAGTGCGCGCGGCGCGCTCTAAATCGTAACGCACCAGCAGCGGCTTTCCGCAGCGCTCGCATAAGTTGAGCAAACGACGTGCCTCGTAAGTTTGCCCACAGGCCGCGCATTCCAGATGAGAGACGTTCATTAAAGAAAGCTTCCTTTCCATGACCCTTAGACCGCATGATGACAAAAGTTCCGGCCCTATTTAATCATAGCGCTCATCGGTCCTTTCTGTCAGGTGGAGCAAATATGCTGCACTCGGAAAAGAAGAGGTCAGAGGCTAGAGGTCAGAGGTTAGTAAGAAGCATTGAGCCCCGCAAGGGGCGTGATAACAGTAGCCCGGCACGTCAGTGCCGGGACAACGTCGTCACCATTGTTTAGAGCCCCGGAGGGGCGACATAGATTGATGTCGCCCCTCCGGGGCTTCATTCATTTATTCGATGCATGTTCCCACGGCGTGAGCCGTGGGCTACTGTTATGTCGCCCCTTTTAGGGGCTCAACCCGCTTCTTACTGACCTCTGACCTCTTCTTTTGCCTTTTGCCTGCTTATCCGTTACCCTTTCTTTTCATTAACAATGACAATACGTTTACTGGCTCTTGATTTGGATGGGACGCTTCTCTCTTCGCGGGGCGAGTTGTCGGAGCGCAACCGGCGGGCGATTTCCATGGCGCGCGAGCGCGGCGTGCGCGTGGCGGTGGTGACGGGCCGCAGGTTTCGCGACGCGCGCCCCATCGCGCTTGAACTCGGATTGGACGCGCCCGTCATCTCGCACAACGGCGCGCTGACTAAACACGCGCGCTCGCTCGAAACTATTTCAGTCCGGTTGCTGCCGCTTGAGGCCGCGCGCAAGGTTCTGGCGATAGGCCGCGAGCACAAGCTGGACGCGATGGTCTCGGACGACCACGAAGGCGCGGGCGTTCTGGTTTACGATCACATCAACGAGGACAACGTGCCGTTCAAGCGTTACCTCGCGTGGGCGCGACGCATTCACGGCGACGAAGCCGAAGAGGCCGTGCGCTGTGTTGACTCGCTCACAGATTATCTACAGCACGAGCCCGTGCACATCTCCTTTTCCGGCACGTGTGCGACGATGGAGCGGCTCGGCGAAACGCTCAAGTGCGAGTTGAATGATACTGTCAAAGTCTTCGCCACTGTTTACCCGCGCGTGGATTTTACTTTGATAGACGTGCTGCACCCGGAAGTTTCAAAGGGGACGGGCGTGGCGGCTGCCGCCGCCGAAGCAGGCATCACGCGTGCGGAAGTGATGGCGGTCGGCGATAATTTCAACGACCTGGAGATGCTCGAATACGCAGGCACGCCCGTCCTGATGGGCAACGCCGAGGCGCGTCTCCTCAGCGAGCAAACAGGCTTTCACGTCACGGCCACCAACGACGAAGACGGCGTGGCCGTGGCAATCGAAAAGTTCATCATCAATAACGAGTCCCAGGTCCCAAGTCCCAAGTCAAAGACGAGTTTTAGCTTTTGACTTTGGACTTGGGACTTGGGACTTGGGACTCTTTTCTTTAAGGAGAGCATATGGCAAATCGTACGGCAGTGATTAAGACGAACAAGGGCACGATCAAGTTCGAGCTATTGGAAGAGGACGCGCCGAAGACGACGGAGAACTTTCGCCTGCTGGCCGAGCGCGGCTACTACGACGGCGTCATCTTCCACCGCGTCATCAAGGGCTTTATGATTCAGGGCGGCGACCCTACGGGCACGGGCCGTGGCGGCGAGAGCGCATGGGGCGGGCGCTTTAACGACGAGATCAATCGCTCGTCGGAAGTTTACCAGCGCGGCTACAAGGCGGGCACGGTGGCGATGGCGAACGCCGGGCCGAACACCAACGGCTCGCAGTTCTTCATCATGCACGTAGACTATCCGCTGCCGCCGAGCTACGCCATCTTCGGTCGCGTCACCGAAGGCCAGGACGTAGTGGACGCCATCGCCACCACCCGAACCGGCGCAAACGACAAACCCGTCGAGCCCGTGACGATGGAAAAAGTAACGATAGAGTAGTGACAAGTAAGAAGAAAAGTACTGAGTGCTGAATACTGAGTTGAGAGCTTCTGTCTTTTACTCAGCACTCAGTACTTTTCTTGTCACTTTGGGTGGAAGGCTCACTATCCCGCGCTCCGGTTGAATGAGTTGTTAGGCGTCGGTTATGAATAATGCTCTCCCTTAAAACAGCCTTTTGGACAATCGAATATAGTCAAGTGTTACAATATGCCTGCCGCCATTTGACCATACTCGCAATTCTAAATCACGCTCATCTGCCATTAAGTGAAGGTTCAGAAGAAAATAATGATACTCATCAGCCTTATTGAAATCAGTAGGTGTAAGAGTTCGGCCAACTAGTCTTTTATCACCTAGTTCTTTTGACCGTACAGCAACATCAATGTGAACGATAGGTCTATTCTCACCAGATGTATCATCTACTTTGATCTTGAATATCGCTCGATATTTTCCCTTTCGGAGAGGTTGTCGCAAGTAAGGTCCATAAATTGCCCAATTGTCTAGACTTGCCTGAAATTGCCAAGCATCACCCACTCTTTTACCTTCGAGAAGGTCGTCTCGAAATAATAGACCTTTTCCATCATGGATATTAGTAACGCGCCACTTTATGAATGGGAATCTCCCGAACCTCTGATAAGCCCCATATAACAATACTGCCCCTAAAAATCCACCGAAGACCCACAAATAATTAACCTTACCAGCAAACACTTGGTTAATAATGGCGGTGAATAATGCCACGATTAAACCAACAAATATCTGCTCAGATGTTCGGGTATCCATATCTTCATTCTTTATGCCTTTAGCTCTTTGTCTATGTGCTTTTATTCTATTACGATTCAATCATAGAAGTAAGTCTATCATTCATAGTTAAAATGAGAGTTTCAACGAGACGCCTAACTACAATTAGACCGCTACTTCCGGTATTTTAGACTAATTAAGCCGCAGTCGCCCTAAATGAAAATACCGCTCTTAGCGGTCTAATTCCATGTGTATCGACTTTTGAGATTTTCAGGTAATGCGCGCACCCGTTTGCCCGGATGCGGCTCAAGTCGCTGAAACTCCGAAGCTTATAGGCGCAAATCCGGGCTTTGTGAGCGCAGGTTTCGACCACTCTTTTTCAAAATACGACCATACTTTTTCAAAATGTGATTAGCCTTTCGCAAAAGACTGCTTCACTTTTTCAAAATGTGACTATACTTTTTCAAAATCCTGCTTTACGCCTGCGATTTCCGGCTTGAAAATCGCTGGTGATTGGTCTTACGCGCCTGACATTTGGTCGTCTTCTGTAAATCTCCATGCGGCTTAAAGAATTTCGTTGGCTGACGGCGCGATTTCGCATAAGATGTGCGCGCTTTACTCATCTTCTCACCGAGGAGGCAAGACCTCTATGCCACCACCGAAAAAACTCCTGACAAACTCAACACGATAATTAACGCGTGGGAGACGCTCGCGCCGGATAAATCTTTTGGCGGGATGACGCTCGCGCAGTTCAAGGCAGCCGTCAAACCTTCTTACGACACAAGGGAGCGTATCGCCACGCTCGAAGACCAGTTGTCTTCCGAACAGACCGCGCGCGACAACGCCGATAAAGAGAGCCTGCGTCTCGCACAGGTAGTCGTCAACGGCGTCGTCGGAGACCCGGCGGAAGGACCGGACGGCGACCTCTACGAAGCGATGGGCTACGTCCGCAGGAGCGACCGCCGCAGCGGTCTCACACGCAAGAAGCCGCCGACAACATAGCGACAAGAAAAGGGATGAAAAGAAGGGATGAAGGATGAGGGATGAGGGATGAAGTAAAGAAAGAATCTCTTTGCTTTTACTTCATCCCTCATCCCTCATCCTTCATCCCTTGCTTCCCCCTCATCCCTTCCGCAACTATGTTCGTAAGCTAATCTCCCATCACCCCTGTAAAGCGCCACCTGCCTCTAATATATTCAAATATCAAGCCCCTATCTTTGGTAATGCGCGCTGGATTTTGCACTTCATTAAAAGGCATGGTGCCTATAACGAGTATGGTTTGTAACTTTTCCCATCCAGTTATCGTGATCCATTCATCTCGCGTCTCGCCGCCACCGCCAGAGAAGAATTCCTTTTCGGATGCCATTAGCCTTTTCAAAGCAACACGGTCTTTCGTTTTGAGAGCCGTGCTTAATTGGCCCCAAAATATCGGCCATGCTTTATCTGCCTGTGCGCGTGTTGAACGAGCCTTTTGGGCAAAAGCCACAGACGGGATGAACAGCAAAAGCATCAGGGTTAGTGCGAGCCTCTTAAACATTTTCTACTCCTTCGACGTGGGCACTATGCCCATAAGTCGCTGGTGCTGATGACGGATTCTCTCACTGATTTTGCAAACAGTACGGGCAATAGAATCATACCGGCGTAGAGCGGAGACGCGATGAACGAGGGAGAAGAAAACGACTCTCTCTTCATCATCTTTCTTTTTCTCCCCATGTCGCTGCCTCTTCGCGTTCCCGCGTCGCTACTATCTTTCCTTCAGGCGCGCTTGAACATTGTGGTTGACGGGGCCGTGGCCGTGGCCCAGGCCGGGGGCGCGGCGTATGGCGTCGGTGACGAAGCGTTTGGCCGAAGCGATTGCTTCCGCCAGATTCAACCCGTGAGCGAGGGAAGCGGCGATGGCGGCTGAGAGCGTGCAGCCCGTGCCGTGCGTCGAAGTGGTTGCGATTCTCGCGGCGCGGAAGAATTGAATGCTTCCATCATCATCCAGTATATCCACGGCCTCCTGTTCGAGATGCCCGCCTTTGACGAGCACCGCGCGTGCGCCCATCAAACGTATCCTTCGAGCGGCTTCAATCATTCCCTCTTCATCCACAATCTTGAGCCCCGTGATGCGCTCCGCCTCCGGAATGTTCGGTGTGACGACGCGCGACAAGGGCAGGAGTTCTTCTACGAGCGCTCGCAACGCCTCGTCGTCTATCAAATCAAAACCGGAGGTGGAGCGAACCACGGGGTCTACGACGGGCGCGGGCAAAGGAGTCTCACGAAAAAGACGCGCCACCTCTGCTATCACCTCGCGCGTCGGCAGCATCCCTGTCTTGGCCGCTGCGACATGAAAATCCTGCACGACGGGCATGACCTGCTCGTGCACAACACGAGCCGACTGATGCTCTGCGCCGAAAACACCCACCGTGTTCTGAAAAGTTAAAGACGTGACACAGCCCGTGGCAAAGCAGCCGTAGGCCGTGAAAGTCTTGATGTCGGCCACCAGCCCCGCCCCACCCGAAGGGTCAAAGCCCGCGATTGACAACACTACGGGCAACTCATTGCGCTCTGGATTACTCATAGACTTGTGATTTTCGCACACAGTGGCGGCAACAATCGAACCTCCGGTCTCGTATAACCTTCCGTCGGGAGTGGGCGGTTTTAAGAGGAAGAAAGAATTAACAGGGATGGACAGGATAGACAGGATAAAAGCAGTGCAAAAGTCAAAATGCAAAATGATGAATGAACAGCAAGAATCTCTTTAATTTTGCACTTTGCACTTTGCATTTATCATTTCTTCTGTATCCTGTCCATCCCTGTTTGAATCTGTCTTTCATATACTGAGAGTTCTTCCAGCCGGAAGGTCCATGTTATACTGACGAACCCCCCGGACGACGGCGTCCAAAATTTGAGGCGGTTTTCCAAATCGGCCAAAGCATCGGTTATCAAGGAGATTTACCTGTCGTGAGGAACAGAATCATACTGGCGCTCTCTGCGACGCTCATCCTCGGCATTGCGCTGCCCGTTCTCATACATGCACAACAAGGCAAGTCCTCTAAGGAAGTGGCGCAGGGCGCTGCCGCCGCAGAGGGCTCTACAAAAGCCCGTGCCGAGGGGACACGCGCGCCCCGCACACGCCCCGTCACGAGCGAGGACATAGAAAACGATCTGGCTGAAGCTTTGACCGTCATTCAGGACAACTACGTTGACGGCAACAAGCTCGATTACAACTCTGTCTTCAAGTCTTCCATCACGGGGATGCTCCGCACTTTGGACCCGCATTCGAACTATTTCGACCGCGCAGAGTTTGACGAGTTTCGCACAGACCAGCGCTCCGAATACTTCGGCATCGGCGCGACCATCGGCGACCTGCGAACGGGCGAGACCGTCAACACCTACATCCGCGCGACGTTTGAGAACTCTCCGGCTTACCGCGCGGGCCTGCGCTATGGCGACAAGATCATATCCATCAACGGTCAATCAATGCTCGGCAAGCCTTACGGTCAGGTGCGCGAGCACCTGCGCGGCCCACGCGGCACACAGGTCAAAGTCACTGTCGAACATCTGGATGGCCGCAACGAAACCGTAGAGATTACGCGCGACGCCGTCCCGCAGCCTTCCATTCCCGAAGCCTACATGGTGCGCCCGGGCGTCGGCTACGTCGCCATGACGGGCGGCTTTAACACTACGACGGCTGATGAGTTTCGCTCCGCGCTCGAAAAGCTCCGCGCGCAAGGCATGCAGATGCTCATTCTTGATCTGCGCGGCAACGGCGGCGGTCTACTGAGTCAGGCCGTGCGCGTCGCCAACATGTTCCTGCAACGCGGGCAGCTCATAGTCAAACAGCAGGGCCGCGTACGCGGCAGCTCCGAAACCTACGTCGCGGATAACGAACAACCGGACCAGTCAGCACTCGTCGTGCTGATTAATCGCGGCTCGGCCTCCGCTTCAGAGATTGTCGCGGGCGCGCTGCAAGACCACGACCGCGCGCTGATTGTCGGCGAGAACAGCTTCGGCAAGGGACTCGTGCAGATTCCCTTCCCCGTAGATTACGGCTCGGCGCTGATGCTGACGATTGCCAAGTACTACACGCCTTCGGGCCGCTTGATTCAGCGCGACTACTCGAACGCCAGCTTCTACGACTACTACACCAACGGCGGTTCGTTCCGTCTTGAGAATCAGAACAACCAGACGACCCAGACGCCGACCGGACCCGAAAGCCGCACAGACACGGGCCGCGCGGTCTACGGCGGCGGCGGCATACAGCCCGACGAAGTCGTCAAGCCGCGCACGGTCACGCCCACGCAACAGCGCCTGATTGATCCCGTCTTCGCCTTTGCGCTTGAATTGTCGCGCGGTCGCGTCGCCGCGGGCGAGCAGTACAAGCTGCTCAAGCCGATTGATTTTCGTTACGACCTGAAGCCCACGGAATTTCCCGTCTCGGACGCGCTCTTTAAAGCCTTTAAGGATTTCGTCACGACGAAGACCGACTATAAACTGACGGCAGCGCAGCTTGATAAAGAGCGCGCCTTCGTCGAGCGGCAGCTTCGTTACGAGCTGGCAACAGCAGCCTACGGCACGTACACTGCGTTTCAGATTCTCAACTACGACGATCCGCAGATTACGCGCTCCGTAGAGCTACTGCCCCGCGCACGCGATCTTGCGCAAACAGCCAAGCGCGCGAAAATCCCGTCCGAATAGCAGACCTTTCATCAACAAAGAAAAAGCGGGCGCGACCCATTGAGGGAACGCGCCCGCTTTTTTTCTTTCTCTTCAGGCGAGTATGAGGAAGTCCCGGGATGAGAAAGAACCATCCGTGCGGCAATCAAAATTTTCCCACGCCTCACGCGCTCTCAAACGGCGCGCGTACGTCAGGCGGCGACAAAAGCCCTGCCCCCTCGCGCTCCCTTTCGCTTCTGCCTGATTCTCAATTGCCCGCCAAAGACGTTGGCCGGAACGAGCAACACTAAGATAAGCAGGTGAAACCAGAACGGCGCAGTGTCCCAAAACTTTATCGTCGCCGCGATGCCCATCAGTAGTTGCAGCACGCCGAGGATGAAGGCGTGCAGCAACTCTCTACGCCGCGCCAGGAGCGCCGTGACGTAACCGCCCAAGACCGAAAACAGCAAGCTGTAAAACGCCATGAACAGTAGAGCGGGCACGCTCTCTACGCGACCGTTTGCGTCGAACAATGAAGGCGCTAACGCCATCAGGATTGAATCCATCCCGAGCGCCGTAATCATCCACACCACGCTTCCGGCAATGACGGCAAGAATGCTTCTCAACATATCTCTTCGACTCCTTCGTCTAATCTCAAGGGCGAGGGTTCTCTTACGGCGAAAGCTTATAACATACTTGCATTGCAGGCGCAAGATTTTATTTCACAGATGAAACACGGCTTGAAACAGGGGCGTTTCATCATGAAAAGGATGCTATTTGATTTTGCCGGTGATTGCTTTGAGGTCGGGTGTGTCGTTGAACAAGCGAATGGCGGCGATGCCGCTTGCGCCTGCGGCTAAAACCTCTCGGGCGTTTTCGAGTGTCACGCCGCCGATGGCTATGAGCGGGAATGGAGAGAGAGCGTGTGCAGCTTCGCGTAGTTTTTCAAGACCGAGCGGCGAGCCAAACTCGCGCTTTGAAGGCGTGTCGAAGACGGGGCCAAAGACGGCGAAGTCTGCCTTATGGTCGCGTGCGCGTCGAGCTTCTTCTATGGAATGCGTGGAGACGCCTATGAGAAAGTCCGGGCCGAAGGTTTTCCGCACGACTTGCGAATCAAGAGAGCGCGCGGTGAGATGAACGCCGTCGCAAGCCGAGGCGTGTGCGATGTCGGCGCGGTCGTTGACTAGAAGACGCACGCCGCTTCCGGCAACTATTTCCGACGCGCGCGCGCAGAGTTCAAAGAGCGTGCGCGGCGAGAGATTCTTTTCGCGTATCTGTATGAGATCGATGCCGGAAGAGGCGGCGCGGCTGACGACGTTGAGCAGGTTTTGAAATTCGGGGCTCGCGGGTTTAGTGGCGGGCGTTGTCGCCCCGCTCGTGATCAGGTAGAGAATCGGCTTTGCGAACGTCATCTTTTTGGGACGCGGGCTGTATGTTCGTGCCTGTTTGCAGGGCGCGGACGGTCTGTCGAAAGTGGGACATCTCCCAGAAGGCTATGAAGAGATTGAGCACGCCGATGCCGGAGACGGCCCCGCGCACCCAACCCGAAGCCATAAAGGGGCGCAAGCCCGTGAGGCCCGTCTTCTGCGCGGCGTAGAGCAGGAAATAGTTGTCGCCCCAATCGCCCAGCCCGAACGACGGCAGAAAAGGCAAGACGTGTATCCACGGCAGAAAGGTCAGCACAATGCCGACTTCGAGGCACAGGATAATGTAGAAGATGACCGTCAGCCTTGCAGACATAATTAACACGTAAATAGTAAATCGTGAATAGTAAATAGTAAATCGAAGAACAGGCTTTTTCTATTCACGATTTACGATTCACGATTTACTATTTACTATTCACGATTTACGAATTTGTTTTCTGCGCTTGCAGCTCGCGTAACTTTTCGGCGACGCCGCGATAGGAAACATTGATGCCGTAAACTTCCGTAAAGACGTCTATGGCTTTATCCAGGTCGCCCATCTCTTCGTAGGCGGTCGCCAGCTCAAAGCGGAGCGCCTGATATTCGTCTTCCGAATGACCGGGCGCATCCAGACCTTTCTTGAACCACATGGCCGCCAGACGCGGCATGCCCTTCTGCATAAAGCAATGGCCGAGCAGGTTGCAGCATTGCAGGTAGCGCGGCGTTCCGTCCTGCGGCGAGACCATGCCGACAGCGGATTGAAACTCCTCGACCGCTTCGTCCACAAGGTCCATCTCTTTGTAAGCCAGACCCAGATTGTAGTGCGTCTCGTAGTCGCCGTCGCTCGCGGCGTCCGTTTCATCCTCGACCGCCGTGCGAAACTCGTCAAAGACGGCGGCGAGACCGGGGTCTATGCCGGGCTTCTTCGCGGCTGGCGGTGGCGGCGTGGAAGCTTCGGCTTGCGGCGCAAGGTCCGGCTCAACCGCTGCGGCTCCTTCCAAACTCATGAAGGCGGAATCCAGCTCGTCAGAGCTTTGAGCGTCAGGCTGCGCCGCTTCTTCCGCGACGTCGTAGCGCCCAAAGCTTGTGAACTCGACGTCGTCGGATGTTTGGACGGGCGGCACGGCTTCCGCTTCTTCGCCAAAAGCTGTTTGCGCGGTGAGGGCTGATTTCAACTGCTCTTGCCGCATCTGGATTTCCGGGTGCTGGCCGAACTGGCCTTCGACCATCTGAAGCGTGTCGCGCGCGATGTCCAGATAGCCCTGCGCCAGATAAAAATCGACGCTCTCCAATTCCTGACGCAGCACGGATTCACGATCCGTTGTGCCCGCCGCGCCCTTCGCGGCTGCACTGTTCGTCTCAGCCGGAGGAGCAAGACTATTAAAGTCGAATTCGTTAAAGCCCGTGGAGGCTTGCTCGCCCTGTGTGGCCGATGGCTCGACGGACTCGCCCCTCGATGCGTTGTCGGTCCAGTCGTTCAAATCCGCGAACGAAGATGAAGGGTCCGTGGAAGGTTGCGGCTCGTTGACGGAATTCCATTCGAACCCGGCAGGGCTTTGTGACGATGCGCTGTCGGGTTCAGCAGCGTCGCCGCCCGCGCGCTCGTTCATCAGCATGAAGCTCTCGAAGGTCGGAACATCCGTGCGCGCCGCAGAGGTGTCTGCCATGAAGGCATGCTCATCATCCGGGTCTGTGAGCGCGCCGCCCAACTCTTCAAGCCGGTCGCTGTAACGCTCCTCGTTCGGACTGAGACGGGCAAGATGCGTGAGCGCGCGCCGCTCTTCGTCTACGAGACCGGCATCTCGCGCGGCATCCGTCAAACGCTCAAGGGCCGAATGCATGCCCGCTTCGTCCTGCTGCCAGCCGTGTATGCGGAACAACAGCCGCAAGGCTTCTATGTGTTCGGGGTTGCGCGCCAGAGCTTCGTTAATCAACTCCATCAACTGCGATTCCTCTTGCCCGGTCAGAAGCTGCTCGGCGATGGACGAGGTAATGCGGACGGCGCTGTCCGTATCATTCGCCTTCAAATAGAGCTTCGCGACTTCGATAAAGCGCGCGTAGCTGGTTGCTTCACGCTCGACCAGCGCGGTCGTGGCGCGCTCGGCGCTCGCGGCATCTTCCGCCTCCACGTAAGCGTAGGCGAGCATGGAAAGCAGCTCGACATCATCTGGATGTTTGCCGAGCGCGCGTTCCAAAACTTCTGCGGCTTCGTCCGCCGCTCCCAACTGCATGTGCGACGTCACCAGCCCGCTCAGGGCTTCGTGGTCGTCCGGAATAATCTCCAGCGTCTTACTGTAGGCATCGAGCGCGCGCTCGAAATTCTTGCGGGCGATGAATTGCGCCCCGGCATGACTAAAGGCTTGCGCGGCATCTCGCTGGAAGCCTTCGCGCAAATATCCGTTCGCTAGCTTTAATCTAATCTCAGTATTGTTGGGATCGAGGTCTGCGACCTTGCGTAGGATTTCCAGTGCCTTCTGTGATTGATTGGCGCGGGTGTAGTTTTCGGCGAGCAGTAGATAGTTGGCGCGCGCTTCGACGACCAACCCTTGCGCTTCGTAGAGCGGCGCGAGCTTCGAAGCAATCTCGGCAGTGCCCGGATTCAGACGGTCTATCTTTTTGTACATCGCGATGGCTTTGAGGTTAAAGCCCGTCTCGCGATAGTGGTCGGCGATTTGCACAAAGCATTTCGCGGCCTCTGTCTTGTCGCCCGCGCGCGCGTAGAGGTCGCCAAGCATGTTGAGCGTAGTGAGGTCTTCGGGGTCGTCCTCTACGATTTTTTCGTATTCTTTGATGGCTGCCGGAATTTTGCCCTGCGAAAGGAACTTCTCAGCCGCACCTAAGACCTTTGATTTATTGAAGCCCATCAGGAATTGTCTGTCTCTCGTGCTTTAAGGGTAACGACCACGAGCGGTGGGTGAAGCGCGTATGCCGACTTGGAGGCGTCCCGCGCCGAAGGGGTAACGCATCGTCAATGTCTCGCGCGCACCCAACGGAAAGGGCCGCAACTTTCTACGCTAACATGCGCTCGAAGCCACTGTCAACGCCCTTGGAAATAAGGGATGAGGGCGGAGGGATGAAGGATGAAAATGAAGCTATTCAACTTGGATTTTTCTTTTTTCATCCCTCATCCCTTGTTCGTTATCAGCCAGAGCGTGAGGAAAAGCCAGCCCGCGATGGCGGCCAGAACGTGCGGGTCGCGGAGGATCGCCACGGTCGGGTCTTCGCCGCCCGTGCGGTTGTGCAGCGCGTAGAGATAGCGGAACACTCCGTACATCACGAACGGCACGGTGTAGATGAGCGCGTCCGTCCCGTGAATCCGAATCGTCTCGGGGCTCATCGTGTAAAGGCTGTAGGTGAGAATCACGCACGTCGCCGTGACCACGATCATCTGGTCCAGCAGCACAGGCTGGTAGCTGCGCAAGACCTTTCGCTGGTCCACGTTGCTCGCAGCGTAAAGCTCTGCGCGGCGTTTAGTAAATCCGAGGAACAGCGCCATCATCAACCCGCACAGGATAAGCCACTGCGAAGGCGCAATCCCCACGCCCACAGTGCCCGCGAGGATGCGCAGCATAAAGCCTGCCGCGATGATAAAGACATCCAGGACGACGACCGTTTTCAGTCCCATGCTGTACGCGACGTTGATGACGACGTAGATGAGCAGGTTGTAAAAAAGTATCGGCGAGACGAACCAGCCGAGCAGGAAGCCTGCGCCCCAGAGGATAATGATGAGCACGACCGCGCTCGTCACGGAAATTGTTCCGGCGGCGAGCGGGCGCGCGCTTTTTCGAGGGTGTAGCCGATCCTCTTTCCTGTCAAAGAGGTCGTTGAAGACGTAGACGCCGCTTGAGACGAGGGAAAAGGCGAGCGCTGCGAGCAGGACTCTTTGCAGCATCAGTGGCTCGCGCCACGCTTTGGCAAACAGGAGGCCGACGAAAACAAACCCGCTCTTGACCCACTGCCAGGGCCGCAGCAGCCGCCACACGTTGACGAGGTGCTTCATACGCGGCTCTCAAATAACATCGGCGAAGCTCCGGCGCGTGCGCGCAAACCACCAGTAGCCGAAGACGAAAATGACGAGCGCGAAGACTGTAAAGTAGGCCAGCCCCGGCCAGTCCGGCGGCTTGCCTTCGAGCACCACGTGTCGATAGCTGCGCACGAGCGGCGTGAAGGGATTCAGATTCAAAATGGTCCTGTAACGCTCGGGCACGACCGACTCAGGATAAATAATCGGCGTCAGGTACATCCACGCCGTCAGCACAAGCGACATCACCTGCACCATGTCGCGCAGGAAAACGCCTAGCGATGCGACGAGCCACGCCGCGCCGAGCGTTGCCAGAAGTTGCGGCACAAAGAGCACGGGCAGCCAGAGCAAGCTGGGGTGAATTTCGCGCTGGATGATGAGGCTTGCAATGACGAGCGCGATTGTTCCGAACAACTGGTTGACGAAAGAGGCTAGGACGTGCGAGACGGGCAGCAGCTCAAGCGGAAAGACAACGCGCTTGACGAGGTTGGCGTGCGTGACGATGGTCTGCGTGGAAAGCTGTACGGCTTCCTGAAACGCCGTCCATGGCAGGAGGCCGCAGAAAAGATAGAGCGCAAACTCCCAGGCGTTGCCGCGTGCGCCGAATCGCGCGCCGAAGATTTTGGCGAAGACAAACGTGAAGATGGCTATCATCACAAGGGGCGTGACAAAGGCCCAGAGCGTGCCGCCGATGCTTCCCTTGTAGCGCGCCGCCAGCTCGCGCCGCGTGAGCGACGAGATTAAATCCCAACGACGCGGCAGCTCGCGCAACGGCTGCCAGAAGGGACTTGCTCGCCTTGTCTCAAGTCGCATCACTCTCGTCATTCTCGCATAACTTTGATGATTTGAGGCTCGGAATTTCCGACGGGTTCGACACCGGGACGCCTCTTTCGCTATTGTATGCACATGAGCACGGCACTCGGCGTACGGGAAGTCTCCAAGCGGTATCGTATCTACGACCGTCCGGGCGACCGTCTGAAAGAGGCCATCACGCGCGGGCGCGTGCGGCGTCACCGCGAGTTCTGGGCGCTCAAGGGCTTGAGCTTTGAGATTGAGCGTGGGACGACGACGGGCATCATCGGCCCGAACGGCTGCGGCAAATCCACTCTGCTGCAAATCATAGCGGGCACGCTTGAGCCGACCACGGGCGAGGTCTTTTATGATGGCCGTATAGCCGCTCTTTTGGAATTGGGCGCGGGCTTCAACATGGAGTTCACGGGCGTCGAGAACGTTTACATGAACGCTCAGCTTCTGGGCTTTTCAAAGCGCGAGACCGAACGCTTGCTGCCGCAGATAGAGCGCTTCGCGGAGATAGGCGACTTTATACATCAACCCGTCAAGACCTATTCGTCCGGGATGTATGTCCGCCTTGCTTTCGCCATCGCCGTCAGCGCCGACCCGCAGATTCTTCTGGTGGACGAGGCGCTCGCCGTGGGCGACGCTGTTTTTCAACATCGCTGCCTGCGCCGCATCAAGGAGATGCAGGAGCAGGGCTCGACCATCCTCTTCGTCTCGCACGACCCGGCGGCAATTCGTCATCTCTGCTCGCGCGCTCTGCTGCTTTACGCAGGCCAGATAATCGCCGATGGCCGACCGACCGACGTGCTCAATCGTTACCAGAAACTTATCATGGAACGCGAGGAGGCTTACGAGGCCGAAAGCTCGAACGACGCGGGCGCTGACGCAGTGGAAAGCGAGCGGAGCGCAGCGCATGAAGCGGCGCGAGCGCCATTGCGCTACAGCTACCGGCACGGCGACGGGAGCGCGGAGATTGTCAGCGCGGAGCTTCTGGACGCAGCCGTGCGCTCTTCCACAGACGTAGTCGAAACAGGCGCGCCCGTCATGGTGCGTATGCGCGTGCGGTTTCACAGCGATCTTGAAAATCCTGTTTTTGGTTTCGTCATACGCAATCGCCACGGCGTTCACGTCTACGGCACGAACACCGAACAGCAGGAAGTTAGACTCGGGCAAGTCCGGCGCGGCGAGACGGTCGAAGTCACTTTCTCTTTCGATTGCTGGCTGGCGACGGATCTCTTTTCGCTCTCGTTTGCCGTCCACAGCAGCGCCGTCTATGAAGAGGGCATCGGTTATGATTGGATGGACGGCGTGATATTCTTTCGCGTCACGAGCGCCGAGCTGATAGAAGGGCTGGTTAACTTAAACGCGAGCGCCTCTGCGCGGCGCATCAATGAGAGCGCGGCACGCACAGAGAACCGCGTTCGAGAGAGCGCGCATCATGTCTGAGAGCCGGAACGGAAACGATAGAGCCGAGCGCGCGCGTGGCAATCACGCTCTCGCGTCCCAGCCTGAGCGCGGCACACGCATCCTCGCTCAGGCGGCGCATCACGCGGAGAGCCCAGCGTCGCTTCGGTCGCGCATCGCGGCGCATCTTGAAACGACGGCGCGCACGCGCAGCCAACTGCCGCCCATTCAAACGAACCGGCATGGTTTGCTCAGGCGTCTTGAATTGTGGCTCAAGCGGCGCGCGCGCAGCATGACGCGCTGGTACGTTTGGGAGCAGGTGAATTTTAACTCGGCCACGCACGCCGCCCTGCGTGACATGTTCGATCTCGTTGCATCATTTGACGAGCGGCTGAAGGGATTGGAGCGGATGACGGGCAGTGGTAACGCGCTCGCGGACACAGGCTTTATTTCAACCGCCGCGCTTGCTCCGCCGTCTCCTGTTCAAACAGAGCCGCCGGACGCGTCCACTTTGACAGCAGCCGAAATCAAACGGCTGCGTGCGGAACAAGCGGAGCGCATACGAGTCCTGCTCGACGAGATGCGCGTCTCTTTCAAGCAACTTCAGCTTGAGCTATCGGAAGAGGGAATAGAGGACGCGCCGCGAGGCTCGCTCCCTCGTCTGGAAGAATTGGAACGCCGCATCGAAGAGGTGCGCGCGCTCTGCGAACGTTTGGGAGCGTGATTTTCAAGCTCACCGTAAACTTTTCAGGTGGGAAACGTTGGTCTCTTCGCCAAAGATAACAAACTTTTACGCTCACGCGGGCATTGACGACCTCGCGCGGTTTTACCGCGAAAGGTTCTTCACCAACGGCGTGCTCGACGCGCGCTACTTCGACCCCGTGAATCGCTTCGACATACGCTTTGCGCGCACGATGTGGGTTTACGACAACGTGCGCCCGCATTCTTCCGTGCTCGATTTAGGCTGCGGCGAAGGCTTGCTCGCGCTGCTCAAGAATAAGAACGTCTACCTGGCGGGCGTGGACCTCTCGAACGACCTCTTGAAAGTCGCCGAGCGCAACGCTTACGACACGGTCGTAGAAGCTTCGCTCGCGGCGCTTCCCTTTCGCGATGCCTCTTTCGATTACGTCGTGAGCCTGGACGTGATGGGCCACATCGCGTTCGAGGACAAGGACGCTGTGCTTCAAGAGACGCGACGCGTGCTCAAAAAGGACGGCGTGACGCTGCACGGCGTGGAGGTCATGAACCGCGAGCTGCACAAGGATTATCACGAGATGACGGCGGATGAGCTGCGCTCTTTCGTCTCGATTGACGGCCACATAGGTCTTGAAGACGAGGTGGAGACAGAGGCGCGCTTCGGTCGCTTCTTCGAGCACGTAGAGGCCGAGCCGCGCTACACGCTCGCGTTGAGCGCGGACGAAATCGTCAAGCAGGCGAGTCTCTACGGCGTGCCCTTTGACAAAGATTTTGTGGAATACCTGAGGGGTCTCTCGTACAAGGAGCGACGCGCCTTCGACATGGCGATGGGCTACATCTTTCAGAGAGTCTCCGACCTTCACATCAAGCTTCCGCCGAGCGGTCTTTACATGCTCCTGAAAGCGAGCCGCAAGCCGCTCGGGCCTTTTTATAACGAGCACCGCGACCGTTTGAGTTTGTTCGGGATGGCGGACGCAGCGTCGCCGGACGGGCGCGTCTGTCTTGACCGTCACCAGAGCGCGCATTTTGACGAAGGATGGTACGGCGCGAATTATCTGCCGCCGGTTGCGCGCTGGATGGGCGAGCGAGCGCGCGTTTCGTTTCGCGCCTCGACGCTCTCGAAAATCCGGCTCGACGTGACAACGCACATGCCGGACATGTGGCAACGCGCGCTCGGGCTTGAATTGAGCTTGAACGGGATGCGGCTCGCGGCCTTTTCGCTCTTTCGCTACGGCTGGCTCGAAATCTCCATAGACGTCCCGGAAGAGGCAGCGCAGGCGAGCAATGGTTTCTTCGAGCTTGAGATTCGCGCCGCGCGCACGTGGCAGCCGAAGGCCGTTAATCCTGAAAGCACTGACGACCGCGAGCTTTCCGTCGCCGTCTGCAATCTGGAAATTTATTTATAAACGATTTTAGATTTTGGATTTTGGATTGGAGCGACGACGAATGTTGAATAGCTTCAATCTCGTATCGTTAATCCAAAATCCAAAATCTAAAATCCAAAATCGTCTCATGCAACTGCGAACGTGACATGGCTGGCGAAAAGGGCTGTCATCAAACCGAGCCACATGATGAAGATGAAGCGTATGGTCTGGTCGGACTTGCCACCGGGTGTGACGGAAAACGCGAGCGCGATGAACATGGGGAAGAAGACCGAGGCGAAGCGCGTGAAGGACAGAAACGTGCCGGTCGAGAGCGGCATGATGAGGGAAAACAACTGGTAGAGCGCGAGCGACCATTCGCGCCGCCGCGCCAGCCAGTAAACCGAAACGAACCCGAGCACCGCGACTGCGAAGCTCAACATCATGAAGTTCCAGGGCACGGCGAGGGTGTAAGGCTCGGCTAGAAATCGCCAGAGCGGCTTGAGGAAAAAGGCAAGCTGTCGTCCCCATGCACCCTGCACGTCTTTAAAGGCAAAGAGATTGCCGGTCATGTGCCACGAGTAAATCATGTAGGCGACAAGCCCGAGCGGGACTAAAAGGATGCCCAGCGCGTCGGAGCGTAAGCCTTTGAGGCCGCGTCTTTGCCAGTAGAATACGGCCAGCGCAGGGATGAGCAGAACGCCGTTTGAGCGCGAGGCGGTACAGAGAGCGCCGACCAACCCGGCAGTCCACCAGCGATCACGCGCGGCGGCGTAGAACGAACCGACCGATAAGAGCAGGAAGAGCGATTCCGTCATCGGCACTGAAAAGAAGTAGCTCGTCGGGAACGTCGCCAGGTAAAAGATCGCGCGGTCGGCCACGCTTTCGTCATAACCGAGCGCGCCCACGAGCTTGTGCAGGAGGAGCAGGGCGAAGAAGAAGAAAGCATTCGAGACGAGGACACCAATCAGGATTGTCTCGCTTGTCAGCCACGACAGTGACCAGAGCACGAGCGGGTAGAGCGGAAAGAAGGCGTAAAATTGGCTGGTCCTTTTCTCGGCGTTGAAGGGGTGACGTTCGTAGCCGTGGTTGGCAAGGTCTAAGTAAATGTTGATGTCGCCCTTTTGGAATATCTGTCTGAGCCTGCGACCGACCCCCGGATGCTTGGCCGAAATGGACGCTTCCTGAACGGCGAATGGATAGTCGGGCGCGAACGCTGACCGGTAGGTCCGGGTCTGGAACTGGCCGACGAAAATGAGAACGAGAAAGACGAAGCAGCGTGTCAGCAAGAAGACAAAGAGCGCTTCGCGTACGCTCCGGTCGCGCCAGATACTGGCGAGTGCGCGGGAGCCCGGAAACCGTTTTATTTTAGCTTGATCGTCCACTTGAAAGAATTTTAGATTTTAGATTTGCGATTTTCGATTGGAAGAGGACAAATCAGAGATTTGAAATCCGACAAAGTCTTTAGTCCTTATCCAATCGCAAATCTAAAATCGCAAATCGAAAATATCCTGATCGAAACTTCAGTTTAGCATCAGCATCATAGTGAAAGAGATTTTTTTTCAGAACTCGAAATGGAGAATTGCCGGTGAGTATCTAACGGCAATCGTCCTCTGCCTGTTGATCCTGAGCTGGATAATGCAGCTTCATCGCGCTCGGCTGAGAGTGATGTTTGAGTACGGCGGCGACGCCGTTTACCACAGCACCCTCGTCAAAGGAATCATTGATCATGGCTGGTACTTACGAAACCCATCGGTCGGCGTGCCGTGGGGATTGGAGCTTTACGATTTTCCGATGCCGGAAAATCTCAATTTTCTAATTATCAAGCTGCTGACGCTTTTCTCTTCCGATTATGCGCTCGTCTTTAATCTCTTTTTCCTGCTGATGTTCCCGCTCGTCGCTGCGACGGCGCTTTTTGTGCTGCGCCATTTCAATGTTTCGTATCTCTCTTCGCTGCTGGCGAGCCTCCTTTACACGTTCGTGCCCTATCATTTCTTCAGGAACGAGCATCACCTGTTTCTTTCCGCTTACTACACCGTGCCGCTGGCGGTGATGGTGGCGCTGTGGATTGCGTCCGGGGCTATGGTCGGAGAGAGCAGAGACGAACAGGGTGCGCGTCAGAAGTGGCTCAGCCTGCGTAACCGTAAATTTGTAGCGGCGCTCGTCATCTGCCTGCTCATCTCTGCGGTCGGGGTCTACTTCGCCTTCTTTGCCTGTTTCTTTCTCGTCGTGGCGGGCATCTCCGCGACCATTTACCAACGCAACGCGCGCCCCCTCCTGGCAGCGGCGGTGCTTGTCGCCGTGATCTTCACGGGCCTCGTAGCGAACCTACTGCCGAACATCAACTACATACGGCAGCATGGAGACACGGGCATCGTGCGACGCGAGGCCGCGGAATCCGAGATGTACGGCCTGAAAATCACGCAACTGGTCCTGCCCATGAGCCAGCACAGGATTAAGTGGCTGGCCGACCTTAAGGAGAAGTACAACGAAGCACCGCTCGTTAACGAGAACGACAACGCAACGCTTGGGGCGACGGGCACGGTGGGTTTTCTGGCGCTCGTCTTCTGGCTCTTTTACCGCAAGCCGGACGCGGCGCACATCAATCAGAAGGGCGAGCGTGGGCTTCTGAATCACCTGAGCGTGTTCAATGCTGCCGCCGTTATCTTAGGAACAATCGGGGGCTTGGGCGCGCTCTTTGCCTTGCTGGTCTCGCCGCAGATTAGAACCTATAACCGCATCAGCATCTACATAGCCTTCTTTTCGCTTTTCGCAGTGGCGCTCTTGCTGGATCGTTTACACTTCGGGCCGCTCGGGGCAAAGCTGCGCCGGGCTGGAAATCTACAGCTACCGATTATCATCACACTCTTCGCAGCGATTCTGGTCCTGGGCGTGCTGGATCAAACGAACGCTAGCTTTATCCCGCAGTATGAGCGCGCCCATCCGGAGTTCGATAGCAATCAGGATTTTGTGCGGCGCATGGAGGCACAGCTTCCCGAGCCGGGCAGCATGATTTTCCAGTTGCCATACGCGCGCTTTCCCGAATCAGGAACCATCGTCAAGATGCCGGACTACGAACACTTAAAGATGTATCTTGAGTCGCGCCACTTGCGTTGGAGCTACGGCGTGATTCGCGGGCGCGAAGGCGACCTCTGGGAGAAGAGGGTCGTCGAGCTGCCCGTCGACGAATTTGTGGAAGAGCTTTCGCTCGCAGGCTTCGACGGCATTTACATAGACCGCAAGGGCTATGAAGACCGCGCAGCGGAGTTGGAAAGGAAACTTCAGAGCACGCTCCTCTTGCAACCCATCGTCAGCCGCAACGAAGATCAGGTCTTCTTCGACATGCGTCAGTTCAACGAAGATTTTCGTCAAAAGTTTGAGTCGCAGGATTGGGAGCGAAGACGCGCTCTGTCGCTCAACCCTCTGGACGTGACGTGGGGCACAGGGGTTTATCCACTGGAAAGCGCGCGTGGCGAAAACTGGCGCTGGGCCGAGAGCGAAGGCGAGCTTCACATCGTGAATAACACGCAGTTCGAGAGACGGTTGATGCTGGAAATGCAGCTCGCAGGCGCGCGCGAAGAGGACTCGACCCTGACCTTGAGCGGCCCGCTCATCAACGAATCAATCAAGCTCAATAACCAGCCCATTCCTTTCGCGCGAACCCTGACCGTCCCTCCCGGTCGTCACACAATCAAATTCACATCGAACGGCAGGCGCGCGGACGCACCCAACGACGCCAGAAACCTTATCTTCAGAGTGGTAAACTTCAGTTACGCGGAAACGAAGTAAAAGAAAGGGATGAGGGCGGAGGGATGAGGGATGAAATAAAAGCAAAGAACGCTCTTTCTGTACTTCATCCCTCATCCCTCCGCCCTCATCCCTTCTCCGAGCCACACGCGGCGCACGCAGACGCCCAGCAGCCGCTCGTCGCCCGCGCCCGTCTCTTCTTTGGGCACGAAAGCATGCGAGACCTCTATCTCGCAGCGCAGGACATCGGCCTCGGTTGCTTCAAGCTCAAAGGAGTAATCGTGCCAGAGCTGGTCGCGCAGTTGCACGGCTTCAAGCGCGCGCCCGTTGACGCGTAAAAGCAGCTCGACCGGCTCGCCCCGTGCGATGCGCGGATGATGCGAGAGGGCCTCGACGTGTAAGCGACGCGCGCCGTTATTCTTCAGAAAAATTTGCGCCCGCTCCTTCGTCCAGCGAAAGCCCGGCTCTCCCGGCTCGAACTCGTACCAGCCGCGCCCCAGGTGGCCCACGTCCGTCTCTCCCATCCTGAGCGCAGAGCGCACGACGTTTTTGTATTCGTCCATCAGGGCATAAAGCTCTGCGGGGTATGCCATGCGCGCACGATGAGGGCCACGACGCGCGACGACGAAGATGTTGTCGCGGCGACCACTGAAGAAGGGAATGCTGTTGAGCCATTCCGAGCCGTACACGTTTCTAGTCTCGACGCGCTCGATTTCAAAGCCCACGGCTTCCAGAAGTTGAACGACTTCGCGCGGTGAATACTCGCGGTTGTGACGCCCGTAGATGCCGTTGCCCAAGTAACGGTCGTAGATGTTCCGGCCCTTCAGCAGCGCCCAGAGATTTCCCCAGCGCAGGGCGTTCGGCGTGGTCAACATCAAGTACGCGCCGGGCCGGAGCGCGCGATGAATTTCGTAAAGCATGTGGCTCGGGTTAATCAAAAGGTGCTCAAGAATCTCGCAGCACAGGACCAGCTCGTACGTGTCCTCAACGCACGGGAACACGTCGCGCTCGACGTTCAAAGCTCTATACTCAAAGCTGTACTCTTCGCCGCGCTCGCGGTTTGAGACCGTGTGCACTGCCTCCGATTCTTCTTCGACCTCGAAGAAGCTGATGGGGTCAACTTCCAGGCCGAGGAATCGCTTGACGAGCACGGTCATGTAATAGGGGACAGCGCCGAGTTCAAGCACGCGGGCGGCGGGCCGGAGCGCGGGCAAAAGCCGCAGGGTTTCAAGAAAGCGGCGAGCGTGAGTTTCAACATAGAGATCGCCTTCCCATTGCCCCTGTACGTAGCGTTCAAAAAAATCGAACCCGCGCAGGTAATGCTTTGTCTCGGCGAGCGTGGGCAGCGAAGGCGTCGAAGCACGAGCGGGCTCGTGCGCTGCTCCTTCAGGAGTCTCTAACGGGTGGGCTTCTTCCGGCGGCATAAAGCTCGTCATAATTTAGGGCGATGAGCGCACGGGGGCTTGCGGCTTCTCAGCCTTGGCCGGGTTGAAGATAAAGCCGAAGGGCCGTAGAAAGCCGGTCAAAATCGTAAGCGCTACGGGAAAGAAGATGTAGCGCCTTTTGTGATTGCTGATGACCGAGCGGAAATCCCTGCCGGTCGTAAAATATCTCATCATCTCGAACGGGAAGCAAGGACAGGTAAAAGGCAAAAGGTAAAAGTGAGGCGGAAACCACTTTTACAGATTTTGTAGAGAAGTAATCAATAATAGCTTTTCATCCTTATCCCTTTTGCCTTTTACCTTTTTACTTTTGCCTTTCTTTGGGGCTCTCGTTGACAAAAATCGCGCGTAGAAACTATACTGTTATTTGTCTGAGCGGGCTCTAGCCCCGTCCGCCTGACAGGGTTTCCGCGAGAGCCCTAGAAGCCTCGGGGTTCACTTACAAAATCGTTGCAACCAGAGACCTCCCCACCATCAGAGTTTCAAGGAGTCGGTTAATGCGTAAGCATCTAATGGCCTTGGTTATCATGGCATTCGCCGCCGTCAGTGCGTTTGGACAGGACGCGCCCAGCTTGAGAATCGTGACGGAAGACCCGAATCTCCCGTCCGAGCTGTATTACGGCAACATCAAGATTAAGCCGCTGCGCCTGCGTCCCGGAACCAACACGGCCATCACCATCAACGACACGGATTTTTTTGTACAGCAACAGTACATAGACTTCCTGAATCGTTTCCCGGATACACCGGGCTTGTCCCACTGGATGAATCAGATCAGCTTGTGTACCGACCCTGCGGGACGGATCGCCGGGATGACGCTTGAGCAGTGCGTAGACTACCAGCGCACCAACACTTCCGGCGCGTTCTTCCTCTCGCCTGAATTCCAGTACACGGGCTACTACATTTACCGTCTCTATAAGGGCGGTCTTGGGCGTATGCCGCTCTACGCGGACTTCATGCCGGAAGTGAGACAGGTGGCCTCGGGCATCATCGTCAACAGCCAGCTTTCGGCTGCCGCCATCGAAGCCAACCGCACGGCCTTTGCCAATGCTTTCGTACAGCGCGGCGAGTTCACGGCACGCTACAGCGGCATGAGCAACCAGCAGTACGTGGACGCGCTCTTTCAGACCACTGGCATCAATGCCAGCGCACAGGACCGCGCCGCTTTGGTCAACGGGTTGACGAACGGCACGGAAACGCGCGCCTCTGTCCTGAGGAAGATCGTGGACGGCGTGACGATTATCGCCGAAGGCAACCAGCAGTTTAATACGACTTACGGCAAAGCTTTTTACGACCAGGAATACAATCCTGCGTTCGTCCTGATGGAATACTTCGGCTACCTGCGCCGCGACCCGGACACGGCGGGCTTCAACTTCTGGCTCGGCAAGCTCAACCACTACGGCAACTTCAAAGACGCTGAGATGGTCCGCTCGTTTCTCGTTTCCCCCGAATACAACGCCAGATTCTGAGTCGCATCAACCAGAATTTTCCTGTCGCTCTTTGAGAGGCTGACCCTACAAGGTCAGCCTCTTTTGTTTTAAGTGTGAGCCAAATCTATCTTTTAAAACTCACCGCCGAAGACGCAGAGAACACAGAGGAGGCGCAGAGAAAGAGCTTCAACTCTCTGCGTCGTCTCCGCGCTCTCCGCGTCTCTGCGGTGAATAGCTTGTAGAGAATCCGCCCTCAGAAATTTCAAACTGAACCACCACGGTAATCTTTCGCTTGTCGCCGGAGCGCCTCATCATAAACTTCGCGTGTCAGGCGCGCCGTCCGCTCCCATGAAAACTCGCGCGCGCGTCGTTGTCCTGCATCCGAAAGACGAGCGCGCTCATCCTCGTTTTCGAGGAGCGAGATGAGGATTCGCGCGCACGCCGAGGCGTCCTGCGGCGGGAAGAGTCGCGCCGCTCCGCCGGTCACTTCCCGCAGGCTATCTATGTCGCTGGCAATGACAGCCGCGCCCGCGCTCATGGCTTCCAGCGGCGGCAGCCCGAAGCCTTCGTAAAGCGAGGGGTACACAAAGGCGCTCGCGGACGAGTAGAGCGCGCACAGGTCTTCGTCCGTGATGTAGCCGAGCCAGCGCACGCGCTCCGTCGCGACGCTGCGTGCAATCGTGCGCGACCAGTCTTTCATCTTCCAGCCCTCACGACCTACGATGACAAGCTGCGTCTTACGACCTGTCGTCGCGAGCACGTCTTCAAAAGCGCGCAGCAACGTCTGCAAGTTTTTGCGCGGTTCGATGGTTCCGACAAAAAGCAGGAACTCGTCTTCGATGCCTAATCGCCTGCGGGCTTCAATCGTCTCTGCGGGCGCGAGCGGGCGAAACAGCGCACGCGCGGCTTCCGGCACGGCGACCACACGCGCGGGCTCTATGCTCAAATGCTCGCAGACCTCGCGGCGCACGCTCTCCGTCGGCGTGACGATGAGCGTCGCGCGCCGCGTCATCAGCGGCAGCAGGAGTCGCGCACGCATGACCCGCCGCGCCGGGTGTGTCTGCGGGTATAGCAGGAGCGAAAGATCATGAATCGTCAAGACCGTCGGAACGGTCCCGCGCAAAGGCACTTCGTAATTCGTGCCGTGAAAAAGCTCCACGCCCGCGCGGTTGAGGTAACGCGGGAGACCTACGGCCCACCAGCGTCTTCCGATAATATTTTCAGGGGAGCGCAACATGCGCAGGTTTCGTGGAAGCTCCGCTGCCCTTTCATCATCCGTCAGGTACGCGTAGGGCGAGACAAGCTCGAACTCGTCTGCGGGCGCAAGCTCGGACAGAGCGCGCGCCAGCTCAAACGTGTAATGGCCGACGCCGGTTTTGAGTTCCCGCAAAGGGATGCCGTCAAGAGCTATACGCATAAAGAATTTTAGATTTGCGATTGCCGATTTTCGATTGGAAGAGGACAAATCAGAGATTTGAAATTAAAAGCTTTTCATCCTTATCCAATCGAAAATCGCAAATCTAAAATCGCAAATCTCTTTGACTTGCCGCTCGCGAAAGCGTTACGTTATCACTCAAGCGAAGCGCAGAAAGGATTCCCCGCGTAGTCCAGTGGGAATCTCACACTCTACAGTTACCGCGAACCATGTGATGGCTGAAATCAATCGCCCTCGACCGAGCGTAGAGGAGCTGACCGGCACAATCCGTGAAGAGATTTCTCGCCACAGCCACGGCGGCGTGCGCGCCTTTGACCCGGCTACGGCGCACACGGGCGCGCATCTCTCTTCCGGTGACGAGACACGCTCGCACGACGGTTTGCTTCCGCCGCTTCTGCTTCAGGCTGATTCGGACGACGCGAGCCGCGAGCAATATCACATCCGCGAGCTTCTCAAATACCACGACGCACGATTTATTCAAAACGCGTATCGCGCAATTCTCAAACGACAACCCGACCGCGAAGGCTTCGAGAGCCATCTGGAGAGCTTGCGCAGCGGCGCGATGAACAAGATAGACGTGCTCGCCTCTCTGCGTTACTCAAAGGAAGGGCGTGATCGTAATGTGCAGGTCGAAGGCTTACGAGTGCCCGCCGCGATTCGTAAGTTGGGCCGCCTGCCCCTCATAGGCTATCCGATTCGTCTGGGCATGGCCTTCCTGCGGCTTCCCGTTTTGATACGCAACCAGCAGCAATTTGAAGCGCACACGCTCGCCCAGCACGAGCGCTTAGCCGATTACTCCAACAGGCTGTCCGAAGCGCTGGCCGTCATCTCGCACCGGCAAGAGGCGCTTGAGAAAGCACAAATCGAGAACGCCGCGCGATTAGCAGAAGTCTCCGCCCATCTCGACGCGCGCATCAACGAGGAGAGCGCCAATCTACAACAGTTCTTTCATGAACAGTTTCGGCGCACGCGCGCTGAAGTCGCGCTCCAAGGGCAGCGTTTGCAAAAGCTGTTTGAAGAGAGCCGTACTATCGGCAAGCCTCAAGAGCTTGCGGGCGACCGCAACCGTACAGAAGCTCTAAGCACTGCGACCGCCGGGGACAGCCATTTTCTTGATGCCTTTTACGCCGCTCTTGAAGACCGTTTTCGCGGCAGCCGCCGGGAGATAAAGGAACGCTTTCAAATCTATCTGGCGCAAGTGCGCGCGAGCGCGACGGTTGACGAACAAGCGCCGCTTCTTGATTTGGGCTGTGGTCGCGGCGAGTGGCTTGAGTTGTTGCGTGAAGAAGGCATCGCGGCGCGCGGCGTGGATCAAAACAGTGTACTGCTCGACGAATGCCGCGCGCTCGGTCTTGATGTAGCCGAAGGCGACGTGCTCGACTATCTTAAAAATCTTCCTGATAAGAGTCTGGGCGCGGTCACGGGCTTTCACATCATAGAGCACCTGCCGGTTGAAGCGCTGGTCCGGCTCGTAGACGAGAGCTTGCGCGTGCTTCGCCCCGGCGGCCTTCTTCTCTTCGAGACGCCGAATCCGGAAAACGTGCTGGTCGGAAGTCATTTTTTCTACTTTGACCCGACGCATCGCAACCCTTTGCCCGCCCTGTTGATGAAGTTTCTACTGGAAGCGCGCGGGTTTGCCGGAGTTGTGATTACGAACCTGCATCCGTGGACTTCCGCCGAAGTAGAGGGAGACAATGATTTGACCAGGCGTTTTAACGAGCTGTTCTACGGGCCTATGGATTACAGCATACGGGGACAACGGGGCGATTGATGAGAATCCTGATTGCGACCGCGCACGTACCCTTTATACGCGGGGGCGCGGAGATTCATGCAGAAAATTTACGAGACGCACTGCGCGCTGCGGGCCACGAAGCAGAGATTATAGCCATCCCCTTCAAGTGGTATCCGCCCGAAAAAATTCTGGACCACATGCTGGCCTGTCGCCTGCTCGACGTGACGGAAGTCGCGGGGACAAAAGTCGACCTGCTGATAGGCTTAAAGTTTCCCGCTTACCTGATACCGCATACGAACAAGGTGCTGTGGATTCTGCACCAGCATCGCACGGCTTATGAGCTGTGGGATCATCCCCTGACCGATCTGGTTTATTACCCGAACGGGACGGAGGTGCGCGACGCGATTCGCGAAGCCGACCGGCAATTGATACCCGAAGCGCGCGCCGTCTATGCCAACTCCCAAAACGTAGCCGAGCGTTTGCAGAAGTATTGCGGCATCGCTTCGACGCCGCTTTATCACCCGCCGCCCGGAGCCGAAAAGTTTTACACAGCCGAAGCACGCGATTATCTTTTCTTCCCGAGCCGTCTCTGTCTGCCCAAACGGCAATCGCTCGTGCTCGAAGCCCTGGCGCTGACGCGCGAGGGTGTGCGCGTGAAGTTTGCCGGAAGCCCCGACAATCCTTCCTACGCAAATGACCTTCAACAACTGGCGCGCAAGCTCCGTGTACACAACCGCGTCGAGTGGCTCGGGGAAATCGTAGAAGATGAAAAGCGTGAAATGTATGCTCACGCGCTCGGCGTTATCTATCCGCCGATGGATGAAGACTACGGCTACGTGACGCTCGAAGCCATGTTGTCATCAAAGCCTGTGGTGACCTGCACGGATTCGGGCGGGCCGCTTGAATTCGTCACGCACGGGCGTACGGGCTTAATCACGGAGCCGACGCCAGAGAAGTTGGCCGAAGCGTTTGACACGCTCTGGACGGAACGCGACCGCGCGCGCGAGATGGGAGCGGAAGGCCGCAGGCGTTACGAGAGCATGGACCTTTCGTGGGAGAGGGTTGTGAGGACGCTTCTTTCATGAAGATCAATTGGTTTTCGCCCCTGCTTCCGGCTCGCACGGACATAGCGCATTACACGGCGCGCATTCTGCCTGCGCTCAAGTCGAGCGCGCAAATTACGCTCTGGACGCATCAACCGGAGTGGGACCGCGAGCTTGAAAATCATGCTCGCGTGCGAAGGATAGATTTGCGACGCCCTCCGTGGCCGGAGCTTAATCAGGCGGACGTCAATTTCTACAACATCGGCAACAACCCTCTCTATCACGGCGCTATCTGGCAAGTGAGCCTGCAACAACCGGGCATTGTCGTCCTGCATGATTTTCGTCTTCATCATTTTTTCGACGGCCTCTATCGCGCGCAGTGGCGCGACCTCAAGGGCTACATGAACGTGATGGGTTTTTACTACGGCGAAGAGGGCCGACGCGAGGCGCGCGAGTCTTACATGAATCAGGGACGCGACATCGAGCGCATGGCGCAACTTTATCCCTTGACGCGGCTGGCGCTTCGTAATGCCTTCGGCGTCGTCACGCACACGCGCGAAGCCTACGAGGATTTAAGAAGCGAGACGAGCTTGCTCGCGGCATACGCGCCGCTGCCCTTCGCGGCCCGCGACGTGCGACGAGAACGACCAGTAAAGCGCGACGAGGCGCAAAGCTTTCGCTTGATAGTCTTCGGCCACATCGGGCGCAACCGCAGGCTGGACGCCTTGCTTGACGCGCTCTCTCATCATCCCGCAAGAGACCGCTTTCGGCTGGACATCTACGGCGAAGTGGAGGAGATGTCGCGCCTGCGCAGCCGCATACGCAAGCTTGAGCTAAAAAAGCTCGTGCATGTGCACGGCTTTGTGCCGGAGGCGGAGCTGGAGCGCGCGCTTGCGGAAGCGGACATGGCCGTGAACCTGCGCTATCCGACCGTGGGCGAAGCGTCGGGCAGCCAGCTACGCATCTGGGCGCACGAGCTTCCAGCGCTCGTGACCCGCATCGGATGGTACGGCACGCTTCCCCCTGATGTAGTCGCGCACGTCCGTCCGGAACATGAAGTCGCGGACATCAGCAAACACTTGAGCGCGCTTGTGAATGACCCTGCGCGCTTTGCAGCGATGGGCGAGCGTGGGCGAGAGATGCTTGAGCGTGAGCACGCGCCGTTGGATTACGTGCGGACGCTCATTGAGCTGGCACGCGAAGCGCAGACGTTTCGCGCGCGCGCATACGGGTTTAAGCTGGCGCGGCGCGCCGCCTCGTTGATGAGCGCGTGGATGAAAGAGACCCGGACGGATGAGAACGCGACGGCGCGCGTCGCCGCACAGATTCACGCACTGACCTGTGGCAAGGATGAAAGCAAATCTCAATAAGCCCCTGAAAGGGGCGAGATATCAGTAGCCCACGGCGTCAGCCGTGGGAACAGGCAGCGGATAAATGAGTGAGCCCCGTAGGGGCGACATGGGATGTCGCCCCTACGGGGCTTGATGATGTCTGCTCGTGCCTGACCCACATCTGACGATGTGGGCTACTGTTATTTCGCCCCTTCGGGGCTCTTGCGCGTTCTAGTTGATGAGAATGCGCGGCGCTGTGTCAGCCGGTCGGCTCGTGTAGGTCACGTTGTTGATGGTGACGGTGACGATGATCGGCACGTCGCCCGCTCCGGCCAGAGAGGTCGGCGGTCGGAAGTCTATTTGATAGAAGCCGGGCTGGTCCCTCTGCAATGCTGCCGAGAGAATGCTTGCGCCCGTGATGTCGGTCGTGCCTACGCGAATCGAAATCTGGCTCGCCTGCACACCATGCACGCCCGTCAGGACAACGCGCAAAGTCGTGGTTGCCGTAATCGTGAAAGGCTCTGCCATCTCCACAAGCGGGTTCGTCACGTCAAAGACCAGGGCGCGTCCGCCCGGTCCCATCGTGCTCGTGAAGATGTCCGGCTGTGCGGCCTGAATGGTGATGGTGCTGCGAATCAGATTGCCGTTGTTGTTGATGACTACGGGATACGTGTTGGTTCCCGTGGTCGGCGCTAATCCGACGGGCACGACGAAGTTAATCTGGGTCGGCGAGACGGAATAGAGTCCGGCTGCCGCGCCGTTGATGGAGACGGAGACGCCGTTTAACTCGACCGGCAGGGGCGGAGTGCGCCTGATGGAGATGCACACCTGTCCCACCAAACAGGTAGCCACCTTGGCCGACGGTGCAAGCGTATTGACGGCGGAGCGCGCGATTCCCAGCATCCCCGGCGAAAGGCCGCCGACCGCAGGAGGCGTGGGCGTGGGCGATGGAGAAACTACTGGCCGCTCGCTCGCGCCCGTGAAATAGCTGATGGTTCCGGCGGTGTCGCTCACGGGCGGAGCAACCGGCGTGAGCAGGTAGAAGACTTCCGCCGAACCGTCACCGTTGCCTCCGCCCAACTCCGTGCGCGGGAGATTAAAAGCGATGCGCTGCCGCGTGTTGCTGGCGAAAGCGCGCAGGAGCGGCGGGCCTAAAAGGTTAGTGCTGACTGAGACAGGATTATTCGTCAGGCGCGTCAGCGTCGTCGGCGAAGCGACGGGCGCGGCCCAGATTTGAACGCGCGAGTCAGAGGCAGTGGGCTGCGGCGGATTGAGCCCGTCGGTGGCGGTGTTTTCCGCCAGCGTCCCGTTCGCTCTAAGGTTCAGCGCAGAGGTAAAGATAAGCGTCGTGTTATCGCCCGTAAAAGTCGGGAAGCGAGGCTCTATGTCCGGAACGACGTTGGCCGCCGTGCGCGGAGTGACTTGCGTGAAAGAGTTTGCCGTGACGTTGTAGATATAGATGGCAAACGAGGGCTGAAGCGTCGCGCCGCCAGCCAAATCCGCGAGCGATTCAAAGCCGAGTAGATTTCCGTCGCGGCTGATGCGTCGGCCATGGCTAAAGATGTTCACGCTGGCCCCTACGGGCGAGGCTGGCGTGTTCGTGACCTGTCGCAGGTCTGTGACGGTCGTGGTGCTGGTGGCTATCGTTGCGAGATAGATTTCGGAGTTGCCGTCGGCGTTGTTCGAAGCCCCGCCCGTGCCGGGGATGTTGGCGGTCGAAATAAAACCCATGCGCGAGCCGTCGCCCGAAAGCGAGGGGTTCTCGTTAAAGACGAAAGTGCCTGTGGTCGTAGTTACCTGCGTGTAGACGCCAGTGTTGCGGTTAAAGAGAAAGACTTCAGGGTTGGCGTCGTTGTTGGTCGCGCCCGCGACGTTGCGCGTCGAGGTGAAAGCGACGATAGAGGCATTGTCGTTGACTGTTGCGGAGCGGTTGTCGTCTGCGAAAAAGGGTGCGGCTGTGGCCGAGCCAGCCGAGGGCAAGCGACTCGCGGGCGTATTGGTGACCTGCGTGAACGTCCCTGCGGCGAGGTTTACAAAGGCGACATCATTGCCTTGAGTTAAATCCACTGCGGGCGCTGCCGGAATAAAGTATAGAAAGACTTCCGTGTTGCCATCGGCCATCAGCGCGGCAGAGTTGGCATCGCCGTCAAAGCTTCCGGGCGTAGAGGCGTTCGAGCTAAAGACAATCCAGCGACCGTTAAAGCTGATGACGGGGCGCGTGTTAAGCACCTCGACCTTGATATTGCTTTTGTCGCTTGGCCCTAGGGTCGAGCTAAAAAACGGATTAGCAGGATTGTTGCGCGCGCTCGTCGTGTTGGTAATCTGGAAGATGCGTCGCTGCGCGTAGTCGTAAAGAAAGATTTCGCGGTTGCCGTCACGGTTATTGGTCGTCGTCCTCGTGGCTAGGTCTTCGCCGGGGTTGAGGGTCGCGAGGTCACCCGTGGATTCAAAGACTACAAAGCGCCCTGAGCCGTCAATGTCTCCGGCGTGCGTGTCGAGCGCGCTGGATGAGATTTGCGTGACGAACGGGTCGGCGGTTGCTTGCGCCTGCGCGGTAGCTGTAAAAGTATAAGAGCAAAGAAAGATGAAGAGCGCAGTGATGAGCGCGCTCGACAGACGAAAAACTTGCTTCACGTGAAAGCCTCCGGGCCAGTAATAGCGAAAATAAAGTTTATAACAGAGAACCACTCCGGGGAGCTTGAGCGAAAAGCGCGCGGGAGCTACCGATTCTCGCACAAAGCGGCTAAAGACGGTCATTTTAAGCGGAAGGTTAGACAAAGCGCAAGCCGCCCCGGCTCCTTCCTTGAACGTTGAGCGGCTGTCGGTAGCTTCCACGAGCTACCGACAGCCGCACGGCCTACCAACGTTTCCCCATGCGCAGAGGTTGCCGCCCACAGTTGCAGGGCCGCTTTACCTCCCCAAGCGCCCCTTAAGGCGCACCAAAGCGAGAGCGATACTCCGGCGAGACGATAAAGCTTCTCACCATCTCCGCCTCGATGTAGCTCGGAAAACTATTCAGCTTCCCTAACCAGAACGCAAATCCAGGCCCATCCGGGTCTCTCCTCATGTACCCGAAGTACTCCATCTGCACAAACGCTTGGTTGACCTGCTGGTTGTAGAACGCCTGCCCGTACGCGGTCGTGAACTGCTGATTCCCTTCACTGATGACATTGATGCCATCCACCACCTTGAACAATACCTCTCCTCGCTGACTGGGATTGGCATTCAACTGGTCGATTAGCGCTTGCCTGTCCGCCGCAGATGGTGTGACGCCTGTCGTCTGGAACAATCTGTCCACATACTGCGCATTCGTTAAGCCAGTGTAACGAGCCACAAACTCCGGCCTCAGGACGAACTGGCTGGCAAATGCCTGTTTGTTCTGATTGACCTGAGCGCCTGAGAGTCCCGCAGGTGTGATGATGCCGTTGCCGACAAACGCCTGATCGACGAGAAACTCCGACAAGTATGGCGCACGTCCGAGTGCTCCCTTGAAGACACGGTAAACGTAGTAGCCCGTGTACTGGAACTCTGGTGAGAGGAAGAATGCGCCCGAGGTAGTTTCTCTCTGCCTGTCGAGACACACTTCGATTGATTGTCCCGGAGGACGACGAGCAGCATCCAGACACTTCGTGATGTTGTCGGTCCAGAAGTCCCAGCCCGCAGTGTCAGGCTCGCGTCCTAAGAAATCCTTGTACTGCCAGCGGACGAACTCTCTTTGATTGTCTATCGGATTGGCTGGCGGCGCAGCGCTTGTGACAGTAAAGTTCACAGCCAGTGCCGTCTGCCCGCTGGTCTTGAAGTTGAAGGTGTAGCCGCCATCGGCGAGCGTGCCGAGGTCATAAATCTGAACCGTCGTGACCAGTTGTTGAATGCTCGCGCCGTTAAAGATTTCGACGAGCGCGTCGGCGGTTAATTGATTGCCGACAAGTGGCAGGACGCCGCTCGGAGGAATGCCCCAGTTCTGGTCCTGGACGCGGTAGCCAGCGTTGGGGAAGGTGAGCTTGACCTTGGCATAGGAGTGGCCGTTCGATTGCCGCCACGTCTGGATGTTGACCTGCGTGGAATTCAAGGTCGTCGGGCTCCAGGTGCCCGGAGGCGGAAACGGCGTCGGGGTCGCAGTTGGTGTAGGCGTTGGAGTAGGTGTCGGTGTCGGTGTCGGAGTAGGCGTCGGCGTTGGAGTTGGTGTCGGTGTCGGTGTTGGAGTCGGCGTTGGTGTGGGCGTAGGGGTCGGCGTTGGAGACGGTGCTGCGCCGCGCGGGGCGAAGGTCACGGTCTGAGCATTTGCCAAACTTATCTGTGAGTTGATGTTCGTGTGCGAGTTAACAACGTATGCATTACTAGCCGCGCTGGACAGGGTGTCTGTCTCTCCCGCCGAGATGCCGACGATCGGACGAAGACTCGTGTTGCCGCTGCCGTAACGCGTAATAATCGTGCCGTCGCTCCGCAGCTCCGTCTCAAAATTGATGGCATTCGCGCCTGTCGGCGAAGCCGGACAGTTCGAGTCAGTGAAACGAACGCCTTCCCAACGGAAGATGGCGGACGTGGCGCTCGTGACGACATACACGTCGGCGTTCTGACGGAAACAGGTGCGCAGGTCTATGTCTTCCCACAGGCCCGCAATCATCCCCTGATTACTGAGAGCGGAAAGTCGCTGCGAAGATGGCAGAATGTCTCCGGCCTCCAGCGGGCTCGCTCCGACCGGCGCGGGCGTGAAGTATAAATTTCCGTTCGACGAGACCGACACAGTGTTTCGGTTCTGCCCGAAGTAGGGGAAGGCGAAAGGCAACTGAATGTCCTTACGCAAGATGTCGTCGCCATTAAACGCCAGCCCCGCGCCGCCTGTAGAGAGCGCGCTCGACGCGCTTAAACTAACTACGTAAGGGTCTGCGCTGTTTGCATCGACATTGACGGGAACGCCCACCGAAGTCGAAACATTACCGGCGTTATCAAAGACCTTCAAGCTGAGCGTCCCGGACGTGAACTTGACGGGAACGTTGACGGTCAACTGTTGCGGATTGCCACTGCCGCCCGCCTGTGAAGCGAGCAGGAATTCCCCGCCCGGAGAAAAAGTCACCTGATAAAGAGAGGCATTGCCCGATTGGCCGTCATCACCTGTTGAAAATCGCAGGGTTACGGTGCGCCCGCTCTGCGAGCTGATTGTGAGATTGCTAATCGTCGGCTCAATCGTATCAGTCTCGGCGGCATTCAATAACGCTTGATACGCATTCAAGCGCCGCGCGCTGGTGACCCGACCCGCCATGGACGGAATGGGGTCGCCGCTATAAATGAGGGCGGAACGCAAACGTGCCATGCTGATGTTCGGATACTGCGCAAGGATGAGCGCCGCCACGCCCGTCACATGTGGCGCGGCCATCGAAGTGCCGCTAAAGAATTGGTAGTTGCCGTTGGGCGTCGTGCTGAGGATTGAATTCCCGGGCGCTCCTATGTGAACCGTCCGCGTCCCGAAGTTAGACGAAGGCGACTTGTCATCCAACTGATTCGTGCGCGCTACAGAGATCACGTTTGCCACGCCATAATTAGACGGGTAATGCGGCAGGTCGTCGTTATCCGTACCGTCGTTGCCCGCCGCTGCGACAAAGAGAAGCCCCGCAGTGCCAGCGGCGTTGACCGCATCAAGTAAAGCTGCGGACTGACCGCCGCCGCCCCAACTGTTGTTCAGCACGCGAATGTTGACGCCGCGCTGGCGCATGCTAACGGCGTAGTTGATGGCCGCGATGGCGGACGACGTGGGGCCGCTTCCGCCGGCGGAACCCAGAAACTTGAGGGGCATTATTTTAACTCGCCAGTTAATGCCCGTGACGCCGATGGTGTTATTGCCAGACGCCCCTATGGTTCCCGCGACGTGCGTTCCGTGGGCGTCAATGCTGGGATCGTCAAAGACGGACTTGTCGCCCGGACACGGGGCGGAATTCGAACAATAAAAGTCCCAGCCGTTGACGTCGTCTACCTTGCCGTTGGCGTCGTCGTCTACGCCGTTCGTCTCTTTGCCGCCGCCGCTTTCGCCCGGGTTGACCCAGATGTTGTCTCTGAGGTCCGGATGATTGATGTCAATTCCCGTGTCAACGACGCCGACTACGACATCGCTGCTACCCGTAGTTATATTCCACGCCAGCTCGGCGTCTATGTCCGCGCCCGCTATGCCTTGAAGGCCGTTCACTAGTTGCCCGGTGTTTTTAAGACCCCACATCTGTGCGAGCATCTGATCGTTAGGCAGAGCGTTCGTGTGTACGATGTAGTTCGGCTCGGCGTACAAGACATCCGGGTCGTTATTCAGAGCCTCTATGGCGCTTAAAGTCTCTTCCGGTTGGACACGAGCAACGCGCAAGCCCCTGACCAGCTTTGAGCCCTCGAAACGCTCGACCTCAACCTGAACCACGCGACCGCCGCGAGCGGACAACACGTCAGCAACGTTCTCTTTTCCCTTGGCTGTTGTTTCCGTGCGATAGCGAACGAGGATTTCGCCGGGCACAAACTTGACAGGCGCTTCGCTCAACTGGCGGTTAACTTTTTGTTTTGGCTCCTGACTTCCGGCATCAGCACGATCGACAACATCATACTGCTCCTGCGCCGAGACGCTGCCGATTAAAGGTGTCAGAAAGAGTAAAGCCGCGAGCGAGAGCGCTATGAAGGCGCGCCATCGCTCGCTGAGCAAGAGGTCGAAAGCAGGAGTGCGGGGGCACATCCGAGAGCGGGAACGGCTGGACACTAAGAAACTTCTCCTCCTGGAAAAAAGTACGGGTTCAAAAGAGACTTGCCCGCTTCACAGAACTTTCAGGAAACGGACAAGCTAAGGTTCGTTAAATCAAGAAACAGAAGTTGAGTGAGGCTCAACTTCTATAACTTTGGTGCGCCCCTTAGGGCGCACCAAAGCGAGAGCGATACTCCGGCGAGACGATAAAGCTTCTCACCATCTCCGCCTCGATGTAACTCGGGAAACTGTTCAGCTTCCCGAGCCAGAACGCAAATCCCGGATTGTCAGGGTCTCTCCTCATGTACCCGAAGTACTCCATCTGCACAAACGCTTGGTTGACCTGCTGGTTGTAGAACGCCTGTCCATACGTCGTCGTGAACTGCTGATTCCCTTCACTGATGACGTTAATCCCGTCCACCACCTTGAACAACACCTCTCCTCGCTGACTGGGATTAGCGTTCAACTGGTCAATCAATGCCTGACGATCCGCCGCTGTCGGTGTGACGCCTGTGGTCTGGAACAATCTATCGACGTACTGAGCGTTGGTCAGCCCTCCATAGATAGCCACAAACTCCGGCCTCAGGACGAACTGGCTGGCAAATACCTGCTTGTTCTGATTGACCTGAGCGCCTGAGAGTCCCGCAGGTGTGATGATGCCGTTGCCGACAAACGCCTGATCGACGAGAAACTCCGACAAGTATGGCGCACGTCCGAGTGCTCCCTTGAAGACACGGTAGACGTAGTAGCCCGTGTACTGGAACTCAGGTGAGAGGAAGAATGCGCCCGAGGTGGTTTCTCTCTGCCTGTCCAGACACACTTCGATTGATTGTCCCGGAGGACGACGAGCAGCATCCAGACATTTCGTGATGTTGTCGGTCCAGAAGTCCCAGCCCGCCTGATCAGGCTCGCGTCCTAAGAAATCCTTGTATTGCCAGCGGACGAACTCCCTTTGATTGTCTATCGGGTTCGCTGGCGGCGCAGCGCTGGAGACCGTGAAGTTGACGGCCTTAGCCAGTTGACCCGAAGTCTTGAAGTTGAAAGTGTAGCCGCCATCGGCGAGCGTGCCGAGGTCGTAAATCTGGACGATGGTGACCAGTTGTTGAATGCTCGCGCCGTTGAAGACTTCCACCTGCGCGTCGGCTGTTAATTGGTTGCCGACCAGCGGAAGCGGTCCACTGAGGGGGAATCCCCAGTTCGAGTTCTGCACCTGGTAGCCAGCGTGGGGGAAAGTCAACTGCACCTTGGCGTAAGAATGGCCGTTTGATTGCTTCCACGTCTGTATGTCTACCTGACTGGAATTCAAGGTCGTGGTAGACCAACCGCTCGGAGGCGGCACGGGTGTCGGTATCGTCACTGGCGGAGTCGGCGTCGGCGTCGGTGTGGGCGTCGGCGTTACCACCGTGCAGTTGCTCTGATTCCAGTTGAGCTTGATATTGCCCATGTCGCCGCCTGAGCCGCCGTTGTTATAACCGTCAACGGCGATTCTGTAGGTCGTCCCCGCAGTGGCGGTAAAGGTCACGCTGCTGCTTGTATCAGAGCCCGGAGTGACGTCATCATTTTTTCCGACGGACGTCAAAGCGTTAACGCTGCTTCCGGTATAAATTCCCAGGACGGTATCGTAGCTGCTGCCCTTCGTCGTAATGGTCACGCTGTTGCTGCTCGGAGCAGTCCACTGATACCAGACGGAACGACTTCCTCCGCCACCATCCGGCGAGTGATTAGGTTCTCCGGTTTCACGCGTCGCGGCGAGATTAGTTTCGTTGACAGTACCCGAACAGCCGCTCACGACCTGTGCATTAACGAAATTGTTATGGGTGGGCGGCGTGAGAGGCGGCGGCGCTGGCGGCGGTGTCGCAGTGCTGTCCAGGCTGTAGCCAAACATGAGGATCGCGCGCTTGTCATTATCGGTAATTACTTCACGGCGCCCCTTAGGGATGCTTGGGTCCATAATACCGATATGAGCAGATGGAAGCTCATTATCCTCTTTCCAGTGGCTTGACTGCGCTCCATCTCCACCACCGGCAACAGTGCCATCAGGCCCGCCTGTCGAAAGACCAAGCTCCGTTGCGCCACCATCGAAAAATATTTGCGAGCCGCCTCTGGACATGATGCGCTGATTAGAATTAAAACTGGTGACGCCCGGCCTGAATCTGAACAGGTCCCACACCTCGATATTGGGAGGCTCGCCGTTATCACCGTTATTTGAAGTAAATCCTAAAGCATGACCGATTTCATGCGTGGCGACGGCGTCAAAATCCGTCTTATCACAGTCAATACCATTCCCGGGACATAATAAACCACTAGACGGATTAGGATTGAAGTCATAAGCCTTCGCTGAGTTAAAGGCGATGCTCGGCCTGGGGTCGTTCTGGGTAGCGTCGGCGGGGATTAAACCGATGGCGCGAGCAATTGACGCGTTCACGGACATCACATAATCATCACCCAGGTCAGTCGGCACAACGGACGCAGGCAGCAGGCTGTAGAGAGCTGATTTTGAGCTGCCCGTATTAGTGGCCTGCGCCACCATGTTACCTCTGACAGCCGAGTAGCTGGTAAAGACTGCCGGAGAGAATGTGGAGGCCAGAACTTGTGGGCTGGAAAACGGTTGGCCAAAATGTGTAGTGCCGTAATCCACTTCCACATACACCGTCATGGGAGTCTTGATAATCGCTTCCCAGTTAGCCGCCGCCGCCGTGAAAGCAGCCTTGGCCGCCGGATTCGCGTCCAGTTGCGCTGTGCCGAGGAGAATGATTGTCAACCCTCCGGGGCCTGCCGCATTTTGTGTTGCCTCGCGCGCATCGCTCACAGATGATTTAAGGTGATTAATCTGGCGCAGGGTCTGCCCGGAGCGTCCTCTGAACATCTCGCGTCTTTCGGCAAGCGTGGCTTCACGACAGGTGACCTCTCCATTTTCTCCCTCGTAAACGGTGAAAGCCTTGCCGGGGGGTGCCGTTTCCGTCTTGGGGGCGATGATGAAATCGCTGCTCTGGGTTTGAGCTAAAGCCGGAAGGCTGAAAGACGTGACGAGAATAAAGGCTACGAGGCTGAGCGCTAAAAAGGACCGGACGCGCTGATTGAAAATCGAGCCGTAGGGGCGGCGACCACTGTCGATACGTCTGCTTGCCACTGGCAACTTCTCCTATTATTGGTTAAACGAGGTCAGGGTTCAACAGACTTGCCGGTCACACAGAAATCTAAAAAAAGACAGACAAGCCCAGATACGCTAATGTTCTATAAATTGAGGAAGAAAGGGTTTGGGGGCGAAGCTTTTGGAACCCCTCAGGCTCCACATCAAATATCGCGTAAACCTAAGCTCAGATGCAATTTCCACAATTTTGGATGCATCCTGACACCAAATTTTTACACGCTTTTCGCCATTCCCGGCCCTTTTCGGCAAAACCTACGAGCGCGCCTCTTTTCCGGGGCCATGCGAGAGCAACCAGTGGCTTTCGGAAGGAGTCGTCGGAGTTTCGGCCCGGTGACCGAAGCGGAATATCTTACGACCTCGCGCGTGCGGCGTGCAAGCCGTCTTCTAAAAATGGTTTGTGATTGTCAGCGCAGGAGACGCTGGCCGATCTGCTCCGTGCCGAAAGCGCCTATGCCGTTGAGGCGGAAACTGAAGACGACGCGGTTTTCCTGACGCAACCCGACGTTGAAAGTGTAGTTTTGCAGCACCACCGCGCAGCAGTCGAAGGTGTAGCCGAGCGTGAAGGTTGACGAGACGAGCGACGACCCCTTGTTGGGCCTGTCCTGAAAGTCGAAAAAGAGCGAAGCGCCGCCAAAGAGCCCACGCTCGCGGTTGCCCATAAAAATAGAGGGACTCCACTGCGAGCCGCGCAGCGTTCCAGGCTCCAACCCACGTGCGTCCGCAAACTGCGCGAGCGACGGCACGAGGTTGATAGAGCGCGTGTAGTAAAAGGTCTGAAAGATTTTAAGCAGCGGGCGGTCAAGACCAAACGTGACGGACAGGTTACGAAGCCCGCCGCCCTGCACGTCCAAATCCGTGCGCGCGTCGGCAATCAACGTCCGAATCGGACGATAACGCGCCTCCACCGTGACGGGCGACCAGCGACGCGGGACGCCGCCATAGGAGAACCCGGAGAAGGTGTTAATCGGATAGAACTGGTTGCGACGACCCGGCTCCAACGCTCCGCCAAAATAGGGGTCGAAGAAATATTTTCCGCGCACGGTGATGGACAAAGCTTCAAAGGGCTGGGATGAGAGCGGCGCTCGCACACCGCCCGTGCGCTCCGCCGCACCCGAAACATTCTCCGTCGAGCGCCGAGTAAAGAAACGGTTCGTCATCCCATACTCTATCTCGTTGGTGTCGGCGATGGCGTCCGTCAAATCAAAGCGTATGATGCGCTCGAAATTTGTGATGCCCTTGATGCGTCGATAGATGAAGTAGGGCTCTATGACATGGCGGAAGAAGAAGCGACCGCCGCGACGAAAGTTCCGCGCCAGCGCGGGCGGTCGCACGTCCAGTTCAAGCTCGCCATAGCCGCGCACAACATCACGACTTGAAACAAGGCGCGTCAAAGGGTCAACCGAATTTGAATAGTAAGTCGCGCGCAAACCCGCTGTGGCCGTCATGGACCAGCCGCTAAAGCTCAAGGGCAAAGTGAAGCGCGGGTAAACATCGAGCCTCTGCACGATGGAAGGCGAAATAATAGCTTCGCCTCCGGCTTGTTGTCTGAACAAAACAAAGTCGTCCGGCGTCTCCTTGCGGCTCATGCCTTCGATAGAGCCTTCGATAGAAAAATAAACGGGCAGCCGTTCCAAATAGGTCAAAGCAGAGGCGCGCTTCTCCAAGCTTATAGAAGGCAACTGGCGTATGCGTATGCGCGAATTCTCAAGTGTGGTGACCTGCGTGCGCGCCAAAAAGTTAAAGCTGTAGTCGCCGAAATTTTTATTAACGTAAACCTGCGAGCGTTCCTCTGGCGAGATGGCCTGTTGAATCTGGTCCGAGAAGACCTGACGATAGGCAAGGTTCGAAGTGATGTTGACGTCTGCGGCTGCAAGGAACCCGTTAGGGAAATAATGCACGCCGTCCATGTAAAAACTCGAACCGCCCTGATCCGGATTTTCAGCACTCGCGGCGGGGCCGAAGATGCGGTCCTTGACGGCGTAGAAACCAAGATTGAAATAGGAGCGCGAGTTGGCGCGCGTCCGCAGATCCAGACCAAACCCTACGCCGCGCCGCGTGTAGATGTCGTTGCGAACAGTCACATCAGCAGAGCGGCCCAACGTCAGATAGTAGCCGTTCGAGATGCGAAAGCCCTTGTTGCCCGAGCCCGAAAAGGTCGGCGTCAGAAAGCCGGATGCGCGGTCCTGTCTCTTAATCGAGACGGAAGCAAAGGGCAGCCAGATGACGGGCACGCCCTTGACGCGAAAAGAAGGCTGGCGAATACGCACGCGGTCGTTGCGCTTAATCTCCGCGCGTGCCGCGCGAAAGCTCCACTTCGGCACGTTGTCGTCCCCGCAGGCCGTAATCTCCGCGTTGGTGACGACCATGGTGTCGAGGCTTACTCTTTCAACGCGGTCGGCTGTGAAGTAGATAATCGTGCCGTCCTGCGTCTGGTTGGTGAAGCCCGTGGAATCTACGAAGTAGCCGAGCTTGGTGCGATAGTTCCAATCGGCGCGCGTCCCGGTGATACGCTGTCCCGGCTCCTGGTCAAAGACGACGTTGCCTTCCGCGACCACGCGATTCTGCGCCTCGTAGACAGTCACCTTGTCGGCCTGTAAGCGAAAAGCGCCGACGCGCGCGTCCACGTTGCCTTCGTAAATAGAGACGCGAGCTTCTTTCGGGCCGGTGACGGTCTGGCGGTCTGCGCGCACATCCAGAATGTCGGTGGCCTGCAAGCCGTCGGTGGCGCGCACGGGCAGGCGCACGCGTGTTGGCTGTTCCTGTGTCAGCGGGTTGAGACTCGGCGTGTCCGTCACAGGGTTTGTGACTTCGCGGTCAACAGGGTTCGGCTGCTGCGCGCGCGTCGTGTCAGCCGCGAAGCAGATGAGGAGGAAGACGGACGCAAACAAAAACCATGCGCCACGCCGTGTTCGGGTGAAGGGAAACTTGTGCAAAGACTTTGCCGAAGACCTCCCGGAGGTCGCTTGTTCAGGCCCGCGCTCGCGGCATCTTTGAAAGGGAGAAGGAGACCTCACGGCGCGCCCCGGATGTTTTTTGAAGAACGGGCCAGATGCTAACACAACGGAAATGCAAAGGGCAAAATGCAAAACTCGAAAGTAAGAATCAGAAGCTCGCTTTTCCTCTTCTTCACTTTTGCCTTTTGCATTTTGACTTTTGCCTTTTTATGATTGCGCCGGATGGTTGATCGTTTGAGTTTGATGTTGGTGGCGGGCGAGGCATCGGGCGACGCTCATGCGGCGGCGCTCGTGCGCGCCTTGAGAGAGAGTGCGCCCGCGCTTCGTTTAGAATTTTTCGGCGCGACCGGAAGAGAGATGCGCGAGGCGGGTGTACAGTCGGTCGTGCGCTCGGACGAGCTGGCTATACTGGGACTCGCGGAGATTGCGCGTGCGCTGCCGCGTTTCTGGAAGGCTTATAGCGCATTGCGTCGCGCTGAGCGGGAGCGCAAACCCGATGCCGTCATCCTTATCGACTGGCCCGACTTTAACCTGCGGCTTGCGCGTGCGCTCCGTCAGAGGGGCACGCGCGTTATCTACTACATCAGCCCGCAGCTCTGGGCTTGGCGCTCGCATCGCGTGCGCAACATACGCCGCGACGTAGATTTACTGCTCACCATTCTTCCCTTCGAGGCCCAGTGGTACGAGCGGCGCGATGTGCATCACGTAGAGTTCGTGGGCCACCCGCTGGCCGGAGCGGTTCGCGCGCCCGAGAGCCGCGAAGATTTTTGTCTACGGCACGAGCTTGACCCGCAGCGACCAATCATCGCGCTTCTGCCCGGCAGCCGTCACAAAGAGCTGGAACGAATCCTGCCGCCGATGCTGGAAGCGGCGGCGCTCCTCGCAAAGCGGAATCAACATCTTCAATTCGTCATCGCGCTCGCGCCTAATCGAAAGCTCGGTGAAGTTGAAGCGCACCTCACGCGCCTCGGCCAAAACGGTTTGACGTTACCGCACATTCTACGCATCGCTCACGACGAGACGCGCTCCGCGCTCGCATCATCGGACGCGGCGGCGATAGCATCAGGTACGGCCACGCTCGAAGCGGCGCTCCTACAGACACCGCACGTCATCGTCTACAAAGAGTCCGCGATTAACTGGCACATCCTAGGGAGCATGATACGGACGGAGCATTACGGGTTGCCGAATTTAATTGCGGGCGAGCGCGTCGCAACCGAGCTGATTCAAAACGATTTGACGGGCGAGAAGTTGGCCGAAGAGTTGTACGCGTTGTTGGACGACGAGCGCAACCGTGAGGTGCGTGCGCGGCTCAAAGAGACAACTGAAAGGCTCGGCGCGGGCGGCGCATCCCTGCGCGCGGCTGAAGCGATTTTACGCGCGCTCGACAAATGGAAATAGCATCACATGCCTTCGTGCTCCGCGACCAGTCGGCCATCCACAAAGACGCGATACTTCTGCGGACGAAAGCCCGCGAGGAAAAGTTTTCGTCGCTTCTCTATGCGAACGGCGTGACGTTCATGTGTGCCGACAACAAACTCATAGCTCTTAACCAGCGACAAAGAGAGCAATCTGAAATCGCTCGCGACTTCCCTATCGTCAACCTTGATGCTCACGTTGCCGAGCATCTGGTTGAACTCAAAACTGACAACGTGCTTCTCTTGCTCGCCGACCTCAAATGAGAATTGCATTGCTCCAGAGTCTCCAAAGGCGCTCGCGCAAACTTTTATTCTTTCTTCTCTAGCCGCGCGAGGAGTTCTTCCACCTGGCGGCGCAGGGCTTTAATCTCGTCGCGCATCTGCGGCAAGCGTCCCCAGTGCGCGTTCAAACGCTTGTATTCGTCTAGGGGGCGCGCGGGGATTCCCCACACGACCGCGCCTGCGCGCACAATCTTGCCCGGTAGTATTCCGGCCTTCGAGCCGATGATTGCGCCGCGCTTAACCAGCGCGTGATCGCCCATCCCTACCTGACCGCCGATGATGGCGTCGTCTTCAATCACTGTGCTGCCGGAGATTCCAGTCTGCGCGGCGATGACTACGCGCTCGCCTATACGCACGTTGTGGGCAACCTGTACGAGATTATCAATCTTGGTCCAGCGACCGATGACAGTTTGCCCGAGCGCGCCGCGATCCACGCACGTATTGGCTCCTATCTCCACGTCGTCTTCGATAATGACCGTTCCGATTTGTGGAAACTTGTGGCGACGATTCTCGCTGTCGGGCACATAGCCGAAGCCGTCCGCTCCTATGACGACGCCCGCGTGAAGCTTCACGCGATTTCCCAGAGTCACGCCATCGTAAAGCACCACGTTCGGATAAAGCACGCAATCATTTCCGATACTGACATCGTCGCCAAGAGTGACGCCCGCATGAAGCTCCGTGCCAGAGCCTATGCGCGTGCGCTCGCCTACACAGACGCGCGGGCCGATGGCAACTCCGTCGTCAATAGAAGCGCTCGCGGCGATTGTAGCCGTCGGGTGACGACCCGTCTCAAGCCTTTTCGGCGGGTGCAGCAACTCGGCAATCAATGCGAAAGCAAGCTTGGGGCGCGCGACTTCGATGGTGGAGCGCGCTTCAAGCTCTACGCCTTCGGGGACAATGACGCAGGCGGCTTGCGTTGAGCCACTGCCTGCCACTTCTAAAAGCTTAGGGTCTTCGACGAAGCTGATTTCGCCGTCGCCCGCATGCTCGAAACCGGCGACCCTGTTTATCAAAGCCTGCGCGTCGCCGCGCACGCGTGATGCGCCGACATGCGCGGCCAATTCGGCCACCGTTTTTCCTTTTGTCTCTGTGCCCATAAGTTTTTGAAGCAACGCGAGCGACGTGCGCTTTGTTCGCTCAAGGCTGCTCGACGGCTTCTAAATCTTCCGCGCCTCGCAAAGTTTTGGCGCGCGTAAAGCCGCGTTTAGAAGCGCGTATAAAATCGCATAAGTGACGAACGTGCTCGTCGTCTATTCGCTCCATCTCGGAGAGCGCATCCGCGAGCGCTAAGCCACGACGAAAGAGAAGCTGGTAGGCGTGTTTCAAAGCGCGGCGCGCATCACTGCTAAAGCCAGCGCGCCTGAGCCCCACGGAGTTGAGCCCGCGCACGCGCGCAGGGTTGCCGTCCGTCGTAAAGAACGGCAGCACGTCCTGCACAATCTTGGATTTCCCGCCAACCATCGCGAAGCGTCCCATACGCACGAACTGATGCGCGCCGACGTTGTTCGACAAAAAGACGTGATCCTCGATTGTGATGTGACCGGCGAGCGCCACCTCGTTGGCAAAGATATTGTCGTCGCCCACGACACAGTTATGCGCGATGTGAACGCCTATCATCAGAAAATTTCTTGAGCCAACGAGCGTAGCTTCATTCGCGCCGCTCGCTCTGTGAATGGTAACGAACTCGCGTATCAGATTGTCGTCGCCGATAACGAGACGGCTCTCCTCGCCCTTGAACTTTACGTCCTGCGGCGTGCCGCCGATGACGGCGTGCTCGCTCACGAGGTTGCCGCTGCCCAGCGTAGTGAAACGCTTGATGACAGCATGCGCGCCGATTTCACAGCAGTCGCCGACGAGCACATCTTCTTCAATCACAGCGAAGGGGCCGACGCGCACGCCCGCGCCCAAACTGGCGCTCTCGCTGACAACGGCTGTCGGATGAATATTCATGGCATGTGCGATAGCAGCCAGCGATAGTACATGCTCCTGACGGCCCCTGTAAATGCATTGCGGAACGTGCGAAATGCGGAATGCGGATTTCGGATTGCGGATTGAAGAGCAAGAAGATTGCTGCTTCTTATTCTTAAAATCCGCAATCCGAAATCCGCATTCCGCATTTGAGCGAATCCGCATTCCGCATTTGGTTGGGTCACAATTTATCGCCCGTGCGGCATGCCCAAATCCTTTTGCTCCTCTTCCGAGAGCGGAGTAAACCCGCGTTCTTTGGCAAGCTCCTGTACCTGCTTCAAAGGCTTAAACATCACATCCGGATAGATACGCGCTTTGCCGTCGGCGCTCGCCGTCACGGCGTACTTACCGTCCGGGCTGAAGGCTGCGCCCATCAATGAATCCGTACTCTCGACCAACGTGGAAGCATGTACCCACTGCCCGTCCGCTTGCTTGCTCCAAACTTTGGCCGTCTTGTCTGCGCCCGCACAGATAATGTAGTTGCCATCCGGACTAAAGACGGCGCTCATGACGTGGCTTTCATGATAGTCAAGCTTTGCCGTTTCGCGCCACTTGCCGTCCGCGCCCTCCTGCCACACGCGGACGGTCTTATCCATGCTCGCCGTCACAATCAGCTTGTCGTTGACGGGGCTGAAGGCCGCGCTGTTGACACCGTCCTCGTGTCCCCTGAGCACGTCCGCTGTTTGCCACTTGCCGCCGCTCTTTTTCCAGACGCGCACTGTGCGGTCCGAGCTGGAGGTGACGATAGCGCTGTCGTCCGAGTTGAAGACGGCGCTGTTGACCTCGCCCTCGTGGCCTTCAAGCACGTCCACCTTTGTCCACTGAGGAGGCTGGGTTGCCTCCCATACGGTCGCCGTCTTGTTCGTATTAGCCGTGATAACGTACTTACCGTTTGTGCTAAACGCCGCGTTGAGTATCCCACCACCGCTTTTATCCTCTATCGGGCTGGTTCTCTGATTCGACCACTTGTCGTTGGTTCTCTCCCAGACTCGCGCTTTCCCGTTTAAATCCACCGTCACAAAGTTCGTGCCCTTTGTATTGAAAGCGGCCTTGAGGAATTTCACGGCGTAGTTGTCTGCCGGGTCGTCCAGAGAGTCCTTGTTGCGCCCTGTCTTCGCGTCCCAGATACGAAGCGTGCCGTCTGAGCTGGCGGTAAGAATGATCTTGCTGTCGGGGCTGAAGACCGCGCTGTTGACCGCATCCTGATGGCCTGTCAGCTCTGCGACCATGCTGTCGGCCACGGACTGGTCCAGCGCCACGTCCCATATCAACGCCGCGTCGTCCGACCCGACGGTCAGCACGCGATTGCTTGTCTGGTTAAAGGCAGCGCCCAGAAGCCCTTTTTTGTGGCCGCGCATGATAACTATGTTTCGTCCCGTCAGGGCGTCCCAGACGCGCGCGGTCTTATCCTGACTCGCCGTCAGGACGTAAAACCCGGCTTTGCTGAATTGAGCGCTGGTAATGGCCCCGTCGTGGCCGCGCAGCAGGGCCGTCTCCAGAAAATTAACCGACGTTTGCGGTTTGGCAGGATCAATTCTCTTTTCATACTTCTTCCAGACTCTGGCTGTTTTATCCGCGCTCGCCGTCAGGATGTAATTGCCCGTGCTATGAAAAGAAACCGCCGTGATGTCATCGGTGTGGCTTCTCATGTCGCCCAGCTCCTGCCCGCTCGCCACGTCCCACACCTTGACCACGTATCTGCCGACGTCATCCCGGCCCGCTTCCGCGGCCAGCATCCGTCCGTTCGGCGAGAGCGCAATCGCAGGGTTCTTGCCCGAGAGACCTTTAAAAGTATTGATTAACTCTCCGGTCGCAGTCTTCCACACCCTGCCCGTTTCGTCCGTGGCCTCGGTCGCCGCGAAGGTATCGTCTTCGTTAAAAACTATAGCCTGTAATTTGGCCTTATTCCCCGTTGATTCGGCCTCATGCCCCTTTAACTCGACAAAGGGACATTTACCGCCAGAAGCGCAGGCGTTTGTATCCCAGAGCCGCGCCGTCTGGTCATCGCTGCCGGTCGCAACGTACTTGCCTGTCCGGCTAAACACGATGGTCGTGATGGCTGCTGTGTGACCTTCCAGCTTTGCGAGGCTCGTGCCCGTTTTGACGTCCCAGATTTGCGCCACCCCACTGCTGTCGGCTGTGGCGAACAGCTCACTGTTGGGGCTGAAGGCGACGCTCGTAATCGAATTGATCGGCCCCGTAACCTCGACGATGGAGCACAGCTTTCGCAGTTCGCATTTTTCCGTGTTCCAGATATGTATCTTGTTCTCTTCGTTCACCGTGACGACGTACTTGCCGTTGGGGCTGAGCGCGCCCACCCTGAGCCCCTTTTCCGTGAGGATGGCGTGCGGCAGTGTGACCTGCAAGAGAGCGCGGCGCAGCGCGTAGCTGGCCTGCTCGGTGATTGACTTATTGGTCGCGGCGAGCGCCAGCCCGACGCTCTTTTCCGGATCAACCGATAACATCTCGCGTGAGTTGGCCGCCAGCTCGCGCGAGCTTGCCGCTGCTTCGGCTTCCAAAGCCTTCTGTGTGGCCGCGTCGGCTTTGGCTTTCTGCTCCTCGGCGTATATTCTTCGAGTTTCGGCAACCACTTTGGACGCCTCGGCGGCCTCCTTCTGTTTCAAAGCCTCCTTTGTAGCTATGTCTGCACGCTCTTTCTCAATGCCTATCCGCCGTCCGGCCTCTTCTGCTTTTTTCTTCTCGGCGAGGGCATCGGTTATTGCGTCTTCGGCTTTTTTCCGCTCCTTCTTGGCAATCTCGCTGGCAGCCATCGCCTCCTCGCTGGCAGCCACCGCGTTGAGGCGTTCTCTTTCGGCATTGACGCGCTCAAGCTCGGACAATCTCGTTTGCTGTTCAGCAACCTTAAGCGCCGCGACGGCCTCTTTCGACTTTGTGGAAGCCTCCTTGTACTGGACCAGCGCGAAAGCAGTAGAGGTAAGAGTTAGCAGAAGGAGTAAGGAGGTGGCGATTAATCCGCCTCTAAATTGTCTGGCGCGGCGCTGCTGCTCTATGAAGAGAGCCTCTTTGCGCTTAGTGTCTTCTTCGGAGATGGCGACGCGGCTGGCGTTGACATAAGCCAGCAGGGTCGGGCTGTAGCCCATGCCCGCCGCCTCCGGGCTTTCAATCCAGCGCACGGCTTCGGGCAATTCGGCGCGGGTCAGCAAGAGCGCAGGGTTTTTCTTGTCACCCTGATCCCAAATCGCCGCTTTCTCTTCGAGGCTTTGTTTAAGCTGCTCGTAGCCTGTCTGGCTGAGCAGCCATTTTTTGTATGATTCCTGTATCGGTGGAATAAAGCGGTCGTGGCTCAGCTCGTACCACTTGAGGTTGTCGCGCATTTCCACCCGCAGCAGATGCTTGCGCTCAAGCACCTCGACCGCCGGGTTCGGCAGCCCGCCCGTGTGCGTGGAGCTTTGGAGCACGGTGGCGCGCGTGTTCTCCGGCGTGATTAAGACGCGGTCCACCCAACCGCGTATCAACGCTTCGGGAATGTTCGCGAAGGCAGCAGCTTCTTTGACACAGGCTTCGTAGAATTGCGACAACGCTTGATTGACATCGCCGAAAGCCCTCAGGTGCTCGCTCGTAATCTGCCTGTCTTCGGGTTTGAGCTTCTGCCAGAGGTTCTGACAAACCACCTGAAGCTGCAAAGGCTCTACGTACTCTCCTTTAATCTCTTCGGTTTCATGCGGCGAGAGGCGTACGCGCCGCATCAACAAGTTGGCGACGAGCTGTTCGGCGACTCCGGGCGCAAAGCTGCGCCCCTCTGTGTTCAGCTCCGATGCGACGAGCGGTTTTTTCACCGCCTCAAGAGCGTTTCTTTCGCGCAGCCGCTCCATGCGAAAGCGCGTACGCAGTTTTTCGGGCAGGAGCGGAGCATACGGGTCCATCTCGGCGATAAAGTCTTCGCGCATGGAGAAGACGACGCGCAGCAAAGGGTCTGCGTCTAACGCTTCGTCGAGTTGCTGGAAAAATCCTTTGCGCTGCGCCCAGCTTTCCGAATAAAAAGTAAAGAGTTCTTCAAACTGGTCAAAGATGACGACGGTCGGCGTAGATATGACGCTTTCTTCGGAGAGGTGCTGTTGCTTCTCGCACACGAATTCTTTGCGCCGTTTGAGATAATCTGCCAAAGACATCTGTGCCAGCTCTGCCTGCTCGATGGTGGGGAGCGGCTCTTTCCCCTCCCGCTTATCCTGCGCAATCTCATCCTGTATCATGCCCATCAGGGCATTGAACATGAAAATATTTTTAATCTCTTTGAAGGCGACGGTCGCGGTGACTTGCTCGCGCACGCGCGCCGGGGGAAGAACGTCGAACCCCTCTTCGTTGACGAGCTGCGGAATGAGCCCGGCCTTGACGAGCGAAGTCTTGCCCGCGCCCGATTGCGCGTAGAGCAGCACGACCGGATGGGCCGCGATGAGCGAAGTCAATTCGTCGGCCTCCATGTCGCGACCGAAAAAGACCTTGTGCTCCTCTTTTTCAAACGGGCGCGGCCCGACGTAAGGCTCATTTCTTTTCTGCATTGTCCTTCTCCCAGCGGTCTTTCAGCTCCTTCACAAACTCCTGACACGTTCCCAGGTAGACGCGAAATTTAATGCTTGCCTTGTATCTTTCAAAATAGGTTTGCAGAAATGCCTGCGCCCTGTCTTTCTGGTCGGCAGGTGCTTCGTTGCTCAGCGGCTCGACCTGCACGCAGACGTGCGACATACCGCTTCTCTTGAGGAACGTGGAGGCGAGCAGGTGAAACATGACGCGGAAATCCCAGTCGTCAAGCTGGTAGCCCAACAGGAGCAGCGACGTCCGCGAGAGCGCCTTCTGAATTCTTGACGGAATAACTTTCGTGCCCGCCTCCGTCGAGACGTTGATGAGAAACTGAAAGTAATCGTCCTCGGTGAGCACGAGCGAATCGGAGTTCTCCGTGTAGCCGTGAAAATGGAAGACGACGGGCTGCGCAGGGGTCGGTTCAAAGTTGTCGTCGAAAACCGAAGTGGTATCCTCCAGCATTTGATTCCACCGGCATACCTCCTGCTTCGCGTCCAGCTCGCGCCGCTTGAGCGCACGCATCATGTAATCGTCGTAGTTGGTGGTGATGTAGAGGGGAAGATTCAGCTCCGACAACACGCGGTGCGGTTCGTAAGGGTCGGTCTCGAAATCCGGGGGCGACAGTTTGGCTAATTCATCGACCAGTCTCGATTTGGTGATATTGTCGTCGGAATTGACGGCAATGTATCTGGAGACGCGCGCCAGATTATCTCTGTCTTCCCAGGGGTAGCCTTCCTCGTCGGCCCAGCGGCGGGCGGTTTCCGAGCGAAAAGACAGGCCCTTGGGGAAAGACCCGCTCCCCAGAAACGGCGTCACCTTTTTCTCTTTGATGCGCTTGATGAGGCTCTCCCAGTCTGCTTCTCTTAAGCGCTGCACCGGCACTGCCACCTTCTCTGCCATATCAAACTCCTACGCGAAACTCGAACCCGGAATCCTGATTCATGAAAGTGCGCGTCTCTTCGCCCTGCGGAAAGTCAGGATGCGTCCTCTTCTCTCTTCGGTCAGACATCCGCCTTCGCGCGCTCGTTCAATTCCTTAAAGAACGCGGCGGCGTCGCCCCAGAAGACGCGGACGTCAATCTGGTCGTAGTAAGCGGTCAGATAGTCCTGCGCCTTTTGTCGCACGTCTTCGGAACCGGGGGGCGGCAACATGACGGCGTAATGCGTGCGCTTCACGCCCTGCTCCATAAAGCGCAGGAGGCTGCGTAGCAGGACGCGAAAATTCGTGTCCGCAATCCGGTAGCCTATAAAAAGGAGCGACGTCCCCGTCAGCGCTTTCTGAATAACGGCGGGGAGCAATTGCTCGCCGACCGAGATATTGACCAGAAAATCCATGTAGTCGTCTTCGGTCAGGACGAGGGATTCGGCCACGGGCGCGTAGCCGTGAAGATGAAAGACGACGGGCTGGGCCACGGTCGGCTTAAACCCTTCGTCGAAGGGCGAAGGGGTGTCGCTCAGAAACTTGTTCCACTTGCAGAGCACCTGCTGCGAATCGCGCTCCTTGCGCACCTTGAGGGCTTGCGCCATGAAGTTGTCGTAGTTTGTCGTTATGTAAAGCGGCAGGTTCAGGTCGGCCAGAAAATTGTGCGGCTCCTCGGGGTCTGCGAAATCCGGCGACTTGCCCTTGAACATCTTGAGCAACTCTTCTTTAGGAAAGACAGGATCAAATTTGAGCGCCAGATATTGCGCCACGCTCGTCAAATCAGAAGAGTTCTCAAGCGGAAAGTCGTATTCTTTCGCCCACTGCTGCGCGATGTCTCTGCCCAAAGGCAGCGCGCGATAAGAGACGCCCGCACCTAGAAAGGGAGTGCAGGTCTTATCCTTGATTCGCTTGCCGAGCAGCTCCCAATCCCTGTCGCTGAAGAGTTTCGCCATCGTGAGACTCCTTCCTTGTGATGAGAGATAGAGACCGGACGCGCAACTCGCGCTTTCTGTGCCTGTTTCAAAATGGACGAGACGCTTCCCCGGTCGCGGCACACGCACGCGAGGGCGTGTGTGATACAGGTAATAGGAGAAAGCGTTTGCTCGAAAGAGCTACGTCTCAACGGGAGAGCCTAAAAAGCTCTCGTGAGACTCAAGCCAACTGAAGTCAGTTGCTGATACATAAAAGCAGGTTGAAGGTGTTCATGAGTTCTAATATTCAATCATCCCTTTGCCTTCAATCCGGTCGTGAGTGTATGACTGTGGTCGAAGCCGCGCCGGGTGCAGAGCGGGCAACGCATTTGAATAGATACCAATTCGGCTTATACGCCTCGCCGCCTTGCCCTGTCAAATAAAATGGTAGTGGGTTAATTCCAATCCGGCGGGGGATGCTCTCTCCGGTCAACCTGTACGTAGATGATTGCTCGTCCTACAGTTCTCTAAATGTTGATGCCATTCGGGGGCAAAACATTTCACGCGCGTCGCCTGCACATAGCGGAGGCAAAGAATCGTTTGCTCAAACTGACTACTAAAATGAGGGCGACGGCCCGAGGTGCGCGAAGCTCCGACAGGAGCTACCGGCGCGAAGCCTCTTCCGGGCGCAGGCTCACGCGCGTTCCTTTATTTCTTTTCCTCTTCGTTTAGAAAACCGGTGTGCGCTTCGTCCAGATACTTGGCGCGTTCTTCGGGCGTGAAATCGCGTTTGACGTTGAGTCGAGCCTCGGCCAGCAACTCTGTCGCAGTGCCTTTCATTTCCGCAGCGTCAAGCTTTTGTGTGCTCCAGATGCGCGCCGTCTCGTCCGCGCCGCCCGTGACCAGATACTGGCCGTCGGGGCTAAAGGCGATGGCGAGCACATTGCCCGCGTGGCCGTGCAGCTCGCGCGGTTTTGTGCGCTCGGTCTCGGATTGCCATTCCCACAAGCGCACCGCGCCGTCATCGTGCACAGTCGCCAGCAACTTCGCGTCGGGGCTGAAGGCAGCGTCGCTGAAGTGAATCGTGAGCTTGATTACCTGCATGGGCTTGTCCAGCCCGCCGGGGTCTTTCAAATTCCAGATGCGCACCGACCTGTCTTCGCAAACGGCGGCCAGATACTTTCCGTCGGCGCTGAAAGCGACAGCATAACTCTCGTCCTCTGTCTGGAGTTTGACAATCTGGCCTGTGCCGGGAGTCGGCCCCTGATTCCATTCAATGAGCGGCACGTCCGCAGCTTGATTGGCGGCGGCAATGTATTTTCCGTCCGTGCTAAAAGCGACGCCATAAACATTCACAGACGAGGATGGTTTGATTTCGGCGAGTCTTCGCGGCCTACCCGCGGCCCTCAAGTCCCAGATGCGTATAAAGTCGTCGCCCCCTGTGACGAGGTATCGTGAGTCCGAGCTAAAGGCGGCGGCATAGGCGGGGGCGCGTTCGTCCAGAGTGAAAGCCACGCGCGGCGCGCCCGTGCGCCACTCTTCCCACAAACGCACCTTCTGGTCCACGCTTGTCGTCACCACATACTGCCTGTCGGGACTGATGGCGACGCCCCAGACCTCGCCCATGTGCCCGCCGAGCGTGCTCACGAGCTTGCCCGTCTGAGCCTCCCACACACGCGCCGTCTTGTCGGAGCTTCCCGTCAACACGTATTCGCCGGCTGAGCCGAAGGCCACGCTATTGACATCGCCCGTGTGCCCGCGCAGTACAAAGAGCGTGCGATTCGCGGCGAGCGCCATCTTCAAAGCATCAACCGCATGATCGGTCGGGCTGACGCGCGCCGATTCAATCGCGAGCAGCAGGCTTAGCTCCGGGTCACTGTCGGCTGCCGACAAGGCGTAAGCGGCCAGCTCGCGCGAGTAAGAATCAACGCCCGCTTTTTTGAGCTCTCGACTTTGTTTGAAAACAAAGAGCAGCAGCGCGGCTGTGACGAGCAGGATGGCGGCTAATCCAAGAGCGCCGCGACGCAGGCGGCGCGCGCGCTGTTGCGCCGCTTCGAGCTTGGCTTCGGCTTCGGCTCTTTCCGCTTCCCGCTCGCGGTCCTCGGCCAAGCGTTTCTGCTCTTGCGCGTAGCGTGCGTGCCAGTCCAGAACCGCCTGCGCCAGCACGTCATGAAAGATTTCGTATCGCAGGCCATCCTCTTCGCCCGGAGGCGGAGCGATGGCGCGCAGCACACGCACGTCGGGCGAGCCCAAGAGGTCGAGCACAGGCTCTACGCGCGCTGCCGGTAGCTCTGCGTAAGAGATTAAATCATTGATTGTGTGCGCGATTTTTGTGCCCGAGGGCGTGACCAGATAACGAAAGAGACGAGCAGCCACGTCGCGCTCGTCCTCTTTCAATTCTTCCATCACCTTGTCCAGATGCGTGCGGATAATACGCTCGGCCCCGCCCAATGCGCGCAAGGTCTCCAGACGCAAGACGTGCGAACCTTTGTTCTCTTCTTCCTTCCAAAGGCGCGTCAGCACCATCTGTAGAAAAGGAGTTTCGATGCGACCGCCGCCGTCGTCCCGCGCGCCGCGCCCCCCGCCCTCGCCCGTCGCAGCTTCCACCTTTCCCTGTCCCGCGCGCGCCAGAGTAACGCGCCCCGTCTTGACTTCATCAAGCAGCGCCTCGACCAGCGGTTCTTCAATCTCCATGCGCGGCCCCGCCACGGCGAACAACTGGTTGTACTTCTCCAAAGGCTTGAGGATGGCCGAGCGCGCCGCCTCCTGGTCCAGATGCCTGAGCCTGAGCATGTTCGAGAGGAGTTTCGGGATGCGTCCCTTGAAGCGGTCCAGACGGCTCAGGCCGTCTTCGCGCAGCGAGATTAAAAAGTTGGCGTCTATGTCCTGGCGATTAACGGCGCGCGCCCACTCGGCGTCAAAAGTTTTGCTTACGTCCGACGTCGCGTGGTAGAGAAAGAATTCTTCAAACTGGTCGAAGATAAAAAAGACAGGCCCGCGAAGGACGCGGTTGACGGCGATTAGAAATTCGTCTAGCGGAAGAGAAGCGCTAAGCGTCGGCTCACGGCCCGTGCTCTCGCGCACGGCGAACAGGATTTCCGCCTTGAGCGTCGCGAGGAAATTCGCGTCCTGCCAGTGGCGAAAGACAACGACAGCCAGATTCGGCGTTTGCCGTAGAAGCGGCACGACTCCTGCCAGCAGCACGCTTGATTTGCCTACGCCGCTCTCGCCGTAGAGAATCGTCAGCGGCGCGGCATAGAGATTCGACGCGATGATTTCCTGATCGCGCTCGCGCCCGAAAAAGAAGTCGCGGTCTGCTTCCGTGTACGGTTGTAGCCCTCGGTACGGGCAGAAATCTGGCGGCAAGTTACTCATACTCACACGCCGCGCTCCCTGAGCTTGTTAACAAACTCTTTGATGTCCACGTCGTAAATCTTTACCTTGCGCGCGTTCCACAATTCGGTCTCCAAATCCGAAGGCCGGTACTGTATGGCCCACGAGCGCAGATCTTCTTCCTCGTCGTCATCCTGGCTCGCGGGCGCTTCGTCCATCGCGGGCAGCACCGTGCGCAGGTTCTTGAGGACTACGCGCAGGTTCCAATCGCGCAACCCGTAGCCGAGAAAAAGAAAATGGCGCGTGCGGAAGTGGCGCATGAATTGTGCGGGCACAGCCGTCTGCCCCGTCATGCGCGATAGAAAGTCTATGTAGTCATCTTCGGTGATGACGTAAGAATCCCACTTCGAGGTCATACGGTCCACAGTGCCGTGCATTTTGTAAATGACGCTCGTACTCTTTAAGTCAATAAAGAGCTGGTTGGGCGGCACAATCTCCGGCTCATCCTGCCCGTGCCGCCACCAGAGCACGCTTGCTTCCACGTCCTTGCGGTCCGTCGGATGAACGACCAGATCATAGGGCAGCTCTAAATGCTTGAAAGCCCTTTCGGTCAAATCGTCGTAGTTGGTGGTGACGATGACGAGCGGGCGACCGCGCGCCACGTCCGCAAGGTAAGAGTGTATATCCGCGGGCTCGAAATCGCGGTCGAAGATTTTATGAAGACGCTCGCGCAGGCGGCGACGCGCGCTGGTCTCCACAAAATACGAAGCGACTTTGGCGAGGTCGCCAAGGTCTTCATCCTTCTCCGCCGGAAAGTTGCTCATGTCCGCTAGAAAGCGCGACAGCTCAACACCGCTCGGAAGAAAGGGCGAGTCGTCCTGATTCCACTTGGCGTCCGGTCCGGGGCGCGCGCCGAAATTGACGCCCGCGCCCAGAAACGGAACGACCTCGCCCTTCTTCAACAGGTCTGCGATTTCACCATACGGTGGCGGCATAAAGCTTTTTTACTCCCGGCGACTTTACTTTGTGCTTCGGCGGCCAGCTTTTTTCGCAGCCCCGCGTGTTTTGGTAGCTGCGCTCCCGGCGGCTGCGGTCGGGCCTCGACGGGCGGCGGTCTGTTTTGAGCTGCGGCCCGTGGCCTTCTTGCTGCCGCTCTTCTTCGCGCCGCCTTTTTTCGAGCCGCCTTTGGTGTCGTCCTTTGTCTCTGCGGCCCGCGTGCTGAAAAGTGCGAAGTACGGGTTGCCGTAATGCTGGTATGCGCCCCACGTGTTGGCCCCGTCCTTCGTGGCGATGGCTATCCGCGCCTCGCGCATGGCCGAGTGCATGGGCTTGGCGTTTCCCTTTACGAAGCTTCCATCCTTGTCGTTGATGCCAATGCCGAGCAGCCCGCTGTAGAGCTTGAGCGAAAATGTCTGGGCTGCCAAATCGTCCACGGGCCACGCCGTGCAGACGAAATTAGCCACGCCGCGCATGAAGAAGGCTTCGGCAAAGCTCGGCGCTAAATCAACCGAGCGCTTGCTTGAGCGGTCGGGCGTGATGCCCGACTCGCAGGCGTTCGAGAAGACGAACTTCGGGATGCGGTCAATGCGGTTCAGCTCGTTGGCCGTCAAGCGCTCGTTCCTTTTTTCGTTGAAAATCCAGCCCGAGTTGGAAGGGTCTTTTTCGTCGTAGATGCAGTGGCCCGCGAAATGAAGTACGTCGTATTGTCTGACCATCAGCTCGCGCAGGACGTTGGTGCGTGTAGCGACCACTGGGCCGAACAGCCGCGTCACCTCCACGCGCGTCTCGTTGAGCTGGCCTTTATAGATGGTGTTATAGCTCTCGAAAATATTGGCTACGGCCTCGCCCTCTTCCTGTGCGCCTTCAAGCGGCGCATCCTCTGCGGGGTCTGCGACCACGAGCACGCGCAGGACGCGGCGCGGCGGAGGAGGCGGCTCGGGCGGCGGGGCCAGCACTGTTCGTAACTGGCGCGTAAAGCCCCTGCTTGTTCCCAGGAATCGGTCCTTATCAAACTTCTTGTTCTCGGTGCCCTCTGCGCTTCCGGCAATCATAATCAGCTCGGGCTGCGCGACCATCTCCCAGTGGATGCGGGCGGTCGTCGAGTCGAGCAGCATCACGAGCGGCGCGCGGTTATAAAGCTGGCGGCGCAGGTCGTCCGGGATGAGCAGCTCTTCGAGAAAGCGCCCGCGCTCCAACTGTAGATCGAGGTTCTCCTCGCCCGCCAGCTCGTCGTTCGCCTGATTGACGACGTTCGGGTCTATCCTGATCTCGCGTTCGGGAACTGAGGCCGTGGCGGTAATCGCACCGTATTTGTAGGTCTTGCGCGGAGCGTCCAGACTGAGCGTAACGCGCGATGGCTCAAGGCTGTTTAATACTTCCTGGCTGTCAACTTCATTACTCCATGTCTTCTGCAAGTCGCTTTGCGCCTTCTCGTACGCTTTCTCTTTCAACTCGGCTTTAAGCTCCTCGCTGAGCGGCGTGTATTTAAACACCAGATCATACTCATCGTCCGCCGACTCTTCGCGCTTTTCCTCCTCCTGCATGAAATCACTGATGGCTTTATCCAGAAGACGCACCTTGCTCGCGTCATACTCGACAAACGTCACACGGCGGAGGTAGTCGTCCGAGCGCGAGCCGCTGATGGCGCGCTGTATACCGTCCATCCAGGCGGGAATACAATCTCTTAAAGAGAGATTGCCGACGCCCGCGCCGATGGCTACTGTCGCCAGGTGTCGTTTTCCCTGCCGCCCGAGCGACCAGCACAACTCGCGCACCAGCACGGTCAATTCCGGCGTGCCGAAACGACCGGGCTCGTCCATTCCGGCCAGGGCGATGACCCGGCCGGTTTTGTTCGGACGCGGGTCTGGCAGGAAGAAGGGCTGGCCCAGTTTGCCGTGGATAATCCCACGATTGGTGTATTGAGTTAGAATCCGTTCGGACTTGGACAAGTTAGCACCGGATTGTTCTTTTACGAGAGCAATGCTGATGGCTTTATCAAGCGCTTCCTCTGCCTGCTGCGGCTGCACGCCGATGTAATGGCCGACCGAAACGGCGTCTATGGGAAAGCCGCCCTGCGCTTTACTGCTGCGTATCCTGTCATAATCGATACTCTCGATGCCGCCGAACTCAAGTCCAATCTCTACCGTCGGCCTTTGCCTGTCAGACTTTTGGCCCGCAGCATCAGGCTCGGACTCAGGCTGTTCCGCTTCGGCCCCGTTAGAGCCCAACTCTTCGCTCGTTCCCAGAAACTCGCTCGTCAGCCTCTCCTCCACTTTTCGCTCTTCGGGACTCATGCTGGTAATCATTGCTTCGATGTCCACTTCGGAGTCCTCCACGGCTGCTGCCCCGCGCGAACGGGCGGCACGCGCCGCCGCCGAAGTTCGGCTACTGCGCATGCGCCGGAGCGACAGGTCCAGTTGCTGCTCATCCTCTTGCTGCGCCTTTTTCACTTTGATGAGTAAATCCTCTTTGCTACCTCTCTTCTGCGTGCTGCGATTGGCGGGAAGCTCTGTCGCCAGCCGCTTGGTCTTGCCGTTTTCGAGCAGCTCCGGCAAAGCAGCCAGAATGGTCGCGTTGGAAGCTAAATTGCCGTGATCCGCTTTGATGTAATAAACGTCTCCGACCTGTTTGTCGCCGCGCCGCAAGATTCCGAGCAGGTGCGGGACGCGCCCGTCGCCATCCATCGTGACGTCATAACCTTCGAGCGAGCCGATTTTCTTGAAGTCGCTGATGTTGCTGAAAGTTGGCTGATCATACCCCGCGACGTAAATCATACGCGCTTCGTCAACCACCTCCGCGAGATATTCATGATGCTTGCGCGCGGTGTCCAGATGGCGTTGCGAGACGTTGAAGTGCCCGTAAGTTCCCGCCGTGTATAGCTCCTCCATCTTTGTCATGACATAGGGCGAGGGCAGCATCTGGTAAGAGCCGACGAATGAGTTGAGGATGTTGAGGATGTCTTCCAGACTGTGGCGCACGTCAAGCAAAGCGAGCTTACGCACCATGCCTTCCACTCCCATGAAGGTCTGCGGGATGGCGAACGAGCCGTAGTTGGGCGTGCCCAGCATGACGAGACGACCGCCCCGGCGGCCATTCCCCTTCTCGTCCCACATGGATTTCCAACGGCTCGGATACTTTCCGATAAAGGTGCGCGCGACGAGTCCGCCCATAGAGTGCGCGACCAGATGCACAGGTTTGCCGTCGCCGAACCATGCATCTATCTTTGTTTCCAGCTCCGAAGCAGCGTTCTGTAAATCTTTGCGCCAGTCGTACCAGAAGGCACGCACGTTCCATTTATCCGAGAGCGCCAGCAGCAGCTCGCCGTAGTAGCGTTTCATGATGCCGCTGGCATGAACTTCGTAATCACCAAAGGGCTCGCGCCCGTCGTCCGCGAGCCGCAGGCGTTCTATCCACCCGCGCATGATGCGCAACGCCTTGACCCACACCTGATCGCCGGAGCCTGCGCGGTCCGTCGCCGTCAGTTCCGCGCCCATGATGCCGTGAATAACGACGACGTTTCCCCTGTCCGGGTCAGGCCCGCGTAATTTGGAGCCGCCGCGCGTTTTGTTGCGGCGTAAGGCCATGCTATGCATGCGCTGGTAGCGCTCCGCGCCGAGGTAAGCGCGCAGCGCCTCTTCCTCTTCGCGGGTGTGGTCTCTGAGTATGTCTGCCAACTTTTCCGTGTCGGCGGCTTCGACTTGCGCGATGAAATCTTTTTCGTTGAATAGCCTTGTCTTGGCAGCTGTATCTTTTTCCATTAGAGGTGCTGTCTCCTTTTGGTGAAGCCTTTCGCTACGGGCGCGCCCACTCTCTGGCCGGGGGCCGCGAAGCCTTTATCTTCCGAAGAACTGGTCTCTTCAGGTGGGATCAGGAAGAACTGATCCGTCCGAGCTTTGTCAGGCACGCGCAACTCCCGCTGGCCTGAGCACGCCGCCGCGAATCATGAGAGGTCCTGCGATCAACATAGAACGGGGCCCGCTTTCGGGTAATGGGCGGGTTTCTGGAAGCCTTCAGATAAATTCCAATCCGGCTTATACGCCTCAGCGTCCGACCCTGTCAATAAAAAGTTGCCGAAATGGTCATGAGCCGCCTCTCCTGTGGACCGGCGCGGCGGGTACGGAATCCGTTGCACAGGGCGGACCAAAGGGCAAAAGGTTGTGCCCCGAGGGCAAACTGACTGCTTGCCTTTACCCGCCGATGCCATTATCATGTCGTCTTGCAATGCTTTCCGGGGCGTTAGTGTGTCCTCGGAAGCGTTTCGGTGAAGCCTCTTGTGAGGTGATTTTCCAGCTTTATTCGTTCGTGGCATGGGCGCTCAGGGAGAGCTTTTGAGGAGTAAACGGAGCGCGGCCACCAGAGGAGATTGAATCTTTGTTCAGCGATCAATTTCGCAGAAATGAGACCGGGAAAAAGAGGTTCAGCGGCGTCACGTCGTCGTCGCTTATCTCCAATATTTCGGATGTAGCGTGGAAAGTTTTCCAGTCGGTCAACCGCCAGTTGCCTGAGGGCGAAGCTATTCAGCCAAAGTGGGCTCCAGCGCCGCTTCTCAAATCCTACGAGCGCACGAGTCCGCCGCTCGGGTTTCCGCGCGAAACCGATAGCCTGTGCCCCACTTGCGTCAAAGAAGTCCGCAACGCCGTCATCACGGGCGCAGTCTCTTTGGAAACCCTGATGTACACGCATCCGGGCGAAATCAAAGCGCAAATCGTGGAAGAAGATGGCCGCGTCCTGATGCGCAAGACGTGCCCTGTGCACGGCACGTTTGAAGACGTGATGGCGACCGACCCGGAATTTTTGCGGCGCATCGAATCGCTCTTCTTCGGGCGCGACTTTCGCGCCGCCGAAGATACGGACGTTCACCGCCACGGCACTTCCAATATCAAGTTCGGGCGCGGCGCTGTGCTCACAGTGGACCTGACTAATCGTTGCAACATGATGTGCAACCCGTGCTTCATGGACGCCAACCAGGTCGGCTACGTCCACGAGCCTACGTTTGAAGACATCAAAGCTATTTTGGACCGCGCCGTCTCTTTCAAGCCGCGCCGGCAGGTCATCATCCTCTTTTCGGGCGGCGAGCCGACGCTTTCGCCCTACTTTCTTGACGCTGTGGCTTACGCCAAAAAGATTGGCTTCTACCGCATCCTAGCCGCCACCAACGGCATACGCTATGCGGAAGACCCGGAGTTTTGTAGAGCGGCGAAAGAGGCCGGGCAGCACGGCGTCTACTTACAGTTTGACGGCGTCTCCGAAGAGAAGAACAAGCACCGTGGCGTAGGCAATCTCTTCGACGTTAAATTGCAGGCGATTGAAAATCTGGCAGAGGTTGGCATCAAGGTCACGCTCGTCACCACCATCGTCAACACCATCAACAACGACGGCATAGGCCAGATAGTCGAGTTCGCAGCCAAGAACATAGACAAGGTTCAGACCATAGCCTTCCAGCCCGTTTCCTTCACGGGCCGTGATGAAGATGTGCCCGACGACGTGCGTATCAAACAGCGATACACGCTCGCAGGCATGACGCACGATTTGAACGACCAGTTGGGTGGACAGCTTCAGCCCCTGCGCGATTGGTTCCCGCTCTCTTCCTATTCGGCCTTTACTTCCGTGATGGACATGTTGCAGGGCGCGGATGCTCCGTGGGGCTGGTCCAGTTGTAACTGTCATCCGAACTGCGGCATCTTCACACTCATGGTCGTCAATCGGAAAACGGGCGAGTGGAGATCGCTTTTCGAGTTCTTCGACTACGAGCAGTTTATGAAGGACGTGGCGGTGATTACGGACACGGCGCGCGGGCGTAAACTGACCTACGCGCAACTGGGGATGGCAATCATGCGCAACTTCGACGCGCGACGCGCGCCCGAAGGCTTTCCCATCTCGCAGATTCTCAATCTCTTCAAGCCGTCTTCGACCAGCTCTAACTCCGACCGCAACGACCGCATGAAGTCGCAGGGGCAGGAGGACAAGGAAGCTGATGCATGGCGCGTGCTCTGTGTCGAAGGCATGTGGTTTCAAGACCTCTTTAACTACGACTTCCGCCGCACGGAGATGTGCGTGATTCCGTACGGCACGCAGGAAGGCGAAATCTCCTTCTGCGCTTACAACACGGGCGTCGGCTGGCGGCAGATTATAGAGAACATGCACAAGACAGCAAATCTGGCAGAGTGGTACGGAGACCACGGACGCCACGCCGTCTACGCCAAGGGCAAGGCTGTGCCCTTGACGACGACGCGCCACTCCCTGAGCCTGCCCATCATCAACGCCATCCTCGAAGAAGACCGCGCAGGTGAGCGCGCGGAAGAGATAACGCCTTACCTCATTGAAGAAGAGGAAGCCGCCGTCAGGTAGAGGCGTAAACAAAAACGAAAAGTCCGGGCTGGAATCGCGCATTGCGTTCTCGCCCGGACTTTTTATTTTCCGTAGCTCCGTAGGAGCTAAATGTTTATAGCTTGATTGTCATCATCAACAAACAAGCTCCGTAGGAGCGGCATGTCATGGACACGGAACATGCCGCTCCTACGGAGCTTGATTCGTTTTTGTTCCTGTTATCTATAAACATCCACGCTCCTACGGAGCTAAAAACGATGGTGCAGATTCTTTTGTAGATTGCTTCTTGAAATCGCGTCCGTCTTAGTGACGCGGAGGCGCGTCGCGTTCTCGTTCGCTTTCGAGTTCAACTGCCTGATGAGGGCGCTGCACGTCGCGCAGGCGTGCGACGGTGTCGCGTATACGTCCGGCCAGTTGCTCTATGGTCTCTACGCGGCGGCGCGCTGTCGGATTGAGTTCTTCGCGCAGGAGGAGCTGGGCCTGGCCTATGACGCCCGTCAGCGGGTTGTTGATTTCGTGGCGCACGACGGCCACCAGCTCTGCGATTTCCACGAGCTTTGCTTCGTGCTCCGCGACCAGCGCGCGCAGGCGTTCGTCTTCGCGCTCATCCCCTTTTTCTATGGTGTTGCTCATTCGGCCTTGTCCTTTATGCTGAGGCCCGGGCGTGGCAGGGGTTTTCTGTTCAAGAGATTTACGCCATCCGACTCTTTAGTGCCGCACGCGGCTCTTGCGCTTCGTCTACATTTTGCTCTGAACCCGTGCTGTTGGGCAAGGGCTAAGCGGCCCGCCGTTCACCATTCGTTGCGACGCCGGGGCGCGCCGGTTTCAAGCCGACTTGCCGGGCGTGTTATATTCTTCGCCGTGAGCAATCAGAGAATGAAAGCCCTCGTGGTTGACGACGAGCCGTCTATCAGGGACTTCGTGGGCGAAGTCTTGCGCACGGACAATTGGGAGGTTCACGAAGCGGAAGCCGCCGAGAGCGCCTTCGAGATGTTGCGCGACGCGGAATGGTCTCTGGTCTTCTGCGACGTGATGATGGGCGGGGCCGACGGTTTCGCTGTGCTGCGCAGGTTTACGAAAGAGCAGCCGGAGGCGCAGATTGTCTTGATGACGGGTCACGGCTCTGCTGTGGGCGCGCTCGACGCCGTGGCGCTTGGCGCTTACGACTATCTTTTAAAACCCTTCACGGTAAACGATGTGCTCTCGCTCTCGCGCTCCGTGCGCGAGAGGATCGCGCGCCGCCGCCAGAAGGGCACGACCGGCGACCTCAAACCCGTCTACACTTCAGACATAGACCTCATAGGCCACAGCGCGGCCTTCGTCGAGATGATGAAGCTCGTGGGCCGCGTCGCCGTCACCAATCTCCCCGTGCTTATCACCGGCGAATCCGGCACGGGCAAGGAAGTCGTGGCGCGCGCCATACACCGTCGCAGCACGCGCTCGTCAGGCCAGTTTGTCGCCGTCAACTGCGGCGCTATTCCTTCGGAGCTTATCGAATCGGAACTCTTCGGACACGTGCGCGGTTCTTTCACAGGCGCAACCGTAGACCGTCGCGGTCTCTGGGAAGAGGCGGACGGCGGGACAGTCTTTCTGGACGAAATCACGGAGACGAGCCTCGCGTTTCAGGTCAAGCTCCTGCGCGCGCTTCAGGAAGGCGAGATTCGGCGCGTCGGCTCGAACCGCCTGTTGCAGGTTGACGTGCGCGTCATCGCGGCTACCAATCGAGACGCGGATGAAGAAGTGCGCGAGGGCCGTTTTCGTCAAGACCTACTGTATCGTCTCAACGCCGTCACGCTTCACCTGCCTCCTTTGCGCGAGCGGCACGAAGACATACGCCCCTTAGCCAAACGCTTTGCAGAGCGCGTCATGCGTCCCAACGAAGCGCCCGTGCGCTTTACTGCCGAAGCGATGCAGGTTCTGGAAAGCTACAACTGGCCGGGCAACATACGCGAGCTGGAGAACGCCGTGGTGCGCGCGGCGGCGCTTTGCGATCAGGTCGTCACGCCGGAAGATTTGCCCGAGCGCATACGAAACTTTCAAGAGCCGCGCGCGCTTGCCGAAACAGCGAAGGAGATTGTGAGCCGCGCGCCCGTGGAAGAAGAATGGCCTTCGCTTTCCGAGGTCGAAAGCCGCTACGTAACGCGCGTGCTGGCGCACACGGGCGGCAACAAACAGGCCGCCGCGCGCATCCTCGGCGTCGACCGTAAAACCCTCCAACGCATGCTCAAGCGACACAACCCAAACGACGACCAGACATCTAATCCTTCTGTTGACGGGGCCGGTTGACAACTCACAGCCTCATTACGTAAATTGATTATCCTTCTTGGGAGGTCGTCCAATGGTAGGACTCCAGACTCTGGATCTGGCTATCGGGGTTCGAGTCCCTGCCTCCCAGCCATTTACAATGAATAAGTTACGGGCAGCCCATAGGCTGCCCGTACTTGCTTTGTATCACTATTGTGTCACTGCTTTGGTAAAAAGCATTCGCTCCAGCTTTTCAGTCGCGCCCACGATCCGACTTTACAAGGTACTGAGCAAGGAAGGTGAATACATGAATTGGACGAAGCTTTCTTAATCTGCCGTCAGCTAGCGTGACATCGTGAGCAGCGATCCAACGTTCATTCACAGAATCCGATGGCAATCTAAGAGTTTTCATTTACAGAAGCACCTAACGCCCGGTATCACCCGCCGCCCAATTCAACATACATGAGAGGCCCGCTGATGGGCGGTCGGGTGCATGCCGTTGTTATGCGTGGCGTCGAATTGTATACGGACAGATTAACGTTCAATGAAGGCGAAAATGTTATCTGGATTTCCTATCCAGTCAGACTCAGCATGAAGTGGATTCGCGCCTGTGATGAAATTCTTCCCATTTTCTACTTCAAATACGACCTGCTGAACTTCTTTAACCTCGGCGCTCATACCCAGAGGTCTGCGAATGCGAAATATTGTTGCACTGTCTCTGAGAGGATCCAAAAGCACTCTTTTACCGCCACCATCTTCAGCACGTAAGTAATAACCACAGCGTTCTATTCGGACAGGATCGTCATACTGAAGCCGACCAAAGTTAAGGTCCTCAAGGGTAAATATTTGCTCCTCAGTTAGTGACCCACTGTCCATGACTCTTATAAATAATCTTGGACCACACTTAGCTTCTGGTGTCACAAACCTAAGAGGCGCGCCATAAAATGAGTGAATAGCAACGCGGTAAGTATTCCGCTCCTTTCGCAGGCCTACACTGATTGCGGCTAGGATACCTAGTATGATTACTCCTGCTCCCAACAAAAAGACACTTGCTCTCCTAAAGGAAGGCCGCCTTTTTTTGACTGCCAAGGGTTCTCTGATCGTACCTACGTGATGCGATATTGCCTGAATAAGATTGCAAAATCCTTCGTGTTCTGAGGAACCGCCCCAGTCGGTTAGATCTTCAGCCTGAATATCTCTGAACGCAAATGGGATTGTTACTTTATCAAGCAGAACTGGAACCAGGATATTGCGTTCCTCCCCGACTCTAGCTTCTTTACGCACCCACTTAGAGGAAACGGAGCTACGAGACCACACAACTATTATGCATTTGGCAGCTTCTATTTCCTTTTCAATCACTTCATCAAAAACCTTACCCGCGAGAATAGTTCTATCCCACCATATAGACCAGCCAAATGTCGATAAGACATTGACTAGCCTTTCCACCTTAGATCTATCTTCATGTGAGTAACTAATAAATATGTCACTCATGGCGGACTCCGTTCGACTTATGTTCGGCCATACCGGTGACCGTTGGGTATATGAACAATCAAGAACAAAAGCAAGACGCAATTAAAAAGCTTCCGAGCCATAAGGACTGCTAACTGTTCCACCTGTGAGAGCGCATAACGCCCGAATTAACCGGGCGGGAAGGTTCTGCGAGAAGCTTCATCCTTGCAAATAGCAATCAAGCTAACTCGCGCTCCGGTTGAATAAGTTGTGAGGCGCGAAGTCGGCAGAGAAAGGAGCGCCCTAATATTCCTAGCTAACACCTGATCTTACTGGCAAACAAAAACGTTCTCTTGCCACTTATCATTATTGTATTCTATGCACTGGCAATTAATTCCAGGGCACTTGTCTCTATTACAGAGGATTGCTGGTAGACTACATTTACTCATCACAAAACGATTCCCTTCAATTTTTATATTGATTGGCGGATATTTCCCACTTTCTTCTACGTAAATACCCGGCTTGTCTGAGAAACGGGTATCAATAACGTTAGCTCCGATTATAATGTTCTTTACCTGTCTGTCTTCTTCTTCTGGATTCGCTTTGAAGAGACCTATGTTAGCGATGGCATATTTCCCGAAGACAGAAATTACGTTGGCCTGAATGGTACTACTTCTTGCTCCGTGAATTAGCTTAATACCAAGCTCCTTGGCAGATACTGTGTTACCTTCGACCAAGAGATTTGCCGCAAAACTGTCTATTCCTTCCGCAACGCCGTTTATATAGTTGTCGTGGATTTTAAGATCTACTCCTTGGCGATTTGTATGATAATTGATGCCGTCTGTCTGGTCACCTCGGTTTGTTACTCTGTCCATGACAAGATCAGTAATCACATTGTTCTTGATGATGATTGAACTGGAGTCCACACTGTTGATTCTCGTGTCGTCAATTAAGATACCAGTGATCTGGAAGGTGCTGAGAAGAGTGGGTACAGTTCTAGAGCGTGTACACGATGCGTGTACAAGTGAGTTCGAGATTTCTACTGTTTTTGAACTTCGCACGTTGATGATGCCAGGTGCTAAAGAAAAACCTCGCACGCGCAGCCTTTCAACGCGCACCTGTTCGGAGGCCCGAATGTCAACTCCGATCACGTATCTATCGTCTTCATACTCTTTGACCAAGAAAAAATCTTGGATGATTATGTTGCGCCCGTTTAACCGTAAACCCACGCCCCTATCTCCATATATGTGTCAGGCCGTGGGAGCAGACATTTGAAAGACTTCAGTCGCACTTACTCCGATACGCGCACCGACTGAAGTCTAGTCCGCCTTTTACTTGCCTTCGACGCGCCGTTTTATTTCATCCAGCAGTAGTTCTGTCGTCAGCCTCTCAACCGCCGTTTGTGAAGCAGGCTGATCTCTGCAACAGCAGCGTTCTATTATCTCGCTGAGCCGTCGAATCAACTCGCGCGCTTCTTTACAATCGCCTTTGTCGCCGCCGCCTCCGTCGTGGCCGTCTCCTCCACCGCCCGGTCTGCCTTGATAGAAAATCAGACCTGTAAGCTGCCGGAAGCGCGTGACGCGATTGCCGCCCGGAGAGGTCGCCGTTACTTCGGTCGAGAAGAGATAAGGGCCGACTAGAGGCGTGTCGGAGAAGACTCCGCTGTACTCGCCGCTTGCACCGGGAGAGAGTATCAATGAGCGCGTGGAATTGTCGGGTCTGACGACATGAACTTCCGGTGGCCTATCAAGCTTGATGGGCTGGCCGTAAACGGTGGGCTCTAAAACAATCGTCATCTTAGAGCCGGGCGTGTAGCTGGTTTGCAGCAGATGCCCACCCAAGCGCAGGTCGCTGCGCGCCTTGCACATCACGGAGTAGTAAAACGGCTCGCCGCCGCTTACCGTGCCGGTCGCAGGGTCCGTCGAATGATCGGGCGCGAAATTTTCCACCCAGACGCGCCAGCGCCCTATGTGTGCTGTGGGTCGGTCGGGGAAGGCCGGAAATACCCAGCGGAAGAACATGTGCGATTGCCCTTTAAAGAATTCAACGTTGGGCAAGGTGTCTGCATCAGCCGGAGTGACGATTGTGCCGTCGGGCGCTTCGAGCCAGACCCGTATGTACTTGGGATAGGTCTGCGTCCAGCGAAAGACGATGATGAAATCCGCTGCCACGTCAACTTCGCCAAGGTAAATCCTGGTCGCCCGTTTTTGTCCGGGCATGACGATGCTCAAGGGGTCTTTAACGAAAGCCTCGTCGCTGACATCAGAGAGAATCTGAACGTACAACTTCTGCAACAAAAACTCCTTGTAGCCGACCAGGTCTCCTGTGATTTGGGCGACTCCGTTGGTCACGCTCGCAATCTGCACGAGCTTGTCTTCGAGTTGATTGAGGCCGAGGCCGACGGCAAAGACACGCTGCTTCGGCACTTTGCCCGAAACCGCGGCGGTCGCGTCGGGAATATCAGGGTCTGTGTTCTGTATGCCGTCGGTCAGCACAACGAGAGCGCGGCTCGTGGCGACGGCAGAGTCAAGAACTTTGCTCCCCAGCAAAATCCCCGCGCCAACGGAGGTATTGCCCGACGGATTCAGATTACCTGAGGTGAGCTTCGCGTTCGCGTCGTCGCGCCCTAGCCCTTCACCCGCCTCGCCGACGACTTCCATGTCAAGCAGGATATCTGCCGGATCGTTAGCGACATTATTAAAGCGCACAAGGCCGATGCGGTCGTTGTTTTTGAGCAGCGCAACGTAGAGCTTGCCCGCTTCGATGGCGAGGTCTACTTTCCGCTGCCCCGGAGCGCCGGTCGGCTCGCTCATGCTGCCCGAGCGGTCAAAGACCAGCACGGAATCTATGGGCTCCGGCGGCACGGCTTTCGCCAACAGGTCAACCTCGTCGTTCGGATTAAACGGGTCGTCGGGGGTCGTCACCGTTAAGCTGCCGTTGAAATCAGGCCCGCCGACGTCAGGCGAGGTGAAGGCGACGAAGATTTGCCGCGCTGTGTAGGCTTCGGTGACCGGCGCGGGCAGCGTGAAAGTAGTCAGCGTGCCGGGCGCGTAACTGAATTGGCCCATGACGGCGCTCAGATCAACCTGTAGCTGGCCCGGAAAACCGACCCGGTTGTTGCGCACTTCAAAGTAGCGGTGCATCGTCAGTCCGTGAGCCACCTCGCCGAAATCGAGCACCAGCGAGCCGTTGCCCGTCACTACTTCCATGCGCGGCTCGGGCGTGATGTAAGTGCCTAGCTTGACGGCAATGCCCTGTACGCAGACGGCGCAGAACGGCTGGCTGGCTTTTCTCATGCGGCACAGATAGGCCGGGCGGTAGATGGTGCAATGATAAGTCCCCCCGCCCTCGAAGAGGCCGATTTTATAGTCGCTGCTCAAGACGTTTGGCCGGTCGTCACATTTAGTGCAGTCCGGGTTCTCCATCGTAGGGACGGGCACTTCGGGCGTAATCAAGTATCTCCAAATCTTTTTCGTCCCGCCCCATACGGTTTCCAACTCGGCCAGAGTAGTGACCATCGTGAGGTTGACGTGGGCCGGCTCCACGCCCTCCCATTCATACTGATCCTCCTCAACTTTGTCACAACCCTCGTAGTACTCATACTCGTCCCCCAGCGTGAATGCCGCGTGACCGAATTCGTGGAGGGCAATGTCCGTCCATTTCTCGTCGGTGTCGGGTTTAGTGCCGAGCCCTGTGGCGAAAAGTCTGAAGCCATAATTGGCGCAGCCGCCGCGCTTGGTTGTGTTGACAATCACCGCGCCTGCCCACCACGTGTCAAAGTTATCGTCTATGGTTGAGTCCACCAGCCACCAGTCGGCTGCGAGGCAGCGATGTATCATCCCGCCGGAACAGAACGTGGCATCGAAAAAGGTGGCCGCCATCGTGCCGTCCCCGGCCTCGTCGCCACAGGCAACGGGGTCGTCCGCGCCTTCTTCAGTCGAGGCCACGTTGAGGCGGTGGACGTTGATCGCGCCGCCGACTGCCGGGTACCAGGGCTCCGCTTCGAGGGCCGCGACGAACTCGTCGCAGAGCGTCTCGAAAAAGTCCTGCTGGTCTTCCCGAAAGCCTTCCGCGACGAGCACCAGATTCATGCGCTGGTCGTCCGGGCCGTTGTCCAGAATCTTCGCCTTGCCCAGAACCATCCCGTCATTGACGCCCATCGTCGCCTCCTCTCTCGCCGCGCAAGCTGATTTCGGCGATGCGCTCGGCAGGACGGTCCGGGCGCATCCTTTCATGCTCGGAAGGATTGCTGCTTGAGTAGATGTGGAGCGCGGCCACTTGCGGCAGGTCTGGCACGAAGACTTTTAAGGTTACTTCGTGGTGTGTCTCGTGCTTCCTTCTGATTGTGCCGTCCTCTTCGAACACCTCCATGCCCGAGCTGAACGGATCCATCATCAGTTGTCTGTAGATGGTGCGGCCCTCATCGTCCACGGCTTCGTACCAGAATCCTGAAACGCCGCCCTCTTTAGCGTTTTCAGGCAGTTCATCAGATTGAGGTAAAGTCATGCTCTTGATTCTGGTTTCTTTCTCGATTGTCCACTTGCCATCTCGCCAGGCAACATTCAGGCGACGAACGGGACAGGGAAATTTGACCTCAGGATGTGTCATGTGGTGCTCCCTTCTTTAGCTAAGTCGGGATAAGGATTGAGAAGTTGAGTTGCCGGGAAAGGATACTCGTAACCAGCCTTCTATTCAATAGCACGAAGGCAACTTCATCTACAGCAAGAGACATGACATCAGAAGTAAAGATACTGGAAGAAGCAGTTGGCCCGGTGCGCACGTTCACCGCTTGACCTTCAATTAAAACTGAAAACCGCCTATAGAAAAGTATTGAGAGAGAGACTATCGCGGGCTCGCGTTGAATGAGTTGTTAGACATGGTGTTATTCCCATAAGTAATGTCAGCTACGATAACAGGGATAATTGGTTCAACCATCATTAGCCTGTCAAACACGCGTCAAAGGCTCCTCGTCTTGAAGATTCAAGCCCGTTTTCGTTTTTTGACTTTTGGCTTTGAGGGGACTAAGGCGAACACCACTCCTATATCTTTTTCGTTGTCAATTTTTCTCGTCAGCTCTAAGCCGATTTGGTCAAAATAATAAGTGATATGTTTATATCCGGTTGATTCTATATCGAGCGTCACTGCTGAGCGATCCGGCGTGCCAATAAAGTTTTTAGTAAATCGGGAATTCTTATCCAACGCTTCCATGGTCAATAGTTTTTTGAAATCATCGTTCAGATAAGATTTGAAATCTTCAAAAACCGTGAGCTGTTTCATTGTTGCTCGCCCGTCCCAGATTAAATAAAGAAGGGCTTTACCTTTTCCGCCACCGGTTGTTTTTTCATAAACATAAATTCGTCCGGGATTATAATCATCTCGCTCACCGATTAAACTATCAGAATTATTTAGCAAAGCTTGCGCTTTTTCGACTGTCATCGAAAGATTCAGACCCATAATCGAGAGCCGCTCTGATTGAGTATTAATTAGAGTTTTTATTTCGCCTTTTGTTATTTCCTGCCGTATGGGCTTATTCTGAGCTTTCGTGGGAAAAGAGAGCACAAACAATAATCCTAAAAGCACTGCAAACTCTTTCATAGAAATTTCCTCCAGGTTTGTTTTGAAATTGCGAACGCGTTCCGCAGATTCGCCCCGCTGACGGTAAAAGGAAAGCGTCTAACGCCCGAATTAACCGGGCGGGAAACATTATGATTGGCACGGACACCATTCTCCAAGACAGATACCGAGTGCTACGCCCGCTGGGTCGAGGCGGCATGGGCGCCGTCTACGAGGCCACGGACTTACGGCTCAGTCGGACCGTGGCTTTGAAGGAAACTCTAGTCGAGACGGACGAACTCAGGCGCGCTTTCGAGCGTGAGGCGCGCCTGCTGGCGAACCTGCGTCATCCGGCTCTTCCGAAAGTGCTGGACCACTTCAGCGAAGGGACGGATCTATTCCTGGTGATGGAATTTATCCCCGGCGATGATCTCGGCGTCATGCTTGAACGACAGGGACGCCCCTTTACGCCCGCCGAAGTGCTCGGCTTTGCCGATCAATTACTTAATGCTCTAGAGTACCTGCACAGGCTTGACCCGCCGGTGCTTCACCGTGATATCAAGCCCTCGAATCTCAAGCTCATCTCTCAGAGCCACATCGTCCTGTTGGACTTCGGTCTCGCCAAGGGCAGCGCCGGGCAGATGACTCGCACCGAAAGTAAAAGTCTACTCGGCTACTCCCCGAATTATTCGCCTCTTGAGCAAATGCAGGGCACTGGCACAGACGCGCGCAGCGACCTCTACAGCTTGGGGGCGACTCTCTATCATCTTTTGACGGGCATCAAGCCGCCGGACGCCCTTGCGCGCGCCACGGCGGTCGTCAACGGCCAACTCGATCCGCTCCGACCAGCCGATAAGGTCAACCCTGGAATAGCAGCCTCCGTGTCAGCAGCTCTGATGCGCGCGATGGCTCTCAACATTGAGAACCGACCGCGCGATGCTTCCGAAATGCGAGATGACCTGCACAGCATGACTCCCCGCGCGTCATCAACCGTCCCGATGACCGCGAAAGACGAAATCACTAAAGTAAGTTTACCTACTAGTCGCGCCAGCGAAGTTGCCCCGGATACCGGACCCCGCCGTGAGCGCGGGCGACAGGTAGTCGTTCACATCCCTGAAGAAACGCGGGTGGCCCGCAAGCAAGGCGGGGGCAGGCGGAAGTGGTTTGTAGGAGTTATTTTGTTCGCAGGTCTGGTTACCCTATCAGCTGCGCTTTATCTATTATTCTCTGGCAATGATGCAAACAGGCGAACGCAAACCCCGGTGGTTAGAAGTAACCCGCGCGCAACTCCCACGCCTGATTCAACCCCAAACGAGAACATTAACCAGCAGACCAATATCAACAGCACAACGGCGGCAAGCCCGGACGAAATGGCTGCCCGCGCTAAGCTAGCGCAAAAGAATATTCCTTATAGCGAGGCTGCTTTTTCCAGGGCCGTTGAAGAAGGTGATACCGGCGTGGTCGAATTATTCTTGGCCGCCGGGATGAAACCGGACGTGAGGGACTCGGCTGGCAGGACGGCGCTCATGAAAGCCGCTTCAAGCGGCAGCAATAACATCAGCCAAAAGCTGTTAAGCAAGGGCGCTGACGTGAATGCCAGAGACGCGACCGGCTCAACCGCCCTGATGGGGTCGGCCCAGGGCGGGCACAAGGAAACCACCAAAGTCCTACTGGAAAGGGGCGCCGACGTGAACCTGACAGATAATGATGGTCAGACTGCACTTATGCGCGCCGCAGCTCAGGGTCGAACCGACATCGCCCGCATGCTGCTTAATAAAGGAGCCAGGGCAGATGTTAAAGATAGAAACGGGCGTGACGCTTTGATGTGGGCGGAAATCAATAATAAGTCGGATGTGATTGACCTCCTCAGGAAAGCTGGAGCCGGCAAACCATAGCCCGAGCCATTCTCTACACTACACACAACTCCTCCTAATTCCTCGCGACGCGAGAACCTTCTCTTCACAGGAGAGCCAATCTATTGAGGCGTCCGATTGAATGAGTTGTTAGATTGCTATGTGTGCTGGAACAAAATGCTTGACTTCGATTAATTCAGAGAAGAAAATCGCACCATGAAATATCTTACCTTTTCCTTTCTCATCTTAGTGCTAGCCTTCAGCGTTGAAGTTGATGCTCAAGGTGAATCATCGAATAATGCCAACAGCAGGGCATGCGAGCAATATAAAATTGGGATCGTAACTCCATCTAAAGATATAGATTTCAAAATCATAGTTATTGTGCCACCAAAAAGTCTTGACCAAGCAATGGTCTTTAATCCGTGTCCGGGACAGAATCAGGTAGCATCTGCTCCTCCAATAATCATCCCTCGTAAAGAAACAAACGAATTCTTCAAAGTGCCGCCATTTACAATCAAGAATAAATATTCTAAACAATAAAGATTCATCAATAGGCGCAATCTAACAACTCATTCAACCCGCCGCCTCGATAGCATGGCTTTCATGATTGTTTGGCGCGTCCAATGTTGAATTCGTGCGCTCGGCGCGGGTTAGATACTGTGTTATCTGTCAAGCAGATTTCGCCCATTCGGGATCAAATGGCTTCTCTGACTTCAACACTCCATAAGCCACATGTAAGAGCTTGCGCATCACGGCACAGATGACACTCATCTTGCACTTTCCGCGCTTCTCTAACCCTGCGGCCCACGCCTGGAAGAAGGGGCTGCACCTGAGAGCCGTAATCGCCGGGAAGTAGAGCGCTCGCCGCAGACGAGCGTTGCCGATCTTTGAGAGCCGAGTCCGCCCTCTGACACTCGTCCCTGATTGACGCTCACGCGGCACAAGGCCCGCATAGGCCGCCACCTGACGTGCACTGCGATACTGCTTAATGTCTGTGATCTCCGAGAGCAACAGCGCGGCGGTCGTCGCTGCAATGCCCGGGATAGAGTCTAAGAGTTCTCTCTGCTCTTTCAGCCTGGGATGGTTGTTGATGTGGTCGCGGATCAACTTCTCTGTCCGCTTGATCTGAGTGTTGAGATGCGCGAGCAGTTCCTGGACGCTCTGGCGCACCACTTCAACCGTGATGCCGGAAGAGAGCCGGTTCTCTTCCGCCACACGCATCTCTTGGAGCGACTCAAGTCTGCGGACAAGTGCCTGTAGTTCTCGCACTTCTGCGGGCAGCGGGGTCCATTGAGGCGGCTGCTGTGCCTGCGTGAAGCGAGCGATCAGTGCGGCATCAACGCGGTCTGTTTTGGTGCGTGAGAGGCAACTTGCCGCAAAGGCTTTAATCGCCGCCGGGTTGACGAGGCTCACCCTCTGACCGGCCTCATGAAGAAAGAGAGCCAGTGGTTCTGAGTAAGTGCCGGTAGCTTCCAGGCAGGCGTGAACGCGCTCAACACCTTGGCGTGAGAGCCACTCTGTGAGTTGCGCAAAGCCTGTCTCATTGTTGGGGAAGACTTTGTGACGGAGTTTGCCGCCCTTGTCGATGAGACAGGCATTGAACTTGAGTTTGGCGATGTCGATGCCAAGTGCTGGTTCTGTCATCGTGGTCAACTCCTCTCATAATCAGCGCAGGTCAAACTTGCTGATGCAAGCTCAGCTCACAGGTGAGCGGCTTTGGATACTGTCCGACCTTGTGCGCTTTGATTGGATGCCGGGAGCTTGTCTAACCCACTGACTCCGCAGCGTCATAATTCGAGCACAGCTTCTCCGGCATCCTTTGCGGCTCAAGCTTGATGCTTGAGCCGACTTCAGTCAACATACAAATTCGGGCGTTAGACCGCCAGGGTCGGCGTAGCATGAGGACGCAATGGACGAGATAGCAAAATATAACAAGGAGAGGTGGGAAGACTTGGCGCGCTCCAACGTAGTGTTCTCACGCCCTTCACTTAACCTCGATAAAGAATCGGCGAGACAGATGCTCGACCCACACGGCCTTATGGGGGGCGTCGAGGGCAAAAACGTCTTGTGTCTTGCGAGCGGGGGCGGGCAACAGTCCGTAGCCTTTGGCCTGCTAGGGGCGAACGTCACTGTTTATGACCTCTCTGAGACGCAATTGCAGCGGGACATAGAGGCGGCCGCCCACTACGGGTTATCAGTCAACGCCGTGCAGGGTGATATGCGCGACCTGTCCCGCTTTGGCGACAGCTCCTTCGATTTAGTGTGGCAGGCGCATTCGATCAAATTCGTCCCGGACGTTCGCGCGGTCTTCAGCGAAGTCGCCCGCGTGCTTCGGCGCGGCGGGTTGTATCAGGTGGATTGCCCTAACCCTTTTATCGCGGGCATCGATGAGCGAGACTGGAGCGGCGAAGGCTACACCTTGAACCAACCTTACGTGGACGGCGCGGAAGTCCAGGGTGCAAATCCTTTGTGGGAAGTCTGGGACGAGAGTGGAAACTGTCGGATGGTGAAAGGGCCCAGGGAGTTCCGTCACACGCTCGGGACGCTGGTAAATGGTCTGGTTGAGAATGGCTTTATTATTTTAGGGCTGTGGGAAGAGGTCGGGACTAATCCTGACGCCCCGCCGGGTACATGGGAGCATTTCAAGCTGGTTGCGCCGCCGGGTTTTGCAGTGTGGAGCCGGTATCTTCCAGACATGTCATCGGCGGTCTAACGCCCGAATTAACCGGCGCGCCGCATGAAGCATTCGACCTCTGCCACAGCATTCGAGCATGAAAGGAATGCTATCGAGGCGTCCGCGTTGAATGAGCTGTTAGGCGCGGCTTTCAAATGCGCTTTGTTACCAGTTAGGAGTCTCATTGCAAAATGGGATCAGTTGTTCGTCGAGCCGTTCGATGTCGGTATACCTACGGCTGACGGTAATTTTGCTGCCGTCTTTTTTATAGACCTCGTAGATGCCTCTGTCTTTGGTATCTTCTCCTGGATTTCCAAACTTGCCTGGCGGCGTGTTAAGGCTTGCCTTGTCGTAAACCAGCAGCATCGGCTTGACTTCCCTAATCTCGCTCCACAAGCAAGCTCTGGTTTTGAATAAATCCTTTTTGACAAAGCCGTTCTCGTAAATTTCGAGCTTATATCTTTTCAACCAAGTGGGCGAAAGGTGGGACACTAGAGCGAACAGGCCGAATAATCCAAGGCTGATGGCGGCAAGGGCGAGTGAAAAATAAAATCCTAAATCAGCATCGGTTGTCTCGCGGGCGTAAGTCACAGACGCAACAAGTCCCCACAGACCGAAAATAAAAGGTGGAATCAAAAAACAACCGCAAGTGAACAAACTGCTTCGCCTGTCATCAGCCAATTTGTGTGCGCTCAAAAGTTTTCCGAGTAGCGCGTTACTGGTCATATTTCAAAAGTCAAATCGGCTTCGATGGAAAGCGCCTAACGCCAGAATTAACCGTGCGGGAATCAATGTTGATGATGAAAGACCAGTTAATTTCCGCTACAGTTGAATGGGTTGTTAGACGCGCCCTCTACTGTGTACTCGCGGAGTCCTTCACGTTCACCCCGGCGAGGAACGCTTTCGCCTCCTTGAGTTCGGGCCTGATGTTATCGGCCTGGCGGCACAGCGTCACGAGCTTCCCGTAGTAAGTCTTCGCTCTCTTCCGATCTGCCGCGAGCTTGGCCGCACGCGCCGCGCCGTAAAGCCCATTGAACCGATTGGGCGCGCGATGAAGCGAGGTCTCGAACTCCTGCAAAGCCGCCACAGGTTGCTTCAGCTCCAGCAGAAGCTCGCCGAGTTGCTCGCGCGCCGGAAGAATTGCCCCCGGCGTCACGGGATGTTTTTCAGTGGCGTCATCCAACTCCGCCGCCGCGCGCATCAGCCGTAGCGATTCTTCGTACTTGCCTTCGGCGTATGCCAACCAGGCCGAGGCAACCTGGCGCTCGATCTCAACCTGTTTGGCCCAATCGTAACCGCCTTTGACTTCAATGACCGCCTCCCGGATAGCAGCTAATTTCTCAATCTCCTGACGCGCCGAAACCGTATCGCCGGTGCGCGCGGCCCCAATCGCACGCGCGAAGTGAATGTGGGCTTCAGCCCAGCGGAAGCGCTGCCAAGGGAACGCGCCCGAAGTACCTTGAGGCAACGTCAATTTGGCCGCCTCATCCCATTGTCGCCGTTCGAGCGCGTAGCGTGCGGGGATAGCCGCTAAGGCATAGGCCACCTTAAAACTCTCCGGCTCGGCTTTCTGAATCTTGTTCAACTCGTCAAGCACACCCCATGCCTGTTTGTCCTGCGCGCTTTGCAGGTAAGCATAGGCTAGGTAGTCCATCGCGTGAAACTGCTCATCCCACACGCCGGTCATACGGTTTCTGACGGCGAAGGCTTTCGCCGATGCCTTAGCGTCCAGGTTTGACCGTATCGCTTCCTGCCACAAACCGAGCCGCGTGAAAATGTGCGAAGGCATGTGCTGTGCGTGGGCCGACGCGGGCGCGATCTTCGCATAGCTCCGCGCGGCACGCAGCGCCAGATGCGCCAAAGCCGGATAGTCGTAGCTGTGAATCAGGTAGTGCGTGACACCCGGGTGCAGCGGTTCGCGCACCAGAACGCGATTCAAAATCTGAGCGGCCTTCTTTTCCTTAGTATAGCTCTTGTCATTCGACATCGTCCCCGTCGCGATAAGCGTCAGCGCGTAGAAGACTCCAGCTTCACGGTCTGACGGATAGCGCCGGTAAAGCCGCTCCATCGATTCACTGTAAGCTAAGAAGCGCGTCCGATGATCGAGCTTGCCAGCATCTTTGTAAAAAACCTCTATAGCCGCGATGTAATCTTGCTCGCGCCCGGTCCGTGCGCCGACGCTCTTTGCCTTTTCTATGGCGCTCGACCCCTTCTGTAACTCTGCCGCTGTCGGCGGTGCCCAGAGGGGATGATAGTTGCTCATCGCGATGCCCCAGTAACCCATGCCGCATCGCGGGTCGGTGACTGTAACTTCGGTGAATAACTTTTCAGCCTCTTCATATTCGAAGGAATGGAGCCAGGCGACTGCGTGGTTGAATTGCTTCCGTGCTTGCGGGTTACAGGAGACGGGAAAGTTGACCCGCCCGAGCTTTTCTGAAGGGTCGTGTTCATGCTGGTATGCCTCTAGTGCTCCGGCAGAAGGGGTGCGACAGAGAGAGGCCACGAGAAGGGCCGCAGTTAATAATGCGATGACCGGAAGCGTGCGTTTCACAAGCTCTCCTCCTTTCAGGGACGGAAGCGCCAGGCGGCGGAGCATTTTTATTCGCCGCATTGCGAGAGTAAGTGTGCTTTTATGCTAAAGCAAACGGCAGTGTCAATGATTGTCTAGCTCGGGTCAACCGTTCCCGGACGATGCAGGCCGTCAATAACGTATTGATTATCTCGCGTGACCAACGTTTTAATAGAGCTACTACACACGAATGGCATTAGTGGGATGAGGCTTACTTTAGTCTGACACTCTGTTAGAATCGCGCACTGGACGTCTTTCCCAATCATGAAACATACAGAACAGTTAGTAACATTGTGGAAAGTTCTGCGCGGTAGCAGGCGGTACATATGGCTCAAATTCTCTGCGCCACAACAATTGTCTAAGATGGCATCGAATGACGCTTCGCTCTTACAACTCAACCGTAATATCGTGATCCTGAGGAATAAGATCCAAGTGCTAAAAAGCAGGCCACAAGTCCCAAGAAGAAAAGCAGAGATCCGAGCGATTAAGTCGTTAATCCGAAAGTTGGAACGAAGGCGTTTTCAACTCCTGTGCCTCAAGCTATCCTAGTCGCCGTCTGTTGCTAATACCCGGGGACTGAGAAGTGAAATAAAATCCTTCTTCGGAATTAATGCCGCCAACCGGCATTTAAATTCAATGATGAAAGAAATGCGGTCTTGGTCTCGGGTTGAATGAGTTGTTAGACCGCCCATGACTTAGAGCTTTCAATCTTGATTTGTTTTTCTGAACTTCGACACCCAGGACTTGATTCTCATGGCCCGGTATTTTTACTCATTATTACCGCTACCCTTGAAACTGACGTGAGGCCCACAGGGCAGGCCGCCGGAGAGCGTACATTCTCCTGCTAGAGAGAGAAGATAATAATGGCAACCGATAGTTATCTCTTCAGACTTCAGAATCTCAGCGACGCCGTTCCACTACTGGCCGGACATAAAGAGAGCCTGGTTAATCTTTTTGCCCGTTGGCGCATAGTCGCCAATGTAGTTTTTGGCCTCCTTGTCGGGGAGGTTCTGCTTATTTTCCAAATCCTTCGGTTCAATTACCGGCACTCTCGCTAAATTGCCTCGATATTGGGGATTGGCCACCATAGTCCGGTACAGGATAACAGACTTTTCCCGATCAGCCTCCCAGGGCATGAAGTTGTAGCCGCGCGCTTCAGCCGTGTCCTTGATGCTCGGATGGCCGATGGCGATGTTGACGTAGCCGTCCTGTGACGGTTGAAACTCATCGTCCTTCCTGCCGTAGGGCGTGGAGGTGTTGGGATCGCCTTCGTTGAAGGACCAGTAACGAACATCGGTTTTATCAAACTCATCGTTGCTGTGGGGATAACTCGGCGGCTTGATTCGGATGAGCAGCACCTGACCCACTCCCGGCTTGATGGCGCTGATGAGGTATTTGTTATCGGCGTTGTTGAATTGCCCGACTCCCTCAGCATGGTAAAAGCGTAGGGTGTCGTCGTCCTCCGCAGTCCAAAAGACGGGGGCCAGACGCGCAGTCATAATCGCCGGGGGCATACTGCCTCTGAGGGGATGGATTGGCGGCAGCGCCACGGATTGCCCTGTGCGTGCGTCAAAGGCTGCAATCGTCGGGAGCTGCACGTTGCCGTAGTCGTCCCCCTGTGGCACATAATTGCGCAACATCACCGTCAGCATCTTAACCTTTTTGCTGAAAGTGACTTCATTCGGCTCGCCGGTTGAATAGCCTTCGGGCAGGACCGTAACGGAGTAGGACCGATTTGTCGCCTGCGCGTCGCTGCCCGCCACGAAGGGGTTGACGTTGTCCGGCAAGGGGCTGATCTGATAATCGGTCAGCGCGCCGTACGAAGTGCCCTCATCGCCGTCGTAGAGGTTGAAGCTCATATAGCGGGCATAGGGGAACTTGCCTGTGATGCGCAGCCCCGTGTGCCGGGCCTCCTCCGTGTTTCTCTCAAACGAGTAGTCAAAGTAGTTGCTATTGTAGTCGGGCAGCGCCAGGGTGTTCTTATCTTGCCCCATGAACTCTTCCCAGAGATCGCCAGGATTTTCTTCAGACATATATCCACCTCTTCTCTCACCAGGTTAATCAGTCCTTTATCGCAGCTGAGTTGCTGTAACTGCTTGACGCGCCTCGCGTGCGATCACTTTCTACAGTTCTTCGCAAGCGGACATCGGGATACTTCGAGGGCCGAGTTTGTCTTCAACGGGTTTATCTCTGAGAAAATCTTGAAACTCGGAAACAAGACTGGCTCCAAAATTGATGCCTGTTAGATTTATGAATGAGGAGCACTGATCATGGCCCGGGATACTAGCATAAACAGAGAACTCTGCGAAAGCATCATCGTAATTTTGGCTGTAGGTAGGCCGCGATAAACATTCATTCCTTGGTGATGTGGGGAAGGGGAGAAGAGGAGTATTTGTTTGGTTGAATGAGATATTAGACCGCCCCTCAGGCAGCGGCGTGACCACTCGACAAAGTTTCTTCTGTCTGTCTCATGTCGCTGCAAGCAGGCGGTTCTAACGCCCGAATTAACCGGGCGGGAAGAATTGCCGAGCAGCATCCAAGTTGACGATGAAAAGCAGCTGATTCCGCTCCGGTTGAATGAGTTGTTAGATTTCTTTTGTGGCAATAGCCTGAACTACTGAGCCAATACCAGTATGATAAACACCTTCTATTACATGACGCTCAAGCTCAGTCAGATGCTTAAACTTGAGGCCAGCTAACTCAAAGCGTAAAGACTTTTCAGACTGCATCACATCAACTGAATTTCCTCCGCCAGTACCATGCTTCAACTGATCGGGAGTATAAGCCTCAAGCAGAAAAACCCCGTTCTGTTTCAGCCCCGCGATCACCTTCTTATACAGCTCTTTTCTTAACGAAGAGGGTAGGGGACAAAATATAGATACGATTCCGTCCCATTTATTCTCACCTAAATCATAATCTGCCAAATCAGCATGAATAAACTCAACGACAACATCGTTCTCCTCAGCCAGCTTTCTGCCCTTATTCAAACCAACCAGAGATGCATCTACAGCTGTTACAGCGTAGCCCTGTTTCGCAAGGAAAACGGCATTCCGTCCTTCTCCCTCAGCCAGGCTAAGAACTTTACCTTTTGGAATACAGCTGACTTTCTCTACCAAAAATTCATTCGGAGCTGTGCCATATGCGTACTCTTCCACACTATACCTTTCATCCCACATCTTTATTCTCCAATTGTTGTGTCTCCACGTTTGATGTCAAGGAAATATAACGCCCGGCATCACCCGCCCGCTGTTGCCTTTGATGATGAGAGCCGCGCTATTGCGGGCCGGGTGCATGCCGTTGTTATGCCGCGTCCGTTTGCAGGACCTTCTCAAGCCTTTGTCACTGTGCGCGCAAGGCTTCCCTTATTGTGGCAGTTCCGCGAGTTGTTGGTTGATGAGGTCGAGGAGGTTTTGGGCGTTTGCCTCGTCTGCGGCGGCGCGACCCTGGTATTGCTGGAAGTCGCGCAAGGCGGCCTCGGCATAAGCCCGCGCGCGGAGCAGAGTGGCGCGCTGCTGGGACGGCTGCTTTTCCCGTGTCGCCGCCCGGACATACATGGCGGCCATGTTGAAGCGCGTTTGGCCGGCACCGAAATGGTTGCCGACATTCTCATAATACTGCGCGCTTTGCTCGTAGTGCTCGCGGGCGCTGTCGAGTTGGCCGACTTCCTGATAGAGATTGCCAAGTACGATGTGCATTGGCGCGAGGTCGGTCAAGGCGTCCTTGGGGCGCAGCCGTAGCCCTTCAAGGTAACGCGCTTCCGCTGCCTGGGCATGGCGCAGTGCCTCCACCTGCTCTTTGCGTTGGAGGGCCTCGCGGAAGCGCTTGTGATGCACCATGCCGATCTGATGGATGCACTTGGATCGGCCCAAAGCGTCGTCCGGATTCACCAAATCCAGGCTACGCTGGTAGGCCGCCTCCGCGGCGTCGAGATCACGGATGGTGGGGAGTTGCATGTAAGCATGGCCGAGGTTGTATTCAGCAATGGCCTCGACTGGCTTGTCGCCGATTCGTCGGCCATGGCTGATAGCTTCCAGATAGTGCTGCACACATTCCGCGTCGCCCTGTTCCCTGAGGACTTGACCCAGCATTAACACACTCACAGTGAGCGTCCGCAGCCGGTGGCGCTGCTCGTCGTCGAGCGGAACGTCTGTAGGTAGGGCTAAGAGAGAGGCTGTCTGCTGGCGATGCAACCCAACCAGCTTCTCCTGAAGTGCGGTGGCTTTGACGAAGTCGCGCTCGTGTTGCTGCGCCAGACTGATACGGTATCCCATGGCCAGAACATAATTGTCTTCGCGACCTGGAATGGGTTGGTCCTCGTCAGTGCAGTAGTCGTGACGGATTTCCTCGACCAGTCTCGCCCATTCCGCCGTGCGGCCTTGATATTCGTAAAGGCTGCGCAGGCCTTGCATACAGTAAATGACCAGCATCCACCATTGGTTCCGGCGGGCGAGGCGGCGGGCGTGGAGGAGGTTGGCTTCCTCCAATGACAGCAATTCAATCACGCGCCGGTTACCTTCGTTGAACTGCTCATAGTAATAGTCGCCCAATTCGCCAACCGCCTCGACCCAGGCGCGGAGGGCGGCGTGGGAGGTGGAGCGGCCGGCCTGGCCGTCGTAGTGGCGGGCGAAGAGCTGGCGGAGGAACCACGGCAGCGCGGGGTGGATGGAGAACCAGGTCGCGCCGAGATGGGTGAGCAGGCCAGTGTCCCTGGCGCGTTCGAGCAGGCTGGTGAGATGCTCCTTGCTCCTGCCCTTCAGCTCCGGCAGGGCGTGTTCGCCAGCTTTACTCATGAAGAGCAGGACATTAACATCCACCGTCCCCTGGAAGAGATGGAGGAGGGCGATGATTGGGAGTTCGTCGTCCTTGAAGGCGTGGCGGAAGCCGTAGTCGAGCGAGGCTCCGAGGGACTTGTCGCGGCCCTGCTTTTCGTCGGCGTCTTCGATCTGCTGCTCGCCGCTGCGGATGGCTTCCACGAAGTCCGCGATTTGCTGCCGTCCGCGCAGACCGGCTCTGACCGCCTGGCCCACGAGCACGCGCAGCGTGAGCGGGTTGCCGGCGCAGTAGTCGAGCAGCGGCTGCCAGTCGGCGATCTCCGAGCGCTTGAGCTTTCTCTCTTCGCCCAGCTTGAGGGCGAGGCGTGCGGCGTCGGAGTTCCTCATGCGGGGCATGGGAATGCGATGCGGGATACCGCCGAGCCAGGAGTGTTCGTCCCTGCGCGAAGTGAGCAGGATTTTGGCCTTGCTGGCGTTGTCGAGCTTGAGCAGTTGGAGGAAGTCGCGCAGGTCGCGCTGCTCAACGTCTGTCCACTGCGACTCCGTGCCTTCAGGGAAGCCCGCGACCGGCTCGACGTTGTCCCAAATCCAGAGGACGGGGATTAGGCGGAGGATTTGGAGGACGAGTTGCCGGCGCTTATCGAGTTCGTTAATCGCGCTCCAGTCGATTTCCTGCGCCGCGAGCATTGGCGAGAAGAACTGGCCTATCTGGTTAAGCAGGTCGTCGAGGTCTGTATGGCTCTCGAAGGAGGCGAGTAGGACGAGCGGCTGCGCGCCCAGCCCGCCGGTGACGCAGTACCAGCGAGCGAACTCGACGGCGGTGGAGCTTTTCCCCTGTCCCGCGTAGGCGTGCAGGAGGACGACGCGGTGCTCGTCGAAAGCGCGGTCGAGCGCGAGAATCGTCTCGTCGCGTCCGATGAAGCCTTCCTCAGGCACGTAACGCAACAGCTGGCGATTGAGCTGGACGGGATCGAGTTCTGGCTGCTCCCCCAGCGCCCCAGTATGCCCGGCGGGGCACAGCTCGATGGGAGCAGCTTCATAGACGACGGGGACGAACCAGTCCTGTAGCGGCCGGGGCTGGAGACCGACCCAGCGCTCGGGATTGAGCCGTAGATGCTTGCGCCCCTCGGTGGCGGCCTGGCCGAAGCTGCGCCCGCCAGCCAGCGCGGCGTAGAGCTGCCCGATGTATTGCGCGGCGGTGACGACGTAGACGCTGTAGCGCATCCCGAGGACGGCGGGGATGCCCTGGTCAACGACCTCCTGTGCGAGCGAGCCGATGGCGCGGACTTCGTCGTGGACGTCCCCGTCCGTCTTGGCGGCGGCGGCCTCGTGCATGGCGGATTGACAGGCATTGAGCACGAGGACTGGCACGCCGTTGTCGTGTAGAAGTTGGCCGAGTGTTTGGCCGTCCACGGGGCGCATCCTGTCCTCGCCGGGGTGCTCGAAGAGCAGATAGCCGTGCTTACCTGTGGTATTGCCGCCGAGCGTGAGGCTGGAGAGCGCGCCGAGCCAATCGGCGAGCTTCGACTTGCTCAAGTCGGCATAGATGCCGTGGCCGTCGAAGTGGACGATGTGATACGGGTGGCCGGATGCCTTGGCGTCGGCGAGTTCTTTCTGCAAGCGCTCGAATGTGGGCGGGCGGAGGGCTTTGATGTCGAAGCGGGCACGGTCCGGGCCGAGGTCTTGCAGGAGGCGATTGGCCACGGCGCGCAGTTCGACATCCTGCGAGCCGCTCGGACGGCACGCGACGTAGAGGAGCCGGATGCGGCCATCCTCCGCAGGAGGGACGGGGACAAAGGCGATATTGGACTTCGACTGGACGCGCACGAATGCTTTAACCCGGAGGGAAATGGAGGAGTCCATTTTCGGGTCGCGCATCAATTCCCAAGGAATGGAAGCAGCCTCGGCCACGCCGGTGGTGATTTCAACGCGCAAATCGGCGAGGTCGTTGCGGATGGAGAACCAGAGGGCCTGCGTGTCGCCGTTGGCGGCGAGGACCTTCGTGTAAAGCTCTTCGCCGCGTGCCTTCATCCGCTCTTCGACCTGCTCGACGGTGACGGCTTCGGTGACGTCGGCGCGCTGGAGGTAGTCTTCGAGATACCAGCGGATGTCTTCCTGCTCCTGCTCGGGAAGGGCGAAATCGATGTTTGCCTCGGCTTCCACGGGCGGTTGACCGTGCCGCTTTAAAGTGAGGCGGACGGGGTAGTGACCATCTTTTGGAGCGTCTTGGCGAATGTGGAGTGTGGTCATGCTGAGGATCTTCCTTTTAATCAGGTGGTATCTAGATGTGGAACCGTACGGAGACCTTATTAAAGTCGATGAGGGTCTCTCCCATATCACAGATCTCCTGAGGCGGCATAACGCTCGAATTAACAGGGCGCGCACACAACGCCGACACCATTCAAGTTCTCGATGAAAGTCATGCTAACTCGCGCTCCGGTTGAATGAGTTGTTATGCCGCGATCTCCACGTACGTCGATTCTTGGGGTCTCTTACACTTGCGATCAGTCTTCAGCTCACCGCCTTCTTCACAAGCGCGACGATCCTTGCCTCTTCGGCGACAGTCAACTCCTTCAGCGCGAAGGCGGTCGGCCACAGAGCGCCTTCGTCGAGGTTCGCCGCGTCGCTGAAGCCGAACGACGCGTACCTTGTTTTGAACTTCTGCGCGCTTTGGAAGAAGCAGACCACCTTGCCGTCCCTGGCATATGCGGGCATCCCATACCAAGTCCTCGGAGAGAGTGCGGGCGCGCTGGCTTTGATGATCTCATGCAGCCGCTTGGCCATGGCGCGATCCGGTTCCGGCATCGCGGCGATCGTCGCGAGCACGTCATTTTCCCCATCCGCTTTGTTCTTGTTCGCGCGCGCTTCCGCCTTCAGCTCTTGGGCGCGAGCCTTCATCGCGGCTCGTTCCTCGTCCGTGAATCCCCTGGACTTCTTGTTGATCGCGGTGGTGCTCTTGGTGGACTCTTGCGTCTCCTTCTTTGGGCTCATAGAAACCTCCTTAGATGTCGCTCATAGCGGCATAACGCTCGAATTAACCCGCCGAGCGCGAGCACCATTCTACCAAATCGCAGGATTCGACGATGAAAGGGATGCTGTCGCGGGCTCGGGTTGAATGAGTTGTTAGGCGCGGCCCATAGTCTTAGGACTTCTCGAAACACGGATAGCTCTACCTCTCGCGCCTTAACTGTAACCTTCGGGCTTTTAAAATAGCCATGCACTTTTGTTTCATTGTGGCGCTAGTCTCATCCTGACCTTCTTCAGCGAGAAATTGTTTGCAAAGCTCATAAGTGCCAAATTCTTTAGCCCTTTCTTTAAGCTTTTTGAATGACTCGCTGTCAGTTGAGTAATGCGGAATGATCTTTCTGTGTCTTGGGTCGGGAGGATGATTACCATAGTCTGACCTTGTGTGCATAGGTATGCCGGTAGGCTCTCTATTACTTTTCGGATACCAATCTATGGAAGTGTAAAACATGAACACATCGGCAAGCTCTTGGTCAAGCCCTCTTAATTCAACCCGCAGTCGTTTTCGTATCTCTGAAACTTCAATGTGCGCTTCCTCAATCACTTTTTTCCAATTCGCTCTTTCATTCTGGCGACACCTATTCTCGATAATATCCAAAGCCGCGTGGAGATCTATCACGTCCGGTATCAGAAGCCTATTAAGCAAATCTTTAACGTGCTCCTCCTTTTTCGGATTTAATGATTGAAGGATTTCTTCCCATTGCGCATCTCTGCCACGTAGTTCCTGAATGTTTCGCAATAAATCATGTGCTAAATAATCCTTAACTATAGCTAAAAGCCTCGCCTTCTCCCGAAATCTTAATTCCACTACAGCTTGTTGAAATATAACTACTTCATAAACATTCTGAGTCCTGCCAATTCCTAAGAACCCCTTTCTGCCCTGTTTATGGAGCGTTACGGATTCTATTATTTCGGCTTTGCCTTTTCCTGCACTTTCTTCGTCATCTCCCGCTACCCGAAGCATGACTCGCTTGGGAGCGATTTTAACTCTCTGAGATTCAATCCTCGCTCCTGCCGGGATTTTACTATTTGCCTTTGAAAGAGCTTCTTCGACAGAGCCAGCGATGCTTTCGATAGCTTCTACTCGCCCACGACAAAGAACATGCTCATCAAGGACAATGAGATTATCCGTGGACAATTTTGTTCTAGCTTCCTCCAGCGAGTCACCCTCTGTTTCTATGATTCGCTCGCCCATGATGTTGCCTCCGAATGTAAGGGACATTAGCCAAGTAGCGCCTAACGCCGGGGATAACCGGCGAGCAATCAACGCGATTGATAAGAAGCCCGCTTATTGCGAGTCCGGTTCATCTACTTGTTAGGCCGCCCACGACGACGCCAACTGATGATGAATTGGCGTTATGCAGACGGTCATGGCTCACTCATAGGCTCATCCGTCTGAGAGGTCAAGCGCTCAATATGGTTTCTGCCCCAGAGGCGAACATCTTCAACTAGAGGCAACACTGATTGACCATAGTCGGTCAGCGAATACTCGACTGGAGACGGAATTGCCCCCTTCGGTTGTCGCTGCACGATTCCGTCGCCAACCAACTCGCGGAGTTGCTGAGTGAGTACCTTCTGCGAGATGCCGGGCATGAGCCGTCGCAGAGCCGCGAAGTGTTTCGGCTCTTCGGCCAACCAGTACACGATGATTAGTTTCCATTTACCGCCGACCGCCGCCAAAGCAGCCGTCAGCGGACACCCGCTGACCGGATTGGGGCGTCCCCTTCGAGTATGGTTACCTGAAAGTGCCTTCTTGATGGAGTTCATGGGTCAGATTATATTCCATCTCGACAAAGTTAGAAGTCAGATTACTCCACTATGCGTGAGGAGATAAGCCATGATCGTCAAAGTCTGCCGCGACAAGTTCATCCAGTTGCGAACTTTTCTCCTGCTCTGTAGCTTGGTTATCATCTTGCACCCCCTTCATGGATTCGCACAGAAGAAGTCAGCCGCCTCGGGAACAAGCATTAAACAAACTCCAACGGAACGGGATGGGCAACACGATTTTGACTTCGAGATCGGTACTTGGAAAACTCACTTAAGGCGCCTCCTGAATCCCTTGACCGGCTCGAATACTTGGGTCGAATATGAGGGTACCACCGTTGTGCGAAAGGTTTGGAACGGTCGCGCCAATCTGGTTGAGCTCGTGGCCGACGGTCCGGCAGGTCACTTCGAAGGTCTGAGCCTACGTCTATACAATCCCCAATCCCGACAGTGGAGTCTTAACTTTGCCAACCTCAACGGCGGTGTTATGACTGAGCCCACAATCGGTGAGTTCAAGAACGGGCGGGGCGAGTTTTTCAGCCAGGAAACACTTAATGGTCGAGCCATTTTTGTTCGTTTTGTTATCTCGGCCATTACTCCGAATTCTTGCCGATTTGAACAGGCATTCTCAGATGATAGGGGCAAGACTTGGGAACTAAATCACTCTGCACTGAAAGTGCAGAGATTTGACCAGGACTGAAAGTCCATCTCATTCGAGGATGAATGTTTCAGTCTCTGTGTTGGATGCTTCTCGATGGTGCTCAAGATATTCTTGCACCATCTCTTCTGTAATGTTGCCCGTGCTCCATGCACCGTACCCGATGGCCCAGAAGTGTCTGCCCCAATATCTTTTGCGCAACTCCGGGTATTCTTGTTGCAGCATCCGAGAGGTGCGCCCTTTCATCCGTTTGACTAAATCACTCAGTGATTTAGACGGCGGATACTCGATGTGCATGTGGACGTGGTCTTTGCTCACCACTCCTTTGAGTATTCGGACATCTTCGGCGTCGCAGATTTGAATGAGCAGGTCTCGACACCGAACCTTGATGTCACCCGTGAGCACATGATAGCGGTACTTAGTTGCCCATATCAGGTGCGCGGTCAATCTGCTGACAGTATGGCTGCCGTATCTGTTCTCTTTCATTCACTCGCACTTCTAGCATTTCCAGAAGTGTGTCGCAACTGAAAGTCTTGCACTGAAAGTGCATAGCTTTGCACTAGCGGCTTGGGACAGTAAACTGGATCGCGACAGACACGCGAGTGAAAGATTGATCGGACAAAGCGGGCTGAATTCCAATTAGTCCATTTCGAAAAATTACAGCTCGGATTATTCCATAATGACTGAGGGGATTACCAATGATCGTTGAAGTCCGCAGCTACAGAATCAAGCCTGGACACCGCGCGGAGTTCATCCAGTTCTTCGAGACGCGCGCCGTGCCTGCGCTTCGCTCACACGGGATGAAAATACTCGGCCCATTGCTTGATCTGGAGAATCCCAACAAATTCGTCTGGTTGCGCAGTTTTCCTTCGTTGGATGAACGGGACCGAATGAAGGCAGCCTTCTACGAAGGCGAGTTGTGGAAGAACGAGCTTGAGTCTATCGCCATGCCGATGCTTGAGAGTTATGATGTCATCCTGTGCGAGACATCATCCGGTTACGTGTTTGATGGACCTCGCCAAGAGTCTTAACGATTTTGTCGGACTCCTGCCCTGAGCGGCCTAACGCCCGAATTAACCGGCGAGCCATCAACCTTGATGATAAAAGGCAAGCTCATTGCGAGTCCGGTTGAATGAGTTGTTAGGCATCCTGTTGCGCTTTAGGCTCACTGTCTCGCCAGCTTTCAAACCTATCAAGAAATCTCAGAACATCTGGATAACCTATTAATTTAATATACGTAAGATAAACTCTTTTATCGTTAGCCATCAGATTAACATAATAATTAGTAGGTCTTTCCACATCCTCAAAGGTAACGAGTTCGGAACGGAGGAATTGTTCAATTCGATCATAATAATAGAATAGATCATCAAAACAATCCTGAATAAAAATATGTCCAGGTTCATTACCTAAAATCTCTGCCTCCAAAGCTGCGAGAACCATTGGCTGTGTTATCACCTCTGTAAGATTCTCTCTCGTTTTATACCGCCTCTTTCTCGGTTCAATCATGTAAGCTGCGTATCTGGACTGTTCATCGTTATAGATTTCATCCATGATTTTCTTTCCCATCTCAGCTTGTTTCCATCGCAACTCTCTTTTTCGTTGTTTTAGATTTTCACGCGCCTGCCAAATTGCAAGTGCAGCAGCGATGAGAATACCGAATATCCCCACGATCTTTGCAACTGTTTCAATCCAACCGAGAATGTTCATAGCTTCAATTTGCTTTCATAACGTTAAGAAGAGATGGATGCCTAACGCCCGAATTAACCGGGCGCGGCGAACCGCCGATTAAAGCCAAGTCTTGCGCATGAAATCAATGCTATTCGCGCTCCGGTTCAATGAGTTGTTAGACCGCCTCTCAGATGCGGCATGAACACTCGGCAATGTTTTTTCTGCCTGTCTCATGCCGCTCTGTTCAGGCGGTTTCTAACGCCGGAATTGAGCCGCCGCGCACACAACGCCGAATCCACACAAGTTCACGATGAGAGGCACGCTAACTCGCGGTCGGCTCGAATGACTTGTTGGGCTGCGCCGTAGCTAGAGTGAAAGCTACTGAACATCTAATTCCAATTTAAGTTCTCTCAATCTCTCCTGTATATCTTCATGTATTCTTCGCAACTTGGACTCATCTATGCTCAAGAAAGACGACAAATTGCTAAACCCAACATAATCAAACCAGCTATTTGCAAAATCAAGGGTGTCTTTGTAGTTAAGATTTTGTGCATTTCTAGTCGCCTTAGAGAAGTTTGTACCTGAATAAGGTTTATTCCGAAGCAACTCTTGTAACAATCGTATGGCTTCTTTCCAATTATATTTAAGATCGGGACTATTTCGTATTTGCAGACGTGCCACAAACAAGCAGCATTTAGCTCCATGAACAATTATGCGTAGGTTAGGCGTAGTATAGAAGTTAATAATATCCACTTTAAAGAGAGAACTCATTAAATATGGTTCCCACAATTTGATGATTGCATTCCAATCTCTTTTATTAAGCAAATCAGTGGACTGGTGTAGCTTACTTGTCAGTGTTTCTTCGGTCTCATCAAGGTTGTCTGAAGATTCTGCTTCGTCGTTTGAAATTTCCAGAACTTGACCCTTTACAATTTCTTTGGTCGCGCCCTTATCAATTTCTATAGTAAGGTACTCTTCAGCCCCTAGTTCTTTTGCGATTATTGCTACCTTATTTGAAGGAATCCTATCCTCGAAAACCTCAAGATACATATGGGATACCAAATATGCTAACTTAATGTATCGAGGAGAATCATTTTTTGCGAGAGAACAATAGGCATCTATGAAACCCTTTGCGCCCTCAGGATTATTGCGTATAGCTTCACGGATACAATAGCTATCCAAGCCCAGTTTCCCGCCTTCCATCTTTTGCTCGCACTTATCGAACTCCTCAAAGAAGGCTCTCGTTGCATCAGCATATTCTCTGGACATACAAAGCGTGCTCCTTATTTGAACATCCTACTTCTAATCTTATACCAAGCAATATTAGCAGCCCAACGCATAGTAGGCGTACTAATAGCCGCCAGTAAAGACGCCTGTTTGGGCGCATTTGTTTTTATTCCGGACTAACTGCCACCTTAGATTACGCCCAAAGGGGCGTCTAATCCTGTAACATCTTCAAAGTCCCTTGATTTTCTCGCTTCAGCGGCGTATTTTACGCCCACCTCATCTGCATTATACGCCCGTTAACAATCCCATAAAGGAGTGCCTCACTGATGTCTTTACTACTAGATGAGGTGCGCGACCAGATTCGCACCCTCCACTACAGCATCCGCACGGAAGAAGCATACTTGAAGTGGGTCCGTGAGTTCATCCTGTTCCACGGTAAGCGCCACCCTAATGAGATGGGGCTGCTGAGGTCAGCCGATTCTTATCCCACCTGGCGAAAGAACGCAACATCTCTGCCTCTACGCAGAATCAGGCGCTTTCCGCCCTTCTGTTCCTTTACCGAGAAGTAAATGAATTTCGCCGCAGCTTGCTGCGGTGTATCAGAAGAGGTTGAGTTGTTCCTTGTGTAGTTGCTCGTACTCTACCTCTGCTCCTTGATTCTCGATGTATTTCTTAATCACATCTTCGTTCCCGTGCTTCCCGACCGTGCTGATGAAATACCCGTCTGTCCAGAATTCTCCTCCCCATAACTGTTTCTTGACTTCTGGACATGCCAGAAAGATTTCTCGCGCTGTGATGCTCTTGATTCGCTGCACGATCTTCTGCGGACTGTACATTGGCACACTTTGCACCAGAAAATGCACGTGGTCTCGGTCTGTTCCTATTTCCAGAAATGTAATCTCGTATCGTTTGCTGATCTCCAGACAGACTTCCTTGAGCTTTTGGTCAACTGGCGGTGTGAACACCGCCCTCCGGTACTTCGCTGGACAGACAATATGGTACATCAGCACCGAGACGTTATGGCTTTTGTGGATGAACTTGCTCATTCATCCAGTTTAACGCAGCAAGCTGCGAGGAACTCACCCTGTAGAGATTAGATCGAGAAAGAATTTCAATTAAGCGTCGCGTCACCCGGCAGGAGATAGAAATCATGAATCCCAGCGTTATTGCTCTCGCCTAACTGGGGAATGATGTCTACTGTAATTAAGCTGCATCTAATTGTAATTAAGCTGCATCCAATAGATTGCGCTTCAACTTCATGGATACAAGGTTAAAGAAGTCTTTTGAACTTTAATAACTGAGGGTACGCCTACGGGGTTCAAGCGCGCTTGACATTGGCTGGGTATCAATGTATTTTGCTCGGCCATTTGTAATTGAGTTCCGAAGGTCTCCCCCTGCCGCTGGAATAATCAATCACAACAATTCTTGATTGCCGCCTCGCTCTGCCTCAGTGTGTCTTGAAAAGCACTCTGGCCGTCTTCTTGCGAGATTGCGACAAGAACGGCCAACCCCCCTTAACTTTTGTCATTTTATCCAATTTTGGAGGTAACTCTTAGTGCGATTTCAAGCGGCCCGATTCACCCCTGTCAGGTTCATTGCATGGCTACTGGCCGTAGCCATTCTCACAGGCTCAATCGCCTTCCCCGCCGGGGCGCAGAACCCGGAAGACGAGACGATTCCTGATGCATTGAACGCTCAGGACATAGAAGAGGTAAAGGATTCCGAGGAAGGCTCGGACGAGAGCAAGTTTCAGAGACGCGGCGGCGATGACTTCAAGTCGCCACGCGCAGCCGAGAGGTATAAGCGCAAGCAGGAAGCCCTCAAGCAAAAGTTGGCCGGTAAGCAGAGCGGCAAGGTGCATCAGGTCGCCAAAGGCCAGTACGTCGAGTTGGAACTCGAAAAAAATGATCGTGTCTTCGTGATTCTGGTCGAGTACGGAAACAAGGCCAGCACCACCCCCAACGTGCCGACAGCGGCAGGCCCCCTGCACAACCAGATGCCGGAGCCCAACCGCGCCACGAACAACAGCACCATCTGGCAGGCCGACTACGACCGCGCTCACTTTGTGGATATGTATTTCAACCGCATGGCCCAGTTCTACCAGACGCAGTCTTCCGGTCGCTATACGATCAACGGCGACGTGACCGAGTGGGTCAAAGTGCCTTTTAACGGCCCACGCTACGGCTCGAACCTCCTTGGCGACCCCGCCGCGTGGACGCTCATTGCCGACGGCATCAACACCTGGACAAACAATCAGCTCGCGTCCGGCAAGACGCTCGACGAAGTCAAAGCGTATTTGCAGACCTTCGACCAATGGGACCGCTACGACTACGACAACGACGGCAACTTTGATGAGCCGGATGGCTACATAGACCATTTCCAGATCGTACACTCCGGCGCGGGCGAAGAGACCGGCGGCGGAACTCTTGGAGCCAACGCCATCTGGTCGCACCGCTGGCAGGCGTGGTTCAATCGTGCGGGCCTAGACGGCCCTGCATTTAACAAAGATGGCGGCGTTGAGTTCGGCGGCGGCTGGGGCGCTAACCCCACCGGTTCCACGACTGGCTCGACAGGCGCGTCTGTGTCGAGCGCTAATCCGACCACGGCGGCTACCGTTACCTATGCTCATCCTGTCAACAAGACGGGCATCTGGGTCGGTGACTACACCATACAGCCGGAGAACGGCGGCCTCGGCGTCTTCGCGCACGAGTATGGTCATGACCTGGGCCTGCCGGACCAGTACGACACCAACGGCGGCAGCAATGCGACAGGGTTCTGGACCATCATGTCGAGCGGCTCCTATCTGGGCGACGGGGTGACCGATCTAGGCTCGCGCCCCGGCGATTTCAGCGCGTGGGATAAGCTGCAACTCGGCTGGCTCAATTACGAGACGGCAGACCCGAATGCTAAATCCAGCATCCGCCTCGGACCGGCAGAGACGAACACCAAGCAGGCGCAAGCGGTTGTCATTCCCCTGCCCGCTGAGAAGAACGTCTACTACATGTATGACCCAGCCGCAGGCAAGCTACAGTACGGCACCAAAGCATGGTGGGGCGGCAGGGCCGACAGCCTCGACACCAACATGGTTCGCGAGTTGACGGTCCCCTCCGGCTCCTCCACGCTGAGCATGAGGCTCAATTACCAGATTGAAACAAACTGGGACTATGCCTATGTTTCGGTCTCGACCAACAACGGCGCGAGCTGGACCAACCTTGCGGGAACTTATCTGGGCGGCGCAAACGGTACTACCCCGACGGCGCTCACGACGAACACCAACCCGAACGGTAATAACCTCGGCAACGGAATCACCGGTACATCCAGCAACGCGTGGAGGCTGGCTTCCTTTAACATGACGCCTTACGCGGGCCAGACAGTGTTGCTGCGCCTGCGCTACAAGACCGACCCGTTTGTTAGTCAAAAGGGTATCATGGCCGATGAGATTACCTTCGGCAGCTTCTCGGACGGGGCTGAGAATGGTGACAACGGTTGGACGCTCAACGGCTTCAAGGCGACCATGGGCATTGAGTCCTCGAACGCCGAGCACTACTACATTGCGGAGTTCAGGCAGTACCGCACCTACGACGAGGGTCTTCAGACCGGGCCTTACACCTTCGGCCAGTTCGCGACGCCCAACTGGGTGAATCATTATCCGTATCAGGACGGGCTTCTGGTCTGGTACTGGGACACGGGAGAAGCCAATAACAACACCAGCCAGCACAGGGGCGAAGGGTTATCGCTCCCGATTGACGCCCACCCCGTGCCGCTGCTGCGCGACGTGCAGTTCCCGGGCCAACCGGCTTTGACCTCGCCCTGGTCCACCACGATTCAGAGCTACGACTCGACGTTCAGTCTTGAACCGACCGATGCGCTCACTCTGCCTTTCGCCTTTGCTTTCCAGGGCACTCCTTACCAGTTCTCGCAGAGCCACCCGTCACTGCCGGGCGCGGCTGTGTTCAATGACCTGAATACTTACTGGTACGCGACGAAGCCTGATGCCAGCGTGATCGTTCCGCAAACGGGCACGACCATCCGTATAGTCTCGACCAGTGCTCAAGGGAGCTTCATGCAGGTACAAGTCGGCCCGGCGAAGTAAACAAGCAGATACTTTACGGGCGTTTGTAACAATGGATTGATGTGGCGGAGTCAACAAGACTCCGCCACATCTTTTTTTTTCATATGAGCCGCTTCACGCCCGCATCAACACGCGTCGAGCATAAAGCACTCAACGTGAGGGAACACGATAACGATGAAAGAGATGCTATCGAGCAGTCGGTTTGAATAAGTTGTTAGGCGAGGCGAGTAGAGCTATTCAACTTTTGCATAGACATCTTTAAGAGTAAGCTCACAGCCGATAACACTCACCTTCAATATATCTTCAGCATTATGGTACTCAGAATATCTCCACTCTCTATTACTCTGTCTGACATACTGCTCAATCCTGAATGGCTCTTGTGCTACGAGCAGGTATTCTGTGAGGGATTCGATATTTTGATATTGTTCAAATTTCTTGCCCCGATCATAGGCTTCTGTGGATTCTGATAAAACTTCGATGACCACCACCGGATTAAGCAAAGTATCCTTCTCGGCATCATCAAATTTCTCTTCATCGCAGGCCACCACTACATCAGGATATGTATATTTCCCGGTTGCGCTAATCTTCACCCGCATATCACTGGGATAAACATTGCATGGGCGATCGAGCAACTGATTGCCTAGAATACGAATAATATTTGCCGTGATAAGGTTATGCCGTTTGCTTGCGCCCACCATCGCAAACATCTCCCCGGCAACATACTCGTGTTTGATCTCAGACTTGCGCTCAATAGCTAGATATTCTTCCGGGGTCAGCAATGTTTTACGTTGATAGGACATTACGATGTCACTCCTTCACCCGTAATTTATTCCAAGATCAGCATAGAGGCAACGGCATAACGCCCGAATTACCCCGAGCGCATACAATCTCGAATCCACGCAAGTTTTCGATGAGGGCCGCGCTCTTCGCGCTCCGGTTGAAGGAGTTGTTGGATGGCCTCGTCAAGCTGACAATTCCTTAAACATTCTCACACTCGCTCTTTCAACTCCGGGGCTTAAAGTTTTCGTCATCTTCCCAAGAGACTTGAAGCCCGCACGCTCGTAAAAGGAGACGGCATTGAGGGACGCCGTTAGATGTAGTGATTGCAATCCGAAAGCGCGTGCGCTCTCTTCGAGAGTACAGAGGAGTTTCCAGCCGACTCCGCGACCCGCCACGTCTGGACTGACATACAGACCCTGAATCTCTCCACCTGCCTGATCGAGTTCACCGAAGCCGACAACCGCCCCATTCTCTTCGGCAACGAAGAATTCATTACTGCGAATAGCCTCTTCATATTTTTCAGGCCGCAAGCGCCCAGCCCATATACGGGTTACTTCCTGCGAGTAATGACTAACGCACGTTTCCCTGATGGCTTTGACATGGACGTGCCAGATAGGTTCTTTATCTTCTTGTTTGGCTTTGCGAATGGTGAACATCTTGGATGGCACGGCAGCAAGCTATTCGCGCGGCACAATGCGGCTACCGGCAGATGCTCAAGAGCCTGAGAGCGCGAACTGCTTCACGTCTTTGCTACGCGGCGGCGGCGTACCTGTAACGATCTTTTCCACCCGGCTGGAATTATAATCGCCTGCGATTATTTTCTTCACTTCACCGTCAAAACTGTCTTCGCTAAATACTCTGTCAGGTTGCCGTTTTTCATCATCAACTCGCGCTTTCCCCACGTGATGATGTAAACGCTGTAAACTCCGGCGGGCAGCTTCAATTCGTCGCCGACCGTCGCGTACTTGCTGTTCTTCTCGCCTATGTTCTGCTGATACTCATTAATGAATTCCACGTCTTTGCCGTCAGCGCCCTGCTTATAAAAGACGATGCCTATGAAGTCCACTCCGACCGGCCCTTTATTTTCGAACAAGACATTGAAGGGCGAGTTTGCTGCCCATTCGTTCGACTGTCCGACGCATTTCCAGTCGTCATCAATTTCTTTGCAGATGCTGACCTTGCCCTGACCGGCGGGAGGGTCGCCAGCCGTTTTGTTTTGGGCCTGAGCGGTAGAGATAAATACCATCGAGCAGTAAACCGACAGCGCCAAAAGCAACAGGTATTGAGTTCGTTTGGACGACAGCATAATCGTTCAATCTCCTTTCATGTCGGCGCATATTAGCGACTGCTGGAGTTCCAAGTCAATGATTCAAAGCTCACGCAGCGCGCGCACGCCGAAGGCCCGAATTGACCGGGCGCGTGGACACCGAATAAAGCATCCGAGCCTAGCGTATGAAAGCCCGTCTTTCGCGCTCAGGCTGAATGAGTTGTTAGGCTGACGCTTTACTACAACATACAATAGATATTATCCTTTGCCATATATCAACGCCTTAGACAGCTAATAGATTATAAATTGGCTGGTTCTCATAGATACTTCACTATGTGGAAAATAAAAAAAATTCCAAGGTATAGACCCACATGGTTTTCAATACTATTTACGGCCATCAAACGCTTCTGGGGGAAAGCATATAAAGCACCGGTTTGGAGAGCCGCAGCCGCTATATTGTGCGCAAGCTTTGGCGTGTGGATTACTCTTCTACTGTCAAAAGCAGACGACCAAGCAAATTATCAGAACACCATCGATGAAATGAAAATAAGGGCAGAAGATCAGAAGAGGTCAATGGACTTAATAGGGCAAGTGATAGCTGATTTAAATGTTGCTATGAAAGTAAGAGAGGATTTTCGCTTAGTAGTAAAAGACATTTTTGAAGGGAAAGTTAGGCGCGAGAAAGCTATAGAGGATCACAATTTGGCTATTAATGCCAAGCAGCAATTAGACGACACTTTAAAGACAATGAAAGGTACTCTCTTCCGTGTTCCTGCATTTACGGAGCGATACCAAAAGATGGTAGAGGAATTACTACCTTATGTAGAGGACTTAATTGCAATAGAACGTATTTATACTATCTATCTAGAAAATAACCAGAGTATTCCTCAACAACATGATTTGCTCCAACAATTCCATTTATCTGTAAAGCAGTTGTTAGCTCACGATGACAAAATGAAAACTTCTATCGCTGTATTACAGAGCCTAAACTTGCAGATCAAGGCGGAAAATGACGCCGAAATGCTCAAATTTGATAAGAACATAGATAGTTATGTACTTAAATCTAGATTGCGATCTGGCATTTATCTTATATGGGCTATGTTTGGGGTAGCAGTTTTTGTAGGTGTGCGCAATCAGCTAAAAGCGGTGCGCAGGGTTAAGAGTCGCCCACAAGCCAGATATAAAAAGCCAAGAAGAGGACGAAAGAAACATTAAAAGAAAACCTGTTTCTAAATTTTCAACAAGTTAGCGCGGTCTAACGCCGTAGACAACCGGCGCGCAGGAACTTTTGATGATGAAAGGCCAACTCATTGAGCGTACGGTTGAGCGGCTTGTCAGATGCGGGCTTGCTCATTACTCAAGGGCTCTCCTTAAGGCTGCTCTCGCGAGCAGGCGTGTTGAATCCAGGGTCGGTAGAGGAGTGTCGTCCGGCCGGACGATTAAAGGTATCTCAGTGCAGCCGAGGACAACCCCGTCACACCCACGCGCCTTTAACTTGTCCGACACTTCATTGAAGTATAGCCGGGAGGCTTCAGGGAAGATGCCGTTCACTAACTCCTTAAAAATAATCTCGTTGATCCTTTCCCTATCCGCCTCATCAGGTATGATGCTCTCTATACTGAATTCCGCTAACGCCTCGGGGTAGACAGGCCCTTCCATCAGATACTTTGTCCCTAAGATGCCAAGCCGCACGTAGCCCAAACGATGGGCCTCTTCAGCGACCGCCCTGGCGATATGTAACCACGGGATAGGGGACTGCGGAATTAAGTACTTAAACGCCAGATGGTAGGTGTTATCGGGGCAGATGGCGAAGGCGGCCCCGGCCTGCGCGACCTTACGCGCGGAAACCGCTAAAGTATTGGCTACCCCCTCCCAATCGTTTGCACGAATGTAGCGCATGTGCTCGGCCATCGGCACCGAGTTCATGGTTATCTCCGGGTGATTATGCTCACCCATGACGGCCAGCGCCTCCAAACAAATCGTGCGGTAACACAGGGCTGCGCCCTCTGCACTGCCTGCCACAATCCCTATGTGTTGAGTCACAATCTCTTCACCTCCGAAAACATTTTCTTCAACGGGCTTTATCTTTTCTCAAAGCAAGCCACGTCCAGGTCGCCGCCAACAAATCAATCAGGCCAAACAACAGCAACGCTTTCGGAGCCGCAATCAACAGCACGAAAGCGGCAAAGTAAATAATAACCGCGATGCGCGTCCAAACCGTCCAACGAATAAAAATCGTCAATTCATTTCGCGCCACCTGAACATAATAGAAGCTCAGACAAAGCACCAACATTCCAATGATTCTTATCCACACTTCGTTCGTTGGCGGCACTCCGAAAACCTGCAAAATCAGATTTGGGACGAGCAGCAAAATCAAGCCTAATCCGCAGAGGTAAATTCCGAAAACAAACAAACTTTTAGCTGCTTGACTCATATCTTCAAAATTCAGTTGTTACTAAACAACAAAACTCGTCCACGCCTCACGCCCGAATCAACCCGCCCCGCGCGGGCAGCATTCTATCAAACCGGAGAAAATGAGCATGAAAGGTTTGCTATCGCGGGGTCGGGTTTGAATGAGTTGTTGGGTTTCGCGTTTGGCCTACGGGAAGTATTTGTAAATGTCTTTTCGATTCAGGAAGCGAACAAAGATCACCGCATCATTCTCAAGACTAATGCCAACCCTATGATCTACGATTCTCAAACGGAAATAATTCCCACCACCTTTGAGCTTTTTCACATTGGAGAGTTCAACTAAAGTAATCTGCTTTTTCAATGGCTTCGATTAACTCTTTGACGCGATGCAATGAGAGCTTTGTCTTTAACGCCTTTGAGGTCTTTAGCAAAGCTCTCCCTAAACTCAACTTTCACTGCGCGCCCTCTAAGATGGCAAACACTTCATCACGGGATACGGATTTGCTTTCAAGCCCCCGGTCGATAGCGCGAGCCAGAGCGAAATCTTCCAGCGCATCTTCGACAATATTCTGCACCCAATCACGATGCTCTTCGAGAACTTCAACCACAGCAGATTTCAATAGGTCTTTCAGTTTTTCTTCGTCAAATGTCGATGCCATAAGCTGTTCCTCTATTTTCTTGCATCTAAATTAGCATTATTGCTCCGACAAAAGGAAGAAATCTAACGCCCGAATCGACCGGCACGGAGTCAACTACAACGGGGCAAGCATGGCGCATGCAAGCTGCGCTATTCACGCTCCGGTCGAGTGCGTTGGCAGGCGTCGTTCCGCAGCGGCGCTGCCCCCATGTTTGACCCCGAACATGAGATTGACAAACCGTGTGCTCTTGCCAATACTCTCGCATGGTACTACCGAGCCACATTCCGAGGTTCCATAACGAGGCATAGAGGAATTGCTTCGGGAACAGATTCTCCGTAGATAAAGGACAATAGCTATGAGTGCAGCATGGCGCATGCGGCCACCGCCGACGCTACAAGGAGCGCTGACGTGCTGGGCTGCCGCAATCAGCTCATTCTCCAGGGTGACGAAAGGCGTGACCGATTGGAAAACGCCGGAAGATGTCATCAAACACTTCAAGGCGGAGTTACCGACACGGCTGAATAAAGACGGTAGCCTCAAGACGCCTCGCGGATGGATCGCCTTCGCCAAAGCGTTCGACCTCGAAATCGAGGAAATTCGCATCAATCATCCAATGGAGGGTGCTGGCAAGGCCACACGTGGAATTACCTCGATTGAGGCTGATGAACTCTTGCCAGAGCACTTTATTAATAAACTCAAGCGGAGTCACGTCATCACTGTCATCGGCACGGACGATGACGAGGGGTTCTCGCATACGGTCGTCGTCTACGGTGCGGACAACCTACGACTCTGTTTTATGGACCCCCTCTCCGATCCGGCACTCCCGCTTACAGACCCACGCCCCGCAGGTGGTTCAGGACGAGTCAAAGAGAACTGGTTCTGCCACACGTACGAGGACTTTCAAAGCGGGCCTCGCTACCTTTTAATCTGGCGGGGCTGAGAGCGATAGTGTATTAATCAGCCGCTTGAAGAGCATCACGTCCGGCAAGTGTCGCAGAGCCAGTTCTCTCAGTGTGTGCCGGTTGTGCGCCGACTCATCCAAATCAGGCTATATTCAGTAAACAGCCTCCACTTCGCCTGACATCCTGATGGCTCTTCTGAAACATCATCATAAAAATCATCTGCCGCGCTTTGACATCCCGGCGGCAAGGCGATAACTTCTCCTTTCTCACCTTTATAATTTAATGAGGGGACTCTTAGAGGACTATGGCAAAGAGTGGTTATAAGGGCATCAGCCGCATTGATTGCCCGGAGAGAAAAACTGTCGGCTGGTATGTCAGGGTCAGGTTAAAGAACGTCACCAAGTCGAAGTTCATCAGCGATAGCATTCATGGCGGCAAGGAAGCAGGGCTGCAACGTGCCGTCGAATGTCGCAATCAGCTCGAAGAGGAGCTGGGAAAGCCGCGCACGGATTGGGTCGTCGTAGGCTTAAACCCGCGTAACAAGAGCGGCGTCGTAGGCGTGCGGCGCAAGGTCAAGAAATATCGCGGCAAGGACGGCACGATTTACCTGAACGAAGTTTACGAAGTCTCGTGGAACGCCGGGCGCGAGAAGCGCGGGCAAACTTCCGTCTCAATCAGGAAATACGGCGAGGCGGGCGCGTTTCGCCGCGCCTGCGCCATACGCAGGGAGAAGGAAGAACAGATATACGGCAAGGTCGTCCTGAGCAAGTGGGCCGAAAGCTTGAGCAAGGTCTGCGCGGCCTAACAAGTCATGACAGTCGCCGGACGCGCCGCTCTTACCGTGTCACCATGCAGAGTTTGTCTTACATCTCGCCCAAAGCGGCTGCGCGGGAAAGCAGCATTCATGGTCGTGGCCTCTTTGCCGTCGAGCCGATTGCGCAGGGCGAAATAGTCTGCATCAAAGGCGGATACATTTTCACACGCGAACGTTTGCGCTCGATGCCGGACTGGTACAGGGCCGCCGAAATCCCCATCGCCGACAATCTCTTTATAGGCCCGCTTCATGAAGATGAACGTGAAGGGAGCATGATTTTCAGCAACCATTCCTGCGACCCGAACATAGGCGTGCAGGGCCAGATTGTCTTCGTCGCGATGCGCGACATAGAAGCCGGAGAAGAACTGACGCACGACTGGGCCACCACAGACGACGACGATTCCAGCATGGACTGTCACTGCGGCAGCGCCAACTGCCGCAAGACCATCACAGGCCGCGACTGGCAGCGAAAAGATTTGCAGGAAAAATACCGTGGCTATATGTCGTGGTATCTCGAAGAGAAGATAAGGAAAAAGGGATGAGGGCGGAGGGATGAGGGATGAAGTAAGAAGAAAAGCGTTCTTGCTTTTACTTCATCCCTCATCCCTCCGCCCTCATCCCTTTCTTTATTGCCCGCGCAGGATTGCGAGCGGCTTGCGTCTTATGACATCAAAGCTCGAAGCAATCCCGATGGTTGTGACGAGCGCCACCGTTAACGCAACTCCTATGAGATTGACGGGCGCGGAAAAGTCCCACGGAATCTCAAAGACAAAACGTGTGACGGCATACGACAGGGCGATTGAAGAGAGCGCGCCGACGGTGCCCGCCACCAGCCCCAGCAAGCTGTATTCTATAAACAGAATTGCCAGCAACACTTTTCTTTTCGCCCCAAGGGTTTTCAGGACCGCCACTTCATAGACGCGCTGAAACTTTGTCATCGCGATTGAGCCGACGAGAATCAGCACCCCGCACAGGAGGACGAATGCGCCGAGGAAAGAGACTGCGAGCGTGACGTTGTTGAGAATACGGCTGATAGTGCTGACGACTTCCGCGACGTCTATGATGGAAATGTTCGGATACTGATCGAGCAGGTCGCGTTGAAAGCGCGAGCGCCGGGGCTCGCCCTCCGGGCCGTTGATGGGCGCAATCAACATCTGCGGCGCGCTCTCCAGTGCGCCCGGTCGAAAGAGGACCATAAAGCCCGTGCGCGAATTTCTCCAATCGACGCGGCGTATGCTCGTCACGCGCGCCGTCAATTTTCTGCCCACGATGTCGAACGTGATACTGCTCCCGACATCAAGCCCCGCGAGGCCGCGCATCCCTTCTTCGATTGACACCTCCGGCTCAGCGGAGGGTTCTGTGCCCCAGAAGTTTCCGGCCACGATGGTTTCATTCTGTTCGAGGCGTGGACGGTAAGTCACAACATACTCACGCCCCAAACGCCCGCGCTCTTGACGCATCTCGCGCTGCTCAAGATCAACTTCACGACCGTTAATCGCAAAGATGCGCGCGCGCACTGTCGGAATCAGCTCGGGCCGCGTGCCCGTCTCGCGCTCAATGAGTTTTTCGACGCCCTCCTTCTGGTCCGGTTGAATATCTATCAGGAACATGTTGGGCAGGTTGGTGCGGCGCGTCAGGTCAATCTCGTTAAGCAGGTTCACCTGTAGCGACTGGACGGCCATCACTACAAATGCGCCGAGGCCGACGGCCATGACGATGACGCGCGTTTGATTGCCCGGACGATAAAGGCTATTGACGGCCTGACGCAGTGCAAAGGAGCGCATGTGGCGCGCTCGCTTCATCAGCCACGTTAGCAGGACTGCGGCGAGGTACAAGGCCGCAGCCGTCAAAGCGAGTCCCGCAAAGAAAAAGATGCCGACGCGAATCGAGCCCGCCTGCCACGAGGATAACAAGATGAGTCCCGTGACGACGAGCGTTCCTGTCACAAGACGCAGCCAGTCAATCCTGCGCCGCGCCGTCTGCCCGTCTTCGTCGCGCAGGAGCATGTTGGGCTTGATGTGACGTATGCGCAGCAGGGGCAGCGCGGAGAACAACACGGAGACCAGCAGCCCAAGGCCGATGCCCTGCGTCATCGCAGCGGTCGTCAACGTGTAGCTCATGTTCGGCGGGAGGCTCAGCGCGAAGTAATGCCCGACGAGAAGCAGCGCGCCCTTGGCGAGCGCAACTCCAAGGAGACTTCCGGCGAGCCCGAGCGCTAGAACTTGCGCCAGATACGCGGCGGTAATCTGGCGGCCCGTCGAGCCCACGCATTTCAAGACCGCGATGGTTCGTTTTTTCTGTTCGATAAAAACGCGCGTCACGCTAGAGACGCCGATGCCGCCCAACACGAGCACTATCAAGCCGGTCAAGGCCAGATAATTTTCCGTGCGCGAAAACTGCTCGCTCAAATTTTCCTGAGAGTCCTTGTAAGAATTGACGTTGACGAGCTGGCCCTTTAATTCAGCGCGCAAGCTTTGCACGACGCGGTCCAGTTCGCCTTCGCGTACCTTTAACAAAATCCTGCGGCGCGCACGGCTACCAAAGCCTACGAGGCCCGTCGCTTCGACAGCATCGCGCGCAACAAAGACGCGCGGCCCCAAGCGAAACCCGCCGCCGCTTCCAGGCTCGCGTTCTATCGTCCCGCGAATCTCAAAAGTGGACTCGCCGATTTTCACCTTGTCGCCGATACGTAAACCCAGACGTTCGAGCACGAGCGGCGCAACTACTACGCCGCCGTTCGCGAGGAGCTGATGGTCAAACGGAGCGTCGCCCGCCAATCTGAAATCGCCGTAGAGCGGGTATGGCGCTTCCACGCCCTTTAGTTCGATCATCATCGCGCCTTCGCCTTCGTCACCGGCCTCGCGCAACATAGTGTTGGCTTCGATAGTCTCGGTACGGGCTTCGACAAGCGGCGAGCTGGCGATGCGCTCTATGATAGAGAGAGTTTCGGGTCTCCACGGGCGCGTGGAATCAACCTGCACGTCTGCGGTCAGTAGAGAGCGCGCTTCGCCTGCCACCGCGCGGTTCACGTTTTGAATGGTCGAGCGCAAGGCCACTATCGAAGCCACACCGATGCCTATGCACAGGAAGAAAAACAATAGCCTGCGCCACGACGAGCGTATCTCGCGCCGCGCCATTTGAAAGACGAATCTCAAGACTGACCCACCTCTAAAGGTTCTTCAGAGCTATTTTGACCAGCATCATTTTCATCAACCGCGTCCCCGTGGCTATCGCTTATGACGCGCCCGTCACGCAAACGTATGCGGCGCGTAGCTTCTCCGGCCAGCTCATGGTCGTGCGTGACGAGCAGGAGCGTCGTGCCGTGCTTTAGGTTCAACTCGACCATCAAGTCGAAGACGTGTCTGCCGTTTTGTGAATCTAGGTTGCCGGTCGGCTCGTCCGCCAGCATCATGGCAGGCTCGTTCGAGAAGGCACGCGCGATGGCGATGCGCTGTTTTTCGCCGCCCGAAAGCTGCGAAGGATAATGATGCGCGCGCGCCGAGAGGTCCACGTCTTTGAGCAACTGTCGAGCCCTCGCAACGGCATCACGCCTGCCCGCAATCTCCATCGGGATGAGCACGTTTTCGAGCGCCGTCAGCGATGGAATCAAATGAAAGGATTGAAAGACGAATCCAATCTTGCGGCTGCGAAGCTCCGCGAGCGCATCCTCGTTCATGCGCGTGATATCCTGGCTGTCTATGAGAATCTCGCCGGAGCTGGGAGCGTCCAGTCCCGCAATCAACCCGAGCAGCGTGGACTTACCACTTCCTGACGGGCCTACGACCGCGACGAATTGCCCGTCCGGAATGACGAGGTCCAGCGAGTGTAGGATGGTTAATTGTTCGCTCCCGGAAGGAACTGTTTTGGAAACCTTGTATAATTCAATCATGCGCGATTATCTATTCTGCCTTTTGTTCGTCGTTTTGATGCTCGCCGGGGCAGCGTGCGGCAATAATAATTCATCAACCTCTTCGAGCGCGCCCGCTAATCAATCGCCCGCGCCGTCCGCCTCAGCTTCGCCCGTGCAAAGTCTACCGAAGATTGTCGCTTTCGGCGACAGCCTGACCGCGGGCCTCGGGCTCACGGCTGGGGAGAGCTACCCCGCGCTGCTTCAAAAAAAGTTGGAGGCGGACGGGTTTAAATACGAAGTAGTCAACGCGGGTGTTTCAGGCGACACGACCGCAGGGGGCTTGCGTCGCATTGACTGGGCTCTGGAAGGAGACGTGCGCTTTCTGATTCTTGAGCTGGGGGCCAACGATCTCTTGCGCGGTCAACCCGTCTCGGAGATGAAAAAGAACCTCGGCCTGATTGTCGAACGCGCCAGGGAGCGCAAGGTGGTAGTCCTCTTAGCAGGAATGTACGCGCCTACAAATGCGGGCGCGGAGTATCAACGCGAAGTTCAGCAAGCCTTTCAATCCCTCGCGCGCGAGCACGAAGTCGTGCTCATTCCCTTCTTTCTGGACCGCGTCGCGGGCGTCGAATCCCTAAACCAACCGGACGGCATACACCCCAATGCCGAAGGGACAAAGATCGTCGCCGAAACGATTTATCAAGCCCTCCGACCCATGCTGGAAAAACAGAGGTCAGAGGTCGGAGGCTAGAGGTTAGTAAGAAGCGGGCTGAGCCCCTGAAAGGGGCGGTATAACAGTAGCCCGGCACGTCAGTGCCGGGACCACGTCGTCAACATTGTTTGAAGCCCCGGAGGGGCGACATAGATTGATGTCGCCCCTCCGGGGCTCAATGATTTATGCGATGCCTGTTCCCACGGCTGACGCCGTGGGCTACTGTTATGTCGCCCCTCGCGGGGCTCTCTCTGTTTTTTACTAACCTCTAGCCTCTGTCCTCTAACCTCTTCTTACGCTGCTCCGTATTTTTTGAACCACGCTTGCAGGCGTCGCCAGCCGTCTTCGGCTTCCGTCTTGCGATAGCTTTCCCTGTAGTCCGCGTAAAAGCCGTGCGGCGTGTTCGGATACACGATTATCTCCGAGGGCGTCTTGCCCTTCTTCAGCTCGGCGCGCATCTTCTCGACCGTGTCGAGCGGGATGCCCTGATCGTCTGCGCCGTAGAGACCGAGCACGGGGACTTTGAGCGTGGCGGCGATGTCTACGGGCATTTTGGGTTGGAGCGGAGTACGCGGGCTCGACTCGCTCGCGTCAAGGCGACCGTACCAAGCGACGCCCGCGTCCACTTGCTTCGGGTTGTGCGCGGCATACAGCCAGACGATGCGCCCTCCCCAGCAGAAACCCGTGATGCCTACCTTCTTCGTGTTGCCCTTGCCTGTCTTGGCTGCATAAGCCACGGTCGCGTCCAAATCCGACATCACCTGCGCGTCCGGAACTTTCGCCACGACCTTGGTGACGATTTCCCTGATTTCGGACATCTTGGAAACATCGCCCTGGCGCGCGTAAAGCTCCGGGGCAATTGCCATGTGGCCCAATTTAGCAAAGCGGCGGCAGATGTCTTTGATGTGTTCGTGAACGCCGAAAATCTCCTGCACGACGAGCACGACGGGAAAGGATTTTCCCTTCTCCGGCATCGCGCGGTAAGCCGGAATCTCGCCGTCACTGACGGGAATCTTGACCTCGCCCGCCACCAGGCCGTTCGTGTCGGTCGTGATGGCGGTCTGTGCCGCTATGGGTTGCGTCGCGAGCGCAAACCCTGCGGCCAGAGACGTGACTATAAACTGGCGGCGCGTAAAATCCTTGGTCGGAATTAAGCTGGTAATGTCCTCTTGCATGATGCTTGACCTCTCCTTGAAAGACGGAATTGCCGCATTCTAACGTAAAAGTATTCGCATCAAGAAGCCGCGAGTGCATCACTTTCAAAATCAAACTCACCGCCGAGACCCGAGAGAGCGCAGAGCAGGCGCAGAGAATGTGATTCAACCCTCTGCGCTAACTCCGCGACATCTCTGCGTCTCGGCGGTGAACGGCTTTAAGATAATCCGCTCTCTGATTTCATACTGGCCCACTAACATTGACTCGCCGCGTGATTTAGCATAAAAGTTGGATTGTCTTAGCTACAACCTTACTCGACGTCGAGGCGCGTTCCCAAAAATCAGGCTCGCGTCCGGCATTCAACATCCTAAAAAATTTCGCCGTCCCGGCTTTGGAACTTTTTTAAGTCAAGGAGAACTGAATATGTCGCGCCTTAAAAGCCTCTCGCTATTGCTCATCATTCTATCGCTCGTCGTGGGGGGCATCGCACCCGTCGCGGCTCAAACGAGAAATCGCGGGGGCGTGGGGCCGAAACCTGCTGGCCCTTCGCAGACTTCCCCGCGACTCGAATTTGAAAAATACAAGTTGGAAAACGGGCTCGAAGTAATCCTGGTTGAAGACAAGCGTCTTCCGCTCGTGGCCGTCAATCTCTGGTATCACGTCGGGCCTGCCAACGAGAAGCCGGGGCGCACGGGCTTCGCGCATCTCTTCGAGCACATGATGTTTCAGGGCTCAAAGAACGTCGGCGATGATGCCCACTTCAAAATCCTCGAAGGCGCGGGCGCTTCGGACATCAACGGCACGACCGATTTCGACCGCACAAATTATTTTGAGACCCTGCCGTCCAATCAATTGGAGCTGGCGCTCTGGCTGGAAAGCGACCGCATGGGATTTCTGCTCGAAACGCTCGACCAGCGAAAGCTTGCGAACCAGCGCGACGTGGTACGCAACGAGCGGCGCGAGGGCGAAAACTTTCCTTACAGCCTTGTCAGAGAGGGGCTCTATCACCAGCTCTTTCCGAAAGGACATCCCTACTACGGCGACGTCATAGGCTCGCACGCGGACATCGAAGCGGCGCGTCTCGCGGACGTGCGCGATTTCTTTAAGACCTACTACGCGCCCAACAACGCCAGCCTCGCCATCGTCGGCGACATAGACAAAACGAAAACCAAAGAGCTGGTCAAAAAATATTTCGGGCAGATACAGGCGGGCCAGCCCGTGCCGCCGATTGACGTCAAGACGCCGCCTATCACCTCGGAGAAACGCGCCGTCGTTACCGATCAGGTGGAGTTGCCGCGCATCTACATGGGCTGGTTGACGGACCCCATCTACAAACCGGGCGACGCCGACGCGGACATCGCCGCGATTATTCTCGGCGCAGGTAAAGCGAGCCGCCTTTTCAAAAAGCTCATCTACGAAAAACAGATTGCGCAGGACGTCTTCGTCAATAACAACTCGCTCATCCTAGGCTCTGTCTTTCAATTGCAGGCGACGGCCAAACCCGGAGTCAAGCTTGAGGATTTAGAGCAAGCGATAGACGCGGAGATAGAAGCCTTGCGCACGCAGGGGCCGACGCAGGCGGAAGTGGACCGCGCGCGGAATGTGATTCAATCGGGAATTATTCGCCAGCTCGAAACCCTAGGCGGGTTCGGCGGCGTCGCGGACCGTCTCAACCAGTACAACCATTATCTGAAAGACCCTAACTTTCTGGCGCGCGACCTTGAGCGTTATGACAAAGCGACGATTGCTTCTGTGCGCAAGGTCGCGCAGGAGAAGCTTGGGAAGAATCAACGCGCGGTGGTCTACGGCGTCCCCGGCAAGAAGGTCATAGACGATGTGCCGAAGACGCCGGAGTCTGAGGAAGTGAAAGATGCTGCTGCGTCCTCATCTTCCAGCACGACCGGGCAACAGGATTGGAGAGCCCAGCAGCCAAAGGCAGGGCCAACGTCACAGCTTGCCCTGCCCACGCCCAAGCGATTCAAGCTCTCGAACGGTTTGACAGTGATGCTCGTCGAGCGGCACAACCTGCCTATAGTCTCCGCTAACCTGGTTGTGCTGAGCGGCAGCGAGACCAACCCTGCGAACAAGCCCGGACTCGCTTCGTTCACAGCCGACATGTTGGACGAAGGCACAAACAAGCGCTCGACCTTGCAGATTGCCGACGACGTAGCACAAATCGGCGCAATCCTTGGCGGAGGCTCAAGCAGCGACTCTTCCATCGTCACCATCCGCACGCTGAAGAAGAACGTGGACGCGGCTTTTGAGATTTTCTCGGACGTGGCGCTCAACCCTTCGTTCGACGAGAAAGAGATTACGCGCGTGCGCAACACGCGGCTCACGCAAATCCTGCAACAGCGCGACAACCCGAACACGCTCGCTAACAAATTTTTCTTCAACGCCGTCTACGGCGGCAACCACCCGTACGGCTATCTTGAATCGGGCACGGAAGAATCCAACAAATCAATCACGCGCGACGACATGATGAAGTTCTGGCAAGCGGGTTACGTGCCGGAGAGGTCCGCGCTCGTGGTGGCGGGCGACATCACCGAAGCGGAGCTGCGCGCGATGGCGGAAAAATATTTCGCCAAGTGGGCGGGCAAAGGCACGGCTGCCGCAAGGCCAAACACGGACGCGACGACGACGCGCCGCATAGTGATAGTTGATAAACCCGGCTCGCCGCAAACAGCCCTTCGCATAGGCCACATAGGCGTTGCGCGCTCAAGCACGGATTACGTGCCCATCGAAGTCATGAACATAGGCCTGGGCGGTCTCTTCTCCAGCCGCATTAACATGAACCTGCGCGAGAAGAACGGCTACACCTACGGCGCATTCTCGACCTTTGCTTATCGTCGCGGGCCGGGACCGTTCTACGCAGGGGGCAGCGTTCGCACGGACGTCACGGCCCCCGCCGTGCGCGAGATTTTTAACGAGCTGGAACGCATGCGTACCAGCCCTGTGACCGCAGACGAATTGATGACGGCGAAGGACGCTTTCGCGCGCTCGCTTCCCGGCCTCTTCGAGACGACGCCGCAGATTGCCGGGAGCATCGCTCAAATCTTTGTTTACGACTTGCCGCTTGATTACTACAGCGCGCTGCCCGCGAGGATCAACGCCGTCACGGCAGCCGACATTCAGCGCGTCGCCGAAAAATACATCACGCCCAATTCGATGATCATCGTCGCCGTCGGCGACCGTAGCAAGATCGAGCAGGAGTTGACAAAGCTCAACCTTGGAGCCATAGAGGTGCGCGGCGCTGACGGCAATCCCATCTCTTCACGTTAAGAGCGAACTGACAAAGAAATTAACAGGGATGGACAGGATAAAAAGAAATGATAAATGCAAAGTGCAAAGTGCAGAATTAAAGAATAGCTTTTCATTCATCATTTTGCATTTTGACTTTTGCATTGCTTTTATCCTGTCTATCCTGTCCATCCCTGTTTGAATCTGCTTCAGGCTTTGTTAGGGATTCTTAGTAAGGAGCACAAGATGCGTTTACGTTACACCATCTTTCTGACAATCCTCGTCGCGTTTCCGCTTCACGCGCTGGCGCAGGACACGAAGCAGGCGCTCAACGACCAGCTCTGGGAGGCTGCGCGCAAAGGCGACGCCGTCATGGTCAAGGCGCTTTTGGACAAGGGCGCGGACGTCAACGCTAAATTTCGTTACGGCGCAACGGCGCTCTCCTACGCATCGGACAAGGGGCACACGGATGTCGTCAACGTCCTGCTCGAACGCGGCGCAGACGTCAACGTCAAGGATACTTTCTACCAGTCAACGCCGCTCCAGTGGGCCGCTTCCAAGGGCCACATCGCCATCATCAAAGCCCTGCTCGACAAAGGCGCGACCGGCATCGATCAGGTCTTGATGATCGGCACGCGCCGTGGCAACGCTGAGATGGTACGCATCGTTCTCGCAAAGGGCGGGGCAAAGCCCGAGACGTTATCCGGCGCGCTCGCCGCCGCCCTCAACGACAACAAGGCGGAGATCGCAGAGATGCTCAAGAAGGCAGGCGCAACGCCTCCGCCCGAAATCGACGCCGCGACCTTGCAGTCTTACGCCGGAAAGTACAAGAGCGAGCAGGGCTTGGAAATCAACGTCATCTACAAGGATGGCAAGCTCCTCGCCGCCCCTGTCGGGCAGACCCCATTCCCCTTAGGCGCGATAGACAAGATAACCTTCAGGCCAACCGATTTCGACGGCGTCACTATTATCTTCACCGTCGAAGGCGACAAGACAACCGGCATGACGCTCAAAGGGCAGAACACGACCCTGCTCAAACGAGTCGAACAATAGAAAGCCCCAAATCCCAAGTCCCAGGTCAAAGACAGGTTCTTTCTTTTGACTTTGGACTTGAGACCTGGGACTTGGGACTCTTAAAGAGGTTTGTGATGAAACGATTCTTAATCTCCCTCGTCTGTCTTTCCCTGATTTCTTCTGGTGTGTGTGCGCAGAACTGGCCGCAGTTTCGCGGGCCTGCGGCCACGGGCGTTATTGAAGGGCGCGCTGCGCCTGTCAAATGGGACGTGGAAAAGAGCGTCAACGTTCTCTGGAAGACGCCGGTTCCCGGCCTCGCGCATTCAAGCCCTGTGGTCTGGGGCAACAAGGTCTTCATCACGACTGCCGTCGCGAGCGATGCTAATCAGGAAACGCGCTTTGGTCTCTACGGCGATGTCGAGCCTGTCAAGAACGAGGGCAAGCACACATGGAAGGTCTACTGTTTAGATAAGCGCACGGGCAAAGTCCTGTGGGAGCGCACGGCGTTTGAGGGCGTGCCGAAAATCAAGCGCCACCCGAAGGCTACACACGCTTCTTCCACGCCCGCGACCGATGGCAAATACGTCATCGCGCTTTTCGGCTCCGAGGGTCTCTACTGCTACGACACAAACGGCAAGCTCGTCTGGAAACAGGACCTGGGCGTGCTGGACGCGGGCTGGTTCTACGACCCCGATTACCAGTGGGAGCACGCCAGCTCGCCCATCGTCTACAAGAACATGGTCATCGTGCAGGCAGACCTTCAGAAGAACTCCTTCATCGCCGCTTATGATTTGAAAACTGGTAAGCAGATGTGGAAGACAGCGCGCGAGGAGTTGCCGTCGTGGGGCACGCCGACGGTTTACGAAGGCAAGACGCGCGCGGAGATTATCACCAACGGCTCGAAGGCCATACGCGGCTACGACCCGCAGACAGGCAAAGAGCTGTGGCGGCTCACGCCCAATTCCGAGATTACGACGCCCACTCCCTTTGTCGCGCACGACCTCATCTTCGTCACGAGCGGCTACGCGCCCGTCCAACCCATCTACGCCATACGCCCCGGCGCAACCGGCGACATCTCGCTCAAAGAAGGCAAAGAGTCCAGCGACTTCATCGCGTGGAGCAAAAAGCGCGGCGGCCCCTACATGCCCACGCCCGTTGTTTACGGCGAGTTGCTCTACACCTGTTCCAACAACGGCGTCCTGACGGCCTACAACGCGCGCACAGGCGAGCAGGTCTACCGCCAGCGCCTCGCAGACCGTGGCGGCGCATTCACAGCCTCGCCCGTCGCCTCCGACGGCAAGATTTATTTGACCAGCGAAGACGGCGAAATCTTCGTCGTCCGCGCAGGCCCCAAACACGAGCTGCTCTCCGTCAACCAGATGGGCGAAGTCCTCATGGCAACCCCCGCCATCTCCGACGGCATCCTCATAGTGCGCGGCATCAAAAACGTCTTCGCCATCGCAGACGCCGCCGCGCCGCGAAAATAAAAGCAAGACATCATTCGGCTCTCACAACTTTCCAAACACCGAGGGGCAGCAAACAAGCTGCCCCTTATTGCTTTATCTCACTCTTGACTCTCCGGACAATACTTGATAGAGACTGGCAAGAAATTTCTACCGAGCAGAGTTCGGATGTCTGCTAACAAAACTTTACTCACAAAGCTATGGCTCTACCATTAAAAAAAGTAATGATCAGCAGCACGATGCTCGATTTGCCCGAGCATCGCAAAATAGTGATGGATGCGTGCCTGCGAATGGGGATGTTTCCGGTCATGATGGAGAGCCTCCCCCCTTCCGATGAAGACCCCGTCACAACCTCGCTCAGACTGTTAGATGACGCGGACGTTTACCTCGGCGTGTTCGCGCATCGCTATGGCTACGTGCCGAAGCAGAACAATCCACAGAAGATTTCCCTCAGCGAGATGGAATACAACCGCGCCCTGGAACGCAGAATCCCCTGCCTGATCTTTCTGATGGACGAGACCCATCCGTTCCGTCGTGAAGATGTGGAAGAAAATGCAGGCGCAAGCAGGAAGTTCAAGGCGTTTAAGGCGCGTCTGCTAAAAGATCGCATGGTCTCATTCTTTACCTCACCTGATCATCTGCGCGCGAACGTTACCGTCGCTCTTGCGCAGCTCCGCCAGTCTTACCCGGATACTTCTGAGCCGGATATGGAAAGCTCTCGGCAGGCGAGCGAATCTCCCTCAAACGTTTCCAGCGCACCGGCCACGCCCAGGGTTCAATCGACTGCCACGAGTTCCCGACGAACTAAAAAAGCTTCCCAGCGCCCTCAAGCTGCTCCTGCTCCTCCGCCTCCGATAGTTGCTCGTATTCGAGAAATTATCCTCGCTGATTCCGCCGTGGCTTCGAGCGCCACTTCTGACCAGCCTATTTCGGACCCGGACAAGGACAAGCTCGATTTTGTGGTCTACGCGTCAGCCCTGAGAGATTTCATCGCCTCAAAGGACACGGCGACTCCGCTGACAATCAGCGTCGAAGCTCCCTGGGGGCACGGGAAATCTTCGCTCATGCGAATGATTCAGCATCAACTGAATCCCCGTCGCGTGTGGTACCGGCGCTGGTGGATACGGCTCAAGCTTCAATTGTGGCGATTGCGCTATCTGGCGATTGCGCCCATCTGGCACGCGGGAAAATTTATCGTCTGGCTGGCGAAGTGGCGTCAATGGAAATCCGGATTCCTGACAGACCTCACAGCAGGCATGGTCAATCCCCCGCCGGCAAGTCAGGAGGTCAAAACGGAAGAGGGAGAAGATATAGAACAAGCACCTGTCAGGAGATTTATGCAATGGTGCGCGTGGGCTCGTCTCCCGGTTGAAGCACAACATCCGACCGTCTGGTTTAACGCCTGGAAGTATGATCAAGAGGAAGCCATCTGGTCCGCACTGGCTTCGGCGATTCTTGAACAGATCAAATCCACGCGTTCATGGATGGGTCGCCTCTTGCTCTGGGTGCGCCTGTTCATAAAGCGCGCCAATCGCCTTCAGGCATTGCGGGATGTTTTGAGAAAAATATTTTGGCCGATGCTCCTGGCCTTTCTCTGGTGGCTCTGGCGTTACCACCACGAATATGTTTTATCCCTGGTCAGGTCTTCGCTCGACCAGTCTCAAATAGATTTTATCATGTGGCTTCTTGGAGGCGGCTTTGTTCTGACGTCAGGAGTAAAGCTGGCATCTATTATAGAAGACCCCTTCTCACTGCCTTTCGACAAGTATGTCAATACGCCCGACTATCAAAAGAAAATAGGTTTCATCGGAGAGTTTGAGCAAGACTTCAAACGTATCGTCGAACTCGTCACGTGCCCCGTATGGGGCTGGAGGCCGCGCAAGCTCATCATCTTCATAGACGATCTGGACCGGTGCGAGCCGCCCAAATCGGCTGACGTCATCGAAGCTATTAACGTTTTTCTGGACAGTCCCGGGTGCGTCTTCGTCCTCGGTATGGACTCGCGCGCGGTAATAGCAAGCATTGAGACCAAGTATGAAAAGATGTTTACAAGGCTCCAACACGATAGCCCTGATCACGCCACGCTGGGGCGCAATTTTCTGGAAAAGATTATTCAAGTCCCGTTCGCTATTCCTTCTATGTCGGACCGCTCGATGGAGCCCTACGTGATCGATATCATTGGTCCACAGCCTGCCGCCCCGGCCTTGCCGGAGTCAGAGGGCCATGACCAACCCGCGGCGGAATCAACTCAACCGACGGGGTCGCAGAATAAAACCCCGCAAGCACAAATGGCGTCGCCAGCCGGCGAGGAGCGTAAGGAAGACATTGGCAGTTACAGTGACATAGAGGTCTGGAGGGCTATCAGGAAGGGCGTCATGTATCTGGATACCAACCCCCGGCAGTTAAAGCGCTTCATCAACCTCTTTCGCGTCCAAACCTATATCTCAAAAACGAGAAAACTCTTCTACGAGTCAATGGGCGAAGGTAAATCAAACACCGGGTATACACTTGATAGTCTGGCGGCGTGGACAGTCTTCTCCATGCGCTGGCCCGTAGTTGTTACTGCTTTGGCGCAGGAATCCCAGCAGGGCGAGTTGCGTCAATGGCTGTTCCAGATTTCCCAGTCGGTTGATGAGCGCGGCATGTGGCTCAACCCGGCGAAGACGGGCGCTCTCATGAAGCGGCTGCTCAGTTTTTCCGCTAACGGCAATTTCTCGCTGTCCACCTCTCCGGAAACGGAGACCAAATCTGGAGACACACCGTCCGAGTCGCCCGCCCCTGAAGATGGGAAGAGGGAGACGGTCAGACAAGTTGCGAGGAACTGGCGAAATCTTCCCTGGGATAGCTATTTCGGCAACCGCGATTTCCTGCAAGTCGTGAAGGCGTTAGAGGGTTGGTGGATTCCCCCTGAACAAGAGGAGAAAGCGCAGGAACAACGGGACTGGCTTTCAATGGCAATGATGTTTCAACAATAATTCGTTCTCGCGGATGCTCCTGCGGTTTCCTCAAGACACTTGAAATCCGCCTACCGGGAGCCTCAGCGATAGCTAAACACCGTCACTCGCAATAACTATGTCTCGTCAGCTAAAAGCAGTAATCAGCAGCACCGTGCGCGATCTGCCGGAGCACCGTGACGCGGTCATAAACACCCTCATGCGTCTCAACATGCTCCACCCTGAAATGGTGCGGTATCTGACCGAGCCCACGGCGGATGAATTGACGGACGCGCTCCGGGTAGTAGACGAGGCGGAAATATACCTCGGCGTCTTCGCGTTCCTCTATGGCAACATCCCCGAGGGTCAAACGATCTCGGTCGCCGAGGCACAATATTTACGCGCCGTCGAACGTAATATCCCGCGTTTGATTTTTCTCATGGGCGATCGGCATCCGGTCACGGCCAGAGACATCGAAACAGGCGAAGGAGCAGAAAAGCTCAGACAGCTTAAAGAGCGGCTTCAGAAAGAACGGTCCGTAGCGGTATTCGATTCTGTTGACAGCCTGAAATCCCTGGTGATTCAGGCGCTGGTCCCGTTTCGCGAATCCGACCTCGCGACATTTCATTACGTCAGCGACATCCCCGCGCCGCCCGAAGCCTTTGTCGCGCATCCTTACACCCTGCTGCGGCCCAGCCGGCTGGTCGGACGCCAGCATGAGCTAAACTTGCTGACCGATTGGGTAACCAGAAGTGATGCCCAAATCTATCAGGCGCACATCCTGAGCGTCGTCGCCATCGGGGGGCTGGGAAAGAGCGCGTTGACGTGGAAGTGGTTCAACGACATCGCCCCGCAGGAGATGAAGCCCCTCGCCGGGCGCATGTGGTGGAGCTTTTACGAATCGGACGCGACATTTGAAAACTTCGTCACGCGCGCGCTCGCTTATGTAACGCGGAGAGCGCTCGACGAAGTGCAGAAGATACCTGCATACGAACGAGAGATGCTACTGCTCGCGGCGCTTGATCGTGAGCCGTTCCTGATTGTGCTCGATGGGTTGGAGCGGATACTGATTGCGTACGCGCGTATGGACGCGGCCCACCTTATTGATAATGAGTTGGACCGTAAGACAGCGGACATCGTGGCTGGGGCTCGCGGCCTGCCCGAGAGCGCGGCTCAATCCTTCACGGGCGAACTGCGCCTGCGCAAGACCGCAGACCCGCGCGCGGGTGCATTCCTGCGCAAGCTGAGCAACGTGCGGGCCTCGCGAATCCTCGCCAGTACCAGACTTTATCCTGCCGATTTGCAAACGGCGGCGGGCGAGCAACTGCCCGGTTGCGCAGTGATCTTCCTGCCGGGTCTTGCCGACAACGATGCGATCGAATTGTGGCGGACGTTTGGCGTGACCGGTGCGCGCGATCTATTGATACCACTGTTCAATCGCGTAGGTAATCACCCGCTATTGATTCAGACGTTGGCAAGCGAGGTAGCGCGTTACAGGCTGGCCCCGGGCGACTTTGAAAAATGGCGGCGCGACCATCCTGATTTTGATCCCTTCAGCCTGCCGCTCGTGCAGGCCGAATCGCACGTACTGGAATTTGCCTTGCGCGGCCTTGACGAGAAGGCGCGCCAGGCGTTGCACGTCATCGCCGCGTTCAGAATGCCCGCAAGCTATGACACGCTGACTGCGGTGCTGATAGGCCCGGGCAAGGCCAGCGCCAACGAGTATGAATTGGATAAAATTCTGAAGGAGCTGGAAGATCGGGGGCTGGTCGGCTGGGACAAGCGGTCTAATCGTTATGACCTGCACCCGATTGTTCGCGGCGTGGTGTGGGCTAGCCTCGGCGACGACTCGCGGCGCGGCGTTTATACGAGCCTGCGCGCGCACTTTGAAGCATTGCCCCAGCTTGACGACTGGCAACAGGTCAAGAGCATCGAAGACCTCGCGCCCGCCATCGAGCTTTATAATACGCTCATCGGCCTGGGACGTTATGAAGATGCCGGAAGGCTCTTTTACGAGCGGTTAGAGAAAGCTACGCTCTACCGCCTGAGTGCCAGCCGCCAACGGGTTGAACTCCTTGAAATGCTCTTTCCCGACGGCTTAGACCAGCTACCACGCCGGAGCAGTTCGGAGAGTCAGGTATTTACGCTCAATGCGCTGGCCGTCGGATATAGACATAGCGGGCAACCGGGACGCGCCGCTCCACTGTTCCGCCGCTCAGCTACGATTTACGCGCAACTGAAGCGCGACGATTATCGCAGCATCAGTTTGAGCAACCTATCAGACTCTTTGCGGCTCTCCGGGCCTCTGTGCGAGTCGGAGGCCGCCGCTCGCCGCGCGCTGGTCATCACACGTCAGGAGAACAATCTTTTTCAGGAAGCGATCAGTCTCTACCTGCTCGGGTTGACGCTGGCAGCGCGGAGCATGGCGAGCGAATCCGAGGCCGCCCTTCAGCGATCTTTACGAATGTTTGTAGCAGGGTCTTTCAGTCAAAGCGAAGGGCTGGTCAACTCTTATCTCGCGCAGAGGTCGCTGTGGCTCGGCGAGTTTACAGCCGCGCTATCGCTCGCCGAGCGCGCATGGGAGTTGGCCCATGAGCAGAACCTTGAGGGCGATTTCATCCGCGCGGCGCGCATACAAAGCGAGGCGGCGCTGGGGCTGGACGATCTTCCCACAGCCGATGAACGGCTGCACCACGCAATTGCACGCGCGCGGCGGGTGGATTCGGCGGACGAAGAACTCCCCGCGCTCGTGGCGCTGGCCGAGTTGCAGCGGCGGCACGGAGAGGTGCAGGGGGCGCGCGAACTTCTGGACGATATCTGGGACGTGGCGGAGCGCGGGCCGTATCCGCTCCTTCACGCGGACGCCTACAATGTGCTCGCGCAGATTGAGCGCGACGCGGGCAACAGGGCGGCGGCTGTCGTAGCCGCGGCGAGGGCATATGAGTTGGCGTGGTGCGACGGGCCGCCGTTCTCGTATTACTGGGGACTTGAGGCGGCGCGTAAACACTTACAGAGACTCGGCGCATCTGAGCCGCTGTTGCCGCCGTTTGACGAGTCTAAGTTTGAGCCCATGCCTCAAGTGGAGATTGACCCGGAGGATGAGTTTCACGCGGGGCGTGAGGCCGACGATTGAGTTGCGTGAGGCCGGCAGTCGAGTTGGCAGTTGCGCTCTGAATTTATAGACTGATATATCATTAACAAAAGCCTGGGAGCGTTTCTATGTCTTTGATGCGAATTGTGGCGGTGGTCTTTGTGCTGGCGGCGGCAACGGTGCTGGCGCAGAACGCTGTGCAGCGTGGGATTGAGGTGGCGGACCTCAATAAGAGTGTCGCGGCGTGTGATGATTTTTATGAGTATGCGAATGGGGGATGGAGGGCGGCGAATCCTATTCCGGCTTCGATGCCGCGGTGGAGTAGGAGGTGGGCGGCGGGAGAGTCTACTAAGGAGAAGCTAAGGGGGATTCTGGAAGAGATTTCGGCGAACAGGAATCATCCGAAGGGGAGTGTCGAGCAGTTGACGGGGGATTTCTATAGCGCGTGTATGGATCAGGCGCAGGCGAATAGGTTGGGGGTGAAGCCCTTGGAGCCTTTGCTTGCGGAGATTGATCGTATGAGGACGCGTGGGGATGTGGAGCGTATGATTGCTCGCTTCCATGACATGGCGATTCAGGTTCCGTTCGAGTTCTCGGGCAAATCTGATAATCACAATCCTGTGGATGTGATTGCGCAGATTTCTGCGGGCGGGTTGGGGCTGCCGGACCGCGATTACTACTTGAAGACAGAGCCGCGATTTAAGGAGGCAAGGGAAAAGTATCTGGCTCACGTCGCTAAAATTTTTATGCTGGCGGGATACACTGAGGCGCGCGCGCGGGCTGCGGCTGAGACGGTGTTGCGCATGGAACTGCAACTGGCGCGTGCGTCTCTGGACAATGTTCAGCTTCGGGACCCCAAGGCGACCGATCACAAGATGTCGTTTGCAGCGATGCAGAAACTCACGCCGAATTTTGACTGGACAATGTATTACCGTGAGCAGGCGGTGCGCGCGGGTGATTTGAATGTGGATGAGCCGAAGTTTCTTGAAGAGTTCAATCGACTGTTGACCGGCGCGCCGGTCATGGACTGGCAGACCTACTTGAAGTGGCATCTACTAAACTCCGCCGCGCCTTCTTTGTCCGATGCGTTCATTCAGGCGGACTTTGCCTTTAACGGCGCTTACCTGAGCGGCGCGAAGGAAATCAAGCCGCGCTGGAAACGCTGCGTGGAAGCGACGGACGATTTGTTGGGCGAAGCGCTCGGAAAGAAATATGTCGAGAAGTATTTTCCGCCCGAAGCCAAGGCGCGTATGCAGGAGATGGTCAAGAACCTGCGCGCCGCTATGAAAGAGACGATTGAGGGACTTGAGTGGATGAGTCCCGCGACGAAGCAGCGGGCGCTCGAAAAGCTCTCGACGTTTAATCCCAAGATTGGCTACCCGGACAGGTGGAAAGATTATAGCCGCGTTTCTATCTCACGCGCCTCGTACTGGGACGACGTTGTCGCGGGCCGCAAGTTCGGGGTCGAGGACACTCTCGCTACGATTGGCAAGCCCGTGGATCGCGGGCGCTGGGGCATGACGCCGCCCACCTCCGATGCTTATTACAATGCGCTGCTCAACGAGATTGTGTTCCCTGCCGGAATTTTGCAGCCGCCTGCTTTCAACGTCGAAGCAAATGATGCCGTCAACTACGGCGCAATCGGCGTGGTCATAGGCCACGAGTTCAGCCATGGCTTTGATGACGAGGGCGCGCAGTATGACGCTCAGGGCCGTCTCAACAACTGGTGGACCGATGAAGACCTGAAAAAGTTTGAAGCCCGAAGCGCGTGTGTCGTCAACCAGTTTGAGAATTACTTTGTAGAGCCGGGACTGCATCACAACGGCAAGTTTGTCCTTGGCGAAAGCATAGGCGACCTGGCGGGCGCGAAGATTGCTTATCGTGCGCTGCAAATTTCCAGGCGCGGTAAGCCTCCCTTGCCGACCATTGACGGCTTCACACCCGAGCAGCAATTTTTTATCGCGTGGGGACAATTCAGGGGCGATGCCGTGCGGCCAGAGTTTGCGCGCTATATGATACAGAGCGATCCGCACCCGGTCGCCAAGTATCGCGTCATAGGACCGTTGTCGAACATGCCTGAGTTTCAGCAGGCGTTCCAGTGCAAGGCAGGTTCACAGATGGTGCGCCCGCCCGAACAGCGATGCGAGGTGTGGTAACACGCGATAAAGAGAGTCCCAAGTCCCAAGTCTAAAGTCCCAAGTCAAAGACAAGCTCTTTCTTTTGACTTGGGACTTTGGACTTGGGACTCGGGACTCTTGATTGGCTATTTGCCGCTCTTCTTCTCTTTCGCGCCCTTGCCCTTGATGTCTTTTTCTGTGCCTTCGCGACCGCTGCCCTCGGCGATGTCTTCGATCAAATTAGAGCCGGGGCCGGGCGTGAATTTCCAGTCGTCGCCTTCCTGAACCATGTAGACAAGAAGCCACTGGCCGTTGCCGTCCTTAAACTCCATCTTGACCGAGCCGTCTTCCTGCTGCTCTATGTTGCGCGTCTCGGGATTCTCGGGCACGGGATGTTTCTGAAGGCCGCGCTCGATGATGTCGTTGACGTTCTTCTTCTCCATGTTGGCAAGGCCCGTCAACAGCTCCATGTAATCCTTGGTCAGGGTCTTTTTGAAGCCTTCATAGTCGCGCTTCTTAATAGCTTCATAAGCGACTCTGAAAGTCCCCTCGGGGGTCCGCATTGAAGGGGGCTTCGCCGTGTTTGCATTGGCCGTCGTGTTGGCCGTGTTCGAGGTGTTGGCGGTGTTTGACGAACTGCCGCCGCAAGCGGCAGAGGCCGCGAGCGCCAAGACGAGCACGGTCGCTTTGATTTTCATATAAGTTGTAGCTCCTTTAAGCATTGGACAAATTTGATTGCCGCGAATAAAAACAGGTCGGGCAGTATAACTCAGGCGCGGCCCGTTTGCCAAAAGAGCAACGTCTCATCCGCTGCCCGTCTGGTTGTGCGGCGCGTCCACGGGCTTGGATTCCGGCGATCCTTTCTGGCGCAGCCAGATGGTTAAAACGACCATCGCGCCAACGGCCAGAAACTCGCTCTGCCAGTTCTGGAAGGACTCAAACCAGAAGCGCGAAGTCTCCATGTAGCCGAAAGCCGAAAGATGTTCGGTGACGCCGTGCGCCGCCTGCTCTTCATTGTACACGCGCGCTCCGCCGACGGCGTGGAAGTAAAAAGAGATGAGAAAGAGCAGTGCAAAAGCCAGCGATAAGGAATGCTCATACAGTTTCAGCACAAGGCCGCCTTTGCGCACAGGCCACGGAGCATCCTTTTTATTGCGCGATGAGCGCGGGTCTCTATCCACCTCCTCTTTCTTGTCCGGGTCTTTTGATTCCGCAGAGCCCTTCTGATAGAGGAACGCAGTGAGGACGATGAAAGCGAACATCTGTAGAAATTCGCTCTCCCAGTTTTCCATCGTCGCTTCCAGAAAGTGGCTCGTGCCTAGATACTCAAGATAAGTTGCCGTCGGCTGCCCGTGCTCTCTTTGATCCTCGTTATAGACCCTGTGTCCGGACGCGGACTGGCCGAAGATGAAGCTCACGAAGAACAGCCCCAGCATCACAAACGAAAGCCCGTTGTCACGAAAGAAGCGGCGCATAAAACCGTCTCCTCAAGGCGAAGGTGATAGAACGCGACTATTGTTCTGCTACTTTACTCACTTTCTGTAAAAATCTATATCCGCGACCGTGCATATTAGAAAAAGAACCGGCTATTGTGACGGCGCGTTCTAAGAAGCAGTTTGAAAAGTCCCTGTCATTTGGTTGAGCTCCGGAGGAGCGCGGATGTTTATAGCTCGCAGGCGACAAAACATAACAAGCTCCGTAGGAGCGTCATGTCATGGACGGTGGAACATGCCGCTCCTACGGAGCTTGATTTCCTTAATCACTCGTTAACTATAAACATTCAGTCCCTACGGGACTTTTCAAACTGCTTCTTAGTTTGAGGCGCGCTGCTTTTTGACGGCGTCGCGCAGGTCGTCCATGTCGGTGGTGGGGCCGTGAACGGCTGCCACTTTTTTAACGTCGAGGCCGAGACGGTCCATGGCTTCGACAAACTGGACGGTGCTCGCGTTGACGGTCGAGGGCATGTATTTACCGCTCAGGGGCAGATTCACGAGGTCGCCCTGAAAGACCAGTTTCTCTTTGGGCAGGTAGATGATGAGCATCTCGCGCGCGTGCGGGCTCTCTATCTGTATGACTTCGACGGTCTGTTTGCCGTCGGTGAACGTGCGCCTGTTGTTTTGTGGAAACTCGAAGACGGGACGGCGGGGGCGGGTCGTCTGGTCGTCGGCGTTGATGGTGAAAGTGCCGGAGGCCATGCGCTCGAAATAATTCTGGTTGGCCGGTGTGGTGACGACCGTTGCGCCTTCGGCGATGTAGTTGCGCAAGCCGCCGGAATGGTCGTCGTGATGATGCGTGATGACGACATATTTGATGGGCTTGCCGGGCGCAAGCTCTTTAATCTTCGTGATGGTCTGCTTGGAGCCGCGTCCCCCTGCGTAGGGCTCTACGACCATGACGTAAGTGTCGAAGACGATGACCAGAGAGTTAGCGCCGCTCTCGAAGAGATAGACGCCGTCGGCCAGTTTGGTTTCGCGCGTCGGCGCAGGCGTCGGCAACGGCAGCTCGTCGTAGCCCGAAGGTTTGGCAAACTCGCTTTCGGGCGGGCGCGTGTTAAAGCGTACGTCCGTGTATTGCACTTCTTCTACAAGGTCGCCCGCGCGGCGCGAGATGCGCGCCGTGGGGACTTGTATCTGCCCGACCCTGCGATAGCTGGGAAAGATAGTTTCCTGCACCGAATCGCCTGCGACGTTGTCGCTCACCATCTGCTCATACTTCGTCAGTAGATTTGTGCGCGCGTCGAAAAAGAGCGTCCACTGGATGCCGTTGTTTGACGCAAACGTGATGACGTTGTGCGGGCGGCGGTCGTACATCTCTTCTCCGAGCCAGCGCAGCGTGCCCGCCTGATTTTCGTAGGCCGTGAGCAGAAGCAGATGCGGCAGGCGGCGTATGAGGCCGATGTTGTTAAAGTTCGCCATGTTAATCGGCGTGATGGTCTTGTCGCGCGGGTTGGCGAAGAAGCCCTGATTGTTGCTGATAACGTTGCGGCCCCCGAAAACAAATCCTCCGGGCAAGGGGTCGCGCGTCTCTATGATGTAGCGGCGATTCTTGAGGTCTATGAAAAGCATCTCGTCGCGCGTCATGCGATCATAGGGCGCGCCGACCGCTATGCTCTGGTTGCGCGCGAAAGAAAATCCCTTGCCAGTCAGTTTCACGTCTTCAGCCGCGCGTATGGCCGCCAGACCGCCGAGCGCAGTGATGCCTTTTTCAAGCACCGCGCGCGCCCTCGTGTAAGACGAGGCAGAGCCGAGGCTGCGCGCGCTTGACGAGGCGTTGCGTCTTTGCGCTACGGCCAGAGTGGTTGAGAGAGAGAAGATGAAAAAGAGTGCGAACGCGAGTTTGGAGATTCTGTTCACGGGGAAAGCCTCCTTCATTTTCCAGTTATTCGGATGTTGTACGAGATTTCGGTTAGCGCCCTGTGCCTGTGACCGTTTGGAGCGATGCGTTATCTAATACGTAAACATCCACCGCCGGGGTTCCACCAACCGCGATGCTGAAAGCGGGCCGTGCTATTTGCCTGAGGCTCTTAATGAGCGCGTCGTTTGAGAAGTAGCGGCGACCGCGCGCGTCTATCAGAAAATCGCCTTCGCTAAAATTTTTGAGCGCCGCCGCGTCCGAGAGCGAGAAAAATTGTAGGTCCGTGCGCCCCGCGCGCTCCGCGTAGTAGGCCGCGAGTCCCGTGGTTTCCGTCCCGATGCGCGCCTGTGGATGCGCGCGTCGCGCAATCTCCGTCATCACGTCGCGAATAGCTGCGTCGTAAAACTCGTCCTGCGGAAAATAGTTCCCGCTTCCCTGCTCTCCTCCGCCCAGAGCGTTTGTGTAGAGCCTGTAGTGCGGCGTGGCCGCAAAGGAAGTCCACAGCGAAGCGAGGATGACGAGCACGTAAATGGAGATGCGCGCGTAAAGCTGTAACGAATCGTCGCCGGAGAGAGCACTGAGGCGGCGCGCAAGCGTGCGTCCCATGAATTGCAGCCCCGTGGCCGCGACGATTAAGACCAAGGGGAGCGTGATGGCAAAGTATCGTGTGAATTTGCCGCCCATGAGCACGAAGGGCGCGAACCCTATGACTGCCCAGAAGAAGAGAAAGAAGCGCCCGTCGCCGATGCGTCTTCTAAAGACCAGCGGGAGCCCTACGAAAAATGAGGCGAGTGTCAGGATGGGCAGCTTGACCCACATGAAGACGAAATAGAAATACCACGGCACACCTTTGAGCCAGTCCGTGAGCTTGTGGCTGTAGACCGTGCCCATAAACTCGTAGCCGTTGTGCCCTATGCGCTGGTAACTCGCAAACGCCATCATGCGCCGCCACGTCCCCGGCAACATGATGGTCGGATTCAAGACTAGAAACGTCGCGCCCATGACGATGAAGAAGATTAGAAACTTTCGTTTCCCCAGACGCCAGCGTGCTTCGGGGATGCCCTGAAAGATGTAATAGTAGCTGATGCTGACGGTCATGAAATGCACCAGATATTTCGAGGCGAGCATCGCGCCGAAGCTCGCAGCCGTGGCCCAGTAGTAACTTTCCGGATTTCCCTTGCCTGATTCGGCGGCACGCTGACCGCGCAGCCAGAAGACGTTTGCCAGCAGAAAGAAGAAGAGTAGAAAGGTATCTTCTTTGGCGATGCGATTGAAACCTATGGCCGAAGGATCAAATGCCCAGAGCGCCGCGCTGATGAGCGCGACTTCACGGCCAAAGAGTTCCGCTGCGAAAAGGTAGAGGACAATCACGGTGAGCGCGCCGAAGATGACGGAGGGAAGACGGAGCGCTGTTTCGATGGAGATGCTTCGCTCTTGAGGACGCGCGTTGACGAAAGAGGTCGCGTTCCAGCGTTCGGCGGCGACGAGGCTGACGGTTTGCAGCGCCTTCATCAGGAAGGGATGCTCGCCGTTGGCCGCCGTCAATCCGTTGGCGCGATAATCCGCGACGGCTTCGAGCTTGTTCAGCTCGTCTTCGCTGATGGCCTCGACGCCAAGATTGGAGGCGCGTAAGGCAAAGCCCGCGACGACAAGAAGCGCAAGCGTCGCGACGACGACGGCGCGGCTCAAGCGGCGCGCGCCCGACTCGGTGAAAAGCTCCGGCCTTAAGCCTGCGGTGACAATCGGCTCTGCCTGTGCGGACAAGACTGCTTTCGGGCTCCTTTCGCGCGAAGACGGGTCACGCCGGGAAGGCTGAAAGCTTACCCTTATTCCGCGCGCAGTTTCAAATCAGATTCACCGCCGAGTCGCAGAGAGTGCAGAGCAGGCGCAGAGAGGTTGAATCATTTTCTCTGCGCTTCCTACGCGTTCTCTGCGCCTCTGTGGTGAATCGCTTGAAGAGAATCCGCGCTCATATTTGAAGTAAAGTACTTGAAATTCCGCACAAAATCAGCCAAGATGCGCAGGATTCCAGATGCCGTGGCCCGTCGCCGTCGCGTGTGCCGCCTCTCGCTCTCGACAAAAGGGCCGCACGCTTGAAGATGGAAGCAACCGGGCTGGAGCGTAGCTCAAAGACGGATTTTCCTGTCGCGGTCGTCCAGGGATTAAAGCCTGCCGAAAATTTAACGGGGAAGATAGCCAGCAAAGACCGTTGAGACTAATCCGCTCGTCGAGCCTGTCAGGCGCGCGTGGAGCACAGTTTGAAAGGAGACTACATGGGAGAATCTCAGCAACGAATTGGGGGAACCGAGCAAGCTTCGCCGCCTGCCTTCCGCATCGACCCGAAGCTGCATCAGATACTCTATAAGCCGCAAGCGAAGACCGAGCTGGAAGCGAAGCCTGAGCCGGAAGCGCTGCCCGAGCCGCCATATCCGATTCACGCCAACCCCGAGCCGATGACGAAAAAAGAGTATCAGAAGCTCAACGCCATCAGGACGTGGAAGACGTGGGGCTCGCCCTACTTCAAATCCATCTATCATCGCGGCGAGCTGAGACCGATCATTCCCTATCTCTTCACCGAGTGGAAGTGCAATCTGGATTGCCACTATTGCTGGAGCTATAACAACAAGGTCAGGGGCATGACCGAGGACACGGCCAAGCGTTCGATTGACTGGCTCCATTCCATAGGCTCGCGCGTGCTTGCATTGATGGGAGGCGAGCCGCTACTGCGCCCCAAGCTCATACACAAAATCGTTTACTACTCGGCCATGAAAGACATCTTCGTTTACCTGCCGACGAACGGGCGGCTGATGAAGCCCGAGGTGATTGACCGCCTCGGCGACGCAGGAATTGCGACCGTCAATCTAGCCGTCGACTCCGTAAAGGAGCGCAAGGAGCTGCCGAAAGCTCTCGACCCGATTCGTCCTTACTTCGAGTATCTGGTCAAGCGCCAGCATCATTACGGCTACACAGTGATGTTCAATATCAACATCACGCGCATCAACATCGATGACGTCAAAGAGCTGACAGAGATTGCCCACGACGCCGGAATCGCGACCGACTATCACATCAACGAGTCGCCCATGACCGAGCAGGACCACTTCAAGCACCTGAACGAGAACGCGACCTACCTGATGCCGGACGACTGGAAAAAGGTGGACGAGCTGCTGGATTATCTTGATGCCAAGCGGCACAACGACGGCTACAAGATGGTCAACCAGTCGAAGCACATGCAGGACATGAAACAGCTTATGCGCGGCGAAGTTCCGCCGTGGAAATGCCGCGCGGGCCAGAACTCGCTCATCATCCGCACCGACGGAACCTTAGCGCCCTGCTTCCCCATGTACTCGGCCACGCACGATTGGGGAACGATTGAAAATCCGAAGTTCGATGTCGCGCAGTTGGACGAGATGAAGACTGAGTGCTCGAAGCATTGTCTTTCGACCTGCAACTACATACTGGCCTACTGCTATGACACCAAGCGCGTCCTGAAGTGGATTATGAAGCAGGCCATGCACGGCTTCCGTGGCTCCTCCGACACCATACAGTAAACAACGAAGCAGTTTGAAAAAAGCATTGACTCCTTTGTCCCGCCGGGGACAAAGGGGTCAATGCTTTTTCACAGTTTCTTAAATATTGCGGAATGCGGATTTCGGATTGCTGATTGAAAAGAAAGAAGGCATCTCATTCTTATTCTCAAATCCGCATTCCGCAATTGATTATGTTTCGATGCCGAAGTAGAACAAAACGAGATCGGTCTGGCTTTGATTCAGGATTTCATGGCGCTCGCCCGGCTCTACGACCACGCAGACGCCTGCTTCGAGCGCGTGCTCCTCGTCGCCCAATACAAGCGTGCCTGTACCCGAGGCTACGAAGAAGATTTCAAACATGTCCGCGTGTGCGTGCGACGAGGCCGACTGGCCGGGCGCTAGTCTGGAGCGCGTAAAATTTGTGAGGTGCGGCACGACCCCGCGCCTCAACATGACCTGCTTGCGAATCTCCGGATTATGCGAGACGCCCTCTTCCGTCACACAGTCGAGCGAGATAATCTTCATCTACAATTTCGACTCCAATCCAATCCCAGACAAGTTTTTGCTCCGTAGGAGCAAGATGTTTATAGCCTCACAGCATCAATCAATGAACAAGCTCCGTAGGAGCGGCATGTAACGAACGAAACACATGCCGCTCCTACGGAGCTTGACTCAACATGCAGCGTGTCAACTATAAACATCTCGCTCCTACGGAGCAAAAACAATACGGAGCTAGAAACAATTTTGCAGGCTCTTATCTTACACTCACGCTAAGATAATATTAAGAGAAGGAGAATGCGGCTTAGACTTTGAAAGTCTAAGCCGCATTCTCCTTTGCCCACCCGTTGTCTATGGAAGCTATGGGGTAGCTGCCAACCTTTTACTGCCCGAAGCGCTGGCGATATTCGGGCGAGACGATAAAGCTGCGGACCATCTCGGCGTCTATGTAGTTGCCGTAGAAATTGAGCTTGCCCAGCCAGTGATTGTAGCCCGCCGCATCGGGGTCCCTGCGCATGTAGCCGAAATATTCCATCAGGACAAAGGCGCGATTCAATTCCCTTGCCGTGAACGACTGACCATAGGCGGTCGTAAACTGGATGTTGCCTTCGGAGATAAAGACTGTCCCGTCCACGACCTTGAAGAGCACGCTGGCGCGCGTCTCCGTCTGGTTGTTCAATCCCGCAACGAGCGCGTTGAATTCCGAGGCGGTCGGCGTCGCACCCGTCACGTTAAAGAGCCCCTGCACATAGAGCGTGTTACTCAATCCGTCATAACGCGCCTTGAACTCGGGCCTCGTGACGAACTCCTGTGCGAATGCTGCCTTGTTCTGTTCGAGCACTGCCGCAGAGATTTGACCGCCGACGATAATGCCGCGTGAGACGCGCTGCACGTCGCGCATGAACTCTTCGTAGGTGGGGAAGCGCCCCGTTCCGCCCGCGTCGTAATTCGGAGCACCGACGAGCGAGCCCTTGTAGAAGTGATAGACAAAGACGCCCGTTGCCTGAAACTCCGGCGAGAGGAAGAAGGCAGCCGAAGTCGTCACACGTTGCTTGTCTATGCACTGCTCAAGCGTCTGGCCTGCGGGACGCTGCGCGGGGTCGTTGCACTTGGTGATGTTCGCGGTCCAGAACTGAAGGCCCGCCGCATCGGGCTCGCGATTTAGAAAGTCGTGATACTGCTGGCTGACGAAGTTCTGCGCATCCGTGATGACGTTGGCCGCAGGCTCGGTCGCGTCGTCGGAAATCGTCACCGTCGCGGTCGTCTTAGCGCCGAGCGTAGCCGTGCCCGAAGGATTGCTCAGGACGACTTCCAGTTGCTCGTTGCCTTCCACGAAAGAGTCCTCGTTGATAAGGACGCGGAAGGTCTTGCTGGTTTCGCCGGGTGCGAAAGTGAGCTGCCCGCGCGCGATGGTGTAATCGTTAACTTGCGTGGCCGTCTTGTCACCCGTGGCGTAATCAACCGTGGTCGTGACGGTGGTGTTGCCGTTGCGCGTGACGGTAATCTGAATGCTCGTCTGGTCTTCCTGCACGTTATAGCTCGACTGGCTGAACTCGACCGCAGGATTCGGCAGGTCGTCGTCCACAATCGTTCCCATGCCCGTTGAGTCGCTGAATGAGAGCGCGTTGTTGTTCGAGAGCTTGACGAAGAAGGTCTCGTTCGATTCGACACTGGTGTCGCCGTTGACCTGCACCGTCACGGTCTTCATCGTCTCGCCCGGATTAAAGGTGAGCGGGCCGCTCGTAGGCTGATAGTCCGCGCCGGAAGTAGCCGTGCCTGTCACGTCCGTAGCGTAATTCATAGTGACGGTCTGAAAGTGCGCGCCCGAGAGGCTGACTGTGAAATTAGCATTGACGGTTCCGGCGTTGCCTTCCGTGACGGAGACATCGCTGATGGAGATTGTGGGAGCGTCGTTGTCATTGATGTTGAGAGTGGCGGTCGTGGGCGAGCCAAGGGTTGCGCCGCCCGTAGGGTTGCTGAGCGAGATGGAGAAACTCTCCGCAGGCTCGGACGTCGTGTCGTTGTTGACGGGGATGTTGATGGTCTTGCTGGTCTGCCCGTCTGTGAAGGTGAGCGTGCCGCTCGTCGCAGTGTAATCGTCGGGCGCGGTCGCGGAGCCGTTCGCGGTCGCGTAGTTGACCATGACCGTGCCCGTAGAGCCGCCCGTGCGCGTGACGTTGATGTTGATGCCACCCGCACCGACGCTTTCGTTGACGGTGACGGAGTTGGTGTTGAATTGCAGGACGCCCGCCGGAGGTGGAGCAACCGTTCCGCAGGCCGAAGACTCGGAGGTGTTATTGTTGGGATCGGTCGCGGTCGTCGTAAAGAACGTGCCCGTGATGGAAGCTGTCGAGACGCTGAAGCTAAAGCTGCCGTTGCCGTTGGCGTCCGTCATGAAAAGGGTCGAGGCGACGAAGTAGCGCCCCTGGCGCAGGTTCGTGCCGGTGCATGAAGTGTTGGAGAAAAGCTCTATCCTGTAAGTCTTGTTAGCTTCGGTGCGGAGCGTGCCGTCTACGACGGTGTTGCTGCCCTGCGTCATGACGGAAGTGATGACGGGGAAATTTTGCAGGTTGTTAGCGCCTGTGTCCGCGTCGCTCGCATCGTTGATGGTCGCGCCTTCGTCGTTCGGCGTGACACCGTCTCCAATCAGATCAATACCAAGGTTGCTGTTTGAGTAAATGGAATTGCCAAGCACGGCGTTGTTGATGGCTTCGCTGCTGACAATGGCTACGGCTCGCTGGGTGTTAAAGGCGATGACGTTGCCTTCGCCGGGGTTGATGCCGCCGATGAGATTGTTTACAGAGAGACCCTGTATATAAATCCCGTAGGAGTTCCCCAGCGCACCTGTGCCGTCCGCCTTGACGCCGATGTAGTTGCCCTGCACCTTGTTATTATTCCCCTCGAAAAATGATATCCCTCCCGCACCGGCGTTGCCCGAGATAACGTTACGCTCTCCGGGCATCGTGCCGCCGATGATGTTGTTGCTGGTGTTGTTGGTGAGCCACATGGCGTTGTTGCCCTGCCCGATGCTGATGGTGCCTGTGACATCTGTGCCGATGTAATTGCCGATGACCTTGTTGCCGGTCGCGACTACTCCGTAAAGCCAGACGCCCTGACCACCGTTGGCGTTAATGTTGCCGGAGACGATGTTGCGGTCGGCTGGGGTTGTGCCGCCGACGATGTTGTTGGCGGAATTGACGAAGACGCCGATGCCGTTGTTGTTTTCGGCGGAGCTGGTGATAGCCGACGCTGTGCCGGCGGCGTTTGTGCCGATGTAGTTTCCGGCGATGAGATTGCTGCCGTTGGTGTGGAGCCAGATGGCCCGGAATCTCCAGCGGTTGAGAATCAAGCCCCGGACAGTGCTGTTGCCCGCGCTAATCTCAATGCCGCCGACCTCTCCGGCTTGCGAGCCGTCAAGCTCTATGAGCGGCGCGCCCGAAAAGCCCGGCTGCGTTGTGCCGTCGATGATGACGGGGTCGGTGATGATGGGAAGCTGCGACTGCGGCTGGATGGTTTGCAGCCCCGTGCCTATCTGGAAAGCAATCGTGTCGAGGCCCGCGTCGCCCGCTTCGGCGTCGCCCGAAGCCATGTTGGTGTTGGCGGCGGTGATGGCTTCGCGCAGGGTGACAAGGCCGTCGACGGCAATCGTGTCGCCCGTTCCCGTCACGGTGATTGTTTTGGCCGTGGCCGTGGATTGGCCGAACGTCATGAGCATAAGGATGAGGCCGAACGTGTATAAAGCGAAGTTGGTGGTGCGGCGAATGTTTGTCGTCTGAATCATCGTCTGGGCTGTCATCTACTTTAATCTCCTGGTTGAAGCTGATGGGTCTCGCGACCTGTTGACTAGAAGGTTTAAGCGATGAGCGCCCATGCCGTCACCACCTGTTCAGGTAGCGAATAACGTGAGTTCGATGTAAGAGTTCGTGACGCTCCTGAGCCCCTGAAAGGGGCGGCATATCAGTAGCCCACATCGTCAGATGTGGGAACAAGCAGCACATACATGATTTGAGCCCCGTAGGGGCGACATCCAATGCCGCCCCTACGGGGCTTCATAAATCCTTATGATGCTTGATCCCGGCACTGACGTGCCGGGCTACTGTTATACCGCCCCTTGCAGGGGCTACTGGACAAGTGGCCTACGTCGAACTCATGTTAAATAAAGGGATTTTCAGGTTGACGGGCAGATGCGGCAGGCTGACGAAGACTTGCGCAACGCTGCCGAGAGCTTGCGCGGGGCTGACGATGGCTTGCGCAGCCTTGACGACGACCTGCGGAGGGTTGCCGAGAGCTTGCGCAGTGCTTCCGCGAGGTTGCGCAGGGTTTCCAACGACTTGCGGAGGGCTTCCAACGAGTTGCGCGGGTGTTCCAGAGACTTGCGCGCTGTTTACAGCCGCTTGCGCGCGTTTCCAACTGGTTGCGCACGGTTTCCCCGCAGTTGCGCGCGGTTTCCGGAAGCTTGCGCGCGTTTCCAGAGAGTTGCCGGGAGCGTCCAGGCATTTGCGCAGTGCTTCCAAGCAGTTGCGGAGGGTTTCCGACGAGTTGCGGAGGCTTGACGGTGAATTGCGGAGGGCGTCCGGCGATGTGCGGGCTCTGGACGAAGACCTGCAAACCGTGGACGATGACAGGGATAACCTTTCCGTCTTCGTCGTCCACGATGTTTTTGTATTATAAGCGTGCGCTTTTAGCTGACGAGGCGGTCGCGCAGGGCTTTGGCAACCGCTTCAGACTTGGAGTGGACTTGCAGCTTTTCGTAGATGTGGCGCATGTGGAACGAGACGGTGTTGACCGAAACGTTCAGCTCCGAGGCCGCCGTCTTGTAGTTGTGGCCTTCGACCAGAAGCTTTAAGAGACGCGTTTCGTGTGGCGTCAGCTCGTAATCGGCGCGCTCTGGCGGGCGTATGTCGCGAAAGAGAGCAATCACGCGCCTCGCTACCTCCGGCGACATGGGCGAGCCGCCCGTAACAACCTCTTTTAGGCTTTCCAGGAGGCGCGCGGGCGGCGTTTTCTTCAACAAATACCCGCAAGCCCCGGCGCACAGCGCGTCGAAGATTCTTTCATCGTCATCGTAAACCGTGAGCATCAGGAGCAAGAGGTTCGGGTAACGCTCTTTCAATATACGCATGCCCTCGATGCCGCTCATCCCCGGCAATCCTATGTCACAGAGCACCACGTCGGGCAGGTCCGAGCCGATGCGTAGCAGCGCGTCCTCCATCGAACGGAAGCTGCCCGTGCAGCGATACCCCTCCGTGCCGCTGATGAGCATCGCCAGCCCCTCGCGAATCTCGCGGCGGTCTTCGACGATGGCGACCTTGATTTGCTCGGGTAACTGCATCGCCTCCATCCCTTCAATACTCCCTAGCTCTTTTAACATAAGCCACACCCTTTGCCGAAGCGTCGGCCTGACGTGTGGACTTTAAACACTGATGAGGTGAGCCGTCACCACCTATTCAGGTAGTGGAATTAGCTACCGGGATGAAGCCTGCGGCTCGCCCTGATCTACGGGGACGCGTAGAGTGGTGGTTGTCCCACGGCCTTCGGTCGAGACGATTTCCAGCTCTCCGCCCAGCGCACGAGAGCGCTCGCGCATGCTCAACAATCCATGTCCTTCGCTCTCAAGCGTGGTGTCGAAGCCTTTACCATTATCCGCGAGGCGCAGCATGAGATGGTCGCCCGCGACCGTAAATTCTATGTCGGCCTCGGTGCAGCCCGAATGCTTGACCATGTTGTTGATGGTCTCTTTGAAGATTAAAAACAGCTCGCGGCGTACGTTTGCGCCGAGGCGTATGTCGTCTTCGGTAACGGGCGCGCGGAAACGAAACTCCACGTTGCGCGCGGAGAGCGTGTCGCTGGCAAAGCGGCGCATCCTCTGCAAGAGGTCGCTCAAGTGGTCCTTCTTAGGGTTGATGGCCCAGACGATGTCGCTCATAGAATCCACCAGCTCGCGCGACGAGTTGGCGATTAAGGCCAGAGGCTCGGAGACGGGCGAGCCGCCGTTCCCCATGCGCTGGCGCACCACTTCGCTGAGGATGGCAATCTGTGAAAGGCTTGAGCCGATGTCGTCATGCAGGTCCGTGGCGATGCGCGTTCGCACGCGCTCAAGCTCGCGCAGCCGTTCTTCCTTCGTGCGACGAAGGCTGTCTTCGGCGCGCTTGCGTTCAATCAACTGTCCGATGTCGCCGCCGATGGTTGCCATGATTTCCAACTGGTCTGCATCAAGCTCGCGCGCCTCGCGGCTGAAAAATTCGAGCACCCCTATGACTTCCTTGCCCGAGAGGACGGGAAAGCCGAAGGCGCTCTTAAGCGCGCCGCGCACAGCATGGGTGAGCCCTGGAAAGTTTTTATCCGTCGTGAGGTCTGCGACCCAAACGGGCTCGACCGTTTCCCAGACGCGGCCTGCCAATCCTTCGCCCAATGGTAAGACCAGCTCACGGCTCAGAATCTCAAACTCGCCCGCGTCTATCTCCGGCACATGCCACACATCGACGCAGCGCAGCACGTTCGCCTGATAATCCACGGCCCAGATTTCGCCTATCTCCCAACCGGCGCTCTCGCAGATGGCGCGCAGGACTTCGGGCACGGCTTCCGTGAGCGTCACGGATTCCGCGAGGATGCGCGTGACGGTGTTCTCAAGCTCTAACGTGCGATTGGCCTGATGAAGCTCCGTGCGCTGGACGGTCAATTCTTCCGTCAGCTTCTGCGATTCATTAAGCGCCGCGTTCAGCTCGCGCATGCGCGCGGCGCGGTAACGCTCAATCGACAGGATAATGAGAATCACAACGAGCGCGACGAGCGCCACGAACCACCAGCGCCGCCAGATGGGCGGCAGGATGCTAAAGGAAATCACGGCGGGCTCTGTGCTCATCACGCCATCGGCGTTGACGGCGCGGACTTTGAAAGTGTAGCTGCCGGGCTGTAGGTTTGCGTAGTTGACCGTGCGCTGCTCTGTGGGCGCGCTCCAATCGCGGTCAGCGCCTTCGAGCATGTACTGGTAACGAAGCTTGTTGCCCGTGATGAAATCTATCCCGAGGTAATCAATCTGAAGCTGGTTCTGATTCGGCTCAAGCACGAGCCCCGCGAGATTGGTTTCGCCAAGCTCGGAGATGGGTCGCTGTATGCCGTCTATGAAAAGCCTGCTAATCAGGACGGGAGGCGGGGGCTGCGGGCGATCAATCTCCGGAACGAGCCGCGAGATTCCACCGCGCGAGCCAAACCAGACAGCGCCGTGACGGTCACGAAAAGCGATGCTCACTTCGTTTCCGGGCAGCCCGTCGCCGCCCGTGAAATGTTTGACGCGGCCCGTCGCGGGCTCAAGACGATCTATCCCGCGCGCCGTTCCAATATAGATGCGCCCCCAACGATCCTCTGTAAAGCATTGCACGTTGTCGCTCGAAAGATTCTCCGCCATCGTATAGCGGACGACGCGCGGGCGTTCAGTCTCGGGATTGTCCAGACGACCCCCGCCCTTTTCTCTGGTCGCAACCCAGAGCCGACCCGCGCTATCAGAATAGAGGTCCATGACAAGACCGCCGGGCACTCCATCTTCAACGCCGAAAAACTCGAAGCGGTTATTGCGAAAGCGCGCCAGCCCGCCGTTGTGCATCCCCAGCCAGAGATTTCCTGCGGCATCTTCAGCAAACACGTGGGGCCAGTTGATGGGCGGCAAACCGTCTGCTTCCCGGTAGTGATGAAAAATATTTGTAGCGCGTTCCCAGCGCACGAGCGTCACGGGCGGGGTGAAGGAAGCAATCCAGATGTCGCCGCGCGAATCTTCAAAGATGCGGTTGATGTTGTCGTCGGCCAGCCCGTTCTTCTTCGTGTAGACGGCCACGGGCGGAGTGTGCGCCAAATCTTCCAGGCGATTCACCTTCGGATAGCGATAGAGACCTTCGCCCGTTGCGACCCACCATTCGCCCGCGTGGTCGCGTATGATCTCCTGCTTGCTGGCGCTGGAATCGGTGATGTGTTTGGGAAGAAGCGGACGAATCGCCGTAAAGTCTGTCCCGTTGAAACGATTGATGAACCACTTGTCGGTGATGAAGTAAACGCCGCCCGCCTCGTCTTCAAAGCTGCTGATGACTTCGGCGCTGCCGAGCCCGTCCGCTTCCGTGTAAGAGAGAAAGCCGTGGCGTGCGACACGCATCACGCCGTCCGTGTTAGAGCCAATCCATAGATTGCCGTCCGTATCAAAGGCCAACTCGTCGGCGCGCTCTATCACGCCCTGCGCCTTCGTATAACTGCGGAAACGCTCGCCGTCAAACTCCGTCACACCGTTGCGGCGCGTAGCCATCCAGATATGACCGTCCGGTCCTTGCTCGACCGCACGCACGTAGTTATGTGCAAGCCCGTCGTCGGTCGTGTACCACGCGGCCTCGCCCGCTTCGTTCGGTAAACGAAGACGCGAGCCCTGCGCGGCGGTCTTCGTCATGTCCTCCCTGCTCGGCACAAGCCGGAGCGGCCTTGAACCCGCACCATCGATTGATGCGGCTGTCTCGGGCTTGATAATCATCAACCCGTAACGACTCCCCGCCCACAATCTTCCCGCGTTGTCTCTGAGCAGAGCCCAGACGTAATCAGTGCCCTCGGTTGGATGAATCGCGTAATGCACTATCCGGCCATCCGGCAAATGCCTGAGCAGTCCCCTTCCGGTGGCAATCCATAAACTCCCTTCATCGTCTTCGACCATTTCCCACACGTCCACAAGGCGCTCCGCATCTGCCTGTATCCCCAGGTCTATGCGTTCGAACGCGACGCGCTCTCCGTCAACAATCATGCGGAACAGCCCGCCATCCGTCCCGACCCAGATTTGTCCGGCGCGGTCTTCATAGATAGTATCGACACGATTCGATAAAGGCTCATCGCTAATCATGTAAGCGGTAAAGAGCGCGTGAGCCGCTTGCCCGCCACCATTGGTTTTCCCTGTCGCGGTTTCGTTTCGTGCTGTCTGCACACCCGCATAAGGATCGAAACGGGCCAGCCCGCCGTTGGTGGCAATCCAGTAAATCCCACGCCGGGTTTCCAGCATGTCGTTGACATACGACGAAGGCAGGCCGTCGCGCGTGGTGTAGGTGGTAAAGCCCGAGCCGTCAAAACGGCTCAGCCCGTCGGCAGTTCCGAACCAGAGAAAGCCGCGCGAGTCGCGAAAGATGGATTCGATGTGATTGTGCGCCGGCCCGTCAGCAGTCAGGTAGGGCGTGACCGGCAGTTTTTCGGCCCGCGCCAGCATCCCTGCACACAGCAGTAGAAGGCCAAGGCTGGCCGGAAGAGAAAAAGCGCGCACCCTTCTGTACATGATTCGCATAGGATGGCCGGGCGTGATTGCAATAACGGACAAACGAGGTAAAGCGAAAAGACGCGCTGAAGTTTTACACAGTTGCCGCTCGCCATTCAACTATCAGAAGAAGTGACAAGTGACAGGTGACGAGTGACGAGTTAAAGCATTTTCTTGCTTGTCACTCGTCACCTGTCACTTGTCACTGCTTTCTTCGTCGCAGTAGCCGCACGCGCGAGCCGAAAAAGCTGCGGCTTTCGATCGTTTCATAATTTTTGGCGACGAACTCTTCGAGGATGTCACAGCGAAAATCAATATCGAGATAGCGGCACGTCTCGTCGGTGACGAGCCACATTTCCTCGTGCTCGCTCAGCCTGCGCTCTCTCAAAGCGCGCTCTATCTGCTCTTCGCTCGCCAGAACCTCGTCGTGTAGATTAAAGGAATCAAAGTCCTCCCCGGCAGGCACGGGCACGAGCGCGTTCTGTCCCCTGTAGTAAAAAGAGAGCGGCAAAGCGGCGCTTCCGCGAAACACCATGACGGGCTGATTCGGCTTTTCCATCGCGGCGATAAACGAAGCGACGCGCCGCCAGTCGCCCTGCTTAGCCAGAGGCTTATAGTACCCGTATAGAAAGACAGCGTAAAAGATGGCGCTCAAGCACACCCAAGCGAGCAGGATTTTTCTGGACCCGACCGCCGCGACGAGCGAGAAGACCAGAAGCAACGTCGGCACAAACAGTCCCGCCGCGTGACGCGCCTGCATCAGGCTTTCTTCCGTCAAAAGGAGCGCGGCCACATAGAAGCCGCACAGCACAATCCAGATGCTCCACACGGCCACGAGCTTCTGGTCAGTGCGTATGCGTCTCATTATCGCCAGCGCGACGACGACAATCAGCAACGCCCGCACCAGCCACATACGCACAAACTGCAGCGGCTCCCACCCGGCTGGCAGCGCATACTCCTGCACTCTCCATGAGATAATCTTCAACGACTGTAGAAACGAGACCTGTCTTGCTGCCGCCTGCACGTTGACCGTCATCTGACGACGCACCACCATGAGCATCGGCGCAAAGGAGAGCGCGACCGCCGCCATCGCCAGCATGTATGACAGGAGCGCACGCCAGCGTCTGAGCACAAGCAGCGCCGCCGCGCATGCCACCAGCAGAAAGCCCAGATAGTAATGCGTGTAGAGGGCTGTGATGGCCGTGATGATGTAAAGCACGCGCGCGCGCCGCTCCGTGCGCTCCGCCAGATAGCCATCGAAAAAGAGCAGGACGAGGAGCGCCGAAAGAAGAATGACAAGGGCATAAACGCGCGCCTCCACCGCCGCCCAGATAGCAAACGGATGCAGCGCCACGCATGCGGCCACCCAGCCCGGATGAACTCCTCGGAAAAATCTACGCGCCAGCTCAAAGGAAATTTTGACGGTCAGGGCAATGCACACGACCGAGAACAAACGCGCCCAGAAAATAGAGCCGTCAACTTTTCTCCACAAACTCAGCAACAAAAAATAGAGCGGGGCTTGAAGCTCAAAATGAAGCGCCTGAGAGAGCGCACGGCTCAAGCCATCGCCCGTTGTGTGCAGCGTATAAGCCTCGTCGCCCCAGATATTGAGATACAAGGCAAGCGGCAGCGTGACCGCCAGATTCAAGAGCACGAGCACCGGGACGAGCCAGCTTTTGAGGGAATTAATCAGCCGCTTCACTTTTCTTGTCTTAAATCCAGAATGAGTCCGCGCTGGTCTTCATACAGAATTTTATAACGCGACTTCAGTTCGCGCAGGAAGGGATCTGCATCGGGCTCGCGCTGCATATCCGTCGCGACGAAATGCGTCGCGCCCTTTTGGACCAATTCCTCCATGCGCTCTTTAGTCCAACCCGGACGTTCGAGCGTCCAGCCTTGCAGCCCCGAATAATAATAGATGAGCGGGCTCAAATCGTTGCCGCCAACGTGTATGGAATACTCTCCGGCGGTGACGAGAAGGCTTCCGGGCGCGGCGTTTTGTCTTATCACCTCGGCCAGCGCCCAGCGCACGGGCTCAGCCGGAACGGTCGGGTCTCTAAAGATGACGTTGCGCTGTCGCACTGCCGAAACCACTAGCAGCACAAGCGACGCGGCAAGCACAAGCTGTGCTCGTCTACGGCGTGCGGCCAGTGGCTTCGCTTCGAGCGTCATGCGCAGCGCAGAAGGGAGCGTCATCAAGGCCACTGCGCCGAAGCCTACAAAGACCGACAGCGCCGGGATGATTGCGAGCTGGCGATAGGGCGCATCAAGCTGTCCTTCGGCAACGAGCGCGAAATAAACGCAGACCGCCAGCAGATAAAAAAAGAAGAGGCCGCCGCGCCGCAAAATTACTGCCGCCGCCATTCCCGCCATGCAAAGCAACGGACCGGGCCTGCCGCCAAGTATGTCCCACGCGATGCGCTCGTACATCGTGCGATACCACGCTGATGATGAGAGCATCTTCATGGTCTGAAATTTATTGTGGCCGCCCGCCGAGCTCTGCCCGCCGAAGACGCCGAAGACATCAATCGAAGTGCGCGCGAGAATGTATGCATAAGCGTACCAGGCAAGCGGCAGCAACATAGAGCAGGCGACAAACGCTATGAATCCGCCGTAACGTTTGAGCTTCCACCCGTTCTTCCTACACGCAATCCAAAAGAGCGGGAGCAAGAGATAGAGCGGCTCTAATTTCAAAGCGACGGCCAGCGAGAATGAGACGACGGCGAGCACCCAATCAAGTCGCCTGCCCCGGTCCATCCACTCGGCGAAATAAAAGAGCGCCGCCACGCTTGATGCGAGCATCGCGGGGTCTGAAAAGAGCGTGTGCCCGAACTCGTGATAAAGCGGCATGACGAGCGATGCCGTCATCGCCGAGAGCCCCACGAGCGGCCCCAGCTCTCTTTTCGTCAGACGAAAAACGTAAACGCTCATCACGAGGAATGAGAGAAGCGTGACGAGCCGCGCCGAATAGACGTTAAAGCCGAATAGCGCGTAGAGCAACGCAGCCAGATAAGGAACAACGGGCAGCTCCATCGCCGTGGCGCGCGGTGGCTCGGCGGGCCACGTAATCTCCGGGCGAAAGAAGTTGTAGCCGTGCTCTAGATAGTTGGAGGAGACGGCGAGGTAATCTATCTCCTTCCAGTTCGTGCGGTCGAGCATGGGCGCATCCATCGCGACGGCACGCACTACGACCGCGGTCAACAACACGAGGCCGACGAGGATTTTCTGGAGTCGCGGCGAAACGCTTTGCGCCGCCAGGCTTTCAGCGAGCGCCGCACGCCAGCAATCGAATAGTTTCTTCAACCCCCGCTCCTCAATGAAGAAGTGATGAGTGATGAATTAAAGAGATTGATTCATTTCTTCATTTCTTCATTGAATCAATGAACCGATGAACCAATGATTAAATTCTTTTCTTTCATCCCTCATCACTGCGGCACTCATCACTTCTTTTCTTCTTGCCCGCACTCTTTGGAGACAAGGTTTCGCTCGACCAGACTCCGGGCAATCTCGCGGGCCGCCGCTTTGTGGCCCGCTTCGTTCCAGTGCCAGGAGTCCGGGAAATAGACTGGCTGCTCGGTCGAAAGTTTCAGGCCCGGCGTCAGGTCAAAGACTTCTATCCCGAGCGGGTCTGCGATTGCACGCAGATTGCGCGAGGGAAGCTCCATATCGTAGCGCGTCGCGTCAGCAAGATTTTCGTCCCAAGGGAAATAGCTCATCTGCGAGGGCTCGGAAACAGCCGCTGCGCCGGGCACAAAGTAGATGATGAACCGCACGCCCTCATCGCGTGCCGTGCGGCTCATGCCCTCAAGAAAGGAGCGCACGTGCGCCGTCGATTCTTCATTGTAAAGCCGGTTGTCGCCCGTGCGGTAATAATTCAGGAGCGCCTTGCCCGAGCGCCACGAGGCCGCACGCCCGCTCAAACGCTCGGCAATCGCGTCCCTCATTTGATTGAGCCACGCGAAGGTTTGAGAATTTTCCATAAGACGGCGAAAGAAAGGTTGTTGGCTTTGCGTCAGGCCAATCGCGCGCAAGCGATCATCTGTTGTGAGACTCGCTTCCTCAAACTCGTTGATGAAAAACTCGTAAACGATGATGTCCGGTTTGAAGCGTGGCGCAAGCTCGCGCAGTTGCGCGTACTCTTCCGCAGGGCCGTAGCCGGTCACGCCCGCGTTGATGACTTCGACCGGGCGCGGCGCGCTGCAACGTGAGAGTCGCTGTTCAAGCTGAAAAGCAAACGAGCTTTCGTACGAAAGCCCCTCCGGCATCGCGAAAGCATCGCCTATGACGAGGATGCGCAACGTGTCGGGCGTCGGGCGCGCAATGCTCCTTTCAGGTCCGGGCAGCCCGAGCGAGTTTGTGCGCAGCACGTAGTCGTAGTTGTTGTATCGCAAACGCGTCGAGAGATTAGGCTTGAGGCTGTAACGGCGCGTTGGATGCAGTTCGAGCGCGGGCAGCTCTCCCCATGCTCCCGCCTCTACGGGCGCGAAACGCCTGAGCGCCGCTTCCGCAGCCGTCATCAAGAGCAACAAACAGACAAGCCCGGAGGCCCATGACAAGGGGCGTGATTTCCAAAATGCATAAAAGAGAGACGCGAACGCGGCCATCAAGAACGATGTGGCGAGCGCTACGGGGCCGAACTGCTGCGGGAAGATGAACAACTGCGCGAACGCGGCTCCCGTGGCGGTCCAGCGCAGAAAGCGCTCTGTCCGTGTTTCATCATCTTGCGCGGCCCACTCGCTAAAAAGAAGTACGCACAAAGAGAGACCGAGCGCGAGGGCAAACGCGCGTCCCTTCCATTCAGACCACAGGCGCGGCTCTATGAAAAGGAGCGCCAGCACCACACCCGCCGAGACGGCCAGAGACAGGAGTCGCGCGCTTCTCGTTCCCTTAAGCGCGGGCGCGATGCGTTCAAGTCTTTCGACGCAACGAGCAATCAGCAACGCTGCCGGAAACGAGAGGATTAGAACGGCGAGCGCGGCTATGAAATGAAGACGCGGGCGCGTTCCTACAAACACGCCGGTCCAATCGAGCGGCGGTTGATGAAAAAGATAAACGGCGTAGGACGTTGCTCCCATCCAGACAAGCGCGGAGGCCAGCCGCCGGTTTTTTTTCAGCACGCCCTGCCACGCGGCGTAAAAGATACCCGTGAGGCCGAGCGTGACCAGCAGGTTGGAAACGATGCTGCCCGCCCACGTGAAGGAAGCAACAAGACCGACGACGTAAACGGGCAAGGCCCACGCAAGGACTTGCCCAGCGCCGAACGGCTCATCGCTTATCTTGCTAAACTCATCGCCGCTCTTTCTCGACAGGAGCACAGCCGCCGCCATTCCGGCTGCAAACTCCGCCAGCCGCGTCCCGAAGAAGATGCCCGTCATCCAGTAGTAAAGATGATCGGAAAAGAGCAGCCCCAGGAGGCGCGAGACGAAAGTAAAAGCACAGGTGACGAAAAGGAAAAGAGCAACGCCTTTGCGCCGCAGGAAGTTGTATAGAAACGGAAAGACCAGATAGAGTTGCAGGACGAGCCAGACAAACCACCACGCGGGCGCGATGTAGAAAAAAAGCTCCGGCGTCACACGCAGACCCAGCATGGAAAGGAGCGTCGCTGTGCTCGCCATCGTGAGCCTGCTCGGCGAAACAAGCAATGCGGCTGCGAGCATCACGAAATGCATCGCGACATAGAGAGGAAAGATGCGCGCTACTCGACGCTTATAAAATCCACGGACGTTGATTCTCTCATGACGCGCGTGGAGCGCGGCCCATGTGAGGCCCAGACCGCTCACGAAAATAAAGACGCCGGGGCCGCTATCGCCCAGCCAGCCCGTGAATTGAATGAGAGAGACGGGCAAGGAATGGCCTTGAGGAAACAGACCACTCATGCGCGTCTGGAAATCGGGCCAGTCGTTTGACGGATTTGTGAACCAGGGGCCGGGGCCGAACTCTTCGACCGTGTGATTCAAAAGAATGCCAAGAAGCGCCAGCGCCTTTAAGGGGTCGAGCCAGTCGAGGCGAAGCCTCTCGCTTGTAGCTTCATGACCGCTCATCTAGGCTGCTGAAGCGCATCTCGGGGCGGGCTTGCGCCTGCGCGTGAATGATGAAAATGCGGCTCGCGTAGATGTAAGCCCTCGGCAGCTTCGGCGGCGCGCGCGTGCTCGCGCATGGGGACAATCGTGAAACGCTCTGCGAGCATCTTTAAGGCTTCGCTCACGACGCGAAGCTTTTGCTCGCTCTTGAGTTTCATGGCCGGGAAAAAGGAGAGGTCCGTCGTGTCGTCCGCGCCGAGAAAGTCCAGCGGGTGCAGAAGCAGTGAAGGCTGCGTGCGCGTCACGCGGCAAAGCTCTACGAAGATGCGAAAGTAGGAGAGCGCGAGCCGGGTCGAAAAACTGCTCAGGTAAAGCAGGTAGCTCACATGCGCCGGAGCTTTGAAGACGGGCATGGTCGTGACGGGGATTTCCAATAGCGTCGCTTGCTTCAAGTTCCAGCGATACGGCTTCAGCGATTGAAAACCGTCGCTGAATTTTCCGAAGAGCGCGCGACGGCGGCGCTTCTCCTCCGCATCCATTTTCGCCGTCATCAGGTAATAGGCGCGCGCAAGTGGGCCAAGAAAAGTCGGGAAGGTCGTGGCGTCGTATTCGTAGCCGCGCCGCGCAAGCACCCGCAGCGTCTCTTCGGAGAGACTGAAGCCGGGGCCGCGAAAGCCCACGGGTTTGTAGCCGGTCGCGCGCGCTATTTCATCTTCGGCCCTCGCAAGCTCGCTTTCAATTTCCGCTTCGGAGTAAAGATGCAGCCACGGCTCGTGATGAAAGGAATGGTTGCCGATCTCGTGACCGGCGGCGCTGATTGAACGAAGCGCCGCGTGATTCTTAGGAAGCGCCGCATCCTGACCGACGATGAAAAAGGTGATGTTGAGATTGCGTTCCTTCAAAAACGAGAGCGCGCGCGGCACGACCACGTCTAGATAGGAAGGAAAAGTTTCCCAGCCCGCGTCGCCGTGCGTCTTCATGTAAGACCACTTGTTGTCCAAATCAAGCGACAGGCTGGCTAAAGGTTTCATCTAAAAAGTGCCTCTTCCCTGAAAATCTACGGCCCGCAGGAAATCGCGTGGGCAATAGAGAGCGCGCGTCAATCACGGGTGGCTCAGCTTGAGCCCGGTGTAAAGCGGCAGGACTGTGCTGACGAGCAGCGGCGAAGTTTTCTGTTCCAGCACCTTGAAGTGCTTGAGCAACGTCGGTATCAGACGTTGACGACGATTGTCATAATCCTGCTGTGCGCTCTTTCCCGTCAGGAGTTTCAAACCCAAATCGGCTACCGGAGAATAGCTTGGCGTCACGGTTACCAGAAACCCGTTGGGCTTGAGCACACGCTTGAGTGCGCTGCAAGACGCGTCTAACTCTTCTATGAATTCCAACGAGCTGACCGCCACTATGCCGTCGAAAAAATTTTCTCTGAACGGCATCTTCGAAGCGCAGCCGGAGAAGAGACTTGCACGAATGTTGAAACGCGAGAGCTTTTCGGAGACCTTTTGCTGGTTCTGATGTATGTCAATGCCGTAAAGCTCGTGGCAGTGACGGGCCAGCTCCGGCATGAAGACGCCGCTCCCGTAGCCGACTTCCAGAAGACGCGCGAATCGTCGCCCGCTCAACATGGAAAGGACGAGCTTGTAACGCGCGCGCGAGATTGCGCCGAGCAACGGGCGGAAGTTCCAGTCGGCATGGTCCACATCGCCCGTCTTGATGAGCGCCGCCGGCGGCAGAAGTCTCAAACCCTTTTTTCGCTCCCTCATGGTTAATGTCCCTCGTACGAGCCTTTTTGATCTAACTCTTTTTTCAATGCTTTCGCGAATTACACGGAACGCGCACCTTGAGCAATGAACTCTCGTGCTGCATTTTCTGCCAACTGAACGGTCTCGTTGACGTTGAGCGTGCCGTTCAGGATGTGCGCGGAATTGATGACGTGGATTCCCGGCTGCGAAGTGTGCTGCGCGGGCAGCCTTTCGGAATAATGAAGCACGGGGAGCGGGAAGACGTGGCGCACGCGCGAGATGCGACAGCATACTATGTCCGCGCGGTCGAAATGCGGGTACATGCGCTCCATGGCGGCGACGAATCGTTCCTCTACTTCATCATCCGAACACGCAAACAGAGCATCGTCCGCGTCAACGTATTTCGGAAGATAGATTAAAGCGTTGCCGCCGAACTCCTTCGGGTCAACCAGCGCGGACATTTCTATGACGGCTGTAAAGGGCACGTCGGCGTCCGTGATGTTGGTGACGTAGAAGCCCGCGAGCGGTTTTTTCAAGAGCAGCGACGCGCAGATGATTCCCTGGTATTTGACGCCGCGCAGTTTTTCTATCTCTTCCGTTGCGAGCCCGTTTGTCACCTGTGCCGCACGTTCGCCCGGAACCGTTAGGACGACCTGCTCGAACCGTTCAGTCTTCCCTTCAACGCATTCGACGCGCACACCGCCGCCGCTCTCCGCTTCGACGCTTCTCACACCCTGATTCAATCGCACCTCGACACCGTGGCTCGCGAGCATCTCTTCAAAGCGGCGCAGGATGCGCGCGTAGCCACCGGGGACGTAGCCAAACATCTCCTTCTTTAACCCTGTGCGTCGCGCCGCGTACATGCGCGCGATTGTGGCCCAGATAAAGGCTGCGGAAGCCTCCTTGTAGTTCTCGCCCAGCTTGGCGCGCAGGAGCGGCAGCCAGATGCGCTCAAACGTTCGACGCCCCGACCAACGCTTGAGCCAATCTTCTACGGGTACGCGCTCAAGCTTTCGCCAGTCTTTGATTTTCGAGGCGTAGAAAATGTTGAAGCCGAGGCGCAGTTTGTCCAGAATGTTGAGCGGGGGAAAGCGCAGGAATTCGAGCGTGTTCGACATCGAATAGAGCTGGCCGTCCGTGTAAAAGCCCGTGCGCGTCTCGACCCAGCGCATCTCTCCTTCAAGACCAAGCTCGCGTAGGAGCGCGCGCAGGGTCGTGTCCGAAAGAAGCGTCACGTGGTAATGCCTGTCCCACACCACGTCTTTCAAACGCCAGGGACTCGCGAGCCCGCCGAGACGATCCGCGCCCTCGAAAAGCGTCACACGTTTTCCGCTTTGCGCAAGCCTGAGCGCGAGCGTCATGCCGAGCAGGCCGCCGCCCACAATGGCCCAGCGCTCGGGCGTGCTCGTTGATGATGAAAAGCTCGTCTTCATCAACGGGTCGTTTGTGACCTCTTCAGCTTGGAGAGTTAAGCTCTGTGACGACATGATTATTAATCGAGTAGCTCAAACCGCAGGCCGCGCACGCGACCCCGGCGACGTCTTCTTTCTTTCCTTCTTCAAAGCGCGCAAGGAGCTGGCCGCAGCGACACACGCATCCGACGGAGCGTGCAGGGTGTCCGAGCGAGAGATGAAAATCCGGCACGGATTTAGTCACGACAGAGCCCATGCCGATCATGCTCCAGCGACCGATTTCCAAATCATTACCGATGACACAGCGTGCGCCTATGGTCGCGCCTTCGCGCACAAGGGTCGGCAGCGTGTGCTCGTCCGGGTATGATTCGCGCAAAGTCTTCAAGTCGGGCGTGGTCGCGCGTGGGAAGCGGTCGTTGGTAAAAATAGTTCCGGCGCTAATCATCACGCCGTCCTCAATCGTCACGCCGTAGCAAACGTAGACGAAGGCGTTGATTTTCACGCGGTCGCCTATTTGAACCTCGTATGCGATGTAACTCTTTTCGCCGACGATGCAATCCGCTCCGATGTGCGCGCCGCGTCGAATGTGCACGTTGTCCCAAATGGACGTGCCCGCGCCAAGGTGCACGCCTTCTTCGATGATGGCCGTGGGATGTATGCGCGGCGTGGTCATGCAACTGCTCCGGGCGCTTCTATGATTTCACTCTGTGCGGGCTCGTCCTCCGCTTGATTGACTCGGCGAACGGCTGTCCACTGGCTGCTGCCTAAGGCAGCGTAAGCCGCTTCTATGACTTCGACGGAAGCGAGCGCCTCTTCGGCTGTGATACGCAAAGGCTCTTCGCCCACGAGCGCGCGGCAGAAATTGTCAATCTGGTTGCGAAACGCCTGAAGCTTCTGGTAGCCGCGCCCGAAGACCACCCAGTCTTTACTTCCCGCCTGACGATATTTAGATTCCTTCCAACCGACCAGCACCGTGCCGTGCGAGCCGTAGATGGAAAGGTAATGGTCAAGCTCTTTATTAATGCTCCACGAGAGATCTATGCTGCCGATGACGCCTGCGGTCGAGCGCACGAAGATACGCACGGTTTCTTCCACGTCTAGCCCCTGGCTGCGCTTTCCTTCGACGACCTGCACGTCCGCTAGCGGGCCTAAGAAATAGCGCATCAGGTCAACGGAGTGTGTGCCGTTGTCTATCAGGACGCCTCCGCCAGAGATGGCGGCGTTCGAGTTCCAGCGCGTGGACATATCCACACGCGAAGTAAATGCATTTTCAAAGAGCACAATCTCGCCGAGAATGCCCGAAGTGACGATTGCCTTGGCGCGCACCACGTCTTCGACATAGCGAAACTTAGACGCCATCGTGAGCATCACGTCGTGACGGCGGGCAGAGTCGAGCATCTCGCGTGCGCTGCGCGAATCAATGCTCAAAGGCTTTTCGCAGAGGACGTGTATGCCGCGCGAGAGAAAGTGTTGAGAGATTTCCGGATGCGTGGAAGGCGGCGTGCAGATGACGACCGCATCAAGCTCTGTGTTCGCGGCAAGCGTTTCGTGTGAATCAAAGCTCCGGCAGCGTAGCTCCTCTGCGAGAGCCTGAGCGGCTTCGGCGCGCACGTCAGCCACCGCGACGATGCGCGCCGCCCCGGAATCCTCGAACGCCTGCGCGTAAGCCTGCGCGATGCCGCCCGCTCCGACCAACCCGAACCTGAGCTTCTCTTTCATCATCAACGAATCCCTGTAGAGCTATTTTCTCAAACGGTCGGCAGCCTCACGCACGGCGCGCGCAATGTAGCTGACATGCTCTTCCGTATAACGCTCGTTCCAGGGCAGGACCAGCACGCCGTCGAGCGCGGCAAACGTGCCGGGGAATTTATGGTGCGCGTAATCCAGAGCTTCGGCTCGCGCGAGCGTGAAGGGGAAACGGCTCTTGCCGAAGGTTCGCTGCTTCTGAAAAATCTCGCACATGAACGCGGGCTTCTGAATATAACGCGGAGCGCTCGCGATGCCCTTCTCTTTCAGGACGCGGGCCATCGCTAGCGCGCCGCCTTCAGTAATCGATTCATCCACGCGCAGGCAGTATTTCCAGTAAACATGCTCGTTGCCGGAACGCACCCTCGGCGTTTCGACACCGCGCACGCCTTCGAGCATCTCCGTCAAAAGACGGGCCGCGCGCTTACGCTCCGCGACTACCCAATCGAGCTTTTCCAACTGCGCGCAGGCGACAGCGCCCTGCAACTCGCTCAGGCGATAGTTGAGCGCCAGAAAATAGTGGTCGGGCGCAGCATCGCCGTAGCCCCACGCCTTGTTGATAAAGAGAAACATGCGGCGAGCTAGATTTTCATCATCGGTCGTGACGATGCCGCCCTCGCCTGTCGTCATGTGTTTGCCCTGCTGAAGACTAAAGCATCCGATAGAGCCTATGCTTCCAGTAGGCTCTCCGTCGTGCTCCGCCAGAAAGCTTTGCGCGCAATCTTCTATCACAGGAATATTTCGTTCGCGCGCCAGTTGCATAATCTCGCGCATCTCGCACGGGTTGCCGAAAAGATGCGTGGCGATGATGGCGCGCGTGCGCTCGCTCAAACACGCGGCGATTGTAGAGGCCGTGACGTTGTAGGTTTCCGCGTCCACGTCTGCGAAGACGGGAATCGCGCCCTGATAAAGAATAGGTGTGAGCGCGCCCATGTCCGTGATGGGCGAGGTGATGATTTCGTCGCCGGGCTCGGGGTCAAGGGCCGCGACGGCTGTATGTATGGCCGCCGTGCCGGAAGCGCACGCGAAAGCAAAGCGAACGCCGAGCTTTTCCGCAAACCTCTCCTCGAAAGTTTTGACAAACGTGCCCTTGGTGCTCGTGAGCGTGCCCGAGCGTATGACTTCAGCGAGCAGTTGCAGCTCTTCTTCGCCAAGGTTGCGGCCCGTCGAATCCTGATCCGAAGGCAGTGTTAAAGTTTGATATGGGTCAAGCACGGATTGGTCCATCTGGAAAGTTCCTTACTTTTGCGGAGCGGTGGGCGGCAGATTGCCGGAGGCGAGCGCTTTTGTGTCTTTCAGCAGCTCGGCTACTTCCTGACGCTGGCGCGCTGAGCCACTGAGACGCATCCACGAGAGACGCGCGAGTAAACTGAGATGACCGCCGATGGTACGTGCGACCTTCATCTTCGAGCGCCCGAAGAGGCGCACTTCGAGTGTGGTGGGATGCTCGACAATCTTCGCGCCTTCGAGGTCCAGACGCCCTAGGGTTTCGGCTACGCCCAGAAATCCGTTCTCCTGAAGCTCAAGGCGCGCGACGGCGCTCCGGCGATAGACGCGAAAACAGCTAGTGTAAGTATAAAGCTTCTGGCGTAGCACCTGCCTGTAAAGAAAAGATGCCGCGCGCGACAAAGAGAGCCGCCAGCCCGGAACGTTGCGCACCTCGCCCTCAGGGTGATAGGGCGAAGCGGTCACCATCGACACGCCGTCCGCCAGCAGCGGAATCATGTTGCTCAACTCGTGCGGGTCATAGGTGCAATCGCAATCAATCGAGCAGACGATTTCCGTTTCGGCGTGACGAATGCCTGCGAGGATGGCTGCGGCCACGCCCTTGTTCTGCGTGTGCCGTATAAAAGAGCAGTTGGCGCGCGCGCCGAAGAGTTGGTGCAAAGCATCCCACGTCCCGTCGGTCGAGCTGTCATCCACAAAGATAAACGAGAGCGCGTAATCACGCTCAAGCACGCTTTCGACGTTCCTGAGCGTGTTGGAAAGATAGGGCAGGACCAGCTCCTCGTTATAACAGGGAACGACAACCGTGGCGCTCTTTCGTCCCGCGCTTGCAGCCGCCGCTTCCTCTGAACTTTTCTTCAACGCCGCGCCCGAAGTTGTACGCAACCTCAGAGGCGTAGCTTCAACCGTCGCAATCTGCCGGGCGCTCGATGCTTCAATAGCATCGCCTTGATGAACATCAAGGCCCAGATAGCGCGCCGCGCCTGTAAACGAATAGCGTTTGAAATAGTCTTCGAGGATCGCAGACATCTTGTGGAGGTTGCGGTAGTGGCGGATTTTCATCAGGGCCGAAGCGCCGCTGATGCGCGGCTGCTCCGGGTCCAACTCCCAGACGTGCATGTACATCACAAACGGCGCGTCGTAGGTCTTGTGCCAGTGTTCTACCAAGCGGCGCACGACGGCGTGTGGGAACTGGCGGAAATAATTCCCCCCGGCGATGGGCACGGGCCAGCCCATCACGCTCACGGTCGAGACGGGAAATTCCCAGAGGCTGCGGTCGTTGTGACGATGCTGATAAGCGAATCGCTGTTCGGGCTCTGAGTGGAGCGCGCGGCGCGCGGGCACGAAACTCGAATCGTAGGCGTAGCCTTCTTCGGCCAGAACATCGAGCGCCCAGAGGTCCGTCGGCGCTGTCAGCTTGCGCGCGGCGCGATAGCCTACAACACGCGTCAGGCTTGCACGCTCAAGCGCATCGCGCGAGCGCGCGAGGTCTTCGCGAAATTCGTCGCGCGTCATCTCGTGAATGCTGCGGTAATAGTAGCCGCGATTGCCTATCTCGTGGCCGCGACGCGCGACTTCACGCACAAGCTCAGGCTGTTTGTCGGCAATCCATCCGAGCACGAAAAAAGTCGCCTTGATGTTGTAACGGTCGAGTAGGTCGAGCGCCTTTAGCGTGTTCTGCTCAAAGCGAGTCTGGAAGCGATACCACTGGCCGCGCTGAATGAGACGATTAAACGCCCCGACGTGGAAATAGTCTTCCAGAAGCACGGTCAGAAGATGTTGCTTTGTGTGTGGCTCGTCGCTCATCAGGACTCGCTAAGGAGTTAAAACGTAGGGAGACGCTAGGCGAAGGCTTTCCGCTCCGGCGTTCAGTAATTCCAAAACTGTGCGGGCGATGCTGCGTCCGCTCGTGCCGTCGCCAAAAGGATTTTCAATCTCGGCGACACGCTCGGCCCAGCTTCCTTCGTCAAGCGCTTCTTCGAGCAAGAGGCCGAGTCGTTCAGGCGAGCCTCCAACCAGACGCGCGATGCCCGATTGAAGCGCTTCACGCCGCTCTGTGTTCTCGCGCAAGACGAGCAGAGGGCGTCCCAAAGTCGGCGCTTCTTCCTGTATGCCGCCGGAATCGGAAACCAGTAGCCATGCGCTCGACATCAGTTGAATAAAATCTTCGTAGCCGAGCGGCTCTATGAGATGAATGTGCGGGTGAGATTCAAGCAGGCGCGCGGCGCGCACCACCTCCGGGTTCGGATGAACCGGAAAGATAAGAGCAACGTCCGCGTGAGCTTCTACAAAGCGACGCAGCACGCGCAGGTTTTCCGTCATCAACCGGCCAAAGCTTTCGCGACGATGTGTGGTCAACACAATCCGCCGCAAGCCGCGCGTTGCTTCTAATAACCCCGCGACTGCTTCGCTCGGATGCGAGCCCGAGAGGATGGTCTTCAGAGAATCGACGACCGGATTACCCGTGACGAAAATCGCTTCATCTTTGACGCCTTCTTCCAGAAGGGTCGTGCGATTAAAAGAGGTGGCGGCGAAATGATAGGTCGCAAGCTGTGTAATCAGACGACGGTTCATCTCTTCTGGAAAGGGGCTGTGAAGATTGCCGGACCTCAAGCCTGCTTCGACGTGGCCGACCGCGATGCCGCGCGCAAAGGCCGCGAGAGCACCCGAGAGCGCCGTCGTCGTGTCGCCCTGGACCAGAACCATGTCGGGGTCTTCTTTGAGCAGGATGGGGTCGAGCGCTGCGACGAGGCGCGTGCGCAGCTCGTCCGGCGTTTGGCCCACGCGCATCGCTTTGAGGTCATAGTCCGCGCGTATGTTGAACAAACGGACGAAGGGCCGCAGGAGGTCCGTGTGCTGCGAGGTCGCGACGCAGACGGTCTCGACCGCGAAGGGCCGCGTCTCAAGCTCATGCATGACGGGCGCGAGCTTGATGGCTTCGGGGCGCGTGCCGAAGACCGTTAAGACCTTCGGGCGCGGGCGTAATAGACGCCGCGCGAGCAACGACTTGCCCGGCCAAGTGTTGACGGGAGCTGTAGTTATGGGGGCGCTCATGAAGAAATCAAAGATTAAGGGCGAAACAGGACGCGCCCCAATGCGAGGGCGCATGATTTCGAGAACGTCTCTTACACGAAGCAAGAGGGGTGGAGATTTCAGGCTGATTCGCCGACAGAACGGGTTCGGCGCGTCACGGATTCAGATAGGCGTCTATAAGAAACGCCCGCTAAAAGAATTTTACGAAAAAAAACGCTGTCTGACAATAACTTTAAGCTCAGCCAACGAATTAGCTTCCAAGCGGACTCACCGCAGAGGGAGATGCAAAAAGAATAAATAGCAGGAGTTTGAGGGAGGAAGGTGCAGATTGTTTGTAGCTCCGTAGGAACAGAATGTTTATAGCTGACAGGTGACAACAATATAATAAGCTCCGTAGGAGCGGCATGTAATAAACGCTGAACATGGCGCTCCTACGGAGCTTGATTTTTAATTATGACAATCAAGCTATAAACATTCAGCTCCTACGGAGCTAAGGCTTGTTTAGTATCTTCTCATTACACAGAAAGCCTGTTTCTCTGCGTCTCGGCGGTGAACTCTTGTACCCTTGCAGACTTATATTTTTAACGCGGGAGAATGCTCGGGCGCGCGTCCGGCTTCTGCGGGGCGCGGTTGGCGGCAAAGATGCGATAGCCAAGAAGGAGCGCGAGCACTAGACCGAACGTGATGGGCAATCGCGTGTCGGATTTGACCAGCATCCAGTAGTGAAGCGCACCCAGCATGCCCGCGAGGTACACAGTCTTGTGCAGACGATTCCAGCGACGCCCGCCCAGACGCTTGACCATTTTGTTGGTCGATGTGACGGCGAGCGGAATCATGATGAGGAAGCTCGCGAAGCCGACGGCGATAAAGGGACGGCTGGCTACATCTGCGACCGCGCTTTTCAAGTTGAAGAAGCGGTCGAACCAGAGATAGGTCATGAAGTGCAGCACGCCGTAGAAGAAGGCGTAGAGCCCGAGCATGCGGCGGTGCATGCCCAGCCAGTTCCAGCCCGTCATCTTTCTCAAGGGCGTGACGGCCAATGAGAGCAGGAGAAAGATAAGCGTCAGCATCCCTGTCGTGCGCGTCACGTATTCCAGAGGGTTCGCGCCCAACTGCCCGCGTATTCCATCCCACGCGAGCAAAGCGAGCGGGACCAGCGCGTTCGTGAAGACCACGGCTTTCGTAAATTTTGCGTCCTCGGGTTTCATGCGTCTTAAAAGTTCTCTTTCAAATCCATCCCCGTGTAAAGCGACGCAACCTGATCTGCGTAGCCGTTAAAAATCAGCGTGTCGCGCAAACCGTACTCGCCTATGCGACGCTCGCGCGCCTGACTCCATCGCGGGTGCGCGACGTTCGGGTTGACGTTCGAGTAAAAACCGTACTCGTTCGGAGCAGCGGCGCTCCATGTAGTCTTCGGCTCGTTTGCCACCAGCCGAATCGTGACGATGGACTTGATGCTCTTAAAGCCGTACTTCCACGGCACGACCAATCGTATGGGCGCGCCGTCCTGCGGCGGCAGCGCTTCGCCGTAAAGCCCCGTGGCGAGAATCGTCAAAGGATGCAGGGCTTCATCAAGACGAAGCCCTTCGACGTAAGGCCAGGGGAGCACGCCAGACGTTTGATTCGGCATGCGTTTCGGGTCAAAGAGAGTTTCAAAGGCGACAAAGCGCGCCTGCGATGTGGGCTCGACCGCATCGAGCAATGCTTTGAGCGGAAAGCCGACCCAGGGAATGACCATGGACCAGCCTTCCACACAACGCAGGCGATAGATGCGTTCTTCGAGCGGAGCTATCTTGATCAACTCGTCCAGATCATAAACGCGCGGCTTGTTAACCAGACCTTCGACCCTCACGCTCCAAGGGCGCGTGACGAAATTTTTGGCGCGACGTGCGACGCCTTGCTTGTCGGTCGTAAATTCGTAGAAGTTGTTATAGCTCGTGATGTCCTGAAACGGCGTCAGCTTTTCGTTGACGGGAGGCGCGGCGGCGGATGAAGCGGGCTTGACGTCCACAAGCTGTTCACCGCGAGGGGTCGGAACAGGCGGTTCGTTTAACTTGCGATAGAGCGCGCCCGTCGCGAGCGCGCTCGCCGCCAGCACCGCGCCGCGCATAAACAGGCGACGATTCATGTAGACCTTGCGGTCCGTAATCTCGCTCGAAGAGATTGGCTCCGGCTTCTTTATCAGCATAAAAATAGCGGCGAAAATGCTCGCCCTCACTCTTTTAATCGCCCGTGGCCCCGATTTCCTTACAACTTTTATTTTGATGCCCGGACGCTCCCTTGGGCGGCTCGCTACTTGTATTTACGAAAGCTAAGCGGCGGGCGGTTTTCCAGTTTAAGCAAAATATGGAGAGAAACAGTAAAGCGTTCACCGCCGAGACGCAGAGAGCGCGGAGACGACGCAGAGAAAAACATTTCAACTCTCTGCGTCTCGGCGGTGAGTTCGACTACGGATTGCCGCGCACTCTCCTTCAAAGGTATATTCGATGATGCGGCTCGGCATGTTCGAGAGCTTGCAAAAAATTTGATGCCACTCCTCTAGAGGAATCTTTTCGGACAATATGCAGACATCGCTTCGTTGGCGGCTGGGGTTCGTCGCGGCGTTCGCCATGATGTTTCTGGCGCTCTATCCCCAACTCAATTCATGGCACGCGCGCGGAGACCAGTGGAACGGGGCGTACGCTTTTTTTGACACGGACGAAGCGGCCTATTCGGCTTACCTACAGGCTTTGATTGACGGTCGAGCGCGGCGCAACGACCCTTACACGGGACGCGACCACACGCCGGATGCTCCGCAGGGCGAATCCATCTTTTCCATACAGGTCGCCCCGGCTTACGCGCTCGCGTGGGTGGCGCGCCTCTTTAATCTTTCCGCCTCCACAATCTTTATCATTCTCATAGCCGCAGTCGGGGCTGCATCAGCCCTCGCTATCTTTCGTCTCATCGCGGAGGTGACGGGTGACGAGCGCGTGGCTGCAACAGGCGCGCTCTTTGCGCTTTGTCTAGGCACGCTCGCCAACGGGCAGGGCGCAATCAGCGCTTACACCGTCCTGCAAGTTGCTTACCTCTACCTGCCTTTCCTGCGCCGCTACGTCCCTGCGTTTCCGTTTCCTTTCTACTTCGTGATGTTCGTCTTTCTCTGGCGTGCGCTTGTGAGCGAGCGCCGTCGCGCGGCGTATCTTTCAAGCGCGCTCGCAGGCTTGTGCTTTGCCGTGCTCGTCTATTCCTACTTTTATCTCTGGACCACTGCCATCGCACAGGTCGCGTGTCTGGCGGCATTGTGGATAGCCTTCAAGCCGGAGCGTTGGAGAGAGTCCATAGAGCGTTTCGCTGTCTTCTTCGGGCTCGCCATTCTTGCGCTCGTGCCCTACTTCATTCTCGTTGCGCGGCGCGCCGTGACGATGGACGCCGTGCAGGCGCTGACGCACACGCGCTTTCCAGACCTTCATCAACCGCCGGAGATAGCCGGTCTGATTACGCTCGTCGTGCTCGCCCTGGCCGCGCGGCGCGGAAGGCTCAGCTGGCGTGCTCCACGCGTCCTGTTCACGGCCTCGTTCGCCATCGTCCCCTTCGTAGTCTTTAACCAGCAGGTCTTGACGGGCCGCTCCTTGCAACCGCTTCATTATGAAGAGTTCGTGGCAAACTACGTCGCGCTCACAGGGTTCGTGATGGCCGTCGCTATTGTCTGGCAGGGGCGAGAGAGAGCTACAAAAATTTCCGGCAAGATTTTACTGTGGATTGCTCTGGCGGCGTTTGGCTGGGGCTTTGTCGAAGCAAAGCTTGCGACGGAATTGTTCGTGTCATTTAACACGCCCAGAGAGATGATCTGGCCCGCCGCCCGTCGGCTAGGGGAAATTGAGCGACAGCGTGATTTTCAAGATGTTGCGCAACATGGGCGCGGTGTGGCGCTGACTTACGATCTACTACAGGCCGACACGCTGCCGACCACCGGGCCGCAGGCCGTCCTGTGGGCTCCGCACATGCACGTCTTTTCCGGCGTCACTCCGGAAGAAAATAGAGAGCGGTTCTACCAGCATCTTTATTACACGGGCGTAGACGAGAGGGTGTTCCGCTCTGCGCTGGCGGCGAAGAATTTTTATTTCCTGCTGGCGGTTTACGGCTGGGAGCGCGCCAATCCTATCCTTGCGCTTTATCCCAAACCGATTACGGCGGAGGAGAACGAAGCGGAGACACGCCTCTACATGGATTACGTCGCGAGTTTTGATAGAGAGCGCGCGGCGCGTCCACGCCTTTCTTATCTCTTGCTGGCGGCGGACGCGTCGCAGGATTTACCAAACCTTGACCAGTGGTACGAGCGCGACCAGGGCGAGCGCGTGGGCGCATTTGTCCTCTATCGCCTGCGGCTTAAGCCTTAAACGCTTGCCTTATTCACTAGGAGACGTCGCGGTCAAGATCCGTGTGTTGATCAAGGTCGATGTTGAAGCGTTTGATTTTGTGATTGAGCGTCGTGACGTTGATGCCTAAGAGACGTGCGGCGCGCGTTTGATGCCCGCCCGTGCGCTCCAATGCCGAGCGTATGAGATTAATCTCGAAGCGGTGCACCTCTTCGTAAAAATCCACGCCCTCCGCCACGTCCGGCAACTGTGTGTTGCGCAGCTTGTCTATCTCGCGAATCAGGGCGCGGGCCAAATCTTTGAGGACCTCGACGTGATTGCTCAGCGTGGCTTCGTCAATCGGCCCTTCCTGTTCCTCGTCCAGCGGAAAATATTTGTGATCGAGAGCTACGTTGTTCAACTTCAAATCCCCCCGGTTAAAGTTGTGCAAGGAATGTTGCGTAGAACACTCCTGAGCCTGCATCGGTTGTTGGTTCTAGCTGCTGTTAGAGATAGATACCCTGCTTGTTAATTACTTCAAAACGAAAATTTTGTTCCAATTTTTTTACTGGTCCAGCCGCACGACGCTCTTTGGCCGCAGCCCTGCTGCGCTCAACGGCACTTCTTAAATTCCGCAGGCTGGGCCTTGCCTAACTTGACCGTGCCGCTAAAGGAATCCAGCGTGATGCGCGCGTCGCGCCCTTCGCCTTCGCCATAATGGCCCATCATGCGGCGCGTGCGCGGGTCAAGCGCCACGGGCGGTTCGGGTGTGGGCGTGCCCGGCGAAAGGTCCGTTCTTAAATCAAAGTCCGTGATTATCTGGCCCTGATAAGAAGACATGATGGCCGTGAAACCGGGCGCGTCCGGCTGAATCATCATCAGTACAGGCCCGGACATGGATTTGAGGCGATAGCGACCGCCCTCGCGAATTGCGCCTGTAAAACTTATTGCGCCGCCCGACGACGTGGCTTCCAGGTCGCCCCCCAGACTCTTTAACGTAATCAGGCTGTTGGTGGTGCTGGCTTCGACGCGCCCGCGCGCGCATTCGATGCTCACGGAGCCGGTGATGGAAACGGCGCGTACATCACCGCCCGCCTCGCGCACGGTGATGCCGCCCGTCACGCTCTTGATCTCAATCGGTCCCGCGACGTCTTCGACATACACGCTCCCGGCGCGCGTTTGCACTTCGACTCCGGCGACACGCGAAACGCGCACGTTGCCGCTACTGATGATGTTGACGGGCGTGTTCAAGCCTGTGACGGTGACGTCGTTGCGCGTGTTTGTCAGGTAGGTCGGGTCAGCGCCGGGATTGATGATAGCGAAGCGGCGCGAATCTATTAACTCGATCCGAGCGTTGCGCGGGATTTTGACGTCGAGGCGGATTTCACGGACTCCGCGCAGTGCCTCCCCTAGAGGTGTTGTCGGTGCGGCAGGCGTCGCAGGACGCGCGGGTCTAGGCGCACGCTCGGGGCGCGTTGTGCCTTGCGCTCCCGGCGCGGGTTGAGAAGATGTACGCGCCGTCGCGGGCGGCTGTGGCGTTGTCTTGACCGGACTCGGTTTTGGGCTTGGCTTAGACTCTTTGCTCTTCTCGCTTGGCTTGTCCTTATCATCCGGCGTGTCGATTGCCACGGCGAGCACAATCTTGTCCTTCTTCTGGTCGCTCAGTAAGCTGACGTCAAAAGCGGCTAGAGTTTTCGGGTCGCTCGTGACAGAGGCTTCCATCGTATCGCCGTCCGTGCCCGTGATGACAATCGGGCCGAAGCGATTGCGCAGAGAGACAACGCTGGTGGGCGAGATTTTCACGCTCACTTTTTTGGGACTCTCGGTGACGATTTTCGTCGTCGTCACCTGTTTGTCTTGACTGGCACTAGACGAAGATGACGACGAGGCGGTGGTCTTCTGCGCCAGCGCCGCACAGGGCGCAAAGACGGCGAGCATGGACAGTAGAATTGCGATTGATTTCATAAACTAAAGTTCGTCCCTCTACTACTGTATCTCTCTCTCGTCCGCGCGGTAGTTAGCCATCTCTCTGAGCACTTCGACCTTTTTGGCATAAGCGGCCAGCATGAACTGGACGGCGACAGGATCAAGCGGCTCGCGACGCACGGCGCGGCGCGTCTCCGTGATAGTGCGGTCAACGTCCATGAGCGTTTGCTCAAAGCGCGCGCGCACGTCCGATTCGAGGAGCGAGCTGCGGCGGCGCGAGTCGCGTGTAAGCAGCCAGATGGCCGCCTGATATTTTTGCTCGGCTTCGCGCACGAGCCGCTCGGGCGTCTCCTCGTAAGTCAAATCGGCGGTCTTCGCAGGCTCACGCCGCGCCAGAGACTTGTCCGTCAAAATGTTTGCCAGCTTCGAATCCGTTCTCTCTTTCGTGATAGAAGGCGGCTCTGTGTCACCCTCTACCATCTCGCCCGGTGATTGACCTGCGTCGCTCGCGGCTGCGTTCGTGGTGTTCAGCTCGGGCGAGGACGCGGGCGCGGAAGGAGCGGGAGACCGGTTGATTTTAGAGATGGTTTGCCGGTTCGCCGTCTCGTCGCGCGATTGCGCATACTTCATCACACCGGCTGTTGCGCCGACGGCCAGGACGACGAGCGCAAAGGAGAGCGCGGGGCTCAGACGCGGCGCGCCGAAAAGCTGCGAGAGCCAAACTTTCAGACGCAGGCTGCGGCCCGCAGGTCTGTCCTCATGAATTTTCTCCCTGATGCCTGCCCACAGCGCAGGCGTGACTTCCAGGTCGCGGCGATAAAGCGCGTACAGGTTCTGCTCGTCGCGCAATGATTCAAACTGGCGCGAGCAAGAGAGGCAGGTCGCCAGGTGCACCTTGACATCTACGGCGGCGTGCTCTGAAAGCTCGCCGTCGAAATATTCTTCAATCACTGTCAGACAATCTTCACACTTCATAACTTTTCCCCAGGTAAGGCCGTATGCGACGCCGCATCTCGACGCGCGCACGGTGCAAGTCCGTTTTTAATTTGGGGATGGAAAATCCTGTGATGGCGGCTATCTCTTCGTAGCTGCGCTGTTGAAAGACCGCGAGCGTAAAAACCGTGCGCTTGTCATCGTCAAGCTGCTGTAGGGCCGTATTGATGACTGCGTTGAACTCCTTGTTCAAAAGCTGTCCTTCGGGCAACGGCTCCTGATCGCTCAGTCCTAAAACCGCAGGATCGTCCATGTCAACCTTGTGTTCGTCGCGGCGGCGCGTGCGTAAAAACTCCAGCGCCACGTTGCGCGCAATTCCAAAGAGCCACGTCGATAGGCGGTCGGGGTCGCGCAAGTGCCCCAGATTTCTGTAGGCGCGAACAAACGTCTCCTGTGCCAGTTCCTCGGCCACGTCGCGCGCCGAGACCATATCGTAGATGAAGCTCAAAACGGGTCGGCTGTAGCGGTCAAAGACGGCCTGAAACGCCTCGTCGTCACCGAGGCGTGCGCGTGCCATCAGTTCTTCAGAACCGTTCATCCCGAGAGCCCCAGCGTACGCGCCCGGCCTCGCTGCTTCTATCGCCAGCCGCTTCATCATCGAGTCCCAACCAGTTAGTGTCCAAAGGGTGAAGAAAGTTTCAACTTTCTGAACGAGCCGACGCGCCCGCTCGCGCAAGCCTTTTGAAAGTGTACTCCACGCGGGCTTACCTGTGTTAACCTCGATGCATCTGCGAATCGGGTCAAAACATCTAAATAACGCTCGCCGGAGAAAATCGAATTTGAAAACCAACGGGGCGGGCAAGTTGGATAGGAACTAAAAAAGGAAAGTTTCGATGAACCCATTTCAGTCTCAGAATCAACGCTCGCAGCAGCCGGGCCAGTGGCAGAGCCCGCAAACTGGCTGGGGCGGTTTACAGCCGCGCACGGCTGCGGAAGCCAGCCCCACGGAGCGTATGGCTTTTGTGCGCAAAGTGTACGCGCTCTTTTTCCTCGCCACGCTCTTTGCCGTCGGCGGCGTGACGCTTGGCTTCGCCTTCCCGCCACTCATGATTGCGGCGGCGCAGCATCCCTTTATCATGCTTTTTGTGATGCTCGGCGGAGTCATGGGCGCACAGGCGGTGCGGCATGTGCCCGGTGTGAATCTCTTAGCGCTTTTCGGCTTTACGACGCTCACGGGTGTCGTGATTTCGCCCGTGCTTTACTACATCAGCCAGATTAACCCGGCCTCTATATTGCAGGCGGGCGTGCTGACGGTCGGCATCTTCGGCGGTCTGACGGCCTACGTCTTCATCACGAAGCGGGATTTCAGTTTCATGCGCGGGATGGTGGTGACGGGTTTGATTGTGGTCGTGCTCGCGGGCATCCTGAATATCTTCATAGCCTCGACGGCGCTCGGGTTTGCCGTTGCCGCCGCGTCGCTTCTGTTGTTCTCGGGCTTCGTGCTCTACGACACGTCGAACATCATTCACCGCTACCCGACGAACGAGTACGTCGCGGGCGCGCTCTCGCTCTATCTGGACGCCTTTAACATCTTCCTGGCGCTCCTGCGTTTGCTCAACTCCGACAGGCGTTAAGCAATCTCCGGCAAGCTAAAGAAAAGAGGGAGGCTCATACATGAGCCTCCCTCTTTCTATGTTTGCCTTCCCTGACAGGTCTTAGAAGCTGTTTTAAAAGTCCCGTTAGGGACTGAATGTTTATAGTTAACGAGTGATTAAGGAAATCAAGCTCCGTAGGAGCGGCATGTTTCAACGTCCATGACATGCCGCTCCTACGGAGCTTGTTTCCATTTGTTATCTGCGAGCTATAAACATCCTCGCTCCTACGGAGCTAAACGAATGACAGTGACTTTTCAAACAGCTTCTTAGAAGTCAAACTTAATCGCAAGCTGTATCTGCCGCTGGGTTAAAAACGTGCGCGGGGTTCCGAACGGAGTGGCGGGAAGTGGCGCGTTTAGCGTCAGCGTGTTAACGCCTCCGACGGACGTAGCCGTGAAATTGCGGAAGAAATTTGTGTTGACGTAGCCCTGTCCGGCGGCTCCGCCGGGAGCCGGGCCAATGTTGGAGCGGTTGAAGATATTGAAGCCTTCGGCAATCAACCGCAAGCGCCGGGTTTCGCCAAGCCTGATGTTGCGCGTGATGCGCAGGTCAAACTGGTAAACGTTCGGCGTGCGCAAGGTGTTGCGCGCCAGCCCCGGCACACGGTCGTTGCGAGAGTTGCCGTCGCGGTTCAAATCCGCGCCGACAGTCGCCGTATAGGGGAAGCCGGATTGCAACTGAACGATACCGGAGAAGGTATAGTCGCTCAGCAGCGCACGCAGGATGGCGTTATCGCTGCGCGTGAATTCTCCCAGCTCATACACGGGGCTGAAGACGAAGCGATGCGGAATGTCTACGTCTGAGATGGCATAGTCGTCGCGTATATTGAGCGAGTTCTGAACGACCTTGGCATCGTCGCCGCCGCCGGGCACAACTGCCGTCTGGTCCGGGCGGTCGTCTCGCGTGCGCGAGAAGGTATAAGCGGCTGTGAACTGAAGGCCATGCACAAACCGTCGCGTCAACTGTATCGCCAGCCCGTTGTACTTAGAGTTCGCCGTGCTCTCGAAGAGGCTAATGCGATTGTAGTTGGTGAAAGGTCTGAGCGGTGTGGTCGAAGTGAACTGCGCCGCCGCGGTTGCGCCCGTGCCGGGAAAGCGGAGCACCGTGTAGGTCTGCCCGTCAAAGCCTATGGCCGTGGTCGGCACGGGCTCGAAAAGATTCACGTCGCGCGTGCGCGATAGATGCACGCCGTGGAAGTACATGTAGGTAATAGCCAAACTGAGGTTCGGGATAATTTCACGCTCAAACCCCAATCGCCCTTGCTGGACATAAGGCTGCGCGTAATCGTCCGTAAAGACAAAGAGGTCGGGGCGCGGCGGCGCAACGCCAGCCGGAATCGTGGTGAAGATGTTCGGGTAGGTGAGCCCCGCAGCGGCGATGGCAGCCGTGCTGGAAAGCGTAATGCCCGTCGTCTGGATGCCGTTCCCCGAATGCGCCGTGCCCAGCATGATGGCGGTCGTGCGCCCGTAGAAGATGCCGTAGCCGCCTCTGAGCACAGTCCTATCGTCAAACGCATAACTGAAGCCAAAGCGCGGGGCGATATTGTTGCCATCCTCAGGCTGGCGGCTGGTATCGAAGCCCGCGGCCAGAAGCACCGGGTCGGGATTGCGCAGAGGCGGCTGCTCAAGCGTTTGCCTGTCATAGCGTAGGCCCAGGTTAAACGTCAGCCTTGGCGTGACGCGCCAGTCGTCCTGCACGAAGACGGCGAAGTCCGAGCTGTTCGGCTCGGTAGTCGCGCCGCTCGTGCCCGGCAAACCAAATCTCTGGGTGAAGGCCGACGGGACGTTGGCAGCAAAGTCTGCGTAAGAGTTAAAGGTGTACTGGCCGTTAAAGAAGCCGGGGAAGAAATTGAGAATGCGGTCAAAGTTGAGGTCAATGCCCGTCTTGAAGTTGTGCGCGCCGCGCACATACGAAACATTGTCAATGAACTGTGCACGCTTGATAGTCGTCTCGCGGGGGCTGAAGTTGTTGCGCCCAAGCAGCAGAAAGCCGCTGCCCGTGTTGATCTGCGTTTCGGGCAGGTCGCTGTTGGCCGTGCCCGGCTCTTTGTCGCGCGCAAACTGGAAGCGAAATTCGTTGACGACCTCAGAGGAAATGGTTGAAGCGAGGTTGCCTGAAAAAGTGAACGTCTTGGCAAGGCTATCGCCTGAATGCTCTTCGGCGGCGAGGTTGCCCGTGAACTCGTTATTGACGCCCGTAAAGTTCTGCTGGTTAAAGCGCAGGCTCAACTGATTGTTGCGCGTGAGCGAGATGTCGCTCTTTACCATAAAGACATCCTGATCGCGATTGATGGCGTAGTTGTTCAATCGCGGCAGGAGCAGGGTTTGGATGGCTATTGGTTGGGTGAAAAGGTTTGGGGGCTCGACGACGTTCGGTAAAGTCTGGCGCTGCCCGTCGTAAGTAAAGAAAAAGAAGGCGCGGTTTTTGACGATTGGCCCGCCGAGGCGCCCTCCGAACTGGTTGATCTGAAGCGGAGGACGTTTGTTCAGTCGTCCCTGTTGGGCCTGCGTCGCTTTCAGGTTTGTAGTGTTGGCGTTCAACGATTCGTCGCGGAAATATTCGAAGACGCCGCCGCGAAAATCGTTCGTCCCAGAGCGCGTGACGACGTTGATGACAGCGCCCCCGGCGCGCCCGAACTCTGCCGAGAAGCCATTTTGATTAACCTGAAATTCCTGTACGGATTCCTCCGAAAACTGGTAGGGAGGCCGTACGCCCGTGCGTCCAAATGCCTGTCCGAAGAAAGTATTGTTGTTGTCCGTCCCATCCACTTGCAAGTTGTTGAGCGTTCCCTTCTGGCCGCCGACTGAAATGTCGCCCTCGCGCGTCGCATCGCGCACAACGCCGGGCGTCAGCGTGGCGAAGTCCAGATAGTTGCGACCGTTGACGGGTAGATTTTCGATGGACTTCTGGTTGACGGTTGTGGAAATGGAAGTGCGCGTCAATTCCACGACCGGCATTTCGCTTGTGACCATCACTTGATCAACTTTGACAGTGCCCACCAGCAGCTTTATTTCCAGCGGCGTCTTGCCGCCCACGGTCACGACGACGCCGCTCAAATCCGCCTGAGAGAAACCCTGCGCGCTAACGCGCACGTTATAAGTGCCGGGCGGCAAGAGAAGGATACGGTAGTTTCCTTCGTCATCCGTATTGGCAATTTTTTCTAATCCGGTTTGTTGATTCGTAGCGATGACGGAAGCATTGGGAATGGCCGCTCCATTGGGGTCCAGCACGCGGCCTTCGATGTTGCCGGTCGTGGCCTGCGATTGTGCCAGCGCGGCAGCGGATAAAGACACGAGGAGTGCAGCCAGCGCAAACAGTCTGGCGAGTTGGGGGATACGTTCTTTAAGCATAGTTTCCTCTTCGGTTGGGGACGACACACAAACAAAAGGGCTCTGACAAAGAGCAGAACATGAGTTTCGAGGATTTGAATCTAATCTGAATCCGGCTTGTACTCGGGCTGAACGCCCTTGATGACGCGGGGATAGTAGACCAGAGCGTCATTTGAATCAAGCGAAGAAAAGAGGTCGGAGGTCAGAGGTTAGTAAAAAGCGTCAGCCAGACATCATCCGGGTTTAGCTCCGTCAGGAGCGTGATGTTTATAGTTGACGAATGATGAAGAGAATCAAGCTCCGTAGGAGCGTCATGTTCAGCATCCATGACATGACGCTCCTACGGAGCTTGATAGTTAATTGATGCGAGAGCTATAAACATCACGCTCCTGACGGAGCTAAGAACAATGATTATCCTGCTATCGAACTGACTTTCTCTTACCAACCTCTAACCTCTGACCTCCGACCTCTTTTTTCTCAGCGCTTACGCATGAGGCTTTCTATGTCGTCGGGTGCAGAAGGAATCTTGTCCGACATCTTGCGCAGGATTTGCTCGGGCGTGATGACGTAATCGTCTTCGATACGCACGCCGAGTTTCTCCGTCTGGATGTAGATGCCCGGTTCGATGGTGAAGACTTCGCCGACTTGAAGCGGGCGCGCGTAGTTGCCCACGTCGTGCACTTCCATCCCCAGGTAATGGCCGAGCGAGTGTATGAAGAAGTGGTCCATAGTGTACTCGCGCCCGTCCGTGTCTTTCGCCCTGAGCGGGCTCTTGCGCATAAACTCTTTGGAGTATCTATCCAGCTCATCAAGCGTCATGCCCGGCTTCCAGTAGGCAGCCGCAGCAGCCTGCGTATCCAAGACAAGCTGGTAGACGGCGCGCTGGCGCTCCGTGAACTTTCCGTTTGCCGGAAAGGTGCGCGTGATGTCCGCCGTGTAGAGCGAGTATTCCGCGCCTATGTCGCAGACGATGAGGTCGCCCGAATCAATTCGTTTGTGGTTCTCGCTGTAGTGGAGGATGGTCGAATAGATGCCGCTCCCGACGATGGAGGGGAAGCCGGGACGCTCCGCGCCGTTTCTGGTAAAAGCCGCTTCAAGAATTGCCTGCACCTCGTATTCATACATGCCGGGTTTGAGGTTCTTCGCGATGTCGCGCTGCGCTTCGCCCGTGATGTCGATTGCTTTTTGCAGGAGCGTCAGTTCGACAGCCGATTTAGCTTTACGCATCTCGGCCACCGTGTTGACGAAGGACTTGTCGCCCGCCACGACTTCAACACCGGGGAGCATGGTCTTTGCGCGCTCTACAAATTGATACTCGCGCACGCTGCCGTCAGAGACCGCGCGCGGCGCAATCGTGTAGAGCTTCAGAGTAGATTGCCCCTCCGCATTCTTGAAAGCGGGAAGCGCGGCGGCTTCCTTCAATTTCTGAAACAGTTCGTCTTCGGCAGAAGCAATCGCCACGGGCTGCGTGCCGATTCGAGTGGGGAGCACGCGCTCGACGCCGAAGGTGCGCGCGGCTTCTTCGCCCGGCCCCATCTGCACGCCCGTCCAACGCTCCAACTGCATGTTGCGCGGCGGAATAAAGACCACTTCGCGCGCACCATTCAGGGACGGCAACCCTTGCGGCACGAGCAGAAGGGCGGAACCCGGCGTGCGTACGCCCGTCAGGTATGCCATCCAGTTGTTCTGACGATAACGCGCCTCTATGCCCGCGTTGTCTTCTATGTTGCCGAGGACGACGACCACGCCATCCTTTATCTCGCTCATCAACTTTTGACGACGCGCGCGATATTCAGAGACAGGCTGATTGAGAAGCCTGACGCCCGGCTCGTCATAAAAATCGGTGGAGGCGGTCGCCGCGAGTCCCTGTGCGAGCGTGCAGAGAAGCGCGAGCGAAAGAAAAATCGCTGTTCGATACGATTTCATGAATATCATCCTTGAATTCCGGAAAGGTTCGAGAACGGGAAGCGCCCTCACACGAAGTTTACGCATGAGGGCGCGATTTGGTTTTAGATTTTAATCCAGCGAGCGAGCGCGTTCACACGCCCTGACGGCGGTTCACCGCCACAGACCGCCCCAGACCAAAGAACCTGCGTCCACTCGTGGACTGTAACAAGCTCATCATGCCCATGTAGCCGTAGCCGAAAAGAAACAGCATCAGAAACGGAATCGGCCCCCACAAATGCATACGCACCGCGTAAAGAATGGCAAGCAGAAAATAGAAAGCAAATCCCAACTCAAGCAGCGGAAGCCACCCGCGCTTGCGCTTATATTTTTTCCGCTTCCACGTCTCGTCCGTCGCATTTTCGACGCGATACTTAGGCGTGCGTACAAACTCCGACTTCATCCCGACCATAGCCTCCAACACGGCGCGCGCGTTCGAGAAAGCCAGACCGATGCCGAGCGCCATGACGAGCGGAAGATGAAGCAGGCGCGGCGCGCGTCCCTCGCGGTCCAGATACCAGACGCCCGTGCCGTAAAAGAGCAGGACCGAGATGGTAGAGAAAAACAGCAGCGGCACGTCGAAAATCATCAGGTGATAGAAGCCCTGATTGTAGCGCACTAGCAGGAGCGGAAATTGGAGGAGGCTGACGAAAATCATCAGGGGATAGCTGATGTTGCCCGTCAGACGAAAGAACATTTCCAGCTTGACCCTGAGCGGCAAGGGCGCGAGCCAGATTCTGCGATAGAGCTTGATGCCGACCTGCATCACGCCCTTGGCCCAGCGTCTTTGCTGCGCCTTGAAGGCGTTAATCTCTACGGGAATCTCCGACGGCGCATCTTCATCCAGAAGATAGACAAAGCGCCAGCCCATCAATTGCGCGCGGAACGAAAGGTCCGTGTCTTCCGTCAAAGTATCGTGCTGCCAGCCGCCGCTCATCTCAATGGCGCTGCGACGCCAGATGCCCGCCGTGCCGTTGAAATTAAAGAAGCCGCCCGTGCGGTTTCTGACCGTTTGCTCAACGACGAAATGACCGTCGAGCATGATTGTCTGCAAGCGCGTCAGTAGATTGTAAGTGCCGTTGATGTGCGACCAGCGCATCTGCGCGCAACCGACGAGCGGGTCTGTAAAGAAGTCCACGAGCTTGCGCAGGCAATCCGCCTTGGGCACAAAATCGGCGTCGAAGATGGCAACCAGCTCGCCGGTCGCGGTCTTGAGTCCATTAGCCAGCGCGCCCGCCTTAAAGCCCGTGCGGTCCGTGCGGTGTATGTAATGAATGTCGAAACCCTGTTGCGCGTAGTGCTCTACGGTCGCGCGCGCAAGCTTCACGGTCTCGTCCGTCGAATCGTCAAGGACTTGAATCTCAAGTGAAGCGCGCGGGTAATCAATTTCCGTGACGGCTTTCAAAAGACGCTCGACCACGTACATCTCGTTAAAGAGTGGAAGCTGAACAGTGATGCGCGGCAGAGAGGTTTCGGGAAAGCGCGCTTTCGGCTCGGGCTTGATGCGGCGGTAGCGCCAGAAGTCCACGACCTGCTTGACGCGGTACGCGCCGTAGACGGAGAGAATGATAAGAATGCCGAAGTAGAGCACCAGCACCGTCCAGTCAAAGCTGTCCAGACTGTAGAGCGGGCTGATGTTGCCAGAAGTTTTGTCAATGACGTCGCAAAAGCTCGGAAACTTTTCGCACAGATTATCCGAGGCCCAAACGGCGGCTATAAGGCTTGTATCAAGAAACATTTTCGAGCTTAATCCGAAACCAAAACCTCTCTTTTGCGAGGCCGAAGACGACCGGGCAAACAAACCCGGCATCCATTAGAACGCGCGGCGCACAAGAAACGAGCAGCGCAGTTGCTCCAAATCCGGCAACATGGACGCTGCTCCGGCCACCTAAGACGCTAATTCTAACTTAATAGATGCCTGATGAAAAGCAGGGATGAGGGATGAGGGATGAGGGATGAAAAGGAAGCTATTCAAGATGAGTAGCTCTTCTTCATCCCTCATCCCTCATCCCTCATCCCTGCTCTTAGATTCTCCTGTACGGGGCGCTGTAGTCGCTCGGGGCGGTCGGGACGCTCGAAGTTTCCCTGCCGACCGTGAGGCGCGCTTCGCGGGTCGAGGCGTCGTCTCTTCTCAGGAGTTTGACGAGGAGTTGGCCCAGGTCCAGAAAGCCGGGGACGACGAAGAGCGCGCAAGCCGCGCCGAGAATTGCTCCGGTCACGAGACGAGAAACGTGCGTGTTCTCCCAGATGCCAAAAAACCCGAGCGCGAAATCAACCGTGATGGGAACGCACGCCAGCAACAGCCAGACGCGCGGCAACGAATCCGTGCGGCGCAAAGACCGCACGAGCGGGTACAACAGCACGCCCGCCGCAAACCCCGAGTAGAGACCCGTGCAGCGAGCGCACACGCCCAGCTTGTGTCCCATGAGATGAAAAGACCGCTCCGGCATCTGGTGGCACAAATAACTGAAGGCTGTGTAGACGGCATTCGCCGCCCGAGCGTGCTCGCCCGCAAGCAGAAGCGGCGCGGCAAAGACCAGCGCAAGCAGGCAGAGCGAAAAGAGCGCCAGCGCACCCCACACGAAAAGCGGAGTACGCGCCACCCTCGGGTTCGGCGCGCACTGTGGCACATATTGGTTGTCGAGCGAGTACATAAAAATTTTCGATTTGCGATTGCCGATTTGCGATTGGATAAGGACTAAAGATTTATCTGATTTCAAATCTTTGATTTGTCATCTTCCAATCGAAAATCGCAAATCCAAAATCTAAAATCGAATCACCGCGTCGGGGCCGCCCTCTACGTGAACGGTGTCTACAAAGCGTATGTGCTTGGAGTCGGTCGTCATGACGAGCGAGTGTGTGCGCTTGCCGGAGCCGAAGAAGCGGACGCCGCGCAAGAGTGCTCCGTCGGTGACGCCCGTCGCGGCGAAGATGATTTTTTTACCCGGCGCTAGATCATCCGTGTCGTAAATCTTGTCAGGATCGCTGATGCCCATCTCATTGAGACGCGCGACGACTTCGGCGGCGGGTGGAACTTTCTTTTTGTCAACGTCGAGCCGCTCGGGGTCGAAAACCAGCCGCGCCTGAATTTCGCCGTTCAAACATTTCATGGCTGCCGCCGTCAGGACGCCTTCGGGCGCACCGCCAATTCCCACCAGCGCGTGTATGTTCGTGCCTGCCACCGCCGCTGAGATTCCCGCCGACAAATCGCCGTCGGAAATCAGACGTATACGCGCACCGGCTTCGCGGACTTCGCTAATCAATTTCTTATGGCGCGTGCGGTCGAGCACGATCACCGTCAGGTCTTCTATGTCGCGGCCCAGACGGCGCGCGATGTTCTTGAGGTTATCGCGCACGGGCGCGTCTATGTCTATCACGCCGCGCGAGGAAGGGCCGACGACAATCTTGTCCATGTAGATGTCGGGCGCGTTGAGGAGACCGCCGCGCTCTGCCGCAGCGAGCACAGCAATCGCGTTATTAGCGCCGAGCGCACACAGGTTTGTGCCTTCCAAAGGGTCAACGGCGATGTCAACTTCGGGAAACTCTTCGCGCAGCTCATCCGAAGCGCCACGGCCCCCGAGTTCCTCGTCTATATAGAGCATGGGCGCTTCGTCGCGCTCGCCCTCGCCGATGACGATGCGACCGCGCATAGGAACTGTGTCCATCACCTCGCGCATGGCTTCGACGGCCACCTGGTCCGAATATTTGCGGTCGCCCTGCCCCATCGTGCGCGCCGCCGCAATCGCCGCCGCCTCGCACACGCGCAGGAAATCCAGCGACAGCTCGCGCTCGGTCTTCAACTCATGTCCTCCCATAAGAATCCTGATTCTCCTGAATTTAAGATTTGAGCCGCGAGCCTGTCAGAACCAGTAGGCGCGCGGGGGGTCGTTAACCGCTTGCAGGGCCTTGAACTAAATCGTGCGCGTATAGTAGCAGAGCGGGCTCGGAATTTGTAGAGGCCGCAGCCTCGATTCTTATATCATCGAGCGGTTGCTTCCCTTTAATCCACACGACGGGGACGAATTAAGGAAGAAGTGATGAGTGCCGCAGTGTGAGTGATGAATTAAAAGCAGAAGACACGTTCAGTCTTTAATTCATCACTCACACTGCGGCACTCATCACTTGCTTTTTAATCCGCCGCAACCGCCGTGTGTGATTCCGCTGGCTTCCAGGGCGGGAGGGTCTTGCGCGCGGGCTTTTCGGATTTGAGGCCGAGCGCCCAATCGGCTTGCATCAGGGTGTGTATGTCGCGCGTGCCTTCGTAGATGACCGCCGCTTTGCAGTTGCGCAGGTAGCGTTCGACGGGGTAGTCGTTCGAGTAGCCGTTTGCGCCGTGGACTTCGATAGCCATCGAGGCGGCCTTTTCGCTTCTAACGGTCGACTGCCACTTGGCAAGACTCGTGGCGCGACCGTTGGCGCGTCCCTCGTTCTTCAAATATCCGGCTCGCAGCCACAGCAGATGCGACATCTGGTAATCGGCTTCCATCTCGGCAATCTTCTGTTTGACCAACTGGTGATTCGCAATCTTGGTCCCAAAGGTTTCGCGCTCAAGAGCGTAGGCGACCGAAGCGTCGCGCGAGGCGCGTATGATGCCGGTTGCGCCCGCCGCCACCGTGTAACGCCCCTGCTCAAGCGCGAACATGGCAATCTTGAAACCCTCGCCCTCTTCGCCCAGCATGTTCTCCTGAGGCACACGCACGTCTTGCAGTGAAAAGTAGCCCGTGTTGCCCGCGCGTATGCCCAGCTTGCCGTGAATCGTTCCCGAAGAAAAGCCCTTCATCGAACGCTCTACGATGAAACAGGACATGCCCGTGTGGTCGCGCTTTCGTCTTTTCTCTTCGTCGGTCCAGCAGAAGAAGAGAAAGTTGTCCGCGACGTCCGCGAGGCTAATCCACATCTTCTCGCCGTTTAAGACCCACTCGTCGCCCTCGCGCCGCGCGGTCGAGCGAGCGCCCACGACGTCACTGCCTGCGCCCGGTTCAGTCAAACCATAGGTCGCAATCTTTTCGCCTTTGGCCTGCGGCACAAGATATTTTTGCTTCTGCTCCTCCGTGCCCCACGTGTAAATGGTCATGGAGTTGAGGCCCGTGTGGACGCTCATGACGACGCGCATGAAAGTATCTACGGCTTCCAGTTCTTCGCAGACAAGCCCGAGCGAAATGTAATCAAAGCCCGCGCCGCCGTACTCTTCGGGGATGCAAACGCCGAGCAGGTTCAGCTCTGCCATCTTGTCCAGAATGGAGCGGTCGAACTGCTGCTTTTCATCCAGCTCTTTGATACGAGGGGCAACTTCCTTCTGCGCGAAATCGCGCACGGTCTGGCTTATAGCCTTGTGATCATCGGTCAATTCAAAGTCAATCATTCGTCGTCTTCCTTAAAATTCATTTGGGGAACGATAGGCGAGGCAAAAATTTTACGTTTCGCTCTCCAGCTTAATTTAGAACAGAGCATTCTAGCATTAATGGCGGATGCACACGAAAGCCGCGCGCCCTATCGTTCTTCTTCTGTGATTAGACGGCGCGCGGCCTCTTTCGCGTCTTCCAGATTACGCACGTGGCCGTCGAGTTGCAGCTCGTACACGGCGTGCGTAATTTTTCCAATGCGCGGGCCGGGACGCAAGCCCATTTCAAGCAGATGCCGTCCCATCAAAATCGGCGCGGGCGGTTTTTCTTCAACCTCAAGCTCGCGCGCGCGGGCGATGAACCAGTCCTGCGCCTCAGCCGTGAACCAGCGTTCCGGCGGAACCCACGGCGCGTTGCGCCCCAGGGAATCCGCCTTCGCCACGCGATACAAAAGCTCTAGCTCGCAGCGACGCGCGAGGCGACGAAACGCGCTGTCGCTAATCTCATCACGCAGGCGGTAAAACTCGCCCGGCTTCAAATGATCACGCACGAGCGCAACCGCTTGCCCGCGCACGTCGTAGCCGTCGAGCGTGTGTATATTCAAACGCTCAAGAAAATCTTCCGTCGGCTTCGCTCCCGCTTCCTCGTGGCCGCGCGAGCGAATGCGTCCTTCTATAAACGCGGTCGTCGCGGGCTTGCCGAAATCATGACAGAGCGCGGCGAGCATCACCGTCACCTGCTTCGGGTAAGCGAGATCGTCAATCAACTCTCGCGCGCGGTCAACCGTGAGAAGCGTATGAATATCCACATCTCCCTCGGGATGCCATTCATATTGTTGCGGCACGCCGACGAGGGCTTGCATCTCCGGAAACAACTGCTTGACAACGCCCAGATCATAAAGCCACTGCAAACCTATGGACGGGCGGCGTGCGCCGAGGAGCAGCTTTTCCATCTCGCCCCAGATGCGCTCTCTGGGCAAATCCGTCAAATCAATCGCACGACAAATCTCGACCGTCTCCTTCTCAATCGCAAACTCGAAGCGCGCGGCAAACTGCGCAGCACGCAGCACTCGTAAAGAGTCTTCGCCAAACGTCTCGCGTGACACGGCGCGCAGGATTTTGTTTTGAATATCGGCGCGGCCATTGAAGGGGTCTATGATTTCATTTGTGAGCGGGTCTTGCAGGATGGCGTTGATGGTGAAGTCGCGGCGGCGCGTGGCTTCTTCAATCGTCATCGAAGGGTCGCCCTCGATAATAAAAGCGCGGTGGCCGCGCCCCGTTTTACGCTCGCAGCGCGGGAGCGAAACGTCCAGATGATGGCCCAGCTTGTAGACCGTGAAGGCTTCGCCGACCACGTTGACGGGCCCGAAGCTCTCCAACAGTTGACGCAACGTCGCGGGCTCTACGCCATAGACCTCTACGTCCCAATCCTTCGGCTCGACTCCCATCAACTGATCGCGCACGCAGCCGCCGACGAGCAGAGCACGCCCGCCCGCCTCGCGCACCCGCCGCGCAAGCTTCATCACTTTTTCCGGTATCGCAAAGGGCATGAGGGCTCGGCTGTTGGAAGCAATCCGAAAAGAATTTAATCGGATGGAGAGGCCCGGTCGTCCTCTTCATCAATCTCATCCTCATCATAGTCGTCGTCATCGTTCTCATCGTAATCATCGACGACGATTTGGACGCCGCGCGTTGAAGGCAGGCAACTGAGAATCTGTGCGCGCTCGATGCGTGTCATCTCTGTGCGGGCCGCGTGCCAGAGCTTGACCCAGAAGGTGCGCGTCGCGCCGTGTATTGCGAAGGTCGAGCCGTCGAGCATCACGGGCACGGGCTCGGCCATCGTGCCCGCGCGCAGGGCTTCCAACAATTCCGGAACATAGGGCTTGAACTTGTCGAACTGCACCAGCACGGCGCGGTCTTCGATTTCGGCGGGCGGCAATTCAACCGGCCCGTCCGATTCAAGCAAGAGACGGGTCTCAGTCTGCTCGTTACGTTTTTTGACAATCGGCATAAAGATTAATGACGAGAATGAGCGTTGCTCAAAAGAGCAACGGCGCTTTATTTCAACGCGCTTTCTTTTAACTCGAACTCTTCTCTTTCTACTCCGTAGCTGCGAGCTGTTTGGCACGCGCGTTGGCTAATCGCCCGAGCAAGTACTCTTGCAGCTCCGACACCTTGACGCGCTCCTGCTCCCATGTGTCGCGGTCTCTTACGGTGACGGCCTCGTCTTCCAGCGATTGATGGTCAACGGTGACGCAGTAGGGCGTGCCTATCTCATCCTGGCGCGCGTAGAGCTTGCCGATGCCGCCCGTGTCGTCGTAGACGGCGCGCAACGATGGCTGCAAAGAACGTTTGATGGCTTTCGCCATGCCGACTATCTCCGGCTTGTTCTTCGCGAGCGGAAGGATGGCGGCCTTTATCGGCGCTAATTCGGGATGCAGTTTCAAGACGACGCGCTTCTCGCCCTTGTCGTTCGTCTTCTCCGTGTAAGCATCCATCATGAAAGCCAGCAGCGAGCGATTGACTCCCGCCGAAGGCTCTATCACGTGTGGATAGAAACGCTGCTTGTCGCTCTCGTCAAAGTATGAAAGGTCTTCCGTCGAATGCGTGTTGCGACGTTTACCTTCTTCGTCCGTTGGTTTGTTCGAGTGTTGTAACAGGTCGAAGTCCGTGCGATACGCGATGCCCATCAACTCTTCCCACTGCGAGCTTTCGGCCTCGCGCTCGGGGAAGAAGCGATAGAAGACATCTACCGTGCGCTTAGAGTAGTGCGCGCGTTCGTCTTCAGGCACTTCGTAAAGCTTCAGGTTGTCGCGGTTGAGGCCGAGCCCAGTGTACCAGCCTAGATATGCCTCGACCCATTCGTCAACTCGGCCCACGTTCTCCTCGCCCGGCTTGACGAAATATTCAAGCTCCATCTGCTCGAACTCGCGCGTGCGCAGGATAAAGTTACCGGGCGTGACTTCATTGCGAAATGCTTTACCAATCTGCGCGATGCCGAACGGTATCTTGCGGCGCATAGTCTGCTGCACATTCAGGAAGTTGATAAAGATGCCCTGCGCCGTTTCGGGACGAAGATAAGCGAGCGCTGTCGGGTCGTCTTCCTCGGCGGTCGCTCCAAGAATAGTGCGCAGCATTAAATTGAAAGAGCGTATCTCCGTCCAGTTCGTCTTGCCACAATTCGGGCACTTAGCGGTATTTAAATCAAATCCCCCAACTGGCTCGCCGACTTCCTCAGCTAACTTGTCTGCGCGGAAGCGGCTCTTGCATTCGCGGCAGTCCACGAGCGGGTCGTGGAACGTCTCTTCGTGCCCCGAGTACTTCCAGACCAGCCGGTTCAGGATGATTGACGAATCAATGCCCTCTATGTCGTCGCGCTCGTAGACGAGCCAACGCCACCACGATTGCTTGATGTTGTTTTCCAGCTCCACCCCGAGCGGGCCGTAATCCCACGCGCTGCCGAGGCCGCCATAAATCTCCGACGACGGAAAAACAAAGCCTCGCCGCTTGGCGAGCGATACGATGGTCTCAATATTCGGTGCTGACACTCTTGTCCTCGTAAACCGTGAATCGTAAATCGTAAATCGTAAACGGTGAATCGTAAATCGTAAATAGACAGAACAGCTTTTCTCTATTTACGATTTACGATTCACGATTTACGAACCACGAGTCTACAGCGAGGCGGGTAAAATGAAAAGAAGAGAGCAGCCCGTCCCCTAAAGGTTGCGCGGGAAAGGGTCGCTCTCTTCTGCTCTTGAAGAATCAGAGCTGATGAGTCTTGAAAGCTTTACTTTGAAGCGGGCGCTGCCGGCGGGTTCACGTTGATTTCCGTCTTGCCGCCGCCAAAGAGCCTCCCACCAAAGAAATAGAGCAGGATTAAAATCACAATGACAAAGATGGCGACCACGGCGACCACGCCCGCGCTGCCGCCCCCGTCTCCGTTATCAGCCATAAACCTTATGCCTCCTTCAAAAGTTTATCCAAAAAGAGCTTTAGGGGAATTGATTCTCTATGCGAAGGGGAACTTGAAAACGTGCCGATGTGTTATCACACGCCACGCGAGAGCGTCAATCAAAAAAGCTGTGACAAGAAAAAGTGACAAGTGACGAGATAAAACTTTCTTGCTCGTCACTTGTCACTTGTCACTTGTCACTCTTCTTTACCGGCGTCGCGAGCGACGGCGCGGCGTCGTAGTGGCCGGACCGGGCCGTGCCTCGCTCGGGCTGACCGTGGGGGTCGGCTGCGGAGGCGTTGCGCCCGCAGGGCAGATCCACAACTCGTACGTATCCGCTTCCTGATAGCCGCCCTGTAGGATGGTCAGGCGATTCGGCTCGATGCCGCGCGATTGGACCAGATAGGAGCGTGCGCGATCCGACATGCGCTCCATTTGGCCCGCACGGCTGCGGCGTCCGCTGTAGACGATGACGTAGCCCTGCGATTCCGGCTCCTGCTGTAGCTGTATAGCAAAGTTATCAAGACGCGCCTTGTCCGCGTCGTAGGCCACGGACTGGAACTTGTCGAACTCGCGGCAAGCCACGGGCGGCGGCGTCTGCGGAATAATGTTGGTCGCAGCCTGCGCCGTCTGACGACATGCGCTCTCGCCCGAGCCATCATCCACGACCAGAATGGCCGTCACGCTCTGGCGACCGAGGCCCGTCGTGTCCACGGTGATGGTCGGCGTGCCCGCGCCGCTAATGATGCGCGCCGCAGGCGGGCTCACGGTCCATGTGTAATTGAGAGCAGATGTGCCGCTGTAGGAAACATCCGACGCAAACGTGATGGTGTCGCCTTCGTTCACGGAGGAAGGCGCGGAGACGTTCACCGGATACGGGCAGGGCAGCGACGGGACAGGAATGCTGCGCGGCCTGTAGTTGAGCGCGATGCAATTAACACGGCCCGCGACGATGTTGAACTCCCTGACCCAGCGCGCGCCGTTCGGAAAAATAATCTCTACGGTGTGCGGCCCCGGCGGAAGGTCGAGCAGGCGAGCCTGCGGGGTCGTGTCGCCTGCGGGCTTGCCGTCAATCAGGAGCGGGAAGCCGCCCGGACTGGTAGAAACCTGTATGCGACCATAAGCGGGCTTTTTATCCGGCGCGCTCGCGCCTGCCGTAGCAGACAGCGCCAGGCAGAAAGTGAGAGCGAACAGGGCGTAGAAAGCGATGGAGCTCAGGGTGCGCCGACGTGCGGCAAACATTTCATTGCGACGCATGATGTGTTAGCCCTCCGTCGTGTTGGCGGTTTCCGGTTCCGGTTTGGTGCGCGAGAAGCGGCGACGCACTCCTGCTCCGAGCGCCGCAAGCCCCGAGCCCAGCAAGAGAATCGAAGCTGGCTCAGGAACGACCTGGCAGGTGCCGAGGCATTCGCAGGTGGTGCAAATCGAGTCGCACGGCGGATTCTCGCAGCCGCCGTTGGTACAAATGCCTGTCAGGCAGATGCCGGGCGGAATCAGCGCGAGCAGCGGCCACTTGGGCCAGCCGCCGCCGGGGATTGTTATCTCGCCGCAGTCGCAGATCGTGCCTTCGACGTCGCCCTGTTCGATGGTCTCGACTTGTCCCGCACCTTCCTGCGGCGTGACGCCGTTGGCAAGTTGCGAGGAAGCCGGGCCACCAGAGGCTGAAGACGCGGATGAGTCGGTCGGCGTTGAGCCGCTCTGTGTGACTGTGCGCAATCGCAGTTCCTGGTTCTGCGCGCCGCCTTGCAGGTTATGAACGACCTGCACTGCATCGGAGAACGCGACCGGACCTGCCTGCGCCGCCGGGACGACGGCCACAAACAGAAGACCGACAACGAGAGCTATGTGGCGGAAGGCTTTATTCTGCATTGTAAGGGGCTCCTCCTTGAATCCTTCCCGTGTGGAATCCCTCAAGGAAAGAGTCGGGCTCGGCTTCCTTTGATTCCATGCTACGAGGCACTCAAAAAAGCTTGATTCTTCAAAGACGTCGGGCGGGAACTTTTACGGACGATGAAGCTTAAAAGGCAGTTTCGATCGGGCCTCTGTGGAGCACTACAGATGCACCGCCGACCCTTTCCCTCTTTCGCTCCCGTGCGGCTTCCAAAAGCCGCCGCCTTGATCCGTAATAAGTGAAAACGCCGCCAAGGGCTATCTTTATCTGCTAAAGAGAGACGCCGAATACGGTGTGGATTCCAGTTTCGGTGTGTGATTAAACTCGCCTTTGACCGCTTCTGTCAAGAAAAAAAGGCAGAGCGAGGAAGGAAAAAGGCAAAAGGAAAAAGGTAGAAGATAGAACGAGATAGATGTTATACCCCGTTTTGCCTTTTACCTTTTTCCTTTTGCCCTGTTTTAGTCGCCTTCGCCGTAACCGGCGGCTTCGGCCTTCTGTTTTTCGTCGCGCAGGACGGCCTTGCGCGAGAGCTTAATCTTGTTGCCCTCTTTGCCTATGCACTTGACCATAATCTGCTGGCCCTCTTTGAGTTCGTCGCGCACGTCTTTGACGCGGCGGTCGGCGATTTCAGAGATGTGCAAAAGCCCGTCCGTGCCCGGAAAGATTTCGACAAAAGCGCCAAAATCAACGATGCGCGAGACCGTGCCCAAGTAGGTCTGGCCGACTTCGGCTTCGGCTGTCAGGCCGCGTATGCGGTCCACGGCCATCTTGGCCGCGTCGCTGTTGGCCGAAGCAATCGAGACCGTGCCGTCGTCCTCGACGTCGATTTTGGCTCCCGTCTCTTCGACCAGCGCGCGGATAATCTTGCCGCCTGGTCCGATGACGTCGCGAATCTTGTCCGGGTTTATTTTAATCTGGATGATGCGCGGCGCGTAAGCCGAGATTTCCTCGCGCGGCTCGGGCAATGCTTTCTCCATCGCACCTAGGATGTGCAGGCGGCCTTTGCGTGCCTGCTCCAGGGCTTCGGCCATGATTTGCGCGTTGATGCCGCTAGTCTTGATGTCCATCTGGAGAGCGGTGATGCCGTCATTAGTGCCAGCGACCTTGAAATCCATGTCGCCGTAATGGTCCTCAGCACCCGCGATGTCGGAAAGGATGGCGTACTTGTTGCCCTCCATCACGAGGCCCATCGCGACACCTGCCACGGGCCGCTTCAAAGGCACGCCCGCATCCATCATCGAGAGCGTCCCGCCACAGACGGAAGCCATCGAAGATGAGCCGTTAGATTCGGTGATGTCGGAGACGATGCGCAGGGTGTAGGGGAAGTCGGCGTCATCAGGAAGGACTGGTTCAAGAGCGCGGCGGGCCAGAGCGCCGTGGCCTATCTCGCGGCGGCTGGATGAGCCGAAGCGCCCGACTTCACCGACAGAATATTGCGGGAAGTTGTAGTGCAGCAGGAAGCGACGTTTGACCTCGCCTTTTTCCAGATCGTCCATGAACTGCTCGTCGTCTTTAGTGCCGAGCGTGGTCGTGACAACCGCCTGTGTTTCGCCGCGCGTAAAGAGAGCCGAGCCATGCACGCGAGGCAACCACCCGACCTCGCAGGTGATGGCACGAATCTCCGAGAAGCGACGACCATCGGGACGGCGACGCTTGTTCAAAATATCGTCGCGGAAGATTTTCTCTTTCAGCTCGTCGAAGATGCGCTTTGCCATCTGCCGCACTTCGACTTCATCTTCGGGATAACCTTCGACGACCTCTTTCTTAAGCGCGTCCACGCCGGCATAGCTGGACTGCTTGTCCTGCTGCGTGGTGTCGAGCGCGGCGCGCAGGCGCTCACTATAGTTGCGCTCGATTTCGCCGCGCATCTCCTCGTTGATAACGGGAGGCTCGACCGCACGCTTCTCTACTTCAAGCGCCTTGTAAAGCTCCTTCTGCCAGCGACAGAGACGGTTAATCTCCTTGTGCGCGAGCATCAGCGCTTCGACCATAATCTCTTCAGAGACTTCCTGCGCGCCTGCCTCGACCATCACGATGGCCTCTTCCGTCCCGGCCACAATCAGGTTCAGACGCGACTCGCGCCGCTCGTCATAAGTCGGATTGATAATGTAGCGGCCTTCTATGAGACCGATGCGGACGCCCGCGATTGGTGTCGAGAAAGGAATGTCGGAAAGATAAAGAGCGCAGCTTGCGCCCGTGATGGCTATCACGTCCGGGTCATTCTCTTCGTCCGCGGAGATGACCGAGGCGATGACCTGCGTCTCGTTGCGAAAGCCTTCTGTAAAGAGCGGGCGGCAGGGACGATCAATCAGACGGCTCGTCAGCACCTCCTTTTCATTGGGTCGGCCTTCGCGCCGGAAGTAGTTGCCGGGAATGCGCCCGGCGGCGTAATTAGCTTCGCGATACTCGACCGTGAGCGGGAAAAAGTCTATCCCCTCGCGCGGGCTCGTGGCGGCGACCGCCGCGACTAAAACCATCGTGTCGCCGTAGCGGACGACGACCGAGCCGTCGGCCTGCTTGGCGATGCGGCCCGTTTCGACCGTCAGCTCGCGCTCGCCCAGTCGAATCGACTCTTTCAAATATTTTTTGACTCCCATTTTTAATCAGTCTCCTTTGATACCTTTTGCGCCTTCTGTGTTCTCTGGTTCGAGAGCACGGGGCGCGCCGACCGCGCGGCACGTTCGCCCGGTCACGCTTCAAGGTATTCAATTTTTAAATGTCTTCCAGCACGAGCCTCTCGCGCTACGTGAGGCGCTACGGGCTCGGCGGGGCTGGCTCATCATTCCCTCTCGAAATGTCAAAAGGCGGCACGAGACTTCTTCCGTGAAGCTTCGCGTGCCGCCTTTCGGGGATGTAAGCTCTTTTGGCGCGTCCGCTTGTTTCTCAGTCATCGCCGTCACGTTCGGCACTGCGCTACAAGCTTCTTCGAGGGACGCGCGCTGTGATTAAGAGATTCGAAGACTCTCTCGATTAGTTTACTTTCGGAACAACTACGCCTTTGACCTGCGTCTTCGGCGCGCCGCTTCGGTTAGCGGCGGAGCCCGAGGCGGCTGACCACCTCGTGGTAACGATCTATGTCTGTGCGCTTGAGGTAATCAAGCAGACTCCTGCGCTGCGAGACCATCTTGAGCAGGCCGCGCCGCGAGTGGTTATCTTTCTTATGGGTTTTGAAATGCTCGGTCAACTCGTTGATGCGCTGGCTGAGCAAAGCTATCTGCACCTGTGGTGAGCCGGTATCGGCATCGTGCGTGCGGAAATCCAGAACGATTTTTTCCTTCGTCTCTTTGGCTAATGACACTGTCTTGATGGTCCTCCCAGACCGCAGTCGCCCCCTCAAAAAACAGACGGCAACCACAAAGAATTAAACTACTTAGTCATCTTACACGCGCCTGTCCGAGTCTGGCAAGCGAGCACGCGCCTCCGTGTTCAGGGAAAACATCACGAGCCTTTGCCAAATATCAAGATTTTCATGCGTTTAGCCCACGCGGCTTGACGCAACCCCGAAGCCCCGCATAGAATCCAAATTGACAAAAGGGGAGTAGATCACCTCTCTCTCAAGAAGCGGTCCGGCGAAATCGTCAAGACGATTGTTCACTTAAATGGACAGTCCGGTTCGTCGGTGAGAGCCTTCGAGAAGGCTTAAGGATCGAGACCTTTTGCGTGCTGCTCAAAAGCATTTGGGCACGCGGCGCAAAGGGTCTTTTTCTTTTGCGCGGCGGGCCAGAAAGCGGACGGGCTGTGCCGGCAAAAACCGTCTTCGAGAGAGGGGATTTTCTGTTCATGGAACTATATCTATTCCCGTTTGCCGAATACTGGTGGTTCTACGCGGGCTTCACCGTTTTCGTGCTCATCCTGCTCGGGCTGGACCTGGGCGTCTTTCACCGCAAAGCTCACGCCGTCTCTTTCCGTGAGGCCGCCATCTGGAGCGCCGTCTGGGTCACGCTCGCGCTCGTTTTCAATTACCTGCTCTACCGCTACGCCTTCTGGAAATTCGCCGCCGACCCCGTGCTGGCCGCTATACCGGGTTTTGACGCTGCTGTGGCGGCGCGTGGCATCGGGCTTGAATTTCTGACGGGCTACATCATAGAGAAATCGCTCTCTGTGGATAACATCTTCGTCTTCGTGGTCGTCTTCAGCTATTTCGCCGTCCCGGCCAAGTACCAGCACCGCGTGCTCTTTTACGGCATCATCGGCGCGCTACTGTTCCGCGCTCTCTTTGTCGCGCTCGGCTCCGTGCTCATGCAGTACCACTGGGTGATACTCGTCTTCGGCGCGTTTCTAATCTTCACGGGCATCAAGATGTTCTTTAGCAAGGAGACGGAGATTGACCCACGCGGGAATTTCCTGATGCGGCTCGTGCGGCGCTTCGTGCCTGTGACACACGAGCTGCGCGGGCAACATTTTTTCGTGCACGAGCACGGGCGCTGGCTCGCCACGCCGCTCCTGATGGCGCTGCTCTTTCTGGAGATGACGGACATAGTCTTCGCGGTGGATTCCGTCCCGGCCATCTTCGCCATCACGAACGAGCCGTTGATTGTCTTCACGTCGAACATCTTCGCCATCCTCGGCCTGCGCGCGATGTACTTCATGCTGGCGGGCGCGGTCGATAAGTTCTACATGCTCAAGTACGGGCTCGCGACCGTGCTGGTCTTTGTCGGCCTCAAGATGGTCTGGCTCAACGACCTGTACGGCGGGAAATTTCCGATTCTGATTTCGCTCGGCATCATCGGCGGCGTGCTCGCGCTCTCCATAGTGCTCTCGCTTCTCTTCCCGAAAAAGGAGAGCGAGCCGGAAGATAAAAGCGATGATGACAAGCGAGCTATAAAGCACAAGCTCGAAGCCGGAGAAGGATAATCCGTCAACCTCATAAGCGGGTCGGAAGCAGTGTGTGTCCGGCCCGCTCGCACTATCACCCTCGATAGCTTCTCTTTCATGATGCTTTTCCCGGAGGTGCTATGAAGCGAAAGGCGAGATTCTTAGGGATAAGCTTTGAAGGCGGCTGGGCACTGCTGGATTTCATAGTGGAAATCCTGTCGTGGGTCTGTGAAATCATTTTTATGTGACCATTACCCTGCTCGCACTTCAGGCACATCATTTTTAGTCCTCGCACAAAGGTTTCATTCCGCTCCTTTGTCTGTTACCATTTCGACCAAAATTTTCCGACGATAAAAAGGAATTATATGGCGGCAAAAGAAGCGCGCGTGGTGATTGTGGGCGGAGGCTTCGGCGGGCTGTTTACGGCGCTCGATCTCTCTGGCGATGCTGACGTCACGCTCATAGACCCTGCGGACCATTTTGTCTTTAAGCCTCTGCTCTACGAATACCTCTCGGGCGAGGTCGAGGCGTGGCACATCGCGCCGCAGTTCAAGGAATTGCTCGACGAAAAAATTCGCTTCGTGCAGGGGGCCGTCACCGAGATTGATTTCCAGACGCGCGAAGTGACGGTCGCGGGCCGCGTGCGCCGCATAGTCTACGACGTGCTCATACTGGCCGTCGGGGGCATCACCAATTTCTGGAACGCCGAAGGGGCGGAACAATACACTATGCCCTTTCGCAAGGTTGAACATGCGGACGACATACGCCGACGCATGGTTCAAGCCCTGGACCGCGTGCCGCCCGAAACCGCGCCGCAGGACGTGAGCCGCGCCTTGACCTTCGCAGTGGTCGGCGGCGGCGCAAGCGGTGTAGAGCTTTCGACCAAGATGGCCGACCTCCTGAACGACGCTATCCGGCGACGCGCTCTCAAGGGCCAGGCGCGCGTCATGATTATTGAGATGGGTGACCAGCTTGTGCCGGGGATGGGCGACGAGATTCGCACCTATGTTGAGCATGCGCTCAAGGACGCGCACGTCGAAACTCACACGGGTACGCGCGTGGTGCGGGTCATGGAGGACGGGATAGTCTTCGAGCACGAGGGCGAGGTGTCGGAGATGCAGGCGGCGGCGACCGTCTGGGTCGCGGGCGTACGCATGAACCCGCTTATCGAAAAGCTTGATCTTGAAAAGGAGCGTCGCGGGATGGTCATCGTCCGCCCGACGCTTCAGACCACGCGCTACGATGACGTGTTTGCGCTCGGCGACATAGCCTTTTACGAAGACATCAGCCCGCGTCTGGCGGGCACGGCTCAACTGGCTTTTCAGGAAGCGACGCTCGTGGCGCGCAACGTTCGCGCACTGCTCTCGGGCAAAGAGCTAAAGACCAAACGATTCGTGGAGTTGGGCGAGGCCGTGAGCTTGGGTACGGAGCGCGCCGCGCTGCTCGCCGGTCCAAAAGCCATCGGCGGCGCGCTGGCGCGTCAGGCCCGCTTTGCCATGTACACGTCCAGACTCCCGACCTGGCATCACCGCCTGAAAGTCGGCGCGAGCTGGTTCTTCGAAGGCACGACCCCGCGCCCCCTCGGACTGGACCAACCGAACGACATGCCGCACATTAGTTAAACGAAGTCTCAAGTCCCAAGTCCAAAGTCCCAAGTCAAAGACAGATTCTTTCTTTTGACTTGGGACTTTGGACTTGGGACTTGAGACTTCCCTCCGGGTGGCACACGACGTGCGAAGCAATCGCGTGAGGGCTTCGAACGGTGCGGGTTCAGGCCATAATGGACCAGTGCGCCTCGGCATTACGCCCCTGCTCATCCCATTTTGCCGCACCGCTCGAAGTCCTCATCAATTTCATCCCGATGCAATTCATCGCACAAGACGGCACATGCTTTACCTCTACCTACTCAGGTGACTAATCTCTTATGGTGACAGCCCCTGCTAAATTAAATCGCCCCGTACAGCCGAGCCTCGCAGGCGATGCTCAGGCCAACCCCGACCGCCGTATCCTGATTGTTGACGACGACGAAACGATTCGAGAGGTCTTCGCCGCCTGTCTGTCAAGACGTTTCTCCTGCACCACTGCCTCAAACGTTGACGAGGCGCTCGCGCATCTCTCGCGCCAGCCCTTTGCGCTTGTCATCTCCGACATACTGATGCCGGGGCGCAGCGGCGTCGAACTGCTGCGTGAAGTGACGGCGCGTTTTCCAGACACAGCCGTCGTCATGGCTTCGGGCGTTGACCGCACGCAGCGCGTGCTCGACACCGTCCGTCTTGGCGCATACGACTACCTGATTAAGCCCTGCGACATGGACGTACTTGAGCTTTGCGTCGAGCGCGCGCTCGAACGACGCGCATTGTTGCGCGACGGTCGGCGCTACAAGCAGGATTTGGAGCGTCGTAATAAAGAGCTGGCTCGTCGCAAGGCAGAGCTTGAGCGTCTTCAGGGACAGATAGTCCACACGGAGAAGATGGCTTCCCTGGGCCAACTGGCCGCTGGCGTGGCCCACGAGATTAATAACCCCGCGGGCTTTATCTACGGCAACATGGACATCCTCAGGGAGTGTGTCGGCGGGCTCGAAAAGCTTTTGAAAATCTACGAAGGCGTGCCTCTGCCCGCCGAGGTTGAAGCGCAGGTGCGCGCCTTCAAAGATGAGATTGGCTACGAGGACACGCTCGAAGACCTGCATTCCATCATCAACGATTGCTACAACGGGGCCGAGCGCATACGCGACGTGGTGCAGAACCTGCGCACCTTCTCGCGTCTGGACGAAGCCGACTACAAGCTGGTCGATCTTCATGAAGGATTGGATTCAACCATACGCTTGCTGTCACAGTACTACGGCCCGGACCGCACGCGCCTCGAACGTGTCTACGGTCAGTTGCCGCCAGTCTCGTGCTACGCCGGTCAGCTCAATCAGGTCTGGATGAATCTGCTCGCCAACGCCTCGCAGGCCGCAGGCCCGGAAGGAACGGTGCGTATCGCCACGCGCATGGAAACCGGCAAGGCCGCCGTCTACATCTCCGATAACGGCCCCGGCATCAAGCCCGAGCACATGCGCAGAATTTTCGATCCCTTTTTCACCACCAAGCCCGTGGGCGAAGGGACAGGATTAGGTCTTTCCATTTCCTACAGCATCATAGAGCGCCACGGCGGCGAGATTCGCGTCAAGAGTCGCCCCGGCGAAGGCGCGACCTTTCTCGTCACGCTTCCCTTGCAGGCTAAGCCGCCCGCCAGCCCGGAGCAAACTTAGAAACTTTTCGGCGGAGCAAACTTAACAGAGCGCGCCCCAACAAGCACATAAACAAACAGGAGCTTAAACACTTAACATGCCGCACAAGATTATGATCGTTGACGACGAGCCCGCCAACCTGCGCTTGCTCGAACGGCTTTTCCGCCGCGAATTCGAGATTGTACAGGCCAACTCTGGTCTAGAAGCCATGAATCTTTTACAACTGCACGACGTGGCGCTTATTCTCACGGACCAGCGCATGCCCGGCATGACCGGCATAGAGCTTTTGAAGCGCACGGCAGAGATGCGCCCGCACATGGTGCGTATCATCCTCACGGGCTACACGGATGTTTCCGCTTTAGTCGAAGCAATCAACTGCGGGCAGGTCTACAAGTACGTGCCGAAGCCATGGAACAACGACGAGCTTCGCATGACGGTCGAGCGCGCGATAGAGCATTATGAAACCAACCGCGCGCGCCACGAGTTGCAGCTTGCCAACAATCGACTGGTCACGCGCCTCAACGAGATGACGCGCGGTTTTGTGCGCGCCATCACGGACGCGCTCGAAGCCAAGGACGAATATGTTTACGGTCATGCGCGGCGCGTCAGCGGTTTCAGCTCGGCCCTTGGCCGGCAGATGGGCCTCGACGCGGCCAGCATCGAACAGCTTGCGCTCGCAGCCTTTCTGCACGACATCGGAAAGATAGGCACGCCCGATCAAGTCCTGCTCAAGCCCGGACCTCTCACACAGGAGGAGCGCGTGAGCGTAGAGCTTCACTCCGAAGCTGGCGCGCGCATTCTTTCCAGCGTGCCCGGCATGGAAGACATCGCGGAGGCGGTTCATTATCACCACGAGCGTTTCGACGGCACAGGCTACCCGTCGCGTCTCTCCGGAGTCCAGATTCCAATGTTTGCGCGCATCATCCACGTCGCGGATGCCTACGACGCGATTACCAGCCCGCGCCCCTTCCGCGCGGCTGGCGACCACCAGAAGGCGCTCGACATCCTCGACAGCGGCGCGGGCACACAATTCGACCCCGACGTGATAAAAGCTTTTCACGAACTGGAAGCCGTGGGCGAGATTCGTCGCGAGCTGCAAGGCAACCTCCATCTCCCCAGAGTCCTGCCGACGCCGCTCTCGCTCGGCTAATTTCAAACAGACCATTTTAAAAGGCAGAGGCCGTCGCAGCAAACACTGCGACGGCCTCTGCCTTTTAAACTCCGGCGCAACGGCACGTTTGGCACGATGCTCGTAGTTGATGTAGAGTAAGACGCGCTTTCCCCTCTCAGAAATAAATAAGCCCCCGATTTTCATCTCGCGAGACGTGTGCGTCTCGAAGACTGTCGAGCGCAAAGTGCGCTCCTTGTAAAAATTCGTCCCGTTGATGTTGAGAGCATGAAGGAAAATACCCGGCTTCAGTCGCAAACGAAAAAGCGCCCGACTCCGCTTGCGCGGTCGGGCAAAGTTTTCATACACAACTTCGGCGCGCATCGTCTTCGCCCAGCTTCAAAGACGTTTGCTGTCAGCCTTCTTCTACTTTTAGCTTTTATCTCTCATGCCTGCGTCGTACAGCAAACAGGCGCGGAGCCGCAGCCGCCCGCTTCCACAGGGTCCGCGACAACGACGACCGCGCCGCAGCCTGCGCCGGAGTTTGACGCCGCTTCGTGGCTAGCAGAGCAGAACGCGGACCTTGAGACGCACGGCGTGCTTATCGAAACGCTTGCGCCGGGCCGTGTCATCGCCTCGCACAACGCGGACAAGCTTTTTAATCCGGCCTCGATTGTAAAGCTCGCCACGTCGCTCGTCGCGCTGAAAAGACTCGGCCCCGATTACCGTTTCGAGATACACGTTTACGCGGACGGCGCGGTTGACGAGCGCGGCACGTTCGAGGGCCAGCTTTACGTCATGCAGAGCGCGCCGACCTTTGGCGACGTGGGCGCGAACATGATGGCCGAAGAGTTGCGCCGCCTCGGCATCAAACGCATCAACGGTGTGGTCAACGTGTCGCCCGATTTCTGCTTCAACTTTTCAGAGAGGCCGGAAGAATCAGCCGAGCGTCTGGTTAAAGCTTTGAAGCTCGAAGGGCCGCAGCCGAAAACTGCGGTCGTAGGCTCGCCCAACGGCTCATTGCTCTTTGTCTTTTACTCGCACCCTTTGCGCGAAGTCCTGCTCTACATGAACGCGCATTCCAGCAATTTCACCGCCGAAAGAGTCGGCAACCTCTTCGGCGGCCCCCAAGCTGTACAGCAGTTTCTGGTTCAAGAATTAAAACTTCCGCCCGAGCAGGTGCGCGTGGTCACGACTTCGGGGCGCGAGCAGAATCGTTTGAGCGCACGCGGCGTGCTCGCGGTCCTGCGTGCGCTGATTGAGGAAACACGCCGACGCGGTCTTGAGCCTTCGGACATCATGCCCGTCGCGGACGAGGACAGCGGAACGCTGCGTCGTAGATTTTCCGGCACGTCTCTGGAAGGCGCTGTGCTCGGCAAGACCGGAACGCAGACGCCCGACGTGGATGGCGGCATCGTGAGCCTCGCCGGAATTATTTACACGGAAGACGCAGGCGAGCTGGCCTTCGTTCTTCTGGACCAGGGGGAGCGCCTCGCGGAGAATAGAGATTTGGAAGACAAGCTGCTGGAAGAAGCTGTGCGCGAGCGCGCACGCCCGCGCCCCGCCACGGCTCAAGTCCCGCGCGATTTGCTTCACACTTCGAGCATGCGCGTGGAAGTGCGCGGCACGCTTCAGCGCAAGGGGCGGCGCGCGGCCTGAAGGAAAGTCTCAAGTCATGGCAAAGAGCTTCTGGCGAAGCAGGATTTTCATCATCGCGCTGGTCGTCTTTATGTGTGTCTCCGCGACCGCCGCCATCCTGCGCTATACCTATCAACAGCCCATCACGGAGCGCGGTCTGCCGATTGTGGTCGTCGCTCCTCCCTCTGCGAACGCAACTTCATCAAACGCTAACACGGTGGAGACAACATCAACTTCGTCTCAATCAAACTCCGCATCTCCCGCTCAAACTGAAAACGCGAGCCTTGCAGAAGTCAACGCGTTTCAGGATGCGGCGCGTCAAAACGCCGAGCTGCAAAATACTCTGACGTGGACTTTCGGCGGTAAGCAGCAGCGCGGCTGGTATCTATACGTGCCGCTGATTCAACAACTGATTGGAACAGAGAGCGGCGCTGGAGAGGCAGAGTTTGCCACCGCGTTGTCTCGCTGGCAAAAGTCAATCGGCCTCCAAGCCAACGGTGTGCTCGACAACACAACGCTCGCCGTGATGATTACCACATGGCAGTCTAGACGTTTGAAGGAGCGAGGCTATCCGTCGCCCGAGCAGCTCGTCCTAATCAACACCCCGGATTTATACGACCCTGCGCGCCCCGAAGAGCTGCGCAAAGCCAGAACCGAAGCCTACGATGCTTACAGGCGCATGCTCGCGGCAGCGATTGCGGACAAGTCGCTCGGCTTAAAGTCCGCGTCTTCGACAGAGCTTGCGTCGTCGGAACAATATTTAAAGATCGTCTCGGCCTTTCGCTCACGCGAGTATCAGGAGCGGCTGCGCCAGCAATCTCCGAACGCAGGCTCCGCAGGCTTAGCCGTCAACAGCCCGCACTTCACAGGCCGCGCTCTGGACGTTTACGTCGGCGGCGAGCCCGTCTCGACCGAAGACTCGAACCGCGCCGTGCAGGTCCAAACCAAAATCTATCGCTGGCTCGTCCGCAACGCCGAACGCTTCGGCTTCCGCCCCTACTTCTACGAACCCTGGCACTGGGAATACGTCGGGTGAATTGCGGATTTTGGATTTTAGATTAGCGAGACTGGATTGAAGCTCTACTACATTCATCGTCGCTCTAATCCAAAATCCAAAATCTAAAATCAGGACGGGCGGCGTTCGCTAATAGTTCAATCCGGCGGGCCGCGCTTTGCTTCCACATCTCCCAAACCATTGATTTACAAGAGCCTCATCCCACGGGCACGTCTCTTGCACAATTCTCGCTTTGAGTTTTCAGAGCTGTCATTGGAGAGATTAAAAGAGATGAGCAATTTTCGACGGGCGAGCGCGACGCTTGCTTTTCTGTTTCTGTTGGCCTTGGCCGGTTGCGTGACTCAACCCGGCGGCAACAACACCACCACGACCACGAGCACAACCAACAGCAACGCCAACGCGACTGCGCCTCCCGCCGCCACGTCGAACCCTGCGAGCACAAACTTTCTGCCCGTCACTTTGCCAGTCCTGGACGCGCTCTTTTATGAAGACGAAGCTTTTAAGACGGCGCTCAAAGAGCGGCTTAAATTAACTGACGCGCAGATTGCCGAGCTGCAAAAGATTGCGCGCGAGGAGACGGCGAAGCTCAACGAAGGCGGCGCAGATTATGCGGGAACGACGAGCGCCGCGAGCGAGCAGGCCGCTGCCCGTATCAAACAGGTCATAGGCGAAGAGAAAGCGCGCGAGCTATCGAGCCTGATACGCGAGCGCTGGGGCGGCAATCAGGGCGGCTCAACTGCCGCCACGGCCACAGCGGCCAACGCCATCCCGAAAGACACACGGATTGTCGTCAACGCTCCCGCCTATCGCATGGACATTTTTGAAAACGGTCGGCTCACCAAATCTTATAAAGTCGGCATAGGCTATCCCGAATTCCCTCTCCCCACCGGACAGCGCGACGCCAAACAGATTGTCTTTAACCCTACGTGGACGCCTCCCTATTCGCCCTGGGTCAAAGAGACGAGCGAAGTCAAGAAGGGTCAGCCCGTCAAAGCCGGTAGCCCTGAGAATCCGCTTGGCATCGCCAAGATTCCCATAGGCCCGCCCTCGCTCATTCACGGCGGAAAGTCTCAGGCACAAATCGGAGGCTTTGCATCGCACGGCTGCGTCGGTTTGACCAACGCGCAGATGCGCCAGTTCGCGCCCGTCCTCGCGCGTCTCGGCGGAGCAACGCTCACGGACGAGCAGATTGACGAAATCTTGCGCAACAAGACTGAGACCAAAACTGTGTCGCTACAAAACGGCGTGCCCATAGAGCTGCGCTACGAAACCATCGTTGTCGAAGACGGCAAGCTCTACATCTACCGTGACGTTTACGATCAAGATACAAACACGGAAGAACGTCTAGCGGCTGTGCTCAAAGCCTACGGCGTCACGCTCGACCAGTTCAGCCCGGAAGAAAGAGAGAAGACGCTCGCCGCGCTCCGTGATATGTCGCGCGATGCGCGTGGACGAACCGACGCCGAAGAACCGAAGAACGCTAACGCCAATGCCGCACCGAGCCCTTCCACCAAAAATGGAAATCAGGCAGCCATGCCGCAGGTGACCAAAAAGGTGCAGGGCAAAAAGGAAGTGGTAATAGAAGTCGCTGCGCTCAAGGGCAAGGGCTACCCTGCGGCTGTGGATTTGGACACTGGTGGAGCAACAGGAAAAGATGCGGCAGCGCCGAAGAAACGAAGGTAAGCGGCGTAGTAAAAAGCTGGAAGGCTAAAAGTGCGAAACGGATTTTCAAACAATGGCTTCATGAAAAGAGCGGCGAGGCTTGTGCTGTGCCTGTGGCTCGGCGTCTTTGTGTGGACGACAGGCTTAGGCGGCGGGCACGAGCCGGGCCGCGCAGAAAACAAAGAAGCTGAAGCCTTGCTCGGCACTGCAAGCACGTCCGCGATTGAAAGCGCGTCGGGGAGAAAGATACCAACGGTTGTCGTTTCAACTGACCGTGGCACGTTCTATCTCACGGAGCTTCGCCTGACAAAAGCACGTGGCAGCACAAAGCTCAAGGGCTGGATTTTCAACAACACCGGACGGCGTTGGCCGCGCGTATCCTTCGAGCTTCGCGCCTACGACCGTCAAGGCCGCCTCTTAAAGGGCGCGGAAAAGATGACGCTCTTTGAAGTCAGGAATTTTGCGCGTGGGTCTTCCGTGCCGCTCGATTACGGATACGGCGTGTGGCTCGAAGGGATTCCCATAGAAGCAATCGCGAGGCTTGAGGCGGTCTTCATACCGGGCCAGCCACCCGCTACAAAGGAATCGAGAACACCAGACATGGAAGAGTAAAAGCCGAAGCGACCTCTACTTGATGATGCAAGGTCGCTTCAGCCTTTGCTTGATGACGCTTCGCCGCAACCGTAGTTACTTGCAGCCCGCGTGCCCGCACGTACATTCGCTGGTCGGGTCCGAATCCGCCGCGTCCTCGCAATAGTCGCTGCAATAACGTTTCTTGCCCTCAACCTGACAACTACATTTCTGGTGCGCGCACTTCTGAATTGTGTCATCTTCCGCCATATGAATAATCCCCCTTCTCGATTGCGGAATGCGGATTTCGGATTGCGGATTGAAAAGAACGAGAAGCAGCAACTTTCGTTCTTTTCAATCCGCAATCCGAAATCCGCATTCCGCAATTCATGTTGTTGTTGCCGCTTCGCACGAATCGAGCACTACTTCTTCCTCTTCAACTGCTTTGCCTTCGCCGTAGTAGGGACGCCCGTCGCGCATCGCTTCAAAATATTCCGTGATGCGGTCCATGACCTCTTCGACCGAATGCGAATGATAAATGGTCGTGCGGAAAAGCGCGCCGCCCTGCAAGCCCTTGGTAAACTGCCCGGCCAATTGTTTCATCTTTCCAATGGCGGGCACTTCCGGCATGTCCTCGCGCAGCATCTCGAAGTACTCAAGGAGCACGGCGCGTTTTTCTTCCAGAGTAGGTTGAAAGATTTCGCGTCCTTCGATGGCGTCTTCAATCTGGCGGAAAATCCAGGGGTTCGCCATCGCGCCGCGTCCTATCAGCACGCCGTCGCACGCGGTCTCGCGCCAGCGCTTGAACGCTCCTTCGACCGTCACCACGTCGCCGCTTCCGGAAACGGGCACGCTCACCACTTCTTTTATCTGCCGCACCAAATCCCAGTTGGCTAATCCCTTGTAGCCCTGCTCTTTCGTTCGCCCGTGAAGGGCTATGTGTTCCGCGCCGCAGGCTTCCGCAAGGCGTGCGGTCTCTATGGCGTTGATGGTGTGGTCGTAATAGCCCGCGCGTATCTTGACGGTGAGCGGAATCTTGATGCGGCGTTTGATCTCCTTCAAGATAGTTTCCAGGCGCGACAAATCTCTGAGCAAGCCAGAGCCTCCGCCGTGCTTGACGACTTTGGGCGCGGGACAGCCGCAGTTGATGTCCAGAATATCCGCGCCGACTTCTTCGGCCATCTGCGCGGCCATAGCCATCCTCTCCGGCTGGCCTCCGAAAATCTGCACGGCAAAGGGGCGCTCCTCTTCAAAGAAGCGCATCTGTCGTTTCGATTTCGGGTTGTGGCGCGTCAATCCCTCGACGGAGATAAACTCCGAGACGGTGAGACCTATTCCGCCGCGCCGCTTTAACAGGCGACGAAAAGAGATGTCTGTGACGCCCGCCATCGGAGAGAGGATGAGCGGCGGGTTTATCTCTACGTCGCGGATCTTGAACGGCTTGATTTTCTTTTCAGCTACTACACCCATTGTTATTCTTCCCGAAGCGACTCTGCCAAAGCGGCCTGTGTATGCTCTGAATCCTTCCCGGCTCTCGCGGGGGATTCAAGCGTTTCAGGCTCGACCTGCTTCTCGCCCGTCTCTAACTGTAGAACTATGCGCGCCCACTGCGCGGCCTGACGCGCAGTCGTGCGCGCCAGACCGATGTCGCCGCGACCGATGGCTTCGAGCGCGGCGTCTCCCATTTCGCGCGCCGTCGCTCGATAGCGGTCTATTTCTCTTGCCGTGTGTTCATCAATCATACTTTATCAAAAGTCCAGCGCGCCACCTCGAAAGACTCGCTCTCCATGGCAGACTGCGCGCGCGCTCCCCTTTAATTAAAATTCGATGCACGAAAGAGCCTGCGCGCGCGCCGTTACTTCAAGCTGAACATGGCTGCTTCCACCGGCTGATTGAAAGCAAACTGCGAGAAGGTCATCGCGTAATCCAGTGTCTGCGTTCTTTGCGGCATCTCGATCACGAGACGAATCTTGTACGTGTGCGGCAGGGTGAGCTTGCTCTCGGTCGTCTTAAAGTCCGAGAACTCTTCTATCATTTTGAAGTTGCTCTCTTTCTGGCTGGCGGAATCTGTCGGGACCGCGCTCATCTGTGCCGGGAGTGTAAACTTGTATTCGGTGCGGACGTGCTGGAACGTTTCCGCGTCGAAGAAGAGACTGACCTTAAGGTCTCCGGTCTTGCTGTATTTCAGCTCGTGCACCTGCCGGCCATCGATTTTCTTCGAGCCCTCATAGCTCATCTTCGGCTTTCTCGCGGCGAGATTGAAAAGCGGCCACGCGGATGAGAGAGCGCCGCCGATCAAACCTTCTTTGAAGATTGATTCGTGCGCGAAGAAAAAGTCGCTGAGGAGGGAGCGGCGGCCGTCTCCAATACTCCGACCGTCAAATCACGACCGTCATAGCCCGCCTTTTCGTAACGATAGTTATTCGCGCTGAAGATCATGGCGAGCAAAACCTTGTCGCCTTCGGAGGCAAGCTGCGCAGGCCCGTCAATGCTAATCAAGGTATTGGTGACCTTGAGGTTGGCCGCGACGTTGCCAATCATGACGCGCGACTTGACGGCGGCCAGCGCCTCGGGCGTGCCGATGGCGGCGAGGTGCTTGGCGACCAGTTCTTCCGGCTTCATTTTCTCGGGTGTCGGGTTCGCGGCAAGCTGCGTCGAGAAAAGAGCGACGATAAAGAGCGCAGCCAACGACTGCTTGAGCGTGTGTGCGAAGGATTTTCTCACGGTAGGGTCTCCTTGGATTCAAATTAAGATTTGAGGTCGAGCCGAGCCTTCGGCGCTTTGTTGACAGAGACAGAGATATTCTCTAGCTTCTCTCTCTAGGAAACCAGGATTATAGCAATGCAACACAGGCTTATCCAATCGGTCGGCGTGGCGTGGACGCTGCTTTACGCGCTCTTTATCGTCTGGATTTACGCCACGGAGCCGCGCAACCTCGCGGAAGTGGCGACGGGCGCGCAGGTCGTCGCGGGCACTTACCAGATAGACCAGGCGAAATTCGACGAAGGGCTCAGGCTGTTTCGTCAGGAGCAGTTTCGTGCGGCGCGCGACGAATGGGGACGCGCCGACCCGGAGCAACGCGACGCGCGCACGCAATTCTACATCGCTTACGCTTTTTACAGGGAAGGCTGGGGCCGCGTCTATAACGACGACGCGCTTTTCAGGCAAGGACTCGAAGCGGTCAACCGCGCGATTAATCTTGCGCCCACGGGGACCCTGCGCGTCGATGATGCGGACTTACAGATGAAGACGCCCGCCGAGCTGAAAGCGGAGCTTGAGCAAGGCATGGAGCGCTCCCTTGAAGACCTTAACCCGCTCAAGGTCTTGCGGAAACGAAAGTGACAAAAGAACGTTCCAGAAATCGCGCGCTGGTGCGCTTTATCTTGCTGCCGATGATTTTTTTGACGGTGGCGCTATTGGGCGGCCTGCGCGTTGGCGCATTGGACCACGCTTTTATCTTCGTTCCGCCTCCGCTCATCACGCTCGTTCTGGCCGTCTTGCTCATGCTCCTTTTTGTGCGCGGGCAGCTTGTAAACCTGCGCGAGTGGATACGAAGCGATTACCCGTTGCTCGTCAACCTGTCGCACGGGCTGACGCTCATCGCGCTCTTTTTCGCTTCGGCGCAGGCGTTTAATTCCGTGCTCCCAGAGCGAGGGCTTTTGTTCTGGCTCTTTTCGTTCTTCTTTCTATGGACGCTCTGGAACAACCAGTTCTCAGACTTCGACGCGCGCCGACTCTTGCGCAGCCTGACAGTGCTTTTCGGCACGGCCTTTGTGCTCAAGCACATGATTGTTGCCACGCTGTACGCGCCCGAAGGAAGCTGGTTAAAGAAGCTGGCGGGCGTTCTGCTAGAAGGCATCAGTTTCGGCACACTCGACGCGCAGAGCTTTGCACCGGCCACGGGCTACATCTCGTTTTTCACGCTCGCGCTCTACACGACCGGCCTCATCCTGCTTGAGCCCGCGCCCGAACGTGAGGCGGATGACAGGGCGCGACAAATCGTGCGCGCCTACGAGCGGCTCAATCAGAGCGAGAGAGTCATGGTGCGTGAAGCGATAGAAGCGGATGATGAAAATCCGGAACAAGCGCGTCCCGCCAAAGCTGCGCTCGCAGCGCCCGCCATCGCGGAAGAAAATCCAGAGGAAACAGTTGTGCGAGAGCGGACAACACAGTGAAGCCCCTGAAAGGGGCGACATATCAGTAGCCCACGGCGTGAGCCGTGGGGGGAAAGCGTCGTATAAATGATTGAGCCCCGTAGGGGCGACATCCAATGTCGCCCCTACGGGGCTCAATCATCATGGTCACGACATTGTCCCGGCACTAACGTGCCGGGCTACTGATATGTCGCCCCTTTCAGGGGCTCAAATTGATTTACCAGTTGACGATTAATTCTTCGGACGCTTGCCATACTGGAACGTCCTCGCGGATGGCGACGCGCTGCAATCTTTCCGTGTCTTCGAGGAGACGGCCTGCGCCGCGCGCGACTGCTGAAAGCGGGTCGTCGGCCACGGCTACATGGAGTTTCAATTCCTGCTGAAGCCGTTCGGCCATGCCGTCCAGAAGCGCTCCGCCGCCCGTCAAAATAATCCCTGTGTGATAGATGTCTGCCGTGACGTCCGGCTGCGATTCCTCTATCACGCGACGCACGCCCGCGATGATTTCCGCGAGCACGGGCTCAAGCGCTTCGCGCACTTCGCGCGAACTCAAATCCACTGCCTTCGCAGAACCGTCGGTCAGCTCCTTCCCTACGACTTCCATGCGCCGCTCCTGCGCTTCGTCTTTCTCTTTCTCGCTGCGCGCCGTCCCCAGCTCTTTCTTGACCTGTTCGGCTGTGCGCTCGCCTATCTGCATGGCGTGTTGAGTGCGGACGTAATCGCGCACGGCTTCGTCCATCGCGTTGCCCGCCGCTGGCAGGCTCATGCTCTGTACAACCGCCGCCGAGGCGATGATGGCGATGTTGGTCGTGCCGCCGCCGATGTCCACTATGAGATGCGCGCGCTCGTCTTCAAACGAGAGTCCTGCGCCGAGCGCGGCGGCCAATCCCTCGTTAACCAGATCAACGCGCGTGGCGCGTGCTTCGTGCGCCGCATTACGCAAGGCACGCTGTTCGAGTGTGGTAGAGGAACCGGGGACGCCTATCACGAGGTGGCTTCGGCGCTTGTGACTTTCATGCACGCGGCTGATGAAAGCCTTGAGCATCTTTTCCGCCACGTCGAAGTTGTTGATGGTTCCGCCGCGAACGGGGCGATGCACTTCCGTATCCTGCGGCTCGCGCCCCAACATCTTATGCGCCTCTGCGCCAACGGCCAGCACTTCGCCCGTGTACTTGTGAATCGCTACCGCCGACGGCTCGTTTAAAACAACGCCGCGATGCGGAGCATAGATGAGAGTGTTGACTGTGCCGAGGTCTATGGCGAGATCATCCGTAAAGAAATTACTGAGAATGTTCATAACCCTTCCCTTTGTGTGCCCCCTAAAAACTTTTCGTCTGCGGCCAGTGCAAGATAGTCAGATTCAGGAGAGATGAATCGCAACTTGCATGCCAAGCGTGCGAGGAGGCGATTAAGGGCCAGAGAATACTGGGGCGCTTGCGGGCTCAGTCCGTTTCTGAAACGTTTTCACATTCCGGATTTGCGATGCGCGCTCTAAAAGCGAACGCGCTTGCGGGCTTGAGCCTCTCGGTTCAGGTGGTGGACATTAAGAGTAAAAACTCAATTGAGGCTTAATTCCAGTCTTCCGCAGCCTGTTCCGTATCACTCAGGATTTCATAAAGTTTAGAGGCTTCGTACTTGGAGACTTGCTTGGTGGTAGGGATAGAGAGAACGCGCACGACCGTTAAACGCTTACCGCGTCGCAAACTGATTTCATCGCCCTCTTTGACCGCGCGCGAAGATTTAGCAGCCACGCCTCCGACCTCTACAGCATTCGCTTCACACAAAGCCTGCGCCACCGCGCGACGCACGACAAGACGACTCGCTTTGAGAAAGAGATCAAGACGCATGAAGAAAAGGATGAGGGCGGAGGGATGAGGGATGAAGTAAAAACTATTCAAGTTGAATAGCTATTCTTTCATCCCTCATCCCTCCGCCCTCATCCCTGCTTTCTACGGTTTGTTCTTGGACTTGTTCTTATCGTCTTTTTTCGCGGGCGTGGTGGCGCTTGATGTGGGCGCTGTGAGACCGAGCATGGGCTCAAGCGCGGCGCGATAGTTCTCCGCAATCTTGATGTAGGCTTCCTTGCGCAGGCGCTGTAGATAATCTGTGCGCTCTTTCTCGCGGCGCTCAACCGTGATTACTTCGCGCACTTTCATCTCGTTATAAGCGCCCGCATCAGAGCCGGGAACGCGCTCGTCGACGCGCAGGATTTGATAGCCTTCGTTGGTGCGAATCGGGTCTGTGACGCCGCCTGCGGCTATAGGTTTAATGGCTGCCGCAAGGTCGGGTCTGAGGTCCGGGATTTGAAACGTGCCGACTTTGCCACGGGTCTGCGGCGCGACGGGCTGGCCGTTCTGCGTGCGCTCGGAATTCTGCGCGGCCAGTTCGCCGAAGTTTGCTCCGGCGCGCGCCTGCGTCACTAACTGCGTCGCCTTGGCACGAACGTCCGCCTCGTTTTTACCGGGACCGAGCGGGAGCCAGATTTCAGACAAGCTCACGGTCTCGGCTTTGCGGAACTTGTCGGGGTGCGCCTTGTAATAAGCTTCGGCCTCTGTGGGCGTGATGCCGAGATAGATTCTGCGGTCAACCAGTTCGTTAAAGACGAACTCTTTCATGATGTCTGCGCGCAGGCGTTGACGTACTACTGCGGGTTCAACGCCGCTCTGCCGCATGGCCTCTTCCAGACCCTCCATCGTGGAGATGTTCTGTTCCTTGGCGACCGACAGCAGGCGACGGTTGACTTCTGTCTCGACATCGTCCGAGAGATTCATCTCCTTGCCCTTCTGGACGATGACCTGTTCGTTAATCAGCGAAGCAATCAATTCGTTGCGCCGCTTGGTGACTTCCTCCGTGGCCTGTTGCTCGGTCGCGCCCTGCGCCTTTAAGCCCTCTATGGCTTCGCGCATGTCGCGCTTGACCTGCGAAAGCGTAATCACCTGGTCGTTGACTTGAGCGATGACTTCATCGACCACCACGGGCTCACCCTCCTGCGCGCGCGCGTTGGGGATTAGCCCTAGCGCGAGAGAAAACAGGAGCGTCGCTCCGATAAAGGTCTGAAAAATGGATTTCACAGCTTTTCTACTCCTTAAAGCTTGCGGCGAGCCCGAATGGTTCGGGCTTGCGCACGTCAAAAGTTCTCTTTCAATTCTCTACTCAAAAGGCCGGTGCTCCTAGACCGAGCAACAAACCGCCGGTTTAATACGCCATGTGTCGGGAAAAACTAGGGGCGCAAAAAGCACCCTGGGGAGCGTGATTTTCAACGCGGGTGACAGTCCTTGGCCGGGAGCTAAAACCCAAAGCAGGGATTCTAATCTGTTGCACGTATTTCCAGCAACACGCCACGGGCTGTTTCCAGCGGCTCGTCCCGCTCTTTTTCACTCAGCTCAAGCCTGAGCACGCCCGACGGTGCAAACGACGCGCCCTCACGGAGTCCGACTAAACTCATCAGCCTGTCGGGCGCAACGCGCGCACGCTCGCTCAATTTAATTGAGATTCCGCCCGCCGTTTTATCAACCGAGATGACGCCCATCTCTTCCGCTATCAAGCGCAGCCGCGCGTAATCGAAAAGCCGCCAGACCTCCTCCGGAAGTCGCCCGTAGCGGTCTTCCGTTTCCACACGAATCGCGCGCAAGGTCTCTTCGTCGCGCGCACTTGAAACGCGTTTGTAGGTTCTGAGGCGCTGGCCCATGTCCGAGATGTAATCTTCGGGGATGGCGACGTTGACGCCGAGGTTAATGGAAACGCTCGTCTCGTCTTCGACCGTTTCGCCGCGCAGCTCGGCCACGGTGCGCTCAAGCATCTGCGTGTAAAGATCAAAGCCGAGCGCGTCCATGTGGCCCGACTGTTCGCCGCCCAGAAGATTCCCGGCCCCGCGCAATTCCAAATCCAAAGCCGCGATGCGAAAGCCCGCGCCGAGGTCCGAGAACTCGCGTATGGCTGCAAGTCTGCGGCGCGCAATCGGCGTCAAGCCCTGTTCGGACGGAATCAGTAAATAAGCATAAGCGCGGCGATTAGAGCGCCCGACGCGCCCGCGCAACTGGTAAAGCTGCGCCAGACCATAGGCGTCGGCCCGGTTTATGATGATCGTATTAGCGCGCGGGATGTCTATTCCGTTCTCGATGATGGTCGTCGCAACCAGAACATCATATTTGAAATCAACGAAATCGAGCATCACCTGCTCCATCTCTTTTTCATTCATCTGCCCGTGGGCGACGGCGACGCGAGCATGCGGCACAAGACGCTGGACGAGTGCGCCTATGGTCTCGATTGATTCCACGCGGTTGTGTATAAAGAAGACCTGTCCCGCGCGCTGCAATTCAAGCTCGACCGCAGACTTGATAACGGATTCGGAAAACTGCACGACCTGTGTTTGAATCGCAAGGCGGTCACGCGGCGGAGTCTCTATCACAGACATATCACGCAAACCCATGAGCGACATATTCAACGTGCGCGGAATCGGCGTGGCCGAAAGCGTCAGGACATCCACGCGCTTCTTCAACTGCTTGAGCCGCTCCTTGTGCGCGACGCCAAAACGCTGCTCCTCGTCCACAACCACCAGTCCCAGATCACGAAAGCTCACGTCCTTGGAAAGCAGGCGATGCGTGCCTATGACAATGTCTATCTCGCCCGCTTCGACGCGTTTGACAATCTCTTTCTGTTCTTTCGTAGAGCGAAAACGAGAAATCAATTCCACCCTCACGGGAAAGGCCGCGAAGCGCGCGCGGAATGTCTCATAGTGTTGATAAGCAAGCACAGTGGTCGGCGTCAGCACGGCCACCTGTTTTGATTCCATCACGGCCTTGAAGGCGGCGCGCATCGCCACTTCTGTTTTCCCGTAACCGACATCGCCGCACAAGAGACGATCCATGGGCATCATCTCTTCCATATCATGCTTAACATCCTCGATGGCCGTCTCCTGATCCGGCGTGAGGATATACTCGAAGCCCTCTTCAAACTCGCGCTGCCAGGGGCTGTCGCTTGCGAATGAATAACCCGTGACGAGCTTGCGCTCTGCGTAGAGCCTCAATAGCTCGTCGGCCATGTCGCGCATCGCGCGCTTGGCCTTGGCCTTGGTCTTCAGCCAGCCAAGACCGCCCAGACGGTCAAGCTGCGGCTCGCGCCCCTCCGCGCTCGAATAACGCTGAACAAGGTCTAGCCGCTCGACGGGAACATACAGCTTGGCATCATCAGCGTAATAGAGCAGCATGAACTCGCCCGTGCGGTTGCCAAGATCGAGCGTTTGCAAACCGCCGAAGCGCGCGATGCCGTGGTCTATGTGGACGACGTAATCATTAACTTTGAGGTCGCGGAAGTCGGAGATAAAAGCAGCCGTCTTTGACTTGCGCCGTTTAGGGCTCGTGGTGGTCGTCCCCGGCGCGCGTCGCTCTATAGGAGCTTCGTTCGCTTCATCAAAAAGATCGCTCTCGACGTGAACGACGAGCCGCGCCGAAGGAAGCTCGAACCCGCCCGAAGGTCGTCCGACGGTGACGATTGCTCCTTTATCCTGTTCGGCTATGGACGCGCCCGCACTCTCCATAGGCAAAGCGACGCGCGCGCTCAAGTTGTAATCGCTCAGAATATCCGCGACGCGCTCCGCAGTTCCAATACCCGGCATGGCAAGCAGCGCGAGAGCATTTCGTTCTTGTTCAGCGCGGCGCAGGTCGTCTGCCAGTTCGTTCAAACGCCCGTGATAGCGACGCACGCTCTGTGTGCGCCACTCGACTTCCGGCGCGGCCTCGACCACCGGAAAGAGAAAGAGCGGAGTTGCACTTTTACGCGCGCGTCCAATCGAAATCTCAGGCTCTTGAGCATCAAGAGCCAGCCCTTGATCCACAACAGCCGCCGCGCGACCCAGAGTGCGCAGCTCTACGCGAGGCGCGCCTTCCAGCTGAGCGCGCAATTCTTCCGCCGTCAGGTAATATTCTTCGGGCGGCAGGCCCAGCTCGTCCGCGCTTTCCGTCTCCTCGTAGCGCGCCGCGAGCGTTTCGTATGCGTTGGCTAAATGCGTTTCGATAGCGCTCGGTTCTTCAATCACGAGCACAGCATCTTTTAGATAATCAAACGCGCTTGAGCGGCGCGGGCGCACGAGCGGCATCAACCACTCCCAACCCGGAAACGTCTCGCCCTCTTCGGCAAAGACCGTACGGTCGCGCAGGGAGCGTTCAAATCTTTCATCGCCCCAGCGCTCGCGCGCTACCTTGGCCCACTCGCGAAAGTCCGAAGCCGTAACGGCCAGTTCCCTCATCGGCGCAATCAATACTTCTTTCAACTGTGCCGTGGAAAGCTGCGTCTCCGGGTCAAACTCGCGTATGGAATCAACCGTGTCGCCGAAAAACTCCACGCGCACGGGAGCAATCATCCCCGGCGACCACACATCAAGGATGCCTCCGCGCGTAGAAAATTCGCCGACCGCGCCGATAGGGTCTTCGCGCACGTAACCCGCAGCCAGAAGTTTTTCGACCAGCTCTTCCGGCGCGTAATCCTCATCGCGACGAAGCACAGCGCCTGCTGCGGCCAACTCTTCGGGCGGAAGAGTTCGACGTGCGAGCGCACGCGCCGTCAACAGAACAAAATCTTTGCGCTCACGCGCCAGTTGCCAGAGCGTCAGCGCGCGTCGCTCTAATGTCTCCGCGTGCGGCGACGCCCCCGCGTAAGGGTCGCTCTCGGAAGCGGGCAAGGTCAGCACGGTCTCTTCACAATCCGCCCGACCGCGCAGCGCGCAATACCAGAAACGCACGTCGCGCTCCCACGCTTCCAAATCGCGATTGGCCTCCGTCACCACGGCAAAGCACTTCCCCGTAGCCTGCTGCAAAGCGCAGAGCACGAGCGCGCGTGCGGGCACTGAAATCAACCCGCTGATGTTGATGACACGCGCGCCCCCGCGAATTTCATCCAACAGCCGCGCGAACTCATCCGTCTCGGCCACACGCCGCAACACGCGCTGAAGCAATGACGTAGATTGAACCGTACTACTCATAAAAAAATGATAAGTGCAAAGTGCAAAATGCAGAATTAAAGACGGTCTTTCTCTTCATTCATCATTTTGCACTTTGCACTTTGCATTGTTCTTCTTGATCTTCTCTATGATGCTGCTCGTTGACGCGCCTTCTACAAAGGGGAGCGAGAGCACGCGACCGCCGGAGGCTTCGACTTCTTCGCGCCCGTGAATCTCTGTTAGTGCGTAATCACCGCCTTTGACCAGCACATCTGGCAAGAGTTCGGCAATCAGAGAGCGCGGGCTCACGTCGTCAAAGACCGTGACGTAATCAACCGCGGCGAGCGCGGCGAGCATTTCAGCGCGCTCACTCTGGCCGAAGATGGGGCGGCCCTCGCCTTTTAGCTCCCGCACCGTCCGGTCACTGTTAATCGCCACCACGAGCGCATCTCCAAGCTCGCGCGCCGCCTGTAAATAGCGCACGTGCCCTACGTGCAGCACGTCGAAGCAGCCGTTGGTAAAAACCAGCCGCCTGTCAGCCGCACGCAGGCGCTCGCGCTCCTCGCGCATCTCCACAGTCGAAACTACTTTTCCGCTCATGTGAACCCTAAAACTCTAGCATGAAGAGACATGACTCTCCAATCCGGCAGTCCCGAGTCTAGAGTCCGGAGTCCGGAGTCGAAAACAAAAACCTTCTTTCTTTTGACTCCAGACTCTAGACTCCCGGCTTCAGACTTTCGTTGGCTGATTGCTGACAGTTGTGCGCTTCATTATAATCAGCGTTTTCCTTTTGGAGATTGGAGCAAACCCTTTTGAGCAGCCCTTTCATGGAAGACAACGACCAGACACGCGCGCGGCGCGAGCATCTGGACGGGATACGCAACATCGTCGGCAACGTCTATCCGAACAAGTTCGAGCGCAGCCGCGTGACGGGCCACGAAGATACCGTCACGGCAATCGTCACGAATGAAGAGTTCAAGCAGCTCGTGCCCGCTATAGAAGAAGACGCGCGCCCGACGCCCGAGCAGTTGGAAAAGGCCAACGCGGAGCTGAACAAATTCGCTGTGCGCGTAAGCGGTCGCATCTCCACGCCGCCGCGCGTCATGGGCAAGGCCGCCTTCGTGCATCTTTCCGACGGCGTCCACCGTTTACAGATTTACGTCAAGAAGGCCGACGTGCGTGCCGTCAACAACGACACCGGAGAAGTCCTCGAAGAAGAAGGCAAAGGCTGGGAGCTTTTCAATCTACTGGACCACGGCGACTTCATAGGCGTCGAGGGCTATCTCTTCGTCACCAAAACGGGCGAGCTTTCCATACACGTCCGCGAGCTGCACTTCCTCGCCAAGGCGCTCGTCCCCATGCCCGACAAGATGCACGGCATCAACGACCCCGAGATTCGCCAGCGCCAGCGCTACGCCGATTTGATTGCCGGAAGCCTGAAAGTCGAACGTGAAGAAGGAGAATTAACGCCACGCGAAATCTTTGAGCTTCGCTCAAAGGTCATACGCGAGATGCGCCGCTTCCTAGACGACCACGGCTACATCGAAGTCGAAACACCCATGCTCACCCCCCTCGCCACCGGAGCAGCCGCCAAACCCTTCAAGACGCACCACAACGCCCTCGACATAGACTTGTTCGCACGCATCGCCCCCGAACTCTATTTGAAAAGGTTGCTCGTCGGCGGCTTCGAGAAGGTCTACGAACTGAATCGCAACTTCCGCAACGAAGGCATCGGCTATCGCTGGAATCCCGAATTCACCATGCTTGAGTTTTACTGCGCCTACATGGACGCCAACGGGATGATGGATTTCTCAGAGGATTTAATTAAAACGTCTCTGGAAAATCTCGGACGAGGGATGCGCTTTCACTTCGGTGAACGTGAGATTGATTTCTCGCGAAAATTCGAGCGGCTTACTATGAAGCAAGCGATTGCAAAATACTGGGGATATGGTGATCTAGGTGGCGAGAGCTTTGATATAAACTGGCTTGATGAGCCTTTACGTGTTTCACGCTTGCACCATTTCGTAACGGACATCGAGTTTGAATTAGCTCAAGCGGCACAAATGGCACAAAATGAATTTGAAAGAGTTACCGCAATTAATAATCAAAAGGAAGAGGTATGGAAGAGAGTATCATCTGGCAGGTCTGTCACAGCCCTCTCAAAGGTTGACCGGCATGCTGAAACTCCTAAAGAAGTTAAGGTAGCTCACGCAATAGAGGCTCTCTTCGGGTGGGTGGCGGAACCCAACTTAGTCCAACCAACATTCATTTACGATTTTCCTAAACCAATCTCTCCGCTCTCAAAAGCTTCGCCTGTTAATCCAACAGTTGCAGAACGCTTCGAGCTTTTCGTCAGCGGAATGGAGTTAGCAAATGGCTTTTCGGAGCTGAATGATCCTGTGGAGCAGCGTGAACGTTTCCTTGAGCAGATGGAGCAGCGTGAGCGGGGGGATGAGGAGGCGATGGTGTTGGATGAGGATTATATACGGGCTCTGTCGTATGGGATGCCTCCGGCAGCGGGGATTGGGATTGGGATTGACCGGCTGGTGATGATTCTGGCGAACAAGCACACTATCCGCGAGGTGATTTTGTTTCCGCACATGCGGCCCGAGCGGCGTGGGAAAGAAGCGGACGAGGCGCAGGGAGAAGAATGAAGCGCGCCTTGTTTATTTTAGTTTGTTTGCTGTTCGTCGTTGCTGCCTGCCGGTCTGAGAAAAGGGATGGGGGCGAGCCGCAGCCAGCGCCGACTGTGCCGCCGAAGACAGTGGCGACCGGGCCTTTGCCGGATGGGGCTTTTAAGGTCGTGCTGTTTTTGTCGAAGCTGCCGACGACGATGGAGCGCGGTGGGCAGCGCGTGCTTCAGGTCAAGGTGAGGAATGAGGGCAACGCTGTGTGGCCCGCGCTTGGACAGGAGGACGGCAAGTTCTGGATTAAGGCTGGCAATCGCTGGATTGACGAGAAGAATGAAAAGAATGTGGTGGACGATGGGCGGGCGTTGCTGCCCTTTGATATCGCGCCGGGACAGGAAGCGGAGTTTTCTTTGATTGCGACGGCTCCGAAAAAGGCGGGCGAGTACGTTCTGGAAATTGGAATGTTGCAGGAGCACGTCGCGTGGTTTCATGAAAAGGGCGCGAGCACTTTGAAGGTCAAGGTCACTGTGAAATAACTTGAGTTCGACGCCACACAAAGATAGCTCCGTAGGAGCTCGGATGTTTATAGCCTGATCGTCAGAATTAAGAATCAAGCTCCGTAGGAGCGGCATGTCACTGATGCGGAACATGACGCTCCTACGGAGCTTGATTTATTTCTGTCCCTTGTTAGCTATAAACATCAGAGCTCCTACGGAGCTATGGACGACTCTGCACACTCTCACCTCGAACTTAGTGTGAAACAAGCAGCGGCAATCCACTTCTTTTCTACTGCTGTTTCTTCAGCTCGGGCGGTTTTGTTTGAGGGGCGCTGCGCGAGTAGGCGAGGATTGTGCCGCCGAAGCCGACGGCCCACGCGCGGTCGCGTCCCGAAAAGAAGAGTCTTTCAAGCGGGTGCGTCATTCCGCTCGGCTCCTGTTTCCAATGTATGCCGCTGTCTGTGGTGTGAAGCAGAGTCCCTTCCGCTCCGACCGCCCAGCCTTCCGAAGCGTTGAGAAACTTGACGTCAAAGAGGTCTGCTGTGACGGGCGAGGTTTGCGCGCGCCAAGTGCGCCCGCCGTCGAGCGTCATAAAGATGCGCCCGCCTGTGCCCACGGCCCAGCCTATGCGGGCTTCTGCGAACGAGACGGCGTTAAAGCGCACGCCCTTTGCTTCTACAAGACCTGCGCGCCACGTCTCGCCGCCGTCCCACGTTTGCAGGATGGTCGCGCCCGCGCCGACGAGCCAGCCAGTGTTCTCATCCAAAAATGTTCCGCCCAGAAGGAGGTAACGCGTCGGAGAGGGACGACGCGACCAGCTTGCGCCGCCGTCGCGCGTCGCGTACAAAACACCCGCTTCGCCAAAGGCCCAGCCCCGCCCCGTATCCGTAAAGATGGCGCGCAGGAGTCGCGCGTCAGAATCCGCGCCGATGATGTTAACGCGCTGCCAATGTGCGCCACCGTCCACGGTCTTCATCAAATAGGTGCGCGGCTCGTCCTTAGTCCTGAGCAGGTAGATGCTTCTCTCGCAAACAATCCAGCCGTTCTTTTCGGATGAAAAGTAGATGTCGCGGATAGTGTCGTCTGTCGGGCGAGGAATCGTGCGCCAGTTCGCTCCGCCGTCCACGGTTGCAATCAAAGCGCCGTTGCTTCCAGCCGCCCAGCCCTTGCTCTCGTTCAGAAAATAGACGCTGTGCAGCCACGCCATCGTCCCAGAAGATTGCCGCGTCCACGAAGCGACAGCCATCACAGCGCACACATGCGCGAGCGCTAGAAAGAAAAAGAGAGACGCGGAGACGCGGAGACGCGGAGACGCGGAGACAAAGAAAGTACGAATCCGTGAAGCGATTGTTTTTCGCCGCGTCTCCGCGTCTCCGTACGCCAGCGTCTCTACGTCTTTGATTTTCATCTCAGTCGCCTGTGGTCTTGAGCGCCTGCTTCTCGGTTGACTTGCGGCGCGTGGCTGAGAGGTGGCGCAAGAGCGCCAGCACGGGCGAAACGTCGCGGCCCATGGTGTAGGCCTGGTGCGCGGCGGTCGTAATCATCAGGACGGGCTCGGGCGCGGCCTGTTCTTTACCGCAGCGCGAGCAGACGTTGTTGCCGTAAAGACGGGTCAAGAGCTGGTGCGCTTCCGGTTTGCCCAGAAGCGAGAGAATCTCTTCGGGCGGGATGTCGAGGCCGTCCGATAGACGCAGCGCGCTTTCAAGATTGATTGTCGTGATGACTCCGCTCTGGAGCTTCGAGAGCAGCCCCTGATCAAAACCCGTGCGACGACAAAAATCCACCTGCTTTAATCCAAGCTCCTGAAGGCGCGAGGTAATCAACTGCGACAACGGGGTCATGGGCTCGACAACTCTCTTTATCATAGGGGCTCCAAGTAAGGAAGAAGTGACAAGTGACAAGCAAGAACAAGTTTTTTTACTTGTCACTTGTCACTCGTCACTTGTCACTGCTTTTAGAGGGGTAGGCCGAAGATGCGGCCAAAGGACAAGATTGGGAACAGGCTCATCAGTTGTTGGAAACTCTTGAGGCGATTGCCGGGGACGACGACCTGATCGCCGGGGACTAGATAGGCCATCTCTTTGGCCTGGCCGCGCTCGATGGCCGCGACGTTGACGGGGATGGCGTTTAGAGTACCGTCCGCTTTGCGGCGCAGGATGACGACCTTCTTTTTATCGCCGGTTTGGAGCACGCCGCCCGCTTCGGCAATGGCTTCGTAAACGCTCACGCGGCGCGTCATGATTTTCACACCCGGCGTGCCGACATCCCCAAGCACGCTGTAGCGCGCCGACATGGCTTTCTCCAAAGAGACAGTGACCTGCGGGTCTATGATGTACTCGTCAAGCTTTTTAGTAATCTCTTCCTGAATCTGCTGCGTGGTCTTGCCGACGACGAGCACGCCTTCGGGAATCAGGTAATAGCTGATGCGACCGTTGGGCGGAATCGTGATGTTCGACCTGGAGTAGCGCGGCTGGTTGAAGACTTCGACAGAGATGACGTCTTCCGGGCCGAGGCGATAGTTCGTCAGGAAGTTGTTGTAGTAAGGAAGCACAGCCGCTTCGTCTTCCGACAACTGCTCACGACGCCCGGCCTGCATGGCCTGCGGAACGTCAGAAGGCGTCGCGGTCTTAGTCTTAGCATCCGGCGCAAGACGTTCGCCGCCCTGTGATGACGAAGACGAAGGAGCCGTCTCTTTCGACGTGTCCTTCTTTTTCCCGTCTTTCTTGTCTTTGGCTTCCTGGCCGGAGAGTTTGCTCATCGTGCTGCCCTGCTCCGCGCCTTCTTCCTGCGCGCCGGTTTGCGCGAACGTAGTGGCGGCGGGCGCAGCTAAAGCGAACAGGGTAACGAATACAAGCACTTTGATTTTCATCTTCATCCTCATCTCTTTCAAACCTCCTGAAAGAACTTCCCCCTTGTGCGCGGGCGCATCAAAATCAGCGTCCGCCGCGACCGAACAGAATCGTCTTGACCGTCTCGAACATGATGGCGGCATCGAGCAGCAAGCTCTGATTTTTGATGTAGTACAAATCGTATTGCAGTTTCTGGCGCGCGTCTTCAATCGATGAGCCGTAAGGGTATTTTATCTGCGCCCAGCCCGTCAGACCCGGCGCAATCAGGTGGCGCTGCTCGTAGAAAGGAATCTCTTCGGCAAGCTGCGCGACAAAGTGCGGGCGCTCGGGACGCGGGCCGACAAAGCTCATCTCGCCCTTGAGTATGTTCCAGAACTGCGGAACCTCGTCCACGCGAATCTTGCGTATGATACGCCCGACGCGCGTCACGCGGTCGTCCGCATTGCGCGCCCACACAGGCCCGTCCTTTTCCGCATCGACGCGCATCGAGCGAAACTTCATCAGCGTAAACGGGCGGCCATTGCGGCCCACGCGCTCCTGCCTGTAAAGCACAGGCCCGCGCGAATCGAGCTTAATCAGTATGACCGTCAGGATGGCAATGGGCAGAGAAAGAATCGCGCCGAGGAGTCCTATCAGACGGTGAAAGGCCGAGCGTATGATGGCGTTCAGGCGCGCCTGTCGCCCGCGACTGGAAAAGATAAGCCAGCTCGGGCGCATCATGTCCAGATGCACGCGGCCCGTCAGCCGCTCGTAAAACGACGCGCCCTCTTCTATGGAGACGTTTCCCGACAGGCTCAGGCGCAGCAATTGGTCCGAAGGAAACTGCCCGCGCCGCTCGCCCATAGCGACCACTATGCGGTCAACATTCTGGCGGCGAACAATCTCTTCTAAATCGGTGGTCAACCCGACCACGCGCGGGTTGATGAGACTCTTGCCTAGGAGTGCCGGGTCCGAATCCACAAAGCCTAAAATTCGATAGCCCGCGTCGCGTCTTTCCAGAGCCTCGCGCGCAATCTCCACGGCTGTCGGCCCGGAGCCGACAATCACTATGCGCTCACCGATTCCGGGGTGGCCCAGAAACCAGTGAATCGCGACGCGCCACGTCACCGTGAGCGTCAGCGCAACCGGCAGCGCTATGAGCCACACGCCGCGACCAATCATCAACTGCGGCAGCGCGTAGGATGCTAAAGCAAGAGCGACCCACGCCAGCCCCAATGCCTGAACGAGACGCAGTATCAGCTCGCGCCGGTCGTGCATCACCACGAAGTCGTAGAGGTCGTAAAGATAAAAGGCCGTGAGACAGAAGAAGGTCGCTAGACCGGCTTTGTAGAAGCCGCGACGCGCGAGCAATTCAAGGTCTCCATCGTAAGTCCCCAGACGCAGATACACGGCGGCTATCATCCCGCTAAAAAGCAGCATTGCTTCGACGAGAATCAAGAGCACGGTTCGTGTATTGAGGCGCGCGGGTTTCACAGCTTTATGGCTTCGGACCTCCTTATCCTTATCCTTCCGTCGGCTCGCCCTCTGTTGCTTCCCCTGTGCGAGCATAAGAGCGGCGCTGGTAGTAGTAAGTGCTTTCGTCCAACTCCTCTTCCGAGCGATTGAGGACGACGCCGAGCATGCGGTCTCGCGGCAGCATGTCCAACAAGCGGTCAACTACTCCGTAACGCGTCTTGCCCGAGCGCACGACGAGCATCGCTCCGTCGGCACGATTGATGAGCACGTTGGCGTCCGTGAAAATCCCTAGCGGCGGCGCGTCTATGATGATGAAGTCGAACATGCGGCGCGCTTCCGCCAGCACGCGCCCGAAGGTCGGCCCCGATAGCATCTCCGCACAGTCGTCGCGCGCAGAGCCGCCCGGCAGAAGGTGAAGCCCCGCGGGCTCAAGCCGAACAATAGTGTCTTCGAGCGTGGCCTCGCCCGCGAGGACTTCGGACAAGCCTATAGGAGCTTCATCCTGAATTCCCAGGTAATTGGTCGCACAAGGGCTGCGCAGGTCGCTGTCTATCAGGAGCGCGCTCACGCCGTCGGTTTGCGCCAGCAGCCACGAGAGATTCAATGCCGTCATGGTCTTGCCTTCACCGACGCTGACGCTCGTGACGACGAAGGTTTTCATACGCTTGCGCTCGCTGGCGTGCAGGACGCGTGTGCGTAAACTGCGAAACTGTTCGCAGTAAGCGGAGCGCGGCTGTGTGACGGCGACCATGTGTGGTTCGACGCGCGAGGGGGAGATGTCTATAGAGACATACTCCGGCGCGCGCGTCGAACCGGCAGCGTCCAAAGTTGCCCCAGCAGCACCGGTAGCTAGTTCGCCGGGGAGTGCCGACCCGGAGAAAGTCTCGGTGTGCGCAGTGGACGCTGATAGTGTGGACGACCGATTCGCTCCCGTGGGCACGGCAAAGAGCGGCGAGCGGTCCCATGGGAACTCGCTCTGCTCTTTAGCGCCGTTGCCGTTGGCGGGCGTGCGACGCCCACTAGCGGGCGCGTCGTCGCGGTCATCCGGTCTCTTCTTCGCGCTCGATTCCGTAGCGCGTTTTAAGGCTTCGTAAACTCTACCCATTTGAAATGTCCCCCGAAAGACCCGAGCGACGGAAGGCCGCGCCGATTTCTTCTGCGTCGGGCGCTGGCTGTTCGCTCAAAGTCTCTTCATGTCTGGTGTTGGTGAGCGATGACGATGTTTCTTCAAAACTTGAGCGAGGCGCTTCCACGGTTGCCGTGTGCGTGGAAGAAGAGGGAGCGGGCTCTCCGGCCCCTGCGGCCCACAACTCTGCGCGACCGGCGGCGCTGAAGATGCGAGCGGGGGCTTCGCGCTCTTCGCCCATCTGTCGGCCACGGTCTGCGCGCGGCAGCATGTCAAAGGTCTCGGCCACCTCTTCGATAATCGCGCGCCCTATGACCGGCTCGCTCGCGGCGTAGCCTGTCAGGAGAGCGTTGTCACAGAGGTTGTTAATCTGGCGCGGGATGCCTTCGGAGCAACGGAAGATGTAATCAATCGCGCCGGGTGAAAAGATGTCCGTGCGCTCTGCGCCCGCGACGAGCAGACGAGAAGTAATGTAATGCTCCGTCTCGTCTACGTTCGGCAGGGGCTTAATCGTACAACGAAGCGCGATGCGCTGTTTGAGCTGGCGCAGCTCCGAGTTATTGAGCACGTCGCGCAATTCGGGCTGCCCTGTCAAAACTATCTGCAACTGCTTAGCCGTGTCGGATTCAAAATTCGAGAGCAGGCGAATCTCTTCGAGGACAAGCGGCGACAACCCTTGCGCTTCGTCCACGATGAGCACGGTTCGCAGGCCGCGCGAGTGGCGCGATTCCAGCGTCTTGCCAAGTTCCATCAAAAGCTCGGATTTGGTCTCCCACTTCTGCACGTCTAAGAGCGTGGTGACGTGTTGATAAAACTCCGGCACGTTGAGACGCGGATTGAAGATGTAGGCGACGAGCACGGCACGGTCGAGCCGCTGCATCATCCAGCGCAGCACGGTCGTTTTTCCTGTGCCGACTTCACCCGTGACGACAATCAGGCCGCGCCCGCTCTCTATGCCGTAATGAAGGTTCGCCATCACTTCACGATGCGACTGCGTGAAATAGATGTAGCGCGGGTCGGGCGTGAGCGCGAACGGCAGTTCCTTCAATCCGTAAAATTCTCTGTACACGTTTATTGGTTCCTTTACGATGCGAAGCGGTCAAAAATCCCCGTCATTTTCAGAATGAAAGCCAGCGCCGGAATGCTCACGACGGTCAAAGTGATTCCGGCAGTGAGCATCACCAAGCGGCGGCGCGGCGTGTGCGTCGCCTCGTGCGGCGTCAAAAGCTCCGGCACGGAGACGAGCACCGGAAGATTCGTGTAATGCGAAGCGTCGTCCACGGTCTGAATCGTCAAGAGACGCGGGACTTCAAAGGCGGCGGCGAAAACCAACCCGACGCCAAAGCCTAAGCCGAGGCCCATCAGGACGAGCAGCAGCCGCTTGGGCGCAACGTGCGTCTGCGGCAGGTTCGCGGGGTCAACGACCTGTATGGTCTCGCCCTGCGAGTTAATCTGCACGGCGGAGGTCATGTTGGCCTGCGCCTGTCGCTTGAGGAGGTCGTCGTAAGCAACCTTCTTGGTTTCGTATTCGCGGTTAAGAGCCTGAAGCGCCACGTCCGAAGCGGGCACGGCGTTGATGCGCATTTCAATTTCGGCGAGCTGCCCGTTGGTCACTTCCGACTGTTTCTGAAGACGCGCCAGCTCGTTTTCGGCGATCTTCAGATTGATTTCCGTTTCGGCGATGCTCAGGTTGGGTTTGCCCGCGCGCTCTCTTTTTATCTTCTCGATTCTGGCAGCGGCGCTATCTTCCATCTCCTGCATCTCGCGCTTGACGGCGTCAAGCTCGGCCTTCTTGGCCTTGACGTCAGGATTCGCTTCCTTGAGCGTGGTCAGCATGTTCTGGTATTCGGCTTCAAGCTGCGCCTTGCGCGTCACGAGCGCGCCGTAGGCGGGCGTGGACTTCGGATCGCCGACCTGATTCGCAATCTCTTCGTTGCTCTGCTGCGCAACCTGCTTCAAGGTGCTGAGCTGCGAGCCCAGCGCTGTGCGGCGGTCGTTGAGACGGCCAATCTCGGTCATCAAAGCCTTCTGCTGTTCGCGAAGGCCCGTGTATTGCGCAATCAAGCTCGGCGCGCTCGAAGGAAGACTATCGACGTGAGCGGCCATGTATTCGAGACGGCGGCGATCAATGTCGTCCAGATACGCCTTGGATTCGGCAAGCTGCTGCTCGAAGAACTCGCGCGTCTGGTTGCCCTGATCCGTCATACTCTTGGCCTGCGCGTCGACGTACTTGCTCGCAAGGTCGGAGGTGACTGCCTGCGTCTTGCGCGGGTCGCGCTCGCGGTAGGTGATGCGGAAGGCCGGAATCTTGTCGTTGCGCCCGCGCTCAATCTCGATGTTGATGTCCTTGCGCATCTTCTCGACGATCAGTTCCATCGGCTGGCCTTGGTCGCGCTCGCGCCTGTAGAGGTCGTACTTCTGTATCAGCGGTTCGAGCGAGGAGCGGCTCTGCGCAACCTGATTGATGTTGTTGATGCGTACGGAGAGGTCGTCGTCCGAGATGGTCGGCACGACCGAGATGGTCGGAGGCCGGACGACTAAGAGCGTGGTGGACTCGTAAACGTTGGGCAAGCGCCAGACGACAATCGCGATGGCCGCGGCCACGGCGATGGCTGGAAGGAGAATCAGCCACTTGCGCTTCCAGAGGATGCGGGCGTATTCACCCGGCGTGCGCTGGCGAAATTCGACACTCATAACGGCACTCCTAAAATTTAAGAAACAACTATCCGGAACCGAGCCTCTGCTTCTCTCGCCTGCTCAACGAAGCGCCGGGCATTTGGCGCATGAGCAGAGGGAGAGAAGCGAGGGAACATTAGAGCGTTGAAAGCGCGCGGCGCGCTTCGTCAGCTTCGGCAAAGTTGCCTGCTGCGCCGAGCCTGAGCGCTGCTTCAAGCTCGCGTCGCGCAGCTCCTTTGTCGCCTTTGCCCGCGAGCGCAAGGCCAAGATGATAGCGATAGACAGGATTGTTAGACTGTAACGCTACCACCTTCTGCAACTGCTCGACCGCCGCCGCGTGCGCGCCCTTCTTGTAGTAGACCCACGCGAGCGTGTCGCGGAAGCCCGCAGTGTCAGGGTATCGCTGCACCACGCCCTGCGCGAGGCGCAAGGCTTCGTCCAGATTGCCCAAATCATAAGCCGCGTAATTCCATGCCAGATTGTTGGCGGCAATCGTCAGGTTCGGATCAATCTCCAAAGCCTTGCGATAATTTTCGACGGCCACCTGTCGGTTGCCGCGACCGTCTTCGAGCATCCCGATTAGTGTATAGGTAGCGGCGCTGTCGGGCTTGCGCTCGATAATCTTGCGATACTCTGCGATGGCCTGGTCCGTCTGCTTGAGATCGACAAAGAGCGCCGCCAAATCCATGTAGGCGGCAAAGTATTTTTGATCAAGCTCGATGGTGCGCCGCAGCTCCTGTTCCGCGCCCTGCGCGTTCTGGCTCAGGAGATGCGTTTTCGCTTTCAGATAATGCAGTGAAGCGTTGTTGGGCTGCGCGCTGAGAGCCTGGTCTACGCGCGCGTGCGCTTGATCGAGCCTTTGCTGTTGGGCGTAGAGCTTAATCAAACCATATAGGGCATCGAAGTTCAGGCTGTCAATACCGAGCGCCTGATTGTAAAACTGCTCGGCTTCGTCAAGCTTGTTCTCGCGCATGGAGACGGCGGCGAGGTTCGTGTAAGAGTCTGCGGAGTTGGGAGCCTGTGCGCGGGCTGCTTCAAAATCGGCGCGCGCAGCCGCGATGTTATTGAGCAACATCTGGGCCGTGGCGCGTGCAGATAGAGCGCGTGCGCGCAATTCCGCGAGCATCTGCGGCGAAGTATCGCGGTCGGGCGCGGCCTTCGCCATCCGATTCACCAGCTCGTTCGAGACTGAGAGCGCGCTCTTGGCATCGCCTGCCGTCAGGTTAATCTGCACCTGTAGGAGCTTGGCCGGGAGATATTCAGGATAAAATCTTTCGAGGTCGCCAGCGTACACGCGCGCCTGCTCAAGCTGGTTGGCCTTCAGGCTCGCCTGCGACATGTAATAGAGACCGGCGCGCGATTGCGGCTCCTGCTTCAAGACCTCTTTCAAATCTTCGATTGATTGTTTGGCGTTGCCCTGCTGCAAGTTGATGCGCGCGCGCAGCAGGCGACCCTGAATATCAAACTCGTTGCGCTTGAGGACTTCGTCCACCTGCGCCGTCGCGCCGTTAATGTCGCCGCGCTGGAGCAGGATTTCGCCCAGTCGGTAACGCGCGCGCAGGGAATCAGGAGCCTTCGCAATCATCTCGGTGTAAATCCGTATGGCATCGTCGTGGCGTCCCACAGAGGAATAGAAATCCGCGAGGACGCTCTGCGCGTCGGGCTTATCTTTATCCAGCTCGGCGAGCGCTTTATAAGCTGCTTCGGCCTTGTCCAACTGGTTGTTGACGAGATAGAAGCTGGCGAGGACAAAGCGCGCGTCGCGGTTCTGCGGCTCAAGCTCTACGGCGCGTTTGAACTCATTTTCAGCCTGCTCCAAACGATTCGTCTGCGCCAGGTACTTTCCGTATTCCGAATGCGCCAGCGCAGATGTCGGATTGACTTCGATGGCGCGCAGCAGAGTCGCTTCGACCTGTGCCTGATCGTTTCTCTTTAAGTAGAAGCGCGCGAGCGCGATGTAAGATTCCGTGCGCTTGGGGTCAAGCTCTATGGCGCGGTTCAATTCGGCGAGCGCCTCTGCGGGTTTGTCCTGCGAGGCGAGCACGGTCGCCATCAGGATGTGGCCTTCGATGTGGTTCGGATTTTTCTGAAGCACCTCGCGCGCTAAGGCTTCCGCGTCCGTCATCTTGCCGAAGAAGGCGTAGTAGTTGCCGAGCTTGACGCGCGCGTCCAGATTGTTCTGGTCGAGCTGAATGGTGCGCTGCAACGCCATTATGGCTTCGGGCACACGACCCAAGCCTTCGAGGGCGCGCGCCATGCCCCAGTGGGCCGCAGCCAACTGGTCGTCAATCTGTAGCGCGTTGCGAAATTCTAAAGAGGCTTCCTCGAACCGCCTGTCCTTGAGATAGTTTTCGCCGCGCTCTACGTGCGCAGCCTTCAGTTTTTCAGGATTCGAGCAGCCGGTAAAGGCAAGCAGTGTGGTGATAATAAGCGCGGGTAAAAGAAGGGAAAGCGCGCGGGGACGTGTGCACTCTCTAATTTTCATTGACACTCTCCGAAACTTGTTTCCGGTAATCTCTACGGGAGCCGGGGCAAGCGGTATCTCGCGAGAGAAGAAGAATGGAAACGAGTGATTTACAGTTGAGCGACCTTTTAGCTTAAATCGAGCGCGACGGGCAATGTCACAAAAGATTCAAGTTGTTCGAGGCCGCATCCGCAGGGCTCACAAGAGCTTCGGCCCCGGCGGTTGGCAAAATGAGTAAAAGGCTAATGGCTCGCCTTTTCCCGAAAACAGCGACTAATGCTTTAGCTTTACCGCTCGGGCGCTGACGCCCTTGCGCCTTCGGCCTTTCGCAGGATTCTCTTCAAATAACTATAGTTTCAAACGCGTGCCTCTTTAATCGGGCACAAAGCCGGGCAGCACGGGCGAGACCTCTGCGGCCAGGTTCACAGCCGCTTCGAGCGCCGACTGTTCCTGCTGTCCCGCACCGAGCGGCATCATCACGCGCACCATTGCTCCGTCGGATCGGCGGCGCGAAATGCTGTCAATCACCGTGTAAATCTTCCCCCAGTACTCGCTCGACATGATGCGCCCGCGCCCCTGATACCAGTAGACCAGAAGCTGGCGATCCGAGCCGTTCTGAATAATGTAACGGTTGGCTTCGAACGAGCGTGCGCCGCCCGCAGGCGTGACCATGATTTTTCCAGGCTCGCTCATCTCCCAGCCCGAGCCGGGCAGACAATTAAGCGGGCTGTGATAGGTCGCACCGTTTTTTTGTGTGGCATAGTAGCCGACGTAAACTTGCGCGGCGCGCCCGTCCTCGCGCGTGTAGACACGCGAGACATAATCGTCTGCGCGAAGGACACGCTCGGTCTCCGCGTCGAAACGCTGGTCCGCGCCGACCTGTCGCCAGGAGCCGACAGTCTGCGGAAAATCTTTTAAAGCGCGGCGATCAACTTTTGCTTCGCCTGCGCGCGACCACAGGTTGATGCCCACTCCGCTCACCAACAGAAAGAGGAGCAGCACTAGAAAGCGCGCGCCGCTTTTATCTTTGACCTCTGCCATCGTCTTTTAATCCGCTCCTTTGACCTGAGCCGCTTTGATGGGTGCAGCCGTGGCGCTCGCCGCCGCTGTTTGAGTTGCGACCGTGCTCGCAGACTTCCCTTCTTTGACACTGGACGATGCTTTGGCGCGTCCTCCGCCCTTCGGCCCGCTCTGCCCGCCGATCCGGTCAAGAAGCCAGCCGACAACAAAGAGCAGCAGGAATGCTACGACGTAGACGACCCAGCCGGAGAAAGAATGAAAGAAGCCGTCGGCCACTTCCGTCCCGTAGTAGTGGGCCAGTACGCCTGTGCCGCCGACGCGCGCGGCGTTTGTCAAAATGGCTATCGGAACAGCCGAAAGAATTATCAGCACGGTGCGCCAGAAGCTGAACCGCTTGAGAAAGCTCAAGCCGCCGCCACTACTTCCCGTGTCCTTATCCTTCGGGCCGGTGAAATAAGCAAAGACCACGGCCAGCGTCACCAGCGTCATCAACGAGCGTATGCCGCTACAGGCTTCGACGACCTCCAGCTTTTTCGTCTCACGCGCGCCCAAAGGCAGTAGCTCTATGATATTGCCTTCGCGCAGGACCGGGATGTCAAAGAGCCGCATGGTCCAGACCGCGCAGCGCGAAGCGAAAAGCTGTAGTGGAAAAGCTATCTGGTTAAAGATGATGGCCGGGATGGGAATTGTTAAGACGAGCAGCACGAAGGGAACAATCAGTAGACGCAAGACCCGTGCGCCCCAGAAGTAAAGCGTGATGCCCGCCATCAGTAGGACGAGCGACATGCGTTGCACGTAAAGCTCTGCGCCTGCGGTCCCGGCCCACAGGGCCATGACGCCTAAGACTATGGCGACGCCGCCCCAGAGAGTAGACCCACGATGCCCGCGCGCGGCGCGCGACAACGCATCGCGTTCTGTCCAGAGCATGAAGCCGATGATGAAAGGAACGAGCAGCCCGTGAGAGTAGTTTTCATCTACCCACCAATCGCGCCCGAGTTTGACGAGCACAGGCAGATATAGAAAAGAGACGGCGGCAGCAATAGCCGCAGGTTTCCACAGGGTACGGATGGAAGGGACACTCATCGGGTCACAAAGAGAAGAAAACGCTTTCGCGTGACAAGGGGCAATCTTTTCACGCGAAAGCTTCGGTCGAAGGCGAGCAGCGCGCACGCGACTGTTTCATTGGCCGGGGCACACGACGCGCGCGCGTGACTATTGTTAGCTTATCTCAAACTGCGCTCTTGGAACAATGAAAATTAGCGCGCCCCGGCACAATTTTCTCTAAACGCCTAATCGAGCTATTTTTCCCGGACGAGACGCTCCGAGTCTCCTGAAAAGAGAAAAGCGTTCGGCGGCAGATGCCAGTATCTGCCGCCGAACGCTTTTCTTTTCAACCGTTTAAGGTTGTGCTAACGGATAGTTAAGGCCACGCTGTTGCTGCGCAGGCCCGTGACCATGAGCGTCAGCTCGACATCGCCTATGCCCTGCAATTCGGGGATGAGGACGATGTTGATCTGGTCAAGACCCGTCACTGCGCCCTGCGCTCCGGCGAATTCGACGGGCAGCATGAACGTGCGCCCATCGCTCGTGCGCGCTTCGACCATGACGGACGCGGCCATGTTTGCCAGCGCACCGCTAGTGGTAACGATAAAGTTGGAAGAGTGCGAAGTGTTGACAAGGCTCGACACGTTGCTCGCAAAGAGCATCAGGCGCGTGCGCTTATCCGTGCCGAAATTTTCCTGCGTCGTGACAGCAAACGGCCCTGTCTTCATGTTGGCCGCATTCAGTATCACGCCCTTGCCGTTTGATTTCAGGATAGCGGGCACAGGCAGACCATTACCCGGATTGGGAGTCGGCGTGGGCGATGGTGTAGGCGTCGGCGTTGGCACAGGCGTCGGTGTCGGCGTCGGCGTCGGTGTTGGCGTCGGTATTGGTGTCGGACTCGGTGCAGGAGTCGGCGACGGTGTTGGCGTCGGCGTCGGTGTAGGAGTTGGCACAGGCGTCGGCGTTGGTTGAGGCGTGGGCGTCGGAGTGGGCGTGGGTGTAGGCGTCGGCTGTGGGGTCGGCGTCGGAGTTGGAGTTGGTGTCGGAGTCGGCACAGGTGTTGGCACGGGCGTAGGTACAGGAGTCGGAACCGGCGTCGGAGTTGGCGTGGGCGTGGGCGTCGGTGTCGGCGTCGGTGTCGGTGTCGGTGTCGGTTGCGGCGCGGCGCTGTTGGACGCCATCGAAAAATTGTCGAAGACTGCTTTGCCCGGAGTGCTGACGGACGAGAACGTGCCCGCATCAAGCTCCAGCCTGATGGATTGAATATTAATCTGTCGCTGCACGATGCGCTGCACCGTCCAGTTCGCGCCGTCATTGCTCGTCTCAAAAATCACCTGGTCGCTGTCCCAGTTATGACGGAATCTCCAGTGACGGTGCTGCGCCGAGTTGTAGGTGAGATTTGTAGAGGTCTTCGCCCCGTTGACCTTGTCCTGAAAATAGAGCTGCCCTTCTTCGACCACGAAGCGATACCAGTTGTTGCTGTCTATGCCAACGGCAAACACAGTGTTTGCGCTGGAGGTGGCTGTCTGCACAACTTCTACGGCGGCACGCGCGTCCGTCATGTTGTAGCTGTTGACGGAGACGTAGCCGTTATAACGACGGCCCGAAGCAGCCGGGAGCGGTGAAATTTCCAGCCGCTGGTTTTGTTCGAGCGCCGGAACCTGCGCGTCCCACGCAGTCAGCGGATCATTCAACGTGCCCCAGTTCCACATCGAAGCGTTGAGCGCGTTGTCGTTGAAGTCGTCGGTCATAAGCCCGTTGGCCTGGGCCGGGGTGGGCGTTGGCTGAGGCGTGGGCTGCACGACGGGCGGCGTCGGCGTCGGTGTAGCAACAGGCGTCGGCGTGGGTGTCGGGACAGGTGTCGGAGTCGGCGTCGGCTGAGGCGGTGTCTGCGAGTTGTTGAGCGCAGCGTTCAAAACATCAATGTCGCAACCCAAATCCTTGCCGTCCGTGCCCGCGTTGTTGTAAGGGCTCGACGGTGCTAGACGATAATCGCCGCCCGCGCGGTTGACGAACTGCGCGGCGTCCAGCGTAGAGGGATAAAAATTGTTCGCAGGGTAAATGGAAGATGGCGCTCCCGCGACTAGATTCTTCTGGAAAGTTCCGCCCGGAAAATATGCGTTGATGCAGTAGTTGCCGGAGCCTATGGCATCACCGAAGATGCCGTACTCGTTGGCGGCCATGATGTTGTTGCGAAAGACGAAGTTCGTCGAGGGCTGGCCGAACGCCATCGTCACGTGGCCCGTGTGAAAGATGGTGTTGTTTTCAATGACTGCGTCGAGCACGTCCATGACGAGCAGGAACATGCCGCGCCCGCTCCACGTAGAGCCGTTAATGTCCTCGAAGAGATTGTTACGAACGGTGATGCGGCTGGTGCGCTGGCTAGGCAAATCGTCGTGGCCGTAGATGCTCATAGCTCCGCCCGCATGGCGCACGATGTTGTTCGTAAACTGCACGTCCTGCACAACGCTCCACGGCGCTGTGCCTTCCTGATTACGGACGGTGAACAGAACTGCTATGCCTTCCTGGCCGTCGCCCCAGTTGTTCTCAAGAATGTTGCCGTCAATCACCACGCGCTGCGCGTTCTTCAGCTCCAGAAGGTTCTTGACCATCCACACGCCGCGCCACGAGAGAGGCTTATAAAAATTGTTGCGTCGAATCTCTATGTCCGAAGGCACAAGGTTCGGGATGCTCGGGTCAGCGCCGCCGAACATCAGATTTTCGCCGGAGCCTTCAAGGTAGTTGTTGACGATGGTGAAAGGTCCGGGGCCGTTCCAACCGCAGATGGCCTGTGTGTCCTGACCCTTGCCTTTCGCGTCCGAGATGTAGCAGTTGATGATTTCAGTCGAAGCGCTGTTGAGAGCCACGCCGCGCTTGAGTCCGCTTACAGGGTCGCCGTGTATGTAGCAACGATCGAGCGTGAGGTGATGCGGGACTTGACTGAGCGTGTTCTGCTGCGTGCCTGTGTTGCCGAGGCGAATAAGATCGAACACCACAGCCGAGCTGTTGGCGGGTTTGAATTCGATGCCTATGAAGCGGAAGTGATGCGCGCCCGGAGAGGTCTGAAGCGCGGGGTCGCCAGCGCCCATCGAAACAATCTTGGGCATCGCCGAAGCGTAAGCGGGCGTGACGCGCGTGCCTTCGGGCGGGAGGTTCGCAATCGCCGAAGACCGGATGGTGATATAGCTCGCACCCGATTTGACGGGCAGCGTAATCGGCCCCGCATAGGTCGCGCCAGCTTCAAGTACAATCTCGTCGCCCGGCTGCGCGTTGTTAATCGCCGCTTGTAGATTCCCACCCGCAGGCACGTTGATGGTCGCGGCCTGCGTCGCCGCGTGCGCGCCAACGAGCAACACGAAGAGAAGGAGGAAGCGAAAGCTTGTGCGGAAGCTTAAGAGGGAGTGCCGCCTGCATGCGGCAGCGCGAGAGATGAACATTAATCGAACCTCACTTCGGTAACCGGACGATCTCTTCATGGAGGAAGAGACTCCTGGCTTTGCGACCCCCGCTCACACGGGGTGTGCCTTTAATCGGTGATGGCCCTGCTGCGCTTCGCTGTTGAGAGTGAGTTACAGAGCGCAGAAGAGATTTGATTGTATGAATCGCTTGAAGCCGTGCCGCAGTTGAAGAACGTGGCGCGGCCCCGAGCGCATTCATGAATGCGATTGGGAACGGATAAAGTTTAAGAGCCTATTATCTGGAAAGCGAAAGGAATAAGGAGAGCCGGAAGATGGAACCAGACGTCGAAGACCAGGAGGGCTTTGATGCGCAAGAGATGGTTCCGGCCAAAACCATGAGCCTTAGCGTTTGCAATGGGAGTCAGCAAAGAGGCAATCGAGGTCGCACAGGGAACTCTAAAGCAAGGTAGATTTCCCACAGGACTTCTGGTTTTGGCTTTTCTCCGATCGCCTTCGGCAACCAGACAATCTCCTAAGAGACGCGCTTGCTGGTTGAGAAATATGTCCCGGCAAACGGCCCTTTGGAGACTCACGGCTTTGCGCCCCTGCCTCGCGACAGGTTAGCCCTTATCGGTGCAATCGTCGTTCAAAAGATCAACGTCACGCATGCTTTTATGGCAAGCAGCCGACCGTTTGATTAAACGATATTTACCATGGTTTGTCAATGCCCCCTTTATTGCATTCCTGTTATAAACCGGGAGCCGGACGGACTGACTCACAGAAAAGCTTAACCGGAAGCCTTCGCAGCCGGTTAAGCTTTTGTATGAGATAGATTTAAGCGTTTTACCTGGCGACCACGCTGGCCGTGTTCGAGTAGGCGGAATTCCCCGTCGTGTTGCTGGCACGCACGCGATAGTAATAGGTTCTACCGCTCGTCAGATTCTTGTTCGTGTAGGTCTTGACGTTGGCCCCGACGGTTGTGATTTGCGACCACCCGCTCGTGGGCGAGGTCGAGCGCTCTATGCGAAAGCTCTGCTCGTTGCTGGAATTGTCCTTCCATGTGAGGGTCACTTCCCCTCGTCGCGGGCTTGTCGCCACAAGGTTCGAAGGTGCTGCGGGCGCTGTGGCGGTCGCTGTCACGGTGGCGGTCGTCGTGGCGCTGTTGGTTGCGCCGCCGGAGTCCGTGACGGTGAGCGTGATGGTAAAGGTTCCCGCAGTAGCGTAAGCGTGCGCAGGGGTTGCGCCCGTAGCGGTCGTGCCGTCGCCGAAGCTCCATTGATAGCCTGTGATTGTGCCATCCGGGTCGGAGGAGGTGCTCCCGTTAAATTGTATAGCCTGCCCGGTCTGTCCAGTGTAAGGACCGCCGGGTCTGGCGACGGGCGGCTGGTTGGTCGGCGTGGGCGTCGGAGTCGGATTAGGCGTCGGATTATTGGATTCGAGTTTGAAGTTGTCGAAGATGGCCTTGCCCGGCGCGCTGACGCCGCTAAAAGTACCCGCATCAAGCTCTACCTTGAGAGCCTGAATGTTGATTTGTCGCGCGAGGGTGCGTTGCACGGTCCAGCTCACGCCGTCACCGCTCGTTTCAAACACCATCTGATCTCCGACAGTGTTGTGCCGGAATCTCCAGAACCGATGTTGCGTAGGATTGTAAGCGAGCCCGGTTGACGATTTTAGCCCGCCTGATTCCTCCTGAAAATAGAGCTGCCCGTCTTCGACGATGAAACGGTAGTAACTGTCGCTGTCTATGCCGATGGCGAAGACTGTGTTCGCGCCGCCGACAACTGCCTGCACAACTTCTACGGAGGCCGTGGCGTTCGTCATGTCGTAGCTGTTAACGGAGACGTAGCTGTTGTAGTGAAGCCCAGCGACGCCTGCGCGCGGGCTAATCTCCAAACGCTGGTTCTGTTCAAGCACGCTGACCTGCGTGTCCCATGCGGACGCGCCTTCGTTCAAAGCCGCCAGCGTCCACTTCGTAGTGTCGCGAGTGTTGTCGTTGAAATCGTCTGCGAAGGTCGCGCCGCTTGTGGGCGTGGGCGTAGGAGTCGGCGTTGGAGTTGGCGTCGGTGTTGGTGTCGGCGTTGGATTTGGTGTCGGTGTCGGAGACGGAGACGGCGTTGGTGTGGGCGTCGGAGTAGGCGTCGGATTATTGGATTCGAGTTTGAAGTTGTCGAAGATGGCTTTGCCCGGCGCGCTGACGCCGCTGAAGGTTCCTGCGCTCAGCTCTATGCGCAGCGCCGTGATTTGGATGCGGCGCGTGATAGTGCGGCGCGCGGTCCACGTTGTTCCGTTGGCGCTGGTCTCGAACATGATTGAATCGTTGGCCGTGTTGTGACGGAAACGCCAGAAGCGGTGCTGCGCGGGATCGTAAGCGATGTTGGTAAACGAATTTGCTCCCGAAGCTTCATCTTGAAAATAGAGCTGCCCGTCTTCGACTACGAAGCGATACCAGTTGTCGCTGTCGATGCCGATGGCGAAGACTGTGTTCGCGCCGCCGACGACCGCTTGCACAACTTCCACGGAGGCTTGCGCGTTCGTCATGTTCCACGTCGCGACCGACACGTAGCCGTTGTAGTGAAGCCCAGCGACGCCCGCGCGCGGGCTAATCTCCAAACGCTGGTTCTGCTCTAACACAGAAACTTGCGTGTCCCACGAGGATGCATCTTCGTTGAGCGTTGAGAGCGTCCATTTCGTAGTGTTTCGCGAGTTGTCGTTGAAATCGTCTGCGAAGACTGCGCCGGAGGGCGGCGGCGTAGGCGTCGGTGTGGGCGTGGGCGTAGGAGTCGGCAAGGGATTGCCGCCGCCTATAAAGCGCGCGAGGACGTTGCGCGTCATCTGTTGCGCGTCCAGATTAAGGCGCGCGGGACGCAATGAAGGCGCGTTGAAATCATCCAGCCCCCAGCTCCATTGCATAGAGCCCGTGGCGAAAACGGTTGCGCCGCTCGCAGCCGTGTAGACGGTCATGTCCGAAAATTTCGGGCCGCCGACATCATAAGGCGAGTGTGCGATGCGTACTGTTCCGGCAGGAGCGTTGCCGTACATGCGATCAACTTCGTAACCGACGAGCCCCGGCAGATGGTCACCGTTCTTCAGTCCAGTGCCCGCGCAGACCCAGCTCGAAGCATCCGAAATCACAAGGTCCACATCCACGGGGTTGGTTTCAAACATCACGCCGAGCAAAGCATCCTCCGGGCGATTGATGGGAGCGAGCCGCCATTTCGTCGTGATGAATTTGTCGTTCGACGTGTCGGTGTCAGTGGCGTACGGGTCTTCGTAAGAGGCTGCGTCTTTGTAGCCGACGATGGTGCGATTCTGTGCACCCGTCGTGCTCGGTTCAATGCGTATCTGCCAGTAGCAGGTGTTGGATGAAAAGAATGCCAGGCCGACTCCGGCGTTGCGCGCCGCCTCTACATTCGCGCGCATCTGGTAGGACCAGTATTCGTCGTGGCCTACGGAGAGAAAGCCCCTGTGCGAAAGCAAGAGGTTTGGGTTGGCGTGCGTGTCCACGTTGGTCGCGTAGGTGACGTCGTAGCCTTCGCGCTCCAACCAGCGCAGCATGTTGTATTCCCACGCCGCAGGATAAGTCTCGCTCGCCTGCTGTAAGTTTGCTATGAATTCGCCGGAGCCTACGTACTTGAGCGCGGCAGGGTTCGCGCCCTTGGCGTAGGGACGATTGAAGGAGACTTTGCTCGCCGCGCCGCCCGTGGAGTTCCAGCTATAGAGAGACTTGCCGCCCCAGTTGTTGTAAGCCTGAAAGGTCGTGACGCTCGATTGAAAAAGAAGATGGCTAAAGCGCGCGTCATCGCGCACGATGAAGATGATGTAGCTCTGCTTTTGGCTCGTCCCGGTGGTGAGCTTCACAAGATAGACGCCGCTTGCCCAATCCGTAGGGTCCGCTGTGTTCGGGACGGTCAGGACGTAGGGGCTCGTCCAGTTGCATTCGATGAGTCCAGTGTTCGGATTGGGAGCCGGCGTGGTTTGCTTGACGCCCGTGCGAGAGATAGAGCCTAAGACCTGTCGCGCGCCTGCGCCGCCGTACCAACCCAGGCGGTAAATATTCATCGTGTAGCTTGATTCCGCCGTGTTGACGTAAAAGCTAATCTGCCCGCCGCGATTGACGCTCGTGAGGCTGGCGTAGCCCTCTATCTCACGATTGCCCGCAGGGTTCGTCAACTGCCATGCGGTCGTTCCCGCCTTGGCGTTCTCGGTTTGAATCGGGTTCGACTGTGCGTATGCCGGTGACGCGAGCCACATGAGGGCCAGCGCGAGCAGGGCTAGACGAAAGGGGTAAGCGGCGACGCGGGCAACGCGCCGACGAGAGAGGTTTAACATGGGGCAAGACTCCAAAAACGTTCAGGGCACTCGATGACTACTGTTTTATAGAGAGGTCGAACCGGCTCGAAGTTCCACAAAGAAGACGCTGAAAGCCCTGTGCCTTCGAGAGCTTATGGACATGGTTTGGAGAAGAGATAGCACAAAGCCTGCCCGAGCGTAAAGAGTTTTACACGCAGAGCTTTTGCGTGAACCCTTTGGAAAGGATTCCCAGCTTTATTTATGAAAACTTCACATGATTCAAACTATTATTTACAGGGAGCGCGAGCGCGAAGCATTTGACGCTCGTTGCGCCCCGCGAGTGATGCCAATCACGGCTCTCTTTTGATAAGCATTCACCGTTCCAGATTTTCATACGAGTTTCACGAAGGCTTTTATCTCATATGCGACTTCACCTCAAAGTGCTCCCGCTCGTCATACTGTTCGCGCTCTGCTTTCTCCCACAAGAAGCGCGCGCCGACGGAGTCGTTATCAACACAGGCTCTCTGGACATGCCCACGGCGAGCGGCGGGAGTTTTACGTTTCAAGGACAGGGAATGACCTTGAACGGGTGGATCAACGGCTCTACGCTCGCGTGCTCTCCCTGCACGAGCGGGCAGGCCGTGGATGCTTCGCTTTATAGGGTCGGTCTTGATATTCGCGCCGGTTCAGGCATCGTCAACGGCGTCAACTACGACCATCTCTACTACGACAGCCAGGTGCGTTTCACCACCGCCTCTTTCACAGTGCCGAACGACGATGCGGCGAACGTGACGCTCGTCGTGCCGTTTACTTTTGAAGGACTCATGCAGGGCTGCACAGAGAGTGTCATGTCTGCCCCGTGTCCGGGCGGCTGGGTCTTCAGCACGACGATGCGAGGCGAAGGTTTAGCCACGCTGCAACTATCCAGCTATCTGGACTCGAGCGGCAACCGCGTCTACTCCGTGCGCAGCGTCAGCTACAACTTCTCTTCCCCGACGGCCACGCCCGAGCCCGCCTCCATGCTCCTCTTAGGCACCGGCCTTGCCGGAGTCGCCGCCCGGCTTCGCCGCCGCCGCGCGAAAGCAAACGCAACAGATGAAGGGTAATCAGCAAAGAAATTAAATCTTCATGAGCCCCTGAAAGGGGCGAGATATCAGTAGCCCACCACGTCAGTGGTGGGAACACATGTCGGATTAAATTTAGAGCCCCGTCAGGGGCGACATTGATGTCGCCCCTGACGGGGCTTAATTATTTATTGAATGCTTTTGTTCCCACGGCTCACGCCGTGGGCTACTGATATCTCGCCCCTACGGGGCGAATACTTATGCTTGCTTACATCGAAACGACGTTTCTTCAGACTTTTCCAACCGTCTGCGGGTCTATGGTCGCGCCGATGTCTGTGCCGTCCGAAGCGGCGCGCTTTAATGGGCTGTCTGCTTGCAGACGATAATCGCCGCCTTCGGCGTTGACGAACTTTACCTGACGCACGGAGGCCGGGTACATGTTGCGTCCCTTGTAGCTCGTCGCGTCGCCGCCGATGATGGCGTTGTTGCTCATCACGCTTCTGGGAAAATAAAAATCGAGCGTGTCCTGACCTGACGCGCGGTCGTCGCCGTGAAAGCCGTACTCGTTCTGCGGCACGATGTTGTTGCGAAAGACTAATCCTGTGGTGGGCCTGCCGAACGCTTTTGTGATGTTGCCTGTGGTGAGAATCGTGTTGTGCTCTACGACAAGCCCGTCCCAATCGGCGATGGTCATGAACTGGCCGGGGCCGTCCCACTTCGCGCCGTTGATGTCCTCAAAAAGATTGTTGCGCACGGTGACGCGCCTGCCCCCCTGTCCTTCGCCGCCTAAGAACTGAAACGCGCCGCCCGCCCCGCGCACGATGTTGTTGGTAAAGGTCACGTCTTCGACAGTGGCCTGTGAGGCATGTCCTTCTTCGTCGCGGACTGTAAAGAGCACGGCAGTTCCGTCCTGCCCACCGCCCCAGGTGTTCGTCATCAGGTTGCCGTCCACGTTGACGCGCCGCGCGTTCTTCAGCTCGAAATGATTTTTGACGACCCAGCCCTGCCCGCGCCAACTCAAAGGCTTATTAAAATGGTTGCCGCGCACGGTGATATTCGCGGGGACGATTTTGAGCGTGGGCGCAGCGCCGCCGAAGAGTATGCCCTCGGCTGCGGCTTCTATGTAGTTGTTGACAATCTCGAACGGCCCATCGCCGCCCCAGCCGCAGAGCGCCTGGCTTTCGTCGCCGCGCCGTTTGATGTCCGAGAAATGACTATTGAGGACGCGCACGTTGCGTGCGTTCAGGGCTATGCCTCTACGCTGGCCGTTCGTCGCGTCGCCGTGCACCCAGACGCGGTCAAACTCAAACGTGTGCGGCAACTCTTCGAGCGTCTTTTCCTCGCCCGTCCCCAGTTGCACTATGTTGCCTTCGCCTCCCGGCACGGGGCCGAACTCGACCGCGACGAAGCGGTAATGATGAGCGCCCGGCATTGCTGTCAGAGCAGCGACGCCTCCACGGTCGGAAACAATTTTCGGGAGCGAGGATGCGTAACGCGCAGGCTCAATGCGCTGCCCAGCCTGCGGCAGTTGCGCGTCCCTTGCGCTTGAGCGAATGGTGATAAACTCCGCGCCCACCTTTTTAGGTAGCCGGAACGTGCCGCGAAAGGTCGCGCCCGCTTCCAGAAGCAGCGTCTCGCCCGGACGCGCAGCATCTATCGCCGCCTGCAAATCGTCGCCCGCTTTAACCAAAATCCCCGACGCACTTCCTTCACCCACACGCCGCCTGCGCTCCTGTCCAGCGCAAGACAGGCTCATCTCGGCCACCGCCAGACACAAGACGACCAGCACACAGCCAATAACCGCACGGGAGATTCGTTCCCTTGTATGAAGTTTCTTCTTCATGTTTATCATCAGTTTCCGTTTATGCTCATCCACTTTTTCAACGATACCACAGCCGGTAATAGACGAGCTTCGGATACTCTTCTGCGACCATGCGCCAGCCGCGCGGGCTGAGCCACCACGTCAAAGGCGAAGGCGTGTTGACGCCATCAACCGGAGCAGCGAGGCCGACTTCGATGCCGCTTCCCTCGAACACCTTGCGCGCAGTCCACAACGCGCGCCGCGAGTGATAAGCGGAGGTCACAAAGATGACCGCGCGCATGTTCTCATGCCGTGCATAATCGCGCGCGAGCACCGCTTCATCAAAGGTGCTCGCGACGGGCTCGGCGAGGATAACAATCTTCTCTTTGGGCACGCCCGCGTTTGTCAGCTCGGCTAACGCGCGCTCTACAAAAAGAGGATTGCGCTGTTCGCTCTGAGACCAACCGCTCGGCTGGTTGTCGTTGGTCAGGATAATGCGTGGAGCACGCCCCGCATGATACAACTCGGCAGCGCGACGCGTGCGCTCGACAAACGCAGACGACCCGCTCAGAACGACGATAGCATCCCCTCGTTCAAGCTCCGCGCCCGTCACCAGACCGCGCGCCGCAACCCACGCGAGCACAGGCCACAGGATGACTAGAGCTAAAATAATGCGCAGACGACGCATAAAGATTTTAGATTTGCGATTGCCGATTTGCGATTTGGAAGAGGATGAAAAGCTTTTAAATTTCAAATCTCTGATTTGTCCGCTTCCAATCGAAAATCTAAAATCTAAAATCGCAAATTCTTTTACCAGCAGATTCCTTCGTATTGCCCGTCGCTTCTGCGGCCCGCCCAGAGCCGCGCAAGGTCAATCACGGTCTGGCCGGGCTTGAGTCTCTCTGCTAGGTCGCGGAACTCTTCCGACTTGTTCCCGATAATCAAGACTTCCGATGCTTCAAGGACTTCCGTTAACTCTGGCCGCATGAGCTGCGAGATATGCGGGATGCCGCGCTCTATGTACTCTTTGTTCGCGCCGAAGAGTCGCGCAAGATGAACGTCGCGGTCGTAAATCGCGAGCTGGATTCCCTTGCCCAGCAAAGTCTCTGCCAGCGTGACCATGGGCGATTCGCGCAGGTCGTCCGTGCCCGCCTTGAAGCTCAGGCCCAGAAGCCCCACGCGCTTTTTCCCCGTACGTAAAACCATTTCGACGGCGCGCTCTACCTGCAAGCGGTTGCTCTGCATGATGGCTGACAGCACGGGCACATCCACGTCAAGCTCTTTCGCTTTATACGTGATGGCGCGCAAATCTTTTGGGAGACACGAGCCGCCGAAGGCAAAGCCGGGTTTTAAGTAGTACGGCGACAGGTTGAGCTTTGTGTCCTGACAGAAGACTTCCATCACTTCGTGGCTGTCTATGCCGAGCGCCTTGGAGATGTTTCCAATCTCGTTGGCAAACGAAACCTTGAGCGCGTGAAAGCAGTTGCACGCGTACTTGACCATCTCCGCGGCGCGCAAAGAAGTGACAAAGACGGGCGCTTCGACGTTCGTGTAAAGACGACGCACGAGCATAGCTACGTCTTCATCATCAGCGCCGATCAAAGTGAAGGGCGGCGCGTAGAAATCCTTGAGCGACGTGCCTTCGCGCAGGAACTCCGGATTAATCGCGATGCCGAAATCCTTGCCAGCCTTTTTTCCGGAGTAGACTTCCAGAGCGGGGATGACCACGCCCTCAATCGTTCCGGGCAGCATGGTGCTGCGTATAACGACCGTGTGCCGCGTCTCTTTCTGTTCAATGCCTGCGCCTATCTCCTGACAGACGCGCTTGATATAAGAGAGGTCAAGGCTGCCGTTCGGTTGGCTCGGCGTGCCGACGCAGACCAAAGACAGCTCGGATTCTTTGACGGCTGCCAAAGGATCTGTCGTCGCGCGCAAACGTCCAGCGCCGACCATCTCGTTAATCAACTCGTCAATGCCCGCCTCAACAATCGGGCTCTTGCCCTGATTGACGATCTCCACTTTGACTGGGTTGGCATCAACGCCCGTGACCTCGTGCCCTTCGCGCGCAAAGCACGCCGCCGAGACACAGCCCACATAACCAATACCGAACACGCTCAATCGCATCTTTTTCTTAACCTCTACCAAAAATAAAAGATGAAAGGGACGCTCGCTCTCGTTTTAAGCCGGAAGAATTAACAGGGATGGACAGGATAGACAGGATAAGAGCAATGCAAAAGTCAAAATGCAAAATGATGAAAGAAAAGCTATTCTTTAATTCTGCACTTTGCACTTTGCATTTATCATTTATTTTTATCCTGTCTATCCTGTCCATCCCTGTTAATTTCCTTCTTAGTATTTACCTTCCCGGACGATTCCGGTCGATGCTCTCCGCGAGCGGGCGCAAAATTTTCTCATTCTCCGGCGAAGGCGCTAGACGAAGGAAGCCGTCCGCGCCGCCCGCTCCGTCCGTCATCTCCAACTGCGAGAAGAAGCGACGAAAGTCGGGCCACGAAACTGCGCGCTCGTCGCCTTCGACCCAGTTCCATTCAGAGCGTGGCTGCTCCGTGAGCACGCGCACCGAAACCCACACGTCGCCGCCCTCTGCCCAGACCTTCAACACGCGCGCCGCGAAATCCTCGCGCCACTCGGCGGCGAACTGCGTGCCGGGTGTGACGAGCGCGTCCATCTGTAAATTGTTCCGGCGCGCATTGATTGGATGAAAGGGAAAGCTGCGGCTGAAATTCACCAGCTCATCCTGCCAGTTGGCGACGTACACAACGCTGTGCGGCTTCAGTTGCGGCACTAAATCGCGGACGCGCGCGGCCACAGCTTCCTCCTGCCGCTCCAAATTCGTTTTTGAAAGCGCCTGTGTATTGACCACGGCCATCGTGATGATGAAAAGAATCGCCACGTATTTCAACGGACGCCACGCGCGCTCGCTGGCTAAAAAAATCGCGAGCGCGATGGTCAGGTATGGATAAAGCGGAAAGTAACGCTCGACCGCTCCGCCGTCATAAAAGAGCGCAAAGAGCATAACCGGCACGCTTCCCAACGCGAGCAAAGCGAGCATGCGCTTTTCACGCTCGCCCCGCCACAGCCCCGCAGCGACGGCAACAACGAAGAGATAGAACAGCAGCACCTTCCACACGCTCAAGCGCAGCATGTCCCATACAGTGACCGTGTTGAAAGGGTCATGAAGCAGAAAACGCTTGAACAGCATCCCGTCGTTGCTCATGTTGATAAAGGAGCGCGCGAAGCCAAAAATCATACGCGCCGCCCCACGCACTTCGCTGCCATGTGCAGAATCCACAATCCACGCTCTCACGCCTGCGACGTTGAAGAGGCCTAAATGAAAAAGCACCGCCGCGTAAGAGAGACCCGTGAAGACGGCGTACACAATCGAGGTCTCAAGAACAAAACGAAAACGCTTCCGGTCAAACCCGTAAACGAGGAGCGGCGCAACAAGGGCCGCCGGTATCGCCCACACGTATAGAAACCACATCGTGACGGAGAGGCTCAAAGCCAGACCCGCCACCAGAGCTAACGCACGCGAACTCCCTTCGCGCTCTGCGCCTCTGAGAGAGAGGCTCAGGCCTAGAAGCAGAAAGGCCAGACCGGCAACGTAGGGGCTGCCCGTCTGCGTGTAGTTTAAAAATCCATGTGTGAAGACGAAAGCGATGGCAACGATATGCGCAACCCAAAGGGGTCTTGGCGCGACGCGGCTCACCACGTCAACCAACAGCAGAACGCACAACAAACCCGCCAGCCAGTTGATAGCCACCAGCACCAGCGCCGTGCCCGCCCTCAAATCCATCCCGAGTCCCGTCACAACGAGAGGCTTCACTACACTTAAGACGAGCCATCCCACGGGTCGCCAGAAAAGATGCCCGAACTCCCAGAACCTGTAATTGACTCCTTCTTCAAACGCGACGATTGAATCTATGTAATCAACCGTGTCGGCCATGAAATATGCGTCGGTGATAATCGTCGCGAACAGGTAGATCACGAGCGCCGGGCCAAACCGTCGCGCCCAATCTCTCCACAGTTGCGATTTAGAATGACTCATCTAAAGAATTGATTCATCGGTTCATTGTTTCAATGAATCAATGAACCGATGAATCAATGAATCAATTCCTTCGTTCCGCAATTATCATGCGGCTTCCGCCGTCCCGCCTTTTCTGGTGTGCGCCAGATGGGCGCGCTCGCAAATCTCCGCGAAGCGCGCGGCGACCCGTTCCCAGCCGAATTGCGCGCGCACGCTCGCCGCAGCCTGTGCGCCAAGACGTCGCGCGTCATCTTCGTCAGTGAGAAGGCGAACCACTGCGTCTGCGAAAGCTTCTGGGGCGTCGGCCAGAACAAGCTCCTCGCCGTCACGGACTGGCAGCCCTTCGGCTCCAATGGTGGTCGAGACGACAGCCTTCTCCATCGCCATCGCTTCGTAAATTTTCAGACGCGTCCCGCCGCCCACACGAATCGGCACGATGTAAACGCTCGCGCGCTCCATAAAGGGGCGCACGTCTTCGACGCGCCCCGTGACCGTGACGCCACTATCGCGCGCGGCCAACTCTACGAGGCTCGGGTAAGGATTGCGGCCCACGACCGTGAGCTTCACGTCAGGGACGGCGCGGCGTATGAGGGGCAGGATTTCCATCGTGAAAAATCTGATGGCATCTTCGTTCGGCAGCCAATCCATAGAACCCGTGAAGACAATCTCGCGCGGGTCGCGCTCTGCCAATCCGCGCGGGCGAAAGTAATCCGTGTCCACGCCCGTCGGTACGTCCAACACGTTTTCCACTTCGTACTCCCGCCGCATCACTTCTGCGTCCTCGCGCGAGACGGCCACCGTCTGGTCAAAGCTGCGGCAAGCCTCGCGCTCGAACGCGCGCATCTTTCGCCACTGGTCGCGAAGGAAAGCTTTTTTGACGGCGTTGGTCTGGATTTCGTAATGACGCTGCCAGATCATCGCCTCGACGTTGTGTTGAAAGAGCACGGTGGCAAGCGACAAGCGAGCGGGCAGGTTCACGCTCGGCGTTAAGAAATCACAGACGAGCACGTCGAAAGCTCCTGCGCGCGCCGCGATTTCGCTTCGCATAGCAGGGCTTTCATATTTTTTAATAGCGTAAGGCAGGCGCGAGACCATGTTCTGCGCAAGCTCCGCATAAAAAGCGGCGGAGAATTTCTCGCGCACGCGATGCGGAATCGTGACCAGCTCATGACAATATTCCTCTGCCTGCTCGCGCGCGTCCACGGCTCCCGTGCCGTCGTCGAGCGTCAAATATGTGACGTGATGCTCGCGCCTCAGAGCCTTGAGCATCTGGTAGGTGCGTATCTTCCCGCCCTTATCCACGGGATGAAGAAGCTCTGTTTTAAGCCACAGTATTCGCAAGATTAGTTTCAGCCCCTCAAGCGCGCACGCCCGTTTCAACAAGCGCCTCTTCCATGTTGTGCGCGTCCTCGCCATCCACAAACCGCCTGAGCCACATCTCGAAATTGACAAGCGCCCAAAGTCTTTCGGAATGATTAGCCGCGCCGCGCCCGTGTTCTTCCACCAGTCGCCGCACAAATTGTGCATCGAAGATGCCTCTTCCAAGCGCACGCTCGCCCATCACGTATTCGTCAACGACTCCACGGTAGCGCCCGCGAAACCACGCGCCCACAGGCACAGGAAATCCCATCTTGCGCCGCTTCAGGATAGGCTCGGGCAAGAATCCCTTCATGCTCTCGCGCAGGATGTACTTCGTGGTCCAGCCGCGAATCTTCAAGCGCGCGGGCAGACGGGCCGTGAACTCCACCAGCTTGTGATCCAGAAAAGGCACGCGGCTCTCAATCGAAGCGGCCATGCTCATCTGGTCCTGCTTCATCAAAAGCTCGTGCAAGTAAGTCTTCGTGTCTGCGTACAAGAGACGGTCAAGAAGACTCTGCGCGTCCGTCTCCAACATGTAGCGCCGCACTTCCCTGTAAGGGTCTGCCGCCTCGGAGCCTATGCGCGCGCGCGTCTCTGTCGTCAATAGCTCCGCTTGCATGGAGCGCGGGAAGACCGCGAAGTTGTCGAAGTAGATGCTCTCTATATCCGGCTCGACGCAGAGAAAAGTGCGCAGGAGCTTGCGTCGCAAGGTAGAGGTTTCAGGGAGAGCCTCTATGCGTTTGTGAACCATGCGACGAAGCGCGGCGGGCGTGGCTCCATGATAACGCGCGCCGAGCGAGAGGTTATAAATCGTCTTGCGATAACGCTCGTAGCCGCCCAGCAGCTCGTCGCTTCCTTCGCCCGTGAGGACTACCTTGACGTGCTCGCTCGCCAGCCGCGAGACGAAATAGAGCGCCACGCTCGAAGGATGCGCAAGCGGCTCGTCCTCGTGCCAGACAAGACGCGGTAGCTCGTTGAAAAACTCTTCCGGACTGACCACGACTTCGTGATGATCCGTCTTGAAAGCTCTGGCTGCCATGCGCGCGTATTCAAGCTCGTTGGCTTCGCGCTCCTCAAAAGCAACGGAGAAAGTCTTGATGGGCTCCGTGACCATCCCGCTCATCATGGCGGCGATTGCCGAAGAATCTATACCGCCGGAGAGAAACATGCCGAGCGGCACGTCGGCCATCAGGCGCAGGCGTACGCTCGTGCGAAAAAGCTCGCGCCATTCGTCTATGTAATCGCTGTCACGCTTTTGTGGCTCGTCTTCGTCACGCGCGAAGGTGACATCCCAGTAGCGCTCGATTTCGATGTGACCGTCGCGCCACAGCAGCGTGTGGCCGGGCAGTAGACGCTTGACGCCGCGAAAGAGCGTCTCCTCGCCAGAGGTCGCGTGATTCGCTAGGTAATCAGGGAGGGCCGCGTAATTTAATTCGGCGCGAACGGCGCGCGCCTTGAGCAGTGCTTTTATCTCCGAAGCAAAAAAGAGCGAGCCGTCCTCGCGGTGTACGTAGTAGAGCGGCTTGACGCCGAGACGGTCGCGGGCGATAAACAATTCCTGCTTACGTTCGTCCCAGATGGCGAAGGCGAACATTCCGCGCAGGTGCTCGACTGAGCGCGCGCCGTGTTCCTCGTAAAGATGCAGTATGGTTTCCGTATCGCAGTGCGTAGCGTAGGTGTGGCCGCGCGCTTCCAACGAAGGACGATAATCGGCGTGATTATAAATTTCGCCGTTGTAAACAATCTGAAGCGAGCCGTCTTCGTTCGTCATCGGCTGGTGGCCCGCCGCGACATCCACTATGGACAGACGGCGATGGCCGAGGCCGATGCGGTCGTTCATGAAAATCCCGCTATCGTCCGGCCCGCGATGCCGTATCACATCACGCATCTCTTCGAGCGTGCGCTCGTCGAGGCGTTCGCCGGATTTGCCGGACAATGCTATGCCGTTGATGCCGCACATAAAATCCGCTTCACAACCTCAGGCAAAAGTTTCCACACGCGCGCTCTCGTCCGTGTGATTGATAAGAGCGCCGCCCCTGAAATTCAAGACCGCTCCCGTCACGTCAAACTCTTTCCCGTTCCAGATAAGACGGCGCGCGCCGAGCGACGCTACCACAAGCAGCCCGCTCGCGTCCGTCTCAATAATCAAATCTTCACGCACGCGCCGCGCGGCAAAGTAACCCACGGGCTCTACAGCTTTCACAATCTCCAAACCGTTGAAGATGAGGCTTCGACCGTCGAGCAACACAAGCTCCTGCAAGCCGTTTACATCAAGCGCGAGTCGCGCCCATGACCAACCGAAATCGGATTCGAAGCGTGCGCCTTCAACAATGCGGCCCGCGCCAACCAGCAAGAGGTCGCGCGTCTCGCCGTCCGACAACTCAAATGCATTTGCGCTTTCAGCTTCAATCTCGCGCACGATTGCACGCGTCTCTTTACTTTTCGCGCGGCGCGGGACGAGAAAGGTGACGAACTCTTGAGAGCCGCTCGTGTGTGCCGAAAAGATTTCGACAGGCGCACGCTGGCGCGCACCGTAAGCGGAAGAAACCCAGCCCTCTTCCTCACGCCACTGACCCTCAGCGCCGAACGCGAACATGTCGAGGATTGGTTGATTCGCGTCGCGCACGACGACTCCATCTTTATCGCTCAAAGCTTCCGCACCGTGAGCGAAATGAAAATAGAGCGAGCACTCGTGCTCGCCTGCGCTCTCCACGCGGTCGCGCACAATCCAGTAATGGTTCTTGATAAAAAGCACGCTCCGCGCATGGACAGCGGGATGACGGAGGCGCGCGTAGCCGTCGTGTTCTCCGTCAAAAAAATCAAACTGCTCCCCGCTCGTCCAGCGTCGCGTCTTCGCACGCGCCACGTGCGACCATGAGAAAGGACCGGCGGGCACGGAAGAAGATTCACCATCGATTACGAGCGTGTTATGCGCCGCCGAGGAGCGAAAGTAATCGCGCGCTTCCACAGAGCCCGTGTAAGTGTACGTGCCCGGATCAACCAGAAGCGTCTGCCCACGGGCCGCGACTTCGAAGGAGAGCGCGTCCGCATGCGCGTGGCCGCAGTTCAAAGTCCCGTGCGGCCCGCAATCAAGCAGAAGATAATTCGCATCATTCGTCCACCCGTCGCGCATCACGTAATAGCCGCCCGAGTCGAAAGCTCTGGAACAACTCGCGGGCTCAGAAGCCGCAAGCTCGTCAAACTTCTTCGCGCCTTCAGTTCCCAGAAGCCACAGCGTCTCTTCCGCCAACTCTCCCGCGACCCATTTGTAATCGCCGCGCCCGAATACGACCGCGCCGGTCGAAAGCGCGGCGCGAAAATCGGCGTGCGCGCGCTCGTCCAAACTCACAAGACGCCCGCCGTCGTCATCGCCAACCAGAGGTGTTGTGCCGTCCGGCCTCGTGATAAACATCAAATGGTCAAGGAGCGCCGTCAGCTTTGCGCGTAGCTTGTCCTCGACGGAAAGCTTGTTCGCTTCGGAGAGGATGAAGAGGTGCGTATAAAAGTCCGTCGTGTAGCGATGGTAATAGCTGGTCTGCTCGAAGTAGACGCCGTCGGCGAGCACGTGGCGGTCCAATTCGGCGAGCAGGATTTTCATGCCCGTCTTTTGCCACGCGCGCGCGCGCAGAAATTCCGGCAACATCGTGCCCAGATAAAAGAGTCCCAGCGCCTCGCCCGTCAGATGCGTGTTCGGGCTGAAGTAGGTCGAAAGATATGTTTCCAGATGGCGCGCGGAGAGATAAAGAAATTTGAGCGCGTCTAGAAAAACGCGCGGCGTGAAGTGGGGCGAGTCCTTGAAAAAGTAGAAGGCCCACAGCCAGTTGATAGAGCGGAAAGCGACTTCGAGGCTGCTTGCCCAGTTGATGCCGAGCTTGGGCGGATTCTCCTTCATCCAACTGTCAAGATGCGCTACAAAAGTTTCGGCAAAGCGTTCGTCGCGCGCCAGTAGATAGGCGCGGCCCAGCGTCAAAAAATACTGGTGGCGGTTCAACTCCCAGATAATCTTCTTATCGCCCGTAGCATCTTTGTCCAGATAATCAATCCGGCTCCAGTGTTCAAGCGGAGCGCGCCGCTTCGCTACGGGCTCAAGATGCCAGTCCACCGGCTCGCCGAACGAGAGGTCGCGAAAACCCAGCAGGTCAAAGCGGCCACGCACGATGCGCTCGGCGCGCTCTATCAAGCGGGCCTCCGCATCCACACCGAAGCGCCGCCGCAACTCCTCCAAAGTCTCCTCTTCGTGAGCAAAGGAAGCAAAGAACCTCGGCATCGCACGCCCACGGAAATGTTCGAGCAACTCCGCGGCTGAGCGCAAAGAGCTTCCACGTTGTTCATCGTCGAGCAACTTAAAGAAAGCTTCATCCGAAGGAACACGCGCCTGCGCCGAAAGCCCCACACGCTCGGCACACGCAGCCAACGCCTGCGCCCCGCGCACACGAAACTCCGCGAGGCCGCGCCCCTTCAGACTCTTCAACTTTTTAAGTCTCTTCATAAAAGCAATGCAAAGTGCAAAGTGCAAAATGATGAATGAACAGAAAGTCTTTCTTTAATTCTGCACTTTGCATTTTGCACTTTGCACTTTCTCGTGTTTGCTAATTGCTCCGGCGCGAGGGCGACTGATGGAAGCACGCTCGGCCAGTTCAACGTAAAGCCCTAGCCATTCGTCGCGCACGGCGTCCCATGAATACTTGCGGCACTCCGCATGAGCCTTGCGTGCGATGTTGATTGCCAGTTGCTCGTCTTCAAGCAAGCTCATGGCGGCGCGTGCCATTGCTTCGTGGTCGTTGCGCTCGACCATCAATCCGGTCTCGCCGTCGGTCACGATGTAGGGAATGCCGCCGGCGTTCGTCGTCACGACGGGCGTCCCCGCCGCGAAGGCTTCGATGATGGAACCCGGCATGTTGTCAATGTCGGGGCTGTTCAAATAAATGTCTGCGCGCTCATAAAGCTCTGGCATCCGCTCGGGCGCGACGCGGCCCGTCCATTCCACATTTTGTAAATCAAGCTCGCCTGCCAGAGCTTCCAACGGGCGGCGCTCGCGGCCTTCGCCCGCAAGGATTAAACGCGCTTCGGGGTAACGCTTTTGGATTAGAGCAAAGGCGCGCAAAGCGCAGGCGACGTTGTAGAGCGTCTCGAAATTGCGGTTGGAAAGGAAGACGGGCTTTAAGGGCACGCGCTCGCGGAAACGAAATCTTTCGGTCGAAACAAAATTAAAGATCGAGCGCGCGCGAAAACCGAAACGACCAAAGACATCCACAAGATAACCCGAAGGCGCTACCACTTCATCCACAAGTCTGATAGTCGGCTGCGCCGTACGCCGCCACCTCTGCAAGTGGTCTTCGGCCTCGCCGCTCCTGTAGTTGAGCACAGAGCGCTTTCCGTAGAGCCGCGCGGCGAGAATCGCGGGCGTCGGCGCGAGCAGGAATGAAAAATAGGAGGCCGAAAAAATGTGTATCACGTCGTAGCGCGGCACGCGCCGCAACAACGAGAGCCCGTAGGCGATGGATGTCACAACTGTTCGCACGTACTTGATGCGCTGCAAGCTTCTCAACACACCCGGCAGACGCGGATTGACAGGCAGAAAAGAGACTTCCACGCCGGGCTCCGCTTGAAAACGCTCTAAGAGCCGCGCGGCCTGCACCGCCTGCCCGCCCAGAATGTCCAGCGACGGCGCAACTATCAGGACACGCGGGCGCGTCGCGCCTCCTTCATGGATGCGCGCATCGTTCGACGGCTCGTTGTGTCCCTCTTGCAAGCTCATCTCTCTAATGTCTGGCCGACGGTTTCCGCGCCATGCGCCTCTTCATGCCGAACTTTCGTTATGTTGGAATCATGCCGCTTACGCGAGAGAAGACGCGCGTACAAATTCTCTATCGCCGCGAGCTGCGCCGCGCAGGAGAATTTGTCTTTAACTACGTCTAAACCTCTTTCGCCCATCGCGCGCGCACGCAACGGGTCTTGGAGTAAAGACGTGATGCGGCGAGCCATCTCTTCATCATCTTCCGGGCGCACGATGTAGCCCGTTTCACCATCCACGACAGCTTCACGCGCGCCGCCTATATCCGTCGCCACCACGGGCCGCGCCGCAGCCATGTATTCGATGATGGAATTTGAAAATCCTTCGACGCCCTTCGAGCTTAAGACGCAAACGTCCGAGACGGCCAGAAGGTCCGACACGCGCGCGCACCTTCCGGTAAAGAAAGCCGCTTGCTCTAAGCCCAGCTCACCAGCGAGCGCACGCAGGCTCTCCAACAACTCGCCTTCTCCGGCCAGCACAAACACGGCGTCTGGAACTTCACGACGCACGCGCGCCGCCGCACGCAGGAAGGTCGCCTGATCCTTCATCGCGTGACGCATGTTGGCGACAATGGTGACGACCTGTTGTCCCGCTTTGAGCGGCAACGCAAGCGCGCGCAAAACTTCTTCACGATTCAAATCAGCGCTCGGCGCAACGCGCGTCGTGTCCATGCCGTTGTAGATAGTGACGACTTTACGCGCAGGCACACCGTCCGTGATTATCTCTTGCCGCACGGCTTCGGAGTTGGCTGCGACCACGTGCGCCAGGTTAAAGGCGCGGCGCTCGGTCCACTTTTGCGCGCTCGTGCGGACGCCGCCCGTCTCGCGCCGCGCAGCAATCCGCGCGGGCACACGGGCCAGCGCCGCTCCCGCCATCCCGAAAATGTTCGTGTAGAAATCGTAAGTCTGCACAACTTCTATCCGCCGCTCGCGTAAAAGGCGCGCGAAGCGGCGTAGCTGACGCGCGGCGTTGCGGTCATAAAAGCTGTTCAGCCTGAACTCAGGAATCTCGCCTAAAGACAGACGCTCTACCTCTCCGCGCAACACGCCCTCGCCATCAAGACAGGCGACAAAGACTTGATAGCGCCCGCTCTCGTGGAGCATGCGCGTCACCTGCACGGCCTGCCGTTCCGAGCCGCCCTGGTGAAAGCTTCCTATGAGTTGTAGGACACGCGGCTTCATCAACTGAGCACTTCCTGATTTTCAAGAAGAACGTTTGCGCTCTCGCTCCGGACGACATGACGCGACACGCCGTCGCCTTCGCCTGCTGCAACACTTGCGGATAGCCCTGCTTCATGCCGCATCCAATTTTCCAGCACGTATAGATACCAGAGCTGATTCGGAGCCGTGCCCGTCTGTGCGGCCTCGTTCAACTGTTCCAACACACGCGGCGCATCTATCCAGCCTTCACGACCCATGATTGATTCGCGCAAAGTTTCTTCAACCCGCTCGCGCCAGCGCCCCGCAAGCCAGCGCCCTACGGGCACGCCAAAGCCACGCTTAGCCCCTTGCGCCACACGCTCTCCGACACGACGCCGCGCCAGTTCCCTGAGAACAGCTTTTAACTGCCCGCCGCGCAACCGCAGGTCAAAAGGAAGCCGTGCTGCCTCTTCCCACAACTCCTGATCCAGAAACGGCGAGCGCGCTTCCAGCGCATGATGCATCGTCGCGCCGTCAACCTTGGTCATGTATTCGGCGACGAAGCGACCCTTGCGGTCATACTCCAAAAACTCCGCCAGCAGATTTCGTCCCGAATCAAACGACCATGAAAGCGCGCGTCCATACGGATGCACGTCCTTGAGTCTTTCGCCGAGCATGTGATGTCGCTCATAAAAGGGCAGCCCGTCGTGATGTGATGCGACCGCTCCCAAACCGCCCGTCGTGTAATCCATAAAGGAAGCGGCGCGGCGCGCGAGTCCTCTTTGTGGAACGCCTCGCTTCAAAAGATTCCACAGGTGGCCCGCGCTCTTTGGCAGCACGCGCGCCAGCCTTTGCGCCATCCAGAAATGACGATGCTCAGGATAGCCAAGAAAAACGTCGTCGCCGCCGTCGCCCGTGAGCAGCACGGTCGCTTCACGCGAGACCGCGCGCGAGACTTTCAACATCCCGAGCGCAGAAGCGCACGCGAAAGGCTCCGCATAGGCTTCGGTCAATTCATGTATGTCAGGCGAATCGTCCGCAGAAATTTCCAGCACACGATGCTCTATCTTTAACTCGCGCGCAGTCTCGCGCGCATCCTCTGTTTCGTCCCACGGATCATTCGGTGCGCCGACCGTGAAAGCCGTAATCTCGCCGCCAAGTTTTGAGATGGCCCAGCAGACGAGGCTTGAATCCACGCCGCCCGAAAGCAGCGCGCCCACGGGCACGTCGGCCTGCAAGCGTTTCTCCACGGCGCGTACAAAAAGCGACTCGATCCTTTCAACCGCTTCGTCAAAAGATTTTCGAGACGGCACGCTTTCGGTCGAAACAACGGGCGGCGACCAGTACTCTCTACGGCGAAGCTGGCCGTCGCTCCATTCGACGATTGCTCCGGCTGGAACTTTATCAACGCCTTTGTAAATCGCCCGCGCGTCGGTGACGTAACCGAATTCTAAAAATTCCGCGACCGCCGCTTCGTCAATCTCGGAAGCACGGCCACCTGCTTTGAGAGCGCGCACGGTGGAAGCGAAAGCTATCTCACCATCAAGCACGGCGTACACAAGGGGCTTCACACCCAGACGGTCGCGGACCAGAAAGAGCTTTCTTCGAGCTTCATCCCACAAGCCGAAAGCAAACATCCCGCGCAGCCGCTCTACCAGACGGTCAATCCCCCACTCGGCGTAGCCGTGAACCAAAACCTCCGTGTCCGTCTCGCTCCTGAACCTGTAGCCGCTCGTTTCCAGTTCACCTCTGAGGTCGCGCCAGTTGTAGATAGCGCCGTTAAAGACCACGCCGACGGATGAATCGGGCGAGAGCATAGGCTGGCGGCCCATGTTGCTCAAGTCGAAAATCGCCAGCCGCCTGTGGCCGAGCATGGCCCCCGGCCATGATTCGATACCAGCGCCGTCCGGCCCGCGTCTCTCCAGCGCAGAGACCATACGCTCGACCGCGCGGCGCGCGGCCCTGAGGTTAGTTGCTCCGACGAGTCCAGCGATTCCACACATAAGAAATCAGTGACAAGTGACAAGTGACGAGTGACAAGTTAAAGCAGCTTGTCTTTTCTTCTTACTTGTCACTTGTCACTGTCCTTTCGGTTTAAGCGACCACGGTTGAGAGACGGTCTTCTGCGTCGTGCGAGCGCGCCATGCTTCCCGCTTTGTCAGCAAAGCTGCGATGCCACAGCTCCATCATCATGAGCGTCCAGAGCTGATTCGCATGATCGCGACGCCCGCGCTCGTGCTCGTCCAGCAATTTATTGACGTAAGCTTGATTGACAAGACCGCGCTCGCGCGTGCGCTGCTCCGTCAGGGTCTCGCGTATGCGCCCGCGCAACTGGTCATTAATCCATTTGTCGAGCGGGATTCCAAAACCCTGCTTTGGGCGGTTGAGGATTTCCGCAGGCACAAGGTCGGAGATGGCCCGCTTGAAGATGTGCTTTGTCTCAAGCCCGCGCATCTTCATGGAAGCAGGAATGCGCGCCACAAACTCTATGAGCTTGTGGTCCAGAAGCGGCACGCGCGCTTCCAGGCTAACGGCCATGCTCATGCGGTCAACTTTGGTCAGGATGTCGCCCGGCAAGTAAGTCTTGCTATCCAGATAAAGCAGCGCGTCGAGCGGCTCATTCGTTCCAACGCTTGCCGCCGTTTCGCGAAAACTGTTTAGCGCTGACCCTTCGCTTGCGCCGAGCGTGCTGCGAAAATCCGTGGTGTAGAGCGCTTGCTTGTTAAGACTCGTGAAGACGGAGATGCTGTCCAGATAACGGTCGAGCGCGTCGAGCGAGACGTTGTAGAGATAGTTGCGTCCCCATGCGCCATGCGGCAGGCGCTCGCTCATGGGCCGCATCATCTTGCTTCGAACGGCGCGCGGCAGCCGCGCAAAGGCGCTGCGCTTGCGGTCCACGACGTAGCGCGTGTAGCCGGCGAAAAGCTCGTCGCCTCCGTCGCCCGACAGCGCAACCGTGACGTGCTCGCGCGCTAACTTTGAAACCATAAAGGTCGGAATCGCCGAAGAGTCTGCAAACGGCTCGTCGAAATGCCAGACCAGCTCGTCCACAATCCCGCAGATGTCGGGCGTGACGATGAACTCGTGATGGTCCGTACCGAAATGCTCCGCTGCGACGCGCGCATAGCGCAGCTCGTCGTAGCTGTCTTCGCGAAAGCCTATGGAGAAAGTTTTGACGGGGCGCGAGGAGGCGCGAGACATCAATCCGACGACCGCGCTCGAATCCACGCCGCCAGAGAGAAACGCGCCGAGCGGCACGTCCGCGACCAACCGAATCCGCACAGCTTCTTCGAGAAGCTCGCGCAGCTCCTCAAGATAATCTTCTTCGCTTCGAGGAGACGCGCTCGCTTCAAACGGAAAGTCCCAGTACTCCTTAACAGTTATTCGTCCCTCTTCGAGGACTAGATAATGACCCGGCGGAAGCTTGTGAACATCCTCAAAGACGCTGAGCGGATCGGGCACGTAGCCGAAAGAAAGATAGGCGTCCAGAGCTTCGACGTTGGTTCGTGGACGAACCTCCGGGTGCTCAAGCAGCGATTTCAGCTCCGAGCCGAAGACAAACGTGCCCGCAGGGGTGCGTGTGTAGTAGAGGGGCTTTTTTCCTACCCGGTCGCGGGCGATGAAAAGCCTGCGCGCGCGCGCGTCCCAGATGGCGAAGGCAAACATCCCGCGTAAGCGTTCTACGCAGCGCTCGCCGTATTCTTCAAAGGCGTGGACAATCGCTTCCGTATCGGAATGCGTCTGGAATTTATGGCCGAGCGCTTCCAGCTCGCGCTGCAATTCGCGGAAGTTGTAAATCTCGCCATTAAAAACAACGGAGACTTTTTCATCACAGCCGGAGATGGGCTGGTGTCCGCCCGCGAGGTCGATGATGGAAAGACGGCGCATGCCGAGCGCGGCTTCGTCTTTAATCATCATCCCCTGATCGTCAGGCCCGCGATGACGTATCGCGCGGCACATGCGGTCGAGCACGACGCGCGCCTGCTCCGCGTGGCCTGCTTCAAGAGCGCCCACGTCTACCGGTCCGACGAATCCAGTGATGCCGCACATAAAATTCTTTTTAGCTCAACTCTTCAGTATTGATTCAGGTAGTGGCGACGCGACGGCGCGCGCCGATTGAGTGATAAAAACCCTTCAGGCGTCCGAAAAGTTCTGAGCGCTCTTCGGAGTTTAAGCCGATGATGAGATAAGCGAGCGCATAGATTGAGCCGACCGCGCCCGCTTCCAGAAAGAGCCTGAGCCAGCTTGTGACGGGATAAAAGCGTAGGAGCGCGAAGGCCAGTGCCGCAGCCGGAACGGCGCACAGAAGCGGCGGCACAAGCCCGCGCGCTAGATATTCAAACACGCTCATACGCAGCTCGCGCGATGTAAACCAGATAACGTACCAGCCGCTCGTCAACACTCCGGCCAGCGCCGTCCCGAAGGCCACGCCGAGGATGCCGTAATAACGCACCAGCACAATTGAGAGCACAAGATTGAGCAGCGCTTCGACCACGGACATCGCCACCACGCCGTTTAATTTGCCCGAGCTGATGACGATGATGCTCGCCACCTGCATCATCACGCGATAGAACATGATGAAGACAAAGACCGCTGTGAGCATGCGCCCGCCGTAGTTCTGCGGGCCGACCCAGAGACGCATAAAGCTTTCGTTAAAGGCGATAGCCACGACCGCCACAGTCAACCCGGCTGCCGCCGTCAGGCGCATGACGCGCAAGTAAACTTCCTTCAAACGCTCAAGCTTCCCTTGCTCGTACAACTCGAACGCGCCCGGATGGCATGAATCCCCGAGCGTGAAGATGAGCGGCATGGCGTACATCGGAAGCCTGCTCGTCAGAGTGTAAATCGTGACGGCTGCAAGACCGACGCCCGAGGCCACTACCAGATTGTCCGTCTGGTAAATGACGGCCACGGCGATGTTGTTCAAAAAGAAGAGCCAGCTCCAGCTAAAAATCGTGCGCGCTTCGCGGCGCGACACAAAGCGCCACTTGATACTCAACTGCGGCACGACGCGGCGCAGGATGATAAATGCAGAGACGGACGCGAGTAGGCCCGCGATGACGCTTCCCAACGGCAGCGCTATCAAACCGAAGCCTGTCGCCAGCAACACCACGGCCATCAAGGGCGAAAGCAGGTTGGCGACGAAGTCCGTCAGGTTGGCCGCCGCCATGTATTGATAGCCCTTGAGCACGCTCGAGGCGACGCGCAAAGGAAATGAGAGCGCGCTGTAGACGACCATGATGACGAGGATGATGGTCGCAACGCGCGTGCGCTCCGAAGGGATAGCGGACCAGTGCGGCAGGAGCGCGCAGACCAGCAGGCCCGCCACTAGAAAAATAAGGCCGAGGACACAATAGAGCGCGATGGCTGTCGAGGCCATGCGGTTCGCTCCATCCTGGTCGCCTGACGCGCGCACGCGCGCCGTCTGGCGCACGACCGCGTTCGCCATTCCCATGTCGAGCAGTGCCAGATAGCCAAGAACCTGCCCGAGCGTGGCCCACAATCCGTAGTCTTCGCGCGAGAGATAGCGAAGCACTATCGGGACCAGCACGAAACCCGCCACCGCCATCACAAAAACGGAAGCGTAGTTTGTCACCACCCCGTAGATGGCGCGACGCGTGCGGGTCATGCACCCTCCTGATAACGCACCATGTTTGTACGCGCGGCACGACGCGCGCCGACTAAATTCATGTAGAGCCCGTGGACGGCTTCGATTGTTCGCTCGCGGCTAAAACGGCGTCGAACAAAATGTAGACCGCTCTCGCCCAGACGCACGGCCAGCGCAGGGTCTTCAATCAGGCGCAGCATGGCACGGGCTAATCCTTGAGCATCACCGTGCTCGTGCAGGAGCCCTGTCTCTTCGTCTTCAACAATCTCGGGCACGCCGCCGACTCGCGTTGCGACCACGGGCACGGGCGTCGTCATCGCTTCAAACAGGATGAGCGGCATTCCTTCCGTGTGCGTGGCAAGCACCATCGCATCGAGCGCGCGCAGGACTTGCGGCACGTCGCGTCGAAAACCCGTCCAGGTGATGTTCTTCGTCAGGTTCAATTCACGCGCCCGCGCGAGCAATTCTTCATAATAGCTTTTGACCTCTTCGGGCTGACGGTTTTCTCCGACGATGACTAGATGTGCACGCGGGCGCGCGGCCACAACCTGCGCGAAGGCTTCGAGCAGCGTCTCGAAATCCTTCTGCGGCGCAATGCGCGCGACCATGCCGAAGAGAGGAGCGTCCACGGCTATGCCTAATTCATCACGCACGCGGGCGCGCAACTGTTCTTTATCCTCGACGGCTTCCGTCTCAGGAGCCCAATCATAAATCACAGTGCCGCGCCGAGAGGGTACGGGAAATATTTTATTGAAGTTCTGCCACGTCGCCTGCGAGACAAAGGCGAAGCGGTTGACGGTCATGATAGGCGGTTTGTAGCGCAGCTCGAAGTTGGGGAAATTACTGCGTATGTGACACGCGACGGGAACGCGCAAACTGCGTGCAGCGGCCCCCGCGTGATACGCGCCCATCAGGTCCGAGCAATGAACAAGCTCAACCTCATGCTCGCGCAAGCGGCGCGCAACGTCTTTGACGCCGCGCAGAAAGGGGCGCGGGTGAAAGTAGCTAAACTGTCCCGCTTCGTATCCCACGGTCTTAAAGCCGGAGTCACGAAACAGCTCCGCCACTTTCGTTTCGCCTCCGTGGCAGAAAGCCAGCACTTCCACTTCCCCGCTCTCGCGCAAAGCCTCTGCCATGCGCAGCGTCGCCATCTCGACCCCGCCGATGACCTCCGAATGAAGCACATGTGCGACACGAAGATGCACAGGCCCGTCCACGTCCCGAGCGCCTGCGCCTGCGCGCTCGCGCGTCACATCTGTCGAGGCGCGCGCGACGGTGTTCGTCTCCGCTCTCAAATTTTTGAGGGCCGTTCGTGTCATCTAGTACTTGGTGCTCGTTCCGAAGACGTGGCGGTCGCGCGCATCGTAAGCGCGGAGCAGTAGTTTGGGAGCAAACCTGAGAAGCATGAGCATCACAGAAAGCTTGCGGCTTTTAAGCAGAGCGTTGGCCTCCGACAAATCTCTAATAGCAGCCTTTGCATCACCCGCAAAGAAAGCGCGCTTGCCTTCGTGAAAATGTAGCAGCGCTTGATGGTGCGCCGTTTGCTCGGCAAGGGCCGCGCGCTCCGTGTGTGTCAAATCCAGAGTCTTTCCTGCCTTTTCAAACACCGCGAGGATATGTTCGCACATCCAGACCGGGTCGGACGAAAGACTCCCGCGACGCTTGCGATAACGCGCGAGCACGCGACGATGATAAGAGATGCGCCCACCCGCTTTGACAACTCGCAGCCAGAGATCAAAATCCTCTGAGCTTCGCAAGTCTTCATCAAAACCGCCTAGACGAAGGAGCGTTTCGCGACGGGCCATAGCACAAATCATCACGGTGCACTGCTGGCGAACGAGGCTCTCAAACGTGACCTCGCCGTCGGAAGGACAAATCTCCATAAAGCGCCGTCCCGATTCGGGCGCATCGCCGAAGACTTCTGCGTCCGGGTAGAGCACGTCGACGGAAGCGTCCGCCTGCATCAAGCGAACCTGCTCCTGTAGATAATCCGGCAACCACACGTCGTCCGAATCGAGGAGCGCGATGAAAATCCCGCTCGCCGCACGAAGCGCAGTGTTGCGCGCAGTGCTCGGCCCGCGATTCTCCTGCTTGATGTAGCGTATGCGATGCATATCCGGCTCAAGCACGCGCTCTAACTCTTCGGTATCCGGCGAGCCGTCGTTGACGACTATGATTTCGTAATCCGTAAAGGTCTGAGCAAACGCCGAGTCGAGCGCCTCGTGTATAAACCCGGCGGCGTTATAGGCAGGCGTGATGATGCTGACGAGCGGCGCGGCTCTTTCACGAGCGCGCGGGTCTTGCGCTGTTTGCGCTTCACGTTCAGGCATCAGGCGTCCCTCCCGTGCGACGAAGCGGCGGCGTGTTTGGCCGTCGTGGAGACGCCCGTCGTCGTGCCGACGTGCGGCTGCGAGACCGTAGCGTCGCGCATGGGCTCCCAGCGCGCGTAACGCTCGCCGCGCAGGAATTTGTAGCAGGCGAGGAGCGACGCCAGATTAGCGAGAACGAAATACTGCGGGAGCGCTAAGAGGCGCACGCGCACGCCCAAAGTTTCAAGCGCCCAGCTCAGGGCGGCGGCGACGTAAAGAAGCGCCTGCGCAACGGCTGCCGCAGCGTAGAAGAGAGACGCGGGCGCAAGCACGATTGACGATGCAAACAAAGCTATCAGGAAGAAGGGCACGAGGTAGCGCATGACCTTGTGCGAGAGAAGCTCCACGGCGTAGAAGCCGCTCCGCAAAGGATTCATCATCGCGCGGTGTCGCCACAAATCCGTAAAGGTCTGCGTGATGACGCGGACGCGCATGCGCAGCTCGCGGTCTGCGCGGTGGTTGGTCTCTTCGGTACAGACGGCCTCGGGCTCGAAGACGGCGCGCAAGCCCTGCTCGACCATCACGGTCGCAATCAGGAAATCGCTGCACGCCTCGTTATAGAGCGGGCGATAGGCTGTGCGCCGCACGGCGTACAAACAACCCGACGCGCCGATTAAAGAGCACGCGCGGCTCTCGTGTCTTTTGAGAAAAGTTTCATACTCCCAGTAGGAGCGCGCGCCCTGCCCGACGCTTGAGCGCGAAGGGTCTACGTAGACGAGACGGCCTGCCACACAGCCCACGGTCGGGTCAGCGAAGTTAGGCATCATGACGCGCAGCACGTCCTCGTTATAGAGCGTCGTCGCATCGGAAAAGAGAATGACCTCGCCCTGTGCTTCCATGACCGCGAGGTTCTGCGCCGCCGTCTTGCCAAGGCGTTCCGATTGACGCACGAGCCTCACGCCTTGTCGCTCATGCTCGCGCACAATCTCGTCTGTCCTGTCGGTAGAACAATCCGAGGCGACGATGATTTCCATCTTCTCCTTCGGATAACTGAGCGCGAGCGTGTTCTGCAACTTCGCCGCTAAGTCTCGCTCCTCGTTGTAAGCAGTGATGATGACGCTCACCATCGGCTCAAAAGCGGCCTGCCGCACGGCTCGCCCGCGCAAGCGGCTGACGATTAAGACAAGAAGCGGATAGCCGACATAGGTGTAGAAGAGCGCCGCCGCGCTCAACCAGAAAATCACCTCTGCCAACAGGCGTCCAGTCATCACGATTTCCGTTATCTCAAGAGGGCTTCGGCAGCTTGCGGCCTTCCTGTCGCTACATAGCCCGGCGCGTCGTGTTCAGATTGCGCATGGCTCGCAAGCTCGTCGCTCGCAACCGGCGCGAGTGATTCCTGTTCCAGACGATACATGCGCCGCAGGCAGATGGCGTAGCCGACCAGATAATAGACGTACCAGAGATAGGCGACCGAAGCGAAAAAACTCCCTATCATGTAGCCCACGAGACTCGCTTGCAGACCGACCGACATGTAGTAGAAGCGCGCGCGCGGGGGGTCGTCGCACGATTCGCGCTCGATGGCGCGCAGGCGCTTAAATGGCGTCAGCATGAACATGATGTAGACAAGCATGGCCGGGATGCCCATCTCGGCTGCGACCTGCGTGTAGGCGTTGTGGCTGACAAGCTCGCGCAAAGAGACGATGTGAAAATTGCCCATGCCGATGCCTAGAACCGGATTCTTGACGGCGACGACGATTGAGCGAATCAGTAGCTGCTGGCGCATGCCCGCAGAGCCCACAACGTCCTTGCTGTGGTCAAGAATGGAGCCCATTCGCCCGCCGTAGTTGCCGGGTGCGAGCGCCAGGAACGCTCCCAGGAAAAGAACCATCGAAAGCCCGACGGCCAGACGATGCTTGCGCCCGATTTTCCAGCCAAGCACGACGAGCGTCCCTGCCACGGCCAGAAAGCCTCCGCGCGAGAACGTGACGACGATGGCCGCTACCATCAACACGGCGCAGGCGATGTAAATGATTTTTCTCAAAGCGCCGCGCGTCGTAAACATGAGCGCGATGGTGATGGGAAAGATGGTCGCTAAATGGAGCGCCATGTCGTTCGGGTTTCCGAACATGCCGCCGATGGAGCCCGCCACGCGGTAACCTTCGACCGTCAGATTTCCTGACTGGTAATCGTCAAGCGCCTTCACGCTCAAATAAACGCTCACGGCAATAGCGAGCCACAGCAATCCATTCAAGCGCCACTTCGTCCGCACGACGTTGATCATCACGATGAACATCAGGACGGCTTTGATAAAGGCGTCGTTAAAAGTATCCCAGGCTTCCTTGGGGTTGATGGCTATAGGGATGGAGAGGAGCGCCAGCGCGGTGAGCGCCAGCAGCAGATACAGCTCGCGCGGGCGCGCCGTCAGATTTCCTTCCAGCGTCAACTGCGTGGGAAAGAAGATGATGAGCGTCGAGAGCGCTATGATGTAAGCGATTGAAGTCAGCGACGAGAGCGCGGGAATCAACTCGTAAGGGCGAAAGTAGAGGACGAAGGTAAAGAGAAAGAGGCCCGCATAGCTCAGTACATGACCGCGCCGCTTGAGCCAGTTTTCTTTGGGAGCTTTCTTCTCGGTCGAGACGGATGACGCTCGTACAGCAGGGCTTTCATCCTTTGCGCTCGCGCGTTCGTCTTTCGCGCTCGACGTGGCAGCCTCGGTTGCCGTAGAGGTTTCGATGACCGGCGGCGCGTCCGCTATCTTGCGGCGACGGAAGAAGGCTAAAAAATCCCCTTCGCCCGCGCGCTCCTCTACGGCGCGCCCGCCTCGCCGGACGGGCTCGTAGTCTGTGAGATGGCGGTCACGTTTCATTGCGGCACTCTTGCAGGACGCGCGCGCTCGCCCTCGGTTTCGACCTCTAAGCCAGAGCGCGGCGTGCCATGACTCGGTCGGCGCGGGGCATGCGCTATTCGAGTTCGACAAGCCCGATTGTTCGAAAAGCAAAACGCGCGCGCCGCGACAAACGAGCGAGACCAGTTGAAGACCAGAACGGCGCTTCGCAAAATCGCTTCTCATTCTACCAGAAACAGAGAGCCCACCGGATAGTCCAGAACCGGTGAACTCCTGCGACGTGGCCGAAAATTAAGCGAAAGCGAAACCGTCCTCAACGGTAAGCGCGGCCTTCGGTTTAGACCGCGACACTCTCCTCGTCGCTGACCAGCACGAGCGCGCGCACTCTCTCACGCAGAGACATCTCGAAACGGCGCGCCTCTTCAATCTCGGAAAACGACAGGGCGCGCAGCTCCTGCTCTATGCGGCGGCGATAATCCGAAACCAGTGAATCCGAAACGCCGAGCGTGGCCGCGACTTCCAACTGCGTAGAGTGATCCGGGCTCAGGTAGCAGTGCCACAATACCCCGAGCATACGATTATATTGCTTGACCTTGCCGCGCACGCTCTCGTGCAAGCCTCGCAGGAATTGATCCACGAAACCAGCAGCGGCGCGCTCAGACTCGCGGCGCAGCAACCCCTGTTCGGGATTGTCGCAGCCGTCCACCGGCTCAAACTGCATCCCGCCTTCTTCGTTATCGTCTCCGCCCAGCGGGACAAGATAGATGTCCATCACGGGCAGGCGCGACATCACCAGGCTGCGCAAAGTTCGAACGTCAATCGGAGAATCCGCAGCTTCCAGAACCGAGATGATTAAGTCTTCCAAATCCGAATTGCTGATGACGACCTGCGCGTCGCCCGTGCAGCCGACCATACGCGTGTCGCGCTGCCGCATGGGAATCATCTGCACGCGCTGTTCAAGCTCGTGATTCTCGCGTTTCTGTTTGCCGGTCGGCCACTCCGAGAGACCGTAGACGCGGTCTACGAGGCGGCGGTGCGGCTCGTCGTCCATTCCGGAAGTATCGAAGCGTCGGAAATTGGCGCTCGATTGAATCAGCGTGGAGATACGGCGTGCAAGGCGATAGGACTCCGGATGGCGCTTGCGTAGCTCTGCCGTCAGGAGGTTGGTCAGCTCAATCTGGCCGATTTCGCATTCAATCTCGGAATCCGTCATCCCCGTATCCAGATAATGCTGGAAACGCCCTTTGCTCAACAGCAGCACGAACAACTCTTGCGTGAGGTCCGTGTAGGCGTTCTGCGCGCCTTCTTCGACGAGCAGGCCCGCGCTGCGGGAAGCGCGCACGAGCGGGTGATAACAGACAATGCGATGCAAGTCCGTCCAGAGCTGGTTAACATCGGAGCGGCGTAAGGAGTTGACCCACTGGCTGCTCTTGGGTTGACGCTCCCCGTAGGACCGCTGAGAGCGCGGCTCTTTGAGCGCGCTCATCGTGGAATCGGGATGATTAGTGCCGGTAGATTTCACAGTTCTTGTCTTAAGGTCTGGGATTCAAAGCACAAACGGGCGGTCACGTGTGGGTATCAGCGACTATTCAGGATAAAACAAGCATGTAACATCCGTATTGTGTGCATGTCGGGTTGGTTTGGTCAAACCCCCGTTTTTTGGCTTCGCCTCTGGTCGGGAAAGAGCGCGAACGGGGCAGCTTTCATATTAGCAGCGCACCTTTGCCGGATTTGGACTGTGCGGTGGGTCGTGGCGGCTCGCAAAGAGCGGGCACGAAGCTTGAGCGGTGATAATTCGTTCCCTCTCCCACGGGGAGTCAAAACCTCTACGCAAAAGCCTAAGAGTTGGAGACCTTACTGGGGAACCGCGCTGTGCTGACCGCAAAAGGGGAACGAGCGCGGCCAACCTAGAAAGGGGAATCAGGGAGTACATCAGGTCTCCCTGACTGACGGATAAGATGTTATCAGCAATCAGCTTTTTGAGCAACATCTTTTTACACAAGGGCCAAAATATTGATATGACTTGAAAAAAAGGCTCATGAGCCCCGTCAAGTTTTGGAAGCAGAGACGGATTAGCGCTTTTCTTTTGATGACCAGGCAAAGCGCCCGTTTGAGAGGCTTGAAAGCGGTTTCCAGGCGGCTCCTCGTCCTTCTTGCCCCACAAGTTTTGCTGCCATTTGCATGCGGCGCTTTCAAACATACTGGCTATAAGGCTCTTGAACTATGCAAAGAGGTAAGCGGACAGAGAGGGTGAGCTGATATGAGGACACAGAGTGTAACACTATTTTCCAAGCAGGCCACCTGCCCTTCCGCCGAGACGCTGATGACCTATCACATGACGGGGCCGGTGTCTCAAGAAGCGCAGTGGATTGCGGAACATCTACAGTCATGCGAATTCTGCTCGGCGGAATTCAAGCTGCTCGCGGAGCACGCTTCTTTTTCCGATGAAGAATGTCCAAGGGTGGAAATCCCGGCCCACTTGCGCTCGCTGGCAGAAGCCTTGCTCTGCCACACGGAGCTTTCGGGCATCGTCTCCGTCTCGGAAATCTACGACGCGCGCGTGCCGTTGACGCTGACTGATGCCTGAAGCTTTTAGCCTCCCACTCTCTTCAAGCTGTGCATAATCACGGTTCGGCTCACCAAGCGATGCTTTGAAAGCATCGCTTAATCCTCTTTCCCGCTCGCGCCTCCGTATAGCTCGTCTATCAAATCGCGGTACTTCTCGTCCACCACACGTCTCTTTACTTTGAGGGTCGGCGTCAATTCGCCGCCGTCTATGGTGAAGTCTTCGCTCAGCAGGGCGACGCGGCGCACGCGCTCGTAGTCGGCCAGCTCCTTTGTAAGCTGCTGGACTTCGCGCTGCACCATCTTGACGGCAACGTCTGCGCGGCTCAGTTCAAGGTGCGAAGCGGGCGGCTTTGTTCCGGCTTCCTCGACAGCTTCTCTGAGGGCTTGCCAGTCGGGGACGATTAAAGCAACGGGCTGTTTGCGTCCGGCTCCGACGACTACGACCTGGCTGACAAGCTCGCTCTGTTTAATCAAACTTTCTACGAGTTGCGGCGCGACGTACTTGCCGTTCGAGAGCTTGAACAAATCTTTCTTGCGGTCGGTGATGTAGAGATGCCCGCGCTCGTCCATGCGGCCCACGTCGCCCGTCATAAACCAGCCGTCGCGAAAAACTTCCGCCGTCTCCTCGGGCTTGCCGTAATAGCCGCGCATGATGTTTGGCCCGCGCACGAGAATCTCCCCATCTTCGGCGATGCGGACTTCGATGCCGGGAAAGACCAGACCGACCGAGCCGACCACGTTATCGTCGGGGCGGTTGGCGGAGACGACACAGGTTTCGGTCATGCCGTAGCCCTGAAGGATGGGGATGCCTGCGGCGAGAAAAGAGTAGGAGAGCGCGGGCGAGAGCGCCGCGCCGCCGGAAACGAAATAGCGCAGGCGGCCTCCGACGCCTTCTCTCCATTTGGAGAAGACGAGCCGGTCTGCGACCGCCAGCTTCATCTTGAGCGAGAGCGGCACGCGCTCACGTTTATCACGAAGCACGGCGACGCGCTGGCCCGTCTCCATGGCTTCTTCAAAGACCCTTCGCTTCCAACCCTTCTCAGACATTCCGCGCTTCACAATCCTGTGATAGACCTTTTCAAAAAGACGCGGCACGGCGGTCATGATGGTCGGGCGGACTTCGCGCAGGTGCTCGCCGACCTGTTCGAACGAAGCGGCGTAATGGACGGAGACGCCCGTCCAGCAGAAAACGTAAAAGACCACCCGCTCGAAGATGTGCGAGAGCGGCAGGACCGAGAGGGCTATGTCCCTGGAATCAATCGGCAGGCTGCCGGAGATGGCGACGACGTTGGAAACGAAATTGTCGTGCGTGAGCATGACGCCCTTGGGCTCGCCCGTCGTGCCCGAAGTGTAGATGATGGTTGCCAGATCGTCCGGCTTCACGGCTGAGAGGAAACGGTCGAACGCTTCCGGCTCGCGAAGCAAGAGAGCGCGCCCCTTCTCTTCCAGAGTCGAAAGCAGGCTGGCGCGCTCTACGCCTTCGACAGCGTCTTCGTCAAAGAAGATGATTTGCTCAAGACTCTCGACCGCTTCAACACCTTCGCGCGCGTGCTTGAAGACGCGGCGGCCCGAGACGAACAAAAGACGCGCGCCCGAGTCTTCCAGAATGTAGCGCACCTGCTCGACGGCCTGCGTGGTGTAGATGGGGACGTTGATTGCGCCCAGGCTCAGGATGGCGAGATCCACTATGGACCATTCGGGACGGTTCTCCGACAGCAGCGACACGCGGTCTCCGGGCTTGATGCCCAGCTCGCTTAAGCCGAGCGCGACCCGTTTCACGCGCTCTATAAAGCCAGACGCAGAGATGTGCAACCACTGACCATCGCTTTTGTAGTTGAGCGCGTCGCGTTTGTTGTACTGGCGAACGCCTGCCAGAGCGAGCGCGGGCAGCGTTTTCAAGTTCGAGGTATCCAGTGTGTGTTTCATAGAGCGACGGGCCGGAGCCCAAACGGCTGAGGCTCGTTCTCCTTCATGCGCAATCTTTAATTTCTCAAGCCGAAAGATTCTACAATGCAGGCTCAGTCCGAGGTAAATCGGGCGGGGCTATTTTTTCATTGACGTTGATTTTCAAACTACCTTTTCAGTCGCCTTCTCGCGCCCCGCAACTTGATTCTCGAAATAAGCGACCGTCAGCTTTAATCCCTCGCTCAAAGGGATGCGCGGCTCCCAGCCTAGAAGGGTGCGCGCGCGCGTGATGTCGGGCTTTCGCTGTTGCGGGTCGTCCTGCGGAAGCGGCTGATATTTAACACGGACTTCGCGCCCGCACGCGCGCGCCACCTCGTCCGCCAGCTCGCGTATAGTAAACTCGCCCGGATTCCCCAGGTTCACGGGGTCGTGCACGCCTTCCGTATTCATCAAGCGTACGAAGCCTTCTATCAAATCGTCAACGTAGCAGAAGGAGCGCGTCTGCTCGCCCGTCCCGTAGAGCGTCAATTCATCGCCGCGCAGAGCCTGCACGATAAAGTTGGAGACGACGCGCCCGTCGTTCTCAAGCATGCGCGGCCCGTAGGTGTTAAAGATGCGCGCGATGCGAATGTCCACGCCGTTCTGCCGGTGATAATCCATCATCAGGGTTTCGGCCAGCCGCTTTGATTCGTCGTAGCAACTGCGAATGCCTATGGGGTTCACATTCCCCCAGTAGCTTTCCGGCTGCGGGTGTATTTCCGGGTCGCCGTAAATTTCCGAAGTCGAGGCTTGAAGAATACGCGCACGCACACGCTTGGCGAGGCCGAGCATGTTGATGGTTCCCATGACGCTCGTCTTCACAGTCTTGACCGGGTTGTACTGGTAATGAATCGGAGAAGCCGGACACGCGAGGTTATAAATCTGATCCACTTCGAGCAGGATGGGCTCTATGACATCGTGACGCAAAAGCTCGAAACGCGGATTGTCAAGCAGATGAAAGACGTTCTCGCGGCGGCCCGTAAAGAAATTGTCCAGACAGATAACCTCGTGGCCTTCCATTAGAAGGCGCTCGCAAAGATGTGAGCCCAAAAATCCAGCCCCGCCTGTGACGACTATTCTCATCTCGCTCTCCAAATACTTTAATGAAGGAATTTATTCATCGGTTCATTTTTTCATTGATTCAATGAACCGATGAACCAATGAATCAATCTTTTCAATCCGCAATCAAGTAGGCAATGCGCCGCCCGGCTTAAAGACCAATGTGCAACGCGAAGTACAGATTAGTCGCTCGCGGTCGTCTCGAATCTCTATCGCCCAGACGGTCATCTGTCTTCCAACGTAGACGGGCGTAGCCTCAGCACGCACGACGCCCTTGGTGACAGAGCGCAGGTGGTTGGCGTTAATCTCGACGCCAACCGGAGTCGAGCGCGTCAAATCCGTGTTGAGCGCCGCGCCGATGGAGGCGGCGGTTTCGGCTAAGACGACCGAGACGCCGCCGTGCAGCAGCCCCGTGTACTGGTGCACGCGCTCTGTGACGGGCATGGAAAGCACGACGCGCTCCTTGTCCGCCGCTTCGATAGTAATCTCAAGCGTCTCAAGAATGGTGTGCGCCTGCCTGGTCCTCAAAGCTTCAAGAATCGTCATGTGGCTTTGGTGCTCGCGACCTCGCGGGCCGCGTGCACGCTCTCCTCTTTATCAATCTTTTCGGGTAAGCCGCGCGCTTCCATTTTGCCCGAAGCGCGCCATCCCTGACCGCCGAGGATGACGACGTCGGTGAGGCCCGCGCGCTCGAACCAGCCTGCGACCTCCGAGCGGCTGTAGCGGTTCTCAATCGGCGCTGAGAAGCGGTCGAACTGGTCCGTGTAGAGAACGCGAAACGAGTAGCGACGATAATGGCCGAGCGGCACGCGGTCGGCCAGTGGGCGCGTCAGAGGCACGCGGTCAAGAAGACGCGCAGGCGTGACGAAAGCGGCCTCGAACATGGCGGCGATGAGCCAGGAGGTTTTCTGCAACCACGCATGCGGCATGCGCGTGGTGACCATACGCACGCCCGTCACGGCATGAAGCAGAGCGCGCCGCCACGCGGCCTCGCCTTCCAGATTCCAGTAGAGATAAATATTAGCGAAGCCCCCGGAGCGCAAGAGGCGCAGGAGCGAACGAAAACCTTTTTCAGGGTCGGGCAAGTGATGCAGGACGCCGAGGCTGTAGATGAAGTCGAAGGAGTCGGGCGGAAATGGCGGATGATAAATATCCGCCTGTATGAAATGGGTGTTCGGGTTGTCGCGGTTGTTACGCGCGGCGACTTCTATGGCCTGGCTCAAATCCATCGCCACGACTTCGCGCGCCGTGCGCGACATATAATAAGTGTGGCGGCCAGTGCCGCACCCGGCGTCGAGCACACGTCGCCCGCGAAACTCCTCGCCCTTGAAGCGCTCGAAGTACCAGCGAAAGTTCGACTCGTAATCCGGTAGCATCTCGGAGAAAGCCTGCCACTCGTAGCCGAAGGAGCGCGCCGTCTCGCGCTGCTTGGCAACGGCAGCATCCGTAGAGGCCGCGTCCCGCGCACCTCGCGGGAGCAAGCTTTCAGGCAGCCGCTCTTTGAACTTCTGAAAAAACTCCGGGTGCATCTCCCACAACATGCTTTGAAACTCGGGCGTCAGGATGCGAGGGATGCCGCCGATGACACTGTAGCGCGCGCCGCAAGCGCACAAGAGCAGCCCGCTCTCGATTTCCGAAGCATCACCCTCATCAAAACTTTCTGACTCAAGCGGCCCTGCGCAAAGCGGACAAACAATCAGTTGTAGAAGACTCTTCTTCATCGGTTAAAAAGTCAGGAGTCGGGAGTCCGGAGTCCGGAGTCAAAAACAAGAGCCTTCTTTCTTTTGACTCCAGACTCCTGACTAATGACTCGCGACTATTCTGTATGACGTCGCCTTCGATGACGACGACGATGCTGCGTCTCCTCGTGCTGCTTCTGGCGGCGGCCAGTTTCTTCGACGCGGCCATTGAGGGTGGCAACCGCTGCGAGCACCAGAAAGAGCAGCGCGTTGGCCGTCGTATGAAGCGTGAAATCAAAGAAGCTGTGGACCAGCACGGCGAAGCAACCCGCTAGAGCGCCCGTCGCGACTCCGCGACGAAAACGGTCTTCGGTTTCGCGTCGTGCCAGAGCAAGGCGAAACAAGAGGAAGACAAAAGCCAATCCTAAAAGAGCGCCGACGAAACCTGCGTCCGCCAACACCTGCAAGTAATCGTTGTGCGCCTGCTCAAGGCGTAGCAGACCGTTCCGCGTATCATAAAGCGTGTAGGCCACGCCGAACGAGCCGAGCCCGGAGCCTATGAAAGGATTGTCGCCTATGATGTGGAGCGTCGTCTTCCAGAAATGCGCGCGGCCCGTCGTAGGGTCTGAGGCTGAGACTGTGCCGACAAAGCGGCTCAGGCCCGCTTCGCCGCCCAGAAAGACGACCGCCGTAAACATCGCGAACAGCAGAGCCAGCACAAGTCCCGCGCGCAACATCAGGCTGCGCGCACGGCTTCGTTTCTCCTTTTCACCGGCGCGCTTTCCGCTCCTACTCGCGCCCGCGATGATGACGAAAAATCCGGCTTCCGCCACGAGGCTGATGATGCCGCCGCGCGAGTTCGTCATGATGAGCGCGATTCCCATGATGGCCGAGGCGAAGATAAAGAGTAAAAGCTTGTCGCGCTCGATTGCGCCCGCGATGATGAGCCCTACTGGAAGCGCCAGTGCCATTTCCATGTACGCGGCGAAATGGTGGCGATTGATAAAGGGACCGAACGCCGTGGCCTGCCCCAGCTCTCGCACCCAGTAAATCCGCGTCGGGCTCGTGAAAGATTGTATGAGACCGAAGAGGGCGAGCGCTGCGCCGAAGACAATGATGGTACGCACGACGACGCGCAAACGCCTGGGGCTGTCTATAAAGGCGAGCGCGGCGGCGAAGTAAACAAAGAGCGCGCAGAGCTGCACGAGCACGAGCCGCGTCGAATAAGGGTCAAGCGAAAGACTACGCGCGGCCTCTACACCGGGCGCAACCGCGACGCTTCCTGCGCCGAGCGGCAAGAGCTGAATCAAACCGAGCAGGATGAGACCAAGCAGCGGCAGTTGAAGCGGGTTGCTGCTCCAACGCAGGACGCGCGTGCGCGCGGCATCCACGGCCCAGAAGAAAATTATCAAAGCCGCGCCCGCCTGAAAGATGGCGAGCGTCCAGTAGTAGACCGTGCCATAGGCGAGCGTCGAGAGCACGAGCGCCAGGCAGAGAAGCAGAACAATAAAACGGCTGGCGACCGTGTGCACCACTTCGACACGCGTCGAAGCCGGGGCAGTCGCAGCAGGCAATGCCTCAAGCGCCTCCGTCCCCGGCTTGTGCGTCAGCGCTTCAGCCGACGAGTTGTAGATTGAAGTCGTCATACCAAACAGTGCCGAATATCGGGCACACACCGTTCTCTGCCGTGCACGCCGCGCGGCTCATGCGCAGGGTAATGCCGTCCAAATCCGGCGGCAGCTTGAAATCCACGGCGACCTCTTGCCAGTCGCTCTGTCCCGCAGGCGCGGGCTGCGAAGCCGCAAGCAACCTGCCGTTCGCCGCGTTCAAAACCTGCACAATGGGAGCCGATGCGGTCTTGAGTTCGTTCGTGCGTACGTAAAACGTCAGGCGGTATTGAGCGCCGGGCTCGACGGCGATGGTTTGCGTGACGTTCTCGAAAGTAAGAGCCCCTGTAGCGTTGAAGCGCACAAACAGGCTGCGCTGCCCGCCATGCGGGCGCGCGGGATCGAGCGCAATCTGCGCTTGCTGAACGTTTGTCACGCGCCAATCGAAAGCGCTTGCGCCCGATTGCGCGACCGCGCTTTCAAAATCGCCGTTTGTAATCTTGCCGGGCGTAATCATGAGCGCGCCGCCCTCTTGGCCGCTCGCAATGGCCTCGCGCGCAACCTCTGCGGCAGCGCGGAATCTTTTTTCTTCGACTAGATAATTAACCAGAGTTTGCCCGACCGCCGCCTGCTCGCGCTTTTCCGCTGCACTAAAGCCGGACCAGAGCTTGTAAGCTTCGTCCACACGCCTGCGCGTCAAAAGATAGCTCAGGAAATCCACGCGCACGGTCGGAGATTCAGCCGCCGCGCGTCTCATCATCTCCACGTCGCCGCCGTAGACGTTCCAAGCGAGGTCAAAGACAGCCCCGCGCTTTGTGTTATCGCTTTCGGCAACGAGCCGCAGTTCGTTAAAGCCTTCGTCGTTGCGCCCCTGCCGGACCAGAAAATTTCCCAGATGCCAGCGAGGCCAGACATACGCGGGCGCAAGCTCTATCGCACGTCTTAAGGCTTGCTCGCTGCCTCGCGCATCGCCCGCCTGCTCGCGCGCGCGCCCCAAGTCAACCCACAAACGAAAGTCGTGCGGGGAAAGACTGACGGCGCGTTCATACGCACTGACCGCCGCCGCGACCTGTTCCGAAGAGACGCCTCTTTGTTCGAGCGCGGCGAGGCTCCAATGCGTCAGCGGGTCGTCGGGCGCAAGCCTTGTAGCGCTCTGCGCCGTCTCGATTGCGCCCTCGGGCATACGCGCCGCGACCGAAGCAATCTCGTTGCCCATGTACCAACGGGCCGCGCTCCACGCCAGAAAGAACGAGAGCGCGACGGGCAACACAAGCAGAAAGCGCCAGACGGGCGCACGCAAATGTACGAGCTTCAGTTGATACACGATAAGAATTTTCGATTTTGGATTTTCGATTTTCGATTGGAAGAGGACAAATCAGAGATTTGAAATTATCAGATTAAAAGCTTTTCATCCTCTTCCAATCGCAAATCGGCAATCGCAAATCGAAAATTTAAAATCCTTCTTCGTCCAGCGTCTCTATCACGATGTGCATGCGTTTTAAGACGACGTTTGATTCGCGGCAGTCGCGTTGAATCTCGCGCAGCCGCTCTTCGGTAAAGCGTGAGCTGGAGATGAGAACTTCGTCCACGCGCTGGTCCCGGCAGACTGTGCTCAAAGCGCCGTTGCCGCCGTAGACACGAAGCCCGTGTATCAGCTTGTCTTTCTTTTTGGGGTCGTCGTCCACAAAGCCCACGGGCGCGTACTGCAATTCGCGGTTGTTCAAAATCTCGCGCAGGAGCAGCTCGCCGCCGTCGCCCGCGCCGTAAATCAGAACGCGGCAGCCGTCGCGCGCAGCTTGCGCGGGCAAAATCTGTCGGAAGAGTCGGAAGGCCATGCGGCTGCCCGCGACCGTCATCAAAAGCAGCATCGCGTCGATGATAAAGACCGTGCGCGAGACGCCCTCGAACCTGAACGCAAACAAAATAGCGAGCACGCACGCAAGCGAGCTTAAAACGACGCCCTTGGCAAAGACCACCAGATCGTCAATGCTCGTGTAGCGCCAGAGACCCCTGTAAACTCCCACCACCAGAAACGTAGCCATCTTGACGAAGAGGACGACGGGCAGCGTGCGAAAGAAAACCTTCCACACTTCCGCCTCCGACATAGGGCCGAAGCGCAGGACGTAGGCCGTGTAGTAAGAGAGGATGATGAGCACAAGGTCCAGCATCACCTCGAAGACACGCCGCTTGTAGGAGACGTCCACCAGAAAAGCGAAGAGAGGCTTTTCCCGCGCCTTCGTTAAGTCTTCCTCTTCGTCGTAGACCTTGACGCCCGCCAGATACACGCCCAAGAGCGTCAGCACCACCGTAAAGCCCGAGATGGTGGCGATGCTCACGTCCAGATTGAGTTCGCGCACCAGCATCGCCAGAAGTCCGGAGAGCGCGGCGAAACCGTAGAGCATCAGCACCGCTCGGCGCTCGCTCATCCCTAAAGCTACAAGACGGTGCGAAGTATGATCGCGCCCTCCTTGCGTCGCTGCGCGTCCCGAAAGTTTTCTGAGCAGCGTAACAAATGTCGTGTCAAAGATGGGAATCAGCAGGATAAGAATCGGCACGGCCAGCACGGGCAGAAACGAGCGCGAGCGACCACCCGCGACAGACATCAATGCAGAGCTTGCCAGGAAGAAGCCTATGAACATGGAGCCGCAATCGCCCATGAAGACCGATGCGGGGTTCGAGTTGTAGACTAGAAAGCCTACGAGCGCGGCACTGAACACCGCCAGCATCAGTGCTTCCGTGTACTGACCGTTGGCCGCAAACGAGAAGGCCAGAAAGACCGAAGCAATCGCCGCGATGCCTGCCGCCAGCCCGTCCATGTTGTCCAGCAGGTTGATGGCGTTGGTGATGCCTATCAGCCAGAAGATGGTGAACGCCATGTTGACGGTGGTCGAACTGGTCCACGGCAGCGTCAGCCCGTAATAGATAACAAAGGCCGCGCCCATCACCTGCCCGATTAGTTTCTGGTAAGGCTTGGCGTGGAAGATGTCGTCCGCGAGTCCGACCAGAAAGAGAAAGGTGCTGGCCCCCATCACGACCCAGGCGTAGGGCGTGTGCGGCAGGAACAGAAGATAGGCGAGCGTCACGGCGGCCCAGATGGCGACGCCTCCGAGCATGGCCGTAGGCTTCTTGTGCCAGCGATCAATCTTCGGCTTGGCGACCATGCCCCAGCGACGCGCCAGCCAGCGCACTACCGGCGTCAACAGAACCGCCAGCGCGAAGGAGGTCGCAACCGCCGTAATTTGTAGCTTGCTGAATTGCATGGGTTATCGGAATCCCGAAGACTCGGCGGCTTCAGGCGTGGCGAAACGAGAAACCTAGTTGATTGCCCGCGACAAATCAAGTGCCGAACCCCGAGAGAGAGCCATTCATCTTACAGGAATGCGCTCAACACGACTAAAAGCGGAAAGAGCAAGATCATCGGAGCCCAGATGAGCAGGGCTATATTTTTAGTTCGCCGCGCCCTGGCGAAATCCGGGTCGGGCGACTGTATGCCGCCGAACTTTCCATGCCAGATGATGACCGAAATCGGCACGGCGAAGAACGTGAACAGAAAAGCCCACGTCAATATCCCGACAATAAATCGCAGGAGGAAGAAAATCCACATCGACCCCGCCATGAGCCTGATGTAACTGGCCTGGTTGTACGCCTGATTGACCTTCTCCTGCACGTAGGCAGCCTGCTGAGCCACCTCGCGATCTATAGGCTGCGAACAGAAACGACACCTCTCCATAGAGGTGTTGATATATTCATTACAATGCGGGCACGGAAAACTAATCGGATTATCAATCATGATGAGGCTCCAAAAGCAGGGATGAGGGCGGAGGGATGAGGGATGAGGACTGAAAGAAAAACCATTCAATGTTGAATAGCTTCCTTTTCATCCCTCATCCCTCCGCCCTCATCCCTTGTTTTACGTTGTGCCGGGTTCGACGGCACGGGCGTAGAGTGCGTCGCCGGCGTGCGGTCGCCCGCTGTGATAGTTGATGACCGATTGCAGTATGCCTTCGAGCGACATCTGCGGGCGAAAGCCTACCAGCTCGCGGACCTTGGAAATATCGGGCACGCGGCGCGGCATGTCTTCAAAGCCTTCCTCGTAAGCCTCGTCGTAGGGCGTAAAAGTAATCTCGGAATCCGATTGCGTGAGCGCCTTGACGCGCTCGGCCAGTTCGTGAATCGTCACTTCTTCGCTTGAGCCGATGTTGAAGACCTGACCCACCGCGTCCTCGTGATCCATCAGGCGAATGAGCGCCTGCACCACGTCGCCTACGAAACCGAAGCAGCGCGATTGCGTGCCGTCGCCATAGATGGTAATGGGTCTTCCTGCGAGCGCCTGTTTGACAAAGGTCGGGATGACCATCCCGTACTGGCCCGTCTGTCGCGGCCCCACCGTGTTGAAGAGACGCACCACCACGGTCGGCAGCTTCTTCTCCCGCCAGTAGGCAAGGGCCAGAAATTCGTCAATCGCTTTCGAGCAGGCATAGGACCAGCGGCCCTTCGTGGTCGCGCCCATGACCAGATTGCCGTCCTCTCGAAAAGGGACTTCAGCCGACAGCCCGTAGACTTCGGACGTAGAGGCAATCAGCACCTTCTTCTTCTTCTTGTTGGCGAGCGAGAGCACGACTTCCGTGCCGTGCACATTCGTCTCGATGGTCCGCACGGGGCTCTCTACAATGAGCTTGACGCCGACGGCTGCCGCTAAGTGAACGATGACGTCGCACTGGTCTACAAGCTCAGCGACGACCGGCTGGTTGTGCACCGAATCAATCGTGTAGTGAAACAGCGGGTTGTGCTTGAGGTGGTGAATATTTTCGATGCTGCCGGTCGAAAGATCGTCTATGACGTAGACTTCATCGCCGCGCGCGATGTAGGCATCCGAGAGATGCGAGCCGATAAAGCCAGCGCCGCCTGTGATTAATACTCGCAAAAGTTTAGTCCCCTTTCAAACGCGCCTCTTGCGCGAGTCGCGTGATACCGCCCTTGGCTTCCGTCAACGAAGCAGCGCGCTCCGCACTCGCCGCCGCGCCGCCAAGCAATTCTGCATAAAGATTCTGCACGTCCGCAAGCAGACGGCCCACTGAATAGTTGCGCTCGACAAACCTGAGGGCGCGCTCGCCCATCAACTCTCTTTTCTCTTTCGACTTGATGATGTAGTCGAGCGCATGGCTAAAACTCTCAGCGTCCTGCGGGCGGACAAGCAGGCCGTGTTCACGAACTTGAAAATCCTCGTCGCCCTCATCGGCCCCCCAGCCGAAATCACTGCCAGCCCTTTCACCCAGCAAATCCACGACGCCGCCGACGTTTGTAGCGACAACCGCGCGTGCATTCGCCATCGCTTCAATCAAGGTCAGCGGCGTTCCTTCGTTCAGCGAAGTGAGCGCGACCGCGTCCAGCGCCGGATAAAAATTCTCGGCATCAACCCGTGTCCCTAAAAAGATAACATCGTCAGTCAAGCCAAGCGCGCTTTGCTCGGCTTCCAACTCCCGGCGCAGGTGGCCGTCGCCGATGACTATAAAGCGCACGCGCCCGCCGTCTCGAAGCTCGACACCCGCGCGCTCTTTATAACGCGCGATGGATTCCAGAAAGAGACGGTGATTTTTAATTTCGGTCAGCCGCCCGACGATGCCTACGAGCACGTCGCGCGGCTGAGCACGCAGCTCGTCGCGCAGGATGTGTCGCCGCTTGCGCCAGTCAGCAAAGACCTTTGTATCGAGCCCGAGCGGGACGACCGCGAATTGTTCCGCGCGCCCGACGCCGAACTTTTCGTGAATCTCTAGAAACTGCTGCGGGCTGATGGTAACGATGCGGTCGGTCGCAATCCGCGCGAGCGTCTTTTCAATCAGGAGAAAGAGGCGCGTCTTTAACGAGCCGTAGTAGCTGTGAAAGATGTGGCCGTGATAGGTGTGCACGAAGCGACACCTGCGAGGACGGCCTGCGAGCGTGCGCCACGTCAGCCAGCGATATAGTAGACCGGCCACGCGCCCGACCGTCCCGGCCTTGGCCGTGTGCGTGTGCACAATCGCGGGGCGCTCGCGCTTCATCAGTCTATAAAGCTTCCAGACCGTGACGGCGTCCTTCGGAGAAATCTCGCGGCTCATCTCCTTCATCACGAGCGGCTCGACATTGTTCTCCGTGGCGAAGTAGCCCATATCGTCCTCGCCCGGCGGCACAACGCCCGTCACAAGCCGGGTCGTGTACTCAGCATTCTGCAAGCCGCGCGTGAGCCACACGACATGCCGCGCAGGCCCGCCGACGTTGAGGCGGGCGATGATGCGCAGGATGCGACGAGGCTCTTGCTGAGATTGACTCTTGCTCATTGCGGCAACTGAAGACAAAGTTTATACGGGAAGCCATGCGCCCGGAAACTTTTTATCATACTCGTCAATAGCGCCCCTCCACAATCGAGCGATGCCCATCCAGCCACCCGGCGACCCCTTCGGCATCCTTCAGCTCACCGCGCAAGAGCGCCAGCACCAGGTCGTGACTCACCACTGTATTGAAGGGAGCATCATACGAGATGCCCGTTTTTTGACCGGGCATTTTGAGTATGAAGGGAATGCGCCGGTCTGTCTTATTTTCCTCTCTTAACCAGTGGTCCGAACTCACCAGCACAATCGTATCGTCCCAGAGCCCCGCGCTTTCCATACGGCGACGCAGTTCTCCCAGTGTGCGGTCGGTCAGGATTAGATTATCAACATAATTATTCTTAACCCGCGATGACAACTGGCCTTCCGCGCTATTGTAAATGCAGGGGCAATGCGGGACCGGCAAGTGTAGATAAGTTAAATTGAAAGCGGGATTGGTCAGGACTTCTTCCGAGTGCGCGAGCAGGTTCAGGTACGACTCGGTATGCGTGCGCTGCACATTCAGGATGTCCGGCACTGTGAAGAAACGCGACGCGCCGGGAATGCGGAAGAGAATCTTCTGCGGCCACAACATCATGCCGTCCAGAATGGTCATTCCCCTTTGCGGGCAAACGGGCTGAAGCGTTTGATCCCAGAAACAGATCGACTCCCAAAAACAGCTATTCACATCATCGCCGATGACGCGGCAATAAGGATGCGCCCAGCCGACGAGCGCCGTATTGAATCCCGCCTCGCGTGCGCGCGAAAAGACGTTCGGCAATGTTGACCATCCAGCCTTTTCGCCTCCATCCAATTCCACCATCAGCTCATTCTGGCTCACAGGCGCGGCATCGTCTAACATCTTGCCTGTGAGCAGAGAGGGCACGGAACGACTGGTGAACATCGCGGGCGGCAGAGCCTGTGTGGCGAAAAGCGACTGTGCGCGCAGGGCGTCAATCTCCGGCAGCGTGAATCCTTCCTCCCTGTTCTCAAAACCCTCCGCGTACCCGAACTCATCAAACAGAATCCATAAAATGCGCGGCGACGAATCAGTCTTCGCAGCTTGAAGCGGCGCAGTCGGCTTGTCTCTATAAAGCTCCGCATTCGACGCTTTGAGAGACAGCCATGCGGCTTGAGAAAAAGCTATCAGAAAGAAAGGCGAGACGATGAGGACGAGCGCGACCGCGACCGAAGTGAGTTGACGAGACCAACGTATCGCCGCCAATCCCAGCAAGGCTATAACGACGATACCGATAATGATGACGACGCTCTGCAAGAAGACGCTCACCTGTATGGGCAGATGAGCTTCCTTGAACTGCATCCGAAAATCGTTCAGGGGAATAACGAGCACCAGCAGAAAACAGAATCGCGCAAGCTTGAGAAGAAATGGGTTGCCCGTTCGCCTGACCACAGCGATGGCCGCCCAGAACAACGCGGCGAGAATGACCACATCAATCACAAGAGAGATTAGCTCGACAAAACCCGGATAGACTTTCCAGTAGTAATAGTAAGCGTAGTGGCCCGGATTTAAGAGGACGCGCCACGCGCCGATGAAGCAGAGATTCGAGAGCGAGAACGCAATGAGCGGGTCTCTGAGCTTTTTAAGCATGATGCTTTTTCCTCATGAGGTAGAGCGCTCTCCCGGTCCCGCCCAAAGTTTGCGCGCGCACAATCTCAAAGCCGCGTTGCGCGACCCTTTCAAAATATTCTCTAGTCAAATTCTCGTGCAGGTGTTCGCGCCCGCGAGCTATCAGGCGGAACATGGGGTCTTGCGGAGGAACGTATTCGACGATGAGCAGGTCGGTTGTCACATTGGCCGCAAGCTGCATGATTTCTTCCAATGGAATCCGCTCGGTCACGAGCAGGTGATGAATGACGGCCAGCATCAACACCGCATCGAACGCTCCCTCCGCCCTGTCCAGAAACGACGTGCACTCCGCGTTGAGCCAGCCGACGCCCGGACTGGGCCTTGCAAGATTGACGACCAGTGGAAGAATGTTCAGCTTCTGTTGCGAAGCGCTGCGCCACAATTCGCCTACGACGACCGCGTCCGTATCAATCGACACCACGCCCGCGCCCGCGCCCGCCGCCATGATGCTGAAGTGGCCCGTATTGCAACCGATGTCCAACACCCTCTGCGGCGAACAGAGCCCTAAGGCTTCCGCTACGAACCTCTCCTTCTCGGGAAAATATTCTTCGGAGTAATCCTTCTGATGCATGTACTCGGACCACGTCGAACGAAGCCCTGCACGCGGTTCGACGCTGCGGAGCTTGCCCTTCAAGCCTTTGAGCGTGTGGCGCAGTATGAACCGAGCTTTTTCAGGATTGCCGGAAGTGCGTTTTTGATAGAGCGAGGCGTCGCGCGTCTTCGAGGCGCGTTTTGAGAGTTGCGCGGGCAGCGTCACGAGCGTCAAAAACGGCGGCAGAAATTTCTGCACAGAGCCGCAGAGACGCGCGACGTCTTCAGGCTCAAGGCCGTCGCGGCGGCTCAGGAAAATCTGGTCGAGCGCGACGCCGAAATTTTTGTTGACCAGAAGCGGGAGCAGGAACGTGCGTATGAATTGCGCGTGGGCGAGCCACGTCGGGTCGAGCGGGTCGCGGCGCTCGAACGAAAGCAGGTCAACGAAGACGGGCTGCGGGCCACGGAACAGGACGTTGTAGGGCGTCGCATCCTTGAGGCCGAAATCTTCGTTGAGCGCCTCGTCCATCATCGCGAGCGTCAATTCCGCCGCCGCATAGAGCATCTCAGGCGGCCATTCATAAGGGAAGCTCTGAAAAGATATGCGCTCGTGCTCGACCACCGCAGAGGGCTCGAACTCGTCATAGATGCTTTTTATTTTTTGATTCTCAAGAAGCTTTTCGAGCGCAGCGCCGTCCAGAAAACGTGTGCGAGCCAGCACGCCGCTCTCGGCAAACTGCTGCGCCGCGCTTGAAGTGAGGAAAGCTCTTAACTCTGACTCGAAGGGTTGTTTGATAAAACGAATGACACCATGCTCAAACGCCAACAGGCGGCCACCCGGATCGCGGAATGAAACATTCATGGATTATTCAAACGTGAGCTGACCTTTCCGTGGCACGGTCTAACCTGAAGCGACTCTTCGATGAGGAAGAAGATACAAACTCAATCTATTTCAAGGAACGACTCACGCTCTATCTCATCTCGCTTTCGGTTTCGGGTAAAGACGGCGAGGACTTCACAGTTGAATCAAGCGCCTCCGGCACTTTCGCTTCATGGGCCTGCGCATCTCTTTTCAGGAATCCTTTTACACGCCGGATGAAGTAACGCAGATAAAAGAGTAGGCCGAGGAGCCCGGCGGCCAGCAATTGCAGGATTAATGTTCCGGAACCGGGGTCTGTGTAAAGCAAAGCATAATAGCTCATAAAAATTGGTCGTCCCTCTGTGTCCTGAGCCTCCAATCAAACGCGGCTGCTCAAGACGAAAATCAAGGTGCTCGAAGGCTGCTTAATCGTCCATGCGGAAAATCGTTTCGGGGTCGTCCTCGTAGCGAATCTCGTCCACTTCTTCGCGACGGCCACGGCCACGGTAGAGACGGTTGGGACAGTTGATGATTAAGCCTGCCTCTGTCCCTATGTTGCGATAGGCGTGGACCACGCCGCGAGGGATGATGATGATGCGAGGCTCTTCTGCGCCCGCATGAAGCGTCATCACGCGACCCGTTGAGACGGACTCCGGGCGGTTGTCCCACATGCGGATTTTGAAAGTGGACGGTCCCGGAAAGCAGAAGAGGTCTGATTGCTCGCGATGCTCGTGCGGCCCGCGCGTCAGTCCCGGCTCGGTCACAGAGACGTAGGCCATCGCCGGATAAAACTCCGGGTCAAGCTCGTCGGCGCGGAAGATTTCACCGAGCCAACCGCGCTCGTCAGTCCACTTCGCAAGCGGGCGGATGACGATATCATGAATAGCGCCGGGCGTGAATTCTTCAACCGACCCCGAGCGTCTTGACTGCATCTTTTCGCTCCATGTTATTCGCGCCGGTCTGGGCCACAAGGTTCGAGGCACGCAGGAGGCTCTCGAAGTTTCCGGCGTCCGACCACCAGCCATCCAGCTCGTCCCAGGTCATAGCCCCGCGCTCTATGTAGATGTTGTTGACGTCCGTAATCTCCAGCTCGTTACGCGCCGACGGCTTCAAGGTGCGTATGATGTCGAAGACTTCGGGGTCGTACATGTAGATGCCCGTGACGGCATACTCGCTTTGGGGAACGAAGGGTTTCTCTTCGATGCGCTCGATGCTTGTACCCTGCATCACGGGCACGCCGAAGCGTTGCGGGTCCGGCACTTTTTTGAGCAGGATTTTCGCGCCGCCCTGCTGCTCAAGGTAACGGCTGACAGGAGCACAGATGTTTCCTTCGATGATGTTATCTCCGAGGATGACGCAGACGCGCTCACCGCCCGCGAAATGCTCTGCCAGCAGAAGCGCGTGAGCGATGCCGCCTTCGCCCTCCTGATAAGCGTAGTTCAAGTGTTGCAGACCAAAGGCGCGACCGTTACCGAGGAGCTTCAGAAAATCGCCCGCCGAATTTCCGCCCGTCACAATCATGATGTCCGTGATACCGGCATTGACGAGCGTTTGCACCGGATAGTAAATCATGGGCCGGTTATACACGGGCAGCAAGTGCTTGTTCGTCACAGCCGTCAGGGGACGAAGCCGCGTCCCCAGTCCCCCGGCCAACACCACACCTTTCATTCAACCTCCGAAAAGAGTCCCAAGTCCAAAGTCCCAAATCTCAAGTCAAAAGAAAGAACCTGTTTTTTGACTTGGGACTTTGGACTTGGGACTCTGGACTTCTTCAATCAATGAATCTCTCGAACCACAGCTCAAGCATCAGGAGCGTCCAGAGCTGGTGCGCGTAGTCGCGCTCGCCGCGCGTGTGCAACTCAATTAAGCGGCGCACAGCTTCAGGACGGAAGAGGCCGCGCGCGAGGGCCTTTTCCGACAGGAGCGTCTCGCGCAGAAAGGGCTGCATCTCTCCGCGCAGCCAGTAGCCTATGGGCACGCCGAAGCCCATCTTGGGCCGCTCTAGATTTTCCACGGGCACGAGACGCTTCAGGACGCGCTTTAATAGATATTTAGTCGTCAAGCCCCGCAGCTTTAATCCTTCGGGTAAGCTTGCGGCAAACTCTATGACGTGATGATCAAGAAAAGGCGAGCGCGCTTCCAAAGAGACGGCCATGCTCGCGATGTCCACTTTGACCAAGAGGTCGTTCGGCAGATAGGTCATCGTGTCGGCCAGAAGCGACGCATCAACTATCCCTGCGCCGTTGGCTTTCGCAAACCACGGCGTGAGGAAATCGGATGCCGAGCGACCCTGAGTCTCGTGCTTGAACTCGTCCGTGTAAAGCTCGTCTTTCGCGAGCCCGTCAAAGACGCTGACCCAGCGCACGTAGCGCTCGACTTTCGGCAAAGAAGCTGCGGCGAGGAAACGTTTCGCGCGCTGGACGGGGTTGCGCCGCCCGCCGTAGGTCGGCAGTAAATCCACCGCGCGCCGTACAAACTGCTCGCGCAGGACAGCGGGCAGGCGTCGATAGCGTTCGGCCAACTGCATCGCCGCGTAACGCTCGTAGCCCGCAAAGCATTCGTCGCCCCCGTCGCCGTTCAAGGCCACGGTGACGTGCTTGCGCGTCTCTCGCGAAACGTAATAAGTCGGAATCGCGGAAGAGTCTGCGTAAGGCTCGCCGTAGTGCTCGACCAGCGTGGGCAGGATTTCCAGGGCGTCAGGGCGGACGATGAATTCGTGATGGTCAGCGCCGACGTGCTCCGCGATGCGGCGCGCGTGATGAAGCTCGGAAAAATCCTGCTCCTCGAACCCGATGGAGAAGGTCTTGACGGGCTCGCTGGATTCCTCGCTCATGAGCGCGACCACGGCGCTCGAATCCACACCGCCGGAGAGAAACGCGCCGAGCGGAACTTCCGAAATCAATCTGAGTCGCACGGCTTCGCGCAAGGTTGCGACGGCGCGCTCGCCAGCCTCTTCCTCGGAAACTTTTATCTTGTTGGAAAAGTCCGGCTGCCAGTAGCGCTCAAGCTTGACCTCGCCATCCTTCGTGTAGCGCAGGGTGTGACCCGGCTCAAGCTTGCGTATGGCGCTGTAAGCCGTCAGCGGCGCGGGCACGCACATAAAGGAGAGATAGTAATGAAGCGCGTCGCGGTCTACGTCGCGGCTGATGTCCGGATGCAGTAGGAGCGCCGCGAACTCAGAAGCGAAGACCAGTTGGTCTGGAAGCTCTGCGTAGAGCAAAGGCTTTTTCCCTACACGGTCGCGCGCAATGAGTAGCTCTTCTTTGCGCTCGTCCCAGATGGCGAAGGCAAACATCCCGCGCAGGTATTTTGGACAGTCCGCGCCGTAGAGGTCGTAGAGATGGATGATGGCTTCGGTGTCGCTGTTGGTGTAGAGCTTGCGCCCGCGCTTTTCCAAATCGGCGCGAAGCTCCCTGTAGTTGTAGATTTCGCCGTTGAAGACTATCCACGCGGTGCGGTCCTGATTGTGAATTGGCTGCTGGCCGCCCGCGAGGTCGATAATCGCGAGCCGCCGCATGCCCAGTCCGACCGTGTTGTTAAAATAGAAGCCGTCTTCGTCCGGGCCGCGATGACGAATACGGTCCGTCATGCGCCGGACGAGTTCCGTGTCCACGGCGCGCGTGCCTTTACCAACAATGCCTGCGATGCCACACACTTTAGATATTCTGCTGCGAAGGCCGCCCGTGACCGTGCGCGTGCGCGACTGCCGCGCGGCGCGATTCTTCTTCCTGGCGCGCAAGCTGTTCCTGCCGCCTCTTCTCCTCGCGCTTCTCCTGAAAGAGAACGAACCCGACGGCGACAAAAATAAAATAGAAGACCAGAAGCTGCGCGCGCTGGCGATAGGCCGTGCCGACGTTGCCCTGAAAGACGGAGTAGGCAAGCGTCAGCATCGTGACGAAAATCAGGATCGGCGAAATTTGCCGCAAGCGATATTTGATGGAGAACCAGAGCCCCAGCACAAGGAGCGGGAACGATGCCCACCAGACAAGCATCTCGGGCAGCGTGATGCTCTGGCGCAAGCTTGCGAGCTGCCACGGGAAGGGCGCAAACAAAAGATAGACCAGGCCGATGGGAATCGTGCTGATCGCGCCCGCAGTAGTCGAGACGTCCACGTCCTTGGCGAAGCCGGACTTGGCCGTGCGCGATGCATCCAGACGGCTGCGCTGAAGCTGCTCGAAGTTGCCGTAGGTCTCAAACTGTGCGCTGGCGTAACGAAGCACGCCGAACTGCGTCAGCCCGAGCCCCAGCAGGATGATGATAATAAACTGGCGTAGGAAACTCTGCGCCGAGATGGAGCGCATCCCCAGCACGAAGGAGCCGCCGATAGCCGCCAGAACCATGTAAAAGATGTAGAACCTGACGCTCAGCAGACCAAAGAGCGCGACCACGAGGATGGCGAGCCATTTGACGCTGAATCTCTCGCCGAGTTTGAGCGTGGCGAGCATCGAGACCACGAGCAGAAAGACCAGCGGCCCGTCCTTTAACCCCTGCGCCGACCAGAGCACGAGCGAAGGATAGAAAGCCACGAAGAGGGCCGCGATGCGCGAGACCTTCGTATTGTGGAAGATGTGCTGCGAGCACATATAAATCAGGGGCACGACCGCCGCGCCCATAACGGAGTTGACAAGTTGTGTGACGAGCATGTTGCGACCCGTCAGCCAGTAGAGGCCCGCCACAAAATAGACCATCCCCCAGCCGCTGCCCGCCGCCTTGGTAAAAGCATTGACGAGGAACGTATAATAGCGGTCGCCGGACCAGCTCTTGAGCATCGCCTCGCCGAAGAAATCATAGGTGTAAGCGTCACCGCCGAAGAACTCTTGCAGGCTATAGACGTAAATAAAGGTGGCGATCAGCATCCGCACGATAAGCCCGCCAACAAATACTCTGAGTAGAAAGACGCTATCGGATTTAGCGCGCGTGATGATGACGCCGCAGACGCCCGCCAACGCGCCGCTCACTAATAATGCGCGCGCGCTATCCGACACATCCGGCACCGCCAGCAAAATGACGATGCACGTCACCAAAGCTAAAAATGTCAGTAGACCATTCATGAAAAATGATAAATGCAGAGTGCAAAATGCAAAATTAAGAATTGCTCTTTCTGTTCACTCTGCATTTTGCACTTTGCCTTTTGCATTGCCTTTCAGATGTCGTCCGGCAAATCGGGGCGCGTCTTGCGCTCGATTAAGAACGTGTCCTCGTCGCTTAAGGGCTTGACGGGTTTGGCCGGGACGCCCGCGAATAAATAGCCCTCTTCCTTTAATTGTCCGGTGATGACGGAACCGATGCCTACGATGCATCTGGAAGGGATGGAACCGCCCGGCGCGATGCGAATCTCGGAGCCTATGTAGGCCAATTCGCCGATTTCGATGGGCCGCGTTCGCTGGCGGTTGTGCGTCCAGAGCGAGGAGTTGCGCCCGCCCAGGATAACGCGTCGCCCGAATTCCACGCGGTCTGTGAAATCAATCTTGTGGCCCGTGGTAACGATGCTGCCCGGCCCTAAGAGAAAGCGCGGCTCGACGGGGTTCACAACGTCGGGGTCTGGAATCGAGTTGATTTCGTTCATGCGTATAATCTCGCTGTAACGCCCGAGCCTGATTTCCTCTCCGCCGCGCAGGATGTTCAAATGGCCGACGCGCACGTGGTCGCCCATTGAGAGGCGGCCCACTCCTATGAAGATGTTCCCGTGGCCGATGCGTACGTCGTCCTCGATTATACACTCCCCGGCGTCAATCAGGCTCACGCCAATTGAGACGCGCCGACCAATGCGGTAGCCAAAAAAAAGACGATAACAGGGGCGCTTCAAAACCGAAGGCAGCACGCTCAAGGCCGCCAGCACAAGCAGGCGAAACTTTCCGGCACGGTGTCGCGCGTGCGCGCTCTCTTCCACATGCGGCGCGGCACGCTCCACGAACGCAGGGCTTTCAGGCGTCTCGCGCTCGACCCCAACTTGTTTTGACTGGTCCGTGGAAAGCATGACTAATAATTCTGTAGGGGCAGGGACAAGTCCGCTGCCCGTGTATTACGAAAACTAGAATTAACAGGGATGGACAGGATAGACAGGATACAGAAGAAGTGATGAATGCAAAGTGCAAAGTGCAGAATTAAAGAATAGCTTTTCATTCATCATTTTGCATTTTGATTTTTGCACTGCTTTTATCCTGTTCATCCTGTCCATCCCTGTTAATTTTCCCTCCCATTAGAAGACGGGCAGAGGACTTGTCCCTGCCCCTACAGTTTCATCGGATTATCGCACGAGCTGGCGCGATTCCAGCTCAGCCGTGGCCTGTGCGACCTGGTCCGTGGCTTTCTGTTCGCGCACCCATTCGAGCAGCTCCATCACGCCCTCTTCCAGACGCACGCGCGGCTCATATCCGAGCAACTCGCGCGCGCGCGTGATGTCGCCCACGCAATGGCGTATGTCGCCCTCTCGATATTTGCCGACGATGTCCGGCTCAAGTTCTTTCCCCAGACCTTCGGTCAGCATCGCAGTCACCTGTTTGATAGAAGTCGGTCGGCCCGTCCCTACATTGACCGCCTGATAATCCGCGCGGTCTGTGTCCAGCGCAAGGAGGTTGGCTTGCACTATGTCCGAGACGTGTACAAAATCGCGCGTCTGCTCGCCGTCCTCGAAGATGACTGGCCGCTGGTCGTTCAACAACCGCGAAGAGAAGATGGCGCACACGCCCGTATAAGGATTCGAGAGCGCCTGACGGTCGCCGTAGACGTTGAAGTAGCGCAGCGCGACGGTCGGAATATTGTAAGCGCGCCCGACCACTAGACAGAACTGTTCCTGATCCTGCTTGGTGATGGCGTAAACGCTGGTTGGAAACAGCGGCTTGTCTTCGGGAGTAGGCGCGGGCCGAAGCTCCGCGCCGCAACGCGGGCACTCGACTTCCCAGCGACGCTCTAAAAGTTGCGGAGTCGGGCGAAGCTGCGGCGCGACTCGCCCGCAAGCCGGACAATCGTAAGCGCCCTCGCCGTAAATCGACATCGAAGAAGCGACGATGAGCTTGCGCACGCGGTCTCGACGGTGCGCGAGAGCTTCCAGCAAGACGGACGTGCCGAGGTCGTTGGCGCGAACGTAGCGCACCATCTCATACATGGATTGCCCGACGCCTACTTCCGCAGCCTCGTGGTAAACCACGTCTATGCCATCGAGCGCGCGCTCTACTACATCGGCGTCGCACACGTTGCCATAGACGAACTCGGCTTCCGGGCTCAGGTATTGCGGATCCTTTGCGCCGTGCACCTGCGAGACAAGAGCATCGAGCACGCGCACGCGATGACCGCGCTCCACTAGGGCGTCAACCAGATGCGACCCGATAAAGCCTGCGCCGCCCGTGACCAGTACATTCAAATTTTCCATCAACAATTACCTTGCGACTTTTGAGATTTCTAAGCGATTCTTTAGACGAGGATTTTTAAGATTGCCGGGCTTCGGAAGGCATGCCGCGCGCATCGCGCACCGTTTCGCCTTTGCGCCCGCTCACGACCGACTCAAAAATCTGGTACACGCGCGGCGCATGAACGACAGCCGAATATTTTGTCTCGACCGTCTCGCGCCCAGCGCGGCCCAGCCTCTCGCGCAGTTCTTTTGAATGAAGAAGCTGTTTGAGCTTCTCAATCCATTGGTCTTCCGTGTCGGCGATCATGCCGTTCTGGTTGTCCTGAATAATATCCGTGTTGACGCCGACGGGCGAGCAGACGGTCGGGATGCCGAGCGCCATGTACTGCAAAGCCTTCAGGCCGCACTTGCCCTTGCTCCACGCGTCGTCCGGCAAAGGCATGATGCCGATGTCTATGCGCCCCAAATCTTCCAGCTCCGTTTCGGAGCGCCACTGCATAGCCTCAACGTCAAGCCCTTCCAGCTTGTAAACCGGCGTGCCTATGACGCGCAGGCGAAAACGTTCCTCTTTCGCTAAACGCTGAAGCGCGCTGCGCAAAGTGTCCAGATGCTGCACGGTGCTGTAGCTCCCGCTCCAGCCTATGACAAGCGGGTCGGACTCCTGCTTATGTGAATCAACGGTGTACTTTTCCGTGTCAATCGTCGTCGGCACAATCGTCACGTTCGGGTTCACAGCACGCGCGTAGTCCGCGAGGTAAGGATTGCCCGCCATGACGTGCGAAGACAGGCGACAGATGGCGCGCGTCTTCGAGGGAAATTTCAGATAGCTCAGGTAGCCGTTTGAAGGGCTGCGATAGGGGACAAAGATGGCATCGTCGAAATCGAAGATGACGGGAATGCGCGAGCGCGCCAGTTTGCGCTCGAAAACGGGCGGCCCCAGAACGGCAGCTTCGCGGAAGATATAGACGGCGTCGTAATCGCGTAAGCGCCGCAGGAGCGCCATGCGGCGGCGGAGCGCCTGCCCGACGAGCCGCAGCTTTGTGCTCATGTTCCCGGCCTTGTAGAGCGTACGGTGCAGCGCCTCGTCTTCAAACGGCTGGAAATCAATCTCCACGCCGCGCTCTCGCAAGAGCGGTTCCCACTGCTCTATTCGATAACGCTGGCCGGGAGATGTGTCGTGGAGGCTGGGTACTAAAGCGAGAAGCCTCATAGGATGCAAAAGATTAAACCTTTAAGCCTTGTCAGTGATGTTGAAAATCGAGCTATAAACGACCCATCAATGTAGCCTAAACGTGCGCGCTCGTGCAAGCGAGCATGCCGATTGATAGTAGGGCTATAGTGCGTTGACGTACGTAAAGCTTGGCTTTCATTTACTTCGCTTACGCCTCTGACGCTTGACTCCTTTATGTTTCGCCGGATGAGATATTGAGGCCGGCAAATCTAATTCATCATCAATCAAAACATCTACGATAACGCCCGCAACGCGAGCGTATCGCAGAAGAACCATCAGCGTTGGCTCGCTTTTATCCAACTCGTAGTCCGAGATTCTTGTGTAAAGAATCTCATCTCCAACGTCTAGCCGTCTGTACATCTCGGTTTGAGAAAGACCGAGAGCAAGCCGAATCTGTAACAGCTTTTCCGCAAGACGTTCTGGCCTTCGGCGCGCGTGTCCCATCAGGAGCGGCCTCCTGACAGAGCGACAACCTCACAAAACAGCTTGCGTCTATCCGGTACACCGGATACAATACGCTCGCTCAACTTGTTCGCCGTGAGAATCCTGTTCTTCTCAACGGCGGCGCTCATCTCGTTCTTGAGGCTGAGGGTTGAGCCGTCGCATTTGCCGTTGTTTTAGTTTTCAAAGACTAGAGCGCGCTCATCATAGCAAAACGCTCTCGTATATCTAAAGATGGAGAGGGAGCTTGGCCGCTCGCTCTCTCAAAGTGTCGCACGTCCGCCGTGAGGCGCACGCGGGCTGTGCGGCGCGGGCAGGGCCGCTCGTGTTTCCATGCTAAGGGGCTGAGCGGCCCTGCTTTTAAGTGTTCCTAATAAGCTGTGTGAAAAGTCCTAATTTTTAAGCTCCGTAGGAGCGCAGATGTTTATAGCTTAACAGCATCAATCAAGAATCAAGCTCCGTAGGAGCGGCATGTCATGGATGCTGAACATGCCGCTCCTACGGAGCTTGATTCTTGGAAATGCATGCTAACTATAAACATTCAGTCCCTACGGGACTTTTCAAAACAACTCTTAAGCTTTCAAGACTTCAGCTCTGGAAACCACTTCGGCATCGTCGCCGTCGCAGACCTCTTCGTAAAGTTGCCTGTAGCGGCTGAGGCCCAGCGTTCTCAAATCGAAAAGCCTTTCAGCCACTTCGCGCGTGTGGCGTCGGACGCCGCTCTGGTTTGCGGTCAACTCTTGAATGGCCGCGGCGGCGCGACGGTATTCGTCGGCTGTAAAATTTTCGACGAGCGCGCCGACACGCTCCTTTGTCACGAGCGCATCGGAATCTCCGATGCCTGCGTTGAGGATAACGGGCAGGCCGCACGCTAAGTATTCAGCCGTCTTGGTGGGCGACGAGGCGAGTTTGGAAAAGCAGGGCTTGATAAAAGCTAACCCGGCGTCCGAAGCAGAAAGATAGGAGGGGACTTCGCTCGACTCAGCCGCGCGCACAGTGTAGCGGCTCTCATCAATCATGCGCTCGCGCATCAACTGGCACACGCGGTCGTGCCCCGTAGGAATCAGCCACAGGAAATGCGCGTCCTCACGCTCCCCGGCCATGACGGCGAAGAAGTCCGCCATCTCTTCTGTCATGTACCAGCCGCCGATGGAGCCGCTATAGACGACGACGAACTTTCCTGCAAGATTCAGCTCCGCACGGCGTGCGTGTCGTGTGGCTTCATCGAAACGAAACTTCTCCAAATCGGCGCAGCATGGAATGACGGCGTGCGCCGGCGTGCGATCACGAAGCGCGTCCCACTCCTTGATAATCGGCCAGATGCGCTCGGTTAATGTCACGACGCCGTCGGAGGCACGCAGCGCGCGAGCCTCCATCGATTTAGTCAAACGAAACGGCACGCTCCCCTCGCGCCAGTGGCCCGCGTCAACATATTCTTCGGCCATCAAGCCGCGCACGTCGAAAATCATCTTGAGACGGAAACGCCGCTTTAGAATGAGCGCGATGGTCGCGGGGATGTAGCTGCGCGCGTGCACCATCTCAATTCCCTGCTCGCGCACAAGACGGCTCGCGTAACGCGCGCCCGCAAGCACGTCGTACATGGTCGCCGGAAGCGAGGGCCGCTGGTGATAACGAAGACGATGCCACTCTATATTGTGCGCGGCCAATTCAGTTTCAAGACGTGCGACGCGCTCTTGTCCCTCAGGCGTAAAGGCTGCGTCACGCTCGAAGCTTAAAAGCGTGAAGCGCACGCCTTCCTGGTCCGACAGCTCGCGCAGGTAAGGGATGACCTGACTCTGGCCCAGCGGGTCGAGCATGCCGTTATAAGAGATGTAGAGCACGCGCTTGCCCTTAAGCTCCATCGCCCACACGCACCGTTTCGTTTCGCCCGAGGTGAATCTTGTCTTTGACGAGCCAGTTGAGAGTGCCTGTAAAAGCCGCAGCATCCAGCATCGCGATGATAGGCATCAAGAGCATGAGACGCAAAGCATTGCGCGCCGCCCCGGCAGGATACGCTCCACGATTGCGACGCAAAGAAGCGAAGCCGCGCAAGCCAAGCATCAAGAGCCACGCGAGCAACGGCACAACGAGCCACCACCAACCTAAAAAAAGCGCGGGCAGCGCGAGCGCAAGCAGGAGCGCGTAGCGTCGAAAAATGGCTGCCTGCCAGCTACGCCAGAGCCCCGCGCGTATGTTGTTGCGCGAATAAGTGACGAACCGCTTAAAGGTCTGCCAGAGATTGGGCTGCACGTTCCAGTTCACGCGCGCGCTCGGCTCGTAAACGATTTTGTAGCCACGCTCGCGCACTTCCCTCATGTAAAGCAGGTCTTCGGCAGAGCGCAGGTGTTCCGGAAAGCCGCCGACAGCGCTCCACACCTCGCGGCGCATCAGTGATGAAGCGATAAAGTCTGGCCTGGTCACTACTCCATCATGCAAAGAGGGCGCGGGGACGTAAGAGATGACGGCGCACTCTTTGAAAAAGCTATCCGTCACGGGCTCCCACATGCCGTAAACAACATCTATCTCAGCATCGCTTTCGGCTCGCGCGGCCAAGGTGTCGAGCCAATCCTTCTCCGGACGAATGCCGCCGTCTATAAAGGCAAGCCATTCATTTGAAGCGCGCGCCGCCGCCAGATTGCGCCCGCGCCCCGGATACGCAGGACCTTCGCGCACCAACAGTACGGGCGCGCCACGGTCTATGTAACTCTGGATTATTTCAGGCGTGCGGTCGGTAGAGCCGCCGTCGGTGATGACAATCTCGTCGGGCGGGCGCGTTTGTGCCAACAGGTTATCCAGCAGGACTTGAATGGAAGACTCTTCATTGCGCACGGGGATGACGACGCTGATGCGAATCCTCTTCGACGCTGGCGTGGATGTTGCGCTTTTGGTCACGAGATTAGATGGAAAGAAAAAAGGTCAGAGGTTAGTAAAAACCTCGATTCGCCCTAAGCCGGATTTAGCTCCGTCAGGAGCGAGATGTTTATAGCCTATCGGAGCAAGATAAGAATCAAGCTCCGTAGGAGCGGCATGTGCTTCATCCACGACATGACGCTCCTACGGAGCTTGATTCTCTTAATCCTTCGTTGACTATAAACATCTCGCTCCTGACGGAGCTAAGAATCATATCAGGTCAAAGTTTTACTGACCTCTGACCTCTAGCTTGCCTTGTTGTTACGCTACCTGATGCGCTTCCTCTAACGCGCCCTTTTTTTGCAGCTCGCCAGCGATCCACTTGTAGGTAATCGCCAGACCGTCTTCGAGCGACATCTGCGGCTCCCAGCCCAGAACTTCTCTGAGACGTGTGTTGTCGCTGTTGCGTCCACGCACGCCCTGCGGCTTGGTCAAATCGTGACGCTTGCCGATTTTCTTCCCGGCAATCCCCGCCACGATGTCCACCAGCTCGTTAATCGAGAGCATGCGGTCCTGACCCAGATTCAAGGGCTCGCGGTGCTCGCTCTTCATCAGGCGGTAGATGCCTTCGACGCAATCGTCTATGTAGCAATAGGAGCGCGTCTGATGTCCGTCGCCCCAGACCTCTATCTCGTCGCCGTCGCGGGCCACGGCGACCTTGCGGCAGATGGCCGCAGGAGATTTCTCGCGCCCGCCGTCGTATGTGCCGAGCGGGCCGAAGATGTTATGGAATCTGACAACGCGCGTATCGAGGCCGAAGTCTTCTGTGTAGTGGCGACAGACGCGCTCCATGTAGAGCTTCTCCCAGCCGTAGCCGTCTTCGGCGTCAGCCGGATAGGCGTCCTCTTCCTTCAGGGGCGTCACGTCGGCGTCCTTCTGCAAGTAGCCCGGATAGATGCAGGCGCTCGACGTGTACAAATATTTCTTGACGCCTGTTTCGCGCGCCGCCTCGATGGTGTGGAGGTTAATCAGCGTGTTGTCGCGCACGATGACAGCCTTGTTCGTCTCTATGAAGCCAATGCCGCCCATGTTGGCCGCCAGCCCGTAGACCTCGTCTATGTCTTTGGTCGCTTCCAGACAATTCTCCCAGCGCATGAGGTCGAGCAGCTTGAAGTCGTGCGCCGCCGTTCCTTCATACTCCGGCTCTTTGACGTCAACACCGCGCACCCAGTAGCCGCGTTCCACCAGATACTTCACCAGATGATGACCTATAAAGCCACCGGCTCCGGTCACCAGAACTCTTACTTGGTCGGTCATTGCTGTTGCTTCTTTCTCCTGTATAGAGTTGATTGAGTCAGACTCGAAAGACTAATAGCTTAAGCTTGAGGGCACTGGAAAAGCAACCGCGCATACGATTCCATCGCCCATAGCCCCGGAGGGGCTCGAATGTTTATAGCTCAACGCATTATCCAGAGATGACTAGCTCCGTCAGGAGCGAAATGTTCTACGGTAAAAACATTTCGCTCCTGACGGAGCTAGTCATTCGGGTTGGATACGTGGCTATAAACATCCAGCTCCTAACGGAGCTAAGAGCTTGAAAGCTGCTTTACATCGCACACTTTACTTACAGTTTAGAGCGTGCTTTTCACGCCCTCTATCAACTTGCGTGGCACGCCGCCCGACTGCACTAAATCCCTGGCGACGTGGCCCAGATGCATCTTGGCTTTAAGATACTCGATAACATAAGCGGGCAGCTTTCCGTCTTCGCCCACGGGCACGCCGCGCGGGTTGAACGGAGCGCTTGCGAGACCATCTTCCTCCGCTCCACGCTCGCCCCACAGCGTCATAAAGCCGTCCGTGTCGCGCAGGTTCGGCAGAAACCAGAAGTACGGCTCGCCAGACAGAAACGCGCCCCACATGCTGTATGAAGAAATCGAGCACACCAGAGCATCAGCATTAGCCATCGCCAGCAAATCGCTAATAGCAGACCTTTTATGATCAAAAGTCGTGATGGGCCGAAACTCTTCTAAAAATTCCCGCAGCTCGTCAGGCTTGCCGTCCGTCAGGAGCAGAAAACTCAGCCCCTCGCCCAGACCTTCTTTCAAAGAGCGACACACGCGCACGTACCATTCGAGCGGCATGCGCGTGTTCCACAATCCCTGATACTCCGCCTTGTTCTCGGTCACAGGCAGAAAGTCGCCCATGCGTATGTGCACGGCCACAACCAGAGGCTTATCCGCCACCTCCTTCTGCACGCGGTACAGGTTCGGCATCAAATAGCGCGTCCCGTAAAGCTCGCGCAGCACAAACGTCTTCGCCTTCCGAATCGGATACCAGCTCCCCCACATTCCTTCCGTGTAAAGCACGTACGCTTTCTTATTCCACAACCCCATCTTATCCGCGTAAACGCGTATCGCTTTATCGAAATCCTTCTCGCCCGTACGGTTGTATTCCTCTTCCGTAAAAGTGTAGGTCGGCAGCAATTTCCCCAACAGGTAATACCACGTCCAATCGAAACGCGACGTGCCGAAATACTCGTAGTACTTGCGGTCGTTCAACCCCCACGCCGGGTGCAACAGGCGTATATCAAGCTCGCGGCTCGCAATAAAAGCCTTGGCCCACGGAATCAACTCATTCCCCAGCCCCGCGTGACGCGGCCCAATCCATTTAGGAAAACAGAACCTCAACTTGAACAAGCTCCTTACAAATTCATCCGAAAACTTTAATGACGCCGTTGTTTCAAGGGCACGTCTTCCACGAGCAGCTCATTCTCTATCGCCACGCGCGACGCTACGAAAACGGAGCGCACGAGCGGCTTCGTCTCGTCCGGCGTCGTCCAGTCCGTGGGAAACTCTTTATGATTCGGTTGCGTGACAGGCATGTAGACAAACTCGAAATTGCGCTTCAATTCCTGAAAGACCCACGGGCGCGTCGGGCGACAGCCGACACCATGCACGCTCTGCGATAAATTATCGGCAGGCTCCGGAACTAAATTAACGGCCTCCTCGCTGCCGTAAGAGACGCACGTCTCCATGAGCAGCAAACGGCTTGAGCGCGCGGCCATGTACTTGATAGCAGCAGCAGGATTTTTAAGATGATAAAGCACGCCGTAACAGTAAACGATGTCGAAAGGCCCGCGCAGGGTTTCGTCCGGCTCATCCAAATCCAGACGCCTCGTCTCCAAATCAGGATAGCGCGTGCGCAGGACATCCAGATTTTCAGGACGCGCTTCGGTGCTCGTGACCGTGCACCCACGATCCAGAAAAAAGCTCGTGTGGTTTCCAATGCCCGCGCCGACCTCCAGAACAGTAGAGTCTCTGGTGTCCAGATTAAGACTCGCCAGATGCTCCTGTCTTCGCTGGTCGTGCCGCAGGTAATCAAAATAGAGAAACGCGTCCATAGGGCTGGTGCGCATCCCCAGAATCTTTTTCACAGTCGTCTTGGCTGCCGTGGTAATCGTCATCTCAATTCTCTGCCGCCTTGCCTTGATTAATCATTAAACTTAAAAATCCAGCCCCTCTAAATCTTATGCCGCCACGAGCGCCGGGTTCTCGTAAAGCGCGTCGTACTCGTAGACCTCATCTTCAGTTCGATAAGTGACGATGAGGTCAACAAGGCGAAAGCCCTCGCCGCGCAGGAACCCGTCCACCTCGTGATACTGGCAAGTGTTGTTATAGAGCCGGTGGTTGTTCATCTCGGTCAGGACAAACTGCGTCCTTTTCAAAACTTCGCGGCCACCGCGCAACACGTCCAACTCCGTCCCCTGCGTATCGAGCTTGATAAGCAGAACGTTCGACGCATCCTTAAACTCGTCGTCGAGCGTGGACACACGAACCTTTATCTTCTCCTGCGCCTCGAACTTCGCGCGATGACTCGCGACCGGGAACTTGCCGATCTCATCCTTATTCGGCTCGTTCAAAGAAGAAGCCAGCCTGTCCGCCGTCACGTAGAGCGTGATTTCTCCCTGCTCGCTCCCAAGCGCCATGTTCTTGACGGCGATATTTTTGTTGCCCCTCGTATTTTCTTCGAGCACGGGCAGCATCCGCGTGTTGGGCTCTATGCAATGCGTCGTCACATGAGCGTAGTGCTCGCTGAAATAAAGAGCCACGCCTCCGTCAGCCGCGCCGACGTCGATGATGACGGGATTATTCGCCAGTTGCCCTTTGCGGTCTATGTGCCGCGTCGCCCTGTAAAGATGCTCCGTGCAGCTTGAGAAGAAGACGCCCTTCGTATAATAGAAAAGCTTCGTGCTCGCCCTCACAGGCAAAAGGTAGGCAGAGAGCGAAACCCTCACCGCGTCCTTCATCAATCGTGTCAACTGCTGTTTCATCAGAAGAGCAATGCAAAATGCAAAGTGCAAAGTGATGAATTAAAGAAGCTCTTTCTTTTCATTCATCATTTTGCATTTTGCACTTTGCATTGCTTTACCTCCCGCTCGTTTCATGCACGGCGTAGATGTCGCCGAAGTTGTCCTGCGCCGCGAGCGTAGCGAAAACTTCGCCGACGAAAGTTTCATAATCGACGTGCTCTTTCAGAACAAAGTTCAAATCCTCGCCCAGACAATAATTGAAACGAAAGCCTGCGGAGATTTCATGAATTCGCTCGACGCAGGCGCGCGCTTCCTCCATCAGCTCCGGCGTGAACTCGAAGGAGAGAAAGGGGACGGCCCGCGTCAATCCCCTGAGCACGTTGATTTCGAAGCCTTCGACGTCAATCTTGACGAAGCGGGGCACGCCGTAGGTCTCTATCAATTGATCGAGGGTTTTGGTCTCGACCGAAATTTCTTTATCCCAGCGATTCTCCTTGAAGGTTCCTTTCTTCATCGTCTCTATAAACGTGCGCGACATGGAAGAGATGGTGTGAGAATCCGAGACGCACATGGTGGCTTCGCCCGCACGGTCGCTCAACGCAATCTGCTCTATGACGACCTTGCGGTTAAAGCGAAAGCGCGAGCGCAGGTGTTTGACGCAAACGGGCTGAGGCTCGCAGGCGACGACGCGCGCCGCCAGTTCCGCGAAAATCTGCGTGCGCTGCCCGACGTTCGCGCCGACGTCAAACACCGTGTCGCCTTTGGCTATCAAGCTCTGGTAGAACGCGCGCTGGGTGCTGTTTCGAGGATCGTGACGAAACCGTATGTCGTTAATTTTGTAGTAAAGACCCAGTTGCAAGAGCGATTCTTTTAAGGTTTCTTTAAGCATCTACTTGATGATGAGCGCGCCGGAAATTACTCTTGACAGCCATGCGCAGGCATCCCCAGAAGGGCCGGCGGCTGACGCCTTCGGGATAGAGCACGAAGGCTTTCATTAAATTGCGCGTCGCCTCCCAGCTACGGCCCGCCTCTCCAGCCGAATAGGATTGCCGCAAGAGTCGCGTCGAAGCGCACCAGCGACGACCGCTCCCGCTCAACTGTCTCTCGTAGTGGTCCGCAATCTCGTCAAACTCCCTGACCTGATGATCGCCCTCGGCCACCGTCTTGCTCGTCGCGTGTAGACGATAAGCAGCGACGGGCACGGGTATATGCTCGCAAGAGTGACCGGCCAGTAGCAACCTCACATAAAGGTCGTGGTCGAAATCATACTGCCAGCGTTCCTGAAAACCGTCTTTGACCAGCTCGCGTTTCCAGAACATGCCGGGCTGCGGCGCTCTGTAAGCCCACGACAAACTCTGCGCCGCAGAGCGCGGGACGACGGCGCGTACCAATTCTGTCTTGTGCCCTTCGCCGAACATGACAGTGTCGCCGCAGAGCCACTCGCAACGTGGGTGCTCGCGGAAATAGCCGATGGCGGCGTTGAAAGCTCCGGGCAGGTAGATGTCGTCGCTGTTGACAAAGGCTATGATGTCGCCCGTCGCGCGCTCGAATCCTTTGTTCAGCGCATGCACCTGTCCACGGTCGCGCTCGCTCACCCAGTAGGCAAGGCGGTCTTCATAACGACGAATGATAGAGACGCTCTCGTCCGTGCTCCCGCCGTCGATGACCAGATATTCAAGGTTCGGGTAACGCTGGTCGAGCACAGAACGCAAAGTCTCTTCCAGATACTGCCCCTGATTATAGGAGGGAGTGATAATAGATAGTTTCGGAAAATCCATCTTGATTTATGTCATGCGAGCAGGAGCTTGATTTTCAAATTCAGTGCGCGCCCCTGTGCTCTTTTTTGTTCCAGTCTAAAATTTGTTCCACTCTAAAAAAGATTCTACATCTTCGCGTACAAAAAATGGTTGCGCCTCGCGCAAGTCGGCCTCGCTCCAGTTCCACCATTCTATCTGTAGCAGCTTTTTAACGACCTCTTCCTTAAAGCGCAGGCGAATCGCTTTCGCGGGCACGCCGCCGACAATCGTGTAATCGGGCACGTCCTTGACCACGACCGAGCCTGCGGCGACGATTGCGCCGTGGCCTATACGCACGCCGTCCCGCACAAAAACGCGCGCCCCTATCCACACGTCGTGACCTATGTTTACTTCTTTCCGCTCCTCGAAATATTCCCTGTCCGCAAAGGTCACGCCGCACTGTTTGCGCGTGGAATAAAAGACCGGGCTCGTGCTCACAAAATTTACAGGGTGGTCGCCGTAGCCGCATATGAAGTACGCGCCCACGGAACAGAACCGCCCCAGATTGACCGCGCCCGCGATTGAACTTTCGCCGATGTAGCTGTAAGAGCCCACGTTCGCTTCACCGAGCTGGCAGTTTGAATGAATGGTGTTCCTGCCTTCGAGCTTCACACGAAAGAGCCTAGCCCCCTTGTGAATTTGAACATCGTCACCAATTATAGAGTCTACAATGTAACAATCAGGCTCGACTACCACACGCGCGCCCAGGCGAGAGTCGCCACGCACGCTCGCGCCATAGGAAACTTTCGCGCCCCTGTACCGGCGCTTCGCGGCGAGAAATTTCGCCATGCTTTTGAGGTCTTTCAATAACATTTAATCATTGATTCATCGGTTCATTGATTCAATGAAAAAAAAATGAACCGATGAATCAATCTCTTTCATTCATCACTTCTTCATAATCTGCGCGCTCGAAGACGTCCAGAAATCCTCCCTTGGAGGCGTTGATGATTTTGAGCCCCGCGCGCTCGGCTATACGCTGGTGCATTTCGTAGACGCGCCACATCACGAGCACGGCTTCCATCAAGCTTCGGTAGCTCCACTTCTGCGCGTCGTCTTCCAATTGCCCTACGGGTTTCGCGTAGAAAGTCGTGTGCTCCCCCGGATGCTTGAGCCAGTCGTGGTCCATGCCGAGCAGATAAATCGGAGAGCAGCCCATGAACATGGCGGCCATGATGGCAAGCTGCACGACCGTCTGCATCCCCGGCGTGACGCTTGTCAGGTCCGGCTTCTCCGTCCATTCATCTTCGAGGCCGCCGAGGGCCGCGACATAGAAAGTCCTCTCGGGCGGCAACAAATCGCCCGCCGCCAGAGCCTCACGCGCATAATGCGGCACGAAGAAGCGCGTGTCGGAGCCGACGCGCTCGCGTATCTCCTGAAGCCAGCCCCGCGCCATCTCCGACCCGTCGAAGTACATGTGGTCGGTCAGGAAATAGTAGCTCGGCGACCATTCTTCAAGGATAGGATGCCTGTAAAAATTGTTGGCGACAAAGGTCAGCTCGTCCTTGAGCGGAGATAAATCCTGTTCGCTGAGAGACGGGCCGTTGCCGATGACGAACGAGCGACGCCCCTTGTGACAGTCGCGGAAAATCTCGTTCTTCGCGAGCAGCTCGCGGCAATCGCGCACAAGGGTTTTGGCCTGTGTCTGAAAATCCAGGTGCTTGGACCAGGCGTCCGTGCGCCACGCCACGCGCCGCAGTAGAAAGAGCGTCGTACGTGCAGGCAGAGCGCGCAGCCCCTCGCGCTTCATGGTCTCGCGTGCTTTGGTCTTAACAGACATTTTCGAAGCCTAAGCCCGCTCCCTGTAAAATTCTCTGATTGTCTCCACGACGTAACGTTGCTGCTCCTCGATCAGCTCCGCGTAAATGGGGAGCGCGAGGGTTTCGCGCGCGGCGCGCTCCGATTCCGGAAAGTCGCCCTCGGTGTATCCCAGATAACGGAAACACTCCTGCAAGTGCAGTGGCACGGGATAATAAACTTCCGTCCCGACGCCGCGCTCCTTTAGATACGCCTGCAACGCATCGCGGCGCGCGTCGGTGACGCGCACGACATACTGATTATAAATATGGCGCGCGCCCTGTCTGGCAGAAGGCAGGCCGATTTCCTCCGCGAGCCCTGCGTCTGTAAAAAGCTCCCCGTACCTTCCGGCATTTTCCGCGCGTCTTCCGGACCACTCGTCCAGATGCGGGAGCTTGACGCGCAGGATGGCGGCCTGCAAGGTATCCAGACGACTGTTTATGCCGACGACGCTGTGATGATATTTAGTCTCGCCGCCGTGTGCGCGAAGGATGCGTAAACGCCGCGCCACGTCATCATCGTCGGTCGTGAGCATGCCGCCGTCGCCCGCCGCGCCCAGATTTTTCGTAGGGTAAAAACTAAAGCAGCCCGCGAGACCGAACGAGCCCGCGCGCCGCCCATCGTCTTCCGCGCCGATGGCCTGCGCCGCGTCTTCTATGACGGGGATGTTGTGCTTTGCCGCGACCTCTTGAATCGCATACATCTCCGCACACTGGCCGTAGAGATGAACCGGCAAGATGGCGCGCGTACGCTCCGTGACGGCGCTTTCGATCAAGCGCGCGTCTATATTAAAGGTCTGCGGGTCGATGTCTACGAAGACGGGCCGCGCGCCTAAGCGTGTAATAGAGCTTGCGGTTGCAAAGAAGCTGTAAGGTGTCGTGATGACTTCCGATTCAGCATCCACACGTAAAGCCATCAGGGCCAGCAGGAGCGCGTCCGAACCGGAAGCGCATCCGATGGCGTGGCGCGCGCCCGTGTAGAGGGCGACCTCTTCTTCAAGAGCGGCCACGTCCGGCCCTAGAATAAACTGCTGCGATTCCATGACGCGCTCCACGGCCCGGCGCATCTCTGCGCGCAAAGCGTCGTGTTGCGCGTGTAGGTCTAGGAGCGGGACTTTCATCATGAGCGCGGAATTTTTATTTAACGCGGGCACAGACATGCTTTGTTTTCTAAAACCCCGGAGTTTAGCGGCTTTGCCTTTGTGAATGCAAACCTGTGTTGAGATGGCGTGGGAGAGATGTTGACAACAAGAGCGCGGCTCAATGCAATTCGATGGCGCGACCGCCCTGATTGATGGAGGCTTGCGCGGCTTCTAATAAACGCACCACGCGGAGCCCTGCGTTGCCGTCCGTCAAAGGGCGACGCCGCTCCTGTATGGCGCTCAAAAATTCCGCGCAGACGTAATGCAGCGCTTCTGTCGAATCGAGCTTCGGAACCCACACGTCACCCGTGCGATAGCTGACGAGCGTTCTGTAAGCGTCCTCTTTGTCGCCCCCGTTGCGGTTAGTCGTGACCCCCTTGTCGTAAACGCGCACCTTTTCAGTCGGCTCGATGTCGTCATACACGACCATCTTGCGGCTCCCGGCAATCAGGGTGTGGCGAATCTTGACGGGCGAGAGCCAGTTAAAATGAAAGTGCGCGATGAATTCATCCGAGAAGCGCAGCATGACGTAGGCTATGTTTTCAATCCCGCGCTCGATGTGGCAACTGCCCGTGGCCGTAACGGCCTGCGGCTGGCGATCAAGGATAAAGTCCATGATCGAAAAATCGTGCGGGGCCAAATCCCAGACGACGTTGTGGTCGTGCTGGAACAACCCCAGATTGATGCGCGTCGAATCGAAATAGAGCAGGTCTCCCAGTTCCCCGCTCTCGACAATCTCCTTAATCTTGCGAACCGCGCCCGTGTAGATAAACGTGTGGTCCACCATGAGCGTCAGCCCCGCAGCTTCGGCCAGCTCAATCAGCTCCTCGGCCTCGCGCACAGTCGCCGTGAAAGGCTTTTCAACGAGGACGTGTTTGCCCGCGAGCAGCGCTTCTTTAGTAAATTGATAATGCGTAGAGAAGGGTGTCGAGACGACCACGGCATCAAGTTGCGGGTCGGAGAGAAGCTCGTGGTAATTGCGCGCGGGCCTCACAGATGGATAACGGCGAGCGAAGGTTTCAAGACGGCGTGCGTCCACGTCGCAGAGCCAGCGCAGTTGCGCCGCTTCGTTTTCAGCGAAGTTGCGCAGGAGGTTCGGCCCCCAGTAGCCGCAGCCGATGACGCCAACCGTCGTCTGTTTCATCACAAAAGAAGTCCGGAGCCCTGAGTCTGAAGTCCGCCCGGTCTAAATTCCGGTTGTGGAATTTAGACTATAAACTTCCTGAGGCGCAAATGATTGAATCGCTTCCGCGACCTGCGAGATTTGCTCGTCGGTCAGTTCGGGAAACATCGGAAGTGAAAGCACGCGGCGCGCTTGCGCTTCCGATTCGGGAAACGCTCCCTCTTTCAACTCATGCGCAGCGTAAGCCGGTTGCAGGTGTATGGGCACAGGATAATGTATGCCCGTTTGAATACCGGCCTCCGCCAGATGTTGTTGCAAAGCATCACGCGCTTCCACCTGCACGACGTAGAGATGATAGACGTGGCGCGCATAAGGCATCTCGCGCGGGAGCACGATGTCGCAATCCTTCAAAAGCTCGTTGTAGCGCGCGGCGTGTGCGCGTCGCAGATTGTTCCAATCGTCAAGATGCTTGAGCTTCACACTGAGCACAGCGCCCTGAATACCTTCGAGCCTGAAGTTGTAGCCGATGGTGTCGTGATGATACTTGCGCTCCGAGCCGTGATCGCGCAAAGCACGCACGCGGCGCGCAACCTCTTCATCATTAGTCACCACCGCGCCGCCTTCGCCGTAAGCTCCAAGATTTTTGCCCGGATAAAAACTGAAACAGCCCGCGTGACCGAGAGCGCCCACGCGCCGCTCCCTGTAGGAAGCGCCGTGCGCCTGCGCCGCGTCCTCAATCACAAGCAGGTTGTGCCGCTCCGCTATTTCAAATATGGGGTCAAGGTCTGCCGCCTGCCCGTAGAGGTGAACGGGGATAATGGCGCGTGTCTGCTCGGTGATGGCGGCTTCTATTTTGTCCGGGTCAATCGTGTAAGAGAGGGGGTCTGCGTCTACGAAGACGGGCGTGGCCGAGGCGGTGGAAACGGCTTCGGCTGTGGCGAAGAAAGTATTCGCAGGCACGATGACTTCATCACCAGCGCCCAGGCCCGATGCCATCAACGCCAACTGTATGGCCGCCGTCCCGTTCGAGACGCCGACACAAAAGCGCGCGCCACAGTAGGCCGCAAACTCTTCCTCGAACCGCTCGACCTCCGGCCCAAGGATAAAGGCCGCGTTATTAATGACGCGCTCCACAGCCTCGTCAATCTCTTCTTTAATCGCCCTGTACTGCGCGCGCAGGTCAACGAATGGAACCATGAGTAAAGGGATGAGGGATGAGGGATGAGGGATGAAAGCGTGGCTATTCAAGATGAATAGTTTTTCTTTCAGTCCTCATCCCTCATCCCTCATCCCTCATCCTTTCTTATTACTCGCGCCGGGTTGCCGGCGACGGTGGCGTCCGGGGGAACGTCGCGCGTGACGACTGCGCCTGCGCCTATCTGGGCGCGCTCGCCTATGGTCAGGCCGCCGAGAATGGTTGCGCCCGTGCCGATGGATGCGCCGCGCCCGACATGCGTCGGCTCGACCTTCCAGTCAGAGGCCGTTTGCAGCCGACCTTCGCCGGACGTGGCGCGTGGATATTTGTCGTTGATGAATTGGACGCCGTGGCCTATGAAGACTTCGTCCTCAATGCGGACGCCTTCGCAGATAAAGGTGTGGCTCGACACTTTGCAGTTGCGGCCCACGCTCGCGCCCCGTTGAATCTCCACAAAGGAGCCGATGCGTGTGCCGTCTCCAATCGTGCAGCCGTAGAGGTTGACGAAATGGTAGACCTCAACGTCGCGCCCAAGCTGAACGTCAGCCGCGATGACGCAATACTCCCCTTGCATCAACGAGTCGTCCCGCTCGGCGCGGCATTGTCCGGCGCATCGTCTTCAGACGTGTAGTAGCTCGAATAGTATCCGCCGTAGCCGTAGTAGTAGTAGTCGGGCGTGTCGAGCTTCACGTTGTTGAGCACGATGCCGAAGATGTTTGCGCCGACGTCTATCAACTGCTGCTTGGCGCGACGCACGACGGCGCGCGACGAGCGCCCACCGTGAACCACGAGCATCACTCCGTCCACGAGCGTCGAAAGAATCGAAGCGTCCGTAAAGGAGATGGCGGGCGGCGAATCTATGATGATGTGCGTGAAACGCTCGCTGAGGACGTTGAGGAGCTTGCGCATCTCGTCCGAGCCGAGAAGTTCCGCCGGGTTCGGCGGCACAGGCCCGGAAGTCAGGAGCTTCAGGTTCGGCAGCTTCTCGTAGCTTTGCAGCAGAGAATCCAAATCCGTCTCGCCCGCCAGATAGTTTGTCAGCCCCCGCGCGTTCGGCACGTTAAAGTGCGCGTGGATGCGCGGGCGTCGGAGGTCGCAATCCACAATCAGGACTTCGGCCCCGGTCTGCGCGAACATGACGGCGGTGTTGACGGCCGTTGTCGTCTTGCCTTCCGAAGGCTGGCTCGACGTGACCAGAATGCTGCGCGGCGGCTGGCCCGCCGAAGAGAGCAGCAAAGAGGTGCGCAGGTGGCGATAGCTTTCGGCCACGGGCGAGCGCACATCGTCTATCAAAGCGAGCGCCGTGACTTCGCCGCCCTCTGACGGACCCGTAGGAGCTTTGCCCTTGATACGCATGCGCTCCGAGCGGCTCGCCGGAATCAAGGCCAGCGCGGGCAAGTGTATGTAGCGGTCAACGTCCTCTACGCTCTTGAGCGTGTCGTCGAGGTAGTCGAGCAGGAAGGCGAGGCCGAGGCCCGCGCCGAGGGCCAGCATGAGCCCGATTAAAATATTACGCATGCGCGGCGGGCCGATGGGAGCGCGCGGCAGGCGGCTCTTTTCCGTGACGCGCACGTTGTTCGGTTTTTCCGGCTCGGAAATTTGCAGCTCGCGCTGGCGTTGCAGGAGCGTGTTGTAAAGCTGCTTGTCGGTCTCGATGTTTGCCTTGATGTTGTTGAGATAGATGGAGTCTTTGTTCTGCTGCGTGGTCACGCCGCGCTTCTCGTTATAGGTCTGTTGCAGCATGTTCTCGGTCGACAGTGCCGCTTCGTACTTCTTGCGCAACGAGACGATGACTTCCTGCGGGGCTTTCTGTAGGGCGTCGCGCAGAGGCTTGAGCTGTTCGTCAATCTTTTTGACGCCGGGCCAGTCTTCCGTGTAAGTGACTAGAAGCTCATTTCTTTTCTGCTCCAACAGCTCTATCTTCTCGCGCAAGGTGCGTATGCGTTCGTCGTTCTGCACTGCCGGAACGGAGAAGGGATCGGGCGCAGTGCGCGCCGCGTCGTATTCGGCCTGTGCTTTTTTGCGCGCGTTCTGCGCCTCTAAAAGCTGCGTGCTCAACTGCCCCACTACCGCGACATCAACATTCTCTCCCTGCACGTCTGAGGTGGGAAGATTTTTGTTGATGGCATAGTTCATCTTCTCCTCTTCCTGGCGCGTAATCTTCAGTTGCAACTCGGCAATCTGCTTGGAGAGAAGCTCTGTAGCCTTGTCCGTCCCTTCGGTTTCGCGCGCCAGATTGTTGTAGACAAAGATGGCGGCCATCGCGTCAACAATCTTCTGTGCCAACTCGGGGTTGGTGTGCGTGAATTTAAGCGCGACGAGGTTGGTGCTGGCGACGGGCTCGACCGTCAACCCGCCCGCGATGGCGTCCTCGTAGGGTTCGAGCTTGGCCCTCTGCTCGGGCGTGTACTCGTCCACGTTTACCGTGCCCGACGGAACAGTCGGCTGCGACCCGTTCACCACGGGGACGGTGTTTTGCGGTTTCGTCGCGGGCGTGGACGCGGAGCCGCGCGAGAAAAGACGACGCAAAGAACTAATCAGGCCGGGTTGAGCCTGTCCGCCGCCGAAAAAGTCCGGGTTGTTCTGAAGGTCCAAAGTGACGACGACCTGCCGGGCCAGCGCTGGACTTTCCAGAAGCTTCAACTGCGTATTCCAGTAGGCCGGATCGCTCTGCGCGTTGATGACAATTTCTTTGGTCTGCAAGATGTTGGGCGTCTTCTGCTCAATCTGGATGGTGGTCGCGGCCTGATAGATGTTCGGCTGGCGATACATCTGTATGGCGACCAGAGCGGTGACGACGAGCACCAGGCTCAGAATCAACCACTTGCGCTTGAGGATGACGAAGAAGTAGTCGCGCAGGTGCGTCGGCTCCATGGCCGACACGCCGTAGGGTTTGGCCTGCGCGATTTCACTCAAGGGGCGATCCAGCATGCGGTCGCCTGCGGGCAGCGGAAGCAAACGATTATCTTGTGACATCACTAATACTCTTTGTTGTTGAGCCTTACAGTTTGAGGAAAACCAAATCTCCCAAGGGTTCCGGACAGACAGTCTGCATCATAGCAGACTGTAGCGCAAGACGTCTAAGCGCCGGGGACCACACGTCTCACATCGCGGCGGGGCTCTGGAGCGCCCACGCACTCTTTAACAAACGCCTTAAGGCGCGATTCCCACGAGGGCAGTGGCTCAAGCCCCAGGCTGGCCGACAAAATGCAGCGCAGGCGTGTATTGCGCGGGCGCGGCGCGGGCCTGCGGAGCGTGGAAGCCGGGACCGCCTCAATTAAAGCGGGGTCAAGCCCCGCCGCACGCAAAGCTTCACGCGCAAATTCCAGATAGCTTGCGCCCTCGCCGCTTCCCGTCGCGTGAAAAGTTCCGGGCACATCAAGCCCGGCCAGCTCTCGCAAGCGCGCCGCCAAATCCTGCGTATACGTCGGCGTGCCCCACTGATCCTCGATGGCCGCAACCCGTTCGCCCCTTTTGGCGCGCTCGACCACGGTGCTTAAAAAATTCCTGCCGCCTGTGCCAAAGACCCAGCCCGTTCTGACGACAACCGTGCGCGCAGAAGCACGCGCGGCGCGTCGTTCGCCTTCGAGCTTCGAGGCGGCATACACGCTCTGCGGTCGGGGGTCGTCGCGCTGCGTGTAGAAGCCCTGCTTCGTCCCGTCAAAGACGTAATCGGTCGAAAGTGTGACGAGACGAGCGCCCACGTCGCGGCTCGCGCGTGCCAGTTGCTCCGGCCCCAGAGCGTTATCACGAAGGCTGCGCTCGGGGTCCAGCTCGCAGCCGTCCACGTCCGTCCACGCGGCGCAGTTGATGACGGCTTCGGGCCGTAAGCTTTCAAATATCTCGCGCACGGATTTTTCGTCCGCGATGTCCAGTTGGTTATGGTCAAAGGCGTGTACTTCGTCGCCCAACGCTTCGCAGTGGCTTACAGTCGCGCGCCCGACCAGACCCTTTGCGCCTGTGACGAGCACTCTCAAAAGCTTTTGGCCTCCACGCCGTACTGGCGCGCGTAAAAATCCATGTATGCGCCGCTTCGCGCGCGTTCGACCCACGCCGTATTCTGCGCGTACCACTGGATGGTCCGGCGCAATCCGCTCTCCCACGATTCCAGTGGTTGCCAGCCAAGCTCGCGCTCTATCTTCGACGGGTCAATCGCGTAGCGACGGTCGTGGCCGGGCCGATCCTTGACGTGACGAATGAGCGTGCGCGGCTTGCCCAGGGCATCGAGCACGGCTTCGGCAACAGCCAGATTCCGGCGCTCGTTCCGCGCCCCAATGTTGTAGACCTCGCAAGCGCGCCCCTTCTCTAAAACCTTCAGGATGGCGTGCGCGTGGTCTTCCACATAAATCCAGTCGCGCAATTGCTGGCCGTCGCCGTAAACCGGGACCGGCTCGTCGCGTAGCGCGTTCGAGATGGCGAGCGGTAAAAACTTTTCGGGAAACTGTCGCGGGCCGTAGTTGTTGCCCGAGCGTGTTATAACCACGTCGAGACCGAAGGTGTGATGCGCGGCCATGACCAGATGCTCTGCGGCGGCCTTGGATGCGGCGTAAGGATTACGCGGCACAATCGGCGAGTCTTCTGTAAAGCAGTTCACGGAATTTTCCGCCAGACTCCCCATCACCTCGTCCGTAGAGACTTGAAGAAAGCGTTTGACCTTGCGCTCGCGCGCACAATCTATGAGGACTTGCGTGCCCGTGATGTTGGTTCTTAAAAAATCTTCCGCCGAGTGTATGCTGCGGTCAACGTGCGACTCGGCGGCAAAGTTGACAATAGCATCCGTTTCATCATCAAGAGCTGCGAGCACCTCTTCGCGTCGCGTGATGTCGCCGCGCACGAAGCGATGCCTGAGCGTGTCCAATCCTTCAAGGTTATCTGGATTGCCTGCGTAGGTGAGCGCGTCGAAGTTGACAAGCTCGCAATCGGGGATGCTTGCGAGCGCCACTCTCAAAAACGCCGAGCCGATAAAGCCAGCGCCGCCTGTCACAAAAATTCTACGCATTGATGATGGAGAACGTCGAGCCTTGGGAAAACCGCTCCTCACGCAGAGGCCGCTCCAATCCGGGGCGGGTTAAAAAAAGGAATCGCCTGCGTCGCTTGAAAGAGCGCGTTCCGGTTCTCACAGGATACACGCTCGCACGCCGTAAGTTCAACAAGCTCTTGAGTATAGGTGTGCTTCTGAAAGAGTGTCAAGACCGCTTGCCCTCCGTGAGCAACTTGACCCGGCTCAAGGGCTACGGCTAGACTGACCGTTCTTCTCGATTCGCGAACCTTGCCAGACATTTGCCTTGATGGATTTAACCACCAGCGAAAGCCGGAGCGGCGTGCGAGACCAGAGCGCACAGCCGCCCGTCCCGAAAGATGCTACCACGCCGAGCGACTCTGAAGCGGTGTCGGCGAGCCTGCCGGACAAACCGCTTATCACGATTGAGCCGGGCCGCGCGTGGGTCAAGCTCGGTCTCAAGGACGTCTGGCGCTATCGCGAGCTGCTCTTTTTTCTGACGTGGCGCGACGTCAAGGTACGCTACAAGCAGACGGCTCTGGGTGCGGCGTGGGCCATCCTGCAACCGCTCCTGACGATGCTGATTTTCACGCTCTTCTTCGGGCGGCTGGCGGGCATCTCTTCGGAAGGCTTGCCCTACCCCTTGTTCGCTTACGCGGGACTTCTCATCTGGACCTTCTTCGCCAACGCCGTCTCCAATAGCGGAAACTCCTTGGTCGGCAGCGCCAACCTGATTACCAAAATCTATTTCCCGCGCATGATTATTCCCGGCGCAGCCGTCGGCGCTGGCCTCGTGGATTTCGTCATAGCCTTTCTAGTGCTCATCGCTTTGATGATCTACTACGGCGTGGGCACGACGTGGTCCATTCTGATGATGCCGGTGATTGTCGCGCTCTCCACGCTGCTTGCGCTCGGCGTAGGTATGTGGCTCTCGGCCCTGAACGTCAGGTATAGAGACATACGCTATGCGATTCCTTTTATGATTCAGTTGTGGATGTTCGTCTCGGCGGTCTTTTATCCCTTGAGCCTCGTGCCGGAGAAGTGGCGCTGGGTGTTGATGCTTAATCCGCTGACGGGGATTGTCGAAAACTTCCGCATCTCTTTGTTCGGCCACAAGCCGTTTGACTGGCCCGCGCTCGCCGTATCAGCCATCATCACTCTCATCGTGCTCGTCTATTCCGCTTACTCTTTCCGGCGCATGGAGCGCACTTTCGCCGACATCGTCTAAAGCCACATGAGACCCATCATCAAAGCAGAGCACTTGGGCAAGCGTTACGAGCTGGGCGCGGAGCGCGCGGCTTATTCGACCGTCAGAGAAAGCTTGATGAACGCGGCGCGCGCTCCCTTAAAACTGCTCGGGCGTGGCAAACGAAACGGCGGGAAGCCTTCCGTCTGGGCGCTGAAAGATGTTTCGTTTGACATCTATCCGGGCGAGGTCGTAGGCATCATAGGGCGCAACGGTGCTGGGAAATCCACGCTCCTCAAACTGCTCTCGCGCATCACGGAGCCGACCACGGGCCGCGCAGAGCTTTACGGTCGCGTCGGCTCACTGCTCGAAGTCGGCACAGGCTTTCATCCGGAGCTGACGGGTCGTGAAAATATTTTCCTCAACGGCTCAATCCTCGGCATGACGCGCCGCGAGATTGAGAGCAAGTTTGACGAAATCGTAGCCTTCGCGGAAGTCCAGAAATTTCTGGACACGCCCGTCAAACGCTATTCTTCGGGGATGTACGTGCGTCTGGCCTTCGCCGTCGCCGCGCACCTTGAGCCGGAGATTCTAGTCGTTGATGAAGTCCTCGCTGTTGGAGATCATGCCTTTCAACAAAAATGCCTGAGCAAGATGCACGACGTTTCCACGCACGGTCGGACGGTGCTTTTCGTCAGTCACAACATGGGAGCCATCAGCCGTCTCTGCGGGCGCTGCATCCTGTTGGAGCAGGGCGAGGTCGTAGAGGCCGGGCCTACATCTGCGGTCGTGCAGACCTACATGACAAGCGGCATGATGGACCGCGCGGAGTATGCGCAGGAAGCAAAGCCGGAGAAGGACATAAGCCTGCGGCGGATTGCGCTCTGTGCGCCGACGGGCGAGGTACGCAGCGAAGTCGGCTATGACGAGAGCGTCACTTTCATGATCGATTACGAAGTCAATCGAGCGGTCACGGGCACAAGCGTCGGTCTCGCGCTCTTTACAATTGACGGGACGTGCGCCTTTGCCACCGCAGACTTCGACGCGCATCCGGAATTGTTGTCCACACGCGCGCCCGGCTCTTACCGTACGACCGTGTCGCTTCCGGGCCGCTGGCTCAACACGGGCCGTTACACCGTCTCCGTACACATCGCGAACGCGATGAGCGGCGTCGCTTATGACGACGTGGAAGCGCTGGTCTTTAATGTCGTGGACACGGGCACGCCCGGCTCCCGCCACGGGGTCGAGCGCAAGGGTGTGTTGCAGCCTCTTCTGGATTGGAAGACCGACCGGGTACAAGGTCTATGAAGATTGCCATTCTAGCGGATTCGCTCGCGCTGCCGCGCCCCGTTGGCGAGGGTAATATCTCGTACGAGTCCACGTATCCTTACCTGCTGATTGATTCACTGAGGCGGCAGTTCGGCGCGCACGCTCCCTTGATTATTGAAGGAGGCAGACGACGACGCACTATCGAATACGTGCTCGACGATTGGCAAGAGCTGGTCGAGCTGAGGGGCGCGGACGTGGTCATCGTCCACGTTGGAATCGTGGATTGCGCGCCGCGCGTCTTCCTGCGCCGCGAGGCGAGCGCAGTGGCGCGCGTTCGGCCCGTCAAGCTGCGCGACTTTATCTTCTCTTTTGTACACAAGCATCGGCGGCGCATCGTCACCTTGCGCAAGAAAGTCTACGTCCCGGCAGACAGGTTTCGTCGTCACGTGCGGGAGACAATCGAGCGCGCACGCGCCGACGGTCTCAAATCGCTCGTCTTCGTCAACATCATCACGCCGCCCGTCGAGATGGAGGAGCGCTCGCCCGGCTTTCAACGCAACGTCGCTATCTATAACAGCGTGCTTTCGGAAGAAACGCGAGAGCCGTGGATTCACTTGATTGACATGAACGGGCTCGTAGAGAAACACGGCGGCGTCGAGAAACTACTTTTTGACGGGATACACATTAACGAAGCGGGACACGAGCTTCTGGCGCGCGAGCTGGAGACGCACATCCTGAGCGTTTTCGAGAAAGAGATGGCCGCCGCGCCGGAAACAAGCAAAGTTTAGGTAGTGGGTCAGTTGAAGAAGAAAGAATTAACAGGGATGGACAGGATAGACAGGATGAAAAGAGATTTAATCATTGATTCATTTCTTCATTGATTCAATGAAACAATGAACCGATGATTCATTTTTCCTTTATCCTGTCTATCCTGTCCATCCCTGTTTGAATCCGTCTTTCATCAACAGACCCACTACCGAAGTTTAGAAAAAGGAATGGGATGAGCAAATTGAAAGTCGGAGTTATTGGCGCGGGAAATATCGCGGAGAAACATCTGGAAACGCTGGCCGCGTTTTCGGACGTAGAGATTGTGGCGCTCGCGAGTCGCGGGCATCCGCGAATCCACGCGCTGGCGGATCGTTTTCAAGTCGAGCGTACCTTTACGAATTACCAGGAGATGCTCGACGGCATGGAGATGGACGCGGTCTTCGTGCTCGTGAGCGCGACGCGGATTGTCGAAGTGGCGGGCGAATGTTTGCGTCGCGGTGTGCCGACGCTGCTTGAGAAACCGCCGGGGCTGAGCGTTGACGAAACAAGAGGGCTGGAGAAAATCGCTGACGAGTCGAATTGTATGAACATGGTCGGGCTTAACCGTCGCTTCTACGGCGTCATGCGCGCGGCGCGCGAAGCCATCCTCGAACGAGGCCCGCTGGTTTCCGTCTTTGTCGAAGCGCCGGAGAATCTGGCCGCTGTGCGAGCCGTGGGCATTCACCCGCCCGAAATTGTGCAGGGGCTCCTCTACGCCAATAGCATTCACTGTATAGACCTGTTGAGATTCTTCGGCGGCGACGTCCGCGAGGTGCATGCTCTTTCGGGTCAATGGGACGAGGAACAGAAGAACTCGTTCGGCGCGTTGATGAGATTTGAAAACGAAGCTATTGGGCAATACGTCTCCAACTGGACCTCGCCGGGAAGTTGGCGTGTCACGCTCTACGGCATGGGCCGACGCATCAGTCTTGACCCGCTTGAGCGCGGCACGATTACGGACGACTCGGGCGAGAGCGTGGCCGTAGCGGTTGACGAAGTTGACACGCGCTTTAAGCCGGGGCTCTACGGGCAGAACCGCTTTTTTCTGGATTGCGTTCGAGACAAACGCCGTGTCTCTTATCCGGCGGCTGATCTGGCCGACGCGGTCAAGACTATGGAGTTGGTAGAGGCCATCGGCGGAGGCACGCAATGACCGTGGGGAAAGCGCGCGCGGGCGTCATAGGTCTGGGGCGTCACGGCTTGAGGCACTTGCAGTCTTACGCGCGCATTGAGGACGTGGAGATTGCGGCTGTCTGCGACGTGCGTGCGGAACAGGTTCGAGAAGCGTGCGACTTGTATGGAACGGCGCGCGGCTACACGGACTGGGAGGCGTTGCTGCGCGAGGAGCGGCTCGATGTTCTCAGCGTCGTGACTAACGGGCCAACGCATGCGGCTGTGACTATCGCTGCCGCGAAGAGCGGCGTCGGGCACATCCTGTGCGAGAAGCCTATGGCAACTTCGGTGCGTGATGCAGAGGAGATGATTCGCGTGTGTCGCGAGCATTCCACGCGGCTTGCAATCAGCCACGCGCGGCGATGGGTGCGGGGTTATCAGGAGCTAAGAGACCAACTGGCGAATGGTTTAATCGGCAAGCCGTCTCATTTCTGGTTCACGTGCGGCGGCGGTCTGTTCGCTGGAAACGGCACGCACTTTATGGATTTGGCTCGAATGCTGACGGGGTCGAACCCTGTGATGGTTGTCGCTTCGGTCGAAGAGAGCGGCAAGCCGAACCCGCGCGGCGCGCAGTTTCAAGACCCCGGCGCTTTTGCCGTCTACTGGTTTGAGAACGGCATGCGGCTGGTCATAGACCTGTGCGAAGATGTGGGCGTTCCGCCGCGCTTCGAGATTGTGGGCAGCCGTGGCCGCGTCCTGATAGACGAAGTCGAAGGACGCTGGGAGATAGCAGCGCGCCCCGCTGATGAAGACGGGGGCCAGACAGTTTCACAGAACTGGTGGGACGCACTTCAGCCGCAGCCCTGCGAGCCCGCCTCGCTCGACATGGTCGAGATGATGGCGACAGGAATCAGAGAGCTTTTGAGTGAAGAAGAAATTACCTGCACGGGCGAGGACGGGCTCATGACTTTGGAGATGGTCATCGGCGCGCACGTCTCAAGTCGTCAGGGGCGAGCGCCCGTTCGTTTGCCGCTTGCCGAAGATTATCGCCAAATTGACATTCCTTTTACATAGTCAGTAGAGTTGAAGGCCAACTCCTTTCAAAATCAGATTCAGAGACATTAGCTAATGACGATTGTTCACGATTACCATGTGCGCCAGTATGAGCAGTGTTACGACACGACGGCTCGGCTGCTGGAATTTATGGATGACACGCTGGGCGAGTTTGGCGAGCGGCGCATCCTTGATGTGGCGTGCGGCGCGGGCGCTAACGTCTATCACATGCTCAAGCGCTGGCCCGAGGCACGCGTCACGGGCGTTGACCTTGATGCGGAGCTGGTCGCTTACGCCGAGAGCAAAGTGCCGCCCGCGTTTGCCGAACGCTGTCAATACGGGCAGGGCAACCTGTTTGAGCTTGATGCAAAATTCGGAGCGAAAGAGTTTGACGTGACGACCTTGATGCAGACGCTGCTCTTGTTCGGGCCGGACGATTACGCGCAGGTTCTGAGCGCTTTGATGAAGGTCACAAAGGATTGGATTTTTTTGTCTTCGCTCTTTACGGACAAGCACATGGACGTGACCGCGCAGATTCGCGATTACGTGCGCTTTGGCGAAGATTCCAAGGAGACGATAACTTACAACGTTTTGTGCGAGTCCAGATTTCGCAGAGTCGCAGAGCAACTCGGCGCGAAAGAGGTTCTCTTTCGAGATTTTTCAATCGGTCTTGATCTGGTCGGCCCGGCGGAAGGCGGCATCGGAACTTACACGTCAAAACTTGATGATGGTCGGCGGCTGCAATTCAGCGGCGCTGTCTTTATGCCATGGAAATTCGCCGCGCTGCGTTTAAGGTAAATCCACTTGTCATGAGAATCGGCGTCTTTATCCCCGTTCGTTTAGATTCGACCCGGCTGCCGCAAAAAGCGCTTCTGGACATCTCGGGCAAGCCCGCCATACAACACTTAGCGGAGCGCGTGAAGATGGCCGAAGCGCCCGCAATGGTCGTCATCTGCACGAGCACTGATCGGACGGATGACGCGCTCGAAGAAGTTGCGAGCAGAAGCGGCGCGGAATGTTTTCGCGGCAATAAAGAAGACATCCTCGATAGATTTCTACAGGCGGCTCGGAAGTACGAGATTGATTTGATTGTCAACGTGGACGGCGACGACATCCTTGTAGACCCGGAACAGGTGGACGCCGTGGCGGTGAGGCTTGAAGAGTCTGGCGCGGATTTCTTAACGTGCGAAGGCTTGCCCTTCGGCGCGGCTCCGGTCGGAATTCGTGTAGAGGCTCTACGGGAAGTCTGCAAGCTCAAAGATCAGAACGACACGGCGACGGGTTGGGGCAGATACTTTACCGAAAGCGGTCTCTTCAACACAGGGATTTTGAGAATCGAAGATGAAGAACTGCGTCATCCCGAAATCCGCATGACGCTCGACTACGAGGAGGACTTGGAATTTTTCCGTGCCGTCTTTCGCGAGCTGTACGAGCCGGGAAAGCCCGTCCGTTTGAGAGAGGCCGTGCGGCTTATCTTAAGCCGTCCGGACATCGCGGCGATTAATTCGGGTCTTGAAGAGAGATACTGGGCACACTTCAATCAGGCTCCGCCACCGAGCGTCAAATCCTCTTGATAGTTCCAATATCTTCAGTTGATTCCAAGGAGCATGTGATGCGTTTTTTGATCGTTGGGCTCGGTTCGATGGGCAAGCGCCGCGTGCGCAATCTACAGTTTTTGAAGGCGGGCGAGTTGGCCGGATTCGACCCGCGCGAGGACCGTCGAAGAGAGGCCGCCGAAAAATATGGTATCCAGACGTTTGGCGATTTTGACGAAGCGTGCTCGGCTTTTAAGCCCGACGCGCTGGTCATTTCGACGCCGCCCGACCTACATGTGCGATATGCTAAACTGGCACTTGAAAACGACCGCCACTACTTTTCCGAGGCGAGCGTCGTAGATGATGAAATGGACGAATTGATCGCCCTCTCGCGTGAACATCCTCAAGCGGTCGCCGCGCCTTCATGTACGCTGCGTTATCATCCATCCATACAGACCATCAAGCTTCTGGTCGAGGGCGACGAGTTTGGAAAGCCGCTCCTCTTTACTTATCAGGCCGGGCAGTGGCTGCCCGACTGGCATCCGTGGGAAGACTATCGCTCATTCTACGTCTCGCGCCGAGAGACGGGCGCGTGTCGCGAGATTGTGCCGTTTGAGTTGTCGTGGCTGACGTGGGTGCTTGGACCCATCAGCGTGATAACGGGAATGCGCGACAAGCTATCGACCCTGGACGCAGACATAGACGACACGTATCAAGTCCTGCTCAAATTCCGTTCGGGGCTCCTGGGACACCTGCTGGTGGATGTGATAGCGCGCGCGCCCGTTCGCTCGTTGCGCTTGTGCAGTGAACATGCCACCATCGAATGGGACGGGACGAAAGGACAGGTCAGGCTTTTTCGCGCAAGCACGCAGGCGTGGGAAGACATTCCGGAGCCCGAGCGTATACAGGAACCCGGCTACGTCTATGCCGAGAACATGTACATAGAAGAGATGCGCGATTTCGTAGCCGCCTGTCGCGGCGAAAAGCAATGGGGCTACTCGCTCGAAGATGACAAAAGGATTCTCAACCTGCTCTCTTTAATCGAAGAGAGTTCGGACAAACGAACGCAGACCGAGGTGAGTTAGGAGATGACGAAGAGAATTACCTCGTTTGAGAGGTCAAAGGAATTGTCCCGGCGCGCGCATGAATTAATTCCTGCGGGCTGCCACACCTACAGTAAAGGGGACGACCAGTTTCCTTTGAACGCGCCCGGCTTTATAGAGCGCGGGATGGGGTGTCGCGTCTGGGACGTGGACGGCAACGAGTTTCTGGATTGGGGCATGGGGTTGCGTTCGGTAATCCTCGGCCACGGCTACCCGCGCGTGATTGAGGCTGTTAATGAACAGCTCGCTAAAGGAACAAACTTTGTGCGCCCCTCGCCCGTGGAAGTCGAGCTGGCGGAGTTGATGTCGCGTCTCATCCCTTCGGCGCAGATGATTAAGTTTGCGAAGAACGGCTCGGACGTGACTTCCGCGGCTGTCAGGCTCGCGCGCGCCTACACGGGACGCGACCACGTCGCCATTTGTAAAGAGCATCCCTTTTATAGCTTTGACGATTGGTTCATAGGCACGACGCCGGCCAACGCGGGCATCCCGCAGGCAATCGTCGAGCAGACCCACGCGTTTCACTACAACGACATCGAAAGTCTTGAAAAGCTGTTCGCGTCGCATCCGGGCCAGATCGCCTGCGTCATCATGGAGCCGGTCGCGACAGAACCTCCGCGAGACGGATTTTTATCAAAGGTGCGGGATGTCGCGCACGCGAACGGCGCGGTCTTAATCTTTGACGAAATGATTTCCGGTTTTCGCTGGCATCTGGGCGGCGCGCAGACTTACTTTGATTTAGTGCCGGACATGTCTACTTTTGGCAAGGCTCTCGGCAACGGCTTCTCCGTGGCGGCGCTCGTAGGCAAGCGAGAGATTATGGAGCTTGGCGGAATCCTTCACGACAAGCCGAAAGTTTTTCTGCTTTCGAGCACACACGGCGGCGAGACGCATTCGCTCGCGGCTTCCATTGCGACGCTTCAGGAGATGGCCGAACGGGACGTGACGGCCCACATCTGGAAAATCGGGAAACTCTTTCAGGAAGGCTTTAACTCGCTGGCGGGCGAGATGGGATTGGGTGAGCAGATTGCCTGCATGGGCTATCCTTGCAGCCCCTACATCTTAACCCGTGACCGCGAGGGACAGGTCTCGATGCCGCTTCGCACACTGTTCTTGCAGGAGATGTTTTCGCAGGGCGTGTCGATTCCCTATCTTGCCATCAGTTATTCGCACACCGAGCGAGAGGTAGAGCAAACTCTGGAAGCTGCGACCGAGGCGCTGGAAGTTTACGGGCGCGCGCTCGAAGAGGGAGTCGAAAATTATCTGGTCGGCCCTGCGGTCAAGCCCGTGTTTAGAAAGTTCAACTGATGGCAGCCTTGAAAGTAGCGCTGGCGCAGATGGAAGTCGTCTTGGGCCAGCCGCAAGAGAACTTCGAGCGCGCACGCCGCTTTGTCGCGGAAGCTAAAGCGGGCGGCGCGGAGCTTGTCCTGCTGCCCGAGCTTTGGACCACGGGCTACGATTTGAAGAGAGCGCGCGAGCACGCTTCTCAGTTAAACGAAGGCGCGTTTGCGGAAGTCGCAAACGTCGCACGCGAGTTCGAGGTCTACATTTGCGGCTCGCAGCTTGAAGCCAGTGGAGGCCGGTGCTTTAACACGCAGGTTCTGTTTGCGCCCGATGGCCGCCTGCTCGCTTCATACAGCAAGATTCATCTCTTTGGCTTGATGCAGGAGCCTGAATATCTCTCGCCGGGCGACGAGCTACGGCTGGCAAGCCTGCCGTGGGGCGAGGCCGGGATGGCTATCTGTTACGACCTGCGCTTTCCAGAGATGTTTCGCGCTTACGCACTCGCGGGCGCGCAGATTATTCTGCTTTCCGCCGAGTGGCCGCACCCGCGTCTTGAGCACTGGCGCACTCTCTTGCGCGCGCGCGCAATTGAGAATCAAATTTTCGTCGCGGCTACGAACTGCGTAGGCCAGGGCAACGGCAACGTCTTCTTCGGCCACTCTATGGTGATAGACCCTTGGGGAGAAATCGTGGTCGAAGGCGACGAGAGCGAATCCCTGCTCATGGCGGACGTGGACCTCTCGCGTGTCGAAGAGACGCGCCGCCGCTTTCCATTTTTCGCAGACCGCCGCAACGGGCTCTACTCGCTGCCTTAAACAAAAGAGGAGAGAGAGCGCCGAGCGTGATTTTCAACTTCGAGATGCCAGAGACCGAAACAGAGCAGCATTCTATCCTGATAGGTGAGAGGCCCGTGGGGCTGGGCAATCCCGTCTTTATCATCGCCGAAGCGGGCGTCAATCATAACGGCGACATGGAAATCGCCCACCGGTTGGTTGACGCGGCGGCTGATGCGGGAGCCGATGCCGTCAAGTTTCAGACCTTCCGCGCCGAAGCTCTGGCAACCGAAGCTGCGCCCAAAGCAGAGTATCAATTACGCAACACCGAAGCCGACGAATCACAGCTCGCCATGCTCAAGCGGCTGGAATTGTCGCGCGACGCGCATCGCACGCTCTCCGATTATTGCCGCCAGCGAGGGATAATTTTTCTCTCGACGCCGTTTGACGAAGAGGCCGCAGACATGCTCGAAGAACTCGGAGTCCCGGCCTTCAAAGTCAGCTCCGGCGATTTGACGAACCTGCCGCTGCTCACGCACATCGCGCGCAAAGGGAAGCCAGTGATTCTCTCTACGGGCATGTCGAATATGGACGAGGTGAAGATGGCCGTGCGCGTCTTCACGGAAGCTGGCGGCGACGAGCTTGTCCTGCTCCAATGCGTGACAAATTATCCGGCCCGAGCAGAAGACGTGAACCTGCGCGCGATGCACACGATGCGCGAGGCGTTTCAACTTCCCGTCGGCTATTCCGACCACACGGAAGGCACAGAAGTCGCGCTCGCCGCCGCAGCGCTCGGTGCATGCGTCATCGAAAAGCATTTAACTCTCGACAGAAATTTGCCCGGCCCGGATCACAAGGCTTCGCTTGAGCCTACGGAGCTTGCGGCGCTTGTGCGTGGCATACGCAGGGTCGAGGCTGCGCTTGGGCACGGTAGAAAAGAGTGCGCCGAGAGCGAGCGTGAGACGGCGCGCATCGCTAGAAGAAGCTTGACGGCGGCGCGCGACATCGCGGCGGGCACGCAATTGACGCGCGAGATGATTGCAGCACGGCGACCCGGCACAGGCTTACCCACGGCGATGCTTCCGCAGCTTGTAGGCCGCACGCTTCGTGTTGATATCGAAGCGGGCAGCATGTTTGATTTGGAGATGGTGGAGTAGCTGCATCCTGCTTGCGACAAGCACCGAAGACTAGAGATGAAAATCTGGATCACAGGCTCAGCCGGATTTTTGGGCGGGCGCACGGCGCGAAAATTTTCCAGCGCGGGCCACGAGGTTGTGGGCTTATCGAGACGCGCGAGCGTTTTCGGTGGCCGCTCGGTCGAGATTGACTTGGCTTCCGCTTCGGCACGTGCAGAGCTTGAAGCTTTAGGTCTTGAAAGCGGCTGGCCGGACGTGGTGATTCACGCGGCGTCAAAGCAGCCGGGCTCAAAAGAGCTGTCGGAGTACGTGAAATCAAACGTGCTGGCGACCGAGAACCTGCTCGACGCGCTTCGTGAGTCGCCGCCCCATACGCTCATCTATACTTCGACCCTCAGCGTCTATGGCCGGCCCGGGACAAACCCCGTCAGGGAAACGAGCGCGTGCGGGGGCGCTTTACCCTACTCGGCGACGAAACGCTGGGGCGAGCAGCTTGTGGAGACTTTTCAAGATCGCTCAAGGGTCGTCATCCTTCGCTTGCCGAGTTTGTACGGCGCGGGTCAGGCGGACAGCTTTATTGACGGCCTTGCGCGCGTCGTGATGAAAGACGAGCCCGTCGAGTTGTTTGCGCAAGGGCGACTGGTGCGAGATGCGCTGTACGTTGAAGATGTAATTGAAGCTATTGAGGCATGTGTGACGCGTCCCGTTGAAACGGGGGCGGCTGTTATCAATCTCGGTTGCGGTCGGCGCGTGACGACCGGAGAATATGCGTTGGCGCTGGTCGAAGCTTTTGAAAGTCGAAGCGCCATCGTGCCGGTTGACCGTCCCGTTTCGCTGTTTGATCTTTACGCGGACATCACGGAAGCGCGCAGGATTTTAGGCTTTAATCCAAGAACGCTCGCAGACTCCTTGAGAGAGTATAGAGATGAATTACGAGCATAACCCTGAGCATCCTTTGACAACCGCTTATCCGTATTTTCCGCCGGAGGAGCAGGAGTGGTTGCAAAAAGAGTTCAGCGAGATTTTGAACGGGATGCTGGCGATGGGTCCGCGCGTCGCGCGTTTCGAGCAGGAGTTCGCAGCGCTTTGCGGCGTCCCCTACGGCGTGGCGTTTCCGAGTTGCACTTCATCGCTCGAAGCCGCGCTCGTCGCTTTAGGCGTTCGTGCGGGCGATGAAGTGCTCGTCCCTGCCGAGACTTTTATAGCAACAGGGATGGCCGTCTCGCTCACGGGCGCGCGTCCCACGTTTACGGAAATCTCCGCGAAAACTTTTTCGATGGATTTTGATGATGCGTGGTCGCGTGTTAACGAACGAACGCGCGGGGCCATCGTCGTGCACTTCGGCGGCTTTATCTCGCCCGAGCTGCCTGCCTTTATAGAGCGTATGCACGAGGCCGGATTGTTCGTCATAGAAGACGCGGCGCACGCGCCCGGCGCGGAATTAAACGGGCGGCGCGCCGGGAGCTTTGGCGATGCCGGATGCTTTTCGTTTTATCCGACCAAGATTATGACGACGGGCGAAGGCGGCATGCTGACCACCGCGCGCGAAGACATTGCAAGGACGTGCCGTAGCCTGCAACATCGCGGGCGCGACATGGAGCGGCGCGAAGAGTTGTACAAGTTGCCGGGCAGAAACAATCGGTTTACGGAAACAGCCGCCGCGATGGGCACGAGCCAGTTGCGCTCGCTGCCCGAATTTCTTCTCACGCGCCGCCGAGTCGCAGCCGTCTACGACGAGCAGTTGTTAAAGAGCGAGATGTTTGTCCCCTTGCTGCCGGAAGAAGGAAGCGTGCCCAGCTACTGGCGCTACGTGGCGACGCCGACCGTGCCCGTGGACCGAGTGGCTTTAAGAGACGCGCTCGCCGCGGACAAAATCGTGATTGATTGGGCGTACGACCCTCCGGTCCACTTGCAGCCCGTCTATCAGGAAACGCTTGGCACGCGCCCCGGTCTACTGCCGCGAGCCGAAAGCATCCTCTCGCAGCACATCTGCCTGCCGATTCACGCGCGCATGCGGGATGTGGACGCCGAATATGTCGTCGAGCGACTTCTCTATCACGTTTCAAGAATGGCGACCGCCGCGAAGCTGGAAAAGTGAGAGTCGCGATTCATCAACCGCAATACTGGCCTTGGCCGCCGTATGTGCACAAAGTAATGTCGGCTGATATATTCGTGTATCTTGACACGGTGCAATTTAGCAAGAACGGCGTGCAGAATCGCAACCAGATAAAAACGGCGCAAGGGGCGCAGTGGCTCAGCCTGCCCGTGCGCCATGAATTCGGGCAGAGCATTCTTGAGACGCGCATCGCGGATACGAAAGCCAAGCGCAAGCACTGGAAAACCCTCGCGGCCAATTACGCGCGCACGCCGGGGTTTGAAATGTGGAAGGAAGAATTGGAAGCGCTCTTGAACGAGCCGACCGACTCGCTGTGTGAAACGGCTATTGCTTCGACAGAGTGGATGCTGGAAAAGTTAAATGTAAAGACGCGGCGCGTGCGTGCGTCGGAGATTCCGGACAGGAGGGGCGAGGCTTCAGAGCTTGTTGCTTCTCTGTGCGCGGCGCTCGGCGCGGATTTTTACCTGACGGGCACGGGCGCGCTCCAATATATGCGGGCGGAAGATTTTGAACAGGCGGGTTGCGAGATTCTGGTACAGGAGTGGACGCCTTTCGAGTATGAGCAGGCGCACTCGCAGCGCGCAGGCTTTGTGCCGGACCTTTCCACATTGGACCTCTTGCTGAATTGCCCGGACAAGGCAGCGCAGTTGATTTCGGAGGCCGGAGATTGGAGGCCGCTTCGGGACACTTTATGAGAAAGCTACAGGTGCTCGGAGTAACAGGCATACGCTCGGAGTATTTTCTACAGCGCCCGATTTTTCAGGCGATCATGGAACATCCGGAGCTTGAGCTGAAGCTTGTCGCCACGGGCGCGCATCTTTCTCCGTTGCACGGCCACACGATTAAAGAGATAGAGGCGGACGGCTTTCCCGTGGTCGAGCGCATAGAGAGCCTGCTTTACTCGGACCACGACGCGGCCAGACTCAAGGGGAGCGCGGTTCAGTTGCAGGTTCTCTCGCACGTCGTTGACCGTTTGCGACCCGACTGGCTCATCGCTCCTGCTGACCGCGAGGAGGCCATCACGACCGCGCTCTGCGGCGCGTACATGGGTCTTGCCGTGGCGCATTACGGCGCTGGCGACCGCGTGGTCGGCAACGTGGACGACATGGTGCGGCACGCCGTCTCGCGTCTCTCGCACCTGCTTCTGACAACGCACGAAGAGGCGAAGGAGCGTCTTATTCGTTCGGGCGAGGATGAGTGGCGCGTGCACAACGTGGGGCACGCGGGGCTTGACCGTATGCGTCGCGCAGTGGAGCTGGATGCAAGTGAGCTGGCGCGTGAGCTGAATGTGGAGCGAATTGAAAAACCTTACCTGGTGGTGATTCAACATCCGCTCTCGTCGGAATTCACGGAGGCCGGAGCGCAGATGCGCGAGACTTTAGAGGCAGCAAAAGAACTGGGCTTGCAGACTTTCATCAGCTATCCGAATTCCGATGCGGGAAGCCGACAGATTATAGAAGTTATAGAAGAGTACACATCGCACCCAGCGTTTCACGTCTTCAAAAATATTCCGGAGGTTCCTTTCGTCAACTTGCTGCGGGGGGCCGCGTGTTTGATTGGCAATTCGAGCCTGGGGCTTTTGGAAGCGCCTTTTCTTCGTCTCCCGGTCATCAACGCGGGCCGCAGGCAAACGGCGCGGCATCACGCGGAGAACCTCTTTTTTGTGCCGCACGACCGTCGCGAGATTGTCCGGCAGGTGCGCGCTATTTTGGATGATGAAGACGTGAAGGAACGTGTGCGACGTTGCTCGAACCCGTTCGGCGATGGGCACACTGGAGAGCGCGTCGCAGAGCTTCTGGCTTCCACCCCGATTGATGAAAAGCTTTTGAATAAAGATTTGACCTACTAGATTAGCCGAGGAGATTTCCCTTTATGGCTCAGCACGAGAGCGACGCCAACAAACGTTGGGACGAGGTTTACAGCCAGAAGTTTATGACCATGTGGTATCCGAACGAGGACATCATACGTTTCTGCTCGCGGCTGATTCAGAAAAAGCTGACGCACGACCGTTACGAAGTGCGCCGCAAGGTCGAGCGCGTGCTGGACCTAGGCTGCGGCAATGGCCGTCATGCGATTTACTTCGCGCGTCAGGGCGTCAAAGCATCCGGCATAGACGTTTCGCCGCAGGCGATTGAATGGGCCACGGATTGGGCCGCGCGTGAACAGCTCGACGTGGATTTTCGCGTCGGCGACATCACGGCATTGCCCTACACGGACGCGACCTTCGACGTGGTGGTCTCACACGGCGTGCTCGACCACGTGCCGGGAGAAACGGCGGAAGCTGCGGCGCGCGAAGTGCGCAGGGTCTTGAAACCGGGCGGACTTTTCTATTGTGATTTGAGGTCGAACGAAGATTACGAATGCGGAATCGGTAAGGAAGTAGCGCGCAACACCTACGAGCTGGCCGAAGGTTACGAGAAGGGGCTGGTGCAGCATTTCTTTGCCGAAGACGAAATCGCCGCGCTGTTTGACGGCCTTTTCCGAATCATCTACAGTGAAATCACTGAGCAGAAGCTCGGCCCTGACTACAAACAAAAATTTTCCCGCTGGGTCTTGGCCCTTGAAGCCGTCTGATTCAAAACGATAAGCATGAGAGTATTGGTCATTGCACCTCATCCTGACGATGAGACCTTAGGCTCGGGCGGCACTCTGCTCAAACACAGGGAGAGCGGCGACCAGCTCATCTGGCTGATTGTCACAAAGGGGCACGAGCCCGAGTGGTCCGCCGAAACTTTGCGTACCAAGGAAACCGAAATCGAGCGGGTCGCAGCCGCTTACGACTTCGAGCAGGTTTTTCGTCTTGGTTTTCCCACGGTGCAGATGGACCGGCTGGCGCTCGAAGACGCCATTCGCGGGATTCGCGACGTGATTGACGAAGCGCGCCCCGATTGCGTCTACCTGAATCACGCGGGCGACGTGCACTCCGACCATCGCGTGACGTTCGAAGCCGCTATGTCTGCGCTCAAGCCTTTTTATAGCTCAAGGCACGGGGTGCGGCGCGTCCTGAGCTACGAGACGCTCTCTTCGACGGACGCGATGCCGCCCGGTGTGGCGCGCTCGTTTGTCCCGACCGTGTTCACGGACATCACGCCCTTTATAGAGCGTAAGCTGGAAATCATGTCGCTCTACCCGACGGAGGTGCAGCCCTATCCCCTGCCCCGCGCGTTGGAGAGCATACGCGCGCTGGCGCGTCTGCGCGGCTCGACCATTGGTGTTGAGTACGCCGAATCATTTATGCTGATTCGAGAAGTGAACTGATGACGCGAACGCCGGTCATAGGCTTGGGTGCGGGCGGGCACGCGCGAGTGGTCATCGAAATCCTGCGCGCATTGGAAAGCTTCGACGTCGTGGGCCTGCTCGATGCAAACGAGGAGCTGTGGGGCAAGACGATTTTGGGAATCAACGTCCTCGGCGACGACGCGCAGCTTGCGAAGATTTACGAGAGCGGCGTGCGCGCGGCTTTCATAGGCGTCGGTTCGGTTGGCAGTATGAAAGCGCGCCAACGACTTTTTGATAAAGCGCGCGAGCATGGCTTTGACGTGGCGCGTGCCGTTCATCCCGCGTCGGTCGTTTCCCCTTCGGCGGAAATCGGAGAGGGGCCGACCGTGATGGCTTCTGCGGTCATCAACGCCGCAGCTCGTTTGGGCGACAACGTCATCGTCAACACGGGCGCGGTGGTTGAACATGACTGTGTGATTGGTCATCATGTACACGTCGCAACCGCCGCCGCCCTGGCCGGTGAGGTTCGCGTGGGCGAAGGCACGCACATTGGATTGGGCGCGCGCGTGCTGCAAGGTGTTAGCATAGGTCGTAATGTTGTCGTAGGGGCAGGGGCCGTGGTCGTGCGTGATGTGCCGGACGATGTAGTCGTCGTCGGCGTCCCCGCCAGAATACATAGAAGGATAGAGGCTTGACACCAGAACTTGTAAAACTTGTGGTCACTCCCAAAAGCTCCATTCGCGAGGTCATGGAATGTATTGATCGTAGCGGGCGGGGCATCGCGCTCGTGTTGGATGATGAACGTCATCTGCTCGCTACCGTCACGGACGGAGACATTCGGCGCGCGATTTTGTCGGGGATGGATTTGGAGCTGGAAGTGGGAAGCCTGCTGAAGAGACGCGCGCCCGCTTTCGATTTCGGCCCGCTGACCGCTCCGCTCGGCACTCCTGACGCAGACCTCCTGCACACTATGACGGAGATGGGCGTGCGCCACATTCCGCTCGTGGACGAGGAAGGACGCGTCGGGGACGTAGCGCTCCTGAGCGAGCTTGTCAAAGAGTACGAGCTGCCCTTGCGCGCTGTGGTGATGGCCGGAGGTTACGGAACACGGCTGCGGCCTCTGACGGAAGAATTGCCCAAGCCCATGCTGCCGGTCGGAAGCAAACCGCTGCTCGAATTAATTGTGGAGCAGTTGCGGCAGGCTGGCATTCGTCAGGTCAACGTCGCGACGCACTACAAGAGCGAGATGATTTCCGAGCACTTCCGCGACGGGCGCGACTTCGGCGTAGATATTCGTTACGTCAAGGAAGACCAGCCGCTCGGCACGGCGGGCGCGCTCAGCCTGATAGAAGAATCGGATGAGCCTTTGCTCGTGATGAACGGCGACATTTTGACGCGGCTCGATTTTCGCGCGATGCTCAATTTTCATCGCGAGCACGAGGCAGACTTAACCGTCGCCGTGCGCCAGTACGAATTCAGCGTCCCTTACGGAGTAGTGGAGACGGATGGCTTTACCGTCAAAGCGATTTCGGAAAAGCCCATCGTCCGTCATTTCATCAACGCGGGCATCTATCTTTTGAACCCGTCGGTCTGCCGACTGATTCCCAATCGTCAAACCTACGACATCCCGGACCTCATCAACCAGCTCTTAAAAGAAGGCGGCACTGTGGTCAGCTTTCCCATACGCGAGTACTGGCTCGATATAGGGAAGACGGATCATTACAATCAAGCTCAGGCTGATTGGGCCTCAGGGCGTTTTTCAGAAAAGCTTTAGCGCGCGGCTTCCAAAGTTTGAAAGGGTTTTCGGTCTCCGAAGTGAATTGGACAAACAGAAAAGTTCTGGTCACGGGCGCGGGCGGTTTTATCGGCAGCCACCTCGCTGAAAAACTCGTCACGATGGGCGCGAAAGTTCATGCGCTCGTTGAATATAATTCTACTGGCTCGTGGGGCTGGCTAGATGATTCGCCGCACAAGGACGAGGTCGAAGTAACGTTAGGCGACATACGCGACCGCGATAGCTTGCGCCGTGCAATCGAAGGCGCGCAAACCGTCTTTCATCTGGCTGCGCTGATTGCGATTCCCTATTCCTATCACGCGCCGCTCTCCTACGTGCAAACAAATGTCGCGGGCACTGTGAACGTGTTGCAGGCGGCGATTGATGCGGGAGCGGAAAAGGTCGTGCACACTTCGACAAGCGAAGTCTACGGTACGGCCCGCTCCGTGCCCATCAGCGAAGACCACCCGCTTCAGGGTCAGTCTCCGTACTCGGCGAGCAAAATCGGCGCGGATAAAATCGCGGAAGCTTTTCATCTCTCGTTCGGTCTTCCCGTGACCACGGTTCGTCCCTTTAACACCTACGGCCCGCGTCAATCTGCGCGCGCAGTGATTCCGACCATCATCACGCAGGCCATGACCGGCAGCGCAATCCGTCTAGGCAATCTTGAGCCGACGCGCGATCTCAATTACGTTCTGGATACGGTCGAAGGTTTTGTGCGCGCCGCCGAAGTGCCTGAAGCCGTCGGGCAGGTCATCAATCTCGGCACGGGACAGGAAATCTCTATCGGAGAGTTGGCGCAAGTTATCATGAAGATGCTCGGCGTGGATTTGCCTGTTCACTCAGACACGGAGCGCGTGCGCCCAGAGCGAAGCGAAGTGGACCGTCTGTGCGCTGATGCGACGCGCGCGCGCGAGATTCTTGGATGGCAGCCGCGTCACACGCTCGAACAGGGTTTGGAGCAAACTATCCTTTGGCTCAAGGACAATCATGAAAGATACCGGCCTCATGTCTACACCATTTGAGCCCGGCGCGGCTGCGCCCGAAGGGACTATCCCTTTGTGCGTCCCGCACGTCAGCGGCAACGAATGGGAGTACATCAAGGAATGTCTGGATACTAACTGGGTCTCTTCTGTCGGGCCGTTCGTTGACCGCTTTGAAAAGATGTTGGCCGAGCGAGCCGCAACACGCCACGCCGTCGCTACGGTCAACGGCACTTCCGCGCTTCACATCGCGCTTCTAGTCGCAGGCGTCCAACCCGGAGACGAAGTCCTCGTCTCGACCTTAAGCTTTATAGCCCCTGCCAACGCCGTGCGCTACGCGGGCGCGTGGCCTGTCCTTGTTGACGCCGAGCCGGATTACTGGCAGATGGACCCGCAGCGGGTCGCGGATTTTCTTGAAAGAGAATGTCGCTGGACCGACGGTAAACTCATCAATAAACAGACGAGCCGCACCGTCAAAGCAATTCTGCCCGTACACATCCTCGGCCATCCCGTTGACATGAATCCGATTCTGGAAGCGGCACGAAGGTACGAGCTGGCCGTCATCGAAGATGCTACGGAGAGTTTGGGCGCGCTTTATGAAGGACGCGCTGTAGGAAGCCTCGGCGACATTGCCTGCTTCAGCTTTAACGGCAACAAGATTATCACCACGGGCGGCGGCGGCATGATTGTGACGGACAAAGAGGATTGGGCGCGACGCGCGAAATATCTGACGACGCAGGCCAAGGACGACCCCATAGAGTACGTGCACGGCGAGATTGGTTATAACTATCGCCTGACCAACATACAGGCCGCTATGGGCTGCGCCCAGATGGAACAGCTGGACGATTTTATAGCGAAGAAGCGCCGCATCTATCACGCATACGCCGAAGCTTTCGACTCTGTGCGCGGTCTCACGATGATGCGTCAAGCCGCGCCGGTCAAGAGCATCTTCTGGCTCAACACCGTGCTGGTTAACGAAGCTGAATACGGTGAAGACAGCCGCGCGTTGTTACGTCGTCTCGAATCCAACAGCATACAGGCTCGCCCGCTCTGGCAACCGCTTCACAGGTCCAGAGCTTTGCGCGGCGCGCAAGCGGTCGGAGGCGAAGTCGCGGAGCATCTCAACGCACGCGCGCTCAGCCTGCCAAGCTCTGTCGGATTAAGCGACGCCGATTTGCAGAAGGTGATAGAGGCTGTGCGGGGTCGCTGAAGAAGACCGAGATGAATGGAGCTGTCACAATCTTAAAAAAGGGGCTCAACAAGCTGGGAGTTGACCTCGTCAAGTATCGCCCGCAGTACGCGCTCGGTGAATACGCTTACGTCGCGAACCTCGGCATCAAAACTGTGGTGGACGCGGGCGCGCATGCGGGCGACTTCGCGCTCATGATTAGGAAGGTCCTCCCTGAATCAAAGATCATCTCGTTCGAGCCTCTGCGCGAGACTTTCGAGGAGCTGAAAAAATCCATGACCGGCACGCCCGGCTTCGAGGCTTTTAATTACGCTCTGGGCGAGCGCGACGAGACGATGCGCATGCACAAGAGCGATTTTACGCAAAGCTCATCCTTGCTTGAGATGATGGAGTTGCACAAGCAGGCTTTCCCTGAAACCGCGCATTCAACCTACGAGACGGTCGAGGTGCGGCGGCTCGATTCGCTGCTCGACGCCTCCGAGCTTGAAAGGGAGATTCTCTTCAAGATTGATGTTCAAGGTTACGAGGACAAAGTAATACGCGGCGCGGAGAATCTGGTTTCTCATTCGCGCGCCTTGATCATCGAAGTCAGCTTTCAAGAGCTTTACGAGGGCCAGCCGCTTTTCGACGATATGTATCAGATGATGAAGGAGCGCGGTCTTCTCTATAGGGGTAATCTGTATCAACTTACCAACCCCGCGGACGGGTGCGTGCTTCAGGCTGATGCGCTCTTTGTCCGACAGTCTTGAACTCAGAAAAGCAAGCGTTCAATTTACGCCTGTGTTATATTGTGCGCGCGAGGCTCTTGACCGAGCGTGCGCCGCCGTGAGCCTTTGCCGCACGACAACGATTCCTGATTTTCCGCCTTATGCCTGATAATCAAACGACAGCAGATATTCTCACAGGGACGGTCAAGGGTCCGGGCCTGCGCCCGCAGGAATATCTTTTTATCACTGCCGACAACAGCCGCACGCGCATCGGCGAGTTTGTCTACTACCTGACGCACGACGGCGAACGCCCGCGTCACATCCTCGGCAACATCACGCAGCGGCGGCTTGTGCGAAATCTGCCGGACGCATTTCTTTCCGACCCGCAGACGCCGCCCGCCGTCGTCTCCGCGCTCATCGGTCTCAACACCGACTCGTGCGAGCTGTACGAGATTACGGTCGAAGCCATCGGCTACTTCAGCCGCGAGCTGGGCGATTTCGTCAACCCGCGCATCCCGCCCAATCCGGGCGACTCTGTCTATCTCGCATCGAGCGAGACGCTCGCCAATGTCTTGAGCCCTCGACATGCATCAGAAGTCGGCGCGGCGCACGTCGGCAGTCTCCTGACGCGCAAGAGCGGCGAAGTCCCCGTAGTGCTTTCAATCAAGGATGTGGTCTCGACACACCTCGCGATTTTAGCTTCGACCGGCGCGGGCAAATCCTACACGGCGGGCGTGCTCGTGGAAGAATTGATGCAGCCGCACAACCGCGCCGCCGTCCTGATTGTTGACCCGCACGGCGAATACGACACGCTGACTTCCATCGAAGGCGACGAGCGTTTTCACCATCCGGACGGCTATCAGGCGGAAGTCAAAATCTTCACGCACGACCGCATCAAAGTGCGCGTCTCTTCTTTGACCGAAGCCGATATCAGATATCTACTGCCTGAAGGCACGTCCGACAAGATGCTGCATTATTTGTCGCAGGCTTACAGAAAGCTCACGGCGGGCGAGCGCGGCGAGCGCGGCCTCTGGGGTTATCAGGACTTGCGCGACGCCGTCACTTCGGAAAAGTATGGCGACGATGACGGGCGCGGAGGCTCAAGCGGGAATGTCGGCTCGATTGATGCGCTGCTGTGGAGGCTGGATAATCGCTTCGACCGCCCCGACTCAATTTTCTCCGACCACGACCACATCCCGCTTGCGGAGCTTTTCAAACCCGGACGCTGCACAGTGCTCCAACTCTCCGACATAGAACAGAACGAGCAGCAAGTGGTTGTCGCGACACTGCTTCGCCGCGTGAACAAAGCGCGCGTCCTCACCGTACGGCAGGAGGCCGAGCCTACTTCAGACAATTATCTTCCCTATCCTGTCTTCACGCTGCTGGAAGAAGCACACCGCTTTGCGCCCGCGGGCCAGACTGTAGTCTCCACAAATATCCTCAAACAGATTCTCTCCGAGGGCCGCAAGTTCGGCGTCGGCATCGGCCTCATTACGCAACGCCCCGGCAAGCTGGACCAGGATGTGCTCTCGCAATGCATGACGCAGATCATCATGCGTATCGTCAACCCTATTGATCAGGACACGGTCGCCAAATCTGTAGAGGGCGCGGGCCGCCAGCTCCTTGATGAATTGCCCGCGCTCACCAAAGGTCAGGCCGTCATCAGCGGCGTCGGCGTCAACACACCCATCATGTGCCGCGTGCGCCCCCGCATCACACGCCACGGCGGCGAGACCTTCGACGCCCCCGCCGAATGGGCCAAATGGCACACAGGCGAAGAACGCGAAAAGCGCGCGCAAGACAACTCAATGCTCGTCAAACCCACCTCCCCAAAGAAATCCGAAAAAGTGCGCGGCATACAGATTTAACCGTCCGCTAAATTTAACAATCCACGTCGAGCTGAAACTTATCGTCTGTCTCGTCCGTTTTACGAATCAATGGGAGCTGGATAATGGTTGTTATCCGAAATGAAGCGCCGGAGGATTATGAGGAGGTTCGTCGCGTCAACCAGTTGGCGTTCGGACAAGACGGCGAGGCGCGGCTCGTTGATGCGCTGCGCGAGGCCGCGCCGCATATCTCTCTGGTCGCGGTCGTGGACGGCCAGATTGTCGGGCACATCTTTTTCAGTCCCGTAGAGGTCGAGGGCGTGAGTTCGTCGTTCGAGGCGATGGGGCTTGCGCCGATGGCTGTTGTGCCCGAGTATCAGAATAAGGGCATCGGCTCGGAGCTTGTATGCCACGGTCTGAAAGCTTGCACGGGACTGGGCCACGAGATAGTCTTTGTGCTCGGACACCCGCGCTATTATCCGCGCTTCGGTTTTTCGACGGCCAGCGCGAAGGGGCTCCGTTCTGAATACGACGTCCCCGACGAAGTTTTTATGGTAGTGGAGCTGAGGCCGGGGGCGCTTCGTGGGCGCACCGGCACGGTCAAATACAGGCCGGAATTTGCGAGCGTCTGAGTGTTGCTGTCAGTCTTTTGTAATTGCCGGTCGGGTACATTATGATGCATCAGGCATCGATGATTAGTAGCAGACGAGGATTTTGATGAACGACGTAGCGTATTCCGGCGTGTGGCAACTGCCTTTTAATCAAGACGGGCAAGGGCGGCCCGCGACTATCGAGCGCACATGGCGGCATCGGCTCGTGGTGTTGGGAACGGTCTTCGGCGTCTGGACGCTGGTCGGTATTTTTTTCGCCAGCCAGATCTATCTTTACCTGCTCGGTACACAACGCCCCGTCTCTTGGGCGCGGGCGCTTGTGTGGCAGATGTCAGCCGTTTATCTACTGGCTCTCTTCACTCTGCTGGTGCTCTGGCTCTCGCGACATTTTCGTTTTGACCGCAAGAGCTGGCGGCGCGCTCTGGTCTTTCATCTGGTGGCGGGCTTCGTCATCTCTTCTGTCGCGACCGCCGGGCACATCCTGATTGATGCTTATTTCGACAGGAATTTTGCGCTGCTCGCGTTTTCACGCTTCCCCGCGCGCGTCTTCGTCAATCTGGACAAGAATCTAATCGTCTACTGGCTGGTCGTGCTGGCGAGTCATGCGTTGAACTACTACAAGCGTTATCGCGAAAGCGAGCTACAGGCGTCGCAGCTCGCTGCACAATTAGCCGAAGCGCAATTGCAAGCCCTGAAGATGCAGCTTCACCCGCACTTTCTCTTTAACACGCTGCATTCTATCTCTTCGCTCCTGAGCCATGACGCAGAGGCCGCGCGTCGCATGATTGCACGCCTCGGAGATTTCCTGCGCCTGACTCTGGAAAACTCTGGCGCGCAGCAAGTCATGCTCCGCGAGGAACTGGATTTTCTTAAATGTTATCTGGACATTGAAGGCGTGCGTTTTTACGACCGCCTGACGGTGCGTATGGACGTCGAGCCGCAGACCTTGAATTGCCGTGTGCCCAATTTAATCTTGCAGCCGATTGTCGAGAACGCGATTCGCCACGGCATCGCGCCCCGCTCCACACCCGGCATGATAGAGATCAAGGCGAAGCGTGCCGAGGGTGACCGTTTAAGAATTCAGGTCAGAGACAACGGGCCGGGGCTGCCCCTGGAGGTCGCGTCGAGCCGCTCGCCAAGAAAAGGCATCGGGCTTGTGAACACTCAAAGCCGCCTGCGCCAGCTTTACGGCGACGCCGCGCAGTTCGAGATGGCAAACGACGCGCGCGGCGGCCTCGTCGTTACCCTTGAGCTTCCCTTTGATACAGAAGCTACTTCACACTCGCACGCCGCCTGAGTTGATTTTCCGCGCCGCGATGTTAAGATATTTCCTTCGTTACAAACGGGAAGCCCCCTTGGACTTAATATAAATGTCTTTCGCCTGAAGAGAAGCGCGCCCGCTCCCTTTTGTGCCCGTGGGCGATTTGTCGAAAGCACACGGCGCGCTCTCGAAACTCGAAGAGGATTAACATGGCCGAAAACTCAGCGCCGGACACTACGCATGTGGTGGACCTGCTCGTCAAACGCCACGACGAGATTATTAACCTGTGGATTAAAGACCGGCTCGAATCGGGCGAGTTTCGTGACGAGCTGATTCCGAAAAAAGAGCTGCGCCGCCAGTCCGAGCAGATTGTGGACATGCTGGCCCGCTCCATACGTGATTCAGTAGGCGGCGACGATTTCGACTCCCCCGCTTTTGACGAGATGCGCGGCTTTCTCAACGAGATTTCCCACGCCCGCGCCGTCAAAGGCTACACGCCCTTAGAGAACGCGACCTACATCCTGAGCCTGCGTAATACTATCCTGCCGCTTCTGGCCGAAGAGCTTGAAGGCAACTCCGAAGTGCTGATTCGCGAGATGAACTTCTTCACGCGTCTTCTGGATCGTATGGGTCTCGTCATGGTTGAGAACTACATGCGCTCGCGCGAAGAGATTATTCACCAACAGCGCGAAGACATGATGGAGCTTTCCACGCCGGTCATCAAAGTGTGGGACAAGATTCTGACGCTGCCCATCATCGGCACTCTGGATTCACGCCGCGCGCAGATGATGATGGAAGCGCTGCTGCAAAAAGTTGTCGAGACCGGCTCGACCATCGCCATCCTGGACATCACGGGCGTCAAGACGATGGACACGCTCGTCGCCAACCACCTGATTAAGACCGTGACGGCGGCGCGCCTGATGGGCGCGCGCTGTATCCTGACGGGTGTCTCGCCCGCCATCGCGCAGACCATGGTCCAGCTCGGCATAGACCTGACGCAGATTACCACGCGCGCGCAGATGTCCGACGGCATCAAGCTCGCGCTGGAAATGCTCGGTCGCTCCGTCATCTCGACGAGGGCCGTCGCCCGCTTGACCAACGGGCACACGAGCACGGGGATGTCCAAGCAAACGAACGACGGCCAGTCCGCCAAGAACATCACCAGCGTCGAGGCCGAACAGGCGGCGCGTAAATAATAGAGGTCAGAGGTCAGAAAAGTAATGATGAATGCAAAGTGCAAAGTGCAAAAGTAAAGAAGGATTTTCTTTCATTCATCATTTTGCATTTTGACTTCTGCATTTCTTTACTAACCTCTGACCTCTTGATTTCAAAGGAGCGAAGATGAACGGCTCGCGCATACCGATTCTTAAAGTTGGCCGCGTGTTGATTGTGCCCATTCAGGTGGACATGGACGACCAGACCGTGATGCATCTACAGGAGAGCATCCTTTCGGAGCTTGAGCGCACAGGGGCGCGCGGCGTGCTGATAGACATTTCCTTGTTGGAGATGATTGATTCCTTCATCGGTCGGGTGCTCTCGGACATCGCGGCGATGGCGCGCATCATGGACGCGCGCACGGTCGTCGTTGGGATGCAGCCTGCGGTCGCCATCACGCTGGTCGAGCTGGGTCTGGAATTAAAGGGCGTGGACACTGTGCTCAACGTAGACGAGGGCATCAAGCTCTTGCGCGGAGAATTCGACATCTCCGACGAGGAAGAAGAGAGAGAACTCAGGGAGTTGATGTCCGTTGGAGAGCCAGGCAATCGCTCTTAAATCCGAGCGCGACATCGTCAATGCGCGGACGCAGGTGCGCGTCATCGCGGCGGCCCTGGGCTTTCGCCTGATTGACCAGACGCGGCTTGCCACTGTCGCCTCCGAGCTGTCGCGCAACGTCGTCAAGTACGGCGGCGGCGGCCAGCTCATCGCGCAACCCACTTTAGAACCCGACGGGCGCAGCGGTCTGCGTCTCATCTTTGAAGACCGCGGCCCCGGCATCGAAAATCTGGAAGCCGCCATGCGCGACGGCTTCTCAACGGGCGGCGGTTTGGGCAAGGGCTTGCCGGGCTCTAAACGCCTGGTGGACGAATTCAAAATAGAATCCGAAAAGGGTCGCGGCACGCGCGTGACGGTCGTGCGCTGGCGATAAAAAGAAAGGGATGAGAAGGATTGATTCATTGGTTCATTGATTCAATGAAAAAATGAACCAATGAATCAATCCTTCTCATCCTTGTTTGTTGTGCGAGAAATTCATTCTATAGAAATTACGGATGAGGCGCGTGTGGGCGCGGCGCGGCGCGCTGTGCATGATTATGCCGAGCATGTGGGTTTTAATGAAACGGAGCTGGCAGAGATAGACATCGTCGTGCAGGAGATTGGCACGAACGCCGCTACCTACGCCACCAACAATAGTTGGCTTCATTACACGAAGCCTTTGGGACGTGCTCCCGGCCTTGAGCTTTTCTACTGGGACACTGGCCCCGGCATTTACAACATTGACCGCGCCGTGCGCGACGGCGTCTCCACCTCCGGCAGCCTCGGCGCGGGGCTCGGCGCGATCAATCGCCTGATGCACCAGTTCGATCTCTACTCGACCGTGCGTACGACGGAGAAGCTGTCGCTGGCGGCGGCGCGTCGCACCACTCACGGGACGGCGCTTCTCGCGCGCAAGTGGGTGGCGGGCGCTAAACCCGATGCCTTGAGCATGAGCCATCTGGGTGTCTGGAGCCGCCCGCATCCGGGCGAAGATACCAACGGCGATGCTTATTTTATACAGGCCGCAGGGCCGCGCACGCTCTTTGCCGTGATAGATGGTCTGGGGCACGGGCGCGGCGCGAAAGAAGCCTCCGACACTGCGCTCGACTCTTTGAGCGACTGGGCCGGAGAGCCTCTGAAGGATGTCTTCGAGGCCGTGCACGCTGCGTTGCGCGCCACGCGCGGCGCTGTCATGGGCGCGTGTGTGATAGACCGCGCGAGCGAGGAGATGCATTATGCAGGCGTCGGCAACATCTCGGCGCGCGTCTTCAACGCGCCGGAGCGCGTGACGCCCATCGCCGCCAACGGCACGCTCGGCGCGCGCATGGGACGCGTGCGTGTCTGGACACAAAAATGGTCGGAAGACGCTATGCTCGTGATGACCTCCGACGGGTTGAGCGAATCGTGGGATATAAGATCTTATCCGGGCCTGATCGAGCGCCACCCGCAAATTCTGGCCGGAGTGCTGATGCGCGACTACGGGCGCACGTCGGACGACGCCACCGCGCTCGTCGTGAAATAAATTTAGAGAGTAGGGGCAGCGGACTTGTCCTCTGCTTCTACAGGCATCATGGGCGTAAAAGTTTTGTCTTTTGACCGTAGACTCTATTAGACTCTCTATACTCTCTGGACTCTCCAGGCTCTTATGAAAGAAGTAACTTCGACTCGTTTGGGAGACATTTATGTGCGCCGCGAGGCGGACATCGTCAAGGTGCGCGACCGCGTCCGCAGGCTGGCGCGCGAGATGGGTTTCGATTCGACCACGCAGATAAAAATCACGACCGCCGTTTCGGAAGTCACGCGCAACATCTACGAGTACGCCAAGCAGGGCGCAATTACGCTGCTCCTTGCCGAGCGCGGCCCCGATACCGGGCTTCAGGTGACGGCGCGCGACGACGGCCCGGGCATTGACGAAGCTACTCTGAACGCTATCCTGCGCGGGCGCTATCAATCGGCTTCGGGTCTGGGTGTGGGTCTTGCGGGGACGCGCAAGCTGATGGACGAGTTTGATATTCAGACCGCCGAAGGTCAGGGCACGCGCGTCGCTATTATTAAGTGGCTGCCGCGCGCGGTCGCATCAGACCTGCGTGACCGCCTACAGGAGCTGCGCGCGCAGCTCGAAGACGAGTTGGACGATTCGGCGCTCGAAGAGTTGCAGAAACAGAATCGCGATCTGGTGGCTGTGCTCGAAGAGCTGGAAGAGAAGCGCGCGGAGCTTGAGCGCGTCAACGATGCTCTGGAAGAGACCAACCGCGAATTGAACGAGGCCAACGCCAAGCTGAGCGAAGTGGCCGAGATGAAAGAAGAGTTTCTGGCTTTAACCACCCACGATTTGCGCTCGCCTTTGACGGTCATCAGCGGCGTCATCAGCTTCTTCACTTCGGGCCGTCTGGGCGAACTGACGCCCGAGCAGAAGAACATGGTCGCGATGATGGAGCGCAACGCGCAGAGCTTGATCGAGCTGGTCAACGATTTACTAGACGCCTCGAAGCTCGAATCCGGCACGATGCGGCTTGACGTTGCGAGCATAGATTTGCGCGCTCTCGTTGACGAGCTGCACGAGACGATGGAGCCGCTCGTGCGCGAGAAAGGTCTCACGCTCGAAGAAGCCATGCCCGCAGACCTTCCCCTTGTCGAGGCCGACCGCGCGAAGCTGCGCCGCGTGCTCGTCAATCTCATCTCGAACGCTATTAAATTTACGGGGCGTGGCGGCGAAATCAGCGTCCGCGCCGTGCGCGAAGATGGTGAAGTGCGGGTCGCTGTTTCGGACACGGGCGTCGGGATTGCGCCCGAAGATGTGGCGCGGCTTTTCGACAAGTACGAACAGGCGCGCAGCCGCGCCACACGCGGCGAGAAGGGCACGGGTCTTGGTCTCTACATCACGAAACAACTGGTAGAGCTGCACGGCGGCGAAATCAAGGTAGAATCCGAATTGGGGAAGGGCTCGACCTTCTCCTTTACTTTGCCCGCCGCGCGCGCGGGAGCATAGCGCGTAAGGAGGAAACGAGATTGCCCCCGAAAACTTTCTTAATCACCGGCTTGATCGCATCGCTCCTGCTGTTTTCCGTCTGCACGGCGACGACGACGACCGTGGCAGCGCGTGCGTCACTTTCATCATCATCGCTGAACCCGACAGAAGTTGCGGCGATTGAAAGCTACAGCCAGCAACTAGACCGCTCCGTCCGTCGAGGCGCGTTCAAGGGACGCTACTTCGCGGACGTCTCTTCGCAGGAAGCGGAGAACGCGCAGCCCCAGTGGCGCGAGTTCAATAACAAACGCGCGCTCGACCGCGCGTGGAGCGACGGCAAGACATACACCTCCGCGATTATCTGGTTGAAGGCGGGGCGCACGCCCGTCGTCACGGACTTTACTCTTTCGAGCCCCTCCGGCGATTGGAAACACGACGTCACGAATTACTACCGCGACGACGGCACGCTGGCGAAAACACAGGCCGAGCTGAGAACTTTTTACGGCGACGTGATTGTCCTGCGCACCCGCTACTACTCGCCCGAAGGCAAGCTCCTGAGCGAGAAGACGCGCTATCTGGACCTCACGACCCGCAAGCCCAAGAAGGTCAAAGAAGGCGACTTTATGAATCAGGAACCGCCCGTCTATGCGAAGACGAGCAGCCTTCCCTTCTACAGCCTTTTACAGAAACCTTGAAAGGACAGTGGAACAACAGTTTTCAGTTTTCAGTTTTTAGTGTTCAGATAGATGTTGAAAATCAAGCTCTGAAAACTCGAAGGCCGCTTGCTGAAAACTGGAAACTAACGACTGAAAACTGAAATGCATTATCACCTGATTGGGATTTGCGGGACGGCGATGGCTTCTTTAGCGGGGATGCTACAGGCGCGCGGCCATCGCGTCACGGGCTCGGATGAAAACGTCTACCCGCCCATGTCAACGATGCTCGAAGGATTGGGCATCCCCGTCATGCAGGGCTACCGTGCAGAGCATCTTGAGCCTGCGCCCGATTGCGTCATCATCGGCAACGCCATCCCGCGCGGAAATCTCGAAGTCGAAGAGACACTCAAGCGCAAGCTCCTCTATCGCTCGCAGGCCGAGACCGTCAAGGAAGAGTTCATACGTGGCCGCCGCTCGCTCGTCGTCGCGGGTACGCACGGCAAGACGACTACGACGAGCATCGCCGCGTGGGTCATGGAGCGCGGCGGGCTTAACCCTACGTTTCTAGTCGGCGGCGTGGTCCAGAATTTCGACGCGTCATTCCGCGTTACCGACAGTCCCTACTTCATCATCGAAGGCGACGAGTACGACACGGCCTACTTCGATAAGGGGCCGAAGTTCATGCACTACCTTCCCGAGACGGCCATCGTCGGCAACATAGAGTTTGACCACGCGGACATCTACGCAGACCTCCCGGCGGTCAAGACCGCTTTTCGCCGTTTGATGAATCTCGTTCCCGGCAACGGTCGCCTGATAGCCGGTTGGGACAGCCCCCACGTGCGCGAAGTAGTCGCGGAGATGGGCCAGAAGCTTTACACGCGCCTCGAAACCTTCGGCACGGCTGATGATGCCACTTGGCAGGCGCGCGACATAGATTATTCAGGAGAGCTGGCCCGCTTCCGCGTCTTTCGCGAGGGGCGCGAATGGGGCGAGTTTCAAACTACTCTCATCGGCGATTTCAACATACGAAATTGTCTGGCCGTCATCGTCGCGGCGGACGCTTGGGGCATAGAGCGCGCGGCCATCAACGATGCGCTCGTGACTTTTAAGAGCGTGCGCCGTCGCATGCAGGTGCGCGGCGAAGAGCGCGGCGTCACAGTCATAGACGACTTCGCGCATCACCCTACCGCCGTGCGCGAAACCCTTCAGGCGCTCCGCACCAAGTATAAAGACCGCAGGGTCGTGGCCGTCTTCGAGCCGCGCTCCTGGTCATCGCGTCTAGCCGTCTTTCAGGACGACTACGCGCGCGCTTTCACAACGGCTGATTACGTCATCATCGCCAGCGTGTTCGACAGCCAGAAGGCTACCGAAAAGGGACGCGTGCTTGACACCCTGCGCCTCATCGAAGACATCGCGGCGCAGGGCAAACACTGCTTCGGCATCGAGGGCGCGGACGACATCGTGCAGCATCTCGTTCCAGACCTGCGCACGGGCGACGTCGTCGCCATCATGTCCAACGGCGGCTTCGGCGGCATACACGAAAAACTGCTTCAAGCGCTTCGCTCCTGAAGCGACGCGGAGACGCAGGGACGCGGCGACACGGCGAAAAGGCAAATGCTTTTTCTCCCCGTGTCGCCGCGTCCCTGCGTCTCTCTTCATACTTTCAGCAAACATTCGTAATGCGCGCGTAGATTCGAGCGGGTAGAAAGGGGAACGTGCCCCCGAGGCGCTTGGAGGTTTAGAGCGCGGTGAAAGAAAACTTTTCCTTGTGGGATGAAGCCCAAAGACTTGCTCGATCTTTTCCCGTCGAAGATCTTGGACCTGTCACATACGTTTCGCGTCGTGATTTCGAGGAGCGCGAGACCTTTACCTTTCGCACCAGTGCGCCCTGCCTGGAATACTTGAGCCTGCTAATTGAAAACGCCCTGCTGTTGAGGACCAATCGCGCGGGCCGCGTCTACGCAGGCTTTGAGAAGCTATCGCGGATGGAAGGAATCGTTGACCGCTATCTTCGAATTGCGGACGTGTCCGAGCGCGTGTACGTTTTCGGTGAAGCCGACTGGAAGCCGCCGCGTCATCCGAACATGCGCGTGATTGCTCTACAGCGTGATGCGAGGCTGGCGCACGAATGTTTCATCATCGCCAACTCGTCGAGCCTGCGCACGGCGCTCGTCGCTTTCGCTGAAGATGAAGCGCCCGGCATGGAAACTAGAAAGTATCGCGTCTTTAAGACGAGCAACCCTTCGATTACCGACGCTCTTACGAGCGTGGTCGAAGAATTTGTGAACATCTCGCTCGCCGCCTGAGTTAAGAAATATAATCTTCCGCTTCAAAGAAAAGGCCGCGCTTGATTGTTTGATAAAGCGCGGCTCTTAAAATTTTTCCCTGTCGTTTCGTTAAGCTTCTCCGGCTAACTGTTCTTGTCTTCCACGGCTTCTACGAGCAGCGGCCTGTCGCGTTTGCGCAGCGCGTCCAGCGACCACTTTCCGTCCGTGGGTTCGACGCGCGTCGAGAGAACGCGTTGAACGCGCTGGGGCAGAAGCCTTGGCGCGACCGCAGCGACCGCCGCCGCAAGCTGAATGATGTCGCCGCCGCCCTGCCAGTGCTCTCGCACCACGCGCTCGTCCGTGCGGTTAATCAGGCGCAGGAGCGTGAGCGCGATGAGATACACGTCGTCTATCTGCCCTACGAACGGAATCATGTCGGGTATCAGGTCGAGCGGCGTGATGGCGTAAATAATCGCGCCCGCAAAGAGCGCCTTCTCCGTGCGCGGGACGCGCGAATCCATGATTAAACGCCCGCACAAACGCAGCATGTTCGGCAGGAACATCAGAAGATTCTTCATCCGCCGCTTTAATTCAAGACGCACCATGTCTCCCCTCCATTGCGGAATGCGGATTTCGGATTGCGGATTGAAGAATAAGAAGCTGGATGCTTTCTTGCTTTCCAATCCGCAATCCGAAATCCGCATTCCGCAATCGTGACGTTTGGCCCTTGCGGCCAAAAGTCATGTGGCTTTGATTGAAAATTTTTCGGGCGCGCGCTTATCTCCAATAAGCGGCCTTGTTGCACTCGACCGAGACAATCTGCCAGCGCCCGTCGCGTTTCTCGTAGGTACGTATGTAACGGTAGAGCGGCGTCGTAAACAGTCTCTCACGATAGCTTCCGCGCACGACCGCTTGCCCCATCACATATGCCCTGTCGCCCATGACCGCGACGCTGACGTTTCTGGTGTCTATGGACGAGAACGTCATGTTCGGATTTTCGACAAGCGCCAGACGCTCGGCCTTGCTGGCGGCTCCTCCCCAGTAGTGCGAGAAATAGAAATTGTCGGAGAGGATGCGCCGGAGTGTGGCCGTGTCGCGCTGCATGTGCGCGTCCAGATATTGCCGCTCGACTTTTAAGACTTCGCGCTCGGCCTGGCTATCGGAGGTCGTGCGAAAAGCGGTCCACGGATTGGCTGCCGTGACACCGATGATAAAAGTTGCCAGAGAGACTAAAAGGTAGCTGATGATTTGTCGCATGGCTCGTTCTCCTGATGATAGAGGGGACGTTACCACAGGCCCATTCCTGATGACAAGATTTGATTAAGCGAGGTTAACAGAAAAGTCCCAAATCCCAAGTCTCAAGTCCCAAGTCGAAGAACTGATTGTTGACTTGGGACTTTGGACTTGGGACTTGAGACCTTTTTCAGATTTCATACGCTTTAATGAATTACAGAGCTACGGCAAACGCGCTGGACGTTTCTCTTCGCGCGGCTTGTCCTACGGGTTTCCGGTCGGTTAGACTCGTCCCTCTTAAGACGCACCCCGGAAGGTAAAAGGTTTTCCACAAGAAAATTTCTTATGAGCATTCTCGAACAGTTACGCCAGCGCGCAGCCAGTGACCTTCAACACATAGTCCTGCCGGAAGGCGAAGACCCGCGCACGGTGGCCGCCGCCTCGATGTGCGTGCGTCAATCGTTAGCGCGCATCACCATCCTCGGCAGCGAAGAGAAGATTCGCTCGCTGGCGCAGGCCAACCGTGTGGACCTCGGCGGTGTCGAAGTGATTGACCATCGCCGCGCGCCGGATTTCGACAAGATGGTCCAGCTTTACTACGAGCTGCGCCGCGCCAAGGGCTTGATGCCTGACGAAGCGCGCGCGGCTGTCGCAGACCCGCTCTACTATGGAAACCTGATGGTGCGCGAGGGTCGTGCCGACGGCAGCGTGGCGGGCGCGACCAACACGACGGCGCATACCGTGCGCGCCGCGCTTCATTGCATAGGCGTGCGTCAGGGTTTCAAGCTCGTCTCAAGCTTTTTTGTCATGGCCCTGCCTGATACAAGCTTTGGGGAGCAGGGCGCGCTCATCTACGCAGATTGCGGCGTGGTGATTGAGCCGTCCGCCACGGAGCTGGCCGAAATCGCTATCGCTTCGGCAGACTCCTGCCGCGCCTTGTTGGAAGCAGAGCCGCGCGTCGCCATGCTCTCGTTTTCCACGAAGGGCAGCGCCAAACATAAATTGATTGACAAGGTAGTCGAAGCGACAAAGACAGTGCGCGCGCGCGCACCAGAGCTTTTAGTTGACGGCGAGTTGCAGGCAGACGCCGCTCTTGTCCCTTCGGTCGCAGAATCTAAAGCGCCCGGCTCAAGCGTCGGGGGCCGCGCCAACGTCCTGATTTTCCCTGACCTGCAAGCCGGGAACATTGCTTACAAGCTGACGGAGCGGCTGGCGAAAGCTTCTGCCATTGGGCCTATCCTGCAAGGACTGGACAAACCCTGTAATGATTTGTCGCGCGGCTGTAAAGCGGAAGACATCGTTGATGCGGTCGCTATTACGGCTGTGCAGGCGCAGGCCCGTCGCCGCAATACTTAATCCCCAAAAAACGTTTGGCAACCCGCGCGGCCTACAGGCTCGTCCAACCCGTCACCGATTAAATCGTTGTCACGTTCCCCTCTCTCTGTTTTTTTGAGGCCCAGTCATGCTTTCATCCCGCAGTATGTTTATGTTGTTCATCGCCGTGGCGATTGTGTTCGTCGCACTTACTCCAACGCGCGCGCAGTCAGGTCGCAGCAACGCGAGCGAAGCTCCTCAATCTGAGCCCACTCCGCTCGCGCGAGAGCCGGAGCAGATACGGATTTTCACCGAAGAGGTGCGACTTCCCATTTTCGTCACGGATGATTACGGACGTTTTGATCCGACCATAGAGATGCCGGACATCCTCGTCATCGAAGATGACGAGATGCAGGAAGTCAAAAGCGTGCGCCGCATTCCAGCTAATGTCCTGCTTGTGCTCGACACGAGTGGCGGCATCAATCCAATGATGCGAACAAACACGACGCGCGATCTTGCGCTTTCTTTGATTAAGAGCCTCAAGACGGGTGACGATGTTGCCATTGTTCAAGCGGGCGACCGCGTGGAGGTCTTGCAGGATTGGACAAGCGACCGCGAAGCCTTGCAGCGCACGCTGAAAACCAAGCTCTCTTCCGGTAGAAAGAAGCGCATCTCTGCGGCGCTCATCGAAGCCGCGTCCAGAATAAAGAATCGTCCCGCAGGCAGCCGTCACATCGTGCTGATTACAGACGGTGTGGAGCCGAACGATAAATCCTACGCGGAAGCTGTGCGGCAGTTGAACGCAGCGCAGGCGACCGTCTATGTCATCAGCTATACGGCGATGGGCCGCGAGGGGATTAAAAAAATCGGCTCGCCCGTGACCTTGGGCGGGGCTCCGCCGCGAACGGCCAACGACGTGGCGAAAGAAGCGGACCCGACCATTCCCGTGCCGCGTCCCAACGTCAACATCGCCACCATCGACACGGATCGCGAGATGCGGCGCAAGCGCAAAGAGTATGTCGAAGCGACTATCAAGAGCGAGGAGCGTTTGACCAAACTCGCAGAAGAAACGGGCGGTCGAATCTTGCTGCCCCTCACGGAAGAAGAGATGCTCAGAGAAGGCCGCGAAGTGGCGCGCGATATAGGCGCGCAGTACGTCGTGACGTACAGACCGAAACGCCCGCTCTCGATTTCGCGTCCGGGAGAATACCGCCGCGTCAAGGTAGCGCTCAGGCGTCAAGGTCTGACGGTGCGCTCGCGCTCCGGCTACACAGTCCCGGCAGCGCAGTAGCGCAAGAAACAAACGCGCGCGCTTAGTGATGTAGTCTTTGGAAAGTATTTGAAGTCAGTATTGTCCGGCTCCATAGGAGCAGGATGTTATAGCCTAAGAGCATCAATCAAGAATCAAGCTCCGTAGGAGCGGCATGTGATGAACGTTGAACATGCCGCTCCTACGGAGCTTGATTTTTAGAAATGCGCGCGGGCTATAAACATTCAGTCCCTACGGGACTTTTTATACTGAAAATTTTCTTATCAATTAATTCGTGCGGGCCGTAGGGAGCGGCTTTAAGAGCTTTTCGTGGCGCTCTTTCAAGGGCTTGACGGGAATTATTGTGCGGCGATTTGCCCGCCGGGAGCGGAAAAAAGTACCAGAGGCCGCTCTTCTTTTGAGCGCGCCTCCGGCGTCTTGTTGAATCCTCTTTGTCTAAATCCTAGCTGGCGATGGCGGTCAGTTTCGCGTCCAGCATGGCGGCCAGAGCGCGCCCGGCTGGAGAAGCAAGCTCATCCTGCTTTTTGATGATCGAGCGGCGGCGCAAATCATCCCAATCCTCGCGCGGCACGCTATGAAAAGCCACGACCACCTGCGGGTCAAATTGCATCCCCGCAAAGCGGTTTAGCTCTTCCGAAGCCTCCTCGTACGGCTTGCCTTTGCGGTAGACCCTATCGCTCGTCATCGCGTCAAAAGCGTCAGCGACCGCGAAAATACGCGCGTTTAGATCAATCTCCTCGCCGCGCAGGCCCAAAGGATAACCCGAGCCGTCCCATTTCTCGTGATGCTGTGCGACGACGCGCGCAGCGCCTTCCAGAAACTGTATCCCGCGCAGTATGGCTTGCCCGTGAAGCGGGTGCTCGCGCATCTTGACCCACTCGTCTTCGGTGAGCTTGGCGGGTTTACGCAAAATCGCATCCGGCACGCCTATCTTGCCTATGTCGTGCAGGAGCGAGCCGAACTCCAGAGACCGCATCTGGTTGGTATCAAGCCCCAGCTCGCGCCCGAGTCGCAGGCTAAAGGTGACGACGCGCTCCGAATGGCCGTGCGTCTCTGCATCGCGCGTCTCAAGCGCATGAGCCAGCGCCTTCAGGGTCGCGCGGTAAGCATCCTCGACCGACACCAGTGCCGCGTCCAACTGCTCCGTGCGCTCTTTGACCAGCTCCTCTAAGTGGTTCTCGTAGCGTCGTTTGGCGACGCGAAGCTCATGATGCTCAAGCGCCCGCGAGACGACTGCCTCGACCTGCCTGAGGTCAAACGGCTTCATCACGTAATCAAAAGCCCCTGCGCGCAAAGCCTTGATAGCGCTCTCTATGGTCTGCACGCCGCTGATCATCACGACCACCGCGTCCGGCGCTACTGCGAGCACTTGAGGAACCATTTCCAGCCCGCTCATGCCGCCCATCATGATGTCGCTGATAATGAGGTTAAATTCATTGGAGCCCAGACGTGCGAGCGCCTCTTCAGCCGAGCCTACGGCCTCGCACTCGTAGTCGTCGCCCAGCAAAGCGCACAGCACCTCTCTGATTTCCGGCTCGTCATCCACCACAAGGATACGAGCCTTACCCAAGCTTTCTTCAGGCATAACTTGAACTCCAAAGCGTCTTCAAGAGGGGGGAATAAACGGACGCGAAGCCCTCTGTCAGGGCCGCGTTTTGAAAACGCCATCAAGATGTACTTGAGAGAACAGAAAGCGGCGACTAATAACAGGAGGCCGTTCGCCGCTTGAGGGGCAGGACCATTGTACATCCACGGCCACCGCCCGGTAAATATTTTTTAGACCCTCCCATGCTCGAACACGACTCTGTTTAGCAACCTTTGTGCCACCCGCGCGGCCAGTTGACGTTCAACAACCTGGCCGACTATGATGGTCCAAGCCAAACGCATCCTTTCAGAAGCCGGTGTGGTGGAATTGGCAGACACAGCAGACTCAAAATCTGCCGCTCGCAAGGGCGTGGGGGTTCAAGTCCCTCCACCGGCACTTTAAACCTCTAAGTAAATTAGAATCTTTCTACTGCCTTCCTACTCGGAATTCTTTCAAAGAACTAGCGTTAACACATTCATTAACACATTGAATGAATAATACGCCTAAAAGAATAGTTTGTAAATATAAAACTCATCCTCTTGCAGAATATTTTATTTAGCTTTATAAGTTGATTTATGGACTTCTTAACAACAAAACAAGCAGCAGAGAAATTAGGAATAACTCCTAGAAGAGTTCAAGCACTTATTGAAGCAGGCAGATTACCAGCGCAGAAGTTCGGTCGAGATTACATGATTCGTGAGAAAGATTTGAAGTTAGTAAAAGAACGCAAAGTTGGGAGGCCAAAGAAAATTAATAAACAGTAGTTCATTTAGAAGGTTAGTTGTCGAAAGGGTACTATACCAATTTTAGGAAATTGTGCATTTTGAGATGGATGAGAAGATTTTTGATTTTTCTATTTTTGATTTGATTAAGGGCCAAGTCCTAGACCTTTCCCTTCTGACGAATCACTTCTAAATACTTTCCAAATAATGAAAATTACAACTAGCGCAACGAAGGCTATTGAAATATAAAAGCCATAAGCGCCAAATACGAATCTTATTAGTGGAACAATAGTAACAGTAAGGATAGCTCCAATAATCACATTAATAATATCTCCCCCAAGTTTTTCACTTAAGCTTTCTTTATGCTTCTGTGGCGGGGGCACTAACTCATCAATTGAATAAAAGCTTGGCACTCCAAGCTCTTGCTCTTTTTGAAACTCCTCTTGAGCTTGAGTTAAAGGAAGGTTGATATTTCTAAGGCCACACTTCCAGCAGAATTCATATTTATCTTCTATCTGTTCTTTACAATGAGAGCACTTCCACATAATTACTTAATCACCTCTGCTTAGATACATAATTACTGTTCACTAAACTTATAATTCAGACCATCTAGGTGAAACTATCTGTGCGCCACTTAGGGCCGTAACAGCATCTAAAATGAATTTTGTGGCAATTCTTATAATGCGCTTTTGATGATGGTCGGGATGTATGTCCTCAAGGCCATATATCCTGATTAGTTTCTCGCGTTGACTAGCGGATAATACAGGAGAGCCATAACTTTTAGCTGTTAAGCTCCATGCATCAAAGAGAGCTTGAGCACTTACACGCAAGATTTTTCGTAGCCAAGAAATTTCTGGCAATATATCTGCTGTATCAAATATCTCCTTGCGTGCGGCGATTACTGCTTCACGAATCTTTGTAGAGTCATTGCTTTCCTCAGTAATAATTTTTGCTTTCAACAATAGACCTAAAGCATGTGCCATTTTCTGTTTTTGTTGGGGCGATAATGTTTTTAGATTTTGATAATCTTTTCTAGCTTCATCTGGTAAGAATAAAGAAGGGTCAGCCATGACTGTCCCTTCTTTAGGGATAGGCAATCTAGGGTCAAGCATATAATCTGGCACTTGCGCTAAAACTGTACCGGCGTCAAAAGTTCCTAGAATTAGGATAAAAGCAGCTACAAACATATACTTCATTATAAATATCCTCCTTAATGGGATTGCATTAGCCACAGAACTTCATTCCAAAATTAGCTTCACGTAATGTTAGGAATGCTCAGTAACCTACATTTAATAATTCGACGCAACGACCATTTGCTAAAAACTTATCTGACAAATCAGAATCGAATAATGCATTATCTGATTTCTGAACAGAGGTTATTGAGGCTATTAAGGTAAATTCATTGTTCTCATGTAACTGCTTAATCAGTTGTTCGGTTTGGTCGGAGTCGTATTCGAGGATGAAAATTATTTCAGGACTAGGTGAGCCAACTTCAGAGAAATAAATATAATGCTTACCGTCTCTAGTTACTATATCTTGTATATAGCCAGATATTAGTAATGGAAGGTTGTCTTTCCTAATTAGAGCATTCTCTACATCTATACTGTATACATCGTCTAGCTTCTCAAGATTATCTCTCCAATCATCTATGGCACTATATTTAGCTATTAATTTAGATAGGGCTTGTTTCTCCTCTAGCTGTTTGTGGCTTGAATTACGCATCTCGCTAAAGTAAATATAAGCTCCATAGATGATTCCTATGATTATCAGAAAGATGATTAATATCTTTACAAACTTATAAGTTAGATTGCTGCTTCGGGAAGGAATGATATTACTAGAACTTTTATTCCGATTAGCCTGAGATTCATACTTATTAAACTCCTTTCTTAATAGCTCTGTAGGGCTTAATTTGGCATCTGCCATAATTTCTTCAATCTGTTCAGGAGTCAGTGAATTTCCCTCAACTCTTTCAGCAGCAGAATCTTTAGAATCGCTATCCATGAACTTTCTCTATTTGAATCTGAGTGATTGCACAATAAGATTGTTTGGTCTAATTTCTTAGAGATTCAGTTTGTTATTTTGACAATCATTCATACTCACTATGATTAGCGCCGCATATCATCAAGAGTGATGTACGTCGTCGGGAAGCATAAGAAACAGCTTCCGGCGATACTAAAAAGTAGTCATAGCTTATATCCGACTGGATATAGAAGCAAATTATCTTATGTATTCTTTTTGCTGTCAGGAGGAATTTCCTGATGGCAAAAAGGAGGCAACCAAAGCCGAAACATCTGGCAAAGAAACTTCGGCAAATTCGACTTTCTTTAGGACTTTCTCAGAGTGAAATGTTAAGACGTTTAGGAATGGAAGAAATTATTTCTTATACTAAAATCTCACATTATGAATTGGACATCAGAGAGCCTTCGTTATTTATTCTCTTACAATATGCAAGAGCAGCTAATATTTGGATAGATGTTTTAATTGATGATGAGCTTGATTTACCAGAAAAGCTACCTTCTTCTAAAAAGCATGAAGGGGTAAAAAGAGCATTGAAAGCAAGAAGGAAGTAAATGTGAGCAGTTGCTAAGTATTAAATCTTGCAAGATTGAAAACTCCTTCACTTACAGTAAGAAAACTTGCTATGATATGCAGGCACACTTAACCTGTGCCGCCACACCTAGCAGCAAGAATTAGTAAATTGCGATTACCTTTAAGCTATTAACGCAACGAGTAGGTTAAGCCAGACCGAAGTAACATCGTAGGGTATATCACCTGTTACTCCATTCTGAATATCGCCAGCCTGCGTTGTAGCATTGGTCGGAGGCTTAGAAGTAACATCATTTGGAATATCTCCTGCAAAAGCAGGGATAGCTAATGCCAAAATCAGCACAGAAGCTCTAATAATTTTCCGCATCGTTCTTTCCTTTTATGAAGTTTAGCGATTGGATTAACCGCCTTATCTTTTTAGGATGAGGCGGTTTTTACTGAGTTGCAAGAATTCTTGCAACTCAAAGAGAAAGGTAGTCCTCACATGAACTTAGCAGATGTTACCCTAGCACAGATATGTAGCAAAACGTCGGAATTGGTTTATGCTGGACAGTATGAAGCGGCAATAGCTGAACTAGGTGAATTATGGGCGGGAATAGGTAAACGTCCCTCTCTTAATGTTAATCCGCAGCTAAAAGCTGAAATCCTGCTACAGTGTGGAACTCTCTCTGCTCGACTTGGTAGCGCCAAACAAATTGATGCACAAGAAAAAGCTAAAGACCTCTTAACTGAAGCACTCCATATTTATCAAACTCTTAATCAACAAACTAAAGTCTCTGAAATTCAATGCGAGTTGGCGATGTGCTACTTCAGGCGCGGCGCATACGATGAGACAAGAGTTCTTTTTGATGAAGCGTTAAATAATCTTGAAGATGCAGAACTTAAAGCAAAAATATTAATCAGACGAACAATTATAGAAATTTGGCTAGGCCAATATTACGAAGCATTAGAAACACTCAAAGAGGCGCAAGTATTTTTTGATAGTTGTAGCGACGCAGTAAAAGGAAGATGGCACGGGCAGATGGCTTTGATTTTACGCAAGCTTGCTACCGCAGAAGGACGAGCAGATTATGCGGATAGAGCCATTATTGAATTTACTGCCGCTATTTATCATTACGAACAAGCAAAGCATGAAAGATACTGTGCTATCAACTTAAATAATCTTGCTATGCTTCTATATAAGATGGGGCGATACGCCGAGGCACATGAACATCTTAATCGTTCTCAAAAGGTTGTGGAGCAGTTAAAGGATGTAGGTTTACTAGCACAGATGGAAGAAACAAGAGCGCAAGTCTTAGTAGCAGAAGAAAACTATCTGGAAGCAAGGCGAGTTATTATTGGTGTAGTAGATATTTTTGAAAAGAGCCATGAACAAGCTCTCTTAGTTGACGCGCTAACAATTAAAGCTACTGTTCAAGCAAGGCTTGGAGATTATGACCATTCGCTTAATACATTTCGTCACGCTATTAAAACTGGGGAAAGTGCAGGTGCAATTTCTAATGCAGGACGTGCCGCTCTTTCGATGATTGAGGAACATGGAATAAGACTCACAGAAAGAGAAATCTACCGCGCTTATCGCCGCGCAGATAAATGGTTGGCAACAACACAAGATGCCGAAGATATAGCTCGCTTGCGTGCCTGTGCTCGTATTGTTGTAAGAAAATTGTTTGGCCCTGAGTTAGATGAAAAATTCTACTTACCGGAAGTAGTTTTGAGTTACGAAGCGCGGTTTATCGAGCAGGCATTAGAAGAAGAAAAGGGAGTTGTAACGCGGGCCGCGCACAGACTTGGACTTACACACCAAAGATTTATTTATCTTCTCGAAACTAGGCATAGAAAACTCCACAATAAAAGAACCCCTGAAATCAAACGTAAAAGTATCATTCGTAAAGGCAAATAAGTTTGCACACATACTTTAGGTAAGGTACTTTTTGGATGGCTGTATTCTTGATTTGCTATATAAATTACCTTCTTCTAAAAGCATGGAGGAGTGAAGATAATAGATAAGTAATATACAAGAGTAACCGATTAAGGAATCAGCCCGCAATATCTAGCTAACTTCCTTCTATCCTTAAATCCCTTTTCAGTATTTGCTCTCTTTATAGAATCTTTCATGATTCGCATATGTTCTACAAATGCTAAAGTGAGTTCATATTCAATATCTGGATAGCCATTTGTATCAGCACAAGTTCCAACTTCATTTAATAGATAATGACTTGAAACTTCTGTTCCTTCAATAAGAACATCTAAGCTTATGTAACGCCTATCTGACTTACTTAATTTATTCCACTTATCAACTATCTTCTGAATCATCTCATCATCAGATAGTTTCGCTAACTCCATGAATTTCTCTTTACCACCAATTCTATAAGCAGCATAAGTAAGTAGCGACATAAAGGCGGGTTTTGGCCTGAGATGCTTTATCCCTAGCCTCTTAGCCACGCCCTTAGAGCAGTTTCGATTTGAACTAGGCATGATAAATAGCCTCTTTTTAGCCCTTAGACATACAGAGGTCGTACACAGTTAGCCATAGTGTTAGATAAATATTACTTATAGTTAAAATTCTGTTAGCTATAAGTCATTAGACAAATCGCCTAAGGCTATCTAAGGCTTATAATAACCTTACTTAGCTATCAAATCTGAGAATCCCCTGCCCTAATGCCGAGCCGCCCCATTTAGTGTATTAGGGGGCTAGGCAGGAGGAGTCTCAATTATGATAGTGATGTAGAGTTATTATAAGCCTCCGGCACAATTAGGGCTGGTAACTCCTCATCGGCTGATATATCCCATAAGTTTGCTTCCTTAAGTTTCTTTATCTTCCTATGATATGTGGCTTGACTCCATCCAAATATCTTCCAGAAATCATCTCCATAAACAGCACGATATTGAACGATACCGAGCATGAGTGGAGCATTTCTACCAAAATGCTCTGACATTAATCTATATAGTTTCTCGTAGGATGTTCTTTTCATATCAAGTCTCAACTGGTGTAATCCTTCAGATACTATGTGATTCGCCACTGATAAATTTATCAACTTACTTGTTTCAGCAGCCACATTACGTTTTTTAGCCAATCTATCTAGGGGAGATTTTCTTAGACTAACTTCAACTCTTAACAATCCTTTCGCTGCTTCCAATTGTTCATCAGTTGCCTTCCCTTTTTTCCATCTCTTTTCTACTTCTTTATACTTCCCATAGACAATCAACTTCCTCGACTTGTTAAAGAATTCTTTCGTTGAGTCACCAAATCCTGCTGGCGTAAATCTGGCATTAGGGCGTGAAATGGCGTTTATGTAAGATTGAATTCTATCTTCACCAACAGGGAAATCCGCGTTAACGTCAAGCCTACTTACTTTTGCAGTTCGCACATTAAAACTGACACCAACCTGTCCGTTGATAATATCCTCTATACTCTCAAATCCACGTTCAATATCATCATCACTTTGGATACCTAACCCACCCAATCCACTATTATCAAGAAACTTTGCTAATGAGAGTTCAATATTCACTCCACTGTAACCGAAATCACTTTTAATTACTGTCAAATGGTAGTGTCTAAAATTATTGGGTTTTAGATGAGCCGTCATTATATTATTTGAGCCTTTCCTGCGCTTATAAGTTAATTCAAATCCCTTATCTTCTAATTCCTCTGGCGGGGGTAAATCATAAGGACGGCAGTAGTGGCTTATTCTTATCGTATCAATGTGTAATGCTTTTGCTAGTATTGATTGAGGGATATTATTTCTAGCTTTCGCTATAGGTCTAAGTTTTATCATGGCAAATCAAGTCTCTCTTTGATGATTAATTAAACTCTTCTCATGTGCTTTTAAGAATTGGTCAATATGTTGTTGCCCATAGAGGATGCGTGAGCCTATTTGGTAGTGCGGGACTAAGCCCTTAAGCCTAAGTCGCCATATAGTGACTCTGCTAAGCCCTACTGCTTCGGCAAACTCCCGTTCACTTAAGGTAGCCCTTTCTTTACTCATGTTTCCCTTCTCCTTAAATAGTAAAAGCCTGTAGCTTGGTGTTGCTACAGGCTTCATTATCCATATAGAAGTGGACAATTAATTCTGAATGGGATTTATTCTTGAGCTTCTAAAATCTCCTTGACTAGCACTCTCCAATCTCGTTTATCGCCGTAGGTTTCCCTATATCTTTTAAGGGTCTTTGCGCTCCCCAAGCCTAGAGCTTTAGCCGCGTTCTCTTGGGTAGGGTCTTCTACTTCTCTAATATATTCTTCTAATTTCTTATATAGTTTTGCTTTTGAATACTTAATATGTTTTCTTTTGCTTCCTTGTGGGCGACCAGCATTTTTAATCCCAAGTTTCTGACGAACATTTTTTGATAACTTTGGCTTTAGTAGTTTGCCAGTTTTAGAAATCAATTTCCCCTGTAATTGTTCGGCTTCATTTATTAATTCTCTTCTTGCTTCAATAAAAGTTATATTCTTTTCCTTAGCCCTGTCTTCAATCTCTACCCTGAACGGTTTAGTAACCTTGTGCATGCGATTTAATCTGAGTAGATATATTGTTTCCTCTCGGTCTTCTTTAGAAAGTTCTTTTAATTCAGCCTCTAATTCATCATCTGCCATTCCGGCCTCCTTGAAAAGCCATTTCCTTGATAAACAGCCCGTCAAAGTACCTCAAGGATTAATACTCTGTCCTTACGTTAGCTAGACGTAAGTTAGACGGGCTGAAGGTGAAAGATTTAGTTTACCATCTCCGTAGCCTCTTGAACTTCACTTTCTGCATTGAAGCTGTCTAAAGCTGCTGCCACTCGTCTTACCGTCTCTACATTAGGATTCAAGTAATAACGATAAGTAGTATTAGGCGTTGTATGGCCTAATACTTTTCCCACTTCGGCAAGTGGTATGCTTAAAGAAACTAATCTTGTCGCTGCTGTGTGGCGAAGGGTATAGAAAGTAACCCCATCAACTTTTGCATTTTCACATACTCTCTTGAGGCCAGTGCGAATGTGATGTTTAATTCCAAAAACTAGCGCATCAAGATTTGGGTTAGCAGCAAACAATCCTTCTAATTCCTGCTTTAGTCGAATTGTCATGCTGACCTGTCTCTCACGCATTGTTTTTGTATTAAATGCCTGAATCGTTATGAGATTAGATTCAAAATCTATATCTCTGAAGCGTAGTTTGAGCAATTCCCCTAAGCGACATCCTGTATCTAGTCCGGCAATAATTAAGGGCCGTAAGTGGTGACATCTTCCAACGCAAGCAGATAATAAGCGCAGTTCCTCATCTCTACTAAGAATTCTTTCTCTTTTTCGCTCATCTGCCACATTGATTAGAGCATCGCCGCACTTGAAAGGATTTCTATTAATCCATCCGTTCCTTTCGGCAATATTGAGAAGTCGGCGCAAATATGCCATTTCTCTATTAACTGTGGCGATGCTTCGTTGCTCGCTTTGGTGAGTTGCTGTGTTTAGACGTTTATTCCGAAACGTGAGCAAATCTTCATAGGTAAGGGTTCTTAATTTCTGCTTACCAAAGTAGTCTCTCAAGGTTTTCATGTAACCACGTACAGTTCTGGCAGAACGTAAGCCAGAAACTTTTCTACCATTAACGTATTTTGCTTCTGTCAGGTAGTGCTTTGTGTAATGGTCTGCAAGAAAATTGAAAGTTAGCTTTTCTGCTTCGATTGATGAAGCACCGTCATTTTCTATTGAGTGGATGAGTTCCTTTAATAACTCATTACCTTTTGATTTATTTTCTACTTGGCGTTGAATGTTTCTGCGTTTACCATTACGGTCTGTGTAGGTAACGCGAGCGAACCATTTATTTGTTTTCTCATTTTGGAAAACATAACCTGTACGGGATTTCATAGCTGCCTCCTTTGCTGGCAACCTTGAAATGCATTAACACACTCGTTAACACATTCAAGTTTTGTTTCAGCCTTGAAGGACAGTTGAAGATTTATTTTCCTTAGAGATTATTATGTTGTGGGAGCTTGGAGAGACTCAAAATCTGCCGCTCGCAAGGGCGTGGGGGTTCAAGTCCCTCCACCGGCATAATCAAAGAGCTTAAGGGTTTGAGCTTGACTTAAAATTTAAAGCGGAATAACCTGTCTTCGGTCACACTTTCCCAAGCGGCTTCTCACCTTTGGCTTTTCAGCCATTGTCCGCCAGTTTACATACTAGACCTGAAGGAAAATGGTATGTCTACGACTAAGGATTCACACACGAGTTTGGGTGTAACTCTGTTTCCGCAAGCCGAACGTAGAGCACATCCCACAATTGACTACTACTTCAACGCCGCGATTCATATAGTAAAGCGGAGTAAGGAGCTGGCTTGGGAGGCTAAAGAGCTTGTTGTAGCTATCCTCATCCTTATCCTGCTTATACAGCATTCGTTTCATGTCCTAACGAAGTAGATTTATCAGATTTGGTGGCGTTGAGGATGGCCTGAATTCTGGTTGGGTCAGTTTCTTCGTCAATTTCTGCTTCCGTCTCAAACCTCGTCAATTCACTTTTACAGCCTGTGTTCTAAAGCGGTCGAATGCTTTTCGTATTGATGCGCTAAAATTGTGAAGGATGGGTACGAGTCTCTCAAAAACAATAAAGCAGTAGCATGTGAAGGATACTCATGATGAAGGTCTCCGGAAAACGGAATCTCAAGGGCGAGGTGAAGGTTCCGCTGTGGCTGCCGGTCGATGTCAGGGATGAGCTGGTGGAAATAGTGGAGCGGGATGAACGAAGCTTGAGCTATGCGACGCAGAAATTGTTGCTTCGCGGGTTGGCCGCCTTCAGGCGAGATGGCTTATGGGATGAACCCGCCGCGGGTGAACAGCAGCAGGACCGGAAAAAGTAGAGATGCTTTTTCTTCCGGGGAGAGAGAGCAGGATTCAGGTTGCGGCGTTGGCTGCCGTGATGACGCCGAGCTGGGCCGCGCAGTTATCACAGAGCCAGACCATTATCTCGCCTGCATCGGACCAGAAAAATGGCGTCACTCGAAGGGCGAAATCTGTAGCCTCTTTGCCCCGCAGACGCTGTAGGTAGTTGATGTAAGTATGACCACCGTAAAATTTTCCTGCCGAGACCACGTTGCGGTGGATACACTCTCGTTCGCGGTAGACCTGTTCGCTAATCACTTTGGGGGACATAGCGGATCATTTTCTCCTTCCCTGACCGCAGAGCTTAAAGAACCAAAACCAATTTCGATATTAATTCCTGCCAGCCTCATTCTTTATTACAGCGGTGTTGCAATCAGATGCTGATTACATAATGAAGGGTGAAAGAACTCAAGCTCTTGTTGATGAGTGCGCGCGCCGCGCAGCTAAAAGGCATCCGTAGGTAATCGCTTCCCTGGTTCGAAGGCTTGTGCTCCTGTATAGCAGGCGTCATGCAATGCCTGCTATACAGGGCTTGAAGCTCAGAGAGGAGGCTGAGAATCCGCCTGCGCTCTTTAGCTCACATGGCAACCGCAGGCTCTGTGCGGTTGATAGTGGCTTGATAATATATTCCGTTCGGGTCGTTCCAGTTTTTCCAGTTGCCCAGAAACAGGGGGAATGTGCCGAGCGCGTCATGTTCCAGATTGGCGGTGGTGATGCCCTCGGGTAGTTTCTTGTCCGACTTGAAGATCAGCACGAAGCATTCCCCTCTTCTTAATCGGTTGGGGGAATCGCAATCCGCTATCTGGACGAGCGTCAGGGTGGTCGTGGTGCGGCCCAGTTGGACGCGGAACTCTGATTTCAGGTAGGGCTCGAAGGAGCTTTTGCTAAAGTGGAAGAGGTTCTCTCTTTTGGCTTCTTCGGGAACGATGAACAAGCCGCGGCTATCTTTCTGCGGGGGGCCTTCCTGCGCCAGCGAAAAGATGCCGGTCCTCAGGGTCAGACCGGCGAAGAGGGACGTCAGGGCACTCCATTTTAGAAATTTCCGGCGTGATGTGGTCATGATTCTGTCTCCTGCTGATGGTTAAATATAGCGAGGGTATTACTTGTTGCTATGGCTCGGCGCTTTGATTCCGGAGATGGAGCGTGAACGATACGCTCCTCGTAGCTACGGTGAGTTTCCGATCTTTTGCGCAATAATAGAGCACTAAGGCTCACTTACAGTCGTAAGCTCAAACCCCTTGGAGTACTTCTTGTCTGAGGAAGAAAACCTATTGGTGGGAGTAACTCTGGCCCGCCGCAATTCTAGCAATTGTCCGTCTGTTTTTCACTACAATTATGACGACCAGCTATCTTTTCAGAGAGAATCTGCCTGGGCCCGTAAAGTGTTTTTTCGGCAGGTGGCAGAATTTCCGGCATCCCCTCTAGGCTGGTCGCACAAGCAGCCCTTATCTGATACACGAAATGTAAAAATACGGCAAGCTAATTGCGACAAACTGACGGCTTTCGCCTGATATATTTTTCGCAGGCTATTCCTAATCAGGCAATTCTGTGAGGTTTTTCGGATGATGAATCGGTCGCTCTCTGCATCAAGCGCAACTCTCGCCAAAGCCAGACTAATAACGTGGGGCGTGCTCTTTGTCGTCGCCAGCGTCAGCGCAGGCGTGCTCTTTCTAGTCTTGATGAGCATGGTGGGCATGGTCGCTTTGCTCTTGAAAGCCCTGGGCGACGTACGCGTCAGCTACGCCGTTCTGGATCAGGTGACAATCATTTCTCTGGCCGCCTGCGCGGCCCTGGGGCTCGCCGCCTTCGCCTGCATGGCGTGGGGCGCGTCCGCACGCGACGACGCAAAGTCTACGGGAGCGGCTTTGAAAGCGCGCGCGGCGGGCCGCATGACACCCAACCGGCAGGGACACATCAAGGTCTGGGTCAACAAGTCTGCATAAGCTCGTAAATCGTAAATGGTAAATCGTGAATAGAGGAACGGCTCTCTTCTATTCACGATTTACCATTTACGATTTACGGCTTTTCAATTAGCTCCTCAAAAAAAATCAGGCCGTCGAGTCTCGCCTTTGAGATTCGACGGCCTGTTTTAAGTTTCAGTTTCCAGAGAGCGGACCTCTGAGCCCGCGCCCTTTCATCATCATCTTTATGGTGTGCCGAAGCGCGCTCTATATTCCGGCGAGACCAGGAACGAACGAACCATCTGCGCCTGGAAGAAATCGCCGTTGTAGAAGTTGAGCTTGTTCAGCCAGAAGTTAAATCCGGGCGCGTCAGGGTTGCGCCTCAGATAACCCATGTACTCCATCATGACCATCATGCGCCTGATTTCCCGTTCGAAGAAAATCTGGCCGTATGGCGTAGTGAACTGGACGTTGCCTTCACTGATGAAGACTGTTCCATCCACTACCTTCCGGAGCACGGTGGCACGCGTCTCAGTCGAGTTGTTCAAGCCGTCTATCAGAGCCTGACGCTGGGCTGCCGTCAGGAAGAGGAAGGCGACCTGCAACAACCTGTCCACGTACTGCGTGTTGTTCAATCCGCCGTACTCTGTCAGGAACTCCGGCCTTTGCGTGAACTCTTCTGCAAACGCCGCACGGTTGGCTTCCAACACCGCCGCCGATATCTGTCCGTTGACGATGATGCCTTCGGCCACACGACGGCTGTCGCGTACGAACTCAAGGAAGGTCGGGTATCTGCCCTGAGAGGCGTTGTCGTAATTCGGCGTGCCCGGCAAGCTTCCCTTGTAGAGCCGGTACACGAACCCGCCTGTGGCCTGGAATTCAGGCGCTAAGAAGAAGGCCGACGAGGTCACTTCGCGCTGCTTGTCTATACACTCTGCCACGGTCTGACCCGCCGGTCGGCGAGCCGGGTCGTTGCACTTGGTGATGTTGTCGGTCCAGAACGCAAGGCCCGCCGCATCCGGCTCGCGGTTCAGGAAGTCGTGATAATGCTGACGGACGAAGTCTGACGCATTGTCAATGACGTTGCCTGGGGCTTCGGTCGCGTCATCCGTGATTTGCAGCGTGGACGACGAAGGTGCTGCCAACACAGCGTTGTTCGTCGGATTCGAGAGTTCGAGCGAAAGCGACTCAAGCCCTTCCACGAAGGAATCCTGCGAGATCAAGACATTGAAGGTCTTGGTTGTTTCGCCTGCGGCGAACCGCAGTGTGCCAGCGGCAGTCGTAAAGTCGCAGCGCGAATTGGCGACGCCGTTGACTATCGAGCAGGTGACGATTGAGTTGGAGTTCGAATCGTCGGAGGTGGCAAAGTCAACGTTGGCGGCCAATGTAGTATCGCCCGTGCGGTTGACCGTAATCGTGACTTGACCGCCGCTCTCGGCCACGGTGTAAGTGGCCGCGCTGAACTGGAAGACACCGCCCGCCGCGTCGTCATTCAGGATGGTGCCGAGTCCTTGATTGTCAGCGATGGTGGCGTTGGTTGCGCCACTCAGGTTGACGAAGAAGGTCTCGTTGGCCTCGAAGAACACGTCGCCCTTGACGGTGACGGTGACCATCTGCGTGGTCTCGCCCGGATTGAAGGTCACCATTCCGGAGTTCGACGTGTAGTCGCCCGGAGCAGTGGCCGTGCCGTTGGCGGTCGCGAAGTTGACCGTGATGGGCGACGAGCTTTGACCCGAGAGCGTGACGTTGAAGACGGCATTGATAGTGCCACTGTCGCCTTCTGTGACCGAGACATCGTTGATGGAGATCGTCGGTGTCGCGTCGTCGTCCGTGATGGTCAGGACAGCCCCGCTCGGCACACCAAGCGTACCCGAACCCATCACTAGGCTGAGCGAGAGGCTGACCGTTTCATCAGGCTCGTCTATCGCATCGCTTGTGATGGGCACGTTGACCATCGCCGACGTCTGGCCGTCCGCGAAGTTCACGGTGGTCGAGACGGTGGTGTAATCAGCCGCGCCCGCCGTGCCGTTCGAGGTCTGGAAGAGGACGGAGGCAGCGCCTGCGCTACCACCCGTGCGCGTGATTGTAATGACGGCGTTTCCGGCACCCTCGTTGACGGAGTAGGTCGCCGAGCTGAACTGCAACGTTCCGCCCTCAAGGACTGTAACGGTGAAGCTCGTCTCAACAAATGCCCCGCCCGCATCCGTGGCGCGGATGGTGATGGTGGACACGCCTACAGCGCCCGGTGCGTAGTCGAGCGTCAATTGGCCGCCCGCGATTGCTACGTTGGTAAAGAGACCCAGATTGGTATTGCCCTGCACCGTGTAGACGAGCGAGGCATCAGGCGTCTCCGCGTCCGCGAAGGACGTGAAGAGGTTAATGACCGTGTCGGGCGCGTTCTCGGCGACCGTGACGTTCGAGATGCCTGTGGTCGTCGGGACGGCGTTCGTCAGCTCGAACGAACCGATGTCGGAAGTGGCCGTGCCGTTGCCGTCGCCGTCAAAGGGTCGTGCCTCGCCACGCTGGTCTGTGGCAGGCGCGAGCGCGTTGCTGGCCATGTCAATGGCAGGGCTGCCACCGACGAGCGCGTGCGTCTGCGTCGGGCCGCCGTTGTTGGCCAAGCTGGTGTTGAGCACCGTGTTGATGTTGATGGTGCCCGCGCCACTGTTGCCGACCTTGTTGCCGCTCACGCCGTTCGTGATGCCGCCGCTCGTCGCAGCGTCGCCAACGAGGTTGTTATTGGCCGTGTTGACTGTGCCGCCAGCGATATCATTAGGCGTCGTGGACGGGACTAAGCCCTTGAAATTACCGGCCACAATCGTGTTGTTCAGCGTCTCGGTGCCGGAGGCAGCGATGCCGCCGCCATCACCGATGCTATCGCCGTCGGAGTCGGCGCGGTTGCCCGTGATGGTGTTGTTGAGGGCAGTCATCGTGCCGGTATTGTTAATGCCGCCGCCGTGTCTAGAGGCATTGCCGCCCGTGATAGTGCTGTTGGTGAGCGTGAGCGTGCCTTCGTTGTTAATACCGCCGCCATCACCAGCGGCATTGTTAAGCGCGATGGTGCTGCTGGTGATAATCAGCGTAGCTCCGGTGCTGTTGGAGACGCCGCCGCCGCTGCTCCCGAAGTTTGCCGTGTTGCTGAAGATTGTCACGCGGTCGAGCGTGAGGTTGCCGCTATTGGCAATACCGCCGCCATTGCCAGTGCTTACGGTATTGCCGTTTGCAATCCTCAATCCGCTGATGCTGACAATATTACCGGCGTCAACTCTGAACACGCGGCTCGCGCTGTTGCCGCTAATGGTCAGGAGGTTCGCTCCAGGCCCTGTGATTGTCAGGTTCTTGTCAATAACAATCTGGCCGCTCGTGAGCGTGATCGGGCTTGTGACCGTTGTCATGTCAAACGTGATGGTGGCACCTGCACACGCTTGGAGGACGATATCACGCAGAGAGCCCGCGCCCGAGTTGTTGCTGTTGATGACGACCGTGGAGCCACAACCAACCGTGATGTTGGCTGTGATGACGCTGCCGCCAAGTCCTGCGTCCACGTTGCTCGTGGAAGCCTGTATGTCGAAGCTCGCCGTGCCGTTGAAGTTGAGCGCGGGCGTGAACTTCAATCCAGCGTTGCCCTGCGCGAAAGTGATAAAGCTTCCGCTTGCAACCGGCGTCACGCCGTCGTTCAGGAAGAGCGTGCCGTTCTGGATGTTGGTGATCTTGAAGTGTGTGACTTCAGCGCCGTCCGCAGCGTTGCGGCTGATGACGAGGCCGGAAGTTGTCTGCGTGTTGACGCTGGTCGTGGCGTTCGTCACAGACGGGGTGTCAGCCACCGGGTTGACCGTAATCGTGACGGTCGCTTCCGTGCTGGTTGCCGCCGGGGACACGCCGTCGCCCGTGTCGGTCACGGTGAACTTGAAGCTATCAGGCCCGTTGTAATTAGCGTTGGGCGTGTAGGTCAGGTTCGGAGCCGTGCCGGAAAGAACACCGTTCGTCGGCTGAACGGTGACGTTGAAGATGAGGCTGCCCGCAGCAGTCTCAGTATCTGAACCCGTTAAAGTAATGCCAAGCGGAGTGTCTTCATTAGTGTTGACGCTCTGCGCGTTGGCCGTCGGCGTGTCGTTGACCGGATTGACGGTAATCGAGATGGTCGCCGTGTTGCTGTCGTTCGTCCCGTCGTTGACCTTGAAGGTAAAGCTATCAGGCCCGTTGTAATTAGCGTTGGGCGTGTAGGTCAAATTCGGAGCCGTGCCCGAGAGCACGCCGTTTGCCGGACCCGTGACGACCATGAAGGTGAGACTGCCCGCAGGAGTCTCCGTATCCGAGCCCGTCAGGGTGATGGGCAGCGGCGTGTCCTCATTGGTCGAGACTGACTGCGCGTCTGCCGTCGGCAGGTCGTTAACCGAGTTGACAGTTACCGACAGGACGGTGTCGATGAAGAGACCGCCCGTGTCCGTGGCGCGGATGGTAATCATCGCCACGCCGTTGGCGTTCGGTGCGTAGTCGAGCGTCAGGTTGTCGTTGGCGTTGTTGATTCCGGTCGAAGTAAAGAGCCCCGGATTCGTGTTCGCCTGTACGGTGTAGACGAGACCCGCAGGCAAGTCCTCTACGTCGTTGAAGAAGAGCCGCAGGTCTATGACCGTGTCCGGAGCATCTTCGTTGACGACGACGGGCGGGATGCCGATGGTCGTCGGGTTATCGTTCTGCGCGTTGACGGTAATCGAGGCCGTCTCGGTCGCGGTCGAGAAGGCAGTCGTGCCGCCGACGACGGTAGTGTCGGCAGTCCCGCCGTTTGTGCCGCTGGTCTGATCCCAGGCGCGGAACGTAATGCCGGGGTCAACCGTGCCGTTAAAGTTCGCGTTGGGAATAAAGCGCACGCGCGTCAGTGCGTCTGCCGCGAGGAGCCGCGAGTTGAGCGTGTCCGGTGTGCCGAACGGCGTCCAGTTCGTGCCGTTGTCAATCGAGAACTGCCACGTGCCGTTGGTGTTGTCAACGGCGGTGACGGCGATGCCTTCAAGAGCACCCGCGTCATTATCAGTGATGCGGTCGCCGCCCGCGCTTGCGATGATGTCGGCGACGAGCGTGCCGGGATTGCTGGCGTTGGGCACGTCTTCGTTAATCGCGGTCAAGGACATGTTGCCCGCGTTGTCCAAAACAGGCGCGTCGTTCTGGCCGTTGACCGTGATGGTAAACGAGATGGGCGCGCTCTGGTTGACGTTGGGCGCAACGCCCGAGCCGCTATCGGTTGCGACGACATCGAAGGTCGCCGTGCCCGAGGTGTTGTTTGTCGGCGTGTAGGTCAACTGTCCGGCGTTGTCTATTGACGGGCCGGAAGTGAACGCGAGGTTGCCGGTCGTGCCGGTCTGCGTGACGGTGTAGCCGACCAGCGTCTGGCCCGCTTCGTCTGTCGCTGCGGGAGGTCCGGGCTGGAAGTTAGTAGCAAAGCCCGCGACCGCTTGCGCTCCTGCGTCCTCGTTGACCGCAGGCGGATTGCTCGGTATCTGGAAGGTCGGAGCGTCGTTGACAGCGTTGACCGTGATGGTGAACTGCTGTGTGCCGCTCGTGTTCGAGTTGGGCGCGACGTTGCTGCCGTTATCCGAGAGCGTGACGTTGAAGGTCGCCGTGCCGTTGGTGTCCGCCGAAGCGGTGTAAGTCAGATTGCCGGTCGTCGGGTCGATGGCCGGTGCGCTTGAGAAAGCTATGTTGCCTGTTGTGCCTGCCGCCGTGACGTTGAAGGTCAAGGTCTGGCCGGTCTCTCCAACTCCCTGAGAAATAGCGGAGGCGAAGCCCACAACGGTTTGCGCTCCTGCGTCCTCGTTAACCGCCGCAGGGTTGCCCGCGAGAGTAAAGCTCGGCGGGTCGTTCACTTCATTGACCGTAATCGTAAACGTTTGCACCGCGCTGGTGTTGACGTTGGGCGGGACGTTGCTGCCGCTGTCTGTCACCGTCACGTCCACGGTAGCCGTGCCGAAAGTATCGGCGGCGGTCGTGAAGGTGAGCGTGCCTGCATTATTGATTGCCGGTGCGCTGGTAAAGGACAGGCTGCCTGTCGTGCCCGTCACGGAAACGTTGTAGCTGACCAGCGTCTGGCCCGCTTCGTCGGTCGCGGTGACCGGGCCGGGCTGGAAGTTGGTGGCGAAGCCCGCGATGGTCTGCGGCCCCGCATCTTCATCAACGCTCGGGTCTGCACCCTTGGTAAATGTCGGCGCGTCGTCTACGGCGTTGACCGTGATGGTGAACTGCTGCGTGCCGCTCGTATTCGAGTTGGGCGGAACGTTGCTGCCGTTGTCACTCAACGTGACGTTGAAGGTCGCCGTACCGTTGGTGTCGGGCGAAGTGGTGTAAGTCAGGTTGCCGGTTGTCGCGTCAATCGCAGGACCGCTTGAGAAAGCTATGTTGCCGGTCGTGCCCGCTGCCGAGATGTTGAAGGTCAGGGTCTGACCCGTCTCTCCAGTCCCTTGAGAGATGCTGGTCGCAAAGCCGTTGACAGTTTGCGGGCCTGCATCTTCATTCACGGCAGGCGGATTGCCCGCGATGACAAAGCTCGGCGGGTCATTAACTGCGCCGACCGTGATCAGGATGGTGTCCGAATCGGTCTTCGCGCCGCCTACGCCCGTGTTGCCAAGGTCATCTGTCAGGATGGTCAGGCTTGCGTCCGGAGGCGAGCTGAAATTAGAAGTCGGCGTGAACGTCAGGTTGTTGAGCGCCGTGTTGATGGCAGCAATCGTGCCCTGGAAAACCATAGAGGCATCGTTGGTGCCGTCGCCCGAGCAACCGCCGCAGGCGAAGTCGAGCCCGGCTGTGCCGCCCAAGCTGATTGTGCCGTTGACGGCTGTGAGCGAGACCTGCACGGTGGCCCCGCCAGCGTCCACGTCCGAGATGGAAATTTGCGTTGCGCCCGTGAAGACGAGCGGAACATCTTCCTGCGCGGCCTGCGCGCCGGGCACTGTGTTGACCGGCGCGACGTTAGTAAAGTTGCTTGCGCCGATGTGGTTCAGAGCCTTGCCTGCAAAGCTCGTGGGTTCGGTCTGCGTGCTGGTAGTTGTGAGCGTGAAGTTCGGGACCGTCCCTGACGTCCCTGCGGTCATAGCGCTCGCAACCCAGTCGGCAGCCGTAGAGCCCGTCGAGTCGCCTATGCGCCCGACATAGCCGCCGATGAAGGTGACCAGAATGGTTGTGCCCGTAGCGGAGCCGGGTGTGCCCGTGTTGTTGGAGAAGCTAATGTCGCCGTAGGTACGGTCGGTAGTAGCCGAGCCATCCAAAACGCCCACGGAATCAACCACAGCCCAACCAGCATAGACACTGCCGTCGGGTGTGCCGTCGTCATTCGAATCAATGTCGTTGGTCAGAGTCGGAGCCACGCCCGTCTGGACCAGCATGAAGGTGGTCGAGGCGTTCTCTATGTCGGTTGCTCCGGCGTCGGATTGCCAGATGCCGCCGGGCAGACCGCCGAAGCCGGTCGTCGTGCTCGTGACGACGGTCGCACCCGCAGCAGTCGTGTAGGTGTTGCCGTTCTGCAAGAGCACGAGGAAGCCGTTCGCACCGAAGGTCAGACCCGAGAGATTGATAAGTACCTGAACATCGCCGTTGTTGCTGCCGCTGTCGCCCTCTATGCCGACAAAGTAAGTGCCCGCAGGGATAGTCGAGCCAGCAGGGCCGCGAATTTCTATGTACTCGTTGGGCGCATCCGTGCCCGGCGGGTTGAACAAGACCTCGTTGATAAAGATGGCAGAGGTGTCGGCGACCGTGATGTTGACGGTCGCTGTATCAGAGCCACTGCCGTTGGTGGCCGTGTAGGTAAAGCTGTCCGGCCCTGTGTAGCCCGCAGCGGGCGTGTAAGAGAAGCTACCGTCGGCGTTGAGCGTGACAGTGCCGCCCGCAGTGGTCGGACCAGCGACAATCGCCGTGGCCGTCGGGCTGCCGGTATCGTTAGCCAGCACGCCCGGAGCCGCGATGCTGAGCGGCGTATCCTTGAACGTGGTGTAGTTGTCGTCGTTAGCCACAGGCATCCCCTGGACCGGCGTCAGTGTGGCGTCATTCGCCGCACCCGTGCCCGGGTCATCCGTGACCTTGTTGAACGGAGCGGCCTGAACCGTGCCTGCAATCGTTCCCTGATTGGAAACATTTGCGCCGCCGTTGTAAGGAGTGTCAATCGTGACCTGGAACGTGATAGTCACGCCCTTGCCCGCAGGCAGTGTGCCGATGGTGGCGTTGACGGTCTCGCCCGAAGGCATCGGCGGGCTCATCATGCTTCCGGTTGCAGAGGCAGACGCGCCCGTTAATATGCCCGTCGCCTTGCGAGCCTTGCGCGCATGAGCCAGTTCCTGACGGCTTTCACCGAGCACGCGGTCGTTGGACGAGAAGGACGCGCGCGTCAAGCGAGCGGGTCTTTGCTCGTTGAGATTGGCGCGAGCAATCAATGCGCCCTCTTCGTAATCGGGCACGCTGTAGCCAGCGCGTACAACTTCTATACCGGAGAGGCCCGCGCGCTCGACCACGGTGGTCACACCGCCGTCGGTGGTCGCGCTCGACATATCGAGCGCAGCTCTGGTAAAGCCACGGCTCTCGTCGTCAGCGACGAATGCGCCCGCCTCAAGCTGCGCCGTCTGCCTGCTATCAGTTGTGAGCACGGACGGCGTAGCGTTGTTCAGGCTCTCGAAGATGGACGCGACATCGCCGCGCAGTATAGAGAGAGCCAACTCGGACTGTGCGCCATCCTGCCCGAAGGGATTATCGAGCTGAGCGCGGTCGTCCGTGCGACTCTTATCCGGCATGAGCATCGCAAACGGAGCCGTTGCGCAGGAGACAAAGTTATCGCCGGAAATAATGAGAACGCCGCCGGAGCTGCCCGGATTCTGGCCGGTGACAAAAGTATCTGCCTGCGCGGCGGTGGCGGGCGAAGGCGCGAGACCTTCGATGCCGAAATCGTGCGTGCTCGCAACTGTGCCCTGTTTGCGAAGACCGATGCCCGGCTGGCCGCTTTCACCCGCGGTCGTGTTGCCGGAGATTTCAATGCAGACCAGGTTGTCAATGCTGCTGGCGGCGGTACTGCCCGAGTCTATACGGATGCCGTTAGCGACACCCGCGCCCACGGGCGCACCTATCGTGTTGTTCTTGATGGCGGCATGCACCGCGGCGTGTCCTTCGCCTGCGGTGACCCTGATGCCGCTGCTGTCCGTCTGGCTGACGTTATTGTTGGTGATGACGACAAACAACGCCGCCGTGTCGCCGATGCCCGTAACCTGGCCCGCGCCGGTACTGATGCCGAACGGGCCGCCGAAGTCGGTCTGGTGGTTGGCGACGATGACGTTGTTGTTGATGGTCATCGACACGTTCGCCACGCCGAGCGCGGAGGTGGAGATAACGTTGCCCGCGACGTTGGTAATCGGGTTCGCTATCGTGCCGTTGTTAGAGATGTTGTAGTTGCCCTGACCACGTCCGGCGACCGACGCCTGAATGGCGTTGGTTCCCATCTTGTTGCCCGAGTTCTGGCCTTTGATGGTATTGCCGGTGATGTTGATGATGTCCGTGGCGCTGTTCAGTGTTCCGTAAACGCCAGCGGGCGCACCTCCACCCGTGTTCGGGTTGCCGCCAAAGGCGATGATGCCTCCGGCGGATGGGAAGTTCGAGATGGTGTTGTTGTTGATGTCGGCCTTGGTGACGTTGGCAACTCCGGCTGCCGAGCCAAAGGCTACAAGACGGATGCCGGAGCCTTTCGAGGTCGCCGTCGAGGTCGTGCTGGTGATGGTGTTGCCGTTGATGTCTATGTCGCTGATAGTGCCCGCGTGGTTATAGACGTCCACACCGTGGAAGGCCGCGTTGGTCAGTATGTTGTTGGAGATGTTGACGACACCGCTCAGGTTATTCTCAGTGCCTACGGACTGGTCGTTGAAGGCCACGTTGGACGTGTCGCCAACCCCTATCGTGCCGCAGTTGTTGATCGTGCTGTTGACGAGGGTGAAGTTCACAACACCCGTGCCGTCAATACAACTGCCGGTCGCGCTCTGAATGTTGATGTTGGTAATGGACGGAGCGCGCGTATTGGTCAGAGAGATGCCGTGGCTCGTGGTGTTCTGAATCGTGCCGCCGGAGCTGTTGCCGCCCACCGCAACGTTGCCGTCGCCCACGATGATGAGCGAGCCGTGCGTGCCTGCGGTCGTGCCCGTGTTGCTGAGAATGATGCCGCTTGCGGGGTCGGGGTCGGCAGTGGCGTTACCCACAGAGATGCTCTTGAGCGTCACGTTGTTGGTGTTGATGGTGACGTTCGAGATGTTGAGGCCGACGCCGGAGCGCGTGACGATGGTGTTGTTCGCGCCCGTCAACTCAACGGACGTGCCGCCCGTCAGGTTAATACCCGCGCCGTTTGAGCTGGGGTTATTGATGCCTATGTCGGCCAGGATAAGCGCGCCGACGCTTGAGCCGGTGATGGCCGCGCCGCTGGTGTTGCTGAAGGCAAGGCCGTAGAGCCGGTTGTTCGCCGCGAGGGTGAAGCCGTTAGTGCCAATCGTGGGCCGACCTGCCACCGAGTTGGTCGTCGTCGGCAGCGTATCGCTGTCCGTAGCGGGCGTGATGCCGGAGAGCGTTTGAAGCGTCCCGTTTGCGCCCTGCCCGATGACGCGCTGGTTAGCCTCCAGCGTGAGCGGGCCGACGTAGTTGCTGCTGCCCGTGTAGATAAAGATGTGGTCACCCGCTTCAGGGTCTCTGACGTCCGTGCCGTTCATGGTCACGCCGCCGTTGGCTGCCTCAAAGGCGGGCAAGCTGGTCAGCGGGTGGGTGAGCCTGCCGCACGTGTTGCCGATGGTTGTGCAGGCGGCTGCCGGAGGAGCGGTGTTGATAAACCAGATCATCCCCACGATGGTGATGGTGACCGTGCCGACATCCGAGCCGGCGGCGTTCGTGATGGTGTAGTTAAAGGTATCCGTGCCCTCGTAGCCTGCGGGCGGATTGTAGCTGAACGTGCCGGTGTTGCTGACCATCGTGACGTTGCCGCCGCGAACGCTGGTCGCGTCGAAGGTCGTGATTAAGACGGGGTCTGCGACCGGGAAGACGTCGTTGCTGAGCACGCTGAAGTTTGAGCGGCCCGTGGTGACGATCTGGATGTTACCCGTCGCGTTGCGCGCATCGTCCACGGCGCGGGGCGGAATGCTGAAGGTGAAGACGTGATTCGCCGTCATGTTGTCCGGCGGGTCGCCCGTGTCCTGGTCTGTAATCTGGTTGGCGATGACCGTCACCGTGCAGATGGTGCCTTCGGGCAGGTCTGGATTCGGGTTGAGCGTGAAAGTGTTGCTCGGGCTGGCGCTCAACGTGTACGGCTCCGCGCCCCCGCCTCCCGGACATTCGATAGTAAAGGAGCTGGTAGTGGCGTTGACCGGCTCAGAGAAGTTGACGGTGATGTTGGTAGTCGGTGCGACGCCGGTCGCGCCGTTGGTCGGAACAGTCGTCGTTACCGAAGGCGGAACGTCAATCGTAAAGGTGAAGACAAAATTCGCCCCCATGTTGTCCGGCGGGTCGTTGCCGTCCGCGTCTGTCACCTGCGCGGCGAGGATGGTGACTGTACAAAGCTCACCGTTGGTAAAGTCGGTGTCAGGGTTAAGCGTCCAAACGGTCGGGCCGCCCGAGACCGCCGCCGTGTGCGCGCCGCTCGTCGCACAGGAGATGGTAAACGAACTGGCCGTGAAGTTGACGCCTTCGCTGAAGGTGACCGAGACGTTGGTATTGTTAGCCACCTGCGTCGCGCCGTTCGTAGGCGTGGTGGCGGTGACGGTCGGCGCAGCATCTATCGAGAAGCTGAAGACAAAATTCGCCAGCATGTTATCGGGCGGGTCATTCGCGTCCACGTCTGTCACCTGCGCGGCGACGACTGTCACCGTGCAGGTCTCGCCCTGCGTGAAGTCCACTGTCGGGTTAAGCGTCCAGGTCGTCGGGCCGCCCGAACTAACAAAGGTGTGTGCCCCGCTCACGGTGCAACTGATGGTGAATGAGCTCGCATTAGTGTTGACGGGCTCGCTAAAGGTGATGTCTACGTTGGCGGTCGTCGTCTGATTGGTCGCGCCGTTGGTGGGCGTAGTGGCGGTCACGGTCGGAGCAGCGTCTATCGAGAAACTGAAGACGAAATTCGCCAGCATGTTATTGGGCGGGTCATTGGCGTCCGTGTCTGTCACGTTCGCGGCAACGACCGTCACCGTGCAAGTCTCGCCCTGCGTGAAGTCAACGGTCGGGTTTAGCGTGAACGTCGTCGGGCCGCCCGAGAGCGCAAAGGCGTGCGCGCCGCTCACAGTACAACTGATGGTGAACGCCGCGGCAGGCGCGTTCACGGATTCGCTAAAAGTGACATCTACGTTGGCGGTCGTTGCCTGATTGGTCGCGCCGTTGGTGGGCGTCGTCGCGGTCACACTCGGCGCAGCGTCTATCGAGAAGCTGAAGACAAAATCCGCCGTCATGTTATCGGGCGGGTCGTTGGTGTCCGTGTCTGTCACGTTCGCGGCGACGACCGTCACCGTGCAGGTCTCGCCCTGTGTGAAATCCGTGTCCGGGTTCAGCGTCCACGTCGTCGGTCCGCCCGAGAGCGCAAAGGTGTGCGCGCCGCTCACAGTACAACTGATGCTGAACGAGTTGGCCGCAGCGTTGACCGCTTCGCTAAAGGTGACTGTGATGTTGGCGGTGGTTATTTGATTGACTGCGCCGTTGGTAGGGGTGGTGGCGGTTACTGAGGGAGGGGCGTCTACTTGAATCGTGACCGTCGCCGTATCGTTCGGCGCTTGCCCGTTGGTCACCGTGTAAGTAAACGTGTCCGATCCGGTGAAAGCGGGCGCGGGCGTGTAGTTGAAACTGCCGTCCGCGTTGAGCGTCACCGTGCCGCCGCCCGTCGTTGGTCCGGCGACAATCGGAACCGCCGTCGGCGAAGGCGTGCCCGTGTCGTTGGCGAGCACACCCGGCGCGACGATGTTTAAGGCAGCGCCCTGCGCCGTGTTGTAGGTGTCCGCGAAAGCCAGGGGCGAGACTTTCAATGAGCCGGGAACAAGCGTCGTATTAGGGTCAATGGTGTCTGTAAAAGTGACGCCCGTGGCGTCGAACGCGCCGCCGTTATTGACCTGTACGGTGTAGCTGATGGTGTCGCCGGGCGTCGCCGGGTTCGGGTCGGCGGCGTAGGTGTCCGTTTTGGTGGCTGTAATCAGGTTCGCCTGTGGAGCAGGCAGGGTGACCGGAGCATTCGCGCCGAACAAGCGCTGGCCGACTTCCGCTTCGGAGGGAACTTTCGGGCCGCTCGCCTTTGTCTCGGCGGCTGAAGCAGCAGCCGTCTTGTTCAGTGTCGCCGCCGCAACCTGTGCGAACGGAGTTATCAACATAATGAAAGAGAGTAAGCAGTTGGTGAAGACTCTCGTATTGCTAGGCAGGGGACGGGGGATGGATCTACTCATGATCTCTCCTTCGAATTATGTCACTCCACGCCCAGAGGATGCAGCGCGGTTGCAAGGGATGTAGGTCTATTAAGTCGCGTTCAGTCTGTTGTCGGAATCAGAGCTGGTAATTTAATTGAATGACTTAATCAAGAGGCGGTCGTGGCGATGAATTAAATTGGTTGCGAGGCATATTTGCTGTAAATAGCCTATTAGTTTATCAACGAAAGCTATCGCTCAATCTTCTTCCAAGTTCTTTGGCAGGATTAGAGAGCTAAGCGTTGCGGCGCTCTCCTTGAGAGACTTACCTAAAGTACCATAGGCTGAAGACATACAACAAGCCCTCCCCACATTTTTCTTTCAAAAAGGACCAGCGCTCACGGGCTTTCCTCCGAATAAATACGGGGGGGAATGGAAAAAGAAGGGCGACCGGCGCTCATAAAGCCGGATTCGCCCTTCCTTCTCATCCTGAGTCAAAGCCCTGACGGGTTCGGCCCGCCTGACCTCTGGTCATTCCGTTTCTAACCGCGCGGCGGGAAGACTCCCTGCAACGCGATGTTGAAATAGAAGGTCAAGTAGGGCTGCAAGTTGTTATGCGGCTGGTCGCCTCCGGCGGGAGCGATGGCGACGGGAGCGAGCTGCGTCATAGCGCCCGCAGCCGCGAAGGCGACAATGCCGCCCGTGCCCGCCGCAGGATTCTGGCCCACAGGCTCGCGCACGCCTGCTTCCTGCTGCGAGGCCATCTCGGCATGCGCGTGGGCCGGAATCTCCGATTCCAGCAGCGTCACGGTTTCCGACCCGCCTGTCTCTCCAAGGTCGTGCAGCGAAAGCCCCGGCCCCTGGCCCGGATGCATGGGAGCGCGTCCCTCTAAATCCGGCAGGGCGAAGGTTGACTTACCGTCGCCGCCGTAGGTCGTGCCGAGCAGCGAGAAGAGGGCCGTATTCTGCGAGAGCGGCAACAACTGCCCGTTGCACCACGCCCAGCCCTTCGGGGCAAAGTTAAAGGGAAAGATTCGGATTTCAGCAACAAATGGGTCTGCCATAGTTATCTCCTTAGCTTGGCGGCGGGTAAATCCCGAAGAGCGAGATGATAAAATTGATGCACAGGTACGGCTGGAAATTCGTGTGCGGCTGGCTGCCTCCGACCGGCCCGACAGCCGTCGCTTGCAGCGCAGTCTTGGGCGCGTCCGTACCGTAGGGGAAGGTGTTGACATCGGCTGGCGCTGCCAGCACCGTGTTCGTCGGACTGGTGCCCGTGGCTATGTTGGACGAACACAGAAAGGGGTGGCTGTGTATGGGCATCTGATTGACCGTCAGCGTAACTTCTTCGACCCCGCCCGTCTCGGCGAGGATGAAGCCGTTGCCCTGATGGATGGGGATACGCCCGCGCAGGTCAGGCAGCGCAAAGGTTGACTGTCCGTCGCCGCCGTAGGTCGTCCCGATTAAGTTGAACAGCGTCTCGTTCTCGGAAATCGGGAGCAACTGTCCTTCACAGAACATCCACCCCGCCGGGGCGAAATTGCCCGCGAACATTCTTATTTCACCGACATATGGTTGTGCCATTGACTATCTCCTTTAATTAGGCGACGGGAAGATTCCCTGAAGGGCGATGCAGAAGCTCAAGGTCAGGAACGGCTGCATGTTCAAGTGCGCCTGCGAGCCGCCGACGTTTCCGATCTCGTCCGGGGACATCGCCTGGAGGTTGGTCGGAGCCGAATAGAGATTCGACTGGACCGACTGTGCCAGCATGACGCTTGAAGTGGGATTGCTCGTCGTCGCCGGGATGTTCGCGGCGTTGGCAACGTGTGCGTGCTCGGGCAGTTCGGCGATGGAGAGCGTATGGGCCTGCTCGCCGCCTCTTTCGCCGAGCGTGTGACCGCTGCCGACGTGGATGGGGGTGCGCCCGCGCAGGTCAGGCAAAGCGAAATTGACGCGCCCGTCGCCGCCGAAGGTCGTGCCGAGCAGCGAGAAGAGCGGTTGATTTTGGTTAATGGGCAGAAGCTGCCCGTTGGCAAGAGCCCAGCCTCTGGGCGCATATCCAAAACTCATAATTCTGATTTCGGAGAGAAATGGTTCGGCCATGTGAATCTCCTCTGTAGGGTATTGACGAAAATCACCTGCTCTCGACAGGTTTGGCTAAAGGAACGAAGTCGGGGTAAACCTTGCCAGAGTTGGTTTTTGTACGAGGTATTAGTTGAAAGATGGAGCGAAGGTGCTACGTCCCTGATGGAATCTAATGGGCCTTGTTTTTCCTTGGATTGTGTCCCAGAATGAAAGCTACAGCGCGCGTAATATACATGTTTCATCCTCACAAGTCGAGAAATTTATTTCCGCACACCGCCGGACGTAAACTCTTTTTTGCCAGACGCCGGGCGGTTGTGTCATAGTCGCACGGCCACCGAGCGCCTCGGACTTAGAAGCCGTTTAACGCACCCTTCATACATTAGTTATGAAAAAAAATAAGAAAAAAATCTCCGGAGATTTGGCCGATGCCGCAACACTGGTGCGGCTCCGTCCCGTCACGCCCGAAGACGAAGAACTGCTGCTTGACATCTACGCCAGCACACGCGAAGAGGAGCTTAAACAGACGGACTGGAACGAGGAGCAGAAAAGAATTTTCCTGCGCTGGCAACTGGATATGCAGCGGCAGGATTACGAACATCGTTTCCCCCAAGCGGATTACGACATCATTCTTTTCGCCGGGCGGCCAGCCGGGCGGCTCTGGGTCGCACGCGTCGAAGACCAGATACGCCTTCTGGACATCGCCATCCTGCCCGCTTACCAGAACCGCCGCATCGGCACACACCTGCTACATACTCTCATCGCGGAATCGGAAAAAGTCGGCAAGCCTCTGCGCCACTGGATATACAAGCTCAACACGGAGGCGCGCCGCTTCTACGAGCGCCTTGGCTTCCGGCTCATCGAAGACGACCGCGCTTATCTTTTTATGGAGCGCCCACCGGGCGGCGCACACGCCTCCGAGCCTTCACACAATGTTAGCGAAGCAGACGGCTAAAGACCGCTTCGTAGCGATAGCCTGTCGCTCCCTTGCTCACCGGCACGATGAAGATGTCCAGATCGCCCAACTCGTCGTGCTTCATGCGATAGATTCTCTGTGGGAGATAAAAATCCCCGGGTCCAAGAAAGTAGAGAGAGAAACGCTCCGCGCCTTCAATCAACGGCATGCCGTTCTCCGCGCCCAAGACTTCAACCAGCTCCAGCTCAACTGTTCTCTCTTCAAGCGGAATAGAGAATTTCGTGTTGAGTTGCTTCCTGGCAATCTGTTCCGTTAATTCTTCAAGCTGCATCTATGATTTTCCTCTATCGATTTTGGATTTTAGATTTTGGATTTTGGATTAACGATACCGAGATTGAAGCTCATCAACATTCGTCGTCACTTCAATCCAAAATCTAAAATCTAAAATCCAAAATCGTTACGCTGTTTGTTCCTGAGCCTTCTCCTGACGGTCAGAGAGCGCGGCGTGTGCTGCGGCCAGCCGCGCGATGGGGACGCGAAACGGAGAGCAACTGACGTAATCCAGACCTATTTTGTCGCAGAAGGCTATGGAGCGCGGCTCGCCGCCGTGTTCGCCGCAGATGCCCACTTTCAAATCCGGCTTTACACGCCGCCCGCGCTCCGTGCCGATTTTTATCAACTCCCCGACTCCCTCCGGGTCCAGCACCTGAAAAGGATCGTCCGGCAGAATCTTGTGCTCGACGTAGTTTGAGAGAAAGCGACCGGAATCATCGCGCGAGAGCCCGAAGGTGGTTTGCGTCAGGTCGTTTGTGCCGAAGGAGAAAAAGTCTGCGTACTCTGCAATCCGGTCGGCTGTTAAAGCGGCGCGCGGCAATTCAATCATCGTGCCGACTTTGAAATCCAGCGTCATCCCGTAATCGCCCATCACTTCGGCGGCTACCTCGCGTATCAGGTCGGCTTGATGCTGAAGCTCTCCGGCGGTAGAAACCAGCGGGACCATAATCTCCGGATTGACGCTCAAGCCCTCGCCCGAAACCTGACATGCAGCTTCAAAGATGGCGCGCGCCTGCATGCGCGTCACCTCCGGGTAAGTCAGCCCCAGACGACAACCGCGATGCCCCAGCATGGGGTTGTTCTCATGCAGGCGCTCGACCTGATGCAAGAGCCTGCGCTTTTCGTCTATCTCGTCCAGCAGCTTGTCCATCTCGCGTATGCTTGAGGTGCGCTGCAAAGCGAGCTTCATCTCACTTAACTCCGCCAGCAGCTCCTGCAAGTTCGGCAGGAACTCATGAAGCGGCGGGTCCAGAAGACGTATGGTGACGGGCAGACCTGCCATCGCCTGAAAGATGCCTACGAAATCCTTGAGCTGCAAGGGCAGAAGTTTTTCCAGCGCCTTCTCGCGCGCGCCCACGCCGTCGGCCAGAATCATCTGGCGCATCGCAGCCAGTCTTTCATCACCAAAGAACATGTGCTCGGTACGACACAATCCGATGCCTTCGGCCCCGAAGTCGCGCGCAACCTGCGCATCGTGCGGCGTGTCTGCGTTGGCGCGCACGCGCAACCGCCTGAACTCGTCGGCCCACGTCATCAGCTCACGGAAATCATCCCCGAGCACGGGCTGAACGGTCGGCACTTGCCCTAGGAAGACTCTTCCGGTCGAGCCGTCCACGGTAATCCATTCGCCCTTGGGAACGACGTGGCCGTCAACTGAGAACTGCTGCTGTGCGTAATCAATCTGCAACGAGCTTGCACCGCAGACGCACGACTTGCCCATCCCGCGCGCCACTACGGCGGCGTGCGAGGTTTGCCCGCCGCGCGCCGTGACGATGGCTTGTGATGCAACCATGCCGTGAAAATCGTCCGGGCTTGTTTCCTGTCTGACAAGAATTACTTTCGCGCCGTCGCGTGCAAGGGCTTCGGCCTCGTCCGGGTCAAAGACGACGCGCCCCTGAGCTGCGCCGGGGCTTGCGGGCAGACCCGTGGCGAGGACGGTCGCGTCTGCGTCAGGGTCAACCGTGGGATGAAGAAGCTGATCCAATTGTTCGGGCGTGACGCGCAAGACGGCGGTTGCGCGGTCTATCACGCCTTCGTGAACCATATCGACGGCGACGCTCACGGCTGCCGCGCCCGTTCGCTTGCCCGTGCGCGTTTGCAGCATCCAGAGCTTGCCGCGCTCGATGGTAAACTCCACGTCCTGCATGTCGCGATAATGCCGCTCAAGGCGCTCCGCGATTCCTGCAAACTCGTTGTAAGCTTCGGGCAGTTCCGCTTTCAGTTGACTGATGGCGTTTGGCGTGCGGATGCCCGCGACGACATCTTCGCCCTGCGCGTTTAAGAGATACTCGCCGTAGAGAGCTTTTTCGCCGGTCGAAGGATTGCGCGTGAAGGCGACGCCCGTGCCGCTCTTGGCTCCCATGTTGCCGAAGACCATGGCCTGCACGTTGACCGCCGTGCCAAGGTCGTCAGGGATGCGATGCACGCGGCGGTAATCAACCGCGCGCCGTCCCATCCACGAATTAAAGACGGCGGCAATCGCGACTCTCAATTGTTCGTAAGGGTCTTCGGGGATGGCGTGGCCGCGCTGCTCTGCAAAGATAATCTGTTTTTCGGCGGCGATAATTTCTCTCAGGTGCTCTGGCTCAAGGTCCGTGTCGCGCCCGCCTGCGGTCTGCGCCTTGAAGCGGTCCATGACGCGCTCAAACTTTTCGTGCGCCACGCCCATCACAATCTCACCAAAGAGAGAGGCGAAGCGGCGATAAGCATCGAGCGCGAATCTCAAATCTCCCGTCTGCTCTGCCAGACCCTGAACGGTCGCTTCGTTCAACCCCAGGTTGAGCACCGTGTCCATCATGCCGGGCATGGAGAAGGCCGCGCCCGAGCGCACGGAAACCAGCAGCGGGTTCGCGGGGTCGCCGAAACCTTTGCCGACCTTTTCTTCTATACGGCGCAAGCCCTCTTCGACCTGCTCCCAGAGCCCATCGGGAAACTTTTTCCCCTGCGCGTAAAAAGCGTTGCACGCTTCTGTGGTAACGACGAAGCCGGGCGGGACTGGAAGACCCGCGCGCGTCATCTCGGCTAAGCCTGCGCCCTTGCCGCCCAGAAGCTCTTTCGCATCGCCCGCTCCCTCTTCAAACAGGTAGACCCATTTATGATCGCCTTGTTGAGACATAAGGGGAATCTCCTCATCCTTAGGATTCAACCCGTGGCTCGGCATGCTTTAATGAATTAAGTAGATGACAGGTAGCACGTACATCGTTGGCCGCGCGATGATCGCCGCCGGGCACTCCGTAGAGCGCGCACGCTTCCGATAGATTCAGAGACCTCTTCACGCCCGCCCTCTTTTTAACCAACTGCATGGCGCAGCGCCAGCCGCGCTCGGTCGAGGGATGTTGATGACGAGCGCAGGCCGCGGCCACGGCGCGGCGGTCAAAGCCCGCGTTGTAAGCAATCAACAAACGGTTGTCAATCAGAGCTGACAACTCCGCCCAGATGTCAGTCCAGTAAGGCGCACGCTCAAGCTCTCCTCGATCAAAGCGTTGCAGTTTCGTCGAGCGAGGCAGAGCATTAAAAACGGGCCGCACCAGAGATTCAAAAACAATCTCGCCATGCATATCGCCCAAAGCAATCTCGACAATCTCGACCTCCGGGCCCGCGCCCACCGTCTCCGTGTCTATAATCAGCGACCTTTCGTTGAACTCGTAGATTTCGAGCGCAGGCGTGTAGAGCTGTTTAGTATTGAAATACATGAAAAGAATTGAATCATTGATTCATCGGTTCATTGAATCAATGAAAAAATGAACCGATGAATCAATTTCAGGATAAGTCTATCATCCAGGGCTCTTGAATATAGCGTCTTATTATAAAGTCGCCGAGATTAATCCAGGTCTCCACGTGGTCAAGAATGGTCGAATCGGAAGTAACTGCCGTCTCGCGCGCGTGCTTGATGATTGTGTCGGGATTGAAGACTGCCTCGACCGTCCACGGCCAGTTGTATTGTACAGCCAAATCCCTGATTCGTTGAGCGAGCCGACCGCTATTGGAGACTGGACTATCGAGCAGCCAACGGACGGACTCGGGCTTGATAGCCGCCAGAGCTTCGCCTACAAGATGAATAGCCCTCTCCGTTTCCGCGACCGCACGATACGAGCCGTGCACGCTCGACAAATCCCTGATGGTCCTGTCGCGAGCGCGTATTAAGAGCCCGCCGCTCAAGGCCGCTTCCAAAGTGATAATGAGATTAAAGCCGTCCACGATCAAGCGTTGCCCAATAGCATCCTCTACATGAAGATTGTGCGAGAGCCTACGCTCGCGCTGCTCGTCGGAGCAGGCGGCACGCTGAAGCGCCAGACGCTGGCGGGCCGCAAGATTGTGACGGTCGCCCACGAGCTTGAGCGAAGCCGTCATCGTATAGCCGCGCCCGATGAGCCATGAAAGCTCATCACAGCCTGCGCATAAGACGGAAAGCGACGCCTCACCGAACAGGCTACGGTCCGCAGGATGCGCGCCCCTGTGCTCTCTTTTATCAGGACTCAACGCTCGCTCCACACCTCGTCCTTATTCTTGCCTTTCTGCTCGCGTGGGTGCAAATTAACCGGATGCTCACCATTGACGGCTCACTCGGAGAAGGCGGCGGGCAGATAACGCGCACGTCGCTGGCGCTCTCGTTGATTACCGGCAAGCCTTTTCGTATTTATAACGTGCGGGCTCGGCGCGACAAGCCCGGCTTGCAGCGCCAGCATCTGACGGCTGTCAACGCGGCTGCGGAAATCGGAGGAGCGAAAGTGGATGGCGCGCGCGTCGGCTCCACCGAATTTACTTTCACGCCCGGCGAAACGACACCCGGCGAATATCTTTTCCAAATCGGCACAGCCGGTGCGACGACACTCGTGCTCCAAACAATTCTCCCGCCGCTCATGATGGCCCGAGAGCCGAGCCTCATCACGCTCGAAGGCGGCACACACAACAAGCACGCGCCGCCTTACGACTTTCTCGAAAAAGCATTTCTGCCTCTGGTGAATCGCACGGGGCCGCACGTTTCCATAGAGCTACTGCGCTACGGTTTTTATCCGCCGGGCGGAGGCAGGATACGTGTCAGGATTGAGCCCGCGAGCGAGCCCGCGCGGCTGGACATCAATGAGCGCGGAAGCGTGCTGGACCAACGAGCACGCGCCATCGTCGTCAAGCTTCCGCCGTCAATCGCCGAGCGCGAGCTTGCGGTTGTGCGCGAGCGGCTGGGCTGGACGGACGAGCGGCTACACGTCGAAGCGAACGACAACGCATTTAGTCCCGGCAACGTTCTTCTGCTGGAGATGGAGAGCGAGCACCTGACGGAAGTTGTGACCGGCGTGGGCGAACGCGGGCTTCGTGCCGAACAGGTCGCTGCCCGCGCTGTTGACGAAGCCGAAAGCTATCTACAAACGGGTGCACCCGTCGGAGAGCACCTCGCGGACCAGCTTCTTCTCCCGCTCGCCATAGCGCGCGGCGGCTCTTACACCACAGGCCCGCTTTCTCTGCACACGACGACCAACATCGAAGTCATCAGAAAGTTTCTGGACGTAGAGATTACAGCGCAGCCTCTAGGGGCAGAGCTGTGGAGAATAGAAGTCAATCCTTAGAAGCAGTTTGAAAAGTCCCTGTCATTATTTCAGCTCCGTTAGGAGCGCGGATGTTTATAGCCCGACGACATCAATCAATAATCAAGCTCCGTAGGAGCGGCATGTCAGGGATGAAGAACATGCCGCTCCTACGGAGCTTGATTATTAGGTATATGTGCCAGCTATAAACATTCCGTCCCTACGGGACTTGATGAAACAAGCTAAAGTTTGATCTTTAGGGAAAGAAATTTCGTACTTCAGTGATGGAGTGCAAAGCCCTTTCAGACGGATGGAGAAAAGAGATGTTTTGTCCGCGATGTAGTCAGGAGCAGGTCTCCGATGAAGTGAGATTCTGTAAGGGCTGCGGCTTTGCTTTGACGGACGTGGCCGAGGCGCTTCAGAACAACGGCGTAGTGAATCGCACGGTCGTTCCTTCCGTAGCTCAGCTTAAAAAGGATGCTGCCAAGGGCTTGGCCGTCATGACGCTGAGCGGGATTTTCTTTCTCATCAGTCTCATCATGGGCACGCCCGAGCCTTCCTACTTCGTGCAGTTCAACATGCTGGTCGGCATCCTCTGTTACGTGTTCGGCCTCGCGTGGATAGCCTACACCTTCTGGAGAAAATCAAAAGAGACTGCGCGCGATGAAAGCATACGCCATCTGGCTGAAGGCCAGAGGCAGAGCCTTGACGAGCACGGCGCGGAACCCGCTTTGCGTTTGAGCGAGCCCGATTTTTCAAACGTCGCGGACGCAAGCGTGCTCCACGCGAATCAACTGAAGACGAAAGAGCTGGCGGAACAAACGAAACGCCCGCCGAGCGTGACCGAGAGAACAACCCGGTTGCTTGAATAACGTGAGTTCGATGTAAGAGTTTGTGACGTTCTTTAGCCCCGGAGGGGCGACATATCAGTAGCCCACGGCGTGAGCCGTGGGAACATGCCGCGAATAAATAATCGAGCCCCGTAGGGGCGACATAGATGGATGTCGCCCCTACGGGGCTTAATTAAAACTTGTACTGCCGTATTCCCAGCACTGACGTGCTGGGCTACTGATATGTCGCCCCTTGCAGGGGCTTCAGAGAGTTACGAACTCTTACATTGAGCTGATGTATGTCTTAATTCTTCTCTTCTCCGTCTACTTCTGTAATCGTCACCTTGCTGCCGAACTTCTTGTATTCGGTGAAGCGAATCGCCATGCGGACGTGCAGGACTTCGCCGCTATCGAAGACCAACTGGTCGTCGGCGTAGGTGTAGGTCGGAAACCAGTAGCGCCCGTCTATCTGCTCGCGATAGGTTTCGAAGATGGGATGCTTGTCGTTCTTGGTCTCGGGGATGCCCTTGCCCTTGACTTTCACAATCTGCAAATCTTTATCATCGACCCAGATGCGGCCCTGAAAGAAACGCTCCTTGGTCTTCTTCGGGTCGGGCACGATTTTGGGCGCGACGTCGAAGACGTAAAGATCAAGCTCGTCTATTCTCTCTTTGCCGACGTAGGTGAAATTGTAGGCGTTGATTTTTGAAGCCTGAAGCGCGTAGGTATTGGCCGCGCCTAAGTCCTCCAAATCCTGCGGCGTGATGTTGTTGAGCGTCGGCATCGGAAAGAAAGTAATCTTCTCGAAGGGGACGCCCTTGTCGTCAAAGGAGAAGACGGAGGTGCGCTGGTATTCGCCTATAACCTGCCCGCCCTGTCCTATCGTCTGGATAGTGACCTCGCGCTTAAAGCCATAGCTCTTGAGCGCCTCTCGAAACTCCGTCTCCTTGGCCGTCAACGCGTTGACGATGCGCGCCACATCAACCGGCGCTGTAGGCCTGGGCGCAGAAACTTTCGCAGGCTGTTGCGCCAGCACCGCACTTGAAGACACCAACCCGCACACAAGAAGCGCAGCCATCATCAACGAATAAAGCAAGCTTTTCATATTCTTCTTATCCAATCGGAATCAGCCGTACAAGCACGAACGAAGTATACACGCCCTGTAATCCCTTACGTCATGTAGATGAAAACGGCGCTCGATTTGTTGCCACCCCATGCGATTTCGGAATGCGGATTTCGGAATGCGGATTTTAAGAATCAAGCTCTCTTCAATCCGCATTCCGCATTCCGCAATCCGAAATCTTAGCGGCGTCCTTTTTCTTCTTCGGGGAGCGTCCACGTCTCGCCGGGCTCGCGCAGAGCGATGCGCCATGATTCCGCCCCGGCGACTTTGACCAGACGCTCTATAGGCTCATGGACGGGCTCGCGGCTCAGGCGGAACGTCGAATGATGCATGGGCAGGATAAAGTTTGCGCCCATCTCTTTGCGCATGGCCCATGATTGTTCGGGGTTGGCGTGCGCGTAAATCCAGGGGTCATAAGCTCCTATGGGCAAGATAGCGAGGTCTACCTGCGTGCGCTGCTTAAGATGCGCGAAAGCATTTGTGTAGGCCGTGTCGCCGCCGAAGACCAGCGAGCGCCCGCGCTTCGTGACCAGAAAACCACCGTAGCCGCGATGCCTGTCCGTGAGACGACGCGCGCCCCAGTGGTTGACCTCTATGGCCTCTATAGTCGCGCCGTCAACTTCGACCCTCTCGCCCCACGCGAGGTCGGACACACGACTAAAGCGGCGCACCAGATCACGATTGCCCTTTTGTACAACCGCGTGCGCCTCGCGCGAAAGCTTGCGAAGCGTGGGCAGGTCGCAGTGGTCCATATGCGAATGCGAGACGAGCACGGCGTCTAAACGTGGAAGCTCGCGGGCCGTGAGCGCCGGACGCACCAGACGACGTGGGCCGATGGTGACGCCGGCGACGCGCACGCCAACGCGCGTACGCAAAACCGGGTCGGTCAAAAGCCATGTCCCGTAGAAATTTACGAGCACCGTGGCATGGCCCAGCCACGCGACCGTCAAGCGCTCGTCGGACCACGCGGCCCAATCGGGTCTATGCGGCGCAGGCGGAACGCATGTGCCAGCCTCGTGTATCCGCTCGCCTATAAAACGGCGCGCGTGCTGGCGCGCAAAACGCGCGTAGGTCTTCAGGTCTGAACCGGAAATGCTCATGAGGTTCATTAGATGCCTTACGAGCATCGCGCGGTGCTCACTAAAAGTTCACAAAAAGCGCGTAAATCGTAAATCGTGAATCGTAAATGGAAGAAACGGCTTTTATCTATTTACGATTCACGATTTACGATTTACGCGCTTTCTTGTCGTGCTAATATTGTCGGGCCTTTCCACAAGTTCCATGAACAGAGCAGCCGCGCGCCGTGGCGATGACCCGATCAAGAGCCGCGCGCTCTGCTTTAACGAAGCGGAGCCCTTCAAATGCACACCATCAGCTATTTCCTGACCTGTCTTTTCGTAGCCGTCCTTCTCCTTGCGCCCATCTTTGCCACGGTTCGTGCCGGAAATGCGACGCCTGCCCAATCGGATGCCGCGCAAAAGCTACAACAGTTTTTCGCCGCCGAGTGGGATTACGACATGGAGCAGAATCCTACGCGCTCATCCCAACTCGGCGACCGGCGCTGGAACGACCGCTGGCCCGACGTTTCGCTCGCGGCCCATGCGCGCAGGCACGAGCATGACAAGGATGCTCTAGCGCGTCTGCGTGCGATTAATCGCGCCGAGCTTTCGGCGGCTGACCAGTTGAACTACGACCTCTTTCTAAAAGAGCGCGAGACGGACATAGAAGAGTATGGCTATCGCTGGTACTTAGTGCCGCTCAACCAGCGCGGCGGCATACAGTCTGCAAACGAGCTGGCCGACTCGCTCCGCTTTGAGACTGTCAAAGATTACGAAGATTGGACCGCGAGGCTAAAAGCTTTCCCCGCCTACATGGACCAGACCATCGCGCTCATGCGCGAAGCCGTGCGTGAAAAAATGGTCTTGCCCGAAGTTGTCATGAAGCGCGTGCCCGCGCAGATTGATAAACAGATTGTCACAGACCCGCAGGCGAGCTTCTTCTACGCTCCCTTCAAGCGTATGCCCGCGAGCATCTCTGCGTCTGAGCGCGCACGTCTGGAACAAAACGCGAAGGAGGCAATCGCGTCGAACGTCATTCCAGCCTACAAGCGTTTCAAAGAATTCTTCACGGGCGAATACCTTCCTGCTTCCTTCAAAGAGGTCGGCGCGTGGCAGATGCGCGACGGCGAAAAGATGTATGCCTTCTTCACGCGCAAGTACACGACGACCGCTATGACGCCCAAAGAGGTGCACGAGATAGGCCAGCGCGAGGTCGCGCGCATACGCGCAGAGATGCAGGCCATCATGACAAAGGTCGGATTCAAGGGCACGCTCCTTGAGTTCTTTCAATTCCTGCGCACCGACCCGCGCTTTTATTACCAGAAGCCGCAGGAGCTTTTTGAAGCTTACCAGGCGATGTCCAAGCGCATAGACCCGCTGCTCGTCAAGGTCTTCAAAACTTTGCCGCGCATGCCTTATGGCGTCGAGCCGATTCCGATGGCGATTGCGCCCGACACAACCACTGCTTATTACCGCCAGCCCGCAGCCGACGGTTCGCGCGCCGGGACTTACTTCGTCAATCTCTACAAACCGGAGACGCGCCCGAAGTACGAGATGATGGCGCTCTCTTTACACGAAGCCGTGCCCGGTCATCATCTACAGATTGCGCTTGCGCAGGAGCAGGGCGACATCCCGCGCTTTCGTCGCTTCGGCGGCTACACGGCCTTTGTCGAAGGCTGGGGTCTCTATGCCGAATCGCTTGGCGACGACATGGGTCTTTACGACGATCCTTACTCCAAGTTCGGCCAGCTCACCTACGAGATGTGGCGAGCCGTCCGGCTGGTCGTAGACACCGGCATGCATCACATGCACTGGACCAGAGAGCAGGCCATCAAGTTTTTCATGGAGAACGCGGCCAAGGCCGAGCTGGATATTATTAACGAGATAGACCGCTACATAGCCTGGCCCGGTCAGGCGCTGGCCTACAAGATAGGCGAGCTTAAGATTAAGGAGCTACGCGCACGCGCTCTTGCTGCGCTGGGCGAGCGTTTCGACGTGCGTGATTTTCATGATGTAGTTCTGCGCTCGGGCGCAGTGCCGCTTGATATTCTGGAACGCAATGTTGACGCGTGGATTAAAGAGCAACAGGCGCGAAAAGGTTAATCTTGTCTGAAACAACCGGCACTGAAACGACGGCGTGGCTGCCCGACTTGGTTTACACAGGCGGGCGGTTCAAGAGTGATACGGCGCTCGTCTCTGATGCTGCGGGGCGCATCACGCGCGTTGCGCGCGCGGGTGAAGTTGAAGGTATAAAACTCGTGCGCCTCAAGGGGCGTGCGATGCTGCCCGGTATGGTCAATGCTCATTCGCACGCCTTTCAGCGCATCATACGCGGGCGCACGGAATACCGCACGGGAAGAGAGGGCGATAACTTCTGGACGTGGCGAGAGATGATGTACAGCGCGGCGACGCGTCTCTCGCCCGAAGACCTCTACGACGCCTCGCGCATGGCCTTTCTTGAGATGACGCGCACAGGGATAACCACGGTCGGAGAGTTTCATTACCTGCATCACACGCCCTCAGGCGACGTTTACACGGACCCGAACCTTCTCTCTAAAACAGTCGTCCGCGCCGCGCGCGATTGCGGCCTGCGTATCTGTCTCCTGCGCGTCGCCTACGCGCGCTCCGGCTATCAGGTCGCGCCCAATCCGAAACAGGCACGCTTTATAGAAGCCGACCCGGAAACTTATCTAGCTCGTGTCGAGCGTTTGCGTTCGGAGTTGGAGGAGGAGAGGGACGCGCGCGCGTGGGTGGGTGTCGCGCCGCATTCGGTGCGCGCTGTGCCGCTTCCGTTTCTCAGGGAAGTTTTCCGTTATGGAAAAGAGAAAGGGCTCCCCATACACATGCATGTGAGCGAGCAGCCTGCGGAGATTGAAGCTTGTTTGAACGAGCACGGGCAGAGGCCGCTTGCGTTGCTCGCAAGCGAAGGTCTACTTGACGAGCGTTTCACGGGCGTCCACGGCATACACGTCACGGAGGAGGAAGCGCGCAATCTAGCGCGTGCGCGTTCCATCATTTGCGCGTGCCCGACCACGGAGCGCAACCTGGGCGACGGCCCATTCCCTGCGGAGCTTTTTTGGAGCGAAGGTGTCGGCGTCTCGCTCGGCACGGACAGTCACATAGAGATTGATTTACTGGAAGACGCGCGCGAGCTTGAATACAACATGCGGCTCGCAAAGCTTGAGCGCGTCGTGCTCAGAGGCGAGAGCGACAATCCTTCTGCGCTCGCCGCCAGCCTCTTTGATTGCGCGACGCTTCACGGCGCAAAGAGTTTGGGATTCGATGGCGGACAGCTTGTGCCCGGAGCCCCTGCGGATTTTTTTACGGTTGACCTCTCGGACGCATCAATCGCCGGGGCGTCCGACGAGAATCTGCTGGCCCACATAGTCTTTTCGCTTTCGCCTGAAGCGGTGCGCGACGTGGCGGTCGGAGGCCGTCTGGTGGTTGAAGACGGACGTCACCCTGCGACGCGCGAGATTGTGGAAAAGTTTGTCGCGCTTCAGAGAAGGTTGTGGGATTAAGCTGTTTGAGCTTGAAAATCCGGCTCGATGACCGGAGGGGTTTAGAAGTCGCCTTCACATTCCGGGTGTCCGCAGTCGCAATCAATCTGCACTACATCGCCCGCGCCTTCACAATTGGCGCTACAGTAGTTGGCTCCATCTTCAACCTTGCAATTGCAGGTCGGATTCTTACAAGTACGCTCTGGTTTCTCGTCGGCCATCGGATGACTCCTTGGATTTGTTGTATTGATATAGATTGCTTCTACTCTTAATCCGTCAAGACGTCAATCCCACACGCTCGCGCTTCTTCGTCGCAACGCGATAGAATACTTGTCATGAATATTGAAGAGACGCTGAGCGAGCTGGTCTCGTTCAACTCGGTTTCGGCCAATCCGAACCGCGCCATCATAGAATATCTTTCGCGTCGTTGCGCCGAAGCCGGGATGCGCGTGCGTCTTCTTCCTTACGTGGACGAGCAGGGCGTCGAGAAAATCAACATGGTGGCGATTCTGGGAACGGAATCTTTTGACGACCGAATAGAGCTGTCGCTCGTCGGCCACACGGACACAGTGCCGTTTGATACTTCGTGGGCGGAAGCTTTGCGGCTCACGCCTCTTGAGGGCAAGCTCTACGGTCGCGGCGCGTGTGATACGAAAGGTTTCATCAGCGTCGCGCTCACCGCAGTTGAAGAGACGGACGCAAAGCGTCTTAATCGCCCGCTCGCGCTCGTCTTCACGGCGGACGAAGAGATTGGATGTCTGGGAGCAAAGCGTTTGGAAGAAGCGCGCGCTCTGCGTTGTCGTTACAGCGTGGTGGGCGAGCCGACTTCGCTTGTGCCGATGCGCGCGGGCAAGGGTTACTGTCTGGCTGAAGTCACTGTGCGCGGCGTTGAAGGACACAGCGCGTATCCTTCGGTTGGAGCAAGCGCCATCTTCGGCGCGGCGCGGCTGGTAGCTCGTCTGGAACAAATCGCGGAGGAATTGAAAAAGGACGAGCGCGTCGAGTTTGAGCCGCCTTATACGACTCTCAACGTCGGCGTCATACGCGGCGGGACGGCGAAGAATATCATCGCGGGCGAATGTCGTTTCACGCTCGAATGGCGGCCCGTGCCGGGGCAGAAGGCAGAGCATGTGTTGGAGCTTTTCCGCGAAGCTGTGGAAACGGAGCGCAAGCGTGATGAAAAGCTCGTCTCTGAAATCAACGTGCTTCGTTTAGATGAAGGCATGGAGACTCAGCAGGATTCCCCGCTCGTAAAATTTATGGCAGAGGCTTCAGGCAGAGAGCCTGGAACAATCGCTTTCGGGACCGAAGCGCCGCAGATGATGGCGCTCGGAGCGCAGGCCGTGGTCTTCGGCCCCGGCGACATACGCGTCGCGCACCGCACGGGCGAGTTCGTGCCCGTGGACGAGCTGCACAAATGTCAAACGATTCTCAGGCAAACGATAGAACGCTTCTGCATGTGAGACGATTGCGGAATGCGGATTGCGGATTAAAAACCAAGAGCTTGATTCTTAAAATCCGCAATCCGCATTCCGCATTCCGCAATCGTTAGTGCAACCAATCGGAGGAGCCGGGACATCTACTCAAGGCAACACGCCGTAGATTTGGACGATTGACGCTTCTATGTTTTACAGAACAATACGCATAATTTTGCTCTCGACTTTTGCCTGCGGGCTGTTGGCTGGCGGGCTTCTCACAGGGGCGCGTGGGCAAACGGCGACGGGCGACGCTCCCTTAAGTCAACAGGAGTTTGTGCGCAAGCTTTATCAGTTGCCCAAACAGCCGGATTTGAAAACGGAGCTGATAGAAGAGATTCGCCGTCGAGGCATAGGCTTTGAGCTGACGGACGGCCTGCGTTCGCTGCTTGCTACAAAAAGCGGGAACGACCCTGCTTTGCGTCGCACGCTGGAAGAGGCCGTGCGGCGTAAGCAGAACCCCACGAGCTATCAGCCTCCTTCGGAAACGGAAGCGCGAGAGGTTTTGGAGAAATCGCGCGTCGCCACCCTGGCCGCCACCGAATCCATGCCCGACTTTATCGTTCGCCAGCAGATCATACGCTCCTACGCTCTTGGCAACACGGAGAACTGGCAGGTCAACGACCGCCTGACCATTGCCGTCACCTATCGCGCTACTCAGGGCGAAGACTACAAGGTGCTGGCCGTCAACGGTCTTCCGCCGAACAAGGAGATAAAAGAAGGACGCTCTTACGAGGAGCTGGGCGGGACAAGCTCGTCGGGCGAATATGTCTCCATGCTGGCCTCGCTCTTTCGCCCCGAAACGCAGACCAAATTTCAGGCCGTGGACACGGACTTACTGAGAGGCCAGCGCGCCATCGTCTACGAGTTCGAGGTCAAGCAGCCGAACTCGCGCCAGTCATTAAAGACTACGGGCGCGCGCGCGGTCGTCGTGGGCTATCGCGGGCGCGTCTGGATTGACCGCGCAACGTACCGCGTGCTCCGCATCGAAGACATAGCGACAGACATCCCCGCTGATTTTCCCATCCGTGCCAAACAGAGCCTCACAGATTACGACTGGGTCGCAATCGCAGAGCGCAAGTATCTCCTGCCCATCGTGGTTGACCTGCGCATGACGACGCCCATACAGGGCCAGCTCGTACAGTTTCGCAACGAGATACGCTTCCGCAATTACCAGAAGTACGGAACGGAAGTAAAAATCATAGAGGACGTCGAAGGCGAAGAAGAGCCCGAAGAAAAACCGCAGAAGCCTTAGGCGAGAGGGAAAGAAGAGGTTAGTAAGAGAAAGACAGTTCGAGGGAAGGATAAACATGATTCCTCGCTCCTGACGGAGCGAGATGTTTATAGCTCATAAGGCTAGGAGTTGTTGGTGAGTGTAGGGAAAGGTTTATGCTGGCGCATTTTGTCAGACTTATAGGGCATGATGCGCCCTATTTGTTTGTTCGACGTAAGTATTGTTTGTACCCGCTCGCACATTTCTGGCACATTGAAATCCTCGTCCACCTTTATTAAATACATATAGTGGACAAGGCAATGCTCGCCAAGCGTCTGCCAACCATCTTGCCGCCGCTTGAGTCTGAAGCTGCGCTCGAATTGACCAAGATACATTCGGTCGCCGGGCTCCCAAGCTGCTTAACGCCTGTTCGCTTTTATCCACTCGCAAGCCGATTGTCACGCAACGCTGGCCTTAATAAAGAGAACTATTGCGCTCCCGCTTGTGAGCCGCAAGAGCGCCTATTATTGTGTGATCAACGTCCTCACCTCGCAACACTGAATGATTGCCCTACCTCAATAATCGGCATACCGTTTATCTACTCCAGGCAGGATTTTTAACAGACTTTGCAGGGCTTACATCCTTGCCGCATCACTCTGCGAGATGAGAAGAATATGCAGCGAACACAGTCGATGCTGGGAGTAATCGAACCATTCGATGGCGCGCCTCCGGTTGAACGGGTGTTAGACGTGGCATCACGACGACTTGGTGTAGGTCGGTGAGTAATGCCTGAATGTTCCCCTGCTGAATTCTTCGAGCATCTCACGAACAGCGGAGCGGTTCTCTTCTTCCGGATCATTCGTGGCCCGATCCTGGAGGAAGGCTAACGCCTGTGGATCACTACGCCATCCCTGCGCAAGCGCCTGACCAGCAGCGCTGATGACGCTTACATAGTCGTAGTCGGAACGCGCCTTTGGTTTCGGGCCAGCCAACTTCAACACCAGGTCACGCGCCTTGGGGTTCCCACGCCAGGTCGCGGCCAGGTACTCGATGAGCCGGATCACGTTACGGTAACCAGTTTCTTCGTCACTGCGGCTTGCGATGGCATCGAGGATCGCGGGCTCATAACGCCACGAGCGCTGCATAGTGGACAGGGCGGCCTGGCGTACTCGGCCTTGGCGATCGTTCCTCACCACTTCGGCCAGGGCCGGGCCGATGTCGGCCCGGCCCTGGCCACTCGCGCTCCAGTGCCGCGATGGCCCCGCGGCGCACCACCTCCTCCGTATCTTTCAGCGCGGCGAGCGCATAATCCAGACGCTCTTTGTGCGAGCGTAGCGCGAAGCCCATTTGCCAGGCGGCCATGCGTGCCGCCACGGTGCCGACCTGGTTGAGACGGTCAATGGCTTCCTGCACTGCAACCGACGCTGTCACCAGGGGTGCCAAGGCTGCGAACGCTCTGAGCGCCGTCTCCACGAACGTCCGGGCTTCCTCCTTCCGGTATTGGGGGGCGTACTCGGCTATGGCCTGAGCCAGCTCGGCCAGCAGCGCTTGCCCGTGGATTTGGTCTTGTACATCGCCGGCCTCCCCCAGGCAGCGAGCGGCGAAGGCGACGTTGAAGGGTACGGCGGTCCGGCATTCTGTTCGCAGGTATTCCACCACCTCACGAACCGGCGTGTTCTGGTCGTGCAGCATGGCGATTAGCAGCAGGAGCACCTCCTCCCATTCGCCCCCCTGCCAGTGCTTGCCGAAGATGTCACGGGTCAGCCAAGTGAAGTCCGAAATACGGGCGTTGAACTGTGCCTGGCAGCGGCAGGCGGCAAAGTACTCCATAAAGGTGCGGTGAACGAAGCCAAACACACGCTCGCCGATCCCTGCCAACACGTAAGTCCGCTCCATTAAATGGCGCAGGATATCCACCGCGATGGCATCGGCGTCGCCCCGCGGGCGTTGGTACTTCTCCTCCAGGTAGCCAGCAACGATGTCGAGCAATGGCGCATATGCGATGGCGTTCAGCTCCCTGCCCGCCTGGCCGTGCTCGAGCATGTACATAGAGACCCGCTGTAGGATCTCGGATTTTTGTGCGGTACGGATGAGCACAGCGAGTTTGAAATCCTCATCTTCAATTCCCTTGCCCAGGTCCCAGTCCTCAAGCAGGGTCTCGGCGCAGCGCTCGTACAACCTCCAACGCTCATTGGGCAGATCGCGGTCCTTGTAGATCACCGCCATCATTGTTAGCAGCAGGGGATTACCGGCGAGATCGAGCAAGCGTGGGCTCTCGATAATGCGCTGCACCAAGCCCTGTGCGGTACGCTCGGTGCCCTCCAGGGTGTAGTACTGGTACCACTGTCCTGCGAAATGGCGGATCTGGCCGAGTGTTAGGGGAAGTAGTGTGTAATGTTCGAAACCGGCCAGGCCTAAGGCCTTGTCGTCGTAGCCGGCGATGCGCGAGGTGACGACGATGCGGGCACCCGGGTAACGTCGGGCGAAGGTTTGGAACTGTTCGATCACTTGCCTGCGTTTATCCGGGTCGAACACTTCATCCAGGCCGTCGAAGAACACCAATGCCTGTCCCTCCTGCCCGAGCACGCTGCGCAAGCTCTCGACATCGACGGTCGCAGCATAGAATTCCTCGGATCTCTTCACGATGTGGCTGATGAAGTCCGACTCCTTCTGAAGCACATAGTTGCGCAGTTCGATCAGGAACGGAATCGGCGCGCCCTGTAGATGCACGGGCAGTGCGTCACGCGCAGCCCCAGTCTGGCATACCCGGAGCATGGCGTAGTGCAGGATGGTGCTCTTGCCCGAACCAGGTCCACCCAGGATCACCTGGGTGCCCCCCCGCCCCAGCATATCCAGTACGAGTTCAGGGTTCGCAGAGAATAGAGTGTCTTGCGCCTCCGCATCAACGGTTTCCCCACTGGCCTCCGGTTCCTGGGTTTCGTTCGGGGCCGCCTCGTTGGTTACCTGCGACCGGATGCCATAGATGATCTCCTGATACTTGCGAACTTCGTCGGGCACATCCGTCCCGGACACCCCGGCGGCTACCAACTGAGGCTCGAACACCTCGGTCAGAGGGATCTTGAGTGGTTCCCGGCTTTTGCTGGCCCCCGCGATGACCTGTAGTCGAACCCACTGGTGCTTGCTGCACACCGCTTGGCGGTAGGCATCCCAGTCGGTGAGCTGCCGCTTCCCTATCTGGCCGCTCGCTTTCTCCCACTTGATTACCGCCTCATTGACCTTACGCGTCAATTCATCTGCGTTCTCAAAGAAGCTTACGACATGGCGTTCGCTGCTAAGGAGTTCCTGTCGCAAGGACTCAATTTGCTCGGCAGCGACACCTTTGTCCTGCTTGCTCTTTGGCCATGGCGCATCCTCAGACAACAGGAAGACCAGGCATGGTATGCCCTCGTCCTGCGCCTTCCGATACTCAAGCTCAGTGATCGAGCGCCCCTCGGGATTATTCTCCTTTGGAACATAGCCGTAGCGATAGGCGAATACGCCGACGTACACATCGCACGACCCCACATCGGTGAGACACCGCTCCAGTGGGCGCTTGTCTTCAGCTACGTAGTACTCCATAGCCACATCCTCGTGGCCCAGTCGGCGCAGCGCCAAGCTGATCTTTTTGCGGTACTCTTCCAGATCGCTGAACGTCGACGAAACGTAGATGCGAGCCATATCTTGCTTCCTTTAACTGGCGCAGATACACCATGTGTGTGGGAACGCTGCCAATGGTCGCCATCCTGAGTGCTGGATGTCAAGCCCAGTACAGGGAGCATCAGGATGGGCTTCGCAAGGCATCGGGTAATCGCTGGCACGATCTTGGCTTAGTCTTCCCCACCCCAACCGGCAATTACTATCATCGACGGGGCTGACGGAGAACCGGCTAAAGCCACCCCTGAGGCGCGCGGGGCTGGCGGAAGATTTTAGTCTCCCTATCTTGCGCTACACTTATACCACGCTGTCGCTGATTGACGGCGGCAGAGACATTGCCTATATCGAGAATGATATCCAGCCTGTTTGGCGCGTCTCTGCGTGCTGCCCGCGCCCTCTTCCCCGAGGCTCGCAAATGTCGCGGCGGTGAAATCATCACTCGTAGGCCCGCGCCCGTCTTCGCCCAGGCTCAACAGTCTGAGCGCATAGACACGCTCGCTCACGGGTATGACCGTCAAGCTCTCCTTCGGCTTCTCTCCCTAGCCTTTGCGCTTAATTTTTTTCGCGCTCAGGAATTTTCTTTGCGCACCAGTTGGTGAATGGCGGCGACGAGCGCTTCCGGGTCGACGGGCTTGGCTAGATGAAGTTGAAAGCCGGAAGCGAGCGCGAGGGTGCGGTCTCCCTCACCGGCATAAGCTGTGAGGGCCACGGCGGGCAGCTCGCGCATGCGCGATTCTTCAGCCGCGCGCAGCCGCCGTATCAAATCATAACCGTCCTCTTCCGGCATGCCGATGTCACTGATGAGCACGTCGGGCACGGCGCGCTTGATGCTCGCAAACGCATGGCGCGTGTTCGAGACCGCTTCGACATCGGCAGCGTATTGCTCAAGGATAGTGACCAACAGATTACGAGCGTCCTCTTCATCATCAACGAGTAGCACGCGCACGCCCTGAAGAGTAGGCAGGCGCTCGCTCTCTAGCGAGCGGGCGCGGCTTCCATCTTCCTTGTCCCCCTCCACGATTTTTCTCAGAGGTGCGACGGCCATCAGCGGAAGCTTCACGGTAAAGGTCGCGCCGTGCCCTGCGCCTTCGCTCTCTGCATGGACGTCGCCGCCGTGCAGCTCGACCATGTGCCGCACGATGGCTAAACCCAGCCCGAGCCCGCTATGCGATCTGGTGCTTGAACTATCGGCCTGACGGAAACGCTCAAAAACGTGGGGCAGAAATTCCGGGTTGATGCCCATGCCCGTGTCCGTGACGCTGATGGCAATCTGGGATTCATCGCGCCTGAGACCGATGCGCGCGTGGCCGCCGCGCGGCGTGAACTTGACCGCGTTCGAGAGCAAGTTCCAGACAATCTGTTGCAGGCGCGCAGGGTCGCCGAGGACGAGCCCCGAAGTGGGATCGAGCGATTGTTCCAGCTCTATGTTTTTGGCTTCCGCCGCGGGCCGTATGGAATCAAGCGCTGCTTCAATGACGGGCACAAGCTCCACGGGCCGCGTCTCTATACGCAGCTTGCCCGTGACGATGCGCGAGACATCAAGCAAATCCTCTATGAGCTGCGTCTGCGCGCGGACGTTGCGCTCGACGGTTTCCAGAGCGTGCTGCGTGGTCTTCTCGTCGAGGCGGCTCGTGAGCAGCATTTTTGTCCAGCCGAGCATGGCCGTCAGCGGCGTGCGCAATTCGTGAGAGAGCGTGGCTAGGAACTCGTCCTTGAGACGGTTGGCCTCTTCGGCTTCAAGGCGGGCCGCGCGTTCGCGCTCCAGAAGGCGTTCGCGCTCGGCTTGGGAGCGCTTCTGCTCGGTGATGTCCTGAATGACCGTGAGCGCACAGGGCTCGCCGCCGAGTTCTATCAGTTCGGCTGACAGCAGCCCTATCAGTTCTCTGCCGTCTTTGATACGGAAGGGGTATTCAACATCACGCACCTGCCCGCGCTGTGAGACCAGTGCCAGTTCCGTGTTGCGGTCTGATTCTCTGGCCCACAAACCCAGTTCCAGCGTCGTGCGGCCAACCGCCTCCTCGCGCGTGTAGCCGGAGAGGCGTGTAAAGATTTCATTAACTTCAAGCAGGCGTCCGGTCTTCAGCGAGGTGATTGTCAAAGCGAGCGGGCTTGCTTCAAAGGCTTTGCCGAAACGCTCCTCGCTCTCGCGCAGCGCCTTTTCCCCACGCGTGCGCTCCGTGATGTCGCGCGCGATGGTAGAAGCTCCGATGATGATGCCGTTTGCGTTTTTGATGGGCGAGATGGTCAGCGAGATGTTACGGTACTCGCCCGCTTTCGTCACCCGCACGGTCTCGAAATGTTCCACGCGCTGACCAGCTTTAAGCTGCTCAAGGATACGAGGAACTTCGTCCGGGCGGTCGGGCGGGAGCAGCATGGTGACCGGATGCCCCACGACCTCTTCGGGCGTGTAGCCGTAGAGTCTTTGCGCGCCAGCGTTCCAGCTCAGGATGATTCCGTCCAGTGTCTTGGCAAAGATGGCATCGTCCGAAGATTCGACGATGGCCGCGAGCTTGAGCGTCTCGTCTTCGGCGCGTCTTCTTTCCGTGATGTCGTGAAAGACAAGCACGACGCCCGTGATCGTGCCGTCTGCGTTCTTGATGGGAGCACCGCTATCGTCAATCGGAATCTCGCGTCCATCTTTCGCGATGAGCACGGTGTGATTCGCTAAGCCGACGGCGACGTTCTCGCGTATCACTCTGGCAACGGGGCTTTCGACCTGTTCGCGTGTGTATTCGTTGACGATGTTGAAGACTTCGTCGAGGTCTTTCCCACGCGCTTCTTCCAACGTCCAGCCGGTCAGCTCCTGCGCCACCGGGTTCATAAAAGTGATGCGTCCCCGCTCGTCCGTAGAGATAACGGCATCTCCGATGCTGCGCAGCGTAGTGAGCAGACTCGCTTCGCTCCGGCGTGCGGTCTCCTCGGCGCTTCGCACTCTGCCCGTCAGGGAGCTAATCAGGACGGCGACGATGACGAAGATGCTTAGATAGAATACGCTTTGCAGTTTTGTTTGAAGCGTTAATTCGGGAGAGAGCATTATGTAGCCGCTCAGGAGAGTGGAGAGAACCGTGGCGACGAGCCCCGGCCCGCGCCCGCCGTAGAGCGTGACGACGACAACGGCCAGAAAGTAGAAGGCGAAGGGGATACGGCCCGGCCCAGCCTGTGAAAACCAAGTCACGAGGGTCGCGAGCGCCACCGTTAGAACAGCGAAAGAGTAACGAAACAGTGGGGAACGTTCTAAGCCAGGCATGTTTAGAATTCGATGCTCGCCCCTTCAGGAAGGGGACGCGAGCGAGGTCCTCTTGTTCGATTAATGAACTGCGATTGACTGCCGTTGAAGAATCTGGCAGAACCTTAATATAGCTTCGCCAGCGGCCATGAGTCTTCACCACTCGATTTCTGCCACGAGTCCCGCAGATTATAGTCTCAATAACATTTATAACAAAACAGCGACGGGCTTGAATCTCTACGGGTCTCTGCGTCATCATATGTATGAGAACGGAGCTATTCGATTATGGCACGGCGTGCGCGACGGCTGGCGGAAAACGTCGGCGACGATTTTTATGTTGACGATTCCTGCATTGATTGTGATGCGTGCAGGCAGATTGCGCCCGCCACGTTTCGCGACGTGGGCGAGTATTCCGTCGTCTACGCCCAGCCCGAGACCGAAGAAGAAACACGCCTTGCCCTGATGGCACTGGTCGCCTGCCCGACCGCCTCCATCGGCGTGACTAAAAAACATGACATGCATCGCGGCATAGATGCATATCCCGCGCCCGTGGCCGAGAACGTCTACTTTTGCGGCTTCACTTCCGAATCAAGCTTTGGCGCGTGGAGCTATCTGGTCGTGCGGCCCCAAAGCGAAGGCGGAAATCTACTCATTGATTCGCCGCGCTATGCCTCACAGCTTGTCAAAAAGATAGAAGCTCTGGGCGGCGTCTCCGAGATGTTTCTCACGCACAGGGACGACATCGCGGACCACGAGAGGTTTGCCGAAAAGTTCGGCTGCCGCCGCATCATGCACGCAGACGATGGCGCGGCTCGCCACAAAGTAGAAATGGTCGTGGAAGGAATTGATTCAGTGCGGCTCGACCGTGATTTCACCATCATTCCCGTCCCCGGCCACACGCGCGGGTCTATGGTCTTGCTCTATCGCGACAAGTTTTTCTTCACAGGCGATCATCTTGCATGGTCGCCCGTGCGCGAGACGTTGACGGCCTTTCGCACGGCCTGCTGGTATTCGTGGACGGAGCAGACGCGCTCTATGGAAAGGCTCGTGGATTACAGTTTCGAGTGGGTTTTGCCCGGCCACGGGCGTATTCACCACGACACGCGCGAGGCCATGCGCGGGCATCTTGAACACTGCATCGAGTGGATGAAACACCCCGCCTGACCAATACTTTGTGGGGCGGGTGGAAAGATTTCTATTTTCTCCGAAGCAAATATCAGTTATTATCCGAGAGTCATCGCCACGAGCCCCTCAGGCTATGACGCCCTAATGCCCCAAAGTTAACCTCGTCCCAAGCAGTTTTGTCTCCGAAGCACACGTCCGTCTGTGTGGTCGAGGAGCTTAAAAGGTTTACCCGACGACCTATGACAATTAATTCCCCCTTCCTTTCCAGAGACGCCGCGCGGCGCGCTACCTCTCTCTCCAATCGCTCTTGCGAAACCGAAGGGGCCACTCAAAAGCAACTACGGAGAGTAAACAATTGAAGACAACAGTACGCCTTCCCCTTGTCGCTATTTTTCTATTTGCCTGTACCTCGGTGGGCTATGCGCAGAAGTCCTGTCCGGTTCCGCCGCCATCGCCCTTCCGGCACAACGCCACAATCGTCACGCGCATTGACCCGAAGACCAAGCAGATCAAGGCCATCATGCAGCACCCACGCAGTCTCTCGAACGGAGGCGACCCGGTCTACCTGTCGGCTGAGTTCGCTTATCAAGACCCACGGCGCGGCATCAAGCCGACCGTGGACATATCCTTTATCTCGCTCTCCAAATTCCGTCGCTTCGAGTTTGCGCACGCGCTGACGCTCTTGATAGACGGCCAGCCGTGGCCCGTCGCCTCGCCCGCGCAGTACTCCTCCCAAAAACAGTCGGACGGCCAAATCATGGAGACGACGCGCGTCACGCTGACCTACGAGAGTCTCATCAACCTGATACAGGCCAGACGCGTCTCGGCGCAACTGGGCATGACCAAGTTTGAGCTGACGAACAATCACCTTGAGGCGTTACGCGAACTCGCCAACATGATGGTTCCCGGCAACCGCGTCCAACCCGGAGGCCGCGTGAAATAAGACTTTTTTCCAGGACATTCGAATCGTTCAGAGACGGGCGCGCGTGCAGTTCCGCGCCCGTTTTGTTATGTTATCAGGAAGTCCCAAATCCCAAGTCCAAAGTCCCATGTGTTTGGATTTAGACTTGGGACTTGAGACTTGGGACTTTGGACTCTTAATAATGAACCCTGAACGCATTAGAAATTTTTCCATCATCGCCCACATAGACCACGGGAAGTCCACGCTGGCCGACCGGCTTCTGGAATTGACGGGCGCGGTCGCGGGCCGCGACATGGAAGCGCAGGTGCTGGACAACATGGATTTGGAGCGCGAGCGCGGCATCACCATCAAGGCACACGCCGTCCGCCTTGATTACAAGGCGCGCGACGGCCAGCAATATGTTCTCAACCTGATAGACACGCCGGGCCACGTCGATTTTTCTTATGAGGTCTCGCGCTCCCTGTCCGCCTGCGAAGGCGCGCTCCTTGTGGTAGATGCCTCGCAGGGCGTGGAGGCGCAGACGCTCGCCAACACTTATCTGGCGATTGAAAATAATCTGGAACTGATTCCCGTCATCAACAAGATTGACCTGCCGGGCGCAGAGCCTGATAAAGCTATAGAACAGATAGAGCACGTCATAGGGCTTGAGACGCACAACGCCGTGTTGACGAGCGCCAAGACGGGCGTCGGCGTGGATGAAGTATTGGAAGCTATTGTGCGCGATGTGCCGCCGCCGAAGGGCGACCCGGACGCGCCGCTGATGGCTCTCATCTTCGATTCGTGGTACGACTCTTACAGAGGCGTCATCGTCCTCTTTCGCGTGATTGACGGCTCGATTAAGAAGGGGCAGAAAATTCGTTTCTTCAACACGGGGCGCGATTATCAGGTCGAGACGCTCGGCGTCAACCGCCCGCGACCGACGCCAATTGACTCTCTGAGCGTCGGCGAGGTCGGTTTTCTGACGGCTTCAATCAAAGAGGTTGCGGACGTGCAGATCGGCGATACCATCACGGAAAGCGCGCGTCCGACGAAAGAACCGTTTCCGGGTTTTCAGGAAATCAAGCCGATGGTCTTCGCGGGTCTCTATCCGGTGGACACGAACCAGTATGAAGAGCTGCGCGACGCGCTCGACAAGCTGCGCCTGAACGACGCCTCTTTCTTTTACGAGCCCGAATCCTCGACCGCGCTCGGCTTCGGTTTTCGTTGCGGCTTTCTAGGGCTCCTCCACATGGAGATTGTACAGGAGAGGCTTGAGCGCGAGTTTGATCTGGATTTAATCACGACCGCGCCGGGCGTGCGTTATACAGTGACGACGACGGATGGCGAAGTCCTTGAGATTGATTCTCCAGCGAAGATGCCTGACCCTGTACGCATCGCCAAGATAGAAGAGCCTGTCATCCTGGCGACGATTCTGACTTCGGATGATTATCTCGGCGGCATTCTTCCGCTGCTGGAAGAAAAACGCGGCGTGCAGAAAAAGTTTGAGTACATCGCCTCCAATCGCGTGATGCTCACCTACGAGCTGCCTTTGAACGAGATTGTGCTCGATTTTTATGATCGTTTGAAGTCGGTTTCAAGGGGCTATGCTTCGCTCGATTATCACTTCGCGGGCCAATGGGAATCCGATCTGGTCAAGCTGGACGTGCTCGTCGCAGGCGAGCCCGTCGATGCGCTCTCGCTGATTCTTCATCGCAGCACATCGCAGGCCAGGGGCCGCGCGCTCGCCGAAAAGATGAAGCAACTAATCCCGCGCCAGCTCTTTGAAGTTCCCATTCAGGCGGCCATCGGCAACAAGGTCGTCGCGCGCGAGACCGTCAAAGCGATGGGCAAAAACGTCATCGCCAAATGCTACGGCGGCGACATCTCGCGCAAGCGCAAGCTCCTCGAAAAACAGAAAGAGGGCAAAAAGCGCATGAAGAAAGTAGGCCGCGTAGAGATTCCGCAGGAAGCATTCTTAGCCGTGCTCAAGGTCAACGAGTAAATAGAAAATCACAGGAGGTGCTCTTAGGTGAAACGCTTCCTTGTAATTCTTGCTTTCCTCCTCGCATCCCTAGCCATTAGTTTCTATCCGCCTGCACGCTCGCAGATGAAGATGGGCTCTGCTCCCGAGAAGCCCGTGATGCTGCTCGCGGGGCTTGGCTCGCATCATCACCCTGTCAAAACAAGAAGCCCTGTGGCGCAGCGTTTTTTCGACCAGGGGTTGCGGCTCGTCTATGCCTTTAATCACGAGGAGGCCGTGCGCTCGTTCCGGCGGGCCGCAGAGCTTGACCCGCAGATGGCTATGGCTTACTGGGGCGTGGCTTATGCTTTGGGGCCGAACATCAATCTGGACGTTGATATGGAAAGAGAGCGCGCCGCGTATGAGGCCGTGCAGAAAGCCCTGCAACTTTCGGCGCAAGCGCCTGAGAACGAGCGTGCCTACATAGAAGCGCTGGCGAAGAGATATTCGATTGCGCCCGGGACGGACTTGAAAAAGCTGGCCGTGGATTTTAAGCAGGCGATGGGCGAGTTGGTCCGCCGCTATCCTGACGATTTGGATGCCGCCACGCTCTATGCAGAGAGCGCCATGAACCTGCGACCGTGGCAGCTCTGGTCCAGCGACGGTCGCCCGGCTGAAGGCACGGAAGAAATTATCGCCGTGCTCGAAAGCGTGCTCCGTCGCGATCCCAATCACATGGGCGCGATACACTATTACATACACGCCGTCGAAGCTTCGCAGACGCCGGAGCGTGCGCTCGCTTATGCGCCAAAGCTTACTACGCTTGCTCCCGCAGCAGGTCATCTGGTGCACATGCCCGCTCACATCTACATGCGTACGGGCGACTACGCTGGCGCGGCGCGCAGCAACAAGGAGGCCATCATGGCCGACCGCGCGTTTTTCCGTACGAGCGGCAGGCAGGGTCTCTACCCCGTCATGTACTACAACCACAACATACATTTCATGGCGGTCGCTTACGCGATGGAGGGACGCTTCGCGGAAGCTTTCACTGCTGCCCGCGAGTTGGAAGCGAACGTTGCGCCGCAAGCGAAAGAGATGCCCATGCTCGAAGGCTTCCTGACGACTTCGACCATGATGCTCGTGCGCTTTCGACGCTGGAACGAAATCATGCGACTCCCGCAGCCCGAAGCGAAGATGATCGCAATGATGGGCGTCTGGCGTTTCGCGCGTGGCATGGCACAGGCCGCAACCAATAAGACCGAGGAAGCAGAAAAGGAATTGAAGCTCTTGAAGGACGCGCGCGAAGCTGTGCCGCGCGAAGTTACTTTCGGGCTCAACAGCGCGGAGAATGTTTTGAAGATTGCCGAAGCGGTTCTCGGCGCGAAGATTGCGCTCGCGCGGCGCGACCCGTCAAAGAGCATAGAGCTTCTGAAACGAGCCGTGGAGATGGAAGACGCGCTCGCTTACGACGAACCTCCCGGTTGGTTTATCCCCGCGAGAGAATCTTTGGGCGGCGCACTGCTCGTCAAACGCGATTACGCGGAAGCCGAAAAGGTCTTTCGCGCCGATCTGGTAAAGAACCCGCGCAGTGGCCGCTCGCTCTTCGGTCTCAGGGAAAGCCTCAAAGGGCAGGGCAAGAATCACGCCGCCTCTATGATACAGGCCGAGTACGAGCGCGCATGGAAGAACGCGGACACCGTTCTACGGGTAGAAGATTTATAGCGAATCGTAGTTGGTATAGCCTGTTTCGAGCCCCGCGAGGGGCGACAGATAATAGCCCACGGTGTGAGCCGTGGGGATGCGCGACGAAAAAAGAGTTGAGAGCCCCTGAAAGGGGCGAAAGAGATTCCGGCATGAGCATCTTTCGCCCCTTTCAGGGGCTCTCTTTATTTAATTGCGACTCATTCCCACGGCTCACGCCGTGGGCTATTATCTTCAGCCCCTGAAAGGGGCTGAACAACGCCGGAAGAGAAGTTTCCTTGCGGCTGTGGAGCGAATTGGGTAAAGTATCCTCATTGAGGAACCTGTAAACCACATTTGAGGCAACTATCATGAACGCCTGTTTGACTTTCCCTCCCTGGTAATTATTTCCTGACGGATTCAATCTCGCGGGCCGGTCGGCACGAAAGCGCCGACGCGTGTATTACTGTGCCCGCACCGTGATTCCTCCGCCTCGGAAGACGCTTCTCTTCACTCGCACACGAAGCGGTCCAAAAACTTCCGAGAACAAAGAGGAATCATCCAATGCTTAATTCCGAGATTGACGCTGCGCGTCTGGATGCGCGCGCGCCCCTACGTCGTACTCTTCGACGTTTCACGCTGACGCTGCTCGCTATAGAATTTCTGGACGAGATAGTGGACGGCACTCTGCGCGCCGCTTGGCCGCTCCTTCGCGAAGACCTTGCGCTCTCTTATGCGGAGATAGGTCTTTTGATGAGCGTGCCCGGATTTTTATCCAACCTTCTCTTTGAACCCCTGATAGGCATCCTCGCGGACATCTGGCGCAGGCGCGTGCTCGTCCTCACGGGCGGCATCTTTGTCGCCGCCGCGCTCATGCTCGTGGCCGCAAGCAACAATTTCGCGTTCCTTTTAGTGGCCTTCGTTCTCTTCTGCCCGGCGGGCGGAGCGTTCGTCAACATCGCGCAGGTCGTCTTGATGGACGCAACGCCTGCGCGACGCGAACAGAACATGGTGCGCTGGACGTTCGCCGGTTCTTTAGGCAACGTCGCAGGGCCGTTCGCGTTGAGCCTCTTCGTAGTCGCGGGCGCGGGCTGGCGCGGGTTGTTTGTCGCGATGGCACTGTTTGCGCTCGTGCTGGTCGCGGCCTCATGGCGCGCTCCGTTCCGAGAGCCGCAGGAAGATATAAAGGAAGATGAGCGCACAACTCTGCTGGACGGAATTCGCGGCGCGCTTCGTGAGCTAAAGCGGCGAGCGGTCGTGCGCTGGCTCGTGCTGCTTGAGACGTCGGACCTACTGGAAAGAGGCTTGCAAACTTATCTTGCGCTCTACTTTGTGGATGTCGCGGGGTTGACGGAAGCAGAAGCGGGGCTGGCGCTTGTCGTCTGGATGGGCGTCGGGCTCGTCGGAGATTTTCTGCTTATCCCGCTCATGGAGCGCGTGCGCGGTCTCAGCTACTTGCGGTGGAGCGCAGGCATCGTTCTCTGTCTGCTGGCGCTTTTTCTTTTAGCGCCGACCGTGGGGCTCAAGCTGGTCTTGATTGCGCTGCTGGGTTTTACACACGCGGGCTGGTACGCGATTTTGAAAGCGCAGCTATACAGGATTATGCCTGATCGAAGCGGCGCGGTGATGACGCTCGGGAACGTGGCGGGGCTGACCGGTGATTTGACGCCGCTGGCGCTAGGCTTTGTAGCTCAACGCTTTGGGCTGGAAACGATGATGTGGCTGCTCATCGCGAGTCCCCTCTCGCTCCTTTTATGGCTACCGCGCCAGCGCAAAGGCTCATTAGAGTAAACGCGCCTTTTCATGATAGGCTGATGACGTCAACCGACTTGGATTTGCATACTAAGAGCGCGAGGAAAGAAACTAACAGGGATGGACAGGATGAACAGGATACAGAAGAAATGATAAATGCAAAGTGCAAAGTGCAGAATTAAAGAATAGCTTTTCTTTCATCATTTTGCATTTTGAATTTTGCACTGCTTTTATCCTGTCTATCCTGTCCATCCCTGTTTGAATCTGACTTCTTTAATCGCAAATCCAAAATCTAAAATCCAAAATCAAGAGATGCACGTCACACGCGTCGAGCTGGAAAACATCAAATCACACGTCCACTCTGACTTTGCCTTCGAGCGCGGCACGACCGCCATCACGGGCGAAAACGGAGCTGGTAAGACCACTATCCTCGAAGCCATCGCGTGGGCGCTCTTCGACACGCTCGAATACAGCAAGGAGGATTTTCTTCGTCGCGGCACGAAGAAGGGCTTAGTGCGTGTGACGTTTGTGAGCGACCTGGACGAGCGCCCCTACACGGTTTATCGCGACACGGGTCAGGGCTATTACGTTTACGACCACGGCCTCAAGATGCGTATCGCGGAAAAGAAGGTGGATGTCGGCGCGTTCCTGCGCCAGCACTTAGGGATAGAACCGGGGACGGATATTAAATCACTGTTCCGCTCGGCCATAGGCGTTCCGCAGGGCTCATTCACCGCCGAATTTCTGCTCACGCCGAACGCACGCAAGGCCGCGTTTGATCGTCTGCTCAAAGTCGAAGAGTATCGCGACGGCGCAGAAGCTTTGCGCGACACTGTGAACCTCATACGCGAGCGCACAGCAGAAGTGCGCGAGCGCATCGCAGGGGCCGAAGGCCAGCTCGCGCGCTATGACGAATTAGTTGCGGAACACAAAGAGGCCGCGCGTCATGCGGAAGAATTGAGCGCGTCGCTCGACCTCGCGCAGAAGGAAATAGCCGAGCGCGGGGCTTCGGTCTCTGTGATGGACGAGGCGGAAACAAAACTGCTGGAGACGCGCGCGCTCTCCGAGCGTCTGGCGGTCGAGCGCGACGCGGCCACGCGCCGCATGGAAGACCTGCGCGCAGAACGCGACGCGGCTCAAACGGCACGCGAGCGCCAGCAACGAGTCGAAGCCGATTACCAGACACACCAGCAGGCGCTTTCAACCCTCGCAAGGCTGGACGAAGCGCGCGCTGCGCGTGACCAGTTGCGACGCGAAGAAGCCGAGATAGCACGCCTCCTTGAAGCGGCGCGTGCGGACGCGCGCCGTCTGGAAGCGGAGCTGGCGCGCGCGGTCGAAGCCGCCGCCGCCATCGAATTGCTTGTGCCTAAAGTTTCCGAGCAGGAAGAATTGGAGCGCGAGCGCGAGCGGTTGCGTGACTTGCGCGCGCGTGCCTTGAGCGAGCGCGCACGACTTGCGCAACTGGACGCGGAGTTGCAAGAGCTTCGCGCACAGCATGCGCAAACAAAGGCGCGTGTTCGCGAGGCGGAGCAGGGCGAGGGCGCAGGCGCACGCGTCGCGCAGCTTGAAAGCGAGCGGCTCGGCATCGAAACCTCTCTCAGCCAGACGGAAAGGGCCGCGACCAGCCTCAAGCATCTCTCGTCGCAGCGACAGGGCGAGGCCAAAGAGGTCGAGCGCCTTCGTCGTGAAGCGGACGCGCACCGGCGCGAGATTGCCAATTTGGAAAAACGCACGGCCCGCGCCGCAGAAGTTGCAAATCTCGTCACACGCGAGAGTGAACTGACCGAACGGCTCGCGCACTTGCGCGCAGAGCTTTCACGCGATGAAAAATTTCGCCGCGAAGTCCGAAACGGCCTGTGCCCGATTCTCTCGCAGAGATGTTTGAACATCCCCGAAGGGCAAACCCTCGAAGATTATTTTAAGGACCAGTTCGCAACGAACACGGCGGAGATGGGCGCGCTAGAGCGTGAGCGCACGAGTCTCACCGTAGCTGTGCGCGAGGCTCGTGAGGCCGAGCGTGAAGTCTCAAAGCTCGAAGCCATGCGCGCGCAGTTGCGTAGTACAACCCAATCGCTCAAAGAGCGTGAAGCGACTATCACACGCCTGGACACGGAGCTACGTCAGCTTCCCCTTGCGTCGCGCGAGCATCTGAATGAGCTGCGGGCACAGCTTTCGGGCGTTGACGGCGAATTGATTGTCATGCGCGAGGCCGCGCTGCGCCACGCGGAGCTGAAGCCCTTGCAGCAGAGGCTGGCGGAGATAGAACAGGAGGGCAAGCGCAAGCGTGACGAACGCGCGAGTGTGGCGGCGAACGCGGAGGCCGTCGCCTCTCTGGAGAAAGACATAGAGGAAACGGAAGCACGCTTGCGCGCCTTAAACGACCCGCGCGGGCGCTCGCTACAGCTTCGCACGGAGGCCGAAGCCATTACGGCACGCCGCGAAGAACTCGCTGGCGCGCGTGATGCGCTGCGCACTCTTGAAGAGAAGTCGAGCGATTTGCGCGTGCGCTTAGAAGAGTACAAAACTCTGGATGCGGAGTGGGACGAGGCGCGCAGCGCGCGCGACCGCACGCAGGAAGCACAGCGTGAATATCTGGCGACTCAAGCCCTGGCGGCGACGCTTCCGGCGCGCGAGGCGGAAGTAAAAAAAGCGGAAAGCGAGGCCGAGCGCCGCACGCAGGAAGCGGCTGCGGCGCGGCTTGAGTTTGAAAAGCTCTCCACTTCTTACGACCGCGAGCGTCACGCTCTGGAGCGCGCCCATCTGGCTACGGCGAGAGAGCGCGCGGCTGCTCTTTCCGCGCAGCTTGATGCGGCAAGCACGCGTGCATCCTCGCTCGGCGCGGAGATAGAGCGTCTTACAAAAGTGCGCGAAGAGAGACGCGAGGAGTTGATTGCTAAAGAGAAGCTGGAAAAGCTAGACGAGGCGACCGATTTTATACGCGACACGCTCAAACAGGCCGGGCCGCTGATTACCGAGAGCTATCTTTACAACATCTCGATTGAGGCCAATCAACTTTTCCGCGAGATTACGGGCGAAGCGAGCCGCGCGCTGCGCTGGTCGCGCGATTACGAAATCATTCTCGAAGAAGAGGGCCACGAGCGCTCTTTCCCGAACCTGTCGGGCGGCGAGCAGATGGCCGCCGCGCTCTCCATACGGCTTGCGCTCCTCAAGCAATTGTCGGACATACGCCTGGCCTTCTTCGACGAGCCCACGGTCAACATGGACGCGGAGCGGCGCGAGCGCCTGGCGCAACAGATAGGACAGGTACAGCACTTCGACCAGCTTTTCATCATCTCTCATGACGACACGTTCGAGGGCAGCGTGGACCATGTCTTACACGTCGGCGTCGGTCGGCCACAGGAAGCCAATCTCTTAACGCCCGCAGCAAGTCAATCTCTCTTAACGAATGAGTAAACCACAGGTGTCCTCTTCAACTAAACACGTCACAATTTTTTGCGACGGCTCAAGCCTCGGCAACGGCCAGACGGTGACGCGCGCGGCAGCCGTTGCGCTCTTAGGCTATCGCGGCGTGTGGCGGGCCGTAGGCGAATACATCGGCGTGGCTACGAACCAGCAGGCGGAGATTGCCGCAGCAGCGCTCGGGCTTAGAGCTTTGCGCGAGCCTTGCCGCGTGCGGCTCGTGACGGACTCGCGCTACGTGGTCGAAACCATGTCGGGCCGCTTTCGCCGCAAGTCTAACCTTGAATGGTGGGAGCGTCTGGACGAAGCGGCGCGAGGACATCGCATCACATGGGAGTGGGCCAAGGGCCACGCCGGTCACGTCGTACAGGAAGCCGCAGACCGCGCCGCCCGCCGCATCGCTCAGCTAGGCCGTGTTGACGAAGCTATCCTGCGCGACTCGATTGACAGGGTCGGAAGTATTGAAGCTCCAACTTAGAAGCAGTTTGAAAAGTCCCGTAGGGACGTGGATGTTTATAGCTTAACGACATCAATCAAGAATCAAGCTCCGTAGGAGCGGCATGTTCCGCATCCGTGACATGCCGCTCCTACGGAGCTTGATATGTATTGTCGCCTGCGAGCTATAAACATCCTCGCTCCTACGGAGCTAAACCAATGACAGGGATTTTCAAACAGCTTCTTAGAACGGTAAGCATTGGACCTGGCGAGAAAGCGTAAGCGCTCCTTTTGCTTTTAGTGAAGGAACTGTTTTCCTTGCTGTGACGTAACTCTCTGTGCATGAAAGTAGTGCCCTTCCAGCAAGTCAATGTTGACGACGTGATTGCTATACACGCTCGCGTGCATGATCACTTGAATCTAGAATTCTTTCTCTGGCAGCCCTGCCAGCAAATCGAGAGCCTTGAGAACGATTGCATCAGGTACGTTTATCTGGACGATGAAATCAAAGGCTACGGGGCCGCTTATCCTCTGGATGAAACTCATTTCAGGCTGAACCTTCTGGTTGACCCGCGACATGCGGGACAGGGTGTTGGAACTTCCCTGTTGCGAGAAGTAGAACGGGAAGTCGCACGTCGTGGCGGGCGCTATCTTCAGTTAAGAATTATGGAAGGCATGGACCGAAGCCTCGCCTTCGCTGCTTCCAAAGGTTGCAGAGAAATTCATCGTATGCGCGGGATGTCTCTACACGCGGAGGATTTTTCTTTTGAGAAGTGGAAGGAGTTGGGAGCGAAATTATCTGCTGAAGGTTTTTCCGCTACGTCCTTCAAACGGGAAGACGAAGCGCATGGCGATCCTGTGAACAAGCTGGCGAAACTGTTGGAGCGCGCACGAGAAGGATGGCCCTCGCCCGACCCTACACAGCGAGGCCACATGGTGCAGGGCGAACTCCACTCGCTCTTTACAGACATCAAAGCCCCGGAGCATTTTTCCATCATGAAGCTCAAAGACGAGTACGTTGCCTATACGAGCGTGCACGGGGAGAACAGGGGCGGGACGGCTGTGCATCCTGATTACAGGGGCCGTGGTGTTGCGACCTACTTGAAAGCTTATGACATCAAGAAATGTCTTGACGACGGCAAACAGTATTTTGAATCATGCAGCGCCAACCCTGCGATGCAAAGGGTCAATGAAAAACTCGGCTACAGCTTTAACGGGCTGACAGAAGTAAGATTCGTGAAAGACCTGCAAGCTTGATTTCATGTGAAGGTGTGGATGAGCGTAAAGATTTTTTGGATTAGTCTCTTGATACTCTGCGCGCCCGTGTTAGCCGCCGCGCAAGTGCCGGGGAATCCCGAGAACTGGTGTCGCAACGGAGCGTTTCCGGAAGACTCCAAAGAGTTCAAGCTGGCGCAGGTGACGGGCGCGCGTCGCGCTCGAATCTATTTTCTGGGCGACGAGGACAATTGCCCGCAAGCGGGCGAGAAGGTGTGCCGCCAGAAAGCATACTTGATTCCGGGCAACCGCGTGATTGTTTCCCGAAAATTCGGCAACTGGATGTGCGCGTGGTATCAGCCCGCGCGCGGCAGCGAGACGGTCGGGTGGCTACCCGCAGTTAATCTGTCTGTCACGGAATCCAATCAAGCGCCTGCACTGCGACAATGGCTAGGGCGTTGGAAGTACTACTATCAAACTCTGAACATCAGTCGAGACCGAAGGACGGGCTTGTTAAAAGTCGATGGCGAGGCTTACTGGAAAGGACTTAACGACAATGTGCACGAAGGCTCTATCGGGGCTTCGGGCAAGCCCGAAGGCAACGTGCTCGTGCTCGACGAAGGCGACTGCAAGGTAACGCTCAAGCTGGTCGGCCCCTACATCATCGCCACGGACAACGAGCGATGCGGCGGCGCAAACGTACGCTTCAACGGAGTCTACAGAAGAAAGGGATGAGGGCGGAGGGATGAGGGATGAAGTAAAGAAAGAGCGTCTTTGCTTTTAATTCATCCCTCATCCCTCCGCCCTCATCCCTTTCTTTTTACGGTTCTGCACGGCGTGTGTGTTTCGCTCCCAGAAGACTCCGCCCGCGTAGCCTTGAATCGAAGGATTCAGGCCCGCCATCTCCAAACGCTTTTCCGCCACGCAACAAAAGGTCTCATCAATCTCGATGCCTATAAAGCGCCGCCCGAGTTTTCTGGCGACGACCGATGTCGTGCCCGAGCCGAGGAACGGGTCAAGCACCACGTCGCCTTCGTGCGTGCTCGCGAGGATAATTTTCGCCAGCAGCTTTTCCGGCTTCTGTGTCGGATGCTCTGTGTTTTCCGGCATGGACCAGAACGGCACGACCAGATCGGTCCAGATGTTGGAAGGATGCGTCAGCCGAAATCTGCCGTTCGTTTGCTCCTCCCAATCCTTCGGCCTCCCGCCCTCGTCCGTGTAGGGCGCAAGCGCCTGTCGCTTGAGCATCACTTCCCGTACGTTGAACGTATAGCTGTCCGAGACGGTAAAGAACCAGATGTCTTCGGAGCAATTCTTCCAGTTGGCCTTTGCGCCCCGGCCCTTCTCGCGCTCCCACGTAATGCGGTTTCGCACCTTGAAATACTTTGCCCCGGCGCGGTGTATGGCGGCTGAAGAACGCCAATCGCCGCAGACGTAAACGGACGCCGAAGGCTTCAACAGCCTGCGAGTTTCTGCGAGCCACCCGTCGAGCCACGCTTCGTACTTCGCCAGCGAGGTCTGCTGAAACGTCTGCTCGTTAAATGTCTTGGACAGGTTGTAGGGCGGGTCCGCGAACAAGAGGTCCACGGACTCACCTGGTAAAAACCGTATCGCCTCAAACACATCCTGACAGATGGTTTTATCCAGCACGTTTTCCAACTGCGTGGGAGACTGCAAACGCACGAGGCGCTGCTTGTATGTCTGAAGCTCCTTTGCGGAAATCGTCATTGTTCGATTGCGCGCGGCGCGTGCTTTTTCCATTAGCATGAGTATAAGACGAAACGGCGATTCCCTGTCTCCTGAATTTTCTTTAGCGGGACAGTTTCGGTTCAGACTCACCGCCGAGACGCGAAGGGCGCGGAGGAAGCGCAGAGAAAATGATTCAACTCTCTCTGCGTTAACTCCGCGTCCTCCGCGTCTCGGCGGTGATTGCTTCGCGGAGAATGCTCGTCCTGTAAACCTCTGCGCCGTCCTGACTTAAAGCTTTCAGAACTATTTCATAAAAATCTCAAAGGCGTCTAACGACTTCCGTACGTATTAGCTCTAGTATGCGTCTCGTAGTTCGAGACCGAGCGCCCTTCGGTGCTTCAAGCGAGTTTGACGCGTCGTGGGCCGTAAAGATTAGCTGAAAGTTTTGTAGGAGAAACTGACGAAAATGATTGCGACTGTAACCGAGATACAACAAGCAAAAGCTGAAGCGTTTATGGAAAGAATGGTCGGCGTCTTAAATAGCGCCGGTCTAGCCCTGATGTCGAGCATAGGCCATCGCACGGGTCTCTTTGACGTGATGGCGCGTCTTGAGCCTTCGACATCGCTTGAGATTGCCGAAGCCTCCGGCCTTGAGGAGCGTTACGTGCGCGAGTGGCTGGGAGCGATGACGACGGGGCGCATCGTCGAATACGATACCGAGCGCGAGACCTACTACCTGCCGCCCGAGCACGCTCTGGCGCTGACGCGCGCCGCCGGAGCGAACAACGTGGCGAACACCATGCAGTTCATCTCTGTGCTCGGCGGTGTCGAAGACCGCATCATAGAATGTTTTCGCAACGGTGGCGGAGTCCCCTATTCCGCCTACGGGCGCTTTCACGAGGTGATGGCCGAAGAGAGCACGCAGACGGTGGGCGCGGCCTTGATTGATACGATTCTGCCCATGGTCCACGGTCTGACCGAAAGCTTGACGCGCGGCATCAAGGTGCTCGACATTGGCTGCGGTAGCGGGCGCACGTTGAACCTTCTGGCCGAGACGTTCCCGCACAGCAGTTTTATGGGCTACGACTTTTCGGACGAAGGCATCGCAAAGGCGCGCCTCGAAGCCGAAGAGAAGGGATTAAAGAACGTGTGCTTTGTCGTCAAGGACGTGGCGATGATCGATGAAGTGGAGAAATACGATCTCGTCACGGCCTTCGACGCCGTACACGATCAGGCACAGCCACAGCGCGTGCTCGGCGTGATTTCACAAGCGCTGAAATCGGACGGCACGTTTCTGATGCAGGACATCGCGGGCTCGTGCGATGTGCACAAGAACATGAACCACCCGGTCGGCCCGTTTCTCTACACCATCTCCTGCATGCACTGCATGACTGTCTCGCTGGCTCTAGGTGGTGCTGGATTAGGCACGATGTGGGGTGTCGAGACAGCCGAAAAAATGCTGGCCGAGGCCGGTTTCAAGAGCGTCCGGGTGGAACAGCCTCCGCACGACGTGATGAACTACTTCTACGTCGCTCGCAAGAGCTAAGGCATCGCGAAGCTTTTATCGAGCGAGATATTCGAGAGAAGCGCGCCGCGCACGAAGGATGTGCGGCGCGCTTCTCTTTTTTCAGCCCTATTATTGACAGGAGCATCCGTGCTCCGCGGGCGACGCTTTGCAAACCAACTATTGACATTTGCCTTTGACGTGCATATTGTGTGGCCGTTTTCCAGTCATTGATTCTGCTAACGAGAACGCTCTCATTAGCCTCACTCTCGCGGTTGATCTTTCGAAATTATCCGGAGCGCATCTTGATAATCTCGCCCGCGTCGCTCGTCTTAAGTCTAATTTTCCAGATAGGAGTGCATCATGGCCGATAAGCGAAAAGCTAGTCGCAAAGCTAAAACGAAGAAGGCGACACGCTCTACCAAAACCGGTAAAGCTGCGAAGAAGAAAACCGTAAAGAAGGCGGCTGCGCCGAAGACCCTGAAAGCCGCTCCAACCAAAACACGGCCCGCGCCGACCAAAAAAGCGAAACGCGCCGTCGTCAAAAAGGCCGTCACAAAGTTTGTACACGGCGGAGTTGACCCCACCGATCAGGAACGACTGAACAAGATAGATCACATCGTCGTGCTCATGCTTGAGAACCGCTCGTTCGACCAGATGCTCGGCTATTTGAAATTGGAAGGCGGGCGCGACGAGGTGGACGGTCTGACGGCTGGTCTATCAAATCGCTACAAAGAGAAAGACTACGAGATTCATCCTTTTACGAGCACCATCTTTCAGAACGACCCTTGCCACTCGGCGGCGTGCGTAGCCCTTCAGGTAAGCAATAACAACGGCGGCTTCGTGGAAGATTATGCTGCGCGTCACCCGACCGACGACCCCGGCAATATCATGGGCTATCACAACGGCTCGACCGTGCCCGTTTACGACCACCTGGCGCGCAACTTCTGCATCTGCGACAAGTGGTTCAGCCCCGTGCGTGGAGCTACGTGGCCCAACCGCCTCTATTCAATCATGGGCCGCGCGGACGGGAGCAAGGATAACAAAAGAGTCCCTCTCTATAATCTCCCTTCGTTTATACGCCATCTAGATGCGGCTAAAGTCTCGTGGAGATGGTACGCGCATGACATAGCGACGCTGCGCCTCCTTGACGGTAACTATCGCGTCGGAAGTTTCGGCAAATTTTTCTGGTTCGACCGGAAGACGACTTTCAGCCGCACGACGTTTCTGGACCATGCGGAGAGGGGCGATCTAGCATCCGTCTCCTGGATTGACCCGAACTATTTTGATTACCACGTCACGGGCCCAATGGAATCCAACGACGACCACCCGCCTTCGGACGTGATGGCAGGTCAGGATTTGGTGCTCAAGCTCTACAACGCCGTCATCAACAGCCCCGCGTGGCCCCGCACGCTCCTGCTCATTGTTTACGACGAGCACGGAGGCTTTTACGATCACGTACACCCACCGGATGAGGCGGTGGATGACAATGCGAATTTTCGCGAGTACGGCGTGCGTGTCCCGGCCATCATCGTTTCGCCCTGGGTCGAGAGGGGCAAGGTGTCTAGCACGATTTTCGACCACACCTCCATCATCAAAACAATCCTGCTCAAGTTCTGCCAGAAGCCGGACGGAACTATTCCTGATATGGGAGCGCGCGTCACGAGCGCCAACCACCTGGGAAGTCTGCTCACACTGGAAACGCCGCGCGAGCCCACGCCCGTCACGGCCTACCAGCACTTGATAGAGCGCATAGCCCAGTGGCGCGCGCAGGTCTTCACGAAAAAGACCATGATGCGCGCGATGAAGAAGCTGCCGGAGGAGCCGGAGCCGACGGAATTGCAGGAAGGATTGATTGCGGCCAAGCGCAGGCTCAAGGCGGAAGGGCTACCGGAAGACCAGCCGTAAGCGGATGAGTCTCAAACGAGATTCACCGCCGAGACGCAGAGAGGGCGCAAAGGAAGCGCAGATATAGTTTCACGCGAGTTCGACGTAAGAGTTCGTAAATATCTTGAGCCCCTGAAGGGGGCGGAAGAAGTTCACTTCGGAATCTCTTTCGCCCCTTTCAGGGGCTCTTAATCTGTATTCGTTACTCACCCCACGGCTCACGCCGTGGGCTAAATTCTTCCGCCCCCTTCAGGGGCTTTCTGCTTAATCGTTGGCTTTCTCTTTTTCAATCAGCGAGCGCAAAGACGCGCGGTCTCTCTGGCCTGCGGCTCGTCGTGCGCGGGCAGCGCGGTATTTGCTCAAACCCTCGCGTGCCAGTTGCATTATCGGCTTGCGATTCTCTGCCAGCAGTTTTACCCACGCGCGCTTGTTCATCTGCGGGAAATAGATACCACGGAAAAAGAGGCGCATGATGAGATGCGTGACGCGAAGATCAAGCCTCTGGTCGCGTATGGCCTCGATGGCTCTTTGATTCGCTGCGGGGCTGTAGGATTCAGTCCACGCATGCTTCAATTCCGCCTGCGCTTCCGGAATAGTAATCTTCAGAGGCGTGTGCGCCAGTTGATAGGGCCGCGAAAAATCGAGCCAGTGTTTGGGGCGCGTCAGCCGTCCGGCTTCCTTGAGACGAGCGTAGAGCGGCGTCGAAGGAAAAGGCGTGAGCTGACTGAAGACTGGCAGGCCCGGAGGCCACGTCTCTATTTGCTCAAGCGTTCGTGCGGCCACACCCGGCGTATCGTTGTCCATCCCGATGATAAAAGAAGTGACGGCGTAGATGTTGCGCGCGGCTAGACGCTCAAGCACGGCGGCATACTCTGCTGGCTTGTTAAAATTCTTGTTGACGTCGGCCAAGTTGGCCGTGTCAATCGACTCCATGCCTATGAAAACCCACTTGCCGTCGGAAGCAGCTATCAAATCCACCAGCTCCTCATCGCGTAGCAGGTTGGCGCTTATCTGCGCCATCCACGGAAGCTGAGCGTCTGCGGCGATGATGTCTCTCAAGAGAGATTTCGTGCGCTTGATGTTAATCGCAAAGTTATCGTCTATGAAAAAGACTATCACCTGTCCACGATTCTCGCGTGCATGTCGCTTGAGCCTGAGAAGCTCGTCCACGACGCTTTCGTTTGAACGAAAGCGAATCGAATCGCCGAAGAATCCGGTGACCGTGCAGAACTCGCAGCCGTAAGGACAGCCGCGCCCCGACTCAATCGGAATCAAGTGCAGCGTGTTCCAGCCCCCGCCATAGCGACGTAAAAGCGGCTGGGCGAGCTTTGGAATCATGTTGAACTGATCGAGGTCGTAAGTCTCCCACGGAATCGCCGGATAAGGTTGGAGGCTAGGCTTGCGCTCCTTTCCTGTGTCATCGACGGGCTCGTAAATCTCTTTCAGCGTCCCGCGCTCGGCGTCTTCCACAATCTGGGGCCACGTCTCGTCCGCTTCGCCCAGTGCAATCGCATCAGCATGACGCACTCCACCGTCTCGACCAAGAGCTTCATCAGGCACTTCCGTCACATGCGGCCCGCCCATCACGACGGGGATGCCTGCGGCTCGAATCGCATCGGCGACGCGATAAGCCTTGGCAATCATGCGCGTCATCGCGCCTATGCCGACGAGTCCAATCTTTTCGTCGCGGACAAATTGCACGATTTCATCATCGGTCATCGCGCGCGCGTTGCCGTCTATGAGCACGACCTCGTGGCCCGGCGGGGTGAGCGATTGCAGTAGAAACATCCAGAGATGCGGCATGAAATTTCGCGTCACGCCGTTGTCCGGGTTATAGAGTAGGATTTTCATAGTCCTCTGCCAACTGTTTGTGTCTTGTAATTTGGTCTGACCCTTCGTGCGGTCGTGGAAGTGGAAAGAAACAACCAAACAATTGGCATAAGGAGGGAGCCGGGGAACTCGATCCAGATGTCGCGTGGAAAGTTGTTGTGTCAAACCCTAGCAATAAAAAGTATAGCAATTATGCGCGCTGACGTACATAAGAATCATTCTATTGAGAAATAATTTCTCTCGCTTCTTTACAGATAAATAATGTGAACGCTTTAAAGGGGAACAAGCGACGGCTCTCGATAATCAAGGGGAAAGTTTAGACCAGACGAAAGCGCGCTCGACGCGAGCCGTTAATTTTCAAATCGCTGCGCTTATTAAAGTTTACGGCTGATAGTTACGGGCGCGAGCCGTGTTTCAAGCTTTGAAACAGTTCACGGCATAGCTTCAAATTCCGTGATGGCATGCTGGCCGCCGAGGCCAACCAGTTCCACGCGCCCGTTGGCAAGCACGCGACCGACTATGAACGTGCGCTCCAATGCCTCTCTACCGGGCATCAGTTCGGCACGAAAAGTCAGCCGCATGCCTTCAGCCACTCGCCGGACGACGCTTGGTTGTTTTTTGCGCCGCTTGCGGCGCTTGCTAAATCCGAGTCTACCCTTGAGCAGCATGCCCGTGTATAAGGCGTCGCATTCTATCGGAGAAGAGGACGTCTATCTTCTGCGGCTCGATGACCGCCGTCACTTCTCCCGGCCCGAATGTGGGGTGCATCAGGGTCTGACCGGCGCGATACGTGCGCGTGCGGTCGTAAGGCGCGCCCGACTTGGCGGTAGCGCGTTGGGCCGTCACGGTTCCACTCTTAAAAGAGCCGCGCGTGCCGCATTGCGGGCAACTGACGCGCGAAACCTTTCCAGCCTTAGTCACGGATGCGACCACGTGCCCACGCTCCTCGCCGCACGTTTCGCAGAACTTCTCCACACGATCACCAACAGTATAGATATGTTTCTCCATCTCGCCTCCTCTCATCCGTCATGAAACGCTTCTGATCTTGTCGCTTTTACCAATTCAGAAAACTTTATTTGTACCTGTAAGTAATACGCCCTCTTGTGAGATCGTAGGGTGAGAGCTCAACGCTGACGCGGTCGCCTGCCAGAATGCGTATAAAATTTTTCCTCATCTTGCCGGAAATCTGTGCCAGCACGATGTGGTCACTGCCGTCGATTTGAACTTTGAAGAAAGCGTTAGGCAGTTTATCCACCACGACGCCTTCGGCTGGAATCAGGTCTTCTTTTGACAACCAGTTTTCTCCTTCTTTGTTTAATGCGGGACGCAAGGGCTTTTAACAGTCCGAGCGTCCCTTTCCAACGTTAGTAATTAGCGTGAGCGGCGCGGGCGAAACGAGCGTCGCCCGATGCTCGCAGCCTGTCTCATGGGAGCAAACGTCTTCGCTGCTCCCGCGTTCACGCTCGTTCGCGTGCCGCCGAAAGCGGGCAGCACCACGCGTTCAATCGACTGGCCCGTCAGCCGCTCGATTGAGCGAACCGAAAGTTCTTCGGCAGGCGTGACCAGCGTAATCGCGCGGCCAGCCTTTCCGGCACGACCCGTGCGGCCAATGCGATGCACGTAATCTTCCGGGGCCATGGGGACATCGTAATTAATTACGTGTGAGACCGCGTCAACGTCAATGCCGCGCGCGGCGATGTCCGTCGCCACGAGCACGCGCGTTGCTCCGCGCTTGAAATCCCGTAGCGCGGCTTCGCGCTGCGGCTGCGTGCGGTCTGCGTGAATACGATTCGCGCTATGCTCACGAGCGGTAAGAATGTGCGAAAGCCTTTCGGCTCCGCGCCGCGTGCGCGTAAAGATAAGCACGCGGTCCAACTGTTCACGCTCAAGAAGGTCTAGCAGGAGCGCCGTCTTCGACGAAGCTTCCACAGGATAAGCTGTTTGCTCGACTGAAATCGGCGCGCGTCCGCGCACGCTCACTTCGACCATCTGCGGCTTGTGCATGTTCGAGCGCGCAATCTCTTCTATGGCCGGTGACATGGTGGCAGAGAAAAGCAGCGTCTGGCGTTTCGCGGGCAAGAGATTCAGCACTCTTTTAATAGAGGGCCAGAAACCCATGTCCAGCATACGGTCGGCTTCGTCAAGGACGAGCACTTCCACGTACGTTAGATTGAGCGCTTTTCTTTCGAGATGATCAAGCAGTCGTCCAGGTGTCGCGATGACGACTTGAGCGCCCGTGCGCAAAGCTTCGCGCTGTCGCTCCATGCCTGTGCCGCCGATGAGCGTTGCACAACGAGGACTCTTCTTGGGCGCAAGCTCGCGATAGCTGGCTTCAATCTGCAAAGCAAGCTCGCGCGTCGGCGCTATGACAAGCACGCGCACGCCCGGACGTTTGGTTTCCATCAGCCTTTGAATGATGGGCAGTAGGAAAGCGGCTGTCTTTCCCGTGCCTGTCTCCGCACAGCCGATGAGGTCCGCGCCCGTCATCACGACGGGAATCGCTTCTCTCTGAATCGGAGTCGGCTCAGTGTATCCGAGTTGGTCGCACGCGCGAACCAGCTCAGGATTAAGTTGTAGTTCCGTAAAATTCATCTAGTCTTTCCGCGCACTTCGCGAGCCTCTTGCTCAAGCGGTGCGCTCCATTTTCTTGTATGGACAAAATTAAAGGCCCCCGGTGAACCGTTCTGTTTCTGCCGGGGGCGCTTTTTGTAAAGTGTCGCCGGTTGCTCGCGGGAACTTACCAGCGAGGCGAGCGGTCGTTGCGGCCACCGCCGCCACCACCACCGAAACCGCCACGGCCTCCTCCGCCGCCGCCTCCGCCACGGTTAAAGCCTCCGCGACCGCCACCGCCGCCGCGCGGGCCGCGATCTTCACGCGCCCGAGCTTCATTGACGGTCAGGTTACGACCGTTAAGCTCTTTGCCGTTGAACTGCGCGATGGCAGCTTCGCCTTCCTCCTTGGAAGACATTTCGACAAAGCCGAAGCCGCGCGAGCGACCCGTTTCGCGATCCTCAATGACATTGGCGGACTCGACCGTTCCGGCCTGACCGAACAGTTGCTGCAAATCTTCGCTCGTCGTCTGGAATGACAAATTCCCGACGTACAGTTTCATAGACATAAGTGTAGTTGTTCCTCTCCCTCTATAAATGAGGGTCTAGAGAAGCTGTCGAATTGAATAAGGCTTCGGAGTAACGGTAGACAGCGAAGATTCACGTTCGGATGCTCAAAAAACGAGCGGCTTCTGAAAGTTGAAATTAGCCTGCTCTCGTACTATCCAAACGCCGCCGCCGTTCGAGGCGCGGGGGCGCATCACCGTTGATGCGCGAGAGAAGGAGCTTACCTGAGCAACTATGATGCCTCATGTGGCCCTCAAGTTGCAAATGCAAAAGCCTTTATTTTGCCTAAACAACAGAGCCTAGTAGGGTTCCCGACACCCCTTGCTGGCGTCTTTCGTGCTTGCGACAGCTAATTCTTCGTCGCGGCGACCCAGCCGGGCGCAGAATCCACCTTCTGCCGCAGGATGAGGTTGAGCTGCGCCGCGTGATGCTGTACGTGGCGCATGTTGTCCAGCAGAAGCTCCGCAAAGCTCATCTCGCCCCACGAAAACAGGCAGCGCTCGCGCGCTCGCTCGTCCGTCAGAGCGGCGAGCGTAGCGCGGCACTTCCCACGACCATGCTCAAGATAATCGAGCAGCTCGTCTTTCGTGTAGACACGTTCGGGCATGAGCCCCGCGGGGTCCAGCTCGTCAAGATTAAAGGGCGACGGAGGCGAGAATCCTTCGACCGAGCCGGAAAGATAGAGGTCCAGAAAAAAGAGCGTGTGATAGACAACGTACCAGAACTCAGGTTGTCGGGAGCGCTTCCCCCACAACTCTTCAGGACAGGCGCGCACAGCATTTTCCAGCATGTCTATCGCGGCCCCGAACTGCTGCCAGAGGATTTTGTTCCACTCGGTGTCCATTTCAAGAACCGGGAAGCTATTCGAGATTAAGATTTCTCATCCCGCCATTCGGAAGCGAGCAGTCCGTAGACGACTTGATCCACAAAGCGGTCTCGAATCCACCACATCTCGCGCACCACGCCTTCCTGTGTGAAACCGAGCCGCTCTGCAACCCGTCGGCTACGTTGATTTTCAGGCGCGCATTGTATCTCCAGCCGATTTAATTTCAGCTCGCTGAAAGCATGGTTGATTAAAACACGGCAAGCTTTGGTAACAAGCCCCTGCCCCTGAAAAGAAGCGCCCAGCCAGTAGCCCAGGCTGGCCCTGCGATCCGCCGGAGCGAGATTATGCAGACTGGCTATCCCGGCCAGCTTGCCCTCGAACCAGATGCCTGCCCGCAAGCCGTTGTTGTCCGCGAAGCGCTTGAGCCCAGCCCTGATGTACTCCCTTGCATCATCCGTGGAAAGCTGGTCGTCGAGCCACACAAGCTCCTCCTGCAAATGATTCTGATTCTGCTTCAACAGCGAAAAGAGTTCTTCCGCGTGTCTCTCTTCAAGCAGGCGCAGCTCTATCTTGTCATCAACTTTGAAGCTAAACATGCTCGTCTAATTTCGCGTCGCGCTTATTACCTGTGCGGTAAGCTCAACACTTGTTCAGGGCCAGTAGGACGAGGACGACGGTCAGCACGCCCAGCACGAAGCCTACGGCTGCCATAGAGGTCTTGTTGGTTTTCTTTTCGCTATCCTTCATTAAGCATCTTGCTCTTATTTATACGGTCTCGGTTATCTTGCGAAAGTGATAACCCATCGCCGCCAGTGTGATGGCCTGTGCGAAGTTCCGATGATGATGCGTGATCGCGCGACCAAGGTAGCGCCAGAATTCCAGCCGCGCAGGGTCGCGCACGCCGAGCGTCAGTGTGACGCGCGCAAATGAGACCATGTCGCTGATGATTCCGGTGCAGCGCGGCTCCGGCTTGTCCCGCCTGATATGCGACAGACAATCGAGCGCGCGCTGGTAGTATTCCGCAGGGTTGTAGATGGTACGCAATATCTTCTTGTAGCCTTCCAGAAGACGCGCGGCGTCCATGCGAGGAATGAAGTTCAGCGAGCCGTCCGTATTATTCCCCGTGCTCTCCTGCAAGAGTCTTCCCTCTTGCTCAAGCCGTCGCCAGAGCTGCGTGTCCGGCAGCGCTGTGAGTAAACCAACCATCGCAAGCGGGATGGCGCTCTCGCGTATGAACCTGATTTGGCGCTCGAAAATATCTTCCGGGTCCGAGTCGAAGCCGACGATAAAGCCCGCCATCACCTCCATCCCGTAAGATTGAATCTTCCGCACAGACTCTAATAGATCGCGCCGCGTGTTCTGTCCCTTCTGCGCTTCTTTCAAACTTTCTTCGACAGGCGTCTCGATGCCTAAGAAGACGCGGCGAAAGTTTGCCTGTCGCATCTGCTCAAGCAGCGGCTCGTCTTCCGCCAGATTCACGCTCGCCTCCGTGAGGAAAGAGAACGGAGCGCCATGACGCGCGGACCATTCCATCAGGGCAGGCAGCAGAAGCCTGACGTTGCGTTTGTTGCCTATGAAATTGTCGTCAACGATGAAGACAAGACCGCGCCAGCCCAAATCTCTGAGCGCGTCTAATTCTGCAATCATCTGCTCGTTGGTTTTCGTGCGCGGGACGCGACCGTAAATTTCTATGATGTCGCAGAACTCGCATTGAAAGGGACAGCCGCGCGAATACTGCACGCTCATGGCGCTGTAGCGCTTGACGTCTATTAAATGAAAATGCGGGACGGGCGTGTGCGTGAGCGCCGGTCGCTCCGCAGCCTTGTAGATGTGGCGGGCGCACTCGTGTTCCAGATCGTAAAGAAACTCCGGCAGCGTTGTCTCTGCTTCGCCGACAAAGATGTGGTCGGCTTCGGGCAGATGCTCGGCGCTCGTGGAAACATACGGGCCGCCGACGACAACGCGCTTGCCGCGCGCTTTACATAAATTGACGACCTGCTCAAGCGAATCCTTCTGCACGATCATCGCGCTCGTAAAGACGATGTCCGCCCACTCTATGTCTGAATCCGTGAGCTGGCTGACGTTCATGTCCACGAGCCGTCGCTCCCATTTGTCGGGGAGCATCGCCGAGACGGTCAGGAGTCCTAACGGCGGGAAGGCCGCACGCTTGCCCTCGAACGTGAGAGCATGCCGGAAGCTCCAATAGGTATCGGGAAATTCCGGATAAATAAGCAGTGCCTTCATAAAGGATTTTCCTCCCCTGTCCTTCATCCCTCGCGAACAATTTCGCCTTCTTCTTTGTTCATAACATGACGCGCGGTCTCGGTCTTCAATCCGGCTTTTCGACGGCGCGCGGCGCGATAAAGGCTGACGGCCTCGCGCGTGAACTTCCAGATGGGCTTGCGGTTCTCTGCTATCAATTTCAACCACGCGCGTTTCGTCATCTGCGGAAAGTAGATGCCGCGAAAGAAAAGACGCATGACGAAATGAATCAAGCGATAGTTGATCGGCTCGTCCTTGATGGAATCAAGCGCCCGCTCGATGCTTTTGGGGCTGTAGGAAGCGGTCCAAGCGTAGTTCAGCTCCCTGTGCGCCTCTTCCATACTCATCTTCAAAGGCGTGTGCGCCATGTGGTAGGGCGCGAAATCCAGCCAGTGCTGCGGGCGCGTCAAACGACCGCTCGTCTTGAGCCGTTCGTAGAGCGGCGTCGAAGGAAAAGGCGTGAGCTGGCCGAAGACTGGCAGGCCCGGAGGCCACGTCTCTATCTGTTCGAGCGTGCGCGCGGCCACGCCCGGCGTATCGTTGTCGAGACCGATGATGAAAGAAGTAATTGCATAGATGTTTCGTTTGGCTAGACGCTCAAGCACGGCTGCATATTCTGCTGGCTTATTAAAGCTCTTATTTACATCGGCCAGATTGGCCGTGTCAATTGACTCCATGCCTATAAAAATCCACTTGCCGTGAGAGGCGGCAATCAGGTCAACGAGTTCTTCATCGCGCAGCAGGTTGGCGCTTATCTGTGCAATCCACGGAAGCTGTGCGCCGGCGGCGATGATGTCTCTCAAGAGAGATTTCGTGCGCTTGATGTTAATCGCAAAATTGTCGTCTATGAAAAAGACTATCACTTGATCACGATTCGCGCGTGCATGTCGCTTGAGCCTGAGAAGCTCGTCCACGACGCTTTCGTTTGAACGAAAGCGAATCGAATCGCCGAAGAATCCGGTGACCGTGCAGAACTCGCAGCCGTAAGGACAGCCGCGCCCGGATTCAATCGGGATCAGACGAATAGCGCCCCAGCCCGAGCCGTATCGCTTTAAGAGCGGTTGGACAAATTTGGGGACCATGTTGAACTGATCGAGGTCGTACGTCTCCCACGGAATCGCCGGATAGGGTTGGAGGCTAGGCTTGCGCTCTACACCCTTTGCATCGACGGGCGCGTAAATCTCTTTCAGCTCCCCGCGCGCTGCGTCTTCAACTATCGCGGCCCACGTCTCGTCGGCTTCGCCCAGTGCAACCGCATCGGCATGACGCGGCCCACCGTCTCGACCCAAGGCTTCATCAGGCACTTCCGTCACGTGCGGCCCGCCCATCACGACGGGGATGCCTGCGGCTCGTATGGCATCGGCCATTCGATAAGCGCGTGCAATCATGCGCGTCATCGCGCCTATGCCGACGAGTCCTATTTTTTCCTGGCGAATGAACTCGACAAGCTCCTCCTCATTCATGGGACGGGCGTTGCCGTCAATCAAGAGCACTTCGTGGCCTGACGGCGTGAGCGCTTTTAAGAGAAACATCCAGAGATGCGGCATGAAGTTTCGCGTCACGCCGTTGTCCGGGTTGTAAAGTAAGATTTTCATAGCCCCTCTCCTGACCAGTGCGACCGTCGTGAAAGCTCTTTTGCGGGTTCATCCAAGAACAAACAACAGGTGGCAAAAGGAGGGAGTCCGGGGGGAAACTCGATCCAGATGTCGAGTGGTGAGTTGTTCAGAAGAGAGTATAACACCTGTGCGCGCTACCGTGCATTTGAATAGCTATCTTCGGAGCCTGATTCAGGATAGTTTTTTTTCGTGCCCGTCCCCGTTACCTTTCACGGCTCGATAGCATTCGCAGGCAAATTCTTCCAGCTCGTCCCTCTTCAGGATGCTGATGTGGCCGCGCGAATAGCGAATCAATCCTTCGGTTTGCAGCCCCGTGGCGGCGCTGCCCACGCTCGCGCGGCGCGTCCCCAGCATGTTGGAAATAAACTCCTGCGTGAGCGGCAGCTCGTCCGATTCCAGACGGTCGTGGCACATCAGCAGCCAGCGCGAGAGCCTCTCTTCAACCGTGTGTATGCGGTTGCAGGCGGCAGTTTGCGTGACCTGCTTCATGAGAGAGCGTGTGTAGAGCAAAAGCTCTGTGAGCAGCGGGCTATGCGGTCTCTTCAAGTCCTGTTTGAGCACAGAGCTTTTCATGCGCAAGCCGCTGCCCTCAATCTGCACGATGGCTTCTTCAAATGCTATATCGTCTCCGAGCAGGACCGGAATGCCTACCATTCCGTCAGGGCCGATGAGACCCACTTCGATGGTCTCGCCGCCGTTCATGTGCGTAACGAGAGAGACTATGCCCTCGTTTGGAAAATAAACATGTTCGATGAAATCGCCCGACTTATAAAGACTCAAGCCGAGAGGCAACGGGATGGGTTCCAGATGAGGGAGCAGGCGCTCGTACTCTTTACGAGGGAGCGCGGCGAGAATCTGGTTTTTGACAGGGGTATTTTTTTTTGACATCAGGTTAGCTCCTTGGCTTAGCTCATGTGTGAACCAGAGCAGACGGCACAAGGAAGAGGTTGCCCTTCTCCCGATGTCGAAAGATTAATTCCTGAGAACGAGTTTAGTTAATCCAATCCTATTCTATGTAATATTCGGCCAGGCTTGCCTGCAAGTCCATCGGCACAACTTTCCAGCTCGCATGGCAAAGCTCCTTGAGCGGCATTTCATAAGGGAGCACACGAGAGCCGCGCCATCTTCCGGGCTCCGCTTCGTAGTGCCAGCGATAATAGGGCCCGTCGCTGCGGCGGCTGTAGAAAATCCCCTGCTCGTAAGGCTCTCTGCTCACCGCCGGATTAACGAAGACCCGCAGCCCTTTCATCATGATCATTTTTGATGTTTCCAAAGGACACTCTCTTCTGAATAGCACCGGCATACTCAACCGGAGCAAACTTTTCAAGCTCTACGGTCCAACAATTTCGAGGTCGCGCGAAAGTTTCCCCGGCGACGAAAGAGATGCGAGAGAAAAAGCGTCCACCCGCTGCGCTTCTGCATCAGCCGCTCGCAGCTTCTACAGAAATCAAGCCCCGGCGGGGCTTCCGTGTAGAGGCGCGTCCGCGGGTCGCCGTTCGGGTAGAGACCGCCGCGATATGGAACGAGACCAATATATGCGCCGCACAGGCTGTTCAAAGAGACGCCCTTCACTTTGCCGTGCGCGCTGCTGTGATAGGTAAACGAAGTCTCCTTCGTGGCGTGATATTCATGGCTGGAGGGGAAGACCGCGTAGCCCTTGATCTCTTTCATCCCAACCTCACTTTCAGTGCTCGCAAACTCTCGGCAGCTTGCGCGGACTCGTCCCTGTACTGCCTGACCAGCTCGTTGAGCAACGGGCCGCCGTCATACTGAGACCCGACGTGCTGCGTGAGCATGATGCTCACCAGTCGCTGATAGTTGAGAAGCATGTAACCCGTATAACCGTCATCCGTCCCCTTATTGAGTTGTCCCCATGCTTTGCAGAGCCGCCAGTAGACGGCACGCATCAGCGCGGCCTCGCCGCTCAACGCGCCGCGACGCGAGAGAATCGATTCGCGGTCGTGCCACACGCCGTCGCACACCCGCTTGAATTTCTCAGATTTATCTGCGCTCATCACGATCTGTCTGCCGCTCGCTTGAAAGCCTTCATCCCTCAATCCTTATCCGAGTTGACGAAACGCACGAGTCCCTGCTTGACCTCTTCGAGAGCGATGCTCGTATTTCTACGCCGCAACGGGTCCGCGTCTATGCGTGGGGCCGAGCCGCTGAGAAGCTGCTTGCTTCTCAAAGCCGCGACGACAATCAAACGGAATTTAGAATCGATTCCCGGCCACTCGTCACCAATCGCGATCTTTAATCCGTGGCTCCCGTTTTTACTCATCATATCCATAAATTGCTTCTACTCCTCAGATGACAATTATCACTCTGTTTATAAATCCGGCTCGTGCCATTTCTTTTATCCCTGACCGAAGACGCGCACCCATCCTGTACCTGCGCAGCTCAAACAGGGGCTGGCGACGTTACGATGGCCCGTGCCTCCGCATTGCTGGCATTGGCCCGAGGGCTGGTTGACCATCACACGTCCCTTGCCGCCACACACCAGACACGACACTACATAGCCAAGCGACACGGCCCACTTTCCAGACCCAGTACACCAGGCACACGTTTCCGGCGCATAAGTTATCTCGGCCCTGCTCATTGTTCACCTACTCTCTGAAGATGAATAGAGGCGTATGAGCTAAGGGAGATGTTGCATGCAGAGCAGTATGAAAGCAGGAAGGGAGAATATTTTGAGCTTGATTTTTGAGATGCTGCTGGTGCGTGCATCGGAATACTCCTCCTCAAGTGGTCGCGTGTTTTGAACACAACAGACGGCACAAGGAGAAGGCCCCGCGTGGGCCTGAAATCCCGATGTCGAGAGTGTATTGTCTAAAGAACAGCTCGAAACGGGAGAAGTATACCATACATCTCCCGTATCCGACGGCCCTGCGGGTCGCCCTGAAGTAGCTGGGCCAGCGCGTTGTGATTATGTGGCGTTGACGCGGACAAGCTTGACGGCTTTCGCCAACCGTAAGAGACGAAGCACTTGAATGCTCCACCAGTTAAAGTCGATTTCATACCACGTGAGACCGTGGCGAGCGGCGCGCGGGTGCGCGTGATGATTGTTGTGCCAGCCTTCGCCGAAACTGAGGAGCGCCACCCACCAGCTATTGCGTGAATCGTCTGTCGTTTCAAACCGGCGCGTGCCCCACAAATGAGTTGCAGAGTTGACGAGCCACGTCCCATGCAGGCCGAGCGTCACGCGAAAGAAGATGCCCCAGAAAAGCATAGGCCAACCGCCGATTGCCAGTAGCACTACGCCGAGCGCGATGAGCGGCACGTAATAGAATTTCTCAAACCAGCGATGCACGGGGTCTTTCATCAAATCAGGCGCGTAACGCTCGCACACGTCATCGTCGTAGCGTTGCGCCGTGCCTCTCAGCACCCAGCCCATGTGCGCCCACCAACTGCCGTCGCGCGGCGTGTGCGGGTCTCCGGCCTTGTCCGTGTGCGCGTGATGTATGCGGTGCGTCGTCACCCACGCGATGGGGCCTGCTTCGAGCGCCAGCGTGCCGCAGAGGGTCAGGAAGTACTCGACCAGTTTCGGCGTCTTGAAACCGCGATGCGTCAGCAGGCGATGATAGCCGACGCCAATGCCCAAGCCTCCTGCGAGCCACCAGAGAAGAAGTGTCGCGATGACAACGGGCCAGCTAAACATAAAGAGCGCCGCCACTGCCCCTATATGAAAAACGACCATCGTGATACACGTGGCCCAGTTGATGCCTGTCTTGCGTTGAATGTCTGTAATCATCTCTTTGTGCAACTCGTCATCCCCCTGAAAGTGTGTGCATATACTCTGATGATAGAGTAACGCAGTTGGACCAGCTCGATTGTATTAGTTATGTAAGGTTATCAGCGGAGTCGTATCTCAACGCGGGAAGGGTGTTCGTGAAAGTTATGAAACATTTAAAGCTAAAGCGCCCCCGGCACAAAATGTTGGGCCAGGGGCGCTTCGTGTATAGCGTTGCCGGTTAAAGCAGGCAGTGCTTACCAGCGATTCGTGCGACCGCCACCGCCGCCGCCGAAGCCGCCGCGTCCACCGCCGCCGCCGTTACGATTTCCACCGAATCCGCCGCGTCCGCCGCCGCCGCCGCGATCTTCGCGCGGTTTGGCCTCGTTGACGTTCAACGCGCGACCGTTGACTTCTTTGCCGTTGAACTGGTCAATGGCATTCTGGCCTTCCTCTTTGGAAGCCATTTCGACGAAGCCGAAGCCGCGCGAGCGGCCCGTCTCACGGTCTTCAATAATAGAGACTGATTCGACCGTGCCCGCCTGTGCGAACAACTCTTGCAGATCATCGCTCGAAGTCTGGAACGACAGATTACCGACGTAAAGTTTCATAGACATGTCTTTGTACCTCTCCTCTAATGGAGTGTTAAGAGAAGCTTCGAATCAAAGTGGCTTCGATGATACGGTTGGCAGCGAAGGCTCGCGTTCGGATGCTCTTGAAGGAGCGGCTTCTAAAGTTGAAATTGGCCTGCTCTCGGACTATCCAGAACGCCGCCGCCTGTTCGAAAGGCGCGGGGCGCATCACCGTCGATGCGCGAGAGAAGGAGTGGCTAATCGCATGAGATGCACTCATGATTGGTATAGTTGTCAAAGTCTCAACTATTCATGATTCTGCGATACATCAGATACAGAATCATACGGTCAGTCTGAAGCTATCAGCGCGTGCTATCCGCGCGCTCGGCCATCAGCTTAACTTTTTTCAGTTCCATCCCCTTGATGCCGAAGTATGTTGCCATCTCGGTTATCTGTCGGGGGCTGACGAAATCTTTCGAGTCGGCGCAAAACTTTTCGATGCCCGGCTGAAACTCGTGGCATCTCATGCTCTTGGGTATGTTGAGGCCGAGCCCGCATTTCCCATCCTGCATGTATTGCGCGCAGAACTCACAAACAATCATCGCTTACTTCTTTCAGTGGCCCACGGGTATCCGTTGAAATTGTGTCTTGCCTTCCACGTCTTCCCATGAAATATCCAGCACGTAGGGTCTCACTTTATCTGCCATCTCTTTCAGACGCGCCATCTGGTCGTGCTCCGCATCGACGGGCTTTCCGTCAATCCACGTCCTGTGCACGAGCACGGCCTTTTCTTTCGGTTGGATAGATTTGAGAGGCTCGAATTTAATGTGCGCCCGTGAAGGCCCGCCGCCCGCAGTGTCTTCGTCTTTCAGAAAGATAGTGAGAATCTCGACGTGCCTGAGCGTCAGCTCCGCCACGTTCGACAACTCTAAAGAAACCTTCTCCCCGGTGTCTATAAATCTAACGTGGAAGGGCTCGTCCGTCTTGGCATAACCGGTCATAATCTTTATCGTCTAAAAAATGAACCGCGCCCCGTACTGCTTCACTCACAAAATAGTTACTAAAAAGTCCTGAACAGGTAAAAGAGGGCGAACGCCGCCAGAGCCGCAAGGCCGACGCGGTGTAGCCAACCTACCGCCGACTCGCGGCAATAAGGACATCTCAATTCCCTCAGCCGCAATCTCGTCCCGCAACGTCGGCAATGCCTTTTCATCCGAGCCTCACTTTCACCCTGTCGGCTGCGCCACAGTCTCCCGTACGAGCTGTATCACCTGCGAATACTCCAACGGGCGACCGCGCCTCAAGGGAACGGATGAATCGCTCACGAGCCAGAAGCCTGCGACATCGTCCGTCATTCCCGGTGCAATATCATGGAGCGCGCTTTCGTCCAGCACTACCGGCTTAAAAAGCATCATTCCGGGATTACGCACGCGCGCGTCCATCGCTTCTTTAGTGCTGAGAAACACGGGCACGCGCATTCGTCCATTATCATCCAGCGCGAACCAGTCTCCGTTTGCGCGTTGCATCGCATACATTTCACTCATACGTTTTTCAGTCAGACCTGAGCCTCTTCCGGTCAATCGAGATTAAAAAGGAGCGCGCCATTTTCGAGTGACGCCGACAACACCTTCTTTATCGTCATGACAAAGGAAGAAGAAAACATCTGTGATTATTCCGCCGGTAATGGAGCTATTGATTTCAGGCTGGTCTGGAAAATCCCAGAGGGACTGAGAAAGGAGTAAGCTGGACTCGATTCTTAAGTACTGTACGCTGGACGGCTATATAAGTCAAATATAGGTCTATTTTCTATAGCATTTCTCGCCCGCAACTCATCATCAATTGACGGAGGCGAGAATGAGTTACATGACAATTTCATCTTCATCCGATTCCAATGCGGCAATCCTCTTATCAGTCTGCTCTCGACAGTTTTCAAGGAGTTCTACCATCTGTTCTACAAACCACAGTAAACCTTGCACGAGGTCGTCTATATTCTCTTCGTAGACCTCCACCTCCTGCGCTTCCCTCGGATATTGTAAAGCCTCTCTGATGCGCGCAATCTGTTTCATGAGTATCCAGGCCGGGTCATGCGCCGGGAAGATGTAATCGGAATAATGAACCCGCGCAAAGACATTAAAGGCAAACTTAATGCTTTCGAGCATCTCGGTTTTGCTCAACGTCGTGACGGCTTCCTGATCTTCATCGAAATCGTAATACTTCTCCAGCCTTGTCAGCTCATCCAGAGAGAAAACAACGTCGGGACGCTCGCGCGCGGCATACGCATGAAACATCATGCGATAAGTAGCCCCATCGATCAGCGCAAACACCGCCCGCGCATACATCCTGCGCCAGAAGGACTTTCCCTCTTCATCATCTTCCGGCGTGTCCTCAAGAGCCGACATGCACCTTTTCACATCGCCATTAAGGCGCTTGATAAGGTCCCAGAATTCTCCCAGCGAAATTGAGTTATCCTTCATCTCCCAGACCTCAATATCCGGACGAGCATCCGTCTTAACCCACGTTAGGCGTAGGCGTTTATAATGACCTGAGCTTAACTATCTTCGCTCCAAAGTTGACAGCCACAGTGCTAAAGCGCAGGATGAGGGCGAACCGAGTTAAGCTTACTCCCTTCTCAGACTATCTGGAATTCCCCGGACCTTCTGAAATCAACAGCTCAAAAAAAACATTAAGCTCCGTCACGCCGCTATTCATTGTCTCTGACGCCATCGTGCGACGAGTAGCATGCAGAGTTGCGTAGCTTGAATATGGATTAGCGGGATTGTCGGGTCAAGTTTTGATTATGGGTGAGCAGGCAGTTAAAGAGGTCTTGAACGAACATCAACAGAGAGCCTTCATGAAGGCTCTCTTAGACGATCTTCGCGCTTTGGAGCTGATGCTCGAAACCGGCATGGTCGAGAGCGGGATTCGTCGCATCGGCGCTGAGCAGGAGATGTTTCTGGTTGATTCTAATCTCGGCCCTGCGGCTGTCGCCGAAGAAGTCCTTGAACGGGTGAACGATTCCCGGTTCGTCGCAGAGATCGCACGCTTCAATCTGGAAGCCAACCTCACGCCGCTCCTGCTCGGCGGGCGCTCGCTGAGCCGTATGGAAGAGGAGTTGACGGAAGTGATCCGTCTGGCTCGCGAGGGCGCGCACGCGTGCGGGGCGGACATACTTCTGGGAGGTATCCTGCCGACGCTCGCTATGTCTGACCTGGGTCTCAAGAACCTCACGCCGAGGCCGCGCTACTATGAATTGAATCGCGGCATCAGCCAACTGCGCGGGGGCAAGTTCTCGGCTTACATCAAGGGCCGGGACGAGCTGCACATCATGCACGACAACATCATGATGGATGCGTGCAACGCCAGCTTCCAGATTCACCTGCAAGTCAATCCGCAGGAGTTCGCCAGCGCGTATAACTTAGCGCAGGTTGTGACCGCACCCGTCCTCTCGGCGGCCGTGAATTCACCGCTCCTCTTTGGTCGTCGTCTATGGCAGGAGACGCGCGTGGCGCTCTTTCAACATTCCAACGACGCGCGCACTAACGCGCAGCAGGCGCGCAGCCAACCTCCGCGCGTTGGCTTTGGCGAAGGCTGGCTCAAACAGTCCGTGCTCGAACTCTTTCATTATCAGGTCTCACGCTTCCGCGTCATTATGACGATGGAAGCGGACGAAGACCCGCTGGAGGTGCTGGCGCGAGGGCTTGTGCCGAACCTCTCCGCTCTACGCTTGCATAACGGCACGATCTGGCCCTGGAATCGCGCCTGCTACGGTATCTCTGACGGGCGCGCACACCTGCGCATCGAAAATCGCGCCCTCCCCGGCGGGCCTACAGTTTTGGACGAGATGGCGAATGCCGCGTTCTTCTTTGGCTTGATGTTGGCGCTGCCCGCTGAGTACGGCGAGGTCAGCAAGCGCATGGCTTTCGATGATGCTAAAGCAAATTTCTTCGCCGCCGCGCGACATGGACTGAGCGCACAGTTCAACTGGATCGACGGAAAGCGCCACACCGCCGCCGCCCTCATTCTTGACCATCTTCTCCCGTTGGCCCGCGAAGGGCTCAGACAGTCCGGGATCGACGGCCTTGATATTGATCGCTATCTCGGGACGATTGAGGAGCGCGTCGAGGTCGGCCAGACGGGCGCGCAATGGATGTTGAAATCTCTGGCCGCGATGCATGATGACGGCACGTCCGACATGCGCCAGCGGAAACTGGCGGCGGCCATGCTTGAGCGTCAGCAATCCGGAGAGCCTGTGCATCGCTGGACAATAATCGAAGGGTACGGCTCGGAAGTCTGGCAGCAAAGTCATCATACAGTGGGCCACCTCATGTCCACAGACCTGTTCACCGTGCGGCCCGATGACCTGATTGACCTGGCTGCGCGCGTGATGGAATGGAGGGACGTCAGGCACGTCCCTGTCGAGGATGACGAGGGACGCCTCGTGGGCCTCGTCTCGCATCGAAGCCTGCTGCGCATGCTGGCCGAGAGAGTCCCCGGCAAAGAGAATGAGCCGGTCGCGGTGCGCGATATTATGAAGTCCGATCCCGTGACGGTTGCGCCGACGACGCCTGTGCTCGAAGCGGTCGCACTCATGCGCCGCCACAAGATAGGTTCCCTTCCGGTCGTCGAGAATGACTGTCTCGTCGGCATCGTCACCGTGTATGATTTTCTTGAGTCTTCGGCCAGGTTATCCGGGGAGCAGCTACAGGCAGAGCCGGTGTCGGGCGCGCGTTCAATTACTCAAGGTGAGAGTTCAGAGTAGGACATCTTTGTGGGTAAGTTATATGGACGCGCTAGTCATGCCTCGTTGAAGCAATTTGAAAAGTCCTGATTCTTTAGCTCCGTAGGAGCCGGATGTTTATAGCTCCATCGTCTCAATCAACAATCAAGCTCCGTAGGAGCGGCATGTCACGGATGCAGAACATGCCGCTCCTACGGAGCTTGATTTTTGGAAATGCGTGCCAACTATAAACATTCAGTCCCTACGGGACTTTTCCATCAGCTTCTTAAAAAGGCAACGCCTTCAGTCTTGCGCGCGACCTTACTTTTTTTGAAGTCGGCGATTAAGAAGGGGTAGGGACAGCGGAGCGCAGGCACATGGGGCGAACGAGGATTTTCATCGTTCAATGCCGCGCCAAGGGAGGCTCATGCCGCTGTCCCTAAGCCGTGTAAAAGCAAGAAGGCGGGCGACCCTCGCAATCACCCGCTCTCTTTCTCAGCTTGTAATTCCCTTGGAGGGGCAAGCCAGGTCATGATGTATACAGCAGGAAGCTGATGAACGTCTGTGCGCTGTCACACATATAAATCATCTTAAATATTTCCGAGCCGGTTACTGGTCATAGCAGTTTTTGGCGACCGTAGAGAAGATGAAAATCAATGTCCTACAGGTATCCTTTGAAACTGCGATTTCCCCTCCGTGTCCTCCCACGAAATATCCAGCACGTAAGGCTTGATTGCACCCACGATGATTTTCAGTCGCTTTAACTGGTCCTGATTGCTGCCAGCCGGTCTGCCGTTAATCCACGTTCTGTGCGGCATGACGGCTCTATCTTTTGCCTTGATACTGCATATCTCCTCAAAGATGATATGAGCTTGCGAAGGGCCGCCGCCCGGAGTCTCTTCGTCCTTCAGAAAGACGGTCAGAACCTCTACAGACTTGACCGGTTGCTCGGTCGTATTCGCCAGTTCTAAAAAGACCTTCTCTCCGGCCTCTATGAATCGAGCGGTAAAGGGCTCTCTTGTTCTGTTGATGGTAGACATGATTCTCTCCCCCGCGTCAGTTACGATTTTCCGTTGGTGGTCGTGAAAGGTACGAGACCTTGTTTGACTTCTTCGAGGGCAAGGCTCGTCGTCTTATGCCTTCGCGGGTCAACTTCGATTCTCGGAGGCGAGCCGCGCAGGAGCTGCTTGCTTCTCAAAGCCGCGACGATAATCAGCCGAAACTTTGAATCTATTCCCGGCCACTGCTCTTCGTTAGAAATATGGCTGAAGCCGTTGTGTGTGGATTGATCAGTGATAGTTGTCATAAAGTGCTCCGGCTCCCGCATGATGTTTGTATTGAAAAAAGATACATCGCAGCTAAAGGCCCTTCGGATAGTTACCAAAAGAATTTCAACTAGAGACCCGGCACTTCATCCTTGTAATGGCTGCGCCGCGTTTTGGATGAGCAGGACGAGCTGTTCATTCTCTAACGGACGCCCGCGCCGCAGGCTGATGGACGAATCACTGACGAGCCAGAAGCCCGCGACATCTTTCGTCTTTGCCGGTGCAATATCATGGAGCGCACGCTCGTCGAGCGCTACAGGCTTGAACAGCAGCATCCCTGGATTACACCAGCGCGCCTCCATCGCGTCGCTGGTACTGTGAAACACCGGCACGCGCAAACGTCCATGATCATCAAGCGCGAACCAGTCGCCGTTTGCGCGTTGCATTGCATATATAGAATTCATTCAGAATAGCTCCCCTGTCATCATCCAGCGCCGCCTGCGGCTCAAGAAGTGATATGCAGATCCTCGTTTTTGTCATAACGAAGAAAAACTGAAAATACGAAGAAGCCCGCGACGCATGCCACCAGGCTCGCACCTATCGCCAACCACAAATGAATCGTTCCACCCTGCACATCCACGAGGCCGCTTGAATTCCTGAATGTAGCAAAGAGATAGAACTGCCATACGGCAACTGCGGCAATTAACATCACGCCGATGACTGCCGCTAATACGTTTGGGAGACTCTTTCTGATACTCATCTGTCCGACCTCCAACGTCTGTTTCCGGATTAAATTGTCGTCGCCGCGCGCGCTCTCTATCTCTCCTGAGCGAACACTCGCGCCCAGCCTGTCCCGGCGCAGGTCAGACACGAGCTGGTGACATTGCGACGGCCAGAGCCTTCGCATTGCCGGCATGGTCCAGCGGGCTGTGCCACGGAGACCGCGCCTTTCCCGCCGCAGACCATACACGAGATGATGTGGCCCAGCGAGATGGCCCGCGTCCCCGTTCCCATGCACCACGCACAGGTTTGCGGCTCATGTGTTCTGTGCGGCTGGCTCATCTTTCAGCACCTTTCGAGCGGTTCGAACAGCCCGTGCGCTCTGTACACCCCGGCTTAATATCGTGCGTAAACTTCTTTCTCACTATTTTCCTGCGAGCTGGCATTGTGCTCCGGCCAGTCGCGCCGTTCGTGACGCGACGACCTGCCACTGCTCCTCTTGCTTCATATACACTTTGGTTAATTGATAAAAACCGCTGAAGTCGTGGTCTTTGAAACGGCTCTTGATTGTCACATGGCCTGTGAAGACAGCCTTGTCCCCCTCGACGTGTGCGTCAACGTCGTCAAGGCCAATAACCTCGGACGTGAGGTCGCCGGGCTTGTAGATGCCGATTTCAAGAATCCGCTTCATGATGCCACGGCTTGAGCGAGTACGGGCTCGCGTGCTTCAAGGTCCGCGCTCTTAAAGCTGTCGAGTGCTGATGCTTCATTTTCGTAAACGTCAAACACGGTCAAGAGCTTTGTGAGCGTCATCAGCTCATTCACACGGCGTGTCAGGTGAAGGAGCTTGATTTTCCCACCGCTCTTACCCACGGCGACGTAGCCCGCCACCAGCTCGCCCAGCCCGCTCGAATCGATATAGGTGACGTGCGCCAGGTTCAGTAGAATCTGGTTCTGGCCTTCTTTCAGCAGGCGGCGAATGGCGGTTTGTAAAAGGCTGCTTCCTTCGCCGATTCTGAGATTGCCGTCTATGTCCAAGATGGTCACGTCTCCGATTTGGCGATCATTGATATTCAGATTGCTCACTGTCGTTCTCCTTAAAGTCCTGACCTTAATGATGCAAACATCGCTCATCTTAATTGCTTCGTCAGTTCGACTTCCTTAAGAAGTTTAGGCTAGATAGCGTGCGGCGTCTGTGCGTTACGCCACATATGATTTGGCCTGACCGGCGCGTGGGGTTGATGCGCTCGTAAGTCGTTTACCGACGCGGGGAACGGTTTGAGCTTGAAGTGAAGCATGATGGTCTGTGCATGTCTCAAAACTCGATTCGACCGGAGTACGCGCGTCTGTTTTATACGTTTTCACGGTCTATGTGTGCTGGCGCACGGACGAGCGCTTCTGCAAGAGCGTATATCTCTCTTCGCCGTTCGTAATGTCTGGTAGATGAATAAGCAGTTTGACGGCGTGCACATTGGCGACAGCGAAAGACCTCGCGATAATCAGCCCCATGCTTAACGAGAGCGAGGATGGAAAGTGATAGGCTTATGAATGAAAATTGTGCGGACCTGACTATCCTCGTGGTGGAGGACGTAGAGGAAATCCGCGATGGCATCGTACAACTGCTGGAGGCGGACGGCTACTGCGTGGAGGCGGCCAGAGATGAACGGGATGCCGTTGATTGCGCCCTGCGAAAGCACACGGACCTGATTCTGATAAGCCTCGGCGGGTCTCAGCGCGATGTCATTACGACCGCGCGCGAGATACGCGCACGCGCCGGATTGGGCGAGCTGGTTCCGGTGGTGGTCTTTTGTGTTGCAGAAGTCTGTGAAGGCGAAGAACTCGCCATCGGTCAAAATGTTTATCTCACACACCCTGATAACTTCAATCAGTTGCGAAGTCTTCTCAACAGACTTCTACACGAGAATCAAACGCCGCTCAAAGTCGCGATAGTGTAACGCACGCCGGAGCACACGCCCTCTTCATTTCGGCTAAACTCATTAACCGGATTACGAAACTAAAAGATAAACAAAGCGCCCCGGCGACAACATTATGTCGCCGGGGCGCTTTGTTTATAAGAAGCGCCGGTTATCCTGAGCGCTCTCTCAGAGCGCTCAGCCTTAGTTAGCTTCTGTAATTGCTGCGCCCGCCGTTGCGGTCTTCGCGCGGTTTGGCCTCGTTGACGTTCAGCGCGCGGCCATCGATTTCCTTGCCGTTGAACTGCGCGATGGCTGCCGTGCCTTCTTCCTTGGAAGACATCTCGACAAAGCCGAAGCCGCGTGAGCGACCCGTCTCACGGTCTTCAATGATATTGGCCGATTCGACCGTGCCCGCCTGTGCAAAGAGCTGCTGTAGACTCTCGCTAGAAGTTTCGAACGCCAGGTTACCGACGTAAAGTTTCATAGACATAAGTGTAGTTATTCCTCTCCAGTATTGGAGTGTAAAGAGAAGCTGCGAATCAAAGTTGGCTTCGGTGAAACGGTAACAGCGAAGGCTCTGGGGTCCGTGTGCTCTTGAAGGAGCGGCTTCTGAAGTTTAAATCAGCCTGCTCTCGAACGATCCAGAACGCTGCCGCCAGTTTCGAGGCGCGGGAGCGCATTACCGTCAATGCGCAAGAGAAGGGTTACTTGTAGTTACGATGCCCTCATGACTGAAATGGTTGTAAAGATTGTCAGTTATTCATAATCTTACGATACGAGGCATACAAATCGGACAAACGGTCTGCGGAAGCAGGGTCGCTACGCGCGAGCAAAGTGATGATCTCGTCGCGCCCTGTAAACAAAGATTGCGCTGCTGTTCTTTGTGCCTGTGTAAAGCTCGAAGCATCGCCTTTATCAATTTCCGCATTCAGCGAGGTAAAGAACTGGCTGGCGGTTTGTCGCGCCGGCTCATAATCGCCACGGCGCGCGTCGATTACTGCCGAGGCAAGATTGTTCTGCATCCTGGCGAGGGTTAATTGTCGCTCTGCCTCTGCGAGACCGTTGGCGCATTGACGCGCCTTGAGCCACATGGGGACGAAGCCCAGCAGGAAGACTACGAGCGCGACGCCCGCGTAGATGACTATGCGCCGCAGCAAGGGAGGTGATTTATATTCTACTGGCTGTACATCTTCGTCGCTCATCTCCAAGCCTTCCTTTCTTCATTCAGGTCGCGTGTGTTACGCCAGTTGTTCCAGGGTTTTCCGTGCATGCTGTAGATGTCGCAGCGCATCGGAGCGGCACGAGTCACGTTTTTCGCTCTCTCCTTCAGCAGCGGCATTAACGTATTCGGTAAAACGCCTGACTTCCTCCAAAGCGCGCTCGATTTCGCTTTCCACATAACTGAGCCTACTTTGTGTTACTGCATTAATCATCTCTCGCTGCCTTTCTTATTGCACGTTTGGCTAATGCTCATCAAGATAATTCAGAACGACTAAATATTCCACTCCGGAGATTGAAGCGTCCGTGCGCTAACACACATATCCCGGCAAGAGAGTTGATGAAGATTGAGGTTGCGGGTCGTGATTTCGTTGTGCAGGCGCAAAGGGAGCCGGTGAAAGTATGCTCCAATCATCCTCTGCGACTAATGACTAACCGGCACAGCCCACAGGTGGCTGAGAATATTGTCAAGACTGTCAAAATCAATTGGCTGGGCGACGAACCATGTACACCCTGCGGCGAGAGCAGTGGTGCGCTCGTCCGTGGTCGGATAGCTGGACAGGGCTACAATGGGAACATCACATTCCCCTACGTGTTCGCGTATGCATCGCGTCGCGTCCAGTCCATTGCGACCGGGCATTCTTAAAGACATCAGGATCATGTCAGGACACTCGTGGCGCGTCAACTCGACCGCCTCATCGCCGTTGACGGCTTCCACTACGCGGCAGCCCTTCTGTTCCAGCCAGTACTTCAGCAGGTCACGCATATCCTTAGAATGATCGGCAATCATCACACGCGGACGAATGGGGATTACTGTGTGCATCGGGGTTTCCTTGTCCGGTTTCGGCTATGGTTAAGAGAACTCTATAAATTGGATGAGCACAAGCCTGCGTGCTTAATCTCGGTTCGAGGGTTGAGTTCTCGTCTAGTCGGTTGGACTCCTACGAATACCACAGCAAAGGAAAGCGCATCTGTGCGCTAACACACATACACCGTAAGGCGAGGGAAAGAATGAAGAGGTCTTTTATCCGAGCAGGCGGTCAAACTCGTCCTTGACCACCTTGTAACACTCGCAGGCCATCGCTTCCAGCTTTTGACGGTCCAGAATCTTGATATGGCCGCGCACGTAGCTGATTGCTCCGGCATCTTGCAGCCGACCTGCGGCCACCGTGACGCCTTCGCGCCTGACGCCCAGCATATCGGCAATCAATTCCTGCGTCATAATCAGCTCGTCCGCCTGCACGCGGTCGTGGCTCAACAGGAGCCAGCGGCAGAGTTGCTGTTCCACTGAATGAAGACGGTTGCAGACGGCGGTTTGTGAGATTTGTGTAATGAGCGCCTGCGTATAGCGCAAGAGCAAGTGCTGAAACTTGCTCCCGAGCGCAAACTCTGTTTGCAATGCCTTCGCCTTGAGCCTGATTGCTCTTCCGGCGCTCTGCACGACGGCGCGGTTGGGCATGGTCCCACCTCCCATAAAGAGTGCGATGCCCACCATTCCCTCGTTACCCGCCAAGCCCATCTCCGCGCTTGAGCCGTTTTCCATCATGTACAGCAGCGAGATGATGGCCGTGGTGGGGAAATAGACATGTTCCAGCTGCCCGCCGGATTCATAGATGACTTCGCCAAGGGAAAAGGAGACATGGTCCATATATGGACGCAGGCGCTCGTATTCCTCCGGCGGAAGCGCGGCGAGAAGCCTGTTTTCAATCGGCTCATCCGATCTGACTAATCTAGGCATGCGTAATTTCCAGAGCCTGCATTAACTCTTAACTCATCCGGCGCGCAGAGAAATCATAGCCGCTATTCGATGTCTGAAGACGAATCTTTCAGGAGCAGCTTCAACGCGCATCGTCTGATTACCGGAGCATTTCATATATGTGGTCTAACGCACAGACGGCTCTCTATACTTGAACTACCCTAATATAACACGAGGGTATCTAGGCGATTCAAGTGGCTCGGAGAGAGCGTTTACGATAAGGAGACGACGATCATGTTATGGACAATTCTGGTAGTGCTGCTGGTGCTCTGGCTGATTGGCGCAATCGGCGGTTTCGGCGGCAACCTGATTCATCTGTTGCTGGTGATAGCGCTGGTCGTACTGGTGATCAATCTTGTCAGTGGACGCCGCGCGGTATAAAGCCCGCAGGCTGAGCACACAAGGGAGACCGGGATGAAAACGAGGGGGCTTGGCAGGTCAATCATGGCCGCTGGCGTTGCCTGCATACTACTTTACATCCTGCTGGCGCTACGCAGGCCATTCACGTTCGACACAGGTGTAACCAATATACTGTTTTATACGGGCGTCGTGGCCCTGCCGCTAGGCGTCATCCTGCTCTGGACAAGCGCTGTGAAACGACGTCAACAGTACCGGCGCGACGCGCAACGCTAAGGAATCACAAAGGAGAGACTGTCATGACACCGGACCTCAAATGCACAAAATGCAATGGTCAAATGAACGAAGGACTCGTCGTCGATTTTAACTACACAGGCGCAATCCCAAGCATGTGGGTCGAAGATCAAGCGCAGATTAACGGGAGCAACATGATGAACGGCAAGAGGAAAATAAAGACCGTCACCTACAGGTGCACTGATTGCGGCTATCTTGATTCATACGCCAGATAAACGAATCCATCCTGTCCCCGCAGTACGGAATAATTCCCGCACTCTTTATTGAAAACGCCCACCCGTTTTCAAGGCCGCATCTATCGCTCGACAAACGCAAGCCCAATCCCTTCATCGCACCCAACTCCTGATTACAGTCGGCAGTGGGTTAGTTTGAAAAAGATTCACCGCCGAGACGCGTAGAGCGCGCGGAGACGACGCAGAGAGAACGTAGCTCTTTGTGTAACGAGAAGAGGCCGGACAAGCCTTAGCTCCGTAGGAGCGAGGATGTTTATAGCTGGTGAGTAACGAAACACAATCAAGCTCCGTAGGAGCGTCATGTTCCGCCGTCCCTAACATGCCGCTCCTACGGAGCTTGATACTTTATTAGCGCGGTGAAGCTATAAACATCCTCGCTCCTACGGAGCTAAAACAGGGTTTACGCCTCCTATCTCGCGCCGCGTCATTCTGCTTCTCCGGTCGGCTCCGCGCCTACACTCAGAAGTTTAGAAGTCGTATCGAAGCGGACTGGTTTTTCATTCCGCAGGAGATCAACCAGCAGGAGCATTTCCTGTGGCGTTTGACCGCCAAGGGCGTGTCCCGTATTGTTAGAGAGATTCAATTGAATGTTGCCGAAGTGGCCGTCAACATCCCAAAAGATTACATAGGACGTAACATCAAACTGGGCCATTGCGTTCCTCCTTCCTTTCAATTTAGCCAGATTATTTTTTGAGCTGCGACGGAAGCCGAACGCCAGCCAGAGGCCGCTGCATCCCCTTCTCCTGCTCCCTGCAATTGAAAGATTGACGTGAGGCCGACGTGGACGCTAGAGAATCCCGCCAGCAGAAAAGCTACCACTCCCGAATCAAAACTGCCTGTGATGAACCGCCGAGACTTTATGCCCGTCAACAAATGATGTCAAGAGATTTGTGTACAGCACTCTCTTGCATGCTTTGCATGCAAGAGTCGTTGTTAGCCTAGACAAAGCTCGGCCAGCCGCCGGAGTGGATGGTTGGGCGTTTTGTTCCGCGCGTCTCAATCAATGCGCTCGCTGCGGCGTGTGTGGTGGTTGGCGAGCCGGTCCTGCATCTCGCGAATCTGGTCGGACGTCAACTCGTAGTCGGGAAGGTCTCTCGACAGATTCCCCTTCTCGAACATGATGTTGGTCTTGTCCTTGTCGGCGGTCCCATGACCAAGGCCCAGATGGTGCCCTAGCTCATGCACCAGCGTTGCCGCCATGTTCTCGTTGGTCAGTACCACGTCGCCCTCGGGCAGGGTGGTAGTGACGCTGACCACCACGACTTCACCGAAGCAGGGCATCTTGGCGTACCCGCCCACCTCGTCCTTCTCGAAGCGGTTGACGAAGATGACATCGACCTCGCCCTTACATTTCCATTCGCCGGGAAACTTCCAGCGCTCGACGTTCGACAGGTTGAAGTGGTCCGGGTTGAAGCGGTAGGTGATGCGCGCGATTTCCAGTTGCAGCAGCGCCCGCTGCCCGAGCAAGTAGTAGTTGGCGTGTTTAACGACGTCGCGTACCGCGGCATCTGCCCACAACTCGTTCGGCCAGATGCCCGGGAATTCCTCGGCGAACTTCAGCACGCTGATGTTCAGCTTGAGCTTGAACGGCGTGATGCGAATCGAGCGCACGCAGTTGCCGAACAGCGTCCGCCCGCCTTCTTTGGGCGAGCCAAGATCGGAGACCGATTTATCGCCGCGTATGAACAGCGCGCCCTCGTGCCAGTCGTCGTTCTTAAACAGCAGAACTGAGTCCGACGGCTCGCTGAGCTTAATCGAGCCGGGTTTGTCGGCTGGCTTGTCCTTCAGGTCACGTATGTTAGCAGAAACGACCTGGCTCGGCCCCTTGAAGTCCTTGTCCTTGAAGATGGTGATGCTCATGCGTCCCTCCAAAGGTACTAAGCGTTGGAACTTATGTCTTAAAACTTCTGGCTCGGCAGCTCTTTTCCGAACGCGCTCGGAGACCATCGCCGCTAATCAGGCCGCAGTCGCACTAAATGACAGATACCGCAGCCGGTGAAACATGATATTTCCCCATGTCTTCTATGGCTGTGGAGTAGACGCTGGTGTGGGTGCTCTTTGCGGGTCGCGCTCCATGTGGCTGGCGCTCTCCCATGCGGCCAGCTTCGCGGTATCCCCGCGAAACTTGTTGCGCACAATCGGGTCCAGTTCGCGCCTGAGCCTGAGGACTCCTGAGAGAGCCTGCTTGAGGGAAGCTGTAGCGGCGGCGCGTCCCGCGCGTTGCTGGTTGTAGCTCGTGATGCTCTGCTCGAAACTTGTGACCGCCGCCGTGAGGTCTTCCAGAAAAGTTGACGGCAATTCGTTGCTGATAAACAGCGGCTTCAAAGGAGTGGCGGCGGTGACAAAGGCGCGTGCCGAATTAACTAGCGCCTCGTCGCCGTTGGTCGTGGGCATACGGAAGTTATTGCTGATACCGGGCTGCTCCGACTCAAGCGCGACGGCCACGTCGCGTATGGCCTTCATCTGTCGTCGAATAGAATTACGCGCCTCACGTTTGGCCGCCGTGCTCCCCTGCGCCGCGCCCGTCGTCGCGGCCTGACTCGCGCCGTGTTGATCTATCTCCAAGACAAGCGCCGCGAGGGCATCGAATTTCTGTCTCCCGCGACTCCCCGCCGGAAAGCTTGCACTGTTCGCCGCCCCGTAATCATTCATGCGCGTCCCCAACTGTGAAATGCGTATCTCTCTATCGTTCATGGTGAGAATGTCCTTTCTGTAGTAACGAAAGAAGAGGTTTCTTCCGGTAGGATTTACTTTGAAAAGCCAAACGGCCAACGCCATCAAGCAAAGCCTCTATAACCTGCACACCCACCCATGCCCGCTTCCCGCCTCGCCATCAGCCCTTCAGCCCTCGACAACTCAAATATCACGCCCGACAACACCCCTGACAGGCTCGACACCTCGTCTCAACGCCTTGACAGATCAAGTTTACGCCTCGACAGGTCATCTCAACGCTTTGACAACCCATCTCAACGGCTCGACAGCCTCCCTCCACGCCTCGACACCTTCCCTCAACGGCCTGACAGGTCACATTTACGGCTCGACGGGTCATGTTTACAGCTTGACAGGTGATGTTTACGCTCGACAGGTCGTCTCAACGCCTCGACACCCTGTCTCAACGGCTTGACACCTCGTCTCAACGGCTTAACGCGCACGCTTCACGGCCCGACGAGTCGTTTTTACACAACGCCGAACCAAATCCATACACGCGCCAACCCCTCAACGCCCCCGCGAGAGAAGAAAACGCTCCCCGCAATCTTCTCTCTCAACCCGAGCCTCGCCTTCCTATTTAGCCAAATTATTTTTTGAGCCGCGACGGAAGCCGAACGCCAGCCAGAGGCCGCTGCATCTTCTTGCTCCCTCAATTGAAAGATTAACGTGAGACCGACAAGGACGCGAGAGAATCCCGCCAGCAGGAAAACTACCACACCAAATCAAAACCGCTTGTGTTGAACCGCCGAAACTTTATGCCCGCCAACAAATGATGTCAAGAGATTTGTTTCCAGCGCACAAGTAAAATTGAGTGTATATAAGAATGAAAGAAATGCTATCCCATGCTCGGGTTGAATGAATCGTTAGATGCAGCGTTTTCTTAAACAGACCCCTTCAGCTTTGCTCATATGCTTTCAGGAATTGGTCTCGCGTGATACCTGCTTGTGTGCAGATTGTGCGTAAGGTCGAACCTTTTATATGAGCATGATTGGGCATCGTGAGAGGCGTCTTTGTTCCATCAGGATTATCCCGCACCAGCGCGATATGCTCCCGCTCGCGCACGACACGAAAACCTAGCAGACCGAGCGCCTTGACGACTTTGCTTTTAGGCGCGTCAACAGGAAATTTCGCCACTACGCCGCCACACCCGTTTCAGCAATAAATGCTTCGAGGACAGGAGGTTCATCATCAAATATATCCGGCCCGAAAGTCTCAATGTGAAAGCTTATAGCCGACTTCACATCAGCGATAGCTTCTTCGCAGCTATCGCCTTCACCGACAACAACGCCTTTCAGGCCAAGCGGGTAAGCGACGTATCCGTCAGGGTGCTTCTCGATAATAATCTTCACGCGCCTCATATGTCTGCCTCCCATAAACGAATCCTATCATACGGAAGCGTCAGCATCTAACGCCCGAATTAACCGGGCGCGGCGAATGAAATCCATCTACATCGGATTCAATCTGAATATCTGCTTTCTGTAGCTTCATTACTATTTACTTTCATGGGGACAATATCCGTAAAAACCTTTAGATACATTGCAATTAAAGCAGAGAATTTGATAGCCGTGTGGAAAGTTGTGACGGATAAGATATGCGATTATAGAAGTGCCTATTTGTTTCCTGTGATTGCTGCCTCCACCATCCACATGGTCAATTGTAAGAAACTCGTATGTGGATTCTCCACAGCACGCACATTGATTTGAGCCGTTACTATAGTGGTCTATCACCCTTCGCTTTCTACTGTATCTTTCGGCCCTCCTACAATCTTTACACGTCCGCTGTAGACCGTCTTTGCAGCACGGATTTGTGTAGTAACTCAGGGCGGGTTTAATTTGCTTACAAGAAGGACATTCCTTTTCGGATATGCTCACTGGGAATCTTGGTCGTAAGCGACTGGCGCATTCGCTACAATGCTTAGTCCGACCCAGTATTCCTGTTCTGAATATGTTGAATGCGTCTAGCGGCTTTAATTCGCCGCACGCGTTACACTTTTTAGTGGCTGAATCCATAGTAACCCTAATGCGGCATCCCTTCTATCTTCAATTTGCTTATGCGAAGCATGTCTAACACTAATTAGACCGCAATCGCTTTCGTTGCGTTTTACCAACGGCGGCCTATGTGACTTTACCCATATCTTTGCCGCAAATGGAAGCATGAATTCAATAGGGGAGAAGCTCATCGCCTCCGGCATAGACCAGCGTGCGCTGTTTCGCTCTCGTCTCATCTATCTCTGTCAGCACGGCTCCTCGGAGCACGCTGTTGTTGGCGTTGTAGACTCTCTTTTCGGTCTGCCATGCTGAGGTCTGTTCATTGAACGTCTTCTCTGACTTAATGACCAGCCCGTCATCGTCCATCTGCTGAACGGTCATGCTGACGCCGAAGTCTCCGAAAAGTTATTCGATAAGATGGTTCGGTGGCTGCGCGACAATGATGCGTTCGATGCAAGCAGGTCGAAGCGCGTTTTAAGCCGGCTATAGCTAATTCAAATCTTTAGGCTCCTCGGCTCTAATATCACCACCAAGAATCATCCCTCTTATATTTCCCAGATTGCTTATTATTCCCAGCAAAACCCCGAATATGGATTCATTTTCTGGTATGGATAGATTACCAATCTTTTGAGTTTTGACCGGCTTATCTGCTGTAAAATTATCCTCCGCACAATAAAGATGTGCCACTGCTACTAAAACTGCTGAACAGAACTCGTCTAAAGCATCATGGTATTCATCGTCTGTTTCGTTAGCCTCCTCGTAATAGCTTTGCCATTCCTTTACCTTAGCCTTCTTGATGAGGGTAACGACTGCTCGTGTATATAAATCTTGCCCGGAAATGTTACCGAACTTACCTTCAATAGAAATCTTCAGTCCGTGATGCTCAACAATAATTTCTTCCACCTCTTTGACTCCTTGACTTGAACTATGCTTGACGTGAGCAATATTTGCAGTTGGGAGCTAAAATAACTGGCGCGAACTTAAAGCATTCAATGCGGGGAGACACGAACGACCATGAAAGTGATGCTATCGAAGTATCTTGTCAGTTTTCAACCCCTGATTTACATTAAAGGCGTGTGTTTGGCTCGATAGGCACAGAATTTATAGAAGCGCTTCTCTTCCCTCAGGAGCTTCTTTTTGAGAATCGTTTACCTGACGCATCAATACCTGCCGCGTCACATTGGCGGCACAGAAGTCTATACGCACGGGTTGGCTGTGCGCGCCCAACGAACAGGACATGCGGTTCACGTCATCACTTACGTTGACTCGCCTTCTCTTGATTCAACCGATTACAGAGCCTTTCATACTCAGCACGATGATATTCCCGTAGCAGAGATACATTACAACTTGAGCCGCGCCCCCCACCCTTCGCGCGCAGAGTATGACAATCCGGTTATAGCAGCTCTACTGCGGCATGAGCTTGAAATCATCAAGCCGGACTTAGTACACGCCGTTCACGTCATGAAGCTATCGGCAGCAGCGCTTGAGGTCTGTTATAGCTTGTACGTTCCGGTAGTCTTAACTCTAGCCGACTACTGGCTCATCTGCCCACGCCACACTTTGCTGCGTTGGAATCAGAAGCTCTGCGAAGGGTCTACGCATGATCTTGATTGCCTGCGCTGTCTGCACGAGACGCACGGCTTCGCTGACGGTCTCGGACAAAAGTTTCCCGCGCCTTTATTAAGATTGGGCTCAAGGGTCGGCTCGAAGCTCTTAAAGAACCGCTTGCCACGCTTCTGGCGAGACGTTCGTGCGATTCGCGAGCGACAGAATTATCTACAGCAGACGGCGGAACGCGCTGACCGCGTCATCGCGCTCTCACAATTTCAGAGAGAGATGTTTGTTCGCAACGGTTATAGGGCTGAAAAGATAGAGGTTCTTCATCACGGTTTGGAGACGGAAGGACTCAAGGCTGCAAAGCGAACGACGACAAAGGAGGAGTTAGAAATTGTCTTTATAGGAAGCCTTGTTTACCATAAGGGCGCTCATGTCTTGCTCAAGGCTTTGGCCGCGCGACCCCGTTTGAAAGTGCGCCTGCTTGTTTACGGCGATGCAAGCGGCTCTAATCCATATCTAGATTCGCTGAAAGCTATGGCCGCTGCTGACCAAAGGGTTAAGCTGATGGGCAGATTTCAGCCGGACGAGATGGGGCGCGTGCTTGAGACCGCAGACGTCTTGGCGATGCCCGCGCTCTGGTATGAGAACGAGCCTTTGGTCATAAAGGCAGCTCGATACGTGGGGTTGCCCGTGCTTGCCAGTAACATAGGCACGCTGGCCGCTTCTATACAACAAGGCGCAGGCATTCTTCTTCCTCCCGGTGATGTAGCGGCGTGGGCTGAAGCAATCGAAGCATTGAAGTCTGAGACATTCGCGCACGTCACGCCGGACAAATCCATCAAGAGCCTGGACGAGAACGCGCGCGAACTCATGGCAATTTACGAAGAGGTGCTCTTAAACAGACGATGCGACGCACAGACTACTTAGTAGATATGCTCTCCACAGCTTCTATAGAAGCTCCGGGAGAGAGCTACGTTGACCTGCAAAGAATGGTCTTAGGTCGCGAAGTTGAAACGGCCATTTTCCAACACCCGCCCTCGACAATCACTTTCCCTCCTATCGAACTCGGTCAAGAAGCCGTACTGGACTTTGCATGCGGCATCAAAGAGGCCGCGTGGCCGCGCATCAAGAGCGAAGTTCGATTCACTATGAGCATAGAATTGAACGGCGAGCGCGAGCATGTCTTTGAGACGAAGCTCAATCCGCGAAGCTCTGCGGACGATAGAAGATGGCAACATCACAGCCTCAACCTCTCGCGCTTTGCAGGAGAGAGAATCAGGCTCGTCTTACGAACCAGCGTGGCGCGCGGACGCTCAAGCGAATACGCGTGGGCTGGGTGGGCTAACCCTCGAATCGTTCACACTGTGCAAGCACGTGAGTCTATCGCACGGCGAGACAATCACCCGCACATCTTCTTGCTCACAGCCGATACTCTGTCCGCGCGCTATCTTGCTTGCTATGGCCATGCTGAGGCGCAGACTCCGCACTTAGACGAGTTGGCAGCAGACGGCGTCCTCTTTGAGGAGGCTTGGTCGCAGTCCTGCATGACGCTAGGCTCTTACGCCTCTATCTTGACTGGCCGTTACACGCACGAGCACGGCATCAGCCGCGAGTGGCAGCCTTTCCCCGCTTCGCTACTGAGTCTGCCGGTGGCGCTCGAAGCTCATGGCTATCACACTCTGTTCGCCGCAAGCTCTAGCGAACTCGCAGACCGCGCAAGCAGTTTAGGCAAAGTTTTTAGGGAGCTTATTCCGTCCCTGGGCAATCCCATGCAGGACGGCGCGGTCACCACGCGCCGCTTCACTCGATGGCTGGACGAGCGCCCCGAGCTTCCTTGCTTCTGCTGGGTTCACTACTTCGACATACACCCGCCTGCGCTGCCGCCCGAACCGTTCCGCAAAATGTACTACACGGCAGACCCTACGGAGCGCGAGTATCTGCCGGAGAACGTCACAGAGATTCGCGGCGTCGAATCATTGCTCTTGCTGCGCGCGTCCATGCCGCTCTTAGAAAGAGGAGTTCCAATCTCTGAGGTGGCGGACGTGCTCGATGACACTGCGGCAGTTCTCAAAGGCCAGAGCGGTTTGCGTCCGGACTTGGCCGAACACATGCTGAACTTGGGAGCGCGCGCAACGGCTGGCCGTTCGGCGGCTCAGTTCGGAGAGTGGCTTTCGGAAGAGACTACAGAGATGCGTAGAGGGCACGTCTCCGCTCAGCTCATCAAGTGGCTGAAGGACGTGATGAGGCTGTTTGAGAGCACAGAGGCAGATTTGGTCTCATGGCTGAATGGTGTTGTTGACTTTCGCTTTCCCTTGAGCATGTACATGGGGACGGTCAGCTATTTCGACTCAAATGTTGGCGCGCTCGTCTCTTATCTCAAAGAGCATGACCTTTATGATCAGAGTCTCATAGTTGTCACAGCGCCGCACGGCGAGATGCTGGACTGGCCGCCGCTTCCCTATCATCATTTTCTGCTTAACCCGGACACGCTGCACGTGCCGCTCATCGTAAAGCTGCCGAAGCAAGCGAATGTACAGAAGAAGGGCATGCGCATCGGCGGCGTCTTCGATCTGATAGACATCTTTCCGACGCTGTTAGACATTCAGGGCCTGCAACACTCTTTCAAGCTCTCAGGCGTTTCCCGCTGGCATGAGATACAGCGGGGCGCTAGTATCCCGCCTCATGACAGTTTCGCTTCCGGCATGCATCAGATGGCTCAGTCCGTTTACCGCCCGCCTTATCTTCTAGTGAGAGAGAAGCCGAACGCAGAGATGCAGACCTTTCATGCGCTCTTGAGCGGCGCGCGTGAAGTCGTTTACGACGTGAGAAGGCGCAAGACTTTCGTCACGAATCAACCGGAGGTAATCGAAGGCCTCAGGGCGAGCCTTGAAGCATGGCAGAGGTCTTCAAACGCTGGCGGTAGAAGAGGCGTCGCATACGTCGGCAGTAAGCGTTGAAGAGGCGAAAGCAGAGCGCCACGCGCAAGCACATCAACTCACGCCCCAGCGTCGTGCGGCGAGAGAATTCATACTTGCACGCCGCTCTGAAGAGAGCCGGTAAAGAGTGTTCAAAGCTGGATATGCGTTCGAGTTGAGCCCTCTTCCTGGCGCTCGTATCTTTCACCCGCAGAGCGAGCGTTTTAGCCAGGACTGAGGTTCGGACAAGATAGAGAAAGTAATACTGGCGCATGGGCGTCATGTACTTGCTAAAATCTGTTGCGAGCCGCAGGAACAGAAACAGAAGGTAGGCGATTAATCCTAACTCAATCCATCCGCTGATTCTCTTCGGCTGAGTCGCAGTAAACCCGCAAGCGTTCGTTTCATGCTGACGCCACTTGTAGAGCGGCTTAGGAATGTAGGCTAGCTCGCCTTTCGCTAAAGCCACGCATGCTATCCAGTGGTCATGATAAGAATCGCCCGGTAAGTTCGGGAATGGCAATATCTCTTCGAGCAATTGGGAGCGAAAGACTATTGACGCGCCCGTGACCGTGTTGGCAAACAGAAGCGCTCCGAGGTCTGTGTAATTATTTTCGCGCGTCGTCCACAGGGTCGTAGAGATCATTTCGCCCTCGCGCGTCACAATCTCCATGTCGGAATAGACCATAGTGATTTCCGGCTGAAAGGCTGCGAGACATTCTTTGAGCTTAAAGGGATGCCAGTAGTCGTCCTGATCTGCCAGGGCAACGAAGGCAGCAGCCGTAGGCGCGAGCTGCAAACAGCGCTCGAAATTACGATAGAAGCCTAGCCGCTGCGCGTTTCGATAGACGCGGAAGCGATTATCCCCAGCGACAATCTCTTGAATCTCTTTCCAGCAGCTTTCAGTGGAACAATCGTCCGAGATGATGCAGACCCAGTTACGGTGTGTCTGCTCAATCAAGCTTTTGACTTGCGAGGCGAAGAGGTCTGCGGGCGGATTGTAGGTCGCCATGCAGACGGCTATCAACGGCTCATCCAAAAGAGTTGATTGCGACTGGAAATCATTGATGGGCTCCTTGACCGCAGGAAGCAGAGAGAGCTTACCAATTTTGGCAACGCACGTTTGGCCATCATCCAGAATGGCTTCCAGGCTTAATTCGACCTGACGCGCTTCCGGTATCTCGTCAAAGGGCACGGCTATCCAGAAGCCGCTAGTGAGACTGTAGCCCGCAGGGTCTCTGTGCGGCGCCTGGCTCGTTAGCGTATCAACGTCGGCCATTGAATGATTGATAACGGGATGAGCTGCTTTGTCAACAAGCACGCTCAATCGCTTGAGGCGACGGCGCGTGTGATAACACCAGCCGCTCAAGTAAAGCTCGTTTCCCTTGCCAACCACGAAAGGCTCTGCAAGGCTCTGCTCGATTTCCCAGATCAACCCGCTCCCCTGATGAGGCTTCATTCAAGTTTACTGCCCGACATCAAGTTGCTTGACTAAATAGTCAAACATAATATCTGCGGCCAACTGATTTCCATCGCTATTCCAGTGTGTGTTTCTGAAGAGATAAAGCTCGTGCTTCTGTTCTTCCTCCTGGAAGCGATCAAGTAAATCCAGATACGGAATCCCTTTCGTCTCAAGAAACGATCTCAACAAGTCTTGAGCAAGCCGCAGATTATAGTCTGCCCTGTTCAGATTAAACTTCTCTACAATAGTATCGAAGACCTTTGGATTGACCTGCATCTCTTCCGGGTAGATGGCGACCATGAACTTAATATTTCTGGATTTCAAAAGGTCGTTCATCTCCGAGATGCTGCGGAAAATATAGTCAATGTTACTCTGAAATCGCTTGGCCGAACTCTTCTCGTTAAAAAATTCTAGCTTCGCCCTGTTCACATTTAGAAAAGCCTCTTCAGACAGATTCTTAACGGGTACGGGCTGTCCCGCAGCCGCTGCCCACTCTTGCGCCTCCTTCTGCGCTCTACGCCTCTCCATATTTAACCAGAGCTTCTGTCTGAGAAAGTACAGCAGGCGCGATTGAGTGATTATCGGATAGCCTAGGAAACGGCGCTCGCGACGCTTATCAATATCTAAATAACAGTCGTTGACGACGATTCTCTTGCGATTAGGGTCTGCGTCAAAGAAATCGTTGCCCGCGAAGAAACCCAGGATGACCATATCGGGATTATATTGTAGCCCGTACTTCTTCAGCATAGCCAGTTGTTCGCCCGTGTGCGTGGCTGAATAGCCGGTGTTGACTATATCAACCTTATGAGAGCCGTAATGATTATCAAGCATGTGCTCAAGCATGGTTGTATAGTTGCCTTCGCGTTCTCCAGCCCAACCGAAAGAATCCCCGACAATGAGAATCCTGTAAACGCCCTGCGCCTTCTGAAGCGGATAATCTTGATCGTTGAAGCCGAATTGATTGGTCAAGCTCCCGTCCGACAAGGGATAGTAAGACCGTATGCGAAAACCCAGATCGGGATCATACTGATACAATCCTTTGAAGAAGTAAGGGTCGAGCACAATCATAAGAATTTCCACGCAGATGAGCGGCAGGACGAGCCAGAGAAAGAGCCTGCAAACGTACTTGATTAATCTTTTCGTCAGCATGCTATCGCGTCATAAAGATGAAGAGGAACTAGACCAAATAGATTTCAACCAAGGGTGCGCGCACGCTGACGCCTGCTTCTTGAAGACGTAGGTAGTAATGATCCTGCGGCAGGTGCGGGTAAAGCAGGAGCACAGAGACGGAAAACCCATGTCTTTGCAACTGTGTGGCGTAATTGACCAGAATCTCGTCCGCGCCACTAATCGGCCCTGGGAATTGTCCTTTGCAAAGAATGATTTTCATGGTCTTCGCTCGGCTGCCTTCTATATGTGATGATGCGTTTTACTTTTCCGCAACCAACTTTCCCACGCCTTGTTCCACATCTGTTTGAAGGAAGAGCTGCTTGTCGCTATTCGTATGACTCCCATCGGGTGCAGTCGTAGCGCAGCAACAATATTTTTCTGCACGCGAAGAAATTGATGGTGGCCGAGAGCGCGTCCCGTCTCAAGCGCCAGATGGCGCGCCATATATTTTGAGAAGCGCCGCCGCGCGTCTCTTCGCACGGAATTGGAAGCCGCTGCCGCTCGCGGCAGTTTAAGCCATCTCTCTCGAAACTGGCTGGTCGCCATCGCAGTTATAGTGTCAGCGTCAGAAGTGCCTTGCCCTGAAGATGGCGTTGACCTGCGCCAAATCATAACGGGCTGCTCAAGAGCTACAACAGGGTAGAGTGAACTTATGCGAACCCACAAATCCCAGTCGTCAATCCCCGGCACACTTGGATTTAGCAGCCCGACGCGAAACAAGCATGAGCGACGAAAGACTGCTGTCCCGCAAGGGATAAAGTTCAGACCCATGACTTTCCAGAAGACATCTCCCTGCGGGCAATGCTTCGGATTGAAGTCGCCAGTCGGCGTGCCGTCTTGATTGGCAACCAATGCCTGACCGTAAATCAAGCCCGCTTCCGGCGCGGCGGCCAGAGCCTGTATCTGTAGATCGAGAGAATCAGCTAGCCTCTGATCGTCATCATCCAAAAAGCTTATGTAATCGCCAGTGCTGTTGAGTACGCCAAGGTTTCGCGCACCCGCAACTCTTTGATTACGCTCGACCCGCACGTAACGAATGTCTGTGATGTGACGGCAGACGCTAGCGGTCTCATCCGTTGAAGCATCATCCACCACGACCACTTCTACATCTCTGCCCGCAGCGCGTGCGCTCTCAATCGCTCGCGGGAGCAGATGAGGTCGGTTATGAGTTGTGATGATAATGCTGGCAGTCGGCATGAAATTTCGACGACGCCCCAAGACTATGAGTCTCAAGAGCTAGCATTTAATGATGGACGATTAAATCTTCGAGCCCATGACGTATCTCTAATGTCCTTGAGAGAGAAGCATCGAAGCCAACTTCTTATAGGCCGCAGGACGCGCCGCGCGTAAGGGATTCAAACTTAGGGCAGTCAACACATTCGAGCAGCTAAACGCATATGACCCTTCGCGTGCGGCGCGGACGGCGTTCAGTAGTAGAGTATCTGCGATGCGGTTGACGGTTCGCCGTCGTACTTCTCTCAGATAATTCGCGGGTTCGCGCCTTGCGCGAGGCAGACGAAGTAGTTGCAACTGGTGACGCGCCGCACGGGACAAGTGACGCGCCTGCGCCGACGAGCCCTGTCTGGAAGAAGGTGTTGGTTTTCTATAGATGCTCACAGGTTGGTCCAGGACTATGACCGGGTATAGCTCAGCGATGCGCACTAAAATATCCCAATCATCCAGTCCCGGCAAGTTACTGTTAAGTAACCCGACGCGTGTGAAACATTCTTTACGAATCAGCACTGAGATTGGAAGGACGGGAAAAGCTAACTCCATAAGTCTCCAGAAGACATCTCCGCCGGGCGGTTGCGGCGCCGAGACTTCGCCTGTCAAACATCCATCCTGATCTGCAAGCAGCATAGCGCCGCACACGAAGCCAGCCTCTTTGTGAGCCTCAATCGCTAAGACTTGTGCGTCGAGCGAGCCGGGCAGGCGTTGGTCGTCGTCATCTAGAAAAGCTATGTAGTCTGCGGAGCTAGCAAGAATGCCTACGTTGCGCGCACCGGCCACGCCTTGATTTAACTCTAAGCGAATATACTTAATGCCTTCAATCGTCCGGCACACCTCAGCCGTCGCATCATTGGAAGCGTCATCAACAACGATGACTTCTACATCCGAGCCGGAATTTAGCGCGCTCTCAATCGCACGAGGGAGCAGGTGCGGGCGACTATGCGTGGGAATTATGAGGCTGACTTGCGGCATACGACTTTCAATGTTGATGACTTTATAATTTTTGTCAATCTTGACGCGCCACAGCCACGCTTATAAACTGCCGCTCGCATCAGGTGTCCAAAGCGGCCAACTTATGGTTCCAGTCACAGTCTGACACTTTCTACAGCTTCGGTGGGGTGACGCCGTGTTGGCCCTGGTATTTGCCGCCGCGGTCTTTGTAGGAGACTTCGCAGACTTCGTCGGCTTCGAAGAAGAGGACCTGGGCGACGCCTTCGTTGGCGTAGATTTTGGCGGGCATGGGGGTGGTGTTGGAAAACTCTAATGTCACGTAGCCTTCCCATTCGGGCTCGAAGGGGGTGACGTTGACGATGATGCCGCAGCGGGCGTAGGTGCTCTTGCCGAGGCAGATGGTCATGATGTTGCGGGGGATGCGGAAGTATTCGACGGTGCGGGCCAGCGCAAAGCTGTTGGGGGGAATGATGACGTGGTCGCCTTTGATGTCTACGAAGCTTTTGGAGTCGAAGTGCTTGGGGTCTACGACGGCGCTGTAGATGTTGGTGAAGAGTTTGAACTCGTCGGCGCAGCGGACGTCGTAGCCGTAGCTGGATGTCCCGTAAGAGACGATGCGCTGTCCTTCGTGTTCTTTTACCTGGTTCGGCTCAAAGGGCTCGATCATGCCGTGCTGCTGCGCCATCCTGCGAATCCATGCGTCCGACTTGATGCTCATGTGATTTAGCGTTGCTCCTGAAGAATCTGTAAGTTTGAAATTTAAGTAATGACTCGAAAGCGGCACGCCGCGCTTTCTCGGCTCGCTCTCTGCGATTGCTTTTTTACTCGCTCTCTTTAGCGCGTGTGAAGCGCAAGGTTCCGTCGGCGACGGTGAAAGTCAGAAGGGGACCGCCTGCGCCGATGCGTGCTCGAAGGGAGCGTGTGGTTGCGGTGGTGCGCTCGCGCGCGGCCAACTCCGGGTAAGAATTTTCTATGCGACCGGAGCGCAGGACATCTGCGTTGATGTCTATGCTCATCCCTGCGGGGAACTCTACGTTGAGGTCGCCCGTGGCGATGCGTATGTCTGCGCCAGAGCCGCGCCAACTGCGAGACGCCAGCCGCACGTTCAGAGAGCCGCGCTCAATAGTCGCCTTCACCAGCCCGCCTGTGAGCACAAGTCGCGCGTCCGACTCGACCGCCATCAAGCTAATAGAGCCTTCCACGCCCGCGAGATTAATGGCCCCACGACCCGCGTTGATTTCTAAATCCGTGTAAGCCGGGACGCGTATGCGGTAATCAATCTTCCATGGCAGGCCGAGAAGCTTTTTGGGAAAGCCGCGAGCCGCGCGCTTCATAAAAGCTTTGTCGTGCGTGCCGGTGGTGAAGATGCGCAGGTGGTTGACCTCTTCATCCAAGATGAAGCTGTTGACGGCGGCAAGCTGCGATAGCTCCTCTTCGGTCGCGGCGCGCAGCTCTATCTCGGCGGTGATGTCCACTTCCGGTTTCGGCCACGCCTCAATGGTGATAGAGCCCGTCGGCGCGCCGAGGATGGTGACAGACCCTCCGTAGCCAAGGCGTCTTGATTCGTGCCTTGAGGTCGTGCGTACGAGCTGCGGCGCGGCGGCCTGAGTCTGAACAGCATCCTTTTTATCTTTGCGCTGCGCCGAAGAGATGCGTGAGCGCGGGACGATTGTGCAGAGCAGTAAGCCGAGCGAAAGAGTTAGATAAAAGATTCGTGCGGCGCTTCTGGTTTGAAATAAAGACATTTGTCTCTCGTTAGTGGCCGGGGCAACCGGCGCGTGCTCAATCATTGACGCCTATAAAGTAAATGCGGACGCTCTCGTTATTCAAGTCAACAAGGAGAGCGTCCGCGAAATGTAAATAAATAAACGCGCGCGGTGTGCGCTTTTTCAGGCCCGGACTTTAGCGGCGAAGGAAGAAGATGGAGCCTTGATAGTTGGTGATGGTCAGAGAGGCGCGACCGTCGCCGACGTTGCCGACTACTTTGCGGCCATCGCCTATAAAGCTCAAGCCTGCGTTGGAGAATGAGCCGAGCGTGATGCTGCGCGACATGGGCGCGGCGGCTGTCAGACGAAACTCTGAATTGGCAGGGATGCGTATGTTGATAGTGCCACGCCCTGATTCAAATTCGTAATCTCCGCCGGAAACAAGCTCGCCGTCAAAGAAAATGTCGCCCGTGGTGTTTTTCGCCGTCACCTTGTTGGAGCGAATGCCCGTCAGCTCTATGTCGCCCCAGGTGTAGACGCGCGCGCGCACCATAGCTCCCTGCACGCCCCGGATAGTAATTTGCCCGCGCCGCGTCTCTATATCGACGGCGGAGTTGACGGGAACCCAGATGCGAAAATTGACTTCACCCGTGTCGTCTTTCCCACGGTTGTCGCGCACGACGTTGATGTCCAGATTGTTGTTGAACTGTTCGGGGACGACGCGCGCGACCGGAGAATCCATGTCGGCCACGAGCTTGACCTCGTCGCGCTCCCACGCCTGAACTTCGATTGTGCCGTAGCTGTTTTTGAGTGAGATGCGGACAGCGTTGCCGGTCGGATACCTGCGGGAAAAGGTCTTCTTCTGCGCGAAGGTGACTATCGAGCCGGAGAAAGCAAGAGCAACGCTCAACAGAAGCGTGGCGCACTTTCGGTTTAAGTTGTTAACGCCGGGCAAGCGTCTATTCATCTCTACGGCTCGCACTTCCAAAAACTATAGATTCTATCTTCGGCTGAAAGGAACTTGCATTCCCCGGCCCTTGAGGACGCGCGCTTCTCGTAGGGAAAGAGAGACCAGGGAGAATTTGGAACCGGACGCGCTTCCTCCGAAGTCCTACTGATCGGAGAATTCTTTGAGAAGCTCCATCTTATCATTGAGCGCCGCGTTGAGCATCTCTTCCGAGATTTCATCGTGCGGGTTGGACTTCAGGCGTCGGCGCGAATCTTCGACGGCCTGATCCAGAACATTCAGGTTGCGCTCGAAGGCATCGCGCATCTGCGGATTCCATCTTCCTTTGCGCTCAGAGACGCGCCCGTACAGGTAATCAATCGAGACCTGCTGGCGGCGCACGCGCGCATCCACATCGGGGTCGTAGGCGGTGGCGCTCGTCTGTGCGCCGGATTGCGGACGGGAAGCGACGACCGGCGTAGTGGCCGAGTCGCCTTGCGTTTGTTTGAGGCTGAAGGAAGTGCCGAGGGCGACCGCGATGACGATGACGGAGACGGCTGCGGCCAGTTGCGGTAAGGACAACTCCCAGTGACGATCCATCAAGCGATCCCACCAACCTGGGCGGGCGCGGCTTGCTCCCGACACTTGCGCGGAAGCGGTCGTCGCGGGCACAGAAGCTTCTATGGTGTTGCGTATGCGCAACCACAAAGCTCTCTCGTTGGGCGGGGCGTCGTACTGGCCGCGCGCGTCGCGGCAAAAGCTGACGATCTGGTCAAGCTCGCTGCGTACATGAAAGCACTCAAGACATGCCTCCAGGTGGGCGCTCAGGAGCTGATGCTGTTCATCGCCGAGCGCGCCGTCGAGGTAGTCGCTGAGCAGTTCTTGACACTTCTCGCAATTCATTGTCGTTGTAACCTCTAACTACTCACGCGCTTCGATGTCCATCGGTCTCTCAACTGACCTTTCGGACTTTTAACAGCGCGTGCCTTTCCTTTCATGGTCTTTCAAAACAATTCCGGGGAGTACTCTCCCTGATTCAATCAGGACGTCCGGGGTTTCAAAAGCGGGGGGCGCAGCGGAGTGTAAAACCCCTGTGGACGTCTTTGGAAGCTATTCAGGCGTGGATTGTTGCCTGAGAAGCATTCTCAACTTCATTCTCGCTTTGTGAAGCTGCGATTTACTCGTCCCAACACTGCATCCCAGCATCCTCGCGATCTCCTCGTGCTCGTGCCCTTCCACATCGTGCAGCACAAACACCGTCCTGTAACCCGGAGGCAACTGCCCCACTGCCTTGTCCAAAGCTATCCTGTCCACCACCGGCATCCTCAACGGGTCTTCCGTCCCTCGCACTATCTGGACAGGCGTTTCCCCGTCCTCTGTGGTCTGCTCCATCCTCACTCCCCGCTTACGAAAGTGCATCAACACCTGATTGACGGTTAAGCGATGGAGCCAGGTGGTAAAGGCAGATTCTCCACGGAAACTACCGATTTTACGAAAGAGCTGGATAAAGACTTCCTGAGCTAAATCTTCGGCCTCGGATTGGTTTTGCGTCATTCTCAGACAGAGGGAATAGACGCGGCGCGAGTGGCGCTCGTAAAGAGTCTCGAAGGCGGCCATGTCGCCCGAGGAGGCTGCCTGCGCCAGCACGTAATCCGTGGCTTGTTGATTATCAGCTTCGGCTGCGGTCACATTCACCCACGTTCGGGCAAGCATTGGAAAGTGTACGGTCTGCACTCATCACCTCGCTGCTTTATTGTGAACCGACTTCGCGGCGTGGCCGCTAGACCTTGATGGAGGTTTCCGTCAAAACCCTTCAGGCGCTCTCGACCGTCTGGGAAGCGGTCGGTTTGGAGCGCGCCCCAAGGGGTTTTTCTCCAATGGCTTGTGATGCGGCCCGTCTCGCGCGTCGTTGTCTTGCCCGATAAAAATTTAGCTCTTTTTCGTGTGCCGCGCCAACCTTTTCGTGTAGCCCACCCCTGATCTAGCGCCCACGACGCGGCCAGCGAACGATAACCGACCGCTTCCAGGCCACTTCGGGCGGTTGATTTGCCGAACGGGCGGCCAAATCCGCGATTGCCTGCGGCTCGGGCTTAGTATGCGGGCTCACGGCACGCCCTGACAAGCCCCCCGCGTGAAATCACACACTTCTCGGCCCTTCGCGCTCGCGCCGCTCACTTTAAAGAAGGCTTGGGCACTTTATTCAAAATCGCCAGCGCCGCTTTATTGAGCGGGCACTGGATAGGCTCGCCAGCCACACGCCCGGCCTCCGGGACGGACGGGTTGAGCGTCTCGTTCGCATCCTTCCAGAACTCCTTGCTCGTGGGGAAGAAGACAATGCCGTATTTGTGCAGGCTCAGCAGATTGCTGCAGCGCTCCCTGACGTGCTTTATGCGCGTTTGAGGGTCGACGGGGGGCGTGCTTCCGCCCATCACGCCGTCCATGCCGATAATCATTTCACCGGGCTTCTTTGGATTCGGGCGGTCTTTCTGCCCAGGGCCAATGATGGTTTTGACGCCCAGTTGGAAATTGCCCGGGTGAAGGTTGAGGTCGTTGCTCACGTAACGACAGATGTCCGCGTGCCAGTCGTCCAGAAAGTGCGGCGGTTCTGTGCGTAGAAAGTTGTCGTAAGCCATGGGGCGCACCAGCAGGTTGCGGTCGCCGTGGGCCGCGTCGTAGTCGTGCACTTGGTAGGCAAGGTCTGCGTCGAGCGGCACGGACTTCGAGACGAAGTCGTTCCCGTCTTTGAGGAGCGGATTTGCAGAGTTGTTGCCCTCGTGTTTCAAAAGCCGCGACTTCTTCATCTTCCCGTCCGATATAGGTTTCGGCTTTTGAGGCGTCGGCGGGTCTTTGACCGCGCCGAGCAGGCCCGCCGCTGCAAAGGCCACGATGCGATCATAGCCTGCGTTGAAGTTGGCCGGTTGCGGCAGCTTCTTCGAGATGATGGGCGGGCTGAGCAGTTTGCGCGCGAGCGTCTGGTAGAACTCCACCAGATTCTTTTTGACTAGCTCCACGTTCCCCGCGTTCGGAGTGAGACCTTCTATGTCGAAGCTGATGCCGTCGTAGCCGGGCAGGTTCGTTTCGCAGAACTTTACGATCTCGTCCGTGACGGCATCAATACTCGGGTTCGGAATACTCTCCTTCAGCCACATATCCAATTGAGTGTTGCCCGCCTTGTCGAGCCCGTACCCGACCAGACATTGGACGCCTAGAACATCGTGGCAGTGTTTGATGACTTGCTGGTAAAAGTCGCGGCGGCGGTCGTCTGTCGCGCCTTGCAAGATGCTATCGTCCCAGACGATCTTCATTTTCGTAGCCTTGTCGTCTTCGCGGAACGTCTTGAGCAGCGAGACATCATCGAGCACACGGAATCCGTTCTCGGGGTCAGGCCCGCCGGAGAAGACTTCTTTCACCAGCGCGTCTTTCTTGAAGAGATTGTTCATATTAGCCACGAAGACGCCATCAGCCCTCCTGAAACCGTTCATGAACACGGTCGGGTCAACCCACGCGGACACGCGGCAGCGCGGGTTCGGAGCCGCGCCCAGCCTGTTTTCGTTTTCGCCCATACGTCCTCCGTTTTAATGTTTAATCCTTCATAGCGATTTCGCTTTTCGAGAGCCCGAAATTGGCTGCGTCCAGAATCGTAGTTTTTGTGTTGGGGTCCAGCTTCCCCGTTTCCGTCAAACCATAATCACGCTGAAAGGCGCTCACGCGGTCGGCAAGTGATTTCGTCTCCGGGTAGCCCAGATTGCTCAGGCGACGAGCAAAGCTCGCCTCGTCCTGTTCGTCCACAGCGATGTTCAGCGAAAGCGTGGTCTGATAGCCGAGCGGCATGGGCTTCTGTTTCTGTCGCGGGTCGCCCCAGCGCAGCACGCAGTTGGTGGCGGCGAGCAAATCTGTTTCGACGAGCGTTCCGTCGGGCTGCGCGGTCCCCGTTCGCTCGTCGCCCGTATCCAGAATTGTGAGACGGTAAGGAGCGTTGGCGATGGCGTTCTTCTGCGAGTCGAAGAGGCGCACGCGCAAAATCTTGCGTCTTGACTCGCAGGAAGAAAGTTGCGTGAGCGTGTCATAGAAAGCACACGCGAAGGTGTTCTTATCCTTCTCGTACTCGCGGTGCTCGTCCTGAAAGGCGCGGCGCGCGTCGCCGTCTGGGAAGAAGACGAGCTTGCAGCCCGCGACGCCTTCTTTCGCTCTCGGACAGGGCCAGAGCGAAGGATTGATGCTCGTGCCCGGAGGGAAAAGATAGATGAGCACGCGGCGATTGACGGCGTTGGCCGCGTCCCTTGCGGCCTTGTTTTGAAACTTACTCAGCTCTTTATTCTCCGCTTTGGAGAAAAGCATGATCGGGTTAAATTCGCTGCACCCCTGATAGTCGCCTTTGCCGTCCACGTCTGCCCCGCGCGCCAGAAAGTCCGTCTTCGAGATGCTGAAAGGGTTGCCGCTCTCGTCGCGACAGATGGCGTCCATGTAAGTGAGAAATAGTTGCGCGCGTGTTTTGGGTCCGTTGACGCCGTCAGCCGTCAATCCGTTCGCGGCCTGAAAGCTCTTGATGGCGGCGGTTGTCTTTGGGCCGGAGATGCCGTCGGGTTTACCGACGTCGAAGCCTATCGTGGCGAGCATGGCCTGTACGGATTTTAGTCCCCAGTTGTCGGTGGCGAACGGGCGGGAATACAGCTCCTCCCACAATCTTGTTTCGCGCGTCAACAATCCGTAAACGGCGGAAGCGCGCCGCCCGCTCAGGTTCTTGTTGTGGTTATCGTCGCCCGACGGGTCTGCGTGGCCGAAGATGGAGAGCGGCGGTCTGCCCTGTCGCTCCCAGAGACGGGAGAAGCCCGCCAGCTCAAGCGCGATTTCCGGCTTGATAAAAGCGGAGTCAAACTCGAACTGCGTGTTCTCCAATCTCCAACACGCGATAGGCTGCGCGACGGGCAGATTAAAATCTTTCATCGTCGAGGCACGCGCCGATGACCGGGGCACTCCCTTCGTGCCGGGCGTCGCTCCTGCATCTTTGCGCGAAACTTTCTTAGAAGCTTTCGTTGGAGTCTGCTTCGAAGTTTGCTTCGCAGCTTTCTTCGAAACTTCCTTTGAAGCTCTTTTCGAAGCTGGCTTATCCTTTGCGCTCATTGCTTCTCCTTCAAATGGTTCAGGCCGCGTGGTTGGACGGGCGGCTGCACTTGAAGTGCATAAGAATTTTTTGAGACCGGCGAGGGCTCGCGTACCCTGTTCAAGGAAAGTTGCCTGTTCGCGCGCCAGCTAGATGAAGATTGGCGCGGAAGATAAAGAGGCGCGCGCGGCAGAGTGTCCGGGCGATTATTCCGCCGACCACGAAGCCTTGACGAAGACGTGGCCGCCGAAAATCATCCCAATCGCTTTCACCACCTGTACGCCTGCGGGCAAAAATATGCCTGCGGGAGACGGATGTCAATACTTTGTTATGAAACACGAAAAGCCGTGAATCGTGAATCGTGAATCGTCAATGGAAGAAAAGCAGTTTTTCTATTTACGATTTACGATTTACGATTCACGGCTTTTCGTGTTCCGGCTGACAATTGACACGTCGTTGAGGCAAGGGTATCTTGCCTGCGTCTTCTCGTTTCACCAGTTGATAACACCTCGCTGGTGAGTCCCGTTTAACTCAGGCCAGCCGGACATAGACGCCCGGCTCCCGATTTCCAATTCCGCCCAGGAGGATATTGAAGATGGTCACCGACGACGAACTCCGTCAAATTATGACTAATTGTTCGGCGCAGAAGCGCGCCGCTTATCTCCCTTTCATCCAGCAAGCAATGCAGGAATTCGGCATTACTACTTACTTGCGCGAAGCAGCCTTTCTGGCACAACTGGCTCATGAATCGGGCGAGCTGCGCTTTATGGAAGAGATTGCTTCCGGCGCGGCTTATGAAGGCCGTCGAGACCTGGGCAACACGCAGCCCGGTGACGGGCGACGCTACAAGGGACGCGGGCCGATTCAATTGACGGGCCGCGCTAACTATAAAAAGTTTGGCGACCTGCTGGGCCTTGATTTGATTAACAACCCGACGATGGCCGCGACACCCGAGGTCGGCTTTCGGATTGCCGGGCTTTTCTGGAAATCACGCGGCTTGAACGAGCTGGCGGATCAACAGGATTTCAGGACCATCACCAAACGCATCAACGGCGGGTTTAACGGCTTGCCCGACCGCATCAAATTTTACGAGCGGGCCAAGAAAGTTTTAAGCCGCGATGACGGCGACGTGGCTCCGCCTCCACCCACGGCTCCTATATCAACTTCGGACCAACCCGTGGCGGATGCTGGTGCTGCTCCGTCCTATCCGGGCACGCCCCTGCGTCAGGGCAGCCGTGGCGCAGCCGTCCGGACAATGCAGCAACGACTCAGAGACCTCGGGTTTAACGTCTCCGTAGACGGCGACTTTGGTCCGGGCACACGCCGGGCGGTAATTGCTTTCCAGCGCAACAACGGCGTCGCGGGCGACGGCATCGTCGGTCCAGCCACATGGAGGCTCCTCTTCGGCGCTTCGGCCAAGGGAATGGCAAAGAGCGCGAAGAAGACAGCGAAGAAGGCTGCTAAGAAGAGCGCGAAGAAAGCTGTGAAGAAAGCTGTAAAGGCAGCGGTGAAGAAGCCTGCGAAAAAAGCTGCTAAGAAGGCGGCTAAGAAATCCTCAAAGAAGACTGCCGCGAAGGCCGCGAAGAAGGCTGGTAAGAAGGCTGCGAAGAAAAGCGCAGCGAGAGGCGGGGCGAAGAAGCGCGCAACTAAAACGGGCCGTAAAGGTCGGAGCAGATAAAACTCACCGCAGAGGCACAGAGAAAGTAAAAAGGTAAAAGTTCGGCGGAGAACCACATTTAATTTAATGTGGCTTCCCCTGACTTTTGCCTTTTACCTTTTACCTTTTGCCTTGTTTTCTTCTGCGTCTCGGCGGTGAATGGCTTTCAAAACATGAAAGCTATTTCATGAGGCGCTCGCGCACGCTCTTATTTTCGGCAATGTCTATAGCTGTCCACGCCATCGCGAGCGCGCCGTCAAGCAGAGCTTTATCAGCAGCCTCTGTCGCGCAGTGTGCCGTGAACTCCGGCTGATGATTCACAGCCGGGAACGAGTCTATGCTGACAAAGGGATGTATGGAGGGCAGCGCCAGCGAGACATTACCCATGTCTGTCGAGCCGGTCCCGCGCTCAAGCATCGCGCCCAAATCCGGAAACGTGCGGCCCAGACGCTCGGCGTTGCTTTGATACAAAGCAGCTATTTCTACATCGTGAATCATGTGAGCATACAGTTTGTCCGCGCCGCGTATGTCCAGCTTTGCGCCTGTCGCCAGCGCACCGGCCTCGAAACATCTGTGAACCTTCGGGCGCAGCTCTTCCAGCTCGTCCAAGGTCTGCGCGCGAATCATGTAATTCGCAGCCGTGTGTGCCGGAATGATATTGGGCGCATCGCCGCCTTTGGTAATAATGCCGTGGATTCTGTCTGTGGGGCGCAGGTGCTGGCGCAGGAGGCCGATGGCTGTCTGCGCTATGGTCAACGCGTCGGCGGCGTTGATGCCAAGCTCCGGAAAAGCGGAAGCGTGCGCCTCCTTCCCGGTGTAGTTGACCTCAAACATAGAGGCCGCGATGATTTTGGGAACGGCGACTTCGTAAGGAGCAGGATGAACCATCATCGCAGCATGCACGCCGTCAAACGCCCCGCGCTCAAGGAGCAATATCTTGCCGCCTCCGCCTTCCTCTGCCGGTGTGCCGACGACGCTGATTGTTAATCCCAAATCATCGGCCACCTGTGCCGCAGCTATGCTAGCGCCGACGGCTGAAGCGGCAATGATATTGTGCCCGCAGGCGTGGCCTATGCCGGGCAGACAATCGTATTCGGCACAGATAGCCAGATGCAGCGGGCCGCTCCCGCGTCGCGCGATAAAGGCCGTAGGCAATTCACAGACGCCGCTTTCGACTTCAAAGCCCGCATCCGCCAGTGACTCCGAGAGCCATGCGGAAGCACGCTCCTCTTCAAAGCCAAGCTCCGGATGAGCGTGAATCCTGTGGCTCAAATCAATCAGGCTCTCGCGTACCGCGTCGAATCGCTCGCGCGCGCCGTCCTTAGCATTCATAGTGCTTTCCTTTTCCAGGAGTGGTTTTCAATTCACTATAACTAATCGCGCGCAGTGTCACCTTGTGGCATCCGTGCGAACAAATGGCGGCTCGACTTCTTCTGTGATGAGCGTCTTGTAAAGGCGTGGTCTGCGATAAGAGTTGCCCCACGCCTCTCGCTGGCGATAAGCGCGTATGCTGTCTATGTCGAACGTCGCCAGATAGACATCTTCACTCTCTCCGGCTTCGACAATCAAAGTATTTCTGGCATCACCGTCTTCGACAGGATAGGCCACAGCGTCGAAGGCTATGGAATGCCCGTTGTTTTGTGGAGCGGCGTAATTAGTCATCGCGACGCCAATCATGTTCTCAAAAGCGCGTGTTTTGAATTGGCCGATGCGATGCTCGTCTAAGGTACAGGCGTTCGGTGTGAGAACAATCTCTGCGCCTCCGAGCATCAGGATACGCGCCGCTTCCGGGAATTCCCTGTCAAAGCAGATCATAAATCCTACGCGTACCTCGCCCTCTACGGTATCGAGCACGCAAACCGGAAACCCATCGCCGGGCGTGAGCGCGCACTCCAAATCAAACTCGCAGGTATGAACTTTCGCGTAGGTGAGCACGATGTCGCCATGACGGTCTATGAGCGACACGGAATTACGCGGCGCGCCGTTCCACTTCTCAAGGTAGGTGAGCGCAAGAGCCATCTTCAACTCTCGTGCAAGATGACGAAAGTGAGTGATAAAAGAATCGTCCCGGCTGATAGCCTGTGCCTGCCAACGCTCACGCGCGCCTTCGAGCTTCGCGTCGAAGAACGTCATGCCGACGCTCCACATTTCCGGAAAGAGCGCGATGTCTGCTCCCATCGCGTGAGCACGCCGACAAAAGCTCTCCCCTTTGGCAAGGTTGGCATCCCTGTCATCACCGCAGCCCGTCATTTGCAGCAAAGCAACCTTGAGTAACTTCATAGAGCGTTCTGAGGACGAATAATTCTGTAGGGGCAGAGACAAGTCCTCTGCCCCTACAGTTTTGTTAGGTCATGCCCCGTCCTTGGGACGGGGCAACACTTGAGCCTCCCACTTCTGAAACTCACTTCGCAATTGCCGAAGCACCTCCGGATGCTGCTCCTTGAAATCCGCCTGCTCTCTCTGGTCAACCGAGAGGTCAAAGAGATATTCCTTTTCTACATCCTTGAAGTACTTCCATTTCCCGCTCCTGACCGCAATCTGTTTGGCGTGTCGCCAGAAAAGTTTTCGCTCAAAGGCTGCACGCTCGCCCTTGCTCACCGCGAACAAGTCATAGCCGTCGAGCGGATAATTAATGTCCGCTCTGGTTTGCGTGGCGGAAAGTATGGTCGCCGTCCAGTCCATAGTAATCGCCACTTGTTCAGTGGAACGACCCGCCGGGATGACGCCCGGCCAACGAACAATCGCGGGCACTCTGATTCCACCTTCCAGCAGCTCAAACTTCTTCCCCGAGAAGGGCCAGTTGTAAGAAAAGCGCTCGCCCCCGTTGTCGCTGGTAAAGATAACGAGCGTGTCTCTATCCAGCCCTGCTTTCTTCAATGCGCTCATCACCTGACCGACTCCGTCGTCCAGACTTTTCATCATCGCCGCATAAGTCGCCAGCGACCCTCCGCTAGTAAAGCCGCCGTAGCCGCCCTTCTGCTTGCGGCTGACTTCCAAATCTGACGGTCCCTCCCACGGCCAATGCGGCGCAGTGTAATGAAGGCTCAGATAGAAAGGGCGTGTGTGGGTGCGCGAGATAAACTCTACGGCGCGCGCGGTGAGCAGGTCCGTGAGATAGCCTACACGCTCGACCGTAACTTTATCTTCAAAGAGGTCTGCTTCTCCGAACGCATCCTTGTAACTGAAATAATCAACGCCGCCGCTCATGATTCCAAAGAACTCGTCAAACCCGCTTTGAATGGGTCCGAAGACGGGCAGATAACCAAGATGCCACTTGCCTACCAGCGCCGTCGCGTAGCCGTTCTTCTTCAGCAGAGAAGCAATCGTCGGATGCTCTGGTGAAAGGCCCACACTGTTTACACGGTCGCCTAAATTCTTTTTCCATGCCAGCGGCTCCTCAAGCCCGACCGGAGTTCTGGACGGATAGCGCCCCGTGATAAAAGCACATCGCGTCGGCGTGCATACAGGAGACGCAGAATACGCATTGTTGAAGCGAACACCCTGCTGTGCCATGCGATCCAGATTGGGTGTCGTGTAATCCGGTCGCCCGAAACAACTGAGGTCGCCATAGCCAAGGTCGTCCGCCAGAATGAACAGCACATTAGGACGGCGTGCGGCAGAAAGCGACATGCCGGGCACGGCGGCGAAACACGCGCCCGCGACGGCGGCGCTCACAAACTCGCGGCGGCTTATGCCCGCCGACTTCCGCTTTCGCATCCAGCTCTCCTGATTTTTATCTACTACGTTAGAGTCACAAAGCAGCCCAATTCTGGCCTGAACTGCGCTGAGCATGAAGCATGCAACTCACATTTGTAAAGAATAAGGTTGAAAGAGATGCTCTACGAGGCGGCGGGTCGAATAGATGCTGGGAGCAGCTTGCGTTCGATTACATTATCTTATTCATGCCAGAGACTCGTTGACGAAGTTTAGCTCGACGCCCAGTCCAACCGGGTCGCGCACGAAGACCTGAAGCTGTTCAAGCGAAGGAATCTCTATCACCTCGTAAGGGATGCTCAAGCGTTTGAGACGTTCAATCAATCCCATCAACCCTTCACAAGAGAAAGCTACGTGGTCCAGAAAGCTCAACCCCGTTTCACCACCGGCCCTGTCATCTTCCGGGTCGCAAGCCGACAGATGAACAAGCGGCTCGTTTCCCGCATACAGCCAAAAACCCCTGCGCCTGAAACCCGGCCTGTCCCCAACCACAAGCCCCAGGACCTCCACATAAAAGTCCCGCACCTTCTCAAGCATCCCATCCGGCACCGTGATATTAAAATGGTTCAATCCAACAGTGTTCATAACTAAACTCTCCGTAGCAGCTAATGCTTCTCTCACACGCGCCGAGCATAAAGCATTCAACATGTGGGAACAAGATGACGATGAAAGGAAAGCTATCCTTGCGCTCGCGCTTGAATGAGTCGCTAGGATTCGTCGCGTCGATTTTTTTCCAGCCAGGCTATATCACCCTGATCCTTGTCTCGACCTGCGGCTAATTTGTTCCTTAGCAAATCTTCTTTCGAAAGAATATCTACTTCCAGCTTATCGATCTCAATAGTGACTTTGTTCTGCCAGGCTTCATCAAACTCAACTCCGTCAATGCCTGTCAACAGATCAATCCGGGCTGGCTCGACGCCAAGCTGAACGATTACATCAGGAGCAGTAAAATCATCTTCGGAGAGGTGGGAAACCGGCGCACCAAATTTCACCAATGCGCGTATTATCTTTTGTGCGTTCTCGAAATTATTCCTGACCCAAATATCCATGTCGCCTGTGGCACGGGGGAATCCATGTGCGGCAAGGGCGTAAGCGCCGACAATAATGAAATCAACCTCTTCGTCTTTTAAGCATGACAACATGTCTTTGAAGTCTGGGTTCAACATTCAGATTTTCCTTAAAGGACCAGGCGTTAAGAGCTAACTGCCACATCATGCCGATCAATTGTTGAGGGGATTTATCCTTCAACTCACCGTCGCCGTCCCGTTCATGTAATGAAATCTTTTTGACTAAAATATTTCTCATCGGAATTTTATTCCTCAGCCTTATTTTACCTCAAATCTCCGTGGACATTTCACAATTCGGAAGCCTCCGGCTCGAATCAAAGCGATGCCTCGATAGCATTTCTTTCATCAACATTCTTTGCTCGTTCGAGTTGTCGCTTGCGCGCTGGCGATGGATTGAACGAGTTGTTGGGCGGCGCTTAATCCATACGGTTCTGCGCTGTCGGTCTCTTATGATGGACGTTTGCGGCGCTTCGCGGAATCCGTTATCGCAAAGGCGAACCCGAGCACGAAGGCAGAGGGGAAGACTATAAACATGACTTGTTGCCAGAGGATGAATCTTTCGAACTCCTCTCGTGTATGAGGCTTCCCGCCTTTGCCCACGTACCCGCTCCCCGTCTGCCTGATTGGAGCATCCGGGAAGTTGTAAACTCCGTAGAGTCCAGTGGCAGCGGCAAGCAGGCAGACCGCGATTGTGAGCACGAGCAGGATGCGCGCGAACGGGCCTCGTAATCGAGTTTCTTTCTGCTCAAGCATTCTTTTTATCGTGACCCGGTTTTATAAGATAGCAATACCCACCATTAAGCCGTAATAGAATTGTTCGCTCGCCTGTTTACGAATTACATCAAGCTCGTTTCCGTCCAACCACACGCCTTTGCATTGAGGGCAACGATCGATAATCACAAATCGCTGAATCTTATCTTTTTCCATGACCGCACCGTCCACCGGGCACGAGCGTTTCGCCTCCGTCGAAGGATCAATCTGTACGGCGCAAGCGGCGCAGATTCCAAAGCCGTCAGGCCCGGCTGTCAGTTCTTCAAACTTAAAATATTCCCGGCAGCGAACACATCTTTCTCCATCAAGCATGTCAATACCTTTCTACGATTCTTTCCAGGTGAAGCAACACCCACGCGCGACTCGGCACGCCGCGAGGATAAAGCATTCGAGCCGGAGGTAACAAGAGAATGATGAAAGTGAAGCTATCCGTGCGGTCGGGGCTTGAATGAGTTGTCGGGTGAGGCTTTAGGCTGCAACTTCGACATAGGAGGAATAGCTGCTCGGTTCTGGAATTTCGTAGCCTTCTTCCCGCAAACCTTCCAGATGAAATTCGATTGCCTCCTGGATGTTTCGCTCAACCTCTTCTTTGGTTTTTCCGGTTGAGCCACAGCCCGGGACATCGGGAGAATAAGCCGAGTATCCGGTCTCCGTCTCTTCCACGATAATTAAATACTTTTTCATGGCTTCAACCCTGCCTGCTTCAAGATATTGTTCAATGTGCCAACCGCCAGATCGTCGCCCGGATTACCGGGAACCGTAACCAAACCCGGCTTCGTCAGATGCTTATACTGGTGATGGCTGCCTTTAGTTCTTACCCAATACCAGCCATCCTTTTCAATCAGCTTAACGAGGTCTCTTACCTTCACTCCCCAACAATAATTCTATTGCGCCAACCGGTCAATGTTAAGCCTCTAACAACGCCAGCTCTCTTATTCATATCGCAGGGCAATCATGGGATCGACCCTGGTAGCACGGCGTGCTGGGATGTAGCTCGCGAGCAGGGCTACGCTAATGAGCACGAGCGAGATGGTGATAAAGGTGACCGGGTCGGTGGCGCTGACTCCGAAAAGGAGGCTCGCCATCACGCGGGTTAAGACGAAGGCCGCGACGAGGCCAATCGCGACACCAATCAGGACGAGCTTTAATCCGTGCCCGACCGCAAGCTTCAGCACGTCGCTTTTCTGCGCGCCCAAGGCCATGCGTATGCCTATCTCATGCGTGCGCTGCGCCACCGAGTAGCTCATCACGCCGTAGATGCCGACCGCCGCCAGAACGAGCGCCAGGGCAGCGAAGATGCCCAGCAGGAGCATGCTGAAACGCTGGCGCGCGACCGATTCGGAGAGGACGTCTTCCATCGTGCTGATATTTGAGACCGGCTGGTCTTTATCTATTTCCCACACGGTCCTGCGCACCGCAGACGCCAGGCTGAGCGGCTCTACATCTGTGCTGACGACAAGGTTGCGCGGCGCGAAGAATTCGGCCTGCTCGTATGAGAGGTACATCTGCGTCTTCGGGTCGGCAACAAGCTCGAACTGCCGCACGTCCTTCACCACGCCGATAATTGTTAACCAGTCATCGGGATTAGCAGAAGCGGGGTTGCCCATTGTGATGCGCTTGCCCAAAGGGTCTACACCGGGAAAGAAGCGGCGTGCCATCGTTTCGTTAATGACCACGACCGCAGGTGAATCGATTCTGTCTTGCCCGCCGAACTCCCGCCCCTGCAAGAGCGAAATGCCCATCGTCTGAAAATAGTGTGGATGTATGACTCTGGTCACCACAGATGGTCTCTGGCTGGGGCCGGGGTCCGGACGTCCCTCTATGCTGAAGCTCGTGGAATCGCCCTGTCGAACTAAAGGAATCCAGTTAGTGACGGCGGCTGATTTAACACCGGGCAGAGCTTCAACGCGGCGTACCAGCTCTGTATAAAAGGCCGCGCGCCGCGCCTGGTCAGGATACTTCTGCTGCGGGAGCACGACGCTCATCGTCAACAGGTTGTTCGTGCGGAAACCCGGATCAACATTACGCAGGCGCATGAAGCTATTAATCAACAGTCCCGCGCCGATGAGAAGGATGAGCGAGACGGCGACTTCTGCTATGACCAGCATCGCGCGAATGCGATTGCCGCGACTTCCCGCGACGGAATCCCTGCCGCCTTCTTTCAACGTTTCGTTAAGATTGAAGTTTGATGCCTGCATGGCCGGGGCTAAGCCGAAGACGAGCCCCGTCAGCAACGAGACCAGCAGGGTGAAGCCCAGCACCTTTGCATCAATCGTGATGTCTTTGGCTTGAGCAATGTTTGCGGGGATAAAAGTTTTCAGCAGATTTACTCCCCACACGGACAGCAGCAACCCTACGCCGCCTCCGAGCACAGCCAGTAAAACGCTCTCCGTCAGAAATTGCCGGACGAGACGCAGGCGGCTCGCGCCCAAAGCTATGCGAACGGCAATCTCTTTTTGTCGCACAGCGGCGCGCGCCAGAAGTAGGTTGGCGACGTTGGCGCAGGCTATCAGTAATACAAAACCGACCGCGCCCAGTAATACGAGTAGAGCTGGCTTGATGTCGCCAGCGACGTGTTCATGCAGCGGAGTGACGACAGCGCCGAGGCCAGTATTCTGGTCCGGATACTGCTGTTGCAGGCGGGCTGCGATGGCCTGCATCTCCGCCTGCGACTGTTCGAGCGTCACACCTTGTTTGAGTCGAGCTAGAACTTGCAGGTAGTGTCTTCCACGACTCGCGGCTTCCTGCGGGGTAAAGGCTATGGGAATCCACAATTCGACCTCGCGGCTGGGAAAGCGAAAGTGCGGCGGCATGACGCCGACGACCCTGTAGCTTTCGCCGTTCAAGGTCAGGGGCTTCCCTATAATATTTATGTCTGAGCCGAACCGGCGTTGCCACAAACCGTGGCTGAGGACGACCACGCGATTCGTGCCGGGTTGATCTTCTTCAGGCAGGAACGCGCGGCCCATGAGCGGCTCCACACCGAGCAGGGGAAAGAGGTTGGCAGAGATGCGACGGCCATCAATTCTTTCAGGCTCGCCCGTGCCCGTCAGGTTAACGCTCACGTCTGCAAGCGCCGCCATCCCTTCAAAGACCTGATTCTGATCACGCCAGTCAATGTAGTTGGCTACGGCAGGCGTGTCGCGTGGAAACCCGCGTTTGGCGGCGTCCTCCCAGACCATCACGAGCCGCTCCGGGTCTTTATAAGGAAGCGGGCGCAGCAGGACCGTATTGACGACGCTGAAAATCGCGCTGTTCGCGCCAATCCCTAAAGCCAGAGCAATCACGGCGACGATGGTAAAGCCGGGGTTCTTCCACAGCATACGCAGGCCGTAGCGTAAGTCTTGCCAGACATCTCCTAACACGTTGATTCTCCTTCTGGTCCCCGGCACTACAGGCTCCTGCCGAACGGGACGCTCGACCCGTCGCAGTTCCTGCGCCAACAAATCGCTCTCAGTCAATTCGAGCAGCGCCGCTTGATAAGCTTCCTCTTCGGTCGCGCCGCCCTGTAGCGACTCCTCATAGAGGTCGTCCAGGTGCTGGGCCAGCTCTTCTATAATCTCGGCCTCACGCGTGGGCCGGAGCTTGAGCCCCGCCAGTCGCTTTCTAATCTCTTCTTTCCAGTCAGGCATGTTCCATTCCCGTGATGCGATTGACCGCCTCCACAAACTCCCGCCAGCTACTACGCTGCGCCGCCAGGATTTTTTTGCCTTCCGCCGTCAAGCGGTAATAACGACGCCGCCTTTGGCCCGCCTTCTCCACCCAGCGGCCCTGAATCCAGCCGCGATTCTCCAGGCGATAAAGGAGCGGGTAAAGCGACGCGACATTGAAACGCAGCACGCCGCGCGAGCGCTGCTCGATCAAGCTGCCGATGTCGTAACCGTGCCGGGGCTGGTCTTCAACCAGCGAAAGAATCAACAACTCGGCACTGCCCTTCTTCAACTCGCGGTCCAGAATATGTGAGCCTATATATGCCATAGACACATATTATTAAGGAACACAAGATTCGTCAACACCATACGTAAATTGGTAGCGCTCAGTTTTAATTAAAATTCACCGCCGAGAGAATAAATAACGGGAGGAGAGAGAGGAAGGTGCAAATCGTCATTAGCTCCGTAGGAGCGAGGATGTTTATAGTTAGCAGATAACAGATGGAGACAAGCTCCGTAGGAGCGGCATGTCATGGCAGAAGCACATGCCGCTCCTACGGAGCTTGTTATTTAATGATGACAATCAAGCTATAAACATCCTCGCTCCTACGGAGCTAATGACTGTCTGTCATCTTCTCATTACACAAACAGCCATCTTTTCTCTGCGAGTCCTCCGCGTCCTCTGCGGTGAATTCGATTGGAAACGGACATACCGCCGGAGAAGAAAAAACATTGAGAGTTGCCGTCTCTCTTGATAGACTCTCACGCTGTGAGAACGTATAGAAGGCTCTGGCACAAGCTGAGCAGCATTATCTTAATCCTTCTCATCATCTTTTCTACGCTCGCAGCGATTTGGTTAGTCCTGGAGAACATAGTTTAGTGACGACCCGACCCCTCGCCCAACCTCAAGACAACCAATTCATGCTCGCCTCTGGAGAGCGGTTCGACGTTCGTTCATAACAAGACACTCCACCCCGGGCAAGCGCCGAAACAGGCCAAGCGCCAATACTTGCAAGCCCGCTATAAAATAATTGCATGTGAACTTGCATCATCCGTAAAAATACGTATACTGTCCGTCCCCCTGCAAGCAGTCTCGCTGCCTGTAGTTCACTTTCTAGCCTTTGCCGACGATTACCTTCAGGTTAGTTCGGCATCGGGTTTATCTTAAACGCAACCCATAACCTCGCGCTTTCGGCGGAGAGTTACGGCTTCTTCACGCGCCTTGAATTGTGCGCGGCGGAACTCTGTATGAAATTGTTTTATAACAAGGGGCTCGTCCCGCGGGCGGGTTCTATCTCACCTAAACCTCTCAACCCTCCAAAGGAGAAGAAATGAAAAGAATTATTGCACTTCTGGTGACGGCTGCTCTGTGCGCCGTTGTTATACTGCCTGCGATGGTCAGCGGTCAGCGGCCAGACAAAGCTGAGAAGCTTGCGCGCGCAGAAGCGGCCAGCCTGAAGCATCTACAAAAGAAGCTCGCCAAAAAAGGTATCGCGGCCAACGACGTCAAGACCCTGCGCGTTTTTGAGGACACGATGCGCGCCGACCGCGCTCACACTCACTTCCAGCAGACTTACAACGGCATCCCCGTCTTCGGCGGCGAAGCCATCGTTCACTTGGACACCGTCACGGATGTTGAAGCACGTCCTGCGACCGACAACCTCATCGCGGGCGTGGACGTCAACACCACCCCTAACCTCTCGGCGGCTGACGCGATTGCTGCGGCCAAAGGGAAATACAAAGAGAAGAAGGGCTGCGACGAATGCCTGACGGATGCTCCCACGGCTGACCTCTGGGTCTTGCGCCACGAGGGCACGGACCACTTAGTTTACCGCGTGCAGCTCGCCCGTCTGGACGGCACAAAGGAGACATCTGAGCCGGTCTACTTCATAGACGCGCTCGCGGGCTCGGTCGTCTGGAGCTATGACAATCTTCAGACGCAGAGCGCCACAGGCTCGGGCAGCTCCCTCTACAGCGGCACGCAATCAATCAGCACCTACCAGTCGGGCGGGAGCTATTACATGGAAGACCACTCGCGCACGCTCGGCACTTTCGATAACCGCAACACGGCGAAGATCAACATGATGCTCGGCACCATCACCAACTTCGGTTCGATTTACAGGTACACCGACGCGGACAACGTGTGGAACACTTCGACGCAAAGGGCGGGCGTTGATGCCCACTTCGGCGCGGCGAAGGTCTACGACTACTTCCTCAACGTGCATGGGCGAAACGGCATTGACGGCGCTGGCGGCCCTCGCACCATCGCTTCCATTAACGGCTCCACCACGCTCGTCAGCTCCATAGTCCACTTCGGCAAGAGCTACAACAACGCCTTCTGGTCCAGCAGCAGGAACCAGATGTTCTACGGCGACGGCGACGGCGCACAATTTAATGCGCTCGTCACACTGGACATCTGCGGCCACGAGATGCAGCACGGCATCACTTCGCGCACGGCTGGTCTGGTCTATTCGGGCGAGTCTGGCGCGTTGAACGAATCATGGTCCGATGCCTTTGGCGTGATGGTCGAGCTTTACGCCAGAGGCGGAGTGGAGAATGCAAACACGTGGCGTATAGGTGAGGACGCTTACACGCCCGCCACTGCCGGCGACGCGCTGCGCTACATGGACACGCCGCACAGTGCAGGCAACTACGGTTACACGACGAACGACGATCCGGACCACTACACGGAGCGTTACACGGGCACGGGCGACAACGGCGGCGTCCACATCAACTCGGGCATCCCCAACCACGTCTTCTATCTTGTCGCCAAGGGCGGCACGCACGCGCACATCCCCGGCCCCTTTGTGACGGGAATTGGTCCTGACAAGGCGGCGAAGATTTGGTACAGGGCGCTCACTACCTACATGACGTCTTCGACCAACTTCGCGGGCGCGCGCACGGCGACCCTCAACGCCGCCGCAGACCTCTACGGCACGGGCAGCGTTGAATACACGTCTGTAGCCAGCGCATGGACGGCGTGCGGAGTGCTCTAAGGCTTTAAGCCCGAGAGCAGAAAGCAATACAAAGAGGGCACGAAGTGAGTCAAACTTCGTGCCCTCTTTGTGTTGCTGCTCTATGTCCGCTACTGTACGCAATCTAAATGCAACTTAATCATCACCGGATTGTTGCACAGCACTTCTTAAGTAAATGTAATTTTTATACTTGCCTTTTCCAAGCCTCGCAGCTTGTTGTAATCCAGTAAAGCAGCACGCGCCTCGCATTAGAAGTATCGCCCAGCTAGTCATTCTCTCCCCTAAGGAGGACTTGCGGTGAACGACGATAAAGCGTCTTTCAAGAGCGGTGACAGGGTGCGAATTCAGAGAGCCCCCTCAATAGGCCAGACCGGCACGGTCATTAACATCTTGCGCATGGAAAACAAGTCAGGCTCCTGCGAGCTTGTGTGGGTTCAACTGTCCGATGGAAAAGTGGATGGTTTCAGTCCCGCGAGTTTGGAGAAACTGCACGCGCATTCCAGACTCCGGGCGGCGTAGAAGTGAACTTTTTTACCGTGAAAGGACCGGCCTCAACATCAGTACGCGTCTTACGACCTCTGCGGAGCGGGCCCGCGCGCAGGGCTCATCATGCAAGAGAAGCTACCGAGGCCATCGCGGCCCTGGAGTTGTCAGGCAGTCGTGGACTGTGCGCTCAAGAGCTATGGCTGCCGGATGAGCGTGTTATGCGCAGAGACGACTTGCCATCCTTTTTGTCCCCTGGCATAGACTCTGGTGAAACGTACTTGCCGCGTCACTACCTCCTCGCCCTGACCTGCTCGTTTGGTTGTTGACCGTCCGGTGACGACAGCCGCATCTCCATAGACACGCACCACGACTTCATCATTGTCAATCGACATAATCTTGAACGAGCCGTCTTTAAGCAGCTCCATCAGTTTGGCCTTGGTCGTAATCGAGCCATCCGGATTTATGTTTACCCAGTTGTCGGCCAGCAGACGGTCATTCGCCTTAACATCATTTTTCAAAGTTGCCTCTCGGCCTTCGTTCTCAAGCCTCAGGATGAGTTGTTCGGTGTTACTGTTATCGCCCGCCTTCTCCTTCGTGGTTTGAGCCGGAGCAAAAAGAGAGGCGACACATGCCAGCACGATGACACTGATGATTCGTTTCATTGGCTTTACTCCTTTTGGGCCAGGGGTAACATTTACAGTTGCCCCTCTGCTAACGGGTCGTCGGTCTTGGTTGAGTTGTGAGGTGCGGCATCATAGAAATTGCGGATAATTATCAATAGCTGCCATGTTATTTCCGACTCACAATAAATCTTTGAGTCTCTTACAGGATGAGAGCAAATCCTGACGTCCCTCTTCTGCTTTCGCCAGCTCGCCTTCCTGAATCAATGAAAGCAAGGCTCGTCCCTGCTCTCCAATCTGACCGGCGGCTTCCTTCTGCGTCAAATCGTCAAACTCTTCATCCAGCCTTGCCGTGTGGTGCGCAAGATCGCATTTCCTGACGTCCGCTAAATCTTCGAGCTTGTTTCCTTTGAGTTCGGATATCAGCAGCGTGAGCCGTGTAAAAGGGCTGAGAGAACGTGCCATGCGAGATGCTCCTTGGCAAAATAGCTGTGGGATTCACGCCAGCCGGAAAATTCCAGATGAGATGAGAAGGAAGTGAGCCAAACTCCATTCTCAACGAAGCTAGGCCAGAGACGGTAGGCTTGTCAAATTGTCAGGTTGCGTATGCGCGACAACCAACAATTCAATCAACGCGGATTTATATTATTGCACCTCGAATTTGATGCGCTGCGAGGCGCTTTTACGAGTGATGCGGTCAATGGCTGTGACCTGTAAGACGTAATTGCCTGCCGTCATTTCGTCGAGCGGAATCTCAGCCGCGTAGGCCAGCCGCGCAAGGTCCTGCGCGTCGGTCGAGAGCTTACGCATACTTGTGACTAAGACGGGCCGGTCGCCACGGAAGACCTGCACCTGAAGCGCTATGTCTGGCTGCGCGTTGGGGGTGGCCGCGCCGCGTGCCGCGTTGTAGATGTAGACCAGAAAGCGCAGGCTGGACGAACGCGCGAACCGGCGGTCAACGCTCAAAGGCACAGTCTCGACGGCTGCTTCCTCTTTCTTCTCGTCCGCCGAGCTGGATTTTCGCTCGCCGACAAGCAGGCTGCTCATGGAGAACTGTTGCTTGGACATGTCCGGAATCTCTATCCACTGCATGGCGCTGCCCACACGCCCGTTGGCGTCGTCACGTGCCGCCACGCGTACCTGATAGAGACCCGGTTTGAGCATTGAGAAGTGGTTATATGCAACGTCCCCGAGCTTTGGAGTGGCGACGTTGGCAGGCGGCGATGGAGCTACAAGGCGCTGTCTGAAACCGTCTAGCTGTTTACCGGATGCATCAAAGACCGCTCCCTCTATATCAATCACGGCCCCCGGTTTACCGCTCACACGCTCTAACCGTATGCTGCTGCCTTCAATCTTCATGGAAGCGACGAGCCTCACGCCGCCCAGAGCTGTGTCCATGTAACTGAGCGTGAGTTCCGTCGGCAGCTCTCTTTGCGGAAAGCGTGCTTCGAGCGCCTTGAGCAAAGGGTCCGTAGTCTTTTTCGATTTCGCACTCTTGCTGTCCTTTTTCCGTTTCTGCTCGGGACTGGTATCAAAAAAGCCGCGCTGCACGCGCACGTTTAATTCGGGGCGATTCCTGACAGCCACTTCGATGCGGTTAAACTTTCCGCCGCGTTGTGAATCTGTAGGAGGTCGCCACGCGAGCAAATAATAAACAGAAGTCTCCTTGAGAATTTCCGACAGCGCGGGGTCGAGCGAGTTTGTGTTGCGTATAAAGCGACCGCCCGTGTCAACGGCAATCGAGTTCAGAGTATCCTGCGTTGACGAAAGCTCACCGCTAGAGGCACGCGCCGCGCGCCCCAGAGGGTCGGAGATTTCTCCCGCGCCGGAATCGTCCATTCCAGTCACCAGCCCTTTCGCGTCCATCGAGTAGATGACCACGCCGGAGCGCGTCGAAGCATCTGTGATGCTGCGCATTTTCTCCATCATGTTGCCGGTCCTGGTATCCAGAAAAAAACCATCCGAGATAAGAAAGATTAACTTGCGTCCCGTCAGCGGCGCGGAAGAACGAACGAGGCTCTCCAAAGTGAAAAGCATGTTTGAGGTAGTGTGCGCGCCCTGCCTGACGACAAAAGAGACGCGCTCCCTGACGATTGTTTCGGCCATCTCTCTGGTCATTCTACCGGCGGGCGCGAGACCCTGACGCAGCGTTTCGTCTATCAGGTAGCTGAGAGTTTCGATATCGCCACGGTCTACCTGTAAAGCCGCGTAGACGCTTATGGGCGGCGGCTGGTTGTCGGTGGTGTCATAGTTCTTGTAGTTCAGACGAGCGAGCGCCGCCTTCAACACTTCCTTATTGTCCGTGTACTGTTGCAGGAAACCTATCTGGCCGCTGGCGGACGTGATGGCGACCAGATCATTCTGTCCCATCTCCTTGTCAATGAACCTGGCGATGGTGTTCTTGGTTCTCTTCAAGTTACCGGCGCTCATATGCATGTCGTCCACGAAGAAAGCCACGAGCCGCCCGCGCTCCAAAGTCCGCGCTCCGGGCTTAACAACCACCGTACTGCTGCCGCTGCTGCTGCCGCGCGCCGCAGCCTGTTGCGCTTCCTCGCCGGATGTTCCGGCGGCCACGCGCTCGAAGAAATTAACCTCCACGGGCTTGCCATCCACGCGCAGCTCAAAGTCTTCCTTCTTCAGCCCCTCGACGAAACGGCCCTGCTTGTCAAAGACAGAGACGTCCGTCTGAATCAGCTCGGTCGTGATGCGAACGACGTCGTCCGACTGTTCCTTCTGTGCGGTCGTCGTTGAAGATGGCGGTGCGGGTGGCGGCGGAGGTTGTGTTTGTTCCTGCGCGCAGGTGTTGATGACGTAAACCTGCACAGAGAGCGAGACGGCGCAGATGAATAGCAGCCGCGTGTAGATTTTCTTCATGGCAGTAACCGGATAAAAGCAGGCAGGGTCGCCCGCGCTCGTTCACATCTCGCGGTCAACGCGTTTCACCTCTGTCAACTACCGGGGCTTTGGATTCACCGCGAGCCTCTGTATGGCACGGCACTATAACGGAATAGATAGCGACCAATCAAATATTATTCCGTAACCTTGCACAGCCGGATAGGTAGCGGGCGTGCCGATTGCGGAATGCGGATTTCGGATTGCGGATTGAAGAAGCGACATGCTTTTAATCCGCAATCCGAAATCCGCATTCCGCAATCGGCAATCGGCATGTTTTATCCGTTTAAGATGAACCGGCTCCGGCTTCTCAATCGCTCGACAATGGATGCAGGGGCTTTGCTGGGTGAACCGGCATCGAATGGAGGCTGCGGGTCATACTCTATGCCGAGCTGAATAGCCTGGGCCAGTTCATCATTGTATTCCCGCGCAACCAGCGTGAGCGCCATATCTATTCCTGCGGAGACGCCTGCGGCGGTGATTATCTTGCCTTCTATCACAACTCGTTCAGTCGTGGGTTGAGCACCGTATTTTTGTAATGCCTCAAGCGCCAGCCAGTGGCTTGTGGCGCGTAATCCTTTCAGCAATCCCGCAGCAGCAAGAACAAGCGAGCCCGTGCAGACGGACGTCGTCCATTTTGTTTTAGTATGCACACGGCGTATCCAGTCCAGGACTTTGGCATTATCCATCAATGCTGTTTGACCCGGTCCTCCCGGCACGACCAGTATGTCAGGCGAGCTAATTTCGTCGAGCGAGTAATCAGCAGTAATGGCAAGGCTCCCGGCATCCGTACGGACCGGGCCTGATTGTTCGGCTACAAACTTCACCTCGGCCTTGGGAATAGAACGCAGGACTTCGTACGGGCCGACAGCATCAAGCGCCGTGAACTTATCAAATAGAAGAATAGCTATTTCCAAAGCAGCACCTCTTCAAGAGAGTTAAGAAAGCCCCTTTGAGCTTTTATCGTTTCCGGAAATCATGAAAGCCCTTTTAGTTTCGCTTTAGACCTCAAGTCCTATGGAGCGCATCAATTCGAGGGCGTTGCTTCTTTCGACCACGCCGGGGCGCAGGAGATAGTCGAAGGTCATCTTTCCATCTTCAAGATGGTCTTCGAAATGGACGTTGGCCGCGTGCGGCGAAAGCTCTTCGGCAATGCGCGCCAGGGCCAGGTCGTGCGTCGTGACCAATCCAATTGCGCCGCGCTCTATGAGGCCGCGCACTACTGCTTCGGCCCCTATGCGGCGGTCGTGCGAGTTCGTCCCGTGCAAAATTTCGTCGAGCAGGAAGAGCACGGGAAGCGCGCCCGCGGTCAGCTCCACTATCTGGCGCAGGCGCGTTATCTCGGCGTAGAAGCGCGAGGCTCCGGCTTGCAGCGAATCCTGTATGTGAATCGAGGCTCCGACCTGAAGCGGCGAAAGACGAAGCTTGCGCGCGCGTACGGGCGCGCCTGCGAGCGCCATCACCGTGCTGATTCCCACCGTGCGCAGCATAGTGCTCTTGCCGGACATGTTCGAGCCGCTGACGACCAGCACGCGCTGTTGCTCGCTTGACAGGCGTAGGTCCAGGCGTACGTTACGCGCTTCAGGAATCAGCGGGTGGCCTAAGCCTTCGCCGTCAAAGAGCGCCGGGCCTTCTACCAGCTCGGGGAAAGGGTCTTGCGGGTGCTCGTAGGAATATCCGGCCAGAGAGCTGAGAGCTTCAAGCTCGCCCACGGCATCCATCCAGCGAGCCACCGCCGGGCCTGACCTTTGACGCCATCTTTCGATAGCGAAAGCGAATTGAAGCGGCCACAGCAGTATGGCTGCCAATGGCGCGAACATCATGTTGCGCCGCGCGTCCAGCAGATCAATCAGGCGATTGAGCTTCGCGATTTGTTTCGACGGAGCAAGACCTTCGACGTCGAGCGCCGCGCGCAACTCGACAAGGCGTGGACTTGAGAAGCGCTCGCGCTCAAGTCGGCTCAACACCTCGGAAAGCAGCGCCAGCTCGCGTCCAGGCTCATCCACGGAGCTGATGACGCGCTCGACCTCTGCCTTCAGGCGAAAGGCGAAGAGCCTTCCCACGATGAGCGCTATGAGAAATGGAATCCACCCGAATCCAGCTATCCAGAGGATGAGAGTGATGAGGGCGACGAGCGCCAGCGCTATCGCGGTCAGGCGCATGGCGCGCGAGATATGCCACGGCGGGGCGGCGGCCCAGGCCGTCAGCGCGTGGGCCTCTGCGCCGGAACGTACGCCTTCGCCTAAAAGCGCGAGGTCTTCTCGGAGGTCGAGCCGTGGACGAAGCTCTGCAACTGCTGCCTGCCGTGCGCGCACTACTTCAGGCGCGGAAGGCTGAAGCAGCCACCGGGCAAGCGTCTCTTCACCAACGCGCGTGCGCGCCGTCGAAAGCAGCTCAAAGAGCGAGCCGTGGCCGAACAGGTCAAGGTCTTCAGCATAAGGGTGCGCGGCATCCAGAAAGCGTTTGCCCGTCTCTACACGTCCGGCCCAGCGATCATCAAGCCGTGCCAGCCCCTGCTCGTAAAGCTCGGCCGCACGCTCCGAGCGCCGCCGCGCACGCGTAATGCGCGCCTGCACTTCGGCCAGCGCGAAGAAGAGGACCACCGCCGCCAATAACCACCACCACGATACCAGCCCCTTGAGCGCGAGCAAGACGACCAATATTCCTGCCGCCAGCGATGCAAGGCGAAAGAGGCCCGCCCTGCGAAAGCGCTGCATCTCGCGCGCCGCTTCGGCAAGTCGCGCTTCACGCCTGCGCGCATATTCAACCCGTGGCTCCGCCGTCTGCTGTTCAGTCAATTCGTTTAAGAGACCATCCTCCGCCTTGTACATTCTTACAGCTTAAACTATTCATCAAGCTCGCGGCACATGCCCGGACAACACATGCGGGCCAAAGTTCAAGCGAAGAAAAACAGCCTTCAATTAAATTCGATCGAATTAATTCTGTCGCCAGTGTCACTTGACGGCGTGCCTGTTATCTCTCACGCTCCCCCGATACTGAAATGGGCGGCAAAGAGCGCGGTCAGCAAGCTGCTCAGGCTGATGAAAACCGTTTGAATAACCTGATGACGGCGCTCGCTTTTTCCAGCGACCGCGAGCAACATGAAGACCGGGAACATTACCAGCACGTAACGCGTCATGGATTGTAAAGACAAAGAAGAGAGCGGCACAATTACGCAAAGCAGCGTATAGAGAGCAAGCGCCCACTCGCCTCTTTTAGCCAGCACTATCCCGCAGCCTAAGGCCAGCAGGGCCGCAAGGAAATTCAACAGCTTGAAGTTCCACGAAATACTGACCAACCACGGGTCCATCAGATATTCCCATAACGGTCGCAGGAAAAATCCCGTCCCGCGCCCCCACGCTTGCTGCACATTCATGAAAGCCAGAGCGTTGCCCGTGATAGTGTGCAAATAAATCATAAAGGCAATGAGCCCGAGCGGGATTAACAGGAGCGCGAAGACGTCCGCCTGTGGCCGTTGCTTACGGTGCTCCTGCCAGTACAGGACTAAGAGCGCGGGCAATAGAAAGACGCCCGCGAATCTGGTCGCGCTCGCCAGCGCGCCAAAGGAGCCTGCCATCCACCAACGTCCGCGCTTTGCAGCGTAGAAGCTGCCGACCGTTAAAAAGAGAAACAGCGACTCGGTCATTGCTACTGAAAAAAAATGGCTGGTAGGGAAAGTCGCTATATAAAAGATGGCACGGTCGGCAGCCTCTTTATCGAGGCCAAAAGCCAACGCGGTCTTGTGCAGGAGGATGAGAGCAAAGAGCAGGAAGATATTCGAGAGCACCATTGCCCCAAGCTGTGGCTCACCCGTCAGGGCGGAGGCCAGACGCATCAGCAAGGGCCAGAGAGGGAAGAACGCCCAGTTATGTTGTCTGCCTGCTTCCGAGGTGAAAGGGCCACGGTCATACCCGTAATGACTAATATCGGAATACCATGCGCCGTCGGCGTGCCTCGTGAGGGCTCGCAGCCTCTGCGCAATCGGGGCCCTGTACATCGAGATCAGAGGCTCCTGCGGCTCTCCGATTCGCACGGGCTCGCCCGGCACTGTGAACTGTATGGTGAGGATGAAGATGACAAAGACAATGGCGCGCGTCAGTGCAAAAGTGAAAAGAGCCGCGCGCACGCTCGCGTCGAGCAAGCCACGGCTGCTTATTAGTAAACGATTTGCCAGTCGAATAAATCCAGACCAATACCTTCGTAGAAAGGTCTGCTTCATAAATGTCGCCAGAGTAGCTCCCGAGATATACGCTCAAGCCGGTGGCTATTCTACAACTCTTCAGGAGCGAGGATAGTGAAATATCATTAGCTCTTTCTTAAAACAAGTGGATGAATGACTCGGAGCGATGGAATCCAAAAGCAACCGGCGGCCCTGTTTGGATGTCATACTGTACGGCGCAGGCTCGTCGGGTCAATCATCGTGGTCGAACACTTAACTACAGGCCAGGCCATGCTGTTAATATAGACCGTACTTAAAGCTCGATTGCCGGTAGAGTTAAAAAATGAAGCGGGGTTGTGTGAAGAATAAAGGTGCTAAAGGTTTTATAGCATTGGGGCTCGGGTGCGTCATGGCGGTCGTTGCGGTTTACGGAATTTTAGCGTCGTCAACAGGCGAGCCTGCGCCGGAACGGCCATTCTTTAAGAATAAGATTCGACCACTGGTAATCGCTCACAGGGGCGGCGCGCGGCTCTGGCCCGAGAACACGCTCTTTGCCTTCGAGCAGGCGAAAAGCCTCGGCGTGGATGTCATAGAAATTGACGTTCGCCTCACCTCGGACGGCCACCTCGTCGTGCTGCATGACGAGACGGTGGAGAGAACGACCGACGGCGCTGGGCGCGTTAGTCAAATGACTCTGGACGAGGTTAGGAAGCTGGATGCGGGTTATCGTTGGTCCGCCGACAATGGAGCTACCTTTCCCATGCGCGGGCGCGGCATCATCGTGCCGACCCTCGAAGAGGCTTTCAAAGCTTTGCCTGAAATGCGTTTCAACATAGAGCCCAAGCAGGACGTGCCCTCTATGGCCGAACCTCTATGCAACATCATTCGCAAGCACGGCATGTCCGACAAGGTCGTGGTCGGCTCGTTCAGACACGCGGTGCTGGATGAATTCCGGCGAACGTGTCCGGAAGTTGCCACTTCGGCCAGCCCGACTGAAGTGAGCAAGTTTCTAGCCATGCAGAAGGCCGGTCTCGACCGTGCTTACAGCCCTCAGATGCAGGCGCTGCAAGTGCCCGAATACATAGGCGGCATTCGAGTGTTGACCAAAAGCTTTGTAGAGGCCGCGCACAGCCGCAATCTGGAAGTGCACGCGTGGACCGTCAACGAAACCAAAGATATGAAACGCCTGCTTGAGATGGGCGTGGACGGCGTGATGACGGATTATCCAGACCGCTTGCTGAAGCTGCTTTCCTCATCTCCATAGCTATCTCACTTCTACTGTTAGAGCTTCCTTGCTTTATTCAAGCTTGGCTAAACGCGCGCTTTGATGAATTCCAGAGTCCGCTTGATGATCTCGCGCGTTCTCTCGTTATCGTCAAGGACATCAAAGCCGTGTTGCCCTTCGGCGTGATTGCTGAAGTCTAATGTTGCTTTCTTCGTCAAAGCCTTTTGAATAAAACTATCGACGGCGACATTTAAGCCGGGCTCGTCGCGCCCTGCCCTTGCAATGAAGATGGGAGCAAACTTCCTGCTCGCTCCTTCAAGACGATGGATTGGTGAAAACTCTTTCATCACCTCATCTGTGATAGCGGGTCTCTCTTTGCGCAAGGGCTCTAAGTCCATGATGGCATAGTAAAAAATCATGCTGCGAATGAATGAAGGCGCATCGCTGATGGCCGTACCCAGAAGCAGGCTGCCAGCCGAGAGCGCCCATAAACAGATGCGGTCACGGTCTACGCCGAGCCGCTCCGCATTGCTGCGTATGTAAGCGACCGCATCCATCACGTCGCTACGCGCATCTGCCAGAGCCTTCATATCCCAACCATAGAAGCGTTGATTAAACGTGATGCCGACAAACCCGGAGGCAGCCGCCAACTGTCCATAAGAGACGTATGCTCCCCACTCTTTAGGTTTAGTGCGCAGGTTCGGCGGCAGCGCGCCGCCGTGTATGAAGACGACCGCCGGACGGCGAGCGCCACGCGGAAGATTCTGCGGATTATAGACATCCATCTTGAGTTCGGCGTCGGCAACGCGTTTATAGGTGAGATCTTTTCGCGCTCTAATCTTCTCCATGCCCGCGACCGCGTACAGGATGCGCTGCGTGGCTACCTCTTTAATCCACGGCGGGTCTTCTAACCTGACCTCCTGCTGCGCCATGTGGACCGATGCGAGGGCCACAATCAACAGCAACGCAGTAAGGCTTCTCCTATACTTCATCTACAGCGCTCCTCCGGTCATTAAACGAAGTCCGAGCTATTGTTTCTTTACATCCGGGGCATTCTATCAGAACAGGGAAAGCGATGATGAAAGTGACGCTCCGAGTGCCGTGATTTTGAGGTTCAAGCTCGAAGCGAAATTTTTTTCGTCCCCGCTGGTAATGTCCGGGCGCATTTCGTCCCTTCTCTCATTAGAAGACGTTCCAAAGAAAATTTTGACGGGCTCGCCCGTTCGAGCGAAACGATTTTAATGGAGATGCGTGATGAAATTCTTTACTAACTCAGGTCGTGTAACTATTGCCGCACTATTACGGGCCAGCTTTAAAATGAGCCTGGTAGTAATTGCAGCGTATGCTCTCGTGAGCCTGTTTTCAGGAAGCGCGTCCGCGCTGGACAGCCCGTCTCTGATTATCAGCGAGTTTCGCTGGCGCGGGCCGCAGGGGGCGAACGACGAGTTCGTCGAAATCTACAACAACAGCGACGTGAACCACTTCGTGCAGACGGCGGACGGCTCAAACGGTTATGCCCTCGTTGCTGCGGACGGCGTCGTGCGCTTCGTCATCCCGAACGGGACGTTGATAGGGGCACGAAGGCATTATCTGGCCGTGAACTCCGTCGGCTACTCCCTGAGTCAATACCCCGCGAGCAGTTTGCTCACAGCGACAGGCAACGCCACTTACACGTTAAATATTCCTGATAACAGCGGGCTCGCGCTGTTCAAGACTTCCAACCCGGCGAACTTTAATCTGGCGAATCGTCTGGACGCGGTCGGCGCATCCACGATGTCCAATACTCTTTACAAGGAGGGCAGCGGCGTGCCCTCGCTCACAGCTTTTTCTATCGACTACAGTTTCACACGTCGGCTTGAGACAGGGTTTCCGAAAGAGACGAACAACAACGCCGCAGACTTTCTTTTTGTAGATACTAACGGTACGTCGGCGGGCGCGGGGCAGAAGCTTGGCGCGCCGGGGCCGGAGAATCTGGCAAGTCCCGTCACGGGTGACGCCGTCGGCAGACAACTCCTGGACCCCTGCGCGGGTGTTGGGAGCGGGCCGAACATCGTGCGCGACTACACGTCCAACCCTGCGGAGAACAGCACCTTCGGGACGATAGAGTTCAGGCGCACCTTTACCAATACGACGACCGGAAGCATCTCGCGCCTGCGCTTCCGCGTCATTGACCTGTCCACCTTCCCCTCGCCGAGCGGCGTGGCAGACCTGCGCCCGCGCACCACTACGCCGGTTGTGGTAACTGTGGACCGCGCGCCCTGCGGCACAGGCACGAGCAACATTACCGTCCGAGGCACTACGCTTGAGCAGCCGCCTTCGCAGCCGAACGGCGGTGGAATTAACAGCTCGCTTTCCGCTTCCGGCATTTCAAACATCAACCCGCTCGCGCCCGGAGCGAGCATAGACCTGCGTTTTATGATGGGCATTCAGCAGGGCGGTAATTATCGTCTGGCGCTTGTCATCGAAGGCTCGCCCAAAGGCGGCGGCGCGTGGCTCATGCAGGGCAACACGGATAACGGCGGGCACACGGAGGTTGCCATCTCTAACGCTGCGCCCGTGGCGAACGCAGACAGCTACAGCGTCGCGGAGAACAACACGCTCAACACGAGCGCACCCGGCGTACTCTCAAACGATACGGACATAGACAACAATCCCCTGACGGCCTCCGTCGTCAACGGGCCGACCAACGGTTTGCTCGTGCTCAACGGCAACGGCTCTTTCGCTTACACGCCCAACACAGGATTCAGCGGCATGGACAGTTTTACTTATCGGGTCAGCGACGGCAACGCCCTCAGCCAGCCCGCTACGGTCACAATCACTGTCAACGACGGCGGCACTCTGAAATTCAGCTCGGCTGCGTATAGCGTTGACGAGGCATCAGGCAGCGCCTCCATCACGGTCACGCGCACGAATGGTACGGCTGGCCAGGTCTCCGTCAAATTCATGGCGATGAACGGCACAGCGACCGCAGGCGCTGACTATACTGCGATGAACGTCATGCTCAACTTCGCAGACGGCGAAGCAAGCAAAGTCGTCAACGTCAATATCACTGATGACCCGGCGGATGAGGCAGACGAGACCGTCAATCTTTCACTGAGCGACGCCACGGGCGGGGCTGTGCTGAGCAGCCCGGTCGCCGCGGTTCTAACCATTCTTGATAACGACGCGCCTCAGCCAACGCCCACGCCTACACCAGACCCGACCCCGACGCCTGCTCCGACGCCTGAGCCAACTCCGTCTGCGACGCCGACGCCAACGCCTACACCAGTAGCGACGCCGACTCCGTCACCAAATTTCTCGACCATAGAATTCGCCCAAGCAATTTACGGCGTGAGCGAGGGCGATCATTTTATTACCCTCAACGTCAAACGCGAGGGCGACACGTCCGGTGTTGCGACCGTGGACTACGCCACACAGGACGGCATGGCCGAGCAGCGCACCGACTACACAATCGCCCGTGGAACGTTAAGCTTCGGGCCGGGCGAGACGATGAAAACATTCGTCATCCTCATCACGGACGACTCTTACACGGAAGGAATGGAAACGGCTTCGGTCGTCCTCGGCAACGCGGTCGGCGCTCTTTTAGGCGCGAGCCACACGGCCACGCTGGAGATTTCCGACGGCGGCGCTGAAGACACCGGCAACGTCAACGATATAGCCGAGCAGTTTGTACGCCAGCATTACCACGACTTTCTCAATCGAGAACCCGACGCGCCCGGTCTGGCATTCTGGGCCGCTAACATAACCAAGTGTCTGGACGCAGCCGCGCGCCCCGCCGGACAAACCGAAGCCGAGTGCATAGACCGCCAGAGAGAGACGACCTCTGCGGCGTTCTTCCTCTCGCCGGAGTTCCAGTACACGGGCTACTACGTCTATCGCATGTATAAAGGCGGCATGGGCGTGACGCCTCAGTACTTGGATTACATGAAAGACATGCGGCGGGTCGCGGCAGGCATTATCGTCAACAACCAGTTGTCGGCGGTGGTGATAGAAGCGAACAAGGCCGCGTATGCCGAAGCGTTCGTCGCACGCGCAGAGTTCAAACAGAAGTACGACGGGCTGAGCGACGAGCAGTACGTGGACGCGCTCTTTCTCTCGACAGGCATCACGCCCACATTCGAGGAGAGGGCCGCGTTGATCAACGGTCTGTCTAACCAGACGGAAACGCGCGCCACAGTTTTACAGAAGGTGGTGGACGGAGTCCGCGTCATAGCTGAAGGGCAACAGGATTTCACGACGCCGTATGGCAAAGCATTCTACGATGCGGAACTGAACAACGCTTTCGTGATGATGGAGTACTTCGGCTACATGCGCCGCGACCCGGACGCTCCCGGCTACGAGCACTGGCTGGGCAAGCTGAACTTCTTCCAGAACTACATCAACGCGGAGATGGTGCGCTCCTTCATTGTCTCGCCGGAGTATTGCCAGCGCTTTGGCGAGCAGTATTAAAAGGGGTGAGGGGAAGTAGCAAGAGCAAAGGGGCAGCCTTTTCGGGTTGCCCCTTTGCTCTTGCCGTTACTTTGAAAATCTACGCCGACAGCCTGAAACGGTCGGGCGACACCGTGAGAATGTCCAGCGACAGTATGAAAAGGTCCGCCGACCGTGTAAAAGAGTCCGCCGACAGCTTGAAAGCGTCCACCTACAGCCTAAAAATCTCCAACTACAGGCTGAAAATGTCGGCATTCCGCGTGAAAATGTAGATATTCAGGCTGAAAGTGTCCACATATTGCGTGAAAGGGTCGACATTCAGCCTGAAAGTGTTCACATACAGGGTGAAAGGGTAGACATTCAGCCTGAAAGTATCGGTCTTTTTGAGAAAAGCCGTGGTCTCGCGTACTAAAATCATGCAATTGTGGATTCAGGAGAAAAGAAAATGATGAGTGATGCGCGAATTAAAGAAAAACCTTTCTTTCTTTAATTCATCACTCATCACTCCGCACTCATCACTTCTTTATAATGGTTAAATCTTTGCACCCAAGAGTGGTATAAGTGGGGCGTCAGTTAAAGAGCGCGTTTGCATCCTCTGTCAGTTTCCCTATGAGCCAAGAGGGAACCACATCTCGCCAAACTGATTCCCTTCTCCAGCCGTTCCTGCGTGCAAGGAGCAGCGTAGAGGCCGATTCCTCTTTGACCGAATTGCTCTCCGCGCACGCCGAACCCGTCATCAAAGCCATCATCAGAAACAAGCTCGGCGTCACACTCTCACACGGGGACGGGAGACTTGAAAATCAAGAGGCGCTGGAAATTGAGAGCGATTGTCTGGCCGCGCTCCTCACAGAGCTGAACGAGCTGAAGGGAGGCGCTGGCCGCAAAGCCATCAATAATTTTCGCAGCTACGTTGCCGTCATCACCTTTCATGCTTGTCACAAGTACCTGCGCCGCAAGCACCCGGAGCGCGGGCAGTTGAAAGACAAATTGCGCTACCTGCTCAACAGTCGCCCGAACGTAGCCCTCTGGCAAACGAATGAGGACGTGTGGGTCTGCGGCCTTCTGGAATGGCAGACGCGCCGTGGGCAGATGTTGCGCTCGGGCCAGCTCGTACAGCTCATTAACAACTCTCGCGGAGGCGCGCAGGGCGGGCTCCTTGACCGGCGGATGAAGTTGGACGAGTTGCTCCCCATCGTGTTGAGTTACGCGGGCAAGCCCGTCGAGTTTGATGAATTAGTCAACGCCGTCGCAGAGCTTCAGGGCATCAGGGAGCAGCCCGAGGGGCGTGAAGCATCCGAGGAAGAAAGCGATCAGCAACTGGCGCAAGTCGCGGACCCGCGCACGGATATTGCCGCCGAAGCGGAAGGGCGCTTCTACATGCAAAAATTGTGGACGGAAATCTGCCAGCTTCCTTTACGACAGCGCGTCGCGCTCCTGCTCAATCTAAAGGACGCGAAGGGGCACGGCATGATCAGTATGTTCCCTCTCACGGGAATCGCCACGATGCAGGAGATAGCGGCGGCGCTGGAGATGACGGCTCAGAAATTAGCGGCCCTCTGGAACGATTTGCCGTGGGAGGATGCAATGATTGCAGAGTACCTGAAGATTACGCGGCAACAGGTAGTTAATTTACGAAAGTGTGCGCGCGAACGCCTCGCGCGCCGTATGAAAGGGTTTTAAGCGCATGTTTTTTTCAGGTGAGAGCGGTAATGTCGCCCTTTTTTCAAGCTCTTTATTAAAGAGGGGAATGTATGTCTGAGCACCTGACCACCCGCAACGTAGAACTTTATACGCAGCGCCAGCTTCCCGCCGCGGAGCTGCTCGCGGCGGACGCGCATCTCTCTTCATGCCAGAGCTGCCGCCAGCTTTTGAGAGAGAAAGAAAACACGGAGGCCGCCGTCTCTGACCTTCGCACGAGCTTTCACTTTGAAGAGACCGCAGAGCCGGAGCATCCCTCTTACGCGCAGTTCACGGCCTACGCGGAAAACAGGCTCGACGAAGTTGACCGCGAAATCTTTGACTCTCATCTCTACATCTGCGCCAAGTGCGCCGACGTCATGCAAGACCTGCGAGCTTTTGTAGCAACACCCGAATCCCTCCCCGCCGCAGCAGAAAAGAAGATTGCCGGAGCAGTCGGCTGGCGGGAGAGATTTTTAGCCTTCTGGCATTCCCGCATGGATTGGATGTCGTGGCAGATGGCTGGCGCGACCGCCGCTCTCCTGCTGTTGGTTGGTATCAGCGCGATTGTCTGGCTCAGCTTACAGAACCAGTCGCGCACGACGGAAGTGGCGCGCGTCGCCCCTACGCCCATCGTCGCAGAGTCGCCTCAAGCGATGCCGACCGTTGCAACAGTGCCTACTCCGGCAATAGCGATTGATGCGAATGCAAACGGCAACACAAACGGTCAGGAACAAGCGTCGCAAGGTCAACAGTCGCCGCCATCCACAAACTCCACGACGACGCCTGCACGCTCTACAGCCGTCGCGCTTAAAGACGGCGGCGGGCTTGTCACTGTGGATGGCAGAGGGAACGTCAACGGTCTTGACGCACTCACCGCCGCAGACCGGCAGGCGGTCAGTCAGGCTTTGACAACTCAGAGAGTTGAAACGCCGTCTGCGCTGGCCTCTTTGACAGGAAGCGTCGCGATGTTAAGAGGCGGGTCTGTTGAAGGAGTCTCTTTCCCCATCGTGGGACCGGTTGGAACGGTTGTCGCGACGGAGCGCCCGACGCTTCGTTGGGGAAAATTAGAGGGCGCGACTACTTATGAAGTCAGCGTCTTCGATAGAAATTTCAGGAAAGTAGCCGCGAGCCAGCCGCAAACAGGAACCGAGTGGGTGGTGACGACCCCGCTCCCGCGCGGCGACGTCTACACGTGGCAGGTGAAGGCAATCAAAAACGGCGAAGCGGTCACCTCCCCTGAAGCGCCCGCGCCCGAAGCGAAATTTATGGTTCTGGATGCGACGAAGGCAGAAGAATTAGAGCGTGCGCGCGAGCGGTATGCGGGCTCGCATCTCACGCTCGGCACTCTTTACGCGCGTGCGGGGCTGTTGGACGAAGCGGAAAGGGAATTCGAGCTGCTTCTTCGCGACAACCCGAAATCACCCGTCGCGCGAAAGCTATTGCAAAGCGTGCGGGCGCTCAGGAATTCAAAATAGACCGTTTACAGCAGAGAATATTGCTCTTGATTAATGAAAATTTGCTGCCGTACTAGTATTCGCTCCGTAGGAGCGTGGATGTTTATAGTTTCATCGCGCTAATAAAGTAGCAAGCTCCGTAGGAGCGGCATGTTCCAACGTCTATGACATGCCGCTCCTACGGAGCTTGCTTGATGATTGATGCTGTTAGACTATAAACATCCTCGCTCCTACGGAGCTAAACACGATTTGCGCCTTCCTCTCTCGCGCCTCTTGTCATTTATTACCGCTACGCGTTCTCTGCGTCTCTGCGGTGAGTTCTATCTTTATCAACTAAAACTTTTTCTAGAGCCCGTCGCCAACGACCACGAACCCGGCCCAGTAGAAGGGATGACGATAGCGCTCGTCACGCGCGAGCTTGATGACGGCACGACGCAAGGCTTCGGCTTCCGAAGGTTTTGCTTTTCTACCCGCCAGCTCTGTTTTGTAGTGGCTATGAAATTCCAGCATCAACTGCGCGGTGCTGGCCGATTCCACCTTCCATTGACTGACCACGGTGGTCGGCGCTCCGGCGACAAAGAGAGCCCACGTCAATCCGATGACGCCCTCGCCCGCGCTGACGCGCCCGCGCGCCGTCTCGCATGCGGATAAAACCACGAGGTCTGCCCTGAGATTCATGTTCATGATTTCCCAGGCTTCCAACATTCCGTCTTCGGCGCTCTGGTTGCCTGCCTGCGAGAGCACGAGGTAGGAGTACATGGGGCTCGTGTCGTCAAGAACTCCGTGCGTCGCAAGATGTATGATTCGATACTTGCCCGCTTCGGCTTTGGCGCGTTCTTCCTGCGCCTCAGCGCCTATGTAAACTTTGCTCTGCGCGGCGCTATAGAGCTGCACAAGCTCCTTCACTTCCCTTTCCGCTTCGGGCAGCGGGCCTAGCTCATCCGCCCTCGTGGTAAACCGGGCGCGCTCTATGACCTGCTTTCCTAAAGAGGGGTTGCCGAAAGCCAGCAGCATAGGGCTCGTCGAGCCTGAAGGGTCGCCGCCGGATTTGCGGCGCGAGGCCGCCATTTCACGCAGGACTGTCAACGACGGCGCGTAAGCGACCGCGTGATTTTCTATCAGGTAATGCGCGTCGTCGGGCCGCAGCGCCTGGAAAGGCAGATTCCACAACGCTCCGTCTGGGACGATTGCAAGCTTCGTCTTCCCCTGTAGCTGCTTCTGCGCCGGGCCGAGCAGGAGATTGTAGAGCGAGCGCGCAGCGTCGGAAAAATCCGTGTTCCGCCGCGCCAGCAGTTTGCGATAGTTCTCTGCGCTCGTCTCCAATTCCGTTCTGTTGACGTTGATGGGATAAACCTTCAGCTCGACTTTCCGCTCTGCTTCATCCCTGCTCAAAACAAACAGGTACGTTCTTTCATTCGTCACAAGGTATTCGAGCAAAGCGGTCTTCGCGTCCGGCAGAAGCTCATTCGCCTGCTCCAGTGTGATGATGGATGCTTCGCCGCGTTTGGCTTTCAACTCCGGATGGGCGGCATAGAGCGCCGATTGAAAAGCCTCGAACTCAAGGCGAGTCTTCTGCAAGCGTGCGCGCAACTCACCGAGGCGATTCTGGTCCGGTTGCGCGCGCAGGCTCTCGCGGGAAACCTGCGCGTTGAGCGAGGCAATCTCCGTCCTTAACTTGCGCTCACGCTCCTGCTCATCCGTGGTCATGGCCTTGCTGATGTTGACTCTGCCGCTTCTGAGCACGTCAAGGAGCACGCGCGCTTTGGCTCGTTCGGCGTAGACGAAAGCCTCGCTCGCGTTATTCTCAGCGACGAGCAGCTTCACGGTTTCAAGATATGGAGCTATCCGGCGCTCGAAGGAAAGCTGCTCCGCACGCTCGCCGCCCGCGACCTGCGCGCGCAGAGATTCAATAGTAGCAATCGCTTCATCAAAAGCGATGCGCGCTTCCTTCGGGCGGTTGAGGTCGCGTAGGGCTCTGCCCGCGATGGTACGCACGCGCCAGAACTCTTCCTGAAAGCCTGATTGCTGCGCGGCAGCAGCAGACCTTTCAGCGAACTCCAAAGCCTGCGCAGGCTTCCCCTGTTTCGCGTACAGGCCCGCGAGGCTGTAGAGCGAAGAGACGAGCCCCCTTCCGTTACGCGAAGCTTCGCGACTAGCCAGACTCTTTTGATAATACTCAAGCGCAAGGTCCAGCTTTTCCAGTCTCTCGTAAACGAGCCCGACGCTCTGCATGGATTCCGCAATCCCGTCTCGCTCGCCCAGCTCCTCGCGCAGCTTCAAACTCTTTTGGTAATGCTCAAGCGCCCGCTCGTAATCACGTTTATTAAAATAGTTCACGCCGACGTCGAACAGTAGACTGGCAATCTGCGATTTGTTTCCCAGCTCCTGGTTGAGCGCTAAGCTTTTCAGTCGATAGGCGAGCGCCTGATCGTTATCGCCCTGCGAGCCGTAAACGGTCGCCACATCTCTTAACGAAACGGCGACGCCCTGCTTGCTTCCGATAGCCTCGTTGAGCTTCAAGGCCCGCATGGCGTATTCAAACGCCTGACGGTAATTGCCTTGAAAACGATAGACGATGGACATGTTGCTCAAGGTATTCGCAATCCTGGATTTGTAGCCTCCCTCTTCGCTGAGCGCCAAACTTCGACGATAAAACTCCAGCGCCAGCTCGGAATTGCCGAGCGCGTTATTGACGGCCCCCAGATTATTGAGCGTGCGCGCAATCTGCTGTTTATCTCCAGCGGCCTCGCTCAAAGCCAGACTCTTCTGGTAGCTCTCTATAGCCACGCTGTAGTTACCCTGCAAGCGATTAATAATGCCTATGCCGTTGATGGCTTGGGCCATCCCTGCTTTATCATCCAGCGCCGTAAAAATAGAAAGACCCTTGTTATAAAATTCCAGCGCCTTTGAGTAAGTGCCCTTCTGCCAGTTAATGTTGCCGATGTGGACCAGCGCGGCAGCCGCCACGCTTCGGTCACCCAGTTCGTCACCAAGAGCCAGAGCCTTCTCGTGCTGTTCCAACGCCACCGTGTAGTTGCCTTGCAGGTAATAAAGCTCGCCCAACTGGTTCAGCGTTTGAGCAATCATGAGCCTGTCATTGATTTGTGTTGCGAGAGAGAGGGCCAACTGGTACGAAGCAAGCGCCTTCGGATAGCTGCCCGCCGTCTTCAGACGGTCTCCCTGTCTCATCAACGCTCGCTGCAATTCATTGGACGCCACGTCTTTCTCTGCCGTGAGCAACGCTGCGCGCCCGGCCTCTGTCTCGACGGCGACAAGAGCGGCGGCCAGCTCTTCTTCGGCGGCCCCCTCCATCCAGACCTTCCATGACCCGCCTTCTTTCACAAACTGCAATGCGCGATTAGTCTTCGTGCTCGCGGCACGCTTTGTTTTGGCATCGAGCGTTACAAGCTCCAAAGTCAGACGCGCACGCGCACGCTCGCCTTCCACCGAAAGCTTCGAGACGCTCAAGCCTTTGACCTCCATGCTTCCCTCTGTCCTGAACAACTCGTCCAGCGCTTTGCGGCGCAGCTCCGCCTCGGGAGCTTTCGCGCTCCAAAAGCCCATGATTTTCTGCAAGTCCTTTTTCGCATAAGCAGCGAAGTATTGCTCCGCGAGCGAGCGCAGGGCGCGTTCGTCCGCCGTCTGGCGGCCTGCGAGCGAGATTGTGGGTCTTAAGGGTGCGGTCTCGGAGATGAAAAGACAGAGCGCTGCCAGGGCAAAGCTAAGCCATCGAAGATTAGTGCGCGGCATAGGAGCGCCTCCCGTGTGCGGGATTATATTAACTCAATACGCCTTGCGCCTGACACGGGAATTGGTAATGGTTGAGTTTGAAATCCGGAAGCGTATTCCACACGAGTTATTCACTGCCGGAGACGCAGAGCAGGCGCAGAGAAAATAGATAACAGGAGTCAGAGAGAGAAGGTACAAATTGTTTGTAGCTCCGTAGGAGCGAGAATGTTTATAGCTTGATTGTCATCATTAAAAATCAAGCTCCGTAGGAGCGGCATGTCCCGTCGTTCATGACATGCCGCTCCTACGGAGCTTGATTTGTTGTTGTACTTGCCAGCTATAAACATCCCGCTCCTACGGAGCCAATGCTGGTCTGACATCCTGTCATTGTTCTCTCTGCGCCTGCTCTGCGTCCTCTGCGTCTCGGCGGTGAGTTCCTATTTGAAACTGAGCCGCTACTAAAGAATTCTTCTCTACTCGTGTCGCAGCGCGTTCATGGGGTCAACGCGGGTGGCGCGACGGGCCGGGATAGAACAGGCCACGAGCGCGACGGTGATCAGAAGCAGCACTACGGATGTGAACGTCGCGGGGTCCGTGCTGCTCACTCCGTAAAGCAGGCTCGCCAGATAACGCGTCAACATGAGGGAGGCCGCGACGCCGATGCTGACGCCAATCAGGCTCAGTATCATCCCGTGCCCGACGACCATCTTGAAGATATCCCGTTTTCTAGCGCCGAGCGCGATGCGTATACCTATCTCGCGCGTTCGTTGACTGACGGCGTAGGCAATCACACCGTAAATTCCGACCGCCGCCAGAGTGAGCGCGACGATTGCGAAAATCCCCAGCAGCACACCTCTATAACGAGACTGCCCGAGCGATTCGGACATTAACTGATCCATCGTCTTGATATCCGCAAGAGCAAGGTCAGGATCAATGCGATTTACTTCGCGGCGGACGGAGGCGACAAAGCTCGCCGGATCATTCTCCGTGCGCAGCACCAGAGTCATCGCGCGAATGCTGAACGCCTCCTGATTATAGGGGCAGTACATGGCCGGGGTGTCTTCAGCGTCGAGTCCACCATTCTTGACATCTCCCACCACGCCGACAATAGTCGTCCATTCACACTCCGTGCACCCTCCGAGTTTCAGCCGCATGCCTATGGGGTCTTCATTTGGAAAGTAGCGCCTCGCAAAGGTCTCGGAGACGACCGCGACGCGCGGGGCGTCCGTGTTGTCCTGTTCGGAGAGATAGCGTCCTTTGAGTAAAGGAATGCCCAAGGTGCGAAAGTATTCCGGGCTGACGGACGCGAACTCTGCGACCTCCGCAGCTTCGCCCGGAGGCGTCGGGCGAATCTCAAGATTGAAATCATTCGTGTTCCCACTCTCCAGCGGAAGGGTCGTGGAGATGCTCGCCGCTTTGACACCCGGCAGCGTCTGAATCCTGCTCATCATCTCCTTATGAAAGATGATTGCCTGCTCCGGCTCAGGATATTTGAGAGCGGAAAGCGGGAGCCGCACGGTCAATAGATGATCGGGGTCGAAGCCGGGTTTCACCTGTTGCAATCGCATAAAGCTATTGAGCATCAGTCCCGCCCCGATAAGCAGAGGCAACGCAAGGGCAAACTCTGTAATGACCAGCAGGTCGCGCAAGCGTCTTCGACCGGGAACTTCCGCGCTTCCACGGCCTCCGCCTTTGAGCGGCTCGCCCAAATCGGGATTCACGTTATAGAGAGCCGGTATCAAACCGAAGATAAGACAACTCAGCAACGTGCCGAGCGCGGCAAAGCCCAGCACAAAGCCGTCCACCTTTACCTGATCCATGCGCGGAAGGGTATCCGGACTCAAGGCCCGCAGCACGTCAACGCCCCACACCGCAAGCAGCAAGCCCGCAGCGCCTCCAAGAATTGCCAGCAGCAAGCTCTCCGTAAAAAGTTGCCGCACCAAGCGTAGGCGACCTGCGCCGAGTGCCGCGCGAATCGCAATCTCCTGCTGTCGCGTGCTGGCGCGAGCAAGAAGCAGGTTTGCCACGTTGACGGACGCCAGCAGCAACACGCAGCCAACCGCGCCAAGCAGAACTAGTAAAGTAGTCCCTATGTCACCTATGAGGGCTTGCTTGACAGGCATCGAAACGTAAGTCGTATTCGCGTCCGGAAAGGTGTGGGCCCACTGTTGAAACACCTCGCGCGCAATCCTCTGTAATTCCTCGCGGCTCTGTTGCTCGCCCACTCCATTGTTGCGCCTCGCGATGACGCGCAGCGTGAAGGGGCCGCGTCGCTTCGGCGTCTCCAAACGTAAAATCGGCCAGAGGTCAGGAATCGTGCTCGACGGGGCGATAAAACCCTGCGGCATAATTCCAACCACGGTGTAGCCCGTGCCGTCCAGCATCAACCGTTGTCCGATTACGCTCGCATCGCCTGCAAGATGACGCTGCCAGAAACCGTGGCTGATGACGACCACGGGGTCTGCTTGAGGACGGTCTTCGCCCGGCATAAACGCGCGACCACGCGCCGGTTCAACGCCCACCGTCTTAAAGAACGCGGCGGTCGCGAAAGTGGCTTTTATTTGCTCGGGACGTTCACCGCCGGTTAAGGTGACGGCGCGGTGTGTAAAGGCTGCGACGCTGCCAATCCTTGCGTACTCTTTTTCTATCCCCTGAAAATCTGCGACCGAGATGCCGAAACGATTCGTAGGGCTGTTCTGCTGGAACACAGTGTCCAACTGGTCCGGCTCCGGGTACGGCAATGGACGCAGCAACACGCCGTTGACGATACTGAAAATAGCTGTGTTCGCGCCTATCCCTAAGGCCAGCGTGACGATGGCCATGAAACTGAAGCCGGGATGCTTTGCAAGCATACGCGCCCCGTATCGAACGTCCTGCCAGATTGTTTCAAACCACCCGCCGCCACGAACATCCCAGCCCATGTCCTTGATGCGCCCGGAATTACCGAAGCGCCGCTCGGCATCATGGCGAGCATCCTCCGCAGACATGCCGCGCCCTATGTTTTCCTGTGTACGCATGCGTATGTGGATTTGCAACTCTTCATCTATGTCTTGATGAACCGCGTCGCTGTCCCACACCGCGCGCAGACGCGCCGCTAATTTTTTGAGCCAGGACATATCACACTCCCTTTAAGTAGTTGCCATGACTTTGAAAATGGCTCCTGCCAGACGGTCCCAATTCTCTTCCTCGATCTGTAGCTGTTTGCGACCATGGCGAGTGAGCTTGTAGAATTTCGCACGCTGGTTGTTATCCGACACTCCCCATTCAGATTCGATCCAGCCCTGCTGCTCAATGCGGTAGAGCGCAGGATAAAGCGACCCCTCTTCTACCTTGAGCACATCGTCGGATGTTTGCTGAATTCGCTGGCCCACTCCGTAGCCGTGCATCGGGCCCAGAGAGAGCGCTTTCAAGACCAGCATGTCCAGCGTACCCTGTAGCAGCGAGTTGTTCTTTGGTTTAGTGACCATGTTCCTCCTAATGGACCTAGACAATCTATGCCCACAGCGTGCCAGCACAGCCCCTAGATTGTCAAGGGCTTTAGAGATTTGAACGGAGGGAATAAGAGGACGATGAAAGGGAGGCTATACGGGCGGTTTGATTTCCTTTACACTGTATATCGTTTACAATCCCTCCCGCAAAAAGGTTCTCTTTGACAGGAGTTGTCATGTTCACTGTGGCAGATTCAGTTCAGCAGAATAAGGACTACACGCTCGTCAGTTGGATGGCACAGGGCGTGTGGAATCCCATCATCATCGAGCGCGGCGAAGGCGTCTATATATACGACGCCGATGGCAGACGCTATCTAGACTGGGCATCGCAGCTGGTCAACGTCAATATAGGCCACAGCCACCCGAAAGTCGTGCGCGCGATACAGGAACAGGCGGCGAAGCTGTGCTATGTCAACCCGTCGTTCGGGACACCGGAACGCGGGCGCTTGGGTGAGCTGCTGGCGGAAGTGACCCCGGGCGATTTGTCCAGATCGCTGTTTACGAATGGCGGCGCGGACGCCGTTGAAAACGCGATGAAGGTCGCGCGCATGTACACGGGTCGCCAGAAGATTTTGACGCGCTACAATTCGTATCACGGCGGGACGTTCGCGGCAGCGACGGCGGGCGGCGACCCGCGCCGCCTTGCGAATGAACCCGGCGTTCCATGGATTGTCCGCACGCCCGATCCGTATTCCTATCGCAATCCTGTCTATCGCGGTCGCACGCAGGAAGAAGGCGACGCGATTATTGCCGAGATGGTAGAGGATATAGTGATACGCGAGGGTCCGGAAAATTGCGCGGCTATCCTGGTCGAAGGCTACAGCGGCTCAAGCGGGATTATGCAGCCGTCGGCAGTCTATTTCACACGCTTGCGCGAAATTTGCGACCGCTACGGGATGCTGTTCATGGTCGATGAAGTGATGAGCGGATTCGGGCGCACGGGTGAATGGTTCGGCATTGACCACTACCCGAACGTCAAAGTCGATGTCATGGCAGTCGCCAAAGGCATCACGGCGGGTTATGTGCCTTTGGGCGCGACCATCGTCACCCCTGAAGTTGCCGCGCACTTCGAGAAGCACACGCTGTGGGCTGGTTTGACTTACAGCGCGCACACGCTGGCAATGGCGGCGGGCATCGCAACGATTGAAGTCTACCGCGAAGAGAACCTGATCGAGCGTTCGCGCGAAATGGGAATGAAGCTCCGCAAGGGCTTGACCGACCTCGCGGAAAAACACCCCGTCATAGGTGAGATTCGCGGCGCAGGTTTGCATCAGGTAATCGAACTGGTCAAGAACCGTGAAACGCGCGAGCCGCTCAGTGAATACAACCAGCCGTTGACCGAACCAATGCAGAAGGCAGGAAAAGCGCTCAAGGATGCGGGTATGAACGTGTTCACACGCTGGAACATGATTTTCAGCACGCCGCCCCTGACAATCAATGACGCGCAGCTTCAGGATGGCTTAGACGGATTGGAGCAAGCGCTCACGCTGCTAGACGGCTATTACGAAGGCTAGATGGAGCGCATAAGCGGAAGCGACATCTGTCGCGTCCAACACCGGACCTTTTATGAATCCCGGCAGTGACGCGCGTTAAGTCCAGTAGGTGCGGTCGAGCGTACGATAGCTCACAGCTTCGGCGACGTGCATGGGACGAATCTCCTGATGACCCTCAAGGTCTGCGATGGTGCGGCTGACTTTCAGGATACGGTCGTAGGCCCGCGCTGACAATCCCAGACGAGTCATAGCCAGTTCCAGCATCCGCTCGCTTTCCGCATCAATTCGACAATAGCGTCGAATCAATCGCGTCGTCATCTGCGCGTTACTGTAAACGCCGTCCTCACCCTGAAAACGCTCGTGCTGTCGCGCGCGTGCTCTAGTCACACGCTCACGTATTTCCGCAGAGCCTTCGCCTTCCGTAGACGCATGATTCACCAGCTCGTTAAAGCGCACGGCTGGAACATCTATGTGTATGTCTATGCGGTCGAGCAGCGGCCCACTGATGCGCCCGACGTAACGCTGAATCTGCAAGGGCGTGCAACGACACTCGCGCGTAGGGTCATTCCAGAAGCCGCAGGGACAGGGATTCATCGCAGCCGCGAGCATGAAAGAAGCCGGAAAAGTCAGTGACATCGCTGCACGACTGATAGTCACCTTCTGATCTTCGAGCGGCTGGCGCAGGACTTCCAGAACGCTGCGATCAAACTCTGGCAGCTCGTCCAGAAAGAGCACGCCGTGGTGCGCCAGAGAAACTTCGCCGGGACGCGGCATCGCTCCGCCGCCGATTAATCCCGCATCGCTGATGGTGTGATGCGGCGCGCGAAAGGGTCTCTGTGTGACGAGCCCCGCGTGTGTCGTCAGGCCCGCGACCGAATGAATCTTGGTGAGTTCAATCGCGGCCTCGAATTCGAGCGGCGGGAGAATGGTCGGCAGACGCTTGGCGAGCATGGTCTTGCCGGAGCCGGGCGGCCCCACCAGAAGAAAATTGTGCGCGCCTGCGCTTGCAACTTCGAGGGCGCGCTTGGCCGTTTGCTGCCCGCGCACTTCACGAAAATCGACCTGGTAGCGGTCTTTATGTACGAGCAGCTCCGAAGGCGCGACGCGCAGGGGCAGGGGTGGAGTCGTAGAATGCAAGGCCATGATTAGTTCAACCGCGTGGCGCAGGGAAACGACGGCGTAGACGTTGACGCCGGAGACCACAGCCGCTTCCCTTGCGTTCTCTTCGGGCAACAGCAGATGCGGAATCGAAGCTGCGCGTGCGCGAATCGCAATGGGAAGCGCGCCGCGCACGGGCCGCACGCGCCCGTCCAGAGAAAGCTCGCCGACAGAGAGCACGTCAGCTAGATTTTCAAGCTGGCCCAAGTCGCCATTTGCGCCGAGGATGCCGAGCGCAATCGGGAGGTCAAAGCTTGCTCCGGCTTTTCTAACGTCTGCGGGCGCGAGATTGATGGTCGTCTTGTGAAAGGGAAAGAAGAAGGCGCAGTTGGTGATGGCGGCTCTGATGCGCTCTCTGGATTCGCGGACGGCTGTGTCGGGCAGGCCGACGATGGTGACCGACGAGGGCGAATCGGATTCACCGCGCGCGGGCGTCAAATCAACTTCGATGTCAACGAGGTCGGCGTCAATGCCGTAGACGGCGGCAGACTGCGTGCAAAAGAGCATGACGAAAGATGTGCTCCACTCCGGGTCGGATGATTAGTGAGAGAAGCCGGAGGCGCAAGGATGAGCAGCTTCGCGTGACGTTCGAGCGAAACGAAATTGAACGCGCCGCAGATAATATCCGAAACCGCGCTCTTTGGCGAGCGCGGTTTTGCCGGAACCCGACGGCTTCCTCACGCTAAAGACTCTGGATTATTCTTTATGTTTGAGAACCAGCCAAAGTAGAAGCCCGTTGAATGCCGCGTAGGAGCAGTCGAAGATTCCGATAGGCAGAAATGCGCGGGTCTGTCCCTCTACGAAGACCAGCCACAACCAATAGCTCCCGATCGCCATTCGGACCAGGACCGAGAACTTGGCGTTCAAGCTGTAGCGCAGCGGATCGCGACCTCCCGCGACGTACAAGATCGAGATGAAAAACAGTAGGAGCCCGGCTTGCCGCATCCAGATCACCGAAGCCCCGCCGCCCGGCAGGCCGAACAAATCCAGATACCACTGCGGCGCGAAGATGAACGGCAGTGCCATTCCAAAGATATTGACCAGTACGCCGACGAAGACGGCGCGATTGAACCACTTAACGTATTTGTTCATCGACGACCTCCTGTTTAGGTGAAAGGACTGCGCCGGTCCACCTCCGAGCCACCGGCAATTTGACCTGCGTGAACGAACAGCATTCTATCAGAGCGAAAAGAGAAATAATGAAAGGTTTGCCATTGAGGCATCCGGTTGAATCTATTGTTCAGCGGCGCGTCCGACTTGAGCACGCCCTTGCTGTTATTACTCTACTGCAAATGTCCAAATCGCAGCCTCCAGTTCGTTGAGCGTGAAGTTAAGAGCCTCGGGCATCAGGCGCAAAGCGTACTTACGCAGATTGCTGCATTCGTACAAAATGGTGAGCAGCATTAAACGGGCGCGCAAGCTCATATCCAGTTGTGATTCTTGATAACCATAAGCGAGCAGGAACGCCCTCTGTAATTCCCGGTTTCCCTGCACCATGAGGACACCGGGCGCGACAAAATCATATTCATGAAAACCGCACAACGAGTCGCCGAAATCGAATAAGCCTGTAATCTTCCAGCGCCCGTGTTCCTGCGCGAGCAGCAAATTACCCGGATGAACGTCACCATGAAGCAACACGGGAGCATACTCTGCCGGTAGCAGCTCAAGCCTTTCGGCAATATAAGCGGGCAGGCTCTCCAACCATTCAGGATTCGCGCCACATGCTCGCTGCCGCTCAACACACATTCGAGCTTGTCGCTCGATGAATCCGTGCCAATCACGATTGAGAGCTGGTGAAAGAGGTGCGGCGTAATTGTGCAAACCATTGAGCGCGACGCCAAGGCAGGAGACAATTTCGACACGCTCGCGCAATTCGATTTCCGCCCATGCTTCTCTTGCCGGAAAACCCGCCAGCCGTGTCATGACGAGATATGACCAACCTTCGAGTTCTCCCGCGTATAAAAGCTCCGGCGTTTCAATATCAATTTTGCCGCCCGCAAATTCGAGCGCCGCTTTCTCTCGCACATAGCTTTCACGAAACGGAGCAAAGATTTTAATAACAAATCGTTCGTCAACAAAGAAGATGATGTTTTCGCCCTGTGGGATTCGCCGCAGGCTCGCGTAAGCGAGATTATGCCGGGCGCAGATAACGGCGGCGGCTTGCTGCCACACGCCGTCATTAAAATGAGACTCGTAATTGGAAGCATCAACGATAACAGGTAGATTCAAGCGCATCATGGCTCAAATGTTATAGCAATGTTCATCGGATGTTCCATTGTGAAGAGAAGCGGAGCAGCCGAACGACCGGATTAACCAGCGAGAGAGAGCAAGCATTCAACTTTCGCCGCAAGCATACATGATGAAAGCCATTCTATTCGAGCGTCCGGTTGAATGAGCTGTTAGGCTGCGCCCGATGCATATTATCCTACCCGGAGAGCATTTCTAATCCTTTCCGCCATCTCATTCAATTCTTTTCGTTCAGGCTTCTGTGAATATGCCGGAGGCAACACTAACCTGAAACCATCTCTTGCATAGCGTGGAAACACATGCAAGTGAACGTGGAAAACTTCCTGCCCGGCTGCCTCACCATCTGCGAGGAAGAAATTCACCCCTTCGCATCTCGCGCCACTTTCGCGTAAAGCTGCGGCGAGACGCTGCGCCACACGAAACATCTGAGCGCCTTCCTCCTGCTTCAAGTCTGACAGATAAGGCGCATGCCTGTTTGGAACTACCAGCAGATGACCGGGATTAACTGGCTGAATATCCATGAAGGCTGAGCAAAGATCATCCTGATGAACGAGGCTAACTTCGAGTTCACCTGATAAGAGCTTGCAGATAACGCAATCATCTATCTTATTCATACAGGTTCAATCCAGCAGCCGTTTCCGGTTCGTCACCGCTTCGGGCCGCTTAATCACAAAAGAGTGCCTTCGCGGAAAGAAATAGATTAAGTTTTAATGCCGATGTGTGGCTACAGGGTTTGGCTCGTCAGCTTGCGCCATTGTCGTTTCGGAAAACTGAGCCGAGCCATCAAGTGCTCGCTCCGGCTTGTCTTGTAGTCTCTCTAGATTCCAGAGCGGAAGGATACTATTTTGAAATGATGATGCGAAGAGCAGCAACTTCTCTTTTTCGTTTCGCTTCGGTCGGAGCGTGGTTTGCGGCGGCGCTGATAGGTCTCAATTTTTATGTTGCGCCAAAAGCTTCTGCGGCGCATTCCCGGACTGCTCAGACGCCGCAGACGCTCTCCGTTCCCGCCGACTCTACGCGCTGGGCTCTGGAAGGACAAGCCAGGGCGGCTGAATATCAAGGCCGCAAGTGCCTCTTCCTGGATGGCGGAGGGGCGACTCTGAAGGACTTTGAAATGCGCGACGGCGTTGTCGATGTGGATGTCGCAACCCCCGCAAGCCGTGGGTTCTTCGGTATTCAGTTTCGCATCGCGGGCAACAACGCCGAATGGGTTTATCTACGCCAGCACAAGTCCGGTGCGCCCGACGCGATGCAGTACACGCCGGTTCTCAACACCGGCCTCAACTGGCAAATCTATAACGGGCCGGGCTTCACGGGCGCGGTCGATATCCCGAAAGATGTCTGGTTCCACCTGCGCCTGGAGGTGGTGGGCGCGCAGGCAAAGCTCTACGTTAAGGACATGGATAAGCCCGTGCTCGTGATGAACGATCTGAAAAGCGGTGTACAGCGTGGACAGGTGGCGCTGGCTGTCCTGACGGGCGCAACTTACTTCTCGAATTTCGAAATACGGACTACGCCCGATGCGCGCTGGGAGCAGCGCCCGCCGCCTATGCCGCCGGGCACACTGACAAAGTGGAGCCTCTCGCCTGTCTATGATGCGCTCGCACGTAATCTGGAAGTGGCGCTCGCGCCCTCCGAGAGCGCTCGGATACGTTGGCAGGATGTTGAGGCGGAGCCGCCCGGCTTTGTGGTCATCTATCGTTATCGAGAGGCCCCGCATCCGAGGGTCTCGTTTGCGAACGACTTTTCGAAGCGGCTGGAACCCCAGCCGGGGATGAAGGTCGTGTATGCGCGGACCCGCATCGATTCGGAGCGCGAACAGTTGAAGAAGCTCTACCTCGGCTATAGCGATGATGTCAGCGTGTTCCTCAATGGCAAGCTTCTCTTCCGTGGCCGCAGCGCCCAGAATTTCCGCGACCCCGGTTTCCTTGGCATTGTTAACGCGGAAAACGACGCCGTCTATCTTCCATTGAAGAAGGGCAGCAATGAACTGATGCTGGCTGTGAGCGAGCTTGGCGGCGGGTGGGGATTCATTTGCCGCTTGGCGGACATGGAAAACTGAGCTTACACGAGGCCACCACACGGCATGTGATGGTCGAAGCTACACCGCTGGATTGGATGATGAAAGAGAAGCTATCCGTGCGGTCGGCCTTGAATCCGTTGTCAGGCGGCTGCTGTGGGTAAACTTTTAATTGGGATTGATTTTCTCAATCTCTTTTTCAATCAAGGGGAGCACGCGCTGGCGTAGTCTGGAAACCAGCGCGTCGGCTTGCTTCACGTCGTCGTCGAGCCGGGAGCGGCTTTCCGAAACTTGCCTGAGCAGGCTTTCATTTCCACGGCGCTCATTTTCCAGCACGCGGCGTCGAACGTCCCGTATCTCGGGCGTGCGGGTCGAGCCGACGAGGCTCGTGGCGCGGTCCATACTTTCGGGGCGCATATCTTCTTCAATCTGCACCAGACGAGTTCTCAACGAAGTTTCTTTTTCTATCAATTCGAGAAGCTGTTTTCGCAAAAGTTCGGCGCGTTGCTCGGCGCGGGTTAAAAGGTCCAGGTTGAGCGAAATGCGATTTTGCCTGTCTACCGGAGAGCTGCCTTTGGTTGCGTCGGGCGCGAGAACTCTTTCGCTTATCTCGCGCAACCTGGTGTTCAAAGTTTGTAGCTGCTGTCGCAACAGCGCGATCTCTTTCGCCACCGTGTCCATCGAATTGGGCGATAGGTTTTGGTCTTGAGCTTGAAATGTCGAACGTAGCTGTAGACGTTCCGGGGTTTGAGCAAATGACGGAATGCTGAAAAGTATCACGATGCCAACCACGACCGGGAAAAATCTTACTTGCATTGTCTGTGGTCCTTTTTGTTTGGACGTTCCGGGACGACCATTATCACGCTTTACCATGATAGAGGTTCCTTTATTATGCGCAAAGTCCGCGCGGAGCGGATAATAAAAGCGCGGGGCGATTATTCCTGCCTGTAGATTCCATAGTTCGGATAATTCGTGTAACGACGACTCTGCGTTATTCCTTTGACGCTGAAGGCCGCTCTATTTTTCTTCCACCACGCCGCCCAGCACTCCTTTGGATTATCAGGGCATCTCCGGATTTCAATGCCGCCGCCGTGATGCCAGATGACGTCTGCGACAGTGATGTTCGTGAGCGCCAGATTGGCGGCTAAATTTATCTTCCCGGCATCAGGCGTTGATGCAACATCGCGCCGTGCAACCATCGCATCAATAATCGGGCCGACGGCACGCTCATCACCCACGCCGCCAAGCAGGATAATAACCTGAGCTTTGATAACCGCATCATCCAGCTTTTCCAGTAAAGCATTTTGTGACGGCGCACCAATGCTCAGAATTTTTTGCATCGGCCCTGTGAAATGAAAATCCCAGCACATAGGGCTACAAGAATTTTCCGCTCCCACCCACGGGTGAGCATATAGCTCTGCGATGAGCTTCTGCGTCTCAGCGCTTTGAGAGTTCCGCACGTCTTGAGAATAGGCGCTCACCGCGAGAGCCAGAATGGTTAGAATTGCGATTGCGGTTTGTTTCAAGCTCATAAGATGACGATGAAAGAGAAGCTATCGCGGGGTCGGCGTTGTGTGAGTTATTAGATGGCACACTTGACTGTGATTCACATGCTTAGAGCCCCGTGGAAACTCCCACCATGCTGCCGACCAGGTAAGTGATGGCGGCGGCAAGTGCCCCTATGAATAACATGCGTACTGCGCTCAATAACAGACTTCGCCCGGTAAAACTCGAAAGCACCGCCCCGACACCGAGAAGGGCAAGCCCGCTTAACACTAAACTCGCCGTGAAAGCAGTCTGACTGGAAAAGAACAGGTAAGGTACAACAGGCATTATGGCACCCGCGATGAACGCCACAAAGGAACTTAATGCCGCACCCCAGGGGGAGCCTAACTCTTTCGGGTCTAACCCTAATTCCTCTTTGGCGTGAGTGTCCAGAGCAAGGTCCGGATCAGCCATCATGTGAGAAGCCAACTTCGCCGCCGCATCCTCGGGCAGACCCTTGCTTTCATAAATCAATTCAAGTTCTCTCTGCTCGCCTTGCGGGTCTTCGGCAAGTTCGCGCCGCTCAAGTGCAATCTGATTCTCGAACAACTCACGTTGAGCGCTCATCGAAACGTATTCACCCGCCGCCATCGAAAAAGCTCCGGCCAACAGTCCCGCGACTCCGGCCAATAGCACGAACCGTGAATCGGCACCTGCGCCTGCGACGCCCATGACGAGACTCAAGTTAGAGACCAGACCATCGTTGATTCCGAAGACCGCAGCACGGAATGTCCCGCTTTGACCGCCCGAGTGATGGCCTTCAGCAGATGCAAGTCTACGTATGCCGCCTGTGCGAATTTTATTAAAAGCAATTCGGTGTCGCGCTTTCGTTGTCTTTAAGCGGATTTTGTTACTATCCATGCGCGCCTTTTTGAGTGAGTTGTCAGACGCCGGGATGCACGGTGATTAAACCCTGCGAGGCGAATTTCTCTATCTGTCGTCGATGTCTCAGAATATGCACGATGGCGTGCTCCAACAATCCCTCCACGTCGTACACCGCTCCCCAACGGCTCTTGATGACTGTAGCCGAAATCTCCTCGCCGCTCATCTCCCACCTGCCCTCTAATGTCTGAACGGTGTAGCTAAGCGCCGCATCCAGTTGCTCTAATGATTCCCGGTGTGAGAGAAGAGAGGGCTGCGGGCGGGTTGATGCGATAGAGAATTGCTCTCTAATATAATCGGCATAACCGTAGCCTGCTCTGACCACATGGGACATGATAGTTTGCACTGAACGGCAGTCATCATCCTTTGTACGGGAATCGACAACCCTTACAAAATCATCTTCGGGGATGCGCTCGATGAGGCGTTTGAGTTCCGACGCCGCGCGCTCGTATTCGTCCATCAGCGCTCCGATAGCACCGCTTCTATAAGTCTTTTTCATGCTTCCTGATTCCATATTCGAAAGGCGTCTCACATTAACACGGCCCACGCGACGGGCGTTCAATATTATGAGACAAGATGACGATGAAAGAAATGCTATAGAGAGAGGCGGACGCTGAGAATGAGTTATGTGGCGGCGTGACGACGCTGCCATTCTTCTCGCAGCAGAGCATAGAGATACTCGGAGCCCCACTTTCCCTTAAACCAGATGTTCTGTATGAAATGACCCTCTCTTCTCATCCCCAACCTGCCGAGCAATGCCACGGACTTCTCATTCTCACAATCTGTGACGGCGATGATTCGATGCAAGCCCAGACTGTTGAAGGTGTATTCGAGTACGCAGGACGCGGCCTCTGCGGCTAAACCTTTTCCATGGTACTCGCGCGAGAAGGTAAAGCCGATTTCGGCCTGTTGTTCGTCCTCCTTCTTCAAGGTTAAAGCGACGTGGCCGATGAGCGTCTTTGTCTCTTTCAGCTCGACGGCAAAGATGAAAGGTTGACCGGGCAGACCCGGCTCAAGAATCTTCTGCCGCTCGATTGCCTCCCGAGCCTGCTCTTCCGTGTATGAATCCCATGTCTGGTAACGGGCCACCAGCGGATCATTGACGTAGGCATAAAAGAGCCCTAGATCAGCATCGGAAAAGCGCCGCAGGATTAACCTTTCGGTTTCAAGATGTGTGAATGGCGGTCGTTTGACTGTCAACTGATTGAAGCCTTCAGCAAAGATTGTAGGAACTCAGCGTTTGCTTCCTCCAACGGGCTGCAACTTTGTAGTAGCTCGCGTGCCGTTGGCTCGGAAGCGGCTGCCGCGTAGGCGCTCCAGGCCGCGGCTCCGGCCCGCTCGCCCTGTGCCTGCATCGTGAACTGGTCTTTGATTGACCGCCCCGCAAAGAGCGTGCGATTCAAATCCAGCAGCTCAGGATTATCCGCCAGCAGCTTGTTTTGAATCGCGTGGGCGTTCGGGTAAAGCGACTCTACACGCCGCGCGATTTCCGCTTCGCGCTCGGCGCAAGCCAGCAGACCTTCTTTGACCTGCGGGTCCGGATGCTCATCGGCCCACTCGCGATAACGCTTGGCAGCCATACGCTCAAGCGCCGCCAGAAGTACAGGCTGCTGTCGCGGCTCGACCTGTCGCAGGGCTTGACCCAGTATCTTCGCTATGTCAGGTAGCTCGGTCTCGTTGTCTCGCATGTTTGATACCTCATCCTGCGTGTCCGTCCGCGCGCGTGCTAATCAGGACGCACACCAAGGCAATCAATCCCGGAAGCGCCTGTGTAAACAGAATTGACGGTTTGGCCGTGATGCCTCCGAAGATGCCCGCGATGACTACGCAGGTCAGGAAAAAGAGCTTGACGTCTCGGCGCTCTTTTAATATTCCCCAGACGAGCCCGGCGGCCAGAAAGCCGTTGTATAGCCCCTGATTCATCGCCAGCACCGCCGACGAGGCAGAGACTTCGGGCGTCATCTTGAAAATATCTCTACCAAGCGGGTGATCCCAAAAAAACATTTCGAGCACCAGGAATCCGAGGTGACAGAGCGCCACAAAGGCCGTCAGCAAATTTGCTATAAGCTTCATAATTTCTCTTCTAAGAAGCTGATGGAAAAGTCCTAAAAGTCCTGATTGTGTAGCTCCGTAGGAGCGCGGATGTTTATAGCTCCATCGCATTTTCAAGAATCAAGCTCCGTAGGAGCGTCATGTCGTGGATGCACGACATGACGCTCCTACGGAGCTTGATTCTTAGAGATGCGCGCCGACTATAAACATCAGAGTCCCTACGGGACTTTTCCATCAGCTTCTAAGGAAGTCAACTAATGAGTTGTGAGGCGCACGGAGCAGCGCGGCGCTCTGCGCCGTTTATGGCTGTCCGGGTAAACGGCTCGCCAAATCACGCAGTGCTTCCATCTGGTTTTCAGTGAACTTCAAACCTTCTCTGCCGACCTGCATCTCTACTGCCTGCGAGTTCACCAGATAGAGAAAGGCGCGGGTCGAGAGATCGAACTTCAAATACTCTGCGTAGTAGGGACCATAGGTTGAGCCGCCTATAAATTTTGCAGGCTGGACCTCTCGTTCGTATTCAGGCTGGACTCGTTTCAGACGTCCCCCTGCGCGAATGACCACCGGGGTCGTTTTGCCGAGCCGCCAGCCTGTTGAAGAAGAGGTCTTGAGAAAGATGCGTACGTATGACGGCTTGCTCCTGTCGCACCCCTGACCATAGCAGCCAAAGTACGCGGAGAGGCGGAAGTGTGGGCCGACCCACATCTTGTCCAGATTGACGACCGTGATGTCTTTAACGTTGTCATACTGCCACTCGATCTTCTCATTGTGAGAGAAGGCGCGCTTTGCCGGAATGGTGGAAACCGTCAGATCATCCGTAAATGTTTTCGGTGCGATGCGAGAGCGATTTCGCTTTTGACCCGAAATAGAGCTACTCGTGAATAGTGAGATGAGCAGGACAAGGAGAATACAGAATCTTATCTGTCGCATGGTAACTCCTTTTCAACAGGTCGGGGCGTGGTCGTATAGAAGTGCCGGGTTGTCTGGGGGTGTCTTGCCAGAAATGATATGCCTGCTCTATTGGTCCGGTCAATGATTATTTATCGCGCCTGTCCTTCGTCTCAATAGTGCAGTGCGAGCGTGCTATAATTCTTTGCGCTGGAAATATTGCGGCCTCTTCTCTCGCCTGGGCCGCACTCACTTCTTAAAAATCATGCTGCTGACAACTAGCAACATCTGCCACTACCTGATAGCGAAAGGATTTGTCTCAAGCGAGTCGGTCGTAGATGGCGATTTTCTGGTAATGGATGTCAGTGGCCGCAACCGCAATTTCAAGGTCGTGCGCAAGCGTCGCCAGAGCTATTTCGTCAAGCAGGTCCAGCACTGGAACGAGCAAAAGATTGCCATGCTACAGTGCGAGGCCGCCTGTTACTGGCTCGCACGCAACGACGCGGATTTCGCCCCGCTTGCTCCGCTGATGCCGGAGTTTCACTGGTACGACCTCCAACGCCACGTGCTCATTACGGAGCTGATACCGGAGAGCGAAAATCTATATGAGTATTTCCGGCGCGTGGGACAATTTTCAGAAGAGGTGGCCGGCAGCTTGGGCGCGGTCTGGGGCGCTTATCACCGCGAGCCCGTAGAGAGGCTCAAGGATAGCCCGCAGAGCGCTATCTTCCCCGGACAGGTTCCATGGATTTTGTCCGCCGACATGCGAAACTCACATCCTTTCAAGGAACTGAGCCGGGCCACCTCGCAGCTCTTTGACGCGGTTGAAGAATCTACTGAGCTGCGACAGGCGTTGGATGAGCTTCGCGCGGGCTGGCTCAGAGACGCGCTGATGCACGGCGACATGCGATGGGAAAATTGTCTTCTCGTTTCGGGCGCACGAGAGCACGAGTTAAGCCTTAAAATAGTTGATTGGGAGCTGGCCGATATTGGCGATTCCGCGTGGGACATAGGCTCTCTCATTCAAGCTTACTTATCCGCCGCCATCATGTACGCTCCCGTCAATGCTGAAACACATACAGCGCACGACCTAGACGCTCTCAACCGTCAGCTTAACGGAGCGGAGGCTGCGCTCCGTTCGTTCTGGAAAAATTATGTTGAGGCGCGCGGTGTTGAAGCCGGAAGCGAGCGCGAGTTGTTTGAGCGATGTTTGCGGTACGCGGCGGCGCGCATGATTCAATCCGCTTATGAATACGTGCAGTTTTCACCACAGGTCTCCCCGCAGGCTTTGCGCCTGCTCGAAGTAAGCTCGGGCATTTTGAAAAATCCGGGGAAGGCCGCAGAAGAGTTGCTGGGTGCGCGGAGCACTTGAAAGTTTTATGCGGGAACAGCTAAGCGTAGAGCTTCTGGAAATAGTTCGGGCCGTGAAAATTCTTTCGCCGCGACAGTTTTCGCTGGCCGGAAAAATTATCTCTGCCGAAGAGACGCAAGCTACGCCTGAAGCCACGGAACAAAACCCGCTCATGCAGCATCTGGGCCGACGACTTTATCTGGATTGCTACAGCCGCAAGTTCGCAGGCCGTGTGACGGACGAGCCGCTTTACCCTACGCCCGACGAGCGCTTTATGAGCGAGCTTTCCGAAGCCAACACGAGCCGCGAATATCTGGATCCGGGCTGGTTGATACTTCGCAGTTTGCCGACAGGCCATTTCATCGTCGAAAAGAACGGCCTGATTCGCCTAGGCGCGGCTGGCGAATTCGTCTCGCACGACGACGCGGCGCTGGTGGAAGGCGGGACGGTCAGCATCCGTTGGCCGAAGGAATCGAAGACGATGCATCCGGGCTTTTATTACATTTACGGTGAAGCCATCACGGACCAACAGGACGACCACGGGCTGCTCAGATTCTACTGGAACGTCAAAGCTCAGGGAGCGAAAACTCTCGTCAGCTTGCTCACCAAACGGCTCAATCGTTTTCAAATAGCGTTCCGTCTTAAATGTCTGAACGACCCTGCGGCTTACACGCGCGCAGACGCCGCCGTGCTCTATCTCAACAAAAGATTTTACCGTCTAGCTGCGCATCTTTTAGCGGACGTGTACCGTGAAGTGGAAAATCATCTCGCGCCCGATACGCCCCTGTTCAGCAAAGAGCTGGCCGCAGGGCTCGGGCTTGCCGAAGAACCGGGCAACGGAGAGAGCTTCGGCCAGCAACGCTGTCGCATCCTCGCACAGGGCATCTGCAACGCTTACGAGTTAAAGCTGCAAACGGACGACGAGCGGCTGGCGGAAATCGTCAAGCAGTTTGAGCTGAACGGTCTGAGTCTTGAACACGCATACCTCAATCCGGGCTCAACCGACGAATACGAATTTTCGCTTGCGGCGGAAGACGATTTGAGATGAGCGAGTCGCAGGAAACTTTTTTAGAGACGGCGGATTTCATCGGCGCGCGGCTCTGTCGTGACGCGATCTGGGCTGGACGGCGTTGCAACTGGGTGGGCGCGCAGGCTGTGGAATTGACGCGCGGCGCAACCGTGACAGCGCATCGCGCCTGTGGCCCGGAGCTGTACGGCGGGACGAGCGGCATCGCAGCATTCCTGGCGCGTCTTTATCGTTCGACCGGCGAAAAAATATTCCGCATGACAGCCGAAGGCGCTATCCGCCAGGCGCTCGCGCGCCTTGATGATTTTCCACCAACCGCGCGCACAGGCTTTTATACGGGCCTCACCGGCATCGCTTACGTGCTGGTCGAGCTGTCCGAAATTTTTGACATGCGGAAGTTCGCCGCGATGGCCCTGCTCATACTGGAAGAGATCTGCAAAGACGACCCCGCGCGGCAAAGCACCGGCGTTGTTTCCGGCAGCGCGGGCACAATCCCTGCGCTGCTCAAACTTCATCGCAGGCAGCCTGAAGATTTTCTGTTGGAGACGGCCATCAGGCACGGCGAACATTTAGTGGAAGCGGTCGGTGAAAGTGCTGCTGCTTCAAGAGCGGGCGCGCTTGAGCAAGACGCGCATCGACTTGAACAAGGCGTGTATCAACTTGAGCAAGGCATGCATCCGGGAATCGGGTTCGCGCACGGCATGGCCGGAATAGCCCGTGCGCTTCTTGAACTCCATCATGCGACGGGGCAGGAAAATTTTCGCCACGCGGCGGAGCAAGCTTTTCAATCCGAGCGGCAAAGATTAGACGACGCGGTCTTCTTCGCGAGGTCGCTCTCGTGGTCCGATGGCGCTGCCGGAATCGGGCTGGCAAGATTGCGCGCCTTCGAGCTTCTGGGCGAGCAGGTTTATCTACATGAAGCACAGGCCGCGCTGCGAGCAATCACTGAAGTCCTGTCCGGTTTATCTTCCCGGACGGCGCGGGAAAACTTTTCTATAGGCGACGGCCTGACGGGTTGCGCCGATGTGTTGCTCTACGCGAATCGCGTGCTCGGAGATGAGGCGCATAAAGCGGCAGCCGCGCGTGTTGGGCAACTGGGGATTGAGCGTTACCGGAGGGGTAACTTGCCGTGGCCCTGCGGCGCGCCCGGTGGAGCGGAGACGCCGGGGCTGATGCCAGGGCTGGCGGGAATTGGCTATTTCTACCTGCGTCTTCACGACGCGCAGGCCGTGCCGTCGCTGCTAATGGTCTTGCCTGACAGTAGCGGGTCAGATTAAGACGAAGAAAGAAATTAACAGGGATGGACAGGATAGACAGGATAAAGGAAAAATGAATCATCGGTTCATTGTTTCATTGAATCAATGAAGAAATGAATCAATGATTAAATCTCTTTTCATCCTGTCTATCCTGTCCATCCCTGTTTGAATCCGTCTTTCATAAATTTGTCAGGCGTTCGCGCCCGCTACGAGCAAGCGTGCAATCGCGTCATCAATACGGTGATTGGAGGCTTCCTGATAGTAAGTGAATCCGGCGACCGGGTTGGCCTCAAAACAGAACCACCTGCCGTCAGGCGTGCAGCGCAAGTCAACGCCTGCCACTGCCATCCCCAGCGCGGCTGCCAAGCGGCGACACCGCACGGCGACCTCGTCAGGCAAATCATAAGCGCGGAGCTTGACCTCTGCCTGCTGGTCGAGCGCAAACCTGTAGTCGTCCGCGTCAGAGATTATCTCGCAAGCGAAAGTTTCATCGCCGACGACGTGGACTCTGTAATCGTTGCCCGGAATGTATTGTTGAAACTGGGTCGGACACCACTTGATGTCATTCAAATAACTCAACTGCTCCGGACCCAGACGCGAGACGACGCTGCGCGCGGCGCTGATTGACTTGTAGATGACATTGCCGTGCTTTTCCAGAAACGCCTCTGCGGCCTGCGGGTCTGTGGTGACGAGAGTTTCGGGGATGTCGAACCCGTGTGCGCGAATCCGTGTCGCCTGGTCAGGCTTGGAGCTGTTGGTCGCTATCGCAGACGGGCGATTGACGACGAAGGCGGGCGTCGATTCGGCCCACGAGAGCAAGGCATCTTCAATCTTGAGGGCGTGTAGCGATTCGGGGCTGTCAGCGCCTGCGCGCTCAATCTGCGGCAACCAGCGAGAATCGAACGGGCGTATGTAGGCGGCAGATATTTCACCAAGGTCAACCTGCTCGTCTTTGACGCGCAGCGTGCCGCCGACCAACGCGTCTACGACCAGATGAATTTCCGTGTCGAGCACGAGGCGCTGGTCGTAGAACGCTATCTTGACGCCCAGTTGATAGAGCGATTGATAAACCGCTTGCAGCGCGGCGTCGCTGGCGTGTCCCCAGAGCAGGATCATACGTGTCGTACGCGAACCTGAAGAAAATCAAGCTCAGGAAAATTTCGCCCCGCCTCTCAGTATGAGTTCGAGCGCGGCGTCAGCCGTCTCGTCGGTGAGAGCGGGCAAGAGGTCAGCGCCCGTGAAAAACGAGCCTGCTTCCGGCCCGCTGAAAGAGACTTGAAGCAGCGAAACTCCGGCGGCTTCGGCCAGTTGCACGGCCTGCTTCAAGAGCTTTTCATCAACCTCACCGAAACAACTCTGGCCGACCACCGTGACGGTCGCAGGATTCGCAGTTGGCGCATCTTCCTGATGCTGATGGTCTGGATTATTCGAGACGCGACGGTGAAAGGGGCGCACCGGAATGCCGAGCCGCGCGGCGGCGTGTGTCCATTGTTCCTGACGCCATGCTGGCCCTGCCAGATTGACCGGCGACGGGCGGTTGACGACAGGACACCTCAGACTTGAGAACCACGAAACCAGAAATGACATCATCTCCCCGGCAACGTAGCTGCGGTCTGCGGCGGTAATCTGCGTCAGCTCCTGTGCAAATACGCCGGGCCAGCGAATCAACACCCCCTCAATCTCTTCGACCGCACAGACGCGCCCGCCGACAACTGCCGTAGAGGCTTCTGCCGAACTCAAATAATGACGCCAGCCGCTTACAGACAGATCGTCGCAGGTAAGCAGGCTGGCGTCGTGAGCGGCCCAGCGCGCCATCAGAGAAGCGGCGCTCTGGTCGTAACGGCTGGCGAAGATAACGATCACCGCATCATTTGCCTTGCTCGTCAGAATGGCTGTGGCCGAAAAGCGGCTGCCGGGCGGGAAACGTTTCCGGCCCGGCAAATCGCCCGGCGTGCGGGCTACTTATTGGAGCCTGTCGCAGCTTTTGAGGTCGTACCCTCGCCTAATCGTTTCTCCAGTTCTTCGACCCGCTGCGAGAGCAGGCGCACTTGCTCCGCCGAGTCGTCATAAGCTGAGCCTTCGTCGGCGCGCATGCCCTTGCCGATAAAGGATCCGCCCTGCAACCCCTGACCCCTGCCCGCTAACTGCCCGAGCATCTGTTGAGTTTGAATATTGACGGCGATTAAATCCGTGATCGCCCTCAGCACCTCCGGCTCCGTCTTGACGGGAGTGATTCCTCTGATGATGTCAAGATTCAAGGTGTAGCTTTCTTGCAAAAATATACTTGCTCCCATTGATTTTCTCCTTTTCAAAGTAGCGAAGATTCACTACGACGATTGAAAGACTAATTGAAGGGGCACGCTTTTCCTAAAGCGCACAAGTTAAGAGGAGGCTGAATTGCTGGAAAGCCTGTTTACTTCCAGCAATGGGCCACAGAGCTTTGGTCACATTGCTCTGCGGGGGGCGAGAATTAATGCGTTGACCTACGAGGAAGAAATTTCCTACAGGGCTCGGAAGTTACCACGGCTCACATGGGCGTGATTTTCATCTTAAAACTCGAAATTAAAACAGCACGCGCTTGATAAACAATCGGCACTGGGCACGAGCGGTCAGCGTGAATCGAGGTGCAAGGAAAGGACGCTACTCCACATTTAATGCGCGTTTAATAATGCGCGAATTCTACTCGCCGCCCCCACGATTGTCAATTTAAGTTCGACGCGGGTAGTAGCTCAGTTTCAATAAGAATTCACCGCCGAGGCGCAGAGAGCGCAGAGGGGGCGCAGAGAGAAAAATGATTCAACCCTCTCTGCGTTAACTCCGCGTCCTCCGCGTCTCGGCGGTGAATAATCGGTGATGACAATGCTGTGTTATGTGGGATTTAGACTGCGTAAAGATTTCGTGGACAGCCTGCCATGTGGCCCGTGAGGATGATGAAAGCTTTGCTCTACTTTGGAGTCGGACGATTAGATTAGCGAGAGAAGACGTAGGCGCAGGGAGCCAAATTTTAGCCGAAGAGTTGTCCTTCGGAAAAAGCAGAGCGGGCTCGTCAAGACATTCTTGACGAGCCCGCTCTGCTTTGATTTACCTGAAGCGTTTCGCCGCTCATGAAAAGCAGCGGAACGTTTGTCCGAAAGTTATCGTCCGCGTCCGCGTGTATTGGGGGTCGCCGACGGAACCTTGATTTCCAGTCCGGGCTGTAATTCGGCGTTGACCGGCATGCCATTCAAGCGCGCGACTTCGTCAGCCGAAACATTGGAACGCTCGGCAATCTTGGCGATGGTGTCGCCAGCGCGAGCCCTGACTTTCATCAGACCGCGCGACGTCGGAGCAGCCGTGTTCGGTCGCTCGCGGGTCATGCTGACCATCTGCGTCAGCCCCGGAGCCTGATCGCGACGGTCAACCGGAATGTTCTTGATGTAAGCGACGACATCCTTGGATTTTCCGGCAGGGATGCGCACACGATAAGCCTCGCCGCGCGGCGTCACGTCTTTACGAAGCTCCGGGTTCAGAGATTGTATGTAGTCAACGCTCGTCCCCGCAGCCGCCGCAATCAACCGCAGGCTCGTGGCCGACTGGACTTCGATAATGTCGTAGGCCAGCGGAGCGTCCGGGCGAACGTGGCCGAAGCCGTACTTCTCGCGGTTCTTGGCAATCAAAATCGTCGCCATGATATTGGGGACGTAATTGCGCGTCTCCTGCGCGATGTACGGGTAGATGGCCCAGAAGTCTGCGCGGCCCGCGCGCTGTATGGCGCGGTCAACATTGCCTTCGCCGGTGTTGTAAGCGCCCATAGCCAGTTCCCAGTTGCCGTTGTAGCGGCGCGCGAGGAACTTCAAATATCTGGCCGAAGCGCGCGTGGCCTTCTCAAGACTGTTGCGCTCGTCAATCCATGCGGTCTGACGAAGCCCGTAAGCACGGCCCGTGCCCGGAATAAACTGCCAGAGACCGGAGGCGGCAGCCGACGAATAAGCTTTCGTGCGCCATGCGCTCTCGACCTGTCCGAGCCAGACGATGTCTTCGGGCACGCCCTCTTCACGGAAAATCTGGCGCGCCATCTTCATAAACTGGCCCGAGCGGCGCAGACCGCTCTCCATCGTGCCGCGTCCGCGACCCTGATAGTAGTTGATGTACTGCTGTATGAGCGGGTTCGGATTGAACTGGAAGTCAAGGGAGTTCTTAGCCATCTCCAAGCCTTCCATGTCCGCAGGGTCCACGGTCGTCTCCGACGTGGTCAGCACGAGCTTGGCTAAATCGTCGAGCGGCGAAGGCTCGAACTTCTGATCCTTAAAGCCGACTTCCTGTTCTTCCTGCTGCTGTGCGACCGTCATGGAAGCAGGAGACACATCGTTGCTGGCGACCTGCTGCATGTTGTTGATGGCGGCGGGCGTATTATTGCGTTGCTGCGGGACTTCCAGGCGATAGATGCGCTCGGTCAGCTCAAGATAGTAAGTTTGCAGACGCGGATTTCCACGCACGTCCAGACCGGCGTTGAGAATCGTGTCCACAGCCTTATCGAACTTTTCGCGTGCTTCGTAACGCTGGTTCGCCTTCAGATGCAGTTCGCCTTCATGAAAGAAACGCTCGGAGTTCGAGATAATCTGCTCGACGACGGGCGCGTTCTTGTCTATTTCATTCGGGGTATTACGAAGCGACGAGGCCGCAGGAGCCTGCGCGCGGGTATTAATAGCAAAAGTAAGGACTAATAGAACTGCTAAGGGGGCGAGTGCGCTCAAACGGGGGAAAGCTTTCGTCATCAGTCGTCGTTCTCCTTATCGAGGCCTTTAGAGCGAATCCACGACGGCGACTTCTCCATAACCGGAGTCGCACAGGCGGCATCCACCAGTATAAAACGCGAGGGTGATTATTCGGTTCCTTTTTTGAGCTGGCTTCGCTCGGTGGGCTTGCCTGATTAGCGAAGCCACAGGAGGCGAAGGTTAGCACACGGTCCAGGGGGTGTCAAACCGGTCCCCATTAGAAAGAGAAGGCGAAGCAGTGAAGTTTTCCACTAAAAAACCTGCTTCGCCTCAAGTAATAAAGATGCAACGGAGGCGCTTCGGGTTGCGCCTCCGCTGGGAAAAGTTTCAGGAACTAAATGTTGAAATAGCTCCGCTTATAACCCTTTAATGGCCGGGACTCGAAGCCGCCTGCGGTAGTCTCGCGGGTCTTGGGCCTCGGGCCGGGGCCGGGGGCACGACCTTGTCCCTCAAAGCCTCTCGGAAGACCTGCCGGACGTTATCCACAAAGACAAAGCGTATATCGCCGAAAAGCTCTTTGGGAACCTCGTCCATGTCGCGGCGGTTTTGCATGGGCAGAATAATGGTCGAAACACGCGCGCGGCGCGCCGCCAGCACCTTTTCTTTGACCCCGCCCACAGGCAAAACATTCCCACGCAGGGTGATTTCTCCCGTCATCGCGACATCCTTGCGTATGGGGCGCTGCGACAGGACGGACACCATAGCGGTCGCCAGCGTGATACCCGCCGACGGGCCATCCTTGGGAATTGCGCCTTCGGGGATGTGTATGTGTATGTCGTAGTTATTGAAATCCTCTTCGTTGATTTCCAGCTCGACCGCGCGCGACTTGGCATAGGAATAGGCGGCCTGTGCCGATTCCCTCATCACGTCGCCCAGTTGCCCGGTCAAAACCAGTTGGCCCTTGCCCTTCATGCGCAGGGCTTCTATGAAGAGGACGTCGCCGCCCACAGCTGTCCACGCCAGCCCCGTGGCGACGCCGACCTGGTCTTTCTTCAATATCTCGTCGGGGATGACCTTGGGCGCACGCAGGAACTCGTGCAGGTTTTTGACAGTCACGCGCACCGTCTCGGTATTTCCTTCGGCGATGCGGCGCGCGACCTTACGGCAGACCGCACCGATTTCGCGCTCAAGCTGGCGCAAGCCCGCTTCCTGCGTGTACTGCTGAATGATGCCCGTAATCGCGGTCTTGGAGATGTTCAGGTTTTTGGCCGTGATGCCGTTCTCTTCCATCTGCTTGGGCAGAAGATGACGACGCGCAATCTCGCGCTTCTCTTCCTCTGTGTAGCCCGCCAGACGAATGACCTCCATGCGGTCGCGCAAGGGGGGCTGAACCGTGTCGAGCACGTTGGCTGTCGTCATAAACATCACGTTCGACAAATCGAAGGTGACGCCCAGATAGTTATCGCGGAACGAATTGTTCTGCTCGGGATCAAGGACTTCGAGCAAAGCAGACGACGGGTCGCCGCGAAAATCAGCGCCGACTTTATCAATCTCGTCGAGCATGATGAGCGGGTTGTTTGTGCCCGCCTGCTGTATGGCCTGAACGATGCGACCGGGCATCGCGCCGACGTAAGTTCTACGGTGGCCGCGAATCTCCGCTTCATCATGAACGCCGCCTAAAGAGAGGCGCACGAATTTACGGTCAAGCGCGCGCGCAATCGAGCGACCCAAACTGGTTTTGCCCACGCCCGGAGGACCAACGAGGCAAAGAATCGGCCCCTTGGGTTTCTCTTTCAGCTTGCGCACGGCCAAGGCTTCGATGATGCGTTCCTTGACGCGCTCCAAGCCGTAGTGGTCTTCGTTCAGGACGCGCTCGGCTTTGACCAGATCGAGGTTGTCAACGGAAGCTTTGGACCATGGAAGGTCCGTCATTATCTCAAGCCAGTTGCGCAGGGTGGCTGTTTCCGCCGCGTCCGGGTGCATGCGCTCAAGCTTCTTCAACTGCCGCAGGGATTCTTCTTCGGCAGGCTTGGGCATCTTGGACGCTTCAATCTTCTCGCGAAACTGCGCTATCTCTTCGGCCAGTTCATTCCCTTCGCCAAGCTCCTGCTGAATCGCTTTTAACTGCTGACGCAGGTAGAACTCGCGCTGCGAGCGGTCTATGTCCGCCCGCGCCTGTGTGTTGATTTCCTGCTGGACCGTGAGAACTTCAATCTCTTTGTTGAGCAGCTCGTTTACGCGGCGCAGGCGCGCGGTCGTGTCCGAGATGTCCAGAACACTCTGCGCGTCTTCGACTTTGAGTTCTAAATTCGAGGCCGAGAGATCCGCGAGGCGTCCCGCGTCATCCAGATTAGCGATAATCGCCATCACTTCGGGCGAGATGTTCTTGCCAAGATTAGCGGCCTTTTCCATCGAACCGCGCACGTTGCGAATCAAGGCTTCGACTTCCAGAGAGCGCTCGGGCACGGGCGATTCCTGCACGACTGAAAGCCTCGCACGCAGGTATTCGCCGCCCGCTTCCACCGATTCGAGACGGGCGCGCGTCAACCCTTGTACAAGAATGCGTATGCGACCGTCGGGCAATTTCAGCATACGCATGATGACGGCCACAGTGCCTATTTGATAGAGGTCATCGACGCCCGGCTCCTCTTTGTCCAAATCCTTCTGCGAAGCCAGAAGAATCATCCGATTTTCGCCCAGCGCTTCGTCCACGGCGCGTATGGAACGCTCGCGCGAGACGAAAAGCGGGACGATCATGAATGGATAGATAACGATGTCGCGCAAGGGCAGCACGGGCAGCTCGTTGGGAATTTGAAGCTGCTCGCCGTTGCCGTCCGGCGCTTCCAATCCGTCCGGGATTTCCTGATTGATGATAGTTGACATAAGTTCCTTACTGATTAAGTACGTACGCCGGAAATCTTTCTGATTTCACCCGAGAGAATTTTTACTCGCCCGCATCCTTAACGGAGACTTTGAATTCCGCCCCGCGCCTCTCTTTCAATTTCGGGAGACGTACGACAAGGACGCCTTTTCTCAATTCTGCCGTGGCCTCGCGCACGCTGACAGTCCACCGCAGCGGAATCGTACGGCTAAACGGGCCGTAACTTCTCTCAGAGCATAGATGCGAGAGAACGCGCTGGCGTGGCGCGCCTTTTTTCTTGACGCCGTGAATCAGGAGCTGCGTGCTGGTCAACCCGACATGAACGTCCGAGGCTTTGACACCCGGCAACTCCACTCGAACGACGACGGCATCTTCCGTCTCGCACAGGTCCACGGGCGGCAGCCATGCTCCGGGCACTGCGGGGACGTCCGCCTGCGTAGCCTCTTGCAGAGCGGCATAGAGGCAACCCACGCGGTCGCGCAACTTCTCCAATTCCAGACGCTCAAGCCCTGTGGCGTGTACGGCCTTGACCATTTGGACGGTGACCTTTCGCGGACGATCTCGCTTCATGCGCGGCGCGCCTGCTGGCCTCCTCCTCCCTGGCGCGAGCGCACCAGGTTTTTCAGCTCGTGCATGAAATCCGAGACGTCTTCAAAATCCAGATACACGGAAGCGAACCTCACGTAGGCGACCTTGTCCAGCTCCTTCAAGCGGCGCATGATCATCTCGCCGATTTTCGATGTGGGCCGCTCGCGCTCGGGCGATTCCTGCACGTACTTCTCAATCGAATTGACGATTGTTTCAAGCTTGGAAGACGGAACGGGCCGCTTCTCGCAGGCGCGCAGCAAGCCTGACATCACCTTGTTGCGGTCAAACTGTTCGCGCCGCCCGTCCTTTTTAACCACCATGTAGGGGATTTCGTCAATCCGCTCGTAAGAGGTAAACCTGCGTTCGCAGCGCAAACACTCGCGCCTGCGGCGGATAGCATCCCCCTCGCGCGACTCGCGCGAATCAACCACCTTGTCTTCGATAAAACCACAGAAAGGACACTTCATAGTCGCTTCGCTCCTCAAGGCAAAAGGCAAAAGGTAAAAGGCAAAATGGATAAGGATAAAAAGCTGCTACAGATTTCGCTTCTCTGTAGAAAGCGGCTTCCGCCTCACTTTTGCCTTTTACCTTTTGCCTTTTTACTTCTACTCCGCACTCATCACTTCTTTTCCGGTAATCGTTTCCCTTTGCTCGGACGCTTCCTTGCTTAACCCTAAATCGTCTTCCTCTTCGACGGCGTGCTCGACCGCCTCTGTAGATGTCAGCTCGCGCACGCGCGAGATGTTGACCTCGCCGCGCAGGAAATAGTAGAGACCGAACACGAGCGCCGGGCCGAAAAAGATTAAATGCATGACGATGGCTATGGCCGCAGACTTGTTCTCGTCCACGGCCAGAAACACGTAAAGTCCATACTTGATGGTGGCGTGGAAAGCGCCTGCGGCTCCGCCCGGCGTCGGCACGAGCGAGCCGACCAGCCCCCAGCTCATCACAAACACAGTCTCTTTCGCCCCGAAGGGCAGCCCGAACGCACGCAACACCAGCCAGCAGGCGCAGCTAATCAAGAACCACAAAGCAATCGTCCACCCCGCCGTTACCATCAGCTCGCGCGCATCAGCCAGGATGCTCAAGGCGCGCGCCAACTGCTCAAGCAGATGAACAACTGCGCGCCCCACTCGCTGCGGAACAAAACGCACGCGCGACAACTTTTTATCGAGCCAGCCGGTGACGCTCGGCGCGCGACGCTTGAACCACGCCAGCCCCAGCAACCCCAGAGCAATCAGCGCCAGCAGAATCCAACCGGCTCGCCGCACGTACTCGAATTCCGCGACGCGGTTCGCAGGCACAGGAAACCAGAGCAGGTTAAGCGCAAAGAGCGCGCCGACGAGCGCCATGTCGCAGATACGCTCGACCGCGATGGTGACAAAGGCCGCGCCGGGCCGCACGCGCTTGTCCCGCAGCGGAAGCACGACGGGGCGCACTACCTCGCCCGCGCGCCCGAAGAGAAAGACCGAGGCAAAGCCCATTGTGGTCGCCACAAAGACTTCGCGCAGGCTGGCAGGGGTAATCGGCGCAAGCAGCGCACGCCAGCGAAAGGCGCGAATCAGGTAGCCCACGGAGATGACCCCGGCGGCAGCTGCCAGTAAACGCCAATCCGAGGAGGCCACGGCCCCGCGCACCTCGGCCCAGTTGAGCCCCCGCCCGAACCACCACAGAATCAGGGCGGCGAGCAACACAAGTACGATAAATTTCAGGTGTTTACGCAAAGAATCAGGGCCCCGGCACGGACTTTTTACGCGCTCCGCCCGCGAGGCTTTCAAGCTTGACATCGTCTACGGCCAACCACAATATATTGGGTGGCCCGGAAAGGCTACTACAGTTTACGATGGAGGCGCAAGACGCCACAACGAAGGCAAAAGTAAAAAGGTAAAAGGCAAAAGGATGAGGATAAAAGCTTTGACAGATTTTCTTTTCTGTAAAAAGATGGCTTCAGCCTGACTTTTTCCCTTTGCCTTTTACCTTTTTACTTGTCTTTTGCCTTGATTTTATTCAGGGGAACTTTAGCCTTGTGGCCTTCGTAATTCCAGCTTGACAAGGGAGTTTTCTACCTTGTCAAGCTTTGACAGTAACAAGCTCTGACGAAGAAATCGGAGAAGGATTCGGGTGGGAGCTGCAAAGAGTTTGGCTATTGGCGACGGAGCCGAATTGGTCAGAAGGTGTCGGGCGGGCGATGGCGCGGCATGGGAGGAGATTGTCTCCACCTATTCGCGCCGTATCTATAATCTGGCCTACCGTTTCACCTCGCGCGCAGACTCGGCGGAAGATTTGACGCAGGAAGTTTTTATACGCGTCTACCGTTCCCTTGAACAATACGACCCGAAGCAGGGCGACCTGCAAAACTGGCTCATGCGGCTGGCTCGTAATTTGATTATCGACGATTACCGTCGCCGCCAGCGCACGCCGCACGACACGCAGGCTGATGATCTGGAAGATCATACGTATCACCTGCGCTCGTCCACGGGTTCGGTGCAGAACGAGATGGAGCGGCGCGAGCTTGGCGCGCAGGTTCAGTCAGGGATTGATAAACTCAGCCCTGACCTTCGCACCTGCGTCATCCTGCGCGACATAGAGGAGCTGAGTTACCAGGAGATAGTGGACCTTCTGGGCATCCCAGAGGGCACTGTCAAATCACGCATCAATCGTGGGCGCATAGAGCTGGCGAAAATCCTGCGACGCATGCGAGTGGTGGCAATGTCGAACACGTAAGACAAAACCGGGAAGCGCCGAACGTCTACGTGGCTGTAGAGAGGTTCGGTCGGCTTCGCTTGAGGACGAAAGTGAAAATCTAGTAAGGGGCGAGAAACGGAAACCAGAATGCTTTGCGCAGAATTTGAAGATCGCTTGACGGATTATCTTGACGGCTCGCTGGATGCGGCAGCCAACAGTGCTTTTGCTGAGCACGCCTTGCGCTGTCCCGTCTGTCACGAGCTTTTGAGCGAGGTCAAGAACACTCTACAGGCGTGCCGCACGTCGCAGGCTCCCAGACCACCGGCAGCCGCATTGGAAGCACGAATTATCATGCGTACCATGCCGGGAACAGGCATGACCTGTGAAGAGTTTGAAGAGTACCTCACAGATTACCTTGACGGATTCCTTCCAGCCCCCCTTTATCATCGTTGGGAACGCCACGCCGCCATTTGTGAAAGCTGCACGGAGCTGCCCGGTCAGGTCGTGCGCTCCATCGGCGCGTGCTACACCTACATCAACGAAGAACTGCCCGTGCCCTTCGGCTTGCACGAGAAAATCTTGCAGGCCACGCTTGGAACAACGCAGGCTGAAGAAGTGCGTGCGCCTGTCTTAGCGCGTCTAGCGGCCTACGTGCGCAGCCTCCTTGACCCCATCGTCTCCCCGCAGTTTGCGACCGTCGCCACCATGCTCCTGATGGCCGTGCTCGTCTTAACCAGCACCGTCTCAGCCGACGGCTCCATTGGCGGCATGTATCGCGCCAGCATCAAACTGGCCGAGCAGACTTACGTGCACGGAGCACAGAGCGTCAACGGTCTGATTACTCCGCCGGAGAAGCGTGATGTAGAGCGACCGAGCGGAGAGACCGGCGAAGGTAATGAGTAAAGAGAGAAAGAGGGGAGTCCGCGAGCGGGTAAATTGATGAATTGCGCTTACCACACAAGAAACCCTGCGGTCGTACAGTGTAACAACTGCGCGCGGCCACTGTGTCCTGCGTGCGACCATCGCATACGCGGCTTTCCCTTTTGTCAGGACTGCATCGTGACGGGTGTAGAGATGCTGCGCCAGCAGGCCAGAAAGGGCGGAGCGCCCGTGGTTCGCCGCAACAGCTCGCCTCTGATAGCCACACTTTTATCATTCATCGTGCCGGGTCTGGGCGCGGCATATAATGGTCAGACCTCGAAGGCCATAGTCCACTTCGCCATCTTCGCGAGCTTTTTCCAGATGGCGATTTTGACGGACGGCATGCCCTTCTTCGTCTTCGGTTTTATAGGGACGTTGCTGTTTGCCGCTATTGACGCCTGCCGCACGGCGCAGATGCTGCGCTCCGGTTTAGCGCCCGACGCGGAAGAAGACGTCATCGCTCGTCGTCTTTACGGCAATCCCTTCGCGTGGGGCGTGACGCTTCTGGTCCTGGGCGCAATCTTTCTGCTTCACACGGTCTTCGGCATACAGCTTCCGGTCAAACAGTTTCTCCCCATCCTGCTCGTAGTCTTAGGCGCATACATGCTCGTAGATTTCCTGCGCCGTCGCCGTGACCGCGAGCGCGACACGTTCGCGGCTTTCGATACGAATCAACCGCCGCCCTCCGTGATTAGCGCGCCCTTTGACGCAAGCGCCAGATTTTCGACCGGCGAAATCATCACGCAGGTCTCCACGCGCGAAGCCGGAGCAATTCCGTTTGAAGGGAAAAGATAGAGGTCGGAGGGCAGAGGTTAGAGGTTAGTAAAAAGTAAGTTCACTGACCTCTAACCTCTGACCTCCGACCTCTGGTTTCTTTCGCGTTTTGTCGGGCGATTCTGTTATAGTGATTTTCAAGAGAGCAAGCCGGGGGCGCGCCGACCGTTCATGTAAATGTTGAGGCGCGAGGCCCGGTTGGGTTTCAAGGTAATCCGTAGTTGAGGTAAAGAGCATCATGTCACCTTTTCTTGTAGCAGCGAGCCGTTGGGGCGGTATCTTAACGATTATCATTCTCGTCATCACGCTTTTGCGTCAATTGATTGCATTCATCACCTTTCTGATGACGGCGATTAAAGTCGGCATCGTGATTCTCTTTGTCGGTCTCATGTTATTGATTGTGCTCGCCATGCTGCGCGGTCGCCGCGCGCGTAAGAAAGAGGCCGAAGACATCTAACGCGGCGCACACACCTTGTGCGAGCGAAGAACATTCCCTAGTAAAAGCAGACGCGCGGCCCGGAAATTTCCAAGCCGCGCGTCTGCTTTTGTATATTTTTCCCGATGCGCCCGCCGGTTGCAATCACTTCCTCAGTATGATAGGGTTCGCCCCCTTGTAGCCATTCAAAGAAGACCCTGGATAAGTCTATGTGATTTTGTAGCGCTTCAGAGGGGATGGTCTTCGGCTGCAAGCCGTCAAGCAGGTTCCACGTTAAGTCACCAATTTGTGTAGGTTTAGCATCAGTCGCCTTCGTCTGGCTGACTGTGCCCTTCGGGCTGTTCGTGCGGGCGCTCTCCCCTCTATTTTTGCGCCCGCGAGGACAGTCAAGGAGCAGATTTTAATGATTAGAGACGACCGTCTTTACGCTTTTATTGTTGCCCGTACAAATCGTTCCCGCGCCCGCATCCGCCGCATACGCATTCATAAACGCACCCTCAAAATCATGACCGTTCTGGGAGTGGTCGCGGTGTGCGCGGCCCTTTACGGATTCTACGGGCTGACGCAGCAGGTCATACACCTTCGCATAGAGGCCGAGAACCAGCTTCTTCGCGCCGAGAATGAAAAACAGCGCCTCCAGCTCAACAGTCTCAACCAGCGCATTGAAGCCGTCGAAGACAACGCGCGCCGTCTGGTAGAGATGTCCGGCGTCGAAGCCGGAAACGGCATGTCGGGCGCGGCGCTCGGCGCGGGCGGCCCCGAAATTCTCCTTAACAATCTTCCCATCCTGACCTCCATCGAATACAAAACCGGCACGCTCGAAAGAGAGCTGCGCACCTACGAAGAGATTCTCAAGCGCCGTGCAACCGTGCCGTCCATCTGGCCCGTCGCCGGGGAATTGACGGACGGCTTCGGCGGGCGTCGCAATCCCTTCGGCGGCTCAAGCTCTGAGTTTCATTCGGGTCAGGACATCGCCACGCTGTGGGGCACGAACGTCATCGCCGCAGCCAACGGCACAGTCACCTTCGCCGGATGGCAGAACGGCTACGGCCAGATTGTCGTCATCGACCACGGCAACGGCGTGACCACACGCTACGGCCATCTCTCTGGCATTGACGTCACGATCGGCCAATCAATCGAGCGCGGCCAGCAGATAGGGCGCGTCGGCTCGACCGGACGCTCCACAGGCCCGCACCTCCATTACGAAATTCGCATCAACGACGAGCCCGTAGACCCGATTCAATATCTACCGGGCCTCGGATAAGAAGAGACGCGGTGACGCCGAGACGCGTGGACGCGGCGAAAGAAAAAGCATCTTAACTTTTCTTTCGCCGCGTCTCATTGTCTGCGCGTCTCCCCTTCTCCCCGGTCGCCGCGTCTCGTTTTTCCGCCAGCTCTCTGTTAATATTTCTCATCCAAATCCGATTTCTACAGACAACAAAAAGGAAGATTCATCATGATACCCACCAGAGTCTCGCGCGTCCTTAGTCTAGCGCTCGTCGCGTTGCTGTTTATGAGCGCAGTCCCTTTGCGCGCGGTCGCGGAAGAAGGGATGTTTCTGCCGGACGCCATCGCGAGCTTGCCCTTCGACAAGATGGCGAAGCGCGGCCTCAAGTTGAAGCCCGCTGATTTGTATGACCCGACGGGCGTCAGCATCAAGGACGCTGTAGTCATCGTCGGCGGCGGCACGGGCGAGTTCGTTTCGCCCGAAGGTCTGATTCTGACAAACCATCACGTCGCCTTTGACGCGCTCGTGGCTAATTCGACACCGGCCAACGACCTCGGCACGAAAGGCTTCACGGCCAAATCACGCGCCGAAGAACTTCAGGCTCCCGACTACACCGTGACCATCACGCAAGCGTTGAAGGACGTGACGGCTGATGTCACCGCAGGGCTCGCTGATTCCATGCCTGCGGCTGACCGCAACCGCGCTATTCAAACCAGGATTCGCGCGATAGAAGGTGAAGGGACAAACCCGGCGGAAGGCATGCGCCGTCGCGTGCTCCCTATGAACGAGGGGCTCTCTTATTACCAGTTCGACTATCTCATCCTGCGCGACGTGCGCGTGGCATACGCTCCACCCAAGAGCATAGGATTTTTCGGCGGCGACCCGGACAACTTCGAGTGGCCGCGTCATTGCGGCGATTTCACTTTCATGCGCGCCTACGTCGGACCAGATGGAAAGCCCGCCGACTACTCGCCCAACAACGTGCCCTTTAAGCCGAAAAAATTCCTGCCGCTTTCGACGGCCGGTGTGCGCGATGGCGACTTCACGATGGTCATGGGCTATCCGGGCTCTACGCGCCGTTATCGCGAAAGCTATTCGGTCGCCTACAATCAGGACATCACGCTTCCCTTCCTCGTAGACGTCTTCACGAATCAGATTGAGGCTTTGAAGAACGCGGGCAAGTACAACCCCGCGTTGCGCGTCAAGCTGCAAGGCCCGATTTTTGATTTGAGCAACGTCTTGAAGAACTACGAAGGCTCTATCTTAGCCATGCGGCGCTCGGGCATTGTCGAGAAGAAGCGCGCCGACGAAGCGGCCTTCTCGCGCTGGATGGCTCAAGACGCCGCGCGTCAGACCAAGTACGGACAGGTCTTGCCCACGCTCGAAAAGGCTTACCAGGAATTGACGGCCACGGCTCAACGCGACCTGCTGATACAACAACTGTTCTCGGCCAGCGACCTCTTGGGCATAGTCTATCTGGCGCAGCAGTTTGTCGCCGACAAGGAGAAGCCGGAAACCGAAAGAAGCCCGATTTTGAATGCGGCGGCGGTGCAACGCGCCAAGTCGCGGATTGCGCCCACGCTCGCCGACCGCAACGCTTCGGTCGAGCGAGAGATGCTGCTTTACATGCTGCGCCGCGCGAACGACCTTCCGGCGGGACAGAAGGTTGAATTTATAGAAAAGCGTTTCGGCAATCTTCAGGGCGACGCGCGCGTGCGCGCCGAAGAGGAGTTTGCTTCGAGTATCACGGACAACAAACGCTTCTCGACTGCCGAAGCCCTGACGGCTCTTTTCGACGGCTCGCTCGCGCAGATGGGCGGGATGAATGATCCGCTCGTCACTCTGGCGCTCGAAGTCGGCGCGGAGGTCCAGAAGATTCAACAGCGCCAGCAACTCTTTAATCTCACGGTCGGGCGCATGCGTCCACTTTTGATTGAAGGCATGAGCACGATGAAGAGCGTGCGGCCCTACCCGGACGCCAACCGCACGCTGCGTTTCTCTTACGGCGAAGTCAAAGGCTACGTCCCGCGCGAGGCAATCGTCTACGCGCCCTTTACTTATCTCGCCGGAGTCGTCGAGAAGGACACAGGGCGCGAGCCCTTTGATGTTCCAGACAAATTGAAGCAGCTTTATCGCGCACGTGATTTCGGCCCGTATGCTGTCGGCGCAGACGTGCCCGTGGATTTTTTGTCCACGAACGACATCATCGGCGGAAACTCCGGGAGTCCCATCCTGAACGGTCGCGGCGAGCAGGTCGGGATTGTCTTCGACGGCAACTACGAGGGATTAGGCAACGACTTTTTCTACAGCGAATCGAAGGGCCGCACCATCTCCGTGGACATACGCTACGTGCTTTTCGTGACGGACAAATTCGGCGGCGCGGGCTGGATTCTGAAAGAGCTTGACCTGCGCGGCGCGGACGGAAAAGCGAAGAAGTAAGGGCGAGTGATAGAAGGTTCACCGCAGAGGCGCAGAGGACGCAGAGCAGGCGCAGAGAAAAACAAGTCAACACTCTCTGCGTTAACTCCGCGTCCTCTGCGTCTGCGGCGGTGAGTTGGATTTGATGATGAAAGGGATGCTATTGAAGGGGCTTGCGGGCTTCGTTGCAATAGCCCTAACTGCTACTTTATGAGCATTTTTCGCTTGACAGCCCCGGCGGCTATCGCTTAGTATGCGCCGTCGTTTCAGTGCAGGGCACCCCAAATCCAGACCCCGCATGAAGTTCGATTTGCAAGCTTTACAGTAATGAGTTTTCTGTTGTCCCCGCTGGTCTGTGTCTGATGTTTTGCGCGCCGAATTCTCAAGCGCGCGGACGGTTCAGGCGCAGGCTTTTTTGTTGTGTGCTTTTCATGGAGCGCTTCCCCAAATCCTTTGGAGCGCGTCCGGCTCACAAGTGTTAACCTCGTCGGAGAGCAGGCTTAAAAAAGCTTTCGCTCCGGTTTTTCCGAATCATTAGGAGGATTCGTCTGCTATGTCTAGAATTACCGGTAAGGTCAAGTGGTTTAACAACTCGAAGGGTTACGGCTTTATTGAACAGCCGGGCTCCTCGGACATCTTCGTTCACTACAGCGCCATTCAGGGCGACGGCTTCAAGACCCTCGAAGAGGGCCAGACGGTCGAGTTTGAAGTTACGCAGGGCCCCAAAGGACCGCAGGCCGAAAAAGTGATCAAGATGTAAGGTTACAGGCTTTCACGAAAAAGCCACTTCGCCTTCCGGTCACACTGAAAGAGCCCGGAAAGCGCAAGTAAACATTCAAAGGGCGACTATCCTTGATTGGATAGCCGCCCTTTGAATCTTTTCGATTGATTCATCGGTTCATTTTTTTCATTGATTCAATGAACCGATGAACAAATGAATCAATCCTTTTCGGCTTTAGCTTTGAAGTTGACGCGCCCGCCCTCCACGTCTACGGAAAAGCGCACGCGGTCGCAATTCAAATGCTCCTTCAAGTGCTCGGTCTTGGAAGCAATCAGGTGGTGAAAGCGTGGGAACGAAAGGTCGTCCGTGGGCTCGCCGCAACGGCGTTTGGCTTCGACGAGCGCGTCGTAAAGCTGGCGCACCGTCGGCACATCCCGTCTGGCATCGTCGCAGACAAAGGTGGAATGAAACTCCGGCTTCTCTTTTTCGACGGCGTGCTGTGCGGCGCGCGCTTGAGATGCCGGGTCGCGTCCCTCTTCGCGTCCCTGCATGGTGCGCCGCCACAGCTCGCGGAAAGCAGTGTAGCGCGCCATCAGCGTGTTGTAGCGGAAGCGCTGCGCGAAAGAGAGCGTGCGGTCGTCGCTCAAACGCTTGAAGGTCGTCTCGCAGCGGTTCTTGGTATCGTAGGGCGGGCGTTTCGACGCGCCGTTAAAGTAGATGTCGAACTCGATTTTGAGCTTGCGTATATCGTCTTCGAGCCGCGTCAATTGATCGTCAATCGTCGGCTCGTTGTCCTGTACGACGTTCTTTTTGGTTCGCTGTTTTCGCTGCTCTTTGGCGCGCGCCCACCTGTTTTCGCGGATCGGCACTGTGGTTTGTCTCCCTTATTACCTGACACGGGCGCGTCCGAGTGGCTGGGGCGGAGGATTTCGAGGAGACGCGCGTCCTCACATTTGAATCTAGCCGTTTTGAATCCGGCGTGTCAATATAAAAGCAGTGACAAGTGACAGGTGACAAGTGACGAGTAAAGACAAGCTGTTTTATCTTGTCACCTGTCACCTGTCACTTGTCACTGCTTTATTGCGATGAACGAGCGAAAAAGAATATGCTAACAAGGTGAAGCGGGATTGCGAGCTATCAAGCTCACGACCGCGCACGCACCGGGGCCCGAATAGCATCCTTTTCATCATGACGGAGCAGAACGACAACCATCAACGCCTGCTACGCGCACTGCCTTCGGTCGACGCCATCCTGCGCACGCCGCAAGCGCGGGCTTTACGCGCTCATGTAGGGGCAGAGCAGCTCCTGCGCATGGCTCGCGCCGTCACGGAAGAGTTGCGCGCCGTACTTTTGGAGAGCGCCACCGCGTCCGCGAATGGCCGTCACACACGCGCGCAGCTTCTGGCCGAAGCCGTCGAACGGCTTGAGCGTGCGTGCACGCGTGAAAAAGAGCTGGGGCTGCGGCGCGTCATCAACGCCACGGGCGTCATACTTCATACCAACCTCGGGCGCGCTCCGCTGGCTGAAGAAGCGCGGCGCGCAATCTCTGCCGAAGCCGCGCGTTACTGCACGCTCGAATATGACACTGAAGCTGGCGAGCGCGGCTCGCGCGGGGCGCGCGTCGAAGCTTTGCTCGCGGAATTGACGGGCGCGGAAAGTGCGCTCGTGGTCAACAACTGCGCCGCCGCCGCGCTGCTCGTGCTCACGGTCCTTGCGCGCGGTGGCGAAACAATTGTCTCGCGCGGCGAGCTGGTGGAAATCGGCGGTGACTTTCGCGTCCCCGACGTGATGGCTCAATCCGGCACGCGTCTCAAAGAAGTCGGGACGACCAACCGCACCAGGGTTTCTGATTACCAAAACGCTTTTGACGCGGACACGCGCCTCGTCATGCGCGTGCACACCTCAAACTATCGCATAGTCGGATTCACAGCCGCGCCCTCTTTACAGGAGTTGGCCCGCCTCGCACACGAAGCCAATCTTTTGCTCTACGAGGATGCAGGCTCGGGCGCTCTCACGGACATGCGCGTGCTCGGGTTGGAAGGCGAGCCCGTCATACGCGAATCCATAGAGGCCGGGGCCGACGTCGTCACCTTTAGCGGCGATAAGCTTCTAGGCGCATCACAGGCGGGCCTCGTCGTCGGACGCCGCGAGATTGTAGAAAGATTAAGACAGCACCCGCTCTATCGAGCACTGCGTGCGGATAAGCTTGCGCTCGGCGCGCTTCAGGCGACGCTGGAGATTTATCGTCGCGGCGCAGCCACGGAAGAGATTCCAGTTCTTCGCATGCTCGCCCTCACGCGTGAAGAAATAGAGGAGCGCGCGCGCCGCTTCGTCTCGAAACTGAAAGCGGAGCATCAAGACCGGCCGTCGCTCCGGTTGGAAATCATGGAAGGTCAGTCGGCTGTGGGTGGCGGCGCTGCGCCGACCACACATCCCGAAACCGCTCTCATAGCGCTGCGGCACGACTCGCTTTCGCCGAGCGCGATTGACGACGCGCTCCGCCGCTCTCATCCTCCCGTCATCGCGCGCATCGTCGCCGACCGAGTAGTGCTTGACCTGCGCACCGTCGCGGAGGACGAAGAGGAAGAACTGCTCGAAGCGCTCGCCTCTCTCGCCTCCGACAACAAAAGTAGACACGCTCGGGCTATCCGTCCTCCACAGTAGACACCCGCTCTTTTACGTCAAACAAAAATTCCTGATTTTGGCCCGAATGGTTGACCGTGCGAGCAGCATCACGGCTGGTATATGCATTGCTTTCCGTCTCTAAGCATCCTCGCTTTTCTGCTAACGGGGAGGAAAGTCCTCGTTGGCCTCACGTCCGTCACCTGTCAGATGTCTCCGCCGACTTCTGCCAGCAGGTCAATTCCATCTTCGGCAGCCAGCCTATGTATTTTTACTAGCCGTAACCCCAACGGGTTACCTCACTGACGGAGAAAAAAATGAGCAACAAAAAAGAATCAACCGACACTGGAATAGAGATGAAGAGCAGTGCAAAGCAGGTTCCCGGGCCGCCCACCCAACTGTTCGGTCACGTCACATTGGTCCAGGGCTATGCGCTTCCTAACTTTCTGGGTAGTTACGCGCTCGTCGCGTTGCGGGATCAACCGGGTACGACCGTGGCGGCGTTAACGTCCGAACACAACCTGCAAACCCTGCTGGAAACGGCTCTCAGCACAGGCAATCTGATGTATTTCCGCGGATTCAAGCCAGCCAATCCGCCGACTCCCGCAGGCGGGACGTGGAGCGTTGACGTGTATCTGATTGATAACGTGAACGTCTATAACTTCAAGTAGCACGGGGCGCAGAGAGAGAAGAAAGAGAGCGGGGGCAAGCCCGCATTCCCAACCACAGAGACATTCCTGCTTGAGGGTGGTAGCTCAGCTAGAATAATCTCACAGGTCAGGAAGTGGGCTTGCCCCCGCTCTCTTTATCTCTGCGCCCCCTCTGCGCTCTCTGCGCCTCTACGGAGAAACTTATTTCAAACCGAGCCCCTACTCTCAAGAAAAAGGCTTGCGCGATGGGGTGCTGTTTATTGTATAATTTTTTCATCCTGCCGGGATTCAATCCGGCGCATCATTCCTACTCCTTCCGCTTAAATCTCTCTTGAAGAACAGCATACTGATTATCAAATCGCTTTTTGTCTCCTTGTGGGTGGCGCTCTCTGCGGCGTTCATGGTCTGGGCTTTGTGGGCGGCGGGCGTGCTCGCTTCTCTGCAAGCAACTTTCCTGCTCGGCTCGAACGGGAGCGACGCGCACGCGATTGCCACGCCGCAACCCTGGGTCGTCACCGTGCTCATTCTATCCGCTGGCCTTGTCGCGGGCTTCGCCGTCGAACGCGCCGGAGCGCGCCGCGCGCTTCCCCTGCTTGGCGTCGTTATGCTGCTCCTGTGCGGGCTGAGCCTCGCGGCCTCAAAGTTTTTTCAGCTCGATATTGTTTTCGCGCCTGTGGCTCTCTCGGCACTCGCCAGCGCGTTTAGTGTTCAGGTCAAGCGCCTGCGCGAGATAGACATGACCCTGACGCACAACGTCACGAGCGCCGCCTCGCACGTCAACCAACTGGAAGGAGCAGAGGCCAGCGAGCGTTTGATGAGCGGGTTGAAGCTGCTGGAAACAGTGTTGCCGCTGGACGAAGCGGTTATCTTTCACCCGGACGAAAGTGGTGTCCTGCATCCGGCGGCGCGGCTGCGCGCTTCGCAATCGAGCGCCAGGCAGGACACGGATCGAAACTCCACATGGCGCGAGGGACTATCCTTGTGCGAGCACGCGGTCAAATCCGGCGAGATTGTGACGACGAACAAAAATGGCGACGCCGCTTCTCAATCGGGACAATCAAACGTCGCAGTGCCTTTGCGTCACGAGGGCCGCGCCGTCGGCGCTCTGCTTGTGCGCCTGCGCGAGCCGTTTGATGAAAACGACCGCCCGCTGCTCCGTGCCGTCGGAGCACAACTGGCGCGCAGCTTTCAACGCGACGAAGCGCGACGACAAAAGATAGAGACAGACTCTTTGACCTTTCTCTCGACGCGCGCGGCTGCCGGAAGGCTCGAAGCGTTTCGCGCCGTGAGCGGTCTTTTGACCGAACAGCGTTTCGGCGCGCAGGTTCTCTCCGCCACCTCCGACGGGCAGGCGGTTGCTTATCTGGACGGCACGCTCGCCTACGTCAACCCCGAGATGCTCCACACCGCGCGTCTTTCCGAAGAGGAAGCGCTGCGCACAAATCTCTTCGGCCTCCTAGACCGCTTTCGCACGGGCGTCTTTGACGAGCCTTCCATAGCGGTGCGCCGCGTCCTGCAAACAGGCAACGCTTACGAGCGAGAGCTTTATTACACGGATCGCAATCAAACGCTTTCGCTGCGCATCGCGCTGGCCGTAGAGCGCGAGACGCAAACCGACGAGTCTCAGCCCGAGCCGCTCTGTCTGGCCGTTACCGTGCGCGACGTTTCCAGCATCAAGAATTACGAAAAGCTCAAGAGCGACATGATCTCACTGATGTCGCACGAGCTGCGCACGCCTATCACCTCCATCAACGGGTTCGCGGAGCTGCTGGCGATGGACGATGCAGTCCCGCAGGAGTCGCGCGAGTTCCTGAACATCATCGTCACCGAGTCGCAAAGACTCTCGCGCATGATAGACACGTTCCTTTCCGTCACTAGACTCGAAGCCGCAGACAAGCAGGAGGTCTTGAAAATCCCGCTCAAGCTCGACGACGTGTTGACAGAGATGGTCACCAACTACCAGTCCGTGGCGAAGAAAAAGCGCATACGGCTGGTGCAGCAGCCAAACGGTAAAATTCCGCCCGTGGCCGCAGACAAGAGCCTGATTACGCAATGCGTCGCGAACCTGATCGACAACGCGATTAAGTACAGCCCTGAGCGGACGACGATCTCTGTTTCGACGGCGCTCGAAGCCGACGCTGTGCGCGTCGCGGTCGAAGACCGTGGCTACGGCATCCCGCCTGAGGCGGTGGATCGCGTGTGGGAGAAGTTTTATCGCGTGGCGCGCGACGGGCAGGAGAAGGACGCGGAGACCACCGGATTAGGGCTCTCGTTCGTGCGCGAAGTCGTAGAGCAGCACGGCGGCAACGTCGGCCTTGAATCCGAAGTCGGCCACGGCTCGAAATTCAGCTTCACGCTCCCCAGACTATAAAGAAGCGTAAATCGTAAATGGTAAATCGTGAATAGAAGAACTGTTTTGTCTATTTACGATTTACCATTTACGATTTACGCTTCTTGTTTCCAAAGTTTCTGCGACGGGACGCGCAGGGCGCGGTTGAATTTGCTGGAAGAGTTTTCCCAGGCGATGACGGCGGTCAATTCCACAATAGCATCCTCTTCATAAAATTCCTTCAGACGCGCGAACAGTTCGTCCGATACGTCGCGGCCCGTGATGGTCATCGCGTCGGCGTACTCAAGAGCGACGCGCTCTTGCTCCGTGTAAAGATTGCTCGTCGCGTAATCGGCGAGCGCTTCAATCTTTTCGCGTGTGACGCCAAGCTCGCTGCCCACGGCAGCGTTGATGTCCTGTCAAAACTCGCAGCCGTTGTGCGAGGCTACGCGACGATTGACGAGCGCCTTTAAGGCATCGTTAATCAGTGCGGACGAGTCTATGCCTGTCCACATGGCGCGCGCGCCGCGAAAGATGGAAGACCGCCGCGCGTAAATGAGATGGTTCAGAAGCGGCCCGCCCCACTTCGCCGTTTGCGCTTCGAAAACCTTTCTGATAGAGCCGTCCACTTCGTCTACGTTCACGTCTTTGACCCTAGCCATTACGTTAGCCCTCCAATCATTCGAGCCTCTGTTATGCGGCCCGTGGTTTCAGCTTCGCTTATTGATTGTGCCACGACAGCTTTCAGCACCGCAGTAGCAACGCTTGCTGTCCGGGTGCAGCGTGTACTGGTAATCAATCGTAATCTCTTCGCCGGGAAGTATGTCGCGCAGGGCGTAAAATTGTATGTGGCCGTAAAGGATTTTCATGTAGCAGTTGGGCTGACAGGAATGGTTGATGTAGTGTGTGCCGTTGCCGCCACGGCTGCCGTCCAAACTCCAGCGCGAGTCTATGGCGCAGATGCGCAGGACGCGGCGACGGCGCGCACGCCTTTCGGCCTCGACCGTCGTAATCCTTTCGCCCGTGTACTCCGCAATCTTCCTGCCGCGCGGAAACAAGAGGGTGGCGAAACATCCCTTGCCGTTGATGCTCGATTTTTTAATCTCCAACCCGTGCGCGAGTTTTAATCTCATTTAGTATTGCTTTCTGACAAGATGAAAGTTTCACTCCGAAGCCCCTGCAAGGGGCTAGATATCAGTAGCCCACGGCGTCAGCCGTGGGAACAAGTATCGCATAAATAATCAAGCCCCGGAGGGGCGACATCGGATGTCGCCCCTCCGGGGCTTGATTAAAACTTGTGCCGCCGTTGTCCCGGCACTAACGTACCGGGCTACTGATATCTCGCCCCTTGCAGGGGCTTTCGTCATCTTTATTTCAAACGGAAGCTGCGGCCTATGATGTCCGTCTGGTTGCGTATGCGTACGAGGCGGTCGCGCAATCCCGTAAAGCGCAGGACGTAGATGGTGCGGTTGTCGGCCAGTAGATAGTAGATGCGCCCGGACATGGGCTTGCCCGCGTTCGTGTACTCGTAGTTGGAAGCCACGCCGTTTAAGCGTCCGCTGAAGGTCTCCTCTTTGCCTTCGACAAAGCCGGGAAGGAAGCGCAGCTTCTGCTCGCGGTCGCGACGCGCCAGATCGGCGGGCGTCGTTCCGGCATCAACCACCTCTTTGCGAACTTGCAGGTAACCGTCGAGCCGGTCTCCGTAAACAAACCCCGCCTGCTGGTTCAACCCATCGGGCCTATCGACGACGCGCCACGCTGCGGAAGGCAGCTCCAGCGTGTAATCAACGTTGCTGTCGGTGAAGGTTTCGGTCTGCGCTGAGACTGAAAAAGCTGAAAGCGTTATCAGAGCTAAAGAAAGAATGATGCTCAAGCGTCGCATACTGTTTTTAACTGCTCCTTACTGATTTCGGTGCCGAGCGAGTTTGATAATCCATGTCTACCGAATTCGACTATTGGGATAAAGAAAAGAGACGCATAAGCAAGAGCCCTTCACGTCCTTGCTTCAGATGCCGCCAAGCGCGCGCAGCGTTGTCCCCTGAAAGCAGGGGGCAGAGGTCAGTAAAGCAATGATGAATGCAAAGTGCAAATTGCAAAATTAAAGAAGCTCTTGCTGTTCATTCATCATTTTGCATTTTGACTTTTGCATTTCTTTACTAACCTCTGACCTCTGCTTTCAGGGTGCGGCGCGTTCCAGAGCCTCGCGCTGGACGACTAGAAGCCGTTCGATACCGACGCCTGCCAGCGCCAGTAGATTATCCATCTCGGCGCGCGAAAAGGGCGCGCCTTCGGCAGTGCCCTGAACTTCTATAAAGCGGCCATCGCCAGTGCAGACGACGTTCATATCAACTTCGGCGCGAGAGTCCTCGTCGTACTTCAAATCAAGGAGCGCGACGCTTTGGACCACGCCGACGCTGACGGCGGCGACATCGCCCGTGACCGGGTTGCGCTCGATTTTGCCGTGACGCATAAGACGGCGGCAGGCCAGTGCGAAGGCCACGTAAGCGCCGGTGATGGAAGCCGTGCGCGTGCCGCCGTCCGCCTGTAGCACGTCGCAATCAAGCGCGATGGTGCGCTCGCCAAGTGCGGTCATGTCGGCTATGGCGCGCAGGGAGCGGCCTATGAGGCGTTGTATCTCGTGTGTGCGTCCAGATGGACCGCCGCGTCCCGTCTCGCGCTGCGTGCGTTGCAGGGTCGAGCGCGGGAGCATGCTGTATTCAGCCGTCACCCAGCCCTGCCCTTTATTGCGCAGGAAAGGCGGAAGACGTTCTTCGACCGAAGCGGTGCAGATGACGCGCGTCAGGCCCATCTCTATCAGCGCTGAGCCTTCGGCGTAAGGCATGAAATCAGGCGTGATGCTACAGGAGCGTAATTCGTCGGGTGCGCGCCCGTCAGTGCGTGCGAAGCTCATCGTGTCCCCAAACCTCCACGGCCTCAAGTGAGGAAGGTGCGCTGCCTAAGAATCTTTCGGCCACGCGGGCAAAGCGTGCGGCAGCGTCGGTCACATAAAAATGGTCCAGGTCGTCGCAGAGCTGTCGCTCGACAGTTGCATCCGTCTTCTCTGCGCGCGCCAGACCGCTCGATTCGAGCAGTTCCTCAACATCACGCGCCGCTGCTTCGCCCGAATCAATCAAAACCACGTTAGCGCCCACCACTTCCTGAATCACGCGCCGCAAAATCGGATAATGAGTGCAGCCAAGGACGAGCGTATCCACGCCACTCTCTCTCACGTCCTCTAAATACTCCGTGGCAATCATGCGCGCTACTTCCGTTTCGGACCACCCCTCTTCCGTCAGCGGCACAAAGAGCGGGCAGGCCCGCGCGACGACAGAAGCATCCGCGTCAAGGCGTGCGATGGCCGCAGCGTAAGCTCCGCTCTGCACGGTTGCTTCTGTCGCGATGACGCCGATTCTCTTCTGCCTCTTATGACGCGCGGAAGATTCCACGGCAGCGCGTGCGCCCGGCTCTATCACGCCGATGACCGGAACTTTCACCGATTCGCGTATCGCGGGCAGCGCAAGCGCAGAAGCCGTGTTACAGGCGACGACCAGAATCTTGATGCCGTGCGCTTCCAGAAAACGCGCGTTCTCAATCGCGTAACGCTCGACGGTCGCGAGCGAGCGCGTTCCGTAAGGCACGCGGGCCGTATCGCCCAGGTAGACGAAATGCTCGTCCGGCAGGCGCTCATGCAGCGCGCGATAAACGGTCAGCCCGCCAACGCCGCTGTCGAAAATTCCGACTGGTAGGTCTTGCTTCAAGAAATTTCAGGCGAAGAATCAATAGATGTAAAAGACAGGAAAGTATGGCAGGAAACGCGGCCCGTGTCACGCCCTGCACAATCCGTAGAAACTGTAGCCTCTAAAGGCCGCGACGACGGCAGAAAAAGAGACCTTCTTTACAAATATGCTGTGGATAAAATAGATGTGAACAACGCCCCCCGGTGGTGTTAAGATTCGGTATTCGCCCGAAGCGGTATCATCTTTAATCGGTGCACGGGTCGCGACCATGAGCCGGGAGCCGCAGACCTTATGGGCACTTCACGTACTTGAAAAGCCTTCCTGAGCGCGCACAGAAGACGCGCGGAGAAAACTGAGATGGCAAAAGATTTATGTTTTGTCCTGATGCCTTTTGGTATCAAACCGAATGCGGCGGGTACGACCGTTAACTTCGACGCCGTCTATGAAAAGCTCATTGCCCCGGCCATCAGCGACGCCGGGATGGAGCCTTTGCGCGCCGACGAAGAGATGACGGGCGGCATTATTCACAAGCCGATGTTCGAGCGATTGCTGCTCTGCGACTACGCTGTCGCAGATTTGACCACAGCCAACGCCAACGTCTTTTATGAATTGGGAGTGCGCCACGCCATGCGTCAGTGGAGCACGGTTTCCATCTTCGCTAAAGGCGGCAGCCAGTTGCCGTTTGATGTAGCACTCTTGAGAGCGCTGCCCTATCAGCTAGGTCCGGACGGCACTCCCGGTAACGTGGACGCAGACAAGCAGGCTTTGACCAAGCTTCTGAAAGAAGCACGTCGCGCGGCGCAGGAGAATCCCGCGGCAGACTCTCCGCTGTATCAACTCCTTGTAGATTATCCCGATGTCGCTCGCACCAAGACGGACGTGTTCCGCGATCAGGTACGCTATTCCGCCGAACAGAAAGCGAAGCTGGCAGTGGCACGCAAACAGGGTTTGGACGCCGTGCGAGCTATCGAACAGGAGCTTGAGCCCATCGCGGAACAGGAATCAGGCGTGGTCATAGACCTTTTCCTCTCGTACCGCGCCGTCAAGGGTTGGGCGGAGATGGTCGCACTGGCCGGCAAGATGCCGCGCCCGTTAGCAGAAACCGTGATGGCGCAGGAACAGTTGGCGCTGGCGCTGAACAGGCTCGGGCAGAGCGACGAAGCCGAGCGTGTCTTAAACGCGCTCATTGAAAAGCGTGGCCCGTCGAGCGAGACCTACGGGATACTCGGCAGAGTCTATAAAGACCGTTGGGATGAAGCGGTGAAAGCAGGAGAGCGAGCGCGGGCGCGCGGTCTGCTGGACAAAGCAATCAACGCTTACCTGCTCGGCTTTGAGGCTGACTGGCGCGACGCTTATCCGGGCATTAACGCGGTCACGTTGATGGAGCTGAGAGAACCTCCGGATAAGCGCCGCGAAAAACTGATTCAGGTCGTCTCTTATGCGGTCGAACGCCGCGTGGCCGCAGGCAAACCCGACTACTGGGATTATGCTACGCAGCTTGAGTTGGCCGTCCTCGGCAGAGACGAAGAAAAGGGAGCGGAAGCATTGGGCAACGCTCTAGCCTCGGTGCGAGAAAAATGGGAGCCCGAGACGACGCTGCGCAACCTGCGTTTAATCAGCGCGGCACGAGAACGCCGCGCCGAAGAGATACCCGAATGGATCAAAGATGCCGAGCGCGAGCTTGAGCGCGCGGCAGCATAAAAAAAGGGATGAGGGCGGAGGGATGAGGGATGAAGTAAAAGCAAGAACGCTCTTTCTTTACTTCATCCCTCATCGCTGCCGCCCTCATCCCTTTAATAAGTGGAGGCGCCGAGAGTCGAACTCGGATCCAAAAGCCGACCCCGCCGGAATCTACATGCTTAGTCGCTTCTCTTTTCTGATTTCGCCCGAGCGCTGAGTAAGTGAAGCGACGAAGACCTCAGCATCAGGCTAGTCCGACTTTATCTTGCCCGCTCCCACGGACCGAAGGAGCAGGCCAGCTCATCTGAGTGACATCTCATTCCACGCGCATGAGCAACTTGCGGTGAGACGCTCGGTGCTTATTAGGCAGCGAGAGCCAAATCGTTTGAGTTGGCAGTTGTGTTTCTCCACACTTTTTAAAGAGCTGTACGGAGAGAGCCCTGCATGCATCCGAATACGAGGTTCATGACTCCTGTCGAAGCCTGTCGCCCCCATAAAACGAACGTTGGAAGTATAACTGCGGCTGTGTGCCCCGGTCAAAGAACATGGCGTCAAGAGCATCTTCCGTCTGAGCGCCCCTGCCGCCACTTTGGTTCCAGCCTATTTACTTTTCAGCCAACATTTAGATGTAAAGAGGGAGGTTCAAGTTGTCTCAGAATTTTCACCGCAGAGACGCAGAGATGTCGCAGAGCAGGCGCAGAGAAAAGACTCAATCCTCTGCGTTATCTCTGCGCTCTCTGCGTCTCGGCGGTGAATTTCTACCTCTCTCACATCAATCTTCAAATTCTACATTTCGCCTCCCCTCGCAGGTTGCGCTATAATTCCGGGTTGGCGATTGAAGTCTCCCCAAAGGGTCGCTCGAAAAAACATTTTCCGCGAAGGCTGCCTCGTAAGTCTCGCTTTGATTTCTCTTAAGAGGTCCGTCTTTTATGGCTTCCAAAAATCCGGGTACGCGCGCCGTGGCTTCGCGCGCTCCACAGCCGCCAGCGCGTCGCCGCCATTTCCTGCGTCGCTTCTGGCTGCCCGCCGTACTGCTTCTGGCTTTGACCGCCGGAGGCTTGACCGGGGTGGTCGTCGCTTACGAGCTTAACTACTCCGAGGCCGCCAATGAAGTAGCTTCGCTGGCGACCTATCGCCCGAGCGTGATTACGCGCGTCTATGCGGACGACGGCGAGACCATCATCGGCGAGTTTGCTTTGGAGAAGAGAATCCCGCTCAAGTTCGAGGAGATTCCGCCCAACGTCAAGAACGCCATCCTCGCCATCGAGGACGCGCGCTTTTACGAGCACGTCGGCATTGACCCCATACGCATCGCGGGCGCTGTCTTCAAGAACATCACGACGGGCAGCCGCGAGGGCGGCTCGACCTTGACGCAGCAGTTGTCCAAGAATCTCTTCCTCTCGCGCGAGCAGACCTTGAAGCGCAAGATTAACGAATGGCTCATAGCCCTACAGATTGAGCGCTACTACACTAAGAATCAGATTATGGAGATGTACGCCAACCACGTCTTTCTGGGCGCGGGCGCGTACGGCATAGAGGCGGGCGCGGAAACCTACTTCGGCAAAGAGGCCAAGAACCTGACGATTGAAGAAGCGGCGCTGCTGGCGGGGATTCCGAAAGCGCCGGGGCAATTGTCGCCCACGGTCAACATGCAGGCGGCCAAGGAGCGGCGCGACCTCGTGCTGGACCAGATGGCTAAGAACGGCTTCGCCTCGCAGGCGGAAGTCGATGCGGCCAAGGCCAAACCGATTGTGCTTGCCGACACGGTTTACTACAACGCACAGCCGCGCTCGACGGCTTTTGATTTCCCGGTCGAAGAAGTACGGCAATATCTGGAAGACAAGTACACGACGCGCGTGGCGCAGGGCGGTCTTCAGGTCTACACGACCATCAACGTGCATGCACAGGAAAAGGCTATGGAAGTCCTGCGCGCAGGACTTCGCGCATACGACCGCTCGCACGCTGGCTGGCGCGGCGCTTACAGCAACATAGGCAACGGCCAGCCTGTCACACAACAGCAACTGCAAGCTTTCAAGCACCCGGACTGGTACGGCAACCATTACACCCTCGGCGAGCATTACATGGGCCTCGTCATGAAGGTTGATCCGAAGGGTGAAGCCACCGTGCGCTTTGGCGAATACACGGCCTCGGTCACGGACAAGGACATGGGCTGGGCCAAACGAAGCGTGCGTGCGGAACTGAAGCCCGGCGACCTCTTTCACTTTGCGATTAAAAATATTGACGAGAAGAACAAGCGGCTTCAGGTAGAGATGTCGCAGGTTCCGGGCGTGCAGGGCGCTATGATGACCTTGAACGCAAAGACCGGCGAGGTTATTTCGATGGCGGGCGGCTACGACTTCACGCACTCGAAGTTCAACAACGCGACGCAGGCTTATCGCCAGACGGGCTCGGCCTTCAAGCCCTTTATCTACACGGCGGCGATTGAGTGGGGCATGACGCCTGATTCAACTGTCTCGGGCGCGCCTATACGCATAGGAGATTGGACGCCCCACAACTACGACGGCTCAACTTCCAACGGCGACGTGCCTATGAAAATCGCGCTCGCCAAATCCTTAAACATCCCCGCCGTGCACCTGCTTCAGACCGTAGGCATTCAAACGGGCGCGCAGATGGTCCGCCGCTTCGGCATCACCGTCCCGATGGCTCCTTATCTTCCTTCGGCACTTGGAGCCACGGAAGTTCCCTTGAACCAGATGGTCTCGGCCTACTCCGCTTTCCCGAACAAGGGCGTGCGCGTCGAGCCGCACTTGATTCGTCGCGTGATGGACCGTGACGGAAACGTGCTGGAAGAGTGGGAGAAGACAACCTACAAGGTGACGAACGAGTACGTCGCGCTGACGATGGTTTCGATGATGCGCGGCGTGATAGACGCCGGGACGGCGACAGGCGCTAAAGTCCTTGGAGTTCAGCAGGGCGGCAAGACCGGCACGGTCAACGACCACACGGACGTCTGGTTCGTGGGCTACACGCCGACCTACGTGACGGGCGTGTGGATGGGCTATCCCGGCAGAAAGAAACCTTTGGGGAACGACATGACGGGCGGCCACGGCGCGCTTCCCTTCTACGTAGCCTTTATGAAGGACTTTCTCAAAGACAAGCCGAAGGAAGAGTTTGAGAAGCCGCCAGCGATTCCAGAAGACATGAAGGAATTGAACCGCCAGCGCAATCGCGAGATGAGCGATGAGAAACTGGCGGCGGCGATGGCGCGCGCCAAAGCCGCTAAAGATAGCGGCGACGATGAGACCACGACCAGCACCACCGAGCCCAAGCTCGAACAGGTGACGCTGCCGCCCGCGCCCAAGTCGGACGACACCTCATCATCGGCAGACAAACCCGCTGCGGACACAACGCCCAAGAAGACCGATCCGCCGCCGCCGCGCACAGACACCTCTGTCGCACCCAACACCACGCGCCCACGCGAAGTCGAGCCCAAGAAAAAAGGGAAAAAGGGTTCTGACGAACCTTAGAAGGGATGAGGGCGGAGGGATGAGGGATGAAAGAAAAGGCCTACAGGATATGAAGGCCAGAACAAAATCCTTCGCCCTCCGCATCATCAAACTTTACACGGCGCTGCCGCAGACAACCGAGGCGCAGATTTTAGGTAAACAGGTGTTACGCTCGGGCACTTCGGTTGGAGCACACTATCATGAATCATGCCGAGCCAAATCGGACGCAGACTTTATCAATAAGATCGAAGGTGGATTGCAGGAACTAGATGAGACAATCTATTGGATAGACCTCATCGGCGCGGCCAGCATCTTTCCAGAAGAATGCCTCAAGCCATTAAGAGATGAAGCGGAAGAATTAATATCCATGTTCGTCACTATGGTAAAACACGTCAAAGACAGACAGAAAACAAAGTCCTGAGCAATCTTTCTTTACTTCATCCCTCATCCCTCCGCCCTCATCCCTTAAAACAGTCTTTCCAAATAGTGTGGGAGCATCTTCCGCCACCAGGGCCAGTCGTGGTTGACGTCGTGGCCCCAGAGTTCCAGTTGATGCGGGATGCCCTTCTCCGTCAGGATGGAGGAGAGTTGGCGGCTGCGCTCGGGGTCTTCATAAGCGCCCTGGCCTGTGACGATGATGATGCCGTTTGCACTGCGCAGTCTGGGCAAGTGGTAATCGTCGTTGAGATGCTTCAGGTAGTCGGCAGGGTTATTAAAATAGACGTTATCATCCGTGTAGCCGCGCAGGTAAGAGCGTATGTCGTAGCTGCCGCTCATGGCTACGACGCCGCGAAACAAATCCGGGTGGCGAAAGTAAGCATTGGCGGAGAGAAACGCGCCGAGGCTTGCGCCCGTCGTCACAGGGCCTTCCCCGTCATCCGTCTCTCGCCTGATAAGAGGCAGTACCTCTTCCGTGATGTAACGGTCATAGCGCGTCAATAGCTCTGCCTTCCACTGCGGCGACGCCTTTTCGTTAAGCAGGCTGTAGCGATTGACGCTGTTGACTGAATAGGCGCGCACGCGCCCCGCTTCAATCAGCGGGCGGATGGCGTCCACCAGATGAAACCTCTCGTATTCCAGATAATCGGCTGCGGCGGTCGGGAACATCAACAGCGGTCTGCCCGCGTGGCCGTAGGCCACAAGCGGCATGTCCATCCCTAAATTGTGGCTGTACCAGGTGGTAGTTCGGCGCTCCATTCTCGTCACACTCTCCGACATGAATTAGTCGCCCTCTCAGTTCGACACTGAAAGCGCGAGAAAGATAGAAGAACCCTTGTCTTGCTGGCTGAAATTTCCTGTGCAGCGGTCGGAAGATAATCTCTCACTTCCCCCTTGAGCGCAAGCCGCGCGCGAAGGCTGTGAGGAATGCGACCGGACGAACCTGAGAGGCGAACGCGCCCCGCGCCCCGCCCAACTTGACGAGCCATTTACCGCTCTGTTATAAAAATCATTCGCGCCCGACGCCGGTTTTTATTCTAACGGCACACGGGCGCGTCTTCCGCAGTAGCTCAATGGCAGAGCATCCGGCTGTAATTGGAGATTGCAGCTTCCACAGGTGACTGTGGTTGAAAAATCGGGTGAATTCAGGAAACCCTACTCCGGCAATTAACCGGGACGGCAATCCTGAGCGAAGCCTGCTGAAAGGCATGTGCACATAGCACAAAGTAAGCAGGAACGTGCAGAGACTAGGGGTTGAGGAGCCTAAACCGATAAGACCCCCGCGAGCGCCCGACAACTCTACGGAGAGTTGATGAGATAGTCCGCCCCTACATGAAAATGTAGGAACATGCGTAACCGGAGGGTTGTAGGTTCGAGTCCTACCTGCGGAGTTAATTTTTTTTTTGCAGAGAACAGAGGCCGCCTATATAAGGCGGCCTCTTTTCTTTCTTCCATACCTTGCATATAAGCGGGCCTTCGGCCAGGAGTCTGTCCTGCGAGTGGATGCCCCGCAGCCGGTTTGTGTTTCATTCTAATCAGTCTTGAGTTGCCGTCTGGTTTGGGGTACGATTCGCGCTCTCTGGCGTCTCTGACCCCTCCGCCCAATCTATTCCCAGAACGCCGCGAGGTCACAGTTATCCTTGAGCCTTAACTTTGAGGGCTGTTAACCGTTTCCAAATCTTTACGGCGAGGCGTCAACCTGTAATGTTTTTCAATCAGTTGAGACCCGGAATTAAAGACGGTCGGGTAAGCAATCGAGAGAAATGATTGGAGGATTGCAGCAATGAGGATGTTATTTAAGTCAGGCTTGCTCTGCTCTCTACTGCTGATAGCTGCGGGCGTGGGGCAAGCGCAGTCCGGCATAGTTTGCGGCAACCCGCAGGAGTCAGGATGCCAGCCCCAATACGACGACTTCAAGCCATACGATTTAGCTTTCCTGACAGGGCGCGCGCCACTCGGCACGGGCACGCGGACTGAGTCCAATGAGTTTTACGCGGTCATGCTGGAAAGCGTTATGGCCGTAAGAGAGACGGGCGGCTGCAACTACATCAGCGAGAAAAAGCGGCTCGCCATCCAGAAGATGTTTCCGTCCAATAAAGTGTTCGCTTCGCGAAACGGCTGTCCGGGAACAATTGTGGTTTACGATAGCGTGAACAACGATTACAACTTCGTCGCAGTCTACGGCGGCGATACGGAGCAAGAAGCGCGCGCCATACTTGAGCTCGCGCGCAAGCGTTACCCACAGGCAAACATCAGAAAAATGCGAGTCATTCTCGACTTTGCAGACGAATAAACGAGCAGGCTGCTTCAATTGCCACAGGGTTTCCCTGCCCATGAATTTGGCTGAAGGCAAAAAGTTCTAACAGTCTCCAGTGTGGGGAGTTCTTTTTCTAAGTCAAAACATTTCGACAGCTACCAGCGCTCATCAATTGTTTGATGAGCGCTTATTTTTTGTGGCGAACGCCCGTTTAGCGACACCTCCATCACCTGTACTTTTTACCAGTATCTCGCTACACAGGAATCGCTTAGCATAGACAATCTGTTGACCCGCTGACTCTCGGTGAAAGATTCTAGAGGATATGTCTTGCATACTCACGCGCGAAGGTTCAGCATGTAGATAAATGTCCGCCTCGTCATGAAACATCAGGCTCAGTTAACTAAGGAGAGACACATACATGAACAGATACATGGCTGAACTCCTGGGGACTTTCGTGTTGGTCTTTGCCAGTTGCGGGAGCGCCGTGCTGGCCGGAGACAAGATTGGCTTTCTAGGCGTCTCGCTCGCTTTTGGCCTCTCGCTGCTTGCGATGGCTTATGCCATAGGGCCTGTCTCGGGCTGTCACATCAATCCCGCCGTGACTATAGGCATCGTCATCAGCAAGAAGATGGATGCAAAGTATGCACCCGGCTATATCATTGCGCAGATTGTGGGAGCGATTCTGGCCGCCGCTCTGCTCCTGCTCATAGCCAAGGGCGTGCCCGCAGGTTACGACCCGTCGGTGGCAGGTTTCGCCGCCAACGGTTACGGCGAACACTCGCCCGGTCATTACAACCTGCTCTCGGCCTTGCTGGTTGAAATCGTGCTCACTTTCTTTCTGGTCTTTACCGTGCTCGGCGCGACGGACATCAAAGCGCCCGTAGGCTTTGCCGGTATCCCCATAGGGTTTGTGTTGACGCTGATACATCTGGTGGGGATTCCCGTCACCAACACCTCCGTCAATCCTGCGCGCTCGATTGGTCCAGCCATCTTTGTGGGCGGGTGGGCCTTGAGCCAGCTCTGGTTATTCATCGTCGCCCCTGTGATTGGCGCAGTCATTGCCGCACTGGTTTACATGGCTGTGACGCACAAACCGGCTGACGTGATTAGCGTCAAGGAAGCCGAGCGCGCATTGGAGAGCGAGCAGGCCGAGCGGCGAGCTTAAAGCTCAGAGTTGTAGACGAGCCGCAGGAATGTTTCGCAGGAACGGGACAGCCTGCTCGGATTGTTCTCCTCCGGCTCTCTGTTTGAAAAGTAACTGTCATTGGTTTAGCTCCGTAGGAGCGAGGATGTTTATAGCTCGCAGGCAACAAATCATAACAAGCTCCGTAGGAGCGGCATGTCTCGGACGTTGAAACATGCCGCTCCTACGGAGCTTGATTTCCTTAATCACTCGTTAACTATAAACATCCAGTCCCTACGGGACTTTTAAAACAGCTTCTTAATAGCTCGGCTGCTCCTTGTCGCGGTAGATGAGTCGCGGCTGGCTCGTCTCCTCGCCCTTCGCAGGGCCGAAGACAAAATTGAACGAGTAGATATTACCGCTCTGTTCTTTACGGTCTGCTATCTCCTGGTCGCGCATCTCCTGCCCCTGCTCGCGCGAGCTGACGCCGACGACCGAGCCTCCATTGAGCATTACATCCTGTTCATAATAATCCAGCGCGACGCCGCGCTTTTTGGCAGGCTCGACCACGTTCGCCTCAAAGTATTGATCCATCTTTTTCCGGAGCCCGTACGACACTTCGCCACTCGGCAACTGGACCAGATTAGAAATGTACCAGCGCCTTTCCTCCGGATTAGCGCTGCTCACCTCCACCCCCGCGCGATAAGCTTTGGTTTCAATCGTAAAAAAGAACCACGTATCATCCGGCTCACTCCCCATCGTGGCCGCGCCCCGCGGCAGCAACAACAGTCCCGCCGGCAAGCCACAACCCAAAGCCGCAAGAAACGCTCTACGCCTCAGATGCATCGCCCTTCTCCTTCATCGGATTTCGCTTTCATCCCGCCTGACAAACTGCGGCCCGGAGTCTATACCGAACATGAAAACCTAATCAAGATTCAACTCGATTTCCCGTCTTAAAGATTGCGCTCATTCGCCGCGCGCATATAATCAGAGCGTCGGCTAAAGAGGAGGCCCATGCGATGAGCTTACCGGGAGCGAGATTCTACTTGAGCGTCGCAGACTATCTGGCAGGAGAGCGTGATGGCGCGGTGCGTCATGAATACGTCAGCGGCCAAGCCTACGCGATGGCAGGCGCGAGCGCTCGCCACAATCGTATCGCCGGAAACATCTTCGCGCGTTTGAACAATCATCTTGACGGCGCGGATTGCGAGCCTTTCATTTCAGATATGAAGATACGCATCGCGCCCGATTTGTTCTATTACCCCGATGTCGTCGTCACCTGCGACGCACCGGGCGGCGACCCTTACTTTCGCACCGAGCCGCGCCTCGTCGTCGAAGTGCTGAGCCCCACGACCGAGCGCACAGACCGCCACGAGAAGATGGCAGCCTATAAGAACTGTCCAAGCGTCGAGGAATACGCGCTGGTCTCACAGGACGCGATGATGATCGAGCTTCACCGCCGTAGCGGCGACAACTGGCAGGTCGAAATCTTCACCGAAGCGGACGACGAATGCGCCTTCGCCTCGGTCGGCCTCACGCTCAAGGTCAGCGACATCTACCGCAACGTGCGCTTTGACGAAACTGTAGAAGATTGACTCTCCCGCGCCTGTGGCCTCGTCTTTTCTTTCACGCTTCCGGCCCGAGCGCATATAATTAACCGGCATGAGACAGAATGACGAAGTCCAGTGAGGGAATGATTATGTCAAAGACAGTGGAAGGCATTTATCGTGACGGAAAAGTAGAATTACTGGAAACACCTCCGGACGTTGAGGAGGCGAGAGTAGTCGTCACTTTCATGACGGAAGGTGACATTGATCTGGCCGAGCGCGAAATAGATGAGGCGCAAGCGGCTGACTTGCGTGCCCGGTTGCAGACATTTGCGGAGGATTGGGAACGCCCGGAGATGGGAGCATACGATGCCCTTTAAGCGCGGGCAGATCGTGCTCGTCCTCTTCCCCGACTCAAATCTACGCACTGCAAAGCGCCGACCCGCTCTCTTCTCAATAAGGTAAGTAAGAAAGGCAGCAAGAGGTAGCAATCCGCACATCCTTGACAGGAGCTAACCGCGATGGCTAACCCTGAACATTTTGAGATTCTGAAGCAGGGCGTGAGGGCGTGGAATGAGTGGCGACAGCGTACCGACTCCAACTCGATGTTTGCCGACCTTAGTTCCGCAAGTCTTAAGGGGCTGAACCTTGCAGATGCAGGCTTTAATTTTACGAATCTTTCCGGCGCAAATCTAACTAATACAAATCTCGAATCGGCAAATTTGAGGTATGCAAAATTACAGGGGGCGAATCTCACAGGAGCAATATTAGGCATCACAGATTTTACGGGCGCGAATCTTAGCAGCGCGAATCTCACAGAAGCACGATTTGGTAATACTATACTTGCTGACACTGATTTGAGCCATGCAAAAGGATTGGAGACTTGTCACCATATATCCCCTTCTACTATTGACCACCGAACCTTAACAATATCCGGCAAGTTACCGCTTCCTTTTCTGCGCGGCTGCGGCTTGCCAGATACGTTGATTGAATATATTCCTTCTCTTCTTAACGACCCTATTCAGTTCTATGCCTCGTTTATTAGCTATTCCAGCAAAGACCAGAAGTTTGCTGACAGGCTTTATGCCGATTTACAGAACAAGGGCGTGCGCTGCTGGCTGGCGTCGGAGGACTTGAAGATAGGGGACAGGATTCGCACCGGTATAGACGAAGCAATCCGAATGCATGAGAAGCTGCTTTTGGTTCTCTCGGAACATTCAGTTGCAAGCGACTGGGTTGAGCAGGAAGTTGAGACCGCGTTGGAGCGCGAGCGTAAGGAGAAGCGGCTGATATTGTTTCCGATTCGACTGGATGATGCGGTGATGAAGATAGAAGGCGGCTGGCCTGCTCTTATCAGGAACACAAGGAACATCGGAGATTTTCGCAAGTGGAAGGATCACGATTCATATCAGAAAGTATTTGATAGACTGCTTCGTGACCTGCGGGCTGGCGAACAGAAGAAAGATAGTAAGAATTGAGCGTGGAACAGTCGCCGCGTTGATTGTTGAAAAGCAGGGCCGCTCAGCCCCTTAGCATGGAAACACGAGCGGCCCTGCCCGCGCCGCACAGCCCGCGTGCGCCTCACGGCAGGCGTGCGACACTCCGAGAGAGCGAGCGGCCAAGCTCCCTCTCAATCTTTAGCTATACGAGAGCGTTTTGCTATGATGCGTGCGCTCTAGTCTTTGAAAACTGAAGCAACGGCTAATGCGACTGCTCAAGCCTCAACCGAGAGAGAATGAGCATCGCCGTTGAGCATGAGAGGTTCATACTCACGGCGAATAAATTACGTGGCCAGAGTCTAACCGAAGTTTCGGTTAGATGCAAGCTTTCACCAGGAGGAAACTCCTGATGGCAAGGGGAGCGCGTCTCAAGCCCGCACGGTTAGCTGAAAAACTTATCCAGATTCGGACGGCGTTAGGTCTTTCTCAAAACGAGATGATTAAGCGGTTAGGAGTGGAACTTACCCAAAATAGAATTTCCGAGTATGAGCTAGGAAAAGGCGAGCCGTCGCTAATTATTCTCTTACGGTATGCTCGCGTGGCAGGCGTACAAATGGAAGTTCTAGCTGATGACAAACTGAACTTGCCCGCGAAGCTGCCGGGCAAGCCGCAGCACAAATAAAAAGGCTTGAGACAAAGAGGAAACAGGCTCAGTCACGGCGGGAATCGCTTCAGGCAGGCTGAGAATTGGTTAATACAGCGCTAGAATCGCTTCATACAGCCGCAAAATCGACTCATACAGGCTGAAAATCAGTTCAGACAGTGCGGGAATCGCTTCATACACCGCGAGGGGCGGTTCATACAGTGTGAGGATCGCTTCATACAGGCGCAGGATCGGTTCATACAGCCGCAACTTCGCTTCATACACCTGCAACTTCGCTTCATACACGTGCAACTTCGGTTAATACAACGTCAATCAAGGGTTTAGCGGGGGTGGGAAAAGTTGGTGCAAGTGTACTGTTTTGGCGTATAATGCGGCGCGTTCGACAGTTTTGCTTGTAAAACACCTTTTGTCTAACAGGACGCTGATTAGGGCAGACCTCGCTTCCTTAATCAAACTCACCACTTCAGACCCTCTTAAAAGGGCCTTTTCCTCAAAAGGAGAACTAAATCCATGGATGACTTCAATACCCGTCGCATGAATATGTTTATAGGCGTGGAGCAGTTCAGCCAAATAGAAGCCGCGCTCTTTCCCACGGGCAGTTTCGCCAACGAGCTTGTGGTGGACCTGCGCCAGCTCATCAGTGAATTGGAGACGCAGGCGAGCGCACAGGAAACGGGCTTTGGTACTGCCAGACAGGGCGGACAAAGCAAAGACGCTGCGCGCGCCGAACTCAAAGAGAGCCTCGAAGCCATCAGCCGCACGGCGCGTGTGATGTCGGTGACCGTGCCCGGTCTTGAAGACAAGTTTCGTGCGCCGCGCAGCGTCTCGGATCAGGCTCTACTGGCAATCGCACGCTCGTTTGCCGCCGAGGCTGCGCCAATCAAAGCGGAGTTCATCAAGCGCGGTCTGCCTGCGACATTTATAGAAGACCTCAACGAAGATATAGCGGCGTTTGAAGAGGCTATGAACCAGAGAGTACAGGGCACGCAGGGACACATCACGGCCACCGCCGCGATTGACGAATTGACTGAACGAGGAATGCAGATAGTGCGCGAGTTGGACGCCATCATGCGTAACACTCTGGCTAACAACCCGGCCAAGCTCGCCGCGTGGATGAGCGCCAGCCACGTCGAGCGCGCACCGCGACGCCGCACCACGCAGCCGCCCCCGACACCGCCCGCGCCCTAAGAAGCAGTTTGAAAAGTCGCTGTCATTCGCTTTAGCTCCGTAGGAGCAGAATGTTTATAGCTTAACGACCTCAATCATGAATCAAGCTCCGTAGGAACGGCATGTTTTGTGTCCATGACATGCCGCTCCTACGGAGCTTGATTCGGTTTTGTTATCTGCCAGCTATAAACATCCGCGTCCCTACGGGACTTTTCAGACGGCCTCTTAAAATTCCAGCTTTAAGGAGAACTGGAAGGAGCGGGGGCCGCCGGGTTGATAGAAGGAGCTGAAGCTGCTCGCGGTGCTGCTCGATAGGCTTCGCCCACTCATGGAGGCGGATTGGCCGAAGCCTGTGTTGAGCGTGAGCGGGCCAAGAGCCGATGACCTGTTGCCGAGAATCAGGTCAGCGCCGACGGGGTCTTCAAAGTTCGGATGGTTGAAGAGATTGAATGCTTCCATCCTTAACTGTAGGCTGACGCGCTCGTTGAAGTTGAATTTTCTGGCGAGCGCGAAATCCAACTGGTAGAGGGGGAAGCCGCGCAGGCTGTTACGGGTGAGTGTTCCCTGTCGCAAGGTAGCGGGGATGATGAAAGCATCGGGGTTTAGACGGCGGCCTCCGGCAGCCTGTGCGTCGTTTAGATAAAGCGGGACGCCCGCGATGGCGTCGGGCCTCAGATACGCAGAGCCGTAGGTGGCCGGGAAGCCGTAGACGATGTTGAGGGGTCGCGCGCTCCGGGCGTTAAAGACTGTGATGGCCGTCCAGTTGCGCGCGACCGTGTAGCCGATTCCTTTGTCGAACGCGGAAGGAATGTCGTAGGAGACGAAGCCCGCGAAGAGATGCCGCACGTCGAAATCGGACGGCCCGCGCTCGCCCGTAGCATCGTCGCTTCTGAGCAGCGTCCTCTGCGCGGAGTCCTGTGAGAAGTCGTCCGAGGATTTGGAGAGGGTGTAAGAGACAAGGGCTTGCAGGCCGCGTGAGAGGCGGCGGTTGAATTGTAGCTGCAAGGAATCGTAGTCGGATTGCGCCCCGTTGGTCGTCAGACGTATGAAGGAGAATGTAGGGTTGCGGTCAAAGAGAGATTCGGTGACGAGCAATCTTCTTCCGGCTGTCCCGACATAGCTCATCGAAAGTATGTTTGAAGAACCGAATGCCTGATCAACTGTGACGCTCCATTTCAAAGTGTAGGGCAGCTTGAGCTGCGGGTCGAAGACAGAGAAAGGAGTGGTCACGGGCGCTGATGCATTTCCCGCCAGAGACGGGATTGACGATGCGTCCACGAAGGGAGCGTTAAAGAGCGCGCGGCCCGCGAGGAAAGGATAGGAATCCGCGTAGGCGTGGCCCGCCCCGTCGCTGCCCAGGTCGTAGAAGACGCCGAAACTGCCGCGCAAGACAAGCTGGTACGCACCCGCTTTTGAAACTTCGTAAGCTAACCCTGCGCGCGGCGCGAAGTTGTTATAAGTAGTCTTCCACAACCCGGTCCCTCGCGGCGCAAGGCTCAACTGCGCGAGGTCGCTTACCTGATTGACGGCCAGAGCGTCACGCCCATAGCTTTCCGACGGCGGCGGGTTAAGCTCCCAGCGGAGGCCGTAGACGAGCGTCAATCGCGAAGAGAGTTTCCATTCGTCCTGCCCGTATAGCGACAGGTTATGAAAGACAGGATACTGCGGAGTAGTGCGCGTGTAAGCGCCCGCTCGGGTAGAGATGCCCGTCAGTGTTTGCTCCGCTCCATTGAAAAGCACGCCCTGCTCAAAGGGACGCAGGCCGATGACCGGAGAGAGACGACGATAATCCGCGCCGAACCTGAGCGCGTGATTACCGTTGAGGATGTTGACGGAGCCGATGGTGTTGAGCTGGCGCTGCGTGCTCGTGACATCGCCGCCCGCCAGTAGAGCCGCGTTTCTGCCCGCGAGGTCAAACACGGCTGCGTTATTACCGCTTGAGAAAAAGGAAGCGAAGAAGTCAGAGGCGGGTGAAGGAGACGCGCCGCCGAAATTGTCCAGCACGTAGTCGTTGCCGGAAGTAAAGCGGCTGTAGTTTGCTTTAAGCTCGCCCACCATGTTTGGAGAGAAGGTATAGGTAGCGCTGCCCGTTATCGTTTGCAGGCGGTTGCGTCTACGGTTCAGAGTGTTTAAGGACGAGCCGTTCGCCCCTCTTTCTTCCGCCTCGGAATCGGTGTAGCTGTAGCGCGCGTTGACGCGCAGATTGTCATTGAACATGTGGTCCAGACGGAAGCTGCCCGTATCCATGCGTGCCGGGTTGGCATACGCTGCCGCAAACTCCGCGAAACCATTGCCCCGCTCCGTTCCGTTGGGCAAAGGATAGGCCGTCAGGAAAGGCTGAAGGCCCGCAGGCGCAAGTGCGCGCACGTTGAAGGACGGAACGTCCGTGAGGGCCGCGACCGGCTGTCGCAGGCGCAAGCCTTCGTAGGACGCGAAGAAAAACGTCTTGTCTTTTTTGAAAGGGCCGCCGAAGTTTCCGCCGAAAGCGTTAAGCCTGCGCGCGGGCTGTCTCAGACGGCGGCTGTTGGCAAACCAATCACCAGCGTCCAGCGCGTCGTTGCCGAAATATTCAAAGACAGAGCCGTGAAACTCGTTCGTCCCGGAACGTGTGATGATTTCAACCTCTGCTCCGGGCGTGCGACCCGTCCCGGCATCCATAGAGTAAGTGCGAACAGAGAACTCCTGAGTCGCACCGATTGATGCCAGACCGTTTACTCCTCCGGTGGCCGTCAGTCCGGGCGTCGTGCCTGCGGCAGAAGCGCCGGGGTCCTGACCGCCGGGAGCAATCCCCGCGTTGGCGCTGACGCCGTCAACAATGAAGTTGTTGCTGGTTGTCCGCTGGCCGTTGACACTGTAGAGAGAAGAACTGGAAGACCCGCTTGCTCCACCCGCAACCGTCCCCGGCGAGAGCCCTACCAAACCCTGCGGGCTTCTCCCCCTCAGCGGCAGGTTTTCAATCGTCCGCACTTCGACGATGTTGCCAGTGGTGGAGTCTGTGATATTTAAAGTCGCCGCGCCGCCTGAGGTGACGTAGACGTTTGCGCTGACGCCGCTCGGAATAGACGTCCCCGAAATCGTACCGGGCGCAACCGAGACTGCTGACGTTGGCGAGTTTGCGGGCGTTGCGACGGGAACATCCACGCGACGCGGCTCGCCTTCGTCGACCGCGACCGTGTCTTCGATAGCGACGAATGAAGTGAACTGCGTCATCAGCCTGTATTCGAGCCCGAGCTGCGTAATCGCCTCGCGCAGCTTGTCGCTCACCTGCCCCAGTTGCAGCGCCTTCATATCCTCGCCCATCAGGTCGTCAATGCGTGCGCGCGCCCAAAGCGTAGCCAGCACGTCGTGTTGCGGCTCCTGCTCCGGAAAGTTGAACGGGATGTCGCGCACAAAGTCGCGCCCGCTCATCTTGCCACGCAAGCGCACCGTCCCCTGCCCGCCCGCACCGTAGCGGCCCGAAAGAATCACAGGCCTGGCGCTAAAGAGATCGGGTACGAGTTTGGGATAAACTTCCGAGACCGATACGCCCGACCACTCTACGGAAATATCCGTCAGCAAGGGGCTGCGCACACGCTCGTGGAAACGGCGCGCGACATCTTTGGTGTCGCCGCCTTCCGTGACGTACTCGACCTCGCCGCGCCCGTACTCCGCCATCTTGTCGAGCAGGAAACGGTTCGGGCTGCTCCCGAAACCCATCGCGAAGACGCGAGCGTTTTTGTACTTCTGCACCTCTCCGATAATCTCCATGTCGTCGCCGACCTGGCCGTCCGTCATAAAGCAGGTAACGCGAACGTGGCTCTGCGAATCGGAAGGCTCAAGCGCGGCGCGTATGGCTTTCATCATCTCCGTCCCGCCGCCCCCATCCTGCGAAGCCAGAAACTTTTTCGCCTTCCGTAGATTGTCCGGAGTCGCAGCGACGGGTTCCTTGAAGAGAATGTTGGTGTCGCCGGAGAATGTAATCAGGTTAAAGGTATCCTGCGGGTAAAGATTATCGAGCGCGAGCGCCATAGTCTCTTTCGCCTTCTCCAACGGGAAGCCCTGCATGGAGCCAGACGTGTCCAGCACAAAGACCAGCTCCTTCGGCGTCACGTCTTCAACCGTCACGCGCTCCGGCGGTTGTAGAATCAACGTGAAGTAGCCTCCGAGCTTCGAGCGGTGGGCGAGCAATGCGTCCTCTATCTTGCGGCCCGCCACGTCGTACTTGAGTATGAAATCTTTGTTCGGAATCGTCTGCCGGTCTTTGAGGCGCACGACGGCGCGACGGTCATCCTTTCTCTCAACTTCGATTTCATGCGTCGTGGCCGCTAAGCTCTCGACCGGCACACCGGCATCAATCGTGACCTCTATGGAGATGTCGTGACCGGGCCGCTCGCCCTCTGGGACTGTTGGGGTAGAGATACGCGCGGCGTCGGGCACACGCTCGCTCTGAACATCTGGCGCGTTCGCAGTCGGCTCCGCCGCACCGCCCGGAATGTAGCGCGGCCCTACAACCATAGGGAAAGACCATTCGTAAGAGCCTTCGTCATACTTCAAGGTCTCTACGTAGCTGATGGTGACCTTGATAGGCTGGCCCGGCAGAATGTTGGCGACCGATTGCGTAAAGATGTTGGGGCGCTCCTGATCCAGAAGGCTCGCGGCCTGCCCGCTAGACCTCGCAGCCGCATAGGCGGCCTGCGCCTCTTCGCGCCGCATGAGCTTGCCTTTTATAACGCGCTCGCCTATGAGCATCGTCATATCGTCAACGGCAGCCGCTTGCGGCAGCGGAAACGTGTAAACGGCCTCTATCTTGTCCTCAAATGGATTTTCAAATTCCTGTGTGACCGTGACGCGCGAGATAAACCCGCTCACTTCGGCGCGGACAGACGTGTGCTTGAGCGGGCACGGGCCCGCAAGTTTTCCGCTCGAATCCCTCGCGAGGAGTGACCCCGGCGTGGAAGAACTTTGGACGGTTGATGAAGCGTGAACTGTATTCCAGTTTTTGAAGCTCAGGAGAGCCGTGGCTGTGAACAGAAAGATAAGCAGCAGAGAAAGTAAAAGCCTGCGGTTCATAGTTACCTCCGTGTGCAGACACAGTACGAACAGGCGGGGCGAAATCTTCACCACGCGAAGTAAAGCAACGGGGAGTTTTAAAGACGAGACTCCTACACCGGGTTGACGGAGTTCGTGAAGCTTCCTCTATTGTGTGTAAAGAATGGGAGACTTTCCCTTGACAACATTTGGGAGACTGTTACTTGACAGCTTTATTGATGCAGTGAGAGCGTCGGAGGGTGGTCTCAGGATGAAAATATTTTCATTTTTTCGTGCGCCGTCTAATATGGAATTGCGGAATGCGGATTTCGGATTGCGGATTGAAAAAGAAAGAATGTGTCTTGTAATCCGCATTCCGCAATCCGAAATCCGCAATCGGTGGGGGCGGTACTGACCGTACTACTGCTCCGCCTTCTCTCTTTCGGCAATGGTGACGGCCCACCACGGCCCCGCCGCGCGGCCTCCGACGGCAGCCCAGTACCATGATGAAACGTCCGGCCAACCGCTCCCGTCATACGCGTAGATTCTTTCGTAGACCTTAAGCTTCTCGTTCTGTTTTTCAGCCGTGAAGCTTCCCCATCGACGGCCCTGATTGTCCAATCGAAGCGGCAACGGAGTTATCCTGTAGCCCAGACCCTCGAAGCAATCCGAAGCCGAATGCAGGTTGCGCGTAGCCTCCGTCACCCAGCGTATGACAATCTCTCTCTGCCCGTCTGTGAAACGACCCATGCGGCCCGGAAAGCCGCGCGCGAAACGCTGCTCGTATTCCTCCAAGGGAATCGCCGTCAACGCCCTGCCTTCAAAGTGAGTGGGCCATCCCGGAAACGCAGTTGAAGATGCTGCGCTCGTGCGCCCTTCAGACTTGAGAGGGAGCAAAGGCACGAGCGCGGCCAGCACGCAGGCGGCTACGTAGAAAGCTGCGAAGCAGCGCATAGCTTCTCCCTTCTTATCCACCGGACGCTCGCCGTAATACCGGCAGCAATCAACACGAACGCCACCACTCCAATATAATCATGACCCCAACCGGGCATCTCTACAATTCCCGTTTCAAGATAAAAGAGCGCCACGGCGCGAAAGATGTTTCCGAAAATTATCACCACCGACGCGCTCATCAGCACGTACAGAGTTTTGAGAGGCCGCAGGTCGTAGAGCGCCGCGAGAGCACACGCAAGGTATAAGCCGACCCAGAGCATACGCACGCCGCTGCATGGAGCATCAATCCAGATTAACTTTCCGCCCCAGTTCAGACACGTCGCTTCCTGTATGACGTTAAAGCCGCCGAGCCTGAGCACCGGCGCGGCCACACCGGCCACCAATATCCTGAGCGGGTATCCTCCATAAAACTGCAACGACGGAATCAACGGCAGCGACAAATATAAAAGCCCCATCAGCCCCGTATGAAACAGCCGCCCCATACGCAGCAGGCTGAGCGTAGAGCCAAGCGCCGTCAGCGCAATCGCCGAACTCAGGACAAGCGGAAGAAACGGATAAGCAAGCGCGTATAAAAACAGAAAGAGCGTCGGCAACCACAGCCCTCGCTTTATCCACACGCGCCCTCGCTCTATCTCGCCGTGCCCCTCCGTTGTACGCACGCGCCCACGCTTCCTACATAACAGGAACGCGACGGAGGTCAACGCCGCCAGCATCCCCCACTTACCATCCGATGAACGGATGACGTGCGCGTACCACTGCCACACAGGCCACAGGGCCGCGAGTTGCAGCGCAAGCATAAGAGCGACCGGGACGTAAGCTCCACGAAGTGCAAACCTGTTCCCGCTCATCTTCGCACTCCGCTACGCTGCATCATCTTCTGCCGGTAAAAGAGCCACAAAAATATTGCGCCCACGACAGCCATCAGCATAATCATCTCCGGCTCCGGAATAGTCGGGACTGTTCCGGCATCAACCGGCTTGAGCCCTGCACGTTGATATTGTTCTTGAGTTTCCAGCACCACAGCCCCGCTCACGGGTGTCACCAGTTGATACTGCGCCGCCAGTAGAATAGCTTTCTCCGTCCAATCCTTTTCCTGACCATTGATGATGCGGGCCACTTCATCATTGGCCCAGAGTCTTGCAAGGTGCGCCGACGTCGCCGCAGCATTCGGAGCATCGGGAAGCGTCTCGGGCCTCTCGCTTGTTCGCTTGAACTCCCATACTTTTCTTTCTCCGGCCAACTGCGCGAACAATCTTTGAAGATCGGCCTGCAAGCCGTCGATGCGCGGAAGCTGCCTGACCGCTCTTATACCGTCCAGCTTTTCCTCCACGCGGTCAGGACCGTTTTCGGTCTGGACGGCGTAAAGAATCACATGGTCGCGGCGGCTGCGCTCCCAACGCTGTTGCAGCGCTTCCACAGGCTGAAGCAGAAGCGACTGAGGGCCATGCAGCCAGATGATGACGCCGCCCGGTTTCTCGGAAGCCAGATCCCAGGCTTTAATTAAAGCGGGCACGTTATCCGCGCCTCCTTCAAACTGCACCCTTTCGAGCTGCCGACTGATTTCCTGCGGGCTGCCCGATATTGGACGCTGGCTCACGCCTTCTTCATACACGCCGTTGCCGTCGGCCAGGAGCACTTTCGTCTCGATATTTGGCGGAAGATTTTTAAGAGCGGCGATTGCATCACGCGCATGTGCTTTCATCTGCCGCGAGGTATCCAGAACTACGACGATGCGTGACGGAGCGCCCGTCTCTCTTTCCTCTATCAACTGCCGTATGATTTCTCCGTTCTTCCCATGCGGGTCGCGTGTACGGGCTTCCGTAATCTCGCTCGGCCTCGAAAGACGCACCGCGCTCGTCGGAGCGGACAATTCCGAATCACTAAACGCCCCGCGCAGCGCGTACAGATTCGTCGCGGGCTGTTCCGCCTGCAAACGATCATCTGCGGACCGCAGTGGATTCACCGATTCTATCCACACCGTGTGCGCGACTTTTTCGGGGATGCTGAAATTGCGCTCCAGAAAATGCGGCAGTCGCAACGCTCCCTGCGACTTGTCTTCGAGCACGAGCGGTGTAGTGACGCCGAAGCGTATCTTCATCTCGCCGCCGTTTGCAGGAACGGGAAAGCACTGCACCAGTATGCGGTCGCGCCCGGAGGTCGTGACGAGCACGGGGTCGCGCCGCTCTACACGTACGACCGTTTGATAAGCCTGTCGCGTCTGTGTGCGACCCGCGAAGGCGGCCTCTCGCTCCTCGCCGTTTACCCAGAGCGTGAGGCGTGAAACGACTCCGCCCGGTGGAAGCTGTACCTGCGCGCGCGCTTCCCGCTGCGTCGCGGAGCTGTTCTTGAAAGAAAGCGTCCACTCTATGTACGCAAGTCCTGCATCCGAATCCACAGAGCCGTCAATGCGCGAAGCGGCGAGCGAGAGCCCTTTCACTTTGCCAGCGATAACGGTCCCGCCCTGATCCGGGTCGAAATCAAAAGTGTCCTGCGGCTGCCATTGTCCCTTGAGCCTTCTGGGCGGGAGCGACGTGTTGAAGGTCTCGCCCGTCACACGATAATAGATTTGCCGCGCCTCTTCCGGCGTAACAGGGTCTCGAAGTGAAAACAGGTGGCCCACAAGGTCTGTCGCTTCGCCCGTACGCTCGTAACAGGCGCGCAGTAGATAATCCCTGTTGCCCCACGTGCGCAGCCATCTCAAACCTCGCGCCCTCTCGTCAGGCGATTCTGAAGCCGCCATCTGCAATCCCATGCGAGTTAAAGTTATCGGCAGCTCAACCAGAGCGACGACTGTAAACGCGAGAGCTAAGCCCGCGACCAGACAAGCCGTTTTAACCGCGAAGCTAGATGGAGCGATGCGCTTTAGTTGCCGGCGCATGAGGATGCCGGACAAGAGCGAGAAGATGGGGGCCATCGGTAGAATCCCTATGACGAAGATCAGGGCAATGAGGGCCAGCGGAAGTAGCGGCAGGTAAACGATGGTGTAAAAGATGGAGACGCCGATGGCCGCAGCGTTCGTCAACCCGAGCAACGCCCCGCGCTCCGTGCGGCCTTTCAGCAACGCGAGCCAGACCTGCAAGTTAGCGAGCGGCACAAAAATGACCATCAGGACGTGCCACAGTGTCGGAATCGGATCAAAGAATTCTTGAGCGCAGATGTGCGTCGTCGTTTCGATGAGGATAGAAGTGGCGGGCAGCAATACTCCGCCGAACATGGTGAAACCAAGTAAAGTTCCGCTGGCCCGACGCTTCTCAGGCTCCTGCGCTTGCTCTAACATAAATGGCCTCCTCTCGATCCGTCATTAATAAATGCAGCTTGCTACAGGCGAAATTCGCTCGCCGCCAAACGCTTTTCAGCAGCTTTGACCCAGGCGCAAAGCAGACCTCTCCCTGCGAGAGCGAACTCTCCCGCGTTCCGTGCTTTGCGGTGTCTGGCCGGTATCTAATCCAATTCCGTCAAGTACTTTATAACACAAAGCAAGAAAACATTTCCACCTAAATTTTCGCGCGTGTTGATATCTCATCGATTGCGGTTTGCGATTGCAGGCGACTATGGCGGTGAATGCCTTGAGGCGCATTCGCGCGCAGACTTCAAACTAAACCGTTACTTGTTAAAGATTTCTGTTGACAGGAGAATACCGGCGGGTTTAATCTTCGCTCGCTAAATAATAGCTTGTTCTCTTCACTCCTCGTGACCCGTGGCCCACTTCGCTCGTCGGGCTCGCGGGCTTCTCAGGCTGGCCCGACACCCTGACTTCTCAAACTAAGGGAGTACACGATGGCCGTCTTTCAACGGTGACGTATTACTTATCGATTCGAGCGCGGTTCGAGGGCGTTCCTGTCGAAAGGTGCGGCTGAAGTTTCTACGCAAGCCAAGGGAGTGAAGAAGAAGAAAAGCCTCGTCACTACATGCAGGTAGCGACGAGGCCTTGTGCCCGATAACAACCTCCGGCGCAATGCTGCGCTTTCGGATGCATCGCCTGGCAGCACGCATCTTAACGCAGTGTTCATCGGTAGCTCAACCCGGTAGAGGCACTTACATGTTGCGTGCTCGCCTACGCCGTTCTGTCGCCGTCTCTTCCGGCTCTTCGTCTGATTGCGTCAACAATCCGGCTCCGTCTACTAATTTTCCACCCGTCAACATCAGTATAAAGGCCACAGGCTCGCCGGAGCGCGTGGTCGCGGAGCGCGTATTAAAGACGGTCATGGACAAAAATCGCTCAAGCAACGTGGAGCAGGCCGGGAGCGCGGTTGTGGCCTGCCCGATAAAATCGAACTTTATGTAAGCAAATCGCTCATCGCTGCCGGTGGTCCGATAGACCCGCGCAGCTCTAGTGAAAGGAACTTCCCATGCCCATTACACCAACTTATCCCGGCGTTTACATCGAAGAGCTGCCGAGCGGTGTACGCACGATTACGGGAGTGCCAACCTCTGTGACGGCTTTCGTCGGCCTCGCCCCGCGCGGGCCGGATGACGAGCCGATCGTGATTACCAGCTTTGCCGATTACGAGCGTCTCTTCGGCGGTCTGTCCACGGAGAGCCAGATGAGCTACTCCGTCTTCCAGTATTACCAGAATGGCGGGAGCATGGCGGTCATCGTGCGCCTCTCCGGGGAGAAGTCTGCGCCTGCGGTCATCGATCTGGAAAACGGCGTCAAGCTCAACGCTAAATACATAGGAGATTACGCTAACGAGAAACTGCGCGCGCGCGTTGACCAGGCTGACATCAAGGACGCGGACAAAGCGGATTCCTACAACCTGACGGTGCGCGACACATCCACCGGCCAGCAGGAACGCTACACAGGCATCTCCATCAAGAAAGACCCGAAGCGTTCGCTGGACAAAATGATTGACTCGTCCCAGTTGGTGACAGTCAAGAACAGGGACGGGAAGCTCATCGAAGGATATAAGCTCGACACGTTGCCGAAGGTACACGACGAGGCGACTCCGGGCGAAGACCCGCTTGCCGACCCGAAACCTGCACCGGCCCCGGCTCCGGGCGGTGGAGGAGGAGGCCCTGCGCCGGGCGGCGGCGGTGGTGGTCCTGCGCCCGCCGCAAAGAAGTTCTTTAGCGCGTCGGACAAAACCGGCAGCGCGGGGGAGATCTTTGAAGCCGACGGCAAAGTCAAAGAAGGCATTTTCGGTACAGAGGCCGGGAAAAGCGGCTTGTACTCCCTGCTCAAGACGGACATCTTTAACCTACTGGTCCTCCCGCAGCTTACACCGGACGCAGACGTTCCGGGCGGCATACTGACACAGGCTTTGAAGCTCTGTGTTGACAAGCGCGCCATGCTCGTAGTGGACGCGCCGCTTGCGTGGAACAATCTGGATACGGCTGTCGCAGGCGCGCTCGACGGCAAACCCTTGAGCGGTGACGACGCGAAAAACAGCGCCACCTATTTCCCGCGCATTAAAGCTTTCGACAAGGACGGAAACCTCAAGGAGTTTGCGCCCTCGGGCGCGATCGCGGGCGTCTTTGCACGCACGGACGTACAGCGCGGCGTCTGGAAAGCGCCCGCCGGAACGGACGCCAGCCTCAGCGGCGCGGTCGGGTTGAGCATTGCTCTCACCGACCTCGAAAACGGTCGGCTGAACCAGCTCGGCGTCAACAGCCTGCGCACCTTCCCTGTCTTCGGTCGCGTCGTCTGGGGCGCGCGTACAGGTCGGGGCGCGGACCAGTTGGGCGACCAGTGGAAGTACGTGCCCGTCAGGCGACTGGCGCTGTTTATCGAAGAGAGCCTGTTTCGCGGAACGAAGTGGGTCGTGTTTGAGCCGAACGACGAGCCGTTGTGGTCGCAGATTCGTCTCAACGTCGGCGCGTTCATGCAGAACCTCTTTCGTCAGGGCGCTTTTCAGGGTAAAGCACCGAAAGATGCTTACTTCGTCAAGTGCGATAAAGAGACGACTACTCAGAACGATATCAATCTGGGCATCGTCAACATCATCGTCGGTTTTGCGCCGCTCAAGCCTGCCGAGTTTGTCATCATCAAGATTCAGCAGATGGCCGGTCAGGTTGAGGTCTAAGGAGGAACTATGGCTCAGTTTAGCGTCAACACCAATCGCTTTGACCCGTACAAGAACTTCAAGTTCCGCGTCAAATGGGACGGGCAATACGTCGCCGGAGTGAGCAAAGTGGGCGGCTTGAAACGCACCACCGAAGTCGTCAAGCACCGCGAAGGCGGAGACCCTTCGAGCAGCCGCAAGTCGCCCGGAAGAACAGAGTATGAGGCGATCACTCTGGAGCGCGGCGTGACACACGACCCGGAATTTGAGAAGTGGGCCAACAAGATCTGGAACTTTCAATCCGGCCTCGGCACGGAAGTCTCACTCAAAGATTTCCGCAAGGACATCATCATCGAAGTCTACAACGAGGCGGGCCAGTTGGTTCTCTCTTACAACGTCTTTCGCTGCTGGGTTTCGGAATTCCAGGCGCTGCCCGACCTGGACGCCAACGCGAACGCCGTCGCCATCCAAACCATAAAATTGGAGAACGAAGGCTGGGAGCGCGACGTCTCCGTCGTGGAACCGACCGAGCCGACTTTCACAGAGCCATAAGCTCGAATTGAGAGCGGGGTGGTCTAGCGATGCATTCTCTGTCAGCCTCAGAACTGCTGCGCCTGTGGGAAAGAGGTCTGGCGAACCAACCGGTCGAGCGTGCGCTCGCGCTGCTGTGCGCCACCAGCCCGGAAGCTTCGCCCGAAGCGTTAGCCCAGATGACGATAGGTGTGCGCGATTCGCTCCTGCTTCGTTTGCGTGAACGCACCTTTGGCCCGCAGCTCATGAGCACAGCCGAGTGCCCGCAGTGCCGGGAGCGGCTGGAATTCAACTTCACGACCAGTGAGATAGCCGTCCCCGATGCGGGCGAGCGTCAGGATAAATTTTCGCTCGACGTTCGGGGTTACGAGGTCGAGTTTCGTCTTCCAACGAGCCTTGACCTGTCGGTCGTTAGCCGCAGCGCCGCCTCAGACAGCGACCTCGCGCAGCGCTCTTTGCTCGGGCGCTGTCTGCTCTCTGTGCGACAGGAACGGGAAGAGAAAACCATAGACGATTTGCCCGCAGAGGTTGTCGAGGCGGTCGTGGATGAAATGGGGAAGCGCGATCCGCAATCAGACGTGCAACTGGCTCTCAATTGCCCGCAGTGCGGCCACGCGTGGCAACTGACTTTTGACATCGTTTCGTTCTTCTGGAGCGAGATAGATGCGTGGGCACAGCGCGTCCTGCGCGAAGTTCATCAGCTAGCCTCCGCTTACGGTTGGGGCGAGGAAGAGATTCTTAGCTTGAGCGCATGGCGGCGGCAGGTCTACCTCGGGATGATCGGCGTATGAGCAGCTACCTGCACAACCTCGTCCTGCGCAGCTTTGGGCTGGTCGAAACTGCTCAGCCGCGCGTGGCCTCGCTCTTTGAGCCGCAGCCTGCGTGGACGCCGCTCGACGCGCACGCACATCTACGGCCCGTGCCGGAACTCGACCGCGTTGCGGACGCGGATGAAAATCCTGCTCATGTTCCGTCTGCCGACGCCCGCTCCATCGCGTCAAGGAAAGCGCCGCCCGCGCTCTCTCATTTGCCTCCCACGGACGCCGCGCCGTCTCTGCCGCATATAGAGCACGAACCCTCGCCGCACATCGCTCCACACCAGCCGCGCGGAAAGCTCTTTGACTCTGCGCCCCTGAAAGCGAATGAGCCGCCCGAAGCGCAGAGCGCCTCTATAGATGCTTCGCGCGTAGAGCCGCAAACGGCGCGCGTGCGCGATGAGACCATCGCCCGTCCTCTTCTTCAAAGAGAGACACACGCGACGAGACAACCAGCGTCGCTTTCATCATCCGGCACGACGGACGCACAGAACGTCGCGCGTGCTCCGTCACCTGCCGAAACAATCCGTGTGCCCGAGCAGGTCGCTACGAAGTCGCTGGTCCAGACGACAGAAAGCATGGCACACGCTCTTTCGACGCAGCCGCGAGCAGAAACAAATCTTCCGCCGGAGAAACGCACGCACGCGCAGCATGAAGCGCCGCCGACCATCGTCAAAGAGGTCTCGGTGCAAAGAGTCGTCGAGCGCACTCCTTTGACAGAGAGATCGCAACTCCCTGCCCTCTTACAGGACGAGCCTTCGACCATTTCGGACGACGCTCGCGGGCGACGCGCGCCGCTTTTAGTGCGCCCGCGTGTCTCGCATTACAGAGACGAGAAGGGTCTGTCGGATGATTCGCAGCAGGCGCGTGCGGCTGAGCCGGAGCAGGTCGTGCACGTGACCATCGGGCGTATAGAAGTGCGCGCCGTGTCGCCGCAGGCGCAGGCGAAGACAAACAGGAGCAAGCCACAGCCCGCGCAAAGCCTCGAAGAGTATTTACGACAGCGCGCGCAAGGAGGCGGAAGCCGTTGAGTAATCATCGAGCCATCGCTGCCGTCACGGTGACACTGCGCAGCCTGCTGAGCAAAGCTCTGGGGCTGCAAGTCAGTGCGCGCTCTCCGGACAAAGTACCGAGCGGCGTGCAGCTTAATCTCTTCCTCTACCAGCTATCCTACAACGGCGCGATGCGCAACATGCCCATCCCGCAGCAGGTGAAACCCGGCGAGACCGGACATCCGCCCCTCGCCCTGAGTCTTTACTACATGATTACGGCCTATGGCCCGGACACCACGGACGAAAATCTGGACAGTCATCAACTGCTGGGACAGGCGATGAACGTGCTGCACGATCATCCGCTTCTCGGAGCAGGTGAAATTCAGGCGGCCATCACAAATGCGGGCATCGCCAGCGACCTGCATCATCAGGTAGAGCGTCTACGCATCACGCCGCATCCCATGTCGCTTGACGAGTTATCAAAGCTGTGGACGACCTTTCAGACCAACTTCAGAATCTCCGCCGCCTATGAAGTCTCTGTCGTGTTGATTGAAAGCACGCGCGCCGCAAAGACGCCGTTGCCTGTGCTTGCGCGCGGGCCTGACGATCAGGGCGCAGTGGCTGAAGGCAGCATGCCGCTGCTGCCCACTTTGGAATCCATCAGGATGCCCGGCGGTCAATTGAGCGCCCGGCCCAATGATGTCTTGACCCTTAAAGGCTTCAATCTCTCCGGCTCGAATCTCAAGGTGGTGGTTGTGCCGCCGCATAAGACCGTCGAGCGAGAGTTGACGATTGAGGGCCAGAGCACGGACGAAGAAATCAAAGTCAGGATTCCACTAAACGAGCCTGACAATTTCCCGGCAGGTTACTACAAGCTGCGCGTGAAGCTGCCCAAAAACGGCGAGTCTTTTGACCGCAGCTCTAACGTGCTGGTCTTTGCGCTTGCGCCGCGCATCGCTGCGCCTGCGCTTCCCATAGGCGGTGTGACGCGCGTCGGTGGCACTGCCACCATCACGATCACGCCCGAGCCGCCCGTCCTGCCCGAACAGCAGGCGGCACTTTTGCTTGGCGATTTGGAAACGGTTGCCAACTCTCGTAAAGACACGGCGGACCCGCTGGTTTTTATTATCAAGCAAGCGCCCGTCGGAAAGTTTTTAGCGCGTCTGCGCGTCGATGGAGTCGATAGCCAGTTGATTGATTTTTCCAAGACGCCGCCCGTCTTTGACCCGAACCAGACGGTGACGATTGTATGAGCGACCTCGAACAATGGCAGAAAGGCAACGAGCAATACCTCGCGGCGGCGCTCTCGTGGTTGCGGCTGCTATTGGAGCGGTGTGTGATCCTTGCTTCCGGCCCTGTGTTGCAGTCGGGCGCTTCCATCGAACCGGCACAGCCGCGCCGTACAATGAAGCGCGGGTTGTTGATGCGCTGGCAAACAGAGCGGCCAGTGGTGACACCCGCTCCCGTTCCGCTCTTGCCGCCCGCACAGGTGACCGAAGAACAGATCGCGCAGGCCGCCGCCTCGATGGATGAGATAGCGGCGCAGACGGAGCCGCCGCCCGCGCTCGTCGTCCTCGGCCAGCGTTTCGGTCTCTCGCCTTTCGAGCGCAAGCTGCTCTTGCTCTGTGCGGCTATGGAATTGGACACGCGCGTCGCCGCTTTGTGCGCGCAGGCTCAGGGCGACGGGGCGCGCAGCTATCCGACCTTTGCGCTGGCGCTCACGCTCTTTCCGGAATCCGCCGCCTGGGATGCGCTCTCGCCGGAAAGACCCCTGCGCCATTTTCGTTTTCTGGAAATTAATCAGCCGGGCGCGCAGCCCTTGACCACCAGCGCCCTGCGCGCGGACGAGTGGGTCGTGAATTACCTCAAGGGCTTGAACTATCTGGACGACAGGATGACGCCGTTTCTTGTGCCGCTTGAGGTCTCGGAAGGAGAGGTCGAGCTGCCCGCGAGCCAGCGCGCCATCGTCGAAGCGATTGTGCACAGCCTGCGTCACGCGCCGCAAACAGAGAGCCTGCCGGTGATTCAATTACTCGGCACGGACGGGCCTAGCAAACAACTCGTCGCGCTGCACGCAGCCGCAGAGCTTGGTCTTCATCTTTATCGCATGCCAGCCGCACTGTTGCCGCAGCAGGCCGTGGAGATGGAGACGCTCGCGCGTCTCTGGCAACGTCAGGCACTGATGCTTCCCGTCTGTCTCTATCTTGATGCGCGCGATGTCGAGAGCGCCGGAGGAGCAGGAGGAGGAAGCGGTAGCGGTGGAGGCCAGGGCGAGAATCAAACGCTGCCGCCCTTGAATCGTTTTCTCTCGCGCAGCAACGGCATCTTTTTTCTGGACACGCGCGAGGTCTGGCCGCGTCTTGAGCGCACAAGTCTGATGCACGACATTGCCAAGCCTGTGCCGGTGGAGCAGCAGAGCGCGTGGGCCGCAGCACTTGGCGAAGCGGCTCATGACAATCCCGCTCAACTGGCTAATCAATTCAACCTCAACCTGTCGGAGATTCAGCAGATTGCGCGAACCACGCTCGCCGAACTTAGAGATGAGAGTGGCCGAATCGGTCGGGCAGAGCTTTCGCTTCAGCTCTGGGATGCCTGTCTGATTGCGACGCGCCCCAAGCTGGACGCGCTGGCTCATCGTCTGGAGCCGAAAGCCACATGGGACGACATCGTGTTGCCCGCGGAGGAAGTAGAGCTTCTGCATCACATCGCGAATCAGGTGCGGCAGCGCAACAAGGTCTACGACGATTGGGGCTTTCGTCGCAAGATGAGTTACGGCTTGAGCATCAACGCGCTCTTTGCGGGCGAGAGCGGCACGGGCAAGACGATGGCTGCCGAAGTTATCGCCAACGAGCTGCGGCTCAACCTCTATCGCATAGACCTCTCGGCGGTCGTCTCGAAATACATCGGCGAGACGGAAAAGAATTTGTCGCGTCTCTTCGACGCAGCGGAAGGCAACGGCATAGTGCTTTTTTTTGACGAAGCGGACGCCATCTTCGGCAAGCGGAGCGAAGTCAAAGACGCGCACGACCGTTATGCGAACATCGAAATCAACTATCTCTTGCAGCGTATGGAAACCTATAGCGGGCTGGCGATTCTGGCGACGAACATGAAAAGCGCGCTCGACTCGGCTTTCATGCGCCGCCTGCGCTTCATAGTCAATTTCCCCAAACCCGGCGCGGCTGAACGAAAGCAAATCTGGCAAAAAGCTTTCACGCCGCAAGTGCCGCTCGAAGCTCTGGACTATGACCGGCTGGCTGATTTCAATTTCACGGGCGGCGACATTTGCAGCATCGTGCTCAACGCCTCTTTTCTGGCAGCACAGGCGGGCACGCCCGTCACCATGCCGCTCATCTTAAAAGCCACGCGCCTTGAATACGGCAAGCACGGCTGGCCCATCAACGAATCCGATTTTCTCTGGCACACGACGGCAGGAGCAACGAACACGGCTGGCCCGTCAAACACATGAAGATTCAGCTTCACATCGAGCGATTGATTTTAGACGGCCTGCCCATAGAGCGGCGCGACGCTTCCCTCTTGCAGGCGACGGTCGAGACGGAACTCCAGCGTCTCATCTCAACAGAAGGGCTCGCGCCGACTCTTCTCAACGGCGGCGCTCTGCACGCTGCGCCCGGCGGCTCGATTCAATTAACGAATGATAGTACTCCGGCTCAAGTGGGAACACAGATCGCACAGGCCGTCTACGGGGGCTTAGGCAAATGAGCGAAAGCGCAGCCTTACAGACAAAAGCGGCCCCGGTTTCAAAGCCACCCGCGAACAACATCTTGCAGCGCAAGTGCGAGTGCGGGCAGCACACGATTGCAGGCGGTGAGTGTGAGTCGTGCAGTAAGAAGCGTTTGCAACGCCACGCTTCCGGTCAGGCGGCGACAGAGGAAGTGCCTTCAATCGTTCATCAAGTCTTGCGCTCGCCGGGGCAGCCGCTCGATGCAGCGACGCGCGCTTTCATGGAGCCGCGCTTCAATCATGATTTCAGCCGCGTGCCTGCCCGTACTAGCAAGACGCTTGCGACCAGCGCCATGAGAATCGTTCCGTCCGATGACCGTTCGGAGCGTGAAGCCGACGATGTCGCGCGGCGGGTCGCGCATTCAACTTCGGTCATACACGAAAGCGCCTCCGGCTATGACTTCAGCGGCGTTCGCATACACACAGATTCGAAGGCTGCGGAGTCCGCACGCGCCTTGAACGCACGGGCCTACAGTGTCGGCAATGACATCGTATTCGGCGAAGGTCAATATCAGACTACGACTTCATCCGGGCGCGAGCTTATCGCGCATGAACTGGCGCACGTAGCCCAAACCCACGCCAATCCGTCATCGGAAATTAGGAACTCTTTACATCGCAAAGAGTTCGAGGCCAATGAAGGCAGTTGCACCGCAACCTTGAGCTATCTCGTAGAGTTAATTTTCAAAGAACCAATTGAATGGGACCCTCTCGCACTTCCTGATTACCTTCAGCGACAGGCGAACTTTCGGAATCAATTCAAAAAGTCAACTGAGGATACTTTCAACGCCAACACGTATCGTATCAAATCCTATGCGACGTCGTTGCAAATGAACCCGACTCTGAAAAACGAGGAGAAAGCCTGTCCGTGCGCAAAGGAAGGCTTTAAACCGATATTGCAGCTTAAATTCCCCCAAAAAGGTGAGCCCTTAGTTTACCAGCCGGATTGGAAGATAAACGTGAAAGCTAATTTGGGGCATGAGTTCATGCAATCGGAGACGCGGGCCGATCTTGGCACTAGCAAGTTAGATGAAGCGGACCTGATACCGGCACAAAAGGGTGACGATGAAGATATTAAACAGCTTGGTGCCGTGCATGAAGTAGGGCACCTCATGGGATTAGAGCATCCGGGATATCTTATTGGCAGCAACGAGGCGAACAAGAAGCCGGAGTATACGCATGTAGGTAAGGACTTCTGGGATCGCGAGGTGAATGGTCCTAACGACCTCATGGGACAAGGTATGGGTTTGCAACCCTTCTATTTTGATAATTGGCTGGATGAGCTGAAGAAAAAATACGGTAGCAGTTGTAACTGGGAGGTAGGCGATACCACAGGTCTGCTTGAAAAGCCTTCACGCGGCCTGACGCCCGCCGTGCGTACAGATGTCGCGCCGCGTTCGCCACTCAAGAAATGAGAGATGAGTGTGCCCCAATGACCGTCTTGAGATTTTGAATTGATGAATACACACGTGCAAGCGAAAACAAAAGCACCCTCTATGACGGAATCACCTGAGCGGCAATGCCCTGGCGGACTCCTGCAACGCAAGTGCGCCTGCGGCACACACACCATCGCGGGCAGTGAATGTGACGCGTGCAGCAAGAAGCGGCTGCAACGCCATGCGACAGGTCAGGCAGAGACAGAGGAAACGCCGCCAATCGTTCATCAGGTCTTAAGCTCGCCGGGGCAGCCGCTTGATGCCGGGACGCGCAGCTTTATGGAGTCGCGCTTTCATCACGATTTCAGCCACGTGCGTGTCCATACGGATGCGCGCGCGGCGGAGTCTGCGCGGGCTGTGGGAGCTAATGCTTATACGGTCGCGCAGGATGTGGTCTTTGGGCCGGGTCTGTTTCAACCCGGCACTGCGATGGGCCAGCGGTTGCTCGCGCACGAGTTGACTCATGTTCTACAGCAAAGCAGTGGCGTCGCTCTACAGTCATCAGGAGCTTCGAGAGCGATTGACCCCGATGCCGGGCTGGAAGCCGAAGCACAGGCTGTGGGCGAAGCCATCCACGGCAATGCTGCTTTAAGCATCAGGTCGCTCGCCATACCGACCTTGCAGCGTCAACCGGGCGGCGGCGCGAAGACGACACCCACGCCTCATATCACGCAGGTCGTGGTCAACCAGAACACGTCGCAGCGTGTGACGGCGACGTTTAGCGATGGCACCACTAAAGACGGCGAGTGTTCGACCGGAAAGGGACATTGCTGTTTCGACGAGTTCGCGGGCGCAGCCGCAGGCGGAGCGTGCTCGGCTGCTCGCTCGACGCAAGTGGGCAACAACTGCACGCCCGTCGGGGATTTTACGGTGACAGCCAAAATTCCTGTGACAGGCTCGGGCGTCAAGCTCTGGACACAGTTCCACGATGCGAAGAGCGTGGCGCTGCATGAGTATTCGCCGGTTGATGGAACGCCACTGTCTCACGGGTGCGTTCGTATGCACAGGAGCATGGCGCAGACCATCTATGACGGCGCGCGTATAAACGTGACGCGTGTCAAAGTCGAAGGACTGGCAAAGCCTTTATGTAATCACAAGGCTTTACAAGATGAATGGACCGGCGACTTTGATGAGGCCGGGACAATTCCACCGGACGGCGAGCAGATAAATTTCGAGACGGGCAGGAAGTACACCACGGCGGAGATAGCCAAAGAGACGCGTCACATCAGGGGCACGCGCAAGGAATTGAAGAGTGCTCTCGGAGTGGACGAGGCCGGGCTGAATACGGAACTGGCCGCCGTGAAAAGCGGCGCGTCGATTGTCTCGAAAATCCCGCGCTGCGTTCCGGCGCTCACCACAGAAGAACAGCAAGCGTCCACGGCACAGCAGGCAGGCTTCCTGACCTCTACGCCGTCGGACACAGCCGCTGCCTTTACCAAAGCGCTTAACAAAACGCGCGACGCAACAACCGCCGAAGCTGTTGTCCGTCAATACGGAGAGAAACTCTGGCAGGACGCGACGAGCGCGGCGCGCGGGGGCGGCAGCGGCACGGATGATAGACAAATTTACTGGACGCGGCTGATGTTGACGACCGCGCTCAGGCAATGGAATCCCTCATGGAGTCCCAACGCCGACACGCTGCGACGGCTGCACACCAAGCTGCTGCAACTGCTTGAGCAAACCTCCAGAGGCATGGCCGCGACCGCCTTCCCGACAGACAAACCGGATGTCAAACGCATTCTGATTAGCGGATTCGATCCCTTCGGCTTCCCCAATCAGGGCGACATTCGCCAGAGCAATCTCTCGGGAGCAGCGGCGCTGGCGTTGGACGGCGAAACTCTCGTTGAAGGCAACGTCTCGGCAAGAGTCGAGTCAGTAGTCTTTCCTGTTCGCTACGCCGATTTCAATGAAGGCATCGCAGAGAATTTCCTGCGTCCGCATTTGACCGGCCCGCAGCCGCCGCATCTGGTCGTCAGCATCAGTCAGGGCGGCGCACAGTTCGAGATGGAAGAGTGGGCCGGACGCCGACGCTCCACGGACACCTTCAAGGAAAACTTAGGTCTCTCCAGCGGCGGCTCAAAGGCGCAGCCGGTCGAGCCGCCGGGACTCGCGCAGGGGCCGGAGTTTTTAGGCACCAACGTCTCTCCCGCCATGCGTGGAGCGATGCGCGGTGCGGTGGGGCGAAAAGGAGCTATCCCCGAAGAGACAACGGTGCAGGATGTAACGCCCGGCGCGAGCGCGCCGACCACGCATGCAGCCGGACCGAGTGCGACTCCGGGCCAGTCGGTCGAAGGCTCAGGCGGGGGCTTCCTCTCCAATGAAATCTTTTATCGAAACAGTCTGCTCCGCACGCAAACCGGCTCCACTGTGCCTGTGATACACGTGCATACGCCGATGTTAGCGCCCGGCGCGAGCGATAAAGCGCGTAATGACCTGATCGAGACGACACGAAAAATCCTGCGCTCCAATCTTCCGCACTTGTGAGAGGAAGATTTGAAAAACTTTTCCAGTGCCTGTGACGGCTCGACGATTGAACGTTTGAAATGACGAGACTTCAAGCCAAAGTAAACTCAAACACGTCCGAGGCTTATACCTTGCGCGGCGTCTTGCAGCGCAAGTGCGCGTGCGGGCAACACACCATCGCGGGCGGCGAATGCGATGCGTGTAATAAGAAGCGTTTGCAACGCCGCGCTTCCGGTCGGTCGGAGACAGAGGAAGTGCCGCCAATCGTTCACGAAGTCCTGCGCTCGCCGGGGCAGCCGCTCGATGCCGGGACGCGCGCCTTCTTTGAGCCGCGCTTTCATCATGACTTTAGCCGTATGCCTGTCCATGCCGTTGCGCCGCAAAGAAGCGGGGAGGCGATGACTATCGGAGAAGCTAACGATTTTCACGAGCAGGAAGCGGACCGCGTGGCCGAGCGCGTGATGACGAGTGAGCCGCAAAGCTCTACGCCGCGCACGGGCCTTGATTTCAGCCGCGTGCGTGTGCACACGGATGCGCGTGCGGCTGAATCTGCGCGTGCCGTAGGCGCTCTGGCCTACACGGTCGGGAACAATCTTGTTTTCGGCGCGGGACAATACGCGCCCAATTCTCCAGCGGGTCGAAAGCTACTGGCGCACGAGCTGGCGCATACCATTCAGCAGGGCGAGGGACGCGGCGCGTCCGCGCTGCAACGCGCGTGCGATCCGGTGATGCTGATTATCCGCGACGCGCCCGTCTTTTTCCCAAACCTCCCCGGCATCAAGCACGTGTTTGAAGGCAAGGCGACGCTCCGCACCGGGACGACATACTTCGGCGCGGTCGGTCTAGTGCAACAGGCGCTCGTTGACCTCGGGTTCAATCTTGGAACGTCGGGGCCGAACAAAGACGGCGTGAACCGGCAGTACAACAAAGAGACCAAGAAAGCCGTCGGTGATTTTCAAATCTTCCACGCTCCCACGGGCGCGGAACCGGGCGTTGTTGACCAGCCGACGCTGAAATGTCTTGACGAAGTCCGCTCACATCAAACCGTTCCCCTCCCGCAGGCGGCCACCGTCCCCGAAGAACAATTCCAGGTCGGCGGCGAAGGGACGAGCGCGGATAACGACATCTTCTTTAAACGCGGCTCCGCCGTTCTTGATGTAGGCGACAAGATGCGGATTAAAAAGCTGGCGACCGACCATCAGGGCTGCGCGCTTGAGCTTAAAGGGTTCATGAGCGAAGACGAGCGCGTGGATTTCGGCGACCAGCTTGCGAACGACCGTTTGAAGGCGGTGGATGCAGAGTTTGCCAAAGACGACCACGACAAGGCGGGCGTCTGCACGCCGCCCACGCCTTTGTTGTCACCGCTGCGCAAGCTGACGCCGTTGCCGGAAGCCAGCAGCGGCAAGCCCAAGTATCGCGACCGGCGCATGGTCGAGGTCGTCCCGCCGGGCGCAACGCCCGTGACGGTCAGTTGCGATAAAAAATCTATCAGGCAGCGCCCGCTCGACGCCGTCGAGACTCCCGTTTTCGATAAGGCGCTGGCAGACAGCCTGCCGTTGATGCAGACGGCGATTGATCATCTGGTCGCGGGCGATGCAGATGGCGACAAGGCGCTGAAGGATTTCTTCAACAGCGAATCGCAGCGCGAGACGGTCAAGCGCAAGCTGGTGAAGTGGCGCAACCACATTGACAAGATAGTGCGCAAGCGCAAACAGCGCGGGACGGAATGCGACGCCGATTGCGAAGACACCATCGCCTACAACAACAAGACCGGCTCGCGGGCCATGATGACGTTGTGTGAAGACTTCTTCGGCACGATGAGTCTCTATCCCAAGCTAAACGACGATCAGAAGCGCGCGGTCGTCTTGATTCACGAAGCGGGCCACGGCTCTCTGGACACAGATGACATCGCTTACGACACGGGCCGTCTCGTCAACTTCATCGCGCGCACTCCCGCCATTGCGCTCAAGAACACGGACAGCTTCGTGACGCTCGTGCAGTGTCTTGCCAAACTGCCGGACGGCTGCGTGTTGCCTGCTCCGACCGACACGCCCATCAACATCACGGACGCGGATCAATTGAAGAATGCCAAGGAAGGACTGGCGTGGCTGGATACGTGGCTGACGTGGGCCGGGCAGGATGTCAGCGGGTTGTACACGGCCATGAGCAAGGCGCGCGAGAAGGGGCGCTGGCGTCCCGCCGACGATTACTACAGCGAGAACGTGCTGCCGCCTCTGTCCAAAGCCTTCAAGCTGCACCGGCCTGACTTTAAAGCCCTGCCGACCTTCCGTGAGCAAACGGAAGTCGCGGCCATCTGGGAGCGTGTCCGCCAGATGTCTGCGGTCGCGGGCGGCGATCTGGAAATCGAGAAGGACATCAGCGCCACTCCAGTACAGCGTTGGAAGCCCGGCACGGGGCGCCCCGGCAATAAGGTGTTTTTGACCGACAGCTACTTTGCGCTGACGACTCCGCGCGAGCGCGTAGAGGCACTCCTGCCTCTGATTGTAGAAGCCACAACCGCTATTGATTCGGGGCTGCGCGCGGCCTATGTAGAGTTTATCAAGAAGACTGTGAAGGACAATTGGAACAACCGGCCATGACACTACCACGCTTGCCGGGTCCGTGTGTCGCCGTGCCGCTGGTGAAGAATCAGGTCAGCAACCCGGACGGCACTATCAACTGGGAGGTCGAGACACATCACGCGACGGCGCTTGATTTAGATGGACACGGTTCGCCCGTCATGCTCGTGCCGCCGACCGAAGACGGGCTGAAAACAGACGACATGTACTGGACGCTTTATATCATGCGCGGCGATTGCGGACACGACGTGGGCATCGTCGCGGGGCTTGAAGACCCGACGCCGGAGGAAGGCTTTTCGCATGGCCTGCGAAACATCAGCACGCTGCGCCCTTCGGGTTCGCCCGACGAGGAGCGCCCAAGAGGAAACCTCGTCTTAACGCGCTACGAGTTTGACGGGCAACGCTACCGTGCGGGCAGGCCCAGGCGTCGTTAGAGATTTAGAAACGGTGTCAACATGAGCGAGCATTATCCACAGAAAACAGAATCCGACCCCGTGCCGGTACCGACAGTGACAATCAAGGGGCTACTGCAACGCAAGTGCGCGTGCGGGCAGCACACGATTGCCGGACAGGAGTGTGAAGAGTGCGGCAAGCAGCGTCTTCAACGTCGCGCCGCCGGTCAGGCCGACACGACGGAAGTGCCCGCCATCGTCCAGAGCGTGCTGCACTCGCCGGGTCAATCGCTGGACCCCAGGACGCGCGCCTTTATGGAGCCGCGTTTCGGTCAGGACTTCAGCCGCGTGCGCGTGCACACAGATACACAGGCGGCTGAATCCGCGCGGGCCGTCAACGCGCAAGCCTACACGGTCGGGCGCGATGTGGTCTTCGGCGCGGGACAATACGCGCCCAACACTCAGCCCGGAGCATGGCTGCTGGCGCACGAGCTGGCGCACGTCGCGCAGCAATCGGGAGGCATGGGAAGTGTGCAGGCGCTTTCGCTTGAGCCGGACGATAGCCGCGCGGAGCATCAGGCTAGTGAAGCGGCCAACGCCGTTCTCATGGGAGGCAGAGCGCCTAACGTGACGAGCGTTCCGGGCAGATTTTCCGTGCAGCGCTCTGCGGCGGGCGCAATCGGCGGCGGGCTGGTCGGCGCAGGAATCGGCGCTGGCCTCGGCTTTATGCTCGGCGGCCCGATTGGCGCGCTCGTCGGCGGTCTCGTCGGCGGCATCGCCGGTTTGATTGCGGGCGAAACAGATACCGTCGATAGCAGAGAGCTTACGTCAGAGGAGCGAAAGGAAGCCGAGATTGTCTTTGGCAACAGCATCAAGTGGGGACAGGTGCGCTTTGCCGAATCGGCGATTATGGCAATCGGCGGTTATGCGCGCACGCCCTACGAGACCGCCTACCTGCCGACGGGTTACCTGTCAAAGCCGCTCAGCGAGCGCATGCCTTTGCTCATACACGAGCTGACCCACGTGTGGCAGACGCAGCACGGCTATTCAGTCGCGGAAAAACTGTGGTGGGCGCTGCACGGCGCAGGCGCTTACAAGTACGGCGACGAAGCGGGCCTGCGTGACGCGACGGCCAAAGGCAAACGCTTCACAGACTTTAATACAGAGCAACAGGGCGACATCTGCATGGACTTCTACGTGAAGAAGAAAGCCGGTCAGGACGTCTCTGTCTACCTGCCTTTCATCGCGCAGGTGCAGGGAGGGAAAGCCGCAGAGGCCAAGACTTCCGCCCCGCAGAAGACTGGTTCTGCTGCGCCCGAATAATGCAATAAAGGCCGCGCGCCGTGGTCGTTCATGAACGGTTCGCAGCGGCATTGAATAAAGCCATGACTGTCCAAACGCATCGCACTAAAAAGAACGCTGTGCCCGCCGCGCCAGTCAGGTCTGCGCGGTCGGGATTGGTGCAGCGCAAGTGCGCGTGCGGGCAGCACACCATCGCGGGCGGCGAATGTGAATCGTGTAATAAGAAGCGTTTGCAACGCCACGCGATTGATTCGTCGGAATTCACGCAAGCGCCGCCGATTGTGCATGAGGTCTTAAGCTCGCCGGGTCAGCCGCTAGACCCGCAGACGCGCACCCTTATGGAGTCGCGCTTTGGTCATGATTTCAGCCGCGTGCAGACGCACAGCCTCGCCACGCAGAGAGCCACGCAAGGGCTGACGGTCGGCCAGGACGATGATCACTTTGAGCAGGAGGCAGACCGCGTGGCCGCGCGTGTGACAGAGCAGGCGAGCACGCACGACAGCATTAACCAGTTCTCGTCGCGTGCTGATTTATCTGCGCCGCGCGCCGACTTTAGCCGCGTGCGCGTGCACACGGACGCGCACGCCGCAGATTCTGCGCGTGCCGTCAACGCGCTGGCCTACACGGTCGGTCATGACGTGGTGTTCGACGCCGGACAGTATGCGCCCGAGACGACGAGCGGGCGTGCATTGCTGGCCCACGAATTAACACACGTCCTGCAACAGCAGCCGAACAGCAACAGCGCCGCAAAGTCTTCCGGCATCATGCAGTCCAAAAAAAGGGAGCGCATCCCCGTCCTCAGCGGCATCTACGATTTTTTCAGCAACATCATTCAGGCCATCTCCTCCGGCTTCAGCCCGGACACTTTGCAGGAATATCTGGATACGATTATCGAGACGGGCCTCATCGAAGACAGCTTCGACAGCGACAATAAAGCCTTTGAAGTTTATAAGCTCTGGAAAGCCGGAAAAGATAAGAAGCAGATAGTGGTCGGAGGGAAATCCTATCGCCTCGACGACAAGCTGAAAAAGCTCTTGGGCGAGGAATTGCGCCAGGGCTCTGTCGATGCAAACGAGAAACGCGCCGCTCAGGAGCTGGACGACTTTTCTCCGCAGGCGGCGGCGACGCCCGAAGCCGCGCCTCCATCGGCAACAGGCCCGCAACCGGCCAAAGAAGAACCCCTGACCGAAGGAGAGAAGGGCGCGGCCAAGATTCGCGAAGGACTAAAAGGTCAGGTCGAAACCCGTGAGCGCAAGGGCAAAAAGTTTCAGGTCGGTGGAGTTGAGGCCAATAAAGCGGCTCAAGCCGACATCAAAAATAACAACGTGCTGCTCAATAAAGATGACACGGCACATATAGAATTTTTCGACAAGAAGCTCGGCATAGACATCTCTTACGACACGCCGCGAGACCCCTTCCGGTGGAACGTGCTGAAGGAGATCATCGCCACCGGCAAGGCTGATATTCTGGCGGTGAGCGAGACCGATCAGGTTGATGTCAGAGAATCTTTTCGCGGCGTGACCGGTCCGAAAATAAAAAGAAGCTTGCAGGAGCTGAAGGGCCGGGGCGCGACCCTTGTGCGTGAAGGGTTGTTCAAGGTGATTAATGCTTCGCAGCCGTCGCTCGGCATCAGCTTTGTCAGCCCGACCGACCGTGATCAGGTCTTGTACTCGACAGGCTTTGCCTCAGCCGCGCACGAATTTTTCGGTCACCTCTGGCTCGCTATGAACGGCGTTCCCTTCGGCCACGAGGAGAGCTTGAAAGGAACGCACACCATCAAAGACCCGTTCGGAGAACCCTTCACCGGTTCGGTCAACGATTACATCGCGCTCTTCGTTCAGGAGTCTCCCAAAGAGCGCCGGGGAAAGGCTGTGAATCCGCCCTCCGCTTCATTGGATGTCAGCGACCAGAAGTTTGAAGAGGCTTTGAAAGCTTTCGTCCGCGCGGCTTCGGCCAAAGACGCTTTCACCATCACCTCCGGATTTATCTCAACATCAAAGGATTTCCGGGAGAGATGGCAGGCCCTGGATAGATTCTACAAGCTCCTGCTCCTCAACGAGACAAACGAAGCGAAAAGGCTGGGCCACATCATCGCAGAGCTTAAGAAGGTTTATGACACATACAACGCCGACTTTCAGGAAGCCTTCGACATCTTCTTCTTCTCTGAGGCATCGTCTCCGGGTACGGGTCTCACAAACCCAAAAGGGCATGTCGTCCGTGAACTGAAAATCCAGGACCCGCGCCAGCGACCGCAGAAGAAAGCGCAAAGCAAAGGACAAGGGAAAGTGCAGCGCGCGCCGTTTGCGCCCTACGCGAACGAGTTTGCGCCGCCCATCGTGCACACGGCCCTGCGCTCGCCGGGCCGACCGCTTGAAAGCTCTACCCGCACGCTGATGGAGTCGCGCTTTAATCACGATTTCAGTCGCGTGCGCGTGCATACGAACGTCGAGGCGGCTGAATCCGCGCGCTCCATCAACGCGCTGGCCTACACCGTCGGCCAGCAGATTGTTTTCGCGCGCGGGCAGTATGAGCCCGCCACTACCGCCGGAAGACGTTTGTTGTCTCACGAGCTGACGCACACCATACAGCAGAGCGCCGTCGCTTCGACTCCCAACACGTCGCGCTTAACCATCAACCCGCACGACGATGCCCACGAGCGCGAAGCGGAACAGTCTGCCAGCGGTTTTGCTCTCGGGCTTCCCCGGCATCTGGGTCATCCTGCGATTCAACGCCAGCCCTCAGATGCAGCGGTGCGTGCCGCCACTTGTGAAGCGGTGAAAACTCCTGTCGTGGCTCAGCCGGGCGAATGTATCTACAAGGAGCCTAAGGACTGTCCGACCTACGAAGGATGGATTACGACTTTCACACGCCTGAAAACTTTTAAAGCCCGGACCACGCCCGAGCGTATGGAGCAGCCGAGCGGGGCCAACGTCTTCGACGTGCTCGGCGACGAGCCTGCCGCGCGCGATCCGAAAACGGCGGCGGATAAGGGCGCGCCTCCTATCATCACCACGGCGCAGACGGGCGAGCAGTTCGTAGATCACCCGACGGACCAGTGGGTGAAGACCTGTTTGCCGGACACCCTGCGGACAACCGCTTACCAGTTGCCCTCCGACTGTGCGGACATGGCCGTCATCCTGCGCCACGTGTGGCTTGCCGCTCACAAGCGCACGGAAAAGTTTGGCAAGTGGACCATAGGGGACAAAGCCGGAGGGGCTGCCGCAAAGTCCGTGAAGAAAACCATCGGCGAGGTCTACACGGGCAACGTGGCCGCGCTGGTCAATCCATACAGCGATGCGACGGGCCAGCCGCTTCTCTCTTATGCAGCGCTTGAGCCAATTCTGCATCCCGGAGACGTACTCGTCTGGGAGCACTTCGACCACGGTTTTGATAAACGCCGAACCGGGGGCCACACGCACACCATCTCGCAGGTCGAGCGCAACCCTTCCGGAAAGATTGAATCCTTATCGGTCCTACAGGGCAACTTGCCCATCTTCGGAGGCGACACGGCGGAGGCCGATGATAAAAAGAAGATCATAGACGCGCTGAAGCTCAAGGACACCGAAGCGCGGCGCACGCAGTTGGGCGAAGTTCCGGGTCGCCGTATTGAAGGTGCCAAGCTGACGCCGAGCGCGGATTTCAGCGAGCATGAAGCCCCATCAAAAACCAAAGGCGGAGCACCTCGCAACATCCTCCAATGGGGCCCGCACACTCTGCTGGTAGCCGCAGGGCCGCCCAAAGCTGCCGCGCGCCCGAAGATGCAGAAAGGGAGCAAGGTGCGCCAGCTCTCCGACTGGGTCACGCCCTTACAGAAAAGCCCCACGGCTTCGGACCTGACGGCGGTCTTCGAGGCGATGCTGGCGGAAGCCCGTGCAGTTATCGAAAGCGGCGGCACAATCCCCGACACGGACGCGGGCAAAGTCGGCACGGCTGCGGGCTCGCAACTCTGGAAGCTGGCGAAGAAGACCAAGGACGCTGGAAAGCCCGCGCACATGGAGCGCATCAAGCTCATGAGCGGCATGCTCAAGGGCATGCGCGAGAGCCGGGACTTCGCTACGAGCCCGAAGCTCGATTCTCCTTACGACGTGATTACAACGAAGCTCTTACACACCATGTACGCGATTGACGAAGCTTTCCAGCCCGCCGCGCTCGGCGGAGGCGGCGACACAAAGCAATCAACACCGGGCGGCAAGTAATAAATAGGGACGAGCGCCCGCAGCGTAATTTGAAACCACAGGGTTTGACGAAAGATTTGCCGGTTAAGCATTTGAGAGGTAGATGAACAAACAGGCACACATCATGAACGGGCTCGCGAAGGCATCAGAGATTTCGCCTTTGACGATTGGCGTCTTGCAGCGCAAGTGTGCGTGCGGGCAGCACACGATTGCGGGCGGAGAGTGTGAAACCTGCAATCAGAAGCGTTTGCAGCGCCACGCGATTGATTCGTCGGAATTCACGGAAGCGCCGCCGATTGTTCAAGAGGTCTTAAGCTCGCCGGGGCAGCCGCTCGATGCGGCCACGCGCGCCTTGAAAAAGCCGCTCGTCAAGACGGGTAAGACATGGAACCAGAATGGTGGCGACGCCATCGTCAAACAAATCTCAGTGATTCAGGATCGCTATTGGAAATGGTTTGAGGAGATGGCTACGGCGGCTGATTCGCAATGGGACACGCAGGAGAAAGCGGCGCTGAGCAAAATCGCCGCAGAGGTCAAAGCGAAGGAGCATAAGCCGGGAAGTTCCGTGCCCGACGTGCCGGGAGAATGAAAGGACCAAATGAAATGAAGCAAGCCATTCGCCGGGGGAGAACAAAATGAGCACGTTCCCACGCTCGCCGCGCATTATGAAAGGCGGCATCGTGTTGATTGACCCGGACACGTCCGCCGTCAAGCGCATCATCGTCTTGCAGTACAACCCGGACACTATCAGCCGCACGCTGCAAGTCAAAGCCGTGGGCGAGACGGCTGACCGCACGGAGGCTATGCGCTTGAAGGGGCCGCCCGTCGAAACCATCAAGCTCGATGCGGAAGTTGATGTCACCGACCAGCTTGAGTTTCCGGACCAGGCGCAGAACAGTGATGCCGCGAAGCTCGGGCTGCACCCGCATCTGGCCGCGCTCGAAACGATTATCTATCCGACGAGCGGGCAGCTTCTGTCGAACAACAATCTGGCAAAAGCGGGCACGCTCGAAATCGCGCCGATGGAATCTTTGCTGACGCTCTTTGTCTGGAGCAAGTCGCGCATCCTGCCCGTGCGGCTCACGGATTTCAGCGTCACGGAAGAAGCCTTCGACCCGCAGCTTAATCCCATGCGCGCCAAGATCAGCCTCGGCATGCGCGTCCTCAACGTCGATGATCTGGGCTTTAACCACAAGGGAGGCAGCCTCTTCATGATCTACCTTCAGCAGAAAGAGCAGCTCGCTACAAAGAACGCGGGCGGCTCGCTGAGCGCACTCGGGATTGGAGGTGTTCTATGAGCACGAATAACTTTTCTCCGACCAGCCGTTATTACGGTTTTGAGACTCTGAAAATCACGCTCCCGAATAACGTCGCGGTCGTTTACCTGAAGCGCCGCTTTCTGCCGCAGCCGGAGAATTTCTCTCTGCTGGAAGAACACATCGTCACAGAAGGCGAGCGGCTCGACAACATCACGGCTAAACACCTTGGCGACCCGGAGCAATTCTGGCGCGTCGCGGATGCCAACCGCGCGATGCGTCCGGAAGAGTTGACGGAAACAATCGGGCGGCGACTTCGCATCACTCTGCCCGAAGGGATACCGGGGACTCCAAATGCTTAAGGGCTTCTACATGACTCTGATGGTCGGGCCTGTGATTCCTGTGCCCGTGCCGCAAAGTGTGTTGGACGCGCTTCAGAGCGTGAAGGTCATGACGACCTCGGAGCCGCGCGCGCAGAGCGGCTTTGAATTGACTTTCAACTTGAGCAACAACTCGCCGCTGCACACGATTTTTCTACTGACGGGCGGGAGCCTTCCGCCCGTGATGCGCGTCGTCATCGTCGTCACCGTCAACGGCACGCCCGAAGTTTTGATGGACGGCGTGATTACCAAGCAACAGGTCTCGCCCGGCTCGGACGCGGGCCATTCCACTTTGACCATCACGGGGCTCGACCTCACAGCCGTCATGGACTTGATAGATTTCGACGGCTTCCCTTACCCGGCGATGCCTGCCGAAGCGCGCGTCGCAATCATGATTCTCAAGTATGCCGTCTTCGGCCTCATACCGCTGGTGATTCCCAGCATCCTGATTGACGTGCCCATACCCATCGAGCGTATCCCCAGACAGAAGGGCACGGATTTTAACTACATCAACGACCTTGCAGACGAGGTGGGCTACATCTTTTACATCAAGCCCGGACCTGTGCCCGGTGTGAACACGGCTTACTGGGGACCGGAAATTAAAGTCGGAGTGCCGCAGCCCGCGCTCAACATCAACATGGACGCGCACACCAACGTCGAATCCTTAAGCTTTGATTTCGACGCGGAAAGAAAGGTGCTGCCCGTGCTCTTTATTCAGAACCTGATAACCAAAATTCCGATTCCGATTCCGATTCCGGACATCACGCCGCTCAATCCGCCTTTGGGTTTGATTCCGCCTTTGCCGAAGCACATAGAGTTCATCACGGGCACGGCCAAGCTCTCGCCCATTCAGGCGGCGTTGATCGGATTAGCCAAAGCCGCCCGTAGCTCCGACGCCGTCTTCGGCAACGGAACTTTGAACGTCCTGCGCTACGGGCGAATTTTAAAGGCGCGCGAGCTGGTCGGCGTGCGCGGCGCAGGGATGGCTTTCGACGGTCTCTACTACGTCAAGAGCGTGACGCACAACATCAAGCGCGGCGAGTACAAGCAGGACTTCTCGCTCGCGCGTAACGGTCTGATTTCCACTTTGCCGAAGGTGCCAGCATGAGTGCGAAAAAATTTTATGGGAAGTATCGCGGTACGGTCGCCAACAATATAGACCCGATGCAAATGGGGCGCATTCAAGCGATTGTGCCTGATGTCTCGGGTCTGGTCCCTACAAGTTGGGCCATGCCCTGCGTGCCGATTGCCGGAAAACAGATGGGCACATACTTTGTGCCGCAAATGGGCGCGGGCGTGTGGATGGAGTTTGAGCAGGGCGACCCGGACCATCCGATCTGGGTCGGCGGGTTCTGGGGCACGGTGGCGGAAGTTCCCGCGCTGGCACTCGCGGGCAATCCCGTGAGCCCGAGCATCGTGCTCCAAACCGGCTTACAAAACTCGCTCATCATCAGCGACCTGCCCGGACCTACGGGCGGCATCATGCTCAAGAGCACGACGGGCGCAACCCTGATCGTCAACGACACAGGCATCTACATCCAGAACGGTAAAGGGGCCAGCATCATCATGGTCGGCCCCACCGTGACGATCAACAACGGCGCAATGACGATCATCTAAAGCTATTGATTCATTGATTCATCGGTTCATTGATTCAATGAAAAAATGAACCGATGAATCAATCTCTTGAAGGAGAAGCGATGCCCGGATTTTTACTTCATTTAGGCGCGACTGTTTTGTGTTCGCACGCGGGGCAGGCGACGCCTGTGACGCCGAACCCGCGCGTGCTCGTTTCGGGACAACCCGTGGTGACGATTGCTTCGCCCTACATGGTGGCCGGGTGTGCGCTGCCGCCGCCGCCCGCCGCCAACGGCCCCTGCGTCACGGCGCAGTTCATCACCGCCGCCACGCGCGTCACCGTCGCGGGCCAGCCCGTGCTGCTCATGGATAGTCAGGCCATCTGCGCGCCGACGGGAACGCCGCTCATGATTATCCTGACGCAGTTGCGCGCCAGCGGAATGTAAGAGAAAGCGTGAGACCTCAGATGAACATAGATTATCCATTTCATTTCGACGAGCGTGGGCGCACCGCCGCGACCAACGGGGACGCACACATACGCGACTTGATAGAGCAACTGCTCTTTACCAATCCGGGCGAGCGCGTCAATCGTCCTGATTTCGGGAGCGGACTGATGCAGTTAATCTTTGCTCCCAACAGCCCTGAATTGGCCGCCGCGCTTCAATACACTTTGCAGGCCGCTCTACAACAATGGCTCGGCGACCTCATAGAGCTGCAAGCTTTGGAGGTCGAAAGCGACGACTCGCGGCTGACCGTCGTGGTGCAGTACATAGTGCGGCGCACACAGGAATCTCAACTCGCGCGAATTTCGCGCACGGTGTGAAACGATGAAGATTTCGGAAATCTGCCGGGACCAGAGCGCAAGACGGCGATTGATTCGCGCTCACACAAACGCCGAAGGTGAATCAGACCTCAACGGCATAGACTATGTCGAGGTTGACCAGACGCAACACGTCATCACGGTCTTCTTTCTGGGCAAAGCCCCGGAAGCGGTTCGCCGTCGCAACGTACGCATCGAAGGCGGCGCACGCATTCGTAATATACGCGTCGTCAAGATTCGCCTCTGCAAGATAGATGACCCGGAGCGCGATGATTGCTTGAAAGTCTTTGTGGACAAACCCGGAGATTTTTCCACTTACACTTTGAAGCTCGTCAACGCTTACAATGGTAAGCCGTCCGATGAGCCGTTCGATGGTTTTGACCCGCGCTATGCACAGATTGAGTTCAGCTTCAAAGCCAACTGCCCGACCGAGCTTGATTGTCAGCCGCAGAATCTTTGCGCGCCGCAGGATTTGCCCGAGCCGGAGATTAATTATCTAGCCAAAGACTACGCCAGCTTTCGTCAACTGATTCTGGACCGCCTCGCGCTCGTCATGCCCGAGTGGAAGGAGCGGCACGTCCCCGACATAGGCATTGCGCTCGTGGAAATCCTCGCCTACACGGGCGATTACCTGAGCTACTATCAGGACGCCGTCGCCACCGAAAGCTATCTGGACACTGCGCGCCAGCGTATCTCTGTTCGTCGTCACGCGACGCTCGTTGATTACCAGTTACAGGAAGGCTCAAACGCGCGCGCTTGGGTGTGCGTTGAAGTCAACAATGATCTGGAAGTTGACCCGGAAGATATTTACTTCACGACGCGCGTCAATTCTCTACTGCCGCCGGGCGGCGACGTGCAAGCTTCTGCGTCTGCGTCAAACCGCAGCTTGCTGGCGGTGGAAGAGATTCAAAAAGTTTCCGCGAACATGTATGAAGTGTTCGAGCCGCTTGTTCAGGAACCGCAGCCTCTCAAATTCTACGTGGCTCATAACCAGCTGCTCTTCTACACATGGCAGGACACGGAATGTTGTCTGCCGCGCGGCGCAACTTCTGCAACACTCATTGACGACGGTGAACCGGGCGCTCAGACTCCCCCGCAAACAGGCGACGAGGATGAAAATCAAGCTTATCAGGATGATTACCGTCAAGCTTACCAGCAGTGGAAACAGGAAGTAGAAGAGGAGAAGGAGCAGAAACATCGACGGCACGCTTCTCAACAAACGCAGGGGGGCGGTTACGGAGAACAACCGGAGCCGGAGCCCGAGCGCGGTCTGCATTTGAAAGCGGGCGACGTGCTTATCTTTGAAGAAGTCCTCGGCCCCAATACAGGCAAGCCGGAAGACGCCGATCCACTTCATCGTCACGCCGTCCGTTTGACCAAAGTTGAGCCGGACGTGGACCCGCTCACGGGCCATCTAGTCGTCAACATAGAGTGGGGGCCGGAAGACGCACTGCCCTTCAGCCTGTGCATCTCGTCGGTCGGGCGCGCGCCCGGTTGCGAGTTGATTACGGATGTCAGCGTCGCGCGCGGCAACATCGTGCTTTGCGACCACGGGCGCAGGGTCAAGTCCGACAAGTGGACTGTTCCCATGGGCAAGCAGGACGAAGCCGGTTGCGTCCGCGCGGGAGAGCCGCGCGAGACTATCCTGCGCACAGGCTATTTTCGCCCGAAGCTCAATCAAGCGCCGCTCACTCATCGTGTGCCCCTGAAGAAAAGTTCTGTCATCGCGCGTCGTCAGGCCAAAGCTCTGAGCGAGCTGATGCGGCTCGTGCGCGCGCGCGTCATAGAGCTGCTCAAGCAGACGCGCCGCCATGAGCTTCTTTCACAGGAGCAACTGGATGAGCTAAAGCAAATCTTCGGCGAACGCTCTTTGACCGAGCTTGGTCTCGTCACGACCGTCAAAAAGAGAGGGCCTGCCCCGCGCGCGAAAGATCAGGCCGAGGCGCTGGAAAAATTGCTCGACGGCGCGGAGAAACTTTTGTTGAAGAAGAGAAAGCGGCTCGCGGTCCTGCGTCGCCGCGCGCTCGCGGGCTATGTGCTCACGGAGCTTGAGCATCAAGAGCTGTCGATGATGTTCGGAGAAAGCTTGATTGAGAGGCTCGGCCTCAAGAGCGATTTGATGCTCGGGTCGGCAAGCGCCGCCCTGCGGCAGAACCCGCGCGACGCTATGCCTTGGATTGTGGTGGATGAATCGCCGCCGGAAAGCAGTAAGACCGGCGAAGCGGCGAGCGATGATACGGCGGGCGCGAATGCCAAACTTCCGCGAAAGCGATGGACGCCCGTGCGTAACCTGCTCGGAAGCCAGGGGCGCGACCGTCACTTCGTCGCCGAAATTGATGATGAAGGCTTCGCTCATCTACGTTTCGGCGATAACGATCTGGGCCGCACGCCCGACGCGGGCTCGATTCTTCAGGCGAAGTATCGCGTCGGGCAGGGACGCGCCGGAAACGTCGGCGCTGAATCAATCTCGCACATCACTGTCAGACCTCCGGACCTGGAAACCATGGAAACGCGTCAATCTATCAACCCCGGAGAGGTTCGGAGCGTGCGCAATCCTTTGCCCGCGCGCGGCGGGACAGAGCCCGAATCGACACGCGAAGCCAAGCTCTACGCGCCGACGGCCTTTCGTAAAATCTTGCAGCGCGCGATTACCTCGGACGATTACGCCAGCCTCGCCGCGAGCGGAAACCGTAGCGGTGTGCAGCAGGCGGCGGCCAGTTTGCGCTGGACCGGAAGCTGGTACGAGATGCAGGTGGCGGTTGACCCGCGCGGGATGGAAGAGGCGGACTCGCAACTTCTTGAAGAGGTCTCGGATTCGCTCGCGCCCGTGCGTCGAATGGGCCACGACCTTTCGGTACGGCTCGCGAAATACGTGCCGCTGGAGATACAGCTCCTCGTCTGCGTGCGGCCCGAATACCTGCGCGGCCACGTCAAAGCCGCGCTGCTCGATCTCTACAGCAACCGCAGGCTGCCCGGTGGTCAGCTAGGACTTTTCCATCCGGACAATCTGACGTTTGGCGACGACATTTATTTGAGCCAACTGGTGGCCGCAGCTCAGGCCGTGCCCGGTGTTGAGAGCGTTAAGGTCGAGAAGCTTGAGCGTCTTGATGTCGGGCGTAAACAGGAGCCGGAAGAAGAGATTGGAGAAGAACGTAAACAGGCTATAGAGGAAGGCGTGCTCAGGCTCGATGCGCTCGAAGTGGCGCGTCTTGCCAACGACCCGAGCTTCCCTGAGCGCGGCAGATTGATGCTCAAGATGCGAGGTGGACGATGAAGGAAACTTGCGGCTGCTGTGAAGGTATACACGAGAGCACCCCGGCAGAGATACGCAACCGGCCCGGTCTCTCCGTGCTCAGCTATCGCGTCGGCACACACGCCACGTTCCTTGAGACGATGAAGGCGCGGCTCTCCAGTCTTTATCTGAAAGATACTGAGCCGGGGGGCAAGCCTTTTAAGAAAGAGGCTCGCCCGTACCCGCTCGGCGAGCTGAAGACGCGCGAGGCGGACGACCCGGCCATAGCCCTGCTGGATGCATGGTCCACTGTCGCAGACGTGCTTACCTTCTATCAGGAGCGCATCGCCAACGAAGGCTACCTGCGCACGGCCACCGAGCGCCGTTCGGTGCTCGAACTGGCACGGCTTGTCGGCTACAACCTGCGTCCGGGCGTCGCCGCGAGCACCTTTTTCGCTTACACGCTGGAAAAAGATAGCGCGGTCACAATCCCTGCGGGCAGCCGCGCGCAAAGCGTCCCCGGTCCCGGCGAGACGCTGCAATCGTTTGAAACATCGCATGACCTTGCGGCCCGCACGGAGTGGAACACGCTCCAACCGCGCCTGACCGAACCGCAAGCCCCGGACCGGCCAGAGGAAGTGAGCGGCAAGGTGCTTTACTTCAAAGGCACTGCGACCAATCTCAAACCGAACGACCCAATCCTTATAGACTTCGGCCCGCCGCGTAAACCTCCTGCGCCCCAAGACGCTCGCCGCCAGGAGCTTTTCCGCGTCATGAAGGTCGAGCCGGATTCCGTAGCGGACCGCACAAAGGTCACTCTCCAATTGTGGGTAAGGCCGGAGGCGGGGACAGGCGAAGCACCGCTTGAAGCGACGATGAAAGCGCCCGCTCAACTTGAGGGCATGAGCGCGCCGCAATCCTTTGCGCTCCGCGAGCGCGTGCAGGAAATTGTCGAACACTACAGCGATGAAACAGAGTTCGGCGAGATGTTGAAGACGAGCACGGGCAAAAGTGTCGCGGAGCAACTGGAAACGTTGCGCAGGAATCTGGACGTCGCGGAGCTGTCGCGCGTTATAGAGAAAGAGGTGCTGCCTAAATTACAGGAGAAGCATCGCGCGGCCATCGATGGAAATTTCACGAGGCTTGAGCCGTGGATTCAACAACTCATCACGGATTTGGAAGAGAGTCTAGCCAGCGTCGCGGCAAGCCAAGAAGTCGAAGCAGCAAAGAATATTGCGGAAGTAGAATCTTCCACGGCATCGGATTCGCCGAGCGCCAAGACTCAGATGCATGCAACCACATCGCAGGCACAGGCGGAGTCAATCGCAACCGATTTGAACTCCATCTTAAGCGACCTCGAAAAACCTCCTTCGATTCCGCCGCCTAACCCGCAACGTCTGGACCGCAGCATCGAACAGGTCTTCGGTCCAAAATCCGACATCACTACGAGTCTTCTGACGGCCTTGCGGCCAGCCGTCGCTCCGCTGCTCGTCAAGGCTTTGGAGAACCAGCCGGTCACACCGCCGCAGCTCAAGGTTTACGCCCTGCGCACGCGCGCCTCTGTCTTCGGCCACAACGCTCCGCTGCAAAATATCCTTGAGGACGAAGGCCCGGACAAGGGCAAAGTCAAAGGCCAGCAGGAGTGGACGCTGGTTAAAGGGGCGAGCGGCGCGCCGGAGAATTTCAATCTCAAAATCCGTTTCCTGAGGGAGTTTGGCGGAACGGCTCCCCCACGACCCGGGTTTAAGACGAAACTCAAAATCGGAGATGCGCCCGAAATTGAAAGCACTTTAATTCCCACGGGTCCGCCGCAGCCCGACTACGAGTTTGACATTCACTATCCGCAGGCAGGCGAAGACCCGATTAAAGTGAAGCTGAAAGTCATTACTGTTATTGGCGGCCAAATCGGTTTTCCGGCTGCTGCGTTTAATGACGCGCCGCCTTTCATCCTGGAATTTGATTTTCCGACGCGCAACGTCATCGTCACCTGCGATTTCTCGAAAGTTATCTCGCAGGTCTTCGCGACCAATGCGCTCGACCCGACGAGCGTCACTTTTAATCGCGACGACCCGGAGTCTGATGACGACGAAGAATCGTTCGCCTCGCCGCCCACAATCTTTGTCACGGACACGACGCTGACCATCACCGGCAAGGTGCTCTCATTGCAACAGCAGGCGACGGAAAAAGCCAGGATAGTTGCGCTCGATGCGCCGTATCCGCAAATCCTGCCGAGCGGAAAGGGCACGCCGGACGAGCCCGAAAGCTGGGTCGCGCTTGAGCAGCGTGAAAAGCTTACGGGTGAATCGTCGCCGCTCGTCATCAGCCGCATAGAGCACGTCGGAGAAGTTTCCAAAGCCGAGTACGGTCTTGCTTTGAAGACCACACAGTTGACGCTGGAAAAACCATGGCTCAACCCCGACCCTCTAGAGAGCGACGAAATCGATCTCAGGAACAATAGCTTCGATGTCATTCGCACCACGGCTGTCTTCGTGCAGAGCGAGCTGCTTGAGCTGGCCGAAGCGCCGATTGACCCTGTCGCAAATCCTATCTACGGCAAAGATATAGAGCTTGAGGGTTTCTACAGCGGATTGGAAACGGGGCGGTGGTTGATTATCACTGGCGAGCGCGTGGACATTTCTTCATCACAGCCCGCGACCGCAAGCGCAGAACCTGCCCCCGCCGCTACAGGTATGCCCGAGGTGCGTGGTGAAGCGGCCACTACTTCGACAGATAAACCGGACGCCGTTGGAGTCGGAGCCGCAGGCGCGACCGGCGACGGACAAAACGAGGAGAAGCCGCTTCCCATCAAAGGGCTCAAATCGGCGGAGCTTGTGATGCTCGCGGGCTTGCGACAGGGACGCGACCAGAACCGGCCCGGCGATAAAAATCACACGACGCTTATCCTGGCGAACAGCCTTGCCTACAAGTACAAGCGTGACACGGTCACTATCTACGGCAACGTCGCGCACGCCACGCACGGCGAAACGCGCAACGAAGTCTTAGGCAGCGGCGACGCCAGCCAGCCTCTGCAAACCTTCACGCTCAAGCAACCGCCACTGACCTTTGTTTCTGCGCCGACCATCTCGGGCATCGAGTCGACTTTGAAAGTGCGCGTCAACGACATCCTCTGGCGTGAAGCTGAAAGCCTCATCGAGCTGGGGCCAAAGGATCGGCGCTACATCACGCGCAGCGACGATGAAAGCAAGACGCACATCATCTTCGGCAACGGCGAGCAGGGAGCGCGTCTGCCGACCGGCATCGAAAACATCACGGCCCAGTATCGCAACGGCATCGGCAAACAGGGCAACGTCCGTGCCGGACAAATTTCAATCATTGCCACCAAACCGCTCGGCGTAAAAGAAGTCGTCAATCCCTTGGCGGCCACGGGCGGCGCGGACAAAGAAGACCGCGATACGGGCCGACGCAACGCGCCTATGGCTGTGATGTCGCTCGACCGGCTGGTCTCCGTGCAGGACTACGAAGATTTTGTGCGTACCTTTGCGGGCATCGGCAAGACGAGCGCCGCGCGGCTCTCCGACGCCTCCCGCGAGGTCGTCTTCTTAACCATAGCCGGGGCCGAAGACATTCCTATCGCGGAGACTTCGGACCTTTTCCAGAACCTGCGCCTCTCGCTAAGCCGTTTCGGCGACCCATTTCAAGCCGTGCAAATCAAGAAGCGCCTGCTCAAGCTCTTAATCATCAGCGCGGGTGTGCGTATCCATCCGGATTACCTGTGGGAAAAAGTCGAGCCGAAGATTCGCGCTGCGCTCCTTGATACCTTTAGCTTCGCGCGGCGCGAGCTGGGGCAGGATGTGCTCTTAAGCGAAATCATCAGCGCGATACAGGTGGTCGAAGGCGTGGTCTACGTTGACGTGGACACGCTCGGGTGGGTTGACGAGACGATTACCGCCGAAGACCTGACAAAGCTCGCTGAAAAGCTCGAACAGAACCCGTTACCGCCACGCATAGCGGTCAGGATGGCTCACATTGATCGGCTGGCGACCAATCCGGACAAGCGCATACTGCCCGCCGAGATTGCCGTTCTCAGCCCGATGGTTCCAGACACGTTGATTCTGAAGGAACTGAAAGCATGAAGGAGAAGACTGACAGGTTGTACGAACTGCTGCCGGTGGTCTATCGCCAGCGCGATATAGAGCTGGGCCAACCGCTGCGCGCTCTACTCACAGTTATCAGCGAGCAGGTCAATATTGTCGAGGAAGACATTCGCCAGCTTTACGACAACTGGTTTATAGAGACCTGCGAAGATTGGGTTGTGCCCTACATCGCTGATTTAATCGGCCACCGGATTGTGCATGAAGCGGGCGAGCCGGGCGCTGTCACGACCGCTCAGGGACAGCTACGCAACAAGTTTCTTGTGCCGCGCCGCGAGGTCGCCAACACCATCGGCAATCGCCGCCGCAAGGGCACGCTCTCTCTGTTGGAGCTGCTCGGCAGAGACGTGGCCGGTTGGCCCCCGCGCGCCGTAGAGTTCTATCAACTCTTAGGCTGGACGCAACACATCAACCATCTTCACCCGGAGCGCGCCCGCACAGTTGACCTGCGCGCGGGCGACGCGCTTGACCGCATCAATACCGCTTTCGACGAGCTGTCCCACACGGTCGATGTACGGCGCACGGGCTCGCACCGCACGCGCGGGCGCTACAACATTCCCGAGGTCGGGCTTTTCGTCTGGCGATTAAACGCTTATTCAAGCACGCTGTCTCCGGCCTTCTGCACTGACCGCGCGCGGAATCACTTCACCTTCAGCGTGCTCGGCACAAACACGCAGCTCTACACGAGCCCTACGGCAGAGCCCGCGCCGACGCACATCGCAGACGAGATGAACGTGCCTGCGCCGATTCGCCGCCGCGCGCTTGAAGAACGCACGCTCGATTACTACGGACCGGGCAAGAGCCTGTGCATCTTCACGGGTCAGGACGACGGAAAGCTTCGGGCTGTGCCTGCCGCTAATATCGTCGCCGCCGATTTAAGCCACTGGGCTTACGTGCCGCGCCGCGAACAGGTCGCGGTTGACCCGCGACTCGGGCGCATTATTTTCTCATCGGAATACGACCCGCGAACTGGCGTCTGGGTTACTTATCATTACGGCTTTAGCGCCGACATGGGCGGCGGCGAGTATGAGCGTCGCCTGCGGCCCGCCTGTCTCCCGCGCTCCGGTTGGAATGAAGAACCTGTGCCCGCTTCCGATGAACCGAAGCCGGAGCAGCCCGAAAAGCCGAAGTGTCAAATCTATCGCGTGAGCCAGTCGCCGGAAGTTGAGGGCCAGCCGTTCAGGGTGCAGGCAGAGTCGCCCGAGCCGAAGACTCAAACGCCTGAGGCCAATCGAAAGTTTGAAAGAATCGGCGACGCCTTGCGCGCGTGGAAAGCAGAGAGCGCGATACATCCAGAGGCGGTGATAGAGATTGAGGACAGCGGCGCTTACGTCGAGCCGCTGGAATTCAAGCTCGAACGTGGTCAACGCCTTGAGATTCGAGCCGTCAACGGCGCGCGTCCGGCCATCAAGCTGCTCAACTATTACACCAATCGCCCGGAGGCGGTCTCCATCATCGGCCCGACCGAAAAAGATGAGAAAGCCGAGAAGCACCGCGCGCCGCGCCATCGACAGGAGCGGACCGCGCCGCCCACAGGCGCGGCTGCCTTGCCCGAGTTGCCGCCTCTTCCCTCTTTGATCTTTGACGGTCTGCTGATTACGGGGCGCAGCGTGCAGATTACAGGCGCGCTCACGGAGGTCGTCATTCGCCACTCGACGCTTGTTCCCGGCTGGTCGCTCGACAATCACTGCCGTCCCGAAAACGAGGCCGAGCCGAGCATCGAGCTTGTAGACACAAGCGCGCGGCTGCGTATAGAGCACAGCATCGTCGGCACGATACGTGTCACGGCAAACGAAGTTACGACCGACCCCACCAGCATACAAATTAGCGACAGCATTCTGGACTCAGTCAATCATGATTTGGAAGCGCTTTCAGGTCCGGGCCGTCTGGTGGCTCACGCCGTGTTGCGGCTTCTACGCAGCACGGTTTTCGGCAAGGTGCGCGTACACGCCATAGAGCTTGCGGAAAACTCCATCCTGATGGGCCGCGTGCTGGTCGCGCGCAGCCAGTTGGGTTGCGTGCGCTTCTGCTACGTGCGCCCGCGCTCGCGGACTCCGCGCCGCTACAACTGCCAGCCCGATTTAGTCCTCGCCCAACTGCCGCCCGCGAAGAAGGGCGAGGCGGACGCGCTCGCGGAAGCGCGTGCCGATGAAGAAGCACGCGTCCGGCCCAGATTCAATAGCACCGTTTACGCCACGCCCCGCTATTGCCAGCTCAGCGAAGATTGCGCGCCGGAAATCAGGCGCGGCGCTGACGACGAATCCGAGATGGGCGCGTTCCACGATCTTTTTCAACCGCAACGCGAGGCCAACCTGCGCGCCCGCTTGAACGAATTTACACCCGCCGGTATGGACGCGGGTCTCATCTTTGCAGATTAAGGAGAGCTTATGAAAGGCGATTTCTCGCGCTTCACCTTTGACCCGGCCAATCATTTTACACGCGTGCTGATGCAACAGGGGCGCGTTCAACTGGACGCCGATTGGAACGAGCAGACGGAAATCCTGTGGCACTACCTGCGCATGCTCGCCACGGACCTTATCGGTCCATACGGCGGGCCGGAAGACCAGCTTGGCTTTGAGATTGGTCCGATGCTGAAGTCCGGCTCGAACAACGAGCTGGAGAACCTGTCAATCGGCACGGGCCGCTACTACGTTGACGGCATCTTGTGTGAGAACGAACCCGTCGCTACCGGAATGTCCGGCGGCGGCACGCAGATAGAGATGACAGAGTTTGCTCATCACATGGGGCACAAAGAAGAGGCCGTGGACGAGGAAAGCGAGGAAGAAGAGGAAGCCAAAGATTTTCGCATGGGGACCGTGGGGCAGAAACCCTCTACCTACTATACGCAAAGCGGCTATCCCATCGACAGCGCACTGGGGCGCGAGCGTTACAAACTTCCGGACGCTCCCTTTCTTGTTTACCTGGATGTCTGGGAGCGCTCCGTCTCGGCAAGCGAACAGCCCTCGATTCGCGAGATAGCGCTGGCTGGTCCAGACACCGCCGCGCGCTCGCAAGTCGTCTGGCAAGTCAAAGTCGTCAGACAGGGAGTGCCCAACGACCCAGACGAAATAAAGTGTGAAGAGTTTGAAAAGAGTCCGCTGTGGATGGGTCTGATGGAGAAATTGCGGCCACAGGGGCGCGGCGGTCTGGCGGCGAAAGCGCCTGAGCCTGAGGCGGATGATTCGACCGACCCCTGCATCATTTCGCCCGACGCGCGTTATCGCGGCGCGGAGAATCAGCTCTACCGCGTGGAGATTCACACGGGCAGCCCTAATGCCGACAATGCTCCGCCGACTTTCAAATGGTCACGCGATAACGGCTCGAACGTCTATCCGGTGGTGAACATCTCAGAAAAAATAGTTTATCTGGAACACCTGGGGCGGGATGAGCGGGCCGGTTTGCAGGCGGGCGATTGGGTCGAGCTGATTGACGCCGAGGGAGTGCTCTTTGAAGGAGACATGCTGTTGCCCAAGGGGACGCCGCTGCCGCCACCGCCGCCTCTCTATAAAGTGGATAGCGTTGACACGAACGCGATGTCCGTCACGCTCAAGAAAGCGCCGCCTAAGCAGACAGGGCGGGACACGCGCATGCTCTTGCGGCGTTGGGACCAAAGGGCGGGCGATAGCAGAACAGGCGGTCTCAAATTAAGCGACAAGGACAACGCCGCGCTCATCACCTCCGATTGGGTCACGCTGGAAGACGGCATACAGGTTCGTTTTCAAGCGCCTTCATCAAATGTCAACTATCGCACGGGCGATTACTGGCTGATACCGGCGCGCACGGCGACCGGCGACATCGAATGGCCGCGCGACGAACCGAATCAGCCAAGGGTCTTGCCGCCGCGTGGCGTCGAGCATCACTATGCGCCGCTGGCGTGCATCTACTTCGGCGACTTCACGGATGAAAACGGAAATCAGCAGACGGGATTTCACGCGATAGATTTGCGCCGCGTCTTTCTACGACTGGCGATGTGTTTCGTTCCGTCATCGCCTTGAGCGTCACGAGCGAGAGTAGAAGCTCAAGGTGATGACGGTTCTTTAGAAGCAGTTTGAAAAGTCCTGTCTTTCGTTTTAGCTCCGTAGGAGCTTAGATGTTTATAGCTGACAGGCGATAAAAGATAACAAGCTCCGTAGGAGCGGCATGTGCTTCATAGATTACATGACGCTCCTACGGAGCTTGATTCTTGATTGATGACGTTAAACTATAAACATTCAGTCCCTACGGGACTTTTCAAACTGCTCCTTCCATTCAGATGTTACGTGCTGCCAGTCAAGCTCGACGCGCGCCGAACCTTCGTCATGTGGGACGGCGCGCGTCGCTGTTTCGCTCGCAACGCTTACGGCGTCCCGCCGAAGCGCTGTAGGTACTCGGGAGAGATGAGGAAGGATCGCACCATCTCTGCCTTCAAGTAGTCGCCCAACACGTTCAGCTTATTCAACCAGTGATTGAATCCCGGCGTGTCCTGATTGCGGCGCAAGTACCCGAAGTATTCCATCTGCACAAAGGACGAATTGAACTGGCTTTCACAAAACATCTTCCCGTACAGCGCGGTAACCTCTACCTGTCCCTCGGCTATCACCCGCTGCCCGTTCACTACCTTGTGCAACACAGATGCTCTCGTCTCCGTCATGTTGTTCAACCCGTTCACCAGTGCCTGCTTCTCTGCATCAGTGACTGGCGTACCTGTGGTCTGGAACAGCCGGTTAACGTAATCCGTGTTGCTTAATGAGCCGTAGATAGCTACGAATTCCGGTCTCTGGATAAACTCAATCTCGAACTGCTCGCGGTTCTGGTTAATCACCGCAGCCGAGAGCTGGTTGTTGACGACGATGCCGCGCGAGACCTGCTGGACATCACGCATGAACTCAAGGAAGGTGGGCATCCTGCCTAATGCTCCCTTGTAGACGCAGAAGACGAAGAAGCCCGTGTAGTGAAATTCCGGTGCGAGGAAGAAGGCCGCGCTCGTTGTCTCGGCCTGACGCGCAAGGCATTGCTCAACTGTTTGCCCTGCGGGACGACGATTTGGGTCAAGACATTTCGTGATGTTGTCGGTCCAGAAGTCCCAGCCGGGTTGGTCGGGCTCGCGGTTGAGAAAGTCGTGATAGTGCTGGCGGACGAAGTTGCGTGCGTCCGAGATGGGATTCACGGTTGATTCGGGCACGTCGTCCTGTATGGTCAAGGTGGAGGTGCTCTGCGAGCCAAGGACAGCTCCGCCCGTGGGGTTACTCAAAAAGAGTTGCAGAGTTTCGTTGCCTTCGACATAAGAGTCCTGGGTGATGAGGACGTTGAAGGTCTTAGTAGTTTCGCCCGCAGCAAAGCGCAGTGTACCGAGCGCTGTGTTGAAGTCGCAGCGAGAGGAGGCCGTGCCGGAGGGGACGGCGGTGCAGAGGACAAAAGCGGCGGGGTCGCTGTTGTCCGTGGTCTGGTAATCCACGTTGACAGCCGTGGAAGTATCGCCCGTGCGCGTGACGGTGATGACGGCCTGTCCCGCGCTCTCCGAGATTGAGAAGCTGGCCTGCGAATATTGCAGGGCGGCAGGCGTCGGCGCTGGTGTTGGTGTGGGCGTCGGAGTCGGCGTGGGAGTGGGCGTCGGCGTAGGAGTAGGTGTTGGAGTGGGAGTAGGCGTAGGAGTAGGTGTCGGAGTTGGTGTTGGTGTTGGTGTTGGTGTCGGTGTCGGCGTCGGGGTTGGAGTTGGTGTGGGCGTAGGTGTCGGCGTGGGGGTTGGTGTAGGTGTAGGTGTAGGTGTTGGAGTAGGCGTCGGCGTAACAGTTGCATCGTAGCGAGCGAGACCGAAATCACGGCTGCTGCCCGTGTCAACAAGTCCGCCCGCGACAATCTTGCCGTCCGCCTGTATGACAACGGCGTCCGCCTGATTGTTGACGCCGAAGAAGTCCGTCGTGACCTTGCCTCCGATGCCGAACCCCGGGTCGAGCGTGCCGCCAGTGGTGTAGCGCGCGACCGCGAAGAAGGCGGCAGGGGTGGCGAGCGCCACAGCCTCTCTCGCCTGCTCCCCGTTTGCGGCGGCAGTGTTGATTGGAAAGTAGAGGCCGGCGGCCACAATCATTCCGTCCGTTTGCAGGGCTATCTCACCTATCGTATCGAAACCGCCGAAGTCCGTAGTGACCTTGCCGCCTGTGCCGAAGCCCGCCATGTCTAAGGAGCCGTCAGTGTTGTAGCGCGCCAGTGCGAAGTCGCTGCTAATCCCCGTGAGCGTGGCCGAGCCGCCCGCGACGAGCTTTCCATCAGGTTGCAGGACGAGGCTGGTCGCTTCGTCCGTGCCGCCGTTGAAGTCCGTAGTGACCTTGCCGTCTGTGTCGAAAGAGACGCCGGGGTCTGCGTCCGCATTAGTATCAAGCGAGCCATTCACGTTGTAACGCGCGAGCGCAAAGTCGCTGCCGTTTGTGCCTGCCGCGACAATTTTATTATCAGTTTGAATCACAACGGCTCTGGCCGTATCTAAACCGCCCATGTCCGTCGTGACACGGCCTCCCGTGCCGAACGAATCGCCGGGCGTGATGTCTGTTCCCGTCGCATCGTCGAGCGAGCCGTTGGTGTTGTAGCGCACGAGCGCGAAATCCGAGCCGTTTGTGCCTGCCGCGACAATCTTACCGTTTGCCTGAATGGCTACGCCGAAAGCAACGTCGCGCGTTGATGGGCTCAAGTCCGTAGTGACAAGCCCGTCACCGTCGAACGTCGAATCAAGAGTGCCGTCCGTGTTGTAGCGTGCGACGGCGAAAGTGACGTCGCCATTGCCGGGGAAGCGGCTCATGTTCGGACCCGTTTGCCCGACCACGACAATCTTGCCGTCCGTTTGAAGGGCTACGGCATGTGCAAGGTCGTCTCCGTGGTTTGAGAAATCGGTTGAGACCAGTCCGCCAGTGCCGAAGGTCGCATCTAAGGTTCCGTCCGTGTTGTAGCGCGCCAGATAAAAGTTAGGGTCTTGCGTGCCAACTAGGCCGATGGGGGAAGCGAAGCGCCCGACCGCGACAATCTTGCCGTCTGTTTGATAAACCAAACCCGTGACCTGTTCTTCTTCGAGAGGAAAGTCCGTAATGACCTTGCCGTCGGTGTCGAAATGCACACCGGGGTCTGCGTCTGCGTTGGTGTCTAATGAGCCGTTGGTGTTGTAGCGCGCGACGCCGAAATCCCTCTGGCCTAAAATGTTGGCATCGCCAGCCGCGACAATCTTGCCGTCCGTTTGGAGCGCAACACCGGATGCGCCCAAATTGAAACGGCCACCGGCAAAGTCTGTCAGGACTTTGCCGTCCATGTCGAAGGTGTCGTCGAGCGAGCCGTTGGTGTTATAGCGCGCCAGCGCCCAGAAGCCTCCGAGAGGTACCGTGCCCGCGCGTCCGACCGCGATAATCTTGCCGTCCGTCTGAATGATTACATCATGCGCGCTGTCTACCAGTCCGAAGTCCGTGATGACCTTGCCGTCTGTATCGAAGGAGACGCCGGGGTCTGCGTCCGCGTTGGTGTCTAATGAGCCGTCCACGTTGTAACGTGCGAGCGCAAAGTTATCCTCGCTGGCAACGCTCAAGGCCGTCTGGCCTGCGGCGACAATCTTGCCGTCCGTCTGAATGGCGAGCGCGTTGACCTCTTCAAAAGTGCCGCCGAAGGCGGTCGTGACGAAACCGCCCGTGCCGAACATATCGCCCGGAGTCGAATCAGCCCCAGCGCCGCTATCGAGCGAGCCGTTCGTGTTATAGCGCGCCAGCGCGAACGCGCTGTTGCCAAGCCCGCCGACCACGATACGACCGTTGGCCTGAATGGCGACGGCGTGAATCTCTTCGAAGGTGAGGCCGGGGAAATCCGTCGTGACACGCCCGTCTCCGTCAAACGTCGAGTCTAAGGAGCCGTCCGTGTTATAGCGCGCTAACGCGAAGACGCTGTTAAAGGTTGAGCTATCAGTGCTCGTGCCCGCCGCGACCAGTTTTCCGTCCGTCTGGAGCGCGAGGTCTGCTGCCGCTGCGCTGCTGCCCGGAAACGAGGTGACGACGAGGCCGTCTCCGTCAAACGTCGTGTCTAAGGAGCCGTCCGTGTTGTAGCGCGCGAGCGCAAAGGCGCTGTTAAAGGGTGAGGCAGGGTCTTCGGCTGAGCCCGCGACGACTATCTTGCCGTCCGTTTGTATGACGAGGGCGCTGCCGTTGCCGCCCTGCCCGACCGGGAAATCCGTGTGGACGCGTCCGCCCACGCCGAAGGTCGCATCAAGCGTGCCGTCCGTGTTGTAGCGCGTGAGCGCGAAGTCTGAAGCAGACGTGCCCGCGACGACTATCTTGCCGTCTGTTTGGATGGCTACGTCCTGGGCTGTGTCTAAACCGCCGGGGAAAGAGGTCACGACCTTGCCGCCCATGCCAAAGGTCGGGTCAAGGTCGCCGGGCGCTGCTGCCACTCCGGGCCACAGGTTCGACATGAGCGCGGCGCACAATGCAAAGAGCGCGAAGGACAACACAATTGCTTGCCGCGCGCTGCGTATGCGGGAGAGGGCTCGCCCGAAGACGAGCCCGCGCGGGGTGGCTGTGGAAGTTGAATCAAATCTCTGGGTGCGACGGCGACGGGGCGATGAGGCTTGCCTTTTCATGATGTGGTCTCCTGGATTAGAAAAATCTACGGATTCGGATTAGGTCTTTCACCTGGGAAGTAGAAAGACCGGGGCGGCCAAAAGGCTGTTTCAGAGCGTGAGCAAAAAGTCTTTTCCATTCTACAAGGCGGAAAGCACGAATGAAAAGGCTCAGCGGGACGGAAAAAAATTTTATTTGGGCGGGCAGGCGACGTATAATTTGCGGCGAATCGAAAGCGGCGACTGGTCTCCCTCAATCGTCATGACTCAGGATTTGTCTGAATGCCCTCGTCCCAAGATGTCACAGAGGTTTTACGCGAACTGAGCGACGGCCAGGAATCTGCGCCCGAGCGACTGATGCCGCTTGTCTATGACGAGCTGCGGAAGCTTGCGCAAGGGTATCTTCGCGAGGAGCGGGCCGCGCAAACCCTGCAAGCAACCGCGCTGGTGCACGAGGCTTACATACGGCTGGTGGATTGGCAGAACGTCTCGTGGCAGAACCGCGCGCACTTTTTCGCCCTCGCCGCACAGGTCATGCGCCGCATACTGGTGGACCACGCCCGCGAGAAACAGGCGCAGAAGCGCGGCGGCGGACACACAATGCTTTCACTCGACGAGGCCGTCAGCTTTCCGCAGCAAAGAGAAGTCGATCTGGTCGCGCTCGACGACGCGCTCAAAGACTTGGCCGTCCTTGACACCATGCAAAGCCGGATTGTCGAGCTTAGATTTTTCGGCGGCCTGACGATTGAAGAAACAGCCGAAGCCCTGCGGACTTCGCCCGCCACCGTCAAACGCGAGTGGACCCTCGCCAAGGCATGGCTGCACAAAACGATCAAGGGAAGTGCAAAAGTCAAAATGCAAAATGATGAATGAACAGAAAGAGCTTCTTTAATTTTGCACTTTGCACTTTGCATTCATCACTTCTTTTTATGTCTCCTGAACAGTGGCTACAAGTGAAGGAGCTGTTTCACGCGGCGGCAGAGCTAAAGCCTGAAGCGCGTGGCGAATATTTGCGTGCGCGATGCAACGGCGACCGCGCGCTGCTGCGCGTGCTGCTCGAAGCTTACAAGGACGCGAGCGAAGTACAAGGCAAAGACCACTGGCGGACGAAAAACGTAGAAAGAGATTTAGCCGCGCTCTACGAAGTGTGGAAAAAACCTGCCGAGGCGAAAAAGTAAACGTCTCACTTTATTCTCTGAAGTAACTCTGCCGGAAGAACGCCCGCACAAGCGCGCGACCGGAACCGCCTGGACTCATTCCTCTAAGAACTTGCCGTGAAAAAGGGGCTGTCCCGCGAGGCTCGTGTAGAACCCGTAGACGGCTAAAAAGATGAGCACGATTAAGTCCAGAATAAAACTGCTCGCGTACCACGCAGAGAGTTCCGTCGTGACTGGGAAAAAGACTGTGAGATGCACGAAGAAGAAGGCTGATATGGTCGTGAGCAGTCCGAAGCGCGTCACGGCGAGGACGATGATCGTGGGCACTATCAGAGAGAACAGGAGTCCGATCCATGATCGGTTGTCGGCAGTAAGGACCGCGAGCGCGTAGAGCAGCAACCACGTCGCTATGATGCCGAAGCGTTTACGTCTGAACAGCATGGTCAGTATGAGGATTACAAAAGTGGCGATGAAGGGGAACAGGATTGAGGCGTGGATTTGATTTACCAGGAGAGGGACGAAGCCGTTCAAGCCAAGCAGGCCGAGCACGTACAGCAGGTCTGAGTTAATCGTGGGCGAGCTCATCGGTTGGCCGAGCAACAGCGGTATCATCTCGTCAAGGTAAAAGCTCATCATGAAGATGCAGCCGAGGACTGCGCCAATCAGCAGGTCACGACCGACAAGGGGGTCGCGCCAGTCTCCGGCCAGCAAACGATTCCAGGAGATGAGCCATTCGGGCCAACGCCTTCTGAGAAAAGGTTCGAGCGCGAGATACATCACGCCCGTAAAGCAGGCGTTAAAGAGCGCCGATTGAACGCCCGAGAGGAACAGGCCCGCGACCTCGCCCGGCGTCGGCACATGATGCGTGAAAAAGAGCCATCGAATCATCACGAGCGCAAAGACAAAGAGCGCCAGCCGAAACGCTCCGCGCCGGTCGCCGCGTCCCAATTTCAAGTTACGCCAGGCGAACAACGTCCCGAGGATGAGCGCGCCGAAGTAAAAGACTATGAGCATGATGAAACCGGCCATGTCCGAGGCGTTGCCTTCAAAGGGTATTTGTCGTGGAGGCTTCTGCCACGCGTTGACAATCTCGAAATAGACGGGCTGTCCCAGATAGCTCGCCGCCTCGACGCGTATCGGTGAATCCGTGCTATTCGGGTAAGAGCCGCTCCAGGCCATGCGCGCGTCAAAGGCGTGCGGCGGCGTCCAGTGCGATTCGGTCGGTTGGAAGTTATTGATGTCGAGCCCGGCCTGCTTGAAGAGGATGGACCAATCGGGCGTCGCTTGAATGCTCGTCTGCGGTGCGCCTTCGGGTTGCTGCGGTGGAACAGCCTCGAAGTAAGTTAAGCGACCCGTCGTGTCCAGGTTTATGAGCACCATGCCTGCGAGTTGATTCGGCGGGTCGCGCGGGGTAATCATCCATGCATCGTATGGCTCAAGATAGCGCGGGCTCTGGCGATACCAGAAATTGATGATGGGCGGTTGTCCGGTCGCTAATCTCCCCCAACGCTGCGGCGACTGGTTCTGATCGCGCAGGTAGGAGATATGTTCATAGTCGAGCGAGAATCCATGCACCGCGTCTCTGGGCGGCGTCGTGTAGCCAAGCTCTCGCGTAATTTCCCCCGCGCGGTCCTCCAGAGCATCCGGCGATTTCTTGAGCGGGACGAGCCGGTGCAGCGCCGCCTGGCTCGACATGAGTATGACGAGGATGACGCCTGCAAAGAACGAGGCCAACAGCGTGATGGCGATAATGGGGCGCAGGCTTCCCTGTTTGGGTGCGGCGGCCACCATTTCGGGCGAAGGCGTTTCGCCAGCGGCGAGCGCCGCACGAAGCGGGTCTCCGCCCGGCAGTGCCGCCGCGACTTCAAGCGCAGACTGTGGACGCTTTTCAGGGTCGCGCTCCAGACAGCGAAAGATTAGTCGCTCGACGAGCGGGTCAAGATTAGCGACCAGTTCCGAAGGACTAGACGGCTGCGTGTCGCTTTGATAAAGACGAATCAATTCGGGGAGACTGGCCGCTGCAAACGCGCGCCGTCCCGTGAACACTTCATAAAGCACAAGGCCGAGCGCGTAGATGTCGCTGCGCACCGTGGCCTCTTTGCCTTCCAGTTGTTCGGGGGCCATGTAGGCGGGCGTCCCCGCGATTGATTCTCGCCCCGCGAGGTCTTCGGCCAGCGCAGCGATGCCGAAGTCGGTGATACGCACTTCGCCGCGCTCGTCAATCATGATGTTGGCGGGCTTCAAATCTCGATGAACAACCCCGCGTTCGTGTATCGCCGCAAGGCCCGCGCAGAGCTGGCGCGCGATATCCACGGCCTTGTCTTCCGGCAAGCGACCGATGCGCTTGAGGAGCGAAGAGAGTTCTTCGCCGCGCACAAATTCCATGGAGATAAAATGCTGCCCCGAAGATTCGCCTATGTCGTAGACGCGGCACACGTGGCGATGAGAGATTTGACGTGCCACGCTTACCTCTTGATAAAAGCGCGCCAGCGCAGCGCCGTCGTCCGAAAGCTTTTCCGGCAGGAGCTTGAGCGCTACCGCCTGTTTAAGCTTGAGGTCGTCCGCGCGATAGACTTCTCCCATCCCGCCGCGACCCAGGAGCCCTACAATCCGGTAGCGCTCGGCGAGCATGTCGCCGGGAATAAAGCGTCCCTCTTCAATTGAATCGGAAGTAGAGTAACCCGTAGATTTTCGCTCGGTGCTCTTTTTACTCGCGGAGGCCGGAGGCTCGTCCTCAGTCATTAACTCCGTCGCCACTTCAAAGGCGGGTGATTCTATAAAGTCGCGCGCCTGCTCGTCGAACTTGAGCATACGCTCGACCTCGCGCCGCAAGCTCACATCTCCGGCGCAAGCTTCCGTGAGAAATTGCGTGCGCTCCTCGCCCTCGCGTTCGAGCGCGGCCTCGAACAGCTCATCAATCCTTCGCCAGCGGTCCTGTTTCATCCAGAGCCCCCTTCGATGATTGACCTGTAGAGCCATGCCTTGGCACGCCTCCACTCGCGCCTCACGGTGGTCTGCGAAATTCCAAGAACTTCCCCGGTCTCTTCAATGCTGAGCCCTGCGAAATAACGAAGCTCTACAATCTTGCTCTTCTGCGGGTCAACCATTTCCAGCTCACGCAATGCTTCGTCAAGCGCGATTACATCCACGCCCTTCTGTACGGCAGCCAACGCCGCCGCTTCGTTCAGAGAGACATGAACTACTGCGCCGCCGCGCTTGTCGCGAGCATGCGCGCGCGCGTGGTCTATCAGGATGTGACGCATGACCTGTGCGCAGAAGGCAAAGAAGTGTGCGCGGTCCTGCCAGCTCACACGGCCCTGACCCATGAGCCGCAAGTAAGCTTCGTTGACAAGCGCCGTGGCCTGAAGGGTGTGGCCGGGACGCTCCCGCTGCATCTGGCGGCGAGCGATGCGCCGCAACTCGGCGTGCACCATCGGGAGTAGACGTTCGAGCGCAGACCCGTCGCCATCGCTCCAGCGAGCGAGGAGGCGTGTTATTTCCTGCGGGGCGGCAGTGGTCAAAGCGGCTGAGGCTCCCTTTTTTTTGAAGGCGACTGGACGGGTCGGCCCTGTCGCGCGAATTGTAGCATCTTCGGCCCGGATAGGAGACTGTGAAAAATATTCTTCGCGGGTGGACACTTTTCGCTCGATTCGTCGCTTTACAGAATAGGAGGAGAAAAAAATGAAAAGAGAAATTCAGAGCGGAAGGCTCATCATAGTGTTGATGGCTTTGCTGGCGTGCGTGATGGTTGTCCCGGCGCAGAAGTCTGTGGAAGCGCAAAGCAACAGGGCGGCGGACGAAGCGGCCATACGCGAAAACGTCGGGGAGATGGAACAGGGCTGGAACACGAAAAGCGGCGCGACGTTTGCACGGCCTTTTAGTGAAGATGCCGATTACGTGGTCATCAACGGCATGCACATACGCGGGCGCGCAGAGATTGAAAAGGGACACCAGCGCATCTTCGACACCATCTTCAAAAACACCACGCTCACCCTCAACGTCAAGCAGGTTCGCTTTCTACGCCCGGACGTGGCGCTCGTACACGTGCTCGGAAAATCCAGCACTCCGCAAGCGGACGCGCCGCGCGAAAGCAATGTCATCATTTCGCTAGTCATGACCAGAGACAATGGTGTGTGGAAAATCAAGGCTTTCCAGAACACGGAGGTCGTTAAAACAGTGACGAGTGACAAGTGACAAGATAAAAATCTTGTTCTTGCTTGTCACTTGTCACTTGTCACTTGTCACTTGTCACTGCTTTTATGCGGCTCAACGGAAGAGGCCGAAGCGTGTGCTTAGCTCGTAGACCATAAAGAGACCGAAGCTCAAACTGAAGAGACCCGCCAGCCCGCGCACCACCAGATGCGCGCGGTTAAAGCGCGTCGCCGTCAGCATGAGCGGCAATCCGACGAGCGCGCTCATAATCATCATGCCGCCGATGGAGCCGACGCCGAAAACAAAGATATAGATAAAGCCTACGAGCGGGCTCGCGATGGTCGAGAGCACGAGCAGCATCAACGCCGCGCTCCCCGCCAACCCGTGAACCAAACCGACGAGCACGGGCCGCGCGCTATGAAGTCCCAGGCCGTGATGCGTGTGCGGGTCTGGCTCGGGCGAGCCGTCGTGTATGTGCGGGTGAACGTGCTCGCGCCCGCCGTGCTGGTGAGTATGAAAATGAACGTGGCCTCCGCGCGCGAGTTTACGCAGAGCGTTCAATCCGAGCGCGACGAGCATGAGGCCGACGCAGAACTCCAAACTGAGCGCCGCTCTTTCACTAATCTCAAAGTGGAACAGCATGACAAGGACGCCCGCGATGAGCAGCGAGAGCGTATGGCCCACGCCCCACAGACCACCCACGATGGACGAGCCCCAGATGCTCTTGCGCTCGCTGGCAATAGCACAAACAGCCGCCACATGATCTGCTTCAATCGCGTGCCTCAGCCCCAGCACGAAACCAAAAGCAAGCACCGAAACAATCGAGAGGGAATCCATAATTAAGTCCCAAATCCCAAGTCCCAAGTCCCAAGTCCGAGTCTCAAGTCCAAGGTCAAATACGGATTCTTTCTTTTGACTTGGGACTTGGGACTTGGGATTTGGGATTGCCTTTAACAGATTCTGGGCAACTGCTCGCCGACGAGCATGTCTACAATGCGCGTGCCGCCAAAGCCTGTACGCATGGCGACAATCCCGCGCGGCTCCGTCTTGACCTCGCCGATGATTGCGGCGTGGCGGCCTATCGGGTTCTCCTTCATGCGCTCTACGAGTTGTTCGGCCACGCCGCCTTCGACAACGGCAATCAGCTTTCCTTCGTTGGCAACGTACAAAGGGTCCAGACCCAGAATCTCGCACGCTCCCTTTACTTCTTCGCGCACGGGCAGCGTGTCTTCCTGAATCTGTATGCAGACCTCTGACGAGAGCGCAATTTCGTTGAGCGTCGTCGCCGCGCCGCCGCGCGTAGGGTCGCGCAAACAATGAACGGCGTCGGGCGAGCCTGCGCGTGCGACTTCATCGAGCATCTCTTTGACCAGAAGATTGAGCGGCGCGGTGTCGCTCTCTATCTCCGTCTCCAAATCCAGCTCGCCGCGCGCAATCATGATGGTCGTGCCGTGGTCTCCGAGATAGCCGCTCAGGATAACCTTGTCGCCGGGGCGCGCGTTTCGCGCCGAGAGACGCACTGTCGATTCGATAATGCCGATGCCAGCGGTGTTGATAAAAATCTTGTCGGCGCTCCCGCGCTGGACGACTTTAGTATCGCCTGTGACCACTTCAACGCCAGCTTCCTTTGCAGCATCGCGCATCGAAGCGAGGATGCGCCTCAAGTCCGCAATCGGAAAGCCTTCTTCGAGGATAAAGCCCGCCGAGAGATAAACGGGCCGCGCGCCGCTCATTGCTAAATCATTAACAGTTCCGTTAACGGCGAGACGGCCTATGTCGCCGCCGGGAAAGAAGACCGGCGTCACAACGTAAGAGTCCGTGGTAAAAGCCAGACGCGACGTGTGACCATTCTCTCCGACTTCGAAGACCGCCTGATCTTCAAGAGCTTCGAGCAAGGGGTTGCGCAGGTATTCCAGAAAGAGCCCCTCGACCAGCTCATGCATGGCGCGGCCACCGCTGCCATGCGCCAGCGTAATCTGCTCGTCTCTAATCTTGTGCTTTCGCCGTCTCGCCCGCTCCACACGTTCAAAGAGCGGCGAAGGCTTGAATTCTGCTGTCATGGATTTTTATTCGCGGCACACTTTCACGCCGCAGGCTTTGCGCTTGAGCGTTCGGCGATTTTCGAGAGCCGACCGAAGTTATAATAAGCGGCGCATGCACCTTCACTTGAAACCATGCAGGAGCCGATGGGCGTTTCGGGAGTGCAGGCCGTGCCGAAGACCTTGCACTCCCACGGTCTTTTGACGCCCTTTAGAATCTCGCCGCACTGGCACGCCTTCGGGTCCGCAATCCTTAATCCGGGCACGCTGAACTTCAGCTCAGCATCGAACGCGCCGTAGCGCGAGCGCAGCTTCATGCCGCTATGCGCGATTGAGCCAAGACCGCGCCACTCGAAATAGTCTCGCGGCTCGAAGACCTGAAAGAGAGCTTCAAGGGCGCGGCGGTTGCCGTCGCGGCTCACCACGCGCGCGTACTGATTCTCCACCTCGGCGCGTCCTTCGATAATCTGTTTGACGATCATGTAGACGGATTGCAGGACGTCCAGCGGCTCGAAGCCGGAGACGACGACGGGCTTTCCGTATTCGCGCGGGACAAATTCGTAGGGCCTTGTTCCCGTCACAGTGCCGACGTGACCCGGCCCCAGAAAGCCGTCCAACTGAAGGTCCGGCGAATCGAGCAGCGCTTTCAAGGCGGGCACAATCGTAATGTGATTGCAGAAGACGCTGAAATTCTCTATGCGGTCTTTCTCGGCTTGCAGGATGGTCAGGGCGGTCGAAGGCGCTGTGGTCTCAAAGCCAAGCGCGAGAAAGACGACCTGCTTGTCCGGCTGCTTCTTCGCAATCTTCAGCGCGTCGAGCGGCGAATAGACCATACGCACGTCCGCGCCCGAAGCCTTTGCATCAAGGAGGCTCGTGCGAGAGCCGGGGACGCGCATCGCGTCGCCGAAGGTCGTGAAAATCACGCCCTCGTGCTCGGCTATCGAGATGGCATCGTCAACGCGGCCCAAAGGGATGACGCACACGGGGCAGCCCGGCCCATGAATCATGGTGATGTTTTCGGGCAGCAAGTCTTCAATGCCATACTTGAAGATGGTGTGCGTATGACCGCCGCAGACTTCCATAATCTTGAGCGGGCTTGAGGTCATCTGCGCAATCTGCTCGGCCAGCACGCGCGCAATGTCGCCCTGCCTGTATTCATCTATAAACTTCATCTCCCGCCTCCTTGGAAAGTCTGGAGTCTGAGAGTCGTGAGTCATGAGTCAAAAGCAAGAACTTGTCTTTGACTCATGACTCACGACTCCAGACTCTAAGACTGTTCTTCTACCAGCGAACGGTGTTGCAGGAAAGTGTGCACCATGTCCCACATGATGTGATAGAGAGCGACGTGCGTCTCCTGTATGCGATGAATGCTTGAAGTAGGCACGCTCAGGCAAAAATCCAGTAAGCCTTCGGTGTGCAGCTCCTTCATCTTGCCGCCGTCATGTCCGGCAAAGCCGATTGTCAAAAGCTTCATACGGCGCGCGGTGGCGAAAGCATGTAGCAGGTTTTCGGAGTTCCCGCTCGTAGAGATGCCGAGCAGGACGTCGCCCTCCTGCCCGAGCGCTATAATCTGTCGCGTAAAGACATCGTCAAAGCCAACGTCGTTCGCTACGGCTGTGACCATTGCCAGATCGTTGGTCAAACAAATCGCTGGCAGCGCGCGACGGCCCACGATGACCGGATGCATAAACTCCACGGCGATGTGCTGCGCGTCCGTGGCCGAGCCCCCGTTGCCGCAAGCGAGCATCTTTCGCCCGCGATGAAAGACACGCGCCATCGCAAGCGACGCGGCTAGAATCTCGTCCGCATTCTCCGCAAAAAATTTGTTCTTGACCTCGGCGCTCTCGCGCGCCTTTTCCGAAAGCGAAAAGCGCAGCTCTTCCATCAACTCCTGCGGCTTCTGCTGCTCCTCGTCGTGCAGGAATGGATAAAAAGCTTTTGAGAAATCGTCTGCGGTCTTGGTCATGACGCGAATCCCGTGTTTCCTGTTACTCCAAAGAGGTCTTGAACTGGTCAACCTCTAAATCGTACTCGCCAATTTCCTTGAGGATGCGCAGCGTCTCCTCCGCTTCGTGTTCGTCAATCTTGCTCATCGCAAACCCGACGTGGATTAAAACGTAGTCGCCGATGCGCGCTTCTCCTTCATCGAGCATCCCTATGTTGACGTTGCGCTTGACGCCCCCGACATCCACCTTGGCAATCTGATTCTCAGTATCAACAATCTCGATAATTTTTCCGGGGATAGCTAAACACATATTTTTCTCCATTTTCGATTTGCGATTGCCGATTTTCGATTGGATAAGGACAAATCAGGGATTTGAAATTTAAAAGCTTTTCATCCTCTTTAAATCGAAAATCGCAAATCTAAAATCGTCTCATTCGTGCGTTGGCAATCGCTGCCTGACCGAGACTTATGCCGCCGTCGTTTGTCGGCACGCGGCTGTGCGTGAAAACTTCAAAGCCATCACGCCGGAGCAGGCGGCAAACATTTTCGAGCAGGAACATGTTTTGAAAAACTCCGCCTGACAGCACGACGCGGTTGAGACGGCGCTCATGGCGTGTGCGCCGCGCGATTGAACAAATGAGATGGGCCACCCCCAGATGAAAACAGGCGGAAACTTTTTGGGGAGACTGGCCGTCGAGCAAATCCTCCACGGCGCGGCGGATGACCCTTTGAGCCTTAATCATACTCCCGTCCGTCTCGAACTCATACCCTTCTACACCTTCGCTATCAATAATAGCTTCCAGCTCAATCGCGGCCTGACCCTCGTAGTTGACGGCGCTCCTCAACCCCAGCAAGCCAGACACGGCATCAAACAGACGCCCCATAGATGACGTCTCCGGACTGTTAACCTCGCCCTGCATCATGCTGCTTAAAGCGGCCCACGCGCGCTTGTCCAACTTTTGCACGAAGGGAAGATTCAAGCTCAAAAAATCATCGCCGAAGGTTTTGTAGAGATAGACGGCGGCCATGCGCCACGGCTCGCGTATGGCACGCGCGCCGCCCGGCATCGGCATGTATTCAAGATGCGCGAGCCGCTCGGCTTCCACAAAATCCGCGACGAAGAATTCGCCTCCCCACAATCGTCCATCCATGCCGAAGCCGAGCCCGTCCATCGCCACGCCAATCACTTCGCCCTCTATATTATTATCGGCCATGCAACTGGCTATGTGTGCGTGGTGATGCTGTATGCCGACGCGCCGTTCCATCCCTTCGAGCGCAGAGAGAGCATACTTAGTAGAGAGATATTCAGGATGAAGGTCGTAGGCGATGACTTCAGGATGAAGATTAAAGAGCCGCCGGAAATGCTCTATGCCTTCGGTAAAGGAGCGAAGCGTTTCCAGGTTTTCCAGATCGCCTATGTGATGGCTGATAAAAGCGTAGCTATCGCGCGCCAGACAAAAAGTGTTTTTCAGCTCAGCGCCGCATGCCAGAATCTCGCGCTCGAACTTGAAAGCAACACGCACGGGCGCGGGCGCGTATCCACGCGAGCGCCGCAAGACCATCTCGCGCCCGTCGTAGATGCGCGCAACGGAATCATCCGTGCGTAAGTGAATCCGCCGGTCGTGAAGCAGAAAGTAGTCTGCGATACGATTTAATCTTTGCCGCGCATCAGTGTCTTCGTAAGAGATAGGCTCGTCGGAGACGTTGCCGCTCGTCATCACCAGCGGGCGGTCGAAATTCTCCAGCAGCAGATGATGCAGGGGCGCGTAGGGCAGCATGAAGCCGAGCGTCTTGACTCCCGGCGCGATTTGTTTGGGGAGAGAGTTTGCGCCCGCGCTCCTTTTTAGCAGCACAACGGGGCGACGCGCAGACGTGAGCAAAGCCTCTTCTTCTTCCGAGAGCACGCAATATTCTTTGACGACCGCGACGGAGCTTGCCATCAACGCGAACGGCTTATCTTCGCGATACTTTCTCTGCCTGAGACGCTCGACGGGACCGGCGTTCAGAGCATCGCACGCTAGATGAAAGCCGCCTATGCCTTTGACGGCGACAATGTTTCCGGCAAGCAATAGAGTCTGCACGCGACTGACGGCATCGCCTTTCCCGCCGTCAAGCTCGACCTCGTTGCCCGTTGCGTCTATCAAAAAAAGTTTTGGGCCGCAGACGGGACACGCGGTTGGCTCCGCGTGAAAGCGACGATCCGAAGGGTTCTCGTATTCCGCGCGGCACTCGTCGCACATCGCGAAGTCGCGCATGGTGGTGCGCTCGCGGTCATACGGAACGTCTTCGATGATGGTAAAGCGCGGCCCGCAGTTGGTGCAGTTGATAAATGGATAACGGAAGCGACGGTCGCGCGCGTCAAACAGTTCCCTCAGACAATCCTCGCACGTCGCGATGTCTGCCGAGAGCGGCATGAACCGCTCACCCTCTGCGGCGCTCTCTACAATGCGAAAGTCCGGGTAATGCGCCAGGGCCAGATTGTCCAAGCGCTCGACCGACTCGACCATCGAGAGCGGGGGCGAAGAGAGCTTGATTTCGTTGACGAACTCTTCGATGGTGAAGTGGTCGCCTTCGACGTCAATCAGGACGCCGGTCGGATTATTCAAGACCTGCCCTTTCAGCGCACGACGCTGCGCCAGCGAAAAGACAAAGGGACGAAATCCCACGCCCTGCACTATGCCCCGGACCAGTATTTGAGTTCGCGTCGCCATCTTGGAAGAAATTGATTCATTGATTCATTTCTTCATTGAATCAATGAACCGATGAACAAATGAATCAATCCCTTAATTCCGCAATTGAAGTGGTTTTTCCGTTTTGTAAGAAGCTGAGTAATTCGTCGAAGCCCTGGCCGGTTTTGGCGGAGACTTCGAAGACGCGCATGCCGGGCCGCACGCGTTGAATGTTTTCATGTGCGGCCTGTAAATCAAATTCCGTGGCGGCGGCCAAATCCACCTTGGTAATCAAGGCCACGTCCGCCGTGTTGAAAATCGTCGGATACTTGAGCGGCTTGTCCTCGCCTTCGGTCGCGGAGAGCAGCACCAGCCGCAGGTCTTCGCCCAGATCGTAGCTCGAAGGACAGACCAGATTGCCTACGTTTTCGATAAACAGAATATCCAGCTCCTCAAGCTTCCATCCTTCGAGGGCGGTGTCAATCATCTGCGCGTCCAGATGGCAGACCGTGCCGGTGGTAATCTGTCGAACGGGCGCTCCGCTTTGCGCCAGACGCGCGGCATCGTTCTCCGTGGCAAGGTCTCCGACAAGGGCCGCCACTCGGCAGTGTGGCCGAAGCTGCGACAGAATCTTTTCGAGTAGCGTGGTCTTGCCCGCGCCGGGGCTTGAAACCATGCTCACGACATAAGCTCCGGCATCTCGAAACCGCAGGCGCAGGTCACGCGCAAGCATGTCGTTCTGCTTCAAAACATTCTTGCGAACTTCGACCAGACGCGGCTCTACGCTCATCATTGTATCTCCAAGGCAAAGACTTCGAGTTCTCTTCCACGGACGACCTCGGGCGTCGGCGTCGCGCAGATGGAGCAACAGAACTGCTGCACGGAAACGGGAGACCTTTCCATACGGCAAGTCGGGCAATAGACCACGACCGGCACATCCTCAATCACCAGCCTCGACCCTTCAAGCGTAGTGCCCTCGCACGCCACTTCATAGGAGAACAGCAGCGCCTCCTTGACGACGCCCGAAAGCGGCCCGAGCTTGAGATGAACCGCATTGACCTGCGCGCCGCCCCGCCGCGCAGCCTCCTCCGCAGCCATCTCAATCATGCTCAACGCAATCGACAACTCATGCATAAGAAAGAAAGGGAAGGAAAGACAATGCAAAATGCAAAGTGCAAAATGATGAATGAAAAGAAAGAGCTTCTTTAATTCTGCATTTTGCATTTTGACTTTTGCATTGTCTTTCATCATGTCGCTACGGCGTTAATATCGAACGAGAGTTTAAGCTCGTCTTTGACCTTGAGCGTGCCGCCGATGGCAGAGACGGGTTTGATGTTGTAATCGGTCTGCCGCAGGGGGAATGCGCCCTGCGCGCGTAAGCCCTGCCCGTTAGTTAAAACGCGCGCGTCTATAGTGCAGTTGCGTGTGACGCCGTGCAGTTGTAACTGGCCGTTGATGCGCAGCGTGTGTTGATTGCCCGCGCTCTCGCGCACCTGAACGCCCGTGCTCATAAAAACAATTTCCGGGTAACGACTGGTTTCCAGAACCTCTTCGCGCGTCCTGCGCTCTATCTCAAGTCGATCCTTTTCGCTGATGTCGCCGACGACCGCGAGCGAGTCTGCCTTGACTATTATCAAGAGCGAGCTTTGTTCTATGGAAGCGGGACTAAAGCGCGCGTCGCCGCCGAAACCGCAGACCGCGATGGTCGGATTATGGCCCATCATAGAGAGCAGCCCGGAGGCTTCGGCCTGCACTATGAAACGGCTCTGCGTGGCATCTATGCGGTAGCGCAGCGGCGTTGTGTTTGTCGCATCCATAAGGTTCTTGAAAATCCGGCTCGCCCTGGGTCAGGCTTCGCCTTGCGACACTCCGTGCGCCGTCGCCGTGAAAAGCTCGTTCGACTTCCGGCACACAATCAGAGTGCTTTGCGTACTGCGCGCCGCACCAGTTCGGTGGTCAACCCGTAAACAAGATGCGACGCGAGGGCGTAAGCGTGTACAGAGAGCGGGTACTCTGTAGGCGATTTGGATAAGCCTGTGGCCGGAATTATTCCTTCGTCGGCGATGACCCAGACGGCTGCGCCGAACGGTAAGCCCAAGCCTGCGGTCGCCTCCGGCAAGGCTTCTGCGATAGCGCCATAGAGCGCGCCCGACGTTGCACCCATCGCATAATGAAATGCCGTGCCCGCCGCTTCCTTTTCGCTTTCCGTCAGCTCGCGGTCGAAGACTTTCACCGCCACGGCCTGAGCCAGTCGTTCGGTGGCGTCGTCTTCCTCCTGTTCCGCGCCCTCTTCTTCCAGCTCACGACCGACGCCATCGCGCGGCGCGCCCTGTTGCAAGCTTTGCGCACCGTGCGACCGCTCTTCGCCCTCCATGAGCTTGCTCCAGAGAGCCTGAAACTGGTTCATGACCGCAGAGGCCACGAGCCCGCCAATCAAGCCAGCCGCCAGCCCCTTTAAGACTTCGCCTTCCGCCTGCTCGCTTCGACCTTGAGATTGCCTCTTCATACTAGCGCGCATCACATCTGGCTAATCTTGATGTAACGTTTGATGTCGGGCAGACTGACAATCACTGCGGCGGCGGCTGCGACAATCGCTATACCTCCTATCACAGACCATAGAGTCATACCTGACGACCTCCTCTCACTTCTTCTTTCTAATGATTCCTCTCTTTTCATGACATGAACTCCCTTCTTACCAAATTATTCAAACTGTTGCTTTGCCGCGCTCCTCTTCGACGACGCGGGCGACGAGCGCAAGGACTATGACGACTGCTTCGTCTACGGCACGCTCGACGGGCGCGCTCAATCCCATCTCTCCGTCTTCGCTTTCGAGCGGCGCGGGCTCGCATCCGACCAGCAGGACGCGCTTGAATTCTCCGCCCATAGTCTTGACAAGGCGCAGCACCTTGAGCGGGTTCATCCCGTGCGGCTCGACCATCATTTCGTGAGCATCCATTTCATCAAGCTCCGAGAGGTCGGGCTCGATGGTATAGAGCGTTCCGGGTGCGCCTTCCCCGCGCGGCGTCGCATCCACGAAGATGGTCACGTCGTAGCCGTCCAACAACGCGTAAGTCAAATCAAACCCGCGTATGCCGAAATCAACCAGCCGCACTTCCGGCGGCAGCTCGCGCACGGCCAGACGCCTTGCGACCTCGCAGCCGAAACCGTCGTCGCCTAGAAAGATATTACCGATGCATGCTATCAGAATCCGTGGCGGCATCTTTTACTCTTCAATCGCTCCGGCATTCTTCAGCGAGCGGCTCGACCTCTTCCGGCGCGAAGAAGAAGCGATGACCGGGCTGGCGCAGCATGCCGAAATCACGACCGGGATCGTCTTCCACCACGACCGCCAGATGAACTTTGCCTTCGTAGTCCTGCTCTATGGCTTCAATAGCGGCGACCTTGCCCGCCAGCGCCAGATCAAAAATGTCGCCACCCGCGCGCGGGCACAGCCGCACACGACTTCCCACACCAAGCTCCACGCCACCCACATTGACCCTATCAACCTGGGTCCGCTCTTCCAGCAGTTGCCATTCCCACTCGTTCATGGTTAGAGAAAGTTAAAAGTAAGCAGTAAGCAGTGAGCAGTAAAAGAAAGCGAGCGCCCATCCATGTCGAGCAATTTTTCGTTCGACTGCTTACTGCTTACTGCTCACTTCTAACTTTTTTAATCCCGCCGTGCAGTTTCATCATCTGTTCTGCGGGCATCGTCTCGGTGCGTTCGAGGATGCGGCGGGCGCGCTCGTCTGCGCCGCGCATCTGGCGCTTCTCTTCATCGGTCAGCGTCATGATGCGAAGGGTCAGAATCTCGTCTATCTCCGTCGAGTCGAAAAGCTCGCCCGCACTTTCGGGCGCAACCTGCGGATAGTCGTAAAGAATTATAGGTGAAGAGAGCAGGCAATCACGCTCTCCTTCTTCGCCGACCAGCACGGGCCACGTTCCTGTGTTCTGACACTGCGCGGCAATCTCGCGCAAAGCTTCGGGCGGATCAAGCAGCGAGACAAACTCTCCGCCGCCACCCGTTCCCAAAATGGTGTGCGTCGAAATAAGCGTCCGCATCAAAGCTTCGTCGCGGCTCTTATTTTCAGCATCCTCGAACGGCGTCAGGTTCAGAATACGCACCGACACCTTGAACAATTGCGGATTGAGGATTGAGGATTGCGGATTTGAAGAGAAGCCGTTTTCTTCAATCCGCAATCCGCAATCCTCAATCCTTAATTCGACTGTTCCTTCAATGCTCTCCTGCTTACGCAGGAGCATGCCGACCGGCTGGCCGCTCTCGTCAAGTATGGGTTCATGGCCTTCGCTCGACGGGAAGGCGAAGGGGAAGCGTTGCGGCGCACGTGCAAGCTCGCTCAAGCTAAGCGTCGGCAGGCTGACGTCACGCTCGATTGCTTCCTGCCATGTCTGAAAAATTTGATTGCCGACTTCCAATGACCCGACCACGCGAAAACAAGAATCGGCAACGCTGAATTGCGGCGCGGTCTCTACGCCCATATCCGCCACAGGCATGCCGACCTCGCGTGTGACCAGATGCAGGAAGCGCAGCTTGACCTCAAGCGGTGTGCGCTCGTCTCCCAGCACAAGGCACTCCGTCTGCATGGTGCAGGCATCCGTTCCCGCTTGCGCCTCGCTGTACGTTTGCGGGTAGAGCGCGCCGAAGTTCCAACGCTGCTGGTTCTTCACCGCCGACGGACGATACGGGTAAAGGATGTACCCTTCGTAGAGCACGGCGTTGACGATTCTTTCCACGAGCGAGAGATTCATATCTTTACGATTGATTCATCGGTTCATTTCTTCATTGATTCAATGAACCGATGAATCAATGAATCAATTTTTCCATATCCGCATTTAAAAGGTTTTCCAAGGCTTGCTCCCACGTCGGGATGCCGCCGCGCCGCTTGTACTCGTACAAACGATCGAAGACATCTTTGCGTAAAGAGAGCCACGCGCTGTTCGGATAATAGATGTCCATCATCTCTTTCCAGACGCGCACGGGCAAAGCGTATTTCGCTTCCCTGTCCCAGGGAATTTGTGCGACCTGCAAACCTTCGTCCGGAGCTTCATAAAAGACCGTGCCGCTAAACAACAGGCAGAGCGGAATCACTCCGTCTTCCAGACCGGCGAAATATTTGGTGGCGGCGACGTTGAAATCAAACGTGCATGGCACGGGAAGGTCAACAAGGGTCGTGCCTTCAAACGGCGTCACGATGACGCTCACGTGCGTCCACAGCATCGTGCGCAGGGTCTGACCCCAACGCTCCGGCTCTCCGAAAAGATCAAGCAGCCGCTCCTGCTCATGCTGATTGTAATGACGGCGCGCGACTTCCAATTGAAGCTGGCAGCGCAGCGCGATTGTTTGAATAGCTTCCGTTGCATCAGCATTCGTGACGCGCAGCTTTAAGGCCACGAGCGGCGAGGCCGCGAAAGGCACGGCCTCAGAACCCTCAACCTCGAAACTCAAATCAGGCATGATTTTAAAGAGCCGTGAATCGTAAATCGTGAATCGTAAATAGATAAAACCGTTCTCCGATTTACGATTCACGATTTACGATTTACGGCTTTACCTTTGCCTTCGTTTTCAATCCGTCAAAGAAGCGCGCGATCTCCTGCCAGACTTCTGTGCCTCCGGAGAAGCCGCGCCAGTTTGCGCGTATCAGCCCGACCAGTTTGTAGCATTCGTCAATCGGCACTAAGTAATAATCGCGCGTCTGGGCGACGCGATTGACGAGCAGTGCTTCCACGTCCGGCTCCAAACCTTCCAGTACCGCGTTGTCGCTCACCACATCCGCCCATGCCCCCAGGTCAAGCAGCGACTCCGTAGGCCCCGCGGGACTCGGATAGATACAGACGACTTTGCCTGCCGGTGTGCTGTGGAAGAAGAAAGCCATGCCGATGGGAATCATCAAGCTCTCCCAGCGCGCGTCGGTCAAACGGAAATCGGGCAACGAATAGACGTCGCGCGGAACGCGCCTGTATCTTTTCGCTTCCTGATTCGTAAACAGGATGGCGCAAGCGTCGCAGGCGCAGAGAAGCTGGCGGCTCGTGGGCTCGACCAGATGCTCGTGCGCGGGCGCGAGCACGGCACTGCACAACTCGCACGTCTCGACAGCCGCGCGCGGTCGCACAAACTGGCGGAGCCGGGCCAGTGGCGTCTGTCCCTCGCTTCTGAAATTCGAATTCGGACCCATATCAATTGCGGATTGCGGAATTGAAAAGATTGATTCATCGGTTCATTTTTTCATTGAATCAATGAACCGATGAACCAATGAATCAATCCTTCTTCATTCCGCAATCCAAAATCCTCTAGGCTGGCGGCATGTCGGGCATCTCCGGATCAATCGGCTCTTTGTCATGAGGGTTGATGCTGGTCGAGTCTCTGGCCGTTGAACCGCCCGCAGGGCGATCTGCATGAGACGTTCCAGTGTCGTGGCGGCCCGACTCTTTCCCTTCGTACGTGCTCTTTTCTTCGCCCTTGCCTGTGCCTATGTCATGCGACGGGGCATCATCTGAAGTGTCATGTTGTGTCATTGATCGTCCCCCTTACGGCTTTAGTCCTGAAGACTTTTTGTTCCTGACCGGCTTCTATACCGGGTGGAAAAATTTCTCAACACTCAACGGCGCTGCAAGTTCATCAATGAGGCAAAGCTATCTTGGCCTGCCCCTGTTCAATCAGGAGCGGGAACGGCTCAAGTTGCAGATTCGGCATCGACGTGCCGCGCCCTGCGCGCACTACATCATAGCTTTGCGAGCACGCGGGACAGACCAGATTGTTGGCTTCGAGACGCGCGAGGTGCAGCGCCTGCCCGCAGCCGGGGCAGAGGCTCTGGTAAGCGTAAAAGGTCTCTCCCAGACGACAGAAAAGAATCGACTGGCCGCTCACTTCCAGAGCGCGCACGGAGCTGTGCGCGAGCGATTCAAGACCGCTCACCTCTTCCCACTTGCCTTTGCCGTTTTGTTTCGCGGGCTGAGAACTATTCGAGCTTGCAGGCCCGCGCAGTTGGACGAAGGTCGGCGTTAATGGTTTTGGCTGCTGTTCCACCACTCCTTCGACTTCGAGAGCTGTCGTGTCGGGCGCGGCTTCGTAAATCGCTTCCTCAATCGCCAGCTTTAACGTCATGGCCGACGAAGGACAGCCGTGACAGCTTCCCTCTAATTTGAGACGCACGACGCCCTCCGCGACATCGAGCAGTTCCACGTTGCCGCCATGGGAAGCTAGATAGGGTCGCACTTTATCGAGCGCCTGTTGGATGCGCGTTTCAAAATCCAGCGGGTGCAGCCCGTACAGGAGGAGCATGCTCGCTACTAAATCGTCGCGCGCAAAGTCGTCGAAGAGACTCGCGCCCGCTTCGCCCGCCTCACTGATGCGCTCCATCATGCGGTCGAGCCCTGCGCCATGAAAATCCATGAGCGATTGCACCAGCGCAAGAGCTTTCGCGCGCGTGTCCGGGTCGGCCACCAGCTCTATCTCGCTGATTAGCTCCTCGACGCGCTGAATACTTTGCTGAAATTGTTTCTCCATAAAAAAAGTGACAAGTGAAGAGTGACAAGTGACAAGCAAGAGAAAAGACAAGCTGCTTTATCTTGTCACTCTTCACTTGTCACTTGTCACTGCTCTTACTTCACTGCTCCGAACATCGGCGAGTGGCGCGTCTCAAGAACTTTGCCATTGCCGAGGTACATGTGCACGCCGCAGGGTAGACACGGGTCGAAGCTGCGAACGGTTCGCATGATGTCTATGCCCTTGAAGTTTTCGGGGCCGTTCTCTTCGAAGATGGGCGTGTTCTGTACCGCGTCTTCGTAGGGGCCGGGCGTGCCGTAGATGTCGCGCGGGTTGGCGTTCCACGGCGTCGGCGGGTACGGGTGATAGTTGGCGATCTTGCCGTTGCGTATCACGACGTGATGCGAGAGCACGCCGCGCACCGCTTCGTGGAAGCCGCAACCGATGGCTTCGTCCGGCACTTTGAACTCCGACCACGTCTTGGTGCGTCCGGCGTGCAACTCTTCCAGAGCCTTTTCGACGAAATGAAGCGCGGCGGCTGCCGCATAAGCCTGAAAGTAAGTACGCGCGCGGTCGCGCTCGATGGTGTTGGACCACTTGGGAACTTTCCACTCGAACTCGACCTCCGGCTTCATGGCCGTCTTCGGCAGGTAAATCTTGACGCTGTGGCCCGTCGCCTTGATATAGCCGATGTCCACTTTGCCCGCGAGCGCAGTGGCCCACAGGCGCGCGATAGCTCCGCCGCCCGTGTCCAGCGCTAGATACTTGCTGCCGTCGCCCTGTTCGCCCTCGTGATACCAGCGCGGCGACATGACCCAAGTGTAGTTGTTTTCGAAGTCGCGCTTCTGCGGTCTGGGAATCGTGGTCTGATTCCACGGATGGCGCTGGTCAATCGGGTTGCCGAGCGGGTCGTGACTGACAAACTTTTCTTCGTTCTGCCAGTCGTCGTAGTAAGAGCTGCCGAGCAGGATGCGTATGCCCAGATTGATGTCCACAAGATTGGTCGTGACGAGCTTGCCGTCCACGACCACACCCGGCGTGACGAACATGTTGTTGCCCCACGCATCCATGTTCTCGTACCTGTAATCGCAGACCTCCGGGTCGTTGAAAGAGCCCCAGCAACCCAAAAGTATCCGGCGCTGGCCCACCTTTTCATAACCGGGCAGCGCTTCGTAGAAGAAATCGAAGAGGTCGTCATGCAGCGGCACGACCTTCTTCATAAACTCGCAGTAGCGCATGAGCCGCACTAGATAATCCGTAAAGAGCTGGACGGTCGGGACCGTTCCGACTCCACCCGGATACAGTGTGGAAGGATGCACGTGGCGACCTTCCATCAGGCAGAACATCTCGCGCGTATAGCGGCTGACCTGCAAAGTCTCGCGGTAGAACTCTCCCGTAAAGGGATTCAACGCGGTCATGATGTCGGAGATTTTTTTGTAGCCGTGGTCGGCTGCGTGCGGGGCGTCCGTCTTCTGCGCTTTGGCCCACACGCTCGGGTTCGTCTCCTTGACCATCTGCTCGCAGAAGTCCACGCCGACCAGATTGTCCTGAAAGATATTGTGGTCGAACATGTACTCTGCCGCTTCGCCGAGGTTGATAATCCATTCGGCCAATGCGGGCGGGCGAACATTAAAGGCCATGTTCTGCGCGTAGGTCGCACAGGTCGCGTGGTTGTCGCCGCAGATGCCGCAGATGCGCGACGTGATAAAGTGTGCATCGCGCGGGTCTTTGCCCTTCATAAAAATCGAGTAGCCGCGAAAGATGGAAGACGTGCTCCAACATTTGGCGACTTCGCGATTGTCGAAATCAATTTTGGTGAAGATGCCTAAGGAGCCGACGATACGTGTTATCGGGTCCCAGTTCATGTCAACCAATGTTCTAGGCTTAGTCGGGGCCTCTGGTCTAGTCGTCGTTGTTGTACTCATCTCGTCTCGCTCCTTCAATAAGTCCTGGGACGATAACCGGTCGTCAGCTCAGTCCCCTTGTGCCGCCACTTGGGTTCCTTGTTGACGGTGGAGTGTGTAATCGCGCGCAGCTTGCGAATCATCCGCCCGTAAAGACCGACTGCGCCCGATGAGAGCTTCGCACCCGGCGGCTCGTCCATAAACGGCATGAACTTGTCCGGAAAGCCCGGCATAGTGCAGCCGATGCAGATGCCGCCGACGTTGGGACAGCCGCCGATGCCTGCCATCCACCCGCGTTTGGTCACGTTGCAATCGACCACAGGCCCCCAGCAGCCCAGCTTCACAATGCACTTCGGAGAGCCGTACTCGGTGGCGAAATCCGCTTGCTCGTAGTAGCCCGCGCGGTCACAGCCTTCGTGCACGGTCTTGCCGAAAAGCCACGTGGGCCGCAGTTGCTCGTCCAGAGGAATCATGGGCGCGAGCCCCGCCGCTTGATAAAGCAGGTAGAGCACCGTCTCCATAAAGTTGTCAGGCTGTACCGGACAACCCGGCACGTTGATGATGGGCAAGCCCGCCGCAGACTTCCAATCCCAGCCGAGATAATCAGCGAGTCCCATCGCGCCAGTCGGATTGCCTGCCATCGCGTGAATGCCGCCGTAGGTCGCGCAGGTGCCCGCGCCGATGACGGCCAAAGCTTTTGGAGCGAGGCGGTCAATCCATTCGCAGGTCGTGATGGGTTGTCCCGTCATGGGGTCTGTGCCGAACGCGGCCCAGTAGCCCTCTTCTTTGATATCCTCGTTTGGAATCGAACCCTCTATGACAAGGACGAAGGGATCAATCAACCCCTGTTCAGCCTGATAGAGATACTTCATGAAATCGTCGCCGACTTCATAAGCCAAGACCGGATTATGCAGATGCACTTTCGGGAGGCCCGGTATTGCCCCCAGCACCACGTCCTCTACGCTCGGTTGAGTCGCAGCCGTGATGGACACAGTATCGCCGTCACAGCTCAACCCGGCTGTAATCCAGACGATGTGCACCTCTTTGACAGCCGGAGCCCGTTGAGTCTTCCGCCCGTATGGAGCAATTTCCGCCGCCATAATGGTCCTCCTTCTCTCTCCGTTTAAATCGCCGGTTGATGCAAAGGCAGGGCGCTCGCGGTCGCGCGTCTGACCAAATCAAGGGCACTCGCATCAGCCGTCTTGTTTCGCACAGCCGGTGCAGATTATTTCTTGCTCTGCTCTGGCGTGACAGCTATCCCTTGGCTCGATCTTGCGATCAGCCTATTGCGTGTCCCATGGCCGCCCGTGGCATTGGCGGACACTGCGCTCTGAGAATCAAAAAGAGAAAAATTCGCGGAAAGATTTTATTTCCGCGACTGGGGAGTTACGGAACGATTGGGGGATTGTGAACAGCAACGAGGAAGCAAAAGTTATGAAGAATCAAATGCAACTATTCGAGGAGTGTGTCGGGACGCCCCGCGCTTCTGGATAAATCCTTCGCCGTGAAGGCTTATCCAACTTTCTTAAAACGCTTATGTCCGTTATCGAGCATAGTCTAACGCTCTACCGGCAGCGTGTCAATTATTTTAAGTCTGGTAAAGTGGGCCAGTGATTATTCCTGTCAGGCACGCTTACTGATTACGAGCGATAAGGGAAAACAAGAGCGACCACTGTGACGACGATGGCGGTCAAAAGCGCGCGACGATTAATTGTTCGCGCCGTGCGGCGCAAGGCAGCGACGATTCTTTCATCCTCAATTTTTTCTTCGCCCGCGTCCATATTGCGCGTCCCGCGCGCAGCCATCGCGATTCAAGTCTTCTCTCGCGCTTGAAAAAGCCCAAGGCCCGCCATCCAGATGGGGAAGAACACAACCGCTCTGGACCAGCGCGGCGCTTCAAACACGACGAGCACAAACGCCAGCCCCACACCCACCGTCAAAGCGACGATGCCCATCAAACGGCGCTTGCGCACCTCTCGCGGCCCAATGTTGATAGAAGGGGCGTCCATGATTCTTCCTGTTTCGACAGACCCTACTTGGTCCTGATGGTCGCTAAAGGTTGTCCGTTCTCAACGCGCGTGCCCGCGCGTGCGGTCAGGACGGCGACGGTCCCGGCCCTTGGTGCAAGCGCAAGTACGATTTGCTCGCGCGGTGCTGTAGGGGGCGCAGGCTGTGTTTGTTGTCCCGGCTGGCGGGCAACGACAAGATCATTTTCCGCCTGACGCTCTGCGTCCTGCGCACGCCTGAGACGTTGCTGCGCACGGTCGTACTCCGCGCGCGCTGCGTCTAACTGCGCCTGTGGCGCTTCGCCCGAGGCGACCAGTGGCGTCAGGCGCAAGACTTCCCCTTCGCGCTTGACCACTTCGGCACGCGCCGCATCAATCTCTGCCTGCGCGCTTCTAAAGGAACGTGCCGCGCGCGCGTCCGCGCTCTCGCCCGGACTGGGGGCCGCCGTGGCTGGCAGCGCGACGGCGATTTCGGCAACCGGCGTACCCTCGTTCACTTCCATACCTTCATTGACGAGCACGCGCCGCACTTCACCCGACGCCGGAGAATTAACGACGACGATACCGCGCGCCTCGTTCGCGTCCGTCCCTACGGACGAGCGGCACGCCGCAGACATCAGGAGCGCTGCGAGAGCAAGAAAGTGTAGGGCCGTGAATCGACGCGCGCCTTGGGGGGGAGATGATAAAAACATGAAACTCTTATTACGCGCTTTAGAGACTCGTTTCAACTGTGCGAGAGTAAAAAGTAGTTCACCGCAGAGACGCAGAGGACGCAGAGGGGGCGCAGAGAAAGCATTCAACTCTCTGCGTCGTCTCTGCGCTCTCCGCGTCTCTGCGATGAATCTCATTGAGCCGTATTCAACTACCGATTGATATAGCTCGTTAACTCAATCAACCCTCACGGTTGATTGCTGAATGAAGAAGATGCTGTGCTTGATGAAACGTTGCCCGCATCGTCGCCCTTTTGCGCGCGCTGCTCAAGCTGCGGCGCGTTGGAAGGCTTGTCCGTGATGACAGAGATGCGGTTGGCTTCAAGGGTATTGCCTGTGGCGCGTTGAAACTCCGCTATGGCTTTGTTGAGATCTGTCTGCGCCTGAAGCTCGCGCCCGCGCGCGGCCTGCAATTCCACTTGCCTCTGCAAGACCAGAAAGACTGTGGTTGTGCCTGCGCGGAACTGTCGCTGCTCACTCTCAAACTGCTGTTCGGCTGAAGAGCGCGCGGCAGCAGCCGAAGCCAGTCGCGCTTCCGAAGACCTCAAGGTCTGAACCGCGTTGCGCACTTCGGCTTCGATAATCTGCTCGGCCTGCGCGCGGTCGTTCTGTATGCGACGTCCCTCTGCAAGCGAGCGCCCGAGGTTCGCTTCCGCCGTGCGATTACGCAATGGCAACGCGACGCGCACGCCCACGCGATATGTAGGGTAATCATTGCCGAAGAGGTTAGCGAGCGATTGCGGATAACCGCCTACAAGATTCTGCGAGACGGTCCCGCCGGGAGTGGTTTCAAGCGGCGGCAGGCCCGAAAGCGCAGACAGCTCGTTGACGCGCGCACGCAGTATGGAGTTCGCGCTCTGCGCGTTCTGGTTGGGCTGCACGGGCGAGCCAGCGAGACCGACCGCCGTGTACGTGCCGACCAAATCAATCTGGGGCTTGGTCTGGTCGCGGAAATAACGCGTGTCTATCTGGTTAATCTCCGTGCTGGTCCGAAGCTGCGCCAGTTCCGGGCGATTGCGCAAGGCGGCGCTCGTGGCCAGCTCAAGCGGGACGCGCGGCGCTTCCAGATTGACGGGCGTAATCGGCGTGATAGAGCGCGACCAGAGCGATGCACTCCGGTCGGGCAGGATTAAAGTCTTCAGAGTATTTTCAGCGCGCGTGACAGTTTCCTGCGCACTGTAGACGCTCTGCTCAAAGGTCGTCACCTGTGTCGTGGCGGCAACAATGTCTATTGGAGCAAGCACGCCTTTTTCTACAAGACGCTGGTTGCTTTCCAGTTGCTCGCGCGCCTGCCGCACGGCGTCTATCTGCACCTGCAAGTTTCGCAGCGAGAAGACTAAATCCCAGTAGGCTTGCTCGACACGAGAGATGACATCAATAGCGCGCTGGCGAAACTGCGAGTCCGTCAGAGAGAGATTCTTTTTGGCAATCTCTATGGTGCGACGATTGTTGTCAAAGCGAAGCCCGCGCCAGAGTGGCTGCACGTAGGTAATCGAGAGCGCCGCCGGGAACTGCGGATTCAAAGTCGCGTTCTGATTGTTGGTCGTCAGGCGCGTCGAAGAAAAATCGAATTGATAGGAGCCTCCGCCCCACGGCGAGAATCCGCCGAGGCGGACCGCGCCCGTTGCATCCGTCTGTGTGACGGAACCGGATGAGCCCGCGCCGCCGATGGTCGAGCTGGTAGGGGTCGTGCGCTGCTCATAGTAATTCTCGGACGATAGCACCGGGTCATAAACACCGCGCGCCGCCGTCAGATTGTACTCGGCAATCTCGACGTTGATGCGCGAGCTGTCTATGTCGTTGTTGTTTGCAAGCGCGAGACCGATGGCTTCCCTGAGCGTCAGCGGAGCTTGATTCGCAACATCCACGCCGACGCGCTCGGCTGAAGGCAAAGGACGCGACGGAGCTTTGAAATCGGGCGCGATGGGCGGCGGGTCCGCAGGCAGCTCTGCCGGGGCAACTCCGGTCGAGACTCCGACCGACTGGCCGGGCGTCTGCTGTTGCGTGCCGGGAGCGCCGGTCTGGTTCTGCTGTCCGGTTGTGGGCGCAGTTGTTCCGGCGGGCGTGGCCGTTTGCGGCGTTTGCTGGCCGGGCGCGGTGCGTTGCGCGGGCGGCACAATCTCCGGCGAAATGGGACGCGGGCCTTGAGTATTGGGCGTGGTCTGTTGTCGCTCCTGGTCCACTCCGGGCTGCGGCTGCACGCTCTGCTGCGCCTCGTTGTCGGGGCGTATGGGAGCCGACGAACTGTTAGGCGGAAGCCCCGTTGTAGAAGGAGGCGGAGCGCCCGGTTGTTGCTGTTGCTGTGTCCCCACGGGCGGCGCAGTCTGCGGCGTGCCCTGCTGCGGCGGCCTCTGCGTAGAATCCTGCGCGCGCAGAGCGAGCGGCGCGACAAACAACGTGGCCGCGAACAGAAGCGCAAGCGCAAGCCTTCGCCCATTGACGAAACCGCGACGCGATAATACGAACTTAATCACCTGAAGCTTGGTCTGCATAACTATCATCCCGTTCCCGGCGCGCGTGGGCCTCTCCCGTCGCACGCTTAGGCTTGCGCGTGAACGTGGCTTTCACAGAGGCGTAGGCGTCCGACACGCGACGGCCAGCGCCGTCCTTGAAATTGCCGAAGCGGTCCCCGACGTAACCCCACACGCGCGATTCTTTGGCATCTTCAAAGAGCGAATAAAAAACCGGCACGGCCAGCAAAGTTAAGAGCAAACATAAACTCTGCCCGCCGACCACCAGCACACCTATCGAGCGATTCGTAGCAGCGCCCGCGCCCGAACCCAGAATGAGCGGAATCATTCCGGCGACGAGCGCAATCGTCGTCATCAGGATGGGGCGCAGCCGGTCACGGTTCGCTTGAAGGATGGCGCTCGCTCGCTCCATCCCGTGCTTGCGTAGCTCGTTCGTGTGATCAATCTGCAAGATGGCGTTCTTCTTGACGATGCCGAACAGGAGCAGTATGCCGAGCGCCGAAAAGATATTCAGGCGCTGTCCCGCGATCATAGTCGAGAGCAGCGCAAACGGTATCGAGAGCGGCAGCGTTAAAAGAATCGTCACAGGGTGTATGAACGATTCAAACTGCGCGGCGAGGATTAAATACATAAAGATGAAGGAGAGCAGAAACGCCAGCATGAAAGACTGGTTCGCGCGCTGCAACTCTTTTGATTGACCGGTGACGCCCGTGCGATAGCCCGCGTCCATCTTCAGCTCGTTCGCGTATCGCTGAATAGCAACGAGCGCGTCCGCTTCAGAGCCGTTCGGCGCGAGGCTCGCGGAAATTGTGACCTGTCGCTGGCGATTAAGACGGTCAATCGAAGCGGGGCTGTTTCCTTCTTCCAGCTTGACGAGCTTCTCTAAGCCCACGGTGCCGCCGCTCGTAGAGGCGACAGTAAAATCTTTCAGGCTCTCGCGCGTGCGACGCGATTTTTCATCGGCGCGCACCACAACGTCATACTGGTCCGAGCCTTCGCTAAAGGTCGTGACGCGCTGGCCTGCGGCGAGGATGTTGAGCGCCTGCGCCACGTCTCCGGCTTTAACGCCTAAATCTGCGGCGCGTTCGCGGTCAATCAGTATGCGAACCTCCGGGCTGGTCAATTGAAGCGAGCGGTCCGCGTCGCGGAAGTTATCATCCTGCTTGATACGCTCGACCAGCTTATTAGAGTATTCGTCGAGCTTCTGTATGTCCGGGCCGCTGATGAAGAAGCCTAAGGACGACCCGCCGCGACCGCCGCCGATACTCGCGCCGATGCTGGACGTGCCGCTCGCGGTAATCACATATTCTTTCGGATACTTTCGGGCGCGTATCATCTCGCGCGTGCGCTGAATCAAATCGGCCTGCGAAAATTTGCGCTCCTTAACCGGCTTCAGACGAACCTGAACCTGTCCCGTGTTGGGCTGACCGCCGCCACCGCCGCCTCCGCCACCGGCTTGCGCAAGCGTGCTCTCGACACCGGGGATACGTTCGCGCACGTCGCGCGCGATGCGCTCAATGATGCTTTGCGTCGCGGCGAGGCTCGTGCCCTGCGGCGCGCGCAAACTTACCTGAAAGGCTGACTCGTCTTCGTCCGGCAGGAAGTTGTAGCCGACGAATTTGTAGAGCGGCCAGATGGAAGCGACCACCACCGCGCAGATGATGACGACCACCCAGCGATGCGCCATTGACCACTTGAGCATCCACATGTACGAGCGATCAATAGGGCGATAGAAGCGCCCCATCTTCGACGAAGAAGCGTGCGCCTTCTCTACCTCTTCATCAAGGCGAGCATGATTTTCATGATGAGAATCACGCTCATTCGGATTGCGGCCTCCCTCGCCGTTTGCCGCGTCAGGCAAGCCCTCGGGCGTGACCGTTCCCTTCGGAGGCTTAATCCAGCGCGCGGCGAGCATCGGCGTCAGCGTGAACGAGACAATCAAGGAGACCGCAATCGCCGCCGCCGAAGTCAGACCAAAGCTGGACATAAAGCGGCCCACGATGCCGCTCATAAAGCCTACGGGGATGAAGACGGCTAAGAGTGAAAGCGTCGTCGCCATCACCGCGAGACCGATTTCGCGCGTGCCTTCGACCGCCGCCTGATAAGGGTGCATCCCCTTCTCTTCTACAAAGCGGTAGATGTTTTCTAAAACTACAATCGCGTCGTCAATCACGATGCCGACCATCAAAGTCAGAGCAAGCATCGTCATCTGGTTGAGCGAATAGCCGAGCGCGGCAATCGCCGCGAAGGACGCGATGATGGAAGTCGGGATGGCGAGCGCCGCGATAATCGTCGAGCGGAAATTCCACAAAAAGAGAAACACAATCAAGGCCGCGAGCAGACCGCCGACAACCAGGTGCTCCTCTATGGCATGCAGCGACGTTTCGATAAATTCGGATTGGTCGCGCGTGACGACGACTTTGACATCGGGCGGCAGCAGTGGCTGAATCTCGGCCATGCGCTGCTTCACATTATTAATCAGCGCGACGGTGTTTGCGCCCGACTGTTTGCGTATGCCGAGCGAGACCGACGGCACGCCGTCAAGCGATGCCGCTGAGTTGGGATCAACGCCGCTGTCTTCGACGTGTCCTATGTCTTTAACCTTGACCGCGTAGCCGTTCCTGTCAGTAATGATGACGTCGTTGAACTGTTCGACCTTCGGGATGCGCGAGAGCGTGCGCAGCGTAACCGTGCGCGCGCCTTCATCAAGACGGCCACCGGGCAGCTCAAGATTCTGCGCGCGCAGGGCGTTGACGACTTCCGTGACCGACAGGTTATAAGCGCGCAGGCGGTCGGGGTCCACGTAAACTTTTATCTCGCGCTGGCGTCCGCCGAAGACCACAACTTCGCCCACGCCGTCCGCAGACTCTATGCGCTCCTGAATCTCGTTCTGAACAATGGTGGTCAACTCGACGGACGTGCGCGGCGCGCTAATCGCGTAGACGAGGACGGGGAATGAATCAGGGTCGGACTTTCTGACAATCGGCGGGTCTGCGGTTTCCGGCAAGCGATTGACGACCGTGGAGACTTTGTCTCTGACTTCCTGCGTCGCAAGGTCCGGGTCTTTCTCTAGATTGAAGCTGATGGTGACGCTTGAGCGACCCTGCGAAGAGGTCGAGCGCACTTCGTCTATGCCGGGAACGGTGTTAACGACACCTTCTATGATGTCCGTGATTTCGGTTTCAATTTCCTGCGGGGCCGCGCCCGTGTTGGTCGTCTGCACAGAAACAGTCGGAATGTCTATCTTGGGAAAGCGGTCCACGCCGAGCGTGAAGAAAGAGAAACCGCCGACGACCGTCAAAATCAAAATAATGACCGTCGCAAAGACCGGACGCCGCACGCAAATTTCAGCCAGCTTCTGCATAAACTTTAAGTCCCAAGTCCAAAGTCCCAAATCCCAAGTCAGAAATCGCAATCCCTAAATCCGAAGTCTCGTTGTTTTGACTTGAGACTTTGGACTTGGGATTTGGGACTTCTATAGTTTGACCCGCGCTCCTTCGTAAAGCTGTTCAAGGTTGCTGGTGGCGACGGTTTCGTCTGCTTGCACGCCGGAAAGAATTTGTATCATGTCGCCTTCTTCGGTTCCTATCTGGACGACGCGCAGTTTGGCGATGTCGCCTTCGATGACGAAGGCGCGATAGGATTGCGTGTTCGGGTCTGCGAGCACGGCGGCGCGCGGGACGTAGACGGCGCGGCCTCCGCCTGCGCGGACGATGCGCGCGGTGGCGAACATGCCGGAGCGAAGCTGATTGTCTCCATTCTCGACCGCCGCCTCGACCGTCACGGCGCGCGACACGGGGTCAATAGCAGGATTCACGGCTGTCACCTGTCCCGCGAATTTTTTATCACCGTGCGCTTCGACTTCCAATGAGACGCCCATGCCCTGCGTGATGTAGGGCGCTTCGGCTTCCGAGACCTGCAACTGTAATTTGATGGGGTTCGTGCGCAGGACGGTTGCGATGACTGAAGAAGGCGTGACGTATTCGCCGACGGCTATGGGACGATTGCTGATGTAGCCCGCGTAGGGCGAGCGCACCACGGAATCCGCGACAGCCTTCTGCGCGATTGCCGCTGCCGCGCGCGCCTCTGCGACCGACGCCTCGGCTGTCCGTATGGCCTGATTGCTCTGGCGCGCGTTGTTGATGGCGACCTCAAGCTGCTGGCGCGCGGCATTAACCTTGGCACGCGCAGTGTCTCTTTGCGTGCGGTATTGATCGTAGACGCTTCGAGCCACGTCGCCCGTCTCGACCAACTCGCGATAACGCTTCTCGTTGGCTTCGGCCAATCTAGCTTCGGCCTGCGCCTGTTCCAGATTGGCGTTCGCCTCGCGCACTTCGGGAATCGCGCTCGCCTCAAAATTGCCGCCGGGACGAAGGCCCAGACGAGCTTCGGCCTGACGAACTACGGCGATGGCCTGTTGCACACCGGCCTGCGCCTGTTGCAGACGAAGACGAGCATCCCTGTCGTTGAGCCGCGCGATGACTGCGCCCTGGCGTACGAAAGCGCCGACGCCTACGGGCGTTGACACGACCTGACCAGAGGCCTGCGATGCAACGTCAGATGTTTCGTCTGCGACGAGGCTCCCGGTCGCCTGTATGTATGAAGGCACTTCGCGCGCGATGACCTTGGTGGTGGTGATGACGATGGGCGCAGCCTCGGGTCCAGTTTTTGCTGCTGCTGCTCCGCCCTTGTTTTCCCGTGCGTTGGCCTTCGGCTCCGAGCGCCCGCAGGCTGCGCCGAAAGTCGAGACCGCGACGACGCAGCAAAGAAGCGCGGCGGCGCGGGTCTCACGGGAGAGTTTTGAAAAAGACATACGTAGTCCTATCCCTGTTTCGTTGACTAGCTTTGAAAACGCCCCTCTGGGATTCCCGGTTACAACTCTTTTTATAGCAGTGGCGCTAATCTGTCGGGAATAATTCGGATGAAATTAGATGCGCTGTGGTAGCCTGTTATCATAAGAAACTTGCTATTAAATCGTCAGTAGGTGTCGAGAATGTCACGAGCGAAATATCTAGGAGGAGCGCATGGCCGATTGGATAGCGGAAAGATTCCTGAGGCTCAGGGAGTTTTTTGAGCTTGAGACGGACGCGGAGCTGGCTCCGGCAGAAGTGACAAAAGAAGCTCTGGCCGATGAGCAGAGCGAAGGGCTCAGGCACTTTAATATGGAGTGGCACGTCATCCCTGCGGCGAACAGTGTGCCCCTTGACGATGCTTATTTCGCAAGGCTCTACCCGAAGGCTTCCAGGGATTTCGCTAGAGCGCACGAGCACGGGCCGAGTTATCGTGACCGTCTTGTACAGGGACACAGCCGCCACCAGGGTCTCATCGTCGGCGTGGAGACGACCGGGAAGCCGCATTATCTTCCGGGCAACCGGCAGTTCTACGGCACGGCCTACGGGCACGACTCGCTTGCAGACCCGTTTGCCGCCTACATGGGCCGCGCAGGGATGATGAACGGCACGCGCTACGATCACAACTATCTATCTTTGCGCGAATTCATACGCGTCGTGAATGAAGACTGGCACGAGCGTAGGATCATGCCCGCGGGTTATCGCGCGACCGTTTGCCCGCCCGTGGTCTTCAACTTCGTCGGCACAATCTTTCACCCTGAGTGGAGCGAGACGGAAACGCTTGAGCTGGGCTTTTACCGCGACGAGCGCGGCAACGCCACCTGCTACGCCGTCGGCTCGCAAAGTGAGGGCGACTTTTCCTTTATCAGCGAAGTCGAAGGCGAAGGCGAATGGTCGCTGATGGGCTTTCGCGTCGCCCTCGTACCTGAAAAGCCGTGAATCGTAAATCGTAAATCGTAAATAGACAGAACGGGCTTTTCTCTATTCACGATTTACGATTTACGATTCACGGCTTTTGGTGTAACCGAAAGCCCAAAGCATTCGTCTTTCAACTTGATGGGCCGACTTTTGGGCAGGAGTTCTCCCCTCTCGCGTGCTTGTTCGGCTGACGTAATTTACTTTTTTTTCTGGAGAACAAGAGATGAAATTAAGCAGTTCAAAGAAAGCTCTGGGCGGGCTCGTGCTGGCCGGGGCGGTGATGCTGACGGGGATTGTTGGATTCGCTCAGCAGCAGACGACTACGCCCGGACAGAGCGGTCAGGGAGAGCGCACCGGAGAGGGGCGGCGCGGTGGCCGTAAAGGTTTCGGCGGCGCGAAGCGCGGTGGCCGTGGCTTCGGTTCTTTCGCAAAGCTCAACCTGACGGACGCGCAGAAAGAGCAGATGAAACAGATCGGCGCTCGCTATCGCGAGAGCACAAAGGCTCTGCGCCAGCAGATGCATGGCAGACGCGGCGGCGATTTCAGCTCGACGGGCGCGTTTGACGAAGCGGCTGTGCGCGCAGAGGCGCAGAAGCGCGCCGCAGCAGGCGTCGAATTGGAAGTGGCTCGTGCACGCATGATGTCAGAGATGTACGCGGTGCTGACCGCCGAACAGAAAGCACAGCTTGCCACGTGGCGTCAGGAGCGCGAGCAGAAACGACAGGAGCGTCGCGCACGCCGCAACGCCACTCAACAGGGCCAGAGCCAGTAAGCCGATTGCGGAATGCGGATTTCGGATTGCGGATTGGGGATTGAAAAGAAAGAGGGTTTCTGCTTCTATTCTTCAATCCGCAATCCGCATTCTGCAATCCGCAATTGTTTATGGATGAGATAGGCGATAACTCCGCCCCGGCGGCCACAGACCTTGCGCGCCCGAAAGATGAGCCGTCGGATACGGAGCTTGTCAGCCGCGTCCGCGCGGGTGATGAAGACGCATTCGAGGAGCTATTCAATCGTCACCGCCGGCGCGTCTCCCTCATCGCGAGCCGCTTTTTTCGGCAGCGCGAGCAGATTGAAGAGATAGTTCAGGAAAGCTTTACCAAAGCCTATTTCGCCCTCGCGGACTTTTCCAACCAGCAGGAAACATCCTTTGCTTCATGGATTGCGCGCATCGCTTTTAATGCCTGCTACGACGAATTGCGGCGCTCGAAGCGGCGGCCCGACACCTCCACCACGGGCGACATCTCGGAAGCGGAAACCCTTGGCTTAAAGGAGCAACTGCGCGCCCACGGGCAGGACATAGAGGCCGGAATCATCGCGCGCGATCTGGCTACAAAACTGCTCGCGCGCTTAAGCCCCGAAGACCGTCTGGTGCTTGTCATGCTGGATGTCGAAGGAATGTCTACGAGCGAAATCGCAGAGGCTACGAACTGGTCCGTCTCGAAAGTCAAAGTGCGCGCGCATCGTGCTCGTCAAGCGCTGCGCCGCGTGCTCGAGAGATTCCTGTAACCGGAAAACGCGCGCGTGCGTTTTCATTGATGAAGCCGCCCCTCTTGATGTGTAGCGGCAGATAGCGAGCGAAAGACAATGGTCGGCAATAAGAAAAATCGTGAAAGGGACGAGCGGCTGAACCAAGTGGGCCGCGCCGTCCTGCGCGCGTCCGCCTCGAATGAACGCGAGGCGGAAGAGGCCGCCGCCTCGCCTTTTCTCTACGGGCGTGTGCGTGCCCGCATACGTGCGGAGCGCGAGCGCCGCGAAGTAGGAGAGAGCTGGTTCCAGCTTCTGGGTGTAGTCTGGCGCGCCGTGCCCGCGATGGCGCTCGTAGCCATCTTCGCCTTTGCACTGTTCTGGAGCGTCAGCCTTCGCACGCCGGTCATCGCTGAAATCGGCGACGACCCGCTCATGGGGACGCAGAGCGCCGGAATCGAGCGCGCGGTCTTTGCCGACTCGCAAGCTCTTTCGAGCGACGATGACGTGCTGGCGACTATTCTCAACGTGGAAGACGAGCGTGGAGGTGCAAGATGACGCCGCACACAAAAACCCGACTGAAAATCTGGCTCGTGGTAGTGGGCGTTTTCGCCCTCGGCTGCGTGACCGGCGCATCCCTTGACAGCGCTTATCGTTTGCGGGCCAGTAACGATGAGCGTCAAGGGGTGCGCCGGGACCGTGGCGGCAAGAAGGACAGCTTCTTCGACGAAATGAAGCGCGACCTGAATCTTTCGGACCAGCAGGCGACGGAGATTCGCGCCATAGTGGAGCAGACGCGCAACGATTACAAGAATCTGCGTCAGGAGGTGCGACCGCGCTACGACGCCCTGCGCCAGAACGCGCGCACGCGCATACGCACGCTGCTCACGCCCGAACAGCAACAGCTCTTTGACGCCAAGGCCGCCCAACGCGACGCCAAACGCGACGGCAAGGGCGAGCATTAAGAGTCGCGCGTGTAGAGAGAGCGAGACGCGCGCAAGTGGTGCGCGCCGTAAGTATCTGTAGGATGGCTGCACTATTGTATTGAACGCCGGTTGATTCGAGTGGGAGGTCAACTGCATGAGTAGCTTAACCGACCCCGTCAAAATTTTAGCCAGACGTTTCGCTGCGCTACCCCCGCGCGTGCGTCTTGCGGTTGCGGAAAAAATGTTGCGCTGGCGCGACGAAGAGTCAAAGGAATTATCAGAACCGCGCGCCACTTGCGGCGCACGCCGCAAGAGCTTGCTCGAACAGTTCTGGGAAGAAGTAGAGCGGGCTCACGGCGACGACCTGTATGTAGACAACCCGTTCGCGGACGAGAAACCGCAAACGATTATCTATGCTCCCGACAACAGAGAGCGCTGCCTTGCGTTCTAGAGGGTTACGAACGAGCAAGGGGGGAAAGCCGCAGATGGATGCGGAAAAACGCGGATTTTTATTCATTAATTCTACTCCGCGCTTATCAGCATCCATCTGTAGCTTGATTGTTGAAAAGTAAAAAGTAAGCAGTGAGCAGTAAGCAGTAAAAAATAAGCGGCCAATACGTCGGGCAGTTTTTCCGACGCAGCTTACGGCTTACTGCTCACTGCTTACTTTTTACTTTTATGCTTCCCGCTTAATCCAACTTAACTCTATCGCCTACTGACACGCGGCCTTCGCTGACGATGCTTGCGTAAACGCCGAGGTTCTGTTCGGCGTCTCTGACGATTGAGCGCAACACCGACGGGTCTTTCGGGAGGTCGGCTTGCGCGTGCGTGGTCATGCCGCAGCGCACCGCGGGTATCTCGCACTTCAACTCGGCCTCGCCAATCCGCAACGCTCGACCGCTCCAACCGGCTTCGACCAGGCCATCGATTCCCTCTACTGTTTTTATCAGGAAGTTAGGACGAAAGCGCCGCGCATCCCAGGCGGCAGACGGATTGAGACGCGCCATCTCTGTGAGAGATGACGTGGTGAGCAGGTGCAGTGGGAAGGCGTCGAAATAGGTTCCGGGCGGAGAGGTGTATTCGAAAAGCTCCGAAGGGATGATGGAAAAATCGGGAAGCGGCTCGTGCGGTTCGCGTGCGAACATCTCGCGCGCGGGCGCGTCTAATCCGGCGTAGCGTATAAAGTCGCGCAGGTAGGGTTTGAGAAATTGAGCACGGCTCAAGCGGCTCATGACGGACGAGCCCATACGCGCGCGCTTGTAATGAGCGCGGTCGCTCGCCGGACGAAGCGGCCACAGCGAGACCTCGCGCCCCAACGCTTCCGACAAACGAATAGCGACCTTTTCATCATCGCTGCTCGTGTGCGTCGAGTCGGGCAGCGTGATGTCTACGTGCGGGATACTCGCGCCCAACGGCTCCTCTCTATAACGCGCCTCGCACTGCATGAGCTTGGGCATGTACTTCGCGCCGCGAATCTCGCGCGCACGCTCGTCGCGCAGCGCCCAGCCCCTGTCGCCGGGAATACCTCCCCTTGTCACAACGCAGGCATCCAGCCGCTCGCCCCGCATGGACTTCACAGGATAACGCCAAATCTCCTGCACCTCACCGACCTTCATCAGTCACTCTTCTCCCTATCTTCCGACGATGCGAAGAACTCTGCAAAAATCTTCTTCAGCTCCGCCGCGCTTTCGTACTCTCGAACCGAGACTTGCGGGCTGCCCGCGACCAGCGCCGAAAGCTTGCGGCCCGCGCGAGGTCTGAAAAGACAGAGCGTAGGCTTACCCCATTCTGTCGCTTTGCCGATTTCATAGCCGACGCCCAGACTCGGCGTCGTCACTTCGGCCACAAGACAGTCAGCCTCCCGCAGCCACGCGGAGTCGCGTTCATAAATCCACGCATCGTCGCCGCCTTCGCCTTCATCTGTGAGTAAATAATCGCCCACGTGTTCTGTCAGGACGCGGCCATGCGCCGAGAGCAGCCCTATGATTTCCAGATAGAGAGCCCAATCCTCGCGCCCGCCGCGAATCGCCCCTGCAAAATAGATATTCATCTCTGCGCGCTGACGCTATCACACAAAAGGGAGCGCGCACCAATAAAAAGAGGTTGTCAATTTTTGAGCGAAACCGTTAATGTGGCCGGAGACTTGGGGGCTATTTTCAGACGCTTTAGTGAAAGGAGAATCATATGGCGAACAAGCAGCGTTTTCGCGTTGTGCTCGAAGGGATGAAAGGGACAGAGGCGCTCGGCATCACTATCCCTTTTAACGTCCAGGAAGTCTTCGGCACGCGCGCGCGTGTGCCCGTCAAAGGCACAATCAACGGCTTCGCCTTCCGCAGCTCGATTTTTCCGGAAGGCAATGGCGTGCATTACATGGTCGTGAACAAAGCTATGCGAGAGGGCGCAAAGGTACGCGCGGGCGACCGCGCGGAAGTGGTAATGGAGCGAGACGATGCGCCGCGCATCATTACGCCTCCGCCGGATTTCGCACGCGCGCTCAAAGCCAACAAGGCCGCCTCGGCGCGCTGGGAGAAGCTGAGCTACACGAATCAGAAGGAGTACGTGAAGGCGATTGAAGAGGCCAAAAAGCCAGAGACGCGCACGCGTAGAATCGAGAAGGCGATGGCCGAGCTGTCGGTTGAGAAAAAGCCCAAAGGATAAAGCGAGCGCACAAAAGCTTCTCAGGCGTATGCCGTGACATGCGAGCCGAGACGGCTCTCAAGGAGCGTTGCTTTCATCATCTCTCTTGATGAAAGCTTTCCTCGCGCTCATCTGATTTTGTCTAAAGCGATTTTGGCGTCGGCTATGAGCTTGCGAAAATCCGCGAGCTTGCCGAGCGAGATAATGACGGTGCTGCGCCGGTAGCTAAAGGCTCCGCCGATGGAGACCGCAGCCCTCAAGGCATTGTTCGGCCTGATAAACGTCGCCGCCGACAATTCACCTTTCGTCATATATTCGGCCTCGAAGTTTTCAAGGCTCGCGCTCCTCTCAATCTTGATGATGTAATCCAAACCCCTGATGAAACCGTCTATCTCGTCGTAATCGACATACGTTCTGGTTTCTCTTTGCGCGCCCGCGCTCTCTCTGATATCGACGCCGATGCCGTACTCTTTACGCCCCGCCTGAGCATCCACAAACTCGTAGCTCGTGACCGTGACCGTTCCACCAAGACCTGACACCTCGCCTATGACCGTGTAGTTTTTGACGATGATTGTGCCCGTCCGCGCCTCGAACGCTTCCATCCTGGTGAGAGGCTCGTCCGCGTCCTGCTCGGGCGTGGGCGCGGGCCGTTGCTGCGCCTGCACAGCGAGCGACGCCCCTAGAAGGAGCATCAAAAGAAGCGCCGGTTTCATCATAAAGGTCGATTGAACGCTTGCTTTCATCCTCGATACCTTTCCGGGGAGAGCACGAATCTTTTTACAGCAAGAGAGTCGCCGAAGACAATAGCTTTACAGACGCTGGCAGAATTTCCCGCACACGCTTGCCGCCCCTACACTTCACGCGCCGCCTCGCACACAGGTTCCTTTAATTCGTCCAGGCGACAGGAGCGAGAGCAAATTCCCGCCTGCTTTGAATCTCTTTAGCTCGATAAGAGGAGCAATCAAAAAAATTCAGCAGAACAACGACGTAACGTCTAACAACTCATTCCACTGGACTCGCAAAGAGGCAGCCTTTTATACATGTTGAGTACTTGCCGGATTCCCAGCGTTGGATGGCTGCCTCTTAACTTGTAATAATCCAGCTAAACAACTGCTGGTGCATATTGGTTTTTTGACCGTCTACAATAGTAGACAACCGTGTCTTATATTTAAGTCTTGGAAACGGATTGCAACGTTGAAGAGGCTATTTAATTCCATTTTTTCCTCAATCTTTTCGGGCATGTAAATTGCTGTAATGAAGCTCTAAGCTAAGAATCCTTCCAAAGAGGTAAAAACCATGACTACGAAGAAGAAAGCTCCAGCTAAAAAGGCTGGCAAGCGAGCCCGTAAGACTGTCAAGGGAGCCTCTGTGGCAGAGGCAGACACTCCCGCATCAACTTCCGATATTCCACAGCAGTTGCAGGAATTTCTCAAGCAGACATCGGTTCCCAAGGGATTCGTTAACTCCAAGCCGCTTGAGCTGCTGGATCTGCGCAAGCGCGTGAACGAGATCAATATCAGGCCCACCGTGCCGATGGAGCAGTTGCTGGCTAGTGTGAACCGCATCAAGCCAGCGCGCATCACGATAGACAAGTTGCCGGAAGACATCAGGGAGTCCATCCCTGCATTGAAGCCGGAAGTTCGACGTTTCCACGGCGTCAAGCTTGAGCTGTCGTGGTTTCCCTTTCCGGCGGTGACTTCTTCCTGCGCAGACAAGTTCGGATACATGTCGTCCGCTGCTACGCGAGCGGCAACGAAGCTGCCGTTCAATGTCGCGTCGCAGGCGCTCCTCGGCCAGCTCGGCAATTTAATGGGCGACCCCGGACGCGATCCCAACATCAATTCTCAGAACCCGGCTGACGCTGGCGTATCTTCAATACCCGCGGGCTTCACGTACTTCGGTCAGTTCGTGGACCACGACATCACATTCGATGTCTCGTCGTCTATCGACGCCGACACCGACGCGAACACGATCAATAACATGCGAAGCCCGGCCCTGGACCTGGACTCTGTATACGGGCGCGGCCCCGGCTTAGACCCTTTCCTCTACGTGTTTCCTTCCGCGGGTCCGTCCACTGCGATAAAGTTCCAGGTGGGGAAGAACACGCCTCAAGGCACTGGTGGACCTAGCAGCAACGGCACGCCCGCAGGCATGGTCGCGCAAACGAACTGGGACGTTCCGCGCATCTCGGGCACGAACACCGCCGTCATAGGCGATCCGCGCAACGACGAGAACCTGATAATTGTGCAATTTCAACACGCGATGCTGCGCTTCCACAACGCCGTCGTTGACCTGCTGGTGACGGCTGCGTTTGCGGGCGACATCTTCGCCGAGGCCAAACGTATTGTGACGCATCACTACCAATGGGCCGTGGTGCATGACTTTCTGGAGAGAATCTGCGGTGCCGCCGCAGTGAACAACGCGATGGCGAGCGTAGTCGCTCCCCCCGGCAGCGCATTCCGCATGCCCGTCGAATTCGCCGTCGCTGCCTACCGTTTTGGTCACAGTATGATCCGCGACAGATACTGGGTGAATTTCAACTTCCCGAACGCCACACTGGGACAGGTGTTCCAGTTCAATCGCAATCCGCTGCTGCCGGTGTTCTCCAATTGGGTCGTTGACTTCAATGCGTTCTTTGATACGGGCGTGCCGGTGCCGGTTCACAATAAGGCCCGTAGAATCGACAGCTTCATCGCGAACGGTCTGGAGTTCCTGCCCGGGTTCGCGGGACTGATGGCGATTCTGGCAACGCGGAACCTCCGTCGAGGTTTGGCTTTCGGTCTGCCGAGTGGACAGGGCATGGCAAATGCTTTCGGCATCCCGCCTATGACCGCGGCGCAGTTGACGTCAGGGTTGCCGCCTGCCGAAGTGGCCGTGCTGAACTCCGGCGGTGGTGTGCTGAAGACCAAGACGCCTCTGTGGTATTACGTGCTTCGCGAAGCCTCTGTCCTGGGGGGTGGCAATCAGATGGGTCCGGTCGGCGGGAGGATCATAGCGGAGACATTCGTTCGGATTCTGAAGCGCGACGCATCCTCTTACCTGAACGTCCCTGGCGGATTCGCGCCTATTCTTCCCTCGGCTGCGCCTGGAGACTTCACGGTGGCAGACCTAGTGTCCTTTGCCGGTGTGACCCATCCCTAAAGTTCAGACTCACCGCCGAGACTAAGAGAGCAGGCGCAGAGAGAGTTGAATTTCTCTGCGCCTGTTCTGCGTCCTCGAAGAATAATTTGTCCGAGCCTTTATTGTTCATCAGCCTCTTTTCTGAATCACGACCGAATCTTTTATAATTCAACTTTAAAGGCTTTAACTTTTTTCGATTGTGTAAAGCCAACTTGTGAGGTTGAATTTGGCTGAGCGCGGAAGAGTAGTTAGTTATTACTCTTCCGCGCTTTTCTTTTTTTGCTTAGTATGGCTCAGAATGCCTGGTTTGGCTGAGTTGGCACACAACTGGCACACAAGAAAAGGGTCACAATTAGAAGGGAATGTTTTCCAGAGCGCGGACTTAAAACGATTGGCTATTTTCTAACAAGACATCCCGCACTGGAAGCGATAAGGCGAGAGGCGATGCAGCCAATGCGATAACGCCTCAAGGTTGCGTTGGAAGGCAGGCCGCCATTGAATGTCATAGGCGTCTAATCCAGAAGGGATGAGCCGTCTAAATCTATAACATAGATTGTTTTCCTGAGAAATTCGAGCGTGTGACAGGATTAGACGCCCAAAGGGGCGTAATTACCGACGCCCGTTAGTCTGGAATAAAAACAAATGCGCCCAAACAGGCGTCTTTACTGGCGGCTATTAGTACGCCTACTATGCGTTAGGCTTCAAACCTCGAATAGTTGGACAAATGATACTATTGGTTAGCGGAGAAAACAGATGAACTCAAATGCTGAACCGATTAGGTGTCTTTATTACCCGTATTCAAGATCACTGAATCTTAATACATTGAAAAAAGCCTTGATCTTATTTGACGAGATTACCTTTCTCGATTCTCAACCTTGGTTCATCAGGCGCGAGCTTCTTAATGATAGTGCTGACACCGACGTAACTGCGCTTAATGAAGATTATGAACTTCTTGAGGCAGAAGGAATTGTTAAAGTGATTGATCCTGAAAAACTCATAAAAGAATTTGATCTCTTTCTCACTGCCAACTGTGTTAGTGACATTCGAGATAATAGTTTCTGTGAAGCCGCCGTTCGATATGATGTGACTGTTTGGGACGTTTTGAGAGAGAGAATCCCTCCCTCTTTTTTAGAAGCATTCTATCCGGGTGCAGGAACATTTTCTGAAGCCATATCATTACAATCCTTGCTTAATAGAAAGCTTAATACAGAGGATATAGTTGAACAGATACCAGAAAGAAGAAGAGGTTCTTTAGGCATGTTTCGATGGAGTGGTTATAGCCGGGAAGAATTATGGAAACTCTTTAATGGGAGATACAAATTTGTGATAGGTGGTAATCCTTATATCGAGCTTGAATCTTATCATATCCCTTTTTTACAGGCGTCTAGTCTACGTATAAACGAGGCGTTGATTGTCTCTGGCATCAATGGTTATGTTCCTTTCACAGACAGCGTTATTCATGATCAGTTAATGCGACTCAAAGTCAATCGGTCTCTACATACACTTACAAATGATCCCGCCATCCAAGAAAAACTGGAAACAGAGATTCCTACTTTGTTGCCACAAGAACATCTTGCTCTCGCAATCTTAGATCGTTTAGTTCCGGAAGCCGAACTAAATAAAAGGTCTGTGAGGGAGATTATAAATTATAGGGAGGGCAATAAAACACAATTGCTCAGATTTCGGGAAAAACTTGCCGAACTGTCAATTGAAATTAATACTGTAGAGCCAGGTGCTAATTACTATAGGGAAATTAAAGGCTTGGTCGCCTCTAAGGTAATCCCCGAAATATCAAAGGCTCGGGATGATCTACTCTCCAAGTATGAAGAAGCTTTTGGTAAGTTAGCAATACGTTCAGCTCAAGTTCTTGCCCCGACCGTAGCTGCTACTATATTTGGCGGTCTTGGCATTTGGGAAATCCTCGGCGTTTGCGCTTTTGCTGAAATTGGTATGCTAACAACAAAGGGAGCTGACGATATGCTTTCCATTTGGAGATCGAGAAGGGCTTCGCAAAGAAATGCATTTTCCTACTTAACCGGCTTTTGAAGCCTAACAACTCATTCAACCGGAGCGCGAATAGCGTGGCTTTCATCCGTTAACTTGAATGCTTGGTTCATTGTTTGCGCGCCCGGTTAATTCGGGCGTTATACGTCGCGCGATAAATTGAAGGCTGCATGCGAGACTGTAGTGCTATTCGATAACGCCTCGCGCGCTATTGAATCTAATGCATGTTGAATCAATTGGCTCCTGTGATTAACATGCCAGTTGAAGGGAGGCGCGAGAGTTGGCAGGAGTCGCGCTCGGCTTACCGACGCGCTCCCGTATAACAACTCATTCAACCGGACTCGCAATGAGCTTGTCTTTCATCATCCAAGTTAATTGCTCGCCGGTTAATTCGGGCGTTAAGCGCTTACAATTCAACTCAGATGTTAAGCAATTATGGCAAACGAAGATCATCTTAGGATTCTTAATCAAGGGCTAGAGACTTGGAATAAGTGGCGTGAGGAAAATCCTGACGTACGACCAGACTTAAGTGGCATCGATTTGGAGGAAAGTAATCTATACGGTGCTATCCTGAGGGGGGCATTATTGATTCAAACGAACCTATCAAAGAGTAATCTTTTCAAAGCGAAGCTCCGTGGTGCTGTATTAACAGGAACAAACCTGCAAGGTTGCTATTTAGTAGATGCTGATTTGCGCGACGCCCACATCTATAAAACTGATTTGACTAATTCTGACCTTACGGGCGCCTTATTAAGTCGCACTTGTTTTATCTCATCCTCTCTTTATGGCGTTGATTTAAAGCAGGCGCTTTTACAGGAGACAGTTTTCTTCGATACTGTCCTCAGCGCGGCTAAGGGGCTTGGCTTATGTGATCATTGGGGGCCAAGCAACTTGGATTATAGAACCTTAGCTCGCTCTGAAGGTATCCCGCTAAATTTTTTGCGCGGGTGTGGACTGCCTGATAAATTGATTGAGTATCTTCCGTCGTTACTCAATGAAGCAATTAGGTTTCACTCATGTTTTATAAGTTATTCGAGCAAGGACCATAAATTTGCCGAGCGGCTGCATGCCGACTTACAAAATAAAGGTGTACGTTGTTGGTTCGCACCAGAAGACTTAAAAATAGGTGATAAATTCCGACAGCGAATCGATGAATCAATCCATGTGCACGACAAACTGCTTGTGATCCTTTCGGAAAACTCTCTCTCAAGTTCTTGGGTTGAGGATGAGGTGGAAAACGCCTTAGAACGAGAGCGCATTGAGAAGCGGCTTGTGCTTTTTCCTATATGTATTGATGATTCAATTTCAACAAGTAAATATGCTTGGGCAACATCACTTAGAAGACAACGTCATATAGGAAATTTCTCAGACTGGAAAAATCATGATTTATATCTACAAGCATGTGACCGATTGATGCGCGATCTCAAAGCTGAGGAGTCAACTGGAGACCGCGCCTAACAACTCATTCAACCCGACCGCTCAATAGTAGGGCTTCAATGTTTCTTAGAGTGTTGTGGTTGGTTATTTGTGTTTATGGATAATGCTTTGACGCGGCATCTCAGGCTTTCTTTTGCTGAGCAGATGTTTATGTCGTGTTTTAAGAATAAAGCCAAGTCTTTGATGTGTAATGCCGAGCCGGTGAGCAGCCCGCGTGATGCTTCCCTTTTCTTCCTTTAATGCCTGCTCAATAAACCGAGCTTCATATTGCAAGACTGTTTCGGGTAGGGTGAAGTATTCATCTAGACTAGGGCCGAATAGCTTCCGGGTTACAACGCGAGCGCAGGCGCGCAAGCGTGCTATATCTTCTGTATCTTGTGTTACTGATAGCCAACGGTCTGCGGTGCTATAAGCATGGTAAAGTTCTAGCTCGGAGAGATGCTTACCATGTTCCTCCATCAGAGAGAGAGCGGCGCGTCCTGCGTTAGAAAGTGCGCCTGCATCTTCTGCCGCATTGATAGCGCGCCGGAATATTTGAAGCGAATGTTCATGGTCTCCGAGCCTTGACTGAACAGTGGCTTTGATTATGAGCGCATCTGCTAAGAGTGCTTGTTCGCCGCCCTTCTCGAAAGTATCCACGACGCCGACAATAACCTGTTGAGCTTCTAAGTAACGCTCCTCTGCTACTAAAGCTCTCGCTCTTGTTTCTTCTATCTGTGTCAGTAATCCAACATCATTGAGCCTTTCTAAAAACGTGCGGGCGCGGTCAAGGTTCTCATGCGCTTCATTGTATCGTTCCATCTTCTACAGGAGCATGGCAAGATTATTTAAGTTGATAGCACAGTATCTTTCATGCTTTGCTTGTTCATAATGATAGATGGCTGCGGTAAATTCTATAATGGCTCTATCCGCATAATCTGCGCGGCCTTCTGCGGTCGCTAGTTTGCGTAAAGTTAAAGCCATTTGACCGTGCAATCTGCCCTTTAGCGCATGGCTGGCATTTTCAAAAACGGGGCGTGCTTTATCCAGCATCTCCCACGCTTCGAGATATATGCGGGCGACATCCCCAACAACGTCACAGGCGAAATACCAAACGATATTACTTCGCAGCCGACAATGGCAGATGTCTTAATGACGCTGCTCGTTGTGCTAACAGCTTAGAGGCGCTTGCAATGTACTGATACTTGCTGCCCGGTGTGGCGGCACAGGGTTATTATGCCCGCGCATCATAGCGAGAAACTTTGCAGACAGGGAAGGAATTTTCCAGGAGACGTTTGGGGCAGAATCTTAACTCTTGAGGGAAACTAAACTTTCGGACAATGCTGAGATGGTCTTAGTCGTGTATTAGAGAAGTTTTAGATTGTCGCTAAATTATTGGAGGGATTGAAGGCGGTGGCCGGAATCGAACCAACGAATAAAGGTTTTGAGGATTTAGTATGTAACTTTATCTGAGCACCTCTGAGTTCATTTGTGTATCTCTGAGTTAGGTTTAGCAGTCACCGTTCTTACTCCTGGTATTGCTGAGTATCTCCTTGTTTACCTGAGTTCGCATACATTTCGTATACAAATTAAAAGATATAGGATCGTATCCTTGGAGTGAGGGATTCAGAGCCGCAGATTCCAAAACAATTAACACAGTAGGATAACAAAAGGGGCTACCTTGTAGGGTAGCCCCTTTTGTTATAGATATCCTTTACCGAGGAGCCTTCGCCAATTAAGGCGCACCAAAGCGAGAACGATACTCCGGCGAGACGATAAAGCTTCTCACCATCTCCGCCTCGATGTAGCTCGGAAAACTATTCAGCTTCCCTAACCAGAACGCAAATCCAGGCCCATCCGGGTCTCTCCTCATGTACCCGAAGTACTCCATCTGCACAAACGCTTGGTTGACCTGCTGGTTGTAGAACGCCTGCCCGTACGCGGTCGTGAACTGCTGATTCCCTTCACTGATGACATTGATGCCATCCACCACCTTGAACAATACCTCTCCTCGCTGACTGGGATTGGCATTCAACTGGTCGATTAGCGCTTGCCTGTCCGCCGCAGATGGTGTGACGCCTGTCGTCTGGAACAATCTGTCCACATACTGCGCATTCGTTAAGCCAGTGTAACGAGCCACAAACTCCGGCCTCAGGACGAACTGGCTGGCAAATGCCTGTTTGTTCTGATTGACCTGAGCGCCTGAGAGTCCCGCAGGTGTGATGATGCCGTTGCCGACAAACGCCTGATCGACGAGAAACTCCGACAAGTATGGCGCACGTCCGAGTGCTCCCTTGAAGACACGGTAAACGTAGTAGCCCGTGTACTGGAACTCTGGTGAGAGGAAGAATGCGCCCGAGGTAGTTTCTCTCTGCCTGTCGAGACACACTTCGATTGATTGTCCCGGAGGACGACGAGCAGCATCCAGACACTTCGTGATGTTGTCGGTCCAGAAGTCCCAGCCCGCAGTGTCAGGCTCGCGTCCTAAGAAATCCTTGTACTGCCAGCGGACGAACTCTCTTTGATTGTCTATCGGATTGGCTGGCGGCGCAGCGCTTGTGACAGTAAAGTTCACAGCCAGTGCCGTCTGCCCGCTGGTCTTGAAGTTGAAGGTGTAGCCGCCATCGGCGAGCGTGCCGAGGTCATAAATCTGAACCGTCGTGACCAGTTGTTGAATGCTCGCGCCGTTAAAGATTTCGACGAGCGCGTCGGCGGTTAATTGGTTGCCGACCAATGGGAGCACACCGCTCGGAGGAATGCCCCAGTTCTGGTCCTGGACGCGGTAGCCAGCGTTGGGGAAGGTGAGCTTGACCTTGGCATAGGAGTGGCCGTTCGATTGCCGCCACGTCTGGATGCTGACCTGCGTGGAATTCAAGGTCGTCGGCCCCCACGTGCCCGGAGGCGGAGTCCCGGGTGGAGTGGGCGACGGCGTTGGCGATGGTGTGGGCGTCGGTGTTGGCGTAGGGGTCGGTGTGGGTGTTGGCGTCGGTGTTGTGCCCGTTGAGTTCACCGGGAAGCAAGGCGAAAACTCAGACGTGTTACCTGATCTTGCGCCGCTCACGCTGGTCGCCGTGCCATTGATGAACCCGCTAGTGAAACTCTCTGGTAAAGTGACATCAAGCGTATAGGACGCGTTCCCGTTGACGTCAGTTATCACGCGTTTAGTGCCCACGTCAAACACTTTTGTAGCTACGCCTGTAAACTGCTTGGTAGAGCCCGAGCATGAGCTTCCAAAGTAGAAGCGTAGTACGAACTCGGTGCTGGGCGCGCTCTTAAAGGTATCAGTGATTGTCACGCTGCCCGTGGAAGCTATGCTGGGATCGCCGCCCTTATTACTCCGCGCGGCTAACGTCACGTCTAAAGGATCTAATGGATAATTCTGTAGATCATTAGCTCCGTTATCAACGTCACCAGCGTCATTGTTGGTAGGTCCGGCAGGGCCGAGATCGATGCCCATGCCGATGTTGTTGTAGATGAGATTGGAGTCAATGGAAATTTTAACCCCCGGATTGCTGTTGTTCGGGATGCAGACGCCGTTGTTGCCGTTGTGGGCGATAACATTACCCTCAATGGTATTGGTGACCGAATCTGCATCTACGAAGACGCCGCAGGACCCGTTGCCTATGGCAAGGGTGGCGCTCAGGTCCGTACCGATGAAATTGCGCAGCACCTTGACGCCTGTGCCGCCCGTGATTGTAATGCCGCTGACCGGATCGGTTTTGGGGATACCTATGCCGACGCCATAGACCTGATTGCCGGAAATGACGTTACTCGCGCTCGAAGTTGTTCCGCCAATTGTATTATCGGGGGCGCGAGTGATGAACACGCCGCTGTGCGTGTTCTTCAGGGCAGCAGTGCCGGCAGCATTAGTGCCGATGTAGTTGCCCTGTATCAAGTTGCCCGTCGAGCCCAGGTTGATGACCTCAACTCCGTGAGAGAAGTTACCGGAAATGACATTACGCGCTGCCACGGTTGTCCCGCCAACAGTATTATTGATGGCCGTATTCGGACAGCCGTTGCAGTCGCCGCCGACGTTGAAGCCGCCAATGATGAGCCCTTCATTGTTAGCAAGGGCTGCGTTACCGGCTGCATTAGTCCCGATGTAGTTACCCTGGACCAGATTTCCTTCAGGTCCCGTGTAGGAGAGAGCGATTCCGGGCAGATCGTTGCCGGAGATGATGTTGCGCGCGCCCGCCAACGTTCCGCCCACGACGTTATTGACTCCCGTATACAGATACACGCCGTTTAAGCGATTACCGAGGTCGAGATTGCCGTTCACATCCGTCCCTATATAGTTGCCGCGCAACTGGTTTCCATGAGGATCGTTGGAGAGACGTATGCCGGAATGACCTGTGCCGCTAAAGCCGTTGCCGGAAACAATATTTCGAGCAGCAGCCGTAGTGCCCCCGATGGTGTTGTTCCAGGAGTCATAGATGTCTATGCCGAACCTCAAATTGCCCAGGGCCGCAGTGCCGGTGGCGTTGGTGCCGATGTAATTACCCTCGATGACGTTGAAGTCGAACGTGGATAAGACGATGCCGCTCCCACCGAAGCGATTGATAATGAGCCCTCTGACCACACTGCTTCCTGCCGTGATCTTCAAGCCATCCACCCCTGCGCCTGCGCTGGTGCCGTTCAACTCAATGAGCGGACTACCTGCAAAGCCCGGTTGGCTCTGACCATTAATCGTGACCGCGTCGGTAATCGTCGGGAGCGCCGAGAGCAGGTTGATGGTTTTAATGCCCGTTCCCGCAATGTTAAAGGTGATGATGTCAGCACCTGTATTTGTGTTGGCGTTAAAGATCGCTTGTCTTAAAGAGCCCGCTCCGCTGTCGTTCGTGTTGGTAACCACAGTTGAGCCCGCCGCGAAACTCAGCGAGAACGAGTAACTGCCAGTCACATTTGGAGAGAAAGAGGTGGCATAAATAATATATTGACCCGTGGTCGGGAGCGTGAAGAACCCTGTGACAGGGATGCGAGAGTTAGTATTTGAACCCGGTGCTATGTCATCGTTCGACGCGACCGTAGTATTACCTGGCCCTAAAAGATAGAGATAGGTATCGAAGGCCGCAGACATGGAGATGGCTACCTGCTGACCAGCCGTTCCGTTGAAGCCATAGACATCAACGTAAGCGCCGTTACGATCTCCTGAGTTAAAGAAGCAATCCGTTGTTGCCAGGGAGGCGTTAAAGCTCTGACCGCCGTTGAGTATGAGCGGTGGGCAGGTGCCTCCGCCGGAGCTTTGCCCCGTCAGGCTCAACGAATAACTGCCGGTGGCACCGGGGTAGAGGGCGTTGGCATAAATGGTGTAAGTGCCGGTCGAAGGCAGAGTGTAAAAGCCGCTCGCTGACGGGATACGCGAATTGGTTCCGCCGCCGCCGTCATCATCCGAGGTGATGAAAGCGCCGCCCGGAGCGTAAAATTGGAGATACGTATCAAAGCTCGACGACGCCATAAAGATTACTACCTGCTGTCCAGCCGTCCCACTGAAGGTATATCTATCGTAGTAGCTGCCATCACCAAGAATGCAGTCCGAGCTATCCAGTGCCCCATTGAGCGTCTGTCCGATATTGATGTTCCCAGTTACACAGGCAAGCTGTTGTGAAGACTGCTCTCGCATGGCTGCTGTTTCTTTAGAGCCGGATTTGGGGCTTTGCTGGATTGCATCTCTACTGGTTTGATCGACAGGCGTTGCTCCGTCAAATCGCGTGGGCGCAGACAGAACACCTTTTTCCGGAGATTTGTTTGATTGGACGGCGGTTGCAGATTGAGAGGAGACATCAACTGCATCAGCGCTGCTCTGATTGGTAAGCGCAAACGTGGGCGCGCTCACTCCGCTGCGTAGAATTACCAAATCGGAGAGCGCGTCTTCATCAAGTCGCATTGCAAGCGCCGCTTGCGGAGCGCTCGCTACGCTTAAGGTGACAGAACTGGAAGCAGATTGCTTCGCATCGGATATGGCATTGGTCTTCACATTGCCGGAGGAAGCCCGGCCCTCTATTAAGATGTGTAACTGTTGATTGCTGGAATCCATGACCAGCAAGTCATCACCGGGTCGCCCGGAAACTCGTGCGCTCAGTAATAGATTGGCCTGCGCCCACTGGTTTGAGACGACTGTTTCGCTGCGCCACGTACTGATAGCCTGAATGGCCTGCCGATCACTGCTTTGTGCCTTGCCACGGCTCAGCACTTCGATGTCGCCGCCTGCATTCAAGAGGGCAATGTCTTGACGGTGATCTGCGCTGAAATCTCCGACCACGACGGATGTGAGGGGAGCAGCAAAGCGGCGCTCTTCGATGTTGGCCGGTCCGACTGCGCGCTGCTGCGCTTCATCTATAGATAGTTTTCTATCACGGCCATGCAGTAGCAACAATTCCTGGCCTGCCGCGACGGCGAGATCCATCTCGTAACCGTTATCCAACTGCCCGAGCGCGAGCGAGACGGCAGGCGTTTGGAGTTGAAACACTTCCGGCTGTGCCCTGAGCGCACCTTCAGGTCCTTCGAAGACCAGTAGTTGTGCTCCGTTGTCACCGGCAATGCCGATCACTACGTCCAATAGCCCGTCAGCCCGATTAATCTCACCGACGACAAGCGCTGTCACACCGCCCGTGAGTCTGACCTCTTGCGCCGGACCAAAGCCTCCTCGTCCATCACCCGGCAAGAGATAAAGTATATGAGATCCACGGCTGGCCGTGACCAGGTCATAATGTCCGTCCCCATTGAAATCGCCTGCGCCTAGAAAATCCGGCGCGCCCGTTACTTCAAATACGTCTCCGGGCGCAAGAAATGGCGACTCCGTAAAAGTTCCGTCTGTGCGTCGCTGCTGCGCCTCGGCGCTCTGTGGATAGACCGCATCAACGTTGCCGCGATAGAGCGTGATAATGCCCCGACGTGCTCCGGCATAGCCCCCGACCAGATCAGGCGTGCCGTCTTCATCAAAATCCCCTGAAGCCAGCGCAAGCGGTTGCGCTTGGTTCTCTTCCAAAAGTTGCTGCAATTCATCCGCGCCGCGATAAGCCGTCAGCATATCGCGCCCCTCGTAAAGCTTCACGGTCGGATTCGCGCTCCCCGCGATACGCACGCTTCGTCTACTGCTCAGTCGTGCCTGCGGTAGTGCTTCTGTCTTAAGCTGAGGAACTTCGTTTGAAGCGGTCCATGCCGAGACTAAAGAGATGGACGGAATCAGAAACAGAGCCAGCGCAAGGATCAGCAAAGTAAATCGTAACTTACCCAACCTGGAACGGGTAAGAAGACCGGAAAAAGAATGGGAACGGCTGCGCGAATGATGTGACTGGAACATTGGGGTCTCCTTGAAGGGCAAGAATAGAGGAGTAGGCTGTGATGGACATGGGCTGCCTTTGGTTAAAACCAAGAGCTAGTAATGGGTTTCCCGAAAGCTAGGCTGGGAAAACAAACTAGCTGTCGAGTCCGGTAGGAGCCAGACTGATGTGACTTACATCCGCCAAAAAAAACCTGCCTAACGGGAAATAACCGTGAGATAAGCAATGGGCGCCACAAGTAGCTATTGCCCGAAAGATTATAAGGTGAAAACCGGAGCCTGATCGGTAAAGAAGTAGTGGTCAGGTTCTAATCGAGTTAAGAAACGAATTGAATGTAATCAGCGCATCTGGGCTGCGCGAAAACAAATACCAAAGAGTGGGTGCGACTTTATGTTCTCAAGGAGCATCTTGTCAATGCTTTTTTTACATTGGAGTTATAAAGCTGACTGCCATAAAAGGGACTGAAAAGTTCGCATACATTTCGCCTACAAAACAGTAAGAGCAGCCGATTAGCTGCTCTTAAGTTGTTGATTCTAATGGAGGCGGCGGTCGGAATCGAACCGACGAATAAAGGTTTTGCAGTCTTAAAGAGCCGCTTTTTCTGAGTAGAGAGTGCAGCACTTCAAAAAGATTATTGAACGCGCAGAGCTGCCAAAGAATTTTACGCTTTATAGCCTGCGCCATTCGTTTGTGACGTTTTCGCTACTTGCAGGGGTTGAGCCTAAAACGGTATCAGAAGAGGCCGGACATGCTTCGGTTTCGTTTACTCTAGATGTTTACGCGCATGTGTTGCCGAGCATGAAGCAAAGCGCGGCAGATAAGTTTGAAAAACTGCTCCTGGCGAGTGCTGGCACACTATAGGCACACATTGCAGGTATAGGGTTACCATAAACCTTTTACAATTCAACTTTGAAGGCTTTAACTTTTTTCGATTGTGTAATAGAGTGCTCTCCCATCCGAGAATTTATACGAGCAAAGACAGGTTCCAGTTGGCAATGCGAGGCGCGTGAAGTGTGGCGCAGTGGCGCGCGCGTTATGGCGTATCCGCTTCAAAACCGACGAGGCACGAAATGACAACTTCCAGACGCGATTTTATGAAAACGGCGGGGCTGGCCTTTGGCGCAAGCGTGATGCTGCCCTCATGGGTCTTTGAATCGGAAGCCGCAGCCGATGTCGTGGTTGACAAGAACAAACTATCGGATGTGGCGCTGTCGACCGCTAAACGTCTTGGCGCAACCTACGTCGACATACGCATCAACCGTTATCGCTTTGAAGCACTCTCGACGCGCGAGCAGCAGGTACAGAACGTGTCGCGCACTCAGAGTTTTGGCTTCGGCGTGCGCGCGCTGGTGCGCGGCACGTGGGGCTTCGCATCGAGCCGCGTGGTGACGCCCGAAGAAGTGCGCCGCGTCACGCAGGCGGCGGTCGAGATTGCGCGCGCCAACTCCGCATTTCAGCGCAAGCCCATCACGCTCGTTCCAAGCCCTCGCGTCGTCACTACATGGAAAAGCGCCTTTCAAAAAGACCCCTTCGACGTCCGGATTGACGACAAAATTCAGTTTCTCTTAAAGCTCAACGAGACGGCCATGAAGACCAGGGGCGTCTCGTTCGTCAACTCCGCCATGCTCTTTGTCAACGAACAGAAATTCTTAGCCAACTCGGACGGCTCGCGCATAGACCAGTACATCATACGCAGCTTTCCGAGTTTCACCCTGACGGCCATCAACCGCGACAACGGGGATTTTCAAACTCGCACTTCCTTCGGCGGGCCGCAGGGGATGGGCTACGAGTATCTGGAACACTACCCGTGGCTCGTGGAAGCCGAGCAGGCGGGCGAAGAAGTCGTCATGAAGCTCAAGGCCAAATCCATAGAAGCGGGCAGGTACGATCTGGTGCTACATCCCTCGCACCTGTGGCTGACGATTCACGAATCCGTGGGCCACCCGACGGAGCTTGACCGCGCGCTTCTTTGGGAGGCCAACTACGCGGGCACAAGTTTCCTGACGCCGGAAAAGACTGGCAAGCTTCAGTACGGCTCCAAGATTGTCAACTTCTTCGCGGATCGCACGCAGGGCGCGGGATTGGCGACCGTCGGTTATGACGACGAAGGCGTGCCCGGACAGAAATGGTATCTGGTTAAGGACGGCGTGTTTGTAGACTGGCAGACGACGCGCGATTTAGCACGGCTCGCGGGTCATCAAAAATCTTACGGCTGTCTACACGCGGACTCGTGGGGCTCTGTTCCCTTCCCGCGCATGCCGAATGTCTCGCTCGAACCATCGAAGGAGAAAATCTCGCTCGACGATCTAGTCGGAGGCGTCGATAACGGCATCCTGATTTACGGCAACGGCAGCTATTCCATAGACCAGCAGCGTTACAACTTCCAGTTCGGCGGGCAGACCTTCTGGGAAATCAAGAAGGGCAAGATTTCCGGGATGCTGCGCGACGTTGCTTATCAATCGCGCACGACGGATTTCTGGGGCTCGTGCGATGCGCTGGGCGGCGAAGCGACCTATCAACTCGGCGGCAGCTTTAACGACGGCAAGGGCGAGCCCACGCAATCCAACGCCGTCAGCCACGGCTGTCCTATAGCTCGTTTTCGTCAGGTCAATGTTCTCAACACAGCAGTCCGCCGTTCCTGAAGAGGAGAGAAAGACGTAGTCATGTTACTTACGGAAAAAGAAGCGCGAGCCATCACGGATAAGCTGCTCGGCTACACTAAGGCCGAGGACGCCTCGGTCGTTGTGACGAGCGAGACCTATTCTCACCTGCGCTTTGCCGCCAACTCTTTTCTGACGAGCGGGCAGCGCGAGAACATGAACGCCAACGTCGTCGTCTGGGTAGACAAAAAGCGCGGCGCGGCCTCTACGAACGATTTGGACGACGCGAGTTTGCGCGCGGCGGTCGAGGAAGCCGAACGCCTCGCGCGCATCTCGCCCGTTGACCGCGAATATACGCCGACGCTCGGCATGCAAACCTACAAGCCTTCGAACGGCTACAGCGAATCAGCCGAGCGTATCTCGCTCACAGACCGCGCGCGCGCGATTAATAACAGCATTGCGGCTTCGGAAACAGCAAAGGTCATCAGCGCGGGTTTTCATCAGGCGCAGGCTTCGGCTTCGGCCACCGCTACTAAAAACGGCAACTTTGATTACGAGCGCACGAGCAACGTCAGTCTAGCCATGACGGCGCGCACGCCCGATGGCGCAGGCTCAGGCTATTTCATGCGTAACCATTTCGACGTCGCTCGTCTGGACACGGAACGCATCGCGCGCGAAGCGATTCGTCGCGCGCTCGAATCACGCGCCGCGCGCACCATGGACGCGGGTGTGTATCCTGTCATCTTAGAGCCGCAGGCAGTCGCAGACCTCATGGGACTTTTAAACTTCGGCTTTGACGCGCGTAATGCGGAAGAAGGACGCAGCGCCTTTTCCGCTCCCGGCAGTAAAACGCGCATGGGCGAAAAAATCTTTGACGAGCGCATCAACATCTTGAGCGACCCGTGGCGAGCGGAATTGCCCGGCTCGCAATCCGCACAGGCAGGCTTGCCCGCGCAGGTTGTTTACCTTGTGCGCAACGGCGTTCTGGAGAACCTTGTCTATTCGCGCTTCTGGGCGCAGCAACGGCAGCGCCAGCCGACGCCCGGCCCCGTCAATCTCATCATGGAATCATCTGCGAAGCCTGCGACCATCGAAGAGATGATCAGCGCCACGCCGCGCGGTTTGCTCGTGAGCCGCTTCTGGTACATACGCGGCGTGGACCCGCGCACGGCGACACAGACAGGACTCACGCGCGACGGCGTGTGGTACATAGAGAACGGGAAGATTCAGTACCCTGTGCGCAACTTCCGTTTTAATCAGAGCATTATTCAGATGCTCGCGCCGGGCAACGTCGAGATGATCGGAGCCTCGGAGCGCGTCGGCAGCTCCGAAGGACAGGGCGGCAACGCCTCTCTGCTGCCCGCGCTGAAGTTGAAAGCTTTCAACTTCACCTCGCAGTCGGAAGCGGTCTGAAAAGTCCCGCAGGGACTGAATGTTTATAGTTAACGACGGATTAAGAGAATCAAGCTCCGTAGGAGCGTCATGTTCAGCATCCGAGACATGACGCTCCTACGGAGCTTGATTCTTGGAAATGCGTGCGAGCTATAAACATCCTGCTCCTACGGAGCTACACAATCAGGGCTTTTCAATCAGTTGTTCAAAAAATCGTCGTCGCGCGCCGCCAAATAATAAAGCTTGCCTTGATAGCCGTCTCCAATGATATAAACGGCACGACACGCCATCCCATCAGCCGGGAGAATCACGATGCCTCAAATAACGACCGTCAAATCCTGTAAGAGATTCTTGTCTCCGAGGACATTCCGAAAGCTGCTCGCCGCCTTGTTGCTGCTGGCTGTTCACGCACAGGGCGCGCTCGCCTTTCAAGCTTCTATGGAGCAGCGCACGGCCTCATACTTCGACTCGATTAAAAAGCAGCCTCTGCTCGTCGCAGCTTTTTTAAGAGAGATGCCCAAAGGGGCGGACCTTCATAATCACCTGAGCGGGGCGATTTACGCGGAGTCTTTTATAGAGTGGGCCGCCGAAGACAAACTGTGCGTCAATCGTCGAACGTTTGTCTTATCCAATCCGCCGTGCGAGGACGACGACGGGCGCGTGGCCGTCAGTCAGGCATTCGTAGACCCGCTGCTCTATCGCCAGATTATAGACGCTTGGTCGATGCGCAACTGGGAGTTATCGGGCCAGAGCGGCCACGACCGTTTCTTCGACATGTTCGGAAAATTCGGTCTCGTCACGGGCAAGCGTGTGGGCGACATGCTCGCGGAGGAAACTGCGCGCGCCGCTTATGACAGGCTCAGCTATGTTGAGCTGATGCTCACGCCGGACGGAGGAAAAGTTTCGCAGTTGGGAAGACAGTTGGGCGCAGAAGTCGATTGGGAGAAGCCGGATTTTAATCAGGTGCGCCAGACATTGCTTGCTAAAGGTCTGAACGATGCAATCAACGACGGACGAAAAGCTCTGGACGAAGCCGAAGGCAGAAGACGCGATGTTCTCAACTGCGACAGAGCACAGCCTGATGCGGGCTGCAAGGTGGAGGTTCGTTATCTTTATCAGGTCGCGCGCGGAGGTCTCCCCGAAGCGGTCTTCGCACAGATTCTGGCGGGCTTTGAGATGGCAAGCGTTGACCCGCGCGTCGTCGGTCTCAACCTTGTCCAGCCCGAAGACTGGTACATCCCCATGCGCGACTTTGCGCTACACATGCGTATGATTCAATTCTTGCGGCCGCTCTATCCGAAGGTGCGCGTCTCGCTCCACGCGGGCGAGTTGCGGCCCGGCATTGTGCCGCCCGAGGGCTTGCGCTTTCACATACGCCAATCGGTCGAGATAGCCCGCGCCGAGCGCATAGGCCACGGCGTCGGCATCATGTGGGAAGACAACCCGCTCGCGCTCATGAAAGATATGGCCGCGAGAAATGTACTGGTTGAAATCTGCCTCACGAGCAACGACGTCATCCTGGGCGTGCGAGGGATACAACATCCGCTGGCGTTGTATTTGCGGCACGGCGTGCCGGTCGCGCTGGCGACAGACGACCTTGGCATTTCGCGCTCCGACATGACGGGCGAATACGTGAGGGCTGCAATTGATCAGGAGCTTGATTACCCGCAGCTCAAACGCATGGCGCGTGCGAGCCTTGAATACTCTTTCGCCGGGGGTGCAAGTCTCTGGCAGGACTCGAAGCGGCTCGTCATGACGAAGCAGTGCTCTGCGGACGAGCTACGACAGCGAAAGACTTCCAACACCTGCCAGCAATTTTTGAACGACAACCCGAAAGCCAGGTTAGAGTTCCAGCTTGAGAGCGCCTTTAACGATTTCGAGCGGCGCTTCTAAAGCAGGCCACGCGCGCGTCAGTTAAACGCAGGGGTTCACCGCCGAGGCGCAGAGGATGCAGAGCAAGCGCAGAGAAAAGATTTAATTCTCTGCGTAATCTCTGCGCCCTCTGCGCCTCGGCGGTGAATTTTTCTCTTCGCTCTAAAAATTTTTCCGCGAGCTGTCACAAATTCGCAGGCTCATCTGTCTTATGTCTGGAAAGGGAGGAAAAGACGATGAGTCAGACGGCAAATGTAGCGAAAAGAACGGATGTAGCGGTCGTGGGCGGAGGTCTGGCGGGGCTGGTGGCGGCGGCTGTCGTGGCGCGTGCGGGGCACGCGGTCGTGCTGCTCGAAAGGAGCAACGACACGGGAGGCCGCGCCGCGACCGAGGAGCTGGCGGGCGGTTTTTATTTTAATCTCGGCCCGCACGCGCTTTACCGCAAGGGCGCAGGCCAAAGAATCCTGCGCGAGCTTGGCGTCCGGTGGACAGGCAACCTGCCCCCTACACGTAACGGGCTGGCCGTTTATCGCGACGCGAAATATTATTTTCCCACTGGCATCCTCTCGCTCCTCGCGACGCGCCTGCTGTCGTGGTCGGAAAAGATAGAGCTGGCGCGTCTCTTAAGCACATTGCCGCGCACGGACGCGCGCGAGTTTGACCGCATGAGCCTCGGCGAATGGATCGAGCGACAGACGAAGCACGAGCGCGCGGCGATGCTCTTGAAGGCATTGATGCGCGTGACGACTTATACCAACGACCCGGAGCGCATGAGCGCGGGCGCGGCAATCAAACAGTTGAAGATAGCCATCGCGGGCAATGTCGATTATCTGGACGGCGGCTGGCAAACGCTCTGTGACGGCGCGGCTCGCGCGGCCACGGATGCAGGCGCAAAGCTTTTGACAAACGCGAGCGTCGTAAAGATTCGTCGCGCGGGTGATGCTTACGAGATTCACCTGCGAAGCGGCGATGTCTACAACGCTTCACAGGTCGTGCTGGCGACGAGCCCGACCGTTGCGGCCAGGCTACTGGAAGGTGGCGAAGAGACCGTCTTGCGGAAGTGGGCCGATGAAGCTGTGCCTATCAAGGCGGCGTGTCTGGACATTGCGCTTCATCGTTTGCCGAACCCGAGGCGCGGCTTCTACGCGCTCGGCATAGACAAGCCGCTGTATCTCTCCGTTCATTCCGAGAGCGCGCGGCTTGCGCCTGAGGGCGGCGCGCTGGTTCACTTGATGAAGTATCTGGAAACGGATTCGGAAGAGGATTCAAAAGCTGTGCGCCGCGAGCTGGAAGCTTTGCTCGACAGTGTGCAGCCCGGTTGGCGCGCACACGTTGCGCACGTGCGCTATCTTCCGCGCATCACCGTCTCGAATGCCTTGGTGACAGCCAAACAGGGCGGGACAGGCGGGCGGCCCGGACCTGAAGTGCCGGGGATTGCGGGGCTGTATGTCGCGGGCGATTGGGTCGGCGCGGAAGGAATGCTGCTTGACGCGGCGGTCTCAAGCGCACATCATGCGGCACAACTCGTCTCGGCCCGTTTGCGTAGTCAACAACAGCGCGTTCCAGAGTTTGAACGGAAGGAACGCCTGATAGCTTAAGAAGGTACTCGTAAGAAGCGTGAATCGTCTGGAGATTTTCAACGAGCATCGCCCGCTCCTTTTTTCGCTCGCTTACCGCATGCTCGGCACAGTCATGGATGCCGAAGACATGGTGCAGGAGACCTACGTGCGCTGGCAGCAGGCTGATGCCGAAGAAGTCAAAGCTCCGAAAGCTTATCTCTCGACCATCATCACGAACCTCTGCATCAACCACCTGCAATCGGCTCGCGTCAAGCGCGAGGAGTACATTGGCCCCTGGCTGCCCGAGCCTTTGATTATGACGGACGAGAACATGGACCCCGCGCGCAACATCACAATGGCCGATTCGCTTTCGATGGCCTTTATGGTGCTGCTGGAAAGGCTACAGCCTGCGGAGCGCGCGGCCTTTCTACTGCGAGAAGTTTTCGATTACGACTACGACGAGATTGCGCGCATGCTCGGGAAGACTGAAGCCAACTGTCGCCAGATGGTTCATCGCGCACGCCAACACATACGCGAGCGCCGCCCGCGCTTCGACGTTTCGAAGGAAACGCAAGCTCGTCTCACACAACAGTTCATGCAAGCCTGCGCGAGCGGCGACCTGGAAGGATTGATGTCGCTTCTGACGGAAGACGTGCAGCTTCTATCGGACGGCGGCGGGCAGGTCAATGCGGCGCGCAAGCCCATCACGGGCGCAGACCGCGTGGCGCGCTTCTTCACGGGCCTCATGAAAAAGGCTGCGCCCGGCGCTCTTTCCGTGCGCCCAGCGGAAATCAACGGCCAGCCCGGTTTGATAACTTACTTGAACGGTCGCTTGCTCAACGTCCTCGCGCTCGACATCGCGGAGAATCAGATTCGCGGCATCTACATCGTCGTCAACCCGGACAAGCTGCGCCGTCTCGCGGGCCACTGATTTTCGAGAAGAAAAACTCAACGCAGAGACGCAGAGGACGCGGAGCGGGCGCAGAGAGAATATGTTTTTGTTTAATGAAAAGCTGCTGGACAAGCCTTGGCTCCGTAGGAGCTAAATGTTTATAGCTTGATTCTCAACATTAAATAACAAGCTCCGTAGGAGCGGCATGTCACGAATGCGGAACATTCCGCTCCTACGGAGCTTGATTCCGTTTTGTCATCTGTCAGCTATAAACATACACGCTCCTACGGAGCTAAACACGATTTGCAACTTCTATCTAGCGCCTTCTGTTATTTATTCTCTCTGCGTCTCTGCGGTGAAGCTTTTATTTCACATCAAACTTCCCGCTATTATAGAATACGCGCGCCCGCAAGCCTTAAAAACTTTCAGACAGCCGAGGAGCACCGACTCTCCTATGCGAAAGATATTAGCGACCGCGCTACTCGTCCTCTTTCTCTTTAGCCAGTCTCCGACACAAACCAACGCGCAGCTCTCGCAGGAGGTGCGCTCATTCATCTCCGTTGAAGCGCCCGTCGTCGCGCTCACGCACGCGCGCGTGATTGACGGGACGGGTGTGCCCGCTCGCGCAGACCAGACCATCATTATTTCCGAAGGCAAGATTCAGGCGGTCGGCCCATTCGTGAGCACGCGCGTCCCCGAAGGAGCAAAGGTCATAGACTTAAACGGCAAGTCCGTCATCCCCGGTCTTGTCATGCTCCACGAGCACATGTTTTTTCCGACGGGCAAGCTTGTGCTCTTTAACGAGCTTGGCTGGAGCTTCCCGCGTCTGTATCTCGCGGCGGGCGTGACTTCGATTCGCACCGCCGGAAGTGTAGAGCCTTACACGGACCTTAATCTCAAGCGATTGATTAACACGGGCCGCATCCCCGGACCGAAGATGGACGTGACGGGGCCGTACCTCGAAGGTCAGGGAAGCTTTGTCACGCAGGCACACATGCTCACAGGCCCGGACGACGCGCGGCGCATGGTCGAATACTGGGCCGATCAGGGCGCGACCTCCTTCAAAGCCTACATGTACATCACGCGCGCCGATTTGGGCGCGGCCATCGAGACTGCACACAAACGAAAACTGAAAGTGACGGGCCATCTCTGCGCCGTGGGCTTTCGCGAAGCGGCTGCGCTCGGGATAGATAATCTTGAGCATGGCATCATCGTCGATACGGAATTTGTCGCAGGGAAAAAGCCTGACGTCTGCCCGCCGCAAAGCGAGACCGTCAGGACTTTCGCTAAACTTGATATTGAAAGCGCGCCCGTCAAGGAGATGATTCGCGACCTTGTAGCGCGCCGCGTTGCCATCACTTCGACCCTGCCCGTCTTTGAAACTTTCCTGCCGAACCGCCCGCCACTGCAACAGCGCGTGCTGGATGTGATGACGCTGGACGCGCGCGCTCAATACTTAGCGACACGTGCGCGCCTTGGAGAGCAGAAGGATTCGCCTTGGCCCGTGGCTTTTCAAAAAGAGATGCAGTTCGAGCTTGCTTTCGTGCGTGCCGGTGGGCGGCTTCTGGCGGGCACGGACCCTACGGGCGTGGGCGGAGTGGTCGCGGGCTTTGGCAGCCAGCGCGAAGTAGAGCTTCTGGTAGAGGCGGGCTTCACGCCCCTTGAAGCCATAAGCATCGCCACCTTGAACGGAGCGGAATACTTAGGGACCGCCGACCGCATAGGCACTATCAGCGCTGGCAAACAAGCCGACCTCGTTATTATTCAGGGCGACCCTTCCATCAACATTATGGACATCGAAAAAGTAGAGACCGTCTTCAAAGACGGCATCGGCTACGACCCCCTGAAGCTCATCGAATCAGTGCGCGGCTCGGTCGGGTGGAGATAAAAAGGCAGTGCAAAATGCAAAGTGCAAAATGATGAATTAAAGACAGCTCTTTCTCTTCATTCATCGTTTTGCACTTTGCATTTTGCACTGCTTTTATCCTATTCTCCACGAGCATTTGGCAATCTTTAGTTCATATCCCGCGAGTGAATCTCTTTATCCCTTGGTGAGCAGACGATGCAAGTTCCTCCTCAGCAAATCTCTCAAGAAAAAGTGCGCCGCTATCATTGTCCGGGCTGCGGCGCGGACCTTCTGTTCGAGCCGAAGGGCGGCGCTCTACAGTGTCCCTATTGCGGCCACACAGAGCGTATTCCGCAAAGCGCCGAACAGATAGAGGAACGCTCCTTTGAGCAATACCTGCGCCTGCGCCCGGAGCAGATGCAGCAGATTGCTCCGGGCGCGCTCGAAGTTCAATGCACTAGCTGCGGCGCGCTCGTGACTTTCACGCCGCCCGAAGTGGCGCGCACCTGCGACTTCTGCGGCGCGGCCATCGTCGCGCAACCCAAAACAGCGGACCCCATTCTCTCGCCCGAAGCCGTGCTTCCTTTTCGCATACACAAGCAACAGGCCACTGCGGCAATCCGCCAGTGGATTTCGTCGCGCTGGTTTGCGCCCACTGCGCTCAAAAGATTTGCGAGCCACGAAGGCATAGACGGCGTCTATCTTCCCTACTGGACCTACGATGCCTACACGACGAGCTACTACAAGGGCGAGCGCGGCGAGCATTACTATGAGACGGAGCATTACACGGAGAGGGACTCGCAGGGCAACACCGTGGATCGCAGCCGACAGGTCCGTAGGACGCGCTGGTATAATGCCTCGGGCACGGTTGATAGATGGTTCGACGACATACTTATCCCTGCGTCGCGCTCGCTCCCGCAGAATCGCCTCGTGGCGCTTGAGCCATGGGATTTAGTGGAGATGAAGCCGTATGACCCGGCCTTTCTTTCCGGCTACAAGGCGCAGCGCTATCAGGTCGGATTGCCGGAAGGATTCGAGCAGGCCAAGCAGGTGGCCGCTCGCGCCATCGAATCGGACGTGCGCTCCGACATAGGCGGCGACGAGCAGCGCATTCATAATATCTCTACGCATTATTCGGGCATCACTTTCAAGCACATCATGCTGCCCATCTATGTGGGGGCTTACAGGTTGAACCAGAAGCTGTATCAGGTAGTCGTCAACGGTCGCACGGGCGAAGTGCAGGGCGACCGCCCCTATAGCTGGGTGAAAATCACGCTCTTTGTGCTGACGATTCTCTTCGTCATAGGCTTCTGCGCGCTGGTGGGCGCGATTGTGAAGTCATAAATGCTACTGGACACTCTTTTCATTAACCGTTGGCGTGGCGGAGAAGGGGAAAGTGTAGAGCAGCCCAATCGAAAGAAATGAGGATGACAGATTATGAACGCAATCACACAAATGATCACACAACAGATCACAGGCACAGTCGCGCGGACGATAGCGGGGCGAATCGGCGTGAGCGAAGCGACCGCCGAACGGGCAGTGCAAATCGCCGTTCCGCTCATCGTCGCGGCCCTCGCGCGTAACGCTGCTCAACCCGAAGGCGCAAATGACCTACAGCAGGCGGTCAATAAGGATCATGACGGAAGCATCTTCGATAACCTGGCGGGCTATCTCAACAACCCGCAGACCGGCAACGGCGCAGGGATTCTCGGCCACGTCTTCGGAGAGCAACAGGGCACTATCCAGAACAATCTGGCGCAGGCAGCGGGGCTGGACCAGAACGCAGCGGGCAATATTTTAGAGACGGTCGCGCCGCTCGTCATGGGAGCCGTCGGGCAGACGCAGAGGCAGAACGATTTGGACGCCGGAGGCTTGTCACAATTTCTCGACGGCCAACGACAACAGACGGAAGAGGCTGCCCCCGACCTGATGGGCGCGCTCAACAGCATGCTGGATTCAAACCGTGACGGCAACGTGACGGATGACCTCTCGCGCATCGCCGGAAATTTCTTTAAGTGAAAACAACCTCGGGTTGATGTCTTAGATTTTTAGGTAGCAGGTCAGTTTCAATTAGAACTCACCGCAGAGACGCAGAGATGTCACGGAGATAACGCAGAGAGAGTTGAATCTTTTCTCTGCGCCTGCTCTGCGACATCTCTGCGTCTCTGCGGTGAACTCTGACGCGTTAAGAATTTAGCTTCAGGCGTCCGCCGCACACCGTATCCCGGCGAAGGCTATGCGGAAGTGGCGGCGGAAGAAGTTGCGGAAGGTGTTGCGCAGGATGTAGGGGCGCGTGGCCCACGAGCCGCCGCGCAGGACGCGGTGGTCGCCGTCGAACCATTCCTCTGAATATTCCGGGTAAGGAAAGGGCTCGAAGCCCGGATAGCCCGAGAAGGCATCGCTCGTCCATTCCCAGACGTTGCCCGTCATGTCCAGACACCCGTACGGGCTCGCGCCTTCAGGGAAACTTCCGACCGGCGTTGTGCCCCAGAAACGTAAATCAAAATTGCAGACCGCATCGCCATCGGGCACACGCTCGCCAAAAGCGAAGCGCCGCTTTGTTTGCTTTGCCTCGTCCCACGAGGCGGCCTTCTCCCACTCGGCTTCCGTAGGAAGGCGCTTGCCAGCGAAACGCGCGTAGGCTTCCGCCTCGTACCAGCTCACGCCCGTCACTGGATGAGAGGGGCGAAGCAACACTTCTTCGAACATCGTGCGCTCGCGCCACTCGTCACCATCCCTTGACCAGTAGAGCGGGCTTGACCAGCCTTCACGCTCGCGCGCGGCCCAACCCTCTTCCGACCACCACTCACGCCGCTCGTAACCGCCTTCGTCTATGAACCGCGCGTACTCCGCGTTGGTTGTTAAAAGTTTGTCTATTCGGAAAGCCTGTAGATGAACCGTGTGCGCCGGAAGCTCGTTGTCGTAGACGAACCTGTCGCGCCCATTAGCGCCCATCTCGAAAGAACCTTCAGCGACGAACAACTGTGCGTTCGCCGGTTCCGCTTTCGCGTCGCGTGCGAGCATGTTTGATTCGTCATTGCGGGGCGCGCGTTTCTTCGCGGGGTCAAGCAGGTGAAAAAGATAGGCGAGCGTTTCCTGATGCTGATATTCATGCTGGAGCACTAGTTGAAAAAGATAAGCATCACGCAGGAGCGGGTCTGAATCGTCAAAACGCGCGCGGTCCAGGACGCGCCACACTCGTTCGCGCACCGTGTCTAGATAGCTTTCCATCTCCCTGCGCGTCGGCAGATTTTTTGATTCTTCGCGCGGCGTTTTAATCGGATCAAAGATTCTCAGGTAGCCTTCATCGGGCGCGCTTTCGCCGCCGAGTTTTTGCAGCAGCCAGTAGGATTCAAACACTCCTATGTGCGCCAGATGCCAGATAATCGGGCGAAAGCCGAAGCCCGGACTCTCGCGCAAGTCCGCCTCGCTTGCCAGATCAAAAAGGCTCAGCGTGCGCGTGCGCGCCTCCGTCATCAAACGTCTAATCTCTTCCGCTTTTTCGCTTGCCACAATACTTTCCCCTTTGGATTCTGCACGCGCTTCGGGCTCTCTGCCCCTTAAATCTAACAGGCGGCCCGCGCGCGTATTCATAATGCGCCGGTTGAGCTATCATATCAGAGGTCTTCAACAAACAAAGATTTAGCGATTGGCGTCGCCGGCAGCGTGTAAGGCTTTAGCCCACAGCGGCGACTAAACTAGCAGGGCGCGCATGCGCACTGTGCAAGGGATTTGTCTTCGAGGAAACAGAAAGTGTCCGAATCATCTTCGGCCCGCGCTCCACGAGAGAGGCTCGTCATACATGATCTGGTCCGGCTGGACGTGCGCGCCAGTTTCGCAGAGGACGTCCGGCAGGGACTTACACAAAAGCCGCGTCGTCTCTTCCCCAAATATTTCTACGACGAGCTGGGCTCTGCCCTCTTCGAGGCCATCTGTCTCATTCCCGAATACTACCTGACGCGCGCCGAGAACGAGATTCTCACGCGCTACGCAGACGAGATTGTCGCGTCGGTCGAAGGCGAGAAGTCGCTTCTTGAGATGGGCAGCGGCAGCGCCTCCAAGACGCGCCTCATCATCGAAGCGCTGCTCAAACAACAACGCGAGCTGCTGTATAGGCCCGTGGACATTTCCGCCACGGCGCTTGAGACAAGCTCGCGCGTGCTCCTGCAATCCTACCCGCGCCTGTCCGTGGAAGCATACGCCTCCGACTATTACAGCGCCCTTGAAGCTCTCGCCAACGAGAAGCGCGAGGGGCGCACGCTCGCGCTCTTTCTAGGCTCGAATATAGGCAACTTCGACGCCGACGAGGCGCGCTCCTTTCTCAAGGCGCTGCGCCGCGTGCTGGCAGAGGGCGACGCGCTTCTGCTCGGGGCGGATTTGAAAAAAGAGCGCGCCGTGTTGGAAGCGGCTTACGACGATGCGCTCGGCGTGACGGCTGCTTTTAACTTAAACCTGCTCGCGCGCATTAACCGCGAGCTTGACGCAGACTTCGACCTTCGTGCTTTTAAGCATTACGTTCGTTATAACGAAGAGATTGGACGCATGGAGATTTACGCAGAGAGCTTGCGCGCGCAAACCGTGCGCGTCCGTGCCCTCGACCTAGAATTAAAGTTTGACGAAGCGGAGCGCATACACACGGAGAACTCTTACAAGTACGACCTCGAAGGACTCTCGCAACTGGCCGAAGCCTGTGGCTTCCGCCGCGAGCAGACGTGGCTCGACGAGCGAGGGAGCTTTAGCAGCAATCTTTTCATCGCCGTCCCCGAGCCGTAAGCCGCCAGGAAGGATTTCCAGAGATGACAAAAATCAAGCTCGCCAGAACATTCGAAGACTTGCCCATCGCCTGTGCGCTCTCCGACCCGAACGAGATAGAGGGACGACGCCGCGCCATCAAAGAAATCTTCGCAGGCATACGCGACCGTAAGGAACTATCGGACGGCTACGAGTTCATCTTTCCGGGAGACGACGAGTGGGCTGCACGGCTCATGCAGTTCGTCTCTATGGAGCGCAAGTGCTGCCCGTTTCTACAATTCGAGCTGGCCTTCGAGCAGGGCTGCGGGCCAATCCACGTCACACTTCGCGGCGGCGCGGGCGTCAAGGAATTCATAGCAGAGTGGGTAGAGGATAGAAATTAACAGGGATGGACAGGATGAACAGGATAAGAGCAATGCAAAAGTCAAAATGCAAAATGATAAATGAACAGAAAGACTTTCTTTAATTTTGCACTTTGCACTTTGCATTTATCATTTCTTCTTATCCTGTTCATCCTGTCCATCCTGTTTGAATTTACTTCGGGCAGCTTACGCTCCGGTTTTATTAATGACTCTCAGAAAAGTTTTATGAGTTGCGAGAAAAGCGCGAAATCTCTGGTTGCCGGTGTTGAGACGGAAGCGGCCCGTGAAGCGGAGGCGACGTCGCCGCAGGGCGAGGCGGGTCGCGAAGGCTTTCCGCTTCTCACCGACCCGGTCTCTAAACGCGACGCGCACTTCTTTGTAGAGAACTTGAGGCGCGGAGCACGCGCGCGTTCCGAATGGATGTGCGGGATAGAGTTCGAGCTGTTCGGCTATACGGAAACGCCGGAGCCGGAGCGCATCAATCCTGCCGAGGTCCAGCAGGTGCTCGCGGGCTTTGCGCCTTCGTCGAACGATCTGGTTTACGAAGACGGCCTGTTGATTGAAGTCAACGCCGGGCAGATGAATCGTCTGACGGTCGAGCCGGGAGGGCAGGTCGAGTTTTCCGCCGCGCCGCGCCGCACGCTTCCGGATGTCGAGCGTGAAGTCAGCCGCTACATCGCGCGTCTCAAAGAGATTGCCGAAGGCAACTCGCTTATCTTTCTGGCAGTCGGCTTTGACCCACTGCGCACGCTCTCAGAGCAGCGATGGTTTCCCAAGGCTCGCTACAGCGTGATGCGTCCATACCTTGGCTCGCGCGGCGCGCGCGCGTGGGACATGATGGCGCGCACCTGCGCCGTGCAGGCCAACCTCGATTACGGCTCGGTCGAAGACCTCGCGAAAAAATTTCTCGTCGGCAATCGCCTGGCGTCAATCACGACGGCCATCTTCGCCAACTCGCCTTTCGAGGACGGACGACTCTCCGGTTATAAATCCACGCGCGCCGCCGCATGGCTCGCTACGGACGACGACCGCACGGGCGCGTCACCGCCCTCTTTGTCCGACCGCTTCACGCCCGAAGAGTTTGTCGCTTACGCCCTGGAAGTCCCCATGATTTTCGCGCAGCGCGACGGTCGTTATCTGGACGCTCCCGCGGGCATGAAGTTCGGTGATTTTCTGGAGCACGGCTGTCGCACGGTCTCTCCTGTCTTTGGCGACTGGGCGGATCACCTGACGACGCTCTTTACGGACGCGCGCCTCAAGCAGCACATAGAGATGCGAAGCGCCGATAGCGGCTCGCTGGAAATGGCACTGGCCGTGCAAGCTCTGTGGAAGGGCTTGATGTACGATGCGGGCATACTGGACGAGGCGCTCAAGCTTGCGCCGCGTCTCAGGCAGGACGAGATGCGCGAGCTGGCCGTTACGGTCGCGCGTGATGGTTTGGCCGCGCGTGTCGAAGGCGTTGACGTTCTCAACCTCGCGAAAGAAACAGTCCGTCTCGCGGCGGACGGACTCAAACGCACCGCGCCCGACGAGATTAAATATCTCGACATCCTTTTTGAACAGGTCGTCCGCGAAGAGATGTGCCCTGCTGACATACTGCTACGCAACTGGCACGGCTCGTGGCACGGCTCTATGACGCGCGTCATAGAGCATCTGCGCATCGCATAAGAAACGAATTGCCTAAGAAGATTTTTTTGAAAGCTCCTTTCGGAGCGCGGATATTTATAGCTCCGTAGGAGCGTGGATGTTTATAGCTCAGCGAATCAAAAAATGAATCAAGCTCCGTAGGAGCGGCATGTTGTTCCTGGATTACATGTCGCTCCTACGGAGCTTGGGTCGTTTCCTGCTGCGAATACTATAAACATCCAGCTCCTACGGAGCTTTCAGAGCTGTTGATATAACTTCGGTGTTTAGTGTTTCATCCATCTCTTTGGTTTCTCTACTGTGTCTACTATTAACGAAACAAGTGCGCTTGTAGAGTTTCGCGATGCCGGTTACAGGGTGCGCGACGTGGGCGCGCCCATCGTCTCTCATCTCAACTTCACCGTCTCGCGCAAAGAGAGGCTCGTGTTGCTGGGCGAATCGGGTTGCGGAAAGACGACGACGCTCAAGCTGGTTAATCGACTGCTGCTGCCGACTGAAGGCGCTGTGGTGGTTGAGGGAAAGGCGACGTCCGATTGGAATCCTGTGCGCCTGCGCCGCATGACCGGCTACGTGATTCAGGAGGGCGGGCTCTTTCCGCATTTCACGATTGAGCGCAACGTGGCGCTCGTTCCAACGCTTGAAGGCTGGGCGGAGGCGCGCGTGCGTGAGCGTGTACGCGAGATGTTAGAGCTGGTCGGGCTTGAGCCTGATCGTTTTCGTGCGCGCTATCCTCGCGAGTTGTCCGGCGGTCAACGCCAGCGCGTCGGCGTCGCACGCGCGCTCGCCGCAGACCCGCCGCTGCTACTGATGGACGAACCCTTCGGCGCGCTTGACCCTCTGACGCGCGCCGCCCTGCAACAAGAGTTCAAAGAATTAACCGTGCGGCTGGGCAAGACCGTCATCTTTGTCACGCACGACGTGCGCGAAGCTCTTGAGCTTGCGACGCGCATCGGTCTCATGCACGCCGGGCGGCTCGTGCTCCTTGAGACACCAGAAAATTTCCTCAATTCCGACAATGAGCACGCGCGTCGTTATGTAGAGACGCTCCGCTTTGACCTTGCAGGCGCGCGCAGTAGTAGTGGCGGGAGGAGCGAATGAGGCTCTGGGAGTTTCTTCAAAGCAACCGTGCCGATATTGTCTCGCACACTTTAGAGCATCTCTGGCTCGTTGCTGTCTCAACCGCCATAGCGGTCCTCATAGGCTTGCCCCTGGGAATCCTGCTCACGCGCTTTCGTGCTCTGCGCGCGCCCGTGCTCGGCATAGCCAACGTCATGCAGACCGTGCCGAGCCTGGCCCTCTTCGGCTTTCTCATCCCGCTACACTACATCGGCGGCATAGGCACGCGCACGGCTGTTATAGCGCTCGTGCTCTACGCGCTCCTGCCTATAATTCGCAACACTGTGACGGGCATCCTCAATGTTGACCCGCCCGTGCGCGAAGCGGCCACGGCGATGGGGATGACGGAGTGGCAAATTTTGTGGCAGGTGGAAATCCCTCTGGCGGCGAGCGTGATTTTGACGGGCGTGCGCGTGGCGGTCGTCATTACCATAGGTGTGGCGGTCATCGCGGCGGCTGTGGGCGCAGGCGGTCTTGGCGAATACATCTTTCGCGGCCTCAGACAGAACGACGACAATCTACTGCTCACGGGCGCTGGGCTGTCTGCATTGATGGCGCTCGGTGCTGATTTTCTGCTCGGGCTGTTGGAAAAATATTTTGACAGGAGAGCGGGCCGCGCTGCTCCGCTCGGCGCAAAGCACAGGCTCGTTCGCAGACTCGCATGGACGGGCGCGGCTGCCGTCTTCTTAGTAGGCGGTCTGTTCGTCGCTCAGAGCGCGTATCGTAGCTGGCGCACCGGGCGCGCAGCATCTTCCGACTCTTCCGTAAAGCCGCGCGTGCGTGTCGGCTCAAAAGATTTCACTGAGTCCGTGCTGCTGGCGGAAATCGTCTCGCAGATGTTGGAGGCGCGCGGGGTGGAGGTCGAGCGTCAATACGAGCTGGCGGGAAATTTGACGCACACTTCGCTCACGAGCGGCAGGATTGATCTCTACCCGGAATACACGGGCACAGCCTACACGGCGATTCTCAAACACGCGCCGGTGACGGACCCGCGCGCCGTTTATGAACAGACGAAACAGGAGTACAGGGATAAATTCAATCTGGAGGTGGGGCCGCCCTTAGGCTTTAGCAACGACTTCGCTATTCTCGTGCGCGGCGAGGATGCGCGCCGTCTTAAACTCAAAACTATTTCGGACGCCGTGCCGCATGCGCGCGGGTGGCGCGCAGGCTTCGGCCAGGATTTCATGTCGCGCGCCGACGGGTACGCCGGGTTTGCACGCACCTACGGGCTGAGCTTTCGCGAGAAGCCGCGCGAGATGGATTTGTCTTTGACTTACCGCGCGCTCGCCAACGGACAGGTGGACATGATCGCGGGCAACTCCACGGACGGTCTCATCAACGCTATGGATCTTTTCCAGCTCGAAGACGACCGCCATTATTTTCCTCCCTACGAAGGCGTCATCATCGCGCGCCGCGACGCGCTTGAAAGCAACGCTATACTGGCCGAAGTGCTCGCTCGCATGGAGCGCGCCATCTCGACCGAGGAGATGCGCGCACTCAACTACCGCGTGGACGGCGAGAAGCGCTCCCCACGCGAAGTCGTCGCCGAATGGCTGAAAAGCAGTGACAAGTGACAGGTGACAAGTGACAAGCAAGAGAAAAGCCTCTTAACTCGTCACTTGTCACCTGTCACTTGTCACTGCTCTTTTGTTATGCTTAGCGGAAAAGAAGGCAAAGGGGTATGTTGAGTTATGGCTCTTATGGAGCGAGAGATTGATATTGCGACGGGGCGGCGTTCGTTGGATGGGCATGTGCGCGTGTCGGTCTTCGCCGCCGGATTGTTGGCGTTGAGGATAGAAGGGACGGGCGAGCGCGTGCCGACGCTGCTCCTGACGGTCGAGCAAGCGGAGCGGCTGCAACAGGCGCTTGAGGAACTTGTTCCGCTCGCGCGCTCCGGTGACGAGGGCGGGCCGGAGGCTTCGAGCGCGAGCCCTTGGGACGGGAACGAGCGCCGCGCAAGTGGCAGTCAATAAACAAAAAAGGGAGCACGTCCGCGATGCTGCGAGCAAGCGGTTCGCGCTCCTTGATTATTTTTTTTGAGGCCGGGTGCGGCGCGTCTATTTCTTTTCCAGCTTGACGCGCACGGGATCGCCTAAGTTAGACGCGAGGACTTCGACCCTCTGCGTCTTGTAGCCCTTGGCCTTGACGATCATCTTGAGCGCGCCCATGTGCAGGGGCGGCAATACAGCGACGCCGTTCGCATCCGTATAAGCCCACGACTCGCAGAAAAATCCATCCGTGCGAGTAGATTCCAACTTGATGTAAGCGTCCTTAATCGGATTGCCCGCGTCGTCAACCACGCGCACATCCGCGCGGCCAATGCCGTTCATCTCTTTGGGGGCGACGCCGCGACTCGGCGCGTCCTGTGCTGTGGTCGTATTCTCCTGCGCGATACCGAGGCTGAAAGCGGCGGCGATGATGAGGGCCGCGATAAATGATTTACGCATCTCTTTCTAAAGCTCCTTATTGAAAAAAATCTTGTTTGAGGATAATGGGCTAACGGGTTCGACTGTCCAAAGTGGCCCGGGTCGTGAAGGAAGCACCGTGCGGCACGCTGACTACACACAGGGGGAAAGACTTTAGTCGCGCCGACCGGGCCAGAAGTTGCCCGAGCTTCGTAGATTAATTTTGAAGCGGGGAAAGTATTTCCCGTTGAACTCGCATCACTTCGGCAGCCGCTTCCTTTCGACCACATGCCCCAGGTGGTTTAGCGGCTTTGCAAGCCACTCAAACGGTGCAGCGGCTCGCCTTTATCGGTGACACGGCTTTTGGAAAGACCGTGCTTGAACTCTCAAACGGCGCGGCCCTTTGGGATTTCATCCCTCGCGGGTGCGCGCCGCTTTAAGATTATAGCGGCATCGCCCGCGAAATTGAAAGATTAAATTTTCGCTGCCCGCTGGACCACTCCCGCAGGGGCTTGATTCCCACGGCAAAGCGCGCGAAACTCTAGTCAAAGTCCGAACCAAAGGAAGCAGCAGTTTTGAGCGCGAAAGAGATTTACGCCGCGACGCCACACGAGCCGCGACAATCTGGCCGTCGTTTTATCATCGTCTTAACCCTGTGCATTCTGCTCGCGTTTGCGCTCGCGGTCGGCGTAATGTACGCCCTCATGCGTACACAGATGCGACGCGACGCCGCGCGTCAAAGCGCCGCGCTAACGGCAACTCAGACGCCACCCGCCGAAGATTACAAATGGAAGATTACGGGCGCGCTCACGGAAGCCTGCACCTGTTCCGTGCCCTGCACCTGCAACTTCGGCGAAGGCCCGTCGCCTCATTCCTATTGTTATCCTTTTTACTCTTACGAGATTCGACAGGGAAACTACGGCGACGTCAAGTTGGACGGCCTGCGCTTTGGCGCGACCGATTTGAAATCGGGGCGCACCATCTTTATAGACGAGCGCGCCAACGAGCGACAGCGCGAAGCCCTCAAACTCATAGCCATGCAGGTCATCGTACGCGCCCCGACCGAAAATGCTGAGGCGCGGGCCAAAGAGAATGAATCGAGCACGCGCTACACAGCCATCGCGCAGGACTACGGCGAGCGTGGCAATCGTCTCAAGGTCGAAGGCATAGGCGAGTTCAGCGCCGATTACATCATGGGGCTCGATAAACAACAGCCCGTCACGGTGCGCAACAACACTACGTGGCGCATACGCGACGCCATCAAGGCCAAGACCAGCCTCTACCGCGTAGAGGTCGGGCGCGACCGAATAGACGTCAAAGGCACGAACAGCAATCAGGGCGATTTTGAGTACACGAACAAGACGGATTTCGGAGCACCCGCGCGCTGGAACTGCGGCGCATGCGCCAACGAAAAAGCACAGGCCAGCAGCACAGGTGAACAGATGTGTGGACAATGAAGAAAGGGATGAGGGATGAGGGATGAGGGATGAATTAAAGAAAGAGAGTTTTTGATTTTACTTCATCCCTCATCCCTCCGCCCTCATCCCTGCTTTTTACGGGAGAAACTAATGACGCTTATTGATCTGCTTATTCTTCTGCTTATCTCGGGCCTCTGCGGCTCGTTGGGTCAGGCCATCAGCGGTTATTCGCGTGGTGGTTGTTTAGTCTCCATCGCGCTCGGCTTCATAGGCGCGCTCATAGGGATGTGGATTGCGCGGCAGATGGGGCTGCCAGAACTGTTTGCCATCAACATCGGCGGCACGCGCTTTCCTATTATCTGGTCCATCATAGGCTCTGCCCTCTTCGTCGCCGTCATCAGCCTCATCGCACGCAGCAGAGCGTAAAAAGCAGGGATGAGGGATGAAAAGCAATGATGAATGCAAAGTGCAAAGTGCAAAATTAAAGAAGCTCTTTCTTTTCATTCATCATTTTGCACTTTGCACTTTGCATTTCTTACTTCATCCCTCATCCCTCCGCCCTCATCCCTTGCCCTCTCTCCCTTGCCGCGTCGCTGGCCCATCGGTTACACTCGGGCTTAAATAATCCAAAGGTTATTTTGCATCCGATTTGTCAGTGAATACCGCTCGTGACGCCGGGACGGGTATTGTGTCTACGGGTTTCTTTTTTTATGGCTACTACCGGGACGAAATCAAACAACGGGCGGGCCGCGCCGGAGCTTGCAGACCTTCGCAGGCGCTACCCGTTAACAGTGGCAAGCTTCGGCTCGCTCGCCAACCGCGAAGCGTGGCTGCGCGGCATCTGGGAGACTGAGGCGCGGTGGCGGCACGCCATGACGCCATGGGGCGGACGCCAGCAGGCGGAGGAAGTCATCGTGAAGGGAGCGCCGCCCTCGCGCCTTGAGGTCGAAGCCGAATTCGAAATCATTTATGCGGGAGGCGTGCTGGGACTCTTGCACGGAGCGGTGATGGCCTCGCGCTATCACAGGCGCGTCATGGTTTTTGACCAGGGGGAGACGGGCCGCGCCGACCGCGATCTGAATCTTTCAGACGAAGAGTTAAATGAATTCACGCGCGCCGGTCTGTTGACGAAAGAGGAAACGGAAAGCGTGGTTGCGAACCGCTACCGTTCGGGCTTTGTCAAATTCCACGATGCCGCCTCGCGCGTCAAAACCCCGCCCCTCTGGATGAGCGGCGTCTTAGACATCAGCGTGGACGCGCAGAAGCTCTTGCGGCTGGCAAACAAGAAACTACACGCATCCGAGAGCGGCTCTGCTGTGATGGACGGCCTGCGGCTCGTGCGCCTCTATGTTGAGCCGCACCGCGTGACGGTGGAAGTTGAAGAGACTCGCACGCGCAGGCGTCGCGCTTTCGGCGCGCGTCTCTTTGTAGACGCCATGGGCGCGGAATCAACAGTCGCGCGACAGCTCAACCATCGCAACGCGATTACTCATGTCTGCCCGACGGTGGGCACAACGGCGCGCGGGTTTGTGCGCGGGACGGAAACGGACAAGGCGGACTTCAGCGTCGGTGAAATACTCGTCAGCAACGAGGACGCGAGCGACCACAGGCAATTTTTCTGGGAAGGCTTTGCAGGGGACGCGCGCCGTGACGAATACACTACCTGCCTTTTCTTCTACGACGCTGTGGATTCGCCCGCAGACAAATCTTTGCTCGCGCTCTTTGAGCATTACTTCGAGTCGCTTCCGCGTTACAAGCGCACGGGCGGGCAGTGGCGCGTCACGCGGCCCGTCTACGGTTATCTTCCAAGCTCGCAGCATCGCGGCCTGACCGTGCGCAGAGAGACGGCTTCCGACCGCTTGATGATTATCGGGGATGCGACCGGCGCACCCTTGAGCCCGCTCGCCTCCGGCTTTAACTCTGTCGTGCGCAATCTCACACGTCTCACACATCTGGTTGATCTGGCGCTTCATGCGGACATGCTCGATGCGCGTGCTCTCTCGGAGATTGCAGCGTCGGAGCCGCGCGTGGCGCAGATGTCGAGCCTCGCGGAATTTTTGAGGCCGACGCCAAGGAGCGCGCCTTCGACCGTCAATGAAACTTTGAATGCGGTGATGGCCGCGTTGCAGGATTCGGACGAGCGCGTGCGGCGAGAGGTGTTTCAGGACCGCATGACGTGGACAACGCTCAAGAATCTATTGAGCCGGACGGCCAAGCTCTACCCGCGCATCTTCCAGCGTATGCGCGAGCACTTAGGCGCGCGCGGCACATTCTGGTGGCTCGCGCAGGTCGCGGGCGTAGTGCTACAGGAGCGGCGCGGCGCGCAGAGCGCACAGCTACCGGAAGTAACAGTGACGGACGAGAACGCCGCCGCAGAGTTTGCGCGCCACCTACGCATCTACAAAAAGCAGCACGGCGAAAACGGTTCTTGATAAACCATCTGCGCCGTAGACATAACGGAATAGAAAGGAGCACCCGGTCTTCTCTTAACAACAAATGTTAAGAGAAGACCGGGCGCGTTTTGGTTTGACCTCTCAGGCAATATTCAGGTCAAGCTAGGCTCAGGGGCCGGTTCCGCCGCCGCCCGGCGGTGGATCAACCGGGGGGTCATCGCCGCCTTTCGGTAGCGGCTGCTGTGCACCAGTATCTTCCTCTATCGGCTCAGGCGGGGCATTGGGGTCGCTGTAAACTTCCATGGTGTCGCCCATGGATTCACCGCCGCCTTCTGCTGGATTGGGTGTACTTTCGGGCATGTTCCTATCTCCTTTGTGAGTTAGTTGGTTTGCGCGTCGGCTGTAAACGCTCCGCCGAGTTGCTTCATGTAAGACTGGACATCGGGTCTGGAAGCATAATGTTGGAACGCTTCAGGCCCCCAGTTTTGCCTGAGCTTTGCGAGAACCTCCGCAGCCTTACTCATCTGCTGCTGCGCGGAGGTCTCATCTCCTTTGCGCTGGCTGGCGCGCGCGGCCACGAGCCACGCGCGCCACTGCGACTCCTGCTGTCCCGCGCGTGTGAATCTTTCCTCCGCCCGCAAAGCGTTTTCCAGCGCGCCCTCGGCGTCGCCGTTTTCCAGGCGAGCCTCGGCCAGCGCCAGCATCGCTCTTGAGAGCAGCGCCGCATCGCCCGCGCTTTGCGCCATGGCGACCGACTCTTCACACGATGATTTCCCGGCCTCTTTCGCGCCCGAGAAGACTTGGGCCAGACCGAGCGTGTATTTGGCCGCGACGGCGACGCCCGGATATTGCGTGCCCGCCGCTTCAAGCGCCAGCTTTGCTTTAGCAATAGCTTCGGGAAATCTTCGTTCGCTCAACGCCATTTCGGCGTAGCTCAGATGAGTCCCCGCAATCAGAGACTTGTCCCTGATTGCGGGCTCGCTGGCGATGCTGTATGCCTTCGCGAGTTCATCGCGCGCCTCGGGGTAGCGGCCCAACGGCCACAGGAGTTTGCCGCGCTGATAATTGTTATACGCCATCAGAAGCCTGTTGCCCTGAGACCTATTAATCGTGAAACTCTTATCGTAATAAGCGAGAGCCTCTAAAAATTTTTCTTCTTCGGTCAGCACCGAGCCTATCTCGCCGTAAGAAAAGGCCATTTCGTATTGATCGCCCGCCTGTTCGTCAAACTGCAATTTCTTCTGAAATGCTTGCCGCGCCGCCTCATAATTACCCTTCTGGCGGTTGGCGCGTCCGATGCTAATCAGGCAGATGGAGCTATAACTGCGATAGTTACCCTGCTCAAAAAAGGTGAGAGCCTGCTCGACCAGAGGCAAGCCCTCGTCGGTGCGAAACTGCTGTATGTAAAGACCGCCGAGATTCATCAGGCTCATGGCTTCTCGCAGCCGGGCCTTATTTCTGCGCGCAAAATCCAACGCCTGCTTGATGTAGTTCTCTGCCTGGCCGTACTCGCCGCGTGCTTGATACGTGCGCCCCAGATTAATCAGGCTGCTGGCGGCAAGATTTTCCAGACCGCGCTGTTGCGCCAGTGCCGTGGCCTCGCTCGCATATTGTTGGGAGCTGGTCGTCTGGCCTTCCAGAAAAGAGAGATAACTGAGGTCCAGCAGCGCGGCGATTTGCTGCGACTCGTTGCCGGTCGTACGCGCCATGTCGAGCGCTCGCAGCAACTGTTCGCGCGCCTCGCCCAGCTTACCGATGTCTCTTAACAGAAGCCCGCGCTGGTAAACAGCTTCGGTGCGCCCTTCGACGTTGCCGAACTGCTGGTAAAGAGTTTCGGCGCGCTCAAGCGAAGAATTGGCGCTCGTCACTTCCCGCTTGCGCCTGTACAAAGTGCCGATACGCAAAAATGAGGTGGGGTAGTTGAGGTCAATCTCTGTGGCGCGCTGGTAAGCGTTAATAGCTTTGTCTATCTCTTCGTTGTTCTGATAGGCGCGCCCGAGGTCTACGAAGGCGCGCGCCTTCTCCGGGCCTTCGGCATGCTCGGCAATCTCCGTATAGTTTTTGATGGCGCTCGGAAAATCGCGCGTCACCGTGGCCGCCACGGCGTCCAGATAGAGCGCGTCCATGCGCGGCAGCACGGAGCTATCGGGCACGAGGCGCTGCTTCACCGTCAGCAGCTCGTACATGGCCTTGTCCGAGTAATCAAGCTCCATCCACGCTTCTGCAAGCCGCGCGTGCGCCAGCGCAAACTGCGGGTCAGCGGCGGTCGCGCTCTCCAGATACTTGCTCGCCTGATAAAACGCGCCGTCGCGCAAAGCCTCCGTGCCGCGCTCATAGGCACGCAGGGCTTCCACGGTCGGCTCGTGCAGTCGCGGGCGGCTGAAGTAGACCACGGCGGCAATCATCGCGCCGAGCACACCAAGCACCAGCACCAGCGAAAAAATAGAGAGACGCGGGCGGCGTATAGTTTCAGAGATGGTGCGGAACGCCGAGGAGCGAAGCGTCGGATGCATGGCCGTCAGGCGCGGCGTCGGCAGCGCGTCGTCCTTTAGCTTCTCGCGCACGGCGCGCAACTGCTTTGCCATCTCCCCGACCGTTTGATAACGCGCCTCCGGTCTTTTCTGAAGCGCCTTCAAAGCGATGCGGTCAAGCTCGGCTGGCACGCGCGGGTTAAAAGTTGAAGGCGGCTGCGGCGTGACGTGTATGACCTGCGCGCCGATTTCGAGCACGCTCCCGCCGGAGAAGGCCGGACGACCGGCGATGCATTCATACAGCAGAGCGCCAAGAGCAAAGATGTCGCTTCTCTGGTCAACGCTCGCGCCCGTTGCCTGTTCGGGTGAAAGATAAAGCGGTGTGCCGACGACGACGCCGCTGCGCGTCCGCGTCGCCAGCAGCGTATTAGCATCCGGGTCCGCAGCGTGGCTTCCATTCGCGTCGTCGCCAAAATGTTTCGCCAGACCGAAGTCCAGGACTTTGACCACGCCGCGCTCGTTGACGATGACGTTCGAGGGCTTCACATCGCGGTGGACGATGCCGCGCTCGTGTGCTTCGGAAAGAGCGTCGGCCACAGATTCTACGATTTCGACGGCGCGCTTCAGCGTCAGCTCGCCGTTAAAGAGCAGGTCGTTCAAGGTCTCGCCCTTGATCAGCTCCATGACGATGAAGGGCTGGCCGCCGTCCACTTCGCCATACTCGAAAATGGTGGCGATGTTGTGATGCGAAAGCGCGGAAATCGAGCGCGCCTCGCGCAGGAAACGAGCGCGGTAGTGATGCTCGTCCGTCGTCTTGGAGAGAAATTTGATGGCGACCTGTCGGCCCAGATGCATGTCTTCGGCAAGGTAAACGACGCCCATCCCGCCCTCGCCGAGCTGTTCCAGAATGCGATAATGAGAGACGATCTGTCCGATCATGGTGTTTTAGCCGGGTTTCCTTCGGTTCTCCGAGAGGGAGAAAGCAGAAGGAGTGAAAAACGTGGGCCGCACGAAGCCGTGTGAAGGCCTTTGGCTCGAAACTGACTGGACGCGCGAGAGAGAGAAACCCGGTTCGCCGTTATTCTCCTCCAAAGCCAGAGCGATTTCAAGATAAATCTTACAATCGCGGAATGAAGGATTGATTCATTGGTTCATCGGTTCATTGAATCAATGAAAAAATGAAGCAATGATTCAATTCCTTGATTCCGCATTCCGCATTCCGACGGGGGGCTTGCGCTCGCCGCTTGTTGTGAGGCATACTTTGCCTGTTAAGTTTCCTGCTCTCGCGCGTCAAAGGTGATTGCGCTTGTCCTGATGACCGAAAAGCGACGTCCGGCTCGGAGGAGAGAGTGAGGCCCTGTTTGTTAACCTGTTAGAAGCCGCTCTCGCTAGTTTGTCAGAGCAAACGGGCGCGTCGCGTTTCGCCGGAAAGGTCAAAGAGTTCTCCCCGCCTTGGTACCAGCGATTCTGTTGAGCCCGCGCTTCCTTTATCAAAAAAGGATTAGAGAATAGAAATGGCTACGAAACTTTACGTGGGGAATCTCTCTTTCCGCACGACGAGTGAAGATTTGCGCGAACTGTTTGCACAGGCAGGCACGGTCGAATCGGCTTCTGTCATTGAAGACCGCGAGACGGGCCGTTCGCGCGGCTTCGGCTTCGTCGAGATGGCAAGCGCCGAAGAGGCCGCGGCTGCGGTCGAGCAGTTCAACGGCAAGGACTTTAACGGTCGTAACCTGACGGTCAACGAAGCCCGTCCGCGACAAGATCGCGGCGGCGGCGGCGGTGGTGGTGGTCGTGGCGGCTACGGCGGCGGCGGTGGACGCGGTGGCGGCGGCAATCGCGGCGGCGGGGGCTACGGCGGCGGCGGTGGCGGCGGTGGTCGCAACGACCGCGAGCCACGCTGGTAAACTAAAAGCAGTGACAAGTGACAAGTGACGAGTGACAAGCAAGAAAAGCTTTTAACTCGTCACTTTTCACTTTTCACTTTTCACTGCCTTCTTGCTGCGGGCGTGAGCTTGAACCGCAGGCGCTCTTTCCCGCGCAGGACTTCTACTTCGTACTCTTCTCCGGCCTTCATCTCTCCCAGCACGTAACTATAATCTTCAATATTGCGCACGTCGCGGCCCGCGAGCTTGACGATCACATCGCCCGCTCGGAGTCCGGCACGCGCGGCGGGCGAATCCTCGCGCACGCCGTCTAATTTCAGCCCCTCGTTTGAATCCGTGTAGTTCGGAATCGTCCCCAGATAAACTCTAAACCCTGTCGTGCGTCCGGTCGCTTCACTTTTGGCGACGGTAAATGTCGGGCGGCTCGCGCTCGCGTCCAGCGTTCGCAGGAGATTGAAGACGAAAGCGATGATGCGAGCTTCGCCTTCATAATCAATCTTGTCCGCCGTGTCCGAAGGCTTGTGATAATCCTCGTGCGTGCCCGTCCAGAAGAAGAGGACCGGAATCTGCTTGGCGTAGAAAGAAGCGTGGTCGCTTGGCCCGTAGCCGTCTTCGTTGAGCGTGAGCGCGAACGGTTTGATGAGATTTAGATTATCACTGCGACTAAAAGAGCCCGCCGCAGAAGTTTGAGAGAGCATAGCACCAGACCAAGTCTCCAGATTAGCCTTCGCAATCCACTGACGCCACTCCCCTGCTGTGCCGACGCCGCCGACAATCAGCTTGTTGTCCTTCAAACGACCGATCATGTCCATGTTAATCATGGCGACGGTTTGCGCGAGCGGCACGACCGGATGATTGACGTAAAAGTTAGAGCCGAGCAAGCCTTCCTCTTCGCCGCCGAAGGCTATGAAGACGATGGTGCGGCGCGGGCGATTCGTTGAGAAGAGACGCGCAAGCTCAAGCATCCCGGCCACGCCCGAAGCATTATCGTCCGCGCCGTGATGGACTTCGCCTTCGCTCTGTGCGCGACTCCCTTCGTCGCCGCCACGTCCCAGATGATCGTAATGCGCGCCGATGACAATCGCCTCATTCCTGAGCTTCGGGTCAGTGCCTTCTAGAATGCCCACGATGTTCGAGGCCGGAGCATTTTTCTTGACGATGTCCGTGGTCATGGTGAGCGTGACGCGCTCAAGCTGCGCAGGCGCGCGAATGGGAGGCGCAGCTTGAGCGCCAGATGTTCGGACGGATGCGCTGGCCGCACGCGCACGTCTCTCCAACTCATCCAGCTCACCAACCGGCGCGAGTCCTCCGGCTTCAAGAATGCGCGCCGCCGCTCGTCTGGAAACGACCGCGACGGGAATCCCTGCGTCGCCCGCGCTGTTGTTATAACGAAGGCGCGCCAGCGGCTCGTCCTTAAAGTTGGCCTCACGCGCAATGACCAGAAGCGCCGCTGCGCCCTGTTCGCGTGCGGCAATCGCCTTCCAGCGTACGCCCGCGTAGCGTGCGAACTTTCCGTGCGGGTCATCTCCATCCGGCGTGCCTGAAAAGGCGATGGCGATGCGGCCCGTCAGACGCGCGCCCGCGTAGTCATCGTAATTCAAATCCTTTGCCGTGATGCCGTAGCCGACAAAAGTGGCGGGCGCATCCACAAGCTTCCTGTTTACCGAAAATCCCAGCGGCATCCAATCTTCGCCGAGACGCAAGTCCAGAGCAGCGCCGCTCTTTGTCGGGGCGCCGCTGCCGGGCGTAAAGCGCATCGCATTGTCTTTACCCAAATCTACGCCCGCGACAAAGGGAAAGAGCTGGCGGTAAAGCTTGTCCGGCCCGTCTGCGGTAAAGGCGGGCTTCAATTTGTAGCGCGCAAACATACGCACGACGTAATTAGAAGCTTCCTGCGCGCCCGCCGTGCCTGTCCTACGCCCATCCATCTTCTCCGAAGCCAGAAACGTCACATGCTCGCGCAGCCGCTCGACGCTCGGCACATCAGAGCCCGCGCTCCCCTGCTGCTGCCCGACCGCCGCCACCGCCGCGAAAAGAATCAAAAAGAAGCGAAAAAGATTTCTACGCATAAGCCTAAGAGCAGTGACGAGTGACGAGTGACAAGTGACAAGCTAAAGCAGCTTGTCTTTCTCTTGCTCGTCACTTGTCACTTGTCACTTGTCACTATTTTCATTCCATTCCGCGAGAAAGACGTTGGTTTCGCCGCGCACTTTGGCGTTGCGGTTCGAGGCGAAGACCAGTTGCTTTCCGTCGGGCGAAAACATGGGAAAGCCGTCGAAGGTTTCGTTAAAGGTGATGCGCTCCAACCCGGTGCCGTCAACATTAATCAAGTAGAGGTCGAAGTTGCGCTTGTTGGGGTCGTGTACGTTCGAGGCAAAGATGATGCGACGACCGTCAGGAAAGAAATAGGGCGCAAAGCTTGCCGCGCCAAGTTTGGTGACCTGTCGTTTATTTGTCCCGTCCGCGTTCATCACCCAGACTTCAAAGACGCCCGGCTCGATGACGTTCTCCGCCAGCAGCTCTTTATAACGCTTCACCTGCGCCTCGGTTTTCGGATGAAAGGAGCGATAGACAATCTGTTTGCCGTCGCGTGAGAAGAAGGGGCCGCCGTCGTAACCCAGCTCGTTCGTCAAGCGCCGCACGTTCCCGCCATCGGCGTTCATCGTGTAGATGTCCAGGTCGCCGTCGCGCATGGAGGTGAAAACAATCCGTCGCCCATCGGTCGAGACAGTCGCTTCGGCATCGTAGCCGGGCGCGCTGGTCAAACGCTTCGCACGGCTGCCGTCCAGCCGCGCCGTGTAGATGTCATACGAAGCGTAGATGGGCCAGATGTAGCCGCGCGAGTAATCGGGCGCGGGCGGACAAGCAGCGCCGCCGCTCTCTGTTGACGAATACAGAATGCGGTCTCGTTTGGGAAAGATGTAGGAGCAGGTGGTGCGCCCCTGTCCGGTCGAGACCATGCGGAGGCCCGAGCCGTCCGTACGCATCGTGTAAATCTGATCGCAGGCGCGCCCGTCGCGTTTGGATTGAAAGATAAGCTGTGTGGCGTCGGCGTTGAAATAGGCTTCGGCGTTTTCGCCGCCGAAAGTCAACTGGCGCACGTTGTGTAGATGCTTTTCGGAAGAATGGACAAGCGGGTCTGCTGGCTGCTGCAAGCGCGACGTAAAGTGGACATTCGCGTCAATCGCCGCGCACAAGAGTATAAACACAAAAACTGTCGCTGCTGCTTTCATACATCCAGGAATTTTCGATTTTAGATTTGCGATTTTCGATTGGATAAGGACTAAAGAATTAGAAATTAATTTCTTGTCCGCTTCCAACCGAAAATCGGCAATCGCAAATCGAAAATCCGTTTAGCCATTCTTTCTTTCAAATTCTTTCATGAAGGAGACGAGTGCTTCCACGCCTTCGCGCGGGAAGGCGTTGTATATCGAGGCGCGTATGCCGCCAACCGAGCGGTGGCCCTTTAAGCCGTCGAGCCCTGCGGCGGTTGCTTCCTGCGCAAACCTTTTTTCGAGTTCTTCGGAAGGCAGGCGGAACGTAACGTTCATGAGCGAGCGCGAATCGGGGTCGGCGTGGCCGCGATAAAACTGGGTCGCATCAATCGCGTCGTAAAGAAGACGCGCCTTCTCTTCGTTCTCGCGGTGCATCCCCTCAAGGCCACCCTTCTCCTTGAGCCACTTCGTGACGAGCATGATGATGTAAATGCCAAACGTGTTCGGCGTGTTGTAGAGCGACTTGTTCTCCGTGTGCGTGCGATAGTCGAGCATCGTCGCCAGATTGTCGGGAATGCGCCCAAGCAGGTCGTCGCGGATTATCACGAGCGTCACGCCCGACGGCCCCATGTTCTTCTGCGCGCCCGCGTAGATGAGCGCGTATTTTTCCACCGGGATGGGATGCGAGAGAATATCGCTGGATGCGTCCGCGACAAGCGGCACGTCGCCCACCTCCGGCTCCTGTTTCCACTCGACGCCCTCAATCGTCTCGTTGGTAGTGAAATGAGCATAGGCCGCGCTCGGGTTTAAGTTAAGTTCATCTGGGCCGGGGACGCGCGTAAATCCTCCGTCGGCCATCGTCGCCGCGACATTAACCTGACCGACCTTCTTTGCTTCCTTCAAAGCCTTCTTGCCCCAACTGCCCGTCAGGATGTAATCGGCGCTCGCTCCCTGCGGCAGCAGGTTCATGGGAATCATGGAAAATTGCAGGCTCGCGCCGCCCTGTAGAAAGAGGACGTGGTAGTTGTCCGGCAAAGCGAGCAACTCGCGCAAGCCGCTCTCGGCACGGGCTATGATTTCGTCAAAGGGCTTCGAGCGGTGGCTGATTTCCATCACCGACATCCCGACTCCCGGCAGCGCCACCAAATCACGCTGCGCCTCTTCCAGCACAGGCACAGGCAACACAGCCGGTCCAGCACTGAAGTTAAAAATTCTTTCCTTCATCTTTTGTCTCCAATTAAAAGAAGTGACGAGTGACAAGTGACGAGTGACGAGCAAGAACAAGCGTTTTAACTTGTCACTTGTCACTCGTCACTTGTCACTGTTCTTCTGGTAGCGCGGGCGAAAGGCACGGCCTACGGCGCGTGCTACCAGAGAGCGCGGCACGAGGCGTTCGGATTCCGTCATCAAGAAGTTTGCCCAGCCGGAAACGATGTGGCTCTTGCCACGCTTCAACCCGCGCAAAGCTGTTTCGACAACCTGTTCGGGCGTTTGCGAGCCGCGGAACGGCGGCTTGTCAATCTGCGCAGCCTCGAAAAAGTTGGTCTCGGTGACGCCCGGACAGAGCGCCATCACCTGAACATTAAAGGGACGATTCTCTTCCCAGAGACCTATGGAAAAAGAGAGCACGAAGGCTTTGGTCGCGGCGTAGGTGGTCATGAAAGGCACGGGCTGAAAGCCTGCGGTCGAAGCGACGTTGATGATCGCGCCGCGACGACGCTCGCGCATCGGCCCAAGATATCGATAGCTCAAATCGACGAGCGCCTTGATGTTCAAATCAATCATCTCAAGCTCGCGCTCCAAATCCTGCGCCAGAAAATCGCCCATCGAGCCGAAGCCCGCGTTGTTGATAAGCGTTTCCACTTCGAGGCCGCGCCTTTCAGTCTCTTCAAAAAGACGAGCGCCCGCTCCCTTCTCCATCAAATCCATCGCCACGTACTGCGCGTTGATGCCGTGCGCGCGCCCAAGCTCGTTGCAAATCGTGGCGAGCTTGTCTTCGGAGCGCGCCACCAGCAACACGTTCTCGCCATCGGCGGCGAGCCTGCGCGCAAACGCTTCGCCTATCCCGGAGGACGCGCCAGTAATGAGCGTAGTTTTCATAAAGCAGATGTCAGAGGTTAGTAAAAGCAATGCAAAAGTCAAAATGCAAAGTGATGAATGAAAAGCAAGAGCTGCCTTAATTCTGCACTTTGCACTTTGCATTCATCATTGCTTTACTGACCTCTAGCCTCTAATCTGTATCAAATTGAGTTCGATAATATCGGGATTCTCTTTATCCAGACGCTCTAAAATTTCACTTGGCGGCGCGTTGTCCAGGTTGATGCGGGCAACAGCCGCGTGTGCGCCTTCGAAGACGATGTTCTCCATCTCCTGCACGTTGATTTCGGCAGAGCGTATCGCGTCCAACACATGCGCGAGCACGCCGGGGCGGTCGCGGTGGCGCACGACGAGCGTGTGCGTGGCGGGCGTGCGCTCGGCCAGATTCACTACGTTCGGCACTTTGCCCGTCTCTTTGAAAGTCTGCACGATGCGTACGGTCTCGGCGGCGATGGCTTCCTGCGCCTGGTCTGTCGAAGCGCCTATGTGATGCGTGCCGTATAGATTCGGCTCACGCCCTATCTCGTCCGTGAACTCTCCCGTGGCCGATGCGGGCTCGTTGGCGAACACGTCTAGCCCTGCGCGAATCCCGCGCGTCTGCATAGCTTCCGCGAGTGCCGCTTGATCCACGACCTCGCCGCGCGAAGTGTTGATGAAATACGCGCCCTCGCGCATGGCGTTGAAGATGTCTGCGTTAACAAGCGAGCGCGTCTCTGGCTTTAAGGCCAGATGCACGCTGACAACATCGGATGCGCGCGCGACTTCCTGCGGCGAGTGTTTGTACTCGACGCCCAAGCTTTCGGCGCGTTCTTCCGTCAGGCTGCGGCTCCACGCGATAACCGGCATGCCAAAAGCACGCGCGCGCGGAATCATCTCCTGACCGATGCGGCCCACGCCAATCAGGCCGAGCGTGCGCCCGAAAAGCCCGCGCGCTTTGGAAAACTCTTTTTTGTTCCACTGTCCCTGACGCAAAGCAATCACGTTGTCTGCGATGCGGCGGTCAAGGGCGAGGATGAGCGCGAAGGCCAGTTCGGCGACGGCGATGGAATTTTTGCCCGGACAGTTTGAGACGTAGATGCCGCGCGCAGAGGCCGCCGCCACGTCAATCGTGTTGTAGCCCGCGCCCGCGCGCACAACCAGTTTCAGCCCGCCAGCGTCGAGCGCGCCTTCCGTCACCTTTGTAGAGCGCACGACCAGAACGTCTGGCTGCTCCTCGTTGATAGCCTGAACGAGCGCCTCGTCTTTCAAGTCCGGCTGGTAGACGACTTCGCAGCCGATTGCCTTTAAGCCCGTCTGGCCCGACTCCTCGAATTTGTCAGCGACAAGAACCTTCATGCGTCTTCAGTCCTCCCGGTCAAAAAAGCTTCCCGGTCATGGAGCAGGTAGAAAGAATCTTCGGGGCGGAATGACTCGCGGTTGATGGCGTAATAGACCAGCTCGTGATTGTAGAAATGACCGTTCTTCTCATAACGCATCCCCAGCTTTTCCATGATGCGGCGCGAAGGAGCGTTCTCCGGCATCGCCACGGCGACGATGCGTTCCAGACCCACGCGCTCGAACCCATAGCGCAGGCTCGCACGCACAGCCTCTGTCATCAGCCCTCGGCCCCAAAATTCGCGCGCCACTCCGTAGCCGACTTCCACCTCCGTTGTTCCATCCAGAAACAGAAGCCCGCACCAGCCTATCAACGCGCCCTCTTCTTTATGCACGACGGCCCACATCCCGATCCCGTGCGATTGGTAAAGCGAGATGTAATAGCGCAGGCGCTCTTCGATCCTTTCTCTAGTCTGTTCGCCTATGTAGCGCATCACCACGGGGTCCGAGCGCAACTCCACCAGCCGCTCCAAATCATCGAGCGTAAACTCTCTTAAAACGAGCCTCTCGGTTTCAATCATAAAAGCAGAGGTAAGTAAAGCAATGCAAAGTGCAAAATTAAGGAAGTTCTTTCTGTTCATTCATCACTTTGCATTTTGCACTTTGCACTGCTTCTCTGACCTCTTAAATCTTGTGAATCAACAAGCCGTCGCGGAGCTTGGGCTCGAACCAGGTTGATTTGGGCGGCATGATGCCGCCTGCGTCGGAGACGCGCAGGAGGTCTTCGACAGTCGTCTGGTACAGGGAGAACGCGACCGCTGCGCGCCCGTCGTCCACGAGTTTCTCCAACTCCTCAGTGCCGCGAATGCCGCCTACGAAATCTATGCGCTTGTCCGTGCGTACGTCCTTGATGCCAAGTATGGGGTCTAGCAAGTTGTCTTGCAGCACGCTCACGTCCAGAGCGGCGATGGCATCGTCGGGCGCAGCATCTCGCAGGGTCAAGCCGTACCAGCGGCCACCCAAGTACATGCTCCAGTTGCCGGGAGACGCGGGACGCGCGCTCCTGTTTTCCGCGACGCTGAATTTTTCTTTCACACGCGCTAGAAAATCTTCTTCGGACAGACCATTGAGGTCGTGAACGATGCGGTTGTAGGGAAGAATCTGTAACTGGTCCGAAGGAAAGAGCACGGCCAGAAAGAAGTTGTACTCCTCGTCGCCCGTGTGGTCAGGGTTTTTGTCGCGCAGCTCTGCGCGTGCGCGCGAGGCGGAAGCGGCGCGGTGATGGCCGTCCGCGATGTAGAGAAACGAGACGTCGCGAAAAGCCTGCACGAAGCGCACAGAGTCGGGTACGCGCCAGATGGTGTGCTCGATGCCGTCCTCGGCCTTGAAGTTAAAGATGGCGTCGGCCATCGTCGTCTCCATGACCATCATGTCCACGTCGCGGCTCGGGCGGTAAGTTAAAAAGACGGGGCCCGTCTGCGCGCGTGTGGTCAGGATATGACGTGTGCGGTCGTCCTCTTTATCGCGGCGCGTACGCTCATGCTTGCGTATGATGTCCTGATCGTACTCGTCCACGGAACAGCAGGCGACGATGCCTATCTGCTCGTGCTCGCCCATAATCAGGCGGTAGAGGTAGACGCTCGGCGAAGTCTCTTCTTCGAGCGGAGCTTCGCGTATCAGGCGCTGGAAATTCTCGGCAGCCTTTTCATAAACGGCGTCGGAATAGATGTCCGTGCCTGCGGGCAAATCTATCTCGGGGCGCGAGACATGAAGAAAGCTCAAAGGGTTTTGGGCTGCCATCGAGCGCGCCTCGTCAGTGTTAACCACATCATAGGGGACGCTCGCCACTTCGGGGGCACGGTCTGTGGGCGGACGCAGGGCGCGAAAAGGACGAATCACGGCCACGGGCGTTACTCCTTAACAGAAGAGATAGCAGGCAGTTTCTACAGATTTCGCCCTTCACGCTCTGAAGAGTTTGAAGGAGACTCCTACTCCGGAAAACTGCTGCCGACTTTAAGACTGCTGTAAGAGTAAAGACTAACCGCTCGCGTGGTTATTTGCCAAGTCGCCCCGGCGAGTCTAGCTGGAAAAGCACGCGCCTTTTAACCGGAAGGAACAAGGACGAACTTGATGCCATGCTCCTCGCAGAACTCCATCCAAGCCCTCATCTCTTCCGGGGAGGAAAGCAACGGCTCGTCGCCCCAACGCAGACAACCCGGGTCCCATTCGATGACCGTGCCGCGCTCCATGCGCGCGACGAATTTCTTCAACCCCTCCACGCTCTTGAAGGCGACAGAGCCCACGAGGAAGATATACTCGCGCTTGCCCTCGTCGCTGTCCGCCAGCCAGACAAGCTCCATGCGATACTTCGGCGGCTGCTTTTCTGTCGTCTCCTGTGCGCTGGTTGTGTAAACAAAGAGCAGGATTAAAAGCAGAGGCAATATAGGCAGGGATTTATTTGATTTCATAGCTGCATCTCCGGCTTGTCGTTCACCGCCGAAGACGCAGAGGGCGCGGAGGAAGCGCAGAGAGTTGAAATGTTTTCTCTGCGTTGTCTCTGCGCTCTCTGCGTCTTCGGCGGTGAACACCGTTCTCACAATCTCAATACTTCACGCGCACGCGATAGATAAGTTTCGCTTCGCCGTCTTTGGCGACGGGGATTTTGAACTGCGCGGCGAAGGCCGCTGTCTTTTCCGCACGGAAGCTCGAAGAGATCATCTCCCAGTCGCCGCCAATCGGCTCGTTGACAATCACGGTCACGGCCTCCTGCTTGTGGTTGCGTATCTTGATTTCGTAAGCGTACTCGTAGACGTTCGTGGCAATGACCTTGTAGTCGATCTGTTTTCTTTCGGCCACGATGTCGAAAGCGTCGCCGACCTTGACGCGCACGTCTTCGTCTTTCGGCGTGTGGTCTATGCGGTCTTCGCCTATGAACTGCTGGTTGCCGCTTGAGTCCTGTTTGTAGAGCCGCACGGTCCCGGCGGGAAGCGGCATCCCTAGCTGGTTGGATTCCGCGTTGCGAAATTGCATGTAGACGCCGACCTTCTCCTTGATGTACGCGCCCGGATTGTTGTAGCTGCGGTAGTAATAGGTCTGGCCGTTGATGACATATTCTTTGCTCACACGAAAGCCCGCCGCTTCGAGCAACGAGACCTGCTTGGTCTCCTGTTCGCGTATGGAGGTCGGGCGCTCCAGGGTGTAGAGGTGATACTCGAAGAAGGCTTGCTCGCGAAACTGCGGCTTGGGCCTGGAGGCCGGATAAGCCTCGTCCGAGCTTGCGCCCACGTTTCTAAAATCGTCCTGCACGCGGTTCACATCACCGGCCACGAGTTGCAGCCGCGCGTTCTCAAAGCCTATGCCGCTCTGGTTGGTCAACGTCACCCAGCCCTGTAAATCCCCGCGCGTGTCTTCGTTGTTAATGACGAGCACGTAATCCGCTTTCCAATTCATGCCGCCCGTCAGGTAGCTGGCCTCGACCGTCTGCGCTCCCTGCCGTGTGCTCTCCACGTCCCAGACGAGCGTCGGTGTCGCGACCAGATTTTGCGGCAGGTCCGGAAAACGCATCTCGGCTATGTTGCTGGGGTTGATGACAATCTGGTTATTAATCTTCCAGACCTGTCCCTGATTGTTTGAAAGCAGCACGGCCTTGACCGGCTCTAAGATTTCCGTGCTGTTCTCGTAGCGACGCAGGACGAGAGTAATTTCGCGCCCGACGAATTTGTCCAGCAGCTTGCCCGGATTCAAAAGATCATACTGGTAATTCTGCTCGAAGATGCTCAGCGCGTTCACGGAGGTAACGGAGCGCAGGTGCACGGTCTCCGGGCGAATCTGCGCCGAGACGTCTGCAAAGCGCAGCGCGATGCGTCCCGCAGGCAGAGTGAGCGAGCGCGTCTCGCGTACAAGGCCGATGTTGGAATTGTAGACCGTGATGTTGACCGCGCGCCGGTCATCGGCGGTCGTCGTGATGGAAGAATTTTGCGCCTGCGCAATCTGAAAAGAGAGAAGCACGAACGCAAGAGCACACAGAGAAGAAACGAGACGCAGCAGCGACACGAAAGCCACCTCCAGAAAAGTCTGTCCGAAAGAATTCGGAGCGGCACGGGCCTCAAAGGGGAGAGCGGCCCGGCCTCTTCTTGAACGCACGGTCTCTACGCGCCTTGCGCCGAAATATTTTTTTAAGAGTGGCTGCTCTTTAAAGTTACTCACCGCAGAGACGCAGAGAGCGCAGAGGGGGCGCAGAGAAAAGAATTCAACCTCTCTGCGTAGTCTCCGCGACATCTCTGCGTCTGCGGCGGTGAATGCTTCTAAAGAACCCTGACGTTGATGACACGGCTCGTCCAGCGCTTTATACTGATGGAAAGTATGGCAGGGGAGGTGTGGGAGATGGGTGAGCTGGCGAGCCGACGTTGTGTGCCGTGTCGCGGCGGAGTGCCGCCGATGCGCGGGGCCGAGATAGCAGAATTTTTACAGGAGCTTGACGGCTGGGAGGTCGTGGAAGAACATCACTTGCGGAAGGCTTACAAGTTCGGTGATTTTCGCGAGGCGCTTGAGTTCGTCAACCGCGTGGGCGCTCTCTCAGAAAGCGAAGGCCATCACCCGGACATCTCTTTCGGCTGGGGCTACACGGACATCAACATCTGGACGCACAAGATTGACGGCCTCACCGAAAGCGATTTCATCCTCGCAGCTAAAATAGACGCCCTCGAATAAAGTCCCGAGTCCCAAGTCCAAAGTCATTGGGATTTGGACTTGAGACATGGGACTTGGGACTTGGGACTCAAATGATAGGTGGGAGGATAAGCTGATGACGCAGGAGTTACCCGCACTAAGGCAAGATGTCTATAGCTGCGCTTCGCAATTTCACGGCGCGATGGCGAAATACTATGCGGCGCTGAACGAGAGCGCCGCCGGGGAAGATGTAGCCGATCTCAGACGCGTTGCGCGCGAAGCAGGTGTCAGCTACAACTCCGCCCTGGTCGCCCTCTTCAAGCACCTGCAATCTTTGCCGCACAATGCAGGGATGAGCAGAGAAGCCGAGCAGACGGAAAGAACCATCTCACTTTTATCATTTGAGATTCGACGCCTGTAAGTGAAGAAGGGATGAGGGCGGAGGGATGAGGGATGAAGGAAGAACTACTCATCTTGAATAGCTTCCTTTTCATCCCTCATCCCTCATCCCTCATCCCTGCTTTTGACCGCGTGGACAATCAGAGTATTCCCGCCGAGCAGGACTTCATTTGAATTGAGTTCATCCGTCCAGCGCTCGCTGCGTTTGCGCGCGGGCGTCAAACGACCCAGAAGGCGAACAATCGCCACCACGGGCCAGTAGACCCACAGGTTCTTTTTAGGCTTATCGCGGTACAGCCCCCGAATCTCAAAGCCGTATTTTTCCAGCGTGTAGCGCAGCTCGGAATATGAAACTGGATTGACGTGGAGCGCGACCTCTTCCATCGCGCCGTAGTCGCGCCGCAAGTTTTCCAGATGCTCGCGCGAGAGCGGCTTGAAGTGCGACGTGTAGCCGTAAAAGAGCCACTTCAAACGCTCCTCTATATTAAGAATGTTCGGGGTGGAGACGATGAGGTGGCCGCCTGCGCGCAAGATGCGCGCGAACTCGCGCACGGCGGCCTGCGGATTTTCGATGTGCTCTATGCCTTCGATACAGGTCACGTAATCGAATTGGCCTTCCATGTAAGGCAGCGTCGCGCACAGGTCGCCGCGCAAGATTTCCACATCACGCAGGCGAAAAATTTCCGGGTAGAGGTCGCAGCAGTAAACGTCAAAACCCAACTGCTTGATGCGCGCGGCCAGAGCGCCTTCGCCCGCAGGAACATCAAGGAGCGGCCCGCGCTCGCACTTGTCCAGAATCGACGCCACGCGCTCGTGTATAGCCTCGTGCGCCAGCGCGACGGGCGCGCGGTCTTCCGCCCCGCCAATAGTTAGTGCCTGATGTTCTATCTGCGCCTTGTCCATTCGCTCCTAAAATATCACTTCGAGAGTAGAGCCTGCCTGTAAACTTCTTCCGTCGCGGCGGTCATGCGCTCAAGACTGAAACGCTCGTGCGCGCGCGCGTGACCGCTCTCGCCCATGCGGCGGCGCATCTTCTCGTCCACGAGCAATTCCGAGACGGCACGCGCAAGCTCTCTAACATCTTGAACGGGGACGAGCCTTCCGGTCACTTTGTCTTCAACTATCTCGCGCGCGCCGCCCGTCGCGGTCGCCACTACCGGCAAGCGGCAAGCCATCGCCTCGACCATCACCAGCCCGAACGGCTCTACACGCGACGAAGAAACAAACACGTCCAGAGAATGAAGCAACGGGGCTACCGTTTCAAGCCAGCCCGTAAAATGCACGCGGCCTTCAAGACCAAGCTCGCGAGCTAGATTTTCAAGATGCGCGCGGTATTCCTTGCGTGGTGATGCATCATCGCCACAGATAACAAAATGCACGTCAGCGAAATTTTCAGCCACGAGTCGCGCAGCGCGCACGAAATCTTCCTGTCCCTTATGCTCGCGCAGCTCGCCCGTGATGCCGACTAGAAAACGCGCGCGCCCCGCACCCAATCCGGCACGGAACGCTTCCCTGTCAAACCCCTGCGCGGTCTGCTCAAAGCGTGCGACATCAATTCCGTTCGGGATGTGATGAATCTTTTCGGGCGGAAAAATCTTCTGCGTGAGAAGCGAAAGCCGCACGGCTTCAGAGACGGCGATGACGGAAGCTGTGCGCCGCGCAGTCAATTTATGCAGCCGCTTGAGCGGGCGCTCAAGATGGCGCGTGAGCACGAACCGAGCATTGTTTCTTCCAGCGGCCAGGGCAGCCAGCGGATAATCGCGCGCCACGTGCGCGTGTATAATCTCTATCCCACGCTCGCGCACAGCACGCGCGAGCCTCACGGCGCTCGCCACATCAAGCGCATTCAAGAGCGGCAGCTCTAAAATATTCTCTGCGGGAAGATGTTTCAGTTCTTCCCTGAGCGGAGCGCGCGGGCGCAGCGCCACGTAAATCTCGTGGCCGCGCGCGTGGAGCCCGCCAGCCAGATCAGCAAGGTGACGTTCGCCCCCGCCAAACGCCCGCGCCGAGTTGATGTGCAAGATTCTCACTCTGCGAGTAGAGGTTAGAGGTCAGAGGTCAGTAAAGCAATGCAAAAGTCAAAATGCAAAATGATGAATGAAAAGAAAATCCTTCTTTAATTTTGCATTTTGCACTTTGCATTCATCATTGCTTTTCTGACCTCTAATCTTTCTTTCTTCCGATGACTGATTCTTCGTAGTGCTCAAGCAGGTCCGCGGGGTCTTGATAGATTTCGCACATCCCGGCGGCGCGCAGATCCGCTTCGGGGAAACCGCCCGAGAGAAGACCTATGATGTATTTGATTCCTGCTTTGCGCGCAGCCTCCGCATCGTAAGGCGTGTCGCCGACGACCGCTACACGCTCTGGCTTGGCCCCCACCCTCTGAAGCGCGGCCACGAAGATGTCCGGATGCGGTTTTGATTTGTCGGCATCGTCGGCTGAAGTTTCTTCTTCGACGAGGTCTTCTATGTTCGCGATTTTTTTGTAAACCTTCAGCTCGTCTTCTTTGGCCGAAGAAGCGAGCGCGATGCGCTTGCCGTTCTGTTTGATTCTCTCGAACAGCTCGCGCACAGAGGGGAAGGCGCGCACGCGAGAGAGAGCGTCGCGCTTGAAAATCTTGCTCCGGTACTCTTCCAGCTCTTGGCCGAAACTCTCAAGCTCCTCTGTCGAGAAGAAGACGGGCAAGAGCTGGTCACCGCCTTTGCCTATCTGGCGGCGCACCTGTTGGTAGGGCACGTCTTTGCCGAACTGCTTGAAAGCTTCCTTCCACGCTTGCGCATGTAGGTCTACGGAATCCACAAGCGTTCCGTCAACATCGAAAATGACAGCCTCTATCAAGAACATTCTCCCTGCGATTTTTTTCTAAACTTCATCTCTATCACTCTGCCATGAACACGAAGGGAAGTCCAAGCGAGGCCCGTAGAGGAGCACGCGCGAGCGTCGTCTGAGCGGACGCTTATGGCCTCGGGTTGTTTTGCTTTGATACGTGGCGCAGGCGACGTTTGACGCCCGTAATTGGCACAAAAGATTGACACACGACGCACAGCTACCTCAACATTATCCGGAAAATCCCCCTTGAGCTTCAGGCGGCAAAACTTACGGGCACAATGTTTGCACTATAAGTGTGGGTTCAGGTGTCCCCTCGCGACGATTTTTAAGATCATCTAAGGAGTGAGGTATCTCATGGCAAAGGCAAGATTGGTAACAGGACTTTTTAGGACTCGCGTGGCGGCAGAGGCAGCCGTGGACGCCATCGTCAAACGCGGCTACACGCGCGACGACATCAGCGTGCTCATGTCGGACGCGACCAAGAGCAAAGAGTTCGCCGTCGAAACCAGAACGCACATGGCTGACGGTGCTGGCATAGGCGGCGCTGTGGGCGGCGCAGTCGGCGCAGTGCTGGCGGCGGTCGTCGCCGTCGGAACTTCCATCGCTCTGCCGGGCATAGGTCTAGTCATCGCTGGACCAATCGCGGCGGCGCTCGCAGGCGCAGGCGCGGGCGGTGCTACGGGCGGGCTCATAGGCGCTCTCATAGGCGCGGGCATCCCCGAGCATCGTGCGAAAGTGTATGACGCAGGCTTGCGCGAGGGCGGCATACTGCTTGGCGTCGAAGCCAAGTCCGAAGAGGACGCGGACAAGCTCGAAGAGCTGCTGGAAGATTTGGGCGCAGAGCACGTGCGCCAGGAATAAGCGAAGCGACAGGTCAATTGATCTTTGATCTAACGGCCCCGAGCGCGGGCCGAAAGAACCTGAGCTTTGAAATCTGCGCCAGCGCGCGCAAAGTAAGAATTATTTGCGCGCAGGCGGGAGGCTGTAGTTATGCAAAGAGTAGAAAGGGTGATAGAGATAGACGCGCCGGTCGAGCGCGTTTTTGATCTCTTCAGCGATTTTGAAAACTTCCCTCGATGGATGCGCCACATACGGCGTGTGTATTACACGGGGCGGCGCTACACGCGCTGGGCTGCCGACGCGCCGCTTGGCACAAGCGTCGAGTGGGAAGCGGAGACTACGCGGTTCGAGCCTCCGCACGCAATCGCGTGGCGCAGCGTGCGCGGCGACGTGGACACCGAAGGCGAAGTAACTTTTAGAGAGACGCGACGCGGCACGACCATCCTCCGCGTCGTAATGGCGTATGAGCCGCCCGCCGGACGGCTCGGCGCTTTCGTCGCAGGCATCTTCGGCGCAGACCCCGAGCGGCAGATGGATGAAGACCTTGACCGCTTCGCAGAAGTGGCCGAACGAATGCCCCGTCGCGCGCGTCACGCAGACCGCCCGCGACCAGTTCAACCTACACGCGAATCTTTAGAGCGTAGAGACAGGGATTTCTATGACGAGGATGCGCCACGCCGCGCGCGTCGCAACGATTACCATGAAGACCGTAGAGACGATGACGCACGTCGCGAGCGGGAAAGACACACGCGCGTTGGAGCGGCTTTGAGAGAGGCGCAGCACACGCAGATGGAGTACCGCCGACGCTACGAGGAAGACCGAGAGCGCGACACAAGACGAATGCGCGGTGAAGGACGCGGCCCGGAGCGTTTGAATTTTGACGAGGAGTGGGATGAAAGACTGGGTGAGCCGCTCTCGCGCGACCGTAGAGACGAGCGCCGTGGCCGCCATGCGTTGACGCCGCGCGAGCGTGAGCGCGAATTAAGAGAGCGTCAGCCGGATCACGATTATTTACGCGAAGCTTTCCGGCGCGGCGTAGACAAGCTGATGGACGAGCCGCCGAGCCGTCGCTGGCGTCGCTGGGATTAACCGAACAGCGGGAGCAAAGAAAAATGCTCTGAGGAAGATGTGAATCTTCCTCAGAGCATTTTTGGCTCAGTGTCAGACCCGCCCGAGACCTTAGGCAGTTGACCCTTATATCTTAGTCGCGAATCGCGTCGCCTACGTCTTTGATGGCGTCGCCGACTTTGCGCTTGGCCTCGCCGTAGCCTTCCTGAATCTTTCCGCCCGCGCGGTCGGCCTTGCCCTCGGCTTCCATCTCTTCATCATCTACCGCGCGACCGACGTTCTCTTTAATCGCGCCCTTAGCCTGATCGAATTTGCCTTCAATCTCGTCCTTGTTAGGTGCTCCCATGATCGTTGAATCCTCCTTCTATCAAAACCTGAATACGCACATCGCTGCGCTGATAAACGGGAAAGATGGCAAGCGATATGCCATCTCGACCGTCGTGGCAGCCCGTGCGTGCGTTAACGGTTTCGATGAAAGAGCTTAGGGAACACTGCGCGCGCGCTCGTGAGATGCTGGAAAGCTCTGGGCGCGCGTGTGTTTCCGTACATTTTAAGACGCGCGTGCTTTGTCTTCGGACAAACCGTGCCTTAACGACTTAATAGTTCAAACTTTTCATCACGGCGGCCAGCGAGCAATTGATGAGCGCGCTCTAAAATTTCTTTGACGGCGTAAGGTTTTTTGAAGACCGCATCAATGCGGCCCTGCGTGTGATCGTCGGGCGTGACCAGATCGGCCCAGCCGGTGGCGAGAATAAGGAGTGTTTCCGGGCGATTGGTTTTGACCCACCGCGTGATGTCTAGGCCGTTCACCTCCGGCAAACCTATGTCACAGACGACCAGGTCAAACCTTTCATCATCAAGACGCGCGAGCGCCTCTCTGCCGGTAGAAGCTTGCACGACCGCATGGCCTGCGGCCTCGAACGTCTCCACAAGCAATGAGCGCACGCGCTCCTCGTCTTCGACGATGAGAATCCGCGACGACTCGGCTTGCACGACAGGCGCAGGGATTGTCTCTTCCCTTTTCGCATGGAGCGATGCTTCATAAAGCGGCATCCGAACTTCAAAGCGCGTGCCCTCGTTGGGATAGCTGGCGACCATAATCTGGCCGTCGTGACGCTCTATGATACCGTGCGATGCTGAAAGCCCCAGACCCGTGCCGCGCTCGCCCTTGGTCGTATAGAATGGCTCGAAGATGCGTGCCACAACTTCGGGCGACATGCCGCGCCCTGTGTCCGCCACCCAGAAGCAACCGCCGTCAATCTCCGTGCGCGAGCCCGTTTCGATGACGCCGCCTTCGGGCATCGCGTCCACGGCGTTGAAGATCATGTTCAGCACGACCTCGCGCAATTCCGCCGCGTCGCCGTACACATAAACCGGACCCTGATTCTCGACGCGCACTTCTATACGCCCGCCGCGCGTCGCAGCCGCGCTTTGCCATTTCGGTCGCGCTATCTCCACACTCGACGCCACGAGTTCCGCAAGGTCAACGGGAGCAAAGCCGCCCGTCGAGCCGCGCCGCGCGAAATCCAGCATGCGACGCAAAGTCTTCGAGCTATCGGAGACGGCGCGCGTAATTACTTCCAGGCTCTTTGTAGTCGCTTCATCCACGGAGCGCATCTGCAAGAGCTGTGCGCGCCCCTGTATCACCGTCAGGGAGTTGTTGAGGTTGTGCGCCACACCAGCGGCCAGCTCGCCCACGGCGCGCAGCTTGTCTGATTGCGCCATCCGCTCCTGTGCGCGCTTGCGTTCCGTGATGTCGCGCAGGAAGACGAGGGCACTTGTGACCTGCCCGTCCTTCCAGAGCGGCGACATGTGCGCCTCCGCATAGCAGGCTGTGCCGTCCGCGCGTATGGTTTGCACTTCGCACTGCGTGTCTTCACCACTGAGCGTGCGCGAGAGATGCGCGCCAGCCGCATCTCTTGATTCGACAGCCACAGTCTCGGTGAAGTGGCGACCCATGAGGTTTCCGGACAGCAGATGATTGCTTCTTGCGGCGCGCTCGTTCATCCATGTGATAGAGCCTTCCGTGTCGAGCGTGTAGATTTCGTCGGGCGCAAGGTCGGCGAGGCTCGCCATGAAAGATTTGTGCTCGAAGGCTTCCTGTTCGGCGCGTCTCAGCTCAGAGATGTCGCGCGTGATGACGACGCTCGTGCCCGTCAGTTGCCCGCGCTCGTCGCGCACGGGCATCACGATGAGAAGCGTAGGGCTCGTGCCGTGCTGGCCTGCGAGCATTTCGATCTCGATTTTTTCGCCGCTCTTGAGCGCGCGGTCAACCACGCATTCTTCCGCGCCTTCGACGCGCCAGAACATCTCGCAACAGCGCCGCACCTGTAGAAACGTTGCGCCCCCGTTATCAAGATTGAGCGCGGCTCGATTCATGCGGCTCATGCGACGGTGGACATCGAACATGAAGACGCCGTCGGGCAGCGCATCAAAGGTGGCCTGCCATTCGCGCCAGTTGAGCGCCATAGCATCATAGAGCGAGGCGCGCTCGCGTGCTTCCGTCAACTGTGTTTTCGCCGCTCCTAATCGCCTGTCAGCCTCGGAAAGCTTTTGTGATGCGACGCGGCATTCTTCTTCCAGAAAACCTACGCGGTCGTGCTCCTCATCTTTGGTGATCGCGCTTTGTTTGGAGAACAACACGATGACGGCGCACAACAATACGCCGCCGAGCGCGGCTAGAATTTCTGCCGCGTATGCGGGAATGAGCAGAACGGCGACTGTGTAGCAGAGACCTATAGCACTGGCAGAGACAAGAAGCATGGCCCAGAGATGCGCGGGCCTTGATGATTTTGGCAACACGGGGCGTACCCTCTTTTGAGTTGGAATACGAGGTTCACCTAGCGAGAGAGCTGGATGACTCGGGCGGCGACGAGGGTCGGGGGCCGCCTAAGGGGCAAAAGCATGTTAGCAGATTCGCGGCCCCGACGAACAGAAAAAACTTTTGGTCCAGCCGGGTGCGTTTTCAAACTCCTGTCAATAAGTGATTTAGCGTCACAGGGGCAACCCTTCCAGCCTTCTTATTTTTACCTCCACGACGGGTCGTTCTTTTGCTTTCTCAACCGCATCTAAATGTTTGCGCGCGAGGGGTCCGGGCCTTTGGCTTTGATAGCAGCATTTTCTTTATCGAGCGCGTCGCGCACGAACACGCGCCGCCCGGTTAGCAAATCGGAGTCCGGTTTACTTATAATCGAGGAGCTATGTTGAACCAACAAAATTTGAAGACCCTTGAATACACGCCGGAGGTCGCGCGCGAGACGGCGCAGATTTATGAGCGCGTGCGCAACGTTATTCCAGAGATTGAGTGGCCCGTGCATGCGCCTTACATCGCAGAGATTAATCGTCTCAAGCGCGAGCGCAACGCCATCATCCTCGCCCACAACTACCAGACGCCGGAAATTTTTCACGGCGTGGCGGACCTCGTGGGCGACTCGCTGGCGCTGGCGCGCATGGCCGCCGATACGGAAGCGGATTTGATTCTGCTGTGCGGCGTTCATTTCATGGCCGAGACCGCAAAGCTTTTAAATCCGGAGAAGACCGTTTTGATTCCGGACCTCGAAGCGGGCTGCTCACTGGCAGCAAGCATCACGGGAGCCGACGTCAGACTTCTGCGTGAGCGTTATCCGGGCGTTCCCGTCGTTACTTACGTCAACACCTCTGCCGAGGTCAAAGCCGAATCCGACATCTGCTGCACGTCGGCCAATGCCGTAGAGGTCGTCGAATCTTTGGGTGTGCCGCGAGTCATCTTCCTGCCCGACGAATATCTGGGCCAGTGGGTCGCCAAACAGACCAAGGTGGAGATTATTCTCTGGAAGGGTCACTGCGAAGTTCACGAGCGGTTCACGGGCGAAGAGTTGCGCCGCTATCGAGAGGGCTATAAGGACGTGCAGATTCTGGCGCACCCGGAGTGCCCGCAAGATGTGCTCGCGGAAGCGGATTTCGTAGGCTCTACTTCCGGCATGATTAAGCATCTGGACAAGGCGCGCCCGCGCCGCGTCGTGATGATTACGGAGTGCTCCATGTCGGACAACGTCGCGGTCGAGTTTCCGCAGATAGAATTTATACGCCCGTGCAATCTCTGCCCGCACATGAAGCGCATCACGCTGCCGAAGATTCTACGTTCGCTCGAAGCGATGCAGTACAAGGTAGAGGTTGACGCGGAGGTGGCCGACAAAGCGCGCCGCGCCGTGGAAAGAATGCTGGCGGTGAGGCGCGACCGTAACAACTAAGCGAGTCGCCGGAAGGAAGATAAAAAGAGCGGGCGCTTCTTCATGAAGAAGCGCCCGCTCTTTTTGTTTGTTACGCAGCTGACAGTTTAGAACTCAAAGCGAACTGAAAGCTGAACCTGCCGAGGAGTAAAGATGGTCGTGTTGTTGATACCATCGGCAAACTCTCTCAGGAAAGCCCCGACGCGCTCGCCGGTGGGGTTAAAAGTCAACGTCCCGCCCAAAGAACTCGCCCCGCTAAAGGTGTAGAGCGACTCTGAGACACTGGTGATATTCGCGCGGTTGAGGAGGTTGAAGGCCTCAGCCAGAAACTCAATGCTCTTGGTTTCCGTAAAGCGGAAGCGCTTGGAAAGGCGCAAGTCAATCGTCTGCGTGTAGGGTCTGCGGAAGCTGCCGCGCGGGATAAAGAAGGCGCGCGACGGGCCGCCGGAGCCGAGCAGGCCGGTTGACGTTCCGACGAGCGTAGTGGCCGCACTGCCAGTCGGGTTAGCACCCGGATTGCTGCTGATTGTACCGGTGACCGTGCGCCCCGATGCCTGGTTGAAGATGAGCCCCATCTGGAAGCCCTTGAAGATGGCGCGACCGACGGTCGAGCTTTCAAGGCCCGCGAAGGTTTGGCCCGGTGCCCAGACCACACTCGCCACAAAGCGGTGCGGGATGTCGTTGTCACCCCTGCCCCAATCAAGCGATATATCAAACGGGTTGGTAACCGTCGGGCTTGAAGGAGCGAACGTGCCGAAGCGCTGGCCCGTGTCGGTGGCCTTCGAGAAGGTGTAATTGGTCTGGAACTGCAGGCCATTGGTGAAGCGACGATTGAGTTGAAGCACCATGGCGTGGTACTTGGACTCTCCGACACTCTGTGTATCTAGAATCTGTCCGACGTTGGAGATCGGACGCGGGCCCGCGAAGAAGGGCGTCGAGAACTGGAGGCCGTTGAAGTCACCGCCGGAAATCGTGTACGTCCTTATCGCGGTCGGCAGTGGCAGGTTCTGGTCAATGTAGGCCGGCAAATTGCGGCCTCCGCTGAAGATGTAGGAGATAGAGGCGACCGTGTTGGCGGCAATTTCGCGCTCCAGAACCAGGTCGAATTCGTAGACCTTCGGATTCTCGAAGTTATTCGCGAGAGTCACGATGTTGGTCGAGCGGGAGGGCACGCCGGAGAGCGTGTTCGGATAAATCGGCGTCGGGATGACAGCGCCGGTCGCGCTGTTCAGCACCGTGGTCGGAGAGATGCCGGTGACGGCAATCTGCGAGCCCGGAGCACCCGTGTTGACGATGGCGCTGGCGAGGAAGGTGTTCGGAACGCGGCCGTAGAAGATGCCGAAGCCGCCGCGCACGCTGGTCTTGCCGTCGCCATTAATATCCCACGCGAACCCTAAGCGCGGGGCCCAGTTATTCTTATCCGACGGGAAGCTTGTGGTCTGCGCGATGAGGGCGTTGGCCTCCGCCTGCGAGTAGCGGGTCTGCCCGGCCGTCAGAGTTGCCGCCGCCGTGTTCGGGACCTGCGGGTTGGAGTAGGACTGGTAGTCATACCTGAACCCCAGGTTCAGCGTCAGGCGCGGGGTCACGCGCCAGTCGTCCTGTACGAAGACGGCGAAATCCGGCGTGTTGAACTCGTAAGCGGTGAGGCCGAAAGCCTGTGCGTAGGAACTGTAACGACGCGTCGCAGCAGTCGCCGCCGCAGGCAATCCCGCCGCTCCGCTGGCGTTGTTGGGCGTCCCAGTGGGAACGATGAAGTCACTCAGGAAATCGCCCAGGTTGCTGTAGGAGTAAGCGCCGAAGCCCTGGAACAGGTTGTCAATAAAGTCATTGTCGCGCTTGAAGTCCGTGCCGAACTTCAACGTGTGGTTGCCGCGCGATACGGTTACGATGTCGGCAATCTGGAAGCGCTTCTCCAGCGGGAAAGACTGGCGCTGGAAGAAGGCGCGCGTGCCGTAGGTTAATCCGCCCGTGATGAAAAATTCGGGAAGTCTTCCGTTGACAAGCGTTGTCGCGCGAGCGGCCTGAGCCTCTTCGTTCGCAGTCAAGTCGCCGAGGATGGACTGGTTGAGCTCGCGGCTCAACTGGAAGCGGACTTCGTTCAGAATGGTCGGCGTCAAGGTGGACGTCAGGCGCGCGTTGAAGGAATCAATCTCCACAAAGTCGTTGCCGACGCTCGCGAGCCCGATGGTATCAACGCTGCGCGAAGTGAAGCCATTGGGCGCGGACGTGCGCAGGTGATTGTAGCTCGCCGAGAACGTGTTGCTCTCGTTGATATTCCAGTCGATTTTCGGGAAGATGATGCGCTGGTCCTGACGACGCGCGGGTGCGCCCGTCAGGCTGCGCAGGAAATCCAACCCGTTGTTGACGGCCGTTTGAGCCTGCGCCAGAGTGCGCGTCGGGCTGACCAGACGGCAGAACAGAGCCTGCTCGGTCGTCAGTCCGGTCGCCGGAGCGCCTGCGGCGTTGGTGCAGGCGGCAGGAGCAACCAGTGTGACCGGGTTCAAAAGAGCAGGATTGCTCGTCGTCAACACGACGGGGAAGCTGCGCTTCTGCTGGTCGTAGGTAAAGAAGAAGAACAGCTTGTCTCTTTTGATGGGGCCGCCGATGGCGCCGCCGAACTGCTGGCGTTTGTCCTCAGGCTTGATGGCCTCGTTGACGAAGGAGCCGTCAGCCTGGCGAACGGGAATCGTCGCCGACGGGTTGCGCGCGCCCCACTTGTTGTCGCGGATGTAATAGAAGAGTTGGCCGTGAAACTCGTTCGTGCCGCTCTTGCTCACCGTGTTGATGACGCCGCCCGCCGCGCGACCGTACTCGGCGGAGTAGTTCGAGGTATTGACCTGAAACTCGCGCACGGCCGCCTGGCTGAAGCTGTATTGAATACGTGTGCGTCCGCGCTCTTCCGAGAAGAAGCCGTTGTTGTTGTCGGTGCCGTCGAGCGTGTTGTTATTCAACAGGGACGAGAGGCCGCGAAAGCTGTTCAGACCGAAGTCGCCTTCGGGCGCCACGCCGGGCGTCAGGCGCACGAAATCAGAGGCGCGCCGCCCGTTAATCGGAAGCTCATTAAGAGAGACCTGGTTGATGTTGGTGGAAAAGTCGTTCTGACTGGTGTTAATAACCGGAGCTTCACCCGTCACCTCAACCGTGCCCGAGACGGGCCCGACCGAGAGCGGAATCTCGATGTCCGTGACGCGTCCGACTTCGACCACGACGCGGTCCGTGGTGAAAGCGCCGAAGCCCGCGGCATTCACCGTCACCGCATAGTTGCCTGGCGGAAGCTGCACGATGCGGAAACGACCTTCGCCGTCCGTCTCTGCCGTGCCTTCTTTGTTTGTTTCAACGTTGCGTACGGTAACGGTTGCGCCGGGCACCACCTCTTTATTCGGGTTGGTGACCGTCCCGCCAATCGCGCCTTCGGTCGAAGACTGCGCCATGGCGAGCGCGCTCATCGCTACCATGAGCATGGCTATCAGCGAGAAGCGTAGAAATTTTGACATTCTGGGGAACTCCTTAACGAGAACTGATTCAACTGGGATTTCAGTCGCCTACAACGCATCCCCGTCGCGGGCCGACCGCACATTTGTTCACGAGGCCATTTATGCTTGCTCTAATCCAAAGGCGTGGAAAAAACCTGTGTGTAGAAGCAAACTTCTATCATGGCGGAAGCCGTTTACGCAAGCCCGACAAAGAACTAAACACTTTATTAAAAAAACGGCTTATTGATTCCTAGGTAGCTGAAGCTGGGAGAGAGCGCAAAACAGTCTGCTGCCCGGGACAGTTTGTCTTCGCAAAGAATGTGCCGAAGAGACACGGAAAAACGTCTCAAGGTCTAAGGGCAATAACAGGAGCAATTAACTTTAAGCCGCTTGGACGCTGGACGAAAGGCACGCCATTTTTTTGGATTAGAAATATAGGAATCCGTATTTCATAGTCTCCATAGAGGCTTGAGCCGCCCGCCCGCAAAGCCGGATTTTCATCATCAACTACTTTCTCAAATAGTCGCTCAAGGCGCGCCAAAGCGCGAGCGGTATTCGGGCGAGACGACAAAGCTTCGCACCATCTCGGCTTCGATATAGCCCTGTGAAGAAGTGAGTTTCCCCAGCCAGAACTGATAGCCCGGATTGTCCGGGTCGCGTTTCATGTAGCCGAAATATTCCATGTGCACAAACGCGCTGTTGAACTGCTGGCTATAGAAAGCCTGCCCGTAAGAAGTCGTGAACTGCTGATTCCCTTCACTAATGACGTTGATGCCGTCCACGATTTTCAACAGCACGCTCGCACGCGTCTCGCTCCCGCCATTGAGACCGTTGACTAAAGCCTCACGCTCTGCTGACGAAGGTGTGACGCCAGTGGTCTGGAACAAGCGGTCGACGTACTGCTGGTTGGTCAGGCTGCCGTAGCGGGAGATAAATTCCGCTCTCTGGACAAAGAGCGCGGCGAAGTCTCTTTTGTTCTGGTTGATTCGCGCAGCGTCCAGTTGGCCGCTTGTGCTGTTGATGATGCCAGCGCCGACGAACTGCTGGTCGGTCGTAAACTCCGAGAGATAAGGCGCACGTCCCAGTGCTCCCTTGAAAACACGGTAGACGTAATAGCCCGTGTATTGAAACTCAGGCGAGAGAAAGAATGCCGCGCTCGTTGTTTCGCGCTGACGGTCGATGCAAGCTTCGATTGATTGCTCGGCGGGACGACGAGCAGCGTCCAGACATTTCGTGATGTTATCGGTCCAGAAATCCCAGCCCGCAGTGTCAGGCTCGCGTCCGAGGAAGTCTTTGTACTGCCAGCGGACGAACTCTCTTTGATTGTCTATCGGGTTTGCTGGTGGCGGGGCGCTTGTGACGTTGAAGTTAATTGTCTCGGCTACCTGTCCGCTGGTTTTGAAAATCAAGCTGTAGGAACCGTCAGGGAGCGCGCCTAGGTTGTAGATGTTGACGGTAGAGGTCTCTGTCTGAAGACTTGCGTCGTTGGATTTTTCCACGAGGGCGTCCGTTGTAATCTGGTTGCCCGTTCGCGAGGGCGCGCCCCAGTTCTGATCCTGCACGCGATAGCCCGCCGTGGGAAAAGTTAATTTCACTTTCGCGTAACTATTATTGTCCGATTGCCGCCACGTCTGTATGTCAACTTCCGTAGCCGAAAGAGTCGTCGTGATCCAGTTGCCGGAAGGCGTCGTCTGCGGAGTGAAGGCCGCGCTCACCGGCCCCCAGTTGCCGCCCGCGTCCTGACCGCGCACGTAAACCGTGTGGCGACCGTCGAGCGCTGAAGTTGTCGCCGTCGTCGTCTCGCTCACATTATTAAAATTGCCGTCGGCAGCAGTCATCGCTTGCGGCACGCCTCCGCGCCAAGGCGGCGTGTCCACGTAATATTCTGCGGCGACGATTGACTGGTTGCCGTTTGCCTGGTCGCTGACGAGCGCGCTTATCTGCAACTGGCTGCCTGCTGCTGTGGCCGTGACGGCAGAGACGGTCGGCCCGTGCGCAAGCGTATAGGGCGTGCGGGCTATGCGCGCGGCATAGATAAAGGCAGGGAGATTGCGCGGCCAGAACGAGCCGCCAGTGCCTCCGTCCAGACAACTGAAGGCCGGGAAGAAACCGCCACACGCACCCGCACCGGGACCGACCTCGAAAGTGAAGGCGGCTATTCCAAGCTCGCCGTAAGCCCAATCGTCGGTCGTGCCGCTTGTAGGGTAAAGCTGTATTGATTGCTGCGCCGTGTAGCCGTTGTAAGAGGCAAACTTGCGACCGATGGCCGAGAGCGCGGCGGCGTTCGGCGCAGGCGAGGAGGTCGCGCCCCAGGGCCACAACACAAGGTCGCTGTAAGAGTGAAGCGTAATCATCACGCCGCTCGTGGTCGCAGGCGCGGCGTCCGTGTCGAGCGGCCCGCGCTGGTCCTGAAAGAGCGAGCGCACCAGATTTTCTATCGCCTGTGTTTCGGGCTCGGAGGCAGGACTCGGCCCCGGATAAGTCTGGCCGCATGGCGGCTCTGTGGGCGCGTTGACCACACCCCACTGAAAAGATGCGTTGCGGTTGAGGTCCACGCCGAACTGGTCAAACGCCGTGTTCGAGCAGTTGCCGCCGTTGGTGTTGTTCAAGTTCTTGCGCTGGTAATAGCCCTGCTCGGCCAGCACGCGCCCGTCAGGATTAACGACCGGCACAATCACTACTTGATGTTCGTCCAGAAACCATGTGGCGTCCGCATCCGTGCCGTAACCCTGAAGCAGGTAATCTATAAAGCGCAGGGCCAGCTCCGATGTCACAAGCTCGCGCGCGTGTATGGCTGCCATCAAAAAGAAGACGGGCTTCGGCCCCGGTCGTTGACGGTTGGTGAGCTTGATGCCGAATAGCTCGTGCCCTGCCGCGCCTCCGCTTGTCACGCGCTGCCAGCTATTACCGTAGACGAAAGTTTCTGCGAGGTTAGGATAATTGGAAGCAGCTTGATCGAGCGCGGCGCGTATCTCCGTGACGGTGCGATAGCCGCCATTAAAGGTCTGCAAGTTTAGCTCGCCCGTCCTGAAGGGTTGTTTGCGGAATAGCGCGCTCTGCTCCGCGTCCTGTTTGATGAGCCAGCCTTCGCGGCTGAGAGCTTCCATGCGCGCGGGCGTGGTCAGTATAAAGAGGTCATCGCCTTCGCGCATCTCAAGTAGGTCCAGACCCATAGAGACAAGTTGCTTAAGCTCCGCATCGTTTCTCACCGTCACGCGCGCGACGACCATTTCATCCTGCGTCGCATCGCTTCGCACAAAAGCGCGTGCCGTGACACGCGTCCTCTGTGGCAGCCACATCGCGATGAGCAGGAGGCAGCAGAGAACGGCGGCAACGCGCAAAATCTTTCTATTGTTTCTGTGCATGAGAGGATTCATAGAGGGCAGCGGCCAGGCGCGTTATAAAGGATAAAGGGAGCCGCGCTCTTGTAGACATGCGCCGTGGGAACAAGAGGGCGCGCGGGCCGTCCTTTTCAAACAGGTCTGACTTAAACAAACCGCAGCGAGCGCATCGCCTGTTTTAAGACAGCCTCATCTTCTTCCGTGACGTAGGTGATAATAAAGAAAAGGGCGTAGCCGTTCTTAATCTGAGCGTAATATTTTTGCTTGACGGTCGCAGCCGTTTCGACTTCCATGACGGCGAACGTCTCGCCGCCCACGCTCTCGGTCGTGATGGGCTGAAAGTAGTATTGATCTTTCGTCGATTGCAGGATGCGGCGGGCGTTGGCGATGTACTGGCTCGCCGTGACAGGAGTATTGTCGAGCCACTGTGCCCCGCAGATGAGCGAGGCGTTGAATTCCTGCGACGAGCCGACCTGATACTTAAACACCGTCAGCAGGTTGACGGTGTTCGCGATGGAAGCATCCATCTGGGCGTTCGCATTCTGATTGGTCGACTTGATGGATTCGCGCCCCTTCTGGTCAATCAAGTTCTTGACGTCCTGATCCTGCACGCGCCACCCGTAGGGAATCGTCATCCGAAATTTGAAGTAGTTGTTTGAGTAGGCAGAGCCCGTGACTTTGCCGGAATCAACGGTCACGTTTTTCGCGGGAGCCGTGGCAGGCTTACCGTAGGGCATATCCCTGTTATCCGGGGGAACCAGCATCGGGTCGGCACGAACTGCGGGCGACTGGGCCACCGTCACAGGGCCGACGCGCAGGCTGCGACGAATCATTCCCCACGCGGGCGCGGCGGCGGCTGCCTCCGAATCAGGACGCAGGTAAGTAATCATCACGATGCGCCCGCCGAGCACAAACGAATAGACCTCTACAGAGCCGGGTTGCCCGCCCGGCGCGGCGCGCAGCCGCAGCCCGTCGGCCATCACGCCGCCCGCTTCCGTCTGGACGTCGGAACGCTGAACGGGCGCGCCGATTTTTTCAAACTCCTGCGTCATCAAATCCGCGAACGTCGTGGTGCGCGACGCCAGCGCGGCCCCGCGTTGTCCCGGCTGAGTGGAAGCCGTGCGCTCGACCAGCACCATGATCTGCGCCGCCGTGCCCTTCAGCTCCAACACCAGATGTTGATTATCGGGCGTGCTCTTGTCAGAGATAGACCATGCTGCGGGATAATCGAAAGAGAGCCCGCCGCCCGCGAATCTCTTATTTTCCTGCGCGAGGGCAGGCAGCGAGACGACGAGCGAGAGAAAGAGGATGACGACGAAACGGCGACTGGTATTCATTACTTCTCCTTAACAACCTCTCTGGATGAGCCTTGTTGGAATCGCGTTTAAGCAAACTGCTATGGGGTTTGAAAACAGCATGCGCGTTTAGCGGCGGGCGCATGAAAACAAAAGCGGCCATGCGTGCACGGAGCTTCTACACTTAAGCTTACACCAAGGCGACTTTTTGTGGCTAGGCGACGGATAAAAACTAAAGAAAGAAATTAACAGGGATGGACAGGATAGACAGGATAAAAATAAATGATAAATGCAAAGTGCAAAGCGCAGAATTAAAGAATAGCTTTTCATTCATCATTTTGCATTCTGACTTCTGCACTGCTTTTATCCTGTTCATCCTGTCCATCCTGTTTGAATCTACTGTAGGCATCTCGATGGTCAGGTTTTTTAACGCGCTCTCATTTAATAGTGATAGGCAGGTCGCGCGACGTGCCGGTCACTTCGTTGCCCGAAAAATCGGAGGCTGTGATGCGTAAGACGTAATCGCCCGGCTCAAGCTCTGCGGCACGCCACGCGCCCACTTCCGAGCGCCCATCGCGCACGGTGTTGGTAACGACGTATAGAAAGCGCGTCGTCTGGCTGCCGTAAACAGTGATGCCCGAGGCGTCTGCATAAATTGTGCGGACAGCGGCGCGCTGCGGTGGCAGACGATTAAACTCAATCGTCATGCGCGGCTCCGTAAAGCCGTTCGCAGGCTCTCCGCCGGCGCGCAATACCTGATAGCCAAGCCTGTACAATCCCAACCGGCGGCGAGCCGCATTTTGATCAACCTGATCATAAGCCTCCACGACGATGCTCACATCCCCGCGCGGCACAAGGAGGCGGCCCGCGCGTCGTTCCGTGAGCTGCTCCTGAGATTGATTGAAGAGTCGTATGCCGTCGCGCTCGATTGTCGGAGCAACGCGGTCGCTAAAGTCTATGAAGGGCAGCACGAGCGGGTTGGCCTGCGCGCCCGAAGGGCCGTAGTTGAGATGAACGTGATACATGCGGTTGATTGTCCCGAGCGCATCGCCCGTGCGGAAACGCGTCCCGCGCCTGACGCGCACGCGCACCACTTTGCCTTCCGCGTCACGCACCGCGACAAAACGCGCATCGTCGAATGACCTGTCATCTACTTTGCGCCCGACACGCATGTGAACATAGGTCATGAGATTCACGCGCAAGCCTTCGCCCAACTCACCAAAGCCCCAGTTGCTCAAAGGGTCCGCGACCTTCTCGTCGTAGACGGCGCGCACCGTCGCGCCCAAAGCTCCCTGTATATCAATCCCGCTATGAAGATGGTCGCGCGCTTCGCCGTCGTAGTTGCCGCGCACTTCGCCGAGCGTGGCCGTCACCTCGTGCCAGCGACGCTGCGGGTCAACGGGCCACGGAAACTCCGCAACACCCACGGTCTCGCCGGAGAGGCGCGGCACAACACCGGGCGCGATTGGAGCACGCGCGGCCCCGGCTTTCACAGCTTCCTTTTCATCTTCGTCCGCGACGAGCTGTCGCACTAGATAGTTAGCTGCATCCGCTACAAAGAGAGCGCCGCGCTTGTTCACAGCAATCCCTGCGGGACTATTAAAGCGAGCGTGATTTCCATCACCGTCCGCAAAGCCGCTGCCCACCCCGCCAATGGCGCGCAACCGTCCGTCCGGCGCAAGCTGCGCAACGCGCCCTCGATCGTTACCCGTGATGTAAAGAAAGCCGTCGTGCGTCAGCGCCAGACCGGCAGGCGCAAAGAGCAGAGACGGATCGTCCGTCTGTTGACTCGCGCTCACGATGGTTGTGACCTGATTGTCAGTCGTTATCTTGCGGATTGCACTATTGCCCGTGTCGGCTATGTAGACGTCGCCTGCTTCGGAGACGGCGAGCGAGCACGGCGTATCAAAGAGCGCGCTCGCCGCCGCGCCGTCCCGGTAGCCGGGCGAAGAATTCATTTCGCCAGCGATGGTCGTCACCACGCCTTCGGGCGTGAGCTTGCGAATCAAATCATTGTAAGTGTCCGCGATGTAGACGTTGCCTTTCGCATCGACGGCGACGCCTACGGGGCCGTTGAATTGAGCCTCGCGCGCTGGGCCGTCCCTGTAACCGGCAGCGCCGCCGCCCGCCAGAGTTGTGACCACGCCTTCGGGAGTCACTTTGCGAACGGCGTTGTTGCCCGTATCAGCGACGTACAAATTTCCCGCCGCATCAACAGCCAGCGCAGACGGCGTGTTGAACTGCGCCTCCGCGCCCTGCCCATCGCGAAAGCCTTCCGCGCCGCCCGCAAGAGTCGTGACCACTCCTTCAAGATTAATCTTGCGTATGCGATTGTTCTCGCCCGCGTCCGCCACGTACAGATTTCCTTCGCGGTCAACGGCCACGCCGAAAGGGTCTGCGAAGCGCGCTTGCTGCGCGGGGCCGTCCACGTAGCCCGGCGCGCCGTCTCCGGCCAGCGTCGTCACGCGCGCCTGCCAGCCCGCGCGCGTCTTCACAGGTTTCTCACGCCACCCGCGATAGATAAAGAACGAGAGCGCGCCGAGCGCCACTATCGAAATGAGCACGAGCGCCGCGAGCGTTATCACACGACGACGCGAGCGAGATGGATTAAATGAGTAGTTCGGATTCAAGTTTTTCAAGCTGCGTCAAAAACAAGGCAAAAGGTAAAAGTAAAAAGGTAAAAGTTCGGCGGAAACCACTTCAACAGATTTTACAGAAAGAAAATCTGTCATAGCTTTTTATCCTCTTCCCTTTTGCCTTTTACCTTTTTACTTTTGCCTTTCTTTTCAAGGCGTCGTGGGTTTCGTGTCAGGTTTGCCGGTCGGTGTTTGCGGTTTTACTTCGCCGGGACGCTTCTCCTGTTCGGCTGGTCGCGGTGGTCGGCTCGCGTCTTCAAAACGCTTGCCGGTGGCGCGGTCAAAGATGGCGTTGCGCAGGAATTGTTCGGTCGTCCACGGCGGCGGTGCTCCGCCCAGATATTGATTAAACCATTCGAGGTGCGCCGTGTAGTAGAGCGCCATCTCGTACCAGTTGGGCCAGTGGCCCGCGTTCGAGTAGATGACGAGACGCGCGGGCACGTTCATCTTCCTCAGCGCCGTGAAAAATTGCAGGCTCTGCGTGTAGGGCACGCGGTAGTCACGCTCGCCCGAGATGACGAGCGCGGGCGTCTTAAAATTTTTCACATAGGCGGACGGCGACCATTTCTCATAGTTCGCGTTGTTCCACGGCTGTCCTTTGACATCCCACTCGGGCCACCACAATTCTTCGGTCGCGCCGTAGAAGGAGCGCCAATCGTAGATACCCATCATCGAAGAGAGCGCGCGAAAGCGCGTCGTGTGTCCCTCGAACCACATCATCATAAAGCCGCCGAACGACCAGCCCATCGCGCCCAGACGCTCGCGGTCAACATAGGGCAACCCTTCAAGCACGTCCGTCACCTTCATCAAATCATCGTACACGCGCCCGCCGAGGTCGCCCGAAATCTGCGCGGTGAATTCCTGCCCGTAGCCCAGAGAGCCGCGCGGATTACAGAACGCAACGACATAGCCCGCGCCCGGATAGACCTGCCAGTCGCCGCGAAACGAATCGCCCCACATCTGCTGCGGCCCGCCGTGTACGTTCAGGATCAGCGGATATTTTTTGCTCGGGTCAAAGTTGTGCGGCTTGACTATAAAGACGTGTATCTTCTTCCCGTCCGCGCCTGTGACCCACATAGATTCCGCAGGGCGCACGTCAACTTCTTTGACAAACTCGTCGTTAAAATGCGAGAGCCGCACGGGCGCGGAAGTTTTTTCTAAACTCGCGCTGTAAATTTCGGCTGGCTCGCCCACGGAGCGCGAGGTATAGATAAGACTGCGACCGTCCGCTGAGTAATTGAGGTCCGAGATGGTCCTGTCGGCGAAAACCTGCGTGATGTTTTTGGACGCGACGTCCACGCGATAGATAGGATTCACGCCTTCGACGCCGCTATTAAAGTAGAGGGTCTTTGCATCATCCATCCACTCGAACTCGTCCACCCAGTTGCGAAAAGATTCCGTGAGCACGGTTGACGTTCCGGCCTTGCGGTCGTAAAGCGCGATACGGAAAAGGTCGGATTCGTAAGCGGGCTGGCGCTGCATGCGATACGCTATGTAGCGACCGTCGGGCGAATACTGCGGGCTGCCGTCATACGCCGGATTAGAGGCCGTGATGTTGACGGGCTTCGCCGACGCTTCGGTCAAAGAGATAAGCCAGAGGTCGTTGTTGGTTGAATTGGCCGCCGCCTTGTCGTGGTTCGAGACGTAGACAAACTCTTTCGCGTCCGGTGCGAAGTCGTACTGCAAGGGGCCGCCGAGCTGAAACGTCGGCGAGTCGAAATCGCCGGGCGTCAAATCCCTCACTTCGCCCGTCTGCGCATTCGCCAGATAGATGTGCGTGCGCGTTCCGTCCTTCCATGCGTTCCAGTGGCGATAGAGCAAATCGTCGGCCATGTGCGCCTTGAGCGGCCCCGCGGCCCAACGATCCGCGACTCTCTTGTTACATGCGTCATCGGCGTTGCATTCCGGGTACACGTCCGTCGAAAAAGCTATCCACTTGCCGTCGGGAGACCATAAGGGGTCGGACACGCCCGTAGAAATGTTGGTCAGGCGGCGCACGTCACCCCCGCTCGTGTTCATCAGGTACAGATTACTGTTGCCGTCTTTGGCGCTGATAAAAGAGATGGTGCGGCCATCGGGCGAGAAGGCGGGCGACGCGACGTTCTCTTCCGTCAGTCGACGCGCGTTCCCGCCTGCGGAGTCCATCATCCAGAGCGCGCTCGTGCGCCGAGCGCGCGCAAGGTCCGACGTGGTCAGAATGTAGATAATCGATTTACCGTCCGGCGAAACGTGCACATCCGAGACGTTCTTGACCCGGTACAGGTCTTCGAGGCTGAAGGCGCGTTTCTCCGCGTAGGCCGCGCCTGTCGAGAGAAGAAAAATAATCAGTAGCAAAGACGAGCGACGTATCATTTGGCAACCTCTTCCGTATATGGACAATGACGGCAACCGCTATGGCAACACGCACCCCGCCGCAGAAGAAAGCTTGCGGTGAAGACCATAAAGCCTCCTTCGCGGTAATAGTCACGACCCTCTACGAGTGGCGTCGCGGGCCGCTGTGCTGGTAAATTGTCTGGCTGAGCCTGCTGCCGGAAGTCCTCTTTTTTCACGCCCCGCTAGTTTATCAGAGAAGAAAGTGAGCGGTAAGCAGTGAGCAGTAAAGAAGTAATAAACCAGAGTTCGAGATAAGCGCCCATGTCCTTCAGCCCCTGTAAGGGGCGTCATATCAGTAGCCCACGGCGTGAGCCGTGGGAACAAGCGTCGAATAAATGATGAAGCCCCGTCAGGGGCGGCATAATGGGATGTCGCCCCTGACGGGGCTTCATAAAACTTATGTTGCCGTTGTCCCAGCACTGACGTGCTGGGCTACTGATATGACGCCCCTCGCGGGGCTGCGGAGCGTTACGACCTTGTAAGCAGAACTAACGTTATGAAACTTTTTTTTCGTTCGACTGCTCGACTCGCTCACTGCTTACTGCTTACTTTTTTCAGACTTTTTGGAACTTTTCGCGCCGCTCGCACGAATTAGGAGTGACAGGCGAGCACGCCGGGTTTACGGTAAACAAAAGATGGCAACGCACTTATCCCCAAGTGACGACGAGCTTCTACGGCTCATGATGGCAGGAGACGAAGCGGCCTTTACTGCGCTCTACAGGCGGCGGCAGGCCGGAGTCTATCGCTTTGCCCTACAGATGAGCGGCTCGGAAGCCGTGGCCGAAGACGTCACCCAGGAGGTTTTTTTAGCGCTCATGAGCGACGCCTCCCGCTTTGATGCGTCGCGCGGAACGCTGGCGAGTTACCTCTACGGGATAGCGCGCAACCACGTGCTGCGAAGATTGGAACGCGAGCGTCCCTTCGTGCAGATTGTGGACGACGCGAGCGAGGGCGAGATGCACATAGAGCGTTGGGCGACCGACGATAACCCGCACGACGAATTTCAGCGCAACGAAATGATCGGGCGTCTGCGACAGGCCGTGCTCGCGCTCCCCGAACATTACAGGGAAGTAGTAGTGCTCTGTGACCTGCACGAGATGAGTTACATAGAGGCGGCAGGCGCGCTCGGTTGCGCGGTTGGGACGGTGCGCTCACGCCTGCATCGAGCGCGGGCTTTGCTCGTGGGAAAGTTGGGAGCGAGCCAGAGTGAAAGTGAAGCTGGCGCAGGCGGTGAAAGAGGAGAGAGTTTTAAGACGGCGAGGTGTTTCGCATGAGCTGCAAAAATTTTGAAGCCACGTTGATTGAAGTGGCGCGCGAACAAATGTTGGACGCTGCGGTGCGCGAGGGCGCGCTCCGTCACGTTGAAGAATGCGCCGCGTGCGCCGCGTGCCTCGCGACGGAGCGCAGGCTGACCGGAGGATTGCGCGCGCTTTCGGCAAGCTCGGAGCTGACGCAAGCGCCCGTCCACGTTGAAGCCAACCTGCTCGCGCGTTTTCGCGAGCAGCACAGAAGGGTCGAGCAGACTCCTGCAATTGCTCCCGTGGTTGTAGAGATGCAGCCCCGCAGAGTTTCGCGCTGGAGCGAATGGCGCACGCAGGCCGTGGCCGCTGCCGTCCTACTGATGTTTGCCATCGGCGGGGTCGTCGCCCTGCGCACTAGACAAGAAGGCGCGCCCGCATCGGCTGAGCCGCACGTGGTCGCCGGTAAAGCGAGCCCGAATGCTCCGACGCTTGCGAGTAGCGCGACGCCTGAGACAGCGATTGAAGCAGTTGAGAATCCGACTGTGGGAATCGTGCCTGAAAAGGGAGAGAGCGGCGGCGGGCAGAAGCTAAGCCAAAGAGAAGCGGATTTACTTCTGAATAGAACACCGCGTCGCAACAATGTCGCGAGCGTTCCCGGCTCAAAAGTGAACCAGAGAGCTTTGCAACAGACCTCTTCGGAAATCATGACCGATTTTATGCCCGTGAACTACGGCGACAATCTCAACTCGATTGATAGTGGTCGCATAGTTCGGGTCGAGATGCCGCGCTCGGCGCTCGCGCAGTTCGGATTGCCCGTCAACATGGAGCACGCCAACGAGCGCGTCAAGGCAGACGTGCTCATCGGCGACGACGGGATGGCCCGCGCCATACGCTTTGTTCGTTAATTGAAAGTTTGCTCGCAATCGTAGAAGAGTAGCGCTTCCCAATTCGAGATTGATAAGTTGTTAAGGAGAGAGAAAATGAGATTTCATAGATTGTTGATTCAAGGGGCGCTCGCGCTCTTAGCTTTGTCCGGCGCAAGTGTGACGATGGCGCAGGAGAGAGCTCCGAAGCCAAACGGCGAGGTCATCGTCGAAGAAAGAATCGTCGATCTCCCGCGCGTGATGGGCCAGGGAGATGTGATTGTGGCGCCGCCTACGGGTGCGAACACCTTTATCTTCCTTGCGTCCGAGATGAGCTTTGACCAGAAGCTCGTGAAGGGCGCGCCTTATTCGGCGGAAGCGACTACGGAAACCGTTCAGACTTTGAGCGACGGCAATCGCATCGTTCGCAAGAACAGCGCGAGCATTTCACGCGACGGCGAAGGACGCACGCGCCGCGAGCAGACGCTCGGGATGATAGGCCAGTGGGGCGCGGCGGGCGACCCGCCCAAGACTATCTTCATCAACGACCCTGTGGCGGGCGTCAACTACATACTCGAACCGCGCACGCGCACCGCGCGCAAGCTCAACTTCCCGCGCCTGGAGCAGGGAGCGCGCTTCGAGCTTCAGCGCCGCGCCGAAGTTGAACGCCGCGTTCAAGGTGAAAGGTTTGAGATTCAAGTGCCTGCGCCCGGCCCAGGGGCGGCTGTCAGAGTAATGGAGAATGGGGCTCAGGCCGAGCGAGAGCGCACGAGGGGGCCCGCGCCCGTGGTCGAACAGCTCGGCAAGCGCAGCATAGAAGGCGTGGACGCAGAAGGCACGCGCAAGACGATTACCATCCCGGCGGGCCATATAGGCAACGAGCGCCCGATAGAGATTGTAGAGGAGCGCTGGTATTCGCCCGAGCTGCAAACGGTTGTCCTGAGCACGCGCAAAGACCCCATGGCTGGCGAGACCACTTACCGTCTCACCAACATCAATCGCGGCGAACCTGCCCGCTCGCTCTTTGAAGTCCCCGGCGACTACACCATCAAAGAAACGCCGCAGCCTTTCAACTGGCGAGTAGCGCCGCCCAGCAGAACGAGGGTCGAGACGAACTAAACGGCACGAACGCACACAGGCTAAAAAAAGAGGGCGTTGCTTCTTAATGGAAGCAACGCCCTCTTTTTGTGCTCAGTTGCCCGAGACCGTGCGGAGTCTGTTAGAACTCCAATCGGCCCGCGAACTGAATCACGCGGAAGGTATCAACGCCCGGAGGCGCAACGGTCGTCGTCAAACGACCGAACGTCGTGGAGTTGATGTTGAAGATGCCGTACTGGCCCGTTCCCACCGTGACGTCGTTGTTCGCGCCGTTGATGGAACCGAAGTTGGCATGGTTGAAAAGATTGAAGAACTCGGCGCGCATCTGGAAGCGTACGCGCTCCGTGATTCTGATGTTCTTGATGATCGAGGCATCGACGTTCTGATACATCGGGCCGTTGATGAAGTTTCTCTCAAGGTTGCCGGTCTGACCGGCCAGTGCCTGCCGGAAGAACTCGGGCCGTGCGCGGCCTGAGCCGGTGCAGTTCGACAGGTTGATGTCCACCGCTCGCGGGTCTATGTAGAAGAGGCCGCAGGGCGTGTCGAACAAACCAATCAATTCCTTGATTTGATCTTTCGACAAATCGGAAGTGGCCGTCTGGCGATTCGAGCGGCCCGCGCGATTGAGTGTGCCGCGATTGAAGTCGCTGATGGTGAGCGGAGCACCGCTCGCCAGGCGCACAATCGTCGTCACCTGCCAACCGCCGACGAGGCGGTCAAGCCATGTGCCCGAATCCGACATGAAGCGTCGGCCCTTGCCGAACGGCAGGTCGTAAATCGTGTTGAAGTTGAAGACATGCGTCGAGTCGTACTCGGCGCGCGCGTAGTCAAGCTGCGGGTTGAGGTTGTCAAGGAACGTATCAAGCCGCGCCTGCGTGACGCCGACCGCGTCGGTCAGGGTCTTCTGGAAGGTGTAGTTCGCCTGGAAGTAGAGCCCCTGCGAGAAGCGACGACGCAACTCTAACTGCACGGAGTTGTAGTTGTAGCGTGCGCCGTTCTGCAAGAGATTCGCGACACCCGTGTTCGGGTTCGCAAGGAACGGGAAGCCGTTGGTGAAGCCGCCCTGAATAATATCAGTCACGGCGAGGTCCGCAGGGATGCCAGCCGCGAGGCGGTTGTTAAAGGTCGCAGCCGCGACGCCGCCCGTGCCGATGATGAATCGTGCGCCGGAACCCGGAGCGCCGAACAGCGTCAGGGGTTGTAGACCGAGACCTGCGAAAGCGGGCTGGAAGAGCCCGGTCGCAGCCGGAGCAGTACCCGGAACGACGCCGCCGTTCAGAGCGGCCAGACGCGCACGCTCGGCGTTGGCTAAATTGAGATTGTTCTGTGCGCGCAGGAAGTCTGCGAGAAAACCGTTCGAGCGAATGTCTACCTGATTGTAGTCAATCGCGCGCGTCAGGTTCTTGCTGTAGCTTCCGACGTAGCGGGCTTCGAAAGCAGTCTGCCAGCCAATCTCACGCTGGATGCTGAAGTTGTATTCGGCAATCGACGGCGTTTTGATGTTCGGGTCAACGGCGAAGACCGCGCCGAAGTTTGCGAACGCCGCAGTGTTGTTCTGCGCGAAGGTGCGCTGAACGCTGGCGGCGGGAGGAGTAATGCCAATCGGCGGAGCATTCAAGCGCGCGTTCAATACAGGCGTTTGAGCGCCGCCGATGAGCTGCGTGGCCTGTACCACGGTTGCGCCCAATCCGGCGTTGTTGAGTAGAGCGTTGCGCGGCGCGGTCACGTTCTCGTCGTTGACGTAAGAGATGCGATAACCGCCGCGTAAGACCGTGCGGCCTTCGCCCGGGAAGAGAGACGTCAGGAACCTGTTCTTGAACTGCGGCGACCATGCAAAGCTAATCACGGGCGCGAAGTTGTTACGGTCCGTCTTGTAAACGTTCGAGCCGCCCGCGCTGGTGCCGACAAGGTCATATCTGCCGTTGGGGTCCAGAATGGCCGCCACGGGGTCCGTGCCCGCCGGAATCACCGGCTCAAGCAGGACGCGGTTGGTGTTTCTGAGCGGCGTTTGCAATTCGTAACGCAGTCCGAGATTAAGCGTGAACCTCGGCGACAGACGCCACTGGTCTGAGAAGTAGAAAGCGTAGTTCTCCCACTTCCACTCGTTAAGATTGGTGGCTCCGGGAGTAAAGCCAGATTCCACGCTTGCCACGTTAAAGGTCTGGCGCGAGTCGGCGATGATGCCGCCCAGAAGCGCGTAGAGACGGTTAGCCTGTGTCAGGTCCGTAGCGCTAATGGTCGCGCCCGCGGGCAACACGCCAGCGAAGCTCGCCGCCGTCAACTGCGGCGTGTTGGCATTCGTGCCCAGATAAACGGTCGGCACGATTCCGGCATCGTTGAAGGGATTCACGAGGAAGCCCTGGAAGTTGAAGCCGAAACGGAAACTATGGTTGCCGCGCAACCAATCGGCGTTGTCCTGTATGTCCCACACGCTGGGCGAGCGTCCCTGATCAAGGAAATTAACTTCAGGGTTGTTGATGATTCCGTTGGCCGCAGCCGTGTTCGGAATCACGGGCGTCACCACTCCGCCGATGAAGAAGGGCGGCGCGTCCTGATTTCTCAGGAAAGGCACGGCGCTCGTGAAGCGACCGCCGCGAACTTCGTTGGTGAAATTCGCAGACGGCGTCATGCGATAGGCAAGAACGATGAGCCTGTTCTTAGAGCCCTGATCAATAATCGGGTCCAGCCCAAAGCCGTTCGGATTGTCGGCATCGGGCCGCTGGTTAACTTCGTTCTTGTAGGTGTAGACGAAGTTGATGGAGTTGCTCGAATTGATGTCCAGATCAATACGCGCCGTGTAGCTGTTGCGCTCAGTGTTCTGTCCCTGATCGAAACCAAAGCCCGTCGTGTTGAGGGTGTCGCCCAAATCCGAGCGGTTGCCCTGCGTGGGCAAGTTACTGATGATGCGGCTCTGGATGATGGGGTCAATCCCTGTCGGGACGGGTGCGCCTCCCACGCCCGGAGCGGCGGGCAGCGCAAACAGGTTGGCCGTGCGCAACGCGTTCGTGCTGTCGCGGAAAGTAAAGATTCCCTGACGCGCCGAAGGCGTCAGGATGAGACGCTGGCGCGAAGAGAAACGGCGCAAGCGCAACGCCTCGTACGCGCCAAAGAAAAAGAGCTTGCCGGGAATGATGGAGCGTCCGCCTTCACCGAAGTTCGGTAAGGGCGCAGGCCCGGAAATCTTTCCGCCAAACTGGTTGCGATTGAGAAAGGGTCGCGGCTGGCGCAGGCCGCCCGCGACGGCTCGTCCCTGAAGCACGGCTGTTTCGGTCGGGCCGAAGTTGCCAGCAGCGTTGCTGAAAAAGTCGTTGGCCGTGAAAACGGAAGCGCGGTTGAAGAAGAAGAGCGCGCCGTGGAATTCGGTCGAGCCGCGCGGCGTGACCAACTGAACCTGCGAGCCCCCGTTTAAGTCCGCGCCCGCGTTCTGTGTGGTCAACGTAAACTCGTCCACGTCGTCTGTGGTCGGGCGTTCGGGCGCGAAGTCCGTGGCGTTGGCGCGGATAAAGTTGTCGTTGACGTTAAGACCGTCGCGCGTCGTCGAATTAAAAGCAGGGCGCTGGCCGTTGATGGAAGTCTGCTGCGCACCGTTGCTCGCCGTTCCCGGTTGAAGCTGAATCAGCGTCAGCGGGTTGCGCCCGTTCAAAGGCAGCGTCTGAATCTGCATCGGGCTGACGGTGTTCGACAGTTCGCCGCCCGACGAGTTGATGACGTCCGCGCCCGCAGTGACCGTGATGTTTTCGGAAATCTCACCGACATCGAGCGTGGCGTTCAAGGTGTAATCTTTACCAATATCAATCTTGAGTTCCTGGGCCGTAAAAGTCTTGTGGCCCGCGGCGGTGATGGTGACGGTGTAGTTGCCCGGATCAAGCTGGGCCACACTGTACGAGCCATCGTCCGAGGCTGTGATGGTCCTTTCCTTACCCGTCTGATTATCTTTGACGACAATGGTCGCGCCCGGAATGACTCCCGACGGATCGGAGACAGTCCCGACAAGGCGACCTGTATTTGATTGTGCGACCGCTGTGACTGCAAACAGACAAAGCGTCAGCACGGCAAGTGCTAATCCTTTCATGACGTACTCCTGTTGAAAAGTTAGGGCTTTCTGCGGTTTCCGCGCCCGCTCGATGCGGAGTGTGGCGGGCGATTCAGTTCTTACAGTGCGCGAGGGAAATGCTTTTCATACGAAAGTTCGGAAATCGTGGAAACAACCTGCGCGTTGTTTGAACGCGTGAAGTGCAACGTGCGTGCCGTTTCATCCGACGCAAGCCTAAAGCTTGTTGCGTTGTAGTTTATCGTTTACAGGTCACTACACATTGAGGCAGAAATCTTCATGGATTCGGATTTTCATGACGTGAATCATTGAAGGTTCGGATAGCACATCAGCTCAACCTCCTTCGGACCACCCGGAGGATACGAATTTTTGGAAAGAATCAACGATGTGTCAGGGTCAAATAAGACTCACCGCCGAAGACGCAGAGAAAATAAATAACAGGAGCCGTGAGATAGAACACGAGTCCCGGCTAGAAGACGCAAATTGTGTTTAGCTCCGTACGAGCAGAATGTTTATAGTTAGCAAGTAACAAAAACATATCAAGCTCCGTAGGAGCGGCATGTAATCGATGAAGCACATGCCGCTCCTACGGAGCTTGTTTGTTAATGATGACAATCAAGCTATAAACATTCAGCTCCTACGGAGCTAAGGCTTACTGACTTACTACAAAAAAAGAGGGCGCTGACCGTTGAAGGCAGCGCCCTTAAATTTACGCTTTACGCGTGAAGGTTCTTTTAGAACTCAAGTCTCACGGCGAACTGCATGACGCGCGGGTCGAAGGTATCGGTGACGCGTCCGAAGGTCGTCGAATTGATGTCTTCCGTGATACCCGCAAAGAAGTTCGGGCGGTTCAGAAGATTGAAGGCTTCCGCGCGCAGTTGCAGGCGGAAGTTCTCCTTGATGCGGATGTTCTTAATCAAGGAGGCGTTGATGTTGAAATAGAGCGGCCCGTTGACGAAGGCGCGCGAGAGGTTGCCCGTCTGTCCCGGCTGTGCGTAGAAGAAGAGTTGTCCGGGGAATTCAGGGCCGCCGAATTCATTGACGCCGCGTCCGGAGAAGTTGCCGCCGGTAAGCTGGCTACACTGTCCCGCGTTCAAAGCGGTGCGGTTGATGTTAATCACTTCCGGGTTGACGAAGAACACGCCGCACGGCGTGCGGTAGATGCCGACGTTGCGCGCAATCTCTTGCGCGCTCACGCGCACGTCGGGCGTTTGACGATCCGAGTTGATGCTGAGCGTCGCGCGGTCGTCAACAATAGTGATAGGTGCGCCCGAACCGACCGAAACAATCGTCCCAAGCTGCCAGCCGCCAAGCAGACGGTCTGTCAGACCATTGGCGCCGCTGAAGAAGCGCTTGCCCTTGCCGAACGGCAGCTCAAGAATCGAGTTGAAGTTGAAGCGATGCGTCTGGTCGTAGTCGGCGCGCGTGTACTCCAACCCGGGATTTCTGACATCGAGCAGGGGCTCGAACCTCAACTGGTCCAGACCGGAAGCATCCGTGAGCGTCTTCGAGAAGGTGTAGTTCGCCTGGAACTGAAGCCCTCCGGAGAAACGCTTGCGCAGCTCCACCTGAAACGAGTTGTAGTTGTAGCGAGCCTGATTATCCAAGAAACCAATCTGGCCTACGTTCTCGTTAGCGAGCAGGCGTAGATTGCCCTGCAACGGCTGGTTGGCGATAAAGACGAGCGCCAGCTCAGCCGGAATGCCGCGATCAAGTCGACCCTGAATACCGGCGATGTCGAGGCCGCCGAGTGTGGCAAAGGGATTACCGGCAATCGGCTGGCTGCCGAAGGGCGCGCCGCTTCCCAGTTGCAGAAATGCTCCTGTGAACTGCGTGCTGCCCGGAACCGCAGGGTTAAATGCACCCGTGATGCGGACGCGTGCTGCGGCAGGGACGCCCGCGGCAGCCTGCTGCGCGTTCAACGCGCGCGATAGATTGAGATTCTGTTGAGCGCGGGCAAAGTCTTGCAGGAAGCCGTTGCTGAAGATGTCAATCTGGTTAATGTCTATGATGTTGGTCAGGTTGTTGCTGCGGCCTCCGACGTAGCGGACTTCGAGAGCCATCTGCCAACCGATTTCGCGCTGGATGCCGAAGTTGTACTGCTGTGCAGAAGAGACTTGCAGGTCTGGATTCTGCGCGAAGAGGAACTGGAAGGGTCCGGTCTGCGCCCTTTGCTGCGCGAAGGAGCGCGGGATTTGCAGCGTCGGAGTCGGAATGGTCGGCAGCGTATCAGCGCGTGCGTTCAAAGGCGTCAACGTCACGGTCTGCGAAAGACCGGGTGTGGTCTCTGCCGCCGTGAGCGAGCCCTTGATGTACTCGTCGTTGAAGTAGGACATGCTAAAGCCGCCGCGAATCACGGTGCGGCCTTCGCCCGGGAAGATCGAGTTCATGAATTTATTCTTGAACTGCGGCGACCAGGCGAAGCTGACGTTGGGCGCGAAGTTGTTCTTGTCCAGATTGAACAGGCTGGTGCCGCCGGCGTTGCCGCCCGCGAAACGAATCGTGCCGTTCGGATTGAGCAAGGCTTCGCGCGGGTCCGTCCCTTCGGGGATGGCGACCTCAAGCAGAGAGCCGTTGACGTCTCTGACCGGCGTGAACAGCTCGTAGCGCAGACCAAGATTCAAGGTCAGGCGCGGCGTGACTCTCCACTGGTCCTGAAAGTAGAACGCGTAGTTGTCGTAGGCTAGCTCCTGAGCCTTCTGCGCGCCGCGAACAAAACCGCCTTCCTGCGTCGCGTTGAAGCTCTGTGTGCCGGAGTTGACGATACCGCCCAGAAGGCCGAAGAGACTATTAGCGCGTGTGCGCTGAGTGGCGTTGATGCCGCCGGGGAAAAGCGCGGGGTCGTTAAACTGACCAGCCGAGATGGCGGTTTGCAGGCTCGCGCCGACTGTGAAGGAAGGAACACTGTTGTCGGGGCTCGAACCTGTGGAGCTGACGCGAATGAACTGGCCGAGGCCGCCGAACTTGAACGAGTGATCACCCCACGTGTAGGTGGCGTTATCCTGAACGTTGTAGTTGACGGACTGGCGCGACTGATCGAGGAACGAGACCTCTGGATTGGTAATCAAGGGAAGCGTCAGGAAGAACGCCGGAGCGTCTTCACGGCGCGCGAAGGGCACGCGGCTGTCGAAGTATCCGCCGCGCACTTCGTTGGTGAAGCTCGCGTTGGGCGTCATGCGCCACGCGAAAACGAGCGTCTCGTTGTCGCTTCTGTTGGAGATGATGGGCGTCGGGTCAAAGCCCTGCGTGCCGTCAGCATCGGGTCGCAGGTTCTCATCCCTGACGATGACAAAGACGCCGTTGACGGTGTGCTTCGAATTGATGTCCACGTCGATGCGCGTGTCGAACTGGCGGCGCATCGTGTCGTCCGCCTGATTGAAGACGAAACCGGTCGTGTTCAACTGGTCGCCAACAACAGTGCTGTTGCCGGTCGTCGGTAGGCGGTTAATGATGCGGTTCTGGATGATGGGGTTGATGCCCGTGATGCCAGTGCCGAACGCAGGGTTAAAGAGATTGATCTGACGTGTGACGCCTGCGTTATCGATGTAAGTAAAAATTCCCTGGCGGGCCGACGGTGTCAAAATGGTGCGCGCCGGGCGCGTGTTGCCAATCGGCAGTCGCAGCTCTTCGTAGTTGACGAAGAAGAAGCCCTTGTCGCGATAGAAAGCATTCGCGGGGTCGCCTTCTCCGAAATTGAAAATCGGCATCGGGCCGCCGAACTTGCCGCCGAACTGGTTACGATTGAGGCGCGGGCGCGGGACACGCTCGACGCCGTTGGCATCTGCGCCAGCCGAGTTGTTGAAGAACGTGTTCGCGGAGAAATAGTCGTTGCGGTTAAAGAGCCAGCCCGCGCCGTGAAACTCGCTGGTTCCGCGCTGGGTAACCTGCTGGATGAAGGACGCGCCCGCGCCTAGGTCTGCGCCAGCGTTTGAAGTGGTGACGGTGAACTCGCTGATGTTGTCCGTGGTCGAGCGCTGCGGCGAAAAGTCGGATGCGCTCTCGCGTATGAACTGGTCCTGCACGTTGATGCCGTCACGCGTGATGCTCGTGGCAGAGGGGCGCTGGCCGTTAATCGAAGTGTTGGTCGCGCCGTTCGAGGCCACGCCCGCCTGCAACTGAATCAGCGCGAGCGGGTCGCGCCCATCAAGCGGCAGTTCCTGAATCTGTCGCGGGCTGACGGTGTTGCTGATTTCGGCTGACGTAGAGTTGAGAATGTCAGCGCCCGCGGTGACGGTAATGGTCTCGCTGATGTTGCCGACTTCGAGCGTCGCGTTGAGCGAATACTCGCGGCTGACGTCAATCTTGACCTCGTTGGCTGTAAACGTCTTGTGGCCCGGAGCCGAAACCGTGACCGTGTAGGTACTGGCTTCGAGCTGCGGCACGTTAAAAGTGCCGTCGTCCGAGGCCGTCACAGTTCTTTCCTTGCCCGTCTGGTTGTCCCGGACGACAACGCTTGCGCCGGGAATCACACCACTCGGGTCAGAAACCGTGCCGACAAGACGGCCTGTTGGATTCTGAGCTAACGCCGACACCGCAAAGAGCAGAACGGCCAGCGTCGCGAGGGTAAATCTTTTCATAGATGCACTCCTATCCGTATTCATTGAATCATTCCTATGTGACGTGAATTTCTAACGGGAGACACGCATGACGAGGGGGGGCTCTTACGAATTATTGGAAACCGTCAGAGCTAGTCATGTGTGTCGCCGCGTAGAAGAAGCAACGTCCATGCCAGCGAGGCTCGCGCATGCACAAACCTTTGATTTCTTCCGGTTGACAGTCGGAGCGCACAGAGACGCGCAGGATAATCTTCAAGGATTCGGATTTCCGGGTGAGCGCGTCTTGAAGCGTTTGGATAACAGGTCGCGTAGGCTCTTGTGGTCCAGTAATGATGTACGATTTTTTGGATGCTCAACCGTCATTAGATGTTAGAAAGCAACCGGACGATTGCAGGATGCAGATTTCGGATTGCTGATGAAAAAGCAAGAAATTTTCTGCTTCTTATACTTCAATCAGCGATCCGAAATCCGCATCCCGCAATGCTAAAAAAGGGCGCTGCCACAAAAAGTAGCAGCGCCCTTTTTATCTTTCCTGTTCCAAACCCTCTTGGGCTCAGAACTCCAAACGGCCCGCGAACTGTATCACGCGAGGCGTGACGAAAGTGCTCGTGCTGGTCGTGGTCAGACGACCGAACGTCGGGCTGTTGATGTTAAAGATGCCGGTCGTGCCGAATTGCTGCGGCGTGGCATCGCCCGCACCGAAGATGAGGAAGTTCGTTCGGTTAATGACGTTGAAGGCCTCCGCGCGCAGTTGCAGGCGGACGCGCTCCGTGATCTGGATGTTCTTAATCAGAGAAGCATCCCAGTTGAAATAGAGCGGCCCGTTGATAAAGGCGCGAGGCAGGTTGCCGGTCTGGCCCGCTTGCGCCTGCGTAAAGAACGCAGGGTTGGCAGTGCCCGACCCGGAACAATTCGCGAGGTTGATGTCAACCGCAATCGGATTGATATAGAAGACGCCGCACGGCGTGCGATAGACGCCGATGAGCTCTTTAATCGCATCCGTGCTCAAGGGCGAGTTGGCCGTGTTGCGCGTCGAGCGACCGTTGCGGTTCAGAGTCCCGCGCGGGTCAACGATGGAGATGGGCGCTCCCGTGGATGCGCGGATGATGGAAGTAAACTGCCATCCGCCGAACAGACGGTTGGTCCACTCGCCGCTGTTGAGCCAGCGCTTGCCCTTGCCAAACGGCAGCTCGTAAATCGTGTTGAGGTTGAAGACGTGCGTCTGATCGAAATCGGCGCGCGCGTATTCAAGCTCCGGCTGGTTGATGTCAAGGTACGGGTCGAACCTCGATTGACCGACGCCGCCCGAGTTAGTCAGGGTCTTCTGGAAGGTGTAGTTCGCCTGGAAGTAGAGCCCCTGCGAGAAGCGACGACGCAACTCGACCTGTAGCGCGTTGTAGCGATACCGGGCCGAGTTGTCCAGAAAGTCCGCGACGCCCGTGTTCGGATTTGCCAGCAGGAGCTGCGAGGCGTTGATGAATCCGAAGGCGACGTAGTTGAAAGCGAGTTGTCCGGGCTGGCCCGTGCTGAGCAGCGTGCGGAACGGCGCGAACTCGTTAAAGAAGCCGGGGCTCGTGCCGTCGGGCGGCCCAATCTGCGCGAAGAACGGAAGCGCGCGGCAACCGGGCACGAGAGCCGGGTTGCAGTTCGCTGTGCCGAAGTTCGCCAGATTGAACTGCGCGTTGAGGAAGTCAGTCAGGTAGCCGTTGTCGCGCAAGCGTACCTGATTGAAGTCGTAAGCGCGTACCAGATTGTCGCTCTTGCCGCCGACATAGCGAACTTCCAGAGCGGTCTGCCAGCCAAGCTCGCGCTGGATGCCGAAGTTCCACTCCGTAGTGCGCGGCACTTGCAGGTCCGGATTGACGGCAAAGACGGTTCCGAAGTTGAACGCCTGCGCGTTGGCTTCGGCGTAAGTGAAGGGCGGCGTCAAAAACGCCGGGGTGGCAATCGCGGGCGGTGCGCCAATGCGGTCGTCCAGACCAAAAATATCCACCACCGTCGACAGCCCGGAGTTGCCCGTTAAGGCGTTGTCGGCGGCCTTCAGGAATTCGTCGTTGACGTAGCTCATGCGGAAGCCGCCGCGAATCACCGTGCGCCCTTCGCCCGGGAAGACCGAGTTCAGGAGATTGTTCTTGAACTGCGGCGACCACGCGAAGCTAATCACGGGCGCGAAGTTATTCTTGTCATCCTTGAAGAACTTGTTGCCCGGAACGTTGGTCCCGACAAAATTGTACGTCCCGTTCGGATTAAGAATAGCGTCACGCGGAGCAGTGCCCTGCGGAATCACAGGCTCTATAGCCAACCCTGCGCGCTCCTTGAGACCGGTGAAAATTTCATAACGCACGCCGAGGTTCAAGGTGAAGCGCGGCGTGATTCTCCACTGGTCCGAGATGTAGAGCGCGTAGGTTTCCCACGAAAGATCGTTGACGAAGGGCGCGCCCGGCGTGTACCCGGAAGTCCTGTTCGTCACGTTAAAGGTCTGCTCGGCTTCGGTGACGATGCCGCCTAAGGTGGCGAGCAGTGCGTTGGCCGTCGTCAGGTCAGCGCCGCTGATGCCGCCGGGAAAGAGCGTCGAGTCGAGCGCGGCTGCCGAAGCATCCGTGCCGAGCGTGTATCGCGGAATCAGGTCGAAAGCGGAATCCGCTTTGATGCGGAAGAACTGCGCCTGACCGCCGAAGCGGAAACTGTGGTCGCCGCGCGTGTAATCCGCGTTGTCCTGAAAGACGTAAGTGTTCGAGATGCGACCCTGATCCTCGAAGTTCACTTCCGGACTGTTAATCAAAGACGGAGTTCCGGCTGCCGTCTCGGGCAGCGAGATGAAGAAGTCCGGCAGCGAAGTGGTGCGGATGAAACGCGGGTCGGAGAGAAAGAAGCCGAAGCGCGCTTCGTTGGTCAGGACGGCGGAAGGCGTTGTGCGCCACGCGACCGAAAGGAAATGGCGGTTGGACGGCTGGTTGACCACAGGGGCCGTGTCGAAGCCGTTCGGCGCATCCACGTCGGGGCGGTCCACGACGCGCTCGTCCGTAAAGCTGTAGACGCCGTTGATGGTGTTCTTGGAGTTGATGTCGTAATCAATGCGCGTCAGGTACTTGTCATAATCAAAGTTGGAGCGCTGGTTGAAAACGAAGCCCGTGGTGTTGCGCTGGTCACCGAGGCTCGTAGAGTTGCCAGCCGCCGGGAGTCCCGCAAGGATGCGCGACTGAATCACAGGGTTAATGCCGGTGATGCCCGTCAAACCTCCGAACGCGGTAAAGAGATTGATGGTCGCGGGCGCTCCCGTATCCTGACGGATGTAGGTAAAGAGCCCGGCGCGCGCGTTGGGCGTCAGGACGGTGCGCTGCTGCACAGCCTGTGTGCGCAGGCGGAAGGCTTCGTAGAAGCCGAAGAAGAAGAGTTTGTTTTTGACGATGGGGCCGCTCAGTTTGGCACCGACCTGGTTACGGTTGAGAAACGGTCGCTCCGTTCCCGAAGCGTTGTTGAAAAAGTCGTTGGCAGAGAATTTCGAGTTGCGGTTGTAAATCCAGCCCGCGCCGTGAAATTCGTTCTGCCCGCGCGGCGTCACAAACTGCACCTGCGACGCGCCATAGCCCTGATCCGCGCCCGCGTTCTGCGACGTCAAAGTAAATTCCGCGACGTCGTCTGTCGAAGGACGCTCGACGGAGAAGTCCGAAGCGTTCTGGCGAATGTAATTGTCCTGAATGTTGATGCCGTCGCGCGTGATGTTAGTGAAAGAAGTGCGCTGTCCGTTAATGGACGTATTGGTCGAGCCGTTCTGCGCCGTTCCGGCCTGAAGACCTATGAGCGCGGTCGGGTCGCGCCCGTTCAACGGCAGCTCCTGAATCTGTCGCGGGCTGACCGTGTTCGACAACTCGCCGTTCGAGGCGTTCAGGACATCGGCTCCGGCGACCACCTCGACCGACTCGCTGATTTCACCGACTTCCAGCGTCGCGTTCAAAGTGTAGTCGCGCCCGACGTCAATCTTGACCTCGTTGGCCGTGAAGGTCTTGTGGCCGGGGGCCGTAATCTTGATAGTGTAGACGCCGGGCTCAAGCTGCGGGACGCTAAACGTGCCGTCGTCGCCCGCCGTAAACGTGCGCTCTTTGCCCGTCTGGTTGTCACGCACGACGAGCGTCGCACCCGGAACAAGGCCCGAAGGATCGGAGATGGTTCCGACCAGACGACCTGTGTTGGTTTGTGCAAGCGCCGTAGCTGTGAAGAGGACGAGCGACAGCGCTCCGAGTAGAACTCTTTTCATGATGCTCTCCTAGCTTGAAACTGCTTTTGGGCCAGGTGGCTTTCGAACGCCGCGCGTGGGGAGTAGCTTTCCTAAAATTGAGAAATCGCGCGTCACTCGAAAGCACCGGGCCACGGGTTTACGAAAGTTCGGAAAATATAGATTGTGCAAAGCAGCACTCATGCTCTCATCGAGCAAGGCTTATGCCGTCCGCCCCACTGGTCCACTAAAGCGCATGCCTGTTCAGATTTGCGTATGCGAAGACGTGAATGAATGAGAGAAATCTTGATGGATTCGGATTTTCACGCGCCCTGTTATTGAGACGTTTGGATATCAAAAAAGGAAAGAGCCTCTGGCGCGGAAGCTCCTTCTATTTTTTCGGACTCCAAGTTTTCGGAAGACAGCAGCGAGAGGTTAGAGGTTAGTAAAAGCAGCGAGCCCCTGAAAGGGGCGACATATCATTAGCCCACGGCGTGAGCCGTGGGAACATGCATCGCATAAATGATAGAGCCCCGTAGGGGCGACATCAATCTATGTCGCCCCTACGGGGCTTCAAACAATGGTGACGAGTTGCCCCAGCACTGACGTGCTGGGCTACTGTTATCACGCCCCTTGCGGGGCTCTCTGCTTGTACTAACCTCTGACCTCTAACCTCTCATTTTTTCTTTCTGATGTAAGTGCCGTCGAAGACTATGTTCCAGGTCTTGCCATCGTCGGGTGATTGCTCCCAGAGCTGGCGGACGCGTCCTTCTGCAAGCGGTGTAAAGGTCATACGACCCAGAATGGGCTTGCCATCCGCAGCCGTGCTCGCGCTCGTATAGCGCATTGCGCCGTCGCGGAACTCGCCCGTGAATTGGATGATGCCGCCCTGGTCGTCAACCCAGATTTGCTGCCACTTGCGCGTCTGCGTGTTATAGAGGTTGAAGCTTTTGCCCGTGTAGCCGCGCGCGCCAGTCCAGTTTTCAAAGATGACGCAATCTTTGAGAATCAACTGCACGCTGCTTGTCCCGGCGGGCCGCCCCTGCGGGTTCTGCACTTCCCATTCACCGACCCAGAAATCCAGTTGCCTGTACTCCCTGGAATTGCGACAGGGTTGAGGAAGCGGCTGTGCAGCAGGCGCGGGAGTGGCGCTCGGCTGCGGCTGTTGCTGTGCGAAAGATTCAGCGCCGAAGCACAAGGTGCTGACGGCAATCGTCAATATCTGCGTCAATAAATTTAAGCGTCGCATGTCGTCCTCATTTTCAGAGCGGAGAATTTTTAGTTCGACTCGTCCGGCAGATTATATGCGAGGGCCGTGGGGAGATAAAAAAAAGGGAGAAGCGCCACGAGACCCCGGACGACGCTTCTCCCATCGTAACGCTTACGTGCGACGCGGTCGCTGGCCGCACCCGCGCCGCGCGAAAGCGACACACATTAGAACTGGAACTTCACTCCCAGACGGAGCGAAGACGGGAACTGGAAGATCAGTCCGTTACCATAGAATGGATTCAGGAACTGAAGTGCGCCCGCTCCGGCCCCGGCCCCGGGAATACCGCTGTTGATCTGGTAGGTGATGTCCTGCGTGATAGCACGCTGGCTGTTTAAGACATTGAACCAGTCAACCTGGAAGCGCAGTTGCCTGTGCTCGCTGAATTGAATCGGGTAGTAAGCATTCAAGTCCAGGTTGTAGATCGTCGGCGTGCGATTTCTTCCCGTCAGTGGGTTAATCGCCGTGCCGCGCGGGACTGCCAGACCTTCGTTGTTGGCCGTGTAGGCTCCGCTCGGATCGGGGATACCCTGATTAAACGGAACACCGCTTTGAGCACGGAACGAGCCGCCAATCATAAGCCTGAAAGGCGTCTGGTAAGCGCCGTCGAACTTGAACACGTGCGGGCGGTCATTGGGAAGTCGCCCGTAGGTATTGTTCAAGAGACCGACAAGGTCGAACAAGCTCGTGATGTTCGGGTCTGCCTGACCGTTGTCGTTGCGGAAGATGCCCTCGTAATTACCGATCAGACTGGAGAAGACGTAGGAAGCGATGAACTGGTAGTTGTTCGAGAAACGCTTCGTGGCCGAAAACTCCAGCGCGCGGTAGTAACGACGCGCACGTCCGAAGCCCTGTCCGAATTGCTCGCGCGCGAGTCTCTCCGTCTGGCTCTCGCCCGGATTGAACAGGAAGTAGTTTGTGCCGTTATCGAATGAGCCGTCTTCAATCACGGAACCTTGCGCGCGATAGATACCGCGAGCGCTCAGCGCCAGGTCTTTGACAAGCTCGTACTCGATACCTGCTGTCAATTCGTTGACCGATTGCGGCTTCAGGTCAGGATCAATCGGCGTCGCGTGCGCGCCGAAATTGCCCAGAGCAGCAACCACAGTCGAACCCACGGGAGCGTTCAGACGGTTGACGTTGAAGTTCTTGTCCGTCTGCGTTCCATCGCTGCCCGCACGAACGTTGACGTCCAAAGGAAGCGGCGTTTCAACGTAGCGCGCAAAGTTGAGGAAGAGCTTGCCTCTGCCCTGACCTGTAAAGTCATAGATGAGGCCGACTCTGGGTTGCAGGTTATGCCAGAAGTTGTTGAGCTTCAGGTAACTCTGCGTCCCCTCACCGGCACTGCCCGAAGCTTGCTGGTAATCCCAGCGCAGGCCGGCGTTGATCTGCACATTGCGAGCAATCTTGAAGTCATCCTGAATGTAGAAGCTCTCTACATCCGTGTAAGTGTTCGGAGCAATCAACTCAATGCTGCGAACGCGCGTCGTCACGCGAAGCAGGAACGGCGCGGCGTTCAACGCGGCAGATGAAATCCCTGCATTGAGCGTGGCACTGGTGATACCGGCTGGCGCTCCGCCACCGGCAATCAAAGCCAGCGCCAGATTCGTCAGGTTCGCGGTCGGGCACTGGAGCGAGCTGCCCTGCACGGCGCAGACACCGAAGTTATTAGTGATGCGCGCACCGTTGACAGAGTTAATCGTCGCATCGCCCGCGGCTGCCGACAGACCGCCCGGGTCCGGATAAGTGATGGAAGGGCCTGTGAGCCGCTGATTTATCTTGTAGATGTTGCGGTTAAACTCAAAGCCGTACTTGAAGGTGTGCTTGCCCCAGATGTTCTGCAATCTGGCCGAAGCTTCCCAGCGATTACGATCCTGAATCGGGAAAAGGTCGAAGCCTGAACGGAAGTAGTTACGCGCGAGGGTTGATCCCGGAGCATAGACGAAATCTATGTTGCCCGTACCGGCTGCACCAAAAATAGCGGTCGAGGTCACGGGAAGCACCGCGCCGCTATTGACGAGCGCAAAGTTGTCTATGGTCGAAGGAACTTCCAGCCCTTCAGCCGGAGTGACATTGTTACGCTGGAAGTGCAGCCCGAAGGAAAACTCGCCGATCATGTTCGGCGTGATGGTCGAGTTAAGACGAAAAGCGTAATTCGACCCGCCCGACTCCTGTTTTCCATAGAAGCTCTGATTGATGTTGGCACCAAAGCCAGAAGCGTTGGTCAGAGGATTATTAGTTCCGTTGTTAGCCTGGAACCCTTCAATCGTGGTGAAATCACCAAAGGTCGAGAAGGTGAAGATGTTGCTCTGATTCACCGCCCACGTAATCTTACCAGCATAGAAGGGTGTCCTCACCTTGTTCTCCAAGGGCGTGCGCAGCGTCTGCGAGAGGTAGAAGTTTTTGCGGAACTGCGGATTGAATGCACCGAAGAACCAGATCTTATCTTTCTTGATCGGCCCGCCGATGTCGAATCCGGCATCCACTTCGGAGAAGCCGTTCGGGGCAGAACCCGTGAACGGGAAATTCTTTGTCTCACGAACCAGACCCTTGGTAGTGAAATAAGCGAAAGCATCGCCGCGAATTTCATTGCCGCCTGATTTCGTGATGACGTTGAAGATGCCGCCCGTGGCGCGGCCATATTCAGCGCCGAAAGCGCCGGTCTTAATTTCAACTTCCTGAATAAACTCGAACGGGAGGTTCGCGCCCGCGCCGCCAAAGGCCGGGTCGGTCGTGTTGATGCCGTCGAGAATGTAGTTGTTCTCCGGTCCTGATGCGCCTCCGACCGAAGGATCAATCTCACGCCCGGAACCATCACGAATGCCCGAACGCACTGCGGTCGGAGCAATCGAATAGATTGACTGCACGGTGCGCTGCGTCGGGAAGTTGGAAAATTGTTCTGTCGAGATGTTCGTGCCGGTAGTGTTGGAAGCAACGTCAACCGCTGCACCCGATGTATCCGTCACGGTGATGTTGGCTGTCGCGCCTTCGGGCTGAAGTTTGACTTCGACGCTCGACGTGCGCGAGAGATTGACTTCGACATTCTCCTGCTTAAATTCGGCGAAGCCCTTCGAGGCCGAGACCGAGACCGTGTATCTGCCCGGCGGAAGATTGAGGATGCGATAATTGCCCTCATCATTCGTCGTGGCAGACTGCGGAGTGATTAAGTTAGGACTCGTCACTGTCACAGTCACGCCCGGCACAGCCGCGCCGTTGATGTCGAGGACTGTGCCCTCGATCGTACCTGTCGTGGACGTCTGCGCCATGACGCTTGTTCCGACAAGCATCATGGAGAGAGCCAGCATCACGAGGGTCACGATGCGTAGCTTGGTTTTCATGCCGACTATTCCTTTCTGTTTCATTGCTTAAAACTTTGGCGCGATGTGCGGCATGCATGCCGGGCATCGCGTTTTTCCTTGCGTACGAAGTTTCGTAAGCTGGAAAAGCAGTCTCAATGCTGCTTGAGATATAGAAGGGCAACGGCTGTGCCGACGCTCACGGCTGGACCACAAGCCATTTCATCTTTCGGGTTTAGCCATCGGAGGTAGAGGAGTGAAGTGGACCAAAATCTTGAGACATTTGGATAAAGCTCGTTTTCGCGGTTGGGATATTTGGATAAAAAAGCGCACGTGTTTTCGTGCGCCGCCTGTTGCTTACATTTTTTCGTGCGTGTGAAACCGAAAGCTCGGAATGAATTTTTTAGTTGCGGTCTCAGAGCATGTTTAATAAAGATAGCAGCACCTGAAAGGGGCGAAATAAAATAGCCCACGGCGTGAGCCGTGGGAATCAGCGACGAATAAAAATTGAGAGCCCCTGAAAGGGGCGAAAGAAATCAGGACGTGAAATTCTTTCGCCCCTTTCAGGGGCTCTCTGCATGTTGAATACATGTTGCCCCACGGCTCACGCCGTGGGCTATTATCTTCCGCCCCGTTCAGAGGCTGACTCTGCGCCGCTTCTACTTTTATCTGTGATGCGCGATCTTGCTCGCGCTGCCGCCGTTGCCGTTCGGGAAAGAATAGCCGCCGACGAGCACGTCCACGCTGATGTTGTAGTGTTTAATCTTCGAGTTGAGCGTGGTCACTTTCATGTTCAGGAGCCGCGCGGCGCGCACCTGATTGCCGCCCGTGTGCGCCAGCGCGCGTTGAATCAAATCAACCTCGAAGCGGCTCACCTCTTCATAAAAGTCTATGCCGTTCTTAATATCGAGCGTCGGCACTTCGCTCAAAGCCTGCACTTCCATGAGAAGAGAAAGGGCAAGGTTCTTCAGTTCCTTGGTCTTGCTGTGTGAACCGTTCCCCTCCGCGTCAAGCATGTCTTCGCTGACTTCGTCGTCCGTCAATCTTAAATCTTTGTCATCAAGGGCTGCTGTCCCATTCATCTTCTTATCTCCTCAAAGCCTTGTTTTCTTTTCCCGCTCTGTCTCTCATAGAGCATGCGGTGTTTTCTGTTGCTTTCGTTTCAGGGTGAGCCCACCGGCCCATCCTTTGTTTTACGCGCAGGCATTTGCGGCGCGTCTTCCACCTTGCGTCCAAGCTCTTTAATCTGCTCGCCGCAGCGAACCTCGATCGTGGCGGTGTTCTTCCTGCTCTGCTCGGCGTCGTGTCCATCGTTGGGCAAGAGCCAGCGACCGTTCATTCCCTGAATCAGGTGGCCCATCTCGTGAAGCAGAATCGTGGCCCGAGCCTCGCGCGTGTTCGGCTTAAAGCTCCCGACGTTCGGGACGGTCGGAGAAGTCACCGAAGTCTCCGTGTTATAGAAAGGCCCAGCCGTGTTAATCACCGCCCTGTCAAACAAGCGATAGCTCACACCCGTTCGTGCGCTTCTCACATTGCGCGTCGGCCCAGACATCTCAAGACTGACCTTGGCGTCCGACATCCGCGTCGTCTCCAACTGCTTGAACAAACCGTTGAGCACCTCGACCGCTTTGGTCGGCCCGCCGAAAAAACTGCTGCACGGGTTATGCCCGCTCAGGATGTGGTAGAGGTCTTTGTAACTCGTCGTGTAAGCCTTGTCCTTGCGCACAAACTGCAAGGGCTGCGGCAGCGGCATCGACATGGGTAACGGCGGCGCTTCTTCTCTCAACACGAGATCTGCCTCTACGGCGCTCGGCTCTGCGTCCTTCGCAGGCGGCGCGCTTCTTTCATCCCGGCGCGCAATCAATAACGGATTGCCTTCCTGCGCCACGGCGTGATCCTCTGCGAATGCGGGCATGGCTAGGACGAGAGCGAAGACAAGTAGACACTTGCGAAGTCTCATCACGAACCTCCGGTTCTTGTTCCGTGCCAGTTGGGGAGCTGCCCGGCAAGAGAGGAAAAGCACAGCGTTGCGTCTCAGGATGTTTTCTCGGAAAGACGTGACGGTCTTTTTTCACTGGACGTGCCCGCCTCGCATTCCAAGAAATCGGATCACACGCATAGGGTTATACGAGGAATCGTGCGGGGCGGGGGGAGTTTTGTGACGGACAGGCTAAGTTTTGGGATAAAGTGGCCCAGAAGAGTGATAGGTTACTGGTCCAGAAATTTCGACTTGAAGATTAAGGATTGAAGAAAGAAGCGGAGCTAAGGAGGAGCAGAATTTCTGGACCAGTAACAACTTACGCGCAGCAATTCAATAGAGCGCACACTGGTCCAGAACCGACAGCGCAAGTCTTTACACGCGCACCAGAGGCGCGTGCGATTTACTGCACTCCGCCTCGCGTGTCCGAAGACGCTCTTGTCTTAACCAGTTGCGCTCTAGAGAAACTTTCCCAGAGCTTCCTGTAGGTTCTCGCGATAGTTGCGCGAGAGCGTCAACTGCGTTCCATCGAGCAGGATGACGCGATACTCGCCGTGAAACCACGGCTGCAATTCTTTGATGCGATCAATCTTGACGATTGACGAGCGATGTATGCGCAGGAATTTTTTCGGGTCGAGCTGCGCTTCCAGACTACTAATAGTCTCGCGCAGCAGATGCGACTTTTTCCCTGTGTGAACGGAGACGTAATTGCCCTCGGCTTCAATCCAGTCTATGTCGTCCGTGTCCAGGAAGAAGACGCGCCCGCCCGATTTAATCACCAGCCGCTCTAAATATTTCGAGCCCGCTTTCAGCTCTTCCAGAATTGCTAGGATGCGCTGATCCATCTCACCGTTGCGTGTGGCGAGAATATGCATCTTGGCGCGTCGCCACGCACTCTCGAAGCGCTCGCGGTCAAAAGGCTTTAAGAGGTAGTCGAGGGCGTGGACTTCAAAAGCGCGGACAGCGTACTGGTCATAGGCCGTGACGAAAATAACGTGCGGGACGGTGACCGTCTTTAAGGCTTCCAGAACTTCGAAGCCTCCGACTTCGGGCATCTGCACGTCCAGAAAGATGAGGTCCGGATTGTGCTCCTGAATAGCTTCGACGGCTTCGCGCCCGTTGACACACTCTCCGACCACCTCGACTTCGAGGTCATCCTTGAGCATCTCGCGAATCATCTCGCGCGCCAGCGGCTCGTCGTCCACGAGCAGCACGCGAATCGGCTTCCCGTCTGCCATCGTTCTCTACCTTTTTCTTAAACGAAAGTCAGGGACTGCCTTTTTGCCTAAACTTTGAACAGAGTACGCCCTAATAGTAGAAACACCGCTCTCTTCTAGTTTGTGGCAAAAATCTTCACGATGTTGCAAGAAAATCAGGCAGCTTGCTGTTCTTTTTGCGCGGCGTGCGGCGTGGTGCTCTTATTTTTCGTCGGAATCTCTAAAGTCACCACCAATCCGCCGCGAGGGTCGTTGGTCAACTCGAAACGGTGCTCGGGGCCGTAAAGCCTGTGGAGTCGCGTCTGCGTGTTGCTTAAACCCAGACCCTTGTTGAACAGATTGTCGTCGCTTCGATTCACCGGAAGGCCCGGACCGTTGTCTCGGACTTTTATACGAACAAATCCATTTACTTGTTTCGCCTGAATATCTATCAGTCCGGGGGTAGAGCGGGGCGCAATTCCGTGACGGATTGCGTTCTCGACGATGGGTTGGAGGATGAGATTGGGGACGCGCGCATCCAGTGCTTCCGGGTCCACGTCTACCTGTGTGGTCAGACGGTCCTGAAAGCGTATGCGCTCAATTTCCAAATAGCATTTGAGGAATTCTATTTCCTGTTTGAGCGAGACTTCCTGCGAGCCCGAGTTCTCCAGAGTGAGCCTCAGGAAATCCCCCAGGCGCGAAATCATTTTTCGGGCGGACTCGGTGTCCCGTGTGAGAAGGGCCGAGATGGAATGGAGGGTGTTGAAGAGGAAGTGTGGATGGAGTTGCATTTTCAGGGCCTGCAACTGGGCTTGCGAGAGCTGAGCTTCCAGTTGCGTGGCCCGTAATTCTCCCTGGCGATAGCGATTGTAATAGCTAAACGCGTAAGTAATGATGGCGATTAAAAGATAAATGCCGACGCCTTCGCTGAAGTTTTCGATAACAAAGCGCAGCGCCCTGTCTGTCGGGTAAGGCTTGCCCGCGCGCCAGCCGTAATTCAAATAGAGCAGGAAATGGCCGCTCCATGTGACAAAGGTGCTTAAGAGCAGACCCGAGACGACGTGGACCAGAAGATTCCGCCCCCACAGCTTTCGCTCCATCGGAAAGCGCGCCGCGAGCAGGAGGATAAGCGGTGTGACGAGCGCCCACATGTAGGCCCAAGTCATTTGCAGGTAGATGGCGTATGACCATTCGACGGGCCGCTCCGAGCGATACATGGCGAAATAAAACTGGCTGGTAAAGACCAGACCGATAAACGTCCAGACGCCCCAGATAATGACCCAGCGCGCCCACGTTTTATCCCACCAGTGCCCTTGCGGAATTTCCGTCTCGGCCATGGAATCCATCCTTGTGCTCATGTCAGACCCTATTTTCAAACCGTGGCCCGGAATCCTTTATGTAAGACTAGACGAGGGGAAACATTTGCTCGACAAGGCGAGTAACGGCACGAGGCTGCTACGGCTCGACAGACGAACAGATGATGATTAGGCGTGCTCGCTCCTTTTGAAACAAGTCTCTTGTGATGAGACGGCCCGGAATGATGATGAAGAGGCTTCATGGGGTGACAGGGCGGCAGACCCGCCCGCAGACGAAACGTTTCGCCAGCGCATCTATTTATCTAGCCTTTTGAGATGACATAAACCGCTCGAAAAGTTGACCGCGCGTGCGGGAAAATTTTTACGCTCACGCGCCCGTGTCAAGTTGTCACGCTCATCGCGTTGTTTGCGAGCGTTTGCGAAAAGTTCTTCTGAGCCACCCTGAGAACCACCTCAGGGCGGTGCGAAAAAATCCGTGTTGGGGAGGCGGCTCGCCCTCTGTGGTCTGTGCTTCGGCTTCGAGCGCGGTGAAGAACTGCGTCGCCATCATTTTGGCTGCGCCCTGAATCATGCGCTGGCCGACGCTTGCCAAAGTTCCGCCGACCTGCACGTCGCCCGCGTATTTAATCAGCGTCGCGCCGTCTTGTTCTTCCAGGTCAAGCTCGCCCGTGCCTTTCATAAAACCGGGCTGTCCCTTGCCCTCTACAATCATGCGGAAATGTTCCGGCGGTCTTAAGTCTTCGAGCCGCACGCTTCCCTGAAACAATCCTTTGATTGAGCCGACGCCCGCGCGCAACGTGGCGGCGTAAGCGTTTTCGCCCGTCTTCTCCAAACGCTCGCAACCCGGAATGCAGCGCTTCAAAACCTCCGGGTCAACCAGCGCAGCAAAGACACGCTCGCGCTTGGCCTGTACCTCGTGTGTTCCTTCAATCTTCATAAGACAGTGACAAGTGACAAGTGACAGGTGACGAGTTAAAAGCTTTTCTCTTGCTTGTCACTCGTCACCTGTCACTTGTCACTTTTACGTTGTTCTCGTGGCCGCCGCTTGTATCGCGCGGCGTGTGTAAATTGCGGCGAGGTGGCGACGGTATTCGGCGGACGCGAAGAGGTCTGCGTTCGCATCAATATTGTCGGCAGCGTGCAGAGAGGCGGCGGCGATTGTTTGTTCATCAAGCGCTTGACCGCCGAGCGCGCTTTCGACACCCGTGGCGCGATAAGCCTTGCTGGCTACGCCCGTGATGCCGACACTTGCCGACTGGCAATTACCGTTAGAGTCGCGCACCAGTTGGACGGCGCAACCGACCAACGCAAAGCCCGAAGCAGGATGCGCCATTTTCGTGTAAGCGTGGCCCGCGCCACGGGGCGGCGTGTTGATTCTAATCTCGCGCAGGATTTCGCCCGGCTCAAGCGCGCTCGTGAGCATGTCCACAAAGAAATCGGATGCCGCGACGGTGCGCTCGCCCTGGCCGCTGATTACGACCATCTCGGCATCGAGTGCTAGAATGGCTGCGGGCCAATCGGCGGCGGGGTCTGCGTGCACAAGACTTCCGCCGATGGTTCCCTTGTTGCGGACCTGCACGTCGCCTATGTGCGCGGCACACTCGGGCAGCAGCGGGCAAATCTCTTTCAGGCGCTCGTTTGATTCAAGCTGGTAATGCGTCGTCATCGCGCCGATGTGGATTTGTCCGTTCGATTCGCGGATGTAAGCGAGGTCGCGTATGCGCCCGATGTCTATGAGCAAAGAGGGCTGCGCCAGCCTGAGCTTCATAGCCGGTATCAAACTGTGGCCGCCCGCGAGTATCTTCGCTTCATCCGGATGCTGCGCGAGAAGCTGAACTGCTTCGTCCAATGTCGCGGGCGCTTCGTAATCAAACTGAGTCGGAATCATTTTTTTTAACTCCACGTCACTTTTGCTGGCTGATAATTTTCCACACGGCTTCCGGCTTGATGGGCATGTCTATGTGTGTGACGCCGAAGGGCGAAAGCGCATCAACTACTGCGTTGACAATCGCGGGCGTTGCGCCGATGGTCCCGGCTTCGCCGACTCCTTTGACGCCGAGCGGGTTAACGTCCGTAGGCGTTTCCGTGCGGTCAAGCTCCAGCCACGGAATCATCTTCGCGCGCGGCACAGCGTAATCCATCAGCGTGCCCGTGATGAGCTGGCCCTGTTCGTCGTAGACCACTTCTTCATAAAGCGCCTGACCGATTGATTGCACGATGCCTCCATGAATCTGACCGTCAACGAGCATGGGGTTGATGACGCGACCGCAATCGTCAACCGCTACATAACGATTCAAATCAACCTCGCCCGTCTCGCGGTCAATCTCCACGACGCAGATGTGCGTGCCGAAGGGGAAAGTAAAATTCTTGGGCTCGAAAAAATATGTAGCCGAAAGACCGGGCTCCATGTCGGGCGGTAAATCTTTCGCAAGGTGCGCGGCGAGCGCGATGTCCTGCATAGAGAGACTCTTCTTTCCCTCTATCTCCGGCTCGGGCAGCGCGGCAGCTGGCGCTTCACCGTGCGGCACGACGGGCTCCGGAACTTCACCCGCTCCGGCGGCAGCAGCCTTTTCAGCTTCCGCCAGAGAAAACTTCCCTTCACTAAAAGCGACATCTGCTCCGAGCAGGTGAGCGGCAATCTTGTTGGCCTTCTCTTTGAGCTTTTCAATCGCGATGAAGACGGCTGTGCCGCCGACCGCCGTGGCGCGGCTGCCGAAAGTGCCTATGCCGTACTGCACAATCGAGGTGTCGCCGTGAATCACCGTCACGTCCGCGATTTCCACACCCAGCTCGTCTGCGGCAATCTGCGCGAAAGAAGTTTCCTGTCCCTGACCGTGGGGCGACGCTCCCGTCAGGATGGTGACTTTGCCCGTCGGCTCAATGCGAACGGTTGCGCTCTCCCAGCCGCCTGCGGGCATGGCCGACGATGGGCCGAGCGCGCAAATCTCCACGTAAGTCGAGACGCCTATGCCCATGATGCGGCCTTCGGCGCGCGCCTGTTTCTGCTCTGCACGCAGCTTTTCATAATCGGAATTCTGCAAAGCTTTCGCGAGCGCGCCTTCGTAGTTGCCGCTGTCATAGAAAAGACCCGTCGCCGTCTTGAAAGGAAACTCGTCGGGCGCGGGAAAATTTCTACGGCGCACTTCTACGGGGTCAAGCTTGAGGTGTGCGGCGACTAAATCAAGCGCGCGTTCGACGACGTAAGTCGCTTCGGGACGGCCCGCGCCCCTGTAAGCATCCGTCGCCATCTTCGTAGTAAAGACACCAGTGACGTTGATTTGAATCGCGGGAATTTTATAGCAGCCCGAAAGCATCAACCCTGTGAGAGTCGGAATCGCGGGCGTGAGCAATTGATGATAAGCGCCAAGGTCCGCGTGGACGTTGTAACGAAGACCGGTCAGCGTGCCGTCATTCCTGCATCCAATCTCTATCGTGCCGACCTGCCCGCGCCCGTGAATCGTCGCCTGCATATTTTCGCGGCGCGTTTCTATCCACTTGACGGGCTTGCCCAACTGCATCGAAATCCATCCGAGCAAAGCTTCCTCGCCGTAGACGTTGAGCTTCGAGCCGAACCCGCCGCCGACTTCCGGTGTAATCACGCGCAGCTTGTTTTCGGGGATGCCGATCATGATGGCAATCTGCGTGCGCAGGATGTGCGGAATCTGCGTAGAGGACCAGACGGTCAATTCTTCTTCGCCTGGAAAATAACGAGCAAGCACGCCGCGCGGCTCCATCGCCACGGGCGCTAACCGCTGGTTCACGATGCGCTGGCTTAAAACTTTATCCGCCTCCCCGAGCGCAGCCTCTATGTCGCCTTCGCCAGCCGTCAACCTGTAAGCGATGTTGTCGCCAAACTGTTCGTGGATGACCGTCGCACCTTCCTTAGCAGCCTCTTCAACATCCACGACCGCAGGCAAGTCATCGTAATCCACCATGATTAAATCGACTGCATCGCGCGCGGCATAACGATCCGTCGCGACGACCGCTGCGATTGGGTGGCCCACAAAATAGACTTTATCTTTGGCGAGCGGGCGATGCGGCGGCACTTTCAAGCCTTCGAGCGCGCTCGCGCACGGCACCGGGCCAATCTTCTCACCCAAATCCTGACCCGTGTAAACGGCGACCACGCCCGGCGCTTTCAAAGCTTCGCTCACATCAACACTCACAAGCCGCGCGTGCGCGTACATAGAGCGCAGGAAGACCACGTGCAGCGTGTCCGGCAAACGTATGTCATCAACGTAGTGCGCCAGACCCTTTATCAATCTCGGGTCTTCCGTGCGCTTCAATCTCTGTCCGACGAACTTGGGCATAGAACCTCCATAAGGCAGTGACAAGTGACGAGTGACAAGTGACAAGCAAGAAGATGTTTTATCTTGTCACTTGTCACTCGTCACTTGTCACTTTTTTTGTGCTGCGTACTGGACTGCTTCGACGATGTGCTGGTAGCCGGTGCAGCGGCATAGATTTCCTTCAAGGCCGTGGCGTATCTCTTCGGCGGTCGCGTCAGGATTCCTGTCGAGGACTTGCGCCGCAGCCATGATCATGCCGGGCGTGCAGTAGCCGCACTGAAGCCCGTGCTTCTCCCAGAATCCCTGCTGCACGGCATGAAGCTCGCCGTTATGGCTCAAGCCTTCGATGGTCACAACTTGCGCGCCTTCGGCCTGCACGGCGAACATTGTGCAGGATTTGACGGCCTGCCCGTCCACAGAAACGGTACACGCGCCGCACAGCGACGTTTCGCAGCCGACGTGCGTGCCCGTCAGCCCGAGCACGTCTCGGATGTAATGTACAAGCAGCATGCGCGGCTCGACCTCATGCTGGTAAGCCGCGCCGTTGACGTTGATACTGATAGGCTTCTTCATCTGAAGCGACCTCGTTTGATAAAAATTTTCGGGACTGGGTACGCTGTGGCACAGCGAAAACGGTAAAGTGCTTCTATGCCAAATCGAGACGAAAGTCAATAACGACGGCTCGCGAAGGCTGGACTTCCGGGCCGTAGTCATAGCATAAACGGCTGGAACTCAATTTGAATCTGAGAGCGGATGCTCGTCAAGTTATTCACCGCAGAGACGCAGAGAGCGCAGAGCAGGAACAGAGAGAAATTCAACTCTCTGCGCTTCCTCCGCGACATCTCTGCGTCTCTGCGGTGAGTTCTAATTGAAACTTCGGACATCCGGAAGCGCGCCGCGACATATGCCTATGAGCAAAGATAAAAAGCAGCCCGCGCCGAACTGGCGGACGGAAGCCATCGCAGGGGTGACGACATTTTTCACGATGGCCTACATCGTCGTCGTCAATCCAGCGATTCTCTCTACGGAAGGAACGGGCATGGCTTTCTCGGGCGTCCTGACGGCGACCGTCGTGCTCTGTTTCTCGATGACGCTCCTGATGGGCATTTACGCGCGGCTTCCCTTCGCCGTCGCGCCCGGCATGGGCATCAACGCCTTCTTCGCCTACACGATTATTCTGGGCCAGCGCGTGCCGTGGCCCGTCGCGCTCGGCATAGTCTTCTGGGCGGGCGTGCTTTTTCTGATAGTCTCCATAACACCCGTGCGCGAAACCATAGCGCGCGCCATCCCTGCGAGTTTAAGAATCGCGACCGCCGCAGGCATTGGCATCTTTTTGACTTTCATAGGGCTCAAAAATTCCGGCCTTATCGTGGCCGACCCCGTGACGTTCGTCAAACTTGGGATGCTCGACCGCACTGTGCTGTTAATGATTCTGGGGACGGCGCTCACCGTCTGGCTCTTGCATCGCAAGAGCCCTCTGGCTTACCTGTCTGGAATATTTTTTATCACTCTGGCGGCGTGGGCTCTGGGACTCTTGAAAGCGCCCGAGAAGTTTTTGAGCGCGCCGGATTTTCAGAGCGTCTTTTTCAAGCTCGACATTTTAGGCGCGCTCAAGCTCTCGCTCCTGCCCGCGATCATCTCGATTCTCTTCACGGACCTGTTCGATTCAATCTCGACCTTTATAGGCGTGTCGCATGCGGCGGGGATGGTGGACAAGGACGGCTACCCGCGAAATCTGAGGGAAGGATTGATAGTGGACTCGTGGGCCACGCTCGGCGCAGGTGTGGTGGGCACGTCTTCGGGCACGGCTTACATCGAAAGCATCGCGGGGATAGAGATGGGCGGGCGCACAGGCTTGACCTCAGTTTTTACGGCGCTCTGTTTTCTGCCCTGTCTTTTTCTAGCGCCGCTCGCGGGCGTCGTCCCGCCTTATGCGACCGCATCGGTCCTGATTCTGGTCGGCGCTTCGATGTTCAAATCGGTCGCCCAGCTCTCTTTTGAAAAAGTAGAGGATGCGCTTCCTGCTTTTCTGACTATCATTCTAATTCCCCTAACCTTCTCCATCACGCAGGGCATCCTCTGGGGCTTCGTCTCGCACACGGCCCTGTACCTGATGGCCGGACGCCGCCGCGAGATTCACCCGATGATGTACGCGCTCGCCCTGCTCTCCATAGGCTTGCTCATACTCGACCACGGCAACATCCCCGCGCTGCGAAGCTGGATGGGAAGAGGTTGAGAAGAATTGATTCATCGGTTCATTTTTTCATTGAATCAATGAACCGATGAATCAATGTATCAATTCTCTTGCTTCGTCTAGGGCTTCTATCAACGCGCGCACGTCTTCTTCCTCCGTGCGGTAGTTCGTAATGCATGCTCTTAAAACGTGCGTGTCCGCGCCGAGCTGCGTGGTGGAAATCCACGACTTGCCCGACGTGACGACGCGACGCGCTATTTCATCAAGATAGTCCGGCTCATTCCCTTTAGCGTTCTTTACATCAACAAAGCAGGCGACCGGAAGAGGCGTTTGATTCACGACTTTCCAGCCTGCCGCTTCCAATTCTCGACGGAGATGCGCGCCCATGCGTGTTTGATGCCGCACGGCCTCCGCGTAGCCTTCCCAGCCCGCCACCATCAGCGAGAGAAAAACTTTCAGCCCGATAAAGCGACGCGACCACTGCATGGAATGGTTGTAGGGGTCCGCGACGCCGAACTCCAAGGACTCGCGCGGCATATAGCTCGTCGCGGTGCTAAAAGTTTGTTCCAGTATTTTCGGGTGGCGCGTGAGATAAAGCCCCGCGCCCATCGGAACAGACAGCCACTTGTGCGCGTCGAAAGTGATGGAATCGGCGCGCTCTATTCCTTCCAGATGCGCGCGCAGCTCAGGCACCAGCACAGCCGCGCCGCCCCACGCCGCGTCAACGTGAAGCCACAGGTTTTCCAGCTTGGCAACATCTGCTATCGACGCAATCGGGTCAATCAATCCAGCGCCGGTTGTTCCCGCAGTCGCAACGATCATGAAGGGCGCGCGTCCCTCGTCGCGGTCACTTTTAATTGTTGCCTCAAGACGCTCGACATCCATCGTGAAATCATTGCGCACGCCTACCTCACGCACCGATTCCGTGCCGAGCCCGCAGAGCCTCGCCGCTTTGAGAAACGAATGATGACTTTGACCTGAAACGTAAAAGACCGGCTGTGCAGAGAGCGAGCGCAAGCCTTCACGCGCGAAACTGTGGAACGAATGAACGAGCGCCGTCAAAAGCGCCGTGTGATTCGCTTCGGCCCCGCCCGAACAGAACGTGCCGTCAGTTTCATCCCGCGCGTAACCGAACCGTAGCCCAAAGGCGCGCACCAGATGGCTCTCTACTTCCGCCGCGTAAGGATTATGACTCCACGCGGCCATCTGCGGATTAAAGGCCGCGACCAGTGTGTCCGCAGCGATGCCAGCCGTGGTCGGCGCAGGATTAAAGAGACCGAAGTAGCGCGGGTGCGGCGTGTGTACCTGATACTGCCAGAGCCCGCGCGCGACGACATCAACAGCTTCGAGCGGCTCAAGCGCCCGCGCGAAATCAACCGGCTCAATCTCTGCGCGAATCCGCTCCAAATCGAGCACGGGCGCAACACGCGCCTCGCCAACGCGCCTCGCGTAATCCTCAATCACCTCAAAGACGTGTGCCCACAGCTTTAGCCGCGCATCTTCGTCAAGCATTAACTTCCGATTCATTTCAACACCGATTCAAACAGGATGGACAGGATAAACAGGATACAGAAAGGGAAAGAGGTAAAGCTTTTCACCCTTTACCCATTTCCCCTCTTTCCCTTTTCCCCTTTGTATTTTTTATCCTGTCTATCCTGTCCATCCCTGTTAATTTCTCTTCTTACTGCGCCGTGTCGCTCACGACCTGACCGTTGATGATGACGCCTGTGACGTGCGTGGTATATTCGAAGGGGTCGCCGTCAAAGAGCGCGATGTCCGCGTCCTTGCCCGCTTCGAGTGAGCCGACGCGGTTCGAGATATTGAGCACGCGCGCGGCGTCAATGGTCACGGCGGCCAACGCTTCCGTCATCGAGAGACCGTTGGAGGCCGCAATCGCCGCTTCAAAAAGCACGACGCGCGTTTTGGGCACGTAGTTTTCATAACCGCTCTGAAGCGCGACAGTGATTCCGGCCTTGCGCAGGGTCGCTGCCGTCTCCATGCTCAGGTTTTCGTTTTCACCAGCGGCGCGCGACATCGTCGGATGAACGATGATAGGAACATTCGTGGCCTTTATCTGGTCAAGCACGAGATAGCTTTCCGCCGCTCCGTCCAGAACGATGCGTATATTAAATTCTTTGGCGAGCCGCAGAGCAGTCACTATGTCCTGTGCGCGTTGCGCGTAGACGAGCAAAGGGATTTCGCGTCGGAGCACTGCGCCTAACGCTTCCATGCGCAGGTCGCGCGCAGGCTTCTGGTCTTCCTTCGCCGTCGTCAGCTTCGTCGCGTACTCGCGCGCCTTCGTCAGCTCCGCGCGTAGCATCGCCATCTCCTTGGCGCGCGTTCCGGGCGGTTTGCCTCCCTGCCCCAACCCTGCATTGCCGAGGCTGGCGGAAATCATCGCCGTCGGAACAATCACGGCCTGGTCCACCGTGTCGCCGATGGTTTTGACAATCATCGTCTGCCCGGAGATGAGCGCGCCGGGAGCGTGGCCCGTGTGGATGGTGGTGATGCCGAAGCGGCGCAGCCATTCTATCAATCGCTCGCGCGCGTCATAAGCATCAAAGGCGCGCAGGTCTGGTTGAATACTGGCGGACGTTTCCAACTGGCTTTGATCCGTAGGCTGGTTCAAATAGCCTGAGAGCCCCACGACTGAGCGCGCATCGATCAATCCGGGCGTGACCACGCGCGCACGCAAAGTTCTGTAGTTCGCGGGAATGTTAACTTGGCTCGCAGGACCAACGCGCTCTATCTTGCCGTCGCGTATGAGCACGACGCCGTCCTTCAAGGGTTCGCCCGCCATCGTGTAGACAGTCTCGCCGCGCACGGCTACCTGCGCTCGCGCGTGTGAAGCGAAGAAAGCCAAAAGTAGAAAGCAACCCATAGCGCACATCAAGCTCGTTCGCGCGAGCCGGATTTTCATAATCGATTTCATCAGTTGCCTCCTCTCGCGTCGCCGTCGAAGCAATCCAGATCAAACATCTCGCCGCGTCCTGCGCCGTAGCCGCCCACAGCGAATAGACGATCTTCCGCGTTCGCGCGGTCAAAGACGCGCACGCCTTCCACGTAAGTTTCGAGGACGTGCGTATAGACGCTCAAGGGGTCGCCAGAGAGGATGATAAAGTCAGCATCCTTTCCAACTTCGAGCGAGCCCGTGCGGTCCTGCATGTCGAGCATACGCGCGCCCGCCATGGTCAGCGCGTAGAGAGCCTTGTCACGCGGCATGCCCGCGCGCACCGCAAGACCAGCCGAGCGCAGGAAGAGACGCGAGTCCGTGATGTAATCGTCCGTGTGAAAGCCTACGAGCACGCCCGCGCGTTCAAGCACAGCGCCGGTCGTCATAGACATGTTGACGGCTTCGAGCTTTCCGCCCGGCGCGTCTATGACAATGATGGAAGCGGGAGCTTTCGAGCGCGCAATCTCCTCCGGAACTTTCCAGCCTTCCGAGACGTGCTGCAAGACGATGCGGAAGTTAAATTCTTTCGCCAGCCTGAGCGCCGTCAGGATGTCGTCATAGCGATGCGTGTGAAAATGCACGACGCGCTTGCCGTCCAAAACTTCTACGAGCGCTTCCATCCCGAGGTCGCGCGCCGGAAGCTTTGAAGCATCGCCGCGCGCGCGCCGAATCTTGTCCCTGTAATCCTGCGCCTTAACCAACTGCTCGCGCACGAGCGCTGCACTCTTGGCGCGCGTTCCCGGAAAGGGACCGGGCGAATTGGTGCGCAAAGGATTCGTGCCGTTCGCCATCTTGAGACCGCCCATGATGTTGCCCTGTGCATCGCGTATGAGGAGGTCTTCGGCTACGTTGCCGCGACGCAGTTTTAAGTAGAGCGTCTGACCGCTCGACAGATGCCCGGAGCCGGGCATGACGTTGACGGTCGTGATGCCCCCCGCACGCGCACGCATCAGTCCGGAGTTGCGCACGTCCAGTGAGTCCAGCACGCGCACGTCCGGTTGAATCGGGCCGGAATTGTCGCCGCCCGCGACGCCTCCTATGTGGCTATGCGTGTCCACCAGACCGGGCATGATGACCTTGCCCATCATGTCGCGCACTTCCGCATCCGAAGGAACGTTGACTGCACCACGCGCGCCGACCGCCACAATCTTGCCGCGCGAGATTACTATGACGCCGTTCTCAATGGGCGGGCCGCTGATGGGAATGACAAGCGCGCCGACAAAGGCTTGCGGCCTGTCCGTTTGCGCCTGCTGGACCGACAGGGGTGTGGTGGCTGCTGCGCAGAGCACGACGCAGACCACAGCGAGAAAGATTTTCATCTGTTTCTCCTCGGAAGGAATTTTGCGCGAAGTCAAGAGCTTGACGTAACATCTACGAACGAGGCAATTCCTGTCAAGGGCGGATGAAGAGAGAGGAGGTCAAACATTGTATCGAGACTTTTCAATTCCGGTCATGTCAATGGAGAAAAAAACATTATGTGCAGACGAGCTTTAATTTTCGCGGGGCTCATGGCCGCTCTGCTCTTTGCAGTTGAGCACGAGGTGATGACGGAGCGAGTGCGTGCCGCCGCCACGGCTTCGTCGGTGAAGACAGTTTCGCTATGCGCCCCAACGGAGCGTGTGGTGTGGAACTGCGAAATCAGGGGTCAAAGAAAGTTTGCGTCCGTGTGCAGCTCGAAGGAGCTTAATCAGAGCGGCGGCTATGTGCAGTACAGGTTCGGGCGGCCCAATCAAGTAGAGCTGGAATTTCCCAACACGCGCGCCAATTCTCAAACGGCTTTCAAATACTCTCGCTACACGCGCCCACTCGTGACCTATCTCTCGCTCCGGTTCGAGAACAATGGCTACAGCTATACCATCAGCGACGATTTCAACGATGAAGAAAAGCCCTCACGCCGCGACGCTTCCATCACAATCAAGCCCACGGGAGCAACAGCTAAAGAGAGCACGTTAAAGTGTAAGCTACCCGTCACGGGCAGCCTCTCGCAACTCGAAGACATTGTCCCCAGAGCAGAAGACCAATGAATTGCGGAATGAAAAAGGATTGATTCATTGATTCATCGGTTCATTGATTCAATGAAAAAATGAACCGATGAATCAATTCCTTCATTCCGCAATCCGCAATCGTTACCGTCTTGCTTCAAAGACGCGGTTGAAGACGGTTTCGGTGGCGCGGCGGAATTCGGTAAAGCCTCCGGCCATGACCGTCTCGCGCAAAACCGCTTCGGTCGCAACTGCACCCAGACCTGGACCGCCGGAGGCCAGAGAATTTGGCGTACAGCAGAGCGTCGAAGCAGCGGAGAAGGTGCGCCCCACGGGATTGAAATTCTCTTCGATAGTATTACCCGCCATCGGCTCGACAATCATCGCGCTGCCTTCAGGAGCGAGCGTCTCAAACGCGCGGCGCGCCGCTCCCACGGGGTTGCCCATGTCGTGCAGGCAATCAAAGAACGCGACCATGTCGTATTGCCTGTCGGGGAATGAAGCGGCGTCCGCCACTTCAAAAGTCACACGCTCCGCGACGCCCGCTTCTTCCGCACGACGACGCGCCTTCTCAATCGAAGCTTCGTGATTGTCGTAGGCGTAGAAGCGCGAGTTCGGATAAGCCTTTGCCATGATGATGGTCGAAGCGCCGTGGCCGCAGCCTATGTCGGCCACCACTCCGCCCGCTTTGAGTTTCTCTTCGATGCCCGTCAGAGACGGAATCCATTCGGCCACGAGGTGCGCCGTGTAGCCGGGACGGAAAAAGCGTTCCGTGCCGACGAACAAATCCGGGTCGTGCTCGCCCCAGAGCATCCCGCCGCCTTTGGTAAAAGCTTCTGTGATGCGCGGCTCTGCGCGTGCCATGGCCTTGATGACGTAAAAACCGCCGCCGACAAAAAACGGGCTCTGCTCATCCGTGAGGGCCAGCGCCTGTTCCGGCCCGAGCGAGAAGCGGCCCGTCTCCTTGTCGTAGTCCACGTAGCCGCCCGCCGCCTGATTAATCAGCCACTCACGCACGTAACGCGGCTGAGTTCCCGTGCGCTCGGCCAACTCTTCCGGCGTGGCCGCACCACCCGAGGCCAGAGCCTTGTAGAGCCCCAGCTTCTGCCCTATGTAGCAGAGCACGGAGCTTAAGCCAGCGCCGAAATCCGAGATCACCTTTCCCATGAATTGCTGTAGCTTCTCCTCATTGATAGCTGTTGCCGGGCTCTCCGATGACATAAATTTCCTCCTGCATCTTTAGTAGTAAATTTTTTGAGACACTTACGATGAAGCGTCAGCCATTTGTGTAAGGGTGAGGCGACGGGGACGAAATGTGCTTCTATAACCAAGCCATTTGAGAGTCAACCGCATCACGCAAGGTTGAACGAGGGAGCGTTTAAGGAGCTTTGGGAGCGGAGCTATTATCGTTTGATTTGTTGTTCGAGTTTGCGTTCGCGTTCCCGTTGGCGTTCTCTTCCTCTTCTTTACGTTTGCGGGCCGCTTCCTCCTGTTTGAGCTTGGTCTCTTCGCGTTTGTAGAGTGTGTTGAAGCGGCTCAAATCTTCTTTGGCTTTTTCCAGAGCTTCGCTCGCGCGGTAGTTGTCCGGGTCCAGCTCCGTTGCTTTTTCAAAAGCAGCCACGGCCTCTCTGTACTGTATGAGGCGGCTGTGCGCCTGTCCCAGCTCGTAGTACATGTCTGCGTTTTCCGGCTCAAGGCTCACGGCCTTCTTCAAAGCCTTGACCGCTTCCTGAAGAGTCTTCTGTGATTTGGAAGTGTCCTGAAGATTAGCGAGCCCCATCAGCGACTGGCCCAGAATGTAATGCACTTGCGCGTCCTTCTGGTTCGTGCGCAGTTGCTTTTCCAAAACCTCTATGGCCTTCTTAAAAGCCTCTTCGGCCTCGTCCCGCTTGCCCCCCGCGACGTAAACAAGACCCAGCCGGTAATAGGCTTCACCATAATTCGGATCAAGCTCAATAGCTTTTTTGTAAGCCTCTATGGCTTCCTGTTCCTGATCGTTTTTGTAGAACGCGTCGTTGCCCTGCGCGACGTATCGCTGCGCTTCACTTTGCGCGGCGGGGGAGGTTTCGCCGCTCGCGTTCGCGCCCTCCGCGTTGTTCGCGGCCTGCTCGCTCGCACGTCTGCAACCCGCCAGCGCGAAGGCCAGGCACAGGGATAAAAGAGCTGTCAGCAACGGTCTCATTTAGAATCGCTAGTTGTCTTTAGAGGAGATTGCGCAAGACATTACGCCAAAATTCCGCGATGAGTCAAATTAAGAGCGGGTAAGTCGTAAATCGTAAATGGTAAATCGTAAATAGTAAGAACTGCTTTTCTCTATTTACGATTCACGATTTACGATTTACGCGCCCTTGTCTTTCTCCGCGTGCTAGAATAATGAGCTTTAGAGAATACGTAAGGGATGGCTGTTCTATTAAAGAGGGTCATTCGTGATTGGGTGAATCGTTAAGGAAGGAATTAATCATGGCGACCTATACTCCGCCGCCCTATTTTCCACAAGGCTCGCTTGCGCCGCCGGATAAAAACCGTTACAGGAAATTCAAGCTGCTCGTCTTCGCCCTGGCGCTCCTCTTAGTGCTCGTCGCGGGCGGCGCTATTGTCGGACTGGTTTACCTCTTCAAGTGGCTGGTTTGACGTGCCCCGAAAAAACTGGAAGTCGTTCCGCTCACTTCCAGAAAATCCTTAATGTTTTCGAAAAATTCTTTTGGACTTTCCCGCCCGCCTTTGTGCTATATTATTTCCGGAGCGCAGGCTTCGGCCCCTCCTTAAACGCCTGCGTCAAAGGTTAGAATCTCCCTTCTCACAAATCTCTCTTTGATATTGACCGAGACCTGTCAAATTGTGTCAAGCAAACGCTTCTTTTTGACCGGGAAGGTAAGCTTTACAACTCCACGTGCCGCCACCACAGTTAGCTAAATGCTAACTGGTTCAAGCATTTAACTTCGGAGAGCGTGATTCGGCATCAGGCTTGCTATAGTCACACCCGCCTTGTCCCTCGGCACTTCCTCCGAAGACGTATAAACTGTTTCGACCCGATAACCTCTTATGGACTCAACAAGCATTCAGCGGTTCAACCACAGATTCATGCAACTGGTCACGGGCTTGGGGGGCTTGGCCTTGTTGTTCACGATGTATCGCTGGCCTGTAGCAGGCCCCGCCGTTCCCTTCCTGCTCCTGGCCCTGGTCGGCGTTCAAACCAGCGCGCGTTACACCGTGCCGATTCCGCGCGGGCGCGGCCACATTCGCATCACAGACGCTTTCATCTTCCTCTCGATGATGCTCTTTGGCGGCGACGCGGGCGTACTCTTTGCGACGCTCGTAGCGCTCTGCCTGGCGCTTCGCTCGGGCAAAGACGCGCTCACCTATTTCTTCCAATCGTCGCTCACAGTGGTCTCAACTTTTATCCTCGTCTGGACGCTGCGCTTGAGCTACGGGGACATCACGGAGCTGGGTCAGGCCAGCTACTCGCTGCCGTTTTTTCAGGCGCTCGGTCTGGCCGTTCTAGTCCAATCCCTCTTCAGCTCCTCGATGATCATGATTGGCGGAGCTTACAAGATTCAGCAGGCGCTGTGGCGAACCACCACGACTATCTTCTTCTGGACCGTCGTCGCCTACACCGTCGGCGTCATCATGGCGCATCTGGTCGCCGTCCTTGTCGGAGCCATAGGCTTTAACGCCTTCATGGCGATTACCACGATGGCGGCACTGGCACACGCTGCCTTCCGGATGTACTTGAGAAACATCCAGCAGCGCGCCCCGCAGACAGAGCGTTACGGCGCAAAGATGAAGGACGATTCCGAACGCTTCCGCTCGGCCTTTGACCACGCGGCCATCGGGATGGCGATTGTTTCTTCGGAAGGCCGCTGGCTTCAGGTCAACCGCTCGCTCTGCGCGCTCCTGGGTTACTCGGCGCGCGAATTGATGGCGACGGATTTTCTGACCATCACGCACCCGGACGATCTGGCCGTGGCGCTCTCCTCCATCAAAGACCTGCTCAAGGGCAAGATTCAAGCGCACCAGATGGAGAAGCGTTACATACATAAGGAGGGCCAGGAGGTCTGGGTGCTCTGGAACGTTTCGCAGGCGCGCGACGCTTACACGGGTGCATCTCACTTAATCTTTCAGGTGCAGGACATCACGGATCGCAAACGCGCCGAAGACCGACTCCTGCATGATGCTTTCCACGACGCGCTCACGGGTCTGCCGAACCGCGCGCTCTTTATGGACCACCTCGGCCTCTCGATTGCGCGCGCGAAGCGCAACCCGGACCAGAAATTCGCAGTCCTTTATCTGGACCTGGACCGCTTCAAGATTATCAACGACTCTTTGGGCCACATGATTGGCGACCAGTTGCTTGTAGGCATCGCGCGCCGTCTTGAGATGTGCCTGAGACCGGGCGACACGATTGCACGCCTTGGCGGCGACGAGTTCACTGTGCTCATCGAAGACATTGATGATGAAACGGATGCTATCTACGTCGCCGAGCGTGTGCAGAGTGAGCTGACCGTGCCCTTTACTTTGAGCGGGCGCGAAGTCTTTACCACCGTGAGCATAGGCATCGCTCCGGGCTCTAGCGCCTACGAGCGCGCCGAAGACATCCTGCGCGATGCCGACACGGCCATGTACCGCGCGAAGACTTTAGGCAAAGCTCGTCACGAGATTTTCGACAAGGCGATGCACGCGCGCGCCATGAACCTCTTGCAGTTGGAGACGGACTTGCGCCGCGCCGTCGAGCGCGAAGAGTTCTTCGTGCAGTACCAGCCAATTGTCTCTCTGGAGACGAGCAACCTGCGCGGCTTTGAAGCACTGGTTCGCTGGCGTCATCCGGAGCGCGGATTAATCTCACCGATTGATTTCGTGCCTGTCGCGGAAGAGACCGGATTGATTATGCCGATTGGCGCGTGGGTCTTGAAGGAATCGTGCCGACAGATGCAGCGTTGGCAAGCCATGTTCCCCTCGGACCCGCAGCTCTTTATCAGCGTCAACCTCTCGGGCAAGCAGTTTGCTCAACCCGATTTGATGAGCGAGGTGGCGGCCATTATCGAAGAGACGGGTCTTGACCCGCGCAGCCTGAAACTTGAGATTACCGAATCGGTCGTTATGGAAAACATAGAGACGGCCACGGAGATGTTGAAGCAACTGCGCGCGCTCGGCCTCAAACTAAGCATAGACGATTTCGGCACGGGCTATTCCAGCTTGAGCTACCTGCACCGTTTCCCGATTGACACTTTGAAGATCGACCGCTCGTTCGTCACGCAGATGTCCGACAATAACGAGAACATGGAGATTGTTCGCACGGTCGTCATGCTCGCGCAGAATCTGGGGATGGACGTGGTGGCCGAAGGCGTGGAGACGAGCGAGCAGTTATCGCTCCTGCAACGCTTGGGCTGCGAGTTCGGCCAGGGCTACTTCTTCTCCAAACCCGTCGAAGCCTCGGGCGCGGAAAAGATTATCGCGGAGACCTACTCGTTCCCGTCGGCTCAACCGGTCTCGAACGGGAACAACTCCCGCAAGGTCGTGCTCGTCGCGTAAAGGTAACGCAGCCCCGTAAGGGGCGAGATATCAGTAGCCCACCACGTCAGTGGTGGGAACACAGGGCCGATTAATTCATTGAGCCCCGTCAGGGGCGGCATAAATTGGATGCCGCCCCTGACGGGGCTCAATGCTGTATCGCACGTGATTCCCGGCGCTCACGCGCCGGGCTACTGATATATTGCCCCCACGGGGCTAATACAGCTTACGGATTAATCGCCGCTCTCGGCGCGTAGATTCACCGCGCGCTCGTCATGCTCGGCCAGCGGCTCGACATCTACGGCCTCTGGCTGCGCCTCCGTTTGACGCCTACGCCTGCGCTCTTTTATTCGTGCCGGAAGTGCGCCGAGCTTTGAAGCAAGACTGCGCCAGAGCGCGCCTTCTCCGAGGTCGTCGAAGATGGAGTAGGCAACGGGCGTTGCGATGAGTGTTAAAAAGAGCGAGAGCGTCTGTCCGCCTATGACGACGACCGCGATGGAGCGACGTTCTTCAGCGCCCGGTCCCGTGCCGAGCGCCAGCGGCGTCATGCCCGCGACAAGCGCGAGCGTCGTCATCAGGATGGGACGCAGGCGGTCGCGGTTGGCCTGCATGATGGCATCAAAGCGTTCCATCCCGCGCGCGCGCAGGTTGTTCATGTGGTCTATCTGAAGAATGGAATTCTTCTTGACGACGCCGAACAAGACCAGCACGCCGAGCGCCGAGTATAGATTCAAAGTATCGCTCGTGCCCCATAATGATAGCAGCGCGAAGGGCACGGAAAGCGGCAGGCTCAGCAGGATGGTGATGGGGTGAATCACGCTCTCGAACTGCGAAGCTAGAATCATGTACATGAAGGCGATGGAGAGCAGAAAGGCGAAGATGAATTCGATAAAGGTGCGCTCAAGCTCGCGGCCACGACCCGAGACGGTCGTCGTGTAACTGGACGGCAAATTCATTTCTCGCGCAGCCGTGCGCAAGGCTTCCAGACGATCCGCGAGCGCGTAGCCCGGCGCAACGTTCGCCCTTAAACTGACAAGCCGTTGACGGTCCAGACGGTCAATGCGCGACGGGCTAATCTCCTCCTTGATTTGAACCAGATTATCAAGACGCACGAGACCGCCGCGCGACGACGGAACATAAAGACGCGAGATGTCCGCGACGTTGCTCCTGTCCGTGGTCTTCAAACGCAACTGCACGTCGTAGTCTTCGTTGACCGATTCGTCGCGATAACGCGTCACCTGTTCGTCACCGCCGACCATCAGGCGCAAGCTTGTGGCGATGTCGGAAGAATCCACGCCGAGGTCTGCGGCACGCGCGCGGTCTATGCGAACGCGCAGCTCCGGCTTATCCAGCTTGAGCGAGGTGTCTGCGTCCACGATGCCGCCAAGCTCTTTGGTCTTGTCGCGCAACTGTTCGGCGTATTTCGAGAGCGCGACGAGGTCCGGCCCGCGTAGTACAAAGTCTATATCAAGGAAGCCGCCGCCGATGTTAAAGGAAGGCGCGTTGCGCACGTTGGTACGCAGGTGCGCGTATTTTCTAAGACGCGCACGGACCTCCTGCATCACATCGCGCTGCGTGTAGTTGCCGCGAAAAGCATCAAGGGGGCGACCGTGCTTGAGCGACTCCCAGAATTTTGTGAACGACAGGGTTCTCTCTTCATGCGGTGCGATGCGTATGTATGCGCCGCCCTGATTGACGGCCCCTAGAAAAGAGCCTCCGGCGTTGGACAACACGAGACGCACGCCCGGCGTCGTCCTCAAATCCTCTTCAATAGAGCGCATCGCTTCGTCCATCACGGCGAGGCTCGTCCCTTCGGGCGCGTTCACTCCCACTTCAAACTCCGCTTCATCAACATTCGTAGGGATATATTCCTGCTTGACCAGTTGATAGAGCGGGACGCTAGACGCAATCACTACAAGAGCGAGCGCGGAAACTATCAGACGATGATGCATCGCGAAGGAAAGCGCGCGCGTGTAGAAACGGTCGAGCCACGCGTAGAAGCCGCGACGCGACGCAGCCACGCCGCCTTCACCCTCTTCATGACCACCGCCTTTCCCTATATCCTCCGCGCGCAATAGCCTTGCGCTCATCATCGGCGTCAGCGTAAAGGAGACGAGCAGGCTGACCATGATCGCAACAGCCGCCGTGATGCCGAACTGGTATAGGAAGCGGCCCGAAATCGAAGACATGAAGGAGACGGGCAGGAAAATGACGACGAGCGAAAATGTCGTCGCCATCACCGCCATACCTATATCGGCGGTGGCCTCGCGCGCCGCTCGCATGGGCGACATCTTCTTTTCTTCGATAAAGCGGAAGATGTTTTCAAGGACAACTATCGCGTCGTCAATCACGACGCCGACCATCAGCACGAGCGCCAACATCGTCACGGAGTTTAAGGTAAAGTCGAGCGCCCGCATCATGCCGAAGGTCGAGATAACGGAAGCAGGGATGGCAATGCCCGCAATCAAGGTCGAGCGCCACGAGCGCATAAAAAGCAGCACGACGAGACAGGCGAGGATGCTGCCTAAGACTAAGTGAATCTGAATCTCGTGGAGCGCAGAGTTGATGTAGCGCGATTGGTCGCGGATGATTTCCAGTTTGACGTCCTGCGGCATCTGTCCCGAGACGCGCGCCAGTTCAGCCTTGACGTTGTTGATGACGGCGATGGTATTCGCGCCCGATTGACGTCGAATTTCCAGCATCACGGTCGGCACGCCGTTCAAGCGAGCCAAAGAGCGTTGCTCTTTCGTCCCGTCCTCGACGTGGCCGACATCGCGCAGGCGAACGGGCGCGCCGTCTATGCTCGCGATGACTAAATCATTAAACTCGCGCGCATCCGAAAAGCGGCCCAGCGTGCGCAGCGTCAGCTCGCGGCGGCCCGCGTCCACGTTTCCGCCGGGGACGTCCGTGTTCTGGCGCTGCAAGGCATCGCGCACCTGTGTAATAGGAATGCGATAGGCCGTCAGACGCTCGGCATCCACCCAGACGTTGATGGCGCGCTCAAGACCGCCGACAACACTCACTTCACCAACACCGCCCGCGCGCTCCAACTGCACACGCACGGTCTTGTCCGCCAGTTCAGTCAGTTCGCGCACGGAGCGGTCGGACGAAAGCGCAATCGTCAGAACAGGCGCGTTGTCGTTATTAAATTTTTGGACGATGGGCGGGCGCACGTCCTGCGGTAAATCCCTGAGCACGGCATTGACGCGGTCGCGCACGTCCTGCGCCGCCGTCTCTATGTCGCGTTCAAGCTTGAAGGTCGCGATGACAAACGAAGTTCCCTGCCCCGAGATGGAACGCAACTGGTCTATGCCGTCAACAGTATTGACGGCCTCTTCGATGACTTGCGAGACTTCGGATTCGACCTCTTCGGGCGAAGCGCCGGGAAGGTTCGTGCGGACGCTCACCGTCGGCAGATCAACAGCCGGGAAACGATCCACGCCCAGACGAAAATAGCTCGCCGCGCCGACCACCACCAGAGACAGGATGATCATCGCCGCGAACACCGGACGACGGATACAAATTTCCGCTAACTTCTGCATAAAGAATTTTCGATTTGCGATTGCCGATTTGCGATTGGCTAAGGACTAAAAAATTAAAAAATTTTCAGATTTCAAATCTTTGATTTGTCCGCTTCCAATCGAAAATCGCAAATCCAAAATCGCAAATTACTCGACCACGTTGACGGGCTGGCCTGATTGCAGGTTGCCGGGTTCGATGATCACGGCATCGCCGACGTTGACTCCGGCTGTGATTTCGGTCCAGTCGGCGGCGCGTCTTCCGGTCGTGACAGGCTTTTCGACGGCCTTGCCGTTCTGGACCACGATGACTTTCTCGATGCCCGCGAATGTGATGACAGCGCTCGTGGGCACGGTCACGGCCATGCCCGTATCATCCGTTACAATACTGGCGTTGGCAAACGAGCCGGGCCGCAGGCTTCCATCGTTTGTAATCTCCGCTTCGACACGCAGCATGCGGCTCTGCTCTGTGATGGCAGGGCTCAGGCGCACGATGCGGCCAAGGTAAATATTGGAGTCGCCTTCGACCGTGACGCGCACGTTCTGGCCCGCGCGCACGCTTTTAGCATCACGCTCCGGGACTTCCGCGCGCAGCCGCAAGGGATTGATACGCACAATCATCACGACGGGTGCGCCCGCCGCTACGTATTCGCCGACGCTCGCGCGCTTTTCCTGCACCACTCCGTCAAAGGGCGCGGTGGTAATAGTGTCCTTGAGTTGTTGACGCGCCAGCGCCAGCTCCGTGCGACGCTGGGAGAGCAGCGCCTGTCGATTGCGTATCTCTTCGATGGAATCCTGGTAGCGGCTCGTGGCGACTTTATAAGCGGCGTTGGCCGTGTCCAGTTCTGCGCGCGCGACTATGCCTTGCTTGACGAGCGTTGTGGTGCGCTCAAGATTGGTGCGCGCTTCTTCCATCACGGCGCGCGCCTGGCGGACAGTGCCTGTCTGCTCAGGGTCCACGCGGTCGTCAGTGCCTTCGGGAGCAAGACCGAGACGCGCGCGCGCCTGCTGTAACGCGGCTTCGGATTGCTGTACGCGAAGATTGTAATCCTGCGGCTCGACCTGCGCGATGGTTTGCCCGCGCCGCACAACGCTTCCAAGGTCAACCGTGATGGCGCGCAAGCGTCCCGGCACTTTGACGCTCACCACCGCCTGATCGTCTGCGGCGAGCGTGCCCGTCGCCGTCACGGTCTGGCCCATAGGCATCTCTACGACGCGGGCCGTGCGTACCTGTTTCGCCTCGCGCGGCACATCGCCCGCCGCGCGCTGCTTTGCCGAAGACGGATAATCACTCTTGCACGCGGAAAGGCCACAGACCGCAAGCAAAAAGAGAACCAAACCTCCTGCATTGCGAAGAAACGTTGAAGAGAAAAATAATTTTGTTGAATAGACGAAAAATTGCACGGGTGATAGAAAGCCCTTTGAGATGTCGTGCGGGTAGTTTACCACGCATGAGCGCGGTGCGTCCCTAATTAAAAGCCCATTTTACAAGCATTTTACAAGACCCGCTGAATCTACAAAAGTTCACCGCCGAGACGCAGAGAGCGCAGAGTAGGCGCAGAGAATAGAATCAACTCTCTGCGTTAACTCCGCGCTCTCTGCGCCTCGGCGGTGAATTGTTCGTTGAAAATCCCGCTCTCAGACTTCAAATTCAGCCACTACGCCTTTATTTGGTAGTGGGTACAGTGCGTTGCTGCTTTTCACTAGTGGTCTTTCATTTGCCAAGTCTCCTGTGATAAATAACATCGTTAATGAAAGCCAATATTTTATGCCAAAAGCGTTGTGCTTCACGACGTTGAAATTTTGCCCTACGATGACGACACCGACCTTTTGCTGTCTGATGTTGACATTCCTCCGTTAAGTGATTGGGGGCATGTGCGTACTGGCAGTTTCAATTTCCCTTTGCATCGCCCTCTTGAATTTAATCTGCCTTATTTCATTGAGCTAGAAAATAGCGAGAAAAGGGAAATCATTTTTACTCGTGTCCAAAGCACCGAAAGACATATCAGGGTCGGTTTTAAGCTTAAGGATTAGTATGGTAAACGATAGAAAATGTTCGCCGCCCCTCATCATCTGTCTTACCTTCATCTGTTGTCTAAGACTGTAAGCGGGTCTTTTAATTCCCATACACTCTTTGTAATGCCCGCCTCCATCGCTGGCGTACATCGGATTGAACTATGGACACGGCAGAAGTTGTAATAGGCGAAGTACAGCGCAAGCGCAGCCTTGAGATTCTCCCGCTTCTTACAATCCATCCCATCATCAACGACACGACGGACGAGGCGAGCGAGTCGGTCAACTTAATCATCAGCGATTTTTCGACGAGCGGTGAACAGACGACCTTGAGCACAGCGACGCTTCTCATCAACGACGAAGACCCGCCGCCCGCTCTTTCAATAGAAGATGTCACGATTACCGAAGATGATTTCAATATTGTGAACGCCGTCTTCAAGGTCAACCTGTCCGAGGTGAGCGGCATGACGATTTTAGTTGACGTCACGCCAGCCTCAGGGACGGCCACACAGTTCTCGGATTTTCATGTCGTCCCGACCAAGCTCATCATTCCTGCGGGTAGCACCTCCGGAGAAATCTCCGTCACGATTAGCGGAGACCTCTCGGATGAATTTGATGAGACCTTCACGATGACGCTTTCCAATCCCATCAGCGCCACCATCTCGCGCGCTCAGGCGACAGGGACAATCGTGGACAACGATGCTCCTCCGACTCTGACCATCTCGAATGCGACGAGAGTAGAGGGGAATACCGGAACGACCGAAGCGATAGCATTTCTTGTCTCGCAGTCGGTCGCAAGCTCCAAGCCCGTCTCGGTCAACTACGCTACGGCGGACTTGTCGGCTACCGCCGGCAGCGATTACACCGCGCTCTCCGGAACGCTCACGCTCGCCCCCGGCCAGAGAATCAGGAGCATCATCGTCCCCATTACCGGCGACACCACTCCGGAGGCCGACGAAATATTTTTCGTTAATCTCTCCAACCCGACCAACGCGACCATTGTGGTGGATTCGGCACGAGGCACGATTACAAATGATGACGGTTCGTTACCTGTGCTGTCGATGGGCGGCGCGATAGTGCCGGAGGGCAACACGGGGACGGCGAATGCTGTGGTGACTGTCACACTGTCTGCGCCGAGCAATCAGGTAGTGACCGCAACCTATGAATCATCTCCGGGGACGGCGACGAGCGGAGCGGACTACCAGCCCGTCTCCGGCACGCTGACTTTTAATCCGGGCGTGACCACGCAGACAATCAGCATCCCGATTATCGGCGATACGATTGACGAAGAGGATGAAATATTCAGAGTCTTTATTACGGGTGCCGTCAACGCGGCCTTCCAGGTCAGCAGCAGTCCTCCCTCCGTCAGAATTCTTGATGACGATGGAGCGGTGCAGGCCGAAGTCAAAACGTGGACGCAGAACGGCAGGACGTACGCGCACGTCAAACTCATCCTCGATGACAACGGCTATCTGATCACAAACTGGGGACAGGTATCCAACAGCGGCCCTGTCTATTCGACCGACGCGACGATTCAGCGACTCCTGGGCCCGCATGTTCAGGCCGTCGTGACCGCGGTACAGATTTTCGACCTCGGCGCATTGCCGGATGGCAGCTATGACTTTGTCTTCAAGAACGGGGGCGCGGAGCTTGAGGTGCACCATTTTAACGTCACCAATGCTGCGCCCGCGGCCAACCCCATAGACACGCAAAGAGAGTTTGTGCGCTGGCAGTATAAAGACTTTCTGGGCCGCGAGCCGGACGCGCCCGGCTGGGATTTCTGGACGGCGAACATCACGAAATGCAACGACCCTGCGCAGCGTCTTGCCGGTCAGACCTTAGAGCAATGCGTAGACAAGCAGAGAGTGACCACCTCTGCGGCGTTCTTCCTCTCGCCCGAGTTCCAGTACACGGGCTACTTCGTCCATCGCATCTACAAGGGAGCTTTAGGGCGCGCGCCTTATCTTTCGGAGTTCACGACCGACCAACAGACGGTCGGCGCTAGTATCATCGTCAACGACCAGCTCTCTGTAGCGAAGATTAATCAGAACAAGCTTGAGTTCGCCAACCAGTTCGTGCAAAGGGCGGAGTTCAAATCCCTCTACGACGGGCTCCCGAATGACGTGTATGTTGAGCGTTTGTTCCGGACCACGAACGTTGCGGTCTCGGCGGCGGACAAGCAGGCGCTCGTCAACGCTTTGAATACGGGCACGGAATCGCGCGCCTCGGTCCTCTTCAAAGTCGTGGACGGCATCAACATCATCTCCGAAGGCAACCAGCAGTTCACGACCACTTACGGCAAGGCGTTTTATGATGCCGAGGTCAACAATGCTTTTGTCTTGATGGAATATTTCGGTTACATGCGCCGCGACCCTGACGGGGCGGGCTACTCGTTCTGGCTCGGCAAGCTGAACAGTTTCGGCAACTACGTGGACGCCGAGATGGTACGCAGCTTTATCGTCTCGCCCGAATACCGCTCGCGCTTCGGCCAGCCCTAAGCATTCAGCTTTCAGCCCTAAGCATTAGGCTTTTCAAATAAGCTCGTCCTGTGTTGTCATCAACGACGACACAGGACGAGCTATTTTTTTACGCTAACTTTTTTTCCGCTCCGCCTGTTCCTGTGTCTTCTCGTTCTTCAGCTTCTCTATGTCGGGCGCGACAATCTGCGTGTAGCAATCAGGGCAGATGCTATGGCTGAACTGCGCTTCCGTGTGGCGGCTGATATAGCTTTCGACCTGCTCCCAGTAGTTCTGGTCGTCGCGAATCTTTTTACAGTAAGAACAGATGGGCAGCATGCCCTGTAGTTGTTTGACGCGCGCGAGGGCTTCTTCCAGCTCCATGACACGCGCGGCCAAGCTTCGTTGCAGCTCAAGCACGCGCTCGCCCACACGTATGCGCGCGCGCAGCTCGCCCGGATCAAAAGGCTTGGTGAGATAATCGTCCGCGCCCGCTTCGAGCCCCGAAACAATCTCTCGCTGGAGCGTCTTGGCCGTCAGCAGAATAATGTAAACGGGCACGGCCCCGTTCTTCTCGCGCACACGACGACAGACTTCGAGCCCGTCCATGCGCGGCATCATGATGTCCAGCACGGCAAGGGGCGGAGCTTCCAGGCTATTCAAAACCTCCAGAGCCTCCGCACCGTCGCGCGTCGAGACCACCTCGTAGCCCCACTTACGCATGATGACTTCGAGCAAGTGACGTGAGTCCGGCTCGTCTTCGGCGATTAAAATTCTCATGGAAAGTATGCGAGGCTCGGCTCGGCGCGCCGTCGCTTTCAAATTCAAAGCATGACGAGCCGCGCGAGGGCTTTCTCCTTTTCACATCGGGTTAATTCTTTGACACATCTTTTGGGAGGGGCAAGGCTAAGGATTACTTTACACCTTCGGTGGTCATGGGGGAATGGCGAAATTGTTATGAAGTCGTAGCGAGCCGTGTGGCCCACGCGCTGGTTCAGGTGTGAAGAGAGAGGAAGCGCGTGTCCCTTTCAACTTCCGCATACGGGCCCGGAGCCTTAAAACGTTCTATGTAGCTTCTGTAAGCGGCAAGCTCTTTGCGCGCGCGCTCGTCGTCCCAGCCCAGATATTTAGCAGCGATGCGGGCTGCGGCCTCGTCCGCGCCCCGTCCCAAATCTGGACCAAGACCAATCATCGTGCGGCGCATGAGACAATCCGTCAGGTTGCGGGCCATCTCCTCTTGAAATGCGAAGAGGACTTCCGCGCCTATCGCGCCCACGCCCGCGTCAATCACTTCCTTCAGCTCTGGATTTTCTTCGGCCAGCCGCAAAACTTGCGCGGCGCGCGAGCCGTACACGCGCAGTAGGTGCTTGCGCGTGGTGTCCGAGATTTTTTCGTCCACGCCGATTGTCGCGGCTATCGCCTCGAAATCCCTGGCTCCCGGCAGCATCACTTCCATCGTCGTGCTCGGCCCTGCGGCGCGCTTCAATTTTTTGAAGACGAGCCCGACCGCCTGCTCCGAAAGATTTCTGAAGGTCGTCAACTTGCCGCCGACGATGGAAATAAAATTTTCCAGCTCAGGCGCGTGGTCGCGCACAAAATGCCGACGCGTAATGCCCGCGTTCGGAGAGCCCCCCTCGTTGTAAGGCAAAGGCCGCACGCCTGAATAAGTGTAAAGCACCTGCTCCCGCGTCAGCCGCGCAGAAGGAATCACGCGGTTGGTCTCACGTATCAAATATTCAATCTCGTCTTCATCTGCGCGCACGTTGTCCAAATTGCCTTCGTAACGCAAGTCGGTCGTCCCGATTAAATAGAGGTCGTTCCACGGGATGATAAAAAAGGGCCGCCCGTCGGTTGCGGCTTCCACGTAGAGCGCATCCGGCGGCGCGCCCGTGAAAGCATCCACCACGATGTGGCTGCCCTTCGTGCCTCCGATTAAGCGCGGCGGCGAAGCCATGCCGGAAGTCTTCAAGACCTCATCCACCCACGGCCCAGCTACATTCACATAGACTTCCGCGTGCGCTCGCCGCCTCTCGTTCGAAAAGAGGTCCGTGAACTCTACGGCGCGCACTCGTCCCCGTTCCGTGTGAAAGCTTTCGACGCGCGCGTAAGTGATGATGCGAGCACCATGCGTACAAGCCGCGAGCGCGTTCTCCAAAGCGAGCCGCTCCGGATATTCGACCTGCGCGTCGTAGTAGAGACTTGCGCCGCGCAAGCCTTCAGCGTCCAGACCGGGAGCGCGCTTGAGTGTCTCGTCGCGCGAGAGCGTGTGATGACGAGCGAGAGATTTATCAAACGAAAGAAGGTCATAGGCAATCATGCCCGCGCGAATCGTCCACCAACCGCGACGGCCCTCTTCGTAAACTGGAATGAGCATGGGCAACGGGCGCACCAGATGGGGCGCGAGACGCAAGAGGCGTTCGCGCTCTCTCAAAGATTCGCGCACCAGATGAAGCTCGCCGTGCTCAAGATAACGCAAGCCTCCATGAATCAGCCGCGTGGACCAGCTCGTCGTCCCGCCGCCGATGTCGCCCTTGTCCAGCACCAGAACCTTGAGGCCGCGCATGGCCGCGTCGCGAGCAATGCCCGCGCCGTTGATGCCCGCGCCGATGACGACGAGGTCGAACCTTTCATGCTCGATGTCCATAATCTGAGGTCAGAGGTCAGAGGTTAGTAAAAAACGTCAGCTCGAAATCAGCCGAATTTAGCTCCGTTAGGAGCGCGATGTTTATAGTTCATGAAGCACAAATAGAATCAAGCTCCGTAGGAGCGGCATGTCATGGATAAAGAACATGCCGCTCCTACGGAGCTTGATTCTTCTCTTGTAACCATGGGCTATAAACATCGCGCTCCTACGGAGCTAAACTTGTCCTATTTTGAAGTGACATAAAAGCAATTCGCTGAACTCCAATCTCTCTGCTGTTACCGCGCCCAGCCCTTCGCGCACTCGACCGCGCGCAGCCATCTCTCGTAGAGGCTTTCTCTTTCCTCTTCACTCATGCGTGGCTCGTAGCGATGCGCGAGCTTCCACTTGGAATCAATCTCTTCGCGGCTCTCCCAGAAGCCCACGGCGAGCCCTGCCAGATAAGCCGCGCCGAGGACGGTCGTCTCCGTGATTAAAGGCACGTCGACGGGCACGTTCAGGATGTCCGACTGAAACTGCATCAGAAAACGGTTGCACACGGCCCCGCCGTCTGCTCGCAGCTCGCGCAAAGCGATTCCGGAATCGCGCTCCATAGCGCGCACCACATCACGCGTCTGGTAGCACATGCTTTCAAGCGCAGCGCGCACGATGTGTTTGCGGGTTGTCCCGCGCGTGAGTCCCAGGATTGCGCCGCGCGCGTAAGCGTCCCAGTGCGGCGCGCCCAAACCCGTCAAGCTGGGGACGAAATAGACGCCTTCGTTCGATGGAAGAGACTCGGCCAGAGCTTCCGTCTCCGATGCGTCTTCGATAATCTCCAGACCATCGCGCAGCCATTGCACCGCCGCGCCCGTGATAAAGACCGTGCCTTCGAGCGCGTACTCGACAGGCTCGTCCCCGATTTTCCAGGCGATGGTGGTGAGAAGTCCTTCGCGGCTTGTGACCGCCTGCTGTCCTGTGTTCATGAGCACGAACGAGCCCGTGCCGTAGGTGTTCTTCGCTAAGCCTTCGCCGTAACACGCCTGCCCAAATAGCGCGGCCTGCTGGTCGCCCGCGCAAGCGGCGACCGGCACACGCTGACCGAAAAATACTTCGGGGTCCGTCTGCCCGTAGACGCAGGCAGAGGGCATGACTTCGGGAAGAATCTCTTTTGGAATGTCGAGCGCGTCTAGAAGCTCCGCGTCCCAACAGAGGTCGTGTATGTTGTAGAGCAGGGTGCGCGAGGCGTTTGAGACATCCGTGATGTGCACGCGCCCGCCCGTCAGTTTCCAGACGAGCCACGAATCAATCGTGCCGAAGGCTATCTCGCCACGCGTGGCAGCCGAGCGCAAGCCTTCGGTGTTATCAAGAATCCATTTGACCTTTGTGCCAGAGAAATACGGGTCGAGGACGAGACCTGTACGGCTCATGAAAAGCTCGGATAGTCCCTTCTCCTTTAACTCGTCGCAGATGAAAGCGGTGCGGCGGTCCTGCCAGACGATGGCGCGGCCAAGGGGCTCGCCCGTGTTCCGATCCCAGAGGACGGTGGTTTCGCGCTGGTTGGTGATGCCTATGGCTTGAATATCTGCGGCGCGCACGCCCGTTTTTTCCAGCACGTCTTCGACAAGCTCATGGGCGACCGTCCAGATTTCTTCGGCATCGTGTTCGACCCAGCCGGGCTGCGGGTAATGCTGCGTGAACTCGGCATAAGACATGCCGCGAATCGAGCCGTCGTGGTCAAAGACCAGAACTTTCGTCCCCGTCGTCCCCTGATCAATCGCCAGCACGTAGCCTTCCGCCATAAAAGTTTTCCCTCCGGCGGTTCTAAATAACACAAAGCGGGCTGGAGGTGTTGAAGAATTAAAAGCATTGCTGAAATATCAGCCCCTGAAAGGGGCGTGATATCAGTAGCCCACGGCGTGAGCCGTGGGAACAGGCGTCGAATAAATGTTTGAGCCCCGTCAGGGGCGGCATCAACCATATGCCGCCCCTGACGGGGCTCAAATAAAACTTGTGTTGCCGTGTTCCCGGCACTAACGTGCCGGGCTACTGATATCACGCCCCTTTCAGGGGCTCATGCTTGGGTTATCTGGGCGACGGCGGCGCTGCGCCCGGTGGCACGACCCAGAGTTCCACGGTCGGCTCTGCACGCGCAGGGCCTTCCAGAATCGTGATGCGGCGCGCGTCCATACCGCGCGTGTTGATTAAGTAATCCTTGACGCGGGCCGTGCGCTTCTGCACGTAGTCCGGGCGTATGCGGCGACCTGTTCCGCCGTAGACGAAGATGTAGCCCTGCGCTTCCGGCTCCTGCTGAAGCTGTATAGCAAAATTATCCAGACGCGCTTTTTCATCATCGCGCGCAATGTCTCCGAACTCGTCGAACTTGCGCGGCTCGACCCGCAAGGGAACCTGCGTTGTGCATTGCGCCGAACAGTCAAGGTTAAAGCCGAGCACGGACAGGCGCGCGTTGATGGGTTGGCCCGTGAGCCCGGTCGTATCCACGGTGATGGTCGGCGTGCCTTGCCCGCTGACAATCGTTCCTGCGGAAACCGTCCACTGGTAGGTCGGCGTGATAGTGGGCGCGACGTTTGTCACGCTGGCGTTAAAAGTAATAGTCTGGCCCAGCTTCACTGTGTCCGGGCAGGAGATGACGATGCTCGGGCAAGTGGGCGGCGGGCACTCGCGTACGTAGACGGTGGTTTGCGTAAAGGCCGTGCAGTCAAGCTCGCGACCGCTGTTGACCTCTATGGTCGCGGTGTAAGTGCCCGGCTGAACTCCGGTCAAATCCCAGGAGGTCGTGGCCCCGGAGCCACTGATGCGGCCCCCCGTGGCGCTCCATTTGTAGCGCAGCTCAAGCCCCTGCGGGCTCGCGGCCTGCGCCGCCAGTTGCACCACTCCGGCATCCCCGGCGCAATTCGACACGCTGTTCGAGCTGGCGGTGAGCTGGACCGTGGGCGGGTTGCTTTGCGTCTGTTGTTGCTGCTCTGCCCTGCGATTTCGACTGTTCTGCGCCGGGGCGTTTCCTGCTGCGACCAACAGCAGCGCCAGAAGGCCGAAGACGGCAAGGGGACGCTTTCGTGTGCTCATAAATGACTCCTCAATCCGTAAGGGTAAGAGCGAAGACCGAAAAACTGTGTGCGCGTTTATAACTCGAAACCCGATTTGACGACAATAGTAATCTGACGACTTCGACCGTAGAGCCCCGACGGCGGGCTTTTATGAACGCGCTCTGTTCAGAGCAGGCCGAGCCATCCGGCGACGACGAAACATGGAAGCCGCAACGGTCAACCCGCTGCCTATCACAAACAGAATTAATTGCTCGCTCATCAAAATCCCTCCCTTGTTCGATAACCTTTTTACTGGGCGTCCGGCGCATGACAGGCCGGACGCGAGCCCTTCCCACGGGGGTTTGCCCTTAGAAAACGGACAATGGACGCGGATTTCCAATCCCGCCAGCCCTCGCGCGCCCCGTTTTGACACTGGCCTCAAGGCATTGCGACAATTAAGTAGGGGCAGGGCTTGTCCCTGCCCGTATCGTGCGTCAGCACGATCATCAAGATTGACATTCACGAACGTCATTCGCGCATAAAGCGCGACGGGCAGGGACAAGCCCTGCCCCTACTGACAAGAGGACGAAATGACAGGCGCAGATTTCAGGCTTGACCGTGAACAGTTAAAAGCTTACGAGCGCGACGGATTTTTAGCGATAGAAGATTTCGTGAGCACGGAGGCGTGTGATGCTTTACGCGCGCGCGCAGGGGAACTCGTCAGCAGCTTCGACCCTGCGGACTCGTTCTCCATCTTTTCCACGCACGAGCAGACGCGTACGAGCGACGATTATTTTCTGGAATCCGGTAGACGCGTGCGCTTCTTTTTTGAAGAAGATGCATTCGCGCCCGACGGTCGCATGCTGACGAAGACAGAGCATTCCATCAACAAGATAGGACATGCGCTGCACGACCTGGACCCGGTCTTCAACGAGTTCTCGCGGACGGACAAGCTTGCGCGCGTCGTCACGGCTCTGGGCATAGCGCAACCGCTCCTCGTTCAATCAATGTACATCTTCAAGCAGCCGCACGTCGGAGGCGAGGTCACCTGTCATCAGGACAGCACTTTTCTTTACACTGAGCCCCAGAGCGTCGTCGGGTTCTGGTTTGCGCTCGAAGATGCGACTGAAGAGAACGGATGTTTGCGTGCGATTCCGGGCGGCCACCGCGCAGGTCTCAAATCGCGCTTCGTGCGCGCACCCACTGGCGGCACGCGCTTTCAAGTTTTTGATCCGACCCCTTGGCCCGAAGAACGTCTCGTCCCGCTCGAAGCTAAGAAGGGGACGCTGCTTATCCTGAACGGGCTCGTGCCGCATTCAAGCTACGCCAACAGGTCGCCGCGCTCGCGCCAGGCCTACACGCTTCACATCATAGACGGCGCGGCGCGCTACCCGGAAGACAACTGGCTTCAGCCCGTGCCATCGCTTCCCCTTCGCGGCTTCGCATGATGAAAAAAAGGAGCAGCGCCCGCGTGAGATTGAACACGCAGGCGCTGCTCTTTTGATTCGGAGTCTGATTCTGTTGTGGTAACGGGCGTAGCCGAATTACTGCGCGCTGACGGGCGCACCGGCCTGAGCAACCACAATCCGCTGGTTCTCACCACGGAAGGTAATTCCTTTTAACTCCTGCTGTGAGCCGTTCGTGATGGTGTTGACCTCAGTGCGGTCAGCTTTATCCGTGCGGGCTTCCATCTTCGCAGTCGTCTTGGCAACAACCTTCTTGCCCTTCATGATGAGCAACTCTCCGGTCTGCTCGTCGAATTTCAACTTGTACTGACCCTTCTTGACGAGTGTCCCGTTGATGGTCACATCCTGGGTCAGGTTGAGGGTTTCGGTTCGCTCCTTGGCGACCGATGAGATGGACATAAGTGCGCACACGACTACGGCGATAACCACTTGGTTAATCTTGCTTCTCATTTTTATTCTCCTTGGGGTAGCTAAAAAATTTTCCCGGACGGGCCTTCCACTCTCTAGTTACGTTCGGGCGGGTCTTCAGTTCCAATTATTTCGCCGCGCATCGAATTGTTAATGGCGCGCGAGTGAATGCAAAGAACGCCTCTGGACCAGTACGGACACAGGCTGCGGTAAGTTCCAACAATTACTCGTTCGGAATTTTCGTAAAGCATCCGAAAATTTGGAAGCCCTACGTTCCCCTGCCCTGCCGCTTTATCAAAGACGCGCAGGCTTTTGATTACAAGCGCAACCGGTCGCGTCTCTTCTGTGAACGTCTACACGTTCTGCTATCTTTACGTTCGAGCGCAAGAGTTAGTTTCATCGCTCGACAGTAAGTGTTGCCGGTTGCGAAAAGGTTGCAGAAAAATTTTTTGATGAAGATGATGGAAAGAATGATGGAAGCGGAATGGACTATTGAAGAGATGACCGCGAGCGATTGGCCGGAGGTGCGCGCTATTTATTTAGAGGGCATCGCGACCGGAGACGCGACCTTTGAGACAAGCGCGCCCGCGTGGGACAGTTGGGATGCGAGCCATCTTCGAGAGGCGCGTCTGGTTGCGCGAGAGAGAACACACGGCATCATAGGCTGGGCCGCGCTTGCTCCCGTCTCTAATCGTGCGGCCTACAGGGGCGTGGCCGAAGTCAGCGTCTATGTTGACGCGCGTGCCCGTGGTCGCGGCATAGGCCGCGCGCTCCTCAAAGCCCTCACGGCCTCCTCGGAAGCAAGCGGCATCTGGACGCTTCAGGCAGGAATACTCGCAGAGAATCGCGCAAGCATAGCGCTTCACACTGCATGCGGTTTTCGCGAAGTCGGCAGACGCGAGCGCATAGGCCAACTAAACGGCGCATGGCGCGACGTTGTTTTGATGGAGCGCAGAAGCAGCGTCGTCGGAACAGATGAAAAGGAAGAAGCTGACTAAGCAGGGAATAAAAAAATTGTGGCGCTGGTTGAATCTTCAACCAGCGCCACTTTGATAAAAATCAACGTCCATGAAATCCGCAGCTTATTGGCCCGGTCGTGTTGTTGCCGCGGGCTTATCTCCGGCGGGCTTGCCTTCCATGTCGTAGACCGTGACGGTGCCTAATTTGTCGAGCACGGGTTTGACCTTGGTGGCGTCGCCGACGGCGATAATCTGCAAGGACTCGGGGTTGATGTACTTGCGCGCGACGCGTTGCACGTCGTCGGCTGTGACGGCCATGATCTTGGCGGGATAGGTCTCCCAGTAGTCAGCCGGGAAGCCGTAAATCTTGCGCGTCACGGCGAGGTTGAGTAGCTGCTGCGGCTGTTCCAGAGAAAGCGCGAAGCTGGCGACCACGGCGCGCTTGTTTTCTTCCAGCTCATCCACCGGAACTTTCTCGTCACGTATGCGGTCAATCTCTTTTAAGAATTCCGTCATCGCGCCTTCGGTGACTTCCGTGCGGACGTCGCCGCCAGCGCGCCACGGCCCCGGATACTTGACCGCCGTGAAGAAGCTGTACGCGCCGTAGGTGTAGCCCTTCTCTTCGCGCAGGTTGATGAAGAGTCGCGCGCTCCCGCCGCCGCCGATGATGTTGTCCATCACGACCATCGCCGGGTAGTCATTGCTTCGGCGGTCAATCGCGATGTTGCCCATCGCCACTGTGGTCTGCACAGAGTCTGGACGATTCACAAGAATGATGTTCTTCTTTGCGGCGGGCGCGGGATTAGGCGGCAGAACTTCCGCTGCGTCCGTCTTGGGCCACGCGGCGGCCCATGCCTTGAGCTTCGGCAACAATTCGGAAGCCTTGACGTTACCCGCGATGGCGAGGATGGCGTTCTGCGGAGCGTAGCGCGTCTTGTGCCAGTTAGCCAGAACCTCCGGCGTCAGCGCGTCTATGGATTCCATCGTGGCCGAGATGATTGACGCGGGGTGAGTGCCGTAAACGGCGCGCGCAAACTGTTCGTTCGCCAGAAAGTCCGGCGACGAGCGCTGCTGGCGAAGCTGTGCCTTCTGGCGCTGTTTGAACTTGGCTAACTCGTCCGCGGGGAACGAGGGGTTCATGAGCACGTCCGTTAAAAGCCCGAACCACTGGTCGAAGTTGTCCGAGAGACCGGAGGCGCTGACGGTTGTTTGCGCCGAGCCGAAGCCGGACCCTGCGAAAAGCGTTGCGCCGAGTTTGTCCACATCTTCGGAAATCTGTTTGCTTGAGCGCGTCTTCGTGCCTTCGCGCAACATCTGCGCCGTGGCAGAGGCCAGCCCCGGCATGTTCGCAGGCTCATAAAGCGCGCCCGCGCCGCTCAAATTAAATTGCACGTTGACGGTCGGGAAACGGTTGTCTTCGAGAATCATCACCGTCAGCCCGTTATCGAGCGTGGCCTCGATGGGCTTCGGGAGCTTCACTTTCAACATCTCTTTCGAGACGGGCGCGCGTCCTTTGCGCTCGATCTTGCTCAGGTTCTGGCCCTTGTTGTCTCCCTGCGGCGCGCCCGCTTGCTGTCCCTGTGCCAGCCCCGAAGTAATCACAGAGAGCAACAGGCTGAGCGCCAGGAGGGAGCGGAATGCGTATTTCATCTTTCTCATTTTCTTTCTCCTCTAGCGGTTATTCAGCCGGTTTGGCGGTTGCCGTCGGCCCGGATTTTTTAGCAGGCACGGTGATAATCACTGTGCGGTTGCTGTCTTTGAAGTAAGTACGCGCGACCCTCATGATGTCCTCTTTGGTGACGGCGTTGAACTTGTCTTCAAGCGTGTTGATGAGGCTCGGGTCGTTGTAGTAGACGGCGTACTGGCCCAGAGTGACGGCGCGTGCAAGCGTCGATTGAAGCTGCTGCGAGCGCTGGCGGCGGCGCTGCATACGCACCTTCTCAAGCTCCCAATCCGCGACCGGCTCTGTCTTCAAACGCTCAAGCTCTGCGTAGATAAGCTTCTCGACTTCCGCCGGGTCTGTCTGGGACATGGGCGGCAGGATCGCTATGACGGAACTCAGCGAAGGACCGCGACGCTCTTGCGCACCTGCGAAGGTCTGTACGGCTACCTGCTTCTCGCGGACGAGCAACTGGTAGAGACGCGACGATTGACCGCCGCCGAGGATAGAGCCCAGGACGGAGAGCGCGTACCAGTCGGGCGTGTTGGATTGCGGAATCTTGTAGACGATGTCGAGGCGCGTGGCACGCGCGAAGCTGTCGTCGATGGTCTTGCGGCGCTCGGCCTTCTGCTCGGGCTCTGTAGTGTCGAGCGCGGGCGGCGCAGGCTGCGACGGGATGGCCTCGAAGTATTTCTTAATCTTGGCGAGCACTTCGTCCGATTTGAAATCTCCGACCAGCACGAGCGTCGCGTTGTTGGGCGCGTAGTAGGTCTTGAAAAACTGCGAGACGTCCTCGACGCTGGCGGCGTTCAAATCCGCCATCGAGCCGATGGTCGAATGCTTGTAAGCGAAGTTGTCGTAAGCCGTCTCGAACAGGGTCTCGAAGGTCTTGCCGTAAGGAACATTATCGACGCCGAGGCGGCGCTCTTCCTGCACGGCGTTACGCTGGTTGTCCAGATTCGCCTGCGTGATGTTCAGAGACTTCATGCGGTCGGCTTCGAGAAAGAGGCCTAGGTCGAGCTGGTTAATCGGCATCGACTGAAAATAGTTTGTGCGGTCGGCGTTGGTCGTGCCGTTCATGTTGCCGCCGTTGTTGAGGACCAGAATAAAGTGCTCGCCCTTGCCGACATTCTCCGAGCCCTGAAACATCATGTGCTCGAAGAGATGCGCAAAGCCTGTGCGGCCAAGCTTCTCGTTGCGCGAGCCGACGTTATAGGTCACGCTGATTGAATAGGTCGGAGCCTGGTGGTCTTCGGAAAGAATCACACGCAGCCCGTTCTTCAATTTGTATTCTTTAAATGGAATGGAAATAGCACTGGCCGTGGTAGTGGCCCTGGTCGCCGTCGTCTTGCCCGCCATCGTGTTCTGCGCCGGAGTGATGGACGCAAACATGATTGGCAGGAGAAGCGAGGCCAAGAGAAACTTCGCCCTTCGCATTACTGTCTCCTTCTGTTGATTTAGGAACTGAGGGGGTTATAAGCGGAGCAGGAAGCCTTCAGGGAACTGCCGCTCTAAATCTTCTGCCCCGGTTGCGTCCTTCACCTTACTACGCCGCCAGCGGTGAAGTCAAAAGCACCTCGAACACCAAAGAAGCATCCGAAAAAATGGACACACGGGGGCTTCTTTTGCTGCTCGATAATTAATTACCCGGGACAAGGAATTTAGTTCCAGAAATGAAGAAATTAACAGGGATGGACAGGATAGACAGGATAAAAATAAATGATAAATGCAAAGTGCAAAGTGCAGAATTAAAGAATAGCTTTTCATTCATCATTTTGCATTTTGACTTTTGCACTGCTTTTATCCTGTCTATCCTGTCCATCCCTGTTTGAATCCGCTTTCTATCAGGCGGGATTCAAAGAGTTTCGTAGGAAATCCGCGACCGCGTCCAGATATTCCCTGCCTCCACGCGCCACGAGGTCGTTATGTCCTGCGTCCTCGACGATGATGAGACGTTTGGGCTCGTGCGCCGCATTGTAAAGCTTGCGTCCCTGCTCGACGGGGATGGTCATATCGCGCCCGCCGTGTGCTACGAGCACGGGGCAGCGCACACCCTTCAACTTCTTCGCAGACTCAAAATGGTTCTTCCCGTACCTGTGCACCCACACGGGAACCCACGGCAACAGAAGCCCTGCCATGTCGCTCGCAGAGCTTAAACCTGATTCGAGAACGAGCGCGCCGCAACCGCGCCGCGAGGCCACATCCACGGCGGCTGTCGTCCCTAGCGATTGACCGTAGAGGACGACCTGTTCGGGCTCGACACCCTGCTCACGCACGACGTAATCAAGCGCCGCATCTGCATCCTGATAAAGCCCGCGCTCGTCCCTCAAGCTTCCCTCGCTCCGGCCATAGCCGCGATAGTCAAAGAGCAGGACATCAAAACCGCGCGCCGCGAGAGCCTCGGCCACCCAGCCCACCGTGTTGAGATTGCCGCCGTTGCCATGGAAGTAGATGACCACACGACGCGGCTCGTCTTCCGCACGACGGGCGCGCACGAACCAGCCGTGCAGACGTTCCTTGCTCGCGCCCTCGAACCAGACATCTTCGCCGCCCGAGGGAACGCGCCACACCTCTCCTTCCCGGTAACGCTCCGGGTGAAACACGACCGCTCGTTCAAACCATCGTGCGCCGAAGTAGAAAAGAATTGCGCCGCCAACTGTCAGGAGAGAAATGGTGAGCAAGATGCGACCCTTTGAGCGTGGCTTTTCCTTCTTCAGATAATCTTCAAACAAGAGCTTTTATTTGGTAGAGGTTCAGTTTCAAATTTGAGAGCGTATGCTCTGCAAGTCATTCACCGCCGAGACGCAGAGATGTCGCGGAGACGACGCAGAGAGTTGAATTTCTCTGCGCTTGCTCTGCGCTCTCTCTAGTCTCGGCGGTGAGTTTTATTTCATACTGAACCACTACTTTTTATTTGACCAGATGATATTCCGTCTGACGCCTGAGCACCCAACTGATGCGCCCCTCCGCATCAATCACGGCGTCCTCCTCCTGCCCGACCCAGAGCGGTTGATTATTCCATTCGGGCACAGGCGTTGTCGCCGAAAGCTCTATAGAGAACCACGTGTTCGGCAGGATGCGCGCGTCGCCGCGACCGGGCACACCCTGCTGGCGATCCCATAGACCAACCAGCGGGCCTGCGCCGTGACCGTGCTCGCCCACAGGGTGTGTGTAGATAGTGCCGTTAATGCTAGCGGCGCGCATTGCCGCGAGGGTGTCTGCTAAGACTTCGTTGCCGGTGCGCCCGACGCGCATGCGCTCCATCAGTAAATCCTGAAGACGATTCGTGTTCTGTAGAGCACGCTTGAGCCCGGTCGGAACATCGCGCTCGCCTTCGCGCAGGACATAGCCCATGTGCTGCGTGTCCGTGTTGAGCCGCATCGCCGTAATCCCGAAATCTACATGAAGCACGTCGCCGCGTTCAATCACTACGGGAGCATCTTCGGACAGGCTGATGCCGCCCGTTCTTCCCACGCGCTGCACGCGCACCGAAGGTTGAAACCATGTGCCGAGGCCGAGGTCGTTGACCTCTTGTCTCAACCACCACACCACGTCCTGATTCGTAGTCTTCCCCGGCTGTATGACTTCGTTCGAGAAGGCGCGCGCAATCAGCGAGTGCACGGCTTCCATCATCTGCCTGTAGGTCGGCAGCATCTCGGGCAAGCGCACGGAGATATATTCGAGCGGCAGGTTTTCTGCGCGCACTACGCGGCGCAAGGTTTCAGCGCCGAGCGTGGCTTCCAATTTCTCGCGCTCGCCCGCCGAGAGGCCATCGGAAAAAGCGTGCGTCGAAGAGATGTTGATGGCGATGTTGGAAGGGTTGCGCTCCGCGATTAATTTCTTGAGCAGCGCCCACTGGCTCTCGCCGTAAATCTCGCGGTTCTCGACTTCCGGGTCTCGATAGACTGTATAGAGCCCACCGTTCGAGCCCCCGCCGATGGCGAGCCGCTCCACACCCTTCTCTTCGCCGCGATCATAAAAGACGTAGATGGTACGGCGGCGCGCGGCAAACACCGTCGGCGAGACGAGCGAGAAGAACACAGGGTCTTCGTTGTACTCGCGACAGATGACGAGCCACATCTGCACCTTGTGCTTGCGCATCAGCGCGGGCAGCACGCGTTCGAGCCGGATTTTCAGCCACTCCTGCTGAATCCGCGCCTGCTCGCGCAAAGACGGCACGGGCCGTGGCGTCTCGGCGGCGAGCGTGCTGGTTGTAAGCTGGACGATAAAGAGCAGCGCAAGAAGGATGCGAAGCGAGTTGGTTCGAAGGTTCATTCTTATCATAGGTTCAAAAGTAAACGCCTGCTGCGTTGTCTAAAGCTTGGTGCACTGTCCGATGAGCACCGGCAGTCGAGTTTCAAATTACAGGGCCGAGACCAGACGTGTCACGGCAGTCTCGAAATCCACCTTGCCGTCCAGATAGGGCTGCCATTCGCGTGCGATCACCGGCCTGTAAGTCTGCCACGCCCCGCGCGTGAAGAGGCCGTGCGCGTCGGCGTAAGGCTGATAGTCTTTGAGACCCGTTTCGGCAAGGCGGCGTCTGACTATTTCGCCCGTCGTGTAAAAAAGCACGGCGTGCCACAAATCGCGCGGGACGGGCTTTTTCTGCGCCTCGAACTTTTCAGCCAGCGCGCGACTCACAGGGCGAACGAGGCCGTGCGACGCTTCATGAAAGACAATTTCCAAAGCCGCGTTGCCTTGATTAGCGGAAGACACGCTTGAGATAGTGATGAGCGTCGGCTCTACGACCGTGTACGCCCCGGACCAGTTGGCGTAGGTGGTCACCTCCACAGGCACGCGCGCCTTCTGCCACTCCGTGCGATAGGCCGCAGCCAACTGTTTCGTCAGCGCAGCCCCATGCTTCACCACCAACGGAAAGAGGTCTGCGATCCACTTGCGGTTGGCGCGGTCGTGCTCGGCCCACCACTTCAGGCGATAAACAGGAGCGGCACTTTCAAGCGTGGAGACGAAGCCCGCATCACTGATGCCCGAGAATTTTAACGTAGTGGCTTGCCCGACCTGAGCCAAGCGGCGATTAATGTCGACCAGCCCCTCGTTAAAAAGCAGGTCTCGCCCGACCACTTCCTTCCGGTAATAATCGAGCGCGCTTTGCCACGAGCGCTGCTGCTCGGGCGTGAGCCCTTCGACCTGCTGGACGATGACGGGCACGCTCGCGCCGTCGCTCGCACGCTTTCCCTGTCCGCCCTCCTGTGCTCGCTTTTGCTTCAACGCCTCCTGATAAAGAAAGTGATGCAGGTTTACCCAGAAGTTGCTGCGGAAATCGAAAATAGTTTGAGCCGGGCCGTCTTCCTGCGCGCCCGCACGAGCCGAGCTAACAGGAAGAGTTAGAAACAACGCGCAGAGCAGCACGAAAGAGCCGAGTCGTTTGACCAGAACAGGCATGATTAACGGACCTCCCATCATGTTCCTGAAATTTCATTCCTCGCTCTTTATCTAAACTCAGCGCGTCATCAAAACGCTGAACCAAAAAAGTCCCAAATCCCAAGTCCCAAATCTCAAGTCCCAAATCTCAAGTCAAAAACAGGTTCTCGCTTTTGACTTGGGACTTTGGACTTGGGACTTGGGACTCTTTAACCGCTATTCATTCCGAGTTGCCAGAAGAGGAAGCTGAGCGTGTCGGTGACGTTTTCTATCTGCTTGTTGACGGGCGTGCCGCCGGAATGTCCCGCCTTGGTGTCGTAGTGCAGGAGGATGGGACGGTCGGAGCCGGTCATGGCCTGCATGAGCGCCGTCATCTTGCGCGCGTGCAGGGGCGCGACGCGCGTGTCCGAGTCGCCCGTGATAAAGAGCACCGCCGGATATTTCACGCCCTGCTTCACGCGGTGATATGGCGAGTAAGAAAGAATATATTTAAACTCAAACTCGTTCTCGCTTGAGCCGTATTCGGGAACCCAGAACTGCGCCACCAGAAATTGTTGATAACGCACCATGTCTAGCAGCGGGTAGGAGCAGACGACCGCCTGAAACAATTCGGGTCTCTGCGTCATCGCCGCGCCAACGAGGAGTCCGCCGTTTGAGCCGCCCGCGATGGCTAATTTTTGCGGGCTCGTGTAGCGATTCTTAATCAGCCACTCGGCGGCAGAGATAAAGTCGTCAAAAACATTCTGCTTGCGCTCGCGCATCCCTGCCTCGTGCCACTTCTCTCCAAACTCGCCGCCGCCGCGCAAAGACGGCAAAGCGAAGACCCCGCCGCTCTCAGCCCACATCGCGGCGAAGGATGAAAAGCTCGGGGTCAGCGATTGATTGAACCCGCCGTAGCCCGTCAGGTAAGTAGGATTTTTGCCGTCGAGCTTGATGCCCTTCTTGTGGACCAGAAACATGGGAATCCGCGTCTTGTCTTTGGACTCGTACCAGACCTGTTTGACCTCCATCTCCGCCGCGTTGATGGGCACGTTGATGCGCGCCCACACCGTTTGCTTGCCCGTAGAGACTTCGTAGCGATAGATGGTCGTAGGTTGTTTGTAAGAGCTAAAGACATAAAACGCTTCGTCCTTGTCCCACTCGCCGAGCATAGAGCCGGCGCTGCCAAGCTGCGGGAGCGGAACGTCTCTTACGGCAGCGCCCGTCACCTCGTAAGCCTTCATGCGTGTCGAGACATTCTCAAGATGGTTGATGAAAAGCTTGCCCCCGGCGAGCCGCATCCCGGTGATGGCGAACTGGCCTTCAGGGATAATGGTGCGCCAGTTTTCGCGAGCGGGATTTTTAAGATCAACCGCGATGACGCGGCGGTTCGGCGATTGCCAGTTGGTCAAAAGGTATAGCTTGTCGCCCTCTATGGTCCCGTTAAAAGTCGCATCCAGGTCGTTGACGATTGTGGTCACGGGACCGTTCTTCTCAATGTCCTTGACGTAGACTTCTATCTTTCGCGCGGCAGAGCCGTGCTGTACAAACATCACCAGCCAGCGCCCGTCGCGCGACACGTCCGGCTGTATAATCTGCGTCGGCCCGTAACCCGAGCCGAAAACTTCCGTGTCCTTCGCTACATCCGTGCCCATCTCGTGATACATCACGCGCGAGCCGACTCGATTCTGAAAGCGCGTGTAATAGACGCCCCGCTTATCCGGCGTGAAGCTGATGCCGAAATAGCGCGCTTTGGGAAAACGGTCGGGCAAGTCCTTGCGCGAATCGACATCCATGATGAGCCCAACGGTTTCGTCCGCGCCACCCTCGCGCCTGCCGTAGAAAAGCAGTTTCCCGTCCTTCGACACGTCCGAGATAAAGGCAGAGCTGGTCTGGTCCTTGCTCCACGTGTTCGGGTCAACGAGCGCCACGTCCTTGCCGTTCTCACGCATAAAGATGACGGGCTGCTGCTGGTCCGCGCGCCGCTTGGTAAAGAAGTAACGACCGCCGCGTTCTACGGGCGCGCTGATGGTGTCAATCTTGAATAGCTCCGAGAGGCGTCGGCTAATGCGGTCGCGGTTGGGCAAAGCATTGAGGATAGAGTCTGTGTAGCGGTTCTGCTCGTCAATCCACGCGCGCGTCTCCGCGCTCTCCTGATCTTCGAGCCAGCGATAAGGGTCAGCAACAGGGATTCCGAAAACGGTGTCGGTGATGACTTCGGCGCGCGTCTTCGGCGGCGCTTTCTTGATTCCGGCAAGCTGCGCGAACGAGACCGCGCCCGATTGCGAGACCCCTATGGTGAAGACAAGCAGCAGAAACAGCAGATTGCGTCGTGTGCGTCTGGACGACATTGGCTTTCTCCTCAAAATGAAGATGAGACGGAAACAGTAACGTGTCGAGCGGTGAGGCACAGTTTAGGCGCAGGAGGCCCAAAAGGTAAAGTGAGCAGAAGAAAGTAAGCAGTGAGCAGTAAGCAGTAAGCAGTCGAACAAAGAACTGCTCGACTCGTCGCGCGCTTTTTTTTTACTGCTTACTGCTTACTGCTCACTGCTCACGGCTTACTATAAGGTAGTTGCGGAAAATGTAATCCGTTGACTTGTTCATGACGTGGCACGTCTGGCAGGTCGTGAGTTTTCCACGCTCCTCTACGCGCGTTCCCTCGCCGTTGACGACGAGGTACTCCCAGTCGCCGCTCGCCGGATTAAAGCCCTGCTCGCGCTTAATCATCACCGTCAACAATTCGGGCGCTGTGGAATCCTTTGAAGAGAGCTTTTCTTTGACGATGACCGAGCCGCGCGGAAAAATTGGACGGGCGCTCTCCATCATCGCTTTGCGCCCCGCTTCGTTTACATAGACGGTGATGAATTTGTTCCGGTGCGGGTTCTTGTCCGCTTGCGGTCTCGTCGGAGGCGCGCACATCGCCGCGACCGCAGGGTCCATGTTGACCGGCTCAGGATTAACTTTCGTCCACGTCCTGTAGTCACGAATCTCTTTGACCTGTCGAACCTCCGCAAGATGGGCGAAAGATAGAGCGGAAGCTGTGGGCGTGTTGGTGTGTGAGACAATCCGCACGACGAAGAAGCCCGACCACGCGAGCGCTACGCAACAGATGAGAATCAGCTTGCCCGTCTTTCTCATACGTCATCTTGGATTGCGTAATCCACGGCTTACGTTGCTTCGCCCACTTGGTAATCGGGCGGGTAGTAGATGACTTCGACCGCTTGCCCGCCTACGCCGCGCGTGTAAAAAGAGACGGAGCGGTCGCGGTGCTCGCGCACGGGTCGGCCCTCGCGTCGAGCAGCATCGTCCAGAGCCTCGCGCGTCTCTACGCGAAGCCCTATGTGCGGCGGGTGTTTTGAATTAGGAGGCAGGAGCGCGATGCCAAAGCCGCGCGCGTCCCTGAGCATGGCCCAATCCTCGTACATCGTCTCCACGCGAAAGCCCATGCGCTTGTACTCTTCACAATCGCGCTGTAAATCTTCGCTCCGCACAGCAATGTGATCCACCGCGCCCTCAAAGCGTCGCCCGTTCTCTTCCTCCATCTTCAACCTCTTTCAAAAATTGATTCATCGATTCATTTCTTCATTGAATCAATGAACCGGTGAATCAATGAATCAATCTTCTGTTCCTTTCCACGGCTCGCCGAAACGCTCGTTGAAGACAAAGCGGTCGAGCGGGAAGCGGCCCGGGTAAGCCTTCTCCGGAGCGGCGGCGCGTCCTATGGCTAAGAGCGCGCAGACCTCTCCTTCTTCCGGGATGTCGAACTCGCGCCTGACCGCTGCGGCGTCAAAGCCTTCCATCGGCGCGGTGTCAAAGCCGTAACTTTCGGCGACGAGCATCATAGTCGTGAAGGCAATCATCGTGTGACGATTGACCCACACGGGCATGTCCTGCATGCCTGTCAGAAATTGCAGCGCACCCTGTTTGTACTTCTCTACGGTCGCGGGGTCGCCCGCGCCGCGCCGCGCGCCCTCTTGAAAGACTTCGTCGGCGTGCTCCTTCCATTCTTCTTTCATCCCGACGGCGATAATCACTACGGGTGCTTCCGCGACCTTCGGCTGGTTGAACGCGGCCTTTTGCAGCCGTAGTCGATTTTCCTTCTCGCGCACGACGATGAAGCGCCACGGTTGCAGGTTATAGCCCGAGGGAGCTTGCCCGCCGAGTTGTAAAATAGCTTCGAGGTATTCATCCGGGACGGGTTCGTCCGTGAAATGATTTGTTGCGCGGCGGTTGAGCAACACTTCCGTAATCGGCTTCAAAGGTTCGCCGTTCGGCTGCGTCGTGGGAAACCCCTTGGGTTTGTCCTGCATCGCTTTCGACCCTTCCTTGTCCATGGATTTTGACGATTCTACAGCCGCTTCTATAAAAGCCAAAGCACAAAGCCGCCCGCGTGGCTTACATTATTAATTCCTTTTCGTGTCGAGTTCTTGACAGCCACTGCCCTGGCGCGCAAACCTGTCAGGACAAAACCGATTCGGAAGATGAGCACGGGCTACACATGATGATGAATAACGAAGACATGCCGGTGAATAACGAGAAATCTTTACGCATCGTTTCGCTACTGCCGTCCGCGACGGAGATTGTCTGCGCGCTCGGCCTTGAAGACTCGCTCGTAGGCATCACGCACGAGTGCGATTACCCGCCCACTGTCGCAGGTAAACCGCGCCTCACGGCGAGCCGCATCTCGCACGAAACAATGTCGAGCGCAGAGATAGACCACGCCGTGCGCTCGCAACTCGACGGCCACGGCTCGATTTATGATCTTGACGAAGAGAATTTACGCGCCTTGAAGCCAGACCTCATCATCACGCAGGAGCTGTGCGAAGTCTGCGCCGTCAGCTACAAGCAGGTCAGACAGGCGGCGCGCATGTTCGAGACCGAAACAGCGGTCGTCTCGCTTGAGCCGAACACCATCGCAGACATCTTTGAAAACATTCTGACGGTCGGGCAGTTGACTGATAGAGAAGCACGCGCGCGTCTTGTGGTAGAGCAATTGAGCGCACGCCTTGAACGCTTAAAAGAGAAGACCGCCGCCGTCAAAGAGCGCCCGCGCACGCTGATGCTCGAATGGCTTGAGCCGCCGTTTGCGCCCGGCCACTGGGTTCCGGAGCAAACCATGCTGGCCGGGGGCGAGCCCATCATGGGCCACGCCGGAGAGCGTTCACAAACCATGACCGCCGAAGAGATCAAAACCGCAGAGCCCGAGGTCGTCATCATGATTCCCTGCGGCTACTACAAAGAGGACATCCTGCGGCAGCTTGAACAGTCGCGCCTGCCTGCCGGTTGGCATGAGCTTCCGGCTGTCCGTCGGGGCGAGGTGTGGGCCGTTGACGCCACCAGCTACTTCAGCCGCCCGGGACCGCGCGTGGTCGAAGGCGCGGAAATCACCGCGCACATTCTTCACCCGGAAATCTTCGGCACGCCCACGGAACAACAGGCCGTGCGCGTGGCCTCGGAACTCATGCGCTCGTAAATTAACGGGAGTTCAAAATCAGAACGAGCAATCTTTTTAGCTCCGTAGGAGCTTGGATGTTTGTAGTTCTATCGAAACAGTCAAGAATCAAGCTCCGTAGGAGCGTCATGTTCCGATGTCCGAGACATGACGCTCCTACGGAGCTTGATTTAGTTTTGTGACGTGTCAGCTATAAACATCCAAGCTCCTACGGAGCTGAAAAACATCTCGCTCCCGAAGGAGCTATAACTGTTGGCTCATACTTTATCAAACGGACTGCTGGAAACTTTCGCCACAACAGCGGAAGCGGTGGCCGCGACGACGAAGAAACTTGAAAAGGCTGCTCTTCTGGGCGCGTACTTTCATACGCTTGCGGACGCCGACCTCATGCGCGCCGCGCGCTACTTCGCGGGGCATCAGTTTCCTTTAAGCGACGTTCGCACAACCAACGTCGGCACGAGCATACTGCGCGCAGCCCTGAGCGATGCCACGGGGCTCGGCGTAGAAAACCTGCGCCCGCGTTACGTGCGTCTGGGCGATTCCGGCGAGGTGGCCTTTGAAGCCGTCATGGAAACGAGGGGCACAACGAGTGAGCCTTCCATCACGCTCGCCGACACGGAAAAGCTGATAGAAGAATTGAGCGAGCTACGCGGAATTAAAACTAAACAACAGCTTCTAGCCGAAGTGCTCGCGCGCTCGACGGCGATGGAAGCAAAATATCTGGTCAAGCTTCTCTCCGGCGATCTACGCATCGGACTCAAAGAAGGTCTGGTCGAAGATTCAATCGCGCGCGCATTTCAACAACCGCTTGCAAAGATTTCGCTCGCCAACATGCTCACGGGCGACATCGGGGAGACAGCCGTGCGCGCTCGCCACGACGAGTTAAAGAACATTTCCATGCGGCTTTTTCACCCGCTCAAGTTCATGCTCGCCACAGCCGCCACAGACCTCTCTGACATTGCGCGCACTATGCCCGAAGAATTTTTCGTCGAAGACAAGTTCGACGGCATACGCGCACAGGCGCACGTACAGAAGGCACAGGCAACCGCAGACGCTAATTCAAAGAGCGCCCACACCATTCACAACAACAAGCGCATAGCGCTCTATTCGCGCACGATGGACGAGATAACGCATCGCTTCCCCGAGCTGTTCGCGCCTTTGAGCAAACTGGCGAGCGACGTGATTCTGGACGGCGAGATTGTGCCCGCGCGTGAAGATTTGATTCTGCCTTTTTCAGAATTGCAAAAGCGTCTGGGCCGCAAGACCGTGAGCGAGGAATTGTTGAGCAGCATTCCAGTCGTCTTCGTCGTCTACGATATTTTCTACGCAGACGGGCGCGTGCTGATTGACGAGTCCTTCGCGGAGCGCCGCCGCCTGCTCGAAAAAATTATTCCGGAGACGGGAACGGTCAGGCTGTCTGAAGCGAAGCGCTTCAAGGAGGTCGCGCCGCTTGATGAAGAATTTGAGCGTGCGCGTGCGCGCGGCAACGAAGGCTTGATGATTAAAGACCCGCGTTCCAGCTACAAGCCCGGACGGCGCGGGCGCGAGTGGCTCAAATTAAAACGCGCCATCGCCACGCTCGACGTCGTCGTCACTTCGGTCGAAGTCGGCCACGGTAAACGCCGTCACCTGCTTTCCGATTACACCTTCGCCGTGCGTCGTTCGGAAGCGGACGCGGAGCTGCTCAACGTCGGTAAAGCCTATTCGGGTTTGACCGATGTGGAACTGGCCTCGCTGACCGAATGGTTCAAAGCTCACACCCTTCAAGAGTTCGCGCACGGTCGCGTGAGACTTGTCGAACCGAAAATCATCCTCGAAGTCACCTTTGACCGCGTGCAGGAATCCAAACGCCACAAGAGCGGCTACGCCCTGCGCTTCCCGCGCATCCTCCGCCTGCGCGACGACAAAACCGTGGACGAAATAGACACGCTCGAAACCGTTCGCAAGCTCGTCATATAAGTCCCAAGTCCCAAGTCTCAAGTCCAAAGTCAAAAGAAAGAACTGGTCTTTGACTTGGGATTTGGGACTTGGGACTTGGGACTTATATGACGGGCGCGATGAGTTGCGCCGCCGTGCGTATGAAGTCTTCGGGGTCAACGGCTGTGCGGTTGACGATGATGTCCAGGTGCAGGTGCGGGGCGGTGCGCTGGCCGCCGCTGCGGCCCGAGAGCGCTATGACCTGCCCGCGCGTGACGGCCTCGCCCTCGCGCACGCGCCGCGCCGATAGATGATTGTACTTTGAGAAGATGCCGCCGCCGTGGTCTATGATGACGGTCTGGCCCGGCGTCCATTGCTCTGTCGAAAGGACGACCGTGCCGTCGTTCATGGCCTGAACGGGCGTGCCTGTGGCAGCGCTGAAATCAAGACCTATGTGCCGGTAGCGTTTGGTCTGGTTGACGGTGCGGCGCACGCCGAAGTTATTGTTGTCGCGGCCAGGGACGGGGCGCACGAACGGCCCGTTCCACTTGCGCGGAGTGCGGCGCTTGAAAATCTCCACGTCGGTTTCAAAATCGCGACGCATGCGCGCGGCTATCTCGGGCGGTGGCGAGCTGAAATTTTCGTCCAGCACGAGCGAGGTCGAACGATACACGCCGCGCTCTATAAAGTAAGGAAGCGACCATCGCTCTATGCGGCCACGCATAGTGCGCGCGGCGATGTGAAAGTTGTACGTGCCCGCAACCGTATCGAGCGGCGCTGAGAGGATGGTGCGATAAACTTTGCGCCCGCCGACCGGATAAAAATATAGCTCCTGCGGCTCGGTCAGCGTTTGTCCTCCGACAGAGACGGGTTGAATCTGCACGGGCAGGCTTCCCGAAAGGCTCTCCACCTCCGCCGGAAAAGCGAGCCCAACGAGCAGTGTCTTGCCCTCGACCAGGAGCGCGCGGCCCGTCTCGTTATAGTTAATCACGGCGGGCGTGTTCAACTGAAGACCGGACGATTGACCCCGCGCCTCGTTAGACCCGCCCGTCATCAAAACCGCTGGCGCGCTCGATAAGAGAGCACCTAAAAATTGTCTCCGCGAAAATCCCATTCACGTTCTCCCCGACTTTTGATGACGCAAGCCTTCCACAAAATTGCCTGACAGGCAAATGAAAGGGATGAGGGATGAGGGATGAGGGATGAAAAGGAAGCTATTCAAGATGAGTAGTTTTTCTTTCAGTCCTCATCCCTCATCCCTCCGCCCTCATCCCTGCTCTTGTCCCGGTTTGTAACTCGCATGGGAAATCAAATATCATCTCGGTTTCAGGCAGTAGACCGGCGCTTCCAGATACGTTGCGCCCCCACATGGTGAAAGAGAACTCTTGATGACAAAACGCAGCATCCCGTTTTTCCTGTCTCTTCTTGCGCTTGTATGTGTCGCGAGCGCGGCGGCGCAAACTTCCAGACCCGCCGCGTCGTCCGCCCCGCAGACGACTCCTCCAGCGACGACGCCGCAGCAGAATGCTCTAGCCGTCGTCAACGGCCAGAGCATTTCGATCAACGACATAGACGCGCAGTTGCGCGACGCCCTCAATAATATTGATCAGGAAATTGCTAACATGCGTCGCCGCGCGCTCACGCTCCGCGTCAACTCTCTACTCTTCGAGGCCGAAGCGAAAAAGCGCGGGGTCAAAGCCGACCAGCTTCTGGCGGATATCAACAGCCGCACGCCTGCGCCGACCGAAGAGGAAGTCAGGTACGTTTACGAAAGCAACCGCGACCAGGTAGGCTCGCTCACGCTCGATGAGGCACGCCCGCGCATCATCGCGGCCATACGCGAGCAGCGCGCACAGACCGTGCTGGAAGATTTCGCACAGCGCCTGCGCATGATGTACGTCGTCGAATGGGGCGCATCGGACGTCAACACGCCCGGTCTTGTGCCGACGACCGTTCTCGCCACCGTCGCGGGCACTCCCATCACCTACGGCGAGGTGAACGAACAGCTCAAGCCTTCAATCAACGAGCTGCGTCTACGGCTTTACGAGGCAGAGCGTCAGGCCATCGACATCAAGATTAACGAGATACTGCTCGACGCGGAAGCAAAGCGTCGTCGCATCTCGCGCGACGATCTTATACGCATGGAAATCTTCGACAAGCTGCGCCGCCCGACCGAAGCCGACGTCGCAAAGTTTTACGAAGAGAACAAGAAGCTCATACAGGGCGACTTGGCTTCACGCCGCGCCGAGATAGCCGCTTTTCTTGAACAGGAAGAACGCCTGCGTCTTGAGCAAGCGCTATCCACGCGCCTGCGCTCGACCGCCAATATACGCATTACGCTGCCGGAGCCTGCGGGCTACACGCAGCGCATCAGCGCAGACGACGACCCTTCGCGCGGGCCTGTCAACGCTCCCGTCACAGTGGTCATGTTCACGGATTTTCAGTGTCCGGCCTGCGCCGCCACGCACCCCGTGCTCGAAGAGGTGTTGAAGACTTACGGCGACCGCGTGCGCCTTGTCGTGCGCGACTATCCGCTTGACCAGCACCAGCAGGCGCGCAAGGCAGCCGAAGCCGCCAACGCCGCCCGCGCGCAGGGAAAATTTTTCGAGTACATCAACATTCTTTACAAAAATCAGCAGGCGCTTGACGCCGCGTCTTTGAAAAAGTACGCGAGCGATTTGGGTTTGGACCGCGCGCGGTTTGACGCGGATTTGGACGGCGGGAAGTTCGCGGCGGAAGTCAATAATGACGTGGCAGAGGGTAAAGCCTACGGCGTGTCTGTGACGCCGACCATCTTTATCAACGGCGTGCGGCTGCTGGATTTGAGCGACCGCGCGATGAAGGTAGCGGTTGACCGCGCGTTCGAGCGCGCGGGCGCAAAGCCGGTGAGCGCCGCCGGAAAGTAAGAGCAACCAAAACGGGCGCGCCGATTATTCAACCAACTCCCGGCGGCGCTGCCCGCGTCCAATGCTCCGGAAGATTTATGCGAACTCAAACGGCGGGCACGCTCGCGCTTCTTTTTCTTATTCCCCTTCTGGCCTGCGGCGGCGATGCGCGGGTTGCGACCAACGCGCCGCCGCCCGTCGCCGCCATGACGCCCATCGTCAATTCCGGCAAGCCCGCGCCGACTCCCTCTATGACGCCCGCAGAGATTCCCGTCTACACCTACGACATCGTCAACAGCTACCCGCACGACAACAAGGCTTACACGCAGGGGCTCGTCTACTACGACGACGAGCTTTACGAAAGCACGGGTCAGTACGGAAATTCCAGCCTGCGTCGGGTCGAGTTAAAGAAGGGCAAGGTCAAGAAAAAAATCGAAGTCCCCAAGGAGTATTTCGCTGAAGGGATGACAATCCTGGGCGGCAAGATTTATCAACTGACGTGGCAGCAGAGCAAAGGTTTTGTCTACGACCTCAAAGCCTTTCGACTCGAACGAGAGTTTGCCTATCAGGGCGAAGGATGGGGGCTCACCACGGACGGCCACTCCCTCATTATGAGCGACGGCTCGCACCAGTTGCGCTTTCTGGACCCCGCGACGTTTCAGGTCCAGAGGACCGTCAGCGTCTTTAACGACAAGATGCCCTTGACGCACTTGAACGAGCTGGAATACATACGCGGCGAAATCTACGCCAACATCTGGCAGTCGAACCGCATCGTTCGTCTTGACCCCCAGACGGGCCGCATCATCGCGTGGATTGATCTCACAAGCTTGCGCCCGCCCGAGACCTTCGACAACACCGAAAACGTCCTCAACGGCATCGCCTACGACGACGACCATGACCGCCTCTTCGTCACCGGCAAACGCTGGCCCAAGATTTTCGAGATAAGATTAAAGAAAACATAGGAGCAGTCCGGAGAGCTCGACGTCAAAGGTCATGATGCGCCGCAGCCCCGCGAGGGGCGGTATATCAGTAGCCCAGCACGTCAGTGCTGGGACAACGACGGCACAAGTTTTAATCAAGCCCCGTAGGGGCGACATCAATCTATGTCGCCCCTGACGGGGCTCAATCATTTATTCGCGGCATGTTCCCACGGCTCACGCCGTGGGCTACTGTTATCCCGCCCCTTGCGGGGCTGTTCAGATAGCTTTGTGAGCATCTGGAAAGAACGCTTTCGACTCTCCAGACTTATTTCTTCAGTTCGGATTTCAGATTCATGTTGCGTATAAGGCGGTGTAGGTAGTTCGGGTGGACGCCGAGGAGTTTGGCCGCTTCGGTGTAGTTTCCTTCCGCCTGCTCGACGGCTTTGAGGATGAGCTTCTTTTTCACGTCGAGGACGGCTTCGTGATACTGCGCGATGTGCAGCTCGCCGGAAGGCTCTGCGGTTTCGAGCAGGGCTTCGGGTAAATCTTCGGGCAGGATTTGATTGCCTGAGCCTAAGACGACGGCGCGCTCAATCGCGTTCTCTAATTCCCTCACGTTGCCGGGCCATTCGTAGTTGACGAGACAGGCGCGCGCAGCCTGCGAGATGCCCATGATTTGTCGCTTCGACTTCTTGCTGAACTTGGCGGCGAAGTAGCTCGCCAGAAGCGTCACGTCTTCGCGCCGCTCGCGCAAAGTCGGCATCACGACCGAGACCACGTTGAGACGATAGTATAGGTCTTGACGAAAATCGCCCGACTTGATGGCTTCTTCGAGGTCTTTGTTGGTGGCAGCGATAACGCGCACGTCCACCTTGATTGAGCGCGTGCCGCCGACGCGCTCGAACTCGCGCTCTTGCAGGACGCGCAGGAGCTTGGCCTGCATGGTGGGCGCAAGCTCGCCTATCTCGTCCAGAAAGAGCGTCCCGCCGTCTGCGACTTCGAGCCTTCCCTTCTTCTGATTGAGCGCGCCCGTAAACGCTCCCTTCTCGTGACCGAACAGCTCGGATTCGAGCAGGGTTTCCGTCAGCGCGGCGCAGTTAATCGCTACGAACGGCATACGCGAGCGGTTGCTGTGAACGTGTATGGCGCGCGCTGCCAGCTCTTTTCCCGTGCCCGATTCGCCGCGAATCAAGACGGTGGAATCCGTCGGCGCGACCTTTGCCAGAAATTGATAGACCTGTTTCATGCGCGGACTTTCGCCGACCATGCTGTAGTCCGCTTCAATAGCCGTCTGTAAGCGACGGTTCTCGCCTTCGAGCCACTCGACGTGCCGCGCGTTATCGAGCGCAACCGCTGCAATGCCTGCGATAGCCGTCATCAATTCCATGTGGTCTTTATCAAACTTCGCAGAGGCCGCACTGCCGTCGAGGTAGATAACGCCGAGCAGCTTTTCAAACGAGATGAGCGGCACGCACAGCAGAGAGCGTATCTGAGCGGAGATGACGCTTTCGGCGTTCGAGAGGTCCGGGCTTTCCGCTATGTCGTTGCTCAGAATAGCTGTCTTCTCTTCGAGGACTTTGAAGATGATAGTGCGGCTAATCTGGACGGGACGGTTTTCGCCCGCCGCCTTGTCCACGCCGAAGATGGAAGTAAATTCTTCGGGACGCTCGCCCGTGAGCAGGATTGCGCCGCGCTCCGCCGGGACGACCTCAAAGATGAGTTCCAGAAGTCTTTGCTGCAAGGGTTCCAGACCGCGCACGCTGTTGATGGTGGTGCTGATTTTCAGGAGCGCGTTTAAGTGTCGCGCAAGGCGTGCTGTCGGCGGCAAAGATTCGAGCACCTTGTCTGGATGAAGATAGAGCGAACTCTCGCTGTTCATGCGGATGGTGGAATGCGTAACGAGCGCGTCGTCGCTCAAAAGCACGGGCGTCGCGGGCGGCGGATTTTCGCCCTCGTGAATGAGAAAGAGAAAGTGCGTGTCTCCGATTCTGACCTGATCGCCGTGTTCAAGGTAACGCTCTTTGATAGGCAGGCCGTTGACGAACGAGCCGTTGAGGCTCTCTAAATCGGTCAGCTTCCATTTCCCTTCCTCGGGATTAACAAGGCAGTGACGACGCGAGACAGAAGCATCGCTGATGCAGAGTAGGTTGGCGGATTCGCGACCGATGGAAGTCGCTTCGTTTTGAGCGAGCGGGAAGGTGCGTCCCTGCAAAGGCCCTGAAATGGATACGAGTCTGGGGTTCATCTGTTGTGGCGTCCGGGGTAACCACGCTTTCATCATCCGGCCCGAAACCGGATGGACAAAATAATAAGCCTTTGAGCGTTGATTGTCAGCCCGCCGCAGGAGAGAGAAAAGGGAAAGAGCGGGGGCAAGCCCCACTTCCTGACCTGTGAGATAAAGATGCTTGAGTTATTACCTTTCAGGCTTGAATGTCTCAAAGGTTGGGAAGGCGGGCTTGCCCCCGCTCTTTCTCGCTCTCGCTATCCTACACGCGCGCTTTGACTATCTGACAGGTTAGACTCTCTATCCATTCGGATAGGGTTTGCAGGGCATGGGACACACCGCGATTACGCTCACGTTTCTCTACAGCTATTTATCAACTCTTCTTTTATCAACGACTTCTCAGCCCAGCTTGCTCGCGCTCCTGTGTCCTGACCTCTTGTGGCACGCGCGATGCTCTATCTCCTGCCTGTTGATAATCAAGGGTTGTTTGAAATTATGAAAGCCGGTTTTGAATAAGTCGAAGCCGGGTTGAAAAAAGAATCAGTCACAACCAGAGAGCCCGGGCGGCAGGCATTGAGGGCTTGCCGCCCGCGCCCCCCAAAGCCCAGAGAGATATTTTGAAAGGAGCCCCATGAAACAGTTACTCAAGGCCGTCACCATGCTCGTCGCTATCGTTACCTTAGCTTTTGCGTCAGCCCTTGCTACGAGCGCCGCAACGAGCGCCCAAAACACAGAGAGCCTCGTCGTCAATATCCCCTTTGAGTTCTCCATTGCAGGCAAGACGCTTCCTGCGGGTGAATACATCGTCACGCGCGCGACGCAGAATGATCAGACCACCATGTCGATCAAAAACGCCAACGGCAAAGGCAGCGCCCTCGTGATGACCAAGACCGTTGACGCCAACGAGAGACAGCGCCAGTCAAGGCTGGTATTCAACCGCTACGGCTCGCACTACTTCCTCTCGCAGGTCTGGACATCGGGCCAGGAAATTGGCCGCGAGCTTTACAAGGGTAAGCAGGAACGCTCGCTCGAAATGGAACTGGCGAAGAATAACCAGAAGCCCGAGACCGTCGCCATCGCTGTGATGGCCCGCTAAAAGAGAAAGCGCGAGAGCCCGGTTCAAAAAAGCTCTCCCCGGTTTACAGCCCGGCTTCACCCGCACCCGCTGGCTAGGCGGTGAAGCCGAAAAGAGAACGGCAACCTGAAAGCGCCCCTTATTCAGGTTGCCGTTCTCTTTTAAACAAGGCAAAAGTAAAAAGGTAAAAGGTAGAAGTGAGGACAAAGCCTGACGGCTTTGAATCATTTTATAAATCACGCTGAAAGCGTGTCCACACTTTTGCCTTTTACCTTTTGCCTTTTTACATTGCTATACTGTAGCCATGGCAATTTCCCTGAAGCCCGAACACCTGAAACGCTACAAAGACATCGCCATGCTCTTGATGAAGTACGGTCGCTCGGACATCGTCAACCACGCGGGGCTGAGCGACATTCTCAAGGAAGAGGCGGCGGTGATTAGCGAAGCGCCGAAGGCCGAAGAGCTGGCGCGTGATCTGGAAAAGATGGGGCCGACCTTTATCAAGCTCGGGCAACTCCTCTCCACCCGCGCAGACCTTTTGCCCTATCCGTACCTCGAAGCCCTCACGCGCTTACAGGACAAGGTAGAGCCCTTCTCCTTCGCAGAGGTCGAAGAAATCGTCACCACCGAATTGGGCGTGCGCCTGAGCAAAGCCTTCTCCGAATTTGAAGCGACGCCGATGGCGGCGGCCTCGCTCGGGCAGGTGCATCGCGCGGCGCTGCGAGACGGGCGCGAAGTCGCCGTCAAAGTCCAGAGACCCGGCATACGCGAGCGCATCGTTCAGGATTTGGATGCGCTCGCAGAGATTGCCGGAGTCATCGACAAGCACACCAAGATGGGCCAGCGCTACGAGATGGGCACCATGCTCGAAGAGTTTCGCAAGAGTCTCCTCCTTGAGCTGGACTACAGGCAGGAAGCGCGCAACCTGGTCAACTTCGCCGACAACCTCTCCGACTTTCAAAGCATAGTTGTGCCACGCCCCGTAGAGGACTACACCACCTCTCGCGTGCTGACTATGGAATACATCAAGGGAAGAAAGATTACGACCTTGAGTCCGCTGGCACGCATAGAGATTGACGGCGAAGCTTTGGCCGAAGAACTTTTCCGCGCCTATCTCAAACAGATTCTCGTGGACGGCTTCTTTCACGCAGACCCGCATCCCGGCAACGTCTTTCTCACGGACGACCAGCGCATAGCCATCATAGACCTCGGCATGGTCGCGCGCATCACTCCGCGCTTGCAGGAGAACCTGCTGCAACTACTGCTGGCTATCAGCGAGGGACGCGGCGAGGACGCAGCCACGCAGGGCATCAAGATGGGCGAAGCTAAAATGAATTTCGACGAGATGCACTTTCGTCGTTTGATAGCCGATCTGGTCGTCCGTCATCAGGACTCGCAGCTCGCAGAGATTAACGCCGGACAGGTCGCGCTTGAGATGACGCGCATCTCCGGCGAGTCCGGCTTTCGACTTCCGCCCGACATCACCATGATGGCTAAGGCGCTCCTCAATCTGGATCAGGTCGGGCAGACGCTTTCGCCCAACTTCGACATCAACGCTTCGATTCGCCGCCACGCCACAGAGATTACGCAGCAGCGCATGATGAAGAGTTTTTCTCCCGGCAACATCTTCGCCTCGGCGCTCGAAACAAGGGATTTCGTAGAGCGCCTGCCCGGTCGCGTCAACAAGCTGCTCGACACCGTCGCAAACAACGAGCTGAAGATTAACGTCGACGCGATTGACGAGAAGAGTCTGCTCGAAGGGATTCAAAAGGTCGCCAACCGCATCACGCTCGGGCTCCTTTTGGCCTCGCTGATTATCGGCGCGGCGCTCATCATGCGCGTCGAGACCTCTTTCACCATCTGGGGCTATCCCGGCCTCGCCATCATCTTCTTCCTGATAGCGGCCATCGGCGCAATCGCGCTGGCTGTCAACATCCTCTTCACCGACGTCAGCCGCAAAAAGAAGCCCGGCGAAGAGTAAGCCGTCAAGCAATCATGCTGCACACAAAGTTAATTATTTGAGCCTGATTCCTGTGCCGGGCCTTGGCCTTGCCTGAAATTGGTTGGGAATTGAGCGGCGAGATTAACACGCAAAGAGACCGCCAGAAATTTGGGGGCAAGGTCCAGCGGTCTGATGCCTCTAGCGCCTGCCCCTCCGATAAAGAGGCTTTACCTACTAGAAGGTCTTAACCTTACTCTCGCTAACACAGACGGTCAAGGAAATCTATGCACGCTACCGCGCATAGCGACCTTTCATCACCATCTAAACTATTTCATCAAAGCCATCTGAAAAGCAGGGCCGCTCAGCCCCTTAGCATGGAAACACGAGCGGCCCTGCCCGCGCCGCACAGCCCGCGTGCGCCTCACGGCAGGCGTGCGACACTTCAGAGAGAGCGAGCGGCCAAGCCCTCTCTCAAGCTTTAGATATACCAGAGCGTTTTGCTATGATGCGTCCGCTCTAGTCTTTGAAAATTAAAACAACGGCACATGCGTCGTCTCTATTCTCAACCTCAAGCTGAGTGATGAGCGTCGCCGTTGAGCATGAGAGGTTCATACTCACGGCGAACGGATTACGCAGATACATATTAGACACAACTGTGTCTAAAAGCAAGTGGGTTGCTCTGTCAGGAGGTCTTTCCTGATGGGAGCGCCACGCCAAAAGCCAGAGCGATTAGCTGAAAAGCTGAAACAGATTCGCTTGGCTTTAGACCTTTCTCAGGATGGGATGCTAGAGCAATTAGGTCTAACTGAAGAGTTCTTTCGCAGCCGCATCTCGGCTTATGAACTTGGAAACCGCGAGCCGCCCCTTCCAGTTCTCTTGAAGTACGCGCGCCTTATTGGAGTCTCAACCGATGTGTTGATAGATGATGAGCTAGATTTGCCAGCAAAGTTGTCGAAGCACACTCGCCGTTAATCTCACAGACTTTTGGGGCAGCAAAGGATTCTGCCCCAAAAGTCATGTAAGCCTTACATCATCGGCCTACTTATGGGGCAGAGCCCGAGGGTGCGACATTATGCTGTAGCCCAATGCCCGCCCGTGCGGCAGCATGTCGCAGCACAACGATGTTCAACTAAATCGTTCTCACAGTTCGAGATGCTGTCTTTTATCATCGCCGCTCAGGCAATTTTGAAGGCTTTTACCGGAAGGTTCTCGTTTTCCAACTCTTTGTTGGATTATAAGATTTCTTCATAGTCCGTGCGCTGCGTGTGATGCTCACGGCGCGCAGGCCGCAACGCTACGGGAACGCGCCTTGCAATCAAGACTGTCCGCGCGCGCGATACATTTCCTGAGTCCAAAGATCAAAAACTAAATTTCCCCCTTCAAGAGGCCACCGGTGCTTTTCCCCGTCCAGGCTCTGCCCCCTGACGGAAAGGAGTGGTTACGTGAGAGACACCAGCAAGCCGCCGCAGGCTGTTACATGGATCGCTCTCTTTTTGCTGGTCTGCTTAATCTCTACGACGAGCGCGAGCGCCCCTTTCAAGACGCAGGCGTCTGCTCTAGCGATTGAAAAGACTCCGGTTGATTTGCGCTCACTCCTCGCCTCGACCTCGTCCAACGAGCGCATCACCGTCATCGTTCAACCCCAGGGTAAATGGACAAGCGTGCTTGACCTAGTCTTGAAAAGTCTGGAGGCGCTCACCGTCTTGAAGTTTCGCAACTTCAACGCGCGCGTTGTAACGCTTCCGGCCAAAGCTGTCGCGCAGTTAGCAAGACGCTCCGACATACGCTATATCTCACCGGACAGGCCCACGATTTCCTCCGGCCACATCTCGACCACCACCGGCGCTGACCTTGTGCGTCAACAGACAACCTTTTTCCTGGGAATCCCTACGACCACAACGCTTGACGGCACGGGCATCGGCATAGCCATTCTCGATTCCGGCATTGATGCCGGACACCAGATGTTCAAAAACGCCAGTGGCGCATCGCGTATCGTTGTCAACCAGGACTTCACAGGCGAAGGACGCACCGATGATCCTTACGGACACGGCACGCACGTCGCTTCGGCTGCCGCAGGCAACCCGGACATCGCGCAGGGCGCTTATACGGGCATCGCTCCAAACGCGAAAATCTTTAACCTGCGCGTGCTTGATTCCACGGGCACAGGCACGACGTCCGGTCTTCTGGCCGCGCTCGATTGGGTACAAACTTATCACGGCATCTATAACATTCGCGTCGTCAATCTGAGCCTCGGGACACTGGCGATTGAATCCTACTCGAACGACCCCTTATGTCAGGCCGTGCGCCGCCTTGTAGACGCAGGCATAGTAGTTGTCGCCGCCGCTGGCAATAACGGCAAAGACAGCGCGGGTCAAAAAATCTACGGCCACATACATTCGCCCGGCAACGAGCCTTCGGCCATCACCATCGGGGCCAGCAACACCTTCGGCACCAATGCTCGCAGCGATGACGTAGTAACTACCTACAGCTCACGCGGGCCGACGCGCAGCTACTGGACCGACGCCGACAATGTTAAGCATTACGACAATCTCATCAAGCCCGATTTAGTCGCTCCCGGCAACCGCGTTGTGTGGGCCGAAGCGCGCAACAATCTTCTAGTCACAGAGCATCCTGAGCTGGACGCGCAGGTGAGCATGGACGTGCGCGAAAGGATGATGTATTTGAGCGGCACTTCGATGGCGACGCCCGTCGCCGCAGGTGCTTGCGCGTTACTGCTACAAGCCAATCCTTCGCTCTCTCCCAATCTCGTCAAGATGATTCTTCAGTACACCTCTCAGCCACTTTCTGGCTACAACACTTTGGAGCAGGGTGCTGGTGAATTGAACATCGAGGGTGCTGTCCGTTTGGCTAAGCTTGTTCGTACCGATTTGTCTTTGCCGACGGCGATCCTGGTTCCGGTCGGCGATCAGCTCTTAACCGGCGCAGCCCCCGCGACCGAGACCACCTTGGCCGGACACACTTTTCACTGGTCGCGCGGCGTTATCTTTAACCACACGTTCGGCACAGGCACGAACATCGCGACCCGTTTCCAGAAGGTCTATCTCAAAGGCTTACTGCTTGGCGACGGCGTTGTCGAAGACGAGACGTTTGCTCTCGATTCGTCGAGGATGACGAGCGGCATTGCCCTCAGCAGCGACATTCTGACAAGCGACGGAACATGGCTCGGCGGCGGCACTGTTTTTCTGGACACCGCGACGCTTTCGGGCAACGGCATCCTTCTAGGCGACGGCATTCTTTTAGGCGACGGCATCCTGCTTGGCGACGGGATACTGCTCGGCGACGGAATTCTTTTGGGCGATGCGTTCATCACGGCACAGTCCGCGATGATGCGCGGCGATGAGACCTCTGCGATGAGGTAAAACCTTTTAACTTTTTATTCACTGCGGGGCCAATGCCGATTTTTATCGTGCGCCCGACTGGCCCTGGCGATGTGAGCGAAAAACTTTTCGGAGTGAGGGATATGTCAACTAGAGGTCGGACGAAAAGCATGGGCTCGTCTGGAACTTGTGGGCCACAGCATGCCGTGTCAGAGCACGGCCAATGCGGGCGGCTCTGTTCAAGGTGGTTTCAAAGGAGGCGTCACGTGAGAAAGATGAACAGCTCGCTTGCCGTGACATGGATGACACTCGCCTTGCTCGTCTCGCTCTGCGCGGGCGTGACGGGTTTGAACCGGGCGCAGGCCGTGACAGGTCAGGGCCGCGCGCTTAAGGATGAACCCGACAATGAAGCGCAAGTGTTGAAGAGTAAAGTTTCGCCGGACCTAACGGAGCGTCTGGACCGGGCTCGTGCGGGCGAGACCGAGCGCGAAAAAGTTATCCTGCAACTGGACGCGAAGCCGAGCGGGCGGCTCAAGGCGCTGCTGGCGCGCAACGATGTTCACGTTCAACGCGATTTCAAAAATCTGGACGCCTTCGCGATTGAGCTGCCGCGTCTGGTGGTAGCAGAGCTGGCTTCGTTCGAAGAGGTCTCGCAAGTTTCTACGGACCACGAGACGATTCCTTTCGGCCACATCTCGACCACCACCGGCGCAGACCTTGTGCGTCAACAGACAACCACTTCTCTGCTGGGGCTTATCCAGACCACGACGACCCTAGACGGCACAGGCATCGGCATCGCCATTCTTGATTCCGGCATTGATGCCTCGCACAAATCTTTTCTCAACAAGAGCAACGCCTCGCGCGTCGTCCACAGCCGCGACTTCACGGGCGAAGGACGCACGGACGATCCTTACGGGCACGGCACGCACGTCGCTTCGACCGCCGCCGGTAACGGTCGCATCTCAAACGGGGAATACATAGGCATCGCGCCCAACGCCGACATCATCAACCTGCGCGTCCTGAATGCGCAGGGCGCAGGCACAGTCTCGTCCCTGCTCGCCGCGCTTGATTGGTTGATACAGAACCGCGCGCTCTATCGCATACGCATCGTCAACATGAGCCTCGGCGCACCGGCCATAGGCTCTTACAAAAACGATCCGGTCTGCCGCGCCGTGCGTAAGCTTGTGGATGCAGGGCTGGTGGTGTTCGCCGCCGCAGGCAATAACGGCAAAGACGGCGCGGGGCAGAAACTCTACGGCCAAATACATTCACCCGGCAACGAGCCTTCGGCCATCACCATCGGGGCCAGCAATACTTACGGGACGGACGCGCGTGGGGACGACGCGGTCGCTTCCTACAGCTCACGCGGGCCAACGCGAAGCTATTGGACCGACGCCGAGAATGTTAAGCACTATGACAATCTCATCAAGCCTGATTTAGTTGCGCCGGGTAACAAGCTCGTCTCTGCGCAATCGGTGGACAATCTGCTGGTGACGCAGAATCCTTTGCTTGATGCGGGCGTCAGCCCCGTTGACAACCGCAAGATGATGTACCTGAACGGCACTTCGATGGCAACGCCCGTTGCCGCAGGTGCTTGCGCGCTACTGCTACAAGCCAATCCTTCGCTCTCTCCCAATCTCGTCAAGATGATTCTTCAGTACACCTCTCAGCCACTTTCTGGCTACAACACTTTGGAGCAGGGTGCTGGTGAATTGAACATCGAGGGTGCTGTCCGTTTGGCTAAGCTTGTTCGCACTGATTTGTCTGCCATCACCTTGGTCGGCGCTCCGCTTCTGACAACTGCACAGCCGCCCGCGCCGCAGACGACCATCGGCGGACACACCTTCGCGTGGGCGCGCGGCGTCATCCTCAATCACAACTACGCGACCGGCACGGAACTCATCACGCGTTATCAGGGGATTTACGATGTGGGCGTCATCCTCGGCGACGGCGCGCTTCTTTCGGGCGGCGTCATCCTTGGCGATTCAACCCGTCTCACCATCGGCGTCATCCTCGGCGACAACGTGATGACGAGCGGCGGCGTTATCCTCGGCGACGGCACGCTCTTTCTACAAGGGACGAAGCTCTACTTGAGCGGCGGCGTCATCCTCGGCGACGGTGTGATTTTGGGCGACGGAGTAATTCTTGGCGACGGCGTTATTCTAGGCGATCAAGTCATGCGGAGCGATGCCGTCACGCAGGCGCAATCGGCCACGACGAGCGGCGACCCGACCTCCTCCATGACGTTGGAGAAGGACAGCGGCGTCGATTATTTAGGCTACTAGAGGATTCCCCCTCGTGGTTGGACCTCGCAACTTGAGGTTCAAGGAGAAAGTGATGCCCCATTCATTTGAGCCGGAAAAGATCGCTACCTTCAGGATTGCGCTCGGGCCGCAGGCAGCCGCCCAGGAGTCCACGGGAGTTCATCTCCTGAAGGAGACGGAAGAAGACGAAGTCCTGGATTTTCTTTCGCGCGCACGCTCTGTGCAGGCCGTGTTTATGACCGGCATGGTGCGCGACAACGGTCTTGAGAGTCCCTTTAATCGCGGCGTGTTTTACGGCTGCCGTCGCGGCGTACAGGGCGAGCTTCTGGGCGTCGCGCTCATAGGCCACGCGACGCTTCTTGAGACGGAAGACGACCGCGCGATGATGATGCTTGCGCGCGTGGCTCGTGCTTGCGCTTCGGCGCACGTCATCCTTGGCGAAGAGGAAAAGATTAAACGCTTCTGGCGTTACTACGCGCACGGTGGACAGCGCCCGCGTCTCATCTCGCGCGAGATGCTGTTCGAGCTTGATGCGGAGTCTGCTCCTTCTGCTCCCGGTCAGGTAGAGGGTTTGCGTCCCGCGTGTCTTGACGACCTGGCCTTTGTGATGCCCGTGCAGGCGTGCATGGCTTTTGAAGAGAGCGGAGTTAATCCCTTGGAACGTGATGCGGTCGGTTTTCGCCTGCGCTGCGCGCGTCGCATAGAGCAGGGGCGCGTCTGGGTGTGGGTCGAAGACGGGCGGCTGATTTTCAAAGCCGACGTGATGGCCTACACACCGCAGGCAGCCTATCTCGAAGGCGTGTACACGAGCCCTGCTGTGCGCAATCGCTCGCACGGCGCGCGCTGCCTGCAAGAAGTCGCGCGTCAATTGCTACAGCACACGCGCTCCATCAACCTGCTCGTCAACGAACAGAACCAGAAGGCGCAGGATTTTTATCGTCGCGCCGGTTTCCGGTTCACAAAGATTTACGACACGATTTTTTTACAGCCCGCCGGATAAGCAAGCCTTAGGCTTCGGAGCGAGTGAGAAGAGAGAGGACGTCTACCAATGGATAGAAAGAGCACGGCCAGACCTTACATGTACATGATAATCACGCTCGGCGCGGCTGTGGCGCTGTGGAGCCTGATTCAGTTAAAGCTCGACGAGCTTGATTTGCGTTTTGTAATCCTTGCTCTCGTCACAATCGGGCTGGCTTCGCGCATCGCCATTCAGATTCCGCGCATCAGCGGGCAGATTACCGTCTCCGACACTTTCATCTTTCTCACGATGCTGATTTACGGCGGCGAGGCCGCTATTCTGCTCGCCGCAGCCGAAGGCATCTGCTCATCTTTGCGCATCAGCCGCAAACCCATCACCGTCGCTTTCAACTCAGGCATGATGGCCTTAGCAACTTTTCTGACCGTCTGCACGCTGCGCTATTTCTTCGGCCCGCTGCAAGAACTGGCGCACGGCGATTATTCCGGTCTTTTCGTGATGGCAATTTACGTGATGGCGCTCGTGCACTACATAGCCAACTCCGGTCTGGTCGCCGTCGCGCAGGCGCTGAAGACGGACGAGCCCGTCTGGCACACGTGGAAGAACTATTACCTGTGGACTTCGATCACGTATTTCGCCGGAGCATCGGCTGCGGGAATCAGCGCGCGCTTTGTAGATTCCTTCGGTCTCTACGCTTTCATCATCACGACGCCGATTATCGCCGTCATCTACTTTACCTATAAGACCTACTTGAAGAACGTAGAGGCTTTGGCCTCCGCCGCGCAGGCCGAGCAGGCGCAGCGACACGTAGAAGAACTCTCGCGCTACATTGCCGAGCAGGAAAGAATCCGCGAGCAATTCTCGCAACTGGAAAAACTTTCCGCTCTGGGAGAGCTGGCCTCCGGCGTCGCGCACGATTTCAATAACACTCTCGCAGGCATCCTCGGGCGCGCTCAGCTTCTACAGCACACGGACGACCTCGCATCAATCAAAAACGGTCTACAGATAATTACCAGAACGGCGGAGGACGGAGCCAAGACCATCAAGCGCATACAGGATTTTGCGCGCCAGCGACGCGACCATGACTTTGCTCCCGTCGCCGTCGATCAGCTTCTCTTCGACGTCAGCGAAATCACTCGCCCGCGCTGGAAAGACAGCGCGCAGGCCGCGAACGTGCAAATCAGTCTCGACCTACAGATTCGCTCCAACGCTCTCGTCATGGGCGATGCGTCGGAACTGCGCGAGGTCTTGGTCAACATGGTCTTCAACGCCGTGGACGCCATGCCCGCAGGCGGCTGCCTCACTCTCTCAGCAGAAGAGAGAGACGGGCACGTCGAGATAAGCGTGCGCGACACAGGCTTGGGCATGACGCCCGAAGTACGCTCTCGCATCTTCGACCCCTTCTTTACTACCAAGGGCAAGGCCGGGATGGGTCTCGGCCTCGCTGTCGGCTACGGCATCGTCCGGCGACACGAGGGCATCATCCTTGTGGAGTCGGCGGTTAATACCGGCACGACCTTCCGCATACGGATGCCGGTGGCGCGCGGCGCTGTCAAGATCGCGCCGACCGGCGAGCTTGCCAAGCCCATCAAACAACCCTGCCCCGCCAGCGAGCACAAGACTACGATTCTCGCCGTGGATGATGAGGAATACGTGCGCGAGTTGTTGCGCGACATTTTAGAGAGCGAAGGCTTTGATGTAGTCACAGCGACGAGCGGGCGCGAGGGGCTTGCTTTATACGAAGCCTCTAAGTTCGACGCGGTCTTTACGGACGTCGGTTTGCCGGGGATGAGCGGCTGGGAGTTTGCGCGTGCCATCCGCGAAAAAAATCAGTGCGTGCCCATCGCCGTCATCACCGGCTGGGGCGAGGCCGTCGGCAGCAACGAGCAACGAGAGGCGCAAGTCGATTGGGTCGTGACCAAGCCTTTCACCATGGACCGCATCCTTGAAATAGCGCACGAAGTCTCTGCCAGAAAGACCAGCAAGGTAAAGAGCCTGCGCTTCAAGACGACGGCGGCAGCTTAAAGAGCGAGGCACGATTAAAAAAAGAACAAGCCCCCGAAGGGGGCGAAAGATAATAGCCCACGGCGTGAGCCGTGGGAATCAAGCAACATTTAAAAGTCAGAGCCCCTGAAAGGGGCGAAAGAAATCCGGACGTGAACATCTTTCGCCCCTTTCAGGGGCTCTCAATATTTATTCGTCACTTATCCCCACGGCTCACGCCGTGGGCTATTATCTTCCGCCCCTGACGGGGCTTAAAACCGATTACGGATTTCTGTAATTTATTCTTTTCTTCTAAACGAATCTCTCCATCAAACTTGACACGCTCCACGCGCGCGGGCAAGATTTCAGCCTGCTTCTTTTTTCGCTTGCCGGTGCTTGTCCGTCTTCCGGCCCGGCCTTTTGCTTCAAAGGGAACAAACTTTTTCGGAGGTGGCTCTAATGTCTACGGTTCGCCAATTCATGTCATGGACGCTCTCGCTCTCGCTTCTACTCTTGACGACGGCTGCGGGTACGCGCGCGCAACAGCCTGCGGGCGCTGCGCCTGCGATTGCCAAAGTTGTGATCGCAACTCCGTCGGAGCAACCCGAGGTCGGGAAGAAAATTCAATTCGTCGCCACTGCCATGGACGCGGCGGGCAAGCCTCTTCCGGACATCAAGCCGAGCGCGTGGTTCGCCGTCCCCTTTGATCTTGCTTCTGCGGACGAAAAAGGCGTGGTCAGTTTTTATAATCCCGGTCAGGTGCGCGTCGGAGCAATTGTCGGCGGCAAGCTCGCCTTTCTGACCGTCAACGTCAAACCGCCCCTTGCTACTCGCATAGAGATTGCACCCGTCTCTACGCCGCTTGTTGTCGGCGGCCAAACACGCTTGAGCGCGACGGCGCGCGCCCAGAGCGGCAATCCAATCTCCAACGCTTCAATCGCGTGGACTTCGGACAATGCGAACGTCGCGACCGTTGACCCTGCGGGCGTCGTCATAGGCATGTCGCCGGGGACGGCCACACTGCGCGCTGTGTCCGACGGAGCGAACGCCACCGTTGCCGTCAACGTCGTCAAAAGCGATGCGGCGAGCATCACGGTTGAGCCGCGCACGAGCAAGGCGCGCACGGGCGACGTCGTGCGCTTTAAGGCCAGCGCAAAGGGAGCGAACGGGCAGGCGATGGCAAATCCTTTTGTCCGCTGGGACGTGAGCGGCGAAGGAGCCATGATTGAAGCTGACGGAGGTTTTGTAGCGGAGCGCCCCGGCACTTATGTCGTCACGGCGACGAGCGGCGACCGCAGCGCCGTCGCAAGTGTCGTCGTCAGCCCTCGCAACATAGAGCGCGAGCTGGAAGTCGTGGGGCGCGCGCCCGTCAAGGATTTTCAGGCCGCCGAGCAATGGATTTTCAAGAACTACGCTTACGTCTCGACCATCTCCGACAAGGTGCTGGTTTATGACATCACGGACCCTGCGAATCCAAAGCTGACGGACACGCTCAAGGTCGATGCTCACATCGTCAACGACATCAGCCTGACGGCGGACGGCAAGATTGGCGTCATCACACGCGAAGGCGCGTCGAGCCGCAAGAACGGCATCATGTTTCTGGACACGTCCGATCTGGCTCATCCGAAAGTTCTTTCCGAATACACGGAGACCGTCACGGGCGGCGTCCACAGCGCCTTTATCTACGACCACTACGTCTTTCTCACGGACGACGCCACGGGCTCCCTGCGCGTGATAGATTTCAAGGACGTGAAAGCGCCTAAAGAGGTCGCGCGCTGGCAGGTCGAGAACGACACGCTGACCAAGACGACGACACCGCAGGGCGAGGCCGTGAGCGGGCGTTATCTTCATGACGTGTACGTCAAAGACGGGTTGGCTTATTTGGCCTACTGGCGCGACGGCCTCATCATTCTTGACGTAGGCAACGGCATCAAGGGCGGGAGTCCTGAAAAGCCGCAGCTCGTCAGCAATTTTCGTTTTAACTACTACGAGCTTTACGGCAACGGCTGGCTCGCGGGCGCGCACGCAGTCTTTCGCTACAAGAACTACGTCTTTGTCGGCGACGAAGTCTTCCCGGACATCTTCGACATCTCAAGCAAGGAACGCATCCCCGTGCGCGGCATCGTCCACGTGATAGACGTTTCGGACATCGCTGCTCCGCGCAAGGTCGCAGAGTATGTCGTGCCGGAAGCGGGCGCGCATAACATGTGGGTCGAGGACGACATTCTCTACATGGGTTATTACAACGGCGGCGGGCGCGTGCTGGATATTTCGGGCGAGCTGCGCGGCGACCTTTATCGTCAGGGACGCGAGATTGCGCGGCTCTGGACCGGCTCGACCGACGGCTATCGCACCAACATGCCGTTCACGTGGGGCGCACAACCGCACAACGGCATGATCTTCTACGTCGACATCAACACCGGCCTCTGGATAGTCAAGCTCGGCAAGCCCAAGTATCAGGGCTCTACGACAGCGCCCGGACTATAGCGATTGATTCATCGGTTCATTTTTTCAATGAATCAATGAACCGATGAACAAATGAATCAATATTCCTACTTGGCTGGTTCGGTGCGCAGGAAATCTATCCCTCCGGCCTGCCCTCCGACGTCTATGCTGGCGACGAGTTTGAGTGTTTGAAGGTCTATGACTTCGACCGTGCCGGGTTCTGCGCCGACGCCTTCGACGGAGATGAAAGCGTAGCGGTCGTCGGGCGTGACGACTGCGCCGTGGACCACTCGCCTCTTTGTCGGGATGCGCGCCAGCTCTTTGCCCGTTTTTAAATCGATGACGGAGACGGAAGGGCCGCGCTTGTTCGTGCCTATGAGGCGTCCGTCTCCCGTCACCGCCAGGTTGTAAACGCCCGGACCTGCCGCTATGCGTCGCGTCATCTTCCACGTCGCGGCGTCCACCTCTACAATCTCGCTAGACTTGTTGCACGCGACGTATATCTTTGCGCCGTCCGTGGAAGGCTGCGCCCAGGTGGGCGAGCACGACACGTCGCCCGGCTTTGGAGCTTCCATCCCGTGCCCGCCCGTGTCCTTCATGGTCTGCTTGCCGCCCATGTTCATTCCGGGCATTTTCATCATCGTCTCGGTGGAGCGAGGCGCGCCCGTCATGCCCATCTCGCGCCCTTTTGTGAGCATGAAGTAGCGCGAGACTTTGAGACTCGCGGTGTCAATCTCTACCAGCATGTCGTCCATCATGCAGGCCGAATAATGTTTCGTGCCCTGCGGGTTAAAGCGCGAGCCGTGCGGCATGGTGCAGGTCGTAATCCGCGCCAGCTCCGTCATCAATTCGGTGGAGACGACCGAGACGGACGACGGAATCATGTCGCCGTGCAGGTTAAAGTTGACGACGTAGATAAACTGGTCGTCGGGCGAAACGTCGAGCGTCGCGGGAAACATGCCGAGCGTGACTTTGCCTAAGACGGCATCATTCTTCGCGGAATATTTCCAGACCGTGCCGTTCGGCGCACCGTGCGCGAGCGAGACGAAGTAGAACTGTTTGTCCTTCGAGATGGCTATCCCGTGCGGCCCGTCCAAATCGGACGGCATGATGCCTGTTCCCACCTTGCGCTCCACGCGCCCGCCCTGCGGCCCGAAGCGCACGAGCGTAATTTCGTCCGCCGATTCCGAAACAACGTAAACCAGATAGTCCTGCGCGGGAGGCTCGGGCGCGACGACCACGCCTCCTGTCAAAGTCCGTGCGGCGCTGGTCCACGCGGGTTGAGCAATGCTCGCCGGGAGAAGAGCAAATAAAAGAATTACGGTTAAGAATGCGACTCTGTGTCGATATAGCATGAGAGAAATTATAACAAAAACAGGAGGGCGGTAAGAAAGTGCTGAGTAGTGAGTGCTGAGAAGCTGATTGAAAAGTCCCGTAGGGACTGAAATGCTTAGCTCCGTAGGAGCAGGATGTTTATAGCCTCACAGCAGCAATCAAGAATCAAGCTCCGTAGGAGCGGCATGTTTCGCGTCTATAACATGCCGCTCCTACGGAGCTTGATTGTTGGAAATGGGTGCGAGCTATAAACATTTCAGTCCCTACGGGACTTTTCAATCAGCCGTTGAGTACTTAGTAAAAGCTTGCTGCCTTTAATTCATCCCTCATCCCTCCGCCCTCATCCCTTTCTCTTTCGCTTGCTTGCTCTGGAGACGGCGCGGTGCAGCGCGAAGGCCCTGAAAGGGTAGTTGCAGTTGTTGCAGAGCAGGCTCTTGATGCCGAATATTTTGAGCAGGAAGAGGGGAGGCACGTAACCGTACTGGACGCGAGAGCTTCTACATTTGGGGCAACGAGGTCCAAGCATTTTTGTTCAAGACTCGACTTTATATGACAGGCGCAATCTGTGCACACATTGCGGCCTGTAAAAAATTTTAAGGGGGCGATTTTGAGGAGAAGGATTATCATAACGCGCACTGTCTGTACGGTAAAGCGCACAGTGGTCGAAGGCGTCAAACGTCCCTACCTCCTTGACGCATCAAAGCTACGGTGCGTAAGATTTTTCGTGCACATCTTGTTCACCCTCCTCGGCTGTACCGGAAATCCGAGTTGGCGCACACGCGGGCCGCTTCTAATAACAGGACATAAAAGCGATGTATCTGGCAATTTTTGAGTTTTTGGGGACGAGCGAGCTGCTGATTATTCTGCTCATTGCGCTGATGCTCTTTGGCCCGCGCAAGCTCCCGCAGGTGTCGCGCTCCATAGGGCGCAGCATCGCGGACTTCAAACGCGCCTCGGAAGATTTCAAAAGGACATGGGAAAAAGAGGTCGAGCTGGAGAAGCTGTCGGAGGAGGGACGCATCGCCCGCTCCATGTTCAGCGACGACCTCTCTGCAATCGGCGGCGAGGCCAACAAAATGAGCGCGCTCGAACAGGCTGCGGATGCGAGCGAAGAAGGCGCGCCGGAGGGCGAAACCCCTGAGTCTACAATTGCCCGCACAGCTTCGGACCAGACCGGGACGGAGCAGCAGGCAGAGGCAGCGGACGCGGCTACTGCCGCCGCAGACTCCTCTTCTCGTAAACGCGACTGGCTCTAAAGCAATGCAAAAGTCAAAATGCAAAATGATGAATGAAAAGAAAGAGCTTCTTTAATTTTGCACTTTGCACTTTGCATTTATCATTTCTTTTATGGCGACCCTTTTAGAAGCGAAATCGAAGAAGCGCGGGGGCGACGAAGGTCAGCTCGGCGGGCAGATGTCTTTTCTAGACCATCTGGACGAGCTGCGCAGCCGCCTGATGCGCTCCGCCATCTTTATCTTCGTGGCCTTTATGGGTTGTTGGTTTGTCTCCGACCACATCTACAATTTTCTGGCTGTGCCTGTTCAGCGCGCTCTTGCAGAAGCGCAGCGCCGTGTGCTTCCCATCGGCGGCCTGACGGGCAAAGAGACCATCCTCCCGCTCAACTCCCTGAAAGAGAATGATACGGGGCGCTACGTCTTTGCGGAGACGACCAAGCTCGGGACGAGCGTGATTCCGGCAGGAGCGTCCGTGCAGGCGCGCGTGGCCGTGGATGCGCAGGGGCGTCTGGGAGTCTTTACGGACGAGCCGCTTTTCGCGGGCAACACTGTCATCCCCAAGGGAGTGCGACTGCCGCTTGATTTCAGCGCCAAGCCGGACGCGCTGCCCGGCATCGAAGATAAACTGATTGTGACGACGGCCATGGAGCCCTTTTCGCTCTACGTCAAGGTCTCGCTCTACGCGGCCATCTGCCTGTCAGTCCCCTTTCTGCTCTGGCAAATCTGGGCCTTCGTGAGTCCCGGTCTATACAGCCACGAGCGCGCCTATGCTTACCCGTTTATTTTTCTCTCCTCGGTCTCTTTCATCATCGGCGCGGCCTTCGCCTATCGAGTCATCTTTCCGCCTGCTGCCAAATACCTGTTGGGTTTGGGTTCGGACTTTCGCCTCTTGCTGAAGGCGGATGATTATTTCGACTTTATCATCCTGATTATGCTGGCGATGGGCGTGGTCTTTCAGATGCCCGCCGTGACCTACGTGCTGGCACGCATAGGGATTGTGTCGGCGCGCTTTTTATTGCGGACGTGGAAGACGGCCCTCATCATCATCCTCATCGCGGCGGCTGTTTTGTCGCCCACCAACGACATCCCTAACATGCTGCTCTTTGCCGCGCCCATGGTCGTGCTCTACCTCGTTTCCATCCTGATTGCGTGGATATTTGGCCGGCCAAGACAAACGGAAGCAAAAAGCTAAAAAGAGACGCGGGGACGCGGAGAAGGGGCGACGCGGCGAAAAGATAATTGCTTTTTTCTCTCCGCGTCCCCGTGTCTCCGCGTCTACGCGTCCCTTTTCCTTTTGCTTGCTTACTTTTACCCCGTTTACGGGCAACTCTGGACGGCCCTCGCGGCATCTTGACTAGCTGCGTAGTGAGCCTTAAAATCTGTGTTCACTCGAAGTGCGCGGGCCACAAAAGCCAACGGGCACGCTCCCGGCCTGACACATGAAAACCTGGTTGTTTCCTAAAGCTTCGGTGAAAATCTGAACAGCTCCCGGATTGCGCATGTCTGATGAGTGCGTGGGCGGGGTCCCTGAAAGTTCCCCGTCGAATTGAACAGGAGTCATATAGAATTATGTCACACCACAAGTTGATGTGCCGTCTGGCCCTCAGTCTTCTGGCTCTCGCCTTGGCGAGCCCCGTCGTTCTGGCGCAAAAGGATAAGAGCAAGAGCCAGGACCCTTCCGAACGTCAGCGCAACGTCCGCCCCGAGGTCAAGAAGGTCTACAAGGATTGGCTCGACAAGGACGTGACCTACATCATCACGGACGAGGAGCGCAAAGCCTTTAAGAAACTGGCGACCGACGAGGAGCGCGAAGCCTTCATAGAAGAGTTCTGGCGCAGGCGCGATCCGGACCCGGACACGGACGAGAACGAGTATCGCGAAGAGTATTACGAGCGCATCGCCTACGCCAACGAGCATTTCGCTTCCGGCATCCCCGGCTGGAAATCAGACCGTGGCCGCATCTACATCATGTACGGTAAGCCGGACGAGCGCGAGACACACCCTATGGGCGGCGGCTACGAGCGCATGCCCTGGGAAGGCGGCGGCTCTACGACGACCTACCCGTTCGAGAAATGGTTTTATCGTTATCTTCCGGGCGTGGGCTCGGGAATTGAAATCGAGTTCGTAGACCCGACAGGCACGGGCGAATATCGCATCGCCCGCAACGCCAACGAGAAGGACGCGATGCTTTATGTTCCCGGCGCGGGCAACACGCTGGCCGAACAGCTCGGGCTTGAAACACGCGCCGACCGCATCAGCGGCCTCAACAACTCCAACTACCAGCGCGAGCAGGACAATCCCTTCTCCCGTCTGATTCTGCTTGCAGACCTGAACCGTCCGCCGCAGATTAAATTCTCCGATCTGGCCGAAGCCGTCAATCGCGGCGTGGTCGAAGAGAACCCGCTCAACTTTGACGTGCGTATAGATTTCTTCCGCCAGTCGGACGAGCGCGTCATCACAGCCGTCACCATCCAGACCGACAACAAGGACTTGTCCTTCGTCGATAAAGGCGGCTTGCAGGAAGCGCGCATCAACATCTTCGGCAAGATTACTTCGGTCGCAGGCCGTCGCGTGGGCATCTTTGAAGACCCCGTCGTCACACAGGCCACGACGTCTGAATTAACAGACGCGCGCGACCGCAAGAGCGCCTATCAGAAAGCGGTTGCCCTCGCGCCCGGTACTTACAAAGTTGACGTCATCGTTCGCGACGTCACCTCCGGCGCAACCGGCATCCGCCAGATTGGCTTTACCGTTCCGAAGTACGACTCGGCCAAGCTCTCTACCTCGACGCTCGTGTTGGCCTCTCGCCTGCAAAGCCTGAGCAACCAGCCCGCGGTCGGTCAATTCGTCATCGGCAACGTCAAGGTCATCCCGAACGTCTCGGGCACGTACCGTCGCGGGCAGGACGTAGGCGTCTACATGCAGATTTACAACGCGGGGATTGACCAGACCAGTTTGCGTCCGTCTGTCGATGTCGAGTACGTGCTGTTGAAAGACGGCAAGGAACTCGGCAAGCAGGCAGAGGATTGGCGCGGTCTCTCGGACGCAGGCCAACGCCTGACCTTAGCGCGCCTGATACCGACGAGCGGTTTGGCGGTTGGTGAATACGAAGTCGCAGTCCGCATACGCGACCGCGTCTCCGGCCAGACGCTTTCACAGTCGGCCAAATTCTCGGTCGCGGAGTAAAGAGACCTTAGCCCCTGAAAGGGGCGGTATAACAGTAGCCCACGGCGTCAGCCGTGGGAACATGCAGCGAATAAGAATTAAGCCCCGTAGGGGCGACATCCAATGTCGCCCCTACGGGGCTTAATTTTAACTTCTAACGCGGCGATCCCAGCACTGACGTGCTGGGCTACTGATATGCCGCCCCTTGCGGGGCTGCGAAGCATCACGACCTGTTAAGCAGAACTCACGTTAATTACTTTTAGAAAAGCCTGCCCGTATTTTGTGGCATAGATGCGCCGGGCTCGCGCTCGCCGCGACGGAGCGCGTTGACCAGCAGGTGTGCGCGGCGCGTAGGCTCCGGCTGGCGATAACCGCCGTCCGAACGGAGCGTCAAATCAATCGCGCCTTCAAGGTCGATCAAATGTCCGGGCGAAACAAAAATGGGCTGGACGTTTCGTTTCGTCCTCAGGGCCGCGCCGACGACCTCTCCCTTGTGAATCAACTCGGTCCATGCGCCGCGCTCCTTCGGCGGCTCGTCATATTGTCCAACGAGCACGGATTTCGCACAGCCGAGCGTGGGCCGCTCGATGAGCAATCCGACGTGACACGCAATCCCTACGCGGCGCGGGTGCGCCAGTCCCTGCCCGTCGAGCATGAGAGCATCGGGCTCTGTCTTTAACTGCGACCAAGCCTCCAACACCGAAGGCGTCTCGCGAAACGACAGCAGCCCCGGCACGTAAGGAAAGCGCGACTCACTCACCACCCCCACTTCCTCAATCACTTCCATCTCCGGAAAACTCAAAACGACGATGCCCGCATAAACCGTCGGCTCAAATTTATTAAAAGAGATGTCCGCGCCCGCGATGGTTTTAATGGGACGCGCGAGCGGCGCAATACGCACTTGCTCGCGCAAACGCTTCTGTAATTCCACGGCCTCGTGCGGGCTTAAATTCCAATCGTGAAGTTGTTTGAATTGTGCCATCCCCTTGAATCCCTCGTTATAAACGCAACTCCTGTCAATACCGCCTGCGGTAGCGGGCGGGTCTCAAGCCACGTTATCACCCGCCCGCTACCGCAGGCGGTACTGCCACGGGCTGCTCTACCGAAAAATTTATACGCTCGCTGGCGACGAGGCGTGCGCCCTTTTTAATCACTGAATGGATACGCCAGTTTTGATCGTCACGCTCCGGAAAGTCCGTGCGGTAGTGCGCGCCGCGCGATTCGGTGCGCCAGAGGGCGGAGCGTGCGATGAGCGTAGCGACCGTCAGGAAATTTCGCGAGCGGCGGCTGAGCGGCGCGCGCTCAATCTGTTCAAACTCGCGCAGGGCGCGCTCTATGGAAGCGCGGCTGCGAAGAATACCAACGCGCTCCCACATCAAGCGCCGCACGCGTTTGCGCACGGCCAGAGCTATTTCACCTGAACGGTCGAGCGACGCCTCCTGCTCCAAGTCTCTTTCGTCACCCGCGCCCGAGGCTCGCACCGCTTGATAAGCTTCGTCCACGGCGGCAGCCTGACCGGCGCGCGCGCCGAAGACCAGACCTTCGAGCAGCGAATTCGATGCCAAACGGTTTGCGCCATGCACGCCCGTACAGGCGACTTCGCCCGCGCTGTAAAGACCTTGCAAGCTCGTGCGCCCCATGAGGTCTGTGCGGACGCCGCCCATCGAATAATGCGCGGCGGGCGAGACGGGCAAAAGGTCGCGCGCGAGGTCTAGCCCGTAGCGCAGACACGTTTCGTAAATCTTTGGAAAGCGGTGGCGAAGGTATCGCGCGTCCATCGCCGTCATGTCGAGATAAACGCTTCTGACCCTCGTGCGCTCCATCTCTGCGACAATAGAGCGGCTCACAATATCGCGCGGCGCTAATTCCGCGCGCTCGTGATAACGCGTCATAAAGCGTTCGCCGCGCGCGTTGCGCAAGACGCCGCCTTCGCCCCGCATTGCTTCCGAGAGCAGAAAGCGCGGCCCGCCTTCTACGTTCAAGGCCGTCGGATGAAACTGCACAAACTCCATGTCGGCCAGTTCCGCGCCCGCTTCGTAAGCCATCGCCATGCCGTCGCCCGTCGCCACCTCCGGGTTCGTCGTGTGCAGAAAAACCTGTCCCGCCCCGCCCGAAGCCAGCACCACCGCACGCGCCCACAACTCGCGCGGCGCGCGCACTAAGGGGTCCAGATAACGCACGCCGCGACAACGGCCCTCCGCGACAATCAGGCTCTCTACGCCAGCGTGCGCGACGAAAGCTATTTCGGGCTCGTGGCGCGCGCGCGCAATCAGTGCACGGACTATCTCCCGGCCCGTCGAATCGCCGTGAGCATGAAGGATGCGACGGCGCGAGTGCGCGGCTTCCTGCGTGAAGACAAGACGGCCCGCTTCGCGGTCAAACTCCGTGCCCCAGGTTATCAACTCCTGTATGTAGCGCGGCCCATCTTCGACCATCACGCGCACGGCTCGCTCGTCGCACAGCCCAGCGCCCGCGCGCAGGGTGTCCTCTTCATGAAGCGCCACTTCGTCTTCTTCTGAGAGCACGACGGCGATGCCGCCCTGCGCGTACTCCGTGTTGGACTCGCTCGTGCGGTCTTTGGTCAGGACGGTCACGCGTGCGCCCGAGCGCGCCAGCTCAATGGCGGCGCGCAGGCCCGCGATACCGCTCCCGACGACGATGAAATCAGTTTCCAGTGCCATCTTTGTTTTTTGCAGTTGAGACTGAAAGGATTTTAACAATCCGGCACGACGGCGGGCAACGGGTTTGCGCACGCCCACCGCGCCGCGCTAGAATCAGTCCAGATTTTCCCACAATCAATTAACCGGAATCGCGTGAGACGAGAGCGCGCACTAACGCCCAGAGGCTCATCAAGCTGCACGCTCCCTTCTTCACGATTCTAAAGGCACGCTTTCGCGCGGTCGTGCCCCTGACCTTCGAGCGCGCCGCTTCGGGCGAACAATTTTAACCGCTACAGAGAGAGAGAGATTCTTGTGCTGCCGCTAATCAATTACACCGAATTCAAACTGGAGAACGGCCTGCGCGTCATCTTTCATGAAGATCATTCGACGCCGATTGTGGCCGTTAATATCTGGTATCACGTCGGCTCGAAGAACGAAGTGCCGGGACGTACGGGCTTTGCGCATCTCTTCGAGCACATGATGTTTCAGGGCTCTCTGCATCACGACAACGATTATTTCGTGCCGCTTCAGGAAGCGGGCGGAACTTTGAACGGCTCGACCAACTCCGACCGCACGAACTACTGGGAAGTCGTGCCTTCAAATTTTCTTGAGCTGGCGCTGTGGCTCGAAGCCGACCGCATGGGTTATCTGCTGGAAGCTTTGACGGAAGAGAAGCTTGCGAACCAGCGCGACGTGGTCCAGAACGAGAAGCGGCAGAACTACGACAACCGCCCTTACGGGTTGGTGGGAGCGGCCATAGCCGAGACGATGTTTCCGCCCGAGCACCCTTACCACTGGCTGACCATAGGCGATTTGAAAGACATCGCAGCGGCCACGCGCGAAGACATTTCGGACTTCTTCCGACGCTTCTACACGCCGAACAACGCGAGCCTCGTCGTCGCGGGCGACTTTGATTCAGAAGAGGCGCGCCGTCTCGTCGAAAAATATTTCGGGCCTTTGGAGCGCGGGCCGGAAGTGAAGCCTGTCAACGTCGAGCAGCCCACGCTTGAGCGAGAGACGCGCATCACGATGGAAGACCGCGTTTCCCTGCCGCGCATTTACATGTCCTGGTTCAGCGTCCCGCATTGGAGCGCTGACGATGCGGCGCTCGATACACTGAGCACAGTCCTTTCCGGCGGCAAGGGCTCGCGACTTTATAAGTCGCTCGTCTACGAGCGGCAGATAGCGCAGGACGTGTCGGCCTTTAACAATTCGCGCGAGCTGGCCGGACAGTTTCAGTTGACGGCCACGCTCAAGCAGCCGGGCACGACGCCGGAGGAGCGTGAAGCCAAACTTAGAGAGCTTGAAGAAGCCATCAACGTCGAGCTGGAAAAGATCAAACAAGAGCCTCCAACCGAGGAAGAGATGGAACGCGCCTACAACGCGCGCGAAGCGGCCTTTGTCTACAGCCTCCAAACTGTCGGCGGCTTCGGCGGCAAGAGCGACCAGTTGAACATGTACGCCGTCTATCGCAACAACCCCGGCTATTTTCATGAAGACCTCGCGAATTATCGCGCGGTGACCGCTGACGAAGTGCGCCGCGTGGCCGAGCAGTATTTGAACGACAAGCGTTTAGTCTTGACGGTTGTGCCGCGCCCCAAGGGTCAGACGACGGGACAGCCCATGCCCGAAGCTCCCGAAGAAGCCATCTCATCCCCGGCGCAGCAGACCTCGGGCGCGCAGACGGGCGGCGGCACGGGAGCCGTCGTCGCTCAACAACTGCGCGGAGGGGCCAAGCCCGTGTTGTCGAACACGGCGACCACCACGCCGCAACAGACGCCCGACAAACCTTCCGGCGCACAGACGCAGACCAGGACGGAAACGGACGCCACAGCGCCCACAGGCGCAACGCCCCCGGCCTCACAGGCGCAGGGCAAGCTCGTCAAAAACGAAGACCAGTCAGAACTCGGCGGGCTTTATGTTCAGCCCGCACCAAAAAACGATCCGTCGTTTAGTCTTCCGACGTTCGAGCGCCGCCATCTCTCAAACGGTCTCGAAGTGGTTTTCGTACGGCAGGGAGAGCTGCCCGTCGTCAGTTTGAATCTGATATTGCGCACGGGCGCAGCCGCAGACCCGCCGGAGCGCGCGGGGCTCGCGAGCCTCACCGCCGCGCTCATAGATGAAGGAACAAAGAGGCGCGCGGCGCTGGAGATTTCCAACGAGCTGGCGGCCATAGGCTCGCGTATGGGGACGGGCGCGGATTGGGATTTGAGCGGCGTCAATCTCCTGATGCTCAAGCGACATCTCTCGCGCGCGCTGGACATCTACGCGGACGTTATCACCAACGCCACGTTTCCTGAAAAAGAGTTGCAGCGCCAGCGCGCCTCGCGTCTTGCTGCCCTGCTACAGCGTCGCGACGACGCCAACGCCATCGCCAGCATCGTCTATGTCTCGCTCCTGTATGGTCGCGACCATCCATACGGACACCCGCTCATAGGCGACGAGCAGAGCGTGAGCGCCATCTCCATCGAAGACGTGCGCCGCTTCTACGAAACTTACTACCGCCCGAACAACGCCACGCTGATTGTCTCGGGCGACATCACGCCCGACGAAATCGTTCCGCAGCTTGAAGAGGCGCTCGCCGCGTGGGAGCCTGCACATGTGCCTCAGGTCACGTTTTCCGCTCCGCCCGAGCGCGACCACGCCGGAATCTATCTCGTGGACAAACCCGGAGCGGCGCAAAGCGTGCTCATGATAGGTCACGTAGGCCAGCCGCGCACCACGCCCGACTTTTTTCCCCTGCTCGTCTTGAACACCTTGCTCGGCGGCCAGTTCACCTCGCGCGTCAACATGAACCTGCGCGAAGAGAAGGGCTACACCTACGGCGCGCGTACGAGCTTTGATTACAGGCGCGGCCCCGGCCCCTTCGTCGCCACTGCGGGCGTGCAGACGGCTGTGACGAAAGAATCCGTGGTGGAGTTTATGAAGGAGCTGCGGGGCGTGCGCGGAGAGCGGCCCGTGACACGCGAAGAATTGGAATTTGCCAAACAGGCGATTATTCGCGGCTTCCCCAGGGGCTTTGAAACGCCCGAGCAGATTTCCAGCCGTTTGACGGACGTCGTGCTCTACAATCTACCGGACGACTACTTCAACACTTTCATAGAGGGCGTGCGCGCCGTCACGCTCGCGGATTTGAACCGCGTCGCCAACCAATATCTAGACCCATCGCGGATGGCGATTCTGGTGGTCGGCGACCGCAAAGCCGTAGAGCCCGGCCTGCGCTCGCTCACAGACATCGCAGAGGTCTTGACCGTCCTCGACGCAGAGGGACACGCCAAACAATAGTCCCAAGTCCCAAGTCCCAAGTCCCAAGTCAAAAGAAAGAGCTTGTCTTTGACTTGGGACTTGGGACTTGGGACTTGGGACTCTTATTTAGAACATGTTCTCGTAGTGGCGTGCGTCGCGCTGGCGGGGGCGGTAGTCTTCCCAGTTGGTGGTTGCGCCTTTGGCCCATCGGCGGCGGCGCATCTCGTCGCGCCCTATCAATTTGAAAAAGAGCGAGATCGGGACAAAGAAGAGTAGATAGAAGAGGCCCATAATGATGCGCGTGTTGATTGCGCCGAGCACGCGCGCAAACGCCATCCACACGCGCTCCACAGGCCCAAGCACACGGGGCGCGACGAGCGCGAAGAACGCGAAGAGGACGGCCAAGCCTCCCACGATGATGAGAGCCGTCGTCTTTTCCTTGTAGAGCAGAATGAGCGCGATGACACTGAACGCGCCCGCCATCGTGAAACCAAATCTCCTGCCGTTGTACTTGTAGCCTGACATAAAATTTCTTAATCCAGCTCGAACTCTTTGCGCCAGTCCGTGCTCTCTTCCGCGCGCGGTTGTTGACGTTTGTCGAGTATGAAATTTTCCAGCACCAGGTAATCCATCTCTGTACGCATGAAGCAGCGATAGGCGTCCTGTGGGGTGCAGACAATCGGCTCGCCGCGCACGTTGAATGACGTATTGACGATGACGGGACAACCCGTCTCCTCATAGAAAGCGTTGATGATGTCGTAGTAGAGCGGGTTCATCTCGCGCCGCACGGTCTGAATCCGCGCCGAATAATCTACGTGCGTCACGGCGGGGATTACGGAGCGCGCGACTTTCAGCTTCTCTATCCCGTGCAGATTTTCCGCGCCCGCAGGCTCAGGCACGCGATGCTCCTCACGCACGTTGGCGACCAGCAGCATGTAGGGACTGTCTTCTTCCAGCTCGAAATAATCGCTCACTCTCTCGCGCAGGACCGAAGGAGCAAAGGGACGAAAGCTTTCGCGGTACTTGATTTTGAGATTCATCACCGACTGCATGCGTGGTGAGCGCGCGTCTCCGATGATGCTGCGTGCTCCCAGGGCGCGAGGGCCGAATTCCATGCGGCCCTGCATGAGCCCTATCACTTTTTCATCGGCGACGAGAGCGGCTACACGTCGCGGCAATTCGCTGCGCTCGACGCGCTCGTGCGGGATGTTTCCGGCTGCTAAAAATCCAGCTATCTCGGCTTCGCTGAAGGATGGGCCGAGCAGCGTTCCTTTCATGCGGTCCCAGTAGGCTTCGCCGCCAGATTCGTCCTGTGAGGGATGACCGTTGCGCTCCTGCTCGAAGTAGCGATGATGCACGGCGTAGGCGACGCCGAGCGCGCCGCCAGCGTCGCCCGCCGCCGGTTGAATCCACAAACGTTTGAAAGGGCCTTCGCGCAGGAGGCGTCCGTTGGCGACGCAGTTCAAGGCGACGCCTCCGGCCAGACAGAGATTTTCCATCCCCGTCTCGCTCCTGACGTGACGCGCCATGCGGAGCACTGCTTCCTCTACGATGACCTGAATGCTGCGCGCTAAATCCATTTCGCGCATCGTGACGGGGCTTTCGGGTTTGCGCGGGCGTCCGAAGAGTTTCGCAAAGCGCGTGCCCGTCATGCGCGCCGCGTGATGCGGAAAGATAAAGTAGCGCAGGTTCAAATGCAGCGACCCATCTTCGTGAATATCCACCAGCTCGCGCCGGATGGTGTCCACATATTTAGGCTCGCCGTAGGGCGCTAGGCCCATCAATTTGTACTCGCCCGAGTTGACGCGGAATCCGCAGAAGGCCGTGAAGGCCGAATAGAGCAGGCCGAGCGAGTGTGGAAATTTCATCTGCTTCAAAATTTCCAGCTCTTTCCCGCGCCCCACGCCGTAGCTGGCGGTCGCCCATTCGCCCACGCCGTCCACCGTCAGAATCGCGGCTTCCTTAAACGGCGAAGGATAAAAGGCGCTCGCCGCGTGCGATTCGTGATGGTCGCCGAAAAGAAGCTTGCCCGTGTAGCCCAGCTCTTTGCGAATAAGCCCTTGCAGGTTGAGCTTGTCTTTGAGCCACGCGGGCATGCCTTTCAAATAGGAAGCAAAGCCAACGGGCGCGTAAGCCAGGTAGGTCTCCATCAGCCGCTCGAATTTGACAAGCGGTTTGTCGTAGAAGGCTACACAATCCAGCTCAGAGACTTCGAGGCCCGCTTCTTTCAGACAATAATTGATGGCTTGATGCGGAAAGCGGTGGTCGTGTTTGCGGCGCGAGAAACGCTCTTCCTGTGCGGCGGCGATGATTTCGCCGTCGCGCAGCAGGCACGCAGCCGAGTCGTGATAAAAAGCGGACAGGCCAAGAACAGTCGTCATCTCGATCCTAATCGGGGAGCTTTCTTTAGAATAGGCTGTAGACGAACGGGGCCAGCGCCGAACTCTCCGCGACGACGATGAGAATGGTCATCAGCACCAGCGTCACGCACAGGGGTATCAGCCACCACTTCTTCTCTTGTTTGAGGAACGCGAATAGCTCGCGTAGCAGGATCCAAAATCCAGACATAAGGCTAAAGATTATACACAGAATGGCCCGAAATGCTTAGCGCAGATGATGGATCAAATTTAAGTAAGACGGATTCAAACAGGGATGGACAGGATAGACAGGATAAAGATAAATGATAAATGCAAAGTGCAAAGCGCAGAATTAAAGACTTCAGAGCTTTTCATTCATCATTCTGCATTCTGACTTCTGCATTGCTTTTATCCTGTCTATCCTGTCCATCCCTGTTAATTCTTAAACTCATCCATTATCTTAGCGCGCCCTGCATCTCGCAGACCTTCTCCGTAATTAGCCCGGCGGCCACGGCATGACCCGCAGGGTTCCAATGACCGTTACCTATCTCGCGCCCGAAGCCGTGCAGGTAAACTTCGTGCTGTTCGGCATAAGCCAGCATGGGCTCTGCGATGCTCAAGACATCTATGCCCTCGCGCTCGCAGAACTCTTTGAGCCGCCGGTTCGCATAAAAGAGGTCGCCCCCGCCGATGCCTTTGATAAAATTCTCGCGCGACTGTTGCTTTGGAAGTACCTGCACGTCGTTGCTCAGGATAACGACCAGAAATTCAGCCCCGCGCGCACGCACCTCGTCGCGCATCGTGGCAATCAAGCCTTCGGTGACACGCCACGCATCAATCCACGCGGGGTCTGTAGGCGCTTCATAAATTCCAAAGTCCACAATCTTCGCAATCGCGGGCGGCGCTTGATTGCTTTGCGTTTGCCGCTCTTGTTGCTGCGCGGCGAGCACTTTGCGGGCGCGTCTTTCTTCGAGGTAACGCTTAAAAGCGAACTGCGCGTTATGCAGCGCCTGAAAGACGCGCGAGCCGTCGCGTATAGCGCGGCCCAGACGGTTGAGCCGCGAATCCAGGCGGCGATAGGTGCGCGACTGCAAAAAAGAATCGTCTAGCACCAGTTGATTATTACTAAAAACGAAATAAGGAATCTCTTCCGTTTTCTTCAACGCGCGCGAGTTGTCCGAGATGTCGTTAAAGGTCGTCATGGCAAGCATCACCATGTCGGGTTGGTAGTCCCAGACCTTGCGCCGCAACGTAATAAGCTCCTGCGCCGTCCCGTAACCGGAGACGCCGAAGTTAATCACTTCCACGTTACGGCCCTGAAGCGCCGGACAATCTTTTAATTTGCTTTCCAACAAGGCCCAGTAGGTTTCCTCCATCGAAACGTGCATCGCTTCGGAGAAGGAATCGCCGAGCACCGCAATGCGGAAAGTATTAGCGGGTTTCTGACGAGCGTGTTCGCGGTCGCGCAAGCCCTCGCTGTTGATGCGAACGTATGAACCGCCCTCGCGCCTGTACCAGCCCGCGACCCCTGCACGCAAGCCGTAGCCGCGATCCGGGTCGGTCGCGTACCAGATTGGATATGAATAGCCGATGATGCGTAAAGCAACTTCCATCACCATGAGGCCGAAAAAAAGACCCGTGAGGATGAGCAGGATTTTTGCTCTCAAGCTTTTCCCGGGGCGCTGCCGTCCGTCTTGTTCGTTCTGCATTAGACTTTAAGATTCACCGCCGAAGACGCGGAGGACGCGGAGTTTACGCAGAGGATTGAATTTCTCTGCGCCCCCTCTGCGCTCTCTCTAGTCTCGGCGGTGATTCAAACTACTCTTTCCTCAACTCAAACCTTTGAGAGGCTGCCCGCAGGTAAACTCGATCATGTGCCCGTCCGGGTCGCGCAGGATTGTCCAGTAGCCGACGCTGCCGCCCGAATCCGTGGGCGCGTAAACAAGACGCCCGCGCGCGCGTGCTTCCTCGGCAATGCGGTCCACTTCCTCTCTCGAATCGCATTGAAACCCGAAATGGTCCATGCGGTTTGTGACTTCGCCTTCCATCAGGACCAGCACGAACAAGGGGTCTTCACCCTGCGCGGGAGGATAGCCGAGCCAGACCGTGCCGCCGCCCTCGCGCCTTCTGTCGCGCACAACTTGAAGACCGCACACCGTGCCGTAAAAATCTACGGCGCGCTGGAGGTCGCTGACCATAATCGTAATGTGCGTCCAGCGAATCATGCTTTAACGGCGCGTCTCAGCTTTCGCTGCCCGCGCCCGTTTTGACCACCTCAAACTCAAAATATAATTCCTTGCCGCGAAAGATAAAGCTCAAATACTGCTCCCAGAACTTTCGCGTAAACCTCAGACCCGGCCAGCGCTGATCCAGATTGACTATGAATTGAAGCCCCAGCGCGCGCCACAGGTTCAGGAGTGAGACGTGCGTGCGCAAAGGCTTGAGCTGAACGTCCGTGTAATAGGGGAAGTTGCGGCGTCGCGGGTCTTCGACGAAGTAGTTGAAAGAATAGCTATTGAGGTGATTACGGTGCGTGGGGTCGTTGGGCCAGTCCGGGTTGGAATAATGCGGCGTCAGGATACGTATGCGCCCGCCCGGTCTGGTAATCCTGTAAAGCTCTGAGACAAAGGCCATCACGTCCGGCACATGTTCTATCACGTGATTGCCAATCACTTCGTCGAACTCGTCATCCGCGAACGGATAGGGCAGAGAGCCCAGGTCGTGTATCACGTCGGCGTCCGTGCGCGCGTTGGAATCCAGACCGATGGCTCCCGGCTGCTTGTTGCGCCCGCAGCCCACGTCAAGGATTTTCCTCCCCGTCAAAGGTTTCTCGCTCGCGCGGCTCGAAGGATTAGCAGTCATCAGAGGGGCGTTCATTTCAAATTCCGTATCTCAAAAGGCCGGACGCCATTGTAACCGAAAGAGCCCCACAACCAAGTAGGGGCAGCGGACTTGTCCCCTGCCCCTACAGAAATTTTATCTTAAAAGTGCGCGTCAATTTTTTTTCGTGTCTGCCTGCGTGCTATAATGCGCCCGCTCCTCCCGACGAACCTTTCCCCTGTTTATAAAAAGGAACCTCGATGCGTTGTCCTTATTGTCAGCGAACCCTGACGCGCTCCGGCACATGGTGTAGCGTGTGTCGACGCGGCATCACGCGTTGGCCGTTTGTAGCCCTTCTGCTAACAGTGCTGCTGGCCCTTGTAATCCTGGGCCTAACGGCGGGTAGTAGCTCTCAGTTCTAAGCGATTTTAGTCAACAACCTGTTTCGGCAGCTTTAACTCTCCCGAGGTAAGATCGGGGCGCGCTCGTGCCATCTGTTCCGGCGTGGTATTCATGTTCGGATGCTCGTCCTCCGACTCAAGCAGCTTATCCTTAAACGCATTCTTCTCCTCTTCCTCAGTCTCTTCAGGCTTGAGAAGGTCTGCCACAAGACCTTCGCTCCCGCGATGCTCCAGCCAGTGACGATAGCTCACGGTCGCGATGGCGATGACAGGGATTGCCAGAAAGATTCCCGCCACGCCCGCAATCTCCGCTCCCGCGAGGATAGCCAGAATCACAGCCACCGGATGCAGATGTATGCCCTGACCGATGATGCGAGGGTAGATGACGTAATCATGGACGATGCGCAAGACGCCGAGGAACAGCAACACGACGAGCGCCTGACGGACGGAATAAAAGCTGGCGATGAGACTGGCGGCCAAAGCGATGACGAGCGGCCCGACGAGCGGAATAAATTCCAGAAACCCCGCGATGACGCCGAGCGCCAGCCAGTAAGGCACTCCGATTAAGTAAAAGCCTATCGTGCAGACGACGCCTATCAGAAGGCAGGCCGTCAGTTGCGCGCGGATGTAAGCGGCAAGGGTGCTGTTGATGTCCTGAAAGAACTCGTCGCCGCGCCAGCGCCACCGCCCGCTCGGCAACATCTGCAACGCCGAGCGACGGAAGCTGTCCGCATCCTTTAAGAGAAAGAAAGCGAGTATCGGAATCAAGATCAGCCACGGAATGTAAGCGAGCGCGGCCAGCACAATATCCTTGAACCCCTCGGTCGTATAAGCGCCGAGAGTGTCGAGTACGTGCCCGATGTTTTTGTTGATAGCGTCGCGCGCCGTTTGCGGAAGCCTGTAACGCTGGTAGAAATCGTTCATGCTCTCGGCGCGGGCTCTGGCCGAGGTGAAATAATCCGGCGCGTTCTTGGCAAACTGCGTCAGTTGGTTGCCTATCCCCGGCACAATGAAATAGAGCGCCAGCCCGAGAGAACCGAACAGACTTAAATACACAATGCCGACGGCGACGGGTCGCGGCATCATGCGCTTCCGTCCACCCACGTAGAGAGGACGGCGCACCAACTCTACAAGGGGCGCAATCAGGTAGGCGAAGAAGATGGAGAGCACTATCAGTAGAATCACCTTCTCCAGCGCATACAGAGCCCAGAGAAGCGCCTGCACCCCGAACCACACGAGAATCGCGATGCCGATCACGCGCAGGATAAAGCGCGTCCGCATCCAGCTCACTTCCGAAGCGGTCGCCGCAGCCGTCTGCGCCACCTCTCTGGTCTTTTGATCAATCACGATGAAAAGCAGGGATGAGGGATGAGGGCGGAGGGATGAAGTTAGAGCAAGAATGCTCTTTCTTTACTTCATCCCTCATCCCTCATCCCTTTCCTTTAGTGTGTTGTTTCGTCAACGTCATCATCTTCTTCTTCGTCGTCGGGTTGCGAGACTTGCGGCGCGGCTGGCTCCCAGACGAGGCCGCGCCATTCGTCCGAGCCGTTGATGAGCTGAAGCGCGGCCAGAGGGTGTCCCGGATTTCGTTCGAGCCGCAGGACCTCCGTCACGACGCTCAGCTTTTCGCCCTCGTCGCTCAAAATCTTCAACTGCACGCGGCTGCCCACGTCGGGCAAATCACGCTGCAAATGCACCAGCGCCCCTTCGGGTCCGACGTTCTCGGTCGTCCCTTCTTCGACGTAATGCGTGCCGTCCTCCGCGTCCCACTCGGCCCGCACCAGCAAGGAGGTCAAGTAGCGTGGTCCGGTCCTGTTCTCCATAGTGAAGTGTCTGGGCATATCAAGCTCCTTAAGGGATGAGGGCGGAGGGATGAGGGATGAAGAATAAAAGAAGAACTACTCAATGTTGAATAGCTTCCTTTTCATCCCTCATCCCTCCGCCCTCATCCCTGCTTTTATTCTTCGTCCGCACGCAGTTTCTCTAAGACCGAAAAGTCTTCAAGTGTTGTAATGTCACCGGCGACTGAGCCGCTGCTGGCAATTTCGCGTAGCAGTCGGCGCATGATTTTGCCGGAGCGCGTTTTCGGAAGCGTGTCCGTAAAGCGTATCTCGTCGGGCCGCGCCAGCGCACCAATCTCTTTCGTGACGTGACGGCGCAGCTCCTCCTTTAATGGGTCGGACGCTTTGTGCGAGCCTTCGAGCGTCACAAAGGCTATGATGGCAGAGCCTTTAAGCTCATCTGGCCGCGCCACGACCGCAGCTTCCGCGACCGATTCATGCGAGACCAGCGCGCTTTCCACTTCGGCTGTCCCCAGCCGATGGCCGCTCACATTTATCACATCATCAACGCGCCCCATAATCCAAAAATAACCGTCACGGTCGCGCCTTGCGCCGTCCCCAGCGAAATAGACGCCGGGGATTTCCGACCAATACTGCTCGCGATAACGCTCGTCGTCTCCCCAGATGGTGCGCAGCATAGAAGGCCAGGGGCGTTTGATGACCAAATAGCCGCCTTCGCTCGGGCCTACGGGCTGACCGCTGCGCGTCATCACATCAGCTTCGACGCCGGGCAAAGGAAGCGTCGCCGAGCCGGGCTTCGTAGGCGTCGCGCCCGGCAAAGGCGAAATCATGATGGCTCCTGTCTCCGTCTGCCACCACGTATCGACGATGGGGCAGCGCCCTTTGCCTATAATCTCCCTGTACCACATCCACGCCTCCGGATTAATGGGCTCGCCCACAGTACCGAGCAGACGCAGTGACGAGAGGTCGTGTTTGAGCGGCCAGTGCTCGCCCCATTTGATAAAGGCACGGATGGCTGTCGGCGCGGTGTAGAAGATGTTGACGCGATGATGCTCTATAATCTGCCAGAAGCGGTCGGGCTCAGGATAGTTCGGCGCGCCTTCGTACATCAAAACGGTCGCGCCGTTTGCGAGCGGGCCGTAGACAACATAACTGTGGCCCGTCACCCACCCGATGTCCGCCGTGCACCAGTAGATGTCTTCGTCGCGGATGTCAAAAATCCATTTGAACGTCAGCGACGTTTGCAGTAGATAGCCAGCCGTGGTGTGCAATATACCTTTCGGCTTGCCGGTCGTCCCCGAAGTGTACAGGATATAGAGCGGGTGCTCGCTCTCTAATTCTTCCGCAGGACAATCGGCAGAGACCGTCTGCATCACTTCGTGCCACCAGTAATCGCGCCCCGGCTCCATGTGAATCTTTGAGCCGGTGCGGCGCACGACGATGCAGCCCTTCACGCTCGGCGTCTGTTTAAGCGCCGCGTCCACGGCTTGCTTTAGTTGCACTTCAGCGCCGCGCCGCCAGCCTCCGTCAGCCGTCACGACCATCTTGCACCCTGCATCGTTGACGCGGTCAACGATGGCGGCGGTCGAGAAGCCGCCGAAGATGACGGAATGAGTCGCGCCTATACGCGCGCACGCGAGCATGGCAATTGCCAGTTCGGGAATAAGCGGCATGTAGAGCGCGACACGGTCGCCCGTTTCAACACCCGCGCGCTTGAGCACGTTAGCGAAGCGGCAGACCTCTGCATGAAGCTGTTGGTAGGTGAGCGTGCGCGTATCGCCCGGCTCGCCTTCCCAGATAATAGCCGCCTTATTGCGTCGCCACGTTTCCAGATGACGGTCCAGACAATTATCGGAGATGTTGAGACGACCGCCCGTGAACCACTTCGCATGCGGCGGATTCCATTCGAGCACGGTGTCCCATTTTTTGAACCAGTGAAGCTCGTCGGCCATGCGTCCCCAGAACGCTTCGGACGCGTCGTGGGCTTCATTCCAGAGCCGCTCATATTCTTCCATCGAGTTGATACGCGCGCGGCGGCGGAAATCTTCGGGCGGCGGAAAGACGCGCTCCTCGTGAAGAATCGATTCGATATTCGACGTGACCGAAGACATAAGCTATGGCTGACTCCCCGAAAAGAAATGACGGCGTCCCTGGCGTTTAACACCGAAGCGCGCGCGAAGAGACTGGGCTGAATGAGCTTCTGGCCTAAGGATGTACCACAGAACGGCGTGGCGGGACAACGATTCAACAGCAAAAGTACGCTCACCGCAGAGACGCAGAGACGCAGAGGAAGCGCAGAGAAAATGATTTTAACTCTCTGTGTTTCCTCCGCGCTCTCTGCGTCTCTGCGGTGAGTCCGACGCCGAACTGGCCCACATCCGAAACTTTTATCACGCGCCGAGCCCTTTATTTGCTATCATATAACCCGGCGCTCGCGTGGTGCTTCCTCCTCGCCTCACGCCGCCAGCAAAAGCCTTTCATGGCTTTCGTCAAAGGTTTCCGAGAGGCCCCTTGCCAACTGTATCGCGCCTCTCAAGCATCTTAATGACCGAAGGATGTGCTCCCCCTCGCATGCCGGGAGCGTCCCGTCAAAATAATGCCTGACCAAAAATTTCACCCACTCGTTCGTTACCTCCTCTCAGTTCTCATTGTGGCCGCCAGCCTCGCCGTGACGCTGCTCCTCTGGGAAGTGATGGAAAAGACGCCCTTCGTGCTGCTCTTTCTGGCGGTCCTGCTGGTCTCCTGGCGCGGCGGCCTGGGGCAGGGGCTCCTTGCCACCTTCACTGCTGCCATCGCGAGCAAGCTGTTTCTGATAGAGCCTTTTTACTCGCTCCAGTTCGGATCGAGCGAAGACGTGCTTCGTCTGCTGACGCTCGTTCTCAACTCGCTCCTCTTCGTCTGGCTCTTTGCCGCACGGCGGCGTGCCGAGCAACGATTGCGCCAATCCGAAGAGAGCATTCGCTCGCTCTTTGAAAACGCCAACGAGATTATCTACACGCACGATCTGGAAGGTAACTACACATCTCTGAATAAAGTCGGCGAGCGCGTGACGGGCTACTCGCGAGAGGAAGCCATAAAGATGAATGCCGCGGAGGTGGTCGCGCCCGAGCATCTTGAGATGGCGCGCCGGATGATCGCGCGCAAAGTTGACGAGCACGTACAGACCTTTTACCAGCTTGAGATTATCACGCGCGATGGCCGCCGCGTGCCGCTTGAAATCAGCACGCAGTTGATTCTGGAAGACGGCAAGCCCGTGGGCGTGCAGGGTATTGCGCGCGACATCACCAAGCGCAAACAGAACGAGGAGCGCATTCGCGAATCCGAAGCGCGCTATCGAGAGCTTTTTGAGAACGCCAACGACATCGTTTACACGCACGACCTCGAAGGAAACTTCACGTCTCTGAATAAAGTCGGCGAGCGCATCACGGGCTACACGCGCGAGGAAGCCATGCGCCTGAACATCGCGGAGGTCGTCGTGCCGGAGTTTCTGCAAACGGCCCGCGAGATGATCGCGCACAAGACTGTGGACGATATCTCTACACGCTACGAGCTGGAAATTTTTTCCAAGGACGGGCAGCGCGTGCCTTTGGAAGTGAGCACGCGGCTCATCATGAAGGAAGGCGTGGCAGTCGGCGTGCAAGGTATTGCGCGCGACATTACTGCGCATAAGCGCACGGAAGCAACGCTGCGCAGCCTTTCCCTGATAGACGATTTGACGGGGCTCTATAATCGCCGTGGCTTTCTGGCTCTCACGGAGCAGCAGATGAAAGTCGCGCAACGCACAGGGCGCGGCTTCACGTTATTGTTTGCCGATTTGGACGGTCTCAAAAAAATCAACGACACGCACGGCCACAAGCGCGGCGACATGGCGCTCGTCTCGGTCGCAGAGATTTTAAAGAAATCCTTCCGCGAATCGGACATCATCGCGCGCCTGGGCGGCGACGAGTTTACTATCCTCGCGCTTGACGATTCCGAACGCACGGCGCGGCGCGTTAGCATGCGTTTGATGGAGCATCTGGCGGAACACAACGAGCAGTGTGAGCAGGGCTATGAATTGTCGCTGAGTTTGGGCGAAGTCAGGTTCGAGCCCGAGAGCGAGCTTTCGATTGAGGAATTGCTCTCGCGCGCCGACCGCGCGATGTACGCCGACAAGCAGAGCAAGTGTAGACGCCGCCGCGAGGAAGCGGTCCCCGATCTGGTCTTTTAGATTTTCAAGGCTCAAAAGGAAAAAGCGCATGGCGTCGTCAGGAACCACGCCATGCGCTTTTTGTTGCTAGGGTGAAAATTTAAAAAGCGGACGAACCGCTCTTAGCGCTTCTGTCCGCCACGATCTTGACCGCCCTGCTGCGAACCACCCTGCGGGTTATTCTGCTGCGAGCTGCCCTGCGGGTTGTTCGGCTGCTGCGATGAGCCCTGAGCACCCTTGTCAGTCTGGCCCGTGGGCTGATTACCCTGCGGGTTCTGCTGCTCTTCCGGGCGCTCCGGCTGCTGGCCCTGCGTGCCGGGCTGCTGTGCGCCTGCGGTCGCGCCCTGTGCTTTATCCTTATTCTGTTGGTCTGCCATTAGTTGAAGTTCCTCCCCTTATGATTGACTGTTGAAGATTATAGGCATGAGCTACACCATTTGTCGGGCGTAGCCCAGCCGTCCATCCCTTTGCTCGTTCTTGAAAAAGCTATATCAATCTCCGTGCCGGAGTACGATTTTTCAGAGAGGCTCATTTTTACTTGAAAATCCGCGTCCGCTTCGGTCGTTCTGCAAGACTCAATCGCACAGAATTTATACACATCGTATTATTTCAGACACCCAATCAAAATGCTGTCTACGGGCCGCTACAGAAAGAGCATGTTATAATAGCCGCTCTTTCATGATGAACCGGGCCGGAATCTACATCCACATTCCCTTCTGCCGCGCGCGTTGTTCCTACTGCGACTTCGCCACGGGGGCTTACAGCGCAGAGGCCGCCGAGCGCTACGTCTGCGCCCTCGGCCAGGAGATACGCGCGTTCCCTGCGCTTGAACAAGAGGCGCAACGTGCGGACACGATTTATTTCGGCGGCGGCACGCCGTCGCTGCTCACGCCCGCGCAAGTCGCTTCGATTCTGGAAGCAGTCCACGAGCGTTTCCGCGTCGCATCCGGTGCGGAAGTGACTATGGAGATGAATCCGGGCACGCTCACGCCTGAGACTTTACGTCAATTTCGGCGGCTGGGCGTGACGCGCGCAAGCTTTGGCGCGCAGACTTTTGATGACCGCGAGCTAAAGCAGCTCGGGCGCACGCACACGGCTGAAGATGTCAGGCTCACTATTAATTATTTGCGCGACGCAGGCTTTGATAACGTCAGCTTTGACCTCATCGCGGGCTTGCCGCGCCAGACCATCAAGCAGTGGTCGCGTAATCTTGACGAAGCGTTAAGCCTGCGCCCGGAGCACCTGTCGTTTTATCTTCTGGAAGTTCACGAGGGCACGCCGCTCGCGGACCAGATACGCGCGGGGCGCATGCCGCAACCCGACGAAGACCTGGCGGCTGAGATGTACCGGCTGATGCTGGACAGGGCCGCAGAAGAGGGCTACGAGCATTACGAGATTTCCAACCTCTGTCTTCCCGGTTACGAGTCGCGCCATAATACTAAATACTGGCTGGGCCATCCGACTTACGGCTTCGGTTGTTCGGCGCATTCCTTTGACGGCACGCGCCGACGCTGGGCCAACGAGCGCGATGCAAACCGCTTCGTTGAATTGATTGAAACTCGCGGCACAGCCATTGTCGAAAATTTCGAGCTAAGCGACCGTGAAGCGCAAAGCGAGGCTGTCTTTCTGGGCCTCCGCCTTTTACGCGGCATCAACTTGGACGAGCACCACGCGCGCTTCGGCATAGACCTGCGCCGCGAGCGAGCGGACGACCTGTCGCGTTTACGTGAAGCTGGATTGATTGAGCTTAATCAGGATTTGATGCGGCTCACGCGCCACGGCGCTCTGCTTTCCAATGAAGTGTTCTCCGCCTTCGTTTAATCCAAATGATGATTGACCTACGCAGCGACACTGTGACTAAACCGACGCCTGCGATGCGCCGCGCGATGGCGGACGCTGAAGTTGGCGACGACGTATATGGCGAAGACCCGACTGTGAATCGCTTGCAGGAACGCGCGGCGGAGATTTTTGAGAAAGAGGCCGCGCTCTTTGTGCCCACGGGGTCGATGGGTAATCAAATCGCCGTCAAGCTGCACACGCGTCCCGGCTCGGAAGTCGTCATAGAGGAGCGCGGCCACATCTACAATTTCGAGATGGCGGCGATGGCAGCCGTTTCAGGCACGCTCGCGCGTCCCGTACGGAGCCGTGACGGGAGCGGGATTCTCAACTGGGAGGAAATCGAAAGCGCGCTTCATGTCGGCGGCGCATATTATGTTGCGCCGACCGGATTGATTGCGCTTGAAAATTCGCACAACCTCGCGGGCGGGACTTTGCTCTCGCGAGAACGCACGGAAGATATTTGCGAGCGCGCACACGCACGCTCGTTGCCGGTTCATCTGGACGGCGCGCGTATCTTTAATGCGAGCGCGGCGCTTCAAACACCCGTGGCCGATTTGGCGCGGCCCGTGGATTCCGTGATGTTCTGTCTATCAAAAGCCTTGGGCGCGCCCGTCGGCTCTATGCTTTTGGGAAGCCGCGCTTTTATAGAAGAGGCCAGAGCGTGCCGCAAGATGCTCGGCGGCGGAATGCGTCAGGCGGGCGTGCTGGCCGCCGCAGGGCTCATCGCGCTGGAAGAAACCCCGTCGCGTCTTGATGAAGATCACGCTAACGCGCGTCGTCTTGCGCTTGGACTGGCCGAGATGCCCGGCCTCTCCATCGACCCCGAAAAGGTCGTGACGAACATAGTCATCTTCGACGTCTCTGGCACAGGGATGACTGCCGATGATATCTGCGCGCGCCTCGCGGAACAAAAGGTGCTGGCCTCCGGCTTTGGCACGTCGATCCGCATGGTCACGCACTACGATGTATCCGGCGAAGACATCGAAACCGCGCTCCGCGAACTAAGAAAAATTTTAGTAAGCAGTAAGCAGTGAGCGAGTCGAGCAGTCGAACGAGAACTGCTCGACGCGGATTGCCGCTCACCTTCTTTTACTGCTCACTGCTCACTGCTTACTGCTTACTTTTTATGACTCGTCCAATGATTATTGCTATTGATGGCCCGTCGGGGGCCGGGAAATCTACCCTCGGGCGCATGATTGCGCGTGCGTTGGGCTATCTCTATATAGACACGGGCGCGATGTACAGGGCCGTGGCGCTCGCCGTCATCGAAGCGAAAGTTCCTTTGACGGACAGGCAGGCAATCGCATCAATTGCCGCGCGCGCGGACATCAAGCTCGAAGGCGATCCGGATTCACTGCGCGTGAGCCTCGACGGGCGCGATGTCTCCGAAGAGATCAGGACCGAAGAGGTGAGTCATACTTCTTCGGTCATCTCCACGATTCCGGAGGTGCGGCGCACGCTCGTCGAGCGCCAGCGCGAGATGGGAGCGCGCGGCGGCGTCGTGCTGGACGGGCGCGACATCAGCACGGTCGTCTTTCCGGAGGCGGACATCAAATTTTTTCTGACGGCCCAGCCCCCTGCGCGCGCCGCTCGTCGTTTTAAGGAGGAGCGCCTGCGCGAGCGCGACGTAACTTTTGAAGAGACCCTGACGGACATCAACGCGCGCGACCGTCGCGATTCGACACGCGAAGACTCGCCCCTCGCCATAGCAGATCAGGCGGTCGTCATAGACTCTACGGAATCCTCCATCGAAGAGGTCTACGAGCGCATGATGACAGCCATTCAAGAGAAAGGGATGAGGGCGGAGGGATGAGGGATGAAGTAAGAAATGCAAAAGTCAAAATGCAAAATGATGAATGAAAAGAAAATCCTTCTTTACTTTTGCACTTTGCACTTTGCATTCATCACTTCTTTTCATCCCTCATCCCTCCGCCCTCATGCCTGCTTTTGGAGATGATGAGATTGCCGCACTCTTTTTTCAAGTTGGAAGCCGTGTGGATTGTGGTGATGAGTTTGGGGCTGATTTTCGTAGGGCTCATCGCTCTTGTCCTGGTGCGATTGCTGCGCTAGGGAATCCCGGCCCAACGTGGGGGGCGCATCGCTTGCGCAACGGCTGGCTATTGACCCGCCTCAACTGTAGGAGTAGCCTTCTCGTCGGCGTCTGAGCGTCCCCTTGTAAATCCTGCCCGGCCCGGACTGGCCCAGAGAGCAGAAAAAAACTATCGAAGGCGGCGCGTTCTGTGATAGAAGTGACGCTCGCCTGGAATATTGCTCGCCGCTGGATAAGAGCGAGCGCCCCTCGTAGATTCCGGCACAGAAGACTCACAGGTTCAACACACGACTGAAAATTTGTTGCCGAGGGCCACATCCTCTTCGGGCACGCTTCTCGTAGGGGATTCGTGGCTGCGGTTCTCGCTTTGGAGGAACGCCCCGTTCGTGGCTCGCTTCCCCCTGTAACTTGCCATTCGTACATAAGGAGACCGGAGATGAAGAGGATAATTTGCAGCTTTGCTTTTGTGGCGATCATGCTCTCTTCGCTTGCGCCGCAGACATCTGGAGCGGATGACGCATCGGCTCTGAAACAAGGGGGCTATGCTCTGTCTCTTGAGCTGAAGTTTACCAAGAAGAATCAGACTACGCTGCAACGCGCCGTTAATTTTCTTGATTGGGGACCCAACGGCTTCGCCACTGGCTTTATGGTCGGCGACGGCCTTGTCATGACGGCTTATCACGTTGTCTCCGGAGACCTCAGCCTGTCCAAGCGAGCGATGCTGGGCTTCACGGCCAAGGACCAATTGGACGTCAAGATTTATATCAACGGGTGTCAGGCGACGGTGCTCAAGGTGGATGCGGATGCCGACCTGGCGCTGCTGCGTGTGTGCCGCTTACAAAAGCAGATGCCGGCGCCCGCCTTTCAAATGAGCCCCGACAAAGATGAAAGGCTGATGCTGATTGCACGCCCGCACGGCGCGAAGATGGTGCGGCGCGGCATCTTTCACGGTCCTTATATGTTTCGCGGTCAACAGTACTGGTCCGCAAAGATTGACGGGCGCGACGGTTATTCCGGCAGCCCCGTCTACAATGACAAGGGCGAGCTGGTCGGAGTCTTCAGCGGCTATGACTGGTCGAACAAGCTGGCGGTGATTAGCCCCGGCAGCCGCGCGCAAAAGCTGCTGGAAGATTACGCCGTCAGCTCCAAGCCTTAAAGCGCGGCGAAAAAAATAGCGCACACTTGCCCGCGCATGATTTTTATCTTCACGAAAAACAAATTAGCCTTTTCGAGCTAGTTTGACCTTGATTGCCTGAAGGGTGCTTTGACGGCGAAATTGCCGTCAAAGCACCCTTCTCTTTTAAATGACGTTAAGAAGACCGGCAAATTTGTTGGGCATGAAGCTTATCTTGCGGTCGGGCGCAACGCGAACGCGCGCCGCCAACTCGACGCCATCATCAACATGACGCCCGACCCAAACTACTTACCCGAATACAAAGAGGCCGTCACGGAGGCACACCTTCTGCTCAAGAAAATCTGAACTGGTTTGCACACTTTTCGCGCACGTTAATTTTGTAAGATATACTATTACCACCAGAGAGCATTTTTGATCCTACAAATTCCAGGTAGCAATCTAAAGTTGTAATGTAGCAGTAAAAGGCGACTCAGACAGTGACTAGACCGCCAGCGGTAATTTACGACAACTCGGCTATATTCCCGCCATTGGCAGTCCAATAGTAGTTAGATTGCTGTTGAATTCTGCGAAAGAATATTATGAGCAAAGATTATAAAGGCAAATCCCTTGTTGATGCTGGAGTTTCTATTGCGGGCAATGTCGCTGGATCTGCGGTAAGAATTTTGTTTCCTGATCCTATCTATGGAATAGCGGCGGGTGCGATTGTTAGTGAAACGACTAAGAGAGTCCTCGGAGAATTTGCGGGTCGGGTTTTATCTTCCAGAGAAGAAATCAGAGTTGGCGCGACTATATCATTTGCCGCAGTTAAGATTCAGAATAGACTTGATGCAGGCGAAACACCTAGAGCGGACGGCTTTTTTGATGAAGATGAGACAGGTCGCTCTAATGCAGATGAAATTTTCGAGGGGGTGTTATTGAAAGCGAAAAATGAAAGCCAAGAGAAGAAAATCAAATATCTTGGCAATCTGTTCGCCAACGTAGCATTTCGCTCTGACATTTCTACTACTGAAGCTAATTTCTTTCTAAAAACAGCAGAAGAACTTTCTTATAGACAATTTTGTTTTAGGCTCTAGAGAAGCAAACTTGATCTAGAGCGGGTGTTTTTCAAGTAGCTTGAGCAACAAACGGCTCAAGTCTTTGTTCCGGTTATTGAACCTATACTCGCACTCCTTTAGGTGCAAGTAGAAGGTGCGCGCTGAGACTCCGTTGAACTTCTGAAGCCTGCGCTTAGCAAAGCTCCAGAAACTCTCAATGCCATTGACGTGATGTGTGCCTTGCACGAACTCGTTTTGACCATGATTGACTCTGAAGTGCTTCGAGTAGCCGACATCTACCAAGCCGTCATAACCGCGCCAGCCATCAGAGTTGATGATCGCTTGGGGAGCTACACGGCCACGAATAATGGCCTGCAAAGTAGCTTTCTTGCAGTCTGGCACGACCTCGGTATAAACGCAGCCATTACGCTTGAAGATGCCGAAGACGATGGTCTTGCCACTGGCCCCACGACCACGCTTGCCTCTGACACGTCGAGCACCGAAGTAGCTTTCATCCACTTCGACTTCGCAAGAGGAGAAGGGCGAAGCGCGCTCGCATTCTTTGGCGATGCGGACTCTCATTCTGAGAAAGATCGTGGTCACGCTGCGGCGCGAAAGTCCTGTCAATTGAGCCGCGTCACTGGCTGTCAAATCGAGGGCGAAGTGGCGCACAAGTTGACGAAATTTACGCTCGCTAATTTTCGACCGCCTGTAATAGCGGTTTAGCTGTTGCATGTCAGTAGCTTAGCACTTTCAATCATGTGCTTTGCTACTCTAGAGCCTTGTTTTATTGCTCTTCTTAATCAAGAAGGAGTTTTGAATGTTGAATCGCTACGGCGTCGAAATCATCCCAATCATGACTTGCAAATTCTTAGTAGAGAGGAGTGGACACTACATTCGCCATATCTCGGAGTTTATGGATTAATCGATGGAAATAATGCTTGGGAAGCTTGGCTCAATGAGTTAGGAGACAAATTCTTTGAGCTACTTGGGTTGAATGAAATACCGCAAGGAGATATTAATGGATTAAGGCAATTGATCATCCTGTGTGATCTGTCTCCTCCTCCATCAGAGGATTACACAACTGATAGACAGCCCCCTGAAAATAAGCGTAAACGCAGTAGTTCGTAAGAAACGCAATCTAACAACTCATTCAACCGGACTCGCAATAGCGCGGCTCTCAAATTCCACGTTGATTGCTCGCCGGTTAATTCCAGTGTTCGGTGCTTTGCCTTTTGTGAGCGGGCAATCCTACGGAACATTTTAGCGCGCGTGGGGTCTAACATCATTCGAGTGGTTTGTCTCAAATCTCCGAATGAAATGAGCAATGAATAATGGCTCCAACGAAGCCGCTGAGTGAGGGGCGGTTTTCCTCAAACTTCCTGCCCATATCTTTGTTAGTCTTAATAGCAACTTTCTCGCTTCTGTGGAAATTAGGCACAGGCAGTTTAGCGGCCTGGGATGAAGCCATCTATGCTCAGGTTTCTAAGGAGATGGTGCGGGGCGGAGACTGGCTCACGTTACATTGGGAATATCAGCCATGGTTTGAGAAGCCGCCATTGTTCATGTGGATTACTGCCTTCTTTTATCGTGTGTTCGGCATCAGCGAGTTTTGGGCGCGCGTGCCTTCAGCACTCTCCGGCATGGCGCTCGTCGGAGTAACGTACTTGATTGGTAAGTTTGCATACGGCAAGCGGGTTGGCTTGCTGGCGGCTGTAATTTTATTAACCTGCTACCACTTTCTATCGTTCTCGCGCTTCGGCACGATGGATGTGATGCTCACGCTATTTACCTATCTGGCTCTCTACGCCTACTTGCGTTTGAATAATGAGAATCAGAAATGGTGGTATGTGGTTTGGTCTTCGTGCGCGCTGGCATTGATGGTCAAGGGCGCTGGCGGCGTTATCGCGCCCGCCGCGATTGTCCTGGCGCTTGCTTTCGATAAGCGATTCAGTGCCGCGATGCGATCAAAGCATTTCTGGCAAGGCGTTTTGCTGGCGTTGTTAATAGTCGTACCCTGGCACATCCTCATGTACGTTTGGTATGGGCGCGCTTTCATAGACGAATACATCGGCTATCACGTCATCGCTCGCTCGACAAGGACACTGGAAGGACATGCTTCCGGCTATTTCTATTATGTTGGAAAGTTGGTGGATGGGTTCTTCCCCTGGGGTTTGCTGGTGCCGTTTGCCGTCGTCTCAATCGTCAGGAGAAATCTTAAAGATCAATCTCGCTCGTGGGTTCTACTACTTCTCTGTGCGCTGGTTTTCGGATTGTATACAGTGATTCCCACACGGCGGCCCTGGTACATCGTCCCTCTTTATCCGGCATTAGCTATTCTCATCGCGGCGTTTATCAGCAACCTTTATCAAAAGTATCAATCACGCCCCATTTACAGACGCCTTGTGATGGCCGCGTGTGCCTTTTTAATTATTGTTGGCGGTTTATACAGCTTCGTTTCTCTCTACTTCAATCACAAACCGGCAGAGCCTGTGGCTAAATTATCTCGCCTTGCTCAGAGCACAAGTCCTGATGATAAAGATTCTCTAGTGTTGCTCCACGGGGTTGAGCCAATTTATTCACAGATACCTTTGTTCTACAGTAACCGTCCCATACAGCAAACCTACGCATCGTCCGAGCCAGTCAGTGAAGATGCCAGGCGGTATGTCAATTATGAGAATTTAGCGGAGGTCACGCAGACTTCAACAAAGCGGCTAATCCTTCGTAAAGAGGACATACAGCGTCTCTCTGTGGATTATGATATTCAGGTGTTAGCTGAAGATGATTCATTAGCTTATGCTACGATTAAGCGTAGATAATAAAGCGGCTCTGCTAAACAATGCCGCCCCGAACAACTCATTCAAACCTGACCGCTCGATAGCATCCCTTTCATGTTTGTTTTTGCAAATGCAGGTTGAATACTTCATGCTCGACGCGGGTTAATTCGGGGGTTTGCGGTGGAGCAACGGAATGATTGAATGAATTGAAACATCTTGACCTCAATGCGAGGTTAAGCATATATTCCCCTGCTTGATAAAAGACATTGGGCGACTGACGCATTCTGTCAGCAAATTATCCGACCAACCCTCAGCATTCCTCCCCATGAAAACTGCTCCGTGCGGAGCGGGAAGAGCTACCTCGTTGATGAAGATTTGTGTCTTTAAAGCACCTGCGCTGATTGAAAGATCAGCTTTCAGAAAGGGGAAAATGAGAATCAATATTGTTCTACTGACAACGCTTTTTTTGGCGTTGAGCCTGGTTGGGTTTGCTCAATCAAAAACAAAGGAGATCGCTCCCAATGTAATTGTTAAGAATTTGTATGCCGCTCAAAAAGCCGGTTCGGGTCCGTTCTTCCAGACCAAAAACCGGGCCATCGTTGACAAATACTTTAGGAAAGATTTGGCGGACTTGATTTGGAAAGATGCAGTTGCCGCTAAGGGCGAAGTCGGGGCGATTGATTTCGACCCGCTTTACGGCTCGCAAGACCCGCAAATCTCGAATTTTATTATTATGGAAACCGGCTGGGGCGGTGACAGCAAGTACGGGCCGGACGATGAAGCGGTCGTGCAAGTCACTTTCAAAGATTCCGGCAAAGAGCGGATGGTTTCCTTCCAGTTCAAACAGGGCAAGGACAAACAATGGAAAATTTATGACGTTCATTATCGAAGCACCGACGGTCAAGTCAAATTAGTAGAAGTTTTGTCTAAAGCTTCAGCCGCCTCCAGGGCTCCGGCAGTTGAAACCGAAGCGCAGGAGATTGAGGGCCAACTGCAAGTCGGAAAAACCGAGTCTGTAATTCTGTATGTGGGCACGGAAAGCGGTGATTATGCGGCCTATTGTTTGACCAACGATTCGGCAGCCGGTCGCGCCATTTTAGCCGCGTGCAAAAATGGAGAGCAATGCAAGGTTACGGGAACAGTTGACGAGTACAACTGTAAAGTTCCGGGGCTCGAAGCAGACCTTTCCTCTTCCGGCAAGATATCAAAAGTTAAGTCCGTGAAATCGCTCGGTCGCAAAAAGTAATCGAGCGACACATCGTGCAGAGCAGGGAGCGGAGCTTGCTGGCGATGCTACGGTTTAAGCCTTTGCTCCGCCGCGCGTAGTTGCCGGAAGATTTCAACCTTTACACCTTGCGCCGCTCGTTTGCGACACTGGCGACGGCGGAAAGGTTGATGCAAGGGCTTCTGATTTAGTAAGTTGGATTCTTAAATATCATGTTCACCGGAAACAGATTAGCCTTTTTGAGCTAATTTGAATCCGTTTGGAGAAGGGCGCTCTAGTAGCATTTTCAAGGCCGGAGCGCCCTTCTCTTTTTGAGGGAGTGTGCGCTAGTGTGAACTGGTTTGCACACTTTCCGCACACTTCAAATTATTACCACTAGAGGAGCAATCCCATAACCCCCTGCAAGGCTCGCAGTGCCGTTGATGAGCATGGCAAAGTGAAGAGTGTTACAATCTTGACCATCCCGTTTTGGTAGATTACATTTTGCGTCATTAATGCTGCCCGCGCATCGTGGGATTTCTCGTGTAGCTCTAATAACTGAAAGTTTCTCAACATCATTTCCGCCTCACGTTGTTAGTAATCTTGACTGGAGGGACGTGAGATGAAATCGCTTCTATGGTCGCTCGCATTGATTGTTTGCGGGTGCAACTTGACAACAGATGCCTTGGCCCAGGTCATCCTCGACCGAAATCCCAGAACTAGCGAGACCAACGTCAGCACGAGGAACACCTCGAACCAACCCACGACTTACGAGCTTCGTTGTCGTGGCGCTAGTCGAGAGCAGAATACAACGCCCAGCTTTACAGCGCTCAGTTCGCGCCCTTCGACGGGCGGTAATTCGCTGGTCACGATGGAGATGTGGTTCGAGCGGGGCATCAATCCGGCGGGCTCGCGCGGCGAAGGATTAAAGCCCGGACAGTGTGCGTGGGTTGATCGCGGGTACGGCGGACTGGAACCGCTGCGCATCAGGTTTGAAACTTCAGCTAACGCGCAGCTTGTGCAAATGCGTAATGGTTCAACTGTGGACCGCTCGCCGACCGCCGCCGAACGCTTTCCAGACCAGCAGACGATTCCCGTATACATGAGCGACTCTAACCATTTCTGGGTCTTCTACGCTTACAATACGAATCAGGGCTACCTGCAAGCGCCCGCTCATCAATTCTGGAAACCTTCGTCTATCAGCAGAGACCAGATTCTCACCAGCCCCGGCGACAGCCCCATCATCCGCGTTGAGAGGGACGGCATCAGAGTCACGCCGGACCGGATTGGCGACAGCGTCCTCAGGCCGCTTCCGAGCGAGGTTTATGAGCCGCCGCTGCTGTCTAATCAGGTCAGAGTGGTCGTGCGCTGGTCCAAAGAGTACGGCAACATAGTTTCCGCCGGCGGCCAGAACTTAAGCGCGTGCAACGCCTTCTCCGTCATGGGCGCAACTGTTTTTGAACCCGTGCCCGGCGGCTTTGGAAATGAGAGAGAGGTCGGGGGCAGCTATGTCAGAAAAGGTGGAATGCCGATAGATTTCGGCAATTACTGGCTGTGCGCCGCGACCATCAACGAATTGCCCTTCGACCGAGACCTGAAGGTTTATATCCGGGTGCATCCTCAAGATGTTTGGAGAACAGGGGTCTGGACGGGCGGAACGAGCACACAACCGCCGCCGGGGTCTGAGCGCACCATCACGCCCCCGTTCCAGACGGTCAGGCTCACGGCTAGTAAGCCATCTGATGTAGTTATCTTCGATATGGTATATGCGCCGCAGCCATCCATGCCGAGGTGAAAAAATAGCCAATCGCGCTCTGCGCGATTTGGAGCGGCGAGGCTGATGAAGAGCCTCGCCGCTCTCCCATTTAATGGCTTCAATTTTGTATGCTATGTATTTACCACTAGAGGCTACAATACATAGTGCGCCTAGTGAGTGGTAGTATAAGTCTTTTCCTATTTATAGGAGTAGGGGGAATGGGAGACATTGAATTGCCGGGCAGCGTTGTTATTCTTACTTATCTAAAATCGCTTGGCGACTTGCCCAAACGCGAAAGAGCTTTGTGGGTCGCAGACGGTTTAGAGAAGGCGTACCGCAACAATATAAGCAGGGACTTTATTAATTCGTCAATTCAGTTGGAAGAGGATGGCGCAGTGATTTACGACCACGTTTCGCTTGCTCTCGCCATGACGCGCATCACAACACTTGTGGAAGAAGAAAAGCTTTCAATTAAACAAGCAACCGAACGCGTTGCTGAAGAAGACGGACACCCGCCGCCGCGTGCCTGACTGGTTAGAAAGGGAAGTGGATCGTGTCTGATGTAAGAGCTAACTGATTTAGCAGGTTGGATTCTTAAATATCATGTTCACCGGAATCATAGAAGAACTGGGGCGCGTCCGCAGCATCGAGCGGCGCGGCGAGGGCGCGCGACTGGTGATTGAAGCGCGCACCGTGACGGAAGGAACGCAGGAAGGAGATTCGATTGCCGTCAACGGCGTCTGCCTGACGGCGATAGAGGTACGCGCAGATTCTTTCGCTGCGGACGGCTCAAGCGAGACCCTGCAACGCTCTACGCTGGGCCACTTGCGCGCGGGCGCGCCCGTCAATCTGGAACGCGCCGTCACACCCGCCACACGCCTCGGCGGCCACATCGTACAGGGCCACGTAGACGCGCGCGGGCGATTCCTTTCGGCCACGGAACACGGCGGCTCATGGACGGTACGCATCAGTTACCCGCCGGAGATGGCACGCTATCTGGTCTTCAAAGGCTCCGTCGCGGTCGAAGGCATCAGCCTCACCGTCGCCGCCCTCGCGGACGAATACTTCGACATCGCCGTCATCCCCAAGACCTGGGCCGTCACCAACCTCTCCCACCTGAGGGCCGACGCCCCCGTCAACCTCGAAGCCGACATCATCGCCAAATACGTCGAGCGCATCCTCTCCCTCGGCCCACCCACGAAAACCGAAAGCTCCACGCTCACCGTGGAAAAGCTTGCCGACTTGGGCTATAAGTGAACACTTGAGACAAGCGAACACTGCTCTTTTTATCTTCCGCAAACACAGCGGCCCGACCTCAAATACGACGAGGCCGTTTTACTCGCAGGATTTTAGATGCGACTTGAAATTTTTGTTTAAGGCTAAGAGACAGTAAGCCGATTGTTAACCAAACCTCATTTCTCAAGGAGCACTGACATGGCAAACACTCCCGAAAACATCCTCAAAAAAATCCGAGAAGCCAAAGAGCAAGGGCTTAAAGAATTAGATTTAAGCCATGACTGGGGAGAGAAGAGTGAACGATTGACCCAAATCCCCGCCGAGGTTTGTGAGTTAAAGAATTTGGAAGTATTGAAATTAAGTAATAATGAACTTGCATCACTTCCCGAATCAATTTCTCGGCTAGAAAACTTAACTTCGCTTGATTTGAGCAACAATGAACTAACCGTTCTTCCCGAATTAATTACCAAGCTACAGAACTTAACCACGCTTGATTTAAGCAACAATAAACTAACCGTTCTTCCCGAATCAATTTCTCAATTGCAAAACTTAACCACGCTTTATTTGAGCTACAACGAACTAACCGTTCTTCCCGAATCAATTTCTCAATTGCGAAACTTAACCACGCTTTATTTGAGCAACAATAAACTCAGCACTGTGCCTGATTGGATTTCTCAATTGCAGAACTTAACCACGCTTGATTTAAGCAACAATAAACTAACCGTTCTTCCCGAATCAATTTCTCAATTGCAAAACTTAACCACGCTTTATTTGAACAACATCGGACTAAGCACTGTGCCTGATTGGATTTCTCAATTGCAGAACTTAGCTATACTCAACCTAGTTAATAATCATCTGGAAACTATCCCTGAATGTATCGTTCAATTAGAAAATCTAAAATTGTTAAATCTAGCTAGTAATCAATTGACGATGCTCCCCGAGTGGATTTCTCGTCTGAAGAATTTAACCTCGCTATGGTTGCCGAACAATCAACTATCGAGCCTTCCTGCGGCGATGTCACAGTTAAATAACTTGACCCATCTCAGCTTGTTAGGGAACCAATTCACTGCCATTCCCGAATGCATTTATGAATTAGACTCATTAGAACAACTGATTTTAAGAAATAGATCGTGGTCTACTTATAAAAACGAGATCAACGAAATATCCGCAAAGATATTAAAACTTGAGCGGCTACAAAACTTGGATTTGAACGAAAATCCCATCAAAAACCCGCCACTCGAAGTAGTAGCACAAGGTATTGATGCGATAAAGAATTACTTCCGGCAACTTGAAACAGAAGGGAAAGATTATTTATACGAGGCAAAGCTGCTTATTGTCGGCGAGGGTGGGGCGGGGAAAACCTCGTTAGCGAAGAAGATTGAAAATCCTGATTATGTGCTTCAGGAAGAAGATTCAACCAAAGGTATTGAGGTCATTCGATGGGATTTTCAGATGGAGAACGGCCAGCCGTTCCGGGTTAATATCTGGGACTTCGGCGGGCAGGAGATTTATCATTCTACTCATCAATTCTTCCTCACCAAACGCTCGCTTTATATCTTGGTGGCTGATACTCGCAAAGAGGATACGGACTTTTATTACTGGCTCAATGCGGTTGAGTTGTTGAGCGACAACAGCCCAATGCTGATTGTCAAGAATGAGAAACAGGATCGCCAACGCGAAATCAACGTCAACCAGTTGCGCGGGCAGTTCTCGAATTTGAAGGAGACGCTGCCGACCAATCTCGCCACCAACCGGGGCTTGGATAAAATCCTATCTGATATTAAGCATTACATCAGCCATCTGCCGCAGGTGGGCGCGCCGCTTCCCAAGACTTGGGTCAAGGTAAGAGAGGCGCTGGAGAAGGATGCGCGCAATTACATCAGCCTTGAAGAATTTCTGGACATCTGCGGGCAGAACGGTTTCAGGGAGCGGAAAGACAAGCTGCAACTGAGCGGCTACCTGCACGACCTTGGCGTGTGTCTGCACTTTCAGGACGACCCGAGCGGGTTGTTAAAGAAAACAGTTATTCTCAAGCCGAAGTGGGGTACTGATGCTGTCTACAAGGTTCTGGATAATAAGACGGTCATCGGCAATCTAGGTAAATTCAATCGAGATGATCTGGCGAACATCTGGCACGAAGCGGAATATGCCAACATGCAGGATGAGTTGTTGCAGTTAATGATAAATTTCAAATTGTGCTACCGGATTCCGAACAGCGAGTTTTACATCGCCCCGCAACTGCTCACAGGGAATCAGCCGCATTACGATTGGGATGAAGCCGACAATCTTATCCTGCGTTACACCTACGAGTTCATGCCTAAAGGCATCATCACGCAGTTCATTGTCGCCATGCACACCTTGATTGCCGAGCAGGATTACGTCTGGAAAAGCGGTGTCATTCTGGAGAAAGATCAAACGAAAGCGGAAGTTATTGAATATTACGGCAAGCGGGAAATTAAAATTCGTGTGACGGGGAAACATAAAAAAGAGCTGATGACGATTGTGACATATGAGCTGGACAAGATACATTCATCTTATGCGCGTTTGAAGCACAACAAGTTAATCCCGTGTAACTGCGCGATGTGTAAGAGCAATCAAGAGCCACATTTTTACCGGCTCGAAACTTTGCGCCGGTTTGTGGATAACAGGAGAGACCTCATTCAGTGTGAGATGAGCTTTGAAATGGTGGATGTTCGACGACTGATTGATGATGTGATTGATAAAAGAGAGTTGATTGACGGCGTGTTTGATAAGCATAAGGTCTCTATACAGCCTGCCCGCGACCAAGTGTTTATTAGCTACAGCCATAAAGACGAGGAATGGCTGGAAAAACTTCAGACGATGTTGGCACCGCTCAAACGGAGTAAGAAAATATCGGTTTGGGCGGACACGAAGATTCAGGCAGGCGCAAAATGGAAGGAGAAGATAGAACAAGCATTAGCATCAGCGAAAGTAGCTGTTCTTCTTGTCAGTCCTAACTTTCTTGATTCCGACTTTATTGCCGAGCACGAATTGCCGCCTTTGTTGGAGGCAGCAGAAAAAGAAGGTCTTACTATTCTGTGGGTCGCAGTTAGTGATTGCCTTTATGAGGAAACAGAAATCTCGGCTTATCAAGCTGCGAATAATCCGGCGAAGCCTTTGGATAGTCTATCCGTCGCCGAATTAAATAGCGCCCTGGTTGCCATTTCTAAAAAGATAAAGGAAGCCGTCAACAGTTAGACACGTGGCGGACACTTCTTTCCCCGAATCATTTTCGCTAACGGCGTACGCTCTTTATGGAAGCCCCACATTTTACTCTCGCGGCGATATTGAATCTGCTCGGAGCGGTGCAGGCCGTGCTGCTGGCGCTGGTGTTGGTGACGACTAAGAGGGGCAACCGGACGCTTAATTTGTTGCTGGCGGCGTTTGCCGCGAACATTGCAATCCTGGTCTTCGGCAGCGTGTTGATTTCGACGAGTTACATACAGGTCTTTCCGCACCTGAGCCGTATTCATCATCCTTTTGATTACATGCTTGCGCCGCTGTTGTATCTTTACATCAGGGAGTTGATTTCGAGTAAGAAGGGTTTGAAGCGGAAGGACCTCCTGCACTTTATTCCCTTCGCGCTGTGCGTCGTTTATCTCATCCCTTATTATTTGCAGTCGAGCGCGGGGAAGCTCTCGAACCTCACGTCAATTTATTATGTGCGGTGGTACTACTTACGCTCGTCGCTCGCCATCCTTCTGGCTCTGGTGTACGTCGTCGTGATAGCTTTCAAGCTCATCAGTTATTCGCGTGAAGTCAAAAGTGCCGGTCCTGCGAACAAGGTGCGCGCACGTCTCTTTCAGGTAAGATTTTTAGTGATAGCTTTCGGGGCCGTGTGGATGCTGGCGGCAGTGCGCTACGTGTTCGATCTATATTACCCGGCTTACATGGGTTACTCGAATCTGGTCCTGCCCCTGTGCGCGACGTTTATCATTTACACGATGGCTTACATCAGCCTGCGGCGGCCCGAAGCTTTTATGGGCGCGGACCAGAGCACCGCCGAAACGTCTTCCTCATCTGTGAAGAAGTACGAAAAATCGAGCCTGACGCCGGAGCGCGCAGAGCGATATCTGAAAAGGCTTGTCGAGCTGATGCAGACGGAGAAGCCTTATCTTGACCACGAGCTGACGGTGCAGAAGCTGGCCGAGAGGCTGGCTATTCCTGCGCCGCATCTTTCGCAAACCATCAACGAGCTTCTCAATCAAAACTTTTCCGACCTCGTCAACTCTTATCGCGTGGAAGAGGCCAAGCGTCTTCTGCTAGACCCGTCGAAGAAGCACTACTCGATTCTGGCGATTGCCGAAGAGGTGGGTTTCAACTCCAAGTCGGCGTTTAATTCCGTCTTCAAAAAACACGTCAACTCCACGCCCTCCGAATGGCGGCGTGCGACCAACGGCCATCAATCCGATTCCTGATAGAGAAAGCACGCCTCAAGCACGTAAATCGTCAGTCGAACCAGCCCGCACGTCCTGAAACCTAAATCGGGACGTGCGGATTTGCATTTACGGGCGATTTCCTTAGGAAAAGCGTGTAACAAGCTTGTATCAACCAGAGAGCCGAGGCGTGTGAGCAATCATGCCTCTCTCTTTGGTCGGATACCTTGCGGCGCGTCTTTCTTTGATAAGCGACGGGCCGCAGGCACTCAAAAATTTCGATCTGAATGGAAGAGGAGAGAAACCTGGTATGAAAACCATGATGCTTGTCATCAGTCTGATTTTTATGTCGTGCGCTGTAGGAATGGCGCAAGGTATCCCGCAGGTGGAATTGTACGGCGGCTATTCCTGGGCGGGCGGAAACTTTCACGGGTGGAATGCGTCCGCGACCTTTAACATCAACGAGCGGTTCGGCGTCGTCGCGGATTTTAGCGGTCACTCGGGCTCGTCGCGTGTGGGAAATGTTTTCGAGGAGCGACAACGCGCGTACTCATTTCTTTTCGGCCCGCGCGTCTCGTTCCGCAAGCGCAAGCGCGTGCAGCCTTTTGTCTATGCTCTCTTTGGCGGCTCGCGGCTCAAAATCACGGAGACGTTTTTAGGGCAGACTGCCACGGCTTCCGACACTGGTTTTACGATGGCGCTGGGCGGCGGTCTGGACATCAGGGTCAATCGCCGTCTGGCTGTACGCGCTTTTCAATTGGACTACCTGCGCCCGACCTTCTTCAACGAGGCAGACAATCGTGGCAGGCTCTCCTTCGGGCTCGTCCTGCGCCTCGGCAGTAAATGATTTTCTTTTCACTCTCCCCAAACCCTCACCACCCCGGACAACTGAATGGCTATGATGATGAATCAAACGGCCCGACACACGCGCCGCGTCTTAATCTACTAAAGCGTACAATTTCCAAAGAGACGTAAAGCGTGCGAAGCTCTGCCCGATAGCCACTAATCCGAGGAGTGTCGTGATGAAAAAATCTCTTCCCTTCTTACTCGTTCTACTCCTGGCGCTCGCAAACACGTCGGCTCAAAAGCTGGAGATGTCACCAACCTTGCGCTCGATGGTCGAGACCGAGCGCGCGTTTGCGCAGGCTTCTGCCGACAAGGGCACGCGCGATGCCTTCCTTGCCTTTCTGGCGGACGACGCCATCATGTTTATGCCAAGGCCCGTCAACGGCAAGAAAGCATGGAGCGAGCGGCCAAAGCGTCCGGGCCTACTGTCGTGGGAACCCATCTACGCGGACATCTCCGTGGCGGGCGATATGGGCTACACCACTGGGCCGTGGGAGTTTCGCCCGGAGGGCGCGGGAGGCAAGCCCGTCGCCTTCGGCAATTTTATGACGGTCTGGAAAAAGCAACCGGACGGCACGTTCAAGTTCGTGCTTGACCTCGGCATCAGCAACCCTCAGCCGACCGCGACACAGACGCTCTCGTTCTCAAACGTCAAATCGAAGTTATCGAAGATGGGTGCGGACGCAAACGCAGACGTGGAGGCGGAACGCAAGAGCCTCCTCGAAATGGAACGCGCATTCTCAAAGGCGAGCGCAGAGCGTGGAGTCTTGAAAGCATACCCCTCTTATTTAGCCAATGATGTGCGCCTTCTTCATCCGGACAAGTTTCCCTTCGTCGGCGCGCAGGCCGCGCGCACGGCCCTCGAAGCCAACCAGGCAACGCTTACATGGGAGCCGACCTTTGCAGACGTTTCGCGCTCCGGCGATTTGGGCTACACCTACGGCAAGTATCAGAAGAAGCTTGCCGACGGTAAGGAAGAGACCGGCAACATTGTCCACGTCTGGAAGCGACAGCCCGACGGCAAGTGGAAGGTCGTCATCGAAGTGATTAATCCGATTCCGAAGGATGCGTCTTGAGCACATGCGATGGACTAATAGTTCAGTTGTCACGTAAACCTTGCGCCGCAGCCCTCTTGTTGAAGGCGGACCGAAGGAGACTCACCGCCGAGACCCGAGAGAGCGCAGAGACGACGCAGAGAAAAGAATTCAACTCTCTGCGCTTCCTCTGCGACATCTCTGCGTCTCGGCGGTGAATCTTCCTCCATCAGCAAACCGCTTTCAGTGTTTCAAGCTCACGCGCGGTACAAAACTTGCCGCCCTCCCCTCTTTTTCGGGGCCCTTGCCCACTGGAATTCCGAGTCGCAAAAATGCTTGCTTTCGGGTAACATAGGGCTCGGTTCAAAAACACTCTCCCGATTGTCGAGTGAATCAAGAAATGCCTTTCGCTTCTATCGAAGAGGCCGCCGCCTCGATTCGCGATGGCCGCATGGTCATCATCGTTGACGACGAAGACCGCGAAAACGAGGGCGATCTGGTCTGTGCCGCTGAAAAGGTGACGCCGGAAATCATCAATTTCATGGCGACGCACGCGCGCGGTCTGGTCTGCATGCCGCTCACCGAGGAGCGCTGCGACGAGCTGCATCTGACCATGCAGGTCGCCGACAACACCTCCTTTCTGGGCACGGCCTTTACCGTCTCCATAGAAGCCCGCAAGGGCGTGACCACGGGGATTTCGGCTTCCGACCGCGCGACTACTATTCTGACCGCCGTGGACCCGCAGACGCGCCCGCAAGACCTCGCGCGTCCCGGCCACATCTTTCCTTTGCGCGCGCGAAAGGGCGGCGTGCTCGTGCGCCCCGGACAAACCGAAGCTGCCGTCGATCTGGCGCGCATCGCCGGGCTTTATCCTGCCGGAGTCATCTGCGAGATTATGAACCCGGACGGGACGATGGCGCGCATGAATGATCTGGAAGCGTTCGCCGCGAAGCATGATTTGAAAATCATCTCGGTCGCGGACCTCGTGCGCTATCGCATACGCAAGGAAGTACTGGTGCGCCGCGTCGCAGAGACCGAGATGCCGACCGTCTACGGACATTTCCGCGCCGTCGCTTTCGAGAACGTCGTCAACGGCGAAGTTCACGTCGCGATGGTGATGGGCGATGTCAAAGAGAGCGACGAGCCTGTACTGGTGCGCGTTCACACGGAGAACGTCACCTTTGCCATGTTCGGTTCTTTAATCGGCGACACGGGTTTTCAGCTTCACTCGGCGCTGGAAAAGATTGCCGCCGTGGGCCGTGGCGTCGTCCTCTATTTAAGACAGCGCGAGCACAACCTGGATTTAGTGCATCAACTGCGCACTTATGAGCTGATGCAGCGGCGCGGGTCCAGTCTTCAGGAGGCGAGCCTTGAGACCGGCTACGGCACGAATCGCGATTACGGAGTCGGCGCACAGATTCTTCACGAGCTTGGATTGCGCCGCATTATGTTGTTGACGAATCATCCCCCGAAGGTGGCGGCGCTCGAAGGTTTCGACCTTGAGGTCGTAGGCAATCTTCCCCTGGGCTCCCCCGCCCACGGGGAAACAATTGAAAAGCAATGATGAATGCAAAGTGCAAAATGCAGAATGAACAGAAAGAACAATTCTTAATTCTGCATTTTGCACTTTGACTTTTGCACTTTTTGTTCCCTCTCCCGCTAATTCGCTGAGTCCTGCGAGTCGCCGCTCCTGCCGTGGCTCGCGCCTTTGTCTTATGCCAGTAGATGAGAGAGACGACGCCCCTGAAGGTGAGCGTCCGCCACAACCGGAAAAGACGCCCAAGAGCGAGATTAAGGACGCGCTCCAATCGGAGACGGACGCGCCGCTCCCGCCTGCCGCAGAGCGCGTTGCAGAGCGCGACGCCGATAGCCCGGAGCCCGTGACGCCGCAAGGCCAGCGCCGCCGATGGCTCACGCGTCGCAATGCCGCCATCCTGACCATCTCCGCCGCCATAGCCTTTGCGGCCATCGTCATTCTAGCGATTCTCGCTTACCAGTTCGGCTACATAGACCGCTACATCGCGCGCCAGATAAAAGACACCTTCGCGCAGTACGGCATCCGCGCCGAGATTAATAATTTTAAGACGAGCGGCGGGCGCGACGTAGAGATGACGAACGTGGAGCTGTACGACGCGACGACGAATGAAAAGCTGGGCAAGATTGACAAGCTCACCGCGCGCGTTCGCATCGGAGACCTGTACGCGCTCAGGCTTCGCCGCAACGTTAATCTTGAAAAGCTCGTCGTGGACGGCCCGGAAATCTGGGTCAGGTTCGACGCCGAAGGCAACTCTAACTTTCGCAACATCAAATTGCCGCCGCCCGACCCGAACCGCCGCATACTCTTTTCCTACTCGACGGCAGAGATTCAAATCAATAACGGCATCGTGCATTACGGCGACGAGCGCCACGAGATTTCCGGCGAAGCGCGTAACATCGTCGCCACCATTGTGCCCGATAACCCAAACGCGCCCGCCGAAAGCTGGATGAACACGGTCACGTTCTCGGCCACGAACTCGACCTTTGTGTACGACGGTCGTCCCGTCAATAACATAGACGTCGCGGCGCGCGGGCGCATCAATCAAACACGCGCCGAAGTGCAGGAGCTGACCTTGCGCTCGCCGCTTGCGGAAACGCGCATGACGGGCGTGATGGACGATTGGCGCAACCTCCGTTACAACTTCCAGATTACTTCCACAGTTGACCTGACACAGGCTTCGGACATTCTTCAATCGGGAACGACGCTTCGCGGCGTGGGCAATTTCGTCGGCACGCTTTCGGGCGAAGGCTCAAAGTACACAGTGGACGGCGAGATTAAATCGGACGCGCTCGCTGCGGACGGCGTGCGCCTGCAAGCCCTACAGGTAACGGCCAAGGGGACGGGCGAAGGCACAAGCTATGACGTGCAGGGCCGCGCCGTCGCAGAGCTTTTGACGGCAGGCGATGTGCAGTTGAACACGCTCCAAGTCACGGGCAGCGTGATGGGCACGGGCACGGATTTTCGCTGGCTCGGTGAATTGCGCGCAGCCGCCGCGCGTTATCAGGGCATGACCATCGGCGGACTGATTTTGAGCGACGCCATGGCGGAGATGCGCGAAGGTGTCCTGACGGCCAACGCAGCGCGCGCCGCCGCTAGTAATATTCAGACGAAGGACGCGAGCCTACAGGGCGTGCAGGCTTCGGACTTGCGCGTGCGTAGTGAAAACAACGTGACGACCGCGTCCGCCGGAACGGTTCAGGCCGGGACGGTCAACGCAGAGGGCGCGCGTATTAATGGCCTGACGGCGAGCGGCGTCGATATTGTTGACCGCGACGGCGCTACAAATGTCGTGGCCCAACAGGTGCGCGTCGGCGGCATTAACGCAGAGGGCGCGACCATCGGCAGCCTCAACATCGCTAGCGTGCGGCTTTCGATTCGCGGCGGTCGCGTCGAAGGCACAAGCGGCGACATCAATGCCGGAAACATACAGCTTGCGAAAAGCAAAGATTTTGAAGGCGGCACAATCCGCGACGTCAGATTAGCGCGTCCCGTTTTTGTGTTGGAGCCTTCGGGACGTTATCGCGCAAGCGCCGATTTGAGCATCGGCGGCGGCGTTCTGGCCTCCATCCAGTTGGGCGCGGCGCGTGCGGCGCTCGTGGCGTCGAATAATCAAGTCCAGCTTCAGAATTTCAACGCGGAGATTCTCAACGGTCGTGCAGAAGGGTCTGCGACCATCTCTACGGCGCGCAATGGAGCTTCGCGCGTCACGGCCAGCTTCAGCGACCTTGACGTTAACCAGTTAGTCACGCTCACGGCCCGCCGCAATGTGCCCATCTCGGGCCGCGCGACCGGCACTGCCGATTTACAATTTCGCGGCACGGATTTGAAGAACACCGCGACCGGAACAGTGCGCGCCGAATTCACAGGCGAGACGGGCACGGAAGCGACCGGGACGACGCCGCTCACGGGCACAGTCGCTTTGAATGCCACAAGCCCGGGTCTCTTTCAAATCGAGCGCGCCAATTTGCGTACGCGCGCTTCGGAAATCAACGCTTCGGGACAATTCTCTTTCGCGCGCTCGGAATCCAACTTGCAGCTTGATCTCACGTCAAGCGATGCGACGGAATTGCAAAGCGTGATTGCTTCGACGGGTCTAGCGCCCGCGCTGGAAGAACAGCTTGACCGCTACAACATCGCGCTCGACGGCAAGCTTACTTTTAACGGGACGGTGCGCGGGCGTCTGGACGACCCGAGCATCGAAGGGCGAGCTTCGCTTGATGCTTTAATCGTCAACGGTCGCGACCTCGGCTCTTTGAGCGCGGTCTTGAATATCACGCCGACGGAAATCAACGTCGCGGACGGTCGTCTTGTAGAGCGCGACGGCGGCGGTGTGCAATTTACTTTGAATGCTCCGCGCAATCTGGAAAACAACATTTCTATTGATGCTACGCTTGACCGCGCCAACGCCGGAAACCTGCTCGCCGCTTTTCAGTCAGGAGGCGGAGGCGGGATGTTCGGCAACGTGTCGCCGACGAGCGGCGCAGCCAGCAACTTGAGCGATCTTCAAGCAGACGTTTCGGGCCGCGTACACGTAGAGGGCTTGCCCGACAACATGAGGGGCGATGCCAACTTGCGCTTTGGTCCCGGCATGGTCGGCGGCGAGCGTTTTGAATCAATCGTCGCGCAGGCGACCTTCGCGGGCTCGAAAGTTAATCTGGAGCGTGTCGAAGCGCGTTTCGATGCCGGGACGATTGTCGCGCTCGGCAATTACGACATGCGCACCAAGTTTTTTGACATCAACGCGACGGGAACAGGAATCCAGCTTAATCGTCTGACGGCGTTTGCGCGCAACACGGGCGGCGTGCCGCAGATGAGCGGCACGGCTGACATCAAGGCGAGCGCCCGTGGCGTCTTCACGGATTTTTCCACTTACGAAATCAACATCAACGGGACGGGCCGCGACGTCGTCATCAACGGGCGCAAGGCGGGCGAGCTATCGCTGATCGGTCGCACGGAGAACAAGATATTTAACCTGACGCTGACCTCCGGCATCTTGGGCCAGCCGCAGGTCATCACCGCGCGGGTCGATTTGAGCAAGGAGCTGTTGCCGACCACCATCGAGACAAACTTCTCGAACGCGGACCTGACCGGATTGTTTGCAGCGCTCTTGCCGCCGGGGACAGCCGTACAGGTGCGTGGCAACGCCACGGGCCGCTTGAGTGCGGAAGGGAATTTGATTACGCGCACGGACGACGGCGAAGAGTTCTTCTCGCTGCGCGGGCTGAAGGGCACGGCCAACTTTACCAACCTGACGATTCAGGTCGAGGACGTGCTGCTCTCCGCCGTTTCGCCCCTTCTGGTTCAGTTCTCTGCGGACGAAATCTTTTTCGAGCGGACGCGATTCACAGGCACAGGAACTAACGTCGAATTAGGCGGCACATTAGCCGTCGGCCCCGGAGGCCGCCAGAATCTTTCCGTGCACGGTCAACTAAACCTCCGCGTCCTGAATGGTCTGTCGCCTGATTTCTTCCTCTCTGGGATGGCCGACGTAGCCATCAGCGTCGGCGGAACATACGAGCAGCCGCGCTTGAACGGCACGGCATCGGTCGCGGGCGCTTCCTTCTCTGCGTTGATTGAAGACCAGCGACTGACGGTCTCCAACATCGAAGGGCGCGTGATTTTTAACAGCAACCTCGCGCAGATTAGCCAGTTGACGGGCACGCTCGGCGGCGGTCGCGTCATTGTCACGGGCGGCGCGTTGCTCTCCGGCTTTATGCCTTCGCGTTTTCGTCTCAACCTGCGCGGCGACGACGTCTCCGTGCCCTTCCCCAAGGGTTTCCAAACCACTGCGGACGCAGACCTGGAAATCAACGGCTCGCGCTCTGCTAATTCGGGCATCGTCACAACCATCATCAGCGGCGCGGTCAACCTACGCCGCGCGGAATATACAGAGGACATAGAGCTGGCGGATTTAATAGACCAGCGGCGCGAAGCTTCTTTGACCGAAGGCGGCGAATCGCAACTGGCGGCTAATACGCAACTGGACCTGCGAGTCGAAGGGCGAGACGCGCTCGTCGTGCGCAACAATCTGGCGGACGTTGTCGGCTCTGTCTCACTAAGAATCATAGGGCCTGTGGAAGACCCTATTGTTTCGGGGCGCATCACGGCCACGCGCGGCACACTTAATTTCCGCCGCGAGCGTTATGAAGTGACGCGCGGGTTTATAGACCTGCCCGCACGGCGCGACGTCGATCCGATTTTGAACATTCAGGCCGAGGCGGAAGTTCGCGGCTATCGCGTAGTCGCCAACCTGACGGGGCCGCTCTCGCAGCCTTCGGCCACGGTTCGCTCCGACCCCGCGCTGCCGCAAGCCGATGTCGTCTCGCTGATTTTGACAGGCGAGCTTTCGCAGGAAGGCACGGGCACGAGCGTCCTCGCGCAATCGGGCGTGGGCACGGCGGCTTCTCTTCTGGCGAACACGATTATCAACGACCCGCTGCGTAAGGCCACGAATAAGCTTTACGGCTTGAGCCTTGAGCTTGACCCGTTGATTGCCGGACGCGGAGGCGCAAGCCCGACCGCGCGGCTTCGCGTGACGCAACCCATTAACAGGAATTTGTCCATCACCTACTCGACCAACATCACAGCCGACCAGAATCAGGTGCTGGCCGTCGAGTATCGTGTCTCGGACCGTTTGTCCTTTATCGCGCAGTATGAACAGGGCTCGGCTGCCGGATTTAGTTCACGTAATGATAATTTCAGTTTTGAGATTCGTTTTCGCAAACGATTTTAAAGATAGTAAGCAGAAAGAAGTAAGCAGTAAGCAGTCGAACCAAGTTTTTACTGCTTACTGCTTACTGCTTACTTTTCACTTCCCAGGGTATCAAGGGTGAGGCTTCGTTTCTTCGTGCTGGCTTTCGCGCTGGCGGCTGCTTTGGTGGTAGCCGCAGGCGCAGGTGTGCCCGCTCATGCCGCCGCTGGCGTTCGTGTTCCTGCTTCCGCTCGCGCCGCCGTGTTGGATGTCGGTGATTATGAAGGCCGAGCCATAGCTGCGGTCGAAGTCACGCTCGAAGGCTCGCCGCCTGATCCACCGGCGCAGGCAGAGTTGGCTTCGCTTCTCTCCGTCGCAGCCGGTGACGAGTACAGGGCCGTGCGCGTGCGCGAGTCTCTCAAGTCGCTCTTTGATTCGGGCATGGTCGCGTCGGCGCGTGTAGAGGTCATAGAGCAGGGCGGCGCTGCGCCGGGCAGCCGGGGTCCCATACGCGTGCGCTTTGTCGTGCGCCGTACCATGCGCGTCAGCGAAGTTGACCTCAATCTGGAAGGCGTGCCCGAGGGCGCGCCGATTTCCGAAGACGAGATGCGCGCGCGTCTCAACCTGCTCGATCCGGGGGCGCGTCTTTCCGATTCAAATCTGAAGACCAACGCCGATTTGATTCAAGCCTACCTGCGCGACCGTGGCTTCTTTCAGGCAGTGGTGGACGTGACAACCGCGCCCGACCCGCGCGATCAAACAGGCACGCGCGTCATCGTTACTTTCCGCGTCCGACCGAATGATCAGGCGCGCGTCGGTACTCTCACTATCAGAATCGAAGGCTTCGATGCCTCGCGCGTGCGCCCGACGTTCAAGCTGCAACCGGGCGCGCCCTTTACACGTCAGACGCTCGGCGAAGACGTGAGCCGTCTACGTCAGGCCATCATCGCGCTGGGGCATCTTGCGCCGAGAATCGAGTCGCGCGAAATCTACGACTCGCAGACGAACCGCATGAACATCGAGTTCAGGGGTAACATTGGCCCGAAGGTTGGCGTTACTCTGCGCGGCTACGAGCTGTCGAAGAAAAAGCAGCGCGAGCTTTTGCCCATCGAGCGCGAAGGGACGATTGACTTTGCCGCGATTGAGGAAGGCGCGCGCCGCCTGCGCAACCGCATACAGGAGAACGGCTATTTCTTTGCCGAAGTCACGCCGCTCTGCACGGTCACGCCTCCGACTCCGAACACCACGCCGAACGGGACGTATGAGACGTGCCAGAACCTCAATTCGGATGAGCTGAATGGCCGCACGGTGCTGATTATTTACGAGGTCGAGCGAGGCCGCCGCTTCAAGCTCACGGAAATCCGCCTCGAAGGCACGGACAAGCTGACGGTCGAAGAACTCAAACCGGAATTGAGGACGCAGGAAGCAAACCCGCTGGGCTTTATTCCCTATCTGGGCTACGGGCGCGGCTACACGAGCCGCGAGTTGTTGGAGCAGGACCGGCGAGTGATAGAAGCGCGTATGCGCGATCTGGGCTACAGGAAAGCGCGCGTCACCGTGCGTCAGGGCGTAGCCCTCACGGGCGACAATCTCATTATCACTTTCGTCGTCAACGAAGGGCCGCTCACACGCATCGCCGGCGTAGAGGTACGCGGCAACAAGATGTACACGGACGCGCAGGTCAACAAGGAGCTTGAGTGGACCGTTATCGGTGGCCCCTTCTCTCGCAGTGCTGCGCGCGCAGACGCCGACCACATCCTCAATCTCTACGCAAGCGAGGGCTACATCAACGCGCAGGTGGATTTCTCCACGGTCGAGCTGCCGAAGAAAATCCTCCCGAACAACGTCGTCGAAGAACAGGTCAAGGTCGTTTACACCATCAGGGCCGAGGGCGACAAGGTCTTTGTCGGCACGATTCGCGTCAACGGCAACGTGATTACCAAGAAGGAAGCCATCCTGCTCGCTATTCCGCTCGTGGAGGGCGAAGTTCTGCGACTGGACAAGCTCACGGAGAGCGAGCGCGTTCTTTATGAAACGGATGCTTTTCGACAGGTCATTATTCGCACGGAGCCTGCGGGCGAAACCAATGCGGGCTTTAAGAAGTATGACGTGATTATCGACGTCGAGGAATTAAAGCCGCGCATACGCGAGTACGGCGGCGGTTTCTCGACCGACAACGGCCCGCTCGGCTTTTTCGACATCCGCAACGTCAATCTCTTTGGCGAGCTGAAGCAGGGCGCGGCGCGTGCGCGCTTCAGCCGCCGCCAGCAGCTTCTACGCTTTGAATACTTCGACCCGCGTTTTCGTCGCTTTGGCGAAAATAAATTCATGCCGCTCGCCGTCTCTTTGCAGTACCAGAGGGATTCGACCATCACGCGCTTTTTCCGCTCGACGATTGACAAGGGCAATCAGGGAATCATTCAACGCGTGGACGAGGACGGCAATCCCATCAACGAGTTTGGCGAGCCCGTTGGTGAGCCGACGATTAATCGCTTCACTTTCAACATCGAGACGCAGCGCCTTCTGGACCGCGACACGCGCAGCATCCTGTTCGTCCGCTACAGCTATGAAGACGTGCGGCTTTTCAACATCGAAAGCCTCCTGATTCAGCCCATCCTGCAACCCGACCGCGCCATACGCCTTTCGCGCTTCGGCGCGGCCTTTGTGCGCGACACGCGCGAGCGTTGTGACGTGAACGGCTCGCGCCTTGTGCAGCGTACACAGCCGGGTGTGAATCGCCCGCGCTGCGAGTACAGCGCCACAGACGCGACCAACGGCGATTTTCTCACTATGGATTACAGCCTCGCCCTCAAGCCGTTGGGCGGCAGTCTCTCCTTTAATAAATTCTTTGGTAACTACCGTCGCTATTATCGCGTGCACAAGGCTAGGGGTACGGTGCTGGCGGCGAGCTTCACGCTGGGCGTCGCCAACGTCTTCCATCCCTTCGACCGCGATGAGGACGGCGTGATAGACGAAGACGATTTGGCGCTGCCCATCAGCGAGCGCTTCTTTTCCGGCGGCTCAACCACTCTGCGCGGCTTCGGTTATGAAGAAGCAGGCCCGCGCGAGACCATCGTCCCAGAGGGTGTCTTCCGCAACAACGACGGCGAGGAAGTCTTCCTTGACCCGTTCCTGGTTCCGACGGGCGGCAACGCCGTCGCCGTCGTCAATCTTGAAGCGCGCATTCCCATCTTCAACAACTTTCAGATAGTGCCCTTCTACGACGGCGGCAATGTCTTTCGCTTCGCGGGCGACCTCTTTGGCAAACGACCCGCCGAGCAACAGATACGCGACGAGATGGAGCGCATACGCCGCGTGAACCTGCGGGCCAACTGGACGAACACCATCGGTATAGGCTTGCGCATACGCACGCCCATCGGCGGCGCGATAGCCGTAGACTACGGCTTCCTGCTCGACCCGCCCGAGTTTCTAGTGCCGCAAGCAGCAGGCTTTGCGCCCGTCGTCTTTCGCTTAAAGAACGGTCGGCTTCATTTCCGTTTCACGCAGACGTTTTAGAGATGAAAGATTTTATGAGAAAGATAATCAGAGATTGCGGAATGCGGATTGCGGATTTGGGATTGAAAAGCATTTCTTTGTCTTCAATCCGCATTCCGCATTCCGCATTCCGCAATTTCCTGTTAGCCGTTCTCTTGCTCTCTCTTTCCGCTCCGCTCTCTACGGCGCAGGAGGTCGTGGACAAGATGGTGGCGACCGTCAACGGCGGCGTGCGTACTGACTTGATTACATACTCCGACCTTATCTGGCAGTTGGCGCTTGAGCCCAACAGTCCGATTGAGCGCCCCGCGTCGGAAATCCTCAACCGCGCTCTACAGCTTGTCATAGACCAGCGCCTGATCTTGCAGGAAGCGGAAAAGCTGCCGACGATTGCGCCCACGGATGACGAGGTCAGGACGGAGATTAACAACCTGATTAAGTTCTTCCCCTCGCCTGCCGAGTTTGAGCAGCGACTGCGCCGCGTCGGTTTCAATTCAGTAGACGACGAGCAGTTCCGCATCATCGTGCGCCAGCGCGTAGCAATTAATAAATACCTGGATTTTCGTTTTCGCTCGTTCGTAGTCGTGACGCCGAAGGAAGTCGCGGACTACTACCGAGACGTTTTCGTGCCGCGCTTTCAACGTCAAAACCCCGGACGCATCGTGCCCAGCCTGGAAGAGGTCAGAAAGCAGCTCGAAGGACAGCTCACCGAAGACAAGATTGAATCCGAAGTAGACGCCTTTCTGGAAGAAGCACGCGAGCGCGCTGAAATCACCATCCTGAATCCTGTATAATCAAAAGCAGGGATGAGGGCGGAGGGATGAGGGATGAAAAGGAAGCTATTCAAGATGAGTAGTTCTTCTTTCCTGCTTCATCCCTCATCCCTCCGCCCTCATCCCTTTCATTATGTGGGGCAAGCGAGAAGAAGAAAAGGTTGAGCGTCCGAAGGTCGGGCTGGCGTTCTCCGGAGGCGCGGCGCGGGGCATAGCGCACGTCGGCGTCATCAAGGTGCTGCTGGCGGAAGGCGTCCCTATAGATTTCGTCGCGGGCACGTCTGCCGGTTCGATTGTCGGCGGTGCGCTTGCCGCCGGGATGAGCATCGCGGAGATAGAGAAGATCGGTCGCTCCCTGCGCTGGAAAGACATGGGGCGCATGACGCTCTCGCGCCTCGGCGTTCAATCCAACGCGCGCATGGAAGATACCTTGCGCGCGTGGCTGCCCGTCACACGCTTTGAAGACATGCCCACGCCGTTCGCGGCGGTCGCCACCGATCTTGATTCAGGACAGGCCGTAGTGATGAGCGGAGAAGGCGACGTGCCCTTTGCCATACGCGCCAGTTGCGCCATCCCCGGCTGGTACGTCCCCGTCATAGACGAGCATGGAAGACATTTAGTTGACGGCGGGCTGGTGGCGAACGTGCCCGCGGCAGCCGCGCGCATCCTCGGCGCAGACCTCGTGATAGCCGTAGACGTCAATGCCGAAGGCGCTAAATTCTTAGGCCCGCCGCAATCGGCCATCGGCGTGATTTTTCAATCCATGATGGTAGTGCAACGCACCGTCTCTATGCTGCAATTGCAGGATGCGGACGTGGTGGTGCGCCCGCGCGTCGGCCACATTCGCTGGGACGAGATGAAGCGCGCCGACGAATTGATACGTCTCGGCGAAGAGGCCGCGCGCCCGACCGTGCACAGAATCAAAAGACTGCTTGAAGCCGCGCCCGACCCGCCTCTGAAATGGTATCAACTACGCAGAGGCGAGCGCGCACGAAATAAACGCGAAGACCACCGCCGCCTCTCGCCCCTGCGCTAGAGCGGTTTTGTAGGGACAAGCCCTGCCCGCTTCAACATAAAGCGAATTCAAACAGGGATGGACAGGATAGACAGGATAAAAAGAAATGATAAATGCAAAGTGCAAAGTGCAGAATTAAAGAGGGAATAGCTTTTCATTCATCATTTTGCATTTTGACTTTTGCACTGCTTTTATCCTGTCTATCCTGTCCATCCCTGTTAATTTCCTTCTGTCGTCAAGCACGTCCAGTTTCAGAACACGCCTCGAAGCTCAAACATCTAAAAGGCCGTACAACAATCGTACGACCTCGACACGTAGCTACTCGAAAGCGCTGCTCACGCACGTCGCTCCACCGCTTCTAAATCATTCCACAGGTTAATCATGCGCAGACGCGGATTTTCAGGCTGTGCTCTTTCCGAGTAGCTGGCATGGTCATTGCAGAACAGCATCGCGGGAACGGGACAACGCATGGTTTTCGAGGGGAACGAGACAATGAAAGAGGTAGCGAACGGGTTTGCGCAACTGGCAGCGATCATCATGATTCTGCTGACGCTGGCCGTCTCGACGGCGGCCATTTCGCAACTGGGTTTTTAATTCGCAAGCGGGTTTTCTAAGTGCTCACCGACAGGGGGGAAGTGAGCGTGTAAAGAGCGTGGCGGCTTATTCGAAAGTATTTGAATCACAGGCCGCCACGCTCCTTTAGTTTCCCGAACAGCCAATAATAGAATTCGACACCGATTGAGCGTTTATACGGAACACAAGCATAGCAAACGAAGCCCGACTGTTCGCTCGCACGGCGCGCTAGAGATTTTTTGTCTTCGGACGAGGCACGCATGGCAATTGAAGTTACATCCATACACGACCGCCGTCGCAGGCTTCGACCCAAATCGAGGGCCAAGGTCTGGATCAGAAAACAGGAAACACATTCGCTCCTGAGCCCGCGCCTGCGCACCTTTATACACCGCTCTGCAATCGCCACAGCAATCATCTTTGCACTCGCTCTAGGCTTATTCGTCTATTTCTACATCTCGTATTCAAAAATTGTTGACGAGCGTCTAGCGAGCGGTTATTTGACGAGCCGCGCGGGAATCTACGCCGCGCCGCGCACGCTCCGGCCCGGTCAGGCTTTATCCGGCGAGCGACTGGTAGAGCTACTGCGACGCGCGGGCTATGTTGAAACTACTGCGAGCGACGTATGGAGCGGAAGCTTTACGGTGGGCGCGGACGCGGTGGAGATTCACCCGCGACACGCTGGAACCGGCGGCGCGTTCGAGACGGTGAGCGTACGTCTCAACAAGGGACGCATAGCGGATTTGACGGGCGACAATGTGCGGCTCGATTCCTACACGCTTGAGCCTGAAGTTCTGACCAACGACACGGGGATGAAGACGGCCAAGCGCACGGCGCTCGCTTACGGCGACATTCCGCCCGTGCTCGTGCGCGCGATTCTCTCTACGGAAGACCGCCGCTTCTTCGAGCATGGTGGTCTTGATGCTTTCGGCATAGGGCGCGCCATCCTGCGAAACGCAGGGGAAAACGAGATGGGACAAGGCGGCTCGACCATCACGCAGCAGCTTGTCAAAAACACTTACCTCTCACCCGAGCGCACTCTTCGCCGCAAGTTTGCCGAAGCCATGCTCGCCTTCACGCTCGAACGTCGTCTCTCGAAAGAAGACATCTTTGCGCTCTACTGCAATGAAATTTACTTAGGCCAACGCGGCAGCATAGGCGTGCGCGGCGTACAGCAAGCGGCACAGGTCTATTTCGGAAAAGAGCTAAAGGATTTAACTCTAGCGGAAGCTGCGACCATCGCGGGAATGATTCAAAGCCCTAGCCGCTATGCGCCCGACCGCCACACGGATGCGGCCACCTCGCGCCGCAACACTGTTTTAGGAACGATGGTGCGCGACCATTGGATTACGCTCGACGAAGCGGCACAAGCTGCGCGCGAGCCTATGACGGTTGCGCCTCAGGCAGAAGACGAGCATTCGCTCGCGCCCTACTTCGTCGATTACGTCAATCGCATCGTAGAGCAGCAGCTTGCCGAATCGTCATCCAGAGACGAGCGCGGCTTGCGCGTTTACACGACGATTGATCCGGAGTTGCAGCAGTTGGCCGAAAGTGCCATCAAGCGACAGCTTGAAAGGCTGGACAAAGTTTACAAGGGCAAGGCGCAGCCGCAGGCCGCGCTCGTAGCACTGGACCCGCGCACGGGCGATGTGCTCGCGATGGTCGGAGGGCGCGACTATGCCGAATCGCAATTGAATCGCGCGACGGACGCGCGACGCCAGCCCGGCTCAGTCTACAAGCCAATCGTCTACGCCACGGCATTCGAGAGCGGGTTGTCGCCTCTCTCGCTCTACTGGGACGCGCCGCGCGAATTTACCTACGACCGCCGCACGAAATACAGACCGGCCAATTACGGCGACCGCTATTCGATGCAGGACGTAACGATGCGTACGGGGCTCGTGCGCTCGCTGAACGTCGTGACGGTGGACGTTGCCATGCGTACAGGCTTGACGCGCGTGGCGCAGGTCGCGCAGAAGCTCGGTCTTCCAAAGCCCGAGCCATATCCGGCGCTTGCGCTCGGCACAACCGAAGCCACTCCGCTTGAGCTGGCTGCGGCTTACACGGCTTTCGCCGCAGGCGGACAGCGTGTCAGCCCGCGCGTGATTGCGCGCGCCACGGACGGCGGAGGCGCGGACCTTATCAACACGACGCCCATCCCCGCGCAGGTCATCCGACCTACGACCGCTTACATGGTGACGGACGCGCTCATGGACGTGATAGACCACGGCACGGCGCGAGCGGCGCGCGGCGCTGTTAAAAGAACAGTCATCGCGGGCAAGACCGGCACGTCGCGCGACGGCTGGTTCGTAGGCTACACGCCGAATCTCGTCTGCGCCGTCTGGATAGGCTTTGACGATAACAAACAACTGGGCCTCACGGGCGCGGAGGCTGCGCTGCCCGCGTGGACAGACTTTATCAAAGCGGCTGTAGAGCAGCGTCCCGAATTGGGCGGAGAAAAATTTGATCGCCCCGCAGGCATCACGACCATAGAGGTAGACCCGGAAACAGGCATGGCCGCCGGGCCTTTCTGCCCTACGCGCGAGCGCGTCGCCGTGACCACCAACTTCGTCACCACCGCCGAATGCTACAAGCACAGCCAGATGTACGAGACGACCGCCACAGCCGACGTGATTGAGTACTACGAACCGGCCACGACGACGACAACGCGCGTGGACGCTCGCACCTTCATCACCGCCCCACCGGAGGCGGCCCGTAGAGAGCGAACCATTCAACCGCCGCCGCGCGCGTCAAGTGAGCCGGAGGAATACCCCTCCAGCGCCACGCGCACAGAGACAAGGCGCGGGCGTCCCACGCTCGTCAACGAGATGAGAATCAAACCTTAAAAATAATGAGCGTTCGACCTAAGCGACTTGTCCATTAGCCCCTGAAAGGGGCGACATATCAGTAGCCCACGGCGTCAGCCGTGGGAACAGGCGTCGAATAAATGATTGAGCCCCGTAGGGGCGACATGGGATGTCGCCCCTACGGGGCTTAAAACAATGAGGACGACGTTGTCCCGGCACTGACGTGCCGGGCTACTGTTACACCGCCCCTTTCAGGGGCTAAAAGCAGGCCGCCAGCGCAATTTGCTCTAAATGACGCTGACAAAGGCCATTTCCGCCCGCACGACCGCCGCGCCGTCGTGCGCCAATCCGAATCCGGCCTGCGCCATTCTCATTTCCATGTGAACTTTTTCCATTTCCGTGTGCGCTAGTCCTATTTCCGACTGCGCCGACTCCATTTCCGTGTGCACCAACGTCATTTCCGTCTGCGCCAACGCCATTTCCGCGCGTACCTTTCCCATTTCCGGGTGTACTTTCTCCATTTCCGCGTGCGCCAACTCCATTTCCACCTGTGCGAATGCCGCGCCGACGTGTGCAAACTCCATTTCCAGCCGTACTTTTTTCATTTCCGGGTGCACTTTCTCCATTTCCAGCCGTTTGATGGCCGCGTCCGCCCGTCAGATGGCGAAGATGGCGTGCGCAAAACAGGAGTTGGAGCGATTTTTATTGGAAAAGTTCGCCTTAGCGTTCAAGAATTACTTGTGCGATGGCGTGTTCGGTGGTGTGAGAGAGGGAGAGATGCGCAATGGTCGCGCCGGAGGCTTCGAAGAGTTCGCGCACGCGCCCGTGTAAAATAAGAGCGGGCGCGCCGGATTCGAGCGAGACGATTTCCACGTCCTGCCATGCGACGCCGCCCGACCAGCCCGTGCCCAGAGCCTTGAGCGCGGCTTCTTTCGCGGCGAAGCGTGCGGCATAATGCTGTGCGGCGACTGCCGGGCCGCGCGAGTCGCAGTAAGCGCGCTCGGCTGCTGTGAAAACGCGCTCGGTAAAGCGCGGCGTGCGCGACAGTACTTCGCGCATGCGTCCGACTTCGATAATGTCTATGCCGATGGAAACTATCACAGAAGAAATTGAACTCCTCCGCGCAGGCTTCGCATGGCGCGAGATTGATGGCGTGCGCGCTCTGGTTTGTGAACCGCTTGAGCGCGAGCGCTTCCCGAATGGCTTCTCGACCCGCCTGGGTGGCACGAGCCCCATGCCGCAGGATGCGCTCAACCTCGCGGGCTTTAACGAAGACGAGGCCGCGAACATCTACGAGAATCGCCGTCGCTTCCTGCGTCTCTTCGACGACCGCTTCGTGCTCACCGCCGTCTGGCAGATGCACAGCGCAGACATACGCACGGTGCTCGACCGTGAAGATGCGCGTTGCGACACGGAGCGCTGCGATGCTCTCACCACGAGCGCGCCCGGCATACTGCTCGGCGTTAAAAGCGCCGACTGTGTGCCCATCCTTTTAGGCGACCAGCGCACGGGCGCGTGCGCCGCCGTACATGCCGGGTGGCGCGGAACGGTCGCACGCATTCTTGAGCGCACCATTGAGCGCATGCATGCGGAATACGGCACGCGCGCCGAAGACCTGCGCGCCGCGATTGGCCCGGCAGCAGGCGTCTGCTGCTACGAAGTAGGCGCGGAAGTGATAGAAGCTTTTCAAGCCAGCTTCGCCGACGCCGCAGACCTCTTCCAACACACTCGCCCCGGCCACGCACGTATTGATCTTCAAAGAGCCAACCGCAATCAACTACTCGCAAAGGGTCTCAAGCCTGAGCGCATACACATCGCGCCCTTCTGCACCATGTGCCGCACAGACCTCTTCTTCTCCTATCGCCGCGAAAAAAATCTCTATGGCCGCGTCGGACGCCTGATGTCAGTCGTGGGAAGAGAAAAGGATTGATTCATTTGTTCATCGGTTCATTGATTCAATGAAGAAATGAACCGATGAATCAATGAATCAATTTCTTCATCCTTTTCTTCCCCCGAAGATGCGGGCATTGATGCGTTTGACGGAATCGCCTGCGCCGACGACGGCTATCGGCATCGTGATTTCACGAGTCTGCGGCGGGAAGCAGACCTCGCTCGTGCAGCTTTGATAGCGCAAGCGCACGCGCAGCTCCGTCACGCCCTGATCAAAGCCCGCCGGGACCGTGACGTTAAAGCGCATCGTGACGCGCCCTTCGTAGACGGCCAGCTTCTCTTCCGAAAAGCTAAAGGTCTTGACCTGCGCGCGCGGGTACGTGACGGCGCTGATGCGTATGCCGCCGGGCGCGTCTATCTTAAGCGTGGTCGGGACGGCGTATTTGCCGAGCGGCTTGTTGCCGTTGACGTGAAAGTCGCGCGGGATTTCCATCACGACCGCCGCCTGTACGACGCGTCCACGCTGCGCCTTGTCCGACGCAAAGAAGCCGTTGACGGAAATGTTCGGCTGCGGTTCAAGCGAAGCGGCGGACGGGCTTGTGCGCGTGACGGCTTGAAAGTTAACGGGGAAAGCGAAAAGGGAGAGCGCAAGTAAAAAGAGTAAAGAGGGTCGGGCAAAGTTCATTCTTCTCATCTCAAAAATCCGTATCATCTTTTGTGTTCAGGGTGACGCGTGGAATTTTACATGCACCGGGCCGTAAATCTCAAACGAGCCCGCGCCTGCGTGATAGGTAAATTTATGTAAGAGGGATTCAAAACAGGGATGGACAGGATACACAGGATAAAAAAATAGAAGGAAACGGCAACCCTTTTCAATTCTTCTTTATCCTGTCTATCCTGTCCATCCCTGTTAATTCTTTCTTCTTCTTAAACCGACCCTACCCGCGCGGGCATTCGAGCGACGACCGCGCAAGACACGCGACGAGCATTTTCATCGTCAAGCAATTTTATGAAGCAGGGATTGCCCTTCGGGTTGCGTGCCGCCGCGCGCAGCCAGTTGCCCGCACGCGGCGTAGATGTCGCGCCCGCGAGGCCGCCGCACGTAGGCGTTGACTCCCTTGGATGCCAGAATCCTCTGGAAGCTTTCCACTCTTTCGGGAGACGACGGGCGATAGGACAAGGGCTCCGCAGGGTTGTGCGGGATAAGATTGACTTTGACGCGCGCCAGCCCGTGGCGATTCAAAAGATTAGCCAACTGCCGCGCGTGCTCGTCGGAATCGTTCACACCGTCCAGCATCACGTACTCGAACGTAAAACGCTCGCCCGCGCGCAAACTGCTTTCAAACTCCTTCGAGGCCGAGAGCAATTCTTCGAGCGGCCACTTCTTGTTAATCGGCATCAACTGGTTGCGCAGCTCGTCGGTCGGGGCCGCGAGCGAGATTGCCAGGTGCGGGCGATCCGCTACGCTTGCCAGTTCCCTTATGCGCGGCACAATGCCTGCGGTCGAAACCGTCACGCGGCGCGGCACTATAAAGAGCCCCTTAGGGTCGGCCATGATGCGCAAAGCTTTCATCAAGGGCTCGAAGGCCAGAAACGGCTCGCCCGCGCCCATCGCCACCAGATTCGTCCCGCGCGGAGTCCGCGTGCCCACACCGTAAGCATCATTTAAGGCAATCACAATCTGCTCGACCATCTCGCCCGCCGTCAGCGTGCGCAAGAGTCCAAGCCGCGCCGTCAAACAGAAATCGCATTGCAGAGGGCAGCCCGATTGCGACGAGAAACAGATGGTGTCGCGTCGCTCCTCCGGGATAAAAACCGTCTCCACGGGGAGATTGTCCGAGGTCTTCATCAAGTAACGACGCGTTCCGTCTTCCGAGACGTAGCGAGACTCGACCGTGAGAGTGGAAGCACCAGACAACTCTTTGAGCTTCTCTCGAAAAGCTTTCGGCAGGTCCGTCATCTCGTCAACCGAGCGCAGCCGCCGATTGTGGAGCGCAGAGAAAATCTGTCGCCCGCGATAAGCGGGCTCGCCCAGAGTTTCAACCCATTCGGATAGCTCCGCCTGCGTGAGTCCCGTTAAATGTACTGCCTTTTCCATGACGTTCTTATCTTATCATTCCGGCCCGATATTAGATAAACTGCGCGATAGTGATTCAGTTTCTAACAAGATTCACCGCAGAGACGCAGAGAGCGCAGAGTTAACGCAGAGAAAATAAGTCAACTCTCTGCGCTTCCTCCGCGACATCTCTGCGTCTCTGCGGTGAGTCACTCGTTGAAAAGTTGCTGTATAATTCGCGGGCGTCGCGTAAGAGCGTCGGGACTATTTTAAACTTCGTGAGGTGAGACGATGCAAGATGCCATCGGCATAATTATCATTTACACTTTCGGGGCGCTGTCCGTCATAGTTCCCCTCTATGTCGTCGTGCGATCCTGCATCAACTTCGCGCACGCCTCCGACGGTCGCGGCACAATCATTATCAAGGCGCTCGTCGCGCTCGCCGTCTGGGCCGTCCTCTCCTTAGTCTGCGTGATGATAGTTTTTATGTTCGTCTTCGAACCTATCACAACAAACCGCGCGGAGAATGATCGCTGGTTCACGATTCTGTCATTCGTCATAACGGTGATTTACGCCGTGGTCGGGCTGGCGCTCTCCTACTGGGTCAGGCTTCAGCCCGGCTGGCAGACCTTGCGCAGAACTCGAAGCACAGCGTAAAAAGCAGGGATGAAGGATGAGGGATGAGGGATGAAGTAAAAGCAAGAACTATTTCTTTACTTCATCCCTCATCCCTCCGCCCTCATCCCTGCTTTTCCATGAGTTCCAGGAAGCGGTGGAAGTGATGCTCGGCGTCGTGGGGGCCGGGGGCGGCCTCGGGGTGATACTGGACGGAGATGATAGGGAGCGTTTTGTGGCGCATGCCTTCGACGCAGTTGTCGTTGAGATTGATGTGCGTGACTTCGACATCCTCGGGCAGGCTTTCGGCACGGACGGCAAAGCCGTGGTTGTGCGAAGTTATCTCGACGGCTCCTTTGAGCAAGTCCTTGACGGGCTGGTTGCCGCCGCGATGACCGAAGCGCAGCTTGTAGGTTGTCCCGCCAAAGGCGCGGCCCAGTAGTTGATGACCGAAGCAGATGCCGAACGTAGGCACTCCGGCTCCGACCACGCGCCGCACTTCTTCCACCACTTCAGTCATAGAAGCAGGGTCTCCCGGACCGTTCGAGAGAAAAATTCCGTCAGGGCCGAGCCTCAAGACTTCTTCCGCGGGCGTGTGCGCGGGCACGACCGTCACGCGACAACCCATCGCGGCCAGCTCGCGCAAGCTGTTGAGCTTGACGCCGAAGTCGTAGCAGACGACGTGGAAACGCTCGGGCACGCCCGAAGGAATCGTGTAAGGCTCTTTGCACGTCACCACGCTCGCTAGTTCCCTGTTCTCCATCGGCGGCGTTGCACGCGCTTTCTCGATTAAACTTTCTTCATTCACATCAACGGTGGAGAGGCAGGCGCGCATAGCTCCCTTGTCGCGTATGTGACGCACGAGCGCGCGTGTGTCTATGTGCTCGATGGCGGGAATACGCCAGCGCTTGAGATAAGCGTCGAGCGTCTCTTCGGCGCGCCAGTTCGATGCCACGCGGCTCGCCTCGCGCACGACAAAGCCTTCGACCCACGGGCGCTGTGATTCCGAGTCCTCATGCGTCACGCCGTAGTTGCCAATCAGCGGATAAGTCATGCACACGATTTGTCCCGCGTAGGAAGGGTCTGTCAAGACTTCCTGATAGCCCGACATTGAAGTATTAAAGACCATCTCGCCGCAGGCTTCACCCTCTGCGCCCCACGAGCGCCCCCGAAACACACGCCCATCTTCAAGCGCCAGCAGAGCAGGTTTTGATCCGTTAATCATAAAGCAGTGACAAGTGACAAGTGACAAGTGAAGACCGTAAACGGTGACAGGCGATTGGTGGCAAGATAGCTTCTTGTTCTTGCTTGTCACTCGTCACTTGTCACTTGTCACTGTTCTTAATGCGTTGGTTGCAGCTCGTCGCCTCCGGCCTGTAACTGTTTGAGGAATTGCTGTGCTTCGTTGAGCCAGCGTTTTTCCGTTCGGTACTTGTAGGCCGGAGCAGTTTTGACGGCTTCTATGCAGGCTTGCATGGAATAAGCTGCTTCGCGCTTGCGCCCCATGCCTGCGAAGGCACGCCCCATCAGGTAGAGCCCTTCGGGGTCGGACGGGCGCTTTTGCAGGAAACGCCCGAGGGCTTCGCGCGCGTCGTCAAACTGTCCGGCGGCCAAATAGGTCGCGCCAATCTCGCGCCAGATTTCGTGCTGCGAGTGCGTCTCGCTTCGTGTGACGACCTCTTGAAAATCTTTGATGGCGTCGGCGAGACGTCCCTGCGCGCGCGCAATCCGTCCCAACTGATAATGAGCATCCAGCTCGTCCGCGTCTATCTCCACGGCGCGCATGAAACGCTTTCGGGCTTCGTCCAGCTCGCCCCTCTGCTGGTGTATGAGCCCGAGGTTGTAATGCGCGGAGGCGTCCGCAGGGTTGAGCGTGGCCGCTTCCAGATTGCGCTTGAAGTCTGCGCGTCCACGGGCCGTGCGATTTAGCTCGCCCAGGTAACCACGCAACGCGAAAAAGAGCACGAGCAGTAAAAACGGCGAGCCGAGCAGGATGCCGAAGAACGGCAAGAGAGGGATGGAGAAAAACATCACCGCGCCGCCGAGCATCACCACGCCCGCCGCATAAGGCCACGAAAGCCGAAACACGACGCGCACTGCCGCCATCGCCCACAAGCCAAAGAGCAACAGCATCAGGATAAAGGCCAGCCCCATCGAGAGCGTCTGTGGATTAAAAGCTTCGGGCGTGAAAAGTGGCTGAAGGTTGGGGGGCAATCCCCTCTGCTGCTCCTCGAAATAACGCACGAGCGCGCGGCTCGCTATGTCCAGCAGCCCCGTGACGCGCGCCAGAGAAACCAGTGGGATAACTGCAAGGCCCGCCGCCGCCAGAGCGTAGGAGAGAGTCGAAAGGGTCGCCACGTATTCCTGCTGGATGACGAGCCGGAAACTAGCGCGCCGCTCGAAGACGTTTGCCATAAAGATAACGAACGGCCCGAAGATAAGAGCGACGAGCAGCAGAAGCCCCGCCGCTTGCAGCAGCACGTTAAAGATAAACCACGGGCTTGTGAGCGGGATGGCCGGTTTCAGTTGCAGCGACGAGATGAAATAGAAGAAGGCAGCCTGACAGAGTAGAGCCACGAGCACCGGAGGAGCGAGCGGCGCGCGGTCGCGCACTTCGCCGAGCGCACGCACGGGCGCGTAAAAGAGCATCACCAGAAGCCGCAACCAGTCAAACATGCTTGCCCTTGATCGCCAAAAAGTCGCTCACGGCACACGCCGCCGAAGCGAGTTCTTCATCCCTTCTTAACTATTGCTCTTCCGTCTCGACCTGCGAGCTGTCCTGATATTCGCCGCCGCGCCCGGCGCTGGGCGGGATGTTGTTGTAGTCGCCTTCGTGCGAGATGACCTGCGCGTCGGCGAGCGGCCAGTAGCGAAACAGCGCCTTGCCGTAGATATATTTTTCAGGCACGAGCCCCCAGACGCGCGAGTCGCTGGAATTGTCCCGGTTGTCGCCCATCACGAAATAGTAATGTTGTTTGACGAGCACGGGCGGCTGCGACATGTGCGCCAGGTTCAGTCGCTGGTCAAGGTAAGGCTCGTCCAGCGCGACGCCGTTAATCAGGACGCGCCCCTCGCGCACTTCCACCGTGTCGCCCGGCAAGCCCACAATACGCTTGATATAATTTTTCGACGGGTCGTTCGGAAACCAGAAAACGACGATGTCGCCGCGCTCTAATTTAGGCACGCCGTAATAAATCAGCTTGTTGACAAAGATGCGGTCGCCGTCGTGCAGGCGAGAGAGCATCGAAGTGCCTTCGACTTTGACGGGCTGGACGACAAAGACGACCATCAGCGTGGCGAACATCAAGGCGAAGACGAGGTCGCGCACGAGCAGGCGTGTCTCGGACCAGAAGCCCTGACGCGCCTGGACGTGCGGTTTATGAATCTCTATATCTTTGTCGTCGTCGGCGCTGATTTTGCCAAACAGCGGCGCGCGGCGCGTTTTGAATCCCAACATATCTTTTATCTTCTCAAACAAAAAAGAGTTAGCGGCGCACAAACTGAAGCCCGGAACTCAAACAATTGAGGTTATCCGCGCCCGTCCCGCTTTGTCAACGAGGGATGAAGTAGGAAATGCAAAATGCAAAATGCAAAATGATGAATGAAAAGACAATCCTTCTTTAATTTTGCCTTTTGCACTTTGCATTTTGCATTGCTTCTCTCCCTTTCTCTTGACAGGCTTTGCTCGCCGTCTCTATCATCGTTCTAACGAAGCGAGAGAGAAGCGCCATCCCCTTTCACATATCGTTTAACCCGCAGAGGACGGAGGTCCGAGAGCAGTGATTAAACTCGACATCGTAAACCGTGTGGCCGATCGCACGGGCGTACCTAAGATGAAGGCCGAACAGGCTGTGGATGCCCTCTTTAATTCGATGAAGGAGGCGCTCACGCGCGGCGAGCGGATTGAGTTGCGCGGCTTCGGCGTCTTCGTCGTCAAACCCAGAAAGCGCGGCGTGGGCCGCAACCCGCGCACGGGCGAAGAAGTCGCCATCCCTTCCGGCAAGACCATACGCTTCAAGCCCGGCAAAGAGCTACAGGCTCACGGCCTCGGCGATGACGATGAAGACATGGATCAGCACGAGACGAGCGACACGGGCAACGCCCAGACTCCCTCGCGCCTGCCGGACTCGGAATTTTAAGAATCCCTCGCAACCCTAAAGCGGATTCAAACAGGGATGGACAGGATACACAGGATAAAAACAGAACCATTGCTTTCTTTATCCTGTGTATCCTGTCCATCCCTGTTAATTTCTGTGCTCCCGCTTTGCGCGGCCAGCATACAGTCGCTTTTACACATCTAAGCAAAACAGGCGACCGCGTGAACGAAGAAGTTTTTCTCGCGATGTGGTCGCCGTTTTCATCTTGGAGCGAGGGGGAAGACCGTAGAAGATGTCTGAATCGGTTCAGGCGATACCGCCATTTCTGGACGCGCCCGCACCCGAAGCGGGCCGCAGGCGCGCTGCGCGTCCCACCGCGCGCGAGTGGAGCAAACACGCCGCGTTTCTTTTTCTAACCATTCTTTCAACCACGCTCGCGGGCCTGACCTTTGCCGCCACGGATGCGCCCCAGCCCAACATACCCGACCCCACAGGTCCGCTTCAGTATTTAATCTACATCCCCGAATACTATGTGAAGGCGACGGCCATGATGATCTATCACGGCCTGACGCATCCGGACCTGCTCTTACAAGGTTTCGCTTTCTCCGCGTCTCTGCTTCTCATATTGGGGTCGCACGAGGCGGGGCATTACATAGCCTGTCGCCGCTACGGCGTGGATGCGACGCTGCCATTTTTTATCCCCGCGCCGCCGCTTTTTCTGGCGGGCACGTTCGGCGCGTTTATCAAAATCAAATCGCCGATTCCTTCGCGCCGCGCGCTTTTCGACATCGGCGTCGCAGGCCCCATCGCGGGCTTTGTCGTCCTTATTCCCATAGCCATCATGGGAATCCTGCTCATGCAGCCTGCGACAGCGCTGCCCGAGGGCACGTTGATTGTTTTTAACGACCCGCTGCTTTTTCGTTTGGCCGCGCGTCTTTTGGGTGTGCATCTGGACGTGACGAGCGTGGGCAATCCATTTTATTACGCTGCGTGGATAGGCTTGCTGGTGACGAGTTTGAACCTGATGCCGGTCGGGCAACTGGACGGCGGCCACGCGACCTTTGCGCTCTTTGGTGCGCGGGCGCATAAATGGATTGGAGTCGCGGCCTTCGTGTTGATGGCGACGCTCGCCATACTGGGCTGGCAGTGGCATTCGAGCCCGAGCGGTTTTCTCTACGCAGTGCTCCTCGCCGTGATGCTGCGCATACGACACCCGCAGGCCGGAACGAATCAAGAAAAACTCTCACCCGTCCGCGTGCTCGTGGCGCTGCTCACGCTCCTTGTCTTCATACTTTCCTTCTGGCCGTTTCCCATAACAATTATCAATTAGACAAATAAAGTCAGTACCGCCCATGACGATTGCGGAATGCGGATTTCGGATTGCGGATTGAAGAAGCAAAACTTTCTTGCTTTCAATCCGCAATCCCAAATCCGCATTCCGCAATTTGCGAGAGTCGTCGTCTTAAAATTTAGCGTGCCGGGCGCGGCGCGGGTGGAGGAGGCGGCGGCGGTTCGAGGGTGAACGCGCTCGCGGGCGGAGTGACTGAATCAGAAGCCACGTCCGCTTCAGCCGCTCTCAGGATCGTTCCGTCCGAGCGATACACTGTGTAGACGCGAAAAGACTTGCTGGGGCCGGGCAAAGATGAGAGGCGACGAGAGCCGCACCGTCTCTTCTCTGAATGCGCGAGCGGGTTGGAGGCTCCGGTCAAAAACGCGGCGGCCACTCCGATTGAGAAAGTTAACAGCGCGACGATGAGAAACAGGGTGTAACGTCTCAGGTTCATGATTCTCTTTCCCTTCTTTGTAACCAGAGATGCTCGCACGCCCGCTTTGGTTGACTACGTGCTGAAAACGAAAAGGCGCAATAGCTCTCTGCTTGAGCTATTGCGCCTCACAAATTTTATGGTCGGTTGTGTGACTAGCGACCGCCGCCGCCACCCTGGCTGCCACCGCCGCCGCCCTGACCACCGCCACCACCTTGCTTACCACTCTGGTCGCTATGGCCGCCACCTTGTCCGCCACCACCGCCGGAGCCGCCGCCTTCACGACCACCGCCCCCGCCGCCTCCGCCGCCGCCTCCGGGCTGTCCACCACCACCGGGCTGACCGCCGCCGCCACCACCTTCACGGCCACCACCGCCACCCTGGCCGCCACCTTGGCCTCCACCGCCGCCGCCTTCGCGGCCACCACCACCGCCGCTACCAGAGCCTCCGCCCTGACCGCCGCCGCCACTTTCTTTCATTTCAAATGTTCTGTCTGACATGATAGATGTTCCTTTCCGTTTGGATAAACGTGAATTCTGGCGTACCTATATTTGGTGATGAGTAGTCATCTGAATACAGGAGACAAGTTTTCTCTCCGGTCTTCAGTACCACTCAGCAGTATTGTTGAATGGGGGTTTGAGGAGGCTAATGTAACAGGCTGGATGAGCGTTGGTCTGTACGATTGGTGACAAAGAGAAAAGGCGCGTGCGAGTCCACAGGAGCCGCCCGCGCCTCTTTTAAGCTATCCGCGTTTAGTGTTTACGCAGTTTCTCCTGCGGGCAACAAGCCTTTGATTTCCCTGACGAGCGTCGCTACCTGCTTGTCATCCGCGAGCGCAATCATAAAGAACTTGTAGCCCTGATGGAAACAGATGACGCCGTTACTGAAAAGCCACACGCCGTCCAAGAAGGGATTGCCGCCCAGCAGCCAACTGATAGGCGCGCCCGTGATGTGTCCCGGTTGAAAAATCTGCGCCCACATCCCTGCGCCCGCCGCGCAGCTAAAAGCTCCCAGTAAAGGTGCGCCGACGTATTTCACAACCTTGCGCTCGAACTCCACGCGCTCGCGCGCGGCTTTATCCAGCTTGCCGCTCTCAATCAACTCCTCCTGCCGTCGCAGATAAACGTCAAACTTCTCGCCCGCTTTGCGCAGGCCGTAGACGGGCAGCGCGGAGTGCGTAAGCCAGTGCGGGTGCGAGCCTAACAACACAGCGTCGAGGCCGGGAAGCGCAGCGCCCGCGCGCACGCCCAGCACAAGGGAAAAGGTCGTGAGCGCGGCTTTGCCCGGATTCTCTCTAATCCAGCCGCCCGCTTTGAAAAGCCCTGCGGTGGCCGCTCCTCCGGCGCGTGTAAGGCGCGCGCCCAGCTCATAAACCTGCGAGGCACGCTCGTAATAATTCTTAGCCGCGTCAAAGACCTCTTCGGCCTTTTCCTCTGCCTTTCCGGCAGCCGACTTGAAAGCATCGCCCGCTTCACGCGCACGCCGCCCAGCCTCTTCGGCAGCACGCCGCGCACGTTCCGTCACCTCAAAATCATCCGTGAAGCGCTCGGCCTCTGCGCGTGCGCGCTCGGCGCTGCTGGCAAACTTCTCCGCGCCGTGACGTGCCGCATCCTGCGCCGCACGCGCGCCCTCTTCGACGCGATCCTTGATTCCATACTTTTCATCAAGCTCGCGCGCCTTGCGCCGCGCCGCGCGCTGCCACTCGTCCAACTTGTCTTTGTAATCGCTCATAATATTAAAGCAATGCAAAAGTCAAAGTGCAAAATGATGAATGAAAAGAAAGACTTTCTTCAATTCTGCATTTTGCACTTTGCATTCATCATTTCTTTTCATCCCTTCTTCTCTAATACGTCTGCGGTTGGCGAGGAGTTCTCGCCGGTTGCGGTCGGGGCACAGGCGACGAGGTCGCGGCCCCTTCGCTTGGCGTCGTACATGGCGGCGTCGGCCACGGCAACCAGCTCGCGCCCCACGTTGGCGCAGACCGGAAACGCGGCCACGCCGAAGCTGGCCGTGACGTTGCCGACCACAGGTATCTCTTCCTCCTTGATGGCGAGCCTCAATCTCTCCGCGACCTCCAGGCCGCCCGCAAGCTCTGTCTCGGTCAAAAGCAGCGCGAACTCTTCGCCGCCGATGCGCGCCGCCGTATCTATGCCGCGCGTCCCGGCTTGCAGGATTTTCGCAATCCGCCGAATCACGCGGTCGCCAGCCTCGTGCCCGTGCGTGTCGTTGACTCGCTTAAAATGGTCTATATCAAGCAGGAGCAAACAGAACGGGCGCGTGTAGCGAAGGGTGCGCGTAATCTCGCGCTCTAGCTGGCGCTCGAAGCGGCGGCGATTCGCCAACCCCGTCAGATGATCCGTAAAGGCCGCTTCCTCGCAAGTGTCCAGATAAGCTTTGAAGTCCAGCAGTGTGCGCGCACGCGCGAGCAGGAGGTCCAGGTCCGTAGGGTCTGTGATATAGCCGAGCGCGCCGACCTCTGCGCCGCGCCGTTGGTCTTGCGCGTCGTTGCGCGCCGCCGTCTGGATAATAATCGGTATAAAGCGCGTCATGGGATTGGCGCGCACGCGCCGCGCCAGTTCGTAGCCGTCCATCTTCGGCATCATGACGTCTGTGACAATCAAGTCGGGCTGGTAGGAGATGACGGCGGCGAGACCCTCTTCGCCGTCGCGCGCCGTACGCACGTTGCAGCCGTCCATTTCCAGCGCCACTTTTAAGAGCAGCAGCTTGTCTTCATCATCGTCCACGACGAGGACGCTCTTTTTTCCCAGCATATAGACTTCATGCCGCGCGCGAAAAACGGTCTTGCGCGCGCTGACGCCTTCATGTTAAAGTGGCGATTCTTCAAACAAGTGTTAGCGCTCGTTTGAACGCTTCCTGAACTTGCTCTAAATAAAAATTATAAACAAAACGCCTCGCAGCTGACCGTGTAGATTCCTTACAATTTCCGTTTAACTTTTCCAGCACACTGTTAGTGCGAGAAAATTTTCATCCAGCGAACCGGGGACAAAGCGCCTGCCTGTGGGGTCTCGACGCGAGCTTTTAACTCAAACCTGAAAACCCTCTTCAGAGGAAGTTTAACATTATGCCACCCAGACGTGCTTGTGATCTTTCCGCCGAGGAGCGCGCCGAGATCATACGCCTATCCGATTTCGGCGTTTACCTCAGCCAACCCCTGCTCATGGACATGGCCGCAGCCTCGACCGCGATAGATTATCGCCGCCGCCGCCTGGTCTACCGTTCCGGCGACGAAGCGGACGCGCTTTATGCAGTCGAGCGCGGTCGCGTCAAGCTGTGCCGCATCGAGCGTGGAACGTTGCGCGAAGCCGTCATAGACATCCTGCCTGCGGGCTCGCTCTTTGGCGAATCGGCGCTCTACTCGGACGGGCAGCGCGAGAATTGCACTGTCGCCTACGAGAACCTGCGCGTCGTGCGTATTCCTGTGGGGGAGTTCAAAAGGGGGATGGCCGAAAGCCACGAACTTTATGATTACACCTTCCGCCTTATCGGTCAACGTCTTCGCCGCGCCGAGCAACGGGTCGCAGACTTTGCCTTAGACGCCATCCCGGCGCGGCTTGATAAGCTGCTTCTGGAATTCTCCAAACGCTACGGCGTCAACGAAACCGGCGGTGTGTTGATAGACATCCCTCTGCCTCATCGCGAGATTGCCTCGATTGTCGGCTCGACGCGCGAGAGCGTGACCGTGCGCTTAAACGCCATGCGCCGCGAAGGCATCATCGATTTCGTCAATCGCAAGATTCTCATCAAACGCCCCGAATCTTTAGCCGTCATCTAAAGAAGAGGTCAGAGGTTAGAGGCTAGAGGTTAGTAAAAAAAGGAAGTTCGAGAGCAGGATAAACATCATTCCTAGCTCCGTCAGGAGCGCAATGTTTATAGTTAGCGAAGGATTACGAAAATCAAGCTCCGTAGGAGCGGCATGTTGTTCATCCCTAACATGCCGCTCCTACGGAGCTTGATTCTTTCTTGCTGCCATCGGCTATAAACATCCCGCTCCTAACGGAGCTAAATTCGGTTGATGGCAATCCGACTTTTTTACTAACCTCTGACCTCTGACCTCTTCTTCGTCTTTGACTTTTTCCTTTTTTCTTCTTACTTTTGCCGTATGAAGTGTCCGACCTGCGGCCAGAAAATCGAGTGGCAAGACAACAAGTTTCGTCCCTTCTGTTCCGAACGCTGTAAGTTGATAGATTTCGGGCGCTGGGCCAACGAAGAATATCGCATGCCCGCCGAAGAGCGTCCCGCTCCCGACGAGAGCAAGCCGGAAGCGCAAGACGAACATCCTTGAGACGACGCGCGCTTGAGCTGGATTTTTAAAGCAATGCTTCAGAACTTTTCCAACTCCCGCTTTAATCGCGCCGCCCCGCTCATCGCGCTCGCCTTCTCAATCCTCTTTGCAGCCTCGTGCGGAGAGAGTGCTTCGCAGCAGGCCGCGCAGAAGAGCAGCGCGACGCCTGCGGGCAATCGCGCCCCGCGTTCCTCTTACCCTATGCCGCCGACTTCAACGGCCAGCGCCGCCGAGTACGGCTGGACGCTCCTTGATGGCCGCCGCGTCAAGATGCAGGATTACGCGGGCCGAGTCGTCGTGCTGGATTTTTGGGCGACCTACTGCCCGCCGTGCCGCGAAGAGATTCCGCATCTCATAGACTTGCAGCGCCGCTACGGAGCAGAGGGGCTAGACATCATCGGCCTCAACGTCGGCGGCCCCGACGACCGTCCCAAAGTTTCAGGCTTCGTGCGCGACTATCGCATACAGTACACGCTCGCCTACCCGGACCCGGAGCTGGTTAATCTTTACCTCGGCAACAACGACACCATCCCGCAAACACTCGTCTTTGACCGCAAGGGCCAGCTCGTCAAACACTTCATAGGCTACGACCAGACGCTCCCCGCGGAACTGGAACAAGCTATCAAGAACTCGCTCGCCGCAAAGGAATAAAGAGATTGATTCATCGGTTCATTTTTTCATTGAATCAATGAACTGATGAATCAATGAATCAATCGTCCTTGACCATTTGTTCAAGTGGCTACGGATGATTGATAATGCATCCTGTCTCTTAAACAAACTCGTAGCTTACAAGGTGGTGTCATTGTGAGAAGGGCGAAAATTCTTGCCACGGTGGGGCCGGCGTCGCGCGAACCGGCGATGCTGGAAGCGATGATTGCGGCGGGCGTCAACGCTGTGCGTATCAACATGTCGCACGGCACGCAGGATGAGCATTCGGAAAACGTGCGGCGTGCACGCGCCGCTGCCCAGTCCATGCAGAGACCGCTCGCGGTGCTCGTAGACCTCTCGGGGCCGAAGATTAGAACCGGCGTCTTAAGGAACGGCCAGCCCGTCACATTGGAGCCGAACGCGCTCTTTACGATTACGACGCGGTCTGTCGCGGGCGACACGCACGAAGTCTCTACTAACTATCCGGGCATGGCGCGCGACGCCAAACCGGGCACGCGTCTTCTCCTAGACGACGGCGCAATCGAGCTGCGCGTAGAGCGCACGACCGAGACGGACGTTGTCGCGCGCGTCATTAACGGCGGCACGCTGGCAGAGCGCAAGGGCATCAACCTTCCGGGCGTGCAGCTTCCGATTCCCTCCCTGACGGACAAGGACCGACGCGACTTGCAGTGGGCCGTGCGTCAGGGCGTCGATTACATCGCGCTCTCGTTCGTGCGCCGCGCAGAAGATTGCCGCGAGGCCAAAGAGCTAATCAAAGCTCATGGCGGACATCAACCGCTCGTCGCCAAAATCGAGAAGGCCGAGGCGATAGACCACCTCGACGAAATCATAGCCGCTTCGGACGGCATCATGGTCGCGCGCGGTGACCTCGGCGTGGAGACGAGCGTAGAGCATGTGCCCGTCTATCAAAAGCGCATCATAGAGCAATCGAACATCGCCGAAAAATTTGTTATCACGGCCACGCAGATGCTGCAATCGATGGTTACCAACCCGCGTCCTACGCGCGCCGAATCGACGGACGTGGCGAACGCCGTCTGGGACGGCACGGACGCGCTCATGCTCTCGAACGAAACGGCGACGGGTCAATATCCTGTCCCGGCTGTGGCGACGATGGCGCGCATTATAGAGACTGCCGAGGGCGGAAGAAAAAGCGCGGACCATGCGCGACGCATGTGGGCCGGAGTGCAATCGGGCCGCTTTAGCCGCGCGCTCTGCGAAGCCGCCGCCTACGCCGCCGAAGAGATGGGAGCAAAGACCATCGCCATCTTTACCGAATCCGGATTGATGGCGCGCAGGCTGTCCGCGCTCAGGCCCGAGCAACGCATCATCGCTCTGACGCCGTCTGCCGACGTGCGCAACGAGCTGTCGCTCGTCTGGGGCGTAGAATCCATTCATCATCCGTCTTCGGACCAGACGGAGCAGATGATACGCACGGGCGAGCGCGCTCTGCTCGAAGCAGGAATCGCGCAGCAGGGCGAGGTCATAGTTCTCATGGCCGGAAGACTTTCGGGGCTGGGTCTCTCAAGCTCTATGAAGCTTCATCGCATTGGCGAGGACGGGCCGCAAGCGTAGTGAGCGGGTGGCTGCAAATCTCCGCCGGGGAATTTTTTGAATGGATGCTGCCCGCGTCTTTCGCGCTCACGGCGCTCCTTTCCGCATGGGTGCTGGCAAGCGCGCGTAAACGTCGCCTCAACGCTGCCGTCACTACTCTCTGGACACTCTGCACACTCTTTTTCCCGCTCGTCGTCCTGCCTCTCTATCTAGTCTTCAGATTTTTTAAGCGGCGCGATGAGCCGCAGAGAAATAGAGTAAGCGAAGAAACAACCGGCAATCCCGAGAGCGAAAAGAGCGCCCCTCCTCCAGCGTGGCGTTACGGCTTGCCTCTTGTCTATCTGGTTTTATTACTCTCGCTCGGCGCGCTCTATTTTTACACCGACTACAGGAGCGTGGACGCGCATCTGGCGCGAGCCAATCAGGCGCGCGTGCGCGGCCAGCAGGAGCGCATCATAGAGGAATATCGCGCGGCGCTACGTTTGGAAGACAACGCGCACACGCACAATCTACTGGGCCGCGAGCTGGCGGCAACGCGCCGCTGGGACGAGGCGCTGCGAGAGCTTCGCACAGCCGAGCGCATGGGCGAGACGGACGACGAGATGCCTTACTATATAGCGGAATCGCTCTACAATCTCGCACGCTTTCAGGAAGCAGCGCCGGAGTTCGAGCGCTTCCTACGCAGCTCTACAGCCTGCACTACGCCACCACAAGACGTGCGCTGTATTCTTGCCGAGCGGCGATTGACCGACATTGCACAGCGAGAGTCGCGTTGAGAGAGTTGGAAGGGAAGCTGTTTTGAAAAGTAAGAGCCCGTCCATTTATGGCCGGGCTCAACTTGTATGACATAGAATTAAGTTCCGAAAAGGTGCGGCTGAGCTTAAAGTTTTCGCTGCTCTTTAAGCTTTATTCAACGCGGAGTATCTCGCCGATGGTCTCTTTTGACGGAGACTTTGCGCTCTCCTGAGTCCCTGCGGCGGGCATGATTTTTTGCGGGTCGCGCCAGTTGTCCAGAATGCCGACCTGATGCACGCACTGGAGCGTGCAGGTCGGCGCACACCATTTCTCCGAATTATATTCGCGTGTGAAATCTTCCATCGTGTAGGCTTCGAGCGGTGTGCCCGGATAGCCGCGCTGCTGCGAGCACCAGTGGACCAGACCGTCTTCGCAGATGTAGAGATAGCGTGCGCCTGCGCGGCAACGCCATTCGTAAGGCTTGCCCTCCGCGATGTTGTCCTGAAACCAGTTGAGCCGCGCGTGGTCTCGATTGCCGAGCTTCTTGACCTGCTGAAAGATTTCCTTCTCTCTATCCGTCAGAGGCTTTAACGTGCCGTCGTGGTCGTGTATGACGCCGACGGTGCTTGAAAATCCCAGCTCGACGGCGCGGCGCGCGATGGTCAGCGCGTCTTCAGGAGTTTTGATTCCGCCGCCGATGACGGAGTTGATGTTGACGTGAAACTCCGCGTGCTCGGCAAGGTGTTGAAGCTTGCGGTCCAGATTCTTGAGACTCTTTTTGGAAACCTGATCGGGCTCTACGTTATCAATGCTGATCTGTAGATACTCAAGGCCGGCGTCGTTCAAGCTGCGTATGCGCTCGGGCGTGAAGTAGTAGCCGTTGGAGATGAGACCGGCAATCATGCCGTGCGCGCGTATGTGACGAATTATTTCGTCAAGCTCGGGATGCATCAGCGGCTCGCCGCCCGAGATGGTGATGACCGAAGTGCCAAGCGCTGCGAGCTTGTCGAGCCGTCGTTTCATCACGTCGAGCGCGATGGGGTCGGAGACTTTGTCGTATTCGTTGCAGTAACCGCAGGCCAGATTGCAGCGCCGCATGGGGATGATGTGCGCCAGCACGGGATGCTTCGTGGACAAAAGAGCGCGCGTGATAAAGCGCGCTTCGCGAAATTTGAGCCTGAGAAAATTGCTTCTCTTCATCTATGAAACCTGGAACTTGTCGCGCCAGAGCTTGTGTAGCCCGCGTCACCCGATGGTAGTTTGTGCTCTCTTGCTGCTTAACGCTTCCCCTGTAAGCTAATTGTAACCCGAAAGAATATGCGAGACCCGTGCCGGATGCAAGGCCGTTCGGCGGCGCACATCGACGGACAAAAAAATTTTGGGCTGCTATAAAAACTGAAGGGCTCCGGTCACGTTGACGCAGAACCCTTCGTCGTAAAAATCTGACAGTTGGAGCTTTTATCCCTTAACTCTTTTGACGCTATCCGGCAGTTGCTGGCGGAACTCGTCGGTCGAGATACCGGCGTTGCGCTGCAAATTGAGCAGGCGCACAGTGGTCGAATCATCGCTTCTCTCGACGACCTTGGCCTGAATCAGCATGCCGCTCGAATCCACCCAGATTTCCGCGTACTTATAGCTGGACGCGCCCTTAGGCACGATTTTCAGGTGGCTGGTGTTTACGCCGCCCCACAGATTCTCGTCGCCCAGATACTCCGTGTTAAAGCTGGATTTGAGCTGAGCACCGGACATGTTCAAAAAGCTCAAGGCGCTGTTAGCTTTAGTGTTCTTTCCGCCCGTCGCGCGCCCTTCGTAAACGACGTTCTGGCGCAGGTTATAGAGCTGGTAAGCGCCGTCTGCGACCGTCAAAATCTCGCGGCGCGGCTTCTGCCACTCGACGCGGACGTAAGCGTTGCGGCCCGTGGCGGGCATGTAGGCCATCTGGCCCTCGGACTTCTCCCTTTCGTTGAGCTGCGCGTTATATTTTTCCATGCTGATGGAAGCGCGCAAACTACGCATATCGCGGCGGTTACGCTCCATCTTGTTCAGAATGGAGCTGACCAATCCGGCGCTCTGCGCGTTGACGCTGCTTCCGTGCGGGACGGCCATAAAGACCGTCATAAGCATTAAAACTGCGAGGCTCAGGGGAATAAGCTTCTTCATACAAACTCCTTAGGCAAATAAAACACAAGACTCCTGCCCGAAGTCTCGCAAAACCGGGCAATTATACGGATTGATTAGCGTATGTCAACCTCGAAGGCGACGATTCTGCCGTGCTCGTCGCGCCGGGGTTCCCAGCTTGTGATCTGCGCGTCCGTGCGCCCTGTGGCTATACGCACACGGCGTTCCAGTTCCGCACGATCCATCTGCTCGGGGTTAAAATCGGACCCCGCAAGCACATACGCGCGGGCAGAAGGTGTTGGATGCGTTGTTCCGGCCCTTAGTTCGCCTGTTTGGAACCAGCGGGCGGGCGTCAGGAAGATAAAGGCCAGGATGAGCGCGCACAGGATATCATATTGCCACGTGCTGCGCCCGTAGGACCAAAAGAAGATTTTTTTGAGGATTTGCAAAACGTAACTCACGGCCACCCATTATAAGGGAAAATCGAGAAGGTAAAAAGCAAAATAGAAGGGAGACCTCGGCCCACCTTCTATTTTAAGCCTTTGACCCTGCGGCTTCCGAGGCCGCAACCTGTTTACATCAGCACGCTGCCCGGCGGCTCTACAATCAGCCCATCGCGCATCTGTATTATGCGACGGCACATGGCAGCCGCTTCGGGGTTGTGCGTAATCATGATGATGGTCTGGTTGAAGCGATAGTTCAATTCCTGAAACATATTGAGCACGAGCGCGGAGTTTTCGGAATCCAGATTTCCTGTGGGTTCGTCCGCCAGAACTATCGCGGGACGTGTGACGACGGCGCGTGCGAGGGCTACGCGCTGCTGCTCGCCGCCCGATAGTTCCAGAGGCTTGTGATGCATCTTGTCTTCCAGACGCAGGAGACGCAGGACTTCGCGTCTTCGTTCAGGATCGTCCGCGCCGTTGCCGCCGTGAATGCGCTCGGCCAGACGCAGGTTGCCTTCGGCGGTTAAGGTCGGGAAGAGATTGAAGCGTTGAAAGACGAAGCCAATCTTGCGGCGGCGAATGTCTGTGCGCTTGGCGTCCGAGACCGTGGCGAGGTCTTCGTCGTCAATCAGGATGCGCCCGGAGGTCGGAGTGAGCAAGCCTCCCAAGAGATGCAGCATGGTAGATTTGCCGCAACCCGACGGCCCCATGATGGCGACAAACTCGCCCTCCTGCACTTCCAGAGAGACGCCGCGCAGCGCGGGCACGTCCACGCGCCCGATGCGGTAAGTCTTGACCAGATTTTCAGCTTTTAAGATGGTTCTCATCGTGAATCGTAAATAGTAAATCAGTAGACCGTAAATAGACAAAGACCGAAAGCCCATTTACCATTCGACGACTCACGATTTACTCGTAGGAGATGGCGCTCACGGGGTCCAGATTAGCCGCACGCACGGCTGGATAAAGCGCGCCCAGCACGCCGCCAAACAACCCTATGGCGGCGGCAGCCACGGCCCAGCCCCATCCGTATTCAAATACCAGGCCATAGAAGCGTTGAATCAGAATCCCTGTGATGAAGGCGACGACGAATCCTGCGACGAGCCCCAGCACGCTGATTAAAATAGCTTCCTTCTCAATCGCCCCAATGATGTAGCCGCGCGAAGCGCCGAGGGCTTTGAGTATTCCTATCTCGCGCGTGCGTTCCGTGATGGTCGTGTACATGGCGAGCATGACGACCAATGCGCTCACGAGCGCGGCCAAACCGACGAGCACGCGCAGGAAGACGCCAAGGTAAGGGATGCTTTTTTCGATGCTGGTAAAGACGTCGCGCGTGAACTGAATCTTGTTGCCGCGCGTGGCGGGCGAAGCTTCTATGCGCTCCGCGACCGTAACTTCGTTCACGCCCTCTTTGGTTTTGACGAGGATGTACTGGGCCTTGTCCGGCGAATCCAAAGCCTTCTGCATCGCGCTCAAGCTCATCTTGATGCGCGCGCCGGACTCCGGCGCATAGATGCCCACCACGCGATAAGGCTTGTTTCCGAAAAGCTTGATGATGCTTCCCACGCCCAGCTTGCCGCTCTCGGCCTTCTTCTCGTCAACGATAACCTCGTCCGGGTTGTTAGGGTCGTCTGCGCCTCTGGGGTCAACGGCGCGCGGGGCACGGCCCGCTACCAGCTTGATGTCGTTCATCTTCGAAAACGGCTCCCAGTCCACGCCCTCAATCTGCTCGAACCCGAACCCGCGACTGCCCAGCGAGATGTAGCGAATCACGGGCAGTGCCGCTTCGACGCCCTCTATGGCCTCCAGATGTTTGACATAAGCGGTCGAGAGGGTGGCGGTCGAGCTGGTCAAATCCATCGAGCCGGGGCGCGTAAAGATAATCTCTGCGCGCACGTTCGAGGCTCGCCGCTGAAGGTCATTCGACATGCCGCGCGCCAGCCCCGTAAACAACATCACGAGCGCCACGCCCAGCGCCACGCCCGCCACGCTCACCAACGAGCGCAAGGGTCTTTGCCGAATATTTGCCGTGACCAGATTATCCATTTAAGTACAGTGACAAGTGACAAGTGACAAGCTAAAAAAAGAAATGCTTGTTCTTGCTTGTCACTTGTCACTCGTCACTTGTCACTTTCTTACTTCTCACTCTTGACCGCTCTTTCGCTCTGCCGCGTGTCGAGGTCCACTTCGGGCAGTTGCCATTTGTTTTCGAGGATGAAGATGTTCGGCGGATACTCGCGGTCTACGACGGCCTCTTCGGGCGTTTGATAGGTCAGGGCCAGCTTGTAGCCGTCGTGCGGGCGCGACAACTCTATGCGCGAAGGCAGAGAGAGACGCGCGCCTTCGCCGAAGCCTTTCGTGTCGTTGAAGGTGACATCGGTGATGACATCGCCGTTCTGGTCAAAGGTCTGCATGCGCGCCAGTCGTATGCCGCCGACGCGGTCGAACCAGAAGCGGCGCGCGAGTCGTGCGCTGCCGTCCGATGACGGCACAATCTCGTCCAGAAAATAGTAGCCGCGCACGATGCGTCCCGTCTTGTTTTTGCTCTGGTCGCGCGCAGAAGTTTTCGGCGCGGCCTCTTCCTCGTAAAACTCGCTCTGCGTGTAGAGATAACCGGACTCGTTGCGCGGTTGAATGGGTCGCACGAGAAGCGCGTCGGTCAGATGCTGCGGGCGCAGGTTTGACAAAGCACTGACGGCGCGCTGCTCGCCCATCTTCTCCTTGTCCTTCTGGTTGCCGTCCTCCATCTCAAGCTTCTGGTAGCGCGCGTTGTTCGTGCCCTTCACAAAGCGGCGATATTTTTCGTCGCCCTTCAGCACAGCGACGCGGAAATGCTCGCCGTCCGAAGTCATGCGTGCAATCTCGACGCCGAACGGCCCGTTGATTTCCATGTAGACCTGGCCCGGACGCTGGATGATGATGGAGCCTTCGGCGGTGCGATATTTTTCGGCGATGCCGAATTCCGAAAACGACGTGTCCTGAAACTGTATATCGACTTTGCCGCGCAGGGAGCGCACCGCCGCCACGCGGTTGACTTCCGAGACGAGTTGCGCCGTCGTCGCCGTGTTCAGCGGCTTGAGAAGGGGCGGCACGCCCACCTTCTGCTTGGCGATGTCGCCAAAGAGAGTCTTACAGCCGGACGCCGCGAAGAGCGCGAGGCATAGGAGAGAGATGCTGGTGAAGCGCGCAAGCCTTCTTTGCGCAAATAGAGAGTCAGACATGCGGCGAAACTTGAAAACCTCTTGCAGGCAACGGATAACGTTCAAGGACATGATATAAAGCAAGCAAGCTAACAGAGCGGCTTAAGCTTTGTCAACGCAGGCTCTCCGGCCTCCAGGGCATGTGGGAGAGCTTGTGTCGAAGCGGGGCAAATGCTTTCCGCTCATTAAAATAGGCCCGCTTCAAGGATGGCCTCTCGGTTCTAATCCAAAACCAGCGGCGGCTTGTGGTACTTATGACGCAAGCTGTTGATGGTCTTGAGCACCTTCGGGCGGCCCACTAGTTTCTGTTCGAGCCGCCGCTTGCCGGGAAAATCCAGAAGCACGATGCCGAAAAAGATAATCAGGAAACCGGGGCCGGGCACTCCGGGGACGGCCATCACGATACCGACAAAGACCAGAATCAACCCCGCTAAATTTTTGAGTACGAGCCCGGTCCAGCGCACGGCGTGATGCCTGTCAGTCCAGAGGTCGCGGTCATGCGATGAATGAAAGTAAGTGGCCGGGAGCTTAACCAGCACAAAGGAGACGAGCACGCTGCTGCCAGCGAAAGTGATAACGAAGAAAAGCGCACCGAGGAGCGCGTTTTGCCACGTCAACTCCGGCGCAAACTGCATCAAGTAATCACCCATCCCTATCTCAACTCCCCCAGGACAGTCCCACGAAGCACTCTTTCAGGACATTTAAGACCGCGTGGTGATTTCCGTGTGCGCTTCGACCAGAAGGCGTATGACTTCGGAGACGACCTCGCCCGCGACGCCTTCAAGCTGGAAGTAACGATCACCGACATCTTCCCAGAACTCATCGAGCCCGCGCACGCCCGCGCGCTCAAAAGCCAGCGCCTGAACCAGTAGGTCTACAACGTCCGCTGCCTTGACTAGACGCGCCTCCAAACTGGCGCGTTGCTCATAATCTTCGTGCAGACGGCTGTAACTCTTTTCAAGTTGCGTGCCAAGCCCGCGCACGATGTCGTCAAAAGCGGCCCGCTCGGCCCTGTGGCGTGCTTCTGCGCCGAAATATTCGCCTCCCGTGCGCGGAATATCCCCAAGACGCGCCTCCGCCCAATCATGCAAAAGCGCCAGTTTCAGCAGCCGCCCGTCATCAACCTCTACGCCGCGCGCACGGATTTCGTCCGCCATCAGCATCGCCGCCACCGCCACGCCATACGAATGCGCGGCGACCGATTCCGCCCCCGGCGGCTGCCCGCGCAAAGTCCAACCCGTGCGCTCAAGCCGCTTCAATCGCTGAATCTCTAAGAGTGTCGAAAGCATCTTTGGAATTTTCGATTTGCGATTGCCGATTTGCGATTTGGTTGAGGATGAAAAGCTTTTAAATTTCAAATCCCTGATTTGTCCGCTTCCAATCGAAAATCGCAAATCTAAAATCTAAAATCTAGACGAACATCTTTCCCGGATTTAATATCCCATTGGGGTCCAGCGCCTGCTTGATTTTCTTCATCGCTTCGATGGTCGCGCCCGTCAGCGCCATGTCCATGTAGGGAGCTTTGACGTAGCCTATGCCGTGCTCGCCGCTGATGGTTCCGCCAAGGGCGACCGCCGCGCGGAAGGTGTCGGCCACGGCCTCGCGCGCTCGCCGGATTGATTCAGGGTCTTCGCGCTCACACATAAAGTTGACGTGAATATTACCGTCGCCCGCGTGGCCGAAGTTGGCGACGAAAGTTTGATGACGACGACCAATCTCTTCGACCTCTTCTACAAGCTCGGGCACGCGCGAGCGCGGCACGACGACGTCTTCGTTAAGTTTCAACGTGCCGTACTTTTTCATCGCTGGCGAAAGAGCGCGACGGACATCCCACAAACGATTCTCTTCCTCGCGCGTAGTGGCGCGCAGGATATCGAAGCCTCCACCCGCGCGCAGGATTTCTTCGACTATGAGAGATGCGCGCTCGACCTCTTCACGTGATCCGTCAACCGAAACCAGAAGGAGCGCGCCAGCCGTGTCAGGCAAACCGAAAGCAAATTCGCTCTCGACCGCTTTGATGGAATTTCTGTCCAGCACTTCAATCGCCACGGGCACGACGCGCGCCGTCGAAAAGCGCGCGACGCACGCGCAGGCTTCACGCATCGTGCCGAAGTTGGCGCGCACGGTGCTCGTCGCTTCGGGCAGCGGAATCAGCTTGAGCGTTGCTTCCGTGATGATGCCGAGCATCCCTTCCGAGCCGCACATCAATCCGGTCAAATCAAATCCTACGACGTTCTTGCTCGTGCGCCCGCCCGTCCTGATAATCTCGCCCGTAGGCGTCACGACTTCCAAACCCAGAACGTAATGCTTCGTCACTCCGTACTTCGCAGAGCGCATGCCTCCCGCGTTCTCCGCGATGTTGCCGCCGATGTAAGACTCTTTATAAGAAGCAGGGTCGGGCGGATAAAAAAGCCCTACCTCTTCGACAGCTTTTTGCAGGGTGTAAGTGGTCACGCCCGGCTCGACCACTACATAAAGGTCTGCGGGCGAAATCTCCTTGATGGTGTTCATGCGGTCTGTGCCGATGACCACTCCGCCTTCGACCGGCACAGCGCCGCCCGTGTAGCCCACGCCGCCGCCGCGCGCCGTCACCGGAAAGCGCTCTTCATTCGCCACGCGCAAGATAGCCGCTATCTCTTCCGCCGTGCGCGGAAAAATAACAGCCTCTGGCGGAAACTTCTCCTTCACCGCATCCTGCGCATAGGGCTCTACTCTTTCGGGGTCAACGAGGAGGTGCTCGTCGCCTACAATCTCGCGAAGGCGCGCCAGGACACGCGGGTCCGACGCCGGGGTGAGCGCTCGCTTTTTGAGATTTTCCACGAAATAGCTCATCTATTTAGTCTTCGCTCTCCTGCTACTTTAACGCGCGCCGCGCTTATCTATCAATGCGTCCTCATGCGACACGCGCCGCATAAGTAACATTTACTTTCCGCCACGACGACCTTTGTAGACAAGCAAACTCCCCGGCTCTCTCATGAGCAACCGGGGAGTTTGTGTCCTGACGAAGCTTGTTTTAGCGGCAGCCCTGATGCTCGCAGCCGCAGCCTATTTCCATGATGTCCTTAGCATCCCTGCAATACTCGCTGCAATAATCGTCCTTGCCCGAGACGTGACAGTCGCAACTCGGATGCTTGCACTTTCTGTTTTCCTCAGCCATAAACCGCGTACCCCTTCCTTCTGAAAAGACTAACGATGCCTAGGGGGAAGTAGTGCCTTTAATGCTAGGCCGCGCGACGCGCCGGGTCAAGCGCAGACCGAGCACGTCCAAAAATTTTCTGCCCTCCGGCTTCAGGGCGCGGCCCTGACAATAATCGTCCGGCGGCGGTTTCCCATTCTCACGATGAGCGGGTTATTGAGCTGAATCGGATGCTCTTCGCCGTCGATGCTGATGACAAGCGGCGGCACACTTACGCTCTGCATCGCTTCCGCTTGCGTCGAGGTCGCGGGCGTTTGTGATGTGGGCTTGGCCGTCTCGCTCGTGCGCGTCAAAAGATTTGTCGCGACGATGCGCCAGGAGACGGGCGCGCACGTCAGGCGCATCCCCGGCATGTCCGTCTCGACGGCTTCCGCCGGGGCAAGCGCGTCCACCTTGAACAACCCCTCGCCGCAACGCACGCCCGCGCCATCATAAAACGTAGCCCAGCCGGAAACGTACGTGTAAAAGAAGGGGCCGCGATTCTCTATCACCACGCGCGCGTTTTTGACGGGCGCATCCACCGCGCCATTCAAGGCCGTGGTGACGAGCCGCGCCGCGAGAGCCGGACGCCCCACCGCGTCGAAAGCAACGGGCTGCGCCGAAAGAGCCACGCGCAACTCCGTCGGCTCCTGCACGGTCGTAGAGACCACCTGCTGCTCCTGCGCGCGCACAGTCGCTCCCGTCAGAACAAGGGCCGCACACACCGCGATTAATTTTATCTTCACGATTGGTTCTCCTCTTCGAGGCTCTCTTTGTTAAAGCGCGGCCCTGATTCTAGACTCATTCGCAACCAACTATCAACGAAATCCGAAACTCGGTAGCGGGCCAGTTTAAGAGGGAGAAAGAATTAACAGGGATGGACAGGATAGACAGGATACAGAGGAAGCGAAAAGAACTGCTGTTTCCCTCTCTTTTTTATCCTGTTTATCCTGTCCATCCCTGTTTGAATCCCTCTTTCATCACTTAACCCATTACCCGAAACTCAAGAGGCCGCCGCAACCACCGGCAACACGGAAGCGCCGCGCGGCATGACGTAGCCTTCTACGCCGCGGTCTACCTGCGCGAGCGCTTCATCGAGCGTGCGCGCCGGAATCATACGCATACGACGGACATCCTCGTCGGCCAAACTTGAAACAAGATGCACTCGATATTTTTCGGCCTTGACCAGCAGCGCCCAAGCTGTCTGCCCGTTGACTTCGTAATGCTCGCGCAGGCGCTGCTCCAACGCGCGCGAATCTTTTTCCTCAAACCATTTTAAAAAATCTTCGCGCCCGAAACCGTCCGCACATTCGGCCAGCAGGATTATCGTCCCGCCCTCGCTCGCCGCATACGCTGCCATGTCGAGCGTCTTATGAGCCTGAATCAGGTTGATGTCCCACGGCGTGCCTCCGCAGGAGGCTATGACTAACTCGCGGCGTTCATCAATGACAAGCGAGTGGCCTTCCAGATAATCCGCGCATGCTTTTTGATGAGCCGCGCGCCAGTCGCCTGCATAGACACGAACAGCGCGCCCGTGTTCGTCTACCACCGTATTGATGATGAACGACGGCGCAACCTGCGCGGCAATCCGCTCGCATTCTTCGTGAACAGCGTTTCCCTCAAGCCTTCCCGTACCGACGCCAGCGCGCCGCCCGCCGCGCTCGAAATCAAGCGCCAGCATGTGCGTCGCTTCCACCGTCTGCGCGCTCGCCAAGCCCGGACACACGGATTTTCGTCCTCCCGTGAAGCCCGCGAAATAGTGAAAGCCGATAGCGCCTGTGAGTATGACATGCGTGTGCTCGGAGAGCGCGCGATTGACTTCGATGGGCGTGCCGCGCTCTGTTTGCCCAAGCTGAATATGCGCTGCCGGGTCGTATGCGTCGTGGTCGAGCGTGACAATCCGTTGCGTGATAAAGGGCGAAAGCAGCTCGCGCTTTTCAGCAGGCGTGACGGCGCGATGAATCCCCGTGGCGAAGATGATGCGAATGTCGCGCGGGGTGACGCCCGCTTCTATGAGACGACGCACGAGCAGGTTGACGACCTGTGCGCTTGCCGTGGCGCGCGTCGCATCCGAAACCACAATCAACACGGAATCATCCGGCGAAACGATGTCTTCAACGGGCGGCGACCCCATAGGGTTGTCAAAGGCCGCTCCGATTTCCGCATCCGAAAGAGGACGCTCGCTGGCGTTCGCTTCCGGCTCAAGCACGCGAAAGCGCGCGTCATCGTCGTTCAGCTTTACAGAGCCGCGCCCGTAACCCAACTCGATCATAAAAAGTCCGTAGAGCAGGAAGAAAGTTTTGATTCTCTATACTGATTAAACGCCGAATCGTTCGAGCCCGCTCTCGATGACGCTGAGCGGGGCGAAATCCACTTCCCCTGAAGCTTGCGCGTCCGCCAGCCAGCGACGCAGAGCACGCGCTTCGTCCAGCGTGGAGATGCGGCACGCGCCCGTGAGCGCCAGCATGACCAGCGCATCGGGCGCGGCCTTTGTCACCAGCGCCGCCTGCAACGCTGCCTGCTCGCGCAAGTCGAGCGTCAGAAGAAGATTGATTTCCATAATCACTCAAGTCCCAAATCTCAAGTCTCAAGTCCCAAATCAAAAAACTTTCTTACGACTTGGGACTTTGGACATGGGACTTGAGACTATTCTCTTTCAGAACGGAAGCAGGCCGCGCCCGCGTGACAGAAGTGAAAAGTATCGTCCTCGGATTCCGGCATCTCCATCTGAATCGTCAGGTGGTCAAGGCCGAAACGGTCGTGTAGCTTTGTGCGCAGCTCTTTTAACAATACGGGTGTTGAGACCGCTTGAGCGTGTATGACGTGGGCGCTCAAAGCTTCGCGGCCCGAGGTGATGGTCCAGACATGCAGGTCGTGCACGTCTTCAACACCCACGGTTTCCAGAATAGCTTCCTCGACCGCCGCCAGATTGATGTGCGCGGGCGTGCCTTCCAGCAGCACGTTGGTTGATTCGCGTATCAGGTTCCACGAACTCCACACGATGAGCAGGCTGATGACGATGCTGAACAAAGGGTCTGCGGCGTACCAGCCGTAAAAGAGCATGAGCGCGCCCGCGATAATCGCTCCCACAGAGCCGAGCGCATCGCCCATCACATGCAGCCACGCGCCGCGCACGTTCAAGTCTCCCTCGTGATGACCATGCAGTATCCACGCGCAGAAGGCATTGACCAGCAGACCGCCCAGCGCCACCAACATCATAGCGCCCGCTTCGACCGGCTGCGGATTGGCCCAGCGATGGTAAGCCTCGTACATGATGAGGAGCGAAATCAACACCAGCGCGACGCCGTTAATCAGTGCGGCGAGAATTTCCAGACGGTAATAGCCGAAGGTCTTGCGCGGCGTGGCCGGTCGCGCGCCGAACCAGGCAGCCACCAGCGCCAGCGCCAACGCAGACACATCAGCCAGCATGTGCCCCGCATCAGCCAGCAAGGCCAGCGAGCCTGTCAGTAGACCGCCCAACACCTCTGCCACCATGTAAACGGCAGTCAGGACGAGCACCAGCGTCAGGCGACGACGACTGGAAGCCGCGCGCCCGTGTCGCGGGTGCTCGTGCGTGTGATGGCCGTTGCTCTCGTGTGCCATGACCAGTAAAAAAATTGAAGCCGGATGCAGCCTAATTATAAGCCGCATCCGGCAGAGGTCAAACGAGAAGAGTCTCAAGTCCCAAGTCTAAAGTCCCAGATCGAAAGAAAGAGCCTGTCTTCGACCTGGGACTTTGGACTTGGGACTTGAGACTGTCTTAGAGCGCAGCGATGTTGAGCGCGTCGTTCATGTAGCGGTAGAGGTCGTTGTAGTCGCGAAGCCCTCGCTCAATGGCGCGAGGCAACTGCTCCATGTCCGCATGGCTGACGACGAGGTTGACGTTGCTGACAAAGGCTGCGTGCTGGTCCAGCGTGCGGCCCGTAGCCGAGAAATGCACGAGGAATGTGCGCCGACGCACGGCGGGCCGGAGCGCGTTGATTTCCGTAGAAACGTGCGCCGCGCCCTGTTCGACGGGGTTGAAGTCCGGGTCCAGAATAATGATGTCCATGCGCTCCTCGCGCATGCGCTCGACGGCCTGCGTGGCGCTGTCGGCGCTGAAGACATCGTACTCATGCTCTGCGAGCTTGCGCCCCATGGCTTGACGATGTTCCGGCGCGACGCACACGAGCACACGATGGCGCTCCCACGCGAGCCGCTTTGCTTCGAGAAGCTTGTCGCCGCCCGTCGCGCCGCGCTGCAAGAGCGTCGCCAGCAGACGCACGACCTCATTCGCGTTGACGCTTGCAGGGTCGCTTTGCGGCAAAGGCTCGTTGGCGACTGTATCTTCCGCAGCCGCGTCCGTCTTCAAAGCAGGCGCGCCGTTTCTATCCAGACGCGGGTGCTCTGTGGCGGGAGAATGACCGTTTGCCAGAGCGCCGTGACCGTTTTCATTCGCGGGCGGCTGTGCGTTGACGATGTTCTGGCATTTCGGGCAACGAACCGTAAAGGGACGCGCGGGAACTTTCGCATCGTCCAACTGCAAACGCATCGAGCACTGATTACAGACAACAATCATAAGCTGAAGAAACGGGCTGTGGAATAGTAGAGCAAGCGTAGAGTCGTGCTACTCGATCATGTCGAGCATCGAGCTATAGGTTGACCGGGACGAACTACCTGCGGGCAGCATCTGCTCGGCGCGTATAAAGTCGTCCGAAGAAGAAAGACCTTTCAACGACAGCAAGAGGTTGTTCTGATTCGTAGCGAAGGCCAGACCGTCTTCCATGCTCACGACCTTGCTTTGAATCAAGTCCTTGATGACGGTATCGAAGTCCTGCATCCCGTCGAGCTTGCCGTCGCGCATCGCGTCCAGAAGGGATTTGCCTTCCGACTCGCCCACCTCTATGTATTCGCGCGTGCGCGGGCTGGATTTGAGAATCTCGACCGCCGCCACGCGGCCCTTGCCGTCTGCGCGCGGAATCAAACGCTGCGAGACGATGTAGCGGAAGGTCTGCGCCAGACGCGTGCGTATGACCTGCTCCTCGTTCTTCGGATAAAGACCGATGATGCGGTCCACGGTCTTCGACGCGTCAATCGTGTGAAGCGTGGAGAGCACAAGGTGGCCCGTCTCCGCCGCTTCGAGCGCAATCTCCGTCGTCTCAAAGTCGCGCATCTCGCCAATCAGAATCACCTTCGGAGCTTGACGCAGCGCAGCCCTCAGGGCCGAGGGAAAATCTTTCGTATCGCTTCCGACCTCGCGCTGGTTAATCGTAGAACTCTTGTGAGTGTGCAGAAACTCTATGGGGTCTTCGATGGTGATAACGTGGTAATGCTTCGACTCGTTGATGACGTCTATGATGGCCGCGAGCGTGCTTGATTTGCCGGAACCCGTAGGGCCGGTCAGAAGCACTATGCCGTTGCGCAGCTCACAGATTTCGGCAAGCTGCTGCGGCAAGCCCAAAGTCTTGATGGTCGGGACTTCGGTCGGGATGACGCGCATGACTATGGAATAAGTCCCGCGCTGCTGAAAGATGTTGACGCGGAAACGCGTCCGCGAAGGCAGGCTGTAGCTGAGATCGGTCGTGCCCGTGTGCACCAGTCGTTCTGCGGCGTCGGGGTTGCCGTCCATCAGCGTCATCGCGATGATCTCGGTCTGGTAGGGCGAAAGCTTCTGAAGACCAAGCGGCTGGACGGGCGTCAGCTTGCCGTTGATTTCAACTTGCGGCGATTGCCCGACGGAGAAGTTCAGGTCGCTGATCTTGTCCGAGACGAGCAACATGCGCTCGATGATTGGCGGAAGGTCGAAAAAGCTCATGCCGGCTGGCACTCCAATTGAGAGAAAGTAGACGAGGCCAAAGGGAAGGTTTCAAAGCGAACGGATTGACCGGAGAGGCTCGGAGCGCGCCACTCCACAAACACCCTGATTGTCGCGTAAAACCTCGCTAAACGCAAGTTAAATCTGTTTAGACGTTGAAAATATTGCGTTTACCGGTTAAAGACGGGCGAGCCAGTCCCTCGTGCGAGCTTCTATTTGAAGTGGTTCGCTCAAAAGAGCGCTGATGACGGCGACGCTGTCGGCCCCTGCCGCGATGACCTCGGCGGCATTTTCCAGCGTGATTCCGCCGATGGCGACGAGCGGCGTTCGGGGCAGCGCCTCGCGCACGCGGCGCAATCCTTCCAATCCCACGACCGCGTCAGGGTTATCTTTGGACGCGGTGGGGAAGATGGGACCCAGAGCCAGATAATCTATGGGCAAGCGTGTGGCTTCAAGAGCCTGCTCCAGGTTGTGTGTGGAAAAGCCTATGACGGCCTGCTCGCCCAGGAGACTGCGGGCGGCTGCGGGCGGGAGGTCATCCTGTCCAAGGTGAACGCCGTCTGCGCCTAAGGCGAGCGCCACGTCCGCGCGGTCATTAATAATAAGACGCACGCCATGGTTGCGCGCCACGCGCAAGGCTTTTTCAGCTTCGCTGTAAAACTCACGCGGGCTCGCGTGCTTCTCTCGCAACTGAAGGAGGCTCGCGCCGCCTGCGCTTAAACGCTCGACCTGCTCCGCATGTGTGAGGCCGTTGAGCCTTGCATCCGTGATAGGGTAAAGCCGGGGCAGGTGGAATCTCATCAAGCTCTGGATGATTCGATGATGCTTAGCTGATGTGCACGTCGCGCACATCAGCTAAGCATCACTTTCTTGAAGCTTAACTCTCTTTACGCTTGGGGCGCTCGTTAGCGCGCAGGACGCGCTTACGCAGGCGTATGGTTTGCGGCGTGACTTCGACCAGCTCGTCGTCGGCGATAAATTCGAGCGCCTGTTCGAGCGACAGTTCCTTGACGGGCACGAGCCGCATGGCTTCTTCGGAGGTCGAGGCGCGCATGTTCGTCAGCTTCTTTTCTTTAATCGCGTTCACGTCCAGGTCAACGGCGCGCGCGTTTTCGCCGATCACCATCCCTTCATAAACTTTTGCTCCCGGACGCACGAAGAGAGAGCCGCGCTCCTGCAAGTTGTAAAGCGCGAAAGTGTTGGTCTCGCCCATGCGGTCGGCGACGAGCGAGCCGGTTGCGCGCCTGCGCATCGTTCCCTGCCACGGCCCCCAGCGCAGGAACAGTGTGTTTAAGAGCCCGGTGCCTTTTGTCTCCGTCAAAAACTCGTTGCGAAAACCTATGAGCCCGCGCGAAGGCGTTTCAAATTCCAGGCGCACACGACCCGTGCCGTGGTTGACCATCTTGGTCATCTGGCCCTTGCGTCGTCCCATAGCTTCTGTGACCACGCCAATGAACTCTTCCGGACAATCGACGACGACCTGCTCTATAGGCTCTAAGATTTCGCCGTTCTCTTTGCGCGTGATGACTTCGGGCTTGGAGACCTGTAGCTCGTAGCCCTCGCGGCGCATCATCTCTATCAGGATGGCAAGCTGCAATTCGCCGCGTCCTGAAACTTTGAACTGGTCGGGCGAGTCCGTCTGCTCGACGCGAATAGCGACGTTGCCCAGCACCTCTTTTTCCAGACGCTCCTTGATCTGGCGCGACGTGACGTACTTTCCTTCGCGCCCGGAGAAGGGCGAGTTGTTGACGCCGAAGATCATAGAGATGGTCGGCTCGTCAACGGCGATGACGGGCAGCGGCTTCGGGTCTGTGGCACTGGTGATGGTTTCGCCAATCTCTATGTCTTCGATTCCGGCGAGCGCGACAATCTCGCCCATGATGGCGCGCTCGACCGATTCGCGCTTGAGACCTTCGAAAACGTAAAGCTGCGAGACGCGCGTTTTCGCAAGCGCGCCATCACGACGCACGATAGCGACCGTATCGCCGACGGCAATCTCGCCCGAGAAGATACGACCGATGGCTAGACGGCCCACGTACTCGCTGTAATCAAGATTAGCGACCAGTAGCTGTAAGGTGTCTTCACGAATCGCGCGCGGCGCAGGAATAGTCTCCACAATCTGGTCAAACAGCGGACGCAGATTTTTCGACTCGTCTTCCAGACTCTTTTTAGCAACGCCATCGCGCGAGACAGCGTAGAGAATCGGAAACTCTATCTGCTCATCCGTGGCGTCCAGATCCAGGAACAGCTCGTATATCTCGTCCACTACTTCTGCGGGCCGCGCGTCCTGCCGGTCAATCTTGTTGACGACGGCGATGGCGGGCAGACGCGCTTCGAGAGCCTTGCGCAGGACAAAGCGCGTTTGCGGCAAACATCCTTCCGCAGCATCTACGAGCAGCATCACGCCGTCCACCATCTTCAACACGCGCTCGACCTCGCCGCCGAAATCCGCGTGGCCCGGCGTGTCCACGATATTGATTTTCACGTCGCCGTAGCGCACCGCAGTATTCTTAGCCATGATCGTGATACCACGCTCGCGCTCCAAATCCATGGAGTCCATGACGCGATCTCTGACCTGTTCGTTCTCGCGAAAAGTTCCGGCCTGCCGGAGCATCGCGTCAACGAGTGTCGTCTTGCCGTGGTCAACGTGAGCGATAATCGCTATGTTGCGTATGTCTTTCCTCTCCTGAACCATAATCCCTCTACAATAGATAAAGTAGGCGCGCTAGGCGGCCTTGTGTGCAAACTAATTATCTTAACACGGGAGACGAAATTATGCTTCCCGGCAGGAAGGGGAAAGTGTTTTGAGATTGAGGAAGAGATTGAAGAAGCTGTGTCACTCTAAGCGATTGATGTTTCGCTGAATGGTGTTGGCCGGGAAAGATTTCATTCGCGACAGGCACTGCGGCCTTCAGCCGCGATGTTCAAGCACACCCGTCTGGCGTAAGGCTTCGTAGAGCACGATGGCGACAGCCGTGGCTAGATTAAGGCTGCGCACGTTCGGATTGAGCATCGGGATGGTCAGACATCGAGACCAGTTTGCGCGCAAGAGTTCCTCGGGCAGCCCGCGCGTCTCGCTTCCAAAGACAAGACACTCGTCGCCTGTGAATCGCCAGTCCGTATAAGACCTTTCCGCTTTGGTCGTCAAATAAACAAAGCTTGCCTCGGGCAGAGACGTCGCAAGCGCGACGAGGTCACGATGACGATGAAGCTCAACCTCGGGCCAGTAGTCCAGCCCGGCGCGCCGCACGGCCCGGTCATCAAGCCGAAACCCAACGTGCCCAACTAGATGCAGGGGAACGCGCACGGCTGCGCAGAGGCGCGCGATGTTGCCCGTGTTAGGCGGAATCTCAGGCTCTACCAGAGCAATGGAGAACATAGAAACAGTGATAAGTGACAAGTGACAAGTGACGAGCAAGAAGGTTTTATCTTGTCACTCGTCACTTGTCACTTGTCACTGCCTTTTGTAGTCGTCGTCGAGGCGCACGATGTCGTCTTCGCCGAGGTAGTCGCCGAGCTGCACTTCGATGAGCGCCAGTGGTTGGTCGGAGCTGTTGCCGAGACGATGGTTGGTCTCCGGAGGGATGTGTATGTGCTCGCCCTGTTTGAGCTGCAACTCTCTATCGCCGCACACGACGTCGGCTGTGCCGGAGACAACGACCCAGTGTTCGCCGCGCCGTGAATGTCTTTGGAGGCTCAGGCGCGCGCCCGGTTTAACTTCAAGCCTCTTCACCTTGTACCCGTCCTGCTCTTCTAAAACTTCGTAGCGACCCCATGGTCTCTCATCCATTTCTCGCACGTCGAAAGCTTCTCCTCTAAAGAGTTTTCAACTCGCGCTCACAGCATTCGCCGCACAGCGCGCACATCAACTTCATCTAGCACGCAGGCAGCATAGCGAAGAGACACAAGCGCGCGCAAGAAAAAGAATGGACGGCGCGCTTCTTGAAGCATTCGCCGTCCATTACGAAAGGCCCTAAGGCCGAAGTTATTTGTGTGCGCCGTTGGAAGGTTGTCGTTGCGAGTTGCGGTTAACCTATCTCTTCTTCGCGCCGCCCTTCTTGGCGGCTCCCTTTTTCGCGCCGCCCTTCTTAGCGGCACCTTTTTTCGCTGCTTTCTTTCCTGCTTTCTTAGTTGCCATAGGTTTCAGTTGCTCCTTTTTGGTTTAGTTGCTTTCACCACAAGATACTGTGCTGAATTTCCTCTTGTGGCCTAGAGTAAATGGCGCACAACATGTTGGTATATAAACGCATTGCGCGCAGATGTCAATAATTTATTCAACTTCACGCGATTTTTTTTCTCACTCATATCGTGCATTCACTCGCACAAGAGCGAGCGCGTGAAGATATTACTGGTATGTATGAGCGAGTGAGCGAGAAAAATTCGCTACTCTTTAGCTAGAGCGCGGCGAGAGATTTCGATTGATGATGTTTGTTTGAAGACGAGCGAGCGCGGTGCTTTCGTGTGTTATCTGAAGAGAGGTGTGAAGACCCATTGGTCGTGACGATCAATGCCGTAGTAGGCGATGACTGACTCGTCGCGGTTGCGGCTCGCGACGCCGATGAACTCGCCGATGCCGTTCGGGTCGTCGTCCGTGCCGCCGGGCGTTTCGGTGGTCGTGCCCGTGTCAACAATGTTCGAGATCTGCATGCCGTACTTGGTGAAGAGCTGTGGGTCGCGCGGGGTCGGGGGAACGCGCCCGCCTGCGTAGAGCATGACGGCGCGCTGAAATTGCATCATCGGTTGTGTGCGCGGGCGTATGAGCTTCCACTCGCGGTTGGTCAATGGATCAATCACGGCGGCAGGCCGCAGGACTTGAATCTTCTTCGTGCCGCGCGGAACGCCTTCCAGAAGCTGCTCCATAGAAGACGGCAGCCGTCCCGTGTAGCGGTGATAAAGACGTATGGCTTCGGCCACTTCTTCGCCTCGAAAAATCGCTTCCTGCTCGCGTTCTCGCAAAGCCTGCTGTCGAATGTTGGGAGCGGCGGCGGTAGCAATGAGGGCTATAAGCGTCATCAGGGCGAGCAGCGCAAAGAGCGTGTAGCCACGCTCTGCGCGTCGCCGTGCGCAGTAAGAGGAGGAGGAGGCACGCATGCTGTCGCAAGGCGCGTCGGTCTTGCACGGTGTGCAAGACGGCAGCTCTTTTTGAAGCTTAAGGTTCGTCATCGCCATCGGTTGTGACCGGCTGCGGTTGCGAAGGCGGGCGCTGCGGGCCGCCCTGCTGCCCGCCGGTGTCGCTCGTCAAAGGCAGCGTGTGTTTGATACGCAGGTTCGTGTCCACGAGTACGACTTCGCGTTGCGAGATGCTGGTAACGCGGAAGCGTCCGCCGACGGGGTCGCCGCGCGTGACGTTAATCAGATTCTTGGTGTTCTTATCTTTGAGAATCGCCGTGTCGTTAAACTTGGAACCTCCGACCAAGCCGACGTAGGTGTAGTTGGGCGCGGGCGGCGCGGCGACGCTCAGGGCCACTGTGTTGGAATAAATTGTGCCGTCGGGCGTACGCACGATGATTTGTCGCGCGCCTTCGTAAGCGATGACAGCCGAAGGCACTGTGGCCGAAAGCTGTTGCGGGCTGATGTAGCGCGTCTCAAGCTCGCGCCCGTCTATGAAGACGCGCGTCTGCGGCGTGAACTTGTCGCCCGAAACATCGAGCTTGAAATCGCCCGTGCGCGCGAAGACGTTCGTAGGCGAGAGTCCGGAGACCAGCACGGGCGGCGGCGGTGTCGGCGCTGGCGGCGGCTCGGGCGTCGGCGTCACGATGGGTTTCGGCGGCGGCACATAAAAAGCGAAGATGTTGCGACTCACTTCCGGCACGCCTGCGGGCGTTTCGCGGTCGACTGGAATAGGACGCGGGATTTCAGTCGCGGGGTCCACGGGCGAGTTGATTTGAGTTAACGTGCCCCTGCCGTCGCTCGTCTGGTTCGCTCCTCTTGGCGCGAGCGTCTTGTTTGAATTCGACGCCGTAGTCTGTGCTGTCTTGCTCGTAGATGAGCCGGAGAAAAAAGCGTACCAGAGCGTGAGGAGCGCGACGACGCCGAGCGCGATGGCCGCAATCATCTTGTTGCGCTCTGATTTGGGATTCTTTTCCGTTGAAGTTGAAGCCATGTCTTAATACCTCTCGCGCCTCTACGAGCTTTAGCGCGCGCCTGTCTGTTGCTCCGCGTCCGTGGTGGTGCCTGATGCTTCGCGACGGAAATAGGCGGCCATGTCCAATCGCAAACTAACGTTGGAGGCCGGGCGCGCTGTAGCACCCGGCATTGTCGGGTCGGGGGGAGCAACGGGCGTGCGCGTCTCGCTCCCGCCTTCAAGCTCGACCGCGTTGATGATGATGAACTGGCGGCTCGCTTCTATGTCGCGGACGAAGCGTCTCAGGTTAGCGTACGGTCCTTCGACCGTGAGGCTGACGCTTAGGCCCGGATAGACGCTTTGCCATTTAGAGCTGGCCGAGCGCGTGACGTTGGCGAAAGTGCCTGCGCCCTCTGTGTCTTTCGGCAGGCCCAGTGGATCGAGCGGGCTGTAGTTGATGCCGCCCGAAGCGCGCAGGCCGTTTTTACGAATCAGGTCGTTCAGTTCCTGATAGATGGACATGCGCCCTTCGCCTGTGGGCGGCAGACGCGTCTCCTCAAACTCCTGCATGCTCTTGGTAATCTCCGCCACGGTCGCCTGCGTGTTGGAGTTGTTATTAAAGAGCATGCTCCTGTCGCGCACCTGCTTTTGAAGAGTCTCGCGCTGCTCCTGCGCGCGTAGCTGCTGCGAGCGATAGGGGACGAAGAAATAAACGTAGGTGAAGATGACGATGAGCAGCAGTATGAGACTGATGCCGAGCGCAGCTATTTCGGGAAGCCCGAGCATGCTGAATTGCGGCGAGCGTCGCAGGCTCTCTACGCGGACGCGGATTTTCTCGCGCCGTGGGGAAGCGCCTTGCTTTTCTGACGCCACAGGATTACTCATTGCTCCCCTCCCGCTCGTTCGTAGTGTTAACGCGCGCCGTCGTCGCAGCCGTGGCAGAAGCAACGCTGCCGCCGTGGTCCTCTGCGTTTTCCGGTGCGGCCACAGCGCCTCGCGGCGTGTAGCGCACGCTCAAGACCCATTCCGAGCCGTCGCCACGGCCCCGCGACGGGTTCTGCGAAACGAGGTCTGCGCGGAAGATGCCCGAGCGATTCATCTCGCCCATCATGGTCGTCACGTCGGCAGGATTCTTGCTCACAACCGATAGCTCAAGGTCTGCGACCGTCTGACCGCCGCGTACGCCTACGTCGCGGACGCTGATGCGCGAGACGCGGACGTTCGCAGGCATGGCTGCTTCGAGGTCCGTGAAAAGCCGCGTCCATGAGAAACGCTTGCGGCCAACGAGTCCGTGCGCGGCGTCGTGCAGCTTCTGCTGTTCGGGCGTGAGCGATTGCCGTATTTCCTTGGCCTTCTGCTCAAGCTTGTCCAGCTCTTTGCGTTGTGCAACAACGTCGCGCTCGACCACCGCGGCCTGATTCTTCATCTGGCTGCTCTGGATGGCGATAAAGACGAGCGCCACGAGCGACGAGATAGTGACCACCGTTGCGATTGTCCACGGCAGCGTGCGATTACGAAATGGGTGACTGGCAAGATTAAGTCTTGTGCTCACTATTACAGCTTCCGGTCGAGGAGATAAAGAGGCGCAGGGTGCTTCCTCATCAAATTTCTGGCGATTAGAATACACGCGAGCGCCAATGACGCGCAACCGCCCGAAGCGTCCGGGCGGTTTAGCTCGCAGCCAACCGCTTACACGCACTATGAGATGTCCGGTTGCAGAAATTAGCTGTCGGATAAATCACGCCGCACGAAAAATCCGGCGACTGCTCCCGTAAGCAATCGCCGGGTTCCTGCTTGAAGGCGAGTTATCTTTGTGTGGCCTGGCTGATGACGCGCGAGCTGACGACCTTGCCCGCGCTGTCGAGGGTCAATTCAACCACCGCGCCGGAAACGTCGCGTACGCGCCGCACAATCTGACCGGCGGAGTTGGTTGTCTCGCCCAGCGTCGTCCCGCCCAGATCGGTAATGCTCCCGAGCGTTCGAGTGTTGACGACCTTGCCCGTGTTGTCGAGGGTGCGCTCGACGATGTTGCCCGTCGCATCGATGGTGCGTTGCAGGGTCTGTCCTAATTGATTGACGGCCTGAGTCAGCAGCCCTCCCGGCTGCGTCACGTTGCCGAGCGTTTGCGTGACCGCGCCGCCGGGTCCGAGCGCGGTGTTGGCAACATTGCCGACCGTGCCGACCGTGCGGTCAACTCCCTGCAAGAGCTTTTCGAGGATTTGCGGGTTGCGGTCTATGGTATTCAGCGTGCGGTCTATGATGGCGGCGACGTTGTCGAGCCTGACTTTCAAAAGCACCTCGGCGCGCACGCCCTTGATTGTCAGCTTAACTTTATCAATGCCCACGTCCGCCCCGGCTGTGAGCGAGAGCAGGTTCGCCAGCCGCGCATCGAGCGAGACGCGCGCCTTCAGGTTTTCCACTTCCAGCGTAATCTCGTCAACCGACAGGTTGGGAACATCAAGCAGCACATCGGGGTCTCCCGATGCCGCTTCCTGACGACGGCGCGCGCTCGCCGCCTGCTGTCGCTGTATGTCTTCGGGCGAGAGCGGTCGCACGGGTGTCGAGGGCGTCGGCGTGGGCCGCGCCTGCTGTGCGCCAGTCGTGGCAGGCTGTTGCTGCGAGTCTCTAGTCGTGCTGGTGGTGATGGCAGCATCGTCGGAACCGCTCGTGGTGGTTCTGGTCGTCTGAGCCGTTCCGTTAAAGCTACAAAGAGCTAGAAGCGCAAACGCGAAAGCGAAGCGCGAAAAGTTTTCCATGGTCTCCTCCGAAAGAGTTTGATGAATACTGCATTGGGCTTGCTCTTCAAAAAAGTGTCGGGGGCCGCAATCCATTCATCACGGTCAATCAAAGGGGAAATCAAGAATGCTAACTAAGGCGACGGCGTGGTGGATGTGCGCCGCGCGTTGAGTCGTTCGAGCACGCGCTCAAGCGAAGCGCGAAAGCGCACCTGCCCGCGCACGTTGCGCAACAGCACGTCAATCTCTTCAGCGCCGACGGCGACGCCGATTTTCAACCTCAACCCACGCGCGCTCTCATCGCCCGCTTCCACGGAGGTCGAAGCCTCGAAGTCGCGCTCGGTGATACGGCGCTCTGTAATGTTTAAGTCGAAGGTCTCGTCCGCCTCTGTGCGCGCGGCGTCGCTTGATTGAGGCGCTGTAGGAGCGTTGCCGCTCTCTTGCGCTGTCGCGAGAACAAAGCCCGCGCAGAGAATGAAACAGGCCAGCGTGAATCTCGAAAGCTTGTGCACGATTTTCAGGGCCTCCCTTCCGGCTGTTGTGTCCGGGGAGGGGGAGGCGGTGTCGTGGTCGCAGGCGCAGGAGGTTTAGCGTTATCGTCTTCGGGCAGCTTGTCCGTCGCAGGGACTTCGCCCAGGGCTTCGGAGACGATGCGGTCTATGTCCGGAAAGATGCTGGTGATTTTAAGGCGTATGCCGATGTTGCGATAAGTGACGCCGGGTTGTACGGAAGCGGGCAGGTTATCGCGCTCGGCCTCCCACACGGTTTCGCGCTCGGGCTTACCCGTAAACTCTACCTTCGGATTAGGCACGACTTCAAAGCGCAGCTCCTTGGCCGTCACGTTGGCCGTAATAGCCAGGTCCGCATCTTCTGTTGAAGTCTTACGCTCGCTCTGTTGGCTGGGTGGCTGCGCCTGTGTCTGGCCTTGCGCCGCGACGCGCACGGAGCACAAGACGCCTGCTCCGACGAACAGCAGCGCACACAGCAGCGTTCTCTTGATCATTTTGCTCGCCTCCTCAAAGGGGGTTTCGCAACCGCAGGATCAAAGGGACATCAAGCAAAGGGAGTTCATCAAAGGGGAGGTCAATATATATAACAGGACTCGTGCGAAGCGCAATGATTATTCTCGTCTTGAGGGAAGCGGGTCTTTGTTGTCCGTGAAGACCTGTCGATAGGTGCAGACGCGGTTGCGCCCCATGCCTTTGGCGCGATAGAGAGCAGAGTCGGCCATCTCCATCAGCTCGATAGGGTCGCGCGCGTCGTCAGGAAAGGCTGCGACGCCGATGCTGATGGTCATGTGATGCGTCTTCAAGTCTCCTGAGCCGGGGCGCGTGGCCGAAAACGGGTGCTCCTGAACAGCGGCGCGCACGCGCTCTGCGGCGACAAGCCCTTGCGCGATGTCTGCGTCCAGAAGAAAGGCCGCGAACTCTTCACCACCGAAACGCGCGGCCACATCGCCTGCGCGCAGGGCACGAGTAATCACACCGCCGACTTCTTCCAAAGTCTGGCTGCCCGCCAGGTGGCCGTAAGTGTCGTTGACTTCCTTAAAATGGTCCAGGTCCATCATGAGCACGCAGAAGGGGCGCGATTCCGACTCGGCGCGCGCGGCTTCGCGCCTCAATTCCGAGAAGAAAGATTTGCTGGTCAAAAGCCCTGTCAGCTCGTCGTGCGCGAGCAGGCGATGAATCTGTCGCTGGTACTCGCGGTCTATCTCGTCTAGCATCTCAAAGCGCAGTAGATGCTCGCCGACGCTAATCTTGTCGCCGTCTTTGAGAAAGGCTTCCGCGACGGGCTGGCCGTTCAAGAGTGTGCCGTTGGTCGAGCCCAAATCGATGATGCGATAAGAGGTCTCGCCTGTTTTGGCGTCGCGTTCCGAGGTGATGCGCGCGTGCAAGCGAGATGCGCGCGCGTCGTTGATACGGACGTCGGCTTCCAGCGCACGGCCCAGGATTACTTCGTCGCGTTCGAGCGGAATGGGGACGGCCAACAGCTCGCCGCGCAGGAAGACGAGCGCGGGCCGCCGCTCGTCAGCAGCACGCGCCGCCTCTGCCGAGCCCGCATCCAGAAGCGTTCTCTCTTTAAGCACTTCGTCTGAAGAATCGCTCGTCACAGCTTGTTGCACCCGGAGCTTTCAGGAGATTCGACCGCACCGCAATTAATCTTGAAGAGGTCTGACGAGGGGAGTTCGTTTTGACTCGTGCGAGCGGAGCGGCCTCTCTCCCGCGCACAATCATGGAAATTTTCGTCCTCATCTTAACGCGCCCGGTGCGCGTGCGGCAATAAGGAAAATCTGGGCAGAGGTGAGCGTGAAATATGGAGGGCAAATTCTCTTCAAGTCATTCACCGCCGAGACGCAGAGAGCGCAGAGACGGCGCAGAGAAATTCAATTCAACACTCTGCGCTTTCTCCGCGTCCTCTGCGTCTCGGCGGTGAGTCCGACTTAAAACTGATCAGTAGACGGATTCGCGTGTGCTTGTCGGGCGCGGCTGCTTACTTCTATAATCATGGTCAGGTAATAAGGAGTAGTCGAGTTGAGTGAAAATGAAACCATGACGTGCCCGCCCGAGCCGCGACCGCTTTCCGTGGAGCGAGTGGCCGAGGCGCGCCTTCCGACAGAGGTGGGCGCGTTTCGCATCGCGGGCTATCGCTCGCTCACGAGCGCGGAAGAGTTCGTAGTCCTCTACAAGGGCGAGATGCGTCCGGAGAAGCCGACGCTCGTGCGTATACACTCGCAGTGTTTGACGGGCGATGTGTTCAGCTCGACCAAGTGCGATTGCGGTCGTCAACTGCGGCGCGCGATGGAGATGATCGAGCGCGAAGGGCGCGGCGCTATCGTGTACCAGCAGCAGGAGGGGCGCGGTATAGGCATCCTGAATAAGATTCGCGCCTACGCGCTTCAGGACGAGGGCGCGGACACGGTGGAGGCCAACGAGCAGTTGGGCCTCGGCGTGGACCTCAGGGAGTATCGCCAGTGCGCCGAAGTGCTTTTCGATTTGGGCTTGTGCCAGGTCAAAGTGATGTCGAACAATCCTTTGAAGCTGCAAGCGCTGGAAGAGGCCGGGCTACGCATAGTCGAGCGCGTGCCGATTGAAGTCGAAACGCCGAAATGCGCGGAGCAATACCTGCGGACCAAAAAAGAAAAGATGGGCCACCTGTTAGGGGCCGACATCTGAAGGAAAGCCTGTTCGCAAAGCCCCCGAAGGGGGCGAAAGATACTAGCCCACGGCGTCAGCCGTGGGAATGAGTGACGAATAAATAATGAGAGCCCCTGAAAGGGGCGAAAGAAATTCTGTCCTGAACATCTTTCGCCCCTTTCAGGGGCTCTTAACTTTTTCTTTCCACTTGTCCCCACGGCTCACGCCGTGGGCTATTATCTTTCGCCCCTTTCAGGGGCTTAGGATTTGCTGCGCAGCTCTTGTACGGTTCCGCGTATTCTTTCGGCGTCGGGCGCTTTGGGCGAGAGCTTGAGGTACATCTCCAATTCATCTGCGGCCTGTTTCAACTGGCCCTTCTTCCAGTAGAGCCCGCCGAGGAGCTTGTGCGCCTGCGCGAGGTTCTCGCCGCCCTTGAGGCTCGTGGCGCGCTGCAACTCTTTCTCGGCCTCGTCCAGTCGATTCTGGCTAATCAGCGACATCCCCAGGTACATGTGGCCGATGGGCGAGGCGTCGTTCTTCTTTAAGGCTTCGCGCAACTCCTTTTCCGCCTCGACAGGCTGCTTCATCTCTTGCAGCGCGACGCCGTAGGTCAGGCGTGCGGCGTAATCGTCGGGCGCGATTTTCAAAGCCGCACGCACCGACTCAATCGCTTTATCCATCTGCCCTGCGCGTATGTATTGCACGCCCAGTTCCGTCAGCGCCAGCGCAAACTGCGGGTGGAGCGTGACGGCTTCGTTCAAAAGCTCTATGGCCTTCTTGCCGTCGCCCTTCTTCGCCGCCTCCATACCTTTGGTGTAACGGTCCACTGCCTCTTTAGGCACTCCGGCCAGAGCAGCATTGACGACTTCCCCACTCCCGGCGCTACCGCCCTTCAGCTTCAGGTACAGAGGAACGGAGACGTTACGCGCCGTCTGACCGCCACGATCTATATAGACGGCCTCGCGGATCGCTTGATACTCTTTCCCAGCATCTACCACAATCGTATAGGAGCCCGGAAGCAGCCCTCCGAATTTAAACGAGCCGTCATCCTCCGACATCGTGGTCAGCGTACCGCGCTCCGAATTCTCAAGCTGCACACGAACGCGCCCGTCAAAGCCCCTCCCGGAAGGACCAAAGATGCGTCCCTGAATCGTATTATTCCCGCCCGTCCCACCCGTCAGATCGCGTGTGCTTCCGACCCCTTGCGCGCGCGCCGAAACCGAAGCGACGAGCACTAGAAGCAGCAGCGGCAGAAAGCGCAGAAAGTATGAATGTAGATGAGATGACTCGATGCGAGTTGAATGGGAAAACATGTGGAATTCCTTTCGAGGTTTTGAGATGCTTTAAGAAAATAGACCGTCGCGCCTTCAAACCGGAAGGCACTCAAGATTAAACAGGTGCTCGCCAGCCGGCGAAGCCAGCAGAGAGAGAGCGTGCGCCCGTCTGAGCCAAAGCTTATACAAAAAGCGCGTACGGGCAAGCGTACGCGCTCCTTGTCTTAACCTTTTAATTTTCGCAGGTCGTCAATGGTCGCGCGAATTTGGTCCGCGTCCTTTGCTTTCGGCATGAGCTTCAGGTAGGTCTCTAATTCGCTGACAGCTTTTTGATACTGCTGCTTTCGCCAGTAAAGGCCGCCGAGATACCTGTGCGCGAGGGCGAATTCGCTCTGCTTGGCTGCAGCAACGCGCTGAAACTCGACCTCCGCCTCGTCATACCGGCGCAGAGAGATGAGAGCAATTCCCAGGTACAGGCGCGCCGAAGGAGACGCTTCGTTCTTCTGTAGCGCCTGCCGGAGCTGCGTTTCGGACTCCGCAAACTGCTTCTTCTCTAACAAGGCTATCCCGTAATTAAGAAGCGGGACAAAGGAATCAGGACTCAGGCGAGTGGCCGTGCGCAAGGCATCAAGCGCCCTGTTCACCTCGCCCAGCTTTAAGTACTCGACTCCCAGCGCATTGAACGCCACGCCGAAATCCGGATAAAGAGAAATCGCCCCGCGAAGATGTTCAATAGCAGCCTTTCCATCACCGGCCTGCATCGCTTGCAGCGCCTTGTCATAAAGCTCCAGCGCAGGTTTGGGGACGTTGGCGAGCGCGGCATTGAGGACGCCGGGTTTATTTTCGGCCTTGGCTTTGCCCATCTGTTTCGCACGCAGGTAGATGGGAACCATGACCGTGCGCGGCATCATGGGAATGCGCGTACCCCTGCCCAGATTGCTGTTCCCTTCTATGAAGATGGACTCGCTGACTTTCTCATAATCATCGCCCGCCTCGATGACGATGGTGTAAGAGCCCGGGCTCAGGTTCTTGAAACGGAATGCGCCGTCGCTATCGGACAGCACGGAAAGACGGCTCGAAGTCATGGACTCAAGGACAACCTTGGCGCGCATGTCCGCGCCTCTACCGGAAGGAAAATAGATGCGCCCCTGAATAGTATTTTGCCCGCCCGTGCCTGTGAAGTCGGTCCCGCCGCCGCCTTGCGCACGCACGGAAACCGCGAGAGGAATCAGCAGCAGTAAGATGACCGGCGAGAGGGATAAGCGGCTGTGGCTAAGATGACGAATGATCCGACCCGAAAGGATAAACATTTAGATAGCTCCTTTCTCAAACGGCCCTCAGAGGTCGAAATGAATCGAGACTAATGGGTGATGGTGGTCCAGAATAATATCACAAATAAGAATGGGGAGAAGCGTAAAATTCATTACGCTTCTCCCCAAAACTCCTTCACGCGCCTGCCGGTGACAGAGGCGTAAAGGATGGAGTCAGCTTAGAAGCTGAACTTAGCACCCAGACGAAGGGTGGACGGGAACTGGTAGACCGTGCCCGTACCGAAGAACGGATTCGGGACATCGGGCACACCCGCCAGACCAGTGCCCAGCGAGAACGTCTGATCCTGCACGATAGCGCGCTGGTTGTTGAAGACGTTGAACCAGTCAACCGTGAAGCGGAGCTGCTTTTTCTCTCCGAAGTTGATCGGATAGTAGCCGCCCAGATCAAGGTTCCATGTAAAGGGCGAGCGATTCTGACCCGCCTCAATACCACCCGCAGCCGCAGCCGGGGTGAGCGCCGTGCCGCGCGGCACGCCGAAGCCTTCGTTGTTGCCATACACGGGGTGCGGCACCAACGCGTTGAAGGGCACGCCACTCTGAGCGCGGAACGAAGCCGAAAGCAGGAATTTGAACGGCGTCTGGTAAGAGCCGTCAAACTTGAACTGATGCGGTCGGTCGTTCGGCAGTCTGCCGTAGCCATTGCCCAACAAGCTGACGAGGTCGAACAACGAGGTGATGTTCGGGTCAGCCTGGCCGTTGTCGTTGCGGAACAAGCCTTCGTAGTTACCGATCAACGAGGAGTAGACGTAAGAAGCGATGAACTGGTAGTTGTTCGAGAAACGCTTCGTGGCCGAAACCTCAAATGCACGATAGTAACGACGGGCGCGACCAAAGCGAGCGCCAACGACCGTCTCAGCCAATCTGTCCGTCAGGCTCTCGCCGGGGTTGAACAGGAAGTAGCTGTCGCCATCGTCAAACGAGCCGTCTTCAATCACGGAGCCCTGAGCGCGATAGATACCGCGGAAGCTCAGCGCCAAATCCTTGACGATTTCGTACTCGAAACCGGCGGTCGCTTCGTTGACCGTTTGCGGTTTCAGGTCCGGGTCAGGAGGAGTGTGGTCGTGGCCGAGGTTCTGCGCCGCGATGCTGACCGCGGCTCCGCCCGGCGTGGTCGCGCCGACAAGGCCGGACACGATGTTGGCTCCGGCCAGATTCGCCGGGAAGCCGTAACGGTCGAGGCGGATGTTGTTATCCGTCTGGGCCGTGTCGGAGAGCGCGCGGACGTTGATGTCGAGCGGAATCGGTGTCTCGACGAAACGCGCGTAGTTGATAAAGAGCTTGCCTTTGCCGCGACCCGTGAAATCCCAGATCAGGCCGACGCGAGGCTGAAGGTTGTGAATCCAGTTGTTAAACTTCAAGGGCTCGCCTTCGCCCGGCTTGCCGTAGGCCTGCTGGTAGTCCCAGCGGATGCCCGCGTTGAGCTGGAGGTCGCGCGTGATCTTGATGTCATCCTGGAAGTAGAAGCTCTCGACGTTGGTCTTGGTGTTCGCGATGATTCTGAAATCGCGAATACGCGTCTGGTTGCGAATCAGGAACGGGTTGCCGGTGACTTCGGCCAGCGTCAGCGTGCCGAGGCTCGCGGCGGTAACGGTCGTTCCGCCCGGAATGACCGAACCGACGAGCAGGGCTGCGCGATCCACAGCGGCCTGGCTCGGGCAAACAATCGCCGTGCCTCTGACGGTGCAGAGCAGGAAGCGGTGGTCAACGCGGAACCCGCTGACCGTCCGGCTCGCGCCGCTGCCGACAGGGAGACCAAGCGGATTGTTGAATGTCAGGGTCGGACCAGTTGAGGTGTTGTTGATGTCGTAAATGTTACGTGTGTACTCGAAACCGTACTTGAAGGTGTGACGACCCCAGATGTTCTGCAATCTGGCCGCCATCTCCCAACGGTTACGTTTCTCTTGGCCCTGGAAAATCGGGGCGTAGCCGTTACGGAAAACCGTGCGCTGCAAGGAGCCGCCCGGCGAGTACGAGTAATCAATGAGCCCCGTGCCGCCGCCGAAGAGCAGACCGGTCTGGACAATCGGAGCAACCGCGTTGCCCGTCGTCAGGATCGAGAAGTTATCGAACGTGGCGGGCTGATTCTCGAAGCCGTCGGTCGGAGTTCTGTTGTAGCGCTGGTAGTGCAGACCGAAGGAGAATTCGCCGATCATGTTCGGCGTGATGGACGAGTTCAGACGGACCGCGTAGTTGTGGCCGCCGGATTTGGTCGTGCCCAAGAAGCTATTCGGGTCGGTGCCAAAACCGTTGGAGGAACCACCGGTCGAACCGGTCTGATTGATCTGGAAACCATCAATGGTCGTGAAGTCGCCGAAGGTCGAGAAGGTCGCAGTGTTGTTCTGATTCACTGCCCAGGTGAGTTTGCCGGCGTAGAACGGCGTCGTCACTTTGTTCTCGAAGGGCGCACGCGTGGACTGGCCCAGATAGAAGTTCTTGCGGAGTTGCGGGTTAAACGCGCCGAAGAACCAGAGTTTGTTTTTGATAATCGGGCCGCCGATGTCTAAACCGGCGTCAACTTCCGAGAAGCCGTTGTTCGAAGCGGTCGAGAAGGAGAAGTTCTTCGTCTCACGCACAAAACTCTTGGCGGTGAAGTAAGCGAAGAAGTCGCCGGTAAATTCGTTGCCACCGCTCTTGGTGATGACGTTGAAAATACCGCCGGTCGCTTTTCCGTACTCGGCTCCGAAAGCGCCGGTCTTGATTTCGATTTCCTGCACAAACTCGAAGGGCAGGTTCGCACCGCCGCCGCCGTAGGCCGGGTCGGTCGTGGTCACGCCGTCGAGAATGTAGTTGTTCTCAGGACCCGACGAGCCTGCGACCGAAGGGTCGCGCTCGCGGCCCGCCGCATCGCGGAGACCTGATTTGGTCGCCGTCGGAGCAATCGTGTAAAGCGACTGCACGGTGCGCTGGGTCGGGAAGTTTGAGAACTGGTCTGTGGAAACGTTTGTTCCGGTGGTGTTGTTCGTCGTGTCAATGGATGCACCCGAAGTGCCCACCACGTCGACCACAGCGGTCGTACCGGCAAGCTGTAGCTGGACGTCAACATTCGAGGTTCGAGAGAGATTGACCTCAACGTCTGCTCTCTCAAAACGAGCGAAGCCTTTAACGGCTTCAATCACCACATTGTATTTGCCCGGCGGCAGATTGAGGATGCGGAAACGTCCGTCATCATCAGTATCAACCGACCGAGGCGTAATCAAATTCGGGCTCGTGACAGAGACTGTCACGCCCGGTACGGCTGCACCGTTAATGTCGGTGACCGATCCCTCAATCGTACCCGTGGTTGACGTCTGCGCCATGGCCGCCGTGGTAAACAGCGCCATGCACAGGGTCGCCAACGCCAGGGTTACAATTCGCATGGAGATTTTCATGCTGGCTATTCCTTTCTTAATTAACAATTCCGTTTGCGCTCATCACGCCGCCCCGGAATTGATGGCCCGGGACAACAAAGTGCGGGCTTTGCGTCTTAATAGCAGACAAAGCGGCATGAGCTAAAATCTGTTGGGAAGTTAAGAAACTTCATCACTACCGAATAATTGCAACTCGTATGCCCATTCGGATGAAAACGCGCAATCCTCTGTCGTTCATAGACTTAGCCCTATGGGTCAGATGGCCCACAAGCCCTTTGAAATCCAAAAAATTGGGGACAATCCAGAATCTAGAAGTCCTGTCTTTTGAGTCTCTGGCAAAAGGCCCGAGCCCGTGAGCAGCCGTTTCGCGTGGGACGCATCGCCCTCTCATGTTGCGCGCCCTTTCTCCGGTCCTCTCGCAAGGGATGATAGAATGGCGAGCAAGTCTTTCAGAGGTTAGTCGAAAAGAGAAAACAAAGAAGTGGCGGAACGTATCTATCGCGATCCTGTTCACAACATCATACGGCTTCGCACGGACACGGACGAAGGCCAATTGATGGTGCGCTTGATTGACTCGAAAGAGTTTCAACGCCTGCGCCGCATCAAGCAACTGGGTCTTGCGCTCTACACTTATCAGGGCGCGGAGCATTCGCGCTTCACGCACTCTCTGGGCGTGCTTCACCTGATGACGCGCGTGCTTGACCGCCTCGGCGAAAAGCACGCCATCCGTAAAGAGGACCGCGCGGCGGCGCGTGCCGCAGCACTGCTACACGACATAGGCCACGGCCCCTTCTCGCACGTCATGGAAAAGGTGCTCGGCTTTCATCATGAAGCATGGACGGTGCGCGCGGTCCTGAGTGACGAAACGGAAATCGGTCGCGAGCTGCGCGCTCACTCTGAGGAATTGCCCGAACGCATCGCGGAGATAATCGAAGGCCGCTTTCAACCCGCCGCGCTGGCCCAGCTCGTCTCGTCGCAGTTGGACGTGGACCGCATGGACTATCTCTTGCGCGACTCACTGATGACGGGAGCCAAGTACGGCATCTACGACCTTGAGTGGATTATCAACGCGCTGGCGATTGACGAAGGGGGCGACCGCATCTACGTCGAAGCGCGCGGGCTCTACGCGGTCGAAGAATATTTGCAGGCGCGCTATTACATGTTCCGCCAGGTCTATTTTCATCGCACGCTGCGTTCGGCGGAAGCCGTGCTGCGTTCTGTGCTCAGGCGCGCTCTGAAACTACTGGAAGCAGGACGTGAGGTCTGGTGCGCGCCCGGCACGGCCTTTGAGAAGTTTCTCAGGCGCGAGCCGCTCACTCTCCAGGAGCATCTGGCGATGGATGATTCCGACGTTATCTTTCACGTCAAGCAGTGGCAGGCGAGCGATGATTCTATCCTGAGCGACCTCAGCCGTCGCTTTGTAGACCGCCGCCTCTTCAAAGCCATAGACGTGGACATGCCCGAGAGCGAGCGCGCAAGCTTTCTAGCAGCCGCACGCGAGGTGACTATACGCGCGGGCTTCGACCCCGAATATTTTTTTATAGAAGACCACGCGGGCGACGTTCCTTACTACAACTACTACACGGCGGCGGCTGAGCCGAAGGCGCGCATCTATGTCGAAGACGGCTACGCGCGCCCGCAGGTGCGCGAGATAAGCGAAGTGTCGGACGCCGTGCGCGGGCTTGCCCTTGGTTACCAGCTACACCGCGTCTGCTTCCCCGCCGAAATCAAAGACGAAGTGTATGCCGTTTACCACAACAGCGCGCCGCAACCCACGGCGCGCGCCGTAGATTAATATTGACCGAAGGAGAGAAGAGATGCGATTAAGTGAAACGCTGCTGCCAGAGTTCGATCACGAGATGGCGAACACGCGCAAGACTCTCGAACGAGTCCCCGTAGACAAATTCGACTGGAAGCCGCATCCGAAATCCACGGCGATGGGCGGGCTCGCCACGCACCTCGCCAACATCCCCACGTGGGCCGTTCATGCCACGACGACGGACACTTTCGACCTCGCCCCGCCGGGCAAAGGCCCGCTGCGGGTCGAGCCTGCAAAGTCCACAGAAGAAGTTCTCGAAAGATTCGACAAGGCTGTGGCCGATGCGCGCAACGCCATCACGGAGGCGAGCAACGAACAGCTTCTTCAACCGTGGACGCTGCTCAACGGCGGGCGCACTGTGATGACCTTGCCGCGCATCGCCGTGCTTCGCTCCTTTGTCATGAATCACTTGATACATCACCGCGCACAGCTAGGCGTTTACCTGCGCCTCAACGACATTCCGGTTCCATCCATCTACGGCCCCTCCGCCGACGAAGGCTCTATGTAGATGCTCTGCATTATTTGCAACGAGAAGATGGACGACTTCGGGCGCGACTTCAACGGCGTCGAGATTTATCGTTGCCCGAAGTGCATGCTGGTCCGCGCGCAGACCGTGGCGCGCGACGATGCAGCCATGTACGACGACCCGGAATACTTCGACGGGTGGGGCTCAGACAAGGATTTCAACACGGAGGAGCACGACGAGAATCTGAAGGAGCTGACGAACCAGTACTTAAACTTTATCAGCGAGCACACGCAGGGCCACACGCTGCTTGATGTAGGGACGGGGCACGGTCTCTTGCCGCTGCTGGCTCGCGAGCGCGGCTATCGTGCGGAAGGGACGGACGTCTCGCGCCACGTCTGCGAGCATCTCCCGCAGAAGATAGGCATCCCCATATACCACGGCGCAATCGAGGAGATTGATTTCAAAGAGCGCTACGACATCATCACGCTCATACATGTGCTTGAGCATACGGACTCGCCCGTCTCGACGCTCAAGCGTTGTCGCGAGCTGCTTTCGGATGACGGCTATGTCGTCGTCGTCGTCCCCAACTATCGCAGCCTAGACACGCGCATCAAAGACTTTCTCTCAAAGAAGAACTTAAAGAGCAGGCCCTTCAAGCATCTGGCGCTCGGCCATCACAACTACGTCTTCTCGCTCGAAAATCTTGAGCTGTTGGGAGAGCGCACGGGTCTTCGTACAGCTTACAAGGGAACGGGCAGCGCCTCCTGGAAGCAAGACCCTTTCAACCGCCTGCTCGCGCGCATGAACCTGGCGACGTGGTGTTACGTGGTTTACCGTAACAAGCGCAGCGCCAGCGCACGACGCGAGGATGAAGCAGACGCCGCATGACACAAACTGTAGGGGCAGGGACAAGTCCGCTGCCCGTGTATTACGAAAACTAGAATTAACAGGGATGGACAGGATAGACAGGATAAAAGCAGTGCAAAAGTCAAAACGCAAAATGATGAAGGAAAAGCTATTCTTTAATTCTGCACTTTGCACTTTGCATTCATCACTTCTTCTGTATCCTGTCTATCCTGTCCATCCCTGTTAATTTTCCCTCCCATTAGAAGACGGGCAGAGGACTTGTCCCTGCCCCTACAAATTTGATGCGCGCTCTAAATTTCTTTCGTCTACTCTTTTCCCTTCTCTTTCTCTGTGCGCTTTCATCATCTCTCTGCGGCGCAGCGCAGCGGCGCGCGAGTGTGGCCGTGCTTGATTTCGGCGGGACGGAGACGGGTTTGCGCGCCGCCGCTCAAGTCGCGCTCTCTCTCGCGGGCGCAAGTTCGCTTCAGCTTTCGGATCGCGATGAAGCGCGCGCGGCGGCGCGTGGGCTCGGCTACGCGGGCTCGCTCAACATGACGCTCGTGGAAGCGCGCGACCTCGGCGCAAGCCTCGGGACAGATTTTTTCTTGACGGGCGATGCGCAAACTCTACGCCGCTCGCCTTCGACCGGCCCCGTCTATTACGAAGCCTACGCTTCGGTCTTCCTCGTCAGTTCACGCACAGGCCGTCTGGTCATGTGGGAGCGCATCACGGAGCGCGCGGCATCGACGGATGAAGCGCTCGCGCTCTTGCTCAAAGAATTAGCGCGCGTAGAGGTGCGCGAGCGTTACATGGTCGCGGTGCGCCGCGCCGTGGAAGACGAAAGCCGCATGCGTGCGCTGGCCGTGGGGCGCAGCGCGCCCCTGATTGAAGAAGCGCCGGACGACGCGGGCGCGACAGAAGCTAAAGGCTTACGATTGCCCGCGCCCTATCGTCGCCTGCGCCCCGCGTACACGGCTGAAGCTTCGCGCGCCGAAGCGGAAGCGACCGTTGACGTAGAAGTTGACATTGATGCTGATGGTAAAGTTTCGCGCGTGGAAGTCGTGCGCTGGGCTGGCTTCGGTCTTGATGAAGGAGTCGTACGGACTGTGCGTCAAATGCATTTTCGGCCCGCGATGCGCGACGGCGTGGCGATTCCGATGCGCGTGCTCCTGCGCTACAATTTCCGCAAACCGCCGGTCAATAAATAACTGGGGGGAAAGGCGAAGGGGAAAAGGTGAAAAGGGGAAGAGGGGAAAAGGCCAGAGCAACGTTGCGCCGTTTAAGTGCTTGCGCTTTGCGCGTTCGTGCTTTGAGTGCTCGCGCGCTCTTTTCTTCTATCACCCTCTCGCTGCTGCTCCTCTTCCCTTTTTTCCATTTCCCATTTTCCGCTCTTACCCCTGCTTCTTCTTCGGCGCAGGGTTTCGTTTCGACCGCGACGCGCGAAGGCCGTCTTGAGGTTTTTGACGACGTGTGGGAGACGATTCGCGAGCGTTACTACGACCCGTCGTTTAATGGATTGGATTGGGAAGAGATGCGCGCGCGCTTTCGCCAGCTGGCCGCAGAGGCGGGCACACCTGCGGAGTTCTACGCTATTTTGCGTCGGATGATTGGCGGCCTGCGCGACACGCACACGTCCATTTATGCGCCGGATGAAAAGTTTGACTGGCAGCGCCCGCGCGTCGTCACCGTCGGCATCTCCGTGCGTGAAGTCGAAGGCTTGCCCACGGTCGTTATGGTCGAGCGCAACTCCGAAGGCGAGCGCGCAGGATTAGCCGTCGGAGACGTCATCACGAGCATAGACGACGAGCCCGCGCTTGAGCGTTTGGCGCGACGATTGAGCGACCCGCGCGCGGGTGGAGCATCCACGGTTCAATCCATGCGTCTTCGCGCGGCGGCTTCGCTCTTTGCTGGCCCTGCCGGTTCATCTGTCCGCGTCGGATGGATGGGAAGCGATAATCGTGAGCGATTCGCTGTGCTCAAACGCGAGTGGCGCGAGCGCGCCGCCCGCTTGAGTATCGAAAAAGAGAGCGGCGATTATTACGTCGTGCGCTTTGACGCTTTCACACACGCGGTTGCCGTCTCGTTCATGCACGCGCTGGATGGTCGGCTGAAAGAGGCGCGCGGGATAGTCCTTGACCTGCGCGCCAACGGCGGCGGCGAAGCGGAAGCCATGACCGACATGGCTTCGATTTTTCTGCCGTTGAAAACTTCACTGGGACGCTTCACGGATCGCACGGGCGGCGCGCGCGTCGAGCCGCAAACACGTAAGTCTATGCTGCTTGCCGCCGATTTGATTCGCAGCTTTCATGGCCCGGTCGTGATTCTCACAAGCGCACAGACGGCGAGCGCTGCGGAAATCTTCGTCGCCTCGCTACAGGAAGCGCGCCGCGCGCGGGTGATTGGCACGAGCACCTGCGGCTGCGTGCTTGCCATACGTCGCCGCCACGTCTTGCCCGACGGCGGCGAGCTGGATGTAAGCGAGATGGACTATCGCACAAACAGGGGCACACGACTCGAAGGCTCGGGCATCACGCCCGAGGAAACGCTTCCGCCGACGCGCGCGGATTTGCGCGCCCGCCGCGATCGTGCCAGAGAGCGTGCGCTTGAGCTTTTGAAACAACAGCAGCGCGGGTAAAAATTTTGACACCTCCCGGCGCGAGCCTCTCAGGAATTGCGCGCCCCCGTGCTTTATTGCTATCTTTTTGGCCCCTCGCACCAACCCCTGAAAAAGTTTCCGTGAGTTTTATCTTCCGAGGATAAAGACATGGCCCATACTTTTGAAGAACTCAAGCACAAGACGGTGGCCGAGCTGCGCGAGATTGCGGAGGGCAACGAGCACGAGGCTTTGCAAGGCTACACGCAGTTGAATAAAGAGCACCTGCTCGTGGCTCTCTGCAAGGCGCTCGGCATAGACATGCACCAGCACCACGAAGTCAAGGGCATCAACAAGACAACTATCAAGTCGCAGATCAAGCGGCTCAAAGAGCAGCGCGACGAAGCCATCGCCGCCCACGACCGCGAGCGCCTCAAGGACGTGCGCCGCCGCATGCATCACCTGAAACGAGCGATGCACAAAGCCACGGTTTAGAAATTTTCGATTTGCGATTGCCGATTTTCGATTGAAGAAGTTGAAGTCTATCTTTCCAATCGCAACTCGAAAATTACGGACGAAAGAGCGGGGGCAAGCCCGCCTTCCCAACCTGTGAGACATTTCTGCTTGAGATGTTATCTCTCAAGCATCTCTATCTCACAGGTCAGGAAGAGGGGCTTGCCCCCGCTCTTTCCTTTGTCCTCTGTATCTCGGCGGTGAACGCGCGCGTGTTATCATGACAAGCAAAGGAAGTGATTTTCGATTCTCCGAAGCTGAGCGTCTTCTATGCTGTATCTATCTCAAGTGCTGGGCCGTCCCATACGCGATATGGAGAACGAGCGCGTGGCGACGATTAAGGACGTCATCGTGCGGCTGGGCGAGGACGAGCACCCGCCCGTCACGGGTTTTGTCGCGCGCTACAGGCGGCGCGATTTTTTTCTCTCGCGCTGGCGCATCGCGGAGTTTGGCGAGCAGGGCGCGCGTCTTAATTCAGACATTCTGGACCTGCGCCCGTTTGTGCGACGCGAGGGTGAAGTGCTGCTGGCGCGCGATGTGCTGGATAAGCAGTTGATAGACGTTGACGGCAAGCGCGTGGTGCGCGTCAACGACGTGCAGATTATTCAGACCGGCAACGATTGGCGCGTGACGGGCGCGGACGTGAGCCTTCAGGGATTGTGGCGGCGGCTTGCGCCGAAAGGCTTTCTAGGCACGACGCGGCCCGTGGAAGTGATTGACTGGGCCGACGTGGGCTACCTTGCAACGGATGTCGGAGGCGTTCAGTTGAAATCCTCGCGCGGCAAGCTGGCGCGTCTTCATCCGGTCGAGATTGCGCGTCTAGCGGAAGCTCTTTCTTATCATCACGGCTCGGAAGTCGTGGAGGCGCTCGACGACGAAACTGCCGCCGAGACCCTGGAAGAGATGCCCGCCGAAACGCAGGCGCGCATCATCAGCGACATGGACGAGGAGCGCGCGGCGGATATTCTTGAATGGATGTCGCCAGACGAAGCCGCGGACGTGCTCGGAGACTTGCCGGAAGAAAAAGCCGAAGACCTCTTGAATCGCATGGAGGGCGAGGAACAGGCGGACGTGGCGGAGCTGCTGCCCTATGAAGACGACACGGCGGGCGGATTGATGACCACGGAGTTTATCACGCTGCCGCGCTCGCTCACGGTCGGCGAAGCGCTCGCACGACTTCGCGAGATGGCCGAGACGCCCAACATGATTTATTACCTCTACGTCGTGGAAGATGAAAGCGCATGGAAGCTCGTCGGCGTCATCACCGTGCGCAGTCTTATACTGGCGAACCCCGGCGCGCCCCTCGAAGACGTCATGCGTTACGATTTTCAGCAGGCGCATCCGGACGACCGCGCGCAAGACGTCGCGCAGAAGATTGCCGAATACAACCTGCTCGCTCTGCCCGTGTTGGATGATGTCGGAGATATACTGGGCATCATCACCGTGGATGATGCGATGGAGCTACTGCTGCCGAAGGGCTGGCGTCAACGCATTCCTAGATTGTTCGGGTAACGTGCAGAGGTGAGTTACTTCAAATCCATGACCCAGATGTTGCCTGTGCTCTCCGCGTTCTCGAAGGCTATCTGATCGCCTTTGGGCGACCATGCGGGAAAGCGTACGTAGGCGTTGAGCTTGGTGTAGTTGGTAAGCTGCTTCGCGGTCTTGCCGTCGCGCGAGACCCACCAGATGTTCCAGACGCCGTCGCGCGCTCCGGCAAACGCAATCTTTTCTCCGTCGGGCGACCACGTGTGCGGCCAGCTCAAGCCTTTGTCAAAAGTAACCTGTACGGGCTCGCCGCCTGCGCTCGGCATAATCATCATGTTCACGTCGTCGCCGCGCTTGAACTGAAAAGCTAGAAACTGGCCGTCCGGCGACCAGCACGGAAAGCCCGCCAGCTCTTTATCAAAAGTCAGTTGCTTTGGCTCGCCGCCTTCGACCGGAACGGTCCAGACGTTGATGACGCCGTTTTTGTCAGCAAGATTGATGGCGAATTGACGACCATCCGGCGACAGGCGCGCGTACTCAATATCCCGCCCACCGAGGTCCAGCAGCAACCTCTCTTTTCTGTTTTTAATTGTCATCGCAAACATTTTTCGCCGACCATCGCGCGTCGAAGCATACGTGATTGCTTCGCCGTCCGGGAACCAACTCGGCTGAGAATTTGTCACAGACTCGGTCGTCAACTGCGTACGGTTCTTGCCATCGGCATCAATTAGCCAGATATCGGAGTTAGAACCTTTGTGGCGCTCAACGAAAGCAATCCTGCGCCCGTCCGGCGAGAACATGGGCTGTGCGTTGCGCGTAGCTGTTTCGTTGGTCAGCGCCACGCCCGGCCCCGTTGCCTCGCCCGTCTTTGGCGAAACCTGAAGCGAGAAAATATTGCTCGTCTCGGTTTGCAGGCTGTAAGCGATTTTTTTTCCGTCCGCGGAAACTGCGAGCTGGCGTATGCGCCCCAGCCCCATGTCTGCGACCAGCACAGGCTCGCCGCGCTTTTCTCCCGTCGTGGGCGAGATGGGCATCCTCCAGAGCGCTGTGTTGATGGTGTAGTAGATATTCTCGCCGTCAGGAGAGAAGAAGGGGTCGCTGCTTCCCCTGCTTTGAACCAACAGCTTCGCGTCGCCCCCGTCCGACGAGACGGACCAGATTTGAAGGGTGAAAAAATTAAGAGCGACGAAGGCGACGCGCTTTCCGTCCGGCGACCACACCGGCGCGACGTGTCCGCCCACAGGATTCCCTATCTTTGTAATCTGCTTCGGCGTCCCGCCGTCGGATGCCACGGTCCAGATAGTTGAGGAGCCGACGGAGCCTCCGCCAAGGTCTGGATTCCCGTCCGACTGAAAAACAAGCAGAGAGCCGTCGCGCGACCACTCGGGGCCGGAGCCGAACTCCGTTAGTTGACGCGCCACGCCGCCGAGCGCGGGCACAATCCAGATGCCGCCGCGATTCTTTGAATAGTAGGCAATTGATTTACCGTCGGGCGACCACGCGGGTTGAAAATTCTGCTCGCCGTCCGAGGTGAGCGGAACTTCGCGCCCGCCCGGCGCAAGTTGCTTGACGTAAATCTCAAAGTTGCCGCCGTGATTGGAGCTATAGGCAATGGAATTTCCATCGGGCGAAAAGCTGGGCTGCACGTCCAGCCCCGACCACGTCGTGACGCGAGTAATGTTGAGCGGCACTGCGCTCGTGGCCGCCGGAGCAGTCGTGCGGGTTTCTTTAACCAGCAGCGCACGCACAGCCCACGCGATGAAAATCGCGGCCACGACCGCGAGACCGGCGAACGCAGCTCTTTTATAGAGCTTGCTCCTGCCGACAGAGCCTTCGGCTTCTCGCGTGGCGCGCGCTTCGGTCAAAACAGTTGTCGCTCCGCGCGCGTCGTCAGTCGAAACGATGTTCGACGACGCTCGTTTCGCCTGCGGCTGCTCCATGCCGGGCGCAAGGCTGCGCTCCGTTTGAGCTTCGTGCTCCAACTTCTGCTTGAGGCGGCGCAGGTCCGTGAGCATCTCTCTGGCCGTCTGGTAGCGATCCTCTCGCTCTTTGGTCAGAGCTTTGGTCACAATCCATTCCAGCGCTTCGGGCACTTCGCTTGTGCTCAAGTGCGCGAGCGGCGCGGGCTCTTTATCAAGGATGCAGACGAGCGCGTCGCTCGTCGTCGGTCCCGCAAAGGGAGCGCGGCCAGCGACCATTTCATAAAGCACGACGCCGAGGCTCCAGATGTCCGTGCGCGCATCCACGGGAAGACCGCGCGCCTGCTCCGGCGACATGTAGAGCACCGTGCCCATCAGGATGCCCGAGTTTGTCTGAATCATGGCGCGCGTCGCTGCGTCTGGGTCGCTCGGGTGTTCTTCCGTGAGCTTCGCCAGACCGAAGTCTAGAATTTTTACCAGACGGTCTTCGCGGACCATGATGTTTTCAGGCTTGATGTCTCGATGCACTATTCCAGCGGCGTGCGCCGCCGAGAGGGCCGAAGCGACCTGCGCGCAAATGTCCAACGCCTCGACCGCTTTGAGAGGCCCGCGCGCGATGCGGTCTCGGAGCGTCTGGCCTTCTATAAACTCTGTGGCGATGAAATGCTTGCCGTCTTCGCGTCCAATCTCGTAGATGGTCAGGATGCTCGGATGATTGAGGCTTGATGCGGCGCGCGCCTCCTGTTCAAAGCGTCTGAGCCGCTCGTCGTCCTGCATAAAATGCGCGGGCAGCAGTTTGAGCGCGACCTTGCGCCCGAGGCGTTCGTCGCGCGCCAGATAAACTTCGCCCATCCCGCCACGACCCAAGCTGGAAAGAATTTCGTAAGGCCCGAGGTGCGTGCCCTTAGGCAATTCCGGCTGGCTTTCCATCATCACTTCGGCGGCGACTTCATAGGCGGGCGCGTCTATAAAGTTTCCCGTGCGCTCGTGCGAGCGTATGAGACTCTCGACTTCGCGGCGCAGGGAATCGTGACCGGCGCAGGCTCTGTCTAAAAAAGCGTTGCGCTCACGCGGGTCCAGGCTGAGGGCCGAGTGAAAGAGTTCTTTGACCTGTTGCCAGTGCTCGGGGTTCATGGGGCTTGGCCGCTTGAGGTACGTCACCGCCGAGACGCAGAGGGCGCGTAGACGACGCAGAGAGTTAAATTCTTTTCTCTGCGCCCCCTCTGCGTCCTCTGCGCCTCTGCGGTGAGAATCAATTCTTCTAACCCTCTATCCCAAATTGAAGTAGTACTCGAATGTTTGCTTAAACTCTAGCCGCAAGTGTAATTTGTATGCGAGTCGGTTTCAAGGAATTGTGCTAGTATTTACTCCCGTTCTGAGAAATCATTCTTTGCCACAAATGACCTCTGTGTTTATGAGCGAGGGAGAACCTCCAAATTATGGCCGATGCGGACGCCGGAGTGGTGAAGGCTACGCGCGCGCGTCGTCTGTGGCGGCGCGGCGCTGGAGGTATACGCCGCACGCTCGTCGGTCAACGCAGAGGACTCCTGACCTATCTTGCCATCCTCGGCCCCGGCATGGTCGCGGCCAACGCCGGTAACGACGCGGGCGGAATTGCGACCTACGCCACGGTCGGCGCAGACTACGGCTACAAACTTCTCTGGGTTCTGATTCCCATCGCCATCAGCCTCGGGCTCGTGCAGGAAATGTGTGCGCGCATGGGTGTCGTGACGGGTAAAGGGCTCGCGGATTTGATACGCGAGCGTTTCGGCGTGCGCTGGACGGCGCTCCTCATGCTCGCGCTGCTTATAGCCAACGGCGGCGTCACCGTCTCCGAATTTGTAGGCATCGCTGCGGCGACGGAGTTGTTCGGCGTGCCGCGTTACGTCTCCGTGCCGCTGGCTGCGGCAAGCGTGTGGTGGCTCGTGGTCAAAGGCTCTTACAAAAGGGTCGAGCGCATCTTTCTTATCATGTCGCTAGTCTTTCTGGGCTACATCGTCTCGGCCTTTCTGGCGCGTCCCGCGTGGGGCGAGGTGGCACGCGAGATTGTCCGCCCTAGTTTTCAGTTAACACCCGCCTATCTCTTTACCTTTGTCGCGCTCGTCGGCACGACCATCTCACCCTACATGCAGGTCTACGTGCAATCAAGCGTGGTCGAGAAGGGGATGACGGTGGATTCTTACAGGCTGGTGCGCGCGGATGTCTGGACGGGGACGATTTTCGCCATCTCGATTGCCTTCTTCATAGTCGTCTCGACCGCCGCGACTTTGAACCCGCACGGCATACGCATTGAGACGGCTGCCGAAGCGGCTCGCGCGCTTGAGCCTCTGGCCGGACCTTACGCGCAGATACTTTTCGCGACGGGACTCTTCGGCGCTTCGATGCTGGCGGCGGGCGTGCTGCCACTTGCAACGGCCTATTCCATCAGCGAGGCGCTCGGATTTGAAAAGGGAGTCTCGCGCAGCTTTCGCGAAGCGCCTATCTTTCTGGGCATCTTCACTTTTCTTGTCGGGACGGGCGCGCTCGTGGCGATGATACCGGGGCTGCCTTTGATTCGCGTGCTTTTGGTAACGCAGGTCATCAACGGATTGCTCCTGCCGATTATACTGGTCTCCGTGCTGCTGCTGGTAAACGACCGCGAGCTGATGGGAGAGCACCGAAACGGCAGGCTCTTTAACATCGCGGCGTGGCTGACGACCATCATCGTCTCCGCTCTTTCGCTACTGCTGATGGCCTCGACACTCTTTCCGAATCTCTTTCCGAAATAAGAAGTTCACCGCCGAGACGCAGAGAGCGCAGAGCAGGCGCAGAGAGAAATAACTCAACTCTCTGCGTCGTCTCCGCGTTCTCTGCGTCTCGGCGGTGAATCTTTGAGCATCAACTGTCTTCCACGACTCGCCGCCAAGTTTTCCCTCGCAAATCATCCTCGTTAATGATAAAAAGGTGGCTATAACTCGAAGCATTACCTCTGTCTGAGCCTGCGAGATTTTTGTTCCTATGGTTGTGCGTCGTTCCCGTTTAAGAAAAGTAATCCTATACCTTGCGCTAACGGGTGTGGCCGTGCTGGCGCTCTATCTACTGGACTGGCTAGACCTCGGCCTGGTCCTCAAAGATTCCCTCATGCGCTCGCCCACCGCGCAGCCGCAAGCCGACCACGTCCTGACAATCACGGAAATCGTTCTCTGGATGATGCTGGCGATTGTCGTGATGCGCGCTTTGAACGAGTTGATATTCGGTCTCGGCTGGAAGGCGCGGCGCGGCTATGAAGCGCCGAGCCTCGTGCGCAATATCTTCTCGATCATCGCCTACATCATCAGCTTCGTCATCATCTTCAAATATTTTTATCCGGCTGTAGACATCGGCGCGCTCTTTACCACCTCGGCCATCTTCGGCGTCATCATCGGTCTCGCGCTGCAAGAAACTCTGGGCAATCTTTTCGCGGGCATCTCGCTTCAGGCGGACAAGCCGTTTCAGGTGGGCGACGTGATTACCGTCGGCCAGTGGACGGGCATCGTCGAAGAGATTACGTGGCGCGGCATCAAGCTCAGAACCTTTACCAATCGCATCGTCCTCATCAGCAACTCAAGCGCCGCCAAGGAGGCTATAGAAGTTGCCCCGCGCGATAATCTGAACGCGCGCCTGGTCTTCTTCAACACGCTCTACACGGATTCACCGGCCAAGGCCATACACGTCGTGCGTGAAGCCGTGCGCGAAGCAGATAACGTGTCGCAGCGCATGACGCCGATTGTGCGTATCAAAAACTTAGGCGCGGACGGCGTGGACTACGAAGTCAAATACTGGCTCGAAGATTACGCCAAGTATAACGACACGGACGCGCTCGTGCGACAGCGTATCTGGTACGCCTTCCGCCGCGCCGGTTTGAGCTTTGCTTTTCCGACACGCACGCTCTATGTGGAAAGACCTTCGAAGATGGACGGCGCGCACGGCGCTGTTCAGGGTCTGGTGGAGCGCCTCGCCGCCGTGGACATCTTCGCGCCCCTGACGGAAGAAGAGATTAAGCTGCTGGCACACGCTTCCATGCGCCACATCTTTGCGCCGGGCGAGACCGTGATTCGCGCCGGAGAAGAAGGCGCGAGCATGTTCGTCGTCCACAACGGTCGCGTACAGGTGCAGATTACGGACAACGGCAAACCGCGCACCGTGGCCGTGCTGAAAGACGGCGACTTCTTCGGCGAGATGGCCCTGTTTACGGGCGAGCCGCGCACGGCCAACGTCGTCGCCGTCGAAGAAACCGAAGTGCTCGAAATCGGCCACCAGGCGATGAAGCATCTCTTCGACACCAATCCGGATTTGGTCGAAGCCCTGAGCCACATCATCGCCGAGCGCCGCATGGGACTGGCGGCCAAGCAGGCGGACGCAGAGCGTCATGCGGAAGAATCCGCCGGTCTGATTAACTCCATCAAACGCTTTTTCGGTATGAGCTAGAGCAAGGCGAAGCGCGCGCACGCAAGAAGGCTTGGCAATCCAGTCCAGCTTAAAAATTTTCCAGCCGGAGGAGACAACATGAGCGCCATCTCTACACCTTCATTCAGGCGCGGAGTGGTTCGCCCCGTGGAAGCTTTGCGCGGCGGCTGGAATCTGGTTAAAGACCAGTACTGGATGTTCCTCGGCATCACGTTCGTAGGCATCATGATTGGCAGCCTCGCGCCCCTTGGAATATTGATGGGGCCAATGATGTGCGGGATTGATTTGGCCTTTCTGCGCCGCCTGCGCGGCGAGCAGGTCAGGTTCGAGACGCTCTTTAAGGGCTTCGACTATTTCAAAGAGAGCGTGATAGCCACGCTCATACAGGTCGTTCCCTTTCTGCTGATTTTTCTTCCGACCTACGTGCTCTCCTTTGTTGTTTTCATGACGACCTTCAATCCTGCGCGGCGCGGCGCACCGCCCGACCCGATTCCTTTCATTATTTTTGTCGTCGTCGTCTGGTTGGCCGTGATGGTCATGAGCGTCATCCTCGGCGCATTCTTTATCTTTATTTACCCGCTCATCGTTGATCAGAATCTTTCGGGGCTGGACGCCGTGAAGATGAGCGTCAGGGCTGCGGCGGCAAATCTGGGCGGGGTGATAGGTCTCATGTTGTTGAATGTCGTACTCGGCTTTGTCGGCGTGCTGTTCTGTTATGTCGGAGCAATCCTCGTGATGCCCATTACCTATGCCTCCTGGACCGTGGCCTACAAGCAGGTCTTTTCGCCACAGGAAGAACCGCCTCCGGTCCCGTCGAGTCTGTAAGAAGAGATGCTTTTGAAGGAGAACGAACCGGCATGAGAAGAATCGCGGCCTGCTTATCAATGCTTGTCCTGCTCTTGAGTTTGACAGGGCCAGCCGTTGCTTTTCAAAACAGGTGGCTCGTCTACAAGGGAGCTTACTTCGACATTAAATACCCTGCCCAGTTTCGCGTGCGCCCGTCGCAGCGCACCGAAGACCGCTACGACAGCGTCTTTTTCACTGCGCCGGACGGAGCGGTGGAGTTTTACGTCTTCTCGCCCATCTGGAACGGCGACCCGCGCGACATAGCGATTGACGAAGGGCAGGAAGAGTACGTTTCGCAGAACGTCACTGAGCGGGGCGGAATCAAAATCCGTCGCGTGACGATTCGCGCACGCGACGGCAGCTACACGCGCTCGTTCGAAGACACGGAAAACACCAACACCAACAACCGCACCGTCTTCGGCATCAAGTACAGGGACCAGAAAGCCTACGACCAGCACCGGCAAACCTATCTCACTTTCAAAAAGTCCATACGCCAGTTTGCCGATTAGCTACCGAGGGCTTCCCACTCAATTGCTGAAATAAAAAGGGAGCGTGTCATCAAACACGCTCCCTTTTTATTTTTAACGGCAAGCTTTGCCGCTCTGGCAATCCAGCGGTCTTGAAAATCCGCGTCGCAGTATGAATCTTTACACGGCGCGCAGGACTTTTTGTTGCTTCGCTGTTTGAATCGGCTTCGCCTTTGCATCGCTCTTGACGGGCGACGCGCGTCTGGTTTTTACCAGCGCCACGCCGCTCAGGATGACAGACATCGCTACAATCACACGCCAGCCTATCTGCTCGCTCAACACCAGCCAGCCCAGTAACACTGCTATGACCGGGTTGATGTACGAGTAGGTCGAAACCAGCGAGAGCGGAAGCTTCTGCACCGCGTAGGTGTAAGACCCGTAAGCTACTATCGAGCCGAAGACTACAAGATAAGCGAAGGCTCCCAGGGAACGCGGGCTAAAGCTGAAAGCATTCCACTCGCCCGCGAGCGTGCCTAAGAATGTCAGCGCAACACCAGCGACGAGCATCTGTATCGATGCGCCCATCAACGGCGTAACTCCCGTCGGGTGGTGCTTGGCGTAAACAGAGCCTATGGACCAAGCGGCGCAAGCACATTGCAGCGCAATCATGCCCCACAGGTAATTCCTGCTTAAAGACGTGCCGTAGAGATTGGGCGCAACCAGCAGGGCCAGCCCGCTGAAACCTATCAACAACCCTGCGATGGCGCGCCGGTTCAGACGCTCACCCTCGCGCAGGAATCTTTCAAGACCCATGACCCAGAACGGGCCAGTCGCTACCAGAAGCGCAGCCGGGCCACTTGCCACCCATTGCTCTGCCCACACCACGAGCCCGTTGCCTACACCCAGTAGCGCAATTCCTATCGCGCTCTGGTCAAACCACTCTCGCCCTCTGGGAAGACGAGCGCCGCTCCACGCGCGCACAATCACAAACAGCACGACGCCTGCCGTCACAAAGCGCAACCCTGCGAACAGCATCGGCGGCAACGTCTCCAAGCCTATGCGAATCCCCAAGTAGGTTGTGCCCCAGAAAAAACAGACCGCCGCCCATGCCGCCAGCGGCGCTAATCTTTCTTTTCTCTCCTTCGTCATGACTCGTTCCCCCTTCCCCCGACCGGCAGATGCGACGTCTCCTTGACGGTCTTGAGAACAATCGTCGTGCGCGTCGAGCGTATGGGCTTAAACTGCCCGAACTCCTCTTTCAATATCCTGTACAAATCATCCGTGTCGCGCGCACGCACCTTGACCAGAAAACAGTCTTCGCCAGCCAGATGATGCAACTCCTGCACAAAGGGAAGCGCCGCCAGATCCTCAGCCGTCGCGTCCGCCTTTCCGAGCACGTCGTTGATCTCGTCAACGCGCACAAAGATAAAGGCCACGAGCCCCAGCCCCAGAGCGTGCGCGTCCAACTGCGCCGCGTAGCCCTTGATGAGCCCACGCTCTTCCAGCTTTCGGACGCGCTCCAGAGTCGCAGACGGCGTCAACTCCACGACGCGCGCCAGCTCCACGTTGGTCGTCCGCCCGTCCTTTTGCAGCAGCTCTAAAATCTTTGCGTCCTTCTCGTCAATCATCCGCTCAACACTCCGTAACTATCAGTTTCTACCCCGGACCCTTCGGCCTCGTCCGCCCCCTTTGGTCTGGGGCGACGCACCAGCTCGCCCCCGCAGTTCGGGCAGACAAAACCCATCCACAACGTGCAGGCATGACAGAACGTGCATTCGTAAACACAGATATACGCCTTGTCTACAGCACCGAGCGCCTGCCCGCATCTTTCGCAAGCTCGTTTCAACTCAAGGGCCATCCCGCCTAACCCTCCCGTCAATAAAGTCATAACTGCGAAACCAGCCGGTGAAAATCAGCCTTTATCCTGCCCGAAAAGGGGCGTTTGCCGGAGCAAAATCGGAAAAAAGCATCCCGGCAACTATCGTATACGAATTATAGACGGCAGAGGTTCCTGTTTCTCCGGATAATATACGGCCATTTTGGCGCTGAGTCAAACAATCTTTCGCTTATGTTACGAATTGCCGAATTAGTTACGGCAAAATGAGGGCCAGAGGATGAGCAATTCAGGACTTGACAAAAGGGGACTCAACCTTTATTATTCCGTCACGCTCAGCAACACCAAAATCATCTTCTCTTAAAACTTTTACCCCGCTGGGCGACTGTTTGAGGAGGAAGAAAAAAAGATTATGAGCATCGTTCGTTACGACCCTTTCCGCGATTTACGTAATCTACAGGACGAGGTTAACCGTCTGTTCTCGACCAACCTCTCGCGCACCTTTGGCGACGAAGGCATTGCGCGAGGGGCCTGGATTCCGAGCGTTGACATCTTTGAGAACAAGGATCAGATAGTGCTCGAAGCCGAGCTGCCCGGAATGAACCGTGAGGACTTTGACCTCTCCATAGAGAACAACGTCATTACCCTGCGCGGCGAGCGCCGTTTCGAGAAGAAGGACGAGGGCGACAATTACCATCGCGTCGAACGCTCCTACGGCACGTTCACGCGCTCCTTCACGCTGCCGCAGACCGTTTCGGCTGAGGGCGCGGTTGCCGAATACAAAAACGGCGTGCTCCGCGTCACCTTGCCCAAGCACGAAGAAGTCAAAGCGCGCCGTATAGAGGTCAAGGGTGAAAATCAGGAAGCAAAGGGGCGCACCATAGAAACGAGCGCGCGGGGCGTTAACACGGAGAACGAGAAGACCAGAAAGGCTTCGACGGCTCGTTAACGTCAGGGAAGGTTTAGTTCCAGAGCGGAGCGGCTCGCGCAGAAGACCAAAAGAGCCTGCTCCGCTCTTATACCCTCTGCGGCAGGGTTTAAGAAGGACTTAAAAATCCGGCACGAAATTCGATAGAGGTTACAAGTTACAGAGATGCGTTTAGATCGTTTTACATTGCGCGGGCAGGAAGCTATTCAATCGGCGATTGAAGCAGCCGAGCGCAACCAGAATCAACAGGTCGAGCCCGAGCACGTTCTGCTTGTCATGCTCGAACAGGCGGAAGGGACTGTGCGTCCCATTCTCGGAAAGCTCGGGGCGAACGTGCAGGTCGTCTTGAACGACACGGTGGCGGCGGTCGCGCGCTTCCCCAAAGTGCAGGGCGCGCCGCAGCAATATTTCAGCCCGCGCCTGAGCCAGGTCTTCACGGCCGCGCAGAAGCAGGCCGAGGCGATGCAGGACGAGTACATCTCCACGGAGCATCTACTGCTCGCCATCGCTGACGAGAAGGACGGGCAGGCTGGAAAAATCCTGCGCCAGCACGGCATCACGCGCGACGACCTCTTAAAGGTCATAGAGCAGATGCGCGGCGGCGTACGCATCACGGACCAGAACGCGGAAGCCAACTATCAGGCGCTCTCAAAGTACGCCAAGGACCTGACGGATTTAGCGCGACAGGGCAAGCTGGACCCGGTCATCGGTCGCGACGACGAGATACGCCGCACGGTTCAGGTGCTTTCGCGGCGCACGAAAAATAATCCTGTCTTAATAGGTGAGCCCGGTGTCGGCAAGACCGCTATCGTCGAAGGATTGGCGCAACGCATCGTCTCTGGCGATGTGCCCGAAACTTTGCGCAACAAGCGGCTGGTGGGTCTGGATTTGGGCTCTATGCTCGCGGGCGCAAAGTACAGGGGCGAGTTTGAAGACCGCTTGAAGGCCGTGCTCAAAGAGATAGAGAACGCGCAGGGACAGATTGTGCTTTTCATTGACGAGCTGCACACGCTCGTAGGCGCGGGCGCTGCCGAAGGCGCGATTGACGCTTCGAATATGTTGAAGCCTGCGCTGGCGCGCGGCGAGCTGCGCTGCGTCGGCGCGACCACTCTCAACGAATACAAAAAGCATATAGAGAAGGACGCGGCCCTTGAGCGTCGTTTCCAGCAGATCTTTGTCGGAGAGCCTACAGTTGAAGACACGATTGCTATCCTGCGCGGGCTGAAGGAGCGTTACGAGGTACATCACGGCGTGCGTATCAAGGACTCTGCCATTGTTGCCGCCGCGACGCTCTCGAATCGCTACATCACAGACCGCTTTCTGCCGGACAAGGCCATAGACTTGATTGACGAAGCGGCCTCGCGCCTGCGCATAGAGATTGATTCGCTGCCGCAGGAGATAGACCAGCTTGAGCGCGAAATCCTGCAACTCGAAATCGAGCGTCAAGCCTTGCAGCGCGAAGAGGACGAGCGTTCACGAGCGCGCCTCAAAGACATAGAACAGCGCATCGCCGACCTCAAAGAAGAATCTTCGGGCATGAAGGCCAAGTGGCAGTCCGAAAAAGAAGAGATTGAGAAGATGCGTACGGCGAAGAACGAGCTTGAGCAGTTGCGTCTGCAACTCGATCAGGCGCGCAACGCCGGAGACCTCGCACGCGCCGCAGAGCTTCAGTACGGCAAGATTCCTGAGCTTGAGCAACGGCTCGCGGCAGAGCAATCCAAGCTTGCGGAATTGCAGCGCGACGGCGTGATGCTCAAAGAAGAGGTTGACGAAGAGGACGTCGCTCACGTCGTGGCGAAGTGGACGGGCATCCCCGTCTCGAAGATGCTCGAAGGCGAGATGCAGAAGCTGGTGACGATGGAGGAACGCCTGCGCCAGCGCGTCATAGGTCAGGACGAAGCCTTGACGGCTGTGGCTAACGCCGTGCGCCGCGCGCGTGCAGGACTTCAAGACCCGAATCGTCCGATAGGCTCCTTTATCTTTCTTGGCCCGACGGGTGTAGGAAAGACCGAGACGGCGCGTGCTCTGGCGGAGTTTCTCTTTGATGACGAGCGCGCGATGATTCGTCTGGACATGTCCGAGTACATGGAGAAGCACGCGGTCTCGCGCATGATTGGCGCACCTCCGGGCTACATAGGCTACGAAGAGGGCGGGCAGTTGACCGAAGCCGTGCGGCGCAGACCCTACTCAGTCGTTCTCTTCGACGAGATTGAAAAGGCGCACCCGGATGTCTTTAACGTGCTCTTGCAGATTTTGGACGACGGGCGTTTGACGGATTCAAAAGGGCGCACCGTGGATTTTAAGAACACCGTGTTAATCATGACTTCTAACTTAGGCTCGCGCGAGATACAGGCCGCAGAGGGCGACGACAAGCAGATTCGCACGGCGGTCGCCGAAGTCCTGCAACTGCATTTCAAGCCGGAGTTTTTGAATCGCATTGACGACATAGTCATCTTCGGCTCGCTCTCGCGCGAACAGATTGCACAGATTATAGACGTGCAGTTGGAGCGTCTGCGACGCATGTTGGAAGAACGCGAGATCCATCTGGTGCTGGAAGATTCGGCCAAAGAGCTGCTGGCGCGCGAGGGCTACGACCCGGCCTACGGCGCGCGTCCATTAAAGCGAGCGATTCAGACGCTGATTCAAAATCCGCTCGCCATCAAGCTCTTGCGCGGCGAGATCGAGCCCGGCTCCACGATTCACGTCTCGTCGGACGGCGACCAGATGAAGTTCACAACCGAAACCGCTGCCGCAGCAGCGTAAAAGAAAGGGATGAAGGATGAGGGATGAAAAGCAGGGATGAGGGCGGAGGGATGAGGGATGAAGTAAAAGCAAGAACGCTCTTTCTTTACTTCATCCCTCATCCCTCCGCCCTCATCCCTTGATTCGCCCTCATCCCTTTGAAGTTATGCATTGGGACCCGTTGCGTGATTTGGTGGCGTTGCAGGATAGGATGAATCGCCTGTTTGACGAGGCGGCGCACAGGGGCGCGCGTGAGGAGACGGACGAGGGCGAGATAGAGCGCGCGGATTGGACTCCGGCGGCGGACGTTTACAATCTTGAAGGCGAGTATCTTATTTTGATGGACCTGCCCGGCGTGGAGCGTGCGATGCTCGACATCAGCGTCGAGCATGATAGGCTGTTGATTCGCGGCGAGCGCAAGATAGAAGAGAACAGGCAGCAACAGCAAAGACAGGAACGCCCGCACGGTCGTTTCCTGCGCAAGTTCGGCCCGCTGCCGCAGACGGTTGACCAGCAAGCAATCTCGGCTGAGTACAAAGACGGCGTGCTCACTTTGCGTCTGCCTAAACAGACGGCGCAGAAACAGCAGCGCGTGGAGATTAAAGTCAGTTAATAGTGAGCAGTAAGCAGTAAGCAGTGAAAATAAAAACTGCTTACTGCTCACTGCTTACCGCTTACTATTATGGTATCTTTTCGCAGGGAGAAAAAGAAAGATCGTATGGAGAACAAGGTGTCTGAAGAGGCGCGGCGCGATGACGCGTCCGCTTCTGCGGCGGAAGAGATTCGTGTCACGGACCGCCGCCGCATCAACGTAGACGGCGAGCCGAGCACGGACGCAGACGAGCCGACCACGAGCGAAAAGGCTGCGCCTCAAACGCCGCGCGAAGTCGCGGAGCTGAAGGAGCGTGCGCGCGCCGCCGAGCAGAAGCTTGTCGAGGTGCAATCGCGTTTCGAGCAGTTGCGCTCGCAGTTGCAGCGCGAGACGGACGAGACGCGCCAGCGTCTTAATCGCACGGCGGACGAGCGCGTGCGTCGCGAGCGAGCGGATTTTATAGCCGCGCTCCTGCCCGTCGCTGACAACCTGCAACGCGCCATTCAGGCTGCGGAAAAGGGCGGCTCGCTCGATGCCCTGCTCAACGGTGTGCGCGGGACGCTCACGAGTTTCGAGGGCTCGCTACAGGGAGCCGGAGTCGAGCCCATCGAATCGGTCGGCGTGCAGTTTGACCCGGAGCGACATGAAGCCGTGGATACAATCGAGGTCGAGCCCGAAGAGGACGGCATCGTGACGGCTGAATACAGTCGCGGCTACAAGATTGGCGACCGCCTGCTTCGGCCCGCTCGCGTGCAGGTCGGACGCGCCAAGGTGGATGAAGGAAAAGCTATTCAGGCTTCGTAATTGCAGGAGCTGTTGTTAAGGCTTTCTCTGATGCGCGGAGTGATTTCTGGTTGCGTAAAATTCTCTTTTCGCTGGCAATCATCACGCTGACTCTGTCCGGGGCGGCGGAGCTTGATGCTGTCAGCGCGCCCCCGCCGAAAAATCGTATTGTGGTTGAGCTAATACTTGAAAAAGATACGGTCGCATCTCATAAATTCAAAGTTCCGATTGTCGCTGACGCGAAGAGTGGAAAACGCGTGGATGACCAGTTTGAAGCTGGCTGTTTTGGCTTCACCGGATCATGCGATAAAGAGATAGGTTGTTATTACTGCGTCTTCTTTCAAGCGGACGCCGTCGGTGAAGACAGGGTCAAGGTGGCGGCAGGACTCTCTTTTAAAACTAAGCCAAAGTGTGATGTGAGCAAGGAGTTCTTAGTGGTTCGCGGTCAGCCGACGGAAATTAAAACGAAGTGCGTGAAGCTCAAAGCTTATTACGAATAGCAATTAAATGAACGGTTAGGGAGAAAATAAAAGTGGCGAAAGATTTGAAGTTCAGGGAAGAGGCGCGCGCGGCGATGCTTAAGGGCGTGAACACGCTGGCGAACGTCGTGCGCGTGACGCTCGGCCCGAAGGGGCGCAACGTCGTGCTCGGGAAAAAGTTCGGCTCGCCCGTGATTACGAAAGACGGCGTGACGGTCGCTAAAGAAATTGAGCTTGAGGACAACTACGAAAACATGGGCGCGCAGATGGTGCGCGAAGTGGCGACGAAGACCAACGACACGGCGGGCGACGGCACTACCACTGCGACAGTGCTCGCGCAGGCCATCTTTCGCGGGGGCGTGAAGAACGTCACGTCGGGCGCTAATCCCATGGCCTTGCAGCGTGGAATTCAGCAGGCGACCGAAGCCGCAGTGGCCGAGCTTGAGCGCATGTCCAAGAAGGTCAAGAGTAAAGAAGAGCTGGCAAACGTGGCGAGCGTGTCGGCCAACAACGACCGTCAGATAGGGAAGCTCATCTCCGAGGCTATGGAAAAGGTCGGCAAGGACGGCGTGGTGACGGTCGAAGAATCCAAGACGATGGAAACGGAGCTGGACATAGTCGAAGGCATGCAGTTCGACCGTGGCTATCTTTCTCCTTACTTCATCACGAACCCGGACCGCATGGAATGCGTGCTGGACGAGCCTATGATTCTGCTCCACGAGAAGAAGATTGCGGCGATGCGCGACCTGCTCCCGGTGCTTGAACAGGTTGTGGGACAGGGCCGCTCGCTTCTTATCATCGCGGAAGACGTCGAAGGCGATGCGCTGGCGACGCTCGTGGTCAACCGCCTGCGCGGGACGATCAAAGTCTGCGCCGTCAAAGCTCCTGCTTTCGGCGACCGTCGCAAAGCTATCCTTGAAGACCTCGCCGTCGTCACCGGCGGTCGCGTTATCACAGAAGACCTCGGCATCAAGCTTGAGAACGTAGCGCTTAATGATCTGGGTACGGCCAAGCGCATCATCGTGGACAAAGACACGACGACGATTGTCGAAGGCGGCGGCTCTGCGAAAGCGATTCAGGGGCGCGTGGCGACCATTCGCAAGCAGATTGAAGATGCGACTTCGGATTACGACCGCGAGAAGTTGGAAGAGCGGCTGGCGAAGTTGATGGGCGGTGTCGCAGTGATACGCGTCGGTGCTCCTACAGAGACCGCGATGAAAGAGATCAAGATGCGCGTCGAAGATGCTTTGAACGCGACCAAGGCCGCCGCGCAGGAAGGCATTGTTCCGGGCGGAGGCGTGGCGCTCCTACGTGCAGGTCGTGCGCTGGACAAATTAAGCATCGAGGACCAAGACGTGCAGACGGGCGTCAACCTGGTCAAGCGCGCGCTGGAAGAACCCTTGCGGCGCATCGCCGAGAACGCAGGCGTCGAGGGAGCGATTGCCGTCGGTCGCGTCAAAGAGTCAAAAGGCTCTGTCGGCTTCAACGCCGCGACGGGCGAGTATGAAGACCTTGTGGCGGCGGGGATTATTGACCCGACCAAGGTGGTCCGCACGGCGTTGCAAAATGCTGCATCCATCGCGGGGCTACTGTTGACAACTGATGCAGCCATCACGGATGCGCCGGAGCCTAAACGGGCCGCGCCTCAGGGCCACGGCGGCGAAGACTACGACTACTAGGCAAGGCAAAAAGGGCGTAAATCGTAAATCGTGAATCGTAAATAGGAGAACGGCTTTCCCTCTATTTACGATTCACGATTTACGATTTACGGCTCTACTTTTGCCTTAAAAAATTGGCTTGCTAATTGCAGGTGCGAGGTGTGGTATGATTCTGATTGCATGGAAACGCAACGGCGTTTCCGGTCCTCGCATCTAACTGAAGGCATAAAAGGCCACCTTTTTTTTCGGTGGTCCTGAGATTTGAAATTCAAGACGACATTGCCGTCAAACGTTTGTCACACTCCTGACAACTCTTCTGATGCGACAGTGCTCGGCTTGCCTTTAATAGTTAGTTGAGAAACAAAAAATGATAGACCTTGGGCAGTACAAAGATAAGTTCGGCGACAGCGGTCAACGCATTCTCGAACACGCGCTCAACGAATCGCGCCGTCGCGATCAGAACTATGTCTCGGTCGAGCACATCCTTCATGCGCTGGCGACACAGGAGGCGGATCTTTTCAATCAGACGATGCGTGATCTTCAGATTGACCCGCGCATGGTCAAGACGATGATTGATAAGCGCCTGGACAGCGGTCGCCAGCACGTTGGGAAAGGCTTTCGCATTGCGCCCGACACGACAGACCTCTTCAAGCGCGCGATGGAGCGCGCACGCGCTCAGGGACGCAAGACCATTGAAGCCACGGATATTTTTACTGCGCTCTCACAGGACGAGCGCGGTCTGTTCGTAGAAGTTCTGCGCGACTTCGGCATCTCGCCCGAAGCCGTGGTCGAGAACGTGCGCGCGCGCGTGCACATACGCGAACAGGAAGAGGAGCAGTACAAGAAAAAGTTCGAGCTGCCACCTTACTTGAAACACTTCGGCGTCTCGCTTAATCGGCTGGCGCGGATTGATAAGATTCCGCCGACCATCGGACGCGAGATGGAGATACAGCAGATGGTGGAGATTCTCTGCCATCGCGAGCGCGCCAACTCGCCCATGCTCGTCGGAGAACCGGGCGTAGGCAAGACGGCTGTGGTCGAAGGCTTGGCCCGTCTCGTAGAGCTTGAGCCCGACAAAGTTCCTGCGCGGCTCAGAGGCTCTCACATCGTTCAGCTTCAGATGGGCGGACTTGTCGCGGGCACTATGCTGCGCGGCATGTTCGAGGAGCGCATCAAGGGCATCATCGACGAAGTCAAAGAGCGCGACAACCTGATTCTCTTTATAGACGAGGCCCACACGATTATCGGCGCGGGCGCGGCGCTCGGCACGTCGAGCGATGCCGCCAACATGTTCAAGTCTGCGCTGGCGCGCGGAGAGATGCGTATCATCGGCGCGACGACACTGACCGAGTACAAAGAATACATCGCAGAGGACGAAGCTCTTGCGCGTCGCTTCCGCATGGTCAAGGTCTTGGAGCCTACGATTAACGAGACGCGCGAGATTCTCTTGGGTCTGCGCTCGCGTCTGGAAAAGAATTATTCGGTGACCATCTCGGACGACGCCATCAACACGGCGCTGGAGATGGCTCCGAAGTACATCAGGAACCTGCACCTTCCGGACAAAGCTATCGGCTGGCTCGATACGGCTGCCGTCAAGGTGGAGATTAACGAGCCGAACACGCTCGTCGTCAAACCCGAGCACATCATCGAAGTCATCTCGCAGGAATCACGCATCCCGCGCGACATGATCTTCCGCGACACCAACGACCGCTTCGCTGATATGGACGCGGACCTTGGCAAGCGCGTCATAGGCCAAAAGGAAGCTATCAAGGCCGTTGCGCAGCGTCTGCGTCTGAACAAGGGGCCGCTCAAGGAGAATCATTACAAGCCCGACGGCGTGCTGCTTTTCCTGGGGCCGACGGGCGTGGGCAAAACCGAGCTGGCAAAGGCCGTGGCCGAGTTCATGTTTGGCGATGAAGAAAAGATGGTTCGCATAGACATGTCGGAATACGGCGACGGCACAGTTGGAATTGAAAAGCTCATCGGCATGCCGCGCGGCATCGTAGGCAGTGAGCGCGGCGGTATCCTGACAGAGCAGTTGCGCGAGAATCCTTACACGGTTCTATTGCTCGACGAAGTCGAGAAAGCTTCGCCCTACTTGATGAACCTGTTCCTGCAAGCCTTTGACGAAGGCTGGATGACGGACGGGCGCGGCAAGAAGGTTTATCTCTCGGACGCCATCGTCATCATGACTTCAAACCTTGGCTCGGAGAGCTTCAAGAAGTACGAGAAGCCGCTGGGCTTCGGCACGAAGACTTTGGGCGATGTGCGTGCGGTCAAGCATGAAGTGCTGAAGGCCGCCGAACAAAGATTCTCGCCCGAGTTTCGCAACCGCATTGACGAGATAGTCGTCTTCTCGCCTTTGACTATGGATGAGGTGCGCCAGATTGCGGTGCTGTATCTAAGCAAGCTCCGCCGCCAGATGGAGCGTCAGGGAAAGAACGTGGAAGTCACGGAGCGCGCGATTGATCTTCTGACCGAGAAGGGCTTCAGCCCTGCCTACGGCGCGCGCTTCCTCAAACGCCACATAGACGAGAAGGTCAAGCTGCCGATTACCAACATGTGGAAGCAGGCGACCAACTTCACGGCTGACGTAGAAGAAGGCGAAGTCGTCATCAAGATGGATGATACCGCGACCGACGCTTTGTTGAATTAAAAAGGTAAAAGGTAGAAGGTAAAAAGTCGGGGGAAGCCAGATTTAATAAAAGTGGCTTCCCCCGACTTTTGTCTTTTACCTTCTACCTCTGACCTTTTGTCTTCACCGGATAATTCGTGGTCTAATAAGCTTATGAATAGTCGAAGCTTCTCTCGCGCTTTCGGAGTGCGCCTCTCATTCATCACCCTTCTTGTAGCCTGTTTTGTTGTTGCGCCGAGCGTGCACGCGCAGACGGGCGGCAGCGATAACAAGGCTTCCACTGCTGCCGCAGCCAGTGCTCCGCCGCCTGCTCCGGCCAACGAAGAGAAGGCCGAGCAGATAGTCAAGCGCGCCGTCGAAGCGATGGGCGGCGAGAGCTATCTCAAAGTCCAGAACACCATCGGTCGCGGCTACTTCACGCAGTACAAGGATGGCGTCTCGGGTCTTCCGCTGACCTTTGTGGATTACATAGTGTACCCGGATCGCGAGCGCACGGAGTTCAAAGGCGCGGGCGTGCGTCTTATTCAAACCAACACGGGCAACACGGGCTGGCTCTACGACGGTCAGGCCAAGACCTTGCAGGAGATGACGCGCGAGCAGGTGGAAGATTTTCGCTTTGCCATAAGGACCAACATCGATTACCTGCTGCGCGGCTACTGGCGCAAAGAGGGTGGGAAGCTTACCTATGTCGGGCGACGCGAAGCCGGACTTGCCAAACGCAACGAGACTGTGCGGCTGACATACCCGGACGGGCTTGCAGTCGAATATGAATTCGGTGCGCGCGACGGGCTGCCCTCGAAAGTTCTCTACAAGCGCAAGGGCAAGGAAGGCGAGGAGACGGATGAAGAGGACCGCTTCGCACAGTTTGTGACCGTCAGCGGCGTGACCATCCCCTTCATCATAGACCACTTCCGCACAGGCCAGCAGACGAGCCGCATCAACTACGACTCGGTCGAGATTAATCGACCGATTTTAGATTCGCTCTTCACGCGCCCGGCCAACGTCAAAGACGTGAAGATGTAAAATAAAAGCCGTAAATCGTAAATCGTGAATCGTAAATAGAGGAAAACCAGTTCTTCTATTTACGATTCACGATTTACGATTTACGGCTTTTATTCCCCTGCTTTGACTTTCACTTCGGCGACGGGCGTTTGTGCTTCTTCGCGCGGCGCGTAGGCTGTGAAGTCCGGCTGGACGGGCCTGAGCCCGGCGGCTAAATCCGCAAACAGGCTTTCGTAACGATCCACTATGCCTTCCCAGTCGTAATACTCCCGCACGCGCTCCTGCGCGCGCTGGCGATAAGCCGTGACCATGGAAGCATCGCGCAGGACTCTTTGAAGCTGTTCGGCCAGCTCCGCCTCGTCCTTGTAGGGAATGCCAGCTTCTCCGACAACCTCTATGTTTTCCGGAGCGGCCAGGGTGAGCACGCAGTTGCCGTAGCCCATCGCTTCGACAAGCGCTGGATGCGTGCCCCCGACTTCCGTGGCGTGGACGTAGCAGTAGGCGTTCTGTTGGAGCGCGCGATAGGAATCACCGAAGACAAAGCCTGTGAAGATAATGCGCGGGTCGCTTTCGGCGCGCTCTCTGAGTTCGCGTATGTACTCGTGCGCATAGGGCGCGTCGCCGACAATCAGTAGACGATGAGAAGTCCTGACGCGCTTGAAGGCTTCGATGACGAGCCGCGCGTTGTTCTCAGGTTCCAGACGCGAGACGTAGAGCACGTAGCGGTTGGGCTCCACACCCCACTGACGCACGGCGGCGCGGTCTGGACGGCGCTCGATTTCCGCGCCGTAGGCGATCATCGTCGAAGGCGTGTTGTAGCGTGCCTGATAGTAGTCCTGAATGACGCGTGCGTCCGTCACCACTTCGTTGGGCAAGAGCGTTGCCAGACGCTCGGCCAGACGATAGTAGCCGCGCCCGAGCCAGTTCCACTTCTTGCGCTTGTGCTCCAAACCATCGACATTGAGCGCGACGGGCGTGCCGACGATGCGGAGGATGGGAGCAAAGGGCGCGTTCGCGGCGTTGCAGATGAGCGCGGCGTCAAAGCGGCGCGTCGAAGCGTGCAGGGCCGAGATGAAGGTGTGGACGATGGTGTCGAAATATTTATGACGAAAGGTGGGCAGCACTTTCAGCCGCACGCCGTGATACTCAAGCTGGCGCGGGCTGACGTAGTGCGAGCGACAATAGACAGTGACTTCGTGGCCGCGTGCGACGAGGCGCGTCGAAAGTTGTTCGGCAAATGTTTCAAAGCCCCCGTAGCTGGCGGGCACCCCGCGTGTTCCCAAGATGGCTATGCGCATCAGAGTCAACCGGCGCGAGCATGTTCCAGAATCCCTCGCGCCCCCTTGCTCCCAAAATGTTATAGCGTTTAACTCTCCGGCAAAGACCTGAGAAGCAGTTTGAAAAGTCCCGTAGGGACTGAATGTTTATAGCTCGCACGTATTTCCCGGAATCAAGCTCCGTAGGAGCGTGATGTCACGGATGCGGAACATGCCGCTCCTACGGAGCTTGATAGTTGATTGATGACATTACACTATAAACATCCAGCTCCTACGGATCTAAACAATTACTTTTCAAACTGCTTCTGACTCTTTTTTAATCCCTGCGCGCCGCGCGTTTGTAAGCTTCCAAAGTCAGGCGCGCCGTCTCGCGCCAGCTAAACTTGCGCGCCTGTTCGAGCCCTCGTGCGCGAAGCACGTCACGAAAATCCGCGTCGTCAACTACGCGCGCGATTGCCTGTCCAAGAGCGTCCGTGTCAAAAGGGTCAACCATGACGGCGGCGGAGCCTACGACTTCCGGCAAGCTCGTACGCTCGCCTGTGATGACGGGCGCGCCGCACTGCATGGCTTCGAGCGGCGGCAAGCCGAAGCCCTCGAAATACGATGGATAAACAAACACGAGCGCGCCCGTGTAGAGCGCAGGCAAATCGCTTTCGGGCACGTAACCCGTAAAGACGAGACGGCTCGCTAAATTCATCTCTCTGACCGCACGAAGGGTCTCTTCATACAGCCACGCGCGTTTTCCTACCAGAACAAGCTGTGGAAGCTTAGCGTCTGTGCGCGCGCGAAGCAAGTCTGAATATGCGCGGAGCAGTCTGATTAAGTTTTTACGCGGCTGTATAGAGCCGACCGCGAGTATGTAGCGGTCCTCAATCTTGTAACGCTCGCGCACACGTCGAAGCTCGCCCGCGTCCGTGACGGGCGCGAAGCTTTCAGGCGCAGCCAGTGGCGTCACGGTGATACGCTCGGGCGCGATGCCGTAAGTCTTTGCGATGTCGCGCCGGGAATACTCAGAGACGGTCAGGATGTGCGCGGCCCGGCGCGCGGTGCGGCGCACGGTCAGTCGAAGCTGCATCCAGCTACGACGCTTGAAAGTTTCCGGCAGGTGCTCAAACGCCAGATCGTGTATGACGGGGATGACCGGGCACGGGGCAAAAGGCGGCGCTGTGTACTGTACATGCAGAAGGTCTACGGGGCGGCGGCGCAGCTCGCGCGAAAGCGTCAGGGGAATACGCACAAGCGGCGTGTGCGGCAAAGTCAGGCGCGTGGTGAAGTTGGGCCAGCGGTCTTGAAAGCGCTCGACCGCCGAGCGTTTGGTGACGTAGAGCGTGTATTGATTGACCGCGTCTATCTCGGCCAGGGCTTCTATAAGATTGGTGATGTAGGTCTCGTTGCCCGCCAATCCAGTGCCGACAGAGTGGGCGTCAATGGCTATGCGCAAGAGGAATCACCGGAATGCGGAATGCGGATTTCGGATTGCGGATTAGAAGAACAAGACAGTTTCTGTTTCTTCAATCCGCAATCCGAAATCCGCATTCCGCAATCGAATTACTTTTTGCTCGAAGAAGCGCCCTGCGCGTTGGCTTGAGATCGCGTGTCGCGCTCGCGGATGCGTGCGGCCTTGCCGCGCAGCTCGCGCAGGTAGTAGAGCTTGGCGCGACGCACGCGCCCGCGCTTGATGACGTCTATGTGGTCGACGATGGTCGCATGAAGCGGAAAGATTCTCTCCACGCCGACGCCGAAGCTGGTCTTGCGGACAGTGATGGTCTCGCGTGCGCCGCCGTGCTTGCGCGCAATCACGATGCCTTCAAAGACCTGCAAGCGTTCTTTGGTCTCAGATTCCTTGATGCGTACGTGCACGCGCACCGTATCACCCGGCTGAAAATCCGGGATTTTCTCGCGCAACTGCGCATTTTCAACTGTATCCAAGCGATTCATCTCTTTAACTCCAATAATGACAGTGTTCAGTTTTTGGTTTTCAGTTTCCGGTTTTCAGTAAAAGCTTTTCGTTCTCTTCTGAAAACTGAAAACTAAAAACTGCTTTCTTAATCTTTGTCTTCCTGCTCAAGACTCTCAATCGACCGTCGCCCCGCTTCATCAGCACGCGCGCGTTCTACGAGGTCAGGGCGGTGACGCTTTGTTTTCTCCAGCGCGCGTCGTGCGCGCCAGCGCGCAATCTCACCGTGATGGCCGCCGAGCAATACCGGCGGAACGCGCATTCCACGAAACTCCGGCGGGCGCGTGTAATGCGGATAATCCAGAAGCCCCTCGGAGAACGATTCATTCACGGCAGAAGTCTCGCTGCCGAGAGCGCCGGGGACGAGCCTGACTACCGTATCCACAAGGACGAGCGCGGCGGGCTCGCCGCCCGACAGCACGTAATCCCCTATGGAAATTTCATCCGTCACGAGGTGCTCGGCCACGCGCTCGTCAACTCCCTCGTAGCGCCCGCAGATGAGCACGACGTGCGCGGCTTCGGATAACTCACGCGCAAGGCTTTGCGTCAGCACGCGGCCCTGCGGCGACAAAAGCACCACGCGCGTCCCCTTTGGAAACTTCTCGCGCTCCTCTGTGCCCGTTAATTCTTCGACGGCTGCAAAGATCGGTTCAGGCTTGAGGACCATTCCATCGCCGCCGCCGAAGGGGCGATCATCCACCTGCCTGTGCTTATCCGTTGTCCAGCGCCTGAGGTCGTGCGCCTCTATCTTCACCAGCCCCGACGACGCGGCCCGCCTCACGATGCCGTATGAAAACGGCTCCCGAAAAAAGTCCGGGAAGATGGTGATGATGTCAAACTTCATTCGATTTTAGATTTTAGATTTTGGATTTTAGATTGGAGTGGTCACACATCTTGACGAGCTTCAATCTCGGTTGCGTTAATCCAAAATCTAAAATCGCAAATCTAAAATTCCAAGAGTCCTTCGGGCGGGTCGACGCGAATCAGTTTCTGGCCGACGTCTACGAGCACGCAAATTTCTTCGGCCAAAGGGAGCAGGTATTCGCGCTCGCCTCCATCGTTTTCAACCACGAGCATCTCGACGCCGCCGGTTCGCATAATCGAGCGCACGCGCCCCAGATGCTCGCCCTCCACGGTCTCTACGCGGCAGCCCTCAAGCTCCCAATCGTAGAACTCGTCCTCTTCCAACTCGACGCGCTCGTGTTCAGGAACGGCGAACTCAAACCCTACAAGCTTGCTCGCCTCTTCTATCGAATCGTAGCCCGCAAACTTGAGGACGATTCTTTCCTGATGAAGCCAGTGCTCCTCTAATTCGAGCACCGTGCGGAGGCCATCGGGCGCAACGCCGACGAGCTTTTCAAGCCCCTCGAAGCGCTCCGGAAAGTCAGTCAAAAGCTCTGCGACCAGCTCGCCGCGCAACCCGCGTGTCCGAACAGCGCGCGCAACGGCCACCAACTCCTCGTCCGTAGAACCTTCGGCACGCGCTTCGGCCCCGCTCGCGTCCTCGCTCATTCGACGACTTCCAAAATGTAGCGCCGCTTTCCCTTAGAGCTTGCCGCATTCAGGATGGAGCGCAGCGCGCGCACCGTGCGTCCCTGTCGCCCGATGATTTTGCCCATGTCGGCCTGGGCCACGCGCACCTCAATCAAAGAGGTCTGGCCGCCCCGCTCGACCTCGCGCACGTCCACCGCTTCGGCGTCGTCCACGAGGGCCTTCACAATCATCTCGACAGTCTCTCTCATCACGGAGTCCCAAGTCCAAAGTCCCAAGTCTCAAGTCCCGGTCTGTCTTTAAAGACTTGGGACTTTGGACTTGGGATTTGGGACTTTTACGCTTCGGGCTGTGGAGCCTGAGCCTTTTCGTTCTGCTTAATCAGGCGGCGAACGGTCTCCGTGGGCTGCGCGCCGCGCTTCAACCAGTACTGCACACGCTCCGAGTTGAGATTAATCTCCGCGCCTTCTTTACCAATAGGGTTGTAAGTCCCAAGGTTCTCAAGGTAAGAGCCGTCGCGCTTGGAAAGCTTTTCCTTGACCACCACGCGGTAAGAAGGTCTCTTCTTCGCGCCCATACGCATCAATCTAATCGCTAACAAACTTTCATCCTCCGATTTAGTGACAAGTAACGAGTGACAAGTAACAAGCAAGAACAAGTTTTTATCTTGTCACTCGTCACTTGTCACTGTTTTATTTCCGTTTCTTCTTCCGTTTCTTCTTCAGCTTCTTGCGCGAGGGCGCACCCGGAAGTTGCGGCAGCCCGCCCGCGCCTATGCTGCCTAAATCACTTTCGTCTCCGTTGCCGCCCATCATGCCGCTCATGTCGGGCATGCCCATCATCCCGGCCATGCGGCGCATCATCTTGCCTTTGAGTCCGCCGCCACCGCCCGAGCCTCCACCGAACAGCCCCGCGCCCGAAAGCTGTCGCATCATCTGGCGCATCTCCGTGTACTGCTTGATAAGAGCGTTGACTTCCGCGACCTGCGTGCCCGAGCCGCGCGCGATTCTGCGACGACGATTGGCGTTGAGGATGCGATGGTCCGAGCGCTCCTCGTTGGTCATCGAATCGATGATGGCTTCGGTGCGCTTGAGTTCCTTCTCCATCTGCGCCGACTGTTCCTCATTTAGCTCGGGCATGCCGATGCCGCCGAGGAGCTGGTCGGGCAGGAGTTTCATAATCTTTGAGAAGGAGCCGAGGCGTTTGACCTGCCGGAGCTGTTTGCGGAAGTCGTCGAGCGTGAACTCGTTCTTCTGCATCTTCTTGAGCTGCTCTTCGGCTTCCGACTGGTCAACTTTTGATTGCACCTCTTCGATGAGCGAAAGCACGTCGCCCATGCCCAGAATGCGCTGCGCGATACGCTCCGGATAAAACGGCTCAAGCGCGTCGTACTTTTCGCCGACGCCTACGAATTTGACGGGCTGGCCCGTGACCTGTTTGATGGAAAGCGCCGCGCCGCCGCGTGCATCGCCGTCCATCTTCGTCAACACAACACCCGTGATGCCTACCTGACGATGAAACTCTTCGGCGCTGCGCACAGCGTCCTGTCCCGTCATGGCGTCGGCCACAAACAGAATCTCTACGGGCCGCGTCTCGCCTTTAATAGCAACCAGCTCATCCATCAACTCGTCGTCAATGTGCAGACGCCCGGCTGTGTCAATCAGCAGCGTGTCATATCCAGTATCGCGCGCGTGCTTGAAGGCTTCGCGCGTCAGGGTCAGCGGGTCGTTTGTTTCGGGCAGCTCAAAGATGGATTGGCCTGTGGCGCGGGCGATGACTTTTAACTGCTCGCGTGCGGCGGGGCGGTAAACGTCGGTCGAAACTAAGAGCGGCTTGCGCTCTTGATTCTTCGCCAGCCAGAGCGCGATCTTGCCCGTAGAGGTCGTCTTACCCGAACCCTGCAAGCCGACAATCATCACAACGTTCGGAGCAGTTTTCGTAAAGACCAGCCGCGAAGATTGACCGCCAAGCAAATCAACCAGCTCATCATAAACAATCTTGACAACCTGTTCCGACGGCTTCAGCTCCTGCCAGACCTGCTGCCCTTCGGCCTTCTCTTTGACCGAGGAGATGAAATCTTTAGCGACCTTGTAGTTAACGTCAGCTTCCAGCAGCGCTAGACGAATCTCCCGGAGCGCAGCGTCCACATGCGCAGGCGTCAACACGCCCTCGCCGCGAAGGTTCTTCAGGGTGCGCTTTAATTTGTCGGATAAAGACTCAAACATAAACGTATAGACAGACTCCCGCGCTCCAGACGGAAACGTTGATGATAACGGGGCTCTTGTGAGTGTGTCAAGGTGACGGGCCGCGCCCGTGCGTGCCTTCCGCAGAGACCTTGAAGCGCACTGTCGGGCCATGGGTTAAATTCCGGCTGTAGTTAAGCTTAAGGGGGTGGACGCTTGGCCTATCCCTGTGTTACATTGCCTAGCCGTAGAGTGTTTTAGGTTTGTGAACGGGAACGGTTCTGTGGGAGCCTGACGAACCCTCTTCCCTGCGCCTCTCATTCCTACCCTTCGTTAAAAGGTAAACTGAAAAGGTCCGTGGATTCGCACTTTCTATAGAATTCGGACCTTCCGTTATTTGTCGATGGCTAAACATTCGCACACAGGCCGCGATGCGAATCGAGAAGCGGACGCAACATCTCCCGGTGTCGTTAATCTGGAAGACGCGCGTGCTCGTCTCAACTCACGCGCGCGCGTACACTCTTCGCGAGAATCACTCGTCGCGGAGCTTGAAGCCATACACGTCCTGCTAGACCAGGGGCTCTCTTCCGAAGCCGTCTCCCGTTTGAGTTCTTTAATCAAGGCCGCGCGTCACGACGCTTCGCAATTAGCGCTGGCGCGTTGCGCGCTCTCCGCCGCATTGGAAATGCAGGGCCGCTACCGCGAATCTCTGGACGCCGTGCAGATGTACGAGTCGACGGAGTCGCGCGCCAAGATGGACCCGGCCACTCAAATCACCCTGCGTGTGCAGGTAGGGCTTGCGCACAACTACACGGGCGATCATCCCAAGGCCATTGCGCTTCTGAACGCGACTTTGCGCGACGTGACCGAAGGCGGAACGGACGCGCAGTTGGGTTCAGTCTACTCTGCGCTCTCGCGCGTCTATCGCAGCATTAACGAATACACCATCGCGCGCGACCACGCCGGAAAGGCGCTTGAGCATTTTCGTCGTGAAGGCTCATGGCGCGGGATGGCCGAAGCCTACTTCGGCATCGCGGTCGCCGCCACGCACACGGGCGATTACGAATCGGGTCTCAGCAATTTCGAGCAGGCGTTGAAGCTCGTCGGTCGTCATCCTGCGACTTACCTGCTCGGCAAGATTTACACCAACATGGCTGGCGCGTGCTGGTTTTTGAAACGCCCGCGCGACGGCATACGCTTTCTGGAAAAAGCCATCGGCTACTACGAGCGCACGGACCACAAGGCGAACGCGGCGGACGGCTACAACAATCTGGGCATCAATCTCATCCTCGTGGGCGATTGGGAACGCGCGCAAAAATCTCTTGAGCGTGCGCTTCAACTGGCTTCGGAGATAGACGAGCGCGGCGCGAAAGTGCCTATGATTCTGGATTCGCTCGGCGAGCTGCGTATGCTGCGCGGCGACCTCGACGATGCGCAACATTATCTTGAGCGCGCAGTCACGCTCGCGACGGAGAACGGAAATAAATGGTACGCGGGTCAGGCACTGCGCACGCTCGGTCGTTGCCACCTTGCGATGGGAGACTCCGAGCGCGCGCTTGATGAAGGGCGCGACTCTTTTAGTCTGGCCGAGCGCATAGGCGACCGTCAGGCCATCTGCGATTCGCGTCTCCTGCTGGCCGCGGGCTATTTGCAGGAAGGCTTGTTAACCGAATGCGCCGAGGAGCTGCAAAAGGTCACGGACGACACGGCTGACTCTGCGACGGATTTAGCTCTTGCAGGCGAAGCTCAACGTCTTCAGGGCATGCTCGCGATGGCGCAGCATGATTCGACGCTCGCCGCTCATCATTATGGTCGCAGCGTTTCCATCTTCGAGATGCTGGGCGACCGTTACAGGAGCGCGCTTGCGCACAAGGGTCTCGGAGAAGCTTACAGTGCAACACAGCCCGAGCGCGCAGAGGAGCACATGGCTCGCGCCGCGCTTGTGTTTCGCGAGCTGGGCGCGGGTCTTGATTTAGACGGCGCTGAAGAAGCTTTACAAAATATTGAGCACAGCGTCGCGCCCGAATCTCGCACGGAGCCTTCGGCGCTCTCCCAGCTTTTGACCCTGCGTTTGACGGAAGCGGTCGCTTCGCGCGAGCTGCTCCTGAGGGAGCTGGCCGCCGTCATTCATCAGGAGACAAACGCGCGCCTTGTACTGATTGTAGAGCCGGGCGAAGCGGGCCAGCACAAGATGGTTGTCGCGCACGGCTGCACTGCACAAGAGGCCGCGCGTTACGGCGAGGAGCTTGCGCGCGCCATGAGCGAAGACGCGCTCGAAGAATTTACTGCCGAGCATGATGCCACGGTGATTCCGCTGCGCGCGACCAATGCTTTGCCCGCGACCTTGATGATTAGCCCGCGCGCGGCCTCCACGCTGCCCGACAATGTTTCGATTCAACCGCTCCTGCGTGTCGTTGAATTGGGGATGGATGTCTGCGCGCTTCGCGAGCGCGAGCGCACGGGCCGCGATAACCAGGAACAGACGACGCTTGTGGACCAGAGCCTCCTGCCCGGTTTTATACATTCAAGTCCGGCGATGACGCGTCTTGTAGAAGAAGTGCACAAGATTCGTTCCTCTGACGTGACGGTGCTCGTCACAGGCGAATCGGGCACGGGCAAAGAGCTTGTCTCGCGTGCTATTCATGCTCTCTCGTCGCGCCGCAACAAAGTTTTCGTGCCCTTTAACTGCACGGCTGTCCCGAAGGAGCTGACCGAAGGCTATCTCTTCGGCTATCGCAGGGGCGCGTTCACGGGCGCGGTGGCGGATTCGCCCGGCGTCATTCGCACGGCTGCGGGCGGCACTCTCTTTCTAGACGAAGTCGGAGACCTCCCGCTTGATGTACAGCCCAAGCTGCTCAGGTTTTTACAGGAGGGAGAGATTCAGCCCCTCGGCGAGCAGCGGCCCGCCAGCGTCGACGTGCGGATCATTGCCGCCACCAACACGGATTTAGAAGAGCTGGTCGCGCAGGGACGTTTTCGCGAAGACCTCTACTACCGCTTGAACGTCATACGCCTGCGCGTCCCGCCATTGCGCGAGCGTCGCAGCGAGATTCCGACCATCGTCAACTACTACATCAACCACTACTCAGCGAAGTTTGGCCGCCGCGACATACAGATAACGCCGCAGGCCGTCGATCTACTGATGGTCTCGGACTGGCCGGGCAACGTCCGCCAGCTTTGCAACGAGATTCAACGCATCGTCGCGCGCAGCGAAGATTCAACGACCATCACGCCCGACCAGCTATCGCCCGAGCTGAAACGCACAAGCGCGCCCTTGAGCGGTGCGCCCTCGATTGTCTCTTCCATCGGCCCTTCGGGCACGACCGACGGCATGACGCTCGCGGACGCGCTGGCCGAAGTCGAGCGCCGTATGATTGCCGAAGCCCTGCGCAAACACTGCGGCAACATCTCGCGCGCCGCACGCGAGCTTGGCCTGACCCGTCGCGGTCTCTATCTTAAACTCGAACGCCACGACCTCTCCGCCACGGGCTGAAGCATAAGACCGTAAATCGTAAATCGTGAATCGTAAATAGACGAACGCGCTTTTCTCTATTTACGATTCACGATTTACGATTTACGATTTACGACCTTTTCCTTTTGTGGCACAATGCGGGCCATAGCTAAACAGTTATCCGGCGGCCAGCCTCCTGTAAGGGAGCCCCGTCCGAAGCTTCCCTTAGGAGCATTCTCATGGTAGACAAAATCTTCACAGGCATTTCCGTCATCATCTTCCTGCTCGCGCTCGGCGTACTCGTCTACGCCTTTCTCATCATCTATCGCGTCGTCCAATAGCTCTGACCACACCCTCTCGGTCCCGGAGGTCTAAAAAGATGCGTCAACTCACCAGAATACTTCCCCTATTCATTCTTCTAGTTCTCTGTCTTCCATCCGAAGTCAAAGCCGACCCCATAGTGATTACAGAAGGCTTCGTCTCTCTGACGGGCATCGGCGGCACACCGCTATACTCTCTTTCCGGTCAGAACTTCTCCATCAACGGCGGCGGTTCCTCCGGCACTTCTATCCCCTGCGATTTGTGTTCACCCTTCGGCGCGTTCGCGACCTTTAGCCTGACCAAGACTCTCGCCGGAGATCAAATCAGCAACGGCTCGGGCACGATCAACGGCACAGACTTCCAGCGTCTCTTTTACCAGGGCGCGTTCACCTTTACGACCACCGGCACGCTCTCGCTCCCGCAGATTACCGCACCCGAGCTGATCTTAACCACGCCCTTTACCTTCAGCGGCACACTCTGCGCGCGCTCCATGACCCCCACGCTAGGCAGCGGCTGCAACCCCCAGCACTCCGACTTTGTCTTCAGCACTCTCTTAAGCGGCGAAGGCTTGGCAACCGTCCGCTTTGTCCTTAACGACATCGGCCCCAACGGCATCCCCAACTACAGATTCCAGAGCCTCACCTACAACTTCTCCCAACCCCCGCCCCCCAGCGTCCCTGAACCCGCCACCCTCCTCCTCCTCGGCACAGGCCTCGCGGGCCTCGCCGCCCACCGACTCCGCCGCCGCAAGGCCGCAAAAACAGATTCCAGCGGCGAAGGCTGTTATCCGAATCTTAAAAAGGGCGGGGCTAAGTAGCGGACTACCTTAATTTCGACTTTGTGGACAACTCACCGACTTTATAGTCAAAACGGACTTTAGGGGCACAGCCGGTTAATGTATTCAACAGTCAGAGACTCATTGCTCTTTATCTGGCATATTAGGATTAAATTCTGCTCCCAACCCGATTATTTTCCCATTAGGAATCCTATTTAGAGCTGGCTCAAACTGTCCAGAACTAACCCGCCATACAGCTAATTTAGGGTGATGGACGCAGGCTACAAGTAAACAACAGGCCGCGAATATCTTGGGACCAAAAGGCACTAAAATGGGTCTTCCTAATCGTAGCGTGCCATAAATTAATGATTCTAGGTTTGTAAAACACTCAAACGGTCGATCGACAAAATACTCTATAATATGATCCTCCGGTAAAAGATCCCAAAAAGCCTGATTAGCTCTTTTTAACTCAGTATCATATCGTGGATCCTCTCCATATGGTTTAAATGCCCACACCTCTCCTGGTTCTATATATTCTACGATACCAACAGACTTATCTCGTTCATACCCAAGTCCTAAGATTACTACTGGTGGAGCGCTAGGTTCAGTTGTCCAACCTGCGAATGTTTCCACTACTGGTTTAGCTATTATTATTGGTCCCTCTTCGCTCTTTGGATGAGAAAATTCTGCTGGGGCATATAGAAAATCAACCTCTATCTGCTCTCTTCCGCCAAACTCAAACAATGTCGCAATGAGCACAGCTATTCTAAAGCGAGACATACTTGATATATCAACACATATTCGCTTCCTTGTATCGGAATTACCAGATATTTCCGCAATGATCTTTTGGCACCAAGCTTGATAATCCCTATCTGAAATTTCTTCAATATTAAAATCGTTCTGCTTAAACCAGTTAAGGTTTGCTTCATAGCAAAATACTTTTCGTTGATCGAAAGCGCAAGCATATAACCTGCTTGCTTGATCTGCTAACTCGCTCGCTACGTAATTCGCACGTCTTTCATACCCTACTACACTAATGAGAGCATCGTAACGAGTATTTTGATCAATACTTCGCTGCCACGGTTTTGCAATTACAGATCTCTTCATCATTCCAACTCAAGAAAACAATGAATCTTGTTGCTCATCAGTTAGCGAAGAGTCATGCTCCGCGTTCATTATATAGCTAAGGGATATCGATCGACCGAGAATTAACGGTATTCCGTAGTGGCTTGCTAGTAAATACGATAAGCGGAACCTCTTACCCCTTAGAGTTTTTAGAACGGCGTCGCTATCAATTTCCTTAACATAGACGATAGCGCCTGCATTTAATGCTCGCCCTAAACTGTCCAACAATGAGTCATCGGAGCGAGAGTCAACGGTAAAAGTGAGTGGTGGGTCAGGGCTGAAATTCTTAACAACAACAGCGTGATGAAAGTAATTTCCAATCAAATCTAGAATAGTTAACACCCCTCTGGGTTGCTGGTTTTTCTTGAAAATGGGGCAGGGAATAGTTCTCAGAAACGCTCGAAATCGATTTATTGCCTTTGTAACTTCTATGCCTTGTCTACTCGGAGGGATTTTATGTTGGGTTTTTGCGTATTCATCCACTAAATCACCCACTATTCCTATGAACCATCTAGGATTTCCCTCGACCATTGCGAATAAAGATAATGCTCCGCGGTAAAGTTTAGGGTTCTTGCGACCTCTGCGTTCTTGCTTCTGACTTAGAGTTGTTCCTTCTGCAGGACGGTAAGCATCCCGAACTGCGACAAGGGATCTTACTTTACGTACACTTGCTGCTCGTTCATCCTCACTGAGTAAATTAACGTGTTCTATATCAACCTTTTTATCTTGAAGAAACTTACGGAAGGATGAATCCTTCTCAGACATTACCTCGAACTTTTGCTGAAGACTAGATTTATATCTATATGCAGTGACGTTTGAAGAATACTCCTCTCTCAATGTTTCGAACTCTGACCATCCAAAAATTTTCTGGGGAGGAATGTCTGGGAGCCCTCTATCTCTCAGCATAGAAGCAAATAAATCTCTACAAAATTTATATCCATCTTCTTTATGAGCATACCAAAGTGCTACCTGGTTATAATCGTTTCCAAAAGTTGCGGACATGGATTGATGAAGTAAGTTTGCATCTTCGCTATAGGGACTCATGGAAAGTTTGAATAATAGTTGGCTGTTTACGCTTCGTAGAGCCTTGATAAGTTCTTCTCGAATCCATGCAGGAGCTAGTTCCAATTCGTCAAACAACAGACCCCATTTACCTCGGCTTTGATTAGTTAAATCGTCAAACAGTTCAATAGCTATACCTGCCGATTGCAGAAAATTAAGATGTAAAAATTCTATTTCAGCAAGACGATCGCCCCGATTCTTTCCCTCTAATAATGATTCTTTACTACTTATCTCCCATATACTAGAGAGCCGGGTTGTCAGGGCATGTTTTAGAGATAACAAGCTAGGGATTTTGGTTTTGACGTACCATTGTTCTGAAATTGACACTACCAATTCAGACTCATCTGATCTATTTAATTGCACCCTACGGTGTGGAATTAAAGATAAATCACCCGGTGGATGAACCCTGTAATGCATAGCTTCTATCAAAGCGCGAAGCACATGTGTTGTGAATGCCGCTATACCGAATAATCTCTGATGCTCTTCACTTAACTTACCCTCTCCTAAAGCATTGATTTGTTCACTCCAACTCCTATCAGCGGGGATAAATACACCTGTAAAATCTATGCGGTCTCGATACTCATATGCTATAGGATTCTTCCATGCCTCAAGTGCCGGGGCTTGAAGCATTTTGAGAATAGTGGTTTTGCCACTTCCCCGCGGCCCAACAACCAATGTGTGTGCTCTCTTCAGCACATCAGAGTAGTGATCTGGAGGGATAAATGTTCGCGCGACATCTTCTGGCTCAAGTGCGCGGGCATTGAATGATTCAAAAATAGGTGGAGGTGTTGGTTTTGAACTCATTTAGCTTTTCCAAGCTGTGATGGTTGCCCATCACTGTCACGCAAGATAGTGAGATTATGGCGTGTTTCTAACCTCTTAAGAACTATCTCAAGGTTATTCGGCAGTAAAAATCTCAAAGTTGGGAAACTAGTAGTAACTTCCTCCCACGTTATCCAAGGGTCTGCCTCAGAGTCAAAAAAGGTAGCGATCGAAGAAGCGATTGTATCAACATTACCTCTATTGCCGAACCCCCCTATCGATGGAAGACCCGACCTCTGGCTAGCTCTTAACCATCCCCTACCTTTAGACCAGTCCCATGCTTTAAATGTGCCAGCTAAACCCAAGCCCAAGGTAGGAAGTTCTGACAGAGGGAACTCGATCAGGTAAAACTGATTTCTTACTTGTGTTGAAATGTCAGGATAAAGTGTCGCGCTAAAACTACCTGCGGAGAAAATAATAGGCGCGCTTGAACCACCAGCAGCGTAACAAATCCTAGGATGATGTTTATGTCCATGAATAACAATCCAATTACCGTACTCACCAGACTCTAAGAGTTGTAATAGCTTGGGCGCCCCGTCCATCACGCTGTAATCAGCATCTTCAATATCACCATGTTTGTGAGGATGGTGGTGGCAAAGTAGAATATTTACCTGTCTGGGATGGTCTTGCTCTAGCTGCTCTAATTCCGCCTTCAACGCCTCAACCGTTCTGGGAGCTATTCGGCCATGTTCGAACTCAGCCTCCTTAGCACCGTGATAAGCACTGCTATTGAGTATTACTAGTCTATAATCAGGTTCTGTTAAAATTACAAAATTCCGCGCCCAGTACTTGTTATTCTGAGCTTCATCTTCCAAAGGGAATTGAGGCACTAAAGATTGAAGAAGCCCCTTAGCATCATACTCTGTGTATTTAAATCGTGAGTCAACGTCATGATTGCCTGCAGTGACAGCTAGTATGTTTGCTCCTATTTTCGTCTTGATATAATGAAGCTTATCCCAGACATACTTGATACCAGCGGGTCTTGCTTTATCTCCCATATCACCGCAACACATGAGTATGTCAGCCTGTATTTGTTCTACATCTATCAATTTAATCAAGCTCGCGATAGGGTGATGATCTGTTTGATCTTCTGGGGCAGTCGTGCAGAGATATGATGGAGGATATGACTCATTATCATTTAAATGGTCGTACGCATGTAAATCGCTTAGCACAGCTATTTTTAATTCCCGCCGTGAAGCCTCATGTATATTTTGCGGTTTATCTTCTGCCATGTGAGGAAAGCATAAAAACTAATTAGAAATTAAAACCTCTATAACGTCAGTTCTGTATTTAGCAAATCCCGCCACATGTCTTTTTACATTTATCTTACGCATTTGCCATGTGACGGGCAATAGCCTTTTCAAGGTGGTGCTATCTTTATACGAAAGAAGAAACCTTGCGCCCTTACGATCAATCGACTTTAAGCAATCGACCAAACTCTCTAGATCATCACTATCGAATGAGCCGTAGCCATATTCTCCTGATCTGCGTTGGGTCGAAGTCGCATATGGAGGATCTAAGTAAATAAAATCACCTTTCCTAACATCATGTAAGCAGGCGCGAAAATCTAATGGTCGAATAGTTGCCGCTCTTAATGCAACTGAGCATCTGTAAAACAACTTTTCATCCGGCAAATTCCCCGTTCTTACTCCACGGGGCACATTGAACTCCCCTTTTTTATTGGTACGATAAACTCCATTGAAACAGTAACGATTTAGATATACAAACCGCGCTGCGCGCTCGATCGGATCTAACTTGTGCGGAGATACACGTCGAAGTTTGTAGTATTCCTCTACGCTGTTCTTAAAACTATGTGCTGCGCGCGCTACTAAACGAGGGTGAGAGCGAATCACCTCATACGTCTTTAATAGTTCTTGGTTTATATCGCCAAGCACAGCCTGTTGAGGCTTGAGAGCAAAAAACAAGCAAGCTGACCCTGCAAAAGGCTCTATGTACCGTATAAATCTCCGTGGACTACATTCGATTAAGGACGGCAGTAATTTCCTTTTACTACCAGCCCAACGAAATAAAGGAGAAGACCAGGGCTTAAGGATTTCTTTATTTGCCTCAATAATCAAGGTAGTGTCTCACTAAGAATTGCTTACTTCTCACGGCCCTAACATCTACATAAGAATTGAGGTGACTACAACTCATCTTATAAATGGTTTGGCAGTTTTGAAGACACCATAAACATCGGCTAAAAATTTTGGTCACAGGTATTTATGAGACTGCTTCTAACGATGCACCAGACCAATATAGTCAAATGGGGGACGGATTTTACTTTATCTAGATAGCTATGTAAATGAAATCATTTAATTTGGGTCCTGCTTTGGCTAGTGAGTTTTCTAGCAGCTCATCTCTTTTTCAAGCAAACGTGAGACTTCGGCAAAGCCAAATTTTTATGCAGGATGTTAAATTTGTGCCACGTTACTTTTAAGGCAGCATCTAGCTTTGCCTATAAATTCAGTAAATAGCCTGATTTTGTAGGCAAACGGCATTTCTGCCTATAAATTTCGATTACTCGTCATCATTTTTAGTAAGCCACTTGCCTAATAGGGCGGCGATAGGGATGCCGATTAGGAGAAAGAGGACAATAGGGATGCAAAATGTTTCGGGGTCAGGATGAAGATAGGCAAGCATTATTGATTCTTCCTCAAGAACTCCACCTCTAGCCCTAATTCGTGGATTGATTGTATGACAACGCAGATGTTGTGAGCCAACACTTTGCATAGAGCTTCGTTGATCTGTGCGCGTTCCGTCTTACTTCTTAGCCTCTCTCCGAAGCGAGCTTTAATCATGCTAAATGTACTTTCGGCGTTGCTCCTCTTGTGGTAGTGCTGAAAGAACTCCTCTTGATTCAGAGCGTAATAATGAAACATTTGATTCCACGTCTTGCACTTTGAATCGCCGCGTGCGTTGTCTTTGAAAGCGATGTAAGGCGTAGCGCCTAGATTCTTAACAAGGCGCAGATTAGGGCGACTTGAATAAGCTTTATCGCCTGATACCTCAGAGACCGTGAAGCCGTTTGCTGCGGTGGCTGTGACGAGCGGCTTGAAGTACGGGCTATCGTGAGCGTAGCGGGCCGAGATTTCGCAAGACGTGACGATATGAGTCTTCACGCCTGTCATTAAATGCAGCTTTATCCAGTCGTGCCAGTCCTCATCATTACCGTACTTCACATCGAACCATCGCTTGTACTGGCACGTTCCGAAGCCGCTACTATCAACAGCAAAATCAGTCTCTACATTCTTGAGCGCGAGACTTGATGCTGTGATGAGTTGTTGCAGATAAGGTGTCAGACTTTCCAACTCAAGATACTTGAATACAGTATTGTAGCGAACGGGACGCGAGAGATAGCCGCGCTGTAAAGCCTCATCTAAATCACTTTGGTTGCGACGGCCCGACATGCAGTTATAAGTTTTCATGCACGCGGCATAGATGAGATCGGAGAGCGGAGCAGGCGGGCGTCCACGGCCTTTAGGCTTTTCCGGCTCTGCTACTGTAGCGCAGAGTTCAAAGAGAAGAGATTTGAAGTAAGACGCCTCGCGTGTCTGACTCAGATTATAAACGTGCCATTGTTGAGTGTACTTCGGCCTTGTGTTTCTTTCAGGCGAGGGAAGTTCGATGCCGCTTTCTTTCTGTAGCAGAAATTCGACGGCATGAAGATGCTTGCACTTAATTCTATGTGCATCGAAGTCAGCGCACGTACAGGTTTGGAGGAAAAGATTGACGGTGTATTTATCGGAGCTTGTTTGGGAAGGAACTGTCCAGATATTTCCTTCACGGGTGATTTCTTGATTTGAGGCTATTTCTAGCCCTCTATTCTGGCGAGCTTCAATCATCATGCACCTTCTCTTTACAGTCGGTGCGTGACAGGTACACAATAGTCTTGTGGCTACAGTGTGCGCGATCACGCTGTGGTCAAAGAGGTCTTGCTGGGTGCTAGTAACACCCGGCAAGGCCCGTTTTTTACTTCTCAAAGATGCACGCATGATACATCGTTTCACGCTAGAAATCAAGCATAATCTGCTGAAAATAAAGAAGTTATTCTTATATACGGAGGCTTCTTGAGAGGGGGTTGGGGGGTTCTGTTAAGATCAGAGGTTTCGAGAAAGATAATGCCCACATAGCTAGAAATGAATTAGAAACGAAGTGGAAATAAAAGTCAAGATTGTTGACGCATCTCTTGATGTATCAACACTTAGCCAGAAACGAATTTTGTTTGACAAAAGATTCATTTTTCGCTTAAAATGCAGCATGATTCGCTATGAGATTCCACAAGATTGGATTCAATATGACGCAAGGGCTTTAGTAAAGGAATTAACTGAGGCTAAAGCGACAGTACTATCCCTTACCACTATTCCATATCAGCGCAGTTGGGCTGAAAAACTGCAAGACATACAACTGAAGCGAGAGGTAGCCGGTACTTCTCGCATAGAAGGGGCAGATTTCACCGAGGGCGAACTAGAAGCTGCCTTAAAAGAGACTGCCGATCAGTTGTTTACTCGCTCTCAGCGACAAGCGAGGGCCGCAAAGCTGACCTATAAATGGATTGCCGACCTGCCCGATGATTTGCCGATTAACGAGGAACTTATTTTAGATGTTCATCGCCGTATAGTAACCGGGGCAGATGATGACCATTGCCCACCTGGAGTTATTCGAGGGCGCGATGAAAACGTCAACTTCGGCGCACCACGACATCGAGGCGCAGAGGGCGGTGAGGAATGTGAACAAGCCTTTGCTCGGTTTGCCCACGCTATACAACGTGACTTCAAAGATGAAGACTTACTAATTCAAGCATTAGCTTTGCATTATCACTTTGCTGCTATCCACCCGTTCCTTGACGGCAATGGTAGAACTGCGCGTGCTTTGGAGGCATTAGTGTTACAGCGTGCTGGACTGAGAGACACGCTTTTTATCGCAATGTCCAACTATTACTATGATGAGAAAACTGCTTATCTTAATACTTTAAGTGAGTCCCGCTCTTTAGGGCATGATCTAACACCTTTCCTTAAATTTGGGCTTAAAGGTATCGCACTTCAATGTAGGCGGTTGTTTAGTGAAATAAAGACTCATGTATCTAAAGCTCTATTCCGCAATGTAATGTTTGACCTTTTCAATCGCCTTGAAAATACGAGAAAGCGTGTAATTGCTCAACGACAGATAGAGATATTGAAATTGTTATTAGAAGATGATGAGATAGATTTAGTTGATTTAATAAGGAGAACAAGTGGTCTTTACAGACTCCTCAGTAGTCCGTCAAAAGCTTTATTCCGTGATCTGGACAACTTGATAAATCTCGGCGCGGTATCCGCGCGAAAGAATGGTGAAGGGCGCTGGAGTATTTCCATTAACTTGGATTGGCCCACGCAGATTACAGAAACAGAGTTCTTTGAAGTGGTGAGTCGGTTGCCAAAGGCAAAGACTCACCCATTTTTATGATTTTTTTGGCGCTCTCTATTGCAGAGTGCTAAAAAAGGCGTAAAATGGAAGAGTACTAGATGTTGCGTAGGCAACTATGGTGATGTCTAGTAATTGACAAAGGGGTTAATCTTCGGTTGATGGCAACCGATTGGGCGGGGCGTAAGCGCGTCCTCAACTGAAAACTCCTGCCGTTAGGTGAGCCGCAGTTCGAGCTACGGCTCACCGTTCCATGCGGCAGTTCACAATGGAGTCACCATTATGAAAACCAATCCTTGGCATTCTGTGAAGCAGAATGTTCACCACAACAACACTGAATGCAACACCGGCAACAATATCGAGCGCGAAAATCTGCGCACTGGCACGGGCGGCAAGCCGCTCTGCAAAGAGTGCGCTGACATCAACGCTGGTCGTCGCCGCTAGGTTGCGCTACAGGGCTTTGGCGAACGTCAGTTCCCACCAAGGCCCTGTAGGTTCACCGTCAAGCAAGGGCCACACGCGGCGAAGTTCGGCAACACAAAGGCCGCCATGCATTGCAGCCGCTAAAGCTCTAAAGCCTTCTGCTTGATCTCCATGAAACCTTACGGTGGGTTCAGGGTATGCATGACCTGTCCCACCTTCACATGATTCAAAGGTTTCGATGCCGGCCTCACACAATACCCTTACGGCATCTATAATACCGGTATCCAATGGCGGGCTACACTCGTCTATAGCCTTCACAAACCTTACTCCTGATAAATAACTGAGGAAATTTTGCGGGGACAATGAGCCATCCTGATTCTAGCAGGGGCTTTTATCATCCCGCAATACTCCGGTCAAGTCTCAGCAATTATACAAATAGTTCGTATAATTTGTATAGTACAAATTAACTGAATAATACAAATTATTCGTATCATATGTTAAGCTAACCTTAAATGGCCTCAAAAGACCTAAAAGACCGCCTTAAAAATCGCCCCAAAACGAACGAGCATTCCGTGAAGGGATATTTCACGATGCTGCAAGAAGACTTGGAGTTGCTAGAAGGGCTTGTTGATCGCTATAACGAAAAAGGAGCTAGAACCTGCAAAGCCGAAGTGGTTCGTGTTGCAATACGCGTTTTAGACAAAATGCTAGATGAGAAGGGCCTTGAAATTCTTTGCGGAATACCTAAATCCTCACAAGGGCCTAAGCGGAGTGAAGAAAGCTAACCTTCTGAGAGACTTTTTCATCACCATCTAAACTATTTGCCTTTTCGGATGATGCTTTTCTTACGGGTGATTTCAGGCTTTCTTTTACTGAGAAGGTCTTTATGGCGGGTCTTGAGAATAGAGGCGAGCCTTTGATGAGTGATGCTCAGACGGCGAGCGGCATGTGTGACGCTTCCCCGTTCTTCCTTTAATGCCTGCTCAATAAAGCGGGCTTCATACTGCAAGACTGTTTCCGGTAAAGTGAAATATTCATCAAGCTCAGGCCCGTACAGCTTACGCATAACAAGGCGGGCACAGGCACGCAAGCGGGCAATATCTTCGGCATCCTGTGTAGTCGCTAAGAGCCTGTCAGCACGTTGATATAGGTGATAGAGTTTGCTTTCCGACAAACGCTCTCCATGTTCTTCGATCATGGCGACGGCAGCACGTCCGGCAATGAAGAGTGCGCCCGCGTTTTCTGCCGTGTTGATGGCACGGCGAAACGTATGTAATGAGTTGCCATCCATCAGTCGAGCTTGAATAGTGGCCTTGATTCGGAGCGCGTCAGCTAAAAGACCTTGCTCTCCGCCTTTCTCAAAAATATCTACTACTTCAAGGATGGTCTGTCTTGCTTCTTCGTAACGTTCTTCTGCTAGTAAGACTCGCGCTCTCGTTTCTTCCACTTGGGCAGCATTGCCGGGGTCGTTAAGACCAATGAAAATCTGGCACGCTTTATCTAAATGCTCATGTGCTTCCGGGTAACGTTCGAGCTTATACAACAAGAAAGCAAGATTGTTTTGATTGCTTCCACAGTAGCGAATGTGTCCGGCTTGCTCATAGTGATAAATAGCGGCTGTGTATTCAATGATGGCCTTGTCTAAAAGCTCTATTCGGCCTTGTGCCATCCTGCGAAACACTAAGCCCATGTGTCCGTGCCATCTACCCTTGAGAGCATGAGAGGCGTTTTCAAATGACGGTCTAGCTTCTATTAAAATGCTCTGCGCTTCTTCATATCTTCCGCTAAAGATTTCTACCAACGCGCGGCCAATGACAATCTTGCCGTGCTGCTCTCGCGTTGCTCCGTTAAGTGCTTGGTCAAAGACAATACGGGCCTCTTCAAACGCGCCCGCGCGCCAGTAGCAGACGCCAAGCTCGTACTGCGTTTCGGAGACTTTAGTTTTGAGGTTGAGAGTTTGAAAGATATGGAGTGCTTCTGTTAACAGGTCTTTAGCTTTTTCCTGTGCATCCTTAGCCTGTGCGTGCCCGAGAAAGCCGGACAAAGACCCGCATCTTAATAATGCTTCTGCGGCAATCTCTAGTGGATAACTGGCAATGTTAGGACGGACGCCCACACCCTGCCATAGCTCGCCCAGACTCTCTCTCGCCTCTTCATACTGTCCGGCATAAATCAATTCAGCCGCTTTGTCACATCTTGCGAGAAGGTCTTGAATAAGTTCTGCTAAACTCATGTGAGGCACGCCTTTCACAGACTTGTAGGATTTTTTGCAAAGGACAAATCACATGCGAAAACTAATTCAAGCATTAGTGCTTACTCTGGCGCTTACTGCTCCGATCTATGCAGGGGAAATGGGGCAACCGATTGCCCCGCCAAGTAATACTACCGGAGAAATGGGACAACCGATTGCCGTATCCGGCGACATACAAAACGGAATTGCACAGGCAACGTTGACCGTCTTAGAGGTCTTGCTGGCGGTCGTTTAGTGCTGGCTCAATCTTACTGATACTTGCTGCCGAGGCGCGGCAGCACAGGCATAAGTGTGCTCGCGCATGATAGCAAGAAAACTTGCGGGCGGGGAGAGGGAATTTCGGAGATGCAAAAATTTTTGCAAGGCCGGATTCGGACGGGGGCTTGTGAGGCGCAATCTATTTTATAGGCAAGCCGCTCTATTTATAGGCAAGTGCCTTTTTATAGGCAAAGTCGCAGCATCTTAACTTTTGGGGCAAATCCCACCAAAAAATGAGGTGGTAACTTGGTATCCAGTGGATACCAAGTTACCACCTCATGTATTTGTCCACTTTTCACGGAAATATGTGTATTTGCGAGCCTTTATGGAGGGGGAGGGGTGGGGGTGTGGTTGGGGGTGGTTTGGTGGATACAAGGTATCCAATTTGGGGGTTGTTTTGGGGGATTTGTGGAGGGGGTGGAGAGGGGCTGTAAGTGTTGGTAATTATGGGGTTAGGTGTTTTAGCGGATTCTTTGCAAGTGTGGCATGCGGGTTGAAATAGAAGGGGGCAGATCGTTGACAGGAACCGGATCAGTTGGAGGGGACAGCGGCCTTGACCCTTCAAAGCTGATGCAAGGCGTTCCTCAAGATGCCGAGCAAGTCCTGTCGGCGATCTCAGAAGTACTTGAAAATTTTGACTCGTGCCTGTTTCCCCCCTCGCAATAAAGCTTGGCTCCCACGAAGCGGCACTTTGAAAGTAAAAGGATAACTACCATGTTGCGAAAAATTACCGCTTACTTGAGCTTAATCAGCCTGGTGCTGGTTTCTGTAACTCCCCTGACCGTCCTTGCCAAAACGGCAGCCAAGCAGGACAACAGAAGCCAGTCGCGTTCGGCTAAGAAGCTCGCCCCCGAGCTTGAAGCTTCCGCTAAATCCAATGGCACAGTCCGCGTCATCATCCAAGCCAAAGGCCAGCTCTCCGACGACGCCATCAACCAGACCGGCGGTCGCAAGCGTGCCAGCTACGATGCGCTCAACACCGTGGTCGCAGACGTTCCGGCCAACACGGTTGCCGCGCTGGCCGCTCGCGAAGACGTCGTTTATGTCGCCTCCGACCGCCCCGTCCAATCGCAGGGTCTCCTGACCGAAACCACCGGCGCGAGCAAAGTTCAGCAGGGTCTCGCACGGATGCCCGGCGTCACTGGCAAGGGCGTCACCATCGCCGTTCTGGACAGCGGCATCAGCACCAACCACCCGGACTTCAACGGCAAAGCCAAGAAGTCGCGCGTGCTTACTTCAGTGGATTTCACGGGCAGCAAGACGGCTGGCGACCAGTACGGTCACGGCACTGGCGTCGCGAGCGTAGCGGCTGGCAACGGCTCGGCCTCCAACGGCTACGGCTCGAACTACACGGGCATCGCGCCGGATGCGAATCTGGTTGACCTCCGAGTGATTGACGAAAAGGGCATCGGTCGCACCTCGAACCTGCTGAGCGCGATTAACTGGACCATCAAAAACAGGTCGGCCTTCAACATCCGCGTCATCAACATGAGCGTCGGCGGCGCGATTTACGAATCCTACAGACAAGACCCCGTTTGCCAGGCGGTCGCACGCGCTTACTTCGCAGGCATAGTGGTTGTGGCGAGCGCAGGCAACTACGGTCGCACCTCCAAGGTCGTCGGCTTCGACAACAACGGCAAAGAGATTTACCAGCTCGCTTACGGCACAATCACGAGCCCTGCCAACAGCCCCTACGTCATCACGGTCGGCGCAACCGATTCCCGCCAGACCGCACAGCGCTCGGACGATTTCGTAGCCGATTATTCTTCCAAAGGACCGACGCAGATTGACCACCTTGCAAAGCCTGACATCGTTGCTCCCGGCTCGCGCGTGATTGCGGCCATGTCGCAGGATACGACCCAGGGCTTCTACAGCCCGATGCAGAAGAACATTCAGCAGCCGACGAGCGGCGATGCACTCCAGAACGCTTACTTCAAATACTCCGGCACGAGCTTCGCCGCTCCCGTCGTCGCAGGCACGGTTGCCCTGATGCTCGAAGCCAACAACTCGCTGACTCCCGGTCTCGTCCGCGCCGCGCTCACACGCACCGCGCAACAGCTTCCGGGCGTCAAGTTCGGCAATCAGACGCAGAGCATCGTTACGCAGGGCGCGGGCGCTGTGAACGCCGTCGGCGCAGTCGCCATGGCGCGCGCCATCGTCCCGAACGCCGACAAGCTTCAGGCCGGCGACCGTGTGTTCAAGTCGAACAACACGCTCTCGTCGCTCGGCAAATCCAGCACCATCGCCGGTGAAGAAGTCGCCTACAACTCGCACATCTCCTACGCATTCGGCGTGATCTTCTCCAACAGCCCGGTCAAGGTCAACGGCATCGTCATCACGGACGGCATCGTCCTCACGGACGGCATCGTCATCACCGACGGTATACTGATTCATGACCTCGGCATCGTCATCACGGACGGCTTCGCGCGCGGCGACGGCATCGTCCTCACGGATGGCAGGCTGCTGACCGACGGCATCGCGCTCGGCCTGGGCATCGTGATCACCGACGGCATCGTCCTCACGGACGGCATCGTTATCACAGACGGCATCGTCATCACCGACGGTATACTGATTCACGACCTCGGCATCGTCATCACGGATGGCATCGTCATCACTGACGGCATCTTGATTCATGACCTCGGCATCGTTATCACAGACGGTATCGTCATCACCGACGGGATAGTCATCACGGACGGCATCGTGATCACCGATGGCATCGTCCTCACGGACGGCATCGTCCTGGTAGATTAGTTTTCAGCGAGATTCTGAATCTCCCAAGCGGGAGGGGAAGACGAAAGACGCCGGTGAGGTTTTCGCAACAGGCTTCACCGGCGTCTTTCGCTATTTCGGATTGCGGAATGCGGAATGCGGATTGAAAAGCAAGAAGGTTTATTCTTCTTATTCTTCAATCCGCAATCCGAAATCCGCATTCCGCAATTTACTTGCTTCTCTTTCGACAACGAGGCAGAGGCCCACGATGAGGTAGAAGACCATGACGACTTCGGAGTCGCCGAAGTTGTAGTGCACGACGCCGCTCGTCACAAAACCCACGAGGCCGCCCAGAGCGCCCAGCGCCAGTCCGCGTCCCATCCAGTCCGCTACATTCCTGCTTCGCGCGAGCCGCCATAACATGCGCGCGTAAAGAATCATGAGCGCGAGCCAGCAGAGAAGCGCGGGCACGCCTCGCTCCAACGCCAGTTGCAGGAAGTTTGAATGCATGTGTCCCATGGGTATCTGCCCGCCACGGAACAATCCCCAATCGCGCCAGTAGCGCTTGATGGAATCCATGCCGACGCCAAAGGCTATGTGTCGCGGTTTGCTCAGCAGTAGCTCAAGACCTTCGCGCTGCACGGTCTTGCGCCAGTTGATTGAATCATCTTTCGGATCGATAAAGCCTACGTTTCGTTTCTGCTGAAGCAGGAAGAGGCCCGCGAGCGCAAGCGGCAGCGCACATGCCAGGACAACGAGCACGGCGCGACGGCTTCCAGCGCCGACAAACACTATGACCAGAGCTGAAAGAAGAAAGGCCGCAAACGGCGCGCGCGTCACGGTCAGGAGCAACGCCCCCGCTAGTCCTGCGGTCGCCAGCGCCAAAGCGACGCCAGCCCACGAGAGCTTTCGACGCAAGGCAACAAAGAAACCGAAGCAGAGCGAGGCGACGAGCTGCAAGACTTCTGCGTAGGTCACGTAGTGGCCGTAGAAGCCGGACGCGCGCCAGTCGCGTCCCCTCGACCAACCGCGCATCCCTAAGCGTTCGAGCGCCGTTTGTCCCGCGAGCAAACGCCCGCGCGGAACCTCGAACGTGCCCGTCCACTCGTAGCGATAAATCGTGACGCACGCCGAAGCCGTGCCTGTATTCGCCTCGCGCGCGTCTTGCGCGTCGAGCGCCTTCGCCAACTCCTCCGGCGAGCGCAACGCGTGAGCATCAACTTGCAGAATCGTGTCGCCGTCACGCACGCCCGCCTCGTAGAGCGGGCTTGTCACGGCAAGGCCGTACACCTTCACGCCGCGCCCGACGACGCGCTCACCAAACGTGTAGACGACGTTGACCATGCACGAAGCGACGAGCACGAGCGCAAGCAGCGAAGCCAGCCGCACGGAGCGCACGTTCTGCGCCACCAGATAGACAACCGTGAAGAGACTCACGGCCCGCATCTTGCCGAGCGAAATATCCGGAGCGTAAGAAAGAAACGCGGAGAGCAGCGTGAGCGCTATAAAGCCCAGCAGCGCGAGGTCCAGCGGCGTGCGATAAAGGCGCGGGCGCGGCTTGACTAGAAAGCGCACCGCCCACAACAGCAGGCCCAGGAGCCACGCCCCCTGCGTGACGGCAATCGAATGCGGCGCAAACGCCGCCATCACAAACAACCAACCGATAATCAAACGGTCGAGCCAAAAAGCAAGGGATGAGGGATGAGGGATGAGGGATGAAAAGGAAGCTATTCGGGGGTTGGCGGAATCCTGTTCTTCAGTCTGCTTTATCAGAGCGTCTGTATCTAAAGCTGTCTCTGTATGGCTGCTTCTTTCATCCCTCATCCCTCCGCCCTCATCCCTTCTTAATACGCGTCGTCGCCGCGCAGCATGACGGGCAGGGTGCGCAGGATGATTTTCAAATCGAGCAGGAGCGACCAGTTTTCGATGTAGAAGAGGTCGAGGCGGACCATCTCTTCAAAGGGCAGGCGGTTGCGTCCAGAGACTTGCCAGAGTCCTGTCATCCCCGGCTTCATGTCCAAACGCTTGCGATGCCACAGCTCGTAGTTCTCCACTTCGTAAGGAATCGGAGGACGCGGGCCGACGACGCTCATGTCGCCGCGCAGGACGTTGAGGAGCTGCGGAATCTCGTCGAGGCTCAGGCGGCGCAAGAGCCGACCGAGGCGTGTGACGCGCGCGTCCGTGCGCAGCTTGTAAGCGGGCCTTTCATCGTCGCCCACGTTCGCCTCCTCGCGGCCCGCGATAAATGTTCGCTGGTACTCACGGTGCTGGCGGTCGTCCGCATCGGCGCGCATCGTGCGAAACTTGTAGAAGAGAAAGATGCGCCCGTCCATCCCTACGCGCTCCTGCTTGTAGATGACGGGGCCGCGCGAGTCTAGCTTGATAAGCAGGGCTATCAACAACCAGAGCGGCAGTAGAATCATGAGCGCTAGAAAAGCTATGGAGATGTCGAAGGCGCGTTTGAGCAGACGCGACGCGCCCGAGAGCGGCTCGCGAAAGAGCCGAATCATAGGGAGCGCGCCGATTTGGTCTATCTCGGTCTTGCGCGGCAGAAAGTTAAAGAGACTCGGCGCGATGCGAAACTCTACGCCGCGCCGCCGACCACAGCGCATCATGACGTCGAAGAGTTGATCGCCATTGACGCTAGGGTCCGCGATGATGACTTCGTTTGCGCCCGAATCGCGGATTGCTTCCGGCAAGCTTTTAAGATCGCTCACCACCGGCACGCCCTCAAAAGCTTCCGGCACGTTCTGGTCAAGGGGACCGTTTTCAACAACACCTATGACGCGATAGCCGAGGGAGCGCCGCTCGCGCATCTCGCGTATGCAGAGCACTGCCTCCGCTCCACGTCCCACGACCAGAGTGGGAATCAGATTAACCTCGCGCTGGCGCACAATGGTCTGCACGCCGCGCAGGAAAAATCTAAGGAGGCCGAAGCCTGTGAGGGCGAGCGCGAAGTCTATGACGAAGACGCCGCGCGAATAGGAGAAGGCGCTGAAGCGAAAGCCGCCGCGATAGAGAAAGGCCGCCGCGACGATGAGCAGGGAGCCGATGGCAGTCGCTTTGAAAATCCTGAGCGCGTCGTCAACGAATGAAAACTCGCCGCGCAGGCGATAAAGATCATAGTAGCGAAGCGTCAGAAGACGTATCGCGATGACGAACAGCAAGAGCGCACCGTAAGGAGCAAACCGTGCGCTCCAGCGAAATGTCCCGTCCGTCGTGGCGCGTAAGATGCTATCGGCTTCGCGCAAGTAGAAGGCGAGGATGAAAGAGGCTGCGGCCAGAGTTGCGTCCGAGAGGATAAGCCCCGCTTTGACCGCCGGGATAATCCAGCGCGGCGCGCGGGCCGGAACGCGCACGGCGCTCGCTTCAACCAGATGTCTCTTGATTCGCTCGGCTCTCATCAAAACTTGTGAATAGTAAACGCTAAACGGTTAATGGAACAAATGCTCTCGCACAGGGTAACTGTAGGGGCAGGGCTTGTCCCTGCCCGTGTATTACAAATTAACAGGGATGGACAGGATAGACAGGATAAAAGCAGAATTTAATCATTTGTTCATCGGCTCATTGATTCAATGAATAAATGAACCAATGAATCAATCCCTTTTATCCTGTCTATCCTGTCCATCCCTGTTAATTTTCCCTCCCATTAGGAGACGGGCAGAGGACTTGTCCCTGCCCCTACAATTTTGAAACTCTAAGTTCACCACCCGGAAAGAATCAGGTCTGCGACTTCCGCGCGGACGTGATGAGCGCGGCGTGCGCTCGCTTCACTTTTTTTCTCTATGACAAGCGCGTCCAGCTCTTCGCGCGTACTGATGCGCTGTAATCTTCCTTCGCGGACCAGTTCCTCGTCAATCGCGGGCCACCGACCGGCGTAGATGCTCGCGGCAGGCGTGCCCAGAGCTGCCGCCTCCCGATTCATAGTGCCGCCCGCGCTCAGGACCAGATCGGCAGAGGCGATGAGATTCGCGCCGTCGAGCGCACGCTCCGGCAGAATGACGTTGCGAAGTGAGCGCGCCGCGAAGTCCGCGCGCTGCGCCGTGGAGCGCGCAAGCAGAATAGTTTTCACACCGGGCTGCGCTTCCAGACGCCGTAGCAGCTCGTCAAAAAGCTCGTTGTCAAAGCGATGATAAAGCGCATCGCGTGCGGGCGGACGCGCAACGACCAGAACGTCTTCCAATTCAACGCCGAGCCCGCGCAAGCTCTCCACAAAGCGCGGGTCGGGCTGAAAGTCCGACAGGTAAACATCCTCCTTCGTGCCGTTGTAGCGCCGGACTTTTCCAGTGCGCGCGCCGTAGCGGCGCAAAGCTTCCGCCGGAAAGGAGCGCGGCACTACGACGCGCTGGGCCAGACGAAAGGCCAGATGGTTCGCGGGCTGGTGCTCGTAGTCCATCAAGGTCACGACGCGCAATCGAAGCGCACGCGCCGCCAACACCTGCGCGTAAGAATTATGGCTGACGGCAAGGTCAACGGCTCGCCCACGCGCCCAGCGCGCAAGCTGTGCGGCACGCCCGACCAGATTCCCCGCTTTGCCTCTGAGCGCACGCCCACCATATCCGCCAATGACCACGGGCTCAAGCCCCGCGCCCTCGGCCAGCTCGACCGTCTGCGCAAAGTCGCGCGCCGTAAACAGAACCTCATGCCCGCGCTTTACAAACTCCTCCCGCAGCGCGCGAAAGAACGGCACGTGCGGCGAGTTTGCCAGATCAATCCAAACGCGCATAAGCAGTAAAAAGTAAGCAGTGAGCAGTAAGCAGTAAAAAGAAAACGAGTAGCAAGCAGAGCCGAGCGATTTTTCGTTCGACTGCTCACTGCTCACTGCTTACTGCTTACTTTCTTCTAACAGTCTGGACAGCGCATAGAGCATCCACGCCTGCGACCAGCGCATGTAGGGCGTGCGAATGGTGTAGAAGCGTCGGCGCTGGTAGTAGAAGAAGCCTTGCGGGTCGCGCAAATTTCTGATGGCCCAGTGTGCGACCTTTTCGGCTAAAGGGAGCGCATCACTGTCGGTCTCATGAAGCTCTGCGAGCGCGACCACGGCGGCCCCTGCGGAATGCGCGTCCGCCGGAAACTGCCGGTCGTGATAATAGCTGGGCCAGCCGTCCTCCAGAAAAAACCTTGTGCGCCAGAACGTAGCGCCGCGCCGTATGGCATCCTGAAAATCCGCGTGTTCCGGATTTTCATCTTTCGCATTCGCGCATGTTTTCGTGATGCGCGCGAGGCTTGTGAGCACAAAGGCCGTGTGAAAATTGTCGGACCATGATTGATAACTGTCCGCGCCGTAAGCCCACGAGCCGTCCTCTCTTTGCCGTCGCACACAGTAACGCGCGCCGCGCACGGCCCAATCCGTCAACTCGCGCTCGTGGGTGAGCGCGCCCACAGAGCCGAGCGTCTCCGCCGCCAGAAGGCTCGCATTGTAAACGCGCGTCTTGTCGAGCGGCGAATAGCTCCAGCAAATTTCATCAGCGCCTTCCTCGCTCCGGTTCAAATCATGAAGAACGAAATCGCACGCGCTGCGCGCCACTCTTAAATAGTCTTCATCATGAAAGGCTCGGGCTGCTTCTACAAGCGCGCGTGCGGCTGTGGCGGTGGGCACGATGGTCGGCGTGCCGCGTGGAGCAAAAAACGCGCGCCCCTGCCAGTCAAAATTATAGCCCCAGCAAGCAGCGCCGCTTCGAGAGCGCAGTTGCGCAGCGAGCAAATCATCAAGCAGAGAGCGCGCTTTGCTTTCAGATTCTTTCGTCTTTGTACGGCGAAACTCCGCGAGCGCGGCCAGTGCAAAGAGCGCTGTGCCCTTCGGATTTTTTTCGGCGGGGACGCGCGCAACAAAGCGTAAGTTGAGCGGAGAGCGTTTGAAGGCTTGCGTCCACACGAGACGCGCCGCGCGCGAGCGCGCAAAGGGCGTGGCGCGAAACACGCGGCTGTTCAAAGCGTCGAAGGGGTCGTGCCCTGCATAGTCGCGCTCTTTGCACCATGCGTCCAGACGAGCGTAGGCGCTTTGGATTTCGGTTGCGTGAGAGTCGCTCACAAACGGCTGCTCACGGAAGTCTCTATACGGCGCGGCGTCTCTATAAAGCTTTCGTGCCACAGCTCGAACATGAGGAGCGTCCAGAGGAGCTTGCGATGATTAGCCACGCCGCGCTCGTGCTCGTCCTGCAAGCGCGTGACTGTGGCCGGGTCGAAGAGACCGTTCTTGCGTATGCGCTCGGGCGAGAGGAGATCGCGCGCCAAGGGGCGCAGGCGGCCCTTGAGCCATTCGGCGACGGGCACGCCGAAGCCCTTCTTGCCGCGACCGACTACGAACGGAGGCAGGAGCGGCGCGACCGCGCGCTTCAAAATGTATTTGGATTTGCTACCGCGCAGTTTGTAGTTAGCCGGAAGCCCCGCTGCAAATTCCGCCACGCGCGGGTCCAGAAAAGGCGCGCGAACTTCTAAACTAACGGCCATGCTCGCGCGGTCTACTTTGGTCAGAATATCTTCGGCCAGATAGAGACGCGTATCAAGGCTCTGCATGCATTCGACTATGTTGTCGGCGTCGCACTCTTTTTCGACCAGATGACGCGCATGACGGTAGATGTCGCCGTCGCTCGTCCGGCGCGCTTCTTCAGACAACAACTGCTCCTGCTCGTCTGGCGTAAAGGAGCCGAACCAGATGTGATGGCGAGCGACCGCGTCGTAATCCGCGCCTGCGACAAAGCGGCGCGCTTTGTAATCGAAAGAGATGTTGCTCGTGTTAACCGGAAGGCGACGCACTAGAGGCTCTATCAGGAAGCGGCGAAGGAAGCGCGGGAGGCGCGCGTAGATGGGCGCAAGACGATGGCCGAAGTACATCTGATAGCCTGCGAAAAGCTCGTCGCCGCCGTCGCCGCCGAGAGCGACGGTCACATGCTTTCTGGTGAAACGCGAAAGTAGGTATGTGGGCACAAGCGAGGGGTCGCTCAAAGGCTCGTCCATCCACGCGCCGATTTCGCTCACGAGGTTGGCCGCCAGATCAACGCTCAAACGCTCCTCGTGATGGTCCGTGCCCAGAAACTTGGCGACGGCGCGCGCATATTTCGATTCGTCAAAGGAAGATTCCGCGAACGAGATGGAAAAGGTCTTGACCGCTTCGCTTGAAGCACGCACGGCGAGCGCCGCCACGCTCGAAGAATCCACGCCGCCCGAAAGCAGGACGCCGAGCGGCACGTCCGAGACAAGCCGCATACGTACGGAATCCGCCAGCAAGGTTTGCAGTTGCTCTGCGGCCTCGTCTTCGGTCGGCACGGGCTCGCGCGTTTTGTAGCTCAAGCGCCAGTAGGGCTGAATATCCACTCGCCCGTCTTCGACCGTCAGGTGATGACCTGCGGTGAGCTTCTGTATGCCCTGGTAGATGGAGAGCGGCGCGGGCACGTAGTCGAAGGACAGGTATTGACGAAGGGCGTCCAGATTGAGCGCGGGCTGAACTGAAGGGTGCGCGAGCAGGACTTTCGGCTCGGAGGCGAAGATGAAAGTGTGGTCGAAGACGCCCCAGTAGAGCGGTTTCTCGCCGAAGCGGTCGCGCGCGATGAAGAGACGACGGCGGCGCGCATCCCACAACGCGAAGGCGAACATCCCGTTCAGATGCTCGACCATCCCGCGCCCGTACTCTTCGTAAAGATGCGGCAGGACTTCAGTGTCCGACGCCGAGCGGAACTGATGCCCGCGCTTTTCCAGATCGGCGCGCAGCTCGCGGTAGTTGTAAATCTCGCCGTTTAAGACGACGGCGATTTTGTGATCTTCGCTCCACGCGGGTTGCTCGCCGGTCTGTAAATCTATAATCGCGAGACGGCGCATGCCGAGCGCGACGCCCGTGGAAATCATCTGGCCTTCGGAATCCGGCCCGCGATGCGTCATACGCTCGCACATCGCATGCAGGAGCGAGGCCGCGCCTTCGGGCGGCGGCTGGCGCGCATCCATGTTGGCCCATCCGGCAATTCCACACATAAAAGCAATGCAAAAGTCAAAATGCAAAATGCAAAATTAAAGACAGTTCGTTCTTTTCATTTATCATTTTGCACTTTGCACTTATCACTTCTTCTTTCACGCACGGCTGGCGAGCGTGTTGTCTTCCGAATCTAACGTCTCAACCTGGGGCTTGCGTCCAAAGCCTATACGGTCGCGCACGGCGTAGATGCGCTTGGCCTGAGATTCATGATATGTGCGGACAAGCATCTCTGCCAAGAGGCCCATCAAGAGAAACTGTATGCCGACGGCGAACATCACGATAGCGAGGATGGGCAAAGGCGTCTGCACAAAATCCGCCTTGTGAAAGATTTTCAAAAAGACGGCGTAGAGACCCGCGAGCACCGAGATGAGAAAAGCCAGAAGGCCGAACGTGCCAAAGACGTAGATGGGTTTGGTCTGGTACGACGCCATGAACTTGATGGTCATCAAATCCAGCACGACCTTGAGCGTGCGCGACAACCCATACTTGGATTTGCCCATGACGCGCGGGTGATGCTCTACGGGAATCTCCGTCACACGCGCGCCCGCCCACGAAGCGTAAATCGGAATGAAGCGATGCATCTCGCCGTAGAGCCGCACGTCTTCCAAGGATTCGCGCCGGTAAGCTTTGAGCGAGCAGCCGTAGTCGTGCAGGGGCACGCCGCCAATCCATGAGATGACGCGGTTGGCAATCATCGAAGGAATTTTTCTGGTAATCAGCGTGTCCTGCCGATTTTTACGCCAGCCCGAAACCACATCGTAGCCTTCGTCAAGTTTATCCAGAAGACGCTTGATGTCCGCCGGGTCGTTCTGTAAATCCGCGTCCATGGGAATCAGGACGCGCCCGCGCGCGGCATCAATTCCGGCGGCCATCGCGGCAGTTTGCCCGTAGTTGCGGCGCAGTGCGACGACGCGCACGCGCGGGTCTATACGCGCTAAGGCGCGCAGGATTTCCAAACTCCCGTCAGTTGAGCCGTCGTCCACGTAGATGATTTCGGCTGTGCGGCCCAAACGGCGCAAAGCGTCGTCGAGCTTGGCATGCAACGGGCGCAGGTTCGGCTCTTCATCATAGACAGGCAGAAAGACGGAGATGTCCGGCGCATCGTCCGTGCCTGAACCATCCGTTGCAGTTTGTCTGACTAAAGTTTCGTCTTCGTCGTATCTCTTCATCTTAACTTTTGCGCGCCACGCAGAGGGCGGAAACACCAAAGGGGAAATTCATGCGGCGCAGGATGCTGCTTTCGGCCCCCAGAATGCGCGCCAGCGCGCCGTTGAGCGCCGAGATGTTGATGTTATTTTCCGAGGCGGGTTTGTAACCCGTGACGCGCATCAGCGTGCGGCCCAGAAGGATGGGCGCGAAAAAGCTGATGTTGGCATAGGTCGCACGCTCGACCTCGAAGCCCGCTTCGCGGACGGCGAGCCTGAGGTCATCCAGTTTATAACGACGGCGATGATGCCCCACGTCGTCCTGCACGCCCCACAAAAACATAAAAGCCGGGACGAAGATGAGCAGGCGTCCGCCCGGTCGGAGCACGCGATACATCTCCTTTAAGCCCGCCACGTCGTCGTCCAGATGCTCCACCACGTCGAGCGCCGTCACTAAATCAAACTTCTCATTTTCGTAAGGTAATGATTCGGCTGCGCCTAACTGGACACGCTCGAGGCCGCGCGCGCGGCAGAATTCGAGCGCATCCTCGGAGATATCTATGCCGTGTGTTTCGCCAAACTGCTTGAGCATCTCAAGGTTCGCGCCCGTCCCGCAGCCGACGTCCAGAATAAACGGGCGCTCCATTGCTAAATCATCGCAAATCTTCCGCACGAAGCTTTCGATAATGCGGCGGCGTCCAACAAACCACCAGTGCGACTCCTCCACTTCGTACATAATCGAGTAGAGGTGTTGCTGCATCTGCTGAGGCAGTGATTTAAGTTTTTCAGTCGTGCTAGCCATCTTGTCTAATTCACCCTCATATCCATTGTCTTACTTTCAAGGCCGCAATACAAACGGGCGCTTCGGCCTCTCTAATCCGCTCGCCGCGCGATGCAGAGAGCCGAAACGCCAAAGGGAAGATTGATGCGCCTGAGAAGCACGCTCTCCGCGCCGAAGATGCGCCCGAAAGCGGCGTTTAAGGCGGGGACGTTGACCTTAAAGTCTCCGGTCGCGGGCCGTATACCTGCGGCGCGCATCAGCGTACGCACAAGCAGTATGGGCGCAAAGAAAATAATATTAGCGTAAGTTGCGCGCTCGATTGAAAAGCCCGCTTCGCGCACAACGCGCGTGAGTTCCGAAAGCTTATAACGCCGCCTGTGGTTGCTCACCTCATCCTGTATGCCCCAGAGAAACATAAAGGCGGGCACAAACAGGACGACGCGCCCACCGGGTTTGACGACGCGCCGCATCTCTTTGAGACTTGCGAGGTCGTCATCCAGATGCTCCACGACGTCGAGCGCCGTCACGATGTCGAACAAGCCGTCATCAAAGGGAAGCTGTTCCGCAGCGCCGTGTTGCACGTTCGTGTGCCCGCGCTCACGACAAAACGCGAGCGCTTCCTCGGAGACGTCTATCCCTTCGACGTCACCGAATTTTTCGAGGAGCTGTAGATTCGCGCCCGTGCCGCAACCGACATCAAGGATGCGCGGGCGCGCGTCGTTAAACTCGCGGCAGATTTCTTCAAGCAGACCGGCGATGATGCGACGCCTTCCCCTGTACCACCAGTGCGCGTCCTCAATCTCGTACATGACCTGATAAGCATGCTGCTGCATGCCTTGAGGCTGCGCTTCGTTGATAGTTTGAGCTGTTTCTGTCATTAAACCTTTAAGTAAATCCTGAGGAGCTGTTTGCAAAATCAGCGTCATTGGTTTAGCTCCGTAGGAGCGAGAATATTTATAGCTCTCCTGCATTTTCAACAATCAAGCTCCGTAGGAGCGGCATGTCTCACATGTCGCCCCTAACGGGGCTTGGGAAGAGAAAAAACTTCAAAGCTATAAACATCCTCGCTCCTACGGAGCTAAACTATTGGGGTAGCTTTGCAAACATCTTCTAATCGCGCATAAAGCGCGTCATGGGTCTGTCCGCTATGGCTTCAGGCGAAGATGCGCTCGCGGTCTTTGGTCCCGTCAATCGCTCAAGCTGATCCGGCGTCACGGGATAAAAGCCAAAGCTTTGCAGCGCCTTGAGCAAAAGCTTTAACCCCGGCCACCAGAGGGGCAGCGGCAATGCTTTGTAGCGGCGCGCGATGCGCAGGGACAATTGCGGGCCGCTCAAATTTTCCGGGCCGCACAATTCCACAACACGCACGCCCGCCTGTCCCTCTTTAATCAAACGACAGACGCCCGCTGTAAAATCATCCACACGGAGCGGGGCAAACTGTAAATCTCTATCTCCCCACAACAGGGGAACAACGTGGTAACGCCTTGCCAGTTGTATAAATTTGTCAACGCCTTCGGAGCCTCCGCCGCCGTAAACTTCCGACGGGCGTATAATCAAGAGCTGCTCCCAATCAAGTTTTTGTAAAGCAAGCTCTGCCTCGCGCTTTGATTCGCCGTAAGCGCCGCTCCCTTCGGTCGCACAGCGTGTGCTGATGTAAACGAACCGGCGACAGCCACGCTCACGCGCGCTTTCAGCCAGACGCTCTGTGCCGCGCGTGTTTACTTCCAGATATCGCTCCTCGTCCTGCGCGTGTGTCAGCCCCGCGAAGTGAACTACTAAATCAAGCGGCGCGGGAATCTCGTTTAAATCAAACTCACCTTCCAGATTCAACTTTAAGGAGCGCAGAGCCGGATGCTTAAGCGGCACATCGCGTTCATGCACGCCGCACCAGATTTCCGCCTGCTCAAAGCTTTCGAGCAGGCAGCTTAAAACTCGCGCGCCCAAAGGTGAAGAGCCTCCTGTAAACAACATCCTCATGCGCTTCCGGCTCTGGATGAATTTACGGTGTTGCTCTTGTCGAATTTGATATATACCATATGGGCGTGGCTGATCCTGACTTTTCGCTCGTCGTCCTCTGTTACCGGAGCGGCAAATCCATCATCCCTTTCGTAGAGAAGCTTTGTCAGGCTCTCGCCTGCTGCACCTTCACGTGGGAACTGGTGCTCGTCGGCAACTATATAGAAGGCAGCCACGACGAAACTCCCGAAGTCCTCACCGCTCTGGCCGAGACGCGTTCTAACATTCGCACCGTTGTACGCCCCAAAGCCGGAATGATGGGCTGGGACATGCGTATGGGTCTGGATGCGGCGCGCGGCGAATACATCGGCGTCATAGACGGCGACGGGCAATTCCCACCCGAATCCGTCATCGCCTGTCTATTAAAAGCCAAGCTTCAGAACCTGGACTTAACAAAGACCTATCGCGTGCGCCGCGACGATGGGCTCTATCGCCGCACCATCTCGGCCATCTACAACCTTCTCTTCAAGGCCATGTTCGGCCTCTCGATACACGACGTAAATTCCAAGCCGAAGATTATACGCCGCTCCAAATACGAGCTGCTGCATCTGGAATCAGACGACTGGTTCGCCGACGCCGAAATCATGATACGCGCCAAAGAAGCAGGATTGACCATAGGCGAAATCCCCGTCCACTTCATCGCCAACGACCAGCGCGGCTCCTACGTCAAGCCGACAGCCATTCTCGAATTCATGTCCAACCTTTTCAAATATCGCTTCCGCCGCCGCACCAAAACCAGCACCGAACTCGAACGCGCCGAGTAAGCTCAAGCAGATTCAAACAGGGATGGACAGGATACACAGGATAAAAACAAATGATAAATGCAAAGTGCAAAGTGCAGAATTAAAGAATAGCTTTTCATTCATCATTTTGCATTTTGACTTTTGCACTGCTTTTATCCTGTCTATCCTGTCCATCCCTGTTAATTCTTTCCCACCGCAGGCGGTACTGACTCTGCGATTCGTCCAAACCCGCACCAACTGTTCTTGTTATGCCACGTTATCAAGACTTCGCTTGCGCCTATCTCTTTCCACCACGACTCGAATTCTTCGCGCGAGATATAGAAGGCCGTGGGCGCGGTCAGATGGTCGAAGACTATTAGATGTTGCTCGCGCCAGCCGAAGCCGGAGATGGCGTTTAAGTAGTCATTATAAAACAGGCGGCGCGCCAGACTAACGGTGCGCGGGCTCTTGTTCAAAGGGCCATAGATGGTTTTCGTCGCGGCGTAGAGCGCGGCGGTCGGCAATTTTGAAAGATGCAGGAGCGTACGGTGCTTCATGCGCGACGTGATGCGCTCGCGCAAAGGGTTGACGAGCTGCGTAATCCAGCCGTTGTTCTCCGCGCCGTAAACCCACGCCGACAGATGCCCGCCCTCTTTTACTTTTCCCGAGAGCGCACGGAAACCGCCGCGCGGGTCCGGCAAGTGATGCAGGACGCCCACGGAGAAGGCATAGTCGAACACGCGGCGCACCGGCAGATTGTAGATGTCTGCCTGAATAACGTGCGCGTGCTCCATCCCGCGCGTTGCACCAAAAGCAGATTCGACCGCCGCGCTCAAATCAACGCCCACGATGTCTCGCGCTCCCCAGCGCGCGGCCAGCAGCGTGTGTCTTCCTTTTCCGCAGCCTCCTTCGAGCACGAGCTTGTCACGAAAAAATTCCGGCTGGACGGGTTGTAGCCAGCCCAGAAGCTGCGAGGCATAACGCTCGTCCTCTCCCTGAAAGTGCTGCCACTGCCAGCCGAAGTTCGCGGCGGTCTGAGCCTTATCGGCCTCTATCTTATCCAGCTCTGCAAAGCGCGGCACACCGCGCACGACCGCCACCTCGCGCCCGCACCCTGCACACGCGAGCGTCCCCTCCATAATCTCTATGCCGTCCCTCTCCTCCACGGAGCCGAGACGCACATCATTCCCGCACGCGGGGCAAGCCAGATATTGAAGCAATCGTTCTTTCATCTTTAGAGTAAGCCTGAAACGATAAGCTGATTAAAGACAGATTCAAACAGGATGGACAGGATAAAAGCAGTGCAAAAGTCAAAATGCAAAATGATGAATGAAGAGAAAGACCTTCTTTAATTTTGCATTTTGCATTCATCATTTGTTTTTATCCTGTGTATCCTGTCCATCCCTGTTAATTCTTTCTTACCGCTCCGGTCTTATTTAACCCTCTAATCAAATCAAAGCCGCTCGTGACCGCGACGCCAGCAAAGACCACGAGCACGCCGTACATGGGCAGCGCGTAGCGCAACTCTGCGTGGGCCGGGATGAGCGTGAAAAAATAGTAGAGCACTGTCGTCATCAAAAGCGCAGTCATTTGTCTATCCCGACGCCACCCGAGCCAGATGCCCAAAAGCATGAGCGGCAGGATGATGAAGCGGAGCACGCTCTGTATCATTCCCAGTAGGCGGACGCCGAAGGCCAACGCTCCGCCCTGCCACGCGGGCGGCAAACACTTTTTGCCCGTCACGTTGATGCCCGCGCTGCCGTACCTGCTGGAAGGCTCGCCCGCGAATTTCATCAATCCCCACGCGCGCTCCGCCATCACTTTCATGTACCACAGGGGATGCGCGCGGATAACGGCGAGGGCTTTGCGCCCTCGCTCGCGGTCGCGCCGTATGCCGTCGGGCCACACGAGCCCGAGCGGCGCATCCGGCGCGAGGCCCATCTCCCGCCGCTCCTGTTCAATCACCACCGTATCGCAACACGGCGCGTCGAATTCCGCCGCGCGCTCCGTCTCGCCAATTCCCGCCCACAGGTTCCAACCGACGTTCAAACCCGTCGGCGCAAACTCCGGATAAAAAACTATCAGGTTGCGCGTAATCACAGGAGCGATGACGAGCGACGCCGTCAACATCAGTGCCGCACCCAACCCTCCCGCCACACGCCAGCTCGCGTTTGTAAAGAGCAAGAGCGCCGCGCCCCATCCGAAGATTAACAGCAAAGGATTGACGCGCAGCCAGCAGGCAAAGCCAAGCATTGCGCCCGCGCCGACGGCCCACGCGATGCTACGGCGTTTCGCGGCGATGAGCATGAGCCACACTCCCGCCAGCATTACCCACATCGTCGGCGCATCAGCCGTAGGCGACGCGCCCGGTAAAGCCAATACAGGGAAGAGGGCCGCGAGCACTCCCGCCGTAAACCCCGTGCGCCAGCCAAACGCAGTCACGCCGATGCCTACAATCAGCAGCACAGACAGCGCATCCAGCACCCACTGCACTCGCTGCACAGCCAGCGCGGAGCGTTCACCGCTCGCCCAATAAACGAGCGCGACCCAGACACGATAACCGGGCGGATATTGAATCAAGTCCGTGCGCGTGTTGTCGGGAATCCAGAAGAAACTTTCCCGCCCGTCGAGCACGTCCTGCGCCTGACGGTCAAAGATGGCGTATGAGCCGTACTGGAACCAGCCCGCGTCCGTGAGATGCGCGCCGACGAACTGCGCCGTCAACCCGCGCACCGCAAGCGCGACGAGGAGAATCAGGAGCAACAAGAGCGCGCGCCTGTGGACGCGGCTGTTATTCATGAGCGGCCAGTTCATCGTGTACGGGTTTCACCGGGCACAAGAGGAAACAATCAGCGGTGAGGCGCGTGTGATTTCTCTACCTTGAGCGCTACTCCCTTTCTCCCGGCGTCGCGCGAAACCACTGGACGAAGCGGCGCACGCCTTCTTCTATCTCCGTCTGCGGGTTGTAGCCTAAAAGCCTGCGCGCCTTTGAAATGTCCGCGAAGGTCTGCGGCACATCCCCGGGCTGCGCCGGTTGACGCTCTACGAGCGCGCGCGTGTCCAAAGCTCGCTCCAGGATTTCAATCAGCTCAGTAAGCTCGACCGTGCGCGACTCGCCCAGGTTGATGACTTCGTATGGAGTCGCGCTGTAATCAATCGCCGCGCGCACGCCCGCGATGATGTCGTCAATATAGGTATAGTCGCGTCGCGTCGTGCCGTCTCCAAAAACCGGGATGGGTTTGCCCTCTTCAATCAGGCGCGCGAATTTGTGAATCGCCAGATCTGGACGCTGGCGCGCGCCGTAGACTGTAAAAAAGCGCAAGGCCACGCAGCGTATGTTGTAAAGATGCGTGTAGGCATGACAGAGCAATTCGCCCGCGGCCTTGGTCGCGGCATAGGGCGAGATGGGCTGGCGAATGGGGTCGTCTTCGCTGAAAGGAACTTTGGCGTTGATGCCGTAGACGCTCGATGACGAGCCGAAGACGAACTGCTTTGTGCCGCGCTCGCGCGCAAGCTCCAAAAGATTGACCGTGCCGTTGATGTTGGTCTCGCTGTAAAGCTGCGGCTGTTGAAGACTCGGGCGCACGCCCGCGCGCGCCGCGAGATGGACGATTGTATCGAAGGCCACATCGTCGAGCGCGTTTCGCAAAGCGTCTGCGTCGCGTATGTCCGCTTCGACGAGCTTGTAAGCATCGCTCTTTAAGTGAGCGCGTATATTGTCGCGCTTTGTTTCGGGCGCGTAGAAGTCGTTGAAATCATCCACGACCGTTACGCGCCAGACGCCTTCACCGAGTAAACGATCAACCAGATGCGAGCCTATAAAGCCCGCGCCGCCCGTGACCAGAATGTCTTTCCGTTCAGCCAACTTCGCTTTGAGTCTCCTCTTATTGCGCTTTCGCCTTGCGTGCGTAAATCCATAGATGCCAGCCCCAGCGCGCGGCAAGCCGCGATTCCAACGCGCGCGGCAAAAGCTTTCCTATAATTGGCATCCAACGCTTGTGTAAAAAATAGGTGCGCAAGTTTACTTCCGCGAAATCACGAAAGAGCGAGCGCGCCTCGCTGCGCGAATAAACGCGCGCCAGCGGATTGCCTGCCCCGTCCGTGTTCTGATTCAAAAATTCGTCAGCCTTCAAATAGCTTTCGGAATCCTCGCGTATGCGCCGTGCGTGCTGGCGCAAACTCTCTACGGGCTCGCCCGTCAAAAGGTGCGCGAGCTTGATTCCCGTCTGCGTCCGTAAGAGATGCGCGCCCGCGCGGCGCAGGACGCGTATGTTGACGCGATAGTTATACGAGTCGCGATGATAAAGCATGACGACGGCGCGGCCATTGGGACGCAGCACGCGGTGAATCTCGCGGACGGCCTTTTCCGTATCCGGCGTGTGATGCAGGACGCCGTGCGAGTAGACAAGGTCAAAAGAGTCGTCAGGGAAATCCAGTGCTTCGGCATCGGCGGTGCGAAACTCGCCATCGAGATTAAAAAGCTCGAAACGACGCCGCGCCAGTTCCACAGCCGCGTCCGTCAGATCCACGCCCGTATAATTTGCTCCGGCCTCTGCAAACCGCGCCCCGTCCGTGCCGAGCCCGCAGCCGATTTCCAGCACCTTCAATCCACGCGTCCCGCTGAAACCTGCTGCTTCGGGGATGTGCCATTCGGTGCGGTAGCGATGCTCCTCCACGCGCTCGAAAAACGGGCGCGTGCCTGTGGGCGCATCCGAGAACTTCGTGCCGCACGGGTTCGCCTGCCAGAAAGCGCGCACACGCTCCTTCAAATTGTAGCTCGTCTCGGACATTCGCTAACGGGGAATCAGAAATCTAGATGGGCCGCGAAGACCGTCTGGTCTTAGCGATTGCGCACACAGCGCGCAATGTTCCCGTTTCTGGAAACAGAGAAAAGTATCACGGCTCGCTTGCGACGGACAAGCGAGCGGCCCGCGCCCGGGGGTCAATTTGAGCGTTCATTGTGACCGTCAAGTCTTTTTGAGAGACGGGCTTGCGGCCATCATGAAAGGCTAATCCTTAGATTTTACGGGCAGTTCCAGAAAACGAGCGCGCGTGGCACGAGTGTTGTTTTGTTAAAGCGGCGAGAAGCGAGTTTCGCTTCGAACGGCTCGCAACAAGTTCCCCGATGAGGATGATGAGATGAGAAGAAAATTTAACCGATTTGCTTCGCCCGTTATCGCCCTGATGCTCTTTGCCGTGTTGCTTCTTTCACCCGCCATGACCTCCGGCCAAAAGAAAAAGTCTCCGAGCGGCGGCGGCGGTGGCGGCGGCGGCAACTGCGCCTCGTGCGCGAGCCGCGCCCAGAGAGCCTGTGAGAAAAGCGAAGACCCGCGCGCCTGCTTCGAGCAAAAATACGCAGAAGACTGCGTGGCCTTCTACGGTTGCAGCGTACAGACCAACCCGTTCTAAAGCAGGGATGAGGGCGGAGGGATGAGGGATGAAGTAAAGAAAGAGCGTTCTTGCTTTTACTTCATCCCTCATCCCTCCGCCCTCATCCCTGCTCTTCCGCCCCCTCACGGTCTCTCTCAGCCCCCAAGGTGGAGTGACTGGTAAACTCAAAAAAAAGCGCCAGTCACTCCCGAGAGTTTTGAAAAAGCAGTGACGAGTGACGAGTGACAAGTTAAAAACGAAAGTGTTCTTTCTTTAACTTGTCACTTGTCACCTGTCACTCGTCACTGCTTTTCAGCCTTTTGGCGCGACGTAGGTGCGGCGTGTTTTGACGACGATGTCGCGCTGCGTCTTTTTAGTTGTCCCGGCAATATCAAGCTTGAGCTTGCGCAAGGAGCCGTCTCGTTTCTTGTTAGAAGAGACGAAGCCTATGCTGTAACGCGTGCGCAGGTGGTCCATTAGCGTGTTAAAGGCGCGGTCCAGATTTTCAGGCTTGTCGTCGAGGACTTCGCCGCCTGTTTCGTCGGCCAGCTTGGCGATGCTGATCGAAGGCACTTTAAAGAAACCGCCGAGGCGTGTGCCCAGATGGCTGATGCCATTTTCTAAACGCTGCATGGGACCCTTCGGAATCAAGCCGCAGACGACGCTGCCCGATTCGTAAATAGCGTGCGCCGCTTCCTTGCTCGATGGACCCGGACAATCGAAGTTGCTCGTGACACCCGTGATGACGATGATGACGCGGCGGCCCACAGGGTTTCCGGCACGAATCATGTACTGCGCGGCATCGTAGAAAGCGCGGTTCAAACAATGCGCCGCTTCCTCACGCGACGGCGGCATACGGTCCAGAGCGTCGGCTATTCTTTTGGGGTCGCGCCCGAAGCCTTCAATCAAATCAACCTGATCGTAATAAGCCATGAGCGCCACTTCGTCCTGCGGTCTCAGACGCCGGAGCGAGGCGAGCGTAGCGGCGCGTACCTTTTCCCCGAATGGATCAAGACACCCGCCGCGATCTACCAGCAAGATAACGGAGAGCGGGAACGCATCCTGGCTAAAATGTGTAATCAACTGGCCGACGCCGTCTTCGGACAGGAGGAAGTCATCCTTTTTCAGATTCCCGACGACGCGGCCCGTCTTCTTCTGCATCACGAGCGCGTCGAGCACCACCAGGTCAACGTCCACCTTGACGGTTTCTTCTGCGGGCCGCGTTACGGTTCGCTCCCGCGTCTGCGGAATGACGGGCGAAGAAGCGTAGAGCGCGAGGACTACGAGCAAGGAGAGGAATGTCAGGGCAAGCCGTTTCATAAAAGCCTCCTTCCGCTCCTCAGAAAGATGCGACGCGAGGAGCGGGATTGTCAGAATCCTTGCGAGGGATAGTTTGAATTGTGAAACTAGATGGAAGCTGTGGGCGCGTCATTTGCGGCAAGCCACGGCTTTATCCGGATGCTCGACAGGCGACGCAAAAATCATACCCGCCGGGCTGCTCAAACCCTGCAACGCGGTTTCCGTGGATTTTGATGAGCGCCGCCTGTGGGAATGAAGAATCAGTATGCGAAAACGGCAGCCGCCGGATACGATTTCCTGCACCCGTCGCACTAGAAAGATTAGGTAAACCCCGTCCACACGCTTTATCATTCAACTACCAAAAATTTAATCCTTCGACCTCGCGCCTGCTTTATCGTCAGCAGGCGCGAGAATTATGTCAGGAGCGCGTGAGATGGAAGACCGTCAAATGACAGGTGAAGAGTTTACGGAGCTCGTCCGTCAGCTTGAAGAAATGCCCGAGCGTGTGCAGCTACTCGTAGAGGGTTTGGCCGAAGAACAGCGTAGATGGAAGCCCTCGGATGATGAATTCTCTGCCCTTGAAAATGTTTGCCATCTCAAGGACATAGAGGAAGAGGGCTACGGCGTACGCATACGAAAGCTGCTCAAAGAGCGCGAGCCCTTCTTAAATGATTTGGACGGCGCGCGTCTGGCTATCGAGCGCGATTACAACCATCAGGACATAGTGGACGCGCTCAACCGATTCACGACCGCGCGCAGTGGGAACGTACGCGCCGTAAAAGACCTTCCTTTAACGGAGCTTGACCGTCAGGGCATGTTCGAAGGCGTCGGCCCCGTCACGCTCGGGCGTCTACTGGCAATGATGCACGAGCATGACAGCGCGCATCTCGAAGAGTTAACTGCCTTGCGCAACCGTCTTATGAAATAAGTCCCAAATCCCAAGTCCCAAGTCCCAAGTCGAAGAATTGTTTTTTTTGACCTGGGACTTGGGACTTGGGATTTGGGACTTTTAGATTTGTTATTCCCCCTCATAACCATTAAATTAGCTGTCATACCCTGAAGGAGGCCATGATAGTTTTGCAAAAAGAGGGATTCGCTACGCGTGTGACGCGTGTCACCGAAGAGGATGGGATTGAAGAGTACAGGTTAGACAACGGGATGAAGGTGCTGCTGGTGGAGAACCGCGTTGCGCCGGTCGTGACCGTGATGGTCGTCTACCGCGTCGGCTCGCGCAATGAAGCGGTCGGCTACACGGGTTCCACGCACCTGCTTGAACACATGATGTTCAAGGGCACGCCCACCTTTAATAAAAAGCAGAACACGCAGATTGCCGCCACGCTCCAGAAAATCGGCGCGAATTTTAACGCGACCACGTGGTACGACCGCACAAACTATTTCGAGACCGTGCCCTCGGACCAGATAGAGCTTGCCATACGGCTCGAAGCAGACCGCATGCGTAACTCATACATCGCGGACGAAGACCGCCAGAGCGAGATGACCGTCGTGCGTAACGAGCTTGAGCGCGGGCAGAACGAGCCGGCGGAGGTTCTGGACGAAGCCGTCTACGCCGCAGCCTTCCGCGAGCATCCTTATCATCATCCGACCATCGGCTGGCGCGCAGACGTTGAAGGTGTTCCGACCGCGCGCCTCAAAGAGTTTTACGATACCTTCTATCATCCGAATAACGCGACCGCCATCATCGTCGGCGACTTCGACCGCACAGAGACGCTGGACCTGATAGTCAAACACTTCGGCGCTTATCAGGCTTCCAACGCGCCCATCCCCGAAGTCTACACGGACGAGCCGGAGCAGCAGGGCGAGCGACGCCTGGTCATACGACGCGCAGGTGAACTGGCTATCGTGCAGATGGCTTTCCATACTCCGGCGGTGCTCGGCCAGATGAACGTGCTCTCGAATGAAGAGCTGGCGCGACGCGCGGCCTCTCCTCCCGAAGACAACGACATCTACCCACTCGTCGTGCTCTCGGTCGCGCTCTCGAACGGCGTGACGAGCCGTCTCTATCAGGCGCTGGTAGAAACGCAGCTCGCCGTTTACGCGCACACCAACGCCGACCAGCACAGAGACCCCGGCCTCTTCAACATCACCGCGATGGTCAATCCGGAGGTCGAGCCGCAGAAGGTCGAAGAGACGATTCTCGCGGAACTGGCAAAGGTGGCGGCAGATGGCCTCGACGAATCGGAAGTTGAAAAAGCCAAACAGCAGATCGTCGCACAGGAAGCCTACAGCCGCGACGGGACATACAACATCGCGCTTTTGATGTCGGAGGCGGAAGCGGTCGCGGACTGGCGCTATTACAAGGACTACTCCAAACGCATAGAGCGCGTGACGCGCGCCGACGTCCAGCGCGTCGCGCAGAAATATTTCACCGAAGACAATCGCACCGTCGGCTACTTTATTCCGAAACAGCCGGACAGTAATGGCGGCGGCGGCAATGGCTCAAAACCCGGCGCTAAACCGAGCGCTGTGCGTAGAGCTTTCCCGCGCGGCGTTCAGTTTTATCGCGAGCCGGGGACGAATGAAGGGAGTGCAGCTTCGAGTGCGCGCGAGACAACGCAGGAGGCGAGCGGGGAGAGGAGCGCAACCACGAGCGCGCGTGCCATCTCTTCGCGCGTCGTGCGTCGAGAGATTGAGACGGGCGCGCGGCTCATCGTGCTTGAAAATCACGCTACACCGACCATCAGTTTGCGCGGTAGTTTACGCGCGGGCTCTTATTTCGAGCGCCGTGACAAGCCGGGCCTTGCGCGCATCACAGCCGAGATGCTTGAGCGCGGAACGATCAGGCATAACAAGCTTGAGTTAGCCAGCCGCCTCGAAGCCGTGGGCGCGCAGACGGATTTCAGCGCCGACCCGTTTGCCTTAAACATCGCCGCGCGCATGCTCTCGAAAGATTTGGAGCTTGTCTTTTCCACCATGGCGGAGATACTGCGTGAGCCTTCGTTTCCCGCAGACGAGCTGGAAAAATTGAAGCAGCAGGCGATAGCCGGAATTCAGGAGCAACAGGCCAGCACCGGCTTTCGCGCTTATGAAAAACTGACCGCGCTTCTTTACGACCCGGCCAATCCCTTTTACTTGCACCCCGGCGAGAAGCTGATTGAAAGCATCAATTCGATTACGGTCGAGGACGTGCGTGATTTTTATCAATCGCGTTACGGTGGCCGTTCCCTTATTCTTTCGGTCGTCGGCGCAGCCGACGCGAGCGAAATCGGTCGGCAGTTTGAAGAACTATTCGGCACGTTCACCGGACCCGAGAGCGTTGACATCAACGTCGAAGACCCGTTGCCACCGTCGCAGGCTCACCGCGAGATTGTCGTCCTCAAAGACAAGGCGAGCGTGGACATACTGCTCGGCACGTCCGCTCCTTTGCGCCGCGCATCGGAAGATTATTACGCGGCCCTTCTTGCTAATAAAGCGCTCGGCGAATCGACTCTCTCGTCGCGCCTCGGACTTGAAGTGCGCGACCGCGAAGGCTTGACCTACGGCATCAACTCGCGCTTTCGCGCGCCGAGCCTCGCCGCTGGCCCGTGGTACATAGGCGTCTCGGTCAACCCGAACAACGTCGAGCGCGCCATTAAATCCGCGCTCTCGGTCGTCCGCGATTACGTAGAACACGGCATACGCGCGGACGAGTTGGCTGACGAAAAATCTTCCGCCATTGGCTCTTTCAAAGTCGCGCTCGCCACCAGCGCAGGACTGGCTCAAGCCCTGTGGAGTTCTGAGTTCCACAACCTCGGCATGGACTACATAGACCGCTACCCGCAAATCATAGAGGCCGTCGCGGTTGAAGAAGTCAACGCCGCCATACGCAAGTATTTTCGCCCCGAGCGTCTCACCATAGTCATTGCGGGCGACTATGAGTCGATTGATCCCAACACAGTACCGACGCCTTAACCATTTCGCACGGGGGCTGGAACAAGCTGATTCCGGCCCCCTTCGAGGCAACCCGCCCGCCCCTTATCGTCTTCAAACCCCAAAACCGACCTCGCCGTCGCTCTCCCCGTCACACTTCCGGAGGATTATCATGCGCTCGAAACTATTTCTGCTCGCAGCTCTCTTTTTAGGCTTAGCCTTTACCATAACCGCCCGCGCTTCCGGCAACGCCGAAGCCCTGGCTCGCAACGCCGCAAGCCTCAATCAGGCGCAGGCGACCCGCGCCATCGCGGAATTGAGGGCGATGGGGCCGCAGGGCTTGCGCATCCTGTTTGAAGTTTACCGCGAAGAGATAAAGCGGCAGGGAGATGCTTCGACCGCGATTACGGCAAGCGCAGAGTGGCCGCGCATTTCCGCCGCGCTCGACGCCGTCGCGCAGCAACGCGACGCCTACACCTCTGGCCTCTACTGGTACACGGACATAGACGAGGCTAAGAAGGCATCGCGCGAGACGGGCAAACCAATCCTCTCGCTGCGCCTGCTGGGAAAATTGAGCGAGGAATTTAGCTGCGCCAACAGCCGCTTTTTCCGCGCCGCGCTCTACAGCAATCCCGCCATCAGCGATTACCTGCGCGAGAATTTTATTCTTCACTGGAAGACGGTCCGGCCCGTGCCGCGCGTGACCGTGGATTACGGCGACGGGCGCAAGCTTGAGCGAACCATTACGGGCAATAGCATCCATTACATCCTCGACGCAGAAGGCCGCATCGTGGACGCGCTGCCCGGTCTTTACGGCCCCACGGCTTTCCTGCGCGAATTAAAGCAAGCGGAACCCATCGCCAGACAAATCATCAGCCAGCCCGCCGACAAGCGCGCGGAAATTTTAAGGAACTATCAAAACGCTCGGCTCGATGCGGCTTCGAAGGCATGGGCGGCGGACGTGGAAAAAGTCGGCGGCAAGATAACGGAAAAGATTGATGCTCGTTCTGCCAGCGCGGACAATCCGCCGAGCGCACGCGCCGCCGGGCGCATGGCTATGACCAAAATGGTCACTGAAAACGGCCTCGTCAACGCTATTACTTACGACACGCGCACGCTCCAGCGCATGACGGACGAAGAGACATGGAACAAAATAGCCGCGCTTTATCTTGCCGACGCCAAGCTTGATGCGGCCAGCATCGCCCTCATCGCTCGCCAGAATCCCTACACGAGCGAAAAGGCTGCGAACGGCGCAAAGACTTCCGCAGACCGTCTAGCGCGCGTCGTCCGGAACTTCGAGCGCTACATTGCGCTCGACACCGTCCGCAACGAATACCTGCTTCATTCGACCTTGCGCGGCTGGCTCCTCTCGAACCGCGCCGCGCTCGACACCGAAGCATTTAATGAGCGCGTCTACGCCGAGCTTTTCTTAACGCCCAGCTCCGACCCATGGCTCGGACTCGTTCAGCCCGACACCTACACCGGGCTGGAGAACGACGGCGTCGTCAAGAAGTAGTCATCACATGGGAGAGGCGCGAGCGCGTGTGTTACGCTCACGCCTCTCAAAGATTAAAGCTCCCCAGTAAAGGTTCATCCGACCCGAGATAAGACAGAGATTGCTCCGTAGGAGCAGCATGTTTATAGCTTCATCTCACAAATAAAGAATCAAGCTCCGTAGGAGCGGCATGTCATGGACACAAAACATGTCGCTCCTACGGAGCTTGATTTTTAATTATGACAATCAAGCTATAAACATTCTCGCTCCTACGGAGCTGGAAATTATTTACTTTCTTATCTCGCGCCTCACTTTACTTTAAATCGGACCGTATCTTTTCGGGCGTGCCGGGTAATAACAGTCAGGGGTCGTCTCTCTTTTCAACGACACAACTAAATCAAATCTCCCCGCAGATGCGAAGCGCGTTTTTCGGAGAGGGGCATAACTTTCATGAAAATCAGAATCTTCGTCGTGGCCGCCGCCATGATGCTCGCTCTTTCAGTTGATACGAGCGCGCAACGCCGCGCGCCGTCTTCCGCTCGTTCGCTCAACCCTGTTCGTAAAGACGCAGCTCAAAATCCGACACCGCAGCAGCTCCCCCTTCGCCGCGTCGTGCTTTATAGCAACGGCGTCGCCTATTTCGAGCGGCGCGGAACCGTGTCGGGCCGTGCTGAAATCAATCTGGCCTTCAAACAATCGCAGGTAGACGACGTACTCAAATCAATGGTCGTGCTTGATCTGGGGCAGGGACAGGTTGGCGCGGTCAGCTACAATTCAAGCGCGCCGCGTTCTGCGCGTCTGGCGGACATTCCTTTTTCGATAGAAGCCGGGACGGATGCTGACACTGAAGGCGGGCTCGCGGGCGTTCTGCGCCAGTTGCAGGGCGCGCGTGTCGTTGTCCAGACCGGCAATCGCACAGCCACCGGGGCCATCCTCACCGTCGCGGAACGTCGCTCTGAAAGTGACGACGACAAAGCGAAACCTTCCGTCACTACACACACGCTCGTCATCGCAGCCGAGACGGGCGAGATTGCCAGCTTTGATTTAAGAGAAGTGCGTTCCGTGCGGCTCGTTGACGAAGGAGCGCGGCGCGACGTCGTGGAATTTGCCAACGCTTCTGCTTCGGCGCGTCGTCGCGATGCCAAGACCATCGTGATTACTTCGGATGGAAGCGGCGCACGCGAGATGATTGTCAGCTATACCGTCGCCGCGCCTATCTGGAAGACGACCTATCGCGTCGTGCTTGACGCAACCGGGCAGCCCTTCTTTCAGGGCTGGGCCATAGTGGACAACGTGGGCGACGAGGATTGGGCGGACGTCGCGCTCTCCTTAGTCTCCGGCACGCCCGTCTCCTTTATACAGCCGCTTCAGCAACCGCTCTATCGTTACCGCCCGGTGATACCCATCCCCGATGATTTGAATCTCGACCCGCAGGTCTACGAGCCGCGTAGCGGTATTAATTATGGCGGCAGCGACACTAACATCGGCGGTGGCGGCCCCGGTGGCGGCGGTGGCGGCGGCGTGGGGATGGGCGCGGGCGCTGGCGGCGCAGACTACAACAGGACTTTTAACCCGAAAGATATTTCAGGCCCGGAAACTTCTGTGAGCGATGCCATCACGAGCGAAGATTCCGGCATCAGGACGGCGGCCACTGGCAAAGAGACGGGCGATCTTTTCGAGTATCGCATAGACCGGCCCGTCACCGTTCGGCGCGACCGCTCGGCCCTGATTCCCATCCTCCAAACGCGCATGGAGGGCGAGCGCGTCTCCATCTACAAGGAGTCGGCACAAAAGGAGCGCCCGATGAGCGGCCTTCTTCTGAAGAATACTTCGCCCCTGACGCTCGAAGGCGGCGCGCTCACCGTCATCGAAGGCAACGCTTACGCGGGCGAGGCGCTGATGGAGAGACTCAAGCCCAATGAGGAACGCTTCATCTCCTTCGCCGTGGATTTAGCCACGCTCGTCACCGTCGAGAACAAGGAAGGACGCGAGCCTGTCTTTCTAGTGCGGGTCATCAACGGCGCGTTCCAGGCGCACTACTACCAATCGGAAAAGAAGACCTACACGATGACGAATCAGACGGACAAGCCGAGGGTCGTTTACGTCGAGCATCCTTTGCGCAAAGGCTGGCGGCTCAGTGAAGAAACGCCACGGCCCGTGGAGAAGACGGCGAGCGTCTATCGCTTCCGCGTCGAATTGCCGCCGCGTCAATCCGTAGCGCTTCTGGTTGCGGAACGGCGCACGCTCATGGATAGCTACGCGCTCTCGAACCTGACGCCGGGCGATCTGGAGCTTTTCATCTCTCGTCGTTACCTGGACGAAGTGTCGCGCCAAGGCTTAGAAAAGATTCTGGAAATCAAGGGACGGATTGCGAGCGTGGATGTGCGCGTCGCAGCCGCAGACAAAGAGACAGCGGAAATCGCCGCCGATCAAGCCCGCCTGCGCGAGAACATCAAAGCGCTCAACGAGACCAGCGAGGCTCGCGCTCTCATCGCACGCTACGTCGCCAAAGCGGGCGAGCAGGAAACGCGCATCGAGCAGCTCACAAACGAGCGACGAGCGGCACAACAAGAACGCGCACACCTGCAAGCAGAATTAGATGCAAGCGTGCGCGCTCTGGCGCTCGACCGTAAGCTTTGATTAACGTGAGTGCGAGATAAGCAACCGCCCGCTCAGCCCCTGAAAGGGGCGCTATAACAGTAGCCCACGGCGTCAGCCGTGGGAACAGGCAGCGAATAAAATGATTGAGCCCCGTCAGGGGCGACATCATGGGATGTCGCCCCTGACGGGGCTTTACAAAACTTCTGCTGCTGTTGTCCCGGCACTAACGTGCCGGGCTACTGATATACCGCCCCTTGCGGGGCTAAAAAAGCTATTGCATCTTCTCGATAATCGCGTTGGCGAACTCGGCGGTGCTGGACTGGCCGCCTATGTCGCGCGTCCTGACTTTGCCTTCCTTAAAGACATTGAGCATCGCCCCTTCTACACGCTCGGCGACCTCGCGCTCGCCTATGTAGCGGAGCATGAGGATGGACGATTGCAGGAGCGCGGTCGGGTTCGCGATGCCCTGTCCGGCGATGTCAGGCGCGGAGCCGTGTACGGCCTCGAAGACCGCGCCCAGCTCGCCTATGTTCGCGCCGGGCACAAGCCCGAGGCCGCCGACTAACCCTGCGCACAAGTCGCTCACGATGTCGCCGTAAAGATTTTCGAGCAGCATGATGTCGAACTGTTCGGGGCGCATGACGAGCTGCATACAGGCATTGTCAACAATCTTATCGTCGGCCTCTATCTCCGGATGTTGCTTCGAGACGTTGCGGAAGCATTCCAGAAAAAGCCCGTCCGAGAGCTTCATGATGTTGGCCTTGTGAATGGCCGTAATCTTCTTTCGTCCTTCCTGTCGCGCGTACTCAAATGCAAAGCGCGCGATGCGCGTCGAAGCCTTCTCGGTGATAATTTTGATGCTCTCGACCACGCCGGGCACGACGATGTGTTCGAGCCCAGCGTAAAGGCTTTCCGTGTTTTCGCGCACGACGACGAGGTCCAGCTCCGGGTAGCGCGAGGGCACGTTGGGCAGTGCGCGCACGGGCCGCAGGTTGGCGTAGAGGTCAAGCGTCTTGCGCAAGCCGACGTTGACCGAAGTGAAGCCTTTGCCGACGGGCGTGGTGATGGGGCCTTTGAGCGCGACGCGGTTGCGCTTGATGGATTCCAGCAGGTCTTCCGGCAGCGTCGTGCCGTATTTTTCCAGCGCCTGCGCGCCCGCGTAATGCGTCTCCCACTGCACGTCCAGACCAGCCGCTTCGACGATCCGCACGACCGCCGCCGAAACCTCCGGCCCGATGCCATCGCCCGGGATGAGTGTGATAGTATGTTTTGCCATAATAGAATTCAGGAGTTAGAGTTCAGAACTCAGAATTCAGGAGTCAGAAGTGAATCAGTGCTCAGGAATCCAGCGACAGGCAGCGAGCAGTTAAAGCTCTTAACCATTCTGAATCCCGGGTTCTGAATTCTGACTCCTGTGTTGTCGCATCATACCAGCAACCGGCTATCAATGCTAAATCAGGGGATAATGCGGGGCGTGGAAACAGCGGACGCTGTGGTCGTCGGCGGTGGCGTTATAGGGCTCGCTATTGCGCGCTCGCTTGCGCGGCGCTCGGTCGGGCGCATCGTGCTCATAGAGCGCGCGCAGGTAGGCTCTGAAGCTTCGCACGCGGCGGGCGGCATGCTCGCCGCGCAGGCAGAGGCCGACAGTGCGGACGCTTTTCTTGAGCTGGCGACGGCGAGCCGCGACCTGTATCCGGAATTTGCCGCAGCGCTTCTGGAAGAGACAGGCATTGACGTCGAGCTTGAACGCACCGGCACGCTCTACGTGGCCTTTAACGAAGAGGACGAGCGCGAGATAGAGCATCGCTTCAACTGGCAATCGCGCGCGGGGCTCCTCGTCGAGCGATTGACTGTGGATGAAGCGCGACAGCTTGAGCCATGCATCAACCGTGAAGCGCGCGGCGCTTTGCGTTTTCCTTTGGACACACAGGTCGAGAATCGCCGTCTTGTTGCGGCGCTCTCTGCGGCGGTCGCAAAGCTCGGCGTCGACGTACTCTCTGGCACAGAGGTCGAATCGCTCGTCGTGGAGCGCGGGCGCGTCTGTGGGCTCAAAACTTCGCGCGGGCGTATCAATGCTCCCGTAGTAGTCGTCGCAAGCGGCGCGTGGGCTTCTCATCTGATGGCATCCGAAGAAGGCGCATCGCCGATTCAAATCGAGCCCGTGCGCGGGCAGATGCTCTGCTTTGAAGCGCGGCCTCCCTTAGCGCGCCACGTCGTCTACAGCCCGCGCGGTTATGTCGTCCCGCGTCTGGACGGGCGGTTGCTGGCGGGCTCTACAACCGAGCGCGCAGGGTTTGATAAAAGCGTTACGGCGGGCGGAGTCTATTCCATACTCGCGCACGCGCTGGAGATTGCGCCCGCGCTCGCCGGGTTGCCGCTTGTTGATGCATGGGCCGGACTGCGACCGCGCGCTGTGGACGACTGGCCCATCATTGGCGCTTCCACTACGACCGAAGGACTTTTTTACGCCGTGGGCCATTATCGAAACGGCATCCTGCTCGCGCCCATCACGGCGCGGCTCGTCGCAGACGAAATCCGGAGCAACGTGCGCTCGCCCTTGCTCAAAGCTTTTACACCCGAACGCTTTTCTTCATCGAGCGTCTGTTAACAATGAACCAGCATCTTTTTTATCAACACCATCGCGTCTTACTTGTGGCTCTAGCCTCGTGTCTGGCGTTGCTCTTTTATGTAAACGCGCGCGCGCAATCGGGGCGCGTCGCGCCCACTGCTTCCAACCCGTCCAAGACGACGAGCGAGGCGCGCACGGCCCGCGAGCTTTACGAAGAGGCCGCCGATTACGTCAGCCGTAAGTTCGAGGAATTTACACGCGACAACGTGCCTTATTCCAAAGCGCGCGAAAAGCAGACCTTTGACGAGCAGAAAGAGATGGCCGCTCGCAACGCCGCGCTATTAGGCGCACGCAAGGAGCTTAAGGACGCGGATTTTTATTATCTGGGCATGCTCTATCGCATGTCTGCGAATGAAGACGAGGCGCTCGCCGCCTTAAAGCGTTATCTGGCAACCAACCCCGCGAGCCCGAACGAGAATGCGCAGAAGGCGCGCGCCGCGCTCTTTATGATGACGACGGCTAAAGGAAAGCTTGACGAAGCGGAACAGTTGCGCACCGACTACATGAGCAATCAACCGCAGCGACCTGAAAACCGTCTCTTGATGGAAGCGCGTCTGGCGACCGCCTATTACGCGGCGAAAAAGAGCGACATGGCATTGAAGCGTGCGCGCGACGCCTTCGAGCTTTTGAAAACCGCGCGCACGGACAGTCGTGCTGAAAAGCGTGCGCGCGAAGATGGTTTAAGAGCTATCGCAAATCTTTTGACCGAGCTTTACATGCAGAAAGAGCAGGAGCAGGATGCGCGTCGCGTGGCCGAAGACCTGCGCGCTATGAGTCTGGCAATTCCCTCTCCGTCGCTCTTTCGCCAGGCGTCAAAACTTCTGGCGGCGCTCGGCACATCGGAAAAAGATTTGAAGATGGACGTGGCCGGAACAATCGCACTGCCGCCGGAGATAGTGGTCTCCAACTGGATAGACCAGCAACCCGTCAAGCTCTCAGACTTAAAAGGTCAGGTCGTGTTGCTGGATTTCTGGGCTCACTGGTGCGGCCCCTGCCTGAGCACTTTTCCAACGCTCCGCGACTGGCACGCGAAGTACAAGGACAAGGGTCTTGTCATCCTCGGCATGACGAACCTGTTCGGTCAGGCGGAAGGGCGCGAGATGACGGACAAGGAGGAGATGGATTACCTGCGCCGCTTTAAGAAAAGATTTCGTCTCGAATACGGTTTCGCCATCGCGGAGACGGGCGACAACGACCTCAACTATGGTGTGGCCTCCATCCCGACAACGTTTCTCATAGACCGTCGCGGCACGGTTCGTTTTATCACCCTCGGCGCGAGCGACCGCGAGGCCGCCGTGCTCGAAACCATGATTAAAAAACTTCTGACCGAAGAAGTAGAAAAGAAGTGATGAATACTGAGAAGCAGTTTGAAAAGTCCTGATTGTTTAGCTCCGTAGGAGCGAGGATGTTTATAGCTTGCACGCATCAATCAAGAATCAAGCTCCGTAGGAGCGGCATGTTCTTCGTCTATGACATGACGCTCCTACGGAGCTTGATTCTCGATTGGGGTCGTTAAACTATAAACATTTAGTCCCTACGGGACTTTTCAAACTGCTTCTCAGTACTTAGCACTGTTTTTATGGAGAGTATCCCGGTGAAATGCCTGTTGATTTTTGTGGCCGTGATTTTTGTGGCTGTTGCTGCGCCTTTTAATGTGTGGGCACAGGAAGGGCGCGCGCCCGTTGCGTCTACGGCGGCGGCGAAGCCCGCTACGGCTGCGGCGCTGTATGAAGAGGCCGCTAATTATTCGTCGAAAAAGTTTCAGGAGTTTGCGCGCACAAAGACGCCGTTTGATTCGAAACTGCTGGACAAGACTTTGAAAGAGCAGCGTGAATTGGCCGCGCGTAACGCTGCGCAGCTCAAGGCGCGCGGCGAAGCAGAGCTTGCGGGCGAAGACCTTTTTTATCTGGGCATGCTCTACAACATGGCCGAAAACGGAGACGCTGCCGTTGAAGCGCTCAAGCGTTATCTGGCCCTGGAAAAACCGTTGCGCGGGCAGGGCGCGCGTTATGCTCTGGCGCAGTTGGCCGCGAAGAAGAATCTTTTTGAAGACGCAGAGCGTGCTATCAATGACTATCTGAAGAACGAGCCGCAGAAGCCCGACGAGCGTGTACGCATGGAGAACGAGCTGGCCCGCGCTTATCTCAAAGCAAAGCGATTCGAATCTGCTCTGGGTCACGCAGACGAAGCCTTTAAGGCCGCCAAGCTCGTCAAACCCGCGGCAGCAAACGCAACCAACGTGGACTATGCCGTCTACACCGCGGGCATGATGGTGGTGGACGCGCTGCTTGAATTAAAGAACGTGGACCGCGCGGCGGCGACGCTCTCTGAGCTACAACAGATTGCCATGGGTTTAGCAAGCCCGCGTCTTTATCTGGACGTGACGGAGAGGCTCGCCACCGTGCTCATCGAAGCGGAGCGCAAACCCGAAGCGCTGCGTATGCTCGAAGAGTCAATCGCTTATGTGACCACCAACATCAAGGACCAGAAAGCTCAAAGCTCTCTCTTGTCCGCGCTCAGGCAGAAGCAGAAGCAGGCTGCCCTGCGCGGCGAGTCCGCGCCCGAGATTGTCGTCGCGCGCTGGATAGACCAGCAGCCCGTCAAGCTCTCGGACTTAAAAGGTCAGGTCGTGTTGCTGGATTTCTGGGCCACATGGTGCGGGCCGTGTCTGGCGGCATTCCCGCATTTGAAGACGTGGCACGAGAAGTATAAGGACCGTGGGTTGGTCATCATCGGGCTCACAAAATACTACGGCTCGGGCGAAGGCCGCGAGATGCAGCCCACGGAAGAGTTCGCCTTTTTACAACGCTTCAAGAAGGAGCACGAGATGCCCTACGGCGTGGCCGTCGCCGACGGCGTCGAGAATCTAGTCAACTACGGCATCAACGGCATCCCGACCGCCGTGCTCATAGACCGGCAGGGCCGCGTCCGTTTTCTAACCACCGGCACAGGCCCCGGCAGCGAACGCGAAATCGCCGCCGTGATTGAAAAGCTGATTCAAGAGCAGTGACAAGTGACAAGTGACGAGTGACAAGATAAAACATCTTCTTGCTCGTCACCTGTCACTTGTCACTCGTCACTGCCTTTATGATTTATCGTTTTCACACTTGGCTTGGCGTGGTTGTGGCGCTGCCGGTTCTGGCGTGGGCTTCGAGCGGGTTGTTGTATGCGTGGCCGCGTGCGGTCGAGGGTGGGAAGATTGAGACGATTGATGTGTCGCGCGTGCGCGTTGGTCCAACGGAAGCGCTCGCGCGTGCGCGCGAGTTTGCCGGGCGAGAGTTGCCGACCACGGCGCTGACGTTGTTGATGCGCGAGGGGCGGCCCGTGTATCAGGCCGTGGGCGGGATGGGCGCGGATTCGCTGTTGATTGACGCGGAGACGGGCGCGGTCGTCACGACTCCGCCGCCGGGTCTTTTGACGCGCTATTTTCGTCAGGCCCACTTCTACTTTTTCGCTGGCTCCTTGCAAGTGCCGCTGCTCGTCCTCTTCTCCCTTCTGGCCTGTCTTTCCGCCGCTTCGGGTATTTATCTGAACCTCACTTTGTGGAAGAGGAAGCTCAGACCTAAGCGGCAGAGGATGACAGGACGTGATTGAAAAGGGCGCACCCGGCGGCGAGGCATTTGCGCGAGTCCTCTGTTATACTGGCCCAGCCCGATTTTGTCCTGACCGGGGGCAAACGCATCCCTTAGCTGTCCGGTTCGTGGAAGCGACAACGCTTCTAGTCTGAAGAGGCATCAGAATCAACTGAAAGTTTATGGAAGGCTCTAATCTTACTATCACTATCGCTTTTCTGGCGGGCCTCGCCTCGTTTCTCTCGCCGTGTGTGTTGCCGCTTGTCCCCGGCTACGTGTCTCTGATTTCGGGCGTCAGTATTGACCGCCTGAAGGGCGACGACGGTTCGCGCTCCAGCGCGCGTCGAGCAGTCATCCTAAACTCGATTGCCTTCAACGTCGGCCTCTCGATGATCTTTATCACTTTGGGCGCGGCTGCGGGGCTGGTCGGCGCAAGCATTCTAAACAACATCTGGATACGCATCATCGGCGGCGCGGTCATCGTCGGCTTCGGTCTTCAACTGATGGGCGTCTTAAAGATTGCGGCGCTCTACCGCGACACTCGATTCTTTTCGCAGCAGAAGCCGCGCGGCATTTTCGGCTCGTTCACACTGGGACTGGCCTTTGCAGCTGGATGGACGCCCTGCATCGGCCCCATCCTCGGCGGCATCATCGGGCTGGCCGCGACGAGCGGCGGCTGGCGCAGCGGTTTAGTGCTCTCTTCCTTTTACGCGGCAGGTCTCGCGATACCGTTTCTACTGACGGGCCTCGGCATCAACCAATTCTTAGGCTTCTACTCGAAATTTCGTAAACACCTGCACAAGGTCGAAGTCGTTTCGGGCTGCATCCTCGTGGTGATTGGTCTGGTAGTGGCCTTCGGCCTGACGACGCGGCTGAACAGCGCGAACATAGCGAGGTGGATACCCAACGCGGAGGCATACGTTCAATCGCTTCTCGGAGATGAGAAAACGGTCACGCCCCCACCGCCTAAAGCGCGCGCCGCCAACGCGCCGCTCGCGCCCGATTTTCAATTGCAGACGAGCGACGGCAAGTCCGTGCGTTTAAGCGAGCTTCGCGGTCAGGTCGTGCTACTGAATTTCTGGGCCACATGGTGCGGGCCGTGCCGCGAGGAAATCCCCATCTTTAACGCAATGCAGAATGAGCTTGGAGCGCGCGGGTTTAAGGTTGTAGGCGTGCTGACTCAGGACACGCCTGACAACCTCGCGGAGTTTCAGAAGGACAACAAACAGAACTACACTATTTTAGTAGACGATGGCGACCTCGGCGTCACAAAGTTCGGCAACGGCCCCGGTCTCCCGGTCACTGTTATCATTGACCGGGAAGGTTACATACGCGAGAAAATAGTCGGCTCGCGTACGCGCGCGGGCTTTGAGGCAACCATCAAGCCTTTGCTGGACGAGACGGTCGCCACAGCTCAGAAATAGTTATCAGAGGTTAGTAAAAGCAATGCAAAGTGCAAAATGCAAAGTGATGAATGAAAAGAAAGAGCTTCTTTAACTTTGCATTTTGCACTTTGCATTTATCATTGCTTTTACTAACCTCTAGCCTCTGCTTTTAGGAGTACCGGCCATGACAAAAATTTTAGCTCTCATCGCATTCGTCTTCGCGCTTGCATTGCTTCCGAGTGCTGCCCTTGTGCGTGCGCAGGAGAATCATGAATACGCGCCGATTCAGGAAAAGACGATTAACTATAAGGACTGGACCTACAAGAATCTGAAGGACGACCAGCCCGTCAACTTGCGCGACTGGGCCAAGGGCAAGCGCATGGTGCTCGTAGTCTATTTCGCGCCGTGGTGTCCGAACTGGCGTTACGAAGCTCCCGTGGTCGCGCGTCTCTATGAGAAGTACAAAGCGCAGGGTCTTGAAGTCGTGGGCATCAGCGAGTACGCCGTGCGCGACGACGTGAAAAAATTCTTTGGCGAGCAGGGCGCGCCCTATCTGGTCGTCACAGAGTCGGAAGCCAGGGACCAGCGTGACAAGACGGCGCACTACATCTATCGTCAGGCGTCCGGCGACGGGCGCAGGTGGGGCTCGCCCTACAACATTTTTCTGGAGCCCGCGAAGCTCGCGAAATCCGGCGACGTGCTGACGGAAAAAGCATGGATCGTCAACGGCGAGATAGTCGAAGACGAGGCCGACAAGTTCATCAGCGCGCGTCTCGGCAACAAGACCGCGCTCAACCTCAAAGCCATCACGCCCTGCCCGCAATAGAAGACAAAGCGCGTAAATCGTAAATGGTAAATCGTGAATAGAGGAAAAGCCGTTCTTCTATTTACGATTTACCATTTACGATTTACGCGCTTTTATTTGGGTAGCGGCAGGCCGAGACGTGGCGCTCGCGGGGCTTGAACCCGACGGATTCATAAATCCGCGCGGCGTGGTAATTCTCATCGGCCACCATGACCAGCGTTTCGATGCCGTTGGAGCCAAGCGCCTCTCTTGCAACTTCGTAAACGAGCGTTCCGCACACACCTCGACGACGAAAATCCGGCTCGGTGTCCACGTCCTGAAAACGCGCAAGCTTGCCTTCGTGAAAGAGACCCAGATTGCCGACCATACGGTCGCCCGAGAATGCTCCGTACCAATCACCCTGCCCCCTTGCGGCAAGCTCCCGGCGCACGTCCAGCCATCTCTTTTTAAATGGCGTGTAATCTCTTAAATCGAATCTGGGGTCGCGCAATCTAAGCTTGGTGTCCAGAAGCTGTTCCCATTCCGCATCCGTCTTGAGCGCGTGCACTTCAATCTCGTGATTTATTTTCGGCGGTGGATGCACATGGTCTGCGAGCAGCGTCACGTTGGTCTGCAACTCGAACCCTCCATCCTGAAACGGCGCGACCAGTCCCGTGTCATCTCCCTCTACGTCCCACATGAAAAGCACATGCCGCACCTCCGGCTCGTCTTTGAATTCGCGCTCGAACATCTCAAGCCAGCGCGCGTAGTCGCCCTCCACGGGCGGACGATTAAAGATAAGCAGATTGCCGCTGTAGTAAGTCGGGTTCGACGGCGTGCGTACCAGCCAGTACTCGCCACGGTCTATGACTTCCCCTTCGGCACGCCAGAAAATCATCTCCGTTCTCACAGACATTGATACAGGACGCATAATTTAAAAGGGATGAGGGCGGAGGGATGAGGGATGAAGTAAAAGCAAGAACTCTTTCTTTACTTCATCCCTCATCCCTCCGCCCTCATCCCTGCCTTTCTACGGGAAAGCCAGCCTTGATCCAGCCTTGTGTGCCGCCGACGACGTTGTAGAGCTTGTGGAACCCTTTGCGCGCGAGGAGGCTTGTGGCCGCGCTTGAGCGATAGCCGCTCGCGCAGATGATGGCTGTGGGGCGCTCCGTGTCAAAATCCCGGACGTGTTGTTCCAAGTGCGAAAGCTGAATGCTCTTTGCGCCGGGGACGTGGCCGCCCTCGTATTCGAGGGGACGACGCACGTCGAGTACGCGCAGCTCGCTCTGTTCCTGAAGACGGCTCTTGAGCTCGTCCACTGGAATCTGCTCGATGCGCGCGGCATCAAAGCCCGCGGCATTCCACGCATACATGCCGCCGTCCAGAAAACCTTTGACGCTTTCCAGGCCGACGCGCGCCAGGCGGAGATGCGCCTCTTCGGCTTCGCTCTGTGAATCTGCGACGATGATGAGCGGCGTGCTCATCCCTATAAGCGTCCCGGCCCAGGAGGCAAACTGACCGCCCAAACCTATGTTGAGCGCACCGGGCACATGGCCCGCGCCAAAATCAGCCGACCCTCTGACGTCCAAAACCAGATGACCCGATTCGGAGAGACTGCGCACTTCTTCGGGCGTGAGCGCGCGTGGTTTTGGTAAGTCAACGAGCGCGCCCGCGCCCGCGCGGTTAATCTCCGCGTCGCGCGGAAAGTAGGCAGGAGCTTCCGGCAGGTCCGTCGTCATCAGCCTGACAAACTCGTCTTTAGGCATCTGTTGGAGCGCGTAGTTAAAACGCTTCTGCTCGCCGATGGTCGAAGATGTCTCGCGCGAGATGTTGCGCCCGCACATCGAGCCCGCGCCGTGCGCCGGATAAACTTCAACCTCGTCTCCGAGCTTTAAGAGCTTCTCGTGTAGGCTATCGTAAAGCATCCCGGCCATCTCCTGCGCCGTGAAGCCCTTCGCACCGACAAGGTCCGGGCGGCCTACGTCGCCTATAAAGAGCGTGTCGCCCGTCAAAATTTTCTGCGACTCATTCATGTCTTCCGTGTCCGTCACCAGGATGGAGATGCTTTCGGGCGTGTGGCCCGGTGTTTCCATGATACGCAAGGTCGCGTTGCCAATTTGTATCTCGTCGCCGTCGCGAACAGCCCTGTGCGGGAAGGTCGCGCGGGCACGGTGGCCGAAGATGATGGTCGCACCCGTGCGCGCAGCCAGCTCGCGATGGCCGCTCACAAAATCCGCATGCAGATGAGTCTCTATCACGTATCGAATCCTGAGCCCCACGGCTTCGGCTTCGGCCACGTACTGGTCAACATCGCGCTGCGGGTCCACGACCGCCGCTTCACCGCCGGAGCCCACAAGGTACGAAGCGTGCGCGAGGCATCCAAGATAAAATTGCTTGAAATACATCACGGATTCCTTTCAGAGGGACAACCACATCAGATGTCATGCCGGAAAAACTTCCGCAGTATAGCTCTCATCCTCCGCGCATGACTACTTCGTCAAAGCAGATTCAAACAGGGATAGACAGGATAGACAGGATAAAAGCAATGCAAAGTGCAAAATGCAAAATGATGAATGAAAAGCTCTGAGGTCTTTAATTCTGCGCTTTGCATTTTGCATTTATCATTTCTTCTATATCCTGTCTATCCTGTCCATCCCTGTTAATTTTTGTCTACAGCGTGCGCGTGACTTTTGAGAGAGAGCGGGGCGCGTCCGGGTCGAGACCTTTAGCTTCTGCTAAGAGCGCAGCGAAAAGCTGGCCCGGAATGATGTAAGGAATGGGCGCTAGAAATTCGTCTATCTCGGATGGCAGGCGCAGGGCGCGCGAGGCTAAATTCGCTGCTTCTTCGTCACTCGTGATGACGAGCGTGTCGGCGCGTAGTTCGCGGAGTCGTTCCATCAAAGCCTTTGCTCCGGCGAGCGTCACGCCCGGAGGCGCGAACAGAAAGATTGGAAAATGGCGCTCGACCAGTGCCAGCGGCCCGTGCAGAAAATCGGCGGCGGAAAAAGGCGAGGTCACGACGTAACAGGTCTCCATCAGTTTGAGCGCCAGCTCGAAAGCGTTGCTGTAGATGAGCCCGCGACCGACGACGACGCAGTTTTCCATAAAGACGTAGCGCGTCACCATCTCTTCCACCGCCGAGCGCAGCTCCAAAGCGCGCTCGGCGTATTCGGGAATCTTTTCATAACTCGATTTCGCGGCCCCGCCAGCAAGCGCATCGGCCAGCATGTAAAAGAGCATCATCTGGCCCGTGTAAGTTTTCGTCGCGGCTACGCTCCGCTCTCGCCCGCCGTGCATCAGTAGCACTTCGTCCACAAGGTTCGTCATCGAAGAGCGCGGCTCGTTAGTAATCCCGACCGTCAGGGCTCCGCACGCGCGGCTGCGCTCCAACACAAGATTAATATCTTCGCCCTCGCCGGATTGCGAAACGCCTACGACGAGCGCGTGATCGAGCGCGAGGCGCGCGTCGTAGAGCGTGTAGACGGAAGGCGCGGCGAGTGAGACGGGAATGCCCGTAGAAATTTCCAGAAGGTAGCGGCCAAACAACGCGGCGTTGTCTGAGCTTCCGCGCGCCACCATGACGATTAAGTCTATGCCGCGCTGTTTCAGGGTTGAGGCCAGCCGTTCTATCTTGACGCGCTCGGCACGAATAGTCTTTTCCAGAGACGCGGGCTGCTCTGCTATCTCCTGTAACATTAAAGACAAGGGATGCTCTCTCCTTTGAAGCTCGCACACATGTTCGCGAGCCGGGAAGGTTGTAGACGCCGGGGCTATTATGCTCTGATAACGGCGTATGGTTAAAGGAGCGGCATCTTTGCTCATCACAGGCGCGCGCGTGGTGACGCCCGGCGGCACACGCGGCCCGTTGAGCCTCGTCGTCGAACGCGACCGCATCAAGCGCATCTTCGTTGCGTCCAAACGCGACGCTCCCGTAGCCGCAAAGACTTTGAAGCTCGACCATCTGACGCTCTTTCCCGGCTTCGTGGACGTGCACACGCATGGAGCCGTGGGCGTTGACGTGATGGACGCAAGCGCAGACGACCTCCTGCGCGTCAGTCTATACCTGGCGCAACACGGCGTGACAGCATGGCTTCCAACCTTTGTCCCCGCCGCCACGGAAGATTACAAGCGTTCGGTGCACGCCGTCGCGCAGCTCATACGAGAACAAACTGCGCGGCCACCCGGCGCGCGTGCGCTGGGCCTTCATTACGAAGGCCCGTTCGTGAATCAAGAGCAGTGCGGCGCGCTGCGCCCAAAATACTTTCGCACCTACAGCGGCGCGGCTGATTTGAGCGCGCTGCCGGTTTTGAAGACGGCGGGTGCGCGCCACATGATGACGCTCGCGCCGGAAATAGAGGGCGGCATCAAGTTGATTTCCGAATTGAAGCGGCGCGGCTGGATTGTCTCGCTCGGCCACACGCGCGCGGACGCTGCGGTGCTGGACGAAGCGGCGGCGGCGGGCGCGCATCACATGACACATTTTTTCAACGCCATGCAGGGGCTGCATCACAGGGAGCCCGGCGTGGTCGGCTGGGGACTCCTGCGCGACGACGCGACGTGTGACGTGATAGCCGACGGCGTGCACGTTGATCCCGAAGCGCTGCGATTGCTGTTACGCGTGAAGCAGCCGGAGCGCGTGACGTTGATTAGCGATTCGGTCGCGCCTGCGGGCATGGGCAACGGCCAGTATCAATTGTGGGGCGAGACCATCACGGTTCACGAGGGCCGCACCGAAAATGCGCGCGGCCATCTAGCGGGCTCGGTTATAAACCTGAGCGACGCGGCGCGCACTCTTCGTTCCCTTGGATATTCCGACGGCGACATCGCGCAGATGGCAGCACAGAATCCCGCGCGCCTCCTTGGGCTTGAACGCGAGTGCGGAACGATTGAAGAAGGAAAACGCGCAGACCTTGTGGCGCTCGATGACGAATACCGCGTGAGGCTAACCATCGTCGGTGGCCAAGTCGCCTTCGACGCCGCGCTTGAAGGAAGATGAAAGAAATTTTCGATTTTAGATTTGCGATTTTCGATTGGAAGCGGACTAAAGAATTAAAATTTAATCTCTTGTCCTTATCCAATCGCAAATCTAAAATCGCAAATCGCAAATTCTTAGTTTCTATTTTTTCTTCCTCAACGCTTTCTCGATTGCCTGCTCGGCCAAGGGCTGCATGACGGCGTAGCCTCTGGCATTCGGATGCAGCCCGTCATCGGCAAGCTCGGCTTTTAACATCCCCTGTGCATCAACCATCGCGGAATAGTAATCGAGATAAGTAAAGCCGTGCTCGGCAGCGTAGCCTTTGAGCATGTTGTTTAACTCGACAATCCTGCCCGGTGGAATTTGCTGAGACCTGATGATCGGTTGACCGTCGGGCGCGCGGCTGTAGTCGCTGACGGGCAAGAGAGACGCGAGTATCACTTCTATCTGATGCACTCTTGCCAGCTCTGCCATTGATGACAGGTTGTCTATTGGAACACCTTCCGTTTTCAGATTGAGGTCGTTGATGCCTCCGAGGATGACCACGGCGCGCGGCTTGAGCGCGATGACATCCTGACGAAAGCGCGCGAGCATCTGTTCGGTGGTCTGCCCGCTGATGCCGCGATTGAGATAGGGCTTGCCGGGAAAGAAGCCTCCGTACTCCGGATTGTCCCAGTAGTCCGTGATGGAATCACCTATGAAGACCACACGCAGCTCCCCGCTCTGCGGAGGCGGTGTCTGCGCGTTCTCGTCCTTGAAGCGTTTGAGCCACGGCCAATCTTTCGGCGTCGCGAGGTCTTCTAGACGAGCCTCCGCGAAAGCGAGCTTCTCTTTCAGCTCGGCGCGTTCGGCCTCGGCAGCTCGCAGCTTTACCTGTTGTGTACCGATGATGATCAAGCTCAGGACTATGAGAATGGAGAGCAGAACAGCCCGCAGGAAAAACTTTGTGTTCATGTACTGAAGCGAAGCCTTTCACTAAATGTGCAAACCGGTTCTACATGATTGATTCACCGCAGAGGCGCAGAGGACGCGGAGAACGCGCAGAGAGGTTGAATCAAACATCTCTGCGCCTCCTCTGCGACATCTCTGCGTCTCTGCGGTGAGTTCTAATTTTCGGTCAATCATCCCTCGGACTCTTTTCGCGCTCCGACTCTGAATCCTGTAACAGCCTGACGGCCTCCGGAATCAACCCCCTGGAATTTTTCAGTGCGTGCTTCACAATCTCGCGCGCCTGTCCCGTGCGGCTCATGACAATCGCGACGGGCAGCTCTCCCTCCGCTTCAGTCAAAGCACCCTGCGCGCTCTTTTCGTCAAGCCCTGCTTCGTTCATCAGGATACGCACGGCGCGCGCGCGCAGCTTGGCGTTACGCGCCTGAAGATTGGACATGCGATTGCCCGAGACGTAGCCCAGGCGAATCATAGTGGCCGTCGAAATCATGTTGAGAATCATCTTCTGCGCCGTGCCTGCCTTGAGACGCGTCGAGCCCGCGACGACCTCAGGTCCAACGACGGGAGCGATGCTCACTTCAGCGGCGCGCGTAAGGAGCGAGCCGGGCGCACACGTCACGGCAACGGTAAAGGCTCCGAGCGAGCGCGCGTAATCCAGAGCGCTCACAGTGTAGGGCGTCTGCCCGGAGGCGGAGAGACCTACGAGCGCGTCCGTGCCCGCAAATTTTTTCGCCAGCAGATCGCGCGTTCCTGCCGACGCGTCATCTTCCGAAGCTTCTGTTGCGCGCCACACGGCATTATGTCCGCCCGCGATGACGGCTTGCACCATCAACGGGTCTGTGCCGAACGTCGGCGGGCATTCGGCGGCGTCGAGCACTCCCAGACGCCCTGATGTTCCGGCCCCTATGTAAAAGAGACGCCCGCCCGCTTTGAGTCGCTCCGCGATGACTTCAACAGCACGCGCCACGTCCGTCAAAACTTTTCCGACCGCCAAAGCGACGTGCGCGTCTTCTTCGTTCATCAGCCGTACAATTTCCAGCGCCGACAGAGAATCAAGATTGCGTGCGCGCGGGTTTTCCTGTTCCGTGATGGGAAGCTGCGGCTCTCTGTTTTCAGTCTTCATGGAAATGAGTTTCGACTCCGTGCGCGCTTCTTCTTCAATAGCGTTGCGTACAGCCGGTGCGCTTTAGCTTGCAAGGGCGAGCGGTTTTAAGAGCTTGCGGCGCGCCATGTGCGCGGCGGCCACGGCGGGCGGCATCAAGGGCTCTGTGAACAGGGCGCGCGGGGTTATGCGCTCGACCTCTCGCTTCAAAGGATTGAGCACGAGCGCGCCCGCCGCAAAAACGCCGCCGACTGTCGCCAAAGAAAATTGCTCGCGCTGCATTTGTAAACGGCGCACGAGCGAGACGGCCAGCTCTCCCAGCTCGCGCCCCGCCGCCGCAACCACGGCGCGCGCAGTTTTATCTTTGTTCTTTGCTTCTTCAATCACGCTGCGGCTAAAGCCCGCGATGCGGCTGTTGGTCATCGTCGGCGCATAAAGCGCGACCAGCAAATCATACGGCCTATCAACATTAAAATATTCGCAGGCGGCTTTGACCAGTGTGGTCTCGGGCGTGCGACCGTCCGCCGCGTGCGCCACCTGTTGCAAAGCGCGTCGAGCAATCCATGAGCCGCTGCCTTCATCGCCTGCCACGGGTCCCCAGCCGCCCATGCATGCGCGCTCGCCCTTTCGGTTCAGCGCGCAGGAGATGGAGCCAGTGCCCGCGATGATGACCATTCCGGGCTCGCCATTGGTCGCGCCGTAAAGCGCTATGTCCGCGTCCGTGACGACTTCAATCAACTCTATCCCGAGGCTCTCCGTGAGAGTTTCGTGCATGCTTGCGCGCACGTCTTCGCGGCGCGCACCTGCCAAGCCGATTTCGGCTGCACCTATGTCCGAAGCCAACGCGTGAGCCGCGTCACAAGCTTTATCAACCGCTTCACGAATGGCTGCGGCAGCCGCAGCGACGCCGACGCGCAAAGGATTAGAAGCTCCCGCGCGGCCTTCGCCCAGAACTTTGCCCGCGCTGTCCATGATGACGGCCTGCGTTTTCGTCCCGCCGCCGTCCACGCCCAGCGTGAGCGCACTCATCCTGTCCGTGCCCGCGAACACGACCGTTTGCGAATGAGCGCTCTTTCTCTTTGTCGGACCTCGTTTGCGTTTCACCTGATTCCAGCTTTACGGGTTCTCCCGGATTCTTCAAGAGCGTATTTTAGTCCCGGATGATTTATAATCGAAACGAAAAGATTTTATTAACGCGATAAATTCTGCTGATAGCTGAAAAAGATGGAGATCAGACAACTGAAGGCCTTTGTGGCGGTGGCCGAGACGGGAACTTTCACGGCGGGCGCAGAGCGCATGCACGTCACGCAATCCGCCATCAGCATGCAGATACGCCAGTTGGAACGCGAAGCGGGCATGCAGCTTTTTGTGCGCGCGCCGCGCCGCGTGCTCCTGACGGAAGCCGGAGAGGTTCTGTTGGAGCGCGCGCGTAATATCCTGCGCGAGCATGATGCGGCGCTCGCGGAGATGACGGAGATGGCCGGAAAGGAGCGCGGGCGTCTCCGAATCGGCTCGGCTTCGGCCAACGTCAGCACGGACGCTCTGCCGCGCGTGCTCAAAGAGTTGCGCCGTCGTCACCCGCAGATGGAGATTTTTATCAAGACGGGAACGAGCGAGACGCTGGTCCAGCAAATCCTGAGCGGTGAATTGGACATGGCGCTCGTCTCGCTGCCTGTGACGGCGCGCGGCATCAAGACGGAAACGCTGCTGGCCGACGCGCTCGTGGCGATTGTCAGCCCGCGCCACGCTTTGGCAACCGAGCGCGTCGTCAGCGCTTACACGCTCGGAGGGGAAAAGCTTATCCTTGGCGAGCGCGGCGGCAACACGCGCCGACTGATTGAGCAGTTCTTTCAGGCTGCGGGCGTGCGGCCCGTTGTTTCCATGGAGCTGAATCGTCTGGCCGCTATCAAGCGTATGGTCGAAGCGGACATGGGCGTCGGCATAGTGCCCTCCGGCTCAGTGGTTGACGAGGTTGCGCGCGGGCGTCTCTCCGCCTTGTGGATAGAGGGGGCGCACATCAACTGGGAGCTGGGGCTGGCGCGTTTGAGCGGGAGCTATGATTCGCCCGTCTGCCAGAGCTTTATGGACGTGTGCCGGGAACACTTCGGCTCAAAGGCCGTGGCCGCCAAGCTCGCGCTCAAACCGCGCCGCACGCGGGCAAAGCGTAAGAGCAAGTCTTAACTCAGGTCAGTACCAAAGAGATGCGCGCGGCGCTTGTTGCCGTGCGTAGAATGGGTGGGTTATCCTCTCGTCTTAAATCTTGAAGCTCGATTCCGTAACTCAAAGACTGAAGATGAAACTTCGCGTTCTCTATCACGGGCACTGTTTTGACGGCGTGGCGTCGGCAGCCGTCTTCACCCGCTTTTATCGCGCAAGCGTCAACCCCGACGCCGACGTCGAATACATGAGCCTCCTGCATCGTCCGGGCCAGCTCTTTGACGACGAGATGTTCGACGGTGACGAAAACGCCATCGTGGATTTTAAATATTCCACCTCGGAGCGCCTGACGTGGTGGTTCGACCATCACCAGTCCGCTTTTCTCACGCCGGAAGATGAAGCACATTTTCATCGTGACCAGTCGGGCAAAAAATTTCTGGACGCGACGCGCAAATCCTGCACGGAATTTATAGCCGACATCGCCGAGACGCGCTTTGGCTTTCATGACGACCAGCTCCGCCCGCTCATTGAATGGGCGCACATCATAGACGGCGCGCTCTACGAATCCGCAGCGCAGTGCGTGGAGCTGCGAGCGCCCGCGCTCCAACTAATGCAGGTCATTGAAAGCGTGCCCGACGACAAGTTTGTAGAAAAGATTATCAGGGATTTGACGGAGCGCCCGTTGGACGAAGTGGCCGGAAGCGAAGAAGTCCAGCAAGTCTTTCGTCCCATTCAGGAGCAGCATCTACGGACGCTCGAAATCATCCGTCGCAAAGCCGCTTACAGTCGCGGCGTCGTCCAGTTTGATCTGGTTGACGAGGGCATAGAAGGCTTTAACAAGTTCATCCCGTATTATCTGCATCCAGAGACGACCTATTCTGTGGCGCTGACGCGCGGCGCGTATCGCACGAAAATCTCCGTCGGCTCAAACCCGTGGAGCCCGCGCCCGCGCCTGCACAACATAGCCACCATCTGCGAACGCTATGGCGGCGGCGGACATTCCGTGGTCGGCGCGGTCTCTTTCGGCCCCGACGAAGTTGAAAAGGGGCGCGCCGCCATGCGCGAGATCGTCGCCGAGTTGTCGTATAATGAGTGAGAAGTGAGGGACTCATGCGACGAATCATCTTTTCACTGACAGCGCTACTCATCCTGCAAGCGGGTCCGAGCGTGAGCACGCCCGCTCAGTCCCCTTTAGGAATCTGCCCGACCGTCACGGTTGAATGTTTTGACACGGCGGAAGCCGGGTCAGAACAAACTTATACGGCAAAGATAGTCGGCGCTGACCCGAAGGCGCTATTGAGCTACGAATGGACCGTCGCGGGCGATAATCCTATCATCAGCGGTCAGGGAACGTCTTCGCTGGTTCTCAAAATCATTGGCGGCTCCTCCAACACTGCGACCGTCAAGGTTACGGGTCTTCCCGCGCGTTGCCCGAATCAAGCCTCATGCTCGATTCAATCCTGTGGGCTACAAACGGGTCGCCTCTTCGACCAGTACGGGAATGTGCCCTTTAGAGACGCGGTGGCGCGTCTACATAATTTCGCGTTGCAGCTTGAGAAGGAGCCGGGGGCGCAAGGCTACATCATTGCTTACGGAGGGAAACGTAGTCGCGCCGCCGAAGCCGAAGCGCGTATGGAGCGCGCCGAAAAGTATCTGGTCGAAACGCTCGGTCTTGACGAGAGACGAATTGTGACAGTTGATGGCGGATACCGCGAAGAAGCGGCGGTCGAGTTGTGGATTGTCAACGCAGGTCAAAAGCCGCCCATCACGACCCCGACCTTGAGACCGGAAGACGTGGAGATAATTGACCAGCCCACTAAACGGAAACCCATCGCCCGAAGCAATCGCTAAAGCATTAAGGGCTTGATTGTTAATAACAATCAAGCCCTTAATGCTTTCTCTCTACCTTATTCTTTACGCTGCCGCTTTTGATTGCTCCATCAGCTTTTCAATCTCTGCGACCTCTTTCGGCGCTTTGTCCGTCAGGACGCGGTGGCCTCCGTCTGTGACGAGCACGTCGTCTTCTATGCGGACGCCGATGCCTAAATATTTTTCGGGGATGTCTTTGGTCTCGGCTGAGATGTAGAGCCCCGGCTCGATGGTGATGACCATGCCGGATTCCAGACGGCGCGACTCGCCCTCTACGTGATAGCGGCCCACGTCGTGCACGTCCATTCCCAAAAAGTGGCCCAGGCGATGCATGTAGAACTGCTTGTACTTCTCTTCCTCTATGAGCTTGTCAACCTCGCCATCCAATAACCCTAGCCGCACCATTCCTTCGGTCAGGATTTTCACGGAGTGCTCGTGCAGCTCGTCTATCGTCACGCCGGGACGCGTCATCTCTATGCAGGCCGTTTGCGTTTCGAGCACGAGGTTGTAGATGTCTCGTTGCGCGTCTGTGAAGTGCCCGCTCACGGGAAAGGTGCGCGTGATGTCCGAGGCGTAGCCCTGATACTCAGCGCCCGCGTCAATCAAAAGCAGGTCGCCGTCACGCAGCTCCGCGTCGTTGTTGATGTAGTGAAGAATGGTGGCGTTTGCGCCGCCGCCGACGATGGAAGAATAAGCAGGGGCCGAAGCGCCGTTGCGACGAAAGACGTATTCGATTAGAGCTTCTATCTCGTATTCCTTCATCCCGGCGCGCGCTTCCCGCATCGCTTCGCGATGAGCTTCGGCAGCGATGTCGGCGGCGCGCTGCATGAGCGCGATTTCGTCTTCGGTCTTGATTAAGCGCATCTCGTGCAGGATAGCGCCCGTGTCTATGATTGCCTGCGGCGGAGAAATGCCGCGACGACCCATAGAGCGCATGCGCGCAAGCTGGCCTATAATCTTCTGATCAAGCTCCGTGTTGCCCTCGCCGATGCGGTAATAGAGCGTTTGAGCGCCGTTCAAAATGTCGCTCAGTTTTTCCGTGAACTCACTGATGGGGAATGCCTCGTCCGCGCCGAAGTGTGTGCGTGCGCCTTCGATACCTGCGCGCCGCCCGTCCCAAATCTCTCTTTCTGGGTCGCGCGGTCGCACAAAGAGCGTGTACTCATGCTCTCTGCCCGGCGCGATGACGGCGATGGCTTCCGGCTCGTCAAAACCCGTCAGGTAGAAAAAGTCCGAGCTTTGCCGGTAGCGATAGTGCGTGTCGTTCGAGCGTGTGGCCTCAAGCGAGCCGGGGATGATGGCGACGGAATCACTCGCCATGCGCTTCATAAATTCCGCAAGCTGCGGTCTCTGCATTATAACTTCTCCTCATCAATCAATCTCTGACAGGAAGCTATTTTAACCGAGGATTGAGGCTCGAAGGAAATCGACACGCGCCCCGCAAGCCCTTTCAGGCTTCACCTACGGCCTCTGTTTGAGGGATAATTCGTCCACTTCGGTAGTAGAGGAAGCTTATGAGCGCACAAACTCTGGAACAAGTTGCACGACGCGAGATCGTTTCGCGTGACCCGGCGACCGGCGAAGAACTAGGGCGCACGCGCGTTGCAAGCGCCGAGGAAGTCATTGAAGCGGTCGCGCGTGCACGACGCGCGCAAAGCTCATGGGGCAAGACTTCTTTTGAGGAGCGCCGTCGCATAGTGATGCGAGCGCGCGCCCTCGTGCTCAAAGAACTGGAAGAGATAGCGCTCGTCATCTCCAAAGAAACGGGCAAGCCCGTGGCGGAAGCCATCTCGATGGAGATTGTCCCGACGCTCGACCTGATGCAGTTTTTCGCACGTCGTTCTAAAAAGCTTCTACGCGATGAAAAGATCGGCATCGGCCAGTATGAATTGATGGGCCGCTCCTCAAAGGTGCGTTACAAACCGCTCGGCGTCATAGGCATCATCTCGCCCTGGAATTTTCCCTGGGCCATTCCGCTCGGCGAAGTCGTGATGGCGCTCATGGCCGGAAACGCAGTGGTGCTCAAGCCCAGCGAGCTGACCCTTCTCACGGGAATCCGCATCGGCGAAGTCTTCAAACGTGCCGGGCTGCCCGAAGGATTATTGACGGTCGTGGCGGGCGACGGCACGACTGGCGCGGCGCTCGCCGAAAGCGGCGTGGACAAGATTATGTTCACGGGCAGCGTCGCTACGGGCAAGCGCGTGGCCGAGACGGCAGCGCGTCGTCTAGTACCCGTCGTGTTAGAGCTTGGCGGCAAAGACCCTATGATTGTGCTCGAAGATGCGGACGTGGAGACGGCTGCGCGCGCGGCTGTCTGGGGTGCGTTTGCCAATTCCGGTCAGGCTTGCGCCTCCGTCGAACGCTGTTACGTTCATACCAAAGTCGCGGAGCGCTTCACAGAGCGCGTGGTCGAATTAGCGCGTGCGCTCAAACAGGACGTAGGCACACGGGAAGGCGCGGACCTCGGCTCCATGTCTAGCGAGAGACAGTTGGAGACGGTCGAGGCGCACGTGCAGGATGCCGTGGAGCGAGGCGCGCGCGTCCTGACGGGCGGGCAGCGCGCCGCGCAGTTCGACGGCTCGTTTTATGAGCCGACCGTGCTCACAGACGTTGACCACTCGATGAAGGTGATGCGCGAAGAGACTTTCGGACCCGTCCTGCCCTTGATGACGTTTGAGGATGAGGACGAGGCCGTGCGGCTGGCGAATGATTCCGTCTTCGGATTGACGGCCAGCGTGTGGAGCAAAAATTTTCGACGGGGCCGACGGCTGGCAGAGCGCATTGAAGCTGGCACGGTGATGGTCAACGAAGTCCTGTACACGCACGGCATCGCGCAAACGCCTTGGGGCGGCGTCAAGGAAAGCGGTCTGGGCCGCACGCACGGGCGCGCGGGGCTGTTGGAGCTGGTCCAGCCGCAGCACGTTCACGTCAATCGCGTGGGAATCCTGCGCGACCTCTGGTGGTTTAATTACACGCCTCGCGCAGGCTCACTCTTTCGCGGTTTCGCGCGCCGCTTCGCGACCGGCAATCCTTTGCAAACATTGCTCCTGCTGCCGTCCATGATTAGCCGGTACTTCGAGCGCCGGTCCTAAAGTTTGAAAAGGATTTGACGGAAGATGAAAATCAAGCTCTGTTTGATGTGCGCGCTCGTCTTGATTTTGTTGACGCTCGCTGCACCCGATGCCCTTGCGTGCGAGCCCTGCACGAAAGAGGCTTCGATAAATTTCGAGGCAACGGCGCGCGCCGCTGACCTCATCATCATCGCGCAGAGAGAAAATTTCTCGCCTGACGAGTTGACGTACGGCGTCGGCGGCCCGGAAAACATCAAGGTCAAAGTTATCCAGACGCTCAAAGGCGAAACGAGCGCCGCCGAGATCGTAGTCAAAAGCTGGTCCGGCATGTGTCCTTACGGGATTGTGCTCAACGATAACAAACCGCACGTCATCTTTCTTAAAAAGTCGGACAAGATATACCGCGCCGTTGACATGTGCAGCGTCAAGAGCTACGCGGTCGAAGACGACGCGGTCCTGTTTGAAGGTCAGAGAATCAGCGTCGAAGATTTTCGTCAGCGTCTCGAACGCTTGAGCCTGACGAGCACTCTGTTTAGCTCGCCGCCGTTTACAGTTCTGTACGAGGTTATCAAGGGAGGCCGGGACGTAGTTTGTTAGCACGATGGATGCACGCGCGCGAGCGCAAGCACTCGCAGCGCGACCGGAACAGGATTGTGCGCCCCTTTGAGTGGGGCACGGAGTTTATACGCGAACACGTTAACGGCGATGACCCGCGCCTCATCTTCGAGCGTCATTCGGATGAAGTGCTGGCGCAGAGCGAAGATTTTTACCATCTACCCGTCATACGTGATTTTCATTTTCACGATGACCTGCTGACGTGGACGAGCGCCGTCGAGACGCCCTCAGTGGAAAACAACACGGCGCGCGCGCGCTTCTTTCCCGCATCCCAAGATAAAGCTAAATCTCGACGCGCCGTGCTGGTGCTGCCGCAGTGGAACGCGCAACCGGAGAGCCACGTAGAGCTGTGCCGCGTGCTGAATCGTCTGGGCATCAGCGCGCTGCGGCTGGTGATGCCGTATCACGAGGAGCGACGCCCCGCAGAGCTTGAGCGCGCGGATCACCTCGTCAGCTCTAACATCGGGCGCACGATTCAATCCGTCAGGCAAGCTGTGCTGGATGCGCGCGCCGCCGCTCGATGGCTGATTGAAGAACAGGGCTTTGAACGCGTGGGCATCATCGGCACAAGCATCGGCTCGTGCACGGCCTTTCTCGCCTTCGCTCATGAAGAGAGAATCCGCGTCGGCGTCTTCAATCACGTCTCAGGCTATTTTGCAGACGTGGTGTGGCGCGGCATCTCGACTCAACATGTGCGACGCGGATTTTCAGACGTCGTCACGTTGGATGAGCTGCGCCGCTACTGGCTGCCCATCAGCCCGCTGCCGTTTGTCACGCGTCTCTTAAAAATGAAGCCGCGCCCCGTGCGCTTTATCGCCGCGCGTTACGACTTAACTTTTCCCGTGGACCTTTCGCGCGACGTCATCGCGGAGACAAAGCGGCACGGCATCCCCGTGGATGTCGCTTGGCTCCCGTGCGGGCACTACACGAGCGGCGAGCGCCCGTGGGTTTATCTGGACGGCTGGAAGATCGCTGCGTTTTTCCGCAAGCACCTGTGATTAAGACGGGCGTGGGCGCTCGTCCATAGCTCTTTCCAGCGGCGTTCGTCCACGCTCGTCCCACTGCGCTAGGCCCACGCCCTCCGGCGGCGCTTTCAAAATCTTCTTTCGCCGCCGTCTCGTGCGCGCCCGGCGCTTCTTTTTCTTCCCCTCAAACGTTCCGCCCTTAGCCAACCCGAGCGTCGTCATCGTCCCACCAAGAGTACACAGACCGGGCACGACCACAAACCATTGCACGTAGCCGATGATGAACGCGACCAGCCAGAGCAGAAAATAGACAACCGGGTCGGCAAAGTCAGAGTGATTAAAAAGGAGACCAATGACCGCAAGATAAAAGAGTCCGCTGGGCAGCGTGAGGATCGTCATTGCGATCAACATAAACACGCTCGTCCCTGAACAGCCCCCAACTTGCAGCAAACAGGGATCGACGCCTAAGAGAAAGATGGCAACGCTCGTCAGCACCCACGCAAAGTGAATGAGTCTTTGATGATCGACGCGCATGATAATCACCGTGGTAAGAGACCAGCGATGATTTAGACAACACGCGCGGCGTGTTTGTTCCGCGAAAATTTATTTGATGGAATCCAGCAGCATCGCTTCGACACGCGCGGCTATCTCGCGCGCTCTTTCCAGAAGGTCGTCGGCGCGCGAGCGATGCTCCATAGCAAACTCTTCATCCTCTATCTCAGCGGTGTTGACGAGCACGTTGTAGCGCGCAGAGGCAACCGCGGCGAGCGCAAGCTGTGCGCCCGTGGCCGCGTCCGAGAGCGCGTTCGGATTACCTATCTCGGCCAGTGTCTCCAAAAGCTCAAGCACCTGCACGCTCACGCCCGCGACTTCCAGCGGCACTGTCGCCGCGCCCTTTAAGGCCGCTTCTATCTCGCTCAGCCTCTCCAGCTTTTCGTTAACATTTGTCTGCGGCAGGCGGCGCGCTTCCACTACGCGCCCGAAGCTCGTCGCATCATCATGCGCCGCGACTTCAAGCCGCGCACGTAAAGGCTTCAGCTCCGCAAGCGCGTCACGCACTTCCGTTTCGACGTCGCTGTATTTTTCGCGTCCAGCGGTCAGATGAGCAATCATCTCGCCGAGAGCTGCGCCGAGCGCGGCTGTGTGAGCGGCGGCAGCGCCACCGCCGGGGCTCGGCTCGCTGCTTGCCACTTCGGCCACGAAATCCCTGACCGTCTCGGCTTCGCCCTTGGCTCTGCGCGCCGCCTCGATGCGATTTTCAAGCACTACACCGTGCGCGAAATTTTCAATCTGAAGATAGTAGGTAGCCGCGCGGTCAAGCGCCGCCTGCGGGATGAGACCGACAATCTCGCTCCCGGCAATTGACACGCCGAAGGCTTTGGCCTCGCGCCGGACGGCCTCGAACGCATGATGAAGCGACGTCTTTTCGTAGTCCACAAGATTCATGGAGACCTGCACAATCCCGCGCGTCTTCAGCTCAAAGCCGAGCGCCTTCAGATAACGAAGCCCGCCGTCGCGCCCGCGCACCGCGCGCGCAATCCGTCGCGCGATTGAGAGATCATTGGTCTGCAAGTTGATGTTATAGGCGATGAGAAAGGGACGCGCGCCGACGATGGTTGCGCCCGCCGTTTCGTGCGTGCGTCGCGTGCCGAGGTCGGGCGCGCGCGTCGCGAGTTTGTCAATCTCTTCGCGCAGCAGCTCGAAACCGCCGCGCCTCACGTCTTCCAGATTCACGCGGTCGGGCCTGAGCGCCGCGCGCTCGTAAAAATAGACGGGGATGTGAAGCTCCTCGGCAATTCTCTCTCCGGCCTCGTGCGCGAGCCGCACGCAATCTTCCATCGTGACGTTGCTCACAGGCACAAACGGCAGAACGTCTGTTGCGCCAAGACGCGGGTGCTGGCCCGTGTGATGGCGCAGGTCAATCAGCTCCGATGCCAGCCGCACGGCGCGCAGCGCAGCCTCTACCACCACACTTGCTTCGGCAACGAAAGTGATGACAGAGCGGTTATGGTCGGCGTCCATGTGCGTGTCCAGCACGACCGCGCCTTCGACCGATTCGATGGCGCGCGCCAGCCGCTCTATCTTTTCGGCATCGCGCCCCTCGCTAAAGTTGGGCACGCATTCGACTATTTTTTCCACGCGAAGCAAAGCCCCCAGTAGATGCTACAAAAATTCCGCCGGTAGAGATTTACAAGTTTCACTCTCTCAACACAAGCGAAAACTTCTGAAAGCGCGGAACAATTTTCCGTCGCGCGGGGTCTAACCAACACACAAGCTCCCCTCGACACGTGATTTTCAATAGCGAGGTTTTCATCATGCTCCCAACAAGTTTCGCGCTCTCTCTGACCATCTGGTTATTTTTATTCGCGCAAGGCGATGCCGAACTCAAAGGCAGCTTCGACCAGCTAGGCAATCTTTTTCTGGGCGGCATTCTCGGAGCCGCAGGCCTCGCGCTCGTGGTGGTCTTTATCAGATTAAAGATACAGAGCAGACGCGATGCCACCGCTTCCTACATGTCCATCAAGCCGCCCGAGCATGATCGTCAGGAATGAAAATTCGATGCCGGATAAGCATTTAGCTCCGTAGGAGCGAGGATGTTTATAGCTTCATCACATTAACCAACAATCAAGCTCCGTAGGAGCGGCATGTCACGGATGCGGAACATGTCGCTCCTACGGAGCTTGTTATCTGTTTATCCCGTGTTGGCTATAAACATCCTCGCTCCTACGGAGCTAAACAGTATTGGATTGAAGTTGCTGCTCTTCAGCCGCGCGTGGCGGTTTCTGTAGGGTAAAGAGCGTGCCGCCTTCCGTGCGCTTTGTCCACGAGACGAGGGCTTCGATGAGGCTCGCGCGGGCGCGTATGTTTGAGAGCCCGCGTCCTTCCCTGCGCTTATCATGAGCGTCGAAGTCGCGGCCATTGTCTTCGAGCCGGAGCACGAACCCTTCGTCCTCGGTCGTGTTCACTTCCAGACGGACGCGCGTTGCTTTCGCATGGCGACAGACGTTGCTGATGGCTTCCTGCGCGATGCGGTAAATCTGCATGCGCTCGCCGGGTTGAAGCTTAACGCGCTCGTCCAAATCCTCCGCGCACTCGAACTCGTACTCGAAACGACAGTCGGCGGGAGCGTGCGCGACGGCATTCGAGAGCGCCCATTCGAGCGCGGCGCTGAGGCCCACGTTTTCCAGCACCGAAGGGCTCAGGTCTTCGCAGATGCGGCGAATCTCCGTCGAGATGGCCTCTATCTCCGCGCGAAAGACAGACGGGTTCAGCTCGCGCGCGTGGCCGTTGTCCGCCGCCTGCGCGGGCAGTTGGTCTGTGAGCAGGATTAAATTTCTGAGGTCGGCCAGAGTTTGATCGTGAAGATCACGCGCGATGCGACGACGCTCGCGCTCTGCCTGATTGGCAACTTCAAGACGCGCGTCGGCCAGACTTCGATTGGCTTCCATGAGCGCGCCGCTGGTGCGCGCAATCCGCCGGTTCTGGAAATAACCCCACGAGAGCGCGACTAGCGCAAGCGCCAGCAAGACAGCGAGCGCCGCAGTTGTCCAGGGGAAGGGCGCGCCCGCCACTATGAACTCAAAGAGCAGAGGCTCTGATTGTGCTAGGTCAACATTAAAGGCGCGCGCTTCGACGCGATAATTTCCGGGCTTGAGGTCTGCAATCGCAAACTGCGATTCGCGCGAGAGCTTGCGTTGCACGATGCGGCCCGCGTGGTCGTAAAGCAGAAAGGCGTATTGAAACTGCTCCGGAAAAGTGCGGCTGCTCGCCGCTGCGACATCGACGACGAGACCACTTTGCGGATATTCAAGCTGCAAGGAAGTGCGTAACTCCGAGGGCTCGTGGACGCGCGAGCTGGTGATGCGTGTCGCCGCAAGACGAGGCGCGACCTGTCCGGCTTCATAGCGCGCGAGGCCGCGACTCGTGCCCGCGAGCAAAGTTTCATCGCCCGACAAGTCCTTTAGCAAGAGTAGCGCGAAAGCGCTCTGCGAAGGCAAGCCCTGCTCTACGTCCTGTCTTGAAACGAGCGTGCCGAAATTTTCAGAGACGACGATTTTGACAATCCCGCCCCCGGCGGTCGCACACAAAGCCGCTTGCTCGCCGCCCTGCTCCTTCAGAGGGAGAACGCTTCTGACATCAAGCCCCGGCAAGAGATTCACAAGCTCTTCACGCGCGAACCTGTAAAGCCCTTTGGCACTGGCAATCCAGATGAGCCCGTCTGCGTTGCCCTTGATGTCCCACACAGCCGCCGCGCCCTTCAGGGATTCTAATCCGGCGACTCGCTTGACTTCGCGCCCGTCAAAGCGCAGGACATCGCCGCCCGCCGTGCCGAACCAGAGAGAGCCGCCCCCTTCCGCGTAGAGGCTCACGACTTCGCGCTCCCGCTCGGAAGCTCCGGCCAGAGGCCAGACCATCACGCGGCGCGAGCCCTCCACGCGCTCCAACCCGCGCCCGTAGCTTGCCGCATAAGTCGCGCCGCGAAACTCCGCAAGCGCGCGCAGGCTATCCGTCGTCGCTCCTTCAATCGCTTCGCCTTCGACCGGCGTGAACCCTGTATGCAACGCGACATCGCGCGCCGCCACATCGCTCGCATAGAGCCCGCCGGATGTTCCAACAAGCAGACGCCCCGACGGGTCTTCGCTGATGGCGTAGACGATGCTGCGCGCAAACTTCTCGACGGGCCGCCACGTAGAGCCGTCTGACGCGCGTATAAAGAGGCCGCGATGCGTGCCGCACATGATGCGCCCGTCGCGTGCGCGGAAGAGAGCGCGCACAAAGTTGCTTTCCAGCACGTCGGCGATGTGCTCTACGCGCAGCGCGTGCGGATCAAAGCGGCACACGCCCTTGTCCGTGCCGAACCAGATGACGCGCTCGCGGTCCACGAAGATGGAATAGATGGTGTCGGAGCGCAGGCCGCCGGAAGTATTCTCGAAGGTAAAGTGCGTGCGCTCTGTAAGCTCGCGGCTCAAGCGGTAGACGCCGCGCCCGTCCGTTCCGACCCACATCCCGCCGCTCATCTCTCGGTCTGCGCCGAGCGCCGTCACCGTTCCTAATCCTTCTCCGACGCGAACGGGTTGAGATGAATCGGCAGATGTTGCGCGATAAAGCCCGCTCTCTTCTTTGCGTGCGCGCGTGCCCATCCACAACTGGCCGTCCGTGTCTCGTTCGAGAGTCTGGATAAAAAAGGCTTGCGGGTGGCTCTCAATCGCTTTCACGTTTTCGCCTTCGAGGGCGAGCAGGCCGCGCGTGTGCGTTCCCATCAGTATGTTGTCCTGCAAGGCGGCGAGGCTTGTGATTAAAAGCGGGATGCGGCGCGTTTCGTCTGCGGCGAGAAGAGGCTCGCGCGGTAAAGTTTTTACAACGAGAGGGCCGTCCGGTTGGATGCGACAATCAAGGAGCAAGCCTTCGCTCGTGGCAAGAACTGCGCGCCCGCGCTCTCTTGTCAGGACGGCGTTGACGGCCTTTCCTTCCGTCTCCTTAACGACGCGAAACTCCGCGCCCGCGAAAAAGCCCGCGCCGTCTTCCGTGCCGACCCAGAGCGTGCCGTCTTCGTTCACCTCCAACGCAAGCACGCGACGATTTTTGAGACCCGAAGCGGCGACGGATTCCGTGCGGCGTCCGTCGTACCGAGCCAGCCCGTTGTCCGTGCCGAACCACATCACACCATCCGGCGTCTGCGCGATGGCGCGCACGCGATCCGACGGCAGCCCGTGAAAGAGCGTCACAGCTCCCCATTGATGAAGATTATTCGGTCTGGCGGGTTGAGCCTCGGTCGCGCTCTTGTTTGCGAGAGGAGTGTCGAACGGGGCGCTTTCCAGAGAGATTACAAAGAAGGAAAACAGAAGGCTTGCGCAAAGTATCAGGAACAGTGTGCGACGCGCGACGCGCGCTGTAGCTTTGCGCGCGCGCGCTTTACATTTCAAGATGCGTTCATTCGTCTTCACCGAAGTTCAACGCTTGCCTCCGCCGCGCGGCGTCTGTTCGTCCCTGTATTTTTTACTGTCGCGCTCAATCCATGCTTCCAGCTCGTGCGCGGCCTTTTCCAGCTCGTCGCTGTTGAGTAAGCCACGTCGCAAGGCTTCGAAGAAGGCGCGCGTGCGCGTGTTGTAGGCCAGCTTCTCGTATGCTTCGTGCGGCGTGCCTTCGGGCGTAAAGACGAAAAGCTTTTCGTAGAGCGTCGCGAGGCGGCTCTCTACGCCGCGCAGGGAGAGGCTGCATTTACGCGCGATGGCCCAGTTAGATAATCCGAGCGCGAGATAGTAAAGCGCCTCGGCCTCGAACTCCGTGAGAAGCGGGCGCTTGAAAGAATCCTTAAAGGCCGGGTCGATCATGTCCGCGCCGTCTTCCAGCACGGCGGCGACAAAGCGCAGGAAGCGCGACTCCGGGTTGTTCTTGTGTATAAAGCCGTAGGCGGGCGGCGGCTCGACCGATTTTATGATTTTTCTAATCTCGTTGATGTAAATCTCGTGCGGGAACTGGGTCCAGAAAATAATGCGCGCCGTCGGGTACTCGCGCCAGATGGCGCGCGCCGCCTTCACGCCCGATAGCTGCGGCATCTGTATATCAAGCACGCAGAGCGCGGGGCGGTGCTTTAAAGCAAGCGCGACGGTCTCCTCGCCGTCCGAAGCTTCCAGGACGGGAGCGTGCCCAGAGAACTCGCGCTCCAGAATCTCGCGCAGGTAATGGCGCTGCGCCACGTTATCTTCGGCAATCAGGATAGACATAAGACTCCCCGAACTGTTAAATCCTACCACTAATCACAGCTATCTAACATCCGCTATCTTCGGGCGGCAAGCAATGTGGCTATCCACAGTCGGCGCTGGCGCAAGCGCGCCCTGGAAGATGCTCGCTCGTCTTATTCGATAATCTTCATCTCGCGGAGGATGTTTTTCGTGATGCTGATTCTGGCCTTGCTGTCATCGAATTTGAGGATGTCTATGTTGGTGGCGAAAAAGTAGGCGCTGCCGTCCGCGCGCTCGACGTAGCCGACGAACCAGCCGACCTGCGGCTTGAATCGAGCGCCCCATCCGGTCTTGGCCCTCATGGTGTAGCTTTCGGTCTTCTCGTAAACGAGTATGTCTTTGACCGTGGCAATCGTCTTTTGTGAGAAGGGCAAATTATTGCGATGGAACTTGACCAGAAAATCTATCTGCTCGCGCATTGTAATCCGCAGTTGGCCGTCGAGCCAGAATTGGTCTATGCCGCCCTGTATATTACGGTTGCCGTAACCCGCCTGCGTGATGTAATGCTGCATCCGTTTTTCGCCTACGCGCCGCGCCACCTCCTGATAAAACCAGACGGTCGAGCGTTTGATGGCGGTCCTCATGTTCTGGTCCTGATTCCAACCTGCGTTGCCGCGATCAACTCCGTCCCACTTGAGGACTTCGTTCTCGTCGCGCACCACGCCTGTTTCGAGCGCCACCAGCGAGTTAAAAATCTTGTAGGTCGAAGCCGGAATAAAGCCCTGCTGCGTGCGCGAAGTGTTATAGACCGTGTAGCGGTCGCGCCCGAGGTCGTAGAGCAGGAACGCGCCCTCGACCTTCGCCTCCTTGAAATACTTCACGAACTCGGGACGCTCCTCCCACTTGCTTTCGGGATGATGGCTGTAGCCTGTCGCACTCGTCTGCAAGAGCAAGACGAGCACGACGCTTCGTATGAATAGCTTCCTTCTCTTCATCACAAACATACTATTTCGCTCCGGTCAGAGCGCCGTACTTTTTAAGAATCAACAGGGTGCGGTCAAGCGGCAAGGCTTCGACGCGGTGGCCGTCGCGCCCCGTGACGGTCGTGGCGCGAAACAAAGAGTTGTAGACGGCCTCTTCGGTCGCTTCGACGACGGCCAGAAAAAGCGGCGACATGGCTTCGTTGCCAAGCACCTGAACGCTGCGCCGGGTGTCGCTCATGCGAATGCGGTTCTGCGTGCTGAAGGCTATGACGTAATCGCCGCTGCCGTTGGTAGAGGGAGAGCCCGTGCGCGCTAGTCCCAACATGGCGCGCGCCGCGAGGCGTTTGAGGTTGCGCGCATCCAGTGGCGCGTCCGTCGCCACGACGATGATGACAGAGCCGTCGGCCCTGTCCGTTTGCATCTCATCGCTCGTTCCCTTTGCGCGTCCCACGTCAAGCTGCTCTTTCAGGAAGTAGCGTCCAAGCTCGCGCCCCACGGGTGCGCCGTTAATCGTCAGCACTCCGCCGTAGTTTGTCTGCACCAGCACGCCGACCGTGTAGCCGCCAAGCGTCGCGGGCAACATACGCGAAGACGTGCCTATGCCGCCCTTGAAGCCAAAGGCGACGGTGCCCGTGCCCGCGCCGACAGAGCCTTCTTCAACCGCACCACTGCGCGCCGCCTTGAGCGCCGCGAAGACATCTTCACGACTGACATGACGACCGCGTATGTCGTTTAAGTATCCATCATTCGTCTCGGCCACGACCGCGTTAATGGAGCGCACCTCCTCGTTGCCCGGTAGCTGTAGCATCCAATCGAGCAGCGCATCGGCCACGCGCGGCACGTTGAGTGTGTTGGTCAGGAGGATGGGAGTTTCTATCTCGCCCAGCTCGTCAACCTGTGTCGAGCCCATGAGCTTGCCGAAGCCGTTTCCTACAAAGATGGCTGCCGGAACTTTTTCCTGAAACAGGTTGCCTTCGTGCGGAAGGATGGCTGTGACGCCCGTACGCACATTGTCGCCGCGAATGATGGTCGCGTGTCCAACGCGCACGCCCCCCACGTCCGTAATCGCGTTCAGCCGTCCGGGCGCGAGCACGCCCACCACTACGCCTGCGTCGCGCGCTCTGGGGCGCGGCTTATCGCTCGTGTTTGATTGCGTCATGACGAATAGAAGAGAGACACAGGCGAGAGCCGTTCTGACGATTATCATCGGCTGATTTTACTGCGCTCTAACCGTAGAGCGGAAGTTTTTAATAGTAGATCAGTGTAAGACGGAGGAAGAATTAACAGGGATAGACAGGATCAAAAAAGATTGAATCATCGGTTCATTGGTTCATTGATTCAATGAAGAAATGAATTAATGAATCAATTCTTCTTCATCCTGTCCATCCTGTTTGAATCCGTCTCAGATAAATTGATCGATTACCAAAAAGCTCAAAACTTACCTCGCAGGCACAAGCTCAAAAGATGAGAAGAATTTATTCAGGGCTTGCTCGTCAATTTCGTTGGCGGGGAAAAATGCTACGACCTGATACAGGCGTATGCCCACGAGGTAAAGCCTGAAGATACCGGCCACGCCGTGCGCCTCTGTCCTCAATTCCTGTCCGGCGAATCCCTTTAACCGCAGCTCTGTTGTTTTGTGTATCTGCATCCCGGGCTCGCGCATCAAGCCTGCACGAAAAGCCTGAAACACGTTGGCGGCTGTGGCCGTCTCTGGCAGGTCCGGGAAATCCGTGTAGATAATCCTGTAGATGCCCTTGCCTTTCTCCACGGTATATTCATTTTTGACGCGGCCCGCAGAATTTTTCACAGTCGAGAGCGCGGGCGCACCCGGCATCATGACTCGGAATCCTCCTTCGGTTGCCGTCACACGCGACCACGCGCCATCCTCTTGAACGCTCCGAACATGGGCGGCGCAGACAAATATCAGCAAAGTGGCAAAGGCTGCTTTTAGCATCAGGACTCTTTTCTCACAGCATGATTCACGCACCGGGCGCGTTTTGTTAGTCCGCTTATAAAGGCGACCGAGGCGGCAAGTCAACACACACGCGAGCGCGGCGGTTGGGAGATACCTGCGAGGTGAGATAAAGTGTGGGAACGAGAGGTGCGCTTTGGAGCGCGCTCTCTGACTGAAATTCTCTGAGCTGAAATCTCATGCCTGATAAGCTACAGGAGCGATTCATTACCGAGCGCAAGAGCGCGTGGCAGCGCCTTGAGGATTTGTTGACTTTGCTCGACAGCTCCTCTTTGCGCCGCTTGCACCGCGAAGAGGTGCGCGAGCTTGGCCGCATCTATCGCCGCACGGCATCTGATCTGGCGATTGCGCGCGCCGAATCGCGCGACCCTCGTCTAATCAACTATCTCAACAGTCTTGTGATTCGCGCGCACGGGCGCATCTACCGCGCAGACGCGCAAGCGCCGCACCGCATACGCAACTTTTTCGCGCGCGATTTTCCGCGCACCTTTCGCAAGACGTGGCGCTACACGGCGACAGCCTTCGTAGTCTTTATGGTGTTCGGCCTTGCCGGATTTCTGGGGACGTGGCACGACGTGGAGTTCTCGGAGCTGGCGGGCATCTCTCCCATGTGGCGGCAGATGAACATAGAGACGCGCACGCGCTGGTGGGAGGAGCTGAACGAGGCCAACCAGGTAGGCTCAAGCTCTATCCTGACCAACAACATCTTCGTCACGTTTCTGGCTTTCGCCTACGGCGCGTTCTTCGGCATCGGCACGCTCTATATCATGGCGATGAACGGCGCGATGATCGGCGCGGTGCTCGCGCTCACCTATCGCGAAGGCTTCGGGAACGATTTAGTCACCTTTATGATCGGTCACGGCGTGATAGAGCTGTCGTGTATCTTCATAGCGGGCGGTGCGGGCATGATGATCGGCTTTGCCATCCTCGTCCCCGGCGACCTCTCGCGCGCAGATGCGTTGAAGGCGCGCGGCATCGAAGCGATTCGACTGATTGCGGGCTGCGTCCCGCTGCTTGTGCTGGCAGGCATCATCGAAGGCTTTATCTCGCCCGCTCCCATCAACCCCGCCTTCAAATTCGGCATCGCCGCACTCACAGGAATCGCGCTCTACTCTTATTTGCTCCTAGCCGGAAGAGACGAGAAGGCAACGGAAGAAGGTAAAAGGTAAAAGAGTTCGTGCAGCTATTTTTTAGCCCCTGAAAGGGGCGGAAGATAATAGCCCACGGCGCAAGCCGTGGGACAACATGCATTCAACATGAAGAGAGCCCCTGAAAGGGGCGAAAGAAATCAGAGCGTGAACTTCTTTCGCCCCTTTCAGGGGCTCTGAATCTTTATTCGTCGCTGGTTCCCACGGCTTACGCCGTGGGCTATTTTATTTCGCCCCTTGCGGGGCTCAGACTGTTAACTTCCCTCTTTCCCTTTTGTCCCTCTTATAATAGTCCGCGTTCTTTGACGCGGAGGTAAGTTTCCAGAAGCGTGGGCGCGAGCGCGGCTGCCGTCACATCTAAGGCGAGGCCGCCTTGTGATTCGACCAGCCGGAGCGCAGCTTCGCGTTGATGCATGATTTCTTCCGCGACCGATTGGGTAAAGAGGTCTGGGATGCTTTGCGGCTCGTCGCGGACGGCGGCCTTGAGGTCGCGGTCGCCGATAGTGACGACGAGCGGGAGATGCCTGGGCCGTAACAGCTTGAGCGAAGAGAGCAGCTCGCGCGAGCCTTCTTCATCTACGAGGTCTGTGAGCACTACGACGAGAGCGCGCCGCTTGCAGTTGGCGGCGATAAACTCGAAGGCGCGCGCGTAAGAAGGCTCTATCATTTCCGGCTCGACGGCGTGCAGGGCTTCGAGCGCGGCGTCCATGTGCTCGCGCCCGCGCTTGGGCGGCAAGTAGCTTTTGATGCGCCGCCCGAAGACGACCAATCCGGAATTGTCTCCGCCGCGCGCCGCCGCCGACATCAAAGCGAGCGTCGCATGCACAGCCGAATCCAGTTTCGTCTCTGTCTCTATGCGCGCCGTCATCAAACGACCGGCGTCGAGCGCTATCAGGATGGTCTGGTCACGCTCTATCTGGTACTGCCGCGTCGTTAATTTGCCGCGTCGCGCCGTCGCCGTCCACGAGACATGCCGCAACTCGTCGCCGCGCACGTAATCGCGTAAAGACTCAAACTCACGTCCCTCGCCGCGCCACGAAGTCTTACGATGCGAAGCAACCAAAGAGCGAGCACCAAGAGCTTTTAATTCCGCGTCGCGCGCGCGTCGTATGTTGGGATAGACCTTGACGGTCACGGGCGCGCCCGTGTGAGTTTGCACCCACGCGAGACCGAAGCGCGAAAGATAGCGTATAGCCGTTTGCCCGAACTCGAAGCGCCCGCGACGCGGTGGCGTCAGGCCATAGATAAGCGCGGCACTCGATTGCGCTTCAACTTCGACGCGCGCCTCGCGCAGGCCGTGAAGAATCATCTGCGGCGGGTACTCGTCCTTAACCTGAATGGTCAGAGCGCGCGGGCTATTGTTCAAAAGATTCAGGCGCACTTCTGTTTCCGCGCCGACGCTGAAGCGCCCGCCGAACTCACGCGCGACGCGAAAGCCCTGCGGCAATCGACTCAAACGCGCGTCCAGAATAGCGGCGATGAATAATAGAACGTCAAAGGCAAGCGTGGCCCACCGCAGCACCGGACGGTTCCACGAAAGCGAAAGCGGGATGAGGCCCGCCGCGAGCAGTATGTAAAAGAGTCTGGTATAAACGAAGCGCATAATCAATAAAAGCCGTAAATCGTAAATCGTGAATCGTGAATAGATAAAACCCGTTTCTTCTATTTACGATTTACGATTTACGATTTACGTTCTTCTCATCTAGGCACTTCCGCCGATTGCAGGATGTCTGTGATGACGGCATCGGGCGTTGCGCCGTCCAGCTCAGCTTCGGCGCGCAAGCTCAGGCGATGGCGGAGGACGGGCCGCGCGATGTCGCGCACGTCGTCGGGCGTAGAAAATTCGCGCCCGCGTATGGCCGACAGAGCTTTCGTGCAAAGCAGGAGCGCGACGGCTGCGCGCGGGCTCGCGCCGTAGAGCACAGAAGGGTGCACGCGTGTGCGGCGCACTATGTCCACGACGTAACGCTGCACGCCCGGCTCCATGCGCGCGTTGCGCACTTCAAAGCGACAGCGCGTGATGGCGTCCGGGTCTGCCAAGGGGCGTATATCAACCTGTTCCAGCCGCCGCGCGTTAAAGCCTGCGTCCCAGCGAGCGATGATTTCATGCTCGTGCGCTTCCGCCGGATAATCCAGAAGTATCTTTAACAGAAAACGGTCTAGCTGAGCTTCGGGCAGAGGGTACGTGCCTTCGTACTCAATCGGGTTTTCCGTGGCGAGCACGGTAAAGAGCGGCGAGAGCGGGTGCGCGTCGCCGTCAATAGTGACCTGTCGCTCCTCCATAGCTTCAAGGAGCGCGGCCTGCGTTTTCGGCGGCGTGCGGTTAATCTCGTCCGCGAGCAGGATGTCCGTAAAGACAGGCCCGCGACGCAGCGTGAAGTCCGAGGTCGAGACGTTGAAGACGTTTGTGCCCGTGATGTCCGAAGGCATCAGGTCGGGCGTAAACTGTATGCGGTTGAACTGCGCGCCGATGATGCGTGCCAGCGTCTTGACCGTCAAAGTCTTAGCCGTGCCCGGCACACCCTCTACGAGCGCGTGGCCTTCGGCCAGCAGAGCCACCAGAATTTGCTCTATGGGCTCGTCCTGCCCGACGACGACTTTTCTCAACTCCGTCAGGATGTGCTCGACCGTCGAAGATACGTATTGCAGCAATGTTCAAGGGATGAGGGATGAGGGATGAGGGATGAAAAGGATTGAGCTATTGATTCACCCGAAGGTTTGTTCAATAGCCTCATCCCTCATCCCTCATCCCTCATCCCTGCATCATTCCTTTCCACAAAAAGTCGTAGAACAAAATCTTGAAAGCTAATGCAAGCACCGTGGCTAGAAAGATTCGGCGCAGCCAGAGATTGTTAAGTCTAAGAGCGATGCGTGCGCCGACGAACGCGCCCGCGAACATGCTCAGGCCGAGCACTACGCCAAGTTTGTAATCAACCAGCCCGCGCGCCATGAAGACGATGGTCGCGATGAGCGACGAGAAGATGTTGATAATCTTGGTCGTCGAAACGGCCTCGACAAAGGTCATGTGAAAGAGCGCCACGTAGGTCGCGGTCAAGAGCGTCACATAGCCGCCGCTGAAAAATCCGCCGTAGATGCCGAGCAGAAACGTCAGCGCGTAACCCATTACTTCCGCCCTGCGCGAAGGAGGCTCCGCAGCAGGGATGACGCCCGCGCCGCGCTTCCAGACCGTGAAGAGTGCGACCGCAATCATCATCACGGAGATAAAAACGGGAAGCGCGCGGCCCGGCACAACGAGCAGCAGGAGCGCGCCAAGGAGCGACCCTGCGAGCGTCAGTACGATTAACAGCGGAAGCCTCCGGCGATCAATCGTGCCCTTGCCCAGAAAGGGTAGCGTGCCACCCATCGCCATGAAGGTCAAGGCGAACATGTTCGTCGCAATGGCCGTGCGCGGCTCTATCCCGAATTGAAACATCGCGGGCACGGCAATCAAGGAGTTGCTGCCCGTCACGACGCCGACCACGCTCGTCACAAAAAAGATGACGACAAGAAAGACCAAAGAGGGGGAAACGAAAGAAAGGGAAAGAGGTGAAAAGGGGAAAAAGGGAAAAGGGGAAAGGAAAGAAATGAGACTGCTCGACGGGCTCTTGTTTTCTACTTTTTCCCTCTTCACCTTTTACCTTTTCCCCCCAAAGCTTTTTATGTCTTGGCCTGTTTGATGTCGCGCGAGCGCATGCGCAGGCCGAGCGTGCGTTCTACTTCGCGCAGCCTTGCTACGAGATTGAGAGATTGTCGCGCGCTGATAGGCTCACCCGCCATCGCGTCCTCGCATTCGCGCATGAGCGCTTCCAGTTCATTCGCGTCCAGCCTTGAGCGTGCCGCTACACGCTCCGCAATCAACGCGCGCGGGCTGTTGCTGTCAACCCCGCCGTAACGCGCCAGCACACGACGCGTGCGCGCGTAGATGTTTTCGATGGCGAGGTCATAGGCACGCGCACGCTGTTGCAATTCGGCCATGGAGGCGACGAATTCCAGATTAGAGCGGCGGTCTACGACGGGCAGCGGAACGGGACGCGCAAACCTGCGCCCGCGCGTCCAGATGATGACGAGCACGACCAGTCCAAGTTGCGCCAGCATGGCTAGAATTGGCGTGCCCGCGAAGTAGGCAAGGATTTGATTCTGCGCGCTGGCGCGGCCCTGATGATATTCGTCAAAGGCTATGAGACCGTCTGAGCCCGCGACGACGTTGAGGGCGAGCCGCAGATTGTCGGCGCGGTCGATGCCGTTGTTGGCGATGATGAAAGGGTCGCTCAGGATGACGACGCGACCGGAGCCGTAGAGGTAATCGACGAGGAGCGCGCCGTTCGTGTCCATGAGATGAACCACGGGCGCGGGCGAGCCCTTCGGAGCTTGTGGGGGCGGCGGTCCATATCCGCGAGGCTTGGGCGGCGGCGGTGACTCTGCCTGCGCCAGTATTTTGTAGACGTTTCGTTTTCTATACTGGCTGTCGTAATCATCCTCGTCATAGACGTCTTCGTCTGTGCCGTGTCGCGGGCTGCCCGTGTAGGCTTTGACTTCCGTGGAAAAGACTTTGACGGTCGCGGCGAAACGAGAGGGGAGAACGGAATCGACACCGCCTGTGAGCGTGGTCGGCTGCGCGATGCGGGCCAGCGCGACGCCTGCGGTCATGTCGTCCGCGTTACCGGCTTGCGCCGAAGGCTGCGGGTAATTCTGTAGCTCGGTCGCCACGCGCCAGTTTCCGGCAGGAGGCAGGAGGCGCGGGTTCGGCGTGCGGTCGATGATGACGAGCCGTCCTCCGCTCTCGACCCAGCGCAAGAGGTCTTCCGCTTCTTCTTCCTCGAAAGGGAGGCGCGTGTCGCCGACGACGACAAATGTTCCCGGCCCTACGCTTCCGGCGGAGAGAAGTTTTTCCGGCTGCTCGCGCCAGCGTATGACTTTGCGCCCGGACTCCTGCAAGTAATCAAAGAGCGCGCGCGTGCCCGTCGCGCCGCCGTTATAAGTAGAGCGATCCGGATTGTATTCAGAATCGGGCGTCTGCTCGATACGCACATAGCTCGCGGCATTGAGCGCCACGAGAATAATAATGACGACCGCGACCGTCAGGATGATGGCTAAGTATTGACGCATCAAGGAAGGGATGAGGGATGAGGGATGAGGGATGAAAGAATTGATTCATTTGTTCATTTACTCATTGAATCAATGAACCGATGAATCAATCTCTCATTCCTTTTCATCCCTCATCCCTCATCCCTCATCCCTCCTTCGTTGCATTTCTGTAGTGTGCGCGGAACGATTGCCAGTCGCTTTCTTCAGCGGGGACGAAGCCGTACCAGTGATTCTCGAAGCTGGTGGTCAAAGGCTTCATCTCGGTGTGGAGCGACGGGTTGGTTTCGACCGAACGCAGGTAATCGCGATTGGTTTTGTGCTGCGCGACACTGAGCAGCTTGCGGTCGTGAAGCTCGCACAAAAGAGCTATGTAGCCTTTGCGAATCGCGCCGCGTATGTCGCCTGCGCGCGCGAGGGCTTCGGCGTCCGACAGTAGATCTGCGGAAGTCTGCTCGTCGGATAACTGCTCGCCAAGCACGACGCGCGCTTCACGCTTATCCTTCTTGCGTTTCTTTCCGCTGCCTCGCAGAAAGCGCGGCAGAAACTTCCACGCAACCCAGACGATGACGGCGAGCGCCAGCAGGAAGACGACTGCTTGAACTACTGCATCGCCCACGCGAGTCTGCGGCGCGGGCGCATCCGCAGGCTCTCCTCTGGACAAGAGCCTGCGCAGCCAATCTCGTATGCGCTCTAAAAGCCTTGAGAGCGCGTTGCCTTCGGGAGCTTCATTTTTATATTCGGGGCGGCGAAGGATTGCCGCCAGCCGCGCTTTCTCCTCGTCCTTGTTAGTAAGCTGAGCGGTGCTGCGCTCAAGCTCTGCCAAACGCTCGTCGAGCGCCTGAAGACGTTCGCTAATGCGCGCCAGCAATTCCGTGCGCTGCGGGTCTTCGGTGCGCATGTTCTCGTAAACGTCCAGCGCGTCCATGAGCCAACTGTTGTCTACACGAACGAGGCTATCGTTCCACTCGACGGTCTCGCTGGCGGGAAGCGCGGCGCGCACGGCCTTAATTGCCTCACGGTCGCGCTGGCTATTACTTTCAACGACTTCGTCTTCTTCAAGCGCGATGCCGACCGAGCCGAGCGCGGTCATGGCGCGGCGCACGCGCTCGCGATACGCGGACAGAGGCATCGCCGCCGCGCTTGTCGAGCAGACGAAGAGGAACAAGACCGCGAAAGCCGCGCGGAGTCCGGGATGCGAATTGATTTGAGGAGATGCGCTCTTCATGCTTTAGCGTAGGCCGAGTGTAGAGCCGGGGGACCATTTGTTCGGCGGTTGCAAAGGGGTGGCCTGAGGCTGACTCTCCGTGACGAGCGCAGGAGAATAGGGAGCGACGCGGCCTCCTGCAAGCTTCGGCATCTCGCCCAGTTGCCGCGCGGCCAACAACTCTACGTCATAACCTTCCTGCCGCACGCGCTCGTCCACGTAGAGCAGCGAGAGCCCCAGCATCCACACGGGCGCAAGCAGGATGTAGCTTGATTGCAGAAACACGTTGTAGCCGATGGCATACCACGCGGGCCAGTTGGCGGAATTCCACGGCGACGGGTTGACGCCGTTTAAGTAGGCGAACCAGCCGAGCGGGACCATCAAGATCATCAGCGCCGAATAGGTTCCGAACACGCTAAAGAAAGTCATTCCGGCTAAGCGGCGTACGTTGCCGCTCGCCAAGGAGGTGCTGCGGCCCACGGCATCAAACACGCCCTTGCCTTCGACCATCATCGCCTGCGGCACATACGCAAAGCGTCCCGCCAGAAAGAAGAAGAGCCAGAGCCCGCAGGCAGAGGCCAGCAAAAATCCGAACACGCCGACGAGGCCCCCCAGCCACGGCGTAACCTGCGAGAAAGCAAATATGGCAAAGACGGCGAAAATAAAAACTATGTAAAAGACAATAAACCCGGCGAGGGCGAAAAAGGAGAGGCAGATGCCGACCACGAAGGCCGCGCCCAGTAGCGACCAGAACCGCGCTCGCACGTTGCTGTAAGTAGTGCGTACGGAGACGGGCTCGTTCCACAACAAGTGCGCGACCAGGTTGCGAGTCGCGCCGCCAAGGACGACGCCGCTCAACAACATGCCTACAATCCAGAGCACCAGACCCGCGCAGATCAGTAGCACATAGACGGCGAGCAATGCAGAGTCGCCAGTGATAAAGGCTTCGCGCCAGCCGATGATCATCATGATGGAGCCGATGGCCGAGATGATAATGGGCGGCGCGCTGATGCGTATGAGCGTCATAAAGTGACGCCGGTAGAGACGCACCGCGCGGTCAATCAGGTCGCCCGCGCCAAGCGGCGTCAAAGGCAACTGGTTAAAGGCCAATGAGCTCATCACAGTTTGTAAAGGCTGTAATTCCCGTCGAGTCTGTAGAGCGCGCATCCCTTTTTCATCGGGGCGAGACGGAATTCTACCATAGCGAAGCCGGGTCGCTTAAAGCAGAGGTCAGTGGTTAGAGGTTAGAGGTCAGTTAAAAACGTGGCTTTGACATCATCGAAATGCAGCTCCGTCAGGAGCGAGATGTTTATAGTTAACGAAGGATTAAGAGAATCAAGCTCCGTAGGAGCGGCATGTCATGGATGATGAACATGACGCTCCTACGGAGCTTGATTTTTATCTTGCTTCGATTGGCTATAAACATTTCGCTCCTCACGGAGCTAAGAATCATGTTTATGCATCTATCGGAATGTCTTTCTCTTACTAACCTCTAACCTCTGACCTCTGACCTCTTTTTCTAGTTGAGCATCTCTGCGAAGGAAGCGAAGTCGAGCGGGCGCACCGGCAGACCAAGCTTTTGCTCTAGCTCCTCCAGACGCATGCCGTCGAGCATAATCATCTCGTCCGATTTGAGCGAGGCCGACGGGATAATAACCGAGTCTCCGCGAACGGAATCACGCGCCGCCACAAAGTCGCCGCCCGTCAGAAGTCCCGCGACGGAAACATCGCCGCCGAAATAATGATTCTCGACGCCGACGACCCGAAGCTGTGTGCCGAAGCGCGCGTTCACACGCTCAAGCATCTCCTTTAAGACGGGCGCAAAGAGCGTCCCTGTCATGACGGTGGCCGACGCTCGCTTAATCTCCACACCGCGTCGTTCAAGCCGACGCCAGAGCGCTTCGAAATCATTACGAAAGGAGCGCACCATGCCGATGCCGTCTTCTATCTGCGGGTAATCGCCGTAATGCTTGCGAGCGGGAACAGAGAGCCCTGCGCGCAGGTAAATCTCGTCGCCCAGAAAAGCGAAGGTCGTGCCCAATCGCTCGCGCAGCTCTCGTTGTAATGGTTTTAGTCTGCGAATCGTGTCCAGACAAAACTCTGGCGTCACGGGCACTAGCTGCGGGTCGGTGTTGTAGCGCGTCAGGCCCAGGGGCACAATCGCGACGCTCTTAATGCGCGGGAACTCTGCGGCCAGATCACGCACGGTGCGCTCAAGCACATCCCGGTCGTTGATGCTTGGGCAGAGCACCACCTGCGCGTGAATCTCTATCCCTGCGTCAAGAAGCTGCCGCATCTTGCCGGAGATGTCCGCGCGTTTACGGTCCACGCCGAGCAGGCGCGCACGCACCTCCAAATCGGTCGCGTGAACGGAGACATACTGCGGCGTCAAACGCTGTTCTATGACGCGCCGCATCTCGTCGTCCGTGATGGAAGTGAGCGTGGTGTAGTTGCCGTAGAGAAAAGAGAGCCGTATATCTTCGTCGCGCACAAAGAGAGAGGGACGCGCCGTTTCCGGATTGCCTTTGCAAAAGCAGAAGATGCATTCGTTAGCGCACTGGCGCGGCACAATCTGCTCGAACCCGAGGCCGAAGTCTTCGCCCTCGTCGCGCTCGATTTCCAGCTCCCAGTGCTCGCCGTTGCGCTTACGGACTTCCATCAGAAGCTCTGTCTCGCCGCCCGTCTGAAAACGAAAATCCAGGTAGTCGCGGACCGCTCGCCCGTTGACTTTGATCACACGGTCGCCAGCCTCAAGCTCAAGCTCCGAGGCCAGACTGTCGGGTGTGACTTCCGTGATTTCCACTCCGCGACGGCGCAACTGCGTGACCGCCGGAGTTACAGCAAACTCATACATCTTGAAACTTCATACTCCCTATCATCTATCGCCGCACGAGCGGCCTGCCGGTGAAATTACCGAGTATAACAGACTCGCTCCTCTTTGTTGAGTTTGGAGCGTTGCGGTGCAGTTTGACCGAAACGGTTTTCAAATTGACCTCTCCTGACAGACTTTTTGACCGAATCGGCGGCTGTCATCAGCACGGCGTCCAGTGCCTGAAGCTGGCCGCTAAGTCGCTTTCGTTGCGTCGCAAAGTCTTTATCAGTAAAGCTTTTACAGGCCGAAGCGGATGCAGCGCGAGCCCTTCGGATGATTCCTTCAGACATCTTGAAACGCTCGGGCACGCGGCTTGCGAAATAGTGGGCGACGGCCAGCGAAGAGTCGTCACGATGAGTGAGGTCGAATGAAGTCTGATGATCACGCCTAACGAAAACTTCCACGCGAACAGCCACACTCCCCTTACACCAGCCACTACACTGGACACGCGCGCCACGCGCGGCACGGTCTTGCTTGTCGAAGATGATCGCTCGATTCGTCGCTATCTGGAAGTCATCCTCCAAAGGGCCGGTTACGCGGTCGTCTCTGCGGGCGATGGACTGGAAGCGATGAAGGCAGCCCTCTCCCACGCGCTCGACGCGGTGGTGACGGATGCCATCATGCCTCACCTTAACGGTTACGAACTCTGCCGCTTCCTGCGGCGTCACCCTAAATTCAAAACCATGCCGGTCATACTGTTGAGCGGCCTTGAGCGCGCTGACTCCGCACACGAAGAGGCGGAGCGCGCAGACGTTTACCTTTCCAAACCAGTGCGCCCGGAAGAACTCACGGGTTGCCTTGCACGCCTGCTGCTCAAAGCAGCTTGAGGCTTTAACCAAAAGATTTCGCTCCACTCCCCGAGCGAAAAGCGAGGAGGCCGCCTTCTTCAACTTAAGAAGGCAGCCTCTTTTTGTTTCTACTGAAATGATTCGGCTTACTTATTACGCGTCGTGGCTGTGGACGAGGCAGACTCTATGAGCTGGTCAATCGGCGTATATTCGAGTCCCTGATCAACCGCCACAGCCTCGTAGGTGCAATGCCCGGCGTAGGTATTGACGCCCTCTTTCAAGCCGGGGTCGCTTTTGATAGCGTCCAAAAATCCGCGATTCGCCAGCCTGAGCGCATAGGGCAGCGTCGCGTTTGTCAAAGCGAAGGTCGAAGTGCGCGGCACAGCGCCCGGCATGTTGGCGACGCAGTAATGCAGCACACCTTCGACATAATAGGTCGGGTCGGAATGTGTCGTCGGATGCGTCGTCTCTATGCAGCCGCCCTGATCCACGGCGACGTCTACGATGACCGCGCCGTTCGGCACGTCCTTGAGCATGTTGCGCGTGACGAGACGCGGAGCAGCCGCGCCCGGAACGAGCACCGCTCCGATAATCAGGTCGGCCAGTTGTATGGCGTCGTGAATCATGTAGGCGCTGGATGCCAGCGTGGAAATCTTCGAGAGAAAGATGTCGTCCAGCTCGCGCAGGCGGTCAAGGTTCTTGTCAATGATGGTGACGTGCGCGCCCATGCCGACGGCAATCTTGGCGGCGTTTGTGCCGACAACACCTCCGCCGATAATGACCACGCGCGCGGCGGGCACACCCGGCACACCGCCCAAGAGAATGCCACGGCCTCCGCTCATCTTCTCTAAGTAATGCGAACCGACCTGCACGGCCATGCGTCCCGCGACTTCAGACATAGGGGTGAGAAGCGGGAGCGTTCCTTTATTGTCCGTGATGGTCTCGTAGGCAATGCCTGTGACTTTGCGTTCCAGAAGTTGTTTAGTCAGCTCGCGGTCGGGCGCAAGATGCAGGTAGGTGAAAAGCATCTGTCCCTCGCGCATGCGCGAGTATTCGGGCTTGATCGGCTCTTTGACCTTGACGATCATGTCGCCCTGAGCCCACACGTCGTCAGCCGTTTCGAGAATCTGCGCCCCGGCCCGCTCGTACAACTCATTCTCGAAACCTGAGCCCTCGCCCGCGTTGCGCTCGACCACAACCTTGTGGCCCGCGTCCATCAGCGCGCGCACACCAGCCGGTGTAAGACCAACTCGATACTCGTTATCTTTGATTTCCTTTGGCAGTCCGACGATCACTGTTCGCGTTCTCCCATCTCAAATTTGAACACTTGATAAAGCTTCAAAGGCTAGAAGTCTCAACTGACCTCTAGCCTCTGTCTTACTGCGGCTCGATTGAATCAATCTGTGCTCGTTGAAGCTTGCCGCTGTAGTCAACATAGACGGATTTCCACTCGGAGAAGATGTCCAAAACCTGCGTGCCCGCTTCGCGGTGGCCGTTGCCCGTGGCTTTGGTGCCGCCGAAGGGCAGATGCACTTCCGCGCCGATGGTCGAAGCGTTGATGTAGAAGATGCCCGTGTAGGTTTCGTTCATGGCGTGAAACGCGCGGTTGACGTCCGCAGTGTAAATCGCTGCAGACAATCCGTAGCGCACGCCGTTGGCAATCTCCACGGCTTCTTCCAGAGAATTTGTCGGAATGACGGACGTGACCGGGCCGAAAATCTCTTCCTGCGCAACACGCATGCCGGGCGCGACATCCGTGAACACGGTCGGCTCTATGAAATAGCCGTGGTCGTAGTTGCTGCCCTTCAAACGTTTGCCGCCGCAAGCTAATTTCGCTCCGTCCTCGCGCTCGCCGATTTCGATGTAGCTCATTATCTTGTGCACAGCGTCCGCGTTAATCACAGGCCCCATGTCTACCTTCGGATCAGCGCCGTTGCCGACTCGCAAACGACGAGCGGCTTCAACCAGCTTTTTCGTAAACTGCTTGTAGACTTTTTTGTGAACGATGAGACGCGAAGAGGCCGTACAGCGTTGACCCGATGTGCCGAAAGCTCCCCAGATAGCGCCCTCAATAGCGAGGTCTATGTCGGCGTCTTCCATGACGATGATGGCATTTTTCCCGCCCATCTCCAGCGAGCAGATGGCGTTGCGTTCGGCGCAGGCTATGGCGACGTGGCGGCCAGTTTCTGTAGAGCCCGTGAAAGAGATAAGACGCAAAGCAGGATGATTCGTGATGCTTACGCCCGCAGGCTCTCCGAAGCCCGTCACCATGTTGACGACGCCTGCGGGAACGCCAGCCTCTTCGCAAGCTTTGACCAGATTGTAGGTCGAGAGCGGCGTGTCTTCCGCAGGCTTGATGACGACCGTGTTACCGCAGATGAGCGCCGGGATGAGCTTCCATGAAGGAATCGCCATAGGGAAATTCCACGGCGTAATTAGACCGCACAATCCGACGGGCTGGCGCACGCACATGGCAAACTTGTCGGGCATCTCCGCCGGAGTGGTGTAGCCGTGAAGGCGACGGCCCTCGCCCGCAGTGTAATAGGTACAGTCAATTGCTTCCTGCACATCGCCGCCCGCCTCCTTCAAGACCTTGCCCATCTCGCGCGTCATGTCGAGGCTGTAACGCTCTTTGTGGCGTATAAGAATTTCGCCTAAGCGAAAGAGAATTTCGGCGCGGCGCGGCGCAGGCGTTCGCCGCCAGCCGTCAAAGGCCGAGCGCGCAGCCTCTACAGCACGATTGACATCCTCTGCGTTGGAAAGCGGAAAGCGGCCCACGACGTCGCGCGTGTCAGCCGGATTAAGATTCTCGAACGTCTCGCCCGAAGAGGAAGGAACCCACTCGCCCCCTATGTAGTTGTGGTAAGTTTTGGTGGTGGTGCGCGGGCTGGCGCTTGCACCAGCCTGCCGCTTTCGATTGTTCTTGCTAAGAGCCTTTTTCGCTTGAGCCATTGATTCGTAAATAGTAAATCGTAAATCGTGAATCGTAGAACGGCTTTCACCATTTACGATTCACGATTTACGATTTACGTTCCTATTGATACGTGAATTGCACGACGCGCTGGACGACGCGGTCCAGGTCGCGGTTGTAGCGTGCGACGTTTAAGACTACGGCGTCGCCGGACTTGAGCCCTGCGACGACGCGCTGAAATTCTGCCAAGGATGCGACGGGCACGCGGTTGATTCTCAAAATCACGTCGCCCTGCCCGAGCGCGGGCGCGCCGCCCGGAAGGCGAACGTCCGCGATAATCCCGTTCGGATCAATCTCCTTGATTAAGAGACCGCGCACGCCGCTCAGGTTCAATTCCGCGCTGGTTTCCGTCGTCAATTCCTGAAGCGTCACGCCAAGGCGCAGGCCGGTCGCTTCTTTGCCCTTGGTGGTCGGAGTCGTAGTGGGCGCGTCGTCCGAGTCGGCTGGCGCAAGCGCGCGCGGGCGCTCGCCTATGACGACCGAGACGGTGCGGCGCTCTAACTGCTTGCCGCCCGTGTCGCGCAGGAGCGTAATCGAAACGGTCTGCCCGACGGGCGTGGCCGCGACCTTGTTGATTAAATCCTGCGCGTTCGAGACCTGCTGGCCGTTGAACTCCGTGATGATGTCATTGGCAAGGATGCCAGCTTTCGCCGCAGGGCCTTGCGCATCGCGCACGTCCGTCACAATCACGCCCTTGGCTTCCGCCAAACCGTAAACGCGCGCGTACTCCGCCTGAACTGAATCGAGCAGGATGCCTAGATAACCGCGCCGGACTTTGCCGATACTGGTAATCTGTTTGTAGACGAAAGACGCTTCATTCGAGGGAAGGGCAAAGCCGATGCCGTTGTAGTCGCCGGTCGAAGTGGCAATCTGCGAGTTGATGCCTATGACTTCGCCGCGCATGTTGACGAGCGGGCCGCCCGAGTTTCCGCGATTAATCGCCGCGTCCGTTTGTATGAACTGCTGGAAGTTTGCGCCGGGATAGGGCTGGCGTTCCTTTTTGGAGATGATGCCTGCCGTCACGGTCTGGTCCAGGCCGAAGGGCGAGCCGATTGCCAGCACCCAATCGCCGACTTCCACCGTGTTGGAATCTCCGAGCTTCAAAGTCGGTAGGTCTTTCGAGCCGGGCTCGACCTTCAAAATCGCGAGGTCCGTCTCTTCGTCAACGCCGACGACGCGACCTATGTACTGCTCGCCCGATTGCAGGCGGACGCTGATGCGCGTTGCGCCCTGCACGACGTGTTGGTTAGTCAGGATGTAGCCCTTAGGGTCTACGATAAAACCCGAGCCGACGCCGCGCGTGGGCCGACGCTGGCGACGCAGCATGTCAAGCAGCGAGCGGTCCAGCGACTGGCTGTCCTTGTCGTCTTCGTCCGATTCGGCAATCTCCGGCACAGCCGTCTTCGTGTCTATGTTGACGACGGCAGGCTCTACGCGCTTGGCTATCTCCGCAAAGGAAGCGGAGAGAGCTTCTGGGGCTCGCGCAATCTGCGCCTCGTTCTGGGCAATGGCCGAGCGTCCTGAAAGGATAGCTCCGATGCCCATTCCGGCCAGCACACAGGCCACGGCCAGCGCCACGATCCAGACTCGCAGCCGACGCAACATCAGACGCTCAGTCGAACTCATTTGATCTTTGTGAAGCTCTTGCATAAAACCTCTACCTCTTAAAAAAACACCCAAGACTCGGCAACCCACAACCGGCATTGCCAATGCCCCGTGCGGCCACATTGTCCAAAAGCAATCGCACAGGAGAGAAGGGGTCAAGTATAACGAAAGAAACCGCAAAGAGAAAGGGATAAGGGATGAGGGCGGCAGCGATGAAAACCGAAGAAGAAGGCGAAATGAAAAACCGTATAGCTATTCATTCACCATTCTGCATTCTGACTTCTGCCTTTTCTTACTTCATCGCTGCCGCCCTCATCCCTCATCCCTTCTTCCATCTCTTCGTCTATGCTGACGTCTTCCTCTGTCTCTTCAGGTGCGCCGCGAGCGCGGCGTCCGCGCCCGAGACGTATTTCCGAGATGATGACGCCCGCGAGGATAAGCGCCGCGCCCAGGTTGGCGCGCCGTCCCATCCACTCGCCCGCGCCGCGCACGGCGACGGCAAAGAGCGTGGCGAAGACAGGCTCAAGGCTAAAGATGATGGCCGCGTGCGTGGCCGACACACGCGCTTGTCCCCACGTCCACAAGAGAAAGGTAACAACGGTTGCCACGATTGCCAGAAAAACCAGTTGCCCCACGACGCGCTCGTCCCACACGAGAGGCTGTGCTTCGCGCGCGACAAAATTGGGCAAGCGGTTCGGCTCAAACAGGAGCGCGCACGCGCGGAAAATGAGCCAGACGACGACGAACAGCATGGCCGCAGAAGTTATCTGCAAGACGGTCAACTGTCTAACATCGACTTCGCGCGCGTAAGCGCTCATGAGCGTGATGTGCGCGGCAAAGAGCGTCGTCGCGCACAAGGTCAGAAGGTCGCCCGTGTTCATCGCGGCGTCTCCCTCCGGCGCGAGTATCAAGAGGCCGCCGATGGAAGCGAGCGTGACGCCAATCATGTTTTCCAGATTCGGGCGCACGCGCAGTATAAGCAGCGCGACAAAGGGCACGAGCGGTGTGGTCAGCCCGGTCACGAACGCGGATTTCGAAGGCGTCGTGTAGACCTGCCCGACGGCCTGAAGCGCGAAGCCTCCGCCCATCAGCAGCCCGAGCGTCGCTCCCGCCTTCCATTCAAACTTGCGCGCACGAACGGTCTGCTTTGGAAACAGAGCGACGAGCGCGAGCGCAGCCAACACAAAGCGCAACGTGATATAAGCGATTGGAGGCCAGTGCTCAAGGATGTCCTTGGCGACGACAAAGGTCGAGCCCCAGATGAGCGTCGTCAACACGAGCGCCCCGTCCGCCGCCAGATTGCCTTTAAGCCTCATGAATACAGTGACGAGTGACAAGTGACGAGTGACAAGCAAGAAGATTTTATCTTGTCACCTGTCACTCGTCACTTGTCACTGCTTTTAGGGTTTTAAGAGAACTTTCAGGATGCCTCCGGCGCTCGCGCGGTTCATGGCGCGCACGCCTTCGCCTAAGGAATACTCTTCGCTGATTAAGCTTTCGACATCGACGGCGTTCGATTCAAGCAGCACGAGCGCCGGAGCAAAGCGCCCGCAGCGTGAGCCGACGACGCTAATCTCGTCGACGACAATGCGCGCCGTGTTGACTTTCGTCTCGCCGTGAAAAGTAGACTTCAACACCAGCACGCCGCGCGGTCGCAGGATATTAAGCGCCAGCTCGAAGCCGCTTTCGGAACCCGATGCTTCGACCACGACATCGAAAGCGCGCTCAATAGCATGGCTTACATCGTCAACGCTACTGGTTTCAATACCGCGACGGGCGGCGATTTCTAATTTGTTAGCATGCTTGCCGACGAGCACTACGGGAGCACCCTTGAGATGTAGCGCCTGCGCGCACAGCAGCCCGAGCTTGCCGTCGCCTATGACGGCCACGCGCGTCTCCACGGAAATGTTTGCGCGCTCTGCGATGCCGACCGCTGCTGCAAGCGGCTCTGTGAAGACCGCGCGCTCGTCCGTCACACTGTCGGGCACGCGCAGTAGATTCTCTACCGGCAGTCTTAAAAATTCCGCGTGCGCGCCGTCGCGCCCGACTATCCCGAGCACCGTGCGGCGCGGGCAATGACGCGCGTCGCCCCCAAGACACAAGCCGCACTCGCCGCAACCGGCGTTGATTTCTCCGACCACACGCTGGCCCACAAGAGCGGCGTCACCGGGCGCGCTCTCGACCACGCCGACAAACTCGTGCCCGATTGTGCCCTCGAACCCGGCATAGCCGCGCACAATCTCGACATCCGTATTACAGATGCCCGAGAGCGTAACGCGCACAACCGCCTCCCCATCATTCACAGGCCGCGCCACATCCGCCACCTCAAGCCGCCCGTTCTCGTATCGCAAAGCTTTCATAAAAAGTGACAAGTGACGAGTGACAAGTGACAAGCAAGAACAAGTTTTTTTACTTGTCACTTGTCACTCGTCACTTGTCACTGCTCTTAAAACGTTTTCGTACGCGCGTAGGCGTTATCGGAAGTTAGCTGCACGGTCTGCCTGCGCCCGTAGACGTTGACGGGCAGACGCCACTCTACATTGTGCGGCCCACCATCGAGCACGGCTTGAATCCACCACTTGCCGGGCGCGACCATGACGGTGGCTTGTCCCTGCTGGTCCAGGCGTGCTTCGACGGGCTTGCGCCCGCTCATGCGGCGTTTGAGAAAATCGTCAAAGCGCAGACCGGGGCGCGGCTCCGAAGCGTATTCGCGACGCACCGCCGCGATGTCCACAGGATAAAGCTCGACCGTCACGTTCGAGGCGTCGCCCGCGTCCGGCTGTGACGGAACGAGTTGAATCAGCAGCGCTGTCTGTTCGGCATCATTAGCGCTGCCCGCCGTTTCATCCGCCGGGAGACGACGATAGACGCTCCACAACGCGCCCGCGAGCGCCGCGACAAGCGCCACCTGCAACGCCACAGTGACGAAACGATAGAAGAGGGTATCCTTTTTCACTCGATTAGAATCTGCCCGGACAGTCTACAAAATCTATCACCTGCCCGGCGCAACAGGCAAAGGGATTGATTCATTGAATCATTGGTTCATTGAATCAATGAAGAAATGAACCGATGATTCAATTTCTCAAGCTCTCTTCCAGTTCCCGGTTGCTCGGGACAGAGAGCACGCGCCCGTTTATCTCCACGGTCGGCTTAAGCTCCTTGCCCTCGTTCTGCTCCAAGACCCAGCGGCGCGCCTCTTCGTCCTGCTCGATGTCGATGTACTCGTAGTCCACACCCAGCCGCTTCAAATGTCTTAGCGTGCGCTGCGTGTCCTCGCACCAATCCGCGCCGTAAACTTTCACCTTGCTCATAAGCGCCTTTCACTCGTTTCGTTACTGTAGCTCCCTCATGATAGCCGAGCGCCTCGCCGTTTGCCTAAGCCACGAAGATTGCCAGCAATTTTCGATGAAAAGCTTGACGTTCTCCGTCATATTGGAGGAAGATTAACGCATGGCCGACGAAGCCCAAACAAAGCCCATGCTCGAAACTATTCTGGAGCGGATCGAAAATCTCTCAAAAGAACTTGGCGAGTTTCGCAAATCCGTCGAAGGACGCCTGACGCGCATAGAGATTCGTCTCGACAAGATCGAATCAATCGCGCTTGAGGCCCGCGCAACGGCAAATGAAACACAATTAGACATCCAGCGATTGCGCGAGCAGTTGAACCTTCCCGTCTAAGACCCATCTCCGCTTTTCCTTCAGACAAGCATTCGTCTCTTTTGAGCTAGATCATCATCTGCGAACTTTGCGATGCCTTGTTCGCTTTTGTCTTTCACTTTAGAATAGAATCGTTACATCTTTCGCAGGGACTCGCGCATCTTTTTTCTCTCCCCTCGGAATGTGAAGGCGCGGGCTATTTCGGGATGCATCAGCTAACGGACAAATTTCGCGATGAGTGCGGTGTCTTCGGCATCTACGGGCACGCGGAGGCGGCGCGTCTGACCTATCTTGGGCTCTATGCCTTGCAGCATCGCGGGCAGGAATCCTGCGGCATCGTCTCTTCGAACGGACTTGAGTTGAGGAGTGAGCGCGCGATGGGACTCGTCTCGGATGTTTTTAATCAGGAGACGCTAGACCGTCTGCCGGGCACAAGCGCCATCGGCCACGTCCGCTATTCCACCGCCGGAGAAGTCTCCATACGCGAAGCGCAGCCCTTTCTGGTCGCGTGCCAGCATGGGCAAATCGCTGTCTGTCACAATGGCAACCTGCCCTTTGCTTCCGAGGAGCGGAAGCGTTTGGAGAAGTCGGGCGCAATCTTTTCTTCGACTTCGGATACGGAAGTCGTGCTCCACGGCATAGCGCGTTCACAATCGCGCTCGGTCGAAGAAGCCATCCCCGAAGTCCTGTGCGAAACCGAAGGCGCTTTCTCCATGCTCTTTCTGACGCCCGAAGCTTTGATCGCCGTGCGCGACCCGCGCGGCTTTCGCCCGCTCGCCCTCGGGCGACTCGGTGATGCGTGGGTCGTAGCCTCCGAGACATGCGCTTTTGATCTGATTGACGCGCGCTACGAGCGCGATGTTGAGCCCGGCGAGATGATTGTCATAGATCGTTACGGCCTTCATTCGTCGCATCCGTTGCCTAAGCATTCGCACTCGATGTGCATCTTCGAGCATGTCTATTTCGCGCGTCCCGATTCTGTCATCTACGGTAGCTCGGTCAACGAATCGCGTCACAAGATGGGCAAGCGCCTTGCGGTTGAGCATCCGGCTGACGCAGACATCGTTGTGCCCGTGCCGGATTCAGGCGTGGCCGCTGCTATCGGCTACGCAGCGCAGAGCGGCATCAACTATCGTCAGGGCTTAGTGCGCAACCACTACGTGGGCCGCACCTTTATAGAGCCCAAACAGTCCATACGCTCCTTCGGCGTGCGTATCAAATTAAACCCTGTGCGCCATTTGATAGAAGGCAAGCGCATCGTCCTGATTGACGATTCCATCGTGCGCGGCACGACCTCTAAGAAGATTGTGCGTATGGTCAGAGAAGCGGGCGCGCGCGAAGTGCACATGCGTATCAGTTGCCCGCCGACCGTGAGCCCTTGCTATTACGGTGTGGACACGCCGAACAAATCCGATTTGATTGCCGCGCAGATGTCCGAGGCAGAAATCTGCCGCTTCATAGAAGCTGATTCGCTCGGCTATCTTTCGCTCGAAGGAATGCTGGCGGCGACGGGCGTGGCTGCCGATTCATCCTGCGTAGCCTGCTGGACCGGTCGCTATCCGACACGCATCACGCGCGAGGCCGAGACGATGTTTGCGCGCGAGCACGAGCCCGTGCCGTCGGGCGACGATTAATCTGACTCAAGGCAGATTCAAACAGGATGGACAGGATAAATAGGATAAGAAGAAATGATAAATGCAAAGTGCAAAGTGCAAAATTAAAGAGATTCTTGCTGTTCATTTATCATTTTGCATTTTGACTTTTGCATTGCTTTTATCCTATCTATCCTGTCCATCCTGTTAATTTCCTGAAAACGCATGCAACCTGGAAACAGTTTTCGCTCCGCACCGGAACAGGAAAGCGAACGCCAGAACCGTCACGGCTGCATAGTTATCTTAATCGTGATCGTCGGTCTGGCCCTTGTGGTCGTACTTCTCGCGGCTCTAGCCCTTTGGTGGCTGAGGCGTCCTGCGCCGCAGCCTTCACCACAGCCTTCGGGCGCGGAGCTTAAAGTTTACGTGCTGGACGTAGGGCAGGGCGATTCGATTTTAATCGTCGCGCCGGGCGGGAAAACTGTTCTCGTCGATGCAGGCACGCCCGGGAGCGGCAAGGTTGTGATGGACGCTATGAAGCGTTACAACCTAGGGCAGATAGACCTGCTGGTCGCGACACACGCGCACGCGGATCACATAGGCGGCGCGGACGAAGTGATTCGCGCCACGAAAGTCACGAGCGTTCTTGATAGCCAGGTTCCCAACACGACGAAAAACTACGAGGATTTTCTCAAGGCCATAAAGGAGCGCGGCGTCACGTACATAGGCGCGAGTCCGGGGCAGAAATTCGATTTGGGCGGAGGCGCAAACCTGACGGTGCTCGCCCCCGTTCAGCCCTTTTTTACCAAGGACCAGTTGCGCTCCGGCGCTAACGAGCCGAACGCAAACTCGGTCGTGACGCGTCTTGATTACGGCGACTTTTCGATGATACTGACGGGCGACGCCGAAGCCGAAACGGAAGCGCGCATCATGCAATCGGGCGCGAACGTCGCAGCCCGTGTGCTCAAGGTCGGTCATCACGGCTCGCGCTACGCGTCGAGCGAAGATTTTCTGCGCGCTGGGAAATTTGAAGCGGCTGTGATTTCCGACGGCGCGGATAACCGCTACGGCCACCCCAGCCAGGACGCGCTGGACCGCTTCCGCAAGCTCGGCATCAAGATTTACCGTACGGACTTGCAGGGCGAGATTTCCATCACGACGCGCGGAGCGGGCTACGAAATCAAGACTGCGCGGGAGGCAACCGCAGACCTCTGGGCCGGTCGCACGCCGCAGAGCAAAGAGCCTGAACAAACCGGCGCTTCAACTAATTCATCTGGCGGCAGGACAAAACGCGCCGCCGGCAAATGAGAAAGGCAGTGACAAGTGACGAGTGACAAGTGACAAGCAAGAGAAAAGACAAGCTGTTTTATCTTGTCACTTGTCACTCGTCACTTGTCACTGAGGTAAAGAGATGGCTCAAAAAGATGAGGGCGAGAAGCGCGGGGTGTCCAAGCTGTCGAGCGCCGTGATTGACCGCATCGAAGATGGTAGGATGGCCGTCCTCCTCATCGGCGAAGATGGAAAGACGCAGGTCGACGTTCCCGTATCGCTGCTTCCCGAAGATGCACGGGCCGGCGACCACCTGCGCATCACGATTACTGTTGACCGCAGCACGCGCAAAGCGGCTGAAGACCGCATCAAGAAGCTTCAGGACGAGCTTCGAGCGCAGAGCGGCACGAATGATAAAAAGGATTTCAAGCTCTAGACGGACAAAAGACAATGATAAATGCAAAGTGCAAAGTGCGAAACGATGAATTAAAGAACGCTCTTTCTTTTCATTTATCATTTTGCACTTTGCACTTTGCATTGCTTTTGGAGGGTTTTCTCTGTGGCGAAAGTTAGACGTGGGTGCGCGCCCGCAGTATTTCTGATTCTGGCGATTGTCGGCGGCGTGGCCGGTTTCTTTGGCTGGCGCTTGTATAAAAAGCAGCAGCCTCCGCCGCCTTCGGGCAAGGAGCTGCGCGTGCATGTGCTCGATGTCGGGCCGAACGACGGCGATTCGATCTTGATAATCTCGCCCGAGGACAAGGTCGTGCTCGTGGACGCGGGCGACGTGGGCCGTGGCAAGAAGGTGCTCGAAGCCTTAAAGCGCATCGGCGTTGAGAGAATAGATTACTTCATCGCCACGCACTCGCACGCGGACCACATAGGCGGCGCGCCCGAAGTCCTCAACAGCATCCCCATCGGCACGATTATCGACAACGGCATGCCGCCGCCCGAGATGCAGCCCGAAGAAAAGCCCGCCGACGACAAGGGCAAAGGAAAGAAGAAGGCCGCTCCGCCTCCGCGACGAACCACGCGGAAAGAGCCCTTGAGCGTCATCGCCTATCGCGCTTATCAGGACGCAGCCAAAGCGACGGGCGCGAAATACGAAAAGGCTCTCATCGAGCAGAAGAAAAAGGAAGAAGGCAAGGACGAGAAAGAGGAGCAGCCGCAGGAGCGCAAGATTGATTTGGGCGGTGGCGCGTTTCTTACCATCATCGCTCCCATCGAGCCGCTTTTCACGCGCGAGCAGATGCGCGATGGAGGGAACGAACCGAACGCTAACTCAATCATCCTGCGGCTTGATTACGGCGAGTTCTCCATGTTCCTTCCGGGCGACGCAGAGGCGCAGACCGAAGAGCGCCTGCTTCAAAAAGAACTCAACCTCGGGGCCAAAGTCTTGAAGGTTGCGCATCACGGCTCGAAATATGCGACGACTGAAAACTTTATCAAGGCTGTGAAGCCCGAAGTCGCCATCATCTCCGCCGGCGAGTACAATCGCTACGGCCATCCGGCGCAAAGTGTGCTTGATCGTTTGAAGTCGGCTGGAGGCGTGAAGCTTTATCGCACTGACTTGCAGGGCGAGATTTCCATCACGACGACGGGCCAGATAAAGGACGGCAAGCTCTACCAAATCAAGGGCGCGAAAGAGGCCGCGACCGACGTGTTTGCGGGGCGCGAGGGCCAGTATGACGATTCCTCAAGACGCGGCTTTATAGCCTACGGCGATTTCGGCCCGCCGCCCAAACCGCCCAAAGAAAAGGCCAACGCGAATAAGAAGTCCGCGAAGACGGGCACGTTTAATATCAATGAAGATGAGTAAGCCAATCACCTACAGCGACGCGGGCGTCAACATAGACGCGGCCAACACGGCCACGGAAAAGATAAAAGAGCTGGCGCGCACTACCTTCAACGCGCGTACGCTCTCCGAGATAGGCAGCTTCGGCGGGATGTTCGACGCCGCGTTTCCCTCTCTACAGCAACCCGTCCTCGTCGCTTCAGCCGACGGAGTGGGAACAAAGCTCAAGATAGCTTTCCTTACAAACACGCACCACACCATCGGGTGCGACCTTGTGAACCACTGCGTCAACGACATACTGGTCCAGGGCGCGCGCCCGCTCTTCTTTCTGGACTACATCGCGACGGGCGTGCTCGCGCCCGACGTAGTTGCAAGCATCGTCGAAGGCATGAGCGCCGCCTGTGTGGAAAACGGCTGCGTGCTCTTGGGCGGCGAGACCGCAGAGATGCCGGGCTTTTACGCGTCGGGTGAATATGATGTCGCGGGCTTTATCGTCGGCGTGGTGGACCGCGCGCGCGTGATTGACGGCAAGAGAATCGCCGTCGGAGACCGCGTGCTCGCGCTTCCCTCAAGCGGTCTGCACACAAACGGCTACTCGCTCGCGCGCAAGCTACTGTTCGAGACGGCGGGCTACACGCCCGACACTCATCTTGAGCAACTGAACACAACCATCGGCGCAGCTCTACTGGAAACGCACAGGAGCTATCTTTCCATCCTCGACGGCCTGCTCGATTCCGGTCTCATCAAAGGTCTGGCGCACATCACCGGCGGTGGGTTGCTTGAGAACATCCCGCGCATTCTGCCTGCAGGCACAAGCGTCGCAATCGCGCGCGGCACGTGGCCCGTGCTCCCCATCTTCACGCTCATGCAGGAGATCGGCCACGTCCCCGACGCAGAAATGTTCCGCACCTTCAACATGGGCATCGGCATGGTCATCATCACAGCCGCACCGGACGCCGAAGCAATCCAATCGCACCTCGCCAAACGCGGTGAGCCCTGTTATGAAATCGGGCGCGTCATCGAAGGCGACAAAGAAGTCCTTATTGGATAACATTAGTCAGGAGTCTAGAGTCGGGAGTCGGGAGTCAAAAACAGCGATTGCTCTTGACTCATGACTCCCGACTCCTGACTACTGACTTTTCAAGCTTATGTTTCGTATTGGCATTCTCATTTCGGGTCGTGGGTCGAACATGATGGCGCTCGCTGATGCTGTGCGTGAGGGGCGCATCCCTGATTCAGAGATTGCGATTGTAATTAGTGATCAAAAAAACGCGCCGGGTCTGGTGCACGCTCGCGAGCGCGGATTGGAGACGCTGGTTATTGAGCGTGGCGGGCAGGCGCGCGTCGAGCATGACCGTGGAATCATCGCGGCTCTTAATGAGCGACGAGTCGAGCTGGTTTGTCTGGCCGGTTACATGCGAATACTTTCGCCGGAATTCACGGAGGCTTTTCGCGGGCGCGTGCTTAATATTCATCCGAGCCTGCTTCCGGCCTTTGCGGGGCTTCATCCGCACAGGCAGGCGCTCAAGCACGGAGTTCGTTGGACTGGCTGCACCGTTCACTTCGTTGACGAGACGCTGGACGGCGGCCCCATCGTCCTCCAACATCCTGTGCCCGTGGAAGACGACGACACGGAAGAGACTCTAGCGGCACGCATTCTTGTTGAAGAACATCGCCTGTATCCTGAAGCGGTCGCACTCATCAGAAGCGGTCGGTGGGAGCTAAGCGGACGCCGCGTCGTTCGTAAACATGAAGAGAGCAAGCAGGCGATTTGAGCTTGATTTAATTCGTATGATGACGATTGACGAACAACTCGCTTTTTTACGCAAAGGGACTGTGGAGATAATTCGCGAGGAAGATTTGCGCGCGAAGCTGGAAAAGAGTGCGCGTACGGGCGTGGCCTTGCGCATCAAGCTCGGCGCGGACCCGACCGCGCCCGACATACACCTGGGCCACACGGTCGTCATACGCAAGTTGCGCGCTTTTCAGGAACTGGGTCACGAGGTCATTTTCCTAATAGGCGATTTCACCGGATTAATCGGAGACCCTTCGGGGAAAAGCGCTACGCGCCCGCAATTGACGCGCGAAGAGATTGCGCGCAACGCTGAAACTTATAAAGAGCAAATCTTCAAGCTGCTCGACCCGGAAAAAACCATCATTGATTTTAACTCGCGCTGGATGGACCGGATCGGCTCGGACGGCTTCGTGCGTCTGGCGTCACGCATCACGGTCAAACAAATTCTGGAGCGCGACGATTTTCAGAAACGCCTCAAGGAAGAAAAGCCGATTGCGCTGCATGAGCTTCTCTATCCTCTGGTTCAGGGCTACGACTCCGTGGCATTGGAAGCGGACGTGGAGCTTGGCGGCACGGACCAGAAGTTCAATCTGCTCGTCGGCAGAAACTTGCAGCGCGAGTATACGCAGGAGCCGCAAGTTTGCATCATCATGCCGCTCTTAGAAGGCACGGACGGCGTGCAGAAGATGTCCAAGAGCCTCGACAACTACATCGGCATCAGCGAGCGGCCTGAGGAGATGTTCGGCAAGGTGATGTCCATCTCGGACGAGCTAATGTGGCGTTATTACGAGCTGCTGACGGACTTGCGCGTCGATGAGATTGAAGCTTTGCGAGAGGCCGCCGCCCGAGGCGAGCGCAACCCGCGCGACCTCAAAGCGGAGTTAGCCAAACGCATCATCACGGATTTTCATTCCGAAGTGGATGCGCGCGAAGCCGAAGAAAATTTTAATCGCATCTTTCAGCAGAAGCAGACGCCGGAAGAAATTGAAACGTGCGAGGTAGAAACAGGCAGTTGGTCGCTACCACGTCTGCTTGCTAAAGTGGGACTTGCCGCGTCGGTCGCCGAGGCGCGTCGCCTGATTGAACAGGGTGGCGTACGCATCGGCGGCGTGCGTCACACGGATACAGGCGTTGTAGTCGGAGTGAAGCATGGAGATGATATTCTTTTACAGGTCGGCAAGCGGCGATTTCTGCTAGTTAAAGGAAAAGATTAGAAGCAGTATGAAAAGTCCTGATTGTGTAGCTCCGTAGGAGCTAGAATGTTTATAGCTTGATTGTCATCATTAACAATCAAGCTCCGTAGGAGCGGCATGTGATGGATGCTGAACATGCCGCTCCTACGGAGCTTGATTCTTGATTGCTGATGCTTAACTATAAATATCAAGTCCCTACGGGACTTCTATAACGGCTTCCAATAAAATTTTGTGAACTGCGGAAGAAGTTTATCCTGATGGCGATAGCAGAAGCGCTCACAGGCAGCGAAGAGACGCTGGTGATAGAGACGCCCGAGCGCGTCCCGCTTCATTTTGCGCTCGCCTCCATCGGCAACCGTTTTCTGGCCTGCGCCGTGGACCACACGCTGCAAATCCTGACCATCTTCCTGATGTACATTGGCTTTATTTTCATCGCCGGAGTGACAAGCAATGTCGCCGAGTTGACGGAAGCGCCGAAGTGGGTCGTGGCTGTGCTGATCATCATCCTGTTCCTGATTTCTTCGGGCTACTTCGTCTTCTTCGAATGGCTGTGGAACGGGCAGACTCCGGGCAAGCGCTGGTTAAAGCTGCGCGTCATACGCGAAGACGGTCGGCCCATCACCTTCTGGGAAGCGATGGTGCGCAATCTCTCGCGCATCTTCGACATGCAGCCCACGCCGATTCCCATCATAGGCTTCTACTCGATAGGCCTCATCTCTGTTTTTATCAGCCGCCGCGACCAGCGCATCGGCGACATGTTTGCCGGAACCGTGGTCGTGCGCGAGCGCGAGGCCGAAGCCCCGACCTTTGATAAAGTCTTCGCCGGGCCAGTCTCGGATTCCGCTTATCGCCGCGCCTTCAAGCCCGCGCAGTTCACAGCCGACCTGGACAAATTGACCGAGCCGGAGATTGAAGTCGTCGAAACCTTTCTACGCCGTCGCTGGGATTTACCCGACATGCCGCGCCAGTGGATGGCATGGCGCGTCTCGATGCCCATTCTCTACAAGCTGCGCCCCACCTACGACCTTCCGACCTTCACCTACGAAGGATTTCTGGAAGAACTCCTTCATCGCTACCGCGCACACCATAGATTCAGAGACTAACAGCATAAGTAAAAAGTTATCAGCCGCTTTCATGCGCCGAACGTTTGACCGCCGCTAATCATCTAAAGCAAAGCGGCAGGAGGGTGGCTTTGACGCCGGGAGACGAGGTCTGATACTCTTTTTTGTTTGAACACCGGCCACTATTTTCAACCGAGAGAAAGGCAGGACACAGATGTCCCGTGACGTTTTTATTTTAGGCGGCAAGCGCACGCCGATGGGCGAGTACGTCGGCATGCTCAAAGATATTTCGGCCATTGATCTGGGCGCACACGCGGCGCGCGCAACGCTCGAAGCGACGGGCGTGGCCCCCGACGAGATAGACCACACAATTATCGGCAACGCACTTCAAACTTCGGGCGACGCTATTTACGGCGCGCGTCACGTCGCTTTGAAGGCGGGCGTTCCCTTTGACCGGCCCGCGCTGACGGTCAACCGCCTGTGCGGGAGCGGCATTCAGTCAATCGTCTCTGGCGCGCACATGATTCAACTCGAAGAGGCAGAGACCTGTCTCGTGGGCGGGATGGAATCCATGTCGCAAGCGCCGCACGTCATCTACGGCGCGCGCTCGGGCTTTGCGCTCGGTCAGGGCAAACTCGAAGACAGTTTGATGGTCGCGCTGCTTGATACCTACTGCAACACGCCCATGGCGGGCACGGCAGAGAACCTCGCGCGCCGCTTCGAGATTTCGCGCGAGGAGCAGGACCGCTACGCTCTGCGTTCGCAGCAGGAAGCCAAGCGCGCCAAAGACGCCGGCCTCTTTGCAGAAGAGATTGCTCCCATCGAAATCAAGACGCGCAAGGGCACTACAGTTTTCGACTACGACGACCACGCTCGTCCGGACACGACGCTCGAAATCTTAGCCAAGCTCAGACCCGCTTTCAGCAAGGACGGGTTCGTCACGGCGGGCAATGCTTCCGGGATTGTGGACGGCGCGGCGGCGCTCGTCATCGCGGGCGAGAAATTCGTCAAGGCGAAAGACGCAAAGCCCTTGGGCCGGATTGTGAGCTGGGCCTATGCGGGCGTCGAGCCCGATATCATGGGCATCGGCCCTGTGCCCGCCACGCGCAAGGCTTTGGAAAAAGCCGGGCTCAAGCTTGAAGACATTGACCTGGTGGAAGTCAACGAGGCGTTTGCGGGTCAGTATCTGGCGGTAGAAAAAGAGCTTGGTCTGGACCGCGAGCGCACCAACGTCAACGGCGGAGCCATCGCGCTCGGCCATCCTTTGGGAGCGTCAGGCACGCGCCTTGTGCTGACCGTGCTCCTTGAGCTTGGCCGTCGCAATGGCCGCTACGGTCTCGCCACAGCCTGCATCGGCGGCGGCCAAGGCATCGCCATGATCGTCGAGCGGCTGTAAGAAAGTAAAAGCCAGTAGCCCGGCGTAAGCCCCTGAAAGGGGCGGAATAAAATAGCCCACGGCGTGAGCCGTGGGAATCAGGCAAGATTAAGAAGTCAGAGCCCCTGAAAGGGGCGAAAGAAATCAGAGCGTGAATCTCTTTCGCCCCTTTCAGGGGCTCTTTTATTGGACTGTGCTGTTGTCCCACGGCTCACGCCGTGGGCTATTATCTATCGCCCCTTGCGGGGCTAATATCACCCGTCGCGTGGCTCTTATTTTGTAAAAACTATTGCGTTGCGCCGTGGAAATTGGGTAATCTAATCCTGAGGCGGCGGGCCCCGGTGGAACGCCGCCTCTCTTGAACCCCTCTCTCGCACTCCAGCGTTTGGCAATTCGAGCCGACCTCACTTCCCAGAGAAGAACACGAAGGCTCATCCGGCCCCGACAGATTATCCATCAATTAACTTTTGGACGAAGACCGAAGGTCTATCCTCATCCCACAGGAGATGAATCCGTGAGCGCTAATCATGAGACGTGGCAGGTGATGTGTGACGCCGGTATCTTTGAGACCGACATGGAAGGTCTCAGGGAATGGGCACGCGAAGGCCGCATCCTGCCGACAGACAAGGTGCGCAAGGGAAACCTGCGCTGGATTGAAGCCGGACTCGCGCCCGTGCTGCGCGGCACGTTCGCTGCCAAAGCAAGCCCTGCCCTGAGCTATTCACACGGCGTCGAAGCCGCTGCTACGACGACTACCACCACGCTGCCCGACACCGCGACCCCATTGCCCGAGCCGAAATTCGGCGCGCTGCCCAGAGGCGAAGAATTCATCGCAGAAGAACACCTTCCGCCCCCGGACGAACAGGCCCACGCTTTCGAGGGAGATGCTTACGCAGGGATACAGGCATTGAACGGCCCCGTTTGTTACAACCATCCGTATGCCGACTCGAAATACATTTGCCGCGCCTGCGACAACACGTTCTGCGCCAATTGTCCCAAACGTATGAGCATCAACGTCTGGCTCTGCCCGCTTTGCGGCGAGCTGTGCAACCTCTACGAAGAGGTGCGCGCACGGAGCGAGCGCAGGCTTCAACAGAGCGCGGGCTTTGGCTTTGACGACTTCGGGAAAGCGATTGGCTATCCCTTCAAAAACTGGATCAGCCTCATCTTCGGCACGCTCCTTTACAGCTTCCTGCTCTTTGCAGGATTCAAGGGACAGCTTCTGGCTTCCGCGATTCTCTTCGGCTGCATGTCGCTGGTGATTAACAAGGTCGCGACGGGCCGCATGGACAAGGATTTTCTGCCCGACCTCTCCGAGTTTTCGCTGTGGGACGATTTCATCGTGCGTATATTTTTGAGCATTGGCATCACCATCGTCACGCTGGGTCCAGCCATACTGATTACGCTCCTGTTCATCTTCGGCATCGTCAGGAACGCGCCGGAGCGGCCATCTCAACCGCAGCTCACGGAGGAAGAACAACAACAGCTTCTGGAAGGCACGAGCGCGCAAAGTATGGAGCGGTTGCAGGAAAGAATGGAGCGAGAGGAAACGATGGAGCGAGACGCACCCGTCCAAACGCCGCTGCCCAAAGCGACGGACGTGACGGAAACGGACGAATCACCGCTCGCCATGTTTCGCTGGCTCTGGGGAGCGCCGCTCATCCTCCTTCCGTTTCTGCTGCTGGCGCTCCTGTGGGCCTTCTTCTACTACCCTATGGCGCTCACGGTGGCCGGGTACACAGAAGATTTCTGGTCGGTCATCAATCCACTGGTCGGCCTCGACACCATACGCCGCATGGGCCTCACCTACTTCAAAGCCTTCGGGATGTATCTTGCGGTTCAGGCCGTCGGCTCTTTCATCAGTCTAGTGACCTACCTCGTGCTCTCGCCCTTTAACATGCCATTTGTCGGAAATCTTCCGGCGCGCTTCGTCAACGGCTCAGTCACCTTCTACACGAGCCTCGTCATCGCCTGCATCCTCGGCCTCGCGCTCTACAAGTGCGCAGACCGCTTGGACATCGCGACAGACTAAATCAAGGCATAAAGAAGAGGTCAGAGGTTAGAGGTTAGTAAGAGAAAGACGGTTCGAGAGAAGGATAAGCATGATTCCTCGCTCCGCTAGGAGCGAGATGTTTATAGCCAATCCGAGCAAGATAAGAATCAAGCTCCGTAGGAGCGTCATGTCATGGATGCTGAACATGACGCTCCTACGGAGCTTGATTCTCTTAATCGTTCGCGAGCTATAAACATTTCGCTCCTGACGGAGCTAAACTCGGCTGATATCTAGCCGACGCTTTTTACCAACCTCTGACCTCTAACCTCTTCTTTCCCTTTTCTTCTCGCTGGTTTAGAATTACCGGGCCCAGGTACTCCGCACATAATTCGTCACCGCGTTAGCCTTCTTCATTTTCGGTTGTAGGATAGATTGAGGGGTAAGAGGCTCGTGAGTTCCATTTCGGACAAGGACAAAACAAGGGAAGAACTGTTGACGGAACTTGAGACTCTGCGCGAAGAGTTAGCGCGCACGCGCCCGCAGCATGTCGAGCGCACGAGCGGAGAACTCCACGCCGAAGCTTTCTTCGACAACTTCCACGGCGCTTGTCTCGAAGCGGAGCCCGCGCTCGAAGGCTTGAATCCTTTCCGCAACACGGTCAAGGTCTTTCAAAAGCTGCTGGAGAATTTTCCGAACGGCTCGATTAACATCTTCGACCGCAACCTGCGTTATCTCTTCGCGGCGGGACAGGGTTTAGGCGAAGTGGGTCTGTTTGCCGAAAAGCTGGTCGGCAAGTCTATCTTCGAGCTTTACTCGCCCAAAGACGCAGAGCACGCCGCCGCTCATTATCGTCTCGCGCTCGAAGGCCAATCGGTCTCCTTCGAGCTTCCTTTTCATAATCGTCTTTACGCCATCAACGCCGCTCCCTTGAAGGACGGCAGCGACAACATCTATGCGCTCATCGCCGTCGCGCAGGACGTGACCGAGCGCCAGCAGGCCGCGGAAACCTTGCGCGCTCTGGAACAGCGCGCCATCGTCGAATACGAACATCTTCTTTTCAGGCTCACTCATCTGGCGGAAACCTTCGGCACGGCGCGCGAGCTTCCGACCATCTTCCGCGCGCTGCGCGACTTTGCCTTTGCCTCCATGCCCTGCATAGGCATCTTTATCTCTCTCTACGATGCGGCGCGCGACGAGCGCACGGCCCGCTATGCATGGGGTGACGACCAGGAGATAGACGTCTCGCAACTGCCGCCCATGCCGATTACGGCGGAGGGGCCGAACAGCCGCGCCGTACGCACCGGCCAGATAATCATCACGGACGATTATTCCAAGATAAGGCACGGCGTCGCGACCGTGCCTGTCGGGACGGACAATGGAAGGCTTCCGCTCTCGTCGCTGGTTGCGCCGATGTCCGTCATGGGCCGCATCGTCGGCACTATCGAAGTGCAATCTTACGAGCGCGGCGCGTATGCCGAAGAACACGTCACGGCCATGCGTATGGCGGCCAACCTGGCGGCGGTCGCTATCGAGAACATGCGTCTCTTCGAACACGAATCACAGGCGCGCGCCACCGCCGAAGAATCCAATCGCATCAAGGACGAATTTCTAGCCACTCTCTCGCACGAGCTTCGCACGCCGCTGACAGCCGTGCTCGGCTGGGCAAGGCTCCTGCGCGACCGCGAGCTGGACGAGCAGACCTCTCAACATGCTCTGGACATCATCGAGCGCAACGCGCGCGCGCAGAAGCAGATTATCGAAGACATCCTCGACGTCTCGCGCATCATCACGGGCAAGACCCGTCTGGACGTGCGCCCCGTAGAGCTTGAGCCTTTGATTGAAGCGGCGATTGAATCGGTGCGTCCTGCGGCTGCGGCTAAAGAGATTGATTTACAGCTTGTGCGCGCACACGAAGTCGTGGCGGTCTCGGGCGACGCGGCGCGCCTGCAACAGGTCGTCTGGAATCTACTCTCGAACGCCGTCAAATTTACGCCGCACGGCGGGCACATAGAAGTCCGCCTCTCGCATGAAGACCATCACGCGCGGATTGAAATCAACGATTCAGGCGAAGGCATCAGCCGCGATTTTCTTCCCTACGTCTTTGACCGCTTTCGTCAGGCCGACGGTTCTTCAACACGTCGTCACGGCGGCCTTGGGCTCGGCCTCGCCATCGTGCGTCATCTGGTGGAACTGCACGGAGGAACGGTCAAAGCGGAAAGCAAGGGCGAGAACGAGGGCTCTACCTTTATCGTCAACATGCCGATGCTCGTTGACACAATGGAAAGCGAGACGGCGCAGGAGCAAGCGAAGCAGGGCGCGTCGGGCGGAAGCTCTACGGACGAGCGGCTTCCCAACCTTGAAGGCTTGCGCGTGCTGGTGGTGGATGATGAGCCGGACGCGCTTGAATATCTGAGGGCGGTGTTGGAGCGTTCGCGCGCCGAGGTCACTTCGGCGCAGAGCGCCACGGAAGCTCTCGCCTCGCTTGAGAGCCTGCGTCCGGACATCATCGTCAGTGACATAGGCATGCCGGACGTGGACGGCTACGATTTTGTCAGAAGCCTGCGCGCGCTGCCCGCCGAGCGCGGCGGAAGCCTTCCCGCCATCGCGCTCACGGCCTACGCACGCAGCGAAGACCGCCTGCGCGCCCTACGCGAAGGCTTTCAAATGCACATCCCCAAACCCTTCGAGCCCTCCGAGCTTGTGATGATCGTCGCCTCACTCACCGGACGAAGCATAAAAAAGGGATGAGGGCGGAGGGATGAGGGATGAGGGCGGAGGGATGAAAAGGAAGCTATTCAAGATTGAGCAGCTTTTCTTTCAGCCCTCATCCCTCATCCCTCCGCCCTCATCCCTCATCCCTGCTTTTAGTCGTTGAGCAAAATCTTGATGAGCGAGCCTGCGGCTGTGGTGATGCCGGAGTGTCTTTCGCCGTCTTCGAGGATGAGAGGGTTGCTGTTGCGGGCGAGGGCGGCTTGTTCTTCACGCAGGCTGCGGCGCGTTTCTTCCAGTTGCGCTTTTTCTCTGGCGCGTGCTTCGTCTAATCCTCCGCCGCGTATGAACTCCACTATCTCCGCCAGCTCGTCGCGGTCAAACCACGTCCCGTGTCCCTTGCACACATCCACTACGACGCCTGAGCAGCGCGCAAAGTTGACGCGGTTCATCAGTTGCCCGCACTCCGGGCACGGGACATAGCGCACACGGCTCTGCTCGTTGACGCTCTGGCGCGTGGAAGTAAATTGCGCTGTTCCAAGGAGCGCCGATTGCTGCTCGCGGTCTCTGCAAATTTGCTCGAAGGAGGCTATGTCCACCCAGAGGCCGTCGCACGCGTTGCACTCTCGGACCTCGGTTGTGCCGAGCGTGATGTGCGTGAGCGCCGTGCGGCAACGCGGGCAGTTGCGCGCCGTTTCCGTGCTGGCAGTTTCGCGCTCTCCTGCCAGTGCGCCGCAGCGCGGGCAGTGGCGGCTGCCGCGGAACATCATCCCGAAGCACTGCGGGCACTGGCGCGTGGCTAAACGTGCGCTGCAATAAATGCACCTGGTCGCATCGCTCGAAGCGGCTGCGCCGCACATAGGACAGTTGAGAGTTTCAGCTTGCATAAGATTTTCTCATCGAGATGGTTTCCACGAATGGGAAGCTTGACGAGTGAGGGCGAAGGATATGTTGCTCCGGGTCGGAAGTGACAAGAGGAAAGCGTCAAGCCTCTCGTCCCACGATTTAAGATTAACATTTCGGGCGGGCGTATTGCCACAGAAATTTCCCACAGCACTTATGGACGAACGAGGGTGGGCTGTGCGATGCTGTCGGGTCAGCAGTCAAATCATGAGGTTACCGGAGGAGCGGAATGCGTCAAGGCTCTATTTTTTTATTCTCCCTCTTGCTTGCCATACAAATTCCCGGCGCGGGTTTACAGACAACAACGCGCGCAAGAGCTTTTCAGGACGATCCGCAGCAACGTCGCGTCTTAACAGTCCCGGATAACGGCCAGCGCCGCCGTCGCATACAGCCCGACCGCCCGCGCGGGCGCGGCATCAAGAGCGCGTTCGCCCGTGCAGGTCGCGGCGCAGGGCGCGGAGGCAAACGCTTCGGGCAGAACATGGCTCGGGGCCGCCCCGTTCGCGCAGGCAAGGAGCTGGGCAAAGGCATGGGCACGTTTGGCAAGTACACAGGCAAGGGCGTGGCCCGCACGGCGAAGCGCGTTTTCAAGCCTTAGACGGAGATACGGAGAAGGGGCGACGCGGGGTTAAGAAGAGAAGATGGAGCAACACGCAGACGCAGAGAAAAAAGCATCTTTCTTTTCTCGCCGCGTCTCCGCGTCTCCGCACGCCAGCGTCTCAGTACTGGCGCTCGACATCGGCACGTCCGGCGTGCGCGCGAGTTTATATGACGAGACGGGCGACGAGATTCCCGGAACACAGGCTCGACTGGTGCGCGATTTAGCGACGACCTCTGACGGCGGTGTAGAGATTGACGCCGAAGAAGCCGTCGAGCAGGTTGCGCGCACAGTCGATGCAACGCTCGCGCTTCTTTCGGACACGGAGCTTCGCATAGAGACGGCGGCGGTCGCCTGCTTCTGGCACAGTCTAGTCGGCGTCAACAAGGAAGGACGCGCCGTCACGCCCCTGACGGGCTGGGCCGATACACGCGCAGCCGATTGTGCTGATGAGTTGCGCAGATGCTTTGACGAGCGCAACTGCCACGCGCGCACGGGCGCACGCTTTCATCCCTCTTACTGGCCCGCCAAACTCCTATGGCTCAAACGCAACCTTCCTGAAATCTTTCAACGAGTCGCGCGCTGGATGTCGTTCGGAGAATTTCTCTCCCTGCGTCTTTGCAACGAGGCGCGAACGAGCATCTCCATGGCATCGGGCACAGGGCTCTTTAACATACGCACCTGCAAGTGGGACGAAGAACTGCTCGCGTACTTAATGATAGAGCCCGAACAGTTACCTCCCCTCGCGGAGACTTCTGAAACCTTCGGGACTTTACGAGACGAGTATGCGCGGCGCTGGCCTGCGCTCAGAGAGGCGCGCTGGTTTCCGGCTATCGGCGACGGCGCGGCCAACAATATCGGCGCGGGCTGCACAACGCGCGGGCGCGCGGCGTTGATGATCGGCACCTCGGGCGCGATGCGCGTGCTCTGGGAAGGAGACCCGCCTGAGGCTTTGCCGCCAGCGTTGTGGTGTTACCGCGCAGACCGTCGGCGCATTGTCGTGGGCGGCGCACTTTCCGACGGCGGCAATCTCTGGGCATGGATGACCAATGCGCTGCGCGTGGATGCTGAGAGCAAAGGTGCGAATAGCGAAAGCGCGTATGTTGAAAGCATTGAAAGCGAGATAGCTGCCATACAACCGGACGCGCACGGGCTGACGGTGATGCCGTTCTGGGCCGGGGAAAGAAGCACGGGCTGGAACGGCCACGCGCGCGGCGCTATTCTGGGTCTGACGATGCACACGCGCCCCATTGAAATCCTGCGCGCCGCGATGGAAGCCGTGGCCTATCGCTTCGCGCTCATCAGTCGCGCGCTTTCCGAGCTTGCGCCGGAAGCGAAGATTATCGCGACGGGCGGCGCGCTGCGCGCCTCGCGTTTGTGGACGGAGATGATAGCGGACGTGCTCGGGCGTCCGGTTTCTATCTCTGCCGTTGAAGAATGTTCGAGCCGTGGCGCGGTTTTGCTTGCCTTGGAGGCAAGCGGCAAGCTAAAAAGCATCTGTGACGCGCCCGCTCCGCTCGCCAGAACTTTCGAGCCGGACGCCGCGCGTCACAAACTTTACAGCGCGGGTCGCATGCGCCAGCAGAAGATTTACGAACGCCTCGTCGCCTTGACCTGAAACAGCAGAGGTCACGAGCCGCGCGCGGCGCACAAAACCCTGGACGAGCAATTGCCGGTCTATATAAATCAAAAGCGAGGAACAAACGATTTCATGAGCGCGTCTACTCAACAGGAAGTCAATCACACACGCGAGCTGGATGAGCTTTGCATCAACACGATTCGCACGTTGTCACTGGACGCCGTGCAGCAGGCCGAATCGGGCCATCCCGGCTTGCCTTTGGGCGCAGCACCCATGGCTTATGTCCTGTGGACGCGATTCCTGCGCCACAACCCTAAGAACCCGAAGTGGCCCAACCGCGACCGCTTTCTTTTGAGCGCGGGCCACGGCTCTATGCTGCTCTACTCGCTACTGTATCTGACGGGCTATGACCTGCCGCTGGACGAACTCAAAAACTTTCGCCAGTGGGGCTCGAAGACGCCGGGCCATCCCGAATATGGCTTGACGCCGGGCGTGGAGATTACGACCGGGCCGCTCGGTCAGGGCTTTGCCAACGGCGTCGGAATGGCGATGGGCGCGGCGCACCTTGGCGCGATTTATAACAAGCCCGAGTTTCCGCTGATTGACCATTACGTTTACGCCATTGTCTCGGACGGCGATTTGATGGAGGGCGTAGCAAGTGAAGCAGCATCGCTCGCCGGACATTTAAAGCTCGGCAAGCTTATCTATCTTTACGACGACAACCAAGTGACTATCGAAGGCTTTACCTCGCTGGCTTTTTCCGAAGACGTGCCGCGCCGCTTTCAATCTTACGGCTGGCACACCCTGACGGTGGAAGACGGTAACGATCTGGATGCTATTGAGCGCGCCATACGCGATGCACAGTCGGTTGCGGATCGTCCTTCGCTCATCTCCGTCAAGACGACCATCGGTTACGGGATGCCGACCGCTGGAACGCGCAAGGCGCATTCGGACGCGCCCGGTGCGGACGCCGTGCGCGAGACCAAAAAACATCTGGGCTGGCCCGAAGACAAATCCTTCTACGTGCCCGAAGAGGCGCTAGAGCATTTTCGTGAAGCAATCCCGCGCGGGCAGAAGTTGGAAGAAGAATGGAACGCGCTTGTCGAGAAGTATGAAGAGAAGCACGTGGAGGAGGGCCAGTCTTTCCGTTTGATGATGAGCGGCGAGCTGCCCGAAGGTTGGGAAGAACACTTGCCTGCGTTTGAGGATGCGAAGCCTATGGCGACGCGTCAGGCTTCGGGTGAAGTCATCAACGCGCTCGCGCCTCACCTGCCGCAACTCTTCGGCGGCTCCGCAGACCTGGGAGTTTCCAACAACACAGACATTAAAAACGGCGGCGACTTTGAGGCGGGCTCTTACGAAGGTCGCATCATACACTTCGGCGTGCGCGAGCACGCGATGGGCTCGGCCCTCACAGGCATCAGCCTCAACGGCGGCTTGATTCCTTACGGCGGCACGTTCCTCACCTTCTCCGATTACATGCGCCCCGCGATTCGTCTCGCCGCGCTCTCCGAAGTACAGGTCGTCTATGTCTTCACGCACGACTCCGTCGGATTAGGCGAAGACGGGCCGACGCATCAACCCGTAGAGCATCTGGCTGCCTTGCGCGCCATCCCGCACCTCTACCTGATACGTCCGGCGGACGCGCACGAAACACGCGAAGCTTGGCGCATCAGTATCCTGCGCCGCAACCATCCGACGGCGCTCGCGCTCACGCGCCAGAAAGTTCCGGTCATAGACCGCACGCGCTACAGTAAAGCTGAAGGCGCGCAGCGCGGCGCATACATCCTCGCCGAAGCCGAAAACGAAAAGGGCGAGCCCGTGATGCCAGAGCTTATCCTCATCGCGACCGGCTCCGAAGTATCGCTGTGCCTGGAAGCGCGCGAGGCGCTCATGAAAGACGGTGTGACGGCTGTGCGCGTCGTCTCGATGCCGTGCGTGGAGCTTTTCGAGGAGCAGCCGGAGGATTACAAAGAGGAAGTACTCCCGGCGGGAACGGGCGCGCGGCTCGTAGTCGAAGCGGGCGTCCCGATGGGCTGGGAACGTTACAGTGGACCCGAAGGCGACATCATCGGCCTCGACCGCTTTGGCGCTTCCGCACCCGGCGATGTGGCCCTACGCAATCTGGGCTTCAACGTCGATAACGTCTTGCAGAGAGCGCGTGCGCTCATTCAAAGATAGAAGACAGGAATCATGCGAATCGCCGTCGGCGCAGACCATGCGGGCTTTCCGCTTAACGAGCGCGTGATAGAAGAATTGCGCGCCCGTGGTCACGACGTGGAAGACTTCGGCACGCACGACGGCTCCGCCCCGGATGATTATCCGGACTATGCGCTTCTAGTCGGACGAGCGGTCGAGAGCGGGCGCGCGGAGATTGGCATTCTCGTCTGCGGGAGCGGCGCGGGCGTTTCGGTCGCGGCCAACAAGATACGCGGCGTGCGCGCAGCGCTCTGTGCCGACACCTACACGGCGCATCAATCGCGCGAGCACGACGATTGCAACGTGCTCTGTCTGGGAGCGCGCGTCACAGGCCCGGAGCTGGCTATGGAAATCATGCGCGCCTTCGTCGCTGCGCGCTTCACAGGCGAAGAACGCCACCGGCGACGTTTACAGAAGATAATCCGAATCGAAGAGGAAGAGAGACGCAGCGATTAAAGTACTGAGTGATGAGTCCTGAGAAAGAGGACAGACGCTTTTACTCAGTACTCAGGACTCATCACTTTCCTTTCTTCTTCTTGTCACTTGTCACCTGTCACTCGTCACTTCTTTTTAAGGAGCCTATCCCCCGTGAGAAAAGCTTACGCCCCCGGACGTGCAAGCGTGCTTGTCCTTCTCTTCTGTCTGCTTTTTTCAGCCGTGCCGACTGTGCGCGCCCAGCAGCAGCAGCCGCCTCCGGCAACCACACGGCAAACCAAACAACAAAAATTACAGCGCCCGCCGATTGAGACTCCGGCGAGGCCGCCCGTTCCAGCGCCGCAGGAGCGCATAGCGAATGTGCCTCCGCCTTACTACGACTATCCGTTCGGGAGCGAGACGAACAAATTCCAGCAGCTCACTGTGGACGACGCCATCACGCTCGCGCTCTCGAACGCTTCTCTTTACCAGCAGGCAGCTCTTGAAGAACGCATCGCGCGCGAGGACGTGCGACAGGCGCGCGCAGCCTTTCTGCCACAGTTCAGCCTGCCGCTCACCTACACGGGCACAACGCCTTCCCGCGTGCGCTTTCCTGAAGAGCCGCCCACCTTCAGCTTTGTTTCCGCAAGCGCGATTAACGAGACCACAGTGCTCGCCAACGTGTCCGGCACGATAGACATCGCGGGCCGCCTGCGTGCCGCGCTCTCCAAAAGCCGCGCGCTTCTTGAAGCGGCGAGCGCCGGGACCGAAGTTGCGCGCCGCGAGCTGGTGCTTGCCACCTATGACGCTTATTACGCGCTCGTGCTCACGAGGCAAGCGCGGCGGCTGGCGGAAGAAACCCTCGCGCTGGCCGAAGGGTTCGTCGCCGTGGCGGAGAACTTAAAGCAGCGCGCCGAAGGCGAAGAAGCGAAAGAAGCGGAGGCGGATGTGTTTCGTGCGCGCTCGACAGCCGCCACGCATCGCGCCTCGCTTGAAGAAGCGCGCGCCGCCGAATTCGCTGCCATGAATCTCCTACGAACTTTGATTGGCGTGGACTTCAACACGCAGATCATCGTTCCGCATCCGACAGAGAATATTCCTTCCGTCATAGACTTTAACAACTACACGGAAGAGATTATCCGTTCGAGACCGGAGCTGGCACAGATAGACGCGCAACAGCGCGCCGCACGCGCAGAGGCACGCGCCGCGCGCCGCGAGTTGTTGCCGGATTTGACCTACAGCCTCAACGGCGGTTTCGATGCAGGCGATTTTCGTCCCGTCGGTCGATACGCGGGCGGCTCTGCCATCGTCTCGCTTAACATCCCCATCTTCAACTGGGGCGCGAGCCGCAGCCGCGAGACTCAGGCCCGCCTGCGCTCTCAGCAACTGGATATTCAGCGCGAGCTGACCCTTCGCCAGCTACGGCAGGAGTTTTACGTCAACCGCGCCAACGCGCTCGGCGCAATCACTCGTATTCAAAGAATGCGCGAAGCGAGTGAAGCCTCGCAACGAAACCTGACCGCCGTCTTCGTGCGCTATCGCATGAACAAAGCAGCCATCATCGATGTCATAGACGCGCAATCCAACTACGCCGAAACGCGCACGGCCTTTTATCAGGCCATCGTGGACTACTACACCTCGCGCGTGCGTCTGGAAGAAGACCCGAGCCGCCCGCTTCGCATAGCACAGGGCACGCCCGCGCCAACGCCTCAGGGGGCTAGATGTCTTTTGACGCTCGCGCAGGCTCCCGTCATCGGCGGTCTGCGATTGGGGATGAGCACGGACGAGGCTCTAATGCTTTTCCCAGCGCTCAAGCTTTCGCCCGTCGATGCTGCCGGAGTTTCGCGTGCCATTCTTCAGCAGAAAGATTTGTCTTCCAATCAATTTCTGGGCGAAGCGCAAAGCGTGATGCTGCAATTTCTGGAAGGCCGTCTCTTCTTCGTGGGCGTAGGCTATCCCGTCACGAACCGTTGGGCCAGCAAGGACGAATTTCTAGCCTTCATGTCTCAACGACTTAACATCACTGGCGAGTGGAAACCCTTTTACGATTGGCAGGACAAGAACGTCACGGACGCGGAAACCCTGCGCGACTTCGGGCTCGAATGCGCGGGCTTTCGCTTGAGCCTCGGCATCGGCATAGAGGGTCTGGGCCGTGGTCAATTTCCGCACTTAAGGCTCGAAGACACCAACGCCACGCGCACGGTCAGAGAGCGCAATGAAGAGAAACTGCGCCGCGACGCGGAGAAGGAGAAGGAAAAGCCATAAGAGATATCTCAGAAGTTATTTCAAAAGTCCCGTAGGGACGGAATGTTTATAGCTCGCACGCATTTCTAAGAATCAAGCTCCGTAGGAGCGTCATGTTTTGACTAAATGATATGACGCTCCTACGGAGCTTGATTCTTGATTGATGCTCTTAGGCTATAAACATCTACGCTCCTACGGAGCTAATACTTATCTCGCATCTTCTCAAAAAACTATTCGCAAGGCTGACGGCATGATTTGAAACTCTGCGGGCGTGTGGCCGCGCGGTTGACCGTCGGCTTCGATTGGCAGCGCGTCCTTCTCGGTTAAAGGCTCAACGCGCACGCCCGTTGTTTTGATGACCCGCACGCGCGGGTTCGCGATGTGACGGCCCTGACGTATGCGCGGCAGCTCGCGCAATATCGTCCGGCGAGAGATGCCGCAGGTGAGCACTACGTCAAGCATCCCGTCATCCGTGCGCGCATCGGGCGCGAACATCATGCCGCCGCCCGCGTAAATATTATTTGCCACCGCAATCAAATTTGACGCGCACTCAATTGTTTCAGCTTCGTTTGCCTTGATGCGATGCGGGCGCTCGCGCCATGCCAGGAGCGCCGCGCCTGCCGCCGTCATAAAACGTGTTTCGCCCGGCAGGCGCTGCATGAAGCGGCCCTGCGCTGCGACGCGCGCGGCCACGTCCGCCCCCAGTCCAATCGTCGAAACGTTCAGACAGATAAAAGGCTCTCTTCTATCGCCTACGCGACCGACGATGACATCGACCGTGCGCGTACTGCGCTCGTCCGAGCTGGTCAGTCGTTTAATCCACTCGCCCACGGGCTCGCGTCTTCCCGCGAGGCCGCGCGCGAAATCATCTCCCGTCCCTGCGGGCAAGAGTGCCAACGCTGCCTCCGGGTTAATCCTGACAGGCAAAGCATCGTTTCCATCCTCGTGGTTGAAATCGAAAAAGCCTGCCGCCGTTTCGCTCAGCGTCCCGTCGCCGCCCACAGCCGCAATAGTCTTGTAGCCTTCCCTGAGCGCCTGCCGCGTGCGCGCCGTCGCATCATTCGCATGCCTCGTTTCATAAACGGAAAATCGCAGCCCGCTTTTTTCGAGCGCCGCGTGAATCCGGGGCCATGCGCGCCGCGCCCTCGCCGCCGCAGGATTGACTATGACCAGCGTGTCCGAGCTTTTATTCATCAGCCGTCACACTCTATCATAGAGTCCAAAGTCCAAAGTCCCATGTCCCAAGTCAGAAGCCTGTTTCCTTTTTTTGACTTTGGACTTTAGACTTGGGACTTGAGACTTAATTATGGAGCGGCGTATGCGAGCCGTTGTGATTGCGTGTCACGGCGGGGTTGAGTGTTTGGAGGTGCGCGAGGTCGAGCGTCCTGCTGGGCCTGCGGCAGACCGTGTGCTGGTGCGTGTCTTTGCGTCGGCCCTCAATCGCGCGGACCTGCTTCAGCGAAGGGGTCTCTATCCTGCTCCGCCGGGTGCGCCCGCAGACATTCCCGGTCTTGAGTTCGCGGGCCGTGTCGAAGAAGCCGGGCCAGAGGCTAGACGGTTTCGCAAGGGAGCGCGCGTCTTCGGCATCACGGGCGGCGGCGCGCAAAGCGAATACATCGTCGCGCCTGAATCGACGCTCGCAGAGGTTCCTGAAAATTTGAGTTGGGCCGAAGCCGCAGCCGTCCCCGAAGCTTTTATCACGGCACACGACGCGATGTTTACGCAGGCCGGGTTGGAGATGGGCGAGCGCGTGCTCGTACACGCGGCGGGCTCCGGCGTAGGGCTCGCCGCCGTACAGTTGGCGCACGCCGCAGGCGCGGTTGTTTATGGAACGTCGCGCACGCCGGAAAAATTGGAGCGCGCACGCGAGTACGGTCTTGATGAAGCGGTGGCTATTGAAGACGACCCGACGCGCATGGTCGAAGCTGTGCGCGCTTGGACGAATGAAGCGGGCGTGGATGTCGTGCTGGATTTAGTCGGCGCAAAATATCTGGCGGCCAATCTCGATGCTCTCGCGCTCGGCGGGCGCATGATGCTGGTCGGGACAACTTCAGGCGCAAGCGCTATGCTCGATTTCGGTAAGGTGATGAGCAAGCGTTTGAAGCTCGTGGGCACGGTCTTGCGCGCACGCTCTGTGGAAGAGAAAGCTTATGCCACACGACGCTTTGCCGCGCACGTCGTTCCGCTACTTGCGCGCGGTGCGGTGCGTCCCGTGATAGATAAGATTTACAATCTGAGCGAAGTACGCGCGGCGCATGAGCGGCTGGAATCAAACGAGAGCTTTGGCAAAGTCGTGCTCATGATTACGGACGACGACCGCTCCTGAACTTTTTGTCTGATAGCAATCTTTTCATCTTCATGGCGCGGGGAGGTTGGATGACGGCTAGAATATTCTTCATCCTCATAGTTATATTCGCAGGCGGTCTGATGAAAGCGGCTGGCAATAATTCCGATCCCGAAGGGGGCGTGCCGCGCGAGCTGGCGCGCGAGCGTTCGGCAAGCTACAGCAACGTGCGCTACGCCATCGCTATAGAGCTGCGCGCGGGCGCGGAATTGTTGAAAGGAACGGAGGAGATTCGCGTCACGCTCGGGGAGAAGCCGGAGAGGCTCGTGCTCGACTGGCGAAAGCTCGCCGCGAAAGAGGGGCAACCCGCTTCGCGCGTGTGGGACATAGAAGCGAACGGGCGCAAGGTCGCGGACGCGCGCGAGACCAACGACCATCTGATTATTCCCGGCTCTTATCTGGTCAAAGGCGAGAACCTGATTCGCCTGCGGTTTGAATCGCCCGTGCTCACTTCGGGCAGCGCCGTCACGCGCTACCTCGATCGCGAAGACAAGAGCGAATACATCTACACGCTCTTTGTTCCGTCGGATGCATCGACGGCCTTTCCCTGCTTTGACCAGCCGGATTTGAAAGCGCGTTTTCAACTGGAAGTCACTGCGCCGAAAGAATGGAAGGTTGTCACTAACACGCTGGAGCAGAACATAGACATCATGGAAGGTGCGCCCTTTATACGCACGCGCTTTCGCGAGACTGAGCCTATCAGCACTTATCTCTTCGCCTTCGCCGCCGGGCCGTTCGCAGAGTTTGGGGAGGCAGAGTTCCTGCCTCGTGATAAATACACGGCGTACCCGCCTTTGAAGTCGCCCGAAGATTATGAAAAAGTGGTGCGCGCCATAGCCGAAGCGACTTCGATGCGCGTCTTTGTGCGTAAGTCTAAGGCCGAGCGGGCGCGTAAAGAACTCGCGGAAGTTTTTCGCTTGAACCGCGAAGGCTTGAAGTTCTTTGCTAAATACTTCGACTACAAATTTCCTTTTCCGAAATATGACATGGTCGTTGTGCCGGAGTTCGCTTACGGTGGGATGGAGCACGCGGGCGCGACCTTTCTGCGCGAAGAGAGCATCCTCTTTCCTTCGGACCCGACGGCCAACGATCTTATCAACCGCGCCGAGCTTGTCTTTCATGAACTGGCGCACCAGTGGTTCGGCGACCTTGTGACCATGCGCTGGTTCGACGACCTGTGGCTCAAGGAAGGCTTCGCGACTTTCATGGCCTACAAGGCGATGGAGGTCGTGATGCCCGAGTACAAGGCGTGGAAAGTTTTTTATCAGAAGACAAAACCCTCTGCCTATTTGACGGACGTGACCAAGGGAACGACGCCCATCTGGCAGGAGATTTCCAATTTGAGCGCGGCCAAGTCCGCTTACGGCAACATCGTCTATCGCAAAGCTCCTTCGATGCTACGACAGGCGGAGTTTTATCTTGAGCCGCAAAAATTCCAGCGCGCCGTCCAGTTGTTTCTCAAGGAGCATGCTTACGCGAATGCCGAATGGGCCGATCTGGTCGGCGCGTTTGAGAAGACTTCCGGTTTAAAGCTCGACGCCTGGGCTGCCGCGTGGGTCAAGCGGCGCGGGATGCCCGACGTGCGCGTCGAATGGACGACGGACAACAGAAAGCGCATCAATTCTTTCGCGCTCAATCAATCGGATGTCCTGCACGAAGGCGGAGCGTGGCCCATGCGCGTCCGGCTCCTGCTCTATTACGACCATGCGCCGCCCGCGACTATGACTGTCACGCTCAATCGCGACGGCTTGACCAAAGTTCAGGAAGTAATAGGCAAGCAGCGCCCCGATTATGTCTTCGCTAACTATGAGGATTACGGCTACGGTCGTTTTCTGCTGGACGACGTGAGCCGTAGTGCGGTCGCAGAGCGTTTGAGCACATCGTCTACTACGGTCAAGGATGACTTTCTGCGCGCGCTGCTTTGGGGCGCGCTCTGGGACAGCGTGCGCGAGGCCGAGCTTGCTCCGCTTGCTTACATACAGCTTGCCCTGAAAGCTCTGCCAGACGAGCGCGACGAAGTGACTGTGCAGAGCATCCTGAGCCGCGTCTCCACAGCTTTTAATCGTTACCTGACGGAAGCTGAAAGAAAGGGCATAGCATCGCGTTTGGAATCCCTGCTCTCCGGAAAGATGCAGGGCGCAGAAACCGCAGGCTTGCGCATCACTTACTTTCGCGCCTTTCAATCAATCGCAATGACCGAAGAAGGGCGCAACATGCTCAAAAAAATTCTGAGCGGTGAATTAAAGATTCCGGGCATGACTTTGCGTGCGCGCGACCGCTTCGACATTGTGACGGCACTGCTGTCGCGCGGCGACCGTGAAGCGCCCGCGCTCCTTGAAAAGCTGCGTAGGGAAGAGACCACGGACGACGCCAAGCGATACGCCTACGCGGCGGGCGCAGCGCTTGCGGATGCCGAAACCAAGCGCAGCTATTTCGACGCCTATCTCTCGGACGCGAAGCTCGCAGAGAGCTGGATCGAAGCCAGCACCGGCCCCTTTAATTCGATTCAGCAGGCGGACTTGACCTTTCCCTATCTGGAACGCGCGCTTTCTGAGCTTCCGACGTTGAAACGCACGCGCAAGATTTTCTTCGTCAACGGCTGGCTCGCCGCTTTCTTAGGGGGACAGTGCGACCAGCGCGCGCTCACGACCGTTCAGAGTTTTCTGGACCGCGAGAAAACACTGGACCGCGACCTGCGCCTCAAGGTACTGGAAACCGTGGACGGCCTTGAGCGCTGCGTCCGTATACGCGCGAAGTACGCGAAATAAAAGAGTCCCAAGTCTCAAGTCCCAAGTCCAAAGTCAAAAGACAAGTTCTTGCTTTGGACTTGGGACTTGGGACTTGAGACTTGGGACTTTTAAGGGCTTATGATTCGCATCGTCACTTACAATGTTCATAAATGCGTCGGGATGGACCGGCGCGTTCGCCCCGATCGCATTGCCGCCGTGCTGCGCGAGACGGGCGGCGATATCATCGCGTTGCAAGAGGTCTTGAGCATAGACGGCCACGGGCACGATCTGCATCAGGCTCGTTTCATAGCCGAAGAGCTGGGGATGGATTATCGCATCGGTGAAAACCGGCGCTTGCGCGGCGGGGCTTACGGGAACGTGGTCCTGAGCCGCAGGCCAATGGTCGAAACTAAAAATTACGACATTACATGGCGCGGGCGCGAGCGCCGTGGCTGCCTGCGCGTTGACCTGCCGCTGGACGAGCGCCGCAAGCTACACGTCTTTAACATACATCTCGGCACGGCCTTTTTGGAACGGCGCTTTCAGGGACGCAAGCTCCTGAGCGACGAGATATTGAACAACGGTGCGCTCGAAGGGCCGCGCGTCGTGCTCGGTGATTTCAACGAATGGACGCACGGGCTCTGCTCGCGTCTGCTGTCCACGCATTTTAAGAGCGCAGACGTGCGTTATCATCTGCGAAGCGCGCGAACCTATCCCGGCATCCTGCCACTGGTTCACCTTGATCACATCTATTACGACGACACACTGGAATTGAAAAGCCTCACGCTGCACAGAAGCCGCACGGCGCTCATGGCCTCGGACCACTTGCCCTTAGTCGCAGACTTTGCCTTTCGATAATCTTTGAGTAGGGACAAGCCCTGCTCCCTACAATGAACAAAACAGAAGCTGGATTTTTACTTGCGCGGTGTGGTGGTGGTTCGTCGTGCGGCACGTGCTGTCAGAGCCTCTTCGTGTGACATGTGGTCTGCGGCTTTACTGGTGACAATGCAGAGGCCGTGCACGCTTTCGCCCGCAAGGCGCTTGACCAACTCCACAGCCTCGTCATACTTCAGCCCCGAAGCTTCGCACCCGCGCTCGCTAATCACGGCCCAACGACGCTCGCCGAGTTCGCCCATCACAACCTCAAATTCCAGGAAGGTAAAAGTTAGGAAGGAGTTTAATTGATGCGCGCCGCGAAAGCCAAGAGAGCAGTGACAAGTGACGAGTGACAAGTGACAAGATAAAAAAGAAAAGCTTCTTCTTGCTTGTCACTTGTCACTCGTCACTTGTCACTGCTTTATGGTTCGGCGGGGGTCTCCTGATGAAAGACGCCGAGCCACTTGCCGTTGCGTTTGATGAAGACGGACGAGGCCCAGACCTGCGGCGGCCCTGCCTTGCCGTTGCAGGAGTAGTCCTGCTTGGCGCTGTAGGTTAAGAGCGCCGTGTCTTTGTCAATCATCGTCAACTTGAAATTATCCAGCGAGTAGCCTCTGACTTCACACGGCATGTTGATAATGCTCTTGACCTGCGCGGCTTTGTCATCAATGCCGGTAGGGCTGATTAAGAGCGAGTCGTCCGAAAGAAAGGTCTGGAAGAATCTGCCGTTCTTATTCTTCCATGCCTCCCATGCCTGCTTTTCCAAACTAATGAGCTGGTCCTCGACCGAACTCTTACCCGCCTTGGAGCCCTTGTTTGCATTCATCTGGGCTGAAGCGACGCCTGCTGCGACGAGCACGACGAGCGCCACGGTGAGCATCCTTTTCATCATCTTCGACTCCCGGCGCGAGGGGGATTTTGTAGAGCGCCCGCAGTTCTATGCTTAAAAGCGCAGAGAGTCAATGATTTTTTGGACACGCAGAGAGGCAACATCTTTTTGTTGAGCCCCGCAAGGGGCGACCATATCAGTAGCCCACCACGTAAGTGGTGGGACCACACGTAGCCATCAAATCCAGAGCCCCGGTAGGGGCGACATTCGATTGATGCCGCCCCTACCGGGGCTTGATGATGTGTTGCTCGCGCATGACCCACATCTGACGATGTGGGCTACTGATAGAGCGCCCCTTTCAGGGGCTTAACGAAACTTCAATTCAGTTTACAGCCGCGCCGCCGAATCTGCGCGCGCCAGTTTAATCGTCAGCTTGTAAGTGTTCTGTTGACCCGCGAGCAGCTCGACGTTCGAGACGGCATTCCACGTCTTGCCATCTTCGTCCGTGAATTTCCAGAGCGTGCGCGCTGTGCCTCCGGCATGGCTGGTCGATTGTTTGGTCCAGCCTTCGCCGAGCTTCGTGTCAATGATTTTCAGAAGCTCCTGCGCCGGTAAATCCAGCCGCACTTCCCAGTTCTTTTCCCAAACTGTCCGGTCTCCCTGCTGGCCCAGAACTTTCGTGACCGCGCCGTCGGGAAGTTGGAAGCCTTGACGACCGATTATTTTGCGCAGGTAGCGGTCTGCAAAGCTGGCCCGCGCGTAGCCCGCGTCGGGCTGCCAGTTGTATTCCATGTTGAGGGCAATCTCCTGCGCACGTCCCCGGCCCGCGATTCTTTCCACGAGGTGCAGCGCCCCGTCAATGCCGGATGAAAGCCCTGCGGTCGTGATGATTTTTCCGTTGTCAGTGAAGCGCTGGTCGGTGACGACACGAGCGCGCGGCGCAAGCTTTTTCAGCTCGTCTATCAGCCCGTAGTAAGTCGTCGCCGTCAGGCCGTCCAGAAGTCCCGCCTTGCCCAGAAAAAACGCGCCGTTGCAGACCGACATCACGAACTCTGCTTCGCGCGCGCTGTCCTGCACCCACTTGATGACCTTCGGGTTGTTCATCTGATCTTCGACACCGCCTCCCGGCATGAGGATGACGTCCGCCTTCGGCATATTGTCGATGGTGTACTTCGGAACGACGGTCATACCCATGTTGGTCGTGATGGGGTCGGCCTTTTCCGCCACCGTGTAGACGTTAAAGATGTGCTGGCCCCGGTCGTGCGCCTGCCCGAAGACTTCGAACGGGCCTGTGTAATCGATAATCTGCACGCCGTTGAAGATAAAGATGGCGAGGTTGCGCGCGGCGGGCTTTTTCTGTGCGTCCGCTTTTGGTTGCGTCTGCGCCGATTTAGTCTGGCTCTCCTGTTGAACATCGTTCGCCATGCCGTTCGTTCTATTTTCCATGTAAGCGATGATGCCTGCGACGATAAGCAGCGAGAACACAAGGCTTGCTTTTTTCATGTCACTCTCCTTCGTAACGTGTGGGCTTAAAAAAGTAGACTGGCTCGGGCTTCTGTTTCGCGTGCTCGATTAACTTTGCGCGAAACGTTGCGCCGGAGATTTGTTTGCAGCGTCAATGTAACTGCTATTTTCGCTGGTGGGTGCAGCTTTGCAGGCAGTGTCGGGGAAAATGCAGCGAGCGGGAGAAATGCGCCGGTCAGAGGCGAGGGCTGCGGAGCAATTGCTGTAGCTGTTCGCGGCGGCTGCGGCTCAATTTCAGCTCCGTGCCGTCCGTAAGGACGACTACGTACTCGCCGTTGAAATGCGCGTGCATCTCTTTGACGCGGTCGAGGTTGACGATGGCCGAGCGATGTATGCGCAGAAATTTTTCCGGGTCGAGCTTCGCTTCCAGATCGTTCATCGTCTCGCGCAGCAGATGCGAGCGGCGTCCGAAGTGCAGCTTGACGTAATAATCCTCGGCCCCAATCCAGTCAATCTCGTCAACCTTGAGAAACGAGATGCGGCCCGCGCTCTTTATCATCAAGCGCGTGAGATAAGCGTTGGGCGCGGCGCTCGCTTTTGTTCCAGCCTCGCGCTCCGTTCCCTCTCGGTCTTCCAGCAGCGCAAAGAGCTTGCGGCTGAGCTTATTAATCTCGCGCTGCTCGATCTGCGATTTGGCCTGACGCAGCGCCTTCTCAAAACGCTCGTCGGTAAAAGGCTTTAAGAGATAGTCGAGCGCATGGACTTCAAAAGCGCGCAGCGCGTACTGGTCATAGGCAGTGACGAAAACGATGGCCGGAATTTTTTCCGCGTCAATTCTAGCGAGCACGTCGAAGCCGTTCATTCCGGGCATCTGTATGTCCAGAAAGAGAAGGTCGGGCGCGTGCTCTTTGATAAGGCGTACGGCTTCCGCGCCGCTCCCGGCTTCGGCGCAGACTTCGACCTCCGCATCCCCATCCAGCAGCAGGCGTATGTTCTGGCGCGCTAAGGGCTCATCGTCCACCACGAGCGCGCGAATAATCTTTCGCCCCTTATCCATGTCCGTTGAGGCTCAAGCGAAAGGGAAGCTTGAGATGCGCAATCGTTCCGCCTTCCGCACGATTGCGCACGTCGAAGAGATGGTCCGTGCCGTAGAGCTGTGCGAGCCGCGCACGCGTGTTCGCCAAACCGATGCCTTCACACTCTGCGAGACTCCAGCCCGTCGCTAAACCCGGCCCGTCGTCCGTGATTTTTATTTCCAGCAAGCCGTCATCGCAACGCGCGGTCAGGGAGATGAGGCCGCCGCCGACGCGCGGCGCAATGCCGTGGCGTATGGCGTTCTCAACCAGAGGCTGAAGAATTAGATTCGGGACGGCGGCATCCAATGATTCCGGCTCGATCTCCATTTCCACTTTCAGCCGGTCGGAAAAACGCATTTGTTGAATGTCCAGATACAGCTCAAGAAATTCCAGCTCCTCTCTTAAAGGAACTTCCTGCTTGCCGGAATTCTCCAGCGCGTGTCGCAGCAAATCGCTCAGGCCCGCAATCATGCTCACAGCCGTCTTGTTTTTCTGGTCGCGCACGAGGCTCGAAATGGCGTGCAGCGTGTTAAAGAGAAAATGCGGGTGAAGCTGCATCTTGAGCGTTTCCAGTTGGGACTGCGCGAGCTGTCCTTCCAACTGCGCGGCGCGAAACTCTCGCTCGCGATATTTTTCGTAGTACTCAAACGCATAGCCGAAACCCAGGATAGAGCCGTAGATTAAAAAATCGAGCGGGAAGCGATAGATGAGCCGGTCGGAGTATAGAGTCCAGAAGGGCTCTGTTTCGGTCCAGACGTCATAGGGCCGGATGTATAGATAAAGCGCCGTTTGGATGAGAGAATTAAGCAGAGAGACCACGGCGAAGATGGGCAGATGAGCCAGCACCCCGCGCCACCATCTTGCCCTCTCGATGGGAAAGCGGCGACCCGCCAACAGAATTCCCACCGTCATAGCCGTCCAGATATTCCACACCAGCACGTGCCACAAGACGACGCGCCACCATTCGTGCATCATTCCAGAGGCGCGCATGGTGAAATAAGTCTGGTTGCCATAGAGCAAGCCTACGGCGGTCCAGAACGCAGCCATGCCGAGCCACTTCACGCCGCGCAAGCGGTTCGTTTCCCTTGCTTCCGACAAATAAAAATAGAGGTCTCGCATCAGTTCAGGGCTCTCTTAAACAACAGGAGCTATAGATAGCAAATTGTTCCTGGCTCCGTAGGAGCTTAGATGTTTATAGCTCTCACATCAATTTAAGTATCAAGCTCCGTTAGGAGCGTCATGTTCTGCCTCCATGACATGACGCTCCTAACGGAGCTTGATTCGATTTTGTTACCTATCAACGGTGTTGTTGCATAAATCGAAATGAGCACAGTCTCTTCCACAATTGGAATCAACCGTGGCTCACACGGCGTAGCTCACAGGCATTCCCAAGTGCGTCATCCGGTTCAGCGTTGCACACCGCACCAGCAACTGCGCCGCCTGCCCCTCAAAACTGCGTGCACTAACCCGCTCGCCGAAGATCATCTTTACTCTAAAGACCTGCGTCTCAGCCAAAGAACGGCGATGATAACCACTCTCGCGCTTCCACTGTCTCCGCCCCTTTTGCCTGATGGCACGCAAGTTCTCATCGCGGATGTGCCTTTCCGCTTTCGTGTTGCCGTGCTGCCAAATACGTGCCCGCTTCTGCGGCGGGATCGCCGCCCGCGCTGCTCTCGCTCTCAGGGCGTCATAACAGTTGCGGCTATCGTAGGCTCCATCGGCGCTCACTTGCTTGATCTCGTCCTCGACCTGCTCAAGCAAGTCGGGAAGCATCTGCGAGTCCTTGAACGAGTTGGTTGTGACGACAACCGCGACAAACTCATGCGTGGCTTCGTCCACACCCAGATGCAGTTTGCGCCATGTGCGGCGACGCGTGTATCCGTGCTGACGCACTGTCCATTCGCCCTCGCCATAGACCTTGACGCCTGTCGAATCCACCACCATGTGCAACGGCTCCGACTTGCGAAGGCGCGGCAACTCGACTTCCAAGGATCGGCGACGGCGCGAGAGCGTCGTGTAACAGGGCACGCTCAATTCGACGCCGAGCAGCCGGACAACCGAGCGCGTCAACCCTTCGGTGGCGCGCAAGGGCAAGCCATACACCTCTTCCAAAGTCGCCATGCACAGGATAGCGGTGTCAGTGTAGAAGGCCGTCTTGCCGCGCTTGCCCGTGCGCGCTGTGTTATTCCATGCAGCAAGGACATCTTGGCTGAGCCAGACGGTCAGACTTCCACGCCTGACCAGAGCTTTGTTATATTGACTCCAGTTGCGGAGACGGTAAGTGCGTTTGGTTTTCTTCTTGGTCACACATCAAGATTACCAGCACTGCCGTCTCCGTAGCTATTTATGCAACAACGCCCCTATCAACTATAAACATCTAAGCTCCTACGGAGCTATCATTGTCGGCGTCGAACAGACATTAAAGAGGCTGCTTCACCCTCTCTGCCGTCTTCTCTCTGCTTACTTTTTAACTTCGTATTGCTGCTCAAGAGCCATCGAGCAGACGGGACACTCGCCGGGTTCGCGAAAGACAAGGCTATCACAATCAAAGCCGCAGGTGGGACATTTGTAGCCGCTCAACATGAGCTGGTCGCGCGCGATGCGCTGTGTAGATTGGTCCATGTTCGCCACCTGCCAGAGCGTGGCAAATGTCAGGCGCACGACGCGCGTTAAGTGTTCGTAGTCTATCGTCTCAGGCTCGTCCGACGGTCTGTGATAATGCTCCGTCAGACCCGTCGAGTAGTAAATAGACGGGATCAATATTTTCTGGAAGTTGCGCTGGTCGGAGGGAAAATTCTGCGCTCCCTCCAACAGAAGCTTGATGCCTGTCAAATCATTCAGACGTTGGTTGATGTCCAACAGCCCTTGCGAAGTATCTTTAAAGCCGATGATGTAGATGTAGTTCGGATTGGTCTTGGCATGGGCTGCGTCTGTGCCGCCGATGCCGTCCATGTTGATGTTGGCGACGATGCGATCCAGAGGAATAACCGGCTGGGAATCAACGTAGAAACCAGACCCCAGGAGACCCTTCTCTTCGCCGGTAGGGTTAAAGAAAAGGACGGAGCGACGCGGGCCGTGGCCTTCGCGCTTGGCCTGCATCAAAGCTTCGGCCAGGGCAAGCGAACCCACCACTCCAGAGCCGTCATCAGCCGCGCCGTTATAAATCGAATCGCCGTCCACGGGCGCGCCCACCCCTAAGTGATCGTAATGCGCAGTGACCACCACAACTTCGTTCTTTAATTTGGGGTCCGAGCCTTCCAGATAAGCCAGCACGTTTTCGGTTTCAAGCGGCTCGAAGGGCACGACGGTTGAATTAATTTCGATGTCCGGCATCTCGAAGACAGAGGGCTTGATGCTTGCCTGAATCTGACTCACCAAATCTTTTACAGTGCGGCCCGACGGGGCTAGAATCCGGTCCGCGAGCTTTGAGGAGATAAAATAGGTCGAGGGGGAAATGGTCGGGCTTGTCGCAAACGGGGAAAGCTGGCCGACGCCTCTACTGTTCTGGCTCGCGCGCCGTGCGCCGTCGGCAAAGTTTTGAGCGCGCGGGCCGGAGTCCGAGATAATGAGCACGCCCGCAGGCTTCCCTGCCCCCCAGAGCGCCATCCTTTTCTCAATCAGCCGCGTGGACCATTCTGAAGGCTTGCCGTCCTTCGTCTTTAACAGGCTGGTCGCAGCGTCGCGAAGCGGCTCGTCCGCGAGAATCATCACCCACTTGCCGTTCACGCTAATCTTCTTTTCCTTGAGCGCAGCGTAGTCGTTATAGCCGAGCGCGTCGTCTTCGATGCCATGACCAGCAAAGACCACGCCGCTTGCTTTCACGCTGCTCAGGCTGCCGAAAGCAAAGTAGGCGAGGTCGTCCTGCGCGTCCTGCGTGAAGGCGGTCTCGGCGATGCGACTCGTGCCGCGCGTGATTTCGAGGCGCGCTTCCTTCGGGACTTTTTTGTAGACCTTGAAGGGCTGAAAGTAGGCGGCGGGCGCAAAGGGCTCCGAAGTCTTGACCGTGCCGCGCGGCTCAAGCCCTATGCGCCTGTACTGCGAAGCGAGATAAGCGGCGGCCAACTTTTGCCCGCGCGTGGTCGTTTCCCTGCCCTCGAAGAAATCCGAGGCCAGAAAGTAGAGCCGCGAAGCAAGACCATCAGGCGTGATGATCTGCTGGTAGCGTTGCACCGTCGCCGGATCATTAAAGGCGCTCGACGCCGCGCCGTAAGAACTGGCGCTTGACGCGGTTTGCTGCGCGTGCGCTTTGACGTAAAGCACCGCCCCGACGCCCATGAACACGAGCACCCATAAGAGAATCAAGGCCCACGATTGTCGATCCGAGTTTTTCATTTTCATGATGAGCAGCCGAAGCGTTGAGAGAAAATTCTTTCCGTAGATAAGCATCCCGACTATAACGCGACCCCGCACGCAAGCGAGCCGTTTTTCCGTGAAGACTCGGATAATTGCAGGGAGTTGAAGATTTAATGCAGCCGGCGGAAAGCAGGGACGAGGGCGGAGGGATGAGGGATGAAAAGCAATGCAAAATGCAAAGTGCAAAATGCAGAATTAAAGAAGCTCTTTCTGTTCATTCTGCATTTTGCATTCTGACTTTTGCATTTCTTACTTCATCCCTCATCCCTCCGCCCTCATCCCTTCTTCTTGCGGTGTGCTTTAATGCTAAAATCGCGTGCTGTTCCGGGTTAAAAAAATAACAGGTGGTGAGGAACGTGACATCATTGGATGCCGAAACTCTGAAAAGTTTGACGCGCGAAGTGGCGAGTGAGCTGGGTCTGCCCTGCGAGGTCGAGCAAGCCTCTCAGCTCATGGGCTCGACCACATGGTACATACGCTTCACGGACGGGCATGCTCCCTTCTTCAACGACTTTCGCGAATACGTCGGCGCGCCCGTTGATGAGGATTTAATCCGCGAGCGCATCAAAAATTATTTAGTGAGCCAGCACACGGAGCAGAAGGGCTGAACAAATCAATCATGGACGAGCAGATTATCAGGCGGGAAGCGAGCGCCGCGCTTGACGACCTCGAATTGGACGCGCAGGTCACCGCCGTCACCAAGGCGGGCGATAACTGGTGCATACAGTTTGGAGGCGACTACGGGCAGTTCTGCGACGAGTTTAAGGATTTGTTCGGGCACGATAGCAGCCCGCGCGTGGTTCGCGAGAAGGTCAAGAAACATCTTATGGGACAAATCACGCTGCTTAGAAACAAGGGACGGCGCAGGGCAGCCAAGAGGGATGTAGAAGCAGGAGGGCCGGACGTGGCCGATCTTTTACAGGACGCGGTCACTCAAACGACGCGCGTGGTGAATGAAGCGATCGACCGCACCGTGGGCTTTGCGAACGCGGGCCTCAAGGCAGTCGCGGAGACGGCGGAAATCCTCAACCCCAACGCCTCCGCGCCCAGGCTTGTAGCAGCACCCGTGCGCGAGGCGCGCAGCACGCCCGCACCGTTAGCGTCGAAAAGTGTCGAAGCTAAACGCGTAGCGAGCCGTTCTGAGACGGCTCGAAAAAAGAGCGCAGGCTCGAAGCGCGCGAGTAAAACACGCACGACGGGCGCGGGCGTCAGTAAAAAGGCTACGAAAAAAGCTGCCGGGAAAAAGAGCGTCCGAAAAAAATAGCCTGTTGGATTTTGTCCGGATTAAGGAATGGGATGGAGGCACGCGCTCTTTTTTCATGAAAAAAGAGCGCGTGCCTTTCTAGATACCTTCCGAGCGGCGAAGCATCGGCGCTTCCGTTTTAACTTCGCCCTTGTCCAGTAGATAACGAACCTTCGGGCGCGTGAGCTTGTCCGTCTCTCTACGCATTCTCGTGCGTAGCTGTTCGTCCCTTTCAAGGAGCGACGATGCGATGGCCGCTTTCGCGACCTCGTCGCTTACGCGCGCTGCATACAGTGCGTGCAGGCCCGCGACGCGGAAAGCTTTCTTGTCCTGCTCCGTCAACTCGACGGGCTGCGGAGCACCGGGTTCGTCGCCCTTCTCAAAGTTGAAGTCGAAATTTTCTTCTTCGACATTGAGGCCCAGCGCTCTATTGTCACGCGACGGATTCGCGCGCCCCTGTGCGGGAGCCGGATTTTCAATCGTCCTTGAAGCGTTCCTGACTGCCGCAGCGCTCGTCGAAGCTTCGCTCTCAAACAAACAATCCTCGCCATCTAAGGGGCGTACGGCAGCGATTAATTCCGGCTGTGGGCTCGTGTGTCCGGCTTCGATGCTCCGCTCGCGGTAGCTCAAAAACGTGTTCCAGAACCCGGCCTCTATTCGTTCCTGCGCGGAATTCATTAAATGGCGGGCGTCATCTAAAGCCTGCGGCGCGGCTGCCAGAGCTATGATTGCAACGAATAATACGTTAAGACGCCTGTTTTTCATCTCGTTTCACCCGAGCCGCTTTTTGGAGCGGCCTTTGAATTTTTTGGTTGGCGTGTGGCGAACCCTTCGCCGTCCCCTTGAAACCTTCTGTCCAAAATCTTGTCAACAGGTTTTTTGGAAAGCTCTTGTTTCCCTGTCTAATTGTATAAACACCGCTTGCTGCCGGTTTGTGGCAGAAAATTTTTTCTGCCTGTAATTACATATAAGACGACCGTGAGTTCCAAATTGTTAACGCCTCGGGCTCAGTTAAAGTTTCCCGCGCACGGGCGCGCGTTGTAAATTTTCAGTAAAAAGATAGCGGTTCAGTCGATTTCGGATTTGGGATTTCCGATTTCGAATTTGGGATTGCGGATTACGGATTGAAGAAGCAAGCTCTTTCTTTTCAATACGCAATCCCAAATCCGCATTGCGCAATTGAAAAAGCTGCAATCCGCATTCCGCAATCCCAAATTGATGCCCCGCCGGGTGCGAAAGATTCCGATGAAGTTTCTTCGTCCGCGACGCGCGTCGCGGACTAAAAACCTTTCACACCCGGCGAGACATATTGGGGAGAGGCGTATCTACTAATACGAGTAAAATTCTTTCACGGTTGCTGGCAAGAGAGCAGACACACCTCGCTCCAAATTTTATAAACCCGTGGCCGCGAACCAGCGCGGCGGGTCCGACGTCGGATGCACGACGAAGATAATCGGAGCGATGCAGGGCTGCGGCAACGAGACGTTTGTATCAAAGCTCGCGTTGCCCGCCGTATCAGCCGGGACTTGGTCGGTAATCACATTCGAAATCGTGGGGTTGTTGTTTGCGTCTATGGGCCGACAGCTCACGATCGCGGAAAGTGTGCTAGTGAACCTGGACGGTTCCATTAATGACCGGCCACGTGCGCGCGTTCCCGTCCGGCCACGGACGACTTGCGCAGTATGCGGCTGAGCTGGGAATTATCCCTTCAAACCCTACGAACGTAGTGCGACTCTCTTGGTTATCTTTTCCTTTGCCTCCATCTAGTACACGGAACCAGATGTCGTGCCCCGGCTGATGGATTTCTGCCTGAAAATCCGGGCTGGTGGAGCGGTTGGCGACGATAACTCCGCCAATCCACGCCCTTCCCAATTCCTTATCAGCCGCCATGCAGGTTACTCTGGCATCAAAGTCTACCGTGCCCGTCTCATCACTAGTAGTGTGGTGAAACACGCCGGAGAAGCTTCCGTCCGCCTTCTGAATTGCAACAAAGGCGAACTGCACATTCAGAGAGCCGAGGAGAAGATAATGGCCTCCTCCCGTTGCTGCGGCGATGTTGGGGTCTGGAGTAGTAGCTACCGTGTGACTTGGAAGCACAACCAACAGGGATACGAGAGCGATCAGCACTAACTTAGTGAGTTTGCTCATAAGTCTCCTTTATTTTTTCACCCGGCGGGGCTTTGCACATTTATTGCAGGAGAAGCTGCATAATTTCTGCCCTTTTATTCATCTCAGCTGAATAATTGTGCAAGGCCGACGCGGACGCGAGTCGGCGCAGCTAGTGCGCCCGTTACCCGTAACAGCCGTTGGGAGACGGTAGGCGTGCTGTCGCGGCGTGTAAAGTACGACCGATTAGAATATAGTATTGGCTCACTAGCAATAGCCATTTTTTAGATTTTGAGGAGACCACTTTCAAAATCGCCGATGGTCAAAAAAGGTAGAAACTTAGTCTTCGTGACCAGCCCGCTTGACCGCTCGGGCTCAGCGCCGCTCTATCTACAGCTCTATCGCGAGTTGCGCGCGGCAATCGTCACGGGGCGCTGCAAGGCCAACACACGGCTTCCTTCATCCAGATCGCTCGCTGAGGATTTGGGGCTCTCGCGTAAAACTGTGGTCGAAGCGTTCGAGCAGTTGATTGCCGAAGGTTATCTGGAAGCGCGTGTGGGCTCCGGAACTTTTGTCACGAGCGCGCTGCCCGACGAGATGCTCAGGCCGCAGGCGAAGCGCGGCAAGATGGGCACGCGCGCAGGTCGTGGCCGCGTGCCTTCCAACCGTGGACAAAAGATAGCGTGCATCTCGCCGTTTTTCCCGGCGGTGAAGCCTAGACCCTTTCGTCACGGGCTGCCCGCGCTCGACGCTTTCCCGCTCAAGCTCTGGACGCAGCTCGCTGGCAAGCGCCTGCGCAATCTTCCGCGCGAGTTATTAGGCTACGGCGCGGCGACAGGCTATCGCCCCTTGCGCGAGGCGATAGCTTCTTACCTGGGGACGGCGCGGGCCGTCAGATGCGAGCCCGAACAGGTGGTTATCGTCGCCGGTTCACAACAGGCCATCTACCTGTCTGCGCTCGTGCTGCTTGATGAAGGCGATGCTGTCTGGATTGAAGATCCCGGATACCTTGGAGCGCGCGGAGCATTGCAGGCGGCAGGGGCGCGTCTGGTTCCCGTCCCTGTGGACCAGCAGGGGATGAGAATCAGCGACGGCGTGAGACTTCATCCAAGCGCGCGGCTTGCTTATGTGACGCCTTCGAACCAGTATCCTTTAACCGTCACGATGAGTCTCGCGCGTCGTCTGGAGATTTTGGAGTGGGCTGAAACTGCTGGTGCATGGATTATAGAGGATGATTACGACAGCGAGTTTCGCTATCAAAGCCGGCCCGTCGCCGCGCTGCAAGGTCTGGATAGATACGGCAGAGTCATCTACATGGGCACGTTCAGCAAACTGCTCGCTCCCACTTTGCGCATAGGTTATGTTGTGCTGCCGCCGGAACTGGTGGACTCTTTCTCAACCGCGAGCGCTCTTATCAGTCGTCATCCACCCTCGCTTGAACAAGTGGTCCTCACAGATTTTATAGAGCAGGGTCATCTGGCGCGGCACATACGCAGGATGCGTACGTTGTACATGGAACGACAGGCGGAGTTTATAGAGGCCGCGCGCCGCGAGCTGGGCGGGATGCTTGAGATTACTGCGGCTGAAGCTGGAACGCATGTGATTGGCTTACTACCGGCGACGATGAACGACCGCGATGCAGCCACACGAGCAGCCGCGCGCGGCGTTGAAACCAGACCTCTCTCAAACTATTTTCTTGGAGAGCGTGGGCCGAACGGTCTGGTCTTCGGCTACGGCGCATTCAACCGCAGACAAATCCGCGCCGGGATGCAGAGATTAGCCGTTGCGTTAACTGAGTAAAAGCTATTAACTTGTTCGACTCTATAATTTTTTGACAAGGGGTGTTGAGACAATGGACTGGCTTGGACAGGGCGAGATACTGGCGGAAGTGGCGCTGGCGATGTTGCTGGGAGGACTCATCGGCGTCGAGCGCGAAATGGCGGACAAGCCCGCAGGCTTTCGCACGCACATGCTGGTGGCGGGCGCGGCCGCCTTGCTCGTCGGTTTGGGCGATGCTTTGATATTGCGCTTTCACGTGAGCACGAACGAGGGCATGCGCTCCGACCCGATTCGTATTGTCGAAGCCATCATCACGGGCATCGCCTTTCTCGGCGCGGGCACGATTTTTCGTCGCACAGACAAGAAGGAGCACGTCGAAGGCTTGACCACAGCCGCTTCCATCCTGATGTCGAGCGCGCTCGGCATCGCCGTCGCGTTGCGCCAGTTCGTCGTCGCCATCGGCGTCACCCTTCTGGCGCTCATAGTCCTGCGCGGCCTCATGTTTATACAAGTCAGGATTGATCGCTGGCGAAGCGAGAAGTCTTAGAAGCAGTTTGAAAAGTCCCGTAGGGACTGAATGTTTATAGTTTAGCGACTCAATCAAGAATCAAGCTCCGTAGGAGCGGCATGTCATGGATAACAAACATGACGCTCCTACGGAGCTTGATTCTTGGGAATACGTGCCAGCTATAAACATCCAGCTCCTACGGAGCTAAACGAATTTAAAACTGCTTCTTGGATTCATACTTTACTGAACAGGTTTCGAGCTATCGAGCAACTCCTTCAAATACTGTTGCCAGAGTGCGGGCAGCGAATGCGTGCCGTGGCCGCGCGTCTCTGCGCCGACGGGTATCAGCACGTAGCGGCCCCGCTTTACTCTCTTGATTTCACGCTCCATGATTCCAAGCTCGGGCGGATTGACTAGATCGTCGGCAGAGTTGATGGCCGTGAGCGGAGCCTTGATGATTTCCAGCACAGGCTTCGGGTTGTATTCACGCGAAGCGTCAAACTGGTAAAGCATGTCGTTGGCATCGGTGCGCGCCATTTGAGCCTTCATGCGTTCAATATAAAACTTGTCTGAAGCCTCGCGCGTCGGCGCTTGTTTTTGCCATTGCAGGGGGGCGCTGCCCATCAACATCAGAATGTTGATGGCGGCTGTTAAGCCCTGTTGCGGCTGTGTCCGGTACTCGCCGCCGTTCCACGCAGGGTCCTGACGAATAGCATCCATCAGCATGCGGCGCATCATTCGATTGCGCCCGGCTATCTCCACGGGCAGGCTCGCGAGCGGCATCAACGCGTCCATAAAATCAGGATACGTTTCGCCCCACATCCACGTCTGCATCCCGCCCATAGAAGTGCCCATCACCAATCGCAGGTGATTGACGCCGAGCTTCTCCGTCAGGAGCCCGTGCTGCGCCCTGACCATGTCGTCGTAGGTGTAATGCGGAAAGCGCGCGCGCAGGCCGTCACTCGGCTTGCTTGATTTACCATGGCCTATGCCGTCCGGCAGGATGATGAAATAGCGCGTCGCGTCCAGCAGTTGTCCACGGCCAAAGAGCACGCCCGCGAATTGTGCAGAGAGAAAATTATTTCCAGCGCCGCCCGTGCCGTGCAGTATCAGCACGGCGTTACGCACGATGCCTTTTTGATCTCGCACGGCGGTTCCGATGGTCGTGTAGTGCAGCCTCAGCTCGTCTATCGTCTCGCCGCTCTGAAAGCGAAAGTCGCGAATCAGAAAGTCGCCTTGAACGGGCGCGGGATAGTTTGGCTCGCCCGCTTCCTGCGCCGGATTGGCGTTGCCCTGTGCCATGGTCACATGGCAAGCCATGCACAGGAGCAGCGCCGCGAGTAAAGCTCGCACGGTGTTCATACTCATTTCCTTTCCATTGGCTTTATCGCCAGCGAAGCAGGTAATCCTTCAGCGTCTCGAACATTGACGTGAATGAATCGGCGCAGTAGAGCACCGGCTGGAACCGTGTCGGGTCGTATTCCTGGCGGGACGCGGCTTCAAGATCAAACGGGAGTAACTCGGCATTGTGCATGGCTTCAAGCTCGCCCGCGGACGAGAGCAGCCCCGTCCCGTAAGCTTTGAGCGCGCCTGCTTCACGCAACACGCCGAACTCGATGGTGAACCAGTAGACGCGCGCCAGCCGGTCAAGTGCTTCGGCGGAGCGCGTGCGTTTGACGGCCAGGCCCACCAGCCGATTAAGCTCCGCCAATCGCTCGTCGGCAAGGGTCGCGGCATGGCCTATGACTTCATGTGCCACATCCGGCTCGGGCGTGTAAAGCGGCGTCGAGTGATGGCGTATGTACTGCGTGGAGAGAAACACATCGTCGGCCAGCGATTCCAGAAAGACGCGCGGCTCTACCAGTCCGGCCACGGGCTCAAGGCGAAAGCCGCTGATGGCTTGAACTCGCTCGGTCACTTCGCGCAATTGTGGAATGCGGTCTCGCGGTAAGTCCAGACGCCGGATGCATTCGAGGTATTCCGAGCAGGCATGCTGTAGATGCGCAGGTTCGAGCGCTTGCATGATTGTGCGCCAGCCTTTGTGTTCCTCCGGCGTGTAAGGAGCATCGGGGATGTGCGTGCCCGGTTCATACTCCAAAGCAATTTGTGCGATGCGGTTGCGGCGCGCGCGATACTCCTCGTCGCGAAAGCCGGGATGGTCCGGGTCTAGCTGAACAATTTTATTTCTATCCGCCGTCTCATGTAGCTCGGCTGCAATCAATCGCGTATCAACATGGTCGTGCAGTAACGGTTGCTCTACTTGCGTTGTCATGACGTTTGAACCTCACTCAAGCTTTCTGTACAAAAAGAACCGGCCACTTGTTCCCCCTCAGTCGGAAGGAAAGTGGCCGGTTCTCTGGAAACTTGTCTTCTGGTGCTCTTAGATGATCATCACACCCGGACAGCCCATCGCCGCCTCACCCCTCCGCGCGGAGAGCGAGCCGTAATAGTAATAATAGCGATAGCTGTAAGCCCGGTTAATCATCTCAAAATTTCGGCAAGCCGCAAGGCTCGCCCGGTAATCAAAATAAGTCCGCCCGTATAAAAGTGTCAAGCACTCATACCTATTGATGCACCGGCAAGCATCATCTACTGCCAGAAGACTTAAAAAAAATTGAGTGAAGAAAGGGCTGGCGCTGATGCTATAGTTAAAAATCATAGGTTAATGACGATGGAAAGGTTTGTGAGCCGGTATATGAGCGACGACCAAAAAGATAAAGACTATTTCGTGATGGACCGCAGGCGATTCTTACGTTCGAGCCTCGCGGCAGGAGTTGGAGCAGCGACGCTCTCGGCTCCTTTTTTATCGCATACAGCTCACGCCTCGCCTCGCATGGAGGTGAGCAAGTTCGAGTTTGACGAAGCGACCATCGCGGAGCTTTCTGCGGGGATGCGTCAGGGCAAGTGGACGGCGAAGCGTATAGCGGAAAAGTATCTTGACCGCATCGAAGAGATTGACCGTCGCGGGCCAAAGCTCAACTCCGTCATCGAGACTAATCCCGAAGCTTTACAAATCGCGGAAGCGCTCGACCGCGAGCGCAAACAGGGAGGCGAGCGCGGGCCCCTTCACGGCATCCCCGTGCTTATCAAAGACAACATAGACACCGCGGATCGCATGATGACCACCGCAGGGTCGCTGGCGCTCGTCAACGTGCGGCGCGCAAACGATGCTTTCATCGTCCAACGCTTGCGCAGGGCCGGAGCAGTGATTATAGGCAAGACGAATTTGAGCGAGTGGGCCAACTTTCGCTCGACGCATTCGACGAGCGGTTGGAGCGCGCGCGGCGGGCAGACACAGAATCCTTACGCGCTTGATCGTAACCCTTGCGGCTCAAGCTCCGGCTCGGGCGCGGCGGTCGCGGCCAATCTCTGCGCCGTCGCCATCGGCACGGAAACAGACGGCTCCATCGTCTGCCCCTCTTCGGCCAACGGCATCGTCGGCATCAAACCCACGCTCGGCCTGCTCCGTGCGACGGGCATCATCCCCATCGCGCACAGCCAGGACACAGCCGGGCCTATGGCGCGCACCGTCACGGACGCAGCCATCCTGTTAACGGCTCTGGCCGAGCCCAACGCGCCCGCAGGCTCAAGGCCCGCCGACGCACGCGGTGTCCGTCCCGATTACACAAAGTTTCTGGACGCTCGCGGCCTGCGCGGCGCGCGCATAGGCGTGGCGAGAAAGTTCTTCGGCTTTAACGACCGCGTGGACCAGTTGATGACGGCGGCAATTGATGTGATGAAGCGCGAGGGCGCAATTATCATAGACCCTGCGGACGTCGCGACCGCAGGCAAGTTTGATGATTCCGAATTCGAGGTCTTGCTTTACGAGTTCAAGGCGGATTTGAACAAGTACCTGTCGGCCTTAGGGCCGGGTGCTCCGGTTCGCACGCTGAAAGACCTGATTGACTTTAACGAGCGCAACCGCGCGCGTGAGATGCCCTTCTTCGGGCAGGAGATTTTTATACGCGCCGAAGCCAAGGGGCCGCTCACGAGCCGCGAATATCGCGCCGCGCTCGCCAAAAATCATCGCCTCTCAAAAACGGAAGGCATAGACCTTGTGATGAACAAGCACAGGCTGGATGCGCTGGTTGCGCCGACGGGCGGGCCGCCGTGGACTACGGATTTAATCAACGGCGACCATTTCTCTGGTAGCAGCTCCACGCCTGCGGCGGTGGCCGGTTATCCGAACATCAACGTCCCGGCGGGCACAGTCCACGGTCTGCCGGTCGGCATCTCGTTCTTCGGGCGGGCCTGGAGCGAAGGCGTGCTTATCAAGCTGGCCTACGCTTACGAGCAGGCGACTAAACACCGCGTCGCGCCTGCGTTTTTCGAGCGCGCCAATCTTGGCGAATAAATGATAGCTCCGTAGGAGCGAAAATGTTTATAGCTTGATTGTCATCATCAAGAATCAAGCTCCGTAGGAGCGGCATGTCACGGATGCTGAACATGACGCTCCTACGGAGCTTGATTCTTGATTGATGCCTTTAGGCTATAAACATCCTGCTTCTACGGAGCGACGAAGGTTTGCTTGCTCTTAGTCTCGTCTCGTACCAATCGGGCTGTGTGTCAACAAAGAGCTTTGACGGCGGCCCGTGCAGAAACCCTCTCGTCCACGCCTCGCGCTCGAAGGGCGCGAAGTCTTCGGTTAACAGAACGGCGCGGCCATCTATCGGAACCTTCTTTGACGAGAGCTTTTCATAATCGCGCGTCCGCCCGCGCACACGTGCGTAGTAATCACGAAAATGCACGGGCTGAATCTTTAACCCTTCGGTCCAGTAATAAACTCTACCGCCGTAAGCTTCATGCAGCCACAGCTCAAAGGGGCGCGGGCCGTAGAGTTCCGCGCGCAAGCTCTCCCTGTAAATCGGAAGCCACAGCACACAGATACCGCGCCTCGCATACTCCGCAGTGCGACGCGCTATACGTTCGAGCGTGAGGCGGCTCGCCTGCACTTCGACCGCTACGGGGACGCGATTGATATAGGCACTGACGTCCGGTCTCACAGCCCCCAAATCTCTTTCGACTTCGCATTTCATCACAGATGGGTGCGCCGCCAGGGCTTCATAAATAGCCATCTTGCAACGACGGTGTTCTTCCGATTCGCCCGCGCCATATTCACAGGTGACGGGCGGCTGGTGCGCGAAGTGCGGCGCTTTAATCCCGCCACGGCGCAGCGTCACCACCTCCGAGCAACACGGGCACACAAACGGCGCTTCCCGTTTCTCCACCTCCCACGCGCCCACCTTCTGCCCGTCAACTTGTCTGATTGCAGTAATCATCTAAGCGGATTCAAACAGGGATGGACAGGATAGACAGGATAAAAGTAATGCAGAAGTCAAAATGCAAAATGATGAATGAAAAGCTCTGAGGTCTTTAGTTCTGCACTTTGCACTTTGCATTTATCATTTCTTCTTTATCCTGTCTATCCTGTCCATCCCTGTTAATTTCTTTCTTCTGCGATTAATTCGCTAAGCATGGTTTCGACTGCCGCCGGTTCGAGGTTTCTCTTAAAGACGATGGTGTTCGGAGGGATGCGTGCGAGCGGGTCGCGGCTCCCGCGCAGCTCGTCCCATGCGGCGAGCACGAAATTTTTGATGCGCGCGTGCTCAAATTCCTTCAAGCGCTCCTGTAAATGGCGCGGCGTCCAGAAGCCCATGACTTCGAGATAAAACGTGTGGCCCGCCGGGTGTTTCAAGATGAAGTCGGGGATGAAAGCGCTTTCGCCCAGGCTGATAACGTCGCGGCTCTGTGAAAGCGTCCACTCCGATTCGTGCTTTTCCCAACGGGCGGCAAACTTTTCCAGAACCGGATTTTCATCCCTCAACGCTTCCAGATAATGAGACTGAAGCCGCTTCTGGCTGCTCGCCAATTCAAACACAGCGTTCTCTCGTCCCGGTTTGTTGGAAGCAATTTCCGCGCGCATCTGCCAGCCCTTGCACAAAAGGAGCGCGGGCAGAAACACAGCCATCTGCACGCCGTACTTCTGCGAGCGATGAAACATGGAGACAGGGCCATCGAGTCGCAGTTGATAACCATCGCGCGCGTTTCCCTTGATGGTATGAATCAAACGATAAGCTTTGATGGCGTAGAATAGCTCTCTGTAATCTTCGCGCGCTTGCGGCTCTACATCAAGACGCATCTCCACACAGTGATAAAGGAGCGCCTGCGCCTGCGCCAAATTGTAGATGTCCAGAAGCTTTTCCGGCGCAAGCGCGTCAAACTCCATGAGCACCTGATTCTCCGGCAGGTCCGCGTAAAGCCCGCTCAGGATACGCTCGGGCGCTGCGCCTAATTCCAGAGCCGCGTCGCGCAGGATTTCCTGACGCGCCGTTTCATCTTTCGTGACGGGATGAACAGATCGTGCGCGCAAAAAAAGCGCGCGACGAATATCCGCAGGCTCGACCACCGAATCGGTCTCGAACGTGCAGCGATCCGTCAGGAGCTTGATAAACCCGCGCAGGATTTTGTAGTTCGTGCCCGTGCCGACGTATTCCTCAAGCGCATGGTCCAGCTCGCGTCGCGGCCTTCCTTCATGTTCCGCGAAGATACGCAACAAGGCCGCCGCGTCCGCCAGATAATTTTCATCATGGCGGTCAATATAACGCGGCGCTGTACGCCCCCCGCGCTGCCAGCTCTGTGCCAGATCAGCAGTCAACATGCTTAAGACAGATTCAAACAGGGATGGACAGGATAGACAGGATAAAAATAAATGATAAATGCAAAGTGCAAAATGCAGAATTAAAGAATAGCTTTTCCTTCATCATTTTGCATTTTGACTTTTGCACTGCTTTTATCCTGTCTATCCTGTCCATCCCTGTTAATTTCTTCCCCAGCTTAAAATCTAGCGCCCCGAAGTGGCAGGCTGCCTGTGTGCAGGGCTTCGCGAAACTGTCCTGCGTCTGTGCGGCGGCGGCTGATGTTCTCTTCGGTTGTTTCGCTTGTGACGACTTCGTAGAGAATCGCTTCCTTGCCCGGTTGCTTGCGAAGGATACGGCCCAGCCGCTGTATGTGCTCGCGCGACGAGCCCGAGCCCGACAGCACCACCGCGACTGAAGCTTCAGGAATGTTCACGCCTTCGTTCAAAACCTTCGACGTCGCGAGCGCCAGCACGTCTCCGCGATTAAAAGCTTCGAGCCACTCCCTGCGTTCCTTGATGCCGGTCTGGTGCGTAATAGCCGGAATCCAGAACTTTTCGGAAATCTGGTAGACCATCTCGTTCTCCGCCGTGAAAACGAGCGTGCGGTCATGCGCGTGCCTTTGAAGTAAATCTCCAAGGACGCGTAGCTTTGATTCCGTGCCGAGCGCGATGCGTTTCTGCTCTCGATAGGCGCGCATGGCTCGACGGCCCTGTTCGCTTCTGGCGCTCAAGGCTATAAAGAACTGCCACCCGTCCAGACTCGCCAGCGAAATATTCTTCTCTTTTAAGAACTGCCGGAAGATGGCGCGCTCTTCTTCATAACGCGCGCGCTCCTCCGCGCTCAATTTGACTTCGACGCGCACGAGCGCATAGTCCGCCAGGTACTCGCCCGCCAACTCGTGCGCCTCGCGACGGTAAACAGTCGGGCCTATGAGCTGCCCCAGCTCGTCGTCCGCACCGTCCGCGCGCTCCGGCGTCGCCGTGAGCCCTAGACGAAAAGGCGCAATCGCCATCTCCGACGCATAGCGATGCACGCTCGCCGGAAGATGATGGCACTCGTCAAAGATGATAAAGCCGAACTGGTTCCCCAACCGCTCCATAAAGCGAAAGGCCGAAGCATAGGTCGTCACCGTCAACGCGCCGATTTCGTAATAGCCACCGCCGATGAGCCCTACCTCGGCCTGAAAACACGAGAGCAGGATGTCGTACCACTGGTTCATCAAATCAATCGTCGGCACAACCACCAGCGTCGAGCGCCCCGTCTGTGCAATCGCAATCTGCGCGACCAAGCTCTTACCCGCACCCGTCGGCAAGACCACCACACCCCGCCTCCCGGCCTCGCGCCAAGCCGCAATCGCCTCCCGCTGATACGGCCTTGGCTCAAACAAAAGCTTCGTCGGAAAATCAAACTCGTGATAACCCCTAGCCTCGTCCTCGTGCGCAACGCCGCGCCGCACAAGCTCTCTCACAACCTCCCTGTAAGCCCACGCCGGAGCACGCCAACGCATCACCCGCTCGTCCCAACGAAACGCCGCAGGCACATGAAAATCACGCTCCGCCCCATCGAGCAGCAACGTCCCTGCCTGAAATCGTAATGTGAGCTGTGCGGGATTCATAAAAGAAATGCTATCGGGTTGAATGAGTAGTTATGCCGTCGTTGATTTCTTAAATATGACGGTATATTGGGCTACTCTATGTACCATGAAATGGCCGCCACCATTAAATAGGGAATCATCTGAATCAAGTCTTATAAATCCCAATCGTTCTAAATCTGAAGTGCCTTTGTTAAATATACTCCAATCCATTGCAGCTTTTTCTCTAACCTCGTGGAAATTTATGATTGTGCCTGCTTTTTCAGGCAGTAAAGATAGTATGTGAAGGTGCAAATCTTGAAGCACTCTTAAATCTTCGGCAATTTGCAGTGACAAATCATGTATCTCGCTTCTCTTGATAGTGCCCGCAAGAAAATCAGCAACATAATTCCTTTTGTATTCGCTAGCAGTACGGCTAACTACATCTATACAGCTACGAAGAAGCTCAAAAAACTCTTCGGATTGAAGGAAATCTTCGTTCAAAGTTGATTCTTCAATATTTGAGAGCCTTTCCGAGATATTACTGAACAACTCCTCGACACGCTGCTTATTGAGATAAATTGCTCTCCATGCAAGCAAAGTATCTACTGAACCACCGGCCCAAGGAACAGCTTGAACAATAGCGCGCATCCAAGGCTGACTTTCATATAAGACTAGCATCTTGTCTATTCTCTTACCCTGAATGATTTGACTGTCGCTTTTCATTAACTTTACCTCGCCAGTTAACTTTTTAGGCAACATAACTCTATTTATGCTGCTTGCTGTTTGGCGATTCTACCATTTAAGAACGAGAGTACCTCGCGCTGTTCGTGTTGCGTCAGTTCTTCTATACGGCCTGTGCCGAATTTCTTTTGGAGCCAGTCGGCGAGTTGGTCTTCGGTTTTACCGAGGGCGTGACAGGCGGCGAGAATTTCAGCACGTAGATTTTCATCTTCGACAACGGAGACGGGACGCGCGGTGGAGAATCTTTCGGCGTCCGTGACCGCTTCATCCGCGCGACGCGCGGATGAAGCATTTCCAGAATCAGATTGCGTGGCGACTTCTGCGGCGCGGACGGTGAGGATGTCTTCGACGTCCTGCGTGAAAAATTCGGAGGCGTTGACGGCGAGCAGGGTCGCGGCCACGAGTGCTCTCTTCTGGCTCATCTTCTGAATGGTGTTGACCTGATCGGCGATGTCCGGGTTGAAGATGCGGCCCGTTTGTTGGCTTTCAATCGTAGAGTCGCCGGTTGGAAATTTAGCGCCGCAGCCGCCCTTCTTTTTGAAACAATTGTGAGTGGCTAGCCCGGCTGCGAAGAACGTGCCAGTAGACGTTTGGATGTCTACTACATCCATTACCGGGCCGTTTTCAACAGCAAGTATCTCAGATGGGTTATAGAGCATGGATGCTCCGTACAAACCAGCTTTGCGGAGCAATGTCGGTTGGCAGGTGGCAAAGAAACGAAACCGCTCCAAAATCCCTCCGCGTAATACCATAGATGAGCAATGACGGTCTTCGCGTTCTTTAACCTCGAAAGTGAATCCTAGATTAGCAGCGTACTTCTGAACACGGCGAAGAACGCTGATATCCTTCTGATATATTCTGATCTTTTTTACTTCGCCTGTTCCTTCACCATCAAAAAAGCCAGCCAGAAAGCCTCGTTGAAATTCCAGCGTTTCTTTTGCTTGAATGATGTTGTGAATAGCTTCGAGTCTGCGGAGCGCTCGAACTTCCACCTTCTTCATGCGATTTACATCACAGTTATAAATACTGCCAGAGGGTGTAATTGAGATGACTCCTTTATTGAAAGGCCGGATGTACGATTCGACACCGAAAGCTGCCAAGTAGGCAACGATTCGTCCTAGAACCGCCTCGTCAGATTCTTTTAGTGCGACTCGCCAATAGGGCACGCTCGGGTTAGTAGAAGTCTGACCCGGAATATAACGCATCGTTCCGTCACCAAGCGTAATTCCAGCAAGATAGCCAGCGCGATAATCGTTTGTCACAGGAGGCGGATTGTGAACTCCAATATGCCGCAGGCAGTTCCCAATAAGCAGGCGGTCGGTCTGCTTCCAAGGGTCTCCCCAATGTCCGAGATGTCCGGGAACTTTGTGGTGCTCAAGCCACCTGTGGCCCGCCGTTGTAAGAACTTCTGATTCTTTGGTAATCAGTTTTCGTGTTTGCTGACGACTTGCCCATACGGATTCAATGATAGCCGGGCGCAGTTTCCGTCGCTGCTCCCCATGAACAGGATATTCGTCAAAACCCATTATGGCGTCGCCCGGTTGCGCTTCGCCAATAGGTCGCCAAGTGAAGTCCGCGTAGAGAATCGGCGTATCCGGCAATAGACACAGCCAGCCGCCGCCATATTCTTCGCGGCCCTTGATAATCGCTGCTTGCTGACACGCGGGACAGATGCGCTGCGCTTCGCGATAGCGATACTTCGTCTCGCGCGAGTTGCATGAAGCGTCGGCTTCGGCTACGAGAAGGTCGCCGCGATAGAGCTGGCAGCGGTAGAGATAATAGAAGAAGGGCTCGCCGTCGTGGTTTGCGCCGGTCCAGTCTTCTATGCGCTCTATGACTTGAAAGCGCGTCGAAAGGCCGAAGAAGGTCGTGAGCTTTTCCGCGCCGGGTTTGAGAAGCGTGAACTTCTCCGTTCCGGGAATCATGCCGTAATCGACGTCGCGGCGAAGGACGCGGCTGACAAACTCTGTGATGGTGTTGTAGCGCTCGACGGCCAGCTCTATGGACATCGCGGGCATGAACTGCGAACGGTCCAGGGTGGCGAGCGCACCCTCAAAGTCTGCGGAAGCTTTATCGGTCATGGCTCTCTGGCTGGATTCTCGGATGCACAAAAATATTAAGACGCGAGGCGCGCGCGTTGATGACTAAGCATCTATGTGTGCCGTGCGCGCCCTCGCGTGCTAAAAAGGAATCTCGTCTTCTTCTATGTCGGCAGAGCCTGTGGCCGGGCCGCGCGCGCCGCCTGCGAGCCGTGTGTTTTGTCCACCTCCGGCCTGCGCCGCCGCACGCACGGGAATGCCTTCGCCTCCGCCGCTCCCGGCGCTGTCTATGAAATGAACGTCCGTGGCGTTGACCTCAAGCGTGTAGCGCTGCTTGCCTTCCTTGTCGCTCCATTCCTCTATGTGCAGGCGGCCTTCTACATAAACGCTACGGCCCTTGGTGAGATACTTCGAGACGGTCTCGGCCTGCTTGCCCCAGACGGTGACACGAAACCATGTCGTCACGTCCTGCTGCATTCCGTTTTTGTCTTTGCGCCGCTCGTTTGAAGCCATCGTGAAGGAGCAGACGGCTGTGCCCTGCGGCGTGTATCGCAATTCAGGGTCGCGGCCCAGATTGCCGACGACCACAATTTTGTTGAAAGACATCTGTTTGATCCTCGCTTTTTTCGGTATCGGTCAGAGGCGCTGGGCTACAGTTCTTTATTAACCGTGCCGCGCCTTTTGTTGCAAGCGTGGAACATCGTACCACAGGCGGGCAACCGTTGTACATAGCCCCTTCTTCCAAGGCAAAAGGCAAAAGGTAAAAGGCAAAAGTGCGGACACGCTTTCAGCGTGATACTAGATTATTAATTCAAAGCCGTGAGGCTTTGTCCTGACTTTTACCTTTTGCCTTTTTACTTTTGCCTTGCTTCCTGCGTTTTACCTTTTACCTTTCTTCAAGTAAGTTGATGCGTGAGTATGGAGATAACTTTTTTAGGCACAAGCGCGGGCGTGCCGACCAGACGGCGGAATGTTTCGAGCGTCGCTTTGCGGTTGGTGGAGCGCGGCGAGGTGTGGCTCTTTGACTGTGGTGAAGGCACGCAGCAACAGCTCCTGCGCTCGGACCTAAGGCTGAGCCAGATAACGCGGATTTTTATCACCCACCTCCACGGCGACCATTTCTTCGGTCTCCCCGGTCTCTTAGCCACCTGCGGCATGGCGGGCCACGTCACACGCATGGACGTTTACGGCCCGCCGGAACTCGCCGCTTACGTGCGCGAAAGCTTTCGTCTCTCCGAAGGACGCTTCGGCTACGACTTGAAAATCCATGTCGTCGAAGACGGCCTCGTCTATGAAGATGAAAGCTTCGTTGTTACCTGTCGCTCGCTCAAGCATCGCATCCCTTCGTGGGGCTTTCGCGTGGAGGAGCGCGACCGCCCGGGCACTTTCGATGTCGAGCGTGCGCGCTCGCTCTCGATTCCTTCCGGCCCGCTCTACGGCAGGCTCAAGGCGGGCGAGACCGTCACCTTGCCCGACGGGCGCACGTTTGACGGGCGCGAGTTCTCTGGTCCACCAAAGCGCGGGCGCTTGGTCGTCTACTGCACAGACACCATCTACTGCCAGAGCGCCGTCGAGTTGGCCGAAGGCGCAGACCTCTTGATGCACGAAGCGACCTACGCCAATGTGGACGAAGACCTTGCGCGTCGTAGTCTTCACTCCACGACCGCGATGGCCGCGCGCGTGGCATTGGAAGCCGGAGTGAGACAACTTGCCATCACGCATTTCAGCCCGCGTTACGCACCGGGCGCTAGTGTAGAGCCCGAAGTTCTCCTGCACGAAGCGCAAGCGATATTTCCAGATACATTGATGGCGCGCGATTTCATGACGGTCGAAATCGCGCGCCCGGATAAAACGAAGTGAGCAAGAATTCGCAGGGCGCACGCGCGGCGGCTGTTGAGCCGAAGAGTAGCGACGCGCGCAGTCGCACAGGAAACAGGGAAGCGACGCACGACGAGCGCTACACGGCCTACGACACGTTCGCGGAAATTTACGAGCGGCACTGGTGCGAAGAAGTCCCGCCCGCAATTTTCCACGTCATAGAAACCTTGCTCCTGCCACGCCTCACGAGTGCGAGCCGGATTCTTGACCTCTGCTGTGGGACGGGCTACACGGTCGCGCGTCTGGAAACTTTAGGCTACGACGTCACGGGTCTGGACGGCTCGCAGCGAATGCTTGCACACGCGCGCAGCTCGGCTCCACGCTCACAGTTTATCCTCGCGGACGCGCGCTTTCTTACACACACGCACGCGTTCAACGCCGTCATCTCCACCTTTGATAGCCTCAATCACATGATGACCTTGCGCGAATTGGAAGCCGTTATGTCGAACGTCTACGAGGCGCTTGAGCCTGCGGGTCTGTTCTTCTTCGACATGAATATGGAGCGAGGCTTTCTTGAACACTGGGCGGAGCATTTCTCCATCGTGGAAGAAACGGAAGCCACAATCCTGCGCGGGCACTATGACAGGCGCGAGCGAACAGGCCGCTACGACATCACCATGTTTCGTCTGGAACAGGACGGGTGGCGGCGCACCGATGCGTTGATTATGGAAAAGTGCTATTCGATGCGCGAGATAAAGGGCGCGCTCAGGCAGGCAGGCTTTCGGAAGTTTTCCATCTTCGACGCCGAGCGTGATTTAGGATTAACAGATCACACCGGAAGAATCTTCTTCCTCGCGCACAAGGAGTCTTAGAAGCTGTTTTGAAAATCTCTGTCATTCGTTTAGCTCCGTAGGAGCGAGGATGTTTATAGCTCGCAGGCGACAAAACATAACAAGCTCCGTAGGAGCGGCATGTAATAAACAAAGCACATGCCGCTCCTACGGAGCTTGATTCTTGATTGTTGACGTTAAACTATAAACATTCCGTCCCTAGGGGACTTATCAAACAATCTCTAAGACAACTCTTCCAACAGGGCATGGGCTTCTTTTAAATCCACTGTGTCGAAGCCTTCGGTGAACCAGCCGTAGATTTGCGAGAGCGCACGCCGCGCTTCTTCGTCTCTTCCGCGCTTCTGCCACATGCGGCACAGGCTGACCGTGGCTCTCAATTCCCAGCCCCTGGCCTTCTGGCTCTGTGCGACACGTATGGCTTTGAGGAAACTCTCTTCGGCCTCTGCGACAAGCCGTTCCGCTTCGTCGCTCGCATCATCGCCGGGCGTCGTGGTCAGAGGACTCTTTTGCAGCAGCAGCTTTTTCAAGAGCAAGTCGCCGCGTATGCGATAGAGCTCAGCCTCTTTCGCGCGCTCGTTCTTGCGCTCGGCAACCTCTATCGCTTCGCGCACGGTCGAAAGCCCTTCGTCCAGGCGATTGTACCGACCCGAGGCTTCCGCCAGCATCGAGAGAAAATTCGGGCGCGCCAGTTCCGCCCCCATCGCGCGCTGGCGGTCTACGCTTTCACGCGCCTGGCGTATGCCCTTCTCGCCGTACCCCAGCATCGCCAAAGCGAACCCTTGATGGCTGCTGCTCCACGCCAGAATCTGTAACAGCTCGTGTTCTAAAGATACGGCCATAGATGCTTCCGATTGCCTGCGGCTCTGTTCAAACTCGCGCCTGAGGAGGTGCACAAACGAAGTCATAAAGAGCGCGAGCGCTAATGTCTGCGGATGAGAAAGCCTGCGCGCAAGCGCGAGCGCTTCTTCGGCTTTCGCCAGCGCTTTGTCCGGATAGCCCAGACTCCATAAACACCAGCCCGCGAAGCTCAGACACGTCATCGCAGGGTCGTGGCCCGTAAAGGCCAGATGCGGTAACCCTTCGTAGAGCGCGCTTCCCTTTTCCAACTGCTCAAGCGCCTCTTCAAAATTTCCCAGATGCGTCAGCGACGCGCCGAGCATCGCGTGTGCTTCGACCTTGAGCGAAATGTCATCGCAGCTCTGGGCCAGCTCCACGACCTGCTCGGCGAACTCGCGCGCTTTGCTCAAATCCTCGCGCACCATGTAGAAGAGCCAGAGGCCCGACAACACGGGGAACAGTTCGGAGTCAACGCCTAACTGCTGGCACAGCTCGTGAGCGCGCGTGTAGTTCGTCTCGACTTCGGCCATAGCGTAGCCGCGCGTCGCCATCAAGGGCACGCCCATAGTGATGTGAAAGAGCAGCTCTTGCCGCGAGGTAGCGGGCGTATCCGGCAGAAGCTTGAGGAGGTCCAGGCCGCGCGTGGCGAGCGTGACGACTTCGTGATTGGCAAAGACCTGCGCGGCGTGTTGCGCGGCGAGTAGAAAGCAGTGTGCCGCGCGCTCGAAATCACGCGCCGCTTCGAACAGGACGGCGAGGCGTGCGGCAACCGCAGGCTCCTGTTCGCGATAATGCGTTCTTAAAGCTTCGGCCACAGCAGCGCTCAGGGAAGCGCGGCGCGTAGGCATCAACGTGCCGTAGAGCGCGTTCTGATATAGCACGTGCACGAAACGATAACGGAGCGTGAGCGCCTTGTCGGGAAACTCTTTTTCTCCGAGCGGGCGCACGAAGTAATGTATGCGGTTCAAATATTCGAGCCGTTCTTCGGCGTCCGCCGGGTCCATCTTGAGCGCCTCGGCCACGACGGTCGAATCAAACTCGTAGCCCTGCACGCTCGCGGCTACAAGCAGGCGCATGTCTTCTTGATCCAGTTGGTCCATCTTGCGTTGAATCATGCTCCGCACGGATTGCGGCAGCTCGTGATCCATGTCGGGCAGACTTTTCGCGAGCTGCCAGACACCGTCGCGCTCTGCGATAACGTGGCGGTCGCGCAGGTAGCGTACGAGGTCAACCATAAAGAGCGGGCTGCCTTCCGTCTTTGAGTGAATCAGGCCGGGTAGCTCCCGTGGGAACGTGTTGCGCGGAAATTCAAGCTGTAGATAACGCTCTACGTCTTCGCTCGACAAAAACTGGAGCATGATTTGATGGCACAAGCCACGCGCCTGCAAATCACGCTTGAGTTGCAGGAAGGGATGCTTGGCAAGCAGCAAATCCGACGAGCGATAGGTGGTCAGAATCAGGAGCCGCATCGTCTCGAACTTGCTCGCAAGGTAAGCCAGCATGTCCACGGTCGAAACGTCGGCCCAGTGTAGGTCGTCTATAAAAACGAGGAGCGGCTTGAGCTGGGAAATCTCGTGGAAGAAGGCCGCCAGCTCTCTTTTGACGCGCTCCTGCGAAGCCGTTTTGATGTCTGTCTTGACTTCGTCGGCGGCGTTCGAGTGCGGCGCTACGTGCGCGTACCAGGTGGGCGCAACGAGCTTCATGATGCGCGCGGCGTGCTCGCCCGCTTCGCCGCGCAGTAGATTGTCGAGCGCTTCCAGAAAAGGCATGTAGGCTTCCGCGCCCGCCAGCCGCTCGGAACAACGCCCACGCGCCACCGTGGAGATGTCCGAGCCCTGCGCCAGCTCGTTCAGAAAATCTTCCACCAGCGTCGTCTTGCCAATACCCGGCTCGCCCGTCACACAGACGAGCAAGCCCTGACCGTTCACAGTTTTTTCAAAACTCGCGCGCATCTGCGCTCGCTCGTGCTCGCGTCCCACGGTGTTGCGACTAACAGTCGCGGAAGCGTTGCGCCTCTCCAGCCTGACCTGTTTTCTGCCGACAAGATTCGCCAGCACTTCGTCAACCTCTGTCGCAGTGGGCCGAAGGCGCGCGTCCTTCTCCAGCATGCCGAGCGTCAGGGCTTCGAAGGATGCGCCGATTTCGGGATTGAGGCGCGAAGGCGGCATGGGATGTTGTGTGAGGATGGCGTTCATGGAGCTGATTTGTGACTCGGCCATGAAGGGATGAAAGCCCGTCGCCAGCTCGTAAAAGACTATGCCGAGCGAAAAGATGTCTGTGGGCGTGCCTGTGATTTCGCCGCGCGCCTGCTCCGGCGACATGTAGCGCATCGTGCCGATAATCATCCCCGGCGAAGTGATGGCTTCGGACTTCTGGAAGAGGCGGACAGCGGAATCATAAAGCAGGGTTTCGTCGGAATACTGCGCGGCCCCGCCCGGGGAGAGCCGCGCCAGACCGAAATCCAGCACCTTCACGTATCCGTCGGGCCGCACCATGATGTTTTCGGGCTTGATGTCGCGGTGTACGACACCGGCCTCGTGCGCCACGCTCAGTGCGCGCGCCATCTGGCTGCACAGTTGAATAATAGAGTCGTGCGCGGGGCGCGAGTTGTTGGCAATCGCGCGCAGGGTTTGCCCTTCGATAAACTCGATGGCTATGAAGCGACCGATATCGGATTCGCCTATCTCGAAGATGGTGACGATGTTCGGATGATTGAGCGCCGAGATGGCGCGTGCTTCCTGCTCGAAGCGGCGCAGGCGGTCGCGGTCTGCGGTCAAGTCCGAAGGGAGAATCTTGAGCGCGACGCGACGATTTAATCTCATGTCCTGCGCCAGGTAGACTTCGCCCATCCCGCCTGAGCCGATGGTCCCTATGACTTTGTAGTGGCCGACGTGCTTGCCGACCAGAAAGGTTTTCTCCTTCTCCCTTTCGGCGGACGAGCGGCTGGAAATCTTAAACGGCGGCTCTTCTATAAAGCCGCCCGCCTCTTCGTAAGAAGCCAGCAGGCGCTCGACCTCGCTGCGCAGCGCGTCGTCGTTCGCACACGCCACCGCCAGATAGCTGGACCGTTCAGAGCCCGCGTGCTCCAAAGCGGAATTAAATATCTCCTCAACCTGTTTCCAACGCTCGGGGGTCATAAAAGCAGTGCAAAAGTCAAAATGCAAAATGCAGAATTAAGAACAGGATTTTCTTTTCACTCATCATTTTGCATTTTGCACTTTGCATTGGTGTTGTTGCATAAATCGAAATGAGCACAGTCTCTTCCACAATTGGAATCAACCGTGGCTCACACGGCGTAGCTCACAGGCATTCCCAAGTGCGTCATCCGGTTCAGCGTTGCACACCGCACCAGCAACTGCGCCGCCTGCCCCTCAAAACTGCGTGCACTAACCCGCTCGCCGAAGATCATCTTTACTCTAAAGACCTGCGTCTCAGCCAAAGAACGGCGATGATAACCACTCTCGCGCTTCCACTGTCTCCGCCCCTTTTGCCTGATGGCACGCAAGTTCTCATCGCGGATGTGCCTTTCCGCTTTCGTGTTGCCGTGCTGCCAAATACGTGCCCGCTTCTGCGGCGGGATCGCCGCCCGCGCTGCTCTCGCTCTCAGGGCGTCATAACAGTTGCGGCTATCGTAGGCTCCATCGGCGCTCACTTGCTTGATCTCGTCCTCGACCTGCTCAAGCAAGTCGGGAAGCATCTGCGAGTCCTTGAACGAGTTGGTTGTGACGACAACCGCGACAAACTCATGCGTGGCTTCGTCCACACCCAGATGCAGTTTGCGCCATGTGCGGCGACGCGTGTATCCGTGCTGACGCACTGTCCATTCGCCCTCGCCATAGACCTTGACGCCTGTCGAATCCACCACCATGTGCAACGGCTCCGACTTGCGAAGGCGCGGCAACTCGACTTCCAAGGATCGGCGACGGCGCGAGAGCGTCGTGTAACAGGGCACGCTCAATTCGACGCCGAGCAGCCGGACAACCGAGCGCGTCAACCCTTCGGTGGCGCGCAAGGGCAAGCCATACACCTCTTCCAAAGTCGCCATGCACAGGATAGCGGTGTCAGTGTAGAAGGCCGTCTTGCCGCGCTTGCCCGTGCGCGCTGTGTTATTCCATGCAGCAAGGACATCTTGGCTGAGCCAGACGGTCAGACTTCCACGCCTGACCAGAGCTTTGTTATATTGACTCCAGTTGCGGAGACGGTAAGTGCGTTTGGTTTTCTTCTTGGTCACACATCAAGATTACCAGCACTGCCGTCTCCGTAGCTATTTATGCAACAACGCCCTTTGCATTCATCATTTGTCGCCTGTCACTTCTTTATAAAGCCACGCCTTTGCCATGCGCCACTGGCGGATAACGGTGGCGGTTCCGATGCCAAGGGCTTCCGCCGTTTCTTCTATGGAGAGGCCGCCGAAAAAGCGTAGCTCTACGATACGGCTTTTCTGCGGGTCCAATTGTTCGAGGGCCGAGAGAGCCTCGTCAAGCGCGAGCATGCTGCCCATCTGCTCCTCGCTGATTTCCAGTACGTCGTCGAGCGAAACTTTTACGCTGCCGCTCCCGCGCTTGGCCGTCTGGCTGGCGCGCGCGTAATCGACAAGGATGCGTCGCATCATCTGCGCTGCGACGCCGAAAAAGTGAGCGCGGTTTTGCCACTCTGTCTCGCGCTGGTCAACGAGCCGCAGGTAAGCTTCATGTACAAGGGCCGTGGCTTGCAGCGTGTGATCGGCGCGCTCCCGCTTCAGATAACGATCAGCTATTTGTCGAAGTTCTTTGTAAACAAGCGGCAGAAGTTGGTCGAGCGCCTCCCGGTCGCCCCGCGCTGTTTGCTGCAAAAGCTGCGTTACCTCTTTTGGCTGTGGCGTCATAGAGCGGTGTCCGAGACGGACCATAGGGAGGGTTATTCCTTCTTCACAGTCGAGCATAATTTTTGTCTTTGCGGAAGTCAATCTCAGAAGGCAAAACCGCTGGACGGTGGGCGTCCCCCTTTCTTCTTTCCCGGCGGAAGTGGAAATTTTTTCGCGCCGAAAAATTTTTCCGCGCCGTGTGATTCTGTTTCCGATTGAAATACGCGTTAACAGTTGAGAGGGAAAAGAATTGAAATACGCGTTAACAGTTGAGAGGGAAAAGAAGGGAGCACAGACGATGATGACAAGCACGGTTACACTTTTCAGACAGTTCTCAATGGCGTTGGCGCTTCTGCTCTTAATCGTCGGGATGGCGTTGACGCAGGGCGTGGCGCTCGGCGCGCAGAAACGTACAAAGGGCACAAAGAATTACGTCGCTCCGGCGAACAACAGGGCGGGGACATTCGTCGGAGCAACCAGGCCGCTGGGCAGCGGCACTGTGCGCTCCTGGGTAACTCTGGATGGGGCAGGCAAACCACTGGCGGTGGGTTTGACCTTTAGCGAGTCGGCGCTGCGGAGTGCGCCGACGGAGTTACCCAGGGGGCAGGCAGCCATAGATCTGAATCTGGTTCTCCCCAAAGAAGCGGCTGCGACGCCCTTTACTCACATCTACTTTGGCTGGAACCCGAAGGGGCACGAGCCGGAAAACGTCTATACGGTGCCCCACTTCGACATACACTTCTATACCATCACGCCGGAGGAGCGCGAGCGCATCACGGCAGAGGGCGACGATCTGGCGAAGTGCTACCTTAAGCCTTCAGCCGAATACGTTCCGCAGGGCTACATCCTGCCGCCCGGCACGGCTGTCCCGCGCATGGGCGCGCACTGGATCGACTCGAACGCGCGCGAGCTGAACGGCCAGCCCTTTACCAGAACATTTATCTACGGCAACTACGACGGCAAGCTCATCTTCTTCGAGCCGATGATTGCCAAGAGCCTCTTCGAGACCAAAGTGAACCTGACCGAGTACATCAAAACGCCGCAGAAATATGCGAAGTCCGGTTACTACCCGACCAAGTACAGCATGCGCTACGATGCGGCGAAAAAGGAATACACGGTGGCGCTCGAAGGCTTCGAGCTGCGCTAAGGCTTTAATTTTCGATTTGCGATTGCCGATTTGCGATTGGAACTTGATAGAAGCCGTGCCCGTCTAAAGAGAGTCTCTTAAACGATTCTCCCCGACTGACCGCCTAGAGAAAGCAGATTCAAACAGGGATGGACAGGATAGACAGGATAAAAACAAATGATAAATGCAAAGTGCAAAGTGCAGAATTAAAGAATAGCTTTTCATTCATCATTTTGCATTTTGACTTTTGCACTGCTTTTATCCTGTCTATCCTGTCCATCCCTGTTAATTTTTATCTTAATGACTCTAAGCTTTCGGGGGCAGCAAAGCCCTAAACTTAGCTAATAAAAGGCTTACCTCACGCCTGCCGCCTCCGCCGTTCCCTTCCGGGACCGGCTTTTTTCCTTTTCGAGCTTGATTGGAATCGGCATCGGTTCTCGCGTTAATAGACAGAGGGCCAAACGATTTTGGCTTTTTTGAGGGGAATCGCTCGATGGGGGGATGCGCGGCCAGGACAAGAGAGAGACTCTCGGTCGTTGAAAAGTCGGGCGAAATAAATTCTCGGTGGCGAACAGAGCCGCCGCAAAGAAGGTTTATGTCTGTAGTCAATTCAGAACGAAATCAGCAGGGCGTCGAGAGCGTGCTCCTCGGGCAGGAGGAGACCACCGAACGCACTGACAAGAATGCGCGAGACCCGCGCGAGATGATGGTCCGTATGATTCACGGCTTCATGATCTCGCAGGCCATTTACGTCGCGGCCAATCTTTCGCTCGCAGACCTTTTACAGGACGGCCCGCGCTCCAGTGAAGAACTGGCGCGGGCTACTTCTATGCACGAGCCGTCGCTCTATCGCGTGCTCAGGACGCTCTCGGCCATAGGTGTTTTTAAGGAGACCGAGCCGCATGTTTTCGCGCTCGACGAGATGGGCGAGAGTTTGCGCTCGGATGCCGAAGGGTCTTTGCGCCCGTTGGCTGTCTGTTTGGGCGGACAGTGCAACTGGCAGGCGTGGGGCGACATCATGCACTCTGTGAAGACGGGCGAGTCTGCCTTTGAGCACGTCTTCGGCAGAGGCTTCTTCCAGCACCTGGATTGTCACCCGGACGCGGCCAAGATGTTTGTAGAGGGGATGAACTGCTGCTCCAAACTCTACAGCGAAGCCATCGCAGAGGCTTACGATTTTTCCTCGCTCGGAACAATCGTGGATGTCGGCGGACGCTACGGCGATCTCATCAGCACGATTCTCAAGTCGAACCCTGACGTGCGCGGGATACTTTTCGACACGCCGCACCTGACCCTCGGCGCACAGCGCCTGTTAGAGCAGGAAGGGCTCACGGATCGCTGCGCGGTTGTGCGAGGAGACGTGCTGGAATCCGTGCCCGAAGGCGGCGATGCCTACTTGCTCAAGCGCGTCATACGCGAATGGTCGGACGAGCGCGCGATTGAAATCCTCAAGCACTGCCGCAAGCAGATAAAAGAAGATGGGCGGCTGTTGCTGATGGAAGAAATCATGACTTCGGAGAGCGGCTTTACGCCCGCCAAGGTGCTTGATCTTCAACTCCTGCTCATGCCCGGCGGCCACGAGCGCACACGCGACGAATACGCAAAGCTTCTGGAAGCGGCAGGCTTTCAACTTTCGCGCGTCATCCCCACGCAATCAGACCTGAGCATCATCGAAGCCACACCGGTCTAACGTAAGAAAAGAGGTTAGAGGTCAGAGGTCAGTAAAAAGCGTCAGCAAGACATCAGCCGAATTTAGCTCCGTCAGGAGCGAGATGTTTATAGCTAGTGGCAGCAAGAGAAGAATCAAGCTCCGTAGGAGCGGCATGTTAGGGATGAGCAACATGCCGCTCCTACGGAGCTTGATTTTCGTAATCGCTCGTTAACTATAAACATTGCGCTCCTGACGGAGCGAGGAATCATGTTTATCTTTTATCGAACTGTCTTTTTACTAACCTCTGACCTCTGACCTCTTTTAAATCAGGTCTAAGAAGTAAGCCTGATCGATGCGCGCGGAGATGTGTTTGGGCTTTGTGGGCTTGAAACCGAATCGCGTGTAGAGCTTGATGGCTTGCTTCAAAACGCTCATTGTCTCCAGCATCATTTTTTTGAAGCCGAGCATTCGGGCATTCTCGACCATGCGCTCCAGCATGTGCAGTCCCATCCCGCGCCCGCGAAGCTCCGGCGCGAAATACATCTTTCGCAGCTCGCAGATTTCATCGTCCAGTGGATAAAGACCCACCGTGCCCAGCAGGCGTCCCTCCCGGTCTTCTATGACCTCGAACACGCCGCCCCGTTTGAGATAGGTTTCTTCTATGTCATGCAAATCCGCGTCCGTCACCTCAGGGTCGGGCGGTAAGCCATACTCCCTCAGTATCTCGAAGACCAGCGCCTGAATTTTTTCCGCGTCACGATTGCTCGCCCCGCGAATCACCAAGTCATTCATAAAAACAAGTTTGAAGTAAGCAGTGAGCAGTAAGCAGTCGAACGAAAAGCTGCTCGATTTGATTGCCCCGCGCTTTCTTTTTACTGCTTACTGCTCACTGCTTACTTCTTACTTTCTTTCTTCTTCCCCGCCTTCGGGGCCGTAGAAGATGACCCATGTGACGAAGTCGTCTGTGAAAGCTTCGAAGCGATGCTCTATGCCTGCCGGGACAAACAGGAGGTCGCCGGGTGCGAACTGTTGGCGCGTCTCTCCGTTTAAGAACGTGCCGCTTCCGGCGACGACGATGTAGACTTCGTCGCGCGTGTGCGGCGTCTGCGGGTCCGTTCCACGCGGTGCGTAAATTTCTACGACTAAACTGCCGTGCTCAAGGACGGAGACGAACCGCTCGCCCTTTGCGCCGGGCAGACGCGCGAGGGCTTCCGTGACCGTGACCTTGCATTCTTCGGCGGGGATACGTCCCGCGCTTTCATGGTCGCCGCTTTGAGTCATAAGCCGGGTGCGAAGAGATTTCTCTCCACGATGGTTTCAAGATTTCGCTGGTGGAACATCTTCTCGAACCGGGTGGCCTCGACGCCTTCGCGGACGCAATCCTCCAGTTCGACTTTCAAGACCGCATCATGCGCGTCTACGGCGCGGCGTGCGTTGATCTCTTCCCGCAAGCGGTCCATGTAGAACACGGCGTTGCCGACAGCATCCGTAGAACGAACTCCCATGTGGCTGCCAATGAGACGGCGGCGGCTCCTCTGCTCCAAAGAGCGCAGCGCGCGCGCCATCGCCTCCGGTGTCGTGTAGTAAAGATAAGCTATGTTGCCGACGACCGTATCGCCCGTGAGAATCATGTCTGCCAGAGGCACGTCCACACAGAGCGTGCCCACGGTGTGGCCCGGATTATAAAAGACGTCCAGCCTGTACTGCCCCCATCTCATCTCCAGACCATCGGACACTAAAAGCGTCGGCTCAACGAAAAAGCTATTCTCTTCTTCGGAGTAATACATCTCCGAGTCGAAAACCTGCCGGTAATTCCTGTGCGCGATGATGTCTGCTTCGGGAAAGAGTTTGAGAGCGGCGAGATGATCGCGGAAATAATGCGTAGCGATAATAAAGCGCACGCGCTTTCCCAGCTCATCTTCGATAAAGCGGCGCAATGCTTCTGCGTCCTCGCGGCTCCCCAGACAATCCACGAGTAAAACTTCGTCGCCGTTTGTAAAGACGACCGAGTTGGAATTGTAGGTTTCGCCGATGACGACGTGTATGTCCGGCTCAGGCTGTTGAATACGCATCGGTTTCAATCTCCATCGCGCTCAGGCACGCGCTCGTTCTGCTTCTCTGGTGGCTGTCATGGATAAGATTTTTAGATAAGCCTCGACCGTTCCTTTGAGTCCCATTTCCAGCGCGTCGCTGATGAGCGCGTGGCCTATGGAGACTTCAAGGATGTTGGGAATCGTGCAGAACAGAGGGAGGTTCCGCAAGTTAAGGTCGTGGCCCGCGTTGACGCCGAGGCCAACGTCCTGCGCGTGACGTGCGGCGCGACGGAAAAGCTCAAGCACGCTTTCAACTTCGTCCCCGCGCTCAAAGCTCGCAGCGTAAGGCTCCGTGTAAAGCTCTATGCGGTCTGCGCCGAGCGCACCCGCGCGCTCTATCTGTTCGAGGTCCGTCTCCATAAAGAGGCTCGTGCGTATGCCCGCATGATGTAGCTCGTCAAGAATCGGGCGAAGGCGCGTTCCGTGTTCCGACAAATCCCAGCCGTGGTCGGAAGTAAAAGCCTCGGGGCTGTCGGGCACAAGCGTACATTGCGTGGGCTTGACCATGAGCACCAACGCCATGAATTCCGGAAACGGATTGCCCTCTATGTTGAGTTCCACTTCGGGGTGCGATTGGAGCAGCTCCGCCAGCTCGTAAACATCCTGCCGTCTTATGTGGCGCTCGTCGGGTCTGGGGTGAACGGTAATGCCTTGCGCGCCCGCTGCGATGCAAACCTGCGCCGCGCGCACGACACTCGGCATCCCTATGGTGCGAGCGTTTCGAAGCAACGCGACCTTGTTCAGATTGACGCTCAGGCTGGTCATCACGCGGCCTCCAAAGCCTGCGCGAAGTCTCGAAGCAAATCACGCTCGTCTTCGAGCCCTACGGAGACGCGTACCAAGCTATCGCTGATGCCGGTCGCAACTCTCTGCTCCGGCGTCAACTGGTGGCTCCACATCGCGGCGGGCCGCACGACCAGTGTTTCAACTCCGCCGAGGCTTCCCGTGTAAGCCGCGAGCTTCAGATTGGAAGTAAACCTTTCCGCCGCTTCAAAGCCGCCGTCGAGTTCTACGCTCAACATGCCTGTGAAGCCGTTCATCTGCTGGCGTGCCAGAGCGTGCTGCGGGTGCGATTCGAGCCCGGGGTAATTGACGCGCGTGACCTTCGGATGCGATTCGAGAAACTGCGCGAGCGCGGTCGCGTTGCGGTTGTGTCGCTCGACGCGCAGAGGCAGCGTGCGCAGGCCACGCATCAACAGCCACGAGTCGAAAGGCGAAAGCACAGAGCCAGAGACAATTGCGAGCTTCCATGCTTCGTGTATAAAATCATTGGATGAAATAATCGCTCCGGCTGTCAGGTCGTGATGGCCGCCCAGGTATTTCGTAGCGCTGTGTATGACCACGTCTATGCCAAGCTCAAGGGGCCGCTGGTTCACGGGCGTCGCGAACGTGTTATCAATCACGGTCGTAATCTTGTGCTCGCGCGCGAGAGCGGCTATCGCTCTTAAATCCGTGAGGCGCATGAGCGGGTTGCTTGGCGATTCCAGATAGATGAGCTTTGTGTTGGGGCGAATCGCGGCGGCGAATGCTTCCGTCTTTGTCTGGTCCACAAAATCTGTCGTGATGCCCCAGCGCGGCACGAAGTCTCTAAAGAGCGCGCGAGCGCCCGCGTAGAGGTCTGTTTGCGCGATGACGTGATCCCCGGATTTCAAATGACTCATCGCGGCGAGCGTAATCGCGCCCATGCCAGAGCCTGTCAGCAAAGCAGCCTCGCCGCCTTCGAGCGTGGCGAGCGTCTGTTCCACAAGCTCGTGCGTAGGGTTGCCGTAGCGCGTGTAGAATTCCGAAGGATGATGCGCGGCGGCAATCTCCGCGTATTGCTCCTGTGTGTCGGGGACAAAACTCGTCGTCTGCCAGATGGGCGCGCTGAGCGCGTGCGTGCTGTTCAGATGTCTCGCAGCGTGAATGGCCCGCGTCTGCAAGCCCTCCCAATCAAATTCATCTCGTTTCAACGGCGGCCTCCTTTGCTCTCGCTTTTTATTAACAAATCGGAAATTTTCATTGACTTAGCACAAATTGTAGCGGTACAATTTGACAAATCCTTTAGAATTGTATCGAATATACGCCGGTACAATACGGTCGTCAACGGAAAATTTTTGCGATGTGGAATCCCGATTTAAGCAGGCACAACGGCGTGCGCTACATAGCGATTGCCGACGCCATTTCTGAAGACATAGAGCACGGTCGCCTACACCCCGGCGAACAGATGCCCACGCACAGAGACCTTGCGACGCGCCTCGGCGTGACCGTCGGCACAATCACGCGCGCTTATGCCGAAGCGGCCCGTCGCGGTCTACTGGTAGGCGAAACGGGCCGTGGCACTTATGTTCGCAACGACCTCTTCGCAGATGCCTTTCCCGCCAACAACGCGAGCGAAGATGATTCAGTCATAGACTTGAGCCTCAACATTCCGCCTGTGCCCGCGAATGACCAGTTGGGCAAGGCGCTCGCGCAAACGCTCTCATGTCTCTCGAATCGTTCCAATCTTTCGGGGCTGTTGGGCTACCAGCCTGCCGCAGGGTCCGAGCGTCATAGAGCGGCTGGCGCGCAGTGGGTCTCGCGCTCTGGATTAAAAGTTGATGCAGAGCGTGTGCTCGTCACAAGCGGCGCGCTGCATGCGATGACAGTCGTCTTCTCGACTCTGACCAAACCCGGCGACACTGTCCTGACGGAAAGCCTGACCTATCCGGGGATGAAGAATCTGGCTCATCTGCTTCACCTGCGATTGCAGGGTTTGGAGGTAGATGAACAAGGCATCGTGCCCGCCGCTTTCGAGCGCGCATGCCGCAACGGCTCGGCCAGAGTGCTCTACGCGATTCCGACGATTCACAACCCGCTCGGCATACTGATGCCTGAAGAGCGCCGGCGCGAGATTGCGCGCATCGCACAGGAGCACGACATCTCGATTGTCGAAGACGACGTGCACAGCTTTATGCTGCCGCATCCGCCCATGCCGCTCGCGGCGTTCGCGCCCGACCAGAGCTACTACATTCTGACCACTTCAAAATCCATCGCAGGCGGGATGCGTATAGGCTATCTGGTTGCGCCCGCGCGCATGATTGAACGCCTCGCGACGAGTTTGCGCGCAACCGTCTGGATGGCCGCGCCGTTGATGGCGGAGATTGCTTCCGAATGGATTAAAGACGGCACAGCCGAGCGGCTGGTAGAGCAGAAGCGCATCGAAGCGGAAGCGCGGCAAGACATAGCGGCGCGCGTTCTTCACGGCTGGCAGTTCGCGACGCATCCTTTGAGCTTTCACATCTGGCTGGAATTGCCGGAGCAGTGGCGTAGCGACGAATTTCTGGCGCAGGCGCGTCGTCGCGGCGTGCTTGTGACACCGCCCGAAGCATTTATTCCCGGACGCGAAGAAGCGCCGCACGCCGTGCGCGTCTGCCTTGGCGCGGCGCGTTCCCGCGCGCAACTCGAAGAAGGTCTCAAGATTATACGCGACCTTCTGCACAGCTCTCCCAAGCCCAATCTTTCCATCATCTGAATCATGGAAATCAAAACCATAGAACCGTTCCTGGACTACTTTGAAAAAATACGCGAGCGTACCCTTCGCGTCGTAAGCGTTATTCCGCCGGACAAGATTGACTGGACCTATCACGCGGGCAAGTTCACATTCGCGGACATCATTCGTCATCTGGCGACGATTGAGCGCTACATGTACGCCGAAAATGTGCAGGGCAAACCGAGCCTCTATCCGGGACACGGGCCGGAATTGGCAGATGGCTACGACGGCGTGCTGGAATTCATGTCGCGCATGCACAATGAAGCGATGGAAATTTTTCGCCGCCTGACGCCGGAAGATTTAGAGCGAAAATGCACGACGCCGGGCGGAGCCGAAATCGCTACGTGGAAATGGCTGCGCGCGATGATCGAGCACGAAGTTCATCATCGCGGGCAGCTCTATCTTTATCTGGGTCTGCTGGAAGTGCCAACGCCTCCTATCTACGGCTTAACCAGCGAAGAAGTCCGCGCGCGAAGCGAAAAGCTGAATCAAGCATGAAGAGACACGAGCCACAAACGGCGCGTTTCGAGGAGCGCGTGCGTGAAAGCTTCGCGCGACAGGGTTTGATGCGAACCATCAATGCGCGCCTCACACGCGTTGCGCCCGGAGAAGTCTCTATAGAGCTTCCCTTTCATGAAGATTTCACGCAGCAGCACGGCTACATGCACGCGGGCATCGTCACGAGCATCGCGGACACGGCCTGCGGCTACGCTGCCTTTACCCTCATGCCTGAAGACGCAGAGGTGCTTTCGGTCGAATACAAAATCAATCTCCTTGCGCCCGCGCGTGGTGAAAAGCTCGTCGCGCGTGCGATGGTGAAAAGAGCGGGGCGCACGCTCTCCGTCTGCTACGGCGAAGTCTTTGCCGTTACAAATAGTGAAGAGAAAATAGTCGCCACCATGCTCGCTACCATGATGGCGATTCGCGGTCGTGCATTATAATGAGGACTGAAAGCATGCAAAGCTCCTAAGAAGCGGTTTGAAAAGCCCTGATTTGATTAGCTCCGTAGGAGCAGAATGTTTATAGCTTCATCGTCTTAATCAGGAATCAAGCTCCGTAGGAGCGGCATGTCTAGCATCCATGACATGCCGCTCCTACGGAGCTTGATGGGGAAATGCGCGTGAGCTATAAACATCCACGCTCCTACGGAGCTAAGCTATGATGACTTTTCAAATAGCTTCTAAAATATGTGAAAGAGCCAGACAGATGACCGCAAGTCCCTTTAATCAATCTCCGCCCCGGCTCGGCAATCAATACACGGACGACCGCGTGCTGCGTTCTTACCTGCGCCGCGCTTTGCCGCCCGAAGTCTTGACGGAGATAGAGCCTTCACTTTCCGAAATGGGACATCTAGCGGGAGGCGAGCTTTACCGTTTGCAGCTCGCGGATCGTTTGAACGAGCCCGCGTTGACGCAGTGGGACGCGTGGGGCGAGCGCGTTGACCGTATAGAAGTTTCGCCGCTCTGGAAAATCGCGGAACGCCTTGCAGCCGAGCGCGGCGTTGTCGCCACCGCTTACGAACGCGCACACGCCGCGCATTCGCGCACGCATCAGGCCGCGCTCGCTTATCTTTTCACTCCTTCGACGGACATCTACAGTTGCCCGCTCGCAATGACCGACGGCGCGGCGCAAACCATCCTGCGCTCCGGCAACCTCGCCTTGATTAAGAAAGTCATCCCGCATCTTCTGTCTCGCGACCCTGCGGAATTCTGGACGAGCGGTCAGTGGATGACGGAATCTACGGGCGGCTCGGACGTTGGCTTATCGGAAACAATCGCGCGGACTGATGCATCGGGCGTCTGGCGGCTTTACGGTCGCAAGTGGTTCACGTCAGCAGCCGCTTCGCAGGTGGCGCTCACACTGGCGCGGCCCGAAGGTAATGGGCCGGGAGGTCAGGGGCTCGCGCTCTTTTTAGTCACAACGCGCGACGAGCATGGCCGCCTTCGTGATATTCAAATCAATCGTCTCAAAGACAAACTCGGCACGCGCAAGGTTCCGACCGCAGAGCTTACTTTAAACGGGACGCCTGCCGAGCTTGTGATGAATACGACCGACGGCGTGCGCAACATCGCGCCGATGCTCAACATCACGCGCCTGTGGAATGGTATCTCGGCGGTCGCATTGATGCGGCGCGGGCTGGCCTTAGCGCGCAGTTACGCCCGCACACGCTTCGCCTTCGGCGCGCATCTTTCGGCAAAGCCGCTGCACATGGATACGCTCGCGGGGCTTCAAGCCGAGATGGAAGCAGCATTTCATCTGGCGTTTTACGTCGCGGAATTAGTGGGCAAGAGTGAAGCGGGCGAGATAACGGACGGGGAAGCGCAAGCTTTGCGTTTGATGACGCCCGTGATGAAGCTCGTGACGGGCAAGCAAGCTGTCGCCGTCACAAGCGAAGTATTGGAAGCCTTCGGCGGCGCAGGCTATGTGGAAGACACGGGCTTGCCCGTGCTCCTGCGTGATGCGCAGGTGCTGCCTATCTGGGAAGGCACGACGAATGTGCTCTCGCTCGACGCGCTGCGCACTTTGACGCGCAACGCGGAGACGCTGCGCATTATTAAAAATGAGATAGAGATTTTCGCACGCGAGGTGCGTGATGCGGAGCTGGGCCATGCGGTGCGTGCGAGCATGGAAGCAATCAATCATGCGGAAGACTGGCTGAGCGGAGCTTTAAGAGAAGGGGAGTCGGCGGTGGAAACGGGTGCGCGCCGCTTTGCTTTAACTCTGGGCCGTGCCTTTGCGCTTGCCTTAATGGCGCGTCACGCTCAATGGTCTCTGGATCATGAAAGCGACGCTCGCGCTGCTCTCGCCGCAAAGCGTTTCAGACATGAAGGAATAGATTTTATCAGGGAGGTTAACGAGGGGGACGCGCGCCTGCTCGTCGAAGATGCTTGATAAAGGATTGCAAGCTCGTCTTTGACGACAAGAGCAGCGCGTTAATTTTTGATGATGGTGAAACCGGAATTACAGATCAAGGCGTGGAAGCCTACGAAGGAAGAGATTCAGGCGTCGGCGGGCAAGACCGTGCCAGACCTGATAGCGAAAAACCTGCGCGTGCTTTTCTGCGGCATCAATCCGGGGCTCTATAGCGGCGCGACGGGTCATCACTTTGCGCGTCCCGGCAACCGCTTCTGGCCCGCGCTTCATGCGGGCGGATTCACAGACCGACAGCTCTCGCCGTTTGAAGAAGCCGAGCTTTTGAAGAGCGGCTACGGCATTACCAACGTGGTCGAGCGCGCAACTGCGGCGGCCAGCGAGCTGACTGATGAAGAACTCATTCTTGGAGGACGCGAGCTGGAACGAAAGGTGCGCCGCTTTCGCCCGAAGGTTCTGGCCCTGCTCGGCGTTGGCGTCTACCGCACCGCGTTCCATCATCCGCGCGCTCATCTAGGCCTACAGGATGAAACCATAGGGCAAACATCAATCTGGGTCTTACCAAACCCGAGCGGCTTAAACGCTCATTACCAACCCAAAGATTTAGCGCGTCTCTTCCGCGAGCTGCGCGAAGCGGTGGAAGAAAGCTGAAAGCTTCGACAAAGAAATTAACAGGGATGGACAGGATGGACAGGATAAAAAGAAATGATAAATGCAAAGTGCAAAATGCAAAATTAAAGAGAGTCTTTCTGTTCATTCTGCATTTTGCATTCTGACTTCTGCATTGCTTTTATCCTGTCTATCCTGTCCATCCCTGTTTGAATCTGCTTCTTAAACCGCGCGCATTTTCCAGCGCCCGCGTTTGAAGACGACGGCGCTGATGAGGGCGAGCGTCGAGAAGGCAATCGTGATTGCCAGAAAGACGCCGTGCGGGCCGAAGCCCAGCACAATCGCGAGCACGTAGGCCAGCGGTATCTCCCAGAGCCAGTAGACGAATAGATTTATTTTCGTCGGCGTCCACGTGTCGCCCGCGCCGTTGAATGATTGCGTCAGCACCATTCCGTAAGCGTAGAACAGAAACCCGCACGCAACTACTCGCAAACAATCCGCGCCGTAAGATAAAACAGCAGGCTCGCTGGTAAAGAGCCCTACAATCTGAGGCGCGAAGATGACAAAGAGCAGCCCCACGACTCCAAGGAAACACACGTTGTAAAAGCCCGCGAGCCAGACCGCGCGCTCGGCACGCTCGGGCTTCTTCGCTCCCAGGGCTTGCCCCACCATCGTCGCCGCCGCGTTCGACATTCCCCACGACGGCAGCAGCGCGAAGATGATAATCCTTATCCCTATGGTGTAGCCCGCGAGCGCTTCGCTCCCGAAACCCGAAATGATGCGGACCAGACCAATCCAGCTTGCCATGCCGATAAAGACCTGAAACATGCCCGATGCCGAAAGGCGTATGAGCCGGACCATGATTGAAGGCGCAAGCTGCAAGTGATGTCGTGCGACCGTGATGCGCCCGCCCTTGCGAAAGAGCGCATACAGAGCAATGAGCGCACCCGTCCCGCGCCCTATGGTCGTCGCCACCGCAGACCCCGCGACGCCCAGCTCCGGAAAAGGACCAAGGCCGAAGATTAAGCACGGGTTGAGCACGATGTTGATGATGTTGGCTATCCACAGGACGCGCATCGCAATCGCCGCATCGCCTGCGCCGCGAAAGACCGCGTTGATGAGAAACAACATCATGATGACGACGTTGCCCCCTAGCAACACGCGCGTATAGTTAATCCCGCTCGCAATGACCGTATCGGATGCTCCCATTAGCGCGAGAAGCTTCGGCGCTAAGATGACGCCGACGATGCCGAGCACAACTGAAAGCAGCGCGCCCAGGATAAGGACTTGAACGGCTGTGCGTGCTGCGCCCTCACGGTCGCCTTCGCCTATGCGTCGCGCGACCATCGCGGTTGCGCCGATGCTCAAACCTATGGCGACGGTGTAAATCAACGTCATCATGGTTTCGGTCAGGCCGACAGTTGCGACCGCGTCCGCGCCGAGGCGTGCGACAAAAAACACGTCCACCACGGCGAAGATGCTTTCCATGATCATCTCCAAGACCATAGGGACGGAAAGCAACAGTATCGCGCGCCCGATTGACCCGCGTGTGTAATCATGATGCGAGGAGCCACGCACGGCATCGCGCACGGAGCGAAGCAGTCCGTGGGCAGCACGCTCCTCTTCCGGCTTCTCTGCGTCGGCAGCCGAAGCTTCCTGTAATGTCTCAGTCGAATTGTGCATCTTGATTTGTTACGACAGGCTGCGGAAAAAAGTTCGCCAAGTGTTCGCAGGCAATCAAGGGCCGTCAAAGCAGAAAAGCAATCAAGCTACGAAGGCTCGCGCGAATATTTTTTAACGTGAGTTTAAGATAAGCGACTATGCCCATCAGCCCCGCAAGGGGCGACATAATAGTAGCCCACGGCGTGAGCCGTGGGAACTGGCGGCGAATAAATCATTGAGCCCCGTCAGGGGCGACATAGATTTTATGCCGCCCCTGACGGGGCTTGATTAAAACTTGTGCCTCGGTGTTCCCAGCACTAACGTGCTGGGCTACTGATATGTCGCCCCTTTCAGGGGCTTTACACCGTGATGCCCGTTTGTTCTGGGACGCAGGAGCGCGGCGAGCGCTAATCCAGCGCCGAACAGCAGAGCGCCTGTCACAACCGGATGGAGCGAAGCCTTCGTATAGATGCTGCGCTCGAAGACGGGCACTTTATAATTGCCGCGCTCGCGCAGGTCATTCGACGCTTCGTAGAGCCCGCCTTCGCGTTCACGTTTGGGCGGCTCGTCCGACTTTTGCATTTCCAGCATGGACCACTCCATGACTTTGTCCGTCAGGCGCGGAGCGTACTGGCCCGACATGGAAATCGCTTTCCCTGCGCCGCCCACAAAGACATCGCGCTCAGGGTTCTCTGCGCAGTAAAGAATGGTTTCCGCCACGACATCGGGCGCGTAAACGGGCGGCGGCACGGTCGGCTCACGGTCCATGTAGTTCTTCGCGTGCTCCGGGTAGGGCGTGGCAATCGCGCCCGGTTTAATCAGTGTGACGGAGACGGGCGCGCCTTCGGCTTCCAGCTCCATGCGCAAAGCGTCTGTGAAGCCTTTGACGGCGTGCTTGGACGCGGAGTAGATGCCCTGCACGGGGATGGCACGGTCGGAGAGCGTGCTTCCAATGTTGATGATTGCACCGCCGCGCGTGTGCAGGCGTTCGGCTGCGACCAGAGAGCCATAGACCACGCCCCAGAAGTTCGTGTCGAAAAGACGGCGCATGTCTTCAGTGGAAACCTCCGAGAGATTCCCGTAGATGGAGACGCCCGCGTTGTTGACCCACGTATCGAAGCCTCCGAAACGTTGAAAGGCAGCGTCCGCGATGCGGCGCTGGTCTTCTTCTTTTCCCACATCGGCGACAACGTAAATAGCTTCGCCGCCGCTTGAGTTAATCTCATCCTTTAGCTGTTTCAAAGCCTCTTCGCTGCGCGCAGCCAGCACGAGGCGTGCGCCGCGACGAGCAGCCATGCGCGCCGTCACCAGACCTATTCCAGAAGACGCGCCCGTGATGACGATTGTTTGCACATCCAATTTTTTAAGTTGTACGCTCACTTTGCTCCCCCTCTTTGAAAAAAAACCAGACTCTATTCCCTCTGTTTATTTCGATGGGACAAATTATCCAGTTCAACTTCGCGAAAGTTATACGCAGGCGTCTCAAAATTGATTTTGCAGACGCGGGTGGGGGAAGTTTCGTTTTGTTCGGGCGGGGGATACGGCTTTCGGCTGGAGTTTTCTACCAGCGGCGACCGAGCGCGCGATGCTCTACCATGAGGCAGCGATTCTGCACGACCTTGATGCCTGCGCGCGCCAGTTCTTCGGCCACGTGGTCGTGGCTAATGCCGGATTGCATCCAGACAGACTTAGGCATCTTGGCGAGTATGTCTTCGGTGTGGCCCGGCACATCCACGGGGCGGCGAAAGACGTTGACCATGTCAATCTCGCCCGGCACGTCCACGAGCTTGCGATAGACCTCGCGGCCCAGAATCTCTGTCACGTCGGGATAGTAGACGGGGACGGGGATGACCTCGAAACCGGCGCTGTGCATGTATTGAGGGACATAAAAGGCGGGCTGAAAGGATTGCGCTTCGGTCTTGATGCCGAGCACGGCGATGCGCCGCGTCTCGGCCAGCATGTTTTTAATCCCTGCGTCGTCGTCAATCAGGTTCTTTCGCCAGTCCATCTCTAACCTCCCGTCGAGCACGTTGATTTTCAACATGATTATAGCATTCGATTGCGGAATGCGGATTGCGGATTGAAGAAGAAAGAATTTATCTTCTAATCCGCAATCCGCATTCCGCATTCCGCAATCGTTAGAGTTTGGTCTTGAGGACAATCGTGTCGCGTAGTTTTTCCGTGGGCGCGAGGTTGCCGTCTTTATCGACCGTGCCCCACTGGCTGTTGGCGATGTAATAGAAGCTCTCTTTAATAAGCACGCCGAGCGTGGGCTCGTCAAACAAAGCGTTGTTGGCTTCGACTACTTCGACTCGCGTGGCGCTTCTGAGGTCACGGCTCAGAAAAATTCTGACGACGCGGTGCGGGCGCGTGCCGTTCTGGATGGCTATGAGACTGTTTCGGTAGAAGTAGAGCCCGTCAATCCCGATGAGGGTCGAAGCGGGCGGCGCGGCGAGCGCCTCTGTCTTTCCGCTTTCGATGTCGTAGACAAAGATTCCTTTTGAGTAGTCGGCGATGAAAAGCTTCTTTCCGTCCGGCGAAAAATCGAGCCCCTGAGGAGAAACAAAGGGCGCGCCTTCATGCAAGGGCACAAGCTCGCTTGCGCCCGCACGCAGCACGTAAAGCGCGGGCGTGAGACTGTCCGTCACGAACACGTCTCCGCGTTCATTGATGACAAGATCGCCCAGCCAGTGTGCCTGCGCGCGATTACCTACGGTGTACTTTTTGATGAGCTTGCCCGTACGCAAGTCGAACTTCAACACGCCGGACTGGCCTTCTTCCTCCCGTCGAAAATTGGTCATCTGCTTGACGGCAGCCGTGGCAACCCACAAATGACGACGCCGCGCGTCAACCTTCATCCCCATGGCACTCCACAACCCGTCAACCTCCGTGGCGAAATCGCTCACACGACGCTCCGGGCCGACTTTAAGAATTTTTCGCTCGCGCACGCTGCTCAAATAAAAGCTCTCGTCCGAGGGGTCGTAAGCCAGCCCCTCTATAACGAGTCCCCGCTGTTGAATAGTGAAAGCCGTAGAGCTTTGACCAACCGGAGACTTGTTAGCGGCAAACCGCTTTAGAATTTCCTGAAACTCCGGCGAGTCCTTAACGGCATCAAAATCCGTGTCGCGCTCCGCAGGGTAAATCAAGCTCATCAAGGCCACGCGCCGCAGCGTTGCCAGAGCCTCCGCTTTGTTTCCCGCGAGAGCGTAAGCCCCGGCCAGATTGTAAAGATAGGTCGGCTGATCCGGACGCAGTCGGACGGCCTGCTTCATGTTCTCAAGAGACGTTGCGTAGTCCTTCTCCTTGTAAGCCTTCACGGCCTGCTGCTGATAGTAGCGTGCATCCCTTTGCGCCACAGCCACCGCTTCCTGCGCGTGCAGCACACGATGCGCAGGAGACGCGCACAACGCGACCACCGAAATCAAGATGAGCGTGATTTTCAAGAGATGAAACATTTTCTAAATTTAACTTGAAACTATCCAGCCGTATTGAGTGTGTGATGGTTGTGCGCCTTCGGCCCTGTATTTTTCTTTGAGCTTCGAGACGTAATCGTCGGGAATAGCCTGAAGACGAGCCTTGACATCCACGCCGTAGACGCGCGCGGCATTGAGACCTAGAATTTTATCCTTGACCTCTTTGGTGAGCGGCTTGTAGCCGAAGCGTTGTTGCAGGTCGTCCGGAATCTGAAAGCGGCGGAAGGCTTCTATCTGCCACTGCGGCGAGCCCCACCAGATGGAGTCCGTCCCCCACAAAACATGGTCCGGCCCAAAGGCGTCTATCATCATCCCCAAAAGATGCGCGCACAAAACGGGCTGCGTGATAACCGTCATCCCGAAGGTCGTCCCCAACTCCATGTAGACGTTCTTCATCTTCGGATTCTTCTTGCGCGTCTCGCACAAATCCGACACCCACGGAATGCGTGTTTTAGTCTTAAAGCCCTCGGCAATCGCATCGCGCACGTCCGCGACTCCCTTGAACGCAGCGTGATAGATGAGAAAGTTGAGGTCAGGAAAAGCGAGCGCAGCCTTTGGCACGTCGCGCGGACTCGAACGCTCTATATCCCATTCGGGAAGCGGCAGACCCTTGTGCACACAGATATTTTTGATGCCGACCTTGCGCGAATACTCATAAGCCGGATAAGCAATCTTTTCATCATCCATCCACCATCCGACATTCGTTGCCCCGAGCGGCTGGCCGGGATAGCCCTTCCAGGCTTCTATCTTCATCTGCTCGACCTGCCGGTGCATCTCTTCCATGTTCTTCGGCCCGAGGTCTGGCGAGAAGAGACCGTGCGCGATGACGCGGCGCGAGCGCGCAAGACCGTTGACTTCGGCGCGCGTCTCTATCATCTCGGCGGGCGGCAACACGTTGTCACTGTCGGTTTTTGAAGGCAGCCCCGTGATGACGGCCAAAAGCGTGTCGCTGTCCAGAAAAATTTCCTTGATGTAGTTTGCCAGATAAAGGTCTTGCCACTTGTGCTCGCGTTCGCGCAAGGCAGTGTTGCCCCACGCGCCGCCTGCCTGACGATAAAGCAGAAGCGGCGGAACTTTTATCTGGCGACCGGCGGCGACGTGGTGCGTCTGTACGTCGAAGATAAACTGGTTCTTGGGCCACTTCTCCGCGTAGGCCGAAGGTTCTGTCATCTCGCTCGCATCGACGTCGAAGAAGCGACCGAAGACGGAATTCAAAGCCATGAAGGCAGCGGCCATCCCGCCCGTGGATGCCAGAAAGCGGCGGCGGGTCAAGCCCAGACGCTTTGCCTGACTATCGGCCAGCGCGGTCAGCTCAAGCTCCACGCGCTTTTGTTCCTCGGTCTGTTCCGGCGGATAAAATTCTTCGTTGGAGACAATCTGCGTCGGGATAGGCAGATGAAGTTCTCGCGCATCGTCCGCGTCGCACTTGCGAGTCCAGCGCAAGGGCGCGCGCAATTTTGACGCACCGCTTTTCTTTTTCTTCATAGTCTGGAAAGTTAATTAGCGAAAAAATTTATTCGCTTCTCGTCTTGAGATACTTGTCCGGCAGAGGATTGTTCGGTCCTTCTGCCTGCCAGTAGACGCTGACGATCCACCAGCGCTTGCCGTCGTTCATCAACTGTATGCTGTTGATGCCACGCATAAAGGGCTTTGCGTCCTCGGCCTTGTTGCGGGCTTCGTAGGTGCTGAAGACGTGCGCTATCTGTCCGAACTGCTCGACCGTGCGCGCCACTTCGCGCTCGAAAAATCCGTTGGTCTCCAGAAAATTTCCATTTGCCTTGATGTAGCCGTCCACCTCCATCACGCGATAGCGGTAGCCGCCCTCTTGTTTTGGACCGACGGCCATCAACCTGCCCTCCGGGATAAACAGCGAGCGCATGCGATTCCAGTCGCGCTTTTTACCAGCCGGGCCGGAGATGACGTCGTAGAGCGCCGCGAGAATCGAGTCCATCGAAGCGACGTCTTCCGCTTTCGCTACAGGTTGCGCCATTGGCTGCTCCGTTTTCTGCTGACCTTCCTGCGCGCCATGAGCCGCGAAGCTCAAGCTGAAGAGTAAGAGTGCGACGATGCCGTACGTGGTAAGCGAGTGTGGTCTGATGCGAGCGAACATTTTTGAAAGGTATCCTCTCCCTACATATGTAATAACGAGCGGCATCGAGCTTACACGCGCGTTTGATTTTATGGAAATAGTGACGAGCGCGAACTTTTTTGTGACGAGCGGGCTTAAAGAAGGGATGAGGGCGGAGGGATGAGGGATGAAGAAAGAAATGCAAAAGTCAAAATGCAAAATGATGAATGAAAAGAAAGAGCTTCTTTAATTCTACATTTTGCACTTTGCATTTATCGTTGCTTTTCATCCCTCATCCCTCATCCCTGCTTTTAGGTCGGGCTCGACCCAGGCGGCGCGTGCTTCGGGTGACATCAAACATGCGTGGCTGTAATACTCGAAAGGTAAATGCTTGTCAGCGCCATGACGTGCAATCAGGTCGTTAAAGAGCGAGAGATAATCTGTGTGCGCGGTGGAGCAGAGGTAGCTGTGAACGATGTGAATCCAAAAGAGCGTCATGGTCTCGTGATAGCCGCTCTCTGTGGTGGTCACGATTCCCTTGGCGTCGTTAAAACGCTTGATGCCGTCGCGTATCATTCGCGTCGCCACGGCGCGCGGGTGATGAAGCAGATACCAGCAGGCAACAGAGAGATGCGCGGCGTGCGTCCATTCCTCGCGTGCCAGCCGCCCTGATTCAAACCCGCGCACGAGCATACGGATTTCCTCGACGGAGCCGAAGGCCGAGACCTTCGTTTCACATGCGGTTGTCATGATTAAAAATCCTCCAGCCAATCTCTCTCCGTTCAAAACAGGTTCTTCCGGTTGCGCCTTCTTGCGAATGCAAGTGCCCCTAGCCCTCCCTCACCGAACAAACCGAACCAGCACGCGGTAGTTACTTTCACATTACCCCTTACCCTTGTGACCTTAATTGCGTGATGAAATTCCAATCCTGTAAAGAAGATCGGAATCCACGACAATCGAAGTACCTTGTGAAAAAGAGAATTGATGATAGAGAAAAATTTGCTGGCTGCGGGAGAAGGAATCAAACCTTCAGCTCAGAGTTCAAAGCCCCGCGTGTTATCCGTTACACCATCCCGCAAGAGATGTGAAAGAGTCGGGGCGGTGGGAATAGAACCCGCGGATGAAGCTTTAGCCAACCAGTATAACTATCTAACGGCTGGCCTTGATGTCGTAGGCCCACAATGTCCCCAGATCGCGAATGTAAAGCCTTCCGTCAGCAATCACCGGGTATGCAAACGCCATCTCGGCAAATTGCCCCGCCTGTTTCTTCTGCGGCTGGTTCGGCGGAGTGAAGCGGCCCTTTTGGCGAAATGCTTCCGGGGTCGCCTCTACCAACACGAAATCTCCGTTCACGAGGTGAACATATAAATGCCCGTCGGCGGAGGCTACAGACCCCCAGCCGAAATCGGCGGCCTGCCATTTCACTTTCCCCGTGGTGAAGTCAGCCGCAATCAGCTTCTGCCCGACTTCCGTGCCGTAAAGAGTTTCACCAATTACTACCGCTCCACCGATGCCGTTCGGGAGTCCGCGCTCGAAGTAGACCTGCTCTGCCGCGACTCCGCTGCCGTCCGATTTAAAACGTACGAGTCCGCCTCCGACGCCGAGCGCGCCGCAGTACACATATCCATCACGCGTGACCGGCGTGAAATATTGCGCCGGACCCTTTGCACAATCCTTGTAGCGCCAGAGGAACTGGCCGGTCTTCGCATCAACTCCGACCAGCCCCTTGCTCAATAACTGCACGTATTGTTTTCTGCCGCCCCCCTGAACGACGATTGCCGATGCATAACCCGCTGCGTCGCCACCCGGAACCGCCGATTTCCAGATGAGCGCGCCCGTCTTTTTGTTAAGCGCCACCATCGTTGCCTGCGCGCCGCCGGGGGTTACGACCACCACGTCACCATCAATCAACGGAGACTCTGCATAGGCCCATTCGCCCGGCTGTCCGCCGAACTCTTTACGGATGCTCTTCTGCCATCGAATCTTGCCGCTCTTGGCTTCAAGGCAAACGAGGTCGCCGTCCGAGCCGAGCGCGTAGATGAAATTTCCGTCAACGGTCGGAGTGGACCGGGCCTTCGCGTAAGGCGGGTTCTGATTCGGGTTGCCGACGTTGCCGACGCGCGTTGTCCAGAAAGGTTTTCCATTATGAGTTGAGAGAGCCTGAACAAACTCATTCTCCATACCACGATTGCTCATCAGGTAGATGCGCGTTCCGACAACCGCAGGCGTTGAATAGCCGTCGCCTATGTCGTTCACCTGCCAGAGCAGTTTCGGTCCCTCCTTCGGCCATTGTTTAAGGAGACCGCTCTCGCGCGATGTCCCATCCCGTCCCGGACCTCGCCACTGAGGCCAATCGGAAGTCGAAGCAGCCATGCTGGCAGACATCGGAACGGACACGGCTGAGAAGCACAAACAAAGCGCTGCAATGATAGTGAGCAATCGTGACTTCACGGTCTTCTCCTTCTGACTATTGGAATTGCTTCTGGAACCTGCTTGCCTTTCACTGATACGATCAGTTTCAAGAGATGTTCCGTCACGATGAGCTACGCCCCGTTTGACAGCAATCGCGGTGGAGGGAGTTGAACCATCGTCCGATCTCATCAATCAAATGCTCTAGCCGTTGAGCTACACCGCGAAAGGTTGGTTGACCCGGCGAGGCTCGAACTCGCACCTCGCAGATTAAAAGTCTGCCGCTCTGCCGCTAGAGCTTCGGGTCAACAGAGATTGGCTGGCGGGGCCGGAGTCGAACCGGCACATTTCTGATTAACAATCAGACGCTCTGCCGAAGTTAAGCTACCCGCCAATGGTGGACCGGAGGGACTTACACACTTTGCCTTCTTCGACCAGTTCTATAACGCCACTCTCTTACATCTGCTGCGTGTGCGCTCGTACATGCCTCACATCTACATCCGTTTTCATACCTCCACTTCGTACCATGCAATTTAGGGGACTCTCTTGGAGCAGATACGTTACAAACGAGATGAGAGAACGCTATACGAGATAGATCGAAAAACGCTTCCGCCGGGTTTTCGTCCCATTGCCATGATTTAGTATGTTCTATACTGAACTCCTCTAACGCCTCAATCCTCCTTTGACACCTGTAGCAAGAATCCAACCCTAGACGTTTAGAGAATTCAAACAACAACATCTTACGCAATCTGGCTGCTGCCGTTCCTATCGGCATACCCAATAGTTCTTGTTTTAGTTTGTTATTTCCCATAGCCGTTGACCTCCTTTAGTCTTTGGCTGGACCGGGAGGGACTCAAACCCTCACAAGAAGTTTGCAGGACTTCTATGCTATCAGTTACATCACCAGCCCGAAAGTTTTGGAAAAATCTATGGTGGCTGTGGGTGGAGTCGAACCAACCACTCTCGCGTTTATGAGACGCTTGCTTTGCCGTTAAGCTACACAGCCGCAATGAAACTCACGAAGGCCCACGGAGGAGTTGAACCCCATGCCTGTCCGCCCAGCTCTTTGAAGGATCAATTTAGAAGACTGATGCCGGGAACGCGGGCCGCGTAAATTTTTTTGGAGGCGATGGTGAGATTCGAACTCACACACTGTTGTTTACGAGACAACTGCTCTGCCAGTTGGAGCTACATCGCCTTAATCTGGTGCGGGGCGCGAGGCTTTGTGACGTGCACCTCTTTTGCTCCACGGTCCCGGAGGCCAGAGTCACATGCTCTGGCCGGGATGAGCCGACGCCCCGAAAAGCAGGGATGAGGGATGAGAAGAAGTGATAAATGCAAAGTGCAGAATGCAGAATTAAAGAAGGAATAGCTTTTCATTCATCATTTTGCATTTTGACTTTTGCACTTCTTACTTCATCCCTCATCCCTGCACTTAGTGGGCGGAGTTGGAATTGAACCAACCTCTCTGCATTTTCAGCGCAGCGCTAATCCAAGTCTCAGCTATCCGCCCGGAAGATGATTTTTTTTCGAGGATGAAAAGGATGCTATGAGAGAAGATGAGCGTCCACGTTATGACGGTGACGCTCATCTTCTCTTTGCTTCACGGCGCAGGCGCTCGAAGGTCGCGCGGTCGTCGTGCACGTCCATAAACAGGTACTTCTTCCACTCGGGACGCGCCTCCGCGTAGTGACACAGCACGACTCTTTCGAGACGCACGCGCAGAGCCGATTGCGTCGTCAGAAGCGGCATACGCGCTTCCTCAGGCGTGCGGTTGCCTTTGCGCGTGTTGCAGGCGACGCACGCCGTGACGATGTTGATTGGGCTGTTGTCGCCGCCGCGCGAGCGCGGAAAGATGTGGTCGAGCGTTAACGATTGCGCTCCCTTTTTCGCGCCGCAATACTGGCAGCGAAATTTGTCGCGGATATAGATGCGCAAACGCTTCGCGCCCGACGCCTCGCGCCTGCGCCGCACGTTGATGTAGGTCTGTCTACGAATCACAGAAGGAACCCGATATTCTGCACGCACTGTGCGCAGCACCAACGATGCATCCCATTCTTCGACCGTCACGACCTCCTTGAAATACATCACAAAAGCGCGCGCGACACCGACGGTGCCGAGCGGCTCGTAAGTTTGATTGAGCAATAAAACTCTGCCATCAAGTGCCATTGTTCCCGGCACCTCCTTTCATCAAGTTGAAAAAAATATTTCCTCAAAGCGGTCGCGCCCTGGGGCGAGGACAGTTTTTTGAGAAGAGCGGGTGTGAGGATGAATCGCAGGGCGCGAATTCCCCGCTCTTGAAGACAACAAAAACGAAAAAGCTCTTTCGAGCCGCGCGTCTTTGCGTTTTAAGCACGCGGTCGGATTCGAACCGACGATGACCGGATTTGCAATCCAGCGCCTTAACCAGCTTAGCTACGCGTGCGCGGTGAAAAAGAATTGAAGCGGGAGGAGGGACTTGAACCCTCAATTCAAGAGTGGAGTTCTCGCATGTTGCCGCTTACATCACTCCCGCACGAAGCGTTGGAAAGAAAGCCCCCGGTAGGATTTGAACCCACACTCGATTTGTTCGAAGCAAATCACTCTTCCGTTAAGCTACGGGGGCGCGTGTGAAAAAAGGTTGGAGCATCCTACCGGATTCGAACCGGTGTCTCGGCAATGGCAACGCCGTGTCTTCGACCAGGCTGGACCAAGGATGCGTTGGTAAGTGATCGGAGTGAGAGGATTCGAACCCCCGTCGTCTTGCTCCCAAGGCAAGTGCCTGAAGCCGCTAGGCTACACTCCGTGAAAAATCTCAATGTCCCCGCTGAGAGTCGAACTCAGACCTGAGTGATTAAGAATCACCCGCTCTACCAGTTAAGCTACAGAGACGCGGGCCAAGCGGAACTGGACGGACTCGAACCGTCATCATCTTCATCGACAGTGAAGTGCCTCACCTCTCGGCCACAGTTCCGTGTGAAAAATTTTTGGGTGGGCCGACGGGATTTGAACCCGCGCGTGCTGCGTTCACGGCGCAGTGCTCTACCGGATTAAGCTACGACCCACGTAAGAAAGTTTTGGCAGGGATGACGAGACTCGAACTCGCATTCGCTTGATTGAAGGTCAAGTGGCTTAATCCAATTTGCCTACATCCCCAATTGAAAGACGTTTGCGAGAATTGCGCGCGGAGAGATTCGAACTCTCACGTAAGCTGATTTTAAGTCAGCCGCCTCTACCCGAGTTTGGGCTACGCGCGCGCATGGTTGATGAAAGGGATGCTGTCGGAGGGATTTGAACCCTCATCTACACGGATCTCGACCGTGCGCGTCTGCCAGTTGCGCCACGACAGCAAATGATTGGTGAGTAAAGACGGATGCCGGTGGAGGGATTTGAACCCCCAACCTCTTGTTCCTAAGACAAGCGCCTCTGCCATTGGGCTACACCGGCAAGTGATGGCTACGGAGGTTGGACTCGAACCAACGCATCTCCTGATTCAAAGTCAGGCGCTTTTCCAGCTTAGCTACTCCGTAATTTTTTTGAGTGGACCCGGCATGATTTGAACATGCGTCCTCGGCCTTCGCAGAGCCGCGCTCTTATTCCGCTGAGCTACGAGTCCAAAAGGCAATGCAAAAGTCAAAATGCAAAATGATGAATGAACAGAAAGACCTTCTTTAACTCTGCATTTTGCACTTTGCATTTTGCATTCTCTTTTTAGTGCATGCGGCAGGACTCGAACCTGCGATAGCCTTTGAAGAACACCTCGTTTACAGCGAGGGGCGACAGCCTGCTCCGCCACGCATGCAAAATAAAATTCGTTGTGTTACAAAATGAGTGAAGGCAGAGAGACAGAAAAAGATGTGGGCCACAAGAAGACACACTTCGAGGCACACGTCGACCGAGGGCGGCCAGCCTTGTGGACTCTCGCAAAGCACCGGAGGCCAACCGTCCTTCTGCTCCCTGCCTTCATCTCTCAAAACGTGACAAGGTAATTCGATTGTCAAACAACAAAAGAGCGGGCTTCAGAACTTCCTCGTGTGGAAGCTTCTGAAGCCCGCTCCGTTTCAATCTTGAACTGAAAACTTTTGTTTCGAGATTTTCGGGAGCGGGAACATCGTCCGCTCCCGCTAAACTAACTATTCAATTGACGCTGATCTAAACGTGTAAAGCCTTCTATCCGTTGCAGTTTGGGCTGATTAATGGAGCCTTCGACGCTATAAAGCGCGAGGCTCAAACCCGCCAGAGACCCACCCTCACCGCGCATACGGACACACGGCTGCCACATGGCGGCGGCCGTGCCTGCGGTGCTTGTATGTCTCTTACTGGTCCAGTTCATCTTTATCTAGCCCTTCTTAATTTGCATTGCTCAAAACGTGAGCAACGCGAACGGGCATGTATAAGGCAACTCATGCGCGCGTGTCAAGAACTTTTTTCGTCGTCGTTGATTTTGAATCACTCGTTCTTCTTTAAGTTGCTTTCACGCATAGAGATTGAATTTAAAAATTATTCTCACGGCGCTTTATCATGCGGCAATCTTTCGCTGCTGTGAACGACCGCTTCGGGCTCGGCCAGCATTGAGCGTGCCTGCGCCGTTTCCATCTCCGCGCTTGCGCCTTCGGTGCGCAGCCTGTAGGCGCGTATAAAAAGCGCGACGGCGATCCAGATGCCGAGCACGGCCAGAGGGATAGTGAGAACACGCGGCCAGAAGATTCCGACCACAGTTAACAACAGCAACAGGCCGCCTCCCATGACCATGATCTTGGCCTCTGCCGGACCGAGGCTGCGGCGGTTGGTGATGGCTGCGCTGACGGCGCTGCCAATGCCGAGTGCGCCGATGGCGGCGCGGCCTGCGCTCCCGCGCTTCGATCTTTTGGTGCGCCGCCGCTGAGGCTCCGGTCGATTCGTTGGACGCACGCGCTGGTGCGCGCCGAGGACGATTTCCGTCGAGTGCTCCAAATCCTGTAGGTACATCTCCTCCATCGCTTGTGCAAACTTTTCATCTTCGACGGCGACGTCCAGTTCCCAGTTGCCGATCCAACTGGCTAGATTAAGATTGGTAGAGCCGACCCTGGCCCACTGCCCGTCGGCCACAGCCGTCTTGGCGTGCAGCATAGAGCCGTTCCACTCGTAAACCCTCACGCCCGCTTCAAGGAGCGAGCGATAGTTGGCGCGCGACAGCGCACGGAAGAAAGGCAGGTCGCTTGAGCCGGGCACGAGGAGCCGCACGTCAACGCCATCGCGCGACGCGGCGGCGAGCGCCTGTATGTACGGCGTAGTGCCTACGAAATAAGCATCCGTGAGCCAGAGCGAACGACGCGCGAGCGAGGCTATGAGATGGTCCAGGCGATAAAGCCCCGCGGTGTTGGGCATGCTGGCAATCACGCGCAGCATCGTCTTGCCCATCTCGTCAATCTCGTCGCGCTCGACCATTTCATTTTCCGGCAAAGGCGGTGCGCCGGTCGCGATCCAGCTTTGCGCAAACGCCGCTTCGACGTCGGCCACGGCAGGCCCGCGCACTTCCACACCCGTATCCCGCCAGGGCTCTATGTTGCGCGCGGGATCGCCGACCCACATGCGCCCGACGCAGAGGCCCGTCACGAAAGCGACTTCGGCGTCAATCGAAAGCGCCTTGCGATGATCGCGGCTGAGCCAGCCGAAGGGGCTGTCAAAACGCAGCGGGTTGAAACAGCGTACTTCGCAGCCCGCGTCCGCCATCAAACGCCAGAGCGGGCGTTGACGTATGCCGAACGAGCCCAGCCAATCATAGATGACGCGCACATGCACGCCCTCGCGCGCTTTGGCCGCGAGAGCTTCCGCGAACTGGCGGCCCACCTCGTCGCCGTGAATGATGTAGCACTCGAAGTGAATCGTACGGCGTGCGGTGCGTATGGCGTTGAGCCACGCGGGATAATTTTCCTGCGCGTCCTTGAGAAGCCGTATCTGGTTGCCGGGAAGAAGCGGCGCGCCCGCTGCCCTGGAAAAAGCCTGGTCCGCCATCAGGCGCACGGATGCGAGGCGACCAGTATTTTTTTGATGTTGACTTCCCCTCATGCGGTGGCCCTCTGCGCTCTGTCGCAAGACGTACAAAACGCTGAGACGATTCAGGCTCAAGTCTGATTCCAGTAAAGATAGCACAAGAGCGGCGAGGGTTTGTTTTAACGTCGCTTCAGAAGTCTATCTAAACTGTCGCGTTGGGGCGCGTCTCTTTCGTAAAATAGTTCGCGTGAAGCAATCGCTACAATTTCAGATTGCGGAGAGCGAGGCGGGCATGAGGCTGGATCGTTTTCTGGCAGACCGTCTGGGCTGGCTGAGCCGCATGCGTATCAACACTCTTCTGGCCGAGGGCGCGTGCCTCGTCAACCGTGAGCGCGGTGTGCCGGGCTATCACCTGGCGAGGGGCGACCGTGTAGAGCTTGAGTTGGAAGAAGGCGAGCCGACGGCGATGACGCCCGAGCCCATCCCGCTCTCGATTGTTTACGAAGACGCACATCTAGTCGTCGTGGATAAACCCGCAGGGATGCTCGTTCATCCGACGCGCGGCGAGAAAACGGGAACGCTCGCCAACGCGCTCTCCTATCATCTGAACTTCGGCGCGCACAGGCCCACTCAGGATACGCCAACGGCAGAAGGCTCAACTTTGCTGCCGACGGTTCGCCCCGGACTAGTGCATCGCCTGGACCGCGCGACCTCCGGTCTCATGGTCGTAGCCAAGCACCAGCGCGCTCTGACTATTCTCACGCGCCACTTTCATCATCGTCTGGTAGAGAAACGCTACCTCGCGCTCGTGCGCGGTTTGATAGATGATGAAAAGCTGTCTATTGAAGCTCCTATCGGGCGCGATGCTGAGGCTCATCCGAAATGGAGAGTTTTGAATGGAGGTAGAGACGCGTTGACGCGGCTTCGCGTCGTGGAAAGAAGAAACGGCCTGACGCTCGTAGAGCTTGAGCCCGTGACGGGACGCACCAACCAGCTACGCATACACTGCGCGCATATAGGCCACCCGATTGTAGGAGACTCGTGGTACGGGCCAGATGTGCAGACGCACGCGGCGACGCGCCTCTGTCTTCATGCCGCACGGCTTTGCTTTCATCATCCTGCAAACGGCGACTGGCTGGAGTTCACTTCTAAAATTGATTCATTGTTTCATCTGTTCATTGATTCAATGAAGAAATGAACAGATGAAACAATTTTAAAAGTGTCACAGCGAGTGCGACGCGGGGCGCTCGATCGCAGTTAAGATAAATTTTTACGTGAAGGAGTCGGCTTCAACTCGTTCTCATGCGTAGCAGCATTCTCAGCTTTCTGGAAGATTACGCGCGACGCGGGGCGTCGTGTGCGTTTGTCTCAAGGCGAGGCTTGCGAACGGTGCGCTGGTCTTACAAAGGAGTTGCGGAAACCGCGTGGAGGTTTGCGCGCGAGCTTGAAGCAAGAGGCGTTGAGCAGGGCGAGCGCGTGCTCATCAAAGCAGAGAACAGTCCCGAATGGGTCGCGGCCTTCTTCGGCACGGTCGCGCGCGGCGCGGTCGTCGTCCCTCTGGATGCGGAGAGCGCGCCCCACTTCGTAGAGAGCGTCCGTCAACAAACGGACGCAAAGCTCATCCTGATTGACGACACTGAAGCGTGTAAGCCGGAAGGCTTGCAGCATCTGAACATCAACGACCTACGCGAAAGCGTCGCGCACCACGCGCCGATGCCTTATGAGACTTTAAGGCAGCCGCGCGAAGATGAGGTAGTCGAGATTGTTTACACTTCAGGGACGACGACGGAGCCGAAGGGAGTCGTGCTCACGCACGGAAACCTGCTGGCGAACATCGCGCCGCTGGAAAGCGAGATTGAAAAATATTTGAAGTGGGAACGCCTCGTACACCCGCTACGCTTTTTAAGCCTCGTCCCGCTCAGCCACGTCTTCGGCCAGTTCATGTCCATCTTTATCCCGCAGCTTCTGGGCGGCGAAGTTTTCTTCCACGCGTCTCTGAATCCGTCGGAGATTATAGAAACTACGCGCCGCGAAAAAATCTCAGTCATGGTCGCCGTCCCACGACTGTTGGACACTTTGCGCGACAAGATAGAGCGCGATTGGGAGAAGGAAGATCGAAGCCGTGTGAGCGCGCATCTGGAAAAGGCTGACGGGTGGAGCGTCGTGCGCCGCCTCTGGGTCTTTCGCGATGTGCACCGCAAGTTTGGTTGGAAGTTCTGGGCTTTTATCTCGGGCGGCGCAACGCTCTCTGCGGACACCGAAAGCTTCTGGCAGCGAACGGGCTTTGCCGTCATACAGGGCTACGGCATGACGGAGACGGCCTCGCTCATCAGCGTCAATCATCCGTTCAAGCGAAGTCGCGGCTCCATAGGCCGCACGCTTCCCGGCCACGACATCAAGCTCGGGCCTGAGGGCGAAATCATGGTGCGCGGCGCGAACGTCTCGCCCGGTTACTGGCAAGCGGGCGCGAAGCCTGCGCGGAGTGAAGACGGCTGGCTCCGCACGGGCGACGTGGGCGAGATGGACGCCGAAGGCAATCTCTATTTCAAGGGACGCAAGAAGGAGGTAATTGTCACAGCCGCCGGTCTCAACATCTACCCGGAAGATTTGGAAGCGGCGCTCGACGCACAACCCGAAGTGCGCTCAAGCGTCGTCATCGCAATCGACGGCACGCACGGGCCAGAGCCGCTCGCCGTCCTCATCCTGCGCGATGATGAAATGAACGCTCAGGAAGCTGTCGAACGCGCCAACCGCTCGCTCGCAACCTATCAACAGCTTCGACGCTGGACAGTTTGGACCGAAGGCGACTTTCCGCGAACCTCCACGTTGAAAGTGCGCAAGCGAGAGATAGCAGAAATCTTGAAAGCAAAGCCCGCCGGCACTTCAAACACTGCGCCGCACCCGAGCGCTCTCACGGAGATCGTCGCCCGCGTGAGCGGCAACACAGACGCGACCCGCGCGGCATCGTCTTCTTCCCGCCTGGCGACCGACCTCCAACTCGATTCGCTCGGGCGTGTAGAGCTATTGAGCGCGCTCGAAGACCGCTATCAGGTAGAGATTGACGAAGCGGCGTTTACAGCCGCGACGACCCTGCACGATGTCGAGCGCATGATTCAGAGAAGCGAAAGCGAGACCGCGCCGCAGTATCCTTACCCTACGTGGGCGCGCTCTCGTCCCATCACATGGATTCGCACGCTCGCTCTTTATCTTTTTGTGCTGCCGCTAACGTTCGTGATGTGCTGGGTAAAAGTGCGCGGGCGGGAAAACTTGAGAAAGCTGGAAGGCCCCGTGTTGTTCGTCTCGAACCACATCTCCATGGTGGACCATGCGCTGATTTTGTCTGCGCTGCCTGGAAGATTCCGCAGGCGTTTGGCGATTGCGATGGAAGGCGAAATCCTGCGCGACTGGATTCATCCACCGGCCTCCGCCACGTGGCTCACAAGGCTCCGCCTGCGCATCCAATACCTGCTGGTCGTCACGCTCTTTAACGTTTTCCCGCTCCCGAAAAAGAGCGGCTTCCGCCGTAGCTTCCAATACGCAGGCCGCATGATGGACCAAGGCTCCAGCGTGCTCGTCTTCCCCGAAGGCACACGCGCCGACGACGCTGCGCTGCACCCCTTCATGACGGGCACAGGACTCCTCGCAGCAAACCTACATGCCCCAATCGTCCCCATCCGCATCAACGGCCTCGTCGAATTAAAACAACAGCACAAACACTTCGCACGCCCCGGCCAGGTCTCCATCACCTTCGGCGAAGCCGTGAGCTTCCACGACAACGCCCCCCCAACAGAAATTACCCAAGAGCTTGAGCGTCGCGTCCGAGAGCTTTAACACTCCCATACTTGAGCGCACCATATTATCCTTAAAATTTCGGCTTTATGATTTGCGCCACAGTTGCGCGACGATTCTCTTAGCAGTCAGCGACGTTTCACGTTATCACGGATGATAATAGTGATTATGTGCTAATTATGCAGATTGTTCGGGCCGCAGTAATAGTTTGATTGTTTCAACCAATGAAGTAGGGTCCAGGGGCTTTGTTACATATCCGCTGCACCCTGCGCTTATAGCTTCAGTGCGGTACTCGAGCCTGTCGTACGCTGAAATGATTATGATAGGCATTTCGACAACAGGAACTTTCTTTCTTATCTCGGCGACCGCTGAGAGTCCATCGGTACCAGGCAGCCCTAAATCCATGAGGACTAAATCAGGGTGCTCACTGAGGGCCATAGCAGCTGCCTCATGTCCATCCGCCGCTTCCAGCACGCCGTAGCCCCTTGCTTCGAGTAACTCCTTTATCATGGCACGCAGGTCATCGTTGTCCTCTGCGATTAAAATCGTCTGCACTTGAGTGCCCTCTCTTCCCACCTTGATAATTAAACGAACTTGGAGGCCCAAAATCTGCGGGCTTAATTTTGTGCCTCAGTTTTTATGCTCCGTCAACTGCCCCGTTCAACAAGGCTGGATGCAACAGCGACCAGTTCGGCCAACTCCACGGGCTTCGTCACGTGCATTTGGTAGCCGGCTCGAAGCGCCTGTAGCCTGTCCTCCGTTCTCGCATACGCCGTTAACGCGATGGCCGGTATCTTCCCGCCTTTGTCGATCGACAGGTTCCTGATCTGTCTCATCAACTCATATCCGTCTACGTCCGGCATCCCTATGTCGCTGATGATAAGGTCGGGTATGGCTAGTTCGATTGCTGCCAGCGCTTCTGACGCCGATGCAGTCACCGAGACTTCTGCCCCGCATTGCCCCAGCCCTGCTTTCAATAACTCCCGCGTATCTGGCTCATCGTCCACCACAAGCACGCGCACCCCGTCGAGTCTTTCCGCGCATTCATAAGAAGGCAAAGTGTCTCTTGCAGTCGGATGCACCCTTTGATCTGCCGCCTCAGCCTGGTAGACCGCAGCAACTGGGAGCAGCACCGTAAAGGTCGAACCTTCTCCCAGACCTGCGCTCTCGGCCCTGACGGTACCTCCGTGTAGCTCTACCAGATGGCGTACGATTGAAAGGCCCAGACCCATCCCTCCATACAGGCGTGCAGTGCGCTGGTCCGCCTGCCTGAAGCGGTCGAAGACGTGAGGTAAAAACTCCGGCGTTATCCCTGAGCCCGTGTCGCTGACGGCTATCTCTATGTGAGAGTTCACGCGTTCGAGCTTGATTTGCACACGCCCGCCTCTGGGGGTGAACTTGATGGCGTTCGAGAGCAGATTCCAGACCACCTGCTGGAGCCTTACAGGATCACCCGCAACCGAAACCACGCCTGTATCCATAATCTTCTGCACACGCACGCCCTTGGCTTCAGCTGCCGGCCTCACGGCTTCTATAGCCGCCTCTATGAAAGAGTTCGGGTCAACAGGCCGGACGTCGATTCGTAGCTTGCCCGTAACAATACGGGAGACGTCTAAGAGGTCGTCTATAAGCTGCCCCTGCGCCCGCGCGTTTCTCTCTATCGTCTCAAGTGCTTTAGTCGTGCTGTCACCGTTAATCTGCCCGGAGCGCAGCATGTGCGCCCACCCGAGTATGGCCGTCAGCGGGGTGCGCAGTTCGTGCGAGACGGTTGCAAGGAACTCGTCCTTCAATCGGCTGGACTCCTGCGCCTGTCTGTACAGTCGTTCTTGTTCGGCGGCGGCTGTTTCCGCCTCGGTACGCGCACGCTTGAGCGCATCGAAGAGCCTTGCGTTGTCCATCGCGACCGCCGCCTGCGCCGCCAACCCCTCAACTATACGCGCCGCACGTTCGGTGAAGACGCCCTCCTCCGAATGCCCGAAGAAGAGACCGCCATAGACTTCTCCCGAGCGGGAGACGATCGGCACTGCAAGGTAGCTCGTCACATGTAAGTGACCCTCCGGCATCCCGTAGTAAGGCGAGTTCTTACCGTAGCGTGGGTCTTTTTTCACGTCGTCGATCAGTATCCTGTCTTCGCCACGAAAGGTCGGACCGAAGAGGTCTGTGGCACGAGGCATAGGAAGATGGGCGAACGCTTCACGCGACACCCCCGACAGAGTGTAGAGCATGTAGCTCGCGCCTGCTTCATCCAGCACGTTGTAGAAGAAGGAGCCGAATTGTGCGTTTGAGATTTCGGTGGCAGCGTCGGTCACGGCCTGCACGAGCTTGTGCAGGTCCAGTTCGCCGGCGAGCGTCTGCCCGAGGCGGTTCACCGTCTCAATTATCTCCGCCTGCTCGCTCAACTGCTTTTCGGCGAGCTTGCGCGCGGTAATGTCGCGGGCGATCTTTGACGCGCCAACGACACGCCCCTCGGCATCCTTCACTGGCGAGACAGTGAGCGACACGTCGATGATCGTCCCGTCCTTACGCCGGCGCACAGTTTCATAGTGATCCATGCGCTCTCCGCGCCGGATATGCTCTAGTATGCGCGGCTCCTCGTCAGGGCGGTCGGCCGGGATCAGCATCGTGACTGATTGACCAACGATTTCCGCCGCGGTGTAGCCGTAAAGCCTCTCAGCCCCCGGATTCCAGCTGAGGATGACGCCGTTCAAGTCTTTACTGATAATCGCGTCGTCCGAGTTTTCGATAATGGCAGCAGCTTGAAGCAGTTTTTCCTCAGCACGCTTGCGCTCTGTCACGTTGCGTGTAATCTCCAGAATGGACGTGATCTCTCCCCGCACGTTGCACAGGGTCGCCCAACGAGTCTCGACGATAATCTGCTCGCCGTCCTTGCACGTGTGCTTAAGCTCCCCCTCCCAGTAGCCGTCGCGCCGCAGGCTCTTGTAAATCTCTTCCAGTGGGACCGGCGGCACTGTCTTGAGCAACTCATGCGGGGAGCGCCCGAGCGCCTCACCTTGCGTGTAGCCGTAGGTCCTCTCCGCTCCCTTGTTCCAGAGCGTAATGGCGTTCGCGGAGTCGCGTAAGAAGATCGCGTCATAAGCCTGCTTTATAACCTCGGCCTGAGCGCTGAGGGCCGCCTCCACAAGCCTGTGCTCTGTGATGTCGCGTGCTATCTTCGAGGCGCCGATTATATGACCAGTAGGACTTCTGATGGGCGAAACGGTGAGGGAGATGTCAACGAGCGTGCCATCCTTCCGCACTCTTACGGTTTCATAGTGCTCTATGCGCTCGCCGTCGCGGAGTTTCGCAAGGATGGTAGGCTCTTCGTCAAGGTGATCCGGTGGAATCAGGATAGTCACGGGTTGCCCGACCGCCTCTTCTGCCGTGTAGCCGAAGATGCGTTCCGCCCCCTTATTCCAGCTCGTGATAATGCCTTCGAGCGTCTTGCTGATAATGGCATCGTCCGCCGAATCGATGATGGCCGTCAGCCAGTAGGGCGCCAGTTCGGGGCTTTTTAAATCAGCAAGCAAATCTTTGGTGGTTTTATTGTCAGGCAATCCCTCTAGCGGCGATTCAATAGGCATAATTATAATTATCCAGCAGAATATAATAGGTATTAAAATGTGGGGGGGGTTCAGGGAACGTGAAGATTATACAGTCATAGCTTCTATATTACTACGAGGGCAATTTCTGGAGCTACCAACAGCCTATAGCTAGATTGATAGTTTCTGCTGATTAGGAGCAGAAGGGGTGAAAATCATCATCGCAGGTTTTATCGCTACTAGAAATCAATACTGCCTATAACAGTCATTATGTGCGTTGATAATGAAACCGGAATGAGAATTTTAAGGTAAACCACTCTCCCCTAATACTGTGTAAGGATTGGTTTACGATTAAACTGCCCTATATCCCTTGCCATCACAATAACTACACGGAGTTCTACGGGCATTTAACATATGCTTCAAAAAGCCTTCTGAGTGTGCATCCATGCAGCGAGAACAAGCTGTAGATTCTATAGAGTTATCGCCAAACATATTTCTATGGCAAATACCCGGTTCTGGCCCGTTGTCTCCTGAATTGCAATGTGAGCAGGGAACTACTGCCCTTCCTGACCATCCTGTTGGGTGAACTGGCATTGCTACTACTCCTGCGTCAGCTAATAGTGATTATGACCTTTTCTCTCAAATGCGCTATAAGGTGTTAAGCACATTGGTGCCTTATTCCCTTCGAGTTTTACCTCTGGCGCGAGTCATTGTGGGCAAGGCCGGGCGGTTAGTTCGAGACTCAAGTTGTCTCAATAGATTTGAGGACCCCCTCAAAAACGCTTGTGGTGAAATACGCTCGCGGACCAGATTGCGCAAACTATTTGGCCCTTGGCATTCCGGGCACTCGTAAATTCGCACCTCCCTTTCGTTCGTCGTAAGGATGCTGCTGTTATCCGGACCAAACGAAGCGCTCGTTCGATACGTAGTAGGCGTGCCAAACTCCCCGCCCAGAGATAAGAGAAGGCTTCCTGTGAGCACGTCCCATAAGCGCGTGATGTTATCACCGCCGTTTGTGACAAGCAGGCTGCTATCGGCATTAAACTCCACTGTCTGCATGGCACCGGGACCGTTAAACTTACTGAGCTGCATGACCAGCGGATGTTTTCTCCCTTCCTCTGTCTGCCATCTCCATAGCTTGACCGTGGTGGCGTAAATAGCTGCCACGTATTGCTCATTCGGACTGAAGACCGCATTAAAATAGAGTCCATGTGTTGGCTCAGGCTTACCCAGAATGTATTTAGGATTTTCGCTGTCCGTCTGCCAGTCATAGATTCGGACTCCCTTAGTAGTTGCAATTGCTATGTACCGGCTGTCGGCGTCGAAACTGAAAGCAGCACTTCCCACCGTCTCCGCCAACGGTCCGATGGTAGCCAGAGGAGTATTACCTCTAGGCTTTGTCCTATCCCAGATGCGCACCATGTTGAAATTTTTCTTGTCGCCGGTCATATAGCCGCTGGTCATGAGGACAAAGCGCCCTTCTTTGTCGTGGCTGAAGGCAGTAGTGCTCAGTTCAGCCTGGCCGCCATCCTTGACGACGAACGCAGGCTCCTTCTCCTGTCCGGCGTCCGTCTGCCAGTCCCAGATTTGCACGACCTGCGAGTTGTCCCCTCTTGTCCCGGCGGCAAGGACGTGTTTCCCGTCAGGACTAAAGGATGCAGTGTTGAACTTGAAGATATTCTTTCCTCTTAATTCGGCAACAAATCGGAACTTGCCCGTGACGTCTTTCCTCCATAAATTCACCCTATCGCCGTTGTCAACGGTGATAATATGCATCCCGTCAGGGCTGAAGGCTGTGCTTGTGACGTCGCCACCCTCACTGAAGGTGTCCCCGACACGTCCCAAGCGGGCGTCCCAAAGTCGCCCCGTACCGTCGGAGCCACTGGTGATGAGGGAATCGCCTTTTCGATTGAACTTTATGTAGACGCCCCCTTTGTGTCCTAGAAACGAGGTGACTAACCACGGCATCGCGGAGACTTGAGTTCGAGATAAGTGACTGAACATGGCGCGTTCAAGCACCGTCCCCGCACGCCAGAAGCGCACTTCTCCGTCGTCGCCGCCCGTGACGATGTACTCCCCGTCGAGACTGAAGGCGGCGCTAAGCACAGCGCCTTCGTGGTCGTGCAGAATCAACGGGTAGCGACCTTCTCTATCTGATTGCCAGTCCCAAATGCGTACCGTGTTGTCCAAACTAGCCGAGATGACATAGCGGCTCTTCGGGTCGCGGCTGAAAGAGGCTTCATTGATTGTGGCCGTATGGCCCAACGACAACAGGGAGCTTATGTTCCCGCCCTCCACGTCATAGACCGCTATCAAATGGCACGGTGCTCCACACCCGTAGCCTCCGTTGTTGGGGTTAACGGTTGTCACGACATAAGTGCCGGAGTCGTTGAACGAGATGCTATCGATTCTATAGAAGCCCGGCGGGACGGGCTGCCCGCCGACTTTGTCGTTGTCCAGGGGTGGAAGTCTGCCGAGAGGGCTCTGAAAAAGAAACGGCTCCTGCTCCGCGTCGCGGCGGCTCAAGTCCCAACGCAATATCTGGTTATCTGCTCCCGTCGAGATGAGGTAATAACCTTTGGGGCTGAACTTAAGGTTGTTAATCGCGGCATCATGCTTTAAGAGCCGCTTATACAGGTTCCCGTATATGTCCCACACCAAAATGGAGCCTCTATCGCCGCCGATTGCGACATAACGACTATCATGGCTAAATGAGATAAGCGAGATTCGACAGCTACCCTTCTGCGGATAACAACTTGCTTCGCGGAATCCCGCCGCCTCGCTACCCTTTAACACCTTCGGCTGTTTACTTGAGGACTTATCCTGCCATGTCCATAGATAGGCCAGCTCGTCGCGGCCTGCTCCGGCGATGTGCTTGCCGTCAGGGCTGAAAGCAATCGTGGACAACTTCCAGCCATTCGACTGTTCGGAATCGGCTTTCGTCTCATCCCCCGTTGTCAGGGTTGCAAGGAGCGCGCCTGTACTCGCCTCCCAGACCTTAATTTCTCCTGTCTCTTTATTGACGGTCGCTGCGTTCTTGCCTTCGTCATCGAAGATGGTGGCGCTCTGATAAGTTTCATCATCCGTGATGACAGAGCGTATATGGGAGGCCAGCAGCGAGCGCCGCAGGACACTTGCAATTTGCTCGTTGGGGTTCGCTGCGTATGCGTCGCGAGCAAGCAATACGCTCACTTCAGGATCAATGTTTAACTGTGAGATAGCTTTCCCGGCCAATTCCTGCGAGACGGCCACGCGGCGCTGGCGCTCGGCGATCAGCGTCTGCTCTTCGGCGCGCGCTCTGGCTATTTGCTCCTGCTCCTGCGCTGTCTTGGCACCGGCCTCAGCTCTCTCTGTGGCAATGTCCGCTCCAGCCAAAGACCACTCAGCGGTGCCCAAATTTTCTTTCGCGGTTTTGAGTAAAGCCTCGGCAGTCGCCTTCTGCTCATTGGCTGCCTGCGCTGCCGCCTCCGCGTCCTTCCGTGACTGTTCTGCCTGTTGCGCCAATATCAGGGCATTACCGGCTTTGCGGACGTAGTAAGCCGATGCCCCGATGCCTGCCAGAATGACGAGGATAATGGCCGCGAGCAGGCTAAAGAAGAAGCGCTTCAATTGATTATTGCGTCGCCGAAAATCAGCCGAGTCATTGAGGCGCGTGAGCACCTGCCGCGAGGGTCTCCCTCTGTCAAGAGCCTCCATCGTCTCGTCAGTTCTGGAAATACCGGCGATGCGGCCATTCCACGTGTTATCGCTCAAGCTCCCTTCGACGTTGATAGGAAGGATTGGCCGCGCGAGCTGTGAGAAGATGGAGACCTCCTCAGCAATGGCCTCCGACTCAAGCGCGCCCGGTGAGCCGATGATGACCATACCGGTGCTATGACGAAGCGCGTACTTGACTGCTTCCGGTAAGTTCCGGTCGGCTGTTGAAGAGAACTGATCCAGATAACAGCGGAACCCCTGCTTGATTAGCTGGTTCGCCAGACGCAACGCATAGCCGTTTGCGTCCGACCGGCGGTATGAGATAAAGAGATCATACCCAAGAAGGAAGGCACGCCCTTTATCAATTAACGCCTGCATCTTTCTTGCGAGACCTTTTCTTGATACCTGTGGCGGAGGCTGATCAGGCATGTTTTGAGATACTTCATTTTTGCTCATGTGAGAGTACTCCAATTAGTTAGGCGAAATACGATGGCTTATGAGCAGCAAGGTTATCGTAAGGGGACTGTGACTTGGTAGCCGCATACGGTGATCAAATTCTAGATTAGCTTATGAAATAAAAGGCTTGTTTAGCAAGAACTATGTCTAGTTCCTTTATTGTGAGAGCGCGCACATGCAGATAAGATAATTGTGCCATGAAAGTTGAATAGGTCAGTGCCACCATAACTTGAATAACGATGTTGTCAATAGCAACAATTTTCCGTTGGATGGCGGCTGAGGAGGTGAAGAAAGGTGCAAGGTAGAGATTTTCCGGGGAAGGCTTTGTTGCGCGACCGGCAGCTATCAAAGGCTCAAAAAATGCTTTTCAATCGTGAGTGACACAATAGTGACTCAAACGCATTAGGGGCGATCACATGATCGCCCCTAACTTGTTGTATCTAATTATGGAGCCAAGGGGGATTGAATCCCTGACCTCTTGACTGCGGCCACAGTCCCGTCTTTAGCATATCGTTAAAGGCATAGCTTATCCCATCTCTCCGCATGCTTTTCAGAGATAGTGACGTAGGTTTTATGCTCCTTCACTTCATCAACAGAGAACACATATGCCGTATCATTAAAAAGATAATATCCAACAATGAAATCAAACTCTTCCTGTTTGTATCTCCTGCGTTGATTGTGCCCCTCTGCACACTTTAACCTAACAACCGGAAGACCATGCTTGGATGGTGAATGTACACATCGAACTTGAAGCTTAAATATTTTTTCACTCTCAGGAACGCGCACAAGACAGTCAGCTTTATCCCCATCAAAGACTGACGTATAAATATCAAATCCGTGAAGAGCTAAACGAAAAAGTATTGCGGCCTCGGCAATTCTCCCTTTTCGTTGATTAGAGAGGCTCTGCCAATCAACCGTCATATTATGCCGCGATTCCTCACCGTGATCTTTCTTAGGGGCAACATATCTTTTAGCTGTTTTACTCCTCGCCTTCCTTTCTTCTTCTGTCAGGCGATATGGTTTCAACCATAGACTAAGTGAACCTTTCGCTGCCCCCGTGATGATAGCTATCTCTCTCAGAGATAATCTCTCCTCAACACGTAAGCGAATGGCTTCCGCCTTCAAATCTGGTTTGGTTGTGCCCATCCGGTTTGATTCGTATTCCGTTATTGGTTCAGTGAACCTTTGTATAGTTCAGTATAACACAGAAGGGCTTGCCGGAATTTTTATTATTGAGTGAGAAAATTTTGGTGGAGCCGAGGGGGATCGAACCCCTGACCTCTTGACTGCCAGTCAAGCGCTCTCCCAGCTGAGCTACGGCCCCTTGTGAACGTTCGCCTTGAGGAGGGCGAACTCATAGAGTAACTTAGGGCGCGAAAATGCGTCAAGCGCGCGTGTCTAGCGGCGACGGGTGGCGGCGATGAAGGCTGTGGCTGTGCCCGCTATGAGCATGATGATGCCGCCTGTTACCTTCCACCAGTTCTTGACCTCGTGGATGTCTGTGTTCGTGATGATGACGGCGGAGTATGGCTCTATAAAGAGCGCGCGGTAGGCTAGGACGCCGCCCACGGCAGCTACGATGACACCGACGATGATCAGGATAAGACGAAGCATAACAATTTTCGATTTTAGATTTGCGATTTTCGATTGGAAGAGGACAAATCAGGGATTTGAAATCTGATTAAGCTTTAAATCTTTAGTCCGCTTCCAATCGAAAATCGCAAATCTAAAATCAAATCATTTTCCCTTGAAATCGGCTTTGCGTTTTTCGAGGAAGGCGCTGACGCCTTCGTTCTTGTCTTCGCTGGAAAAGCAGAGGGCGAAGAGGTCTACTTCGCGACGCAAGCCCTCGTCCAGATTAGAGCGCGAGGCCAGCTTGACGGCTTCCTTTGCCATGCGCAGCGCGACGGGGCTCTTTTCGGCGATGCGGTTGGCTAACTCCATCGTTCTCGCTTCGAGGTCAGCCGCAGGGACGACCGTGTTGACGAGGCCGAGGTTGTAGGCCGTCTGCGCGTCTATGATGTCGCCGGTCAGGATAAGCTCCATGGCTTTGCCTTCGCCTATGAGACGTGTCAGGCGTTGTGTGGCACCGCCGCCGGGGATGATGCCGAGGTTGATTTCGGGTTGGCCGAAGGAAGCTTTGTCGCTGGCGATGCGTATGTCGCAGGCGAGCGCCAGCTCGCAGCCTCCGCCAAGGCAGTAGCCGTTGACCATCGCGATGACGGGTTTTGGAAAGCTGTCAATCGCTGTAAAGAGCGAGCGCCCGAGCATCACTTCGCGCTGCGTGATGGCTGTGCGTCCGGCGAACTCCGCGATGTCCGCTCCGGCGACGAAGGCTTTGTCGCCAGCGCCCGTGAAAATCACGACTCGAATTGATTCGTCTTCGCGCAGCTCGTCTAGAACATGCGCGCCCTCTTCGCGCGTTTTGATGTTGAGCGCGTTTCTTTTTTCCGGGCGGTTGATGGTGATGATGGCGACGCGGTCGCGCCGCTCGACCAGAAGAGTCTCGTAAGATTGCGTCATCTTTTTTGTTTTAGCTCCGAATTAATTTTTGATGAAGATCGGTTGGAAAGGGTTCAGCATCGCTCATGCACATCTCAGATTTGAAAGGCCCTTCAAAGAATCAGGCTTCTTCTTTGAGTCCTAACTCAGTAGCGCATCCATCACAGAGCCATACTTGAATCCCCTCAGCATCTGCCCAAAAAAATGGAGCTACACGACCAGCGAAGCTGATTGCTTTATTGCCTTTCAGAGCCTGAAGATGTTTTATGTAGGAAGCACCCTTATAGAATTTTCCTATGCCCCCTGCCGCTCGATGAATACACTCGCGTTCTCGGTACGATTGCTCATTTATGATTTCCGGATTCATAGACTTATGACCTTATTCAGGCGAGGATGAATCGGTCTCGGCGTCCTGCCCGGCGGGCTGCTCGTCGGCAACCCAGGAGACAAAAAGGCGCAGCCAGTTTTCCGTAGGCTCTGCGATGGAGACGCCGACGCGCGCCGTGCCGTAAATGGCCGGAGCGGTTCGCACCACGACAGCCGTCGCCTCTATGGGCGAGCCGTCCGGGCGATGCGCGCGTATGTATAGACGCTCGCCCTTTGCTACCTTCTGGTTGAGATGAAAGAGCGCGCCCGAGGTTGAGATGTCGTCGGTCTCTGTCGGCTCGCTCCAAGCGGTCCCGTCCTCATCGCGGCCCGAAACAACGATGGGCAGGCGCAGGGCCATGCGCAACGCGAAGCGTCTCTCTTCGTTGTTGTGTGGGGTACTCATAAAAGCAGTAAGCAGTAAAAAGTAAGTAGTGAGCAGTAAGTATTGAACGAAAAGCGGCGCGAGGGCAACTCGCCGCGAGTCAATTATAGTTTAACTTCGAGCAGCGCCCGCCGCCTCTCTCTCTTCGTCCCACTTGTAGAAGCCTTCGCCGCTCTTCTTCCCCAGCTTTCCTTCCGAGACCATGCGCCGCAGGATTTCCGGCGGGCGAAACGTTTCAGAGCCGAGCGCGTCGTGCAGGTATTCGGCGATGCGCAGCCGCACGTCCAGGCCCACCAGGTCCGTCAAACGCAAAGGCCCCATAGGATGGTTGTAGCCCAACTCCATGGCAGTATCTATGTCGCGCGCCGTGGCGACGTTCTGCTCCAACATACGCATGGCTTCGAGGCCGAGCGCTACGCCTAGACGGCTAGAGGCAAAGCCCGGAACATCGCGCACCGTGATCGGCTCTTTTTTCATGCGCAAGCCCACGTTGCGCGCCACGTCAAGCGCAGCATCACCTGTCTTTTCACCGACCACTATTTCAAGGAGCCGCATGATGTGAACGGGATTAAAAAAATGCATCCCTATGACGCGCTCGGGCCGCGCAGAATCTCGCGCGATCTCCGTGATGGAAAGCGACGACGTGTTGGTGGCGAAAACATAATCACGCTCGGCGAATGTTTCGACCTCACGAAGTATCTCACGCTTGAGGTCCAGCACTTCGGGCGCGGCTTCTATAAAGAGGTCGGCGTTACGTGTTTCTTCAAGGTGAGTCGTGCCGCGTATGCGTTGGAGCGCCATGTCGCGCTCGTCGTCCGTGAGCTTGGCGCGCTCGATGCCTTTTTGCAGGTTGCGCTCGATGGCGCGGACGCCGCGCGCAATGGTTTCGAGGTCCACGTCGCGCATGATGACGCGGAAGCCAGCGAGCGCCGCGACCTGCGCGATGCCGTGTCCCATCGTGCCAGCTCCGAGCACGGCGATTGATTCCACATCGCGCGGTGCGCTCCTGTTTGTCCCGGTTGCGGCCAAAATCGTTTCTTGATTAATCCTTCGGGGCGTGTGCGGATTGGGCCCAGGGCCTTGCTCCGCCGGATCGAAATTCGACTACTCGTGCTCTGAGAAGTTATACTACACGCACAACCGAAAAGGCTATAGTGGACGGCGCGCCGGAGGCCGGAAAGCTGACCGCCGAAAGCTCGGTAAAAGGAGACTCGAAGAGAAAGATGGCGAAAGACTTGTTGCACAGGGACGTGGTAATCATAGGCTCCGGGCCTGCGGGGTTGACGGCGGCCATCTACGCCGCGCGCGCAGACCTCCAACCGCTCGTCATAGAAGGCCCGCAACCCGGTGGCCAACTGACCATTACCACGGATGTCGAAAACTATCCGGGCTTCTCGAAGGGCATACAGGGGCCAGAGCTGATGGATGAGATGCGCGAGCAGGCGCGCCGCTTCGGCACGGAGTTTCTGATCACGTGGGTCGATACAGCGGACCTTTCAAAGCGTCCCTTCACGCTCGAAACGGAAGACCAGACGATTAAAGCCGAAACACTGATTATAGCTTCCGGCGCATCCGCCAAGTGGCTGGGGATTCCCGGTGAAGCGCCCGCGCCGAAAGGGTTGGGCGGTCATGGCGTTTCGGCCTGCGCCACCTGCGACGGCTTCTTTTTCAAGGGCAAGCCGATTGTCGTGGTCGGCGGCGGCGATACGGCCATGGAAGAGGCCACGTTCCTGACGCGCTACGCCTCGCGCGTCACCGTCGTTCATCGACGCGATACTTTGCGTGCTTCAAAAATCATGCAGGACAAGGCGTTCAAGAACGACAAGATAGACTTTATCTGGGACACGGAAGTTTTAGAGATTCTGGGCTCTCCCGAAACGGGTGTGACCGGCGTGCGCTTGAGAAATCTCAAGACCAACGAGGAGCGCATCTTCCCCTGCGAAGGCGTCTTCATAGCCATCGGCCACAAGCCCAACACGGACCTCTTTCGCGGCCAGCTTGAGATGGACGACATCGGCTACATCAGGACCAGCGGGCGCTCTATGTCTACGAACGTGCCCGGCTGTTTCGCCTGCGGCGACGCGCAGGACAACTTCTACCGTCAGGCCGTGACCGCCGCAGGCACAGGCTGCATGGCTGCCATAGACGCCGAGCGCTACCTCGATGATCTGCCCGTGCCGACGCCCACGGGCGAAGAGATTACCATTGAAGGCGAGATCGTCACCGCCGACCACGAAACCATCATCATGCCCGACGGCGAAATGATTCCCAATCATCCTGGAAGCGTCGGGGCCGAAGGAGACTGAGGATTGCGGAATGCGGATTTCGGATTGCGGATTTTAAGAATCCGCTTTTCAATCCGCAATCCGAAATCCGCATTCCGCAATTGAAGGAGGAGTAGGAAGATGAAAAAGCTTGTGTTAATCATGGCGACGCTGCTGTTTGCTGTGAGCGTGGGGGCTACGAACGAATTCAATCTACCGGAGCTTCATGTCATCAAACAGGTCGTGCTCTCGCCGTCTTACAGTTGTCGTTCGACGGAAGAATCTCAGACGGGCTACGCGGAGACGGCGCTCTTTCTCTCGGACCACTCAAAGCGGATGAACAGCCCGGACCTTTTGTTCAACGGCGCGTGCAAGGGTGAAGACTATTTCGAAGCCTCGACCGCAGGCGACGACATGGCCTTAATCGCGGAGCTGGGAAGAGACGTCACCATCGAGAAGCTCACTGCTCATAACACCTTTAACTTGCAAAACGTCCATTCCTTTCCCGCCTACACCAAATTCGCGCGCGTCGCCCGAGTCGAGAACAATCGCACCTACGCCGTCCTGCTCAACAAGAGCAGGGTGCGCGGCCTCTTTATCTTCACCGTCGTTGATTATGTTCCTAACAAGCGCGTCGAGCTGCGATATGCCGTCAAGGAATATCAGGTGCTGGATGTGAAGGCACAATCGCCCGGCTTTGATTGGGAGAAAGAGAATGCCGAAAAGCTTGGGGCCAACAAAAAAGACCCGCAGTAGGTTTTACGCTATGAGCCCCTGAAAGGGGCGTTATATCAGTAGCCCACGGCGTCAGCCGTGGGAACAAGCAGCGCATAAATAATCAAGCCCCGTAGGGGCGACATCCAATGTCGCCCCTACGGGGCTTGATTATGGTTGCTTATGCCTGACCCACATCTGACGATGTGGGCTACTGATATAACGCCCCTCGCGGGGCTCAAGGACATATTTGGTTATCCAGCGCCTCACATTGATTTACAACAAGACAATCGAATCATCGCGCTCGCGTCGTTGCGCGGGGCCGTGCGGGCGCTGCTGTTCGGGTGCGTGGAAGCCGTTCTCGGGGCAGGCTTCGCAGAAAGAGCCCGTGCGCTCCTTGCGGTCCTGACATTCATTACAGTCAAGGGACTCGCCCAGTTTCCTGAGCGCATCGAGGAAGGGAAGCAATCGTCGCCCGCGTTCCGTCAAAACGTATTCGACGTGCGGGGGGCTGCCGCCGAAGTCGCGCCGCTCTACAAGCGCGTCGCGCTCCATGTCGCGCAGGCGACCGACCAGCGTGCGGCTGCTAATCGGACGAAGCGCCGCGAGCAACTCCGTCGTCCGTTTCGCGCCGTGCGAGAGATCGCGCACCACGAGCATCGTCCACTTGTCGCCCACAAGCTGTAACGCGCCCGTCACAGGACATCCATCGCCTTCACGTCGTCGCACGCCTCGCTTTGCCTCCTTCTCTCGTGAGCTTTTTTTAAGGAGCCGCCGCCACCCACCAGGACGGCAGCGCGCCGCGCCTCTCAGGTAAGTCTGGAATCAAGCAAAGTCTTTAGATTTTATGGCGAAAAGCGAAAGTTACTGCGCCCGGTGCGCCGCTCTCTCTTCGGGTGCGGCCCAAGCTTATCACAAAGAGGCGCGTTGCGGACTAAAACTGATTTCTTTTATGCTCAAAATGCGATATTGTGATTTTCTGACTGTTCTCTGAAACCTACAGCTTTCAGTTCTTCACGACACGAGCATGTGTGCGGACACGTTCGGCGCGCCTGCTCGTGCTGCGCAAGCTTTATTCAATACGCCACGGCTTCGATGACTAAGACTGAAACAGGTTCACATACGGATGCGCGGCGCGCGCCTGATGAGGTGACGCCGGAACGGAGCGCCCGTGTAATCGAAAAGATATTTCACGTCGCGCGCGAGTTGAACACTGCGCGCACTGCTTCCGATAGCTTTCGCATCATCTTCGAGGCGCTCTACGCGCTCGTCAACGCGACGGCGCTCCGCGCAACCACCACAGCAGGCGAAGACCGCCAGCAGCTTCGCGCTCTACTGGATCGCGACGGGCAGTTTACTTTTCTACCCGACGGCGAGACCATGCGCGTCTCGCACACGATGCTTGAGCGCGCCGCGCGCGAAGGCAGACCCGTTCGCTACGACAACGCCCCGTCGGAGATGTCTGCCAGCGAGCTTCTCATCTCGCTCGTCTGCCCTGCGGCGCAGAGCGTCACGGTCGCGCCGCTCGTGCTTGATTCAAGCATGCTCGGCATGATTGTCATGAGCGCGCCCGACGCGGCTGCCTTTTCCGAATGCGACGCGGAGATTGCAGGCGCACTCGCCTCCATGCTCGCCTCTACGCTGGCGCGCATCGAATCCTCCGAAACTGCGCAGGGCGCGCACGAGCGCGAGCGCGTGCGCCTGCGTGAAGAGAGCTTGATAGAGCACCTGCTGGCGGTCGCACGCTCGGCGCTCGACGTTGACCGCATCGTCCAGCACACTATAGACACACTGGCACGCGCACTGCCCGCCAGCTTCGTAGTGCTCCGCACAGTCTCCTTCGGACGACCGGAGCCTCTGGTGCGAGCGTGGACGCCGGAGCACGACCGACCGCCGCTGGAGATTCACGCGCCCGTCTCCAAAACAGAGCGCGTCGTCTACAACGAGCAGCGGCCCGTCGGCATAGAGAACCTGCGCGACGAGCGCACGGGCGGAAGTCAGGAGCTGCGCCCACTGGTCGAGCGACTGGGCGCGCGTTCCATACTGATGGCCCCGATTATCTACGGCGGTCAAACTCTGGCCGCCATCGGGCTCGTCGAAGCAGACCAGCAGCGTCACTGGACACACGAAGAACAGACGCTTCTGATGCGCGTCGCGGGCAGCATCGCGCCGCTCATCCTCAATTCGCAGCTTCACTCGCGCCTGCGCTCCTACGTCGAAGACCTACTGACGCTCCTGCGCCTGTCCGTTGAGGTCGAGAACGAAACGCACCTCGACAGATGTTTCCGCGCCGTGCTGGATTCGTGGTCCAGGCTGGCATCTGCCGACGCTTCTGCCATCCTGCGCTGGGACGAAGAGACAGGGACGCTCAAGCTCGTGGCATCGAAACAGCTTCCGACAGGAATCCTCGAACGCTACACGCAGGGCATCACGTTGGACGATCCTGTGAGCGGTCTTGCGGCGCGCAAGCGCGTCGGCGTGGTCGCGGATTTAGCGAGCGAAGCCCGCGCGGCTGACCTGCATGCCGCCGTGCGCTGGTCAGGACTTCGCGGCGCGTGGGCCACTCCCATCCTCGGCGCTTCCAACAAGCTGCTTGGCGTCGTGATCACCTTCTCGCGCGTCGTTTCGGAAGTCTCTGCGGACGAGCAGCGTCTGGCAGACCTGTTCACGCGCCCGCTCGCCATCGCTATACAGAACATAGAGCGCAGCCGCGAGGTCCGCGCGCGCACGCAAAAAGAGCGCGAGATGGAAGAGAAGGTGCGCCAGCTGGACCAGCACAAGACGGAATTCATGTCGCTTATCTCGCACGAGATGCGAACTCCCTTAAACGCCATCATCGGCTACGCGCAGATGCTCAAGGACGGATTCTCCGGCGAGTTGAACGAGCAGCAACAGGCAGACGTGCAGACCATCGCAGACAGCGCAGACAGTCTTCTCACAATGGTCGAAGAGACGCTCGACCTGGCGCGCATAGACACGGAGCGTTTCCCCATCTTCATGGACAGCGTGGCCTTTGACGACGTGGTGCGTCGCGCGGCGGCGAGCGTACGTACGATGGCCGAAGCCAAGGGCTTGAACATAGAGGTCAACATCGCGGAGGACGCGCCCGTGATACGCACGGACCCCGAGCGCGTGCGCCAGATTTTGACGAGCCTCTTATCGAACGCCGTCAAGTTTACGGACGCAGGGCAAGTGCGCGTCGAAGTGGAGCGCATGTCGTCGGGCGGCGTGCAGATTAGCGTTAGCGACACGGGCATAGGTTTTGACACGCAAGCCTTCCCGCAAATCTTTGAAGAGTTCCGCCAGCTCGACGGCTCGAACACGCGCGTCTATAGCGGAAGCGGTCTGGGCCTCGCGGTCTGCAAGCGGCTGGTCCAGCGCCTCGGGGGACAGATTGGCGTCAACTCCACGCCCGGCGAAGGCTCTACCTTCTGGTTTCGCCTGCCGCCCGAAATTCCCGGCGTAGACACTTAAGATTTGATAAAGTTCCTTCCATGGTCGAAAGTCTAGAACCGAACCCCTCGACAATCCTTGTGGCCGATGACGAGCCGATTAATCGCGCGCTGATTCAGCGGCGTTTGGAGCGCGCGGGCTATCGCGTGCTTGTGGCCCAGAACGGGCGCGATGCCGTTGACGTGGCACGCCGTGAGCGGCCCGACCTGATTATCCTCGACGTGATGATGCCCATCATGGACGGCCTCGAAGCGTGTCGCCTGATAAAAGATGACGACGCGACGCGCGACACGCCCGTTATCTTTCTCTCTGCGCGCGACGAGACCGACATCAAAGTCAGCGGCCTCTCTTTAGGCGCGAACGATTACATCAGCAAGCCCTTCAAGGCCGAAGAGCTACTGGCGCGCGTCTACGTCGCCATGCGTTTGAAGCGCGAGCGCGACCAGTTACGCAAGCGCGCAGAAGAAGCGGTCGAGCGCGCCGAAGTCGCACAGGAACGCGCCATGACGGACGCGCTCACAGGATTACTAAATCGCTACGGCCTCCAACACATCCTCGCTCGCGCGCTCTCGGAAACCAGACGTTACAATCGCCCGCTCTCGTGCCTGATGATAGACCTGGACCACTTCAAATCCGTCAACGACCTGCACGGTCACGCGGCGGGCGACGTAGCCTTACAACAAATTGCCACCGTTCTCTCCGACAACGTGCGCGGCTCCGACATGGTCTTTCGCTACGGCGGCGAAGAATTTCTCGTGCTCCTACCCGAAACGGATTTGGAAGGCGCAGTGAGCCTCGCGGAAAAAATTCGACAGGCCACCGCCGCACGCTCCTTCGGTAACGGCGAGCGCGTCTTTGCCCTCACCTTGAGCGGCGGCGCGGCCACTCTCTGGGACAACGAATCCGGCAACGACATGATCGCCCGCGCCGACATGTCCCTCTACGACGCCAAACGCCAGGGCCGCAACCGCGTCGAAGCCGCCAGATGAGAGTGGAACGCGGATGCCTTTGCAGATTGCCGCCCGGCGATGCGCGCTGCAATTATTAACGGCTATCTATCATAAGATGACAGCCAGCACCGCGTTCTTTAAGTTCACCTCTTTATTGTTGACATCTTCGATGGTTAGATTTAGCATCTGCGCGTTCCCGGGGTTACTTGTATTCTTCGCGCTTTCTTCACAACTTTCCAGACCTTAACCCTTTGAGATCACCCGGAGTGAAGATGACACTCAACGGTCAACCAAAGAAAGGAGCTAAACACTGGGCCTTTTATTGGCTTCGTGTAATCCTGCTGATAATTCTAGGGCTGATGATAGAGGGCTGGTTAAATAAGAAGGCCGAATGGATTATGAGCCGTTATACGGTGTACCAGACCTTACACAATTTCACACCGCGTAAACCGCGCCCGGAAAGGGTCGCACTGGTTTTGATTGGTGACGATGAATACTGGAGAGGCGAACTCGGAAGCCGCGTTCCAATCAAGCGTGACTACCTGGCAAGATTAGTAGAAGCGATAGACAAAGCTAATCCCAAGATAATCGCGCTTGATTTTGCCTTGCGCTCACTATCGCCGGACGGAAATCCACCCGAGGCACCGGAATACCAAGGCGAGACTAAAAAGCTTCTTGAGGCTGTCCACGCCGCTTCTGCGAATCGGACGATTATCCTCCCCAAGACGGTGGAGATGGACAACGGGAGGTACGTTTCCGAATCAGATATTTACAAAGGCTTTGAGTTTAATGAGGACCGTGTCAAAAAGGCTTACATTATCCTCCCGGACGACCGCCGGCAGATTCCTTTGTTTACCTTAGACCTTCCGGGAGAAAAACAACCCATTGATTCTTTCTCGCAGGCCGTTGCGCGCGCCTTTGATGAGAAATCTATCCCACCGCCTGAACCCGACGGCTCACTACCTTTCGGGAGTTATATCCCCATCGAGAAGTTTCCTATGGCAAAGGCCGATGAAGTTCTAAGAGGTGACCCACAGGCGCTGAACAAGCTGGCCTTCAAGGCAGTCATCATTAGTGGGAACTGGCATACCCGTGGATACAACCGTGGCCCACTGGTTGACATTCACGACTCACCTCTAGGATTTATCCCCGGCGTATATATTCATGCCAACTATGCTGAAGCAATTCTGGATTCCAGATTGTACTGGCCCGTCAAAGGCTGGTGGCTGAAAGGCATTGATATTGCTATGGCTCTCTTGGTCGGCCTTGTCTTCGCCTTCAATTTCAATCCCCTCATCAGACTCGTGGTAGGCAATGCTTTCGACCTCGATTTCAATCCCTGGATTAAGCTCATGGCAGTGCCCTTCCTGTGTCTTGGGCTGATAGTTTTCAGCTATCTCTGCTTGGTTATCCTCGGGGCATTTTTTGACTTCTTCATCCCGGCGCTGCTGGTCATCGGGCATGGAGTTGCGGAGCAAACATATCACGGCACGAAAAAGGTTCTGTCTTGGAGAGCAGACGCTCTCAAGTGGCGTCAGTATCAAAAACCTAAAAAAGAAGGAGAGAAAGCATCCGATGAGCAAGCTCCGGTTACTTAAAATCTTAGCCATGGTTGCGTGCCTTGTCTTGTTCCAAAATGCATGCGGTGGCGAGAATACCAACGCGACGACCAATACGTCGAAAACCACTAGCACCACGACCAACAGCGCGGCGACGAGTTCCGAGCCCGCAAAAATGAACGCCACGCCCACGCCTCTCAACAGCAACGCGGAAGCCGGGCCGCGCAAGAAGAATTAGCCTGAGGCGCTGGTTTTAGTGAAAGCGTGAGTGCGAATGCGTCAAAGGTGTCGCCATGAATCAGCGAGGTCTCAAGATGCTTCGCTAGCTCTACCCATCCACATGGTCAGGGCAAAGCCTTTAACATTCTCTAGCCCTTGCTCTGTCCCGCGACCTGTTTAATCAACAAAAATTTCGGTCATAACTTACGCGCAGCAAGGCTTTGTTTCGCACGCCGAAGCAGGAAGCTACTGTTTCGAGCTTACGTGCGCTCTAAGTCGCGTCGGCAGATTCCTACTGTCGCGGGTCTATGTTGTAGGTCTTGATTTTTGAGTTGAGGGTGGTGGCGTTCATGCCGAGGAGGCGGGCGGCGCGGGATTGGTGGCCGCCGGTTTGCTCCAACGCGCGGCGGATGAGGTCTATCTCGAAGCGGCGCACTTCGTCGTAGAAGTTGACGCCGCGTCCGATGTCGATTGAGAGGGCGCTTGTGCCTTCGCGCAGGGAGGCGCGGACGGATTCGGGGTCGCTGATTTCGGGACGGAGACAGTCGCGGGAGATTTCGTCGCCGGGGGCGATGACGACGGCGCGCTCGACGGTGTTCTCAAGCTCGCGCACGTTGCCGGGCCATGAGTAGCTCTCAAGCAGGGCGAGCACGTCGGGCGAGATGGTTTCGGAGACCTGGCGTCCGTTCTCTTCGTTGTACTTGCGTATGAAGTGCTGCGCGAGCGGAAGGATGTCTTCACGACGGTCGCGCAGGGGTGGCAACTCGACGGGCACTACGGACAACCTGTAATACAAATCTTCGCGGAAAGTTCCCTGCCGCACGGCATCTTTTAAATCAACATTCGTAGCAGCGATGATGCGTACGTCCACGCGGCGCGGCGCGGTGTCGCCGAGCGGCGTGAACTCGCGCTCCTGTATGACGCGCAGAAGGCGTGCCTGCGTCTCGGGCGGGATGTCTCCGATTTCGTCCAGAAAGATTGAGCCGCCGTCCGCGACTTCAAAGAGTCCCTTCTTGGCCGCGATTGCGCCCGTGAATGCGCCGCGCGTGTGGCCGAAGAGTTCCGATTCAAGTAGCTCCGACGGAATGTTGGAAGAGTTGACGGTGACGAATGGCTTTTGAGCGCGCGGGCTCTGTTCGTGTATGGCGCGCGCGATAAGCTCCTTGCCCGTGCCCGATTCGCCCGTGATGAGGACGGTGGAGCGGGCGGGCGCAACCTGGTCCACCATGCGAAAAACAATTTGCATGACTTCGGAGCGACCGACCATCGCGCCGCGATCTACCATGCGGCTCATGGCGCGGCGCAAGGTCTGGCGCTCCTCTTCCTTGCGGCGGCGCTTGACGCCCGCGCCGACCGTGGCCGCAATCTGCTCGTTCTGAAAGGGCTTGCGTATGCAATGGACAGCACCCTTTTCCCAGGCAGCGACAGCCGTGTCATAGGTCGCATAAGCCGTGATCATCACGACCACGGCGTCCTGATCCATCTTCAAAAACTCTTCGAGCGCGCGCAGGCCGCCCATGCCCGGCATGGAGACGTCCAGGAGCACTACGTCGTAAGCGCGCCGCCCGTAAGCTTCAAGACCCTCTTCGCCTGTCTTCGCAAGGTCAACGCGATAGCCCTCCGCAGACAGGAGCGTCTCCAGCACATCGCGCATTATCTCCTCGTCGTCCACGACGAGGACAGAACCCTTCTTAGCCATTCTTCTTTCTGTTCTCAAAATCTCTTCCTGATTGCGGATTGAAGAAGAAAGCTTTTGTCTTTAAATCCGCAATCCACATTCCGAAATCCGCAATCGGTTCGCTCTCGTTAAAATAACTTCTCTTGGATGCGCAAGGCGCAGCTTGCGCCTACAGCTTTTTCCCGGCTCGCATCCCGTTTTGTTTTATCAGAATGGGGAAGGGGTTTAGTCGCTCGCCGCCGCCTGTAGATGCGCGCGCGTCTCGACCGTGGGCAGCTTGATGCGAAAAGTCGTGCCACGACCCGGCGCGCTTTGCACGGAGATGTGGCCGCTGTGCTCCTGCACGATGCCGTAGGTGACGGCGAGCCCGAGCCCCGTCCCGCGACCCACGCCCTTGGTCGTAAAGAACGGGTCGTAAATCCTGGCGATGTTCTCCGGCGCAATCCCGATGCCCGTGTCGGCGACTTCGACCTGCACGTCGTCTTCCGTGAGACGAGTCTTGAGCACAATCCGCCCGCCTTCGGGGATGGCGTCGCGCGCGTTCAGGAGTAGATTGGTGAAGACTTGCTGTAGCTTGCCCGCGTTGCCGTATGCCAGCGGAAGGTCCGGGGCGTAATCGCGCTCGATCTCTATCTGGCTGCGACGCAGTTGCGGCTCTAAAAGCTGTAAGGTGTCGTCAAGCACACGATGCAGGTTGACTTCCGTAAACTCCGTCGCGCTTCCCGTGCGAGAGAAGTTCAACAGGTTGTTGACGATGTTGGAAGCACGGTCGGCCTGACGACGAACTTTCTGAAGGAGCGCGTGTTTGGGATCGGTTTCGGGCAGCATCCCTAAAAGCATCTGCGTGTAGGAGGAAACGCCCGTCAATGGAGTGTTGACCTCGTGCGCTACACCCGCCGCAAGCAGACCGATGGAAGAGAGCTTCTCGCGCTGCTGTGTCTGCTCTTCCAGACGCGCCGTCGTAGTGACATCTTCGACGACGACGATTGAGCCTGTGCGTTCCGTGGAGTCTACCTGAAGCGGCGCGACGGCGATGTTCAGGACCAGCGAGCGACCTTCGCGCGTCGCCGTGTGCAGCTTGTAGATGCGGCGCAGCTCCGAAACATTCAGATGCTCATGGCCTAGCATCTGCCAGAGCGTTTCACCGAAATCTTCCGCGAAGAGGTCTTCGACCAGATGCCCTACGGCTTCCTCGCGCGAGATGCCGAGCATCTCTTCAAGCGACGAGTTGCAGCGCGTAATGCGCCCGCCCAAATCCACAGCGAGGATGCCGACGTTGATGGACTCGACGATGGATTCGTTAAATTCTTTCAAAAGCTCAAGCTCTGCGGCGCGCTCCTTCTGTTCCTGATAAAGCAGGCTGTTCTCAATAGCGACCGCGACGTAGCCCGAAACAGTGCGCAGGATTTCCACGTCCTCGCTCGAAAGCAGAGCGCCCGAAGCAGAACGCCCAAGGCCAATCACTGCCACCATCCGCCCGCGCACGACACAGGGCACGTAGTAATGAAGCGCGCGGCGCACAAAGCTTGAGGTCTGCGGCACAAGGTCAAGGTCGTCCGCACGCACGACGCCTGTTTCAGCAGAGCGTGTGCGAATCATCTCGCGGAAATCTGGCGGTACAATCATGGTCGGCGACAATCCAACCGCACGCGCCACGCGGTAGCCAGCGCCGTCGCGCTTGTCTTCGATAAAGATGGCGACGCGCTCTACGCTCAAGACCTGTTTCAAGCGGCTCACTAAGGCGTCTAACAAAGGCTCAAGCGCCGTGGTCGCTGAAAGCGTGCGCCCGAAGTCCTGTAGGCCGTTTCTCAGGTCGTAGCTTTCGCCGTAGAAGAACCTGTCTATGCGCTCCTGAAAGAAATTCTTAATCGGCGCGGCGATCATCACGATGGCGGCCATCGCGCTGACGGCGATGATGACTCTCAAGGTAATCTCGCCCGGCGTAACGGCATCCGCCAGCGCATAAACGCCCGCGACGTAAACCACAGCGCCAATCATGAGCGCGATGGCGAGAGTCGAAATCGCGTAAGCTGCCGCGCGGCGCACCACCATGTCCACGTCCATCAGGCGATAGCGCACGACGGAGTTGCCAAACGTCAGAGGAATCAAAGCGAGCGGCAGAATCGCTATGTCCGTCAGCCACTCAAGACCCGTGATGTTGTGGACGTAAGGGATGGAATAAAGAACCGTCAGCGGCGCGATGGCGAGCACAGAGCCCCACACGACCCACTTCAATTGCTGGCGCACGACAGCCGTCTCGCTCTTGATAAAGCGGCGCACAATCAGCGCCGCGCCCGCTATTAAAGCGACCGCGAAATGGATGTAGATGAGTTTCGGCATCCACGCGTAAAAGCTGTCGGGCAGACGCAGGGCGGGCGGCAAAAACTCGCGCAGGGAAAGCCATGTTGTCAGCGCTATGAGAACGATGGCGGGCGTGTAAAGCAAAATCGCGGGCCAGCGTTTTTTCTCAGACAGATGATAGCGAGCCGGATAGAGCGCGCAGAAGTGCACAAAGAGCGGAGCGAAGAGAATCAGCGCGGAGTTATCCAGAACATCAATCGCAAGGTCAAGGTCTTCGTAAGTGCCTACGGGTTTGTAGAAGTGGAAGACGAAGGCCGCCAAACAGAGCGTGGCGAAGTGCAGCACAAAGGGCGCACGTCCACCCTGCTTGAAAAGTACGAAGAAGCCTACGAAGAGATAGATGAGCCCGACGAGATTGAGATAAAGATCGCCCGTCTTCCAATCCGGGACAGGCGGTATGTCGTTGATGTCGGCGTAATAAAAGCGCGTCTCTTCTGGGAACGACGGGCGCTCTATGAGATAGACCAGATGACCGCCGACGCCTGCCTCTTCGAGGTAAACGGGAATCTTCCAGTCCTCGTCGACCGTGTCAAAGTTGCGCTCGTCTTCGCTGATGGCGAGGAGACGGTCGCCGGGAAGAATGCCCGCGCGCGCGCCTGTGGAATCAGGAGTAACGGATTCGGCGACGATGCCGTCTTTGGTTTGAGTCCATTGGATGCCGTCTGTGGGAGGCGATTTGTGCTTCCAGCGTTGCAGGAAATTGAGCGCCCCGGCAGCCACCAACAGAGCCGCCACGATGAGCAGCACGTAGGTTCTGACTGTGAGCACCGATCCCTTCAACGCAATTTACTTCCTTCTGTGGCCGGACGGCACACTCCAACATCCCCCGGAATTAAGCAAGCGATGTTCCATGCGCTCCGACCAAACCTTTCTCCCTGAATCCTTTAAGGCCGCACCAGGGGACGCGCTTCACATCACATTGACGGCGCGCTACTTCCACAGGCTGACAGGTTATAAATGGAGAATAACGCGCGGGTGCGGACCCTCTAGGGCTTTCTCCAAAATCTTGGACGCCTCCAAAATCTTGGAGAAAATAGCTAAAGAGGTTAGAGGTCAGAGGTTAGAGGTTAGTATAACGATTTTGCACTAACCTCTGACCTCTGCCCTCTAACCTCTTTTACTCTTTCTTAAAACCTGACTGAAATGCCGCCGCGCAAGGTGCGGCGCGCCGCGTTAATCAGGAGCTGCGTCTCGCCGTCGTCCGCGCCCGCCTGCGTGTCAAACAGGTTGCGCGCGTCAATCACAGCTTCGGCGCGCACGGGCAGGCCGAAGTTCGGCAATTCCTGTGTGACCATGATGCTCAGGCTAGGGTCGTAGACCATGAGGCGTCCGGCAAACGGATCAATGGCAAACACAGTGGCTTCGGGCGAGAAGCGGAAAACGGTGCTGATGCGCGTGCCCGTAGGCAAGTCCGTATTGACCTGCAAGGCCGCCGTCTGGAAAAAGCCGCTCGAAAAGAGGTCTGCCGGGTTGGTGATGCCGTTGGGCGAGACGCGCTGGCCGCGCCCGAACGAGTAGCCTGCCGAAGCCGAGAGCATGCGGCTAATGCGCCGCGTGTAGACGACGCGCAAGCCGCGCGCAGCCCCCTCCTGATTGGCGATGTTGAGGAGCGCGCTGCCCTGCGCATTATGGAAAGCATCTACGGGCGTGCTCATGAGCCCTACGCCGCGTCCCGACGTGGTATCAAAAAAAGCCGCCGCTTCGACCTGAGAGCTGTTGCCAATAACACGCTCAATACCGAATTCAAAGCGGCGACTCTTCTCCATCACGGCTTGCCCGTCCACAAACGCGACTGCGCCCGTGCCGGGCTGTCTAAAGAGAACCGGCCCGTCTTCGAAATCCGCCGCGCTCTGCACCATGTTTTCCTGCCCGCCCGGCGCGTAAGAGGCGCGAACGCGCGTACGCGCATTCATGTCGTACTGAACGCCAAGACGCGGGCTCAGGCTCGACGCGCTCGCCGCGCCAAAGTAGCGCGAGTAATCCAGACCAAGCACCAGCACTATGCCGTCACGCACGACCCATTCATCGACGGCGCGCACGGAAAACTGCCCGAGCATCCTTGTGTCATCATCATCGGGCAAAAGCGCATTGACGCGCGCCGCGCCGACCGTCACGTTCAGACGATGCAGGTCGCTCACGCGCACGCGCGCAGAGGTCTCGAAACGCTGCGGAGCGCTCTGATTACCAAGACCAACGCCCGTCTGTCCGGCGAAAATAAAATCAACTTTGGTTGAAGTCGGAACTGAAAAGGCGAAATTTACTCCGGCGTAAGACGGAGCTTGCGGGTTGTCGCTGGCGGCGGCGTAAGTTTCAACCACGCCCTGAACGCGCCCGCGCCCCTGCCTGTCCTCATCTCCCGTATCAAAAACTGTATCGTCCGGCAGACGATTCGCGGCTGCGTCGTCCCCGAGCGCCGCATCCACGGTCGGGTCAACGCCTTCGTCTATCTGGAAGACGGAGCGGCGTCCCTGGTTGGCCCGTATACGCCACTTGGCGCTGTCGCGGTCGGGCCTGCGCTCGGGCGCGGTGCGGCCCACTCCCACAGGTTCCAGATTGAAACGATAGATTAGTTGGTCGGAGGGACGAACATAGACGGAGGAGAAGAGCGCTTGATTAAAACCGTTGGCCTCTGCGCGGACGCTGTAGCGGCCCGGAGCAATGCGCGTCGAAAAGCTGCCGTCCGCCGCGCTGCGCGTCTGTTTGACAATCTCTCCGGCGGCTTCGCTCAAGAGAGACACCAGCGCGCCCGCGAGCGGATTCCCTTTGTTATCACGGACAGTGCCCGTGATGACACCAAAGCGTGCCCCACCAAGCCCAAGCGCCTGCGGTGCGCTCGCCACACACAGGGCGGAGAGTGCGAGCAAACTCAAACCGACGCGCAAAGCTTTTCTCATCGTGGCTGTACCTCCGGCACGCGACCTCTCATCGCGAAATGAAAGGCGCGCTCTCAAACAACCAATCTTTTTCAGCGCCACACATGCGAGGGAGGGAGACTCTAGTTTCAAACCTAGCCGGATTTATGCGGTTAGCAAGCGAACTCTTTGTTCGTTTCAACTCGAAGGGCGAAGACCTCTCTCATCGAAGAGGCTTTTGCGATTCGATTTAGCTTCTACCTGAACAGACTACTGCCTGTTTGAAGAAGGGCACATTTTCCTTCAATTAAGTGAACCGTGTCAAGCAGGTTGAATCCCCCGTTGGTCATAGAGATGCAGGAAACCCTGCCCCGCGTTTGCTGACCCCTATCCGGCATGCTACGATGCTCGACTACCGTGGAGCTGTTTCACGCATCAAAAGGGTTTCCAAAATTTCCAGCAATATGACAGAAGAAGTTCAAATCACAAGGCTCTCGAACGGGTTAACAATTCTTTCGGAACGCATGCCGGGGCTGCGCTCTGCCACACTCGGCATCTGGGTCAGGCGCGGCTCGCGCCACGAAACAGAGGCCGAGAATGGCATCTGCCATTTTATTGAGCACGCGCTATTTAAGGGCACAGAGCGACGTTCGGCGCTCGACATCGCCGTGGAATCCGACCGTCTAGGCGGCAACTTCGACGCCTTTACCATGCACGAGATGACGGGCTTTACCATGAAGGTCGCGGACCGTGGCGTGGCAAAAGCTTTTGACCTTGTTTCTGACATGCTCACGCACCCGCGATTTGCGCGCGAAGATTTAGAGCGCGAGCAAAAGGTCATCATCGAAGAGATGAAGATGGTCGAGGACACGCCCGACGAGCTTTTGGGCGAGATTTTTAACGCCGCTTATTTCCCGGACCATCCCCTTGGCCGTCCCATAGAAGGCACGGAAGCGACCGTTTCATCCTTTGACCGCGACGCGACCGCCCGTTTTCACGCGCGCGAGTTCGCGCCTCAGAACCTGGTCATAGCCGCAGCCGGGAGCATTTCGCACGAGCAGATAGTCGAGATGGCCGCGCAGGCTTTTTCCGGCGACGCGCCTTCACAACAAGAGCGCGCTTTGGATTCGACTTATTACGCCGGGACGCCGCGCGCAGCCGCGCCCATTCTGGTCGAGCGCAAGAAAGAGCTTGAGCAGGCACATCTACTGATTGCCGCGCCGTGGCCCGATGCGCGTCACGAAGACCGCTTCGCCGCGAGCCTTCTTGCTTCGGTCATAGGCGGCACGACTTCGAGCCGTCTCTGGCAGTCCATACGCGAGCAGCGCGGCCTTGCCTACGTGGTCGGCGCAGGCGGGAGCACCTACACGGACACAGGCATCTTTCACATTTACGCCGGGACATCGCCCGCGCAGTTGGATGAAGTCGTTGACCTCTCGCTCGGTGAATTGCGACGCGTTGTGCGCGAGAGCGTGATGGAAGAGGAGCTGCGTCTGGCGAAAGACCAGATCGTTTCAAGCATCCTTCTGGGTCTTGAATCCTCCAACGTGCGCGCTGGCGCGCTGGCGCGACAGGAGATTATCCACGGGCGACGCATCACGCCCGACGAGATTATACGGCGGCTCGAAGAAGTCACGGTCGAAGACGTGCAGCGCGTGGCGCGCACCTATTTCACGACCAATGCGATGTCGCTCGCCGCACTCGGCGACCTCAACGGCTTCCGCGTTGACCGCGCACGACTGGAAATCTAAAAGCAGTGACGAGTGACAAGTGACGAGTGACAAGTTAAAATCTTGTTCTTGCTTGTCACTTGTCACTTGTCACTCGTCACTTGTCACTTATGAAAATCACTGTCTTAGGCAGCGGCTCGACGGGCAACGCGGTGTTGATCGTGGCGGGCGAAACGCGCGTGCTGGTGGACGCAGGGTTGAGCGCGCGCGAGACGGTGCGCAGGCTGGCGCTCGTGGGCGAGGACGCGACGAAACTGGACGGTGTCATTATCACGCACGAGCACGGCGATCATGCAGGAGGCTTGCGTGTGCTCTTAAAGAGCCTCTCGTGTCCCGTCTACATCTCGGGGCAAACGCGCGAGGCTTACATCAGCGAGCGGCACAATGTCTCGAACGAGGAGCCGCGCAAGCGTGCGGACGTGTTACGCGACCGCGTGGAGCTGATTGAATCGAGCAAGGATTTCAAGATCGGCGCGATTGATTTTCATCCCTTCACGATTCCGCACGATGCTGTGGACAATTTCGGTTTCACGGCGACGCACGCGGGCGTCTGCGTCGCTACACTGATGGACTTCGGCCACGTCACGACGTTGATTACGGAACGCCTTCGAGGCTGCGCGGCCATCGTCGTCGAATCCAACCACAGCCGCGACATGCTCAAGGCTTGTTCTGTTTACCCATGGGAATTGAAGCAGCGAATTTTGTCTCGCACAGGCCACTTGTCGAACGAAGACGTTGCGGACTGGCTGCGCGACGGGTTTGACGGCACGGCGCGCTACGTTGTGCTTGCGCATCTTTCTCAGCGCGCCAACAATCCTTTTCTAGCCAAAATCACCGCCGAAACTGCCCTCAGAGAACGCGCGCCGCTTTTTCAAACCGATACGGAAATCATCCTCTCGCATTACAAAGAGCCTACGCCGTGGATAGAGCTATGAGGCTTCATCTTTCGCCGGGAGAAGGATTGTCACAAAAGCGCAAGCTCGCCATTCGCCACTTCAAGCCATCATCTCTCTCGCGTGAGTTGTCATTCCAGCTTATTGTTCTGGCGCTTGCATTCATTCTCTCCACGGCCTGCACCGTGGACGAGCGGCAGAGCGGCATACCTCAAGCAGCGCAGGAGACCGTCAACCTGTTGACAGAGGATTTCGCCGCCGGTCGCTATGAAAAGATTTACCGCGACGCTGCCGACGAGTGGCGCACGCGCGCTACACTCGAAGAGTCGAACGAAACTTTCCGCACCCTCAAGGAGAAACTAGGCACAGTTAAGGAGCGCACGTTTGTCAGCGGTCGCCGGCAGCAGACTCCGACCGCAGAGCTTCCGGCCAATTCGCTCGTCCTGCGCTACAACACCAAGTTTAAGCGCGGGGACACGGAAACCGACGGGCTGGAAACTTTCACGCTCATAGAACGCGACGGGCGCTATCAACTGGCGGGCTATTCCGTCAACTCAAATGTTCTAAAATGAAGCCCCAAGTCCAAAGTCCCAAATCCCAAGTCAGAAACGGGATTGAAGGACTTGAGACTTTGGACTTGGGACATGGGACTTAAAAGATGATCGAACGCTACACATTGCCCGAGATGGGCGCGCTCTGGACGGAGCAGAATAAGTTTCAGAAGTGGTTGGAAGTCGAAGTGGCCGTCTGCGAAGTCCACGCCGAGATGGGCACGATTCCGCGCGAGGCCGTCGAAGAAATCAAGCAGCGCGCCACGTTTTCCGTCGAGCGCATCAACGAGATAGAAAAGACCACCGACCACGATGTCATAGCCTTTACGACCAACCTCGCCGAATCAATAGGCGAGGCTTCGCGCTTTGTCCATTATGGCCTGACCTCTTCGGACGTGGTGGATACGGCCAACGCGCTTCTACTGCGCGATGCGTGCGACATCCTGCTTGTAAAAATCGATGCTCTGATGGAAGTCTTAAAGCGGCGCGCATTCGAGTTCAAGGCGACGCCGCAGATTGGACGCACGCACGGCATTCACGCCGAGCCGACCTCCTTCGGATTAACCTTCGCGCTCTGGTATGACGAGATGCGCCGCAACCGTGAGCGCGTAGAGGTAGCGCGCGAGAGTGTAGCGGTCGGCAAGATTAGCGGCGCGGTCGGCGGCTTCGCGCATCTGGACCCGGAAGTCGAAGAGAAGGTTTGCGCTCTCCTCGGTTTAAAGCCCGAGCCCGTCTCGACGCAGATTGTACAGCGCGACCGCTACGCGGAATATTTGACGACGCTCGCTATTGCGGCCTCGTCGCTCGATAAGTTCGCGCTGCAAATACGCCACTGGCAGCGTACGGAAGTGCGCGAGGCGCAGGAAAAATTTAAGCGCGGCCAGAAAGGCTCAAGCGCCATGCCGCACAAGCGCAATCCGATTTTGTCCGAGCGCATCTGCGGGATGGCGCGCGTGGTGCGCGCAAACTCAATCGTCGGTCTGGAAAACGTTGCTCTCTGGCACGAGCGCGACATCTCTCATTCTTCGGCGGAGCGCGTCGTCCTGCCTGATTCTTCGATTGCGCTCGATTACATGCTGGAGAAGATGCGCTCGCTCGTTGACGGGCTGGTCGTCTATCCGGAAAGGATGCTGGAGAACTTAAACTTGACGCGCGGGCTTGTCTTTAGCGGTCAACTCTTGCTCGCCCTGACTCAAAAAGGTGTCGCGCGCGAGACCGCTTACGAGTGGGCGCAGCGCAACGCGGCAAAGGTCTGGGATGAGGGCGCGGATTTTCAGACTCTCGTTCTGAGCGACCCCGACATCGGCGCGCACCTGACGCGCGAAGAAATCGGGCGCGTCTTTTCGCTCGACACCTATCTCAGAAACGTGGACAAGGTTTTCACGCGGGTCTTTAATAAAGAAGAGGCGAAGGAATAGTCTAAGGTTGTGACAGCTTCCTCACGATGCTCTCGGCCATGTTGCCTATGAAAGGCACTTTGAACATCTGGCGCTGGTAAGCCTTGATGGCGGACATGATGATGCCCCCGATGGCTGCGAAGGTCAACCCGAGCATCAGAAACACAAACAACATCCAGAAGAGGGCGGCCAGCTGACCCGATCCGGCCATCGCCGCCAGTATGCTCAGAGCAGCCCCCAGTATGATGCACACCACGTCTATAACCAGAAGCGTGAGGCCAATCAGCAGCGACTGAAAAGCGTTGAAGCGCACGAAGCGATTATCTTTTTCAATAATAGCGAAAACTATATTGAATGGTCCTATGTAGGCGAGCGCGCCCGCCATGTTGCCTTCTATCCCGAGTTGAGTTTTAGAGCCCGGCTCGGCTCCCGGCAGAGGGTTTAATTGCGCGCCGCCCGGCATGACCGGCGCACCTTGATAACCATAGCCGGGCGGTGACGGCGGAGGGTTGTACATAATAGCCACCCTTTTAGGAATGCGGAATGAAGGGATTGATTCATCGGTTCATTTCTTCATTGAATCAATGAACCGATGAATCAATGAATCAATCTCTCTAATTCCGCAAGTCGGACTACTTGTTGGCAAAGTTATCGGCCATGCCGCCTATGCCGGGCAGCATAAACTTTTCGCCCTGATACGCTTTGTAAGCGCAGAAGATAAGGGCCGCCAGATAGACCAGGCTCAACAACGGCATTAACAATCCGAACAACACTCCGAGGTTGGACGAAATCGCCATCAGGATTGCCATCAGGATGGCTAGACCGATGTAGAGCACTACGACGGCGACGTGCAGCAGAAGCGACTGGAAGGCGTGAAAGCGCGCAAAGCGGTTCTGCTTTTCGATGATGACTTCGATGATCGCGATGATCCCTATCGGATAACCGAGCGCGGCGACAATGTTGGCGTCCAATCCGCCGAGAGCCGATTTGCCGCGCGGCCCATCGCCGCCGGGCGGAGGCTGAAGGGGTGCGTTTGGTGGTGTGCCGTACGGGCTGCCGTAACCTTGCTGCTGCTGGCCGGGCGGGGGATTTTGCATGTTCTTCTCCTCTGGTAAGTGAATGGTTTAAAACTCGACGCTTCGGTCTCTCAAAAAAAATTCTTTCGCTGGTGGCATGGAATCTTATGCTAACGACTACACGTCGCGCAACATTTTGCCGTAATATTGTATGGTCTGGAACTGAAGAAAACTATGAAAGCAAAAGTTTACGTCACACTCAAACCGGGCGTGCTTGACCCACAGGGCAAAGCCATACAGCATTCCATAGAGCTGTTGGGCTACAGCGGCATCGCAGACGTTCGTCAGGGCAAGTATTTCGAGATTGCCCTCAACGGCGCGACAGAGGACGAGGCGCGCGAAATGGTCTCGCGTCTCGCCAGCGAAGTCCTCTCCAACCCCGTCATCGAAGATTACCGCGTGGAGATAGAAGGATGAAATTCGGCGTCATAGTTTTTCCGGGCTCGAACTGCGACCATGATGCTTACCACGTCATCTCCAAACACGTAGGGCAGCCCGTGGATTTTATCTGGCATCGCGACACGAATCTTTCTGCTTACGATGCTGTGATTATTCCCGGCGGATTTTCTTACGGCGACTATCTGAGGGCAGGAGCGCTGGCGCGTTTTTCGCCCGTCATGGCTTCGGTCGGGGAGTTCGCCGCACGCGGCGGTTTTGTGCTCGGCATCTGCAACGGCTTTCAAATCCTCTGCGAAGCGGGACTCTTGCCCGGCGCGTTGATACGCAACCGCAACCTGCATTTCATCTGCGAGCACATACACGTCCGTGTCGAAAATTCCAACACGCCTTTTACCAACGAGCTTGAGCGAGGCATTGTGCTTCGCATCCCCATCGCGCACGCCGAAGGCAACTACGTCTGCGATGATGAAACGCTCTCCGAGCTACAGCGCGAGGAGCGCATCATCTTCCGCTACACAAACGAGCGGGGCGAGGTGACGGAGGAAGCTAATCCGAACGGCTCGCGCGATTCAATCGCCGGTATTTGTAGCCGCGAGCGCAACGTTTTGGGCATGATGCCGCACCCGGAGCGCGCCTGCGAAGACCTCCTAGGCTCTGCCGACGGGCGCGACATTTTCCGCTCGCTTGCCGCGACGCTCGCTGCGCACGTCTGAAAAAGCTGTAGCCCCGCGCTTTAGACCAACGCAGTTGCAGCTTTCGCGCACAAAAATTTTTGATGGAAGACGAAGAGAGAGAATCCGGATTTCGCGGCGCGGGCGGCACGCCCGGCGGCCTCTGGCATTTTCTGATAGGGCTCGCGATGGCGGTGGCCGGGGCGTATCTCTTAACAATGCGCGTCACGGTGACGAGCGGTTTCTGGTCCTTCTGGGGCTATAACACTTTCGGGCTTTCGCTCTTGCCGCTCATCATCGGCATCGCCATGCTGTTCTTCAACGGCAAGTCTATTGTGGGCTGGCTGCTGCTCTTTGTCGGCGTCATCATCATCTTCACAGGCATCCTCATGAACCTGCAAATTTACTTTCAGCCCACGAGCCTCTTTAACACCATCCTTATGCTTGTGCTCTTAGCCGGAGGCATAGGGCTCGTCGCTCGTTCGCTGAAGTCGCTCTGACTTTATCAAACCTCTTTTGATTCAAACATGCTTTTGAAGGCGGGCAAGGCTTAGGCTCGCCTGTAGTTTCAATTTAGCTCCTCCATCTCTTTTTCAATCGCACGCAATGTTCTTTGCAGCATCTCGCGGTGCACGGGGCGTGTGGCGTTTTCCAGTTGCGAGAGCGTGCGCGAGCGAGACAGCCGCAGATATTCCAGACGCTCGCGGCGCGCACGCACCGCAGGCGATATTTCATAACCGTCCTGCCGCAACCCGCGCGTCGAAGGTGCTGGAACGGCCTCCTCCATCTGATCTGCGACCGCCTTGCTTTCCCATCCTCTAGCCATTATTGATTTCTTCCTCCAACAAATTTTTCTCTTGAGCTTGATTATTGCAGTGACAAGTGACGAGTGACAAGTGACAAGCAAGAAAATGTTTCTAACTTGTCACTTGTCACTCGTCACTGCCTTATCAGCAACGGTTGTGCCGCTCTGTGAGATGCCGTGGCAAATCTCCCACCGTGCTCAGGAAAACAACGGCGCGCCGCGCCCTCAGGTTGTGGCCTGTGCTTTGCTTGAGGTGTTGATAAGTGCGGTTTTGAAGTACGGAGATAATACGGTTGGTGATTCCTCAGTTGTGAGCTTTACGGACAAAAACCTGTGTCCTTTAACCTTTGAGGGAGGATGTTGAAATGTTAGCGATTATTGGATGGATTGTGTTTGGTTTGATTGCCGGTCTGATTGCCAAGGCCATTATGCCGGGCAAAGACCCCGGCGGATTTATCATCACGACCGTGCTCGGCATCATCGGCGCGGTCATCGGCGGTTTCATCGGGCGCATGCTTTTCGGCTACGGCAGCGCATCCGATGGCAGCGACATTAGCCAGCCCGGATTTCTGATGAGCCTCGTGCTCGCGGTCGTCGGAGCGATTGTTGTACTGGCCGTGTACCGGCTTATCGCGGGCAGAAGCCTGCGCGCTTAAAAAATAATTCAAGGTCAGGCGCGCAAGCCTTCTGCGGCTGCGAATAAAAGAACCTGTCCTGCGTCGGTGAGCCGGGAGCAAAACTCTACGGCTCGCGCGCGGCGGGTTCTAATTTTTTGCGGGCTTCAATTTTTTTCTGCACGCGTCCTGTATTATCTTTTGTGAAAAAGGAAATCAAAAAATCTTTCCGATGCAGACCAAACGGCTAAAGCGAATCGGTCGCGATGAATTGCCCGAGCGTGATTTTCATCAAGACGCTCCGGCTGAGACGGAGGGACGCATCCTCTCGTGGGCCGAGGTCAACCGCACGCACCGCATACAGAACGGCGTCTATCAAAGAAGTGGCCGCCTTGTTTCTTTACTGACGGATTTCGGGCGCATTAATCCCTGCTACCCGGATGAGCAGAACGAGTCGGGCGAGACTATTTCCTACACGGGCGAAGGCCGTCGCGGCGACCAGCATTTGAGTCCCGGTAACTGCGCGCTGCTCGCGGCCATCGAAACGGGCCACGCCGTGCCGCTCTTTAACAAGCTCTCGGTCGGGCGCTGGCAACACATGGGCTACTGGCGCGTCACCCACGCCTTGCACCGCTTCGACCAAAAAGAAAACCGCATGCTCTGGCAGTTCACACTCAAGAAATGCAAAAGTCAAAATGCAAAGTGATGAATGAACAGAAATTTCGTATTTCATTCATCATTTTGCATTTTGCATTCTGCACTTGTTTTGGTCATTGGTTGCTTGTCACGCGGGCGCGGTCGCTGCTAAGCTCTCATTTCTTCGTTAACCCCTGAAAGGAGCTTTCTCTTCATGAAAAAATATTTCGCGCTCGCGCTTATCGCGCTCTCTTTAATCTTTGTCTCCCTCTCGAACTCGGGTGTCAGCGCCAACGGTGCGGAGGAAAGCACGACCGCCGGGGCCATCGGCTCGACCGTCGCGAATTTCAAGCTGCCGGATGTTGACGGTAAGGAGCACTCTCTCTCGTCGCTCAAGGGCAAGAACGGGACGGTGTTTATTTTCGTCTCTACCAATTGTCCCGTCTCGAACGCCTACAACGAGCGCATGGAAAAGCTCGCGCAGGATTACAAAGCCAGGGGAGTTAATGTCATAGGCATCAACGCCAACTCTACGGAATCCACAGGCGACATCAAAGCGCACGCCACGAGCAACAAGCTGACATTTTTGATACTGAAAGACAACGGCAACAAGATTGCAGACCTCCTCGGCGCAGAGCGCACGCCCGAAGCTTATCTGCTGGACGCCAACAGCAAGATTGTCTATCGCGGTCGGATTGATAACGCGCGCAACTCGGATACTGTGACGGCGAGCGAATTGCGCGACGCGATTGACGCGGTCATCGCGGGCAAGCCCGTCGCCAAATCCCTCGTCCCGGCCTTCGGCTGCAACATCAAGCGCGGGTAGCTTTCAAAATTGATGAGACGCAAAGTCAGGCTCGCGCTCCTTTTTTCGTGCGCCCTCGTGCTCCTCTTTTCGTCGCTTGCGCGGCGCGGCCCTGGGGCCAGCGCCGCGCAGGCGACAGTTAAAAAGGAGACGAACGCTTCGCTCCTACTGCTTCAGCAGGACGGCGCGGGCAGTAAGCAACAATCCGGCGCTCAAAAGAGCGAGCCCGCGAAACCGATTGTGGTGCGCGAGATAGATGTCGCGGGTCTCAAAAGGCTTTTGGAGCGTAAAGGACAGACCCCGCCGCGTCCTCTCCTCATCAACTTCTGGGCCACCTGGTGCGAGCCCTGCCGCGCAGAGTTTCCGGACCTCGTTCAAATAGACAAAGAGTATCGCGCGCGCGGTCTGGATTTCATCGCCGTCTCGATTGACGAAGCGACGGAGATGACCACTACGGTCCCGCGCTTCCTGCAAGAGATGCGCGCCGAGATGCCCGCCTATCTTTTAAACACGCCCGAGCCGGAAGCGGCCATCTTTGCCGTCGATCCGCAATGGAGCGGCAGCCTTCCCGCCACTTTTCTCTACGACGCACAGGGGCGCATCGTCTTCAAACACCTTGGCCGCATCAAGCCCGAAGAGTTGCGCGCCGCCATCAATAAAGTGATAAGCGACAAGAAGGCAGTGACAAGTGACAAGTGACGAGTGACAAGCAAGATGCGGTTTTTAGTTTACAGTTTTCAGACGTGAGCTTTTAACTAAGAACTGAAAACTGTAAACTGTAACTTGCTTTTGCTCGTCACTTGTCACCTGTCACTTATCACTGCTTTTATGATTACTCCCGAAATCGTCTCGGCGCACAATCTCACTCAGGAAGAATTCGCGCGCATTAAAGAGCTGCTCGGGCGAGAGCCCACGTTTGTAGAACTGGGCATCTTCTCCGTCATGTGGTCCGAGCATTGTTCGTATAAGTCATCGCGCGTTCATCTGAAGCGTCTGCCCACTACGGGCGAGCGCGTCGTCGTCCCGCCGGGAGAAAACGCAGGCGTTGTGGATATAGGCGACGGCTGGTGCGCGGCTTTCAAAATCGAATCGCACAATCATCCATCATTCATAGAGCCTTTTCAGGGCGCGGCCACGGGCGTCGGCGGAATCCTGCGCGACATCTTCACTATGGGTGCGCGTCCCGTCGCCGCTATGAATAGCTTGCGCTTCGGTTCCTTAGATAATGAGCGGCACGGGCGGCGTAATCGCTCTCTACTGGCGGGTGTGGTCGCAGGCATAGCGCATTACGGCAACGCCTTTGGTGTGCCGACCGTGGGCGGCGAAGTCTCTTTTGATGATGCTTACGCGCTGAACCCGCTCGTCAACGCCTTTGCGCTCGGGCTTGTGCGCCGCGACCAGATTTTTTTCGGCAAGGCCGAAGGGATAGGAAATCCCGTGCTCTACGTGGGAGCAAAGACCGGGCGCGACGGGATTCACGGCGCGACGATGGCATCGGCAGAGTTTGACGACGAAGCGCTGGCTAAGCGCCCGACCGTGCAGGTCGGAGACCCCTTTCTGGAAAAGCTTTTGTTGGAGGCTTGTCTAGAGGCTATGCGCAGCGGCGCGGTCGCGGGCATTCAGGACATGGGCGCGGCGGGTCTCACCTCAAGCTCGTGCGAGATGGCCGCGCGCGCAGGCACAGGCATCGAGATTGATCTTAATCTTGTCCCGCAGCGCGAAACGGCTATGACCGCTTACGAGATGATGCTCTCGGAATCGCAGGAGCGCATGCTGCTCGTCGCGCATCGTGGCCGCGAGCGCGAGGTCATGGACATCTTCCGCAAGTGGGATTTGGATGCCGTCGTCATCGGTCGCGTCCGCGACGACCAGCGCATGCGCGTCCTGCACAACGAAGAGACGGTCGCGGACATCCCCGTCGCCGCCCTCACAGACGAAGCCCCGCGCTACGAACGACCGATGAAAAGCAGGGATGAGGGCGGAGGGATGAGGGATGAAAAGGAAGCTATTCCCTCTCAAGCCTCTGTAGACTCTCAGGATTTTAATGCTGTCTTGATGCGTCTTATTGCGTCGCCCACTATTGCGTCGAAGGAGTGGGTTTACAGGCAGTATGATCACATGGTGCGTACGAATACGGCTGTGCTGCCGGGAGCGGATGCGGCTGTGGTGCGTATTAAAGAGACGCGGCGCGCGTTGGCGATTAGTCTTGATGGAAATGGACGTTATTGCGCGGTCAATCCGCGCGAAGGCGCGAAATTGGTGATGGCCGAAGCGGCGCGCAACGTCGTGTGCGTTGGAGCGCGTCCCCTCGCCATCACGAACTGTTTGAACTTCGCTTCGCCCGAACGCCCCGAAGTGATGTGGGCTTTCTCTGAAGTCATAGACGGCATAGCAGAAGCTTGTCGCAAGTTGAATACGCCGGTCGTCTCAGGCAACGTCTCTTTCTATAACGAGACGGAAGGGCGCGGCGTGTTGCCGACGCCCGTGGTCGGGATGCTCGGCTTGATTGAAGACGTGCGCCGCATAGTGCAACCGGGCTTCAAAGCTCAGGGCGACATCATTGCGCTCTTGGGAACGACGCGCGACGATCTCGTTGCGAGCGAATACGCGGCCACAGTCCTAGGTATCAAGACCGAAGAGATGATTCGCAGCGGGCGCGTGCCCGAGCTTGATTTGGATTTTGAAAAAGCAGTTCAGGAGACATGTTTGATGGCGGCTGAGGCGGGCCTGCTTCGCTCGGCGCACGATTGCTCGGACGGCGGGCTTGCCGTCGCTCTGGCCGAAGCCTGCTTCTCTTCCCTGAATCGTACAGGCATGGGCGCGGACGTTGATCTCACGGGAACGTTGCCGGTAGCTACGCGTCTTTTCGCGGAAACGCCTTCGCGCATCATCATCAGCTTCGAGGAAGCAGCGCTCGGGCGCATGGAAGAATTGGCCGCGCAGAAGGGATGCACGCTCACTATGCTCGGACGCACGGGCGGAGAAGTTCTGCGCATCAGCGCCGACGGCGAAGAGGTCGTCTCGCTTCGCGTCTCCGAGCTTGAAGCCGCGTGGCGCGGTTCGCTTGAAGAGAGACTGCAAGCCGAAGTCCTCGCGGCAGGCGCAGAGTGAAAAGATTGATTCATCGGTTCATTTTTTCATTGATTCAATGAACCGATGAATCAATGATTCAATAGCTATGTCCGAAGCTCGTCCCACGGAAGAGAAGTGTTCTATCCTCGCCGCGCGTGAGCTTTCCCTGCCGGTCGAAAAACTTCTACGCGCATTGCTCGGCCTTGCGCCTGCTCGTCGCGTCTCTATTCTGGATAGTGGCGGAGCGCGCGTGCCCGATGCGCGTTTCCTCATCGCAGGCTTTGACCCATTCGAGATTATAGAAGCGCGCGGCGACAAGCTTTTCATCACGCGCGGGCAGGAGCAACAGGACGAGAAGGGCGACGTCTTCAACGTCCTGGACCAGAGGCTCGCGAGCTTTCACGTTTCATCATCGCTTCAACTAGATGTGCCCGTCGTGGGCGCGTGCATCGCCACGCTCTCTTACGACCTCGCGCGGCCTTTCGCGCGCCTGCGTCCTCTTCCGCCTCATGAAGAGAGCGAGCCGGAAGCTGTGCTCGCTTTCTACGACACGCTCGTCGTACACGATTATCTGAAGAACGTCACACGGATTGTCAGCGTCTCCGGGCCGGAGCGTATGGATGAGTTTCAAGATGCTCTCGTCGCCGCGACGAGAGAAATCGAAGAGGACGAGGACGCAGAGTTCTTATCGTTGACACTTCGCGCGGCTCGCTCCAACTTCACGCGCGAGGAATACCTGCGCGCTATCCTGCGTATTAAAGAGCACATCGCGGCGGGCGATATCTATCAAGCTAATTTGACGCAGCAGCTTTCGGTAGAGCTGGACGGGCGCGCTCATCCCGAAAACATCTTCCTGCGCCTCAGGCGCGACAACCCTGCTTCTTTCGCGGCCTTCATACGCCGTCGCGACGATGCCGTCATTAGCTGTTCACCCGAACGTTTCCTGCGCGTCCAGCCGCACGGGCGCGAGATTGAAGCGTGGCCCATTAAAGGAACAAGACCGCGCGGGCATGATGCATTGGAAGACTCAGCCTTGCGCGCCGAGCTTGCCGCGAGCGAAAAGGACCGCGCCGAGAACGTGATGATTGTGGACCTGCTACGCAACGATCTGGGCCGCGTGTGCCGCTACGGCACGGTCCATGTGCCGGAGCTTTTCACGGTGCAGGAGCATCCGACTCTTTTTCATCTCGTTTCAAAAGTGCGCGGGCTCTTGCGCGATGGCGTGACGGCGGGAGAAATCCTGCGCGCAACTTTTCCATGCGGCTCGATTACGGGCGCGCCCAAATTACGCGCGATGGAGATTCTGGACGAGGTAGAGCCCGACGCACGCGCTCTTTCGATGGGCGCTCTCGGTTACTTCTCTTTCGACGGCGCGATTGATTTGAGCGTCGCCATTCGCACGATGACCATTCGCGCGAGCCGCGCACGCTTCAACGTCGGCGGCGGCATCGTCGCCGATAGCCGCCCTGAAGAAGAGTACGAAGAATCGCTCACCAAAGCGCGTGCGCTGCTCCGCGCCCTCAACGCAACGCTCTTCCCGCGCTGAACCTTTTCATGTATTCTGCGGCCTGTTTCAAGCCGTCAATTTGTGGCATCCGTGAGCGGGGAGCGACTTCACTTTTGCACTCGCGCATTATTCACAATCGGCGTCTACTGGAGGCTGGCAGAGCGCGGCTCGCGGCGCTAACACCGGCTGCGCTCTACGGGCGCGGCGTGTTCACGACGCTGGCCGTGCACGGCGGGCAGCCCTTCCTCTGGCCCGAGCACTGGGCGCGTCTGACGGCGCACGCCGACCGCGTAAAAATCGATCACAGCAATTTTGACGAAGCTGAAACTGAAGCGCTCGTTGTTCGACTCATCGAAGCCAACAATGTTCACGAAGGACGCGCGCGCATCACTTTGCTTGCGGGCGCAGGGGCGGACAGTTTCTGGAAATTAAAAGACGGTCAACGTGAAGCGCCCGAGACGGAGCTGCTCATCATGACGGGCGACGTGCGCGTCGTCGCCGAAGACGGGCTGGCGCTCACAGTTTCGCCCTATCGCGTCAACACGCTCTCTCCGCTGCTGGGCATCAAAAGCGTCAACTACCTTGAACACATACTCGCGTGGGAGGAAGCACAGGAGCGTGATTTTCATGAAGCCGTTGTGATGAACGAGCGCGGCGAAGTTGTATCGGCGACCGTCGCCAATATCTTCTGGGTCAAAGACGGCGCGCTTCATACGCCCGCGCTCCAGACGGGCGCGCTCGCGGGCACAACGCGCGCACGCGTCCTCGCACTGGCCGAAGAACTCTCCGTGCCCGTGGTCGAAGGCGTCAACGATTTAGCTCACCTGGGCGACGCAGACGAAATCTTTCTCACTTCGTCTGCGCTTGGCATCGCAATCGCCACGACCTTTGATTATCATCGCTACACCATCCCCGTCGGCAGCGTCGCCCTTCGCCTGCGCGAAGCTTTCAGACAGCTCACGCTTCACGAAAACAAGTAAAAAGGCAAAAGGTAAAAGGCAAAAGTTCGGGGAAGCCACTTTTAATTAAATGTGGTTTCCGCCTCACTTTTGCCTTTTACCTTTTTACTTTTGCCTTCTCTTTGTCCGAGCGCCTCTTCACATCAGGCGCGCTTTCCGTGTTATCATGACGGGAGCTAACGAGGCTCAAAAACAATGGTTCCGATATCAATATTTGACTCTGGATTTGTTGCAGGAGGATGACAGCATGGCTACCGAATTGAAACGCGCGGCAGACTCCATTGACCGCATTGAAGAATTGTTGGGCGAGCAGGCGCGCACACTTCTGGATTACACTTCGAATACCATCCCGAAGGATCAGCTTCAATTGCCGGGACCGGATTTTGTTGACCGCGTCTGGTCAATCTCAGACCGTAATCCTTCGGTCCTGCGCTCTTTGCAGACGCTCTATGATAACGGGCGATTGGAAGGCACGGGCTATCTCTCCATCCTGCCCGTGGACCAGGGCATAGAGCATTCGGCGGGTGCTTCGTTCGCGCCCAACCCGCAGTATTTCGACCCGGACAATATCGTCAAGCTCGCCATCGAAGGCGGCTGCAACGCCGTCGCGTCCACCTTCGGCGTCCTTGGAACGGTCGCGCGCCGCTACGCCCACAAGATTCCCTTCATCGTCAAAATCAACCATAACGAATTACTCACCTATCCGAACAAGTTTGACCAGGTGCTTTTCGGCACGGTTGACGAGGCAAAGGACATGGGCGCTGTCGCCGTGGGTGCGACTATCTACTTCGGCTCCGACGAATCGACGCGGCAGATTACGGAGATTAGTCAGGCGTTCGCTTACGCGCACGAGCTTGGCATGGCGACGATTCTCTGGTGCTACCTGCGCAACCCGAAGTTCAAGACCAAAGAAGGCGACATGCACGCCGCCGCAGACCTCACGGCACAGGCCAACCACCTCGGCGTGACCATCAAAGCGGACATCATCAAGCAGAAGTTGCCCGAGCGTAACGGCGGCTACAACGCGCTCAACATAGAAAGCTCTTATGGCAAGACGAACAAGCTCGTCTACGAAAAGCTGACCACGGACAACCCGATTGATCTGGTTCGCTATCAGGTCGCCAATTGCTACATGGGCCGCGCTGGATTGATTAACTCCGGCGGCGAATCCAAGGGAGCATCCGATATGGCAGAGGCCGTGCGTACAGCCGTCATCAACAAACGCGGCGGCGGCATGGGCCTCATCTCGGGCCGCAAAGCTTTCCAGCGACCTATGAACGAAGGCGTGGAGCTTCTGAATGCTATTCAGGACGTGTACCTGAACGAAGAAATCACAATCGCCTGATCGCGCAGAGCGCAACAGCTTAAGAATAAACAGAGAGAGACGGCGCGGGTTGTAACTGCCCGCGCCGTCTCTCTTTGTTTGTGAGAAGCACGAACTGCTTCTCGTTGCTATTGCCCCTATGGGTTAACCGGCAGAGACGTGATGAGCGAGAACCTGAAGTTCAAGGTATTCCTTCTGACCCATGTCACGCCGCCGTCGGCTGACTGATATGAAAATAAGTTGGGAGCCGTGGAGTTACTCAGGCCGACGAGCGGTGGCTGGGCGCTCACGCCCGGATACGGAAGGGTCGTCGGAACCTGTAGCACGATAAAGAGGTTCTGAATGCTGCCGTTGTTGATTCCTTCCATCACCGTGCGCCCGAGGTCATGCGGCTCCTGGAAGTGGAACGGCGCGAAATCGTCGTTCTGCCCCAAAAACCCGGAGGTTTGCTGAAGCGGCGTAACGAGGTTGATGGTCGCGATGGTGGTGTCAGGGCTGACAACGCCCGTCGTCAGGTAGGCGTTGGCGTAAATGGCCGGCACGGAATCGTCAAGGACTATGGTGTCGTAGGCCACACCCTGTATGAGTATGTCGCCGCCGGGGTTGATGGCGGTAATCTGCGAGGCCGGAATCCGAATCGCATACAGGAAGCCCGCGGGCAGCGGGTTTCCAAACCCTATGCCGGTGCGAGCGGCGAAGTTGTTAATGTTGATGGAGTCGGCGGTGGTGATGTTTATGCCCGACGCCACCCGGCCCGGCTGCGGCATGTTAACGTTCTTGCGTTGCCCCAACCGCAGCTCGCGCATAGCCTCTGCATTATTGTTGTAGAACTCCTCGTTGAAGTTATTCTGGCCGAATGCGCCGCCGATTTGCGTGGTGAAGCTGATACTGGTTGTGGGCACCGGAGTTCCATCCACCGGCTCGATGCCGACCGAGTAGTTACCTTTAGCAACAGGAATGGTGTATTTCCCATCAATGATGTTGTAAGCCGCACTGATGAGGAAAGCTTGTCCGGTGTTGGGGTTGACGGCGAGCTGTGTGGTGCCGCTAAAGCCGCTGGCGACCAGAGCGCCTGTATCCCAGTTGTAGGCCGCGACGCTGGCTCCTGCGAGCGGCAGGTTCTGGACGCCGTGCTGGACATTACCCGTAATCAAACCGAAAGCTTTATTGAAAGCCACATCGCCGGGCTGAAGCGCCGGAGGGCCGGAAGCAGCCGTGCCTTCCTGATAGAAGTAGGAGCTCCACGCGATGTCGTCCGCCGAGAGCGTGCGTTGAGCTGCTTCGGAGGCCGGGTCGCCCGTATCAATAAAGGGATACATGGTCGCGCCTGTGCCGTCCAATGCGCTGATCTGGTTGTCCATCGAGTGCGAGAGGCCGTGCGAGTGGCCGAACTCGTGTGTGGCAACGGTGTTGAGGTCTACGGAGCGCGTGGTGGTGTCAAGCGCCGGATCGCCGAGCGTGAAGCGCAAGCCATTGGTAGTTTTGGTATTGAACTGCACGTCGTTGTCAATAATCGTCCCGGCCTTGTAGAAGCCCGCGGGGAATTCTATGTCGCCGTCGTTGTCCACGTCCTGAGCCGTGGTGATGGCGCTCGAAACGTCCGCGTCCGCGTCGTTGTCAATCTGGTCGCCGTTCACCAGCGTCACGTCCTCTATGAAGTTCGTAGAAGGCGAGGAGGCGATGGCCGTGAAGCTGGCCGCGGTGCGGAACGTTAATTCGTTAATCATGTCGAACCCGCGAAGGCCCGGGTTGGCGACCGTCTTCGTGATTTGCATGTTTATGTACGAGGAGGGAAGGTTGTTCCACTCGTTGAAGGAATTTTGCAGGGCGGTCTGCGCCTGCGCGCGTGTCATGACGGGTGTGAACGGTGCGAGCGGGTTGGGAATCGGGTCGAGCGTAGTGTTCATGCTGTACTCGACCGGAAGCGAGCGCACGTCCCATTTGATTCCGATGACGCGCCCGTTAACCAGACCGGGAAAGCCCGAGGGGACGTTGCCCGTGATGTCAAAACTTTCCAGCGCGCCGCCCGCGAAAGCCGGAGCGGCGCTGACAAAGAGCATGCTCAGGCTAAGACAAATAGAAATTAGCTGTTTCTTCATGAATCCATCTCCTTCAAATACTCAAACGTTGAATGATGACGTGAGCGAACCTGCGCTCGAAAGCTATTGCAGGTAGCCCCTGACTTTCTGTTTGAACTCAGAGAGCGGTGTGGCGACAGAGGGGCCGCGTATTGCGCCCGGGCCGCTTTTGACCTTCCCTTTGGTCATATTGGGCGAGACCATTTTCTGGCCCGCTTCATCGTCAACTATCGAGTATTTGCCTTGCGCCAAACCTGTGACGGCGTAACCCTCCGAGACGGAATCGTCGCGCACGAGGAAAAGAAAGACAGCTTCACCTGGGGCTATCTGCGGCGCACCCGGATAGGTCATGGCGATGGGGAACTTGCGGTTGGCGTCAATGCCGCCGGGAAGCACCACCGTAATGGTCGCAGCGGGTGCGCCTTTCAACGTTTCGCCGACCGAGATGGTCGCAAAAGTTGCCAGAGTGCGCGAGTCAGTCCAGACGCTGCGGATGTCTGTGCACTCGCCTGTCAGAATCGCATCCGATTGCTGGGTCATACCCGCAAGCGCCTGGTCCGCACTTCCGCTCGGGGTGGAACTTTCGAAGACCTGTTCCGCGATTTCGGGGTTGATAGCCTTGGTCGCCCACAGTCCTGAAGCAACTGCCGCCACCAGAATTAGTCCAAGCAGGACAATCTTAGATCTCCTCATATCATCTCCTTAAAATATTGGACAAAGGGGAACGCCTTTTCTACGGCAGGAACGGAGACACACTGCCTCGTCTCCTTGTCGGGAAAGGCTCTGGAAGCTTTGATCGAATCTCAAAGTCTTCAATACTGGTACCGTGTACCCTGATGTAACCCCTTGATAGCGAGGCCCTGATGGTTCTACCGGATAGACTACTAGCGAAGGATGTTCTAAGGCTGTGGCCGGCTCTCGGTGAGCCGGTCGATTGACCGCACGCAAGCGGTTGTTTTCCGCACGGATTGATAAAGATTGAACCTGAGGCGAACAGCCGCGAGGGTGCCGCCGTCAGGGAAGCGATGCCTGAAGCGCAGGCAGCATAATCGCCGCGTGCGGACATGTCAATGAAATTTCGGATGGAAGTGCGGAAAATCGTAAATTACCCGTTTAGAAACGTGGTCCGGCGTACCTCTTTTCGCTGCGGCTCGCGTATAATCTCGGAGCGTTGAATCTTGGAAGCGCGTGGAATGATCTTCAGGTCGTGTCGCTTAAGATAAAGGTTTTCTCAAACCGCTTGCCGTCCAGAATCCGTAGAGTCTGTTGGTAATTGAGCTGGCTCGCGGACTGGACCCTGGACTTTTGATTGTCTCCCGAACAGGCTAAAGCATCGGATGTCGAATTGCTGCGCGCCGTGGCGCGCGGTGACGAGCAGGCTCTGGCCGCGCTTTATGACGGCTACAGGCTAATCCTTTTCGGTCTCTTGCTGCGTATATTACATAGCCGCGCCGAAGCGGAGGATGTCTTGCAGGAAGTTTTTATGCAGGTCTGGCGGCAGGCATCCTCGTTCGATGAAGCGCGCGGACGCCCCTTTACATGGCTCGTTACCCTTGCGCGCAGCCGCGCCATAGACCGTTTGCGCGCACTGGATTCACGGATGCGCGTGGCCCGCGACTCGGCGCGCGAAGTGGTCGAAGAAGTATCGGACGCGGTGACGGACGCCATACGCTCCGAGCAATCGGCTGTCGTGCGCGCCGCGCTCGATAGGATTCCAGAGGAGCAGCGCCGCGTCCTTGAGATGGCCTATTTTCAAGGGCTCACGCAATCGGAAATCGCCGGGCAGCTTCATCAACCGCTCGGCACAATCAAGACGCGCATGCGTTCGGGGATGATTAAGCTCAGAGAGCTTCTGGCCGGTCAGATGAAAAGTTTGCGCTGAGCTTTAAGAGAGTTGCATCAAAGAATTACTCGTCATCCAACAGGCTAAAGACGAAACAGAGGTCGGTTAAAGATTTTGTTGAGCCACGAAGAACAAAAGGAGTTGCTGGCGGCCCACGCGCTCGGCGCGCTCGATGCAATCGAGACGACGCGCGTGGAAGAACATCTGGAGACGTGCGCAGAATGTCGCGCGGAGATGGAAGAATGGCGCGATACCGCCGCTGCGCTCGCCTACACGGTCACAGCAGCCGAGCCCGGCGCAGCGGTGCGCTCGCGCATTCTGGAAAGCGTGCGCGCCACGGATAAGCCTTCGACCTTGAAAGAGACTGTAAAGGGCGGTCCAGCGGCTCCGGCTTCAAACGTCGTGCGTATGTCCGAGGCTTCGCGCTTCGTGCGCCGCAGCCTAGCCGTCTACGGCGCGATTGCCGCTTCGCTCATCATCGTCGCTCTCGCCGCTTCGCTCTTTATCACCTGGCAGCGTTTGAAAGAAACGCGCACCGCCTTAGCGCGCTACGAGCAGACCGTGGCGTCTCTAGCCAAAGAGGTCGCCAAGGAGCGCGCGACGCGCGAGCTTATGACGTCGCCAGAGTCGCGCAGCGCGACCCTCGCGGGTACAAACATGGCCCCGAACGCGAGCGCGCAACTGGCCTTTGACCGCCGCACAGGCCGCGCCAAGCTGTTCGCCTACAATCTTCCGGCTGCGCCCGCAGGGAAAGCTTATCAGCTCTGGTTTATCAGCAATGGTAAGGTCATGCCCGGACGGGTTTTCACGCCCGACGCTACGGGCAGCGCCGTGATGGACGAGCAAGTGCCCGTCGAAAATCTGGGCACGTCGCCGGTCTTTGCCGTCACGCTTGAGCCCTCGGGCGGAGTCCAGACACCGACCGGCGAAAAATACCTCTTGAGCCCTTCTTCATAAAGAGAACGCCGCCCTCGGCTCGCTCTCGAAATCCAATCCTTTCATTCAAAACGTAATAAGCTTTGAAAGAACCCGTAGGTCAGTACTGCCTGTGGCAGGCCGGGGGCGTTTACGGCGTCAAAGCCCTACCGGCTATAGCAGGTGGTACTGGCTACGGGCGAACTCTGAAAGGAGAAGGCTCACAAAATGAAACATCATCTGCTCGCGCGCGCCGCGCTTTCCCTGTTCATGGCTTGCCTGCTGCTGGTTTCATCCGGCGTTCCGCTTGCGCCCAACGCTTCGGCGCAGGAGAAATCTCTTTACGAGCGTCTCGGCGGCTACAACGCCATCGCGGCGGTGGTTGACGACTTTATCGGAAGAATCGCCAGCGACAAGCGTTTTGAAAACTTCTTCAAGGGACTCAGCAATGACTCGAAAAAAGTCCTGCGGCAACGCGCCGTGGATTTAATCTGCCAGGAGACGGGCGGCCCCTGCAAGTACACTGGCCGGAGCATGAAAGTCTCGCACGAAGGCTTAGGGATTACGGAAGCGGACTGGCAGGGCGGCGTGGATCATCTGGCAGCGTCGCTCGACAAGTTCAAAGTCCCGAAACGCGAAAAGGACGAACTGCTCGCGGCGGTCGCGAAATTCAAAAAAGACATCGTCGAAAAGCCATAACAATTTTCGATTTTAGATTTGCGATTTTCGATTGGAAGAGGACAAGAAATTAAATTTTTAAATCTTCAGTCCTTATCCAATCGAAAATCGGCAATCGCAAATCAAAAATTTTTTCTGTTCACGATTAGACCTTCGCTCTCCAAGATAGTAGTATTAAATCCTCAACCTTGCCCTGCTGTGAACAGAGTTTGTGTGCGGGAAATCATGAGAGCGAGGGACCGAAGAAGGTGGCGAACGAACGACGTAAAGAATCGAAATTGACGAACCAGATTTCCGACGAGACCGGCCAGTACGACGCGCGTTTTATCCTGTGGCGGCAGTTCTGCGCGCAGAACAGCATCCCTGTCGAGACGCTGCCGAGCGAATTGAGCGGCGAAGCCAAAGAGAAGTGGGAACAGCTCAAAGACGAGCGCCTGCACAGGCAGGGGAACGACTAGAAAAACTTTTCCCACCCGTCTTAAAAATATCTTCCAATCGAAACGGCCCCGGTCAGAAAAGGATTGGTCGTCCTCTCGCGCCCGATGGTGGTCACAGGCCCGTGCCCCGAATAGACCTCCACGTCGTCGCCCAACGGCACAATCTTATTCAGGAGCGAATCCATCAATTGCTTCGATGACCCTCCCGGCAAATCCGTTCTCCCTATAGAGCCCGCGAACAGACAATCTCCGACGAAAACTTTTCTCTCCCGTTCGTTAAAAAGGACGACGTGGCCGGGCGTGTGGCCGGGGCAATGCAGGACTTTGAACTCAAGCTCCCCGACGCTATAGGTCTCATTGTCCGTCCAGTAGCGATCAATCGCGGGCGGGTCTTCATAATCAAAACCGTAGAGCGGCCACTCGGAGCGCGGGATGCCAAGCAAGGCGGGTTGCTCCGGCAGAGCGCGATAGAGCGGTTCGTCCTCCGCGTGGATAATAATCTCGGCCTGCGGGCGTAGACGTTTGAGATTGGTGACGCCGCCCACGTGGTCCAGATGCGCGTGCGTCAGGGCAATGGCCTGTAGCTCAAGCCCGTGCCGTTCGAGAGCCTCCGCTATCAGCTCCGCCCTGTCGCCCGGGTCTATGCAGATGGCCCGCTTCGTCTCCTCGCATCCGACGATGCGCGTGTGCTGCTGAAACGCAGTTACCGTAATCTCTTCGATAATCATCTTGAAAATCCAGCTCTTGAGTTCAGTTTTCGTCATGTTAGACCGATGGGTTGCCGTATGCAATGCTTGCCTGTCCGCAACTTAAAGTGATAAGCTCGCGCTCGTTAATCGTCGTCGTAAAACTTTCTGGCTTGGCATTTTTCCTTAGGCGAAGCGTTTCCCGCTGTCTCCTCTTTATAGAGCCCTTCGCGGCCTGTAGGCCACACACCAATGGCCGTAACTGCTGGATCAAATATCAACCAGTATAAAGTGATTTCCCGCCTCGGCGCTGGCGGGATGGGTGAAGTTTACCTCGCGCAGGACGAGCGTTTGGGCCGCAAGGTTGCGCTCAAGCTGCTCTACACGGACGTCGCACAGGGCGCAGATTGGGTCAGGCGTTTTGAACAGGAAGCGCGCGCCGCTTCGAGCCTCAACCACCCGAACATCATCACGATTTACGAAGTCGGGCACGTGGGCGACTCTCATTTCATCAGCACCGAATTTATAGACGGCCTCACGCTGCGCCAGTGTTTGAAACACAACACCATCACGATGCTAGATGCGCTGGACATCAGTATTCAGGTGGCGACCGCGCTGGCGACGGCGCACGAAGCCGGAATTGTTCACCGCGACATCAAGCCCGAGAACGTCATGGTGCGCGCGGACGGCTACGTCAAGGTGCTGGATTTCGGGTTAGCCAAGTTCACGGAAAATCGTCTCAAAAGTTTGGGGCGCAGCGACCCGGAAGCAGAGACACAATCGGTCGTCAACACGAATCCGGGCTCTGTCCTTGGAACCATCAGCTACATGTCGCCGGAGCAGGCGCGCGGCAACAACGTCGATGCGCGCTCGGACATCTTCTCTTTAGGCGTGCTGCTCTACGAGATGATTACGGGCCGCACGCCCTTTAACGGCACGAGCGCCAGCGAAGTTATCGTCTCCATCCTGCAAAAAAAGCCCATGCCGTTGGCTCGCTATTCGCTCGACGTCCCCATCGAAATGGAACGCATCGTCGCCAAGTCGCTGAGCAAGAACAGGGACGAGCGCTATCAAAACATACGGGACATGCTCATAGACTTGAAGATGCTCAAGCGCGGGCTGGAGATGGAAGACGAGCTTGGCGACGGCGAACCCGAACAGAACTTAAGCCGTCAACTGTTAAGCAGCGGAGGTAGCCGTGGCGTCGTCAGGGTCTCTACCGAACAGCAGAAGTTCTCCGCAGAGCAACAGAGGGTCTCGACCGGGCAACAGAAAGTTTCGACTGAACAACAGGCCGTCTCGACTAAAGAGCTGTCCGTCTCGCAAAGCGCTTCGAGCGCCGAGTACATCGTCAAGGGAATCAAGGAGCACAAGAAATACGTGCTGGCGCTGGTCGCCGTCGTCCTCGTCGCATTCGTCGCTTTCTATTATTACAAAGCGACGCGCCCGGTGGATTCCATCGCCGTCCTGCCCTTCAATTACGCCAATCCAGAGGCGGGCGCTGAATCTCTGGGCGATGATATTACCGAGCAGATTATTTACAGCCTCTCGCGGCTCTCGCCCGACAACCTGCACGTCGTCTCGTTTAATGAAGTCCTGCGATACAAGGGGCAGCAGGGAGACCCTCTGGAAGCGGCGCGCGCTCTCAACGTCCGTGCAGTCTTAATCGGTCGCGTCACCAAGAGCGGCGAGAACGTCAACATCAGCGTCGAGTTGGTGGACTTGCGAAATAGAAAAACTCTCTGGGGCGACCGCTCGTCCACAAAATTCTCCGACATCAGTTTAGCCACGCAAAATATAGTCTCGTCCGTCTCGCGCAGCATCGGGCTGAAACTCAGCGCCGAGCAGGAGAAGAAAAGCGAGGCCGAATCGCTTTACGTCAAGGGCCGCAACGCGTTGAACAAGCGGGCTGCCGACAACGTACGCGAAGCCATAGGTTACTTCGACAAGGCGCTCAATCTAGACCCGACTTACGCACCGGCCTACGCTGGATTAGCCGATTGCTACAACATGCTGGCGACCTATGGGGCGAGCGCGCCGACAGACGCTTTCCCCCGTGCGCGCAACGCTGCCGAACGTGCGCTCGCCATCAACCCGAATCTGGCGGATGCACATGCCGCGCTCGCCTACACTATATTCCGTAGCGACTGGAAATGGACCGAAGCCGAAAAAGAGTTCAAGGAAGCAATCCGTATCAACGAGAAGAACGCATCGGCCCACCAGTGGTACGCAAGCTTTCTGGCGTCCCAGAGCCGCTTCGATGAAGCCCTGGCGGAGACCACGCGCGCACAGGAGATGGACAAAACTTCGCTCAGCATCGGCTCTCATTTAGGCTTGATGTACTTCTTCAACGAACGCTACGACGATGCTATCAAGTCGTGCCAGAAGACCGTCGAATCGGCCCCGAACTTTTTCGTCGCGCGCCGCTACATGGGTCTCGCCTACGCGCAGAAGGGGATGTACAAAGAGGCTCTCGAACAATACAAGTTAGCGATAGAGGGTTCAAAGAATTCGCCGCTGATGCGTGCCGAGTACGCGAGCGTGCTCGCCATGAAAGGCGACACGGACAAGGCCGAGGCAGAACTGGAAGAATTGAAGCAGATGATCGAGAGAAAGGAGCGCTACATCTCTGCTTATCACATCGCGACCATCTACGCCGCGCTTGACGATAAAGACAGCGCGTTTGATTGGCTGAACAAAGCGGTTCAGGAGCGCGCCGACTGGATGGTCTTCCTTAAAGTAGACCCGCGCTTCAAGAATCTGCGCTCCGACCAGAGATTCGCGGACCTGCTGCGTCGCATGAATCTCCGATAGCATTTTTTTCATCATCCCACGACACGGGAACTTCGCCCTCTCTACAATCGGCCCAGCGGCCCTGCAACCGCAGGCGCTCCCCTTGAATCCAAACATCATCAAGCGTTTGCTATTCGCGCCCCGTTCTCACTTCCCCCGAAATAACGAGTGGGCTTAGAATTGAAATGAGGTTTTAAGACAATGCCAATGGGTAAACGTTCGTCTTCGCTGGCGGAAGTTCTGGACGAGCTAACGGCGGAAGGCGCACCTGAATTAACGGAACACATTAACGAGACGGATTTACGCTGCTACGCCTGCGGCCATCGCTGCCTGATACGTGAAGGCAAGCGCGGCATCTGCAAAGTGCGCTACAACGAAGGGGGGCGCTTGCTCGTCCCCAAGAACTACGTCGCGGCGCTCGCCTGCGACCCCACGGAGAAGAAACCATTCTTCCACGCCCTCCCCGGCTCCGACACCCTGACCTTCGGCATGCTCGGCTGCGATCTACACTGCGCATATTGCCAGAACTTTTTAACGTCACAGGCTCTGCGCGATGAAGCGGCGGGCACACAGCCACGTGTGGTAACGGCGGAAAAACTGGTCGCGCTGGCGCACGCTTACGGTGCTTCGATGGTCGGTTCAAGCTACAACGAGCCATTGATTACTGCCGAGTGGGCCATCGATGTGTTCAAGCGCGCGAAGCCCGAAGGGTTCAGGACGGCGTTTATCTCTAACGGCAACGCGACGCCGCAGGTCCTTGATTACCTGCGCCCGTGGACCGATTGTTACAAGATAGATTTGAAGTCCATGTCGGATCGCAACTACCGCCAGTTGGGCGGGGTCGTGGACAATATTCTTGAGACGGTCAAGATGGTCAAAGAGCGCGGCTTCTGGGAAGAGATTGTGACGCTCGTGATTCCGGGCTTTAACGATTCCACGGACGAGTTGCGGCGCGCAGCGGATTTCATCGCCTCGGTTTCGCCGGATATCCCCTGGCACGTGACGGCGTTTCATCAGGACTACAAGATGACGGAGAACGCCAACACAACCGCCGAGCAATTGATTCGCGCGTGCGAGATTGGACGCGAGGCGGGCTTGCGTTACATCTACGCCGGAAATCTTCCGGGGCGTGTCGGGCGCTGGGAAAATACTTACTGCCCGTCGTGCGACGAGCTTCTGGTCGAGCGCTACGGCTACATCATCAAGCAGATGAAAGTGACGCGCGATGGTCATTGCCCCGCGTGCCGGACAACTATTCCGGGCATCTGGTCGTGAAAAAATCAGCAGTTCACCGCAGAGACGCAGAGAGCGCAGAGGAAACGCAGAGAAAATAAGTCAACTCTCTCTGCGCCATCTTTGCGACATCTCTGCGTCTCTGCGGTGAGTCATATTTGAAACTGAGCTACTCCCCAACGGAATGAGCATCTTCTCCCGCACCAGGCGTCTTGATGTAAGGTTACTACACGTCGTCATTCTCATAGTCGCGGGCGCTGGATTAGCGCTTCCCGCTATCCTTTACGGATTTCCTCCGCAGGCTCATGACGGCCCGACCACCGTCATCTACTATAAACATTTCGCGCAGCAACTATGGGCGGGCGAGTTGTACCCGCGATGGATGTTCTCTATGAACGCGGGGCTCGGCAGCCCTATCTTCTTTTACTATCCCCCGGTCCCTTATTATCTGACGAGTCTGCTGCACCCTCTCTTTACAAACGACCCGCAGGGCTGGTGGCAGACAGGTTTGTCTGCGGCCATAGCCATGATCACCTCTGGATTATGTTTGTATCTCTGGCTCTATCGTCACACGGGTTTGTGGGCTGCGCTCCTTGCCGCCGTTGTTTACATGGCGATGCCGTATCACACTGCTGATCTCTTTTACAGGGGCGGGTTCAATGAGTTTTGGGCTTTTGTCTGGATGCCGCTCGTGCTCTATTTCGTGGACAGGATCGTAGAAGGACGCGAGAGGGCTGTGATTGCTTTGGCGCTCGGTTATGCGTTGCTCGTGCTGACGCACCTGTTGACGACGATGATATTCTCGCTCATCCCTCTTGCTTACGCCTGCTACATGGCAGAGCGGGGTCGCAGGATGCGCGTCACAGGCCGTGTCATCATCGGCCTATCGCTCGGCATGGGCTTATCCGCTCTCTTCTGGCTGCCCGCGCTGGCGATGCAGAAATATATTTTTCTGGAAGAAGGCATTCAAGGACATTTTTATTATGCGCTCTGGTTTATGTTTAAGCTCTTCGATTGGAAGGGCGAGATGGCAGACGTTTTCTGGACGATACCGGCGACCCTGGCCGTGGCGGGTTGCGTGCTCTACCTGGTGCTTTCCAAAGAAGGCGGACGCTTGAAAAAACAGGGCGTGTTCTGGGCCGTCACGGCGCTCTGCTCCACGTTTATGATGACGCCCCTGAGCAAACCTGTCTGGCAAGTCGTTTCTGTTTTACAGATTCTCCAATTCGCCTGGCGCTTTAACACGATTCTGACACTGGCCGCCGCCGCTCTCATAGCCGTCGCGTTTTCTTCCATCAAGAAATCTCATTTCGTTTCCCTCATCCTCGCGGCCTCAATCGGCGCGATCTGTTTTTTGAGCTTTGAACGGATGATTCATTCCTGGAGCGCCTATTTTAAAGCTACTCCGCAAGAGGAACTGAGCCGCAGGCAGTTATGGCTGGAGCAGCAGAGAGATCACTTCGTGTACCGGCCCAGATGGGTTCAGTCCATGTACCCGGACGACATAGAAGCGCTGCGCGACCGTATAGGAAGAACTAATGAGGGGTTGACGAAAGTCAGAATTATTGAAGGGACAAGACGTGCAGAGGTCAAGCAGTGGAAGTCGAAAGAGATTGTCTTAGACGTTGATTCTCAGGGCGGCGCGTCTCTTCAAGTCTCGCTCTTTTATTTTCCCGGCTGGACGGCTCGGCTGGCAGGAGAAGCGCGCGCTTTAACAATTCAGCCCACGCCGGATGGACTTATCAACATCGCTGTGCCCGCACCCGCAGGCCGTCAAGAGGTGCGGCTGCGCAGGCGATTGCTCGCGGTGGAGTATGCTGGGCTCATCACGAGCGCGCTCGCGGGTCTCGTGACTCTCTTCCTGATAGCGCACATGTTTTTCCGTCGCGATTCGTCCTCTCAATCAAAAGTTTGACGAGCGCCGCTCCGGGCCTTCGGGCGTCCCGTAGACGGGCGCATATTCTTCGTCCTCTTCGGCAGCCTTGAGAGCGCGCTTCAGTTCCATGATGTCGCGCGATGCAATGTCAAACTCGTCCTGATCGAAGGACTCGTAGTCCCCGGCTATTTTCAGCACGTGCTCGATTCGCTGGCTCGCGCGGTCAAGTGATTCGACCGGGAGCTTTTTCTGTTCTACGGCTTCGACAATCGCATCGCGCGCGGCGACAAAGTTGGCCGCCTGCTCGCAGATTAAAATCATGTCGGAGCCCGCTTCGACGGCGCGCAAAGAGGCTTCCGCCACCGAGTGCGTTTTGATGACCGCGCCCATCTCCATGTCGTCCGTGATGACTAGGCCGTCAAACTTCAGGGTCAGGCGCACGAGCCGCATGACGACGTTGCTGGAAATGGTCGCGGGCAACTGATGTACGCTTTCCAGCGGCGGCAGCTCGCCCGTGCGATGAAACCACGCTTGCAGAAATTCCGAAACGTCGGGAAATGCGGCGTGGCTCACCATGATGCTGTGCAGGTGTTCTCCCGGACGATGAAACATCAGGTCCATGAAGGGCACAAGATCGCGCTCAAGAATTTCTTCCCAGGTATGTTTGACGACGGGCATGCGACGGTGCGAATCAACGGTCGAGCCGCCGAGGCCCGGAAAATGTTTACCGCAGCCGACGACGCGGCCCTTCTGCAAACCGTCAAGATACGCGCCCGCCAGTCGCGAGACCTCTGCGGGCGAGCGCCCGAAGGTGCGCCCGCGCAGCCCGTTGTCCTCGTTGTCGCCTGAGAGATCGAGCACGGGCGCGAAGTTGATATTGAAACCCAGCAGCCTGAGGATGCGCGCCGAAAGCTCTCCGAATTTTTGCGCAAGATGAGTTTGCCCCGCGTCGCGCAGGCTCTTGGCCGACGGCATCGGCTCGCAGATGGCGCGAAAGCGATCCACCAGCCCGCCTTCCTGATCGACGCCTATGAGAACGGGATGCTCCACTGCGTCGCGTATCTGCGCCGTCAGGAGCGCGACCTGTTCGGGCGATTCGACGTTGCGGCCAAAGAGGACGACGCCGCCCGGCTGAACTTCGCTCAAAAGCTTACGTGTACGGCGGTCGAGCCGCACGCCGGGGATTCCTATAAAGAGAACCCGCCCGGCTTTTCGCTCCACAGACAACTGATTTTCGCCGCTCTGCCCTGTGCCTTTCGGCATGGAAATATTTTCTCTTTTCATCAAGCTGCAAACTGCGCCGCCCGCTTCCGAATTAAAAACTCGAAATGCGCGGCACGCACAAAGCGAATGGGAGAGGCTTATTACTCTTAAGAGATTACGGCTTGCAACTCTCGTTTGGCAAGAAGCAAGACAAGACTTTTACCTTTTGCCTTTTTACTTTTACCTTATTAGGACTTACCATTATTTTTTTCGTCGCGAGAATAATTAAAGATGACAGCGGTGCTGGATAAAGCCAAAGAAAGTCGCGCTCGGCTCTCAAGCCGTATCAGGGAAAAGGCGCGCATGCTGGGTTTTGACAGAGTGGGAATCGTGCGCGCGGAGCCGCTTCAGACAGAGCGCGCGCAGTTGGAAGAGTGGCTCGCGCGCGGGTTTCATGGCGAGATGAAGTGGATGGCGCGCGAGCCGTCGAAGCGTACAGACCCGCGTCTTCTTTTTCCCACGGCACGCTCTGTCATCGTCGTCGCGCTCAACTACTACACGCCGCACCAACACACAGATGATAACGGGACGGGCAAGATTTCGCGCTACGCGTGGGGCGACGATTATCACGACGTGGTATCCGAGAAGCTCAAAGAGCTGCTCGCGTGGATAAAAGAGGAGTGCGCGGAAGCTGAAGGCAAGACTTGCGTGGATATTCAACCCATGATGGACAAGGCTTGGGGCGTGCGCGCAGGAATAGGCTGGATAGGCAAGCATTCCAACCTCATCACGATGGATTTCGGCTCCTGGGTTTTCCTCGGCGAGCTTGTAGTCAATCTTGAATTGGAATATGACGAGGAGCGTGTTGAAGACCATTGCGGAAGCTGTACGCTCTGCATAGAGGCTTGCCCGACCAATGCGATCACGGAACCCTACGTCGTGGATTCCAACCGTTGCATCTCTTACGCCACGATTGAGCTGCGCGCGCCCGAGATGCCGGAGGATGTGGCCGCGAATCTTGAGGGCTGGCTCTACGGCTGCGATATCTGTCAGGACGTGTGCCCTTGGAATCGCTTTGAGCAGCCGACCACCGAAGAGAGATTCGAGCCGCGAGAGGGAAGCGTCAACACGAAGCTCTCGGACATCATGGAGCTGACGCAGGAAGATTACAGCGCACGCTTTCGCCGGAGCGCCATCAAGCGCGCCAAGCTCGCGGGGCTGCAACGCAACGCGCGCACGCTTTTAGAAAGGAAAAAGGTAGAAGGAAAAAGGTAGAAGTGCGACACGCTGCGAGCGTGATTTTCAAATTAAAGATTCAAAGCCGTCAGGCTTTGTCCACACTTTTACCTTTTACCTTTTTCCTTGATTTCAAAGGAGCATGAGCCATGCAGGTTCTTGTTATCGGTGGGACGAGCTTTATAGGCCCGCACGTTGTGCGTCGTCTGGTTGAAGCGGGCCACGCCGTGACAGTGTTTCATCGCGGGCAAACTGAAGCGGAGCTGCCGGAAGATGTGCGTGAGATGCACGGCGACCGGCAAAACTTGCGCGACTTTGCCGCCGAGTTCAAACGCCTTGCGCCCGACGTTGTTCTCGACATGATTCTCTTCAGAGAAGATGACGCGCGCGCGTTGATGGAAATATTCAAAGGCGTGGCGGGCCGCGTTGTTGCGCCGAGCAGCATGGATGTCTATCGCGCCTACGGTCGTCTGCTCAAGCTGGAAAAGGGCACGCCCGACCCCGTTCCCTACACGGAAGACGGCCCCTTGCGTGAAACTCTTTTTCCTTACCGCGAGCGAGCCAAAGGACCGGACGACGAGTTCCCTCTCAAGTATGAAAAAATTCTGGCCGAGCGCATCGTCATGAATGACGCGGAGCTGCCGGGAACAATCCTGCGGCTGCCAGCCGTCTACGGCCCGAAGGATAAGAATCATCGACTGTTTCAATACTTAAAGCACATGGATGATGGCCGCCCCGCAATCGTGCTTGAAGAAACCCAGGCGCGCTGGCTCTGGACGCGCGGCTATGTGGAGAACGTGGCCGACGCGCTGGCGCTCGCCGTCATGGATGAGCGCTCGACCGCGCGTCTCTACAACGTCGGCGAAGCGGAAACGCTTACGGAAGCCGACTGGGTCCGCAGCATCGCACGCGCCGCCGGTTGGACGGGCGAAGTCGTAGTGCTTCCAAAAAGTGCGCTGCCCGAAGAGCTGGTCGAAGATCATCCTTATGAACATCATCTGGCCTCAGATTCAAGCCGCATCCGCGCGGAGCTTGGTTACACAGAGCGCATCAATCGTGATGAAGCATTGCGGCGAACGATTGACTGGGAGCGAGAGAACCCGCCCGCCGAGATAAACGAGAAGGATTTTAATTACGCCGCAGAAGATAAAGCTCTCGCCCAACTTAAAGAGACGTTAGTTGGAAGCAAGGATAAAGATAATTCCTAGCTCCGTAGGAGCGCGATGTTTATAGTTAGCGAACGACTAATAGTATTAAGCTCCGTAGGAGCGCGATGTGAAGGACGAAGAATATTACGCTCCTACGGAGCTTAATTCTTCTTTTGTTGCTACCTGCTATAAACATCTCGCTCCTACGGAGCTAAAAAAGCTTAACTTTCACGAGTCGTAAAGGCTTTGGAGGATTCCTGGATGAGGGAAGCAGAAAGAATAGCGGATCAACTCAAGAGGGCTTACGAGGGCGAAGCGTGGCACGGGCCGTCGCTCATGGAAGTGCTGGAAGGCGTGACGCCGGAAAGCGCCGCCGCGCGTCCCATCAACGGCGCGCACAGCATCTGGGAAATAGTCTCGCACATACACGCGGGCAGGGAGATAGTGCGGCGCAGGCTGGAAGGCGACACGGAGATGGCGCGCGAGACGACGGAAAGGGATTGGTGGCCGGGCTTGAGCGACACAGGCGCGGAAGCATGGGACGCGTTGCTCGCGGCTTTAGAGACGAGCAACAATGCTCTACTGAGCGTGATTTCCAAACTCGACGACGCGCGCCTGGACGAACCCGTTCTGAAAAATATGTCCACCGTGTACGTCACGCTGCACGGGCTCGTCCAGCACGATCTTTATCACGCGGGACAGATTGCGCTGCTGAAAAAATCTTAAGAGATTTTTACGCTTCCCTGATGAAAGTGTCGCGCGCGTCTGTTCCATTGATTACATAACACCGGATTCCGGCTGCTAGCAAAATTTTTTGCAACCAATTTTTTCTGCGCATTATCAAAATAAATCTTTGACATCTTAGTGGAAGCGCGGTAATTTCTTTTTACCTCATCTAAAAATTTCCAGCTTCACAGAAATAATTTTTGGAGGAGAACTCCTCTGCGAGGAGTTGTATGCGTATGAAGGTAAGAGCCCAGAGTGGACACAAGGGAATTAGTCGGATCGAGCAGGAGAAAAGAAATACCTACGGATGGTATGTGAGGGTGAGCTTCAACGGCGAGCGTCGCGTCAAATTCTTTTCCGATGCGGCGCACGGCGGAAAAGAGAAGGCGCTTGAACACGCCGTCAAGTACCGCAACCAGGCCGAGAAGGAATTGGGCAAGCCCCGCACGGACCGTCTCGTCATCGCGCGCAACCCGCGCAACACCTCCGGCGTCATGGGCGTTCAGCGCAAGACCAAAGTCGTCATGAGTGAAGACGGCAAGGAGCGCGTCGTCAAGAACGTCTACGAGGTGACATGGAACCCTGAGCCGGGCCGTCTGTGCCGGACGTGGGTTTCGATTGACGAGTACGGCGAGGAAGCTGCTTTCCGCAAGGCTTGCGCCATCCGTCGCGAAAAAGAGAAAGAGATGTTCGGCTCGGTCGTCAAGACGAACTGGGAAGACAGTCTCAAAAAGTTTTTCGTCGCCTGATACCTGTCTGGTGGGGACTGTGGGCCACACATGGGCCAGAGTCCCCGCCTGAACAGGCGACGGGTCGTTTCTCATTATTCTTCGAGAAGGTGTATCATAACGAAAACGCTTGAGCAGAGGCCGCTCTACTTTTTAGCGTTTTGAATCTTCTCGGAATCAGGTGAGCAACGACAAAGAGGTGACAGTCTTCCTGCAAGATTCTTATGGCCGCGCGATACGCGATCTACGCGTATCTCTGACCGACCGCTGCAATTTTCGCTGCTTCTATTGTTTGCCGCACGGCGAGCCACCCGCCGCACCCAAAGAGCAGATGCTCTCTTACGAGGAGATTGAATATGTCTCGGATATATTCGTCTCGCTCGGGATAGAGAAAATCCGGCTCACGGGCGGCGAGCCCATGCTGCGCCGCGACATAGAGACCATCATCACAAAGCTCGCGCGTCTCAAGCCCGCTTTGCGCGATCTGGCCCTGACCACCAACGGCTACTTTCTACCCGACCGCGCCGAGAGCCTCAAACGAGCGGGCCTTGACCGCATCACCATCAGCTTAGACAGCCTGCGCCGCGATGTCTTCAAGCGCATGACGGGCGTGGACGTGCTTGAACGTGTGCTCGAAGGCATACGCGCTGCACAGAACGCTCGCCTTACGCCCTTGAAAATCAACGCCGTCATCGTCGGCGGGCACAACGAAGAAGAGGTAGCGGACTTCGCCGAGTTTGCGCGCACGCACGATGTGCACATGCGCTTTATAGAATTCATGCCGCTGGATTCCGGCCACGAGTGGGCACGCACGCAGGTCGTCTCGGGACGCGAGATTTTCAGGCGCATACACGAACGCTTCCCCCTCGTCCCTGTAGAGGTCGAGCGCGGCTCTGAAACTTCGTCGCGTTATCGCTTTGCGGACGGAGCGCCCGGCGAAATCGGCATCATCGCGCCTGTCACGGAAGCCTTCTGCGGCGCGTGCTCGCGCATACGCCTGACAGCCGACGGGCAGATTCGAACCTGTCTTTTCTCGACGGTCGAATACAGCCTGCGCGATGTCGTGCGCCGCAATGCGTCGCGCGCCGAAATCATAGACTTCATCCAATCGGTCGTCATGAAGAAAGAGCCGCGCCACTACATCAACGACCCCGGCTTCGTCACGCCCTCACGCACGATGAGCTTTATCGGCGGTTGACGGCGGCGCGCTGGATTTTGAAAATTTAAGTTTTCGGGGGAGCCGCAACTCATGAGTTGCGGCTGAGAGTCACCGACCATGCGTGAGACCCCTTGAACCTGATGCGGTTAGTACCGCCGAAGGGAGAAACCACGGAAGAACCGTTTCATCTCGCTTTTCAGGTGGAACGGTTTTTCTTTTTCGGGCCGGGAAGTTCCGGTCAGAAAGCTGCTGGCAAGTAATGAGCACACAGAAAGAGTTTGCGGAGAAGCTAAGCCGAGACGTAGAGCTTCCCCGCTCCACAAAAATTTACGTGGAAGGCAAAGAGAAGGGCGTGCGCGTTCCCTTCCGCGAAATCTCGCAGCACCCGACAAGGAATTTCGACGGCACGGTGGAAGAGAACGCGCCGATGCGCGTCTACGACACGAGCGGCCCGTGGGACGACCCCTCTGTGCGCGTGGACGTGCGCGAAGGGTTGGCCGCTCTGCGGCGCGAGTGGATTGTCGCGCGCGGCGACGTGGAAGAATACGAAGGCCGCACAGTGAAGCCGGAAGACAACGGCTATCTCACGCGCGGCGCGGAAGAGTTTGCGCGTGTGAAAGAGCGCGGGCGTTTGGAAGAGTTTCCGGCCTTGCGTCGTGCGCCTTTGCGTGCGCGCAGCGGAAGCCGCGTCACACAGATGCATTACGCGCGCCGTGGGATTATCACGCCCGAGATGGAGTTTGTCGCGATTCGTGAAAACATGGGACGCGAGGCCGCGCGCGAGATGATGCAAAGCGAAGATAGAAGCTCGCTCTTTCATCAACACGAGGGCCGTAGCTTTGGCGCTGCGATTCCCGGTTATGTGACGCCGGAGTTTGTGCGTGATGAAGTAGCGCGTGGCCGCGCGATTATCCCGTCAAACGTCAATCATCCGGAATCCGAGCCGATGATCATAGGGCGCAACTTCCTCGTCAAAATCAACGCCAACATAGGTAACTCGGCGGTCGCTTCTTCGATTGACGAAGAGGTGGAGAAGATGCGCTGGGCCACGAAGTGGGGCGCGGACACGGTGATGGATTTGTCCACGGGCAAAAATATACACGCGACGCGCGAATGGATTCTGCGCAACTCGCCCGTGCCCATAGGGACTGTGCCGATTTATCAGGCGCTCGAAAAAGTCGGAGGCAAGGCCGAGGAGCTGACGTGGGAAATTTATCGTGACACGCTCGTAGAACAGGCCGAGCAGGGCGTGGATTATTTTACGATTCACGCGGGCGTGCGGCTTCCCTATATTCCTTTGACGGCACGCAGAACGACCGGCATCGTCAGTCGCGGCGGTTCCATCATGGCGAAGTGGTGTCTGGCGCATCATGAAGAGAGTTTTCTTTACACGCGCTTTCGGGACATCTGCGAAATCATGGCGGCCTACGATGTGGCTTTCTCTTTAGGCGACGGCCTGCGTCCGGGCTCTATCGCCGACGCGAACGACCGCGCGCAGTTCGCTGAGCTTGAGACGCTTGGTGAATTAACCGCTATCGCATGGGAGCATGATTGCCAGGTGATGATAGAAGGTCCGGGCCACGTGCCCATGCATCTGGTGAAAGAGAACGTGGACCGCCAGTTGGAAATCTGCGGGGAAGCGCCGTTCTATACTTTGGGGCCGCTCGCGACCGACATCGCACCCGGCTACGACCACATTACTTCGGCCATAGGCGCGGCGATGATTGGCTGGTTCGGAACGGCTATGCTCTGCTACGTCACGCCGAAAGAGCATTTAGGTCTGCCGAACAAAAAGGATGTCAAAGACGGCGTCATCGCGTACAAGATTGCGGCGCACGCAGCCGATTTAGCCAAGGGACATCCGGGCGCGCAGCTACGTGATAATGCTTTGTCGAAAGCGCGTTTCGAGTTTCGCTGGGAAGACCAGTTCAACCTCGCGCTCGACCCTGAAGTGGCGCGCGAGTACCACGACGAGACGCTGCCGCAGGAAGGCGCAAAGTTGGCTCACTTCTGCTCCATGTGCGGCCCGCACTTCTGCTCCATGAAAATCACGCAGGAGGTCAGGGAGTACGCCGCCGTGCAGGGTCTTGACGAGCGTGCGGCGCTTGAAGAAGGCATGAAAGAAAAGGCCGCGGAGTTTGTCGCATCGGGCTCGGAGATTTATCAGGGCGAGTTGCCCGAAGGCGCAAGCCGCGAGCATTGAGAGCAAAGACAAGTAGAGATTCACCGCAGAGACGCGGAGAGCGCAGAGTTAACGCAGAGGATTGAATCAAACATCTCTGCGCCCGCTCTGCGCTCTCCGCGTCTCTGCGGTGAATGCTTTGATGCGAATCCGCTTCCAGATTTCAAACTGACCCACTACCGGGAAAAGGCGGCGCGACGGGGAGAAAGCTTTGGTCGCGCCGCCTTTCTGTGTGTGGGAAGAGATTCGGAAGTTTTATTCGGGGGAATCTTGCGGGTCAGTGCTGCTGGCGGTCGTAGACTTCCGCACGTAAATCTCACCGCGCTGTGATAGTCCGGCCTTCTGCGCCAGCGTGTAAACCATCGAATCGAGTATCTCCTTGTTCTCCATCTTGAAGCTCGTCACGCCGGTCAGCTTGGTGTCGGGGTCGCTGTATTGGAGCGTCAGATAGCGAAACTTCTTTTTAATCAGCTTTGCTGGCAGGGTAATAAGGCTGACGCTGCCGATGACGTCCGCCGCGATGGGGCGCTTTGATTTCGTGTCGGCAAAGGCCGAGGCAATCGAATCATACGGGAGCGAGATCACTTCCTGCTGGTACTTGTTGCGGAATAGTAGACGGCGATTCGCGTCGTCAAAGGTCAGCGTGCCGTCTATCTTTTTGTTGTAGCCGAAATAGCCGCCTTCGTATTTTGTCTTGACGGTTTGCGGAGCCGCGGGCGGCGCAGGTCGCGGGGTGTTGTTGGCCGTCGCGGCAGTATCGGATGTCTGCACGGTGCGCGGGCGTTGAGCTTGCGCCGTCGCGCTCGCGACAAAGAGCACGACGAGCCCTATCCAGATTAATCTCTTGGCTTGATTCATTTTTGTCTCCCCTCAAAAATATGCGGAATTTCCCGTGGGCGGAAGTTATAACTTAAAGACGCATTTGGCCGACCGTTCGTTGCCAGACCAGCGTTTGTTTGAAGACGCAGAGCCGCTGGCGCTCCTCTGGCGCGCAGGCCGGTTCGAGCTGTTCGATGATGGCTTCAATCAACGGCACGCTGAACGAGCCCGCGTGCGCGATGACCTGCGAATAGTAATGCAGTTGGATATGGCCGTGCGCGTCCTTGTGAAAATCCTGCACGGCGTCGTCAGTCAATCGATAAACCTCTTGATTAACCGGAATCACGCGGCGCGGCACGGCGTGATGAAAAGCCGAACGCGCGCGATCGCGCCAACCCAGCAAAAGTATCCCGATTAGCAAACCCTGCTCGTTCAGATAATCAGGGCTCAGCACCGAGAGGTCCGCCGTAGGCGACAGGCGCGGCCCATAGTTTCCATACTCCGGATTCGCCAGCAGCGAATTGTAGACGACGCCGACGACCTCCATTTCATCATCAAGCGGGACGGAAACAAACTGCGCAAAGCCGTAATCATCCGGCCCCGGCGGGTCCTGCGCATCCAACTGATCTATCACCCGCCCGACGTAATCCACATGCGAGTTGGATTTTATGATCTTGGCGATTTTAATCATTTTCGATTTGCGATTTGCGATTTGCGATTTTCGATTGGATAAGGACTAAAGATTTAATTCTTCAAATCGCAAATCGGCAATCGCAAATCGAAAATCTTAATAGTTTCCTGTTCCGGGGTTGGACCATTCCGGCACGTTGACGATGACCCACCAGAGGAGCACCTGCACACAGAGGATGACCAGCCCGAAGATGACGGAAGCGAGAGCGGCGCGGCGGCCTCCACGTTGCGGCGCGTAGTATGAATAAACCAGTCCGGTTGCTCCGGCCAGCACCGCGCCGGGAACAAAAATAATCCCCAGGAAGGGAACGAGCGCGTAGGTCGTAAAGGCGAGCGCCGTGGTCGAAGCGCCGTTGCGATTTACTTTCGGCATGATTGACATAGAGCTTTTCTTTGGCGTGGGCGGACGCACACCACGTATGGGTCGTCCAGAGCGGTTGCGCCCACTATCCGGTCTATGCTGTAGATGATACGAAGCGCGTAAAGCATCCGCCGGAAGATATTGACCTTCGAGGTAGCGGCCACAGGTTGCACAAAAGCGCGCCTTCGCGCGTCGCGCTTCTGCGCCGCACGCGGGACATCTGGGCAGACCGCTCGTCTCCCCTTCCTGCTCTCCCTGTTCTTTATTCTGGCCTCGTTCGCTGCTCATAGAGAAATGTTTGGACCACCTGGAAGCGGACGCCTTTGGACGGACACGGAGGGAGCCAACTCTTATTTCAACACTAATCGGCTCTGTTAGTCTAGCGGCGTTAGAGGGTCAGCTCAAGGCAAAGAAAGAAATTAACAGGGATGGACAGGATAGACAGGATAAAAGAAATGCAAAATGATGAATGAAAAGCTCTGAGGTCTTTAATTCTGCGCTTTGCACTTTGCATTTATCCCTTCTTCTGTATCCTGTCTATCCTGTCCATCCCTGTTTGAATCCGTCTTACTTAATATTGACCCATTACCCTAGCGGCGGCGCGCTTTACTCAGGGACTTTCGCGAAAGACCAAAGGCCAGCGTTTCAGTTTCCGCGAACTCCTGCACGACGCGCAAAAATTCCGCGCGGTCACGCGCCGTTATCACAGCCGCCGCGTCCGCCGTCTCAATCGCGTAAGGATAACCAAGGCCGACCACGCATTCGGCGCGCACAGTATCAACTACTTCGTCGAGCAGCCCTGCTTCGTAAACCCAGAGGGGCACGTCCACGCGCGCCGGTAGTCCATCGCTTGTCGTCTGCAAGTAGGTGAAGCCAAGGAGCGGCGCGCCCGCGTCATCCTGAAAGCCTTCGCGATGGCACGAGCAGAAGGCCGTGCGGTCGCCCCAACCGGCGAGCAAGGGCTTTGCATTATTCGTCGCAGCGTGCAGGAACTGCGCATCCGTGATGGCTATGTCGTCAGACGCATTCCCGCCCGCGCCTCCGAGCGCGTCGAGCAGCCTCACAAGGTCGCGCGCGTAACTCTGATCCACAAAGCCCACGACCGCCACGCCGGTTTCACGCGACTTCAACGCGAGACGCGCGAGCAGTTCGACATACTTGTTCTGGATTCTTGTATTGGGAAGCGCAATCGAAATCAGGAGTGTGCCGTCGAAAAAGGCCACGGGAGCGCGCTCGCCTCGCTCTTTCCAGCCGCGTTTTCTTTCCAGAAACTTGATGGTCTCTTCGACCTCCAACTGAAAGCGATGAAGGTCTACGACCGTGGAGGCATTGACGCGGTCTTCCGCTCCGGCCAGAAGCTCTTTGGGAGAGATGATGTCCGAGCGAGCCTGCTTTTCGTAAAGCCCGTCGCGCGTGTGAGAATTTTCAAACCACGCGACCTGCACCACGGCGACGGGCATGGAGATGTCCCGGCCCGGCATGAGCTGGCTGCCGTCCGCCGCGAACGTCGTGCGCGACGACAGGACATCCACGGCCCAGCCCCTTGCCTCTTCGTGCGCGCGCCAGTTGCCGCCGAAGGCCATGACCATAGAGCCCGCGTCGTCAAGCTCACGCGTTGGAAGCGCGGGCGGGAGGTTGCGCCCGCCGGTTGCGCGCCGCGTGACCTCTTCCGACGCGAGGCCGTCCAGGAGACGCAAACGCTCGCTGTACTCCTGAACAATCGTGCGCCAGCTCCTATCAAAGCGCAAAAACTCCTCGCGCCGACTACGGAGCGCCTCTGCCAGAAGATTGCGATACAGCATAAAAGCAGTGACGAGTGACAAGTGACGAGTGACAAGCTAAGAACAAGCATTTCGCTTGTCCCTTGTCACTCGTCACTTGTCACTGCTTTCATCATTTCTGCGCGCTCGCCCACTCTGCCTGCGACGGCGTGAAATAGGTGGTCTTGAGACGGTTTCCGACGAAGGTGTAGGCAATGCCGTCCTTCAGGTTGCGGAAGACGGTGACGTTGTTTGCGCCGTCCTGGCGCTCGAACCGCGAGTTGGAAACGATGTTGAGCGATTCGGGCGTATCGTTCGAGTTATCGTGCTGTAGCACAATCTGGCGAACCGTGCCTTCTATTTCGGGCGCAAGCTTTTTTGTAGTGACAAAGCGCGCGTCAACAAAAGCCACCGTGACCAGCCCCCCGGCGACGCGAAATTGCAGCGTGCCGTTGTTGCCCGGCTTGTCCGAAATAGTTTGACCGAGAATTTTTTCGACGTCGGCGCGCCTCGATTTCAAAGGCTCGATGCCGCTCCACGAAGCCGCCGTCGCCAGTTGGGAAAAGAGTGTCAAAGCGGCGATTGCAAAAACGAGCGTGGCAATCACGCGCCGCGCGTGAAAGCGTTGGTACATCGGGTTCTTCATAACCGGGATGCTACAGTAAAAAGTCTCAAGTCCCAAGTCCCAAGTCCCAAGTCAAAGACATACTCTTTCTTTTGACTTGGGACTTGGGACCTGGGACTTGAGACTCTTATTGCACCGCAGGGCGGACGCGCTCGACTGATTGTTTGAAGTAGTCGTCGTCGGGCGCAAGCTGTGCGCCCTTTTCGTAAGCGGCGAGCGCCTTGTCGTACTGCTTGGAGATTTCGTAAGCGTAGCCCAGCTCGCGATAGATGTTTGCGTCCTGCGGTGCAAGCTCGGCGGCGCGTTCGAGCGCGAGTGTCGCTTTCGGATAATTCTTGGCGCGCGAGTAGGCGAAACCCAGTAGATAAAAGGTCGTGCTCTTGGCTTCCGCCTCGGTGGCGGCGCGCTCTAACACAGTGGCTGCGCGTGCGTACTGGCCCGCGCCTATCAGGGCTTGTCCTAAAAGTGTGTTGGTGTCTGCGCCCGCGCGCACGCGCACCAGATTCTCTCCGGCGCGTATGGCCGAAAGATAATCCGCATCGCCGCGCGCCTTCACCGTCGCGGCCTGCGCGCGGCGTAGATAGGCTATGGTAAGCAGTTGCCAAGCGGAAGCAATCTGCCCATCGTTCAAGGTCGCGCGGTTGAGCGCATTGATGGTCGCGTCCATATCGTTGCGCTCGAAAGCTATCTGGCCCAGATAGTAAAGCGCGCGCGCGTCTTTTGGATTAGCACGCACGGCGGCGGTGAATGAGCGTTCGGCGTCCGCCGTCTTGCGCGTCTGAAATTCCGCCAGCCCACGGTAATAGAGCATGGAAGCATCTACTTGCGCGCCCTTGCGCGTGGTGGCAGCGACCAGAAGCGGCAGCGCCTCCTCGTACTTTTCGGAAAACACCAGCGCCTGCCCGAGCGCATCTGCGGTGTTCGTGTCTTCCTTGCCCGAGGCGCGTTGCAGGTCCAGGGCTTTTCTTAAATCCGTGGCGGCCTCGCCGTACTTCTTCAAGTTCATCTCGGAGAAGCCCGCAATCTTCCATGCTTCTGCGTCCGAAGGGTCTGCTGCCGCCGCCTGCTTTGCTTCGCGCGCCGCAGCTTCATATTGCTTCTGCTGAAAGAGCGAGTATGCGCGCGCCGTGTTGCTGCTGCCCTTACTCGAAGTGTTGACGTTCGGCGCAACGGACGTGCGTGAAGTACCGGCGCGTGGCGGCACAGCATCTTCAGATGAAGAAGAAGGCGCAGTCGTCGTATCACCTACACGCGACACAGGCGGCGGATTCACACGACGCGGGCGGGTCGAGCCCGACTGCGCTTGAATCGCTACACAGCAAAGAAGAACTAAAAAAGAGAGCGCCCCCGCGCGTCTAAAAATTTTAACGATCATCACGTCCTCAATACTTTTCAGCTTTTGACCATCGCACAGCCGGTCATGAAAATCCGGCTCAAGATAAAACCGCCTCAATTTACCCTACGTGCGATGCCGGAATCCGCGCGTTTGGTTTGCCACGATATCACCGCGCCCCTTCCGCCTTCTGCGCCTCACAAAATTTTACACTCAAAATAATAACCGGCAAGCTCTCGGAGCGGGAGCAGAAGCCCCTGAAAGGGGCGGCATAATAGTAGCCCACGGCGTGAGCCGTGGGAACAAACGTCGAATAAATGATTGAGCCCCGGAGGGGCGACATAGATTGATGTCGCCCCTCCGGGGCTCAATAAAACTTGTGCTGTCGTCGTCCCAGCACTGACGTGCTGGGCTACTGATATGACGCCCCTTGCAGGGGCTTCACATCGTCGCTGACATCGAACTCACATTAGTTACTGCGCCGGGGGCGTGGTAGCTTTCTTTCTGGGAGAGCGTTCGATGCGGCTGGCGCTCTTCCAGGCAGCGAGTTTCGCGGCATTAGCACGATACTTGTTAGTCACAATCGGGTCAAGTTCACGCCGCAGTTGCATTCCACGCTCCAGCGCTTCTCTGAGTGCGGCTGTGGCCGAGACGCGTTTTCTGATATTGAGATTTCGGCCACCTGCCGCGCCCTCGAACGTCGCTACGGCATACAATTGTGCGGCGGGGCGTTCAGTGGTTTTTGTCTAGTGCTACTTGGGATGCCAGCGGCTTTGTTGCAAAAGCCGGTAAATCAAAGGACATTTGCATCAAGTATGATTTCTGTTGCAAAAGTCTGAACAGCTTAGCGCAATAGATTAGGCGTCAAAAGTGACGTAAAATAAGGCGTCATTTAGGACGCCTACTTAGCGTTCGGCGCTGACTTACCAGCAGCACCGAGATTAGTGAATTATGCAACTTCCAGGCTTGCTTATCGAGTATCTGATCACTGGGTCAAGCGCCCTACTATGGATTTGGTCACTATTTATCGTACTCAAGAAGCCGTTGCCCTCTATTGAAGACAAGTACCTGATTGTGTTTTTGCCTGGCTTGTATGTACTTGGGATGATTATTGACTATGTCGCAACACTTACTGCGAAGGCTTTAAAAGATCGTATCGAAGACCCGTATGAAAGCCGCCTCGTGAGATTGCTGTGGATGTTCGTGTTGAAACGCCGTAAGAAAATCAAGAAGAATTATTATGCGCGCCGAGTGCTTAAACACCTCACGCACTGGATGTGGTCGAAGAAGAAAACGGAGGCCGCCAAAAAAAGAGAGGTTTCTTTAGCGGAAATAATGTATCGCTCGAAGGAACTGGGGCAAGAATACATTATGCGTAGCAGTCGTGACCGTATCGCCAGGGGAGCTTTTGTTAATGCAGTGATTACAACTATTGTCTTAAGCATCTTTTGTCCCTGCTCCAGCCCCTATTTACCACTCTATTTTACGTTACCAATCGGCATGGCTATATCAATCCTATGTTTCGCTATGTATTACCGCTTTAACAGACTGACATCTCGCTATAAAAGAAACGCCTCTAAGGCGATTAGAAAGCAACACACAAGCTAACCATAGCGAGAAAGACGCGCCGAACAACGGCATGCACCCGACCGCGAATCAGCGCGGCTCTCATCGCTAGACTCGGCGCTACCGACGTCACGTGCGCGGCGGGTGATGCCGGACGTTAATTAGCGATCAAGACGCTTTGTAGAACTTGTGTCAAATAGACAATCCCTCTCTTTAATTCTGGCCCGCCATAAATATCTCCGGTATTATCACAGGCCAAACCGTCTTTGTGGATGGCGGGACGACCGCCGTTTAAGCTGGAGAATCCTTCATGTATAAAGCAGACGCAGGAGAGGAACAATCGCCGTATGCGCGGCGGCCTTGGCTTAAGCAGTACGATTACTGGGTGCGGCCGGAGATTAATTATCCGCGACGGTCGCTGTATGAGATTTTGCGCCGGACGGCGATAGAGATTCCGGATAAAACGGCGACCGTCTTTCTGGGAGCGGAGCTGACCTTTAGCGAGGTTAAAGAACAGGCGGATAAACTGGCGACGGCGCTGCATCGCCTCGGCGTGAAGAAGGGCGATTGCGTTGGCATCATGCTGCCGAATTGCCCGCAGTACATGGTCACGACGTTTGCGCTGTTGCGGCTGGGGGCAATCGTCGTCAACATCAACCCGCTTTATACTCCGCGCGAGCTGGCGGTTGTCGCCAATGATTCAGGTTTTCGCCTGCTCGTGACGCTGGATCTGCTTGCGCCCGTCGCGCTCGCGGTGAAAGCACAAACCGGTATTGAAAAAATCGTGATTACTTCTGCTCCCGAGTATTGCGCGCTTGCCGTGCCGACTCCACAAATCGAAGGGACAAGTCTCCTGTCTGATTTGATAGCCTCGGTTGACGCGCCGGATTTGCCGCGCGTGGAGATTGATGCGGAGAGGGACGTGGCGGTGCTGCAATACACGGGCGGGACGACGGGAGTGCCCAAGGGAGCGATGCTCACGCACTACAACATTTTTAGTAACGTCGTGCAGTCAACTAACTGGGGACGCGAATATTTGATTCGCGGTACAGAGACATTCCTGCTTGTCATCCCGCTTTATCACGTCTACGGCTTTACAGTCGGCATGCTGCACGGTACATGGCTCGGCGCACGTCAGGTTTTGATTCCGAAGTATGACGTGGACGCGCTGCTTCAAGCCATACGCGATTACGTCCCGACTTACTTCCCCGCCGTGCCGACGATTTACATCTCGCTGCTCAATCACCCGCAGGCGCAGGAGTACGGCATCGCGAAGATTCGGATTTTCAACAGCGGCTCGGCTCCCCTTCCCGTGGAAGTCATAGAACAGTTTGACCGCATCACTGGCGGCGCGCTCAACGAAGGCTACGGATTGTCCGAAGCTTCGCCCGTCACGCATTCGACTCCGTACCTGATGCCTTACAAACCCGGCAGCATCGGTCTGCCCGTTCCCGACACGCTCGTGAAAATCGTGGACCTAGAAGCAGGCGAGCGTGAAATTGCAGTGGGCGAAGAGGGAGAGCTTTGCATCTCCGGCCCGCAAGTCATGAAGGGTTACTGGAATCGACCGGACGAAACGGCCATCGCCCTCAGGACAGACGCTGATGGACGAACGTGGCTGCATACGGGCGACATCGCGCGTATGGACGAGGACGGCTATTTTTTCATCATGCAGCGCAAGAAGGACATGATTATCGTCGGCGGTTTTAATGTTTACCCGTCGGAAGTCGAGAGCGTGCTTTATGCTCATGCGGCGGTGATGGAAGCGGCGGTCATAGGCGTCTCCGATTCATATCGCGGCGAAGCGGTCAAAGCGTGTGTCGTGCTCAAACCGGGCGCGAGTGCAAGCGCTGAAGAGATCATCGAACACTGCAAAACGGAGCTGGCGATTTATAAAGTTCCGCGCGTGGTTGAAATACGTGATAGCCTACCGAAGACGCCGGTCGGGAAAATCCTGCATCGCGTATTGCGCGAGGAAGAACAAGCCAAAGGTTAAAGGAAAGAAATTAACAGGGATGGACAGGATAGACAGGATAAAAGCAGTGCAAAAGTCAAAACGCAAAATGATGAATGAAAAGCTCTGAGGTCTTTAATTCTGCACTTTGCACTTTGCATTTATCATTTCTTCTTCATCCTGTCTATCCTGTCCATCCTGTTTGAATCCGCTTTGATGGAGTGGCAATTGTGAAGACATCAGTTTCAAAAAGAAATTATCCGTGGACGACCGTGCTCAATAATAAGCGCGTGACTTTGCGTTTGATGGAAGCTAAGGACCGAGATGCGCTGCTCGCGTTTGCGCGTTCGTTGCCGTCGGACGACCTGCTCTTTCTCTCGATTGACATTACAGAGCCGGAAGCGGTTGACGGATGGATGAGAGAGATTGAAGCAGGACGCGTCGTCACCGTGCTGGCGGAAGCCGATGGAAAGCTTGTCGGGCACGGCACGCTCACCGTCAACAACCTGACGTGGTCGCGCCATCTTGGCGAAATACAGTTGCTCATCAGCCCGGACTTGCGCGGCGTGGGTTTGGGAAATCTTCTGGCCGATGAAGTCAACACGATTGCGCGTGCGAAAGAGTTGCAGAAGGTCGTCGCGCGCATGGCGTCGGAACAGCAGGGCGCGCGTCAGGTTTTCGAGCGGCTCGGGTTCACGGTCGAAGCCCTGCTCGCAGACTACGTGATTGACCGAAGGGGCCGCACGCACGACCTGATTGTCATGTCTTACGATGTCACGGGGCTGACGGCTTAAGGCGCGGTCGCTTAAAAGAATCATCTCAATGGACCGAGATCAGGCAATTAAACCGGACAAAAAACTCGCACGCATTCCCCAGCCGCCGGAAACATTTCTGCTGGGGAATATGCTTGACCTGAGCGCGGCTACGCCCGTGCAGGATATGGTCAGGCTCGCACGCGAGTACGGCCCCATCTATCGCATGGTCTTCCGCGGGCGTGTGGTCCTGGTGGTCTCCGGGCATGAGCTGGTTAACGAGCTTTCGGATGAAACGCGCTTCGATAAAACTATTCGCGGAGCTTTGGGGCTGGTCAGGCGATTCGCGGGCGACGGACTTTTTACGGCCAAGACGCAGGAGCCGAACTGGTCTAAGGCGCATAATATCCTGCTGCCAAATTTCAGCCAGCGCGCGATGCGCGGCTATCACCCGATGATGCTGGACATCGCAGAGCAGCTTGTACTCAAGTGGGAACGCCTCAACGCGGACGAAGAGATTGACGTCGTGCGCGAGATGACCAACCTCACGGTTGACACCATAGGGCTGTGCGGCTTTGGCTATCGCTTCAATTCGTTTTATCACGACACGGAACACCCTTTTGTCAGCGCCATGTCAAACGCGCTCTCGACGTCAATGGACGAGCTAACCGACATGCCCATGGAAAAGCTGGTGCAGAAAAAGCGTGCGCGCCAGTTTCAAGCCGACGTCCGCACGATGAACGAGATTGTTGACCGTATTATCAAAGACCGCAGGGCGAGCACGGAAGATTTGTCTGACAAAACCGACTTGCTCAGCTACATGCTCTCCGGCATTGATAAAAAGAGCGGAGAGCAGTTGGACGACCTCAACATACGCTATCAGGTCATCACCTTTCTCATCGCCGGACACGAAACCACGAGCGGGCTGCTGTCGTTTGCCATCTATCACCTGCTCAATCATCCGGAATTTGCGGCACGTGCTTATGAAGAAGTTGACCGCGTCCTTGGACATGATTTTTCCGTCAAACCAACTTACGCGCAGGTCAATCAATTAACGTATATCACTCAGATTTTGAAAGAGACGCTGCGCCTCTTTCCGACCGCTCCGGCTTACGCGCTTGTGCCTTACGCGGACACGGTTCTCGGAGGCCGTTACAAAATCAAGCGTCATCATCAAATCAACGTCCTGCTGCCGATGCTGCATCGCGACCCTGCGGTCTGGGGTGAGACCGCCGAAGTTTTTAACCCGGAAAATTTCGCGCCTGAGAGAGAAGCCGCGCTGCCGCCGAACGCCTACAAGCCCTTCGGCAACGGTCAACGCGCCTGCATCGGCAGACAGTTTGCTTTGCAGGAAGCCACGCTCGTCATAGGCATGATCCTCCAACGCTTCAAGCTCATAGACCACGCGCGCTACGAATTGAAAATTAAAGAAACGCTGACGATGAAGCCCGACAACTTCAAAATCAGGGTTCGTCTGCGCCGCGACGACGAGCGAACGTTTTTCAAAACAGATGCAGAGACGCAGAAGCCCGTGGGCGCGGAGATTTTTTCAAAAGCGGAAGCTCAAGCACGCAGGACCGAAAGACACGAGACGCCTCTTCTGGCTTTGTACGGCTCGAACATGGGAACTGCCGAAGAACTCGCGCGCCGCATCGCGGAGGACGCGGAAGAGAATGGTTTCGTAGTTCGAGTCGCACCGCTTGATGATTACGCGGGCCGCTTGCCGAAAGAAGGATTGGTTTTTATCACGTCGGCTTCGTACAACGGAAAGCCGCCGGATAATGCCATAGAGTTTTGTGACTGGCTGGAAAGGGGCGAGTTGGGAAAGGACGCGCTCGCAGGCGTCACGTATGCGGTTTTCGGCTGCGGCAATCGCGATTGGGCGACGACGTTTCAGGCCGTGCCGCGCTTGATAGACGAACGCCTCGCGCAGTTTGGAGCAACGCGCTTTTACAGCCACGGCGAAGGCGACGCGCGCGATGATTTCGAAGGGCAGTTTCAAAGCTGGTATCAGCCGCTACGCTCGTTAGTTGCCAAAGAGTTAAAACTCAAATTTGAAATCGAGGGCCGTCAAAAGCCTTTCTATAAACTCGAAATCGTCACCGCCGAGAAGGCGAGCCCGTTTGTAGATTCGTTCGCGGCGCGGCCTATGAGAATCACGGTCAACCGCGAGCTGCACCGCACGGAAGGAGAGAATCCTTCGACGCGCTCGACCCGCCACATAGAGCTTGAATTGCCTGAAGACGTGGCTTACGCGGCGGGCGATCATCTGGGAGTGATTCCGCACAACAGCGAAGCTCTGGTCCGGCGAGTCGCCTCGCGTTTCGGCTTTGAGCGCGATGCTTTTATTCGTCTGAGAAAAACCGGCAGCCGTAAAACTTTTCTGCCCGTTGACGAAACGATTTCCGTCTATCGCCTGCTCACGGATTACGTAGAGCTGCAAGAGGTCGCCACGCGCACGCAGATAAGCACGCTCGTCGAATACACGGAATGCCCGCCGGAGAAAATCAAGCTCGCAGCGTGGACGGGCGACGATGCACAGAGCGCGGCGCGATACAGGGAAGAAGTTTTCGACCGGCGCAAATCTCTCGTTGACTTGCTCGAAGAATTTCCGGCCTGCGAGCTGCCGTTTGAAGTTTATCTGGAAATGCTTTCGCCTTTGCGCCCGCGTTATTACTCTATCTCGTCGTCGCCTCTTCAGAACGAGCGCGTGTGCAGTATCACTGTGGCCGTGCTCGAAGGCGAAGCGCGTTCCGGGAGGGGAGCGTTCGCGGGCGTCTGCACGAATTACCTGCGCCCCCAGCGGGAAGGCAACGTGATTTACGCTTTCGTCAAAGACACGAAATCTGTTTTCAGGTTGCCCGACAATCCAGCGACGCCGATAATCATGGTCGGACCCGGAACGGGTCTCGCACCGTTTCGCGGATTCCTTCAGGAACGTGCCGCGCTCAAAGCGCAGGGGCAGGAGGTCGGCCCGTCGCTTCTCTTCTTCGGCTGTCGTCATCCCGAACAGGATTTTATTTACGAAGAGGAGCTGCGCCATTTTGAAGCAGAGGGCGTCACGAAGCTCTCCGCAGCATTTTCGCGTCTTGAAGGACAACCCAAATGCTATGTCCAGAATGAAATTTATGTGCAGCGCGAGCGTGTGTGGGAGATGCTGGAAGCGGGCGCGGTGATTTACGTGTGCGGCGAAGCCAGCCGCATGGCTCCGGATGTACGGCGCATGTTCGCCGCCGTGTATAGCGAGAAAAGGAGCGCAAGCGATGCCGAGGCCGAAAGGTGGCTTGACGAAATGACGGCGCAGAATCGCTACCTGGTAGATGTCTGGTCGTCTAGCTGAACCGTAAGACGAGGAAAGAAATTAACAGGGATGGACAGGATGAACAGGATAACAAAAGCATTTGCGATTTTAGATTTTAGATTTGCGATTTTGTCAGAAGAAGCGTTGTGGCTTTCTTTTAAATCGCAAATTGGCAATCGCAAATCGAAAATCTCTTCATCCTGTTTGAATCTATCTTGAATATGCTAAACGGCAGGGCGAAAAATTTATCGGAGAGTAAATGTCCAGTCAAAAACTACACCGCCGCCTGACTACCCTCGACGCCAGTTTTCTCTACTTCGAGAAAAAGGAAGCGCCGATGCACATCGGCAGCGTGCATATTTTTGATGGCGAAGTTCCGTTTGAAGACTTCGTCGCGATGATGGATGCGAAGATGCATCTGGTCCCGCGCTACCAGCAAATCATCAAGCCCGACCCGTTTAATTTGGGACATCCGACATGGGAGTTTGACCCGCACTTTGACGTTCGCAATCACATCTTCAAACTAAATATTGACCAGCCGGGAGGAGAAAAAGAGCTGATCGATTTATCGGGCAGGATTTTCACGCCGATGATGGATAGAGACAAACCGCTCTGGGACATCTACTGGGTCTACGGTTTGGAAGGCGGGAACACGGCGATGATTGCACGCATTCATCACTGCATGGTGGACGGTATTTCAGGCATCGATATTATTAAAATCATTCTGGACATCTCGCCGGAAATAAAACCTCTGCCGCCGAAGCCGGAAACGATTTCGCCGCGCTCGCCAAAGCTTGATCCGACGCGACAGTTTTTCGACAGCTTGCTCGGCGGTCTCGAAGAAGGAATGAACCGCTGGATGGAGTTTCAAACAGGGCTGCTCAACCTGGCGGAAGCGTTCACTGCCCAAACCTCGCGTGAAGCGATGCAAAAAACCGGCGGCGAATTTCCGCGCCTCGCAGCGCCTGCGCCGCTACTGCCTTTTAACCGCCAGTGCTCCGGCGAACGCAAACTTGTCTGGAGCACATTCTCTTTCGCAGAAGTGAGAGCGATTCGCGCTGCTCTCGGCGGCACAGTCAACGATGTCGCGCTCACGGTCCTGTCGAGCGCGGTCTCCAAGTATGTCGCAAGTCATGGACAGGAGACAACGAATCGCTACGCACGCTTTATGGTTCCCGTCAGCTTGCGGCAGGACGAGCAGCGCGGCGCGCTCGGCAATCTGGTTTCACTTTTGCCCGTCGAGATTCCGCTCGATCTGCACGACCCCGTAGAGCGTTTTCGCTTTATCAATCAAAAGACGGGGACGCTCAAAGGCGGGCGCGTGGCCGAAGGCTTGAATCTGTTTTCGGCTCTCATGGGAATTTTGCCCGCGCCTGTGCAGGCACTGGCGGGCGCGCTCGCCACTGCTCCGTTTCCGGCCTTCAACATGGTTTCAACCAACGTGCCGGGGCCGCAAGTGCCGCTCTATACGATGGGCAAAAAAATGCTTGCCTATTATCCGTATGTGCCTGTAGGTTACGCCGTCGGTTGCGGCTGCGCGATTGTCAGTTACGACCAGAAAATTTATTTCGGTCTCACAGCAGACCTGCAAGCCATGCCCGATGTCGAAGTGATGCGGGATTTTCTGAACGAGTCGTACAGCGAGTTGCTCAAGGCTGCGGGAGTCGAAGAAATACGGCCACCCGCCGTCAAAGAGAAGAAAGCTCCGGCTGCAAAATCCGTGCGCGCCAAAACAGGGTCGAAATCCAAGAGCACAAAACAGACAAAAAACATTCATCCCCGCGCAACGAATAAAAGCTAGGGTCCGAGCATCGAATCAGCGATGATAACTATGGCTAAAACGACACCCTATACCCACAAAGACAACCGCATCGCTAAACGTCCAATCTTGCGCGAAGCATTCTGGGGAGTTGACTGGCTGGCTCTGCGCGCTTCGCGTGTTTATTACGGCTGGGGCGTCGAGCGCGGCGACGGCTCGGCAGTAGTTTTGATACCCGGATTTTTAGGAACCGACATTTACCTCACCGAGCTTTACCTCTGGCTCCGCCGCATAGGCTACAAACCTTACATGTCCAAGATTGGTCGCAACGCAGACTGTCTGGACAAACTGGGCCGTCGCTTGATGGAGACAATTGAACGAGCGCAGGCAAAGACGGGTAAACAGGTGCATCTGATTGGTCACAGCCTCGGCGGAATTCTTGCCCGCTCGGTCGCGGCCCAGCGTGAAGAGAGCGTCTCGTCCGTGATAGCCCTGGGCTCGCCCTTTCGCGGTATTCGCTCGCACCCGATGGTCATCTGGACTTCGGAACAGGTACGCGCCCGCATCCTGCGCGAAAACAGAAACGAGCGTCCCGCCTGCTACACAGGCTTCTGTAATTGCGAAACTGTGAAAGCGTGGGAGTCGCCATTTCCATCCCGTATAGCGCAGACCGCCGTGTATACGAAATCGGACGGCATAGTTGATTGGAGAGTTTGCGTTGACGGCGACGCAGCCAACAACTACGAAGTGAAAGGAACGCACGTCGGGCTGGTCGTCAACCCACAGGTTTACCGCATTATCGCAGACCGCCTGTCTCGCACAGCCTCAACAGGAAAAGCGTAGATTAGGAATCACCGCCGAGACGCAGAGATGTCGCGGAGGAAGCGCAGAGAGTTGAATCATTTTCTCTGCGCCACCTCTGCGCTCTCTGCGTCTCTGCGGTGAATGACTTGCGAAGAATGATTTCCTCTATTTCAATTCAAGTCGAACCCTCACATTGCTGAAAGCAGCATTGCCCGTCAATTCGTCCACGACGCGGTCATCGGTCAAATCGTTGATGCTCACGCCCGAATATTTTGTCGCCGTGTCTAGATGGACGCCCGTGCGCCCGTGCCCGTAGCCGTGCGGAATCGAGACCACGCCGCGACCAATATTCTCCGTGACTTCACACGGAAGCTCGATTGCGCCGACCCTCGACGAAACTTTCACAACCTGCTCGTCCAGCACATTCAATTTTTCCGCGTCCACAGAATTTATCAGCAGCGTGCAGCGATTTTTGCCCTTCATCAAACGCTCGGAATTGTGCAGCCACGAATTATTATCTCGCAGATGCCGCCTGCCGATTAAGATAAACGGGAAATCTTCGCTCGTCGTCTCTTCCATTTTCAGTCGCTCCAAATCTTTGACTAAAAGAGCGGGCGCAAGATTGATACGTTTATTCTCCGCCAGAAGACGCGCGGGCAAACACTCCTTCAACTCGCCCAGGTCAACGCCGTGTGGTTGAGCGCGCAGCTCGTCGAGCGTTAATTTGTATCGCCCGTAACGCAAACCAAAATCCAGTTTGACTTCGGGCGCTTCCAATTTTAACGGCTCGTCTCGCCCGCTCAAACGATGCGCGAGTTCCTGCAAGATTTCCCAATCGTATTTTGCGCCGTCGGCTTTCTGAAAAAGCGGCGGGGAATATTTCGCCACGTTGCGCACGGCGAAGGTGTTGAAGATGACGTCGTAATGCGAGCTTTCCAGGCTCGTGGCGGAAGGCAGAATGATGTCGGCGTGGCGCGTGGTTTCGTTGATGTAAATATCAATCGAAACCATAAAATCCAGCGCCTCCAACGCTTCGTCAAGCTGCGTCCCGTTCGGCGTGGACAAAACAGGATTTCCGCAGCTCGTGATTAACGCTTTGATTTGTCCGTCGCCTGTGGTCAGAATTTCTTCGGCCAGCGTCGCGACCGGCAGTTCGCCTATAAATTCAGGTAGCTTTCGCACGCGGCTTTGCCAGCGATTGAAGAGGTTATCGCCTTTCGCCATTGCCAGCAGATCGAATGCAGGAAGCGTGAACATCGCGCCGCCCTGACGGTCAAAATTTCCCGTCAGGATGTTTATAGAATTGATTAACCAGTGACAGAGGCTGCCGAACTTTTGAATCGAAACGCCTATTCGGCCATAACACACGGCTGACTTTGCCGTTGCGAACTCAACCGCGATGCGTTTGATTTCAGACGCAAGGATTCCCGTCAAATTTTCAACCCGTTCAGGCGCGTAATCTTTTGAGACTTCGCGCAAAGCTTCCACGCCGTCTGTAAACTCCGCGAGCCTTCCCATGCGAACGAGATTTTCGCTAAAGAGCGTGTGCACGATTGCCAGCAGAAAATAGACATCGCTCGAAGGCTTGATGAAAAAATGTTCGCTTGCTTTGCGCGCCGTTTCAGTTTTGTGCGGGTCAAGAACAACGACCTTGCCGCGTTGCTTTACAGCTTCCAAACGTTTCATGACATCCGGCGCGGTCATCAAGCTTCCGTTTGAAGCGAGCGGATTCGCGCCGAGGATTAAGAAATAATCTGTGTGGTCAATGTCCGGAATCGGAATCAACAAAGGATGTCCGAACATCGCCCAGCCTGCGAAGTGATGCGGAAGCTGGTCTACAGAGGTAGCAGAAAAATTATTTTTCGTCTTTAAAGATTTCACCAGCTCGCGGCCATAGAGCATCGTGCCCAGATTGTGTACGGAAGGATTTCCCTGATAAACGGCGACCGCGTTTCTACCGTAAAGTGTTTGAGTCTCATTTATCTTCGACGCGATTTCGCTGAAGGCATCGTCCCAGGAAATTTGCTGCCAGCCGCTTTCAGTTCTCTTGACGGGAAACTTTAAGCGGTTCGCGTCCTCGTCAATATCTTTGAGCGCAACTGCTTTCGGGCAAATATGTCCGCGACTGAACGGGTCGTTCTTGTCGCCCGCAATCGAAAGCACTTTGCCTTCTTCGTGTTTGATTTCGATTCCGCAGATGGCCTCGCACAGGTTGCAGGTTCGATAATGGACTTCAGACATTTTTTCGTCCTTAACTGAAAAGGTAATTATCTACTCGGGCGACCTAGCTTTTATTTTCTTCCTCGTTCTTTTTGTCGCCCGTCAAAAAGCCTCTCACCAGCTCGGCTCCCGGAATCAATTTTTCCCAGGTCTGTGGAGTTGGAATAGCAGTTTCCAACAGGCTGCGAAAACGTTTGTCGAACTCTTCCTTGGTCTTCATATACGCGGCGAGGCTCGTGGTCAGATGATTTTTGAAAAAGTCCTGAAGCGATTCTTCATTCGAGCGTAGAAGCTGAAAAAGAAAGGGCGTCGGCAGGATGTTATGATTATTCTTCTCTTCTTCCAGAATCAACTGAATCAAGACGGCCTTGGTGACATCCTCTTTCGTCCCGGAATCGATGACCTGAAAATCATTGCCCGCGCGCGCCAACTTGATGAGATCCTGATAATTCACGTAGCTGCGCGTTTCCGTGTTGTAAAGCCTGCGATTGCCGTAACGCTTGATGACAATGTGGTCAGCCGAAGCTTCTTTCTTTTTTCTAGCCATAATGCCGTCAGAATACTACAAATGCAGCATGCCCGTCCAGATAATAACGCTAAACCATTGAATCACATACGATTACATTTATGCCGCAAGAGCGAACAACAAATAACCCGTCAAAAACCCAACAATTCAGGCATTTTCAGGCTAATAGAGCCGGGGAGGATATACTGTCGGGCAATAAGCATATTAATGTCAACAGATAAGGTTTTATCTCGCAAATGCGAAATAATTGTTGACAAAACGACTTTAGAAGTTTATTCTCTCACCTCGGTCGGCGGGAAAAGATTACCGAATAATTTGATCTCTGAGGAGTTACTGAAATGAAAAAAGGAACGAAAGCAACAGGACAGGCGGCGGAACAGACGGTGGACAACGTTAATTGCGCCATGGAATTGTCGCAGGATGCGGCGAACGTAGTTTTTGATAGCGCCATCAAGACGGTGGAAATGGCTGGCAGCTATTTCCGCAACGTCGTCAACGTCGGTTTAGATGTTCAGGAAGCGAGCGTCAACATCGCCAGAAACTATTTTGACGGGATGGCTAAAATCAGCAGAGGCTGGCTGAGCCTTTACGCCGAGACTGGCGAGAAAACAATCAACACTGTGGGCGACACCATCAAGACGCCTGTGAACAATGCTATCGCGGCGGGCGCTGAAATCATCGCCAATGCTTCTGCCCAGGCCAGACAAGCTGCCAAATAAGCGTTCGACAGTTTGAACAGGAAGTCTGGAGCGTAATAAACTCCAGACTTCTTTTTGTCTTCAACCGAAGGAGAGTTCAATCATGCCTGATGCGAAATCCGCCAAATCAAAAAAATCGCGCACCGCTCAAGAAAATAAGAAACAGACTTCTTCGGGCAAGCAAAAGCAAGCGCCTGCGCCTCCGCCAACGGAGTGGGCACAGATGGTTTTGACGCAACTGGTCGAAGCGCAGAAGACGTGGTTTGAAATCTCTTCGCAGCAAAACGCGCTCCTGCTTGAGACCGTAACGCAGGTCATGGAGATGACGCGAAGCGCTCCGACAACAGCACTGTCCGGCTGGGCCAGACAGGCAGTAGAGGGTTTTGTAGAAGCTCAAAGACGCTGGTCGGAAATCGCTGCGCAGCAGAGCGGGCAAATCCTCAAGGCAGTTCAATCGGGCGCAAGCTTTTCAACGTCGAGGAAGGGCGCTCAGACTCAGGGAGTCGAGGCACTAATCAAGATGCGCAGGGATTGGCTTGATTTTGCGGCGCAGCAAAATGCACAGGTCATCAATGTGATGAAAGAGAGCCTGAATCTGGACGACTCTTCTCCGGTCGCAGCACTGGCGGATTTCACGCAGCAGGCCGTCAACAACTACGTAGAAGTACAGAAGCGCTGGCTTGATCTGGCGATGCAGCTTCCTTTTCTCGGAGGCACGACGGGCGAGCCGAAGAAATAGTTTCGTTTTCAAAAGCTTTTCGAGCAGCAGATAAAGCAAGAGCGCGCCGCGTTGCAGACGCGCATCGCTTCCCTGATAGAAAAGCCGTTTCTGTCTCTCAGGTAGAAGCTGTCTACTATTACTTCATGTACCGCTAGATACAGTGCCCCACTTACTGAGTTGCTATAGTTTCTTGCCTACCCAGGTGATGATATACGTACCGTGCTTCTCTTGATCTTCCGGGTTCACCTGGCGCTCAATTTGAATGAGCTTTTCCTTTGATAGTCTCTCCAGAATCTCTGCGATTGCCAGTTCCGGCACTTCCACACCTGCGGCTGTGAGCTTGTTGTAGATTTCAACGCCACTGATACGAACTTCGCCGAGCCCAGTGTCATTTCTGATGATGTTCTTGACCTTTTGGAACAGGCTGTTATCCAATTCTCACCTCCTATTAATATTTCTCTTACCGAAACGGTCAAGGGGATAGGCTGTGGATAGGTCTGGATGTGTCTATCAGACTGATTCTGTTTTCGTGTTAAGAAGTAGGTGGAGATAACTTTTTGTTTAGTTCCCTGATCATATTTTTAAAGGTATCTTCTTTTTCGTTAACCTTTGCTAGAAGACCCTGGACTGTTTCAAGCATTTGTTCAGGGCTTACATCGTTGGTAGTATTCAGGGTTAATTCTGCTCCCTTAACACGCACATTGACCAACCGAGGGCTGCGATTCTCGGCAATAACATTTTCCAGATTACTGACCCAATCAATGTCAGGCTCGCTGGATAAATCCAGGACATAATAAGGGTTTCCGCTTCCTTCGTGCGACTTATTTTCATCTATCTTAATAATAGTAATATCTGCCATCTTACTCCTCACATCGACTATGCTTATTGATAGCTGCCGAAGTTACTCTCCCATCTCGTCCTTCTCATCCTGAGCATTTCCCTTGTGTTCATCAGAACCGCCTTTAAGAAAAAGTGGGACCTCTTTAACAGGCTCTTTAGTTTGATCTTCATTTTTCAGTTCCTGACCTAATTCATGACCGGCTTTCCAGTCCTTCGTGTCCTCTGTGGAATTGAGACCGGCGGCAACTCCCTGCTTGAACTCGGCAGAATTCGTGTTCACGTTTGATTTTTCTTTCTCATTCATAACCGTCTCCTTTGCTAAAAGTTTACTCCTACTTTGAACATGCTCACAAGTTAGCTGAACTTCTGGCCGGTTCTGTTTAGTGCGTAGTCATTTGTTTTGATTTTCTTCTCTTGCTTTCCTTAGCTCTTGAACAAATTGGTGAACTACACTAACGGCCTGGTCGTGGGATAAGCCTGTTCTGTAGACTGCGTTATTAGGGCTATTCTGTATCACATCACCGGTTTCGTCTTTTTCGACTATCAGCACCTGCCACAATTCCTTTGGACTATTACTGTCCTGAGCAACATCGCCATTATCCGGCATCAGTTCAATTATGGCATCCTGCATAATTGCCTCCTTTTGGCTGTGGATTATATCTTACGCTCCAAACTTCCGTGGACGGGCGCAGGCTCAAGCGTAGACGCCAGAACGTCATACCGCTTACTCTTTCCTGAACCAAGGAAGAAGAGAAACATTAAGCAGGCGGCAATAGATGCCGTCAGGATTGCACCAATAGCTAACCATAAATGGTATTTTCCACCCTGTGTGTCCAGGATGCCGTCCGCGTTTCGGAATATGACGAAGAGATAAAACTGCCAGCTCGCGGCAATCGCCATCACCATCATCAGAGCAGCCGCCGCCACGAATTTTGTTACGCTCTGTTTAATATACTTCATGGTTTGCTCCGCCCTTTATTCAGGGGTCAAAGTTTTACGTGCCCGGTTAAGCCCCACTCATGTCATGTACAGGCAATGGTCAACGCTAAGCGATGTGAGCGGCGTGTGAGGCGCTCCTTGTAACTACTGCTCAATTCCGTGCGGCCACGAAATTGAGAGCAGGAAGACACTCTCCTCCATAGCTTTGACATCGTGCGAGAGACCCTTCTCAAGTACCAGTAAATGCCCCGCCGGGAGTTCAAGTGTTTGACTGTCGAGTTTGATGAGCAGTCGTCCGCTGAGGGCATGGATAGAGATTCGTGCGTCAGTCTTATGCTCCTGCATCAGCTCTCCGGCCTTCATGAACATCAGCACAATTCTGAAATCGGAATGCTTCACCAGAGTCTTTGAGATTCGCCCGTCTTTCAGCCAGTGCTTTTCGTTGTTTAGTTGCTCGATCTCATCCGCAAGATCAAACGTCAGCAAAGGGGCACTCAGGCGAGCGGTCATCCCCTCCGGTACTTTTACGCTATCTGCGAGTACCTCGGCCTGTGTTGTTGGAGCTGTAGTCATTGCTTTTCACCTCTCATTTAGGAAGTAGACGTGTTAGATAGGTTCTCCGCTCTCATAGAGGACTTTGATGAATGGCGTACGAACCGTTTCAAGATGGGGGATCAAACGCTTGTATTCTTTGCCCGGCAGGGCGGCAAGAAGATGGTTCCGGATTGGCGGCGGTCGAGGCTTATTGGACACTTGGCGCGCTCCTTGATTGTATGAAACCAGCAGACGGCACAAGGAGATGTTTCGCAGTCAAGTCCTGATGTCGAGAGACGAATTCTAAAAGAACAGGTACTGCAAATGTACTCGATCTGAGCTAATCCATCTGTGCTCTAGCACACATATAGAAGGTCTAATCGCAAAGCGAACAAGTGAAAGGAAATCCGTGACCGGCGCGGGATGAAAGTGACCGTCTGCGACTATTACCGGGTAGTCAAAGACGAGCACCACCGCTCGCTTAAGATTGCCCTCTCATTTCATACTTTCTACTTATGATGTGCTTTGGGGTTACTCACGCGACGAAGTTCCGGGAAATGAGCTGTGGGAAATCGGTCTCTTCAGTGATAAGGAGGCGGGCCGTTCGACCTTTTATTTACACTTGAAGGAGTGCGAGTATCAGGTTTAATCATCGTGATGAAGACCTTTATCGACTCTTTCTGCAAATCACTAGATAGGCTATCGCTATCTAGTCATGACCCTTGCTTTTTAATCAAAAACTGAAAGAACCGAATTGCTTGAAACAGCAATTCGGTTCTTTCAGTTTTTGATCAGCAGCGACGAACAAATTAGGATACTGTTTGAGGAGTATCGATAGACGGATTCCATCTCACTTATCAGAAGCCCATTTTGGCTCCAATTTGTTCAGCTTTTCCGCCACACAAAAAAATTAAGTCACATTCTATCCAAAATATCATTGACAGATATCATGGATAATACTAGATTGGCGCGGTCGCACAGCTACTCTACGCGCCCCTCGCGAAGGCGCATCAGTCGCATCACCGCTAACGAAACAGGGCTTCCGTTAGTCTCACGCGATCTAAATCCCAGTTGATAGTGCTTACCGCGTGACCGTTTTGGCTATGACTAGTTGCCCCTACACAACGCATCAAGGCCGTTTGGACGTGCCGCCTGGCCATCTGCCCGTTGCTTCTTGCCGCGAGGGGTGCGGGCGTACTTTCTTTATCTGCGCACGTTGTCACGAAGCGAACCGTCCTATGGCTCGCTATTGCCGACTGTGCAGCGAGCCGATCTCGTTTGCAGAGGCGCAGGCCGAGCAAGAAGTGGTGCGCCCGTTGCAGGAGGGACGGATCGAAAGCTACAAGCTGACTGATTACGGCGTGTCGGAGGTACTGGCGCTCAAAACCTATAAAGGCTTTCTGATCGTTGTAGGCGACAAGAGCGTGCTGTTGTACGACCTGCACAAGATTTACGAACCACTCTATCAGTTCCGCCCGCCGGACGGGCGCATCGTACGCGGCATCACCATAGACGCGACCGATAGTGACGAGCAGTTGTTCGTCACTACTTCGCGCAGCGTCTATCGCATCAGCTTGCTGACCATGCAGCCGGACAGCACAACCATGTACGAAGCGGCGGCGGGGCGCTACATCACGCAGCCGGTTGTGTCCTGCGCAGGGCAATTCTATGCAACTGAACTCGATGAGCGAGCGCAGTCTTCCCGGCTCGTGCGCTTGCCCGGGGAAGACGTGCTCTCGTTCGACGGCATCGGCCGCTCACTCATGAGCCTAACAGGAGATCGATTTTTCTTCAGCACACATAATCAAATCTTCCTGTTTGATGATAGCAAAGTGTTACAGCAGCAATTCTCCGAACAGTTGGCTGAGGCGGACGCGGCCTACAGCCCAAACCTGGACACGGTTTATTTGGTCGGCGAGAGCGGACTGTGGCGGCTGCCCGTGTCGAACGGAGAGCTGAAGCCCGTTAGCTTGCCGATGCGCGTGCTCGGAGAGCCGCGCGTGGCCGCGCAGGATGACCGCGTGTTCGTGGCACACGCGCAGGGGTTCCTCGTCCTCGATACCTTTGGCGGAGTTCGCTGGGATTCCATCTCACAGCTCATTCGCGCCGAATCCGATGGTCACGGCCCGCAAGTAACCGAACAGTACGTGCTCTTTACAGCCCTTGGACAGACCGGCGGCAGCAAGCTGAGGATTCACGCCCTCAGCAATCTGAACGACTTCAAAACGCTGGATTATGAGCAGCGTCTACTCTGCCCACCGCTGCTCACTATCGGGCGCGTCTTGAGCGCAACCGGCGGCACTGGTGCGGCGCTGCTCACTAGCGCGACGTGATGGGCGCACGATGCGGACAGCGCAGGCAGGCGAGAGCGCATCCCGTTTTTCTCCTCGTGCTACTTTGTGCGCCTTCATTATTAAACCTTTTCATCGCGGTTCGGTTTTTCATCGAGTTTTGACGTCATATGTGTTGAGTTAATTTCCGCATTGCCTTATAGCATTGTTGTTCACCCCGAGCACATGGTCATGGCATATCCTCTCGGACCCTTGAAGCGCGCGCCACTTGCATGGCTCGGCTGTCTGCTCTGCCTTCTGCTGGCCGTCTCTGCGCAAGCGCAGACCGCAGCCCCGCGCCATCGTGTCTTGATTGATCGGTCCGGCAGCATGGAAGGCTTCTTTACGACCGGCAAGATAAACGATGTGCAAAGCCTGTTGCAGGATCTGTCAGGCGCGGCGGGTGATGCTTATTACTTCGTAGACACAGACATTGTGCCCGTGAGCCAAGCGCCGACAGGTTTTGGCAACAACACATACCTGCGGAACGCGCTCGACCGTGCCCTCGTGCAACAGCCAGCGCCTGCAATCCTCTGGCTGGTCACTGACAATCAGCCCAGCGTCGGCAACCAGACTGCCTCCGATCAGGACATCGAGCAGTTCTACGACCGTCTGCGCTCCGATGCGGTCAAGCGGCTCTACTTCTTCCCGCTCAAGCTCGACTTCAAGGGCAAGCTCTATCGCGAGGACGACAAAGTGCTCACACCCAACTACGAAGGCAAGCGCGGCCTGCTCATCTATGCTTTGTTGCTCGATGAGAGCGCGCGCGACGAGTTCGAGCGGGTGACGACGGAGTTTCAGTCGCGCTACCGGCCAGGCGTTGCGGGCGAGATGCGGCGCATTCTGATCAAGCCGCTCGAACAGGACACGGTCACTGCGCGCCTCATTCCCGGCGACAAGTTCCGCATCGAGAATGAGAATCAACTTGTCGCTGGCGACTTTAACGAGGGCGCGCCGATCAAGGGCGACTTCAAGATCGAACTGACCTCGCAATTGGGGCAGATGAAGATCAGTCGTGCCGACATAGACGTCCGCGTGCCCGAAAAGTTTCGCACCGGCGACTTCACCGAGTCAGAGATCAAACCGGATTTCACGCCGCGCAACATTCAGGACTTCGAGCCACAGAACAAGCGCGTCGTCGTCGTGTCGATCAACGCGCCTGGCGTACACATTAGGAAAAACCCTGTCAGTTGGTGGAACTGTATCACGAACAATCGCGGAGACATCAACGGACGCGTCCAGATCGCGATTAAAGTGCCGGGTCAGAACTTCGAAGTCGTCTCTAACCTGGCGAACGAGTTCAGTACGACGCGCGACATCTACAATGACTCGAGCGAAAACGTGCAGTCGCGAATTTACAAGCTCGACGCTCTGGTGAAGAAGATGATGCCGGAGCGGCCGGTGGACATTCGCCCGCGCATCGGCAACAACGACGATGGGACAATCCCCGTGCGCCTCGTCGTCCTCTATCCGAAGTGGCCGATCCTCGCGCTACTCGGGATCATCCTCGCGGTGGTACTACTCGCTTACTTAGCGTGGCACATATTCGGTCGGCAGCAGTTCTACCGCTTGACGTGGAACAGCGGGCAATATCGCGCCTGCCCGGACTTTCGCTTGTGGCCGTTCGTAGGTCAGCGCGTTGAGTTGGACAACCGCACCGTCGCCACGATCAAAAAATCTTTGAACGGTATTCGTGTCCGCGCTGCGGGGGGCTATACCGTGGATGACACCAAGAGTCGGCTCGTCAATCCGAGCGGCACAGACTTCAATGTCAGTCAATCTTCTGACGGCGCGGGCATCAACTTCTATTTCTCCAGCATCACCGCCGCGTTCACAGGCGGCTCCGCGACGCGCAATAACGAGGAAGACATCCTCGGCGGCGTCTCTTACGGCAGCAGCGGGGGCGACAGCGGGGGCGAGTTGCGCGGCATGGCCAGCGCACCCCCGATTCGCAAACCCACGACGGGGCGCGTCGGCAGCGGCGACGGCAGTAGCTCATCCGGCTCGACTGAGGATGACAACAGTTCCATTAATCTTGACGATCTGTTTCCATAAATTTTTACCCCACTAAGTAAGGAGGAGACTATGGCTGCACATCTCTCATTCATTCTCTGGCAGGATGATAGCAACTGGCTTTGGCGTTTCTGGGTGGGGGAGACATATGGCATTGATTGGCTCTGGTTGCTTGGCGGCACGCTCTTCATAGGTGCGGTCGGCTATGGCATCTATGCCAGCATGTTGCCCAGTCTGATCGCCGCCAACTGGCATCCGGCCAACTTCCGCAAGATGATCTGGGCGCTCTGTTTCATGCTCTGGATTATCTGGTTCGAGTACGTCTTTGCTCACGTCTTCGGCGGCTTTATGTTGTACTTCCTGATCTTGATCTGGCTCGTGGCGTTCATCGTTTTCCTCGCTACCAGACGCAAGACGGGGGCGGCGCAATCTTAGAAGGAGGCTTCGAGTATCATGGCAGAAGAACAGAGAAACATTGTGGACGCAAGCACCAAGGCGAACGTGCGCAAGGTAGCCCCGACGATCCTGATCGGGTTGGGTGGTACGGGCAAAGAAGTGCTTCTACGTCTGCGCAGGCGCTTCTACGAGCGCTACAACTTTTTCGGCTTCCCGACGATGGCCTACCTGTGGGTGGACACAGACACGCGCAACATTAATATTGACGGCCAGCCGCTCGATCACATCATGGAGTCGGTACAGTTCCGCCAGGAGGAACGTGTCAGTGCAGAGATTCCGGGCGACGCCTTCGTCGAATATTTCCGCAACCAGCGTTCGTCGCCGCACATTTTTAGCTGGCTCAATCAAGGGCTGCAACAGCAGGGGCAAGTATTAAACGGCGCGGGACAAATCCGCCCGCTGGGCCGACTGGCCTTCTTCCATTCCTATGATGAGGTTCGCAGCAAGCTCGACAACGCATGGGCGAAGGTGCGCGCCCAGACCGCCAAAGAAGAGATGCTCGCCCGCTACGGCATTGACGTAGAGGGCAACGCGCTCGACGTGATCATGGTCTTCTCGGTCGCGGGAGGCACGGGCAGCGGCATGTTCCTCGACATGTCCTTCCTCTGTCGCGATGCGCTGCCCAGACCGAACATCACAGGCTACCTGATGCTGCCGTCGGTCTTCGCGGATGCTATCAACGGCAGCGAAAAGATTTTCGGCAACGGCTACGCCGCGCTCAAAGAGTTGGAGTATTTCAGTTGGCGCAAGGATGTTGACCCTGACGGCAAGCAAAGCCGCGCGGGCAATACCTCTGGCATCTCACGCCACGACTTCGTCGCCGACTGGAAGAACGCCGGTTTCAACTCCGGCATCAAGCCGACGCCGATCCCCGCGCCCGCCTTCAACACCTGCTACTTAATTGACAATGTAACGCAGGGCGGCGGCGTTATCCGGCCTAAGGACAAACAGTACCTCTGCGACATGATCGCCGAGAACGTCTTTCTTAACTTCTCCGCCGAGTCATTCTCGCGCAGCAAGGACAGTGTGCGCTCTAACCTGGAACAGTACCTGACCGAGCCGCTCTATTATCGCTACGACGAGTTCGGCTCGCAGGGCGGCTACACTGAACTGCTGTCGCAGCGTTTCTCGACAATGGGTTTCTCGAAGCTATTCGTTCCGGTGGACCGCATCCGTCGTGCATGTGGCTATCAGTTAGCGCTCGATCTGGTCGGTCGGTGGCTCAAACCGAATGAGCTGTCCGAGATCGAGTTACAGAAGCAACTGGAGTCACGCGAACTGGAGAAGCTGGGTCTGCGGGGCGGCGGCGCGAACGACGATTTCATTGGCACGCTTCGCCGGGCCGGGCAGGGCACATTTGAAGACGAGATTCGCGCCGAGGTCAATCGCTGGCGCGACAGCTTGCTGCAACAGGCAAGCACGGAGAAGAAGCCCACGCTCTACACGACCATCCCGAAGCTCCTGAAAGATTTCGTCAAGCAGAACTTCGAGCGCTCAGACGCACAGCGCCCTGAGACGTGGGGCACGTACATGATCAGCCTTGAGCAGAACCGCGAACGGCTCATCCGCGATCTGCAAGGCGAGTTTGATCCGTCTGGGCGGCGCAAGCCCGACGCAGACGGGCGGATTCTGGGACGCGTCAAGGAGTGGTTGAAGGATGATCGGGTGCGGCTCGATCAGGGGGTCGAGTTCTTGAAGGTGGCCGGAAAAATGTTGGACCGGCACGTGGACGAGCTCTACACCAAAGCCAAGCAGTTGGCCGACCGCAAAGCGACCACCTCACTGGAAGACATCAAGATCAAGCTGGAAATGGTGCGCGATGAGGAGAACGGTTTTATCGTGCAGCGCAAATCGCTGCGTGTGCTTGTCGAACAGCTCTGCGACCGTATCCGCGAGCACCTGATTGCGCGCATGAATGGCTTCATTCTCACCACCGCCATTGATGCAATCCAGCAGTCCGTCAAGCCTTACATCGGTACGGAAGTCATCCGCAAAGATGCGCAGGGCAAGGAGGTAGTGGACCGCGCCGGACTCATCCTTGAGTTGTGGCTGCTGCGCGAAGAGTTGGCTGCCATCAACACGGAGTTGCGCACACGTTTCGAATCGTTCGAGAAGGTTGAGGAGCACCTGCTCTACGAGAACCTCTACCGGCGCGGCATGTTCCGCGACTACTATCGCATCAAACAGCAGGAGGTTGAGTACCCGGTCGGGCAAAAGCTAGACGAGCTTGAGAGCCTGTTCTTCCAACAGCTTGGACGGGTCAACCCTTACGACCTGCGCGACCTGCTCAAGGAACAAGGGCGCGAGCCAGTGCTGGAGCGCATGGAGGACTTCTGCTACAAGCAGTTTCAGCAGCTTCAGGTCAACGCCAATGTGCTCGATCTCTTCCTTGAGACCTATCAGAGTCCTGACGAGCGCCGCCGCCGTTTGCAGCGTTTCGTCAACAACGGCTCGGTCTGGTTGCCGATGAGTACGAAAGCCGGCAACCTGCGTCAACTGAAGGCTAACCGCGCCGACTCCGCGCTTGTTAGCAAGAGCACCGTCACCCGTACGAATCCGAAGTACAAAGAGATTTTCGATACGATTGAAGGGCTGGTGCGCGACGCCGACTTTAAGCATCTGGACTATCCGTTGACCACCAACGCCGACGCCGTTTTTCTCTACACAGAGTATGCCGGTATCCCGCTCGCGTACATCCGTAACCTCGACCGCTATTACGAGGAAGCCTACCTGCCGCTCGTCCGGCGGGGCACGCCCTTGCACACCGACACGAACGAAGCAAAGTTCACCGACATCCTCATCAAGAGCAGCGAAGAGATAGATCGCACGCTGAGGGCCAATCGCGCTTTGCTGGTCGGCACCATCTTGCGCACCGTGACAGCCGCGCCGAACAACGGAAGCGATGTGAGTTTCTCATTCCGCCAGATTCGCGACGGCGTGCCGAACGTCAAGCCACTCGGCAGCAAGGCCGTCGCTGTCGAGACGCTGAAGCGCGACGATGGGTTGCTGAGTGCTATTGAGACAGAGAATCTCCGGCGGCGCGGGCAACTGATGCCGCAAGCACGCCTGAAATTCTTTACTCTGCTCGCCTACCACACGCTCGACGAGGGTAACGAATACGGCTTCCCTGTCGGCCCTTACGCACCCAGCCATCGCGTGACGAATCAAGGCGTTGAGACCTACTTTACGCCCGAGTGCAAGGTGCTCGACGAGATACGCGGGCAGGAGTACCAACACGTCAAGACGGCGCTGGGCGATGATGCGAAGGTGCAGGAGGAATTTCAGCGGCTCTACAACACGAAGGAGGACTTCAGTCAGGAGGTCGTCATCGACAACCGGCGCATGCGTATCCTGAAGGATAGCAACTGATCCCTGCTCATTCCGGTTGGCGGCGCACCGGAACTGCTGTCGCGTGACGCGCCGCCAACCGCCAGAGCATACCGTCGCAAGACCCCGCTTGAGGAGAGAACCATGCATTGCCCACATTGCCAAAAGTGGGAAATCACGGAGACCGATGTCTTCTGCAGCTGGTGCCGCACCAAGTTGGTAGACTTCGATCTCTCGTTCAACCAAGATCACCTGTGCGTCAACGACATCGTTGATGGCCTTACGCTAACGCTCACACATACCGGCTCGGTCGGCACGATTCGCGTCGAGCGGATCGAGTCAACGCAGCCCTGGCTTGTCCCGCATATGGAACAGGTCGCCGATCAGAGCGTGCAGGTGGGCAAGGACATGATCGTGCCCTTAGAGGTCAACCTGCATGATTTGACGGATGACTACCATGAAACGCGCCTCGCCGTCATCTCCAATGTGGGTACGCGTGAGGCAACGCTCGAAGTTGCGCCGCGCCCGAAGTTCCAGATCAACACGGGCGGCGAACACACAGTCTTGCTCGACAACTTGCAGGAAGAACTTATGAGCGGCTACCTGGCCGTGACGCGCGGTCTCCTCACCGTGGAGAGCCTGACGACAGACGTGCCGTGGGCAGAGGTGGAAATAACGCAGCCTGAGAATCTTCCCTGCAAGTTGGACCAACGCGGCGACAATCGGCTCGAATTCATCTTCCGTATGGACGAGCGGTCTCTGCTTGCCGAGGCGCTTCATGGCGGACAATCGCTACCCGCTGAATTTAAGGGGACGCTCCTCATCAAGCTGGCCGAGTTCGAGGAGCCGCGCAAAGAGACCTTCCGCGTCAAGTGCTTCCTGCCGCCGCTGCTGTACATTCCTGAAGCAGAGGGACGCATCCGCCTCGAAGTCTTCTCCGGCAAACGCGGCGAGATTAATCTGACGCTCCAGAACGGCGAGCGCGACGAGCCGGGTCACGCCAACCTGCAAATCCAGGCAATCGAGATAGACGCCCCCTGGCTCAAACTGAGCGGCGCGATCAGCTACCCGCTCAACATTGCGAGCGGGCAATATCATGGTCTGACGCTCACAGCCACAACTACCGACCTCGGCGAAGGCGTTTACCCCGCTCGCATCACTTTCGTCACCAACACACCGGGCGAGCTACGCGAGAAACACGTCCCTGTTGACATCGAAGTGCGTGACATGCCCATATTCGATGGCACTATCGCCATCGACTTCGGCACTACTAACTCTTGCTGCGCCTTCCTCGACGAGAATAATCCGCTCACACTGATTCCGATTGGCGAACCGGACGACGGCGGGCGCACCACCGTCGCGTCAGCGATTCTCTATCAAGACCTCTTTGACGGCAGTGACAAACACTACATCATCGGCAATGAAGCTTACGCGCTATCGTTCGATTCCTCGAATGCGTTCAGTGCGGTCCGACAGGTGAAGCGCCGCCTGGGCACGGACAAGCCTTACGAGATCACCTTCCAGTTTGATCCGGTCAAGCGCGCCAGCTACCGCCCGCGCGAGGTCGCTGCCGACATCATCAAGCGCATTCTTGAGCGCGCCGAAGAGCGCGTCGGAGGTCGCATCGTCTCCTGCACCGTCTCGCACCCGTCGCGCTTCTCCCTTCGGCAGCTTGAAGACCTGAAAGAGGCGGTCGTCAGCTGTGGTATTGAGAAAAATAAGATCAAGACGGTGCACGAGCCGATTGGCGCAGCCATAGACTTCATCCAGCAAAAGGAGGTGCGTGATAAGTATCAGCAATATCACCTGATGGTCTTCGACTTCGGCGGCGGCACGACCGACATCACATTGCTGAATGTGCAAAATGAGCACCCGTCTGATGAGTTGACAATAGTAATACCGGAAGTACTGGGCGCGACCGGCGATCGTTGGTTCGGCGGCGAAGACGTAACAGATATGGTAATGAATCTCGTGTTGTCGCGGTGTGAGTTTTTGCTGCGCGCACGTAATCCAGAGGCGCTCAACCTCGTTGTGCCCTTCAACGCCGAAAATTTCACTGATCCGCGACGTAAGCGACTAGCGCAGCAGAACCGGAACTTCCTGCGCTTCTGGGCTGAGGCCGCGAAGATTGCTATCTCCACCTACGGTGACAAGCATCAAGAGGCTTTAGAGAGTAATTATTATATTGACGGCAACAACATCAGATCGCGCTTGCCTGAGAACTTCCAGCTTGCAGTTATTGTCGACAACGATGTGCGCCCGACGGAGACATTTTTCCATGACGAGGTTGTGCCGAAGCAGGAGGAGATTAATGAGCAACTCCGGCCTAGGCTCGAAAAGATCATGGTGATGATGCAGCGGTTAACGCAGAATAATAACGTCGAGATGCCGGACATTATCCTGCTTTCCGGGAAATCTTCAGCCTTGCCAGTCGTGCGTAAAGTGATAGAAGCGTCTTTCCCCACTGCGCTCCTTGAGCCGTCAACCAATTCCGCCGAGGGATCATTCGATCTCAAAGAATGCGTCGTGCGCGGCGCGTGCCAATTATCAAACCCTGAGGTGCGTGCCGGTGTAGACATTCGTCCACCTAAAAGTGGCGCGCTCAGCGCGACCACTTCGCGGCTGGGGCTGCGCGTAACCGATACCGGCGTGGCAATGTTTCGCGAAGTGATTGACGCGGGCATGCCCATTAGCGGCGAGGGCTTGCGTCAACCTGTGCGCGGCATTGTGTTGAAGCGCGAGTCGCGCATACGAATTATGGAGAATACAAGTCTGGAAGATACGATTATTCAGAATGGTCATCCCAATCTCAACATCACAGAGTTGAAAGTCTTTCGGCTCGACGCGCGGCTGGATGAGTGGGAACAGCAGCATGGCCGTCAGATTACCGATCAGGATTTATTCAATACCGAGATCGAGTTGATCGTGACGCCTAATCTGTTGGTCAGGTTGGTTGCGCGTGTGCCGGGAATTGATGAGTCGTTGGAGTTTGAGACTGAGGCCGGGGGCTGGTGAGATGAGAGGCGGACGATTGGTCGTAGTGGACTGGACGCAGGGCGCAGCACTGGTGGGTGTCTTCAGCGAGAGCGCGCGCGGCTGGCAGTTGGAAGCTGAACTGCACATGCCGTCGCGTCTCGTTGTCAGGCATGAGCAGGCAGACGGGCTGCGCGTGCTGGGCGGCGAGGAGGCGACGGAAGCGCGCGAGGACGAGAGTACGCTCATCTTTGAACACCCCGCGCGCGATCTGCCGCGCATGGAGGAGGCAGAGCTTCAAACGTTGCTCATGGTCGGCTTCTGGCGCGCACTGGCGCAGGGCATGGTGACGCGTGGGCTATTGCGCGCGGGCGAGCAGGCTGCGGGCTACGTCGTGCCGCCGCACCGCTTCCCGCTGCCGCTTTTGGAAAGCTTTCGCGCAAGCTGCGCGGGTGAACGCCCGCTTAAGCTGGTCGGCATCGCGCATGAGGCGGCGGCCCTCGTGCTCGGCTTCTTACGCTCCGAAGCTTTCCGCCTGGAAGAAAGCGCTATGCAATCGACCGCGCCCGTCACCATCTGCCTGGTAGTCGCCTGCCATGAACAGACGATTGACGTCATGTGTTTCGACTACGCGCGTGCGACGCCCACGCGCCACTGCGTACTCATACGAGACTTCTTTCAAACGACCTACGCGGAACTCTCAACGCGACTACGCGACTGCGACTGGCTCGGCACATTCTCGCAGCTCGTTATTGTTGAAGACCCGATGCTGCCCGCGTCAACGCAGTCCGCGTTCAATGTGCCCTTGCAGGCCATTACTGATGGGGTCACCCTACAACGTCATCAGATGCCCGCCGCGTCTCAGCTCAAGCTGAGTGGCGGCGCGCATATCGCGTTGTGCGCTGCCGGGCTCGCGCCGGACGAGCAAGAGTACGACGTAGCACACGCTTGTCACATCGGGCTGCAAATAGATCAGCAAAACTTCCAGCCTGTCGTCACCAAAGATGCATGGGCACAGTTAACGGAATTCCCGCATCTCGCGGCGCAAGCATTCCGTCTGCGCGGAAGTCCCGGCAACGCCCTGCGCCTGAACTTCTACAGTGGCTACTCGACCCGCGTGGCCGACGCCGTTCCGCTCGGGCATGCAATGCTCTGGCAGGAAGACCTGGCCCAACTAACGGGCGCAACCGCCCTGACGGCAGCCGTCCGCCTCGACGCGCCGGGCAGCGGCGAATTCATCCTTGGCCTCATGCCTGAGAATCGCGCCTTGCGCCGACAGCCATTTACGCTGCCGGGATTAGTGGTTTGAGATTGGTTAACGCTCTGGTGAAATCTGCGGCATTGATAGGAGTAAATTTTATGGGCCGGAACAACGAGCAAGCCGAACCGATGAAGAGGCTAAAAGCGGAAACACGGAGGGGCAGCGTCTATGGCCCACGCCGCGCCTTGCCGCAACGCCGCCTGCGCATCGGCTCGATGCTGTGCTGTGCCCTAATCGCGCTGCTCAGTCTCGCGCTGCCCATACCAGGGCAACAACCCGTGTTGAGACCCGGGAGCATCGATGTCGCAAACCCGCTCAAGGAACTCCAATATCGCTTCCCCGGGAACGGGCCGCAGGCGGAGACAGACCTTGAGTTCAAGGGCAACGGTCGTGACTGGAGCTTTATTATGTTCGACGAGTTGCCGCAGAACGTTACGCTTAAGGTCAAGGGTAATCCTGCTGGTTACACGGAGGACGAGTTGCTCCAGATAGCGAAGTATTATCCGTTCAAGATGCGGCTGCCCCTAGTGATGGAGATCAAGCCGGAAGCACAGATGCCGGTCGTCATTAAATACAGATTCGGGAGCGCGGACACTCAAGAGGATCAGGACTTACTGAAAAAATCTGATCTGAAGGCGGAAGATGTGCGCAAGCTTGCCAGTAGTACGCTGAAATTAAAAACCGACGCTGAACCACTGAAACTAATATTCTCCTGGGGCGCTGCGGCAACAACGCCAACCCCTATTCCGCCGCCAGAGTCTACTTGGTTGACATACCTGACCGAGGAAGAGCCGGTAGTTGGAATCCTGGCATTGCTCATTATTCTCTGCGTGCTCGCCCTATTGGGGATACTCTTCTTGCCTGATCTCATTTGGCGTATACGGCACGTCTCATGGCGATGGCCCTGGCGATCATTTAAACGGAAGAAGAGGTCAGCAACCGAAAGGGCTAACACGACACGCGCCAAAGCGACGTCTGAGGCAGACCCCTTAGGGGGACTCGGCATGGACACCACTATGCCAACCGATCAGGAAGAGAGTGCGCTAGCACAAGAGGGCAACGAGGCGACAAGCACAGCGTTAGCGGGGTACGACTTCAACCGTGAAGATGATTCGACTTTGAGCGGACAGAAGCAGCGTACTCAAGAGGGACATCCGCGCCGACTTATGCCGGGAGAGCGCGTCGAGCCGCCCCCCAAGCCAGCAGCAACGCAACCCGCAGCACTGGGCAGTCTGGATGGGAAGAAGTTAGTAGAACTCGAAACCAAGCTGGGGCAGCTTGAAAACATGCTCGGCCAGAAAGTTGACCGGCGGGATAACCTGACGGATGCGGCACGGGCGAATGTGGACGACATGTTGGTGCAGTGGGAAAGCAGCATCCTGAGGCGGGTGGAGGAAAACCTCAGACAGATTATCAACGCGGAGGTCAAGCCGATAGAAGATTTAATGACGGAGCAAGCGTCGTCCATGAAGACGAAGATGGATGAAACGGCGGCGCAGATCAAGCAGGTAGCCGGAGATGGAGAGAAGGTCAGGCAGAAGTGGGAAGAGGTGCAGATGGAGTTGGGGAAGGTGGAGGAGCGCCTGCAAGTTAGTCTCACCAAGTTGCGGACGGAACTCCAACAGCAAATTGCGCCCGATGCTATCTACGCAAAGGCGCTGGGTGATGCCTTTGGTCAGACCGTCGATACATTACAGAACGGCAACTTCGAGCAGCAGATTGTCGAGCGGTTGAATAAATTTTTCCAGACCGGCATCGAGCAGCGCGGCGAGGGGCTGCAAGATTTGCGTGCGCGCGCCGAAGGGATTAGCGCCGCGCTCAAAGACGTGTCGTCCCAGATGGAGAAGCTGAACCCACATGCGACCAACGAAGCTCGTCAGCCCATACAACGAGTTGAAACAGTAGTCAGCGATCTGCTTGGGCTGCAAGCGCAGTTGCAAAGCCGCCGTGCGATCATCGAGACCAAGCTGCGGATTCCGGTCTCGATGCATGCTGGCGCTCGCCAGACTTTTCTGGACGAGCTGGGGCGGGGTATCCGGCGCGAGATTGACAAGTTTACTGAGCCGGAGAGCTATTTCGAGGGCGAGTTAGAACGATCGATTACGGCTGACCTGATCGCCATCGTGGACATCTGCGACAAGAAGGTTGCGTCGTCGCCGGGCACGCGTCCTGAATTGGAAGCCGCGCTCAAGCGACTATTTGAGGAGGCAGGTTTGCGTCAGATACTCCCGCAGCCGCGCGAGCCGTTCAAGACATCCGAGCAGGATTTGGTCGAAATGGTTCAAGGCAGAGGAGAGCCGAGTCTAACGGTTGCCCAGGTCATGACGCGGGGTTTCTACTACAAGCATCGCGATAACGAGACACTGCTGCGTAAAGCCGGGGTCTCTGTTTATCGTTAGTCCTGCGTTCTCTACCGTTGCCGCTCACGCACCTCGCGGCGGCACTCTCATAACTGGCGGGCAGAACTGATGAAGCGTTGGCAGGCGAGAACCAGGAGCGACAGCATCCCTCATCGGGGGTGCGTCCTGCTGCGCTATTACGGACGATACAGCGCAACGCTGCTCCTCTCTCTAGCAGTGCTGCTCAGTCTCGCGCTGCACGTGCCCGGGCAACAGCCCGCGGTGAGGCCCGGCAGTATTGAGATCAAAAATCCGCTCACCCAGCCTTTGAAATACCGTTTCCCCGGGAAGGAGCCGCAAGCGGAGACAGACCTTGAGTTCAAGGGCAACAACCGAGACTGGAGTCTGATCATGTTCGACCGGCTGCCGGAGAATGTGGCCCTCAAGGTCAAGGGCAAGCCTGACGGTTACACGGACTCTGAGCCACTCCAACCAGAGCGATATTATCCGTTTAAGACGATGCTGCCTGTGGTTCTGGAGATCAAGCCGGAAACAAAGATGCCGGTCGAGATTGCATTCTGGTACGGGAGCCCGGCCTTCGCCTCAGCTAAAGAATATCTGAAAGATTCTGATCTGAAGGTGGAGGATGTACGCAAGTTTGCTGCTAGCAATCAGATCAAACGAGACACTGACCGACAGGTAATAAGATTCTCCTGGGACGCTCCGGCAACAGTCTCCGCGTCACCCATGCCGCCTTCTTTTGCTCCGACGCCAGAGCCTACATGGTGGACATACCTGACTGAAGAAGAACCGGTATTTGGGATTTTCGCTCTCCTCCTTGTTCTCTGCGTACTCATCGTACCTGGGCTGGTCGTCTTGCCTAATCTCCTCTGGCGTATACAGCACGGCTCATGGCAATCACCTGAATTGAGGAGGAAGCGAGCGCCGACAACCGCTAACCCGACAGATGATGCAGACCTGTATGATTTATTTGGCAGTGACACCGCCAAGCCGACTGTTCGAGAGAGGACTACACCTGCGCAGGCGGCTGATAAGGCGACGCTCAGATCATGGGAACCGTTATCTTCTCGTGACGATGCTCCGAGTTTGCTTAGTAAGAAGAGTGATAAAGAGGAGCTTAAGCGCGAGCCACAGGCGAAAGCGCGCGTTGAGCCGACTATAAAAACTCCAGCTAAACCTGAACCCTCAGCCGCAAAGCCAGCAGCAACGCAACCCGCAGCACTGGGCAGTCTGGATGGGAAGAAGTTAGTAGAACTCGAAACCAAGCTGGGGCAGCTTGAAAACATGCTCGGCCAGAAAGTTGACCGGCGGGATAACCTGACGGATGCGGCACGGGCGAATGTGGACGACATGTTGGTGCAGTGGGAAAACAGCATCCTGAGGCGGGTGGAGGAAAGCCTCAATCGGCGAATCAACGAAGCGGTCAAGCCGGTCGAAGATTTAATGACGGAGCAGGAATTGTTCGTGCAGAGGAAGTTGGAGGAAACGGTGGCTCAGATCAAGCAGGCAACCGGAGAGGGCGAGAAGGTCGGGGAGTATTTGAATTTTTTAAGGATGTTGGGCGAGGCGCAGAACGGCGAGATAAAGAAAGCAACAGCCGACAAGCTCGATATGCTGCGGGCGGAGATCAGTAAAGTCAGGGATGAGATGAATGAGTTGAGTGACCTTAGCGGACAGATGGAAGTGCCCGATTCGTTCTATGCCAGGACGCTGGGCGTGATCCTAGGGCAGAACGTTGAGGCGCTTCAGGACGGCAACTTTGAACAACTGTCCCGGCAGTTGGGCGAGCGGTTGAATCAGTTCTTCCAGATGGATGTGCCGCACGGCGATATGCTGCAAGGACTACGCCTGCGCGTCGATGCCGTCGATGCTGCCTTGAAGGAGGTGGCCGCGCAGATGTCGAGGCTGAATCAGCAGGCCGCCGACGAAGCAATCCCGCACTTGCGGCGGGCTGCGGCGTTTGCCGCCGAACTGGGCGGGCTGCAAGAGCAGTTGCAGAATCGACGCGCGACCATCGAGACCACGCTGCGGATTCCGGTCTCGATGCACGCCGGCGCGCGTCAGACTTTTCTGGATGAGCTTGGACGAGGCATTCGGCGCGAGTTCGATAAGCTTAGCGACCCGCTGAGCTATTTCGAGGGTGAGTTGAAGCGTTTGATTACCACGGACATTATCGCTGTGGTAGACATTTGCGACAAGAAGATTGCACATCCTGGCGCGCAACCTGCATTGGAAGCCGCGCTCAATCAGCTATTCAAGCAAGCAGGCTTGCTGCCCATCATGCCGCGTCAGGGCGAGCCATTTAAGGCCGTCGAGCAAGACATGCTCCAGATAATACAGAGCGGCTCGGGTAAGAGCTTAAGCATTGCCCAGGTCGTCACGCGCGGTTTTTACTGCGAGCAGCAAGACGGCAAGACGCTCTTGCGCAAGGCCGGTGTTGCGGTTTTTCGCTAACGCTTTGTCGTAAAGACTTTTGGTAAGGAGTTGTCTTTCGCGCGCCGGTGCGCGGACTTGACCAATACACATGAGCGACAGTGTAAATAAGTTCGAGCGATTTCGGCAGGAGCATGCGCGGATGCATGACCCGGCGTTGGCGCGCGGGGCGGTTGAGTTTGTGTGCGTGGAGTTGAGTAAGCTGGCGAAGGCCGTCACCGTGGGTGGGAAGAAGAAAAAGAAACGGCATGGGCTGCGGGCTGGGTGGGCTACGGCGCAGGTTGCGGACCAGCCTGTGGCGGAAGTGCCCGAGGGAGAGCGTTTGCTGCCAGCCAGTTTCATGCGGAAGCTGCACGCGCAAACGCAGGGCGAGGCAGCACGCACGGAGAAGACGCCCACGCCCCCCCCGCAGGACGAGCCGCGCATAGAGATTGAGCCGCAGAATGTTATGCGGAGTCTGAGTCTATTTCAGGAAGAGGCTTTTGCGCTCGATGCACCATCCGCTCAGCAAGTGGAATTGATCTGGCGCGAGGAGCGAGAGCTTGCGACACGTAGGCATCCGACTTCGTGGGACATAGCACAGTTGAATAGAGGGCAGGAGAGCATGGCCCGTCGGGGTGAGTTGCAGCGTGCGTTGATGGATCACAAACGGGCAAGTCGCTTTGAGGCTCAGGTCGGGATCGCGGACGGCTCATATCTGTTGGCGTTCGCTGTGGACGGGCACATGCGACCGGATGCGCGTTTCGCGCGGCGCGTGCTGCTTACTACCGACGGACTATTCGCACCACGCACGCTCACGCGACACGAACAAACGATTACGCTGACCAACAAGAACAAGTCCGTCGAACGTGTGCGGCTCGAAGCGAGCGCGCCGTGGCTCGTACCTGAGCCGACGCAGATTGAGCTGCCCGCACGCAGTTCGGTAGAGATCACGGTGCGCTTTCATCTGCCGACGATGAAGGCGGGATTAAATGAAGGACTGTTGCATTTGAGCGTCGAGCGTGAAGAGAGAGAGGCAGTTGCAGGCGTCATCCAATTCGCCGCGCAAGTCGAGGTCGGTGGAGCTGTGCCGGAGATTTCTTTCGCGCCGCGCGAATTCGGCGAGGTCAGGCAGGGGATAGACGAGCCACAGTTGTGGATTGAGATCACGGCGCGCGGGCGCGGCCCCCTGGCGGGCATGATCAGTCTGCCGTATTCGGGCGAACTGGCTGATTTTCGCCTGAGCGCGGACGACGAGGGCTCGGCCCGCTTCGCCCACACGTTCCACGTCGAGAGCGCCAATCTGCCGCAGCCGCAACCGCACCGCACGGAGGCCGCGCTCAAAGTCACGCTGATCACAGATAGTTTTTTGGCGAACTATCGTCTGTGCCGCGCGGAGATTCCTTATCGTCTCGTCTACCTGAAGAAATCTCTGCCCGCACTCAGTTTCGGCACGGTGCGGGCGGGCGGCACGAAGGCCATGCGACTCGAAGTGGAACGCAACGACAAGCAGGAAATCGAACTGGCGGTCGAGCTACCATCCGCCGTCGCTCCTTATCTCGAAGCTTACCCGGCGCGTGCCGACGCTTACGTCTTTCGCTTTGACACAAATACCCTACCGCCGGGCACCAGCATCAGAGAGACCGTTGTGTTGATTGATCTTAAGTCCGGCCTGCGCGATCAGATCAAAGTTTTAGCTACTGTCGCGGGCAGCGCCGATGAACCTGTCCGCGCCGTCGTCAACGCAATCACCTAGTAATCAGTCGCGTGTATCAGCCCTGATCTACGGGCGCGGCGCGGCCCTTCAACACGGGAGAAGTAGTTCATGATCCTCATGTCGTTTTTGACACACGGTATCTACCTGTTGCAAGCGTCGTCTGGCACAACGCCTACGGACATGTTGAGTGAATATCTCCTCAACCCGTTCGTGGTTGCCATCCTCATCTTCTTTCTTTTCAGCTTTATCAGGCTGCTGAGCTATGTCGCGCGGTTGCCTGAGCAGCGTGACGCGCTCGAAAAAGTGACGGAGAATTATCGAGAGGTCGAGCGCAAGCAGGAGACCGATGCGGAATTGATCAAGCAGGATTTGCTGCACGACGTTAACCCGGATTCTATCGTGGCACAGCGGGTCGTCGAATTGCAGCGCATCAGCGTGCGCGGCGGCGACTTTGACCAAGTGGCGCTGGCGGAAGTGCTGGCAGCGCGTGAGAGTGCGAAGGTCAGCCTCGCGCGCTACATTGCCAGCGCGCTCGTGCTGCTGGGTTTGTGCGGCGCGATCTGGGGCTTGAGTGGGCTGATCAGAAATATGAGTCCCGCACTCAACGAGGTGCAGGAGGAGTTGGACAAGAACGCGCCGGGCGCACGCTCTGCCAACTCGCCACCCGGTGCGGATGTGCCGGACAGCACGGCAGCCATTCAGGAGTCGTTCAAGCGTCTTATCAATACGATGTCGCAATCGCTGGCAAGCACGCGCGGCGCATTCTATGCCAGCCTGACCGGCATCCTCGCCAGCGTGCTGCTGCTGCTCGCCAACTGGTATGTCTCCTGGCGACAGATCAACTTTCTCGCCGCAGTTGAATACCTGACCGCCACCAAGCTGATACCTATTTTCAAACCGCCGCCGGAAGCTGCGCAGTTGGCCGAGGCCGTCGCCGCCTTCCGCGAAGGCTCAAGCTATATGGTGTGGCTGTCGCAGGGACTTGACAACAAAGTATCGGAGGTGGGCACGAGCTTGGAGAACCTGTTCGCCGTCGTGCGTAAGTTCGGTGAAGGGGCAGACGCACTACAGGCGCACCAGGATCGCGTCTATCAAGCGCAGGAGCAGATGATGGGCGTGGTCAACGAGTTCGTGGGCTTGACCGCGCGCATTGAGGCACATCAGGCGGGCACACACGGTGATCTCGAAGGCGTCGTGCGCGCGGTCGGCGAGAGCAATCAGAACTTCGCGCGCGCGCTCGAAGACTGGCACACCAAGCATGAAGACATGCTGCAAAGCATCGAGCGCAACGCACGTCAGGCGCATGCTGAAACTAAAGAGGCGCGCGAGTTAACGCAGCAGGGCATCAATGAACTCGCCGGCCTTATCCGCACGTCAGTAGACAGCCAGGTGAGTACGTTGCATGCGCAGGCGCTCGAAATGTTTGGGCGGCAGCATGTGGACACGCGTGAACACATTGAGCAGATGCTTAAGCAGCAGGGGGAATTCGTTACGCAGCTACAGGATTCTATTGCTAAAAGCGACGGGCATCAGGCTTTGCTCTCCGGGTTGGCGACGACCATTAGCGAAGAGCGCAGCACCTTCGCCGCGCGCCTTGAACAAGTGCTCAAACAGAACGAGCAAGCATTACTCGCTATGCTCGCCGAGCAGAAACAACTGCTCGACATCTCCGGCATGCGCCGCGTCGAGCAAGGGCTTGAGCAGTTCGTGCGTGAGAACCGGACGGAGTTCGCCTCCCTTGTGCACCGGCAGTCCGAATTGGATCAGCATCTCGGCAATCTCAGCCAACTGGCTGGCCGTCTCGGCACGATGCTACGCATACTAATCGGCGTCGCCACCGTCACCGTGCCGGTTTTCGCCGCTCTGGGCATCATGTACATCTTCGATCTCAGGCCCGAAGATCAGGTCATGCGCATCGTCTCTATGCTCGTTATCGTGGCGATGGTCTTCATGCTCGCGTGGTTCGTGCGTGCTAAGACTTAATTGATGCTCAGAGACTAAGCGGCTGAGCAGTAACAAAGAAGGAGCTTGTGCGTCATGCGCTTGCGACATTTAACAGAGCCGGAGATCGATGTCTGGCCCGCGTTCACAGACTTTCTGACTTCCGTGCTGATCATCGTCGTCATCTTCGTTTTCGGCATCCTCTTCTCGAACGTCGCTCGCAGTCTGGTGCAGCGGCATAGTGAGTTCGAGGACATGCAGACGAGCCAGTGGGCCGTGCGGCAGCAGTTGGAGGAACGATTGGGCAAGCAGAGCGTGGAGATATCCGAGAACGGCAGCTTGCAGCGCATTATCTTGCGTGTGAACGAACAGGGCGGCGGCGGCGTGCTTTTCGAGAGCGGCAGGGCCGACCTCGGCGAGGAAGGCAAGAAACTGCTCACACAGATTGCCGGGGTGTTGATAGAGAATCGCGAGCACTATGACAAGATTCAGGTTGAGGGGCACACCGACGACGTACGTCTCTCCTCCGGCGCGTATGCCTCAAATTGGGAGCTGTCGGCGGCGCGCGCAGGCGCGGTCGTGAAATTCATCCTCGACGAGAGCAGGGCCAAGCACCCGCCGGGGTTTGAGCCGTGGCGCTTCTACGCCAATGGGGCTGCCGAGTATCACCCTTACAACGTCGAAGAGACGCAGATGAACCTTGACCCGGCCTTCAATCCGCGCAACGGCCCACCACTCGACTATGTTGTCCGCGCTAACCAAACGCTGAGCCTCGACCCGCAAGCTGACGCGCTTGCACGCCAGCGCAACCGGCGCATCGAAATTATACTCACCTACCGAGTCAAGGCGACACGCTGAACTAAGGGTTAACGATTGAGATTATTAATTGACATGACGGCAAGCAACATAAGCGGCGACGCTCTCACGCAGTGTTATTGGGTTTGAGGTCTTCACGGGGCGCATAGCAACTTCGACCTGACAGCGCGCCCGCCCCTCGTGAGCTAAATGGAAGCTCCTCAGCCTACTGAGCGATTCACCATTCTCATACTTTCGCGCGCTCTAATTTTTTCGGCGCAAGCTAAATTTTATCATTAGCCTTGTGCGTCCCACAAAATGACGACGAGGATTGGCTTTCCTTGCCTTTGCAAATGGCGGGTACAAGGGTTCTCTACTCCCTGCGGACATTAGTTGACCTCCGCTAGTCGCGCGCAGACGCCCATGAAGGAGATGAGCATGTCTGAGAACACATCTGAGCAAAGAGATGGCAGCGGGGCGGGTTCCAAGCTAGTAGCCTTCGCTTATGCAGCCGGAGGGCTGGTTATCTATTTCATTGCGCTGTTTACCTACTATCAGACGAAGGTGACGGCCATCGTCGCAGAGCCTAAGTGGCAGGTTGCGGCGCTCTTTTTTCTGCCCGTATTGGCTCAGATTGTCGGTGCTGCCTATCACGTAGAAAGGAGCGATGGAGAGCACAGATACTTTTATAAATTCAGCATGTGGGTCTCTTTTGCTTCGACAACCATCTGTTGCTTCTTCTGGGTGGTGTACTCCTTCGACCATATGTTCAACGCCGTATTGTCCAGTCTAGCCCTGGTGATTATCGGGCTGCTTATCTGTCTGGTGGTGGTAATAATGTGCGCCTTTATGCAGGAGCCGAATAAAACATATTGGCCGCGCCTGAGCGCCATCAGAGAAGGCTCTGCCAACGAGCCTTTATGGGCCTTACTCTTCCTCTTTTTCGTGATTTTCCTGAACGTGACTTACCTGTTCGGCTTTGCCTTCGCTTTCCATGATCGGCAGAGCCTCAAAGATACTGCGAACAAAGCTCCGGCATTACGGATGGCGAATAATGATTCGCCAGACACCGTGGACCTCTCGCCAATCATGACCGTAGCTAACAATGGCGCGAGCAATCAGGAAGGCGCAAAGGCTCATGGCGGCGCGACTGGCTCGTCGCGCCCCAAAGTTAGCCCCGCCGATGGTGAGGATATTAGCTTTTACTTTTTCTTCAAATCGGGTGAGGCGCAACTGGAACTTGATAAAAATATTAATTACATCCAGTGTGATTTACCGATACCCAGCACCGCCTCGACATCTCAGTCAGAGCAAACCAGCGCGACTCCGACGCCCACACCCGTAAAGCCGCCACAGCGTGCGAAATGGCTCACGTCATGGTTCATGGGCGATCCTTTATTCCAGCAGCAGTTCAATCTGCAATTCAATCGTTGCTCGCTGGAGCGACTCAAGCTACGCATCGAGCAGGAGACCAGGAACGGCGCACAGGCACGAGTAATCTTGATCGGGCAGGGTGACAATGACCCGGTTGCTAACCTACAACATTACAAATCAAACTATGAGCTGTCGGAAGCCAGAGTACAAACGATAAGATACAAGATAACTGAAGCCCTGAAAAATGAGTCTGATTCCGCCGCGTGGCACAATCTCGAATGGCTTACCTTGCCGTCGTCGGATGAAAATCTGGCGGACGACGTCTTAAAAAAAATCTTCGACGATCAAAAGAAACTCTCATCCAAGAAGAACGAGTTAATCTACATGAACAAGAGGATCGTGAGCGCTTCGATTGTACCCATCCAGGGCGACATAGCATCGCTACAGATGCAACAACACAAGCGGACGCTGTTCAAGGAACTCAACCTGATGGACTATATGTATTTCTCCATCTACACGATCACGACCACCGGCTATGGCGACATCATCCCGACCACCGCCTACGCCAAGTTCGTCATCTCTATAGCCAATATCTGTGAGGTGCTCTTCCTGGTAGTTTTCTTTAACGCCCTGGTTTCGATCAGAGGGGACAAGAGGAAAGACCCAAACGAAGATAAGAAGAAAAAACAGGACGAAGATGAGAAGCAGCGCTCCAAGAGCATTCTTGATCTGCCTTCTGATTAGCAGAAGAGATAAGCATGAAAAGCATGACGACGAAAAACCGTGTGCTAACGCCCCACCCGCCTGTATACCTATTGGCACTTCCCCTAACTGAAGCGCACTCGCTGCTTACCTGCTGTTCGCTGCACGCACATTCTCGTGTCGAACACAGTGATATATCTAAGATAGCCGCTCACAGTTTGAGCGTGTCGCCGCGACCGTAGAGTTGATAGCCAGCCCAGAAGATGGGCTGTGCTGTATCAGGTGCGGCTGCGACCTGATCAGGTGTTGGTGCGATTTTCAGGTTGCCCCTGAGGCAGGCGAGTTGGGTGCGGCGTAAGGCTTCGGCGCGCGTGTGCTTGTTGAGGTGTTGATAGAACTGTGTCATGAAGGCTTTGCCGATACGGTCGTCAACTAACCAGAGACAGCCGAGCACGCTGGCCGCTCCGGCGCGCGCCAGCGTCTCGGGCAGTGAGATGACCCAGCGGCCCGGCAGGATGAAGTGATCCGCAGACCAGCACGCGGAGAGCGTGATGTGCCGGAGGTTCGTGAGGTCGAGCGCGGATAGCTCTTGCACGCTAAGCACATCAGGTTGTTGCGCCGGTCGCAGGACGATGCCTGATTGCGAGGGTTGATCGGGGGTGAACAAACCATGGCAGGCAATGTGCGCGACCGTTGACTGCGGCAACGTAGACAACACCGTCGCCTTGTCGGGTGCAGCGTATGTAGGCGTGGCGTCGTCAAGGCGCTGCACGGCTAACTTGCGGCCTGTCGCCCAACCCGCAACGCTGTCCAACTCTTCAGACACAGCCTCCAACTCCGGCCAATCACCCCCGCCGCGCGACGCACCGACGAGCAGCGCACTACACTTCGGGGCCGCGCGCACTGCCTCTTGCTCGTCGTCGTCGCGATAAGCAAACGCGAGCGCATAATGCTCTATGAGATAACGTCCGCGATGCATGATTGCGGCGAAGGGGAAGCCGTGTAGGCTATCGTCAAGCGCGAGCGTGAGTGCGCGCGTCGAGCGCGGCAGACTGTCGAACACGGATGGCAGTTGCAGTAGCACGCTCAGACGCTCCGAGACCTCACGCGCTTCGTTTGTCAGAACAGTAATCAACGCGGCTGCATCTTCCCCTGGCCCGGTTGCTTCATCAGGCTGTAGACCGAGACCGCGCGCTCGCTCCTGAGTGATCTGGGCGATTATTTCGTGCCACTGCCGAACGAGTTCGCGCACTTCGACGCGCGTGGCGGGGCTGACGCCGAATTTGAGTTTGAAGCGACTTCGGCGGACGAAGAGTACGCGGTCCGGCAACACGAGAAACGAGATAGTCGCGTGGCCTCGCTTGCTACGCCATAAGCGACGCCACAGCCTACGCTCTGGCCGAATGTCCTTCAGTTGTTGCTGCCGCACGCCGGTCGCGGCTGCTTGCCCGGCGGCGGGTGCGCGCGTCGCCCATTGCGCCGTCATATCGCGGTAGCGATCTATAGTGTGCAACAGCTCGTCAAGCTGCACGTTTAACTGCCAGCCCAGGCGCAAGCGCTGATACCACGGCGCGGCGGCGAGCGCCGTCTTCATACGGCTGAGCTGGTTGATGCGAGCCGCCAGTTCTTCCTCTTCGGCGGTCCACTTATTGAGCAGGAAGAAGGAGCGGTCTTCCTGCTCTAGCGTGCCGGCCATCACGCCGAGCAGATGCGCGTTGTCCGTCGCTAACGCTTCCTGCATAGTCGCGTCTCGCCCCAGTTTCAGACGGCACCAGCCGATGAGGCGCTGCACCTGCCATAGTTCCGGGAGCAGGCACAAACGCCGTAACTCCGGCTGCGCCGCCGTCAACACCTTCTCCGCTTGTGCGAAATCATCCAGATAGTAAGCGAGCAGACCCGATAGGACGTGCAGCCGCAGCTTGATCAGCAGCGAATCGGTGTGGGCGAAAATCTTTTGCAGTAGCACGAGGTAGGCAGCGCAGGCACTGAAGTCGCGGCGGCCCAACAACCAGTGAAAGCCGAGCGCGCGCTCTTCAAAAAAGGCGAGGTAGTTGTCGGATTGTGGCAGGTCGAGCGGGTTGATACCGCCAGCGAAAGAGCGCGTTTCCGGTGGCGCACCGGCAGTTGCGGATTGTTCAGCTTGAGATAGCTGATCCGCCTGGCTGAATCCCCATTGCTCAGTAACCGTTTGCGCAATCGACACGCCGTCGGCGAGCGATTGGGCACGCGATGAGGCGAGCCGCATCAGCCACTCGGCGCGGGCGACCGCTGCGAGATCGCCGCTTCTTTCCGCGTATTCGTGTATGAGTTGAAGGTGTCGGCGTGCGTCGAGCGTTTGATTTAAGAAGATGAGCGCGTGCGCGAGGTTGAGCGTTGCGGCAACAGAAGCGCGTGCAAAGCCGCTCTGCACGCACAGGTCGCGCACCTGCCGGAAACATGCGAGCGCTGCACCGAACTCACCAGCTAACAGATCGAGTTTCCCTTGCAGTTCAAGCGCCTGCACAAAAATAGCCGGTCGTTTCTTTTTGTGGGCTTGCCCGTCGAATTTATTAAGGCGTGTAGCTGCGCGTTGCAATTCACCTTTCTCAAGGAGCGTGGTGACGAGCGCGAGTTCGAGCGGCGCGACAGACTTTTTTGCCAACTCCTTCGCGTTCTCTGACTTCGCGTGTGCAAGCCCGTGCTGAAGCGCCTCTTCGGCCTGACCGTATTGCCCGAGCGCCGCGAGCATCCTACCCAGTACAAAATAGAGCAGCGCGAAGATGGTCACGCGGTCGCGCTCGTCTGCGTTTGACCACTGACAACGGCGCTCCCATGCTTTCAGCCCCGTGTCTGTGAAACTGATCTGCGTCACATGGCCGATGCTGGGATGCAACGAGTTGAGCAGCGACTGGGCCGTGCGTAGACACCCGCGCCCCAATGCTAGATCCACGCGCTTAATGAGCAGCAGATCGGCCCAATAGCGATTGCCCGCCGCGCCGATCTGCTCAATCGCGATGGCGAGTAGAGCGTCCGCCTCTTCCGCGTGCCCGAACAGGCGCGCCAGATCGGAGAGGCGCTCAAAGACGACGAAATCAGCCGCCTTCAGCTTCACGCTCCCATCAACACCAACTTCGATATTGGTGAGACGTTCGCTGACGGCCATCGAATAGTGTTGCAGCGCGGCAGCGAAATCGCCACGTCGCCACGCGTCCTCCGCCTTCTGCGCCCCCGCCTCTAAACGATCAATCGGATCAGCACTCACTCGTCGCACCCATTCTAAATTATTGCCGCACGATTACGATGACCGTGTCGCGGTCTTCGTCCTCGCAGTCATCATCATCATCATTCCCGCTCTTTTCGTCGTCATCATCACAGGGCGCGATGAGATTCGTGTAGCTGCGCGGTCCGAAACCGCCGCCACCGCCGCTGGAGGGATAGTGCGACGGGTTGTCCCGACCGAAGAAGTAGCGCGGCTGGCGGAAGCCGCCGCCCGTGCCGCTCGTGTTGACGGCTTTATATACGATGCCTTCAGCCCTATCGAAAATGGTGGTCGGTTTGAACCGCGCCACATCTGTGCGCGGCAGCTTGATGACGCGCGCTTTGAATTCGCCCGAGATAGCCGCGTCCAACGTGCGTTGTGGAGAGAACTGCCAGTCCAGATTGTTCAGGCCCGGCGTATCCTGCACGTAGATGAACGCCTTGAGTCGATTCGTTTCGCCCGGAGCAAGCGGCGAACTGCCATCCAGATTGGAGAAACCGTAGCGCGTAACGACATCATCGCCTTCACGCACGAGATTGACGACATCGCCTTTACGCTCCAACGGGAGACCGCTGTTGATACGCGCGCTAAGCTCCTCCATCACCGACGGGCGATTGCCCTGACTCACCAGTTGGGCCAACTCGTCGCGCGCCGGTCGCTTCATATTCAACTCGACGACCAATTTACGCAGGCGCAAGTCTTCGCGCGAGCCGTAGAGTTGAATTAAGTCGTCGAGTCGCCGTCTCGCCATCTGGTACTGCCCGTTGAGCATCATCCCATCACACTCCACGAGACGTGCGCTCAGGTTCGCGTCGAGCTGCGCTTTGACTTCATCAGGCGCTTGCACTAACTCGCGCATCGCGGCTCGATATTCGCGGTTTTGAAATTGCTCTATGACGCGGCCTTTGACGGTGTCACCGACGAGGTAACGTCCGCCGCCCGCCGGGGATGATTTGGCTTCGGCGACGAGGCGGCGCAGCAGGCTCGGATCATTGCGCAGAGCTGGCGGCAACTCGTCGTAAACAAACAGGAACTCGTTTGTCTCCCGATTGAGCCTGCCGCTTAAGGTAGTCCCGCCGTGCTCGATAGAGATACTCTCACCCGCGTAGTCGAAGTCGCCGATCTCCATCTCGTAGCGATTAGCGGTGTTCGCCACCTTGCGCATTTTGATCCTGCGGCCCACGGGCAAGGTGGGGAACACTTCTTCAGGCTTGAACCAAGCGAGATTGTTGTTCTTCGCATTGTTGTTGAAGCTGCCGACGCGCGCCGCAAAACCCGGTTCCATAGAGGCCGACGGCGCGCCTTCGGGCGTGACCTTCAGCCAATGCTCAGAGCCTTCGAGCTTGACCAGGTAACCGCCATTGTCCGGCAGCTTGATCGACGCTTCGACAGATGAATCGAGCGCGAGCATTTTGGCTGGCTCACGGCTCGTGCTCAGCCGACGAGCAAGCGCCGCGCCCGCGTCCATGTCCCGGCCCGCCCAGCCGACGAGGAAGCCGTTCTCGGCGTTGCCGATGCGCAAGTCGCCGAGCGGCACGTCGCCGACGCGCACGCCGATGTTTAGTCTGCCATCCCCATACGCGACGACGCGCTCGACCGGCTTGTTGGCGATCTCGTCATACAAACCGCGCATCTTCGCGCCATCTTTGGCCGTCGCGGTCGTGAGAGCTTCTTTGGCCGAAGCGTTGCTGAAGCGATAGGCCGTCCCTTCAAACGTTTTGAGCGCGGAGCCGGTGGACTCGCCGGACGCGTAGTTGAGGTTGGAGCGCCGCGCGGTCTGCGCGACCGGGGATTCAGCGGAGAGCGCCTCGCGACCGGCAAACGTCTTCTCGCTCGCCAGCGAGACGCCGCCGACGATCCATCTGTTTGTGCCGAATTGGCGATAGGTGTCAGATTTCAGGAGCTGCAGCGTCTCGGTCTTCGACGTGTTGTTGTCGGGCGTGCAGAAACCAATCTTATCCCAAGCCGTGTAGCGCAACTGCGACCTTTGCTTTACCCAATCGGGAAACCAGTTGCCGCGCTCTACCTTCTCGCCTTGCAGGAAATTGAGTTTATTAGTTTGCCCTTGTTGATTGAGCCAGGTAACGACAAGACTCCACTTCATAATCTCGTTGAGGCGCTCGTACTCCGGCTCGAAGCGTGCAATCTCGTCATAATGGTCATCCCACCAGCCGAGGAAGGCTGCCGAGAGCGCGTTCGGCTGCTGCTCCTCGCCGGGATTCAAAGAGTTCGACGATGCGGCATAGACGCGCGTGCCAGTGCGCGCGAACAATATGCTTTGTCCTTTGTCCGCGACCTGGAAACCTTTCTCTTGCGGGCCGAACCAGAGGCGTGTGCGCGACAGCTCGCTGATTTCCTGCTTGTAAATTGAGGAGATAGGCAGCGCCGTCATCGGGCGGAAGCCGGGCACATTGACGGTCGGGGTGCTGTTCTGATAGTTGATGGCCCAGAGCTTGGCGAGCAGGTCTGTATAGAACAAGACCATGCCTGTTTCTGTGCCAAGTAGCGCGCCGTCGTAGCGCGCCGCTTGGTAGGCGTATTTTTTCTCGCAGATGTCCCTTTTAATCCGATGAGCAAGGATTTTACCGGGCTCGCCTTTGGTTGCCACCTCGTCGAGCAATACAAAAAGCGGACTGGCGGTCTTGTTCGCCAGCCCCTCGCGTGCCCACTTGATCTGCTGCTCGTCCGGCATGATGCTGCGGATGTCGGGCGCTATGTTGGCGTCGAACATCTCGGCCAGTCCGGGATAGTTAAAGGCCGGGTCGAGCGAGAAGCCACTGCTGCCGGCGACATTCCCCGCGTTTAGCATCTGCCGCTCTTCTTCTTCTAACGCGGCCCTTTCTTTCGCGCACTCGCTCTCAATCTTCTCCTTCTCGGCCTCGGTCCTGTAAGTGAATCTGGCACAGCGCGCATTGAACTCGGTAATCTTTTGCTGATGCGCATTCCTGCCGCGAACTTTCGCCTCCGATTGATAGAGCGCGGCCACCTCTTCGACTCGAATGCCGCGATAGTCGTGCCCTTTGATCTTGCGCCCGCCAACGGTCAATCCATCTTTCAAGCTGGCGTAAGTTAAATCATCAACCTGCCCCATGAACTGCTTGAGATCGTCAAGGCTATTGATCTTCGCCTCGTAATAGCCGGCAGAGGACGTAAAGAGGTCTGTGACATTGATAGGGTCGCGGCGCGTGAGCATTGCCGTTTGCGGCGCGGGACCGTCGGCAGGTTTCAACTCATACTCGAAGATCAGGAGCTTGGCGGGCATCTCGCCGAGATTCTTGCGTTGCTCGTCGGCGATGCGCGCTAAGCGCTCGGTGCGTTCGTCGGAGTTGTCTGCGGGTATGAGCGCGATGACCTGACCGTTGCCGATGTAGCACGAGCGCGTGTCGCCATATTCAAAGTTGGCGATTGCCTGCATGTAGCCGTGCCGGATCGGCGGCAAATCATAGAGCGCTTTATTGACTTCTTCCGCCGATAGCCCCGCAGCAGAAGCGACTGTGAACAACAGCCAGTCGCGCACTTGATCCAACTGCGCGCGAGGCGTTAAATCCTCCAGGGCCTCGCGCCGCGCCGCGAAATTGATCAGGCGCGCCTGCCCGACGGGGAAGTCTGTAAAAGCACCAGTGGAGTTTGCAGCCTCCGTCGGCCTTTGCGGCAGATACAAGTAGCCGATCAGGATGAGGGCGATGACGATGCCAGCGAGGCTGCCGAGATCGAGAAATTTTTTCATGAGCGTTACCTCCGAAAGCTAGTGAAGAGTTGTGAGTGGCTACTTGAAAGAAACTTGTCACTTGTCGGTGATCTTCACCAGTTGCTTATAACGTGCGATGTGGGCGTGCGCGTTAGCGTCGAGTTTTCCCGGCTGCTGTGCGACCCAATGCATCAGCGCCTCGCTGTAGAGGCTGACGACGTTGGCTTTACGCGCATCGCTGCTGTCGTTGCGCGGCGGATTGGTCAGGAATTTTTCCGCGCCTTGGATGACGCGAAGGTAATCACGTCGGTCGTTCGCGTCCATCATCTGGCGGAAGGCCGTATCGCGCGCGTGGCGCGCCCAGGCGTCACGCGCCAGTAATCCACCTACCACGGCTATGAGAACGACGGCTACTACCACCTGTATTATGACGCGCATGTCCAACTCGGCGAGGAGCGAGCTGTGCGCAGGCCGCTGGCGAGGTTCCGCGCCGGATGTGCCCAACATAGCGTCCAGTTCGCTGAGCGGATCTGTCGAGCGCGAGGGCGAATCGTCGTCGCCACCGTAATCGAATGGTTCTCGTGACATGGCTTTTGAACCTCCTGCTGCGTGTGAATGGTAACGGATAATGTCGCGCCTTTAGCGCACGACATCGAAGTAGGTAGCGAAGGCAACCCAGCTTGCGGGATCGAGGTGGCGCAGCTGAGACAAAAGTAACTCAACATCTTGCGCGTTAAGGACACGCGCTGGCGTGCGAGCGTCAGGCGGCATCCAGTCGAGCGGGAGCGGCTCGTCCGTGATAATCGCAAGCAACTGCTCACGCCCCGGCTCGCCGGAGACCTGGAACGACTCGTAGCGTGCGACGGCCTGCGGCAAATAGTTCATCCCCTTGTTAATGTGCGTGTCGGGCGCGAACCATGAAGGAGAGAGGCAGTAGATGTTCCCATCCGCCCCTTCATCAAGCAGGACGAGGTGACCAGCGCGCTCCGCTTGAATAGCCAGTCCAAGGCGACTGCCGATTTTGTGTCCGTGCTGCGCCCCTTTTTGTGGTGCGCCGAGGCCGCGAAAGGTCGTTGCCGGTTGCCGGTAGCGCGGTATGCGGTCGGCTGCTATAGGCCAAATGCGATCATTGAAACTGGCTAGTGCGCGCAACCCCGCGAGGTCCGGATGACTCTGTACAGGTCGGATGGTTGATATATCAAGTGGTGCGTAAGTGGCTGATGACGGCAGCACGGGCTTGCCGAGCGATACGCCTGCCGTGGTCAGCGCACGCTGCACGCGCGGCAGCCATTCGGTGACGGGATTGTCGAGTACTTCGATCCACTGGCAGCCTTCGAGGAAATATTCGACCTGTTCGGGGAAGCTAAGGGGTTCGAGCAGAAGGGGTAGGTAGGGGCGAGCGTACTTCCACGCAAGCATGATCTCTTGGTTCACGTTGCGCGAGCGCAGCGCGGCGTTCGAGCACATCAATATAACGACGCGGCTCTGCTTGATACCACGCGCGATGGTCACCGCGAAATTCGCGCCGCCCTCAATCTCTTGTTGATCGAGCCAGAAATTAACGCCTATCGCGGCGAGTTTATCAGTGATGCGCCGTACCTTATCGTAGTCATGCCGGGCATAGCTGATAAAGACTTCGGGCAGGGGCGGCGATCCCGGCTGTAGGTCGTGAGGGTCGGCTGACATTTGTACTCATTAGTTGACGGCGCGACAGGCGCCCCTGCGGCGCGTCGGCAATGTAAGTGAAGCGAAGCTTAAGCAAGCGCGGGCGCGCGCCGCTCAGCAGTTCAAGAGGACGTTTTGTGAAAAGAGCAACTGCTTGCTTGCGCTATTTTGGTGCGTGCAGTTTAATTCTAGCCTCGCGCACCTGTCAAGATTTAGCTGGCGCGCCATACAATGCTTAAGGCGAGACCCGGAAAAAGGCTAAGACCTTTCTCTTAAAGGCCGCTCAATTCTGAGGATTTACCGTCCATGAATTACTTAAAAAGATAACTCGTAACCGAAGAAAAGGGGCGGAAAGAAAGACTACTACGGGCACACCAAAACCGGATGAGATTAAGGCGTACGAGGGAGTTGCCGACCAGCTAAGGGCTAAGCTTGCGGCGAAAGAGCATATCAAAGAGATTGCGCGCCAGTTTACCGACTACTGCCGCCGGATGGAACATGCGTTTGAGGCGGTCAGCATCCCCTTTGAGAAAAAGCTGGAGATGCTGACCGCCTTACGCGTTACCGTGCTCGCTCATTCGAACAGCACGCTCAAACTTCAAACCAATCCAGGGACGATTCTCCATATCTGCCCTGAAATCAAAAGTTTAGTTTTAAACCAAACTGGAACTGGCGCGGGTCGAAGGCGGCGGTCGGGCGGCTGTAGTAGCGTCCGCCGGGGCCGCGTTGATTGAAGAGGTTGACGTCTCGGAAATCGGGCGAGGCCGCGGCCTCGTTGAAGCGGTTGAAGAGGTTGAAGCCTTCGGCGATGATTTCCAGATTCGTGCGCTCGCCAAAGCGCAGGACGCGCGTCAGTCGCATGTCGAACGAAGAGTAAGAGTGTGTCGTTCCCCAGTTGCGCGGGAGGTCTCCGCCCTGCGAAAGGAACGGCGGGAGGACCAGGACGCCGTTGGCATCGACGTTCGGTCTTTCGTTCGTGCCCTGAAGGTCTGCGTTCTGGTCCGAGCCGCTCAGGATGTTGAAGGGTCTGCCCGAAGAGATTTCAAAGATGGGCGCGAGGATAAAGTCTGCGAGGAAGCTCTTGAAGCCTCCGGCAGAGCGCCACTCGGGCGGCGACATGATGACGGCGCTGAAGACGAAGCGATGGCGCTGGTCAAACAGAGAGTCGGAACGGTCTGCGCGCAGGTTGCGATTGTTCTGCGGCTTCAAAAGCGTCTGCAAGTCGGAAGAGTCGTCAATCGAATGCGCCCACGTGTAGCTTGCCAGGAACTGGAAGTTGTTCGAGAAACGCTTCTTCAAATCAATGTTGAGACCGTTGTAGTTCGAATTGCCGATGGAAGACTGCGCGTTGACATCGCCGAAGGGCGAGATGATGGGCGACGGGGTGGCTAAAGAGCCCGCGAGCGCCGCGTCAAACTGCGCCTTGGTGAGCCCGAAGGGCGAGCCTGCAAAGAGCGCCAGAAAGTAGTTTGGCCCCGACGGACGGAAGAAGTTGGCCGCAAACGGCAACACCACGCGGCCACGCGGTCCCTGCACAATCAGGCCGGGGACGACGACCGCGAAGGTCTCGCCCGTAATCGGATTGGCGAAGGTCGCGCCCGGAGGCAGCGCCGGGAAGAGTCCGGAAGCGGCGAGCGCTATCTGCCCGAAGCCGGTAGGAGTGGCAGTCGCGCCAGCGTATCTTCTGAAGTTCGAGAGCAAGAGGTCTTGCCGCACTTCGTTGACGTCAATCGGCAGCGGCAAGTGATGCGTCCCTACGAAGAGATAGCTCGCAGAGATTGACATGTCTTTGGTCAACTGCCGCTCGATGGTGAAGTTGGCCTGATTGGCGTAGGCGTATTCAAAGTCCTTCGAGACGGGAAGCGTGAACGGCAGGAGCGAGCCGAAGCCGGGGAAGGTCTGGTCGTTGAAACGCTGGCGTCCGAACTGGTACTGCGTTCCAGCGGCGACACCCGGCGTGGAGACTCCCGGCCCGCAGATGCCCGGCGTGCCTGCTCCCGGAACACAGACCGTTCCCTGAAAGACCTGCACGGCGTTGAGCAGCGCGGTCTGGCTCGGGCTGCCTTGCAGGAGCGTAGCCTGCTGTTGCTGCGCAGCGTCGGCGATGTCCGAGTTGAAAGCGGCGGCGAGCAGCGGATGATCGTAGAAGATGCCGTAGGCCGCTCGAATCACAGTCTTGCCGTTGCTCCATGGATCCCACGCTATCGCAAAGCGCGGAGCCCAGTTGTTCTTATCGCGCGGGAAGCCCTGACGAACGTTGAGAGCATCCTGCGCCGCGAGAATGTCCGTGTCCGCAAGATTGATTCCCGTCAGCGGGTCACGGAATGCGACGGGCGCAATCTGCTCCGTCAGCTCTATGTCGTAACGCAGGCCGTAGTTCAAAGTCAGGTTGGGTCTGATCTTCCATGAATCCTGCGCGAAGGCGGCCAAAGGCTTGTTGCCGATCTTGCTGACGGGATTGCCGAAGCCTTCTATGAAGCTCGAAGGAAAGCCGAGACCGTACTGCTGCACGGGCGTAAAGGCCGGAAAGACTTCCGCGCCCGTAGGCGTGGTCGGAAAACCGAGGGTGGAAGCAGAGAGGCCGCCGAAGTTGAAGAGTCCTGCAAAGTTCAACTCAAAGACAGCCGACGGAATGTTGACGAAGTTGACGTCGCCGCCGAACTTGAAGGTGTGATTGCCCGCGACGACGTTTAGATTGTCCGTGAACTGATAGCGCGTTTCGGTACGCACGACGGGCGAGAAAAGCTCGCGACCGATGAAGGCCGTGCCCGTGATGTTGAAGGCCACGGCGTCGCCGTTCTGCGATTTGAAAGTCGCGCGCCGCTCGCCGAAATTGCCGCGCGCCTCGTTGACCATGTTGCCCGAGAGAATCGTGTTCAAGGTGACGACCGCCGCGGAGTCGCGAAGAGTTTGAGCGCCCGTGCGCGAGACATCGTTCTGGCCCAGGGATTGATTCTGCGACTCGACCTGAATGCCCGTGATGTCGCTCGTGTTGTAGCCGAAGCGGAACGTGAACAAGTTGTTCTTGTTAATGTTGTGGTCCAGACGGAACGAAGTGAAATTGGTGCGGTCAGTGACAGGGAAAATTCTCTGCAAGTTCAGGAGCGGGCGAAACGCTATGGGCTGCCCCTGCGCGTTAACTGTGCCGACGGGGACGGGCGCGCCCGATAGGAAGAAGCGCGGGCCGATGGTTGCGCCGAGCCCGACGCCGGGTACTGTGCCGGGGTTCGGGAGCGGGTTGGAGCCGGTGAGCGCCGTGTTAGCGCCGCTCGACGCCAGAAAGGCGTACTGCGTGGCGGCGGTGATGTTGGCCGCAACGCCTGAGGCAAGCAGCGTGTTGATGAGTCCAGCCTGCGCCGCCGTCAGGCCCGTGAACGTGCGCGGGCCAAGGCCGGGCAGCGGGATCGTCACGCTGCTCGTGAGTCCCTGCCCGACGTCGGTCGTAAAGAAGCCGGACTCGTTGCGCTGGCGTCGCTCGAAGGCGAAGAAGAAGAATGTTCTGTCGCGCCTCATAGGCCCGCCCAAAGTTCCGCCGTACTGCGCGCGTGTAAACGGCGCTTTATCGTCGCCCGTGGTGGCGCGCAAAAATTCGACGGGCGTAAAAGGATTGTTCGCCTGATAGCTCTTGTGGCGTAGGAAGCCGAAGACGTTGCCGCGAATCTGGTTGCCGCCGCCCTTGGTGACGACGTTGACGACACCGCCCGAAGCGCGTCCAAACTCGGGCGCGTAACTATTGCTGACGACCTGAAACTCCTGCACGGCTTCCTGCGAGACGGTGGTACGCGCGGCGTTGACGGAATTGTCCGTGTTGTCCGCGCCGTCAACCTGCACTAGGTTGGAGCGCCCGCGCTGGCCGCCGAAGTTTAAGCCGGAAGTCGGAGCCGGTCCGATGGGCCGACCGTTATCGCGCGAGACGGTCGAAGTCGTGAGCGCAAACGACAGGTAGTTGCGTTCGTTAATCGGAAGGTTATCAATGCGCTGCTGGTCAATCGTAGTGGCGACAGCCGTGCGCGAAGTCTCCACGACTTCCGTGGTCGCACCCGTGACGGTAACACTGGCTCCGACATCGCCAATCTCCAGCGGGATGTCCAAATCCGCGCTCTGTCCCACGGTGAGCTTGATGTTGGGGACGATGGCGCGCTTGAAATTCGGCGCTTCAACCGAGACCTCGTAATCGCCCGGCGTGAGATTAATAATCTGGTAAAACCCTTCATCATTGGTCGTCGCGGTGCGCTCGACATTATTGGCGGGGTTGCGCGCCGTGACGGTTGCGCCAGCGACAGTTGCGCCCTGCTGGTCGCGCACGAAGCCGCGCAGGTCTGCGGCGTTCGATTGAGTCTGGCCGAAGGCAGCGCTTGTACAACCGATGAGCGCTGCCAAAAGAAAGATAAAGCGAGCGGGGAGTCGAAGCCTTTGCGTAAGCGATACGCGCATCATGAGTTAGGTCTCCTTACCACGGTTCAACGATTGAAAGTCTGGAAGCTTCTACGACCCCGCTCCATCCGTCTCAAATAGTGACGCTCGCGCAGATGGTGGCGGTCTGGCGCGTGCAACGGATTTGCTCGCGGGGCGCAGAAGCGAAAAAGAACGTAAACGCTTGTAAAATTTTAGAGTAGACTCGCGCGGCGCGTCCGGGAGTGACGCTGAAACTTTGCATTACAAATTGCCAGAGAATCAAACGCCTAAAGCAATCTCTGTACGGTCTCGCGCTCGTCCCTTGTACCGCAAAAAGGCGGCGCGTGGCAAGCCTTTATTCTCTTTGATAGCGTGCCGGTTTCAACTGAGAAGCAGTTTGGAAAGTCCCGTAGGGACTGAATGTTTATAGTTTAACGACCGCAATCGAGAATCAAGCTCCGTAGGAGCGGCATGTCATGGATGAACAACATGCCGCTCCTACGGAGCTTGATTCTTAATGATGATAATCAAGCTATAAACATCCTCGCTCCTACGGAGCTAAATAATCAGGACTTTTCCCACAGCTTCGTAAGACTCTTCGCGTCCCGGCGGTGAGTGCCGCGTGTTGCGCGCGCGAGCACGCGCCTGAGACGATTGCTTGCGCCCGTGAGGCGAATCGCTGTCTCTGCTAGGCCCGGCACAAAGGCTGCGCGCCGCAGGAGCGAGCAGACGCGCAAACGCCTGTCAAAGCGCGCCGCGTACAGAGCGCGATAGTCGCGCGCCAACTCCGCAAAGCCTGTGCTCGAACCGAGCGGCCCGAGGTGTCGCATGATAGCCAACGCAGCTATCTCGCCGCTCTCCAGCGCCATCAACATCCCGCTGCCTGTGAAAGGATCAATAAAGGAGGCCGCGTCGCCGATGGCGACCAGACCGCGCGCGGGCACAAGCCTTCGACGCCCAAAGCCTTCGAGCGCCACGCTTAACCAACGCGAACGCGCACGCGCAGCGTGAAGCGTCGCACGCGCGCGCGCGTTTGAACAAACGATTTCGCGCATGACTCTTTCCGGGTCGCTCCCGCACGCACGCACATCCCCACCGCGCGCGATGAAGCAAAGATTGCTGAGACCGTTTTCGACAGAGCTTAAACCGCCGTAGCCGCCGCGATAGAAATAGATTTCGCAATGCCCCGCTTCGACACGCGCGCCTTCAAGATGCGCCTTGAAAGCGACGAGCGGCGCGCGCACATGCGGTCGTAGTCGCTTCGCACCACTCATAGCCGCATCATCGGGCGCGACCTCGCGCGCCAGAACAGAGCCTCTTCCAGTCGCATCAATCGCGACGAGTGAACTCACGGCGCGCGTCTCTCCCTGCGCGGTTTTCAGATAAACTCCGCGCACGCTTCCCTTTTCCCAAAGGAGCCCCGTGGCCTGCGTGTCTTCCAGCACATGTGCGCCCACTTGCCGCGCTCTTTCCAAGAGGCACGCATCCATCTCTGCGCGACTCAAACCGAGGGCGACGCGGCGCGCGCCTTCTCTTCCCACGCCGAACCATTCGCTCGGCACGCCGACATGTTTCCCTCGCTCCGAGTAGAAGACCGTTTCGCTCAAGTCCACGCCGCCCGCAAGGTTGATGCGCTCCGCGACGCCCAGCCGCTCAAAATGGTCCAGACACTCGGGCGAGATAAACTCGCCGCAGAGCTTCGCGCGCGGGAAACGTTTCTGCTCCGCCACGAGGACGCGCGCACCGCGCGACGCCAGATGAATCGCGCACGCCGCGCCCGCAGGCCCGCCCCCCGCCATCACCACGTCATAATTGTTTGCCTCGTCCGTCATAAGCTTACGGCTTTTATCAACGCTCTCTCACGCTCTTAAACCTTCGCGCCGTTCGAGCTGCTCGCGCTCAGGACAAGGCGGAAAGGAAAACGCCGCTCGACAGAGATGTCTGAAAGATGCGCGCGCTCGGCCAACTCGTTTAGCTCTTGCGGGCTGAAGCTGCGCAGGATAGAGAGCGCGCCGTCTTCGCGCAGAAGGCGATTGCGTAGAAAGAGACGGCCGACCGTCGTGTAGAGATAATAGGCGACCGCGTGGCGATGAAGGTCTATGACAAAGACGCGCGAGCGCGCCACACGTGCCATTTCCTGTAGCACGCGTACGACCTCCTCGTCGCGGAAATGATGCGTCATGAGCGAGCAGATCACGTAATCAAAACTCGCATCATCAAAAGGCAGCCTCAAGGCATCGCCGCGCACGGCCTTGATGGGAAGTGCAGGGGATTCTTCCAGAATGGCGCGGGCCGAACGCTCGTTTATCTCAAGACCTGTGAAGACGCCCGTGCGCGATGTCTCCGCGGCCCAACGCGCGGCGACACGCAGCAGCTCGCCCGAGCCCGCGCCGACGTCCAGCAAAGAAAAGGAGCGCAACCCCGCACGCTCTATCTCGGCCAGCACCGTCTGCCGCAAAGCCCGCGCGTCGCCCAGATAACGGTTCACGCGCTGAAGCTCTACGATGCATCCTTCGTATTCTTCAGCCGTGTAATCGCCCTTATCCAGATGCTCAAGCTCGCGGCTGCGCCGGTGAAAATCAGGGATGAGGGATGAGGGATGAGGGATGAAATTAAAATACTTTTCTTTCTTCATCCCTCATCCCTCATCCCTCATCCCTTTCTATGACGAGCGCGCTGTTCTTGGAGCCGAAGCCGATGCAGTTGCAGAGGGCGACTCGTACTTCACGCTCGCGCGCAACGTTGGCAACATAGTCGAGGTCGCATTCGGGGTCGGGCTCGTCTAGGTTGATGGTTGGAGGGATGATGTTAGTCGTCATGGCGCAGAGCGCCGCGCCTAAGCCCGCAGCGCCCGATGCGCCCTGCGGGTGGCCGATTTGGGATTTGGTGGCGGACATCGGAATCGAGTGGGCGCGCTCGCGCAGGGCAAGCTTGAGCGCCTGCGTCTCTATGCGGTCGTTGAGCTGCGTGGATGTGCCGTGCAGGTTGACGTAATCAATCTCGTCGGGCGTGCGCCCCGCTTCCTGCATCGCAATCGCCATGGCGCGCGCGGGCTCGTCGCCAGTCTCTTCCAAACGCACGCGATGATAGGCATCGCAAGTCGCGCCGTAACCCGTCACCTCAGCATAAATCTTCGCGCCGCGAGAGACGGCGCGCTCTTTCTCTTCGAGCACGTAAATCCAAGCGCCTTCGCCAAGCACTATCCCTGAGCGGTCGCGCGAGAAGGGACGAGAGGCGCGATGAGGCTCGTCATTCCATGCGTTTGTCAGCACGGTCATGAGGTTGAAAGCGCCCAGGATGCCGGGCGCAAGCGGCGCGTCCACTCCGCCCGTCAGCATCACATCCTGACGACCCAGGGCGATGTGCTGTGCCGAATAAGCAATCGCATCCGTGGAGCTGGTGCAGCCCGTGGAGATGACGTGCGAGAGACCGCGCAGGCCGAAGACCATCGAAAGCTCGGAGGAGAGACCGCCGTGTGTTGATGAAGGAATCGTGTAGACGCTGGCCTTGTAACGCGGGCCGATGTAGAGATATTCGTACTGCTGTTCGGTGAAGGCCAGACCGCCGCCGCCTGTGCCTAAAATGACGCCGATGGTGCGGCGCTCTTCGAGCGTCAAATCTTGCGGGAAGATGCCTGCATCCGCAACGGCCTCGCGCGCCGCACGGAGCGCGAGCGGCACGATGCGCGAGACGTGCTTGTAGTCTTTCGGATTAAGCTCGGCTTTCCAGTCGAAGTCCTGAATTTCGGCGGCAATCTTGACGGGCCACGGCGTCACGTCAAAGCTCTCTATGCGGCGCGTGCCGCTGACACCCTTTGAGAGCGCATCCCAGTAAGCCTCGCGCCCGATTCCGATGGGCGTGACACAGCCCATGCCGGTGATGACGACGCGACGCGGCTTCTGCAAACGTCCCAGCATGGCGGTCTCCTAAAAGCAGTGACAAGTGACAGGTGACAAGTGACAAGATAAAGCAAGAAAGTTTTATCTTGTCACTTGTCACCTGTCACTTGTCACTGCTTTCGTCTTAGCTTTGCTCAGCTTGCTCGCCTTCGATTTTTGTTCCGCACTCGTTGCAGAACTTGGCTCCGGGCGATAGTTCGTTCTGGCAATTAGGGCATTGCGGCTTCTCCTGCTTGGCCCCGCAATGGTTGCAGAACTTCGCGCCCGCAGGTAAATCGGCCTTGCATTTGACGCACGGCACAGTTTCGGTCGCAACTTCCATCTTCGCTCCGCAATCGTTGCAGAACTTGGAAGCCGCGATGTTGGCCGCGCCGCACTTCGAGCACTTGACGGTGGCAGAGCCCGTGGCCGCTCCGCTTTGCGTGTTCTGCTGGTGCTGCTGCTGCGGGTTCATGGCGTTGCCTAAAGCGTTTGCCATCGCGCCGCCGACGGCAAAGCCTGCGCCAAGCCCAGCGCCCAATCCAGCGCCGCCCGAAGGATTCTTCGCCGCATCGCGCATCGCGTCCGCCGCCTGAAACTGCGCGTAGCGCTGCGCGTCTCCGAGCACACCCATCGAAGTGCGCTTGTCCATAGCCGCCTCGACCTCCGGCGGCAGCGAGATGTTCTCAATAGCGAACTTCGTCAATTCAAGACCGAAGGATTTGAACTCCTCGTTCATCTTCTTGCGCGAGAAGACGCCAAGCTCGTCGTAGTTTGAAGCCAGATCGAGCGCGGCGATTTTTGATTCGCCGAGCGCATCGGTAAAGCCCGAAACGAGCGTGCGCTTTAATTGTCCTTCGATGTCTTCGGTGTCGAACTTGCCGTTGGTGCCCGCGACCTCTTTGATAAAGGCGCGCGGGTCCGAGACGCGAATCGAGTAGATGCCGAAGGCGCGCAGGCGAACCATGCCGAAATCCGCATCCCTCATCATGATCGGATTCATCGTCCCCCACTTGAGGTCCGTGAACTGCTTGGTGTTGACGAAATAGACTTCGGCCTTGAAGGGCGAGTTAAAGCCGTACTTCCACGCGCCGAGTTTGGAAAGGATGGGCGTGTTGCCGCCGTCAATCGTGTAGAAGCCGGGAGGAAAAACGTCTGCGATCTGTCCCTGAAAGACAAAGACGGCGGCTTGCGATTCGCGCACCGTCAGTTTCGCGCCGTTCTTAATCTCCTGATCCGCGACGGGAAAGCGATAGAGCATCGTGTTGCCGGAATCGTCCAGCCACTCGATGACCTCTATGAACTGGTTGAAGGGGTTAACGCGGTCGAGTATTCCCATGACGCTTTCTTCTTTCTCCTTTTCGTGCGGCGCTCTCTGATTTTCGGTCTCAAACAAACGGGGCCGGGCCGCATAGCTTATACGTTGGAAGACAATTCAGGGTTCATCAGCCCGTAGGTTCCTGGACGCGCCGTGCGGAAACTATTGCATAAATGGCTTCGTGATGGAAGGGGAGACAGGCAGGGAAGAATTGATTCATTTCTTCATTTAGTCATTGAATCAATGAACAAATGAACCGATGAATCAATCTCTTATTTCCCTTCTCTTTCGTCTGCGCCGCAGCGCAAGGAGAGTGAGCGCCGTGAGACCGCCAGCCATGTCAATCAAGCTATCGTAGATTGAACCCGTGCGCGACGGGACGAAGTATTGGTGAAGCTCGTCCGAGAGCGCGTAAAGAATAACAAGCAGGAGCGCGAAGAGAAACCAGTGTGCGCGTAAAAGCTTATGCGAGGAATCACTGAAGGCACGCGCGGCTAACAAACTGAGCACGGCGTACTCCGCGAAATGCGCGAGCTTACGCACCACGAAGTGCGCTAGAGCGAGTTGGTCTTCGCTGATTGAGGGTATGAGCCAGATGAGCAGGGGCCGCAGGATAAGCGAAGTGTTGGAAGCCGAAAGCCGGTTGGTCGAAGCGAAAAAGATAAAGCACATCCACACCACTAGCGGCCCGTAACGCCACACGCGCGCACGCCACGATGATGCCCTTCCAGCCGTCGCTTTCGCTTTTTCAGTCTGCGTAATCACTAGACGAAAACAGTAACCAAAACCGCTCCATCAATAAAAGAAAAAGGCAAAAGGATGAGACTCGCGCCTCTTCACTTTTGCCTTTTACCTTTTTACTTTTACCTTTGCGTCAGAGCGCCGACGCGCCCGAGACGACTTCGATAATCTCGTTGGTGATGGCGGCCTGGCGTATGCGGTTCATGTTGAGCGTCAGGGAAGAAATCAACTCGCCCGCGTTCTTCGAGGCCGAATCCATCGCCGTCATGCGCGCGCCGTGCTCGGAAGCCACGGACTCCAAAAGCGCGCGATAGATTTGCGTTTCCACGAGGCGCGGGAGCAGTTGGCTGAAAAGCTCTGCGGGCGGCTGCTCGTAGATGTAGTCTGTGAGATCGACGGCTGCCGGTCCAGCTTCCTCTTCAACCTCTTCGGTCGTGCGCGAGACGGGCATGAGCTGTTCGATGACGACGCGCTGTTGCAGGACGGATTTGAACTCGTTGTAGATGATGAAAACTTTGTCCAAGCCTTCGTCTTCCGTGAAGCGCGTGATGGCTTCGCGCGCAATCTCCACGGCTTCGCCGTACTCGACCGTGCCCTTGCCCGTTAAGCCGATGTACTCTTTGATAATCGGCAAGCCGCGACGACGGAAAAAGTCGCGACCCTTGCGACCGATGGGCAACACCTCTATCTCTTTGCCCGCGTTCTCCAGCATGAAAGCCTGCGCGGCTTTAGTAAGGTTGGTGTTGAAAGCGCCGCACAGACCACGATCCGCCGTAATCAGAATCAGGAGGTAACGCTCGTCGCCGCGCGCGTTCAGGAGCGGATGACGAAAATCCTCGTCCGTGCGCGCAGCCAAATCGCCCATCACTTCCATCATCTTGTTGGTGAAAGGCCGCGCAGCCACAACTCTATCCTGCGCTCGCTTCAATCGCGCCGCGCTCATCATCTTCATCGCACGCGTAATCTGCTGCGTGTTCTTCACAGACTTGATGCGGCGACGTATGTCTAACAGGTTTGCCATAAGAAATTAGTGACAAGTGACAAGTGACAGGTGACGAGTTAAAAGCTTTTCTCTTGCTTGTCACTCGTCACCTGTCACTTGTCACTTCGTTTTATGCTCCCGCGATGGTCGTCTCGGCGGGCACGGCGGCGGGTTGCGTCGCTGCCATGTCGGCGCTCGCGGGCGCGTTGCGCGCGACGAGCGTTTCTTCAGACCAGCGGTCCTTGAAATCCTTGAGGGCCTGCGACATGTCGGCCTTGATGTCGTCTGTAATAGCCTTCTTCTCGCGCAAGTTCGACAGCAGTCCCGGATGAGAATTTTCGACAAAGCGTAAAAGCTCGGTCTCGAACTTTCGCACGTCTTCTACCGGCACGTCGTCCACGAAGCCGTTGGTCGCGGACCAGATGACGAGCACCTGTTTCTCCACGTCCATGGGTTGATACTGCGGCTGCTTCAGGATTTCCGTCAGACGCTGGCCGCGTGCAAGCTGCGACTGCGTGGCTTTGTCCAGGTCGGAGCCGAACTGCGCGAACGCAGCCAGCTCGCGATACTGCGCAAGGTCCAGACGCAAAGTTCCGGCGACCTGCTTCATGGCCTTAATCTGAGCGGAGCCGCCGACGCGCGAGACAGAGTTTCCGACGTTGATCGCGGGGCGTATGCCCGAGTTGAAAAGGTCTGCTTCCAAAAATATCTGCCCGTCGGTAATCGAAATCACGTTCGTAGGAATATAAGCCGAGATGTCGCCCGCCTGCGTTTCAATCACAGGCAGACTCGTCATAGAGCCAGCGCCTTTCGCGTCAGACAATTTAGCGGCGCGCTCCAATAGACGCGAGTGCAGATAAAAGACGTCGCCCGGATAGGCTTCGCGTCCCGGCGGGCGACGAAGCAAGAGGGAGATTTCGCGATAGGCCGCCGCCTGCTTTGAGAGATCGTCGTAGATGGTCAGGGCGTGGCGTCCATTGTCGCGGAAATATTCGCCCATCGCCGCGCCCGAGTAAGGCGCTAGAAACTGCATCGCCGCAGGGTCCGAAGCAGTGGCCTTGACGATGATGGTGTAATCCATCGCGCCGAAGTCCGTCAGGGTCTTCATCACCTGCGCCACGGTCGAAGCCTTCTGCCCGACGGCGACGTAGATGCAGATCACGTCCTTGCCCTTCTGGTTGATGATGGTGTCAACGGCCACAGCCGTCTTGCCCGTCTGGCGGTCGCCGATAATCAGCTCGCGCTGGCCGCGCCCGATGGGAACCATCGAGTCAATCGCTTTGAGACCCGTTTGCAGAGGCTCTTTCACAGGCTGGCGGTCAACCACGCCCGGCGCGATACGCTCTACAGAATTGAACTCGGTGGTCATAATCGGCCCGCGTTCATCAACAGGATTGCCGAGCGCGTCCACCACCCGGCCAATCAGCGCATCGCCTACAGGAACCTGCATGATGCGGCCCGTGCGCTTGACCAGATCGCCTTCTTTAATCGTTTGAAAATCGCCAAAGAGCACCGCGCCGACCTTGTCTTCTTCAAGGTTCAGGGCGAGGCCGCGCACTTCGTGCGGAAACTCAAGCAGCTCGCCCGCCATGACTTTCTCAAGACCGTGAATCTCCGCGATGCCGTCGCCCACCTTGATGACCGTGCCGACTTCGGTGACGGTCACGCCCGTCTCGAAGTTCTCGATCTGCTGGCGAATAATCTCGTTAATCTCGTTAGCTTTTATCGGTTCCATATCAACCTCAATGCAAAAGTCAAAATGCAAAACGATGAATTAAAGAAGCTCTTTCTGTTCATTCTGCATTTTGCACTTTGCATTTATCACTTTCCTGCTAGTTTTTCTTTAACCTGTTGTAGCTGCGTTCGCACGGAGCCGTCGTAGATGGTCGAGCCGATGCGCGTTACCAGACCGCCGATTAATTCCTCGTCCGTGTTAAAGCTCAAACGCACCTGCTTGCCCGTGACCTGTGTGAGCTTGGAACGTAGAGCGGCCTGATGCTCATCCGGCACGGGTCGAGCCGTGGTGACTTCCGCCGAGACAACACCTGAACGCTCGTCCAGGACTTGCGCGAAGCGGCGGTTAATTTCTGCAAGGTCCGTGAGGCGCTGGTTTTTTAAGAGCACCTGAAGGAAGTTGGCCGTCGTCGGACGCACGCGCGTACGCTCGATGAGCGATAAGAGCACCTTGCGCTTCTGCTCGTAAGGAATAGTCGGATTTCTAAAAACTTCCATGAGCATGGGATTCGATTCCATCAAATCCACCCATGCTGATAATTCCTCTTGCACCTGTCGCGCTTCCCCGCGCGCCATGACGACATCGGCCAACGCCGTAGCATAACGGCGTGCCACCGTTTGAATGCTCAACGCTTGGCTCCTCCCAACTCCTCGATCTCCATTCCAATCAAACGCGCGTCGTCTTCGGCACGCATGTCGCGACGAATCATCTCTTCCGCCAGCCGCACGCTCTCGCCTGCGGCAAACTCACGCAGCTCCTGACGCGCAGCCTTGCCCGCGCTCTCTATCTCGCGCTGCGACTGCTCGCGCAGCTTCTGCGTCTCGGCCTCTGCCGCACGCCGTATGCGCTCGCGCTCCTCGGCTGCTTCGCGCTCAGCCTGCTCGCGTATTGTAGCCGTCTCTTCGTTGAGCCGCGCAAGCCGTGCTTCGACCTCTTCCAACTTCGCGAGCGCCGCGTTTCGCTCCTCCTGCGCGCGCATCAAATCGCGCCGGATGCCTTCGCGCCGAGCACGAAAAGCCTCCGTCAAAGGGCGGCGTAAAAAATAGACCAGCAACAGTATGAAGAGGAAAAGATTTACAAACTTCCACACTTCCAAACCCGGCGTATTCCACCACGGGGCTTCCCCCGTCGCGGGCCCGGCCAAGGTCAGAAATGCAAGGAGAGCATTAAACATAAGCCTTATATTCTGGTATCAAAAGATGAGATGGTCGCGCCTGACACGGGGCGATGAAGAATCTGCGCGCTGATCTTGGTCGCAATCTCGCCCGCATCGCGCGCCAACGCTGCACGCGCCGCAGCCACCTGCGCGGCAATCGCGCCCTTCTCTTCCTCAATTAACCGATAGACCTCTTCGCGCACAATTTCCACGTTGGCCTGCCGCTCGCGCATAGCCTCCGCACGCACCTGCTCCATCAAGCGGTAGCCTTCCGAACGAGCCTCGCGCAACGCACGCTCGTAGCTCGCCAGCTTATCTTCCACATCCTTGATAATTCCCTTCGCTTCGCCCGAGCGCCCGCGCGTCCGCCGCTCGCGTTCTTCCAGAATGCGATTGATGGGCTTAAACAGCGTGGCGTTCAGCACGAACACCATCACGAGAATGATTACGATGTGAAGTAGAAGTGTGCCATCCGGCACAAGAACAGGATTTTCGGCAAAGCCCAGAAGGATCATGACGCTCGAAAGGCTCTCACGAACAGGTCGTGCGACTCAGATTGTAATATCGAGAAAACTCAAGTGTGTCAAAAGCTTGCGAGTCTAACACGCAGCTTTGCGCGTCGTCAAGGCGAGCGCCAATAGCTGGATTTTCAAGATAAAGAAAACCAAACGCCCGTTTCAGCTTAAATTTCTACAATCTAATAATGACGAAAAGCGCGTGTCCCACGCCTTGACTCTATACAACTCGAATAAGCTTATCCGAAGCGGCTTTTACTTCCCCTATAATCACAGCGCCGCCAATCTCTTTAACCAATCCTTCGGCCTTCGATTTTTCAATACTGATTAAAAGCCCGCCCGCCGTCTGCGGGTCAAAAAGCGCGCTCTGCATTTCCCGCGAAATATTGTCCGCCATCAACACCGTCTCGCCCACATAAGCCCTGTTATTCTTATCCCCCCGCGTCAGCATTCCCTGAGCGATTAACTCAAGCACATCAGGAAATAGCGGCACTCGCTCGGCTTCTATTACAAGCGTGACCTCGCTCGCGCGCGCAAGCTCATAAGCGTGGCCTAACAAGCCAAACCCTGTGACGTCCGTACAAGCGTGCGCTCCGGCCCGCTGCATTGCCTCCGACGCCGCCGCAGCCGATGTCGTCATAGCCTTCATCGCAGCACTGACCGACTCTTCGCGCGCAACGCCTCGCTTTATCCCGGTACTAATCGCGCCCGTCCCGATAGGCTTTGTTAAAACGAGAGCATCTCCGGCCATCGCCTGAGCATTCGTCACCACCCGTTCAGGATGAATAATACCTGTCACTGCGTACCCGAATTTGATCTCTGCATCGTCAATCGAATGCCCCCCGATGACCATCACCCCCGCCTCGTTCATAGCCAATTGCCCACCACGTAAAATTTGGCCCAGAACTTCCAGGTCCTCTTTTTGCGGGTAACAGACAACAGCTAAAGCCGTCAGGGGCTTACCGCCCATCGCATAAATGTCATTTAGGGCGTTGATGGCAGCCACACGCCCGTAGATTTCCGGGTCATCGGCAACAGGCGTAAAAAAATCCACGGTCTGCACCAATGCAACATCATCCCGTAGACGAAACACTCCGGCGTCATCCGCCTTGTCGTACCCTACGAGCACGTTGCTATTGAGAGGTTGTGGTGGCAGAGCGCCCAGAACCTGGGCTAAATCGCGCGGTGCGAGCTTCGCCACTCAACCTGCACAAGACACCATTTCCGTTAATCTCTTCTTCATTTTACCTTGTGCCCTGCATTCCAAACGATTTTTCAGGGTCAGTTTTACAATTGCACACGCCTTGCTTTTTTTGACCTCAAAACCAGGGCAAGCATAGTAACACACTATCCATGCCGCACGATTGAGCCTCAATTGTCGTTGAGATGATTAACCGGCGTGGACGAAAACAGGAGGATTTTAGAGACGTTTATATTCTGCTCAGTTAGACAAAGCTTTCTAAACCATTATGAGGAGCAGCTTCTAAAGCTCATCCTGCCGGGGCTGCCTCCTGCGAGGGACCTGTTAAGAGCTGATATAAGCGATCAAGGTCGCCGTCGTTGTAGTACTCAATCTCAATCTTGCCGCCTGAGCCTGTCTGACTTGGCATCACGCGCACCTGTGTCCCGAAACGTCTACGAAGTTTTGTTTCCGCAGCCCTGATATTCGCGTCGTTACGCTTGGGCGCAGGCAGCGTTGCGGTCGCTGGACTGTCTCCGGCGATGATGCGTTTGATGGCCCGCTCTGTTTCGCGCACTGAAAGCGATTGCTCAATGACGTTACGGGCCACACGCCGCTGAATATCCGCGTCATCCACGCCGAGCAGGGCGCGAGCGTGCCCCATGGAGATTTTTTCTTCTTCCACCATGCGTTGAATATCTTCTGGCAGACGCAGAAGGCGCAGGTGATTGGTCACAAAGGAGCGGTCGCGCCCGACGCGCTGCGCAACTACTTCCTGAGTCAGACCAAGGGTCTCTATCAGCCTTTTATAGGCATGCGCCTCTTCGATTGCATTTAGCTCCTGACGCTGTATGTTCTCGATTAAGGCCAATTCCAGCAGCTTATCGTCCGGAATTTCACGGACCACGGCTGGCACACGCTGAAGACCCGCACGCTGTGCCGCGCGCCAACGCCTTTCGCCTGCGACTATCTGATAACGCCCGCCGCGACGGCGTACAAGCAAAGGCTGGACGATGCCGTTTGAGCGAATGGATTGCGCCAGCTCGTCAAGGCGGACATCGTCAAAATGCGTACGCGGCTGCGCAGGGCTTGGCTCGATGAGGTCTATGTCAACCTCTATCAACTCTTCGCTAACTGTCGCCGCCGTATCCGACAGCAGTGCGCTCAAGCCCCTCCCGAGCACTCTTCTTGTCATGAGCCATGATCTCCTTTGCTAACTGAAGATAACTTTCCGCCCCGCGCGACCGTATGTCATACAAAATAATAGGCTTACCGTAACTCGGGGCTTCGGCCAGACGGACATTACGGGGAATCATAGTCTCGAAAACCTGTTGACCATAGAAGTCTCGCAAATCGGCTGCGACCGCCCCGGAAAGGTTTGTACGCTCATCGTACATTGTGAGCAGCAACCCTTCGATGGCGAGCCCTGGATTAAGCACGCGCCGGATTCGAGCCAGAGTATCAAAGAGTTCTGTCACGCCTTCGAGCGCGAAATATTCGCACTGAATCGGGACCAGAAGGGAATCGGCAGCCGTCAAAGCGTTAAGCGTTAAAAGCCCCAGAGATGGCGGACAATCTATGATGATGAAGTCGAAATCGTCGCTTACGCCCGACAGTAGCTCTTTCAGCTTGTATTCACGTTTCTCCGCGTCAACAAGCTCGACTTCCGCGCCGATGAGATTCTTGTCTGCCGGTAAAACCTTTAGATTGGGGATTTCCGTGGATTGGATGACGTTTTGGAGGGGTTCCGAAAGGACGAGCGTGTGATAGAGGCTGCGGCGAAAAGTGCCACGCTGCACGCCCACGCCGGAAGTGGCGTTGGCCTGCGGGTCTGCGTCCACCAGTAGAACGCGGACTTCGGAGACGGCTAGACTGGCCGCCAGATTCACCGCCGTAGTGGTCTTGCCGACCCCGCCCTTCTGGTTTGCCACCGCGATGGTTTTAGCCATCTTTAATCAGCCTTCGGCTTTCACACTCCTTTGAACGTGCGTAAACTAGCACAATCGACCTGCGACGCGCCACACTTTTTATTTTACAGGGAGTGTTTCACGTGCCCGGCGGGCACGGATGATGGGAATTTTGCTATTTTTCGTGAAAAAGCTGTCGGACTGGGGTGTTTCACGTGTCCCCAAGCTGAAATTAGAGCCCGAAAGCTGGTCAGCAGCGCTTGGGGACACGTGAAACACTGATTCATCAGGCGGCTCGCTGCCGGAGGCTCAAATGGACTAAAAGTGTGGAGAGCGCGGCGGGGGTCATCCCAGGAATGCGGCGGGCCTGGCCGAAGCTCTGGGGGCGGGCGCGTTCCAGACGCTCGACCATTTCATGAGAGAGCCCACTGATGGTGCGAAAATCGAAGTCCAAGGGAACGCGCAGGGCATCGTGCTGGTACAGGCGATCAAGCGTGGCGCGCTGGGCGTCTATGTAGCCGCTATAGAGCAGATCGGCCAGCGCCGATTCAAGATCGGATAGATTAGCCTCCGCCCGAGTTGCGGCGGGTAAAAGCTGCTCAATCAGCTCCGGTTTCACGTTCGGGCGCAGGGCAAGCTGGGCCAGAGTGATGGAATCTCCAAGGTCTGAGCCCAAAATGCGGCTCAGAGAGGCGTAGGCAGCGTCCGAGCGTTTGAGCTTTGTCCCTTCAAGCGCCGCACGCAACTGCGCCAGCCGGTCGCGCCTCTGGTTGAAACGCTCCCAATCCGAATCGCCTACAAGACCTAAATCGCGGCCAGAAGGGGTCAGACGCGCGTCAGCCGTGTCGTAGCGCAGGGCCAGGCGGTATTCCGCGCGCGAGGTGAAAATCCTGTAAGGCTCGTCAACGCCCTGTGTAATCAGGTCGTCAATCAGGACGCCTATGTAGGACTCCTCGCGCCGCAGACGCAGCGGTTCGCGGCTTTGTACAAAGAGCGCGGCGTTGATTCCGGCAGTCAACCCCTGGCAACCGGCTTCTTCGTATCCGGTCGTGCCGTTTATTTGCCCAGCGTGGAAAAGCCCCTGGATGCGTGCGGTCTCAAGGCTCGGCGAAAGCTCGCGCGGGTCTATGAAATCGTATTCGATGGCGTAGCCGGGGCGTATGACGCGAGCCTCTTCAAGGCCCGGAATCATGCGTACAAGCTCCTGTTGCAGCTCCGCCGGAAGGGAAGTCGAAAAGCCGTTGAGGTAAACTTCGTTAGTATTATGACCTTCGGGCTCAAGAAAGAGCTGATGACGGTCCTTTTCGGCGAATTTTACTACCTTGTCCTCGATGGAAGGGCAGTAACGCGGGCCGACGCCCTTTATTTTGCCGGAATAGAGGGGCGACTCGTTGATATTGGCGCGAATGGCATCGTGGACGGTGTTCGTCGTGTAACCTATATAGCAGGTTATTTGTGGCTGCCCAATCCGGTCCGTAGCGAAAGAGAAGGGCACGGGGCGCTCGTCCGCCAGTTGCGGCTCAAAGGCATCCCAGTCAATCGTGCGACCGTCGAGCCGTGGGGGCGTGCCAGTCTTCAAACGCCCGACAGGAAATCCCAGCCTCTTCAAGCTCTCGGCAAGCTCAATAGAAGCGGGCTCGCCCGCGCGGCCCGCCGTATGAGTCCGCCGACCCGTGTGAATCAGGCCGTTCAGGAACGTTCCCGTGGCGACGACGACGGATTTTGCCCCAAGGCGGCGCGTGTCCTGAAGCTCGACCCCGCAAATCCTGCCATTTTTGACTACGAGGTCAACGACGATTCCCTGACGCAAATGTAAATTCGGCGTCGCCTCAAGCGTGCGGCGCATCTCCGTGCGATAAAGCGCGCGGTCTGCTTGAGCGCGTGGAGCCTGTACGGCAGGCCCGCGCGAGCGATTGAGCAGGCGAAACTGTATCCCGGTGCGGTCTATGACGCGCCCCATGATGCCGCCCAGGGCATCCATTTCACGTACCAGATGGCCCTTGGCTATGCCGCCGATGGCGGGGTTGCAGGACATCTGGCCTATCAGGTCCAGGTTGATCGTGACGAGCGCCGTCTCTGCGCCGAGACGCGCGGAGGCCGAAGCAGCCTCGCATCCGGCGTGGCCTGCGCCTATGACAATCACGTCAAAAGTCTCGTCGAAACTCATCGTCACTTTCCTATACAAAAGGTCGCAAATATCTGCGACAGAATATCTTCGGTCGTCGTCTCGCCCGTAATCTGCCCCAGAAACTTGAGAGCGTCGTAAAGGCCCACGAGGACCAGTTCTTCGCTCGCGCGCCCGGTTAACAGCAGGGCAGATGACTGGAGCGCGCTTTCCGTGCGCCGCAGCAAGTCATGATGCCGCGCATCCGTGATGAGCAAGCCCGCGTCTTGCACGTGGCCCCCTGCGAAAGGCTTCAGTATAGCAGTTCTGAGATGGTCAAGTCCCGCACCTGTTCGAGCAGAGACGGGAACGACGGGTACGGACAAGCTGCTGACCAGACCATTTTGCTCGAAGGACTCCAGATCCGATTTGTTGAGTGCCACTAGATGAGGCAGACCGGCTACTTCATCCAGGATCTCCGCATCTTCTTGCGTCAAAGGCTCTGAGCCATCCAGAACAACCACGGTCAAGTCCGCATCGGCGATGGCGCGCAGGGTGCGCTCGACCCCCAAGTTCTCAACATGGTCTTCCGTAGAGCGCACGCCCGCCGTATCCGTCAGGAGAACCGGCACACCTTCCAGGCTTATCAATTCGCTTAAACTGTCCCGCGTGGTGCCCGGAATATGTGTCACGATGGCTCTGTCTGAAGACAGTAAACTATTGAAAACACTAGACTTACCAACATTCGGGCGACCCGCGAGCGTGACCTTCAGGCCGTCTTTTAGAAGCCTTCCGGAGCGAAAAGTTGCAGCCAGCTTTTCCACTCTACGCGTCAAATCGGAGAGCCGCGCGGTTATCTGGCCGACGGCTACTTCGGGCAAATCATCTTCGACAAACTCAAGCGAAGACTCAAGCGGCACGATGATGTCAAGCAGCGCGTCCTTTATCGGCTGAAGATAATTCGATAGCTCGCCCTTCATCTGTCGCGCGGCCTGTTTGACGGCCTCGTTGGTTTGCGCGTTGATGAGGTCGCGCACAGCTTCAGCCTGACTCAGATTCAATCGCCCGTGCGTAAGAGCGCGCAAGGTGAATTCACCTGGACCAGCGGCGCGTGCATCAAGGCCGAGAGTTAAATCAAGAACGCGACGTAAGAGAACCGGCGAGCCATGACAGCTAAGCTCTACGACATCTTCTCCTGTGAATGAATGCGGAGCTTTGAAGTAAGTGACGAGCGCGCGATCAAGAATCTCTCCGCTCTCAAGATCGTAAATAGTTTTGAGCGCGGCGTGATTCGGCTCGGGCGTGAACTCTGTTTGCTGGACCAGTCGGCGCGTAATCTCAACGGCTCGTGCGCCGCTTAGACGAATGACACCGATGCCGCTGCGGCCCTGTGGTGTTGAAAGCGCGACGATGGTGTCTGTCGATTGCACTCTGCTTGTATGTATGAAAGAGAAAGCGCACGAGGGGAACAACTTTTGTTTGCGCCGCGAAAGTCTCTTGATAGAGAGACTATTGTTTAGGGGAAGATTATTTACGGCTGACTTTTAACCTGCGCGCGTTGCCTTCGCCGACTGATTCCGTGAAGAGGTCTTCTTCCGTCGAGAGCGCGAGATGAATCACGCGACGCTCGTTTGGATTCATCGGACCAAAAGTGAAAGCGATGCCGGTGGTGCGTACGCGCTCTGCCGCGTGACGAGCCATCGCGCGCAACTCGGCTTCGCGCGTTGCGCGAAAATTCTCCACGTCGCAGATGATGCGTTCTTCTCTGGGAAGCGTGCGACCGAAGGCTTGATTAAGAATATGCTGAAGCGCTTCCAGCAATTCGCCGCCTTCCATCAAGAGCAGGGATGAATCCGCGCCGTCTATGTTGAGAAGACACCCGGCCTCTTCCTGCTCGTCTATGTGAGCGCGCAGCTCAAGGCCCGCGCTGTCAAAGACAGAGTTGAGAAAATCCTGAGCCTGTGTGCAAACCTCGTGCATACGTTTTTCTCACTGGTCCAGCGAAAGAAAAATTTTAAATAGCTTCCCTTGCATCAAGCCTGCGATACGCGCGGCGTCGGCTTAAGCTTTTTTGGCGTCATCTTCTCTTCTTTCTGCGGCGGCCCTACATCGTCTTCCGATTTCGTCATTCGATTAATCAGCACCTGTTGGCCGAAGCCGACGAGGTTTCCGACTAACCAGTAGACCAGGAGACCCGCGGGCGCGCTCCACAACATGTAGAGCATAAAGAGCGGCATGCCTATAGCCATCATCTTGCGCTGCAAGGGGTCTGCCGAAGGCGCGGGCGTAATCAACTGCAAGACAATCAACGACGCAGCAAACAGTATGGGCAGCAGATGTATCATCGTCGGCTCTGCCGCAGATAAATCCGGAATCCACAAAAACGGCGACTGGCGAAAATCAATCGAGATGGTAATCGCGCGATAGAGCGCAAAGAGAAACGGCATCTGAATCAGCAGCGGCAAACAACCGCCGAGCGGATTGCCTTCCTTCATCAAACGCAGTTGCTCCATCTGCAACTCTTTCAAGCGCGGGTCATCCGGCTTCATTCCCTTGAGCTTCTCTTGCAGCTCCTTCATGCGCGGAGCCATCTTCGCGGCCTTTTTCATGGCCTTTGAAGAACGCCACTTGAGAGGGAAGAAGAGCGAATAGATGACTACGGTAAAGAGTATGATGGCGACGCCGTAGCTGCCCGTTAGTTGATAAAGCTTCTTAATGGACCACAGGATAGGCACGGCCAAAGGGCGCGAGACCGAGCCCAAAAAGCCGTAATCTATTGATTCTTCGAGATCAACGGGGCGACCCAACAACTGGCTGATAGTGCCGCTCGCGGAAGTCAGCAAATAATGATCTTTAGGGCCGACGTAAAGAACCGTGCGCGAGCCGTCTGTTGGAATAGGGACGTAACTCGTAATCAAATAGCGCGCTTCTTTCGTCCCGTTCGTCTGGTGCTCATACTTGGACGTGCGAAGTTCAAGCCCCTCGGTTTGCTTAGACGGAACGGCGATCATCGCAAAGTAAGTATCGCCAACACCGGCCCAGTCAACTGGACCAGAAATAACCTGTCTGTCCGGGCTCTCCTTGGTCTCGTTGATTGTTTGAGCGTATAGACGTTTGACCTCGCCGCCGACAACGGCTATGCCTTCAGGAGCGACGGAATAAAAACTGTAATGAGGAACGCCCTGATCGCCTATGCTCGGCCCGACGACGAGCTTGGCCTGCGGGACAACTTGATCGCCGCGCTTGAGTTGAACTTGCAGGTCTGTGATGTAGCGGTCCGAATAAAAAGTGATGCTCTTGGTGACATCAAGCCCGGTCGCTTCGTCGCGCATGGTGAAATCTATGCGCTTTGATTCGCCCGGCTGGATGTCGAGGGTATCGCTCTCCAACTCTTTGCCGTCTATAGCGGCTCTGAAATTTCTGGAAGCGAGAACGTCGTCCATCGTTTGATCGCCGGTCACAAGACGAAGCGGCAATTCATTTCTCTCTTTGCCTATGGGCGAGATGAGTTGAAGAGGTTGCGGATTCTCTTTTGTGCCACCCACTGAATGGAGGTCGCGCGCCGACTGCGGATCATTCTTTTCCAGATTTATGATCTTGGTGATAATCCAGCTCGACGCAACAGCGCCGCGCGTATCCAGTTTCACTTCGTAGTAAGGAGACTTAACCGTGATGGTGCGCTGCGGAGTTGTGTCCTGTGCAACTGCCGGTGCGCCGCCGGTCTGCGCCGCTTGCTGCTGCTGCTGTTGTGCTGCCGGAGCAGGCGTCGCAGGAGCATTGCTTGCTTGAGGCGCAGGCGAAGCAGCGTCGGGCGACGGCTGCTGTGCTGCTTGCGTGTTGGCGTTCTGTTGATTCGGCTTGGTCGGCGGAAACAAGTAGCTCCAACCGAAAAGAATCGCGGCGGAGATGACGATTGCAAGGAGGAAACGCTTCTGTTGCATCTGAATTAAATGATAACCGTATCTATCTCAAAAAAAGAGACTGCGACTTTATGATAAAACTCTCCGGCTCGCAGAGCCTTTGGTTCTATTACTTGACCGGATCGTATCCCCCCGGATGAAAAGGATGACAACGCAAGAGCCTGCGCATGCCCATCCAGCTTCCGCGCAAAGCGCCGTAACGTTCAATGGCCTCGCGCGCATACTCCGAACAGGTCGGAGCAAAGCGGCAGGATGGCGGCAAGAGCGGCGACACGAGCGCCTTATAAAAATTTAAGAGCGTAACAAGAACGATTCTCACTCTGGGTTACTTCCGTACTTCAAACAAACCTGTGTGTTCGTCCTCTACTGCCCGCCCGATGACCGCTTGAAATTCTTCAAGCGCCGTCGCGAGTTTGACCTCTAAGAGCTGCGGCTTTGCGTTCAGCACCCAATCGCACGCGGTCTGCAAATGCGAAAGAGTGTCATCGCTCAAGCGAAACGCTTCGCGCAAAAGTCGCTTGGCGCGGTTACGCTCGACCGCATTGCCGACAGCCTTACGCGAGGCCGTGATCCCGAATCTATGATGCCCGAGCCCGTTTGGTAGTACGAAAGCAGTCATCAAGCGGCCATTGTAACGCTTGCCGTTTGTATAAACGCGCCGGAACTCGCTCTGGTTGCGCAAGTGCGTGTGATTGGTCAAACCCGTCCGCTAAACATGATTTAGTAATGCGAGGGCGTGAGCCGCTTGCGCCCTTTAGCGCGACGGCGCTTCAAGACCAGGCGGCCATTCTTGGTAGCCATACGCGCACGGAATCCGTGTGTCTTGGCACGGCGGCGATTGTTCGGTTGAAATGTTCGCTTCGGCATAGTCAGTTAATCTCCACTCAAGTCAAAAGCGTAAGACTAACTGTGCGTGCGGATTATGTCAAGAAGACACGCCCTGTTATGGCTTCCGGAAAAAGCCCCTCGCCGTGGACTCTTAAAGCACAATCTTACGTGGAATTTGATGCCGGAGGGCAAAAGAGAGTTTTGAATTTGTGTCCCAAAACCATTCTCTTTTGAGATTTTCCGGGACTGACATTTTCCTAAACCCCGAAAAATACGGCCCTTTTCAGGGGGTCAAAAAAAATTTCATAGAGCCTGTGGATTTCTCTTGCTAATCACCTCACGTTATGCTAGTCTCCGGCCCGTTTTCAGAGCGGACGATACCTGTAAATAGTTGAAATAGAAATACTTAAAGCTTTACTTTAAGTTTGGAAAGTTTTCCACAGCCCTGTGGAAAACCCTGTGGAAAACTTTCCGATTCTACCCCGAAAACGAGACCAAGCGGGTGCATTTACAATATTTCCGCGCCGCGACTCAAAGAATAGCTTGAGCAAGGCAATGTGAAAGTTTGTATTGTTTTGTGACAGGTTCACATTTCTGCCGCAAACGCCACTTCAGAAGGACGGAAAGCATGAGCACCGTAGTTGAGAATAGACTCTGGGACAACATCCTTCACGCCGTCGAGAAAAGGCTCAATCGCCAGAGTTTCGAGACATGGTTTCGCCCGATCCGGTTTGAGGGCTTTGACGATTCGGAGCAGGTCCTGCACCTGCGCGCGCCGAACCAGGTGGTCAAAGACTGGGTGAGCACCAACTACTCTGACGTCCTTGTGGAATCTCTAGGCGAGCTTAACCTTGCAGAGTATCACGTCGATTGGCTCGTAGAGGACGAGGATAATCACACGCCTGAAAAGCTCTCGGAAAAAGAGGAGCAGGAACAACCAACGCCCTACAGCCTGCCGGAGACGGCCACGAACGGGAGCAACGGTAAAACGTCCAGCCTCTTTACACTGCTCGAAGCTGCGGAATCCGATGGGCTGACGCCTGCCGCCACGACCTTTGTAGACATAGAGCCTATAGAGCTTTCGCTAAATCCCAAATACACTTTCCAGACCTTTGTCGTAGGCTCGTGCAATCAATTTGCGCACGCCGCCTCGCTCGCCGTGGCCGAAGCGCCGGGGAAGACCTACAACCCGCTTTACATATACGGCGGTGTGGGACTTGGTAAAACACACCTGATGCACGCCGCAGGGCATGCCATCAAGGAGCGCAATCGTCATCTGCGCCTGTCCTACATCTCGGCTGAAAAATTCATGAATGAGCTGATTAACGCGATTCGCTACGACAAGACGCAGACGTTTCGTGAGAAATATCGCTCGATTGATGTCCTTCTGATGGACGACATACAGTTTATGGCCGGGAAGGAGCGCACGCAGGAGGAGTTTTTCCACACCTTCAACGCGCTCTATGACGGGCAAAAGCAGATTGTCATCACGTCCGATTGCCCGCCGCGCGAGATTCCTACGCTGGAAGAGAGACTACACTCCCGTTTCGAGTGGGGCTTGATTGCCGACATGGAGCCGCCTGACCTTGAAACCAAGGTCGCGATTCTCAAACGCAAAGCCGACCTTGACGGTGTGCAACTCCCGGACGACGTGGCCTTCTTTATCGCGAGCAAAGTTAAAAGCAACATACGCGAGCTTGAAGGATCCTTAGTGCGTCTGGTCGCTATCTCGTCCCTGCGCGGTGTTCCCATCTCGAAGATGCTGGCGCAGGACGCGATTCGCAACATAGCCGAGGACGACCAGCCAGCCGGAATCACCATCCAGCAGATTCAACAAGCTGTCGCGCAGCACTATCGCCTGCGCGTAGACGAGCTGACTTCAAAGAACAACGCGCGCCACATAGCAGTGCCTCGTCAGGTGGCAATGTACCTGTGCAAGCGTTTGACCAAACATAGCTTCCCGGAGATAGGCCGCGAGTTCGGAGGCAAGCATCACACGACCGTAATTCACTCCGTGGAGAAGATAGAAGCGCTGGTTTTGAAGGACCAAAATTTCCACAGGATAGTGAGTGACCTTATGGATAATCTTTGCAAGTAGTTAGCTCACTTTTCACCTGAAAAGTTTTCCACAGTACGCTTTTCGGTTAAGTTCTTTACACACGAAGTTTAAGTCTGAGTTTTCCACATTTCCACAGGGTGTCGAAAAAAGGGGCCTGTGGAAATGTGGAAAACTTTCCGGAAGACGAAGTTTTCCACAGCCGGTCCATTTTTTCCACAGCGATTTCCACAACCCCTGTGGAAAACAATCCCTTTGCTGTCAACAATAAAGTGACTTTTCCACATTTCCACAGGCCCTACTACTACTACTATATATATATACTAGTTATTTAATTAGTATAAGTAGTAAAAGGCGCGAGGTGGTTGGAGTCCACAAAGTTGAAGGTAGAATACGGCAATCATCCAAAGTTTAGAGGAGTTCATAAATGGAATTCAGCATCAGTAAGAACGCTCTGCAAAAGGAGCTGGGGTTTGTTCAGGGCGTGGTCGAAAAGAAGAACACCATTCCCGTGCTCTCGAATATTCTCATAGAGTCGGTGGGCGAAAATACCATCCGCTTCACGGGCACGGATTTGGACGTGACCATACGCTGCGAAGCGGAAGCCGACATCAAGACGCCGGGCTCGATCTGCGTTCAGGCCAGAAAGCTTTTCGACATCGCGCGTCTACTGCCGGACGCGCAAGTTAATTTTCAGAAGGAAGAGAACGACTGGGTCTCAGTCAGATGCCAGAACTTCCGTTCCAAGATTCCGGGCATCCCGCGCGAGAATTTTCCGGAAGTGCCGAGCTTCAAATCCGCGCCCATGAAATTGCCCGCGGAGGTCTTCAAATCCTTCGTCGATAAAACCATCTTCGCCATCACGCAGGAAGAGTCGCGCTACACGCTCTCGGGCGCGAAATTCATCCTCGACAAAACGGGCGCTAAGATGGTCACAACCGACGGACACCGCTTAGCCTATATCGAGCGTCGGGATTTGGGAAAAAACGCGTCCAAGGAGACGCTGGACGCCCTTATACCCCGTAAGACGCTGGCAGAGCTGACCAAGTTGACGACCAACGACGAAGGCGAGATCAGTCTAGGCGTGGACGAGAACCACATCTACTTCGAAGTCGGCCCTCGTCTTTTAATCTCCAGAAAGCTTTCCGGCCAGTTCCCAAACTACGAGATGGTGATGCCCAAGGGCAACGACAAATCGATTCAATTCGACGGCGCACAGCTCAACCAGGCGATTCGCCGCGTCGCCCTCATGGCCGACGACCGCTCACACGCCATACGCTTTCATCTTGCGCCCAAGGAGTTGCAGATTAGCTCACAGAACGCCGAAGAGGGCGAAGCGCGCGAAATCGTCGCCACGGAATACGACGGCGAAGAAGCCGAGATAGGATTCAACGCGCAGTACCTGCAAGATTTCCTCAACGTCGTCGGCGAAGGACAAATCAGCTTTGAATTCAAAGACGGTAATTCTCAAGCTCAACTGCGTCCCGCGGAAACAGCCGAGTACGAATACAAGTACGTCGTCATGCCCATGCGCATCTGACCGAAGCTGCAAACCGCGATTCACTTTACATTGTCATAAAGCGTCTTCATTCAAGCTTGAATGAAGACGCTTTTTCTTTTTCTTAAAGACTGTATTTCTGCGTCAAATAAGGGGCATAAAAGCTGGTGCTGTGTTAAAATTAGCTCATGCTGCTCGAATGGCTTGAAGTACACAATTTCAGGAACCTGAGCGGCAGAGTCTCGTGGGGCAAAGGTCTTAACATCATCTTCGGTGATAACGGTCAGGGCAAGACCAATTGGCTCGAAGCCATCTACACACTCGCGACTACAAAATCCTTTCGGACACAAAAGCTGCAAGAGGCCGTGCGCTTTGGCGAAGACCTTGGCCTGGTGCGCGGTAGTGTGGGACGCTCGCAAGAGGTCCACAGGGATTTACAGGTCGCTCTGCAAGGCAACACCAAAACAATCTCCATCAACGGCAAACGTGAAACCGTAGCGCGTTATCTGCGGCAGCTTCACACCGTAGCTTTTACGGCGGACGAATTACAGGTCGTGCGCGGCGCGCCCGAAGCTCGCAGAAAGTTTCTGGATCGCGGTGTGGTCGCGCTTCATCACGCCTACGTCCAAACCCTGAGCGATTACAACCGCGTCATCAAGCAGAAAAATCGACTCCTTCAGGACGCTTCGGATTCGGAGTTGAGCTTTGAAGAAATCGCGCGACAGATTGCGCCCTGGAACGAACAGCTTGTCGGCTTAAGCGCGGAGATTCATCGCGCGCGAGTTGATTATCTTGAGCGTTTGCAGGGGGCGCTTGAAAGCCGTCTTTTCGAGCGTGAAGACATCACGATTCGTTATCTTTCCTCGCTCGAAGGCAAGGGGGATTTGACGGATTACGAGGCGCTCATCGCGGAGCGTTTGCAGTTTCGCTTGCAGGCCGAAATCAACGCCGGATACAGCCTCATAGGGCCGCATCGGGATGACCTTGAAATACTGTTCGACGGGCGGGACATACGCTCTTTCGGCAGCTCCGGCCAACAGCGTAGCGCATTGATAATACTTGACTTAGCGGCAATTTCCGTGTATTATTCATGGCACAATGAGTATCCACTTTTCCTCATTGACGACGTGGATGCGGAGCTTGATCGGAAGCGCATCCGTTACTTGCTGGAATACCTTGAAGGGCGCACTCAAACCTTTATCACGACCTCTAAGGAGAGCCTTGTGGAAGAGTTTATGGGGCGGTCAAATGTGTTCCGCGTGAGTGACGGGATGGCCGAGGAAATCGGTTCGGAAAGCGAACTACGGGAGGCGGTCGCGAAAGGGGCCGAAGGCATCTAAGTAGCACGAACGGAAGACGGCGCGCTTTTCAGCTCTTTCCGTTTTCGCTCAAGCAAAATTTGGTGAATTTTATGAGCAGTTTATTTGAAGAGGAGAACGCTTTGGCTACAGCACCATCAACATTAGAAAAGAAGAAAAAAGTACAAGCTTATGACTCCAGCTCAATCACGGTTCTGGAAGGGCGCGACGCGGTGCGTAAACGCCCGGCCATGTATATCGGCTCCACCAGCGAGATAGGTCTGCACCACCTTGTCTACGAAGTTGTAGATAATTCCGTGGACGAGGCGCTCGCAGGCTACTGTGACACGGTTGATGTCACAATCCATTTAGATAATTCGATCACGGTCATCGATAACGGTCGCGGCATTCCCGTCGACTATCACAAGCAGGAGAAGAGAAGCGCGGCGGAAGTCGTCATGACCAAACTACACGCGGGCGGCAAATTCGACTCGAACGCTTACAAAGTGTCCGGCGGTTTGCACGGCGTCGGTGTTTCTTGCGTCAACTTTCTTTCCGAGACGCTGATGCTGGAAATCTGGCGCGACGGCAAGACCTACGAACAGGAATACAAGCGCGGCATTCCCGTGACCAAACTTGAGCAGACGGGAAAGACTCGCAAGCGCGGAACAAAAATTACTTTCAAGCCGGACACGGAAATTTTCGATACCACAGAGTTTAGCTTTGACAAGCTCTCTGAGCGTCTGCGCGAAAAGGCTTTTCTCAATAAAGGCATTCGCATCACCATCCGCGACGAGCGCGACGAACAGGAACGCTCGCACGAGTTTTACTACAAGGGCGGGATTGCCGAGTTCGTCAAGCACCTGAACAAGAACAAAAACACGCTCCACGACAAGCCGCTCTATTTCGAGCGTCTCGGCGATAACCTTTCCATCGAAGTGGCTATTCAATACAACGACGCCTACGACGAGAAGGTCTATTCATTCGCCAACAACATCAACACGGTGGACGGCGGCACACACCTTTCGGGTTTCCGCTCGGCGCTGACGCGTACCATCAATGCCTACGCGCAAAGCTCTGGGCTGGCGAAGAATTTCAAGACCTCTCTCTCAGGCGACGACGTGCGCGAGGGATTGGTAGCTGTCATTTCCGTCAAGCTGCCGCAGCCGCAGTTCGAGGGCCAGACCAAGGGCAAGCTCAACTCGGACGTCAAAGGCCCGGTCGAGTCGTTCCTCAACGAGCGGCTCTCAGAGTACTTTGAGCAGAACCCGGCGGTCGCCAAGAAGATTGTAGGCAAGGCCGTAGACGCCGCGCGTGCGCGCGAGGCAGCCCGCAAGGCGCGCGAAATCGTCCGCAAGGGCGCTCTGGGCTCGACCATGCTTCCGGGCAAGCTCGCGGACTGCCAGGAAAAAGACCCCTCGCTCTGCGAGATTTACATCGTCGAGGGCGATTCGGCGGGCGGCTCTGCCAAGCAGGGACGCGACCGCAAGAATCAAGCCATCCTGCCGTTAAAAGGTAAAATCTTGAACGTCGAGAAGGCGCGCTTTGACAAGATGCTCGGCCACGGCGAGATCAAAACGCTGATTACTGCGCTCGGCACAGGCATCGGTAAGGACGATTTCGACGTCAACCGCCTGCGTTACCACAAAATCATCCTGATGACCGACGCGGACGTGGACGGCTCGCACATACGCACGCTGCTTCTGACCTTCTTCTATCGCCAGATGCCGGAGCTTGTAGAGAAGGGCCATGTCTATATTGCACAGCCCCCGCTGTTCAAAGTAAAACGCGGGAAGAAAGAGGAGTACATCAAGGACGAAAGGTCCATGGTGCGCTTCATGATGCGGCAGGCGACAAACGACATGAAGGTCACTTCCGCGTCCACCAAGACGGTGCTTGAAGGTCGCGAGCTGGCGCGTGCGCTTGAGCAAATGGTTGAGTTCAAACGCTATTGCGAGAAGGCTACGCGGCGTCTGGGGGGCGACAGCCGCCTGCTTAACGCCCTGCTCGTGGCTCTGGGCGGGCCGGAAGGCGTTTTGCGTGAGGAAGGTCTCTCGCTTCGCGATGTCTTCCACAACGAAGACCATATAGCTCAGATCGAGGGCGTGATTGCCGAAGAGGGTTACAGAACGGAACTCTCCGAGGACGAGGAGCACGGCTTGTGGGAGATTGAGACCAAGACGGATTCCGGCGTCGGCGTCTCGATTGACTGGAATCTGGCAAGCTACGTGGAATTCCAGAAGGCTGTGGAGCTTTTCATGGCCCTGGAGGAGCGGCTCGCCTCGCCCTTTGTGGTCGGCGAAAACGGCTCAAGCGAGAAGATAGAGACGCGCGACGACCTTCTTGAACGAGTTCTGAACGCGGCCAAGAAAGACTTGATGATTCAGCGTTACAAGGGATTGGGAGAGATGAACCCGGAGCAGCTCTGGGAGACGACCATGAACCCTGAAAAACGCACGCTTTTGCAGGTGAAGATTGACGATGCCGTGGAGACGGACCAGATTTTTACCGTGCTGATGGGAGATCAGGTCGAGCCGCGTCGCCGCTTCATCGAAGAGAACGCCTTGGATGTCAAGAACTTAGACATCTAAGCCCTGTGTCAAAGGGGACGGTGCTGGAAGACGAAAGCGTGACCAATTTGACACACGGCGTCTTCTTGTATAAACTGTAGCTCCTTTTCCTCCTGTGGATCTTGCCGCTGCAAGCATCTCGCGCTTGCAGCGGTAATTTTTTTTCTTAAAATCAACCCCTCAATGCGCGGTCTGAGAAGCGCTCTGGACGTAATCGAAGGCTTCAATCTGTGAGCCTCCGGCGGCTTGCAAAAGCTCTATCAGCCGCCTGACTTCGTTTTCTGAGATGCGCGCGACAAGTATAGATTCGCCGTGGCGCAAGGCGTCTTTGTAGAGACGCGCGGGGATGCTAGGCACACCCTTCATGACTGATTCGAGCGGTGCTCTCAAGTCCGTGTGCGGATTAATCACCGAAAAAAGATGGGAATCAAAGCCGCAGGAGACAGCCGAGTCCATGAACCGGGCTGCGCTTTGCGGATTATCAAAGGCCGAAATTACGGTTTTAGCCATGACCCTAATCCTCCCGGTAAATAACAGACAGGGTTATCGCTTTTATTGCCTGAGCCAAAGGCGCTCGTTGTGAATTGCACAATGGGTCAAAAAGCGTCCCGGTCGTTGCCGGGGCGTTTCGTTTTCCCTCACTTCTTGGATTCGTCGTCGGGTGTTCGTGTGGCCGTGTACTCGTCCAGGTCCAGGCGCTCGGATTCGACTATGCCATGCTGGTTATAGTAGCCGCCGGGGGCAAACTGCCCCGATTCGCCAATATCAAGAGAGCGCTTGTCTTTTGCCGGATTGACCTCATCCACCGGATTCGGAGTGGTGTCCGGCTCAATCTCCGGGTCGGCTCCCGTGTTGCTGATGGAAGATTTTCTTGTTGCTTCGTTTGCCATTTTCGGTTTCTCCTCTGGTTCGATATGGTTCAACTACTCTTCCTCTGTTTCGGGAAAACGCTCGACGCGAAAGCGTGAGAGCCTCAACAGCGTGCCGGGCGCGATTCCGGCTTTGCGCGCGGCTATCTCTACCTGCTGGGTTGCAGTCTCGACGCCTTCGATGTCCGGCAACAGCAGCCCACGCCGCGTTCCCTGTAAATCCTCTACGATCACGCCGTAAATTTTGGGATCAAGTCCCTCGAATGTCGTCGGCTCTGGTTTTGAAAGTACATCAACCGAGTAACGTAAATGTGACAATTCGTCAGGTGCGACGGGAGGAAAACGAGGGTCACGCGTGGCCGCGCTGATGGCGTTACTGATTATTTCTTCAGCCAGCGACTCTTTCACGGCTTCGATAGTCCCGATGCAGCCTCGCAAGTCGCCTTCGCGGGTCTTGATGGAGACAAAGCACGCGCCGGGTTCTGTGAGCATGCCAGGCGGGGCTTTAAGGATTTCGTCCGCCTCTACAAAAGCTTCGACGGCGCTGCGCGCAAGCCGTGGCAATTGCGCGGCGTCCGTCTCGTCCGCCACGGTCTCTTCTTTTTCCGACGAACGCTCTTCGCCTTCAAAGACTGAAGCGCGCGTGAGCTGCGCGACCATGTAGCCGACGCCAAACGGCGCTTCGTAATGCAGCACTTCGCACGCTGTCTCAATCTCTTCAGTCGCGCCGAAGGCAACAAGCATGGAGCGATAGCCGCATTCACCCGCCTGTCTTCTCAAGTTCTGATCTATTTTGACGATTCTCTCGGGCTCGCAGGCGCGAAGGCTGGCGACGACTTCTTCATCAAAAAGATGTGCTTCCGCGTTAAAGCCTGCGGGCGCGCCCGGCTTGAGACGGTGGCTCAAATCGCCGCTGGCGACCAAAGCGACGGGGCGCATCGTCTGGTCAATCGCACGCTTGATGCACGAGCCGAAACGCAGGTGGTCTTCGTTGGAAAGAAACGTGTAGCCAAGCGCAACCAGAGAACCGCGCCAGCCGTTGCGCAGCAGAAAATAGAGCGGGACGGCAGTTCCATGATCCAGCTCAACCCCGCGCACGCGCGCGACTTCATATCCTTCTTCGCTCGCCGCGCGTGTGATAGCGTCGGAGAGTTCTTTATCAAGCGGAGCTTCGACGGCGGTTCCCGGCGCGCGAAAGTCTCCGAAGTCGCCGTAAAGTTTCGGCTCGTCGTAAGCGACAAAGGCGCGCGGGTCTAAGGGCGCGTGCGGCGAAATCATGACGACCGATTTCGCGCCGCTCGCCACGAGCCGCTCCGTGAACTCGCGCATCGCGTCTATAGAGCCGCGCACTTCAGCAGCCGCCTCACGCCCGACTTCCGGAACCATGATCGGCGGGTGCGGAGCGATGCCTGCAAAAACTAGATAGCTCGCGGTCATCTCGCTTCACGAAAACTTTTTGTGTGTCCTCGGCTTCGCGTCCGCAAACGGGGGGAGGCGCGAAGGAAATAAGATTAGAAACGACCGCCGCGCGTCGGCGCGTGATGCTTTAACCGGGATCGCTTCCAGATATTTTGCTGTCAGGGAACGCACGCATTTTACCATACGCCACACGAAGCGCGGCAAGCTCCGATTGCGCACAAGATGCGTGCGCCCTTATCATGTTCACGAATGACGAAAGATAAGTTTGATGTCTTGATTGTGGGCGCTGGCCCGGCAGGTTCGTTCGCGGCGGAGCGGCTGGCTGCGCGCGGTGTGCGCGTGGGGCTTTTCGACGGGCGGCCTCCGGGCGAGCCTAAAGCTTGCGGCGGCGGTGTGACTTCCAAGGCGCTCAAGGCGTGGCCGCATCTGCTGGGAGCGGTCGGGCGCATGATTGACGAGCTTGAGATGTACTCGCCCGCAGGCAAGCGTCTTCACCTGCACTTAGATGAGCCCTTCGCCATCTACTCGCGCACGGCCTTTGATTCCTTCCTGCGCGAACGCGCACGCCAATCGGGAGCGCACATCATCAATGAGAAAGTTTCTCTCCGCCCGCGCGCGAACGAGCAAGACGATTGGACCGTGAAGTCCAGAAGCAATCGCGAGTGGAGCGCGCCCGTGATTGTCGCCGCCGACGGCGCAAACAGCGCGATTGCCAAACGCCTTGCCGGGCCGCTCGCGCCCGCCGAGATGGAAGTCGCCTTCGGCTATCGCACGCCGCTGCCGAAGACGGAAACTGCGCCGACGGTCGTAGCTTTTCTTCCGGGCTGGGCCGGGTATGCTTGGGCCTTCCCGCGCGTGGACCACATCTCCTTCGGCATCGCCACCTCACAGGACGCTTTTGATCACAGCCAGTTGGACGAGCTTTTATGGAAGTTCATGACGGGTTACTACCGCAAGCGTGCCGACTCGTCTGCCCATCTATGGAAAGCGCGCAAGCGTGATGCAGCGCTCGATACAGAAATCGAGAAGGAGCTTCGCACGGTGGCCGAACGCTACGCGGCGCGCATTCCCGGTCTCGCCCCGCGAACGTGGGACACGCGGCACGCGGCTGGCGCGGGCTGGGCGCTCATAGGCGACGCCGCAGGCTTTGCAGACCCCGTCACCGGCGAAGGCATTTATTACGCGCTGCGCTCGGCAGAGCTTTTCGCGGACGCTTATCTGGAAGGGAAGACCCTGGATTACGAGCGACGCTGGCGCGCAGATTTCGGTCGAGAGCTGCGCCGCGCGTCAGAGATGCGGCAACGCTTTTACGGAAACTTCTGGGGCGCGCCCTTCACCGAAAGAATGATCAGGTTTGCGAGCATGCATCGCGGCATACGCCATACACTGGGCGAGCTGGTCGCAGGCGATCAGGGCTACACAGACCTCAAACGCAAACTCGTACGCCGCGCGCTGTGGCCGCGATGAAAATTTAACCTCACTAGCAAGACCTTAAGCAAATTCAAACAGGGATGGACAGGATAGACAGGATAAAGAAGAAGGAATGATTCTCTTTTTATCCTGTCTATCCTGTCCATCCCTGTTAATTTCTGTTTGGGTGCTATGGCAGGATTAGTTGCTGTCCGATGGTTCGAGCCCGAGGAGGATGGCGCGCGCGCGTTCAAACGCAGGCGCGTTATCTAAAACGGAATCTATGGCCTTGTTTACTTCTGCCTGCGTGTGCGAGTTTGCTTCGGCGATGATGGCTATGAGCTTGGGGATGTCGCGCATGCCCTGGACCAGATAGAGAGCAATCTTTTCAGCTTCGAGGCGCTCGCGACCCTCGCGCGTGTAATGGTCTACGAGGCGGCGGCGCACGTCCTCGAACATATCGAATTCGAGACTGGTATCTTCAATCATGCAAGTACCTCCCGGATAGTTTTCCCGGTCCTTTGCTGGCTGACGTCAACCGTGGGAGGTAATTGCGTGGCCGCGCAGTTTTAACTTTTCGCAGAGCTTCGGAAAGAAAAACTCTCTTCACACAAGAAAGCGATTACTTCTTAGCCTTCGGCACGCTCGTCATTTTGACTTTGATGGTGAACTGTCCGCCGTTGCCGTCGGGCGCGTTGTCGTTGACGGAAAACTCCAGCATGCCGCGCTCGTCGGGCAGGTTCTCCCAATTGCCGCTCGCGCCCGCCGCGACGACGTTGGAGAAATGGCCGTTGGCATAGCGCGTACGCATCAGGAGCGCGCCCGTCGGAAATTCCTGATAGAGCCGTCTGGATTTAGTCTTCGCGTCGTTCACGCCTCCGGCGCGCACGCCCGTCTTCACACCTTCAAGATCGACTATGCCATCCACGCTCGTCGTAAAGCGTTCGAGCGGGATGACGGCGATGTCCGACATCTGCCAGCCCTTGTTGGCATAGACCGTGAACGTTCCTTCCTTGGTCGCGGTGGTCGGCGGCTCGAACAATTGTTTGGACTCGGGCGAAGCCGCGGGCGTCGGCGTCGTGTTGGCGTTTGACGCGGGTGTGGGCTTGCCGCCCGGACCAACGAGGCGATTCGAGTTGCCGTTCGTCGCGACTTCGCTTGAGTTCCGATAGTAGTACCAGCCGGCGACTCCGACCATACCGACAAGACCGAACAGCAGCAGAATGACGATGACGGTGATTAAACCAACACGTGATTTCGGCGCGGGCGCGGCGACAGCCGTAGAGTAAGACGACGGTGGTGGCGGCTGTTGCTGCGCAGAGCCATAAGGCGTCGTGGGCCAGTTTGTCGGAGGCGTCGTGGTCTGCGGCGCATTGAAACTGATCGTCTCGGATTGCATAGGGTCGAAGCCGGACGAGCCTGCGCCGCTCGCGGGCGCATCCCCCGAAAGCGGGTTACCGCAGTTCGTACAAAACCGCATCCCGTCTTCATTATCCCTACCGCATTTCCAACACCTCACCATAAAGAAAAACTCCTCCGCCCAAAGTTTTGAACGAACCCGCGCCGCGCCTGTCAAACACAGCATAGTCTGACGCGGATTTTCATGCTTCTATTCTAACACCAAAAAGCAGGGATGAGGGATGAAGTAAGAAATGCAAAAGTCAAAATGCAAAATGATGAATGAACAGCAAGAGCTTCTTTAATTCTGCATTTTGCACTTTGCATTTATCGTTGCTTTTCATCCCTCATCCCTCCGCCCTCATCCCTGCTTTTGTGTGTATGGTGCGAGGCGACGGCGCAGGTCTTCGGGGATGGGGACGGTCTGGAAGGAGTCGCGGCGGACTGCGACGAGGACGAAGTGTGCTTCGGCCACGAGCGGGTCTTCGCCCTTGCGGCGGACTTCAAAATTGAGCCGCAAAGATTTTGTGCCAATGTGCCCGACGTAGACGTAGACTTCCAGCAGGTCGTCCAACTGGGCCGCGCTGCGGAAGTCGCATTCCAGGTGCGCGCGCGGCAGCCAGATATCCAGCTCGTCGAACATGCGCCCGTAGGAGAGACCTACGGCGCGAAACAACTCCGTCTCGGCAATCTCGAAAAAGCGTATGTACGCGCCGTAAAAAATGATGCGCGCCGCATCAACATCGCCCCAGCGCACACGCTCCTCGATAGTAAACTTTTGGAATTGATTCATCGGTTCATTGTTTCATTGATTCAATGAACCGATGAATCAATGAATAAATCTCTTCACGGATGGAGTGCGTCTAAAAATTCGAGTAAGTGCTGGTTGAACTGTGCGGGCTCTTCTAGGTTGGAGACGTGGCCTGCGCCTTCTATGATGCCTAGACGCGAGCCGCGAATTTCGCGGTGCATAAGTCTGGCATCCGTGGGCGGCGTTATCTGGTCTTCGCTTCCGACCATGATGAGCGTGGGCGCGAGGATGCGCGGCAAGAGATAAGTTTGATCCGGGCGCTCGGCCATGCCGCGCAGTGCGGCGGCTGCGCCGCGCGGGTCGGTCGCCAGCATCATTTCGCGCACGCGCTCCACAACGTCTTTGTGCTCGCTCAAAGACGCGGGCGCGACGAGCTTGGGCAGCATCGCGTCCACGATTACTCCCATCCCCTCCTGCATTGCTTTCACGGCCAGCCGCTCGCGGTTTTCACGCGCTTCATCCGTATCGGCCTGCGGTCGCGTGTCTGCGAGGACGAGCGCGCGCACGCGCAAAGGAAAGCGACGATAGAAGGCGAAAGAGACGTAGCCGCCCATCGAAAGACCGCCGAGGGCGACGCGCTCTATATCAAGCTTGTCGAGAAGCGCGGCCACGTCGTCGGCCATCTCAGCCATCGTCGCGGGCTCGTCCGTCGCGGTCGTCTCGCCCATGCCACGCAGGTCGGGCGTGACGACGCGGAAGCGGTCGCTGAGCATGTCCACCTGCTCGCGCCACATAGAGCGGTTAAATGGAAAGCCGTGAAGCAGAAGAACGGTCGGCCCGGTTCCTTCCACGTCGTAGGCCATTTCGATTCCGCGCACGCGCGCTCTCTGCATCTGTAGCCTTCCTCCTTTTCAAGCTTGATGAAAATCACTCTATTGAACGGGCATTTGATTTTGGAATCATGACACTCTCGCCTGCCAGCCTGTGCGTTGTGTGCTCTGTGACCGAAGGCGCGAGACCCATTTGACTGGCGCTTGGCAACTCTTCGCGCGTGTCATTCGCGACGACGCGCGCTTTGCTCTCGTCCGTGCCCGCGTTGAGCTGTGGCCGCGCTTTTTGTTCTTTCGTGATGGTAAAGAGCAAGCCGTTGATGACAATCCCCAGGCCTATGAGAAACGCCGCGAAGCCTGCGGCAATCATAAAGTGCAGGTCTTCTTCCTTCTTGCTTAAGAGAATGAAAAAGAGTGTTCCGCCAAGCCCGCACATGGCCGTGACGACGCCCGCGCGAATCCTTCTGAGGCGGCGCTCCTCCGGCGACTCGAAAAACTTATCGACCTCCGGCAAGACGTTTTCGACGACCTTGAGGTCGCCCGCGTCTCTCACTTCGCGTATGCGCGCGGCGATGGCGTGGCCTATCTCTTCGCGCGCCGAAAGGGCAGAAGCCATCACCGATTCAGGCTTTTCCAGCCCGTGGCGCACGGAGCGCAAGTCCATCCCACAGGCGCGGCAATACTGGCTCGCTTGATGATCTTCGGAGCCGCAGTTTGGGCAAAACACTTTTCGTAGCCCTCCTTCGGTTTGTCGAAAATTAGCTCGCTCGCAGAGGCCATTTATGAGCACTCTCATTAACGACCCGCGCGGCTAGATTGTTCGGCCAAACTCAGCGGACGCGGCTGCGCCTGCGCTTAAGGAAATCTATCAGGACGAACTGCGAAAGATTGTTCGGGTTGGCGAAGTACGCTTTGCCGTTCGTCATCGCCGTCATCTCTTTGACGAACTCTACAAGATAATAGTCGCTCGCGAGCATGAAAGTGTTAATCATGACGCCCGCTTTTCTGCACGCCTGCACTTCTCTGAAAGTCGCCGCCATCACAAACGGGTCCATGCCCATAGGATTTTTATAAAGCCTGCGGCCCTGCGTTTGACCAACGCGGCTGCTGCGCTCCGGAAAGGTCGTGCGCCCCGCAGGAGCAGCGTTTGCTTCGTCCAGAAAACAGGCCGTGGGCTTGCCGTCCGTGACCATCACAATCTGCTTCATCTCTTTGCGCTGCGCCTGTAGCAGACGCCGCGCGAGCCGCAAGCCTTCGGCAGTGTTCGTGTGAAACGGGCCGACCTGTGTCGTGGCGAGCTTCGCCATCGGCAACTCTTCTGCCGAGTCATGAAAGAGCACGACCTTCAAAGAGTCGCCCGGATACTGCGTGCGAATCAAGTGAGCCAGAGCGAGCGCTACTTTCTTCGCTGGCGTAAAGCGGTCCTCGCCGTACAGAATCATGGAGTGCGAGCAATCAAGCATCACCACGGTCGCGCAGGACGATTGATAATCGCATTGATGAACATGAAGATCGCTGTATTCCAGATTGAGCGGCACGCCCAAACCCTCGCGCTTGATAGCAGAGAGCAGAGTCGTGTTGACATCCATGTTGATGGTATCGCCAAACTCGTAGAGCTTTGACGCCGCAGCCGCCTCGACACCCGTCGAAAGATGCGACGTGTCATGTCTCCCCGAAGAACTTTTCCCCAGACTCCCCAGCAGGTCACGCAAGGTCTTGTAGCCCAGAAAGTCCAAACCCTTTTCCGTCACCTCGAAATGCACGTCGCGCGGCAGCGGCTCGCCCACCTGTCCCGGCCCGCCCTGCATTCTTTCGCGCGCACGCTCGGGCCTCGGCTGCTCCTCCGTTAACTTAAGATAACCCTCTTCCACCAGCCGCTCGATTAACTGGTTAATCAACTCTTCCAACAGCGACCCCTTAAACTTGCCCTCGTTTTCCGCCAGCATCTCCTTGATCTGCTGCTCGTCCAACAAGCCCTGCTCAATCAAAGCCTGCAAGAGCGCACGCCTCAAAGCATCGAGCGACGTGTCCTGCTGTCTCCTTTGCCTCGTCCAGTAGTAATCGTCATCAAACCCCGAATCCAGCAACTCGTTCGACAGCGCATCCATCAAGTCGCCCAGATTGACGCCCGAAACATCAAAGCCCTTGAATTTTGAATAGCGTATGAACTTCATTTATTTCTTCTGCCCCGGTTCAGGAACCTGCAAGTCACGACAGATTTTCCTCGCTAGAAAATCGTTTACCTCTCGATGCCTCGGAATTGATGACGACCTTTGCGCCGCACGATTGACAAAAACTGTATGCTTGCTGCCTTCACGTAAAAACTCGCAGCCGTGTTGTTCCAAGTGACTAATCAAGTCTGTACGTTTCATGCCTTGATAATGACATAAGGTGAATTAATAATGTTGGAACATAATTAGGCATAAATAGGCTTTATTAGGCATAAGTTGACTTTAGTTGGTACGGACATGTATAGGCTCGCGTATAACATCTTCTCCCTGGACGGATTCTTGGATTAGGGTGCGGTTAGCTTCCAGCACTAACTCAATAGCTTCTTTCAGATTCTCTCTCGTCTCTTCCAGAGTTTCGCCCTGCGTGTTAGCGCCCGGTAGTTCTTCGACGAAACCGATGTAGCCTTCAGGCACTTTGCGATAAACGGCGGTCCAGATTACTTCCATCGTCTTACTCCTTAACTGTAGCGGCTCTCTCCGAGAGGTCATCATAAATCATCCCGCGTCTGTCCTTCTTCGCTTTTGTGTCTGCCGTGATGAGTCAATCTGTTAGCAGGTTTATGCCATGACTGGAAGTTCAGCAACCTTTTCGGGGAGAACTGGTGGAAAACCGACTGATAATTTTAATTTGTTCAGGCTTTACACCATATGCGAGCTTTGAGGAAGCGCCTGATTCGTCAACGAACTCAAGCATGTATGCTTCTTCAGGGGTGTCGAAAACTTCCAGAACTGTGCCTTGCTCGCCTCGGCGAAGTCCGAATTCAGGCAAGTCTTCCGTTAGTTCGACTATGTCCAACTCGTGAGCTTTTTTAGTTTCAATCATGGCTCACCTCACTTCTTTTATCTCTCTTGGTGTAACGAATTTGGGATAATCTGTTCCGGTTTCAATTATCCAAATAGTTTGTACCAGAGCAGTGTTTCCGTTGAGGCCAACTATCAGCAAAGAGACGGAATAAAATATACCCCATTTATCTTTTCTACTGAGCACGGCCTCATAATAGGGTAGTTCATCGAGGATGATTTTTTCCAGCTTTTGCCAGTCGGCTCTTTCAAATCCAAGTATGCTCTTAAAAAGACGAGCTTTGTGTTGTCCTTCTTTACTAGCGGGATTAAGGGCGTAATCTTCAAGCTTGCTACGCGGGATAACTGCTTTCTGGTAGTTGGGTAAAGCATTCGGATGTACGCTTCTCGTCCCGCTCATTGGCTAATTAGCTGTAACGGCTCGTCTCCGAAAGGTCATCATAAATCATTCCGCGCCGGTCCTTCTTAGCTTTTGTCGCTGCGGTGTAGCCGCCTTCTTCGTTGCGGCTGATTTTGTTCTGTGCGTAGAGTCCTTCGAGGACGAACTCGCAGGCAGAGACCGTCTGGGCCGCGTCGTTGCGGCTGAAGTCGAAGGGAATCAGCGTCGTCTCAATCAGCTCGGGGACGACTTCGAGGAGGTTCATGCATTCTTCGGCGGAGGCCGTGTCGGCAAGCCTCAGGGAGTTGCCGGAGTCGAACCAGCGAACGGCGTCCGCGAAGTCTATGCCGACAAAATAGCCTTCGAAGATTTCGCCTGCCGCGCGCTTGATTAAGTCTCTGGCAATCTTGCCTGCGCCGATTTGCTCGCCTTCGTATTCAAGCTCCATCTTGCCGGTCATGGAAGGCACGGCGGCGTAGATGTCGGAGATGCGCGGGACAATCAACGTCTCTTCGGTCAGGAGCGCGCGGCGCTCTGCGTTCGAGACGACGGATTCCGTGACGGTGATGGGCAATCGTTGCGAGACGCCGGAGCGTTTGTCTATGCGCTGGTCATCGCGCGCCTCAAAGGCTATCTGCTCGATGGTTTCGCGTATGAAGTCCGGAACGTGTAGTTGTCCCTCCAACCCTTCGCGCTTCGTCCATGCTTCCTGTCTGGTGATTTCCACGCCGAGTTGCAAGTCCGAAGGGTAGTGTGTGGAAATCTCCGCGCCGATGCGGTCTTTCAAAGGCGTAATAATTTTCCCGCGCGCTGTGTAGTCTTCGGGGTTGGCTGAGAAGACGAGCATCACGTCCAAAGGCAAACGCACGGGGTAGCCCTTAATCTGCACGTCGCCTTCCTGCATGATGTTGAAAAGTCCGACCTGAATTTTTCCGGCGAGGTCCGGCAATTCGTTAATAGCGAAGATGCCGCGATTGGCGCGCGGCAAGAGGCCGTAGTGAATCGTCAGCTCGTCCGACAAGAGATGACCGCCCTTAGCGGCCTTGATGGGATCAACGTCGCCTATGATGTCTGCGATGGTGACGTCGGGCGTGGCAAGCTTTTCGACAAAGCGCGAGTCACGATTAATCCATTCAATGCGCGTCGCATCATTGTGAAGCTCAACCTGCTCGCGGCCATAGGCGCTGATGGGATGAAAGGGATTGTCGTTGATTTCCGAGCCCGCGATAATCGGAATACGCTCGTCCAGCAGGTCAGTCAACTGGCGTATGATGCGGCTCTTGGCCTGCCCGCGCAAGCCTAAGAGAATGATGTTATGACGCGCGAGGATGGCGTTGACAATCTGCGGCACGACCGTTTCATCATAGCCGACGATGCCCGGAAAAAGCCGCGCGCCCGCGCGCAATTTACTGACGAGATTGCGCCGCATCTCGTCTTTAACCGAACCCCCCTGATAGCCGCTCTCGCGCAGCTCACCTAAAGTTTTTGCCTGTTCCATTCTGTAAAATCCCGTCCCTCTGAAGCTCGTCCGTTTTGATAATAGTAGCGAGCGCTTCGGCCAGTGTGCGATGCGTTCGCATGTCTGAAAAATCGACGCCGAGGCCGACGAGCGTTTGCGCCGCCTGCGCCTTGATGCCCGTGACGATGGCTTCGGCTCCTATCAGTTTAAGTGACGCGACGAGGTTACTCAAATTGGCAACCGCGTGCGTGTCTACAATGCGTGCGCCCGTGATGTCTATGATGCAGGTGCGCGCGCCCGTACGCACGACTTCGCCGAGCGCGGCATCCGTGGCGCGCTGCATCCTTTCGGTATCGAGCGAGCCGATGAGCGGCAACACAAGCACGTTGCGCCACACGGGCACGACCGGCGTGGAGACTTCTTCGAGCATCGCCGCGCGTTCTTCGCTAAGACGCGCAAGCTCATCCTTCTGCTCGCGCAAGGTCTCTTCGGCGCGCTTGCGCTCAATGCCGAGCGCGATGCCGTTGGCGACCGAAGCCATCGCTTCCAGAGTCGCAGGCGTGAGAGCATGACGAGCAAACATAGCCATCACGCCGACCATGCGGCCATCGACGATGAGAGGATAGCCCGCAAAGGCTATCATGCCTTCACGCGCGGCCCATTCCTGATCGCCGACGCGCGGGTCTCCGACCACGTCGTTTGTCATGTGCGCGCGTCGTTCTTCGGCGATGAGGCCGATTTTAAAACGGCCCACGGGAACGCGCGCGTGCCCGCCGTCCAGATGCGTGTACATTCCTGCGCTGGCCTGAAGCTCCAACACGTTGTCCGCCCTGTTGAGCGTCCAGACGCGCGCAAAGGCTGCGTCCAGATGCTCAACTAAAGTTTCGGCGCAGCGCTGTAGCAAGTCGCGCAGGTTATCGCCCTGTGTGAGCGCGACGCCGATGTCTGCGCCGAGCGAGGAGAGACGTGCGCGCTCGGCCAGCACTTCTGCGGTGCGCTTTCTTTCGGTGATGTCGCGGACGATGCCCGTGAAATATCGCTTGCCGCTTTTAGTCCATTCGCTAAAGGAGACTTCGAGCGGAATCTCGTGACCATCCTTATGCAGACCCGGCAATTCGTAGCCTTCCCAGTTGATGTGTTTCTGTCCAGTCTCTATGTAACGCGCAAGACCCGCGCTGTGAAGATGGCGCAGGTAATCGGGCATGAGCATGGTCAGCTCGGAATCCATCATCTCTTCAATCTTATAACCGAAAACATTTTCGGCGGTGCGGTTGGTAAAGATGATGCGGCTCTCTTCGTCAATCGTGATGATGGCGTCCGAGGCCGTTTCGGCGAGCATGCGAAACCGCTCCTCGGAATGGCGCAGCTCTTCTTCGGCAGCTTTGCGTTCGATGAACTGGCCTATCTGGCTGCCGACCGTCTCCATCATTTGCAGCAGAGGCTCATCAGGCTCGCGCACATCGCGCGTGAAGAATTCCATCACGCCCAGGATTTCATCTCGCAGCCGTATGGGAAAGGCGAAAGCGCCATGCAGACCGGCACGCTCGGCAAACGGAGCGCGAGGGAAATTGCTGCTCGTGATGTCCGTGAGCCACGCGGGCTTTTTAAGAGCCCAGACGTGACCCGGAAATCCGACGCCTTCGGTAAAAGTCTGGCGACGGCTCTCCTCTTCAAACTCCGGAACCTCAACGCCCACGACGTGCCACGTCTCTACACAGCGCAGCGCCTTTGCTTCGCGGTCAATTCGCCAGAGCGCGCCCAACTCCCAGCCCAGACTTTCGCAGACCGCTTGCAGAATCCGTGGCGCGGCTTCCGAAAGCCTATCCGACTCCGCCAGCGCACGCGTAATCACATACTGCACCCCCAGCCGCAGCTCCGCCAGCTCACGCTCATTTCCATTTTTATTTGAAGGAGACATAACGAAATGCAGAAGTCAAAATGCAAAGTGCAAAATGAAGAAGTAAAGAGAATTGATTCATTGATTCATCGGTTCATTGAATCAATGAAGAAATGAACCGATGAATCAATTCTTCTCATTCATCATTTTGCATTTTGACTTTTGCATTGCCTTTCCATTGTCCGTCGTCCGTGCGTGTGACGCTCTTTTCGGCTTCGAGTTTTTCGAGATGCGCGAGGACGGCGCGCTCGGCCATCGCGTGCGCTTTCGGATGGACGTCCGTGTAGACGCGTGCGACTACTTCGCGCGGCGTGCCTGCTCCTTCCTCTACGGCCTTGAGGATATTCTCTTCGCGTTTGAGACGGTGGCGAACGTACTCGTCAATCTTAGCACGCGGGTTGCCCATCGCAGGACCGTGTGCGCCGAAAAGGACTGTCAGGCGGGGGAGTGCGCGCATGCGCTCAAGCGAGTCCAGATAATCGCGCATGTTGCCTTCGGGGGGATCAATCAGGACGGAGCCGAGGCCGACGATGTTATCGCCTGTGATGAGAGCGCCCGTCGCTTCTTCGTAAAAACATAGATGGCCGCGCGCGTGTCCGGGCGTGTGCATGGCTCGCAAAGTGAGACGCGGCGTCCCATCAAGCTCTATTACATCATTGTCTTCAATCAGGCGGTCAACTCTGACTTCTCCTTCAAGAGCTTCTTTCGTCAAACGATGCGCGGCCACGGGCACACGTCCCCACAGATGCTCGCTCAAAGCGCGCACGCCTCCGACGTGGTCCGGGTGAAGATGCGTCAGGATAATCTCGCGCACTTGGCGGCCTTCCCGTAGAAGCTCGTCCACACAGTCGGCCAGCGCCTGTTGTTCTTCGGGGTAAGGCGAAGCAGGGTCTATGATGACGACTTCGCGTGCGCCTATGATGTAACAGTTGGTGTGCGTGGCCGGGGGCTTGGTCGGCGTGCGTACGGGGAAGCAGATAAAGCCGGGACGAAATTCTATGCGGCGCACAGGAACGGCGTGAGCCTGCGGGACGGAGAGAAAGCGTTCGACTAAATCTTCCGTCAAACCAGAGGCTATCGTGCGCAGCGCGTGAAGCACGGGCGGCACGGTTAAAACTTCCGCGCGCTGCCAGCGTTCCAAAGCATTCTGCGCGGTGGTCCATTCGCCCGATTCCAACTCGGCATCGCCCGCAACGTGCGGCTCCTGTTTCGCGGGACAACGGACCATGAAAAACCATGTATCGAACCTGCGCGGGCTAAAGGGCGGAGTGACCCAGCGTCCTACGAAAGTCCAGTTGTCTGCATCCAGCCGGAGCCCGTAATGTTCCAGCAGTTGCGGCCACGGCATGCGGCCCGATTCCAGATCATCGAGCAGGGAAGCGCGCTGTCCCTTTGTCAAAGTTTGCGCGCCGCGAGCGACGAGCACTCCCAGTTCCTCGAACAACTCGCGCGCAGCGCACGAAATCATAGCGGCTCGCTCGGGGTCTTCACAATTTTCGACCGGCGTTTCCGCGTCCGATGCGTCGCGCTGCCCGCCGGGGAAAGCGTGAAAGCCGCCGAGGAAGGCCAGCCGCTCGCTCCTGCGTACCCAGAAGACTTCAGCCTCGCCCGCGCCCTCACGCTCGCGCACGAGAATCACCGCCGCCGCGTCTTTAGGCGTCGGAGGAGCCTGCGTGTTCTGCTTGTCGGATGATTGCGCCACGATGATGAAAAGGATTTTAGATTTGCGATTGGATAAGGACAAATCAAAGATTTGAAATTTCAGATTAAAAGTTTTTCATCCTCTTCCAATCGAAAATCGCAAATCTAAAATCTAAAATTTCTTTATTCCTCTTCCTGCCAGCGGAATCGCTCGCCGTCGCCGCCGGCCCACGGCACGCCGCGCATGTGATAGCCGCCGCGCTCCCAGAAGCCCGGCTCGTCTTCGGCCAGAAAGTAAATTCCCTTGACCCACTTGGCGGATTTCCAGGCGTAGAGCTGCGGGACTATGAGGCGCACGGGGCCGCCGTGCTCCGGCGGAATCGGACGGGCATCGTGCGACCACGCGAACAAAGAATCCTCCGCCATGAAATATTCCACAGGGAGATTCGTGGTCCAGCCGTAATCGTAGCCGTGCACGAGGACAAAGCGCGCTTCAGGTTTGACGCCTAGCAGGCGCGCCATCTCGCGCGCAGAGACGCCGCTCCACACGTTGTCGAGCCGCGACCAGCGCGTCACACAATGAAAATCCGCGTAGACGCGCACGGGCGGCAATTGTAGAAACTCGTCCAGCGACCAGCTTTGCGGATGCTCTACGAGTCCGCCCGCTTCAAAGCGCCACGTCTCTAAATCAATCTCGGGCGTACCGTGCGCGTCGAGCACGGGCCACTTGCGCGTGCGCGTCTGTCCCGGCGGAATGCGGTTCTCGCGCCGCGTGTCCGGGCTGATAATCACGCCGCCTTCCGTGACCTCATCAGGTCGTCGCGGCTCACCCGATTGGTAAACAGGGTCGTTGAATAGCTTGTTGAGAAAACTCATATACGAAATGCAAAATGCAAAGTGCAAAATGATGAATGAAAAGAAAGAGCTTCTTTAATTCTGCATTTTGCACTTTGCATTCATCACTGTTTCTTGGTCTGCTTCTCTGCCAGTCGCATCAGGTCTTCGGGCATCCATTTGCCGACGCCTTTGCGTAAGGGTTCGTCTATGCCGACGGTGCGGTCGTGCCATTCGTCGCGGTCCGAGAGAGGGCCAACCTCTTGTTCGTATCCTTCGGTCTGCTCAAGGCTGAGCACGATGCCGTCAATGATGTCCGCCCAGTCCTCGCGCTGTATGCCGCGCAGCATCAATGGCAAGCCAGCGGACCAATCTTCTTCGGGCGCGCGCGCGTCCTGCTCTGGAATGGCGAGACGGCTGACGGGCGGAAAGGGCGTGCCCTTGTACTCGTCCAGCAGGAGCTTCTTGAGTTCCTTGTAGGAGATTTGCGGGCGCTCGCGGCGCACAGCCATCGCGCGACGAAAAATGTCCGCAACCGTCGGTTGCTCTACGGCCATAAACGACGAGACCTCCAAGCCTAAATTTTGCGTGTGGCGTTAACACAAATACCTTACACGTCCCGTGCGCTAAGCACAACCGGAGAAAGTGAGCAGTGAGCAGTAAGCAGTAAGCAGTGAGCAGTAAGCAGTGAGCAGTAAGCCGCGTCGGAAAAACTGCTCGACCCGGATTGCCGCTCGCTTTCTTTTTACTGCTTACTGCTTACTGCTCACTGCTCACTTTCTTCTCTTCCCGCCTTGCGCCGAATTTTTTTTCCGGTCATCATAGGCGGTCAAGCGAGTTTCAAATCAATCACATTAACAGTAGAGAGCAAGGGGAATTACATTTCTATGTCTGACGCATTCATTTCTACAGAGCCGACCGAGCTTCATTCCGACAAGGCGGCGGGCCGCCCCGTCTGTCCCGTCTGCGGGCGCGAGTCGCCGGAGGGACTTGTCCCGTTCGACGCAATCTCAGGGGATTTGAAAATCATCGTCGCGGCCAACTCGCCGTCGGGCACGCTCACGTCAACCATCTGCCCGCGCTGCATAGAGCTTTTCGCGCGCGCGCGTATTCAGCTTGCATCCGATGCTGCCGTCTTCGAGCAGGGCGGGCACGTTCTTTCCACGCCGCTCAGGATGGATGCAGACGAACGCTTCACGGGCCGTGGCGTCACCATAGCTTTTCTGGATTCCGGCTTTTACCAGCACCCGGACCTGACCAAACCCACCAATCGCATCCTCGCTTATCACAGCATCGTTGCCGCCGAAGGAGATCAGACGACGCTTGAAACTCCGGACCCTGCAAGCTGGCACGGCATGATGACGAGCGTCGTCGCGGCAGGCAACGGCGGGCTCTCAAACGGTTTCTACCGTGGGATTGCGCCGGACGCGAACGTGGTGCTCGTGAAAGTGGGGCGCGGGCGCATCTCGGAGGAGAACATAGAGCGCGGGCTGCGCTGGGTGATGCGTCATCGAGAGAAGTACAAGATTCGCGTCGTCAATATCTCTGCGGGCGGCGATGACGAAGAATCTTATCTTTACAATCAGCTTGCGCAGACGGTCGAAGAGGCTGTGAAGAGTGGGTTGATAGTAGTTTGCGCCGTGGGCAACGCGGGCCACATGCCCGGTCATCCAGTGCTGCCTCCGGCGAGTGCGCCGTCTGCTATTGCCGTCGGCGGGCTTGACGACCAGAACTCCCTGGACCGCGCGCGTCACGGCATGTATCGCTCGTCTTACGGGCCGACCGTGGACGGCCTGCAAAAGCCAGAGGTCATAGCACCCGGCATCTGGGTTCCCGCGCCCATCCTGCCGCACACGCCGACCTCTGAACAGGTCAAGCTTCTTTCTCTGCTCGATGACACAGCAGACGCGGAGTTGCACGCCGTCATAGAAGCGCACGCCGGAGTGGATCAGGATTTGGACGAAGCGCGCGAGTTGCCCGCTTATCTACTGCGCCAGTTGATTATGATCAAGCTGCGCGAAGAGAACGTCATCACGAGCCACTACAAGTATGTTGACGGCACATCCTTCGCGTCGCCGATTGTGGCCTCCATCGTCGCGTGCATGCTCGAAGCCAATCCGGATTTGACGCCGCAGCGAGTCAAGCGCATTTTGATTGAGACGGCGGAACGCCTGCCGGGCATCGAAGTTGATCGCCAGGGATGGGGCGTCGTTTCCGCGCGGCGCGCGATTGAATTCGCCATCACGCTGCGCTCTGTAATTAAAGAGAAGTAATGCTTGCTAGACATGCGCCGTGCGCGTGTGACAAAATCCACGACGATTCAAGAGACCATACATGTAAGCAGCAAGACTTTGGAGAGGAGAAGTTTTCGGGCAAAGCTATGGCAGAGAATGAGAATGAGGTGACGGGCACAAGCGCCGACGTTGAGGGCACAGCCGAGGTCGAGAGTACGGCTGATGTCGGGGGCACAGATGCTCCGGCGGCGGAGCCGTCGCAACCGGCGGAAGAGATTACTTATCACGCCGTCGAAAAGGACGGACAGGTGACGGCCATCTGGGAGATGCAGGGACGCAAGCACTTGCGCACGATTGATCCGCGCTCGCGTCAGGGACAGGAAATTCTGCGCCTCTACACCACCGAACACCACGACGAAGAAACAGCTTCGTCGTAAGGCACAAAACATAAAAGAGACGCGGTGACGCGGGGACACGGAGACGCGGCGAAAGAGAAATGCTTTTTCTCGCCGCGTCCCTTCTGTCTCCGCGTCTCTTTTACTTGACGATGTTTTTCGGCTCGCCTTTGACGAACGCTTCGATGTTGTCTATCAGTTGATCGGCCAGAGCCTGCATGGCTTCGCGGCTCGCCCAGGCGTTGTGCGGCGTAAGGATGAAGTTGGGGCTATTAAGATCGAGAAGCGGATTGCCCTCACGCGGGGGCTCCGTTGTTAACACGTCAAAGCCCGCGCCCGCTATGAGTCCACGGGAAAGCGCGTCCACGAGCGCACGCTCGTCCACCAATCCACCGCGCGCAGTGTTAATCAGAATCGCATCCCTTTTCATACGCTCAAACTCCGGCATGCCGATCATGTGGCGCGTCTCGTCCGTCAGGGGAGCGTGCAGGCTGATGATGTCGCTCGTGGTCAGGACATCTTCAAAACTTGTGCGCCCCGCGCGAATCGACGACGCGCCCTTGTGCTCCGAAACGAGCACCGTCATGCCGAACGCTTCGGCCAGCTTCGCGACCGACTGCCCGAGCGCGCCGTAGCCAATGATGCCGAGCGTGCTCCCGTGCAAGTCTCTAATCGGATGATGAAAGAGACAGAAGGAGCGCGCACGCTCCCACGCTCCTTCTCTTACGTCGCTGACGTAGCTCAGTAGATTACGACTCAAGGCGAGCATGAGCATCAAGGCATGCTCGGGGACGGCGTGGCGCGCGTAGTTGCGCACGTTCGCGACCCGAACATTGCGCCGCCTGCAATACTCCAGATCAATGATGTCCACGCCCGTCGCGGCGACGGCAATCAATCGCAGCTCGGGCAACTGGCTGAGCGCCGTTTCGCGCAACCGCACCTTGTTCGTGATGGCGATAGTTGCGCCCTTTAATCTTTCAACGACCTCGGCTTCTTCGGTCTCATCATACTCGACCCACTCGTGCTCAAATTGCGGGCGACGAACATTTGCTTCCAAAGTGCTGCGGTCTAAAAAGACGATTCGTTCCATGATGAATCAAGGTTGGAGTGCTCGAAAGCTTGTCCTCCGGGGCCGTCTATGAATCCATGCTGTGATGGGCTTTTGTATTCCAACATGGCGAAAAGCTGTTTGTCCAGAAGCGCCTCGCACGGCCTTGCCGTTAAGCGACAGGCGCTGGTTGAAAACACCCGCCAGTCAACGCAGACTAATCCGAAATTTCGGAAAAAAACCAAAAAAAGAGATAGAAAAGACGTTTCCTTTGATTTTCAGTGTGGCCCGTCCGCAGACTTAAATCTAAGTACACGCGCCCGTTAGCCATCTTATCCGGCGTAAACCTCACGGGGTATATTTTTTGCATTCTTATAATCCCGTAATCTTTTCATCGGGTCGTAACCTTTCCATCAGGGCATTTTCTTTCCGTTAACCAGCACAACCGAATTAGTCCTTTCACACAGGAGGAACCGTTATGCGAAGCGTTCTACGCTTTATCTCAAGCGGGTTAGTTGTCTCCTTTCTGTTTGTGTCCCTCGCCTTCTCACAAGGAGCCCAAACGGGAGGTCTGATAGGAGCCGTTACGGACCAGAAAGGGGCCACTGTGCCCGGTGCCACGGTCATCGTTGTAAATGAAAAGACCGGCACCACCGAGCGCACTATGACCACAGACGAAGAAGGAAACTTCTCGGCGTCGCTCTTGCCGCCGGGTATCTATCGTCTGGAAATCACGGCGACTAATTTCAAGAAGACCACGATCAAAGATGTCCAGGTGCGGCTCAACGAAACGACGCGCCAGGATTCAGAGCTGGAAATCGGCTCGGTGCAGGAGACCGTGACCGTGCAGGCCGTGCCCAGCTTGATTAACGCGACCAGCCCGACCACGGGCATCCCCCTCGACGCGCAAACCCTGCGCACCTTGCCTCTGGCTTCGCCAAACTTTCTCTTCCTGCTCTCGCTCTCTTCGGGCACGGCAGGCGAGCCGACCGACGTGCGTACGGCGGGACGCGGCACAGCCGACGTCAACGTCAACGGCCAGCGCACCTCAAACAACAGCATCCAGCTCGAAGGCGTCAACGTCAACGACTTCAACCTGGCACACTTCGACACAGTACCTTTGCCGAACCCGTCTACGATTCAGGAGTTCAAGGTCTCCACTTCGCTCTACGACGCTTCGGTCGGTTCAAAGGGCGGCGGCGCTCTCTCGCTGGTCCTGAGGTCAGGCTCACAGGACTGGCATCTTGAGGGCTACTGGTCGCACCGCAACGACGCCCTCAATGCCAACGAGTGGTTCCGCAACGCTAACGGTTTAAGCAAGCGTGCGCGACTGCTTCAAAACGTCTTCGGCTTTTCGGGCTCCGGCCCTGTTCCTGCTGCGGGCGGCTTCTGGTTCTTCAACTACCAGGGCGTGCGCGCACGCAACGGTCTGGACCCGGCTGGCTCATCGCTGAGTCCCATCGTGCAGGCGTTTCCGACAAACGCCGACGGCTCGACTTCCGCCGCGCTGCTCGCCGGTGCTTTCGGTTTGACGCCGGCGCAGATTGATCCCGTCGCCGTCAACATACTGAACGTGAGAGACACGCGCTACGGCGGGCAGTTCCTCGTCCCGCGTCTGGGCCAGACAGGCTGCGGCGGCGTCACGGGCGGGGCAATCGGAACTTTCAACTGCGCGTTCTCCGCAATCGCTCCGATTGAAGACAACCAGTACATGATTAGCTACGACCGCTTCTGGCGCGACGGTAAAGAGAAGCTGTCGGGGCGCTGGTTCTGGGACAACGGCAACACGTTGAAGCCTTTCGGCACGGATACGACGCTCGCCAATCCGCGCGCCGATGTACAGAACAATCGCTTTCTCTCCCTGAGCTTCACGCACGTCTTTAGCGCCAACAAGGTGAACGAGCTGCGCGCTGGCTACAGCCGCTACATCTCCGCCTTTAGTCCGACGGACCCGATTGCGCTCGGGGACGTAGGCGCGGCGCGCGGCAACTCCGCGCAGTTTCCGGGACTCTACCGCGTCGCCGTCACAGGCTCGTTCTCGTTAGGCACGGGCGTTAACGACGAGCGCGGAACAGTCTCGAATCAATATAATGTCGCCAACACTTTCTCCTGGATTATGGGGCAGCACAGTTTGCGTATGGGCGGCGAGGCCGTACAGTACCAACTGAACCGCTTCAACAACTTCGCCGTCCGTGGCTCGCTTGGCTTTGCCGCGACCACCGGCGCGGGCAACGCCTTCACGGCATTTCAGAATTTCCTGCAAGGCCGTGTGACCTCGATTCAATCCGCCTTCGGCGACCCGGCGCGTAACTTCGTCGCCACGGATTACGCCGGTTTCATCCAGGACGATTATCGTCTCTCGCCCAGACTGACCTTGAACTTAGGTCTGCGCTGGGAGGCGATGAGCTTCGGCAGCGATAAACTCAAACGCGCGGGCATCTACGATTTCAACCGCGCCTTGCTGGGTCTCAACCCGTTCCTCTTTCCCGAGAAAGTTGATCTCGCGGGCTTCACCGGCACACCCGGCGTTCCCGATTGCGCTCTCAGGGATTGCATGGACGAAAACAACTTCGCGCCGCGCGTAGGCTTTGCGTGGGACGTGTGGGGCGATCAAAAGACTGTCGTGCGCGGCGGCTGGGGCGTCTATTACCAGCGCCTCTCGAACCAGAACATCTTGCAGAACTCGCTGGCCGCGCCCTTTACAGTGCAACCTCTGGACAGCCGCGCAACGCCTGCGCCCTTCCAGCTTGCGAATCCGTTTGCGGGCCAGCCGCCGCCGTCAGCCATCGCCGCGGCTTTTATTCCTTCGGCCACGTTCTTCGCGGGCTTGCGCCGCACGGCTGGCGCGGGGCCGCTCGACCCCAATGACCCGAACGTCGCTCCCATCTTCGTCAATGCGGCAGGGCAAGCCTGCTTGAACTACGGAGGAACGGCGACCAACTGTTCGATCAACCTGGCGTCGTTCACCACCGCGCCCCTGAATGCCTACACGCCCTACACCTACCAGTACAACTTCACCATCCAGCGCGAGCTGTGGAAAGGCTGGGCCATAGAGCTGGGCTACGTCGGCTCGAAGTACAAGGGCGGACTTGGCATCTATAACCCGTACCTGGCGCGGCTCGCCAGCCCGTCCAATCCGGTGACAGTGACGGACATCAACGGCGTGGGCTATACCATCACGACCAACACCGTCGCCAACGAAGAGCTGCGACATCTCGTGCTTGGTCTATCCCGTAAGCGCGGTGCGCGCCTCTCCGGCAACATCGGAGAGGGTCGTTACGACTCCATGCAAGTCACTTTGTCGCGTCGTCTGACGACCGGGATGTATTTCCAGGCCGCCTACACCTGGTCGAAGACGATTGACAACGTGAGCGGCTCGCTCTCTACGGACGAGTTGAACGCGACACGCAACGGCCAGAACGGGGCCAACATCTACAACCTGCAAAGCGACCCGCGACAGAACAAAGCGCGCGGCGATTTTGACCGCCCGCATCGTCTGGTCGTGAGCTATGCTTATGACTTGCCAATCGGTCGCGGCCAGTATCTCTTCAGCAATGTCGACGGCATACTTGAAAAGATCGTCGGCGGCTGGAGCATTAGCGGCATCGTCACCTACCAGAGCGGCCTTCCGTTCTCCGTTACCGATTCCACATCGGGCGGCGTGTTCGGCACGGGCGGCAATGCGCTTGGAACGGCGACGTTCCTCTGCAACGGTGCAGAGTCCGCTTATACGCAGGGCGGGACGTCAGCCATCGTGGCGAACTACCTGAACCCGGCCTGCTTCCGCACGGCGCTTCCGGCCCCCAACTCCGCTGGAAGCGGAAACACCGGCTACGGCGACACTCCGCGTAATGCTTTCCGTGGGCCGTCGCAGCAGAACTGGGACTTCTCGCTCTTGAAACGCTTCAACATCACAGAGCGACAGAACCTGCAAATACGCATGGACGTCTTCAACCTCTTCAACCATCCCGTCTTCCGTATTCCTTCGGCAAGTACTTCCGTGAACGTCGGTGCGGGCAGCCCCACGACATTCACGCGCATCACGGAGACGGCAGTTCCCGCGCGGCTTATTCAGTTTGGCTTGCGTTACACCTACTGAGACAGCCACGCTTTACCTTTAACCCTCGCCGGGCGGCTCTCTACATTTTTTGAGCCGCCCGGCGTATTTTGAAGAAGGGATGAGTGGAAAGAATTTAATCATTGATTCATTTCTTCATTGAATCAATGAAACAATGAACCGATGATTCAATCTCTTTAATTCATCCTTTCTTCTCTTGTTTTCCCGCGTCAAAAGGATAATAATTCCATTCCCGTTTCGCATTTGATTCTGCGAGGTCTCCTGCGATGTCACACCTTCACCGCACGCTCCTGCTCGTCGCCGTCGTTCTACTCGTCACTGCTCAGGCTGCGTTCGCGCAAAGAGGCCGCGATACGTGGTCCGGCGATCAGTCTGCCGTAGAGATAGCGGGACAGGTGCGCGTCTCAGGAGAGGCACGGGGCGCGCGCAACATCTCCGTGCGGCTGGAAAGATTCGGCGGCGGCATCGTTGACCAGATGATGACGGACGACATAGGCAAGTTTCGCTTTCAGGGTTTGCCGCGCGGAATCTATGTCATCGTCGTCAGCGCCGACGGCTACAACTCGGCCCAGCAGCAGGTCGATTTGCAAGTCATCCTGCGCGGCTACGTGGTCTTTGACCTTGTGCCCGCGCAGCGCGCTAGTGAGCTACCCGCGATGATTCTGGACGCGCGCGTGCCGTTGGAAGCGCAGAAAGAGTTTGAGCTTGGGCGCGCTGCTCTCGCCATCAAAGACACTAAGGTAGCACTCGCGCATCTGGAAAAGGCCATCACTCTTTACGCGGATTTTTATGAAGCTCAACTCCTGATCGGAACCACCTACATCAACGAGCGGCGTTGGAAGGACGCCGAAGCCGCGCTCAGAAACGCGCTGCGAGCCAAGCCCGGCTCGACCGCAGCGCTCTTTGCTCTGGGCGAGCTTTACAGACGCGAGAAGCGTTATGCGGAAGCGGAAAAGGTATTGGAGGAAGGGCTCGTCCTTGACGCCGACGGATGGCAGGGCTATTTCACTTTGGGGCGAGTCTACTGGGAGAAGGGCGACGTGCAGCGCGCCGCGCCCAAGGTCGGGCGTGTGCTTCAGCTCAAACCCGATTTCGCGGAAGCGCACCTCCTCGCGGGCAACATACTGCTACGCTTAAACGCACCCGAGCGCGCGCTCTTTGAATACGAAGAATACCTGCGCCTCGCACCCAGGGGAGAGTTCGCCGCCGAAACCACCCAGCTCGTACAAAAAATCAAGACGGCGATGAAGACGAAGTAAGATAAAAAGATTTCCTACCTTGAAAAAGAGAAAGCGCGCGTCACTATCTCAGAGCGACGTGCTCTTTTTGTTTCGCGGATATACTGTCACCGACTCCGGCGATAACTAAAAAGGCGCTCTTTTGAAGCGCCTCGACGGTTTGGATGTTATTCTTGTAAACTATGGAAGGAAAGGGTTTATAGCCCGTACGAGAATCGAACTCGTGTTTTAGCCTTGAGAGGGCTACGTCCTAACCGCTAGACGAACGGGCCTTATGATTTCTTCCTCCCCACGTCGGGGTCAACGCATGACAATTAGGACAGAGAACGCGTAAATTCTCAATCCTGTTATCAGTTCTAATACCATTGATATGGTCTAGTTGTAAAGGAATCAGCTTTCCCATCCATTCAGTATTTGAACAATGCTCGCAGCGCTTCTCTTTCAATCCCGACTTAAATAAACGTCGCTTCAAATCTTTCGAGCTTGTATATTTTGATTCCTCTACCAGAATCTCACTCAGAGCAATAGTTTGAGGAGGAGAGGGCATGTTAATCATCCCTTTACTCCAACCATGTCCCTTGAAATGAGAAGCATCTAAACCAAGCTCAGTGGCTGTAGTCTTTACTACCTTGACGCTGTTGCCTGCTACCACCAGACCAAGGCAACGCATCACGCCCGACCATGAAGTAGAAGCTTTGACAGCTTCTCTTAGCTGATGCTCATTCCATCTTCTCTTGAGCATGATTTTAAGGAAGCCTCTTAACCGACTACGCCAATGCGCCCTAAATCGGAGACGCATTATAAAAGTTAGAGCTTGTGCTTGCAAGTTGAGAGGCGCGGAAGTTTTAGTGCTGCGTTCCGCATCGGAGGGATGCTATTCTTATTCGCTTAAAGCACGTCTCTTGAAGCCACGCCAGAGAATGCGTGCAAACCATTCATTGTATCCGGGGAGAATGTGAATGAGGATTGTGGTGTTGCGGGAAACACAGACGGGAGAAAAGCGCGTGGCGCTCGTGCCGGAGTCCGTGCGCAAGCTGACGGGCCTGAAAGTATCTGTCGCAGTGGAGAGCGGCGCTGGTCTTGAAGCCGGAGCGACTGATGCAGATTACGCGGACGCGGGCGCTGAAGTCTCGGCGATGCGCGACGCGTTGCTCTCGTCGGCGGATGTTTTAGCCGCCGTCAATCGCCCGCCGGAAGACGACCTGCGACGTTTGAAGCAGGGCGCGGTCGTCGTAGGCTTCCTGCGTCCCCTGGATGAACCCGCCGCGCTTGCGCCTCTCATCGAACAGAACGTCACCTCTTTCGCGATGGAGCTTGTCCCGCGCACGACGCGCGCGCAGATGATGGATGCGCTTTCTTCTATGGCGACCATTGTCGGCTACAAGGCCGTGCTGCTGGCGTGTGAGCGTTTGCCGCGCATGTTCCCCATGCTGATGACTGCCGCAGGGACAATTCCGCCTGCGCGTGTGCTTGTTCTGGGCGCAGGCGTGGCGGGGCTGCAAGCGATTGCCACCGCGCGTCGTCTGGGCGCGGTCGTCGAAGGCTACGACGTGCGCGCCGCGGCGGGCGAGCAGGTCCGGTCCTTAGGCGCGACCTTTCTGGAAGTTGACCTCGGCGGGATTCAAACGGAAGACGCGGGCGGCTATGCGAAAGAGTTGACGGAGGAAGCCTTGCAGCGTGGCCGCGACATGATAGCTAAACACGCTAAGACTTCGGATGTGGTTATCACTACGGCGCAAGTGCCGGGGCGTCGCGCGCCGCTGCTGATGACTGAGGAGGCTGTGCGCGGAATGAAGCGCGGCTCGGTCGTAGTTGATCTGGCGGGCGCGTCGGGCGGAAACGTCGCCGCGAGTCGTCCCGGCGAAACGGTTGAGCTAAACGGCGTCATAGTGATGTCACCGCTCAACCTTGCTGCATCAATCCCCGTGCACGCGAGCCAGCTTTACTCGCGCAACGTCACGGCCTTCCTCAATCTCTTAATCAAAGACGGCGCGCTCAACATAGACATGACGGATGATGTCATAGCTCCCTCGTGCGTCACGCATCAAGGCACGTATGCTAACCCGCGTGTGGCTGCCGCTCTGGAAGCGGTGGCGAGCAGTTAAGGAATAATCAGGAGACCAGCTAATGATCTTAGCTCTACTCATCGAATCGGAAAGCAACATCACGGCGCAGACGTTGATTCCTGCTTTGTACGTCTTCGCGCTCGCGGCGTTTCTGGGCTATCAGGTCATCTCGCGCGTGCCGCCGCTGCTTCACACGCCTTTGATGTCTGCGACGAATGCTATCTCGGGCATCTCGCTCGTCGGCTCCATCGTGACGGCGGGCGCAGAGTACAACACCGTGAGCACGATTCTTGGGTTTACTGCGGTGACGTGCGCGACGATCAACGTCGTCGGCGGATTTATGATTACAGACCGCATGCTCAGGATGTTCAAGCGGCGGATTCCGGCGGGCAAAGAGCCGAAGGAGATGGCCGCGAAAGAGACTAAAGAGCTTGCTTCAGGTAACGGCGCGGGCAAGGCGAAGCAATGAACAAGACCTACTTCATAGAGTTCACCTATCTGGCGGCATCGATTCTCTTCATCCTCGGATTGAAGGGATTGACGCATCCCGAAACGGCCAAGCGCGGAATGCATCTAGCGGAGTTCGGGATGCTGCTGGCGATTATCGGCACGCTCCTGCACAGAGACATTATCCGTTACGAATGGATAATCGCGGGGCTTGTCCTGGGCGGCGGCATCGGCGCGGCGATGGCTTACTGGGTTCCGATGACGGCGATGCCGCAGCGAACCGCGCTCTCGCACGCCTTCGGCGCACTAGCCGCCGCGCTCGTCGGCGTCTCGGAATATTACCGGCACGGCGCGGAGCTGGGCCAGTTTAAGATGACGGCCATCAGCTTTGAAGTCATGCTCGGCGCTTTGACGACGACGGGGAGCCTCATAGCCTTTGCCAAGTTGCAGGGAATGATGCGCGGCACGCCCATGACGTTTCGCGGGCAGAACATCTTCAACATGACGCTCTTGGCCGTCATCCTCGGTCTCTTCGTCTATCTACTTTTCGTGCCCACAGCCGACACGGCCTTTTACACGATGATGGGGCTGGCGTTTGTCTTCGGCATCATGCTCGTGATTCCGATTGGCGCGGCGGACATGCCGGTCGTGATGTCGCTACTGAATTCTTACGCAGGCTTGGCGGCTGCGGCCACGGGCTTTGCTCTTTCAAATAACGTGCTCATCATCGCGGGCACGCTCGACGGCTTTTCCGGTTTTATCCTTTCCATACTGATGTGCCGCGCGATGAATCGCTCTATCTGGAACGTGCTGTTCGGCGCGTTCGGTAGTGAAGCGACGGCGGCGGCGGGCGAAGGTGAGCAAGGCGTGATGCGCGAAGTCCAGCCCGAAGACATAGCCGTGCAACTGGCTTACGCCAAGCAGGTCGTGTTCGTCCCCGGCTACGGGCTCGCGACAGCGCAGGCGCAGTATGCCGTGAGGGAACTGGCGAACATACTGGAAGCGCGGGGCGTGACGGTCAAATACGCCATACATCCCGTGGCGGGGCGCATGCCCGGACACATGAACGTGCTGCTGGCCGAAGCCAACGTGCCTTACTCGTCGCTCTACGAGCTTGAGCAGATCAATCCTGAATTTCCGCAGACGGACGTGGCGGTCGTGATAGGAGCTAACGACGTGGTCAACCCTGACGCGCGCGACAATCCGCAAAGCCCGATTGCCGGAATGCCTATCCTCGAAGTTGACCGCGCACGCTCCGTAGTAGTCTTAAAGCGCGGCAAAGGCAAAGGCTTCTCCGGCCTTGAAAATCCACTGTTCTTCAAACCCGTCACGGGCATGCTCTACGGCGACGCCAAGGATTCGCTCATACGCCTCACGCAAGCCGTCCAACACGCCTGACGATTTTAGATTGCGGAATGCGGAATGCGGATTGAAAAGCAAGAAGCTTATTCTTCTAATCCGCAATCCGAAATCCGCATTCCGCAATTGATGTGTTCCGCATTCCGCAATCGCTATGGGACGGCTCGACATCAAAATCAGGCGTCTCGTCACTTTTCTCTTGCCCGTCCGGGGCGTGCTCGTTCAGAATCCACGCGCGTTCAATCGCAACCTTCTGAAAGCTTCTCCCGTATTACCACGGCCTTTCAAAGCATTGACACCGAAACGCGCGGCGAACCCGAGGAGAGGGCGCGCCATCGAAGCATGCCACCAATTTTTATCAACAGTTTTTTCCAGTCGGAGGACAAATGCGTAGATTCTTAACACTACTTTTACTCGGCATTACGCTCGCTGCTCCCTTACAGCCGGCGAGCGTCGAGGCACAGCGGCGGTCCGAAAAGACCGCTGCGACAGCTTCATCTTCTTTATCTGCGACGGGCCGAAAGGCTGCGGAGCGAATCACAGCCGCCGAGTTGAAAGACTATCTTTCTTTCGTCGCTTCGGACGAGATGGAAGGGCGCGACACGCCTTCGCGCGGTTTGGATATCACGGCCAAGTTTATAGCCATGAATCTCTCGCGCTGGGGCGTGCGTCCTGCGGGCGATGGCGGCACTTATTTTCAAAAGATTAATCTTCAGCGCACACGCATCAATCCGGCAGAGACGAGCCTCGCGATTGCCGGTCAACAATACAAGTACGGCGAGGACTTTCTGCCGCAGCTTACCGTTCCCGGCGTCGGCGGAAGCAGCAGGGGCACGGGCACAGGCCCGCTCGTCTTTGTAGGCAACGGCTGGGTCGTCAAAGCTAAAAACATAGATGCTTATCAAGGCGTGGACGTTTCGGGCAAGGTGATGATTGTCGCGGGCACAGCATTGCCACGCGGCGTGAGCTTTAACGACCTGCGCGGCGCTCGCGGTCAGGATTGGTCTGACCCTGCGACCTACGCGCTTGCGCACGGCGCGAAAGGCATCATCTATGTTCCAACTTTTCAGACGCTTGCCTTCTGGGATCGCACGCGCCAGCAAGCGGAAGCAAGAGGCGCGCTTGTGGTCGAAAAATTTCAAAGCCCCGCGAACCCCACGGCCACTTTACCGTCGGTCATTATCTCTCTGCCCGTGCTGAATGAAATCATGCGCAGCGAGCGCCGGAGCGCATCGGACATTTTTGAAAAGACCGTAGGGGGCGAGCCCGGCGCGGCCTTTGATCTGGCTCCGAATAAAACGGCGACCCTGAACGTCGCCAGCCAGACCGACACGGTTCCGACGCAGAACGTCGTCGGCGTATGGGAAGGCTCGGACCCCGTGCTCAAAAACGAATACGTCGCCGTCGGCGCGCATTACGATCACGTAGGCGTGGGTGTCCCCGTCGCGGGCGATGCGATTTACAACGGCGCGGACGACGACGGCTCCGGCACTGTTTCTGTGCTGGCGATGGCTCAAGCCTTCGCGCAGAGCCCGCGCCCGCGTCGCTCGATTCTCTTTGTCTGGCACGCGGGCGAAGAAAAAGGGCTCTGGGGCTCGCGCTACTTTTCCGAAAATCCGACCGTGCCGCTGCAATCAATCGTCACCCAGCTCAACATAGACATGATTGGACGAAGCAAGCCCGCAGGGGACGTGAAGCCCGCGAACGCAGAGCTTTCCGGGCCGAACGAAATCTACGTCATCGGCGCGAAGATGATGAGCACGGAGCTGGGCGAGCTGAGCGACCGCGTTAACTCGTCCTATCTCAATCTCACTTACAACACGCGCTACGACGACCCCAAAGACCCGAACCAGTTCTTCTTCCGTTCGGACCACTTCAACTACGCGCGCAAAGGCATTCCCATCATCTTCTACTTCGACGGCGAGCACGAAGATTATCATCGTCCCGGCGACGAAGTCTCCAAGATTGATTACCAGAAAATGGAGCGCGTCGCGCGCACGATTTTCCTGACCGGCTGGGAAGTCGCCAACCTCCCCTCGCGCCCCAAAGTCGACAAGCAATTGCCTGCGGAATTACGCGGCAATTAAAGAAAGTAAAAAGTAAGCAGTAAGCAGTGAGCAGTAAAAGAAAGAAGTGAGCAGAAAGCACTGTCTTTCGTTCGACTGCTCACTGCTTACTTTTTACTGCTCACTTTCTTCTCATCTCCACTCGCCGAACTCTTCGCGTGCGCGGCGGCGTTGTTCTTGCAGGCGCTTGCGCATCAGTAGAAATTGCTCGCGGCGGTATTCGAGCGTGCCGAAGATGACGAGCAAGAGCGCGCCGACGCTAATCAAATAATATTTCAAAGGCACTTGCAGCCAATCCACTGTCGTCAGCGTGACCACCGACAGATCAACGACGAGCACGCTCGCACCCACGAGCACGGGCGCACGCATGCGGCCCAACACGCCGTAGAGCACAAGCCCGAGCGATGCTCCGAGCACTACCACGTCACGCCAGGGCGCGGGCGCGTCCAGCAACAGGCGAAATTCCAGCGCGCGAAAAAGAAGCGGCACGCACAACAGCAGACTCCCGGCCCACAGCAACGCGCCCACGTCGCGGTCATGCTCCTGCCACGCGCGACGGTGTGAAAGATACGCGACGGTGAGCAGTAGCAGGCTGATGGGTGTCGTGTAAACCTCCGCGTCGTTCACAGGGTCAAAGCCCGCGCGAAGGCTCGCGAGCATGAGAGCCACGGGCGCAATCCATAACCCAGCGCGGAAGTAGAGCACGCTCGCACGGCCACGCGAAAAGATGCTTGCGATGAGCGAGAGCAGCGCGACGAGGCCAACGGTTAAAGACGGAGCAAGCAGACGCGGATTTCCAGCTTCCATGTGCGGGAGCGCCTGCACGAGCGCGACCATCATGGCTAACGCCAGCGCGACGGGCGCAGCTCTGCTCAAAGGCTCTGCGAGCCATGCCCGCCCGCTCTCATAACGGCTCAGGATAAAAAGCGCGGGCGGGATGGCGGCGGCAAAGAGAAGCGCGAACCACTCCGCGTCAACGCGAAGCGCTACAAGGAGCGTGATGAGGAACGCGCTCATCACCGTGCTCCCGATGTAAACCGTCCACGCGGCGCGCTGCATAACGGCGCGCTCCGTCCAGTATAGAAGCGCGAGCAGGAGAACTGCGGGCGCGCTGAATCCGCTCGTGTCAATCTTAACGAGCGCGATGGTGAGCCACATGAGAGAGCAAACGATGACGACCGTATCGAACACGGCGCGCGTGGTCGCAGTAAGGGTTGAAGACGCTCCGGTTCCCGCTCCATCTTGTGAATGAAAAAAACGCGCGGCGGCTTTTTGTAAGAGAAAGGCGGCGGTGATTGTGCCTGCGGCAATCGGCCATTGGTCGGGCCAGAGCCCGAGCTTTCGCAGCGCATCGAGGAGCGCTGCCGCCATGATGACGGAGGCCAGAGCGCCGAGCGCGCTGCCATATATGGAACGCTCGCGCGTCGCGCGCAAAATACCGTAGAGCGCGCAGGCCGCAAGCGCGGACTGGGCGGCTGTGCGCGACGCTCCTCCCTCCATCGAATGTATGAGCAGCGACAGAATCGCGCCCCACGTGAGGAGCAGAAAAACTTCTACGTCCGCGACGCGCGTGAAGTGAGCTGCGAGGTGCGTCTCTCTTTTCGCACGCGCGGCCAGTTGTCCCGCGCCGTAAAGCGCAAAGGGCCACGCGGCGCAGAGGACTGTGACGAGCGTTTCGGATGAGAATGAGAGACGCGCGAGGGCTATTGCGTAAGCGGCGGAAAGGTAGAGCGCGGCGAAGTGCGCGAGCGCCGTACGCCCCACGCGAGATGTGCGCTCGGCCCCACTCTGCGCAACGAACGACGCGGCGATGAACGCAAACCCGAGGCTCTGTGTAAACGTGGACCAACGTGCGTTGACGAGCACGGTGATGCCTGCGACTGCGAGCGCGATGTTGACAATCAAGCTCGCGTAATGAAGCGCGGCGGCCATTGTGCCTGCTCGTAAAAATCGCGCGGCGGCTGCCGCCAGAAATGTAGCGAAGGCCAGCGCCAGTAGTTGTCTCTCCGCAGGCAGACGTAGACCGTCGCAGATAATCCAGAGCGTCAGAAAGAGCATGAGCGCGGCTGCGGTCGTGAAGGGCACGGCCCACGTGGTGTAAATGTAGCGGCCCGTGAACCAGAGCACGTAAGCGCCCGCCGCAAAGAGCAGCATAGAGATGCCCGCGTCATACGAGCTTGAGCGCAAGGCGAAGATGCCGTCGTACAGAGTTTGCGTTTGGGATGCAAGCCGCAAGGGCGCGTAGATAAAAATGCTGATGGCGGCAAAGGCGTGCGCCGTGCGAACGAGCGGCGCGCTCCATAGCTCGCTCGTCCAACGACCGTAGCGTGGAGCTTTGCGCGCGTCCGCTAAATCTTCGTCATCGTCATCCAGTGGAGCCGTGCTTTCAGCGTCAACGCTTTCTGCGGGGAAGATGCGCGAGAGATGTAGGAAGATGAGAGCGGCGCACATGAGCGTGAGCGCGTAGAGCCCGAACGCGCGCGGCGCGTCGCGCAGGATAAGCGCCCACACAACCGAGACGCTTGCCACGCACGCCATGTAAACATATAGACGCTCGCGCAGGATGACGGCGGTGTGCGCGTAGAGTAGCGCGCATAAGAGGCAGACGGTCCACGCGCGCCCGGAGTCCGCAATCAAACCGGAGCGTACGAGGAACCAGAAATTGATAGGCACCAGCAGCGAGCCTGCAAGCGTGAGCGCGCGGCCCGTCCAGCGTTGCCGCGTGCGAAGGATGATGTACCAGCCGGAAGCTATGGCGGCCACCGTCCCTGTCGCGAGCAGACCGGCCTGGACCACAGGCTCTTGCAGCTTTAAATAGAGAATGTCGCGCAGCGTGGCGACGACCCCCACGACGAGCATCGCAGCGCCGACGTAGAGCATGAGCCGGAGCGTGCGCGGCTCTGCCAGTCGCTCAAAGAGCGTGCGGCGCGGTCTTTGAAACGTTGGCGGCGGCGCGTACTGCGGAGGCGGGGTGGACGTTCGCGCGGAAGGGCGCGAGGGGAAAGCAACGTATTCGCTCGTCGGCGCTGTGTGCCCTGCCTGTGCGTGTGTGGCCTGAGATTGCTCCGTGGAAGTGAACGGCGTGTGAGCAGCGTCCGCTCTATACGTTGTGTCTTCTCGCGCGGCGCTCGGCTGCTTTGAGTTTTCACTCGTGCGCGCAGACATCTTCCGGCGCAACTGGTCGCGGCGGCCTTCATACATACGGCGCAGCCCCGCGGCCTGTGCGGCATCCATCTGGCCGGATGCTATCCAACCGTCAAGCTCCGAGAGCAGGTAGAGAATACTGCGCAACTCTTCTTCGCGCGCAGCAGCTTCGTCCAGTTGCGTTCCGCAGACGGCGCAGAACGGAGTGGCCGACGCTTGCCGCGCACGGCAGATGGGGCACTGCGCCGCATCTCTTTGAGGAGGCTCGGACGATTGCATAAATGTAAAGGCAGTGACAAGTGACGAGTGACAAGTGACAAGTTAAAGCAGCTTCTCTTTTCTCTTGCTTGTCACTTGTCACTCGTCACTTGTCACTGTTTTTCGCGCTCCTGCTCGCGGCGTGCGGTCAGACGACGATAAGCCTCAGAGCGGCTGAGACCCGTTTCGCGCGCCACGCGCTTGAGAGCCGCGCGCGTGTCCAGCCCTTCGCTTTCAAGCTCCGCGACGCGCGCCGCCACGTCATGTTCCGAATCATGCGCGGCCTCTGAGATAACAGTGCGGTCGATGACGAGCACCATCTCGCCGCGCGCCGCATCAGTTGTGCTGAAGTGTTCCGCCAGATCGCTCAAACGCCCGCGCACAACTTCTTCGTGCATCTTGGTTAATTCGCGCGCGACGACGGCCTCGCGCTCGCCTAGAATTTCGCGCGCGTCGCGCAAAGCGTCGGCCACGCGGTGCGGCGTTTCGTAAAAGACAAGCGTGGAAGGAATGTTGCGAATTTCCGTGAGCCGCGCGCGCCTTTGTGTAGAGCGCGCGGGCAAAAAGCCGCCGAAGAAAAATTCATCCGTCGGGAGTCCCGAAGCCACAAGCGCAGCGACAAAGGCCGCGGGGCCGGGAACGGGCACAACCTGTAGCCCGCGCTCTGCGGCAGCGCGCACGAGACGAAAGCCGGGGTCGCTGATGGCGGGCGTGCCCGCGTCCGTCACGAGCGCGATGCGTCGGCCTTCTTCCAGCAGCTTACACAATTCAAATGCACGCTCGCGCTCGTTGTGTTCGTGATAGCTGACGAGTTTGGTCTTGATTCCGTAGTGGTCCAGCAGTACGCGCGTGCGCCGCGTATCTTCGCAAGCGACCATGTCCGCCTCTTTGAGCACACGGAGCGCGCGCAGCGTGATGTCTTCGAGGTTGCCGATGGGCGTCGCCACCAGATAAAGCGTGCCTGTCATGACGGCCCTTATTTTGGCATCTTCGCCGCGAAAATGCGAAAGCTATCAGAAAATGCGAAAGCTCTCGTTAGCCATCTTGGCTAACGAGAGCTTTCCTGTTTTACCCGAACCGTAGCTTGTGCTTTCCTGTTTTAGTAGCGCCCGCCACCGCGACCATAGCCGCCACCGTAGCCTATACCGTAAGCGTCTCCAATCACGCGCAGCTCCTGTCGAATCTGCGACCACGTCGCTTCGGCGCGATTGTCCAAACGGAAGCGTCTCATAAGCTGGTCGATGCGCGCGCCTATCTGCAAGAGGTTGCGCACCTCGCCCGAGCTGTAGCTCAGGTTGCGCCCGTCACCTAAACGATTGCGCAATCTGGAAGCCGCGTTGTTGAACTCTCTGGCTTGATCGTTGATGCGGTCTTCGCGGCGCGAGCCGTCAATGCGGCTGCGGTCAAGCGCGCGGTCCAGATCGCTCTCGAACCTGTCGGCGAGGCTGTCTACGCGGCGCACGCTGTCGCGCAAGCGATTAAAGCGCCAGTCATCATTTCGTCCACGCCGGTCATTACGGTCACGTTCATAATCACGGTCACGCCACCATGGATCGTTGCCATTGCCTTGCGCCGCCGCCAGTGCGGGCAAAGACAAGACTATGAAAGCGGCCAGGATGACGGTCGGGATAATTGTGCGTCGTAGGGCCATAACTCTACTCTCCTTCGTCAAAATAATTTTTGACAGCCAGCGACCCACCGGAAATTTTGGAGACGTTGGAACTCCTTTGGGGGCTGGAGTCTTTTTGATTTTCAAGAGCCGCATCAGGGAGTAGTTGCAGCCCGTCTTGCTGGCGAGCAATGTGGCAAGAGGTGTGCCGTGCCGCTTTCAAGAGCGGCAGCCTGAAGCGCGAGCGGTCATGAAAGCAAAATGAAGGAGAGCGAAAGCAAACGAAAGCTTGAGCTTTACACGCATTTAGCGCGCGAGCGCGAGCGCGTTTAAAAATCTTTGGCCTGCATGCACGCCCCCTTCCAAAACGTGCATGGCATATCTCATATCGTCAGAGAAGGTAAAACTCACCGCCGAGACGCAGAGAGCGCAGAGGGGGGCGCAGAGAAATTCAACTCTCTCTGCGCTTCCTCTGCGACATCTCTGCGTCTCTGCGGTGAATTGTTTCCAGGCCCGGCTTCAATCCAAAAACCTGATGAAGTGCTGATTGATGCGAGCTTCGAGGAGAGGCGTGCGAGCGCCTGTTTTTTCGATGGTGAGCCACTGCGGCTTTTGTCCGTGTGCGTAGATGAGGAGCAGTTCTTCGTCTGCCTTTGAACGGCCAAAGTGTCTGACGCGCGCAGAGGCCAGACCGCCGCCGCGCACTATGCCGTCGCCCGGTGCGCGCGGCCAACCCGCCTCGACCATGAGCGCGCGCACCCCCAGGCGAAAAGTCAGGAGCGCGCCGACCATTGTTGAATTGCCGATGGTGAAACGATGCGCGTCCGCGCGTTCTATACTTATGCTTGCGCCCGCGCGATTGGCACGGCCCGCTTGCGCCGTGAAGGTCGTGAGCAGCCAGTCAATGGCGGTCTTGCGTGCGAGATCATTTGTCGCGCGCAGGGAGAGATACTCGACCACGTCGCCGCGCCCGCTTGCGCGCGCACGGGCCTCGGCCTCGGCCATCGCACGCGCCCATTCCTGGTCAAACTCGCTCATAAAAGAAGTAAAAAGGTAGAAGGCAAAAGGCAAAAGTGCGGACAAAGCCCGACGGCTTTGAGCATTTAATTTTAATCACGCCTGAAAGGCGTGTCCACACTTTTACCTTTTGCCTTTTTACTTTTACCTTGCTTTTCTTTTGTCTTGTCTTTGATGTTATCATGCCGCTCCGATTCTCTGTTAATGCACGACCGATTTTCTCCCTGAGCTTGCACGTTCTTTCCATCTCTGGCTGACCATTTCCTGATTGGTGAATCGTTGATGAAACACATTCGACATTTACGCTGTTTGACTGCTCTCTGCCTGTCGCTCTCGATTCTCTTTATTTCCCTGGGCGGCACGGACGCGCAGCAGCGACGACGCCGAAGCGCGCCGACAACTCCTGCAAAAACAATAGCGCCCCCGCTGCCGGTTGCTATCACTACCGCGCGCCCGCGTCTTGTGCTCCTGATTGTGGTTGACCAGTTTCGTGCTGACTATCTTGAGCGGTTCGGCGACCTCTTTGGAATGGGCGGCTTTCGTCGCCTGCTGCGCGACGGCGCTGCCTGGACCGAGGCCAACTACGACCACACGCCGACCTTCACAGCGCCCGGTCATGCGACGATGATGACGGGCGCGTGGCCCGCAGAGACGGGCATTGTCGGCAACGAGTGGCCCGATCTGGAAGCGGGACGCAACATCACGAGCGTCGAAGACGCGCAGGCAAAGCTTCTGAACGGCGAGCCGGATGAGAAAGCTTCGAGCCCGCGAAAGCTTATGGCTTCAACCCTTGGCGATGAATTGAGAATGGCGACCAACGACCGCTCGAAGGTCATAGGCATCTCGGTCAAAGACCGCTCGGCTATCCTGCCCGCAGGGCGTCACGCCAACGCAGCCTACTGGTTCAGCCCCGTGAGCGGCAGAATGATGACCTCGAACTACTACTTTAACCAGATGCCGCAGTGGGTGACCGATTACAATGCCACGCGGCCCGCTGACAAATACTTCGGCGCGCGTTGGGAGCGCGTGCTGCCGGAAGCGGAATACACGCGGCGCGCTGGCGCGGACGATCCCATCTGGGAAAACATAGGCACTGTGCCCGGCGACACCAACAAGTTTCCGCACATCCTGACGGGAGGCGCTCAATCGCCCGACAGAAATTTCTACAGCTCGATAGATTACACGCCTTTCTCAAACGAGCTACTGCTCTCCTTTGCGCAACAGGCAATCGTCAACGAGCGTCTGGGCGAAGACGCAGACACGGATGTTCTCACCTTAAGTTTTTCGGCCAACGATTACATAGGCCATCGCTTCGGCCCTTATAGCCAAGAAGTGATGGACGTCACCATTCGCACGGACCGGCAGATTGAACAGCTACTCAGCTTCGTGGACCAGCGCGTGGGCTTGCGCAACACGGTCGTTATCTTCACAGCCGACCACGGCGTCGCGCCGATTCCAGAGCACGCCGCCGCGCTCGGGTTGACGGGCGGGCGGATTAAATCGAGCGATGTCTTGAGCGCTATCAAGAACGCCATCAGCGCGCGCTACAATCCGAAAAATACGCAGCCCGACCCGACAGCCGATTACGTGCAGGCGTTTTATAACGAGAACGTTTATTTCAATCAGGTGGCGCTCAAGCGCGACGGCATAAACCCGGAGGAGATAGAACGCATAGCGGGCGATGCGGCCCTGACCGTTCCCGGCAACAGCCGTTATTTCACGCGCTCGCAGCTTCTGCGCCGTGCAGTTCCGCCCAATGATGCAATCGCGCGTCGCGTCCTGCACGGCTTTTATCCGAAACGAAGCGGCGACGTCATAGTCATCTACGAGCCGTTCAAGTACCTGCTCAATTTCTTCATCGTGGCGACGCACGGCTCGCCCTATTCTTACGACACGCACGTTCCTTTGATTTTGATGGGCGCGAATTTCCGGCCCGGTCGTTACATGGAAGCGGCTGCGCCTTCGGACATTGCGCCGACGCTTGCCGCCGTCCTCGGCGTGCAAGCGCCAAGCAACTCCATGGGCCGCGTGCTCATGGAGGGCATCGTGCAAACAAGGGGCGCGGCGGCGCTGCGTGTAGGAGGCCAGTAAATGAAAGGCAGTAAGCTTAGATTCTTAGTTTACCTCTCGCTCGTTATCACGCTCTCGGGCACGCAAGCCGTGCGGGCGCAGGCTCTGGTCGCGGGCAGTTTTCAGGAGCAGGCCCAACAGCAGCCTTCGCCTTCACCGGAGCAGACCCCGCAGCCTTCAAGCGAAGAAGCAGAGCGCGCCGAGATAGATGCCGCCTTGAACTATGTCCCCGTCGAGCGCATTGAAAAGATTAAGGCTTTCCTACTCGCGCATCCGAACTCGACTATGAAAGCACAGGTCGAAGAGTTGCTGGTCTGGCAGCGCGCCGCTTTCGGAGACGAAAAATTACGCGCGGGCGATGTCAAGGGTGCGCTCGAACAGTTTCGTCTGGCCGTGGAGGAAACGCCCGCGACGATGACGGAAAAGCTCTACGCAGAAGTCCTGACAAAGATTCCATTAAACCTGTTCCTGCTAGGCCAGCGCGCGGGGGCGTTGGAAATCGCGCGTCTCGTCGAAGCCAGAGTCAACACGGACGCAGCGCGGCTCCTGTATCTGGTAAGCTTTTACACGAGCGTCGAAGAATCGCTCGAAGCCGTGCGCGTGAGCGAGCTGGCCGTCAAGCTTGCGCCCGATTTGGCCGCCGCGCATCTGGCGCTGGCGACGGCGCGGCACATCGCGCTTGATCTGGACGGAGCCGCGCTCGAATACGCGCGCGCCCTTGAGCTTGACCCGAAATTAGGAAACGCGCGCCGCACGCTCGCGGATTTACGCCGCGCGAGCGGACGACCAGAAGATGCTCTGGCGCTTTACCGCGAGCAGTTGCTGGCGGATGCGAAAGACCGTCAGGCACGCGCCGGAGTCGTGCTCGCGCTGCTTGATCTGGGAAAGAGAGAGGATGCGGAGCGCGAGCTGGAAGCGGCGTTGCGCGACGAGCCGCGCAATCTGGGGTTGCTGGTGGGCGCGGCTTACTGGTACGCGGCGCACAACGAAATGGCGCGCGCGCTTGAGCTGGCGCAAAGGGCCGTCGATATGGAGCCGCGCCACGTGTGGGCGCAGGTGGTACTGGCGCGCGCTCTCCTGGCCGAGCGCCGCCCCGTGGCTGCCGAACAGGCGCTCAGGACTGCCCGTCGCTACGGAAGATTTCCGACGCTCGATTACGAGCTGGCGAATGCGCTCGCGGCTTCTGGTCTTTATGATGAAGCGGCGGCGGAATTGGCGCGCACCTTCACGCTTCGCAACGATCAAATTGAAACTCAGCTCGCCGGACGCCGCGCGTCCAAAGCTCCAAACTTTATAGAGCTGTTAACGCCCGAGCGCCGCGCGAGCATCTTTCAGGCGACGGCTGCCGACACGGACGCGAACGCTCGTTTGCTCAAAGCGCTTCTGGCTTTCAACACCGCGCTTGCTCGCACAACGGAGCGCGAATCCGTGAAGGAGAAAGAGGCCGTGGCCGCCGCGCTGGAGTTTACCGCCGGAGACGACGCAATGCGCGCCTTCCGTCAGCTCTACGCCGCGAATCGTCTTGCGCGCGCAGGCGTCGCTTCGAACACCGTGCTGGATTTGGTTGAAGCTGCGAACGCAGGCATTGAGACGGCTGCGGACGCGCCCAACTCAAGCGTCTCTTTGATGGCCGAAGAAATCTACGGCACACGCCAGCAGGCGCTTGCGACGAACGCCGCGCTGCCCGCGCCTGAAATCGAGCGTGCACAGCGCGTCAAAATCCTGCGCGGGCGCGTTGACGAGCTGGCCGGTTGGGCGCTCCTTAATCAGGAGAAACGAAAGGAAGCTATTGAGCGTTTGCGGCGCGCGGTCGGCTCGTTGCCGGAAAATTCCGCGTGGTGGCGCAGCGCAGAGTGGCGGCTGGGGACAGCATTGGAAGCAAGCGGCGAAGAACAGGAAGCTCTCGCCAGTTATTTGAGAAGCTACGATGCGAAGAACCCGAACCCCGAGCGACGCGCGGTCATAGAGACGCTTTATCGCAAGCTCAACGGCTCGCTCGATGGATTGGAAGCAAAGCTCGGCGGCACGCCGTCTCAAACTCCAACCGCAGCAGAAGCTGCTACTCAAGCTCAGGCTAAAACAGAAACTCCAACTCAGACCAGTGCGCCAGTCGAGACGCCTTCTCCCACTTCTCCTGCGCCTGCTGTCACAACGCAGAACGCGCCGGACGCGAAAAGCGCGGAGGCCGCAAGCGCACAGAACCCCGGCGCGCAGCCCACGCCGGAGACGAGCGCATCGCCAACGACTGCTCCGGTAGAGAACGCAGGCACGTTACGGCCTACGCGTGAACAGCCCATCGTCCCCGTTACAGAGCCTACGACAACCGCAACGCCTCCTCCTTCGACGGAAACGTCTTCTGCCTCGACAGAGCAGGCAGCAAATGACCCGGCCAAGCCACCCGCTGAATCCGGTACTGCCAAACCACCGGCTGAATCCAGCGACGCCGTGCAGAAGCCTCCTGCCGACGCAGCCGCAGATGCCACGCCTCAGCCGACACCAGCAGCAACGAGGTCCAGAAGAACCCGCGAGACAGGAACGGAAAGCGTCGAAACGAGAACGGAAAACAGTGGGACAAAACCAGAAAGCGGCGAGCAGCGAACGGGAAGCGGTGAGACAAAAACAGAAAGCGGCGAGTGCTCGTTCTCGATTGACACGGATACCGTGACGATGAAGAACAACGGCGGGTCTGCCACACTCACCGTCAAGCTCACGGGCACGGACAAGATTACACCGACCACAAGGGATTGGCCCGACGTCACCGTCTTTGCCCAGACGCTCAAAGAATTCGGCTCATTCCCCTTTATCATCAACTCCATCAGCAAACGCACGGGCAAGTACACCGTCACCTTTACCACTCCCTGCGGCTCAAAGGACGTGACGGTGATCGTCAAATAGAGACGCGGAGATGCGGGGACGCGGAGACAAAGCGAGAAAAACTGCTATGGTCCAGCTATTTCACCGCGTCCCCGCATCGCCCCCTCTCCGCGTCCTTTCCGCCCTAAATTCGCGGCTTTAAGCCAACCACAGGGGCTCCTGAGCCATCAAACACGAGACCGCAAGAGGAACGATACCTTCCCGTTCGAGGTCCGCGTTAACTGTCGGAAGACCGCCGCCCGTGAGCGGGGCCAAGCTCGAAGCCTTTTGTTCTCAGGAAAAGCTTTCGAGCGCCGCCCGGCATGAGATTGCTCTCTTTAGCGCGCGCTTCCACGGGACAGGGCGTGTATAATTAAAGAAACACCTTAAATTGCTGACGGATAATTTTATGAACAAATTTCGACTTCGCCTCTTCCCACGGGTCGCGCTGCTCGCCACGCTCCTCGCTATCAGCCTTCAGGCCGCGAGCGCACAGCAGACGGGCCGCGCGCGTTTTGACGTCACAAACTATCGCATCGAAGCTCAACTGCAACCTGCCGAACACATGCTGCGCGCCGCCGCCGAAGTGACCTTCACGCCGCTCGATGCGACGCGCTCGGTGATCTTCGAATTAAACGGCTCCTTAAAGGTCGAGAGTATTACTCGCAACGGCAAGCCTTTGACAAATTTTGTGCAGGACGCAGTGGGCGTCGGCGATCTGGGGCCGAGCGTGCGAATTGACCTCGGCGAAGTTGTTCCGGCGGGTCAACCCGTGACGCTGGTTTTCAAATGGTCCGGCGCGCTCGTCTCGCCCGAAGGCGGGCCGCTCGCCACGCGCCGACTGGCCTACGTCGGGACGGAAGGCTCTTACCTGATGTACGCCGCGCGATGGTTTCCCTTTCACGATTACGCAGCCGACCGCGCGACAGCAGACATCTCAATCATCGTTCCGACGGGCACACAGGTCGCAGGCTCATCGGACGAGCCCGTACAGCAGCTTCCCGAAAAGGGTGGCAACACGCGCTTTCGTTTTGTACACAAGCAGCCCGCGCTCATAGGCAACATCGCTGCGGGGCAGTACATCACGCGCACGCTCAAGTTCGGCAGCTACGAATTACAATTCTTCGTCAAGCCTGGAAGCGAAAATCGACTGGACCGCTACGGCGAGTTGATGGGCAGCGCCTTGCAGTTCTACACGGCGCAGTACGGCAATCCTAACTTCGGCACGCGCCTCGCAATTGCGCAGATTGACGACGACAGCCTTGAGACCTACAGCGGACCCGGCATGCTCTTTCTGGCCTCCCGCATGTTCGACCCCACACGGCCCGCGCCGGAAGACCGTCTTCAGCGCGAGGTGGCATACCAGTGGTGGGGCCAAACGGTTGGGCTCAAATCTTTTGACGATGCGTGGCTCTCGCAGGGTTTAGCGGAGTGGAGCGCGTTTGCTTTGCGCGAATCTCTCTTGACGGGCGGGGCGCTCGACGCCGCGCAGCGCGAGGAACAGGAACGCGCGCTGACTTTCGAGCAGACGGCTTCGATTGCACGCGCGCCTTCAACATTGGACGACCAGTCAGCCGCTTATCAATCCATCGTTCTCTACAAGGGCGCGATGGTCTTTCGCATGCTCCGCGCAACTCTGGGCAAAGAGAAGTTCAGCCAGCTCCTCCGCACCTTCTTACAGCAGTATCGCAACAAGGACGCTTCGATTGACGATTTCGAGAAGCTGACCACGCAGACCATGGGATTGAACATGCGCTACTTTTTCGCGCAGTGGGTCGAAGGCACGGGCGTTCCGGAGTTCACGGTCGAATACCAGATTATTAGAACGCGCGCGGGTCGCTTCAAAGCGCGCGGTACTGTCAGACAGAACTTTGAAAACCTGCGTATGCCTGTCGAGCTGATGCTGCGCTCGGAAGGCGATAATCAGACGACGACCGTTGACATACAGGGCCGCAGCGAGGATTTTGATTTCGAGTCCAACGGCCAGCCCATAGAGGTCATCGTTGACCCGAACAATAAAATCCTGCGCATGTCGGACGACCTCAAGGTCGCCATCGTCGCGCGTCGCGGCATAGAGCAGTTCAAGGAAGGCTCTTACGCCGAAGCTCAACAGCAATTTGAAGCCGCGCTCAAGATGGACCGCTCGAACTCATGGGTCTACTACAACCTCGGCCTGCTCTATCTTGAGCAGCGCAACTGGAACCTGGCGATAGACAATTTTCAGGCGGCTTTGAACGGCAACATGAAGCCCGCGTGGATTGCCGTCTGGGCGCACATCAAAATCGGCAACGCCTACGACGCACGCGGCGACCGCGCACGCGCCGTCAACGAATACAAAAAGGCCGTCACGCTAGGCGACAACTACGACAACGCGCAAGCGGCGGCCAAGCGCTACATCGCCACACCCTTCGACCCCAAGGGCGAAGACGCGCAGGCGGGAACGGCTTCGAGATAGTTAATATCAATGCGGGCGCGTCAGAGGTCGTAACGCTCCGCAGCCCCTGAAAGGGGCGCTATATCAGTAGCCCACATCGTAAGATGTGGGAATAAGCAGCAAGTAAATGAATGAGCCCCGGAGGGGCGACATTGGATGTCGCCCCTCCGGGGCTTGATCATCATGGTCGTGCCGTTGTCCCAGCACTAACGTGCTGGGCTACTGATATCACGCCCCTTTCAGGGGCTTCAAAACAGCTTGTCTTAAACGGGAGGAGAGGCGAGGAGGGCGATACGGGTTTTATCCGCGAGTTTTATCATCTCTTCGCGGTCGAACATCAAGGTCTTGCCCGCCGTGATTGAGAGACAGGTTGCGCCCGCTTCGATCATCGTTTGAATGGTTGGGACGCCGACCACGGGCACGTCAAAGCGCATGTCCTGATCCGGCTTGGCGACTTTGATGACCGTCAGACGCCCGCGCGCCAGGCTCCCTGCGCGACGGATGGTTGCGTCCGTGCCTTCCATCGCTTCGATGGCGACGCACGCTCTGCCACGCACGACGAGCGTTTGCCCAAGGTCCAGGCGCGTAATCTCGCGCGCGATTTCAAGGCCGTATTCGATGTCGCCGCGCTCGCGCTCATCCGGTGCGCGCCGCGAAAGCTGGCCGACCTCCGGCAAATGGTCCTGTAAAAAAAAGGTCGAGTCAATCAGCTCTATGCCCTCGCTCTGTAGCTCGTCCGCGACCGCGCCGATAAGAGCATCCGTGTTGCGGCGCGGCAGTTTCAGGATGGTCTTCAGCATCCGCAGGTCGGGAATCGCGCCGCTGAAAATCTGTACGTGCTTGACCTGACCCGCCATGATGGCGCGCTCGACACCCTCGCGCTTGAAAAAGCGTATGAGCTTGCCCAGTTGCGCCACGCCGACCCACGCGACGCGCTCGGCCACGCGCTCAATCTCCGGATCGGTCTCCTCCTTGATAGCCGCCACAGCCATCTCGACACCGGCCCGCCGCGCCCCATCGAGCACCAGAAAAGGAAACCGGCCATTGCCTGCAATTAATCCGTACCGCATAAGAACAGTGACAAGTGACAAGTGACAAGTGACGAGTGAAGAACAAGTTTTTTAACTTGTCACTCGTCACTTGTCACTTGTCACTGCTATTTAATCACGCCGCGTTCTGAAGTTTCGATGAAGCGGAGTAGCTCGTCCACTTCGGGGGAATCTTTGATCTCTTCGCGTATGCGCTCGGTGGCCTGCGTGGTGTTGAGTCGCGAGGAGAGTAGAAGGTGAAAGGCGTGATGTAGTGCCTGGGTGGCTTCGCGCGCGTAGCCGCGTCTGCGCATGCCGGTCACGTTCAGGCCGTAGCAGCGCGCGTGGTTGCCGACCGTGAGCGCGAAGGGAAGCGCGTCCTTGACGACTACGGAATAGCCGCCGACGTAAGCTTCGCGGCCCACCCGGCAGAACTGGTGCACGCCCGAATAAGCGCCTATGTTCGCGCCGTCCATGACTTCTACGTGGCCCGCGAGCGTGGCGGCGTTTGCCATGATGACGCGGTTGCCGATGCGGCAATCGTGCGCCACGTGCGCCTGCGCCATCAACAGGCAATCGTCGCCAACTTCCGTCAGCATCCCGCCGCCTTCCGTCCCGCGATGAATGGTGACGAATTCGCGTATGCGGTTACGTCGCCCGACGCGCGTTTCCGACGGCTCGCCCCTGTATTTCAAATCCTGTGAAGCGAGACCTATGGAGACAAAAGGATAAACGTGCGTGTCGTCGCCAATCGTGGTGCGCCCGTCCACGACGACGTGCGATTCCAGCCGCACACGCTCGCCTAAAACAACTTCGTCGCCGACGATACAATAAGGGCCGATGTAACAATCACGCCCAAGCTCCGCGCGCTCGCTCACGACGGCTGACGGATGAATAGTTTGTGTTGATGTGGCGGACATAGATTAGAAGAGAAAAGACGTAAATCGTGAATCGTGAATCGTAAATAGACGAACGGTTTTCTCTATTTACGATTCACGATTCACGATTTACGTCTTTTCTCTTTTCATTTCTTCTCCTCGCGCTCGACAATCACGCTCATGATCTCGGCTTCGGCGACGACTTCGCCGTTTACCTTGGCTTCACCGCGCATGCGCTGTACGCGCGTGCCAACACGCAGCGCCGTGACCTCAAGGACGAGCGTGTCGCCCGGTGTCACAGGCCGACGAAAGCGCGCTCTCTCGATGCCGCTAAAGAAGGGAAGCTTTTCGTGGTGATTCTCTATTTCACGAAGGACGAGGAGCGCGCCGCATTGTGCAAGCGCTTCTATGATAAGCACGCCGGGCATGACGGGCGCGCCGGGAAAGTGGCCTTGAAAGAAAGGCTCGTTCGCGGTCACCTGTTTAATGCCGACGATTCTCGTTTTCGGAACCAGTTCCGTGATGCGGTCCACGAGCAGGAAGGGATAGCGATGCGGCAAAAGCTCCTGTATGGCGCGTGCGTCCAGTAGCGTCTCCATAGAGAGTCCTGACCATTCCCGCGCGGGCGGGCAAGATGAAAGAGCTGGAAGCTGCGCACGCATTCTACAATACGTGACGGTGAAACACAGAGTGCGGGAGCGCCGTGGAGTCTAAGAAAAACCACACGGCGCTTCCGCACCTCAAGGTCGAACCGCGAAAGCCTAAAACCGCTCGTTCAGGTTTAACGAGCTGCGGTTGCAGGATTCTTGCTGTTGTATTCCTGTATGAAGGCGCGCGTAATGTCTATGCTGTCGGCGGCATAGAGGACAGGAACCTGGCTGACGTCGATGAGGACGATAATCCCACGCTGGCGCGCAAAAGCTTCGAGCGCCTTGCCAACGTCCTCCTGCAACGGGCCAAAGACTTCCGCGCGGCGCTTGTTGAAGGCCGCGGTCGCGTCCTCGCCCTTGCGCTGGTAGTCTCTCTTCAACTGTTCAAGCTGTTCGGCCTTGGTGCGATACGTGTTCGGGTCAACGACCTGACTCGCGCCGCCAGCCTGCATCTGGTTCAGCTCGGTCGTCAGCGTGTTGATACGCGTACGCATCCCGTCAAGCTCTTTCTGGCGCGGATCGAATTCGCGTTGCAGACCGACCATCAGGTTGTTGAAGCGGGCGATGCCCTGTTTGTCGTGGAAAAACATCCCGGTGTCGATGATGGCGACTTTGCCATCCGCCGGATTGCCGCCGGGCGCGCCTGCACCGCCCGTTTGAGTGGGCGTTGGCTGTGTCGGGCGGGCTGCTGTACCTTGGCCGTAGGCCGGGAGGACGGTGATAGCCGCCACAAAGAGACTCGCGGCGATCAAACGAAATATTCTCATGACTTTCTTGCTCTTGCTCCTTACAGTTAGGTGGTGACGCGCTGTCTTAGATGTCTACGAAGCCATTTGCGCCGCCCGGGTTAATGCATATTTGGTTAAAAAGTCCGCCCCACGCTGAAGCGAACACCCTGCTTTTGCTCGTTAAAAAGAATGCCGGGCAGTTCCTCAGTCACACCACGCCGCGCGTTCGGATTATAGAAGAAAATCAGGCGAAACGGCACGTTGATGACAGGCACTTGCGCGCGAAACTCCACGCCGACCGTCGAACGATAGTCACTAAACTTCGCAAAGCTCGAATCGCCCGCACGAACCACCGTGTTGGTCTGCACCTCGCCGCGCAGGAAGACCGGCTGCATGCCTATGGGCAGCAAGGTCAGCGGGTCAATCGTGCCTGAAACGGCCTGCTCAAACTCGCTGCGTGTAACCAGGCGATTATCGCGCGCGACCAAGGATGGCAGTCCCGTGTTGCGATCCACAAAAGTAGCGAGCTGATTGCGGCCAGCCGCCAGCGTGCTCAGGTTCAACCCCGGCGCGATGGTCGCAAAAGTCAGTTGGTCCAGTAAGAACTCGCTGTTGATTAATTGATTTGCAGCCGTGCGCAGGTTAAAGGCCGTGCCGACGTCTGCAAAGAGCGCCATGCTGACAGGCCCGAGCAGGGGCACACGATACTCGAAATTTCCAAGTAGCTGCGTGTCGCCGCCAATGCTGGTAAAGCTGCGCGAGAGTTGTACGACGTTTGAGCCTTCAGCGCCTGTGAAGACGCCGAGCTGTGCAAACTGCGACGGGAATCCCGTGATGGGGACGGGTGTTCCGCTGGCGTTGGTTGCGACGACCACGTTGCGCGACGTGAGAAAAGTATCCACGGGCGCAATCGGGCTAATCGAGCGCACGTTGTAGCCGCGAATCGTAAACTCGTCGCCGAGGAAGAAGCGGTCGAAAATTGGAATGCCGTCGATAAAGGCGAGCGAGTTGGCGTTTCTAATCTTCTCGGTCGTGGCAAAGCTGCCGACCGTTGCCGCCTGTATCCGGAAGCCGAAGACTTCCGGATTGTCAGAAGTCTTCCGGCGCACCTTGATAAATTGTATGTACTCAAGCGAAGGCTTGTAGGTGCGTATGTCGCCGCCCAACCCGGCGAAATCAATCGCCGCAGAGATGCGCCGTCCCGTCACGGGGTCCTGCCCCGATTCCTTCGAGTAGTTGCGCGTGTCGTAAACAAAGGTCGGGACGATGCGGCTCGTCAAAATGTTTGGCTGCCTGTAAACGACCGGAATAAACGTCGTCGGGTCGCCAGCCTCGTTGACCTGTGGGTCTTCGACGCTCGACTGAGAAATCTGGTACGACAAACCGACGCGCGAAAACTGCGTAAAGCGACGCTTGCGATAAAACTCCGAAAGCGGGGCCGTGGCAAAGAACGACGCGCCGTAAGACTTACGCGTAAACAGGTTCTCTTCGCCCGTGTTGAGAAATTCGGTCGGGCCGCCGATGAGACCCGTGATAGCGTCTACGTTCTGGGAAAGGAACGTGCCCTCACCGAAGAACTGCTGGCTGTAGGTAAAGAGCGAGAACCCTACCGTGATGGGCCGGTCGCGGAAATAAGGCTCTGTAAAGGAGAACTGGAACGAGCGCTGGCGGTTGCCGTAGGCCAACTGGAACGAGAGCGATTCGCCGCGCCCTAGAAGATTGTTGGTCGAATATTCAAGACCGAAGAACGAGCCGCCCACACCCGAGATGCCGCCGTTGAAGGAGATTTGCTGGCGACCACGCTCCGTCACCTTGACGTTGATATCAACCAAGCCTTCTTCTTCGTCCGTGCGATAATCCGCGTCGCGCTTTTCGTCAACCGGCTCGAAAAAGCCCAACTGGTTCAAGCGCAGCACGGAGTATTCAAAGAGCGACTGGTTATAGATGTCGCCTTCGTTAATCAGCACTTCACGGCGCAGGACGCGGTCACGCGTAAAGGTGTTGCCCAAAAATTCCAGCCTTCTCAAAGTAAACTGCTTGCCTTCGTCAATCGTGATCACGAAATCGACGATGCCTTCTTTGGGGTTGGCCGGGTTGTCTTTGAAGGTCGGCTGCGGGCTGGCGTCGTACTGTATGAAGCCCTGCGTGCCGTAAATCTTCTTGAGGTCTTCGTAAAGCGCCTTGCCTATACGGCGACCGTCGGCCACGTCGCCGGGCCTGAGGCCGACGACGGCGCGAATCGCCTGCTCTGAAAAGATAGAGTTGCCTTCGATTTTGATTTCGCCAATGCGGAAGAGCTTGCCTTCGGTGACGGGGACGGTGACGCGCAAGGTTTCGTCAACGGACGAGATGAAGGGAAGCGGGATGAAAAAGCCCGTGCGGCGGCGTCCCAACCCTTCAACCGCAGGCTCGCCTGTGCGTGCCTGAAGATAGCCGCGCGAAGCCATGTACTGCTGCACAGAGCGCAGGTCGTAGTCCAGCTTCTCGCGGTCCAAGATGTCCGTTCCCTTGAAGCGCGCGACGAGGCCCGTCTCCGTGACAAATCTCATCTGGCTGCGTAAGGAGCCATCCTTGAAGACCTGATTGCCTACGAAATCTATTTCGGCCACGCGCACGCGGTCGCCTTCGTTGATGACGAAAGCGATGGCGACCGAAGTTTGAGAAACTTCGTCCTGCCGGATTTCGATGGTCGCGTTCGGATGGCCCTTCGAGGCCAGAAGCTCTTTCAGGACGCGGACGGCGTTGTTGACCTTGGCCGGGTCGAAGATGGCCTCTTTCGAGATACCCACGCGGCGCTCACGAAAAGCCTTCAAAACGTCGGATTCCGGAACGCTGCTTAAGCCCTCAAACTGTATGTCGCGGATAATGGGCAGCTCTTTGACGTTAAAGATGACGTTGACGCCGCCGCGCGTCCCCTCTTCAATCTCGACGCTCGCCTGTGCTTTATCGAAGAAGCCGAGGGCGAGGATGGCTTGAAGGTCGCGTGCTACCTGTTCGGGGTTGTACACGTCGCCGGGGCGTGTTTGCACGTAGTAGAGAATGTCTTCGTCGCGGTTGCGGCGATTTCCGCGGACGTCTACCGATTCAACAATTCTTTGCCCTCCGGTGGCCGCCGTATCCTGTGCGCGGGCCGAGGGCGTTGTCCCAAACGGTATAATGATTCCGATGATGGCGCTCAGAAAGATAAGCCAGAAGGCACGAGTGATGTGCATAAGCGCAATTTCCCTTAGAGGTTCTTGTTAGACTTCAGGGAGCGACAGTCGTAAGAAAGAATGCTTTTTTTCTAAGATTAGAATGAAACGGCGCGCGACGCCCGCCTCTCGGGATAAGGGGAACGCGCTCCGGTCTAGTGGACTAAAGACAAGGCTTTGGATTCAGGCCGAGACCCTCACCGTTGCCAGCTTTTACGAGTCCAGCAAAGTTGCGAATTATACAGGCAACCGGGGAGAAAAACCAAAGCGCCAGGAGCCCCGTCGCACCGCCCGCAAAATGAAAGAGGCGAGAAGCCGCACCGCCCTTCGCCTCTGGAGAGCGAAAGCGCGGGGCCGCATCCCTCCTCTTAGAACCCGTTTCTGCTCGGGGAGATGGCAGTTTTCAGTGAATTAAAAGCGCGTCTTCCGCCCCGTCTTCTTCGACACCTGTCGGGCGGTAATTAAGCTCGTCGCCGTCCAGAAAGACTTCGACCAGAGTGGTTTCCGCGAGATGTCCCTGAATCAGCGCCTCTGACAGCGGGTCTTCGACGTACTTTTGCAGCGCGCGGCGCAGGGGGCGCGCTCCATAAGAACGATCGGCGCAGGTTTTACGAACGAGCCAGCGCTTGGCATCGTCCGTCAGGCGAATCTCCAAACCACGGTTGGTTAAAGTCCTGTTCATCTGCTCGATTTGCAACTGCACGACTTCCAAAAGGTCTGAATCGAGCAACTGGTCGAAGATGATGATTTCGTCCAGACGGTTGATAAATTCGGGGTTAAAGGTCTGGCGCACGCTCGACATGACCATCTCTTCCATCTTCTCGCGCGAGGAATCCGTAGTCGCTTGAAACCCGAGCGTCCCCTTCTTCTGTATAAAGCGCGCGCCGATGTTGGAGGTCATGATGATGATGGTGTTTTTGAAATCCACCGTGTTGCCGAGCGCGTCCGTCAAAATTCCGTCCTCGAAGACCTGCAAGAGGACGTTGAAGATGTCCGGGTGCGCTTTTTCAATCTCGTCAAAAAGCAGCACGGAGTAGGGCGAGCGTTTGATTCTCTCCGTCAATTGGCCGCCCTCTTCGTGGCCGACGTAGCCGGGGGGCGAGCCGATGAGCTTCGAGACCGAATGCTTCTCCATAAATTCGGACATGTCAAAGCGAATCATCGAACGCTCGGAGCCAAAGAGAAATTCGGCCAGAGAGCGCGCAACTTCGGTTTTTCCCACACCCGTCGGGCCAAGGAAGAGGAACGAGCCGACGGGACGTTGCGGGTTCTTCAACCCTGCGCGCGAGCGGCGAATGGCGCGCGCCAGTGCCGAGATGGCGGGCCTTTGCGAAACCACGCGCTCGTGCAAAGAGCCTTCGATGCGTAGCAGTTTTTGCGTCTCTTCTTCTTTGAGCGAGGTGATGGGAATGCCTGTCCAGCGCGCTATAACTTCTTCTATGTCGTCGCGTGTGACTTCCGCCGAAACAAGCGCGTCGTCGCCTGCGTCCGAGAAACGCACGCCGAGGCTCGAATCCATCCCGTAAGACGTGCCGCTCAAATCGGCGGCAGGATTCCAGTCCAGATTGCCCTGCTCGCGACGGACTCTGAGCTTGACGCGCGCGCCCGCTTCGTCAATCACGTCTATGGCCTTGTCCGGCAGAAAGCGGTCGGGAATATAACGATTCGATTGATAAACGGCAGCTTCCAGAGCGTCGTTTGCATAGCGAACCTGATGGAAAGACTCGTAACGCTCGCGCACGCCATCCAGGATTTGCACGGCTTCGGCTTCCGAAGGCGGCGGGACTTTGACGGCCTGAAACCTGCGCTCAAGGGAGCGGTCTTTCTCTATGGATTTACGAAACTCCGAAGGCGTGGTCGCGCCGATGCACTGAATCTCGCCGCGCGAAAGCGCAGGCTTCAGGATATTCGCAGCATCCAGAGAGCCTTCGGCGCTTCCCGCACCGACGAGGGTGTGCAGCTCGTCTATGAAGACGATGTAGTGCGGATTTTCAATCAGCTCGCGCATTATCTGCTTGAGGCGTTCCTCAAACTGCCCGCGATATTTTGTCCCGGCGACAATCAGGGAAAGGTCCAACGAGAGGATGCGCTTGTTTTCCAGAAAGGACGGGACTTCGCCGCGCACAATGCGCTGTGCTAAGCCTTCGACGATGGCGGTCTTGCCGACACCGGGCTCGCCAATCAGGACGGGATTATTTTTGGTGCGGCGGCAGAGAATCTGCACGACGCGCTCGATTTCGCCTTCGCGACCGATTAACGGGTCGAGCTTGTCGTTCTGCGCGTCTTCCGTCAGGTCGCGCGAAAACTCAACGAGATGCGGCGTGTCCTTCTTCTGCGTGGCGCGTGCGTCCACGCCCGTCTGGCGCGCAATCTCTTCACGCACGGCGTTTAAGCGCAGCCCGCGCTCGTAGAGAATCTCCGCGGCCATCGAGCGGTCTTCACGCAAAAGACCCAAAAGTAGATGCTCAGTGCCGATGTGGCGATGTTGTAGACGGTCGGATTCTTCGTGGGCGTAAGCCAGCACGCGCTTGGTCTCGGGCGCTAAGGGCAGCTCGACGGAAGTGGAAATCTTTTCCCTGAGGAGCGTGCGGCCCTCAATCTCTTTGCGTATAGCTTCGATGTTGACCTGAGCACGCGGAAAAAATCGGCCCGTGAGCGTTTTGTCTTCACGCATCAGACCCAACAGCAGATGCTCCGGCTCGATGGCCGGTGCGCCGAATTGCGAGGCTTCGTAGCGCGCGAAGAAAATAACCCGCCGCGCTTTCTCAGTGTAGCGTTCAAACATGGGGTGTTACCGCCCGATTACCTTTACAAGTATGATTGCCGCTGTCGATAGCTTCCGAAGGTGCGCGCCTAGACTCTGGGGAGAAGCCCGCAAACCTCCACCGCCATTATAACCTAATCCGCCGAGAATAATAGCAGCAAAAGAGAAGATGCCATGGAGCGCGTGCCGGGATGCCACGCGCGGAGCGGACCAGAAGCGATTTCTATTCCTGACGGTCGCTCAATTGACCGTCGCGCAAATAGAGCACACGGTCGCACGTTTCGGCCAGAGATTCGTTGTGCGTGGCGACGACAACGACGGCGCGCCGCGAGCGGCAATAGGTGTGAAGCATCGAGCCAATTTCTTCTCCGGCCTGTGTATCCAGATTTCCCGTAGGCTCGTCCGCCAGAACAATGCTGGGCTCGCAAACGAGCGCGCGCGCGACCGCGACACGCTGCTGTTCGCCTCCCGAAAGCTGGCCCACGCTGTGACGGGCGCGCTCCATCAGGCCGACGCGCTCCAAGGCTTCATGAGCGCGACGGCGGCTCTTGTGGGCATGCGCGCGGCTGATGAGCAGCGGCAGAAGCACGTTTTCAAAAGCCGTCAGGTCGGGCAGTAGATGATGAAACTGAAAGACAAAGCCTATCTCGCGGTTGCGAAAATCGGCTAAGCGAGAGGCGCGCGCGCTCGCCAGATCGAAATCGCCCGCCCTGACAGAGCCACGGTCGGCCTCTTCCAGCCCGCCTACGATATGCAGCAAAGTGGACTTGCCCGCGCCCGACGCGCCCCGTATAGCCACCATTTCACCAGCGCTCGCCTCGAACGACGCGCCGCGCAGCACCTCCAGATTTTCATTCAGAGGAGTGCGGAAAGCTTTCCACACATCATGGACAAGAAGATTTTCGATTTTAGATTTGCGATTTTCGATTTGTAAAAGCCAGCTCTCTTGCGTTGTCGCTATCGTTCACAGCCGCGAGCACAAACTGTATCAAGCGCGGCTTCCATCTTCATCCTAAATCGAAAATCGCAAATCTAAAATCGAAAATTCACTGGTCTCTCAGTGCTTCTGCGGGGCGCAGGCGGGCGGCGGCGCGCGCAGGGTAGATGGTCGCCAGCAGGCTCAAAACGAAAGCCACGAGCGCGGCCAGCAGAATGTCCGAGGCGCGCGTGTGAAAGGGGACGTTGCTGATGGAATAAACATCTGCGGGCAGGCTGACGAGGCGAAAGCGGTCTCCGACCCAGGACGCCAGGAGGCCGAGGCATGCGCCAAGCAGTGCGCCTAGGAGTCCAATCATCGCGCCTTCGATGATGAAAATCAGCATCACGGAACGGGGCCGCGCTCCCATAGCGGAGAGGATGGCTATGTCCGCGCGGCGCTCTACGACGACGAGCACGAGTGTCGTCGTGATGTTGAGCGTGGCGAGCAGGATTATCAGTGCGATGACAAAAAGACCCATGCGGCGTTCAAGCGTGAGGGCCGCAAAGAGCGGGCGGTTCGCCTCCTGCCAGTCTACGGTCGTGAAATCCGTGCCTGCGCGAGCGCGCACGCGCGGCGCAATCTCGCTCGTCTTGTAAATATCCGCGACGTCAATGCTGACGGCAGAGGCCGCGCCCGCAGTCTCTCCCGCAAACCGTGCGGCTGTCGCGAGCGAGACGTAGACCCACGTGGCATCGTATTCGTAAAGACCCGTGCGGAAGATACCCGCGACGCGCACGCGGCGATAACGCGGGGCCAGCCCGAGCGGCGTCAAGGTCGCTTCGCCTGACACAAGCTCTGCAACGTCGCCCACGCGGAGCCCGAGTCGTGCGGCAAGTTCCGCGCCGATGACGACGACGGGCAGTGCGGCTTCACTCGGCGTCTGGCTGAATGAGCGCGTGTCGGGCTCCAGTGGCTTATCTTGACCGGCGTCGTTTCCCGCCCGCTCCTGATTCGAGCCTTGCGCTTCTGATATGGAAGCATCATTCGTGAGCGGCTCGATTGTGCCGCTGACAATCGAGCGGCGAAGTTGATCAAGGGCGCGCGGGTTATCCGTGTCCAGACCGCGCAGCACGGCGTAGGCAGAGCCTTGTGGGCCGGAAACAAGCGCGCCGTCATAGAGAGTCGCGGCGGCGTCAAGGACACCATCGGTTTCGCGCACACGCGCGACGAGGGCGCGCACGTCCCTGATGGGCTGGCCGTCCTTGCGCATGAGCGTGATGTGCGCCGTGCTAGAAAGTATCTTGTCGCGCATCTCGTCGCGAAAACCGTTCGAGAGCGCGAGCGCGACGATAAAGACGGCGACGCCGAAGGTGATTCCGAGCACGGCAAAGAGGGCCGTCGCACGCGCCAGAGGCCGACGCCTTCGCGAGTATAGATAACGCAGCGCTAGAAAAAGCTCGTAGGGCATTGACACTTTTTTTACAGCATCAAGGCTCTAACGGGAAGCCTGTAGCGGTCGCTTTCACAATCTCATCCTGTCTCAAGGGTCGGCGCGCGCTCATATTGACAGGCCGAAGCGAGAGCGATTAACTTACGGCACGCTCCGGCTTTCACGAAGTGGTTGTGCCTCGCATCAAGACGGCCCGCGCTGGGGAAGCCGGGCAGCCTTTCTCTCTTAAAGCTCGTCCAAAAAAAGCCCGACCGTGAGAATGCTCGGGGAAAGAAATGTTTCTTCTCCGTGGAATCTCTCTAAAGGAGACCGTGATATGCGACCCGTTGCTCTCGTTCTGATTCTGTTATCCGCGCTCGTGTCTCAAAATTCTTCCCTCGCGCAGAACACGACGCGCGCGACCACGACCGTCAAAGTTTTCTTCGGCAACGAAAAACTTAACCCGAACTCAGACCCTTGCAGTCTGGTCTACCCGTCGACGCGCGTGGTTCCGAAAACTCAAGGGGTCGCACGCGCCGCGCTTGAGCAGCTATTTATGGGGCCGACGGAAAAGGAGAAGGCCGAAGGATTCCACTCGTGGTTTACGCCCGCATCGAAATCGATTCTCAAGAGCGTCAACGTGAAGAACAAAACCGCGTACGTCAATTTGAAGGCCGACACCTTTTCTATCCTGAGCGGCAACGTCTCAACGTCTTGCGGCGGCTCGCAGTTCATGTCCGAGATGGAAACGACGCTGCTCCAATTTCCGGGCATCAAAAAAGTCTTCTTCGCCATTGAGGGCAAGCCGGAGGAATTTTACGAGTTTCTACAAGGCGAGTGCCCACAGGAACTGGAACGAGGGAAGAGATGCGACGGGTCTAATTTCAAGTAAAACAGAACGCACCATGTTGAGCCCCTGAAAGGGGCGCTATATCAGTAGCCCACGGCGTCAGCCGTGGGAACAAGCAACGAATAAAATGATTGAGCCCCGTAGGGGCGACATTGGATGTCGCCCCTACGGGGCTTCCTCATAATGATAATGCCGTAGTCCCAGCACTGACGTGCTGGGCTACTGATATAGCGCCCCTTTCAGGGGCTGATTGACACGCTCGCTTACGCCGAACTCACGATAATCTTGTCTAATCCTTCCGGCTCAATCTAGATGAGCCCTTTCAGTTTCATCAAAGGCGAAACGGAAAAGGCGTCGAGCACCAGATGCAGCGCCGTGAGCGATAAGAGCTTGACGCAGACGTAGAAGGCAAAGTTGCCGATAATGCTTCTCATGTTGACTTGAAAGACCTCTTTCTGGAATTTCCGAAGAGGTGAGGCGGGACACTAGAAGTATCAAGCAAAGGCGGGCGTGGAGTCAATAATTTTCTGCCGGACGAGCGCAGAAAATGGCGCGCCTCCTGTTTTCCGAAGCCTCAAGCCCCGTCAGGTCAGCTTGTCCAGCGCCGCGCATTTTCTCACTTCCGCCGGGCGATTTTCGGGCAAAAGCCTTTCCATGTGCGGCGCATCATTGGCCGCTGTGTCCGTCAAAGGTCTAATCTCGAACACTGTGTCCGACACGCGGCGAAAGCGAAAACTCTGTTCTATGCGGGCAATCTCCATGGTTTCCGCGCGCTGCCAGCCGCACGCAGCCCACAACGCAGGGTCCGTGTCCACAAACACGCGCCGCCCCTCTTTCAGGTAAGACTCTATAAGGGGAACGAGGCGCGCTCCGGGCCAGCCCGAGCCCGTGCCGATGGTGTCCCAACGGCCTGTGCCCACGCCGCGCCAGTAGTTGACCGCCACGGTCTGACCTCCGGCAATCACGACCGCATCGCTCGGCAACTCTACCAGCCGCGCGCGATAGTCTCGTATCAGCGCATGCTTTTCGACAAACCCTTTGCGCAAAGAACGTAGCAGCAGGCCGGTCACGGGAGCCATGAGCAACATGCACGCTAAAAGAGCTATGAAGGCACGCCGCTCATCTTTGAGCCGCGCTTTCATCATGTGCAGTAGAAACGAGGCCGCGATGGGAGCAAGCGCCGGAAGACCCGTCAAAAAATATCGCCAGTTGATGGTCGTCGAGTAGTTGAAAAAAAGCAGTAGGTTACTAAAGAGTCCTACGGCAGCGAGCGCCAGAAGCGGCGAGAATCCGCGCTCGCGCCACTCTCGCCAAAAGGCGAAGGGCAGGGCGAGGAACACCAGCGGCGCTGTGATAAAAAAGTAAGTTAGAAACGGAAGGGCGTTACCAGGCTCGATTGGATGACGCGCGGCCTCTTCGCGCATAGAATCGCGCCACCCGTACCATGAAGCCTGAAAACCACCCGCGTCCGTCATAAACCACATCACGAACGGGCCGAACGCAAAGAGCGTAAAGACGAGCAAGGCGCAGACGATAATTGTTATCTCGCGCCGCCCCGGTTTCCACCCGCACGCGAAGGGAGCGAGCACTAACCACGGCGCGTAAAACGCCACGGTCTCGCGCACGTTCACGTCCGCGCCCAAAAGTGCAGCGCCCGCCATCATCATCCATACAGAGCGGCTGTTGCTTCCGCGCAGGTAAACCACGAGCGCGATGGTTAAGAGAAGAACGGACGGAATCTCCGTCATTACCTGCCCGCTATAGATAACGTAGGAAGGCGAAAGGGCTACCAGCAGCGCCGCGATGGTCGCCGCACGCACGGAGCCAGTCACCTCGCGCGCAAGCGCCCAACACGAAACGGTTGCGAGCGCGCTCGTCAAGACCACCGCGCCTTTGAAGAGAAGATAGGCGTCTTCCGCTTTAAGTTGAAAGAGTGCGTGAGCCGCGCGCCAGAGCGCATGCAGCGTGAAGATAAAGAGCGTGCGCCCCAGCGCCATCGAAGAGGGCTGCCCGCGCAAAGCAAGGATGCTGTAATCGAGCGCGTCCCAATCGCCGACGAAAGGGTCAAGATAGATGACGGCGAGCACGAGCGAGAGCAACGCAGGCCCGACCCACCAGCGCCACTCACGCCATACGCTGAAGGAAGCGCGCACCTCTTTCGTCTCTTCTGTCGAAACACTGTTCATCAATATCGGAAATAAGAGTTGTTAACAAAACCAAGTTGTCAGATTTGCAAGGCAGATTCAAACAGGATGGACAGGATAAGAGCAATGCAAAAATCAAAATGCAAAATGATGAATGAAAAGCTCTGAGGTCTTTAATTCTGCGCTTTGCACTTTGCATTTATCATTTATTTTTATCCTGTCTATCCTGTCCATCCCTGTTAATTTCCTTATCGCTTACCCCGAACAATATTTTGTATCTTCCGGCCTGTTCTCCGGTAAAAGTTTTTCCAGGCGCGGCGCATCGTTGGCCGTCGTGTCCGTCAAAGGTCTAATCTCGAACATGGTGTCCGAGACGCGGCGAAAGCGAAAGCGCGGCTCAATGGCGGCCAGCTCTCTAATCTCCGGCAGTTGCCAGCCGCAGGGCGTCCACCACTTCGGGTCCGTGTCCACAAAGACGCGCCGCCCGTCGCGTAAATATTTTTCGATGACCGCCGGAAGGTCTTTCCCTGGCCAACTGGCTCCCGTGCGGATTACCTCCCAACGGCCAGCGCCGATGCCGCTCCAGTATGTCACGGCGACGGTCTGACCTCCGGCAATCATGACAGCATCGCTCGGCAACTCGGTTAAACGTGCGTGGTAATCTTTCGCCTGCGCGCGATAGAGCGCGTAAGCATAATTACCGGGCCAGTAGTATCGGCTAAAGAGTGCTGTGGCGAGCAGGATTCCGATGACGACGCTCAACGTCGCACGACGCACATTTCCAAGCAGCGCCATTTGCGAGCGCACCAGGAAAGAACCCACGAGCGGCACGAGCGCGGGAAGTCCCGTCAGTAGATAACGACCGTTGAGCACGACGCTGTAGTGTATGACGAGCGAAAGGTTGACCAGAAAACCGAGCACGCCCAGCCAGAGCAGGGGCGAGCTTAAGCCACGCTCTTTCCATTCTCTCCACACCGCGAAGGGAAAGGTGATGAGCACAATCGGGCCAGCCAGAAAAAAGTACCAGAGCAAGGTCGGGAGATTATTGAGCGAGGCCGGATGCCGCGCGCTCTCCATGCGCGTTGACTCGACCCATCCCTGCCACGCAGAGCGATACCCTTCTACGTCCGCAAAGTAAAAATAACCAAAGATGCCGAAAGCGAAAATGAAAAAGACGAGACACGCAAGCGCCGTCACAATAAATGTGCGGCGTGTAGGCTTCCACCCGCACAGGAAGGGCGCAATCACAAGCCACGGTCCATAGAGCGCCGTCCCCTCGCGCAGGTTGACGCTCAAGCCCATGATGCACGCGCCCGCAATCACCATCCACACTTTTCTGTGTCTGAGCCCTCGCCAGTGAATAAGAAGGGCCAGGCCCAAGATGAGCAGCGACGGAACCTCCGTCATCACCTGCCCGCTGTAGATGATAAAAAAGGGCGAGAGCACGACGAGCAGAGCAGCCACGCTTGCTTCCCACACCGAACCCGTCAGCTCGCGCGCCAGCGCCCACCACGCGATGACCGCGAGCGGGCTTTGAATGATGACGGCGTATTTGAAAAGTAGATACGCCTTTTCAGGCGGGACTTGAAAAAGCGCGTGCGCCAGAAGATAGAGCGCGTGGTTGAAGAAGATAAAGAGCGCGCGCCCCAGAATCATCGAAGACGGGCGGCCCTGAAGGGCGAGCACCGTGTAGTCGAGCCCGTCCCAGTCGCCTACAAATGGGTCTTGAAAATAGATGGCGAGCGCAAGCGTGAGTAGCGCGGGCACAAGCCACCACGGCCATGATGCCCAAAAGCCTTGCGGGTTGTCGGAATGCATTTCAGCCGTGCGCGAGGTGGTCGTCCCTTTTGAGCGATTCAATCAGGTCTTTCTCGAAAGAGTCTTCGGGACGCTTGACCATCGTGAGGCGATTGCCGCGCTCGTTGTACTGGACCTCGTCCATGATGTTGTAGATGAGCAGCACGCCGCGCCCCGATGCTTTGAAAAGATTTTCCGGATCGCAGGGGTCAGGAATCTCCTGCACGTTAAAGCCTTCGCCCTCGTCCTCTACGGTGAAGCGCGCTTCTTTGGCAGAGAGTTCGGCTGTGATACGCACGAGCTTCGAGGGGTTGTTTTTGTTGCCGTGCTTGACGGCGTTGACAAAGGCTTCGTCAAGCGCGACGTAGAGATTGGAACGCTCGGGCTTGATGACGCCGAGTTGCGCGACGCGCTCAATCAAGTACTGCAAGACTCCGCTCATGAGCGAGACATCCGAGGGCAGCTCGAAATCAATCTTCTCGTGAACAAAGGGCAGCACTTTTAAGTCTTCCACAAAGCGCAGCTTGTAGGAAAGAGTTTTTTCGACGATGAGGCGTAGCTCGTCGTTGTTGTAGGGGAGGCGCAGGAAATTGGCCGCGCCCATCTTGAAGGCTTTGACGATGCCGGGCTTCTGCGCTTCGTCAGATGAGACGACCACGGGAACGGCTAGGCGCTGGCGCTGCAACTCGCTCAAAATTTCCACGCCTGACTCGGCATCGTCCGTGAGGTCGGAGATAATCAGGTCAAACTCTTCCAGATCGTCGCGCAGGACAGCCGCCTCGCGGTCGCCGGTCGCCATCACGTCGTGGCCCAGTTCGCGCAAGACCTCTTCGAGCGCAGCGCGCAGTTCGTCGTTGTCATCGACGATTAGGATTCGTCGTTTATCCATCAACCTCTCTGCCGTTCGGACTATTTTACGAGGAGGGAGACGCCCCCTAATCCAGCGCACACCAGCACGGGCTATACGCCAAACAGGAGCCTCACGTTTCAAATAATATCCAATCCGCGCCAAAGGTAAAGGAAAAAAGAGCGATTTCGCCCCGAGGATCGGCTGCATCGCTTTTCTGATAGTGGCTCAGGTTCAAATCAGACTCACCGCAGAGACGCAGAGAACGCGGAGGACGCGCAGAGAGTTAAATCGTTTTCTCTCTGCGCTTTCTCTGTGTCCTCTGCGTCTCTGCGGTGAATGACTTGAGAAGAATGTGCTAACGAATTGCAAACTGAACCCCAGCCGCTTTTCTTTTTCGCTTTTTCCTTTTACCCTTTGCCAACCGAGATGCAGGCTTCCATCGAACAAAACGAGAACACAAGGCGCACGAAAGGGGAACGCGATGGCGGGAGCGCCGTAGCTCGTGCTTACCGCTTCGCGGACCTCTCACAGTATTCCTTCAAAAAACGTTTCCTGATACGCGCGGCAGACCTCGTCTTCTACGTCTTGATAAAATTGATTGGCCGCACCACACGCTTCGAGGTCGAAGGCCGGGAGCATTGGGAAGAGGCGACGCTTGAGGGCCGGATTCCCATCTACACCTTCTGGCACGACCGCGTCTTTCTGGCAACCTACTTCTGGCAGCGCCGCCGCATCGTGGTGATGACCTCACGGAGCTTCGACGGCGAATACATCGCGCGCTTTATACAGCGCTTCGGTTACGGCGCGGCACGCGGGTCTTCAACACGCGGCGCTGTGGGCGCTGTGGTCGAGATGGTCAAGCTGATGCGCGCCGGTTGCCCGACCGCCTTTACGATTGACGGGCCAAAGGGGCCGCGCCATGTCGCCAAGATGGGCGCGGTTCTGTTAGCGAAAAAGACGGGCCAGCCCGTGCTTCCCTTTAACATCACGCCCGCGCGCTACTGGTCCGTCAACAGTTGGGACCGCTTTCAGATTCCGAAACCTTTTTCGCGCGCGCGCGTGATTATTGCGCCGCCGATTTTCGTTCCTTCCGATGCGTCCGAAGAATTGCTCGAAGCCAGGCGCGAAGAGTTGCAGCGCATCCTCGACGAGATGACGCTGCGCGGGCGCGAGTGGCGAGCTTCGCTTCAAAAGTAGCGAAAGCCTTTCGTCGTGTAGTAGGATTCGGAAAAATTTTTGATTTGCGATTGCCGATTTTCGATTGGATAAGGACTCAAGAATTAAAAATTTTATCTTGAGTCCTTATCCAATCGAAAATCGCAAATCTAAAATCGCAAATTCTCGGGAGCATGATGATTAATCAGGAGCGCATCAAGAATCTTCTGCTCGAACTCGTACAGATTGATAGCCACTCGCGCAAGGAGCGCGAGGTGGCCGAGCGCATCAAGCAGTATTGCGAGGAGTTGGGCGCGGAGGTCGAGATTGACGACGCCGGCGAAAAGGTCGGCGGCAATTCCGGCAATGTCATCGCACGCTTTAAGGGCACAATCCCCAACTCGGAGCCCATCATGATGAGCGCGCACATGGACACGGTGGTTCCGGGCGAAGGCGTCAAACCGATTGTCGAAGGCGACATCATACGCACGGACAAAACAACTGTTCTCGGCGGCGACGATAAGTCCGGCTGTGCCGTCATCATCGAAACCATACGCTGCCTGAAGGAACAGAACATCCCGCACACGGACATCGAAGCCGTCTTCTCCATCTGCGAAGAGGTCGGTCTGCTTGGCGCAAAGCATCTGGACGTCTCCCGTATCAGGTCGAAGTACGGCATCGTCTTTGATTCCGATGATCCGGGCTTTCTCTTCACGAAGGGGCCGTCGGCCAATCACCTTGAGTTCAAAGTCTACGGGCTGGAAGCGCACGCGGGCGTTGCGCCCGAGCAGGGCATCTCCGCCATCAAGGTCACAGCCGATGCCATCTGCAACATGAAGCTCGGGCGTATAGACGAAGAGACCACGGCCAACATAGGCGTTATACGCGGCGGCGAAGCGACCAACATCATCACCAATCTGGTGGAGCTAAAAGGCGAGGCGCGTTCCTTAAACGAAGAGAAGCTCAAGGCGCAGTGCGACCACATGGTCAAGTGCTTTGAAGAGGCGGCGGCCAGGTATGAAGTGACGGTCGAAGGCAAGACAACACGCGCGCGGGTCGAATCAAAGGTCGAGCCGGAATACTACGCTATGGACGTGCCTGAAGATTCGCGCGTCGTGCAACTGGTCAAACAGGCTGCGGCGCGGATGGGGCTCGATGTGCAGACGATGGCTTCGGGCGGCGGCTGCGACGCTAATATCTTTAACCGTAAAGGCATCGAGTGCGCCAACCTCGGCACAGGCATGCGCGCCATCCACACCGTTAACGAATGGCTCGACGTCAAAGACATGTACGAGTCCGCAGAAATGACCGTCGAGATTCTACGCCTCAACGGCGAGCAGGCGAGCAAGGGATGAGGGATGAGGGATGAGGGATGAGGGATGAAGTAAGAATGAGTGATTGATTCAATTGACGCACTCACTCAACCCTTTCATCCCTCATCCCTCCGCCCTCATCCCTCATCCCTTCTTTTCATCCCTTTCTTCCTTTCCCCTTGCTGTTGTAGGATAGAGAGGTCAGAGTCCTTTCTTGGAATATTGATAAAAATCCATGTCTTCCGGTGCCGCCACCCGATTGATGCGTGAGACGGAAAGAGCAAGAGTCCTCGCAAACGACTTTGATTCCACATGCGCTTGAACCTCGTGTCAGAGCAAAAGTCATAAAGGGCGCACGTCTCGTCCCCGGCTGGATTTCCCCTGGGTTTCCGAACCCTCGCGCGAAGCGGTCGAGAGCGTGCCGCGAGCAATTGGCACGAATACCCTTCGTTGACAGTTTGCTGCCAGGGCAAACTTTAATTACATCAGGAGTCAGAAATGAAAATCAAAGAGTTTTACGGCCTGCGCGCGGCGGCTCTCTTGGTCTTGTTCGTCGCGCTCGTGGTGGGCGGCGATAGCGCGGCACAGGCGCAGGGCCATTCGACCGGGCCGGGCGGCGCGGTCGGTGGAGGCTCGGATATCTCCGGCGGCGCTGCTGCCGTTTCCACGCGCAGCACGGGCAACACGGGCGCAGCCAAACGCACCACGGCCAGGCGCAGCACTCGCAAACGTCCGGCGGGCGGCGGCGGTGGCGGCGGCACGACGACCACCACGACCAGACCTGTACAGCCCACAGGCCCGAGCGCCGACGAGTTGGAGAGACAGGGCGACGCTTTCTTCGAGGCCAAGCAGTATGCGCAGGCTGCGGATAGATACCAGCGACTGGTCCGCATCGCGCCCGATGACGAGGATGCGTGGTTCGACCTCGGCAACTCGCTCTACAATTTGGACCGTTTTACGGAAGCCGTCGCGGCCTACCAGCAGGCCACGCGGCTCAATCCTCAATGGGAGACGGCCCACTTTTATCTGGGCGATGCCTTCTACAAGCTCAAACGCTATCGTGAGGCGGCGTCTTCTTATATCGATGCCATCAAGATTAAACCCGACTATCAGGAAGCGCTGCGCTCGCTCGGGAGCACTCTGAATGAATTGGAGATGTACAAGGACGCGATTCCTTTCCTGGCGCGTGCGGTGAGCCTGAACCCGAACGACGACGACGCCCAATTCTCGCTCGGCAACTCCTATTACAACTCCGAACAGTATGCCCAGTCCATCGGGCCTTACCAGCAGGCCGTTCGCATCAGTCCCAAATGGGCCACCGCGCACTGGTATCTGGCAGACGCTTATTTCCACTCGGGTCGTAAAGAAGAGGCGCTCAAGGAATACGTCCGTGCGGGCGACCTCTACACGGAGGCCAAGCGTTACGACGAGGGGCGCAAGATGTACACGATTGCGCTCAAGATGGACGCGGAGAATGCTGACGCCCTGCTCGGCATGGGCAACACCTACTACAACGCGGACCAGTACGCGCAGGCCGTTCCTTTCTACAGAGAGGCCGCGCGTCTAGCTCCGCGCGAATACGTCACGCACTTCTATCTGGGCGACGCGCACTTTTATGCTCGCCAGTACGCCGAAGCGGCTGACGCTTACGAGCAGGCGGTGCGTCTTGCGCCCAGAAACGCAGACGTGCGTTACCAGCTTGGCCGCACCTTCATCGCGCTCGGCAATCGAGACGGCGCGCTCGCAGAATACAGAGCCTTACAATCGCTCGACCCGACCAAGGCGAACAAGCTCTACAGCCTGATTAACGGTCAGCAGGAAGAGGAGAATCACCCCGTGCGCGCCCGCGCGCACAAGTAAGCACGAGCCCCTGAAAGGGGCGGAAGATAATAGCCCACGGCGTGAGCCGTGGGACGAGCCGGAAAGAAAAAGTTGAGAGCCCCTGAAAGGGGCGAAAGAATTTCACGCTCGGATTTCTTTCGCCCCTTTCAGGGGCTCTTGTTATTGATTCGCGAATTATTCCCACGGCTCACGCCGTGGGCTATTATCTTCCGCCCCTTTCAGGGGCTCTAATGGTCGCCCCTCGCGGCGCATGTTGAAAGCTTTGCTGTCGAAGCGTAAAGTCTCGACATGCAATTGAGAAAGAGAGATTGAGAGAAGCACACCGGGTAAAGTTCATGGCTGAAGAGGCTGAAGAGTTTCGCAGTGGTTACGTCGCGCTGATCGGGCGGCCCAACGCCGGAAAGTCCACGCTGTTGAACCGGCTGGTCGGCGAAAAAATCGCCGCCGTCTCGAACAAACCGCAGACCACTCGCTATCGCATAGAGGGCGTCATCACGCAGCCCGAGGGACAGATTGTGCTCGTGGACACGCCGGGCGTGCACAAGCCGGGTTACTTGCTCAACCGTCGTATGATGACGGCTGTGCATGACGCGCTCGAAGGCGTGGACCTCGTCTGCCTGATACGCGACGCTTCGGCCCCGACGGGCAACGGCGACCGCTTTGTACTCGATCTGGTCCAACGTGCGGGCAAGCCCGCGCTCCTGCTTCTGAACAAGACGGACAGGCTCGCGGACAAGTCCAAACTGCTGCCGCTCATGGAATGGTATCAGGGCGAATACGACTGGCGCGCGGTCGTTCCACTCTCTGCCTTGAAGGGCGATCAGGTTGACGTCCTGCTCAAAGAGATAATCAGGAATCTGCCAGAGGGCGAGCCGCTTTTCGGAGCGGACGAATTGACGGACCAGCCCATTCGCAATCTGGTCGCGGAGATTGTGCGCGAAAAAATCCTGCACACGACGGGCGAAGAGATTCCATATGTGACGGCTGTGGTCACGGAAAAGTTCGAGCAGGAGCGCCCGGACTTTGCGCGCATCTACTGCGCCATCTTTGTCGAGCGCGCTTCGCAGAAAAAGATCATCATCGGCCACGGGGCCGAGCGCCTCAAGGAAATCGGCACGCGCGCTCGTCAGGACATAGAACGTCTAATTGGACATCGCGCTCACCTTGAGCTGTTCGTCAAAGTCGAAGAGGACTGGCGCGACCGCGAGCACCTTTTAGACTCGCTGGGGATTCACGGTAAAGAGAAATAATGGGAGACAGGCTGTTGAGCGCAGAAGATGTTGTTGCGGGTGAAGCAGCGAGCGTGCAAGTGGAGCGCGTGTGGTACGCGCTCGACGTTTGCATGGAGCGCGGGGCGCGCGAGGCCGTCGAATATGCTTTGATGGAAGCGGGCGCGCTCGGCACGGAATCGGACGAGTTGGGAGCGAAAGCTAACGAACAGAGCGAGACCGTTGACGTGACCGCTTATTTCGATGCGCCGCCCGAGCGCGAAGCGGTGCGCGACGCGCTCTTTGATGCACTGAGGATTTACAATCTCCCGTCGTCTTCGGTGCGCGATATCACGATGCGCGAAGTGGCCGACCGCGACTGGCTGGGCGAGTGGAAAAAATCATGGCAGCCCGTGCCCGTGGGCCGGCGTTTCATCATCGCCCCGCCGTGGACCGAGATTGAAAATACAGAAGAGAGACACGTCATACGAATCGAGCCCGGCATGGCCTTCGGCACGGGCACGCACGAGACCACACGTCTCTGTTTGGAAGCCATCGAAAAACATTTCGACGGCGCAAGCTTTCTGGACGTAGGCACGGGCACAGGCGTACTTGCAATTGCCGCCGCCATGCTCCGGCCCGATGCGCGCATCGAAGCCTGCGACACGGACGCCACGGCCGTTGAGATAGCACGCGAAAACGCACGCTTGAACAACGTGGCCGCGCGCGTGAGCTTTCGCACAGGGACGGTCGATGAATCCACTGCTTCGGCAGACCTCGTGTGCGCCAATCTCACTGCCGACGTCATCCTTCCGCTTCTGCCTTACTTACTGGCAGCGACCTGCGGGCGGCTGATTCTTTCTGGCATTCTCCTTTCACAACAACAACTCGTGCGTCAACGCCTTCTGGAACTCGTCGGCGTCTCGCAATCAATCGAAGTCATCAGTAAAGGCGAATGGATAGCAATGACGATTTAGAATTGATTCATTTATTCATTGTTTCATTGATTCAATGGATAAATGAACCGATGAATCAATCCCTTTATGTCTCGTCGAAGGTTCTTTGCGCCGCCTGAAAGTTTTGGTCGTGAGCAGACGGTCACGCTTGAGGGCGATGAAGCGCAGCACATGCGCGGGGTGCTACGGCTCAAGCCGGGCGATGAAGTGTTTGTCTTTGACGGCGAGGGCAACGAGTATCGCTGTCGTATAGAGAGCTTGCGGCGCGACGAGGCCGCGCTCGCGGTGCTGGAAAAGCTGGACGCGAAGAGTCCTGAATCGCCGCTTGAGCTTGTGCTTGCGCTCGGCCTCGTCAAGGGCGAAAAGTTTGATCTCGTCGTGCAGAAGGCGACAGAGCTGGGCGTTCGGCGCATCGTGCCAGTGATGACAAAGCTTTCGGACATACGCCTGCGCGACGAGCGCGACGCAGCGCGACGCACCCTTCGCTGGCGACGCATCGCACAGGAAGCCGCGAAACAATCCGGTCGCGCCGTCGTCCCCACCATTGACGAGCCCGTGGCCTTCGACTCCCTGCTGGAAAATTGCTCGACCGATGAAGGCGGCGCGTTGTGCCTGATGTTTGCCGAACGCGACGGCGAGGGACTCATGGAGGCGATTAAAGCTGTACAGCGACCGCAAAGCGTGACGGCGCTCGTCGGCCCGGAAGGCGGCTGGACCGATGAAGAGATAGCGCGCGTGCGTCACGCAGGCTGGCGCATCGTCACTTTAGGCGGGCGCACCCTGCGCGCCGAAACCGCCGCCATCACCGTCGCCGCCCTCCTCCAACACACCTGCGGCGACCTGAGATAGAAAAGACGTAAATCGTAAATCGTGAATCGTAAATAGACGAACCAGCTTTTATCTATTTACGATTCACGATTTACGATTTACGTCTTTTCTTAATAATTCCTGCGCCTGTGCCTTGTCACGTTTGATTTCAAAGTCCCACGCCGGGTCGTCTGGAGAATTGAGAAGGGCTTCGAGGTGTGCGCGGGCCTCTTGGTGGTCGCCTGTTTCCGTGAGTAGTTCCGCGAAGTAGAGACGGGTGACTGTGTTGGCGGGTGCGAGGCTGAGCGCCTGTTCATAATGGGCGCGGGCGCGTGTGGGGCCGCCGCCGAAGAGTTTGGGGAGATTGGATTCAAGTCGTGCGAGCACGCGCAAGGGGCCAGCCGCGTGATAAGCGGCATCTAGATGAACGGCGCGCAGGAGCGCGCGGCGTGCCTTGAGCGCGTGAAAGAGTGCGCGCCCGACGAATTCCAGACGGGCAAGCAGCGCCAGATTGACGCCGAGCCAGAAATGGCCTTCGACGCGCTCGGGCGAGATGCGCGCGGCACGCTCGCAGGCTCTTACGCCCGATTGATGATGAAAGTGACGCTCGCTTTTATCATGCGCTTCCTGCCCCAGAAAAAAGTGTGCGCGCCCCCTTCGCCAGAGCGTCTCGTAATCATCGGGCGCTCGCTCTAATAGCTCGACGCTTTGCCGCACGGGTTCCGGGCCGTGTGCGCGCTCGTCGTACAAACGGTCTGCTCGTGCGGTAATCTCTTTCGGATTTTCGCTCATCGAAAACAGTGGGCGTGGCCGCGTGCGTCTCTAAAACTTTGACGAACCGGCCCGCACGGGCGCAGAATACTCGCAGAGAGACGAGAGGGACAAGACCCTCGGAAACTTACGCTCAGGACGCTGCGTAAATCATTTTGAGGGACGCCTAAATAGTCGGCCCGTGAAGGAGTAGAAAACAGACATGGCTTTGAGCAAGGAGGATGCCGTCAAGCGCGCGCGTGCCGATCTGGCCCAGCGCCTAGGCGTCTCGGAAAACGAGATTCAGGAAGAAGGCGTCGAACAGGCTGACTTTCCGGACATGGCCCTCGGTGCGCCCGTCGAGGATGAGATGAGCGGGCAGATGATTACCTCCGGCTGGCGCATACGCCTGAGCGGACCCGGCGGCGCAAACCACGAATACCGCGCCAGCCGCGACCAACTGAGGCTCTTTAACTATCAAGGCTCTAACCATAAAGTCTAGAGTCAGGAGTCGTGAGTCCGGAGTCATAGACAGGCTCTTGCTTTTGACTCACGACTCCTAACTCTCAGACTTGATTTTGAGGTGTTGTGATGAACCGGCAGAATTTCCCTAAACATCTGATACTGGCTTTAACTGTTATTCTGGTGGCCGCGATGATGGGACAGGTGCGGCGCTGGCAGCGCGATTCGCCTCCACGCTCGCGTGCGCGCCTCGTGTTTACGCCGACCAGCCCGAAGAGCACACAGAAGCAGGAGCGCGCACAGGTGCTCGTGCGTTTTCGTCAGGGCACAAAGCTTGACCGCGTGAGAGAGATTGCGCTTCGCTTGAATGATCGCGTCGAAGACAGCGTCGAAGCGGTCGATGGTCTGGCCGTCATCGAAGACAATGATGGCAGGACGGCTGAAGCGGTCGCGGCAGAGTATCGTCTGTTGACGGACTCGGTCGAATACGCCGAGCCGAACTACGTCATCAATCTGGACCCTGAGCCGCAAACGTACGCGCCTCCCTCTTATCTTGACAGGGCTGTCAACGGCCCGAACGACCCCATGTTCGGCGACCAGTGGTCGCTCTCTAATAGCGGGCAGCGCGGCGGGCGTGCCAAAGCAGACATCAGCGCGCTCCTCGCCTGGGAGAAAACCAAGGGCACGCGCAAGGTAGTCGTCGCCGTGCTCGATAGCGGCGTCGATTACACGCATCCGGACTTAATCAAAAACATGTGGGTGCGGCCTGCCGACATCGCGGCCTATGCGGACGACGACCTTGGTGGCCGCATAGACGACGCGCAGGGCTTTAACGCCATAGACAACACGGGCGACCCTATGGACGAGAACGGCCACGGGACACACTGCGCAGGCATCATCGGAGCGGAAGGCGATAACAACGAAGGCATTGCGGGCATCAACTGGCAGGTCGAGATTATGCCGCTCAAGTTTATGAACGCGAACGGCTCCGGCACAACTGCCGATGCGATTAAGGCCATCAACTACGTGATTGACCGCAAGCGTGCGGGCGTCAACGTCCGCGTCATCAATGCGAGCTGGGGTTCTACTATGAGTTCGCGTGCGCTGGAAGACGCGATCCGCAAGGCAGGCGACGAAGGCATTCTCTTTGTCGCCGCGAGCGGCAATTCGAGCGCCGACGCAGACCGCTCGCCGCATTATCCTGCGGGCTACAATCTTCCCAACATCATCTCGGTCGCGGCGCTTAATCGCTCGGACGAGCTGGCCTCCTTCTCCAACTACGGCGCAAAGAGCGTGCACGTCGCCGCGCCCGGAGCGGAGATTCTGAGCACGTGGCTCGGCAGAGCTTTCGAGGAGCATTCTGGAACTTCGATGGCGACGCCGGAAGTCGTAGGCGTTGCTGCTCTGGTGCTCGCGGTCGAGCCGAACCTGTCGGTCAAGGAACTCAGGCAGCGACTTTTTGATTCGGTAGACCCTCTGCCCGCGCTGAAAGGAAAAGTCCAGACCGGCGGGCGCATCAACGCCGCCCGCGCCGTCGGCGTGAAGTAGAACAGAGACGTGGAGACGCGGAGACGCGGAGACGCGGCGAGAGGAAGACTTGGATTTTCTTCTCGCCGCGTCCCCGCGTCTCCCTTTCTCCGCGTCGCGCCTTGCGTGTTAAACGCGAATGTGTGATCATTTATCTTTCAGAAATGCGCTCGCATTTTCATATTGGTCGCCAAGTCTTGATCTTTTGAGGGAGTAAAAAGAGAGTGAAAGCGGAATTAGAGCAGTTAATCGCTTTGCAGAACGCAGACACAAGTATACGCAGACTAGAAGCCGAAATAGAAAGCATCCCGCAAAGGCGCGCTGAGATCGAAAAAGAGTTCGAGCAGCGCGCCTTTGATATTCGGGCCATCGAAATGCGCCGCGACGATGCCCACACCGAGCGCACACGGCTCGATAACGAACTCACCGAACAACGCACCCGGCTCGAACGCGCCGAGCGCAACCTGATGTCTTCCCAGAACGAGCACGAGTACACGGCAGCGATACGCGAAGCGGACGCCGCACGCAAACAGATTTCGCAACTGGAGACACAGGTTCTGGAAAAGATGGAAATCCTTGAGCAGGCCGAAGGTCAGCTTAAGGAGCGCGAGCCGGAAATCCAGAGCATGAGCGGCGAGCACGAAGAGCGCATGCGTGCCTTCGAGGAACAGACGCGGATTCAGACCGAACAGCTCACGACGCGCCGCGCAGAGCGCGACCGCCTGCTGGAAATTTTGCCCAAACAGTTGAGCGCGACCTATAAACGCATCTCGACGCGTATACGCGACGGCGTGGCCGTGGCCGAAGCGCGCAACGGCTCGTGCTCGGCCTGCTTCATGGCGCTCCGCCCGCAGGTGATGGCCGAAGTACGGCGCGGCGAAGAGATAATCATTTGCGACAACTGCAACCGTATTCTTTATTACGTGGCGCAGGAAAAGGCATCGGACCAGGCGAATAGCCGCAATGCCAAGGCCGCGCCCGAAGTCGCCGCTTCCTGAGAGTAAAAGCTGAACGGCTTTAATCAGAAAAAGGCCCACGCGATAGAGCGCTCTATCGCGTGGGCCTTTTTCTGATTAACAACTACGGCCTATCTCGGCAGGCCCATCTGCTTTTTCACCTCTTCCAATCGAGCGATGGAGTTTTGAGCATCTCTGCCGACGATTGAGTCTGGATCAAATGTTACTACCTTCCTGTATTCCTCTATGGCTTTACTATATTTGGCAAGTGCGTCATCCATGCGGCGCATCTCACGTAGCGCATCGCCCCACTTCGTATAAGCTTTGGCCGCGAGGTCTTCCTGCTGATCTTCAAGTTGGATTGCTTTGTCGTATTTATCAATGGCTCCCTGATAGTTCTTGTCCCTGTAGAGAATATTACCCAATCCGTAATCCGCGTAGGGATTATCAGGCTCAAGTTTATTGGCCTCTTCATATTTTTTACGGGCTTCGTCGTCTTGTCCCATTTCAAAGAGCACATCGCCCCAGCTACTATACAGCCGGTAATAATTATCATCTTTCTGGTTGGCGCTGAGCACAGCCTGTTCCAGATTTTCAGCCGCCGCTCCATAATCCCGGCTCAGAAACAGCAGTTTGTGTAGGTAGAGATAGGAGCTTACAGCTTGCGGCGCAAGCTCTATGACCTTCCGCGCTTTCTCTATCGCCCCCTTTGTATCTCCTTTGTGTTCAAGAAAGGCCGCCCAGTATTCGTAGGAGTCTGACGAACGAGGATTAAGCTCTGTAGCCTTGCGAATCGGTACCATCGCCGCGTCCCATTTACGTTGAGCATACAGCGTATTGGCCCAGTAAAAGTAGGCCATGTAGGATTCGGGGTCATTGGCAATCGCCTTCTGGTAATTGCTTATCGCCGCATCGTAGAAACGAGCGGCCTCCTCTTTTTTGTCCTCACTTAATTTCTGATTCCCGTTCATCTGCTCCATGATGCCAAGGCTGATGTAAGACCACGCGTAACGCGAATCCGCCTCTATAGCCTGCTGGAATTTGGCCCTGGCTTCGTTCGGATTATTTAACTGGTAAAGATAAATCTGACCCCAGCGGACGAACGCGACCGCCGACTTCGGATCAATCTCGGTAGCTTGTTTGTATTTAGCAACAGCTCCCTCGTAATCCTTCTTAGCTGCCTCGTAATCTTTCTTAGCTCCTTCGGAATCCTTCTTAGCTTTCTTGTCATTCCCATTAGTTTTCTGGTAATCCCCCTTTTGTTCCAACGTGTAGCCCCAGCTTATATAGAGCGGGGCGGAGCCGGAACATGATTTGAGCGCCGCCTCGTAATGCTTTTCCGCTTCCTCGTACTTTTTCGGCTCACGGCTACTACGCCCCTCGTCGGTTAGAATTGCACCTAAAAGAGCCTGCGCATAACAATCATCCGCGTCCGGCGCATGATAAAGAGCATAGTTGGCAAACTCGAAGGCCGCGTCTCTTTCTTCAAGACTATATTTATATGATGCCAGCGCATAGGGTGCTATGTATCTCAGGACATACTGGGCAGCCTCCAGTAGAAGGGCATCAATATCCTTTCCGTCAAAAGACTTTTTCAGCTCTTTCTCCGGCTCATCCGTGTCTCTTAACAGACGAACAGTCAACCGTAGATTATCCCCCACGCGGGTCAACTCGCCTTTGACTTGCGTCGGTTGTCTCCCGAACAGGCTGGCGATGTATTGCACTAGTGAGTTCAAAGAAATCTTGGTTCCAGGGAGTTCCACATCGGGCGCGGTATTTTCGGGCGTCCCTACGTTGGGCGTTACCATGGGCTGCCCCGACACCATTCGACTCCCGCCCTGCGCGCGCCTTTGCACGTAATTGATTTGATCCGCTAATTTGCTCGCGATGACCTCGGAGGAGAGGCCGCTTTTCTCCAGGTCAGGCGCAACTACAAAAGTTTCCAGCGAGAGGGTCTCTCTGCCGGTCCAGTAAGCATCGAGTTTCTTCCGCAGAACCGGGACGACGACTAACAGGATGATGAGGACGATGATTAAAAAGCCTATGGTCTTGATGGTAATGGTTAAAAGGGCGTTGAACTGGTCGGCGACTTCCTGAAGCGGTTTGGGCCTGGGAGGCTTTGGGCGAAGCTCCTCTACCGCCGCCACCAGATTTTGCAGCAACTGTTTGACGGTGGGCGTTGGCTGCGGCTTAGTGATTAAACCGTCCGCAGCCTCCTCTTGCGCTTCGGCCTTTGATGCAGACACACGGGTTGTCTCATCCTCTGCCGGACGCGCCTGACTCTCTTCTTTTTTACTTTCCATTGAAAAAGTACCTGCCGTTCTTCTTCCGGCTAATGATTCGAGCCTGCACTTTTGCCGCTATGCTAGCATGAGGCCCTGTTTCCAGTTCCGACAATTTTATGAAGTGTGTGGCGCGCCGGGGACGCCCCTTTCCCTCTTTAGCTTTATACGCGGGCGTAACTGTTGATTCTCACCCGAATGTCAAAACAAAAGGAAGGTTTCGCACAGAGTTCGTCAAACATTCCTGCAACCCTCTACGGTGTTAGCAAGCAAGGAATAACTGGGAGGGAAAACTAGCAATGGCAGAATCAATGCAAGAGGCACTGGGAGAGGCCGGAATCATCAATACAGAGAATGCGCGCGGCGATGAGCCGGGCGGCGCAAAGAAGAATTGGGGCGTTCCGGGCATTTTCTCCGGCAAGGTTAACGTGGGCGAGACAGAGCGCTGGGCTTCGGCTATAGGCGGCGGCGCGCTCGCTGTTTATGGCCTAACAAGGCTTATCGCAAACGGCTCTTGGAGCGGTGCGGTGCTGGCGCTCGTCGGCGGCAGCCTCGTCTATCGCGGAACGAGCGGTCACTGCGCTATGTACGAAGCCGCTGGCATCAACACGGCGGGAAGTACAACTGAAGCAAAGAGTCCCGTGGTGAGCGTTCCGGGGGATCGCGGCATCAAGGTCGAAAAGAGCATCATCATCAATAAATCGCCCGAGCAGCTTTACCAGTTCTGGCGCAACCTGGAAAACCTGCCGCGCATTATGGGGCATCTTGAGAGCGTGCGTGTGACGGGCGGCAACCGCTCGCACTGGATAGCGAAAGCGCCCGCGGGCTCAAGCGTGGAATGGGACGCGGAGACTTACAACGAGAAAGAGAACGAGCTGATAGCATGGCGCTCGCTCGAAGGCGCGGACGTGGCAAACGCGGGCTCCGTGCATTTCACAGCCGCTCCGGGCGGGCGAGGCACGGAAGTCCGTGTGGTTCTTAAATACGACCCGCCAGCCGGAATCATAGGCGCAACGATTGCCAAGCTCTTTGGCGAAGAACCATCGCAGCAGATCGAAGAGGACTTGCGCCGCTTCAAACAGTTGATGGAAGCGGGCGAAACTTCCAAGACCGAAGGGCAGCCGTCAGGCCGCAGCGCACAGGCTGGGAAATAGTGAAAGACAGTGACGAGCGACAGGTGACAAGTGACGAGCAAGAACAAGCTGCTTTAACTTGTCACTTGTCACTCGTCACTTGTCACTGTCTTTTCGACCCCGACGCCGTGCTTGAAGACCAGCTCGCCTCCGAGCCAGCCGCTAACCGTGACGGCCAGCACGCCGACGATGGAGAGAATGAGCGGGATATTCATGCTGCCGCCGATCATCTCCGCGCCCCTGTTGGTTCTGAGGTAAAAGCTGGCGGCAAAAACCAGAAGCGCAAGCACGTTGAAGCGCGCGTGCCACGCGGCAATCTTCGACACCTTTTTGTCCTTGATGGCGAAGTAGTCGATGATACCAAAGATGGCTGCCGCGACTGCGCCGAGACAACCCGCCGCGAGAGAGTAAAAGGCTATCCACTGCCACGCGGGGTTGCCGCGCCAGAGATAGATTAAGTCTGCGATCAGAGAGAAGACCCAGAGACCGATTGGAAATGGAATGAGCATCGGATGAATCGGATGACCGCCGATGCTGGCCGGACTGGACATGAGCGTTATTCTCCTTTCCTTTCATCGCCGCCAGAGAGCGAGTGGAGCGTCCATCAACCGTAATACTAATTTGGCGCTTAAGGCTGCTACCGAAATATCAACTCTGTCAAGAGGCTTTTTGCAACAAGGGGCAACGAAATGACAAGCGATTCGGGACGAAGAGTTTCCATCTGGAGAGCGACCGCAGAAGAACCTGTGGAGCCCGCTTTAAAATCTGACTGGCGCGCGGACGTCTGCATCGTCGGCGCAGGCATTGCCGGACTCACCACCGCTTACCTGCTCGGGCGCGAAGGGCGCTCCGTAGTAGTCTTAGACGACGGGCCTGTGGGCGGCGGCAATACCGAAAGAACCACGGCGCATCTCACGAACGCGCTTGACGACCGCTACTTTGAAATCGAGCGCATCTTCGGCGAGAAGGGTGCGCGTCTCACCGCCGCGAGCCACACGGCGGCCATCGACCGCATCGAGCGCATCGTTCGCGAGGAAGGAATTGATTGTGATTTCGAGCGCGTTGACGGCTACCTGTTTGCCCCGCCGCGCAAATCCAGAAAGGTTCTGGACGACGAGCTGAGCGCAACGCATCGCGCGGGGCTCACCGACGTAGAGTTTGTGGAGCGTGCGCCGCTTAAAGATTTCGACACGGGCCGCGCTCTACGTTTTCCGCGTCAGGCACAGTTTCACCCGCTCAAGTATCTAAACGCGCTCGCTCGCGCCATACGACGCGACGGCGGGCAAATCTTCACTGGCGGCTCAGCGCACGCAGTAGAGATTGAAGGCGGCACACAGGCACGGGTTGAAACCGTCACGGGTTACGTCGTGACGGCAGACGCCGTAGTCGTAGCGACCAACACGCCCGTCAACGACCGCTTCGAGATACACACCAAGCAAGCGCCTTACATGACGTACGTCATCGGCGCGCGCGTCCCGCGCGGCTCTGTTGAAAAAGCTCTTTACTGGGACACGCTCGACCCCTATCACTACATCAGGGTGCAAAGCGGTGTTGGAGAGAATGAGCAGCACGACGTCCTGATTGTCGGCGGCGAAGACCACAAGACGGGACAGGAGCGTGATTTTCAGCGTCGCTACAACCGTCTTGAAAAATGGGCGCGCCATCGTTTCCCGATGATAGGCGAGGTAGAGTTTCGCTGGTCCGGTCAGGTCATGGAGACGGTGGACGGCCTCGCTTTTATCGGGCCGAATCCTCTGGACGAGCCGAACGTCTTTATCGCGACGGGCGATTCCGGCATGGGCATGACGCATGGAACAATCGCGGGCATTCTTCTGACCGACCTCATACAAAAACGCCCGAACGAGTGGGCTGAAATCTATGATCCGTCGCGCAAGGAGCTTTCCGCTTTGACGGAGATGATCAAGGAGAACGTCAACGTCGCCGCGCAGTACATGGATTACGTGACACCGGGCGAAGTGGATTCGGAAAATGAAATCGCGGCGGGAGAAGGCGCTGTGCTCCGTAGCGGTTTGACGAAACAGGCCGTGTATCGCGACGAGGACGGAGTGGCCCACAAGATGTCTGCCGTCTGTCCACACCTGGGCTGCATCGTCACATGGAACACGAACGAGAAGACATGGGATTGCCCGTGCCACGGCTCGCGCTACGACGCGGTGGGGCGCGTCATCAACGGTCCGGCCAACACGGACCTGTCACCGGTCGAGAGCGAAGGTTAAAAGCTAGACCGATGAAAAGCGAGACGCAAAGATTCGTCGTGCAGGAGCATCACGCCTCGCATCTTCACTGGGACTTTCGTTTGGAGATGGGAGGCGTGCTCAAAAGCTGGGCCGTGCCCAAGGGGCCGTCGCTCGACCCCGAAGTAAAACGTCTGGCCGTAGAGGTCGAAGACCACGCCGTCTCCTATCTCACCTACGAGGGTGAAATCTCTGAAGGCCATTACGGCGCGGGACAGGTCTATCGCTGGGACATAGGGACGTATGAGATGTCGGGCGAGGAAGACCCTCTGGAAGCATGGCGCGCGGGCGCGCTGAAGTTTCGTCTCAAGGGGAAGCGCCTCAAAGGAGAGTGGCGGCTCTTTCGTATGAAGGGACGAAAGGAGCGCGGGCGCGCTCTCTGGCTCTTGCAGAAGATTGATGACGAATACGCGCAGCCCGGTGATGAAACGGAAGTCGTAGGCGAAAAGGCTGCGAAGAAGAAAGCGGCGCGCCGTGGTAGTAAAAAGTGATGGGGCGCAAACCCGCCCTGCAAATCTTTCTTACTCGAAACGTCCCAACCGTGTGTTACGCTCTCCCAATTTTTCCCACGAGGAGGCGTTATGAAAATCCGAAAATGGTTCGTGTTGGTGTTGGTTGCACTTCTACTCGCCCCGGCTTTCTCTACAGCCACGGCTTCCGGCATCCAGCGCAATAAACAGGTACGCATCTACTTCTATCGCGACGGTGCGGAGAGCACGCGGAATCCGTTCGGCCTGAGCGCGGTCACGCGCCGCGTTAATAACGCAGCGCCCGCGCGCGAGGCTCTGGAAGAACTGCTTGACGGGCCGACCTCTGCGGAGGAGCGGCGAGGCTACAGGGGTCTCAGCGTCTCGGAGTTCGATATCGGTTCGCTGACGATTAGAAACGGGACGGCGCGCGTCAACTTCGTCGCCTCGCGCGCGTGGCCGGGCTGGCCCGGCGATATGGCTCCCGGCAGATTCAGAGAAGCCGTCACGCGCACGCTCAAACAATTCCCCACCGTGCGCCGCGTCGTCGTCTCCGTCAACGGCGACCAGAGGTTTGATTCAGGAGAAGGGGAATAAAGGAAAGGGATGAGGGCGGAGGGATGAGGGATGAAAAGGAAGCTATTCAACCTGAGTAGTTCTTCTTTCCTGTTTCATCCCTCATCCCTCCGCCCTCATCCCTGCTTTTTCAGTCGCCTGTGGCGTGCAGGGGTTCGCTCGCGGCGGCTTTGACGTGGTGCAGTTGGCTGGCGTCAATCATGTTGAGACCTTTGACCGATTCAAAGCCGGGGATGATTTCGGCGGCGTGTGGCTGCATCAATTTAGAGGTGCGCTTGTAGCCTGTGAAATCAAGATAGAGATGCTTGCGCATGAAGCGCTCGGGCAAGCCTGCGAAGCGATAGAGCGGGTACTTGATGCCGTCACCGAAAAGCTTGCGGCCCAGCATGTAATAGTAGAGCGGAACTCCTATCCCGTACTTGTAGCGTGAATAGCTGCTGCCGTAAAACTCCAGGTTGTATTTCCAGCAGGTGAAGAAAAACTCCCACTGAAGGTCTGTCATCTCTATGAGCTTGGCGCTCTCGCGCTTCTGCATGCGCGTGTTCTCAAGCGGCACGAACCACGTCGGCACAAACATTCCCTTCGCATCGCGTAAGTCGTAAAGCATATCCAGGGATTGCCGCGTGTCTTCATCCGTTTCACCGGGCAAGCCTATGATAAAGGTGTTAAAGGGATACCAGTTGTGACGGTTCAGTATCTCCATGCCCTTGACCACTACGTCGCGCCATTGATGAGCCTTGTAGGGATAAGCCTTGCCCTTCATGTAGATGTTGAAGAGGCGCGGGCTGCCCGTCTCCAAACCGATGATGGGGTCTGCGATGCACTTGTTCGGGTCCGTAGAATCGTTGTGATGCAGGTGCGAGTAAGGAACAAGGAGCGGCGAAAGTCTTTCGATGACGGTCGGGTCTTTGACGACCGGGGCCATCGTGATGTGCGAGGTCTGTATGGTCTGTAAGCCGGGCACGCTCGCCACGCTGCGGAACATTTTTTCCAGCGCGGGCGTGTTGGTCACAAAGTTCGGCAATTGCTCGTAGAGGAACATGTCCTCGGAAGCGAGCATCACTTCGGTCGCGCCTTCGCCGACGTTGACGCGCACGCTCTCCATGATGTGTTCGAGCGGGAAGGAGCGGCCCACCTTGGTCGCGGGCGAGCAGAACTGGCAGCCGCGCCCGCACCCGCGCGTGATTTCCACCACGCCAAAGGTCGAGCGATGACGCACGACCGGAATCTCTTCGACGCTTGGTTGTTTGTCTTTCGGAATCTTGATGATTCTAGGGAGCGACGCATCGCCCGCCAGAATCCGTTGGATGAGATCGTTTAAGACCAGTTCGACTTCGCCGTCAATCAAGTGCGTGACGTTGAATTCGTCCAGACGGTCGGCCTTCTCCAACTGCCACGCGCCGGGGCCGCCGATGACAATCTTGGGCTTGTACTTTTTCAGGATCGGGTGCGTCACGATACGCATGAATTCCGATGCGTTCAAAGGCATCAGATTCTCGCCCGCGAGTTTCGAGTAGACATCGGTCGCGTAGGAGATGCCTAAGGGGTTGTGCGCGTGGATGGCGACGAGTCGTGTTTCCGGGCCGACAAACTTTTCCAGATTCTCGACGTAGCAGGTGACAACGTCCTCCGCGGAATATTCGCGCAGGAGCAGGGTCTCGACCATGCGCAGACCGTTCGGGACATACTTAGCACGTCCATCCGGCCACGAATCGTTGATTAAAGATTCAGGGTTGATGAAGGTCTTGCTGAACTTGGCAGGAATGGTCGCCGACAGCATTTGCTGCCAGATGCTATGACGCCATTCGCTCGCTTCCGTAGTCGAAGCGGTGAGCACAATCAACGGTGAACCCACGCGATTCGCCTCCCTAGAGTAGTTTCTCTGCGCTTACTGTTTATCGAGGGCCAGGATGTGACGATTTCTGTACGGCACTAAAGACGAATAGCCGCCCGTCCCGATATTTAACCCTGCTTCTTATAGAAAGACCCCCGGGAAAATCTTTCGGAAACCAGACGACCCAGTGTACGAATCTCGTAATCTTATATCACAACTGGGCACTCCCGCATACGTCTGTTTAGAGACGCGGGAACTGTTTTTTGCTGCCTGCATGCTAGATAAAACTGCTCGTTTGCGGAAATTCATCATTATCGCGGCCCGCAGGCTCACTTGAGGAACACCGTTTGATTGTGGATTCAACCCTGTAGAGATAACGAGCAAGGATAGGGTTTCAAAACAATGGTGTTTGCAGAAGCTTTAATTTTAGAACAGGCGGGTAAGAAGCAGCCGCCCGAGGCCATTGAGCGCGGTGGGCGCAGGAAGTGGTGGCGGCGGTGCGGCTCAAAAAGCAAGGGCTTCCGCTACGAAGACCCTACGGGCTTACGCATCACGGACCAAGCTCATCTTGAGCGCATACAATCGCTCTCGATTCCTCCTGCGTGGAAGCATGTGCGTATTAGCCCGCGCGCTGGCAGCCGCCTTCAGGCGGTCGGCGTGGACACGAGCGGGCGCGTGCAATACCTCTATCACACGCAGTTTGCCGCCCGCCAGCAACGAAAGAAGTATCAAAAGGTCGAACGCTTCGGCGAGCATCTGGCATCCTTGCGTCGTCGCACTAACGAAGACATAGCGCGCGACGGCTGGACGCGCGAGCGCGTGCTTGCGCTGGTCGTGCGTCTGATCAACGACCTCTACTTTCGCGTCGGCTCGGAAGAGAGCGTGCGGCGCTATCGCACCTATGGCGTGACGACCCTGCGCAATCGTCACCTTGAGATAAAAAAGGGCGGGCGGCTGGTCTTCAGCTTCGTCGGCAAGCATCAGGTACATCACCGCCGCATAATGGTAGACGAAGAGATGGCGACGCTTATCGGAGACCTCAAGAAGATAACGGGCCGCAGGCTCTTTCAGTATTACGACGACGAGGGGCGTGTGCGGCCCATCAGCCCGCGCGACGTGAACGAGTACATCAAGACGGCGACCGCGCCGGAATTCTCGGCCAAAGATTTTCGCACGTGGGGCGGGACGTTGCTGGCTGCGGTGGAGCTGGCCGAACAAGGGAAGTGTGAAGATGAAAAGGAAGCTCGACGGAGGTTGACGAGCGCCGTCAAGCGCGTCGCCGAACACCTGGGCAACACGCCGACCGTCTGCCGCAGCAGCTACATACATCCGGCTGTGCTCGAAGCTTATCAGAAGGGAACGACGCTCGCGGAGTTTCGCCGCCGCATAGAGCGATACATACGCCGCATCGAACCCGAATATCAACCGGAAGAAGTGGCGCTTCTCAAAATGCTCCGCGCGCAAGCGAACGGCGCGCAAACAAGCGCCACTCAAACCGGCGAATGACGTAGAGAAAAGAGTTCACCGCCGAGACGCAGAGATGTCGCGGAGGAAGCGCAGAGAAAAATTCAACTCTCTGCGCTTCCTCCGCGCCCTCCGCGTCTCGGCGGTGAGTTAATCTTCTAATTGAAAACCGCTCTAATAATGCTCGCTGGTTTTTTTGCCCGCCTTCTTCTGCCTGCGCCTGTTCTTCCTTTCATCCACGCCCTTCAAAGAAGCGAGCGGCCACAGCGTGTATTCGATGCGCGCGAGACCGGCTTCGACCACCGCGCGCACGACCTCTTCCGACGGCTTGTAAGCGGGCGCGGCTTCATCTAAGGGGACGTGCCCGTCCGTGTTGACGAGGATTCCTGCCGCCGCGTACTCGTCGTCGATCTTGCGCTGCGAGAGCGAGCGCGAAGCTTCGCCGCGCGAGAGACGGCGGCCCGCGCCGTGGTTGACTGAATAGCCGCTCCGCACAGCGCCTTCCATCGGGCGCAGGATGTAGCTGTAATCTTTGTTGCTTCCCGGAATCAGTACGGGATGGCCCGTCTCTTCCCAGAACGTGCCCTTCAAGGCCGGATGGCCCGCAGGAAAAGCGCGCGTCGCGCCCTTGCGATGCACCCACACTTCTCCGAAATCGGGATGCCATTCGCGCTGTACTAGATTGTGGCTAATCTCGTAAATCAACTCCAACTTTTCGCCAAACACTTCCCTGAAAGCTTCCGAGACCTGCTCGAAGATGACCAGTCGATTGAGGATTGCATAGTTGCCGCCCGCCGCTACGGCGTTCAGGTAATCGCGGTAGTGAATTGATTCGGGCGTGAAATAACCGAGATCGATGTCGGTCATAGCATCGGGCCGCTCCTCACGCGCCAGCTCGAAATAGTTGGTCGCCAGCCCGTGACCAAACCCACGGCTTCCCGTGTGCACCTGTAGAAAGAGCGTGCCGGTTTCTTCCGCTCGCTGTAGCTCTATAAAATGATTTCCACCGCCGAGGCTGCCCAACTGGTCCATCCCGCGCTCGGGCCTGCCCTTGCCGCCCCACGGAATCTGCCAGTCGTCATCCACCGGAATGCGATGACGCTCCGCGCGGCTTCTATCAAACGTCGCCCCGTATTTCTCGACGTAGTACTCGGCCCCGCCGCGCACCAGATTATTAAACTCACTCTCTGTCACACGCCCCAAACGATGGCTCTTACCGCCGTAGCCCATCTCCACGCGCGCCATCACGGCGCGATTAAACTCCAGCTTCTTCTCCGGCGTCGCCGCCTCCGCCAACACACCGGAACGCGCACTCATCATCCCGCAGTTATGCACGAACACGCCCGCGTCGAGCGCAAAATTTCCATAATCAGGAACAGTCAGGCAGTAGACATCCGCCGTTTGGCTTAGAATTTCAACAGCGACGACTTTATGGTTATAGCTATAACTAACACTCTGGTTAGCATAAGCGGTAGCACTAAAGGCTGCCCCATGATTCTTTGCCGTCCCCAAGTGAAAGGGCATTAGCGAAACTTGCGGAGTCAGATGTTGCGCTTGTCTGTAATTACCGTCGCGCAGCATGAATTCGTGGTCGGGCGTGCAGCGAATCTCTCGCCCGTTGTCCAGCGTGACTTTGACGAGCGGAGCAAGAGTGCGTGTCTTCCTCGCAGTGGCAGGGGCTACGACGACCTTGTGTTCCGGCGAGAGGGCGTAAATAAAAAATTCCTCGCCCGATTGAGCAAGTTCCTCAATCGGGTATGAGCGACCGTCAACGACGGGGATGAGAGTTTCTCCGGTAAAGCAACCAATATCGTAGCCCACTGGCCCCATCGCGATTGCGCCGGTGTAGCCATCCGTTATTAACACGCAGCCGACGGGGACGCCGTAGCCGTAGTGCGTGTCGGGCGTGATGACGACCATGCGTACGCCTGGAAAGCGCGTGGCGTTGACTATCTGGCGATAGAGAATGTCTTCCGCGTCCTGTAAGAGCTTCGGTGTGAGAAAGAGACGGACGGGTACGTCTTCAATATCTTCCGTACGCAGCTCGTAATAGCCGTCTCCGTGCCAGCGAGCAAAGTGCTTCCAGTTATCCGCGTTCCTGAGTGTCTTCGCGTCCTTTTCGTGTTTAGCCATTTTCCTGACCCGCTAGTAGGTTCTACAAAATAATCTGCGGCGCGTGACACTTGTTTGCGCCGCATTCATCTTAGCTTAATCTTAACCTGAGTTTGAAATCAGCAACCGCTTGCTCGCTCGCGCTATCGCGTGTCCAACTCCTGACACGTGGCCCTCTTCACATTGTAGCTGCCGTCTATGAGCGAAGGACGTTCACGTATAATCAGCTCAATCTCCTGTGGCTCCTCTGCGTAACCACACACCTCGCGCGCCAGTTGCCTGAACACTCTCACTTCCGGGTATGGCGGCACGTTCAGCTCAACGAGCGACCATTCATAAAAGGGCAGCATCAATTCACCGCGCTGTGTTGTAAAGAGCTGCTGTTGCGCCGCCACGGGCAGCCGCTCGCGCACGCGCTCGCCGATGCGTAGCACCGCGACGGGCGTGTTGCCGGAATAGAGCGCCCCCGAGAGATTCATGTCCCACCAGCCTGCGAAGCTCAAGACGGGCGCAAGGGCGCAGACGACGAGCACAACTTTAATCAAGCGGCTCGAAGCGTTGGACGCACCTGAACGTAGGAGCACACGCCACGCGAGCACATTGTCCATGCGCCAAAAGAGCAGCGCGACCATGACCATCATGCAGATGTTCCACACCCAGACGACACTATTGCGCCACGCGGCGATGAGCATCAAGAGCACCAGAAGATGCATAGAGAGTGCGAGCAGCACAGCCACGCGGCGCGTCCGTTGGATGAGCAGGCCGACGCCTATGAGCATCTCGCAGAGAGCGACTAAGACGCCGACGACCGGCAGATATGAGACAGCCGCCGACGGCAAATTTATTCCAGCCTGTTCCAGAAGCCTAGGCATCACCTCATGGCCGAATGACCAGTTCAGCTTCTGCGCGCCGCTCCAGAAATAGAGTGTCGAGAGGACCAACTGGTTAGCGGCAAGAACGGGCAGGGCGGTCGCGTCCGCCGCACCGTCACGCATCGAGGCGAGCACCATCAGCATGACAAGATACTGGTAGACCCACGGCTGCAAGCGTGTTTGATCCAGCACGACGAGCGCGACAGTGAGAGCTACAGCAGCCGCCATGTAGCGGCGCGGGCGTTTAGCGGCAGCCGCGAGCGCAAGAGCGGCGAGCAGTAGTAAAGAGAACAGGTAATCAGCCGAGAGGAGAACGGAGGGCAGGCTGCCGAAGAGAGGAGCGCGCGGGAAGGTGCGTCTCCATCCGAACCACAATCCCGGCGAGAGCATCACGCCACAGGCGAAAGCGACCGCGACAACGATGCGCAGGTAGTTGAGGCGCACGACTACACCGTGCGGCGGTGGCGAATTGCGTAGAGCACGCGGCGTGTCGTGTGTACGGCCTTTCGAGCGCATGATGTTTGATAACACGAACGGTAATGGGTCAGTTTCAAATCAAACTCACCGCCGAAGACGCAGAGGGCGCGGAGATGACGCAGAGGGAGTTGAATTTCTCTGCGCCTGCTCTGCGTCCTCTGCATCTTCGGCGGTGAATGCTTGGACACGAATCCGCTTCCGGATTTCAAACTAACCCAGTACCCAAACCGGCAAAGGGGACGCGACAGGAGTTCGCACGAGGTGTTGGTGGCGACGGCCCGGAAGGCGGCGGCGCAGGACGAGGCGTTGAAGATGGCGTTGGAGATTTTTGCTCAGTGCCCGAGGGTTTGGGCTTCGGCTTGCAAAGAGAGACGAGCTTGACCCTGATGATTGTATTCGGCGTGTACTTGCCCGAGGTCTCGAACGCGCCTTCGTAAGTCCGGTAGCATGGTTTGATGATGCGAAAGACGAAGCGTTTCTTTTCATAGCCGTTGACCATTAAGGACGCCCTGCCTTCCATGATGGTAACAGTGGTTGCGGCCTCTTCGCCCGACTCTTTGTAGACGACGGCCACCGCACCGGCCACTGGTTGGTCGGCTTCGTCCGTCACGTCGGCAAAGGTGTAACCGGGGCTAAGCTGCTGTGCCGACGCCGTGCCCACACACGATGCCCACGCGCAGACCACAACCGCCGCGCATAAACTCGACCGCTTGAGCCATCGCCTCCTCTTGAGCCATCGCATTATCCGCTGCCCTCCTACATGTCTCTGTTACCGGCACGCGCCTGTTTACTTGAGCAGGTCGATAAGATTCCGGTTGCCGCTCTTTTCCGCCAGCGCAAGGGCGGTCTGTCCATCTTTGTCACGCGCTTTAGTGTCTGCCTTGTAGTCAAGCAGCGCGCGTATGACCGCAGGGTCTCTGCGCAGCGCATTTCTGACGGGTTCGTTGCCGCCGGGAAGATATTCGCGTACGGCGGCGATTAAAGCCGTGTCGCCGTTTTGGTCCCTCGCGTCGACGCGTGCGCGGGCCGCGAGCAGCGCGCGCACGACCGCCGCATTTCCGGACTCGCTGACGGCGACGATTAAGAGAGGCTTGCCGCTCTCGTCCGTCGCGTTCACGTCCGCCCCGGCTGCTATCAGCTCCTGCACAATCTCGCTTGAGCTGCGCCCGGCGGCCCGCTTGATAGCGATTAACAGGTCCGCCGTGCGTGGATAGTCGAGCGCACGATCGCGCCGTCCGGCGGCTATGAGAGCGCGTATGAAGGGAAGGCTGTCCGGCCTGGACTTCGCAGCCATAATCGTCAGCGCCGAATCGCCTTCGTGATTGAGAATCCTGACGTCTGCCCCGGCGGCTATCAACGCGTTAACCGCCGACAGGTCCGTCTCGCCCGAATCGGTCGTTGGCCTTGGATAATATCTTTTCGCCGCGACGATGAGCGCAGTGTCTCCGGAGTTGTTCGTGGCGTTCACGTTTACTCCGGCGGCGAGCAATGTTTTAAAGATTACTTCTTCGCGGGTCATGTCGGCGGCGATGATGAGCGGGGTGTTGCCGGAATTGTTCGCGGCGTTGACGTTCGCCCCTGCGGTTATCAACATCTTGATGATTGCAGCTTCTCTGCCCGCCCTGACGGCCAGCATCAAAGGAGTGTCGCCATCCTGATTTTTAGCATTCACATCTGCTTTGGCCGCAAGCAGTAGGCGAAGCAAATCGACGCTCTCTTGATCGGGGCCGTAGGTGCGTATGTGAACGATGGCCGCCATCAAGGGCGTCTCGCCTTTAATGTTCGCGAGATTCACATTGGTCCCCGCGGCAATCAAAGTCCTGATCATCTCTCCACGAATCACCAGGAATCTACTAATCGGCCCAAAGAGGGCTGTATTATTCTCTTTATCCTGCGCATTGACGTCCGCTCCGGCGGCGATCAAAGTTTTAACCAGACGCAGCGAGGTTCCCTGCTGCAAGGGATAACAATCATACGACCAGGCGGCCAGAGATAAGAGGGTTCGCCCGTATCTATCCTTGGAATTGAGGTCAACCCGCGCGGCAATCAACGCTTGCAGGATGGCGTCGCTTTCGGAAGGGAATTTCGCTATCCAGCATTCATCAAAGCTCGCGGGTAAAGGCGTGTTGCCTTCATTGTCCCCCTTGTTAGGGTCAGCTCCCGCCGCGAGCAGTAGCTTCGCTATTTCAGCCTTTGCCCTGGCCGCAGCCCTTTGCTGCGCGGTGAGTTCTTTATCACCGTAGTACGCGTGATGTTTTAAGATTATAAGCAGCGCCGTCTCGCCCGTTCTAACATTTTGCGCGCGGGCATCGGCTCCGGCGGCGAGCAGGACTTTCACGCGCTCGACCGAACCTTCCACCTCCCACCAGTATGCTTCCAGCATGAGCGCCGTCATGCCGTTACCACTGTGTCCGTTGAGATTCGCTCCGGCGTCGATGAGTGTTCTGATTACTTCGGATGCGCCCGGCGCGCGGCGCTCAGACCTCATTTCGCTTAAGGCGGTTGACGTCACGAAAGCTATTATGTCGTGGTTCTTCACAGTCGCGCCCGCAGCGATGAGCATCTTGAGGATGCGAAGGTCGCCCGTCAACACGCCTGCGGCGGCGGCGTGAAAAAGGGCTGTCTCTCCCCAGTAGTCCGGGTAACTGTTAGAGTCTTTCAGGTCGAGTTTCGCGCCCGCCCTTAAAAGCATGCGGATGAGTTGCAGGCGTATGTTCATCTGCTCCTGAGTGTGTTCGAACAGGAGCAGGCGGGTGGTGTCATAGCCCACGGCATAAGCCCAGATGTGACGCTCCCAGTTGTCAGGGGCGTTGATATCCGCCCTGGCCGCTAATAACAGCTCTACGGTCTTGAGGTCTCCCCTACGCACGGCCAGCATCAGTGCGGTCGCGCAAGTCTTTCTGGTGTTCTCCCAGGACTCGAAGTTAATCTCCCGGCGCGCGTTCGGGTTCACACCTGCGGCCAGCAACGCTTTTAACCGCACGTAATCCCCTTGGTCTATGGCTTCGAATAATTCTTTCTCGCGCCCGCTGGTCACGCAGGCGTCCTGACCCGCTTGAGCAGGTGTGGGAATCCAGAGGACGAGTAGAAGACAGGCGAGCGTAAACCGATGGCGTGCAAGGCTACCGAGCATTTTCATCCCGACACACCTTTCTCATAAACCTCAAGCGGTCTGCGGAAGCGGGGAGGTTTTACCTGCTTGTTTATAGAGAGACGCCGCGCCAGCGTATTTAGTTGGCAACGAAGGCATCCGATTTCTGAGAGCGGATTTGAGGGGAAGAACTCACCGCCGAGACGCAAAGAGCGCAGAGCAGGCGCAGAGCGTTGAATCATTTTCTCTGCGCTTCCTCCGCGACATCTCTGCGTCTCTGCGGTGATTCCGATGGCAAACTGAACCACTACCGGAATAATACTTGTGTTGCTTTTCCAGTCCCAATCAGTATACCCTTTTCGCAGCAGTTCGGACCATTCGGCGGAATTTAGCCCCAGAGCCTTCGATTCTTAGCCACATGCTCGTCAAAAACATCAAGCGTACATCGCTGCGTGTCTGTAAAAATCTCAGGCTTTTTAATGTCGTCCGCGAGAGTCGCTGGCGGCGGCAGCGTTTGCTGATTCTCGGCTATCACGGCATCTCGCTCGAAGACGAGCACGAGTGGAACCCGTCGCTCTACATGACGGCGGAGACTTTCGAATCGCGGCTTGAGATGCTGAAGAAGGGAAACTATGCGGTGCTCTCGCTCTCGGACGCGCTCAGGCGTCTGTACGCGAACGAGCTGCCAGAGCGCAGCGTCGCGCTCACGTTCGACGACGGCTATTACGATTTTTATAAACAGGCTTTCCCGGTGGTGCGCGCCTACGGTTTTCCCGTCACCGTCTACCTGACGACCTACCACTGTTATTACAACAGGCCGATTTTCGGCCTCGTCTGTCCTTACCTGCTCTGGAAGGGACGAGCGCGCGGCGTGGTCTCTGCACCGCCGCCGATGGACTCGAAAATCAAGCTCGACCTCACGTCTGCGGAAGGCCGCAAGCGCGCGATGATTGCCATCTGGAAGTTTGCGGACGGGCGGAAGTTGTCCGCACAGGAGAAGGACAGGTTCGCGAGCGCACTGGCCGCACATCTCAATCTTGATTACGAACACATTCTGGAAAAGCGTTTACTGCACCTGATGAACCCGCAGGAAGTAGCGGAGATGGCCGACGCAGGCGTGGATTTTCAGCTTCACACGCATCGTCATCACGCGCCCCTGGAAGAGACGCTCTTTGCCAGAGAGATATATGAGAATCGTTCGAGCATCGCTCAGATGACGGGCGCGCACGCGGAGCATTTCTGTTATCCGAGCGGGATTCATCGCCCTCAATATCTGCCGTGGCTCGAAGCTGAAAAGATGACTTCAGCCACCACCTGCACGCCCGCCTTCGCTTCGCCCGAAACAAACGCCCTGCTCCTGCCGCGTCTCATAGACCATTCGGGTCTTTCGCCGATTGAGTTCGAGAGCTGGCTCACGGGCTTTGCTTCGCTCATCAACGGCGATGCCAAAAAAACGACTCCGCTCGTCGTGACCGTCACATCAGAGAGCCTGCAATATCTCCTCGGCTAATTCGTCCGGCGTTTTCTGTTCATCACATTGAAGATGAAGCTCCGCGAGCCCGTAGAGCGCGCGGCGCTCGTCGTAAAGCCGTCGTGCGCTCTCAACGTCACGCGCCAGTGGCCGCGCTTCAGGGCTGGCTGCGATTCTCTGCCAGCACAGCTCGAACGGCGCGTCGAGCCAGACGGTGAGACAACCGTGCGCGTGTAGCAAGGCGCGGTTCTGCGGCTGCATCCAGGCGCCGCCGCCGAGCGCTATGACGCGCGCACGCCGCATCTCCAACAAGACACGAAGCGCACGCTCCTCGGCTTCACGAAACCGCGCCTCGCCTTCTTCATCAATCAGTGCGGCAGGCTCGCGCCGCTCGCGCTCCGCTATCAGGTAATCCAGATCAATCATCCTCGCGCCCAGTATGTGCGCGAGTCGGCCCGCCACGGTCGTCTTCCCCGCAGCCATAAAGCCCGTGATGCAGATAGGCCGTTCTGTCGTCATCTTTTGACCACTCCGTCCAGAAGCGCGAAAAATTCAGGGAAAGAAACGCTGACCGCCTCCGCGCCTACTATCTCCGAAGGCCCGCGCGCGATGAGAGCCGCGATTGCGAAGGCCATCGCGATACGATGATCGCCACGCGCATCGAGCCGCGCGCCGCGAAGCTCCGTGCGACCGCCGACCGTCAAGCCGTCATCATGTTCTTGTACGCTTGCGCCCATCGCGCGCAGGTTCGCGACCGTCGCGCTGATTCTATCCGATTCTTTCAGTCGCAGCTCCGCCGCGTCGCGAATCTCCATGCCGCCCTCGACCTGCGTTCCGACAACGGCCAGCACGGGCAGCTCGTCAATCAACTGCGGAACCAGCGCGCCACACACCACGTTCGATTGACCCGCGACGCGCGACGCCAGACTTTCGCTTCCCATCACACGCACGTCCCCGACCGGCTCCGCGCACTCTTCGCGCTCATTAATCGTCTCGACCGACGCTCCCAAAGAGCGCAGCACTTCCAACACGGCAGCGCGCGTCGGGTTAAGCCCTACATCTTTTATCAACAAATTCGAGCCGGGCAGAAGCGCCGCCGCCGCTATGAAGAAGGCTGCGGAAGAAATGTCGCCCGGTATAGAGATGTCACACGCCGTGGGTTGAGCAGGGCCTTCGAGCGAGATGACGCGCGCCTCTTCGCCTTCAAGCTCTCTCGTTTCAACTTCCACGCCGAACCAACCGAGCATGCGCTCCGTGTGGTCGCGCGTACGCCCCTTGCGCTCCGTGATTTGTGTGCGCCCGAAGGCAGAGAGTCCTGCGAGCAGAATCGCGGTCTTGACCTGCGCGCTCGCCACCTTCATCTCGTAATTGATGGGCCGAAGCGGCCTGCGGCCACTGATGCGAAGCGGTGCGCGCCCGTCTTCTGATTCAACGCGCGCACCCATACGTTCGAGCGGCTCTATGATTCTACGCATGGGTCTTGTCTGTAAAGACTCGTCGCCGGTCAGGACGGATTGAAAATCATGCGCGGCGAGCACGCCCGCCAGCATACGCATGGTCGAGCCGCTGTTACGGCAATCGAGCGGCTCGCTCGAAGCTCTTAATCCGCCCAACCCGACGCCTTCAATACGCAAGCTTTCATCATCAAACTCAGCGACCACATTCAGTTGCCTGAGACAAGAGAGCGTGGCCGCGCAGTCGTCGCTCGTGGAAAAGTTGCGTATGCGCGTTTGCCCTCGCGCGAGCGCACCTGTGATGGCGGCGCGGTGCGAGATGGCTTTGTCGCCGGGAAGCCGTAGAGAGCCGGAGAGCTTTCGTGCGGGCCGTATAATCATGACGCCCACAAGGATGAAGGCAACGCCATGAAAATCGCAAGGCACAAAGCCTCGAACCGGAAATCAGTCACCGCCGAGACGCAGAGAACGCAGAGCAGTCGCAGAGAGGATTGAAGTATTTCTCTGCGTTTCCTCTGTGTTCTCTGCGCCTCTGCGGTGAGTCTTAATTTAGAACCGAACCGCTATCCGCGAGCCCTATTCCTTGCCACTTCTTGACATGCGGGTACGGGGCGTGTTACACCGTCGAACTATTCCGGTTCGCTTTCCGAAGCTTTTTGCTGAGAGCCAGCCCTGCCGGGACGGCGCTCGGAAAGGCCATACCATCTTGTGACCGTAGAGACGACTGAACTCGTATTGCCGAGCCGAATCGAATCAATCAAGGATGCAGTCGAGGAGGCCGCAAAGCTTGCACGGCGCTTCGAGTTTAATGAAGAGGCGGCTTTCGGAATTGACATCGCCGTGCGCGAGGCAGTCACCAACGCCGTGCTGCATGGCAATCATGAGGACGCGGGCTTGATGGTCGAGGTCTTGTTTCGCGTCTCGGACGAGATGATGGAGATTACGGTGCGCGACTATGGCGAAGGGTTTGACCCACAGAGCGTGCCGGACCCGACCGACCCGCAGAACCTTTTGAAAGCGAGCGGGCGCGGCATCCTTTTCATGCGCTCGTTTATGGACGAAGTCGAGCACACGCGCCACCCCGAAGGGGGCACACTGGTACGCATGACCAAGAGAAAGTAATTTTCGATTTTCGATTGCCGATTTGCGATTTGAAGAAGGCGAGAAATTAATTCTTAAATCTTCAGTCCTTATCCAATCGAAAATCGCAAATCTAAAATCGAAAATTCACTAGAGGAGATTTCAGAGCAATGGCTGAACTTGATATTAAAGAGCGTCAGGCCGGAGATGTGACCATCCTAGATATGAGTGGCAAGATCACGATTGGCGAGGGCTCGGTAGCTTTGCGCAGCGCCATTCGCCGCCTGCTGGAAGAGAACAAGAAAAAGATTCTCTTGAACCTCGCGGGCGTCGGCTACATTGATTCGAGCGGCATCGGCGAACTGGTCTCAAGCTACACGGCAATCGGCAAAGAGGAGGGCCAGTTAAAGCTCCTCAACCTGACGCAGAAACTACAGGACTTGCTCGCCATTACCAAACTGCTCACGGTCTTCGACGTTTACGAAAACGAATCCGAGGCGCTGAGCAGCTACAAGTAAGTCCCAAGTTCCAAGTCCCAAGTCTCAAGTCAAGTACAGTTCGCCGACTTGGGACTTTGGACATGGGATTTGAGACTTCAGTATGTTTCGCAAGACTGTTCGCCGCCTGCTCGCGATTGATGACCCGCCGGAGCGGACGGCGCTCGCCTTTTCCATCGGCGTCTTCATAGCCTTTTCGCCCTTTCTGGGGCTCCATACCATCATGGCGACGGCGCTCGCCTTCCTCTTTCGCTTTAACAAAGTAGCCATCTACACGGGCACGTTTATCAACAACCCCTTTTTGACGCTCGTGCCCATCATCATCGCCTCCTACGCCGTCGGCGCTTTCGTCATGGGGCGGCCCCTTGCCTTGCCGGAAAGCGGGCTGCGCCTGCTCAAAGAGCCGCACCTGTTGACGGGGAGCTACTGGCGCGAGCTATGGGCGCATGCCTGGGACATCGTCCTGCCCTTCTCCATCGGCGGCATGGCTTTGTCCGTGGTTTGTTCGCTCGCCGCATATCCGTTAACATTAACCCTCTTGCGCCGCCGGAAAAGGGAAGCGGTCAAGGAGTAAAGGATGAGTCCTTGAAGTATTAAAAAGCTGGCATCCGTCCGGGGCGTTGCCGCATCTTTATAACTTCTGCTCCCAAAAAAGTCCCTTGTCGGAAGAAGAAAGCATCTCCGCCTGTCGAGCCGTCTAGCGCCGCACGATGATTCAAGAGTTATGAAAAAAAGCTTTATCGTCACGATCACGCTCAGTATTCTTTCGCTTGTGCCCGCAGTGGCAAGAGCGCAAACCCCTCAGCCCACGCCTACAGCGCAAAGACCGGCGACGCCGCCCGCGCAGATAAGACCGCAAACAGGCTTCGACCTCTCTGAATACGGCGTACGTATTCAGCCCGAGCCGCGCCTGATTGTCGTCATGGCCGCGCTCGACGCAGCGGGCTTTGACCCGTCGCCGGGAAGCGGAACGGTTTCCGCCTTTCGCGCACAGGTGCGGCAGGACCAGGCCGGTCTGGACGCAGACTTGCGCCGCCGCCTTGCGAGCTTCTATCAGGTCAACAAGCTGCCAGCGCCGGCGACCGCCGCAGAGCAGGCCGCGCGCTACGTCTCGCTCGCTTACGCCTTGGGTCCCGCGCCGGATTTCGAGCCGCCCGCACGAAGCACAGACCTTCCGACGGGATTGCTGGACGTTCTGGATTTTGCGCCGCTCGTGGGCGAGTTCTACAGAAAGTCCGGCATGGCCGAGCGCATGCCCGGCTATCTACGGCTCTATCAAGCGGAGAGCGACCGCTTGCGCCCCGCCGCCGCAGAGATGGTCCGCAACGCCCTCTCTTATCTGCACACGCGGCCCATCACAAACACCATCGAGCGCATCCCCGTTCGGAGTTCTTCGCCCAGCAAGAATAAGAACGAGCAGCCGCGCTACACCATACGCGAGCGCGAGCGTAGATTCTTTATCGTCCCGGACCTTCTGGCCGCACCCGGCACGATTAACTTCCGCGTCATCGCGGACGATTACTACACGATCGTTCCCGCAGGGACAAATCCGTCATTCTCGGAGCTGCGCCGCGCCTATCTTCAATACGTAGTTGACCCGCTCGTAGCGCGCTTTAACCGCGACATAGCCGCGCGCCGCGACGCGCTCAAACAGCTCCTGGATGGCCTGACCAGTTCAGGCAAGAGCGTGAGCCCGGATGTTTTCATGGCGGTCGGTCGCTCCATAGTTGCAGCGACGGATGCGCGCCTTGACGAAACGGCGAGGCTCGACAATCTGGCGCGCGCAACACAGGCGCGTCTACGCAGCACGCAGGACGCAGCCGCGCGCGACTCCATCATCAAGGAATCACAGGCCGCGCGCACCGCTATCAATGACGAAACCGTCGCGCAACTGGCAGACGCTTACGAGCGCGGCGCTGTGCTCTCCTTCTACTTCGCGGACCAACTGCGCGGCGTGGAAACCTCCGGCTTCGACGTCGCCAATTCTCTTGCGGATATGATTGCCACTTTCGACGTGGCGCGCGAAGGGCGTCGCCTGACCGAAGCAAGCGCGGCGCGTGAGCGTGCGGCAGCAGCCCGTCTTGCGAGGCAGACGCAGGTCGCCGCCGACAACGCAAGCGAAACCACAGGGGCCGAAGGCGCGCGCCGTGCGCTGATACAGAAGCTCATCGAAGTTGATGACATGCTGCTGGCCAGAAATTTCGAGGGCGCGGAAGGGAGATTGCGAGCACTGCTACAGGAATATCCGGGCGAGCCGCGCATCTTCTTCGCGCTCGGCGAAGCGGCCACGCAGCAAGCACGCGAGACCACGGACGACGACCTGCAAGTCGAACGTCTCAACCGCGCACTGGCGCACTATCGCATGGCGGTCTCGGCCTCAGCCGCCGCCTCCGACCCCGCGATGCTTTCGCGCGCACACGTCGCTATGGGCCGCATCCTGGCGTTTCTGGACCAGACGGAAGAGGCCATGAAAGAGTTCGATGCGGCCATCAAGCTCGGGCGCGTGGCGGGCGGCGCTTACGACGAAGCAGTCGCCGCAAAGCAAAAGCTTGCCGAGCAGAAATAAGCTTTTGAGCACCATCTTTGTTAGCCCCTGAAAGGGGCGAAATAAAATAGCCCACGGCGTGAGCCGTGGGAATTGAGCCGCAAAGAAAAGTAGAGAGCCCCTGAAAGGGGCGAAAGAGATTCCATCGTGAACTTCTTTCGCCCCTTTCAGGGGCTCTTGTTATTTATTCGCCGCTTATCCCACGGCTCACGCCGTGGGCTATTATCTTCCGCCCCTTACGGGGCTGAATACGGTCAAACCCTCTACGCTCTTTTGCTCAACATCTCCTTTTCAGAGCATCATCAGAGGCTCTTTCAACAACATTTCCGGCCTGATACGAATACGCGGCAAGGTCACGCGCGGGATGGTCACAGGCTTGATGTTGATGGGTTTAATGTTGATTGGCTTGATGCTGATCGGCTTGACGTTGAGGGGCTTGATTTTTATCGCCGGAATTTTTATCGCCGGAAGGTTGATGTCTATGGTCGGCATGATGATCTCTATGTCGTTGGGCTCTATCTGAATGGCTTCGGGCGAGATAATCATAGACGACGGGTCGCGCTTTTCGGGCGTGACCGTGAGCTGACGTTGATTACGGTCGCGTACAATCGTGATGGAGACATCGCCTTCCGCCTTGCGGTTGAGCACGCGCGATAAATCGCCGGAGCTTTCAACCTTCTCGCCGTCAACAGCCGTGATAACGTCTCCGGCCTTTAGCCCTGCACGCGCCGCGGGGCTCGATTCAGTCACAGCGGTAACTAAAAGACCGCTCCCGCCCGCGATGCCAAAATAGTCCGCGAGTTGTCGCGTCAGCGGCGTCGTGCTGACGCCAATGCGGCGTCCAAAGCCAAAGCTATAGCCAAGCCCCTGGCCGAACCCTGAGCCGAATGCACGCTGCGCGTCTTCCATGCCGCGTATGAGTTCCTGGCTCTGCTCCGGCGTCCACACGTTGCTGAATCCAATCCCGTTTGATGGACGGCGCGAGACCGTGATGGAAACTTCCTGCTCCGACCCGTTGCGGCTAATGGTGAGCCGCACGCTTTGGTCCGGCGCGGCCTCGTTAATCAACCGTTGCAGCTTGCGATAATTGCTCACCTGCTCGCCGTCAAATCTCAGGATAACGTCGCCGCTCTTGAGACCCGCACGCGCCGCAGGACTTCCTTCGGCCACGCGCGCGACGACCACACCGCGCGGCTCGCGCAAGTTGTAGCGCCCCATGTTCTCGCGCGTGACGTCTTCCCCGAAAATTCCAAGGTAGTTATCTCCGCCCTGAGCGTAGACGGCCACGGGCGCTCCGGGAGCACGCGGCGCGGCGGGAGGCGTAGCCGCCTGTGGAGCAGCGGGAGCCGTAGTAGCAACAGCCTGCGGCGTAGCAGCCGAAGCGACAGCCCTTGGCGCAGCAGGAGCCGTCGGGGCACTTGGTGGAGCGGGAGCCGTAGCAGCCCTTGGCGGAGCGGCAGGCGTCGCGCTCGACGACGATGATGAAGAAGATGCTTGCTGAGCGACGGTGCTCGCGCCTGTTAAGAGAAGAAGGGAAAGCGAAAAGAGAAGCGATTTTTTCGGGCTCATTAGACAGAATCCTCCGGCAAGATTTAGAAGATTCCACGCGCCACGACCGCTAGAGTTCCAAAAGTTTAAGAAGAGGAAGAGAGAGACGCAGAGACGCGGAGAAGGGGAGACGCGGAGATGAAAAGAAGATGGCTACGAAAGCGACAACTTTTATCCACGCTTTTCTTTTTCTCCCACTCTCCGCGTCTCTTCAGGGTTTGCGATAGATTTCGCGCCCGTCGCTCAGTTCCATGACGAGCTTGCCTTCGGAGTGGGCCAGGTCCAGATGTGCGACCGCTTCGGAGACGGCGAGGAAGCGATGCACGTCGTCTGAGCCGGGGAACATCTCGTTGGCGATGTCCCATGCGGTCGCGCCCTGTTTGGGCACAAGGCGTATGACCTCGGCTTGCCGCTCCTGTATGGCGCGTATGTAGCGGTTGAAAAGCTCTTCGTAATCGTCTACGGGGTCGCCGTGACCGCCGTAGACGAGCGTCGGCGCAAGTGAGCGTATGCGCGCGAGGCTCACCATGTATTCGGCCAATGAGCGGAAGCGGCGTGTCGGGTCAACCGGGTCGGGCGAAAGCACAGGGTTCGGCGTGATGCGCTTTAAGACACAGTCTCCGGCGATAACTGTCCGGTCCGCTTCGCGCAGGAAAGAGCATGAGCCCGGCGTGTGTCCCGGCGTGTGTACGACGCGCAAAGCTCCCGTCGCAAATTCCAGTTCCTCTCCGTCCACAATCTCCCGGTACTCGTCTTCCGCGAGCGCATCTGCCAAGGAACGCACGCCCTCGTACATGCGACGCATCGCTGTTATCTCTTCGGGCGGAACCCCTGCGCGCACCAAGAGGTTTCTGTGCTCGGCATATTGCAGGCGTCCGACGCGGTGGCCCGTCTCCCAACCGTGCACGAGTATCTCCGCATCCTTCGCCTCGTCGCGCAGGGAACGCGCCAGACCGCAGTGGTCTTCGTGCGCGTGCGTTAAGACAATCCGGCGAAGATCGGCGGGGCGCACGCGCGCACGCCGCAAGCCTTCACGCAAAGCCTCCACGGCCTCGCGCGTCTTCGGCCCCGTGTCGATCAACGTCAACGGGTCTTCATGTATGAGATAGCAATTGACCGGCCCCACGTAAAACGGCGTCGGCACGGAGATAGGAATGATTTTCATAGAAAGTAAGCAGTGAGCAGTAAGCAGTGAGCAGTAAAACAAAAAAACTGCTTACTGCTCACTGCTTACTGCTTACCTCTTTAGTAGACGTACTTGTTCGCTTTGATGAGCACCTCCGCGATGCGCTGGCGCGCGACGATGGTGTTCATCGGCGTGAGCTTGGTGAAGCGGCGGAGCGCGGCCAGTAGGGTGCGCAGCTCGTCGCCCTCGCTCATCGCGGCGAGCATGTTTTTGGCGTTGGCGTCTATGCGCTCGACGGCGTCGTTACTGAAGACGCGCGTCATGTCTATGTAGCGCGCCGCAGCCTCCTCGCCCTGCGAAGCGGCCAGCTTCTGCGCGCGCAGGATGGCCGACTCCATGGCGAAGGTGTCCATGATGATGTCGGCCACGCCCATCAGAATTTCCTGCTGGTCCGCGAGCTTCGTCATATATTTCTGCGCGGCTGTGCCGAGCGTCATCAAGGCAACCTTCTTGGCATTCTGCGCGAGCTTCATCTCGGTTGCGAGCACCGCTTCATCTTCGTCAAGGCTCGGCATAGAAGGCTGTAGAACTTCCTCCATCAACTTTTGGGCGGCTGGCAAGAGCGCAAGCTGTCCAGTCATCGCGCGGCGCATCAACATGCCGGGGATGAGCATGCGGTTGATTTCGTTTGTGCCCTCGAAGATGCGGTTGATGCGCGAGTCGCGATAGGCGCGTTCCGCCGGATAGTCAGCCGAATAGCCGTAGCCGCCGAAAATCTGCACCATCTCGTCAGAGACGTAATTGCAGTATTCGGAGAGCGCGACCTTGATGATAGAGCACTCGGCGGCGTATTCCTCAATCGCGCGCAGCTTGGACTCCGGGTCTGAAGCGTCGGCTGTGGCTTCGATGGCCGATTCAATCAAACCGACCGTGCGATAGGTCATAGCCTCGCCGACCCATGCCTTGATAGCCATCTCCGCAATCTTCGTGCGGATTGCGCCGAACGAGGAAATCGGCTTGCCGAATTGATGACGCTCGTTCGCATAGCGCACGGATTCCGTCAACATCAGCTTCATCCCGCCTGAGCACATCGCGCCCAATTTGAAGCGACCGATGTTGAGAATGTTGAAGGCAATCTTGTGTCCCTTGCCGACTTCGCCCAACAAGTTCTCAACAGGCGTCTTCACGTCCGAGAGCACGAGCGCCGTCGTAGACGAGCCCTTGATGCCCATCTTGTGCTCGTCCGCGCCCGAGGTGAGTCCTTCCTGTCGCTCTACGACAAAGCCCGTGAACTTGTCGCCGTCCACCTTGGCGAAGACGACGAAGATGTCTGCGAAGCCGCCGTTGGTAATCCACATCTTCTCGCCGTTGAGGATGTAGTGCTTGCCGTCTTCACTCAAACGCGCGGTGGCTTTAGCAGCGAGCGCGTCCGAGCCCGAGCCCGCTTCGGTCAAAGCGTAAGCCGTAATCAGCTCGCCCGTCACAATCTTTGGAATATACTTCTGCTTGGCTTCCTCCGTGCCGTAGTAGAGAATCGGCAGAAGCCCTATGCCGCCCTGTGCGCCCATGGTCGTGGCGAAGGAAGCAGCGCGCCCGAGCATTTCACCGACCAGCGCCGCGCTCGTCTGGTCCAGACCAAGACCGCCGTACTCTTCCGGCACGGTCGCGCCAATCAGGCCAAGCTCCGCGCCTTTCTGTACAAGCTCGCGCGCCAGCTTCCAATCGTGCTGCTCCAATTCATCTATGCGCGGCACGACTTCGTTATCCATGAATGCACGCGTCGTCTCGGCAATCATGCGATGCTCTTCGGTGAAATCTTCCGGTGTAAAAATCTCTTCCGGCGCGCGCTCCTCAATCAAAAAGCTCCCGCCCTTGATAATCTGTTTCTCTTCAACTGCGGCTGACATTAGTTTGCTCCTTCCAATCATAAATAAAAGTGAGCGGTAAGCAGTAAGCAGTAAAAACTTCGTTCGACTGCTTACTGCTTACTGCTCACTGCTTACAATCTTTCAAAGATTCCGGCAGCGCCCATGCCGCCGCCGACGCACATGGTCACCATGCCGTAACGGCCATTTCGTCTTTCAAGCTCGCGCAGGATGGTCGCCGTTAACTTCGCGCCCGTGCAACCAAGGGGGTGTCCGAGCGCGATGGCTCCGCCGTTGACGTTGACCTTTTCTTCATCGAGCCCGAGTTCTTTAATCACCGCGAGGCTTTGCGCGGCGAAGGCTTCGTTCAGCTCTATGACGTCAATCTGGTCAAGCGTGAGACCCGCCATCTTCAAAGCTTTGGGGATGGCGAAGACAGGCCCTATGCCCATCTCTTCGGGCGGGCAGCCTGCCGTTGCATAGGCTACAAAACGCGCGACGGGTTTTGCTCCCAGCTCGCGCGCACGTTCCTCGGACATCAGTACCACAGCCGCCGCGCCGTCCGACATCTGCGACGCATTGCCCGCAGTGATTGTGCCCTTGACGTGAAACGCGGGCCGGAGCTTAGCCAGAGATTCCATGTTCGTGTCGCGGCGCACGCCTTCGTCTTCCGCAAACACAACCTCTCGTTTTTGTTTGCGCCCGCGAGCGTCCAACTCTTCAAACGTGACGTTCAAGGGGACGACCTCGTCCTTAAACTTGCCTTCGTCTATGGCGCGGCCCGCGCGCTCGTGCGAGCGTAAGGCGAATCGGTCCTGCTCCTCGCGGCTAATCTCATACTTGCGCGCGACGTTTTCGGTCGCCAGCCCCATGTTCAAATAAAAGTCCGGGTAGTGTTCTACCAAATGCGGATTCGGGCGAATGATGTGGCCGCCCATCGGAATCATGGACATGGTTTCGAGCCCGCCGCCGATGCCTACGTCAATCCCGCCGGTCCTGATACGGTCGGCCACAATCGCGATTGATTGCAAGCCCGAAGAACAGAAGCGATTGATCGTCATGGCGGAAGTTTCCACGGGCAAACCCGCGCGAATCGCCGCCACGCGCGCCACGTTCATGCCCTGCTCGGCTTCCGGCATGGCGCAGCCCATCACCACGTCTTCGACATCCGCAGCCTTCAAACCTTCGACGCGCGCCATCGCTTCACGAATGGCAACACCGCCCATCTCGTCCGGCCTCATGTCTTTGAGTGTGCCTTTCGGCGCACGACCCACAGCCGTCCGCACGGCTGAAACAACAACTGCTTCTTTCATAATTTAAGTCCCAAGTCCCAAATCCCAAGTCTTAAGTGAGTCCCAAGTCCCAAGTCCCAAATCCCAAGTCAGTGCACTGTTTTTGACTTGAGACTTGGGACCTGGGATTTGGGACTAATTCCTAAGCGGCTTTCCGCTCTTGAGCATGTGCGCGATGCGCTCCTGTGTCTTGCGTTCGCCGCAGAGCGACAGGAAGGCTTCGCGCTCAAGGTCTAACAGATATTGTTCGGAGACGCGCGTTTCGTGGTTGAGGTCTCCGCCCGTCAATACGCGCGCCAACCTCTCGCCAATCACGGCGTCGTAATCCGAGATGAAGCCGCCGCGCTTCATCTGATGTATGCCAAGCTTTAAGGTCGAGAGCGCCGATTGTCCTAAAGCAAGAATGTCCGTGCGCTGTTGCGGCTGTACGTATCCGGCTGCGGCGAGTGCGAGCACAGCCTGTTTCGCGTCGGCGATGAGACGGTCGCTATTCATAGAGACGGTCGCGTCCGCGTTTAGAAAGCCGAGCGCGCGCGCCTCTTCCGCAGAGGTCGCGACTCGTGCCATCGCGATTGACTCGAAGGCTCGCTTGACGAACGGGAACGGGTCGGCCTCGCTCACGCCCTTCGGAATCGAATCTAGCGCGCGCACGAGCATCTCTTTCGTCCCGCCGCCAGCAGGAATCAGACCGACGCCGACTTCCACCAGCCCTATGTAAGTCTCGGCTGCGGCGCGCACGTGGTCCGCGTGCAGGGCCATCTCGCAGCCGCCGCCGAAAGTCATCTGAAACGGCGCGACCACCACGGGCTTGGGCGAATAACGCAGGCTCATCGTCGCGTTCTGGAAAGCGCGAATGCCCATGTCTATGTCTTCCCAGTTCTCATCCTGCGCTTCCAGCAGCACGAGCATCACGTTTGCGCCCACCGAAAAATTCTGTCCCTGATTGCCTACGACGAGCCCTACGAAATTCTTTTCAACTTCCGAGAGCGCGTGCTTGACCATCTGCAAGGTGTCGCCGCCGATGGAGTTCATCTTGGAATGAAATTCCAAACACGCCACACCGTCGCCCAAATCTATCAAAGACGCGGCAGCGTTCTTCTTAATTACGCCCGTTCGCTCCTTCACGGATTTGAGCGCAATCACACCCGGCACTTCCTGCACGGGCACGTAATCGTTGGAAGCAAAGTCGAAATAAGATTGCTGGCCGTCCTCTGTCTTGTAAAAGCTCTTTGCGCCCGCTTCCAACATGCGCTCTATGTTGGCCGGAATCTGTTGTCCCTCTTCGCGCATGCGCGCGACGCTCTTCTCAAGACCGATAGCATCCCACAGCTCGAACGGCCCCAGCTCCCAGCCAAAGCCCCAGCGCAGCGCGCGGTCGATTTCCAGAACGGTGTCCGCAATTTCCGGTATGCGGTTGGCGCTGTAGCGAAGCGTGCGCGAAGTAGTCTTCCACAGAAACGCGCCCGTGCGGTCTTTGCTCCACACTAAAGTCTTGATGCGCTCGCGCGTGTCCTCTATGTTCTTCGCCATGTCGAGCGCGGGCAGTTTTACTTTCGCCGAAGGCTTGTATTCAAGCGAAGCCACGTCGAGCGTCCAGATTTCCTGCTTCTCGCCGTCAGTCTTCTGCTTTTTGTAGAAGCCGCCCTTCGTCTTGTTGCCCAGCATCCCGCTCTTAATCATGTCGGTCAGGAAAACTGGCGAGATGAAAACATCGCGCTCCTCATCTTCCGGCAGATTCTCGTAAAGGTTTTTGACGACATGGCCGAAGACGTCGAGGCCGACCAGATCAAACGTGCGGAAGGTAGCGGTTTTGGGACGGCCCACGATCTGGCCGGTCATCTTGTCAACTTCCTCAACCGTGTAACCGTCTTCGAGCATCGTCTTGATGGTGATAAGCCCGCCGAACGTGCCTATGCGATTGGCTATAAAGTTCGGGCGGTCTTTGGCCGGGACAACGCCCTTGCCCAGACGCCTGTCCAGAAAGCCGAACATAAAACAGGAGACTTCCGGCTTGGTCCATTCACTGCGTATGATTTCGACCAGATGCAGGTAACGCGGCGGGTTGAAAAAATGCACGCCCAGAAAGTGCGCGCGAAAATCTTCCGAGCGGCCTTCGGCCAGAAGATGAATCGGAATCCCGCTCGTGTTGCAGGCGACGATTGAGCCCGCGCGTCGAACGTCGTCTATGCGCTCGAAGAGTTTGCGCTTGATATCCAAATCTTCTACGACCGCCTCGACGATGAGGTCGCAATCCTTCAACTTCGCCATGTCGTCGTCAAAGTTGCCGACCGCGACGAGCCTCGCCGCATCGTCCGTAAAAAAGGCAGCGGGCTTAGCCTTCTTTGCCGCTTCAAGCCCCGCACGCGCAATCCTGTTACGCACTTCCGGAGATTCAAGCGTGAGCCCGCGCTTCGCTTCTTCAGGCGTCAACTCGCGCGGCACAATGTCTAACAGGATAGTTGGGATGGAAGCGTTCGCCAGATGCGCGGCAATCTGCGCGCCCATCGTACCCGCGCCCAGCACAGCCGCCTTTTCAATCCGAAACATAAAAGCCTTAAGCCTTTCATTTAAGGGGATACCGCGAGAACAGCCATGATACTGAATGAGTATTCATTCAGCAAGCCCGAAGGGCGTTTATTCTCGATTTTTTTGCGAAAACTCAGTTGACTTATCCCGGGCTTTAGCATAAAAGATGTGCCCTTCGCCGTCTTAAGGTTAGAAGAGTTCTCTAAAATCCGCCGGCCCGTTAACAACGCTCACGAGCTTTTAAGAGCCGCTACATCGCGTCTAAGAATTTCTTGATACAACTCTCGGGACAGACGCGCGGGCTGCAACTGGAATTTCACCATCCATTGAGAGAGGACAAGCCATGCCAGACTATTTTGTGGAGATGACCGGCAGCGATGCCAACGACGGCAAGACGCTCGCCACCGCTTGGAAATCCGTGACTTGGGCCGTCTCTGCCGCAGCCCCCGACTCCACCATCAACATCGGCAAAGGCACTTTTCTGGAATCGTTTGAAATCAAAAAGAACCTCTTGCTGCGCGGCGCGGGCCAGACAGAGACCATCATCCAGTGCCCGGAAAGCTTGAAGGAAGTGCAGGGGCCTACACCGAAGAACGCCCCGAATACTTCCAACCCCGCGAACTTCGGCATCACTCAAATGATACCCATCTACGGCGCTGTCAAAGTGCGTTTTGAAAACTTGCTCATCTCCGGTTTTCAGTCCCTCGTCAAAGATCTCATCAACGGGATTTTCGCCTTCGACACGGGCGCGCATCTGGAATTTGAATCCTGCGAGGTCATAGGCTTTCGCTACTGTCACATTCTGGTGGTGGACGGGCGGCTCGTCATCAGCAACTCAAAAATCGGCTTCACCAAGTTTAAGATGAACGAAGACCTGGGCGTAGTCATCGCCAACCAGAGCAAGGCCACCATCACGAACAGCGAGCTGGGAGTCTGGATAGACCATTGCATTGACGTTTACCACAACGCGTCGGTCGAAGTGATTCACTGCAAAATCGGCGGCTCGAACACCAAAAACGCCAACGGCGTTCGCATGAGGGGAACGAGCACGGGACGCATCGCCCACTGCACCATCACAGGCCAGAACAATCAAAACATACCGGCCGGCTATGGGCAATCGGCGATTCTCCTGTTCGACCAGTCGAGCGCGGACATTCACGACAATCACCTCAGCGATTTTTCCATCGGACTCTACATCGAGGCCAAGGCGACGGCGCGCGTCTGGGCCAATACCATTACCAACAATTTCTTTTCCGGCGTCGATTACCGCATCTGGACTGAAGTGGTCGAGGAGTACCCGGATTTCGGCGGGGGCTATCAGGGGAGTCCGGGCGAAAACGTCATCAAGGGGAACGGCTCTTTGACGGGCTACGACTTCCGCATAGAGGGCAAAGGCTACATCTTCTTCGCCCGCTTCAACGAGTGGTCGACCGCAGATGTTTTGTCGCGCGTGCAGTTTCTTCAAACGGAATATAACGCCGGGTTTCTGAAGCCCGTCTTCGACTTCCTCCCACTCAAACAAATCCCGCAGCCGGAGCCCCTGGACAGCATGCTGCTCCTGGATCAGTCGGGCAGCATGTTGGAGGAAGGGAAGTGGGACGCGGCCACATCCGGCGTCAATGTTTTCAGCACGGCGCTCGCCAGGATTAACTGCAACAACTCGGACTTGAAGCTTGGCCTCATGACGTTTGCTAAAACCGAAACGGAGAGCACGCATCTGTGGAAGCCGCTCGCCGCGCTGCCTTCAAACCCTGCGCACTTCGCAGACGTCTTGACCGCGCCGCAGGCCAACTGGATGACCCCGCTCGGTAAAGGACTCTCGGAAGCGAAGGAGCAGTTAGAGCCTCTCACGGACGGCCGCAGAAAATATATTTTTCTGCTCTCGGACGGAAAGAGCAACACGGGGACATCGCCCATTCTGGTCTACACAAGCTTCGAGCACGCCGTTAACGTCTACAGCGTGGGGTTTGGCGACGACAGCATTGACCCGGAGATGCTGAACGCAATCTCGGACGAAACGCTGGGCGATTACTACCTGACGGGCTCTACTGACAATCTTGATTTGAAACGCTTTTACCTTTACAGCCTAGCGACCCCGCTCGGCATCAGCATCGTCATTAACACGCGCGAAGAGGGAGTCACGACCTTTCCCATCAACGAAGGCGAAAGCAAGATGCTCGTCATGATTGGCTGGGAAGCTGCTGCGCTTGAAGTAGATTTTGACCTGCGAGACCCAAAGGGCACGCTCATCACGCCGCAGAGCCTTCCCAAGGGCTGCACGTATCAAACGGAAGCGGACGCCTCGTTCGCCAGTTATACGGTCGAAAATCCTGCGGCGGGCGCGTGGCAGCTTTTGAATGTGCGACGCAAAGATAACGGGCCTCAGCCGGAGGTCGTGCGCTTCGTCGCGCTTGACCCAAACGTTGTCGCGCAGTTCGGCGTGGATCGCGCGCAGGGCTTGATGGGCAACAAGCTGCGCCTGTATGCGAGGTTAATGGAAAACGGAACCGGGCTGGAGGCAAGCGTCAAAGTCAAAATCACTTCACCGGAAAAGAGCATAGGGACGCTGGTCACCATGCACATGATTAGCGCGCGCTATCGCGGCGATGTGATTACCAGAGGATTGCCTGCGGATCGTCCGTTGCAGCGCAGCGACATCCTGAAAGATTACAAACAGCAGCATCAACTGCGAGTCCTGCCGACCGTTGAAGGAGCGGCGGAACTCAGACATGTGAGACATCTCTCTGAGACGGAGAAAAACACGGGTTACTTTCAGACCGAGTTCACGCCGACCGAAGAGGGCACTTATACTTTCGAGTTTGAGGCCGAAGGCGTGACCGCATCGGACCAGCCTTTCCGACGCACCTACACGCTCAGCAAGTATGTCTCGTTCATGGCGGATCCTCTGAAAACCAACGTCGTCATGACGCTTGCCGATGACCCGAGCCTCATCAGGCAAGGGCTCAACCGTTACAGAATCATCGTCACACCCGTTTCGGCTAACGGCAACATGCTCGGGCCTTTCAATGAGTCAAAAATCCTTTTCAGTAGAAACGGACATCCCCTGAGCCTTGAGATAAAAGATTTGATGAACGGCAGCTATGAGGCTTACCTGCTTCTTAAAAAGGAGGAAGACCCGCGAGAGATTCGACTGCGCATAGGCGACAGGGAATTTCCGCAATCTCTCTTGCCGCCGAGAAAAGGTTGTCTGTCGCTGCTGGCCCGGCTATTTCGTTAATCGCAGGTTCGATAAAATTCTTCCCACCTCTAATAGTTGGTCAGAATCTCTCCCGGCTTAAAGCCCAAAAGCTTTAAGCGGTCGCGCGTTTGGCCGATCATCTCGCGCGAGCCGCAGATGAGGGCGACGGGTGAGTTTAAATCGGGCAGGACGTGTTCGAGGAGCGATTGGACATAGCCTGTGGGGCCGGACCAGTCGTGACCGTCGGGGCGCGAGACGACCTGACGCAGTTCGACGCCCTCGGCTTCCCAGCTTTCAGTTTCGTCTCGATAACAGAAATGGTCTGGCGTGCGCGCGCCGTAGAGGACGACGAGCTGGCCGAAATCCTCCCTGCGTTTCAAGACGTGGCGCAAGGCCGAACGCAGAGGGGCTACGCCCGTGCCCATCGCGACGAAGACCAAATCCTTGCCATGCTGCGCGTCAAGGTCGAAACCGTGGCCGACCACTTCCAGAAGCTCAACGCGGTCGCCTTCCTTCATCTCGTAAATAAGCTCGGAAGCGCCCTGCGTGCGCTTGACCAGAAACTCAAGCTCCGCGTCTTCGGGCGCGCTGGCGAAGGCGAAGTATGCGGGCTGTTCCGAGCCTGCGCGCAAGACACCGACCTGACCGGGCACAAATCCTAAATCGTGCGCGCCGTCCCCTTCCGTCACCATGTCGAAGGAGCGTATCTCACGCGCCTGTTCTTTCACACGCTTGATGACAAGCGTGCGACTCTCCTGTTCGCTCATCCATTCTCTAATCTGTTTTGAATTTTTAGCTACCTGCAACAGTGTAGCGTAAATGTCCGTATCAGGTAAAAGTTCTGCCCGTGTTGGATGTGGGCATTCAAATGGAACTCACCGCCGAAGACGCAGATGTCGCGGAGACGACGCAGAGAGTTGATTTGTTTTTCTCTGCGCCCGCTCTGCGCTCTCTGCGTCTCGGCGGTGAATAGCCGGAGATAAGCGTGGAGCAACGAAGCGAACAGGAGATGACCGTTAAGAAAAAGCGTGCGCCGCTTGCGGCGTTGATGGCGGCGAACGCTATCTCGATGGTGGGCAACGTGCTGGCGATGATAGCCGTGCCGTGGTTCGTGCTACAGACCACGGGGAGCGCGGCCAAGACGGGGCTCGCGGCCTTTTTCACGGCGCTCCCGGCAATCATCGCAGCCTTCTTTGGCGGGACGCTGGTTGACCGCACGGGCTCAAAACGCATGAGCATCATCTCGGATGTGCTGAGCGGCGTGACGGTGGCGCTGATTCCGCTGCTGTATTACACGCTGGGCGCACGCTTCGCTTTCTGGCATCTGATGGTGCTTGTTTTTCTGGGGGCGCTCCTTGATGCGCCGGGCGGGACGGCGCGCCTGAGCCTGTTGCCGGATGTTGCGAGCATGGCGGGGATGCGGCTGGAACGAGTTAACTCACTGTCGCTAACTATTGCGCGCGCCGCGAACCTACTGGGAGCGCCGCTCGCAGGATTCCTGATTGCTTTGATGGACGTGAGCCGCGTGCTCTGGCTGGATGCTGCGAGCTTCGCTCTTTCGGCGCTCTTAATCGCGCTCTTTGTTCCCAACCGGCACGCCGCGCCAAAGCCGGAAACGCGCAGCAAGTATGTAGAGGATTTAAAAGAGGGCTTGCGTTTTATGCGTCGCGACCGACTGATTTTCACTATCACCGCGACCGTGATGATTACAAATTTTCTGGACGGGCCGCTCTTTGCAGTCATCCTGCCCGTCTATGCGAAACAAATGTTCGGCAGCGCGGCTAATCTTGGATTGATGATTGGAGGATTCGGAGCAGGAGCCACCATCGGCACGATTATTTTCGGAGCCGTCGGCCATCGCTTACCGCGCCGCATGACTTTCGCCGTGGCCTTTATCATAGTGGGCCTGCAATTCTTTCTGCTGGCGCTCTTGCCTTCGCTCGTCGTCACCATCTGCGTGCTCGTCACGCTGGGGCTCGCAGCCGGGCCGATTAATCCGATTATCCTGACGGTCGTGCAGGAGCGTGTGCCTGTGGAGATGCGCGGCAGGGTTTTCGGAGCCATCACGGCGGGCGCTTATCTTGCTGTCCCGCTCGGCATGCTCCTTGTGGGCTACCTGGTGGAATGGAAAGGCATCCGCGCGACGCTGCTTGCGCAGGCCGTCTGCTATCTAGTCGTCACCCTGAGCTTGCTCGTCAATCCGGCGCTTAAAGAAATGAATAAGAGAGGGTAGAGGTCAGAGGTTAGAGGTTAGTAAGAGAAAGACAGTTCGATAGATGCATAAACATGGTTCTTAGCTCCGTCAGGAGCGAGATGTTTATAGTTAACGAGCGATTACGAAAATCAAGCTCCGTAGGAGCGGCATGTCATAGATGAATAACATGCCGCTCCTACGGAGCTTGATTCGTTTCTTGCTCCGACTGGCTATAAACATCTCGCTCCTGACGGAGCTAAATTCGGCTGATGTCGAGCCGACGCTTTTTAACTAACCTCTAACCTCTGACCTCTAGCCTCTTTTCATCCTTACTTTCCCGCTTCCGCGTACATGCGGTCGATGACGTCGCGGTATTTTTCATCGACGACGCGGCGCTTGACCTTGAGCGTGGGCGTTAATTCGCCGCCTTCGATGGTCAGCTCGCGTTCAAGCAGGGCGATGCGCTTGACCTTTTCAAATTGCGCTAGGTCTTTGGTCAGAGCATCAACCTGTCGCTCGAAGAGGTCAAGGATGCGCGGGTGCTTGACGAAGTCGGCGTGCGTGCGCGCCTCCAATCCTTTCAGCGCCGCGTAGGATTGAAGCTGTTCCCAGTCGGGCACAATCAGCGCGGCGGGGAACTTGCGCTCGTTGCCTACGAGCACGACCTGATTGACAAAGCGCGAGCCCTTGATGAGCTGCTCTATGGGCTGCGGCGCAATGTACTTGCCGCCGGAAGTTTTGAAAAGCTCTTTCTTGCGATCCGTGATACGAAGGAAACCGTCCGCGTCCAGCGTCCCTATGTCGCCGGTCTTGAACCAGCCGTCGTCTGTGAAGACGGCGCGCGTCTCCGCTGGCTTGTTGTAATAACCGCGCATGACGTTGGGGCCGCGCGTCTCTATCTCGCCGTCGGGCGCGATACGCACTTCCACGTTTCTGATGGGCTGGCCCACAGTGCCTATGCGGTTGTCTTCGAGCGTCGCGGCAGTGATGACCGGCGAAGTTTCCGTCAGCCCGTAGCCCTGTAGGATGGGCAATCCAGCGCCCTCGAAGATGTAGCCAATCTCTTCAGAGAGCGCAGCGCCGCCCGAAACAAACAAGCGCACGCGACCGCCGAGCCCCGCGCGCCACTTGTTAAAGACCAGCCGCTGCGCCAATTTGTATTTGAAAGCCAGAAGACGCGGAATTTTTTGACGGCTCAAGACCTGACGCGCGTGAAGCTTTCCAGTAGAGACGGCCCACGCCAGAATCATAGCCTTCATCCTGCCTTCGGCTGCGGCGCGTTCCTTGATGCGCTGGTAAATCTTTTCAAACAGTCGCGGCACTCCGACGAAAACCGTCGGGCGCACCTCGCGCAAATTCTCGCCCACCTTCTCCAAAGACTCCGCGTAATAAACGCTCATCCCGTGGTGTATGTACATGTACATGGCGAGTCGTTCTAGAACGTGCGAGAGCGGCAGCACGGACAGCGCAATGTCCTGTTCGCCAAACGAGAGATGGCCGGACGAGTCAATCAGGTTCGAGACCAGATTCGAATGCGTGAGCATCACGCCCTTGGGCTCGCCCGTCGTGCCCGAAGTGTAGATGATGGTCGCTAAATCATCCGGCCCTGCGCTTCGCTCCAACTCATTTATCAAAAGCGGCTCGTCCGTCATCAGGCGAGCGCCGCGCGCTTCCACTTCGTTGAGCACAAGCTCCCGCTGCTCTTTAATCTCTTCGTCTTCGAAAAAGATAATGTGCTCAAGCTCGCTGCAACCGCTGATGGCGTCGCGCACGCGATTCAGCGCCGCGCGGTCCTGTATAAAGAGCACGCGCGCGCCCGAATCCTTCAGGATATAGCAGACCTGCGAGGGCGTTTGCGTCGTGTAGATGGGAACGTCAACCGCTCCGGCAAAGAGCGCGCCCGCGTCCGCCAGGGTCCATTCGGGGCAGTTCTGCGAAAGCAGCGCGACGCGCTCGCCGTGCCGCACGCCTAAAGAGTAGAGACCGAGCGCAATGTTGCGCGCACGCTCGATCATCTCGTCCGAAGAGATTGAACGCCACGTGCCCGCTTGTTTGTAGTTGAGAGCATCGGGCTTGTTGTGATCGCGCGCCGCGTGTAGAAACATCTCCACGAGCGTCGCGGGCTCGCCCTCGTAGAGCGGGACGCGAGGCCGTCGCTCGACCTCAACCGGAGCCGCGTTGGTTTGCGTTACTACGTTCATCCGTCGCTCACTCCGTTGAGAAAAATGTCCATCACCTGATCGGCCATCGGCAGCAATTTATAGCGGCGCTTGGAGAGAATCCAGTTGGTCGCCATTTCGTCGAGCGCGCCGAAGAGAATCTTGGCGACGACCTTGGCGTTCAAGTCGCGACGGAAAATCCCAGCGCGCTGTCCCTGCTCAAACGCGGCGCGAATCTCCCCCAGATATTCCGCAAAGCCCGCGGCGGAAAATTCTTCCATGAACTTTGTAGAGCCGCGCAGCTCAACCTGAAACACGACGGCCAAATCGCGGTCAGCGCCCAGGCGTTCCAGATGTAGCTGCGCGATGCGGCGCAGCTTTTCGCGCGGGTCTTGTATATCTTCCAACTCCTTGCGCGCCTCCGTGATGGCTTCACCAACGGTGCGGTCAAAGAGGGAATGAAGAATCTCCTCCTTGCTCTTGAAGTAGAGATAGACCGTGCCGTCTGCGACACCCGCCGCGCGCGCGATGTCCGCGACCTTCGAGTTGAAATAACCGTTGCGTGCAAAGACCTGCGTGGCCGCGCGCAAGATAGCTTCACGCTTGTCGGCCACCACGGGGCGTGTAGGAGATAGAGAACGAACAGAGCGCATCAATCACCTTGAAAATTTTATTAGATTACGAAGCGAGGGCACGGACTGAGTGATGGCTCATTCAGTCCGTGCCCTTAGCCTAACCCGTCAAGAGCGGTTTTGTCCAATGAAGGAGTTCACCACAGAGACGCAGAGAGCGCAGAGACGACGCAGAGAAATGCTTCAACTCTCTCTGCGCTTCCTCCGCATCCTCTGCGGTGAAATGGATTTGAAAAAAATTCTTAAGCGGCTTACTTGCTTCTGACTTCTTCGCGCTCGTCCTGTTCCAGTTCTTCCGGGCCGCCGCGCGCGGTGATGTCGTTCCCCTCTTCGCGAACCTGTATCTCGCCGCCGCGCACGCGAAACTCACTTTGCGGGAAGGGAATCTCGATGCTCGCCTCTTGAAAGAGACGGCGGATGCGATAGTTAATGTCGCTCTTAATCTGCGGGTAGCGGCGCGGGCGGTCGGTCCAGACCAGCAGGCGAAAGTTCAGAGACCAATCGGCGAAGTCCATAAACTGCACGCTCGGCTTCGGCTCGTCGAGCACGTGGTCCACGCCTTCGGCGGCGCGCAACAGCGTCTCGGTCACAAGCTCTACGTCTGAATCATACGAGACGCCAATCGGAATAGAGATGCGCGAGCGCTTCTCCCTGTAAGACCAGTTGATCAAGTTCTGGTTGACGAGCTTGGAGTTGGGCACGATGGCGGCGATGTTGTCGTTGGTAATGACGACGGTCGTGCGCAGGTTGATGCTGTGGACGCGGCCCTCTATGAGCTTGCTGTCCGGCCCCGAAACGGTGATGAAATCGCCCACGCGCACGGGCCGCTCAAAGAGCAGTATAAAGCCTGAGGCGATGTCGCCCGCGAGAAACTGTAGACCGAAGCCTATGCCGACGGAGAGCGCCGTAAAGACGACGGCGATGGATGTCAGGTCAAGCGCGAAAGCAATCTGAAGCGCAAAGAGAATCCCGATGGTGATGATGATGTAGTGTATGAGGCGCATGACCGTGTAACGGATGCTCGGATCAATGCGCGACTTATTAGCCATGCGACGCTCAAAGAGCTTGCGCAGCCAGCGCGAGATAAACAGGGCTATTACAAGAACGGCAATGCCCTGTACGAGCGTGGAAAGAGTGAACTCCATCTTTCCAAAGATGAACTTGTAATTAACGTATCCCTTGATGCCCTCCCAGACTTGCGCAAAGCCCTCCTGCCACAAAGAGAGATTCATCAACACGCTGATTTTCATCATCACACTCATTCCACCAATCGCACCGATTATGTCATTGATAACCATCAACCCTCTTCCCCTTGACTCGTGTGCCTATAAATCAAACGAGCCACCATCAGCCGAAAGCGCCGGGCGGCTCGTCTGTAAAACTCTCTTCGCTGATTAACTGGCGGAGGGGACAGGACTCGAACCTGCAAGCCCTTTCGGGCGGTAGTTTTCAAGACTACTGCATTACCATTATGCTACCCCTCCAATGCCTCTCCGATTCACCTGACAATATACAGCAGGCCGAGCAACCGGCTCAACTTGCCGCTCACGCGACCCCGCAGAGACTTGCGAGACTCGACACGCTTTGCTTCCAGCACGCGGACGGTTTGCCCGACCGCGAGGCGGCCCGTCTGTATGACGCGCGCGTAGAGACGCGAATAGCCGGGAAACTTTTTCTGCGAGATGCGTTTCGAGTCTCCTTTGATGAACGAGGCCGCGATGGTGTTGCAGGGACCGGCGTACTTGGTAATCTCTACGACGACCTCGTCTCCGAGCGCGAGCCTTGCGCCCGGCTCAAGCTTGGACCAGTCCAGACCCTTGATGGTGACGTTCTCGCCGGCAGAGCCGGGCTGTATAGGGTGGCCCTCCCGTTGCAGCTCCTCTATCAATTCGAGCGAGTAAAGACAGAGAGCGCGCGTCGGCCCGCCGTGAATTTTCCGAAACCTCTGGCGGTCGCCGACAAGGCCCGTCTGCGTCAATTCCGCTTCCGTGACCGCGACTTTCGGCACTCCGCCGTCCGAGCAGTTGAGCTGAAAGATTATTCCCATAAGCACATCCTGAAGCTTAGAATCTGATTTAAAAGTCCTGATTGATTAGCTCCGTAGGAGCGGGATGTTTATAGCTCTATTGTCTCAATCAAGCAGCAAGCTCCGTAGGAGCGGCATGTTCCGCATCCGTGACATGCCGCTCCTACGGAGCTTGATACTTGGAAATGCGTGCCAACTATAAACATGAAGTCCCTACGGGACTTTTCAAACTGCTTCTTACATCTAAGAGCTATGCCTCTGGCCGCTCTCATCTACGGCCCGGAGATTGTAAATCCGAAATTCCGTATGACGTAGAACTTTCTTTTGTACGCGACGAGCCTTGTATGATAGAACGCGTCAAAAGCGCCGCCATTTTAACGCGGCTCAGGGCTGATTCACTATCACATAAGCAGGACGCCGAATCTTTTTCCAGCGAGGTTGCGTATAAGCATCTTCCGGCCACTGGTAGAGCGTCCGTAAGGCGCATGAGCTATAGAAAACCGCAATCCACAATCTTTTGACCGCAGAGGAAACTATGCGAACTTTTTGTTTTCAGAGACGCTTGAACCGTGGCGTTGTCTTACTGCTCTCATTCTCTTTACTCCTTGCAAGCCTGCCCTGCGTGGCGCATGCGCAAGCAGAGACTGTCTCGCTCGATACTCTACAAAGTGGACAGGTCGTTTCCGGCTTTCGCACAGAGGCTGTTTACTTAAACGATGCGGAGCGTCCGATGGGCGCTCGTTTTCGTCACGCGCGCACGGGCTTTACTTTCGACGTCCTGCAAATTCAATCCGTGCCGCAGGCTTTCATGTGGGTCAACACCTTCCCGACCTCCGACATGGGAGAGCCGCACACGCAGGAGCATCTGCTGTTGGGCAAAGGGAACAGGGGGCGCGCGGTGGCAAGCCTTCAGGACATGTCGCTCGCGGAATCCAACGCTTTCACGATGCAGTGGCGCACGGTCTACAACTTTAATACGGGCGCGGGGCCGGATGTCTTCTTCAAGCTTTTCGAGCGCCAGGTGGATGCGCTCTTGCATCCGGATTACACGGACGAAGAGATACGCCGCGAAGTTCGCAACTTCGGCGTGACTGAAAATCCGGAAGACAAAACCTTACGCCTAGAAGAGAAGGGAACGGTCTATGCAGAGATGGTCAGCTCTATGGACCAGCCCGACTCGCGTCTCTTTCGCAGGCTTGCGGTTTCGCTCTACGGCCAGAATCACCCGCTCGCCTACAACTCCGGCGGCGACCCCGCGGCCATACGCCAGATGAAGCCCGAAGACATACGCCGGTTTCACCGCGACCATTATCATCTTGGCAACATGGGAATGGTCGGCTCGTTTCCAAAGGAGATGCCGCTCGCGGACATACTGCGCCGCACGGATGAAATCCTGAACCGCCTTGAGACCGAAAGCGAAAGACGCGGCAAAGTAGTTAAGACCGAGGCCGACCTGCCTCAACCGCAGCCCGCCGCCGCAGGCTCAATACAGGTCGTAGAGTATCCCAACGAGAACGACCAGCAGCCCGGCATGATGCTCTTTGCATGGCCCGCGCAGTTAAAGCTTGAGCCGAAGGACGAGCTGTTGCTGGGTCTCTTCCTTTCAAACGTCGCTGGGGATGCGACCACCAATCTCTACAAGCGTTTCGTTGATACAAAAACGCGCGAGATTGATACGGGTGCGAAAGGCGTCTTCGGCGACGTGGATTCCGAGCAGGGGCATCCGGTCATCGTAGGTCTCTCGGATGTCGCCGCTGCGAACATGAACGAGGCGAAGATTAAAGAGATACGCGCGCGTGTGATGGATGAATTCGCGCGCATAGCTTCCTGGAAAGACGGCTCGCCCGAGTTGGCCGAGTTCAACGCGCGCTTGCAGAGCCGCATCATAGAGACGCGCCGCGCCTTGAGCAAGTTCGTCAACTCGCCGCCCGGCTTCGGCTTTCGCAACACGGACTCGGGCTGGATGACGCATCTCTACGACCTTTCGAAGATTAAGGATTTTCGCAAGTCAGTGACCATGAAGCCCGAGCTTGAGTTTGTTCAAAAGCTTCTGGCGGGCAACACCAATTTCTGGAAGCAGTACATCAAGGAATGGAAGCTGTTGGAGACCGTGCCTTACGGCTTCGGGACGAAGGCCACGCCTGCGCTCATCAAGCGGGAAGAACAGGAACGCATTGCCCGCAGCGCCGCAGAGCTTTCGCGCCTCAAGGCTTTATACAAAGCGACGAGCGAGCAGGAAGCGATTCGACGCTATCAGGCTGATTACGATAAAGCGACCGCCGAGCTGGACAAGCTTTCCAAACAGGAGACGGGGCGCTTTCTTGATAACCCGCCCTTGACGCTCGACGATCAGTTGGATTTTAAAGTCCGCAACCTCGCGGGCGGAGTCCCCTTGGTGGCTTCGACTTTCGATAACATGACGAGCGCCACGACAGGATTAGCTCTCAGGTTAGACGGTGTGCCCGAAGACAGGCTTTTCTATCTCTCCATGCTGCCGACGCTCTTGAGATTCACAGGCGTCATAGAGAACGGCAAGCCCGTCTCGTATGAAGAGATGAGCGAGCGGCTGCGTAAAGAGGTGCTGGCGCTTGACGCTTCCTTTAGCACGAACTATCGCACGGGCCGCGCGGAGCTGATTGTGCGCGGGAGCGGCAATGATGCGAAGGAATCTGAGCGAGCCATTCAGTGGATGAAGCTCATACTCAACAGCCCCGACTGGCGACCGGAAAACCTGCCGCGCATACGCGACGTGGTGGACCAGGCGCTCGCGGCCCTGCGCAACACTACGCAAGCGCCGGAAGAGTACTGGGTCAACGACCCTGCCGACGCGTATCGCCGTCAGGACAACCCGCTCCTTCTGACCACAGGCTCTTTCATGACGCTCTCACATAATGTTCATCGTCTGCGCTGGCTGCTCAAGGACAGCGGGAGCGTGGCAGAGAGCGCGTCTATTTCACAATTTTTCGACCATCTGGGAAAGGCTGCTGCACAGTCGAATCGAGCCCAACTCAAAGCGATGCTCGCTGTCATGAAGGGCGACAAAGCGCAAGCGGAAAAGCTGCCACAGAGTTTGAAGACTTACGTTCAGGAGTTTGAATCGCTTCCGGCAAATGCTAAAGCCAACGCCGTTGCTGCGGCGGAAGATTTGGATCAGATTCTGGCGGAGATTCCCGAAGATTCACTGGCAAAGGATTGGGCCTATCTCTGCGCAGAGATGCGCCACGACCTCCTCGTTGCTCCGTCAAAGGTCTTGCAGGATTTAAATCAGCTTCGTGCAGGATTGCTCAAGACCGGCAACGCGCGCATGTTCATCATCGCTTCCACCGATTCGCAGAAGATTTTGGAAGCTAACATCAGCGACCTCCTTTCAAGTCTCCAACAAGGCTCTACACAGCCGGTCAGGTACGCGAGCGCGCCGCTCATCAAGTCGCGTCTCATGGAGCGCGTGCCTGAAGCGCGTAATGCAATCTTCGTCGGGCTCGTCAATCCGAACACGCAGGGCGGCGTGTTTCTCAATTCCGCTCCGTTTGCTACTTACACGGATACAGACCGCGAATCCATCCTGCGCTACCTGGCCTCAAAGCTTTACGCCGGAGGCGGCGCGCACGGCATCTTCATGAAGACGTGGGGCGCGGGGCTGGCCTACAGCAACGGTCTCGGCGGCTCGCCCGGAGGTGGTCGCCTCAGCTATTACGCGGAGCGCACGCCGGAGCTGCCGCAGACGCTTCGCTTCGTGATTGACGAATTAAAGAAAGCTCCCAAAGACCCCGGCCTTGTCGAATACGCCGTGGCGCAAGCCTTCGCGCAGCTTCGCTCCGCTTCCGAATACGAAGTGCGCGGCGAAGCGATGGCAAATGATTTAGCCGACAACCTCAAGCCCGAAGACGTGAGCAAATTCCGCCGCGCCATACTTGAATTGCGCGCGATGCCCAATCTTTCCGACGAGCTATACAAGCGTATGGGAGATGTCTATGCGACTGTGCTTCCCGGCTACGGCGTGAAAGCCAGAGAGGTCAAGGACGGAGTCTTCTACGTCATTGGTCCAGAGAAACAGCTCAAAGCATACGAGGATTATCTCAAGAGCGTCGAAGGCCCCGACACACGCGTCTACCGCATCTACCCGCGCGACTACTGGATGACATTGAAGGGATGAGGGATGAGGGATGAGGGATGAAGTGTGAATGAGAGATTGATTCATTTCTTCATTGAATCAATAAAACAATGAACCGATGAATCAATTACTTCATCCCTCATATCTGTCTTTCTGCGGGGATGAGCGATTTGTGTATGTGTATGGCGGCCATAGCGCCCTCTGCGGCGGCGACGACGGCCAACTGCGAGCGCGGCGTCGCATCGCCCGCAGCATAAACGCCCGCGACACTCGTCTGCTGTTCCTCGTCAACCCAGACGAGCCCGCACTCTTCGTCCAACTTACAACCCAACATCAAGTGCAAATCGGAAGCGAGGCTTGTGCCCAGATTGAAAAAGAGCGCGTCCGCCTCCATCGAATCGCCGTCCTCAAAATGTATGCGCGTCAGTTGATGAGAATCCGTGTCGCCTTCGAGCCGCGCGATTGATTGGTTCGTCACAGGAATATTGAAACGCTCCAGACGCGCCATATCTTCATCGCTCGCATCGCCCCTGTCGCCGTTGGTAATCAGCGTCAGCTTGTCCGTCCACGTCAGTAGATTAAGCGTAAATCCAACGCCTTCGCGTCCACGGCTGAGCACGGCAACACGACGGCCCGTCACTTCAAACCCATCACAGTCCGGACAATGAAAAACCGAGACACCATAAAAATCACGAAAGCCCGGACAATCCGGCGTCAGATCGCGCAAACCCGTCGCCAGCAACAGCCGCCGCGCCTCAAAAGTCTGTACAGCATCACTTTCATCATTCTCAGCACCGCCCGTCGTCACACGAAACAACTCGTCCCCCAACCGCTCAACACGCGTCACGCATCCTTCAACAATCAAACCACCATGCTGCGTTACCTCATCACGCCCGCGCGCCAAAAGCTCCACCGGCATAATCCCGTGATGCCCCAGAAACCCATGCACCCCATGCGAATAAAGATTACGCGGGCTGTTATGATGAAACGTCAACACACGCCGCCTGTAACGCGCCAGAAACAGCGCCCCCGACAACCCCGCCGGTCCCGCGCCAACCACGATGCAATCATAAACCCCTTGATGCATTTTCGTTCTCTTTCGATTGTCACTAATTTGTCATTTTAGTGGGAGAAATTTGACTTGACCTTCCCACTCGCCCGCAAAGCTACATTCGGCAATAAGAAGTATCTCTTCAATGGCTAGACCAATAGGAGTTCGCTCATGAATTTCAAAGACGCCGGGCATGGGCAATCCGGCAATGATGTGCTCCTCGACGTATTGCTTCATCGTCGTTACATCGTATGTGAGCAAAATGCGGCCTTCTCTTGCGGCCCATTCGAGAACTTCTGCATCTCCTTTGCCCATCAATCCGGCATCCTGCACACGCACGATGTCCAAATCAGGCTTGCGGCGCAACAAGCCACGTAGAATATGGTTATTGAAATTTTCGTCTGTTGCTAAGCGCAGCATTAACTCTGCATCCTTATGCCTGTACAGCGCTGCATGCGACGTGACTAGGAGACTAGCACAAGGACAAGCTTAAAGGTTCAGGAATTAGCTTAAAGGAAAGAAAAAGTTTTAATGCTACTGAAGCGCAACCTATTTCTTACGAGCCAGGAGGCGTTCGCGTATGCCGTGAGGAGGGAATCTAGCTTCAATCTCTTTCTGTAATTCCTCGCGCTCTACTTCTCTCTTCTCAAGATACTCATCTATTTCGGCGCGGTTCTGTAGATAGTAAGCAATGACAGAATAGACGGCGGCCAAGTCGAGCGTTGGATATTGGAAGACGATTTCTTCGGGCGTTGAGCCTTCATTGAAAGCGTAGAGGACTGAATCAAGAGAGACGCGCGTGCCCGTGATACGAAGCACCCCAGCTTCATTCATAGTTAACGGCACTGTAGTTGTAGCTTGGCTCATTGCTGAAAAGTATAGCTTAAATAGTCCAACCTTGACACCAAAACTCGCGCGTTTATGTCGTCAGTCGTCTGATGGGAAGAGACCACCCACAGGTTTCACGAAAGAAAATGGCGCAGCCTTTTCTCCAAAAGGTCGGGCATCCTTGTCTGGCATTCCCATACTTCCAGCACCTTCCAGCCATCGCGTTTCAATGCCGCGACGTTTCTTCTGTCACGCTCTACGTTCGAGAGTCTCTTGTTCTGCCAGAACTCGGCGTTTGTCTTCGGCGTCACACGCCCGTAATTGCAATCATGCATATGAAAGAAGCACCCATGCACAAAGACTATCTTACGACGACTGGGAAAGACTAGATCGGGTTTGCCGGGCAGGTCTTTGCGGTGCAGGCGATAGCGGTAGCCCATCCGGTGAACCAGCGAACGGACAAACATCTCCGGGCGCGTGTTCCGATTACGGATGCGCGACATGTTAAAGCTGCGCTGTCGGGGCGTGTGTACGTCCGTCATGAGCTATGCAGCCGCTTCACAGCGGCAATAAAGGATTCAAGGTCGAGCATTGTGATGTCCCGCTCCTTCGGGTATTTTTTGTGCAGGGACTTCGGAACGATGAGCGTGACGTTGGCCCGCTTCATCTCCGCCAGTTGCTTGCTCGAAATGCCCTCCTGAAGCGTGAGAATGTGTTTGGTCGGAATCCTCGGAGCCTCTTTCGTGACCTGACGCCAGCGATCCTTGCAGGTCGTCTTGATGCCGATCATGATTAGCTTGCGAAGAGGATATTGCGGATTGTCGTAAGCGGCTTTGCCGGGAATGATGACATCGGGGCGCGTGCTGTCTACGTTCCGGCGCATCTCGAACGGGATGCCCGCTTCGGTGAAGAGGTATTCTACATGGTTCTCCAACGCCCGCCCGGCCCTTGCCTTCCGTGCCTGAGTAATCTTTTTGGCCTCATCGGTATAATCGTCAACCGTGGGATAGAAGCGGCCCTGCAACTGTGGCAGGAAAATTTTGCCTTCGAGCATCCGGAACAGCTTATATTCTTCGCTGACTAACCGAACTAACTTCCCGTCTGCCTTCAATGAGTCGAAGCGGGAAATGCAGTCGAGAATCGCTTCGCGCGTTGCCTTTGAAATTATCTTCCATGTGAGTTTTAGCTGGCTTGTTTACGACGCCGCTCAGACTGTGTATTGCGCGCGGGACAGCCTAATTGAAACCCTTCTAAATGTAACCCTTTTGGCGGGGCCTCAGCCCATAAAACTCTCTTTATGTTCTTCATTATTTTGAGCCAACGCTTTCTGGAAGGCTCCATTAAATCAACGCGCGGCATCGCGTCCAGTTTTTCGATCCCGCCATTGATAAGAATATGAAGCGTCTCAAATTGGTCGTCCGTAAATTCCAGCTTATGTTTATTGCTCATCGAATCGCTCCTCATCATTTCTTGACTGCTACCAACCGCACTGCCCCCTATACGCTCAATCGTGCTTCATCTCAATCTTTGAAAATATGTTCCCTATGATAAGCCAAAGCTTCAGCAGCAGGATGAAATCTTTTCGGCAGCATTATCGCCTGGCCGTCAACCTTAACCAAAGCGACGATATGCAACTCGCCTGATGCCCTCGCTTTTACTCTTTTTGAGCTATGAACGGTGAAAGATTCGGTGATGGTCAACAATCCGCGATCAAACGCTCGGTCGTGAATTGCACAGAGCGCCAGTCCGTTGCGCGGATCCGCCCGCAGTTCTACGTTACGGCTCCACGGAATTATATGGCTCGCGTTTAGCAGTTCCATCAAATCAAGTTGGCATATAGCGCATCGATACTCGTAGCTTGAGAGAACCGCATCGCGGAAAAAGCTCTGTACAAGACGAGTGCGCACCATACGGGTGCTTTCAGTAGGCCCCGGAGGAATAGATGCTTGCTCCGTTTCGCTTTTTAAAGGGGGAGAAGTAACGCGGGTATATGCGTGCTGGCTTTCGTAGGCCAAAAGTTCAGGATTGGCATTGAACTCAATCCAGATTGCTTGATCCGCTCTACTAGCATTGCTCAAGCCCCGAACATTGCGCGCTTGATGAGTCGGGTCGAAGCTGGCGAAATTAACGAGCTTCATCGCAACAGCACTGGGCGTGCGCCCAATTTTCTGCGCAAGTAGGATGATTTCAGGATTGTTTTTGTGCAATCGCCCAAAGGGAGTGCGACAGTACAAATTGAAGGCTAAAAGAAGCTCATCTCGCGTCCAGCTTTTAATTGTCAATTGGGTGTCTGCCTTTCGTTAGTGAAGGCCACTGAAACATAGGCGAAACTCTATGTTGTCAGTCGTCTGTAAATTCCCGGCATGCGTTCGGGCAGGGAGAGCACGTCGTCGATGATGGTGTAGCCGACTTCGCCGTAGAGGTCGCGGAGTTCGGCTTCGGATTCGCGGTCGATGGTGATGCAGAAGGGGGTGATGCCCTGGTTCTTGGCCTGGCGCAGGGCTTCGCGTGTGTCTTCGCGTGCGTAGCGGGCGTCGCCGTAATCGTGGTCGTAGGGCCGACCGTCCGAAAGGACTATCAGGAGACGCGTGCGCGCTTCCTGGCGACTGAGGCGCGCGGCGGCGTGGCGGATGGCCGCGCCGAGGCGTGTGTTGTTCTGGTAGTTGATGCCGCCGATGCGGCTCTCGACTTCATCGGAATAACGCTCGCCGAAATCTTTGACGATGTAAAATTTCACGTTGCGCCGTCCCTCGCTCGTGAAGCCGTTGATGGAATAGACGTCGCCGACAGCTTCCAAAGCCTCACTCATCAGGACGAGACCTTCTTTCTCAATCTCTATGATGCGGCGGCCCGGATGCGTGTAGGGCTGTAGAGGATGACGACCGATGGTGCGCGCTGTGGAAGACGATTGATCCAACAGGAAAGAGACGGCGACGTCGCGTTGACGGCGCAGGCGCTTGGTGTAAATGCGTTCCGATTGGTGGCCGTCGGCGCGGCGGTCAATGACGTAGTCTATGACGGCATTGAGGTCGTAGTCTTCGCCGTCCAATTCGTTTGGCACGCGCAGCAGGTTTTCGGGCTTCATCAACTGAAACTGGTGACGTATGCTTGAGATGATGCCCTTGTGACGCTCGCGCGTCTGTTCTACAAAGCTGCGGTCGCCGCGCCGGACGCGCTTTTCAATCACGCGACACCAGCCGACGCGATGGTCCAATAGCTCCCTGTCCCATTCGTCGTAATTGAAAGCGACCTCGCCTTCTTCAAGACCCTGTTCGGGAGTTTCGGCCTGCGTCCAAATTTCGCCGCCGTCTAATTCATCTGGCTCACCCTCTGGCTCTGTGCTGGCCCAGGCGTTGAATAACTCGCGCGCGTCCATCTCGCGCGGCCCCTTCTCCGGAACTCTTTCGGTCTGAAGGGCGTCGCGCGCGCCGTCGGTTTCAGGAGTTTCAGACTCGTCATCATTCGCTTCCGCCTGCTGCTCGGATTCATCGGGCGAGACAGATTGGAAAAGCGTGTAGACGCGCGCGGTCGCCATCAGTGTATCGGCGACCGACGCCTCCGGGCGGGAAAGATAATCGGTGACGATGGTTTCAAGCTCCGAGACAATCTGGCCGTAGAACTGCCTGGCATCGGGGAGCGCGCCGCCGCAGAGTGTGATTTGAAAGAGCAACTCAAAGGGAACGAGCGTGACGGGAAGCTCCGCGATGCGCGGACGATTCGTGCGCAAGTGCTCGCGCGTGAAATCAAGATCGCGCGCGAGACCGCGATAGATGTGACGCAGACGACGGTCAATGCGCCCGTTCTCAAGCGTGCTGAAAATCCTGCGCGCGAGCCGCGCCTGCGGAAAGAGCGCGAGCACCGCACGATAATCAGAATCCGGCGGCATCACCCTGCGCGCAAGACGCTCGCGCCGCTCCTCCTCTTCGGGCGCGAGCGCAGCCTCGCCCTTCGACATCTCGTTGATGTAGCCGTCGAGCGCAAAGGCATCGCGCGCGTCCACGTTCTCGGGCGCATAGGTTTCCGCCAACGATGTGTAAGCGGCTCGAAGATCGTTTGAGTCGCGCTCGTGTGTGCCAAACTCTATCTGGCCTGCGGCGTGCGCGGCCAAAACTTTATAAAGACGAAAATCATGCTCGTCGTCATTAAACTCCGCGACGAGCGATGGCAGATGAATCGTGTGCCCGTCGCCTATGCGCGCTTCGTCGGGCACAGCCGCAAGCGGCGCTATCTCGACGGCGTGTCCCGTCAGTCCTTCGACGTAGAGGCTCAAGGTGTGCTGCACGCGTTCGAGCGGCAGCCCAGCGCCGCCGGTTTGCAACGCGTCGTTGCTGCGGCGTGTTTCCAACGCGTAATAACTTCGACGCGTGCGCGCGTCCATCTGCTCGCGCAGGAGCCCGTCGCGCGCCCATTGCTCAAACTGTTCGACGCTGACCTTGCGCAGCGCGCTCGTGCTCGAACGAAAGCAGGCGAGCGCGGCTTCACCATCCACACGCGCCACGTCTTTAGTCACCTGTATGACACGGCGTGAAAGCTCTGCGGCGCGCGCAGCGTCTGCTTCCGCCGCCATTGCTTGAAAAAAGATTGGACTCGTGCGTACGAAAGCGACGAGCGCGGCGTTGCCCTGTGCGGCGATAATCCAGAGGAGGTCTATCCAATCGTCAAAGGCCGATGGCACGGCGCGCAGCACGTCGCCGCCAGCCGTCAGGACATGCAGCGCCGCGCCGCCGCCGCGCTCTAAAAAATCTCCCGCGCACGTCATCAAGCGAAGTGCGGCCGTGCTGCTCAATCGCGCGAGCGCGACGGGCAACGCCGCCCACGCGTCGGACGCAATGCCGCCCGCGCGAATGGCGAACGTCGAAGCCAGAGTAGTAGCGCCGCGCGCCACCTCTTCCTCGTCGTCTACGAACTTGTGCCACGCGGCGGCTACCTGCGGCGTGACGCTCAGAAAATCTGCGCTGTGCTTGGCCGAGCGGCGCGAGATTTCCGACGCGACTTCCAGAATCGAACGCAGAAGCTGAGCGTCCTTGATGCTTTCGGCCAGGGCGGGCACGCGGCGAAAAGTTTCGGTCGCGACGGAGCTGGAAAGCGTCATCTGCCGCGAGCAGACTTGAAAGACAAGCGGGCGCGCTTCTTTGGGGACGCGCGCGAAATCCTCCACGCCTGCGGCGAAGAAGGAGACGGCGGTTTCCGTGTCGGCCATCGCGAGGCGGCGGCCCATCTCGCCCCACGCGCGCAACTCTTCCGTCTCCAGCACGCGCGAAGCTTCAGGGACGGCGCGCAAAAATTCCACGCTCGCGCGCAAAGAAACGCCAGCCAGCGCGGCGCTCGTCTCAAGCGCTGCGCGCGCCACCTCCACGGGCAGCTTGCCAAGCTCGCGCGCCAGACCGCCCAACGTGCGCCGCTCCGTCACGCTCTTTACGGAACGCAGCCGCTCGCGAAAAGCAGTCTCCATAGCGGCGGGCGCTTGGGCTCTGTCCGCGTCTTTCAAAACGTCTTCGTCGTCCTGCTTGTCCGTCATCTCAAACAATTATCTAACAGAAAGAAGCACTAAGAAAAGCACGGCGTGGATAAGTAAGCCGACGAGCACGCCGTAGAAAAAGGAGCGGCGGGTTGCGCCCTTCCATCCGCGATAAAGAGTAACGAGGCCGAGCGGTATCCAGAGGAGCGTGCCTGAGACGACGCCGGGAGAGTAAGTCATGGTCCAGATGCTTCCCAACAAATGCGCGAAGCCATTGACGAGCGCGACCGTGCCGTAGCTGATTGTCAACCAGCGAATCGAAGGCGTCCGCCGAAACACAAGTATGCTTCCAACCATCAATAGCCACGCGGTCGTGTTGATGTTGACGAACTCACGAGGCGTCATCCCCCAGCCGAAGATTTTTGCCATCCAACGATAGAAACCCTCACCGCCCCAGTACTCCTCCATCGCGTGTACCAGATAGGTCGCAGGAAAAAGCCACGCCCAGTCCTCGAACAATCTTTTCTGGCGCGGAATGGACGGAGACTCTTTCATGATTCGTTTGCAAGGCGGATTCAAACAGGGATGGACAGGATGGACAGGATAAAAACAAATGATGATTGCAAAGTGCAAAGCGCAAAATTAAAGAGATTCTTGCTGTTCATTCATCATTTTGCATTTTGACTTTTGCACTGTTTTTATCCTGTCCATCCTGTCCATCCCTGTTAATTCTTCCTCAAAGGCTGAAGGACGGCCCTTCAAGAGCCGTCCCTCTTTAATTTCCGGATGCGCTCATTCAGTCCGTTACGCTTCTAGCTTGGCGTCCATTGTAATCTCCGCGTTGAAGAGACGGGAGACGGGGCATCCGGCCTTGGCGTTGTTGGCGGCGGCCTCAAAGGCTTCTTTGTCTGCGCCGGGGATTCTGGCCGTCACGTCCAGGTGGACTTTCGTGATGGTGAAACCGGCGTCGGTTTTCTCCAGCCTCACGGTCGCCGTGGTAGAGATGTTCTCGGCGGTCATGCCGGCGTTACCCAGTTGCCCCGACAGGGCCATCGAGAAACAAGCGGCGTGCGCCGCCGCGAGCAGCTCCTCCGGATTTGTTCCCGTGCCGTCTTCAAAGCGCGTGCTGAAGGAATATTGCGTATCCGAAAGCACACCGCTCTCGGTCGAGACCGTTCCCTGTCCGTCCTTGAGACCGCCTTTCCAAACTGCCGAACCCGTACGTTTCATAGCTTCTCCTGTTTATCCAAAGTAAGAATTTGCACTTCAAAAAATTTTCGAGCCGGTGCTTAAATCACCGTCGTCACAATCTCGCGTATGCTGCGCTGCAACTCGCGGTCGTCGGTGATGGGCGAGCAGAGGGCGACTTCCGAGGCGGCGACGGGCGGGATGCCGCGCGCGATCATCTGCGCCGCGTAAATCAGTAGACGTGTCGAGACGCCTTCTTCCAATCCGTGCCCGCGCAGGTTTCTGACCTTCTGGCCGATGACTACCAGATCACGCGCAGTCGTTTCGTCAACTCCGCCCTCGCGCGCCACAATCTCCACTTCCAATTCCGGCGGCGGATAGTCGAACTCGATGGCGACAAAACGCTGGCGCGTTGACTGCTTCAAATCTTTGAGGATGGATTGATAGCCGGGATTGTAGGAGACGACGAGCATGAATTCCGGCGGGGCGTCAAGGAGCGTGCCGCGCTTCTCAATCGGGAGCCGTCGCCGGTCGTCCGTCAGGGGGTGAATAATAACGACCGTGTCTTTGCGCGCTTCGACCACCTCGTCCAGATAACAGATTGCGCCGCCACGCACCGCAAGCGTCAGCGGCCCGTCGTGCCAGACAGTCTCTTCGCCTTCGAGTAGATAGCGCCCGACTAAATCGGTGGCCGAAAGGTCTTCGTGACACGCGACGGTGATGAGCGGGCGATTCAAACGCCACGCCATGTGTTCTACAAAGCGCGTCTTGCCGGAGCCCGTGGGGCCTTTGAGCATGACGGGCAAACGGGCCGCGTGGGCCGCTTCAAAAAGCTCTATCTCGCGCGCGACTTCCAGATAATAAGGCTCTGTCTCGACGCGATATTCTTCAATCGCTCTTTCCATTGTTTCCATTCCCGAAACCCGCTGTGATAAATGCGCCCACTGAAGAGGCGCTGTTTCAGTTACATTTGACTTTTGCGGACGCGACCCAGACCGTCTGTCCCGAGCTTGTGATAACCACTTTCACCCACGTGAACCCGCCTTTATTTATGCCGGAGCCTTTGATGACCCGCACGGGAGTTTTGTTGGGATAGTCGTCTATCTTCGTGTCCGCATCGTTATCGCAATCCCGAGTATCGCAGTTCCTGCGCACCGTGACCTCATTTGCCTTGTCATTATACAGGATGCAGTCCGCTTCGGGCGCGGGCGTTGGTTTTGTTACAGCCGGCAACGGGGTTGACACCGTGGCAGGCGTTGACACGGGCGTCGGCCTGGGCGTCGGAGTCACAGGAGCGGGCGTCGGCGTGGCCGTGGTCGCAGCCACATAACGGGGCGTAGGCAAGGCCTGCGGCGCATCCGTTGAAGACGCGCTGTAACGTTGTTGGACGACAAATGCGCCGATTGCCAGACCGGCGACCAGAACGACCACCACGGTTGCGCCGATAGCCAGTGAAGACCTCCGACGCGGCTCAGGAGCAGCGTACACGGGCGTTGGCGCGGGTGCAGGTTGAGTCGCGGGCGGCGCTACGTAGGCCACCGTCGGCGGCGGATCGGAAGACGGCGAAAAAGTATTAATCTGCGTGGCGTCGGGGTCGTGTGCCTTGATTAAAGGCGTGCCGTCGTCAAGGCAATAAGAGAGATCATCGCCCCTGTAAATGCGATGGCAGTCGGGGCATTGTTTCATAGAATTTCTCCCGCAAAGAGGCCAGCAGAGACACTCGCACGCGAGTCTGATGAGTGGCTACTTAACTTCGTTTGAGGTATCCTTCAAGTAGCTCTGATGATCTGTACAGTTCAACTGGCGGAATATCTTAGCACCCGTTTCAAACGGGCGGCAAGCGGATGGGAATAAAGGAATTTTCGATTTGCGATTGCCGATTTGCGATTTGGTTGAGGATGAAAAGCTTTTAAATTTCAAATCCCTGATTTGTCCTTATCCAATCGAAAATCGCAAATCTAAAATCGAAAATTGAAAGCGTGTTATGAAGATTGCGGTGGCAATGAGCGGCGGCGTGGATTCGAGCGCGGCGGCGGCGATTTTGAAGGCCGAGGGGCACGACCTCGTAGGCTTTACGATGCAGTTGTGGAATCAGCGTCGTGGGTTGACGGTCGATGAGCACGGCGAGCCTTTGCCTTCGCGCTGTTGCTCGCTCGACGATGTTTACGACGCGCGGCGTGTGGCCGAGGAGCTTGGATTTCCGTTCTACGTGCTCAATCTCGAAAAGGATTTCGAGCGCGATGTGGTAGAGCCTTTCGTCCAGAGCTATTTGAGCGGCGAGACGCCGATTCCGTGCGTGGCCTGCAATAGCCGTCTGAAGTTTGCTTCGCTCGACCGGCTGGCCGAAAGTTTGGGTTGCGACAAGGTTGCGACAGGCCATTACGCGCGCGTCGAATACGACGAGCAGACCGGACGCTACAGGCTCCTGCGCGGGCGAAATTTACAAAAGGACCAGTCCTATTTTTTGTGGGAGCTGACGCAGGCGCAGCTCTCGCGCTCGATGTTCCCACTGGGAGAGATGTCCAAGGACGAGGTGCGCGACGTGGCGCGTGCCGAGCATCTTGCGGTTGCCGAAAAGGCCGAGTCGCAGGAAATATGTTTTGTGCCCGACGGCGATTACGCAGGCTTTATTGACCGCTATCTGGAGGCCGAAGGACAAGAGGAGCGTCAACCCGGAGAGGGCGAGATTTTCAACACGAGCGGCGCACGCCTCGGCACGCATCAGGGCATTCATCGCTACACTGTGGGCCAGCGTCGCGGCCTGAAGCTCTCCAACGAGCGCCCGCTCTACGTCGTACAGATTGACGCTCCCTCAAACCGCGTCGTCGTTGGCACGGAAGAAGAAACCTTTCGCTCCGAGTTCACAGCCGCAGGCGTCAACTGGATAGCCTTCGACAATCCCACGGAGGACGTGCGCGCACGGGTGCGCGTGCGCTACCGTCACGAGGCCGCGCCCGCCCTCATCACGCCGCTCGAAGGAGGCCGCGCCCGCATCCGCTTTGACGAGCCGCAGCGCGCCATCACACCCGGCCAGGCCACCGTCTTCTATCGCGACGACGAAGTCCTCGGCGGCGGGTGGATAATCAAGGAAAGGGATGAGGGATGAGGGCGGAGGGATGAAATGGGTTGAGAAATTGCGTCAATTGAATCCGCTGCTCATTCTTACTTCATCCCTCATCCCTCATCCCTCATCCCTGTTCTTAAACCTTTTCCCGCGTCTTTACGTAATCACAGACGGAAACCTTGCGCCGCTTGGTGTAAGCGGCGGCGAGGTTAGAAATTTTTGTTCGCAGGTGTAAATCTATGGCAATGACACGTAGACGGAAAATCATTCTCATTATCACGGCAGCCGTGCTCGGCTGTTTTCTGTTGACGGTGCTGGGCGTAGCGTTCCTGATTGCGGCTTTGCGCGGCAGCGGCCCCAACATACGAGATAACAGCGTGCTCGTCCTGAGCATTCGCGGCAACCTGCCGGATTACGTCGCCGAAGACCCTTTCGCCAAAGCCTTCGGCGCGGAGGACAACTCTTTGACGAGCCTCCTGTGGCAGCTCAGGAAGGCCAAGGTTGATAAGCGCATCAAGGCCGTTCTAGTGGATATAGATTTTACCGGCGCGGGCTGGGGACAGGCCGACGAGATTCGCGACGCGATTGCGGATTTTCGCACTTCGGGTAAACCCATCTACGCCTTTATGCAGCTTGGCACGAACAAGGAGTACTACATTGCGGCGGCCTGCGACCGCATTTATCTTTCGCCTCCGGGCAATCTCTTTACCTTCGGCATCGCAGCCGAAGTGATGTTCTTCCGTGGCGCGTTAGACAAGCTGGGCATCTACCCGGACGTCTTCAAAATCGGCAAGTACAAAAACGCGCCTGACCAGTTTACCGAAAAGCAGATGACGGACGGGCACCGCGAAGTCGTCAACGCGATGCTCGACGATCTCTACAATCGTCAGGTCGAAGCGATTGCCGCCGCGCGCAAGAAATCTGTGGACGAAGTGCGCGCCATCATAGACAACGCTCCTTATACTTCGCGACAGGCGAAAGAAGTCGGCCTGATTGACGGCGCGAATTATCGCGATGAAGTCGAGAACGAATTGAAGAAGCGGCTCGGCTATAAGGACGACGAAGAGTTGCGGCAGGTCAAGACGGGCTCTTACAAAGATGTCACGCCCGAATCCCTGGGCTTGAATCAGGGCGAGCGCGTCGCGGTCATCTACGCTTCGGGCACAATCAACCTCGGCAGCTCCGAAGACAGTCCCTTCGGCGGCTCGTCGTCGGTTGGCTCCGACACGATGGTCAAAGCCATCAACTACGCGCGCGACGACAAGTCCATCAAGGCGATAGTGCTCAGGATAGACAGCCCCGGCGGCTCTGCCTACGCTTCGGATGAAATCTGGCACGCGATTGAGAACGCCAAGCAGAAGAAGCCGGTCGTGGTTTCGATGGGCGACGTCGCGGCATCGGGCGGCTACTATATAGCCTGCAACGCCAACCGCATCATCGCGGAGCCTTCGACCATCACGGGCTCCATAGGCATCTTCGCGGGCAAGCCCGTGATGAAAGGCTTTTACGATTGGCTAGGCATCTCAAGCGAGTACGTCCTGCGCGGCAAGAACGCGGGCATGTTCCGCGAGACCGAACAGTTCACAGCCGAAGAGCGCGCCAAGTTTCAGGACATCATCAGCCGCGCTTACTACGACGAGTTTGTGCCGAAGGTCGCGAAGGGTCGCAACAAGACCGTGGAAGAAGTGGACGCGGTCGGGCAGGGACGCGTGTGGATGGGCTCGCAGGCGAAAGAGAAAGGACTGGTTGACGAGTTCGGTGGATTAGAGCACGCCATCGCCGTCGCCAAACAGCTCGCCAACCTCCCTGCGGACAAAGACGTGCGCCGCGTGATTCTTCCCTACCCGCGCACGTTCTTCCAAAAGCTGTTCAACCAGGAAGGCGACGAGAGCGCCAAGGTCAAACAACAGCGCGCCGTCTTTGAAGCATTACCTGAAGACATGCGCCGCGCCTTCCAATACGCAGCCATGCTCGAACAGATGAAGCAAGGCGACGCCCTCGCCATCATGCCGTTTGACCTGCGCATTAAGTGAGCAGTAGGAAGCCCCGCAAGGGGCGACATATCAGTAGCCCACGGCGTCAGCCGTGGGAACAGGCAATGAATAAATGAGTGAGCCCCGTAGGGGCGACATCGGATGTCGCCCCTACGGGGCTCACTTACAATGTTGACGATGTTGTCCCAGCACTGACGTGCTGGGCTACTGATATTCCGCCCCTTTCAGGGGCTGCTTACTGCTCACTGCTTACTTGCTTCTATTTTCTCCAAACCGTTCATGTAAGGTCGCAAAGCTTCGGGAATGATGATTGAACCATCAGCTTGCTGATAGTTCTCAAGGATGGCGACCCATGTGCGGCCCACGGCGAGGCCCGAGCCGTTCAGGGTGTGAACGTATTCGGGCTTGGAGCCTCCGCCACGGCGAAAGCGTATCTGCGCGCGCCGCGCCTGAAAATCCGTGCAGTTCGAGCACGAGGAGATTTCACGGAAAGTATTCTGCGAAGGCAGCCAGACTTCTATGTCGTAGGTCTTGGCGGCGGCAAATCCTATGTCGCCGGTCGAGAGCGTGACGACTCTGTAATGAAGCCCGAGCCGTTGCAGCACCATCTCGGCATCGCGCGTCAATTGTTCCAGCTCTTCAAAAGAATTTTCCGGCAGAGCGTATTTCACAAGCTCCACTTTCTCGAACTGGTGCTGGCGAATCACGCCGCGCGTGTCGCGCCCGTAAGAGCCCGCCTCGGAGCGAAAGCACGGCGCGTAGGCGGCCCAGCGCATGGGCAAATCTGCTGCTTCCAGAATCTCGTCGCGGTGATAATTCGTCACGGAGACTTCGGCTGTCGGCGAGAGATAAAGCCCGCGTTCGTCCTCAAGCTTGAAAAGGTCCTGCTCGAATTTCGGCAACTGACCCGTGCCAAAGAGCGTGTCGCGGTTGACGATGAAAGGCGGCAGCGTTTCCTGATAGCCGTGCTCCGTCGTGTGAAGCTCAAGCATGAAGTTGACGAGCGCGCGTTCCAATCGTGCGCCCGCGCCGTTCAGGATACTAAAGCGAGAGGCTGCGATTTTGCTCGCTCGCTCAAGGTCCAGAATCCCTAAAGCAGTGCCTAATTCAACATGGTCCTGTGGCTCGAAATCAAAAGTGGGACGCACACCCCACTGCCTCACTTCCACGTTGGCAGTTTCGTCCGCGCCCACGGGCACGCTCTCGTGTGGGATGTTCGGCAGCGTCGATAGAATATCGCTCATGCGCTTTTCTGCAAGACCACGCTCCCAGTCAAGCTCGCTGATGCGCTGCTTCAACTGGCTCACTTCGCTTCGGCGCGCGTCCGCCTCTTCGCGTTTCCCCTCTTTCATGAGCGCGCCTATCTCGCGGCTCGCAACATTGCGCTCTGAGTTCAAGCGGTCGGATTCGGCTATGATGCGGCGACGCTCGCGGTCGGCCTCCTCAAAATCGTCGAGCGCCTCGCGCGGAAAGCCGCGCGCTTCGAGCGCCGCGCGCACCCTTTCCAGATTGTCGCGAACGAAGTTCAAATCGAGCATTTGCCGTAGCCCCTTTGGTTATGGTATGAGTGACGCTTTTCATCAGTGTCAAACGAAAAAAACAAGCTAACGGACGCTTCACAAAGCTGTCAAGCTCGCGTTCCGTTAGATTCGCGCTTTTTGGCGAACGGCGTTAAGCTAAAGCTTCCGGCAGTATCAAATCTGGAACTCTTAAAGTCTTTTAAGCATGCCACAGAAAATTCGTAAAGCAGTCTTCCCGGCAGCAGGATTGGGCACGCGCTTTCTGCCCGCCACCAAAGCGTCTCCGAAAGAGATGCTCCCGCTCGTGGATAAACCGCTCATACAGTACGTCGCCGAAGAGGCCGTCGCTTCCGGCGTCGAATCAATCATCATCGTCACGGGCCGCGACAAGACGGCCATCGAAGACCACTTCGACATCTCGTTCGAGCTGGAAAATCTGCTGCGCCAGCGCGGCAAGGATAAGCAGCTTCAACAGGTGCGCGCCATCACGGAGATGGCACGCATCAGCTACGTGCGCCAGCGAGAGGCGCTCGGCCTCGGGCACGCCATCTTTCAGGCGCGCGACTTCGTAGGCCAGGAGCCCTTCGCCGTCATGCTCGCAGACGACGTGGTCGATTCAGAAGTTCCGGCCCTGAAACAGATGATGACGGCTTACGAAAAATACGACGCGCCCGTCATCGGCACGATGCAGGTCGAAGGCGAAGCCATTTCGCGCTTCGGCGTGCTCGATGCCGAAGAAGTCGAGCCCGGCGTCTACAAGATCAAAGACATGGTCGAAAAGCCGCCCTTTCATGAAGCGCCGTCGAATTTGGCAATCATCGGTCGATACATTTTGACCCCTGACATCTTCGACGAGATAGAACGCACGCGCCCCGGCGCAGGCGGCGAAATACAGATTACAGACGCCATGCGCGCGCTCCTGCGCAAGCGCCCCTTTTACGCCGTGCGCTTTGAAGGCAAACGACACGACGCAGGCGACAAGCTCGGCTTTCTCATCGCCACGGTCGAATTCGCACTCAAGCGCCCGGACCTCGCGCCGGACTTTATACAATACTTACGATCATTAAAGCTGTAAGAGGAGAGGTCAGAGGTTAGTTAAATGCTTTTTACTAATCTCTAACCTCTGACCTCTATCTAAAGGAGGATGAAATCTTTGACTGATTCGAACAAAAGCTTTGCGGGTCGCGCGGCGATTGTCACGGGCGCAACGCGCGGCATAGGACGCGCCATCGCCCTAGAGCTTGCACGACGCGGCGCTGATGTCGCTTTTAATTACGCCAAGAGCACGGAGGCCGCCGACGCCTTGAAAGCAGAGCTTGAGAGTTTGGGCGTGCGCGCTCTCTCCACACAATGCGACGTAGCAAACACGGACGCCGCCGCCGAGATGGTCAAGCAGACCAAGGACGCTTTCGGGCGTATAGATTTTCTAGTCAACAACGCGGGCGTGACGCGCGACAACCTGATACTGCGTATGAAAGAGAGCGACTGGGACGAAGTCGTTGACACAAACCTCAAGGGCGCATGGAATTTTTCCAAGGCGGCGCTGCGCACTATGCTGCGCCAGGAAGAGGGCGGCTCGATTCTCAACATCTCTTCGATTAGCGGTGAGGTCGGCATGCCGGGTCAATCTAATTACTCCGCCTCGAAAGCGGGCATGGTCGGTCTGACGAAAGCGCTTGCTAAAGAAGTCGCCAGCCGCAAAGTCACCGTCAACGCTCTGGCGCTCGGGATGGTTTCGACAGACATGTCAGGCGCGCTTGATGAAAGCTACCGCGCAAAGATACTCGAACAAATTCCGCTCGGGCGTTACGCCGAACCGGAAGAAGTCGCACGCATAGCCTGCTTTCTGCTCTCGGACGACGCGCGCTACATCACGGGTCAGGTTCTACAGGTTGATGGAGGGCTGGCGATATAAGAATTTTCGATTTGCGATTGCCGATTTGCGATTTGAAAAGAAAGCATTCAATGTGGTCGGCCTCTCAACCCCAATCGAAAATCGCAAATCTAAAATCGAAAATAAAAGGAGGAACCCCGCCAATCAATTAAGACTGGCGGGGCCTAAAACTTATTCGGGCAGGCTCGGAGTTTAGGGTGGCGTTGACAACGGAACTGAGAATCGTCACTTATGGCCGATCCCGTAGTATGGGCGGTGCTTTAACGGGCGAGAGATAATGCCAGCACTCTTAAGAATAAAGGATAAGAGTATATATACCGTTAGCACCCGGAGTTGCCGAACCACCGGTTATTTAATTTTTCAATGTCGGGGGCGTCACTGAGCTTCAGTGTGTGTAAAATTATACGGATATTTTGTGAGGTGTCAAGCACAAAATTCACCGATTCACAATATTTTTGTGACAAACCAACACGGATAGAGACGCAAAATCTCACAGCCGAAGATTGAAGAAGACTGCCCCGCGATAGTTAACCTACTTAACCACAGCATTTAGCGTCCACGGATTCCCTGTGCTCAGGGCTTATACAGGCTCGGCTCGTTGTCCGGGCGTGTGTTCCATCTTTTGTGAATCCAGAGCCACTGTTCGGGGAAACGCCTCACGTACCCCTCAATCACGCTCGTAAATTGGGAGGTCAACTCCCGCACGTCCCTTTCCTTATCTCCCGTCTGCGTCCATTCGAGCGGCGGGTCAATACGCAGCACGAAGCGGCCCCGGCGCTCGTCCCAGGGGACGAAAACCGGAAGCACTGCCGCGTCTGTTCTGAGGGCGAGCGTGGCGAGGCTGGCGGTGGTGGATGCTGGAATGCCGAAGAAGTCTACGAAGACGCCTTCGTGCGGCAGCGTGTTGAGGTCAACGAGCAGGCCGAGCGTGCCGCCAGAGCGAAGAATGCGCAGCATGGGACGCGCGGCGGCGCGCTTGTCTATAGAACGATTGCCAAAGCGCGTGCGCGTCGTTTCGATCAAGGGCTCAAGCTGCTGGTTATCCATGCGGCGCACTAGAAAGCTCATCGGATAACCGAAGGCTGAGAGCGCGAAGGAAGAGAGTTCCCACGCGCCCAGATGGCCGGTAAAAAGAATGACGCCGCGCCCGCGCGCCCGCGCTTCATCCAGATTTTCCAGACCTTCGCAGATGAGTCGTTGTCGCAAAGTTTCGGGCGTGGCTCTACGAAGCTGGCTGAACTCGCCTAAGAGACGCCCCAAACTTTGAAATGAAGCGCGCAGGATGCGCAGCCGCTCCGGTGCGCTTAAATCCGGAAAGGCCAGCTCAAGATTGCGCTCGCCCGTGTGGCGCAGACGGCCTCCGAAGGCGTAGGCGACGCGGGCCATGCCGCGCCCAGCGGCGACCGCAAGGTTGTGCGGCATCAGGCCGAGGCTCGCCAGCAGCGTGCGCGCCGTCGCATATTCGAGCGCTGTTTGAACTTTTCCACGTTTACCCATTTTGTCCGAAGCGCCTAGTGTAAATGGCGCGCGCCCCGGCTGGCAAACTCCGAATCTTTCCGCACGAGCCCCCGGACGTGTTATAAAAAGTTTCGGGTCGAGCCATTTCAAGAGAAATGCAAAGAGCTTTATGCCGTCAGGAAAAACGCACGATGCCATCACTATCCTGCTTGCTGCGCCGACGTTTGTGGCGGCGTGGGGACTGACGCGCAGCCTCGCGCTCGCAACTGTCGCGACCGTGGCGATGTTGTTCGGCGGGCTGATGTTCGGCCCTGACCTGGACATACAATCAAAGCAGTACACGCGTTGGGGCGTCTTTCGTTTCCTGTGGCTTCCGTACAAGATGATATTCCGACACCGCTCGCGCTGGTCGCACGGCATCATCTTCGGCACACTGATTCGCGTCGTCTACTTTGCGGCGGTCATCGCGCTTCTTGCGGCGGTGGCGGTTTATCTACGCGCCATGTTGACGAACGGCGCAGCGCCCGGTCTTGATGAAGTGGTTGCTGTCTGGAGATTAATGGAGACGAGCCTGAGAGAGTCGGTCGGTCGTCACGTCATGCTGGTCACGTTCGCAGGTCTCTGGTGGGGCGCAGCCAGCCACACGCTGACAGACGTCGCGTGGTCCGTGATGCGAAAAAGCTCCGAAATTTTTTAAGAGCAGTTATTAGTTTTCAGTTTTTAGTTTTCAGATAAGAGCACAAGCGCGGTTGTCTTATCTGAAAACTAATAACTGCTTTTTCATGCTCGTCGTCCGGCGATGAGACGGTAGACGGCGAGGATGATGACTGCGCCGACGATGCCGAAGGCGACTTTGGTCCAGAAGCCTTTGTCCGTGAGCGAGACGGTTTTGGTCTCATCCGCGAGGCGCAGGAAATGTGCGAGCCAGCCTGCGAGCACCGCGCCGACGATGCCGATCACAATCGTAATAATGCAGCCGCCAGGGTCTTTGCCCGGCATCAGCCATTTGGCAATCGCGCCCGCGATGAGCCCGATGATGATCCAGGTGATGATGTCCCCGATTCCCATTTGTGTGCCTTCCTTTCTACTCAGGCTTTCGCCCGGTCCACACTTAAGCAGCGCACGCGAGGCTTGCTTGAGAGACGCGAGGCGAGCGGCCTTTTCAAATTTCAGGGTCGCGCCCGGTTGATAAAAATCACGCTCGACTTATTTTGGAGAGACGCAGCGGTCGGGATTCTATGGGCGCGCGAGCGGGGCTGTCAAACTTTCTTTTAGTGCCCGCCGCGTGTTTGCATCAGCCGATAGGCCTGGCGGCGCACGCCTTCGGACACGTTGCGGTTCTGCGACAGGTGTTGCAGGTCTTTGGTCCTGATGCGCGGGAGGATGCTGACGGCGGTGGTGATGGGCGTGCGCGGGTTGCGCGCGAGGTTGTGAATAATCGGATAGGAGCGAGCCCACGCGCGGTTCATGGCAATCTGGCGCAGCACTTCGTCTGCGACCGTACGCATGGAAGCGATGTTTTCAACTTCGTGGTCTGTGATGCGCGGGTTGTGTATGACGGCGGTGGCGACGACCTTGTTGGCATCGCGTATAAGAATGGTGCGCGCTTCGCGGTCGCCCTTGAGGCCGAGCTTGATGCGGTCCTTGACCGACATGAGCATGATGCGGCGTATGAGCGAGATGCGCTCGGGCGCGATGTCGCCTTCGCGCATGGCCTCGTTGATGATGCGGTCGGCGTTGGCGACGCGCGTCTCGTAAGCTTCTTCAAAAATCTCTATGTGTTCGAGCGCCAGCCATGAATCGTCTATGTCCGCGTCGGAAACTTCTATGTGCTCGGCGATGAGCCATGCGTCGTCAACCGAAAGCGCGGCGTCGCTATCGGCTCCCAGAGACTCTGCGGCTTCCATGAATTCGGCAGCCGCCGTGTTACCGCGAGCGCGAAGCTCTTCGGCAATCTGCTGCGCGCCGCGCTCTTTTTCAAAAAACTCGCGGCGTGTTTCGCGCGCACGGCGCTCGGCTTCGGGCGTGCGCGCGGGATTAGCGATGATGGCGTCGATAATCTGCGGGACGCGAATCAATCGCTGCTGGTTAATGGCTATCAGCTCAAGTAGAGAGCCGTCCGTGGTCTGGCTGGCGAGCAGGGCGATGGCTTCGCCGGGCGTGTTGGTGTGAAGCGCGACAGCTTCATGAATCTCGCGTCCGGCTGTATGACGTGCGGCCAGGTAGCCCAAAATGGCGGGCGATGCTTCACCCGCGCGCGCGACCGCGAGCAATGCTTCCTTCTCCTGCGACTGAAGCGTCTCTTCGGCGGCCTGTGAAACTTCCGCGTCGTCGCTCTCGCGAAGTGCGACGAGTGCTTCAAGAAGATCTGCCTGCGGCAAGGGCAGAAGGCCGCGCGCGGCAGCCATGCGCGCCTGCTGCGGCGCTTTGCCCGCGAGAATCGCTTGCACGACCGGATGCGTGGATGTGTAGTTGGCGCTCATCAAAAAGGAAGTGATTGAAAGTTTACGACTTTTGGCCGCTCGATGCCAGAAGCATTAACAGAGCGGACGTGCTTGCCGCGCTCTCAGCCGATGTTGAAGTTGTATTCAATTTGAATGTACTGTGAAACAGGCTTACCGTTAATCGTCGCCGGAACGAACTTAATCCGGCGGGCCGCTCGAATGGCTTCATAAGTCAGCCCATCGGGAAGACCTTTAATCGCTTTGATAGCCCTGACTTTGCCGTCAAATGAAAAGATAGCGCGCAGCACGACCGTTCCCGTGACCTGATTATTGCGCGCTGCGTCCGTGTAACCGGGCTCAGGGCGGGTCAGGAGGCGCGCTTTAACTTCGACATCCTTGGGCGAGTAGACCTTGGTTAAAACCGCGTTATCGCTTTTCCCCTCCGCCATCTCGACGTAATCGCGCAACATTTCCGCGCGGTTGTTCCACTCTTCGGCCTTGGAGCGTGAAGGGTTAGACGTTAATTCAAGATATTTTCCGGCGCTTTCGGCAGCCAGTAAGAGCAGCGGTCTGTATTTCACAATACTCGCAAGGGCATCCGGATAAGGGGTGGTTGTATAAAACCTATCGAGCAACCATTCGCCGCTCTTGGCCGCTTTCTCGTGCGCCTTGCGCGCATCGTCGGTTTTACCCATCCGTGAATAAATGAGCCCGATGTAATGCCACGCGGCAATCTCGTTTTCGCGCTCCTTAACGACGCGGCGTAAAACCTTCAACGCCCCTTTATCGTCGCCCTGCTTGTAGAGTTCTATGCCACGGACAATGACGTCTGCGGCCTGAGGCGCAGCCGTTTGTGAAGAAGGCGCGGCCTGTGGAGAAGGCGCAGTAGTTTGCGCGCGCACCTCAAGAGACAGGCCGCAGGTCGCAAGCCATGCAAAGGCCAGTAAGGAGAGCGTGGAAATCGCTTTTTCGAGCATGCGAGGTCGAAGCATAAATCTTATTTTCCGAAAAGAGCAATGCGGCGCGCTTTTGTAGCGTTACGCGCCGCAGCACTTCTTGAACTTCTTGCCGGAGCCGCACGGGCAAGGGTCATTGCGCCCGACCTTGGGCTGGTCGCGCGTGATTGTTCTGACCTTGCCTGCTTCTTCGCCAGCGGGGGCCGCGCCCTGATTCGGCCCCGTGAAAGTAAGACGGGTCGAGCGGCGCGGCGCGCGTCGCTGCTGAAGCTGCTCGGGCGCTTGTTCACTAACGACCTGTAGGTTAAAGAGCGAGCGAATCGTAAAGGTGTCTATGCGGTCGAGCATCGACTGGAAGAGATCGAAGCTCTCTTTCTTGTACTCTACGAGCGGGTCTTTCTGGCCGTAGCCGACAAGACCTATGCCCTGCTTCAAGTGGTCAATCGCCAGAAGGTGATCTTTCCACTGCGCGTCTATGATGTTGAGCATGATGATGCGCTCGTAGGTACGCATCGCTTCGACGCCGATCAGTTCTTCCTTCGCGGCATACTTCGCCTTGAGCTTTTCCCAGACGACCTCTTCAATCTCAGTAGAGCTCATTCGCGTGAAATCAATGCCTTCGGCTTCGGCATTGAAATCATAAACGGATTGGAGCTGAACCTCGTAGTTCTCCACGTCCCAATCGTCCGTGTCCGCTTCCGCGCCGACGTACTGCTTGGTCAAATCCGCGAGCAGGTCGCGCGCTACACCGCTCTCGCCCAACAGGTACTCGCGCTGGTCCGGTTCTTCCATCAACTGGCGGCGCAGACCGTAAATAGTCTCGCGCTGCTTGTTCATCACGTCGTCGTATTCGAGCAGGTGTTTGCGCGCTTCGAAGTTGCGACCCTCGACGCTCTTTTGCGCGCCCTCTATGCGTTTGGAGACCATCTTGGATTCGATGGCGACGCCCTTCTCCATCCCTAGACGCTGCATCAGGGCTTTGACCTTGTCGCCCGCGAAGATACGCATCAGGTCGTCTTCCAGCGAGAGGAAGAAACGGCTTGAGCCGGGGTCGCCCTGGCGACCGGCACGACCGCGCAACTGGTTATCGATGCGGCGCGACTCGTGACGCTCGGTCCCGATGATGTGAAGCCCGCCCAAAGTGACTACCTCTTTGTGCTCGTCTTCGACGATGCTCTTGGCTTTTCTGTAAGCCTCTTCCCATTGCTCATCCGAAGCCTCGTCCGGGTCAATCTCTTCTATTTTGAGAAACTCGCGCGCCATGAAATCCGGATTGCCGCCGAGCAGTATGTCTGTGCCGCGACCGGCCATGTTAGTGGCGATAGTGACAGCGCCTTTTCTTCCGGCCTGCGCGACAATCTCTGCCTCGCGCTCGTGATACTTGGCGTTCAGGACGTTGTGCGGAATCCGGTCGCGTTCGAGGCGGCGCGCAATCAGCTCGGAGTTTTCGACCGAGACCGTGCCGACCAGAACGGGCTGGCCCTTCTCGTGCAGGTCTTTTATCTCGTCCACGACGGCGTCCCATTTTTCCGGCAGAGTGCGGTAAATCATGTCCGGGTTGTCCTCGCGCACCATGGGCATGTGCGTCGGGATGACGATGACGTCGAGCTTGTAGGTTGACTGAAACTCAGCGGCCTCGGTTTCGGCAGTACCCGTCATGCCCGAAAGCTTTTCGTAGAGACGGAAGTAGTTCTGCAAAGTGATGGTCGCTAAGGTTTGATTCTCTTTCTCAATCTTGACGCCCTCTTTGGCTTCGACGGCCTGGTGCAAGCCGTCCGACCAGCGACGGCCCTTCATCAAGCGGCCCGTGAAGTCGTCAACAATGATGACTTCGCCTTCCTGCACGACGTATTGGTGGTCGAGCTTGTAAAGCGTGTGCGCCTTCAAGGCTTGCTCGACGCAATGGAGCAGCTCCATGTTCGCGGGGTCGTAAAGATTGCCGACGCCCAGAAGCTTTTCGGCGCGGTCCACGCCGTCTTCCGTGAGCACGGCGGTATGCTGTTTTTCGTCTACCAGATAATCGCCAGTGGTCTTGCCTGACTCTTCATCCTTACTGCCTTTGCGAAGCTGCGGAATGATGGCGTCCGCTTTGTAGTACTTGTCGGTCGCTTCGTCCGACGGTCCCGAGATGATGAGCGGCGTGCGCGCTTCGTCAATCAGGATGGAGTCCACCTCGTCCACGATGGCGTGGTAGTGGCCGCGCTGCACGCAGGTGGCGAGATCGAACTTCATGTTGTCGCGCAGGTAGTCGAAGCCGAACTCGTTGTTCGTGCCGTAGGTGATGTCTGCGGCGTAGGCTGCCTGACGCTCGAAGTCGTCCATCTCGTTCTGTATGCAGCCGACCTCAAGACCTAGAAAGCGGTGAATCTGTCCCATCCATTCGGCGTCGCGCGAGGCAAGATAATCGTTGACGGTGATGATGTGGACGCCGCCGCGACCCGTGAGCGCGTTCAGGTAAGCGGGAAGTGTCGCGACGAGCGTTTTACCTTCGCCCGTACGCATCTCGGCAATCTTGCCTTGATGGAGGACGAGTCCGCCGATCATCTGCACGTCGAAGTGGCGCATCCCCGTGGTGCGAACCGATGCCTCGCGCACGGTGGCGAAGGCTTCCGGTAGAAGCTCGTCCAATGCGGCTCGCTCGCGACGCTTGCGCTCATCCATGTCGCGCGCTCCCTCGACGGCGCGTGCGACACGCTCTTTAAATTCAGCGGTGCGCGCGCGCAATTGTTCGTCCGAGAGCTTCTTGAGCGAAGGCTCAAGCTCGTTGATGCGGTCTATGAACGGGGTAACGGTCTTCAGGAATCTCTGGTTGCTGCTGCCGAAAACTTTGGTCAGAAATTTATCAATGACTGGCATGAGTCTTTTCCTAATCTTAAAAGGTCCGTGTCAGGTGCACGGATGAAAAATGAGAAAGCGCACACTTTGCGCGTAACACACAATTGTAAATGACGGTTAAAGGAGAGGCAAGCGAGTCGAAAGTTTCGGACGTGCGCGATCCCTTTTTAAGTCTGCTCAGAGCATGCCTCCGGCTTTACGCCAGCGGAGGCTCTAATGATGCGCGCGGGAGTCGTGTGACGACGAGAGTTTGAAGGTTGGCTCGGGTCGGACTGTTTTGAGAAAAGCTTTGAGGCTCGGCTGAGGGCAGGGGCGCTCCGCCGAGCGCTTGATGCGAGTTGAAGGGAGCGGCCACTTGCGGCGCGTTTTCGGGCGACTGGTGTTTGAAAGCGTGGCGGAGGACGACGACAAAGACAGAGACGTTCTCGGATTCACGGACGAGCGACGCGGCTTGCGCCTGAACGTGAGAAGGCGCACCCGTCATCCAGAGCCCCAGACAGGCTAAGAGGACGGCGAGGTATAGCGGTGCGTTAGGTTTGCGCTCGGTCTGCATTCTTCGTGTCTAAAAATCCGGCCCTTCTTCCGCCGGTTAACTGTTACGGCGTTAGCTCGTCGGAAGTTTCGCCAGTATCTCAGTGGCCTCTTTGCGCGGCATGGTGAAGTCAACGGTGACTTCCTTGCCGTTTGATGAAACCTTCGTGTTCTTGTAGATGACCTCTTCGGTCTGACCCTTCTTGGCTATACGTCCACCAAGTAGAAGCACGCTGTAGCCCTTGGCTATCTGCGAAGCACGGTCGGGCGAATCGACTTCGCTTGCGACCCTCACCGTGACCTCGGTTTCCGTCAGGTTCACGGACAGGCGTATGTGTTTGACGTCCTGACCGTTTAGAAACCCGAGCGCGCGGCTATCGCTTAAGGCCGCGACGAAATCCGTGACGACCGCTTCGAGCTTGGGGTCGCCCTTTTTGGTCGTGATGACGGGGTTGATGAGTTTGCCGTCAGGCCCAAGGTCAGCTTCGATGACCATCTCTATCGGGCCGGAGACGTCAAACTCTTTTTTGTCCTTGGCCTCTTTAGCCTTTGCCAGCCAATCCTTGAGAGGCTTTTTGTTAATCGTATCTTCGTTGGGCCGCGCGATCTTGTTCTTGGCCGCGATGTCGTTGAGCCGCTTGTCCTGCTCTTCCTTGGTCATGTTCTCGTTGAGCCCTGCGGTCAGGTCTTCGCCGGGGCTCGGCTGCGGGCTCGCAGCCGCTGAAGCCGAAGGCTGCGGCACGGGCGTAGGGATGACCTTGGGCGGCAACTGCGGCGGCGGCGGCGCAACCGGCACGGGCGTAGGGACGACGACGGGCGGCATCTCTACCTGCGCCACCTGTCCCTGATTGAAATAGCCCGGAGGATATTCAAAGATGTCGTTGGCGTTGATCATCGTGGCCCGGTCGCCGATGATGGTCTTGTCGTAATCCTCGTCAACATAGTTCGCGCCTGCAAAGACGCTGGCGATATTAAAGGCTTCGCGCAGCCCCGGAATGTAGAGCACGCAGGCGATAAAGACCAGGTGAACAGCCAGCGAGCCCGAGACGACGCGCCACACGCGCTCCCACCAGGGCTTCGGGTTAATCTCGTAATCTTGAAAAATCTCTGCCACTTCCACTTACTCCCCGCCGGCGCGCGCTCTCTCAAAATAGGCGCACGCCGACAATCTTAGACGCACCCGCCACCCTAAACGTTGCGAGGCGTACACATAAAGGTTAACACTACCTATTGGAAAGGCCAAAGAGCGTAAATCGTGAATCGTAAATCGTAAATAGATAAGAACTGCTTTTTCTCCATTTACGATTCACGATTTACGATTTACGGCTTTTTTTTCCCCTTTGCCTTCTTTAGAATGACGGCATGGCTCGACAGCGTGTTAACAGTCGCCGCCCACGCAGAGGCGAAAAGGGCAAGCCTGCGCGCTCGCAGGATGAGCGTGCAAGCGGTGCGCGCGGCGAGCGAGAGCAGCAGCCCGCGCGTGTCCATCCTTCGCGCGCGAACCAGAGGGGTTTGCGGCGTCTGCTTGAAGGCATAGGCACGCCCCATCCTGCGCCGTTTCAGCCAGACCCTTTTCAGCTCGAAGCCCTCGCCGCGCTCGAACACGAGGACGTGCTCGTCACTGCTCCCACAGGCTCAGGCAAGACATGGATTGCGCGCGAAGAGATTAGACGGTTGTTAGCATCGGGTCGCCGCGCATGGTACACGAGCCCTTTGAAGGCGCTGACCAACTCCAAGTACATGGAGTTCACGGAAGAGTTCGGAGCAGAACAGGTAGGCATCCTGACCGGCGACCGCAAAGAAAACGCGGACGCCCCGCTCATCGTCGGCACAACCGAAATCTATCGTAACCAGTTGTTCGACTCTCTACGTCGCGGCACGAACATACGCGCAGACCTCGTGGTCCTTGACGAAGCGCACTATCTGGCGGACCCGGAGCGCGGCCACGTCTGGGAAGAGGCCATTATCCTGTCGCCGCCGCGCATACGTCTGTTGCTGCTTTCGGCAACCATCGGCAACGCTGATGAATTTGCCGCGTGGATAGAAGAAGTGCGCGGCGTGCGCTGCGGTGTAGTCGCTCGTCCCGGCGCGCGGCCCGTTCCCTTGCGCGCGGCCTTTCTTTATCCGGAAGGCGAGCTGGTTCCGCTGCTTGATGAAAGAGGCGGGCTCAACCCGGAGATAGCTCGTTTAGGACAGCGTGAAAAAGAGGAGCGGCGCGGGCAGAATGATCGTTATCGCCGGACGTGGCGCTCGCGCCGGGGAGGGCCACCGCGTTGAAGCTCCACATGCCGGAGATGCCGCCCGGCCAGCTTTTGGCCTCGCTCGGCTCCTACAATCTTCTGCCCGCGATTGTTTTTCTGCCGACGCGCAGGCGCTGTGATCAGGCCGCGACGGAAGCCGCGCTCTCGCGCCGCGACTCGCAAACCGAGCGCCGCGAACGCCGCCGTACCATCCTGCAAAGTTTCGCAGAAGAACACCCCGAGGTTCGCTCGCATCGTCACTGGGAGACGATTGTGCGCGGCGGCGTGGCCGCGCATCACGCGGGCCACATCCCCGCGTGGAAGCTTGTCATAGAGAAGTTGATGAGCGAGGGTCTATTGGACGCTATCTTTGCGACAGCGACGGTCGCGGCGGGCGTGGATTTTCCTGCACGCACAGTCGTCATTACAAACGTTGATGCGCGCACGGGACAGGGCTGGCGTCCGCTCTCCGCTTCCGAGCTGCAACAGATGACCGGGCGCGCAGGACGAAGGGGACGCGACCGCGTAGGCTTTATCGTCGCCGCACCCGGACTTCATCAAGACCCTGAACGCCTGGCGGAACTTCTGCAAGCTCCGCCGGACCCGCTACAGAGCCAGTTTCGCGCCACCTACTCGACGCTGCTCAATCTACTCGACGCCTACAAATCTTTCGCCCACGTGCGCGAGATTGCCGAGCGTAGCTTCGCTTACAGAAACATCGCGCGCCGCATCACAAAATTAGAGCGCGAGCGCGAGGCGGCGGAGCGCGAGATAAAAAGAAAGCTCGAAGACGCGGGTTGTCATCTGCCAGTTGAAGTGGCGCGCGGGCTTGAGCGATTGGTAAGCGCGCGTCAACGCCTGCTGGAAACTTTGCCGCAGACGCGCGCCGAGATGCTCATGGGCTGGCTTGATGAAGTAGTTGTGCCGGGGCGCATCGTTGCAGTCGGGCGAGCTGGAAAACGTCTGGCGCTTGTCATGCGCAGGCGCGGCACAAACTTTGTCGGCATGCGCGAGGACGGGCGCGGCGTCAATCTCTCGCTCGACCGCGTCGGGCGCGTGTACGAAAAGATTTACCCGCTCGACGAAGCCGCAATCGAGCGCGCCTTCACAGAAACACGCGAAGGCTTGAACACGACGCTGCACGAGCCCAAGCTCAGAGACGCGCAGAGCACGGAAACCGACGCGCTCAATATCATCAACAACATGATTGACAGCCTCGCACCGATGTCTTTGAGCGCAACTGAAAAACAGACGTGCGCCGATGCGTTGTGGTCCGTGATGGACGATGCCGAATCGGTGGAGCGCGCGGAGCGGCGCATAGAAGCGCTGCGCGCCGAAGTCTGGCAGCCGTTTGAGCAACGCGCGCGCGTGCTCGCGGCTTTTGATTATCTTGATTTCGCAGCGGAGCGCGTGACCGAGAGCGGGCGCTGGCTGGCTGACCTGCATGTGGACAGGACTCTTCTGGTCGGCGAAGCCGTGCGCCACCATTTGTTCGATGCGCTTGCTCCGCCGAGCGCCGCCGGATTGATGGCGGCGCTCGCGGCGGACGAAGACCGCGATTACGGCGAGCTTGAGTTGGACGACAAGCTCGTCAACACACTGGCGCGTTTTGACGAGGTCGCATATCGCGTCGCCACAGAAGAGTGGAAGCAAGGGTTGGAGCCCGCGCCGGAGATAAATTTTTCAGCCGCCGCAACCGCCGCGCGCTGGGCCGCTGGCTGTGAGTGGAGCGATCTGGTCCACGACACGCGCGCCGAAGAAGGCGACCTCATACGCATGCTCTCGCGCACGGGCGAATCGCTCCTCCAGGTCGCCGGGCTCAAACAGGCACAGCCCGCCGCCGCACGCACTGCTCAACGCGCCGCCGAAGCAGTACTGCGCGAACCCGTCCGTTAAAAAAACAAAAAGGGTAAAAGGGGAAATGGGGAAGAGGGTAAAAGGGAAGAAAGAAGTTCAAGGTGAATGAGAGATAATTGCAGGCATCGCCGACGGAGATGGCTTTTACACGCCTTCTCTTATCACCATTTCCCCGTTTTCCCTCTTACACTTTTATCCCTTCTTCTTTTTCTGGCGCAGCCGTCGTGCGGGAAAGAATCAAAGTTGATGAATGACAAGCGCGGGCAGGTCGTCTATGCGGCACTGGGTGATTCGACGGGCGTCGGCGTCGGAGCAAACGATGGCGGCGGAGGCTACGTCGCGCGCCTCTTCCGGCGCATCGAGAGCGTCAGAGCGGGCTCGCGTCTATTGAACCTTTGCGTCAGCGGCGCGACCACCACCGATGTCCTGCGCGAGCAGGTAGAGCCCGCGCTCCAATTTCATCCAACGCTCATCACACTCGGCATAGGCATCAACGACGTCGGGCGCGAGATGGACGAGGAAACCTTCGCGCGCAACTACGAGGAGATAGTCCTGCGTCTCAAACCAACGGGCGCGCGCCTCGTCGTCACAAACATCCCCGACATTTCTCTCTCTCCGGTCGCCATGATCACGACGGCCACGGCCCGCACTCACTACGAACGCCGCATCAAACTCTTCAACGAGCGCATCGCGGAAATAGCCGCCCGCCACAACCTCCTCCTCGTAGACGCCTACGCAGCCACGCACGAAACAATCCCCGCGCACCCCGAATTCTTCTCCGAAGACGGCTTCCACCCCTCCGCCCGAGGCTACGAAATCTGGGCCGAACTAATGTGGCCCACCGTCAAAACCGCCATCGACGAGTGACACCTTCCCAATAGCGAAATTCTCAAATCCCCGCCGCCATAATTTTGAGGTATCATGCCTCCCGAACAACAAACGAAACTATTCCATCGGGCCAGCCCCGAACAACTTACAACAGGCTCTATCCTCCGGCTAAGAATCGAGTCAACACGAGATGCCTGACGAAAGCTCACACAACCAAATCCCACCCGGCTTCAAACTCCGGCATACCCTCCGGGGCCATGCTGAAGTCTTCTTTGGCATTGCATGGTCGCCCGACGGGCAAACGCTCGCTTTCGGCAGCAACGACGGAACCATCCGGCTGTGGGACGTCGAGACGGGGCAACTGCGCTTAACGCTGGAAGAGGACTTTGCGATTAGCAGTATTGCGTGGTCACCAGATAGCAAGACGCTTGCCACTTGTGTGGGTAAAACCATACGGCTGTGGGATGTCGAGACGGGGCAGCTGCATCATGTGCTCGAAAGGTACCTTGGTTCAGTCAATAGCATTGCGTGGTCGCCGGACGGGCAAACACTCGCCTCTGGTAGTCAGGACAACACCATCCGGCTGTGGGACGTCGAGACGTGGCAACTGCGCTTAACGCTGGAAGAGGACTTTGCGATTTACAGTATTGCGTGGTCACCAGATAGCAAGACGCTTGCCACTTGTGGTCAAGATGGAACAGTCTGGCTGTGGGACTGGAGCTTTGGGTGGACGACACAGCATTCCCTGAAAGAGCATTCCAAATCAGTCTTAAATGTAACGTGGTCGCCGGACGGGCAGATGCTTGCCTCAGGAAGCGAGGACAATACCATCCGGCTGTGGAATGCTAAGACAAAACAACTTACCTTCACTCTTGAAGGCCACACAAGAGAAGTTCGGAGTGTTGCCTTTTCCGCAAACGGTTATTTGCTTGCCTCAAAGTCTGGCGACGGAACCGTCCGGTTATGGCGCTGCGATACCGGGGAGAATGTTAAGGTGCTTGAAGAGTCAGCTTCCACGTATTTTTCGGCCGGTATAGACTTCCATCCAACAGCGCCCATTCTGGCTACGCTTGGGGAAGAAAACACGGTTATCCGCATTTGGGATTTAGATTTTGATGTCATCCTTGCTGCCCCCTCATTGGCTCGCGGTGTCAGTTACACAAACGCTAAAGTCGTACTCGTAGGTGAGACGGGTGTGGGGAAGACGGGGTTGGGCGTGCGGCTGGCGGAGGGTGTGTGGCGTCCGACGCCGGGTTCGACGCATGGGATGAATGTGTGGACGCTTTATAGCGAGCCGGAGCGGGAGGTGATGCTGTGGGACTTCGCGGGACAGGATGAGTACAGGCTGGTGCATCAGCTTTTTTTGAACGAGACGAATGTTGCGCTGTTGCTCTACGACCCGACGAGGTCGCAGGACACGTTTGAGGGGATTGACTACTGGGAGAAGGCTCTACATAACGCCGTGCCGAATGAGGTGCAGAAGATTCTGGTGGCCGCGCGCGTGGACGTGGGCAACGTGCGGATGACCAAGAAGGACATTAAAGCCTATTGCAAAGCGCATGGCTGTCTCGCGCACGTTGCGACGAGCGCCGAGACGAGTGAGGGTTGCGAAGAGTTGCGCGCAGCGATCATGAAGGCGATTCCGTGGGACAAGTTGCCGCGCACCAGCAGCCCCGAAGTCTTCAAGCGCAACAAGGATTTTCTCGCCGCCGTCCGTCAGGGCAACCGTATACTCGTGCGCGAGCCTGACTTGAGCGCGGAGTTCAAAGCGCAGGCGGGCGATGGCGATGTCCCGACTGAGGCAGAGTTTCGCACGGTCATCGGGCACGTCGAGACCGCCGGGCTGATTAAGCGTCTCTCCTTTGGCGACTTCGTCCTGCTCAAACCGGAATTGCTGAACGGCTACGCCTCGGACATCGTGGACGCGGCGCGGCGTCACGCGCATGGGTTGGGCGCAGTGCGCAAAGCGGATGTTTTGGACGGGCGTATCAAGCTGAAAGACGAGGGCGGTCTCAAAGCATCGGACAAGATTTTCCTGCTGCACGCGACCGTGGAATTGTTCCTGCGCCTGGGGCTGGCGCTCGAACAGGATGGGAATCTGGTTTTCCCTTCCAAGTTCAACCGGCAGATGCCGCCGCTGGCGGAAGACCCTGTCATCGAAGTCGAGTTCGATTTTGAGGGGCCGGTGGAAAATCTCTACACGACGCTGGTTGTGAAGCTCTACTACGGCGGCATTTTCCGCCTTAAGAGGCTCTGGAAAAACGCCGCCGAGTTTCTCAACGCACGCGAGCGCGTGTGCGGCTTTCAGCTCCACAGCGAAGGCGACGGGCGCGGCACACTGAAGGTGTTTTATGCCGAGGGCGTGAGCGATGACGACAAGGCTCTGTTCCTCAAAATCGTCGCCGACCACTTCACCGAAAAACATGTCCCGGTCGAGCGGCAACGCATCTATCGCTGTCCGGGTTGTCGTGAGGTAGTGCGCGAGCGCAGTGCCGTACAGCGCGCGCTGGAGAAAAATAAAGATAAGATTTTTTGTCAGGATTGTGGCGGGGCAATTCCTCTGGTTGATGCCCTGGAAGTGCTCTACCACGACGACCCGAAATTCCGCGCGCAGATCGCAGCGATGGAGAGCCGCGCCGAAGCGAGCATGGAACGCGGCGGCGAGCTTGTTTCGGCGTCCGCCGAGTTGAGAACAGACACCTTCAAGCAGTGGGCTGGCGGCGCAGACATTGCCACCATCGCCATCGTCTTCACAGACATGGTGGGCGGCACGGGGCTCAACGTCGAGTTCGGCGACGAGCGCTGGCAGCAGGTGAGCGAAGCGCACTTCACGCGGGCGCGTGAGCTTATAGAACAGGGGCGCGGCTATCTCCTGAAGACCAAAGGAGACGGCGTGATTGCCACTTTCCACGACGCGGGCGCGGCGCTCGACTTTGCGCTTGCGCTCAGCCGCGATACCGGAAGCAAGCAGGTCAGGATTCGCGCAGGCATACACATCGGCCCCGTGAGCGTTAGTGAGGGTGATGTCTTCGGCCAGCAGGTGAACATGGCCGCAAGGATCGAAGCCAAAGCCGAGACCGGCGGCATCTGGGTCAGCGCGAAGGTTAAAGAAGACATAGGCATCCGCAACTCGGCAAAGCATCAGCGCCTCAAGTGGACGGAACACTCCGACGAGGAACTTAAAGGCTTTCCGGGACGATTCACGCTCTGGTCGGTTGAAGGGTAGAACTCCTATAACTGACCACTAACCGGGAGCCAGGAAGCGCAACCTCAACTGACGCGCAACAATCCAATCGAAGCAGGTTTACCTGTCCAGCCGAGTTTTACCAGCTATCCAACCCAAAACCAAATACTTCGATTGCCGTGCGAGCGCGTGCGGAAAATTTTTTTTGAAGCACATGGATTTTCACGCAATCCGCTTTCGCAAGCGCGCGCGTATATTCCGCGACGCCACGAAAAAACTTTGAAAATGAGAGGGTCAAACATGAGGAAAACGTTCTGTATACTGTTACTCGCAATCGCGTCCCTGACGGTCGCTGTATCAACCGCTTCCGCACAGGTGGACAATCCGATGGTCGGCGGTGCGCCGATGTATCGCAGCAAAGACATTGTTGACAACGCCGTCAATTCCGCAGACCACACAACTCTGGTCGCCGCCGTCAAAGCCGCAGGGCTGGTGGACACTCTGAAAAGCAAAGGCCCGTTCACGGTCTTCGCTCCCACCAACGCCGCTTTCGACAAGCTCCCGGCGGGAACTGTTGATACACTGCTCAAGCCGGAGAACAAGGACATGCTCTCCAAGGTCTTGACCTATCACGTGGTCTCGGGCAAGTACGACGCGAAGAAAATCATGCAGCTCATCAAAAAGGGCGGAGGCTCGGCCACGCTTCAGACCGTGAGCGGTGATACTTTGACGGCGCGCATGAACGGCTCAAACGGCATCACGCTGACGGACGAAAAGGGCGGCATGTCCAACGTCACCATCGCCGACGTCTACCAGTCCAACGGCATCATTCACGTCGTAGACACAGTGCTCTTGCCGCAATGAAGAAAGTGACAAGTGACGAGTGACAAGTGACAAGCAAGAACAAGAAGCTTTATCTTGTCACTTGTCACTCGTCACTTGTCACTGCTTTCGGAGGTTTTATGAACAGACGTAGATTTCTTTCAAGCGCCATCGCGTTCGGGGCGGTCGCGGCGGTCGCAGGCTTTGCTCCGACGCTCGAAGCGCTGGCGCAGGAAGGCTCGCGCAGGAACGCGCGCTCGCAGAAATCAACGAGTGCGGCTTTGCGGAAAGTTGTTAAACCGGACGACGAATGGAAGCGCATCCTGACGGCGGAGCAGTATTACATCACGCGGCAGAAGGGAACGGAAGCGCCGTATTCAAGCCCGCTCAACAAACTCTACGACAAGGGAACTTTCGTGTGCGTCTGTTGCGCGCTCCCGCTATTCAGCTCCGCGAACAAGTACGATTCACGCACGGGCTGGCCCAGCTTCTGGACGCCTATCGCTAAGCGCAACGTCAGCGAAGCGCCCGACAACAGCTTCGGACAAACCAGAACAGAAGTCCTGTGCGCCCGCTGCGACGCACACCTCGGCCACGTCTTCGACGACGGCCCGGACCCAACGGGGCTGCGCTACTGCATCAACGGCATCGCGCTCAACTTCATCAAAAAGTAAATTTAAGGATGGCGTAAAGAAGGATTGCTTCATCGGTTCATTGAACCGATGAAGCAATCCTTCTTTACGCCATTTGTTGCGGTGTTAAATGCGAGGGATGAGCATGTTGATGCCCGCGACGACCGTTCCCGCAGGCACGTTGACGATTGTTCCCGTCCCCGGGCCGCACGGACATGTGAAGCCGAAATAGGCCTGTGAGCCGAACCCGGCAGGTCCTACCGCACGGACACGGTATTGGCCCGCAGGCAGCCCAGACTCGGTGTTGTACACACCCAGCGCGTCGGTTGTTCCCGTACCGACCTGTTGCCCTGTGTTGGCGTCAAAAACAAGGACTGTGACGTTGGTCACAGGCAGGCCGGTCACAGAGTCCGTGACCTTGCCGCGGATGCGTGCTCCCTTCTGTAGAAGAAAATTGACACCAGCTATGGGGACGCCGTTCGTCATGTTGATGGGCGTGCCTACGAGCGGGTTGCAGAAACCTCCTACACAGAGCGCGCCGTTGTAGAGCGCGTCAATGTAGCCCGAGGCGTTTTTGGTGATGGCATAGTAGCTGCCCGAGAGGAAGCCCTTCTCGGTGAAGTACACACCCTTTAAAGAACCAAAAGGAATGGTCTCGCCACTGGTGATAAATTGCCCGGACGAGTTGAAGAAACGGACCTCTACGGCGGGGAGGCGCAGGCCCGTGTTGTAGTCTGTGACGCTGCCGCGAATGTCGCTCTTCTGGAGCAGGAAGTTGACGCCTGCGGTCTGGTTGGGGGCCGTGACGTTGATGGGCGTGCCCGTAGTCGCGACACAGGTTGGCGGGTCGCAGACGCCGCCGTTGAACCTCACGTCAATGTAGCCTCTCATAGTATCGGTCCGGGCAAAGTAAGTCCCGGTCGGCAAGCCCTCGCGGGGGAAGATACTTGTATCGTAAATGCCGTCGTTGAGGGAGAAGGTGTAAAACACCTCTACGCCGGAGGAATTGTAGATTCGCACGGTTTCAAGGACGATTGGATTGCCGGTGGCGTAGTCCTTGACGGACCCTCTGATGCTTCCACCCTTGTTGAGCTGGAAGTTGATGCCCGTCACACCTGCGAGCGGGAGATTGATGGGCGTGCCGGTGGTCGGGTCGCAGCCCGCGCACGTTCCGCCGTTATAAAGCCCGTTAACGTAGTTAGAGACATTAGCCGTCCGGGCAAAGTAAGTGCCAGGGGCCAGACCACCATAGATCGAAGCTGCATCGTAATCGCCGGAGCCATTGGTGACGCCAGCCCCTATAAATTGCCCGAGGGTGTCGTAAATATAGACCACTATGCCCGGTAGATTCAGGGCGGTGCCGGCGTCCTTCACATTCCCTTTGATGCTGCCTCCCTTGTCGAGCTGGAAGTCGATGCCGGAGGTCGTGGCCCCGTTGTTGACAACGATGGGCGTGCCCGTGGTCGCCCTCTCCCGACACCCATAATAGCCGTTGCACTGAGTGCCGTTGTATATCTCATTAATGTGGCCGGTAACGTTAATGGTGTAGACGAAGTAAAGGCCCGCGGGCAGTGCGGGGAGTTCGTACATGCCCGTGGCGGCATCCGTGACGACTTGCTTCACGACTTGGCCCAGGCCGCCGAAGCTGACGGCGGTGACAAGGACAGGGGAGGCAGGGGGGAGATTAGTGACGGAGTCCGTCACTTTCCCGGAAATCTTGCCGCCGGGATTCAGGAAAAAGTTCACGCCGGAGGTCGTGGCCCCGTCGTTGACGACGACGGGCGCGCCGACGGTGACATTGGTAGAGTTGGGAATTATTATATCGCCACCGCCATAGACCTGGTTAAGGAACCCCTGAGAGAAGGTATACGCGCTCATGTAGTACGTGCCGGGGTCAACGTTGGGGAAGTTGTAAATACCCGACGCGTTGGTCCCGGCAATGTTGAAAGGTATTCCGCTCTGGTCGTGTAGAAGGACAGCAATGCTCTGAAGGGGCGCAAGGGTCACGGCGTTCTTCACTGTGCCCGTGATCTGGCCGGGCGCGGGCATCAGCATCATCGTGGCCGGATTCGCATTCGCGCTGCGGCCATTTTGAGCATGCGCGCGAGCGCCCTTTACAACGTGCGCGGCGGTGACCGCTTTCCCATGCACGCGGAAGTTTCTGGTTTCCTGGGGCGGCCCCTCCTCGCTCCCTCCGAGCCTGAGCGCGATGATGGCGAGCTTGCTTTCCATATCTTCGAGGGCTTGGGCATAATCCACGGAGAGGGGCATCATGCTCGCCTCGATTTTAGCCTTCAAGTCCGCGAGCCGGGACGTCAAATCCTCCACATTTATTTCGGAGGCATAAGGGTTTTCGGAGAAGGGAGACGGGAAATTTTCCATCACTGCCATAAAGGCAGTGGAAATATCGTATTCCAGAGTTCGCAGGTCGTTCTTCAACATCTGTATTTGCAGAGGCGTCAAGGCTGGCGCGGGGACAGGCGATGGAACGGCCCTCGCGCGCGCCGAGGCGTGCGGCCAGATGAGCGTGGAAAAAAGAAGGGTAAACGCTAAACCGAGTGTGATCCCGAGAGAGACGAAGCGCGGGGTTCTGGTAATCATATTTCCTCCTGAGAGTAGGGCAATGTTTGTTTGCGACAGGCTCTCATTTCACAGAGACCCTAAAGCGCAAACAGAAATCACGAGACGCGTTTTCACAGCGAAGCTTGAAAGAGCGCGCGTTGTTTGAAAGCGTGGACCATTCGAGAAAATAGCAATCAGCCTTGCAGGGTAAGCTTTAATTAACTGGGCAGATACTTTTGAAGACAACAGGACAAAGAGAGAGAAAGCCTCCTGCTTGTCTATCACGACCCCGAGAACTCCAGGGGTAAAGCTTTGACGATGATTATCTCGATGCTGGTTCGAGTGGGATCTCTTGAATGCGGCGGCAATTTTATACGCCGTGCGCCGCTCAGTAAAGGAAAATTTTGGGCAGGTGAAATTTCCGCCGGGTGGCCCGCGCGCGTGCGCGCCTGCGGGCTCGGTTGTGACAGGCGGCTGGCTTCGGCCAACGGCTTTGCTGTGTGTTAAGATAGAAGTCGCTCCAAGAAGTTTTGGGGAGGATGGAAGGCAGAAGGAAAAGCAACATGGAAGTTCTCTTAGCGGATGAATTCGGATTCTGTTTCGGCGTCGAGCGGGCGGTCGAAATGGTCGAGGACGCTTTGCAGGAAGGCTCGACCGTGCGCTCTCTGGGCGCGCTCATACACAACACGCAGGAGATGAAGCGGCTCGAAGCCGAAGGCGTCCGCACAGTCAACACTCCTGAAGAAGTAACGCCCGATGAAACGGCAGTGATACGCGCACACGGCGTGACGCCCACCGTTCAGCGCGAGTTGGAGACGCGTGCGGCGCGCGTCATAGACGCCACCTGCCCGTTTGTTACCAAGGTCCAGAAACTGGCCGAGCGCGCCGCCGCGCAAGGGCGCGATGTAGTCGTCGCCGGAAACCCGGACCACCCTGAAATGATCGGCGTCGTCGGCTACGCGCCGGACAATACTTACGTCGTGCGCGACGCTGCGGAAGTAGCGAATCTGCCGATGCTGCGGGCTCCGCTTGTGGTCTCACAGACGACCATCAAGCTACAGACCTTTATGGAAGTGGCCGAAGCCGTGCGCTCGCGCGCAGACGCAGAGCCGCAGGTCATCAACACCATCTGCTCCGCCACGCGCGACCGTCAGGACGCGGCGCGCGCCCTCGCGGGCCACGTAGACGCCTTCTACATCATCGGCGGAAGACATTCGTCCAACAGCGTCAAGCTCCTTGCCGTTTGCAAAGAGCAATGCGAGAAAAGCTTTCTGGTCGAGACCGCAGAGGAAATCAACGCGGCGGATTTGGACGGCGTAGAGCGCGTCGGCGTCACCGCCGGAGCTTCGACACCGAACTGGTTAATCAATCAGGTAGTGGAAAGACTCCGCGAGATAGGTCACGAGAAAGAAGCCACAGTCGCATGAAGAGAGCCCCGAAGGGGCAGAAGAAAGTAGCCCCCTGAAAGGGGCGACAGATAATAGCCCACGGCTCACGCCGTTGGACAAAGAGCATTCAAATAATTAAGAGCCCCTGAAAGGGGCGAAAGAAGTTCACGTTGGAATCTCTTTCGCCCCTTTCAGGGGCTCTTAATTTTAATTCGTCGCTGATTCCCACGGCTCACGCCGTGGGCTATTTTATTCCGCCCCTTTCAGGGGCTCGCGTGTCGTTATTCCTCGCTGGCGTTGTCCTGCACGCCCGTCAGAGGCTCTGCGTCTAGAATGGTGCTCATGCCTTCGTTCTCTTCGACATCCGTGGGCGCGTCGGGCTCGTCCGCCTCGCCCATCTCTTCGACGGGCGAAACGGGTTCGTTATCAAGGCGTGGGTCGGCGCTATCTTCTGCGTCGCGCCGTGTGTGATCGTTTATCATCGATCAGATTTCTTCCTCTTCTTCTTCGTCGTCCTCTTGATTGAGCGCGTTGCATATCTGTCGGGCCAGCTCGGAGTCGTACTCTGCGGCCTGTCGTTCGAGCGCGTCGCGCGCGATTTCCGCATCAACGGGGTCGCTCAAAAGCTGTACGAGCGTAGCCGTAGGAGCTTGCGCCAGCGCTTCCTGCGCCAGCGCGCGCACGACCACGTTCTGCGAACGCGCCAGCTCGCAGACTTCGCTCGGCGCGAAACGCTTTGAGAGCGCGTCGGCCAGAACGTCTATGCGCTTGTAATCACGCAGACGATAAGCGCGCTCGACCAGTTGCTCGAACACTTCCGCCGATTGCGTCTGGCTTTCGAGCACGGAGCCGACGGCTTCTGCCATGCGACGCAGGCCCTGTGCCTGTTCGGTGTTGAGGTTCGCGCCCGCTTCGCTCGCACGCGCTTCCAGCGCCGCGAGCAGACGGCTCAGCTCCCAGTCTGCGCGTGCGTCGTAGCGCGTGTTGCCTGTGCGCGCCTGCGCCGACGCCTGCGGCGATTGCAGCGCGCCGACAATCAGGCTGCGCGTGGTCGAGCGTAAGCCTTCCCACACGCTCGCCACCTGCGCACCGAAATCTTCAATCGTCATCCTCAATAGCTTCTCTCCTCGGAAAGCTCTCGCGCTTGCGTGAGCCGGAGCGCGAGCTTTTCTTCACCGACCGGATGTACTATAACGCGAAAGGAGCACGAAAGGCGAACCTCCAAAAGCAGTAAAAAGTGAGAAAATAAGGGCCGGGATGATGAAGGAAAAGGAAGCAAAAGAGGAGAGCAGGTGCGCTGGCGCGCTCGCGACGCAGCTCCAGCAGAAGGTTGACCGCGAGGCGCTCATCGCTGCCATCGAAACGGAGCTGCCGGGCGTAGAGCATTATCTGGACTTGCGCACGGGCGAGATACTGCCCGTCGTTCGCATCGCCATGATGGGAGAATCAGAGGCCGATGCGCTGGACGAAATAGCCAGAGATCATCTCAGGCTGGCGCAAAAAGTGCGGGCCGAAGCAGATTGTTTCGAGCTTGTCCCGGCAATCGCCGCCGAAGCCGGTTTTCGCTGGATGCAGGAGTTCGCAGCAACGGTCGCGGACGACCCGTTGCGCGCAGAGTTGCAGCAGACTTTGCGCGATTGCACGAGCGATTGTTTCCATGCCTTTCGCCGCGCGCTGCGCGACGTGCCCGACGAGGAGCGCGAGCGCTGGTTCGCTTTTCGTAGCGAGAAGATAGAAGAATTTATCAACGCCTGGCTGGAAGGCGTGGGGAAGTAAGAAAACAGTAAGAAGTAAGCAGTGAGCGGTAAGCAGTAAAAAGAAAGCACGTGTCGAGCAAGTTACGCGCTTTTTCGTTTGACTGCTTACCGCTCACTGCTTACTTCTTACCTTTTTACCGTCGCCGGGTTGTGGTTTATGATCTTGATGATGTGGGAGAAGGGTATCTTGACGATCTCGCCGTCGGCGCGTTCCATTTTGACGCTGGGCATGGTGAGCGCCTGCGTCATCTTCATGCTGCGGACGATGCCGCGCACTCTTTGGCCGTCATCCGTCACAATCTCTACGTTGTCCTTGCCGTAGAGCGGCTGTAGTGCTGCAAGCGCTTTTGTCACTTCCACGATGTTGGTTTCCTGTCTCTAGATAGTCGGGAATCGAACCTGCTCTCAATTTCAAGGGCGCGCCGCTCATCTGTGCGCGAACGCGCTCAAAAAAAATTGCCTGATAGACTTGATGTTTCAAAGGAGCGGTCTGTTGCCACACGCTCCTACGGCACTCGTTTTGTATCAAAAGCCGCGCCTGCTCTGGCCCAATCTGTAGGGATTCGGCCCGCTCGTGGTATAAAGCTGCCCGTGCGCGTCCTTCGTGGCCTGTACACAGGCACGCACCGTGCCGCCTGGCGCTTTGTGTGTTCATTTAACTCGCTTGAGAGTACAATAAATTCGCACTGTGGGCCATGATGCGAGCAAAAGGCGAACCGGAAGCGGGACGTGCACGGGTCGCTTATGATGCAACTGTATCGCTCCAGTTGACGTATTAAAGTACGGATGAAAATCCGAGAGGGGCCAAAGTCGCTCGTCTCTCTGTCACCTGAATTGCGCTTGGAAAATCATGCAACCTGAATCTTCAGCTCAGCCCCGCGCCAGGAGCGGCGATGTCAACAACCACGAGTGTCCAAACTGCCACGCGCTGATGCCGCGCGAGATGCGCTTCTGCCGCGCGTGCGGATACCGTATGGGCGAGGGCATCGAAGAATATACGGAGACCGCGCTGCTCGACAAAGGCGCAAAGGCGCGCCCGGCTCAAGCCGCTTCCGCGCAACAACAGTCCTCGAAAGCAAACCCTTTTCAAGCCGGAGCATGGGGCGCAGTGGCAACGAGCGCGGGCCAGCAGGCGTCCATGAACGCCTCGCATCTGACGACGAACAATCTGGTCGGGCCGCAAGGACGCCGGAAGCGCAGAGGGCGCAAGCTGCATTGGATGGTCTGGCTGATATTCGCCATCATCATGGCCTCAGTCGTCGCCGGCGGCATCTCCATCCCTTTCATCGCCCGCCAGGGCTTTAGGGACGGCGCGGCGACAGCCTCGCTGTCTAAGGTCGGCGTCAACGCTTTCGAAAGCGCGGGCGGCGGCGCGGCCTTTGATTATGTGACCCCGCCGGGCGCGCCTGCCGACAAGGCCGGTCTACTGGGCGGCGATATCATCATCAGTTTAGACGGCAAGCCCGTCAAAAATGCGAGCGATGCGAAAAGCATTCTCAGGACCACGCCCATCGGCAAGACCATCGAGGTCGTCTTTATACGCGACGGGCAAACAAAGACGACCCAGTTGACCACCATCTCTCAAGCTGAAATGGATCGTCTGGAAAGTGCTTACAGAAGCAGGCCGGAGGGCAAGGGCTTCATAGGCGAAGGCACGGACATCGACCGCGTGATTGTGCCGGGGCTGAACGTCTACGGCGCGCGGCTCAACGAGATTGATAAGAACAGCCCCGCCGATATGGCCGGGTTAAAAGACGGCGACATCGTCATAGAGTTTGACGGTTTGCCGATGCGTACGCGACGCGAGCTTGAGCAGCGCATCGTGCGCGCTATGCCTTACAGCATTGTGAAGTTTATCGTGATTCGTAATGGCGAGCGCGTCGAAGTCCCCGTCAAGATAGGGATAGACAGATAAACAGATTAGGATAGACACTCAACGGCGCGCGGCGTAGTCGCGCATGCGCGCCTCCATCTCGCGGCGCAGCTCTTCGCGCTCCTCTTCGGTTTCATCCGGCTCGAAAGTTTCAAAAAGCGCGTAAGGCGGTTCGGCCACGAGCCTCAGTTCCCATGCCTCTCGATTGTTGTGCGAGGCGCGCGCAAACCACAACGCGTCTACCTCTGAATCCTCAACGGTCGCGCCCGCGAACAAATCCGCAGCGCGTTCATCCCCTGCAAGCTTCGCAAGCTCAACGCTCGTTTCAGGCCGCACGAGCACGCGCCGCAGCCGCCAGCCGTGCTTCGTATAGTTAGCTATTGTTTCGTCGAATTGCCCCAGCCGGTCCATCGTCTAGTTTAATCCATGAGCAAGTAATAAAGGGCCGCCGGATTTGTCTACCCGAACGGCCCTTTGCTTTCCCGTCTGAAAGTTGGCGAGCCGCCGCGCCCCCACGATTGGCAGGGAGAGGCGCGGTCTTCTTACTTACTGGAATTATCCGTCCCGGTTGCGCCCGTGCTCTTCATGGTGTTGCGGAACAACTGGTCAAAGGCTATCTTCCATGCCCCGTCCTCTTTGACAAAGGGCAGGCTCTCCCATTTGCCCGACTTGGCATCCTGAATTTCGAGCGTCGCCTTGTCGCCCTCTATCTTCTCGTTGCGCGTCTCGGGCATCTTCTCCGAGGGCGTCTCGTTGTTTGCCAGACCACTCTTGAGCGCTTCGTCCAAAGACTTGTTCTGCAACTTGGCAAAGCCTTCGAGCATCTCCAGCGTGCCCTTCGAGAGCGTCTTCTTCATCCCCTCCGCATCCTTCTTCTGCGTCGCTTCATAGTAGGCTTTGAAGGTCGCGGTCGGCGACGACCCGGCCCTGTTACACGAGGCGGAGGCCACTCCCACAATCACAAGGGCGCAGGCGAGCGCGATTGATCTCTTTGTCATTTGCTTCTCCTAAATGTATTAAAAAAGGTAGCCGAGTATATACATCAAACGCGGGAGAAGGAAAAGCGCGGGGACAAGCCCGCCTTCCTGACCTTTGAGATGATGATGCCTGAGAGATGATAGCTCAAGCATCACTGTCTCCAGGGTAGGGAAGAGGGGCTTGCCCCCTCTTGCTGTCGCTCGCGCTAGGGCTCTCGTGCCACGGTGATTGACCGCGCGTGCCGCAGACCCGTATGATTCGTTGAAGACGGCGCGCGTGTGGCCGCGACCTTGCGCCCTCGGTTGCCTGCTGAGGCATGAGAGTTTTGACCGGGCGCGTGGAATTTCACTTGAGCAAACGATCACGGTATCGGATGCCTTCCCGTTTCGAGCCTGCTTGATAGACATTTGATGTTGCCTAAGAAAAAATTGAATCACGGACAGCCTGCGCTCGAAGTTCGATTCCGGACGACGCGCAGGCTCCTGCTTCTTTGCGCTTGCGTTTCCGTGTTGAGCAGCTTGTTGCTTGCGTCCGGCTGCGGCACTCCGCAGACCACCGCCGGGCAAGGTACGCAGACGCGCCCGCGCCGCACCATTGCCCCGGAAAACTCAAACGCGCTCGTGGCAAGCGCAAACTCCGACAATCGTAACAAACAGATGAGTGACACCGACGAAGAGAACAAGACGCCGAAAGCGTCCGCGCCCTTTTACACGGCACTGGACGCCGCGCTTGAGCGCCGCGAGATGAAGCTCCAAGAGGTTTGCGACCGTAACGATGCGGTCGCGCGTCGCATCCTTGAAGATTACGGCGCGGTCTTTGTCGCAGCCGATAAGGTCTTGCCTCCGCCCGTCTGCATCTTTCAGAGCGAAGCTGCCGTCCTGCGCTTCCAACAGGAAGCCGGAGTCAAAGCGGCCATCGTCGGCGGCACGCGCATAGAGCTTCAGCCTGCCGCTATGGACGCGCTTCAGGCGGCGCGCGAAGAGGCCCGCCGCGAAGGGTTGGACATTACGCCGCGCGGAGGCGAAGAGGCCGCACGCCGCAGCTATCAGGACACGGTCAGGCTCTGGGACACACGTTTTCTCCCGGCGCTCGCGCACTGGCGAACTCGCGGGCGTCTCAGCTCGGAGCAAGTCGCTCGACTCAAAAGCCTCTCGCTCAAAGAGCAGGTCCGCGAAGTGCTTGAGCTGGAACAAAGCGGCATCTACTTCAGCAAGGATTTTTCCAAATCCATTCTCTACTCCATCGCCGCGCCCGGCACATCTCAACACATCATGTTGCTGGCGCTCGACGTGGACCAATTTCTGAACCCGCGCGTGCGCAGCATCCTCGCGCGCCACGGTTGGTTTCAAACAGTCAAGAGCGACCTGCCGCACTTCACCTATCTGGGGCTTGAGGAAAAAGAGCTGCCCGCGCGCGGGCTTCGCTCCGTCAAATCCGGCTCGCAACTCTTCTGGATTCCCAACGTCAATGAAAATGAATGATTGATTCATCGGTTCATTGATTCAATGAACCGATGAATCAATGAATCAATCCCTTTATGATCTTCTGTACCAGTTGCGGCAGGGAGAACGAGGATGATGCGCGTCTTTGCGCGCATTGCGGCGCTTCGTTCGGTGGACGAGAGAGAGCGACGCCGTTTACGACGACCAGACTTGACGAGAGAGCGACGCGCCCGCTCGTTGCGGACGTTGCGGCGAAGCAAGAGCTGGAAGAGGTAAAACGCGAGCCCCTGTTGGCCGTGGGAGAGCGTCGCAATCCCTTGCTCGTGCTCGTGCTGGGTTTTGTGACCTGTTACTTCTATCTCTTTTACTGGTGGTACGTGACGGCCTCCGACATTCGCCGCGCAACGGGGCGCAACGAGATTAACCCGCCGCTTGAGCTTGTCCTGAATCTACTGACCTGTAGCCTCTTCAGCATCTATTTGAGTTACAAATATCCGAAGCTCGTTCTGGAAATGCAAAGTGCGGCAGGTGTGCCGCGCAACGACACCTCGCTCGTGTCCGTGCTGCTGAGCCTCATCAGCCTCGGCCCCATCGCCTGTTACGTGATTCAGACGGACTTGAACAAGGTCTGGGAAACAATCGAGCGCGGGCACGCGCCCACGAGCGAAGTTTGAAAAGCCTTCACCGCCGAGACGCAGAGATGTCGCGGAGAAAGCGCAGAGAAAAGATTCAATCCTCTGCGGTCTCTGCGGTCTCTGCGCCTCTGCGGTGAATTCTCATTGAACTGACCCACTGCGAGCGCGCCGCTTGATTCGCGAGCCCGCGCGTCTCTTTGTTATAGTGTCTGAGCTTTCCGGATGCTGCTCTTTGCTGAACGAGCGGCATCCAATATGAAGCAGAACACCCTGAGAGTAAGGCTTTCGATGAAGCGTTGCCCCACTTGCCAGAGCATTTATACGGACGACTCGCTCGTCTTCTGCTTGCAGGACGGCTCGCGGCTCGAACTCACGGGCGACGCGCCCGTCTCTCCACTGAGCGACGAGGCCACGATTCTGGCTGCGAATCGCCGCACGGGCGAGCCTCCGCCGACGGAAATTTTGGACCACCGCTCCGCCCCGACCGTCAAGATCAACGCTTCCGTCACTGCGGTTGACCGGCGGCACACGCACGAGACCGAAGAGATTCAAAAATCCGCGTCGTCGTCATCTCCTTCTTCGCCGTCATCTCCCTCTTCAGCGACAGCCTCTCCCAACAGGCTGCTCACGACGGGCGTCATCATGATCGCAGTGCTGCTCCTGGCGCTGGTTGGAATTGGAATCGCGTTCCTGTTTCGAGACGGCACGACGACAGCAGGCAACGTCACGCGCGCTGGCGACGGCAACCAGACGGACGCGAAAGGCGCAAACGGTAACGGAGCTGTGGACAGGGCCGCGAATGATAACGGCAAGAGCGCAGTGCCCGTTACCGTCAACGCTTCCGCTTCTTCGACGCGCGCGGCTTATAAAGGCATCGCATACGGAGCGGCGAACACTTTGGACGCAAACGCGGCGACCGCGTGGATAGAAGGCGCTGCGGGTCCGGGCACGGGCGAGTGGATTCGTTTTGATTTCAGCCGCGAGGTCGCGTTGCGCCGCATCACTATCTCTCCGGGCTACTTTAAGGACGCGCGTATCTTTGCGCGGAACAACCGGCTGGCCTCCGCGACCCTGACTTTCTCCGACGGCACATCGCGCGACGTGACGTTCCCCGACCGTATGGAGAAACAGACGATTGATTTAGGCCCGGTCAAAACCCTCTGGGTGCGCGTCACAATCAAGGACATCTATCGCGGCGCGGACCCGGACACGGCCATCTCGGATGTCACATTCGACTGGGAGTAAAAGAAAGTCCCAAGTCCAAAGTCCCAAATCCCAAGTCAAAAAAAGGGACGTGGATTTTTAACTTGAGACTTTGGACTTGGGACATGGGACTTTAATCAAGGCGAAAGATGAAACGCTGTCCTCAATGTGGTACGACTTATACGGACGACTCGCTCCGTTACTGTTTGCAAGACGGCACGTTGCTCTCCGGTGAAGCGCGCCAGACCTTTGACCCGGAAGCGACGTTGGTGGCGGGAGAAGGGCGCTCGCGCTCGGACGCGCCGCCGACAGAGATTCTCAATCCGGACGAGCTGCCGACGGCGCGCATACGCGCAGGCGCTCCGACCGAGCCGCAACGCGCACGCCCGACCGAAAGAGCTACATCAGGAGTAGACGCATCAAACATTCCCCCGACCATTGCCGCTGTGCCTCCGGTTGCCGTCGCGCCTCCCACAATTCCGAGACGCACGAGCGGTCCCGTCATCGCTTTATCAATCCTCGTCGCAGTACTGCTCCTTGCGCTCGGCGGCATTATCGCGTGGGTCATGATGCGCGACTCGAATGGAGAGAGCACGCGCGTCACGAACACGACCTCGAATCAATCTAGCGCGTCACGCTCGCCTGAGAGCAACACGCGCACGAACCCTACGCCCGCGTCATCCGCAAGCCCTACGCCGCAGGCATCGCCCGTGGACACAGCTGCCGTGCTGCGCGAAGTGGACGCTGCGCTCAACGGGTGGGCCGACTCCATCCGCCAACGCGATATAAACAAACACATGTCGTATTATGCCGACCGGCTGGAAGTTTTTTATAATTCTTCCAACGTCAACGCGGACAGAGTGCGTGCGGCTCGCGAGGATGCCTTTTCTCGTTACGACACGATGGATGTCAAGCTGAGCAAGATTAGAACTGAAGTTAATGATACGGGCACACGCGCCACGGCGACCTTTGATAAAACATTTAATTTCGAGGGCGAGAAGAATTTTTCGGGAGCGGTCGAGAGCCGCCTCTCTTTCGTTAAGACTGGCGGGCGCTGGCGCATCGTCGGTGAAAAGGACTTGCGGACTTACTACGTCAACAAGTAAGAGTGGAAGGGGAGCGGCAACACACGCGCTCCGGCGAGAGGACGTTTGAGCATGAAGCGTTGTCCCACATGCGGCAGCACCTATACGGACGACTCGCTCGTCTTCTGCTTGCAGGACGGCGCGACGCTGCTATCGTCCGGCGAGGCGACAACAGACCCACGTAGCCTGATGGCGACCTTGCGCGGCGGCGACGACTCAGTCGCGGCTCATGGAAGCACGCCGCCGGACCTCACGGACCTCTCGTCTGCGCCGACCGTGGAGATACCTGCGGGCGCGGTTCCAACCGCCCTCTATCAAGAACCGCGACAGACCGCACGCGCCACCAGCCCCGTCGTTGCGCCGCCCGCACCCACAGCGCCGCAGCCACAAAATTCCACGCGACTGATTTTTATCACGGCGCTTGCGACCATGTTGCTCCTCGGCGTGGGCAGCGTGGGCGCGTGGCTTTTCTTTAGAGGCGGCGACGATAACAACACTAATGCCGGGCGCGCGACGAATAGTGCAAACTCAAACGCCGCGCGTGCTGACGAGACGAATACGGCTGGTGTTGCAAACTCGGCTAACTCGACTACTACGACGACGAAGACAGGAAACGCGCGCGGCGGCCAGAATCAAGCGGACAAGGGCGGGCGCTGGTTCGTCATCCTGGGCTCTTTCCCGAAAGCGGAGGAGGCGCGTGCGAACGAGCGCGTGGACGCTGTGCGGCGTCGGGGCTTTGACGCGCGGCTGGTGGACTCGGACGGTTACCCGAACATGAAACCGGGGCTGTGGGTAGTAGTGATGGGGCCTTATACCCGCAACAACGCCGAAGAGGTCTTAAAGCAGGTGCGACCCACAATCTCCGATGCCTACACTAAATCCGGCTGGTGAGCGATGTGAAAAAGTCCCAAGTCCCAAGTCCCAAGTCCCAAGTCGAAAACCCGTTTCTTTTTTTTGACTTGAGACTTGGGACTTGGGACTTGGGACTCTCGTAGAGTGAATTATGAAACAGTGCCCCGCCTGCGGTAACACTTATACAAACGACCAGTTGGTTTTCTGTCTTGAGGATGGGGCAACGCTGGTCAACGTGAGCGAGAGCCGCCGCGACTTTGACCCGGAGGCGACGCTGCGCGTGGATGGGGACGCGACCCTTCATCTCTCCGACGAAGAAGCGAATCAGCTTGCGCCGACAGAAGCGGCGGGCCGTCATGCTCAGCCGACCACGAGGCGGCCCGCGCCTCCCGAAACCATTCCGCCACGCGCACGCCAGGACACACACGGCGAAAGAACGCCCGCCGACGCACCCGTACACAATCGCGCGCTCGTCGTCATGCTCGGGGCGATAGCGCTGCTCCTGCTTGTCATCGCAGGAGTCGGCGTCGCCCTGCTTTTACGCTCCGCCTCAGACGCGGAGCAGAAGACTACGGACAACCGCGCGCTTGAGGGTAACGCTAATCGTAACGCGACCGTCAACGTGAATACGCCGCCTGCAAACGCTAACTCCAAAACTGCGAGCAACGCCAACAACGTGAACAGCCGGGACACGACGACTTCCACGGACACTTTCGCGCGCGCCGAAACCAAGGTCGTGCGCGGCACACCGCTCAATGATAATGATTTGACCGGGCTCGTGAATGAGGAGCTGCGCCGCCTGCGCAATTCGGTCTACGCGCGTCACGGTCGCACGTTTGATGCGCCCGAGCTGCAACGCTATTTCGACAGCCGACCGTGGTACAAACCACGCTCCGATTACAACGATGCAAGACTGACGGCGACAGACCGCGCTAACATCAAGCTGATTCAAGACACGGAAACGCGCTGATAAAGCAGAGGACGATAAAGCAATGCAAAGTGCAAAGTGCAAAATGCAGAATGAAAAGAAAGAGCTTCTTTAATTTTGCATTTTGCACTTTGCACTTTGCATTGCTTTACAAAAGTTGTTGCAAGTCTGAGATTGAGGGTGTATATTCCGAATCGCATGAGGTAATCTCCTTTCGTGAGGTTTGGAGTCGAGGATAAGAGCGGGTCGCTTGTGGGGGCGATCCGCTCTTTCTCTTTGCTCACGCGCTCGGGTTGAGAATTTAAATCGCAGGCAATAAGAGTTAGAACAAAGAGAAGAGGGAGTGAGCAGGTTGCGCTCACTCCCTCTTCTCTTTGTTGAAATACCGGATTGCTACGTGCGTCAGAAGGTAAAGTGTCCGACTGTGACCGGCGCGCCTGCTTGGGGGAAATCATTTTCCGAGAGCAGATTGTTGCCGGCGGTGTGGAGCACGACGGCGTTGGTCACGTTGAGGCCAATGACGTTCTTGTAGACCCAGTTGTTCCGCGCGTGGATGTCCACGTCGCCCTTACCCAAATCCGTGCTCGTGGCGCGAATCCCGTTATGACAGAAAGAGATTTCGTTGTTGTCGAGCTTGATTGACGCCCGCGTGCCAGCCGCCGGTTGCATGTTGATGCCAAAAGAGTTTGGCGGACCCTTATGGAGTGTTCCTGTGATGATGGAGTCGCGCATCGCTACGAAGGTGTTGTCCTCCTGCTGGATGCCGACGAGGTTGCCGTTAAAACGGCAATTGTTAATCTCCAGTTTGAGCGGGTTTGCGGCTACGCCGAAGTTTTTGACTGTTAAGGCAGTACTTGTAAATCTATCGAAGGTGACATTCTCAAGCACCACCAGACCGCCGAGGCCGTAGTGCAGGCCCGAGGGCACAACGTCTCGTCCGTTGAGGGTAAGGTTGCGGATGATAACGGTGTCACCCGGGGCGGCGGCGATGGCAATAGCGTGACCCCCCTGACCGAGGGGCGTCAGGGATGCGACGTGGCCCGCGCCGCCGTCAATGGTGATGGATTTACTGATGCTGATCGTAAAGCCAAAGTCTCCCGAAGTGAGGGCGTTAATTTCGCCGCGCGCATCAGTCTTGTTGTATGCGCCTACAAATGTTCTACAGGGCAAATTAACTGTGCAGGGGTTGTCGTCATCGCCCGTGTTCGAGACGAACGTGCGGGTTATGGCCTGAGCGACGGAGCAGAGCGCGAGCGTAAAAGTCGCGACAGCTAACATCCTTAAAGCAAAAGACAAGTTTTTCATACTGTTCTCCTTCTGGGACAAGGTCCGTACTTTATGTGCAGACAAAAAGAGGGTTACAGGAAAGGCTCTGTGCGGATTCTGAAAGGGATTACTGGAGTAATGCGATGGACTGCGGCAGAAACCGACAAAACCTATCATCGCTTAGTGAGTCAGGAGGGTAGCATGAAAAGAAATGGCGTAACAGGATTTCCGTCATACTATCCCGGCGGTAAACGGCAGCGAGGTGATGACAGACAATAAGAGGGGTTGACGTGCGAGCCGTCACCCCCTCTTCCAGTTGCTTTGCTGAAACTGTGAGTTGCTCCGAAGGGTCAGAAGGTAAAGTGTCCGACAGTGACCGGCGCGCCTGCCTGGGGGAAATCATTTTCCGAGAGCAGATTGTTGCCGGCGGTGTGGAGCACGACGGCGTTGGTCACGTTGAGGCCAATCACGTTCTTGTAAATCCAGTTGTTCCGCGCGTGTATATCCACAGCGCCTTTACCGAGGTCCGTGCTCGTGGCGCGAATCCCGCTGTGAGTATAGGAAATCTCATTGTTGTCGAGCTTGATTGCCGCACGCGTGCCTGCCGCCGGTTGCATGTTGATGCCGAAGGAGGTGGCCCCCGTGTGGCGAGTGCCCGTGATGACGGAATCGCGCATCGCTATAAAGGTGTCGTCCTCCTGCTGTATGCCGACGAGGTTGTTATAGAAGCGGCACTTGTTGATTTCCATCCTGAGCGGACTCGCAGCACCACCGAAGCCCTTGGCGAAGATGCCCTGGTCGAATCTCTCGATGGTGACGTTATCGAGCACAACCTTACCGCCCGAGGTGTATTCGATGCCGGTCGAGCCTCCCAGACCGCGACCGTTGAATGAGATGTTGCGCAGGATGACCGTATCGTTGACGCCTGCGGAGATGGCGAAGCCTATGCCGGCGCCAATAAACACGGAAGCCACGTTGCCCGCGCCGCCGTCAATCGTAATGGCTTTATTGATGGTGAGGACGCCATAGCCGCCCGCGTCAATGGCATCAATCTCGCCGCCCGCATCGGTGAGGGCGAATGCGGCGGAGAATGTCGCGCAGGGGAGGGTGCGTGTGCAGGGGTTAGCATCGTTGCCCGTGCCCGATACCCACGTCCGAGGTACCGCTTGAGCAACAGAGCAGAGCGCGAGCATAAAGGTCGTCGCGACGAAAATCTTGAAGGGCAGAGAAAGGATTTTCATTTGTGGTCTCCTTCTGGAAACAGTCTATTTAGAGAAACAGACTGGGGGCTTAATCGAAGAGGCTTTGTGCGGATTCTGATCGGGCGCGGGGCGATGGTCTCGCGGCAGAAGCCGACAAAACCCGTGTGTGTTCGTTTGGCGGGAGCGTAACACGAAAAGAGTTGAAGGAACAGGATTGGACATTTAAGCGAGGCCGGATTCTGGTCCTCCCGGTCCAAAAGTCATTTGCCTCGGGGCGTAAAGATGCTAGACTTGCGGGCAAGGTCCGGGCAGGGACCGGACTCGCCCCTCTCCCGTTACACGGAACATCTGAATCCAACGCGCCGCTTTGATTCCCGACGCGCCGCTATTCGTGCCCCTTCTTGCCCTAAGAGCAACGGAGCAGCCGTCGAGCTATCGAGCAATTCCTTTCGACCTCGGAGGTCAAGACAATGGATGTCCCCCATATTATCGCCGGGCGCTTTCGCATAGAGTGTGAGATCGGCACGGGCGGCATGGGAACCGTCTACCGCGCCACACACCTTGGGCTTGAGCGACCCGTCGCCGTCAAAATCATCAAACCCGAATACGCCGCCGACCCGGACGTCGCAGACCGCTTCATGCGCGAAGCACGCACCATGGCTAAACTGCGCCACCCGCACGCCGCCATGATCTTCGACGCTGGAAACCTACCCGACGGGCGTCACTTCATCGTCATGGAATTTGTCGAGGGCTGCACGCTCTCGGAAACTTTAGGGCAGGAAGGGCGCTTCACGCCCGAGCGCGCCGTGCTCATAGCCTCGGACATCTGCAACGTGCTCTCGGAAGCGCACAAGCTCGGAATTATTCACCGCGACTTGAAGCCCTCGAACATCATGTTGAATACGCGAGGGGTCTGCGTGCTGGATTTCGGCGTGGCGAAAGTTCTGGCAAGCTCTACGGAAGCCACGGCCTCGCACGCGACCACGGGCTCGGGCGTCATCGTCGGCACGCCTCGCTACATGTCACCAGAGCAATGCCTGGGCCAGCGTGTAGGCGTGCGCAGTGACCTCTATTCTTTGGGCGTCATCCTCTACGAGATGCTCGCGGGTCGCCCGCCGTTTGTGGACGTGATGGCATCGGTCGTGCTGGTCAAACAGGCGACCGCACAGCCGCCGCCGCTGCCGAAGATTCGTGCGGACGTGCCGCGCGCTCTCTGCGCCGCCATTCACTCCCTGCTTTCCAAGCAGCCGGAAGACCGTCCCGCCAGTGCACAGGCCGCACGCGCGCTCTTGGAAAAGAGCATTGCGCCGCAGACACGCGCCGTTCCCGAAGCAGAGCCCTTTGCTTCCACCGTGGCGACGATGGAAACAAGCCCGGGCAGCATAGCTTTTCGCATCGCCGCTTCGTTTGCCTGCGTGCTGGCCCTTGGTTTTCTGCTATTCGCCTGGGGACAAAGCGCGAGCGTCTCGAACGGCTCGCCGCAATCCGCTTCGACCAAAGCGCGCGACATGGCTGGCGATGCAATCGCCTCGCGCGATGCTGCTTCATACTCGGCTGGCGAATCAATCGCGAGCCCGCGCACGCCAACGCTGGAAGAAGCGCGGCGCACAGCGGACCAGTTGGCGAGCGGATCAATTACGGACGTGAAGGTCGTGCGCGCGGGCCGCGCCGGAGCCTTTATCGTAGCCCTGCATGACGAGCGCCGCACGGGCAAGACGCATCTCTTCATGATGCAACGCACCTCCACGGGCTTTCGCGTCACGGGCCGCACCGCGTTAGACTCCGGAGACTTTAAGAGCGCCGCGTGGAAAATCGAAAACGTGGATGTGGACGGCGACGGCTATGAAGAAGTCGTGTGCACGGGCACGAACCCGCGCAAGCCTGCGACGGGCAGCCGTCTTGTAATCTACGTGCCGCGCACGCGCGAAGCCTACACGCTGCGTCTGGTCTCGGGCGAAGGACGAGGGGTCAAGACTTCGCGCGCCATCTGGTCGCCGAACGCCCTCTCGCGCAAGGGCGCGAGCTACCGCGCCGCCATGCAACAACGCGCCCGCGTTCTACTGATTAATTCGCTTTAACGAAAAAAGAAATTAACAGGGATGGACAGGATAGACAGGATACAGAAGAAAGTTCTCTTATTATCCTGTCTATCCTGTCCATCCTGTTTGAATCTCTCTTGAATAATATGCAGTTCATCTTCAGGTGAGACTGGTTATTTAGCGATTGTAAATTTGACGACCTTGGTGCGCGCGATGACCAGTAGCTCGTTGCGGTCGTTGAAGACGAGGCCGGAGGGGTAGCCGCCTTCGACTCTGAAGACGCCTATGTAGCGACCGTTGGTGTCGAAGACCTGTACGCCTTTCGAGTCGCTGACGAAGATGCGGCCCTGCCCGTCTACGGCGACGGCTCCGGGCGCGCGAAAAAGTCCCGGCTCGTCGCCCGCGCCGCCGATGCGCGTGATGAACTTGCCCTCGCGCGTGAACTTGAAAACGGCGCTATTGAAAGTGCCGAGCGCGTAGATTTGGCCGAGCCCGTCCGTAGCCATTCGCATGTCCAGCTCAGACCTCTCCGTCTGGCCGCTGATGGCGCTCTCTATAGTTTTGACAGCCTGACCGCTTGAGTTAAAGAGCACTATATTGTCGGCGCTTCCGCGCGACGAAGCGACGAGGCCGCCTTCCTGTGTCGCCGTCACGTCGTCGAAGTTGTTGCCTCCGCTGTAACGATTGTTACGGAGTGCTCCCAGATAATTTCCCGTTAGCCCTGCATAACGATTAATCTCACCCTTCTGGACTATGTACACTATTCCGTTACGGCCTACGGCCATGCCGCGCAAAGGCATCTTCTGGTCCACCATCCACTGCGCCAGAAACTTGCCGTCGCGGTCAAAGACCTGCACGCGCCCGCCTATGTACTCCGCGACATAGATGCGGCCCTCGCCGTCCACGCCGATTGAGCGCGCATCCTTAAACTGCCCCGGCCCTATGCCCTCGCTCCCGAACTCAAGCGCGACGCTCGCCATCCCCGCAGGTGTGGAAGATGTCTTGTCCTTCGACCATGGGGAACTCGCCGTGCGCGACACCGAGCCGGTGCTCTTACGAATAACCGCCATCATGAGGGTGAGGCCCATCCCCAGTACGGCGATGACGATGATGATGAGAACTATAAGGAGAGGGCGGCAACCTGAAGCTCGCGGAGCGCGAACCTTTTGAAACGTATCGGGCGCGACGGGAAACTGCGGCGGAGTAAACTGCGCCGGATTAATCTCCACGTTATTGTAAGCGCCGCCCGCAGCGTGCATGACCTCCACGCTCTGGCCGCGCTCCAACCTTTCAATAGCTTCCTTTGCATCACGTAGATTCGTGCCGAACAGTTCGCGGTAGAGCTTGATGGCGGCAATCTTGTTGCCGCTGCGGACCAACTCGCCCAACTGGCGAAACTTATCCGCCTGCCCGAGAATATTGCCGAGGATGGGAATTGAAGATTGCCCCTGTTGCGGCGTGCGCTGGTCTTCGCGCAACTCTTCGGGGACGATGACGGAGTTGCCGCAGAAACGGCAGCGCATGGTAGCCGCACCCGTCTCGACCTGAAGCGGCGCGCCGCACGAAGGACATTTAAGCGAATGTGTCATGGCTTCAAATCAAGGTAAAAGTAAAAAGGCAAAAGGTAAAAGTCAGGACAAAGCCTCTAGGCTTTGAGCTGATTATTTTATATCACGCTGAAAGCGTGTACGCACTTTTGCCTTTTACCTTTTGCCTTTTTACTTTTCTTGTCGTCGTGATAATCTCGCATAGCTGGTAGTCAACTCCAAAGCAAAATTGCCTGCGTAGGGCGTTCCCCCGTTTATGAGCCGTTCCCTTTTCGACCAAACTTCATGCGACAACCTGGCCGAGTGCGTTCGTGAGATAGAAAAAGGGACGAACGCCGAACTGGTTATTGCCGTGCGCGCGCGCTCCGGCTCGTACCGGCAGGCGGACTATCTCTTCGGCGCATTGCTGGCTTACGCGGTGCTGCTCTTTCATCTCTTCTCACCATGGACGCTCGTGCCTGTCTGGGTGGCCGCGATAGACGTGGCGCTGCTTTTCGTGTTAGGCGCATGGATTAGCTCGCGCAGCGAAACTATACGCCGCTTGCTGACGACGAAAGAGCAGCGCGCGCGTCGTGTGCGCGAAGGCGCTGCCGCGACGTTTCATGAAGCGGGCATCGCCAACACAAAAGCAGAGATGGGCGTGCTCGTCTATCTCTCGCTGATGGAGCGGCGGTTGGAGCTACTGGCGGATCGTGGCGTGTTGGAAGCCGCGCCGCCTCTCGAATGGAACGAGTGCGTCTTCGACCTGCAACAGACTGGACGCCGCCCCAAACCCGAAACCTTTCTACAATCCTTACGCGCTTTCGGCTCCTTGCTCTCCAAACACATTCCGGCCACGGGCGAGAATCCGAACGAGCTTGGCGACCTGCCGCGCTTCGAGCTGAAATGAGACCGGGCACGAAGATGAAAATCCTGCTCCGCGCGCTCCTCTACGGGGCGGCGGCCTGCGGTCTTATGCTCGCGCTCGCGCCGTTTGCTGAAGCTATAGCGCGCGTTGGCGGCGGCCAGTCCTACGGCGGCGGTGGCTCCGGCGGTGGAGGCGGCGGCGACGGCGAAGGGCTCGGTTATATCATCTACCTGCTGGTGCGGTTTCTGCTCTGGCTGACGATTGAATATCCGGCGGTCGGGATTCCCGTTGATATCATAGTCATCACGGGCGTCGCCTACTTTTTCTTCCGGCGCAAGAAGACAAAGGAATGGCAATCCGTCCCGAGCATCACGCCTTCGGCAAAGCAAGCGAAGGAAGCATTTGTCGCGGCCAGTCAGGTTGATGTCAAGCAGGAGATAGCGCGCCTCAGGCGCTTTGACCCGAACTTTTCCGAAATCATCTTCACGGATTTTTGCTACGCGCTCTACGCGCGTGCTCATCACGAGCGCGCGACCACGCGTTTGAATGAGCTTTCGCCTTACCTGAGCGACGAGGCGCGCAACGCGCTTACGCAGCTCAACCCGCAGCGCTTGCAGGAAGTGCGCGGCGTCATCGTCGGCGCGATGCAAACCGTGGGCGCGCGCGAAGTCATCACAAACGGCAAGCCTTTCGTCCAGTTTATAGTCGAGTTTGAAGCCAACTACACGGAGCTGGTCGCGCAGAACGGAGACCGCCCGACCGAGGCGACCTACTACGTGCGCGAGCAATGGCTTTTGGAGCGCAAGCGCGACGTCCTAACGCCGCCGCCAGCCGATGCCGTGGCGCTGCATTGTCCACGCTGCGGCGCGGCCTTGCAGAAAGACACTACGGGCGCGTGCGCCTTCTGCGGCGCGCGGATTGAGAACGGCGAGTTCCAGTGGTTCGTCCGCTCGATTAAAATTTTGGGCCGCGAGGCGCGCGGGCCGATGCTGACGGGCAACGTGCCGGAAGTCGGCACGGATTCTCAGACAGTCGTGCAGCGCGGCTTCCGTGAAGCGCGCACGGCCTTTGAGCAGCAGAACCCTGATTTCCGCTGGGGCGATTTTATGGAGCGCGCTCATCTAATCTTTAACGAGCTGCAAACGGCCTGGTCCACGCTCGACTGGGAACGCGCGCGCCCGCACGAGACAGACAGTATTTTCCAGATGCATCGCTACTGGATAGACGCCTACAAGCGGCAGGGGCTGCGTAACGCGCTCGACAAGTGCCGCATCACGAGCATGCAGCCTGTGAAAATCACCGGCGACGCCTACTACAATTCCATCACGCTGCGGATAGGGGCCGAAGGGTACGATTACACTGTGGACTCCGGGGGCAAAGTCGTCGCGGGCTCGAACAAGCAGAAGCGGCGCTGGACGGAATACTGGACTTTTATACGATACCGCGAGGCCAAGCCGACGCACGCGCGCGCAGACCTCAACTGTCCCAACTGCGGCGCGGCGCTCAAGGTCAACGCGACGGGCATCTGCGAGTTCTGCGGCGGCAAGATAACGTCGGGCGAATTCGACTGGGTGCTCTCGAAAATCGAGCAGGATGAATCCTACGCGGGCTGACATCCCCACGGCGCTCCCGGACATCGAACGGCACTGAAGAAAGGGATGAGGGATGAGGGATGAAAAGGAAGCTATTCAACGTTGAGTAGTTCTTCTTTTATTCTTCATCCCTCATCCCTCATCCCTCATCCCTTTGCTTCATCCCTTGCTCTTGTCGTTCTTTGTGGTAAATTAATTTCCCCCTTTTCCTTCAAGATTGGAGCTTTTCGGTGAAACGTAGTCTGATAGTATTCGTTCTTCTCTGGTCGTTTGTAGGTGCAACGCTCGCGCCCGTCGCGGCGCAAACCGCCGAGCGGCCTTCAGCTTCCAGACCGGCGGCGGGTGTTGCCGCCACGACGACGGCCCCAGCTAGGCCAGCGCCGCAATCCGTCCAGTGGGTCAATCGCAAGCTGGCAAACGGCCTTGAGGTCGTCGTGCTCGAAGACCATTCGGTCCCGCTTGTCACGGTCGAGATGGCCGTCAAGAACGGCTCGTTCACAGAGCCGCCAGAGCTGAACGGTCTCTCGCACCTCTTCGAGCACATGTTTTTTAAGTCGAATCGCGCGACCGCCAATTCCGAAGACTACCTACAGCGCATAGGCCAGTTGGGCGTTGCCTACAACGGCTCTACGCGCGAAGAGATAGTCAATTATTACTTCACTACGACGACACCGAATTTCCCCGTCGCCCTGCGATTGATGCGCGACTCCATACGCTTTCCGCTCTTTGACGAGCGCGAGTTTGCGCGCGAGCAGCAGGTCGTCATAGGCGAGCTTGAGCGCAATCTCTCCAACCCATATTTTTATCTGGACCAGGAGATGAAGAACCGGCTCTTTTACAAGTACCCGAGCCGCAAACAGCCCGGAGGCAATCGCGAAACGGTCTCCAAAGCGACGACCGACACGATGCGTCTCATTCAGCAGCGTTATTACGTCCCGAACAACTCGGCTTTAATCATCACCGGCGATGTCTCGACCGAAGAGATTTTCCGGATGGCGCAGGAGCTTTACGGCGACTGGCCGAGGGCCGAAGACCCCTTCGTCAAGTTCCCGCTCGTCGAGCACCCGCCCCTGCCCAAGAGCGAAGGCGTCGTCATACAGCAGCCCGTGCAGAACATCATCATCGAAATCGGCTGGCACGGACCTTCCATAGGCAAGGACAACGACGCGACCTACGCGGCGGACGTTTTTTCCTTTATCCTTCGCCAGCCGAACTCGCGCTTCCAGCGTGCGCTCGTAGACACAGGATTAGTCAACGGCATTGACTTCAGCTACTACACGCAGCGCAACACGGGGCCGATTCAGCTTATCGCGCAGACCACGCCCGACAAGGCGCGCGCCGCCATCAAGGCCATCTATAACGAGATTTCGCATTTCAACGACAAGGACTATTTCACGGACGAGCAACTGGAAAGCGCCAAGGCTCTTTTGGAAGCCGACGACCTCTATTCGCGCGAGAAGCTGAGCGACTATTCGCACACGCTCGGCTTCTGGTGGTCCTCCACAGGGTTGGAATACTTTCGCGGCTACTTGCAGAACCTGCGCAAGACTTCGCGCGCCGACATCAGCCGCTACGTGACCACCTACATTCAGGGCAAGCCGCACGTCAGCGTCGTACTCATCTCCGAAGAGGCGCAGAAAGAGCTGCAACTGAAACCGGAAGAGGTGGTCGGGCAATGACGAAGGGAATCACGACCGGCAATCAATCGTTAACGACAACAGCATTCGGTAAGATAATGAAAAGTTTCAATCCACTAATCAAGAAAACGGCGACGCGCATGTTCGCGCTTCTTTTTGCCGCGACGCTGACGCTCAACTCCGTGGCGCTTGCGCAGGATACGCATCAAGTTCCCAAGCCGCCGCCCCGGCAGCCCGAGCGCAGCGAGCCGCAACAGCAGCCGAAGACCGACGAAGTCACCAAGGCACAATCGTCCGTCATAGACCGCATAGAAGCGACACAGGCGGCGCTCGTCTCGGAGTTTGAAGTCAACGGCCTGAAGGTTCTGGTCAAGCGTCGCGCGGGCAGCCAGACGGTCGCCGCCGGGCTCTTTATACGCGGCGGCGCGCGCAACATCACGGCGGAGAACGCCGGGATTGAAAATCTGATGTTATCTTCGGCAACCGAAGCCAGCGCCAATTACCCGCGCGAGCGTCTGCGCTCGGCGCTCTCCAGCATGGGGACGGTTTTAGGCTCCAGCGTCAATTACGATTACGCTGCTCTTTCAATGGGCTCGACGCGCCCGAACTTCGACCGCTCGTGGGATATTTTCACGGACATCGCCTTAAGGCCCGCCTTTACGCGCGAGGACGTAAGCCTCGTGCAGGCCCGTCTGGTCGCATCGCTTCGCGACGATCAGGACGACCCGGACACCTACCTGCAACGCCTTCAGGAGCGCGTCGCTTACGCGGGCCATCCCTATATCAATCGTCCCGAAGGAACAGCCGAATCGATGGGCAAGCTGACGCCCGAAGACCTGCGCCGCTATCACCAGCAGATGATGCAGACTTCGCGCCTCCTGCTCGTCGTCGTGGGCGATCTGGACGCAACACAACTGCGCAATCGCATCACCGCGACGTTCGGCAAGCTGCCGCGCGGCGACTATCGCCCGCAGCCCGTACAGCCCCTTGCCTTCGGCGCGCCCACCGTAGACGTCACGGCGCGCACGATTCCCACCAACTACGTGCAGGGAGTCTTTGCCGCACCGGCGATGACATCCGAAGACATCTATCCGATGCGCGTCGCCTCGTTCATCTTAGGCCAGCGCGTCCTTGAAGAAGTTCGTTTCAAACGCAATCTGTCTTACGCACCGGACGCTTTCCTTGGAAGTCAGGGCGCGAACATCGGCGGGATTTACGTGACGGCTGTGGATGCCAATCAAGCCGTGCGCGTGATGCTCGGCGAGATCATACGCTTGCAGAACGAGCAGATTGACAACGACGACATCACGGCAGCCGTTTCCGGTTACCTGACCAACTACTACCTGCGGCAGGAGACCAACGCCGCGCAGGTCGGCGAGCTGGCACAGTACGAACTCATCGGCGGCGGCTGGCGCAATGCGATGGTTTTCATAGAGCGGCTGCGCGCCGTGCGTCCCACGGACGTCGAGCGCGTCGCCCAAAAATACATGCGCAACATGCGCTTCGTAGTCCTCGGCGACCCCTCGCGCGTGGACAAAAAAGTCTTCACCACTCAAATGACCGAGTAGGCGGGAGACGCGGCGAAGAATAAGCCCCGTCAGGGGCGAAATAAAATAGCCCACGGCGTGAGCCGTGGGAATCAAGCAAGATGAAGAAGTCAGAGCCCCTGAAAGGGGCGAAAGAAGTTCACGTTAATTTCTTTCGCCCCTTTCAGGGGCTCTCAATCTTGATTCGTCGCTGATTCCCACGGCTCACGCCGTGGGCTATTATCTTCCGCCCCTTTCAGGGGCTTGCCGTGTTGCGCTGTTAGCGCTGAATCTCGCTCATGAGTTTCGCGTAGAGCCTTGCGTCCAGCGGTTGCAGCAGGCGGCTCTGTGCCACCGCCGCAGCCTTGTTGTTAAGCTCCATGTAGGTCATGCCGAGGTTGTAATAGGCTTCGGCCAAATCGGGCCGCAGGTGCACGGCGTTGCGATAAGCTTCGATGGCTTCCGAATAACGGCTGGCGTAGTAGTAAGCATCGCCGAGCTTGTTATAAGCCTCGTAGGAAGTGGGCCTCAAGCGTATGGCCTGAAGATAAGCGCGAATCGCTTCTTCATTCTTGCCCTGCTTGACCTTGCAGAAGCCGACCTGAATCCAGGCTTCGGCGCGAGCGGGATTTTTATCCACTGCGTTCTCGAAGTAGCCGAGCGCGCTATCGTAGTTCCCCAGCCAGAGCGAATTGAGCCCGTTGCGATACCACCATTCGGCCAGGACTTCGGATTGCTGGCCGCTCTTGCCGCGCGCCGCCAGCTCGTCAAACGTCAAAAGCTTTCCGGCCTTCAAGGCGCTGATGCGCGTTGCGCCGAGCGCCAGGTTGATGTTCTGCCCGTTCGTCACCTTGATGGTCACGACGCCTATAATCTGCCCCTTCATGTTAAAGAGCGGGCTGCCCGAATTGCCATGCGAGATGGGAGCCGTAATCTGGATAATTTTCCCTAGGTTCGGGACTTCGCGCACGGCGGAGACGATGCCGTTTGAGACAGAGCCTTCGAGGCGCAACGGGTTGCCTATGACAAAGATGCTTTCGCCCTCTTCGGGTATGTCGGTGGCGACCTCCACGGCGCGTGTGCGCTCTGCGGGCACGTCCACGCTAATCAGCGCCACGTCGCCCTCTTCGTCCACGCCGAGCGTGCCCGTCACGGCGTAGGTCTTGCCCTTACCGTCGAGCGTGCGAATCTCTGCGCGCGCCGCGCCTTCTATGACGTGCAGGTTGGTGACGACCTCGCCGGGGCGTATGAAAAAACCGCTCCCGCTCATCAGCGCTTCGCCCTTGGCGTTATAGGTGATGACGGAAACGACAGACGGTTTAACGCGGCGTATGAGTTCGGGGAGCGATTCTTGAGCGGCGGCGGGCTTCGCGGCGACGACGAGAGACACGAGGAGAGCAAAAGCCAGCCATAGGGGGAATTGGCGTCTCAACATGACTTCAATAACTCTCTTGCGGGCTACCGCAAGGGCCGGAGTCCGCTAGAAGAGGGAATCCAAGAGAGTCCCTTTTTGTTGATTGAGAACCGGCGCTTGTGCCTGACGAAAGCGCCGAAGCTATAGGTGGCTGAAACCTGAGCCTGATCGGGGCAGTTGCGCCAGATTTCGTATCGGACAAGTGACTCGTGGACTTCTGGGGAAGGGAACCACGGGCAAGCCACTTTGTCCCTACCGCTATAATTACATTAGCCGCCCGCGAGAAGCAACATTATTATTGTAAAATTTTTACCAGAGACCGGAGAAAGACGATTTTGGATTTTAGATTTTAGATTTTGGATTAACGATACGGGACTGAAGCTCTTCAACCTTCGTCGTCACTCCAATCCAAAATCCAAAATCGCAAATCCAAAATTCAAAGAGGCTGCCTTCGGTTGAAAGCAGCCTCTTTCCACGTTCATTCGTCTCTCTAGACTCTACCTGATGATAGTGCCAAAGAGGGTGGTGGTCGGCGCGGTGGCCGTGGCCGTCGGCTCGACCGTCATGAAGAGACCGAAGTCGCTCAGCGGCACGTTGGTTTTGTTTTCGTCGCTGTCAATCGTGGCGACGTTCGGTGTGCCCTTGTTCGGCGTTGAGCCGATGCGCCAAAATTTTCCGTCCGGGCCGACAGCCCAGAGCGTCAGAAACGCGTCGGTCGGAACATCGGTCAGGTCGTGGAATTTGGCTTTGACGCGCGTCATGCCCGAATCCTTGAAGTTGGGCGTGATAAAAAAGTTCGCGCGCTTGATGTGAGCCGTGTCCGAGAACTTGACCTTTACTTCCGTCTCCTTCTTCGCGGCGAAAGTAGGAATGTTCAGCATCGGCACGTTGTAGCTAGGCGTCACCGTGGCCGCTACCTTTTCACCTTCGGCTTCACCCTTGAGACCTTCGCCCGAGCGGGCCAGAGGTATCACGGCGAGACCTTCCGGGACCGCGCTTCTAAAAGCAAAGTTGGACGCAGGCACATAGGTCGTCAGGTTCGCTTCGGGCGAAACGACGAGCATGAACTTGTCCATCTTGGTATTGAAGCTGAGCGGAGCGGTGCTGGTTGCGTTAATCGGGCCGAGCAGTGTGATGTGGCCCATAGGGTCTACGGCGTAAAGATTCATCGCCGTCGTCGTGCCCGCGAAACCAGCCGGGTCAACCGTGATGATCGTGCCGTCGGCAGAGCGCAGTATCTTTGCTCTGGGTATGACCGCGTTCGGCGCAACTGTAACCGTCGTGGGCGGTCTTAAGTCAACGACGATCTCTTTATCAACAGGATATTCAACCACAGTCCACGACCCGTCTGGATTCTGCACGGCTGTAGTCTGTGTTGTTGTAGTTGTTGTCGTGGTCGTCGGCGGCGTGGTGGTGGTTGGGTCTTGTGCGAGGGCCGCTCCGGCTGTCGATGCCAGCACCAAAGCGATGCCTCCCACAAAACCAAGCAAACGTTTACTCATTGGATTTGTTCTCCCTCCCATTCAATCCGGATTTCCTTTGTGGAGGATGATGAATCATCAAAAAGGGGCGCAAATTCATTAAAAAAGCCGCAAGACTTATGCCGCCCGGCGCTGCGTGTTTAATCCTTTTTCCTTCAATTACTAAGAGATTTGCGGCGCGCACACCGAAGCGGCCAGATGCGATACACCTGTACGGTATCGTTTCGGACAGATGATGAGCGTGCGAGTTTGATGAGAGTGAACGTGAGGTGAACGAGAGGAGCGGGGCAAGCTAAAACTCACCGCAGAGACTAGAGAGGGCGCAGAGTTTACGCAGAGAGTTGAATTAACTTTTCTCTGCGCTTCCTCCGCGCCCTCTGCGTCTCGGCGGTGAATTACAACTATCCCTGCATTGAACTGACAACTGCTCTAGTAACTGTAAAGCTCCGTGATGGCGCGCGCCACGTCATCGACTTGCGGGAGGATTGCGTCTTCAAGCTGCGGCGCGTAGCCGACAAAAGTATCCAGCGCGGCCACGCGACGCACGGGCGCGTCCAGATACTCGAACAACTCGTCCGAGATGCGCGCCGCGATTTCCGCGCCGTAGCCCCACGACAGAGAGTCTTCGTGCGCGACGATGACCTTGTTGGTTTTTTTGACGGACTTCTGTACAGCATCCCAGTCGTATGGATTCAAAGAACGCAGGTCTATCACTTCGACGTTGATGCCCTGTTGCTCCGCCTGTCTGGCCGCGACTAAGGAACGTTGGACGAGCGCGCCGTAAGTGATGATGGAAAGGTCTGTCCCTTCGCGCACGGTCCTGGCCTTGCCGAACGGAATCATAAAGTTGTCCGACGGATACTGCGACTTGTTATAAGCCTGACGATAAAGATGCTTGTGCTCAAGAAAGAGCACGGGGTCGTCACAGCGTATGGCCGTGCGCAGAAGACCATTAGCATCAAGCGCGGTCGCTGGATAGACGACGCGCAGGCCCGGAATGTGCGTGAAGAGGCTGGCTCCGGATTGCGAGTGATAGACCGCGCCGCCTTTCAAGTAGCCTCCGACGGGCACGCGCATCACTACGGGCGACTTCCAGTCGCCGCCCGAGCGCCAGCGCATCAGTGCCATCTCGTTACGAATCTGGTGATACGCGGGCCAGATGTAATCGAAGAACTGAATCTCCACGACGGGCTTTAAATCGCGCGTCGCCATGCCGATGGCGCGGCCCACAATATTAGCTTCGGCCAGAGGCGAGTTGAAGACGCGCGCCGCGCCGAACTTTCGCTGAAGGTTAGCAGTGACCTTGAAGACGCCGCCCTTGCCTTTGACCTTGTCCAGGTATTGCTCGCGCGAAACGTCCGCCACGTCTTCGCCGAAGACGATGATGCGAGGGTCGCGCGCCATCTCTTCATGCAGGCAACGATTGATGAGATCAACCATCGTGCCCGGATTGCCTGTCAGCTCCGTGGCTGTATCTTCCGTGTCAAAATCTTTTGAGGTCGGGTCAACGTCAGGCGAGTAGACGAGGTGCGTGGCTGTCTCGGGCGCGGGCTGCGGGCTGGCGAGCGCAAGGTCCGTCGCCTCGTTAATCTCGCGGTCAACCTCGTCCTTGATTTTCTGCAACTCTTCCTGTGTCAGTAAACCTTCTTCGATGATGAGCGCGCCGAAACGCTTGATGGGGTCGCGCTCGGCGTCTGACGTTCTTTCCTCGTCGGGGCGGTAGAGCTTTTCATCATCGGACAGGGAATGCGAATAGGGGCGTATGACTTTGGCGTGAACGAGCGCGGGGCCTTTACGCTCGCGCGCATATTCTACGGCGCGCTGCATCGTCTCAAAGGATTCGATGGGGTCTGTGCCGTCGCAGCGTTGAATGTATAGATTGGGGAAGCCTTCGAGGAGTTTTGAGACATCGCCGCCTGCGGTCTGCACTTCGACAGGCACGCTGATGGCGTAGCCGTTGTCTTCTATGAGAAAGACGACGGGCAGTTTGAGATTGCAGGCCGTGTTCATTGCTTCCCAGAACTCGCCCTCGCTCGTCGTCCCGTCGCCCGCAGAGCAATAGGCAACTTCGTCCTCGTGAAAATTCTCTATACGGCCCTTCAGCTCGTCAATCAACTGGACGCGATAACCAGCTTCGGCGCAACCCACCGCTTGCAGAAACTGCGTGCCCGTGGGCGACGACTGCGAGACGATGTGGAGTCGCTTATGTCCCCAGTGCGAAGGCATCTGGCGGCCATGCGAATTGGGGTCTGCTTCCGCGCCGACCGCCGAGAGGAGTTGTTCGAGCGGCGTCATGCCAAGCTGTAAACAGAGCGCGCGGTCGCGGTAGTAAGGATAAAACCAGTCGTAGCCGGGCCGCATAGCCATCCCTGCGGCCACCAGCACGGCTTCGTGGCCCGCGCCCGAGATTTGAAAGAAAATTTTGTTCTGTCCCTTGAGCTGAATCTCTTTATCATCAAGCCGCCGCGACATGTACATCATGCGGTAAATAGAGATCATCTCGTCACGGCCCAGACCATGCAGCCCGCGCGCCTTTAATTCAGTCGCCATCTCGTCACGTCTCCTGAGTGGTAATATTCGCGTGCTAGTCGTCATACTAAATCATATGGAAGCAAATGTTTTTCGGCTGTTGATCTTCATCAAAGTGACAACTCACAGCATCACGTACCTGTTCGCGCAAGCCATCTAAGTCGTCGGCCTCGGTAAAGATAGAAGCGCCCAGAGCGCGTGCCGTATAGCCGCCTTCCGGTGCGTCCTCCACGAGAAAAATTATCTCATCCATCTTGTTTCGCCTAGTCGTCATACTCGTTTGAAAGTGTAAACCTGTAATCTTCGGCCATCGAAGGGTGGCCGTGCGATTCGGCGGCTTTGATGCCGCGCTCGTAGGCGGCGCGCGCTTCCTCGCGCTTGCCCGTTTTTTCCAGCGCACGTGCCAGCATCCCGTAAGCAGCGCCCTCGTCATCGGCGCGCTGCAAGTAATCATTCAGCGCGTCAACCGCTTCCTCGTATTGCTCGGCCTTCAGATACTCGTTCGCCAACCCGAACCGCACCATCGTATTTTCGGGATCGGCCTCCAACATCTGCTTGAATGTGTCTATACGCGTCGCCATAAAAACAAGTTAGAAGTAAGCAGTGAGCAGTAAGCAGTAAAGAAGAAAGCGAGTGGCAAACAAGTCGAGCCGTCTTTCGTTCGACTGCTTACTGCTTACTGCTCACTTCTTACTTTTTACCTCCTATGATGAGCTTGGCAATCGTTTGCAGTTGCATGTTGGATGTGCCTTCGTAGATTGCGCCGATTTTGGAATCGCGCCAGAACTTTTCTACCGGGTAGTCTTTGACAAAACCGTAGCCGCCGTAAAGCTCTATAGCCATGGAACTGATGCTTTCGGCCACGCGCGACGAGTAGAGCTTAGCCATCGCCGCTTCTTTGACAAAGGAACGGCGCGCGTCCTTTAATCGCGCCGCATTGTAGACCATCAGGCGCGCAGCTTCTAATTCGGTCGCCATCTCAGCCAGTTGAAACTGCACTCCCTGAAACTCGTTAATCGCCTTGCCGAACTGCTCGCGCTCCCCTGTATAAGCAATCGCAGCATCCAGTGCGCCGCGTGCAATCCCTATCATCTGCGCGCCGATGCCTATGCGTCCTTCGTTCAAGGTCTCTATCGAAACTTTGTAACCCTTGCCTAATTCGCCGAGCACATTTTCTTTCGGCACGCGGCAATCTTCCAGTATCAGCTCGGTTGTCGAAGAAGCGCGAATCCCGAGCTTGTTCTCCTTCTTGCCTACGGAAAAGCCCTCGAAAGTTTTCTCGACGATAAAGGCAGTGATGCCACGATAGCCCTCTTCCGGATTGGCGTTGGCGAAGACGATAAAGATTTCCGCTTCGAGCCCGTTGGTAATCCAGAGCTTGCGGCCATTGAGGACGTAGTGGTCGCCAGCATCGACGGCGCGCGTCTGCATCGCGAAAGCATCCGAGCCCGAGCCCGCTTCGCTCAAGGCGTATGCGCCGACACGTGCGCTCGCCAGCTCGTGCAGATATTTTTTCTTCTGCTCCGCGTTGCCCCAGCGTATGAGCGCGTTATTGACGAGCGTGTTCTGGACATCTACGAGGACGCCGACCGAAGCATCAACGCGCGACAATTCTTCGACGCCGATGATGGCCGTGAAAAAGGAAGCGCCCGCGCCGCCATACTCTTCGGGCGTTTCGATGCCCATCAACCCGAGGTCGAAACACTGGCGTATCAGCGCAGGGTCGAGCTTTCCCTTCTCGTCCATCTCTTCGACACGGGGGCGCAATTCGCCTTCGGCAAACTCGCGCACGCTTGCTCTGAACATCTCCTCGTCTTCCGTGAGCGTCGTCAAAGGACGCCCCGGCATCTCGTCAATCGCCGTCTCGTTCATTACTTGCCTCGCTTACTTCTTGCTGTTGGGAATTTTGAACACAGCATCATAATCAAGGCAGAAGTAAAAAGGCAAAAGCTAAAAGGGATAGGTAGTGGTTCAGTTTCCAAACGGATTCACCGCGGAGACGCAGAGGACGCGGAGCAGGCGCAGAGAAAAACAAGTCAACCCTCTCTGCGCCTGCTCAGCGTCCTCTGCGTCTCCGCGGTAAGTTATTCGCTTAAAACCCGCTCTCGGATTTCAAACTGAACCACTACCGAGGGATAAGGATGAAAGCCCGGATTAATTAGCGCAAAAACGTTGACTTTTAGCCGGAGCGGGCATATCGTCTGCCTGCCCTTAAAATATACCGGGATGATTTCTCACGACCCTGATCTTTTCCTTGCAAACTTGAAGACATCACGCGCAATTTGCATCTTAAGCTAACTACTCGCCCTCGCCAGAGCTTCTAACACATCAATTCTAAAAGGATGTGCCTGTGACTAAAAGGCTTCCAACATTTTAAGCGTATCGAAAGCAGAGACCACTTTCCTCTCTGAAATGAAAGAGTGGCGCAACTCATAAATTAGTGAACTGATTTCTCAATGCTGCCGGAGCAGCATCCACACTTCGTCCACAGCCAAATTGGAGGTAACACACATGGCAAGACGTTTAGGACACGGAGAGAGCATCACCATAGAGGAGTTTCAGGCGGCGCGCGAGAATGTCGCCAAGAGCGTAAGCAACGTCCCGCTGGCCTTCGCCGCCGCGCAGCCGGTCGACCTCAAGGACTTTGATTACATGTTTCTCAAACTCCAGAACAACCCTAACAACCTGCTGCCCGAGGATACCTCGACCCCGGCCAACCTCGCCCGCCTAGGCCAGACGATGGTTGACATGACCGGCAACGACCCCGAGGGCGATTCAGACATTTCGGCGATCTTCACTTACTTCGGCCAGTTCATCGACCACGACATCACGCTTGAGCTGACCTCAGCCGATTTACCGACGCTCACCAGCCCGAGCCTGACCCCGCTCCCGCTCGACCAGATTCGCAACCACATCCGTAACGCGCGCACGGCGACGCTCGACCTAGACAGCGTCTACGACCTGCCCGCGCCGCGCGATGGCGACAAGATGCTGCTCGGCAAGGTCAGCCCGACCGGCAACCCGAACCTCCCGTTAAAGCGCCCGAAGGGGAAAGACGACTTCAACGACCTGCCGCGCGGCCCGCGTAGCGGCGACCCTGCGACCGACCGCGCCGCCAACATAGGCGACCCGCGCAACGACGAGAACACTATCGTCGCACAACTGCACGTCGCCTTCCTGCGCGCACATAACGCGCTGGTCGATAAGTGGCACTCTTTCACGGAGCCGCGCCGCATACTGCGCCAGCACTACCAGCATGTCGTCATTCACGACTACCTGATGCAGGTCGCGGATAAGAAGATAGTCAAAAAAGTGCTCAAAGACGGGAACCAGTTCTACCATCCGTTCGAGGAGCCGTTCTTCATGCCGCTGGAATTCGCCGTCGCGGCCTTCCGCTTCGGTCATACGATGGTGAGGCTCGACTATGACTTCAACCTCAACTTCAACACCAGCGGAAATCCAAGCACCTTCCCGGCGACGGTCGATCTGCTCTTTGTGTTCACGGCGCTCAGTGGGCAGTTGGGCGACTTCGACACGCTGCCGGAGAACTGGATTATAGAGTGGCAGAACTTCGTCGGCGCAAACCAGAAGCTTAACCGTGCTCGTCTTTTCGACACCAAGCTGGTCAATCCGCTGTTCAGGCTGAAAAAATCGACGGGGGAAGTAGAAGTCGGGCTCGGGGCGATGTTGGCCGTGCGCAACCTGTTGCGCGGCTACCTGCTGCGTATGCCGACGGGGCAGGCCGTAGCCAGGGCTATGAAGCTCACGCCGCTCACGGCTGCGCAACTAGAAGCGGTCGCCTCAAAAGTCACGCCGTCACCGGGCAAAGAGAGTCAGGTGGACGTGCTTCGCAGTAGCGGGTTCGCAAAGCGCACGCCGCTTTGGTACTACATACTGGCCGAGGCGGATCATTACCACAAAGGAAAACATCTGGGGCCGGTCGGCAGTACAATCATCGCGGAAGTTCTAATCGGGCTCATCGTGCGCAGCGAAAACTCAATCCTGCGCACGCCAGGTTGGAAGCCGACCTTGCCCAGCGCCAAGAAGGGAACTTTTACTCTCGCGGATTTACTAAAAGTAGCCGGTGTCCTGTAAGCGCGTAGAGTAAGTGCGAAGAGTAAGTACAAAGAGCGGCGCGAGCTTTAGGCTCGCGCCGCTTATTTGCTTACATCAATCGGGGTTTTGCTTCTGCCTTTTACCTTTCTTTGCGTGGCAAGTTATGATGAGCGCGTTCGTGTGCGTGTGCGGGCGACAATTGTCGGAAGATTGTTGCGCCCACACAGAGAGCCGCATTGGTTTGGGAGTCGCAGCTTGCGCGCTCGCCTTGGGTACGGGCGTTGCTTGAATTGTGCTTCTTGCGTGCTCGGTGCGCGTGTAGAAAATCCCGACCGAAAATATTTTCATGAGCCGGAGCAAGCAGACAAAAAGCAGGTCCAAAAAATTCACGCGCGTCGGTATCGTGTTTACTATTCTGGGCGTGCTCCTCTTCGCTTACTTCATCAGGAAGGCGGGCGTGGGCGAGATTTGGGCCAACATCAAACAGCTCGGCGCAGGCTTCCTGCTCGTCATCGCCGTCTCAAGCATACGCCCGGTGGTGCGCTCTCTGGCGTGGACGCGCACCTTCGAGGGAGAGCATCGCCTGCGCTTCCGCGACGCCCTCGGCGCTTATTTCATAGGCGATGCCGTGGGCACGCTCGTCCCCCTGGGAATCCTCGTGAGCGAGCCTACGAAGGCGGCGCTCGTGAGAAAGCGCGTGCCTCTGGTGGCGAGCCTCTCGGCACTCGCCATCGAGAATATTTTTTACAGCCTTTCGGTCGCTCTCTTTATCTTCGCGGGCACGGCGGCGCTGCTCTTTAGCTTTGACCTTCCCAAACCGTTTCGCATCGCGGCAATCGTCGCGCTCATAGTCATCCTGCTTTTTATCCCGCTCGCCTTTCTGGTGCTTCGGAAGCAGTGGAAATTTCTGAGCGGCGCGGTCGAATTTCTATACGGTCGCGGGATTGCGCGCAACCTTCTGGAAACGAGACGTGAAGGCGTGCGTTCTGTCGAAGAGCGCGTCTATGGATTTTACACGCGCCACCGCTCGCGCTTTCTCTCCATACTTTTTCTGGAGCTTTGCTTTCACCTCGCGGGAGTCCTCGAAGTCTTTATCACGCTCTGGTTCATCAGCGACGTGAGACCGAGCCTGCTCACGGCCTTTGTGCTCGAATCCGTCAACCGCGTCATCAACGTAGTGTTCAAGTTCGTGCCGATGCGTATCGGTATTGATGAAGCGGGCTCCGGGAAATTTACGGAACTGTTAAAGCTTGGCACTGCCGATGGGGTCACGCTGGCGCTTGTTAGGAAAGCCCGCATTATCTTCTGGACCGCAATAGGCATTGTGCTGGTGGCCCTGCGCGGTCTCTCTTTGAAAGAAGTCGCGGCGTCTGCCGAAGAAGCGGGCCGCGCCGCGGCTTTACCCGCCGCCGAGCCCGTTTTCAAAACGGCGCGTGATGAACCATAATTAGCGACGCCTGCGCTCGCATAGCGCAGGGAGCGCCTTTTTCACAAGGATTCAAGAGGGGAATTTTTTTTGTCACGCTCCGTCCAGATAGCTTCCGTTGAAACCGAAAGGGACGCACACGCTTCTCGGTCCCGGCCTCTTTCAACCACGCGCGAGATGTGGCTCGTTCTGACGCTGGCCGCTTTTGTCGTACTGGGCTTGGGCTTGCGCCTGACGAACATCAGCGCGCTCGGGTTTGCCGAAGACGAAATCAACAAGCTCGAAGCCGTGCGCGATTACGCGCGCGGCGACATACGCCCGAACGCTGAGCATCCGATGATGATGAAGACGCTCATCCTCGTCTCGATGGAGACGGCGCACGTGTGGAACAACTTGAGCGGTCTGAAAATCAGCGACGAAGCCAGCCTGCGATTTCCCAACGCACTCTTTGGCGCGTTGACGGTGATTCCCATCTTTCTCCTGACGGCGGCGCTCTTTGACCGGCGGACGGCCCTGATTGCGGCGGCGCTCTGGGCCTTCGGCATCAACGCCATCACCTACAACCGCATCGCTAAAGAAGACACGCTGCTCGTCTTCTTCATGCTCTTTGCCTTCTACTTTTACCTGCGCGCGAAGCAGACCTCGGGGTTCGACCCGCAGCTTAAGAAAAAATATTACGTCCTGAGCGGCGCGGGCTTCGGCCTCATGATGGCGTCGAAATATTTCCCGCACTACTTCGGTCTCAACATGCTCTATCATCATCTGGTGCGCGTGCGCGAGCGTGAACCGAATGAGCCGCGCGGCCACACGCCGCGTCTCTTCTACATCATGCTCGTCGTCGCGTTTCTGGTCGCCAACCCGGCTATACTGCTTCCGCAGGTGTGGGAATATCTGAACGCTTACACGAGCTTTCAACTGCTGACGCACTCGGGTTATCTGATGGGCGACCATCTTTATCTGAACGCCGTACGCTCGCCTTTTGGGGGAACGCCAGTCTATTTCTATCTCCTGTTTCTGGCCGTCAAAGTGCCGCTCCCCATTATCATCGCGCTCCTGATAGGTCTCTTTGAATGTCTGCGTCGCCCGCGCCATCCGGGCCACGCCTTCCTGCTTTTAATGTTCATCCTCTGGATAGTGCCTTATTCGGTGATGGGGGCGAAGTGGCTGCGCTACACGCTCTCGCTCCTGCCGTTCGTGTACATGATTGCGGCGGTCGGCGTCGCGGCCTTGATTCGCGCGGTCGTTTCGCTCCTGAAAGGAAAAGCGGAGGAGCGCCTTCCTATCATGGTAACGTTGGCGGCAGTGCTCATATTTGTCGCGTGGCCCGCGTGGACGGCCATCAAGGCCGCGCCGCATTACAGTGCTTACACCAACGCGCTGGGCGGAGGGCGCGCGGGCTACTATTTTCCGCACGACGAGTTTTATGACGACGGGCTGCGCGAAGCCATAGAGTACGTCGCGCGCAACGCTCCGCAGGGCGCAACCATTGTCGGAGAAACTCCGGGCGTCTTTCGCTACTATCTGGAAAAATTCGGGCGCAACGACCTACAGCCGCGTGTGCTCTCAGACCCTAAATTTGAAGTGACCGCCGCGCCCCGGCCCGTCTACGTTATTATCCAGCGCGGGCGCACCTACTTTGAGAATCAAGAGAAGATGGCACGCGTGCGCGCGAGTTTTGAAAAGGTGTTCGACGTCCCGGTCGAAGGCGTGAGCGCGGCGGAAGTTTACGTCGCGAAGTGACTAAGAAATTAACAGGGATGGACAGGATAGACATGATAAAAGCAATGCAAAAGTCAAAACGATAAATGATAAATGAACAGAAAATCCTTCTTTAATTTTGCACTTTGCACTTTGCATTTATCATTTCTTTTTATCCTGTCTATCCTGTCCATCCCTGTTAGATTCTTTTTTTGGATTAGTTAGAAACGGAGCATCAAAACCACAATGAGGGATAGGAAAGCTTTTCGCTTCGGGTTGCCGTCAGGCGTTGTCATCACGCTGGCGCTCTTGGTCTACACGCTCTCCGGCACGGGCGCTGCGCCGACGCGCGTGCAGGTCGTGATTCTTTCGACGACGGACCTGCACGGCAACATCTATCCCATAGATTATTACACGAACAAGGCGGACAATCGCGGGCTGGCAAAAGTTGCGACCGTGATAAAGCAGGCGCGCAAGGATAACCCTAAGCTCATCCTGCTCGATTCGGGCGATACTATTCAGGGAACGCCGCTCGAATACTTTCATAACAAGAAGAACAACACGCCGCCCGACCCTATGATGCTCTCGATGAGCGCGCTCAAGTATGACGCGATGGCCGTCGGCAATCACGAGTACAACTTCGGATTGAAGAATCTTGAAAAGGCGCGGCGTGAAGCCAGCTTCCCGTGGCTTTCCGCGAACACGTACAAGACCGGAACCGACGAGAATTATTACCAGCCTTACATCGTCAAAGAAGTTGACGGCGTGCGCGTAGCCATTTTGGGTTTGACCACGCCCGGTATTCCAAACTGGGAGAACCCGCAGAATTACGCTGGTCTTGAGTTTCGCGAAACCGTGGCCGAGGCGAAAAAATGGGTTCCCGTCCTGCGCGACAAAGAGCGCGCAGACCTCGTCGTCATCAGTATGCACATGGGAATCGAAGAAGACCTGCGCACGGGCGAGCTTAACCCTAGCAACGTGCCGAACGAAAACGCAGCCGTGCGCGTTGCGCGCGAAGTCCCCGGCGTTGATCTGATTTTGATGGGCCACACGCACCGCGAAATCTCTTCGTTAGTCGTAGGCAATACCTTGCTTACGCAGGCCAACTACTGGGGACGGCATCTGGCGCGCGCAGATATTTATTTGGAGAAGACGGACGAGGGCAAATGGCGCGTCTTCGCCAAGTCCGCGCGCACGATTCCTATGGATGATCGTGTTCAGCCTGACGAAGAGATTCTGGCGCTGGCAAAGCCTTACGACACGGAGACGCAAGCGTGGCTCTCGCGCGTCATAGGCGAATCGGCCACAGAGCTGACGGCGGGAGGCGCGCGTTTTCGCGATGCGGCTATCCTTGATTTGATTCAACGCGTGCAGCTTGATGCGGGTAAGGCCGACGTTTCCATGACCGCCGTTTTCAACGAGCGTGCGCGCATCCCGAAGGGGCCGGTCACGGTGCGCGACATCGCGGGCCTCTACATCTACGAAAACACGCTCGTCACGCTCGAAGTCACGGGCCAGCAGTTGAAAGACGCGCTCGAACACTCCGCTAAATATTTTCTTCCTTATGTTCAGGGCAAGGAGGCGTCCGAGCTGGTTAACGATAAGATTCCCGCGTTCAATTTCGACATCGCGGAGGGCGTCACATATGACCTCGACATACGCCGCGCCATCGGCGACCGCATACAGAACCTGAGCTTCAAGGGTAAGCCTGTTAGCCTCACGCAGAAGCTGCGGCTTGTGACGAATAATTATCGCGTCAACGGCGGCGGCGGCTATACCATGTACAAAAACGCGCCCGTCCTGTACAAATCAAGCGAAGAGATACGCGAGCTGATTATCGACTGGGTCGAGCGCAACAAAACGATTCCGGTCGAGCCGACAAACAACTGGCGCTTGCTGCCGCCCGAAGAAGGCGCGCCGTAATTAAGCGCTCATTCAATGCGAACGACATAACCCACGAAGGAGTCCCCCTTATGTCGGACGAAGCGAAAAGCAACTGGAAGGAAAATGTAGACCTCCTGCTCAAGATTCTTTCAGGCGTGCTCATCCCCGTCACCATCGTCGTCGCGGGCCATCTGGTCGCGCGGCAACAGGAAGAATCCAACGCGGCCTCGCTCAAACAGCAGCAGGAAGCCGCACTGGCCGAGCGCAACGCAGACCGCGCTGCCAACCTGCTAAAATCTTTAGCCAGCGATAACGTGCGCGAGCGTCAACTGGCCGTCCGCGTCATAGAGCACTTGATACAGAACAACAATTTTCCTCCGGAGCTGGGACCGGCGCTGATTGCCGTCTCGTTGTCGGATGCGGACCCGGAGGTGGCGCGCGTCGCCTCGGAAGCTCTGCCGCAGGCTTATAAAGCAAATCCGGAATTGGAGAAGACGGCCATCGCCGAGACGCAGAGAATCCTGAAGAACAACGGCTACTACGACGGGGCCGTGGACGGGACTAACAACGAGAAGACGCGCGAGGCTTTGCGCCGCTTCCAGCAGGAGAACGGCGTCGATTCGGACGGCACGGTGCGGCCCAACACCATACAAAAATTGAGGGAAACACAGCAGAAGCGACAACCCGCTTCGACAGGCGCGCAATCTAACACGCAAAATCCCGTCGTCTCGCGCCCCGGCCTTCGAGGCAAAAGATGAAGATGAGTCCCAGGTCCCAGGTCCCAAATCCCAAGTCAAAAGCGGGATTGAGGTCTTTAGTGACTTGGGATTTGGGACCTGGGACCTGGGACTTAGAACTAATTTCGAGAAACGAAACCGAGCTACGTGTCGTAAGATATAGAGACCAATGATTAGCAACGCGGGAACTCTCCTCGGTCGTTATGAAATCCGCTCGCCGTTGGGCGCGGGTGGGATGGGCGAGGTCTATCTGGCGCAGGATACAAGGCTCGACCGCCCCGTCGCTCTTAAGCTTCTGGCCGCAGACCTGACCAAATACGAAGACCGCCTGCGCCGCTTTGAACAGGAAGCGCGCGCCGCATCAGCTCTGAATCATCCGAACATTCTCACCATCTACGAAATCGGCCATTCGGATTCGGGCCACTTTATCGCCACCGAATTTATAGACGGCAAGACCCTGCGCCGTCACATAGAGCGACATGATTTGAAGACGACCGTGGCGCTGGACATCGCCGCGCAGGTCGCCGCCGCGCTCTCTGCCGCACACGCCGCAGGCATAGTCCATCGAGACATCAAGCCCGAGAACATCATGGTCCGCGAAGACGGCTATGTAAAGGTTCTGGATTTTGGTCTGGTAAAGCTGACGGAGCGGCAGGCCGTTGACCCGGAAGCGCCTACTATGTCGCCTGTGAAGACAGACCCGCGTCTTGTGATGGGCACGGTCGGCTACATGTCGCCGGAGCAGGCGCGAGGGCTCAACGTGGATGCGCGAACGGACATCTGGAGTCTGGGCTGCGTGCTCTACGAGATGCTCGCGTGCCGCGCGCCGTTTGAAGGCGCGACCTCAAGCGATGTCATCGTCAACATTCTGGAACGCGAGCCCGCGCCGCTCGCTCGTTACAGCGCGAATGTTCCGACCGAGCTTGAATGGATTGTCAAAAAGGCTCTTGCCAAAGACCGCGACGAACGATACCAGACCATCAAAGACTTCGCCGTAGACCTGCGCCGTCTGAAACAGGAGCTTGAGTTTCGCGCCCAGCTCGAACGCTCTACGCCTTCGGGCGAAGGCGTGACGCTTTCGACTTCCAGTGGTCGCCGCTCCATCGAAACTACACGAGAGCCCGCGCTCTCTACGGCAGAGCTACTGACAAATCGCCACACGTCGAGCGCGGAATATCTCGTCACCGAAATCAAACGTCACAAGCGCGGCGTCATAGTCGCGTCCGCTCTCGTGCTTCTCTTTGTCGGCGTCCTTCTGGCAGGCATTCCGCTCGGGCTCTATAAATTTTTCGGTCGGGGCCGAAGCGCAGCCGCTTTCCAGAACATGCGTATAAGCCGCCTGACGAACACAGGGCGTGCGGGTGAAGCGGCCATCTCGCCCGACGGCAAGTACGTCGTACACGTGGTGAGCGAAGGGGGATTGCAGAGTTTGTGGGTCAGGCAGGTTGTTACGTCGAGCAACGTGCAGATTCTGCCGCCCGCGCCGGTCAAGCTGTGGGGACTAACCTTCTCGCCCGACGGCAACTACGTCTACTACGTTATGATGGAGCCGAACACGCCTGTCTCAATCGTCTATCAAGTGCCTGTGCTCGGAGGCGCAGCGCCTAAGAAGCTGCTGGAAAACATAGAGGGCGGTCTGACGTTTTCGCCCGATGGTCGTCGCATGGCTTTTGTGCGCTGGTATCCGCAGGCGAGCGAGACGGCGCTCGTCACTACCAACACGGACGGCACGAATGAACGGCGGCTGGCGTCGCTCAAGCACCCCGACTACATGATGGACCCCGCGTGGTCGCCCGACGGCAAGACCATCGCGATGACGATGAAGCGACACGACGCGACCAGCTTTTCCATGGGACTGGTCGCCGTTGACGCGGAGAGCGGAGCGCAGACGCCACTCTCCACTCAAGGGTGGCTCGGCATCGGACGCCTCGCGTGGCTGCGTGATGGAAGCGGTCTTGTCATGACCGCCACGGATCAGGCGACCAGGCTCTCGCAGGTCTGGTTTATTCCTTATCCCGGAGGCGGCCCCGCGCAACGCATCACGAATGACCTTAACGACTATCGCAGTCTCAGCATGACCGCAGATTCAACGGCGCTCGTCACCATACAGAAGGACCATCTTTCCAACATCTGGACCACGGGCGAGAGCAGTGATGCCAGCCGCGCGATGCAGATTACTTCGGGCAAGTACAACGGCTGGGCAGGGATGGCGTGGACGCCCGACGGGCGCATCGTTTACACGTCCAATGCTTCGGGCAATCCGGACATCTGGATTATGAAAGCAGACGGCACGGAACAGAAACAGTTGACCGCCAACGCGGGCGCTAATTCTTACCCGAGCGTGACGCCCGACGGCAGCACGGTTGTTTTCGTCTCCGACCGCACGGGCACACAGCAGGTCTGGCGCATGAGTCCGGACGGCGGCAACCTCAAGCAGTTGACCGAAGGCAAGGTTTACTATCCGCAGGCGACGCCGGATTCCAAGTGGGTGATTTACGAAAGCTTCACGAATGGAAAATGGACGCTCTGGAAAGTCCCGATTGACGGCGGCCAACCCGTGCAATTAAACGACAGCGGAGTGGACTTCCCCGTCGTCTCGCCCGACGGAAAATGGATTGCATATTACTACGCGGGCGAGAAAACAAACTGGCAGCGCCGCGTGGCCGTCATCTCGATTGACGGCGGCGAGCCCGTCAAGACGTTTGATATTCCGCAAACTTCCGGGCGCGTTCTACAGTGGTCGCCCGACAGTCGCGCATTGACTTATATAGACGTCCAGCGCGGCGTCTCGAACATCTGGAGTATGCCCGTGGATGGCGGCGGCGCTCCAAAACAGCTCACGCAATTCAAAGCCGATCAAATCTTCTTCTTCGCGTGGTCCAAAGACGGCCAGCTCGCCCTCTCGCGCGGCCTCGTCATCAACGACGTCGTCCTCATCAGCGAGCAGAAATAATCGTCAGGACTCCTTCATAAAAGGTCTGCGCCTGATTAGATAGTGATTCAACCTTTCACCGCAGAGAGCGCAGAGCGGGCGCAGAGAAAAGACTCATCCTCTGCGTTAACTCCGCGCCCTCTGCGTCTCGGCGGTGAACCTTTTTCAAACTGAACCACTACAACTGATTCTTCATCCTTTCCTTCAAAGACTCCGGCAGTTATCATACGGGTCAATTCCCACAGAACATGTGCCTGAAGGGAAAGGACTACGCAGATGAATGCGTTTAGCGCCGAATCATTTGCCGCCGCGCTCGCGCTCGTAGGCATTGTTATTCTCATCTCTGCGCTTCTTTCGGGACTGATTGAAAGAAGCGGGCTGCCGCAGGTCGCGGTCTTTCTGGCTCTGGGTGCGGCGCTCGGCCCTGCCGGGCTCGGCGTGCTTAATCTGACGCTGGATTCTCCGACGCTGCGCGTGGTGGCAACGCTCTCTCTGGCGCTGGTGTTGTTCACCGATGCCGTCGCGCTCAATGTTGCAGAGGTCAGAAAAAACGCACTGCTGGCGTTACGTGTGCTCGGGCCCGGGACTTTGCTGTCGGCTGCGGTGGTAGCCTTCGTCGGATGGCTGCTTCTTGGTTTGTCGCTTCCGGCTGCGGTCATTCTGGGCGCGGCGCTTGCTTCGACCGATCCCGTCCTGCTGCGCGGGCTCCTGCGCCGCCGCGACATCCCGCCGAGCGCGCGCCACGCTTTGCAGCTTGAGAGCGGCCTCAACGATGTAGTGCTGTTGCCGGTCGTCATCGTGGCGATGGTTTTTATGCAGGGCGGCGCGTCGCTCAATGCGGCTGGCTGGGCAAAGCTCGGGTTGAACCTCTTTATCCTCGGGCCGGGCGCGGGCGTGGCGGTTGGACTACTGGCCGTTGCCGCTCTGGACCTGGTGCGACGCAAGATAGGCGTTCGTCGCGACTACGAATCACTTTATAGTCTGGGTGTGGCGTTCACAGCCTTTGCTGCTGCCGAAGCCGTACACGGGAGCGGCTTTCTGGCAGCCTTCGCCGCTGGTCTCACCATCGCCGCGCTCGACGTGGAGCTTTGCGATTGCTTTATAGAGTACGGCGGCGTCACTGCCGAGATGGCCCTGCTCTTTACCTTTGTGCTCTTTGGCAGCTCTCTCATCTGGACGGGCTTGACCATCATGAGCGGAGCGACGTTGATTTTCGCAGCTTTCGTCCTGCTGATTAGGCCGCCCATCTATTTCCTTTCACTCATCGGGTCGGGCATTGACCGTCGCAGTTGTCTCATCATTGGCTGGTTCGGGCCGCGAGGGCTCAGCTCGCTCCTGTTAATCTTGCTGCCGGTCTTCGCGGGCGTTCCCGGTAGCGACACGTTGTTTGCCATCTGCTCTCTGGTGGTACTGCTCTCCGTGCTTCTGCATGGCGGCTCGCCGCTCGTTCTCACGCGCCTCGCAAACAGAAGGCGGCGCGCTGAAGCCGCTCAAGTGCCGCCTTCGCCTGAAGAAGAAATTGCGCGTCCCTTTGGCCCTGAGCCGGTCGTGACTGAATCAACATCTGCGATTGCCGCGACGGCGGACGAGCCGCATTGTGTTTCATCGCAATGCGAGTTTGCGCCTGCCGCTTCCGTTGTGTCACATGAGAAAGAGCTGGCGGCAAGCTCTGACGGCGATGGCCGCACCGCGAGCGCGACGAGCGTTGATGTTGATTCAAAAATCATCTCGCTTGAGGAATTCACTCGACTCAAAGAAGCGGGCGAGCCTCTAGTCCTTCTTGATGTTCGCACCGATCGCACCTATGACCCGAGCGAGCAGAAGGCTGCGGGCGCAATCCGTTTGCCGCCCGATCATGTGGCCGAGCGCGCACGGGAGCTAAAGCTTCCACACGATGCATGGCTCATCGCTTACTGCGCTTGACCAAACGAAGCAACGAGCGCCCGTGTGGCGCAGGAACTCAGACAGGCCGGTTGGAAAAAAGCTCGCGCGTTGCGCGCAGGCTGGAACGGTTGGCTGGAAGCAGGTCTCCCGGTTGAGCCCAAAGAGAGAGAGGCGGATGCCGCAGCAGGCTGAAGCTTCAACTTCCGTTAAGTCTTGAAAGTTGCCTCACCTTTCCAACGGCGATACATGTCCAGTGAAAACGCGAGCCAGAGGCCGCTCGAAAAATATGCACCGATGGTATCGCTCGGCCAGTGTGCTCCTAGATAGACGCGCGAAACTCCTATCAGGAGGATGGGGAGCGCCGTCAGGATGAGCGCCGCGCGACGAGCTACGGAGCCGCGCGGCAGGAGCGCGTAAGCCGTGAAGAAGAGAAAGCCGAAAAAGCAGACGTAAAAAGTGACGTGGCCCGAGGGAAAGCTCTGCGTATCGAGCGGGCGAAAGACCATCACCAGATCGGACGTGGGCCTCGGACGCGCAATCACTTTTTTGAGAATCGTATTGAGAAGCGCGCTCCCGCCTGCGCTCAGAACAATCCCTGCCGCCTCGCTGCGCTTGTTAAAGATGAGAAACAGAATCGCCGCCACTCCGGTCAGCGTCCACGGAATCCACTTGTCACCCGCCAGCGAAACCACGCGCATAAAGCGAAGCAGCCCCGGCACGGGCAAAGTCTGCACTGTGTTTGCGGCTATTACGTCCCAACTGAAATAAGCGTAAACGTGCGCGAGGACGGCTAAGATGGCAAAGATGACGAGCGCCGTGATGTAAATGGTCTGTGCGCGCAGGAGCCGCCTGACGGCACGACGTCGAAGGGGGTCGCGTCGTGTGGCTTCGTCGGAAATAATTTCTTCCTGCTCTTTGGTAGACATCTGAAAATCAAGCTCGGCGTGGTTTAGTAATGGGTCAATTCAAGTAAGACGGATTCAAACAGGGATGGACAGGATAGACAGGATAAAAACAAATGATAAATGCAAAGTGCAAAGTGCAGAATTAAAGAATAGCTTTTCATTCATCATTTTGCATTTTGACTTTTGCACTGCTTTTATCCTGTCCATCCTGTCTATCCCTGTTAATTTCTTTCCTTCTTCCTCTTATACTGACTCACTACTTTTGGTTTCAGCGCATGGCGCTTGAGCGCCCCGGTACAATATAATAGTAGCAGATTAACTCCCGAACATGACGAGCGTTTTGTGTTGAGCGCCGCCACTCTAAGGCATGCGCGTGCGCCGTACTTTCTCACGCCCACGCGCATCTAATGGGTCAGACTTTGGCTTTCACTTTGGGAGGGTTTCTGTTTTGTTAAGAGTCGAGTACAGGGAAGGTTTGTACTTGCCCGATCTGGACCTCTGGATGGATGCAGACGGGCCAAGGGAGCATTGCGTTATCTCGCACGGCCATTCGGACCACATCGCAGAGCATCGCTCAATCGTCGCCACGCCCGAGACGGCGCGCATCTTTCGTCATCGCTGCGGCGAAGCGCAGATCGAAACGCTTCGTTACGGCGAGCGCAAAGATTACGGGCGCTATGCTCTGACCTTTATCCCTGCGGGCCACTGTCTGGGCTCGGCGCAGGTGTTAATCGAAGCGATGGGCGAGCGGCTCATCTACACCGGAGATTTTAAGCTCCGTGCAAACGTCGCGGCGGAGAACGCAGAGATTGTGCCGTGCGATACGCTCGTCATGGAGTCAACTTTCGGAGACCCGCTCTACAGTTTCCCGCCCGATGTAGTGACCTTCGAACGGCTTTACGCCGCAGTTGACCGCGCGCTTTCGGATGACCGCGTGCCCGTTGTTCTGGCTTACGCCTTAGGCAAAGGACAGGAGGCGCTTGAGCTGTTATTGAGGCGCGATTATCGCGTCACCCTGCACGGCTCCGTCTGGAACGTCGCGGAGATTTACCGTGAGATGGGCGTGGAGTTTTCCGGGCCGTATGAAAAGTATGACCGCGAGCACTTGCGCGGGCGCGTACTGATTGCGCCGCCCGGTTGCCGCAAGCAACCCATGATTACCAACATCGAGCGGCGCTACACGATTATGCTCACGGGTTGGGCGATGCACAAAAGCGCGCCCTACATGTACAGGAACGTGGACCTCATCCTGCCGCTTTCGGACCACGCGGATTTTGAAGAGCTTGTACGAATGGCGCGCGAAACCGGCGCGGAGAGAATCATCACCATGCACGGCGCGGCCAAGTTCGCCGCACACCTGCGCGAGCGCGGCTTCAACGCCGAACACCTGGCGCAGCACCCCGGAGGCCGTGAGACAAAAAAACGCGCGCCCAAACGAGCCCGCACCTCAGTCGAGCGCACGCTTTTTAACTAAGGGATGAGGGCGGAGGGATGAGGGATGAAGTAAAGAAAGAGCGGTCTTTGCTTTTACTTCATCCCTCATCCCTCATCCCTCATCCCTTCTTTTACGCTATTACCTCCCGTCCCATTCGCCAGAGAGCGGGACGTCGCCGCTCGTGCCGAAGACGAAGGTGAGGCCCGGATCGTTGGCCGTGTTGGTCAGGTTGAGCGCGACGGCTCCGTTTCTAAAGATAGCGACCGTATCCGTGCCGTCGCCGTCCCAGTCGCCCGCGAAAGCTTTGTCCGACGGATCGCCGAAGCTGAAGGTCACGGGAGGGTCTGTGGCGGTGGTCTGGTTAGCAAGAAAGAATGTGCCTGTGCGGAAGAAGCCCGGCGTGTCGTCGCCGTCGCCGTCCCAATCACCCGCGAGCGGTTGGTCGCCCGCCGCGCCGCCGAAGAAGAAATTAAAGTCCACGGGCGGCGAAGAGTTATTTGTATTCGGGCCGTCGCTTAAAAGCCACTGGCCCACCGACGGACGATAGACTCCGACCGTGTCTATACCGTCGCCGTTCCAATCACCGACCACGGGCAGGTCTCCCGCCTGTCCGAAGTTGAGCGTGATCGTGATGATACCCGTATGGGGCTGGCCGAAGACGAAAAAAGTGAAGGGCTGGCGCAAGAGGAATTGACCGTTGCGAAAGACGCCCGCGTCGTCAATGCCGTCGCCGTTCCAGTCGCCCGCGACCGGCAGGTCTCCCGCTTGACCAAAGGTTAAAGTGATGTCCGCCCCTCCGGTGGTGTTGGCGTTGCGCAGTAAAAACTGTCTGGTCGAAGGGCGATAGACGCCGACGGTGTCCGGCGCGGGCCGATACTCCCAGGCAGCACTAATGTCATCCCCGACGCTGCTGGTTATCTGATTTGGCCCCGTGCCGTCGGCTCTCATGATAAAGATTTCCTCATCGTTGTTTGTTCCGGCAACAAAGGAAATGCTGTTGCCGTCGGCTGAGAAGACGGGAGAAAACTTTGAGCCGCTCGTGGAAGTCAACTGCGTTTGATTCGAGCCGTCCGGGTTCATTGTCATGATCTGCGCCTGACTATTGATGTGACGCTGAAAGGCAACCTTCTTTCCGTTGGGCGAGAAAGAAGGCGCTTGATCGCCCGTAGGGTTATTGGTCAGCCGCGTTTCGTTCGAGCCGTCGGCGTTCATGATGTAGATTTCCGCGTTGCCGTCTCGCAGACTGTCAAAGATAATTTTGGTCCCGTCGGGCGAGAAAGAAGGATGTAAATCGTTCCCCGCCGCGTTGGTCAACTGCGTCTGGTTCGTGCCGTCCGCGTTCATCACGAAAATCTCAAAGTTGCCGGTACGTCTGCTATGAAAAACAATTTTCGTCCCGTCAGGAGAAAATGAAGGGTTGCCATCTATCAGCGCGCTGAAGGTCAGCCGCGTTTGATTCGTGCCATTCGCGTTCATGACGTAGATTTCCGTGTCGCCGTCACGCGTGCTGTCAAAGGCGATTTTCGTTCCGTCCAGAGACCAGTGGGGATTAGCATCAATCGCCGGGTTGTTGCTGATGTTGACCAGATTGGTCCCGTCCGGGTTCATCAGAAAAATCTCAAAGTTGCCGGTGCGTTGGGTCTGAAAGGCAATCTTGCCGTTGAGAAAGTGCGTGGCGGCGGCTTCCGCCTCGGGCGCTAGATTATTGAACATTCGCTTTAAGGGCGCAGGCGCTCCGTCAGGCAGGCCGAGCGTCAAGGTCATCAAGAAACTTGAGAGCATCAGCGTCACAACGCCGAGTCGTAGTTTTCCGGTTGCTGGGCTTTTCATCTAAATTTCTCCTTCAAAATCGGTTTAGAACTTTGGGGCAAACAGCCGCGCCCGTCCGTCAAGCTTGAGCTGTCTAATTCGTGAAGGATTTCTTTCGGTGAGATTACGCGGTCTCTCTTCGACCTGTGTCGTATGCGTTTAGTAGTCCCCGGTGGTTTTTCAAGAGCGAGTTCTGACAGATGAGGAGTTGTCCTGTGTTGGTTTCCAGCCAGTGAAGTTGACCGGCCTCTGCTTTGCGAAAAATCGTCATCGCGCTCAGGTTGAGCGACATGGCGGCTTCGTCCACCGTCAGCATCACGCTTTCATCGGCACACGCCGCGCACCAGACAGTCACGCTCTTTTCACGCGCACGGCGTATGACCACGATGCGATCCGTCTCGACTGTAATCTCTATTCTTCGTCTCATCATTTGAGCCCCCTCGCGAAACAAAGAACCTATCTCTCCGGCGCGCTCGCAGTGTGCCCGCCCGAAGCGAGCGTGCCGGAGAGATGTTGCGCTTGAACCCAAGCGCCACGAGATTACTGGTCAAGCTTTTGTAAGGATGGCCCTGAAATATCCAGCGTGTTGTCCGAAAATCTATTGTTCACGGACGTAGTGACGCGCGCGTTGGCTCCCGTGTTCACGGCAGCTACCGAGCATTTGAAGAAGTTGCAGTTGGAGATAAAGCTCTGCGACGTCAGATTAGCGCCTACGGTCGTCGTTCTGAGTCCTTCGGAGACGTTGGAAATCGTCACGCCTTCGAGATTCGCCCTCGTGTTCACACCCGCCACGGTCGTCGCGACTCTCACGCCGATGTCGGCCCCGTCGCCGTTGCCGTTGATGGTCGTGGTGCGAATCGTCGCTTCGACGCGGTCTTGAATGTTAATGCCAATCTTGCAGTCCTGAAGGTTGACGTTATTGATGGACGCTTTGATGGTGCCCGAAGTGGTGTTAATGCGTATGCCTGCATCGACGTTGGCCGTCGCTCCCAAGCTGGTCGAGCCCGTGACGTTGTTGATGGTCAGATCGCCGCTCGACGTCTTCTCAACGTTAATCAGGCTGTTGTTGAAGCGGAAGATGCGGCAGTTCTCGACAATGAGCTTATCTCCGGCGATCCACCGGATGCCGCTAATGCCCGTGACGAAGGGCGAGACCGCGCCGCCCGAGCCGTTAATCGAAAGGTTGCGCAAGATCACACGGTCTGTGGCGGTGGCGTTGATAGTCACCCCGTTGATGCTGGAAGCAAGAATGGAAGCATGTTGCTCGTTACCGTCAATGGTAATTGATTTTGTGATCGTGACAGCGCCGTAGGGGCCTTGATCAAGAGCATTGATTTCGCCGCCGTTGGCGGTTTTGTTAATCGCGCCCGCGAAGGTCTTGCAGGGGGCCGTGCGCGAGCAGGGGTTGAGATCGTCTCCGACGCCGGAGACCCACGTACGCGTGGCCTGCGCCTGCGCGACCGAAGTAATCATGAGAGAGACAACAACCAGCACGAGTGCGCGGAGGGTCAATTGGGCTTTACTCATTCTCTATTCTCCTTCTAAAAGTTAATCGTGCTCGACCAGCGTTGAGCACGGGTCATATGGGTTCGGATGGATTGCCTTGCGAGCGCGTGCGAGCCGCATGGCCCGGAGGCGCTTCAGCAAATTCGGTTTTCAGCTTCTCGGCTCTTGCGATAGAATCGTTGGCGGCGCTTAATGAACTGAAATTCAAAGAACCTTGCTTTCCGATCCTTGCTTCGTGTGTATAGGAATACTCCTTGACCGCAGCTTTGGTCTTTAGAAAGCGCTGAGACTTTCCTGAGGTTTTCTTCAAAAAGTTCTGAAGACGGCTATGAGCAAGCAAATCAAGCGTTTATACGAATTCGGGCCGTTCCGTCTGGACACGGAAGAACGCCTTTTGCTCTGGGGCACGGACGTCGTTTCGCTCACTCCCAAGGTCTTTGACACGCTCGTCGTGCTGGTGGAAAACAGCGGCCACGTCCTCAGCAAAGAAGAGTTGATTCAACAGATTTGGCCCGACAGCTTTGTCGAAGAGAACAACCTCGCGCAGAACATCTCCATCCTGCGCAAGGCTCTCGGCGAGAGCACCACCGGCCAGCGTTTAATCGAGACAGTGCCCAAGCGCGGCTATCGTTTCGTCGCCGGGGTGAAGGAATTGGAAACCGAAGAGGCGGAAGTAATCGTGCGCGAGCGCGTGCGCTCAAGCGTCGTCATCGAAGAAGATGAAACCGAAGACCTCTTGCCTGCCACCACACGCGCGCAAGCAGCAATAGACATTCTTCCACGCTCTGTCATTCCAGCCGTGCGCGCCGAGCACACGCCCGAAGTTGACCTCATTATTCAACGCGCGCCCGAGACTCGTTATGCATTAAGCGGCGATGTCAACATCGCTTATCAGGTCATAGGCGACGGCCCGCTCGATTTGGTCTTCGTCATGGGCTGGGTCTCGCACCTCGAATATTTCTGGGCAGAGCCTTCTTTCGCGCGCTTCCTGACACGGCTCGCCTCCTTTTCGCGCCTCATACTTTTCGACAAGCGCGGGACGGGTCTTTCAGACCGCGTGCCCGTCACGGAGCTGCCGACACTGGAACAGCGCATGGACGACGTGCGCGCCGTGATGGATGCTGTCGGGAGCGAGCGCGCGGCGCTCTGCGGCGTTTCCGAAGGTGGGCCTATGTGCAGCCTCTTCGCCGCCACCTACCCGGAAAAGACCATCGCGCTCGTCATGATCGGCACTTACGCCAAGCGCATACGCGACGACGATTATCCGTGGGCTCCGACTGCCGATGAGCGCGAAAGATTTTACGAGACGATGCAGCGCGACTGGGGCGGCCCCGTAGGTCTGGACGAGCGCGCGCCGAGCATGGCCGACGACGCGCATTTTCGTGAATGGTGGGCGACCTATCTACGCATGGGCGCAAGTCCGGGCGCGGCTCTCGCGCTGACCAAGATGAACGCGGGCATAGACGTGCGCCACGTCCTGCCCTCCATACGCATCCCCACGCTCGTCCTCCATCGCGAAGGCGACCTCTGTTTGAAAGCTGAAGAAGGCCGCTTCGTCGCCTCGCACATTCCCGGCTCTAAATATGTAGAGCTGCCGGGCGTGGATCATCTTCCGTTCGTCGGAGATCAGGATGAGATTCTCGACGAGATAGAAGAATTTTTAACGGGCGTGCGCCACGCTCCTGATTACGACCGCGTGCTGGCGACCGTTCAGTTCACGCGCGTCGTGAACGGCGAGCGGCAGGCCGCCGAGATGGGCGAGCGACGTTGGCGCGACCTGCTTGAGCGTTATCAAGCCTACGTCCGCCGTGAGTTGGAATTATTTAAGGGACGCGAGATAGAGATGGTCGGAGGCGGGCTGCTGGCTACGTTTGACGGGCCTGCGCGCGCCATTCGCTGCGCCTGCGCCATCTCGGACGCGGCGGCGCGGCTCGGGATAAGGGTTAAGGCCGGACTCCACACGGGCGAGTGCGATGTAATGGAGGACAAGGTGGGCGGCATCGCCGTCGAGATCGGCGCGCACGTCGCAGAGCGCGCCACGCCCGGCGAAGTCCTCGTCTCGCACACGGTCAAGGATTTAGTCGCGGGCTCGGGCATACGCTTTGAGGAGCGCGGCACCTACGCCCTCGAAAACGTCCCCGGCGAATGGCGTCTCTTTGCCGTCGAGCGCGGCGTCTGCCGTTGAAAGGTAAAAGTAAAAAGGTAGAAGGCAAAAGTGAGGACAAGACCAAACAATTCAACGTGAATTCCAGATGAGATAAAGATAGCTCCGTAGGAGCGCGGATGTTTATAGCTCGCCGGTAATAAAACCAAATCAAGCTCCGTAGGAGCGACATGTTCTGCATCCATGACATGCCGCTCCTACGGAGCTTGATTGTTGATTGAGCTGTTAAGCTATAAACATCCGCGCTCCTACGGAGCGAAGAATTTAAATTTAGCTTTCGTCTTATTTCTTCCTTTTACCTTGATGTCGCCTTTTTACTTTTGCCTTGTTCTTCTAAGAGCTGCGTAATCGCGCGTTCAAGGTTGGCGTCTATTTCTGTGAGCTGCTCTATGACGCGCTTTGAAAGACGCAGGGTGACGACTGTGGCATCTTCAGCCGGATTTTCAAGCGCGTGTTTTATCATCTCTAACAGCGTGTGATAATCCGGCGGCTTCTCCACGTACCCCTGCACGCCCAACTGCTCCGTCTCGTCGCGGTGCAACTCGTCCTTTTCGCCCGTGACGATGATAACGGGGACTGTCGCATCGAGCGCGCGTATGCCTTTGAGAACATGTGTGCCGTGCATCTCCGGCAACGTCATGTCCAGCAGAATGAGGTCCGCGCCGTTGGCTTTAAATTCCGCCAACCCCTCTTCGCCCGTAAACGCATTGCGCACTTTGTAGCCCGCTCCCTTGAGCGCCTCTTCATACAGCTCCGCCAAATCTTCCTGATCTTCTATGACAAGAATGCAATGTTCGTTCATAATATCTTCCCCTTGATTCAAGACAAAAGAGAGGTCAGAGATTAGAGGTCAGAGATTAGAAAAAGCCATTCACTGACCTCTAGCCTCTAATCTCTGACCTCTCTTTAATTCATTATAACTGAAAACTCTCTATGACGTTTGAGATTGCCACGGTTCTAACGCTCCTGTTCGTAGCCCTCGTGCTCTTTGCGACGGAGCGCATCCCGATTGACGTTGTGACCATCCTGCTCGTCATCGCGCTGGTGGTGACGGGAACGCTTTCGGTCTCGGAAGCTTTCGCGGGGTTCGGCAACGACATCGTGATTACCATCTCCGGGCTTTTTATTTTGACGGGCGGGCTCGTCAAGACCGGCGTGATTGACGTCATAGGGCGCAGACTTCATAGAATTTCGGGCGGCAACGAGTTTCGACTGACCGCGCTCATCATGCTGGTGGCAGCAGCCTGCGCCGCCGTCATGAAGAACACGACGACGACAGCCATGTTCGTCCCCGTCGTGCTCGGCATCAGCGAGCGTGCGCGCGTTCCGCCGTCAAAGCTTTTGATGCCGCTCGCCTTCGGCGCAATCCTCGGCGGCACGTGCACGCTCATCGGAACTTCTACGAACCTCGCCGTGAGCGGCGCGCTAGCACGCCTCGGCACGAGCGAAGAATTTATACGCAGCGTCGAGCAGACCCCGCAATTTCTGGCGCGCTTTCCCGACTGGCAGCATCTGGTCCAGCCCTTTACCATGTTCGAGCTGACCCCGGTCGGCGTCCCCATCGTCATGATCGGGATGCTCTACATGCTCCTCATTGGGTTAAGACTCCTGCCACGTCGAGGCGGCGAGGATTCTCTGACAGAGCAATACCACATACGCGAATACATGTCGGAAGTCATAGTGCTGCCCACGTCCCCTCTGGTTGGGAAGACCCTTGAAGAAGCGCGCGTCGGGGATGAGCTGGATTTGACGGTCGTGGGCATCCTGCGCGGCAAGCAGGGACGCATCGCGCCGGGGCCGCAACTGGTAATAGAAGCGGAAGACTTGCTGCTCGTGCAGGGCCGCATCGAAGACATCCTGCGCGTGAAGACGGAAGCCGGGATAGAAATCAAAGCGGACTTCAAGCTCACGGACCGCGACCTTGAGACGCAGGACGTGGAGCTGTTTGAAGCGACCGTCCTGCGCAACTCGGATTTCGTCAACCGCACGCTCAAGGGATTAAAGTTCCGCCAGCGTTACGGGCTCACAGTGCTTGCCATCAACCGCCACGGAGTGGCGCTCCTCTCCAAAATCAGCACCGTCAGTTTACGCTTCGGTGATGTCCTGCTTATTCAGGGATCGCGCGACCGCATAGAGCACCTAGTGTTGGACGGCCAGCTCCTGTTGCTCGAAGATGTCTCGGAGCGTCGCGGGCACGCGTCGCAACGTCGCTGGGCTATTCTTGCCTTCGCGGTCTTTCTCTTCTTCTCCATCTTCCATCCGTGGGACATCCCGCTTTCGGTCGCCGTGCTCCTTGGCGTTCTGATACTGCTCGCGACGCGCACCATCCGTACCAAAGAGATGTACGACATGATCGAGTGGCGCTTGATTGTGCTCATCGCCGGGATGATTAGCTTCGGTGTGGCGATGGAGAAGACGCACGCCGATCAATATCTGGCCGACATGATTTTGCGCGGCTTCGGCGCTTATGGAGATAGAGCTATCCTCGCGGGCTTCTTTATACTCACCGTGGCTATCACGCAGCCTATGTCGAATCAGGCGGCGGCGCTCGTCATGTTGCCCATCGCCGTCAAGACCGCGCTCGTTCTAGGCTTGAACCCACGCACCTTCGCCGTCACGGTGACCTACGCCGCGTCGTGCTCTTTTCTGACGCCGCTTGAGCCAGCCTGCGTGCTCATCTTCACGCCCGGTCGCTATCGCTTTTTCGATTTCGTCAAAGTCGGCTCGATTTTGACAATCGCCGTCTTTGCCATCGTTATCGTTCTCGCGCCCATCTTCTGGCCGCTTTAGCCGGAGCGTCCGGGAAATCGCAGCCAAACCACAATCTGAATGTAACTTTTCAGAGCCGGTTTACGGCCCCCAGCCGCTTGCCTTTGGTGTCTGCGAGTCACTATAATGCGCGAGCTTTTCAGGGACGGCCCGGCTCGGGCAGGAGGCGGGCGCTTTTTACAAAATCCCTTTTGAGCCTCGCCGGTTTTAGAAAACTCGACCTTATGTCAAACAATCTTAGATGGAGAGAGCGCGCAGGGTACGCGCGTCGAACCAATCGCCCCGCGCCGCCTGCGACACCTTTGCGCGCGCTCGCCACAGGCATCGCGCACGCGGCCCGACAGGCTCTCTCAGAGCCTTACATGCTCTCGGTTGACCGCCACGAGATAGCCTTGCGCCGTCTGCCACGGGAACTGGACGGCTTTCGCATAGTCCATCTCTCGGACATACACCACAGCCCCTTTACAGGCACAATCCAGATCGAGCGGGCCATCGAAACAGCCAACAATCTTGAGCCGGACCTGATCGCCCTGACCGGCGATTACGTCTCGCACGACAGCGCCTACGCAGCGCCCTGCGCAGAGCTTCTGGGTCGTCTGCGCGCACGCCACGGCGTCTACGCAGTCCTTGGCAATCACGACCACTGGACAGACGCCGCGCTGATTACAGACCTCTTCCGCGCCGAAGGCATACACATGCTCGTCAACGAAGGGATGCGCTTTGAAGGGCGCGGCGCGTCCTTCTGGCTCGCGGGCGTGGACGATACTATGGTCGGCCTCGAAGATTTGCCGCTGGCGCTGGCCGGGTCAACCGCAGACGAAATGAAGCTCTTGCTAGCGCACAATCCTGTCATCCTGCGACGGGCCGCACGCGCCGGGGTGGACCTTGTCCTGAGCGGGCACACGCACGGCGGACAGGTCACATGGCGCAGCGAACGCTCTGCTTCGGGCCGTCCGCGCCGCCGTTTACTGCGCGGTCTGGGCCGCCAGAACGAGACGCAAATCTACGTCACACGCGGCCTCGGCACAGTCGTCCTGCCCATACGCTACGGCTGCCCCCCGGAAGTCTCCCTGTTAGAGCTGCGATGCGCAAATTAGTCCCAAGTCCCAAGTCCAAAGTCCCAAGTCAAGAAGTTAACTTGAGATTTGGGACTTGGGACTTGGGATTTGGGACTCTCTTATGTCTTCACGTATAATCACGCTGCCAAACCTGCTGACGGTCTTCCGCATGGCGTTGATTCCTGTCTTCGTCTCGCTGCTCTACTATCACAAGTTCGGTTGGGCGCTCGCGGCCTTTATCATAGCGGGCGTGACCGACGGCCTCGACGGGCTCTTTGCCCGCCGCTTCGACCAGAAATCACAGCTTGGCCGCATACTCGACCCCATCGCGGACAAGCTTCTGCTTGTGACCTCTTTCGTCGTCCTCTCCTTGCGCCAGATTGGCCCCGTGCCCCCGCCCAACCATTTCCCTGTGCCCTTCTGGGTGACGGTCGCCGTCATCAGCCGCGACGTCTTTATCATAGTGGGCGCTGCCGCCATCAACATCGTCACAGGGTTTAGAGGCTTCCGCCCATCGCTCCTCGGAAAAATCAATACCACCGTCCAGATTCTGGCTATCATGGCTATCCTCATCGCGCTCATTTTCCCGGAGGGTAGCGGTTATTACCTCCCGACCGTCTACACCACTGTCTTTGCCCTGGCCGTCATCTCCGGCATGCATTACGTCTACTTTGCTCATCGCCTGCTCAACGAAGAACGCCGTCAGGGCGACTAAAAGGCTGTCAGGCACGGGGCTTAAGCTATTGAATGACAATGGTTTGCCTGTGAGGCCGGGGTTTGCGCGAAGGGCGAAATAAAAGTTGACAAAGACAGACTCAGGTATTATATTAAGGAAGCATTCAACCCGCCGCTCATGACGCTTTCGCATCTTTCCCTTAAGGATTAAGAGGGGAGGCGAAATTGTCAAAAGAGGCGTGGGCAGGTGGATGCGTCTCACGGCCATCCCACAAGTTCTTTTGGTGGGAAAAGCTGTTAACTACTTTTTGGAGAATAAGAGAGCAATGAGCAAGATCATAGGCATTGATTTAGGCACGACCAACTCTGTAGTGGCCGTGATGGAGGGCGGGGAGCCGACCGTGATTACCAATTCCGAGGGCGGACGCACCACCCCTTCGGTCGTGGCCTTTACCAAGGACGGCAATCGTCTGGTCGGTCAGGTCGCCAAGCGCCAGGCCGTCACCAACCCGGAGAACACGGTCTATTCAATCAAGCGTTTCATGGGCCGCAAGTATTCCGAAGTCGAGCAGGAAATTAAACAGGTTCCTTATAAAGTTCAGGCCGCGTCAAACGGCGACGTGCGCGTCTTTGCGGGCGGCAAGGATTGGAGCCCGCCCGAGATTTCGGCGATGATTTTGCAGAAGCTGAAGCAGGCGGCGGAAGACTATCTGGGCCAGAAGGTCGAAAAGGCCGTCATCACCGTCCCGGCCTACTTCAACGACTCGCAGCGACAGGCCACAAAGGACGCTGGCCGCATCGCCGGTCTGGAAGTGATGCGTATTGTGAACGAGCCGACGGCTGCTGCTTTGGCCTACGGGCTGGATAAGAAGAAGGACGAGACCATCGCTGTCTTCGACTTCGGCGGCGGAACTTTTGACATCTCCGTGCTGGAAGTCGGCGAAGGCGTCGTCGAAGTCAAATCCACCAACGGCGACACGCACCTTGGCGGCGACGACATAGACGAAGCCCTTATCAAGTGGATTATAGAAGAGTTCAAGCGCGATCAGGGCATCGAGCTGTCGAACGACAAGATGGCTTTGCAGCGTCTCAAAGAGGCCGCAGAAAAAGCCAAGATTGAATTGTCTTCGACCATGGAGACGGAGATTAATCTTCCGTTTATCACCGCCGACCAGAGTGGGCCGAAGCATCTGGTGATGAAATTGACGCGCGCCAAGTTTGAGCAGTTGATTGACCCCATCCTCAAGCGTCTGATGCCGCCCGTCGAGCAGGCCATCAAGGACGCAGGGATTGACGCGAAGAAGATTGACGAGGTAGTGCTCGTCGGCGGCTCTACGCGCATCCCCAAAGTGCAGGAGATGGTCAAGGGCTTCTTCGGCAAAGAGCCTAATAAGAGCGTCAACCCGGACGAAGTTGTGGCGGTCGGCGCAGCCGTACAGGCCGGTGTGCTCGCGGGCGAGAAGACGGACATACTGCTTCTGGACGTTACTCCCTTGAGCCTCGGCATCGAAACCCTGGGCGGCGTCTTTACCAAGCTCATCGAGCGCAACACTACGATTCCGACTCGCAAGTCGGAAATCTTCTCGACCGCTTCGGACAATCAAACGTCCGTAGAGGTACACGTCCTTCAGGGCGAGCGCCCGATGGCCGGAGACAACCGCACTCTGGGCAAGTTCCACCTTGTTGGAATTCCGCCCGCACCGCGCGGGATGCCGCAGGTCGAAGTCACTTTCGACATCGACGCCAACGGCATCGTCAACGTCTCTGCCAAGGACATGGGCACCGGACGCGAGCAGAAGATTACGATCACCGCATCTTCGGGTCTGTCGAAAGACGAGATTGACCGCATGATGCGCGACGCCGAAGCGCACTCCGCCGATGACGTTAAAAAGCGCGAAGAGATTGAAGCGCGCAATCGTCTGGACGGTCTGCAATATCAGGTCGAGAAGACCTACAACGAGAACAAGGACAAGCTCGACGCGGCGGGTCAGTCGCAGGTTGAAGCGGCTCTGGCGGACGCGAAGAAGGCTCTGGAAGAGGGCGGAGTCGAGCGCATGAACAATGCGTTCAACGAGCTGCAAACCGCTTCGCACAAACTGGCCGAGGCGCTCTACCAGCAGGCCGGGACGCCGGGCACGGAAGGCGGCGAACAGGCATCAGCCGCAGGCGCTTCTTCCGCGAGCGGCTCGCAGGGCACGTCGGGTGGCGAAGACAACGTCATAGACGCCGAGTACGTTGACGTTGACGAGAACAAATAAGGCAGTGACGAGTGACAAGTGACGAGTGACGAGCAAGACAAGAGCTTTTAACTTGTCACTCGTCACTCGTCACTTGTCACTGCTTTCAAATGGCAAAAGAAGATTATTACCAAGTGCTAGGGGTCAAGCGAGACGCCAAGCCGGAAGAGATCAAGAAGGCTTATCGTCGGATGGCGCGCAAGTATCACCCGGATGTGAATCCGGGCGATAAGTCTGCGGAAGAACGCTTCAAGAAGATTACGGAAGCGCACGACGTGTTGTCTGATCCGAAGAAGCGCAAGGTCTACGACCGCTTTGGCGAGTATTCGGACAATCTGGCTAACGCGGCGGCGCGCGGCGCTGGGCCGGGTGCTGGACGCACCGCGCCGGGTTTTGATTTCGAGGGCTTTGACTGGGGCACGACCGCGCCTCCGGGGGGCACAGGCGGAGGCGGGACGAGCTTTCGCGACATCTTCGCAGACCTTTTCGGCGGAGGCGGACGCGGAGCGGAAGTGCGCGAGCCGCCGCGCCCGCAGCCACAGAAGGGCGCGGACATAGAGATGCCGCTCGCGCTTTCGTTTGAAGAGGCCGTGCGCGGCATGACCACCAACATCACTGTCAATCGCACGGAGCAGTGCTCGCGCTGCAACGGCGCGGGCGACACGGGCGGCACGCCTCAAGTCTGTTCGACCTGCAACGGCTCCGGGCAGGTCCAACGCGCCGGAGGCCGCTTGCGCTTCTCGCAGGAGTGCCCGGACTGTGCGGGCACGGGCCGTCGTCGTCCTCCATGTTCGTTGTGCAAGGGGAAGGGAGTCGTGCCCAAGACGGAGACCGTCAAGGTGCGTATTCCGGCGGGCGTTGATACGGGTTCGCGCGTGCGTATTCCCGGCAAGGGCGAAGGCGGACGCCTCGGCGCTCCGCCGGGCGATCTTTTCATCATCACGAACGTAGGCCGCCACAAGCATTTCACGCGCAAGGGCGACAACATCTACGTGACCGTTCCTGTGACTGTGCCCGAGGCTGCCTTGGGCGCGCGGATTGAAGTGCCAACGGTCGAGGGCAAAGCGCAGTTGCGTATTCCTCCGGGGACGCAAAGCGGACAAAAGTTTCGCCTGCGCGAGCGCGGCGTCCCAAGTCTTCGTAACCCGCAGGCGCGCGGCGACCAGTTTATAGAAGTACAGGTCACGCTTCCGCAAGTGATTTCGGAAGAGACCAAGGATTTACTCAAACGCTACGCGCAGATCAATACGGAGAACCCGCGCGTGACGATGGGATTGGAATAGCAGTGACAAGTGATAAGTGACGAGTGACAAGCTAAAACAGCTTGTTCCTGCTCGTCACCTGTCACTCGTCACTCGTCACTGTTTTTATGAAGCGTAAGGCTCGAACATACACAATCAGCGCGGTGGCGGACCAGTACAACGTGCATCCGCAGACCCTTCGTCTTTACGAGCGCGAGGGGTTGCTGAAGCCTTCGCGCTCGGAAGGCAACACGCGCCTTTACACGGACCCGGACCTCGAACGTCTGGAAGTGATTCTCTCTTTGACGCGCGACCTCGGCGTTAACCTGGCGGGCGTGGAAATCATCCTCAACATGAGGGAAAAGATGGACGCCATGCAGCGCGAGTTCGAGCGTTTCTTTCAGTTCCTGCAAGCGCACGCCGCCGAGTTTGCAAATCTTTCGGACGCTCCGCCGCCCGAACAGGGCGCGCTCGTGCCTACGTCGCGCGTTGCGGCCCTCCGCCGTCGTCCCCTGCAAAGGAGCTAATCCCGCTTTTCAATCCTTGTCTTACCTTTGCGCACAGTGTTAAAGTGCGCTCTCCAAGCCAGTATTTTGCGCTTCGTTCTGCGTCACTTTCTGTAGCAAAATTTTATTACTACGAGCGGTGATAAACCCGTGTCGTCTCTGAAGCGTTCGGATTTGCACTTTTCCCCAAAAGTTTCGCTCGGCATCTAGAGCGCGGCTGCAAAGAGCTTGCGTCCCGCCCCGGATGACCTCGCGCCCGATTAGGAGAGCGATCAGAAATGAAAAGCCGAAAATTTTTGCGCCGTCTCTGTCATGTCACTTCCTTTGCACTTGTTGCTGCGGCATTCGTCATCCTGTTTTCACATGGATTTGCTGCGCACGCGCAGGATTTAGATCAGGTGACAGTGGAGGGGCGCGTCGCTGATGAAAATGGAGCTATTATTCCCGGCGCGACCGTGACGGCTGTGCTTCAGGAGACGAACGAGGAGCGCAGTGTTCAGGCCGACGACGACGGGCGTTACCGTCTGATAGAACTCGCGCCGGGTAATTACACCGTACGCGCTTCGCAGACCGGGTTTGCAGTTGACGAAAAACGCGGCCTTCAGACCCTCGCCGGTCAGAACATCAAACTGGATTTCACCTTAAAACCCGCCACCGTCACAGCCGAAGAGGTCAACGTCACAGAAGCTGACGTGCCCGCCGTCGATACGACGCGCACGGTGGTCGGCGGCACGGTGCAGACCGAAGAGGTTGAATCGCTGCCGAACAACACGCGCTCGCCGCTCGACCTGATCTTTACTCTGGGCGGCGTGAGTGAAGAACCGCTCTCGACGCGCGATTTGACCGACGAGAAATCCACAGGCTTTCGCGACACCAACTCTCCGGCCAACACGCCCGAAGAAGCGGGAAGCTTTTCGCTCTCGGGCAGTCCGGCCTATTCAAACAACATTACGATTGACGGGCTCGACAACAACGACGACCGTGGAGCGCGCGAGCGTTTTCAGCCTTCGGTCGAAGCGGTCGCGGAGCTTCAGGTCATCACCAACCAGTTTTCAGCCGAGTACGGTCGCGCTTCAGGTGGGCGCGTCAACATACGCACGCGCGCCGGGGCGAAAAAATTTCAGGGCCGCCTCTTCTTCTTTTTCCGCGACGACTTTTTCAACGCCAACACGTACCGCAATAAAATCCTGGGCGTCCCAAGATTCCCTTTCACGGAATATGATCCGGGATTTACTTTCAGCGGGCCGCTCAACTTTCCATCTTTCCTCGTCGGGCGCGGCAAGACCTTTTTCTTCGTCTCCTACGAGTACGACAAGATTCTGGACACGGCGCTGGTCGATACGCTCGTGCCCGTGCAGCAGAATGCAGCGTTTCCGATTCCGGCCCCGACTTTTCTCGCCGGTCGCCGCTTTGAAGAAGGCAGCACCACGGTCGAGATTGCGCCCTTTATCTCGGCCATCAACACGCCGCAGCAAAATCAGACTATGACCGTTCGCGTTGACACCAACTACAGCGACAATCACAACGCGACTATCTCTTACCAACGGGGTCGCCTGAAGAATCTACGACAGTTCGGCGGAGGCAGCCGTCTGGCCGAAGCACTTGTCGGCAGAACGCGCAACACGGATGCTATTTCCTACACGGACAACGCTATCTTCTCGCCCAAGCTGGTCAATCAGGTGCGCTTCCAGTTTTCGCGTCTGACTCCGGCAGTTGAAACCACAGCCGACCGCCGCCAGCCCGTCGTCCTGATTACGCTGCGCGATCCCTTGCCGACGACCAACGAAGGCAACCGCGACTCGACGCTGATTGCCGGTTCTTCGACCACGGGCGCGAGTGACCGCCGCGAGATTCGCTATCAGATTCAAGACACGCTGTCGTGGGTCAGGGGCTCGCACTCGCTGCGCTTCGGCGGCGACGTGCAGCGCATCAAGTCAACCTTTATAGACTTGTCGGACGTCTCCGGCACTTTCAACTTCGCGAGCGTCACGGATTTTCTAGCCAGCGCGCCGAACCGCTTCCGGCAGAACTTCTCCACCGAATCCGAGCAGCGCAACACTTATCTGGGCTTCTTCGTTCAGGACGAGTGGCGCGTACGCTCTAATTTCACGCTGAGCGCGGGCTTGCGTTACGAGACGGAGACCATTCTGGGAGACCGCGATAACTTCGGCCCGCGACTGGCGTTTGCGTGGAATCCCTTCCCATCGTCGAGCAAGACGGTGATACGCGCCGGGGCCGGTCTCTTTTACAACCGCGTGCTCCTGCGCACGATAGACGATTTTACGCTCGGCACGAATCGTCTCTTCTTCGACACGAACCTTTTGAGGGATCCTGTGTCGGGCCTTGTCCTGACCGACGCACAACGCCGCGCCTTTATCGCCGCCAATTTCACTTTCCCCGAAGTGCTTACGGAAGACTCGCCGCTTGTGCGACAGTTTGCCTCTACCGACCTAGGCTTTTTCCGGCGGCTCGACCCGAACATACGCATCCCCGAAAGCTATCAGGCCAACGTAGGCTTTGAGCGCGAGCTGGGCGGCAAGTTTGTCTTCGAGGCCAACTACACTTTCAATCGCGGCATACATCTCTTCCGAGAGTTCAACGCCAACGCGCCCGTGCTTCCGGCGGGCTTCAGCAATTTTACGCAGTATCTGCTCTCGCGCGATTTTCCGAACTTCCTCGGCTGCCCGACCTGCGCGCGTCCTATCTATAACGGCGCGACTCCGCCTGCGGGCGAGCTGGTGCGCTTTAGCGCCGCCGCGAATCCGACCAACACGGTCGGCGCGACCGCTCCCGAATTCGGTGTTCAGGTTACGACGCTCAATCTCAACAACGTCAGCTCGACCAACGTCCTCAACGCGGCGCTCGACGCGCTGATTACCTTACGGCCCGACCCGACGCGCACACAGGTCGAGCAACTTGCTTCCATAGGCAACAGCTTCTATCACGGCCTGATACTCGAATTGCGCCGCCGCTTCTATCGCGCCAGCAACGGGCTGGGCTTTTCGTTCCGCGCCGTCTATACGCTGTCGTCTCTAAAAGACGACGGCATCGTCAACACTTCGAGCGCGCTGGTTCCCGGCGACTTTTTGCGCGAGCGTTCGAGGAGCTTGCTTGATCGTCGTCATCGCTTCGCTTTTTCCGGCACGTTCGACACGCCGAACTGGCTGGGCAGGCTTCGCTTTTCGCCGCTCCTGCGTCTCTCTTCGGGCGCGCCCTTTAACATCTCCATCGGCGGCGACGACCGCAACCTCGACGACGTCGGAACAGACCGGCCCAACTTCACAGGCGACCTGAGCCTCTTGCAGTTCCGCAGACCGGGAGAGCCGCTCAACCCGGCAATCCTCGCGGCCTTCACGCTCCCGACCATAGGGTCGGTCGGCAATCTTCCGCGCAACGCTGGACAGGGGCCGAAACAGTTTATTCTGGACCTCAACGTCCAGCGCGAGTTTCGCATGGGCGAGCGGATGCGTCTGCGGCCCGTGCTCGAAATTAATAATCTCTTAAACTCGCTCGTCTTTAGCTTCGGCAGCGAGTTTATCAACTTCAGCGCCCTGAGCCCGACGGCCACAGCCGAAACACGGCAGAACTTTATAGACACTTTCCTCGTGCCCTCCAGAACACTGCGCGCGCGCACCGTGCGTTTCGGCGTGCGCTTTGATTTTTAAGCGAGGAAAAGAAGGCTGTTAAAGATGAAAATGCCGCTCTCAATATTGAGAGCGGCATTTTCATCTTTAACCTGACGCGTGCGCTAAGAGCGCAAAGGCGTGTGGTTTTTTGTGGATTGTTTTGGAGAGCGTTTCTCGGTGGATTTACGCTCATCCTCCTCGCGCTTGCGCTCCGTGAGTGCTTTATGACAGCGGGCGCGCGAGCGTTCGATTCGTCTTTTCATCCAGGGGGCCATCTTGTTTTTATCTCCCATCTACAGCTTGGACGGGGAGCGTGTCCAGAAATGCTTCGATGACGCGCGGGTCAAACTGTTTGCCTTCGTGACGGCGTAATTCTGCCACGGCTTCATCGACGGAGCAGGGCTGGCGATAGGGACGATCCACAGCGACCATCGCGTCATAGGTGTCTGCCACCTGCACTATGCGCGCCATCATGGGGATGTCTTCGCCGCTCAGCTTGTGCGGGTAGCCGCGCCCGTCCCATCGCTCGTGATGATGCTGAGTGCGTATGCGCAGCTCCGCCGGAAGGTTAAAGTAAGAGGCTATGAGCGCGCCCATCGTCGGATGCAGGTTCAGTATAAAACGCTCCGTGCGCGTGGGCTTGCGCGGGCAGCTCAGCACAGTTTCAGGGACCAGAATCTTGCCTATATCATGCAGCACAGCCGTCTGCGCCAACTGGCGCAACTTTCCTTCATCAAAGCCGAAGGCGCGGCCCGTGTTGCGTGCCAAACGCGCGACACGGACGCTGTGGCGATAGGTCGTCGGCCTCGCATCGCGGAAACGCTTAATCAAGGCTTCCGTGCCGTCCGCCCTGTACAATTGTCCGATTGATTTCAGACGCCGGAGCGCCCTTTGCAGGTAGGTTGCCCAACTCAAGTTTACCAGCCGTATGGTCGCCGCGTTGGATGCTTCCAAACTCATCTGATCGTACATTCCGTTAATACTCCAAGGAAGACCGACATCAAACTCAAGGGGGAAAGAATGAGCTTCTGGAGCCTTGCGACTGGGCTGATTTTTTCAAGACTGCTCGCCCTTTGTAAAAGCACCTGACGTGCCACGTCCCACGCGTGGGACGAATCTTCCCGCACGAGTAATAAATAAAAATGGAAGGGAAATATAATGTTGCGGAACGATTGCCCGTAACGATAACTAAATTTTCAATTGCGGCGCGCGGTTTAAGAAATTACATGAAAGTGCGCGTCGCTTTGCCATCCCATTCGTGGAACGCTCTCAAATTATGTGTCCGGAAGCGTACCTGTAAAGATACACGATATAGTGCTCGATAGGCGCAATACGGGCGCATTATCGGCGGACACCGGAACGCTTTATGATAAACTCAGGCCTCGGGCTGAGGAGATTTTCCGGGGAAAATGGCCGCACGCGCCGGATTTCTAAAAGCATGACCAACGCGCAGACCAACAAAGAGCCGGAGGGAGAAGTCGAGTCGGCGCTGCTCGACGCGGACCTCTTTATCAAGTACAAAGCTCCGGCTCGCGCCGTCAACCGGCTGCAAACGGCGCTGGCGAAGCGTCCGCGCTCCGTAGCTTTGCGCGAGCGGCTGCGCGAGATTTGCGCCGCCAACGAGCAGCCGCAAGAGGCCGCGCGCCAGTGTCTAGCGCTCGCCAGTCTCTATATCGAGCGCGACGATTTCGAGGAGGCGCACGAGCGTCTCCTTGAAGCAAAGCAACTTGACCCGCGCATCAACATCGCGCCGGGCCTTGATGCCATACGACGCGCGCGCCGCCCGGACCTCGCACGGCCCAGCGCAGAGCCGCTGCCAGCGGTTCATCCGGTCTCTACCTTTAGCGGCGACCTCTCCGCTATCAGCATCTTCGACGCCGTGCAGGTTCTGGAAAACGCGCGGCTGACGGGCGTGCTCGACATCGAGAGCCATGGGCAAACGGGCCACGTCCTCTTTAACGAAGGCCGCATCGTGGGCGCTGAAGCGGCGGGCCTCACGGGTCAAGCCGCTTTCCGCAAAATCGTCGAAACCACCTCCGGCGCTTTCAACTTTGAACTGGGCAATCAGGAATTCCCCATCACCATCAACGCATCGAGCAACACCAATCTCATTCTGGATTCATTGAGGCAACTGGACGAGGAGAATAAATAGGATTGATTCATTCGTTCATCGGTTCATTGATTCATTGAAGAAATGATTAAATTGAATCAATGAACCAATGAACCGATGAATCAATCTAAGAGCAGTCGTGTGCGTAGAGCTTCGGCGCGTTCGAGCGCGTTGAGCAGGCGTAGAAACTGTGCGTAGTTGCGGCTGCGTGCGTGAAGGCGTCCGCGTTCTCCTTCGGTGAGGTCGTTGCGCAGCACGAAGTCCAGAAAGTCGTAATAGTCGGCGGTGGCGGCGAAGGGAAACTCGCGCGTGTAGGTGGTGCGTTTGACGTCGTCCGAGCGAAAGCCCGCGAGCAGGTCGAAAAGATTGTCCGTCGAAAGATGCTCGGCCTCGCGCGCGAATTGAATCGGCAGGCGCAGCTCGAAAAAGCGCAGGTCGTTCGAGGTAATAACGCGCCGCAGCTCTTTCGTGCCCTCGCCGTCAAAGGGCGATTCCGCATCGACCATGATGCGCAGCAGACGCGGCTGGTCTTCCTCGTCCAAGGTATCGAGAGCGAGCTGCACGCGGTCTGCCAGAAACTTTTCAAACTGCGCTTCAATCGGATAGGTGATGCGGCCAAGACAGCCGACCGATTCGCCTTCGCCCGCAGAATCCGGCGGCAAACAGGCAGGGCAGTTGGAGCAAACGAGCGTCTCCGCCTGCATGACTTCGACTTCGGAGCGCGCGTTTTCGACAAAGCGCAGCTTGTCTTCCGAAGGCGCGGCGGTGTCTCCGGTGGTGAGGCGCGTATGAAGGCTGCTCAAACGTCCCCACGCGCGCAGGTGTTCCTCTCTGTAGCGTGCGCGCAAAGCGCACTGGTATTCGACGGCAAATTCTAAAGACAAAATCTTCGGTTCCCTTGCTCTACATCCGTAGATGAAATATCGGTGCGACCAAATCACTAACACAGCCGGGTGGAATGAGCAAGCTGGCATTAAAAGGGGTAGAGTTTCAGTTTATCTGATTCACCGCAGAGACGCAGAGAGCGCAGAGACGACGCAGAGAAAAATTCAACTCTCTGCGCAAACTCCGCGTCCTCTGCGTCTCGGCGGTGAGTTCTCATTGAAACTTAACCTCTACCCACAACTAAATAAATTTGACCGCATCACTCGCACGGTGAAAAAATCGGCTTTCCATATTTTGTAGCAGAACTCCGAAGGGGTATTCGCACAAGAGGAGCGTAAGAGAAAAGATGTCTGTGAACCTTAGACCCCCCGGCCCGCATGCGCGCTGGCCCGTCGTCAACTACTTCGCCGTGCGGCGCAACCTGCTCGCCTTTCTTGAGCGCATGGCGCGCGAGCACGGCGACATTGTCTATTTCAAGATGGGCCCGCAGGATGTCTACTTCCTCAACCATCCTGACTACATCAAGGACGTGCTCGTCACGCACCAGCAGAGCTTTATCAAGGGGCGTGCGCTGCAAAGATCAAAGCGGCTGCTCGGCGAAGGGCTCCTGACGAGCGAAGGCAGCTATCACCGCCGCCAGCGTCGTCTCGCACAGCCAGCTTTTCATAAACAACGCATAGCCGGTTATGCGGACGTGATGGCTGAATACGCCGCGCGCACGGCTTCCGGCTGGCAGGATGGCTGTGAGCTGGACATCGCGCAGGAGATGATGAAACTCACGCTCGCCATCGTCGGCAAGACGCTTTTCGACGCCGACGTAGAAGAGGAAGCGCAGGAGATAGGCGAAGCTTTCACCGTCATAGTACATCTCTTTAACGCGATGCTTTTGCCGTTCTCCGAAGTGCTGGAAAAGCTCCCGCTCCCGCAGAACCGCCGGTTCAAGCGCGCGAAACGCCGTCTTGACGAAACCATCTATCGCTTTATCAACGAACGTCGAGAGACGCAGAAGGATCGCGGCGACTTGGTTTCGATGCTGATGTTCGCAGAGGACGAAGAGGGTACGGGCAGCATGACGGACGAGCAGGTGCGCAACGAAGCCCTGACCATCTTTCTGGCGGGCCACGAGACGACCGCTAATGCTTTGACGTGGACGTGGTACTTGCTCTCGGAACATCCGGAGATAGAACGTCGCCTGCACGCTGAAGTTGATGAAGTGTTGAAAGAGCGCGAGCGGCCCGCGTTCGATGATGTACAGCGTCTACGCTTCACGGAGATGGTGCTGGCCGAATCCATGCGTCTTTATCCTCCGGCGTGGGCGCTGGGTCGCCTTGCGGCGCGCGAGCACGAGGTCGGCGGATACAGGATTACGAAGGGCGCGCTCGTGCTCATGAGCCAGTATGTGATGCACCGCGACGCGCGCTACTTTCACGAGCCCGAACGTTTTGACCCGGAGCGCTGGACCACGGAAGCACGCGAGTCGCGCCCGCAGTTCTCCTACTTTCCCTTTGGCGCGGGCGCGCGGCGTTGCATCGGCGAAAGCTTCGCCTGGATGGAAGGCATCCTGCTCATCGCAACACTAGCGCGACGCTGGCGCATGTGCCACGTCCCCACGCACAAGGTCGAGCTTCAACCGCTTATCACGCTTCGCCCGAAGCACGGGATGATAATGACGATGAATAAAAGATTGGAATAAGCAAATCAGCCCCGCAAGGGGCGGTATAACAGTAGCCCACGGCGTGAGCCGTGGGAATAGGCAGCCCATACATGTGAACCCCGTCAGGGGTGACATAGACGGATGTCACCCCTGACGGGGTTCACAATTATAATGGTCACGCCGTTGTCCCGGCACTGACGTGCCGGGCTACTGTTATACCGCCCCTTTCAGGGGCTGACACTTTTTTAGACCTGCTCTTAGACCGTGAGCCTTCTTGCTCGTCCGTTTGCGAAGCTGTTAAGCTCTTGTTTCTTTCTGACGAGACCTTTTTCGCGGGGTTCCACCGAAATGCCTATCAGTCAAGACCTGTTGGAGATTCTGGTTTGTCCGGCGTGCCGCGCGCGCGTCGAGTTGGCGGAGGACGCGAGTGCGCTTCTTTGCACGGGCTGCTCTCGCAAGTATCCGATTCAGGATGACATTCCTTCGATGCTCATCGTAGAAGCGTGCCCGTCGTGCAGCCAGACGGCCATGATGCAGGTCGAGAATGGACACTTGCGCTGCCCCGAATGCGGCCACACCTATCCGATTAAAGAGGCGGCCCCTGAGGGCTGATGTTTTTTGTCAGACCTTTTGAGATGAAAAGCCTGCGCGAAAAAAGCTTGAGCCCCGGCATCTTTCCCGCGCCGCTCGAAGACGCGCGGGCGACCCATGTGCGGCCCGAGCCGCTCGCGCCCGCGCGTTTCGACTGGCGAGAGGTGCGTCGAGTTCTGGTTGTGCGGCTGCGTTCTATTGGCGATACGGTTTTGGCTACACCATCGCTTCACGCGCTCCGCCGCCACCTGCCCGAAGCGGAAATAGACATCCTTCTGGAAGATTGGGTCGCGCCCGTGCTTGACGGCTTCGAGGATGTGACGCGCGTGATAAAGGTCGAACGCGGGAGCACTGCTGCGCGTGCTCGTGTGGCTAAAAATTTACGCGCCGCGCGTTACGACGTGGTCTTTAATCTGCACGGCGGGACGACGGCGACTTTGATGACGCGCGCAACGGGTGCTCGTCATCGCGTGGGCTATGCAAGCTACCGCTACAGCCGTCTTTATAATCACGCCGCGCCTCCTGCAAACGAGTTGTGGGGAAGCCCTCAGACGCATTCGGTAGAGCAGCAGTTGGCTTTGCTCGGCTGGACCGGAGTTCCCGTCACAGACCGTCCACCGACGCATCTTGCCGTGACGGGCGAAGCGGCAGAGAGCGTCGATGAAAAGCTGCGCGCACGTGGGATTGACGCGAGCGAGCCCTTCGCGCTCATACATCCGGCTGCCGCCTTTGAGACAAAACAGTGGGCCACGGAAAACTTCGCGCGCGTGGCCGAAGAACTAAAGACGCGCGGTCTCTCCACAGTCGCCGTTGCCGCGCGCAATGAAGCCGCGACGCTTCAGTCTCTAGTGAATCTCTCTTCGGCGCGCGTAGTGGATTTCGCAGACCTCTCGTTGCCGGAAGTCACTGCGCTCGCCGCGCGCGCGCGTCTCTTTGTCGGCAACGATAGCGGCATCGCTCACATGGCTGCGGCAGTCTTGACGCCTCTCGTCGTCATCTTCGGCTCGTCCAACATCGCGCACTGGCGACCGTGGGGCGCTGCGCCGTCCGAAGTCGTGCGCGAGGAGATGCCCTGCCAGCCCTGTCCGGGTTACACTTGCGCGGAGTTTGAACAGCCCGAATGCATTCGCCGCGTCTCCATAGAGCGCGTCACAGAAGCCATCGAGCGCGTGCTGGAACAAAGCGGGCGCGAGCGTAAGCAAGCGCTTTGAGCTTCTAATAAAATCCCGAAGGCTTCTCCCTTTTGAGCCCGACTTCATAGATGAATCAATTGACTGAACAACGAACAGAAGAGCTTGTGCGCGGGATGCGCGCGCGTTCAATAGTGGTCTATGGCGACGTGATGCTGGACGAGTTCGTGTGGGGCGACGTGACGCGCATCTCGCCGGAAGCGCCCGTCCCCGTCGTGGACATACGCCGCGAGTCCGTGCACCTGGGAGGCGCGGCCAACGTCCTCGCTAATTTGCTGGCGCTCGGCGCGACGGCGCGCGTCGTCGGCGTAGTCGGGAATGACTCGGCGGGCGAGCGATTGCGCGCCGAGCTGCGCGAGACAGGCGCTAAGGATGCGGACGCTTTGCTTGTCGTGGACGAGATGCGGCCTACGACGGTCAAGACGCGCATCATCGCGCATAACCAGTTGGTCGTGCGCGCAGACCGCGAGCGCCGCAACCCGGTCGAAAGCGACGTTGCAGAGCGGCTCGTACTGATATTGAAGGAAGCAATCGCGGGCGCGGATGCTTTCGTCGTCTCCGATTATGACAAGGGAGCTGTGACTCCGCGCGTGCTTGCGGAAGTGCTGCCCTTTGCGATGAAGCGCGGGATGCCTGTGCTGGTTGATCCGAAGACGCGCAACTTCGATTCGTATCGCCCGGCCACCCTCGTCACGCCTAACCATCACGAAGCCCTAAAGCTGACCAACACGGAAGACCACACGGACGAAGGCTTGCAGGAAGCGGCGCGTGCCATCCTTGAGCGTCTTGAATGCGAGGCTGTGCTGGTGACGCGCGGCGAGCGCGGCATGATGCTGTTGGAAAGGACGGGCGAGGCCGTTTACGTAGAGACCGTGGCGCGCGAGGTCTATGACGTGACGGGTGCGGGCGATACCGTCATCGCGACGCTGGCCGCTTCGCTCTCTGCCGGAGCGACGATGCTCGAAGCCGCCGTGCTTGCCAACCACGCCGCCGGAATCGTCGTCGGCAAAGTCGGCACAGCCACAGCCCGCGCCGAAGAAGTTCTCAACTCGATGACAAAATCATAAAGGCAATGATGAGTGCCGCAGTGCTGAGTGATGAATTAAAGAATGAAAGAATAGCTATTCTTTCATCCGTGGTCAGGGGCGGGACGATTTTTTCATTAGCGACAACGGCAAGGTGTATGCTGTGCGTTAACGTGCGAGCGGGTCGCTATCAAAAAAAGCGTCCGCTCGATAGCTGATTTTTCAAGAGCTGGATTTTGATGAAGACGAGTAACCCCCAACTCGCCCTCGTATCGAGCCTGCTGTGCGCGGCCCTTGCGCTCATCTCGCTCAATTCCTGTCGCATGCAAACTGTGCGCGAAGTTCTGCGCATGGACATCACGCGCAACCTCACGCACATCAGGGCTGGTCAGACCGCGCATCTCTCCGCTTATCAGGAATACCGCGAAGCCGAGGGCTCGTTCTGGGGTGTCAGTGCCGCTCCCTTAAATGACATCCTGCGGCGCGAGGCGATCGCGGCTCGTTGGAGCGTCTCGGACGCGCGGCTCGCTTCTGTGAGCGAGGACGGCGCGTTGACGGCGCTTCAGCCCGGACGCGTCACCATCACGAGCGCGTGGGAGAATTACACTGCGGCGATGACGGTCGAAGTCCTGAAGGAGTTGCCCGTAGCATCGCTCCCGCAATTAAGCTCAAAGGATGCTGCCGGAAAGTGCGCGGCGGAGACTATGGATTTGAGCTTTGACGACGCGCGGACGCTGCGTTTTCGTCTGGGCTTTCAGGCTTGCGATGATTTCCAGCTCGAAGCGCGAGCGCCCGAAACGCCTTTGCCCTGGAGATTCGAGACCAACGCGGGCGTGCTGGAGATAAAGAGCGCGCGCGGGCCGGTCGTCAAAGGAAGCCTGCGTCGTCTGGATGCAAGCGAAGTTTCCTTCACCGCGTGGTCCGAAGGCGCGGGCGCTTACCCCGTAGGGCTTGCCGGACGAACGGTGCTGCTAGTGGGCGATTCGATGGCCGGAGGGCTCGCGCCCTTTCTCAAAAAAAAGGTGGAAGCGGCGGGCGGGCGTTTGTTGAGCGAGCAGGAGCAAAGCTCTACTATTATCTGGTGGCAGGGGAGCGGAAAATTGCGCGCGCTCGTCGCGGAGCATCGTCCGGACATCGTCTTTATAGCGCTCGGCTCGAACGAGCTTTTTACCAGCAAGCCGGAAGAGCGCGCGCCCCTCATACGCCGCATGGTTGAAGATGTGGGAGCGCGTCCCGCTTACTGGATTGGCCCGCCGACGTGGAAGCCCGGCGGGAGATTAGACGCGGTCATCGCAGAGAATTTTCAAGCGGGCCGCTTCTACAGCTCAGACCAACTGGCTGTGCCACGCGCAACGGACGGCAAGCATCCAACCCTGGCCGGTTACGAGCGCTGGGTGGAACTGGTCTGGTACTGGTACGCGCGCGCTCTCTAATTTATGAAAGACAGAATCAAACAGGGATGGACAGGATGAACAGGATAAAAGCAAGGCAGAAGTCAAAATGCAAAATGCAGAATTAAAGAAGCTCTTGCTGTTCATTTATCATTTTGCACTTTGCATTTATCATTTATTTTTATCCTGTCTATCCTGTCCATCCCTGTTAATTCTTTCTTCCTCTTAAACTGACCCACTACCTGTCTCTCTCAGGATTTGGTGCTACAATTTCGGCGAGAGTGAATCAGGCTTCGCTGTAACTTGTAGCCAAACACGGAAAGCCCGTCTTATGCCGCACACATCCAGACACGCATCGCGTTTCATCTCGCTCCTGCTTCTCGTCGCGCTCTTTTTCGGCGGAAGCGCTGCGCCGCTCGCCCTTGCACAGAGCGAGCAGCCTTCTACGACGACGACGGCTGCGGTCGAGCCGCGCTCACCCGCAAGGCCGACGGGCGCGCCGCGCACAATTGAAGAATTACGCGCAGGCTTGCAGGAGATTATGCGCAGGCCGGAAGCATCTGCGGCGCAGTTGTCCCTCAAGGTCTCGTCGCTGGACACGGGGCGCACCATCTTTGAAGAGAACGCGCAGAAGCTCCTTCTGCCCGCCTCCGTGATGAAGATTTTCACGGTCGCCGCCGCGCTCGACCGCCTGACGCCCGACTTTCGTTTCAAGACTTCCGTTTACGCCGACACGCAGCCCGACACTTCCGGAACAGTGCGCGGCGACCTGAGGATTTACGGTCGCGGCGACCCCAGCTTTTCCGCGACGTTTAATAACGGCGACTACTTTAAAGCGATAGACGAGCTGGCGGCCTTGATTGCTGCGGCTGGCGTGAAGCGCGTCGAAGGCGACCTCATTGGAGACGAAAGATATTTCGTCGGGCCTCCCTACGGCTTCGCATGGAGCTGGGCAGACCTACAGTGGTATTACGGCGCAGAAGTCTCCGCGCTCTCGGTCAACAACAACGCGCTCGACCTCTTTATCAAACCGGGCGCTGCGCCGGGCGCACAGTGCTCCGTCACGACAGGCCCGCCGACGCCGATTGTCAGTATCAACAATCGCACGATAACGACCGCGCGCGGGACTAAGAGAGAGCTGGCCGTCTATCGCGCGCTCGGCGAAAACGTGATTGAAGTGAGCGGGAGTTTGCCGCTTGATGATCCGGGCTACGCGGGCATCGTCACGGTCTCGCACCCCGCGCTCGTTTTTGTCTACATGCTGCGCTCTGCTCTGGCACAGCGCGGCGTGACCGTGACGGGTAAATCCAGAACCGCTGATGCAGTTGCAAATCGAAGTTTTGCGGTCACGAGGATTGATACAACCGGGATGACGGCCATGCCGAAGTTGCCCGTCGAAATCGCGAGCCGCCTGTCGCCGCCCTTAAGCGTCATCGCCGCGCAGACCTTGAAGCCGAGCCAGAATCTTTACGCCGAGCTTATCCTGCGCACGCTCGGGCAAGAGCGTGCGCTCGGCTTTCAGGGAACGAGCGAAGCCGCAGGCATCGAAGTCGTCAAGAAATTTCTAACGGAAGCGGGCGTCAACACGAACGAGGTCATCATGGCCGACGGCTCCGGTCTTTCGCGCCGCGATCTCATCACGGCCAACGCCACGGTCCAACTGCTCACCTACATGAGCCGCCATCGCTTCGCTAATGCCTTCCGCGATGCGCTCCCCATAGCGGGCGTGGACGGCACGCTGTCGAAGCGCATGAAGGGCACGCCCGCCGCCGGAAACGTGCGCGCCAAGACCGGCACGATTGAAACGGTCGCCACGCTTTCCGGCTATGTCACAAGCGCGGCGGGCGAGCGGCTGGTCTTCTCCGTCCTGCTCAACAACTATCCGGGCGACTCCGGCGGGCGGCGCATCTTTACAGACGACGTGGCCGTCCTCCTCGCCTCCTTCGCCGCTCGCTCAACAGCAGTGACAAGTGAAAAGGGCAGTGACAAGTGACAAGTGACGAGTGACAAGTTAAAATCCACTGTTCGTTCTTGTCTTGCTCGTCACTTGTCACTCGTCACTTGTCACTGTCTTTATGCATTTCATCAAGTTTCAAGGCTTCGGCAACGACTACATCATTTTTGAAGAGAAGACGGTCGGCGGCGTCGATTCGCTGAACACGTTTGCGCGCAGGGTCTGTGACCGTCACTACGGCGCGGGCGCGGACGGCATCGTGGTGGTCAGCCCTACGGAAGACGAGGACGCGGATTTTCGTGCTCGTATCTTTAACCCGGACGGGAGCGAAGCAGGGCTTTCAGGCAACGGGACGCGCTGCGCCGTCGCCTATCTCTATTATCAAGGTCTCTGGTCAAAAGAGACTTTACGTCTGGCGACGCGAACGGGCATCAAAATCTATCGCCTGCGCGAGACCCTGAGCCCGGGTCATTACTGGTTTGAATCCGAGCTGGGCCAGCCCCTTTTTGACTCCGCCTCCATCCCCATGCTGACGGACGGGCCGCGCGAGCGTGTGGTAGATTATCCTCTGGTCATAGAGGGCCAGACCTTTCCGGTCACGGCGCTGCAAATGGGCAATCCGAACTGCGCCATCTTTGTCGAAGACTTTGACTTCGATTGGCGAAGCATAGGCCGCCCGCTCGAAGTCCATGCGCAATTTCCCGAAAGGACCAACGTCGAGTTCGTGCTTGTGCGTGACCGCGCCAATATAGAGCTGCGAATCTGGGAGCGCGGCGTAGGCCCCACGCAATCCTCCGGCACGTGCTCCTGCGCGGCTATGGTCGCAAGCTGTATTAAAAATCTGACGGATAGGCGCGTCACGGTCTGGATGGAAGGCGGGGAGGCGGAAATTCACTGGCGCGAAGATGGCGAGGTCGTGCTGACAGGCAGGGCCGACATCGTTTACACTGGCGAGTGGCCCGACGGGGAATTTTAGATTTTCGATTGGAAGAGTACAAATCCGAGATTTGAAATCAGATAAATTCTTTAGTCCACTTCCAATCGCAAATCGGCAATCGAAAATCGAAAATCATTTTACCTTGAGACGTAATCCTAAAAATCAAAACCCCTTGTTCCTCCTCGCCGTGGTCGCTCTCTGCGTGGCGACGTTGCTCTCTGCGAGCGGTTGCAGCCTGCGCGCGACGGGCGAGCCCAAAGGGGAAGCCAGCCGCGACAGCGCCGCCAGCCCCGCTAAAGCTGTTACAGTCCCTACGAGCGTGCCTGCATGGCTTGGCAATCCTGCGCGCAACTTCTACGGCACAGGCCCGTGGCCGCGCACGCCGCTCGGTGTGGTCTGGGAGTTTAAGACTAAGACCACTGTGGGGCGGCTTCACAAAGACCCCTGGGGCGGCTCTAGCTGGCCCGGACAGCCTTCGGTCACAACCGAGCGCGTCTATTTCGGCTCAGCCGACGGCTATCTCTATTGTTTGAGCACGCGCGACGGCTCGCTCGTCTGGAGCTTCAAGACCGAAGACAGCCTCAAGGCTACGCCGACGCTCGCGGGCGACCGGATTATAGTGAGCGGGCTGGACCATTATGTTTACTGCGTGAGCGCTCTTGACGGCTCGCTCATCTGGAAATTCAAGACCGGGTTTGAAGTCGATTGCTCGGCGGCAGTGATTGACGGGCGCGTCTATTTCGGCAGCGAGGACGGCTTCTTCTACGCTCTCAATCTCGCGGACGGCTCCCTGATTTACAAGACCGAGCGGCTCGGCTCTATCGAAGGCAGCTTCACGGTCGTTGACGGGCGCGCGTATCTCGGAACGGAACAGGGCGACCTCTTCTGCCTGAATCTTGCGGACGGCACGGTGGTCTGGAAATCCCGCATCGGGGCCGACTCCGATTCCACGCCTGCGGTTGTAGGCGGCTTTGTCTACACGGCTGCCGAAGACGGGCAGGTCTACTGCTTCAAGCAATCGACGGGCGAGCTCGTCTGGAAGTTCCGCGCTGAAGGCGGACTCGCCGCGCGTTATCCGAAAGAGCGTAGCGGCTTCTGGGCCAGTCCCGTCGTCGTGGACGGGCGCATCTTTATCGGCTCGAATAACGGTTACCTTTATTGTTTGACCGCAGACCGTGGCGAGCTGGTCTGGAAGTACCTGACACGCGCACCCATCTGGGGCACGAGTCCCGTGGTGGACGGGCGCGTTGTGTTTGGTGACAAGATGGGCTATCTCTACGCGCTGCGGGCCGACGACGGCACGCTCATACAGGAAATCAAGCTCGCCGAACAAATCAACGCCACTCCCGCCATCCTCGGCGGTCGCATCTACCTCGGCGCGTTCAACGGCAAGCTCTACGCTGTCGGCGCAGTTGAAGAAAAATCAGGACAGTGATCTATCTCGTTAACAACACGATTGACGGCGAAGGCGCAAGCCCCCGCGAGATTCGCGAAACGCTTGAGCGCATTCGCCCCGACGTGCCCGTCATCACAGAGCACTACAAAAACGTTTCGCTCCCACGCCTTGAATCTTTATCACCCACACACATTATCCTCAGCGGCCAGAGCCACCCCTGGGACAACTACACCCCCGAATCCCTCGCCGGAGTCTTCGACGTCATACGCCACGCCCCCCAACCCACCTTAGGCATCTGCGGCGGCCACCAACAAATAGCCCTCTGCTACGGCGCACCTGTAGACGTCATCCAGCGCCTCGAACCCGACACCACCGGCTACAACGGCTGCCTACGCCAGCGCGGCTTCCACGACATCCAAACCAACGGCCAGGATATTTTTAAGGGACTCCCCCCCATCATCTCCGTCTGGCAATCCCACTACGACGAAGTCAAACAACTCCCCCAAGGTTTCAAACAAACCGCCACCGACTCAACCTCCCCCCTCCAAGCCATGCAACACCCCACACGCCCCCTCTTCAGCGTCCAATTTCACCCCGAACTCTTCGACCCCTCCCACCCCCACGGCCAACGCATCCTTGAGAATTTCCTGAATCTTTAGCTATCATTCAATAAAGACATAAAAGCAGGGCCGCTCAGCCCCTTAGCCAGGAAACACGAGCGACCCTGCCCGCGCCGCACAGCCCGCGTGCGCCTCATTGCTTGCGGACGTGCGACACTTGCGAGAGAGCGAGCGGCCAAGCTCTCCCTCTCAACCTTTAGATATGAAAGAGCGTTTTGCTATGATGCGCGTGCTCTAGTCTTTGAAAACTGAAGCAACGGCAAATGCGTCGTCTCGACCTCAACCTCAAGCTGAGTGATGAGCGTCGCCGTTGAGCATGAGAGGTTCATACTCACGGCGCAGCGACTACGCAGGCACATTGTATCGCCTACAGGCGATAAAAGCAAGACTTGCGGAAAAAACTTTTCCCCGTCAGGAGGTATTTCCTGATGGGGAACGCACGTCCGAAACCGGAGCGTCTTGCCGACAAGCTGAGACAGATAAGAAATGACCTTAATCTATCTCAGACTGAGATGCATCGGCGTCTTGGGGTTGAAGATTTGATTACCTACATGCAAATTTCCAAGTATGAATCAGGGCTCCGCGAGCCGCCCTTGCAGATTCTCATGCAATACGCGCGGCTGGCAGGCGTGAACATGGAAGTTCTCGCAGACGACGACCTAGACCTGCCCGAAAAGCTTCCCGGCCCGACCAACCACGAAGAAATCAGACGCAAGTTCGCCCCGCGCCGCCGGAAGCGTTAGCTCAAGAAGTAATCCAAAGCCTAAATGGGAGGTCACTCCTGATGGGAAATGTGCGTCCAAGACCAGAGCGCCTAGGCGAAAAGCTACGGCAAATACGGGATTCCTTTGGCCTCTCTCAAACTGAAATGCTCAAGCGACTTGACGCTGAAGACCTCATTGCCTACAACCAAATTTCAGGATACGAAACGGGACAACGCGAGCCGCCACTGATGATTCTCCTGCGCTACGCCCGCGTTGCAGGCGTCTACGTCGAAGACCTCATTGACGACCAACTAGACCTCCCCGAAAAACTCCCCGGCACAGCCCACCACCACAGAATCAAACACAAATCCACGTCCCGCACCAAAAAGCGCCCTCAATAAGCGGTAAGTGATCGAGTCTGGAAACTTGCGCGCAATCCTTTGGAAACATCCGAGCTTCCTTAGAAGCTGTTTTAAAAGTCCCGTTAGGGACTGAATGTTTATAGTTAACGAGTGATTAAGGAAATCAAGCTCCGTAGGAGCGGCATGTTTCAACGTCCATGACATGCCGCTCCTACGGAGCTTGTTTCCATTTGTTATCTGCGAGCGGTGTTGTTGCATAAATCGAAATGAGCACAGTCTCTTCCACAATTGGAATCAACCGTGGCTCACACGGCGTAGCTCACAGGCATTCCCAAGTGCGTCATCCGGTTCAGCGTTGCACACCGCACCAGCAACTGCGCCGCCTGCCCCTCAAAACTGCGTGCACTAACCCGCTCGCCGAAGATCATCTTTACTCTAAAGACCTGCGTCTCAGCCAAAGAACGGCGATGATAACCACTCTCGCGCTTCCACTGTCTCCGCCCCTTTTGCCTGATGGCACGCAAGTTCTCATCGCGGATGTGCCTTTCCGCTTTCGTGTTGCCGTGCTGCCAAATACGTGCCCGCTTCTGCGGCGGGATCGCCGCCCGCGCTGCTCTCGCTCTCAGGGCGTCATAACAGTTGCGGCTATCGTAGGCTCCATCGGCGCTCACTTGCTTGATCTCGTCCTCGACCTGCTCAAGCAAGTCGGGAAGCATCTGCGAGTCCTTGAACGAGTTGGTTGTGACGACAACCGCGACAAACTCATGCGTGGCTTCGTCCACACCCAGATGCAGTTTGCGCCATGTGCGGCGACGCGTGTATCCGTGCTGACGCACTGTCCATTCGCCCTCGCCATAGACCTTGACGCCTGTCGAATCCACCACCATGTGCAACGGCTCCGACTTGCGAAGGCGCGGCAACTCGACTTCCAAGGATCGGCGACGGCGCGAGAGCGTCGTGTAACAGGGCACGCTCAATTCGACGCCGAGCAGCCGGACAACCGAGCGCGTCAACCCTTCGGTGGCGCGCAAGGGCAAGCCATACACCTCTTCCAAAGTCGCCATGCACAGGATAGCGGTGTCAGTGTAGAAGGCCGTCTTGCCGCGCTTGCCCGTGCGCGCTGTGTTATTCCATGCAGCAAGGACATCTTGGCTGAGCCAGACGGTCAGACTTCCACGCCTGACCAGAGCTTTGTTATATTGACTCCAGTTGCGGAGACGGTAAGTGCGTTTGGTTTTCTTCTTGGTCACACATCAAGATTACCAGCACTGCCGTCTCCGTAGCTATTTATGCAACAACGCCCCTATCAGCTATAAACATCCTCGCTCCTACGGAGCTAAACGAATGACAGTGACTTTTCAAACAGCTTCTTAGAAAACTTTTGATTCTCCGTCGGAATCATCAAGTCTTTCTCTAAACTCAAACCTACTTCCATCAAAATCCATTCGGATTCCAACCGAAACAGTTAATCTTCCTTAAATCACATCTCAATCTCCTTCGGAAACTCCCGAGCTTCCTTTAGTTTCTCAAAAGTTTATGGTATTGGAGAGTCTGGTTTCCCGGCAATGAAGGCTTTCCAAGGAGATGAGTTATGAAATTTTCTGTGAGAATCGCTCTGCTTTTAGTGCTTGTCGTGGGCAGCCTTGGGCAGGTGGTCGCGTGGCAGAGTGCCGCAGCCGCAACTACAGCGCCCGCGCGGGCTTTATCAGCACTGGCCCAGCAGGGCAATGAAGTTCAGCTTGTGATAGAGGGCAAAGTGGTGAAAGTGGCCGATGGCGATACCATCACGGTGCTGGACAAGGATAACAAGCAGCACCGCATACGCTTTCAGGGGATTGATGCGCCGGAGTCAAAGCAGGCTTTTGGTCAGGTCTCGAAAGAGAATCTTTCCAAGATGGTCTTTGGCAAACAGGTCACTGTGCTCTATTCGAAGATGGACAAGTACAAGAGGGTCGTGGGTAAAGTCCTCGTTGACGGCAAAGACGTCAATATAGAGCAGCTCAAGGCGGGGCTGGCGTGGCACTACAAGAAATATATGGAGGAGCAGCCGGCGGAAGACCGTGTCTCCTACGCACGGGCCGAAGAGGATGCGCGCGCGGCAAAGCGCGGCCTGTGGCAAGACCCTAATCCTATCAACCCTTCGGATTTCCGCGTCGAAGCCAAAGAGGAGCGCGCGGGGCCTATGCCAGCCGAAGGCTCTATCGTCGCCAACCGGAACAGCAAGAAGTATCACCTGCCGGGATGTCCCGGTTACCGCGACACGTCCGAGAAAAACCGTGTGATCTTCAAGAGCGCGGAAGAGGCTGAGGCCGCGGGCTACGTGCGCGCCGGAAACTGTCGTGACGAGGACGTTAAAACAGTCGCTTCGACACCCAGACCCGCGCAGACGAGCACATCGCAGGCCAGCTCAACGCAAGCCACGCCTGCCAAGACGGCGACAGCTTCGACCCCGGCAAAGTCAACGGCTACGACGACCAAGCCACAAGCGGCCACGGGCACGACCGTCGCCGCCGCGACGACGACCACTACGCCGAGCCAGGGTACGAATACCAACACCACACAGGCTACGGGGCCGGTCATCGGCAACAAGAACAGCAAGATTTATCACGTCCCTGGCTGCCCCGGTTATGACAAAGTGTCTGAGAAGAATCAGGTCAAATTCCAGACCGTGGAAGAGGCCGAAGCAGCCGGGTACAGGAAAGCCAAGAACTGTCCGAAGTAGTTCAATTGCGGAATGCGGAATTAAGGAATTGATTCATCGGTTCATTTCTTCATTGATTCAATGAACCGATGAACCAATGATTCAATCTTTCTTCAATCCGCATTCTGCAATCGGGCGCAATAATCCTTGCGCCCTCAGCCTTCGCTCGCTTAAAATGCGCGCGACCCTTAGCAGCCTTCCCTCTTTATAAAGAAGACTTCTCCAATCTTTCTCACGAAGGAGATGTCTCGTCGTGGCAAAAAATCAGGCTAAACGTCTTGCCCCCGCCAAGCTCGAAGCGGATGAAAATGGTTTCGCCGCCTTGAAGAAGATTCCGAGCTATTCACCCATCAACCAGAGCTACACGCTCGACTCCGTGGCTTCGGCACACAGCGAGCTTGAAAGCTCCAGAAGCGTTGCCGCCGAAGCCGCGCAGCGTGCTGCCGCCGCGCGCGAAGCAGCCGTCGCCAAAGAATGGGAGTTTCATAATCTACTGCTCGGCGTCAAAGAGCAGGTCATCGCACAGTTCGGCAAGGATTCAAAAGAGGTCCAGATGCTCGGCCTCAAGAGAAAGTCTGACTACAAGCCCCCCAAGCGAAGAAAGGGATGAGGAAGAAATGCAAAAGGCAAAGTGCAAAATGATGAATGAAAAGAAAATCCTTCTTTAATTCTGCATTTTGCACTTTGCATTCATCATTGCTTTTCATCCCTGCTTTTCGGTGTGAGCCAGAGGGCCAGGTTGCGTACGTAGGCTTTGATGTCGTCGAGGGCGCGCGGGTTCTGGCGATAGCCGTCGCCGGGTGCTTCGGCTACAAAGCTGGGACAGCCCGCGCTCGGGTCCCAGTTGTAGTCTACGAAATGATGAAAGCTTGATTCTGCGACCGCCGTGCCGAGACGGTTGCCGTGGCGGTCCGTGGCTCGGTCGAAGGCGACGGCGAGGTTGAAGGGGCGGCCCGTGGTGGTGCTTGTGCCTGTGGCTATGACGCGCGCGTGTTGTTCGTCGGGGGGGACGCCGACCGCGCCTTCGTGCGGGTGTGCGGGAAAAAGCTCTATCACGCCGCCCGATGAATCCGGTTTTCGCAGGAGTTCGTGTACGGGCTCCACGGCCTTGATGGGATGGTAATCGCCGTTGCTACCGGAGTGGTAGTTGGGCCAGCTAATGTTTTTCGTCTCCGTGTCGTCGGGCGTGTGACGAGACTCGTCGGGCTCGGGGTTCTCCGTGTGAAAAAAGTGTGCGCGGCCCACGCCGCCTATGGTGCAGATGGAGGAGCCGAGGTCCTGGTGGTCGCGCGTGGCCAGGATGCCGCCGCCGCGCTGGCGAAAGCGTGTGATTCCGGCGCAGTCCTCTTTTGACAGACCGTTGCCGGGGTCAACTGCAAAGAGCCAGAGCTGGTCAAAGTCCGAGCGGTCGAGCGAGGAGAGCAGAGGGTCGTTACCGTCTGCGTCTGCTTCCCGGTCGCGGGCCGTGACTTCAAAGCTGCGGCCCGTCTCGTCCGTGAGCGAGGCCAGGTAGTCGCGTAAAAGCGAGAAGCGATTGATGTTCCAATCGTCTTCCGTGGTCGGGATGGTCGTCTGCAACAGGATGCGTGTGGGTTTAGACATGGATTTTCAAGCCCCTGCTAATAAAAAGTATTCGGATGCTGCTTTGCGCTTTGGTAGACGAAATGTAGCACGCTAGGCGCTCCGGTCTCAAACCTATCGGAAGCGGCTCGACGCCCGTGTGGGTGGATGACCCGAAGGCTTTGACCGGGTCTGTGGAGTGGGCGAGTTGACCCGCTCGACGGGCTTCCGGCTGCTGGACAGACGGGGGGGCGTGTGATAGCCTTTTGTTAACAAGCGGACATTGTGTTCGCTTGTTTTTCTTTTAAAGGCGCTTTTCGGCACCCGCATCAAGGATGCAAGCCCCCAACTCCGGCTGACACGTTTTGAAAAGAACTCCTAGAGCCGGAGGTCGAGTCATAGGAAAGAACGGACTCGCGCGGCCTCAAGTCGAAAAGTTGGACAAACAACCTCGGACAGGAGACCCGAATAGAATATGAAATCCCTCTTTGGCGGGAGCGCGGTCGCAGCCGCAGCTCTGTTAACCGCCAGTTTGCTCTCTTACACACAACCCCTCGCCGCAGAAACGATTTATACCTCTGTGAAACCACAACCGACGCCGGTCCAGGACAACGGGGAAGAGGCCATGAACACAGCCTCCGTCCCATTAGCCGCTCCGGCACTGAGCGCGAATCCGTCTTCGGCTGACGCAACTACAACCAACAGGGTGGCCGACGCGAGCACGCTTTCGGGCGAAGTAAAGCCTGCGGAAGGGGCCACGGCTTTGACCGTTGCGGTCGCACCGCCTGCGCCTTACGTCGCGACGGCCTATAGCCTGCGCGGTCGCGGGGCCAGCGGCTTGGGAGTCCGCAAAGGCACAATTGCCGCAGACCCCAGAGTGTTGCCCTTCGGCACGCGCGTCCGCCTGGAAGCCGGTCCATGGAGCGGCGAGTACGTCGTCACAGACACGGGCGGGGCCATCAAGGGACGCAAGATAGATGTCTGGGTCCCAAGCAACGGCGAAGCCTGCCGCTTTGGCCGCCGTCAGGTCAAGCTCACCGTGTTGAGCTATGGCAAGCGGCGCGTCGCGGCCAGTGCAGCGCGCAAGGCTACTGCACCGAAGAAGAACAACTGAATCAAGTAAAAGGAAAAGCGCGTAAATCGTAAATCGTGAATCGTCAAAGAAGAACGTTTTCTCTATTGACGATTCACGATTTACGATTTACGCGCTTTTCCTTTTCCCTTTTGGTAAGATGCGCCTTTTGTGAAGGTGATTCCTTAACCGATGAGTGAAAACAACCAGCACGTAACGCATCCCGTGCCGCTCGTGGAAGTCCGGCGCGGCGAGATTACTGAATCGCGTCATCGCGGGCACGTCGTCGCGGTGGACGCAGACGGGCAGGTGCTTGCCCACCTGGGGGAGCCCCGAACCGTTACCTTTCTGCGTTCGTCCGCCAAACCGTTTCAGGCCATCCCGCTCGTAGCCTCCGGCGCAGCCGCCCGCTTCAAATTTACGGAAGAGGAAATCGCGCTCTGCTGCGCCTCGCACAACGGCGAGCCGATTCACACGGAGACGGTCGCGCGCATGTTGAGCAAAATCGGGCTCGATGCAAACGCCTTGAAGTGCGGCGTGCACGAGCCCTTCAGCCGCGAGGTGACAGAAGAGTTGCGTCGCAGGGGCGAGCACCCGACGGTGCTTCACAACAACTGTTCCGGCAAACACACGGGCATGCTCGCGCTCGCGCTTTACCTGGGCGCGCCCGTTGAAAGCTATGACGATCCGGCTCATCCTGTTCAGCAGGCGATTGCCCGCGCCGTTTCCGAATTTTCGAGCGTGCCGCTGGGGGAAATAGCCCTCGGCACGGATGGCTGCGGCGCGCCCGTGTTCGGCGTGCCGGTAGAGGCAATGGCGCTCATGTACGCGCGGCTGGTCGCGCCGCCCGAAGATTTTTCCGAGCCGAGCGTCCGCGCGGCGTGCCGTACGATCTTTCGCGCGATGACGACGCATCCCGAATCTGTGGGCGGGCGTGCCGAGCGGTTGGACACGAAAATCATGCTCGCGGGCCGAGGGCGCGTGGTCTCTAAGATTGGCGCGGAAGGGGTCTACACGGCGGGCGTCGCGGCTTCTGAGCGTTGGCCTAAAGGGTTGGGGCTCGCCATCAAGATTGAGGACGGCGAAGACCGTCGCGCTCGTCCCACGGTCGTCATAGAAACTTTAAGACAGCTCGGCGTGCTCGACCGGGAAGCGCTCGCGGAGCTTGTGCCTTATAGCCGCTTTGACATACGCAATCACCGTGGCGACGTGGTCGGAGAAGTGCGCGCCCGTTTTGAATTGAAGGCGAACGCCGGGACGGTTCGCGGAAACTAAATTTCATGTCAGACAATAATGAAGCAGCAGCTTCGCAGGGGCCGCCGCCGCTCAAGGTGGATGCGCCGGGTCGCATCAACAACTCGTCGCTGGCCGACGTCATAGAGTGGTTTCTGGAACGCGACCAGCGCGTCGCCGTCATACGCCATCCCTCCGTCGAGGAGCTTTTCCATTGGAAGCAGAACGAATCAAAGCAGGAGAGCGAAGACGTCTTTGTCTTTGACCATGCCGAATCGCGTCTAGCCATCGGCATCATTCAGGCGCTCATGGAGAACACAACGGAGCGCGAGCTTCACGCCTGGATTAGCCAGCTTCTGAACACGCTGGACGAAGCGGCCAAGGCCAACGAAGAGATTTCCACCGCCTACCGACTTGAGACCGGAGGCAATCAATCGGTCGTCACCGAAGCGGAGAAGATTCCCTCGCGCCGCGAGCGCAAAAATTTTCTCATCTCCTGCTGGCTCGAAACCCTCTGCACGGCGGAGATTCGCGTGCTCGGCTGGGTTTACCAGGAGCTTTACCAGAGACCCTATGCCCCTTGAAAGAAGTCCCAAGTCCCAAGTCTCAAGTCCAAAGTCGAAGAACTGTTTTTGACTTTGGACTTGAGACTTGGGACTTTTCTGAAAGAGAGTTCACTCGTGAGCGCAGCCGCACGTCACATTCTGGTGCGTTGCCTTCTGGCAGTTTTGGGGATTGCTGCCGTGACCGCCGCGCTTGAGCTGTTTCGCACGGAGATTAATTCCACTACCGTCGCGCTCGGCTTTCTGCTCGTGGTGCTCCTGGCGGCGACGCTCTGGGGAAGCAGGCCCGCGATTGTAGCTTCCATCGCCGGGCTCATCTGCTTTAACTTCTTCTTCCTGCCGCCCGTGCGTACCTTCTCCATCGCAGAACCGGACAACTGGATTGCGCTGGCGGCGTTTCTCATCACGGCACTCACCGTCGGCCAGCTCTCCGCACGCGCCCGTCGTCGCGCCGAAGAAGCCGAATCTGGGCGGCGCGAAATCGAGCGCCTGTACCGCGAGTTGAGAGATGCTTTCGAGCGCGCGAGCCATGCGGAGGCTTTGCGTCAAAGTGAAAAATTGAAATCCGCGCTGCTCGACGCCGTCACGCACGACATACGCACGCCGCTGACATCTATCAAAGCATCCGTCACCACGCTCCTTGACGAAGCGCACACGAAGGAAGATTTGGAACGTTCTTCGCTCGATGATGAAGCGCGCCAGGAGATGCTGGAAATAATCAACGAAGAGAGCGACCGTCTCAACCGTTTTATAGAGGGGCTGGTCGAGCTGGCGCGCATCGAAGCGGGCGAGATGCACCTGCGGCGCAGATGGGGAGCCGTGGACGAGATTGTCGCGACCACGCTCACGCGTGCCGACCCGCTCGCCAGAAATCACCGGATTGAAGTCCAGATAGAAACCGATCTGCCGGTGGTGCGCGTTGACCCGCAGGCCGTGAGCGAAGTCGTCTACACGCTCGTCGATAATGCTACCAAGTACTCGCCGCCCGAGACCTTGATTCGCGTCCACGCCGAGCGCGCCGCCTCGCGCATGATAAAAATCAGCGTCGAAGATGAGGGGCAGGGCGTGCCTGTGGATTTGCGCGAGCGAGTCTTCGATAAATTTTTCCGCGCCACGCGCGACGGCGACCTTTTGGGCAAACAAACGCAGGGCACAGGGCTCGGGCTCGCTATCGCTAAAGGCATCGTCGAAGCGCACGGCGGGCAAATCTGGATCGAAGACGGCTCGAAAGCCGTGGGGACAAAGTTTGTCTTCACTCTTCCGATTGGCGACGACGAAGAAGAAGTAGCAGCCGAAGAAGGCGAACAGTTAAAGCTCGGAGAGCCTTCGGGGCTCTGAAACAACGGAGCGTCTCTCGTGCTTCGAGCGAGATTTTCATGAACCAGAGACCGCGCATCCTGATTGTAGACGACGAGCCGCAGATTACGCGCGCTCTGCGCACCGGACTGAAAAGCCACGGCTACGACGTGCGCTCTGCTGCCGACGGCATCTCCGCGCTTGAGACCTTTGGCGACTGGTCTCCGCATCTGGTCGTCACGGACCTCGCCATGCCCAACATGGACGGGCTTGAGCTGTGCCGACGCCTGCGCCTCATCTCGCAGGTTCCCATCATAGTGCTCTCGGTTCGCGGCGAAGAAAAAACCAAGGTCGAAGCGCTGGATGCGGGCGCGGACGATTACATCACCAAGCCTTTCGGTATCAATGAGCTTCTGGCGCGCGTGCGTGCGACTCTCCGGCGTGCCACGATGACAGAGCGTGACGGCGCGGCGCAGACGGTCCTGGAGGTCGGAGATTTTCGCATAGACCTCGAAGCGCGCACCGTCACCGCAGGGGAGCGCGAGATTCACCTCACACCCAAAGAATACGACCTCCTCGTCTACTTCGTGCAGCACGCGGGCAAAGTGCTCACGCACCGCACGCTGCTCGGAGCCGTCTGGGGCGGCAACTACGTCGAGCAGGCGGAATACCTGCGCGTCTTCGTCGGCCAACTGCGCAAGAAAATCGAGCCCGACCCCGCCACCCCACGCTACATCCTCACAGAACCCTGGGTCGGCTACCGCTTCAACGCGGAAAGTAAGCAGGAAGAAAAGTGAATTCGAGATAGGAGATGGTCTTCTTCGGCCCCGTCAGGGGCGAGATATCAGTAGCCCAGCACGTTAGTGCTGGGACTACGGCGTTATCAAGATAGTCGAGCCCCGGAGGGGCGACATCAATCTATGTCGCCCCTCCGGGGCTCAATCATTTATTGGACGCCTGTTCCCACGGCTCACGCCGTGGGCTACTGATATACCGCCCCTTTCAGGGGCTTCCGCGCGTTCGACTGCTCACTGCTCACTGCTTACTTTCTTTACAAACTTTTTATAAACCCTTTACTCCATCCTTATGCGCCCGCTCGTAATATTCGGTTGTTGACAATTTGTCTGCCGAAGTTGCGCGCGGGGTAAATGAATCCCTGACGGGCAACGCGGGGGAACCAACGTCGCCGGAAATTTTTTTCGAGCGACACGGGGCGCATCGCGAGCCGCGTGCTTTCCAGAAGGAGAGCCGCAACTGCTCGCGTAGGACACTTCTTCTGTCCGAGCCCGGCAGCTAACCTCGCAGGCTCAGGAAGAGGGACGCGGAAGAGAGTCGCCTGACTGTCAAAAGAGGGCGCTGAAGCGTGTGCTTCGGCGTCCTCTTTTTTCGCGCGAGCTTTAGAAGGATTCATGAAAGCGAGGTGAACATCATGCACAGAGTTAATTATGTGCCTTTGCATGACGGCAATGGGCTTCACCCGCGCACGGGTGCGCGGGCTAAAGAGAATCTGTGGGCATGGCAGGTAGTGGGAGGGCTCTTCGGCCTCGCTGGCGGAATCGTGTGCTCCCTGCTGGGCGGAATACTGACCGCCGGGTCGTGGCTCATGAGCGCGGGCAGCCCATACTTCTACATTCATCAAGCAGGCACAGCGTTGCTGTTATTAACAATGCCGCTCCTTATGCTGGGCGCGCACTGTCTTGATCTTCAAGAGGGGCAAAAATCATAGCGGCAGAACTCAAACGTTTCATCATCGGTCGTGCGCTCCGTACGGAACAGGCTGTCCACGAGCGGCTCTCGAAGAAGACTGCGCTGGCCGTCTTCTCATCGGACGCGCTCTCTTCTACTGCCTATGCGACGGAGGAAATCCTGCTCGTGTTGGCCGTCGCCGCCGCCTTCGGGCAGGCGTACAGTTTCCAGTACGTCGTTCCCATCTCCATAGGCATCGCCGTCCTCCTCATGATTGTCGCGGCCAGCTATCGCCAGACCATCCACGCTTACCCTTCAGGCGGCGGCGCTTACATCGTCGCTAAAGAAAATTTAGGGACGACGCCCGGACTCGTCGCCGGAGCATCGCTTCTGGTTGACTACGTTCTGACCGTTTCGGTCTCCATCGCCGCGGGCGTGGCCGCGATTACTTCCATGGTGCAGGGAACTAACTACGCTTGGCTGAGCGATCACAAAGTTCTCCTGTGTCTCATCTTCATAGCCTTTATAGCCATTGCCAACCTGCGCGGCGTGCGCGAATCCGGCGCGCTCTTTGCGACGCCGACCTACGCCTTTCTCATGAGCTTCCTTTTCATGATCGGTTACGGACTCTTTCACTACTCGGTCTACGGCGGCACTGCGCCCGTTCCCGGCCCCGAAGAAATCAAGATTGCCGAAGGTTATCGCCTTCAACCCTTAACACTTTTTTTACTGCTCGGAGCTTTCTCCAACGGCTGCGCCGCGCTGACGGGCATCGAAGCCATCTCGAACGGCGTCCCCGCGTTTAAGAAACCGGAAGCGAAGAACGCTTCGACAACGCTCGTCTGGATGGCCGCGCTTTTGACCATCATGTTTTTGGGAACGAGCGCGCTCGCCTATCTCTATCACGTACACCCGCACGAGAACGAGACCGTCATCTCGCAGTTCGCGCGCATCATTTTTACGGGGCCGCTCGGTTCGGTTTACTACGTGGTGCAGATTGCGACCGCCTTGATACTGGTGCTCGCGGCCAACACTTCGTTTGCGGATTTTCCAAGGCTCGCTTCCTTGCTTGCGCGTGACCGCTACTTGCCGCGCCAGTTCGCCAGCCGTGGCGACAAGCTCGTCTTCTCCAACGGCATTCTCATCCTCGCCGTCTTTGCAGCCATCCTCGTCGTCGCTTTCGGCGGCGACACGAGCCGACTGATACCGCTCTACGCCGTCGGCGTCTTTCTCTCTTTCACACTCTCGCAGGCAGGCATGGTTCGTCACTGGCTCAGAGAGCGCACGCTCGCGCGTGAACAGAAGACTGAAACACGCGAGCCTGAACGGAAGTCGCTGTTTAATGGAACGACGGACGATGCAAAGCCTTTGCCTGATGCCCAACTGGCCGTCGAAGAAACGCACACGCCGCGTTTCGTGACGGACGAGGTGACTGACAGCAGGAATTGGAAATACGCTATCGCCATCAACGCCGTCGGAGCGAGCGCGACCTTCATAGTCCTCTGCGTCTTCGTCGCCACAAAATTTATTCACGGAGCGTGGATTGTCGTCGTCGTCATCCCCCTGCTCGTCTTCATGTTCCGCGCCATACACGGGCATTACCTCTCCGTGGCGAAGCAGCTCTCGACCGAAGGGCTCGAACGTCTGCACGCGATTAACCACACTGTGATCGTGCCGATTTCGGGGATTCACCGCGGCGTCATACACGCGCTCGAATACGCACGGGCGATTGCGCCCGAACACGTCATAGCCGTTTACGTGGATTTCGACGAAGAGGCGACGGTGAAGCTGCGCGAGAAGTGGGAGCGTTGGGGAACGGGCGTCCGATTGGTCGTGCTGCCGTCGCCTTATAGAGAGCTGACGCGTCCGCTCCTTCGCTACATCGCGCGCCTCGGTCGCAGCACGGACATGATTACGGTAGTGCTGCCGGAATTTATTCCTGCCAGATGGTGGCAACATCTACTGCACAACCAAAGCTCACTCCTCTTAAAGGGCGCGCTGCTTTTCCGTGAACGCGTCATCGTGACCAGCGTGCCCTACCACCTGAAACATTAAAGAGAGCCGGGAGACGTTATGCGCCAGCTCTGGACATTTATCTTTGTCACGCTCGTCGCCATCGCGTGGGCTCTCGCGGCATGGCATGACCATGCAGAAAAAAAGCGTCAGGAGCGCAGAGACGCGGCCTTCCATGAAAAAGATAAAAAAAGCGGACGAATAATTCTGTAGGGGCAGGGACAAGCCTTGCCCCTACGCGTTAATATAGTTGTTTATGAACAAGCAACTGCGCGCGCTCTTTCCCATTACGGAGCGCGCCGTTTATTTAAATCACGCCGCCGTCACGCCGCCGCCGACCGTGGTGCTCGAAGCTGTCCGGGCGCAACTGGATGACGTGGCCGTTAACGGCGTCGTCAATTATAGAAAGTGGGTTGCCGTCAAAGAGAGCGCGCGTCGTCAGGCCGCCGGGATGCTCGGCGCACAGCGCCCCGAACAGCTTGCCTTCATGCGCAACACTTCGGACGCTCTTTCGTGCGTCGCGAACGGCCTGAAGTGGAAGACGGGCGATAACATTGTCACCTTCCGGCGAGAGTTTCCTTCTAACATCTACCCTTGGCTGCGGCTGCGCGAGGCTCAAGGCGTAGAGCTGCGCATGGCGTACGAGCACGACGGGCGCATAGAGCTTGACGAGCTTATCAGCTTGATTGACGCGCGCACGCGGGTCGTCGCCATCAGCCACGTACAGTACGCCTCCGGATTTCGCGCGGACCTTGAAAGGCTCGGGCGTGCCGCGCGCCGCCACGATGCGCTTCTGGTCGTGGACGTGATTCAGGGGATGGGCGCGCTGCCCATAGACGTAGAGGCCGAGCTGATTGACGTCGCGGCGGGCGCGTGTCACAAGTGGCTGCTCACACCCGAGGGCGTAGGGATTCTGTACCTGTCGGATCGTGCGCTTGCGCGTATAGAGCCGACGCTCGTGGGCTGGACGAGCGTGCCCAACCCCGAAGACTACTTTAATTTTGAGCAGGGATGGGCGCGCGGCGCTCTCGCCTGGGAAACGGGCACGGGCGCAACCAGTTTGTTTCACGGGCTGGACGCGGGCCTGCGTTTACTTTCAGAGACGGGCATCGAGCGCATCGCGGCGCATCTGGAAGAGTTGACCGATTACCTCTGTGAACGCCTCTCTTCGCGCGCGTACAAGATAGTCAGTTCACGCCGCGCGGGCGAAAAGTCGCAGATTGTATGCGCCCGCCACGGCGACGACGAGTGGACGCCCGCGCGACTCTACGCACATCTCAAGCGCCAAAACATCATCGCCGCCCCACGCGGCGGCAGTCTACGCATCTCGCCCCATCTCTACAACACGACCGAAGACATAGACGCGCTCATGGAAGCACTGCCTTAAAGCTTTTCGAGCGCGCCGGGATTGTATGATAATCACACGAATGGCAATTTTGACACCCCGGATGGCGATTCTGACGTGCCGGATGTCGATTTTGACAGGCCGGATGAGAGTTTTCATATCCCGGATGCCGATTTTCACTCGCCGGAAACCGATTTTCACCTGCCGAATGTCGATTCTGACACCCCGGAAGCCGATTTCTACATGCCGGAAGGCAATTCTGCGCCTGCGGAAGACGATTTTCACCCTTCGGAAAGCGATTGCGCCGTGTCGGAAGTCAGCTCTAACAGTTTGACCGGCAAGTTTTGAACTATAATCGTTCAATAGTACACCCCGTTTGTACAAATCTCGTACAAAATTTGGTCAAATTTACGCACTTTGGACAATAAGCTGCGCTGTGGGCGCTTTTGCTTTTGCCCCAATTTTGTTGGGATAAAGCGGGTGCGGGAAAATAATCTGCACGAAATGGTGAAAATTGGCACGGTCGTTGCTCTAAGGCGTCGTGGTTAAAATAACGAAGGGTACATAAAGGGTAAATCGGGTCAGGCTCGGAGACAGCAGTGAGTAAAAGGCTTTGGGGGAGGCTCTTTTTCTCACTTTGAAAAGCGAAAACAGTAACTCTTCGGGGGAACGGAGTTGCTGAATAGCAAAAGCAGTCGAAGGGCAAATGGTTGTCGGGCTGCTGGTTAGCGTCCTGTCGAGGCTTGGGGGAGCCTCTCAGGTAGACCAGTAGCCCGCAATTCTTTTCGGAACCCGTCAAAGGTAATGCAAAAACAGCTTACAGGTTGGGGGACCTGTAAGCTGTTTTCGTTTTAAAGCGGCTTGCTGTTTTGCGGCGACTTTCCTGAAAGACCTATCCCTGCTTGCTCGGCCCGAGCAGCTTGCCCGAATCATACTGCGCCGTCATCTCGTCCAGATTGAGCCGCACCATCCCGCCCGCATCCGAGAAAGCTTCCTGAGCGGTCTGCTGCTGGCGGCGGCGTCTGAAAACAATTCCGCCAAAGACAGCGCCTACGCCCAGGCACAGTAGGAGCGAAAGACCCGATGCCTTGAGGACGGCGATAATCACTCCGGCGGTCGTCTCCGTGTAACGACGCTGCGCCCGTCTGAGGTCGTTCGGATTGTCGCCGAGCCACTGCACGACCTGCTCATACTTGATGCCGTCAACGAGCTTGGCCGCAGTCGCTTCATCCGGCGCGTCAAAGACAAAAACCGAATAGTTGCCGACGCGCCGATAGAGCGTCGGCACGGGCTGTCCGGAGTCTCGCAGCTCTTTCAGACGTGCGTTGATGCGCGCGTCCTGTGTGGTGGCAAGCTGCGGCGTGGTGTTCTCTACAATCACCAGCCGCGACGGGCCGTAGGTGGCCGTTACCGCTTCCGCCCCGCCTTCAAAGCTAATTGCATCGAGTACGGGACGCACGCCCGCAGCCGTCTGCAAAACCGGAAGGCTAACGGCATAAGGGGTGTTGTTACGAACGTTCTCCCAGTCCGGAAGATGTTTGATGAGTACCGGCAGGTCATTTTCGCTGGGCTCAAGCGTCATTGATAGTTCCGTCGTTAGCCGCACCGCCTCTTCTCTACCGGCACCGATGACCTCCGGGATTGAATACTTGATATTGACCATCAGAGGCCCGTGGACAAAAGCGAGCCCGTCTTGAAGTTTTATAATGCCTGCTGTCTGGGAGCTGTCGGGCGAAGTCATGATGGGCGAATTGAACCATGCCGACGTCGCGGTCAATAATGAATAGGCTGCACCGTCTGTGCGCGCCTTGATGATAGTGATTTTAAATTGATGTCCTTTATCAGAGATGTAAGTGCGAGTTGCAGCCGAGACGACGCCGTAATCTTCAGGGTTAATCTCTGCGAAAAAAGCATCCGCGGTTTGAGCTTGCCCGCGTGCGCGAAACTCTTTAATCGCGTCGGGCAGGAGTTTGGAAGTCTCATCCGCAGGAGGAACAGCAGGGCTCGCGCCAGCGCTGGTTAAAGGGAGCAATAGAAAGTAGGTAATGAAAAGCAGTTTGGAAAAACGAGCAATGCGCAAAATAGACACCTCTTCCGTAAAACCTCTGAACCCTAACCCCTTTAGAACCCGGAAACTGTTTGATGTTCCAGCCTAAACTCCCGTTGCGCGAAAGTGGCTCGTGGGTAGTTTAGCGCCAGCGGCGCAGTTCGCGCAAAAGCAGATCGGCGTAGTGACGTGGATTGTTGATGTTGCGCAGGATGGTTGTGCCGCCCGTCTCGCTCGCGTTGTCTATGATGAGGTCGCCAAAGCCCATGAGGCGCTGCGGGATGGTGGCAGAGACCGTGACGTCCTGAATATTACGCAAGGGGATGTTGCGCGTCGTGCGCGCGATGAGTCCCTGGTCAATCTCTATCTTCGAGTCGGTCAGGGTGTAGACGACTGTGTTGCGCTTGACGTGATAGAAGGCCGGGATGAGCAGGAGGGCGAGCGCCAGCGGCACGGAAATCCACCACGGAATCGGCGTCAGCGAGAGCAGGCCGACCAGCAGGATAGCGCTCAGCGCCGCCAACCCGTAACCAATATTGACGAAAAGAAGCGTGGGCCGCGTCTGAAAAATCGTGCGCTCTATCTCGCTTGATTCTTCCGGAGCGCGTGCGCGCTGAGGCGTAGACTGATTAACCTGCGGGCGTTGTAGACGCGTCATCTCCGGGTCAACCGCAGGCTGACCGCAACCGGCACAGAAACGGTTACCGGGGGCAATGTAGGTTCCGCAGTTTGTGCAGTGCATAAAGACAGTGACAAGTGACAAGTGACAAGTGACGAGTTAAAAGCTTTTTCTTGCTTGTCACTCGTCACTTGTCACTTGTCACTGCTCTTTTTACTCGACCATTCCGGCAGAGCGCACGCTGTCGAGCAATTCCGTCGGGTCGTAAGGCATGCGGACGATGCCGCGCGCTCCCAACGCCACGGCCTCTTGGCGCACGCTCTCGTGCGCTTCCGATAGCAGGAGCACGACCGGCAGCGTCAAACGCCCGCCGTTCTGTTTACGCAAACGGCGTATGGTCTCCAACCCGTCAATGCCTTGCAACTCGTAATCGAGCACGAGCAGATCGGGCCGCTCTATGCGCAGGAGGTCGAGGGCTTGCTGGCCGTCAAAGGCCGCGCGCGCTTCGTAACCGGCAGAGCGTATGAGCGAGTTGAGCTGCGCCATGCGCGCCGCGTCCGAGACTGTCAAAAGCAGGCGGCGCGGCATTAATGCTCCGCGTGAGCGACGCTCGCGCTCGCGCGCGGCAGCGTCCAACGCGCGTCTTGCTTCTGCGCCGTTCGTTGGCAGGTGGCTCTTTCTGACAGGCGGCGGCGCAACCACGGCCTCGAATCCGTCTTCGAGCTTCTTCTCGCGCACGAGATGCGAAACGAATTTCTCCGCGCGCTGCGGCACAGCCGCCGCCGTCTCGGCCTTCTCCGCGACCGTATCCGATTTTTTCTCGACCTCGACGGGCGCACGCTCCCTTGTTGCGACGCGCGCGGGTTCGACGATTCGCGCGTCATCCTCCGCGAAGGCTTTGGTGGTCTTCGTCTCTTCCCCTAATGCAGAGATAATTCCTGCGGCGATTTCCGAAACGTTTGCTTCACGTCTCTTTTCTTCGACCACGCGCAGCGCGGGCACAGCTTCTCTCAGAGCAGAGTCGGCGGTCTTGCCTGCGGCTACATCGGGGCGAGCCTCGGCGGGTTGGCTCGCTGCGGCTTCGGCCTTTTCTATCAAGTCCTCCACGTCGGTCGCATCTTCCGGGAAGGAAGCGATGCCTATGGAGAAGTCGCTTTGCGGATGCTCGTGCAGAAAATCATGACGCAGTTTGGATAAAGCTTCTTCGCCCGCGCTTTCTGACATGCGCGGGAGGTAGACAAGCAGCGTGGTCGGCCCGTAAAAGGCCACGGTGTCTATGCGTCTAAGATAAAGCTTGAGGAAGCCGTGCGCTTCCGCAAGCACGCGGTCGCGCGTCTGCTTTTCAAGCGGCTTTCCTTCAACGCCTGCGGCGTTGATGACGGCAAGCGAACCTACTGCTCCCTTATCAATATCCTCACGCACGGTGTCGAGCATGAGCATGAAGTTGTCTATCTCTAGACGCTGGTCGCCCGTAGAGGCCACTGTGCGGCGGCCAGCCTCTATGCGCCAGAAGAGAGAATCGAGCCGGACGAGCATGTCCGAGAAGGGAAGCGACAGGGCAAAGTAATCGTCCACGCCTATGTTGAGCGCGGCGTTACGAGTCGCGCGGTCATCCTTGTTCCAGACGAAGATGAGCGGCAGCGCGTAGGTCGCGGGCTCTGCGCGAAGCCTGCGCGCCAAGGCGATAGCTTCCGTCTCGCCCCCGTGATGAATCTCAAGGATTGCGACATCGGGGGCGAACTCCTGTACGGCCTGGCGGGCCGTCAGCGTCGTCGCCGCGAAAGCTTCGTAGCCGGAGACGGCCAGTTGCGACGGCAGCACAGGCGAAGCAGAGTCCACGATAACAAGAGCGCGCCGGTGGCGTGCCGTCTCGTTGCGGGTGTGCAAGAAGTCTGTCGGGGCAATATTCAACAAGGGCGTGAAGCCTCCTACACCTTGATTGCTTTTTCTGATAGAAGCCGGGCGACTGCTTTATAGTCCTATAAATTCCTAATGATACAAAAAATGTAGCACTTCTAGAAATAAAAATCGGGACGGTTTCTTACATAAAGAAACCGTCCCGGCTGGCTGGGCAATTATTGTAGGCTTTTCGGGCAGCCTTACTGGCTCAAAAGCTGTAGCCGTCCGTCGGGCGTTCGCACGGCGAAGACGTTGCGTTCGTAGAGGTTAAGGGGAATCGGAGGCTCTGTTTGCGCGGCTGCGACCTGTGCGGGCGTGGCCGTGCGGGCGCGGCTCGCCGTCAGCGGATCGCGCATCACTGCATATCGCTGCGTGATGCGTCGCACGTATTCCTGCGTCTCGCGGTAAGGCGGAACGCGCCGCCCGTACTTCATCACAGCGCCTTCTCCGGCATTGTATCCGGCCAGCGTCAAGGCTATGTCGCCGTCAAAGGCATTCAAAAGGAAACGTATGTAGCGCGTGCCGCCCTCTATGTTCTGGCGCGGGTCAAAGATATTCGTCACGCCAAAACGCGCCGCCGTCCCCGGCATCAACTGCATCAGCCCGCGCGCACCCTTCGGAGAAATAGCACCCTTCTTAAACGAAGATTCCTGGTGCATCAGCGCATATATCAGGACAGGGTCGACGCCGTGACGCGCGCCCGATTCGACAATCATAGCGTCTATGCGTGCATCGCCCGTGGTAAATCCGTCAAGGGATTTGCTCACGGTCATCACCAGACCGCTCGTATACAGGGGCTTTGAAGTCCTGGCGGTGAGGTTGTTGACATCCACGGTCCTGGCCGTCAAACGCGTCTTTTTCGCTGATGGCAGCTCCGAAGTAGTTTCGACGCTCTCGACGCGCACGCCGTCCTTGACGTCGAAATTGTCGAAGCGATAGCTCGTCTGCGCCAGAGCGGAAGCCGCCGAGAGCGAAACCAAAAGGAGCGCGAAGGGAAATGTTTTCAGGTAGCGCATTCTTATAGTCTTGAAGAATCTCAAATGGAGGGAGAAAGCATGTGCCTTCGAGTTGTGCACGAAGAAAACCGTGCCGGGCGTGTCCGCCGCCGCCGAGAAGCGCGCCAGAACTGACGCAGGAAAGATAATAACACTAAGTTTAAAACCTGACAACACAAAAGCCAACGCGTTAAACACTCTGTATAAAGCCTGTATTCAGGTCATTTAGAAATCAGTCATTCTCGATTGTGGTCGTCTGGAGGGTTAATGAAAGGAGGCGAAGGGTGTTCGTAAGAAGCTGTCGGGGGAGGGTATTGACAGCGGATGTATGATTGCTGAACCTCATCACAAGCTACTTTTTCACTATCAAGAGCGCCTGCTGGTTTTAAGGCAGCGCGCCCCACCCGTATGTTCAAAAAAGAAGGAGAGGTAGAAAATGAGGAAAACCCTCACTCTGCTGCTGTCGCTCTTGCTCGCCGCGTCAGCCGCCTTAGCCACGCAAACCGGAAACTCCAACACGGCTGCAAACACCGCAACCGCGAACTCTAAAAAACGCGGCCCCGTCTTCCGGGCCAACAAGGACCAGATCAAGCAGGCGCAGGCGATTCTCAAACAGCGAGGCTTTTATGCTGGAGAGACCACGGGCAAGCTTGACACGGACACACGCGAGGGCTTGAAGAAGTACCAGCAAGCCGAGAACATCAAGGTCACAGGCACACTCAACAAGCTGACGCTGGAGAAGATGAATATCCAGCTCACGGACAAGCAGAAGGCGATGTAGGCATCTCGCTTGAGCTTGAAGATAAAAAGGGAAGGACGGAGTTCGTTCGTTCGGTGATAATCCAAACGAACGAACTCCGTCCTTCCCTTTTTCCTGTCCGGTAATTTAAAACTCTGCGACGTGCTGGTCCAGCGTTTAAGCCAGCAGGCGCTCGACGACTCCGTAGCTGGCCTCAAGCGCTTCCTGTAGTTTCTCCGGCTGGTTGCCGCCGCCTTCGGCCATATCGGGCTTGCCGCCGCCACGGCCTCCGACAATCGGTGCTAATTCTTTGATGACCTGACCCGCAGGCACGCGCCGGGTCAAATCCGTAGACGTGCGCACGATGAGCGACACCTTGCCCTCATTAGCGCGCCCGAGGACGACTACGCCCGACGTGATGCGCGCCAGCAAGGTGTCGGAAAGCTGTCGCATCTCGGAGGCATCAAGGCCGCTCGCCTCGCGCACGAGCACATGGACGCCCGCGATGTCGCGCGCCTCGCCGCCGTTTGCGGACACGCCCAACGCGCCCGAAGCAATCTTCAAGCGCAGCGCTTCGGCCTCGCGCCGTGCTTTCTTTAACTCTTCTTGCAGGCGCTCTATGGTCGCCGGAAGATCGTTGCGCGAAGTGCGAAGCTCGCTCGTCACTTCATCCACGAGGGCTTCGGTTTCCTGAAATCGCGTGAAAGCGTCTGCGCCCGTGACGGCGCGCAGGCGGCGCGTGCCGGAAGCGATTGACTCGTCGCTGGTGATTTTAAAGAGCCCTATGTCGCCCGTGGCGCGCACATGCGTTCCGCCGCACAGCTCTCTGGAAAAAGCATCGCCCGTCAAACCCGGCACAGTTAACACGCGGACTTTCTCCGCATACTTTTCACCAAAGAGCGCCATCGCGCCCGAACGCATGGCCTCTTCGAGCGGGAGCACGTCCGTCCGCACGGGCTCGTTGCGCAGGATGTGATAGTTGACGAGCCTTTCAAGCTCCGCCATCTCATCACGCGTCAAAGGCTGGTAATGCGTGAAATCAAAACGCAGGTAGTTCGGAGCAACCACAGACCCGGCCTGCTTAACATGCGTTCCCAAAACTTCACGCAATGCCGCGTGCAGAAGATGCGTCGCCGTGTGATTACGCCGCGTAGCGTCTCGCTTTTCGACATCAACCTGCGCCGTCACTTCAGCGTCAGCACGGATAACACCGCGTTCGACTGTGACGCGATGAAGGACGAGCCCCGCGACGGGCGAGACAGTATCGTTGACGTTAGCAAGCAGGCCGTCACCTAAGAGCACGCCCGTATCTCCGACCTGCCCGCCCGCTTCTGAATAAAACGGTGTGCGGTCAAGCACGACTTCGCCCTCGTCGCCTTCGCGTAATTCTTCGACTTCCTCTTCGCCCTTGATGAGCGCAAGAACGCGCGCGCCTTCGGTCAGCGTTTCTTCATAGCCTCTGAACTCGCTCTGTCCAGTGCGCTCCGCAATCTGTGCATAGACAGGCTTCGCCTTTGCGCGTGTGGCGGCTTCCGCTTTCGCTCCGGTCTGCTGTATCTCGCGCAGGGCCGCGTCAAACGATTCGTTGAACTCTTCCTCTTCAACGGTGAAGCCGCGTTCTTCGAGGCTCACGCGAACGAGATCGCGCGGTGTGCCGAAGGTGTCGTAGAGTCGCGCCAGTTCTTTATACTCCGGCATCGTGTCTTCAGGCGTGACGGCAAAGAGCGCTTCCAGTTTTTGTAGACCGACCGTGAGGGTGGAGCTAAAACGCTCCTCTTCTAGCTTAACCATGCGCTCTATAAATTCGCGCGAGGCTTCCAATTCGGGATAGGCTTCCGACATCTCCGTGACGACCGTGTCCGTCACCTTCGAGAAGAAGGGGTCTTCAAACCCGAGCGCGCGATGACCGTGATAGATGGCGCGGCGCATGATTTTACGTAGGACGTAGTTGCGCCCCTCGTTGCCGGGCAGGATGCCGTCGGCGATGGCGAAGGCCGCCGAGCGCGCGTGATCCGCGATGACGCGCATGGCAAAGCCTTCTTTAGTCTCGGGCTCGTAATGACGGTCCGCGAGCTTGGCTGTGAAATCTATGATCGGACGAACAAGGTCCGTGTCGTAATTCGACTTCACTCCTTGAAGCACCGTCGCGAGACGTTCAAGCCCTGCGCCCGTGTCAACGGATGGTTTGGGCAGAGGCGTTAAAGTCCCGCTCGCATCTCGTTCGTACTGCATGAAGACTAGATTCCAGATTTCCATCGTCGTATCGCCGGGGCCGTTGACTAACTCCGCGCGATTCTTCGTCGGATCTGACGGGTCTTCGCCCATGTAGTAATGAATCTCGCTGCAAGGACCGCAGGGGCCAGTGTCGCCCATCTGCCAGAAGTTGTCCTTGCGCCCGAAACGCAGTATGCGCTCACGGGGTGCGCCGACCTTTTCCCACAGAGCCTCTGCCTCTTCGTCAGCAGCGACCGTCTCGTCGCCTTCAAAAACCGTGAACCACAAACGCTCCGGGTCCAGCCCGTACTCGTTAACCAGTAAGTCCCAAGCGTAGCGTATGGCGTCTTCTTTGAAATAATCGCCGAACGAAAAATTGCCGAGCATCTCGAAAAAGGTGTGATGCCGCGCGGTCTTGCCGACTTCGTCGAGGTCGTTGTGTTTACCCCCGGCGCGGATACACTTCTGCGAGGAGGCGGCGCGCAAATATTCACGCTTCTCCGCGCCCGTGAAGACGTCTTTGAACTGGTTCATCCCCGCGTTGGTAAACAGCAGCGTCGGGTCATTGGCCGGAAGCAGAGGGCTTGAGCGCACCTCACGATGCCCGTGGCGCTCGAAGTACTCCAGAAAAAGTCGGCGAATCTCGTTTCCCTTCATATCAGACAAATCCTATCCCTTTTTGATTAAACAACAAGTGTAGCACGCGGGAAGCGAGTGAGCGAAATTGCCGTGGAGAACGGGAGTGAAGCCCTTTCAAATAGTATTCACCGCAGAGACGCAGAGGACGCGGAGAACGCGCAGAGAAAATGATTCAACACTCTCTGCGTTAACTCCGCTCTCTCTGCGTCTCTGCGGTGAAGTTATGAGACTTCGTCTTCGTCAGTGCTGATGGCGGACGCGGCGCGTACCTTGTTGCTGACAAGCTCGTAGGAAAAACCCTGGCGCAGTAGATGGTCGAAGAGGCTTTTGACTTCGGCACGCGTGGTGGGGCGGCCCCGTAGGCGCGTGCGTTTCGCTATCGCGCGGTCTATCAATTCTTCTTCGGGCGTCTCCTGAAACACGAGGTCGAGGGCTTCCGTGGTGGTCTCGCGCGAGACCTTTTTCATCTGTAGGTCGCGCTGTAGTCGCTGGCGTCCGACAGGCTTCTGGCGCACGCGATAGGAGGCGTAGCCAAAGGCGTAACGCTCGTCATTCAGGTAGCCGTATTCGCCAAGCTTCTGTAGCACTCCCTCGACCACCTCTTCATTCGTCCACTCTTTTTCAAGCAGGCGCTCGCGCAGCTCTTCCACGGAGCGAGGCTTGGCCGCGAGCAGCTTGACGGCGCGCTGCATCGTGCGCGCACGCGCCTTTTCAGGATCGACGGGCCGCGCCTCGCGCTCATTCTCTTCAACGCGAGCCGCATCGCCCGCCTTTTTCGGTTTCCAGTTACGTTTCCGCATGACTTTTTAAACTCTAGCCCAGAGATAAAAATGTTTGCAAATCCAAAATCAAAAATCCAAAATCTAAAATTGATGGACGGTCTTCTCATCATAGACAAGCCCGAAGGATGGACCTCGCACGACGTGGTGGCGCGTGTGCGGCGCGTCCTGCGCACCAAACGTGTGGGCCACACGGGAACGCTCGACCCGTTTGCGACGGGCGTGCTGGTCGTGATGGTCGGGCGCGCAACGCGGCTGGCACAATTTCTGGCTGGTGATGTCAAAGAGTATGAAGCCGTGGTGAGGTTTGGCTACGAGACGTTGACGGGCGATGTGACGGGTGCGCGGAAAACAATAGACGATGAAAGCGAAGCTATACGGGATAGGGTGCGTGCGCGGAGCGAGGAGGAGATAGAGAAGGCGCTCGGTTCTTTGCGCGGGGAGATAGAGCAAGTACCGCCTATGTATTCGGCTAAAAAGATAGAGGGGAAAAAACTTTATGAGCTGGCGCGGCGCGGGCTTGAGGTCGAGCGCGCGGCGAGGCGCGTGACGATTTATGAGCTTGAAGCCGTCCGTCATGAAGGGCAGTTGCTCGTCCCTCTTGAGGATGGAACGTGTGAGCTGAAGATTCGCGTCGAGTGTTCGGCGGGAACTTACGTGCGCGTGCTGGCCGAAGAGATAGGCGCGCGGCTCGGCGTCGGCGCGCATCTCTCAGCTTTGCGGCGTACGCGCGCGGGCGGCTTCGACCTCGACAATGCGTTGACGCTTGAAGAACTGGAAAAGCTGGTCGAAGCGGGCGAGGCGGCGGGCGCGCTCCTTTCTACGGACGCGGCGCTCTCTCCAATGCCTTTTCGGCATCTAACCTCTGAGGAGGCGCGCCGTACCATGAACGGCGTTCCGCTTCGCCTGGACCGAAGCGAGGCGGCTCTGTACAGGGACGGCGAGCATGTGCGGCTGCGCGATGAGGTGGGTAATCTCCTCGCCGTCAGCATTTATGACGAAGGGCGCGAGGCTTTGCGCCCGGTGGTTGTCCTCGGGGCGGAGGAAAAATAAGCATGACGAGCACCCTTGTACGGTGTGCTATACTTGTTCGAGAGCAAGGGAAGCCCGTCTTGCTTCCAACATGAGCGACTGATGCGCTCCCCTCCCGCTCCAGTTTTGAAAATCGAAGATTAGATTATTTGGAAAGGTCGCGCCGCTTCTCGGGCGACACGGCGCTCTTCGGACAGCGCGCACGAGATGGCCGCATCCCCAAGCCGCAAGACCAATCCTGATAGTGAGAGCGCGTCCCCGTGGGCTTTTCTCTTCTCCCGCCACCCGCGCCGCGCTCCGACACGGATCAAGAAGGGCGTGCATCCCCCACGCCGTCCACGCGCGCGCGTGAGCCAACATAAAGAGGTACAAAGGGCTATGCAAGAGCAGGATGGCAATAATAAATTCAATATCAGCGAACGGCTGGAGAATCTGCGTCGCGAGCGCGAAGCGCTCAGGTGGGAAGGCTCCTTCCGCGACTACTTCGAGCTGGTCACGCAGAACCCCAAGCTGGCCCAGCTCTCGCACGCGCGCATCAACGACATGGTTCACGCGGCGGGCGTGGACAAGCTCAACGAGGGCACGCGCGACGAAGTGGCACGCTACAACTTCTTCGCCACAGAGCTGTTCGGCATAGAGGAGCCGATTGCGCGCATCGTCGAATATTTCAAATCGGCAGCGCAACGCCTGGAAGTCCGCAAGCGCATACTGCTCTTGATGGGCCCGGTGGGCGGCGGCAAGTCAACCATCGTCTCGATGCTCAAGCGCGGTCTTGAAAACTGGACGCAGACCGAAACCGGCGCGCTCTTCGCTATCAAAGATTGCCCCATGCACGAGGAGCCGCTGCATCTTATCCCGAACGAGTTGCGCCCGGAGATATTGAAGCACTACGGCATCTACATCGAAGGCGACCTCTGCCCGCAATGCCGTTATGCTTTGGAGCATAACTATCAGGGCCGACACGAGGACGTGCGTGTAGAGCGCATGGTCTTCTCCGAAAAGGAGCGCATAGGCATCGGAACCTTCGCGCCCTCAGACCCTAAATCACAAGACATTACGGAGCTGACAGGCTCGATTGATCTTTCGACCATCGGCGAGGTCGGTGTCGAATCAGACCCGCGCGCCTATCGCTTCGACGGCGAATTGAACATCGCCAATCGCGGCCTCATGGAATTTGTAGAGATGCTCAAGGTGGACGAGAAATTTTTGTACTCGCTCCTGACGCTCTCGCAGGAACAGAATATTAAGACGGGCCGCTTTGCCATGATCTACGCGGACGAAGTCATCGTCTCGCACTCGAACGAAAACGAGTACATAAGCTTTGCAGGCAACCGTAAGTCGGAAGCCCTGCAAGACCGCATCATCCTCGTGCGCGTCCCTTACAACCTGCGTGTTTCGCAGGAGGAGCGCATCTACGACAAGCTCCTCAAACAGTCAGAGGCTTTGCGCAACGTCCACATCGCGCCGAACACTTTAAGAGTCGCGGCGATGTTTGCCGTCATGACGCGCCTGGAAGAACCCAAGCGCCAGAGCGTGGACATCGTCAAAAAGATGAAGCTCTACGACGGCGAGGACGTCGAAGGCTACAAGTCCAAGGACGTGCGCGAATTGAAGGACGAAGCCGTGCGCGAAGGCATGGACGGCATTTCTCCTCGCTACATCATCAATCGTCTCTCGTCCGCTCTGGTGCGCGACGGCATCACCTGTATCAACCCGATTGACGCCCTGCGCGCCATCAAGGATGGATTTGAACAGCACACAGGCATCAGCCCGGACCAGCGCGAACGCTATCTGAATCTGATTTCGCTCGCGCGCAAAGAGTACGACGAGATTGCCAAGATCGAAGTCCAGCGCGCCTTTGTCTACTCCTTCGAGGAGATGGCGCGCACGCTCTGCAACAACTATCTCGATAATGTCGAAGCCTACTGCAACAAGGAACGCATCAAAGACCCCATCACCGAAGAGGAGATGGACCCGGACGAGCAACTGATGCGCTCCATAGAGGAGCAGATCGGAATCACGGAGAACGCCAAGAACACATTCCGGCAGGAGATTCTGATTCGCATCAGCTCTTACGCGCGTAAAGGAAGAACCTTCGACTACAACTCTCACGAGCGTCTCAAAGAGGCCATCGAGAAGAAGATTTTCTCGGACCTCAAGGACGTCGTGAAAATCACAACCAGTGCGAAGACGCCCGACCCGGACCAGTTGCGCCGCATCAACGAGGTCGTGGACCGACTCGTGCGCGAGCACGGCTATTGCCCGGTCTGCGCCAACGAGCTTTTGACCTACGTCGGCACGCTGCTCTCGCGTTAGCCGGGCATGAGCGTCGCACACACGTCGCCCCGAGTGGCGGAATTGTTAACAGGGAAGACGCCCGCGCTTTTCATTTGAGAGGTGCGGGCGTTTTTCTCAAAGGAGGAAGAGGTCAGGACGATGCCCACTTTCAGATTGGGCGAGATGGTGAGAATCAAGGACGGGCCGTTTGCTGCTTTCACCGGTAGAATTGAGGGCATTAATCAAGCGCGCTCGCTCCTCAAAGTGAAGGTCAATATTTACGGGCGACAATCTCCCATGCGGATTAAATTTTCCGGGGCCGAGAAGTTAAATCTCAAAGAGGGTTCGACGGGCGAAGAGAAACGATGAAGACACGCTATTGGATTGCAGGGGCGACGGGGCTGGCGGGCGCTGCGGTGGCCGTCAAGATGCTGACGCGCCCGAAGGATGTAGAGTGGGCCGAGCACGCCAGGAGCCTGCATCACGCCGAGCGCTCGCGCTTTGCGGATGTTGAGGGGCTTCGCCTTCATTATCAGGAGGCTGGTGAAAGGGATGCTCCCGTCATCATCCTGATACACGGCTTCACAGCTTCCACCGTAGTCTGGAGTGAAGTGCTCATGCCCATCGCGGATGCAGGCTTTCGCGTCATCGCGGTTGACCTTCCGGGCTTCGGCTTTTCCGCCAAACCGCCCGACGGCGATTACACCATAGAGTGGCACGCCCGCCTCATCATGGGCCTCATGGACGAGCTTGGGATTCAAGAGGCCGCGCTCGTCGGCAACTCTTACGGCGGAGCGATAGCCGCCGCCTGCGCGCTCGATTATCCGTCGCGCGTTCGGCGGCTTGTGCTCGTAGGCGCTGTGGTCAACGACGAAGTGAAAAAGCGTCCGCTGCTACGTCTAGGGCGCTCGCCCGTGGTGGGCGATCTCATGTCGCCCTTGCTGCTGGACTTCGCGCCGTTCGTGCGCAGCCGCATGCGTCGCAATCGTATCAGCGTCAAAGAAATTAATAACGAGCGTTTCGAAGCGCATCACCGTCACTTGCGCACGTCGAGCACACAGCGCGCCGCGCTCCGTATGCTGCGCCAGTGGCGCGCCGAGCGCATCAGCCGCGACGCGCATCTCATACATCAGCCCACGCTGCTTATCTGGGGCGAGCAGGACGCGGAGATTCCTATACGTAACGGTCACTACTTGCACCGCGCTATCCCGCAGGCGCGGCTCATAGTCTTTCGCCAGTGCGGGCATCTGCCGCAGGAAGAGTACCCGCAGGACTTCGCGCAATTAATCGTGGATTTTTGTAGGAGCGCGAACGCCATAGAAGCTGAGGGCGCACGACGAGCAGCCTTGAGCGTGTAAGAGAGGTGTTTGGAAGATGTCCATCCAACGCAACGATTGGTCGCTACAGCGCAAAGGCATCATGGACCAGGAGCGCCACAAGGAGCGCGTGCGCGAAGCTATCAAGAAGAATTTGGGCTCCATCGTCTCGAATGAAGCCATCATTCTTTCCGACGGCAAGCGCACCGTGAAAGTTCCTATACGCGCTCTGGACGAGTACAAGTTCCGCTACGACTTCCGCAAACGAAAGCATGTCGGACAAGGGGATGGGCGCACGCGCGTCGGCGACGTCATCGCGCGCGAAGGCCAGCCGGGCGGAGGCGGCAGCGGGCGCGGAGCCGGGCCTGCGGGCCAGGAAGGCGGCGGCGAATACTACGAGGCAGAAGTCCAGATAGACGAAATCGCCGCGCTCATCTTTGAAGACTTGCAACTCCCCTTTCTAGAAGAGAAAGCCAAAAAAGCCGTGCCCTCGAAGGCCACGCAATTTAACGAGATACGCCGCACAGGCGTCATGGCAAATTTAGACAAGCGCCGGATGATCATGGAGAACATCAAGCGCAACGCACGCGAGAAGGGCCGCCCGCAATTCGGCGACGTCAAAAAAGAGGACCTTCGCTTTAAGACCTGGGAAGAAAGACAACGCTACGAATCAAACGCCGTCGTCATCAGTATGATGGACGTAAGTGGTTCCATGGGCGAGTTCAAAAAGTATATCGCGCGCTCGTTCTTCTTCTGGATGGTCAGATTCCTGCGCACCAAGTATGACAACGTCGAGATAGTTTTTATCTCGCACCACACGGAAGCGCGCGAGGTCTCGGAGGAACAATTTTTCACGCAGGGCGAGTCGGGCGGCACGGTGGTCTCAAGCGCCTACCAGTTGGCGCTCGATGTCATTGATCATCGCTACAGCCCGAGGGATTGGAACATCTACCCGTTCCATTTTTCCGACGGCGACAATTATTATTCCGATAACGAAGAGGCCGTACGGTTAGCAGACCAGTTGATTCAGACCTGCAATCTCTTCGGCTACGGCGAAATCGGTGAGGAAGGAGCAAGCAGCTATCGCCGCTCTTCGGGCGCGCTGCTTTCCATCTTCAACGACCGGCTCAAGCAGAAGGAGCGTTTCGTCGGCGTCAGGATTGACGATAAGGAAGACGTCTATCCAGCGCTCAAACAATTTTTCGGCAAGAAGAACGAGCTATAGATTCCATGATGCAGGACCGCGAGATTAAAGATTTAGAAAAAGCTTTAGAGCAGATCTGGGAGATCGCGCAGCGCTTCGGCCTGGAACCGTTTCCGACGCGCTTCGAGATGGTTCCCGCGACCGTGATGTACGAAATCGGCTCTTACGCCCTGCCCGGTCGCTACTCTCACTGGACCTTCGGCAAAGCCTATCACCGCATGAAGACGATGTATGATTTCGGGCTCTCGAAAATCTACGAAGTCGTCATCAACACTAATCCCGCTTACGGCTTTCTGCTCGAAACCAACAGCCCCATACAGAACAAGCTGGTCATGGCGCATGTCCTCGGCCACGTAGATTTTTTCAGGAACAACGTCTACTTCTCCAAGACCAACCGGCGGATGGTGGATAGCGTCTCGACACACGCGGGCCGCATGATGGACTACGAGTTCAAGTACGGGCGCAAGACGGTCGAAAGATTTTTGGACGCCGTGCTCTCCATCGAAGAACACATTGACCCGAACTTCTTTATCAAGCGCGATCAGCCGCGCTTACCGTCGGCGCAGAAACCGCACGTCCGCGCCGAAGGGCGCTACGATGATTTATGGAGGCTCGGCGAAAAAGAAGAACCCGCGCCGGAAGCCGAAGACGAAGTGCCGGCGGGCGAGCAGATGCCTCAAAAAGACATCCTCTACTACATCATGCGCCACTCGCCCAACCTGCACCCATGGCAGCGCGACGTCATCTCTATGGTCCACGAGGAGATGGAATACTTCATCCCGCAGATGCAAACCAAAGTGATGAATGAAGGATGGGCCTCATACTGGCATGCGCGCATCATGAGGGAACTGGACCTTGATGACAAAGAGCACCTCGAATTTGCGGAGCTTCATTCGGGAGTGGTCTCGCCGCACATGGGCCAGTTGAATCCGTACTACTTGGGCTACAAGATTTTCGAGGACATAGAGCGGCGGTGGGATAAGCCTACAGATGAGGAGCGAGAGAAGTTCGGACGCAATGGTGGAGAGGGACGCGAAAAGATTTTCGAGGTGCGCGAGATGGAATCGGACGTCTCTTTCCTGCGCAACTATCTGACGGAAGATCTGTGCGAGGAGCTGGACCTCTTCGTCTATGAGCTGGTGGAAGACGAGGAATGGACGATCACTGAAAAGCGTTGGGAGCGTGTGCGCAATCAACTGGTGGCGAACATGACCAACTTCGGTTTCCCCTATCTGGAAGTCCTTGACGGCGACTATAACCGTAACCGCGAGCTGTACCTCCGCCACGCTTATGAAGGCGTCGAGCTTGATTCAAAATACGCGCGCAAGGCGCTTGAACACGTCCACGCGCTCTGGGGCAGGCCCGTGCATCTGGAAACCATCGTCGACGACGAACGCGTCGTCATGCACTACGACGGCGAAGACCACGACGAGGATTAGACGCGCAGACAGTCCGACTTTCCGGGTTGCCCCATCTGGACGGCTAAATACTGTAACTATTGACATTTAATTATGAAAGTAATACCGTTCGCTCATTATAAAAAGAGATACTCATGGCTTAAATTCATAATCATCAGGAACGCATGACAACTTAAGGCAATAAAGAGTCATGGGGAAGATGGAATGCAGCCCGAGATTGCGGTTAAGTTAAGACTAACAACGTCAGTTTTCAGGTTAGGAAATAAGAACTTGGCGCAGCGGTAAGGTCTCCATTGAACTCCCTGCAAGCATTCGAGATGTTCTGATATGGGTGAATCTCTTTAGCACACGAAACAGGTTCTTTCTCACGAAGAAATTGCCCTCAATCATCGGATCTTAAGCTTTCTCGGCACATAACTGCGAGCAGCGGTACAACCCATGTGCTTCTCGTTCAACGCGCGTTCTCTTACGTAAAGCACAGATATTAGTTGCTACTTACGCGGCGCGCGCGCGATAAAAACCGATATGCCGAAAGACGTTTCCTTACATCGGACTACCCTCTTCCCTTCTTCTTGGGTAAGTATCGCTCGGACCAGAATCTTCTTATGTCTAGTTCTACTTATCTATTCTCTCCTAGACCTGAATATTAAACCAAAAGAGCCATTGTGGGCTTTGATAGCGATTTATTGCGCATTCAATCTCTCTTTGGGACTCCTCAAGGCTGAATGGCTTAATTTAAAGAGAGTAAAAATCATTCCCGCTATAGTGGATGTTGTTTTAATCACTTTGATTATTAATAACTCTGCCGGCCCGGGCAATTCCTGGTTCTTACTTTATATATTTCCGATCATCTCTGTATCCAGGTATCTGGGGTCCTCGGGAACTATTTCTCTGACAATCTTCTCAATTGCCGCATACCTGTTGGCATACCTGGCACCGTTATCAAATCAAGATGTTAACTTCTATGCGTTCGCGCTGAGATGCATGGTGCTGGTTGGAGTTGGTGTAGTCGCCGCGAATCTGGCGAAGGCGAGACAAAGAGAGCTGACTAAGCTCATTCAGGTTGTAGAGAAGGTTGATGATGCGATATTGACCGACAACATGCTTGAACGGACTCTCAAGCTCATTTTGGAAAAGGGGCTGGAGTTCACAAACTCCGAGATGGGTCATATCAGATTAAGAGACGATAATACTCAGGAATATAAGCTGGCAACGACGATAGGTCTTCCACAGGGCTACGAGTGGGGGACAAGGCCGCTTGACGACGGTTATTCAAGAATAGCTATCAAACATAAGGAATCGGTGATTATCCCGCAAATCACGAAAGCACATTTGAAAAAATATTTAGGAACGTACTTCAGGTTACACCGTCCGAGACCCAAGTCGGCCCTCTTTGTCCCCTTGACACTCAGGGGCCAGGTCATCGGGGTGATTGCTGTCTATTCACGTTGGAGCCGTCATTACACGGAGATGGATGCCGAAAGATTGAAGACTTTGATACCCCTCATTGAAATGGCTATCAAGATTGTGACCGCCAGAGACAGGCAAGCGAAGGCCGAGAAGTATTATCAAAATTTGATTGTTAATTCACCTGACCCCATCATTGTTTTGGACAAAAATGGACAAATCAAAGTCTTCAACAAGGCTTGCGAGGAACTGTGGGGAGTGAAGTACGAAGATGTCAAGGGCAAGCCCGTCCAGAATTATTACGTTTCCGAAGAACATGCCAAAAAAATCGGCAAACAGTTATGGGAGAGTAAGGATCATCGGGTGAAAAATATTGAAGCTCTGGTCAAACACGTGGTTAATGAAGAGATTATCCCAATCAGTTTATCAGCCTGTTTTGTGAAGGATGAACAGGGACAACTGGACGGCAGCATAGGCGTCTTCAAAGACCGGCGCGAAGCCATAAAGATGGAAGAGAAAATTTTGCAGGCTGAGAGATTAGCAGTCGTCGGTCGGTTCGCACGGACGATTGGTCACGATATTAAACATAGGCTTGCGACGGCGCGGAATTATGCCACGGTGTTATTGCGTCAATGCGATAAAGACAAAGAGCCAAAACAGTATAAAGCTTACAGCAGTATTTATAACTCTGTGCAGAGTGCAATTGATGAGTTTAAGAAATTATTAATGGCTAACACGCCTAAGTCGCCACATAAAGTTGACTTGAGACTCAGCGATATCTTCCATGAGATAGACGAATTGATGCATCCTCTCGCGCCCGGCACGGACATTAAAGCGGTAGTAACTTATCCACAGGAAGAGCAGCAACTCTCCGGGGACCTCGGACAACTAGTGCAAGTGTTCTCAAATCTTTTGACCAATTCAATACATGCAATAGAAAAAAGAAGAGCTACCGGGAAGATGTCTGAAATCGGTCTTATCAGTGTGTCGGCTGCCGTCAATCACCATCAGGTGCAACTGCTATGGAACGATAATGGATGCGGTATCCCCGAAGAAGATAGACAGAAGATCTTTAACGCGTTCTTTACGAAAGATGATAATCTGGGCACCGGCCTCGGCCTACACATCGTGAAAACGATAATCGAGAATCACAATGGTCATATCACAGTCGAATCAGTTCCTGGCAGAGGTGCGCTCTTTCAGATAACGCTTCCCCTGCTGAACGCTGAACATCAAGATGACCACGATTACTCCGACCCTTGAGGAGGAAAACACTCGCTTGCCTGCTACACATCGAGCGCCTCTTATTACATATCTGTGTCTCTCCGCTAACCCTTACCTGGAATCCGGAGACCCAAGCGATGAAGAAATAATAGACTTCATCAGAAAAAAGCAGCTTAGAATTCTGCTGGTTGATGACACGGATGATTTCAGAGATTCCATGAGATTCCTTCTGACGGAGGTGTACGCGGCTGCCGTGATGGACGTCAACTCCGGCAAAGGCGCAGTTGAACTGGTAAGCGCAGGAGAAGCGTTTAACGCTATCTTTCTGGATTTAATCATGCCGGACATGAATGGGGTCGACGCTTATAAAAAACTACGACAGGCGGACGCTGCGTGCCGGATCGTAGTGATGTCGGCATACTCAGACAGCAAGGAGTGGAAAGAAATTGAAGATTTAAATGTCGAACTTGTCGAGAAGCCAATCCCTAACGAGAGACTGACCTCCATCTTGAGTGAGCTATAAACCTTATGCCTCCAAGCCGAAAAATATTATTTGTCGAAGACGATAAAGATTACCGCGCCTCCGTTATCGACTTACTTGAGGGTACAGGTTTTGAATTCCTTGAAACCGCGTCCGTGCAAGCCGCCCTTAATCTTTTGAACGAACACCCGGACGTGCAGGTCATTCTTCTAGACTTGAAACTGCACAAGGGCAGGGGCACGCAGTTACTGGAGTCCATCAAAGACAAGATAGCAAATTACAGGGTAATCATCCTCACTGCCCACGAGGAGCTACTGGAGGCAACAGAAGCGGCGGCCTACAATGTCTTCTCTTATGTTGCCAAAACCCATGAATCATTCCGTGAGGCATTACTCTTTCATATTAATGATGCATTTGTAGCCCTTGAAAAACCTTGGTTGGGAAAAAAGGTCGAGGCGCATCTTGAGATAGTGCGGCGAATTAACCACCTCGGGCTGAGCGCAAATGCCGACGCCGACCTCGAACTAAAAGAAGTGTTAGCATTAATCTGTGACCGCGCGCTGGAAATACTCGATGCTTACACATGCCACATCCGAATCCTTGATCCCAACAGAGGCGATCTTGTCCTCTGGGCCAGCCGGGGACAGGTGCAAAACGCGGAGCGCATCTTCGATGAGCGCGTGCCTTTGAATAAAGCTTACTCGGGGCTCGCAGCCGAGATTGGTAAAACGATTATTATTGATGATTTGCAAACGAAGCCAGAATTCCAAGCTCTGAAAACAGAGATGCTGCAAGACGAGTCAATCAATCCGGAATGTGTGGAGTATCTTAATAATGTCCACGCCGCCTATATCGTCCCTATCTCGACGCGCGTCTTCGGGGAAGACATTGACGCCATCTTTAATATCAATAGCGATTTGATAGCGTTCTTCGAGAGCGACGAAAAGAAAGAATTGGTCGAGGAGTTCATGGCTCAGACCGCGCTCGCTATTACCAAATACCTGCTCAAGAAGAAGCGGCTTGAAATTCACTCTGACTATAGAAATATCGGCGACATGCTGGGAGACATCAGCAAAATATTTATTACCAGCGAAGGCCAACTGGAAAAGATCTACCGCATCATCTTCCAGAAAATTTCCGAGGGCTTGCGACCCGAAATCATCTCCATATTCCTGTTCGATGAGACGAAGAAGGAATTGAAAAACGTCGCCGAATTTCGTGCGGGCCAGTGGGTGGAGCCGGTCGAGAAGCAATACGCCCCCGAGGTAGGGATGGTCGGCAAAGCCTATGAGAAAGACCAGACGAAGCTGTACAACCGGCAGTTTAAGTCAACTGACAATCCGGGGGACAACTCTCAGCCGAAGGAATTCGAGCCGCTACCAGAAGAATTCGAGGGAGAAGATATCAGGGACATCCCGAGCGGTCGGCTCCAACATTACCTGGCCGTCCCGATTAAAGTCGGGAACGATAAGATAGGCGTCATCAGGGTGGTCAATAAAAGGTCTGAACACTATGACCTCGCAGAGACGAAGACGGACATCTCCTGTCTATTGAAGAGAGGGTTCAGCGAAGATTGCCGGACTGAGCTTGAGATTGCGGCCAACCATCTGGGCGCGACAATCAAGAATGCGGAGCTGATAGGCGAGTTGAACAGGACGGTGAAACAGCTCGAATCGCTCTACGAGGTCGGCGATATGCTCGTCTATGAGCATGATATGAAGGAGATGTTTAAGCTAATCGTTGAGCGCGCCGCCGAGGTGATGCATGCCGAGCTCTGCATGTTATTCCTGAAGAACCTGAAGGGAGATCGGGTTGAGTTGACCGAAAGCTATGGCATGCCGATGGAGCTTCTCAAGGATGCCTATTACGAATTAGGCGAGGGGAAGACGGGTCTGGTCGCGCAGACCGGGGAAGTCTTCCTGGAAGGCGAAGCGGTCAGCACTTATCACGGGAAATATGATGTCGAGATAGAGGAGTTTTTACACCGGAAGCATAATGATAATAGTAAAGACATAGAGTCGTTCATGGCCGTCCCGATATTTGCGAAGAAGGAGGATATTCTCGGTGTCATCAAGGTTATTAATAAGGTGGAGCCGATGTCCCAGACTTCCCGCTTCGATAAGAAGGATTTGAAGCGTTTTGAAATGTTTGCCAAACAGATTGGCCTCGCCAGATTCCTGCACACTCAAAAATTTTACCTGCAAAATATCGTCGAGAACTCGCCCGTCCCGATTATCTTCCTCGACAAAAATGGCGATGTGGAAATTTTCAACATCGCCTGCGAACAGTTGTGGGGGCATAAACAAGAGGAAGTGAGAGGCAAATCGGTCGTACATTTTTATGCGTCCGAGGAGGAGGCGCGGAAACTCGGCAAGCAGTTATGGCAAAGCCCCGGCCATCGGATTCACAACGTCGAAGCCGAAATCAAAAACGTAGACGGGTTACGTATCCCGGTTCTCCTCTCGGCCACATTTCTCTTCGATGAAGAGAAGCGTAGGATCGGGAGCATGGGCGTTTTTAAAGACCTGCGGGAAATAAAAGATTACCAGGATCAAGTGCAGAGGGCCGAATGGGAGGCATCCATAGGTAAGTATGCTTACTCCATCAGCCACCAGACTCAGGGTAATATTGCGACGGCAAAGTTATATATGGATTTGCTCAAAGGGAAAGAAGGTATCGCCGAGCAAGATGAATTAATGAAGTACTGTATCGGCGTCGAAGACGCCCTGGCAAAAGCTCTCAAAAATCTTATCAGTCTGACCCGGTCGCCGCAGCCTGACGCGCCGCAAACAGAGCTAGTGCCGGTTAAAAACATCTTCAATAATCAGTTGTTCGCCGAACTGGTGGAAGAGGCATACAGACAAAGAGTGGATTTTGTGTACAGTTATTACGGCGCTCAGGATGAAGTGCTGGCAGTGGATGTTAAGCAAATCGGCGAGGTCATTCGGCATCTATTTCACAATTCCCTGGACGCAATCAGGAAAAGGCGTACGCCCGATTCAGCGGAAATAAAAGGTCGTATTGAAGTATCTGCCAAAAGCACAGACAATCGGCTTGAGTTGACGTGGGAGGACAATGGTTGTGGAATAGCTAAAAAGAACTTGGGCAAAATTTTTAAGCTTTACTACACGGAAGGGAAGGAATACGGGACTGGTGTGGGCTTGTACAGAGTCGAGCAAATAATCGAGAATCACGACGGCAGGGTTTCGGTAGATTCGGTGGAAGGAGAGGGAACCACGTTTAGCATCACGCTTCCGATTTTGGACAACACGAAGCCTATGGGAAGCGAGCCTAAACTTTCCGAAGGCGGCAGCGTATAGCATAGTAAGGAGATAAGTATGCATCTGAATAATAGTTTGCCAGCCGAAGATGCCCGGGTGAATAACCTCGACGTTATCAGGAACAGACATCTGAAAATCTTGATTGTCGACGACGAGGTTGACTTCAGAGTGGCGCTGAGCTGCAACCTCAGTGAAAAGTACGACGCCGTAGTGACTGATGTCGAATCGGGCAACGACGCGGTTGAGATGCTGACCTCTGGCAAAGCTTTCGACCTCATCTTCCTTGATTTACTGATGCCGGACATGAGCGGAACTGAGACCTACACGAAGCTGAAAAAAATAGATGCTAATTGCTCGATAGTCATGATGTCGTCGCGCTCAGATAGCGACGAATGGCGTAAGGCGGAGAAACTGAGCGGTGAGTTGCTATCAAAGAACAGTTTGGTGGAGATGCTGGCCAAGGTACTTTCCCGTGTGGCCAGAAGATAAGTAAACAAAAGATGGGGAGATTGGCTCTGGGATTATTGGCGGAAACCATTCACCTCACATCAAGGATAGATGGCTACTGTCTAAAATCTTTGGAGGGCACAGCATGAGCCAACCTCTCATATTTGTTAGCTATAGTCATAAGGATGAAGCGGAAAAAGAGAAGCTGCTGGCACATTTGGGTGTGCTTCAGTCCGAGCTGATTGATATCTGGAGCGATGACCGTCTGGGAGCGGGCGTTAGCTGGGAGCAGGAAATCAGCAAGTCAATCAGTCGAGCGAAGGTCGCAATCCTGCTTATCACTGCCAATTTTTTAAACTCAAAATTTATTTTACAGAAAGAGGTGAAGACCTTCCTTGAGCGCCGGGAGCAAGAGGACTTCCATGTCTTTCCGGTAATCGGAAAGGCCTGTGCCTGGAAGAAAGTCAAGTGGCTTAACGATATGAATGTAAGACCTAAGCACGGCACTCCGGTTTGGAGCGATGGTGGCATACACGTTGATGAAGATTTAGCCGCCATCGCTGAAGAAGTGGCAGACATTATCGAGCGAGTAAACAATAGCGTTGCACTAGTGCCCGTGCCGATTCCTAAGCCCGTTCCCAGGAACTTGCCTGAACGAAATGCCGGAAAGCCCTCCACCTCACCGAAGGTTTTGATACTGGATGATGAAGCAGGCTTCCGCGAGGCGGTGACGATTATTCTGAAGGGTATGAATATTATTCCCTTTGAATCCGGCTCGATTAGAGAGGGTATAAAGTTCCTCGATGAACATCGAGACATTCGAGTCATACTGCTCGACTTGGATTTTAATGAAGGGGAGAGCGGAACGGCACTGCTGGACTTTATAAAAGATAGAGCTTCTTACTACCGAGTCATTATCCTGACAGCCCATCAAAATTTGCTCGGGGCAGAGGAAGCATTCGCATATAACATCTTCGATTACCACATCAAAGCTGGGAACGAGGCTCCTACCCAGGCGCTGCGGTTCGCGGTCACACGCGCCCTTGACGACCTCAAGCGAGAGGACACAGATGCGTTTGGCGACAATATGCTGAGAATGTATCCCACCCCCTTCATCTATATTTATCAGCAGCTCAAGAGTGATATGACGCCACTGGAGAAATTGATTAGTCAGAAGGATATGCTTGAACTCCTCTTACATTTTTCCGCGATTGTTTTGCTGAGCGAATATTTTAACGGCAATGCGAGAAGCGACGAATTGGACGCTCAAATCCGAGACAAAATTTACAAGCCGGTTCTAGGCGACTGGTTCAATATCATCAATGAAATTGTGAAGCGCCGGAAGGCAGTTTCCGAGACGTCTTTCCTGGATTCGTTTTTGACATTCTTTACCGGCAGACATAAAAAGATCATAGGAGATTTCATCAGCATACGAAATAAATATGTAGGTCACGGGACCAAACACTCGAATTATGAGTATGAAGATGTAGTCAAACGGTGTGATGAATGGCTGGAAATTTTGTTACAAGATTACCGTTTCATTACCCGCTATTTATTGTGTTACGTGTTAAATGTTCAAATTATCAAAGGAAAATTTATATATAGTTTGAAAGAATGCCTGGGGGCGAATCCGCAATTATTAAATTCAACAAAACCTCTCAGCTTTTTAATGAACACTAATGAAATGCATCTGGTTAGCTTAGACACGGAGCAATCCAGAAGTTTGTACCCTTTCATGCTTCTCGAGCATTGTGCCGATTGTAGACAGCTTGAGATATTCTTTTACTCGAAGTTTTCCAACAATCAGTTGCATTATTTAAGTTATAGGACCGGCCATTGGATAGTTAAAGAAGAACCTGCGATTGATTTTCTAGAGTTAATCAAAGCGGCTCAATAAGATTTTTGTTTGTCCCTCTACATTACCAGAAGCGTGCCGCCTATTATCTGCTGACTTACATCTGTGATTTTACAAGTTATGCACAAAAGACCCACTGGGTTTTGCAATGTATGTGCGAAATTCTTTTCATTTTATGAGCGAACCTGCAAATAGCCTGCGCCGTGCTGAGCTGGTGCAGGCCGGTAGCCACGCCCTCTCAAAATCATCTCTAACGCTAATCGATTTTTAACGTCTCTATTTTTCCTGAAGGAACAGCAGAAGGTCTCGGAAATTCTCTGCGTGGAGGTCTGCCGGGAATCTGTGGCGGATGGTGGGGTCGCGGAAGCCTTCGCCGCCGAGCACGACTGTTGCTTTCGCGGTGCGTGCGGCGGCGCGGAACTCTTCGTACTCGCGGGCGTTGCGGCTCAGGGCCATGTTGGCGGTCGAGGAAATGCAGATGAGTTGGGGACGATGCTTCCTGAGCGCATCGTTGAGCGCGTAGAAGGGCGTGTTGGCTCCCATGTTCTTTACGCTCCAGCCTGTCTCTTCCAGTAGAAGCTCTACGCAGAGCACTGCTATCTCGTGCAGCTCGTCTTCGACGGCGCACACAAGGGCGCGTCGCTCATCCATGCTTGCGCGACGCAGCCCGTCGCGGAGTGATTCAATCGCACGCGTCGCGATCTGTGTTGCCAGATGTTCGTCGGCTACAGTCAGCTCGCCGCATTGCCACAAATCGCCCACGCGATGCATAGCCGCTGTGACCGTCCCGCCCAGAATCTCCACGAGCGGCACGCCGTTTAAGTATGAGCCGAGCAGGGTGGCCGTGGCGGCGGCCTCGTGTCCCTGGTTAATCGCCTCAAAGAATTGTGATGCGGGGTCGAACGCCTCCTTATGCTCGTCGATTCGAGCGTGAGCGAGCGCGGCTGATTGGCGCGCGTCGCGGTGTATGTCCAGACCGTGCGCGTTCTGAAATCTGAGGACTTCGGAGAGCGCAAAGCGGCGATGACCGCCAAGGGTGCGCGCCGGATGAAGACGACCGGCGTCGGCCCAGCGCTTGATCGTCGCCTCGCTGACCTGCCAACGGCGCGCCAGTTGGCGCGTGGTCAGGAAATTGATGCTCTCCTCAGTCATGAACGCTTTTAGCGGATATTAAGACCGCTGCGGGTCGCCTCCTGTTAATAGATTTTTCCGGCAAATAGATGACGTACAAGGAAAAGCTCGAATTTCGCCACAGGTTTGTGATGAACGCTTTGAGCGATTTTGTTATCTTCATCCAGTCAAGAGAGGGTAACCACAGATGCGCCGAACAAGAGGGAAAATCATCAAGGGCTATTTGATTACCGGGGTGGCGCTCGCGCTTCTTTTCGGTGTGGTGCTTTTGAAGGCGCGGGCGTGAGTCTTCACCGAACATGTAACTACGAACCAGGGAGGAGATTGTAATGGCACAAGCTGTAGCCGCGACACGCATGGAGGAGAATATAACGGGCACGGGCGGGCAGAACAAGGACGTTGCTGCGGCCATGCTGAAGACGATTGACGAAACGACCACAGACGCGACGGGCGTGAGCCTGTTTCACATACTGACGCTGGGCTCCATAGGAGCGTCTATCGCGCTCTTTCTTTCGGGCAAAAAGGACGCAGCCATCTTTGTCGGCCTGTGGCCGCCGACGTTTCAGGCACTGAAGGCCGTGACGGAGAGAAACAAGAAGAAGTAGTTAAGAGGTTAAGAGAGAGAACCCGTTTTAATTTCTCACGAGGGCGCGAGCTTCGAGTGAGAACAAGCGAAAGAGCCGCACTAGTGGCGAGTGCGGCTCTTTCGTATTTTAAAGAAAGATTTTGTTGGAGGCTTGTGTCTCTCTCTGCACGCTCAGCTCATATTGAGCGCCTTGCCGACCGAAGGGTCGCGGCGCACGCGCCAGATTTTGGAATCTAGGTAGTAGTGTATAAACGCGTAACCCCAGAGGAAGGAGGCGAGCAGTTCCGTCATCATGGTCTTCTCGCGCCAGGGCGCGATGATGAACTGTCGCGGCCCTTGATACCAGAGACCGAAGAGGACGCCGAAGAGTATGTAGTAGATGAGACGACGGCTGATTAACTCCGCCGCGCCGTGTCGCTCACGCCCACCAGCATCGCGCGTATATTTTTTGTTGTGAAACCAGATCAGGCGGTGGTACTGGAAGTTGTGATAGATGGTTAAGATGGCGACGAGGGCAATAGGCTTGTGCGGCATCGGCGTCAGCAGCACAATCCAGTGCATAGGGATAGCGGCTGCGAGGAGCAAATATTTTGGAACGTCGAGGGGCTGGCCCTGAAGGGCGCGCTGGACCTGTCTGCCGAGCCATGCGAGCGTCACACAGATGGTCGCAAAGAGCAAAATCTTTTCCAGCCCACCCGCAGCAAAGCGTAGCGACGCGGGCACGCGCGTCATGGCTTCGGCATCACCCGCGACGAACCGCACGAACGGATAAGTAAAAGCGAGCATCAGAAAGATGCGGTCGAGCGCGTTATCCAACGGGGCCAGATCGTTGTTCTTTTTTTTGTAGAGCACCATGAAGCCGTAGTGCTGCTTGACCAGATGGTAGTAGGCCCAGAGCGCCGCGACGAAAAAGAAAATGAGGCTCGCGCCCATCAAGACCATCAAGGGACCGACGACGAAAAAGATTAGAGAGCCCAGGAGCAAGCGTTTGCGCTCGCGACGTTCGGCGCGGTCAAAGTAGGTGCGCGAGAAAGTGCCGAAGACGTGCGGCGCGTCAATCAAGATGGCCCACGCCGCGACCATCCAGACCAGCGGGACGAGTCCCGTCACGTAGAGCACCAGAAGCGCGTAGCTCGTCACGACAGAGCCTATGAACCAGACCAGGTCGTCACGCGCGCCTATGATCCAGCGTAAAGAGATAGCGCCAGCTTCCGTCTTTTCAGCAACAGCATGTGTGGTGGTAGTAGCAGACATAAAACTCTAGTCGGATTTTCGCAGAGGCCGGGTCGTCAATGTACGCGGCCCGACTTTTATACTTAACCATACGGTTCACGAGGCAGGATGATTTTAGCACTGAGAGGCCGCGCCGGGTAAATGTTCCGGGGACATCTAGGCCGAATGCTTCCAAGAGTCGGCGCGCTTTTTCTGCGACCTGAGTATTTGGGAAAGGATGCAGGGTTGAAATAGAATCGTCGCACGCCACAGCGAAGCGATTTTGAAAGTTGATTCCTGCTGTTGAAAGGAAGTTTATGACCACGCACGACGCGGAGCTGCACAAGCTGTTGGAGATTCTTTTTCAGGCTCATCCGTGGCACGGCGTCACGCCGGGCAAAGACTCGCCCAATGTCCTCAACGCTTACATAGAGATTGTGCCGACCGACACGGTCAAATACGAGCTGGACAAAGCTTCAGGACACTTGCGCGTGGATCGCCCGCAGCGTTTTTCCAGCTTCTGCCCGACGCTCTACGGCTTTATCCCGCAGACCTACTGCGGAGATCGTGTCGGACAGCTTTGCTGCGAGCGCACGGGGCTTGAAGGCATCAAGGGCGACGGCGACCCTATGGACATCTGCGTGCTGACGGAAAAGACTTTTACGCACGGAGACTTTTTCGTGCGCGCCAAACCCATAGGGGGCCTGCGCATGATTGACGGCAAAGAGGCCGACGACAAAATCATCGCCGTCCTCGAAGCGGATGTCGTCTACGGTAATATCACGGAACTGAGCGAATGCCCGAAGGGATTGGTTGACCGCCTCAAGCACTATTTTTTGAGCTACAAGCAGTTGCCCGAGGAAGCTCCGCGACGGGTGGAGATTACGGACGTGTACGGGCGCGACGAAGCGATGGACGTTATCAACCGCAGCCTCGAAGATTATCGCGAGCGTTACGGCGCGCCGGAAACGCGCGTCGCCGAATTGAGAAAATTGCTGGGCGCGTCTTGAAAAAGATTTCGGATACGCGAGAAGCTGTTTGAAAAGCCCCTGTCATTCGTTTAGCTCCGTAGGAGCGCAGATGTTTATAGCTGACAGACGATAAAATATAACAAGCTCCGTAGGAGCGGCATGTTCTTCGTCTATGACATGACGCTCCTACGGAGCTTGATTCCTGATTGATGACACTTAACTATAAACATTCAGTCCCTACGGGACTTTTCTGCTTCTCAAGCTTTGCTCACCATCTCTTCAACACCGCAGCGCGGGCAGTAGAGCGTTTGGCGCGAAGCGTCGCGCCAGCGTGCGAGCGCGGGCGTGGAAAGCGCGGGCTCTTTCTGCTCGGCCTCGCCTTCCATAAAAAAACGCGCGCGGCCCCTGTCCGAAGCCGCGCCTGATTCTTCATCACCAGCCGCGCAATGCTTACACATCCACCCGTAGCCCGCGTTGACGAAGTGTTCTATCTCAATCATTGAAAAAGAGGCTAGAGGTCAGAGGTTAGAGGTTGGTAAAAACAATTTCACTGACCTCTAACCTCCAGCCTCTGACAACTGCTTTATCGTCGGACGGGCGTGCGGCGTTGCTGGTCCTGAAACTCTGTCAGGCGCACGGGCACGGTCGTGCGGCGATTGTTGCGGAAGACTTCCACCTGAATAGTGTCGCCTATCTGCCGCTTGTCGAGCGCGCGGTAAAGATCATCAGTGGTGGTCATGGCTTGTCCATCAACTGAAATGATGATGTCGCCAAGCTCCACTTCGCCGTCGTCCGTCTGCACGAGACCGCGCAAGCCGCCAGCGGAAGCGGGGCTGCCCTGCACCACCTGCAAGATAATCAGGCCGTCCTGAACGGGCAGGCGCACCTGATCGCGCAGGTCTTTGACGGCGCGGGTGTTGACGCCAAGACGCGGGCGGCGCACCGTTCCGGTTTCAATCAACTGCGGAACAATGCGCTTGGCGATGTTGACGGGAATGGCGAAGCCTACGCCAGCGGAAGCGCCCGACGGCGAAAGTATCTGCGAGTTGATGCCGATCATGCGCCCGTGCGAATCCAGCAGCGGCCCGCCGGAGTTGCCCGGATTAATCGAAGCGTCGGTTTGAATCGCGCCTTCTATGGGGCGATTGTTGCGCGCGCGAAGGGGGCGTTGCAGACCGCTGATGACGCCCGTCGTCAGCGTGCGGTCGAGGCCGAACGGGTTGCCGATGGCTAAGACTTTCTGGCCCACTGTGAGCTGGTCGGAATTGCCGAAGGGAATAATGCGCAGTTCCTCGCGCGGGGCGTCTACCTTGATGACGGCGAGGTCCGTGTCCGGGTCTCCGCCGATGACGCGCGCCGTGTAGGTCTTGTCGCCGCCAAAGCTGACGCTCAATTTCTGTGCGCCCTCGACGACGTGATAGTTGGTCAGGATGTGGCCCTGTTCATCAATCACGGAGCCAGAGCCAGAGCCCTCGCCCTCCTGGACCATGCCGAACATGTCGCGACGCAAAGAGGTCGTGGAGATGTTGGCTACGCCGGGCGAGATGGCCTTGTAAACTTCTATGTTGTTCTTTTCATCTGAGACGACGGAAGGATCTGTGATGCCTTCGGGCGCGGTTTCCGTGTAGGCAGTGGTCTTGGGCTGAATGCGATTGCTCCAGCGGTCAAAAACGGCGACCGCTCCGGCGGCAAAAAGCGCCGAAAGCAACGCGATGACAAGAATCTGTCGGGCGGAGATTTTATACATGGCTTATTTCTTACCTCATGATTTCTCTGCTTTTTCAAACGAGGCTGGCGCAAACTGAAGAGAGCGCAAAGCCTTGACTTAAGTGGCTGGACTTTTTGATGCCCCGCCCCTGTTGCGCGTTGCGCTCAAAGCCTCCGAAGGAGGACTCGGAAGCGACACCTCTGCGCGACCCGGCTTTGGACGCCTTCTTAAACGTAATTTGCCGGAAATAGTTTGGAATAACAGTAGGGCAGAGGACTTGTCCCTGCCCCTACAATTTTCTCTGATATTTAGATTCCGTCAGCGAAGGCAAAAAGTTTCAGGAAAAGAGGGTGAGCGCGGTGTGGGGCAGACTTTGCAGAAAGGCCATGACGGTTTCGGGCGCTTGATAGCCCATGGCGGAGGCGGCTGTGGCCGCGTGTATGACCATCAGCGCGACGTAGAGACCAAGGACCACTTTGAGGCCGTGACGCGCGAGCGGAAGATAAGAGCAACGATAGAGCACTATGGCCGCGAATGCTCCGATAGCGAATTTAACACCAAGGAAGGGAGCGTCGCCCATCTCCAATAGACGCGCCATCAAGCCGTTGCCTTCGGTCGCATGATTTCCGCGCACCCAGAGAAGCGTCAACTGCGCATCCAGAGCATTCAAAAAGAAGAGCAAAAGGCTTTGATAAAGAGCACTCATAACGAGGTGCATCTCCTTCCGAGGCCAACCATGTTTAACTCTCGCCCCCTTAAAGCCCGAAACCCCCAAGCCATTTGGCCCGGGGGTTCCGTTGCTACGGGAGAAACGAGAAGTACTACCTTTGTACTCAAAAGATATTTCTAATCAACGCGCGGTTCCAAAGTTACTCATCCTTCTTCCTGAATTTTAAGACGCGGCACGCTGGTCCGGGGTGATGATGCGCAGGTTCGGGGAATCCTGTAGGACGCGCGTGCCGGGCGGGACGGAATGCGTGAGCCAGACGTTGCCGCCGATGACGCTCCCGCGCCCGATGACGGTTTCGCCGCCGAGAATAGTCGCGCCCGCATAGATAACCACGTCGTCTTCAATGGTCGGGTGTCGCTTGGTGTTGCGCACAAGCTCGCCGGAAGCGTCCTTGTCAAAGCTGAACGCGCCCAGGGTTACGCCCTGATAGAGCTTGACGTGATTGCCTATGACGGCAGTGCCGCCGATGACTACGCCCGTGCCGTGGTCTATAAAGAAGTGTGTGCCGATTTCCGTGCCGGGGTGTATGTCTATGCCCGTGCGGTGATGCGCGTGCTCGGTCATGATGCGTGGGATGAGCGGGACGCGCATTTTATAGAGCACGTGCGCCAGCCTGTAGACCATCACGGCGTAGATGCTCGGGTAGCTGAAGATGATCTCGTCAAAGGAAGTGGCCGCAGGGTCGCCTTCATAAGCGGCCTCAACGTCCGTGGCAAGCAACTCGCGCAGGCGCGGCAGCTCCGCCAGAAATTCAGACGCACAATCAGCAGCCTCCGTGTTCGAGACAGTGCATCTTTCGCCTTGTTCCGCGCCCTGCACGAAGGAGCGATGAATCTGCTCGGTCATCACCTCGTAAAGCCACGTCATGCGAGCTTCGACGTGAAGCCTGAGGCTCTCGCCCGTCAACCCCTGCGCGCCTATGTAGCCCGGAAACAGCAGCTCGTGCGTCGTCACCAGCACGCGCACAATCTCGGCGTGCGACGGCAGAGGCTGGCGATCAAGATGATGAATCTTGGTCCCACCCGCCGTGTAGGATTCAACCAGCTCCTCCGTGGCCCGTTTAAGCTTCGCGTCCATCTCAGGAAGAAGAATTTTCGATTTTAGATTTGCGATTTTCGATTGGAGAAGGACAAATCAAAGATTTGAAATCTAATTAAGCTTTAAATCTTTAGTCCGCTTCCAATCGAAAATCTAAAATCGCAAATCCAAAATTCTTTATTCGATCTCTATATTTCTGTCCTTGGCAATCCCGCGCGCTTTCATGACGACGTCGTCGTCCACGGGCTCCGCTCCTTGTGTCCACGCCGAGACCTGTTCGACGGGGCGGCCAAGCGCGACGGCCAACTTCTCGTCGCTTTCGTCAAAGCCGTTGTCGCGCAGCTTTTTCAAGAGCGCACGCGCTTCTGTTTGATCTGTCCCACGGTCGTCAACCGGACCGCCCTCTGTAGCTTTTTTCTCGCCCTGTTCGCTCATGCTCCCACCTCGCTTTGCGGTTCACCTGAAACGGTCGCGGTGTAACCTAAGTCCTGAATCTTTTTGAGAAGCGTGCTTTGCTGCACGGTCTCCGGGTCGAAATCCACGATGGCGGTCTTGCGCTTGAAGGTCACGTCGGCAGATTCGACGCCCGCCGTTTCCTCCAAAGTCTCCTTGATGTCCACGGCGCAAGAGTCGCAGTGCATACCTTCTATATGAAGCTCAGCTTTCACTTTCCCTACCTCCTTGTCCACTCAGACGGCACGCGCTAAAGACAAAAGCAAACGGCCCTGATAAAAGAGCCGGGATTTCCGAGCCGGTCTGTTCGCGCGTGACGATTGCAGCGTATTATAAGAGGCAAAAGTGAAAAGGGCAAAAGAAGAGGGAAGTAAAGCAATGCAAAAGTCAGAATGCAAAATGCAGAATGAAAAGAAAGAGCCTCTTTAATTTTGCACTTTGCACTTTGTATTCATCATTGCTTTTTGACCTCTATTTAGTGATGACTGGCATTTCCATCGCCGAAGCCGTTTTGGAGGGCGCGCAGGCTTTGCGCCGCGCGGGCGTCGTGGAGGCGCGGCGCGAGGCGGCTTCGCTTCTGGCGCATGCCACCACGAGCAACCGCACGTATCTCATCACGCACGCCGACGCGCAACTTTCGCCCACCGTCGTGGAGCACTTTCGTTCGCTCGTAGAGCGCCGCGCCCGTGGCGAGCCGCTTCAGTACATCACGGGCCACACGGAATTCTTCAAGCTGGATTTCGAAGTCACGCCCGATGTTTTGATTCCGAGACCCGAAACGGAACTTCTGGTGGAAATTGCGCTTGCTTTGCTGGGGGCTCAACCCTCCGCGCTTGCGCCCGAAATCTGCGACGTCGGCACGGGCTCCGGCTGCATCATCATCTCCATCCTGCACGAGTTAAATAAAGCGCGCGGCGTCGGCCTTGATATTTCTTTAGCGGCGCTCAGCGTGGCGCGTCGCAACGCCGCGCGCCACGACACGGCGGCGCGTCTACGCCTGGCTCAGTCGGATGGCTTCTCCGCGCTCGACCCGCAGCTTGCGCAGTTCGACATGATTGTCTCCAACCCGCCCTACATCTCAGCCGGTACGCTTCCGGGGCTGCAACGCGAGGTCCGCGACTTTGAGCCGCGCGTGGCCCTCACTCCCGGCGCAGACGGTCTCCTCGTCATACGCCGTCTGCTCGCAACCGCGCCCAAGTTTTTACGCACGGGCGGCCACCTGCTCATGGAGATAGGCTTCGACCAGCACGAGGCCGTCCGCGACTTAATCGACGCAGAGGTCTGGGAACTACTAGACATTCACAAAGACCTGCAAGGCATTCCCAGAATCGTAGCGCTAAGGAAGAGGTCAGAGGCCGGAGGCTAGAGGTTAGTAAAAGGGAGCATCTCTGACCTCTAGCCTCCGGCCTCTGACCTCTTTTCTTCCTTTTGACTTTTCTCCCGCCGTGGTAAAATCCGCGAGTCTTTTCCGTCCCAGCTTAGCCGGATTTCCAGTCCTTCGTCTCTGTTTGCTCCAGAGGGAAAGCTTCGGTGTCGGTAAAATCGGCCTCTCCCAACGTTCTTGGCGAGGCACAACTGTTCATCAATCTTCGGGTGCTCTTAGACGACAATGGTACTGGCTGCACAAAGAGTTCAGGAGAGTTCTTCCATGGATAAGTTTCGTATTACGGGCGGACGCCCCCTTCGTGGGCGCATACAGATTAGCGGTGCGAAGAACTCCGCGCTGCCCTGTATGGCCGCCGCGCTCCTGACGCCTGAAACCGTCACGCTTCACAACATCCCTTACGTGCGCGACATCATCACGCAGCGCCGCCTACTCGAAGACATAGGCGCAACGGTACTGACGCCAGAGCTGCGCACGCACAAGATCACGGCCTCGCACGTAGAGCTTTTTGAAGCGCCTTACGAGCTGGTGAAAACCATGCGCGCAAGTGTTCTGGCCCTCGGCCCTCTGCTCGCACGCTTTGGTAAAGCGCGCGTCTCTCTGCCGGGCGGGTGCGCCATCGGCACGCGACCGATTGACCTGCACTTGTCAGGCTTTCAACTCCTCGGCGCGACCGTTCGATTGGAGAAGGGAGACGTCGTGGCGCGTGCTCCGCGCGGAGGGCGACTCAAAGGGACGGAGATGCGCTTCGATAAAGTGACCGTGACGGGGACGGAAAATCTGATGATGGCCGCAACTCTGGCGCGCGGCACAACCACGATTCACAACGCCGCCTGCGAGCCGGAAATCGCGGACCTGGCGGAACTCTTAAACAGCATGGGAGCGCGCGTGCGCGGCGCTGGCACGCCGGATATCACCATCGAGGGCGTCGATGCCCTTGGCGGCGCGGAGCACACGATTATCCCCGACCGCATAGAGACAGGAACTTTCATCGCGGCGGCGGCGATTACCAAAGGCGATCTGGAAATCAAGGGCTGCGCCCCGGAGCATTCCAGCGCGTTGATTAGTAAGCTACGCGAAGTCGGCGTCGAGATTGAAGAAGTTAACCAGAGCACGCTTCACGTGCGCTGCTGCCCGAAGGGCTTGACGGCGCGCGACGTTGTGACGGAGCCGCATCCGCAGTTTCCTACGGACATGCAGGCGCAGTACATGGCCTTGATGACGCAGGCCGAAGGGCGCGCTTGTATTACTGAAACCATCTTCGAGAACCGCTTCATGCACGCCTCCGAGATGCAAAGGATGGGCGCGCGCATACACATAGAAGGCCACAAGGCAACGGTCGAGGGAGCAACGCCTTTGACGGGGGCACGCGTACAGGCTTCGGATTTACGCGCTTCGGCCTCGCTCGTCCTAGCAGGATTGGCCGCACGCGGCGAGACCACCATAGACCGCGTTTATCACATTGATCGCGGCTATGAAAAGATAGAGGCCAAGCTGCGCAGCGTCGGAGCGCAGATAGAACGACTGCGCGAGAGCGTGACCGCGCCGCTCCAAATGCCGCACGCCGAAGGCGTGACGGCGGAAGTCGCCTAAAAATAATGCAAAGGTCAAAATGCAAAATGCAGAATGATGGATTATAATTCTTTCGTTCGTTGATTTATCATTTTGCACTTTGCGTTTATCATTCTCTTATGGACTGTCTCTTTTGCCAAATCATCGCGGGTGACGTTCCCGCAGAGGTCGTGCACTCGGACGACCGCTCAATCGCGCTTCGCGACATTAACCCGCAAGCCCCTGTGCATGTTCTGGTTATCCCGCGCGAGCACATAGAGTCGCTCGACGAAGCCACGCAGCGCGAAGAAGCATTGCTCGGCCACCTCCTGCGCGTGGCCGCTCGTGTTGCCAATCAAGAGGGACTTTCCGAGAGCGGCTATCGCGCCGTCATCAACACGGGCGCAGGCGCAGGCCAATCCGTCTTTCACCTGCACGTACACGTCCTCGGAGGCCGCCCCTTAGGCTGGCCGCCGGGATAAAGAGAAGGCAAAAGGTAAAAGTAAAAAGGCAAAAGTTCGGCGGAAACCACTTTTAAATTAAATGTGGCTTCCCCTGACTTTTGCCTTTTTACTTTTACCTTGTCTTCAATCCGTCGCGTTTGCTTCCTCTACAATCCGCTGGCTCTGCTGTTCGTCCTCTGTCTTCAAGAGCGAGGTCTCGTAGCGCACGTCGCCGAAGATGGTGTCGGCGACGGCCTTGACGAAGCCCAGGATGGCCGGGCCGAGCACTATGCCGGGGATGCCGAAGACGTACACGCCCGAAACCAGCGACAGGAGCATCCAGTAGAAACTGAAGCGACGAGGGCCAGCGCCCGCGCTCGCCAGCTTGGGCCGTATCAGCAGCGACGAACAGAGCGTGAGGCTCACGCCCACGCCCAGATAGAGCGCGCCGCTCACGGGGTCGTTGCGAAAGACGAAGAGGTAGATTGAAATCGGAACGTAGATGGCCCACTCGCCCACCAGCGGAAAGAACCCTATCAGAAATGTCACAAGCGCGAGCACGAGCGCGAGCGGAACGCCGAAGACGGCATTGAGCGTAAAGATGACCAGCGCCTTGATGACCTGGTCTATAAAGACTGCGCGCAGCGCCCCGCGCAACGCCGCGCCGATGTTCTGCGTGAGCTTCTCGTAGAGCGGCATGTAAGTGCCGGGGATGCGTACCTTGATATAGGCGCTGATGCGTATGCGCTGCGTCAGGATATAGAAGACCGTAAAGAAAAAGAGCGAGAGCGAAGCCAGCAGCAGCGCGGCGCGTTTGCGCACCTCCTGTGTAATCTCGCCGGAGCGCGTGACGATTTCCGCGAAAGCCGCCTGCAAGCCTGCGCGCGTGCTTGCGCGTTCGAGCGGAATGTAGCGCGAGAGCGACTGGCTGATAGTTTCAATAATCTCGGCGTGCTTGTCGCGTGCGAAGTTGGAATAGCTGGAAAGCTCGTACCACGTGTAGCCCGTCAGGGCCACGAGCGGGACGACGATGAGCGCGATGGTAATAAGCGCGCTCCCCGCGCGTGCGCGTAAACGTTTTTCCAGCCACTCCTGCACGGGCAGCAGGTAGACGCCCGCCACGACTCCCAGAAGCAGCGCCACGAGCACCTGCCCGACCAGAAGTAGAAAGAGCCCGACGGCGAGCGCAATGACTATCCCGTAAACGAGTATGCGCTTGGCCTCGTCGAGCGTGAGATCGCTCAGCCGTCTTGAGTCGTCGTTATCATCCATGCGTCATGCAACTATAACATCACGCGGGAGGAAAAGAAGAGACACGGAGAGTGGGAGACGCGGAGACGCGGCGAAAGAAAAGATGCTCGTCTTTCTTTCGCCGCGTCTCCGCGTCTCCCCTTCGCCGCGTCTCTTCTACTTGATGATTTTCGCTGTGAGGACGACGATGACGCCTTTGTCCTGCATGGTGGTGGTGCCGACGACGACCTTTTCACCTTCGCGCACGCTGACGGGTGTTTTGAATCCGATGTTCTCATAATTAATCTGGCCCGTGCTCGTCTCTATCGGAATTCTCATGGCGAAGTTAAAAACGCCTATCTGAATCAGTCGCGCGCCGGAGGTGGCAGTGTCCAGAGAAACTTGTCGCGCCCCGTAGTCGTAAAAAATGGGACTGTTGCGCGCCGCCCCTTCGGTCGCCACCTTAAAGTCCGCGACTCCCTTGTTATCAATGCCCTGCGGTCCTTCCCTGGTGCGGAGCACGGCAGAGGTCATCAAGTAATAGTTCTTGTAGCTGAGCGTCGATTGCAATTGCTTGACGACGTCGTTTATCTCCGACGGGTACTGGTTGGAGGCTGCGGCGGCGTTGCTGGCAATCAGGATGTGTATGTGAAACTCCATGCCGGGCGCGGGCGGGACAGGCGTGTCCAATCTTTTGATGGCTTCGTCGATGGTCGCGATGTTTTCGGGAAAGTCGCGCACGGTCAGGGTCCGAAATTCATTGCTCACTGACATCGCGCCGTAAGGGCTGCCGAGCAGGCGTAGCACTGCGAGCAGCGTGTCCGGGTCGCGGTGTTTGATTTCGAAGACGCGGTTCTTGAGACCGAGCCGGACGCTCGGGTCCGGGCTCTGTTTGGCGCTGTCAGGCGAGGGAGTTGTCGCTTGCGCGAACGCCGAGGGGACAAACGCGAGCATTAAGATAATCGTCGCCAGTTTGATAAGTTTGATGGAAAACATGATGACCTCCTGAAGTTTACTATTCGCTTGGTTTTCTGCTGAGCCAGATGATGCGTATGTTGGGATCGCTCGTCTGAATCTCCATGCGCGCAATCGCCTGCGCGGGCTGCGCGGCCCCTACGGTCGCGCTGTCGTTCTGTGGGACGTCCGGCGTCACGGACGGCGCAGGCTCGTTTCGCACCACGTTTGCGCTATCTCCGGGACGTGTGCCCTCTTCTTCAACAGGTTGTTTCTTTCGCGGCGTGACCGCCAGAGAAGCCGCCTGTTGCGGGCGTCGCACATTCCTTTTAATTGTTTTAGTCACGGCCGGAGCGGTGATATTTGAAACGTTCGTGCTCTCATCTCTCTCTCTAAGCTCGTGCGGATTGATTTCACCGAAGCCGCTCTCGACCGATGCAAGGTGTGCGCTCTGCCCTGTCGAATTGCGACGGACGACGACAAAGAGCGCGACAAAGACCAGGAGCACCGCGAGCGTTGCTGCGAAGGCCGGTCTTTGCATCAGGAGCAGCCGCAGGGATTCAAAGAGCGAAGGGCGCGGCGCTGGAAGATTGCGTATATCGCGCAACACGTCTGCGCGTATGCTTTGATAAAACGCGTCGTCGAAATCGGGCGCGGGCTGGGCCTGTAACAGCTCAAGGCTGGCGCTAAATTCTTCCGCCATGCGGCGACACCCCGCGCACGCCTGTAGATGTTCCGAGAGAGCGCGTGCGCGCCGCTCGTCCGCCAGATCATTTCCCGCGTAGAGCGGTAAAAGCTTTTCGACCTCTGTGCATTTCATCGTCTTTAACCTTTCGCCCGTGCGCCCAGAAAACGATCACAGTAACGCTTGAGCTTGACGCGCGCCGAGCTAATCTGCGAGCGCACGGTGGCGGGCTGCGTGCCTAACATGTGCGCCACTTCTTCCGTCGAGAAGCCCTCCATATCGCGCAGGACAATCGCGCGCCGCTCCTTTTCGGAAAGCATGCCGAGAGCGCGCCCGACGATGGCCCTCTGCTGCGCACGGATGGCGAGCAATTCCGTGTCGTCCGAGCTGGGAATCATCTCCAATTCAAGGGCGTCCGGCTCCGTGTCGTAAACCGCGTGCGTCGCGTGGCCTTCGGGACGCACGCTCTTGCGGCGTGCCATGTCGTGGCACACGTTGACCGTGATGCGATAGAGCCAGCCCGTGAAATTCTGATCCTCTTTGAAAGTCCGCAGGTACTTGTAGGCGCGCAGGAAAACTTCCTGTGCGGCGTCGCGCGCATCCTCGCGCTCGCCCAACATGCGCCATGCGATTGCTACTACGCGTCTTTCGGTCAGGAGCATGATTTCTTCAAAGGCCGCCACGTCCCCGCCCCGTGCACGCTCTACGAGCGGCGTAAAACGCGCCTCTTTCCACTCCGGCTCAGTGCCGCGCGAGTGCAGCTTTTCTGTCATGAGAGCGATTTCAGCGACCCCGTTCATCATCTTCTCTTTTGCAGGCGCTCCTACCACTTACTAATACTCCCGACCGGGCCAAACCGTTGAGAAATATTTTTGTAGGGGCAGAAGACTTGTCCCTGCCCCTACAAAGGCGAGCCGTTTGTTTCAATCTTTCCTGTGCCGCCGTAATTACCTTTCATGTGACGCCACGGGGCGGCAGCCGAGGCTCTTGTCATTTTCTTGCCTGCGCGGATTTTACGCCTGTTTTGACCGGGGCACGATGGTTGCTCTGGTCTGCGGCGCAATTAATTTTCGACGGAGGATTTTTCGTGTCTCAAAAATTCTGGTTAACGATCATGGGGCTTCTACTTCTTTTTGGCGGCGCTGGACAGGCTCGCGCGCAAGGCTCTACGGAAGAGAGAAAGGTTGAAATCGGCGGGCACTATACGACTTTTGTAGTGGATGATGAAACGGATGCTGCTAAGGGCTTCGGGGGCCGCGTCACCTACAACGTGACGGACAATTTAGCAGTGGAGGCCGAAGGCAATTTCTTTCCTGAAGATGATTTCTTTCGCGACGGCGACAAGACGCAGGGGCTCTTTGGCGTCAAAGCCGGAAAGCGTTTCGAGCGCGTAGGCATCTTCGGCAAGGCTCGCCCCGGCTTTATGCATTTTTCAGAAGGCGACGTGCGCTTTACAGGCGGCGCGGGCTGCGTCGGCGCATCGCCGATTCCACGGTCCTGTTTTGAAATCGCAAGCAAGACGGTGTTTGCGATGGATGTCGGCGCGGTGCTCGAAATTTATCCAACGAGCCGTCTGGTCATACGCCTTGACGGCGGCGATACCATCCTGCGCGCGGGCGCGGAAACCGTCACGTTGGGCAACGTCACTTTTCAGCAACCAGCTTCCACGAGCCATATTTTTCAGGGCACAGTCGGTGTCGGCTTTCGTTTCTAAACCGGGAAGGAAGTGAAAAGCAATGCGCGCTCTCTCGACGCTCCTTTTGATTCTGGCTTTCGCGACGCAATCGTTTACTCATCAAACGAGTCGGGCCGGTGTAATGCCTCCTTCAGTTATTCAGGAAGGGGAGCTGACCCCGGAGGAGGAGCGCGAGGCGCGCGCGTTGGTCGCGCTTTTCATCAAGAAGTTTGCCGAGAAGAAGGACATCGGCGTGACGATTGACGAGCTGTTTGTCAGCGACTTCACGCGCACCCTCATCGAGCGAAACGAACGAGACCCCTTTGTCCTGATTCAAGGCGAAGTCCCGCTCGCAGTTCCTACAGAGACGCTGCGGGAATATTACATCGCCGTCGTCAACATCTGGTACCTCACGTGGGCTTTGTTCCACGCGCATCGGTGCTCGCTGGACGTTGATAAGAAAGACGACGACTTCAAGTTTGAAGACACCTATCCGCGCGCCGTCGTCAGTTTAATCAAAAGCGAGCCGCTGCTCCTGCGCTTTTACCGGGAGGGTCTGGGAATGGAATTAACAGATGACAAGAGCAGCGAAGCGGAAACGGGCGACGCGCCGGACGGCGAGCTTCTTTTCGCGAATCCGGGAGAAGTAGCGGACCTTGCAAGGTTGCTGAACAAGTCTGCGCCGATGCTGCGCGAGCATCTCGCGGGGCTCGAAGGCAAACGCAGGAAGGGCTGTGCTCTTAAGGAAGACAGGGCCGACGAGGTGAAGATTGAAGCTAATGCCATGAGCGACCCGTTATATGGTTACGACTCCGGCGCAAAGCTCATCTGCGTCAAGCTGGCCTACCTACATCTTGATCTGGTCCGCGAATCGGGGCGGCTCAAGATAATCTCCGTCACGCCTTACTTTGATTAAAAATATGACATGACGCTCCTACGGAGCTTGTGTGTTAATGATGAAAATCAAGCTATAAACATCCTCGCTCCTACGGAGCTAAGACGATTTGCACCTTCCTCTCTCGCGTCTCCGGTTATTTATTCTCTCTGCGCGTCTTCGGCGGTGAGCGCAAGCTGAAACTGGCCCACCATCAAAAATGTATAGCAATTGAATAAGCCTTCTACTATAATCACGCTCCAACCTGAGCGTATTTCTCATGGTCGCTGTCACTCTTTGTTTCTTCGGTTACGAGTAATTGTAGAGAAAGGCCGCTTACGACCGTATAGAAATGCACGATGTTGGCCTGATAAAGAGCCGCTTCGGGTCAACCCGCCCCGCGCCCGTCCGGCAGAGAACCCCCCATCAACTTGCCCCATCTGTCTCTCGCACCGGCTCACGCAGCATCGAACGTGCTCGTTCGGTAAAAAGTTTGAAGAGAACTGCGCGTGGCTCAATCTTCGTCTCTCGGACGGGCATGGGCTCGTTGCGGTTTAAGTTTTTGAGGATAGATAATGCTTGCTGATAATCGCCTCTCGTTGCTCTCGCGCACGACCGACTCAAAGCAATCGCTGGAATCGTCCCCTGCGCCGACGCTGGCCGACGCGCTCCTTAACGAGCGCAGAGATTTGCGCAGCCAGATGGCGCTGCTCTACAAGCGCAAGTGGATGATACTGAGCATCGTCACGGTCGTCACCGCGCTCGTCGCCGTCTACATGTACAACCTGCCCTCGCTCTACGAGGCCGAGACGACCATTCGCATAGAGCAGAAGAACGAGAGCTTTCTGCGCTCCAAAGACATCGTCATCAACACAGCATCCGACCCCGTCTACTGGAACACGCAGTTGAAGCTTCTGGAAAATCCAACGCTCATGCGCCGCGTCATCCTCGCGCTTGACCTGCATCACAACCCTTCGTTCTTTAACGCGCGCCAGCAGACGGGCATTGTCTCCTCCTTCTTCAGGATGTTCAGGCGTGACCGGAGCGCGCCCGTCCAAAATACGCAGACGCCTGCGGTCTTAGCCGTCGCGCCCAACGCCGAAGAACTGACGCCGGAGCAGCGCGCGGAGCTTGCGCCTTACGTCAACGTGCTCCACGCGAATCTAGTCATAGAACCCGTGACCGGCACGAACCTGATAAAACTTCGCTTCCGCCACACGGACCCCGAAATTTCCATGAAGGTCACGGACACGCTGGCCGAGATTTTTATTCACGACGATTTCAAGCGCGAGAACGAGGGGATGGAAAACGCCTCCGCGCAGCTCTCGATGCAGATTGCCGACCTACAGATGACCATCAAGCAGCAGGAGGAGCAGCGCATCAATTACATCAAGAATCACGGTCTGCCGCTCGGGGAAATCAAGGGCGAGAATCTGACAAGCGTTCGTCTTGATACTTTGAGCAGTCAACTGCTGGCCGCCGAAAACGACCGCAAGAACCTGCAAGCCGCTTATGAGTTGGCCGCGCGCGCACGCGAGAACGCCTCGATTCCGGAAGTGCAGGAGAACAAGGGCGTGCAGGAAATCAAGGAGAAGCTCAGGGAATTGGAGCAGCGTCGCGCCGCGCTTTTAGTCAGGTACACGCCCGCCTGGCCCGAGGTCAAACAGGTAGAGCAGGAGATTGCGCAGCTCAAGAGCGAGATGGAACGTGCCTCGCGCGATGTCGTCGTCGGGATGAAGTCGCGTTACGAAGCCGCGCTCGGGCGCGAGGAAAAACTGCGCCAGAGTTACTTCGGCGAGCGCGAGACGGCCAATCGCCAGAGCCAATCGGAAATCGAGCTTAACAGCCTGAACCAGCAGATTGAGACTAATAAACAGCTTTCCAGCACGCTCTTCCAGCGCCAGAAAGAGTTGGAGCTGAACGCCAGCGACCGCAAGAGCAATGTCTCTGTCGCGACGCCTAGCGAAAAGCCTTTGGCTCCGGTTGGTCCTGCGCGCTCGCGCAACGTCATGGTTGCGTTCTTCGTCTCGCTCATAGCAAGCATCGGCCTTACTTTTCTGCTACAGCAGTTGGACGATTCCATCAAGAGCGTGGACGAGCTTGTGACCTACACCAGCCTGCCGAACCTGGCGCTGATTCCTTCCATGCGCCGTACGCAGTTGGAGCGCAGGGCGGACATGGCGGAGCTTCCAGAAGGCCGCGCGCAGCACGCTCTGCCGGAACTTTTGGAGAACGCGCGCTCGCCCGTCGCCGAAGCCTTTCGTCACCTGCGCACGTCGCTGCTTTTCTCTTCGGGCGCGCGCGCCCCTCGCAGCATTCTTGTCACTTCAGGACAGGCGCTGGAAGGCAAAACCACAGTTGCTTTCAACACCGCCATCGCGTTGGCGCAAACGGGCGCAAGCGTCGTTCTGGTGGACTGCGATCTGCGCCGCCCGAGCATTCAAAAATATATCAACGTCAAGAGCGAGCCCGGTTTGACGGATTACCTAGCCGGAGAGCTGACGGTGGACGAAGCGCTCAAGACCTACAGCGAATTGCCGAACCTCAAGGTCATGACCTCCGGCTATTTGCCATTGAATCCGGCGGAGCTACTGGGCTCGGACGAAATGCTCGCCTTCATCAATCTCATGAAAGAGCGCTTCAACTACGTGGTCATAGACTCGCCGCCCGCCATCTCGTTCGCGGACGGCGCGATTATTTCCACGCTCGTTGACGGCGTGATTATCGTCGTCCACGGAGGCAAGTCATCGCGCGCCGTCGTGCGCCATATCATTCACAGGCTCACGGGCGTAGGCGCGCGCATCTGCGGCACGGTGCTCAACAACGTCAAGCCGGAGCCCTACGATTACTACTACAACAGTTATTACTACAACTATCACGCGAAGGAATCGGCCTCGCCGCAGCTCATCCTGAAAAAGCGAGCCGAGCCGGAGCCGGAGCCGCCGCCGCCCGCGCCCGCAGGCTTCTCCACGGGCCAGCTTGAGCAGGAGTTTGAAAAGTTCCAACGCTCCATACGTGGTTCTTAAGAGGCTAGATGAAAAAAGCTCAGCTATCATCAAAGCCCAGGGCACGCGTGGACGGTCTCGTCGTCAGGGAGTTGGCCGACGAAGTGCTGGTCTATGATTTGGAGAGACACAAGGCGCACTGTCTGAACGGCGCGGCCGTCGCTGTCTGGAAAAAATGTGACGGGCAGAGAACAGCCGCCGAGATTGCACGCCTCGTTGAGCAGGAAAGCGAGAGCCCTTTTACGTTAGAGATGGTCTGGCTCGCGCTTCATCAACTGCAAAGATTTTCGCTTCTCGAAGAGCGCATCGCGCTGCCCGACGATGCGACGCGGATTTCCAGGCGCGAGCTTGGACGACGCCTTGGTTTAGCGACCGCTGTGACAGCGCTGCCCTTTATCGCATCGGTCGTTGCGCCGACGGCTGCGTCTGCGGCGTCGTGCGGCGCGCTCGGAACTTTCTGCGTCGACAACGCGCGCTGCTGCTCAGGGCTTTGCATTAATAACAGTTGCGCCTGTCTGGGCAATCAATCTCCCTGCACTTCCGACATCCAATGCTGCTCCGGTAGATGCGGCAGCGCCAACAACAAGTGCCTGCCGTAAAACTTGACGGAGCAGAACCCGTTTGAGATTCACAAGCCACAACGCAGCTTCCCTCTTCCTGAATGCTAAAGACAATCACGCGCGCGCGCGCCTTGTTGCCTATGCACTCGCGGGCGCGTGGCGAAAAAGCCCTCCCGCGCTTGAGCTGACCGTAGAACAATTGGAACAGGTCGCCGCGCCCCTGCTTGAGAGCGGCGCGGGCGCGCTTGGCTGGCGGCGCATCTCTTTGAGCTGCGACTCGTCTTTAACCGCGACGCCCGCAGCTTCAAAACTTCATCAGGCTTATCGTCTTCACACGCTCCACGCGGCGCTTGCCGAGCGCGAGATAGCACGCGCCTTCGCGCTCCTTCGCGACGCACGCATAGAGGCGCTCGTCGTCAAGGGCTGGGCCGCCGCACGTCTCTACACGGAAACGGGGCTGCGCCCTTTCGGCGACGTGGATCTCTGCGTCAGGGCCGACCAACATGCGCGGGCGCACAGCGTCTTGAAAGAGCTGGAAGCGAGCGTGCTGCCCGTAGACCTGCACGCGGGATTTTCAAAACTGTACGCCGGGCGATGGGAAGATTTGTACGAGCGCGCAGCATGCGTGGAGCTTGACGGCGTGCCCGTGCGATTCCCCCGCGCGGAAGACCATCTCCGTATGCTTGCGCAACATCTCTGGCAACACGGCGGCTGGCGTCCACTCTGGCTGTGCGACGTGGCGGCTGCTGTGGAGACACGCAGCCCCGGCTTTGATTGGAAACTGTGCCTGACCACAAAGCGCGCGTCTCAAAGCGTGCTCACGGCGCTCCGCTTAGCACATCAATTGCTCGGCGCGGAAATCCATGACACGCCCGCCGCAGAGCGTGCCGCCCGTCTTCCGCGCTGGCTCGTCCAAAACGTGCTCCAACAGTGGGACGCACCCCGCGCGCAGCTACATTTTCACATCGAGATGAAGACGCACTTACGTCATCCTTCCATGCTCGTGGAGGGATTGCGTCGGCGCTGGCCCAATCCCATAGAAGCGACCGCAGCGCTGGGCGCTCCCCTAAACGGCTGGCCCAGATTTCCCTTCCAGCTCACGAGCTTCATAACGCGAGCCTTCAAATTTCTGGCCCACTCGCCGTTTCGCTCTTTAGAGCAAAGCGGGCAAGATTTTTGAAGGACTCGCGTGAGGGCTCGACCTGTCCGTAGCCTTCGGCCCGATTTTTCTGTCCGGTTGCTTCACGAAATCCACAGCTCATCGGCAGCCTTCGCTCAGCTTGGAAACTCCCGCTGGTCGAAACCCATGAAAATATGGCGTGCGAACGTCGCGTAGCTCGAAGGGTTATGCACCGCGTTGCTCGCGGTCATCAGATCGTAGCGCGTGGCGAAAGCCGGGTCGTCGGCGAAATGAGGCGTCAGCCCCAGCGCCGGCGCGAGGTGCGGCGACACGTACCATTCGCTGATGTGGATGGCGCGGCCTGTGGCACCCGGATCGTTGACATGAACCGCTTCGTGAATCAGGGACGATACGCGATTAAGTTCCTTACGTTTTTTGAAGTTGCGCGTGATGTTGATGCGCGTCGCCGCGCCCTGTGGCAGCGGCCACGTGTAAGCGGCAGGGATGTTGGGTACTCCGTCCGCAGTTGACTCGGCGTCGGTGCGGAAGCGGAACGTTCTGGCGCTGTCCCGTAAAGTCTTCTCGACCAGGCGGAACATGTTAGAGATGGTATTGAGACGCCCTGTGTCCGTCGGCAGGATGTGGAAATGCGTGTTTAGTGCCGCGATCATCGTTGGGAGGTGCGCCCCAGACAGCGTCCCGCCCTGGAGCGCGGCCAGCCGCTCCCTGGTCACCCGCAGCCACACGAGGGCGTGCGACTTTGCCTTCCCGGCCAGTAGCATCTCGGCCAGACCGGGCCAGTTGCCCTGAATGGGCTTGACGCCGCCCACGACGCGCGGCTCGCCCGTCGCGACCCACTGGAATCTCAAATACTCATCGCCCTTGAACAGGTAGCTCGCGTCAGCAAACGGGCCCGCGCCGTCCACCGCAGCGTCAACGCCCGCGGCGAATGACGCGGGCATGCCGACCATATTGCTAATCGGCTTAGGGTATCCCGCGTCCACGGCGTCCGTGGCCCACGTGTAGCGTACGTACTTATTCCCTTTGAAGAAGTAGCAGTACGCCTCGCGGTTCAGCGCGCCGTTGAAGGCCGCGTCCACGCTGGTAAAAGGGGCGGGCAGATTCCAGAGCGAAAGCTCGCGCGCGTGATTCGGGTCGAACCTCGGCGCGGGGAGCGCCGTGCGATATCGCATGTACTGCGGCCCGCGGAAGAAGTAAATGAAACCGGAGTAAGGCCCCTTGCCCCGGAGCGCCGCTTCCATGATGGTCGAGGGCTCCGGCGGCGCGAAGGAAGCAGGGAAGCCTGAGGCCGCGCCCGGGGCGAAAGAAGTGAGCGGGTGCACGCCGTCCTTCACGCGGTCTTGCACGTAGTCATAGACGACATGCTGGTCTGCCAGAAAAAAGTTGGCGGCGTTGACTCCGTCGGACACCGCGGCGTCTACGATTCGCTCGGCCATGACATAGTTCCTTTCAATCGGCGCGCGAGGGGACGCGTTCGGATGGATGGGAGGACGGCGACCGCTTCGTCGCCAGAGCTTTGCAACGCAGCAGGTCTGGATCAATCGTCCGCTAGTTGGTTAAGGCATCGAGCCCGGCGCGAGGGCCACGCCCGCCGCCTGAACGTGTTTTGAGAACCACGATAACCGGCATGATGGCTAAAGAGATCGAATCAGTCAATAGATAGTCAGGAGCGGGTGGTTAGACACGTGAGAGGCGGATGAACTCTTAACCGTCCGCCGCCCGTCTGAAAATCTCTGGACGGAATCGGCAGCTTCGCCCGCCAACACTGCGGCTTCGCCTGGGGCACGCGGCCCTGGCCGTTTCTACATTGATATAAGAAGGGAAGTGGCAGGTCGTGGGGGCCGGAGAGAGTCTATAGAGAAGAGAGCGTTTGACTCTCCGATCTCTATAGACTTATTCCGAGCCGCTGCCTGTTAGTCACCGACAGGTGCGACAGCGCGCACCGCAGGGGAGACGCCGTCGGCAAACTTTTTGAAGTTCTCGTTGAAGAGGCGTGCGAGGTGGCGCGCTTTCTGGTCGTAGGCGTCCTTGTCCTTCCAGGTGTTGCGCGGGATGAGGACTTCGGGCGGCACGTCCGGAACGGAGACGGGGATGCCGACGCCGAAGATGGGGTCTGGACGGGTCTCTACATCGGCGAGCGCGCCCGTCAGGATCGCGCGAATCATGGCGCGCGTGTATTTAATCTCCATGCGGCGGCCTTCGCCGTAGGGGCCGCCAGACCAGCCCGTGTTGATGAGCCAGCAACTGGCCTGTTGCTCGTTCATCTTCTGCGCCAGCAGGTCCGCGTAAACGCCCGGATGCAAGACCATGAAGGGCGCGCCGAAGCAGGCAGAGAAGGTCGCCTGCGGCTCCGTCACGCCGCGCTCCGTGCCCGCGACCTTGGCCGTGTAGCCGGAGATGAAATGATACATGGCCTGCTCCGGGCTCAGACGCGAAACGGGAGGAAGCACGCCGAACGCATCAGCCGTCAGCATGATGATGTTGCGCGGGTGGCCCGCGTAGCCTTCGGGCACAATGTTCGGGATGCTCTCCAAAGGATAAGAGGCGCGCGTGTTCTCCGTCTTCGCCGCGTCGTCAAGATTAATCTCGCGCGTCACGTCGTCATACACGACGTTCTCAAGGATTGTGCCGAACATCTGCGTGGTGCGGTAAATGTCGGGCTCTGCCGTGGGCGATAGCCGTATCACTTTGGCGTAGCAACCACCCTCGAAATTAAAGACGCCGTCGTTGGACCAGCCGTGCTCGTCATCGCCTACCAGACGGCGCTCGGGGTCAGCCGAAAGCGTGGTCTTGCCCGTGCCGGAGAGACCGAAGAAGATTGCCACGTCGCCTTCGTCGCCAACGTTTGCGGAGCAGTGCATGCTGAGCACGCCGCGCTGCGGCAAGAGATAGTTCAAGATGGAAAAGATGCTCTTTTTAGTTTCGCCCGCGTAAGACGTGCCGCCTATGAGCACTAGCCGCTGGCTGAAATCCACTAGGATAAAGGTCGGAGAGCGCGTGCCGTCGCGCTCGGGGTCGGCTGTAAAGCTGGGAAAGTTGATGACGGTAAACTCGGGCGCGTGTGCGATCTCCTTATCATTGGCATCGCGTATAAACATCGTGCGCGCAAACAAGCTGTGCCACGCCAGCTCGTTGATGATGCGCACCGGGAGGCGATATCGCGGGTCTGCTCCGGCGAAGGTGTCCTGTACAAAGAGGTCGCGGCCATCGGCGTGCGCCATCATGCGTTCCTTGAGGGCGTTGAATTTCTCTTGCGAGAAATCCTTGTTGACTTCGCCCCACCATACCTTGTCGTCGCTCGACGGCTCGCGGACGATGGCTTTATCTTTGGCTGCGCGGCCCGTGTGCTCGCCCGTGTCAACAATAAGCGCGCCGTTACGGGATAGAATTCCTTCCCCACGGCGCGCAATCTCTTCATAAAGCTCGGGCGTGTTGAGATTCCAGTAAACTGTGCGTGCGTCTCGAATCCCGTAATTATCCAGCCCGTAATCAGTGCGTTTGCGACCCTTCTCCTGCATCGCTCTCTCCTTACAAAATAAATATCTTTGAGCTTAAGTCCCAAATCCCAAGTCCCATGTCCCAAGTCAAAAAATACCTGACTTGAGACTTTGGACTTGGGACTTTGAACTTATTTAGTCTCTCTCTTCGCGTATGCGTCGGCGTTCGCGCGCCAGTTCCCTGAGCGCTACAGAGAGGTCGCGTGCGGCGCGTTCCACGCGGTCGGCGCGCGCTTCCAACTCTTCCGGGTCGCCGTGCGAGCGAACGGCGACAGCGGCGAGCGCGGCCTCGATTTGCGCCGTCAGATGTTCGGCGTGCGTCTGCGTTTCCTGCTCGGCGCGCGTTAGTTGAACAATTTGATTAGCCTTAGTGCTCATATTAATAATAGAAGAATGAAAACGGGCCGGACTTGATCAAGAAATTTGCGCCGACCCTATGACTCAATGGTTTTGCCCGCCCGGGGCCGCAACGAAAGCGCCAGCCTCCACGCACGCGTTAACCTGAAGAGGGTTTCATGTGTAAATAATGTCTTACATCATTGAGAAGACTTTATCAAGCCGGAAAAGCCGTAAATCGTAAATGGTAAATCGTGAATAGAGAAAAGCTGTTTCTACTATTTACGATTTACCATTTACGATTTACGCGCTTTTTGCTATTAGCTCTGTGATGACTAAGCCTGAGCGCGAAGCGTTTACCAGAAAAGAATGGCAGCTCATAGAAGCTCATCGCACGCCTCAACAGGTACAGCGATATTTACGAAGCGTGCCTTATAACTGGGAGCTTGGCGGCGGAACTTTGCGCTCCTTTCGAGAAGTGGTGCGCCGCTCGACGGCTCACTGCCTGGAAGCGGCGCTCGCGGCGGCAGTCATCCTTGAGCAGCATGGATACCCGCCTCTTCTACTAAGCTTTGAATCGCAGGACCAGCTAGACCACGTCATCTTTGTTTTTCAAAGAGGCGGGCGGTGGGGCTCTATAGGGCGCTCGCGCGACCTTGGCCTGCATGGTCGCAAGCCCGTCTTTCGCTCTTTGCGCGATCTGGCGTGGAGCTATTTCGACACCTACGTAGACGCGACGGGCCGCATTCTCGGCTACGGTCTGGGGAATCTTTACGATTTGGGCGGCTACGACTGGCGCTTTTCAGCGCGCAACATCTGGAAGGTGGAGAATTACCTGCGCGAGATTCCGCACACGCGGTTGCCGTCTTCCGACGAAAGATACAGGCGCTTGTTTGCGCGCTACAAGGAGTTTCGCAAACAGAACCCAACCGCGCATCTCACAGACTACAAGAGCCGCCCGCAGTGGATGCTCTGAAAATTTTTTAAGAGAGCGGTACAGGCACAACGCGCCGCCTGCGCGCGCCTAAAATCATGTGCGTTGCCACGGCGCTGATGATAATCGCCCCGCCCATTATGGCCCATTGGGAAGGGCGCTCGCCCAGAAAGAGAAAGACCCAGACGGGATTGAGCACGGGCTCTATATAACCGACGATGCCTGCTTCGAGCGAGCGCACGCCGCGCGCCATCCCTAAGGTAAAGAGCGTGTAAGCGATGCCAATCTGCACCACGCCCAGATAGACGACGCTCGCCGCATCACGCGCATAAAGATTCAAAAGCCTCTCCATGCTCCCCGGCGTTAAGATTATCACCACGAGCGCAACCACTGTCAGCAGTAGATTCCCGTAAATAACAGAAGACGCGCGGTTGACTCTTTGCGACTGCGGGTGACGCAAAAGCAGCATGTAAAAAGCAAAGCAGACGCCGGAAGCGAGCGCCGCCAGGTTTCCACTCACATCCTGAGGCCGCAGCTTGCCTACGAAAAAAAGCGACATGCCGACCACGCAAACAGCGACCGTGATGAGGTCCGCGCGCCTGAACTTCTCTTTATAAAAAATCGGCTCAAGCAGGAGGACGTAAATCGGGGCCGTGTATTGAAGAAAGATGGCGTTGGCGGCGGTCGTCAATTTTGTGGCGAGCACAAAGAGCAAAAGGAGCGCGGCGTAGAGCAGAGAAGTGAGGATGGTCAGGCCGTTGAGACGAAAGCCTTCGCGGCGCGTAAAGTATGCGACCGTCAGGGCGGCCAGAAGCGAACGCCCGAACGACAACTCGAAGGCTGACAAGGCTGTCCACTTGATAAAGAGACCGCCCGTGCTCCACAGCAGAGCCGCCGCCACGACCAGCATGATAGGCGAAGCCGTCAGTAGCCGCTGTGTCCCTACGGCGCGGCGCGTCGCTCTCTGTGCGGAACGGTTCGACAAGGTAAGCTCACGCGATTGATTCGGTCTCAGGCGTCTCCGCATCCCCTGTCGCTTCGGTCGTCGTCGCCCCGGTCTCTTCCTGTTGCTTCTGTAGATATTTACCGAAGAAGCCGTTCCAGGGCGGAATGACGATGGACACAGCGCCGTTGCACGGCGTGATGCACGACAGGCGTATCAGAGGGCGCGCATCCTCCGTCGAGAGATAGCCGAACTCGCGCATCATGCGGCGCTCGCGATTCGAGACCTCCGCAAGTTTTTCCGCGCCGCCGAGCACGCCCACCCAGCATGTCCCGCACGAAGCGTTGCGACACTCGACGGGAATCGGCCCTTCTATACGGCGCGCGTCTTCCTGCTTGTAATCGCGTTTGTCAGCAGCCGCGGCCCATGCCAAATCCTGACCGTTGATGAGCTTGAAACGCGCGCCCTCGCGGTTCTCGTCAAAAGTCACGGTCCACTCTTTATTGACCGAGCGCAGAAAGCCGAACACCCCCTGGCTGTCGTCCTCTGCGCGCTCTTTCAAAATCTGCTCGGGTGTACGGCGCGCGTGTTTAGCGTCCAAGAGCATACGGCCCGGAGCTTGTTTGAAGGCCGCAAGACCCGTTTGTCTGACAGTCATAAAAGCGACCGCAGTGATGCCCGTCAAAAGCGATGCGTTAACTTTCGCGCCACCCGAAGATATGCGTGCAACGGCGTCGCGAACGGCTTTGGCTAATTCAAGACCGGGCGTGTGTTTGAATGCGTCGGCGTAACTTTCCACGCCCCTTTTGACTTCGGGCCAGAAGCGGTGGCCGTAAAGAAAGGTGTGCGAGGAATCAATCTGATCTTTGAGCTGATAGTTGCCCTGTAGCAAGAGCTTTTTCGCGAGCCGCTCGGGGTCTTCAGCCTCGGCGAGCGTGCGATGAAGCACCAGCGGAAAGAAGGCAAACCAGATTTCAGTAGCGGCCCTGTCAACTTCGTGTACATCGGGCAACAGGCTCTCTACGGCTTCAGCCCATGCGTGTTCGTCGTATTGATTCAAAAACTGCTCAAACGGAGTACTAGTCTCAATGTTCGTGCTCATGGATACCTCTTAGAAAAGAATTCTTGTGCAATCGAAACCAGACACTTTAGCAGCAATCACGCTCCGGGCTCAAATTGCCAGCAACGGTATAAACGCTTGCAGCTAAGAGACCATGGCCGGAGTCATGTCGTCGAGCCCCTGAAAGGGGCAGAATAAAATAGCCCACGGCGTCAGCCGTGGGGACAATTGACGAATAAAGATAAGAGCCCCTGAAAGGGGCGAAAGAAATCAGAGCGTGAACATCTTTCGCCCCTTTCAGGGGCTCTGACTTTTAATCTTGCGTGATTCCCACGGCTCACGCCGTGGGCTATTATCTTCCGCCCCTTGCGGGGCTAAACAGACAGCTTTGCGCACATCACAGACAGCTCTGCGCGCCTTTAGTGCTGTGAACTTGATGCGTACGGCGCGCCGCCGACGCCGCTCGAAGCGGGTCTCGTGAAATAGTCGGCCAGAGTTAGGACCACCATCAGCGCCAGCCAGAAGAAGCCCGCGATGACGACAATCTTGGTCAGGCGATTGCTGTAGCGGACGTGCATGAAATAGAGCACGACGAGCACCGCCTTGGTGACGGCCACGGCAAGCGCAATGACGACGTTCAGATAACCGAAATCATAGAGGGCCACCAGATAGGTGACTACTGTCAGGACCATCAACGCGCCGAAGATGACGAAGTAGACTGTTCTTGAAACTATGTGTTCAGACATGATTGAGCGAATCCCCTTTAATGACCCCCGCCGCTTACGCCGTGCGCGCCGAGCAGATAAAGGAGCGGAAACAGAAATATCCAGACAATGTCCACGAAGTGCCAGTAGAGTCCTCCCAACTCGACCGGCGAATGATACTGAGGCGAAAAGCGCCCGCGCCACGCCATCCACGTCAAGACAATCAGCATCCCCAAACCGATAATCATGTGCAGCGCGTGGAGGCCCGTCATGGCGAAGTAGATGAAGAAGAACATCTCGACCTTGCCCGCGAAGACGGGGTCGGGCTTCTTCTCCTCTCCCGTGGGAACGGCCTGCGGGTTCTGCGCCTCCGAGCCTCCGTGCCCGCCTTCCCATTTGAAGGGACGATTCGGGAAGAGACGGCCCGGAATTTCGTGCTTCACATACTTGTCTCGATACTCGAAGGCTTTGACCACAAGGAAGGTCGTGCCGAGTATCATCGTCAGGATAAGCATAACGACGATCATCTTGCGCTTGCCGATTTGTGAATAGTAGACCGCGAGCGCCATCGTCAGGCTGCTGCAAATCAGCACAATCGTGTTGGCAAACCCGAGGCGGACATCCAACTGGTTGCTCGCGACGGCGAACGCCTCCGCGTTATAAGTCCGGTACAGGATGTAGGCCATGAACATCCCGCCGAAGAACATTATCTCGGTGACGAGAAAGACCCACATCCCCAGCGTGCCCGCTTCGCGCTGCTGCTCCATGTTCTCGAAATGGTGCTGCAAGGCCGCGTGCGCCGACGGCGGATGGACGATTGTTGAGCCAGCTACTTCAGCCAAGTTTCATTCTCCCTCAAAAACAGTGACAAGTGACAGGTGACAAGTGACGAGCAAGAGAAAAGCTTTTAACTTGTCACTTGTCACCTGTCACTTATCACTGTTCTTTAGTCCGTAGGTAAAATCTTGTCCACGACGACCATCTCTTCTCTAGGTCTGTACTCGTATGCTTCCCATGTGACGATGGGGGTTTCTTCGAAATTCTCTGTGGGCGGCGGGCTCGTGGTTTGCCATTCGAGGCCGGTCGCGCCCCAGGGGTTCGACGGCGCAATCTTGCCGTAGCGCATGGACCACGCGAGATAAATCATCGGCAAGAGATACCCCGCTCCTAGAATCGATGCGCCCGCCGAAGACATCACGTGCAGCACTTGCCAGACGGGGTCGTCCGGGTAGGCGTAATAGCGGCGCGGCATGCCCATGTAGCCCAAAAGGAACTGCGGAAAGAAGGTCAGGTTAAAGCCCACGAAGACAATCAGCGCGCTCAATCTGGCCCAGCCTTCCGGATACATGCGCCCCGTTATCTTGGGCCACCAGTAATGTATGCCCCCAAGATAAGCCATCACCGTCCCGCCGACCATGATGTAGTGAAAGTGCGCGACGACAAAATAAGTATCGTGGACGTGGACGTCCAGACCGATGGCCGCCAGAAACAGTCCCGTCGTTCCGCCAATCAGAAAGAAGCCTATGAAGCCTAAGGCGTAGAGCATAGGCGTGTCGTAGGAGATAGAGCCTTTGTAGAGCGTCGCCGTCCAGTTAAAGACCTTGATGGCCGAAGGGATGGCGACGAAGTAGCTCAGGAACGAGAAGATAAGCGATGCGTAAATCGACTGGCCGCTCACGAACATGTGATGGCCCCAGACTAGAAAGCCGTAGATGGCTATGCCTAAGGAAGCGAAGGCGACAAACTTGTAGCCGAAAATATTCTTGCGCGAAAAGGCCGCTATCAATTCCGAGATTACACCCATACCCGGCAGAAGCATGATGTAGACCGCCGGGTGCGAGTAGAACCAGAAGAGGTGCTGGAAAAGTATTGGGTCGCCGCCGAGCGCGGGGTCAAAGATGCCTACGCGAAAGATGCGCTCCAATCCGACGAGCAGGATGGTGACGGCGATGACCGGCGTGCCCAGAACCATAATCAGGCTCGTCGCGTAGTTGGACCAGATAAAGAGCGGCAGGCGATACCACGTCAGCCCCGGCGCACGCATCGTGTGAATCGTGACGATGAAATTCAAGCCCGTCAGGATGGAGGAGAAGCCAGTGATGAAGACGCCCAGGGCGGTCGCCATCACGTAAGTATTCGAGTAGGTAGAGCTGTAGGGCGTGTAGAAAGTCCAGCCCGTGTCCACACCGCCCGCAATCACAGCGTAGAGCGTAAAGAGGCCGCCGATGACGAAGATGTACCAGCTTAAGAGATTGATACGGGGGAAGGCCAAATCCTTCGCACCAATCATCAGGGGCACCAAAAAATTACCAAGCACGGCTGGAATCGAAGGAATCAGAAAGAAGAAGACCATGATCACGCCGTGCATCGTGAACATCTTGTTGTAGGTCTCGGCCTGCATCAAATCGCCGCGCGGCGTCAGAAGCTCAAGGCGAATCATGACGGCGAACGCGCCGCCCAGAAAAAAGAAGACCGTGATGGAGAGGAGATAGAGAATCGCGATGCGCTTATGGTCACGGGTCAGCAGCCATGACTTGATGCTGTAAGCGGCGTTGATGTAGTTGTCCTTTGGCGCGACCGGAAGGTCGTCTATTCGTGCTGCGTCTATCATCGCTTGTTACCTTGTCGGGCCGGTGTCCGATTCGTATTAGTTGCTCCGGCGTTTGCTTGTCCTGTATTCGTGTTGGGCGCGCCGCCGCGCGTGGCCGGTGCGGCGGTCGTCGGCACGCTGGTCGGGCGCGCGTTTCCCTGCTGCGGCACTCCGACCACGCCCTGCTGCTGCTGGCCGGGCGCTCCGAGCGATTTGATATAGGCGATTAATTGCAGCAGTTGTTCTTCGCTCACCTGTCCCTGAAAAGTCGGCATGATGGGCTCAAACCCTGAGACCACTTTGGCGCGCGGGTTCAGGATAGACTCGCGCAGGTAACTTTCGTCCGCGACGATTGTTTGACCGCCCTGCAACTCGACCTGTTTGCCGAAGAGACCGTCGAGCACGGGGCCGCGTCCCTGCGAGTCCGAGCGGTGACAGGTGTTGCACGCCAAGTCTTGAAAGACCTTTTGCCCCTGCGAGGCCAGGGAGCCTTCGGCGGCTCCGCCCGAAAGCCAAGCCTCGTACTCCGAGGGCTCCATCACGTAAATCCAGCCGATCATGCCCGAATGATTCGTCCCGCAGTACTCGGCGCAAAAGAGCCTGTACTTACCGGGCTTCGTGGCCTTGAACCAGAGCGTGGTGTAGCGTCCCGGCACGACGTCCTGCTTGATGCGAAAGTCCGGGATGTAGAAGCTGTGAATCACGTCTTCGGTCGTCATCGTCAGCTTGACGCTCGTATTGACGGGGACGTGCAGCTCGTTAATCTCGCGGTTGCCCTCCGGGTGCTGTATCTTCCACATCCACTGTTTGCCGACGACGTAAATGTCCATCGTGTCGCGCGGCACACGCGCCATGGTGAAGTAGACATACGCGCCCCAGACAAAAATCACCATCACGACGCCGAAGGGGATGACAATCCACCCTATCTCAAGCTTGAGCGAGCCTTCGATGGGGCGCGGTATTTCATCTTCGGAGCGGCGACGATAGCGTATAAAGAAATAGAAGATGACCGCGACAATCAACACCGAAGAGAAGACGCTGACGATGATGAGAAAAAAGTAGAGCATGTCTACATCATCGGCCACCGTCGAGCCTTGATCGGGAAAGAGCGGTATCAGTGATAATAAAAAGTAACTCATAGTTGTTTACGAGTTTTGAGTTTTGAGTTTTCAGAAAAAGCTTTGTCGCTTCTTTCTGAAAACTGGAAACCGAAAACTAAAAACTGTCTTTAAGCCTTTCGCGGCGCTTGAGGACGAAAATTAAAAGACCGAGCCCCAGAAAGGTCGCCACGCCTACTACGCGCAGCACGCTCATGATGGCAAATCCGTATTTACCCGTGCGCGGGTCGTAGTGAAAACAGTAGAGAAGAATCTGATCCACGGGCGAGCCTATACGGTTGTTGGAAGCTTCGACCAGTCCGAGGCGCACGTCCTTCGCGGGATAATCTATCCCGTAGAAGTAGCGCGAAACTTTTCCCTCGGGCGTCAGAATCATGATGGCCGAAGCGTGCGCGAACTGTTTGGTCTCTTCGTCCCACGCGTAGCGGAAGCCGACCGCATCCGTCAGGGCATCAATCGAAGCCTGATCGCCGGTCAAAAAGTGCCAGCCCGCGGCAGCGCCTTCACGACCATAACGCCGCAGGTAACCGACCTTTTTCTCGCTCGCCAAAGCTGGCCCCTCGCGCGGGTCGAAGCTGACGGTGACGACCTCGAATTCCTTCCCCGCGTCAAACTTCAAAACCTTCATGCTCGCCACGAGCCCGTTCAAGACCTGCGTGCAGAGCATGGGACAATCGTAATAAACGAGCGAGAGGATGATTGGCTTCCTGCCGAAAAACTCTGCGAGCTTGCGCTCGCGTCCCGCTTCGTCGCGAAAGACCAGATCGAGCGGAACCTGCTGGTTAAGCTTCTGCTCGATGGCGACTTTTTTGAGCGGCGCGGGCAAACCCTCTTTCGGAGCTTCCGACGGCTGCACGACCTTCGGCTCCTTGTTAAATTTCGGAAGCGGGTCGGGCGATAAAGCCCCTTGCGCTGATGCGGCAGCGCAAGAGATTAGTAAGCAGTAAGCAGTAAGCAGTAAGCAGCAAACCGCTCGACGCGGATATTGACCGCTTGCTCGCTCTCGCTTTTCGCTTTCCGCCATGTTGAAAATCGGTACTGCTTTCATGGTTGTTTTTGTTCTGTCTGCCGTCCCGAGCTGGAATCCGACGGCAAGGTCTCCGTGGTCTGTCCCGATTGCTTCTGTTGTTGAGTGCCGCTTTGCGGCTTCACGGGCTGAACGCCCTTTTGAGCCACGATTTTTATAGCCTCTGTAATGGGAATGCGCGCAAAGCCCTGATCCGGGTCAACAATGCCGTAACTCTCCATCTCACTCTTCCAAATCTTCTGCACGGCTTTCATCTCGGCCTGCGGTTCTTTCAATCGCAAATCCCGCTCTTGATCTGTCAGGACGGTAGTTTCATCCTTGATCTTGAAGCCGGGCGCTCCCTGCAATTTCGGGTCGGGCGGTTCTCTTTCTTTCTCGGTGCGCGCCATCGGCGGGCGTTCACCTTCGGCCTCGCGCGTCCACGACTCGAAGAGACGATACATCCCCCACAGGAGTCCCATCGAAACGGCGATGACGACGGCCAGAAAAAGCACGAACCGCATGATGGCGCGCGTGTCCACGTCGCTGACTTCGTGAGTCGTGTCCTCGTTCCGTATATCGGAAGCGTCCGGCGTTTCGTGTATGCGCTTGTCGTGCCCTCTAGCCAAAACCTTTTTACCTCCTACGGCAAACCCGTCTCAAAAGCTCTCCTTGAAGAGTGCTCTCTAGTGATGACCGTGTGCGGCCTCCGCAGCCTGTTCGAGCAAATTCTCCATGCCGGGGTCGTTGATGGGCAGGAGCGCGCGCTGTCGTAATTGATAGGCGAAATACGCGAGCCACAATCCGCCCATGCCGACGGGTAGAAACAGGTACATCCAGTAGTTCAGGATAATGCCGAGCGGCCCGCCGCCGTGGACTTCCGCCACGGGCGCAATCATCCAGAAGAGATCGACCAGCCGCATGACTATGACCACGCCCGCGACGATTGAGAGCGTGCGCGCGTGCCGCTTCAAATCGCGCGACAGCAAGAGCACAAAGGGCAGCGCGAAGTGAAAGAGCACCAGCACGAGGCCGACCCATTGCCAGCCGCCGCGAAGCCGCCGCAAGTACCACGGAATCTCTTCCGGCAGGTTGCCGTACCAGATAAGCAGGAATTGCGAAAATCCGAAGTAGGCCCAGATCATGACAAAGGCCAAAAGCAGCTTGCCTAAATCATGAAAGTGCAGCGGCGCAATCACGCCTTTCAGCGGCGGGCGGTCAGACAAAAGCGATGCCGTCAAAATCACGAACGCAAACGCGCTCAACCCCCAGCCAGCCATAATCAGCATCCCGAAAATAGTCGAGAACCACTCAGGCTCAATCGACATTACCCAGTCCACGGCTGCGAACGTCACCGTCAAACCGAAAAGCAGAATGCCGGGGCCGCTCACGTTCTGCATCTTCCTTTTCAAAGACGGGTCAGCCGTCCGGTCCTGCTCCAGAGACCACTTGTTCAAGAGATACATGAGCACTCCCCAGACGACGAAATAGAAGACCGCGCGCCCGAGGAAGAAAGGAATATTCAGATACGGCGTTTTGTGCTGAAGCAGAGGGCTCTTGGCTACCTCTTCGGGACGCGCCCATTCGTACAGGGGCTTTAGGCCAAGGATGAGCGGGAGAAAAAGAATTGCCATCAGCGGCAGCACGCGCGTCGCCGCTTCGAAGATGCGGCGTATGACGAGTCCCCAGCCGCCGCCCGACAGGTGATGAAGCATCATGATGGCGAGGCTGCCCACAGAGATTCCGGTCCAGAAGACGAAAGCCATCAGATAGGCGTGCCAGAACTGCGACCATCCTGCTGGAAGCAGAAGCGCACCCACGACGCACACCACGAGCGCGACGATGCCTATGATGAGCGCGCGTTGTTGCAGACGGCTGGTCTCGACCGGAGCCGCGTGTGATGCATCCATGACTCTACTTTTTCCCTCCGGCTTCGACTTTCTGGCGCACCTCCGGCGGCAGCTCCGCCAGCGGTGCGCGCTGGCTCAACTGCAAAGCGCGGATGTAGGCGACAATGGCCCAGCGGTCTTCCGCCGTAATCTGCGCCGCGTAATCCGGCATCGCTCCGAAGCCGTTTGTGATGACGTCGAAATAGTGGCCGACGGGCGCTTCCAGAAGGCGCTCGTTGGTCAAAGGCGGAGGCGCACGGAATCCGCGCCTGACGACCATGCCGTCGCCCTTGCCCGTCATCCCGTGGCAGACGGCGCAATAAGCATTAAAGCGATCCTGCCCGCGCAGGAGCATCTGTTCGTTGACCGGAATGGGAATGGTGTCAACGAGCGGCGCTTGCGCTGTGGCCTGACCCGCCTGCCCGGCTTGTTGCCCGCCTCCTGCTGCCCTGCGGCCCGTGTAAAGCTCCACGTTCTCGCGCAGGTGGCCGCGCGCCACAGTCCCTTCGGGCGCTGGCCTTGAAGCCCAGCCGTCCGCGAAAAAGTCTGTCTTCTCGTAAGCCTCGTAACGCGGCTGGTCCTGCATGTCCATACGACAACCGGAAAAAATGCAAAATGCAAAAGTCAAAAGGCAAAAGTGAAGAAACGGACGACGCGACGAGCGCGGCCACACTCCTGTTCCTACTTTTGCGCTTTGCATTTTGCCCTTTGCCTTATTTCTCGACATCTGTCACCTCGTACGGGTTCAGACTTTTCAAAAAGTTTTCGACCTCGTCGCGATTAAATTTGGGATCGTTGGCTTCGATGACTAAAAAGAAGCGGTCGCGCGTCGCAAGGGCAAAGCGCGGGTTGTTAAAGACCGGATGATAGGGCTGCGGCAGCTTGTTCAGGGCGAGCATGCCGAGGACTGCCGAAAAGGCCGCGACCAGCACCACGCACTCGAACGTAATCGGGATAAACGCGGGCCAGCTATGCAGGGGCTTGCCGCCGATGTTGAGCGGGTAGTCAATGACGTGCACGTAGTATTGCAGGAGGTATCCGCCGAGGCCGCCGACGATGCCGCCTATCAGGACAATCAACGGCAGTATCGTCTTATGAAAGCCAATGGCTTCGGACAACTCTTCAATCGGATACGGCGAGTAGGCGTTCATCCGCCGGTAGCCCTCTTCGTACGCGCGCCGCGCCGCCGCGACCACGTCGTTCGGGTCCACAAACTCGGCCATCACCCCGTAAAGTTCCGGTACTTTCGGTTTCTTCATATCAACAAAGAAAATGCAAAGTGCAAAGTGCAAAGTGATGAATGAAAAGAAAGAGCTTCTTTACTTCTGCATTTTGCACTTTGCATTTTGCATTGCATTTATGCCTCCTCCTCCCTGACTTCCGCCTGCGGCAGGATCGTACGCATCTCGAAGATGGAGATCATGGGCAGGAAGCGTATAAAGAGGAAGAGAAGCGCGAAGAACAAGCCTATGGTCCCGACGAACATGGACCAGTCGAAAACGGTCGGCGAGTACATGCCCCACGAAGAGGGCAGGTAATCGCGGTGGAGGCTCACCGGAATAATGATAAAGCGCTCCAGCCACATGCCTATGCTGACGATGAAAGAGATAATCCAGACGGCCACGTCGCTATGACGAACACGCTTTGACCACAGGAACTGCGGCGCAATCACGTTGCACGCAATCAGCGACCAGTAGAAGAAAGCGTACGGCCCTTTGAAGCGGTTGACGATCATGTACTCTTCATACTCGCTCCCGCTATACCACGCGACGAAGGTCTCCATCATGTAGCCGTAGGCGACAATCAAGCCCGTAGCCAGCATGATTTTTGACATGTTGCGTATGTGGCGCTGAGTGATGAAGTCCTGAAGACCGTAAAACTTTCTCAAGGGGATGGTCAGCAGCAGCACCATCGCAAAGCCCGCGTAGATTGCGCCCGCGACGAAGTAGGGCGGAAAGATGGTCGCGTGCCAGCCGGGAATCACTGAGACGGCGAAGTCGAAGCTGACGATAGTGTGCACAGAAAGCACTAGCGGTGTTGCGAGTCCCGCCAGAAGTAGATAGGTCGTCTCGTACCTGTGCCAGTGTCGCGCGCTCCCTCGCCAGCCCAGCGCCAGCATCCCGTACACGACCTGAAAGACGCGGCTCCGCGCGCGGTCTCTTAAGGTTGCAAAGTCTGGAATCAAGCCTATGTACCAGAAAAGGGCCGAGACGGACGCGTAAGTCGAAACGGCGAACACGTCCCACATCAGCGGGCTGCGAAACTGCGGCTGGATGCCCATCGTGTTCGGATAGGGAAACATCCAGTAGGCGAGCCATGGCCGCCCCGTGTGCAGGAGCGGAAAGAGCCCTGCGCAGGCCACTGCAAAGAGCGTCATCGCTTCGGCGAAGCGGTTAATCGAAGTGCGCCATGATTGACGAAGCAGGAGGAGGATGGCCGATATCAGTGTTCCGGCGTGGCCGATGCCGATCCACCAGACGAAGTTGATGATGTCGAAAGACCAACCGACGGGCTGGTTGTTTCCCCAGATGCCGATGCCCGTGAAAAGCAGGTGAGTGATGGTCATGAAAAGCACCATCGTCAGGACAAACGCGATGGCAAAGCCGAAGAACCATCCGGGCGGAGTGCGCCGCTTCAGAACGATGGTGCTGATTTTGTCCGTGACCGTGCCGAAAGTATGCCCCGGCTCAATCACCGGAGCGGTGATGTGCATCGGCATATCGTCATGCGGTTCGTCTACTCTCTGAGCCATAATCTTAATGCGCTCCCTCGTCCTTCGTTTCAGGCATCAACGTCGCCGGTCCCAGTTCCGGATTCAAGTTACGCAAAGCGCCTAAGTAAGTAGTGCGCGGGCGCGTGTTCAATTCCGAGAGCAGGCCGTAGTTGCGCTCCTGCGCTTTGAGTTTGGCAACGCGGCTATTGGGGTCGTTGACGTTGCCGAAGACAATCGCGTCCGCAGGACACGCGGCCTGACAGGCCGTGACAATCTCGCCGTCGCGCACGTCGCGGTTCTCTTTTTCGGATTCAATCTTGGCGTACTGGATGCGCTGTATGCAGTAGGTGCACTTCTCCATCACGCCGCGCGAGCGGATGGAGACTTCAGGATTGCGCATCAGCTTGTAGGTCGGTGTGTTGAAATCCTGATAAAGCAGGAAGTTGAAACGCCGCACCTTGTAGGGACAGTTGTTCGAGCAATAGCGCGTGCCTATGCAGCGATTGTAGACCATGTCGTTCGTGCCCTCTGCGCTGTGGACCGTGGCGGCCACGGGGCAGACGGGCTCGCACGGCGCGTTCTCGCAGTGCATGCAGGGGACGGGCTGGAAGAAGGTCTGCGGGTTATCCTCCGTGCCCTTGTAGTAGCTGTCCACGCGCAGCCAATGCATCTCGCGGCTGCGGAGAACCTGCTCTTTACCGACCACTGGAATGTTGTTCTCCGACTGGCAGGCAACTACGCAGGCGTTGCAGCCGACACAGGTCGAAAGATCAATCGCCATGCCCCATGCGTAGCCCGGATACTCGTAGTTCTCGTACATGGTCATGTCGGGCTTCGGCTCGTGTTTCCCAGCCGGAGCAAGATGCGGGTTCTTCTTGTGGTCTTCCAGGGAGCCCGCGCGCACGAGGTCGCGATTCTCCATCAAGTGATGAAGCTGCGAAGTGGCAATCTCAAAAGTGTCGCCGGTCTTTTGAAGCTGAAGACCGGTTGCTGTCCAAGGCGCATCCGAAGTGCGAATCGCGTAGGCGTTAAAGCCCAGCTGGTTGTCGCGTGTGCCGCCCGCGCGGCCCGCGCGCCAGCGACCGTATCCCAGATGGACTGTGATGGTGTTGTCGGGCTGCCCCGGCAGTATCCAGACCGGGGCGCGCACCGTGCGGTTCTGTAGAGTGAGATTGACAACGTCCGCGACAATCTCGCCGCCGCGCCAGCCGACCGTGTTGGTTAACCCCAGACGACGCGCGGTCGCGGGGCTCACCATAGCGGCGTTGTCCCAAGTGATTTTGGTCAGCGGCTTTGGCAATTCCTGTAGCCAGCCGTTATTGGCAAAGCGCCCGTCGTAAACGGTCGGGTCTGCGCGATAGATTATCTCAAGCGCGTTCGGGTCTGCGGCTGGACGCGGCGGCTGGTTGTCCCAATCAGCACGAACAGAAACCGTGCGCGCTGGAAGTGCCGTGTTCGGGAGCAAGCCGTCGTGAAGCGCCTTGCGCCACTGCTGCTCGAAATCGCCAGTCGGCGTTGCGGCCTGCGTCGTGGATGCTGACGGCGCGGCAGTTTGCGCTGTGCCTGTTTGTTGTGCGGGCGTGCCTGTCTGCGAGCCGCTCGTCTGCGTCGTGCCTGTTTGCGCCGTGGTTGTTGCGGCGGGCGCTGATTTATTGCTTGATGCTGCGCCCTGTCCTGTGGCGGGCGTTGTTGTACCGCGAGTCTCTGCGGGTGCGGTTTGCGATGTGGCCGCGCGCGTGCCAGTTCCTTGTGCGGCTGCCGCGCGCACCGATTGTGCGCCCGCTCCAATACGTCCCTGCCAGAAGGCGCGGACGATTTCATAACCCGTGCGCTCGGGCTGACGCGTGAAGGCGGCCAGGAATTCGACCGTGGATTTCGTCCCGCGATAGAGCGGAGCGATGAGCGGTTGAATTATCGAGACCGTGCCGTCAAAGGCTCGCGCGTCGCCCCACGCTTCAAGGTAATGCGATTCGGGTACGTGCCAGTGACAAAGAGCAGAGGTTTCGTCTTCGTAGAGACTGAGATGCACGCGCATCCCTACCTTCTCCATGCGCTCTTTGAACATGAGGTCAGCCGGGGCGTTGTAGACAGGATTGCCCCCGATCATGACAAGCACTTCGACCTGTCCCGCTTCCATCTCGCCTACGAGCGTGCGCAATTCCGCCATGGCGTCGAGCGCAGACGCTTCCTGTCCCGCAGGACGAAACTCCAAAGGGTCCGTGTAGACGACTGTGTTGCCGACGCTCCCCAAACGCTGGTTCATGGCGTGCGCAAGCGCGTGTATCACGCCAGCCTGTTCGTCGCCCGCGATGACGAGCGCGTTCGTCCCTGCCTGTTGCAAATCGCGCGCGATAGCGTCAATGACGTTTGCAGGAATCGAAGCAGGCGCTTGCGGAGTTGCGCCTCCTGCTCCACCCATCTGCACGCCGAGTTTCGCGGCGACGGCGCGCGCGAATCCTTCCAACTCGCTCGGGCGCAGGGGCCAGCGATGGTCTGCCACAGCGCCCGTATTCGTAGGCGTGGACTCGGCCACATACAAACGATTCAAGCGAGCTTCGCCGCCATCTTCCACGCGGCGGCGCGAGGCAAAGGCGCGCGCGTAGCGCAGGGAAGCAGGGCCGCAGGTAAGAAAATCCGCGTCGAGGGAAAGAATGCGCGAGGCGTTCTCGAAGTTGTAGATGACGTTGACGGGTTGACCGAAAGCCTGAAAAGCTCCTGTGCTTGCACCCGCGCGGCCCACAGGCTCGTACTGATACCAGCGCGCCTGCGGAAACTCTTTGAGAAGGTCCGCGAGCTGTGCGGCGACCGTGGGCGAGGTAATCGTCTCTGTCAGGAACCTGAGCCCCGCGCCCTGTTTGGGACGCTGGTTGTCGAGCGCCTGACTAATCGTGCCTAAGAATGATGACCACGTGCGAATCTCGCCACGAAAGTTTAAGGTCTGCGAACGGTCGGGGTCGTAAAGCGAGAGAATCGAAGCCTGCGAAAAGACATCGGTTGCGCCCAAGCTTGCAGGGTGCAGCTCGTTGCCTTCAATCTTGGTGGGGCGGCCTTCGTTGCTGCGCGCGAGTAATCCAATGGCTGCGCCGCCAAGCGTCATGGCCGTCGCGTAAAAGAGCGGCTTGCCCGGTACGTAGTCTTCCGGCTGGCGAACAAAGGGCACGATCTTTTCCGTCGGCTGGTAAGCGCAGGCCGAGAGTCCTGCAAGCGCTAAGGACGCTCCCATGAGCTTCATAAAGCCGCGACGGCTGACCGAATCGTCCCACTCTTCCGCCTGATGCGGATACTCGCGTGCCACGAGTTCATTGAACTCGTCGGAGTCGGCCAGCTCTTCCAGATTGCGCCAGTACTCCCGCCCGCGCGTCTCCAGCAGCCGCTCCCGCAGCACAGCAAAATTTTTCTGCCTCTCTTCTATCGACATCCGTTTATCCTGATTTTTATCTGTGGCATGTAGAGCAACTGGTCAAGACGGCTGTGCTCTTGATGTTGTAGGTGCGCGCGAGTTGTGCTCCCACTTCGGCTTGATTCTCCGACGGTTGCCAGGACATGTTGTAAATCTCTTCCCTGGGCCGCAAGATGCTTTCCGGGTTGCGGTGACACTGCAAACACCACTCCATCTGCAAGCTTGAGACCTGCAACATGAGCGGCATGTTGTCCACCTGCCCGTGGCACGAAGAACAGCCCACGCCCTTGTTGACGTGGATGCTGTGGTTGAAATAGGCATAGTCGGGCAGGTCGTGCACGCGCACCCACTCGATGGGTTTGTTGTCGCGGAAGCTGGCGCGCACGGGCTCCAGATAAGGACTGTTGGCCCAGATTTGCGAGTGGCAGTTCATGCACGTCTTGGTCGAAGGCATCCCTGCCGAAGCAGAGGTCTCGACGCTCGTGTGACAGTAACGACAATCGATGCCGTCGTCGCCGACGTGATGCTTGTGGCTGAACTGCACGGGCTGCTCTCGCGCGACAAAGGCTTGCGTGTAGTACGAAGAACGATTGAATGCCGCGAAGACCAACAGCAACGCCGCCAGGAAAAAGACCGCTCCAAAGATGGAGACCTTGGCGATGGTATTAGTGCTCTGATGGAATATTTGGGGCACGAGCGTCGCAGACTCCGTCTCAAAAATTTTTCGAGCGGGGGAAATCTTTCACTTTCCCGCAACTACTCTACTCGTCCGTGGAAGAGACACAGAGGGATGACCACACACAAGCATCGCTTCCGTCTAGAAATTTGCCCTCACAGGAACTGCCGACCGCTTGCTCTGTGGAAGGCCGTCTGTGGTCTTCCGAGCCGGAGACGAATAGACTTCTCCGTTCACGGTCACCTCGTGGGGTTAAAGCTGTCAGTCGAGTAGGTGTGATTCTACCAATTCCGCAAACACTGTCAACTCAACATGCTACAAAACTATAGCGAAGTTGCTGAAGAATGTTGGAGGGACGGATTTTGTCGTGCAGGCCGAAGCACGCAGTTGAGACCTGTTTTATGAGGGATTTGATACTCAGGCGCGCGTGAAGAGCGGCGGGATTTATAAGTACGGCTACAAATGGTCGTTAAAATAATTCATACAGACAAAGAAAGAAATTAACAGGGATGGACAGGATAGACAGGATAAAAACAAATGATAAATGCAAAGTGCAAAGTGCAGAATTAAAGAATAGCTTTTCCTTCATCATTTTGCATTTTGACTTTTGCACTGCTTTTATCCTGTCTATCCTGTCCATCCCTGTTTGAATCTGCTTTAGATTTTGTGCGGGACGCTTAACCTTTGGCGCTTTCGGCGGCGTTGCGCGCCAGCAACCCTGCGCCGATGGCGACGGCATCCGTGCCGAGCGCGGCGGCGACAATCTGCGTCGCCTCGAAGCAGGGCTGGAAGGCTCGTCGCCCGGCCTCGCGTATGATGGGATTCAGAATCAGCTCGCCCGCCTCCATCACGCCCCCGCCCAGAACAATCCGCTCCGTGTTTAGTAGATTAATTACGGAAGCGACGGCTGCGCCGATGTATTTGCCCGTGCGCTCGATCATCAGGAGCGCAAAGTCGTCGCCGTTTTTGGCTTCGCGCGCGATGTCGGCGGCGGTGAAATCACGGTTCATCGCAAGCCTTGAGAGCGAAGAAGTGTTGTCGCGGTAGAGCCGCTCGTTGGCGCGGCGCACGATGTTGGGCGCAGAGGCTACAGTTTCCAGGCATCCTATATTGCCGCACACGCATTCGACGCCGTTCTCGGCATCAATCGTGATGTGACCGAACTCGCCCGCGAACCCCGTCGCGCCGAGCCAGAGCTTGCCGTCGAGGATAATTGCGCCGCCGATGCCGTTGCCTATGGTCACGTAGAACATGTCGCGCGCCCCGCGCCCCGCGCCTACCTTGTACTCGCCGTAGGCGGCAGCATTAGCATCGTTCTCAAGCTCGACCTGCATCCCCGTGGCGCGCATCAGCTCCTCATGAATGTCCGCGCGCACAGCCGAAGGCAGATCGGGCGAGACCACCACGCGGTCCGTGAGCGGGTTGACGAGGCCGGGAATGCCGACGCCTATGCTGGCGACCTTGGGCGAAACGTCGCGCAATTCGGAAACGAGGCTTCTGATTTGCTCGACCAGATGCTCGCGGTCGAGCGCCCCCTCGCGCCGCTCAATCAGTTGCCCATCGGCATTAATGAGCGCAGCGCGAAGCGTCGCGCCGGACAGGTCGACGCCGATATAATCGAGTGTAGATTGAACGGGGCTCGTCATGGCTTGTCCTTCTTGAGCTTTCCACAAGCAAAAGCAGAGTCAGCGCACTTCAGGCGGGAAGCACCGTGGATTGTAATAAAGCGCGCGAAGGACTGTCAAACAAAGGCTTCCCTCGTGTAGAATGAGCCGGGCGATTTTCGATTTGCGATTGCCGATTTGCGATTTATATCACTTCCAGTCCTTATCCAATCGAAAATCGCAAATCCAAAATCGAAAATCATGTTGATTCGCTCCATATTGCTGCCGACGGATTTCAGCGAGTGCGCCAACTACGCGCTCTCGTTTGCCACGGCGTTTGCACGACAGGCCGGGGCCAAAATCATCTGCGTGCATGTCATAGAGCCGATTGTGCCGACCGTCGGCTATACGGGCATGACCGAGCCCCTGCCGATTGCGGACATCTCAGAGCAACTGGAAGACTCCGCCGAGAGGGAGTTGCCGAAAATCGCCGAGTGCGAGGAATGCGCAGGCATTGATGTCGAAGAAGTCATCGTCCACGGCGACGCGGCCTCTGAGATAGTGCGTGTGGCGCGCGAGCGCAACGCCGATTTGATTGTGATTTCATCGCACGGACGCACAGGCTTAGGCCGCATCCTCTTCGGCTCGACCGCCGAATCGGTCGTGCGCCACGCCCCGTGCCCGGTACTGGTGGTTAAACCGCCGCAGGAAAGGGATGAGGGATGAGGGATGAGGGATGAAAAAGGAACTACTCAAGTTGAATAGCCACACTTTCATCCCTCATCCCTCATCCCTCATCCCTACGGTTTTATGGATAACCATTTATACGAGATCATAGGGACTTACGGGCTGATTGCGGTCTTCTTCCTGGTCATGATCGAGGGGGACATTACACTGCTGTTGGCGGGCGTTTTGGCGCACAGCGCGTTCTTTGGCGATCATAGTTTCGCGCAGGTCTTGATGGTCGGTACACTGGGCGGTGTCGCGAGCGATACTATAGCTTATCTGTCGGGACGCGGGGCGAGCAAGAGCGCGCGTGATTTTCGTTTTTACCGCGCCGCGCGCCCGCGCATCGAGCGCCTGACGAACAAATTCGGGGCGCTCTCCATCTTTCTCTCAAAATATATTTACGGGCTGCGCTGGGCCTGCTGCGTCTTTTACGGCGTCGGGCATAAGCCCTTCACGCGCTTTCTACTTGTCTCCTTCGCAAGCTGCTTCGCGTGGGTCTTTATCCTGAGCGGCGCGGGCTATTTTTTCAGCGGCGCGATTACCAAGGTCATCGGTGATTTTCATCAAATCGGCAAGGTGTTGCTCGTGATTGTCGTCTGCGGCGTCGCCGGGTTCTATCTCATGGAGCGATACTGGCTGGGCAAGAAGGTTGAAGAAGCTGACCCCGAACGCATCCAAAACCTTGAGCACGCCGCGCAGGATGTGCTCCACGATATCAAGGAAGAGATACAGGAGCGCATACACTTGCCGCGCCGCAAAGACTCACCCAAACAGGAACACACGCGGCGCAAAGAGCGCGGCGCAGAAGGAGACTAGGGAATTTTCGATTTTAGATTTGCGATTTTCGATTTGGAAAAGCGTCCCGTAGCTTAAGGTTCATGAATGAAGAGGAATTAAAGCAGCGCACCAGGAAATTTTCACTTCGGGTAATAAAGCTGGTTGGAGCTTTGCCGAATAATATTCAAGGGAGGGCTATCGGAAATCAACTGATGCGGTCTGGCACTTCTGTCGGAGCTAATTACCGGGCCGCATGTCGCGGGCGTTCCAAGCCTGAATTTATCGCTAAGCCAGGTATAGTTGAAGAAGAAGCAGATGAGAGTGCATTCTGGATGGAGTTGATTATTGAGAGTGGCTTGATGGAAAAAAAGATGGTAGAACCTCTTATGCAAGAGGCAAACGAACTTGTTGCAATGATGGCAGCTTCGCGTAAATCAGCCTCACGTAATTGAGCTCTGTTCTTAAAAAATCGCAAATCGGCAATCGCAAATCGAAAATTTGAAAGGTTTCATAAGTGATTATTGAATCTAGTGCGCCGACCCGCGTTGATCTGGCGGGCGGCACCATTGATATCTGGCCGCTCTATCTTTTTCATCCGGGCGCAACCACTGTGAACTTTGCCATCTCGCTGCGCGCGCATTGCCGTATAGAGACGCGCGACGATGGCCGTATCATTCTGGAATCGCGCGACCGGCAGGTCTCTTTCGAGACTCAATTGGAAGCTATCGAAGACCTGATACGCGAAGAGAGGCTGGAATTAATCTCGAAGCTGGTGCATTTCTTCAAGCCGACGACGGGCTTTCATCTCATCGCGCACGGCGAAGCTCCGGCGGGCGCTGGGCTGGCCGGTTCTTCGGCGCTCAACATCGCCTGCATCGGCGCGCTCAACCGCCTCGTGGGCAACCGCTACGACGAGCGCAAGTTTGTCACCATCGCGGCCAACATAGAGACCACTGTGATTCGTGTGCCCGCAGGTTTTCAGGATTACTACTCCGCGCTGCATGGCGGCACAAGCTGCATACATTTTCGCCCCGAAGGGATTGAGCGCGAGGCGCTCTCTATAGACGAAGAGACTTTGGAGCGTCGCATTGCCATCTGCTACACGGGCGAGCCCAGGCTTTCGGGGACGAACAACTGGGAGATTTTCAAAAAGCACATAGACGGCGACCCGGAGCTTTTCGAGCTGTTCGACGGCATACGCGATTCCTCCGTGCGCATGCGGCGTGCGCTTCTTGCGCACGACTGGCGTGAAGTGAGCGAGACGATGAGCGCGGCCTATCCGAATCGTAAACGACTCGCGCCCAACGTCACCACTCCGCAGATGGAAATGCTGGTCCAGAAGGCTCTCTCGGCGGGCGCAGAGGCAGCGAAGGTGTGCGGCGCAGGCGGCGGCGGCTGCATAGCTTTTTTCTGCGCCGAAGGGCGTCGTGCGGAAGTCGAGCGCGCGCTCTCCGAAGAAAAGGGCGTCGAAGTTCTAGACTGGCGAATCGCACGCGACGGGTTAACCGTGACGGAAAGCTAAAGGCACGAGCAAGTCATTCACCGCAGAGACGCAAAGAGCGCAGAGCAGTCGCAGAGAAATTCAACTCTCTGCGCTTCCTCCGCGCCCTCTGCGTCTCTGCGGTGAGTTTTATTTTAAACTCACATCTATCGGTCAGGTAAATTTCGTCGCGCGGCTATAAAGACGGAAGGGTCTGTCCACCCGCTGTTTGCCGCGCCGTAGCCCGGTCCCGTCGCTCCCCAGAAAGGGCAATCGGAAAATCTCAGCTCGAAATGCAGGTGGCAGGGATATGAGCCGTCCGCGTCCCCTACGCTGCCGATTTGCTCGCGCCGCGCGACCTCGCCGCTTGTTTTGGTCAACGAGCCTAGATGGCCGTAGAGAGTTTCAACCAGCGTTCCGTCCGGAAGCCTATGTCGAACGAGGACGATTTTGCCCCATCCCGGCCCCGCCTCGCCCGCGAAAAATATAGTGCCCTTCGAGACGGAAAAGACGGGCTGCCCGCAATCCGTATTCCCGCCCCCGTCGCCGTTCCAGTCTTCACCCAGATGATTGTTCACGCCAAAGTCCTGCGCGTTATACCAGCCATCGCCGTCTCTGGCTTCGGTCACGCCTCGCGCGCGGCCAACCGGATAATCAAACCCATCGGAGACGGGAATCAACACCGGCGCGGGCGTTGCAGCGTTCACGCGCGGAGTCGTGGCCTGTGTATTCGTGTAGCTTTGTCGCGTGTAACGGGAGATACCGTACGACGCGACGATTGCGGCGAGCACGAGCGCAGCGACTATCAAATAAATGGCTAGACGTCGCAAGGGGGAATTCCTATAGCAAAGCTGTAGACGCGCCGCGCTCAAAGATGAAAGCTTAAGTTAACGAGCGCGCGCGGCTTTGTTCTGCGAGGCGCGACGCGCAAGGAATTCTCTGAGGCGTGTTAAAGAGTTGTTGAAACGCGCGGCCAGCTTGTCTTTCAAATCGTAAGAGCCGTCATTATAAGCAGCCGCTATTTCATCATCGCCCTGAATCTTGAAAATCCCAATAGGGTCAGGCCACGGCACATATCCCATCTGTTTGTCTGAATCCAATTCCAGAAAGAGCAGGTAATTTTCCGACAGGTTAAATTTGGGCGAGTTGGAGTAGGACTTGACCGTCACGCCGTCTATGACGAGTGTGCCGCCCGTTTTCGCCATCACTATCTCGTCGGAGTTGAGCGGAAGCAGGTCCGCAGGGATTGGAATGTCGGCCATCTGCATGCCGAAGAACTTATTTGGAGCTTTGGAGGAGAGCGTCTCTATGATCCTGAATTTGTACCACGTGACTACGTTGTGCGTTTCCGCGTACACGCGCTTCTCTATGGGCTGCGCGACGACGAGGCTGTAATGCGCGAGCGAAAAATCAAGGCGCTGCACGCCCATGCCGCACCCGATTGTGGCTATCTCGATTGAGGTTTTGCCTTCGGCCTTAGCCTTTTGGACCTGCCACATCAGCGTCCCGTACTCTGCTTCCTGTGCCGCGACCCGTGGAGTTATCAATCCGCCGACACTCGCAGAGGAGCGGCGAAGCATGCGCCAGCCCGCGCTTGCCGCAAGACCAATCGCGAACATGAGAAGCGACACAGAGAGCTTGAAAATCAGTTGTTTCATAGCGGTCACCCCGAGAGGGATTTTTGAGGAACTTCCAACAGTTACGGAACGCAACGCCTCTGCGAAACTTGCGCTAGGCGTTCGGTCAGGCCGCAATCGACGCTTTACTTCTCAGGCTGTACGTCCTGTGTGCCGGAATCGGTCGCCTCCGTCGCCGTTGATTCCCGCCGGGGGCGCTCGTCGGGCGGCGCGCCGGGCGTCAATTCCGTGGAAGCTTCGGGCGCAAGGTCGGAGACTGTCTCTGCGCCTGCGGCGGGCGAAGCGGTCGCGGCAGCCGGACTCATAGGCGCAGCCGAAGCCTGTCCCGTAGCGGCCTGCGCTTCGGCTGCCGGGCGATGACGGTCTGCTTCTGCCGAAGAATTTGTGCCCGAAGGAGAAGCCGCAGGACGCGCTGGCTTAAGGGCGGCGGCAGGAGGCCCGACCTTCGGCGCAAGGTCTGAGTTGGAAGCAGCAGGAAGAACAGGAGCCAAACCGGTTGGCTGAGGCTTGGCAGCAACAGCAGGCACGCCGGGTGCAGGCTTCTTGTCTGCGGCTGCCGTAGGCTTGGTGTCTGCGGCTGGCGCAGCAGCAGGCGCGTGATGACTTGCCGGCTCTTCCGCGGGGACAAGCGTGCCGCGCTCGCTCTTTTTGAAAACGGGGAGCGTGCCGCCCGCATCGCGCAGGATAGCCATCAGCTCTTTTTCGACAAAGCGCGATTGCTTTTCGGGGTCGCGGACGTGGCCTAAGGGCGGCCCCGTGTAGATTGTCCCGCAGGTCTGGCACTTAAAGCGCACGTCGCTCCCGCTCAAGTGCTTTTCCGATTCCTCGCCGCCCGTCTGTAATTGCTTCAGGTGGCCGTTGCAGAGTTTGCCTTTGGCGTTCTTCTCGTTGCAAACGGTCTGCGCGTTGGTAATCTTTTTCGGCACGCCCGGTTGAGATTCCTGTTGCGCTGTGGGCGCTTCTTTCGCGACCACACCGGCTTCGGTCTTCGTCAAGGCTTCGCTATTAACGGCATCGGCTGGCATCCGGTTTCCTCTCCGCTGGGAAATTTAAAACAATCTTATAAAGGAAAAGTGCGTAAATCGTAAATGGTAAATCGTGAATAGAAGAACTGCTTTTCTACATTCACGATTTACGATTTACCATTTACGCACTTTTTTCTGTATAGTGTGCGGCGCATGTTGAAAGGGCTGCTCGGGTTTGTGTGGCGCAAAGCGCCCAGGAGTTTCAGGCGCTGGGGCGTTCGCCTTAGCGAGCCGCGCTTCAACGTCACGGCGGGCGCGGTCGTCATAGACGAGCGTGGACGCGTGTTGCTCTTAAAGCACGTCTTTCGTCCGGGCAGCGGCTGGGGAATTCCGGGCGGGTTTCTGGAAAAGGGAGAGCAGCCGGACGAAGCCATCCGCCGCGAGCTGCGCGAAGAGACGGGGCTCGACGTTGAGACCACAGAGATACTTTTCGCGCGCACGCTCCAACGTTCGGGCCGCGTGGAAATCATCTACCGCTGCCGCCCGCTCGCCGGCGAACAGGCCGCGCCGCGCACCTTCGAGATTAGAAGCGCCGAATGGTTTGCGCCCGACCGTCTGCCCGCAGAATTGAGCGACGACCAGCGATGGATTATCCGCCGCGCGCTCAATGATGGAGCGGAAACCACGGATGAGGTATAAAAGCAATGCAAAGCTCAAAGTGCAAAATGCAAAAGTAAAGACTGTTCTTTCTTTTCATTTATCATTTTGCATTTTGACTTTTGCACTTATTTCCTGAGGAGTGTGGAGAATGGTACAACTGATTCCGTCATCGGAAGCGGTGATGCAAATCTTGAAGCGCACGGGGGCTTATCGCGAAGGCCATTTCGTGTATCCGACGGGCAAGCATACGCCGCACTATTTTCAGATGCCGCTCGCCTTTCGCTACTACGACACGGCGCGCGTCCTTGCAGTGGCGCTCTCGCGCAAATTCCGGCTCGACCGCGACGTCTCTTCGCAACTGCCCAAGGTCGCCATCATCAGTCCGGGCGCGGGCGGCATCCCCGTCGGCTTCGGCGTCCGCGAAGCCCTGAGCGCCGAGCAGATTTACTGGGCCGAGCAGGAGAACGGCAAGCGCACGTTTCGCCAGTACGTCAATCAGGGCGAGATTAATCCGTGCATCATCGTGGACGACATCATACGCTCGGGCAAGGCTATCGAAGAGACGGTCAAGCTGGTCGAATCCCACGGCGCGACCGTCATCGGTTGCGGCGCTATCGTGCGCTTCACTTCCGCCATCGATTCCATAGGCGACGTGCCCATTAAATCGCTCGTCGAATTTGAAACCAAAGTCTACGACGGCTCCGAAGACTGCGCCGACTGCAAAACGGACGCGCCCGTCGAGCAGGTCAGATTCTGACGGAGTCCCAAATCCCAAGTCCAAAGTCCCAAGTCAAAAAACAGTTCTTCGACCTGGGACTTTGGACTTGGGATTTGGGACTTATTTCAGATTTCGTGCCGGTTGGAGAGCGCCTTGTCCATCGTCACTTCGTCAACGTATTCAAGGTCTGAGCCGACGGGCATCCCCATCGCGATGCGTGTGACGAGGATTCCCAGTGGCTTGATCAAGCGGCTGATGTAGTTGGCTGTGGCTTCGCCTTCGGTGTTCGGGTTGGTGGCTAAAATCACCTCACGCACTTCTACCCCGTCATTATTTTCCGGTCTAAAGCGCGGCAGTAGATTCCCAAGATGCAGGTCATCAGGCCCGAGGCCGCGAATCGGCGACAGGCTCCCGTGCAGCACGTGATAGAGCCCGTGATAGCTGCGCGTCTTTTCAATCGCCACCAGATTGTAAGGCTCCTCGACGATGCAAATCATCGAGCGGTCGCGGTTCGTAGAAGCGCAGAAGCGGCACGGGTCCACGTCCGTCAGGTTGTTGCAGGTGGTGCAGAAAATAATTTTTCGCTTAACTTCCTGTAGGGCGGCGATGAATCGCTCGACGTCAGCCTCCGGCATCCTCAACACGTGAAACGCCAAGCGCTGCGCGGACTTGTTCCCCACACCCGGCAGGCGCTTAAACTCATCAATCAATTTTGTGACCGGCTCTGCGTATTCAAGCATATTAGATTTTCGATTTTCGATTGCCGATTTGCGATTGGATAAGGATAAAAGCTTTATCAGATTTCAAATCTTTGATTTGTCCTCTTCCAATCGCAAATCGCAAATCTAAAATCTAAAATTAAAGTAGTCCCGGCGGGAGCATGTTGCCGAGCTTGCTCTTCATCGCCTCGTCAATCTTGCGGTTGGCTTCGTTGACCGCCGCGACGATCATGTCTTGCAGCATCTCGACGTCGCCTTCTTTGACCGCTTCCGGGTCAATCTTGAGAGCCTCGACCTCGTGCGTGCCCTTCATCTGCACGGTCACGACGCCGCCCCCGGCAGAGGCTTCGACGCGCATCTCTTCCATCTCTTTCGCCATGCGCTCCTGCATCTGTTGCGCCTGCTTCATCATCTGCTGAATATTCATCCCGCCCGGAAATTTCATCTTCAGACACCTCGCTTCAAGTTCCAATAAAGTTTGAGAGTTTCCAACTCGACATCCTAGCGTTCATTAGTAGCGAATGCAAATCCGACGATTCGTGAATGGATTTCCCAATGAGCGCGGTTGCGTGCTATAAGCCAGAGCTATGACGCGCTATGTCATCAAGCGACCCGCGCAGGCCCAGCCCGACCGGCTGGCGCGCTACCGCGCCGACTTAAACGAGGAGCAGCAGCGCGTCGTCCTCTCTCCACCCGGAGCCGCTCTGGTCGTCGCGGGCGCAGGCTCAGGCAAGACGCGCGTTATTACTTACCGCGTCGCCTATCTGATAGAGCAGGGCGTTGCGCCCGCGCGCATCATGCTCGCAACTTTCACCAACCGCGCGGCGCGCGAGATGCTCCGCCGCGTAGAGATGTTGACGGGCGGTCATTCAGTGCAGAGAGTCTGGGGCGGAACTTTTCATCGCATCGCCAATCTAATCCTGCGCCGTCACGCCGAATCAATCGGCTATTCGTCAAGCTACACAATTCTTGATTCCGAGGATGCCAAAGACTTCGTCGCCGCGTGCGTCGATATGGCAGGCGTGGACACGCGCGCGCGCCGCTTTCCCAAAGCAGAGGTCTTGCAGGACATCATCAGCTTTGCTAACAACACAGACCGCCCCTTAGAAGACGTGGTCGCGCGTCGCTACCCGCACTTTGAGCTTCTGACCGAACAGATCAAGCGCGTGGATGCGGTCTACATGGAGCGCAAGCGCGAGTCGAACGTCATGGACTATGACGACCTCTTGCTCAACTGGAAGCGGCTCCTGATGGAAAAATCTGCTATCGCCAATCTCTACGCGGAGCAGTTCCAGCATCTACTCGTTGACGAATATCAGGACACAAACAAGTTGCAGGCGGAGATAATTGATCTGCTCGCGGTGCGGCATCGTAACGTGATGGTCGTGGGCGACGACGCGCAGAGCATCTTCGCGTGGCGCGGCGCGGAATTCACGAACATCTACGAATTCCCCAAACGCTACCCCGAAGCGCAAGTGTATCGCCTTGAGACCAATTATCGCTCGACGCCGGAAATTCTAGCGGTCGCCAACGTCTCGATTGCCTCGAACCTGAAGCAGTTTCCCAAAACTTTGCGTGCGGCGCGTCCTTCTAAAGGCTTGATGCCCGCACTTCTGCCCTGTCGCGACGCGGACCAGCAGGCGGCTTTCATAGCCGCGCGCGTTCTTGAGCTGCGTGATGAAGGCATCGCTCTTGAAGACATAGCCGTGCTCTATCGCTCGCATTATCATTCGCTAGAGTTGCAGCTTGAGCTGACAAGACGCGGCATCCCCTATCGCGTACGCAGCGGCGTGCGCTTCTTCGAGCAGGCGCACATCAAAGACGTGGTCGCATATCTTCGCGTCATCACGAACCCGAAAGACGAGTTGGCGTGGAAACGCATCCTTCGTCTTATCCCGCAGGTCGGCCCGGCGACGGCAAACAGAATCTGGGAGCAACTGGCCTTTGCGCCCGACCCGCTGGCGCTTGTGCGCCGCGCAGATTTCGCAGCCGCGCCACGCACTCGCGGGCAGGGCTGGACGGAATTTCTCTCGCTCATAGAAGCTTTAGTTCAGGACGAAAACCGCCAGCATCCTGCGCGGCAGATAGAATTGATTCTGGCGCGCGGCTATGAAGCCTATCTAGCGCACACGCATGAGAACGCGGAAGCGCGGCTCGAAGATTTACGACAGCTTGCACGCTACAGCGCGCGCTTTAATTCAACGGAAGAATTTTTAGGCGAGCTGGCTTTAGTTGCTACAGAAAGATACGGCGCGCCGCAACCCATCACGGGCGAAGACGTAGTCATGGGCGGCGAAGAGGACGAGCTTTTAACCTTGACCTCCGTGCATCAGGCGAAGGGACTCGAATGGCGAGCGGTCTTTATCATCTGGGCTGCGGACGGAAAATTCCCCAGCCCGCGAAGCTTAAGAGATGCCGAAGGCGAAGAAGAGGAGCGACGCCTCTGGTACGTCGCCTTAACGCGCGCCGCCGAGCAGCTTTACCTGACCTACCCCTTGATGGTCACGGACTACAATCGCCAGACGGTCTTACAGAAACCCTCGCGATTTGTGACGGAAGTGCCCGCAGAGCTTTACGACATCTGGACGCTCGAAGAAGAGGGCATCGTCGAGCTGCCCGCAGAAGACACACAAAAATATCTACACTAAGAAAGAAATTAACAGGATGGACAGGATAAACAGGATGAAAAGATTGGAAATCAACAGAGCTTGTTCTGTTTTTATTATCCTGTCTATCCTGTTCATCCCTGTTTGAATCTGCTTCTGTCTAATTCATCCTATATGCAACCACGAACCGAACAAGACGCTGCCGCTGCGACGACGGAAGAACGCTCCTTCAGCGCGGAAATCAAAATTTACTACGACCTTTACGTCCCGAAGGATGAGGGGGAAGCTCGCGAAGCGCGCCCGCTTCTCATTGCGCTGCACGGCTACAGCGCGAGCAAGCGACAGATGATGCGCGAGGCAAGAGCCATTGCTCCCGAAGGCTTTGCCATCGCTTCGCTGCAAGGTTTTCATCAACACATGCGCGACCCTAAGGAGGAAGGCGGCCCGTTGCGTTACGGCTTCGGGTGGGTGACGAATTTCCATCCGGAAGAATCCGTCGCTCTGCATCACAAGGCCATCAATACGGTGATTGATTCGCTGGTTGATGAAAAACTGGTTGATGAAAAAGTAGTTGATACTAATCGCGTCTTCCTTTTAGGTTTTTCGCAATCCTGCGCGCTCAACTATCGCTACGCTTTTACATATCCCGAGCGCCTGCGCGGTGTCGTGGGCATCTGCGGCGGGCTGCCCGGCGATTGGGACACGAGCCCGCTTTACAAACCGACCGGAGCTTCCGTCCTCCATCTGACGGGCACGCGCGACGAGTTCTATACGCCGGAGCGCACGCGCGATTACAGTGAACGCCTGCGCACGCGAGCAAAGGATGTTGAGTTTAAAGCCTATGACGACGCCGCGCACGAAATTGTGCCCGCCATGCGCGAGGACGTGAGGGCATGGCTGCTTGAGCGCGCCTGAAACGTTAATTCCATGACGCCGTAGACGACGCAATCTGGTTTTCAATCCGCGATTCCATTAAACTTAGAGAGCGCCAGAAACGAGGATTGTTGTGACCAACGAAGAGATACAGAACATACTGGAGTTCGTTATCAAGCAGCAGGAGGCTTTCGCTGAAAATATGGAGAAGGCGGAAGCGCGCATGAGCCGCTTGGAAAGAGCCTTTGTAGGCTTATTCGACGTCGTTAATGAAACCGCGAAAGCTCAAAAAGAGCTTGTCGTAGCGCAGCAGCAGACGGACGAAAGGTTGAACGCGCTTATCAACACCGTCGAGCGCTATATCAGCGAAGGAAGAAACGGGAGACCACAGGGCTGAAGACCATTCAGCCCTGTGTTTTTGTGTTTCGCTAAAGCTAATGTGTTGAGTCGTCGTCAGAGTATGAGCGTTGCTCGCTGACGTTCAGGATACTTGTACGCTCTACTGTTGAAAACCAAACTCGTGTTTAAGCGCCGGATATTATCTTGTCTGCTTCTTTCGTGCGTCCTGCTTGCGTTGGGTGCTTGCCACAAAACGCAGGAGACGGGCGGAGTGCGACGCGATGTGCGAGCGCGTCCCTTCGCGGACAACGTTTCCCCTGTTGTCCGGGAGATGGTTGAGGCAGCCGTCGAGCAGACCGCGTACACCGTCAGCTACGATCCATCATACGTGCGGCTGGATTATCCCGGCGGCGATGTGCCGCTTGAAAGCGGCGTGTGCTCGGATGTCATCGTCCGCGCGTTCCGCAAGGTCGGCGTTGATTTACAGCGTGAAGTCCACGAAGACATGCGCGCCAACTTTTCGGTCTATCCGAAAAAGTGGGGGCTTGCGCGGCCCGACCCGAACATAGACCATCGCCGCGTCCCCAACCTGATGACCTTCTTCGAGCGCAGGGGCAAAGCGCAGGCCATCAACGCGCGCGCAGAGGATTATCTTCCGGGCGACGTCATCGCGTGGGATTTAAGCGGCGGTATCCTGCACATCGGAATCGTGACGAACAACTGGTCGGACGCGACGCGAAATTACTTGATAGTGCATAACATCGGCAGTGGCGCGCGCGTCGAGAACGTGCTCTTCTCGTGGCGCATCATTGGGCATTATCGTTACTTTTAAGAGCGGAGCGCACGATTCGGATCGAAAACACGCACGCCGTTCTTTTGCTCTCAAAGGAAAATTTATGAAGCGTCTCTTTCTATTGTTACTCTCGCTCGCAGTGTGTGCCGGTGTCTCAACGAGCATCTTCGGCCAGCAACGTAGCGCCAACAAGCAGGGCAAGCGCGAATCGAAGATGGCGCGCGGGATACGTGCCGTGCTTGATGCACAGGTCGAGGCCTGGAATCGCGGCGACATAGACGGCTTCATGCGCGGCTATGCTGAAAGCAACGACACGACTTTTGTTTCCGGCGACACGGTGACGCGCGGCTGGCGTGTAGTCCTCGACCGCTATAAACGAAACTACGACTCGCGCGAGAAGATGGGCACGCTGACCTTTTCCGAGCTTGAGATAAAACCTGTCGCCTCTGATACAGCTATCGTCCTCGGGCGCTGGCAATTAAAACGCGCACAGGATACTCCCGGTGGGCGCTTTACGCTCATCTTCCGCCGCACGCCCGCGGGCTGGCGCATTGTTCACGATCATACTTCATGACGGCTTCATCAGGGATTTGTAGATAACGGAGGCTTCCCGGTTCATGCGAAAAATAATTTCGAGCGTTATCACGTGCGCTCTCTTGCTTCTCTCTCTGCCTTTGCTTCCTGTTGCTCGCGCGCAGGGCATACAGGTTGGTGGCCGCTTTCAGCCGCGCGAGCCGTTCGGCATCGAGCGTTACCTGAACATACGCAGCTCCACGTCGCCCACGTTTTCACCGCAGGGTGACCGCATAGCGTTTCTCACGAACATCACGGGCACACCGCAGGTCTGGATGATTAACGCGCAGGGCGGTTGGCCCGACCAGGTGACCTTCTACAATGACCGTGTTGATTTCGTGCGCTGGTCGCCGGACGGCTCGGGGCTCATCTTCGCCAAGTCGCGCGGCGGCGACGAGAACGCGCAGCTTTTCTGGCTCGCGCCCGACGGCTCGGAGATACGCGCGCTCACGGACGCTCCGAAAATCCGCCACAACTTCGGCTCGTGGTCGCACGACGGGCGACGCATTAGCTACGCGTCGAACAAGCGCAATCCGAACTATTTCGACGTCTACGTGATGGAGGTTGGAACAGGGCGCGAGGAGATGGTTTATCAACAGGACGGCTCGAACAGCGCCGTCGCGTGGTCTTTCGACGACCGCTATCTAGTCGTCTCGCACAATAACGAAGAGCTGAGTCTGGACAACGACCTCTTTCTAGTGGACACGCAAACCAGGTCAGCAACTCTGCTTACGCCGCATCAGGGCGCGGCACAATTTGGCGACGTCAATTTCACGCGCGATGGTCGCTCGCTTATCTTCGGCACGAACGATAAACGCGATTTCTATCAACTGGCGCGCATGGACCTTGCCACCAAGCGAGTGGAGACGCTGGACGACACGCCCTGGGATCTGGATACGGCGGAGATATCAGACGACGGGCGCATGTTCGCTTATACCGTCAACCGCGACGGCTTTGGTGAAGTCTTCGTGCGCGAGGTAGCACCCGACGGCACGCTTGGCCCGAAGGGCGCGGCGCTGGTGCTTCCGGGCAAGGGCGTAGCCAGCGGTCTTCAGTTCACGCACGATAATCGAAAGCTCGCGCTGGTCTTTAACGGCGCGCGCTACAACTCGGACGTGTGGCTCTACGACATAGGGGCGCGCTCCCTCGCACGGATTACGCACAGTTCGCGCGCGGGCATCCCGCAAGAGACTTTCGTAGAGCCTGAGCTGGTTCGCTTCAAGAGCTTCGACGGGCGCGAAATCCCTGCGTGGTATTACCGCCCGCAAACAGTCAATGCCGTCAGGGGCGTAGTTCCGAGCAACACGACAGTTGTGGTCAATTCAAACGGCAGCAATCCCAACAACGCGACCATCAACATCACAGCCGGGAACGTGAACTCAAGTGTCGTAGGCGTGACGATTGGCGCGCAGGGCGCTTTGCCCGTCCTCGTCAGCGTGCACGGCGGGCCTGAAGGACAGGAGCGTCCTTCCTTCAGCACCATCTATCAATACTTTCTCTCGCGCGGCTACGCCATCTTAGCGCCCAACGTGCGCGGCTCGACCGGCTACGGCAAGGAGTTCACGCACCTGGACGACGTGCGCAGGCGCGAGGATTCGGTTAAGGATTTGGCTGCGGCAGCCGAGTGGCTCAAGACGCAGGGCGGGGCAGACCCGCGCCGCATCGCCGTCATGGGCGGCTCTTACGGCGGCTACATGACGCTCGCCGCCATCACGCTCTATCCTGAGCTGTGGGCCGCCGCCGTGGACACGGTCGGCATCGCCAACTTTGAAAGCTTCCTGCGCAACACTTCAGGCTATCGCCGCAAGCTGCGCGAGGTCGAATACGGCTCCCTTGAGCGCGACCTAGATTTCCTGCGCTCTGTCTCGCCGCTCTACAGGGTGGACCGCATACGCACGCCGCTCTTCGTGATTCAAGGCAAGAACGACCCGCGCGTGCCTTATACCGAAGCAGAGCAAATCGTGGATGCCCTGCGCAAACGCAACGCGCCGGTCGAATACAAGCTCTTTGACGACGAAGGCCACGGCATCGCCAAGCTCTCCAACCGCCTGATGGTTTACCCGCTCATGGCGAACTTCCTCGACCGGCATATGAAATAAGTCTCAAGTCCCAAGTCCAAAGTCCCAAGTCAAAAGCAAGAACCTGTCTTTGACCCGGGACTTGGGACTTGGGACTTGGGACTTGGGACTTCGTTATGTCCGAGACGCTTGCCGTCGTTAATTGTTCACAGCTTGTGACGCTCCGTGGTCCTGCGCGCCCGCGCGTGCGCGGGGAGATGCAGGAGCTTTCCATCATCGAGGGCGGCGCGATGATGGTCAGTAACGGGCGCATTGAAAGAGTCGGTGCGCGTAGCGAGATAGAGCCGCTGGTTGGCGCGGATTGCGAAGTCGTGGATGCGTGTGGGCGCGTGGTGATGCCGGGTTTTGTGGACGCGCACGCGCACCCTGTTTTTGCAGGCACGCGCGCGGACGAATACGAGGAGCGAGCGCGCGGCGCAACCTATCAGGAAATAGCGGCGCGCGGCGGCGGCATACGCTCGACCGTCCGGCGCACGCGGCGCGCGACGTTGGATGAGCTGGTCGAGGCCGGCAAGCGTTACAGCCGGTGGTTTCTGCGAACGGGCACAACGACGGTTGAGGCCAAGTCTGGCTACGGGCTGACGGTCGAAGATGAAATCAAGATGCTGCGCGCCATCCATCAGCTCAACGAAGAAACACCGCTTCGCTATGTCCCTACCTTTCTGGGCGCGCACGATGTTCCGGATGAATACCGCGAGCGCCGCGCCGAATACATCACGCTCATCATCGAAGAGATGCTGCCGCGCATCGCGGAAGAACACCTGGCCGAATACTGCGACGTGTTCTGCGAGGAGCGCGTTTTTACCGTCGATGAATCGAGACGCATACTTGAAGCGGCGCGTGCGCGCGGCCTCGGGCTTCGTCTTCACGCGGACCAGCTCTCCCTGTCAGGCGGCGCGCAACTGGCGGCAGAACTCGGGGCCACGACCGCGGACCACCTTGAGCACACGGACGACACGGGCATCAAAGCCCTCGCCCGTGCGAACGTTCAGCCCGTGCTGCTGCCCGGCTCAGTTTACGCTCTGGGCTCGTCGCGTTATCCTCCGGCGCGCGCGATGATCGAAGCGGGGCTCGCCGTGGTGCTCGCGACAGATTTTAATCCCGGCTCGTCGCCGACGCCTTCTATGCCCATGGTGTTGTCGCTCGCTTCGACGCACATGAAGATGACGCCTGCGGAAGGCTTGACGGCGGCGACCATCAACGCCGCTTACAGTCTGGGGCTCGGAGGCGAAGCGGGTTCGCTCGAAAAAGCGAAGCGCGCCGATTTCGTCATACACGATTGCGCAGATTATAGAGAGGTCGCCTACTTCTTCGGCATCGAGCACGCGCGCGAAGTCTTCATCGCAGGCCAGCGCGTTTTCAGCCGCGCGTAATGGGTACGCAAGCGCACAAAACACGAATGCATATTCTCTTTACTCGTGATGAAAATAATGATTGACGCACCCCCTCTTGTCATTTATTATCAAGCCCAACACTGAGGAAGGAGGTGATTCAAAATATATGAGTTCTTATCACAGTGAGGTGGCTGAAGCCTAGAACACGGCCTTATAGCCCTCGATTGTTTGGGTTTTTGGTCGGTTCGTTGTCTGGTTTGATGCGCTTTTAAGAAAGCGGCACACAGAAGGCACACAGGCTAATCCCAACAGTTACACCGAAAGACCCGCCGGAGCATGCTCCGGCGGGTCTTCTGCTTTTCGCAAGTCTTACTTCTGTTTTTCGCAAGTCTTTAATGTTACTGGCTGGGCCGTGTAGTCGCGGGCGTAGGCTGTTCCGACGCGGGCACGCGCGACGGGTCGGGCGCGTCCGGCGAAGTATGCAGGTGTATGATCTTCCACGTGCCGCCTATGCGACGAAAGACGAGCGACATGCGGCCCGAAGCTGTTTCGGGTGTGCCCTTGTAGGTTTGCGATTGCGTCCAGAGACAGGTCACCAGCGCGCCCTCGCGTCCGAGCATCTGCACGCGCACGTCTCGCACGTCCAGCTTCACATCCTTGATGTTCGGGTACGAGCTTTCGCGGTTCTTGCGCAACTGCTCCCAGCCGCGCGTCACCGTCCCGTTATAGTTAAAGAGAACGAGTTGCGGCGAGTTCCAGTAAACGCTCGTCACTGCATCAACGTCCGCCTTGCGTATGCCGTCGAGCAGCGCATTGAAAGCAGCGAGCACGCCTTTGGAGGTCGGGTCGGTCGCGCCCGCGCTATCCTTAGCCCCGCGCCGCGTGCGTGATGTTTGCGCTCCCTCATCGCCTCCCTGCGTATTCGCATTGCCCTGAGCCGGAGGCGGAGGCGCAGGCTGGCTCTGCCGTGGCCGCGACGGAGCTGAGTTAGAGTTCTGCCCGAAAGAGACCGCCGCCAGGGAAAGCGTAAACGCGACCGTCAACAATAATCTGTAAAGCATAGCCTCACTACTCCTTCAATTGCGGAATGCGGAATGCGGATTTTAAGAATCAAGCTCCTGCTTCTTCAATCCGCAATCCGAAATCCGCATTCCGCAATTCATACGTTTCCCAGCTCGTTCATAAAGTCGAACCACGGCACGCCGCTTCTGAGGCGCTGCGCGGAGCGTTCGCGGCCAATAATTTCGAAGACGTCGAACATGGAAGGGCCGACCGCCTGACCCGTCAACATTGTGCGCGAAGCGTTAATCAAGAGACCCGCTTTGACGCCTGTCTCTTCCGAGAAGGCGCGCAGTGCCTGCTCAGCGGTCTCAGCCGTCCACGGCTCGACCCCTTCCATGCGGTCTGCAAGCTGCGGCAGCCATTCTTTCAAACGCGGCTCTTTGAGCAAATTCTTTTTTACAGCCGCCTCGTCAAAATCAAAGTCGTCTGAAAAATAGGCGCGGCCCTGCGCGCTAAAATCCTTGAGCGTGAAGAAGCGCTGGCGTATGAGGTCAACGGCGCGCTCGAACCACCCGCGCTCCACGTCGGCGTACTCCTCGCGCCAGAGCTTAGACGCGCGCATCTCCTGTCGCACGAGCGGCACGAGTTCAGCGAGCGGCATCGTCCGTATATACTCCGCGTTCATCCACAGCGCCTTATCGTCCGTCCAGTGTCGCGGGTCCGTCTCGTTAAAATTAAAGACGGCGTTCGAGCGATGCACGCCTTCGAGCGAGAAATTCCGGACCAGCTCGTCGAGCGTCATGATTTCCGTCTCGGTCGCAGAGGGCGACCAGCCCAGGAGGGCCAGAAAGTTACGAAACGCGGCGGCGACAAATCCACGGTCGCGATAAGTCGTCAAAGACACGACTTCGCCGTGCTTACGCTTGGAGAGCTTGCCCTTATTCGGCGCGAGTATGAGTGGAAGATGTGCGAAGCGCGGAGGGTCTACGCCGAGCGCCTCGTAGATGAGAATCTGCTTGTGCGTATTGGTCAGGTGGTCCTGCCCGCGTATGACGTCCGTGATTTTCATCTCTATGTCGTCAATCACGACCGCGAGGTTATAAAGCGGGTGGCCGTCGGAGCGCAGGAGCACAAGGTCTTCTATCTCCGAATAGTCACGCGACTGTTCGCCGTAGACGACGTCTGTAAAAAAAGTCTTTCCCTCGCGCGGGACTTTCAAGCGAATCGCGAAGGGCTCGCCCGCACGCGCGCGCGCGTCCGCTTCTTCTTTCGACAGCTCGCGGTAAGGATTACTATGATGGTCCACGCCTTCGGCTGCATGCGCGCGCGCACGCTCCGCTATGCCCTGCTTGACGGTCGCGTCCGCGCGCTCCGCCTTCGGCGTAAAATCTCTGTAGGCGCGCCCCTCTTCCAGCAGGCGACGAGCCGCCGCGCGATGCTTGTCCGCGTTGTTGGATTGAAAGACAATCTCTTCATCATAATCGAGCCCGAGCCACTCCAAACCCTCTATGATCGAGCGCGTCGAAGCTTCGGTCGAGCGCTGTAGGTCTGTATCTTCTATGCGCAGTAGAAATTTCCCGCCCGTGTTGCGCGCATAGAGCCAGTTAAAGAGGGCCGTGCGCGCCGAGCCAATGTGAAGATAGCCCGTCGGGCTGGGTGCGAAACGAACGCGAACACTCATAAAAAAATTTAGAGGTCAGAGGCCGCAGGTTAGAGGTCAGTAAAACCTCTGTCTCTCACTGACCTCTAACCTCCGGCCTCTGACCTCTCAAATTTATGGCGGAGATGACAGGATTCGAACCTGTGAAGGGCTTTTGACCCTTAACGGTTTAGCAAACCGCCGCCTTCAGCCACTCGGCCACATCTCCAAAGATTTCCGCCGCCCGGTGCTTCGGTCGGGCGAGGAATTATTCTAATCCCTGAATGAATAATGTCAAGGCTGCGCCAATAGGTTTAGAGCCTCGTGAGCGGAGGCGGTTCCGGGACGCAATCCGTGATAAAATAGGAACCACTCTATAACCAAGCCGTCTCGAACCCATCATCTCTAAAGAGGAGCTATCCTCACATGAGCAAAACAGTAATGATCAGCAGCACCCTTCGCGATTTACCCGCTCATCGGGACGTGTTAAAGGATGCGTGTATCCGCCAAAACATGATGCCGCTAATGATGGAGACCCAGTATGCCGACGAGCACAACGCGATCCACGCGTCGCTGGAGATGGTTGATCAAGCCGATATCTATCTGGGCCTGTTCGCTCATCGTTACGGTTATAGGCCGAAGAATGAAACCTACCGGGAGGTCTATCTGGAACGTTACGGGCGGGAGCCGAAAGAGCAAGATATTTCCATCACCGAGATGGAATATCACCGCGCCGGTGAACGCGAAATCCCCCGGCTAATCTTCCTGATCGACCGGCAGCATAAGTTTACTATGGATGACTTAGAAAGAGGCGAGGGTGAAGCGAAGCTACAAAAACTGAAGAAGCGCATAGAGGGCGAGCACACGGTTGAGTTCTTTAAGTCCCCCGAAAATTTACACGCGTTGGCGATTAACAGTCTCTCGCGTCACCGTGAGAGCGCACAGCGAGCCGCCGATAACGTCCGAGTCATCCCAAGACCGCCTGAGCCCTACATCGCTCATCACTACGCGTTACTGAAAACCAGGACGGTCATCGGGCGGCGAATCGAGCTTGATTATTTGACCGATTGGGGAGCAAACCCGGCGAGCGATGTTTACAAAGAGGTGCGTATTCTCAACATAGTGGCGATGGGCGGGATGGGCAAAAGCGCGTTGACGTGGAAATGGTTCAACGAAATCGCCCCGCGCGAGATCAAACCACTTGCCGGACGCATGTGGTGGAGCTTCTATGAAAGGGATGCTTCATTCGAAAACTTTATCATCCACGCGCTAGCCTATGTTAGCACGTGGCCGAGAGAACAAGTTGAAAAAATCCCGCGTCCCGACCGCATGTCTATGCTGCTCAAAATTTTGAGCAGCGAGCCGTTCCTCTTAGTCCTCGATGGGTGGGAGCGAAACATGCGCGTCTATACCGGCTTCGACATCTTGAGTCATCCGACCGATGAGCTTGACGGGCAAACGGATAATCGCGTCGCAGGCGCAGGGAAGCATCCGATGTCGGCAGCCCGGCGAGGAGCGTCGGGCCTGCATCCCGAACGCAGGACGGTGGATTCGGATGCCGGTTATTTTCTGCGCTTGTTAGCAAGCGTAAATCCGACGCGGGTGCTGGTGAGCTCCAGACTCTATCCGGCAGAATTGCTGAGAGGGAGCGAATACGTGTATGGCAGCTCGGCCTACGATCTGGACGGGCTGGCTGACGACGACGCGATTGCATTGTGGTGCGACTTCGGGGGCAAGGACTCGCGTGAAACGCTGTTGCCCTTGTTCAATGACTTTAAGAACCACCCACTGCTCATTCAAGCTCTGGCAAGCGAGGTGGCGAATTACCATGGCGCGCGCGGTGATTTCAACCTCTGGAGACAGGACCATCCTGACTTTGACCCTTCCGGCCTGCCGCTGGAGCAAAAGAGAACGCATGTACTTGAGTTCGCTTTGCGCGGGGTGGGCGAAGCTGCCGGTAAAATACTCCGCACCGTCGCAGCTTTCCGCACCCCCGCCCCGTATAACAGCCTGATCGGTCTGCTGGTTGGAGAGGGTAAGCCGTTCGCCGACAAATCATCGTTGAGCGCGGCACTCACAGAGCTGGAGGACCGTGGCCTGCTCGGCTGGAATAAGATTAACAACCGCTCCGAAATGCATCCGATTGTGAGCGGAGTGGTCTGGGGCGAACTCAATAACGAGGCCCGGCGGGGAATTTATGAGACGATACACAAGTACTTCGAGTCCTGCCCTTCGGACAAAGAGCAGCTTAAAAGTCTTGAAGGGCTGACCGACAGCATCGAATCCTATAACGCTTTGATTGGTTTAGAGCGTTATGACGAAGCCGTCACGGAGTTCTACAAAGATCTGGATCAGCAGACGCTCTATCGTTGGAGCGCGCCGCGGCTGCGCGCCTCGCTCCTGAGATTGCTTTTCCCTGACCGGCAACCGGAGAGAGAGCCCGAGCTGAGCGACCCGATGGATCAGGCTTACGTCATCAACGGATTGGCAGGGGCTTACGTCTCACTCGGAGAGTTGAAGCTGGCCGAGTCCATGTTCCTTCGCCATAATGCGATTGTGGAGAAGCTGCTCCGGAACGATGACGGCGACGACGAGCTGGACCAGGACGACGTAATTTATCTTAAAGAGAACTTGAGCATTGGTCTGAGCAATCTATCACACGCGCTGCGCCAGTCGGGAGATTTGCGCGATGCGGAAACGGCCGCGCGGCGCGCGTTGTTAATTGCACGCGAGGTGCAAAGCCAGTTTCTGGAGGCGTTAAGTCTGGGGTGGTGGGGAATTGCGCTGGCCGTGCGTGGAGAAGACGGCTCGGCGGAGGCGGTGCTTCAGAGAGTCCTGCAAATATTCAGATGGTTACGACTGAAGAAACCCGATGATTATCGGAAACATCGCTGGGCCTCGCCCGAATCAATCGCTAATGCTCTACTGACACGGTTGATGCTGTGGCAGAAAAAGACTGACGCCGCTCTGAACAGTGCTGCCCACGCATGGGAGTTGGCAAATATCTGGAAGAACGAGCGCGACCTGATTATCACACAGCGTCTGCAAGGGGTGGTGGCGATGGAGATGAATGACTATAAGAAGGCCGACGAATATATTGGTCAGGCTTTAGCCCGCGCGGGGAAGGTAGAAGTTGTGGTTGAAGAAGTGCTGGCGCTGGCGGAATTAGCGGAGTCTAAAAGGCGACAGGGCGATCTAGAGCGTGCGCGAGATTTGCTGGATCATGTTTGGACCTTAGCCGAGCGCGGGCCATATCCGCTTTTTCACGCTGACGCGTTGAATGTGCTGGCACAAATTGAGTGGCATGAGGGGAACCGCGATAAGGCGGTCGAGGCAGCAACTGCTGCGTATCGGAAGGCTTGGTGTAATGGGCCGCCCTTTGCCTATCATCGCGGATTAGAGAATGCGCGGAAGCATCTCGCGGAATTGGGTGCAAAGGAGCCCGAGATGTGACGAACATTAACTTCACGCGGAGACAATTTTTGCGGGGGGTGGCGGCTGCGCCGTTGGTGTTGGTGTCGGGGGCGGCGGCGTATGCGAGTCTGGTCGAGCCGTTTAGTTATGAGGTGACGGAGAGGGATATTTTTGTACGTTGGCTGCCGGAGAGTTTTGAGGGGTTTCGGATTACGCAGGTGACGGATGTGCATCACAGCCGGATTGTGTCTATAGAGGAAGTGCGGCGTGTGGTCGAGGTGGCGCAGGGGACGAGGCCGGATTTGTTTGCGTTGACGGGCGATTACACGACTGCTCATCGTCGTTACATAGAGCCTTGCGCGGAGGCTCTGGGCGCGCTTAATGCTCCCAGTGGTGTGTGGGCCGTGCTGGGGAATCATGATCATTACACGGATGCGCAGTTGACTGTGCGTGCGCTGAAGCGTCACGGCATCAACGTGCTTGAGAATGCAAATACTCTGGTTGAGCGAGGTAGTGAGCGGCTTCAACTGGCGGGCGTGGGCGATTGGACGTGGAATAAAAATGACTGGGACCGCTCGCTCTATGGTTTGGATAAGAAGAAGCCTGTGGTGATGCTGTCGCACCAGCCGGTGGTGCTTGACCTGCCGCAAACTGAGGGCGTGTCGCTGATCCTGAGCGGGCATACGCACGGCGGGCAGTTGAGCCTGCCGCTCGTAGGACCGCCGCTCAGGTTCGTCAAAGACTTCCGGTACGTGAGTGGGCTTTACCGTAAGAACGAGACGCAGCTTTACGTCTCGCGCGGGACGGGCGTGATAGGCTTGCCCGTGCGTTTAGGCGTGCGGCCCGAAATCGCCGTCCTGCGCCTCAGACGCGCCCAGGAGCTTTAGACATAAGAGATTTTTAGCTCCGTAGGAGCTTGCATGTTTATAGCTCTGTGAATCAAACAAGAATCAAGCTCCGTAGGAGCGTCATGTCATGGATGCTAAACATGCCGCTCCTACGGAGCTTGGTTTCGTTTTCTACTCTCGATACTATAAACATCCAAGCTCCTACGGAGCTAAAAAACATTCTGCACGCTCTTGCTCGAACTCAGGTAACGCTACGTCCCTGTTATGCTTTTTAATAGCTACGTCTTCTGGGCCTTTTATCTCACGGTCTTTGTCTTCTATCGCCTGCTACCGCACCGCGCGCAGAATGTGCTGCTCCTGATTGCCAGCTACGTTTTTTACGGTTACTGGGATTGGCGCTTTCTCTTCGTCATACTGTTTTCCACCGTGGTTGATTTCTTCGCCGCCATAGGCATAGGCCGAAGTCGCTCGACCTCGCAAAGAAAACTGATTCTCTTTGCAGCAATCGTTATACAGTTGGGCCTGCTGGGCTTTTTCAAATATTACGGCTTCTTCGCGCACGAGCTTTCGGAATTGCTGGCTACTTTGGGCGTGCCGCTGACGTTTCCAGTCTTGAAAGTGCTGCTGCCCATAGGCATCTCGTTTTACACGTTCCAGACGATGAGCTACACGATTGATGTTTACAGGGGACAGTTCAAGTACCGGACCAACTTCATAGACTTCGCGCTCTTTGTCAGCTTCTTCCCGCATCTTGTGGCAGGCCCCATCGTGCGCGCCGCCAAGCTCCTGCCTCAATTAGAACGCCCGCGTGTGCGACGCCCTGAAGATTTTCGCGACGGGCTCTACCATGTCATCACGGGGTTATTCAAAAAAGTTGTCGTCGCGGATAACCTCGCCGTCATCGTCAATACTGTGTTTCGCACGCCGACGGCGAATTTGAGCGGAGCGGAATGCCTTGTCGCCGCCTATGCCTTTGCGTTTCAGATTTACTGCGACTTCTCCGGCTACTCTTCCATCGCGCAAGGCGTAGCGAAATGGATGAACATTGACCTCACCACAAATTTCCGCATGCCCTATCTTTCACAGAGCCCGTCTGATTTCTGGAGTCGCTGGCACATCAGTCTCTCTACGTGGTTTCGCGATTACGTCTATGTGCCGCTGGCGCGCAGGCTTGGAGGTGTGCGTGCAGGGCGTTGGCGTTTGTACGTGAGCGTGATTGTCGTCATGCTCCTGAGCGGATTGTGGCACGGCGCGGCGCGCACCTTTGTCGCGTGGGGCTTGTATCACGGGCTGCTGCTCTGCACGTGGAGAATATGGACGGAGCCGCGCCTTCAACTCTTCAAATTCATGAGCAGAGAAGGGAAGCCGCGCGGGCGCGTGCGCTTTGTTGTGCGGCTCTTAAAAATCATAGTCACGTTCCACTTGATTGTTTTAGGGTGGCTCTTGTTCCGCGCTGAATCCGTCACGCAGGCCGCAGAGATGATCGGGCGCGTGTTCTCTGATTTCGGCACAACTCCCTTCGCCATCGCGTCGTTGGGACTGATTGTCTTTTACGCCGGACCGCTCATGTTGTACGAATGGTGGGTGGAGAAAAAAGACGACCTGCTGGCTTTGACGCACACACACTGGTTGGCGCGCTCTGTGGTTTACTGCTACTGTGCGCTGATGCTGTGGTACTTTCCCCCGCCTTCGAGCAATGTCTTTATCTACTTCCAATTTTAAGACCGAGCTGCGAGTCATCGCGCTTGTTGTACTGGTGCTGCTGGCTTGCGAGCTGGTCGTACGCCGTATGGTGCGCGCCGTCGCGTGGGACGTGGGCGTGGCGGCCTCCGCCAACGAATTGGTCCAGGGCGCGGGCACGCGCATACTCGTTCTTGGAAACTCTATGGTGCGAGAAGGCGTTGATACCGCCGAACTCGAAAAGGAATTGGAGACGCGTGCGCCGCTCTCATTCACAGTGCGCGCGTTGAGCCCGTTTAATACAACCGCCAACGATTGGTATTACGTCTTTAAGCAGCACTTTGCGGATGCGGGCCGTGTGCCCGAGGCGCTGGTTATCTGTTTCGCGAAAGAGCATGTGGAGGATGCTGGAATTGCGCGCGCGACCGTGGCGCAATATTACGCGGATACAAACGACCTACCGGAAATCTTCTCCAGAGACATTAAGGATTTTGACGAGCGCGCAGATTTTCTGCTCTCGTGGATGTCGGTTTCGTTCGCCAACCGCGCGAGCGTCCAGCGCCGCGTGCTGGACCGCACAGTTCCTCATTATCGCGAAGCGCTCACGCGCATCAACGACTCTTTGACTGAAGTTTTAAGCAGAAGCGAGGGCGCGAAAAAACCTTCTTATCATCGCTTGGAGGATTTAATAAGGCTCGCCGCGAGCCGTGGTGTCAGAGTCTTTGTCGTCGCCATGCCGACGCGCGAACCGTACCCGCTCGACCCGGAGATTAAGTCGAGAGCCGAAGCCAATGGCGCGACCTTTATAGATTCCCGCGCCGTCGCCGGTTTAACCACGGAGAGCTTTGAGGACCAACTGCATCTGACCGAAGCCGGAGCCAGACTCTTTAGCCAACAACTCGCGTATGAACTGGCACGAAGGAAAGTAAGCAGTAAGCAGTGAGCAGTAAGCAGTAGAAAGAAAGCGAGTTGCCATCAAGTCGAACTGTTCTTCGTTCGACTGCTCACTGCTCACTGCTCACTGCTTACTTTCTTCTTACTATCTAATCAGGTTCAAGTCACCGAACTCGTGCCAGAGATAACCCAGCCGCACGGCTTCTTCGTATGAGGCGCGAATCTTTTCCGGTGGAAGGAATGCTGTTAAGAGGTCAAGGTGGCTTGCCTCCGGCTCGTGCATGCCTGTCAGTAGACCGTCTACGGTCTTGAGCTTGTGGCCCGCGCTGATGTGCAGTTGCGTGTAGCCGTGCCCCGGCAGAATGTTCCCGTCCGTATCCGCGACTGATTCCAGCGCGCGCACAACGGTTGTCCCAACTGCAATCACGCGCCCGCCTCCGTCGCGCGCACGCGCAATCTTTTCCGCCGCGCTCCGGCTGATGAAATATTCCTCTTCGGAAGCCGGATGCAGCGCGTCCAGCTCGTCGTCCATGTAAGATGAAAGACCCGTGTGAAGCACTAAGTAAGCCGTCTCCACACCGCGCCTGCGTAGGTCTAAAAGAAGTCGCCACGTAAAAGCTCGTCCGGCGGAAGGCATCTCGGCAGAGCCGGGCTCGCGCGCGTAAACCGTCTGGTAGTAGTCCAAATCCCACGGCGCGGAGACGTATTCGTAGCGAATCGGACGACCCAGACGATAGAAGAGATTTATAAGCTCCGTGCCCGAAGTTGAAAAACGAATCCGCCAGAGACGCGGAATCCTCTCGTCACGCTCCGACACAGTAGCCAGCAACCCTTCGCCGAAATCTATCTGCATCCCGCTACGCAGGCCGCAAGCGAAGGGATCGCCCGCCTGACACAGCAGAAGCGCAAGCCATGAATCGTCCGGCAGGTGCTCTGCCAATCGTAGCTCTATGCATGGGCCTGAGGGCGCAGCGCAACCCTTGAGCGAAGCGGGCAGCGTGCGGCTCGAATTAAAGACCAGCAGGTCGCCCGCCTGTAGAAATTCGCCCAGGTGATTAAAGCGCGTGTGCGTGACCGCGCCCGACGCGCGCTCTATGACCATCAAGCGCACTTCATCACGCGCCAGCCCGCGCCTCTCAGGCGGCTCTTTAGCAGAGAGTTCCGGCGGCAGAGTAAAACTAAACGGAGCAGGCATAACAATGCAGTGCAAAAGTCAAAGTGCAAAATGCAGAATTAAAGACTGTTCTTTCTTTTCATTTATCATTTTGCACTTTGCATTCATCATTTTCTTTTCACGCGGCTTGTTCCTGTTGTCCCCAGTTCTCTTCCTGTGCTTGAAAGCGCTTGCCGTTGGTGTCGCGTGCGTCGTCCGAGGCGAGGTAGATGAAGACTTCGGTGACGGATGCCGGGTCGGCCCATTCGTTGGGGTCTTCTTCGGGCTCGGCCATGCGGTGCATCTCCGTGTTCATGTTGCCGGGGTCAACCCAGTTGACGCGCACGCCAGACTCTTCCAATTCAGCCGCCCACGTTTGCGACATGCCTTCCAGTCCGAACTTGGAAATCCCGTACGCGCCCCAGCCCGGATAGCCTACCACTCCCGCGTCACTCGTCACGTTGATAATCGACCCGCCCTGCTCAATCATCGCGGGCAGCAGTTTCTTAATCAGCAGAAACGGCGCAACCAGATTGACGTTGAGCACGCTCTGAAAATCTTCCAGAGGGTAATCCAGCAGATAGGGCATCGGCGTCGGACCAATCTGCGAAGCGTTGTTGACGAGCACGTCAAGGCGACCGTCAAACTCTTTGAGCGCGGCGGCGGCCACGCGCTCTATCTCTATTGGAAGGCCGAGGTCGGCTTGCAGGACGAGCACGCGCGCATTGGGCGCAACTTCTCTGACACGTTCGCGCACTTCATCGAGCGCCTCGTGCCTGCGCGCGACTAAGACAATGCCGCTCGCGCCTTCACGCGCGAAATCAATCGCCAACTGGCGTCCCAACCCTTGCGACGCCCCCGTTATCAAGACGTTCTTTCCTTCAAGCCTTTTCATCTCATTAAACCTCTCATGAAAGAGTCCCAAATCCCAAGTCCCAAATCTCAAGTCAAAAGCAAAATGACTTGGGACTTTGGACTTGGGATTTGGGACTTATATCGCCGCGAGGCTCGCGGGGCGCGGCGCTCCCTTGAGCTGCACGGGCACTTGCGGCGCGCAGCAGAGCTTGATTAAACGCGCGCGGTCGCGCTGCATCTCCGCATCCTGCTTGAGCCACGCGCGCACCTCTCGGAAAACATTGGCTGCGTGCTCGTCCGGCGGCTCGACCACGCGATAGTGCATCCACTTGCCCTCGCGCCGCGCCGCGACCACGCCCGCGCGTCTCAAGTAAGCCAGATGTCGCGAAATCTTCGGCTGGTTCGTCTTTAACCCTTCGACGAAAAAGCAGACGCATATCTCTTCCTCGCCCATCAGGTTCAAAAGCCTCAGCCGCGTGCGGTCGGCGAGCGCGCGGAACAATAACTCCATGTCGAAACGCTTCTCCGTTTTGCTCATGAAAAATATTTTAGCATGAAAGGACATATTTGTCTTGACAGATATGTGGGGCGGGTGTAAGCTCCGCACATATTCGCACAGGCGAATGTGAAATTCGGGTTGAAGAGAAGGAGATGGAGATGGAAAAAGAAAGTCCGAAAGAGGTGCAGACCCTTAAGGCGCACCTGGCGATGAACGTCGAAAACGTCGAGCGGAGCCTCGATTTTTACAGGAAAATGCTGGGGATTGAGCCTTCGAAGGTGCGGCGCGGGTATGCCAAGTTTGATGTCCAAAACCCGCCGCTTAACCTGACCTTAAACGAATTGCCGGGTGTCGTGAGCGGCGCGCTTTCGCACCTTGGCATCCAGGTGGCTTCGACCGAAGATGTGCTCGCCGTGCGCGAGCGCTGGCACAAAGAGGGTTTTGAGACGCACGACGAGATGCAGACCAACTGCTGCTACGCCATTCAGGACAAGACGTGGGTCTTAGACCCGGACGGCAACCAGTGGGAAGTCTTCGTCGTGCTTGAAGACAATCTGGCAGAGACAACTGCGTGCTGCACTACTGATGCGGCTGAACAATCCGGCGTCGCGAGCGCGTGTGCGACTTCAACTGCGTCGGAAGCTGACGCGCAGCACGAAGGGGCGACGGCCAGCACTGCATCTTCGTCATGCTGCTCTACGACCGCCGCTCCCACAACAATCTCGCGCTAAGGAGAGAGGTTATGGAAAACCCATCTGAGCCGGAGACCATCGCGACGCTCAAGGCCCACGTCGCCATCAACGTCCGCGACGTAGAGCAGAGCATAGAGTTTTACAGAAAGATGCTGGGGATTAATCCCAGCAAGGCTCATCCGAAATATGCCAAGTTTGATGTCGAGAGCCCGCCGCTCAACCTGACGCTCAACGAAAGACCGTTTGGTGACAGGGGCGCGCTCTTTCACCTGGGGATTCAGGTGGCTTCTACACGTGACGTGCTTGCCATGCGCGAGCGTTGGATAGCCGCCGGGCTCTCCACGCGCGAGGAGATGGAGATTGTTTGCGGCTACGCGCTTCAGGATAAGTCATGGGTCGTAGACCCTGACGGCAACGAGTGGGAAGTCTTCGTCGTTCACAAGGACAATCTTCCCACGTACTACGGGACGGATGAGAATCAAGACGCCTGCCGTTCAAACACAAGTTGTGCGGAGCAGGCGGCGCGGTGCGAAACAAGATGAGCCTGCTCCGGCGCGTGGTGGCCGAAGCACTGGGCACAGCTTTTCTACTGGCGGCTGTGGTTGGCTCGGGCATCATGGGCGAGCGCCTCGCAGGGGGCAACGTTGCTTTGGCTCTGCTTGCCAACGCGGTTGCGACCGGCGCGGCGCTCGTCGCCTTGATCTTAACTTTTGGTCCTGTATCGGGCGCGCACTTTAATCCTGCGGTGACGCTCTGCGATGCAGCGGAAGGCGGCGTGAGCTGGCGCTATGTCCCGGCTTACATCTCGGCGCAAGTGTTTGGCGCATTCCTTGGAGTCGCCGTCGCACACGCTATGTTCGGGCTTCCGGTTTTCTTTGCGAGTGGACGCGTGCGCGCGGGCGGCGCGCAGCTGCTGGGCGAGTTCATAGCGACGTTCGGTCTTCTGTCGGTAATCTGGGGTTGCGCGCGTCTTCGTTCTTCCGCCACCGCTTTCGCCGTCGCGGCCTACATCACATCCGCTTACTGGTTTACATCCTCGACCTCGTTTGCGAATCCGGCTGTCACACTGGCGCGCGCGGCGAGCGATACTTTCGCGGGCATCAGATTCCGTGATGCGCCCGCCTTCATCGTCGCACAGCTCGCTGGCGCAGCTCTGGCGACGCTTTTGTTTCACTGGCTCGTCCCCGATTTGAAAGAAGACGCAGAGCGCGTCGTCGTTCCGCACGGCAAGTTGGACAAAGGAGATGATTGATGAATGAGCGAAAGCGCGTGTTGATTCTCTGCACGGGTAATTCTGCGCGCAGCCAGATGGCGGAAGGTATTTTGCGACACCTCGGCGGCGACCGTTTTGATGTTTGGAGCGCAGGAACGGAGCCTACCGGTTTGAACCCGCTCGCCGTGCGTGCGATGCAGGAGCTAGGGCTGGACATCAGCGCGCACCGCTCGAAATCCGTGGACGAATTTCGCGGGCAGGAGTTTGATTACGTCATTACTGTTTGCGATAACGCGAAAGAGAACTGTCCCGTCTTTCCCGGACTGAACGAGCGCATACACTGGAGCTTTGAAGACCCGGCGGTGGCTGTGGGCGAGACGGACGCGCGCCTCTCGGTCTTTCGCCGCGTGCGTGACGAGATTCGAGAGCGTTTGAATGATTTTGTGAAGACGCATAATGCCTGAAAGCTTGTTCAATTAGATAAAGCATAAAAATTCTCTCAGCTCAGCCCCGCAAGGGGCGTAATAAAGTAGCCCACGGCGTGAGCCGTGGGACACGGGCAATATTCGAAAGTTGAAGAGCCCCTGAAAGGGGCGAAAGATGTTCACATCGAAATCTCTTTCGCCCCTTTCAGGGGCTCTCTTCTTTTTTCTTTTCTGCTCAAACCCACGGCTGACGCCGTGGGCTATTTTATTACGCCCCTTTCAGGGGCTCATCAAATTGCTTTTACCGAATCTCGGGCTCGCCGTTCTGTTTGCGACGACGCTCGCGCATCTGGTCGCGACGGGCTTTGCGCTCGGCCTCTATCTGGTCCAGACGTGTGCGCTGTTCCTGCGTCAGGAGCGCCAGGATTTCCGTGCGCATGTTCTGTTCCGATTGATGAATCTGCTCGCGCAGTTGCTTGGCCTTCTCCCGCACATCGGCGGAGGGCTCTCCGTCTCTGCCCTGCTCGCGCAGTTGCTTGAGCTGCGCGCGCTGGGGCTCTATGGAGGCGACGAACCGTTCCATGATGATGCGCGCCTGCTGCTGCTGCGCTTCCGTCAGGTTCAGCTCGCGCAGAGCGCGCAGCGTGCCGAAGCCCCCGCCCATCCCGCGCCCCTTGCGGCGTCTGAACTCGCGTCCCTCGGGCGACTGTTGCTGCTGCCCTGCGCTATCGCCCTGCGGCTGTTGCGCGATGGCGGCCCCGGCACCAAACGTGAGTGTGAGACCGAGCGCGAACGCAACGCCCACTAATTTCTTACGTAAAGACATTCCTCTCTCCTTACTTTCTATAGACAATTCGTGCTGTTAAATAATTTCCAGGGGAATTTTCTTGAACTTGCGAGACGCGCCCGTTTGACGAGCCTCGCCCCTTTAGACGCACCCCCGGCGCGTTTGGTCTGAAAAGCAATACAGAAATGATAAAGCACAAACACGTCAGCGCGAGCGCAGCTTTGAGGTTTGCAGCTAGAGCGTTATACATCTCATGAGCGACATTGGATAACCCTCTACGCGGCATGTCTTAATAAGCGGCCCACGGCGCTCTCGCGGCCTTGCATTTTGACTGCCCCCCATCATTCTGACCTGTCACAGCGACCTTGATTCGTCTCCCGTAGGAATTTTGGTATCAAGAACTCCCCAAAAACCGCCTTTTTCTGACCCGAATCCTGCGGCATAAGAGTTGATAAAGATAAGAGGGCTCGCGGCAATAGCAATCTCATTCCGCAAGCATAAAGCAATACAACCATCGGACCTTGAGACTCTTATGAAGAAAATTCCCTCGTTACTTTCTTTACTCATCGTCGCGTCACTTCTCGTCTCCTCATACGCGAGCGGCCCCGTGGCAATGACTGTCAGTGCCGCTAACGGCCAAAAAGCCGGAAAGAAGCAGTCTAAAGACGCGAAAAGAGATGATAAGGCATCCACGGACCTGCGCAAGCTGTTGAGCAAAGGATTCAACGACACTGACCTCGTGAGCGTGATTATCAAACTCAACGGTCAGCCGAAAGGCCCCTTGAACGCGCTCCTGCGCCGCAACGGCGTGAGCGTGCGTGGGGAGTTCGAGAGCTTCAGTTCGATGGCCGTTGATTTACCTGCAAGGGTGGTTCAAGAATTGGCCGCCTTCGAGGAAGTTGAGGTCATCTCTCTGGACCGCGAAGTGAAATTTTTCGGTTTCATTGAAGATGTGACCGGCGGAAATCAGATGCGCGCGCGCGGCGGCAACAGCGGGCTCAAGGGCAAGGACATGAATATCGCCGTGCTCGACTCGGGCGTTGACAAAGACCATCACGCCATCGGTGGCCGCCTTGATTTCCAGAAGGACTTCACGGGCGAGAACCGCACGGATGACCCCTACGGGCACGGCACGCACGTCGCCTCATTGGCCGCCGGAACAGACCACGTCGCACACGGTGCATACGAGAGTCTTGCGCCCGAAGCGAAAATCATCAACCTCCGCGTTCTCAACTCGCAGGGCATCGGCTCCGTCTCCAACGTCTTGAAGGCGCTGCAATGGATTCTAGCCCCGGTCGATCCGAACAAGCCGCTCGGCGAGAAGAACTACCAGAAGTACAGGATTCGCATCGTCAACCTGAGCCTCGGCGCTCCCGCGATTGACTCGTACAAAGACGACCCGCTCTGTCAGGCGGTGCGCAAACTGGTGGACGCGGGGCTGGTCGTAGTGGCCGCTGCTGGCAACGATGGGACGGATGCCACGGGGCAAAAAATTTACGGGCGCGTTCATGCGCCGGGCAACGAGCCTTCGGCCATCACGGTCGGCTCCTCCAACACCTTCGACACAGAGGCACGCTACGACGACGTGGTGACGACCTACAGCTCGCGCGGGCCGACGCGCAGTTACAGGACAGTTGGCGGCGTTAAATATTACGACAACATTATCAAGCCCGACCTCGTCGCTCCCGGAAATAAGGTCATCGCGGCGGAGGCCGTCAATAACGAGATAGCCAGAAGGAACAGCTCGCTTGAGTGTACGCCCGGCAGCAACCCGAACCATAAGATGATGCGTATGAGCGGAACTTCGATGGCGACGCCTATCGTCGCGGGCGCGGTCGCGGTGCTGCTTCAGGCCAACCCGCGATTGACGCCGAACATGGTCAAGATGCTCCTACAATACACGGCGCAACCGCTCCCCGGCTTCAACATGTTCGAACAGGGAGCCGGACAGCTCAACATAGACGGCGCGGTTCAACTGGCGAAGCTCATCCGCACAGACCTCAACAACCAGACCGCCCTCGGCGCGCCTTTGCTGACGTCTACGAGCACGCCTCCTTCTCCGTACACGACTATCGCGGGCCACACGTTCCCGTGGGCGCAGGGCGTGCTGCAAAATCAGGGATACGCTACAGGGATAAATTTAATCACGAAGTATCAGCGCGTTTATGATCTCGGCATTGCGTTTGGCGACGGCATAGCCTTCGGTGACGGGATAGCGTTCGGAGACGGCATAGCCTTCGGCGACAGCGTTCTGACGAGCAACGGATTCCAGATGGGGGAAGGTGGGGTGTTCATAAACGGCATCGCCTTCGGAGATGGTATCGCGTTCGGAGACGGCATAGCCTTCGGTGACGGCAACATGTCGAGCGACGGCATAGCCTTCGGCGACAGCCGCGTTAAAGGCGACGCCGCAACGTGGGCTCTGTCCGTGCTCGTCAACGGCGACGGCAGTGAAGGGATGGACGCAGTTTATGAAGACAGCACCGCGCCATGATTAAGGCTGACGGTCTTCTTCGCGCTCTTGATTGAGGAAGGCACAACCAAACCGACCGCTGTTAACGAATCGAATCTTTTTTGTGAGTTACAGGACGGCCCAATAAATTATGCGACAGGCATCTCGGATAAGGATAGACCGGCTCACACAGAGCCATCAGGCTGAAGTGCTGTCGTTTCTTTCCGAACGCCCGGTGGATAACGTGGTCATGTCGGGCTACATACGCGACAACGGAATCATGAGCCCGCTCAACCGTGGCCGCTTCTACGCCTGCCGTAACTCGAAGGGGACGCTCGAAGGAGTTGCGCTGATAGGCCACGGGATGTCCTTTGATTCTCGCTCACAGGCCGCCACGGAGACTTTCGCCCAACTGACCAGGAAGTGCTCGACCTCTTTTATGCTGATGGGCGAGCACCAACAGGTTCAATCTTTCTGGAGCCATTACGCGCGCGACGGAGCGGAGCCGCGACTCCTTCGCAACGTCTCTCTGCTTGAGCAGCGCCATCCTTTCGCGGGGTGTCAGGAGGTTGAAGGATTACGCCCCGCCACGCCCGCGCAAATCGAACAGGTCGTGGCGCTCCACGCCGAGATGGTATTGGAAGAGACCGGGCGTGACCCCCTCGAAACTGAAGCGGAAGCATTCCGCCAGCGTTGCCTGCGCCGCATAGAGCGGCAGAGGACGTGGGTCTGGGTCAAGGATGGCCGGGTCATCTTCAAGGCCGACATCATCGCGCAAACGCCCGAGGTCTTTTACGTAGAGGGCATTTATGTGTGCTCGGGCGAGCGGCGTAAAGGTTATGGGAGGCGCTGCCTCGCGCAGTTGGGGCGTCAGCTTTTAGAGCGCACCGAGGCGCTCTGTCTCTTCGCGGATAACGAGAACGCGCAGGCGCACTCCTTTTATCGTAGCGTCGGCTACACATTCCTGAGCAGCTACGACATCCTCTATTTCTAAAGCGCCGACAACAGTGGAAGCTATTAATCAATCCTTCTGGCAACGCTTGACCGACACCTACAGACGTGCGGTTGTCACGCTTGGTGCGGCGCTCTTTCTGTACGCCGTTTACCATCTGCCACTCCAACGTCTTGATTTTCGCCTGCTCCTCTTATTCCTGATTACCGTCCTCGTCAGCTCGCGCGTCTCCGTCAAGATTCCCCGTATTAATGCGACCGTCACGGTCTCGGACACCTTTATTTTTTTGACGCTGCTTTTGTATGGAGTAGAAACCGCAGTCGTGCTGGCAGCCGTCGAAGGCGTTTTCGCAGGGTTGCGTTTGAGCAAGAGGGCGCTCACGGTCCTGTGCAATGCCGGGGCGTTGGTCTGTGCCACCTTTATTTCCGCCACCGCCGTCCGGCTGTTCTTCGGCAGCGAGCCGGGTTTTCATGAACAACCTCTCTCGATTGCCGTCCCGCTCATCTGCGTACTGGCGCTGGCGCAATACGCGGCGCACACGTGGATAGGCGCTGCCTACCTCGCTCTGAAAAATTGCGAATCCATTTGGAGCGTTTGGTCTAAGAACTACCTCTGGTCTTCGGTCACCTATTTCGTCGGTGCATTTCTCGCCGCCGGGATTGTCAGATTAGAGCAGGTGGTGGGCTTCTACTCGCTGATGTTCCCGCTTCCGGTCGTCGCCGTCGTTTACCTGAGCTACCAGAAGTATCTTGAGGACGTGCGGGCCACGTCGGCGCTGGCAGAGCGTGCGGAGCGTGAGCGCGCAGAGGCAGAGCACAGGCGCGCCGAAGTAGAGCGTGAGCGCGCCGAGCAGGCCGAGCAGCACGTCAAGGAGCTTAACCTCTACATCGCCAAGCTTGAGAGCGCGCAGGCTGAGCTGGAAGAGAGCAAGGACCATTTCCGGCACGCCGCCTTCCACGACTCGCTCACGCAACTACCCAACAGGCTGCTCTTCGCAGACCATCTGGAACTGGCTATCGCGCGGACCCGTAGACAGGACGATTACGCTTTCGCGGTCCTCTTCCTTGATATTGATCGGTTCAAGAACATCAACGACAGTCTAGGTCATACATACGGCGATGCGCTGCTGGTCGAGATTGCGCGGCGATTGGGGTCGTGCGTCCGGCAGTCCGACACGGTCGCGCGCTTCGGCGGAGACGAGTTCGCCATTCTGCTCGACGGTATCACTAATCCTGCTGATGCTGTCCGCGTCGCTGAAAAGATACAGCGCGAACTGCGCGCCCCGTTCAGTCTTCATCAGCATGAGGCCGTCACCTCCGCGAGCATCGGCATCGCGCTCAGTTGCACGGGCTACGCGAACCCGGAAGACGCGCTGAGAGACGCCGACACGGCTATGTACCGCGCCAAGGAAAGCGGCAAGGCGCGTTACGAGATTTTCGATCACACGATGCACACGCGAGCCGTCGCGCTGCTCAGGCTCGAAGGCGACCTGCGGCGGGCCATCGAACGACAGGAATTTCGCGTCTATTACCAGCCGATTATTGAGTTGAAGACCGGCGACCTCGCCGGGTTCGAAGCGCTGGTGCGCTGGGAGCACCCCGACCGTGGAATGGTTTCACCGGACGATTTTATTCCCGTGGCAGAGGAAACGGGATTGATTATCCCACTCGGGATGTTAGTGCTTGAAGAAGCTTGTCGGCAGTTGTACGAATGGCAACAGCTTTCACCGAAAAACCGTATGCTGACGATGAGCGTCAACTTGTCTGGCAAACAGATGGCTCAACGCGACCTTGTAGAGAAAGTTGAAGAGGTCTTGCTCCGGACAGGGCTCGCCCCGCGTTCGTTAAAGCTGGAAATCACCGAGAGCGTGGTCATGGAGAACGCGGAGACCGCGACTGTCATTCTCTCGAAACTGCGTGAACAAGGCATCGGTCTGAGTATTGACGACTTTGGCACTGGCTATTCTTCCTTGAGCTATCTGCACCGCTTCCCGGTCAACACGCTGAAGATTGATCGCTCCTTCATCGGGCGCATGGCGGAAGGCGACGAGAATATGGAGATTGTCCGCACCGTTATCACGCTGGCCCAGAATCTGGGGATGGATGTCGTCGCCGAAGGTATTGAGACAGCAGAACAGTTGGCACAACTCAAAGCTTTGAAGTGCGAATATGGGCAGGGCTATTTCTTCTCAAAGCCGCTGAAAGCGGCTGAGGCCGAGAGTTTCCTGCTCGGCAGGTCCGCACCCCCTTCCAACCCGGTTCAGGGCGCTCACACGGACGTTGTCGGCGCGCCGCTCGGCAGTCCACTCGTCATGTAGCACGAACAGAGGGAGAGATGACCGGCGATTAATTCACCCGCCCAAAATGACGGTAGTGGTTCAGTTTGAAGTCTAAGAAGCTATTTGAAAAGTCCCGTTAGGGACTTAATGTTTATAGTTGGCACGCATTTCCAATCATCAAGCTCCGTAGGAGCGGCATGTTCCACATCCGTAACATGCCGCTCCTACGGAGCTTGATATTTGATTGAGACGATAGAGCTATAAACATCCGGCTCCTACGGAGCCAAATATTTATAAGGACTTTTCAAATTGAACCACTATCGCATTCCGACTTCTGCATTTTCTTATTCTCGGGTTACAATGCGCGGCGAGATGAAATTCCTACACGAGATTAACTCGCCCGCAGACCTGCGCCGCCTGCGCCCCGAACAGTTGCAGGAAGTCGCAGACGAAATCCGCCAGTACATACTGGAAACCATGGCCCGCATAGGCGGTCACACGGGCGCAAGCCTCGGCGCTGTGGAACTGGCCGTCGCGCTCCACTACGCCTTCGACACGCCCACGGATCGCGTCGTCTGGGACGTGGGCCATCAGGCTTACGCGCATAAGATTTTGACCGGACGCCGCGACCAGCTTTCCAGCATCAAGCAGTACGGCGGGCTCTCGCCCTTTCTAAGACGCGACGAATCGGAATACGACCACTTTGGCGCGGGCCACGCTTCGACTTCCATCTCCGCCGCTTTGGGGATGGCGATTGCGCGCGACCGTCGCAATGAGTCGCATCACGTCTGCGCCGTCATAGGCGACGCAAGTCTAGCGGGCGGGATGGCTATGGAAGCCGTCAATCAGGCAGGACATCTCAAGTCGCGTCTCATAGTGCTGCTCAACGATAACGAGATGTCCATAGCGCCTGCGGTCGGTGCGCTCACAGGCTATCTCAATCGCATACGCGAGGCGCACGGCTATCACCGCTTCAAAGATGAAGTGGAAGGAACGCTGCTCGCCATTCCGGGTTTGGGCGAACGCCTGCATCACGCGGCCAAGACGATGAAGGACGCGCTCGCGGCTGCCGTGCTTCCGGGCGCACTGGTGAACGAGCTGGGCTTCAAGTACATAGGCTACGTGGACGGCCACAACCCGCGCGCTCTTGTAGCTGCCTTGCGCGAAGCGCAGCAGATTAAAGACAGCCCCGTCATCGTTCACGCCCTGACGACCAAGGGCAAAGGCTTTCCTTCGTCCGAGAAGAATTACTACGCGTGGCACGCGACCGGCCCGTTTGACATACGCACGGGCGAGCCCGTCAAGTCGGCCTCGAAAGCTCCGCAGTACACCGCCGTCTTCGGCGACACTTTGTGCGAGCTGATGGCGAAGGATGAAAAGATTGTGGCTCTGACGGCTGCTATGCCGGACGGCACAGGCGTTGACCGCGCGCTCAAAAAATTCCCCGAGCGTTCCTTTGACGTCGGCATAGCAGAGCAACACGCCGTCACCTTTTCCGCCGGGATGGCCTGCGAAGGGTTAAAGCCTGTCGCAGCAATTTACTCTACCTTTCTTCAACGCGGCTTTGACCAGTTGATTCACGACGTCTGCATACAGAACCTGAACGTCACCTTCGCCATGGACCGCGCTGGCATCGCAGGGCCGGACGGGCCGACGCATCATGGATTGTTGGACATAGCATATCTTCGCGCGATGCCCAACCTCATCCTGATGGCCCCGAAGGACGAGGCCGAATTGCGCGACATGCTTTTCACAGCCATAGAGCACGCGGGGCCTGCCGCGCTTCGTTATCCGCGCGGCAACGGCGTAGGGGTTCCGATTGACCGCGAGCCGCAACTATTAGAAGTGGGCAAGGGTGAAATCCTGCGCGACGGCGGCGAAGTTGCCATCGTCGCTTACGGCTCTATGGTCTATCCATCGCTCAAGGCGGCAGAGCATCTGGCTTCGGATGGCATAGAGGCCACGGTCGTCAACGCGCGCTTCGTCAAGCCGCTCGACGCAGGTTTGTTGCTCGCCTTAGCGCGCACCAAGCGGCTCATCGTCACGGTCGAAGAGGCTTATCTGGCGGGCGGGTTCGGCTCCGCCGTGATGGAGATTCTGGAAGAGAACGGCCTCTTGGACAGCGTGCGCGTCGTACGCATGGGGATTCCGGATCGCCTGATCACACACGGCGACGCAAAGCTCCTGCTCGCGAAATACGGGCTGGACTCGGACGGCATCTACACGCGCGTCAAAGCGTGCGTAGAGCAAAGTAATTTAGCTATGCCGGAGGTCTCCTCTAGACGCTTCTCGTAGAAAGCATAATCTACTACTGCAACGCCGTCCTTAACGGTTATTCCGTAAACGAGGAGCCGAATGATTTCCGGGTTCGGCTCCTCTTCATTTAGGTCTGCGTATTCTCGTAGCTGCCGTAGAATCGCGTCGCTCGTCAGAATCCGCGTCTGCATTTCCTGCGCAGATTTAAGACGGTCGAATAACTCGCTCCGCTCGCTCTCTAGTTGATTTACCTCTGCTTGTATAGCTTGCAACTCTCGGACGGTGTCTTCTTCTTCAATTAACCTTCTATGGAGGCTCCAGGGCGAGCGCGATGGCTTCGTCTATTTTGAGCGTGCCCCCCTGCTCGTAAGCGGCGGCGAACGCCTCTGCTGATAACGCGGCGCGTAATTCGGAGACGTAGGCGTCGCGGAAGCGGCGTTCGGCGGGTTCTATCTCGCAGCCGGTTGATTCGCGTAAGTATTCCGACGCGCCCGCCAGCCGCGTCGCGCGCCCGTAATCTCCACTCTTTGCTGTCAGAGCAGCTAAGCCGTCCAGAGAATAGGAGATTGTGATTTTATCTCCCAACTCGTGCGCCATCGCTAACCCCTCTTCGTAATACTTTCGCGCCGCCTTGTAATCGCCCTCGCCGTAGACCACCGCGCCGAGACTGTTAAGGTTGCCATACACGGCGACCTTATAGCCAAGCTCTCTGGAAATCTCTAAAGATTCCTCGAAGAGAGGACGCGCCTCTGCGTAATCATCTTTCGTGCGTGCCAAATCTCCCAGGCAGTTGAGCGAGGCAGCGATGCCGAATTTGTCGTCCAACTCGCGGCTGATAGCTAATCCCTCCTCATAAAATTCGCGCGCCGCCGTAAAATCGCCTTGTTGATGTGCCACCCCGCCTAATCCTCTACTGGATAACGCGATTTGCCGTAAATCGTTCGCGGCTCTTCCAGCGACCAGCCCTTCTTCATACGCCTTCCGTGCTGCCTCGTAATCGCCCTGATTCCGCACTGTCAGGGCAAGGCCATTTAAGAGCTCGAAGCGCACGTCTGATGGGGAATCGTTGATTTGCTCTAACGCCGCCGTCAGCCACCTGCGTCCTTCCGTCAGATGGCTGCGAAAACTCCAGAAATTACGCATTGCTGCCGCGATGCGCGCCGCCTTTCCCGCGTCATGCTCTAACGACCATTGCAGTGCGGCGCGCAAATTGTCGTGGTCCTCTTCCAAACGGTCGAGCCACTCCACCGATTTCGCGCCTCGCAAGTGCGGCTTAGCCTCTTCCGCGAGCGCAAGAAAATAACCGGCGTGAGTGCGCCTGAGAGTTTCCGCCTCTCCGCTCGCCAATAAGGCCTCCAGCGCGTACTCCCTGACCACTTCCAGCAGACGGAACCGCGACTCCCCGTCCGCTTGCTCCTTCTGCATGAGCAGACTCTTGTCCACCAGAGAGGCTATCCCGTCGAGCACTTCAATCTGTAAATCGCCGCCTGCGCCGCACACCTCTTCCGCCGCTTCCAGCGTCGAGCCCCCGGCGAAAACAGATAGACGATTCAAAAGCCTTCTCTCGCCTTCGTCCAGCAGTTCGTAGCTCCACGAGATGGCATTGCGCATGGTCTGCTGGCGCGCGGGTAAATCTCTGGCCCCTCCCGTCAGGAGCTTCAGCCGATTCTCTAATCTAGTGAGAATGGCCTGTGGCGATAAGAGCTTCACGCGCGCTGCTGCCAACTCAATCGCCAGAGGCAGCCCGTCGAGGCGGGTACAAATCTCTGCGACCGATTGCGCGTTCTTATCCGTCAAAGTAAAGGCCGGCTTCACGGCGGCGGCGCGCTCGACGAAGAGAGCGATGGCCGCGTAGCGCAGCAACGCATCGGTTGGAAGCGGGTGTTTACCAGGGGGCAGCGAAAGAGGAGAGACGTTAAACTCGTGTTCCGCGCTGAGGTGCAGAGGCGCGCGGCTCGTCACCAATATTTTGAGGCCGGGGGCTGCGGAAAGCACCTCCGCCACCAGCGTGGCGGCAGAGGCGACCTGCTCGAAGTTATCCAGAACAAGCAGCATCCGCTTTTCTTTGAGAAAATCTTTCAACGCCTCGTTCAGAGATTTACCGCCAGACTCCTGCACACCTAGCGGCTGCGCGATGGCCGACGCCACTAGTTGAGCATCCGTGAGCGGCGCAAGGTCTATGAAGAAAGCCCCGTCGGAAAACTCCTGCAAACTCCGCCGCGCTATCACGTGCGCGAGGCGCGTCTTGCCCGTCCCGCCGACGCCCGTGAGAGTAATAAGGCGCACGTCGTCGCGCCCGAGCAGCTTTTTGAGCGCCCTCATTTCCTCTTCACGCCCGATAAGCGGCGTCAGTTCTTCTGAAAGATTGTTCGGAAGACGCTCTCTGGAGAAAAGCGACGGGGTTTCGATAATGGTTACCGCACTCTGGGCCGCATTACTATGCATACCACCCCGGCTCGTCTCCCCCCGATCTCTTGATTCTTCGGGAGTCAGGCGGCGCTCCACCTCTACTTCAATCTCCAGCCTCTGCTTCAATCTACGCAAATCAAGCACCAGGTCGCTGGCCGTCTGATACCGTTCGTCCCTTTGCTTGCGCAAAGACTTCGTCACTATGCGTTCCAACTCGTCGGGGATTTCGGGAGCGAGTCCAGTCAAACGGGGAGGTTCTGTTTTCAGTATCGAAGCGATGACGTCGCTCGCCGTCTCGCCCTCGAACGGCCATTGCCCCGTCAACATCTCGTAGAGCACAACGCCCGTGCTCCAGATGTCTGTGCGCGCATCAACTTCTAGCCCCCGCGCCTGCTCCGGCGACATGTATAGGACTGTTCCCATCAGCACGCCGGGGTTAGTGTGCACTTTCGCTTCGGTCTCGATTTGCGAATTCACCGCCCGCGTCCCACTGGATTTATCCGTCAGCTTGGCTAATCCAAAATCGAGCACCTTCACGTAACCGTCGCGCCTGAGCATAATGTTCTCCGGCTTGATGTCGCGATGCACGATGCCTGCGGCGTGCGCTGCCGAGAGGGCCGAAGCGACCTGCATAGCCACTTCAAGTGCCTCGCCGATTTCCAGCCGTTTCCCCCTCATGCGTTCGCGCAGCGTGACGCCGTCAATAAACTCCGTGGCGATGAAACGCGTCGCGTCCGCGTAACCTATTTCGTGGATGGTGATGATGTTCGGATGGTTCAAACCGGATGCGGCACGGGCTTCCTGCACAAAGCGGCTCATTCGCTGCTGGTCTAAGGCTACGTCCGTGGCTATGACCTTGAGGGCGACGAAGCGCTGGAGCTCGGCATCCCAGGCGAGATAGACTTCGCCCATCCCGCCCGCGCCGATGTGGGAGCGGATTTCGTAGCGACCCATGTGTGTGCCTTCGGAGAGGGGCATTGTCTGACGACGCCTGTGAAAGTAGGCGAAAGAAATGTCGTCCAAAAACGAAAAGACCTGAGCATTCTAGTCCTCTTTGTTCGGGGGCGCTAGAGCTTCGGGAGCTACGGGAAGGAGGGTTTAAATTATCCTCGCGCGCCTCTCTTCTCGCCGCTAAAAGAGTATTCCCGCCGCAGGCAAAGAAAACGATTACTTTGCTCTACGCGCGTGAAAGAGGCCACCGAAATTTTAGACGACCGGCGGGCCAACAGGCAGAAGGTTGCCAGAAGCTGATTGATTTCCCGTCTTACTGCCGCACGACGACGGGCGGCGCGGGTGCTGTGACTCGCTTCTGCGGGCTGCGCCGCAACTCTTCCAGCAAGTATCTCACCGCCGCCTCAAGCGTCGGGTCTTCACCGCGTGCGAGCGCGTCCGGTCTGTCCACCACCTCTACGTCCGGGTCCACGCCAACGCCTTCGACCGCCCAGTTACCCTCAAGGTCCAGGAACCTGAAAGTGGGCGCGCTCAAAGAACCGCCGTCCATCAGTTGCGGATTGCCAGACAAGCCTATCAACCCGCCCCACGTCGTAGTGCCAAAGACGCGCCCCAATCCGCGCAAGCGGAAGTAGTAGGGAAGCGCATCACCGCCGGAGCCTGCGTAGCCGTTAATCAGCATCGCCTTCGGCCCGGCGTGCGCGAAGACGGGCGTCGAGTTGGCCCCAGTCCCGCGCCGCACCCAGTAGTTAAGCGGTTTGCGTTCCAGAAGCTCTATCATCCTGTCCGGGATGAAGCCGCCGCCGTTGTAGCGGTCGTCAATAATGAGCGCTTCCTTTCTGGACTGCGGGTAGAAATTTTTGAAAAGCTCGCGGTTGCCTTCGACCGCCGTGTTCGGCACGTGTATGTAGCCGACGCGCCCGCCGGAGAGTTTATTAACGAGTTCCTGCCGTGATTCAACCCAGTCAAGATAGCGCAAATTCGATTCGCTCTTGACGGGCCTCACGCGCTCGTCACGCGCACCCGCCACGTCCGCCCGATTGTTGAGCTTGAGCGTGACGACGCGATCCGCCTTGCCCTCCAACAGCTCATAGAAATTCTTCAAGCCGCGCGTCGAGCGACCATCAACCGCGATGATGAGATCGCCGACCTTGGCGCGAACACCCGGCTCTGTGAGCGGCGAGCGAAAGCTCTCGTGCCAGTTCTCGCCGGGAAAGATTTTCGCTATGCGAAAGTAGCCGGAAGGGTCGGGAACGATTTCGGCCCCGAGCAGGCCGCCGTCGGTGCGTGCGACGCGCGAAGGCTCTGCTCCGCGCTCGACGTAAATGTGACCGGCCATCAACTCGCTGCCCATCTCCGTGAGCACGAAGTTGAGATCTTCGCGGTTCGCGATGTAGGGCACAAGCTGTTCGTACTTGGCGCGTATGGCGAGCCAATCGACGCCGTGCATCTTCGGGTCGTAGAACCAGTCGCGCATGATGCGCCACGCGTCCGCGTACTCCTGCGCCCATTCTGCACGGGGCTCGATTTTCATCATCATCCCGTCAAGCTTAAGAAGACCGGCTTCAGGCTTTTGTCCGGGCGCGACGGGCGCGACGCCTATGTTTTCGCCCGCGCGGAAGATGAGCTGTTTGCCGTCGTCCGAGAGGTCGTAGTTTTGTATGCCTTCGATGATGGTCTGCTCGGCTTTGGCGTTGAGGTTGTAGAGCGAGAGCTTGCCGGGACCAGAAAGATAGACCGGGCCTTCGGGCGTGGCCGCTAGGCGGCGGTAGTTTGTGGGCTGGCCCGGAATGGCGCGCACGCGATTCTCAAACCCCTCGAAATCAATCTTCACGCGCGGAGTCGTCGTCGCCATCTTTCTCTCGTCGGTTTTCGTTTCGGGAGTTGGAGCAGTTGTTGCTGCTGTCTGCTCGGGCGTAGGCGCGGGCGTCGCTCCAGCGCCTTGTGATGGCGGTGTAGACGGCTGTGCGGGGTTGGGCGGCGGCGTGAGCGGCGCTTCCTTTGTCGTGATGCGCTCCTCGTCACTCGTGGGCAGAAAGAGCGCGGGGCCGTCCGCCGCCAGCAGCCCTACGTAAACGCGCGTCGGGTTCGTGTAGAGGTAGTTAAACTCCCAGCCGCTAAAGGTCAGATTGAAGTCGCGGTTGGATAGAAAGTATAGATAGCGACCCTTCGGGTCAAAGACAGGCTCTGTGTCGCTCGTCATCCCGCCCGTCAGGCGCGCTGTTCTAGCGCCCGCGATTGAATAGACCCAGATTTCCGAGAACTGATTGTCCCCGAGCTTGGTGTAGGCAATCCAACGGCTGTCGGGCGACCAGCTATAGTTGGTGATGTCGTTCGTGGTGCTGCGGTCCACGTCCATGGTCTTTCCGGTCAGGATGTTGACGTAGCGCAGGCGCTGCCGCTTATCGCCGTAAGCAATCATGGTGCTGTCGGGCGACCACGCGAGAGGAAAGCGCCAGATGTCGCCGTCGTTCGTCACGCGTCTTTCCTCTCCGGTTCCATCGCTCGCCCTGACGTAAACTTCATACTCGCCGGAGCGGTCGCTCAAATAAGCGACCATGCGCCCGTCGGGCGACCACGCGGGCGACAGCTCGCGCACGCCTTGCGAATTGGTGAGGTTGCGCACCTCGCCCTCTTTAGCCGGGGCCGTGAAGACATCACCGCGCGCGTCAAAGAGCGCACGCACCCCGCTCGGCGAGAGCGAGAAGGACGCGATGTTGGATTTCACATTCTTGAAGTAGGGAACGGTGTCTGGAAAGTCGCCGTAGACGCGTATGGAGACGCGCTCCTCTTTGCCCGTGTTTGCGTCCAGGCGATAAACGTAGCCGCCGACTTCGTAAACTAACTCGTCGCCCGAGCCCGAAGGCCAGAGCACGTCGTAGTCCGTGTGGTTCGTGACCTTGCGCGTGCGTTTTGTACGCGTGTCGTAGGCGAACAGGTTCATCGTCCAATCACGATCCGACAGGTAATAGATAGTATCGCCGAGCCACACGGGAACCATGTCCTGTGCGCGCGTCGTCGTAATCTGCTCAGCCGTAGAGCGCGCGAGGTCGTAAATCCAGACATCCGGCGACTGTCCCCCGCGATAACGCTTCCAGCCGCGAAACTCGTTAGAGATTGGCGTGAAGGCTAAACGGTTGCCGTCGGGCGCGAAGCTTGCGCTGCCGCTTTCTGTGAGCGGGAGCGCCTTCTCCTCGCCGCCCTCTACAGGCACAAGGTAGGGACGTCCGAGGCGGTTGCTCTGTGGAACACGGTTGGCGCGGAAGAGCACGTTCTTTCCGTCAGGAGTCCACCCGAGCACCATGTTGTCCCAACCGCCGCGCGGAGGTAAGGCTCCGACATCGTTGTAGTAAGTAAGCTGTCTTGGCTCGCCGCCCTCGACCGGGATGACGAAGACTTGCCGCGTCCCGCTGTACTCGCCCGAGAAGGCTATCCACCGTCCATCGGGCGAGAACTTCGGGAAGAGTTCTATACCGGGATGAGAGGTGAGACGACGCGCCGTCCCGCCCGCAGCCGGTACGGTCCAGATGTCTCCGGCATAGACGAAAGCGATCATGCCGTTGCGTATGTCCGGAAAGCGCAGCAGCCGCGCAGGGGCGTCCGTAAGCGGCGCTTGAGCATCGGACGGCGACCACGGGGCCGCCCCCAAAACGAGCAGGGCAGCTATTAGAAGAGACCTGTACATTCTTCTGCGGCTCCTTTGAGTAAAGAGTGTCTGACGCCGACCGAGATTGCGGATGATTGCATAGTGGCCTGACGAGCGCGTGCCTGCGGAAGAAGGCAGACGCTCTGCGACCGCTCTATGAAGCCCTGCATGACGATGGCGTATTAAGGATGATAAGACCGGCCCATTTTAGCCGTCTTCGTTCGCGCACGCCAGAGTTTTGATGAATGGGTAGTTGGTCAGTTTGAAATCAAACTCACCGCAGAGACGCAGAGATGTCGCAGAGTTAACGCAGAGAGAATTAAAGTCTTTTCTCTGCGCTGCTCCGCGCTCTCTGCGTCTCGGCGGTGAATGACTTGCAGAGCATATGCTCTCAAATTTGAAACTGACCCACTACCGATGAATGCCTCAGCCATTAGCAGGTTCCTCTAAAGCAAGCGCCATGGCTTCGCGTGTTTTGAGAGCGCGGCCCTGCTCGTAAGCGGCGGCGAACTCCTTTTCCGAAAGCGCGGCGCGTAAGGCTTGTAGGTAATCGTCGCGGAAGCGGCGTTCGGCAGGCTCTATCTCGTAGCTGATTGATTCGCGCAAACGTTGCGTCGCGCCTGCAAGAAGCGCTGCACGCTCCACGTCTCCACGCTTGAGGGCGAGAGCGGCAAAGCCGTCCAGAGAAAAAGAGGTTTGAATTTTGTGTCCCAACTCATGCGCCGTCGTTAAGGCTTCAGCAAAGTGCGCGCGCGCCGCCACGAAATCGCCCGCGATGTAGTTAACTGCTCCGAGGTTGTTAAGGTTGCTGCTGACAGCTTCTTTATTGCCGAGCTGTCTGCAAATCGCTAAAGATTCCTCGAAGAGCGGATGCGCCTCCGCGTAGTTGCCTTCCGTGCGCGTTAAATCTCCCAGAAAGTTGAGTGAGGCCGCGATGCCAAATGTGTCGTTCAACTCGCGGCTGATTGCCAGACCCTCTTCAAAAAATTTTCGCGCTGTCGTGAAGTCGCCTTGCCGGTGCGCCACCATTCCTAAGCCCCTGCTCGAAAGTGCAACTTGCCGCAAGTCGTTCACCGCTCTGCCCAGCGCCAAACCTTCTTCATACGCTTTCCGCGCCGTCTCGTTATCACCCTGATTCCGCGCAGACAGACCAAGCCCGCCCAGCAGTTTGAAGCGCACGGCTGGCGGCGAATCAGGGCTTCGCTCCAACGCCGCTTTCAGCCATCTGCTCCCTTCCGTCAGATGACTGTGACGAGACCAGAAACTACGCACCGCTCCCGCCAGACGTGCCGCCTTTTCTTCGTCATGCTCCAATGACCACTGTAGCGCGGCGCGCAAATTATCGTGTTCCTCTTCCAGACGGTCGAGCCACTCCGCCGATTGCGAGGCTTGCAAATGCGGCTCCGCTTCTTCTCCGAGCGCGACGAAATAGGCCGCGTGATTGCGCCTGAGTATTTCCGCTTCACCGCTCGCTGCCAGAGCATCCAGCGCGTATTCTCTGACCACTTCGAGCATCCGCAGGCGCGGCTCGCCGTCCGCCTGCTCTTTCTGGACCAGCAAGCTTTTGTCTACCAGCGACGTGATGCCGTCAAGAACATCACTCGCCGGTTGATGGCCGCCTGCCTCGCTTTGTTCATCGCTCTCTATTTCTGCGCCGACCACTGACGCCGCCGCTTCAAACCCAAATCCGCCCGCGAAGACCGCCAACCGACGAAACAACCGCTTCTCGTCTTCAGTTAAAAGGTCGTAGCTCCATGAAATCGCGCTGCGCATGGTTTGCTGGCGCGCGGGCAAGTCGCTCGCGCCTCCGGTCAAGAGCTTTAACCGATTCTCTAATCTGGTGAGGATGGCTTGAGCGGATAGAATCTTGATGCGCGCGGCTGCCAGTTCTATCGCGAGCGGCAAACCGTCCAGCCTCGTGCAAATCTCTGTGACAGCCTTCGCGTTGTCATCTGTCAGCGCGAAAGCCGGTTTGACTGACTGTGCGCGCTCGACAAAAAGAGCGATGGCCGCATACTGCATTAACTCGTCCGTTGCGGGCAGCTCTTGAACAGCAGGAAACTCAAGCGGCGGAACATTGAACTCACGCTCAGCTTGTAGATGCAGCGGCACGCGGCTCGTGACCAGTATCTTCGACCTCTGCGTAGCAGAGAGCAGTTCTTTGACCAGTCGGGCCGCTGGCGTGACCTGTTCGAAATTGTCCAGGACGAGAAGCATACGGCGCTCGCGCAAAAAATCCTTCAGGGCTTCGGCCAACGACTTCCCGCCCGCTTCCTGCACTCCCAACGGCTGCGCGATTGAAGAGGCGACGAGCGAGGGGTCGCGGACGGGCGCGAGATCAATAAAGAACACGCCGTCTTCAAACTCCTGAATCATCTCTCTGGCAACATGCGCGGCCAGCCGCGTCTTGCCTGTGCCGCCCACACCCGTCAGTGTCATCAGCCGCACGTCATCGCGCCCGAGCAGCCGTACGATGGCCGCCGTCTCCGCTTCCCGACCGGCGAGCGGTGTCAATTCTTCTGAAAGATTATTCGGATGGCGCTCTTTGGAGAATAGCGATGTGGTTTCGATAATCGTCGCCGCGCTCAAAGCAGCCGCGCTTCTTTCGCCTTGCTTCCCGGTTTCCCCACGCGATTCTTCCGGCGAGAGGCTGCGCTCCAACTCCGCCACGAACTCCATGCGCTGCTTGAAGCTCTTTAAATCGAGCGCCAGCTCGTCGATTGTCTGGTAGCGCTCCTCCTTCTTCTTGCGCAAAGCTTTCATCACGATGCGCTCAAGCTCCGCGGGGACGCCGGGAACGAAACTCGTCAACGCGGGCGGCTCTGTTTTCAGTATAGAGGCGATGACATCGCTCGGCGTCTCGCCTTCGAACGGCCAGCGATGCGCCAGCATCTCGTAGAGCACAACGCCGAGGCTCCAGATGTCCGTGCGCGCATCCACGGGAAGACCGCGCGCCTGTTCCGGCGACATGTAGAGCACCGTTCCCATCACGACGCCCGGTGTGGTCATGACGCGCGCATCCGTCTCGGCTTTTGAATCCACGAGCACTCGCTCTTTTGATTTATTCGCCAGCTTGGCTAAGCCGAAATCCAGCACCTTCACTATCCGGTCGTGCCTGACCATGATGTTCTCGGGCTTGATGTCGCGATGCACAATCTCTGCTTCGTGTGCTGCGGCGAGGGCCGAAGCGAGTTGCAGCGCGATGTTGAGAATCTCGCTCAACTCAATTGGGCGCGCGCCGATGAACTGGCGCAGGCTGTCGCCCTTGATGAATTCGGTGACGATGAAATGAATGCCGCGCTCTTCGCCAATCTCGAAGATGGTGATGATGTTGGGATGATTGAGGCTGGAAGTTGCGCGCGCTTCCTGCTCGAAGCGCAGGAGACGTTCGCGGTTGCTGACAACTTCGGCGGGCAGGATTTTCAGGACGACGTCCCGGCGCAACCGCGTGTCCTCCGCCAGATAAACTTCGCCCATCCCGCCCGCGCCAATGGGCGAGCGGATTTCATAACGGCTAAGTCTTGTGCCCGCAGGGAAGGACATGATGAAGGCAATGCAAAATGCAAAGTGCAAAATGCAGAATTAAAGAAGCTCTTTCTCTTCATTCATCATTTTGCACTTTGCATTTTGCATTGAAGTTTTAATTCCCACGACCGGGCCGGTTCGCCATGATTCTTGCGGCCCTGTCGGCTCGATCCGTGTCGAGCGTGCGTAGAATCTTTAGTTGCTCCTGCGCTGCGGCGCTGTCGCCTAGAGCGTGATAGACGAGCGCGAGGTTAAAGCGGGCGGGAGCAAAATCGCGGTTGTAGGTGATGGCCTGTTTGAGCGGGTCTATGGCGTCGCGCAGGCGGCGCAGGCGGCGATAAGTGAGACCGAGCATGTTGTAGGCTTGAACGTAGTCGCGCCGGTAGCGTATGGCCTGCTGGAAATCTTCAGCCGCTTTTCGGGGCTGGTTCAAACGCGTGTGCGCCATGCCTTGCCCGAAATAACTTTCGGCCAGATCGGGTTTGAGACGCGCGGCCTGCTCAAACTCTTGCAGAGCTTCGTTCACGAGTCTCATGCGGTTATAAACAATGCCGAGCGCCAGATGAAGACGCGCGTCGTCGGGCTTTAACTCGACGGCCTTTTTGTAGCTGTCCGCCGCTTCCTTGAAACGGCGCTGGTCGAAATAGACGTTGCCGAGCCCTTCCAATGCGCGTGCCTCTTTCGGGTTGAGCTTCAGGGCTTGCTGGTAGGCGCGCTCGGCCTCCGCGAAATTCTTCGCGTCGCGCGCAGTGTTGCCGTCGTGCAGGGCATCTTCCACCTGTTCGGTGAGGTCTACGCGCGGCTGCGTCGTGCGCGATGTGCTCTTTGGCTGTTTCGGTTTTGACGAACGGCTGACGGGCGGATTCGAGGGACGCTCGTCCTCTTCGCTGGCTCCGCCGGAGAGATCCTCCTGGCTGGCCCCGCCCGAAAGGTCTTGCGCACGAGAGGGAGCGCCCGCCATGAAGATTAAAAAAAGAGCCGCCAGAAGCATGAGCGAGGAGCGTGGAAAATAGATCATCTATCTAATACCTCATACGAAGCTTGAGAGGGCTTTCACGACAAACCCGGCGCGGAGTATAAGCCAGAGCGCCGCTTCTCATAAAGGATTTAGTTTTCCGCGCGCACTTACCCTTTCGTGCGCAGCTGTAAGTTTGGTACACGAGATCGTTCTATACAGGAGCCCACCGCATAGGATACTTTCTAGGCGCGGCGGGCATCTAAAACCTGAGCCGCAAGGCCGGTTAGAGGTCATGGGGCGAGGCGCTCCAGCGGCGCGTGGTTGAGTGGCCTCGATTTTGCAAACAAATTTCACAACAGATTTGCAATAATAGCTTTTGACTTCCGAGGCTCCGAAGAAGAGATTTTTAAGATGGAACAGAAAAGAAAGATTATCATCCCCGTCCCCTCCAGACCCGGGACGCCTCAGTTTGACGCCGAAGAGACGCTCCTTTCGGCGCAGCCCGTCGTCCCGCTTCAACCGGGGCAGGCGGGAGCACAAGCCGCCGCGCCCGTTCCCTTCTACAAACGTTTTAGCTTCCTGGCCGTCATCGTCATCGCCGCCGTAGGCATCGGCCTCCTCGGCGGCCTTGGCCTTGCGCGCATGCAATCAGGACAACAGAGCGCATCTCCCATAGCCCAGCCCGCGCAGGCCACGACCAATCCGCCTGCGACCGTCAAGACAGAGCAAGCTCAAATCCCTGTCGTGCCGGAAGTAAAGATAGCAGAGCCGAGCGCGGACAAGGTGTCCGAAGAGGATGAGGACGCGGATAAAAAGGAAGATGCCGCGCGCGCGAAAGAAGCCGACGACGATAAAAAAGCCGACGACAGGAAGGACAGGCAGGACGAGTTGAAGAGTCCGCCGCCCGCGCGTGATAAATCTGGCAACGCGAATGATGACGAAGAAGAGAATCCGGACGCTGACGCCCGCGCGCGCCGCCGTGAGCGCCGCCGCCGTCAGCGTGAGGATGAAGCCGTAGACGTGCCGCGCCAGATAGAGCGCGCCAGCGAACGCATCAACCGCATACGCGAAATCTTCGAGGGCCGCCAGCAGCCTTAAACTAGAACGGAAAGCTTAGAGCGCGCACGCGCTCTAAGCTTCACATATTTTATCTACAGCAAACGCCGGGCAAAGCATGACTAGCCCGGCGATTTTCTTTATCCTCTTCTTCCTTCTTGTGCCCTCCTGTTCTGCTGTAAAGTATTTCGTTGGAATGAAGCGTGAGCGTATAGACAAGTTGCTGGTCGAGCGCGGTCTGGCGGAATCGCGCACGAGGGCGCAGGCGCTCGTCATGGCCGGCGTGGTGCTCGTCGGAGAGCAGCGCGTCAACAAGCCTTCGGAGAGCTTTCCCTTGGACGCGCCCGTCCGCATCAAGGGCTCTGAAAATCCCGCTTCGCGTTATGTAGGGCGCGGCGGTCTCAAGCTCGAAGCGGCGCTTGCGGAGTGGAAGGTGGACGTCGGCGGGCTCGTCTGTCTTGACGTCGGAGCTTCTACGGGCGGCTTTACGGATTGCCTCTTGCAGCATGGCGCGCGTCGCGTCGTTAGCCTTGACGTCGGCCATAACCAGCTCGACTGGCGCATAAGAAATGACGAGCGCGTAGAGGCGCGCGAAGGCGTCAACGCGCGTTACGTCGTGCCGGAGGATTTCGCGGAAAAGTTTGAGCTGGCCGTGATGGATGTCTCGTTTATCTCCGCGACCAAAGTCATGCCCGCGATTGTGCCACTGTTGACTGAAGGAGGGCGATTCATTACGCTCATCAAACCGCAGTTTGAAGTCGGGCGGGGCGAGGTGGGCCGTGGCGGTATTGTCTCTGACCCTGAAAAGCACGCGCGCGTGATAGAGGAAGTCAATCAAGCGGCTAAAGGTTTGGGGCTCGTCGTGCGCGGCGTTATTCCTTCGCCCGTGCGCGGCGCGGACGGAAATCTGGAATTCCTGGCGCTCTACGAAAAATCATGACGAGACGAACCGAAACCGAGGCGCTTGCTCAGTTGCAGCGCCTGAAGGCTTCATACCAGAGCGACATCCGGCGTAATTACGAGCACGCCGCGCGCGATTGCGCGACATGCCCCACGCGCGGCACGTGCTGCACCGACGCGCATTTCGTCAACGTACACATCACACGCCTCGAAGCAGTCGCCATACGCGAAACCATGGAGCGCACGCCCCGTCTCTCTCTTGATGAAAAGCGAGCTGTTTACAGTCGAGCCAGAGAGGCTGTCACGCGCTATAGCCTACGGGCTGCGGGCGACACCTTCGCGCAGACTTTCGCGTGCCCGCTCTACGTGCCGCGCGTGGGCTGTCTTGTGCATCGCCGCGCCAAGCCCGCGCCCTGTATTCAACACGCCTGCTATGACCGCTGGGAAGATTTGCCGCCGCATGCTTTGGAGGAACGCGCAGAGCATCGCGTGGAAAAATTAAACACAGAAGTCTATGGAGCGGGGTGGGCGTGGTTGCCAATTCCGCTCTGGCTGACGCTGGTTGATCCTGAAAGCGACGGGTCGGAGCTGTTGCTTTTGACGCGCGCATGGCGAGCGCGTTCCGTCAATTCCGAAGTCAATAAATTTTTCTCACGACGCGGAAAAAATTTTCGCGCGCGTGCGCGTGTACGCATGAGCTTGCCGGTCATCAATTAGAGACTTTTCCACAACTTTTTCCACAGCGTGTGTGGAAAAAAAAGCGTGATAGTTAAAGTGTTTTCTGCTTGACTTGAATTCGCGGTCACGGTATAACCCGCATCCGTCGCAAGGCTCACGGGCTTTGCGACCAGCATGAGGATAGGCGAGCGACGTGGCGACGCGTCGTTTGAGAGAAGCGACAGGCGGACTAGTTGCTTCTATTGACGCCTCGCGCTGAAGCCGAAAGGCTTGCTAGAGGAGGTTGAAAAATTTCCTCGAGCCATCTGGATAAAAACAGGTGGCGCTCTTTCGGAAAGGAACCATCGAAGGAGTGCGGAAGTCGCTCTCGTGAAGACTTCGGTTTTCACAGGAGCCTCGTTGCCGGGCACGTAACCGGCGGTGGAGGAAAGCCACCACAACAAAAACCTATCGGCACTGCGTTTACGCGACGCAACGGTTCAGCCCGCAAGGGATGAATCGGGTGCTGACCGGAAGCCGAACTGGCCGCCAGTCTCGCATCCGGTATATAAATCCGGCAGCAACCGCGTGTACATGCGTTGTTGCCACCAACTTCCCCTGAGTCGCTTCGGCGATTCAGACGGAATCCGAGATTGCGCTGCTTCGAGAGTCTTCGGGCTCAAAGAGCAGCGCAGTTTCGCTTTTAAAGTTCACGCCTTGTTTCTGGTAATAGGTCAATTTATGTAAGAGGGATTTATAACAGGGATAGACAGGATGAACAGGATAAAAGCAATGCAAAAGTCAAAATGCAAAATGATGAATGAAAAGCTATTCTTTAATTCTGCCTTTTGCACTTTGCATTTATCACTTCTTCTATATCCTGTCTATCCTGTCCATCCCTGTTAATTCTTTCTTCCTCTTACACTGACCCCTACCTGTTTCCCTCCGCGTTGACACTCCAAAGCTTGGACGGTTATCATCCGAGCCGTTTCAAGGCAATTCAAACTTTCCCCAAACGTGTTCCGTTGACCGCAGGCGAATCTGATGTCGAAGTCTGCAATCAAGCGCGTCGGTGTTGTCGTCAAGCCGCATCAGCCGGATGCGTTGCAGACCGTCTGCCGTCTGGTTGAATGGCTCTCCACGCATTCGATCACGCTCGTCGGCACGCTCGACCTGGAGCGCGAGCGCATAGAGCACGAGACGGGCTGCGCCATTGAAACCGTGAGCCCGGAGGAACTGGCGGCCAACTGTGATTTAATCATCGTGCTCGGCGGCGACGGGACCATGATCGCCACGGCGCGCATGGTTGGCGACCGAGAAGTCCCTGTGCTCGGCATCAACTACGGGAGCCTCGGCTATCTTGCAGAGTTTCGCATGGAGGAGATGTTTCCCGCGCTCGCCTCCATTCTTGAAGGCAACTACCAGATAGACTCGCGCGTGATGCTGGCGGTCGAGCTGTTTCGCGAAGACGAGCAATTAATCCACAACCGCGTGCTCAACGACGTCGTCATCAACAAGTCTGCGCTGGCCCGCATCATAGAAATTGACGCCTCCTTCAACGGTCAGTTCGTTAATTCATTTCGCGCCGACGGGCTGATTGTCGCCACGCCGACGGGCTCTACGGCCTACAATCTTTCGGCGGGCGGACCCGTAGTCTATCCTTCGATGAACGCGATGGTCATCACGCCCATTTGCCCCTTCACGCTCTCGAACCGTCCGATAGTTGTGCCGGACGATGCCTTGATCGAATTGTGCTTGAAGACATCGCAGGAAGAAGTCGCTTTAACGCTGGACGGGCAGGTCGGATTGCCGCTCAAATGTGAAGACCGCGTCGTGATAAAAAAAAGCCGCACGACCTTCAAGCTCATCCAGCCCACCAACCGTAACTATTTCGATGTCCTGCGCGACAAGCTGCGCTGGGGACGATAAGGAAAGCAGTGACAAGTGACAGGTGACAGGTGACAAGTAAAAAAAATCTTGTTCTTAACTTGTCACTTGTCACCTGTCACTTGTCACTGAGGTAAAGAGATGCCTGATAAACGTGATGACAGGGGTTCGCAGAAGCCTTTGCTGGAGCCGGATGCTTTTGAGCGCGAGCTGACGACTGATCTGGATGAAGATACGCCGGATAAGCCTAAGGGGATGCCGCTTCATACGCGCATCCTGATAGGTCTGGGTGTGGGCGTGGTGGCGGGCGTCGGCGTCAACGCCATCTTTGGCGGCAACGACCCGCGCGTCGCGTGGGTCATAGACAACATCACGAATCCCATCGGCACGCTCTTCCTGCGCCTGCTCCTGATGATTGTCGTGCCGCTCGTCTTTTCCTCGCTCGTCGTAGGCGTCGCCGGCATCGGCGACATACGCAAGCTCGGTCGCGTCGGTCTCAAATCATTCGCCTACTGTCTGGTGATTTCCGCCATCTCCGTCGTCATCGGCCTGACGCTTGCCAACACCATCCGTCCCGGCAAGAAGATAGACCAGGCGACTTCCAACGCCCTGCAACAGCGTTACAGTACTGACGCGACCAAGCAGGTCGAGTCTGTACAAAAGAGCACGACGCAGGACTCGCCGCTCATGCAGGCTGTGAAGACGATTGTGCCTTCGAATCCTGTCGCAGCTGTTGCAGGAGTCGCCGCCGGTTCTACTACGCAGTCTGATACGCCGAACATGCTCCACCTGATGTTCTTCGCGCTGATTGTCGGCGTAGCGATTACGCTCATCCCGGTCGAGCGCGCCGCGCCTCTACTGCGCGTGCTCGAAGCCGTGTACGAGATTACGGCCAAGATCATAGACATGATCATGAAGTTTGCGCCCTACGCCGTCGCGTGCCTGCTTTTCAACAACACGGCGCGGTTTGGTCTGGACTTGCTACAGGCGCTCGCGTGGTTTGTCATAACGGTCTTGCTCGGCCTCTCTATACACATGTTCGGCGTCTACTCGCTCTCGGTCTATTTTCTTTCGCGCATCAACCCGCTGGAATTTTTCCGCCGTATCAAGACCGTCATCCTGACGGCGTTTTCGACCTCTTCATCAAACGCGACGCTGCCGACGGCGCTGCGCGTTTCGGAAGAGAACCTCGGCGTGCCGCAGGAGATTAACAGCTTCGTCTTAACGGTGGGCGCGACCGCGAACCAGAACGGCACGGCGCTTTATGAAGGCGTGACCGTTCTGTTTCTGGCACAGTTGGCGGGCGTGGATTTGACGCTCGGCCAGCAACTGATGGTCGTCTACCTGGCAATACTTGGCGGCATCGGCACGGCTGGCGTTCCTTCGGGCTCGATTCCTTTCATCATCGGCGTGCTCGCGACCATCGGCGTCAATCCGGCGCTCATCGCCATCATCCTCGGCGTGGACCGTATCTTGGACATGTGCCGCACGACCTTAAACGTCGCGGGCGACATCACTGCCGCGACCTTCGTCGCCCGAAGCGAAGGCTACGAGCTATTGAAGCCGCACGAGCCTGCGATTGTGCATGCGGGCGTGCCATTGCCGGAGCGCGGCGCGGCGGAATAAAAGCCGTGCAGTGTGAGAGCACGAAGTGTACGAGAATAATTCTTAAGCTCTCCCCCTGATGCTCGCGCATGGTGCGAGCATCGAGTCGAAGGCTTTGAAAACCGGGCCATTCCCCACACGGTTTCTTTCAGGCGTAGGAAGCGGAACGCAACATGCATCACGCTTAACGAGCGGGCGCGTGTGCTCGTGCCCCCGCTTGCCCTTTGAGCCATTTCTAAGCTCTTCATTCCTCGCAGTCGATTTGAGAGGCGTTTGATAACACGTCCCGCTTGCAGAAGATTCTGCGGGTTGCGCGTGAACATGGAAGCGCCGCTCGGATGAGAATTTTCTGAAGGAGGCCGCGAGATGATCTTCCCGATTGGCGACGATAACGCAGACCGCGTCAATGTGCCTATCGTCAACTACATTCTGATTGCCATCAACGTGCTCGTCTTTGTCTTTCTGCAAGGTCTCGGGTCGAACGAAAAGTTCACCTACGCCTTTTCGACCGTGCCGCAGGAAATCAGGACCGGAGAAGACATCGCGCGCCCCGTGCCGATAGAAGTCGGCAACGAGCGCGGCGTGATTAATCTTCAACCCACGCCCGGCTCTGTGTACCTGACGCTTCTGGTCTCTATGTTCATGCATGGGGGCTTCATGCACCTCTTTGGCAACATGCTCTTTCTATGGATATTCGGTGACAACCTTGAAGACAGATTAGGGCGCGTGAGGTATCTGATCTTTTATCTTGTGACGGGCCTGATAGCTTCGCTGACGCACGTCATCTTCACTTTTATTTTTGGCGACAACCCATACATCCCGAGCCTAGGCGCATCGGGAGCCATCTCGGGCGTGCTCGGCGGTTATCTGGTCCTGTTCCCGCGCAAGCAGGTGCGCGTCATCCTGCTGCGCGTGTTGACGACCGTGCCCGCGATTGTGGCGGTCGGGCTCTGGTTCCTGCTCCAACTGATTCAAGCCTTCGGCGTCATCAGCGCCGGGCCGCAATCCGGCGGAGGCGTCGCCTTCATGGCCCACATCGGCGGCTTCATCGCCGGGCTCATCCTCGTCAAATTTTTCGCCATCGGTCGCCAGGCCCCTGCGACGGCGTGAAGAAAAGGCAAAAGGTAAAAGTAAAAAGGCAAAAGTGCGGGGAAGCCAGATTTAATAAAAATGGTTTCCGCCTCACTTTTGCCTTTTACCTTTTTACTTTTGCCTTTTTCGTCGGGTAATATCAGCCTTTGCCTGCAAGGAGTAATAAAAGGATGTCTACGACTAATACGGACGTTTTAGCACCGCCGAACCAGCAGGGTTTGGATATTCGCTCGACGCCGCGCGCGGAGATGAATCTCTACGCGCTGGATACTTTCCCCTACGAGTACGCCGGGCGCGAGATTCACATCAAATTCGAGATACCGGAATTTACCTGCATCTGCCCGTTTTCCGACTTCCCGGATTTCGCCACCATCCGCCTCGATTACGTGCCCAACGAGCGCTGTATTGAATTGAAGAGCCTGAAGCTCTACATCAACTCGTTCCGCGCCGTGAAGATTTTTCACGAGCACGTCATCAACATTATCCTCGAAGATTTCGTACGCGCCTGCGATCCCCTGAGCGTAGAGATAGAAGGCGACTTCAACGTACGCGGCAACATCAAGACGACAGTGCAGGCAAGCTACGAGAAGAAAGTAAGCAGTAAGCAGTGAGCAGTAAGCAGTAAAAAGAAGAGGCGTGACAATCATAGTCGAGCGAGTTTTCCGACGCGGCTTACTGCTCACTGCTTACTTTATACTTTATCAACTATGGAAATCGGCATCATTATTATAGTCATCGGCGTGGTGGCGTTCTTTGTTCTCTTCGTACTGGCGCGGCGTCTGTTGAAGTTGGCCTTTAAGCTGGCGCTTTTGGGCGCGCTTGTCGTGATGATGATCGTGGGCGGAGTCTTCTGGTGGTGGCGCACAAGTTCCAATACCACGGAGCCGGGCGTGCGCCCGACCAACACGCGGCGCACTACGTCCAACTCTCGCTAAGCCCGGCAGAGCGTATCATCATGGGGGAAACAGACACCGACGCCGACGACCAATTCAACGCCGCAATCAGCCCTGAAAAATTGGACGAGGCCACACCCGGCCTCTGGCGTCGTTATCGCCGCTTGCCGCGCAACGTCTTCGCCATCAGCCTTGTCAGTCTCCTCAACGACGCATCGAGCGAGATTATCTATCCGTTCCTCTCCATCTTTCTCTCTACAACGCTTTACGCTTCTCCGCTGGCGATTGGCATGATCGAGGGCGCGGCGGAATCTGTCTCAAGCTTACTCAAACTCTTCGCAGGATATTTCAGCGACCGGCTGGGCAAGCGTAAAGGTCTGGTCGTCTTTGGCTACGCCCTTGCGAGCGTGTCGCGCCCGCTTCTGGCGTTTGCCACGACGTGGCAGCAGGCGCTCGGCATACGCATCATGGACCGCGTCGGCAAAGGCATCCGAAGCGCGCCGCGCGACGCCATGATTGCCGATGCCGCAGAGCCGCGTGAGCGGGGCTTAGCGTTCGGTTTTCATCGCGCGATGGACCACGCGGGCGCTATCATCGGCCCGCTTCTGGGCTATGCGATTCTAGTCTGGGTGGCGACGGACAAAAATTCTCCGACCTCCACGGATTACCAAAAAATATTTCTCATCGCTTCCGTTCCGGCGCTCGCGGCTGTGCTCGTCGCGGCCTTCTTTGTGCGCGAGACGCGCGCCGCGCACCGCGCTCCTGTCATTGAACTGAACGGAATAAAGCCTCCGAGACTTTCGCTGCGCGGCTTTGACGGCAACTTCAAACGCTTTCTATTGATTCTGGTTCTCTTCACGCTGTCGAATTCTTCAGACCTTTTCCTGCTCAGGCGCGCGCAGGACGCAGGCGTTTCGGTCGCCACGATTCCGCTTTTGTGGGCGGCGCTCCACGGGATTAAAGTTTTAAGCTCGCTCGTCGGAGGCGACCTCTCGGATCGTCTGGGACGCAAGACTTTGATTGCTTCGGGCTGGCTGCTCTACGCAGCCGTCTACGCGGGCTTTGCGTTTGTCTCTTCGGTGGGAGCGGCGTGGGCGCTCTTTCTAGTCTACGGCATCTATTTCGGGTTGGCAGAGGGAGCTGAAAAAGCTCTGGTCGCGGACCTTGTGCGCGCGGAGCAGCGCGGCACAGCCTACGGGTTGTATAATCTGGCCTTCAGCATAGCAGTCTTTCCCGCCTCGCTTTTGATGGGCGAGTTGTGGGCGTGGGCGGGCGCGCAAACGGCTTTTCTGGTGAGCGCCGGATTAAGCACAATCGCCGCCGTGCTGCTCCTGACTTTGACACAGGTTAGAAAGGCCGAGCACTGAAACGATTTTTGCAATTCATATCTTAACTGCACTGGAAAATTTTAATGGAGACTCCCGTTTATAAAGTAATCACTACGACGGATGAGCTACGCGAGGCGGTCGAGGAGCTTGCAAAGCGTCCGGTCATTGGTTTCGATACGGAGACCACAGACCTTGACCCGTACAAGGGCCGCGTGCGGCTCGTACAGCTCGCAGCCTTCGACACGCCCGTTTACATCTTCGATCTGGACCGCTTCACAGGTGGCGACATGCGCCGCGTGGAATCGCTTGAGCCTCTACGTCGTCTTCTGGCCGCGCAGCGTCCCGTCAAAATCGCGCATAACGCGAAGTTCGACGCCAAGTGGATCAAGCACTACCTGGGCGTCGAGCTGGCAAGCGAGTTTGATTCGTGGACCTCGCCGCAGGTAGAAGTCGAGCGCGCCGGTCTCTTCGACACGCTCCTGGCGAGCCAGGTAGTTTCCGCAGGCGACACCGAAGACCGCCACAACCTGCAAATGGTCGTCGAGCGTTATTTGAACGAGCCCATGGACAAGGCCGCGCAGCTTTCGGATTGGAGCGGCGAGTTGTCCGCCGCTCAGCTCGAATACGCGGCGCGCGATGCTGCCGTCATGCTGCCTTTGCGCGAACGTCTCATCGAGCGGCTCAAGGCAGACCAGCTCGGGCGCGTCGCGCAGTTGGAATTCGAGTGCGTTGTTCCCATTGCGTGCGTCGAGCTGGCGGGTGTCTATCTGAACGCGGCGTGCTGGCGCGAGCAGATTGCGATTGTGCAGAAGAAGCGCACCATTCTTGCCGAAGATTTGCAGGCGATGCTCGCCGTCGGCGCGACGCAGGGGCTGCTGTTTGCGGACGCGCGCGTGGACATCAATCTTGATTCGCACACGCAATTGTCAGCCGCGCTCAAGCGCCTCGGCGTGCCCCTGCCCGATTCGACGCGCAACTGGAAGCTGCAACCTCTGGCCGCGGATTACCCTGTCATCGCCAAGCTCCTTGAATATCGCACCGTGCAAAAATCCCTGACGAGCTACGGCGAAAACATCCTCAACGAAATCAATCCCAAGACGGGACGCATCCACGCAAACTTTCATCAAATCGGAGCGCCGACAGGCCGCATGGCCTGCAACTCTCCCAACATACAGCAAGTGCCGCACGCCGTGGAGTATCGTCAATGCTTCCGCGCGCCCGAAGGCAGAAAGCTTGTAATAAGTGATTTTTCCCAAATAGAGTTGCGAATACTTGCAGAGTTCACAGGCGACGATGGCTTTATCAGTGCCTTCAACTCGGGCGCGGACCTTCATCGCGTGACAGCCGCGCAGGTCTTCAATGTTAAGGTCGAAGAAGTCACCAAAGAGCAACGCGATTTCGCCAAGCGTCTGAACTTCGGCGTGGTCTACGGCATCGGCGCGCAGCGCTTCTCTATGATGACGGGCCTCTCGCTCACGGAATCCGAAGACCTACTTCGCCGCTACTTCGCGACCTACCGCGCGCTCGACACATGGCTCCGCGACGCCGCCAACCGCGCGGTCCGCGAACGCACAGCTCGCACAGCGTCTGGCCGCGTCGCCCGCTTCAACTTCGACCCCGCAGACAAACAGGCCGTCTCCATGGCCCAACGCAACGGCAAGAACACGCCAATACAGGGCAGCTCGGCGGACATTCTCAAGCGGGCTTTGCGCCTTCTGCATGACAAGTTGCGCGAGACGAACGCGAGTATCGTGAATATGGTCCATGATGAGATTGTGGTTGAAGCGGATGCAACGCAGGCGGAAGAGATTAGTAAGATTGTAGAGGACGCGATGTGTAAGGCGGGCGAGGAGTACGTCAAGAGGGTTCCGGTTAAAGTTGAAACGGAAGTGGCGGACGCCTGGGTGAAGTAGGATGCGTGGATGAAGTAAGAGGCGTTGGATGACGTAAAGAGATTTCGTGTCAGTCTCCTGCTTCTGAAGTTTCAGCATCAAGCGCCGAGTGAAGATTGGCGCGCTTGCGCCAGACGAGATAGACGGGCAGACCTGTGAAGACGAGCAGGTAGCCTATGCCTGCCGTGAGCGGCGTGAGATAAGCCAAATCCAACACCAGGATTACAGCAATCACTATGTAGAGCACGGGCACTACGGGGTAGCCCCACGTCTTGTAGGGGCGCGTGGCCGTGGGCGCTTTGCGGCGCAGGATGATGACGGCTCCGACCATCAGTATGTAGAAGACCAGATCAGCCGAGATGATGTAGTCCAGTAGTTGCAGGTAGACATCTCCGTAAGGGTCTTCGTTGGCGAGCGGGGCGGGCTTGACCGTGCGCGGCAGGGTCAGGAGGCTGGCCCAGACGCCTTGCGCTATGAGCGCCACGGCGGGGACGTGGTGCGAGTTGACCGCGCCTATGCTTTTGAAGAAGAGTCCGTCGCGCGCCATCGCGTAATAGACGCGCGCACCCGCCAGTATCAAACCGTTGTTGCAGCCGAAAGTTGAAATCATGATGGCGACGGCCATCAGTATGTTGCCAGTGTCGCCAAGCACCGCCTGCATGGTGGCCGTGGCGACGCGGTCCTGCGGCGCTTTTTGGATTTGTTCGAGCGGCAGGGTGACGACGTAAGCTAAGTTCGCCAGAAGATAAAGCGCCACGACCAAGCCGCAGCCTATGAGTAGAGCGCGCGGTAGATTACGACCGGGATCGCGCACCTCGCTGCCTGTAAACGTCACGTTGTTCCATGCCGATTGCGCAAAGAGCGGCCCTGTCATCGCGCGCCCGAGGAGCATCACAAGCGCGATGCCGCCCACGACGCCTATGTCCGGCAAAGCGTTCTGCGGCGACCAGCCGTTGGCCCATGGGTTCCACCAGTTCGCTGTGAAAGCGGCTGCGCCTGTGCGCGCGCCATAGCTCCACCCGAGCGTGAGGCCGACGACGATGAGACCTATGAGCGCGGCCGTCTTGGTGAAAGTGAACGTGTTTTGAATGACCTTTCCGGCCTTGAGGCCGAAGGTGTTCGTCACTGTGAGGACGAGTATGACGATGATGGCGACGAGTTGTTGCGTGGAGAGGCTGAGCGCGTAGCGGCCCATGCGCAGGGGTTCGACTATGTAGTTAGTCGAAGAGATTTGCGGGGCGAGGACGCCCATGAATTTGGCGAACCCTATGGCGACCGCCGCAATCGTTCCCGTTTGAATAACCAGAAAGAGCGACCAGCCGAAGAGAAACCCCAGGGCCGGGCTGTAGGCTTCGCGCAGGAAAACATACTGGCCCCCGGCGCGTGGCATCATCGTCGCCAGCTCAGCGCAACAGAGCGCGCCCGTGATGGTCAGCAGCCCCGCGATGGCCCAAGCGGCGAGCAGCCAGCCGGGAGAGCCTACGAAACGCGCGGAAGCCGCGGAGGTGAGGAAAATTCCGGAGCCTATCATGGAGCCGACGACAATCATCGTCGCGTCCAGTAATCCCAGACCGCGCCGCAGGTGGTCCTGACCGGGGCTCTTTTGCTCGCTCATAACGTTAAAAGCAGTGACGAGTGACAGGTGACAGGTGACAAGTTAAAAACTTTTTCTGCTTGTCACTTGTCACCTGTCACTCGTCACTGCTTTTTTGCTGCCCGTTATTTAATCTTGTCCGGATTGGCGCGCGCCAGATCGGCTGCCTTCTTGTGCAGGTCTTTGGCGTCGGCCTTGAGCTTCTTGTACTCGTTGACCTTGTCTGTGTACTCCTTGCGCTTGTCCGCCGGGAGCCCCTGCGCCGTGTAGCTGTCGCGCGCAATCGTGGCGGCTTCCTTCAAAGCCTTGAAGGCGTCTATCTCTTTGCGGAAAGCCTGCGCCTTGAGCGAGAGATACTCTTTGTAGATGGGGTCAACGTCGAGCTTGGAAGCTTTCTCGACCTTGTCGGCGGCGCTTTGTCCGCGCTCCAAACCCTTGTCTATGTCTTCAATCAGCGCGCCGAGGATGCGCTTGACCTCGTCTACGTTGCGGTCGCGGTCGGCCTTGTTGAGGTCGCTCTGTTTTTCGTCGGCCTCGTCAGAGATGCGGTCAATCTCCTGCAAGTCCTTTTTCGCGTCGTCAACGAGCTTGTTGGCTTCGTCGAGGGGATTCTTTCCAAAGTTTTTTAATGAGCTGCAAGCGAGGGCCACCGCCGCGATGACTATGAGCGCCAGCGCCGCATTGACCCGCCCTCTCTTATCAAGCATGGTGTTCTTGGATTCCTTTCAAGTGTTGTTTGATAGCAACCGCCGCATAAAGGGCTTTTGATGCCCCGTAGCCTCACGTTTTTGAGGCGGGCCGCGCCCCCGAATGAAAATTTGGGCTTAGGGCGTGGATATTCTCTTTTCTGCCCAAAGCTGTCAAGCTTTAAGCGTAGAGGTCAGAAAAGCAATGCAAAGTGCAAAATGCAAAATGATGAATGAAAAGAAAGAGCTTCTTTACTTTTGCACTTTGCACTTTGCATTCATCATTTGCTTTTCTGACCTCTACCCCTCGCTTGACAGTCTCAGTGTAGCTCCCCTAGTCTTATCAGCTTGAACAAATCGAAACTCCTGCCTGGCGGAAAGAGACCACCTGAAAGATCGTTGCAAGATGATTAAAGACGAGATAATCAGCTTAATTAAAGAGAAACGTGCGCGCGTAGGGGTCATCGGCCTCGGCTACGTGGGGCTTCCCCTGGCCGTAGAGTTTGCGCAGCACGGCTTTGATACCACCGGCTTCGAGGTTGACGCGGGCAAAGCCGCAGACATCAACCGTGGCGTGTCCTACATCGGCGACGTACGTTCGTGCGCCGTCCGTGAGCAGGTCACGGCCCATCGCCTGCGCGCCACCACGGATTTTCAGCACCTCAAGGACACGGACGCCATCATCATCTGCGTCCCGACCCCTCTGCGTAAGACCAAGGAGCCGGACGTCTCCTATATCCTCGCCGCCGCCGAAGAGATAACGAAAAGCCTGCGCACGGGCCAGCTCATCATCCTCGAATCCACCACCTATCCCGGCACGACCGACGAAGTCCTGCTGCCGATGTTTGAAGAGACCGGATTAAAACTCGACGCCGATTTTCTGCTGGCCTTCTCGCCCGAGCGTGTGGACCCCGGCAACCCGCAGTTTCAGACGCACAACATTCCGAAGGTCGTCGGCGGCTGCACGGATGATTCGACAGACGCCGCGAGCTACTTGTACTCGCAGATTGTCTCGGAAGTCCACAGCGTCTCAAGCGCGCGCGTCGCCGAAGCTGCCAAGCTTTTGGAGAACACCTTCCGCGCGGTCAACATAGGGATGGCGAACGAGATGGCGCGGCTCTGCTACGCGCTCGGCATAGACACCTGGGAAGTGATACGCGCCGCCGCCACCAAGCCCTTCGGCTTCATGCCCTTCTACCCCGGCCCCGGCATTGGCGGTCACTGCCTTGTCGGAGATGAAACGGTCGTGGTTCGATCTGCGGATGATTTAACCGAACAGGTCAAGCCTCTAGCCAAACTCTTTGACGAACAGGTTGCGGACAAAAATACACGCAAGTTTCCGGCTGGCGGCGGCGAAGTTATTTACAAACCACAACTCAAAGCATTATCGCTCGACGCCGAAACGCAAACGCCGCAGTGGAAGCCCGTGCGTTACTTGTACCGTCGTCCGACAACTGGCCCAACCGTCGTCGTCACTACCAGCGACAACCGGCGCGTGACTGTGACCGACCAACATCCCATGCTGGTCAGCGATGAAGCCGGCGAAGTCCGACAGGTATTTGCCAAAGATTTAGCCGTCGGAGACAGGCTCCCGATTCACTTCGAGACTCAAGAGCAGAAGCATACGGATAGAAGTATCAAGCAATTCGGCAATCTAACGACTGTTCCGGTCAAGTCCGTTGAGATAAAGACGGCAACTTCGCCCGTCGAAGTTTACTCGATGGAAGTTGACGAGACGCACACGTTCGCCACTTCATACGGCATCTATGTTCACAACTGCATCCCCTTGGACCCGCATTACCTTTCGTGGAAAGCGCGACAGCACGGGTTTGATTCGCGGTTTATAGGTCTGGCGGAAGAGGTCAACTCGCGTATGCCGGAGCACGTCGTGACGCTGGTGGCCGATGGGTTGAATGACGACCGCAAGGCTCTGAACGGCTCGCGCGTGCTGCTTCTGGGCGTGGCCTACAAGCGCGACGTGAACGACGTGCGCGAGAGCCCGGCGCTTTCCATCATCGACCGGCTGCGAGCAAAGGGCGCTGACGTGCGCTTTCATGACCCGTTTGTCGAGGAAGTGCGTTTTGACGACGCGCACACGGAAGGAGGCGGCGCGCCGCTCTCGTCCGTCGAGCTGACGGACGACGAGCTTCAAGAGGCCGATTGCGTCGTCATCGTCACGGACCACAGCGCGATTGATTACCGGCGCGTCACGCATCTAGCACCGCTCATCGTCGATACGCGCAACGCCCTCGGCGGCGACCTGCGCCGCAACGCCCGCGCCCGAATCATCAGACTCTAAAAGCAGTGACAAGTGACAAGCAAGAGAAAAGCTTTTAACTTGTCACTTGTCACTTGTCACTGTTCTTATGAAGGTCATCAATGTTGTCGGGGCGCGGCCTAACTTTATGAAGGTTGCGCCGATTGTGGAAGAGATGAGGCGGCGCGCTGGCGAGTGGACGCAGCTTCTGGTGCACACGGGACAGCACTACGACCGCGAGATGTCGGAGGCTTTCTTCCGCGACCTCTCTTTGCCGGAGCCGGACGTTTATCTGGGCGTCGGGTCGGGGTCGCACGCCGCGCAGACCGCCGCCGTGATGACGAGCTTCGAGCCTGTGCTGGTGCGCGAGCGGCCCGATTGGGTCGTGGTCGTCGGCGACGTCAATTCCACGCTGGCCTGCGCGCTTGTCTCCATCAAGCTCGGCGTGCGCGTCGCACACGTGGAGGCTGGCCTGCGAAGCCGTGACCGCACGATGCCCGAAGAGATTAATCGCCTCCTCACGGACCAAATCGCAGACCTGCTCTTGACGCCCTCATCGGACGCCGACCGCAACCTTCTGGCCGAAGGCATCCCCCCGGAGCGTATTCGCCTTGTCGGCAACGTCATGATTGACTCGCTCTTTAATCAACTCCCGCGCGCGGAAAAATCGACTGTGCGTGAAGACCTTGGTGTAGCGGGGCGCGATTACTGTGTCCTCACGCTTCATCGCCCGTCAAACGTGGACGAGCCCGAGACGCTCAGTCGCATACTCGGCGCGCTGGAAGAGATAACAAAGCTCGTGCCCGTAGTTTTTCCTGTTCACCCGCGCACGCGCGCGCGCATTATGGATTTCGGATTCCGCGAGCGAACTGAGCGCAACCAAAATTTGCATTTGATTGACCCGCTGGGCTATCTCGATTTTCTACGGCTCTACAGCGGCGCGCGGCTTGTCATGACGGATTCCGGCGGCATACAGGAAGAGACCACAGCGCTCGGCATCCCCTGTCTGACTTTACGCGAGAACACGGAGCGGCCCATCACCATAGAGCTGGGCACAAATCGTCTCGTCGGCACAGACGCGGAAAAAATTACGAGCGCCGCACGCGATGCGCTTGAAACAGAACGACGCGAGGGCGTGGATGTCGAAAAACACATGCCGCCCTTCTGGGACGGGCATACAGCACCGCGCATCCTCGAAGCGCTTCAATCAAGGGATGAGGGATGAGGGATGAGGGATGAGGAAGAGAAGGCGAACGACGCGGGGACACGGCGACGCGGGGACGCGGCGACAAAGAAAGAGGACGATGAAGAGAACACAACTCTCCTTTCGCCGCGTCCCCGCGTCGCCGTGTCCCCGCGTCCCCCTGTCGCTTCTTCTTTCATCCCTCATCCCTCATCCCTCATCCCTAAGCTAAAGCGTGCCCTGCGTGGAGAGGTTGACGCGCGCACCGTGGCGCTTGAAACGGTGCGGCGCACGCTCCTTGCTGCAACGAGACGGCGCGAGCGTGCGCAGCTTGCTCGTCTTGATGAAAATCCCGCTCGACTCGTCCCGCGCTATGCGAGGCTGAAGAGAAGCGCCCTCCTTGAACATTTCCGCACACGCAGCGAGCCGCGCTTTCTGCCCGGACTTGAAAAGCCGGAAGAGGAGGCGGCCCCGTTGCAGCGCACGCTTTTCCCCACGGAGACGGAAGAATTAATCGCGGGGGCACGACGAATCGTTGACGAGCACGGCTGGCAGTTGCTGGGCTTTGGCGAAAAATGTTTTGGCGCGGAGATTAACTGGCGGCGTGACCCTCTCTCCGGCTACGAGTGGCCGCTTGATTATCACGCGGATATTCAGTTCACTTCGCGCGCGGACGGCTCGGACGTGCGTGTGCTGTGGGAGCTGAATCGCTTTCATCATTTCCTTGTGCTCGGGCGCGCGTACAGCGTCACGCATGACGAGCGCTTTGCCGAAGAGTTTTTTCTTCAGCTCGATGGCTGGCAGAAGCAGAACCCGGTCGGGCGTGGAGCTAATTGGGCGTGCGCGATGGAAGTGGCGCTGCGCGCTATAAATTTGCTCGCGGCTTTCCAGCTTTTTCGTCGCTCGACGCACCTTGACGAGCGGCGTCTCACCGACCTTCTCAATATCTTCGACCGGCACGGCGCGCACATTCGCCGCAATCTTGAGTTCTCTTATATCGCTACGAGCAATCATTATTTGTCGGACGTGGCGGGGCTGCTATGGCTGGGGCTGATGTTGCCCGAGCTAAAGGATGCTGACGGGTGGCGCGCGTTCGGCATGCGCGAGTTGTTAAGCGAGATGGACAAACAGGTGCTCGCGGACGGCGCGGATTTTGAAGCCTCTACGGGCTATCATCGCTTTGTGCTGGAACTGTTTCTTTACTCCTTTATTCTCTGCCGGGAGAACGGCGTGGAGATTCCGGAAAGGTACTGGCGGAAACTGCGCGCGATGATTGAATACGTGCGCGCGTACCTGCGGCCTGATGGTCGCGCACCGCTCGTAGGCGACACGGATAGCGGACAGGTTCTTCCCATCAAGCGCCGCGCTGCTGATGACCATGCTTACGTGCTCGCGCTCGGCGCTTGCGTCTTTGACGAGCCGCGTTTTAAGGACGCGAAGCAGCGTATGCCGGAAGAAGTCCTGTGGCTGCTGGGCGCGAAAGGCGTGCGCGGTTATGAAAGCATGGCTGTTGATGAAACGGATGCTATTTCCAATGCCTTCGTTGACGCGGGCACGTACTTGATGCGCGAGCGTGACCTGTACTTGCTATTCAACGCGAGCGGGACGGGCGTGGGCGGGCGCGGCTCGCACGGACACAATGATGCGCTCAGTTTAGAAGTCAGCGCGTGCGGCTCGCTCTTTATCGTTGACCCTGGAACCTATGTCTACACGGCTGATTTAGAGGCGCGACATCTCTTTCGCTCGACCCGTTATCATTCGACGGTCGAGGTAGACGAGACCGAGCAGAACACGACCGAGCAGAACATTCCGTTTGTCATGGGCGCGGAAGCCACGCCGCGCGTCGTCGAGTGGGAAACAGGCGCGGAACGCGACGGGGTAATCGCGTTGCACGACGGCTATGAGCGTCTGGCCGAGCCCGTCACGCATCGCCGCAAGGTGGTCTTTGATAAGCGGGAGCGATTCTGGTTGGTAGAGGATTCGTTGACGGGCGCGGGCGAGCACACCTTCCGTTTCCGCTTTCATCTGGCGGCGAATGTTGAGCCCACTGTGCGAGCAGACGGAATCGTAGCGGTGAGAGATGATTTGACTCGCGCGCAGCTTTTCATCTCCATGCTCGATTCAAACGCGCTGCCCGAGCTTGAGACAAATTCCGCTTCCAATGATTACGGCGCGCGCGCCGTTACGCTTTCGCTGTGTTGGACGATGCGCGCGGGCGTTCCCTTAAAGGTGCGCTTTGCGCTCGTGCCGGTCTGCGCGGGCGAGGACGAAGCGGAGCGGCTTACCGTAGCGCAAAGCCTTTAGCCACAGCCTCTTTGACTTTGCAGCCGGAGAGCGGTCATTATTTGAAGTTTCAGATTTGAATTAGGGAAGCTCAAGAGAATTTCATGTGCGGTATTTGCGGAGTTTGGGAATATGGAGCGGCTGCGGGGCGCGTTGACCTTGCGCTCGTAGAGCGTATGCGCGACCGCATGATGCATCGCGGGCCGGACGATGCGGGCACGCTTCTGTTTGACGAGAGCCGCGGCGGCTTCGGCCACCGTCGTCTCTCCATCGTAGATTTATCCGAAGCCGGTCACCAGCCCATGCATGGCTGTACAGAGAAGGTCTGGACCACCTTTAACGGCGAGATTTATAACCACAGGGCTCTGCGCGAAGGCTTGGAAAAGCGCGGGCATCATTACCGCTCGCAGACCGACACCGAAACCATTCTTCATCTTTACGAAGAGAAGGGGCTGGATTTTGTTCACGAGATTGAAGGAGATTTCGGCATCGCGCTCTGGGATGAAGCGCGCGAGTTATTAGTCTTAGTACGTGACCGTATAGGAGTCAAGCCGCTCTACTTTTATCACAAGGATGGGCGCGTCATCTTCGCCTCCGAAATTAAAGCCATCCTCGAACACCCTGCGGTCACGCCCGAAGTGGATGAAGAGGCGCTCTATCATTACCTCTCGTTTGTGACCACCCCTGCGCCTTCCACTCTCTTTCGCGATATACGAAAAATACCTGCGGGCCACATGGTGACGGTCAATCGTGCGGGCGATTTGAAGATGGAGCAGTACTGGGACGCGCTGCCCGCGCTTGAGATTGACGAGAGACGCAGCGAAGAGGAGCACCGCGAGGAAATTCTGCGCTTGCTTCGCGCCTCTATCGAAAAGCGCATGATGGCAGACGTGCCCTTCGGCGTCTTTCTTTCGGGCGGAGTGGATTCTTCGGCCAACGTCGCGCTCATGGCGGAGAAGATGTCGCGCCCCGTGGAGACTTTCACCGTCGGCTTTCGCGACCACGAAGAATTGAACGAGCTTGAAAGTGCGCAGCGCGTCGCCAATCTTTTCCAGACGAATCATCACGAGGTCATCATCGGCGAACAGGAGATGCAGCAGTTTCTTCCGGACCTGGTCTTTCATCAGGACGAGCCGATTGCGGACCCCGTCTGCGTGCCGCTCTATTACGTCTCACGGCTTGCGCGCGATTCCGGCTGCATCGTCGTGCAGGTGGGCGAAGGCTCTGATGAAATCTTTAGCGGCTACACGAAGTACGTCAAACATCTCAGGCTGTACGAGCGTTTCTGGCAGCACGCGGAAAAGATTCCGCTCGCGGCACGACGCGCGGCCTCGGCAATCGCGCGCCCCGCCTTGCGTGCGACCGGGCGCATGCAGACGGCCATCGAATTGATTCGACGCCTCGGCGCGGACGAGCCCCTTTTCTGGGGCGGCGCGGTCATCTACGACGAATCATCCAAGCCGCGCATTCTTTCCGAGAGGATGAGGAAGCAGAACTCCGCGCGCTCGTCGCTCGAAGCCATCACGCCTTACCTTGAAAAGCTTGAGCGCGAGCGTCCCCATTCGGATTTTCTCTCTCGCCTGATTTATCTTGAATTAAAACTGCGTCTGCCCGAGCTGCTCTTGATGCGCGTGGACAAGATTACGATGGCGACTTCCGTCGAAGCGCGCGTCCCCTTTCTGGATCATCATCTGGTCGAATACGCGATGGGGATTCCGCGCGCGCTGAAAGTAGACGGCACGACGGGCAAGCATATTTTGAAGCGTGCGCTCGAAGAAATTTTGCCGCACGATTTGCTCTATAGCCCGAAACGCGGTTTCGGTGCGCCGATTCACGGCTGGTTCCGCAACGACCTCGGCGCGTGGTTTGAAGAGCATCTCATGAACTCCGCCATGCGGCGGCGCGACTTCTTCGACTACCAGTTCCTCTCGCGCATGCTCGACGAACACCGTCGCGGGTTGCGCGACCAGAGCCCATATCTCTGGGGCATACTCAACCTGAGCCTCTGGTACGACCGCTGGATTGAGCGCTCTGTCTGAGACGCGTGGACGCGGAAAGAGGGACGCGGCGACGCGGAGAAGGGGAGACGCGGCGCACAGAGCGACCGAAGGCGTGGGTTGATTAAACGGAAAGTTGTATTGAAGCAGCAGGAAGATAAGACGACAACGAGAAGCGCGAACGATTCCCCGCGTCGCCGCGTCGCCGCGTCGCCGCGTCTCGACTCCGCGTCTACGCGTCCCGCCGCAGCGTCTTCACCGAAGGGCCGCTTCGCGACGAGCGTTGCGTGGACTGTGGGCGCGCGGCTGGTCATGCTGGCGGGCAATCTTTCCATCAGCATCGTCGTGGCGCGCTGGCTCGGAGCGCAGGGGTTGGGCACGCTCGCGGTTTTGAACGTCGCGGTCGCCGTGGCGCTGCAACTGGGTTCCTTCGGCCTGCCTTCAGCCATGACCTATTTCATAGCGCAGGACCGCCGCCGCTTAGCGCCCGCGTGGACGAATGCTTTGTGCTTTGCTCTCGTCACGGGCACAACGCTCGCTCTAGCGCTCATCATGCTTGCGCGCGTGCGCCCGGAAATTTTCGGCAACATTCCTTTGACGTTGATCACAATCGTCGCCGTCTCGATTCCTTTTCAGCTTGCCACGCTTCTGGGATTAAACGCGCTGCTCGGCGCGGAGCGTCTCATTCAATTCAACCTGCTTGAGTCGCTCGCGCAAGTAATCGTCGCCCTGGGAACGATAGTCCTGCTCGTGCTCATGGGCAGAGAGCTACAGGTGCTCGTCTCTTTCAACACGGCGGCGAGCGTCGTTGTCTGCGCGCTGGTCGCCTTCACAATCCACAGGGTTGTAGCAGGGCAGAAGGAGCGAGGACGATTTCGACCGGATGCAGAGCTGTTCAAAAGCTCCGTGCGCTACGGTCTGAAATTTCACGTCTCGGTCGTCTCGATGCTGCTCATCGTCCGCGCGGACCTCTTGCTGGTTAATCATTTTCGCGGCGCGACGGAAGCGGGCGTGTACGCGGTCGCGGCTCAAGTCGCGAGCCTTATCATGCTCCTGCCCGCCGTGGTGGCGACGCTCGTTTTCCCGCGCATCGTTTCCAGCGCCGACTCGTCGGGCGAGTTCACCATGCGCGTCACGCGCCACACGACTTTCATCATGCTGCTCCTCTGTCTGGCCGCAGCGCCCGCAGGTTTTGCTTTGCCCTTTGTCTACGGCGTGGCCTTTCGGGATGCGCCCATACAGCTTCTGATTCTACTGCCGGGGATTTTTCTGATGGCGCTTCAGGCAGTGCTCGTGCAGTATTTTAATAGCCTCGGCGTGCCGCGATTGATTCCGGCCTTCTGGGTGATGACGTTGATTGTCAACCTCGCGCTCAATCTCAGCCTGATTCCGCTTTACGGCGCGCGCGGCGCTGCCATCTCTTCGACCATTAGTTACACGATGATTTTCTTTCTCGTCAGCATCTACTTTTTCCGGCGGACGGGAAACCACTTCGCGCACGCCTTTGTGCTCAGGGGTGAGGAGTTGCGCGAGCTGTTGAGAATGGGGCGCGGCGCTAGAGTCCGTGCGAGGCAAGAGGCATGAGCGCAGAGCTGTACGCGCCGGAGCGTGAAGACCTGTGGGGTTATGCCAAGCGCCTGCGCTTTGTGCGCGAGGCGATGCGCGATGCTTTCCCGAGAGCGGAAGCGCGTCGCTTGCGCGTGTTGGATGTCGGGTGCGGCAACGGCTCGCAACTGGCCCTGCCGCTCGCGCGCGGCGCGGCGGAAATTTATTTGACGGGCATAGACACGGACGCGCGCTCCATAGAGCACGCGAAGCAGTTGGCCGAAGACGCCGCAAATGTAGAGTTCATCTGCGGGCGCGTGGAAGATTTACCTTTCTCGCAGCCGTTCGACGTGGTGATTCTTTCGGAGGTGCTGGAACACATGAAGCGGCCCGAAGGATTGCTGGCCGCGAGCGCGCGATTGATGGAACAGAACGGCATCATGATTGTGACGGTTCCGAACGGCTATGGCGAGTTCGAGATTGACTCGTGGATGTTTCGCAAGCTGCGCCTGCAAAGAGTCGTTGATAAGCTCGCGCGTCACAAGAGCGAACCGCTCGGCTCTACGGATAACCACGAGAGCGGGCACGTACAGTTTTTTACGCGCTCACGTCTCAAGCGTTTATTCCGAGCGCACGGTCTAGTCCCTTTCAAAGAGGGCGCTGGCAGTTTGCTTGCGGGGCCGATTGTCGGCCACGTCGTGGCGCGCTCCACGCGCTTGATAGACTGGAACGCGCGCATCACGAACCGCTTGCCCCCTCAGTTTGCAAGCGCGTGGTATTTCGCCCTGCGGCGCGCGCCGGAAGGCCAGAGCGATGCGGTCGGTGACGGTGTATGAGAGTTGTCCTGCTGGTCCTGAGCGGCGACCCCGTGCGCGCGCTTGAGAAGTTGCGCCTGCGCTTTCCGGATGCCGAAATCGAGAGCTTAGCGCGCGCCGAAGTGGAAAGCGCTCCCGCGCTTGCGCGCCTGCGTGCGTTGCGCCGCCTGCGCCCCGATGTCTTTGTCATCTATACCGACCGTTTGCAATGGCAGCGCGGGCAGAATGCCCTCATGCTCTTCGGCGCGCTCGCAGGGGCAAAGCGCATCATGCTGGTGGACACGGAAGGCGTGGTGAGAGAAGAGACGCGCCGGCGCGTGCTCCTGAACATGCCGGCGCGCATGACGCACGAAGCAGGTGGAAGCGCTCGGGCTATCGCGCGCTCGTGGTCGCGTTTACGAAAGCTTGAGCGCGCGGTCGAACGAAGTTTGCGTGAAGGAAAGATGATGAAAAGCTCGCTCGCGGAATCTGATTTAGCGCAGCCGCGCATTGCTTACCTGCGCGCGACGCCGGGAGCGGGCACGACGCCGGGCGGTGCATCCTCCCACATCAACGGCTTTATCAACGCGGCCACCGCCGAGGGCGCGAAAATTCATCTCATCAGCAACGACCCCATCGCCGGTCTGGATAAAACGAAAACCCCTCTGACCATCATAGAGCCCGTGCCCCTGGGCGCGACGCGCGCGGCCTTTGACCTCTACAATAATCTGGTCTTTACAAGAGAGGCGCGGCGCTTGATTGAAAGCGAGCCGCCGGATTTTATTTACCAGCGCTACAGCCGTTTTACATGGGCCGGGATAGAAGCGAGCTTGCTGACAGAGCGTCCGCTGTTTCTGGAATACAACGGCTCGGAGGTGTGGGTCGGGCGTCACTGGGATGCCGCGGGGATGTTTCCCTTGCTGGAACGTTTCGAGCGTCTGAATCTAAAAGCAGCGACGCGGATTTTCGTCGTCTCCGAAGTCGAGCGCGAGAATCTCTTGCAGGCCGGGGTTGATGATGAAAAGATCGTGGTCAATCCAAACGGCGTTGACGCTGAAAAATTTCGTCCCCGTGTAGGGGGCGCAGCGGTGCGTCAGGAGCTTGGCATCGCGGATGATGAAAAGCTCGTCGGTTTTGTAGGCACGTTCGGGCCGTGGCACGGCGTGCTTGAGCTGGCGCGTGCTATTACTCTGATTCCGGAAACGGCGCGCGTTCGATTCATGCTCGTCGGCACGGGCAAGCTACATGAAGAGGTGTTGCGCATTGTGCGTGAGGGCGGAGCCGGTGGGCGCGTTATTTTTACAGGGGTCGTAGAGCACGAGCGCATCCCGCAGATGCTGGATGCCTGCGACATACTGGTTTCGCCTCATGTGCCGCTCGCAGGCTCTACGCCTTTCTTCGGCTCGCCGACCAAGCTGTTCGAGTACATGGCGATGGGCAAGGGAATTGTCGCGAGCCGCTTGGGGCAGATAGGCGAAGTGCTCGAAGATGAAAAGACAGCTCTCTTAGTTGAGCCGGGTGATGTTGACGAATTGAGCACGGCTATCCTGCGGCTCGCGAGCGATGAAGCATTGCGCGAGCGGTTGGGTGAGAATGCCAGACGGGAAGCGCTTCAGTCTCATACATGGGCGCACAACGCCGCGCGGGTCTTGCAGGCTTACCGCGCGCTGTTAGAATAAAGAAGATGAACGGACAGGGAACACAAACGACGGGCGCGCGTCTACAGGACGAGAAGCAGAGAGCGCGAGACCAGTGGGGGCAGGACCCCTGCGGCCACGTCTACGCGCGCGAAGAGGAGTTTGGCTCGCGCGAGTTTTTCGACCGCGTAGAGCGCCACCGCTACGAAGAATACGCGCCGTGGATGGCGGACGTGATGGGCTTTAATGAGTTTCGCGGCGCGCGTCTTCTTGAGATAGGCTGCGGAATGGGGACGGACCTCTTGCAGTTTGCGCGCGGCGGCGCACGCTGCACGGGTGTAGACCTCACGCCGCGCTCCGTTGAGATTACGCGCCATCGCTTTCGCCTTTACGACATGCCCGGAGATTTTCTCATCACCGACGGCGAGCGCCTGCCCTTCGCGGACGAGAGCTTTGATGTAGTCTATTCAAACGGCGTGCTGCATCACACGCCGGATACAGCCGGGGCTATACGCGAAGTTCATCGCGTGTTGCGTCCCGGTGGAACGGCCAAGGTGATGCTCTATCATCGCAACTCTCTGGGCTACTGGGGTGAGCTGTTCCTCAGGCGCGGCGTGCTCGGCGGAGAATTTTTGCGCGGCCATTCGATGAAGGATGTCTTAAGCCGCTGGGTCGAATATTCCGAGCACGATTCACGCCCGCTCGTCAAAGTTTATAGCCGTCGAGAAGCGCACGAGCTGTTCAGGATGTTCCGCGAGGTCAAAACCGAAATCGAGCAGATGACGCGGCCCGAGCTGCGCTTCCTCAAAAGCATTCCCGAAAGCCTCTTCCTCAAACTCCGCCGCACAGTCGGCTGGAACGTCATCATCACCGCGCAGAAATAAAGCATTAGCCCCGTCAGGGGCTTCATCTGCTGACCGTCATCAATCTTGCAGCGAGCACTCGTTGGGCTCGGGCTCGTGTGTGAATCTGAGCCGCCACGGCAGGAGCGCGGATTCCCAGATCACGGCGCGCGAGATTTTTGATTTCCCTTCGCGGCGGTCCGTGAAGACAATCGGCACTTCTACGATCTTCAAATCCGCCTCGTGCGCGCGATACGCCACTTCGACCTGAAAGGCGTAGCCCTCGGAGACAATCTGGTTGGCGATAATGCGCTCTATGGCGTAGCGGCTAAAGCAGCGAAACCCGCTCGTCGAATCCTCTACGGCCAGGCCCGTGATGGCGCGCACGTAAAAGTTTGCGAAGCGGCTCAAGAGCCTGCGATGCAGGGGCCAGTCGCTTAAGCCGCCGCCCGCGCAGTAACGCGAGCCTATGACCACGTCGGCTTTGTTCGCCGCCGACATGAGTAGCGGCAGGTACTTCGGGTCGTGAGAAAAATCCGCGTCCATCTGAATGACGCGCGTGTAACCATGATCGAGCGCACGCTTGTAGCCGTCCACGTAGCTGCAACCCAAACCGCGCGGCCCCTCGCGGCGCAGGACCGAAAGCCGTCCCCCCGTGCCGAACAACTCTTCCGCGTAATCGGCTGTGCCGTCCGGCGACTGGTCATCAACCAGCAGGACGTGCGCTTCAGGCACGACAGCAAATATCTGCTCGACCAGTGACGAGACGTTCTCGCGCTCGTTGTAGGTTGGGATAATGATGAGAGTCTTGTTGCTGTTCAAATCCGCCCCGCCCAAACCCCTGTCGAAATCTCGATCACATGCGTTCAATTTAACCGAGCGGCAAAGTATAGTTTTTGATACGCATTTCAAGCAACCTCACAGAAGCAAGCCCGGTGAGTCGCTTGGAACAAAAAAGCAGAAGCGAATCAGTATGGACGAATCGCAGAGTCAGCACCGCCTGCGGTAAGAAGGAATTAACAGGGATGGACAGGATAGACAGGATGATGAAAGGGAAAGAGGGAAAGTTGAGGGGATAGGGCTTCGGCTTACCTTCCCTTCACTTTGCGTTTGCTTTCGGCCTTGCTGTCATCTACGCGGACCAAAATATCGCCGGGCTGGCATTCCAGTGCGCGGCAAATTTCATCGAGGACTCTGAGTTCGATGCGATTTGAAGATTCCGCGCGCTCAATTCTTGACAGCGTTTTGAACTGAATCCCCGTTTCCTGTGCCAACCAATAGCGTGACCGTCCACGAGCTTCAAGTAGCTCCTTCAGTTTTACCTCTATCATGAGCGGGTTATAACATATTGGTCATATCGGCAATAGATACTGTTATTGACTATTGGCGGTTTAGAGTCCATAGTCTTCATATGACCACTACAAAACTTTTAGACTCACCGGAAAGTAGGGTGTGATGAGTGCAGCAGATAAGTGTCCGCCCGATGATGCAAGACTTCTCTTTGACCGCGAAGAGTTGGCCTCGGACATTGAAGGGATTTTGAAGGGTGATACTCACTCGCCTGAAGTTTTGGCAAGGCTGTTTGTTAGTTTCAGGCAGGCAATAGACGGCGGCTTGCAGGGTATTAACCAGACAAGAAAAGCTTTGGGGACTGCTATTGAATTGATCTATCTTCACTCCCGCGCGCACGGAGCCGCACTCAGGTTGTACCGGCTATTGTTGGAGGGGCAACTTAAAGTCGAAGATGAGCCGATCAATTTAATCAGCGCGGCTATTGAGAGGAGCACAGCAGGTAAAGCATCGAGCCGCGCTAGGAAAAGAGCGTGAGCGTCGCGGACGCGATACGTCGAGTTATTTTCCTCCGACAGAAAGAATGCGTTCAATCAATTTCGCATCGTTTGGAAGCAAGCCCGATTTGACGAGGCGGGGGGTGAGTTCCATCCAGTTGGGGTCCATCTGGAAGACGCGGCGGAAGAGGGGGAGGGATTCTTCGAGGCGGTTCATGTTGACGAGGGCGACGGCGTGCCAGTAGATCATTTCGGCGTTGTCGGGGACTAGCTTTTCTGCTGCGCTGTATTCACGGAGCGCGGCTTCGTTGTCTTTCTTTTCGACGGCGAGGTCGCCCGCGTTCATGTGGTTGTAGGCGCGCTGGAGGGTTATTAAACGTCGTAGCTCTTTCAAGGGCTCCGGGTTGTCGTCCACGCGGAGGTCGAAGAGGCGGTCAGACCATGCGCGGCCCGTAGGCTTGCCTGTGACGACGATGAGGGCAGCGGACTGGCGACCGCGTATGTCGCCGCCTGCGGCTTGCGCGGCATCGAGCGCGGCCATCATGCGGTCGGCCAGGTCGCCTTTCGTGCGGCGAAAAGCTTCGGCCATCGCGGGCCATACGCGCTCGTTCGCCATCATATTAGCCTGCACGGAAAAGTTGTCGCCGACGATGTGACCGGCGGCTTGAATATCTTTCGGGCCGGTCCATGCGTCCACACGCCCCTGCGCGTCAATCATCGCGACCTGCCGCACGTCGCGCCCTTCGTCTCCGGCCAGTAGAGCCTTCAGGGCATCGGGGGCGCTGCGGCCTGCGCGCATTAAATCAAGACCGAGCTTGCCGTACGAAGGGTCTACAAAGGATTGCGTGGCGATTGCGCCGACACCGGCTTCGGCCCAGGGCACAATCGCGCCGACCGAGAACCAGTGTGATTGCACGGCTACGCCCAACTCGCCCGTCTGCGGATCACGCGCCACAATCGAAAAAGTATGAACGGGCCGGAGCGGCCCGGCGCTTTGTCCGGCCTCCGTTCTTCGTGAAGCGTTGCCCTGCGCCGTGGCTTTACAGAGCACGGACGCAAAGAGGCTCGCGGCCATCGCCGCCACGATTAACACTTCAAGCATTCGTCTCATCGACAGAGAGCGCATGGTCTTTCAGAAAGAGCGCGCCCCGGCGCTTCGCAGAAGCAGCGCTGCCCCTGAAAGCGTGCGGCTTCAAGCGTACGGGAAGCGCGCTCCTCTTAAAACCAGCCCTTCTTATTTTGAATGTAGGTTCTGACAAACTCCTCGTCGGATTTCGTCAGGTAGATAATCCCTTCGATAAGACCGATGACGCTTGCCATACCGCAGGTGATAAAGGTGAGGACGATTTGAATGACGCCCTCCGTGGTGTAGCCGAGGACGAACTTGTGCACGCCAAATCCACCTAACAGGATACCCAGGAGCCCCGCCATCAATTTCTTCTCCGCGCCCGGAATCTGTTGTGCGGGCGGGCCGCCGCCGTAGGCAGGCTGCATCGGCTGGTAGCCGCCGCTTGCCAGCGGAGCCTGGCAGCTATAGCAGACCTGCGCCGTGTCTGCGTTCTGCGCATTACATCTGGGACAATAAATAGCCATTCGAATTTGCTCCTGAAAAGTTGGAAGGGTGATAAAAATTTTCGGGCTGAAATGCTCCACGCGCGCCGCACGAAAAGGATAACACGTCTTGCTCCTTCTCATGCAACGCGCGTGAAAATCCTGCGAAGACGGCGGAGAAGCCAGCCGTAGATGCGAGCCGCAAGTTCGCCGCTCGACAGCCGCACGGAAGGTCTCCGCCAGGGCGAGGGGACTGCAATTTCACTGCGAGCCTGTGCGCCGCTCGATTTCCAGAGAGAGCGGCGCGCGCGGCAGCCTTTAGCGCATGCCGCCAGCCGCCAGCCCCAGCAGGTTGACGATAATCACCAAGGCCCAGACGGCTATTCCTACACCAGCGCCGATCATCGTCCACGTCTTGGCTTTCTTGGAAGCCTCCATCGCGCCCGCTACATCGCCCGCAGCATACTTGCTGTTGACCTGTGTAGCGAAAATGATGCCCGCCACTCCGCCCGGCAGACAGCAAAAGAGCGTCACCAGAATGGCTGGGATGAGATAGTTGGGCGGGGGAGCACCCCCGGCTGGGCCTGCTCCGCCTCCCGGAGGTGGCGGCGTCCAGTTTTGTGACATTGCGTATCTCCTCTTTTAGGTTAGGTATTTAAAGCTTCGGATTTAGTTTCCGCGCCCGAACGGTCGGGGCACGCTTCAGCAAACTGACTTGTGCGGTGGCTAAAGACTATAAAGCCTGAGCGCCGTCCCGGATGCGCTCCTTTTGCCCCCGGAGTTTTCGCGCGCAGGCTGCATAACTAACAAACGAGTCGCCCATTGTCAACGATTATTCACGCAGGATGAGCCGAAAAATAGACTGCGGGCCGCGCCGTGGCCCACTTTACTTCGCGTCCATAAAGGTGCGCTGCCACAATTCCAGCGTGAGAAGCTGAAAAACTTGCAGGTTATAATCTTCGCGCCCGCGCTCATTTTGGTCCACTATGTGCTGGACCGCGGGCGCACGGAAAAGACCGCGCCGCTTGATTGTCTCCTCGGAAAGCAACTCCTGGACCAGAGGGCGCAAAGGGCCCCGCAGCCACGACCGCAAGGGTGCGCCAAAGCCTGCCTTGCGCCGCCACACGACCTCCTTCGGCAACACGCGCTCGGCGGCGCGCTTCAAAACGTACTTGCGCCGCAGCCCCCGCAGCTTCAAATGCGCAGGCATATGAGAGGCCAGCTCCACCAGCTCATGATTTAGAAACGGCACGCGCACTTCCAAATTCGCAGCCATAGAAGTCTTGTCCGTCGTGTCCAGGTTCAGACAGGGCAGAAAGGTCTTGAGGTCAACATAGAGCAGCCGATTCAGGGGGGAAGCATGACGCACGCGCTGGAAATAACGGCGATGCAGGTAATAAGCATCCATCCCGCTGACACGCTCATTGAGCGCATCCGTGTAAAGCTCACTCTTCATACGATCCGTGAAATACGTGCCGTAGCCCAGATAGCGATTCTCAAAATCGAGCGCAGCGCTTCTGGCAAACTTCTTCGCGTTACGCAAAGGCGCAGTTAGCCGTCCCGGCAACCCGCCCGGCAAAGCCTCCGCCACCACGTTCATCAAAGGACGACGCACGTGTCCCGGCACAGGATCGAACGCGCCCGCGATCTTCATCGCGAGTTGCCTTGGATAACCTGCAAAGACTTCATCGCCTCCCATCCCCGACAGCATCACTTTCAAGGTCTCGCGCGCCGACTGCGAAACCAGAAAGCTTGGAATCGCCATGTCAATCGGCGGCACGTCCATGTGATAGACAAGCTTCGGCAGTAGAGAGAGCACGTCCGGCTTGAGCATCGTCTCGTGATAATCCGTCTCTAATAATTTGCCCACGCGCCGCGCCCACTGCACGTCGTCAGGGATAATGTCATAGCGCAAATCTTCCGCTTCTATCCCCACCGTGTAGGTCTGGACGCGCCGCCCGTTCGAGTGCTCCTTCATCAACGCACAGATGACGGAGGAATCCACCCCGCCCGAGAGAAACGACCCCAGCGGCACGTCCGCCACCATCTCCATCTGGACCACCCGCGACAGCGTCTCCAACACGCGCTCCTGCCACCACTCGTCGCTCTTGCCCTCCCACACCTCTTCAAAAGAAACGTCCCACCACTCCTCTATCTTCAAATCGCCATCACGCAAAGTCAGCACATGCGCGGGCGGCAGAGACATGATGCCGCGAAAGAGCGTGTGCGGCGGCGGCGTCCACAAAAAAGTCAGATACTGATTCAGCGCCTCCTCGTCCAAAGCGCGCTCCACCAACCCGCTCGCCAGAATAGCCTTAATCTCCGAACCGAAAATAAAAGACCCCTTCGTCCCGTTCCAGCCCGGAGTCAGCGCATAATAGAGCGGCTTAATCCCCATCCGGTCACGCGCCAGCGTCAACACACGCTCCCGCACATCCCACACCGCGAACGCAAACATCCCATTCAGACGCGGCAAACACCCCACACCCCACTCCGCAAACGCCGCCAGCAACACCTCCGTATCCGTCTCGGTTCTGAACCGATGCCCCTTCGCCTCCAACTCCCTCCTGACATCCTTGTAATTATAAATCTCCCCATTAAACGTCAGCACAAACCTTCCATCCGCCGACACCATAGGCTGATGCCCCGCCCGACTCACATCAATAATCGCCAACCGCCTGTGCCCCAAACAAGCAAGCCTTCCCTCATCATCCACCGGCTCAGACGTCCACACACCCTCATCATCCCGCCCCCGATGCTCAATACTCTCAAGCATCTGACCGATGAGTTCATTCGGATTTTGACTTACGAGACCGGCTATTCCACACATACTCTTAACCGTTATGCACTATTTACTCTTCGCCTTTCACTTTCTTCTCTAACCTCTCCACTAGCTCTCGCGTCACCGCTAACTCAGAGTATTGCAGCCGCTCACGAATCGCTAACGCCTCTTGCGCTAGCGGGAGGGCAATATCATGTTGTCCCTCTTCTTCATACACACGTGTGAGTCCATACAGACTTGTGGCAACTAAATCTTGACGTCCGATTCGACGCGCTAGTGACAACCCTTCCTCATACCAATCACGTGCCTCTGCCCAACGCTTATGATCAAGCGCGAGTAAGCCTAAGTTAATAATTACTGCTGGAATCAGAAGTGTGTCGTTTCTCCTTCGATGTATATCCAAAGCTTCACGGTAAAACAGTTCTGCTTTGTCGTAACGCTTACGTACGCGTTCGAGTTCCGCCAAGTCATTGAGTGTAATCGCTACACTGTCATCTTTATTCAGGATCACGGTAAATCACCATAGCGTTCTGAAACAACTGTTCAGCTAAGTCATGTTCATTACGTAGTTTGGCTATCAATCCACGCATTCGCATGCCGGCTGCTTGTTCGTATTTGCTCTCGCTAACCTCCCACGATTCAGCGCACCGTTCGGCCCAGAGTCCTCCCTCATCGCTGTTTGCGCGTTGATAATATATCCATGCTATGTTATAGGCACGCCAGCCTGCTGTATGCCAGTCTTTCATCGCAAGCATTGCCTCGTATGTGCGTGCATTCAGACGCACCCGTTCGTCCCAGCGTCCGCCGAACCATAAGAATTGACTCAAGCCTTTTACTAAATAATTCAGCATTAGCGCCGCATTTTCATTGTCAATCTTCCCCCCCTGTATTGCTGCCGTCTGCCACAGCCATTCTGCCGCCGCGTCCAAATTTGCCCACTCAGCTTCAAGACGTTCATAGGTCTTATAACTATCTTTGTCATCACCACCATATTGTTGCGCGTAAGTAACCCAATAATTGGCGAAGCGCATTCCGATCTCTCGTGAAATTTGCGCGTCCACCAGCAATTCGTCGCGGACGAAATTGCGTGTGAGCGGATGCAGGGCATAGCGTTCCTCACCCGTGAGCATGTCTACCAACGAGAGCGCACTCAGGCGATCAATCGTTGTCTCCAGTGCGTTGCGTGAGAGTTCGGCAACTTGCATCCACGCCTCGAACGTAGCCGACGGGGCGAAGAAAGAGAGTGCGCGGAGCGCGGCTTCATCATTCGTGGTTAATTCTCTGCGCGCCTCTTGAAAGATAAATTGCTGCAAATCGGGTGCTTGGTTGCCGCGCAGCAGTTCGAGCGCGCCGTCAAACGTCAAGGCCGCACGGACGCGCATCAATCCCAGCGTGTGCATTAGTGCGAGCGGCGAGCCTTGTGTCTCGTCATATAACTCTTGCCAGCCTGCTTCGCCAGCACGCCGCAGCTTGTTTGCCAGTTGCGGGTCGCGCTGCATTTCGCTTTCGATGATAGCGCGGGCGGCGTCCCATTCAAGTTTTTCAAGTCGCAGCCAGACAGCGCCTTCGCCGCCGCGTCGTCGGCTCGTGATGATTGCTTTACACGCTTGCGGCAACTCACGCAGGAAGTTTGCGAGTGCTTCCTGTTCTTCTTTCGCCAGCGTTTCCAGGTTGTCGTAGATGAGCAGCACGCGCATGTCGCGCAACGCGTCGAGCAAGGCGCGTCGTTTGTCATCGCCCTCCAATTTCGCGATGCCCGTTTGTCCCAGCACGCGCGCGGTCTCGTTAAGAAATTCGTCGAGAGTGCGCGCAGCGGGCTTTAATTCACGAATGCCGCTCGGGTCGAGGATGTTCTGCTTGGCGCTTACGAAGATGAAGGCGTCGAAGAGGCTTTGCTCTTTGCATCGATAGGCGGCTTCAATAGCAAGCGCGGATTTGCCGATGCCGCCGATGCCGTCGAGGAGAATGCCCCATGTGCGGTCTTCGGGGCTGAGGGCGCGCATCACTGTGTCCATCTCTTTGTCGCGCCCGAAGAAGGGAGCGCGGCGCGGGAGGTTGTCGGGAATCTTGGGCGCGAATGCCTGTATGACTTCCGGCTCGACAGGCTTGCCTCGGAGTTCCTCGCCGTACTCAAGCAAGAGCGTTTGCAAATTGTGGAGCAGCAGTTTCTCGAACGCTTCAGTTATGTCGAAGGGTTGATAGAGACCGGGGTGTTCGCCTTTGATGGCCTCAAACTCGGCGAAGAATTCTTTGACGCGCTTGAATTGGTCTGGGTCGAGCGCGTCGGGCGGGATGGCGCGCGTGCAGCGATAGATCATGATGCGGGGCTTCGAGTGTTGCTTCCACAAATGATGCGCGGTCTTGAATTCCTCTTCCGTGCCTGAGAGATAGTCTTTCTGTGATTGCGGGTCGCTGCCTGCGGGCGGCGTGCCGAAGCGATGCCAGAGGATTCCTATAAAGACGCCCCATGATTCCGGGTCGAGTTGTTTGAGGATGACTTGCTCGGGGCGTCCCATATCAGGCACTACGGCGCGCCAGTCAACGACGTCGAGCACGATGCCCAGATTATCTGCGAGCGGCTTGAGCATGGAAGCAACCGTCTCTACCTTGGCGCGCTCGGTTGCCATGTCTGAGGGCGACGCGGCAAAGATTCTTAATTTCTTCATCGGTTACCTCGCGTGTGGTCTTCTCAGTTTCATTCGCGCTCGGGTTGGGCTTGAGCCGGGATGAGGCTGGTTGCCGCACGTGTTGAATCGGGAAACGGGTGCGCGCACTTTCCGGTTCGATACGGATTGCGTGCGTCCTGTCGTTTCGACGAATAATATAGCAGAATAGCGATTCGCTCCGCCCGATTCAAACGCAGGGTCTCGAAGGCGTGCAACGGAAGAGAGCTTGCGTTTTGTCCCATAAGAAACAGTCAATTCTCGTTGAATGAAAAGAGACGACAAGAGCACGGCAGCAACGGATGATTCTGTTGTCGGCGGGGAAGCCGCTCGGCACGCAACCGCAGAGGAAGCTTTCAGGGGCGCAACTGTGGTGGAAGCTCGCAGGGGTGCAACAGTTGGTCAGGGCGCAACTGCGAATGCTAGGGCGATTGTTGTGCGGCGGAGGCGTGTGTTCATCGCGGGCGTGCTTATCTTCATGGCGGCCTTCGGCGTGAGGCTCGTGTCGTGGCACGACACGCGGCTTGAGGTGTGGAAGGTTCAATCGGTTGTCGTCAACGATTACAAGTACATCGCGAAGCATTTCGCGGAGGGCGGGGTAAAGGCGTTCTGGAGCCGCTCTTCGCCGCTTGCTAATCCGAACACGCTTGGACACCCGCCGGGCTATTCCATTGTGCTCGCGGTTGTGTACAGTCTGGTGGGCGAATCCGACCGTGCAGTGCAACTCCTGCAAATCACTGTCGATGCGCTGGCCGTCCTGCTTATCTTTCTCATTGTCAGAGAGCTTTTCCCTCCGGGCGTGGCCGTGATTGCAGGCTTGCTGGCTGCGTTCGCGCCGCAGTTCGCGTGGAATTCAGTCCTGCTGCTGCCTGATTCACTGGCCGTTTTTCCAATCCTGCTCGCGATTCTTTTTCTGGCGCGCGCTCACAACAGGCGGCCACAACGTCTCTGGACCATCATCGCGGCGGGCGCGTGTGTCGGATTGTCCTGCTGGCTGAGGGCGAATGCTTTGCTGCTTGCTCCGTTTCTGGCGTTGGCGGTGCTCTTGCTCGTCGAGCGCGGGCGGCGTCTGCGCTCCTCCGCCGCGCTGCTTGCAGGAGCGTTGCTCGTCGTCGCGCCGCTCACGATTCGCAATGCCGTCGTCTTCGGCTACTTCATTCCGCTTTCGCTCGGCGCGGGGCAGACGTTTCTACAGGGCATTGCGGATTACGACACACAAGCGCGCTTCGGGATTCCACAGACAGACATGGGCATCATGAAGTGGGAGGCGGAGAGGTACGGGAGGCCGGATTATTTCGGAACCTATTTCTATCCTGACGGAGTCGAGCGCGACCGCATGCGCTTGAAGTACGGCATAGGCGTTGTGCGCTCGCATCCCTTCTGGTTTATGAGCGTGATGGCACAGCGCGCAACGTCCATGCTGAGGCTCGAACGCGCGCGCATCATCAATCCAGAGCCGCCCGTCACGCATTCGCTCATAGTTAATGAAGCGACAGCGCCCGCCTGGACCGTCACTGTGCAGGATTTACTACGTACGAGCACGGTCGCAACAGGCGCGCATGCAGTTCCAGCGCGCGACGATCAAAGACTTCAGCTCACAGGCGACTCTTCCACCTACGGAACTCAACTCTCGTCCGCGCCCTTTGACGTCGAGGCCGATACGGATTACGTGCTCTTACTCTCAGCCAAAATCCTGCGCGGGCGCATGAGCCTGAGCGTCAGAGATGAAAAAGGCGCTGTCTATGCATCCACGGTCGTAGAGACACTGGAGATGACCCAGCCCGAAGCACAGCCAGAGAGTTTAATTCAGCTTCCCTTTGTGAGTCCTGCAAGAACACGCGCGCGTCTTGTCATCAATAACGAAGCTTCAATCGAGCCGAACCCGCAGATTGAGATAGGCGCGCCCGCCTTACACTCGCTCGGACCAGCTTCATTTACATGGACCAGAATCCCGCGCGCGCTCTTTCGCGTGATACAGAAGCTCTATCTCACCGCCGTCATGCTCCCGCTCGCCCTCATAGGTCTGGCACTTCTGGCGCGTGCGCGAAAGTGGCGCACGCTCACGTTGCTACTCGTCGTGCCTGCTTATTATCTCTGCGTGCAATCGGCCTTTCACACGGAATACAGGTACGTCCTTGCCATTCATTACTTTCTTTTCGCGCTGAGCGCAGTAACGCTTTACGAAGCGGGATTAAAGCTATCGGCTTGGATACGCAGGTTGAAAATTTTTCGTCAGGCCGTGGCTTGAGGCAAGGATTTTTGAGAAGCTTTTTTGTCAATCGCTTGCTGTATAATTTCACTCACCCATTCTGCTCGCGCGTCCCATGTGCCGCTCACGACCGATGCCTGACGCAAGCGCGCGGCCTCTTCATCCTTTTCATCTAATGCTTCCTCTACGAGCCGCAGGAATTCGTCGCGGCTGCGTGCAATGCGCAGCACGTCGCGCATAGGCTCGTATTCGGGAAGCGGCGCGATGACGACTGGCTTGCCCGTAGCCAGGTACTCGCGCACCTTGATCGCAGAGCCGTAGCTTGTAAAAGCCTGCTCCGTCTCCCAAGGGAGCACGCAGACGTCAAAGCCTGCGGCGTAACGCGGCAGCTCAGCGTAGGGCACTGGCGGCAGAAAGTGCACGTTCGGGAGCGCGTCAATCAACATCCCGCGCGCGCGGTTGCCTATAAAGACCCAGTGCCAGTGGGGGCGCTCGCGCGCAGCCTTTTGAATCAACTCCTGGTCCACCAGCCAGGGCTCAATCGCGCCGAAGTAGCCCAAACGAGGGCGTGGAATATTCGCCACCTCCGCCGCTACTTCCAACTCTTTCACTTGCGCCCAGTGTTCATAATCAACGGCCTGTTCGAGCAGAAAGGAACGCTCGCGCCCGTGCGTCGCTTCTTCCAAAAGCTTGCGCCCCGAATAAAAGATGATGTCTGCCGAAGAGAGAGCGCGCTCGTGCAGACGACGAATAAGCTCCGGGTCCGTCGCATGATCCATAGTGTTCGCGTCGTACTTGTCCGAGACCTGATAGACGACCAGTTGCTCGCCCATGTGCCCGATCATGTCGACGGCGGTCGGGATGGCTATCCAGAGTATGGGGCGCGATAATCCGCGACGGCGCGCGAGGCTTCCCACCTGCGCGCGCAAGAGGCCGCGATTGAGCATGCGCGCGGCGCGGCTGCCGAAGAAGGGAAGAGTCGGAGGCGAAACCACCGTAATGCCTTCCGGCGTCACGCGCGCCAACCGCGAATAGCTCTTGAGCTTCCGACGTATGCGCGGCAAGAGGTCTTTGTTACTCAACGAAGCCAGCCCCATCGAAATCGAGTTCACGAAGATGACCCTGTTTCCGGCACGCGCAAACCGCTTCATCAAATGGTTCTTCGAATGCGGGTGGTGATACCACCAGTCCTCGCCGCCGAAACAAATCAGTGATTTCCCCTGTAAAATCGCCGTTCCTCACTCAAAATAGGGTTGATTTTTGTCCTGTTTAAGCACCCAAAGGTGCCCAACGGGTGCCCAAGATTTGACCGCGAATAGTAACACGATGGTATGAGAACAAAGGAACTGCTGAAACTGCGCGAGGCCAATACGCGAATGCTGATAAGGCGAAACGTATCCGCAGGTCAGTTAAGGGAATCTATTTTTAGCTCTCCGGTCACCTAAAAATTCGTTTAATTACCCCGGCTCGGAAGAAAGAAGTTTTGCCCCGACCAATGCCCGTAGGAGCCAAGCTATACCCGTGGGTGCCTTGACGAAAACGCTTTAGTATGTTAAACTTACAGTTGTAATAATGGAAAGATGAAGCGCATTAGGCGCTAACCATATTAGGAACAGTTCGGGCCGATTTGCCCGTCTGATTCCCGGAATAAGTTTATCCGGGAGTTAGACGGGCTTTTTCTATTTTGGCCCAACTCAACAGACGTTCAGGCAGCGCAAAAAGAAAAGGCCAAGTTAAGCAGACTTCGCCTCAAGCTGCGGTATTTTGAACAGGAAAATTTAACCTCTATGAAAACTTTAACTGAAACTGACTCTGCCCCGCAACGGCGGGCCGGAAGTCAAAACAGACGCGATAAGCACATCAAGAGGCTCATCAAGAAGTATGAAGCCACCGTCTTTAGTTTCTTCCGGGAGTTGAATTTACCGCTCAAGTTCCGGGAAATCATCCGGGCCTACATTTTGGCTTCCGGGGGTGAGACCGTTTTTGAAGCCTCTTATAAAGAACTGACTGATATTCTCTTTAAGAAAAATCCGGCGCGGTTGCAAGCTAATCGTGAGGCCGTGCGTTACAACGTCGGGGAGTTGCAGAGGTGGCAGAAAAAGCATGAAGTTGAACTCATCCGGGTGCTCGAAAAAGGGCGTAAGATTTCGCACCCGGACGGCAACGAAGAATATCAAAAAACGAAGTATCAGCTTGTCATGCTTGAAGAGTTAGTAAAGGTACTCTACGGCTACCCGGCTGATGAAATTGAGGCGCGGGTAAGGGAAGCGGTGGCCCGAATGCGGGAAAATTATGTCTGTGACAGTGAGAAGAAAAGGGTGCCCACCCATTTCATGCTGCAAAGAAATCGCAGAACAATTTTCACCAAGTTCGGCAAGGTCTTTGAGCAAGCCGAAGAATCCAACCTCAATCCGGTCGAAGAATGCCAAGCCCTGATTTTCGATTTGCAGGTGTTGCTTGATGAGATTTCTTCTGTGAGAGACGAGAAGCAGAAGCGTGACCGCTACATTTCTGCTTTTAATGCCTCTGTAAGTGACATGCAATCAGAGGCTTATGGTAACAAGGGTGTGGAAAACCATCATATTGGTATGGCTGAACATGCAGTCAGAAATTTACCCTCTGATAACCGTCTGTTAGGGGAGTGGAGAGGGGAAAGAGACAATGTAGAGATTGCTGAGAATGAGACCGTAGAAAGTCTTGAAAATGAGAGTTTTACATTCTTGAATTCAAATTGCGCCGAAAAATTCAGCGACAACCCGTTGGAAAATGCGGCTTTGCATTATGCCCTTGCGGGCTACCCTGTTGTCCCACTTCATAACCCGATTTTCGGGGATGGTTCCGTTCGTTGCTCCTGTCGAGACTGGAAGACGTGTGACAAGGTTGGAAAGCACCCGCGCACCCGGTATGGCGTAAACGATGCGACTACGGACTTGGACATTATTCGCGGCTGGTGGCGGCAGTGGCCGAACGCAAACATCGGCATTCCAACTGGCAAAGTGTCTGACACAATCGCGCTTGACGTAGACCCGAAATCAGGTGGCCCCTATTCACTTGAGGAACTTGAAGGTTCTTACGGGGAACTTCCCGCTACGGTGAAGCAGCGCACCGGCTCAAACGGGGAGCACCGAATTTTCAGATACCCGGACGTAAGAGTAAAGAATTCCGTCTCTGCGATTGGTTGGGGCTTGGACATTAGAAGTGATGGCGGCTACATCGTCGCGGCTCCTAGTGTCCATGCGAGCGGCAACCGTTACGAGTGGTACGGAGTAAACACCCCGGTAGAAAACGCCCCGGATTGGCTTGTTGCCCTTATCCTGATTTCAGAAGAGGAACAGGCGCAGGAAACGAAACAGCATTCAACCTTAATGCTCTCTCCTGTTCTCGGTGAAATCATTAAAGAGGGAGAGGGCCGGAATAACTTTCTTTTCCGTCAGGCATCAGGGCTTGTCAATAATTTCAGCCAACAGGAAGTAAGACGTCGGTTAGAGACGAAAAACTTAGCCCGTTGCATTCCGCTAGTTGATGAAAAGGAACTGAGCAGGATTCTGAAAAGCGCCGAACGTTACAGGCCACTGCAAATTCACTGACGCTTACGAGCTTTGGTTTCACGTGGGTAATAAAAATGTCACAACAAATTGCTGTGACAAGCTGCGGAAGTTTGTATAAGAAGTTAGTTCCCGGTCAAGTCTTTCTTAGTTAGGAATTCACGAGCCTTGAGAAGTAACGAACGGTTTTGAGAGTCACGCCGGGGTAAGTCTAAGGACGAAGGCAAGAGTTTCGTACATAGGAATTTAATTTCAGGCGTTTGCACGGGCCACGGCCTTCCCGCTTGGATGCATTGTCTCACGCCTCTCGACCAAGTTTTTGGTCGAGTTACAGGGGGCATCAGAGGGCAAATAAATTTGAGGTAAAATTATGCGAGTTCAAACCATAAATGAAAAACAATTCGCGGAAATTGTTGGACTATCATACGGGTATATCAAGACCCTTCGGCAGAAGAAGCAGATTCCCTGTGTAAAGATTGGGCGGGCGGTTCGCTATCGCTATCCCGAACACGTAGAACTATTTCTTATGAAACGTGAGCAACAAGCTGCGTAGTAATTCTGGCCGGGTCTTATCACTCTTCCAGCACTTTTGATGCGCGTTCGACATGCGATGCCCCGGCCTTTACTTTTGGGGGCGAGGTTTAGGGCGACGTGCGGCGGGAGTCCTGACGGAGAGTAAATCCTTGTGTCGGCTCTCTAAGATGTAGATGAGTCTCTGATGCGTGATGCCGAGCAGCCTAGCGGCCTTTGTAACGCTTCCCTCTGATAAGATAAGAGCCTGCTTTATCAAGTCGCCCTCATAACGCTGTACTTCCTCAACTAACGTCCTTCCGGCAAGGGTCTTCGATTTACGCGGGCTAAGATGTTCCCCTAATTCTTCCATGATAACTAACGCGGCTTTCCCGGCATGACTAAGTACACCCGTTTGTTGTGCTACTTCGATTGCTTGTTGGAGTGTGGCGTATGATTGACTGTAGAAGCCTACTCGCGCGAGGGCCGTTCCGTGAGTAATTAAAGCTCCTGCTAACAAGTCTTGCTGGTCGCCTTGCTCTAACACTGTGACAGAAGCTCGTGCCGCTTTTTCTGCTTCTACGTTACGCCCTTCGGCAAGAAAGACGCGGGCGCGAGTTTCGTCAACTTCTGCAATAGAGGCACTATCTTTGATGCTGACTAACAAACGGCGTGCACGGTTAAGATGCTCATGCGCTTCTTTGAAGTTTCCTGCTTTGAAGTAGAGAAAGCCCAAGTTGTTTTCGACCTTGCCGCGATAAGCTTTATGCTCTGCCTGCTCAAAGTGATAACTTGCGGCTGCATACTCTACAAAAGCGCGGTCTGTATAATCCTCTCGATTTTCAGCCTTCCCAAGATTCTCCCAAAGATTAGCAAGGTTATTATGATAGCTGCCCTTTAACGTGTGGTTAGCGATGCTTTCAAAAAGTTCAGCGTTATCAATGAGGATTTCAAGTGACTCGCTATAGCGATTTGCGGAACGCTCTACAATGGCAAGGCGAAGTATGGCCTTAGCCTTTATCTCCTCCTCCGCCGTGAGTTTCGCTAACACTTCGTTAAGGATGAGACGGGCTTCATCGTAATCACCGCTTCGCCAGTAACACAGGGCAAGTTCCGTCTGCGCTTCTGCTACCTTTTCATAAGCGAGCGATTCAAAGATAGGGATGCTTTCACTAATGAAGTCCTTTGCTGTTTCTTGCGCGTCTGGAATCTGCCGTTTGCTGCCAAGCCATCCGGTCAATACTCCGACCCTTAATAGGACTTCGGCGGCTGTATTCTGTTCTAGCCCCTCTATCTTCGGTCGCTCACCTATGCGTTGCCATAGCTCGCCCATTGCTTGACGGGCTTCCTCATGCTCTCCCCTGTCCTCAAGTTCTTTAGCCAGTTGACAACGTAGTTCTGCCCGTTGCTCATGGCTCAAAATCGGATTTTCCAGTTGTCGCAAGAGTGAGGATAGCAAAGTCATGAGAGCTAAACCTTTCAACGTTATTGCAAAAAACTCTGCAAACCGCCCGCCATCATAAACGCCTGCTCATGCCCTTGCAAGAAAAGTTCAAAGCTGGTCTATTGTCTCTCGCAAAAATCTTTGCGGAAAACTGTACTCGCAAAAAATTTTGCGAGCCAATCTTTAGGAGAAACGGAATGAAGAACTTACGCCGACTCTGCGCGGGGCTTATCCTAACGCTTGCCCTTGCCGCTCCTACTCTTGCGGGTCAAATGGACTGTCCCGGTATTACTCAGGAGCCACCACAATCGGAACAGACTTTGACGAGCGAGACAGATTACGGAGTGGTAGACGTTTTAGCGAACATCTTAGTAACGGCGCTGTCTGCGGTTTAGTGAAACCCGTCTTGTTAGGGATGCTCTAAGCTGCCGTGATTACCTCACGTGTGGCTAAGGTGTGGTGTGTTCATCATAATCAGGATAGGGCTTGGATTCTCAGGCTATGTTTGGGACAAGAGAGTTGCCTTTGCCTTATTGCTAGAGTATACACGGGCGGCAATGTTTACTTAGACGCCCTTGTAGATGATAATTACGACCTTCCTTCTGTTCTTCCATGTCCTGAAAAGCAGGAGGGCATTCGAAAAAATTCAAAAAGAACTCGTAAATAAACTAAATGCATAAAGCCATAAACATGCTTTCAAGGAGAATCTATGTGCCGTGATGCTGTTGAAGTTGTTTTTGGAGAAATTGGAAAGAATTATTATACGGGACTCAACTCTCTTGCTCATTCTCTGTCAGGCTACAAATATGAAATTCTACCTGAGCAACAAATCTTATCAACGACGGACCCCAAAGATGCACTAAGAATTTATTGTAGGGAAATAATGTATCGCTTACATTGGGCTTCTTCTACGGCAGTTCTTCGCACGCACCGATGGATACATGGAGTTCTTGCCGCTAGTTCAGCCAAAAACTTTCTGGCTTTTGGAGCTTCTTTCAGAGGGCTTTTAGAGTCGGCAGGAGATATTGCTGACACTTTTATGCAAATACCAATTGCTGTAGCAGAGATTCATTTAGCCGTTAAGGATACTTTGCAAAAGAAAAGTAGTGTTACAGTTGACCTCGGCCAACTCGAACACAAGTTGATTCATTTTCAATTTGCAAGGAAACTTAAGAAGGGGGAAGCAGAACTCCCTCACCATAAAGCAAAATCAAATACAGATTATATTAAGCAACTACAACAAGCCGGAGAAACCTCAATGCTTGAGTGCTATTATGAACTCTGTCAGCTTGCTCATCCAGCAGCACAATCCGTTATGAGCTTTGTCCGCCATGATGGAAAGAATTTATTCACTCTTGATAATCAAATGGATGGGTTATTGATTGAGGATTTTTGTAAGAGGTATAGTGTAGTCGCAGATAGAGTCTTACAAGTGTCTCTAAACCCGGCCATTTGCGTTCTGAAATTGCTTAACTTACTACCCCTTCCAGAGCTTAGAACGCCTGCTGCTGATAGTATTGGTTTCGGAAATATCCCTTTGTGGCAGAAGATTGAGAAGACGCTTTCAAACCAGTGATTTGTTACCTTTAATTTTGCCAGTACGAAGAAGAACAAATCTCATAAAGCGTCTTTACTTAAATAGGCGCTGCGACTATTAAAATTAGCAAAAACGCAATAAATTCAGATTTGCTCGCTCAAACCAAATTCATACTGCGACAAAAAGAGAGGTTGTCCCGACTTTGGCATTTGTAAACTGTATGTATGGGATTGAGGTTCAAGTATCTTAATATGCCAGTAAAAGGTTCCATCTGGCCTAGTAGTTGTATTTAGTTCTGCAAGACGTTCCCTAAGTTTATGGACTGGAATTGCGAATGCAATGTTAAGGTCCATACAGCCTAAAATAAAATAACTATTTTCGGCTTCGCCAAGAAACTCATCCCACTGTGGATGATAAGCATACCAATAGGAGACGTTGCCACTCCTCGTATAACGCTTCGATACGGCGCAAACAGTCCTAAACCTATGTTCTGCATTCCAATAAAGAGCGCGACTCTTACGGATTAACTTAACATTATGCTGTCTAGCAAATGAATTAATGATTCGGTCACGCTTTTCTTGCATTAACACTGGGTCGGTAAAATCTCGGCCCGACCTGTCACTTTCATCCTCACTACTTGGCTGTTTTTCTGCGTCAACAGCGCTTTCTACATCCCTTGCTGCTGTAAACATAACATCTATTAGCGTATCAAGGCGCGTGTATTCCATAGGTATCAGTACGCTTCTTATCTTGGAGCCTGTGGACGCCCCCTCTGTACTCTCTTTTAGTTTTACAAGATGCGTTAACGCATCTACACTTATCAACCGCATGTCCCATGCATGACGGGAGCCACGCACTTGGGCCTCAAGTTCTCCAGTATCTTCCCGGCCTACGACAAGTAGCATTGAGTTTGAGGCCGCAATTCTTTTCTCGCTTTTAAGTCTGTCGCGGTAATTAGCAATTGTATTTAACGGCACACGATACGCATCTGTAGTCTTAACTTCTACTAGAATGTCATGGCCTTCGGGACTTCTCCAAAGACCATCATTACCTACAGCGCTTGATGTACCTTGGTAACGTCCGTTAACAACATCGTAATCCAGACGCCTTCCAAGTTCGTTAACGATGTCTTGAAGAACCATTCCGCTCTTATTAAATCCGGCTGTAAGGCAGTAGTCAGCATATTCGACAAGTTTTTCACTAGACACTTGCGAAAGAAAGGCCCTTAGTTCTTTTGAGCATTCACTTTCATCACGGAGCCTGCCGTCTCCAGCTGTAGCTACAATCTGCTCAATTGATAAGGAAATGACTGCCTCGGGATTTGAGGACCAGAGGGATAGGAGAGCCATTATTCTTCTCCTTATAACAGTAGTGAAGGTATTTTAATCATATGCGTGGAAGAACAGCCTATTACGAAAGTTCTTTCCTAATGATAATCAAGGTAGTAATAGAATAATACAACAAAATTTCGCTCTAGGCTTGACGCAATCCTAACCATATGTAGAATAATCGCCTATTTACGGCCTAGAGTTCTTACTTCAGTCTATAGTCTTTAGAGTTTTAATGTTTCTCCAGCTTAATGCGTAATAGGAAGCTTCATATATTAACAGAGAGCTTTAAATACAGATTTATCCAAAGAGCGATGAGCATGGATACACTTAACCTAGAAGATAGCGAATCTACAATAAGGCAATACAAAGCAGGCTGTCTTTTTACTGGCATTGGAAGCTTCACGCGGGCACTCGTAAGAAATGGAGTTGATGTTAGTTGGGTAAATGAAAAAGACCGCTATGCAGTAGAAACTTTCAGGCTGAATTTCCCGGCTGTAAGGTGTATCAACAAACAAATTGAGTATTTAGAGGTAGATAAAGATAAATTGGAATCTGTTGATATTCTAACAGGTGGCTTTCCTTGCCAACCCTTCTCTGTTGCCGGACGTATGAAAGGTTTGAAAGATGAGAGAGGTCAACTGTTTTCTCACATTATTCGGCTGATTAGAGAGTTTGACCGAGCAAAGCCTAAAATTCTGTTGCTGGAAAATGTTAAAAACTTTCGGACGCACGACAAGGGTAGAACTTTCGAGATTGTAAAGTCTGAAATACAAAGAGCCGGCTATTGGTTTTCAAACAAAGATGCCGCCTTACTCAATACAATGACTCACACAGATATTCCGCAAAATAGAGAGCGGATTTTCATGGTTGCATTTAATATAGATTATTTCCCTTGTAATACATTCAGATTCCCCGAACCGCTTCCAAATGGGAGCTTAAGGAAAGTTAGAGAATTTTTGGAATTAGACAAAAAAGCGCCTGACGAGGTTTACTTTAAACCCGGCGATACGTATTACCCACACTTTGAGAAAGCATTTTCTAATGGAAACCCGGAAGCTGTTTATCTTCTGCGTCGAAACTACGTACGGGAAAATAAATCAGGTACCTGTTTTACATTAATGGCGAACATGGGAGACGGTGGCCATAATCATCCTGTTATTAAAGATAATTGGGGAATTAGAAAGCTTACTCCAAAAGAATGCGCAAGGCTTCAAGGCTTTACCGATGATTGGTTCCGAATCCCTGAAAATATGTCAAGGGCACAAATTAGTAAGCAGATAGGAAACGCAGTCACTGTGGAAGTTGCTGAATTGCTTGTACGCGAATGCATCTTTCAATTGAAACAAAGAGAAACTGAGCTACAGCGAGAGACTAACAATGAATTGGTTCTTTCCAGATAATGGCGGTGGCCAAGAATACGGTTTTCACGAAGCGGGCGTAGAAACGTTTCGAGGCAATATAAATAATTACATTGCCAGAGAAGCAATACAGAACTGTATTGATGCTCAAGACAATAAAAAACAACCTGTTTTAGTTACATTCGATAAAATCCTTCTAACTGAAAAATATGATTGGCTTAAAGAACTAAAGCAACGTTTTAAGTCTTGTGCTGAATACCGACCAAAGGATGCTGAAGGCAAAGCATTCTTTGACCGTGCTTCTGCGCTAATAAGCCGGAAATCTATTCCTGTATTAAAAATATCGGACTTCAATACTACCGGCGTTACTGGTAAAGACGATGATGTTGATGACGGCTGGTACAATCTTGTGCGGTCGAGCGGTTCTTCATCAAAGTTCGGAAGTGAAGGTGGTTCATTCGGTATAGGAAAAAGTGCGCCATTTGCTGCAAGTAGGCTCAGAACAGTTCTGTATTCTACTCTGACTGCTGATAAGAAATACGCATTTCAGGGTGTCGCTCGCCTTGCGACTCATAAGCATAAAATAGGGGGCAGAAATATAAAAGCACAGCATGTTGGCTATCTTGGAAATGACAACGGTGCCTCTATAAGAAGTTCGGGGCAAATGCCTGCAATTTTTCGGAGAAAAAAAACTGGCACGGATATTTTTATTTTAGGTTATGACGTTGATTCAACTTGGCAGGATGACCTAAAAGTCGCAGTGTTGGAAAATTTTTGGGTAGCTTTAAAGAATGGTCGGCTTGTCGTCAAAATTGAAAAAGAGGTGATTAATTCAAAGAATTTAGCTGAATACATGGAGGAGTTCTCCGAGAGAAAGACTTTTACTGCCCATCATTTTTATAACGCAATGGTTGACCCGCAAAGCATAAAAATTTCTGGGAAGCTGCCTACATTAGGAAAGGTTAGTTTAAATTTAACTACAAACGGCACCGCCCTTCCAAAGAAAGTTGCTATGGTGCGCAGTACCGGAATGATAATTTATCAGCAGAGATTTATGTCGCTAATCCCTTATGCCGGCGTATTTTACTGTGATAATACAAAAGGTAATGCGAAACTCCGTGAAATGGAGCCGCCACGGCACGATAATTGGGACAAGGACCGGCCTGCACCTGGAGCAAATAGCCAGACCTTAAGAGAACTAAATGATTGGATTAGGAAGCAAGTTCAATCTTTACAGACGGTAAACGAGAGCCAAATTTCTGAAATTCCAGATTTGTATAAATGGCTTCCTGATGATGAAGAAGGGGACAGCCCTCTTAATGATTCAGAAGTCGGAACTGAGCCTGATGAAGGAAGCAATAGAAAGCCTAAGACCGCAGAAGAAGAAATCAGCGTTAAGCCAATAACGAAAAGTACTGAGAGCAGTTTCGTTAATTTGATTGATGAGGCTGGTTCCGGTCAAACAGGGGGCAGTGGCGGCGGCAACGGGAACGGCGGTGGCGGGGGCAATGGAGGAGGAGATAGAAAAGGCGGCAAGAAGGGGCCGGGCGATGCTGCTAAATCCTCAAAAATACAAATCAAGAGCCGGGTTTTTCTTGCTGAAGCAGAAACAGGAACATATAGAGCAGTTCTTAAATCAAATGCCACACATGAAGTTGAACTACGAGTCTATGCAGTCGGTGATGATTCGGTGCCTGTTCAAGTATCTGTATTAAAGGCATGGAATGATGATGGGACTCTTCTGCAAACTAACAAGGGAATTATTCAAAACCTCACGTTAGAGAAGGGAAACAATACTAAATTGTATTTACAAGTAGAAGCTGCCGACCGGCTTTCAATAGAGATAGCGGCGTATGAAGCTTAAAATAAAATCTTATCCTCACCCTGTGCTTGGTAATAGGGATGATGTTTCCGGCTCCGGGTTTCAAACTGCGCTTACATATAGAAATGATAAGGAGTTTTATTATTTCTCCGTCCAGTGCTGGTGCAGTAACTCTACTCTTCAACAGTTAATCCGTGGAAATCAAGCTCTGTACACAGCCCACTTTGAATGTTCTAACACAATGTTTAGGCAGAGTTATCAAACCTCTTCAGATGAAGCTGAAATAAAAGTACCAGCCGATGATTTGAATGGGCCGGTTGAAGTCAATGTCTTTATTTGCGCTAGTAAAGATATTAACAACTATAGAATTGTGGGGGCCCATGAAGATTACTCAAATGCAGATTTCCCAATAAAGAAAGGAGACATCCTAGCAGTTGGAGACCATTATGTTTTTGAAGCAACAAAAGATTACGACGCTCTAAAGAAAATATCTTCTCTAATGCAAATTGAGCCGTCATCGGACAAATCCGATAAAGCAATGGCCGTCCGTTATGAACTCGACAAGATAAGAATTATATTGCCGCAGGAAGATTATAAGTTGTATGAATTGCAAAAAAGGGACCCAAAGTTACAGCACGCATTAGCGTGCAGCATTGTTCTACCTGTTTTAATAGGTGCCGTCCGTATTTTGTCTGGAAGCGCTGAGGCAGAAGGTTATGAGGGACTAAGGTGGTACAGATTATTAAAAGCGAGACTGGAGAATCTTGAAGTTCAAGATGAAAGCGACCATCTTCTAATTGCTCAAAAGATTTTAGACTACCCCTTGCACCGGGCTTTGGAAAGCCCGATAAGCATTGACGGCGACGATGAAAATTAACAGTAGCGGATAAAAACATGCGGCAAAAAATTTTCACTGAACGATTTGAAACTACCCTTAAGGGTGATTTAGAAAAGAATATGGAGAAGTATGAACAAGACCGAATATGGGTGCCGGAAGTTTATAAACTCCGAAACTATGAAATACCTTCACAGATAGAAATAAAGGACAAGCTAAAACTTAATATGCCGACGGACGGGGATTTATACGATATTGAAAATTCAAAATTGCTTTTTGAAGCCTTTCGTCCGCAACTCTCCCGTACGCAGGCCTCCGACCCAAGGTTCTGGACATACATGACGCATTTCACCTCTTGGGACTATATGAGGGCTCGCTGGAGGGTCGAAACAAAGTTTAAGAATGATTCTCTTGAAGAAAGAAGGAAAAAAATAAAGACGTATATTACAGAACACTATTTTATTCAGTCGAATGCAAGTCGTGCACTTGTAAGGAATGGGCTGGCAAGACTTTGGTGGTTTGCGTTTCTTACTTACGATAGTAAGAGACAAAACCCCTTCGAATTAACTGCCGTTTTGTTGGCTAAACTTGATATTGCAAGAGGAACGCTCGAAAGAAGTTTAGGTAGAAATAAAGATGTACTGCACGGTATTTTAGAATTTCTGCTTGATAAGGATGAGTTAATCAACAGTGGCAATGAAGGCCGAGTTAAAATCAGGAACTTAATAAGTTCGCTAAATCTTCACGGCGGATTTTGCGTTCTCGATAATCTGAGTCGGCAGGATATAAAAAAATTCCTTCACAAACGTTACCTTCAGATTGAAAACGGAATGTCGCCTGAATTTGAGGATTTGCCGGGCGATGACTTGTCTGAAGAAGAATGAAATTTTTGTGCCTATTAATATTAGTTCTTCTATCTGAAAACAGTTGATGGCCGATAATCTCACGCCAGAAAAGAGAAGTTGGAACATGCGACGTATAAAAAGTCGCGGAACTTCTCCTGAAATAGCAGTACGAAAAATCCTTTACAGCTTAGGATTCCGATATCAACTAAATAAGCGTTCACTACCCGGCTGTCCAGACGTTGTTCTGTTAAAACATAGAACCGTAATTTTTGTTCATGGATGTTTTTGGCACCGCCATGCTGGATGTAAGAGAGCAAACGTCCCCGCTACTAAAACAGATTTTTGGCTAGAAAAATTTAGACGGTCTATAGAGAGAGATAGAAAGAATCAGTTAAAACTAAAAGAAACGGGTTGGACTGTTCGGATAATTTGGGAATGCCAAACAATAAATCCAGAACAACTGGAAAAAATTGTTTCATCTTGGTTTTGTGGCAATAAAGCTCTTAGTAAAAGCTGAATGGTTAAGTGGGTTTATCCGTAAAGCCATTCGTGATTTTAAGCAATGCCTCAAGCTAGCAGAAGTCTGGTGAGCAAACTTCTACCTTCCACATAGGAGAGCGACATGCGTATTTCGCGACGTACAAGCGGAGGAAGGGGCGAGTATGAATTGAGCGGTTATCATAATGATACCCGTGCACGTGACTTAGAGGGGTATGTCTTCAGCTTAGACCTTCCCGGCGAATTGCTAATCCACACACGCATTATCCTTAGAATACAGGGAGGCAAGCCTCGGCTGCGAAAATATGGGGCCGACATACAAATTCAAAAGCAACTTGCGGCTACCTTTATGATGCCCGACCCTGCAAGAGAAGATGCTGTATTAGGCGTAGGGGAGCCGGTAATGCAAGAAGGGGCTTATGCCGTAGAGCATATTGAGATTGATAGTCTTGCAAGAGTAAATCCTAATGTTGCTATTCTGAATGTTAGCAGGATAACTATACTCAATGGCTCACACCGAGCCGAAGAGGAGGACCTTAGGCTAAGGGCAGATATGCTACAAGAGATTTGGGCACGAAGAGGCGAGTTCCCAGAAGATATTGCAGCATTACTTGGCCGACATGAGGCTATGGTGCGCAGCGGTCAGGTGACTAATAAAACACGTAAGCTGGTTGCTGCTATTCAGAGGGTAATCTCTGATAGAAGCGACGACCTAGGAATTGTCTACAGCGAACGTGGCGATGTGTTGCCTAAGCTTGCAGACGCATTAAACTATCAAGTTCCCCAGCCGCTCATACAAGTTGAGGCTGTAGACCCTGAAGACATTGAACTAAAGAAACGCGCAGCAAAAGAATGGAAGCGCTGGGCCAATGCTAGGGGGCCTGCAAGTGCAAGGTTTAGGCAGGAAGTGCGTGATGCCTACCATGCAACATGCTTTGTTTGCGGCGCCTACTTTCCGAAGATACCGGGTAAAATCAATCCCGGCGTTGACGCTGCTCATATTTTACCGTGGAGCGAATATGACCTTGATGAAATTTTTAACGGCCTTTGCTTGTGCAAAATTCACCATTGGGCTTTTGATGAGGACATTATCCGTATCTACCATAATGGAAGAGATTACGTTTCAACAATCTCTGAGGATGTAAAGACAGAAATCTTGGAATCCGAACCCGAATTCAGTTTGGATGTCTTAGAAAAACATGTTGGAATTATACCGGGTGAGCGGCTACCGGCGGACAGACAACAGTGGCCGCGTCCTCAGTTGCTCGGACTTCGGTCCGAGATGCTTTAGCATCGGGCTGGGAATCTGATTGCGTCATCTTTAAGTATCGCGCCACTCGCTCTCCTAACCACTTGGCTACCGGCGGGGTCACAGCGTTCCCAAGCGCTTGGTACCGCAACGTGTCAATATCATCTGGGTCGTCGTTGGCATGGGACGTGGCCACGGGGCGGGTCCAGCCTACTGGGAATCCCATCACACCTTCACACTCACGGGGGATTAATCTCCGAACCCTTCCGTCAGGATAAGTAACATAGGTGCGGCTCCAGTCCGTACCTGTATGACGGGCGGAGCATGCATATAAGCAGTATGCTATTCTTTGGAAGACGGGGCCTTTGACAAAATCTCCAAGGCTTTCCTTAAAGGGGGAAAGAGCGGTCTTCCCATCCGATTTGCCCGCCTCAGCATACCCTTGGCCGCATTCGGGCTCAAAAAGTATCTCGACGGGACCTCGTCTGTCTCTATAACATCCGACAATGTAGACTCTGCTGCGCGATTGGGGGACTCCGAAGTTTTTGCTGTTAAGCACACGCCATCCGAGACTATACCCGATGTCGGCCAGCGTTCGTATAATGGTTCCGAAGTCTCGTCCTTTGTGGGAAGAAAGGAGGCCCGGAACGTTTTCGATAATAAAAACTTTGGGACGGCATCTTTCAAGTAGTTCAGCAAAATCGTGAAAGAGTCCAGAGCGTGCCCCTTTAAGCCCTGCTCTCGGCCCCATTCTAGCAACTGAGACGTCTTGACATGGGAATCCTCCGAGCCAGACGTCTGAAATAGGGATTGTTGCATGGTTTGAATCCTTGGTTAAATCTTTGATGTTTTCGCTGCGAGGCACTCCGGGCCATTGCTTCTCTAAAATTTCCCTACAGAATTCGTCAATCTCACATTGAAACGAAACCTCAAATCCAGCCTGCTTGAAACCATAGTCGAATCCTCCAATGCCGGAAAAAAATGATGCGGCTTTGAATGGGACTTTATTAGTATGAGGAGTTTTCATGGGTTAGCTGCGGGATTAATCTCTGCATTAGAGATTCTGGATTTTTTAACTCACATTCCCAAACAACAATGCGCTTCCATCCCTGAGCTTTGAGCAACTCGGCATTGGCTGCATCGCGGCTTATGTTTCTGTCTATTTTCAAATTCCAATAACCAGTGTTGCTTTTCGGTCGTCGCCCGCGTCTGCAATTCTCATGTCCATGCCATAAACAGCCATGCACAAAAATAACAGTTTTGTATCGCGGCAGCACGATATCTGGCTTGCCGGGTAGAATCTTTGAATGTAGTCGAAATCTGTAGCCCGCGCGATGAAGTAGGGAGCGAACCATTAACTCTGGCACGGTATCCGTTGAACGGATGCGGCCCATTATCTCGCTCCGTCGTTGGCGTGTGAAAGTATCTGCCACAAAACCCCTCAATGTCAATATGTAGGGCAAATTTATCTCATAACTACATTATATGGATTTATAATACCGCTTCTTCCCAAATCCAGCACCTTGCGCCGATTGGATAAACCTTCATTCCTTCTATCTCCTGCGCCGGAAACGAATCAATTTCGTCACTGGCCTCAATCTCAAATGAAAAGCTATCAGAATTAGCATCGTACCAAGCCTTAAGTCCCTTCCCATTGTGAGCCTGAACGATATATTCCGCTTGCTTAGAAGTGAAGTAAGGACAAGACCAACCATTCCACTCATCGCCTTGAGTGTATCCGTCAAAAAGCTGGTCTCCAAGTAGGTCTATGGCGAATTTTGTCGGTCTTAGAATCATAAGAGCCTCTGCCTGCCTTTAGTTTACTACTTCATCATCTGATAGCACATTAAAATCCAGCCATACGCGAACCGCTTTCTCTAATGCTGTAGTCAGAGCAAGCTCAGCATCAGGAGGGAAGTCGCCCGACGTGGCTTCTGGAAACCGCTTGGCGATAATTGCCCAGAAAGCCTTTGCGCCATCTTCAACGGCTTCTTCTATTCTCTCATTGCGTATCTCTGCCATATTAACCTCTATTCTTTATTCTTCTTCTTTGGGCCGGGAGTCTCGTTCTCAAAGGATTCAACTTCGCTTCGGTAAACTAATTCACGTCCAGCCAGATTAAATGAGCGTAAACGGCCTCTGCGTATCAAATCACGTATAGCTGCTCTCGACACGCCACGTATTCTACCAGCCTCCGCCTGACTAATTAAATCGCTCATAACATCTTCATCTTTCTTCGCTTTTTTGCTCATAATCCCCCATTATTATCTTGACAATGGATAGATAACTTGTATAATTATCTTAACACCGGATAGCGAACCCGGCAACATAATAGGAGCACCAAGAATGATTGAACTAATTAATGCCCAGCAGTTAGCCAAAGCAACCGAGAGAGCCAAAGCAGGCAATCTATACGTTCAACCTTCCACCTTTCTTCGTCAATACCATGTAACAAACCGGGAAACTGGCGCACGCTACATAGTTGATTTCTTCGTTCGTAGGGATGGAAAGAGATTCGGACACTGTACGTGTAAAGCGGGCATGAACAATATCGCCTGTAAGCACCTAAGCGTGGCGGCTGGTTATCACGTAATGCGAATGTCAACCAAACTTGAAGCGCAGAGAATTGCTTTGACGCTACAGGCCGCGTAAAGCAAGCAGAGAGGTAAGTATCTGATTCACACTTGCCTCTCCTTTACACCAACTTTCCCAAACCGGAGAAAATTAGATGCAAACCAACAATAGCACTACGGCCACAACAGAGACAATTCTTTGCTTCCCTTTGGGGCGCTTGTATATGACTCCCGGCGCAATCGAAGCTCTTGAAGAGGCCAGACAGTCGGCGCAGGAATTTATCAGCCGTCACGTGAGGCTTGAACAAGGCGAACTCTGCGACGAAGACCACAAAGAAAATCTTTTCAGCGTGGATAAATCGCTACGGATTTTCAGCGCCTACAAGACCGCGAACGGCGTAAAGATTTGGATAATCTCTGAGGCTGACCGAAGCGCAACGACGATTATGTTACCGAGCGAATACTGACAACAAAGAATGGGACGGGCGAATGCTGCTAACACTCCCCGTCCCTTGCATCCTTCCCATCCCTTCCCGTTCAAGAAAAGGAGTCCAGATGCAGACTAATTCTAATAACTCCGACGGCAAGAAGCCAAAGGGGAAGCAATACCCCATCAAACACGAGCGGCCACAGGGCCAGATAATTGAGCGCGGGCCGCATCAATTCATGGTACGTGTTCACTCGCATACAGATACCAACGGGAGCAAGAAGAGATATAAAAAAACTTGGCGCACGCTCAAAGAGGCTGACGCGGACTTGTCGCGGGTCGTGGTGCAGAAGAATCGCGGCAAAGGTATCGTTGACACTAACGAAACTCTCCGCATCTTCATAGAGCGATTCTTGAGCGAGGCGCACGCACACAGGGTCAAACCATACGTACACGGCAAAGTAACGCGAGCGTTTAAGGCATGGGTTTATCCTTTCCTCGGACACAAGCGCGTTCGCAGTATCATTGCCGCTGATATTCAGGACTTATACACCACGCTGCAAAAGCAGATTTCGCCCCGGACTGAAAAGCCTTTGTCTCAAGCAACAATCCAGCGCGTTCACGTTCACTTACGAATGGCTTTTAATTGGGGCGTTAGGACGGGCGAGCTAAGTCGTCATCCGATGGAAAACGTAATGGTTCGCAAACCTACCCGTCAGAAGATGGTAACTTTCACTGAGAGGGAAATCCGGCTGTTCTTCCAGAAGTGGGAAGAGTATCAGGCGGAGCGCCCGTTGAGGATTCCTTACGGCTGTATATTCTACGTTGCTTTTGAGACAGGGATGCGCCCCGAAGAGTATTGCGGGCTTCAGTTTTCCGACCTTCACCTAGAGGACAATCCGGCGCACATAAGGGTTCAGCGTGTCGCCATACGCGATTCAGCGAAAGGCGGGTGGTGGTTTGATGAACCTAAAACCGCAAGCAGCGTCAGGAACATTACAATTAGCGGAGAGTTGGTGCGACGGTTAAGGCTACAAAAGCTCACAGTCGAGAATTACAGGAAACAGCGTGGGGCACGTTGGCAAGATAATGACTTAGTGTTTCCAAATCAGACCGGCGAGCCTGTCTATCAATACCTTCTAACAGACATTTTCCGCGAGATAGTTAAGCGAGTGGGGCTTGAGCCAAAACTCTATCGCCTTTACACGATGCGTCACTCTATGGCTACGCTCGCAATCGCCCGCAAGGTCAACGTGAAAGCAGTAAGCGAAAGGCTTGGACACGCTGACATTTCGCGGACGCTTGAAACGTACACTCATGTTCTTCCTAGTATGCAGATTGAGGCCGTCGAAACGTTGGGCGCGATTGTCTATACGCGAGAGGCAGAAGGCGAGGATAAGCCGCTAATTGTTGAGGCTAACGTCGAAGGTCGAGAGAGTCGCCCCTGCTGAATAGGCAATTGAGGATTAAGGGCGTCAGGCTTAAAGTCTTAGACGCCCTTTTTTATCTTTCTCGCTTTGGGGTGCCCAATAGGTGCCCAAACGAAATAACCCTTACCTAACACACAACACTGGGAACGAGCGTCAACTGTGGTTGCCACGCCCGTAAGTGACAGAAGACCACACGGTTTCCGGCACGCGCAAACCTCTTCATCAAATGGTTCTTCGAATGCGGGTGGTGATACCACCAATCCTCGCCGCCGAAGCAGACAATGCTTTTTCCCGTGAAAATTGGCAACTTTAAGAGCTTTCTATGCTGATTTCGACACTGTTTCAGACCTCTGAGGTACTCAAGAGATACTCAACACGTTTCTTTTGAATACTAACATTCTAGTATAGAGGAACATAAGCGACTGCAATCCTGAAGGCGTTACAGGCAAAGCTGCCGAATACGTTAAGGCGCTAAGGGCGGAGCAGGAGGCTATAAAGGAAGCTGGAGAGTTTGAGGAAGCTATAGCAACGCTTTTCGTATAGACCTTCAAGGTACGATAGGGCGAATGGAACGGCGGGAAGCAATAGCAGCGTAACTTTTCGTTGTTGGCTAAACTGCTCGAAATACTCAGACGCCGGGGTGAATGAGTGATTAGATGGGGCTTGCGTGCTGAAGATTCAACCTGCCTAAATATTACACAAGCTTTCCCAATTCTTTTTCGTCAATCTACCTTTTCTGAACTTCACATCTTTAGGCTTAACCGTCGGTGTAGCTTTAGGTAGGCTATCGGCAGATGTGACGAGCCACATTTCCATCGTCTTATTTTCACGATAGCCGCCATTCACTATCTTGATTCGATTAGCATCCATGCCGCGACGCTCGACCATGTAATTCTTTATACAATCCATCCAACCTTGAACTTCACCACGCATGCTACGCCGTCCATCATAAACAATAATGTAGGCCGAAGCAGCAGGCTCGTTTTGCAATAGGGTGGCGCAAAAATCGAGGCGTAACATCAGGTCTTCCCAATTATAATTACTGACCTCGTCAATCTTACGAGATTCAACCGCGGCAGATGAATCTACAGTCATCACCAGAAGAAGGGAGAAGCACACAAGAATTGATTTAAGTGTTCGCATTTTCATCTTTTTCATCTTTAACCACAAATGTTGAATACCATAGCCACATCCAACGCTCGAATTAACCCGCGCCGAACAAGCAGCCCGCAAGCTACCACACGACGATGAAAGAGATGGCTATCAAGGCGTCCGCGAGCTGTGCTTTCGGGCTTTGGAGAAAAGCTGTCCCGTACAGACCTTAGCTTGAAAGAAAATCTGAAATGCTTTTTCAGTACGATTCAAGGTCATGCGCGAAGCTGGTCTGCGACGCGACCGGATTGCGTTTTCTCACTTGTTGCAGGTGGCGGTTCAGCTGTTTGCGGTCCGCTGCGTCCAGTTGGGTGATGCGCGCGCCGATGAGATAGCCCAGCTCGCCCGTCGTCTCGCTCAGCTTGTTATAGCGCACGGGCGTCGCGCGTATATCCACGACCTTTTTGGGCAGTTGAATCCTGATGCGTAAACAGTAGTGGTCGCCTACGGGGTAGCGGTCGCCGAAGCGCACGCTGGGGACGACGAGCGAGAGACCGGTCTTGCTGATGTCGTGCAGGAAGCCTGCGAGCGACAGGGAAGGCTTTCCGCCTCTGGCCTTTGAATCAATCAGGGCCAGGTTCAAGGGCAGACGCATCCCGCTGCGCCGGACGCGCACGCGATTAATCAGTAGGTCATGCGCGTGGGCCATTAACGAACGCAGCACTCGCGGTACGGGCCGACCGTCTTTCAAATACTGGTCAATGTACTTGCGGTCCGACTTTCTAATCTTAATGATGCGCGCGCCGATGAGGTATTTATATTCGTCCTGACCTTCATCGATATTGTAGCGAACGGGGACGGCCTCGATGCTAATGTCACGGTTGTTGAAGCCGAGCGTGATTTGCAGGACGTAGCCGCTACAGACAAAGAAGGGATCGTTGGAGTGAACCGCAGACATCATCAGCGAGAGGCCGTTCTTGTTGATGTCGCGCAGGTAGCCTCGCATAGGCTGAGAGGATTGTTTGACGGTAGCCTTGCTCTTCGGGTCCAGCAACGTGACTGTGACCGGCAGGCGCTTCTGATTTTGGCTTGTTCGCTGCTTGCGTCCCCTGATGATTGCGCTAATCTTTTTTAGCATCACCGCACCTCGCTAAAAGTTGGAAGCTTTATGATTGTCGGAAATGGCCGCGAGCGGCTGCCCCGAATGAGACACTTCGATGAAAACAAAACCCCTATATACTGGGCCGATGGTTAGCGAGAGATACCATAAAATGTGGTTTGGGAAAGGACTTAACCCTTTACCAGTCAAGAGTTTCGCCGGAGTTGGGTGTAACCCTAGCACTTCATTTTAATTCTGTAAAGGTTTTTCGCTGCGGGAAGAAAAGCCCTGAACGCGTGCCGTGTAAGGCCACGTTCAGGGCTTTTCTAAATCAGGACGGTTTTGACCGGGCGCACATGAGCGCACTTATCGCGCACGTGCTTTCAGTTGGTGACGGGGTTTGCGATTGCTTCTCCGTAGAATGAGCGTAGCTCGTCCTGATTGATGACGGTGATGTTGAGGTCGTGGAGCAGCCCGTCGTCCAGACGATAAATCCAGCCGTGGACAGTCAGGTCCTGCTCGCGCGCCCAGGCGTTCTCGACAATCGTCGTCTGGCAGATGTTCTTGACCTGCTCTATAACGTTCAGCTCGCACAGGCGGTCGAATTTAGAAGTGTCATCCGCGAGCCTTGCGAGGCCGGGCGCGTGTTTTTCGTTCACGTCCTGTATGTGGCGCAGCCAGTTGTCTATCAATCCGTGTCGTTTATGCTCCATCGCCGCGCGCACGCCGCCGCAGCCGTAGTGGCCGCAGACGATGATGTGTTTGACGCCGAGCACTTCGACCGCGTACTGAATCACGGACAGGCAGTTGAAGTCCGTGTGGACGACCATGTTGGCGACGTTGCGATGGACGAACATTTCGCCGGGCAGGAGGCCCGTGATTTCGTTGGCGGGCACGCGGCTGTCGGCGCAGCCTATCCACAGGTACTCGGGCGACTGCTGGCGCGAGAGCTTCTCGAAAAAATCCGGCTCGCGAGACTTGACGCCTTCGGCCCACTGTCTGTTTCTTTCAAATAAGTTCTTTAACTTTCGCATAGATTGTTTTCTCTCGAATGATTTTTGGAAGTTGAAAATCCGCGTCTTAGGCCCCGGCTCCCTGCGTCAACTGTCTGGCTTCGCGCCCTTCCGCGATGACGCTTAAAAGATTGCGCTCGATGGTATCGCAAATCTGTTCGAGCGGCAGGTCGTTGTCGTCTTCACCAAAGGGGTCTTCTATCTCGACGCCGATCTCTTCGATACCGAAAAGAATATAGGCTATGAGCAACGTGTCAAGGATGGTTGACCAGCCGTAGGAGTCTAACAGCGCAAAGGGCAGCGTCAGACAGTAGATGATAATAGCGCGCCTGAGGTGTACGACGTAGGCAAACGGCAGCGGCGTTTTGTGTATGCGCTCGCAGGAGCCTATGTAGTCAATCAGCAACTGTACGTTGTTGTCGAGCGTCATGGCGACGTAATCGGAAATGTGGCCGCGCGTGCGCGCCTCTGCCAGAAGACTGCTGATGCGAAGCGCAATCGCCGACGGGACGTGCTCGGCAGAGAGCGCCGCGCTGACTTCATCCGCCGGAAGACGCTCGGCCATCGGTCCAATGCTTTTCTGCCCGCGCAAGACGTGCATCGACGCATAGGAGAAGGCCACTGTCCACAGGATGACGGGTTCTAGAAGCTTTGGATGAGGGCGAAGAAAAGCGGTCGCGGCGCGCGCCATGTTGCGCGATTCGTTGACCATGCCGCCCCACATCTTGCGCCCTTCCCAGAAACGCTCGTAAGACGCGTTGGTGCGAATCACAAGTAGAAGCCCTAGAGCCACGCCTACGAGCGCGTGAATAGTCGAAGGCACGGCGACGGGCCGCACAAAAACGTGGAAGGCCACCACGGCAGCAGACCACGCGACCACCAGCAGCACGCGCCACACAATCTCGCGCACCATTGAGCCCTTGATGTCAAAGAGATGGTCCAGCCATTTATGAGCGTCGTATTCGATCATAGCTACTGACGAAATGAATTTTTAAGATTTATGTTTTGGATGAGCTTTGGCTCACGAGCCTCTCAGTCCGGCAGCGCGGACTCCTCTATGACAAAGCCACGCTCGGGCTGCATCGCGTCGTACGAGAGCTTGGAGCGCAACTTCTCTCTGAAGTCTTCGTACTCCATCTGCAAAGTGTTGCCCGTGATTTTATAGCCGTCCATGGAAGTGATGGGACGCCAGCAGGATTCATAAAGCGCGGACTTGATTTCCTGAACCTTCCACGCGGCGTCGAGCCTGATCCACAGTAGATTGCATTCCGTGCCCGCGCCGCACTGGCGCGCATCGCCTACGAGCTTGGACGAGCCGCAGGCGTTAATCAGAAGGTAGTTGAAAGACTCCTTGCGATTGGCAAACAGTAGTTCCACGTCATCTATTTTAGCCGCGCCGACTTCCTGTTTGGCATCAATCGTGCGGCGCAACTTTCGGCCCGTCAAATTCAAACGAGTGCCGCGCGCATTTATCTTTATCTCCGACTTCAGCGAAGACTGTTGCGCAAATGCGGCGACCGACATTAAGAGCATAAACAGGCAGAGCGCGCCAAAAAGTTTCCTAATCATTGCACCTCAAAAAGAGCGGCGAGCGCCGATTTAATGACGCGTCTTTTATACCACAGGTTTCCGCCAGATGAGCGAGTAGCGCCAGAAGAGATGCTTTCTCACGACGGCTCCGGGCAGAAAACGCGCGCACGTTCGCCGGACTTCATTCATGGTCAAAAAAGAGTCGTGCCGCGCGTGCTCGGCCCACACGGCGCGCACTTCCCGTGGCGCGCGTAGACGCCCGCGCCTGATTAAATTCAACGCGCCGCTCAGGGGCATGGCTAGAAGCGCGCTCCGCAAAGCGTCTTTGAACCCTTCTGGCTCGAAGAGGTCCAGAACGAGCAGGCGGCCACCGGCCTTTAACGCGCGCTTCATTTTCAAGAGCGCTTCGCCCGCCGGCATGTGGTGGAGTGTGGCGATGCTGGCGATGCAATCGAACTCATCGGCGGGGAGGTCGCAGGCCATAAAATCCGCGACGCGAAAATCAATGTTCGCTAGATGTGCTGCGTGTCTAGCGGCCACCTCAATCATCTGCGGCGATAAATCGAGCGCCGTGACGTTGCGCACGCGCTCGGCTAAGAGACGCGAAAACGCGCCCGTGCCGCAGCCGACTTCGAGCGCCGTGCGCGCGCCCTCAGGAACGTGACGCAACAAAAAGTCATGGTAGTGAGAGTTGTGATTCCAGCCGTCGCTTGAAAGAAGCGCGATGCGGTCAAAATCTTTCTGAATGGATAACGTTGACTCGGACATGGATGATGAAAGTGACGCTCGCCACGGTTGGCAATCTATTGTCGTTGCGGCGCGTAGACGGCGTAGCCGCGCGGCGCGGCCCACAACTCTGTACGCCCTGCGGCGTTTGTCCACTTAGCCTCCGGTTCGGATTGGTCTGTGCGCCCGCTCCATGCGACCGGCGCGAGCCGTGTGTCCGTCCAGCGCGTAGAGACTCCGGCCCCTTTCCATGCGTCGCCGCGATTATTAATCACAAGCACTAGGCCCGTTTGGCTTTCGTGACCGTCGCGCTGCATGATGTAAAGATCGTCGTCGGAATAAAGCACTGACGAAGCGCCTCCGGCATGGCGTTCGTGCGCGGCGGTTAGGGCGGCGATGCCGTTCGCAGTGCCCGTGCGCGCAAGGCCATATGTAAAGTAGTCCTGCCAGAAGACGGACGGATAGCCTTCGTGCGTGAGTATAAAAGCGTAGGCCATGAGCTTGTCGTTAATTACGCCGTCTTCCTCTTTTTGTGTCGTGTCGTGGTTGTCCACAAAGGTCACAGCGCGAGCGGGATTTTCAGAGAGGAGCGTGCCGCCCTGCGCCAGCGTGCGCAAGCTGAAACTGAACTGGTCACACATGTCCTTCAACCTGTAACGCAAAGGAAAATCAAATGCGTGTATGGGATTGTCTATAAAAGCATTGACCGTATTGAGCCAGTCGTTGATGGTGCGCTCGTTGTCCCAGCACTCGCCCACGAAGAAGGGCTTGAAGCTGCGGTCTGTTTTGTTCAGATAACGCATCTCGGCGAGCGCCTTGACCATCCACGGGCCATAGCCCTTGACGAAATCAAAACGGAAGCCGTCAAAGCCCACGTCTTCGACCATCCACTGCGCGAATTTAATCAGCTCCGTGTAGACGTAAGGATTGCGGTGGCAGAGGTCCGGCATCTCGCCAAAAGTCATCTCGTCAAAGGTCTCGTAGGGCGAAGGGTGAAAGCATTCCCACGTTCTAGGAAACCTTGTGCTGCCCGGCGAAAAGAGCGTCCACCGCGTGTGTTGGTCAAGAGGATTCTGCTGCGGCTGGTCTCCGCCCGAGTTATGGTCCAGAACCATGTCCGCGTAAACCTGCATGTTGCGCTGGTGCGCCCTCTCAATCAGCTCACGCAGCTCCGCCCCATTGCCGAACCACGTCTTAGTGCGCCCCTTCTGATCTATGTCCCCGAGGTCGTAATAATCATAAGGGTCATAACCCATAGAAGGGCCGCCCAGATTAGCAGCCTTCGACACAGGCGGCAGCCACAGCGCAGTAAACCCCGCGTCATTCAACTCCGCAACCTTATCGCTGACCAAAGTCCACCACGCGCCATCGCGCCCCTCACGCGCCGGACAGTTCCAGTAAAACGCCTGCATCAACACGCCCACCGTGAGGACCTCCTTTAATCCGAAAAAAAATTATCTCAACTCGTGCAGGACGTTTCCCAAAACGAGCGACCCGACCCACACCATCACCAAAACGGCTATATAGACTGCGCTCCCATCACTCGTGCGCAAGACTTCGTCACGCTTCAACACCTTGAAGATAACCGGCGACGATTCAAGATAAACCAGATGCGCCTAAGCAACAACACGCGCCACGCGCGCCTTCAAGACAGACGCCTGCATATCATCAGGCTAACACACCAACGCAATGCCTAGCGCTCTGCGAGCACGCTCGCCCTCATCTTTATAGTTGAAGAATGACAGCGACTTCAGTATATACATCTTCACTTAGCCTGAAGGCCGGAACCAGCAAGCCGCTCTTGTTCCTGCCGCGAGTGACATCACGAACCTTTTGCGACTTCACGAGTCACGTCCATAATTGATAACCCAAAGAGCGCAAGGATTGGAAAGCATCATGCCGAAGCAGAAACGAAATGTGCAAAGCAGTAAGCAGCAAGAGCCGAACCTACCGCCGGGCGTGAAGCTGTTACGCACACTCGAAGGGCATGAGGGCTCTGTCCGGAGCATTGCGTTCAATCCGACGGGCCAAGTACTGGCCAGCGGGAGCGATGACCAGACAGTGAAACTGTGGGATGTGACCAGCGGCAAGCTGTTACGCACTCTCGAAGGCCATGAGATGTACGTCTACAGCGTTGCGTTCGATCCGACGGGCCAGGTACTGGCCAGCGCGAGCCCTGACAACACAGTAAAACTGTGGGATGTGACCAGCGGCAAGCTGTTACGCACTCTCCAAGCGCGCAAGAGTACTACTTTTAGCACTATCTACAGTGTTGCGTTCGATCCTGCGGGCCAGGTACTGGCCAGCGCGAGCGGAGACAAGACAGTGAAACTGTGGGATGTGACCAGCGGCAAGCTGTTGCGCACTCTCGAAGGCCATGAGATGTACGTCTACAGCGTTGCGTTCGATCCGACGGGCCAGGTACTGGCCAGCGGGAGCCATGACCAGACAGTGAAACTGTGGGATGTGACCAGCGGCAAGCTGTTGCGCACTCTCGAAGGTCACGGAGATTCTATCATGAGCGTTGCGTTCGACCCTGCGGGCCAGGTACTGGCCAGCGCGAGCGGAGACAAGACAGTGAAACTGTGGGATGTGACCAGCGGCAAGCTGTTGCGCACTCTCGAAGGTCATACCGACCGCGTATATGCTGTTGCTTTCTCTGTGGACGCGCGATTCTTGGCTTCCAAGAGTCTTGATGGAACTTTGCGCTTATGGAGTTGCGAGACTTGGGACACGGTCGTCGTCATCCAGAAGTTACCTGAGTCTAATCAGTGGAGACTAGGCTTCACGTTTCATCCTACATTGCCGCTGCTGGCCACCTCCGGTTCAAAGCCGGGCGCATCCGAGGAAGAGCTGGCCAGGGTGATTCATTTCTGGGAGCTGGACTTCGATGTGCTGTTAGGCAAAGAGCCGGAACCCAAGCCAGCAGTGGAGGCGGTGCATCATACGACGGCCAAGATCGTGTTGGTAGGCGATTCGGGCGTGGGCAAGACGGGGTTGGGATGGAGGCTGGCGCATGGAGAGTTCAAGGAACATTCCTCGACGCATGGGCAGCAGTTCTGGGTGATTGATGAACTCGGCAAGCGACGCGATGACGGCACTGAGTGTGAAGCGATTCTATGGGATTTGGCGGGGCAGCCTGATTACCGCTTGACTCATGCTTTGTTTCTGGACGATGCAGACCTGGCGCTTATCCTTTTTGATCCGACGGACAGCCGTGACCCGTTGCATGGCGTGGAGTTCTGGTTGAAGCAGCTCAAAGCAGGGCTGGCATCAGGTTCATCGGGGCAAGAGATGAAAGAGGAGGAGAAGCAGCAAGTCTGTCCGACGATATTGGTGGGTGGTCGTGCTGACCGGGGCGAGGCGCGATTGACGCCGGAGGAGCTTGATGAGTTCTGTCGCCATCGAGGGATCAGCGGCGGTTATCTGGCGACGAGCGCTAAGGATGAGATTGGGCTGGACGAATTAATGCGGCGGATGCGAGAGCAGATTCCGTGGGAGCAAAAGCCTGCGACGGTGACGACGGTCACTTTCAAACGCATCAAGGATTACGTGCTGGGGATGAAAGAGAATCGCCGTCTCAGGAAAATGATTGTCAGCCCGCAGGACTTGCGCAAACGGCTGGAGAAGACCAGCAAGCGTTGGAAGTTTACGGATGCCGAGATGATGACCGCCGTCGGGCATCTTGCTAACTACGGCTACGTGCGAGTGCTTAGAACTTCCAAGGGTGAAGAACGAGTCCTGCTCGCGCCGGAATTGCTCAACAATCTGGCAGCGTCGTTTGTGCTGGAGGCGCGGCGAAGTCCGAAGGGCCTGGGCTCGCTTGAAGAGAAACGGTTACTGTCCGGCGAATATCAGTTTCGTGAGTTGGAGAAGCTCTCAGAAGAGGAGCAGAGTATCTTACTGGACTCGGCGGCGCTCCTGTTTCTCAAACATAATGTCTGTTTTCGCGAGACTGACTTGGGCGGAAAATCCTATCTGGTCTTCCCTGAGCTTATTAATCTGAAGAAGCCTTTACTGGAAGAAGAAGAGACGGAAGAAAGTGTGTCTTATACGGTGAGCGGCGCAATCGAGAACGTGTATGCATCGCTGGTGGTGTTGCTCGGCTACACCCAAACCTTCACGCGCACAAATCAGTGGCGTAATCAAGCTCGTTACGAGGTGGGCGAAGGTTTAATCTGCGGCTTCCGTCAGGATGACGAACGCGAAGGCGAATTGAGTCTGGTTCTGTATTTCGGCTCAAATGTCGGCAAGCCTGTGCGGACTCTGTTTCAGGGTTTGTTTGAAAGCTTCCTTGCCCGTCGTAACCTGAACGTCTTTCGTTACGAGGCAGTGGTTTGCTCCAACGGGCACGCACTTAACCGCGCGGTCGTGCGCGACCGGCTCCGCAATGGCAGCGCATTCGCCTTTTGTCCTGAGTGTGGTGATAGACTTGCGCTGCCAAAAGCTCACGAGCCAATTCAGTTAACGCAGAAGGAGCGTCGCAAGGTAGAAGAGCAACAGTGGTTCGCCGCCCGTCGGTCGCGCTTTGAGCAGGCGGTCTTCCGGGTTTCGTCATATGTTGAAGACCAGAATCTCGCGCGGCCTGAGTGCTTCATCAGTTACGCCTGGGGCGACAAAGAGCAGGAACGCTGGGTAGAGCGCAATCTGGCAACCGACTTACAAAAGGCCGGGATCAACGTGGTGCTTGACCAATGGGAGAATGCGAGAGTGGGCGCGAGTGTGCCGCGCTTCATCGAGCGAATTGAAAAATCCGCTCAAATCATTGTGGTCGGCACGCCGCTCTATCGAAAGAAATATGAGAACAAAGATACGAGCACGGGTTATGTTGTCGCCGCCGAGGTGGATTTAATCTCGAACCGGCTGCTGGGCACCGAAGACCAGAAGAAAACTGTCTTGCCGTTGCTATTAGTAGGCGAAAAGAATGTGTCGTTGCCTCCCTTACTCCATAGCCGTGTCTTTGCCGATTTTAGAAACGAGCGAACGTATTTCCCTACGGCCTTTGATTTGATTCTCAGCATTTACAACATCGCGCCCAACAATATTGCCGTGGCTGACATGCGAGAATCGCTGCTTGAGTGGGAGATGGTATAAGACGCTGGCCTCCCGCGCCAGTTCAGACGAAATAGACAATCAAAGAATAGAGTCCCGCTCAAGTTACTCCCTCTGCGGTTTAAGACTTTCACAGCTTCGGTCTATAATGTTTCTTTCGAGAAGCAAATAAAATCTTTCTTATTGGAGATAACAAAAGCTGTGACAGCAGAGAACACGACGAAGCGCCCGGAGAGGATTCGCTTTCAGGGGCGCATACTGTTTTTGACCGAGGACACTTCGCTCATTCGCGGCCAGTTGGAAGGGGGCGAGGATTTACCCTATGACCCGGTGCGGCCTTTGATGAATAACATCTCGACGGATGAGATTACGCCGGGGTGGGTCTGTTTTTATTATGACGAGACGCTGGGCGAGTATGTCTATGTGGGGATGCGTGAGCAGGCCGTGCAGAAGGACGAGGTCAAGCGGGGCGGCTTCTCTGTAGTTGTCTCGGGGCTCTCGAAGGGTTGCGGGTCGTCGCGCGAGACCGCGCCTTATGCTGAAAAGACCGCAGGGCTTGAGCTTGTCATCGCGCGCACGATTGAAAAAATTTACGGGCAGAACGCGCAGAATATAGGCTTGCTCACCTCTACGGACTTCGGCTTGATAGAACGCATACGGCGCGGCGAGGAGATTCCGTTGGAGGAGTTCACGCGCGGGCTTGATCCTATCTCGCAGGCGATTGTAGAGCACGGTGGGTTGTTCAACTACAACAAGGCACGGCTCGCAGGCGTGGTTGAGCCTCCACAGCTTGAGACGAAAAAGCGCCCTATGAACATGGTCGAGAAGATTATCGCGCGGCATGCTTTTGTGCGCCGTGGCGAAATCGGAGTCGAGGCGGTCAAACCCGGCGATGCGCTCTTTGCCGTCGCGGACGTGCGCTTCTCGCACGAGTACGTGACGCCCATGGCCGAGTCGCTTTTCAAACAGGCTCTAGGCGCTCAGGCGCGAGTCACGGAACCAGAATCGGTTTACGCCTTTCGCGACCACCTGACTTTTCTTGGCCGCGTGATGTCGGACGAAAAACGCAAGATGGGTCTGCTGGATCGTGCCAATGGTCTTGCGACGACGCAGGCCAACTTCACGAATGAGCAGGGCATACGTCTTTACGGCGAAAGCCCGGAGGGCGGCTCGGAAGCCATCTGCCACAACGCCGTGGTGGAAGACATAGCGCTTCCGGGCCAGCTTGTCATAGGCACGGACTCGCACACCTGCATGGCGGGCGTGCTCGGTTGCTTTGCCTTCGGCGTGGGCTCGACCGACATGGCGAATGCCTGGTACACGAAAGACATACGCATACGCGTTCCGGAAACAGTCCGCTTCGTCCTGCGTGGACAAAAGCGCGCGGACGTTTCGGCCAAGGACGTGATGCTCAAAATCCTCGCGACCGATTACATGAAAGAAGGTAAAGGCATCGGGCAAGTCTTGGAGTTCGCGGGCGAGGGCATACGTGATTGGTCCATAGACGAGCGCGCCGTCCTGACCAACATGGCCGTCGAAGCCGGAGGCTTTACCGGCATCATAGAGCCGGACGAAGTCGTGCTCGAATACTTAACGCGCATGCGCGGCCTTGATGCGGAAGAAGTTCGCAAAGGCTTTTTACGAAGCGACGAGGACGCGGAATATGCCGCGAGCTTCGAGATTGATTTGTCCGAGATTCGCCCTATGGTGGCGTTGCCGGGAGACCCACGGAACGGCATCAACATCAGCGAGCTTTCCGAAGAAGTCAGAATTGACACGGCCTATGGCGGCTCTTGCACGGGCGGCAAGATGGCGGACATGGACATGTACGCGGCTGTCTTGAAGCGCGCCGTGGAGCAGGGCCGACGCGTTGCGCCGGGCGTGCATCTATACCTCCAATTCGGCTCGCAGAAGATTAAGCAGTACGCGCGCGAGCGTGGCTACATAGAGATTTTCGAGCGCGCCGGTGCGGAGCTGATTGACCCCAGTTGCGGAGCCTGCATCAACGCCGGGCCGGGCGCGTCGCGCTCCGCCGAACAGGTCACCGTCAGCGCTCAGAACCGCAACTTCCCCGGACGCAGCGGCCCCGGCAAAGTTTACCTTGCCTCTCCTTATGTCGTCGCCGCGTCGGCCATCGCCGGTCACATCGTAGAGCCCGACGAATTTCTAAAAGAGCGCGAAGAAGAACTGGTGGGTGCCTAGATGGCCTTAAAGTATCAGGGAAAGTATGTGGGCGGGGATGCTGACGTCACGGAGCGTATGAAGAAGTATGCGCGTGTGGAGCGCGAGCGCCGTTTTCTTTTGAGTGGTTTGCCGGAAGGGCTTGAGCCCGCTCATGAGCACACGCAGATTTTCGACAACTACATCACGAACACGCGGCTTCGTCTGCGGAAAGTGCGAGACCCTAAGACGCGCGAGTGGACGTGGAAGCTGACGCAGAAGTTTGCGCCAGACCAGGAAGACTTCTCGCGCACGTTGATTACCAACATCTATCTCACGCAGGCCGAGTATGAAATGCTCTCCGTCTTCGAGGGCAACGAGCTGCGCAAGAACCGCTACCCTTACGAACACGAGGGGCGCAAGTTTTCCGTGGACGTTTTTCTTGGCGACCTGCGCGGCCTCGTGCTCGCAGAGACGGAGTTTGAAACGGACGAAGAGATGAATAGCTTTGCCTTGCCCTCGTTCGCCTTTGCGGAGGTGACGAATGACCCGATGTTCACGGGCGCGCGGCTGGTGGATTTAACGGCGGACAAAATCAGGGAAGAGTTGAAGCGACGAGGAGACGCTCTCCGGAGTGTGACGACGCAAAGACCGTAAAAGCGATTGATAAAGCTGATTGTCTCGCTCGTGCTCACCCTGATAGGTAATCTGCTGCGGCGCTTTTTCTAGAACAGAGAATGTCCGAGCCGGTCATCTACACCATAGGTCATGGCCGCCACCCGTTCGAGCATTTCCGGTGGCTCCTGCGTGAGCACCGCGTGGAGCTTTTGTGCGACGTGCGTAGCGTCGCGCGCTCGCGCTGGCCGCAGTATAACGGCGGCGTGCTGTCAGAGCTTTTACGTGATGAGGGCATCGGCTACGAACACCTGCCCGAGTGCGGCGGGAAAATCGCAGTGCCCACCGAAGATTTAACGCGCGGGCTCGACCGCATTATGGAGTTGGCGGCGGATGCGCGCGTCGCCATCATGTGTTCCGAATCTCAGCCTCTCACGAAACACGCGACCCCTCGTGCCAACTGTCACCGCGTCGGCCTGCTCTCGACCCCTTTGCGCTCGCGCGGCGCTCGCGTCCTGCACATACTGCCCGACGGCAATCTTCTGGAAATAGACGAAAAGAGCATCCCTTCCATCTGGTAAATCTGATAGAAAAAATAACGCCACGAAAACCCGCGCGGCGGTGTTCACTCTTTTAGAAGGCTACCGAAAGGGAGAACTCTCTATGAAAATCATCGTCGTCGCGGCGCTCGGCCTGCTGCTCGCCTGTGCAGCTCCGGGCATGGCGCAGAAATACAAGAACAAGAACAAGGATAAGAGATTCGAGACGGTCGTCAAAGAGAACCCGTCGGATTACGCGGGTCGCTACACGGGGTGGGATGCGGAGCACTACTTAGAAGTCACAACGGACGGCGGGGGAAACCTGACGATCACAAGCTTTGAAGGAGCACGCCGCGCCACTCTGAAAAATATACGGCTGGACGGCGGAAAGCTCACGGCCACCAGAGTCTACGAGGACGGGACGACGCGAGATTTCGCGGCCACCTTCTCGAATCGCATCATGAACGGCACGACCACCTTCGGCCTCATAGTCGAAGAGCCGCTCGCGCTCTCTCCGACCATGACACTGAGTCGCGTGTTCTACAGGAGAGAATAAACAATAGGAGTCGGAGACAGAAGGTGCAAATCGTCTTTAGCTCCGTAGGAGCGAGGATGTTTATAGCCCGACGGCATCAATCAAGAATCAAGCTCCGTAGGAGCGGCATGTTCTGTATCTATCACATGACGCTCCTACGGAGCTTGTATCCATGCCTTATCTGCTAACTATAAACATCTTCGCTCCTACGGAGCTAAAGCGGTGAATGATTTCAGGCGGGCGCGACTTCGCTTTTGCGGTACTCGGCTGCGTGCACGCGCGCGAAGTAGACGGCGAGCAGGAAAGCTAAGAACATAATCGCAGAGGCCGTCCAGAAGGTGAGGCGCAAGCTTTGATCGCTCATCCTGTGCGCCAATCCGTCCGCGCCCACCGTACTGATGGCGCTCACAATCAGCGCGGCGGAAATAGAAGGGCCGACCACGCGCGCCAGGCTTGCCACGGATTGCGTCACGCCGAGCACGCCGCCCTGCTCACCCCTGCCGACAGATTTCGACGCGAGCGTTTGCAGCGAAGGCGTCGCCAGCGAGTTGCCTATGGCAAACGCGGCACCGACCACGATTATCGAAATGAGCCCCGTGTGCGGGCCTGAAAGCGGCAGCACAAAAAGGCTCGCGGCAAAAAGGAGCGCCCCGGTGATAATCAGCGCCAGTTCTCCGAAACGCCTGACCAGCTTTCCAATCAACATCCCCTGAATAATGACTCCGACCACTCCGACGTACATAAACAGGTAGCCGTTGTGCGCCGCGTCGTATCCGAAGCGATACATCGTAAAGAGCGCGAACGACGTGGTCATAATCGAGAAGGCCGTGATGAAGAGAAAGTAGATGGCGAGCACAAACGCCAGACGCGGCTTGCGTAGAGCGTCAAGCAGTTGAGACCAGCGGCCTGTCGCGGCGGATGCGCGCGCGGGATGATCCGGCGTCACGGTTTCGGGCAAGACGAAATAGAGCAGCACGGCGTTCAGGAGAGCCAGACATCCTGCGAAGATAAAAGGAACGCTCATTCCCCAACGGCTGAGGATGCCGCCGATGGCAGGCCCGAAAGTAAACCCCAGCCCAAAGGCCGCGCCGATGAGTCCCATTCCTTTAGCCCGGTTCTCGCGCGTCGTCACGTCCGCGATGTAGGCTTGCGCCGTAGAGATGTTGCCGCCTGAGATGCCGTCAACAATGCGCCCCGCAAAGAGCATCCACAACGTCGTGGCGAATCCCATCACCAGAAACCCAATGCCTGTCCCGATCAGACTAATAAGTAGAATAGGCCGCCGCCCGTACTTGTCCGAGAGACGCCCTAGGACGGGCGTGAACAGAAGCTGCATCACGGAGTAGGAGGCGAACAACAAACCCACCGCGCGCGGGCTTGCCTGAAACCGCTCGCCCTCTACGTAAAAGGGAAGCACGGGAATGACGATGCCAAACCCGACGAGGTCTATAAAGACCGTGATAAAGATCACCAACAACGGAGAACGCTTCATAAGAGCAATGATAAATGCAAAGTGCAAAATGCAAAATTAAAGAAGGTCTTTCTCTTCATTCATCATTTTGCATTTTGCACTTTGCATTGTCTTTTATCTTCTGCGGTCGCGCGGGTGCATGAGCAGGCGGTCAACGGAGGCCTGTCCGCCGCCTGTGATGATGAGCGTGATTGCCATGGCGAGCAGCGCGAGCGGGTATTCAAAGCCACGATTGTTGGCGAAGAACGCGCCCCAGTGGACGCCTATGATGGCGACGAGCATGACGAGGGCTATGGAGAGCGCGCCAAGGCGTGTGAGAAATCCGAACAGGACAAAGAGGCCGCCGAGGAGTTCGGAGAGCGCCGCCGCGCCCAGCCACAACCAAGAAGGACGCAATCCCATAGGCGCTTCACCCGCCATCCACGCGCTCCAGCCGCGTCCCCCGAACACGCCGAAGACCTTCTGCGCGCCGTGCGCAAACATGATAATTCCGAGAGCCAGACGCAGCGGTACAGTTACCCACGTCAGCGAGGTGGCAATCAGCCTGCTCCACATTCTCATCAAGAAGCCTTTCTCGTCTTGTTCGACCAGAACGAAAAGTTATACTAAATGATTTGTTTCGCCGTGTCGCCCCCGCACACGTAGACAGGCACAGCCGGGGCAGAGAAGTAGATACACGAAAATCTGGAAAAGGCCGTTTCATGTGGACGCGCCGCCGATTTTTCGCGTACGGTCTGCGGCGGGTTTTACGCTCAGGCCGCAGCGGTCGCCGCGCTCGCCAGCTTCGACGCAATAGCCTGTTTGGGCTGGACGCCGACAACGCGATCCACGAGCTTGCCGTTCTTAAAAATCAAGAGCGTCGGGATGCTCTGGATGCCGAACTCTGCGGACGTACGCGGATTTTCGTCAACATTCAGTTTGGCGATGACGTAACGCCCGCCGGACTCCGCTGCCAGTTGATCCAGCACGGGCGCAATCATGCGGCACGGGCCGCACCACGCAGCCCACGCGTCCACCAGAACGGGACGGTCTTTAACATTCAAGACTTGCTCGCGGAACGTCTGGTCCGTCACGGTGACGGGCTTTTGGCCGTCTGCTGCACCGGCCTGTTGTGCGCCCGCTTTTGTATCCAGCGGCGCGCCGCATTTACCGCACACGGGCTGGCTCACGGTAGCTGCTTTTTCATCAACGCGATTCTTTGCCCCGCACTTACTACAGCTTACAATCATGACTTTGCTCTCCTTCCCCTGAAAAGGAATAGATAGTAGGCCGATTTCGTCGCGAAAGTATGGAAAAGCAATGATGAATGCGGAATGATGAATGATGAATTAAAAGCAAGAGCGTGTCCGGTTTTTTCATTCATCATTCTGCATTCTGACTTCTGCATTTTCTGTAGTAGAATTTGCTTTTGACACTCTCTCCGAAAATTCAGTAAACAGAAGGAAACTTTGACGATGCGCTTTGCTCGCTCGCAGGCTGTCGCGCTCACAGCCCTGATTATGCTTCTCGCCGCACAGGCGGCTTTCGCGCAGAGAAACACTCAAACCGCCCGCTCGACCGCGCCCGAAATCTTTTACACCGTCTCGATGACAAAGCCCTACACGCATCTGCTTGAAGTCGAGATGCGCCTGCGCGGCTCGCTTGCGGCTTCGACCAACGTGGTGATGCCGGTCTGGACGCCCGGCTCTTACCTGGTGCGCGAATACGCGCGCCACGTGCAGGACTTTGCCGCGAAGGACGCCTCGGGCCGCGCGCTCGCCTGGAACAAGACGAACAAGAACACCTGGCGCATAGAGACTGCCGGTGCGCGCGAAGTGGTCGTCACCTACAGCGTTTATGCCAACGAGCTAACGGTGCGTACTAATGAATTGAACGACCAGCACGCTTTCTTTACTCCTGCCGCGCTCCTCGTGTACCCCGAAGGACAGATGAACGCTCCTTCCACCCTGCGCGTCGTGCCCTTCGGCAACTGGAAAGTAGCCACGGGGCTGCCCGCCGTTTCGGGCCGCGACAATACTTTCCGCGCGGAGAACTTCGACATCCTTTACGACTCGCCCGTCGAAGTCGGCAACTTCAAGACGCTCTCCTTCGAAGTGAAAGGCGTCCCGCATCGCATCGTCATAGACGGCGAGGGCAACTACGAGCCGGAGCGCATGCGTCGCGACGTGCAGAAAATTGTCGAAGCGGCGGTCTCGCTGATGGGCGGCGACATCCCTTACAAGGATTACACTTTTATACTGCACCTGCGCGCTTCGGGCGGCGGCGGGCTTGAGCACCTGAACTCGACGGCGCTGATGTACCCGCGACACGCTTTCCGCTCGCAGGCGCGCTACACAGATTTTCTCTCGCTCGTCGCGCACGAGTACTATCATCTCTGGAACGTCAAGCGCATCAAGCCCGACGTGCTCGGCCCCTTTGATTACAATCAGGAGAACTACACCAAGCTTCTCTGGGTCGCGGAAGGCATCACGAGCTACTACGAAAACATCATCCTCCTGCGCGCCGGTTTGCTTTCGGACAAGGATTATCTGGCGAGCATCGCTTCCAGCTTTCAGGACTTACAGAACCGGCCCGGTCGTTTCGAGCAGAGCCTTGAAGAATCCAGCTTCGATGCGTGGATTAAGTATTACCGTCAGGACGAGAACGCTGTGAACTCGCAGATTTCCTACTACGACAAGGGCGCTGTCGTGGGGCTTCTGCTTGACCTTGAGATTCGTCGTCTCTCGCGCGGCGCGCGCTCTCTGGACGACGTGATGCTCTATCTCTACAACGAGTACGCGAAGAAAGGACGCAACTACACACCGCAGGATTTCCAGCGCGCGGCTGAACTGGCCGCAGGCTCCACGCTTGAGCCGTTCTTTGCGCGCTACGTGCGCGGGCACGAGGAGCTTGATTACAACGCAGCGCTCAATCACGTCGGTCTCTTGCTGGACACGACGACGGGCGGGGCGGGTAGAGCGGTTCCTGAAAGAGCCTTCTTCGGCGCGACGCTCGCGCAGGACGGCGCACGGCTCGTCGTCAGAAACGTGCGCGCCGGGACGCCCGCCTACGATCAGGGCATCAATGCCAGCGATGAAATCGTTGCGCTCGATGGGATGCGCGTCACGCTTGAATCCTTTGACGCGCGACTGGCCGAGAAAAAGCCGGGCGACCGCATACAGCTCACGCTCTTTCGCAACGACGACCTGCGCACCTTCGACGTGCGCCTCGGCGGGCGCGTCGTCACGCCCTATCGCGTCCTCGCTGTTCAGCAACCCACAGCCGAACAGCGACAGGCTTACCAGAAATGGCTCGGCGGAAACTTATAAGAGAGACGCGGTGACACGGAGACGCGGAGACGCGGCGAGAAAAACGGCTCTCGTCCAGCTTTTTCGCCGCGTCTCCGCGTCGCCCACTCGCCGCGTCTCTTTTTCCTTTTCCCTTTCCTCTTTTCCTTCTATTATGGATGACAGTATGAGAGAACCTTTACAGATGGGTTTTGAAGATAAAGTAGCCATCATCACGGGCGCGGCCTCAGGGATTGGCCGCGCCTGTGCGCTTGAGCTGGCACGGCGCGGCGCTAACGTCTGTGTAGTGGACCAGGCGGGCGAAGACGTCATGATTCAGACTTCGCACATCCTGAAGGAGACGGGCGTGCGCGTCACGACCTTCACGGCTGATGTCACGGACCACGGCAAGGCCGGTCGCATCGTGGCCGAGACGCGCGTCCGTATGGGCCGCGTGGATATTCTGGTCAACGCCGCCGGGGTGAATTCGGACGCGCCCATCTGGGACATCACCGAATCACAATGGGACCGCGTCCTCAACGTTAATCTCAAGGGCACGTTCAATTATCTACACGCCGTGGCGCGTCTCTTTCGCGAACAGCGCGCAGGGAAAATCGTCAACATCGCTTCGATTCAGGCTTTGCGCGGGAGTTTCGGCATCAGCAATTACGCGGCATCGAAGGCTGGCGTCATAGGCTTGACGAAATCCGCTGCGGCGGAGCTTGGGCGCGCAAATGTTAACGTCAACGCCGTCGCGCCCGGCTTTATACGCACGCCCATGACCGAGCGACTGCCGGCGCGCATCATGGAAGAGGCCGAGCGCGAAGCCGTCCTAGGGCGCGTTGGCGAGCCGCAGGACGTGGCAAACCTCGTAGCCTTTCTCTGCTCTGAGCTGGCCCGCCACATCACAGGCGAGGTCATCAAAGTAGACGGCGGGCAGCTTATCTAAATGACGATTGGGCCGTACGAAGCGGCAAGTGGCGCGCGCGCATCGACGATGAAAACTAGATACCAGAACATTCATTTTCGTGTTGAAGAGAGAGTGGCGCGCATCACGCTGGCCCAGCCCCCGCTCAATATTCTAGACATCGCGATGATGCGCGAGATCAATCTCTGTCTCAACGAGTGCATGGGGATGCACGACGTGGTGGCGATTGTCTTTGACGCCGTGCCGGAATCGCGCGTCTTCAGCGCGGGCGTGGCCGTCGAAGAACACGTCGAAGAGACCATCTACCAGATGCTCGAAGGCTTTCATACCATCTTTCGCACGCTGGACCAGATGGGCAAGCCGACCCTTGCTGTGATTGACGGGGCCGCTTTGGGCGGCGGGTGCGAGCTGGCCGCAGGCTGCGACATAGTGATTGCCTCGGACCGCGCGCGCTTCGGCCAGCCGGAAATCAAGCTCGGCGTCTTTCCGCCCGTAGCCGCCGTGCTGCTTCCGCGCATCATAGGAGAGAAGCGTGCGCGCGAGCTGATTCTGACGGGCGAATTGATAGACGCGCTTGAGGCTCTACGTCTGGGGCTTGTGAACTACGTCGTCCCGGCCTCAGAGCTGACGCAAAAGACCGAAGAGGTGCTCGTCCGCCTGAGGGAGCTTTCAGCGCCCGCGCTCGAAGCCACGCGGCACGCGCTCGACACGGCGCGGGGCCGCCCCTTTGAAGAAGCATTGACGAAAGTCGAAGACCTGTACTTGAATGAATTGATGAAGACGGAAGACGCACGCGAAGGCGTCAGAGCCTTCATGGAGAAACGCAAGCCCGTCTGGCGGAACAGATGAAAGGCAAGGGATGAGGGCGGAGGGATGAGGGATGAAAAGGAAGCTATTCAAGATGAGTAGCTTTTCTTTCAGTCCTCATCCCTCATCCCTCCGCCCTCATCCCTTTAGAGTTATGTTTTACCCTTCTCTCAAAAACTCTTCCTTGCGCGCGGCGCTGGCTTTGATGCTGGCGCTCGTGTTGTCGGCAAGCTTGTCTTTGCCGTCGGGCGTCGCAATCGCGCAGGAGCGCTCGGGGCAGGAAGGCCCGCCGGGCCACACGCACGACCTTTACAGCCCGCCGCGCAACGCGAGCACGCCGCTCACGACCGATTCCGGCAACATCGTCGAGCGGGCGATGACGGTCGTTTGCCTGGAGCGCGTCTCGGACCCACTGGGGAGCGTGCCCATTGACGAGATGCAGGCGCGTCCTTCGCTCCCTTTGCGAGACCCTGCGGCTGTCGCTGGCGTGCGTCGTGCCGAGCGTCTACTGCCCATAGCCAAAGAGCTGGCGATTAACGCTCTGACAAAATTAGCGCGCGACCACAAGATTGACGAGTGGCGCATACGCACGGCCACCCGCCGTATTCAGAGCATCATGCGTATCAAGCCCGACGTGGACCTGCGCGATAACGCCTCCGTCATCATGGTAGACCCGCACACAATTTATTTCGGCACAATCTTTCTCGCGGGGCTGCCCTCCGACGAAGGCATGATTAGCGTGCTTGCTCATGAGATTACTCACATCGCCGACGGGCGCGATGAAAATCTAGCCCCGCTCTTTCGCCAGGTAGGCAGCCGCGCCGTCTCGCTCACGAAGCTGAGCATCACCGGGCGTCGTCCAGAAGAGTTGACCTGCGACTGGGTGGGCGCAATGAGCGCACGCGCCTACATCGAACGCTTCCCCACGAAAGAGCCCATGACGCGGCGGCTGGCGCGGCTGGTCGAGCACAACTGCGTTGACGAAGACGACACGGACGAAGACCACTTGAGCCCCCGCAACACCATGCGCGCCCTCTTCGCCCTCGACGCCAACCTCGCACGCGAAGTGCTCGCCAAAGAGACTGAAGAAGCACGCACCTTCCGCTAAGAGAAGAAAAGAGCGTAAATCGTAAATCGTGAATCGTAAATAGACGAACCGTTTTCTCTATTCACGATTCACGATTTACGATTTACGCTCTTTTCTTGTTATCATTCCGGCTGTGATTCCAAAGCTCCTGTCTTATAGCTCGATTTTCATCACGCTTTTCGCGGCACTCTTATTGACGGCTCTCGCGGGCGCGGGGTGTCGTTCGAGCCTGGATAAAAAAAGCGTCGCGCCGCGCTCCCTGCGCGATGTACCCGCGCAGCGGCTGGCCTACACTTTTCAGCCGGACGTGCCTACGCCTGCCGGTGTCAAGGAAGGTCAGGCGACCGAGAGGCTCGAAGCGATTCAGAAGGATTTTGACGAGCGGCGTCGTGATGAAGCGCTCGTCCGCACGGTTACATCCCCGGACGGCCAGCGCGCGCTCGCGCTCTACGAGACGGGTGAGAGCCAACCGGGCGAGTTTCACATAGACCTCTACGCGACCTCCGGAAACTTTCTGCGCAACATCACGCCGCCCGATATGGTCGGCGTCTTCCCCGCGATTGTCTCCTGGTCGCCCGACGGAAATCACTTCTCCTTTGTCGCGCGCAAGAGCCTGACGCCGCAGCCGACGCCGCTTCCGCCCGACATAGTGCCCGAAGGGCCGCCTTCGTCGCCCGATCCCGCGGCCACCGTCGCGCCCGTTTTCACACCCGTCCCCGTTTACAACACGGAGCAAATTTATATCGCCAACCGCGACGGCTTTGACCTCAAGCCGCTGACCTCGCGCGATGGTCTAATCTACTTCTACATCGCTTGGGCTCCGGACAATCATGGTCTTGCGGCCCTCGCCTGCACGGAGAGCGAATGGAGCGCGCGCCCCGCCGAGCTGCCTTTGCCCGCGGGTCGCCCGCGCCTCGTTAATCTGGACGCGCGCGAGCGCCTGCTCGATGATCGTTTGACGGACGTGCTGCCTGTGTGGTCGCCCGATGCCTCGAAGGTCGCGACCGCCTTCGACACGGACGTTGCCATCTACGACGCCGCAGCGGATACACCCACGAGCGCAAACATTCCTCTGCGCGACGCGCTGATTGCCGCTTCCAGAGAATACGACGAGAAGAATTTGAAGAAACCGTCTGCCGCTAACAATTCGTCTTCCAAAGAGCAACCGAGCGCGCTGCCCGTCTCTTTCAATCCCGTCATCCGTCTGGAATGGGAGCTGCCTGAAACGCTCTATCTACAGACAGGTTTTCTGCGCATGTATGGGAGCGAGCCCGTCAGCAACTACCTGCGCTGGCACAAATTGAGTCTGAGCGTGCAGGCGGCGCTGCTTAGCCAAGGGCGTGCGCCCGTCTCTCTACGAGATTGATGCGCGCTCACAGTTACATTAGCTTGAGTCTCGTTCCTCGCCCGAAAAAAATATCCAGAGCGTTAACTTAATAAAGAGGAGAATCCTGATGACCTACAACAACGTGGCGGAAATCTTCGAGGCGATGGACGAAACACGCGCGCGGCTCTACGACCGTCTGGAAAAACTAGAGAGCGCAGAGGAGACGAAGCGCGCGGCTCCTGATTCATGGTCGGTCGCGGAAATCGTCGAGCATCTGGCAATCTTTGAAGAGGGGATGACGAAGCTGTTCAAGATTATACTGACGAAAGCGGAAGCCGGTGGGATGCAGCGCGCCGAAGGGCAGCCTTTTCGTCCCGTCTCGTTAGAGCATGTGGCCGAGCGCAGCCGTCAGGAAAAATACACCGCGCCGGAGATAGTGCGCCCCAAGGGTGAGACCTCCGTGTCTGACTCCATCGCACGCCTGCGCAGCTCACGTGAAGCCGTCAATGCCCTGCGCCCGCGCATAGAGGAGCTTGACCTCGCCAGCATGACCTATCCGCATCCGGCCTTCGGCCCGCTCGATTTCTACCAGTGGCTCGTGATGATCGGCCTCCACGAAGGCCGCCACCTGCGCCAGATCGAAGCCATCCTCGCCGCTCCCGAATTCGAGACAGCCAAACAATGAATCATCTATGAGCAGCTAGATTGCGCAAGCGAGGTAACCGGATTGCCTCGCTTGCGCCGTCGCATGCTTATCCTTATAATCCTTCCTCGCTGATAAATATTATGCCCTCGTAGCTCAATGGTTAGAGCAGCGGACTCAGTTCTTTGAAAGGTCTAATTGGAAAATTCAGGGTTATGAATTTCCGCGTGGCAGTTCAGGCAAAGAAGCATGCATCCTTGTGCTTCAGCCACGAGTGCTGACCACGAGGTGTTTGAGCAATTTCTGAGATCAATGGGAAAGGATTTGGTCTGAGGGTCAAGGTGGTGGAAAGCCAACGCGGCCCAGTTGCGGCAATATCCGCATTGCTGGCAGCAACCACCTTTCTGTTGAATCAGCAATTGCCTTCTCTGGCGGCCACGCTGTTGTTGAGAGACGTAATTCTGATGTTTGTTGTTTGTCGAAGCATTCTTGCAGCGGAGCGAGCAGAATTTAGTTTGCCTGCCCGTCAATCGTGCTTTGCAAGTCAGACAAATCTCTTCCATACGACCTCCAAAGTTGGGTTGCAAGCGTATCACACTCAACTCTCACAGCTCATGCAGAGTTGTTTCAGGTGCGCTTGTAGAATCTGTCAAATTCGGGGAAGCCTCCGCTCGCGAAAGCGAGATGGTAATCCCGAGCCAAGCCTCGCTCATGGCGAGCGAGGAAGGTGTAGAGACTTGATGGCAGACGCGTAACGCGAAGAGAAAGTCCAGACCACAAACTGAATCATTTCGGGCGGCGAAAGCCGTAGTGGTACGCATAATCCGTTGGTTCCCTGTTCAAGTCAGGGCGAGGGCACATTCTTCCTACCTCATCTCAATAGTTATGCCTGCCCATAATCTAAAAAGTTCTAAATTACTGGGGATGCCTTTTGGCACGGCGTGTAATAAACTCCGCAAGCTTGTGCTTTTCAGTCTGGCGCAAAAATTGAATGAGGATGTTTGTTTCCGTTGCGGAGAGGCGATTCTCTCGGTAGAAGATTTTACGATTGAACACAAGGAAGCGTGGCGTAATAAAGGGGCTGAACTATTCTGGGACCTTAACAATATTGCTTTCGCTCATTCTCAGTGCAACTTGCCTACGGGTATGGTGCGTAGAGAAATTGTGGACGGAACGCTTTGGTGTTCCAAATGCAAACTGTTTCTGGCGATTGGCAAATTCCACAAAGACAAAAAGCAGCGCACGGGTTACTCACTCATCTGCAAAGATTGTAGTAATGCCCGGAGACGAAAAATAAAAGCGCAGGGAGATTGCATTCACTGTGGCGCGAAGCGAGGAACAAAACCTTTCCGTGTAACACACAATATCTGCTTGTTCTGTGCGAATCGAAACTACAGGCGCACTTCTAAACAGCGCAAACGCGCTCATCTACTTACTAAATAATTGCGTTCTACTTGAAAAACCTGATGAGTCAAGAGCAAATCATTAACATCGGTGTCATCGGCACTGGCTTTGCCCGCTCCACGCAGATTCCGGGATTTCGCGCGTGCGAGGGGGCGCGTGTGGTGGCGATTGCGAGCGCGCATAGCTCTCGTGCAGAAAGAGTCGCGCAGGAGTTTGGGATTGAGTTTGCCACGGGCGATTGGCGTGAAGTCATCGCGCGCAAGGATGTTCATCTGGTGAGCATCGTCACGCCGCCTTCGACACATGCCGAGATGACTCTCGCCGCGCTTGATGCGGGCAAGGCCGTGCTCTGTGAGAAGCCCACGGCAATGAATTCGGAAGAGGCAAAGAGGATGCGCGAGCGCGCTGAAGCGCTGGATGCCTTCGCTCTCATAGACCACGAGCTGAGGTTTCTTCCGGCGCGACGGCGCATGCGCGACATGATTCGTGCGGGCGAGATAGGGCGCGTGCGTCACGCAAAATATTTTTACCGTGCGGATTCGCGCGCTGCCGCAACGCGCCCGTGGAACTGGTGGTCGGACGCTACGCAGGGCGGCGGCACGCTCGGCGCAATCGGCTCGCACGCCGTGGACTCCCTGCGCTGGCTGCTTCAAGCGGAGGTCTCTCACGTCGCGGCGCAGCTTGCCACGCACACCGTGGAGCGCATGGATGAAACTTCAGGACAGATGCGGCCCGTGACCTCGGATGATGAAGCCAACCTCATGCTTCGGTTAGAGGACGGCGCGTTCACGCGGGGCACGACCGCGACCGTCTCTATGTCCGTCGTGGAACAGGGCAAGCCCGTGCATCGCGTCGAAGTCTTTGGTGAAGAAGGCGCGCTGCGCGTGGATGGAAGCCAGCTCTTTCGCTCCGCGACGGGCGAGGGCGAATGGTCGCGCGTAGAGATGGATGACCGGGAGGAGCTGGCCGCCGGAATGCATGACAGCGACTGGTCGCGCGGCTTCACGTTGTTCGCGCGCGCCATCGTCGATGCGCTGCGCGAGGGACAAAAGAGCGTTCCGGAGGCAGCGACTTTCAAGGACGGCTACCTCAATCAACTCGTGCTGGATTATGCGCGCCGCTCACACAAAAGCGGAAAGATGGAAGAAGTGCGGGACGCGTAGACGCGGGAAGAACGAGACGCGGAGACGCGGCGAAACAAGCGATGCGCTAGATTAGAGGTCGGGAGTAATCATGAGTCATGATGAAAAGCTCGGGCGCTTTGTTGATTTGAGCCACACGGTCTGGCATGGGCTGGTGACTTACAAAGGGTTGCCTGCGCCCGTCATCTCGGATTTTCTGAGCCGCGAAGAGTCGCGCAAACATTACGCTCCGGGCACGGAGTTTCACATTGGCCGCATAGAGATGGTCGCCAACACTGGCACGTACCTTGACACGCCCTTTCACAGGTACGCCGACGGCGCAGACCTCTCGGAGCTGCCGCTCTCGCGCGTCGCCAATCTTGAAGGCGTGTGCGTGCGCGCGAAACTTGATAACGGGCGAGCAGTTGATGCGGACGTGTTTCGCGGTCTTGAGCTAAAGGATAAAGCCGTGCTCGTGCATACGGGATGGGATGCACACTGGAACACGGAGCAATACTACGAGGGCCATCCGTATCTCACGCGGCGTGCCGCAGAAGTTTTAGCCGGTGCGGGCGCGCTCGTCGTCGGCGTCGATACCTACAACATAGACGACACGGCTGATGCGACTAGACCCGCGCATTCGATTCTGCTCGGCGCGGGCATCCCCATTGTCGAGCACATGTGCAACTTCGTAGAATTACCCGCGAGCGGCTTTCGCTTCTTCGCCGTGCCCGTCAAGGTCAAAGCCTTCGGGACGTTTCCCGTTCGCGCCTTCGCGATTGTCCAGAGCCTGTAAAAATTTTTTCGAGCGTCGTCGGCACGCGCTCTCTACGAACCATTTCCCAAAGTGGCGTCGAAATCAAAACCGAAGGGGCGTAAAAAGGAGCGCGTGCGCGTCGGCGTGGATACCGGCGGGACGTTCACGGATTTCGTCTTTGAAGCAACCGAGGGCACGCGGATTTTCAAGCTCGCCTCGACACCCGCAGACCCGTCGCGCGCGATTACGGAAGGCTTGCGGCGAATTGCCGTAGAGACGGGCGCGCAGCTTTCCGAGATAGAAGTTGTACACGGCACAACCGTCGGGACAAACGCGCTGCTGGAAAGACGCGGCGCACGCGCTGCTCTCATCACGACCGAAGGCTTTGAAGACGTGCTCGCCATAGGGCGACAGGCTCGCCCCGCGCTCTATGATTTAAACGCCGTCCGCCCCGCGCCTCTCATCAGCGAAGACTTGAGATTCGGCGTGCGTGAGCGCGTCACGGCCACAGGCCATGTGCTCACGCCTCTGGATGAAAAGAAACTCGCGCGCCTCGTTCGTCAACTAAAACGCGAGCGCGTAGAAGCGGTGGCCGTCTCGCTCCTTTTCTCGTTCCTGCATCCTGAGCACGAACGTATGATTGCGCGTCTCCTCGCCGCGCTACGCGTGCCGCTTTCCATCTCGCACAAGATTCTGCCGGAGTATAGAGAGTACGAACGCACCTCGACCGTCTCGATCAACGCTTATCTACAGCCCTTGATGGGCAAATACCTGCGACGTTTAAGAGAGCGCGCGCCGCGCCTCAGGGTCATGCAGTCTTCGGGCGGGAGCATCTCGGCGGCGGTCGCTGCTGATGAGCCCGTGCGAACGATTCTCTCCGGTCCTGCGGGCGGCGTGGTCGGCGCACTTGATCTTGCGCGACGCGCGGGGCTCCGAAACATCATCACGTTCGACATGGGCGGGACTTCTACGGACGTCGCTTTGTCAGAGGGCGCGCGACTGTCTATGACGCGCGAATCGAGCGTCGCGGGAATGCCTGTCGCTGTTCCGATGATGGACATTCACACGGTCGGAGCGGGCGGAGGCTCCATCGCGCGCGTGGACGAGGGAGGCTCGTTGCGCGTCGGGCCGGAATCCGCAGGCGCAGACCCTGGGCCCGCGTGCTACGGGCGCTCTCTGTTGCCAACGGTCACGGACGCGCATCTAGTGCTCAATCATTTCGGAGGCGTTGGATTACTCGGCGGAGAGTTTCCGCTCGACCATCGGCGCGCGTTGGAAGCTTTGACATCTCTAGCGCGCGAGATGACGCGCGTGGCGCGACGGCGTGTGAGCGCAAGAGAAGCCGCCGAAGGAGTGGTGCGCGTCGTGCGCGTCAACATGGAACGCGCTCTCAGGACCATCTCGGTCGAGCGCGGCTTTGACCCGCGCGAATTTTCGCTCGTGCCTTTCGGAGGCGCGGGCGGTCTTCATGCTGTGGAGCTGGCGCGAGCACTACGCATCCCGCGCGTCGTTGCACCCCGGATGGCGGGCGCGCTTTCTGCTTTGGGCGCGCTCGCCGCAGACGTGGTCAAGGATTGGAGCCGCACTGTAATGCTCGAAGCCGGACGCGAAAGCGAGAAGGCTATCGCTCGTGCCTTCAGCGAGATGGAGCGTGAAGCGCGCGCGGCGCTGCGTGACGAAGGCTTTAAGGCGGCCTTGCAGCGTCACGAAAGACTTATGGCCGTGCGTTACAAGGGCCAGTCGTTCGAGCTTGAGGTCGCGTGGAAGGCAGGCGTTGATGTAGCCCGAGCTTTTCATCATGCACATCGCGCGCGCTACGGCTACGCGCAGAGCGAGAACACGGTCGAGATTGTGAGCGCGCGCCTGCGCTCCGCAGGGCTCGTCCCCGGATTAAAGAGCGTGAGAAAAAGTCGTGCGAAGATAAAAGGGCCGCTCGCTCGCCCCGTCGATTTCATGACCGTTTACTTTGAGAAGCAGGGGCGGCGCACGGCCCTCTACCGCCGCGAAGAATTAAAACCGGGCGCGCGTCTACAAGCGCCCTGCGTGGTGACTGAATATTCCGCGACGACGCTCGTGCCGGAGGGCGCGCGTGCGAGCATAGACCCGCATGGAAACTTAATCATAGAGCCATGAGTCGAAAGAGAGACAAGAGAGCGAATAAGAAGAAAGGCGACAAAGCGGCGCGCGAGGATGCGACCTCGCGTCGCTTTGATCCGACGACGCTGGAAATCTACCGCGCGCTCTACACTTCCGTCGCCGAAGAGATGGGGATAGCTCTGCGTCGCACGGCCTTCTCTCCGAACATCAAGGAGCGGCGCGATTACTCGTGCGCCGTCTTTGACGCCGGTGGCCGCGTCATCGCACAGGGCGACCACATGCCTGTTCATCTTGGCAGCATGCCGATGGCCGTGCATGCCGCGCTTCTCTCCTTCCGGCTCGCGCCCGGAGATGTCGTCGCCCTCAACGACCCGTTCGCGGGCGGCACGCACCTGCCGGACGTGACGCTGGTCGCGGGCGTCTTTCCTGAGACGCGGAGACGCGCAGACGCGGAGATAAAGAAAGATGATGATGAAGAGAAAGCTATTTCTCTTTCGCCGCGTCCCCGCGTCCACACGTCTCCGCGTCCTCTTTTTTACGTTGCCAATCGCGCGCATCACGCGGACATTGGCGGGGCGACGCCGGGGTCTATGGGGATGGCAGGGGATGTGTATGGCGAAGGGTTGCGCATTCCGCCCGTGCGGATTGTGCGCGGTGGCGTGGTAGATGAAGACATGATGCGTCTACTGCTGGCGAACATGCGTGGGGTCCGTGAGCGGCGCGCAGATTTTGAAGCGCAGATAGGCTCTTTGCAGACAGGCGCGACAAGACTTTTGGAGATTGTCGAGCGACGCGGCGCGCGCGAAGCTCTTTCATACGCGGCGCACCTGATTGCTTACTCGGCACGCTTGATGCGCCGCGCGATTGCAGAGATTCCCGACGGCGAATACTTTGGAGAGGACGAGTTGGACGACGACGGAGTGAGCGCGGATTCTGTTCCCATACGCGTGCGCGTTGATGTGCGGGGCGAGCGTGCGCGTGTGGATTTCACAGGGAGTGCTCCGCAGGTTGCGGGCGCTATCAATGCTGTTGAAGCCATCACGGTCTCTGCGGTCTCTTACGTCTTTCGCTGTTTGGTCGGCGCTGATGTTCCGGCGAGCGCCGGACTGATGGAGCCCATCGAAGTCGTCGCGCCGCCGGGTACGATTGTTAACGCCACGCATCCCGCTCCGGTCGCGGGCGGCAACGTGGAGACTTCGCAGCGCATTGTGGACGCGCTCTTTCGCGCGCTTGCGCTCGCGTTGCCCGAACGGATTCCGGCGGCGAGCCAGGGGACTATGAATAATCTGACCATCGGCGGTTTTGACCCCGCGACCAACGCGGAGTTTGCTTATTACGAAACCATCGCGGGCGGCATGGGTGCGCGCGCAAGCCACGACGGCATGAGCGCCGTCCACACGCACATGACTAACAGTCTCAACACGCCATCGGAAGCGCTTGAATATGCTTATCCCCTGCGCGTGCATGTCTACAAAATTCGTCGCGGCTCGGGCGGCAGTGGGCGCACGCGTGGCGGCGACGGCGTCATACGCGAGATAGAAACGCTCGTCGCGGCGCGCATGTCCCTGCTGGCCGACAGAAGAAAGCGCGCTCCTTACGGTCTCGAAGGCGGAGAAGATGCAAGCGTGGGCCGCGATTTTATAATTCAGGATGGCCGAGCGCGCCCGATTGCGTCCAAGGGCAATCGAGAGCTTCGGGCGGGGACGCGCGTTCGCATAGAGACGCCGGGCGGCGGAGGCCGTGGCAAGAAGTAAGAAGGAATTTTAGATTTTAGATTTGCGATTTTCGATTGAAAGAGGCAATATCGGCCTCAAATGGTCAATCCAAAATCCGAAATCTAAAATCCAAAATCGTTATGCGCGTTACCATCGGGCAGATCAACACGACGAACGGCGATTACGAAGGCAACACGGCGAGCATCCTGCGCGCCATCGAGCAGGCACGGCGTGACCAGAGCGATCTGGTAGTCCTGCCGGAAGTAGCCATACAGGGCTACATGTCTTTCGATTGGTTTCTGGACCGCGACGTGGCGCGCTCTTCCCTGCGCCCGCTCGAACAAATTATCGCTGCGACCAAAGGCTTGACGGCTGTCATAGGCACTGTGCGCCCGACCACGCCGCCCGCTGGCCGACGCCTCTATAATTCCGCGGCGGTGATTCGTGACGGCAAGCTCGTGGGCTTTGCAGACAAAACGCTCCTACCTGAATACGATGTCTTTGACGACCCGCGCTACTTCGAGCCCGCGCGCGAGCGCCAACTGTTCCGCATAGGTGGAGCGTCCGTCGGCGTGGCCGTCTGCGAAGACCTCTGGAATGATAAGACGTTCTGGAAAGAGCGTCTCTACCCGCATGACCCTGCGGACGAGTTGATTGAGCTTGGTGCGAGCGTGCTTATCTCCATCAACGCGTCGCCTTTCAACAAGGCCAAGATGGGGATGCGTTGCAGTATGGTCAGCCATAGAGCGAAGGCTGCGGGCCTGCCCATAGTCTTTGTCAATCTGGTCGGAGCCAACGACGGCATTATCTTCGACGGCGCGAGCATCGTCGCCGATTGTCGCGGCGACATCATCATGCAAGCACCGCCCTTTGAAGAATTCTTCGGGACAGTTGATCTGGATTGCGGCGTGGCCGACCTCCGGTGTCTGCCCGGTAACGACATCGAAACGGTTCATCGCGCGCTCGTCCTTGGCATTCACGACTACGCGCGCAAGAATCGTTTCACGACCGCAGTGATAGGGCTTTCGGGCGGGATTGATTCGGCTGTCGTGGCTGCCCTGGCGTGCGAAGCCCTCGGCGCGGAGAACGTGCTCTCTGTGATGATGCCTTCGCCCTATTCGTCGCAGGGCAGCATAGACGATTCGGTGGAGCTTGGTCGCCGTCTGGGGATGAAGACCATCAAGCATCCCATCTCAAACGCTTTTGAAGTTCTGACCAAAGAGCTTGAGCTGGTCACGCCTTCGGCTGGCGCGACATCTCTCGCCGCCGAAAATTTACAGTCGCGCTTGCGCGGCAACATCCTGATGACCATCTCGAACGCGGAAGGACGTCTACTGCTCTCTACGGGCAACAAGTCCGAGCTGGCTCTGGGTTACTGCACGCTCTACGGCGACACGAACGGCGGCCTTGCAGTGCTCGGCGACGTGTTGAAGACGGAAGTTTACGAGCTGGCGCGTCACATCAATCATGCGAGCGAGATTATCCCGCGCGAGATTATAGAGAAGCGGCCTTCGGCAGAGCTTGCGCCCGGACAATACGACGAGCAATCTTTGCCGCCCTACGCGACGCTCGATCCGATTCTTCAACTCTACTTCGAGCAGAAGGCCACGCCCGAAGAGATTATCGCGGCGGGTCACGACGCACAGCTTGTCTATGACATTCTGAATCGCGTCGAATCTCCGGCGAACGAATTCAAGCGCAGGCAGTTGCCGCCCACGCTCATCATCTCCAAGAACGCCATCGGCATCGGTCGTCGTCGTCCCATCACGCACCGCTATCGCCGCCATCCAGAGGCCGTGGCGGAAGAACGCACGGCGGAGCCGCAGGCATCTGCTACCACCACCGCTGTCGAATCGTCTTAAATTCCTCCTTTCGGAAACATGAACGCGCAGCGCACGATTCCCCTGATTGAAACCGAGCGGCTTCTGCTTACTATTCCGGGCGTGGAAGCCGCGCCGCGCATCGTCGCCTACGTCGAAGAGAATCGTGAGCGTTTTCTTCCGTGGGGACCGCCCGAGCCCCCCGGCTACTACACTGAAAGCTACTGGCGCGAACGACTCTCTCAAGCGCGGCGCGAGTTTGAGCAGGACATTTCCATGAGGCTCGTGCTCTTTAGCCGCGACGATGCGTTGGGCGCTGTGCTGGGCGATTGCAACTTTACAAACTTTGTGCGCGGGCCGTTTCAGGCATGCTATCTTGGCTACAAAGTGTCGGGCCGCGTCGAAGGGCAGGGCTTGATGTTCGAGGCGCTCACTGCGGCTTGTCGTTATGCGTTTGAAAATTTGCGCCTGCATCGCATCATGGCGAACTACGTCCCGACCAACGAAAGAAGCGGGCGCTTGCTGCGTCGTCTGGGATTCACGGTCGAAGGCTACGCGCGCGATTATCTACTGGTCGGCGGCCAGTGGCGCGACCACATACTGACTTCGCTCACCAACACCGCGCTTCGTCCTGAAGATGCCGTATAGCATCTCACTTGGAAATTGCTTCTGATGAACACAGAACTCTCCGACGGCACAATCACCATCAAACCTTACAGCACGGAAGACGCCGACGCGCTCTACGAAGCCGTGCGCGAATCCATAGCCGAGCTGCAACCCTGGATGCCGTGGGCTCATCCTGATTACTCTCTTGAAGAGAGCCGCGCGTGGCTCGCTTCACGCACTGAAATGGGGGACGACGGAACGGAATACAGCTTTCAAATCAGGGATGCCCGAACGGGAGGCTACCTCGGCGGCGTGGGCTTGAATAAAATTGATAAGCTGCACCGCGCGGCCAATCTGGGCTACTGGATAAGGACGAGCGCGACGGGGCTAGGCGTGGCGACACGCGCGGCGCGGCTCATCGCCCGCTTCGGGTTTGAAGAGTTAAAGCTCGTACGCATAGAAATCGTCGCGGCTGTCGAAAACCACGCGAGCCAGCGCGTCGCCGAAAAAGCCGGAGCCGTGCGCGAAGCCGTGATGCGCAAAGCCCTTCTCCTGCACGGCGTCGCACACGATGCCGTGCTCAACTCGCTCGTCGAAGAAGACATCAAGAGCAGGGATGAGGGATGAGGGATGAGGGATGAAATAAAAGCAACACGTCCTTCTTCTTCATCCCTTCGTCCTCATCCCTCATCCCTGCTTTTCATCGTCGGTGCTTTCATCGTTTACGCGAGCGTGCTGGATTCGTATTTTCTGTCGGATGATTTTGTCACTGTCGGCAAGATGTTGATGGGCGATTGGTCTGCGGCGTGGGGGCGTGAGCACGGCGGGTTCTTTCGCCCGCTCTTTATGTGGAGCAATCTTCTGGACAGCCTGTTGTGGGGCGCGCGTCCCCTTGGCTATCATGTGACGAACGTCCTGCTGCACGGTTTGAATTCGCTGCTGGTTTATGCGCTGGCCGCGCGCCTCTTCCGTCATCAATCTCTATCGGATGAGATGAAACGGGCCGTTGCTCTGGCGGCGGGCCTGCTGTTTCTGGTTCACCCTTCGCACACGGAAGCAGTCTCGTGGATTGCGGGGCGCGCAGACCTTCTGGCAACCCTTTTCTGTTTGACGAGCCTTGTCCTCTATCTTTCTTATTTAGACAAACGCTCTCGACTCACGCTCCTGCTCGCGCTTCTGTCATTCGCGCTTGCGCTTCTTTCCAAAGAGTCTGCCGTCTCGCTGCCGCTTGCGCTGCCGGTCGTGACGTTCATCTACGCAAGGGATGAACAGAGAAGGATGAGCTTCAAAGCGGCGGCGAAAACTATCGCGCCGTTTTTTCTGGTCCTGTTTGCTTTTCTATTCGTGCGTTACCTTGCGCTCGGCGCGCTGGTCGGCGGCTATGGCGCGGGGCAGCACTTAAACTTTTCGCCCTCGTGGCTCAGAGACCGTCTACTGCAAGCGAGCTTGCGCGCTCTACTGCCCGCGCTTCCCACGGAGCTTGCGCCCCTTTTGCTCAAGCCGCTTAAATCAATCGTCTTCATTATGCTCGCGCTCGCCCTCTCGGTTGCCCTCGCGCTTCTCCTCGTGCAGAGGCGACGAAGCGTCGAGCCGGTTGAGCGGAAAGCGCAGAACCATCTTGTGCTCGCGCTCGCTTGTTTGTTCCTGTTAAGCCTTCTGCCCGCGATTAATCTTCGCCTCAGCCTCTTCGACACGCAGGGCGAAAGATTTCTGTACTGGCCCACGGTCTTTACTTCAATCCTCACGGCGTTCGTCGCACTCGTGCTGTTTCGCAATCTAAAGGTGTGGATCGTCCTGATGATGTGCGTGTTTCTGTTTTATGCCGTGAGCCTCTATCGAACGAATCAAACGTGGAATGAAGCGGCACAACTGGCCTTTAGTATACGCGAAGACATACTGCGCTCTGCTGCGGGGCCGCATCTTCTGGTCGTCAACGCTCCGGACAACCTGCGCGGCGTCCCCATTTACCACAACGGACTGGAAGACGCCCTGCGCCGCTTTCCCGCAAGCAAACCGATTGAGAGCGCGGGCGTTCTAGCTCTCTGCGGCATTGACTCCTCGAGCGCCGTGTTTGGTCTGAAAATGGAAGAGGAGCGTCTCTCGCTTGGTCTACAAACGGGTGCTGTCGGGTTTGTGCGAATCAATGACGAGACCGAGTGCATCGAGATTCTGGAACGCTCCGACGCTTCGTTGCAGTTTCGCCTGGACCACTGTCTGGTGAATCCCGACATCTTCTTTTTTAGTCGAGGGAGAATGTACAGAGTGCTCGACGGCGGACCGTAAAGAAGGGATGAGGGATGAAAAGCAATGATGAATGCAAAGTGCAAAATGCAGAATTAAAGAAAGTCTTTCTTTTCATTTATCATTTTGCACTTTGACTTTTGCATTTTCTTATTTCATCCCTCATCCCTTCTTCTTGATGATGTCCGGATATTCTCTGTTGATGAATTGGATGAGGGAGGGGATGGAGAGGGCTTTGCCTGTGGGTTCCTGTATGGGGAGGGTGCGGACGCGTTCCGGGAGGTCTGCCGGTTTGAAGTAGGCGAAGGGAAAGTTGGTGCGGTTTCTGGTGAAATCCGCCTGAAGGCTCGCCTCTTTTAAGCGCAGGTAGAGGGGCAGTAGATAAATCGCGTTCATGCGATGCGCGCCGTAGGTTTGAGTCGTGATGCTCTCGCGGCTCGTCTGCTGCGACCATGATTTGAAGAGCTTGAGTTCTATTTCTTTTCCATCCCAGAGGACGTAGACGCGACGCAGCGGCAGTTCTTCCTTCAGTTGCGAGATGGCGCTTAAGACTAGAACGGCGTGGCCGTCCAGATTTTTATATTCCTCCGCGTCCTTTGGGTAAGCTATGTCATAGAAGATGACGCGCTCTATGGGGCGGTCGTCGTAATACTCAATCGCCATGTCCTCTATGCGCTGCTCCAACGCGGTGGCCGTCGCAGGCCCGAACTGCCACGTCTCGGTTTCCAACTGCTGCGCGAAACAAACGTTGCCCGCCGCCGCAAAGACGACGAGCATGAAAATCACGCTCGAAAAATAGAGGCTCGTTTTTGTCATATCCGAAGATGGCCGCGCTTGCTTTACAGCTTTCAGGAAGCGTAGCTGGCGTAAACGGTTTTCACTTTGTCCAGAAAGTCGCGGCGGTCTATGACGTAGTAGAGCTTGACGGTTTCATCGCCGCCCGTCAGATGCTCGACCAGTTTTTCCAGCACCTCGCCCTGCTCGCGCTCCGTGATGCCCTGCGCTTCGAGGTAGCCGCTGTAGCGCATGCGACGTACAAGATCCATCAGCGTGAGGCGGCCTTCGAATGTGCTCCCGCCGTGTTTGTGCGAGCGGCTGACGAGATATTGAACGAGTAGAACTTCCGTGTAGAGCGGCGGCGCTAAATAGAGGCGCGTGCCTTCACGCTCCCAGCCTTCCGCAAGCCTTTGAGAGCGGCGCACCTGCCGCACGCCTTCGAAGACTTCCGGCCAGTTCGTCTTTGTATCCCGTCTTTCCAAAAAAGCGCGCGTGGCTTCGATGAGCCAGGCATCGTCGTCGAAATCAAGGTTGCGTCTCAAGGTGTCGAGCCACTCGAAGAAGATGGCGCGGCGCGTGGATTTTTGTTCGAGCACCAGGAACTGGTCTTCAGCTTTCGGCAAAGCTTTCAAGAGCGCGCGGCGCGCAGCGTCAGTCGCTTTGCCGCCTTCGATGCGATAGGTGTCAAAGCGCGCGTGCCATCGCTTTGCGGCATTGCAATAAGGGCAACGCGGATTTTTATCTTCGCTGTCGAAGTAGGGCCGCTGTGCCGTGGGCGCGGTCATCTCTGCTATCGTCGGCGTGTGACGTTTGATTTCGGAATAGGCCGTGCGCGGGGCCAGATTGAGTTGCGCCGTGAAGATGTCGAAGATGCAGGCCAGACAGAGGTGCGTGGCGTACTCTGTGAGAGCACCGGGTGGGAAGGCAGAGAAATCAAGCTCGCGTTTTTTTGCCGCAGTCGCCATAAAGAGTTTTACGCGATGGAGACCAGTGAGGGCGTCAACTCTGCGTCCGTGTGGCCCAGGGCCAGATCAAGCTCCGCTTCGATATTGCCGGCGCTCGCCGAAATGGATTTGAAGTCGAAAAGCTGCGGGTCCAGCAAGTGAGTCGGCACGGCGTTGCCGAGCGCCGTCAACATAGAGCTGCGCACGTTGGGAATCTCTTTCTCCAAATCCTCTATCAATCGTTTGACGCGCACGCGCTTCAAATTCTGCTGCGAGCCGCAGAGGTCGCAGGGGATGATGGGAAACTGTTTCTCGGCGGCAAACACGCTGATGTCGGCTTCGCGACAATAAGCCAGCGGGCGAATGATTGTGTTGCGGCCATCGTCCGAGCGCAGCACGGGCGGCATGGCTTTCAGTGTCCCGACGTACAAAAGATTCAAAAGAAAAGTGGCTATGATGTCGTCCGCATGATGGCCGAGCGCAATCTTGGTGCAGCCCTCTTCGACCGCGATGTTATACAAAATCCCACGGCGCAGCCGCGCGCACACGGAGCAGTAGGTTTTCCCCTCCGGCACCAGCCGCTTGACGATTGAATAAGTATCGCGCTCGACGATGCGATAGGGGACGCCGCGCTCTTCTAAATAATCAGGCAGGACGTGCGCGGGAAAGTTTGGCTGCTTCTGGTCTAAATTCACTGCCAGCACGTCGAAATGCACGGGCGCACGAACGCGCACGTCCAGCAGGAGGTCGAGCAGCGTGTAGCTGTCTTTGCCGCCCGAAAGACAGACCATCACGCGGTCGCCGTCCTCTATCATGTTGAAATCCTTGACGGCTTCGCCCACACGCCGCAACAGCTTGGTTTTGGTCTTGCTCTCCGTCTGCATGCTCTAAAAAAATCCTCTCCAACCCTTGTAAGTTAGTTATCAGAATGCCACGTCATTGAAGAGATGCGCAACCGGGCAGAGGAAAACAAGGTAAAAGTAAAAAGGTAAAAGGCAAAAGTTCAGGACAAAGCCTGACGGCTTTGAATTAATTATTTTGAATCACGCTGAAAGCGTGTCCACACTTTTGCCTTTTACCTTTTACCTTTTGCCCTGTTTTCCGCCGCCGCTTTGTTGGTTTTTCCTTACATTCTCGTTGCAGCGCAAAATTGCTGGACAAGAGGCCGACCGTTTACTTATGATTCAAATTGCGCTTCTCGCAAAGCGTATTGCCCCGTCCCATGAGCAACAAAAGTTTCACGCTCTGGTCACTCTCTCAAACGCAGCTTTCATAAGCCAAGAGCCCTTTTGGCTCACATGCTTGATTTCGCGTTCCCCAAATCCGGCGCGGAAGCGAGAATTCTCTGGTCAACGCCGAGGAAGCGCGGGCCTACAAGACGACGGAGGACTATTTTTTTATGCTGAGAATGGGAAAAAGCTCTAAGCCAGAGCAAACCGATCAAGACAAACACACGACGCAGTATCAGGCGCAGTACAACTCGCAGCCCGCTTACGCGCCCTATCAGAGCGCAGACGCTCCCGTGCACCCTTCGACGGAATTGCCCAACACGGTCTCGCGCGCCGTCAGCGAATCCGAAGCCCTCGCGCGCGACATCAAGGAAGGCACGCTCGCGGGCTATGTCGGCAACGGCACGACCGTTTCGGGCGAAGCGACCTTTAAGGGAATGCTGCGCATTGACGGTCATTTGACCGGGCGCGTCTCGTCGCAGGACGGAACGCTCCTCATCGGCACAAACGGTCAGGTGGACGCCGACGTGGAAGTCGCCGTCGCCACCATCAACGGCACGGTCAACGGCGACATCGTCGCCACACAGCGCCTTGAGATGGGCCGCGCCGCGCGCGTCAAGGGCAACATACAGACGCCCTCGCTCATGATCGAGCAGGGCGCGATTTTTGAAGGAAGCTGCCGCATGGTCCAGCTCAAAGAGACGCAGGAGAAACAGCGCGAAGCCAGATTGAACGGCACAAGCTCTGTCGAATACGACGCCACGCCGGTCACCTCCGAAGTCGAAGACGTCTCCGAAGTAGCCAGCTAAATTCCAAATTCAAGCTCACAGGCTTTTTTTAAGGCGCTCCAAAATTCGGAGCGCCTTTTTCTTTTAGTCGAAACCTCACCGCAGAGACGCAGAGGACGCGGAGCAAGCGCAGAGACAATCAATAGTGGGAGTTCAAGATAGAAATGTCCAAATGTTTTTAGCTCCGTAGGAGCTGGATGTTTATAGCTGACAAGTAACAAAACCGAATCAAGCTCCGTAGGAGCGGCATGTCATGGATGATGGGACATGCCGCTCCTACGGAGCTTGATTTTTAATTATGACGATTAAGCTATAAACATCCAGCTCCTACGGAGCTAATTCGGTGTTAAGCGATTGTCTCGGTACATTCTCCTTGCTTGCATTTCCACACAAGCGAAATCTGGTCCGCTTCTGGTAAACTATCTCAACACTGCCCTCGTCTAAAGCTAATCAAATATGAGCACATCCACAGAGCAGAACGGAAAACGCAATTTGCAGATAGTGCGCGCCGCGTGCCCGCACGATTGCCCGGATACGTGCGCCATGCTCGTCACCGTCGAAGACGGGCGCGCGGTGAAAGTCGCGGGCGACCCGGACCATCCTTTCACACGCGGATTTTTATGCACCAAGGTCGCTAATTACCACGAGCGCACGCACAGCCCCGAGCGCGTCAAGACTTGTCTACGCCGCACCGGAAAAAAAGGCGAAGGAAAATTCGAGCCCATCGGTTGGGACGAGGCGCTTGATGAAATTGCTGCTCGCTTTCGTGAGCTTGCCGCTTCCCCTGAAGGGCCGCAGACGATTTTGCCCTACAGCTATTGCGGCACGATGGGCTTTGTCCAGTCTCAGTCTATGGACCGTCGCTTTTTTCATCGTCTAGGCGCGTCGCAGCTAGACCGCACCATCTGTGCGACCGCAGGCACGGAAGGCTACAAGTCGGTTTACGGCATGACCATCGGCACGGACCCCGAACGCTTTCGTGATGCGCGGCTCATACTCCTGTGGGGCACGAATACTCTGACGGCCAACGTGCATCTCTGGCCGCACGTTCTGGATGCACAGCAGCGCGGCGCGCGCGTCATCTGTATAGACCCGCGACGCACACGCACCGCTGACCAATCGGACCAGCACATAGCCCTCTTGCCCGGAACAGACGCCGCGCTCGCTCTAGGCATGATGCACGTCATCTTCAAAGAGGGATTGGAAGACGCGGATTATCTTGAGCGATACACGGTGGGCGCGAGCGAACTGCGCGAGCGAGCGCGCGAGTGGACGCCCGAGCGCGCGGCGACTGTCTGTGGTCTCGAAGCGGAAACGATTGTGAATCTGGCGCGGGCTTATGCTACGACTCGCCCCGCTGTCATTCGCATCAACTACGGCTTGCAGCGACACGGCGGAGGCGGTATGGCCGTGCGCGCCGTCTGTTGTCTGCCCGCTGTCACGGGCGCGTGGCGCGATGCCGCGGGCGGCATACTGCTTTCCACGAGCGGCACTTTCCCCATCAACTACCAGGCGCTCGAACGCCCGGACCTGATGCCGAGTCCAATCCCGCGCACGCTCAACATGTCGCAGCTCGGCGACCTGCTGACTGAAAAGCTTGAGCCTCCCGTGCGCGCTCTTTATGTTTACAATTCCAACCCGGCGGCGGTCGCGCCCGAGCAAACAAAAGTGCTCGAAGGTTTCAGGCGCGAAGACCTCTTTACGGTCGTGCACGAACAGTTTTTCACGGACACGACCGACTACGCGGACATAGTTCTGCCCGCGACTACACAGCTCGAACACTTCGATTTACACAAGGCATACGGCCATCTCTACCTCGTCCTGAACGAGCAGGCCATCCAGCCGCTGCATGAAGCGCGCTCGAACTCGGATGTCTTTCGCGCAATGGCCGCGCGCCTCGGGTTTGAAGAAGAGTGTTTTCGCGACACGGACGAAGAGATAGCGCGTCAGGCGCTTTCGACGAGCCATACGGCTTTCCGTGGCGTGACGCTCGAAGCTTTGCGCGAGCACGGATGGATGCGTCTGAACGTGCCGGAAGATTTCGCGCCGTTTGCGGAAGGGAATTTTCCTACGCCGACGGGCAAGTGCGAGCTTTATTCCGCGAGACTCGAAGCGCAGGGCATGACGCCTGTGCCCGACTTTATTCCGCCGCACGAATCAAAGGACTCGACGCCGGAATTGGCCGCGCGTTTTCCGCTTGCGCTTTTGAGTCCTGCGGCGCACGCTTTTCTCAATTCGAGCTTTGCCAATCTTCCAAAACAGTTGCGGCAGGAAAGCGCGCCCTTCGTGGAAATCCACCCGTCGGATGCGTTGGCGCGCGGCATACTTGAAGGCGACCGCGTGCGCGCCTTTAACGAGCGCGGCGAGTGCGAGCTGCGCGCCGTTGTCTCCACGCGCGCGCGTCCCGGCGTGGTCGTCTCCCCTTCGGTCTGGTGGAACAAGCTTTCGCCGGGCCGCACCAACATCAACCAGTTGACCTCGCAAGCCCTCACGGACATGGGCGGCGGTGCGACCTTCTATGACGCGCTCGTGGAAATCGAGCGCCTCGGATAATCCGCAAGCGTGGGTCGATTTGAAAAGGAGTGAGAGATAATTCGCACGTCGCTTGAACCTCCCACATCATGCTTTAACCGCCCGACACGCTGATATAGCCCTGCAATGCACTGCTATAGTAACTCCGACGCCTGATATGGCCGATTTGCGTCTTGATATGATCGCCCAAACCACTGATAGAGCCATTCCGCACGCTGATATGATCGTTCCGCACGGTGATATAACCGTTCTGACGAGCGATATGAACGATCTTTTCACTGATATGGTCGTTCCGACGAGCGATATGAACGATCCTAACGGCGATATAGCCGTCCCGCGCAGTGATATAGCCCCTCAAAACTCCGCTAAAACCAAATCTTGCATCAAGATGGCCCCGAATCGTTGGTAAAGCGGAGATGGGTCAGTTTGAAATCTGAGGGCGTCTTCTACACGAAGGATTCACCGCCGCAGACGCGGAGGACGCAGAGTTTACGCAGAGAGTAGAATTTCTCTGCGCCTGCTCTGCGCTCTCTGCGCCTGCGGCGGTGAGTTTGATTTGAAACTGACCCGCTACCCACGGTCGCACTTGACAGACACGGCCCGTCTCCCTGATACATAAACGGTGAAGCCCTGCTTTCCGGCGCGCATCCAATTCATGTGCGCCGTAGTGCTATCATAAAGGTTGCGAGTCTCCCCCTGATTCAATGCGTAAAAAAAGAGAGATGAAACGCTTGCCCAACTCGTGCGAAGGTGTGCGAAAGTGTGCCCGCGCGCTCACGCCCTTCGCCTGTGCGCTCATGATTGCCCTTGCGGCACACGCGGCTTTCGGACAAAAGCAGCAACGCGCTGGCGCGGACGGCGCGGCAAAGAAGACCACGCGCGCCGAAAGCGCGCAGGAAGACACTAGCCTTCGTCTGCTGCGCGCAGAGGACGAGCGGCGCTGGGACGATCAGGTATCGACGTTGCTTTTCAACAAAAGCGCGCAGGTGCGTCGTCGCGCAGCGCTCGCCGCCGGTCGCATAGGCGACGAGCGAGCCGTCCCCGCCCTGCTCACGCTGCTGCAAACCGATAAGGACATGTCTGTGCGCGCGATGGCCGCTTTCGCGCTCGGCGAAATCGAATCACTGAAAGCCTCGGACGGATTGCTCGCGGCTTTGAAACAGAACGAGTCCGCAGAGGTGCGTGCGCGAGCCGTAGAAGCGCTCGGCAAGATTGCCGCCGCGCTTCCCAAAACGGAAGAGGCACGCGCACGCTCCTTAGGCGAAGCCATTCTCGCTTCGCTCACGGCGGAAGCCGCGCGCCCGCTACAACCCGAAAGAGAAGTCGTATTGATGGGGCTCACGGCAGCTTTGCGCGCGCGGCCCGCGAACGCAGGACCGACGGTCGCGCGTTTTCTTCTGGACAAGGATGCGCGCGTGCGTGCTGATGCGTTGAATACTTTAGCGCGCCTGCGCGCTAAAGACGCCATAGAGCAAACGCGCCTCCTGCTTGCGAGCGACCCTGACCCCGTGGTGCGCGCTAACGCTGCGCGCGTGCTCGGCGCTGCCGAAGAACGCACGGCGGTCGATGCCCTCGTCGCACGACTCTCCGACCCCGACGAGCGCGTGCGTACGAGCGTCATACGCGCTCTGGCCGCCTTGAAGGAAGCGAGCGCCGCCGAAGGTTTGCTGACGCGCGCGGGCCGTCTCACGATTGAATATCGCGCCGAGCGCGCGAAGGGGATGGCGCGCCCAGCGGCGCTTAACGAATTGCTTGAGATTGCAACCGCGCTCGGGCGTGTCTTGACCAACACCTGGAACACAGGTGCTGTGATGTGGCTGCGGCAGGTTCGCGAGCTTGATGAATCCGTTGACCCCGAGATTGAGATTGCGTTTGCGCGCATCGCGCCCGCTCTTTACGTGCGCGAAAAACCTTTCGATAAAATTTCTGACGCAGGGGTGCGAGCCGCTTTGATGAAGGACTGGCGGCGCGTGTCGAGCATGGCGCAGGGGCTGAAAGAGATTGCAGAGCTGACGGTCGAAAATGCAGGTAACAATGTCGTCGGCATCAAGTCGGACGCTCAATCAATCCTGCATGCGATGCTGGAAGACGCTGCGGTTCCGGCTCTGGCCGCGCCCGACGTCCTGCGCGCGCTCGCGGCTTTCAAATCGAATGAGTTTACAGAATTGCTGCGCGTCTCGCTGGCGGGCGCGAAAGACGTGGTCGTGCGTGCGACCGCCGCCGAGCTGCTGGGAGAATTTCCGCCCGAAGAGGCTACGACACGCGCGCTTGCAGAAGCGCTGCCCGCAGCCATGCGCGACGAGCTGAACGATGCCGCGCTCTCCATTCTGGATTCGCTCGCCAAGCAGAAGACCGAGCGCGCCAACGATGCCCTCAAGATGGGCCTCGGCTCGCTTGATTATTTAGTGCGCAGACGCGCCGCCGCGCTCTTGAAGACAAACGGCGCGGGCGATTTCGACGCGCGCATAGGCACGGTCGCGCCGCGCAACACCGTGGACGATTATCGTCGCGCGCTCGCGCGAGTGGGTAAGCGCGTACGCGCCGTCGTCACGACTGATAAAGGGATTTTTATCATCGAATTTTTGCCCGAAGACGCGCCGCTCACCGTAGACAATTTTATACAGCTCGCGACGCGCGGCTATTTTAACAACATCGCGTTTCATCGCGTCGTCCCTAATTTCGTCATACAGGGCGGCGACCCGCGCGGCGACGGCAACGGCGGCCCGGCTACCAGATTCGCTGCGAGATTAACGAAGTCCCTTATGCGCGCGGCGCTCTGGGGATGGCGCTTTCGGGCAAGGATACGGGCGGCTCGCAGTGGTTCGTCACGCACAGCCCGCAGCCGCATCTCGACGGAGGCTACACGGTCTTTGGGCGCATCGTCGAAGGGATGGACGTGGTGGACGCCGTGGTGCGCGGCGACAAGATTCGCAACATCACCGTGACGGAATTCTCACGTCCTGCATCTAAAGTAGGTGCACGCTCAACCTCGCGCCCGGAGGCAGGGCGCGACCGCTGAGAAGAGGCGTTAAAGCTGAAAGAGTTGAAGAGATTCACCGACAAGTTAAAGCGTCAGCGCATTGCTGCTCTATGCTGTCATGCGTTTGCGTTCGCTTTGCTCTTTGTGCTCGCAGGCGCGCCCGCGCGTGTGAAGGCGCAAACAGCAAGCACGGCGGAGCCTGTTGCCAGAGAGTCCGCACGCCCCGAAGCCAAACGCACAAGTTACCGCATCACGCTCGATCTGGATTTTGACGCGCGTGCCTTTACAGGCACAGAGACCGTGCGCTGGGTCAACACGGACGACCGCGCCGCGAACGTGCTCTACTTTCATCTATACCCGAACACGCGCGCGCTTCAAACACGCGCCGCCGCTCCGAACGGCGCTGCTTCCACAAGCATCTCCGTCGCTGACGAGCCACGCCTTGATATCCTGAGCGTGCGCGCAGCCGCGACCGGCGCAGCGCTGCCTTTCGTCCTTGACGAGGGAGGATGCGTCCTGCGCGTCATGCTGAAGGACTCGGTCGCCGCCGCCGCTACGACCGAAATTCTCATAGAGTTCAAAGGCACTGTGCCCGAGATTGACGCGGAAGAGACGGGCCTGCTCGCTCATCTCGTGCAACAGGTCGGCGCTGTCCTGCGCGGCGAGCGAGAGGTGCGCCGCTCGCGCGACATCAATCATCGCTCGCGCGGCGTCATGTTGTTGGGCGCAAGCTATCCCGTGCTGGCCGCGCGCAATGGCGACGAGTGGCGGCGCAAGGTCGAAATGAGCGTGGGCGACATGCTCCACGCGGACGTGGCCGACTACCGTGTAGAGATACGCGCGCCCCTGAATGTCGCGCTCTACACTTCGGGCGAAGAGGTCGTAACCAATCAGAGCGAAGCGTCGGGCCGACGCCTTTTCATGGGCGAGAGCTTGCGCAGCTTTGCCATCCTCGCGGGCCGAAGCTTGCGCGCGGAAGAGCGCATGGTGGGCAACGTTAAGGTGCGCTCCATCTTTATGGAAGGTCACGAGGCGGTCGGACGCCGTGTGCTGGGCATCGCGTCGGAAGCGGCGCGTACGTTCAGTGCGCGCTTTGGAGAGTTGCCTTTTAAGACCGTGAGCGTGGCGGAAGCGCCGCTCGTCGCGGGGCTCGGCAGCACGGAGTTTTCCTCTTTGAGCGTGATTGCCAGCGCCTTCTACGTTGATTTTGAATCGCCTATGATGCGCAACATGCCGGAGATTGTGCGCGAGCAACGCGCGTCACTGGAAGACAGCCTTGAATTCACAGTGGCCCACGTGGTCGCGCATCAATGGTGGGGCGTGACGGTCGGCAACGACCCCGAACGCTCGCCCGTCGTTGATGAAGCTCTGGCTAACTGGTCCGCGCTTCTTTATTACAAAGAGGTGCACAGCGAGGAGCGTGCGCAGGTCGCCCTGGAAGATCAACTGCGCGGCGTCTACAAAATCTACAGGACGTTTGGCGGCGAAGACATGGAAGCGGACCGCGCCGCGCGCGATTACCGAAACTCTTTTCAGTACTCCGCCATCGTCACCAGTAAGGGCGCTCTGATGTTCGCGGCGCTCAGGCGCTTGATGGGCGACGAAAAATTTTTCGCTGCGCTTCGTAGTTATTACAACGCGAATAAGTTTGAAGTAGCGGAGCTGGACGACCTGCGCGGGGCGTTCATCGCCGAAGCGCCGCTTGAGCAAAGACGCGCCGTGGCGCGCACCTTCTCGCGCTGGCTCTCGGATAAGCGCGGCGATCAGGACATCGCGCCGCCCGATCCGAAATTGGCCGAAGCGCTCGGCATTAACTCGACGCAGCCGAAGCCCGATGGCGGCGGCAACGCCTTCGCACGGCTCGGCAAATTTTTCTGGCAACAAATGACGCGACTGCGTTAAGTTTCAAGGAGTAAAGGGATGGCATCAAGAGCTATGGAAAGAATCGAAGCAGAGAGAAGCAATCGAGCGGCGTTAACGCGTGAGCGTGATGGCGGCGCGCGTGCCGTAGAGATTGAGCAGAGCCTTGAGCAATTGAGCCGTTGGATGGACGGGCTGTTTCGCATCCCCGGCACGGGCTGGCGCTTTGGTCTTGATGCCGTGGTCGGGCTCGTCCCCGGCGTCGGCGATACGCTGACGACTATTACTTCCTTCTACATTCTGGCCGCAGGGGTTCGTTATCGCGTCCCGAAAATCACGCTCTTACGCATGGGCCTCAATATAGCGGTTGACTACCTGTTCGGCGCAATTCCGTTTGTCGGAGACCTCTTCGACGCGGCGTGGAAATCGAACACGAAGAACGTAGAGCTTTTGAAGCGTCGCGCCGCTGTCTCAAAGGAAGAAGCGCGCGCCGGACGCTTGAGCGACTGGCTCTTTGTAGGGCTGATAATGCTCTGTTTGCTTGCGCTTCTAGTAGGCTCCGTCGCCGTCGCGATTTATTTGTTGAGTCTGGTCGTGAGCCAGTTCTCATCGTGACAGCCACTATGAAAGCAGCATCCGTCAACCAGCCACGGTAGTGGCGGAAGATAATAGCCCACGGCGTGAGCCGTGGGGACAAGTGGCGAATCAAGATTAAGAGCCCCTGAAAGGGGCGAAAGAGTTTCACGCTTGAATTTCTTTCGCCCCTTTCAGGGGCTCTTAACTTTTATCTACGCTTCTATTCCCACGGCTTACGCCGTGGGCTATTATCTTCCGCCCCTTTCAGGGGCTCAGAAGCAGATGGTTATGCTGTTGCTTCCTCTTGCTTCGGCGCGGCTGTGAGCACGCGCTCCAACGCCGAAGCGAGCATGTCCAGGCCGCGCTCGCCTGCCGCGAAACTTCTAAGCTTGCCCTCAGCGTCGAAAAGATAGTACGCGGGCACGTAGCCCTGATCGTTCTTGAAAGCTTCGCGCAGGCGATGCTGGTTGTCTATCGCGCAAGGCTCCGTGATGTTGTAATTCGAGATGGCCTCGCGCACGTCTTCGACGTTCGTGTCGGCTTCATAGCGCGGCATGTGAACGGCTATGACGCGTAAGCCTTCCGCTCGTTTCTGGTCGCGCCACTCGGCCACGCGCGCCATGTTGTCTTTACAGATACCGCAACTCACAGCCCAGAAGTGCACGAGCGTAGGTTGCCCCTTCGCCTCGTTCTCCGCGTGCGCCTGTGTCGCCCCGAACCACTCCGTCGCCCCATCCAGCGACGGCATCTCCGTCCCGATCCTCATCGGCATAACAATTACCTCGTTAATGGTAAATCGTAAATCGTGAATGGAGAAAAGCAGTTCTTCCATTCACGATTTACGATTCACGATTCACACTTTTAATGTTTCCTGGCCCGGCTTCCATTCGGCCTGACAGAGGCCGCCCGTCTGCAAAGCCTGAATGACGCGTAGCGTTTCTTCGGCGGAGCGCCCGACGTTGAGGTCATGAATGACCTTGTAGCGCAGGATGCCCTCAGGGTCTATGACGAAGAGACCGCGCAGCGCAACACCCTTGTCTTCGATAAGCACGCCGTAATCACGCGCAACTTCTTTGGTCGCGTCGGCTGCGAGCGGGTACTTGAGACCTTCGACGCCGCTCTTGTCGCGCGGCGTTTGCAGCCACGCGCGATGCGAGTAGACGGAATCGGTCGAGATGCCGATGATGTCCGCGCCTATGTCCTGAAAATCCTCGTAGCGATCCGAGAACGTGGTCAATTCCGTCGGACACACGAAAGTAAAATCCAACGGGTAGAAAAGCAGCACGAGCCACTTGCCCTTGTAATCCGAGAGCTTGACGTTCTCGTTCAATTTTTCCATGTTCTTCGTGGAACCCATGTCGAAATCCGGCGCGGGCTGGCCGACCATGGCTCTTTCAAAAGCTCTAGCAGTTGCTGACATTTAATTTCCTCCGATACCTTTCAAGAGATAAAGTTTGATTGCGTTTGTGGAGCGCGCTCGTTCGACTTTCGCCAAACACTCAAGGGCCGCGCTCCGCTCTTACCAGACAGAAAAACTGAAAACCCCTAATCCTGGTCCCGGCAATCAGGACATTTGCCGCGCAGGGTCAGGTGAACCGACTCCGCTTTGAAACGAGAGATGCGCGCGGCGGCGCGCATCAGTTCTGCCGTCGCCGCCAGATCAAAATCCACCAGCTTGCCGCAGCAAGTACAGATGGCGTGGTCGTGACGATCCGTCATACGGTCATAACGGCTCGCGGCGTTGCCGAAGCTAATCTCCAGGATAAGCCCCGCCTCCTTCAGATAGCGCAGCGAGTTGTAGACGGTCGCAAAGCTAATCGAGGGACGAAGCTTGCGCGCCGCCTCGAAAATCTCGTTGGCCGTCAGGTGGTTCTCGCTCTCCTGAATCACGCGCAGCACGACACTGCGCTGAGGTGTCAACGCGCGCTCTGTATCCTGAACTCCGCTACATTTAGTCATAATCGTTTTAAGCTGGATTTAGAATAATTCTAAACAAGGAATTTGTCAAGCGAGAGCATAAGGCAGTTTCAAAAAGTATTCACCGCCGAGACGCAGAGGACGCGGAGGAAGCGCAGAGATGTTGAATCATTTCTCTGCACCTGCTCTGCGCCCTCTGCGTCTCGGCGGTGAATCCGATTGGAAGCTGAATCATTACTGTGCGGAGTGAGCGCAGGCTCAGAGCTTCGGGTGGCGCTCGACGAAATCTACGAGCGCGTGAACGTAGGTGGAAAACGGCGGGCAGCGTACATTGTGCGGCGCGAGCAGCTCGCGGGCGCGTGTTGTGTCATAGGTTTGCTCTAGAAAAAAATAGGGGACGCCGGAATGCGGGAGGCCGGTGAGCCGTGGGGAAAGGGGGAGCATCAAGCTCGGGCGCACGAGGCTGGCAGGGATGGTGAGGCGCGAGGGGCGGCCTGTGAGCGCGCGTGCGATTGAGTCGAAAATTTCGTGGGTCGTGAGAGGCTCCGGGTCTGCCAGTTGGACGGTCGCGCCCGTCGCTCGCTCTTCGCGTGCGAGCGCGGCCATTGCCTCGACTACAAAATCCACCGGCACCAGATTGAGACGCACGTCGCGGTTGCCTATGTTGATGAGCGAGAGCAGGCGCGGGTGCATGCGCAGGTAGTGAATCAGATAGTAGATGCCGTCGTATTTGGCCGTCTCGCCCGTCAGGGAATCTCCGACGACGACAGAGGGGCGATGAATCGTCAGGGGCAGCTCGCCTTTAAGAGCATCCACTTCAAGCTCGGCCAGATATTTTGTCTCCTCGTAGTGGTTGCGAAAGCCTGCCTCGTGCGCAAGCTCTGTTTCGAGAATCAGGCCACGGCGCAAGCCTGCTACGTAGCAGGTGGAGACGTAATGATAACGGCGCAGGCTTTTCAAAGCGCGCGCGAATTCGTTGACGCGCCGCGTGCCCTCGACGTTGACCTTCAAGGCCACGTCATGACCGACGGCCAGGTCATAGATGGCCGCTAGATGAAAGAGCTGGGTCGTCTCCTGGCGCGCCTGTTCCAGCTCCGCGCTGCCGATTCCGAGGTCCGTTTGGGTGATGTCGCCTTCGATGATGCGAAAGTCTGTGGCGGGGCTTCCGGTTTCTAAGCTGATGCGTGCGGCCTCGACGCGCGCACGCTCCGCCCATGCAGGTTGCACCAGAAGTAGAAAGCGCGCTCCGTCCTGCGCCAGCCTTTTTACCAGCCGCCCGGCGATGAAGCCTGGAAAGCCCGTGAGAAAAATTGTTTCGTCAGTCATCCGTTTCAAGCCGTTAGATAAAAATCCCTGTCCTGATTCTAAGTCAGGAGGATACGAGTTTCATAAGAGAGGTGAAGAGTTAACGGTTGTAGCTGTAAAAACATGCCCTGCTGCCTCGCGAGCAACACACTGTGACCCAGCTTTAACCCCCTTTTGATTCGGTTTGACTGTACAGCACGGGCGAGTATAATGCGTGACATTCTTCCGGGCGGCATCAACCCCTCTTCCATCAGAGAACACGTCCGGCGGAAGCTTCGGATTACGATTGGGGAGTTGAAAACAGTCTCTCTTGCCCAGAGCACGACGGACGGCGCGACGCGCTGCCTGACACGTAAAAGACCCAAAATACTTGCCTCGGTATCCTCTATGGATAAGACCCTGTTTTTACCGAGCCACCTTAGCTCAGAAAGACGCACCTATGATCAAGAAACGTACCCGAAAGTTGATTACCCTGACTGTCGTGACCCTCGCACTGAGTCTATCCACCCTGACGTGGGCGCAGGTCGGCTCGCGCAACGCCAGCGACGCGTGGGGGCCACGCTATCAGAGTGCGGCGCGCCAGCAGCGCGCACAAAAGAGATACCCGCGCGGGCGTGGTGAGAACACGCTGGCCCGGCTTCGCCACTGGAACGAGGTTGCCATTAACGCCAGCGGGCTCGACCATATGCCCGTGGCTGTGGGCGAGACGCGCGTCTTCGGCGAGCAGCTTGGACCGGCTCGCGCCGGCAGGGCGATTGCCATCGTCCACATCGCCATCTTTGAGGCCGTCAACGCCATCAAGGGCGGCTACGAGAGCTACGCTGGGATCGCCCCCGTGCGCCCCAGCACCTCCATAGACGCCGCCATCGCACAGGCGGCGCACGACACGCTGGTCGCGCTCTTCCCCTCGCAATCCCCGAGCTTCGACGCCCTGCTCGCCGAAGACCTGGGCGAACTGAAGGACAAGCGCGCGAAGGCGGACGGCATCGCCCTAGGGCAGCAGGTGGCCGCCGCCGTCCTTGCCATGCGCAACGACGACCATTCGCTCCACGCAGAGCCGCGCGTCGGCATTGAATTCCTTACGAGCGATCAACCCGGCAAGTGGCGTCAAGACCCTATCAGCATGATTCCGCTCGCGCTCGGCGCGCACTGGGGCGAGGTGACGCCGTTTGTCATGACGTCCGCCAGCCAGTTCCGGACCCCGCCGCCGCCCGCCATGGACAGCCCCGAGTACGCAGCAGCTTACAACGAGGTGAAGCGGCTCGGCGGTGACGGCGGCGTCACTCCGACCGAGCGCACCGCGGAGCAGACCGAGATCGGCATCTACTGGGCCTACGACGGGACGCCAAGCTTGTGCGCGCCACCGCGACTCTACAACCAGATCGCGGTGCAGATCGCCGACCAGATGGGCTCGGACGCCGTCGAGCTTGCGCGCTTGCTGGCGCTGGTTAACACGGCGATGGCAGACGCCGGAGTGGCGAGTTGGGAGTCGAAGTTTTACTACCAGTTCTGGCGACCCATCACGGGCATACGCGAAGCCGACGTAGGGACCGGACCGACGGGCATAGGCGACGGCAACCCGGATACTACGTGCGATGTGAACTTCTCGCCGCTGGGCGCGCCCGCGAGCAATCTGACGGGGCCGAACTTCACGCCGCCGTTCCCGGCCTACCCTTCGGGGCACGCCACGTTCGGTGGGGCTCTCTTCGAGACACTGCGCAAGTTTTACGGGAGAGACGACATCGCCTTCACCTTCGTTTCGGACGAGTTCAACGGGGTGACGGTAGGCAACGACGGGCAGGTGCGCCCGCTCGTGCCGCGCAGTTTCACGACGCTCTCGCAGGCCGAGGAGGAGAACGGGCAGAGCCGAATCTACCTTGGCATCCACTGGGCGTTCGACAAAACGGCGGGCATCGCGCAGGGACGGCTCGTGGCGGACTACGTCTTCGAGAACGCGTTCGCGCCCGTGCGCAGGACGCCGCCCAAGTCGAAGTAAGCGGCGCTAAATCACTTGCCAGCTTAGGAGGGAACTACAGAGACGGCCATCACGTAGGGTAAAGTGAGACATCGCTGAAGAGAGGTTTTATGGGCAGCGAAAAGCTGATCGAAAAGATGATTCGGGAAGCGATGGAGCGCGGCGAGTTCGACAACCTGCCGGGCAAGGGCCAGCCCATAGACCTCACGGATTATTTCTCGACACCCGAAGACATGCGCCTCGGCCACAAGCTGCTCAAGGACGCCAACATCATCCCCGAAGAGTTGGATCTGCTCAGAGAAGCAGAGGCGCTCAAGACGGAGCTTGCCGGTTGTGAGACGGAAGAGGAACGACGCAAGCTGCGCCGACAGATTGACGAAAAGCTCCTGAAATACAACCTGCTTAAAGACAGACAAAAACGCGCACGCTAACACGATTGCGGAATGCGGATTGCGGATTGAAGAAGCAGTTTGAAAAGTCCCTGTCTTTCGTATTAGCTCCGTAGGAGCGAGGATGTTTATAGCTCGCAGGCGACAAGACATAACAAGCTCCGTAGGAGCGGCATGTAATAAACAAAGCACATGACGCTCCTACGGAGCTTGATTCTTGATTGATGTCGTTAACTATAAACATTTAGTCCCTACGGGACTCTTAAAACACTTTCTAAGAACAAAACAGTTTCTCTTTCTTCAATCCGCATTCCGCAATCTACTGGCCGCAGGTCAGTTCGACCAGCGTGCGTACGCCCGCGCCCGTGCTTCCTTTCGGTCCGTAGGGCTGCGGGTCGTCCTGCCATGACGTGCCCGCGATGTCCAGATGCACCCAAGGCGTTTTGTCCGCAAACTTGCTCAACAGAAGCGCGGCGGAAGTGGCGTCGGGACGGCCTCCGTAATTCTTAAAATCCGCGATGTCCGATTCGATGCGCTTTTTGTAATCGTCGTCGGCGGGCATGCGCCACGCAGGCTCGCCCGCGCGCTCTGACGCCTCCATCACACGAGCGGCCCATTCATCATCGTTACTAAACAGACCCACTCGATGATTACCGAGCGCGACGATGATAGAGCCCGTCAGTGTCGCCAGATCAACTATGCGCGAAGCGCCCAATTGTCGCGCATAGGCTATACCGTCAATCAGTACCAGTCGGCCTTCGGCGTCCGTGTCAACGACTTCGACGTTATAGCCCGCGAGTGTCTTGACGACGTCGCCGGGTTTGATAGAACGACCGGAGGGCATGTTTTCTGCGGCGGGCACAATGCCTACGACGCGGCGGCGCGGCTTCAACTGTGCGATGGCGCGCAGTGCGCCGAGCACAGCCGCGCCACCCGCCATGTCGCCCTTCATCTCGTACATGTCGAGGCCGTGTTTGATGGAAATCCCGCCCGTGTCGAAAGTGATTCCTTTGCCGACAAAGGCCCACAGCTCGTCCGACGTGCGCGCGCCTTCGGGCTCATAGCGAACAACTACGAGTGCGGGTTCTTCATCCGAGCCCTTCCCGACTCCCCACAACCCGCCCATGCCGCGCGCCTGGATTTCTTCTGCGTTGAGTGATTCAACCGTGAGGCCAAACTCTGCGGCCATCTCTGCGGCGCGGCGCGCAAGCTCACGCGGCGGCAACGTCGCGCCCGGCTCGTCCGACAAGCCTCTAGCCCAGTTCACGCTTTCGGCAACGATGCGCCCGCGCTCCGCCTGCGCGCGCAACTCTCCGGACACGCCCTTTGCGACGATGCTCACGCTTTCAACTTCCGGCACGTCTTCTTTCTTAGTTTGATAAAAGTCGTTCTCGTAAAGCCCCACGGTAGCGCCTTCGGCCACGGCGCGCGCCGCGCTCGTTGCATCAAGAGCTTCGGGCAGCACGAAAGAGAGACGCTTTGTGCGGCGCTCTCGCGCTGAGCGCACGGCGGTTGATGCAGCGCGGCTCAAGACAGCGCTCGTCACGTCCGCGTGCGCGCCTAATCCAACTAGAAGGAGCCTGCGCGCGCCGCCCGCATCCTGTGGCGCGTAGAAGAAGAGCGAAGTTTCAGCTTCGCCTTTGAACTCGCCGGAATGGATGACCTCGTCGCACGCGCGGCGCACGTGTGCGTCCGCCACGTCCACGCGCGGCTCGTCTTCAAAAACAAAGATGACGACGGCTTCATCTTTTGCCATGGCGGCGAGGCGGTCTGTGATTTCGATGTGCAGGCTGTTTGGAATATTCATGAAGAAGTCAGTGCTATAAATTACCTTGGTCTGGTATAGAGCAGGCAGACGGCGGCAGTTCTCAGGCTGTCCTGAAGGAAACTTGGTTTGTCGCGCGTTGCCCATGGTTAGTATAATGCAAGGCTTCTTTGACTCACCAGCTAGTAAAGCTTTCGCGTTCGCTTATGCTCCGGGAGGAAAAACTTTTGATGCGTCTACAAAGTTCAAAGCGTGTGGCTTTCGTTCTTTTGTTCGTGCTCTTGTGTGCGCTTTCCGTGTGGGCGCAAGACGCGGCGAAGCAGGAGCGCATTGTGCGCGTCGTTGTCCTTCAGGTCAACGACGTCTATCGCTTCACGCCTTCGGACAGGGGCACGCGCGGCGGTTTCGGTCGCCTCCTCACTTTGCGCAAACGCATCGCGGCGGAAGAGAAGAACACGCTCTTTCTGATGGCGGGCGACACCATTTCGCCGTCCGTAGAATCCCTGACCTACAAGGGTCAGCAGATGATTGACGCGTGGAACGCGGTCGGTCTTGATTACGCCGTGTTCGGCAATCACGAGTTTGATTTCGGCCCCGACGTCTTGCGCGAGCGTATGAAGGAATCGCGTTTCCCATGGCTCGGCGCAAACGTGATGGACAAAAAGACGGGCAAGACTTTCGCGGACACGCCGCCTTATGTCATCAGGGAGTTTGACGGCGTGCGCGTAGGGTTAATCGGTCTCGTGCTGCCGGAAACAAAAACGACTTCGCGGCCCGGCCCTGACGTGGAATTTGTGGAGCCGTGTGCGGTGGCGAAAATCCTCGTCCCGGAGATGCGCTCGCGCGGCGCACAGGTCGTCATAGGGCTCACGCATCTCACAATGCGCGAAGACAAAGAGCTGGCGCGCTGCGCGGACTTTGACCTCATCGTCGGCGGGCACGAGCACACGCTGCTGGAATCGCTCTCGGTACGCACGCCCATCTTCAAGATGACTTCGGACGGGCGCGAGATGTCGCGCATTACCCTGAACATCTACGCGGGCAGCGGCAAGCTTGAAAGCATAGACTGGGAAGTGATTCCTGTGACCAATGACGTGCCGGAAGACCCGGAGTTCGCCGTGGTCACGCGCAAGTATGAAAAGCTCTTGATGGAATTAAGCGAAGTGGTCGGGCGCACGGACGTTGATTTGGATGCGCGCGACGAGCCTAGCCGCTCGGAGGAAACCAACGTCGGCAGTTTTATCTCGGATGCTTTCCGGCGTGTGACGGGTGCGGACGTGGCGATTTTAAACGGCGGCTCGATTCGCGCCGACACGGTGATTGGCGCAGGCGATTTGACGCGCCGCGACGTGCTTTCTATCTTGCCGTTCGCCAACCCGGTCGTCAAAATCGAAGTCACTGGAAAGGTCTTGCGCGAGGCGCTCGAACACGGCGTCAGCCGCAGCCGCGAAGACGCACAGCCGGGCAGATTCCCGCAAGTCTCGGGCATAAGATTTACTTTTGACGCGCGTCGCCCGGTGGGCTCGCGTGTCACTGAAGTTATCGTCAACGGCCAGCCGCTTGACGACCGGAAGACGTACTCGCTGGCGACCACTTCATTTCTCGCTGTCGAAGGCGGCGACGATTACAAGATGCTTCAGGGCCGCCGCTTTCTAATCAAACCGGAAGAGGCCGAGCGCGCGCCCGAAGTTTTGAGAAAGGCCATCGCGAGCGTCAAATCAATCGCCCCGCGCACGGACGGGCGCATCAGGCGAATCGACAAGACGGAAAGCAAGTGAAGGAATGTTCAGCGATGATTTCCCCGGCGATGAGAAGAGGCGAGAGGCTGTAGAGCTGTTCGAGCGCGCGTATCGTGCACAGCTCGACGAGGATTACGAAGAGGCGATTGAGTTATACAGCCGCTCCATCGCCACGTACCCGACTGCCGAAGCTCATACCTTTCTTGGTTGGGTCTACAGTTTTCAGGAGCGTTACGACGACGCCATCAACGAATGCCTTGAAGCCATTCGCGTGGATTCTACTTTCGGCAACCCTTATAACGACATCGGCAGCTACCTCATGGCGAAGGGCGACACTTATGATTGCGTGCGCTGGTTCAAGCGCGCCATCTCTGCGCCGCGCTACGAAGCTCGCGCTTTCCCGCATTTCAATCTCGGGCGCGTCTACGAGATGCGCGGCCATCTACTCAAGGCCGCGCGCCATTACGGCCTCGCCCTCGAACAACAGCCCGGCTACACACAGGCCACCCTCGCCCTGCGCCGCCTCATGTCGCGCCTGAATTAAGAATAGTAAGCAGTAAGCAGTGAGCAGTAAGCAGTAAAAAGAGAATGAGAGGCCATCAGGTTGAGCAGTCTTTCGTTCGACTGCTTACTGCTTACTGCTTACTGCTCACTGCTTACTATCTTTAGGGATTTTCATCTTGAGGCGGTTGGCGTCTACGGCGACGTAGACGACTTCGGCTTCGGTGACGCGGCGGCGGTCGCTTGTGCCTCCGTAGCGCTCGGCATCAACGCAGACGCGCACGGTAATACTTGTTGTGCCGATGCGAACAGTTTCGGCGTAGAAGCTAACGAGGTCGCCGACAAAGACCGGCTCGTGGAAGATGACTTCGCGCATCGCCACGGTGACGAAACGCTCGATACGGGTCCGGCGGTGGGCTTCTATAGCCCCAGCCGAGTCTATGTAGCTCAGGATGATGCCGCCAAAAATCGTGCCCTGCGGATTAGTATCGCGCGGCATCATCACAATGCGTATCGCCGGGTCTGTTTGGTTAATCATAAAAGCAAGGGATGAAGAAGAAAGGGATGAAGGATGAGGGATGAGGGATGAAATAAAAGCAAAGAATATTCTTTCTTTAATTCATCCCTCATCCCTCCGCCCTCATCCCTGCTTTTCATCCCTCATCCCTTTCTTTAATCCATTCCGTGATCGCGCGTTTCAGCTCGTCCAGGCGGCCCTCGAAAAAGTGGCCTGCGTCTTTGATAATTTCTACTTTGGCTTCCGCTTCGGGTGGAAGGCGGGCGACGAGTGCGCGGAGGTGTTCTACTTTGCCGAACTCGTCTCGGTCGCCGTGAACAAAAAGTATGGGCTTGCGGCACGCGGTCAGGAATGAGAAATCATACTTGTCTACGGGCGTGCCGATGCTGATGAGCTGGCGAACGCGCGCGTCTGCGATGCCTACTTCGAGACCGACGCGCGCGCCGAAAGAGAAGCCCGCGAGCGTTAGGGCCAGGCCCGCGTAGTGCTCCGCGAGGTAATCCAGCCCGGCGCGCACGTCCTCCAACTCGCCTCTACCTTCGTCATGCGTCCCGGTTGACTGGCCCACGCCGCGAAAGTTCAGGCGCAGGACGACGAGCCCCGCTTCCGTCAAAGCGCTCGCGGCGCGAAAGACCACTTTGTTATGCATCGTGCCGCCGCCTAAGGGGTGCGGGTGCAAGACCAGCGCCACGCCTCGCGCCCGAGGCTCGCGCGGCTCTTTCAGGATGGCTTCGAGTTGCCCGTGCGATGTCGGAATAAAAAGATTGCCGGAAGGATACATAAAATACCTTTGGACGAGGGGTGCGAGGCCGCGCCGTTTGAGCTTGAAAATCACGCTCGCTCTTATTTTCGCTTCGCTTTTTTTTAGGAGATTACCAGAAATGCAGATGGAAGCGAAACAAGGCGTTAGTTTATGGTCGAAAGATGACAAAGGGGCAGCCCCTTGAGTGGGCTGCCCCTTTATTGAAACCTTGCCGTTCGACTTTTATTTAGCTTTACCGCCGGACTTTTTTGATCCGGTCGTGTCCATGCTTTGTTCCATGCTTTCCTTGGTCTGCTCGGCTTCGGGCAGAACTGCGGAGAGAGCGCCGACGACCGCTCCGGCTGCCGCGCTCGAAAGAACGTTACCGGCGATGCGGCGCACGCCCTTTGTGATCTTGGAGCCGGTCACGCCGCCGCGCTTCTTTCCGCCACCGCCGCGCTTCTTGGCGCTCTTAGCACCGCCGCCTTTTTTGGCCGCGCCTTTCTTCGCTGCGCCGCCGCGCTTCGCGCCCTTACCTCCACCGGCTGCGCTCTTTTTGGCCGCGCCCTTCTTTGACGCACGGCCCGCGCCGCCGCGCTTCGCAGCTTTCTTCGCAGACTTCTTAGCGGACTTTTTCGCGCCGCCCGACTTCTTCGCAGACTTCCTGGTTGCCATGCTTGTTATCTCTCCTTGTTGAAATTCTGTGTTCTTGCCTTTCAACACAACCCTATCAAAGTCTGTGCGCTCGTGTCACTGAAAATTTTCAAGAGCGGCCCGGTCGTGGGTGACAATAGAGGGGTGAAAGTTTATTATCGGTTTCGCTCCCCTCGAAGCAAGTGAAGGCCGCGCGGGAGGATTGTGCGGCGGAAAGGCCCGACAGATGCTAGTCGACCCAGTGTCGTACCCGTTCGTTTACGCTTTACCACCCAGCCTGTTTTTACCGGGCAGCCTGGAGAAGCCACGGCCCGTGCCATCCGCGCAGGATGAGCCGGGCGAAAAAGCCGGGAGAAAGCCACGCGCCCTGGTGGTGGACGATGCGCCGGACGTGTCGGAGATGCTCGGCATGATGCTGCAACTTTCGGGCTACGAGGTGACGGTCGCTTCCTCAGCCGCCGAGGCGCTTTCGTACGCGCACACCATACAGTTTGACGTCATCGTCTCGGACATCGGAATGCCCGTGATGACCGGCTACGAGCTGGCGCAACACCTGCGCGCTCTGCCCGAATACAGCGCCGTGCCCATGATTGCCGTCACCGGATTCTCCCGCTACGACGACAGCACGCGCTCGCTACAATCCGGCTTTGACGCTCATCTGACCAAGCCCATTGATCCCATGACACTGGTGGACCTCATCGGCAGGTTGAGAGGAGAGGGATGAGAGGCGGGCGCGGAGGCCGCGACGCGGAGATGGGGTAACACGACGATTTGTTCTTCGATCTACGGGCTCGCCAACTTCTTTGCTAATGGTCGTTGTCTTGACTTATTAAATAAGAGGTAAGTATGTGGAAGTGCTCTAACTGTAAAGAACAGATTGAAGATAAGTATGAATTCTGCTGGAAGTGCGGCCTTAGAAATATCAATGTTCCTTTGACTCAGGCTCAAGAGGAATTTCAGAAAGAGAAAGAACTTGGAGTGCCAAGCTTTTATTCGATTGATGAATTAGCGCCCCCACCACAGAAGCATAAAGAAAGCTTAAATGAAAAAATAGGATGGCCTATTGTTGATGCCATTATTGGAGCTATCCTTACTGTTACTGTTGTTCCAATAATAAGATTCGTATTTGGCGCTTACGGCCTTTATATTTCAATAGCCTTTATTGCGCTAGTCGTAATTTTCATTGTTTGGAAGGTTTTTAGGGGCGATCCATCAGAAGGGAAAGGTTTAGGGCTTGGCCCTTAACCAAGAAAATGTTGAGCAAGATTGTTTCACCACATTTCCGTATCGCTGTGTCTCCGCGTAGCGCTTGGGCGTCTTTAAGAAACTAGAAGAGGGAAGCTAATTTCGTGATGCAGGATGTTCAAGAGGAAACAGTAGAGGCGCAGGAGCCTGAACAGAGCGCGCGGCGCAGAGGCGAGAAGTCGGATTTTCCAATTCGCGCGCTCTATCTTTTTATAGGCGCGGCGGCAGCCGCAGCCGTCTTCATCAGGTTGCAGTTTTCGACCGACGCGGTCTGCTGCGGAGATTTCGACGGCTATTACCACATCAAGTGGAGCAGCCTGCTCTGGGACGGTATGCGCCACGGCAACTTTCCGCCCGTCTTCAAGTGGCTGCCGCTCACGACGCTCGACCCCAGGGGCTACGTTGACCATCATCTTCTCTTTCACATCCTGCAAATTCCTTTCACATGGATTTTCGACCTCCGCATGGCGGCAAAAATTTCCGCCACGCTCTTTGCGAGCCTCGCCGTCTTTTCCTGTTTCTGGCTCATCGTGCGCTATCGCATCCCCTACGCGCTCTGCTGGCTGATAGCGCTCCTCGCCTGTTCCGCTCCCTTTCTCTATCGCATGAACATGGCGAAGGCTCCGCCCCTTGCAATCGTCTTCATGGTCGCGGGCATCTACCTGCTCTTTGAGAAAAAATACGTCTGGCTTGCGCCGCTCGCGTTTCTCTTTGTCTGGACCTACAGCCTTTTCGTCACACTCCTGGCGGCGGCTTTTATCTGGCCGCTCGTAGTGCTGTGGAGCGAACGGCGTTTTGACAAACACTCCGTACTGCGCGCGCTCTCGGCTCCGCTTTACACTCTCGTCGGCGCGGTCGCGGGCTTTATCGTCAATCCCTACTTCCCTAAAAACGTGCGGCTCTTTATAGAGCATGTGCTGATTAAAGCGACGCCCGGGGATTTCACTACGAGCGTGGGCACGGAGTGGTATCCGTACGAGAGCTGGTATTTTTTGGGAAGCTGTCTGATAGCTTTCGCGGCGATGCTCGTGGGCTACATAGCTTTCGACTGGACGGACAAGCGGCGAGCGGCGCGCCCGCTCTTTTTCCTCATCTTCTCCACGCTGCTGATGATTGCAAGCTTTCGCTCGCGCCGCTTCGTAGAATACTGGCCGCCGTTTGCCGTCCTCTTCGCGGCCTTTTCGCTGCAACCCGTTTTGGAGGGAGTGCGCGGGGCGCTGACGCGCATGCCGCGCGAAGTGATGGACGAGCTGGAGCCTTTTCTTGACAGGCATCAACCGCCCATGGCAATCGCCGAGGAGAGAAAACGCCACTGGCGCGAGCCCGAGCTGGCCCTGGTAGGCTTTGCGCTCGGCGTGATTCTATTCTTTGTCTATTACCAGTTCACAGTGCTGCGCCCGACCGGGGTTGCGCCCGGCGCGGCGCGCCATGTAAGCACGTTGGGCGTAGTGCTTATCAGCCTCGCCTCCGTCGGCTACTTCGCGCTGCTCATCGTCTACGCTGTCACGCGCCGGACTTTCGTCAAGATGGCCGTCGCCTTTGTCATCTCCGTCGTGACCATCACGATGTTCATCAACGTGCAGGAGACGGCCAAGTCCATCGCCAACGATCACGACCACAAATTTTACCAGAAGGGAATGGAATGGGTGCGCGACAACGTTCCCGAAGGCGAGATGATTTTCAACACGGACTGGGACGATTTCCCCAAGATGTTCTTCTACGACACGAAGCACACCTACGTCTCTGGCCTCGACCCGACCTACCTCTTAAACAAAAACCCTGAGCTGGCAAAGCTCTACGAACAGATCACGCTCGGCAAGGAGAAAGACCCCGGCCCCATCATACGCGAGCGCTTCGGCGCGCGTTACGTCTTCTCGGATAACGAAGAGATACACGACGGCTTCTACTACAACGCGCTTCAGAGCGGATGGTTCGACAAGGTCTACGAGGACGAAGAATGCGCCGTCCTGCGCCTGCGCGACGAGCGAGGCGAGCCGCCCCCCGAAGCCGCCGAAGATGATGGAACGGGCAGCGAGGATTCAAACCAGCCCGACGACGCGACGGACGCGCCGGACGACGCGGGTGAGCAATAAGCGTGAGGGAAGAAATTAACAGGGATGGACAGGATAGACAGGATAAAAAGAAATGATAAATGCAAAGTGCAGAATTAAAGACCTCAGAGCTTTTCATTCATCATTTTGCATTCTGACTTTTGCATTGCTCTTATCCTGTCTATCCTGTCCATCCCTGTTTGAATCCTCTTTAAGGGACAAGGACGAGCTTGCCGAATTGTGCGCGGTCTTCAATTAGCTCGTGAGCGCGGCGGGCTTCCTGTAAAGGCAGCACGCGGTCTACGACGGCGCGAATCTTTCCGCTTTCGACAAACTTCATCGCGTCCAATAGCTCCGCCTTTGAACCCATAAACGAGCCCAGCAGCGAGACGTGACGATAAAAGACCTGTCGTAAGTCCGTGCGCGCATCAAACCCGCTCGTCGCGCCGCAGGTGACGAGCCGCCCATTCTTTGCGAGCGCCGCAATCGAACCCGGCCACGTCTCAGCGCCCGTGTGCTCAAACACCACGTCAACGCCGCGCTTGCCCGTCAGGCGGCGCACCTCCTTCGGCCAATCCTCGCGCGTGTAATTCACAACCTCGTCCGCGCCCAGCTCGCGCGCCTTCAACAATTTTTCATCCGAGCCTGCGGTCGCGATAACGCGCGCGCCGCGCAGCTTCGCCACCTGTATCCCGAGACTTCCGACGCCGCTCCCGGCAGCGTGAACAAGAACGTCTTCGCCCGGCTGCACTGCGGTACGCCCGACGAGCATGTGCCACGCCGTCACGGTCACAAGCGGCAGAGCGGCTGCCTCTTCCCAGCTCAAATTCTTCGGCTTCGGCACGACGTTCACGCCCGGCGCAGCCACCAGTTCCGCATAGCCGCCGTCGCGCCTGTAGCCGAGGATGTCATACTCCGGGCAAAGATTGTCCTGCCCGCGCAAACATTCAATGCAATGGCCGCACGACACGCCGGGCTGCAACAACACCTCGTCGCCCACGTTGACCCACGTCACAAGCTCGCCTGCTTCGCGCACCACACCCGCGATGTCGTTGCCCAAAATGTGCGGCAAAGAAATCTCTATCCCCCGCAATCCGCCGCGCGCCCACACGTCCAGATGATTCAACGCGCACGCGCGCACTTCGACCAACACCTCGTTGGCTTTAATCAAAGGCTCTGGCCGGTCAGTGTATTCGAGCACCTCCGGCCCGCCATGCTCTTTGAAGACGACAGCTTTCATGATTGGAAATTTTGCTCAGTTAAGAATTGGATAGAAAAAGATAAAGCCGCTTCTTGATGAAAGCGGCTTTATACAGGGTCTCGTACTTGCTCAACGCACGGAAACTAGATTGTCTTCGACTTTCTCTTCCGTCGGCGTTTCCGCCTGCTGGCGCGCGTGATACGAGGAGCGCGTCAGGGGGCTTGATTCGACGTGGCGGAAACCCATCTCCATGCCTATCTCGTGCCAGCGCGCGAACTCTTCCGGCGTGACGTAGCGCTCGACCGGCAATCTACGCTCGTAGGGTTGCAGGTACTGCCCTATGGTCATGATGTCGCAGGAGACGGCGCGCAAGTCCTTCATCAATTCGACCACTTCGTCGAACCGTTCGCCTAAGCCGACCATGATGCCACTCTTGGTCAACATCCCACGACCCTCATGGTCGCGGCGGCGCGCGGCCCTCTCTAAAAGCGTCATGGATTGTTGGTAGACGGCGTCGGGCCGCACGCGACGATAAAGACGCGCGATGGTTTCCGTGTTGTGATTAAGCACGTCCGGCTCTGCGTCGAGCACTGTATCGAGCGCCGCTTCGTCGCCGTTAAAATCCGGAATCAGGACTTCGATCTTACAGTCAGGATTAAGCGCGCGCACTTCTCTAATCGTCGCGGCCCAGTGCGCTGCGCCGCCGTCTTTGAGGTCGTCTCGGTTGACGGAGGTGATGACCGTGTGAGCCAGTCCCAGATGGCGCACTGCCTCGGCCACATGACGCGGCTCCTGCGGGTCGAGCGCCGCCGGCGAGCCCTTGCCTACGGCGCAGAAGCCGCAATGGCGTGTGCAGATGTCGCCGCCGAGCATGAACGTCGCCGTCCTGTCCGACCAGCATTCGAAGATATTCGGACAGCGCGCTTCCTGACACACCGTGTGCAGGTTCAAGCCCTCGATTAATTTGAGCACGTGATTCTGATTCGTCGGGTCGCCCAGACGAATCTTCAACCACTCGGGCTTGGGCTCACGCGGTTTCGTACGCGTCGTATTGATAACTCTCAGCTCACGACCCACTGTTACACACTCCAAAGGATTTATCTGTGAATCCCATTCTAAGATAAATAAGTGAAAAGGGAAAACAGAGGTCAGAGGCTTGAGGTTAGAGGTTAGTAATTGCAGGAGGTTGGAATTCGTATCGAGCCCCTGAAAGGGGCGGTATAACAGTAGCCCACGGCGTGAGCCGTGGGAACATGCGTCGAATAAATGAATGAGCCCCAGAGGGGCGACATCAATCGATGTCGCCCCTCTGGGGCTCATAACAATGGTGACGACGTTGTCCCAGCACTGACGTGCTGGGCTACTGATATCTCGCCCCTTGCGGGGCTCTCCACCTTTTACTAACCTCTGACCTCTTCTCCTAGTAACTGCGCCAGGTTTTCCGGGTCTATGTTGCCGCCGGAGAGGACGACGCCGATGCGCTCGACGTCCGGCGGAAGCTTTTGTGCAAGCACTGCCGCCGCGGCGGTTGCGCCCGATGGCTCGGTGAGCGTCTTCATGCGGAAGAGGATAAAGCGTAGCGCCGCCACTATCTGATCGTCGGAAACCGTAAGCACGTCTGCGGCATTTTCCCGCAGGATAGGGAAGGTGAGCGCGCCCGGTGTCGTCATGCGCAATCCGTCCGCGATGGTCGGTGGAGGCGGAATCGACACGCGCTTGCCTGCGCGAAAAGAACGTTGCGTGTCGTCTGCTGTTTCAGGCTCGACACCAAACATGCGCACCTGTGGACGGAGCGCCTTCGCGACAGTGCTCACACCCGCGAAGAGTCCTCCGCCGCTCACGGGCACGACGATGCAATCAAGCTCGGGCACGTCTTCCAGAAATTCCAGCGCGCACGTCCCCTGCCCGGCCATCACCATGTAATCGTCAAAGGGCGGCACGAGCACGAGCCCTTCACGTTCGGCCAATGAGCGCGCAACCTCTTCGCGGTCCTCGCGCTGCCGGTCATAAAAAATGATTTCCGCTTCGTAGCCACGCGTCGCCGCCACCTTTGTCTGCGGCGCATCCGTCGGCATGACAATGACGGCTCGCACTCCTGCTTCACGAGCCGCGAGCGCGACCGCCTGCGCGTGGTTGCCGGAAGAAAAAGCGACCACGCCGCGCGCTCTTTCCTCAGGCGTCAAAGAAAGAATCTTGTTCGTTGCCCCACGCATCTTGAAAGCGCCTGTGCGCTGCATGTTCTCGCACTTGAAAAAGACGCGGCGCGGTCGCTGCGACCCGGCGCTTGCCTCTTCGTCAAAGGAACGAGAAACACGAACCGGCGTGCGGTGTATGTAAGGCGCGATGCGCTCGCGCGCCTCCCGGATTAGCTCAAGTGTCAGCATGTTTGTACGCGGAGGTTCAAAGCTCAGCTCGCGGTCCTCACGTTGTGCGCCGCTTCAAACGTCTCGACCGTCTCTTCCAGCTTCATCTCAAAGACTTCTGCAAAGCGCGCGATGATGCGGTCTTCGACCAGACGCATATCAACCTCCCGGCCCAGAACTTTTTTCATAGAGGTCACGGGCTCGCCCTCGCAGGCAATGATGAGGTCGAAGTAGCTGAGGTCTGTGTTGACGTTCAAAGCAAAGCCGTGCGTTGTGACCCAGCGCGCGATGTGCACGCCTATGGCCGCGACTTTGCCCAAAGTGGTGTGCACGCCCGTCAGTCCCTTGATGGGAAAGCTCTCGATGCGAAAATCCGCGAGCGTGCGAATGAGCATCTCTTCAAGGTTGCGCACGTAGCGCAGAACGTCCTGACGGTCTGGACTCAAATTGATGATGGGATAGCCGACCGTCTGGCCCAAGCCGTGATAGGTTGCGCGCCCCCCGCGATTGGTCTCAAAGACGGCGACGCCGCGCGCATCCAAAACGGTTTGCGGCGCGCTGATGCGATCCGGTTTAGCTCCGCGCCCGAGCGTAATCGTGTGCGGGTGTTCAAGCAGAAGCAGCGTGTCGGGCGCGCGTCCCATTTGGACTTCGCGCTCGGTCTCCTTCTGAAGCGCGAGCGCCGCGTCGTATTCAATGCGGCCCATCCGCCTGACTCTTAATAGCTTTTCTTTCATCTTGATGAAAATTTTTTAGCTCTCGTCATTGTAGCAGCACCGGCACACGCGGGACGAGCGCGCTGCGAGCACAAATAAATTCTCTCCAAGTCAATCACCGCAGAGACGCAGAGAGCGCAGAGGGGGCGCAGAGAGAAATGATTCAACTCTCTGCGCTTTCTCCGCGTCCTCTGCGTCTCTGCGGTGAATTTGATTTGAAAACGACTCGCTGCCGTTAGACTTGACTCACAACACTTCCGCGCTTCATAGTTTGAAAAATAATTACGATGCTCTCCCGAACAATAAAAGCTTGCGTCCGCCGAAAACTGTGGACGCCTGAGAAGGAGGCTTCTTGAAACGCATCTCTATACTGCTGTTCGCCCTCGTGCTCTGTCTGTCGGCTGCCAGCGCTTCTGGGCAGACGCGGCGTCGAACCACGTCCAAACGCACGCGCCCCGCCGCCGCCACTGCGAAACCCGAGGCCGCGCCCGCAGCGCTTCAACAGGCTGCCGCGCGCGTGGCCGAGCAGATTAAAAACATCGGTAGGTTCCTTTATCTCTACGGCCCTATCTGGAAAGAGCTTCAGACGAATGAAGCTGCGGCGCAGAATAACCCGTCGTCAGCACAGGCTTTGCAGGCCAACAGGGCCAAGCTCAAGGAACTCTTCCATAATTATCGCGTGCAGATGGACGCTTTGGAGACGATCTTTAGCAGTAGCTCCGACCTGCGCCCGTATTACACAAGGCTTCTGGGCGTGGCTTCAAGCGCATCGATCGCGGAAGAACACGTCGGCGCGGGCCGCTACGATGCTGCGGGCCGCGCTCTTCTGGAAGTGATGAATCGTTTGACGGACGTGCTGGTGGATATGCAGGCGCGCTAGAGAGAGAAGCGCACGCGCGCTCTCTTAACTTGCAGAGAGCGGTCTCTCTCTTTTACTTGCGCTTCGGATAATAGCCCTGTCGCGCACGCACCCTGAGCGCGGGCCGTGTAGGCACTTGCACGCGTATGCGACGGAACGCTCCCGTTTGCGTTTCATCGTTCGCGTAGTATTGCAGTAGATACTGCGAGCGCAGCTCGTTGGCAATCTGTTTAAATACCGTGTCCAAATCTTCCAGCTTGTCCGGCACAAAGCTGGCCCCGCCCGTGGCCTGCGCGAGCCCTTCCATGGCGGTCTGCGCGCGCATGCCCGGAACGTTCAGGCGCAGCGCCTCGCCGCTCGGGTTGATAGAATAAAATGTAATCTCTGCGCGCTGGACTTCTCGCTGGACCTCCTGCTGCACGCGATTAAAAACAGAGGCTCGTGTCTGCTGCGAAACGGAAGTCTGCTCGGCTGTAGTCGTGCCGATGGCCCGCTTTATCTTTTGACTGAAATTGTCTTCGCCGTCAGAGATGACGACGATGACGCGGCGGTTCTGAGCAGGGGTCGAGCGCGCTAAGTACTGCGAAGCTTCGACGACGGTGTCATAAAAAGCCGTCGGGCCTTTGGTGGCCGCGACTGTACGCAGCCGGGCCGTTGCTGCTTCGGCTGTGGTGAGCGTCTGAACAAGCTGCGGCTGCATGCCTATGGCGTAGATGGTCGCGCGGTCTCCGGGCCGCAAGACCTGTTTGAGAAAGCGCGCGGCAGCTTCCTTTTCAAACTCTATACGCGCGTTGACGCTGCCGGAGATGTCTAGCAGGACGGCTATGTCTAAAGGAACTTGCTCGGGGTTGCCTATCTGCGCTATCTCCTGCACGCGCCCTTCTTCTTCAAGACGAAAATCTTTGACGGTCAAACCTATGATGGGTTGACCCTGCGCGTCCGTGACGGAGACGGGCACGACGATGAGATTGGACGTGACACGCACAACCTCGTAATCGCTGTCTTTCGGAACATACGGCGTAGGCTTCGGCGTAGGCTTTGGCGGCGGCGGCGGTAAATCTTCGGGCCGCTGCGCGTTCTGCGCACTCGCGCCGACGACACACAAAAGAAGAAGAGCCAGCGCCCCCAGAGGAAGCGCCAGCCTGAAAGTTTTTCTTATTCCCATCAGGATAGATTTCATGCAAGCTGCGAACGGCTCTCAAATTGGCCGCGTCTCCTTCAGCACCCGCGCTGGATTTTAAGTGACGCGCATCGGAGCGCGCACATAAATATTGATGCCGCGCGTCGGGTTGAAGGTTGGTGCAGGAAATTTTGCGGGGCGGAAAATAAATCTCTCCGCCCCGCTCCAATTTGTTCCGGTCGTTACTGGCCGTCGCCCGGCTGATTCGGCGCAGGCATCGTCGGCGAAGGTGCTGTCAATCCACGGTTGACGAGGATTTTCACTTCCACGCGGCGATTCTGCTCACGGCCCTCGCGCGTCGTGTTGTCCGCCACGGCCTTCGACTCGCCATAGCCGTACGGCGTGATGATGCGGCGAAGCGGGATGTTGTGATTGTCAACAAGGTAGCGCACAACGGCGTCTGCGCGCTGCTGGCTCAAGCGACGATTCTTCGCCACGGAGCCGGTCGCATCCGTGAAGCCCGAAATCTCTATCACGTAGCCTTTGGCCGTCGAAGCCTTGCGTGCGACATCGGCCAGCTTGGTCTTCGCATCCGGGCTCAAGATCGCGCTGTTGACGCGGAACAGGATAGGAGTGGTGTCCTGAACCACGTAATCATCAAGAGCGGAGATGCGCTCGTTGGTCGCATTGACGCCAGCCACGGCAGCGTCTGCGGTCTGCTGCGCGGCCTTCGCGCCGCCGCCTGCGGCGTTCGCCACAGCCGCCAGCTCGTCAATCTGGCCGGACATGCGCTGCGCGTTCTGCTCAACCTGGCTGACGCGGCCCTCCACGGGGTCAACACGCGTCTCGACCGTGCGCGCAACTCTCAAATCGGATTCATTGAATCTGACTTTCTCTGCGACGAGTTGACCCGTCGCATCGCCGCGACCCTCGACTTCTAGATTGAGACCGCGAAGAATTTGCGTCGAGCCATAATTTGTTCCGCTGCGAAGGAAGCCGCCCTTGGTCTTGACGCTGGTCCGATCAGTTAAGAGCACTGTCGTATCCATGCCGTTCATGTCGCGGACGACGAACGTGTCTGCATCGCGGCGCACGACGACGCCTTTCAACTTCATCTTCTGCCCGCTGGAAACGGTTCTCATCTGCGCCGTGCTGCCTTGCTGGTCACCCTGCGCGAAAGCAGCGGCGGCAGAAAGCACCAGGAGAAGGGAAAGCGTAAGGACCGAAAGAATTCTGAATCTCATGACACTCATATTTTAACTCCGTAAGCGAGAGGCAGCCGGGGACGCTCGTCTATTTTTATCTCAAGCGTTGCGACCCGCATCTCGATTCTGTAGTGGCGACCAGAGAACACAAAGGGCCGAAGCCCGCGCTCCTGCTGGCCGCAGGTTAATGCTTCAAGCGTTCGCTTGTTCCACGAAACTACCAAATGACTTCAAGCGAGGATTCCAGTTTAAGATTGACTGAACCCAGCGATTTTTATCGAACGTAAAGGGTAAGTCAAGCAGGTCTTAAGCGAAATAGCTTGATTCGCGCATTCATCATCTATTCACCACAGAATTGCAACTTTGCGGCAACAAGAAGCCCGTTTCAGAGAGCGAGAAGCGCGTCGCTTTTACTCTCACACAGCTTTCAGCGTAGACATTCATGCCTACGGAAACGACCTCGGTGGATTCGAGCAGGCGCAGAGCGTGGAATGCCTTGCGACTCTCTCTGCGCCCCGCTCCGGTCTACTATCAAGTATGGCTTTAATAATCACTCGCGCTGTGATATCTATTCGCGAGCGTCACCGAAAGAATCCGGATGAGTCGGCAATAACAGGGACGCCATTCCTTGAGCACTTCACCAGTGCCCTCGCAATCGGGACAAACACCGGCCAGGGCAATCAAGTATTGACCAAGTCTAAACTTGGTTTCCGTTTCCTGGATTTGTGATGTTGCCCGCGAGCTAACTTATAGTCTCGGTTAGGCACGCCTCATCACCCCAATCAGCCATCAGGTATTTACTCAACAGGAGAATGAACGATGAAAAAACGCAAAGGATGCTCAGGCAGTTTTGTGGGCCATGTGCTTCGCAGAGCAATTCTAATCGCTTTGATAGTGTTGCTGCCCAATGTTGCTGCAAGGGCACAGAACGAAGCTAACAACTGGCTGTTCGGTGATAAAGCGCGTCTCAATTTTTCGTCGGGAATACCTGTTGCTGTGTCCGGGTCTGCAATGACGACCAGCGAGGGCAGCGCGGTGATGTCGGATCACAATGGCAATCTCCTGTTTTATACGGATGGGGTAACTGTCTGGAATACCATCCATCAACCGATGCCGAACGGCACTGGCTTGATGGGGCATAGCTCTGCTACACAGTCCGCGATAATCGTCCCCTGGCCGGGAAAAGCCTGTCAGAAATATTTCATCTTTACAGTAGGCACTGTGGACAATAATGTAAACGTCGATCTGCGCTATTCGATAGTTGATATGACGCTGTCCGGTGGCTTGGGCGATGTCATCCCCGTATCCAAAAACATTGTGCTGAAGAACAAGGTTTCAGAGAAGCTGACGGCGGTGCGGGATGCTGCCGGCACAGGCTTCTGGGTTATTGCTCATGGGTTCGATATAGGCGCGAACGCCTTCTCCCCTTCCGTGAACGCCCAGTTTTATGCGTTTCACGTTGACTCCAGTGGAGTCAGTACATCTCCGACTATGTCTTTAGCTGGCACGCATTACATGACTAACTTTGGGGGCTTTCCGTCGCAGGGACAAATGAAAGTATCTCCTGATGGGACGCTAATCGCCAGTGCTGTGCGCTCTAAATTTGTCGAGATACTTGACTTCAACAATGCGACGGGTCAGGTCTCCGGCACGCCCAGGACGTTCGATACGTCGGCTGCGCCATTTCAAAGCATACTTGTTTACGGCCTTGAGTTTTCGCCTAACAGCAAATTGCTTTATGTGACGACCACGGGCGGCAGCCCGAATCAACTCCTTCAGCTAGACCTGACTTCTTCCACGCCTGTGTGGACGCAGTTGTTCAGCAGCACCGGGACGGGGAACTACTATGATACAGGCCAGCTACAGCTAGGCCCGGACAAGAAGATCTATGTGGCGAGGTTCAACAAGAACTATCTGAGCGTCATAGGTTCTCCCAATACTGCCGGCACGGGCGCTAATTTCGTGAACATAGGGCCGTCGCTTCCGCCTCTGACCGTATCTAAATTAGGGTTGCCAAACATCATCAGCGGCGACTTCTACTGCACTGGAACAACTACAACTAATCCAACTAACCCGACCGCAGGATGCTGTGACGAAATCTCGGCTATTCCATCATGGAAAACAAAAACAACACAGGACTTGAGAACCTTCACCATCACGAATGCAAAAGTGCCTGCTTCGCCCATCTGCTCCATAGACATCAGCTTTAACCCTCCGACCACGACGCAGGGTGCTCTAATATCTATAGACAGCTCGCCTTTCCTATCGACGTCCCTCTTCGTAGCACCCTTCAACCGCATCCCCAATGCCGGGACGATGTCAGCGCTCAACTCTGTGAAGTTTAGCCTCTCCGTCAATTACTCTGTGGGATGGACGGGCACAGTCGTCTTCGTGGTCAATCATTGCGACGGCACTACGTGTGCCCTCACCTACGGCCCCTGGACAGCCTCGCCGCCTCCTCAGACAGCCGCTCCCGGCAAATTCGCCAGCAACCTGATGCTTGAAGGAAGATTTGCCACCATGAGATTCCAACTCCTGCCCGCAGAGAGGAAAAAGCCTGTCAAGTGGATTAGCTTCAGTGTAGATGACGCGCAGGGTCAACTCTTCGCAGGGACGGGGATGTCTGGAAGTGTAGCGCGAGGATTCCCGTCTACAGAGGTCAGTATCGAGGACACAGGACTCGACAGAACATCCGTCCTATACACTTTCGCTCAGCCGTTGAAATCGGGCGAACCCTCCGGCACGTTTGAACTGATACTGTCACGTAGCCCATCTGCGGCGAGTGCCCCGGTTATCATGTGGACAACTTATGACGCCAACGGGAACGCCATCGAAACCGGCACGATAACTTCTCAGCAGGATATATTTACTATCCCTCGTTAGGACAAATGAGCTTGCCTGCCGCAATAACCTGTACGCTTTAGACGAAAGAGGTCGCCCGAATTAGTCAGGCGACCTCTTTCGCTAATCATGCAGTATCTATCTAAGTGACACACCTCTGCGCGTGGATGTTTTTTTAGCTTAGACCAGCCTGTTTATATTTGGAATGACCCCGCCTCCAGAAGCTCTTTGACGTACCCGAGGAATTTTTCGGCGTCCGACCCGTCGATGATGCGATGGTCGAAGGTCAAAGCGAAGTAGGCCATGTAGCGAATCGCCATGTGGTCGTCGCCTTCGGGCGTGGTCATCACCTTCACGCGTTTCTCTATCGCGCCGACGCCGAGAATGGCGACCTGCGGCTGGTTGATAATCGGCGTGCCGAAGAGTCCGCCAAAGACGCCCGGATTAGTGATGGTGAAAGTTCCACCCGCGACTTCGTCCGGTTTGAGTTGTTTGGTACGCGCTCTGTCAGCAAGATCATTGGCCGCGCGAGCAAGGCCCGCAATCGAAAGCTCGTCCGCGCGTTTGATGACCGGCACAATCAAGCCCCAGTCCAAAGCCACGGCCATTCCGAGATTGATGTCGCGCTTGTAGATAATCTGGTCGCCCGAAACCTGCGCGTTAAAGATTGGAAACTTTCTGATGGTGCTCGTCACAGCCTGAAAGATAAAGGGCATGTAGCTGAGCTTTGTTCCGTAACGCTCCTGGAACTCGCGCTTGTGTTGCTCGCGCAGGCGATGCACGCGCGTCATGTCTATTTCGTAAACGGTGGTGACATGCGCCGAAGTGCGCCGAGACTGAACCATGTGCTCGGCAATCTTCTTGCGCATGACGGTCATGGGCTCGACGCGGTCTTCCGCGCCGGGCTGCAAAGGCGGCGGAGCCTGTACGGGAGCCGTCGGAGCAGCAGGCGCAGCAGCACTTGCGGCTTGCGCCTGACCCGTTTGCATGGCTTCCTGCGGCGACATGGCCGCGCCCGATTCTATAAAGCTCAGAATATCGTTTTTGGTAACGCGCCCGCTCATCCCAGTACCTTCAAGACGAGAGATGTCTATGCCGTGCTCGCGCGCGATGTTGCGCACAAGCGGGCTCGAACGCGTGCGGCGCAACTCTTCTACGGACTGGGAGCCACGGTCTTCACTCGCGGCAGAAGCTTGCGCCGGGGCTGCCTCTGCGGTCGGCGCGGAAGATGTCTGGGCGGCTTGAGCCGGAGGCGCAGGCGCAGAAGACGAAGGAGGCGCTGGCGGTGCAGGCGGAGCTTGCGCTGGCGGTGGCGGTGCAGCAGTAGTTGATGTGGTTGACGGTGGCGTAGGCGCTGATGGGGCTTGCGTGGGCGGTGGCGCGGGCGGCGGAGGCGGAGGCTCAGGCGAGACGGCTGCCTGCGAGGCAGGTGCGCTCGTTGCCGTTTCAGTTTGCGGCGCGGCTGCGGCGCTTGCGCCGTCGCCGCCATCCAGCACGGCGACTACTTTATTGACTTCGACAGTTTCGCCCTCTTGATGCCTGATTTCCGTGAGCGTCCCAGCAGCGGGGCTCGGAATCTCCGCGTCCACCTTGTCGGTGGAAATCTCAAAGAGCGGCTCGTCGCGCTCCACACGGTCGCCCACCTTCTTTAACCACTTTGTGATCGTCCCTTCCGCGATGGATTCACCCATCTGCGGCATCACTACTTCTGTGCTCATAAATGCTCCCGATATAATTTTCGATTTTAGATTTTCGATTGGAAGCGGACTAAAGATTTAAAGCTTAATCAGATTTCAAATACTTTGATTTGTCATCTTCCAATCTAAAATCGCAAATCGAAAATCTAAAATTTACTCCGCTGTCGTTGGATCAATCATTGTTCTAATTTCCGAAATGCGGTTGGCGGGGAAGCCGCCCTGCTCTGCGTGCTGGCGTATCAGTTCCTCGTTGGGCGAGATGTAGACGCAGTAGAGCTTGTCGTCCGTGACGTAGCTTTCGACCCACTGTATCTGCGGCCCTATGCTCTCAATGACGCTGCATGATTTACGCGACGCGCCCTGCAATTCGTCCGCAGACATTTTTCCGACCGCAGGGATATCCCGCTCTATAATGTACTTGGGCATCAACGTTCTCCTTTTCCACAAAAGACAGATCTAACGAAAGATGAAAATCCTGCTGTTCCTCTTTCAATACGCCGCGAGCCGCCGCGCCGCTTCCAGCACATCTTTCGTCTGCGGCATGTAATACTCTTCGAGCGGCGGCGAATAAGGCACGGGGCTATCAATCGAAGCGACGCGCACCACGGGCGCGTCCAGCCACTCGAAAGCTTCTTCGGCAATCGTCGCGGCAATCTCGCCGCCGATGCCGCCCGTGCGCGAAGCTTCGTGCAGGACCATCACGCGGCTGGTCTTCTTCACAGAATCCAGAATCGCCTGCTTGTCCATAGGCGCTAACGTGCGCAGGTCTATGACCTCTACATCGAGACCCTCTCGCTCCAACTCCTCTGCGGCGTCTAGAGCCGTCAAGGTCATCGCGCCGAAAGTGATGATGGAAAGATCGCGTCCCTCGCGGCGCGTGCGCGCCTTTCCAATCGGCACGATGTAATCGTCTTCGGGCAACTCTTCGCGCAGGCGCGGCAGACGATAGAGCTTCTTGTGCTCGAAATAGAGCACGGGGTCCGGGTCGCGTATAGCCGCCTTGATTAAGCCCTTCGCATCGTAAGCCGTAGAGGGCTCGACTATTTTGAGGCCAGCCGTGTTCAGGAAGAACGCCTCTGCATTGATGGAATGAAACGGCCCGGCGTGCACACCGCTCCCGCACGGGCCGCGAAACACAGCCTGAATGCCAGCGCCCCAGCGATAGCGACATTTCGCAGCGTAGTTTGTCAGCATGTCAAAGCCAGCCGAGATAAAATCTATAAACTGAAACTCCGCGACGGGTTTCATCCCCATCAACGCCGCGCCGCACGCCGCGCCGACAATCGCAGCCTCCGAGATAGGCGTATCAATCACGCGCTCCGCGCCGAACTCGTCCACTAGACCGTCCGTAACCTTGAACGCGCCGCCATACGCGCCGACATCTTCGCCTATGACAAAGACCTTCGGGTCACTCTCCATCTCTTCCCAGATGCCCTGGCGAATAGCTTCCACCATCGTCGCCATCCCGCCGCGCTGCGGGCGGTTCGATTTATGCTCTTTTTTAGTTGCTGTTGACATAGCTGTTCACAAACACTAATGGGGGGTACCCTCTGACTCCCATATTGCCCAATCTAATTCGTTCGCGGGTATACCTAACTCTACGGCTACTTTCTCAAGAATTAAAATAATCTCTGTAGCGGAAAAATCGCGCCCAGTCGCTTTGTGGAGAAATCGCTTTACACGGCTATCTGGCTTCACAGTCTGAACTCCTTTTCGCATTGTTAACCATTGATAAGCCGCGATACCAAGACCCTTTATTCTGCCTTCGAAATCCTTGTGAAAGTCGCTGTTCTTGGCCCAACGCTCTAATGACTCTTCATCGCTAACTTCTATTGAATCGAAATACGCGACGAGTTGCCTAAGCTGTTCCATTCTGTTCCAGTACTTATAACCCCATAGATATAAGGCTGCTTCCGTGTTTCCCTCACGCGTGTTTGGGTATCTGTGAAAAAAGTCTACTAAATCATCACGAGTTCTGATTTCGTTGTACCGCTTTGACTTGTAATGATTATCAATATTTCTAATTGTTGTCGGATTCAACTTCTTATCTAGCACGGTGCTCATTAAATTCGTGACGAAGTCATTAACATGATAGTTACCATGGGCCTTCGGTAGATTACGACAAGCCTCTAATATTAATCTGTATTCAGCCTTATCCAGCACTCTCTCACTCATCTGCCATGCTTCCGTTTTTCTCCACCGAAGACTAGCCCAATCAGGGTTCTTGTTGTGAGCTTGCGCGAACAAACAAAGGTCAGCTACGAGCCTTTGCCACTTATCGGCATCTTCGCCATCAAGTGACTTGACAATCACTCGCCCGTCATCCTCTTTGACTGTTAATTCTACTTTGAGAGTCCTACCCATCTTCCAATCCGGACAATTGTGATTAACTAATAACTTATGTCTCGCCTAACACCTTCGGGCGAAACGCGGGCGGCACAATCGTGTTGTCGAACACATTGTAGGCGGCCTGCTCCGCTTCGGGCATGGGCGAGCTTTCGGCCCACGCCACGTCTTCGTCAAGCTCGCGCTGGATGTCCGCTGTGATTTCTCCCAACTTCTCGCGCGTGGCGATGTTGTTCTCCGTCAAAAATCTTTCGTAGCGATCAATAGGGTCGTTATGTTTCTCCCACCATTCAATTTCGCCTTCGGGAACATAGCGCTGGTCGTCGTGCTCCGCGTGTCCCTTGCGGCGATAGGTCTTCGCTTCGATGAGCACTGCTCCATTGCCTCCGCTCGCGTGCTCTACGGCACGCCGCGTCACTTCGTAGCAGGCGATGATGTCGTTGCCGTCAACAATGTGGCCGGGGATGCCGTAGCCTGCGGCCTTATCAGCCAGATTTTCAACAGCCGTTTGCAAACTGGTCGGCGTAGAGTAAGCGTAGTGGTTATATTCCGCGACGACAATCAAAGGCAGGCGCTGGACGGCGGCGAAATTCAAGCCTTCATGAAACGCGCCCGTGCTCATCCCGCCATCGCCTATGTAGGCCATCGCCACGACGTCACGTTTCTGAAGCCGCGCGCCGAGCACGACGCCCGTCATCACAGGAATCATGTCGCCCAGGTGCGAGATGGGACCGATGAAGCCTTTTTCCAAATCGCCGAAGTGAATATTCAAATCGCGCCCGCCCGAAGGCCCCCATGCCTTTGCCATGTACTGCGCGAAAATCTCGCGCGGGCGAATCCCGCGCACGAGCACTGCGCCGAGGTCGCGTATCAAAGGGCTCAGAAAATCCTGCGGCCTCAGTGCGTAAGCAGTGCCGACCGCCGTTCCTTCCTGTCCTAGCGAGCGAAACACACCGCCCACAACTTTCGTCTGGCGATAGAGATTGACAAGGCGTTCCTCGACCAGCCGCGTGAGCTTCAAATAGCGATACATCTCAAGCATCTGCTCATGAGTGAGCGATGTTTCGCTCGTGCATGAAAGCGGCGCTGTCGTCTCTGCGGCGTCGGCCACAGCGACCGCCTGCTCCTCGTTTTTTTTACTTTCGGCCTGCGCCGGTTTGCGCTGTTTTTTCATAAGTAAGCAGTGAGCAGTAAGCAGTGAGCAGTAAAGAGCAGTTTGTTCTGCTTACTGCTCACTGCTTACTGCTTACTTCCTAGATGTGTATCGTCAGCCCGTGAATGCCTTCGGCTGCTTCCATGACCGTTTCGGCAATGGTTGGGTGCGCGTGCATGGTGCGGCCCAGTTCTTCTGCCGTTGATTCAAGTTGCATGGCGACGCACGCTTCCGCGATTAACTCGGTCGCGTGCGGCCCGATGATGTGCACGCCCAGCAGCTCGTCGTACTTCGTCTCGCTGACGATTTTGACAAAGCCCTCCTCTTCGCCGAGGATGCGCGCCTTGCCCGAAGCAGAGAAGGGAAACTTCGCCACCTTGACGTCATAGCCTTCTTTGCGCGCCGCCGCTTCCGTCAAGCCGACGCTCGCGACTTCAGGGTCGCAGTAGGTGCAGTTGGGAACGTGGCGAAGGTTAATGGGCTCGGCCTTCTCGCCCGCGATTTGTTCGACAACAAGGATGCCTTCCTTGGAAGCAAGGTGCGCGAGCCACGGAGTCGGAATCACATCTCCTATGGCAAAGACGTTCTGCTCGCCAGTGCGACAGAATTCGTCCACCTGAATCGCGCCGCGCTCGACCTTGATTTTTGTTCCTTCAAGCCCGAGACCTTCCAGAAAAGGCATGCGCCCGACGGCGACGAGCAACATCGCAGCTTCCAGCGTGACGTCTTCGCCCTTGGAAGTCTTACCCGTCAGGCGAACGCCCGTGTCCGTCTTCTCCAACTTTTCGAGCTTGGTATCCACCTGCGATTTGATGCCCCGCTTGCGGAAAGATTTTTCCAGCTCCTTCGAGACCTCTTCGTCTTCGATTGGCAGGAGACGCGGCATCAGCTCGACAATCGTCGTCTCCGCGCCAAAGCGCGAGTAGACGGAAGCGAACTCTACACCGACAGCGCCCGCGCCCATCACGATTAAGGATTTCGGCACGTCCTTCAATTCCAGAATCTGGTCCGAGTTGACAACCACAGAGCCGTCAACTTCGAAGCCGGGAATCGGACGCACGACCGAGCCCGTCGCGATGATGATGTTTTTGGTGTTGATGGTTTCCTTCTGGCCGTCGTCGCCGGTGACTTCAACTTTTCCGGGCAGCGCCAACTTCCCTTTGCCTTTGAAGACCGTGATCGTGTTTTTCTTCATCAGGTATTCGATACCCTTGGAGTTTTTCATCACGACCTTATCTTTGCGCTTCTGCACGTCGCCGAAAGCCAGTTGAATCTCCGAAGCCTGGACGCCGAAATCCTTGGCGTGCTGCATCTGCTCATAAACGTGCGCAGACATCAACAACGCCTTCGTGGGAATGCAGCCGCGAAGAGTACACGTCCCACCGAGGCGTTTGTCCTTCTCGACGAGAGCCACCTTTAACCCCAGTTGCGCGCCCCGTATCGCAGCCACATAACCGCCCGGCCCGCTCCCTATAATCGTCACGTCAAACTGTTCCGTTGCCAATGCTCCTCCTTAAAAGCAGTGACAAGTGACGAGTGACAAGTGACAAGAGAAAACATCTTCTTGCTTGTCACTTGTCACTCGTCACTTGTCACTGTTTCCGGTAATTTTCTATCTGCCCTGCGTGGTGCTCGTGATGACGAAAGGTGACGCCTTCGATGAACTTGTAGGTGGGCGACTTTTCATCAATCTCGTCGGGCAGAGATGCTATGAACTCTTCGAGGCTCGAATGCGCGCGGTCAAACTCCTCGCGGAGTTCTGCGAAGGAGCGCGTCTTGCGCTCATCGACGACGCGCGCGTTGAATTCATCTATCATCTCGTGGCTCAGTCTTTGCGGCTGCCACGTCCCGGCCTGTATCTCTCGAAGGCGCAGCTCGCCTTCCGTTTCCCACGCGCTGATGTGCGCAAGCGCGTCCTTGACAGACCACTCAGTGGTGAGCCCCACGCGCCCGGCTTCCTCTTCGGACAAGCCTTCGAGCGCGTCCGTTAGTTTTCGGTGCGCCGTGCGTACGCGCTCCTGTATCTCTGTTTTTTTCATAGCGGCCTCTCGTTCGGGCTCGACGGCCCCTGGTCTGGGCGTCACGCTAAAGTGCGCCGACAATTCAACAAACACACTTCGCTCTCTGGCTTTGAGCCGACACATGATTTCGGTGCTTGCTTGAAAAGACAGGCATTATAATCCGTCCGCCCCGTTTACAGCAAAAGGGGAAGAGGGGAAAAGACGTAAATCGTAAATGGTAAATCGTAAATAGAAGAACTGGCTTTTCCATTTACGATTCACGATTCACGATTTACGCCCTCGGTGCTTATGCCTGAAAGAGGTCCAGATAGTCGTTGACGAGCTTTTCGAGCTTGGTTCTGAAGACGGGGTCGCTCATGGAGTAGGTCATCTGCGTGTTTGGTAAAGAGGAGATCATCATCTGGTCGCGCTTGACCGTGTCAACCATCTTCTTTTGGGTCTCGCTGCCGACCTGTATGCCGCGTATGCGTGCCAGAAAGTTTGCCTTGGGTTTGATGTCGCTCCTGCGCGAATCCAGGTATTGCTGCGCGTCGTCAATGCCCTTGACCGCCCCTTGCGCGCGTGTGACGCGCTCGTGCAACTCCGTTGTGAATGCGTCCACCTCCGAGAGGGCCGCGTTAATCTCCGTATCGCGGTTGCAGCCTGAGAGAGCAAGGACCGAGGCCGCAATCAAAAATAGAAGGATAAGCTTTCCGGTCACTTTGGGTCTCCTCAAAATGGTTTCCGACGCGCTATGATTTATCAAACGGAGGCAGAGAGCGCAAGTCAGGCACGACCGGGAGAGCGTAAGAAGCTCCGCCCGCTCAAATTTTACGTAGAGAGAGGACAGTAGATGAAACACTCGGAAGGATTTTTACGAGTCGTTGCCGATGCTAAGAGCCGCATACGCGAAGTGACGGTCGAAGAGACGCGCCGCCGCCTGGAAGAGAGCAATCGAGCGCGATTGATTGACGTGCGTGAAGACAACGAGTGGTCGGCGGGCCACGCCGCCGGGGCGGAGCACCTCGGCAAGGGCATCATAGAGCGCGACATAGAAACGCTTGTTCCCGAAAAGGAAGCGGAACTCATACTCTATTGCGGCGGCGGCTATCGCTCGGCCCTGGCGACGGACATGCTTCAAAGGATGGGCTATACAAACGTCTACTCGATGGCGGGCGGCTGGAAGGCATGGCGCGAAGCAGGCGCGCCGACAAAAGAAGAAAATTAACAGGGATAGACAGGATGAACAGGATACAGAAGAAGTGATAAATGCAAAGTGCAAAGTGCAGAATTAAAGAATAGCTTTTCTTTCATCATTTTGCATTTTGACTTTTGCATTGCTTTTATCCTGTCTATCCTGTCCATCCCTGTTTGAATCTGCCTCGGATGACTTGCTACTCTGAATTACAGGCTCATAATATGTGCGCGGAGGAATTCCGTATGAAAAGGCTCGGTGCGTTACTGCTCCTCGCGACGCTACTGATTTTGTCGCCGGTCGAGATTTTTTGTCGGGCGAGCGGACAGGCTTCGGGACAGGATGCTCCGTGGTTGGACCGGCGCATCGTGAATTGGAATAAGCGTATGGGCAGCTTGCCGCGTCCTTTGAGGGGGCGCAGCGAACCCATTACGGGAACTTGCCGCGTGATTGTGCGCCAGCCGGAGAGCCCTGCCGAGCGTGCGCTGGTGCGCGCAGGCTGGACGCTCTACGGGCCTGTGCAATCTTACTCGGACACTAAAGTCATCACGGCTTTGTCCGGTGTTGACGGCATGTGTCGCCCGATGGGCTATCAAGCGTTTGTCTACTGGGAAGGCCGCTATGCGGGAACGCTCTCGCCCGATTTGATGGCGTCGCGCATGGACGGCGCGCTCACGAACCTGCGGCTCATAAGCCCCACGCGCATCACTGCGGATTTTGCGCGCTACAAGGAAGAAGACGCGCTCTGCTGCCCGTCTGAGATGAGCTATGTGGATTACGAAGTTAACCGCGACGATGCGCCGCTGGTCGTGCCGATGAATGTCTCGACCACTGCGGTCTGCCAGCCAAGCGGCGGCACGGGCAACAATTCAACGGGCAATGATTCGACTAACGATGCGGACAGCTCAGCGCTCTTTAATCGCAAGTGGCGGCTCACGGAGATCAAAGGCGAACGCGTCAGCGCGGGCGAGGCTTTCATCACGTTCAATGGTGAGAAGAAAGCTATTTCGGGCAACACGGGCTGTAACCTCATGTCGGGCGGCTTTCAAATCGACGGCACGCGCATCAGTTTCTCGCGCGTGATTACAACGCGGCGCGCTTGTCTGGATCAGAACGTAATGCGCGTCGAACAGGAATTTACGCGCGCGCTTGAGGCAGCCACGCGCTTTGCGCTCGACGGCAACACGCTGCGGCTTTACAAAGGCGTAGAGCTGTTGCTGACTTTTAAGAGCGAGTGATCTGTTGGTCTCTGGACTTAAACAGCACGGCGCTCTTTTTCACTTGAGACGGATTAACACGGAGGGAAAAAATTATGCGTTGGCTTGGTCGGCGAGAAAGCTCTAACGTGGAAGACCAGCGCGGCTCGCGCGCAGGGTTGGCCGTAGGCGGCGGTATAGGCACGGTCGTCCTTCTGGTGGTGGCGTTACTATTTGGCGCTGACCCGCGCGTGGTGCTCGACCGCCTGCAAGGCGGCGGCGGCCAGCCCGGCACACAGACCCAGCGCCCCGTCAATCCGGAAGAAGAGGAGCTTGTCAAATTCGTCAGGGTTGTGCTGGCCGACACGGAAGACACCTGGCGCGATATTTTCCGACAGCAGGGGCAGGAGTACAGAGCGCCTAAGCTTGTGCTCTTTACGGATCAGGTGCGCTCTGCCTGCGGGATTGCAGGCGCAGCCGTCGGCCCCTTCTACTGTCCCGGCGACGAAAAAGTTTACCTCGACCTCTCGTTCTTTCGTGAATTAAAGAGCCGCTTTCGCGCGCCCGGCGATTTCGCGCAAGCCTACGTCATCGCGCACGAGATAGGCCACCACATACAGAATATAACCGGTACTATGAAACAGGTGGACGCGATGCGCGCGCGTATGAGCGAGGCTCAGGCGAACCAGCTTTCCGTGCGTTTGGAGTTACAGGCGGATTTCTACGCAGGCGTCTGGGCGTACTACGCGCAGAAGAAAGGCTTGCTCGAACCCGGCGACATAGAAGAAGCATTGCGGGCCGCAACAGCCATCGGCGACGACCGTCTACAGCGCGAGTCCCAGGGCTACGTCGTCCCGGACTCTTTCACGCACGGCACTTCAGAGCAGCGCGTGCGCTGGTTCCGTCGCGGCTTTGAAACAGGCGACCTGCGCAACGGCGACACCTTCAACACTAGAAGCCTTTGAGACGTAAGAGAGACGATTTTGATGTCCGCAGAAGAACACACAGCGGAAGACCGCACAGCCGCGACCACCACCGCACGTTCTGAATCTGGTCTGAGCCTGCGCGTACTGGGCATCCTTGGAATCATCGGCAGCCCCATGCTGCTGGTGCAGTTTCTCTTGTTCGGCTGGATTGACGCGACGAATAACCGTAACCATGTTGTGGTCGGCGCACTCGGTCTGGTCTATCTCTGCGGGTGGACGGCGAGCGTGATAGCTATGCGGCGCTTGCGCGTCACGGGTCGCGGCCTCGCGAGCAGGATTGTCTTCGTCGTGCAGCTCGTCGGTCTTCTACTCGCCGCGCTCTTCTCCATACAGGAGATGTTTAATCCGAGCCCTGACCGTAGCACACTCTTCTTCAAGGTCACGGACGCGGCGTGGCCGCTCAGCCACCTCTTCATGCTGGTCGTTGGCCTGATGGTTTTGAAAGCAGGCGTGTGGCGCGTCCCTCGCCGCTTCGTACCTCTTTTATGCGGGCTTGCTCTGCCCGCCTTCTTCGCCGTCGGCGCTCTCAGTGGATTAAGAGAAAGCGCCATCCTCTTCGGCTTCTTCACCACCATCGCGTTCGGCTTGCTCGGCTACGCGGTTTTGACCAGCCGCTCGTCAGACCATTTAGAGTCAAGCCGATAAAGCTACCCGCTCATCCCTCTAAAGATGTAAACTGTGAACAGCCCACGGCGCTCTCGTTGTGCCGTAACAAAAATTTCCGCCGCGCAGAGCACCAAAACCCCCTTATGGCTTGCGTGACCGAGACCGCCACCACCGCAGACCCCTTGCGCGCAGACGCTACGATTCGTCGCCTCTACCGCGCCATCTCCGCCAATCCCAGGTACGCACACTACGTTCACATTCCCCGCCGCATCTCCAAATGCATAGACTACTTCCGCGTCGCCTACGACCGCCCCGCCACGGAAGCGACGCTCCACGCCTACTATCTCTTCATAGGCATCGCGGACGACGCCCTCGACGGCACAGGACTCGACGCCGGAGAAGAAATCCTCCGTCGCCTACGCTTTCCCTTTCCACGCTTCGACGAAGAGACAAAACACTGCTCCCTCAAACTCGTCACCGAAATCTTCAAGAGCCACATCGCCCCGCATGCTTACCCCATCGTTTTATCAAAGCTCGAAGACCTCTACGACGCAGTCTTACAGGAGCAACAAGCGAGCGCACCCTGCGATTACATACGCGCCCGCCGCCTCGTCGGCCACCTCACCGCAGACATCTCCTACCTACTGATAGAGCCGCATCTCCAAACCAACCATCAAGCCCTACGCTCCTTCTTCACCGAAGTCGGCGAACTCGGCTGCCTCATAGACAGCCTCATAGACCTACGCGCCGACCACCGCCACAACCTCCTCAACTTCCACCCTTCCCTCAAAGCCCACCTCCAACTCACCACCCACATCTCCACCGACGGCCTTCGTCTTTTAATAAAGCGCCCCCGCCTCCTCAACGTCTTCCTCGACGCCGCCCGCGACAACCTCCAGGACCACTTCCGCCGCCCCAACCCCCGCCTCGCAACAGCATCGATTCTGGATTTGTAAAAATGGCGACGCAACATTGTGCGAGCAACGCCAAAACGAATCTCCAATCTCTTTAACTTTCTTCTCTCTAACAACTCACCACAGCGATACACACATCAACGCGAATGCAATGCTTATGTTATAGTTTCCGGCAGACTCGGAAAGGAGTTTCGCCGCACCGTGGACTCTCAGCCCAGTAGGATTCTCGAAATCTTCTGCTCTTACTCTCACAGGGATGAAGAACTGAGGAAAGAGTTAAAAAAACATCTCAAAATGTTAGAGCGGCGTGGCCTCGTCACGGTCTGGCATGATCGTCAAATCGGCGCAGGCGAGGAATGGAAGGACAAGATTGATGAGCACTTAGAGTCCGCCGACATCATTCTCTTACTCATCAGCCCCGACTTCATCGATTCAGACTATTGCTACGATATAGAGATGACGCGCGCTATGGAGCGGCACGAGGCGAGAGAAGCGCGCGTCATCCCCATCTTTCTTCGCCATGTTAACTGGAAAGGTGCTCCCTTCGGGAAGATTCAAGGTCTTCCTACTAATATTAAGCCTGTTACTAGTTGGCCGGATAAAGACGAAGCATTTGAGATTGTTTCATCAGGCGTAGAAAAACTCGTTGAAGTTCTGCTCGCTTCGCGCCAGCGACGCGAGACAGCGAAGCCTGTAAAACTTCCGGCGTCTTCACTCATCCCTCGTCCGCCGATAATTGGCTTTGTGGCGCGCACGGACGCGGAAGGACGTGACATCGTAGAACGTTTGAACGAGGAACTTGCACTGCGCAAGAATCAACCGGTGACACTCTCCGGGCCGGGAGGGGTTGGCAAAACGACTCTTGCAGCAGAGGCCGCACGTACTTTGGAAGAAGCTTACGAAGGTCGCGTCGTGTGGAGCGACGTTACAGCACGCGCAAGCTTCTCCTTCTCGGCTCTGCTCGACGACATCGCAACACAATTGGGCCAGCCTGGTTTGCGCACGCTCAAACCGGAAGAAAAAGAAGCGCAGGTCCGCGCGCTCGTCGCAAACCCGCCCGCCCTTGTCGTGCTCGATAATTACGAAACGATTCCGCCCGATGAGCAACGAAGCATCGAAACATGGCTTGATAGCACAAGGCGTTCCGCGCTCATCACTTCACGCCAGAGAATTGAAAAGACGCGGAACATCATCATCTCCGCCATGTCGCCGGATGAGGCCGAGGAGTTTTTAAAACGCCTCATCGAGCAGACGCAAGACCCGCAAATTTTCTCCACTGAAGTTCGCCAGCGCATCTACGAGACGGCAGAAGCTAATCCATTCGTGATGGAATGGATTGTGGCGCAGATTGATCAAGCGAAAGAGCCGAACACCGTGCTCGAAGAATTGGAACATGGCGTAGGCGACGCCGCCGAGCGCGTTTTCGACCGCTCTTTTAATCTTACGCAGTTGGGCGACGATGGGCGTGCCGCTCTGCTCGCCCTCTCTCTTTTCGCGCCGAACGCTACCCGCAAAGCACTGGCGGCAGTGGCCGGATTCGGCGACGACCAGAATCGCCTTAACGAAGCGGTCAAAATTTTACGCGACCTGTGGTTGATAAAAGGGCTTGAGCAAAATCGTCGCTTCACTATCAACGGCTTGACGCGCAGTTTAGCCTCGTCGCGCCTCTCAAAAGACGAACGCGCCGCTGAATTCCGGCAGCACTTTATTGCTTACTTTCGGAGCTACACCGAAGCTCATCAGTCACCTACCCCGGAAGATTACGACGCACTTGAAAGGGAAAAAGGGAATCTGCTAACAACGCTGGACGAGGCTTATGAGATGAAAGACTGGAACAGCTTGCTGGAGACTTGTGCTGTGGTGGTAGCATTTCTATATGTTCGCGGTTACTGGGACGAAGTGATTCAACGTGGCGAACAGGCTTTGCGGGCAGCGTATAACGCAGAAATACCCAAATCAACCGCAATTTTTAAGCATTATGTAGCTAGAACATATAAAGACCTAGGCTATTTGAAGGATGCGCGGCAGCTTTACGAGGAAAGCCTTGAGATTTATAAAAGCCTTAACCAGCAGGAGGGCGTCGCCGCTGTCCTGAATAATTTAGCTTCGATTCTAAAGCAGCAGGGAGAATTAGAAAAAGCGCGGCGATTCTATGATGAGAGCGTGGAAATTAAAAAGGGGCTGGGTTATGACAGGAACATCGCCAGCGCTCTTCACCAGATGGCGATAATCGCACAAGGTCAAGGCGAAATAGGGGATGCGCGGCGACTCTATAATGAGAGCTTGGAAATTAAAAGGAGGTTGGATGATCAAAGCGGCATCGCAGCTACTCTCAATGATTTGGGGATAATTGCACAAGGTCAAGGCGAAATAGAGGATGCGCGGCGACTATACGATGAGAGTTTAGAAATCGAGAAGAAGCTCGGTAACAGGCAAGGCATCGCCATCAGCTTGTTCAACTTAGGGCTACTGGCAGAAGTCAAAGGTGATAATGCTGAAGCCCCTCGGCTATATAGTGAAGCGTTGAAAATTTTTGAGAGACTAAAGTCGCCTATAGCGGGGACAGCACGTGCGGGTTTGGAGCGGGTAACAAAGAAGCAGCGTGGAAGCGGCTTGTCCAGCTTAACAGTTGAAGAATAGTAGAAGATGACGAGCCGTGGCGTGCTCCGTGCTGTTCTTTCAGCAAGAGTATGACAGGGAATCAAGATTGCTTCTCCCGTGGCTGTCGTCGCGTGGGCCTTCTGATATAAACTGGGGCGTAAGCAAATTCAACTTTAAGATAGGGCTAGACGTATATAAATTTGGGCGGGAGTGGGCTTGCCGGAGAAGGTGGTGGAATCTTTTATGTCGCAATCGAAGAAGGCGAAGGGGCAGGACGACGAGACGTTGGAGATGCGTCTTGAAGGGGATTCGATGGGGGAGATAGAGGTTCCGTCGGATAGGTATTGGGGGGCGCAGACGGCGCGGTCGTTGGTGCATTTTGATGTTGGCGAGGATGTGATGCCGCGCGAGATGGTGCGGGCGCTGGGGGTTTTGAAGAAGGCTGCGGCGCTGGTGAATGAGGAGTTGGGGAAGTTGCCTCCAGAGAAGGCGCGGCTGATAGAGCAGGCGGCGGATGAGGTAATCGAGGGGAAGCTGGATGAGCATTTTCCTTTGCGTGTGTGGCAGACGGGGAGCGGGACGCAGACCAACATGAATGCCAACGAGGTCATCTCGAATCGTGCGATAGAAATCGCGGGCGGGGTGATGGGAAGCAAGGAGCCTGTGCACCCGAACGATCATGTGAACATGTCGCAGTCGTCGAACGATACTTTCCCGACGGCTATGCATATCGCGGCGGCGGAGGAGATGAACAAGCTCATCGTGGAGGTAGAGCGTCTGCGTGATGCGATTGGGGCGAAGGCTGAAGAGTTCGCGGACGTGGTTAAGATTGGACGCACGCACTTGCAGGATGCTACGCCTCTGACGGTGGGGCAGGAGATGGGCGGGTGGGCGAGTCTGCTGGACCGCGACGTCGAAAGATTAAAGATGGTGCTGCCGGGGCTTTATGACCTAGCGATTGGCGGCACGGCTGTCGGCACGGGTTTGAACTCGCACCCGGAGTTTGCGGAGCGCGCGTCAAAGAAGATTGCTGAGCTGACGGGGTTGCCTTTTACGTCGCATCCGAACAAGTTCGCGGCGCTGTCGGCGCATGACGAGATGGTGTTTGCGAGCGGGGCTTTGAAGACGCTCGGCGGATCCTTGATGAAGATTGCCAACGACATACGCTGGCTGGCTTCGGGGCCGCGCGCGGGTCTTGGAGAGCTGGTCCTGCCGGAGAACGAGCCCGGTTCTTCCATCATGCCCGGCAAGGTTAATCCTACGCAGAGCGAGATGATGACGATGGTCGCCGTGCAGGTCTTCGGCAACGACGCGGCCATAGGCTTCGCGGGCTCGCAGGGCAACTTCGAGTTAAACGTCTTCAACCCCGTGATGATTCACAACCTGTTGCATTCGATAAGGCTCTTGAAAGACGCCTGCCATAGCTTTGTTGAGCACTGCGTCGAAGGCATAGAGCTGAACCGCGAGCGCATCAATGAGCATCTCAAAAACTCGCTCATGCTGGTCACGGCGCTGAACCCGCACATAGGCTATGACAACGCCGCGAAGATTGCCAAGAACGCGCACAAGAAAGGCATCTCACTGAAGGATTCGGCCATCGAATTAGGGCTGCTCACGGGCGAGCAGTTTGACGAGTACGTCAAGCCGGAAGAGATGACGCACCCATGAAAAGCAGTGACAAGTGACGAGTGACAAGTGACAAGCAAGAGAAAAGAGAAGCTGCTTTATCTTGTCACTTGTCACTCGTCACTTGTCACTGCCTTCTGTTATAGTTTGCCGTTCGGTGCTCGGCCCGTCATGGCGCTTTGGTGGTGCGCGTGACGGGTCGGAGCGCAAAGGGGAGTCCGAAGAGGGCAGAGTTTTGGCTGATCCGAAAGATCGCGTAGAAGAAAACGTCGCGGGCGCGTATTACGTGGACTCTACCTGTATAGATTGCGACGTGTGTCGTGATACAGCGCCCGACAACTTCACACGCGCGGACGATAAAGGCTACTCCTACGTCTGCAAACAACCCGCAACGGAAGAAGAACAACACCTCTGCGAAGAAGCCCTCGCCTCCTGCCCCGTCGAAGCCATCGGCAGCGACGGAAACGGCAGTGACAAGTGACAGGTGACAAGTGACAAGCAAGAAGATGTTTTCTCTTGTCACTTGTCACTTGTCACTGCGTTAAGATTTCCACGCCGAAGGCCAGTGTCATGAGCCAGCGGTTGTCGTGTTTGACGAAGATGTCTGTGAAGGCTACGGAGCTGGTGATTTCTTTGCCGTCCTGATCCTCGACCTGTGCGTGCTGGACGCCGGTCAGCACAGCCGTCTCCTGATAGAATTGGACGCGCAGGTTCTCGCCCCAGACAGAGAGAATCTTAAAGGGCATCGTCGTCGCGGCTTTGATGAAGTCCGTCTTGTTTGTGTCCTCGCCCGTCGGAGTGCGATAGACAAAGTCGTCCGCGAGAATATTGCGGAGCGCTTCCGCATCTCCCAGCTTGATGGCTTCAAATGTCTTGTGCTCGATTTCGAGAATGACCTGTGCTTCGCTCTCTTGATTCTCAACTGACATGAAAGTGTTCCTGCTCTCTTCGGTCGGGCCGGGACGTTTGAAGGCTTGGGGCGTTAGTAAGAGAAAGGAGCGGCGCGCGTCCGCATCACGGCACTTAGCCGCTCTCTTGTGTTGCGCTCTTAGATGACTATTTTTATCAGGCCGTCTTCGATGACGACTTCGTAAGACTCTATGTGGCTTGGGTTGGTCAGGCAGTGGCCTGAGCGCACGTCGAAGCGCCAGCCGTGCCAGCCGCATTCGACCGTGTGGCCGCACAACTCGCCGTCGGCAATCGGCGCGCCCTTGTGCGGGCAGAAATTTTCGATGGCGTAGAAGCGTCCCTCCACGTTGTAGAGCGCCAGCTCCGTGCCGTCCAACATCTCTACGGTTGCGCCGCGTCCCTCCGGCACATCTTCTGCGCGCCCGACCGTGATCTTCTGTCCCTGTCTTTTAGGCTTTTTGAAGTTGCCGAATTTTGAGCCAAATGATTGCATTGAAGAAATCGTAACAAAACCGGGACGAGCACGGCAACCGCGCAAGTTTAGATGTCCGCCCGCGTTCTTTAGTCCGGCGCGCACCGTGAGCGGCCACTCTCCCGGCCAACGTGCGCGAGGCTAAAAATGGAAAGGGAGAAACCAGATCATGAAAAAAGTCATCTTTTGTTTATTGAGCGCGCTGGCGCTCATTGCATTTCAAAACGGTCACGCGCAGGCACAGGAGCCGCGCCCCGCGAATGAAGGACTGCAAGCGACGCGCCCCGTGACGCGCGTGGCCGTCATCGGCGACTCGATTGTACGCGCACAGCCCGACACAGCCGTCCTAGTCATCTCGGTTGTTACACAGAACGCGAACGCCCTAGAAGCTCAGCAGGAGAACGCGCGCCGTAGCGAGGCAGTGATGCGCGCCGTCAAGGCTGCGGCGGGCGCGGGCGCGGAAGTCAAAACCGGCGGCTACCAGATACAACCGCAGCGCGTCTATAAGGAGAATCAGCCGCCGACTATCACGGGCTACGAAGTGCGCAATAGCATCACTGTCACGATGAGCGATTTGACGCGCGTCGGCGCAGTCATAGATGCAGCGGCGACGAGCGGAGCCAACAACGTAGACTCTGTCTCCTTCGTGCTACGCAAGGACGAGCAGGCGCGCAAGGAAGCTCTGGCGGGCGCGACGCGCGAGGCCGTCAGCAAAGCTCAAACAATCGCTCAGGCGCTCGGCGCGCGTGTCACACGCATTGTCGAAGTCCGCGAGGAAGGCACGCGCGTTCGTCCTCTTGAGGAAACAGCGCAGGACATGATGGTCGCGCGCGCACAGGCGCAGACGCCCATCGAAGTCGGAACCCTTGACATCACGTCGCGCGTCCAGCTCATCGCCGAGATTGAATAAGAAAGAGACAGGCGCGGAATTAAATAAGTCTTAGCTCCGTTAGGAGCGAAGATGTTTATAGCCTAAAGGCAGCAATCAAGAATCAAGCTCCGTAGGAGCGGCATGTTTAGCATCTGCGACATGACGCACCTCGCGGAGCTTGATTGTTAATGATGAAAATCAAGCTATAAACATTCAACTCCTACGGAGCTAATACATAACTTATTCCCCCTCGTCTTTTTACCTAATTGAGCCCGGACGCTTAATCTTTAACCAATGGCTGACCTTCTTTTTTGTTCACGAAACTGTTGAACAAACGCGCTGTCTCTCTCTTTGCTTCGGAAAACAGTGTCGCGAGCGTTGCTCTTAAATCACCATCGCGCGCTCGCTTGAGATGTTTGTCTTTGTCGAAGTTTGTCTGAGCTAGTATAATTCCAGTCACCAAGTTCCCTGAGACGGTAAAAGCAATATGGGTTGTTCATTGCCCGGCAGAGAGTAGAAGTGTCTGCGCGTCGAAGACCTGAACTTTCTCTCGCGCAAACCGGGAAAGGCAACCGTGCGGGATGTTTTTATTGAGACAGATGGGAGGACAGAGCATGTCAAGATATTACGACGACAGGGATGATGACAGGGGCTATGCTACGGGGCGCGAGCGGCGCGGTAACGGCGGCGAGCGCCCGGGCTACGGCTACAGCCGAGACGATTATGGCTATGATGACTATAGGGGCGGGCGCGGGTTGAGCAATCGTGGCGGCGGGTTGGAGCGCGATTATGGTTATGGTCGCGATGATTATGGCCGCTATAACGAACGCGACCGCGTTGATTATGACGAGCGCCCGCGCGAGCGTGGAGGCTATTACGGCGAGGGACGCGAGGACTTGCGCGATGCTCGCGAAGGCCGTCGTTACGAAGAACCCAGACGCGGGCGCGGTCGTCGCGCGACACGCTCGCACGTGCGCTGCCGCGACATCATGACGCGCGACGTGACGGTCGCCACGCGCGAGACGACCTTGCAGGAAGTCGCAGGATTGATGCGGGAAGAGGACACGGGCGTCATCCCCGTTGTCGAGCGCCTGGACGCGCCCGTCATCGCCGGAGATGCCAAGCCGGAAGAAACTCCGCGCATCAACAATCGCATACGCAGCAACGGCAAACTGGTCGGGCTCATCACGGACCGCGACATAGTTATACGCGCGCTGGCCGAAGGACGCGACGCGCGCGAAGTTCGCGCCGAAGAGATCATGACCGACGACATACATTCAGTCCATCCGAACGACCGCGTCATAGACGCCATACGCACGATGGGCGACAAACAGGTCAGACGCATCCCGGTCGTAGACGATCAGGGAAACTTGCGCGGCATTATCTCCATGGCCGACGTCGCACTGGAAACAGAAGAGGACCGCGAGCTTGCAGACGCCCTCGAAGAGATTTCCAGCGGCTCGTCCTTCTGGAGCAAAATCTTCGGATAGACAAAAAGTAAGCAGTGAGCAGTAAGCAGTCGAACGAAATGCTTTTACTGCTTACTGCTCACTGCTCACTGCTTACTTTCTTATGGCTGAATCGGTTGAGCGTTATTTTCTCTTGATGCGGATGGAGCGCAACAGTCGTCCCACGCGCGGCAAGCTGTGGCGTCCGGCGGCTGACGTGTACCGCACGAACGACGGCTGGATTGTGAAGCTTGATCTGGCGGGCGTCATTGAGGACGATCTGGAGATAGAGATTAAAGGCAGGCAACTTGTCGTGCGCGGATGCCGCAGCGACACCTTCTACGGTGAAGGGATTTCCTATCATCAACTGGAAATCACCTACAGCCGCTTTGAGCGAAAGATTCACTTTCCCTGCCTCATCGAAGGCGCACATCTGGCGCAAGCTTACCGCGACGGACTGCTCATCCTTCATCTCAAAGGCGAGGAACACTGCGAGGAAAGGGAGGGATGAAAAGATTGATTCATCGGTTCATTTCTTCATTGAATCAATGAACCGATGAATCAATGAGTCAATTCTTTTCATTCCTCATTTAAATCATGGCTGAGACAGAAGAGAACATGCGGACACAGGAAACGGACAACGCCGCCACGTCAGCAGCGTCATCATCACCGCCGGAAGAGCAGCGCGCGGCATCCGGCGAGCAGCAGCAGCAAACGACATCCGTGGCACAGGCTACACCGTTTGAAATCCCCATTCTGCCTTTGCAGAACACGACGCTCTTTCCGGAGACGGTCGTGCCGCTGGCTGTGGGGCGCACGCGCTCCATCGCGGCGGTCGAGGCGGCGCTCGCCACTCCCGAAAAACTGCTGGCCTGTATCAGCGTCAAGAGCGAAGAGATGCTCATGAACGAAGCCGGTTCCGAAGACCTTTACACGGTCGGCACGCTCGTCAGCATCAAACGCATGATGCGTTCCGAAGAGGGCATCAACCTCATCGTGCAGGGCACGGAACGCGTGCGCGTCCTTGAGTGGAAACAGGAAGAGCCGTTCCTGCGCGCTCGTGTCGAAATTCTTCCAGATCTGAAGGTCATTGACCCGGACCATGTCGAAGCGCTCAAACGTAACTTGCAGAATTTGATTCAACAGGCGCTCGCGATGATGCCGCAAGTCCCGCCCGAAGTGCGCTCAGTCATCCTCGGCGCAGAGGACGCCGTCCGTCTTGCATACTTTCTGGGTTCCGTCCTGACGCTCGGCGTCGAGCAGGAACAGAAAATGCTCGAAGCCGAAACAGCCGACGAGCTATTACAGCTCGCCTATGGCTATCTCTCGCACGAAATCGAGATCATGCAGCTTCGCTCGCGCATCGCCAACGAAGCGCAGACCGAGATGAACAAGGCGCAGCGCGATTACATTCTTCGCCAGCAGATGAAGGCGATTCAGAAAGAGCTTGGCGACGACGAGGGAGGCGAGCAGGCCGAAGCGGAACAGATGCGCGAACGCCTTGAGCAGGCCGATCTTCCTGAAGAAGTACGCAAGGAAGCAGAGCGCGAATTGAAGCGCATGGAAAAGCTGCCCTCGGCTGCGCCCGATTATCACGTCATACGCACGTGGCTGGAATTCGTTCTCGAATTGCCGTGGAAGAAATCCAGCGAAGACAAGCTTGATTTAGACGAAGCGCGTCGCATTCTTGATGAAGACCACTACGGTCTTGAGGACGTTAAGGAGCGCATACTGGAATTCCTCGCGGTCATCAAGCTTCGCCCCGATGCCAAGAGTCCTATTCTCTGTTTCGTAGGGCCGCCGGGTGTGGGTAAAACCAGTCTGGGCCGCTCCATTGCTCGCGCCCTTGGACGCCAGTTCGAGCGCCTCTCTTTAGGCGGCGTGCGCGACGAGGCGGAGCTGCGCGGTCATCGCAGGACTTACATCGGCGCGATGCCGGGACGCATTATTCAATCCATACGCCGCGCCGGAGTCAATAACCCCGTGATGATGCTCGACGAGATAGACAAGCTCGGGGCAGATTACAGGGGCGACCCGTCGGCTGCGCTCCTGGAAATCCTTGACCCGCAGCAGAACTCCACGTTCCGCGACCATTACATAGACCTGCCGTTTGATCTCTCGAAGGTCTTCTTTATCTCGACCGCGAATCAACTGGGTCCGATTCCGCCGCCGCTTCGTGACCGCATGGAGATTATCGGGCTCGCGGGCTATTCGGATCAGGAGAAGCTCCATATCGCGCGGCAATATTTAGTCCCGCGACAGGTCACTGAGAACGGTCTCAAGCCCGAGCAGTTCGACATCACGGATGCTGCCATTCGATTAATCAGCACGCGCTACACGCGTGAAGCTGGCGTGCGTCAGTTGGAGCGCACCATCGGCTCGGTCGTGCGCAAGGCCGCGCTCAAAGTCGCCAAAGGCGAAACGGACCACGTAACGGTCGAAGAAGCAGACATCAAAACTTATCTCGGTGCGCCCCGTTTTTATCCGGAGGAGGCACGCAAAGAATTGCCGACGGGTGTGGCTACGGGGATGGCTTGGACGGAGATGGGCGGCGAAGTGCTCTTTATAGAAGCCACGCTTTTGCCCGGAGGCTCCGGGCTCACCCTGACGGGACAACTCGGAGAAGTGATGCAGGAGAGCGCACGCGCGGCGCGTTCCTATCTCTGGTCTCACGCCTCTGAGTTCAGCATAGAGCCCGAGATGTTCCGAGGCTACGGCGTACACCTTCATGTGCCTGCGGGTGCGATTCCGAAGGACGGGCCTTCCGCGGGTGTGACCATCACCGCGGCCCTTGCTTCGCTCTACACAGGCCGTCGCGTACGGCCCGACACGGCCATGACCGGAGAAATCACGCTCTCTGGTCTGGTCTTTCCTGTCGGCGGCATCAAGGAGAAAGTCTTGGCCGCGCACCGTGCAGGCATTCGCCGCATAATTCTCCCTTCGCGCAACGAGGCCGACATGGAAGAGATTCCCGAAGACGTGCGTAAAGAGCTTGAGATAGTCCTCATCTCGCGCATCGCCGAGGTGGCGGACGCCGCGCTCGAACGTCTAGTCGCCACCCCGCCCCCGCCGCCCGTCTCGCCCGAAGCGACGCAGGACATCTCCCGGCAGGGCACGCCCGAGCCGATGAGAGTCAAAGGCGCATGAGGCTAGAGTAGAACAAGCGTGTAAGCTTCCGAGATGAAAACAGCCGGTAGCCGTAAGAACCGAGAGCAGCAGGCGCACTTGCTGCCCCTCGGTTCTTTCGCTTCTGAAGACGGCATCACAGGTCAGTACCGCCTAAGGTCTCGGGCGGGTGTTGACGAGACTTGAGACCCGCCCGAGACCTTAGGCGGTACTGACATTGAATGAGCATGAGACGGAAACTTGCAATCGTCGTCTTAGTCTGTGCCGCGCTGGTGGTAGCGGCGCAATGTGTCCTGGCTGCGGGCGCTGAAGAGGACGCAGGCGCGGGGCATGGTCTTGACCCGCTGGTGCTGGCGGGCGTGGCAGCGATTCTTGTCATAGCGAAAGTGGGCGGCGAGCTTTTCGAGAGGTTTAATCAACCGGCGGTGCTCGGCGAGTTGGTCGGCGGAATCCTCGTAGGCAATTTAGTATTGCTCGGCTTTCAAGGGGCCGAAGCCCTGAAGACGAATGAAATCATCGCGGCGCTGGCGGAAATCGGCGTCATCATCCTGCTATTCGAGGTCGGGCTTGAATCGAGCTTCGCGGAGATGCTGGAGGTCGGATGGTCTTCGCTTCTGGTGGCTGTGCTCGGCGTGATTGTGCCGTTCTTTCTGGGTTGGGCCGTGGCCGCTTATTTTATTCCGCAGGAGGCGACGCTCGCACATATCTTTATCGGCGCAACCCTGTGCGCGACGAGTGTGGGCATCACGGCGCGCGTCCTCAAAGACATGGGCCAGCTTGCGACGCGCGAATCGCGCATCATCCTCGGCGCGGCGGTCATAGACGACGTGCTGGGGTTGCTGATTCTGGCGGTTGTTGCAGGGGCGATTCGTGCGCGCGTGGCGGGCGCTGAATTACAGGTGCTGGACATTGTCTTGATTGCTGGCAAGGCGCTACTGTTTCTGGTCGGGGCTGTCTTGCTGGGCCACTACGTCATGCCGTACGTCCTGCGCGGGCTGGGACGCTTCGAGGGCCACGGCGTCCTGCTCGCGATGTCGCTCGCGGTCTGTTTTTTCTTAGCGTGGGCAGCTTCGCTTGTGGGACTTGCGCCGATTGTAGGCGCGTTCGCCGCCGGGCTTATCCTTGACGAAGTGAGCTTCGAGTCGCTGCCCAATCATGAAAGAAAAGATTTGCAGCGCCTGCTCATTCCGGTGAGCACGGTGCTCGTGCCAATCTTTTTTGTACTGATGGGACTCAAAGTCGATTTGAGAACATTTGTTCAGCCGCAGCTTCTGGGCTTCGCCGCCGCGTTGACGCTCGCCGCAATCCTTGGCAAGCAGGTGTGCTCGCTCGGCGTCGTGGAGCGCGGGACGAATCGCTTGGCCGTCGGGCTCGGTATGATACCGCGCGGCGAGGTCGGGCTCATCTTCGCCGCTATAGGCGCGACGCTTGTATTGCCGAACGTCTCGGGTGTGAATGAGCCTGTGATTAATCAGGCGACGTTCGGCGTCGTGGTGATGATGGTGATTGTGACGACGCTCGTCACGCCGCCTGCTTTGAAGTGGGCGCTGGCGCGCAGGCAGCCCGCGCCCGACACAGACCCTCCGGCCGGCATGATACGCGAAGTCGGAGAGGATGCAGCCGAGCGCACGAAGCTTTGACAACACGGGATGAGATGAAGAAGGGGGAAGTGAAAATGAGCAGCAAGAAAGAGCAGAGCAAGGTCGGTAGAAAACCGAAACCGCGCGGTCAGCAGACGGGCTTGCCCGGCAACCCTGACCAGAATCGCGAGGAGATAAAGAACACGCCTGCGCTTCGCGGACAGCGCAAAGCCGCTAACAAGATGTTCGCAGACGACTCCGAGCAGCAGGTCGCCAGCAACCCGACCGCGCCAAGCGCCAACTCGCCGTCGCTCCCGGCGGCGATGCCCACAGGCGTCAAGCTCGGCGAAAGCGGAGACGCAAAGGCTTTCAAGCAACGCCAGCGAAAAGCAGGTAAAAAGTAAAAAGGTAGAAGGTAGAAGTGCGGACACGTCCTTCAGGCGTGATTTATGCAATGATTCAAAGCCGCTAGGCTTTGTCCACACTTTTGCCTTTTACCTTTTTACTGTCCCAAGCCGCTAGTGCAAAGCTATGCACTTTCAGTGCAAGACTTTCAGTTGCGACACACTTCTGGAAATGCTAGAAGTGCGAGTGAATGAAAGAGAACAGATACGGCAGCCATACTGTCAGCAGATTGACCGCGCACCTGATATGGGCAACTAAGTACCGCTATCATGTGCTCACGGGTGACATCAAGGTTCGGTGTCGAGACCTGCTCATTCAAATCTGCGACGCCGAAGATGTCCGAATACTCAAAGGAGTGGTGAGCAAAGACCACGTCCACATGCACATCGAGTATCCGCCGTCTAAATCACTGAGTGATTTAGTCAAACGGATGAAAGGGCGCACCTCTCGGATGCTGCAACAAGAATACCCGGAGTTGCGCAAAAGATATTGGGGCAGACACTTCTGGGCCATCGGGTACGGTGCATGGAGCACGGGCAACATTACAGAAGAGATGGTGCAAGAATATCTTGAGCACCATCGAGAAGCATCCAACACAGAGACTGAAACATTCATCCTCGAATGAGATGGACTTTCAGTCCTAGTCAAATCTCTGCACTTTCAGTGCAGAGTGATTTAGTTTTACCTTGCTTTGCTTACCAATCTTCCTGCGCGATGTATTTTAAGACGTGCTTGATGGAAGTGAGGGCGTAGGTTCCGTCCTGTCTTTGCACGGGCACGTTGCGGTAACGCCCGACGGCCATCTTGTTAAGCGCGGCGGCGATGGAATCCGTCTCGTGCAAGGCTTCGGGCTGCGGCGTCATAAGCTCTCGAATCGGAGTCGTCAGCGTTTCCTGTTCGGCGCACGCCAGCTTGCACAGCACGTCGTGCTCCGTAAAGATGCCCGCCAGATTTCCGCCCTCAACCACCAGCGCGCAACTCATCGCGGTCTCTTTCATACGTCCTATTACTTCACTGACGGGCGTGTCCGGAGAGACCATCAAAGTCTCTTCCTCAAGAAGCTGGCCGAGCTTATCTTCCATCACCGAGCGCACCAGCCCTGCCGTTGCCTCCGAACGCGGCACGTCCAAATCCCGCAGCGGCTTCATGCAATTCTCGCAACGGTCCATGCCTTCTATATTGTCGTGCCCGCAATCAGGACAAATCATTCGTCGCTCCTAATAAGTCCCAAGTCCAAAGTCCCATGTCCCAAGTCACGAGTTGTTTTTTTTGACTTGAGATTTTGGACTTGGGATTTGGGACTTATTCCACCGTCCACGTGTCGCCGCTATTAATCAGCTTCTCGATTTGGCCGGGGCCGGAGCGGCTGATGGCGGCGGCAATCTGGTCGGCCATCATGTCTTCATAAGTGGCGCGCTCGATGGCGCGGAAGATGCCCACGGGCTGCGGAAACTCCGAGCCGTCGCGGTACTCCATGCGCGCGAGCATGAAAGCGACGGACGGATCCTGCAAGTGTATGTCGTGGACCAGGAGGTCGTTTTCCGTGATGCCGTTCTCGCCCAGATGCACGACTTCAGGATGCGCGCCGTTCATGCGAATCCCGCGGTTGCGGTCCTTGCCAAAGACCATAGGCTTGCCGTGCTCAAGATAAAGCACGCGGTCCGAGCGTACGCTGCGATCCGTGAAGCTGTCGAACGCTTTATCGTTAAAGATATTGCAGTTCTGGTAGACCTCCAGAAACGAAACGCCCTTGTGCTTGGCAGCCGCTTCCACCATCGAGCCAAGGTGTTTGACGTCGATATCAATCGAGCGCCCGACGAAAGTTGCTTCCGAAGCAATCGCTACGGAGAGCGGGTTGAGCGGGTAATCAATCACGCCCATAGGCGTTGACTTGGTCTTCTTGCCAAGCTCGGACGTGGGACTGTATTGCCCTTTAGTCAAACCGTAGATGCGGTTGTTAAAGAGTATGATGTTGAGGTCTAGGTTGCGGCGAATGGCGTGCATGAAATGATTGCCGCCGATGGAAAGCGCGTCGCCGTCGCCTGTGACGACCCACACGGAAAGCTCCGGGTTCGCGGCCTTGATGCCTGTCGCAACCGCAGGCGCGCGCCCGTGTATCGAGTGAAACCCGTAGGTGTTCATGTAGTAGGGGAAGCGACTTGAGCAGCCTATGCCGGAGACAAAGACCATCTTCTCGCGCGAGATGCCAAGCTCGGGCATCACCTTCTGCACGTTATTAAGGATGGCGTAATCGCCGCAGCCCGGACACCAGCGCACCTCCTGCCCCGAGATGAAATCCTGTCGCGTCAATTTCGCAGGGGCCGCACAACCGGGTGTGGCCGCCCCGCCTTCGGATTCCGGCGACGCAGCCGTCTCCAAATCCTGCTTGTGACCGTTACCGTTTGTTCCTTTACCGTTTGTACTCATTATCTACTCCTCAAATTAATGGCTTGTCTTCGGCGGCCCTTTACTTTGCCTGTTCGACTGCGCGCCACAACTGTAAATATTGCCCTCGGACGTAAGGGTTAAGCCGCTCGGCGAAATCGGAGTCGAGCCCGCGAATCTTTATTAGCTCCTGCACGTCGGCTAAATCTTTCAGCCGGTCGGGCGCGGTCATGCCGGAAGCAAGTTTCAATTCGACCAGCTTTTCCAGCGTGACGACTTGCACCCCGTCAACGTCGGTTGAAGCATCTCCGGGGACGGGAAAGCTCACAGGCTTAGGCTTGCCGTCGCCCGGATATTCATCCGTGGTAATCACTTCGATACTAACGCCGTCGGGAGTTGATCGCAGCCTCTTCTTTGCGCCGGGAAAAGCGGGCGCGTACCCGAGCCCGATTAGCTCATCATGAAACTTCTCTAATCCTTCGGGCGTCAGCACCAGGTCTATATCTTCCGTAAAGCGCGGGTAGCCGTGCGCCATCAAAGCGACCGCGCCGATGACAACGTAATCAATACCGTGCTGCTTCAAGTCTGCCGAGAGGCGGGCCAGCGCATTGTTGAGATGTCCCTGTCCCATGAAGTAGCGCAACCCTTCGCCGTAGATTTCCTGAATCGTCCGGCGCTCAAGATTTGAAGACGATGAGGTCATCACAAATACTCTTCAACTTTAGATGGCGAAAATATCAGCGACGGGAATCTGAAAACCAGGTACGACCTCGCCGCCGTCGAGAGTGTCTTTTTCCGTCAAAGTGCTAATCTCATTTAGAGAATGGTAGATGGTGACGGTACGCAGCTTCGGGCTAACCACCCAAACCTGTCTTGCGCCTGCATCAAGCCATGCCTCCACCTTCTCTTCAACCTCACTGACAGTATCATTAGGGCTAGTCACTTCGACTGCTAAATCGGGCGCACCCTCCCAGTATCCCTTAACTCTGCCAACAGCTTCGACACGCTCTTGCCTGATAAAGGCGATGTCGGGAGCAATCACTGTGTCCGGATTGCTCTTAATCTTAAAGCCTGTCTCAGCCGCATAAACCTTTCCGAGCCTCGCCTGTTTGACGTACTGACCAAGCGGCGCGGCCAACTCCATGATGATTCTGCCGTGGTCGTGGCCCGCCGGTGACATCTGCTTTAGCTCTCCTTCGATGAGCTGATAACGGAAACGACCACGCGGCATTTCCAGCAACTCTTCAGCAGTCATCAATTTGGTTACGCTGCTCATTGCTCTTTCTATAAATACTCTTCGACCTTGCGTATGATTTCGCGAATCTGGAAGGGACGGCCCTTGACCTTGGAGAAGGGGATGGCGTCCACAAGGTATTTCGCGCGAATCATGGTGGCGAGCTGGCCGAGGTTCATCTCTGGGACAATCACTGTCTCAAAACTTCTGAGCACTTCGCCCAGATTTTTGGGGAAGGGATTGAGGTGGCGCAGGTGCGCGCTCGAAACAGATTTGCCTTCGCGCTGCAATTTCTCGACAGCGGAGGTGATAGAGCCGTAGGTTGAGCCCCAGCCCAGCACCAGAATCTTGCCGGACTTCTCGCCGAAGACTTCGACCGCCGGGATGTCGTTCGCCACGCGGTCTACTTTCTCCTGACGGAGCTTGACCATGAAGTGATGGTTCTCTGGGTCGTAGTTGACGTTGCCCGTGAGGTGCTGTTTTTCGATGCCGCCGATGCGGTGCTCAAGACCGGGCGTGCCCGGAATGGCGTAGGGCCGCGCTAAAGTTTCTTCATCGCGCGCGTAGGGCATAAAATCTTGCGGGTCTGTCGCAAACTTGATTTCGATTTTCGGCAAGTCCTCGACCGCCGGAATCTTCCAAGGCTCCGCGCCGTTCGCCAGATAGCCGTCTGACAAATAGAAGACGGGCGTCATGTATTTATAAGCCAGCCGCACGGCTTCCAGTGCCATGTGGAAACAGTCTGCGGGCGTCGCGGGCGCTAAGACAATCGCGGGGCACTCGCCGTTTCGTCCCCAGACGGCCTGGAACAAATCGGCCTGCTCGGTCTTCGTGGGCAAGCCCGTGGATGGGCCTCCGCGCTGGACGTTGATGATGATGATGGGAAGCTCCGTCATGACGGCCAAGCCGATGGCCTCCTGCTTGAGCGCTACGCCGGGGCCGCTTGTTCCGGTCAAGCCGATTTGTCCGGTAAAGCTTGCGCCGATGGCCGCGCAGATAGCAGCGATTTCATCTTCGGCCTGAAACGTCTTGACGCCGAAATTTTTGTGACGCGCCAGCTCGTGCAGGATGTCCGAGGCGGGCGTAATCGGATAGGAGCCGTAAAAGAGCGGGCGGCCAGCGAGCTGCGAAGCCGCGACGAATCCGATGGCAGTGGCTTCGTTGCCGGTAATATTGCGATACTTGCCCGGCTCTATCTGCGCTTTCCTGACCGTGTAGTGAGTGGTGAAAACTTCGGTCGTGTCCGCGAAGTTATAGCCCGTGCGCAGGGCAATCTCGTTGGCCCGCGCCACTTCCACGTTCTTCGAAAACTTCGTGTTAATCCAGTTGAGCGTCTGCTCCATCGGGCGGTCGTAGAGCCAGTAAAGCACGCCGAGCGCGAAGAAGTTTTTGCAACGATCCATCTCCTTGCGCGAGAGCTTAACCTGCTCCTTGAGCGCGGTCATGTTGAGCGTCGTGATTGGCAGCTTATGCACACGATAGCCCGCGAGCGACCCGTCTTCGAGCGGGTTCGATTTATAAGCGGCCTTTTCAAGATTGTCTTTCGTGAACTCGTCCGTGTTGAGAATCAAGGTTCCGCCGTCTTCCAAATCCGGAAGATTGACCTTGAGCGCCGCCGGGTTCATCGCAACGAGCACGTTGGGCTGGTCGCCGGGCGTGCGTATTTCCTGACTGGAAAAGTTCAACTGAAAGCCGGAGACGCCGGGAAGACTTCCGGCTGGCGCGCGAATCTCCGCAGGGAAATCCGGCAAGGTCGAGATGTCGTTGCCTAAGACCGCAGAGGTGTTGGTGAACTGCGTGCCCGTCAACTGCATGCCGTCGCCGGAGTCTCCGGCAAAGCGTATAGTGACGGTCTCGACTTCCTCGAAATGTTTGTCAAGTGGATCAACAGGTGTCTCGATAACAGTGCTCATGGAATTCCCTTTATTTTGGATTTTCGATTTTGGATTTTAGATTGACGATGCGTGATTGAAGCTATGCAAGGTTTGTTGCCACTCCAATCCAAAATCGCAAATCTAAAATCCAAAATCGTCTTAGCCGCCTTCCTGTTTGTCCATGATCTGCGCCGGGTCGGGCGGCAGATTCATGGTTTCTTTCGGGTAACTCTCGGCCAGATAAGTAATCACGTCGAAGACGGAGACGGAGCCCGCAAGATGTCCGTCTTTGACCAGCGGCACGTTGCGGTAGCCCTTCTGGTTCATTAATTCGACAACGTCGCCGATGGTCGCGTCGAAGGAGAGCGTCTGAACTGTGGTCGTCATCCAACGGCTGACCGGATCCGTCATCTCAGCTTCTTCAGCTATGACCTTTGTGATGAGATCGCGCTCGGTGAAGATGCCGACGATGCGCGAGTTTTCGCAGACGATGGCACAGCCGCCCTCGTCCATACGCATCCGTACAACGGCTTCGCTCAGCGGCGTAGTGGGCTCTATACACACAAAGTCGGCTGTTTCCAGCAGCTCGACGCTGTGCGTGCGGATACGGCGCGGCGGGTCCGTTTTTTCATCGGGTGTCGCGGGCTCCTGCTTCTGTCGCTCTCCGGCGGGTCGTTCGGCTGACATGGCTTTGGGGAACACTCCTTCTCCAACGAGATGATTACGGTTCGTGAGCCGAAAAGAAATTGTATACTGAAGAAGAGAAAAGGCAAAGCAAGGCGAAAAGCCGTGAATCGTAAATCGTGAATCGTCAATAGAGAAAGCAGTTCTTCTATTGACGATTCACGATTTACGATTCACGGCTTTTATTGAGTTCTTCGTCGTAAGGCGACATCTCTGCGAGATGGCTGATGATGCGCCGCAAGTGCGAGAGGGTGTAAGCGATTTCGGCTTCGGTGTTGTAGCGCCCGACGGAGAAGCGTATGGAGCCTTGCGCCGCCGTGTAGGGCACGTTCATCGCGCGCAGGACGGGCGATGAAACATGAGAATCCGCGTTGCAGGCCGAGCCCGTGGAAACGTAGATGCCCGCTTCGTCCAGATGCGCGAGGATGCTTTCGCCTTCCAGATATTCGAAAGAGATGTTGGACGTGTTCGGCAGACGCTTCTCTCTATCAGTCGTGCCGTTCAAGCGCGCGTTGGGAAATTCTGCGAGGATAGAGTCTTCCAATAAGTCGCGAAGATGACGCACGCGCTCGTGCTCTTCAAACTTTTGGGCCAGCTCGGCGGCTGCGCCCAAAGCCACTATGTAGGGCACGGCCTCCGTCCCTGCGCGTCTTCCTGTTTCCTGCCCGCCGCCGATAATGAACGGCTCTAACGCCACGCCCTCGCGTATGTAGAGCGCGCCGACTCCCTTGGGCGCGTGAAATTTGTGGCCCGAGAGAGCGAAGAGGTCAACTTCCCAATCGCTGAGGCTGATGGGAATCTTGCCGACCGCTTGCACGCCGTCTACTTGAAAGAGCGCGTGGGAATTTTCGCGCACGATGCGGCCCGCCTCTTTGACAGGAAAGAGCACGCCCGTTTCGTTATTCGCGAGCATCAAGGAGACAAGCGCCGTGTCGTGCCTGAGCGCGCGGCGTAAATCTTCCAAATCAAGCTCGCCCTCGTTCGTCACCTCCAGCCACGTGACCTCATAGCCCTCCTTTGCCAGATGCCCGCACACATTCCGCACGGCCTCGTGCTCGACGTGCGTCGTGATGATGTGACGCTTATCGGGCACACTAGCGAGCGCGCCGCGTATGGCCCAGTTGTCCGACTCTGACCCGCACGAGGTAAAGACGATTTCGGATGACGAGCGAGCGCCAAGGAGCGAAGCGACCTGCTCGCGCGCACGCTCCAAGCGGACGCGCATCTCGCGCCCGAAGGTATGCGCAGACGATGGATTACCGTAAAGCTCTTCCAGAAATGGACGCATCGCCCCAAAAACTTCCGGTGCGACGCGCGTCGTCGCGTTGTTGTCCAGATAGACTCTTTGCTCAACCATTAATTCTCAGGTCTCCGTTTCCAGTGACTTGCCCGCCGTGCGCCGGTAATCAGTAAGCATCTCTTCTATGAGAGGATGACACGAGTGACAGCCGCCGCCTGCGTTGCATGCGCGCGTGACTTCGCGGACGGTACGCAAATTCTTTTCAGAAATCGCACGCTCGATTCTTTTTTCCGAGACGCCGAAGCAGGTGCAGATGAGAGCATCGTCTCCGGTCCATTCTTCGCGCATCAACTGGCTGTAGCGCGTGATGGCTTCATGCAGCGCTTCCCCGCAAAGCGCCGCGCAGTGTTGTCGCTCCGGCGGAAGCAACCCGAATTCTTCCGCGACCCTTTCCGGGAAACGCTCCGCCATGGCGGCTGCTTCGGCGCATCTCAACCCGAGCGTGATTTCCATCATCAACGAAGCCGCCGCGATGAGATAGCCGCAGCCCACGGCTTTGAACCCGGCGTCCGTGATGCGCTGCGTCTCCGGGTCTACTTTGAGCGAAAGACGCACGACCGCGCCGCACGTAAACGAGCCCGTTTCGGCCACGGTGTCGGCGTCCGCCACGTCCCCAACATGACGCGGGTGCAGAAAATGACGGCTGACGCTCTCCAGATAATAAGACATCGAATAAATCTAACACGGCGCACAAAAATTAGCTGGCCCGCGCCCCGGTTCCCTAAGTTCGAGACCGCACATATCTTGTGCAAAACGCTAAAAGGGGACAATTCTTCAATAATTTGGCATGGGGGAGAATGGGTTTTCCACAGGCTTTTCCACAGGTCTCTGTGGAAAAGCTAAGACCGCGTTGGCTGGCTTTGCACAAAATTAACATCTTAGGCATTTATTATGAGGGCTGTGACAATCCGCACCAGAAATTCCCTGTGAACACAAAAACGGCGGTAGATATGGACGAAATCTACCGCCGTCTCTGTCCTCACTTAACCTCACCAATGGAGTGCATCGAACGTCCTCAATTCGCCCGACGCTGAACGGATACATTCAGCACCCGTCCTAGTTGAGCGGATTCTACTCCGCAGAAAAGCCCGCGTCAATACTTTTATCGGGCATTTTCAACTTAAAGCAACCGGTTGGTTGACAAAAGTTTGGCCGCTTCTTATCATTAAAATTGTGTCCGCTACGCTTACTACTCTGGCAGGCTCGCGCGAGGAGATCATACATCTGTTGCGCTCGCGCGGCGGTGTGAACGCAGACGAGCTGGCCCGCACGCTCGGCGTCTCGAAGCAGTGTGTGCGTAAGCATTTGGACGTGTTGGAGCGGGACGGCTATGTGGAGCATAACCGCGAGAGACAGTTGCGTGGGCGGCCCGCGCACGTTTACAAGCTGACGGCCAAGGCGACGACGGAGCTGTTTCCGAAACGCTACGATATTTTAGCCCGTGCCGTGCTACAGCAGATTAGCGACGTGTGGGGCGAGCGCGGGCTGAATACAATCTTCTGCGGGTGCGCCAACGAGATGGTCTCGCGCTTGAAGCCGCGTCTGGAAGGATTGAGTTTTGATGCGCGCGTCTGTCGGCTGGCAGAGCTTTTGGACGAAGAGGGCTATGACGCGGAGGTCGAGCGGCTCAAGGACGGCTCATATATCCTGAGCGAATGGAATTGCCCGCTGTCGGACGTCGCGCGTGATTATCGTCAACTGTGCGAGCGCGAGCTACAGGTTTACAGGGAGCTATTGGGGACGGAGGTTTTTCGCGAGTCGCGTATCGCAGGCGGCGCAGCGCGCTGCATGTACCGCGTGCTCAAACCGAAAAAGCAGTGACAAGTGACAAGTGACAAGTTAAAGCAGCTTGTCTTTTCTCTTGCTCGTCACTCGTCACTTGTCACTTGTCACTGAGTTTATGATGAATGTAACAGAACAGAATGTTCTTGATGCGTTGCGCGGGGTGCGCGACCCTGATTTGCATAAAGATATTGTGACGCTCGGGTTTGTCAGGGATTTGAAGATAGAGGGCGGAAAAGTTTCTTTCCGCATCGTGCTGACGACGCCCGCGTGTCCGGTCAAAGAGCAGATGGAGGGTGAAGCGCGCCGTCTTGTAGAAGCTTTGCCCGGTGTAGATTCCGTAGATGTCGTGATGGATGCGGAAGTGCCTAAAGGGCGCGGGCTTGGCGAGAAGCCAGCCATGCCGGGCGTGCGCAATATCATCGCCGTCTCTTCGGGCAAGGGCGGTGTGGGGAAATCTACGGTTGCTGTCAACATGGCCGTCTCGCTGGCCCTGGACGGCGCGCGCGTCGGCTTGATGGACGCGGACGTGTACGGGCCGAACGTGCCTTTGATGCTGGGCGCAGGCGAGGCTCGCCCGGAAGTTGTGGCGAACGAAAACAAGCTCATTCCCGTCGAAGCTTATGGCGTCAAGCTCATGTCCATGGCGCTGCTTCAGCCGGGCGACAAGCCGATGATCGTGCGCGGGCCAATCCTGCACGGGCTGGTGCGGCAATTCTTAGCCGACGTGCGCTGGGGCGAGCTGGATTATTTGATAGTTGACATGCCACCGGGCACGGGCGACGTGCAACTAAGCTTGGCGCAGCTTGTCCCTGTGCAGGGCGCTGTGCTTGTGACCACGCCGCAGGAAGTCGCCGTGATGGACGTGCGCCGCGCTTTGCGTATGTTTGAGACGGTGTCCGTGCCTGTGCTCGGTGTGGTCGAGAACATGAGTTATTTTATCGCGCCGGATACGGGCACGCGTTATGATATTTTTGGTGAGGGCGGAGGCGAGCGCCTGGCAGAGCAGTACGGCGTGCCTTTCCTGGGCGCAATTCCTTTGGGGATAGAAGTGCGCGAGGGCGGAGACAAGGGCGTGCCCGTGGTAGTGAGCCAACCGGATTCACCGCAGGCACAGGCTTTTCGTCACGTGGCCGAGGAGGTCGCGCGGCAGGTTTCGATTGAAGCCATGAAACCCGAGCTGGTCGTGTTAGGCAAAGCTCGGTAAGCAATCATGAAAGGGTATTCGGTAATCTTGACCCGCAAAGGGAATGGTTAACTGAATACTGATTACTGAATACTTTTAGACGAGGAGAGAAGAAAAATGTCAGCAGTAGAGACTCCGACAGTAACTTTGGAATTGACGGAACAGGCCGCCGCAGAGGTCAAGAAATTTATGGCGAGCGAAGAAGGCTTACCGGAAACCTCCGGCTTGCGCGTGCGCGTTGTGCCGGGTGGATGCAGCGGTTTTCAGTATAGCCTGAACATAGAGGAGCAATCGCGACAGGGCGATTTCATTCTCGAACAAAACGGCGTGCGCCTGTTTCTGGACATGTTCAGCGCGCAGTACTTGAACGGCGTGAAGATTGACTACGTGAGCGGCGTGATGGGCTCGGGCTTTACCTTTACGAACCCGAACGCGACCGGTAGCTGCGGCTGCGGTTCTTCGTTCACGGCCTAAGCTCGCGAAAGAATACGGCGAGCAGAAAACGTATGGCGCGCGTGCCCGGTTTGAGGTGCGGCCAGAGAGAGATGTGCGTGACCTGGGCTGGCTCGAAACAAGAGCCGCAACCGGGGGCGCACAGGCTGGCTCTGGACCTCAAGGAAACGCGCGCTGTTTTCTTTTTGAAGCCTGTTTTCTTTTTGTAGCTTCGACACACTCTCTGCGGCGCGTTAACGCGCGCCATCTCAGGAAAAGGTCAGTGATGATGAAAAGAGTTCTGATTTTCGTTTCTCTGCTTTGCATCGTCGCCGTCATGGCGCAGGCGCAGAAAAAGGGAGAGGCGGGGCAACGGGAGCGCGGCGGCGAACAGATTACCGAAATCACACTGGAGCGCACGGCCTGTTTCGGCTCCTGCCCCATGTACAAAGTGACGCTCAGGCGCGACGGGACGGCCACGTATGTCGGTCGCCGCTTCGTCGAGCGCTTGGGAACTTACAAGGGCCAGATTCATGGCTTCGAGCGTCTGGCGCAGCTTGCGGAAGCGCGCGGCTATTTCAATTTGAATAACAGGTACACGGTGCGTGCGACAGACCTTCCATCAACCGTCACCAGCGTTGTACGCAATGGGCGACGCAAGACCGTGACGAACTACGGCGACTCGGGGCCGGTGGAATTGTGGGGCATTGAGACGGCGATTGACGGCTTGGTGGCAAACACCAAGTGGGAGAAGGTAAGCGATAACAGTGACTACTGATGCCCGACAATCGCCGCGCTCCTTTGCGCTACGCGTTGTTCAGGCCGAGACTCCTGAAGAGGTAGCGGAGGCGCGCCGTCTCTTTGAGGAGTACGCCGCGTGGCTCGCCGTAGATCTCTGCTTTCAGAGCTTCGAGACGGAGCTGGCGGAGCTTCCGGGTCGTTACGGGCCGGAGCGGAAGGGCCGTTTGCTTTTAGCTTTGGACGAGGATGAAGGTGTCGCGGGCTGTGTTGCTGTGCGAGATTTGGGCGCTCGTGTGTGCGAGATGAAGCGTCTCTTTGTGCGGCCACAGTTTCAGGGACGCGGCGTTGGAAAAATCCTGACGGAAAAGATTATCGCCGAGGCTCGCGCGCTCGGTTACGAGCGAATGCGTCTGGACACGATCCCGTCAAAGATGGGGCGCGCCATAGGCGTCTATAGCGCGCTGGGGTTCCGCGAGATTGAGCCCTATTATCATAATCCCACGGCGGGCACGCTCTACATGGAACTGGCGCTCTAGTTGAAAATTTATTTTCGACTTGCGAGCCAATAGCGAAGTATGCGAAAGTCGCGCGCTGTAGGGCCATCATTTCATCAACAACATTTTCGAGGAGCGTAACGGATTATGCCGAAGATCGAAGCGGAGACTGCCACAGGTCTGGAAGCTTTCGAGACGGAACAAGGGCGCAAGCTTGTGCTTGCCATTGAAGATGCAGGGATAGACATCCTGCATCGTTGCGGCGGCAACGCCAAGTGCACGACCTGCCGCGTGGAAATCCTGGCGGGCGACCCCGGCGAGATAGGCGAGCTTGAGCGCAACCGTCTGGCTATGGAAACGGGGCTTGCCGAAAACGTGCGTCTTTCGTGTCAGGTTCACGTCGTGGACGACCTCAAAGTAAAAGTTATCAACCAGTCGAGCGTCAAAGGCATTCCCGCAGGGCCGCGCCCCGTTGATTAGCTTAAAGAGCGGGGGCAAGCCCGCCTTCCTAACCTGTGGGACGTTCAAGTTTGAGAGCTGATAGCTCAAGCAGCTTTATCGCATAGGTCAGGAAGTGGGGCTTGCCTCCGCCCGCTTTGCATTTGCACAAGGTTATTGCGTTCCCACTTTTCCCGGTGTAATCTTCGCGCGTAAAATTTTAGAGACAACCCAACGGACGGAGGACGTATGCTAAGCGAGTTCCTGACTCATCTCCCTGTTAGCTTCGGATTCTTGCAGGACGTAGTCCACGCGCCGACCACCGGCGCAGACGTGGCGCGCGCCATCCTGCGCTGGGCGCACTTTGTCGCGGGCATCCTTTGGATCGGCCTGCTCTATTTCTTCAACCTCGTCAACGTGCCCTTACAGAAAGGGTTGGACGCCGACACCAAGAAGAAGGTGAACCCTGAACTGTTGTCGCGCACGCTCTGGTATTTTCGCTGGGGCGCGATTGTGACGGTGCTTGCGGGTCTGACCTATTACGCGATGTACATTCTCTCGACGGAAGCGCGCGGCGCGGGCGTCAATCCGTGGTTCTACCTCGGAATCTGGCTCGTCATAGTGCTCATCACCTACGCGATTCTCTACGGGCTTTACATGGTTCCCGCTTTGACGAAAGACGGGCGCGTGCTGGCGGTCATCATCGCCATACTGGTGATAGCTATGTCGTGCGCGATTGTGTATGTGATGGGTAACGCGGGCGGCACGGATGGTCGTTATCTCGGCAACAAGTCTATCTCTATAGGCATCGGCGGCGGCCTCGGCATCATGATGATGCTCAACGTGTGGGGCATTATCTGGCGCGTGCAGAAGCGCGTCATCGCGTCTTTGAAAGGCGAGGGCACGGCTCCTGCGCCGGAACAGATTCGTATGGCTTTTCTGGCTTCACGCACGAACGCGTGGCTGAGCTTGCCGATGCTCTTCTTTATGGGCACATCGCACGGCGACTGGATTCTCTTCGGCAAATAAGCGAGCTTGAAAATCAAGCTCCTCGGGCGGCTCGTTTGTGGCCGCAAGCGGTCTGTTAAAAAGTGTGGCCGCACCCTCTCTTTCCCAAGGTGCAATCGGGAAAGAGAGCGTGCGGCCACGCTCTTTTGTTTATTCATCCGGCGCTGAGTCTATTGTCCGGCGTCAGGGTTGTGGTTGTGCTTGTCCACAGACCATGTCCATCACAGAGACGAACGCCTTGATGGCATCTCTCCATCTGGAGGGAATAAAAGGCGTGGCGGCCACCAGTTGGAGGATCGGCCTCACGGTACTGTAAGCCTGACAGGCTTGCGCCGGGATTGCCGCCAGACCGCCAGCGCCGGGACCGGCTTTCGCCGCCGACTGTAGAGCGGAAAGGTCTGCATTCTTAATGTGCTCATCAACTTCTTCAAAGGTAGGAATGTTCGCTGACATTTTGAAACCTCCTCAAGGTATGAAGGAAATCGTGTGAGGCTGACGAAAGATTGCCAACTCTCGCCAGCGCGGATTCGAGGTGCTACGCGAGGCACGATATGCTTAATCACAGGGATTGTCAATTATATCGATTGCGGATTGCGGAATGCGGATTGCGGATTTAAGAAACAAAGAATTCTTGCTTGTAATCCGCAATCGGCACGGGGTCATTGAAGTGTTATAAGGCGCTTTCCGGCGTCTTCGCCACATTAAAGCTTCACACTCTCCATGCATTCGTCACACTTGAGAGCAATCATTAACACTCTCATGCCATTTTAAGAGGAGGTCAGAAAAAGGTGAGCGATCCTATTACTTATAAACCACAGCAGTTCAACTTGAGCGGCTTGAACGGCATCTCGGACCAGACCCTTGAGATGCACTTTAAGCTCTACGAGGGTTACGTCAAGGAAACCAACAAGCTGACGGAAAAAATCATGGAGTATCTTGCCGACGGCAAGGTGGATCAGGAAGAGATGCCAGCTTATTCGGAGCTGACGCGCCGTCTTGGCTTCGAGTACAACGGCATGGTCTTGCACGAGTACTACTTCGGCAACATGAAGAAGGATGGCTCGGGCGACCCGGAAAAGCTGTCCAACTTCTTCAAGGCCACCGAAACCTCTTTCGGCAGCTATGACATCTGGAAGGCGGATTTTGTTTCTGTGGGCAAGATGCGCGGCGTCGGCTGGGCCATCTGTTACGAAAACCCCGCCAACGGGCGTCTCTCGAATCATTGGATTACGCTGCACGAGGTCGGCAACGTCTCCGGCTTTAATCCTGTGCTGGTGATGGACGTGTGGGAGCACGCGTTTCTACTCGACTACAAACCCGCAGACCGTCCCAAGTACATAGAGGCGTTCTTCTCCAACATAGACTGGAACGCCGTGGAAAAACGGCTGCGCTCGACGACGGGCGCATCACGCCAGACCACGGCGTGAAGAAGAAGGAAAGGGAGACGGGGAGAGTGGGAGACGCGGAGAGAAAAAGAGTTTGTCTTTTCTCCGCGTCGCCGCGTCTCCCACTCTCCCCGTCTCTTTTCCCTTTCGCCTTTCTTGGTTATACTTCCCGCTCGCCACGCCACATTTTTTCGGAGGACACATGAAATTGTCTAGACGACTCTCTCTCATGCCAGCGTTTTTCTGTGCGCTCGTCTGCGCGATTGCTTTCACGGGCTGTGCGCAAACGGATAACACGAATACGAACACGACCGCGACGACCAACGTCCCGCCGCCGACCGCTTCGCCTGCGGTGCAGAATTTGACGGTCAGCACCGAACGTCCGGCGCGGATTAAAGAGATGGCTACAAAATTGGGCGAGGCGGACATGGCTTCTCCCAATTTGAAAATTGTAGAGCCGCGCGAAGGCGCGACCGTCACCGGCTCGACCGTTCGTCTCAAGCTGAATCTGACGAGCGACAAGGGCTACAAGACGGGCAAAGACCCTGCGACGGGGATGGGTCCACACGTTCACGTCATCCTCGACAATCAACCTTACGAGGCTAACTACGATCTGAGCCAACCCTTCGAGCTGCGCAACGTCGTCGAAGGCAAGCACACGATTCGCGTCTTTCCTTCGCGCCCGTGGCACGAAAGCTACAAGAATCCGGGCGCGTTCCAGTTGGTGACGTTTACCGTCAAGGGCGGCGGCGATGCTTCAAAGCCGACGACCACCAACACGGGTCAGGTGATGGCTAACAACAACGCTGCGAAGACGGCCAACGCCAACGCGGCAGCGCCCGCTCCCACACCCGAAGGCAAAGATTTTACCCCGAGCAACGTGAAGGATGATTTTGATCCGAAGAAGCCGCTCCTGACCTACAGCCGCCCGAAGGGCGAGAACAAGGGGCCGGACGCCGAATCCATTATGATTGATTTCTGGCTCTCGAACGCAAAGCTTGTGGGCGACGGCGGTGAATATCGCGTGCGTTATTCGATTGACGGAGGCGAAGCTAAATTTATAGACAAGTGGCAACCCATCTGGCTCTCGGGCTGGACCGACGGCAAGCACACGGTCAAGCTGGAACTGGTGGATCAGAACGGCGCGCTCGTCCCCAACGGCGACTTCAATTCGACGACGCGCGAAATCACGGTTCAGAAATAGAGCCTGTAGCTCAGCCCCTGAAAGGGGCGAAATAACAGTAGCCCACGGCGTGAGCCGTGGGAACATGTGTCGAATAAATGATTGAGCCCCGTAGGGGCGACATTGGATGTCGCCCCTACGGGGCTCAAATGATATTTGCTCGTGCCTGACCCACATCTCACGATGTGGGCTACTGATATCCCGCCCCTTTCAGGGGCTAAGGAAGGACTCTTTAATTGAAGAGTCATCTTTTACTTCGTGCTGCGCTTTTTGGTCGTGCGGCGTTTGGCGGGAGCTTTTTTCGCGCCGCCTTTGGTAGAGCGCGTGCGGCGTTTGGGTGCGCTTCGCTCCGAGGGGCCGCTCGCCAGACTCAGCAGTTGAGACGTGAGGTCAACGCCGAAGAGGTCTTTGACTTTGTTTGTGACGACGGGCAGCACTACGTTCATGCCGATGCGCGAAAGGCCGTCGAAGAAATTATCTGCCGATGAGTCGGAGCGGCGAGCGCGCCCGCGTGCGGGTGGCCCGTCCTGGCGGACGACGGCGATGCTGTAGCCCAGAATTAACCCTACCGAGAGAGCGCCCAGACCCCATACCACAGGGTTCTTGCTAAACTCCTCGTTCCAGCCTATGACGTCCTGCACAGTCTCTTTGACGGCCACGTACTGGTCCGTCACAGTCTCTTTAATCTCTTCGACGGTCTGCGAGATGGAATCTCGCGTCTCGTCTATGCGCTGTTGCAACTCGGCCTTGCTTTGCGGCTCGCTTGCGTCTTCCGCCGCTCGCGTCCCTTTTCTTTTTTCAGCCATGACACCTCTTGTCCTTTCGATTGGAAACCGAAAGTCTTGTATGCCTCAAATAGCGTGGCTAGTCAATCGTCAAGGTGAATAAGAGATGAAACTGACCGCCATCTCTCACGGCCTTTTGGTGTGTCTCTCGCGGTTGAAGTAGAATAAGAGAAACGGGAATCAAACAAATATGAGCGAAGCAGTTGAACAGACGCTTGCGCGGCGGACGCCGCTTGATGAAGCGCATCGCCGGGAGGGCGCGTTGATGAAGGAGCGCGACGGGTGGAGCGTGCCCGCGTCTTACGGCGACGTGATGAATGAGTACAACGCCGTGCGCGACGGTGGCGCAGGGCTTATTGACCTCTCCGCGCGCGGGCGCATAGAAGTTTCCGGCACAGAGGCCGTGCAGTTTTTGAACGGCCTCATTACCAACGACGTCAAGACGCTCGAAGATAACGCATGGATGGCCGCCGTCTTTCCGAATGTGCAGGGACGCATTATAGCGGCGGCGCGTGTCATCAGGCGCGAGGGTTCGTTTCTGTTTGAAACGGAAGCTGCGACTTCTGAACAGATCATGAAAACGCTGGGTCGCTTCACGCTTGCGGGAGATTTCCAGGTCCGCGACCTGACGGCTGAGACGGCGCTTCTTTCCGTGCAGGGCGCGGGCGCAAGTGATGTGATTCGCGCAGTGCTCACGGAGCAAGCGGCCACGGTCGAACGCGGGCGCGTCGTGCTTGCACAGTTTGAGCAGGAAAGCGTGCACGTCATACGCGCCACTCATACGGCGGAAGACGGCTTTGATATTTTCGTGAGCGCGAATGCTGCCCCCTTGCTGTGGGACGCTCTACGGGGCGCAGGCGCGATTGCGGTCGGGGACGACGCTTTGGAAATCCTGCGCGTAGAAGCGGGAGTCCCGCGCTACGGCGTGGACATGGACGAAACAAGGGTCGTGCTCGAAACGGGTCTTGACGAAGCGGTGAGCTACACCAAGGGCTGCTACATCGGTCAGGAAATCATTGCGCGCATACACTGGCGCGGTCACGTCGCAAAGCGTCTAGCCGGACTGGTGCTGGGCGAGGATGATGAAGCCGCGAGTGATGACAAAATCAGGGACGCAGCAAGCGGGAAAGAGATAGGCGTGGTGACTTCCGTTGCGCGCTCGCCGCGTCTCAATCGCACCGTGGCGCTCGGCTACGTCAAGTATGATTATCTTGCGCCCGGCACAAGTGTAGAGGTCATGCGCGGCGAGACCGCACACGAGGCGCACGTCGCAGAGCTTCCTTTCGTGCGCGGAAGCTGGTACGAACCAGAAGCAGGCTTGCAGGCAAAGCAACCATCATGAGCGAACAATCGGAAAGCTCCGGGCAGGCTGCGCGTGATTTGGATTATGAACAGGCGCGGCTGTCCTACTCGATTATCGAATCCCTACTGGAACACACGCGCGTCGTCAGCGACCTCATAGCCCTGATGGCGCAAGTGCTGGACGAGGACGCGATGCGCGCACTCGTCAACACGCCGCACTGGAAAGCTTACCTGGACAGCCGCCGCTCCTTGGAACGCACGCGCGAAGACGTCGAGCGCTTCGCGGAAATCATGACCAAGCTCTCCGCAGAAAAAGATTCCTGAACAGGTAGCCCAATCGATTGCGGAATGCGGATTTCGGATTTCGGATTAGAAGAGATTGACTCAACGGTTCATTGATTCAATCCTTAAATCCGCAATCCGCAATCCGAAATCCGCAATCGCCTGACCTGTCACTTTTCAAACAACGCCTGCCACATATGCATACAAAATTGTCTGGACGCATTCCCGCGCATATCGTTTGTTTCATCGAGAATCGGTTAAATCCCGCCCTTATTTAAGTACTACGGTCGTGCGCAAAAGCTGGCACGCACGTTGCAGTTCTTACAGGCCGACGTAAAGAAGCGACAGTCGGATTGTGGCTGTAGAATCGGTTAAGGAGTGACTCAGGTATGTTGTGGACAATTCTGGTGGTGCTGATTGTTTTGTGGCTGCTCGGTCTGGTGTTGAAAATCGGCGGCGCAATAATTCATCTGCTGCTCGTCATCGCGCTCGTGATTTTTGTAGTCAACCTGCTGACGGGACGGCGCAAGGTTTGATGAGAAAGGCGTGGGCGCAGTTGTGTTTCAGTCTTCAAAAGAGCGAAGGCTGGTCTTCCAACGTGGAAGCTTCGACGACCGCTTGCCCGAGCATTCGTTTGAGCTTGTTGGCGGAGGCGGGCGCGTGTCCTTCGTAGAAGTTGCTGAAGTAGGCAAAGACTTCGCGCACGCGCGAGCCTTCGCGCAAACGAGCGATGATTTCGCTCCACTCCTGTAAATTACGATCCTCTCTGCGCTGCACCGTGTCGAAGCGAACCAGGTCGCGCTCTCCCATCCAACGTATGTAAATGAAATCGGCTGTGGGCCGCTCCATGAGGCGACGCATCTCCGCACTCTCTATCCAGCGACCTTCGATGAGCGCCAGCGCCACGTTGTGTTTCGCCAGCAGGTCAACCACGCGCTGCCGCATCCAGTCCGGGTGACGAAACTCTATGCTGAAGCGTATGTCGCGCGGCAGGGAAGGCAGAAAGTCGCGCAGGGCGCGTGCGTTCTCGGTCGTCAACTCGAACTGCGGCGGCAACTGAATCAACACGACGCCGAGCCGCGCTTCCAATTGACGAGCGCGCGCGCAGAATTCTTCGAGCAGTATGGCGCTCCCGCTACGCAACGCGCGCTGGTGCGTAATCTCCTGCGGCAATTTCAGAGAGAAGGTAAAGCCTTCGGGCGTGCGCTTGGCCCAGCCGTCAACCGTCTGCGCCGAAGGAATGGCGTAGAAGGTCGAGTCTACTTCGACCGTTTCAAAGGCGCGGCTGTACACGCCCAGCATGTCGGCGGCGCGCGTTCCCCTCGGATAAAAAACAGCGCGGCCACCCGCCGGGCCGCTCACCCAATCCTCGTAATTCCAACCCTGACAGCCAACGTGAACAGGCGCTTGATGATTCATAATCTTTATGAATTGATTCATCGGTTCATTTCTTCATTGATTCAATGAACCGATGAATCAATGATTAAATCTCTTTCAGACTCTTTTTTTAGCACGATGACGTTGATGATGCCGAAGGCATGCGGCTCGACGCTTTGAACTTGAAACCCTGCGCGGCGCGCTTCCAGTGCGGTGCGGCGGTTGAAGTGGTCGTCAAAAAGCGCCACGCTGAAGACGTTGAGCACGTCAAAGAGCAGCCCTAAGATACCGCGCGGGCGCACGTGCTCTAGAAGCGCCACTGTGCCTCCATCACGCACGACGCGGCGCAGCTCCGTAAAAGATTTTTGTGGCGACGCGACCGAGCAGAAGAGGAGCGTGGCAAAGGCGGCGTCAAAAAAATCATCCGGGAAGGGAAGCGTCTCCACGCGCGCCTGAACCAGCGCGACGTGTGCGGGCCGCTCTTTATCTCTAGCGCGCTTGAGCATCTCCGTGCTTAATTCGCTGGCGACCACGCGCGCCTCCGGCGGGTAATAAGCGAAGTTCAACCCCGTGCCGCAGCCTACTTCAAGCACGCGGCCCGAAGCGGGCAGGGCGGCGAGCGTCTGTGCGCGCAGACGACGGAGCAGCCAACGCTCCAGTGGGCGCATCGCCTCGTCATAACCTGATGCCAACGAATCATAAATCACGCGCACGACGTTTTACAGACCTTTCGCGCCTTCGTTTACTGTCTTGATTGTCTTCGAAAAATTAGGTGAGCGGAATTTCATGACGAGGTGTTCATGCTCTTTAACGAAGCATCATGATGACCTGACGCTCGCGCGGGCCGTCGAACTCGCACAGGAAGATGCCCTGCCAGCGGCCCAACAGTAGCTCGCCGTCGCGAAAGGGAATCACGAGGCTTGTGCCGACGAGGCTCGTCTTGATATGCGCGTCAGAGTTCTCTTCGCCGTGGCGAAAGTCCATACCGTGTTGGGGAATCAACGTGCGCAGGGCGTGCAGCATGTCGGAGGGTACGTCCGGGTCCGCGTTCTCGTTAACGGTCAGACCGGCGGTCGTGTGCTGGACGTAGAGCACGCAGATGCCTTCGCTATCAGTTCCCGCCTCGCGGAGCCTGCGCCGCACCTCGTCCGTGAATTCAACTAATTGTTCGCGCTCGCGCGAGCGCACATGGAGCGTGTACATGACGAGTCATTGTAGCAGGAGGTGTTCGTGGATGTGAAAGTGCTCTATGCCTGTCGAACGCGACGAGGGAGGGCGCTATCAAAATAGACTTTCGAAGTTTCTCATTTTCAGAAAAAGTTTTCTTGACACGCTGGAAGCGGGGCGTATAATTCATGACACTTGATTGAATCCCCGGTTAGTTAAATTCCCCCGCCCTGCACCCTGAATTAGATAGAATGCTCCCCCATGGAATCGCTACCTGTTTTGTATACTTCTTTGCGCTAACAAGGGTCTTCGTGCCACGGGTGGAAGGGATCGAGCAATGTTGCAGCAAAGGAAGCCTCGTCGCCGATGCCGGGCAAACTCAACGGCCCGACAGAAGTGGGCATTTCGTCACCGCCACGGACGAACCAATCTCAGTGGTGTGACACCGGCTTGCCGTCGCAGCATAAACACAGCAGCCCTCCCGATTATCATCCCCGATTGCCATCCGTGTGAAACCTCGCGCCGAACCTTAGTGGCAATATTTTCGCTCAAACACAGGTCACAACGCTTTTCTTTGAGGACAACGAATCGAAGGTATTAACAGGCATCTGTCTGACAAAAAAATGATAGGTTGAAGCGCGAATGATGCGGCTTCACATACCTATAGGTGTCTGTAGAGAAGTCTCTGTAATCCGTACGACTTTCAGTAAGCTGGATTAATTACCCTCGCAGGAGAACAGGAAGAGAGCCCCTGCTGCTGGTTTCCAAGCGCAACGGCAGGAGCCCTCCGCGTGACGAGCACATCAACTGCCGCACTGACGCGTCAGCAGCAATGCCTCTACACAGCAAGGCATTATAGTCGTGTCGTGCGGTCATCACCAACTGCTTTTCAGCTCAGGAGATGACTGACCATGAAGAAAAAAGCGAATAACTCCCGTGGCTCAACCAATCCTAAAAAACAGGCTCCTTCCGCTTCCGACAGCGAAGCGCAGCGCGCCGACGCGACGACCGCGAAGAACGAAGAAGAGCAACCCAAAATTTCTCGCAGCCGCCGCTCCTTTCTAGGCAAAGTCACTGCTGCCGCCGTGGCCGCCAGTGTTCTTGGCCTCCCGAAGCTCATTCAATCACAGGCCCAGATGGCCGAACTCCAAGAGGAACCATTGGCCGGAGGCTCGCCTGCGCCGAGCGGCTGCATCACGGGCTGTGACATAGAGATTCAAACGCCCGCGCAGCGCGCCAATACTTCTCTGGCACGGCGCGTTAATGCGGCCATCTACGAACGCATTCAGGGCATTGCGCCGCACCCGTGCAACGGCGACGAAACACTCTACAAGAACCAGAATTTCATCGGCAGCTTTACCAAGGGCTTAGCCAAGATTAACAACCTCGGCGAAGTTGACCCGGCTGCCTATTGTGCCCTGCTCAGGGCTGTCAGGACGGGGAATCCCTGGGACTTCAATCAGATTCCTCTCGGTTGTGTTCCGTGCAGCACTGGCTACGTGGAGAAGGGTGGGATGATGGGAGTCCCGCCGGAGGAGGATAGCTACTCCTACGGCGAAACGTACTATCAGGACGAGTCGGGTGTTGCCAACGCGCAGACCCAGGCCGATAGCTCGACCACAAACGAGCTCTCCGCGTCCGAGCAAGCCGCCACCTATGACGGCCCGGTCCAGACAGCCGCGCAGGAGAGCGCGGATCAGCAGGCCGCTGCCAACCAGAAGGCGACGAATGTGCCGCAGGAAGAGGCTTCACGCCTGAGCCCCTCCGGCGTGCTGAGCGCCGTCGGCTCGCAGCGTCGCCTTGTCAATCCGCAATCCGGGCTCGCCTACGACCTCGAAGGCATCGACTCGCACCAGTTGGGCGCGAACCCTGCTCCGGCTTTCGCCAGCGCGGACGAAGCGGCGGAGGAAGTAGAGCTTTACTGGATGTCTTTAGCGCGTGACGTGCCCTTTATCAATTACAGCTCGAACTCGACCATCGGTTCGGCGGTCACGGATCTCAACACGCGCTACAAGTGGTACGCGGGGCTGCCGCAGTACGAGGTGGTCGCGCCGGGAAGGACGCCGCGATTACAACCACGCGGATTTCCAACTTCGCCCATCACACCGCTCGGGCAGATTCCGGGCCCGACCAACAACATCACGCGCGACACAATCTTTCGCGGCTTCACCCGTGGCGACCTGACCGGGCCGTACCTCTCGCAGTTCATTATCCGCGACATCCCTTACGGCAGGCAGACCATCTTCAACACCCTTCAGCCGCTCACGCCGAATGTTAACTACATGACGGACCAGAACAGTTGGCTGTTCGTCCAAAGAGGCTGCATGCCGGGGCCGCCTTCGCTGCTTGGCTCTCGTCGCCGCATCGCGACGGCGCGCGACTTGTCGAGCTACGTACAGATTGACGCCATCACGCAAGCCTACTGGAACGCGCTGTGGCTCATCCTGATGGTTCCGGATGCGATGCGCCTCGACGGCGGCGGGCTCGGCATACCTTTCGACCCGAACAACCCGTACAACAACAACTGCACGCAGGAGGCCTTCGTCACTTTCGGGCCGTCGCACATTACGGCGCTCTTAAACAAGGCGGCGTACGTCGCGCACAAGCACGCGTGGTTTGAAAAGTGGTTTGTGCATCGGAGGCTGAGGCCCGAAGAGTACGGCGGGCGCGTCCACTTCACTTTGAAGAACATCAAGGCTTACCCGATTAACAGCGTAATCAATAACTCGACGGTCCTGCCCTTGATTGCGTCTTCGACGGGAGGCAACTACTTTCTGCCGCAGGCTTTCCCGGAAGGCTCGCCCATCCACCCGTCATACCTTGCCGGGCACGCGACCCTTTCCGGAGCTTGCGCAACCATTCTCAAGGCGTTCTTCAATGATCAGGCTGTTATTCCAACGCCCGTCTATCAAACGGACGCCGCAGGCAATCTGGTGACCTACACGGGGCCGGGCTATAACCAACTGACCGTCGGAGGAGAGCTGAACAAGCTCGCTTCCAACATCGCGTTGGGCCGCGACTGGGCCGGGGTCCACTGGCGCTCGGACTACACGGCTTCAATGCTGCGCGGCGAAGACGTGGCGGTCCAGCTCTTGCAGGATTACGGCTTCACCTACAACGAGCCCTTCGCCGGGTTCTCGTTCACAGACTTCCGTGGCCGCAGACGCACCGGCATCGGTAGGAAACGAACGTCGTAAAAGAGAAGACGTCGAACACAGTGGGAAGCGTCTGCTTAGCGTTAAGAAGGCGCGAGAGAGGAAGATGCACATTGTGTGTAGCTCCGTAGGAGCGAGGATGTTTATAGTCAGCACACAACATACAGAGACAAGCTCCGTAGGAGCGGCATGTCACGGTTGCGGAATATGACGCTCCTACGGAGCTTGATTCTTGATGATGACAATCAAGCTATAAACATCCTCGCTCCTACGGAGCTTGATTCTTGTTGAGCATCACAAATGAAAAAGCCCGTGACTTGAATCACGGGCTTTTGGTTCACGAAAGGATTTTCGGTTCGTTAGCTTCTGTGATGATTTTTATAGCGCAGGACGGTCCAGCCTGTCGGGAGCACAGCCGCCGCGAGCGCGATTTTGATGATGTCGCCAGGGATAAAGGGAAGCACGCCCGCGCGCAGTGCGTCGAGCGCCGTGGTGTAAAAGATGCTGAGCCAGGACCAGCCGCACAACAGGATAACGACGGAGCCAAGGGCCATCGCTGCCGCCGCGCGCAAGTAATGTTTGTCCCACCCGCGCTCCGCGAGCCAGCCCGTCAGAAAGGCTGCGAGCGGGTAAGAGAGTAGATAGCCTGCCGTCGGCGCTGTCAGCAGGTAATGAATCCCGCCGTTGCCCGAACGGAAGAAGGGCAGCCCGCACGCACCTTCTATAAGATACGCAAGCATCGCCAGCGCGCCGAGGCGCGAGCCCAGAAGCGCGCCCGTCAAAAGCACTGCGAAGGTTTGGCCCGTGATGGGCACGGGCGTCCACGGCAAAGGAATCACGACCTGTGCGGCGAGCGCCGTGAGCAGGCTGAAGGCCACGACTACTAGAGCCGCGCGCGCCCATGAGAGCGGCGCAAGTGTCGCGCCCAAAAGGGTCTCGGCTTTGGCGTACGAATTATTCACGATGATGTTTGCCTCACAGGTGTTGATGAAAATCTACGTCGGCGAACTTGTCTCGCGCCCGTAGCTTTATAAGAAACTGCTACTTGATTTGGAAGTCAAGACTTTTTTCCTGCTTGTCGTTCACAAAGACATTGACCCTGTAGTCGCCGTCGGGCCATTCGCGCGGGAGCTTGGCCGTGAAAGTGACCACGTCCATCTCCCCCGTGGTCTTAAATTCCTTCTCTAAAAATTTGGTGTCCCGTTCGCCGCCCGCGTTAACGACAATCCATTCGGCCCTGACCTTTGTGCCGTCCTTCGGCTCGCGCAACTGCACCACGCAGTACAAAGGATTATCCGTCGGCTTAAAGCCTGTGACGGTTTCGCCCGCACGCCCGCGCCCGTCGTCGCGCGCCAGATGAACGTTTTCAAGAGCGCCGCTTCCGCTCTCGGATGTTTTGGGAGCAGACGTCGCTGTGTTCGAGTTTGCGCTATTGGCCGTGCTCGCATTCGAGTTACCCGGCGCAGACGTGTTGCCGCCAGTGTTTTTATTCCAGCTACAAGCGAGGGCGACAAAGATCATGATGCCCAGCGCAAGCACGAGACCTAATAATCGTTGCACGTTGAAAATTTTCCTCCCGGCGATAATAAAGGGATGAGGGCGGAGGGATGAGGGATGAGGTAAGAAGAAAAGCGTTCTGCTTTTACTTCATCCCTCATCCCTCATCCCTCATCCCTTCTGTGCTTAGTCCGCAACGACCTCTCTGTCCCGGCGCACTTCGGCGGGCGGAACGGGCGTGCCGGGCGTGCCGAGCATGGCGGGCGCGTTGGCCTTGGCGGCGGTGACCTCCGTGCCAATACGCATGCCGTAGAACGAGCGGTGTACGAAAAAGAGAGCGACGAGGAAGAAGACCGCCGCCAGTGCGAGCGTGACGTTCGTGCCCACGCTATAGGTCATGTTCACGGCCAGCTCTACGGCCAGCAGACCAAAGAGCGTCGTGAACTTGATGACAGGGTTCAGCGCCACCGACGACGTATCCTTAAAGGGATCGCCCACTGTGTCGCCCACCACGGTCGCATCATGAAGCGCCGTGCCCTTGGCTTTTAATTCAACCTCGACGACCTTCTTCGCGTTGTCCCAAGCGCCGCCCGCGTTTGCCATGAAGATTGCCTGATAGAGACCGAAGACGGCAATCGAAATCAGGTAGCCTATGAAAAAGTAGGGCTCCACGAAGGCGAAGGCCAAAGTGGCGAAGAAGACCGTGAGGAAGATATTGAACATCCCCTTCTGCGCGTATTGCGTGCAGATTTGTACGACCTTCTTGGAATCTTCGACCGATGCCTTCTCTACACCTTCGAGCCTGATGTTGGCCTTGATGAACTCGACCGCGCGATAAGCGCCCGTGGTGACGGCCTGCGTCGAAGCGCCCGTGAACCAGTAGATAATCGCGCCGCCTGTAATCAGGCCGAGCACAAACGGAGCGTGCAGCAGCGAAAGATTCTGCACGCGCTCTGAGATGAACTGTCCGTTCTCTGCGGTCAGCGCCATGATGATGGAGAAAATCATCGTCGTCGCACCGACCACAGCCGTACCTATAAGGACAGGCTTAGCCGTTGCCTTAAAGGTATTGCCCGCGCCGTCGTTCTCTTCCAAGAGATGCTTGGCGCGGTCGAAGTTGACGTTCATGTTGAAGTCGCGCTTGATTTCCTCTTCGACACCGGGAATCGCTTCAATCAGCGAAAGCTCGTAAACAGATTGCGCGTTGTCTGTCACAGGCCCGTAAGAATCGACGGCAATCGTCACCGGCCCCATGCCCAGGAATCCGAACGCCACGAGACCGAAAGCAAAGACCGCAGGGGCGACCATCAGAGCTTCCAGCCCCAGAGTGCTGACGCCGTAAGCAATAGCCATCAGCGCGACGATGCTGATGCCGAGCCAGAAGGCAGAGAAGTTACCTGCCACCAGACCCGAAAGAATATTGAGCGACGGGCCGCCCTCCTGCGACGATGTGACCACCTCTTTGACGTGGCCCGACTCGGTCGAAGTAAAGACCTTGACCAATTCGGGGATGACCGCGCCCGCCAGCGTGCCGCAAGAGATAATCGTCGCCAGCTTCCACCAGAGGCTCGTGTCCCCTCCGAGTAGAGGAACGATTAAGTACGACACGATGTAGGTGATGACGATGGAGATGATAGAAGTGAGCCAGACCAGCGAAGTCAAAGGCGCTTCAAAGTTCATCTCGCCCGCGTTCTGATAGCGTGCCTTCGCAATCGCTTCGTTGACGAAGTAGGAGAGCGCGGAAGCGATGATCATCATGATACGCATGACGAAAATCCAGACCAGCAGTTGCACCTGAATGGTCTCGCTGCGCACGCCCAGCAGGATAAAGGTGATGAGCGCCACGCCCGTCACGCCGTAGGTCTCAAAGCCGTCGGCAGAAGGCCCGACCGAATCGCCAGCGTTGTCGCCCGTGCAATCGGCAATCACGCCGGGGTTGCGCGCGTCGTCTTCCTTAATCTTGAAGACAATCTTCATCAGGTCTGAGCCGATGTCCGCAATCTTGGTAAAGATGCCGCCCGCAATACGCAAGGCCGCCGCGCCCAGAGATTCACCGATGGCGAAGCCTATGAAGCATGGTCCCGCGTAGTCCCTCGGGATAAAGAGCAGGATGGCGAGCATGATTAAAAGCTCGACGCTGATAAGCATCATGCCGATGCTCATACCTGCGCGGAGCGGAATCGCGTAAATCGGATAGGGCTTACCTTCGAGGCTTGCGAACGCCGTGCGCGAGTTGGCAAAGGTGTTGACGCGGATGCCGAACCACGCGACGCCGTAGCTGCCGCCGATGCCTATCAAGCTAAAGAGCAGGATGACGGCGACGCGCAGGACGTTGTTGGTTTCGGGATTCGCGGGCGGCGAAAGAAAACCGAAGTAGAGGATGATGATAACGGCGATGAACGCTTCCAGGATCAGTATGAACTTGCCCTGAGTGATGAGATAGGTCTTGCACGTCTCATAAATCAGCTCGGAAATCTCGCGCATCGAACGATGCACGGGCAGGTTCTTTAACTGCGTAAAGATGGCGAGGCCGAAGCCCAGGCCGAGCACGCAGACGACGAGACCTAACATCAAAAGCGTCCGACCGTTCAGGCCTAGAAACTCGACGCTTGAGAGGTCCGGCAAAATCAGGTTGGCTTCTCCTCCGCCGTGCGCTTCGCGGCGCGTTTGAGCCATCGCGCCCGTAGCGTTCAGACAGAGATAAGCAGCGCCCAGACCGAAGGCTACCGCGCGACGACGCACACGCGCCGGGACAAAAGCAGTTGCGGCTCGAAGTCGTGCCTCGCGCGGCTCTTGACCGGCGCGACGCCGGAGCTTGAGCGAGAGGCCCGCGCCGCTTGCTGCGAGCAATAAACTGATGAGAAAAAATAATTCAGTAGACAAGGTAAACCGATTCCTTTCTGTTCGTTAAAAAGATGGCGAGAGGCCCCGAGGGGGTTCGACGCGCGTGCCCCGAGCTTTTCCGAGCGACTCCCGAAGCGCGCAAATCCTGACGCGCGTTTAGGCAGACCATGAGCGCCGGAAGAAAGCATGTGCCTCCTTGCGCCGATACCGCCAAACGATAGAGTCACGCCGAAAGTCGTTATTATTGCCGATTTTTATCCGAACTGTCCACATGGCAGGCCATATCCTCACCGCCGAGACGCAGAGATCACAGAGGAAGCGCAGAGAGAGAAGGGAAAGAGCGGGGGCAAGCCCACCTTCCTAACCTTAGAGACATTCAAGCCTGAGAGCTAATAGCTCCAGTTTCATCATCTCGCAGGTCAGGAAGTGGGGCTTGCCTCCGCTCTCTTTGTTTCTTTCGTCCTCGCTCAAGAGATTGCGCCCGCTTCCGCTAAATCCGTGGTGGGAGCGGGACGACGGCCCCCGCCCATCCAGCGCCGCGCCGAATCGATGAGCACGATGACGGCTGCCGTCATCAAAATCGCCGTCAAAGAAATATTGATGTAGCCCTGCACGGCCGTTTCAGGTTTTTGTGAGAGCGGCCAGAAGTTGTCCGTGATGGATTGCCAGCCCGCGACCAAAGTTGTCGTCGCGACAAACGAGAGCGGCACGAGCGTCACCCAACTGTAACGCGCGCGACCCATGTTGATGATAATGGTCGTGGCTACACAGAGAGCGACCGCCGCTAAAAGCTGATTGGCGATGCCGAACATGGGCCAGATGGTGGAAATCGAGCCCGACCAGATAAAGGCCGCCCAACCTCCGACCACGAGTATTGTCGTCAACAGCGAACCCGGCAGCCACGTAGGCTCCTCAAGTTTCCTGTAAAACCTCCCGCCGAACTCGCCTACCAGAAAGCGCGCGACGCGCGTGCCCGTGTCAATCGTCGTCAGTATAAAGAGCGCCTCGAACATGATGGCGAAGTGATACCAGTACTTCATAAAGCCACTGAGGCCCGGAATGCCGTCGAAGATTTTGGCGATGCCGAGCGCCAGTGTGACAGCGCCGCCCGTGCGCCCGCGCAAATTTTTCTCGCCCGACTCGGCTTCCAAACGATCAATCTCTTTCGGCTGAAGATCAAACCCTGCGCCCGTGTGATGATCTACCATCTGCGTGTACGCGGCCTTTTGTGCGTCCGATTTCTGCGCCGTGTTGATGGCGAAATAATCGCCCGGAAACAAGGAGGTCGCCGCAATCAAAGCGACTACGCCCACGACTCCCTCCATCAACATGGAGCCGTAACCAATCATGCGCGCGTCCGTCTCTTTAGCAATCATCTTCGGCGTCGTGCCCGAAGAGATGAGCGCGTGAAAGCCGCTGATAGCGCCGCACGCGATGGTGATAAAAACAAACGGATAGACTTTGCCCGGAATCACAGGACCGCCGCCCGCTACAAAAGGCGTCCACGCGGGCATGTTCAGCGTCGGATGAACGAGTATGACGCCGATGATGAGAAAAAATATCGTGCCAATTTTTAGATACGACGAAAGATAATCGCGCGGGCAGAGGAGCATCCAGACCGGAAGCACAGAAGCTATGAAGCCGTAGGCCGCCATCAGGAGGATGATAGTGTTGCGCGAAAACGTGAAGCTCTCGGCCCAACTCGATTCCGCGATGCGCCCGCCCAGGAAGACAGCCAGCAGGAGACCTATCACGCCGATGACGCTCGCCTCTGCAATCCGCCCCGGTCGTATGCGGTACATGTAAAGACCCATCAGGAGCGCAAGCGGAATCGTAAACCCGACCGTGAACGTACCCCACGGAGATTCTGCCAGAGCGTTGACGACTACGAGCCCCAGACCTGCGAGCGCTATGACGACGATAAAGAGAATGGCGAGCCCCGCGACTAATCCGGAGAGAGGACTGATTTCCGTGCGCGCAATCTCGGCCAGAGATTTTCCTTTGCGGCGTACGCTTGCCGCCAGAATCATAAAGTCGTGAACCGCGCCGCCGAGGCAGACTCCTATGACGAGCCAGAGCAGACCCGGCAAAAATCCGAACTGCGCCGCGAGCACCGGCCCGACCAAAGGCCCCGCGCCCGAGATGGCCGCGAAGTGGTGGCCGAACAACACCCACTTGTTCGTAGGATAATAGTTGTGCCCGTCGTACATGGTCTTTGAAGGCACGGGCCGCGCATCATCGAGCACGAGAACTTTCGCGGCGATGAAGGCCGAGTAATATCGATACGCGATAGCCATCATGCACAGCGCGCCTAGAATAATCGGAAGGGCGTTCATGCTTCTCTTGTCTCCTCGAAATGGGTGGGACTAGCCTGAGCTTTTTTGTCAGCAGAGATAATATTCATCTTTCGAGATTTTGCGAAGCGTCGGGAGCGAAGAGGCATCAAAGTTTTCACCGCCGAAGACGCAGAGGACACAGAGGAAACGCAGAGGATTGAATTCTTTTCTCTGCGCCCCCTCTGCGCTCTCTGCGTCTTCGGCGGTGAGCTTGATTTGAAACTGAACCACTACAGATTTTTATTGCTTTTCATCACACAGAACGGTTAATGTTCAAAATTCGGACCAGAGCACAGCTTGTTCCTAGTAGCAAACACAACAACCAGCGTCGCAATTTGTTTGGCAAACCCTTGAAAGGAATTCCTCACATGAATGTAGTCGTGCAATTCGCACTCCGACAGATAGATGATCCGAACCTGTCCCGCACGGAACGGGCGCAGCTTCGTTGTCAGCTTGCACGCGAGCTTGAAGAAGCGGGCGACTACGAGGCGGCTCGTCAGGCGCTCGGCGAGTTGTGGCAACAGACGGGCACGCGCCCGGCGCTTGACGAGCTGGATGATGTCGTGTCCGCCGAAGTGCTCTTGCGCGCAGGGTCTTTGACGGGATGGCTGGGCAGTGTGCATCAGATTGAAAGAGCGCAGGAAGTAGCTAAAGATTTAATCAGCGAGAGCGCCGCCCTCTTTGAAAGATTACAGGAGACGGAAAAAGTAGCCGAAGCTTATGTGAGCCTCGCGACCTGTTACTGGCGCGAAGGCGCTCTGGACGAAGCGCGTGTGACGTTGCAGGAAGCGCTCAAGCGTCTGGGCGAAAGTAGTAGTGAACAGAAGGCCAAGGCTTTGTTGAGCGCTGCGCTGGTCGAAACGTCTGCGGAACGCTTGAGCGAGGCGCTGCGTTTGTTGATGGAGGCTGGCCCTTATTTTGAGCAGTACCGGAATCATGTAGCGCTCGGCAGATTTCATGGTCAGATTGCGGTCGTCCTTAGAAAGCTGGGCATGTCGGAGCAGCGTACGGATTACATAGACCGCGCGCTCCTCGAATCCGAAGCTGCCAGTTATCACTTCGAGCAGGCGGGGCATCATCGCTATCGCGCGCGAATCGAAAACAATCTGGGCTACCTGTTACAGAGGCTCGGAAGATTCACGGAAGCGCACGAGCATCTGGACCGCGCGGTGCGCCTTTTTACAAGCCTCAGGGATCACGGCAGCATTGCGCAGGTTAATGACACGCGGGCGCGTGTGTTTCTGGCGCAGGGGCGGAATACGGAAGCCGAAAGAGTCGTACGCGTGGCGGTGCGTACCCTTGAGAAGGGCGATGAATTGTCGCTACTGGCCGAAGCGCTCACCACACACGGAGTCGCGCTGGCGCGTCTGGGCCGGGGCGAGGAAGCGCATCACGCTCTGGAGCGTGCAGGGGAAACAGCCGCGCGGGCCGGAGACCCACAGCGTGCGGGCGTGGCCGCGATTACCATCATGGAAGAGTTGTGCGAACGGCTCGCGGAGGATGAGCTGCGCGCAGTTTACGAGAGCGCGGACGAGCTGCTGAAGAATTCCAATAACAGCGAAACGCTTAACCGCCTGCGTGCCTGTGCGCGCCGCGTGCTCACGAGCGAGCGCAGCGCACCCGGCTCCGAATTCGAGACGCAGAGCTTTATCTATGCAGACGAGCGTACAGCCGAACTCCTGCGCGCGGCTCATCTGATTGCGGGGACGCAGGGCGCTGTGTTGATTACGGGCGAGACCGGCACGGGTAAAGAAGTGCTCGCGCGGCTCGTGCATGAATGGAGCGGGCGCACAGGGCCTTTCATATCCATTAACTGCGGCGCGCTCGCCGAAACGCGCATCGAGTCGGCGCTATTTGGACACAGGCGCGGCAGCTTCCCGGAAGCAATTGAAGATCAGGAAGGCGCTGTGCGCCGCGCCGTGGGCGGCACGCTCTTTCTGGACAGGATTACGGAGCTGAGCCCCGGCAATCAGGGAAAGCTACTGCGTTTGATAGAGCACGGCGAAGCGCACAGCATAGGCGCGTCCGAGCCGGAGCGTGTGGACGTGCGCGTGGTCGCCTCCGCCAACTGCGATCTGAAAAAGAGGGCCGCAGAGGGGAGCTTTCGCGAAGACCTGCTCTATCGTCTCAACACTTTTCATCTGGTCATCCCGCCGCTCAGGGAGCGCAGAGACGACATTCCACGACTGGCGACCCACTTCGTCAAAGAGTTCACACGCCTCTATCGCAAGCGCGTACGGTTTGCGCCCGAGGCCATCGCTTCCATGCGTGAGCTGGAATTGCCGGGCAACGTGCGCGAATTGCGCTCGCTCATAGAGCGCACGGTGCTTTTGGCTGACGACGGCGCGTCGATTACAGAATCGGCGGTTAAGACCTTCGCGGCCATGCATTCTTCGCTTGGCGGCACGCTCTCGGACGTGTGGGAAAGCTTCTCACTTCGCGATGAGGTCTTGAATTTCGAGTCGCAGTTGATACGCCTCGCGCTCGAAGCATCGGGCGGCAGCGTCACACACGCCGCGCGTCTGCTCGGCATCAGTCACCAGCGGCTGGGCTCCATGCTCGAAGGACGTCATAAAAATTTGCTCCTTGCAAGAAAACCGGCGCAACCTCGCAAACGCAGTATTATTAGCAGGTTGCAGCGTTCCTGACGACAGGCCGCGTATCATTATTCCCTTCGCCTTGTTTCTTCTCTACCCGAAATAGCTGGCAAACGCGCAAGTTTCCTGTGTGGCCCGATTTCTGCAACAGTCCCGGAGTGCGCCTGCTCGGTCTAGCCCCGGACTGTTTGCTAAACTATGGACCCCAGAGTGCAAAAGGCCATACGCCTCATTCAGGAAGCCCTCAACAAAAAAATAACTCTGGACGAGTTGTCACGCGCAGTCCGTCTTTCGCCCACGCATTTTCGTCATCTCTTTAAGACCGAAGTCGGGATGACGCCCGCGCAGTACCAGAAGACGCTCCGCCTGCTGGAAGCGCGCCGGCTCCTGGAGAGCACCTTTTTGAACGTGCAGGAGATCATGGTCAGCGTAGGGCTCTATGACGAAAGCCACTTTGTGCGCGACTTCAAAAAGACCTACGGGCTCACTCCCCTGCAATACAGGATGCGCCATCACAGGACGGAGAAAGATAAAAAGAGGTGAGCGCACGGCCTTGCCCAACAATAGACCTTGCTCTCCGAATTAATGGGCAGACTAAATAATTGTTGGGAAAGCTTAGCGGCGGGTATGCTTCGGCTTGCTCGGCAACTTCTTCGGCAGGTCTAGATTATCATCAATTAAAACATCCGTACTAACATTAGCTGCGCGAGCATATTCGAGGAGAACCAGAAGCGGTGGGTCACGTCTCCCCAATTCATAGCTTGAGACTTGCGTGTACCAAATATCATCCTCAAAGCCCAAGCGTTTGAGCATTTCAGTTTGAGAAAGGCCGAGCGAGAGCCGAATCTGTCGCAGCTTTTCAGCTAAACGCTCCGGCCTGAAGCGTTCGTTGCCCATCAGGAGCGCCCTCCCGATAGGCCGTAAGTTGCATAAAAAAGCTTGCAACTATAATCAATGGCATATAGACTGTCGCCGTTCAACCTCTTCGCCGTGAGTATGAACCTTTCATGCTCAACGGCGACGCTCATCACTCAGCTTGAGGTTGAGAATAGAGACGACGCATTTGCCGTTGCCTTAGGTTTTCAAAGACTAGAGCGCGCACATCATAGCAAACCGCTCTCGTATAGCTAAAGATTGAGAGAGGGCTTGGCCGCTCGCTCTCTCGGAGTGTCGCACGTCCGCATGAGGCGCACGCGGGCTGTGCGGCGCGGGCAGGGTCGCTCGTGTTTCCACGCTAAGGGGCTGAGCGGCCCTTGCCTTTTTGAGCAAGCATCCGACTTTTGAGGCAAGAGGTTTTTTTGGGGCAAAGCCTCGCCGCCCAACAATTCGTTGATTCGGCCAATAAATCGTCGTTTAGGCCAATGATTATGCGTTGACGTGCCGGTGCAACTACTTTACCTTACACGCGGTCATAGAAGTCTCCTTTTAGTGGAGCGAGGTTTCTAAGGGTAGGATGCAAAATTCCTCACCGGTAAAGCTTTCATCAAAGGATGTTTGGACGCATCTCTTGCTGGAAGCAGGTTGCAGCAGTTAGTTCGGGCGGCGTCGGCACCCGAGGGCTCGTTTTCCGACGCCGCTCATTCACACTTTAACTCATCAAGCCGGACAAGTCCGTGACACGGGCGGTTCTAGAGCGCCGTCCCGTGTGGCCGACCCCTGCTTGATGACAGACAAAACTCCTCCATCTTGAGGCGCAAGTGGAGGGGGGCCAAACTGCCCGTGAGTCGGATGAGGTACTCGCGGGCGGTTTTGGCTTTTAAAGTCCCAAGTCCAAAGTCCCAAATCCCAAGTCAAAGCAGGAGGTGAGCAATGACAAAGATGGAGCGATTTGAGGATATGGAATGCTGGAAAAAGGCTCGTGAGTTAACTAGGTTGGTTTATGCTATTAGCTCGGACAATAAATTTTCTCGCGACTTTGGCCTCCGAGATCAGCTTCGCCGCGCCTCAGTTTCCATTTTGTCCAACATCGCTGAAGGATTCGAACGGGACGGTGACAAAGAGTTCGCGCAGTTTTTAGCATTAGCTAAAGGATCATGCGGCGAAACCAGAGCACAGCTTTACGTGGCGTTAGATCAACGCTACGTCACTGAAGAAGAATTTAAAACACTCACCCGGCAAGCAACCGAGATAAGCCGAATGATCTCCGGTTTGATGAAATACCTTCGCCAATCAGCGCTGCGTGGTAGAAAGTACAGACCAGCCTGACTTGGGATTTGAGACTTTGGACTTGGGACTCATTTTTAAGCTCGCGTCACGGGTCGCCAGCGTCTTTCCAGGTATTCGGCAACGCGCGTGAGCGGGAAGGTCAGGAGGAGGTAAAAGACGGCGACCATGGGCCAGATGGTCAGGGGCGCTGCGTAGCGGCTCGCCAGCTCCTGCCCTGTGCGCGCAAGTTCCGTCAGTCCTATGACCGACACGAGCGAAGAGTCTTTCAGGAGCGCAATGCCTTCGTTGGTCAGGGGCGGGACGACGCGGCGAAAAGTTTGCGGCAGGATGATACGCCGCATGGCCTGTGCGTGCGTCATGCCTAAGGCGCGTGCGGCTTCCATCTGGCCTGCGTCAATCGACTGAATCCCGGCGCGGAAAATCTCGGCGATGTAAGCGGCGCTATTTAGAGTCAGGGCGATGACGCCGGAAGTGAAAGCCGGAATGTAGATGCGAAAGTAGGGCAGCACAAAATAGATAAAGAGAATCTGTACGAGGAGCGGCGTGCCGCGCATCACTTCCACGTAAACGGCAGCCGGAGCTTTCAGAAGGCGCGATGATTGCACACGCGCCAGGGCCAGCAGTAATCCTATAGGCAGCCCCAGCAGCAAACTCAAAAACGCGAGCTGCGCTGTGTACCAGATGCCGTTCAAAAACAGCGGCAACGTGCGTCGCACAATGTCAAAGTCAAAGACCTTCGGCTTTCTACTCTGTGCCGCCTGTTGCTGGGCCTGCTCGGCGGCTTCGCCAAACCATTTTTCGTGAATCTGGTTATACTCGCCCGTCTCCTTAATCTTCTTGAGCGCGGCGTTAATCGCCGCCTGCAAGTCTTCGCTACCCTGTGCTAGGGCGATGCCGAATTTCTCATCTGTGAAGCGGCGGCCAACGGTTTTCAGCTCGCGAAAACTCTGAAAGATCATGTATTTCAAGACGGGCGCGTCGCCTACGACGGCGTCTATGCGGCGGTTGCGCAGGTCGAGCAACGCGAGGTCAATCGTGTTGTACTTCGCCACGTCCACGCCCTCGCGCTTTTCCAGCTCGAACTGCGCGGTCGTGTTGATCTGCACGCCGACGCGCTTGCCCTTCAAATCGTCGGGCGAGCTGATGCCCTGCGTGTTTTCGCTAACGGCGATGAGCTGGCCGGAATCATAGTAGGGGTCTGAGAAAAGCATTGAGGCGCTGCGTTCGGGCGTGATGGTCACGGAAGAAATCACTATGTCGAACGTGCCGTTCTGCAAGGCCGGAAAGATGCCGTCAAAGCTCGCGTTGATAAAGCGAGGCTGGACGCCAAGCTCGCGTGCAATGGCGCGGACTAAATCTATGTCGAAGCCAGTGAAGTCTCCGCCCTCTGCGGATTCAAAAGGCGGGTAGGTGGCGTCCGTGCCGATTCTCAGCTCGCCCGAGCGGCGCACGCGTTCGAGCGCCGACTGTGCAAAGGAGGGAACGGGAAGAACCAAGAGAAGAAGGAGTGTTGCGACGATGCGTCTAATCATGTGCCTCATGAAAGTGTCTCACTCTTCCTGTCCGAGGGATAAGCGTGTGCCTTTCTCTGCGACCTCTGTTGTCTTCCCCGTGTTCGTTTCTTCCTGATTATTACTTTCCGCGTCTTCGTCGTGAAAGCTACGCATAAAGCGGCGCGTCTCTTCCTCTCGCGGGTTACTGAAGACTTCTTCGACCGTGCCGCTTTCGACGGCGTGGCCGCCTTCGAAGTAGATAACCTGGTCGGAGATGCGGCGCGCAAAGTTCATATCGTGCGAGACAACGACGATGGTCTTGCCAAGGTCGTCTAGCGCGCGAAACATGCGCGCAACTTCCTGTATCAACTGCGGGTCGAGCGCGGAGGTCGGCTCGTCGAAGAGAATCACGTCGGGCTCCATCGCCAGCGCACGCGCAATCGCGACTCTCTGCTGCTGGCCGCCGGAAAGCTGCGCCGGATAAAAATCTTCTTTGACCGTGAGGCCGACCTTGTTCAAATAGTGGCGCGCGATTTCTTCAGCCTCTTTGCGCGGCAGACCTTTGACGGTGACGGGCGCTTCGACGGCGTTGCCCAAAACCGTGAGGTGCGGGAAGAGATTAAAGTTCTGAAAGACTATGCCGACGCGCTGGCGCAAGCGCCGCGTCAATTCTTTCTCTTCGGAAGCGGAAAGCTTTTTGTCTTCCGTGCCGTGGACTTCCACTCCGGCAATCTCCATCTGCCCGTGCTCGAACTTTTCCAGGCGGTTCATGCAGCGCAGCATGGTAGATTTGCCGCAGCCCGACGGGCCGAGGATGGTCGTCAATTGCCCTTCCTCTATCTGGAACGTGGCCCGGTTCAAGACGGTGTTCGGGCCGTAACGCTTGACTACGTTTGTGACTTCTATCACTTCGCATTTCTCCCGCGCTTTGAACTCAAGACCGCGCGGAGTTTGGCACGAAAGCAAGCCGCGAAGCAACAAAAGAAAGTAAAAAGGCAAAAGGTAAAAGGTAGAAATGAGGACAAAGCCTGACGGCTTTGAATCATTTTATAAATCACGCTGAAAGCATGTCCACACTTTTGCCTTTTACCTTTTACCTTTTGCCTTCTTTTTTGTTAGACTCCGAACTCCTGTTCACAACATTGATTAATTCGTCATGAGCCGCGCGAAAAATCTTTCCGTCTACGAAGACTTAAGCACGTCCTTCGTCAATCTGGGCGCGCTCCTGCGCTATCTGGAGGCGCGCCGGTTCGCGGGGCAAGTCCGCGTCTCGCTGGACGACTACGAGGCGGAGATTACTTTGCGCGCCGGAGAAAAGCCTCTGGTGCGCGAGCGCGACCGCACTACGGGGCGCGAGGCCGAAGGCGAGGCCGCGCTCCAAAGGCTGCTGGTGCGCGCTATGGATGCGGGCGGGCGGATAGATGTTTACAGGGAAGCTTTGACGGGTGAGAAGACATCTGAGGAAAAAGCGGCTGCGCCGCCTGTAGATGAAACGGAAAACGAGACGGGCGAGGCCGTCGCGGAATTGTCCGGCGAGGATGTTAACTGGCAGGGACTCCTGCGCACTTCGGCTGAGCTGATTGCCGCAGTCGAGCGCGCCACGCTTGGCGTCGGAGCAAACTTCGCAACAGCCTTTCGCGCAGCGCGTCTTGAGCTTGCGGACGACTACGCTTTTCTTGACCCGAACGGCGGGCGTTTCGTTTACGCCAACAACAAGGTAGAGCTTCAGGCAGGCCCGAGCCCAAAAACTTTCATCTACGGGTTGTGTGAAACCCTGCACCGCGTGGTGGAAAAAATCGCTGTGGGGAAGCGCGCCTCGACCGTGCGCGAGCGTGTGGCGCTGGAACTGGCCGTGCTCTCGCGCCGCCGCGCGCAACAACTCGCGGCCTTCGGCATTCTACAGCAGCTTGATCGCATCGCCGGGACGAGAGTGATATAAAGCAGAAGTCAGAACTCAGAAGTCAGAATTTGGAAATCAGGAGGGTGAGTCAACAACTCGGAATTCGGAATTGATTGAATGAGCAGACGCCTCTTATTCCGACTCCTGAATTCCGAGTCCTGACTCCTGTAACTTTATGTGGAAATGGAGTGCGTTCTGGACGACGTTTGGTGCGTTGTTTCTAGCCGAGATGGGCGACAAAACGCAGTTGACGGCAATCACGCTCGCCGCGCAAACACGCTCGCCCGTCTCGGTGTTTGTGGGCGCGGCGCTGGCGCTGGCGCTCGTTTCGCTCATCGGCGTAGGGCTCGGCACAGTGCTTGGCGAATACTTGCCCGAAGCCTTGCTGCGCAAAGTGGCTGCCGTCGCCTTCATCATCATCGGCGTTCTAATGCTCTGGGGAAAATTATGAAAGGCAAAAGGAAAAGGGTAAAAGGTAAAAGTCAGGACACGCTGCGAGCGTGATTTTCAAATTAAAGATTCAAAGCCTCGTGGCTTTGTCCTGTACTTTTACCTTTTGTCTTTTACCTTTTTACTTCTTATGTATCCATTCCGAAATATTTTGTTCCCGACGGATTTCACGCCGCACGCGCGGGCCGCGCTGAAATACGCGGCGGCGTTTGCGCGCGAGGGCCACGGTCGCATCATTCTCTTTAGCGTGCAGGGCGGAACTGTGCCTGCGAATCTTTTGACGCTGCCCGAGCGCATCTTTGACGAGCCGGACAAGCGTTGGCTCAGGCAGTTGCGCGTAGACGTGAGGGAGCTTCTGGCAGACCCACTTCTGGCGGGCATAGAGGTCGAGCCGATCATTGTTGAGGGCGAGCCTGCGCCGGAGATTGCGCGCGCCGCTTCCGACTTCAACATAGACCTCGCGACCATCGTCACGCACGGGCGGCACGGGCTCTCGCGCGCTCTCTGGGGCTCGACCGCCGAAGAGATTATCGCGGAAGCACAGTGCCCTGTGCTGACGATTCGCCCGCCGCAGCATGATTTCGTAGAGCATCGCGGGAGCAAAACGGAGATACGTTTGAACCGCGTGCTGCTGGCGACTAACTTTCGCCCGACGGCCAACGCCGCCACGCAGATGGCCGTCGCTCTCTCAGAGCGCACGGGCGCAGAGCTTCACGCCGTCTATGTCATCAGCGACTACGTGGGCCAGATGGCCGAGATGTTTCCGGAGGCTTCCGGGCCGCCGCTCTCGCGCCTGCGCGAGTTTGTAGAGGAACGTATGCAGGCGTTCGCGCGCGAGACCGGCAGCCGCGCCACGACGCACATCAGCGAGGGGCGTCCGTATGAAGAGATAGTGCGCCTCGCGATGGATGCCGATTTTGATCTGATTGTCATAGGCACAAGCGTACACGCTTCCATGTTTGGCGGTGCGCCCGTTTTGGGTCCGGACATAGAGCGCGTGGTGCGTAACGCGCCGTGCCCCGTGCTCTGTGTGCCTTCGGGCCGCGTCGTGACGCCGCAGGCCGTGCGCGTCACAGAACCCGTTCCGCAGATGTAAGAGAGACGCGGCGAGTGGGAGACGCGGAGACGCGGCGAAGAAGAGAAAATAAAACGCGGCGAAAGGAAAGCATCAAGCTCTTTCTTTCGCCGCGTCTCACTGTCTCCGCGTCCCCGCGTCTCTTCTTTTATTTGCTGCCGGTTTCCATCGGGAAGCCTGCTCTTTTCCATGCTTCCGTCCCGCCTAAGAGAGCAGCGACGTTTTCGTATCCGGCCTTTTGGAGTGTTTGCGCCGCACGGGCGCTTGAATGTTCAGCCGGTCAAGAACAGTAGAAGACTATGAGCTTGTCCTTCGGCAGCTCGCTGGCGCGCGAAGCCACCTGTCCTTCCGGCATGAGTATCGCGCCCTTGATATGTTCCTGGTTGTATTGCATCTCGGAGCGCACGTCTACGACGACCGCCGTGCCTTTATCCAGAGCCTCGCGCAGTTCCGCGATAGTCATGCGCCGCACGTTGTCCTGCGCACCGCGCGCTCCCGTGTTCGCGTTCGCTTTCGCGCTGTTCGCAGGCGGCGTGCTGCCGTTCTGTGAGCCAGCGCCGCTGCACCCTGCGAGCGCAAGGGCGGCCAGAATAATAATCGATGCCGGTAGAGCTAAAAAACGCATTCTAAAAATCTCCATCAAGTGAGTGATGAGCAGGGAGAGGACTATTGTTTTAACTTCAAGCGCGCCGCCGCAGGAAGCCGGGCCGCTCGTCGCGGTCCCTCAACGCGTGCCTCCTTCGGCGTCATCCCTTCATAGTTCTACCACGTTCCCGCCCACATGGCAAAAGCGCGTAAATCGTCAATCGTGAATCGTCAATAGAGAAAAAGCCGTTCTTCTATAGACGATTCACGATTGACGATTTACGCGCCCGTTGCCTTCTTTTCCTTCCCCAAAATGCTTAAGTTGTGTTATAGACGTAGCTTACCTTAGCAATTTAATGAGCAGCCAAGAGGGCTTGCGCGCGCCGTGAAGATAAGGGAGGCTTTCGTACCTTATGAGGAGGAGTGCACCCGTTATGAGCCACGCTACGAACCGCTCTACGTGTGCGCTCTTGCGCGCTCCTTTTTTGTCGAACGAGGCGACGGCCCGTACAACAAACCTTTCGTTCATGAAGAGACATAAATCTGCAACCCCGGTACAGGGAAAGCTATGAGAAGGCTGAGCCCAACTAAAAAGAGTGGACTCGCCCGTCTGAGCCTGCGAGCCTGTGCGGCGTGTGCGCTCTTGAGTCTCGTTCTGTTCAGCAGTTGTTTGCCTCAATCTTCGACCGGGACTGATAGCGGGGGGGCGCGTTCGATTACCGTCTACGGCTTTTCGGTCATGAAGGAGGCGCTGGAGAAATCCATCTTCCCCGGCTTTGCGGCCAAGTGGAAACAGGAGCACGGGCTCGACGTCAGCTTTACTTCGTCCTTCGCCGGGTCGGAAACCATCACCAACCAGATTCTGCAAGGCGTCGGCGCAGACGTCGGCATCTTCTCCATCGAGCGCGACGTGGACCGCCTGAAGCAGGGCGGCGCGGTCACCGCCGACTGGCATCAATTACCTTCGCAGGGCATCGTCAATAAAACTCCTTTCATCATCCTCGTACGCAAAGGCAACCCAAAAGGCATACGCGATTTTCCTGACTTAGCCCGTCCCGGCATCAAGGTCATCCACCCGGACCCCGTCTCTTCGGGCGGCGCGATGTGGTCGGTGCTCGCAATCTACGGCTCGGAGCTGATGAAGTCAGAGAAGGAGACGGGAAAGCGCGACGAGGCGCGCGCCCTACAGACCTTGAAAGGCGTGTGGCGAAACGTGTTCTCCACGCCCGGCTCTGCGCGTGAAGCGCGCACGCAGTTTGAGCTTGGTCACGGCGATGCGCTCATCACCTACGAGCTGGAAGGCTTGTTGATGAAAGATGCACGGGGAGACGTGGAGATAGTCGTCCCCGAAGCCACCATCTTCAGCGAGCACCCGGCAGTCATCATCGACCGCAACGTGACAAACGAAGAACGTCCCGTCGTCAACGCTTTTATACAATACCTGTGGAGCGACGAAGCGCAGCGCGCCTTCGTTAAATACTACTTCCGCTCCGTGACCAACGAAGCTCTGAATCAGGAGAACAAGGCGTTCGCCGAAATCAAGCTGCCGTTTTACGTCCGCGACCTGGGCGGCTGGTCCAAAGCTTATCCCGACATCATCGAGCGCATCTGGCGCGATCAGGTGCAGAAAAACAAGTGACAAGTGACAAGTGACGAGTGACAAGCTAAAACAGCTTGTTCCTGCTCGTCACTTGTCACCTGTCACTCGTCACTGTTTTATTATGAGCGCAACTCTCCCATCAATGCGTCACGTCCGGGGCTTTGACGTGGTGCGGCCTTTGAGCATCGGGGCGATGATCGTCATCATGCTGCCGCTCGTCCTGTTGCCGCTGGCTTCGATTTTTATCTTCGGAACGAGCAAGGGGCTGGGAAGTTTCTGGGCCGCGCTGACCGCGCCCGAGGCCGTCTTTGCCTTAAAGCTTTCGTTGATTACCAGTCTTTGGGCCACCATCTTCAACGTCTTCTTCGGACTCTTTGCGGCCTACGTGCTCTCGCGTTACAACTTCTGGGGACGCACGGCGCTGATTGTCACGATTTCGCTGCCGACGGCTATCCCTACGGCGGTCGCGGGCTTTGCGCTCCTGCTGCTCTGGGGGCCTTACGGCACGCTCGGGCGCTTAACAACGCCGCACGGCGTGCAACTGATGTTTACGGGCTGGGCCATCATCCTTGCCAACATCTTCGTCACGTTCCCTTTGGCCTTCGGCGTCATCAAGCCTGTCTTCGACACCATGAGCCGCTCGCTCGAAGAAGCTTCGGCGACCATCGGCGCGACGCGCTGGCAGACCTTCTGGCACGTCACGCTGCCTTCTTTAAGAGGCGCGATAGTGGCAGGCGCGCTGCTGACGTTTGCGCGCGCCATAGGCGAGTTCGGCTCTACGATTCTGGTCTCCGGAAATCTAGCTATGCGGACGCAGACCGCGCCGCTCTACATCTTCGCCAAGTTCAACGAGGGACAGGTCGAGGCGGCCAATGCGGTCGCCATCGTGCTCGCGCTCTTCTCTTTCGCTATCTTTAGCATCCTTTTCTTCGCGCGCGACTTGATAGACGAGGAGTGAGACACAGAAGCTTTTATGCAGTCTGAAGAGTTCACAACCATCTTCAATGAGCAGGAAGATACTCTTGTGCCGGACGAGCGGCGCGAGGCGGCTGCCAGCGTGCGCGGTGTGAGCAAGAGCTTTAAGGGCACGCGCGTTCTTGACGATATTGATTTCGATGTCGCGGAAGGCGAATCCCTCGTCCTGCTCGGCGCGTCGGGGAGCGGCAAGACGACCATCCTGCGCATCATCGCCGGGTTGGATGAGCCGGACACGGGCCGCATCATCCTCCACGGCAAAGAGGTCACGGACCTGCCCGCGCGCGAGCGCAACGTCGGCGTCATCTTTCAATCCTACGCGCTGTTCCCGCGCATGACGGTCGAAGGCAACATAGGCTACGGCCTGCGCATACGCCGCCGCCCGAAAAGCGAAATCAAGAAGGAAGTAGACCGGCTGATAGAGCTAGTGCGTCTGGAAGAACACCGCACGAAATATCCCTCGCAGCTTTCCGGCGGCCAGCAGCAGAGAGTTGCGATTGCGCGCACGCTTGCCTACAAGCCGCAGGTCTTGCTCTTTGACGAGCCGTTCGGCGCGCTCGACGCGCAGATACGCGGGAGGCTCCGCCGCGAGATACACGCGCTCCTCAGAAAGGTCAACGTCCCCGCCGTCTTTATCACGCACGATCAGGAAGAGGCGCTTGAATTGGGCGACCGCATCGCCGTCATCAACGCCGGTCGCATAGAGCAAATAGGCACGCCCGACGAAGTCTACAACCGCCCCGAGACGGAATTCGTCGCCACCTTCTTAGGCGCGGCCAACCTGTTACTTGGCGTGATCAATCAGGACTGCGTGGAGATTGGCACGGCGACTATTCCTGCGCCCGAAGAAACGAAGCGTTTCCGCGAAGGGCAAGCGGTCAAGCTCGTCTTTCGTCCAGAAGATGTGTGCTTGAGCCATAGCGGCCAACTGCCCGACGGTTGCCGCCGTCTCACGAACGGCATCGTCGAAGAGATTAGCTTTGTCGGCGCATACGAGCGGCTCACGCTCCGTCTTGATTTAGCCACGCGCCAGCCTTCGCAGGACGAGCCCCCGCTCTACAACGTGACCATCAACACGGCGGAGCGGCGCACGGGCGTCCCCATCATCGTCACGCGCCCGAAACCCGAGGCCGCCTTGACCCGTCTACAGGTCAACGACCGCGTCGCCGTCGGCCTGACCTCTTTCCGCCTGCTCCCCAACTTCACGCTCGCCACCGAACGCGCCGGAACGCTGAAGTAAGACAGTTTTTAGTTTTCAGTTTTCAGAAGCAGTTTAAAAAGTCACTGTCATTCGTTTAGCTCCGTAGGAGCGAGGATGTTTATAGCTCGCCGCATCAAGCAACAATCAAGCTCCGTAGGAGCGGCATGTCACGGATGCTGAACATGACGCTCCTACGGAGCTTGATTGTTGGAAATGCGTGCGAGCTATAAACATTCAGTCCCTACGGGACTTTTCAATCAGCTTCTGAAAACTGAAAACTAAAAACTGATAACTGTCTTGTGTTAAGATGCGTTGAGAATCGTAATCCCGAAGCTTTTATAATCCGCCGTGCCGTTGGAATTCGGTCGTCCGCGACTTTCACGACTTTAATGTCTCGCCGTAAATGATGAATCAACCCGTTGAAGATGTTGTGGAAGAACAGGCGCGTTGGGGCAAGGTGATTGACCAGACGCGCTGCATTGGCTGTCATGCCTGCACGACCGCCTGTAAATCCGAGAACCTCGTGCCGCTCTCCGTGACGCGCACCTACGTCAAGCACGTGGACGTAGGCGTCTTTCCGCAGGCGCGGCGTGCTCATCAGGTAACGCGCTGCAATCAATGCGCGCACGCGCCGTGCGTTGTGGCTTGCCCGACGACAGCCATGTTCAAACGCGCCGACGGCATAGTCGATTTCGACAAATCAATCTGCATCGGCTGCAAAGCGTGCATGGCGGCCTGTCCTTACGACGCCATCTTTATCAATCCTGAAGACCACTCTGCCGAGAAGTGCAACTTCTGCGCGCACCGTATAGACATGGGATTAGAGCCCGCGTGTGTCGTCGTCTGTCCCGTCGAAGCTATCTTAGTCGGTGACATGAACGACCCCGCGTCAAAGGTCGCGCAGGTTGTGCAGCGCGAGGCGGTCAACGTGCGTCGCCCTGAAAAGGAGACGCTGCCGAAACTTTTTTACAAGGGCGCGCACGAAGCCACGCTCGACCCGCTCGCGGCCCGCAGGCCACCGGGCGGCCTCTTTATGTGGAGCGAGCAAATGACCGGACCTGAGATGGTCGTCTCAGGCAATCCGACTTTCAACAACACTTCCGCCGCCGCGCTTCTTTCCTACGACGTCGGCCACACGATTCCATGGGACTGGCGCGTCAGTCTTTACACCTGGACCAAAGGCATCGCTGCGGGTGTTTACATGGTCGCGCTGTTTCTGGTCCTGCTCGGTCTGATGAGCGAGAGAAGCCTCCTGTGGCTCTGGGCTGCGCCCATCCTGTCGGGCGCGTTTCTGGCCTTGACGGGCGCGCTGCTGATCTGGGATTTGGAACACCCAGCGCGTTTCCTGCTCATCTTCACGCGCCCGCAATGGCGCAGCTGGCTTGTCAAAGGAGCTTTCATCATCGCAGGCTACACTTTGCTCCTCGCGCTGCATTTCGTGATGAGCCTCGCGGGAAGTGTGAGCGCACAACTCACACTTGCGCCATTGGGCTTGCCGCTCGCGGCTTTAACAGCCATCTACACGGCCTATCTTTTCGCGCAGGCCAAGGCGCGCGATATGTGGCAGAACCCGCTCCTGCCGCCGCATCTTTTTGTACAGGCGATTCTCTTAGGCTCTGCATTGCTTGCGCCTTTCGCTGTGTGGCTCGATGAAGCTGTCCTGCCCGCGCTCCTTTGGACGCTCTCTGTTTCGAGCGTCATGCATCTACTGATGGTTTGGGGCGAGACGACACTCGCGCATCCGACCGCGCACGCGCGCCTGGCCGTGTGGGAGATGACGAGCGGGCGTTACCGAGCCTTTTTCTGGATGGGCATCGTGCTCTCTCTGGTCGGAGTCGGCGCGCCGTGGCTCGGCCTCGCTTCCGTATCGTTTGCGCTCATGGGTCTACTGCTTTATGAGCACGCTTACGTGCAGGCCGGACAATCAGTCCCGCTCGCTTAAAAAAAAGTTGACGGAACGGACGAGATGCGTATGAGCTGGATTTTCATCTTCAAGGAGTTGATCGATGGTAGAGCGCACGAAATGGTTTGAGCGTCGATTCCAGTTTGACCTCCCGGTCTGGATGTACCCGAACGTCATAGAGCGTGTGCGCGGCACGCCCGCACGTCTGGAAGACCTCGTGCGCGGACTTTCAAGCGAAACTCTCATCCGTCGCGATGATGACAAGTGGTCTATACAGGAGCACGCCGGGCACTTGCTTGACCTGGAAGCTTTGGAGATAAAACGGCTGGAAGATTACGCGGCGGGGCGCGAAACTTTAACGCCCGCAGACCTTCAGAATCGCAAGACCTTTGAAGCTGACTATAACTCAAAAGAGATTAGAGACATCCTCGCGGCATTCCGCGCGGAGAGGATAGAGTTTGTCGAGCGACTGGAAAGCTTTGACGCTGAATTCATAGAGCGGTCGGCGCTGCACCCGCGTCTACAAATTCCCATGCGCGTGATAGACCTTGCTTTCTTCAAGGCCGAGCATGATGATCACCACCTCGCGCGTATCTCGGAGTTGATTCGTCTGTTTTCAAAGTGAGCGCGCAGGAGCTTTGTTGTTCAGACCGGCAAACAACTTTTTGAACAAGCGTCCACGCTCCGAGAGGCCAAAGGCGGAAGACCCATGAAGACCTGTCCCACATGTAGCCGCGTTTACGACGACGAGACCATCACCTATTGTTTACACGACGGCTCTCTGCTCACGACGACGACTTACGACGCCGCGCCTCCGACCATGCGCGTCCCCGTCCCGCGCAGCACAGACCCTTCGGCTGCGGCCACGCTTTACTCGGACGCTCAACAGTCCGAGCCCCCGCCGACCATCTCGTCATCGCAGCTATACGACGCGTGGGCCGCAGCGCAACCGAAACCGAAACGCAGCGGAAAAATCCTGCTCGGCATCGTCGCGCTCGTTCTGCTTGGTGCAGGCATCGGATTAGGAATTGCCCTGAGCCGTGGCTACTGGTTCGGCGGCGACTCCGTCGCGCGCAAGCTCGACACGAACGGGGACGGGAGCGATAAAGTTTCCACCACCTCGAACACTATGCTGCGTCCAACGCCGACGCCCGCTCCGACGCCTACGCCGACTCCGGATACGCCCGCCGCCGAGCGCATGGGTCTGGTCGGAACGTGGAGCGGGGCCATCAACAAAAATCCGACCACGATGGTTATCACAAGCGGCGAGGGCAATTCGTTTAGCGGCACTAAAACACAGGGCAGCAATCAGGTCGCCTTTGTCGGCACGATTAACCCCGCGACGCGCGCCGTCTCAATGCGCGAGACGCGCGTCCTCAAAGGGCGTCCCTACTCGAACGGCACCGGCTGGTCACTCGGCACGGAATCGGGCACGCTCTCCGCCGACGGCAAAAAGCTATCCGGCAAAGGCAAAGACCAGTATCAGGCTTATACATGGTCGTACACGAAAAAATAGTTTCCAATAGTTTCCGCTCTATGTTTGCATGAATTACAATTAGCCAGTAGAGCTTATTTTTGAGATCGCCGATGACGAAAAAAAATCCTGACCAAGGGCACATCGATTCCAACCATCAGACAACCAACCCCAAGTGTATAAAAGCTATGAAGGCATGTCTGAATGTGGCTGCGCAGATTCGCCGTGAACTGGAAGGCCGTACACATAGCAATAGCACAGAACTGGTTGCTGAGGAGCGCCAGCGATGAAGCTTAACGAACTAAACGAACGAGTGAGCGCGGCGCGCAAGGAGACGGAAGCGCGGGGCGAGACGTTTTATCCGGGGCCGAGCCGTATTCACCTGGCGATGTTTCCGCCTAAGGAGCGTTGGGACGATTGGGTTGAGCTGGACTCGCGCGCTTGGCCGCGCCGGGTGGAGCGACGTTACATGCTCGTGCCGACGACCTGCTTTAATTGCGAGGCGGCGTGCGGGTTGCTCGCTTATATCGACCGCGAGAGTTTGCAGGTTCAGAAGTTCGAAGGCAATCCGGAGCATCCGGGCTCGCGCGGGCGCAACTGCGCCAAAGGCCCCGCCACCTTAAATCAAATCACGGATCCCGACCGGATTCTTTATCCACTGAAGCGCGCGGGGAAAAGAGGCGAGGGCAAGTGGGAGCGCGTGACTTGGGACGAGGTGCTGGATGAATTGGCGGCGCGGATTCGCAAGGCCATCACGGAAGACAGGCGCGACGAGGTGATGTATCACGTCGGGCGTCCGGGCGAGGATGGGTTCACGGAAAGAATCCTCGCAGCGTGGGGCGTTGATGGGCACAACTCGCACACCAACATTTGTTCTTCGTCGTCGCGCGCGGGCTATCAATTCTGGATGGGGCTTGACCGCCCGAGCCCCGACCACGCAAACGCACAAGTTATCTTTCTCATCAGCTCGCACTTGGAATCGGGCCATTACTTCAACCCGCACGCGCAGCGCGTCATAGAGGCCAAACAACGGGGCGCGAAATTAATCGTCTTCGACACTCGATTGTCGAACACGGCGACGCACGCCGATTACTGGGTCGCGCCTTATCCCGGCTCGGAGGCGGCTATCTCGCTCGCCATCGCAAACTATCTGATTCAAAACAATCTCTACAATCGCGAGTTCGTGCGGCGCTGGTGGAACTGGGAAGAGTACATGGCGGTGGAGCGGCCCGAGCTTGAGACCAACTTTGAAAGCTTTGAAGCGGTATTGAAGGAGCTTTACGCAAGCTACACCTTCGAGTTCGCGGCCTCTGAATCGGGTGTTGAGCCTGACGTGCTTGAAGAAATAGCGCGCGTCGTCGCAACCGCCGGGACACGCTTTAGCAGCCACAACTGGCGCAGCGCCTCTTCCGGCAATAGCGGCGGCTGGGCCGTGGCGCGCACGCTCTTTATGTTGAACGCGCTGCTCGGCGCAGTCGCCACGGAAGGCGGCGTCTTTCCAAACGCGTGGAACAAGTTTGTCCCGAAACCCATCTACACGCCGCCGCACCCGGAGATGTGGAACGAGAAGACGTGGCCGCGCGAGTATCCGCTCGCGATGAACGAGCTTTCATTTCTCCTGCCGCATCTTCTGAAAGACGGGCGCGGGAAGTTGGATGTTTACTTCACGCGCGTTTACAACCCCGTGTGGACCAACCCGGACGGGTTCACGTGGATTGAAGCTCTGACGGATGAAAGCCTCGTCGGCTGTCACGTTGCGCTCACGCCCGTCTGGAACGAGACGTCTTACTTCGCGGACTACATACTGCCAATGGGCTTAGGGTCGGAGCGTCACGACATTCATTCCTACGAGACGCACGACGCGCAGTGGTTGGGGTTTCGCCAGCCGGTCCTGCGCGCGGCGCGCGAGCGTTTGGGCGAAGAGATTACGGACACGCGCACTGTCAATCCCGGCGAGGTCTGGGAAGAGAACGAGTTCTGGCTTGAGCTGACGTGGCGCATAGACCCTGATGGAAGCTTGGGTATTCGACAGTTTGCCGAGTCGAAACAAAATCCGGGCGAGCGCTTGAGCGTCGATGAATACTATGCCTACATCTTCGAGAACTCCGTGCCCGGCTTGCCCGAACGCGCAGCTTCGGAAAATCTTTCGCCGCTTGAATTCATGCGTCGTTACGGCGCGTTCGAGATCAGTAAAAAAATCGGCGCGCTCTATGAGCAGGAAGTCCCGGAGGAAGAGTTGGAAGACGCGGTCTATGATCGCTTCGGGCGCGTTTACACCAGAACGCCAAAGCCAGCCTCGCCGAACATCGTGCCCGTGCCGACACCGGACCCTGACGCGGAAGGCCGTCGCATGGTCGGAGTCATCGTTGACAATCAACTCCGGCGCGGCTTTCCTACGCCGAGCGGGAGGCTGGAATTTTATTCAAAGACGCTGGCCGATTGGGGCTGGCCCGAATGGAGCGTGCCCGTTTACATCAAGAGCCACGTCCATCCGGATAATCTCGAAGCCGACCAGACGATTTTAATTTCTACCTTCCGCCTGGCGATGCAGATTCATACCCGTAGCGCCAACGCCAAGTGGCTAAATGAAATCGCGCACACCAACCCGCTCTGGATTCACACGACACACGCCGCCGAGTTGAACATAGAGACGGGCGACCTCGTCCGGGTCGAAACCGAAACGGGCCACTTCGTCGTGCGCGCGTGGGTGACGGAAGGAATCAAGCCGGGCATCGTCGCGTGCAGCCATCACATGGGTCGCTGGAAACTGGCCGAAGAAGGCGCGCGCCAGATGATGGCGACCGTCGCACTTGATCATGAAGGCAACGAGTGGGGCTTGAAACGCGAGCGCGGCGTAGGGCCTTACGAGTCTGACGATGTGGACACGACGCGCATCTGGTGGACGGACGTGGGCGTACACCAGAACCTGACTTTCCCCGTTCATCCAGACCCCATCTCCGGCATGCATTGCTGGCATCAGGCCGTGCGCGTCGTCAAGGCTGATGCCGGTGACAATTACGGTGACATACACGTTGATACCGCGAAGTCGCGCGAGGTCTATCGTCGCTGGTTGGAGCTGACGCGCCCTGCCGAACAGTTCTCACCCGACGGCACGCGACGGCCCTACTGGCTCCTGCGCCCGCTCAAGCCCGCGAGGGATTTTTATCGTCTCCCTGAAGAGAAAGAGTTGGTGAGTGTGGACTAGCGTGTAGTTAAGAATCCTGAAGGAACTTGTGAGCAACTGTAGCTCAATTTATAGAGCGCAGGCTTCAGTTGGTTTTATCCAGGCGTGTCTCTATTTCCGAGAGAGAGATGGTGGGAGCATCATGCTCGGCTTCTTTGGCGGCGCGCAGGTCCAGTAAATCTTCCACGTCGGCGAGCCATTCTTGCAACGCGATGTATTCTTCGTAAGGCAGGACAGCGAACTCTTTTCTGCCGTTCTTGGTCAGGATTTCAGGATGTAGCTCAGGTTTACGGCTCATAAGTTTCTCACGAATACGCACGGCTGCGATGTTTGATGCGATAGATGATAACGCGGTCTCCTTCAATTTCAAACAGCACGCGGTAATCACCAACGCGCAAACGATATTCGGGCGTGAAGTTGGTCAGGCGTTTGACGTCGCCTGCCAGATTATTTTCCAGCCCACGAATCTTTTCCAACACGCGCCGCGCCACCGTACGATCAAGCGCTTCGAGATCTTTCACGGCGCGCGGCTTGAATTCGATGAGCATGACTAGCATTTTATCATGACCTTAATTAGATGGCAGAAATGGAACTCTTTCGCGCACTCGCCTGTGTGGCCGAAGCGCCCGAAGATGAGACGCAGCGTGTCGCAGACGCTCTGGGCTTAGGGCCGCTTCCTTCGGGGAGCGAATACACGGAAACTTTTCTCTTTCAGCTTTATCCTTACGCCTCTGTTTATCTGGGCGCGGAGGGAATGATGGGGGGCGAGGCGCGCGACCGCATCGCGGGCTTCTGGCGCGCGCTTCAACAAACTCCGCCCGCAGAGCCGGACCACCTGGCCGTGATGCTCGCACTGTACGCGCAGCTTACGGAGCTTGAGACCGAAGGAACAGATGCGTTGCGAAAGACGCAGTGGCGTCAGGCGCGCAAGGCTTTTCTGTGGGAGCATCTGGTGAGCTGGCTGCCGGTTTATCTCAAGAAGCTGGACGACGTTGCGCCAGCGTTCTATCGCCACTGGGGCGCGATGTTGAGAGAGGCGCTATATGAAGAGATGGAAAGAGTCGGAGCGGAGACGCGTCTTTCCATGCATCTGCGTGAACCGTTGGGCCTCGCGGACCCGCGTGAGAAGGGGACGGAAGAATTTTTGCAATCGCTCCTTGCGCCCGTTCGCAGCGGGATGATTCTGACGCGCGCAGATTTGGCGCGGGCCGCGCGCCGTCTTAATCTGGGATTACGATTAGGCGAAAGACGCTTTATCCTACGCGCGCTTTTTTCTCAGGACGCGCGCGCCGTGCTTGAGTGGCTGGGCGAGGAAGCTTCTATGTGGGAAGAGCAGCATCGTCAAAATCAGGAAAGAGTTGGAGCGGTCGCCGCCGCGTGGCGCGAGCGGGCCGCTAATTCAGCCGCGCTTCTCGAAGAACTGAAAATCTCGGCTACCGGCCTTGATTAAAAATTAACAGGGATGGACAGGATAGACAGGATGAAAACAAATGATAAATGCAAAGTGCAAAGTGCAGAATTAAAGAATAGCTTTTCCTTTATCATTTTGCATTTTGACTTTTGCACTGCTTTTATCCTGTCTATCCTATCCATCCCTGTTACACATCCGCCTCTCTCGTTGACGCATTTGCCAGTTACCTTTAGCATTCAGCTTGTTCCGCGAAAACTTTGGCGCGTGAGGTCGCCTTCTTTTAGGGAGAAGTCCAGCCATCGAACTGCTGTCGAATAAAATTTTTCTGGCTGCGATGATCGTCGTCATTGCGACGGTGCATGGCTACGGCGCGGCGTGGCTTGCCATACGCATGCTCTTTCGCCCGCGTCGCGCCGTCAAGCTTTTCGGTCTCACCATCTGGCCGCAGGGCATGATTCCGCGCCACCGCGAGCGGCTCGCGCAATCCATAGGCAACGCTGTCGGCAACGAGCTGGTCTCGCAGGAGACGGTCGTCAACGCGCTCTTTGAGACAGACTTTTTTCAACGCAAGGTGGAGGGGCTCGTTAATTCTTATACGGACGAGCTGCTCAATAAATCATACCCGTCTTTCATAGAAGCTTTGCCCAAGGGAGTGCGCGCGCCCGTGCTCGACGCGCTCGCCAGCATTCAGTATCGCGTCGCCGAGCACATCGCGGATACTTTGCGTAGCGAAGAGACGGCGGATGCCGTCACGGGCTTTATCAATCGTCGCGTTGAAGACTTGCTCGCGCGCCGCTTAGGCGAAGCCGTCGGCGAAGAGACTTTCGAGCAGGTGCTCAGGTTTGTAGAGGAGCGTTTTCATCACGTTGTCACGGAGCGCTCCTTTGAGACGAAGGTGCGTGATTTTGTCGGAGGCCGTCTTGATGAAATGGCACACAGCCGCGCCACGCTTGCCGAAATGTTCACGCCCGAAACCATAGACATCATCAAGGACAGAATAGACCGTCAAGTCCCGCCCATCGTTCAGCAGCTTGCGGAGATTGCCACCAACCAGCGCACGCGCGCGCAAATCGGCGCGCTCATCAAACGCGAGGTTGACGATTATTACGCGCAGCTTTCCTTCTTCAAAAAAATCTTTATCTCGCGCGAGCGTATTCATCACGAGGTGGACGAGTTGGTGGACAAGACCCTGCCGCGCCGCGTCGAAGAATTGCTGCGCGGCGAAGCCTTTGAGCAGGAGGCCGAGGCGTTTCTCAATTCGACCATCGACGGCTTTTTCGCGCGGCCCATCAACGAGCTGATAGGACAGATTGAGCCCGACAAGCTTTTGATGGTCAAGGATCAGGTGGCCGGTCGCATCCTCGCCCTCGCGCGCAGCCCCGAGCTTGCAGCATCGGTTTCGGCTTACGCGACGGACGCGCTCTCGCGCCTGCGCCCGCACACCCTGCGCGCGCTGCTTGAACACGCGAGTCCCGATTCGGGCGAGCGCCTGAAGGTTTTTCTATCGCGAGGGTTGCTCACGGTCTTAGCGCGCGAAGAGACGGCGCAGACCATCAACAACATCCTGAGCGCGCAGATAGAGCGCCTGCTGGTCGCGCCCATAGGGAGGCTCGGCGACAGTCTCCCCGAACAGACCATGCGGAACATGAGCGAAGCTCTTTCGGAGCGCATCATGGCCGCCGCGCGCGAGCGTCTGCCGTCGGCTATTAAAGAGTTTGACATCGGCGGCATCGTCCGCCGCAAGGTCGCGGATTATCCGGCAGACAAGCTGGAAGAACTCGTCCTCTCCGTCGCCCAGCAGCACTTGAAGACCATAGAACTCTTCGGCGCGTTCATAGGTCTCGTCATAGGCATCTTTCAGGCTTTCTACTTCTGGTATTTTTCCGGCACCGCACGCTAAAAGACAAAAGCTAAAAAACAGAAGTTATTCAGCCCCTGAAAGGGGCGTCATATCAGTAGCCCACGGCGTGAGCCGTGGGAACAGGCATCCAATAAATGAGTGAGCCCCGTAGGGGCGGCATAGATTGATGTCGCCCCTACGGGGCTTAATAAAATATTGTGCTGCCGTTGTCCCAGCACTGACGTGCTGGGCTACTGATATAGCGCCCCTTTCAGGGGCTGCTTTTCACTTTCGCCAGTGCTCTGCCGTGGTCCAGCTTTGCGGGTCGAAGAGTTTGTTGTCGAGCGCGACGTTCGTGCGGATGTCGGAATATTCTTCGAGGACGACGCGCTTGTTGTCCAGTAGAAAGATGACTTCGGGCGAGACCCAGCCGCCGCCTTTGGCCTTCTCGTATTTGTTGAACTGCGTGTCGGCGGTCTGCTTTTTATCTTTCCCTGCGGGCTGTAGCATCCGCACGAAGTAGAGACGCTCCTTGTCAATCCAGAACTGCGACGAATGAAGATCGCCTGCCTTCGCTCCGACGACGTAGACGGGGCGGCCCTGCCATGTGTCTTCGCGCACGACCGAGAGGTCAAAGCCCAGCTCTTTCAGTTTCGTCGCGGTCTGCTCGACGGGTTGGAAATAGACGTCGAAGCCAAGGACCAGAAGCGGGTGGACCAGAGCGCGCGAGCCGTTTACCTTTCCGCCCTTGATGTCGTAGAAGGTGTCGTTCGTAAACAGGATGCCGTTGCCGTCCTTAATGGGGTCAAAGTCTATGCGAAGCCGTCCGGGCATGGCTAAGGCTTCGTACCAGATGGAGGCGTGGGTCGTGCCGTCCGGGCGATACTCCGTCGTCTTCTGTGTGAAGGTGATGGTCTTGTACCACTTGCCCTCGTATTTCTTCTGCATCGCGCGCAGCAGGTCTTCCGAAGTTGTAACTTTAGCGGGGCGCGCGAGCGCCGCACTCGTGCTCGCAGTAATAAGTAGAGCGAATAGAATCAGAAATCGTCGCACGGCTCTTATAGTCTCCTTCAGTCAACTGGCGAAATTTTGGAATCCGTCCGAAGAAAATCGCAAAATCGGATGAGGAACGCAACTCTTCTTACGCTGTTGCGCTATAAAAAGTTATTTTTCAATGCGGGCAGCACGTCCAGACCGGATTTAAGGTAAACTTAGGTTTGGCCTCCCGCGTATTAACAGTGCCTACTCTTCAAGAGACTTTTCCGCCTGTGGAGATTTTGATGAAACACAAGAATTTTCCTTTTCTCTGGCGTACGACTGTGGCGGCGCTCGCCCTCTCGCTTCTTTTAACTCCGATGACGTTCGCTTTGCAGCAGCAGACGGCAGCCGGAGTCGCCGCCTCTGCTTCCACCCTGAGCGCGAATGAGCGCGCAGCGTCGGCGCTCGTCAAGGCCGAAACCGTGCGCGAAGTGACCACCGCGCTTTCGGCCCCGGACATGCAGGGACGCGGGACGATGCAGCCGGGCGCGGACCGCGCAGCCAAATACATCGCAGACCGTTGGAGCAAGCTCGGCCTCAAACCCTTGGGCGACGCGGGCACGTACCTGCAAGCCATCAAGTTCAAAAGCTCCATGGTGCTGCCCGAATCTACTATCAAAGCGGGTGACGTGGCGCTCAAGCTCGGAACGGATTTTACAGTCGCGCCGCCTTACGGCGCAGAGCAGACGGATGTTTCCGGCCCGCTCGTCTTTGCAGGCTACGGCGTAAACTCGCCCGAGTTGAAGCGCAACGATCTGGAAGGCATTGACGTCAAGGGCAAAGTGGTCGTCGTCGTGGGCGGACGTCCGGACAATGTTGATGCCGCCGCGTGGCAGAAGGCAGGCGGCCCCGGCGCGCTGGCGCGTAATCTGGTACAGGCAGAGGCGGCTGCCATCATCGTCGCCAACGCCGGAACTAAACAGACACCCTTCAAGCAGCTTGTGGATTATCTATCGCGCCGCCGCGTGCAACTGGCGGACGGGCGTGTGGCGGGCAAACGACCGCCCGTGATTCTCATCAGCGACGAAGGCGTGGAGAAACTCTTCGCGGGCATGGATACGACTTACGCGCAAGCTCTGGCGAAAGCACGCGCTGGCGAAGTCGTCTCGCGTGATTTGAAACAGACGGCGAGCATCTCTTTGCGCGTCAAGATGGAAGAGGGAACGAGCAGCAACGTCGTCGCCGTCCTGGAAGGCTCTGACCCGAAACTTAAAAGCGAGGCCGTCATCTACACGGCTCACTACGACGCTTACGGCATAGACGCCGCCGGGCGCATCTATCCCGGCGCAGCCGACAACGCCCTGGGCGTAGGCATGATTACAGCCATCGCCGAAGCCTTTGCCAAAGCGCCTCAGAAACCGCGCCGCTCCGTCATCTTTCTGGCCGTCACGGGCGAAGAGTACGGCCTCCTTGGTGCTGACTACTGGGTCAAGCATCCTACGTGGCCGATTGAAAAGCTGGCGGCCAATCTGAATTTCGACGGCATCGGAACGGAAATCTACGGGCCTGTCAAAAGAATCGTCGGCTTCGGCGCGGAATATTCCGATCTGGGCAAGACGCTCGAAGGCGTGCTGCAAGCAACGGGCATCACCTTGACGCCGGACCCTATGCCCGAGGAGCAGGCGTTTTATCGCTCGGACCATTTCGCATTTGTGCAGCGCGGCGTGCCTGCCTTGATGTTGCTCGGCGGGCCTGAGGGTGACCCGGCTGTGTGGATAGCACGCGCGCGCAAGTGGCTCGAAACCGATTATCACCAGACGACCGATACCGTGCAGCCCAACTGGAACTGGGAAGGGCCGCGCGCCAGCGCTACCGTCGGTCTCATCATAGGCATGCGCGTCGCCAACAACGACGCGCTGCCCGCGTGGTTGCCGTCAGCGCCGTTTAAGCGTAGCGGAGCGTAAAAAGCAAAGCGGCACATGCTGATAAAAAAGCTGACGGGCGCGAGAGTGATTAAGCTCTCGCGCCCGTCAGCTTTTTTCTACTTGTCAGTACTGCTATTTCTTCTTAGCCGGAAGGACGGAATCTTTCATCGCCTTGCCGATGCGGAATTTGAGCGTGGTTTTGGCCGGGATTTTGATTGTCTCGCCGGTTGCGGGGTTGCGGCCCTCGCGCGCCTTGCGCTGGGCCATGACCATTTTGCCAAAGCCCGGCAGCACAAATTCTCCGTTGCGTTTGACTTCGCGCGTCGCCAGCTCTGCCAGCTCCGTAAAGAATTCTTTCGCCACCGCGCGTTTTAATTCGAACTTTTCTGCGAAGTGGCCTAGAATTTCCGACTGGCTCATACGCTTGCCGTTCGATTTCGCGGGAGCCTTTTTCGTTGTTGCCATTAAGGGTTTGATGCCTCCAAAGAATTGTTGATAAAACTTACGAGCGCGCCTTTATAACACGACAGGCGGAAAATCCTAGAGCCGGGAAGCGGTCTTAAAAAAAGATTTTTTCGCGCAGGGATGTAAGAAAAGCTCTGCCTGCGACGTCTTTAATGATGGAACAGCGGGAGAGGTCTCTTTTGAAGCTCAACGAACTTTCGCGCCCGCTTTATCGTTATCTAACTGGCGCATCAGAATTTACTAAACCTCGTAGACGCGCGCTTTTTTTTAGAGAGGGGTTGAAAAAATGAAAAGAACAATCTGTTTGCTCGCATTGCTCTTGATGGCGGCCGGGTGCGGGATGCCCAAATTCGGTATAAAAAATAATACCCGCGGGTCGGGCTCGCCCAAAGTCGAAAAGCGGACGGTCGGCGCTTTCACCGCCGTAGACGTTTCCGGAGCCTACGAGGTAGACATCGTCGCGCAGAAAGAGCCCGGCCTTGAGCTGGAAGGCGACGACAACCTGCTCAAGCTCGTCAAAACGGAAGTCAAAAACGGCACGCTCTTTATTTCCAGTGACAGCAGCTTTTCTACCAAACAGTCCATTCGCGTGCGAATTTCCACGCCTGAAATACAGGGCTTGTCCGCCTCGGGCGCGAATCTGGTCAAGGTCTCCGGAGTCAAGAACGACAATTTCGTAATCGAAACCAGCGGCGCTTCCGCGATTTTCGTCGCGGGTGAGGCCAAGTCTGTTGAAATCGAGATGAGCGGCGCAAGCAAAGTGGACACCACGGACCTTCGTGTAGCGCGCGCCAAAGTCTCTTCGAGCGGAGCGAGCCGCGCCTTCGTCCATGCCACAGAAGAAGTGAGCGCAGACCTTTCGGGCGCGTCCAACGTTACTTACTACGGCGAGCCCAAGACGGTTAACAAACAGGTCTCCGGCGCAAGCTCGGTTGAAGCAGGCGAACCAGAGGGCGAATAGCTCGTTTGTCAAAACGCGCGTGCGCGCGTCCCTTGCTCGCTTCTGTTTTCCGAACCGTAAATAAATTGAGAGAGGCAAGACCGGAGAGAGCACGCTCCGGCTTGCCTCCGTCAAAACAAGCTGCGGCATCAAGAGCCGAACCCCTCGGGCGGAGTACGTTAAGCCCCGAAGGGTTCGGCTCTCAGTCTTACCTCTCTCAAACGGAGCGCCCGCGAGAGGCGCTCGGGGGCGAAACTCTTACGGGTTGGAATTGGTCGCGCCGGGTGCGGCAGCGGCGGGCGCGCTCATCGGCGCACCTGCTTCGTGCATCACGAGGCTTTCACGGTCGCCGCGAAAAGTGATGCTCTTGAGAAGACGCGCGTCGCCCTGCTGAAACGTCCTGAACTCCGTGCGCTGAGCCTTCTCGTCGCGCTGTTCGAGCCGCGCAGTTGTGCGCGCCACGACCTTCTTGCCTTTCAGCAGCTGCAATTCTCCGGTCTGCTCATCGAACTTCAACTTGTAATCGCCGCGCTTGACGAGCGTGCCGTTGATCACTACGTCCTGCGGTATCGTCACCATCTCTGATTTATCTTTCGCCATGGCAAGCGCGCTCACAAGAGCACACAACGCCACGGCGATCATCGTGCGGGTTATGATCTTTTTCATCTTTCCTGTCCTTTCATCACTTCGATTCAAAGGCGGGCTCTCCTTGAGTAGCGAAGCAACTCTGACATGCATCATAGAGAGGTTCGCGTGATTGTGAGGATTGAAATGTGACCAGAGGGCCTAAAGAAGGGATGAGGGCGGAGGGATGAGGGATGAAGTAAAAGCAGCCCAATTTTTTATTCATCCCTCATCCCTCCGCCCTCATCCCTTTTTTCTCCTTTCTCGTAAAAATCAAGCAACTCTCAGATGAGATTCATAACCTAAATGGCGTAGAATCTTGATTGATTGAAGCCTTTGCGCGCGCGAAGGCTTAGCGAACATCAAAGGGAGATAAGCTGAAACAGAGTATGCAGACAATGAGAGTGAAACGATTGGCCGCGCTTCTGGTGGCCGCCATCCTGCTGGCGATGATTCCGCTCAGCGCGTCGGCACAGACTGGCTCGACCCGGCGCGTGCGTTTTCAAAAGGGACGCTCGACGGCAGTTCTCAAGGGCGCTGTCGTGCGCGGGACGGAAGACCGCTTCATACTGGGCGCGAGCCGGGGCCAGACCATGACGGTGCGCGTCACGTCCGTCGAAGACAATGCCTACTTTGAAATCTTCGCGCCCAATAGCGGAAGGTCTATGGGGTCAGGCGAAGCGGAATGGTCGGGCGAACTGCCGCGCAACGGCGACTACACCATCGTCATCAGCCCGACTCGCGGCAACGCGACCTACACCCTGGAAATCACCATCCGATAAGCAAGACAATAGGGGAAAGGGGAAGAGGGAAAAAGGGTAAAGGAGAAAGCGCAAGCGGAAGCTAAATCCTTTTCCCCATTTACCCGTTTCCCCTCTTTCCCCTTCTTTATCCTGTCTATCCTGTCCATCCCTGTTAATTTCTTTCCTCGGCGCTTGACCTTGAGCGGCGTGGACAGGCAAGATTCCTCCGTTATGCTGTACAAATTTCCCGCCGCGTGTGCCGCAAGGTGGGCGCGCGCCCCTCGCTTCGGTAAAAGCTTCTTCATCATCGCGCTGCTGGTCGTCCTCGTGGGCGCATCTGCGGCAAGCGCCCGCGCGCAAAGTTTGACGCGTGAATTGAGCCTGCCGGAGAAGGGCACGGTGGCGATTAAAAATCGCAACGGTCGCATCACGGTCATCGCCGTCGAGGAACAGAAGAGCGGCGTTTCGCTCTCGGCCTCGTCCTCCGGCGCGGCTGTGTCGGAAGGCGATGTCATCTCTGCCACGACGGGCGCGAGCCTTCAGATTGACGTCGGCCCGCGCAGGGAAAGCGAGCGCATTGATCTGACTGTGCGTGTGCCTGCGCGTGCGCGCGTGCGTATTGAAACCGAAGCGGGGATGGTGGATGTCGTAGGCAATTTCGAGCAGGCCGAAGTTCGTACCAACACCGGCACGATTCACGCAGACGTTCCAGTGGATGCGGTCCAGTTCGAATTTATTTGGGAGGCCAGCCGCCCGCGCTTCTTCAGTGACGTAGAGTTGCCGAAGGTCAAAGAGAAGGCCGGCGGGTGGTACGCCATCAGCGGCAAGCTCGGCAACAAGGAGGCTAAAAAAGAGGAGCGCGTGCGGCTTACTTTTAACACGCAGCGCGGCCTCGTCCTCTTGAACGTGGACCCGTCGATGGTCCCTTCGGATTTACGCGAGCGTCCTTTGACGGAAGCCGCGCGCGCCGTGGTCCGCAGCGGCGACAGCCGTTTGATGGAGCCCATACGCAAGGTGAGCCCGCGCATGTTCGGCGATTACGCCAAGACCTTGCCGCCGCCCAGGGAAATGCCGAGCCTTGTAGAGCGTCAGCCTCCGGGCCAGGTGACCGTCGAAGTTGCGCCGCAGACGATGCGGCTTAACGTCAGCGTCACAGACCGCAACGGTCGCGCCGTCTCGGGCTTGCGCGAGCCGGACTTCACGCTTTTTGAAAACGGGCAGGAGCGCAAGATTCTTGACGTGAAGCCCGCCAACGCTCCCTTTAATCTAGTGCTTCTGTTGGACGTTTCGGGCAGTGTGGAGGAGCGCATAGACTTTATACGCAAGGCCGCGCGCAACTTTCTTGCGACCGCCAGCCCGCAGGATCGCATCAGCATCATCAGCTTTCGCGACGACATTCAAATCATCTCTGATTTCACGACCGACCGCCAGCAGCTTTCCATCAGCCTCGACAAGATTGACGCGGGCGGCGGCACGGCTTACTACGACGCGCTCGCCTACACGCTCGTCGAAACGCTCAAACAGCTTCGCGGCGAACGAACAGCCATCGTCGTCCTCTCCGATGGAGACGATAACCGCTCTTTCATTCCGTTCGGCGCGATACTCGACGCCGTGAGCGAATCGGGTGCGCTCATCTATCCGCTCTACGTGCCTTCGATTCTGATACCCGAAGCGAGCGTGCCGCAACCTACGACCACGCTCGACCCAACGCGCTCGCGCTATCTGACCATCACGACGCGCGCCATCGAACAGGGCAAACAATTAGCCTCGGCTTCGGGCGGCGTCTTTTACCAGATTCGCCGTCTGGAAGATTTGCAGCGCGCCTATGACGATGTCGTCGCGCAGCTACGCATGTCTTACACCATCACTTACTCCTCGAACAGCGCGCCGCCGGAGCGCCGCATACGCGTGCGCGTCAACCGCGAAGGAGCAAGCGCGCGACCGAGCCCGGTCGTCAACGTCTCTCCCGACAGCGAAGGCGCAAGAAAATAATGCAGAATGCCGAAGTGTAGAATGATGAATAAAAAAGATGACTCGACTTGACCCTTCTATTCATTCTGCATTCTGACTTCTGACTTGTCTTTTCGGGGTTTACTTTTCGTCCTTCATACAGCATCCTTTCCGCGATATGACTCATCCCCTGCTCTTATCCCTGTTTGATGAAACCGAGCGTCGTCCGCTCTCCGTCTCGGAGCTGACTTCGCAGGTGCGCGGGGCGATTGAGAACCGCTTTTCATCCGTCTGGGTCGAAGGGGAAATCTCCAACTTCAAAGCGGCAGCGTCGGGCCACTGGTATTTCACTATCAAGGACGAGTTTGCGCAGCTTCGCTCGACCTGCTTTCGCGGCGTCAACCATCGCATACGCTTTCGACCTTCGGACGGCTTACAGGTGCGTGCGCGCGGGCGTCTCACGGTTTACGAGCCGCGCGGCGAATACGAGTTGATGGTAGAGGCGCTCGACCCTGTGGGTGCGGGCGCGCTGCGCGTCGCCTTCGAGCAGATGCGCGAGCGTCTGGCGGCGGAAGGTCTCTTTGATGAAGCGTTGAAACGACCGCTTCCGCTTCTTCCGCATCGCGTCGGCATCGTCACGAGCGCGACGGGCGCTGCCTTGCGCGACATCCTCAAGGTGCTGGCGCGGCGCACGCGCACCGTTCACGTGATGGTCGTGCCTTCGCGCGTGCAGGGCGAAGGAGCAAGCGAAGAGATTGCGCGCGCGATTGAGCGGTTGAATCATTATCACGACGGATGCTTGCGGCGCGGGCGCGCACTAGATGGCGTTGACGTGATTATCGTCGGGCGCGGCGGCGGTTCTGCCGAAGACCTCTGGGCTTTTAACGAGGAGCAGGTGGCGCGTGCGATTCGCGCTTCCATGATTCCGGTCATCTCGGCTGTGGGCCACGAGACGGACGTGACCATCGCGGATTTCGCGGCGGACGTGCGCGCTCCGACGCCTTCGGCAGCCGCCGAGATGGTGGCCGCGCGCGAAGACGAGATTGAAGCTTATCTTGAAAATCTAACTCGCAACATGGTGCGCGCTACGCGTTTTCGCTTGATGGACGAGCGTACGCGCGTGCAGGAAGCCGCCATGTCGCACGGCTTTGACGAAGTGCGCGCGCGCCTTAATGACGCGAAGGAGCGCACGTCCGAGGCGCAACACAGGCTTGAGGGCTTGATGCACCGCACGCTTGAGCGTGCGCGTCGCCGCTCAGAGAGCACACGAGAGCGCCTGCAACCCGCGCGCTTAACGACCCGTCTTTCACAGGCTCGCGTGCGCTTTGAATTAGCCGTGGCCGCGCGTGACGCAGGCGTCGCGGCGCGCGTGGACGACGCTCAAAAAAGGTTCGGCATAACGCTCGCTTCGCTTGATGCGCTGTCGCCTCTCTCTGTGCTCAAGCGCGGCTATGCACTGGCATCGGACGAAGATGGAAAGCTCGTGCGCGACGCGCGGCGAGTCGAAGCGGGCGCGAGGCTGCATGTGAAATTGGCTCAAGGCTCTTTGCGTTGTCGTGTTTTGGAGACGGAGGACGTTTGATGGTTGACCCACCGGACAAGGGTGATCGCCCGAAACGCAATCGCATCATCATCAACCTGGAGCGCGCGCGTGAAGCGGCGCATCTGCCGCGCATGCCGAGCCGTGGTAGTCGCGGCGCGAAAATTCTTGGCATCATCGCGGCGCTGCTTCTTCTGCTCGTCATTGTCTTCGCGCTCGGCGTCTTCATTTGGTGGCAGAACTACAAAACAAAACCTGCCTACTCATTGGCGCTTCTGGTTGACGCCGTTCAGCGCAACGACGAAGCGGCCTTTAACGAGATAGTGGACACGGACAAGGTCGTGGAGAATTTTGTGCCGCAGGTGACGGAGAAGGCCATAGGGCGTTATGCCGCCGCGCTCACCGCGCCGATTCGCAAACAGGTCGAGCAGCTTGTGCCGAAGCTTCTGCCGGGAGTCAAAGAGCAGGTTCGCGCCGAAGTGACGAAGAAGATTAAAGAGATGTCTGCGCGCGCCGAAGGCAAGCCCTTCTTTCTCATCGCGCTCGGTATGCCTTACGTCGTGGACGTGCGCGAGGAAGGCGACACCGCACAGGTAATGGCGAATTTGAATGACCGGCAGGTCGAGTTGACCATGCAGCGCGCGGGCTCGCGTTGGAAAATCATCGCCGTCAAAGACGACACGCTGGCCGCGCGCCTCGTGGATCAAATAGCCAAGAACCTTCCGGCCATAGGGTCGGAATTAGAAAAGCAGATTCGCAAGAATTTGCCGAAGGACGTGCAGAAGAACCTGCCCGCGAATTCCAACACGGTCGAAGACATCAAAAAGAATTTGCCCAAGGGTATTCCGGGCGTCACGGATGACGACAACAGCAACTCGAACAACAACTCGAATGATAACGACAACCAGTAGCCGTGTGTGATTAGCCGAAGAGCACGAGGATTGATGAAGAAAAGGGAAGCCGGAAAAAACTTTGAAGCCTCGCTCGCGGCGCTGGAGAGAATCGTGCGCGAGCTGGAGCGCGGCGATCTGCCGCTTGAGCGAAGCCTTGAGCTGTTCGAAGAAGGCGTGCGCCTGTCGCGCGAGTGCCAGGAAAGATTGACGAGCGCCGAGCGCCGCATAGAAGTCCTGCTGCACGATACTGATGGCCGTCCTCTGGTGCAGGAGTTCGAAGAAGAAGGCGCGGACTTGCGTTTGAAAATTGAGGGCGAGGGCGAAGAAGATGAAAGCGTCTTCTGACACGTCGCCGCAAGTGCTGGATGCAAACTTTGCGCGCGATTTCTTTGAACGCGCTCGCTCGCTCGTGGACGCGCGTCTTGATAAGCTTCTTCCCTCCGAGCAAAGCGCGCCCGAAAGTGTTCATGCGGCCCTGCGCTGGAGCGTCTTTGCAGGCGGCAAGCGTTTTCGCCCCGCGCTACTCATTGCAGCGGGCGAAAGTTTCGGCGCAAGCGACGCCGCACTCCTCGACACGGCCTGCGCGCTGGAACTGATTCACACCTACTCGCTCATACACGACGACTTGCCCGCGATGGACGACGACGACCTGAGGCGCGGACGCCCGACCTGTCACGTGCGCTTCGGCGAAGCGGTGGCTATCCTTGCGGGCGATGCGCTGCAAACCCTAGCCTTTCAAACAGTGGCCGAAGACGAAAAACTTTCTACGGCGGTGCGCGTCCGTCTCTTGAGTGAAATTGCGCGCGCCTCGGGTACGCCTCGTGGCATGGTGGCAGGTCAGGCTCTTGATCTGGCGGCGGCTTCGCACGACGCCACGACGGAGGAGCTTGAGCGCATCCATCGCCACAAAACCGGCGCGCTCATCACCGTCTCTGCACGCGCGGGCGCAATCATCGCGGGCGCGCATGAAGGTGACGCGGAGCTTGAAGCACTAACGCGCTACGCGGCGCAGTTGGGTTTATTGTTTCAGATTACGGACGACCTGTTGGACGTGACGGCAACCGCAGAGGATTTAGGCAAGACACCGGGCAAGGACGAGCGTGCGAGCAAGGCTACCTATCCGGCGCTGTACGGGCTTGACGAAGCGCGTGGCCTTGCGCAAGCGGCCTACGATGAAGCGTGCGCCGCGCTCAACGAAATTGCCCGACCGACAGAACTGCTACAGGCAATAGCACGCTTCATCCTGACAAGGCAAAAGTAAAAAGGTAAAAGGCAAAAGTGAGGACAAAGCCTCTCGGCTTTGAATTTTTAATTTCTGAATCACGCTGAAAGCGTGTCCACACTTTTGCCTTTTACCTTTTGCCTTTTTACTTACTTGAACGCTTCCAGCACTTCGTCTGCGTGTTGTTCGACGTTCACTTTGTCGAAGACCTTTTTAATCTTTCCTTCTTCGTCAATGAGAAAAGTCTTGCGGGCGAGGCCCATATATTTTTTGTCGCCCCAGGTCTGTTCGCCGTAGACGCCGTAGGCGTCCGCGACCGAGTGGTCCGTGTCGCTCAGGAGCGTGAAGGGGAGATTGTATTTGGAGATGAACGCTTGATGCGAGTCTTCCGCGTCAAGCGAGACGCCGAGCACGCGTATCCCTGCGTCCTCGAACGTCGCGTAGTTGTCGCGAAAAGAGCAGGCTTCTTTGGTGCAGCCCGGCGTGTCGTCTTTGGGATAGAAATAGAGCACTACGCGCTGGCCGCGCAGGTCGGAGAGAGTGACCGGCTGCCCGCGCTCGTCGCGCGTCGCAAAGTCCGGCGCGTTGTCGCCTTCCTTGAGCATAATTTGCTTGACTCCGTTTGATGAAAATGTTCGAACCCGTGTGGCAAACATTTTAGCATTCCTTGAGAGCGAATGCGCTCTTTAGTTTGACAAACAGGGCTCGATTCTATATTAGGTAACGTTCGTTAGTTGCCGAATCCACACTTTCAACCCACCGCATTTGTAAGGAGCTTTTATGAGACGAAAACTGATTGCCTTCACGGCGCTCGTCGCTGTTGCCATCGCCCTGACGTTGACGCGAGCCGCCTTCAATGGCGCAAGCGCGGAACAGAACGCCGACCGTGCCGCGCTCAAATCAAGCGCATCGAGCACGCTTGTTACCGCCGGAAAGGGGCGCGACCGTTGCGGAACTCGTGACCTTGAAGAGTCTGACGCCACGTCTATACAGAAGTCGGTCGATGCCTTTAACAAGAGTCGCGGGCAGGGACGCGGCCCCGGCACAGTCACCATCCCGGTCTATTTCCACGTCGTCAACAAAGGCGATGGAATAGCCAACGGCGATGTGTCCATCAATATGATTAACGCGCAGATTAAAGTCTTGAACCAATCCTATAGCGGTGCGACGGGCGGCGCGAACACGCCCTTCCGTTTTGTGCTCGCGGGCGTTGACCGCACGACAAACCTCGCATGGTTCAACGCCGGGATAGATTCTGCGGCAGAGCGCGAGATGAAAATGGCGCTCCATACGGGCGGCGCAAACGTACTCAACTTCTACACGAACAACGCTGGCGGGACGCTGCTCGGCTGGGCAACCTTTCCCTTCTGGTACGCTGCCGACCCGTTGATGGACGGCGTGGTCTGTCTCTATTCCAGTTTGCCGGGCGGCGATTGCTGCGAGCCACGTGCCTACAACGAGGGCGACACGGGCACGCACGAGGTCGGCCACTGGCTCGGTCTCTTCCACACTTTCCAGGGTGGATGCGCGGCCAACTATAACGACTTCGTAGAGGATACCCCGTCGGAGCGCAAACCGGCTTTCGGTTGTCCCGTGGGTCTTGATTCCTGCCCGAAGCCGGGGCTCGACCCGATTGAGAACTTCATGGACTACACGGAAGACACCTGCATGTACAAGTTTACGGCGGGACAGTCTGCACGCGCAGAGGCGCTGTCGGCCTTCTATCGCGGTTTGTAGTTTCAAGGTGTTGATTCACCGCAGAGACGCAGGGATGTCGCGGAGTTAACGCAGAGAGAGTTGAATTTCTCTGCGCTTTCTCCGCGTCCTTTGCGCCTCTGCGGTGAATAGTTTTTAGAGAATCCAATCTTGCAATTTCATAACAAACCGCTATCGATGCCCTGTGAGCGGTTGACAACGGCCCTCGAATCCTGTAATAACTGTCGGCTGTTGACGCTGACAACGGTTTCAACCTCTTGGCCTCCTCACAAAGCTGAAAATTTAGCCCAGTTGGATAACTTTATTTCGCGCTATTAATATCTCCCTTCGCTTTTCGAGCAATGGGATTCATCTTTCTTTGATAGCATTCCGGCATCCTTTAACGGAGCGTGTAGACGTGAGAGCACCTCGCCCTTACAAACCCATGATTCTCTATCCCCGGATAGGGACTGATTTAAACCGGAGGAGTTGAATGAAATTTAAGTTAGTAGCACTGCTGGCCTTAGTTTCGCTTGGCATCGCGCTCGCGCTGGCGAGCTTTCCTACCACCAATACCAGCGCTCAGGGTCAGGGCAAATACGGCCCCGGAGACCATCCGGGCATGCAAGCCGATGGAACTTTCAGAGCGCCCGACGGCACAATTTTCGAATCTCAACGCGCGTTCGTCGATAGCGGTCGGCGTTGCGCCTCAAAGAACGCCGATGATCAGGATTTAGAGCGAATTGAGAAGGATGTTAAAAACGCCCGCGCTGGCGGTGGCGGAGCTGGTTCGGGCGCAGACGATGGCGCGAGAGTTTACCCCAACGGCACGATTCTCATCCCTGTCTATTTTCACGTCGTTTATAGGGCGGACGGTACGGGCAACATCCCTGAATCCAGATTAGATGCTCAGATCGCCGCGATGAACGAGCATTATTCAGGCTTGGACACGCCCGCCTACAAGGGCGCTGCCTCTAACACCTCTTTCCGTTTCGTGAAGGTAAGTACTACTCGCACACAGAATGATTCCTGGTATGCTGCCGGGCCGGGCTCGGCTGCGCAGGCCGCTATGAAGAACGCCCTTCACACGGGCACTGCCGACGATCTGAACTTTTACACCAACAGCGGCGGCGGATACCTTGGCTGGGCGACCTTCCCCAATGAGTATGCGGGCGCTCCTTCGCAGGACGGCGTGGTTTGCTACTGGGCTTCGCTGCCCGGCTCGAACTACGTCCCCTACAACGAAGGCGACACAGGCACGCATGAGGTCGGCCACTGGATCGGTCTTTATCACACCTTCCAGGGCGGTTGCTTCAATCCCGGTGACGGTGTGGCGGACACCCCGGCTGAGCGCGCGGCCTTCTTCGGCTGCCCCGGCAACAAACCCCCGGATACTTGCAAGCAAAGCGCTGGCGCAGACCCGATAGAGAACTTCATGGACTACACGGATGACCCGTGCATGTACAAGTTCTCGCTCGGCCAGTCCGACCGCATGGACATAATGTGGTCGACATACCGCTTTGGCAAATAATATGGGCATTTGAGATATGCCTTGATTAACCCTGAAGGGGCGCTTCTCCAATGTAGGAGACGCGCCCCTTCTTGATTGAAAACCGTGGGCCTTAAAAAAAGCTATGCGAGCCGCAATCCTTTTGATTCTGACAATTGTTCTCGCGGGCTTCAGCGGCCCTGCCTCGTGCCGGAGGGAGAACTCTCGAACCAGGAGCGAGGCAGAGAAACAAACTCCGCCGCCATCAACGGGAACTGAAGAGGCGAACGCCCCGAATCAGGGCGACCCTTTCGCAGCCATCCCGCGAATCAAGGTCGAGGAACTCGTCAAGGCAATCAAAGAAGACAGAGTTGTAGTGGTGGATGTGAGCCGGGCCGAGGCTTACGCGGAGGAACATATCAAAGGAGCTGTTTCGATTCCTCTGGAAGAGGTACGCGAGCGCGGCCCGAAAGAGTTGCCGACAGGTAAGCTGATAGTGACTTACTGCGCTTGTACGGCTGAACATTCAAGCGCCCAGGCGGCGTCATTCCTACGGTACAAGGGTTTCAAACAAACTGCCGCGCTACTAGGTGGTCTTGATGCATGGAAGGCCGCAGGGCTGCCCGTCGAGCCTTAGCGTAAATCCCGGAGATGATTTTTAAGAAGCAGTTTGAAAGTCCCGCGAGGGACGATTGAAAATAGCCCAGCGATTTATCGCTGGGAAATAAGTTGCAGAAAGAGAATAGAGTCCCGTAGGGACGACTGAACATCTCTTCAGTCGTCCCTACGGGACTCTATAATTATTTCCGCCTTCTATTCCCAGCGATAAATCGCTGGGCTATTTTCATTCAGTCCCTACGGGACTTTTAAAGCAGCTTCTAAAATTGCTGTTACAAAACAAACGAGCCGCCGGTCTCGTTTGGCCGCCAGTCGATAAGCTCCGCATGAAAATCATCGTTGTCGTCGCGGCACGCCCAGATGGTCGCGCGCATCTTGGGTTTGAGATGCCCGCGCGTGCGTTCAATCTTCTGCCAGTCATCGGACTGGAAAGGCGCGCCTTCCATGAGAAACTTCTTCGACGCGTCTTCGCCTCGACGGAGCGAGATGGTGAACTGTTCGGTCGTCTGTTCGTCTGTCCGCACGCGCACGAAGATGCGCCGCGACGTTCGTGAGTAAGAAGTGATGCGGCCCGTGAAAGAGGTCGTGTGGTTTATGTCGCAACTGAGACCCGTGGGCGGGCGCAGTCTTCCTTGCCGCGCTCCTTCACCATCCTGCAAAGGTATGCGTGTGTTTTTGCTGCTTGTTGTCATGGTTGCTGCGCACAGACATGTTATGAAGAGTAATAGCAGAAGCTGAAAGAAGTGTTGATTTCTCATCCGTGTTCCTGACCGTTTCTGGTCGCTTGCTCTTTGTGATTGACCTTGCGCATGGCGCGAATGGTTTCGGGGATAAAGGCTGTGATGTGATGCTGTGCAGTGTGGCCGTCTGCAAACGTCTGGTAGAGATTGAACTCCGGCAATTCAAGGCAGCTCAGCGGTGAGTTGTAGTTGTAGCCCGTGTCGATGCCTATCGCGCTGTGAGAGATGTAGATGCCGTGGCGGCCCAGACGCCCGCGCAAGGGGAGAAAGGCCGTCGGCGTGTGGCCGAACAGGCAGGGCTTGCCGCGATAGTGTTTATAAAAATCCATGTCGCGCGACCAGATGAGGGCATAAGCGTCCGTGTCTTTCGGGTGCTTGCCGTGGTCCAGCCCCGCGTGAACGTAGAGCGCGTAATCGTCTTCGTGATAGAGACTGAGGCCGCGAAAAAAATCAAGGTGCTCCTCTGGAACGACCTTTAAGAACTCGTCGCGCGAGCGTTCCAGCTCTTCCTCCTTCTTCCAGAAGGGCATCATGCCTGTGTATTGCTGGAAGGTGCGTCCACCGCCGGAGACGGGCGAGAGCCAGAGAGGGCTGCACTCGTCCACGTAATCGAGGAGCATCTGTTCGTGATTGCCGCGCAGTGTGACGACGCGCTCCGGGTTGGCGCGCTGCAATTCAATGACGTCGCAGACTACGCCGGGCGCGTCCGGGCCGCGATCTATAAAGTCGCCTAGAAAGACTACAGTGTCTGCGGCTTCGTCGCGCGGGAGCATAGCGAGCAGAGTCGCAAGCTGCGCCCGGCGTCCGTGGACGTCGCCGATGACAAAGGTTCTCATAAACCCGCCTCTAGGTGCGGGCCTACCGACGCTTCGTGCCGATCCTCTCCATTAACTCTGCGAAACGTGGATCGTCGCGGAGCGAGGCCCAGTTGGAATCCGTCTCAAACCACTTCCTGTTTTCATTCCCAAGCTCGATAGCGCGCCCGAGCCATTCAAAGGCCAGGTCGCGTTCATTTTCCAAAGCATAGACTGATGCCGTCCAGTAGGCAATGTCGTGGTCGGCGGCTGCGATTTCCAGCACGCGCTCGGTCAGTTGCGCGCGCGCTTCCTCGTGCTGCCCCATCGCGCTCAAACACATGGCGAGGATGGGACGTATGCCGTGACGGTCGGGGCTTTTCTCAAGGACTTCGCGCAGGAGTTCCGCCGCCAGCTCAAACTCGCCGCGATAGTAAAGAATACGCGCGCGAAAAGTTTTGACCATCGGATGGTCTGGCTCTAAGGCTGAGGCGCGATCCAGCTCGTCCATTGCCTCGTTCTGCTTTCCCTGATACCAGAGAATGCGCGCGCGGTTGTAGCTCGAAACGACGCGCGCCGCAGGGTCAAGCTTCGCCAGCTTGTCCCAGCTTCGGAGCGCGCGGTCGTATTCGCCGTCCAGACGATGCAGAATAGCTTTGACGAAATAGACCGCGGCGTCGTTCGGGGCTTTCTGTCGCAGGCGTGCTACTTCTTCGCGGGCCTTCTGTTTTTCGCCGCGCGACATGTAGATTAAAACCATCAGCACACGCGCTTCGACAACCTCCGGGTCAAACTTCGTGGCCTTGTTGAAAATCTCTTCGGCGCGCGCGTAATCCTCCGCATCGCCCAGACCCTTGAAGACGCGGTTGGCGTAGCACGCGCCGAGACCGCTATAGGCTAGAGCAAACTCCGGGTCAAGCTCTACCGCGCGCGTGAAATACTTGATAGCCTCGTTGCAATCTTCGGGCGAGACCGTCTTGAAGATAAAGCGCCCGAAGGAATCGCGCCCGCGCAAGTAAGCCTCGTAAGCTTCCGGATTCTCTGTCGGGCGGCGTGCTAATTGGACGTGCTCGTCAGGGCTCAGCTCTATGCGCAGCTTCGCGACGATGTGCTGCGTGATGGTGTCCTGCACGTTGATGATGTCGGCGGCCTGCACGTCAACGCGGTCGCTCCACAGCATGTTGCCTGTATCAACATCAAGAAGCTGTGCCGTCACGCGAAAGCGGTCGCCCGCGTGAATAAAGCTCGCGGCGAGCACCGCCGAGACGTCCAGCTCGCGCCCGATTTCGCGCGGGTCTTCGCTGCTTCCCTGATACTTGGAGATTAATGACGACGGGCGCACCACCAGCGAGCGCAGACGAGCCAGCTCCGTAATCACCGCATCGGCCAGCGCGAACTCGTAGAAGGCAGAGTTCGCATCGTTGTTCAAATTCCTGAAGGGCAGAATAGCGATAGACTTTTTTTCCTGGTCAGGCACGCTCGTCAGGGGCGTTTCGTGTACCTCGCGCGGTACGCTGGTCTGGCTTGTGACGGGCGCGGTCGTGACGGGCTCCGTGCCTGTGATGTTGCGCAGCCAGCGCATGGCACGTGCCATGGGAGTGCTGCCGGAAAGATGCTTGGGCGCAATGTTGCCGCCGCCCTCCGTGATGTGAATCGAGTCGGCAGTGCCGGTCGAGATTTCGCGCAGGACGCTCTTGAGATCGTCGCGCATCTCGCTGATTTTCTGATAGCGGTCGCGCGGGTCTTTGGACATCGCGTGATCCAGGATTTGCTGCAAGCGCGCCGGGATAGGGTCTTTGCGCATCTCTGCTATAGGGCGCGGCTCGGCGTGCAGCACGGCGTGGCGTACGTCCACGCTCGTCTTGCCGTGAAAGGGCCACGTGCCCGTGAGCAGCTCGTAAAGAAGCACGCCTGTCGAGAAGATGTCTGCGCGGTGGTCTACGCGGTCGCCGCGCGCCTGCTCGGGCGCGGCATAGGTCGCCGTCCCGTAGGGCACGCCAATCTCGGTCAGCTCCGTATGATGAATGCCCGAATCGCGCGCTGTCCCGGAGTCCATCAGCTTGGCAAGACCGAAATCAAGAATCTTGGCCTGCCCGACGCTGGTCACCATGATATTTCCGGCCTTGATGTCGCGATGGATGATGCCGCGCTTGTGTGCGGAGGCGAGCGCGTCCGTGACCTGTATGGCGATGAGCAGCGCGCTTTTCAATTCAAGCGGGCGACCGTTGACGAGCTGGCGCACGTTCTTGCCTTCGACATACTGCATGACTATGAAGTGCAAGTTGTTCGCGTGATTAAGGTCAAAGATGGTGCAGATGTTCGGATGATCCAGAGCGGAGGCGAGCCGCGCTTCACGCTCGAACCGTTTGAGGTTCGCTTCCCTCGCGGTCAGCTCCGGCGGCAGGACTTTGACGACCACGGTGCGGCCCAGCTTTTTGTCCAGCGCTTTGTAAACCGTGCCCTGCCCGCCCGCGCCGAGCTTTTCGAGGATGCGGTAATTTAAGAGCGTCGTTCCAATCATGATGGGGGGCTACATTCTAAAGGCAAAAGTCAAAAGGTAAAAGGCAAAAGGGAAGAGGATGAAAAGCTGCTATAGATTACTTCTCTTCAAAATCTGTCAAAGCGGTTTGCGGCCTGACTTTTACCTTTTTACTTTTACCTTTTTCCTTCTTGTGACGGGCGCACGGCCCGCTCTAATCGTGGACGGTTCAACCACGCGGCGGCGTGCCCCAGCCCGAGCCTATGTACTCGCCGTCCTTGACGATGCACGGCACGGTCGGGTCATTGTCCGAATAGGCGAACATCTCGCGGCGGCGCGCCGGGTCGTTCTGCGCGTCGTATTCGATAAAGGGAATGCCCTCGGAATTGTAGTAATCGCGCGCCTGCTGGCAGTAAGGACAGCCCGGCTTGACGTAAATAACTAAGGCCACTTCTCTAATTGCCCTCCCTCTGTTAATTATGCAGCTAGTTTAACAGCAAGAGGGAAGAGACGCGAGCGGTTACAGCGCCAGGCAAGGAATTAACAGGGATGGACAGGATAGACAGGATAAAACATAAATGATAAATGCAAAGTGCAAAATGATAAATGAACAGCAAGAGCTTCTTTAATTCTGCATTTTGCATTTTGACTTCTGCATTTTAAGTTATACTCGCGTCGGATTCACCAAGAGCCGCTTGCTGAGGGGAAGCTGGATGATTGAGAGCGACCTGTTCGACCCATATGAAAAATTGATTTCGATAGAGATACTTGGCCGCAGAGTCGAAGTGCCGGAGAACAACCGGCTCCTGCGCTGTTTTCAGTTTCTTTCGATGAACACTATTTCATACGGAGACTTTTGCTGGAACGGCGAATGCACTAACTGCCAGGTCTGGCTGCACCAGCGCGGCGAGACGGAAGCCAGGGACAAGCCCGCGCTCGCCTGCCGCACCAACGTCGTCGAAGACATGGTGATAACAAAGGTTAGCAGGTTCGTGGAGCTTGAGGGGATTAACAAATAGAAGTGGCTGGATAAGTTTTAAAGACGCATCACCGCAGAGACTAGAGAGAGCGCGGAGGAAGCGCAGAGAGTTGAATCACATTCTCTGCGCCCCCTCTGCGCTCTCAGCGTCTTCGGCGGTGATGCTTTTTTAACAACTCAATCCCGGCGGGCGTTGCGGCGGTCGCGCCGGTAATCGCGCACGTCCGCGCGGCGGTCTCTACGATCAGCGCGAAGCTCGCGCGTGTCGCCGCGAATCTCACGCCGGTCGGCGCGGATTTCCAGGCGGTCGGCCCTCAGTTCCGCCGGGGTCGCGTCGTCGCGTCTGTCCCTGCGATAGTCGCGCACGTCCGCACGCAGATCGCGCACGTCGCCGCGTCTCTCACGCCTATCGCCGCGAATCTCGCGCGTATCGCTGCGAATCTCGCGGCGGTCTGCGCGCAATTCCCTGCGCTCGCCCCTGTCGATTCTCCCTCCGGGCCGTTCACCCTGAGCAAGCGCCGCCGCGCTCGTGCATAAAAGCATCAGGCAGAGCATCGCGCCCTGTAAAAGTGTACGTCTCATTACTCTTTCTTCCTGCGTTAATGAAATTTTTTTGGGAACTTACGGCTGAAAGCCGAGTCGGAGGAGAGACAACACTTATCCAACGAATGCGCGCTTTATGAAAGCAATGGCGCATCCACGGATTGGTTCAACTTGCTTCGACCGAAAACCCCTTGCCGATTCTTTAGACGCGCACGCGGCGCAGGCGGGCGAGAAAGTTTCAAGTAAGAAGAAAGTAAGCAGTAAGCAGTGAGCAGTAAAAAGAAAGAGAGTCGCAATCCGTATCGAGCAGTTTCTCGTTCGACTGCTCACTGCTCGACTCGCTTACTTTTTACTGCTCTTAATATTTCGGGACGCTCGGGTCTACTTCCGTGGACCACGCGGTGATGCCGCCTTTGAGATTGAGGAGCTTGCCTGCGAAGCCGTTGCGGCGCAGGGCTTCAATGGCGCGTGCGCTGCGCCCGCCCATCTTGCAATGGACGACCGTTTCGCGCGCAGGGTCTATCTCAGACATGCGGTTCAGCACCTCTTTGAGCGGGATGTGCATGGAATTCGGCAGACGCGCAACCTGGTATTCGTCTGGCTCGCGCACGTCTACTATCTGAATATCATCGCCGCGATCAAGACGCTCCTTCAGCTCCGTCGCGGTAATCTCCTGCATCTCCTGCGGATTGGCTTGACTCATGATTTTTCCCCCGGTTTCAAGATGAAGAAAGAACAGCTTGAACTCGCTGGCATTTTAGCTCAGGGCCAAGAGCGCAAACAAACCACCGCAAATCAAATTCACCGCAGAGACGCAGAAAGCGCGGAGCAAGCGCAGAGAGGTTGAATCATTTCTCTGCGCCCCCTCTGCGCTCTCTGCGTCTCTGCGGTGAATGACTTGAGCAGCATCCGTCCACGGTTTTCTCTTCGCCGCCGAAATAGGCTACACTCTTTTGTAAACCGCAACGCTGAAACAATCTCGCGTCAGATTTTCCGCCGGAGGACTCTTTTAATGAGATTCGAGTATTACCATGAAGGGCTCGCCGATGTGCCGAAGCTCTCCGTGGACGGGACGGTTTCCAACAGCATTCATTTCTCGCACTGGCAGGGAAACGAAACTCCGGCTGCCGTCAAAGCAGACACCTCCACGGAAATTGCCCTCAAGCTGGTGGGCTCCGCGCACATGAACGAGTTGACGCGCGGCGTCGAGCTTGTGACCAATAATCATTTCGACACGGACGGCGTGCTCTCCGTCTGGACCATGCTCGCGGGCGAGCGCGCTCTCAATCTCGCTCATCAACTCGTTTCGGCAGCCGAGGCCGGAGATTTTTCCGAGTTCAAAACTGCGGACGGCGTGCGTGCAAGCATCGTCATACAGGGCTCGGACCAGCCCGTCGCAAACGAAACCATTCTCTCGCCGCTCGCAGACCATCTAGCGGGCGAGCGTGTGACGGACGAAGCGCGCGCCTACGAGCTTGTCCTGCCCGAAGTCGAACGCGTCGTCACGCGCACGGGTGATTACGAGCCGCTGTGGCGCGCTGCGTGGACGCGCATAGAGCGTGCGCTCGAAAGCTTTGCGCGCGGCGCATCAAGTGTTGAAGAAGACGCGGACGCAAAGCTTTCCGTCATCACGCTCTCACGCGACCTCTACGGCGTGCAGGGCTTCAATCCATCGAACGACGTCATCCCCTTCACAGCCATCGCACACGCGGCGCGCGGCCAGCTTTTTTTGATTGCCATCCCGGCGGAAGGCGGCTGGTGCTATCGCATCGATTATCCTTACTACTCCTGGGCGGAAACTGTTGTGCGACCGCGCATCGAGAGACGCGATCTGCGCAGCGCAATGATTGCGCTCGACGAAGCTGAAGGCAAAGGCTCAGGCAGTTGGCGACTTGATACGAGCGAGCTTGCCTCTGCCGCTAAATTTATGGACGGCGAAGGACGGCTCGGCGTCTCGAAACAAACTCCGGGAGAAGTGGCGCGTGTGCTTGAAGCCTTCGCGCTCACGAAGGAAGCAACGGAAGCGCGCTCTGTAGTCGAGGCGGGCAATGGCTGATTGGAACGAGCGTTACGCGCGTGGCGAGCATGCGACGCATGAGCCCAGCCGTCTGCTGGTGCGGGCGACGGAAAACTTGCTGCCCGGTCGTGCGCTCGATGTGGCCTGCGGCGCTGGCCGCCACGCGGTTTTTCTGGCCGAGCAGGGATGGCGCTTGACGGCTGTTGACGCCTCGCATGTCGGCATCGAAATCACAAAGGCGAGGGCTCTAGTTTCCGGTGTGGACGTTGATGCGCGCGTCGCGGACCTTGAGCGCGGCGAGTTCGAGATAGAGCCTGACGCATACGATCTCGTCTCGCTCTTTTATTACTTGCAGCGCGACCTCTGGCCGGAGCTTCGCGCCAGCGTGAAACGTGGCGGCCTGTTCGTCGCGGCGATTCACTTTAGCGACGACCCGGAACAAGAGGATGGAAATCCCGCTTTTCTATTGCGTCCGGGCGAGCTGCGCGCAGAGTTCGAAGGCTGGGAGATTACGCATTACCACGAAACGGCACTAACCGATTCCGATCCCGGCGAGCACCATCGCCGCACCGCCGAGATCATCGCGCGCAGGAAGGAAAGAGGATTTTAGATTTTAGATTTGCGATTTTCGATTGGAAGAGGACAAATCAGAGATTTGAAATTTAAAAGCTTTTCATCCTCTTCCAATCGAAAATCGGCAATCGCAAATCGAAAATTTTTATCATGCACGATTGCATAATCATCGGCGCGGGACCGGCGGGGCTGTCGGCTGCTTTGTGGTGCGACGAGCTGGGGCTGGATACGCTTGTGCTCGAAGAGCATTCGGAAACAGGCGGGCAGCTTCTTTGGATTTATAACGCGATAGAAAATTATCTGGGCCTGCGCGCGCGCGATGGGCGCGAGCTGCGCGACCGTTTTAGTGAGCACGTCGAGGCGGCGGATTTTGACCTATGGACGGATGCCGAGATAGAGAGCATTAACCTCAACGCCAAACTCATACGTTTGCGTAGCGGCGAAGAGTTGCGGGCTATTTTTCTCATCATCGCGACGGGCGTGCGTCGTCGCAGGCTTGGCATACCGGGCGAGACGGAGCTTGCGGGCGCAGGCGTTTTTGAATCGGGCACGCGCGACCGCGCAGAGCTTGCGGGTCGTGACGTGTGCGTCATAGGGGGCGGCGACGCGGCTGCCGAGAACGCGCTCATGCTGGCGGAAGTTTGTCCGACCGTGACGCTCGTGCATCGCGGTAAGCGCCTCAGCGCGCGTCGAGAGTTTGCAGACCGCTTAAAGAGCGAGCATCGCATCACCACATTTACCGAAAGCAGGGTCGCGCGCATTATCGGTGAAGAAAAGGTCGAAGCGGTCGAGATTGTGCGCGAGGGTGGGCTGAAGCCTTTTCAGGTGGCGGTGCAGGGCGTCGTCGTGCGCGTTGGTGTGGAGCCGAACACGGAAATGTTCCGCGACGAGTTGCACACGGACGAGCGCGGCTACATAGTAGTGACCAGCGAGCAGGAGACGAGCATCACAAATGTTTTCGCCGTCGGAGACGTCGCCAACCCGCTTGCGCCGACCATCGCGGGCGCGTGCGGCGCAGGCGCAACCGCCGCGAAAGTTATCGCCGCGAGAATCAACAAAGGAAAGTGACAAGTGACGAGTGACAAGTGACAAGCAAGAAGGTTTTGATTTGCTTTTAACTTGTCACTTGTCACCTGTCACTTGTCACTGTTTTTATATGACTATTTTTAGCCGAATGAATCCGCCGGGTGATTACGGGACGGTGACGCCCGTGGAATTGAAGGAGCACATGGAGCGCGTGGGCGAGCGTGTGTTGCTGGTGGACGTGCGCGAGCCCGACGAGTATGAGCTGGCGCGTGTTGAGGGCGCGCGGCTGCTGCCGCTCAGCCGCTTTCCCGAATGGGCCGACACGCTCGACCCGGAAGATGAGATTGTCTTTATGTGTCATCACGGAATCAGAAGCGCGCAGGTCTGCGCGTATCTGGCGCGCGAGGGATTCCGCAAGCTCTACAATCTAGCGGGCGGCATTGACCTCTGGTCGTGCGAAGTAGACCCGACCGTCCCTAGATACTAAAAAAGTTAGAAGTAAGCAGTAAGCAGTAAGCAGTAAAATAAAGAGAGCGGCAATCCGGGTTGAGCAGTTTTTCGTTTGACTGCTTACTGCTCACTGCTTACTTCTAACTTCTTCGGTGGTTTGTTATGAATGGTCCTGCTTATACGGAAGAGCATTTGGCCGCTTATCCTGTGGAGTATTTCACGGGGATAGACCTGTACAACGCGCGGGAGTTTCACGCGGCGCATGATGCGTGGGAGGAGCGCTGGATGGACGAGGCGGGGCCGCGCGAAAAGCTTTTCCTGCAAGCCATGATTCAATCGGCGGTCGCTTTTCATCATCTGGAAATCGGGCGGCCCGGCGCGGCTCGCCGCATGTACCAGATGTCCAGGGAAAAATTTGCGCGGCTCGGCACGAAATGTTTTATGTCGCTTGACCTCGAAGATTATCAAGCGCAGCTTGACCGCGCGCTCTCGTGGCTGGAAACTGTAGCTGACCCGCGAGAAATTGAGCCGCCCGAAATCGAGCCGCCTGTGATACGGCTCGTGCCGGGTGTGATGGAGCTGGATTAAAGATGAGCGTCCGCGTGACGGAAGATGCCGCGAATGTTTTAGACTTGCCGGAGACGCCGGTTGCGGCTGGACGGAGCGCGTCTGCTTTTCTGGTGCGAGACCTTCGCCTCCTTCTCATAGCTCTCTGGCTGGGCGCGGCGCTCTTTTTCAGCTTTGTCGTCGCACCGAGCGCCTTCACGGTCCTGCGCGCGTCTTCCGCGCTTTACGCGAACCACCTCGCCGGGTCAATCGTCACGCGCACGCTCGCCGTGGTGAACACGAGCGGTTTCATCATCGGCCTGCTGCTCCTGGCGAGCGCGTTTTTGTGGAGAGATGCGCTGAGGCGGCGCGTCGTCTTTGTTTTGGAAATCGTGTCGCTTGTAGTGTTGACGATAGCGACGGGCGTGGGCCAGTGGGTGATAGCGGCGCGGATGCTGGCGCTTCGTTTACAGATGGGCGGGCCGATTGACGAGACCGCGGTCACAGACCCGTTGCGCGTCGAGTTTAATAGCCTGCACGGGCTTTCGGTCTCGGCGCTTGGGATTGCAATGCTCGCGGCCCTCGTCGCCTTCATAGCCATCTCGCGCCGCACGCGAACGGATTAAACATCAGAGGTCAGAGGTCAGAAAAGCAATGATGAATGCAAAGTGCAAAGTGCAAAATTAAAGACGCTCTTTCTTTCATTCATCATTTTGCATTTTGACTTTTGCATTTCTTTACTGACCTCTGACCTCTTAAAAAAAAGGAAACTTTGGGGATGCTGACGATTGAGCGAATTGACGAATGGCGTGAGCTTTACATGAGATGGCAGCGCGGGCGCGGCGCTTCGGCCACGGACGATGTGAGCGACGACTATCCTTACGTGAAGAATAAGCGCGCGCCTTTTGTCCCGGCGCGGCGCGCTATGCCGATGATGAACCTGGCGCTCGTCACCTCTGCGGGCGCGTACATAGACGGCACGGAGCCTTTTGACGTGAGCGCGCCCGGCGGCGACATGACCTTTCGCGAGATACCGCGCGAGATAGAAGCGGAAGACCTGCGCTTCTGCGCGCGCGGCTATGACGTAACAGCCGTCACTCAAGACCTCAACTCTCTTGTGCCATTAGAGCGTCTACAGGAGTTTGAAAGCAACGGCATCATAGGCCAATTAAATTCGGTCTTCTGGAGCTTCTGCGGCTTTATCCCCGATGCCGCGAGCATGGTTGACGAGATGCTGCCGCGTCTTGTCCAGCGCCTCTTACGCTACGAAGTGCAGGCGGCGCTTTTGATTCCTGCTTCGCGTCTCTGTCATCAATCAATCTCGCTCGCGGCGCGCGCCATCGAAGGCGCAGGCATTCCGACCATGATGCTCGCCGTCGAACGAGAGATTATAGAGATGACGCGCCCGCCGCGCGCGGGCTATTACAAGGGCGAGTTCGGCAGCGTCGCGGGCCATCCCCTCTGGCCCGAATATCAACGCCGCCTGCTCGACGAAGCCCTGCGCTGGATAGAGCCGCTAGACCAACCCACCATCCGCCCCCTAGTCGTCGAGCTGGAAACAAGCGTCGAAAAAGAGAGAGGGGAAAGATAAAAGTACAGAGAGGCAGTTTGAAACGTCCTGATTGCTTAGCTCCGTAGGAGCGAGGATGTTTATAGCTCGCGCGCATTACCAAAGAATCAAGCTCCGTAGGAGCGGCATGTCATGAACGGTGGAACATGTCGCTCCTACGGAGCTTGATTTTTGATTTGTTGCAATGAAGCTATAAACATTAAGTCCCTACGGGACTTTCAAACTGTTTCTCTATACGTCTCTTTCACTTTTCTCCCGTCACGGCTTTTGTGCTGAGTTGAGCAATCGTCTCTATCACCTGCGAAAAGTCGAAGGGCTTGCCGATGACGCCGTCAATCAAATTCTTTTCGCCGGAGGGCGGCTCGGTTCCTTTGCCGTAGCCGGTGACGAGGGTGATGGCGACCTCGGGCCAGCGACGGCGAATCTCGCGCGCCACTTCCCAGCCGTCCATCTCCGGCATCGAGAGGTCCGTGAAGACCAGATCGAAATGTTCTCCACGACTCAAACGCTCCAGCGCCTCGTGCCCGCTCCCGACCGCCGAGACCCTGTGATTCATCGTCTCCAACATCTCCGATAAAGTCTCGCGCACGATTAGCTCGTCATCGACGACGAGGATGTTGAGCGCGGGCGTGTCCGTTTGCTTGCGTAGCTCGGGGGCGCGCACTCTGACGTCACCGCGCAGGGCCGGAAGGTCTATCAGGAACGTGGAGCCGTGGCCGACTTCGGATTCGACGCTGATAGAGCCGCCGTGCCGCTCTATGATGCCGTAGCTGACGGAGAGCCCGAGGCCCGTGCCGTGCGCTCCCTTGGTCGTATAGAAGGGCTCGAAGATTTTCTCGCGCACGTCTTCGGTCATGCCCGTTCCGGTGTCCGTAAAGCGCAAGCGCCAGTGTGAATCCGCGCGCTCGCAAGCAATTGCGAGCTGCCCGCCAAAGGGCATCGCGTCCACGGCGTTGACTATAAGATTGACAAAAACTTCGCGCAGCTCCGAAGCGTTGCCGGAGACAAAAGCTTCGGGCTCTGCCAGCAGCTCTACTTCGTAATGCAGGCCGCGCATGCGCGCCTCGTTCTCCCAGCGCGTGCGCGTGATTTCCACAGCGTCGCGTAAGAGCAGGCTCACATCCTGTTGCTCAAGCTCCGTGCCCTGCGACTGGCGCGCGAAAGTTTGTATGCGGCGCACGGTCGCGGCGGCGTCTTCGGCTGCCGTCTGTATAATCTCAAGATTACGCGCGAGAGCTTCGTCCTTAATCTGGCGGCGCATGAGCTGCGCGCGCCCCAGCACAGCCGCGAGCGCGTTATTGAAATCATGCGCCACACCCGAAGCCAATTGCCCGAGCGCGCGTAGCTTGTCGGCTTGCGCGGCGCGCTGGCGTTGCTGCTTCTGCTCCGTGATGTCGCGCATGATGCCTAAGACGCCCGTGATGCGTTCCTCATGTACGAGCGGCGCGTTGTCAAACAGCGCGTAGCGTACCTCGCCGTCGCGCGTGTGATAGCGCACCTCGTAGCTTTGCGTCTCGCCCTTCAAGGCGTTTTCAAAATAGTCGCGCGCCAATTCTCTGTCAGCCGGATAAATCATCTCCGAAAAGTGATGGCCTATGAGGTCGTCAGGGCGATAGCCGCCCGCAGTGTGCGTGGCACTGTTGCACCACATGAAGCGGCCCGTGGGGTCTATGGCGCAGATGGGCTCGCGCACGCTCTCCAAAATATTTGTCAGGAGCGATTGATGCTCGCGCGCGGCGGCCTCGGCTTTCCTCAACTCCGACAGGTCGCGCGCAGTGCAGACCGCGCCTACATTTCCGCCTCCCATCTCCGTGATGGGCTCGACCGTGACAAGCAGAGGGTGGTTAAAGCGTTCGGGCGTGACTTCGGTCGTCACGCTGCGGCCTTCGCTGATGCTTCTTTCGACGATGCACGTTTCGTCATCGGCGGACGCGCGCAGGATGTCGCAGCACTGCCGTCCTAAAAGCAGGTGCGGCCAGGTGTCTTCCATCGCAGCCCCGGCGCGGTTGACTCGTATCAGGTGGCCCGTGTGGTCGAAGATAAAGATGCCGTCGGACATGGCATCAAAGGTCGTCTCCCATTCTTTCTTGGCGCGGCGCGTCAATTCAAAAAGCTCTGCCTGCGCGATGCCGGTCACAAGCTGCGCGGCCACGGCTTCCACGAGCGCCAGCTCGTCCTGCATCCAGTGGCGCACGCGGTCTGTCTGGTGTATGCAGAGCGCGCCGCGAAAACGCTCGTTGACGACCAACGGATAAGCAATCTGCGAGCGCAGTCCGGCGATGGCGGCCTGCTGGCGTACGTAGGTGCTCAGGACAGGCGAGCCGCCCGTATAGTTGAGCGCGTCGTCCACCACGAGCGGCTCCTGCGTGCGCAAGAGACGCTGGCCCACGGGGTCGTCATAGCTGGCCGTCAGATGCCTGACGCTCTTGGCATGAGGGGCGATGTACTCGAATTCGAGCGGCGAATCCGCATTCCCCGGATCGTATAAATGCAGGTGCACGCGCGAAGCCGAAAGCGCGCGGCCAAGCTCGTGCGTCGCCGTGCTCAGGACTTCGGGCAAACTGAGCGAGGCGCGAATGGCTAAGCTCAGACGATTAATCAAAGACTGTCTGGCTGATGTGGCTTCCGCTTTCTGATAAAGCTCCGCCTGGCGGATGGCGATGCCCGTCTGGTCCGCGACGGCTCGCGCGAGCGCTATGTCCGTCTCGCTCCATGAACGCTGTGTGCGCGTGGTCGAAAGAGCAAAGCAGCCGGTCGTCTCTTCACCGACGCGAATCGGCACGTACATAATCGAGCGCACGCCGACGCTCCGCAGGATGCTCTGATAGACGCTGCCTATGCGTTCGTCCACTGCGGCGTCGTCAAAGGCCAGGACACCATATTCGCGAATCCCCGCGATGAGGTCTTCGACAAGTTGCAGGCTGTAGTCGCGGCTCGCAGAACGCACTCCCTCCGCGCAGTATTCCGCGACAGTACGCACGAGCCCCGCCTGCTGGTCGAGCGTAAAGAGCAAGGATCGATCAACGCCCAGATGCGAGCCCAGCTCTTTGACCGCCGTGCGGAAAATTTCCGCCAGGCCAAGAGAACGGTGAACTGCTTTCGAGATGCGATTGATGACGGCCTCGCGCTCGGCCAGCTCACTCAGCGCCTCTTCCGAGGCTTTGCGCTCCGTGATGTCTCTATCCGTTCCGCGATAGCCGACGACAGCGCCAATCGCATTCAAGATAGGCACGCCGCTCGATTCCAGATGACGGTACGAGCCGTTCTTGTGCCGCCAGCGCAGGACCAGACCGGACCACCCGCGCTTTTCCGAGATCAGCTCCGGCATCATCTCCTCGACCGTGCGCCGGTCCTCCGGGTGAAGAAAATCAAGACTGAGACGACCGATCATCTCCTGCGGCTTGTAGCCCAGGATAGCCTCGCCGGCAGGGTTCATGTAGGTGTGACGCCCGTCAATGTCTATGGACCAGATCCATTCATTCGTCGTCTCGACAAACGAGCGAAACTTTTCTTCTGACTCGCGCAGGCGCTCTTCGGCGCGTTTGCGCTCCGTGATGTCTTCGGTGTAGACCATGACAAGATCGGGCGGGACGTAGACATAATTCGCATCCAGGCGGCGCGCCTCGCCCGTGCCGCGATACGTGTAATCCATCTCGCGGTTGATGACCGTCTGCTCTTGAAAGCATCGCTCGAAATCAGCGAGGATTTCCGGCTCGTCAGCGTAAAAATCGCTGGCCCGACGGCCTACGAGCTGTTGCACGTAGCCTTTGGTTATCTCAAGCGCGGCATCGTTGTAATCCACGAGCACGAAATCGTCGTCCTCAATCCTGCGCCACGAGTAAGTGGGTAAGGGAAGACCCTTGTACTGCGCGCGGAATTTTTCTTCGGAATCGCGCAAGCGCTCTTCGGCGCGGCGTCGCTCCGTGATGTCGTGGATAATCGAGTAGATGAGACGGCGGCCCTTGGCCTGAATCGGGCTGGCGTGGACTTCCACATCGCGTATCTCGCCCGAAGCGAGACGATGGCGAAAGATGAAATAGTTGCGCTGCTCAGAGACGATGCTCTCCTTTGCGCTCTCAAATTCCGCCTGCGGCAGCGTATTGATGTCGCTAATCTTCTTTAGCTTAAACTCTTCGAGTGAGTAACCGTAAAACTCGCAGGCAGCCGGATTGGCGTCAATCACAGCCCCTGATTCGGGCTCAATCAAAAGCTGTACGGCCTGATTCTTTTCAAACATCTCGCGGTAACGCTCTTCGGATTCGCGTAAAGCATCTTCGGCGCGTTTGCGTTCCGTGATGTCACGCACCACGGAGCGCACGGAGGTCGCCTGTCCCCCGGCGTCGCGCACCACGGTCGCGATGGCTTCCAGATAACGCGGCGCGCCTTCCGCATTCTTCAAATGATGCACCCCGCGCAGCGGTGCGTCCGCGACCGCCGTTCTGACGTTCTCAATCATCACGCGCGCCGCTTCTTCGCCAAACAATTCTGCGAGCGATGCGCCGACCAGCTCCTTCGCTGGGCGTCCGAAAAAGCGCGCGCCCGCTTCGTTGATGCTCGTGATGCGGCCTTCCATGTCGCGCGTGTAGATGATGTCGGCGGCCTGCTCTACGATTTCGCGGTAGTGGCGCTCGACGCGATGACGCTCCGTGAGACGCGCCACCTTGACCAGAAGCTCCTGCCGGTGAAAAGGGATTTCCAGGTAATCGTCCGCGCCCGCGACAAGACCGGTCAGGCTGTCTTCATCAGCCGTGCGAACGGCGCTCACCAAAAGCACAGGGACATCTCGCGTCGCCGCGTCCTGCTTGAGACGGCGACAGAATTCCAGCCCGTCCATCTCGGGCATGACCACATCCGAGATGACAATGTCGGGCTCCTCCGTGTGCGCCATCTCAAGCGCCTGCCGCCCGTTCTTAGCCGAGACCACATGATAGCCTTCGTGCGTCAACAGCAGCGTCAACAGCTCCAACACCTCGGGCGTGTCGTTAACGACCATGACGGTCGGGCTATGTTGCGTCATTCTGGAATTCATATCGGACGAGGTTTTGAGGGATTAAAGGAGTACGGTCGAGCCTGTGCCGAAATGGGCCAGACAATGAGCCCCGGCAAAACCGAGTATATCACGAAGAGAGGTCGGGGAATGAGGAATAGAGGTCAGAGGCCAGAGGTCGGAGGTTAGTAAAAAGCGTCGGCTCGACATCAGTCGGATTTAGCTCCGTTAGGAGCGAGATGTTTATAGCCAATCAGAGTAAGAGAAATAACAAGCTCCGTAGGAGCATCATGTTCTGCATCCATGACATGACGCTCCTACGGAGCTTGATTTTCTTAATCCTGCGTTAACTATAAACATCTCGCTCCTAACGGAGCGAAGAATCACGTTTATCCGGCTCCCGAACTGTCTTTTTACTAACCTCTAACCTCTGACTTCTAGCCTCTAATCCAGCTATTCGTCTTTTCCCGAGAGGCTGCGTGCAAAGTAGCCCTGGCGATAATTGAGGCGCAGGTTCTGCTTGCGCAGGTCTGGGTTGACCAGTTCTATAGAGACGCGGCGGAACGAGCCGTCGCGGTTCTTGTTCGTTGCCGAATAGGCGACCAAAAACTGCGAGCGCAGCTCCATCTCTATTTGTTTGAAGGCGACGCGAAGCTCTTGCTCGTCTTCTGGGAAGAACGCGCGGCCTCCGCTCCTTTCCGCCACCTTCTTGAGCGAGCCTTCGTTGACGCCGCCGTATTGCGGGTCGCCGATGCCGATGACGTAAATCACCACGTCGAACTTGATCGCCTGGTCAATAGCCTCGGACATCTTCTTCTGGCTGCTGCTGTCTACGCCGTCCGTGAGAAGGATAATGGCGCGGCGCGTCTTATCAGAAGTCTGCGAGAGCACATCTTCGGAAGCGACCCAGATGGAATCCCAGATGGCGGTTGAGCCCGCGAGCCCCTGGTTTGTGCCGGAGATGGGCGGTGTCCCCGTGGGCGAGCCCGGCACATTCATACCACCGCCGATGTAGCCCGCGGGCGGAATAAATTCCACACGTTCGAGCGCACGACGAATGCGCGCCACGTTGCCCGTCAATCCCTGCTCAAGGGTTGATTCGCCGGTGAAGGTGACGACTGCCACCTCGTCCTTCTCCGCACGCACGACCGAATCCACGAAAGCGGCGGCGGCACGCTTTTCGGCGGGCAGCGTTCTCTCTTCCGAAACGCTCGTATCAATCAGAATGGCGAGCGAGAGCGGGCGGTCTGTCTGGCGCTCGAAGGTGAAAATCTCCTGCTGCACACCGTCTTCCAGAACACGTATGTCCTCGCGGCGCATGTTGGTGATGAAACGTTTGTTCTTATCTACGGCGGTGAAGAGGATGTTGGTCAAGTCGGTCTCGACGCGTATCACTTCGTCGTTGTCCACAGTGACGCCGTCATCCGCAGGCGTCGGCGTGGGCTGCGGCGCTCCCTGCTGCTGACCGGATGAGAGACGCGGGCGAGCCGTGTCCTGTACGGCGCTTTGATTGCCGGTCGTCTGCGCGCTGGTTGAGTACGAGACGACGACGCCCGCCACCAGCGCAAAGATAAGCGCGAAAAAAAGCGGGCGCGAAATTACTGTTTGACGAAACATTCTTACCCTCAAAAAACGTGTGCCGGGTCCGGGTGTCATACGGGAAGCGACGAGCCGCTCTGGACAACTTCGCCGCGCGCGGGACACTGAAAATCTTACTGCGACGGCGCAAGCACGCTGTCGGAGACCGCAGGATAGCTGCGCCGCGTCTTAATCTTATAGCCGTCGCGCTTGTTGACGAGCTTGACCTCTATGTTGCGCTTGCTGCCGTCGTATTTATCGTTCGTAGGCTTGTAAGTTATCAGATACTGCGCGCGAAGCTGCTTGGAAATCTTCATAAAGGAGCGTTCGAGCGCGAGGCGGTCGCCCGTGAAAAACGCCGAGCCTCCCGTCTCTTCGCTAAGCTGCGTCAACTTTTTGTCGCCGCCGTCCTTGACCTGACCCATCTCTGTGCCGGGCACGGAACCCGACAGACCCGCCTTGGTCGAGACGGCGAAAATGATCGTCTCCGTGCGCTGGGCTATCTCTATGGCTTCGCGCAAGGTCGCGCGGCTGTAGGTGTCATCGCCGTCCGTAATCACGACCAGCACGCGACGGCCCGGAACCCCACGCATCTTCTCGTCGCAGAATTGCCAGATGGCATCATAGAGCGCCGTCTGCTTGCCGGGCTTTTTTATACTGTCAACGGCCTTGTCAAGGTCGTCCAGCTTGGTCGTGAAATCCTGCCTGAGAACAATGTCGTCGTCGAAGGTGGCAAAGGCGACGCGGTCTTTGCGCGTGCTGACGACGGCGTACATAAAGTCCTTGGCGGATTCCTGCTCAAACTTGAGCTTGCCCGCAGTGGATGACGAAGTGTCCATCAAGACGCCGACGTAAACAGGCTGGCTCACCTTCTCGTCCGAGAAGGAGCGTATTTGCTGCTGAACCTTGTCTTCGAGAACGATGAAATCGCTGAGCGTCAGCCCCGTCACAGGCTGCTCCTTTTTATCGAGCACGGTGATGGGCAAACGCACTTCACGAATCGTGACGGTGAGCGTATCCGGACGGTCGGGCGTAGGGCTTGGGCGCGCGGGCTGCTGTCTTTGCTGCGCTATTGCGGAAGTGGGAGCGTTGGACCAGACGTAGCCTGTGACGGCAACGGCCATCGTGAGCAGAAAAAAACGTACAAGTAACATAACTGCTGAATTAAGGAAGCGCATGAAATTCTGTTAATGCTTGAACGGGCAAAACGGGTCTCGCCGCACGCGGGTTTGATGCCATAAGCGCAAACCGTAGTTGCTTTCAAACACGCATGCCTCACAAGTCGCGCTACAGTATATCAAGCGCCCGCGAAAAGCTCATAACTCCCGCGTAACATTTGAGATAAACGGGCGCAGCGCGTGTGAAGGCAAGCCTGTGGTCTGATGATTATCCTCGATGCTACAATGACGCGGCTGTAGGCGAAGAGCGGGTAAATAGTAAATCGTAAGGCTCTAGAGTAGCAAAGCACATGATTGAAAGTGCTAAGCTACTGACATGCAACAGCTAAACCGCTATTACAGGCGGTCGAAAATTAGCGAGCGTAAATTTCGTCAACTTGTGCGCCACTTCGCCCTCGATTTGACAGCCAGTGACGCGGCTCAATTGACAGGACTTTCGCGCCGCAGCGTGACCACGATCTTTCTCAGAATGAGAGTCCGCATCGCCAAAGAATGCGAGCGCGCTTCGCCCTTCTCCTCTTGCGAAGTCGAAGTGGATGAAAGCTACTTCGGTGCTCGACGTGTCAGAGGCAAGCGTGGTCGTGGGGCCAGTGGCAAGACCATCGTCTTCGGCATCTTCAAGCGTAATGGCTGCGTTTATACCGAGGTCGTGCCAGACTGCAAGAAAGCTACTTTGCAGGCCATTATTCGTGGCCGTGTAGCTCCCCAAGCGATCATCAACTCTGATGGCTGGCGCGGTTATGACGGCTTGGTAGATGTCGGCTACTCGAAGCACTTCAGAGTCAATCATGGTCAAAACGAGTTCGTGCAAGGCACACATCACGTCAATGGCATTGAGAGTTTCTGGAGCTTTGCTAAGCGCAGGCTTCAGAAGTTCAACGGAGTCTCAGCGCGCACCTTCTACTTGCACCTAAAGGAGTGCGAGTATAGGTTCAATAACCGGAACAAAGACTTGAGCCGTTTGTTGCTCAAGCTACTTGAAAAACACCCGCTCTAGATCAAGTTTGCTTCTCTAGAGCCATCGTAAATAGTAAATAACCCAAGTTGCTAGTTAGAGCTTGGCTGCTCTTTGAAAACGAAAAGCCCTTTCCTAAACTTTTGTTGCCAAACAAAAAGCCAAAGGAAAGGACTTCTCGCATGTACGACCGTACACTGGCAATATACTGTTTCATTGATGACCTGCTCAAGGCTATGCAGCACAGCGAGGACTCGCGCGCCGAGTTCTCTGACTCGGAAGTGGTGACGACCGCCATTGTTGCGATGCTCTTCTTTGGCGGCAACTTTGAACGAGCACGCAGCTTTCTGCATTCCTCCGGCATGATGCCTCGGATGCTGAGTCGCTCGCGGCTCTCGCGCCGACTCTCCCGGCTCAGTGAACTGATCGAGTTGGTCTTTCACCAGTTGGGGATGACGATCAAGGAGTTGAACGTGGAGAGTCGTTATAGTCTGGATTCCTTTCCCATTGCCGTGTGCGACAACATTCGTATCCCGCGCTGTCGACTCATGCAAGGCGCAGAGTTTCGCGGCTATCTGGCGAGCAAACGCCGCTACTTCTTTGGCGTGCGGGTGCAAGTGATAGTGACGGTCGCAGGCGTGCCGGTTGAGTTCTCTGTCCTGCCCGGCAGCCTCTCCGACATTGAAGGGATGGCGGCTTTGCCGCTCGCTTTGCCAGATGGGGCAGATGTGGCGGCAGACGCGGCCTACACTTATTACGAATGGGAAGATGCGCTTGCAGAGAGCGATGGCGTGCGCTTGCTTGTCGGACGCAAACGCAACTCGAAGAGGCGCGATGTGCCGCCTCTGCATGATTACAAACAGTGGTTGCGCCGTCGCATTGAAACGGTCTTTGGTGAAATCACGAAGTTGTTTCCCAAGAAGATACATGCGACCACGCTCTCAGGCTTTATCTTGAAAATCAGTCTGTTCTTGTTTGCTTATCAAGTTGATAAGGCGTTCATTCAATAACTGGCAACTTGGGTTAAATAGAAAAAAAGCGGTTCTTCCATTCACGATTTACCATTTACGATTTACGTTTTTTCTTACCTTTTGCCTTCTTGTATGATTTCCCAGACGAAATCGCATTACAGGATTGTGGAAAAGCTCGGCGAGGGCGGGATGGGCGAAGTCTATCTGGCGGAAGACACGCGCCTTGGCCGCCGCGTGGCCTTGAAGATTCTCCCGCCGGTATTTGCCGAAGACGAAGCGCGCATGCGCCGCTTTGAACAGGAAGCGCGCGCCGCCTCCAATCTCAATCATCCGAATATCGTCACCATCTACGACATAGGCCACGCCGACACGACGCCCTTTATCGCTGCCGAATTCATAGACGGCGTGACTTTGCGCGACCACATCGCCGAGACGGAAATCAAAGCGCTTGAGGCTCTGGACATCGCCGTTCAAATCGCTTCGGCGCTCGACGCAGCGCACCGCGCCGGAGTCGTCCACCGCGACATCAAGCCCGAGAACATCATGATTCGCCAGGACCATCTGGTTAAAGTCTTAGACTTCGGGCTTGCCAAACTGGTCGAAAGCGAAACGAGCGAGGGGGACAACGCACAGGCCGCGACCCGGCCGATGGGTGTCACGGACCCCGGCGCGGTCATAGGCACTTACAACTACATGTCGCCCGAACAGGCGCGCGGCATCCCTGCCGACGTGCGCGCAGACATCTGGAGCATGGGCTGTGTGCTCTACGAGATGCTCGCGGGCCGTCCTCCCTTTTCCGGTTTGACCCGCAGCGACATGATCGCTTCGATTCTCAACCGCGAGCCGTCGCCGCTCACGCGCTACAGTCTGGATGTCCCACAGGAGTTGCAACGCATCACGACCAAGGCGCTCACCAAAGACCGCAACGAGCGTTACCAGACGTCGCGCGACCTACTGATAGACCTCAAGCGGCTCAAGCAGGATTTAGAGTTCGAGGCCAAGCTCAGCCAGTCCATGCAATCGGACGACGAGGACGACGACACGGACACGGTCGAGAGCCGACGTCGCGCACGTTCATCTGCGAGCGAGCGAACCGTCACAGGTTCTTCATCATCTTCCGCACGCAGAACGCCGGAACCCGCGCCTGCTTTGAGCACAGCATCATCCGCCGAATACATCGTCACCGGAATCAAAAACAACAAGCGCGCCGTGTTGCTCGCGCTCCTTGCGGTTGCAAGCATCGGGGCGGCTGTAGTTGCCGGTCTCGTCTATTTCAGTCGAGGCCAGAGGTCCATACATTCCGTGGCGGTGCTTCCTCTGGCAAACGCGGCGGGCGACCCCGAAGCTGAATATCTTTCCGACGGCATCACCGAAAGTCTCATCAACAGTCTTTCGCAGGTTCCGGGTTTGCGCGTCATGTCGCGCAGCTCCGTCTTTCGTTACAAGGGAACGGAAGTTGACCCGCGCGCTGTCGGTCGTGATCTAGGTGTTGAAGCCGTGCTCACGGGCCGCGTCACGCAGCGCGGCGACTCGCTCAACATCAGCGTGGAGCTGGTGGACGCGCGCGACAACACGCACATCTGGGGCAAGCAGTACACGAGCCGCCTCACGGACATCTTCACCGTGCAGGATCAGATGGCTAAAGATTTGTCCGAATCCCTGCGCTTGCGTTTATCCGGCGAGGAGAAACAGCGTCTCGTCAAACGCTACACAGACAACGTGGAAGCCTACCAGCTCTACCTGAAGGGTCGTTATTACTGGAACAAGCGCACGCCCGACGGTTTCAAGCGCGGCCTGGACCTATTTCAACAAGCGATTGATACAGACCCCGGTTATGCGCTCGCCTACGCGGGCCTTGCCGATTCCTACGCCATGCTCGGAGATTATTCTGTGCTCGCGCCGCGCGAAGCTTTCCCGCGTGCCGAAGCCGCTGCCCAAACTGCCTTAAGGCTTGACGACAACCTGGCCGAAGGCCACACCTCGCTGGCCTTCGTCAAGATGGCCTACGCCTGGGACTGGGAAGCCGCTGATAGAGAGTTTCGACGCGCCATCGAATTGAATCCGAACTACGCGACGGCGCATCAATGGTACGCGTCCTACTTGGTCATGATGGGCCGCTTCGACGAATCCATACGCGAGATTAAACGCGCGCAGGAGCTTGACCCGCTCTCTCGCATCATCAACGCCAACCTGGGCCTGCACTATTACTACGCGCGCCAGTTCGACCAATCGACCGAGCAGTTGAAAAAAACCATCAGCCTCGACGAGCAGTTCTTCGTCCCGCATCAATACCTCGGGCGCACGCTGATTCAGAAGGGGATGTACCGCGAGGCCGTCATCGAATTGGAGCTTGCGCGCAAGCTTTCAAACGACTCGCCCGAAGTCATCGCCTCGCTCGGGCACGCGCTGGCAGTAGCGGGCCGCAAGGATGAAGCGCGCAAGATTCTGCAAGAGCTGGACGACATCTCCCGGCAGCGCTACGTGCTGCCCTACTTCCGCGCCGCCGTCTACACCGGTCTCGGCGACAAAGATCAGGCATTCCAGTGGCTCGAACGCGCCTTCGAAGAACGCCATCCCGGTCTCGTCCTCGTCAACATAGACCCACGCTTCGACTCTCTGCGCTCCGACCCGCGCTTCGCAGACCTTGTACGACGCCTCAACGTCCACCCGTAAGGAGAAAGTAGAGATGGCTCTCACCGAACCCGACCATCCGAAAGTCTTCATCAGCTACAGCCACGATTCACCGGAACACGCCGACCGTGTGCGCGAGCTATCAGACCGTCTACGCGCCGATGGGCTTGATTGCATTCTGGATCAATATGAAGTCTCGCCACCGGAAGGTTGGCCGGGGTGGACTGACAAGCAGATACGCGATACGGACTTCGTGTTAATGATTTGCACGGAGACATCTAATCGCCGCGTGATGGGAGAAGAAAAGCCGGACACAGGTCTCGGCGTCCGTTGGGAAGGCCATCTCATCAATCAATACATTTACAATCTGGGGGCTAACAACACAAAGTTTATTCCCGTGCTGCTCGAATCGGGCGAGGTCAATCACATCCCCACCATTTTGCAGGGCGTCGCATATTATCGCGCTCAAACGGAAGAAGGCTACGAAAATCTCTATCGCTATCTCACCAACCAGCCACGCTATCTGAAGCAGCCACTTGGCAAACTCCGAAAGCTACCGTCGCGCCAACCTAAACAAAATTTCTTCGCTACATCAGTGGCGAACTTGCCTTACGAGCGCAATCCCTTCTTTACAGGGCGCGAAGAGATTCTGAAAGACCTGCATGACACGCTCTGTAAGACAAGCGCGACGGCACTGTCGCAAGCCATCAGCGGCCTCGGCGGCATCGGCAAGACACAGACCGCGATAGAGTATGCTTACCGCTTCCGCGACGATTACAAAGCCGTCTTCTGGGTCAGAGCCGATTCACGCCTTTCTTTAAGCACGAGCTTCGTCGAGATAGCAAGGCTTCTGGATTTGCCGGAGAAGGACGCCCAGAACTCCGACGATATTGTTAAGGCCGTCAATCGCTGGCTCGAAAACAACGACGGCTGGCTACTCATCTTCGACAACGCCGACGAGCTTGAGTTGCTTAAAGACTTTCGCCCGCACAATCCGAAGGGCCACATCTTGCTGACCTCGCGTGCTCATGTCTTCGACAGAGTGGGAATCGCAAAGCCTATCAAGATGGAAACGATGATGCCCGACGAGGCATTGAAATTTCTCTTCACACGCACAGGCCGCGAGGACGACGACCCCGCGCAACGGGAAGCGGCGGCGCAAATCGCGGAAGCGCTCGGCTACCTACCGCTCGCGCTCGAACAGGCCGGAGCCTACATCATGGCGAATACGGCACGCTTTCAGGATTACCTCACCAGTTACGGCAAACGCCGCCTGAAGCTACTGCAAGAATCCCGCCCCGTCGCAAGCGAATATCCGGAATCCGTCCTAACGACGTGGGCCATGAACTTCAGCGAAGTAGAGAAACTATCTGAAGCCTCATCCGACCTCCTTCACCTGAGCGCCTTCCTGAGTCCCGACAGCATTCCTCTTGAGTTGATAACAATGGGGAAGACGGAACTCGGCGAGGCAGTCTCAACGGTGCTGGCCGACGTGGATGATGACCCGCTCCTGCTCAATCAAGTGCTGGAGCCGCTGACCCGCTACTCCCTCATACGCCTCGACAGCGATTCGCAAACCTACAATATTCATCGCCTCGTGCAAGAGGTCTTGAAAGACGGTATGGACACAGATACACAACGGCTCTGGGCCGAACATACTGTCCGTGCGTTGAATCAAGCGTTCCCGTATGTGGAGTTTAAGGATTGGCCGTTATGCGAGCGTCTCCTTCCTCATGCAAAAGCTGCTTCAAAGCTTATTGAGGAATGGGACATCACGCTTGAAGAGGCAATGCAACTTCTCAACCAAGCGGCTTTCTATAGTAAACAACGAGGCCAATATGCTGAAGCCGAGCCGCTGTATAAGCGCTCGCTTATCATCAAAGAGAAAACCTTGGAACCAGACCATCCTAGCATTGCCACAAGCCTCAACAACTTAGCTGTGCTCTATTATGTGCAAGGCAGGTATAGTGAAGCCGAGCCGCTATACAAGCGCTCGCTTACCATCAGAGAGAAGACCTTTGAGCCAGACCACCCCAACATTGCCACAAGCCTTAACAACTTGGCTGCGCTCTATCGCGCTCAGAGTAAATACACTGAAGCCGAGCCATTATACAAGCGCTCGCTTATTATCCACGAGAAGACCTTTGAGCCAGACCACCCCAACATTGCCACAAGCCTCAACAACTTGGCTTTGCTCTATTATAATCAGGGGAAGTACATCGAAGCCGAACCGCTACTCCAGCGCGCACTGTCTATCTCAGAGAGGGCGCTGGGGCCAGACCATCCCGACGTGGCGCAGAGCCTCAACAACTTGGCAGGACTCTATCGCATTCAGAGTAGATACATTGAGGCTGAGCCGCTATTCAAGAATTCACTGACCATCCTTGAGAAAGCGGTGGGGCCAGACCATCCTGATGTGGCTACGGTTTTGGAGAACTATGCCGATCTTCTACGCAAGACGCAGCGAGATGTTGAGGCGGCAGAGATGAAGGCCCGGGCGGAAGCAATTCGGGCTAAGTATGCACGAGAGAAGTCGGTGGAGTGATAGGCGGGAGGCGGCTATAGAGCGGAGAGGAATTCCGTTAGCTCAGGTGGGAGTGGTTCCCGGAAGCGTAAGTATTCTCCGGTGCGGGGATGACGAAAGCCTAGCTGTTCGGCGTGGAGGAATTGGCGACCGAGGGATTGAATGCGTGTGCGGAGCTTGGCGTCCTGTATGGCTTTGTCGCGCCCGCCGCCGTAGAGTTCGTCGCCGACGACGGGGTGCTTGATAAAGGCCATGTGGACGCGAATCTGGTGGGTGCGCCCGGTTTTAATCTCGACGTCGAGGAGCGTGAAGCGGTCATAACTGTGGCGCACGCGGTAGATGGAGAGCGCGGGGCGACCATTGCGCACGACGGCCATGCGCGTGCGGTGCGAAGGGTCGCGCCCGATGGGTTCGTCAATGCGGCCCTTCTGTTCTTCTTCTTTGACGCGACCGTGAACGAGCGCTACGTAAGACTTGAAAACGCCGCGCTCTCTGAATTGCTCCTGAAGATTTTCGTGCGCCGTTTCATTTTTGGCGACGACCATGAGGCCCGAGGTGTCGCGGTCAAGACGGTGGACGATGCCGGGACGCGCGCGGCCTGAGGTTTGTGGGAGATTTTGAAAATGATAGGCGAGCGCGTTGGCGAGTGTGCCTGACGGGACGCCCGCCGCCGGATGCACGACGAGACCTGCGGGTTTGTTGACGACGATGATGTCTTCGTCTTCGTGTACGACTGTGACGGGAATATTTTCCGGTGTGAACTCTGCGGAAGGCGGCGGCGCGATTAGCTCGACTTCCACCGCATCGCCCGCGCGCAGCTTGTAAGAGGATTTAGACGTGCCCTCATTGACTAGCACATCGCCGTCTTCAATCAGGCGTTGCAGGCGAGCGCGGCTCCAACCTTCTATGCGCGCGGCTATGTAAGCATCCAGACGCGCTCCCGCGTCAACCGCGTCAACGCCGAACACGAGAGTCTCGGTCTCCGGCGCAGCAGTAGTCTCCGTAGCATCGTTTTCCCGTTCCACTTTTGTTTGCTTTCAGAACCTTTCAGGCGCGCGCGGCTTTGGTCGCTTGCGGGACATCGTCAATTTTTCCGCCCGCCGCGCGCCGCCAGCGCACAATGAGCAGGATGAGACCGAAGAGGCCTACGAGGAGGCTAATCATCTGCGAAGTGGAAAGGCCCGTGAGCGAGGTCAGCCCGGCGATGTCGCCGCGCGGGTCGTCGCGCACGAACTCTATTAGAAAGCGAATCGCGCCGTAGAGCACCGCGTAGAAAAGTATGACCTGCCCGCTAAAGCGACGACGGCGATGCAGCCAGAGCAGAAAGAAAAAGAGCGCGAGCGTAGCCGCTGATTCATAAAGCTGCGTCGGGTGAAGATGAACATCAATGGGCACGCCCGTTATCTCGTGACCCTTTTCAGTAAAACGCACGCCCCACGGCAACGTAGTCGGCTTGCCCCAACAACATCCTGCGGCAAAGCAACCGAGCCGCCCGATTGATTGGCCCAGTGCAATGCCCGGCGCAAACGCATCGGCGGTCTTCCACCACGGAAGCTTGTAACGCCGCACCAAAAAGTAACCAGTGATCACAGCGCCAATCAGCCCGCCGTAAAAGACTCCGCCCGAGCGCAGAAAATCGAGCGAGAGCAACTGCCACAGGTTCTCTCTATAGCCGGGCTCGGTCCAGAGCATCAAAACTTTCGAGCCGATGAGCGCCGCCAGCAGCATCCACAAACCAAGGTCGTAAACACGCTCGCGCGGCAATTCATCTTTCACCGCAAGGCGTGCCGCGACCACCAGCGCCACCAGAAACGCGAGCGCCAGCAACACGCCGTAAGTATTGATAGGAAAATTACCGATGCGGAAAAGCTCAGGAAACATAATTAAAAGTAAAAAGTAAGCAGTGAGCAGTAAGCAGACTGTCTATACTAAGATGAATGTCCTCCGGTAACGGTTTTCTTAAGGCCATAGGTAAGAGCTAAACATTCATCTATCATCTTTTGGGCATGGTCACACGCCGCTTGGTCTAGATAACCGACCCGAAAGGCAATCTCAATCTGGGTGCTGACTTCATTCAGAGAACCAAGGGCGATGCCTAAATAATTTCTAAACTGTTCTGGCGAGCGACCTGCCGCGCCTTCGCTAATATTAGACGGCACGGACACAAGTGCGCGGCGAAGCTGAGAAGTCAGTCCATAAGTCTCCTCTTTCGGGAATTGCTTGCTTAAATCATAAATCAAGACAACTAGCTCCATACTCCTTTGCCATGCGATAAGTCGTTTATGAGGTTTCTCCATAACTTCACCTTTACTTTCGCATCAACGCGCGAGCGACAGTTCTTAAAACTGCTTACTGCTTACTGCTCACTGCTTACTACTTTCCGTCGCTTCGCGCGCCGTTCTTCTCTGCCGCTCATCAAGATGTCGTAGGCGATGATGAGCGCGCCGACAGTGATGCTCATGTCCGCGACGTTGAAGACGGGCCAGTGGAACGAGCGATAGTAGACGAGTATAAAATCGATCACGAAGCCGAGACGCGCGCGGTCCGTCAGATTGCCTAGAATGCCCGCGAGCAGCAGCGCACAAGCGCCCATGATGCGGTCGTCCGAGCGCGCCGTGCGAAATAAGTAGTAGAGAACAGCTAAGCCTGCCGCCGCCGCAAGGATGACGAAAAACCAGCGCCCGAACTCGCCGCCTTCCTGCAACTGCCCGAAGGCGACGCCCGGATTCTCCGCATAGATGAACGAGAGGAAGCCATCTATCAGACGAATCTCGCGGCCCGAGCGCAGAGCGCGCACAGCCCAAGCTTTCGATGCCTGGTCCACCATGTAGATGCCGAACGCCGCCACAAGATAAGCGATGCGCCAGCCAAAGCGTCGCCTGTTCACGCCGTTTGCTCTCCCTCTATTTCCGTCAGCGCCTCTACGCATCGCTCGCACACAGTGGGATAACGCTGTGACTCGCCAACGCGCGTCGAATAGTTCCAGCACCGCTCGCACTTTTCACCCGCCGCGCGCAAGATTTCTATCGAGTGAAACTTATCATACTCGTCAGGCTCATGAATTAACTGGACATGAGAGACGATAAAAATAAAGCGTAAATAGTCACGCCGGGGCGCAAGCAAGTCGTGCCAAAAATTACCAACTCTTATAACAACTTCGGCCTCAAGCGAGCTGCCGATTAATTTTGTCGTGCGCTTCTCTTCCAGCCTTTGTAACACCTCTTCTCTGAGTTCAAACAGATGACCGTTCCAAACTGTAAGTAATTCCGAATACCGCTCCTCATGAGCTGTTGGAAACTCAGCAATATGAACGGACGCTGGTCTCTTTGCATCACCGCTCGATACCGGTATGTTTTCCCAGATTTCATCTGCCGTGAAAACAAGTATCGGAGCCAACAAGCGTGCTAAGGAGTCAACAATTTCATATAGCACAGTCTGTGCTGCGCGCCTGTCTCTATTATGTTTTGCAAATGTGTATAGGCGATCCTTGATGATGTCAAAGTAACGCGCCGATAGTGTGACCGTGCAGAAGTAGTAAAGCACTCTAAAAGCATATGCGAAGTCGAACTCTTCATACGCTTTTAGACATTGCTTGATTACGAGATTAAGTTCTGCCAATGCCCACTGGTCTATCTCAAGCATCTCGTTTTCTGCGACCGAATCGCGCGCAGGGTCAAAGCCGTGCAGGTTGCCAAGAGCGTAACGCGCAGTGTTGCGCATCTTGCGATATGCGTCCGAGATACGATGCAGTATTTCTTCAGAGACACGCACGTCCTCCTGATAGTTTGAAGAGGCCACCCACAAGCGCAGAATTTCCGCGCCGGAATCTTTCACCACCTCGTTCGGAGAGATGCCCGTGCCCTCGGACTTGGACATCTTCTGGCCCTGAACGTTGATCACCCAGCCGTGCGTGATGACAGACTTGTAAGGCGCGCGGTCGTGCGCAGCCAGCCCGACCATTAGCGAAGAGTTGAACCAGCCTCTATACTGGTCGCCGCCCTCAAGGTAAACCTCTGCGGGCCAGTGCAAGCCTTCGTATGTTTCCAGCACGGCGACAGAACTTGAGCCGCTATCAAACCAGACATCAAGAATGTCCGTCTCTTTTGTCCACTCGTCGCGGCCACACTTTGGACACTTGAAGCCTTCGGGCAAAAGCTCCGACGCTTCGCGCGCGTACCATGCATCGGAAGTCTCTTTCTCGAAGATGTCCGCGACGTGGTTGATGACGGCGGGGTCCGCGACCGCCTCGTCGCAGCCCGTGCAGTAGAAAGCAGGGATGGGCACACCCCACACGCGCTGTCGTGAGACACACCAATCGGGTCTGCCCTTGAGCATGTTCTTCATGCGCTCGCGTCCCCAAGAGGGTATCCACTTGACGCGCTCGACTTCGAGCAGCGCGCCTTCGCGCAAGCTCGACGGCTCGTCCATTTCGTTCTCCGTGTAATTCGGGAGCGGTCGCCCGTCTTCATCCTTTTCGACCATGGCCTGCGAGCCGCGCGCGTCGAGCGAGATAAACCACTGCGGCGTGGCGCGAAAGATGACGGGGTTCTTGCAGCGCCAGCAGTGCGGATAGCGATGGCTATAATCTTCGCTGAAAAGCAGAGAGCCCTGCTCGCGCATGAACTCTACAATCTTCGGGTTGGCTTCGAAGACGCGCTCGCCCGCGAAATGCTCGACGTCCTGTGTGAAGCGTCCGGCGTTGTCCACTGGACAGTAGATGTCCAAACCGTAGCGCGTGCCGATGACAAAATCGTCGTGGCCGTGTCCGGGCGCAGTATGAACAGCACCCGTGCCAGCCTTGCCCGTAGAGCGTTTGTCGCGCGCCTCTTTGACGTCCAGCTCAGTTTCAGCATCGGCCTCGCCGCCGAGGGTGACGTGCTCGCCGAGCATGATGATGGAAGGTCGGTCGAGCCACGCGTGGCGCGCTTCAAGACGGTCGAGCTGCGTGCCCGGAAAACGCGCGATGACGCGCGCGGGCGAGCCGAGCCCGACTTTTTCTGCTACGGCGTCGGCTAACTCCGAAGCGACGATGTAGACCTCGTCGCCATTTTCAATCGCGGCGTATTCGAAAAGCGGATTGACGGCGATGCCTAAATTCGCGGGCAGCGTCCAGGGCGTGGTCGTCCACGCTAGAAAGAAAACTTTTTTCCCCGCGAGCGCAGGGTCAATGGCAGCCGGGTCTGTGACGAGCGGAAACTTGACGTAGACGGACGGGCTCGTGTGCTCGCGATATTCGACCTCTGCTTCGGCCAGCGCCGTCTGATCGTGTATGCACCAGTAAACGGGACGCGCGCCCTTGTAGACATAGCCGCGCTCTACAAAGCGACCGAAGAGGCGTGCCGTCACAGCTTCGTAATGCGGCGACATCGTCAGGTAAGGATTTTCCCAGAGGCCCAGCACGCCGAGACGTTGAAAATCCCGCGTCTGTCGCTTCAAAGCTTCCGATGCATGCTCGCGGCAGGCGCGCCGTATGCTGACGGGCGGCATGTTGGCCTTCTTCGCGCCGAGCTTTCTATCAACGTGCAACTCTATGGGCAGCCCGTGACAGTCGTAGCCGGGAACATACGGCGAGTCGAAGCCGAGCATGGTGCGCGACTTGACGACGAAATCTTTCAGAATCTTGTTGAGCGCCGTGCCTATGTGAATGTCTGCGTTGGCGTAGGGCGGGCCGTCGTGAAGAATAAACTTCTCGCGCCCTTCGCGCGAGCGGCGAATCATCTGGTAGAGATTCATCTCCTGCCATTTCTTCAAGCGCGCGGGCTCGCTCTGCCCTAGATTGGCCTTCTGGCTGAAACCTGTTTTGGGCAGGTTCACGGTCTTCTTCAAATCAAGCGGTGTTTCAGTAGACATAAATTTTTCGCCTTCTAAGTCGAATCAACAATATTAGCGAGAAAGGGGAAAAAGGGGAAATGGGCAAAGGCGCGTAAATCGTCAATCGTGAATCGTAAATAGAGACAAGCAGTTCTTCTATTTACGATTCACGATTGACGATTTACGTCTTTTCTTCACTTTTCTTTCCCCCTCTTAAAAAAGGTTTGCCCGAGCCATCTAGCGCTCGTTCGAGGCGATGGCTCGGGCTTGCTTAGCTTCCGTGCTGGATGTCTGGCGCTTAGCCTATAAACATCTCCTCGTCCGTGTAAGTTTGATTAATGGGCTTCGGCGCGGGCGCGACCAGAACTTCAAGGCCACGGCGGAAGCCCGCCATAATCGCCGCCAACTCGCGCGCAGGCTCCATGACCTTCGTGCGTATGTAGGCGCTGGTGGTGGAAAACTGCGCGCTCGCCTGATCCACCGTGCGGCTGACGAGCTGCACTTTCTCGCGCGTCGTGACGGAAGTTTCGCCGACCAGCTCTTTCAACTCGCGCACTTCGTCGCGTATGAGCGAGGCCGATTCGGAAAAGTGCATCGAAGCCGTAGAGAGATAACCGGACATGACAGAGACCTGCTCGGCAATCTCTTTGCCCTGCGCGGCAATCTGCTTGCCCTGCTCGCTCAGCGCGCCGACCTTCTGCAAGAGCGGCTCGACGCGCTGTTCCAGTCGGTTAACGGTCTTGATAGCGCGGCTCACAAACACGGCCATCGCCACCATCGCCAGTGCTATCACGACAAACGACAGCATGATGACGATCATCACCCAGAACATGGGGTCGTTGGTGTTCATCTGCAAAGCAAACATAAGGGATTTTCGATTTTAGATTTGCGATTTTCGATTGAGGTTGAGAGCCCGACTGATTTGAATGCTTTCTTTTCAAATCGCAAATCGGCAATCGCAAATCTAAAATTCTTTTACTCTTTCTGCGCTTCGTAGTAGTTCGGCGCGGTGTCGGGCAAGCCCGAGATTTCCGTCTTGCGCTTCTCTTCGTGATAGGCCTGCTTGCCTGCTTCGATGGCGGCTGTAAGCTGGCCGCCGCGCTTTTGTGCAGCCTCGCGCGCAGCACCCGCAAGCTCGCCCGCGCGACCGCGCGCGTCTTCGTAATAACCCGTGGCGCGATCGGTTATCTGTGTCGCGGTCTCGCGCGTGCGGTCAATGCCTTTGCGCGTCGCGTCGGCGATGTCGCCCCTCAACTCGTGCCCCGACTTCGGAGCAAAGAGCAGCGCCACCACGGCCCCTATGCCCGCGCCCACCAGCAAGTACGTCAAACGCGTCCCCACATCCGAAGAGTCGCCAGTGCGCCGGTAATCATCTCGTCCGTTCATAAAAGAGAGCCTTTCTCAAGCTTCACCAAAAGCCCGCGTTTCGTCTTTGAGCACAAGAATTTAACTGTTTGAGAATATAGCAAGAAAAGCCGTGAATCGTAAATCGTAAATCGTGAATAGATAAAAACCGTTCTATCTATTCACGATTTACGATTTACGATTCACGGCTTTTCCGTCTCGCCGTTGTATTGCTGAAGCTTGCGGTAGAGAGTCTTGCGACCGATGCCGAGCGCGCGAGCGGCGCGCGTCTTGTCGCCCGCAGTGTAATCGAGGGTGGCTTCTATGGCGCGGCGCTCTATCTCGTCCATGGCTGACGGCACGTCTATCTCAAGCGAGACGGAGCGGCCTTCGCGTGCCGCGCTGGCGCGCTCGCCGCGTAAGCGTGCGCGCTCCTCCAAGGGCTGCCGGCTGATGGCTTCCGGCAAGTCGTCCAGCTCTATCTGTCGGCCCGAAGCGATAATCACCGCGCGCTCGACGGCGTTCTCCAACTCCCTCACGTTACCCGGCCATTCATAGCTCGTCAGGGCCGCGAGCGCTTCCTTTGAGATGCCGGAGATAAAGCGGCCCGTCTTCTGTTTGTAGTGCTCCAGAAAATGTATCACGAGCGGGTGTATGTCTTCGGCGCGCTCGCGCAAAGGGGGCAGGCGAATGGGGAAGACCGAGAGTCTATAAAAGAGGTCGCGGCGAAACTGGTTCGTTTCGACGGCACGCTCTAAATCCACATTCGAGGCGGCGATGACGCGCACGTCCGTCTTGATAACTTCCGAGCCGCCGACGCGCGTGAACTCGCCATCCTGAAGCACGCGCAGCAAGCGCACCTGTGCCGACAAGCTCATCTCGCCGATTTCATCAAGAAAGAGCGTGCCTTCGTCGGCTTCTTCAAAACGCCCGCGACGACGCGCACGCGCATCCGTAAAAGCTCCCTTTTCATGACCAAACAGCTCGGATTCAAGGAGCGTTTCGGGAATCGCGCCGCAGTTCAACTTGATGTAAGGACGGTCTTCGCGGCCCGAGTTGAAGTGAATCAGATTAGCCAGGAGTTCTTTGCCCGTGCCGGATTCGCCTTGAAGGAGCACGGAGGTTTGCGTGTCTGCGACGTTTAAGGCCAGCTCTATGGCGCGGCGTATGGCGGGGGCTTGACCTATGATGCGGTCTTCTGCGTGCCGCTCGTGCAGGGCGCTACGCAGGCGCATCACTTCCGCAGAAAGCTGGTCGCGCTCAAGCGCAGTCCCTATCTGGTCCGCGATGCCCTCGACGATGGCGACTTCGTGGTCGTTAAAGTCTTCGCGCGCCTCGCTCCACATTAAGCCCAGAAGCCCGAAGATTTGCTCGCCTATACGAACCGGCGCGACAAGTGCCGCGCGACCGCCGAGCGTCGCGTTGAAAATCAGTCGAAGCGGCAGAGGAAGCTGCGAATCCAGAAGACGCAGCGTCTTGCCTTGCGCCAGAAGCTCGACCATCGCGGGGTATCCGGCGATATCCAGCGATTGCCCGTGCGCGTCAATCAACCCGCGCAGGGCGTCAATCATGGCGTGCGGCGCGGCTTTGAAAGCGACGAGACTGATGCGCGAGCCAGCAGAATCGAGCACTCCGAGCGCGCCGTAGTCCGCGCCGACGAGCGCCAGCGCGCGTTCCAGCACCAGCGATGTTACTTCGCGGAAATCAGAACGCGCGTTCAGGGCGTTGGCAATCTCAAGCAGGGCGCGCGTGCGCGTGGATTCGAGCTGCTGGTCCGTGTAGAGGCGCGTGTACTGGTAGCCGACCGCTATCTGCCGCGCGATGGCTTGCAGGAAAGAAACTTCATCGTCGGCCCAGCGGCGCGGCGCGCGCGTGTTGTGTAATCCGACGAGCCCCAGTACATCGCCGCCCAGTCGAACCGGCACGACCAGGAGAGAGCGCGTCCCCAAACTTGCCGCCAGATAGCGTACCTTCTGGTCAAGACCGGGCGCGGAGGTGTCGTCAAGGCGTATGGGTTTGGAAAGGTCTACGTGCTCGGCCAGCTCCGCAATGTCCATAGGGATGGTGATGCCCAAGGAAGAAGGAACGTCTTCGGACGCGCGCCATTCGTGGCTGATGCGCAGCTCGCTTTCAGATTTGAGCTGGATGACGTCGCAGCGGTCCACGTCCATCATTCTTCCCAACTCTGTGACGATGGCATCGAGGAACCTGTCGAGGTCAATCGTCGCGGGCAGATCAAGGGCGAGGCGGTCTATGATCGCTTCGCGCGCTTCGTGCATCTTGATCTTGCGTTCGAGCGAGAGAGACGGCGAAACAGATGTTGACGTATCGAGCGACGACATAAGGACAGATGACGAGGGAGAGCTTTCTTAAAGAATCAAGCGCCGCTTCGGGTTTAAGTCTCCGGCTGGCGCGCGCGCGTCGGGATTCGAGGAACGAAGGCGAAATAATAGCGAACCGCGCGCCAAGTTGCAAAGTAAACAACCGTGGCGCGCGTGTTGGCCGTGAGTCTGGATGATGAGAATGAGGCTAAAGGGAGGTCGATTAGTCTGCGTGCTGTAACTGCGCGACTTCCGGTAGCAGCCGGAACTCAACGCGGGCCTGTTCGGGCGAGAGTAGAGGGTGAAAGTTTTTTCCGTAGCGGCCAGTGATGATGCGAACGTAATTCTGCGTCTCGTTAAAGGGAGGAACGCCGTTGTATTTATCTACAGAGCCTTCGCCTGCGTTGTAGCCCGCGAGCGCCAGCGTCACGTTGCCGTTGAAGCGCTTGAGCAGAAAGCGCAGGTACTTTGTCCCGGCGTCTATGTTTGATTCGACATCGTAGGAATCGTTGCAGCCGAAACGACGCGCCGTCGCGGGCATCAACTGCATCAATCCCTGCGCGCCCGCGTGCGAGCGTGCCTGCATTTTGTATTTCGATTCCTGCCAGATAACCGCGTGTATGAAGCGTGGGTCAACGCCGTAGCGCTCGCCTGCGCGCATAATAACAAGGTCAAGCTCGCGGTCGCCGGAAGAAGGAATGTCAGCAGGGATGTAATCCTCTGCGACTTCCATCTGCGCGGGGCTAGCCTGTGCGGAAGGCGCAAGCGCCGAAGGGCTAAAAAATATTCCTGTTAAATTAGTAAAAAAGAAAAGGGTGAAAATTGCTACGGGGGCGTACTTCGCAGACCAAAAGCGTAATCTAAAACGGGTCAGACTCATCCAGTTTCATTCTCCATGTGAGCGATGACCGCCGGGGCCGTCATCAGGGAACAATTTCTGTCCTGCCAGACAGAAACTTGGGGGGCTGCGCATGGGCGAATGAACTTGCCACTTACCAAAGAGCATGTTCATCAAGGCCGTGAGTAAGAAGCGCTCGAAGTATTGTAGGTTGCTTGCGAAGCATGATTATTATCCACTTAAGTCCTTATTTTGTATGTATTTAGTTCGTGCAGGCGTAAGCCCTCTATTGATAGCACTTGAGGCCCGATTCGTTCATCATGATGGGGTGTTTTGAGCAAGAGGAACTTGCGAGGCGTATGCTTAGGCTACAAAAAAAATCGCAATCGAAATAAATTATTCGTCTCAGGCAACAGGTTGCAACAACCGCACTGTGATTTGTGCATCAAAGGCTTGCGCAGTTGCTCTCAACCTGACTGACTCGTATAATTTGCTTACAGCAAACAAAGCTGAGAGCTGTAAAATTTTTTTGAGAGCGGGTGCGGGGAGAGAAAGAGACAGACATGCCCTTATATGAATATGAGTGTCGGAAATGCAAAGCACGTACAGAGGTGATGCAGAAGCTTTCGGATAAGCCCCTCACCAGATGCCCCAAATGCAAGGGCCGTGTAGAAAAGGTGCAGTCGGCCCCGGCGATTCAGTTCAAGGGCTCGGGCTGGTACGTCACCGATTACGCCGGGAAAAAGGGTGAGCCCGTAGAAGAAAAGAAAACTACTTCCACGGAATCTTCAACCACCGACACGAAATCTGCATCCAAGGAAACAAGCAAGGAAGCAAGCTCAAAGAAAAAGGGCGCGTCCGCGAAGGGTTCTTCTTCTAAAAGCCAAAGCGACGACTAAGCAGGAATCAAAAATCATGCGCGACACGCAAGCGAAAGCTCCGCAGCGAAAAGCCGTACGTCGTACAGGGCATGTAGCTTTGGCACTGCTCTTTCTGCTCTGTGCAGTGTTGATGGCGGCGGGTCAGGCGGGTCGCCGCAACCGCAACGCGACCGAATCGAGCACGCTCATCAACGTCTATGCGGCGCGCGAAGACAGCGCCGAAGCTCCCGTCACAGCCAAGCAGATTGCGCTCTACGATAACGGCGTCGAGCAGACCATCAAGAGCTTTTCGCCCGATCCCTCTCCTGCGCGCATAGTCCTCCTGGTAGACAACTCGCTGACCCTGCGCGCCGACGTGGAAAAGCTTGAGCAGGCGGCGCGCGAGTTTGCCTACGAGATTTACGAAGGCGACAAGCTCTTAATCGTCGGCTATGACGAGCAGGCGGAGATTGTCATCGACTGGACGGACGACGCCAAGAAGATAGAAGCTTCTCTGAAAAGCTTTCGCAAGAAGGGGCAGCCGCATCTCTTCGACGCTTTGACCGCCGTGGCGGAAGAAGCCCTGCGCCCGCTCGCGCCGTCAAATCAGAAACGCGTGATTGTCATCATCAGCGACGGCCTGGACCGTGGCAGCAAGACCAAGTTTGAAGACGCGCTGAATAATTTACAGCTTCAGGACATCACGCTCTACGCCATACAGGCTGCCGACAGGACGGGCGGCGCGCTCAGGCGCGACATGCCCAAGCCCGCGCAGGTCGTGCAGAAGCTCGTCGAAGGCACGGGTGGTCGCGTCTTTCAGATAAACGAGCCGCAGGCGGCGGCCAAATCAATCTGCGACGAGCTGCGCAAGCATCGCTACATCCTCGCCTACAATCCGACCAGCATTCCTTACGGCGACTCGCGCCGTCTGCTTCTGGTCTCGGACAACGGCGTACAGGTCCGCGCCAAGACCCTACAGCCTCCGACCATTAAGTAACGTGAGTTCGACCTCAGAGGCCGCGACGCCCCGCAGCCCCTGAAGGGGCGCTATATCAGTAGCCCAGCAACGTCAGTGCTGGGACAACGGCATTATCATTATGATTGAGCCCCGGAGGGGCGACATAGTTTGATGTCGCCCCTCCGGGGCTCACTTATTTTATTCGACGCTTATTCCCACGGCTGACGCCGTGGGCTACTGATATGTCGCCCCTTTCAGGGGCTGTAGCTTGCCTGTCAGGATTTCTGTCTTGAGTAGACGTAAAACATCACGCCGATGATGGCGAGGAAGACCGCTTCGAGCAGCAGGAAATATTTGAGGTCGAATTGCCCCGCGTCGTCAAAAGCATCCATGTAGACAACAAAGGTCGCGACCACAACGGCGGTCGCGAGCCAGATGATTTGTCGCTTGGCGTCCCACATCCGAAGGAAGTTTCAAGTCACAGACGAAGCAAAATTATCTTACAAAGCTCCGTAGGAGCGAGGATGTTTATAGTTCCGAGCCAGTTATTTTTATTGAAGCTCCGTCAGGAGCGAAATGTAAAACATGCCGCTCCTGACGGAGCTAAAAATTAATTGGGAATCCTATTGAGCTATAAACATTCGAGCCCCTACGGGGCTTTTCAACCAGCCCCTTAAATTCTAGAACGGAGTTTGCCTAATCTCTCAGCCGCCTCAAGGAGCGTCTCGTCCTTTTTACAGAAACAGAAGCGCACCTGTTGCGCGCCCAGCTCGGGACGACTGTAAAAGCTTGAGCCGGGAACGCAGGCGACGCCGATTTCGCGTATCAGGTGGCGCGTGAATTCCACGTCGTCCTTAAAACCAAAACGGCTGATGTCGGTCATGATGTAATAAGCGCCGTCTGGACGAAACGTCTCGAAGCCTGCCTCTTCGAGCACGGGCAGAAGCAGGTCTCGTCGCGCAGTATATTCAGCTCGCAGCTTTTCGTAATACTCGACGGGAAGCGAAAGCGCGTAAGCTCCTGCGGCCTGCAAGGGAGCCGCCGCGCCGACGGTCAGAAAATCGTGGACCTTGCGTATCGCGCCCGTAATCTCCGGCGGCGCGATGCAGTAGCCCACGCGCCAGCCCGTCACCGAGTAGGTCTTTGACATGGAATTGACGATTACCGTGCGCTCGCGCATCCCTTCGAGCTGCGCCATGGAGATGTGGCTCACCTCGGCCCCGTCGCGCGGGTAAAGGATGTGCTCGTAGATTTCGTCCGTGAAGCAGAGCGCGTCGAATTCGCGGCAAAGACTTGCGATGAATTCCAGTTCGTCACGCGTGAAAACCTTGCCCGTGGGGTTGTTCGGATTGCAGATGATGATTGCCTTGGTCTTATCGTTAAAGGCCGCGCGCAGCTCGTCGCGGTCAAACGTCCAGTCGGGCGCACGCAGAGGAATGTAGCGCGGGCGAGCGTCGGAGAGGATGGCGTCGGGCGCGTAGTTTTCATAAAAAGGCTCGAAGACGATGACCTCTTCTCCGGGGTCTACGGTCGCCATCATCGCCGCGATCATGCCTTCGGTCGAGCCGCACGTCACCGTCAGCTCTGTTTCAGGATTTACGTCCAGGCCCAGATACCATTTCGTCTTGCGGGCGATGGCTTCACGAAAATCACGCGCGCCCCACGTAATCGCATATTGATTAACGTCGTTCTGGATGGCCTGCATCGCCATGCGCTTGATGTCTTCGGGAGCACTGAAATCCGGGAAGCCCTGCGAGAGATTGACGGCCCCGTGTTTCAAGGCTTCGCGCGTCATCTCGCGGATGACGGATTCGGTAAAGAGGCTCGCTTTATGCGAGACGTGGCGGTGTTTGAGGGATGCCGGAGTTGTCATTTGATTTAACTCTAGTGAAAAATCGTGGGCTGTGGCTTATAATAGCGACGGGTGATGCTCTCACAGAGCGGCTGCTTGTGGCAACCGCGCGCGTCTGACGGGCATCTCTCACGTGCGGCCCCCGTTGGGCGACACATTAGTAAAGACTCCTCTTAGCGTATATCCTCGACAATCGTAGAACTCCTCTCGATTAAAGATTGACGGGCGCGAGCCGGATGCAGGGTATGGAAAAGCGATGACCGTGGGCGTGGTAAAGAGATTGAGCGTGTTGGCGTTGAGCCTGGTCTTGATGGCGGGCGTGCTGTTTGTGCCTGCCGATTCGTCGCGCGCGCTTCAACAGGCCCGGAGTCGCGTTGAAAATCCGGCGGGGCTGGACAATTTCTTTCGCGCGCTGACGCAAATCAAATCGGGTCGAAGGATTGAGCCCGTGCGTGTCATGCACTACGGCGATTCGCACACGGCTGCCGACATCCTGACGGCGGAGATTCGCCGCAGCTTCCAGCGTGATTTCGGAGACGGCGGCGCGGGTTACATGCTGGCGGGCAATCCTACCAAAAGCACTCAGCGGCGCGGCGTACAGAGCGGCACGACCTCCGGATGGTGGACGGACGGGCTGGCAGGCAAGGGTGCTGTGGATGGTATTTATGGTCTGGCAGGTGTGAGCATCAGTACAGACCGCGCGGGCGAAAGCGCGTGGCTCGAAACCGTCTGCAACCATTTCGAGATCTATTTCCTGCGCCAGCCCGGCGGCGGGACGATTGATATTATGGTTGACGGTGTGAGCGTGCTCGAACGCCCCATGTCGCTCAATTCGGACGCGCCCGCGCCGGATTACTTTACCTACGACGCTCCTTCTGATCGCAGCCACCGGATAGAGATTCGCACGCTCGCGCCGGGCCGTACGCGCATCCTTGGAATCGTCACCGAACACATCGCTCCCGGCGTCTCTTACGACGTGCTCGGGATTAACGGCGCGCGCGCCAACCGCTTGTTAAGCTGGAACGACACGGCCTTTGTGGACAACCTTGTGCAGCGCAAGCCGGACCTGATTATCATCGCCTACGGGACCAACGAGGTATCGGACACGGATTGGAGCGTTGAGTCCTACCAGCGCATGTTCGCCAACATCCTGCGGCGCTTCCGCCGCGCAGCCCCTCAGGCTTCGATTATTGTTTACGGCCCGCCGGACCGCGCGGACGTGGATGTCTCCTCGAAGATGCCCGCGATGATTGAGGCGCAGAAGCGCGCGGCTTATGAAGTCGGCGCAGCCTTCTGGAGTTCTTACGCGGCGATGGGCGGCGCGGGCTCTATGAACCTCTGGGCGCAGCAGGGTCTTGGACAGGGCGACCGCGTGCACCTGACGAGCGCGGGCTACATACGCATGGGCGGGATGTTCTACAACGACCTGATGCTTTCTTACAACGATTACAAAACGCGCGCCCCGCGCTCAACACGCCGCCAAAAACAGTGACAAGTGACAGGTGACAAGTGACGAGCAAGAAACAAGCTGATTTAGCTTGTCACCTGTCACCTGTCACTGTTTTTGGCCTTTAGCTTGTCACTTGTCACTCGTCACTTGTCACTGCTCTTATTGACGCCGTGCGAGCGGCTTCTGTATAGTTCGGCCAAGATGCCGTTCTTGAGGTGAGCGCGCCTGTGTGGGAGCCGGATTCGTCTCATGAGTCTCGTGGGTTTTCGCGCACGGCATCCGAGGGTTTTGATAAAGGTTTTACCCGAGCGCCTTCAAAGGTTCTTCGCATCGGCTCTCGGGATTGCAAGAGGTTCAAAGCGCCTACCCGTTTCTCAAAAAACGAGGGGCGTTCTTTGAGAGTAAATCCTGTGTGCGCTCAACAGAGCGCGGCTGCCCCGAAGGGGCCGCTCGCTCTATTGGGCGTAACATCCAGAGGCGGCCTCGAAAATAAAGTGTTGCCCCAAAAGGTTGGACCTTCCGACCTCTCTTCAAGCAGCCACTTGAAGCTAGAACATGCCGCCACTCGTACCGTACAACTGCAAACGATGGTCTTCGCGTCCTGACTGAGGGTTGCCACATCTCGCTGGCGTGCCCCTTACGGTTGAGCGTTAAAGCAAGCGCGCGTACAACCGATGATGAGACGGGCCGGGGCTATAGGGTAACGGAAGAAGCGTGTGTTGTAGCTTAACCGTGCGGGAAGTGTGCCGGGATTCGGACTTTAATTTGAAGTAGGTCGGCGATGTTTTTTACCAGCGGCAAGTACATGGTCTTTCTGGCGGTGGTCTTCTTCCTTTATTGGATGGTGGCCTCGCGCCGTCGCACGCGCACCGTGCTCGTGCTCATCGCCAGCTACTACTTCTACGCACTGTGGAGCTGGAAATTTTTAGGTCTCATCTTTCTCATCTCGACCACGGATTATCTCGTCGCGCTTCTTTTAGGCCGCACCGCTTCCAGTACAAAACGCAAGCTCCTCCTTTGGACAAGCATCCTCGTAGACATCGGCGCGCTTTTCGCCTTCAAGTATTTCAACTTCTTCAGTAGCTCGACCGCCTCGCTTGTCAACACCGTTCAGCCCTGGCTTTTAAGCGCCGCGACGTCCGTCTGCAATCTCCTGAACGTCCAGACGCCGCAAGCCTTGACGGCTCTCTTCACGGGCGATGCAGAGCCTTTCGTGCTCGCGGTTGCGCTTCCCCTGGGGCTTTCCTTTATCACGTTCCGCTCGTTGAGCTACGTCATAGACGTTTATCGCAAGCAGATGGAGCCGACCCGTAGCTTTCTGGATTACCTGACGTTCGTGGCCTTTTTCCCGACGGTGATTGCCGGACCCGTGGTGCGCGCCAAAGAGCTGCTGCCGCAGTTTCGCCTGCGCGCGCCCGAACTGACGAGCGACGAAGGCACGCAGGCCATCTTCCTGATTATGCTCGGGCTGTTGAAGAAGATAGCGATTGCGGATTATTTAGCGAACAATCTGGTAGGGCGTGTCTTTGATCAGCCGCAGCTCTATTCTTCGCTGGAAACTCTGGCCGCCGTCTACGCCTACGCGATACAGATTTACTGCGACTTCTCCGGCTACAGTGACATAGCCATCGGCTCGGCCCTGCTTTTGGGCTACCGGCTGCCCCTGAATTTTAATTCGCCTTACCGCGCGCAGAACCTGCCCGACTTCTGGAAACGCTGGCACATCACGCTCTCGAACTGGCTGACCGACTACGTTTATTTCTCCATAGGGGGCTTGCGCAAGCGGCAATTCAACATGTACCGCAACGTTGTGCTGACGATGTTGATAGGCGGTTTGTGGCACGGCGCGGCGTGGACGTTTGTCATCTGGGGCGGGATGCACGGGTTTGGATTAGCGGTCAATCGCTGGTGGGAGAATCGTCGCCGCAGGTTGAAGCAGAGGCCTAGACAGCAGTGGTGGATTAAAGCGATTTGCGTTTTTACTACCTTCCACTTTGTCTGCCTGACGTGGATTTTCTTCCGCGCCTCAAGCCTTGAGCAGGCATGGGAAATTTTGAAGCGTCTCGGCGCGTTGAATTTCACGACGGGAAATTTACAGTGGCCTGTGATTACCGTGCTGGTTCTGGGGTATCTCTCGCACTGGTTCCCGAAGGGCGCGCTGGAAAAGATTCGCGCAAGCTGGACATGGCTGCCCGCTCCGGCGCAGGCCGTTTTGATTCTTTCCATCGGCGTCGGGCTTTATTATCTGGCGAGCGCCGAAGTGCAATTTATTTACGGTAATTTTTAAGTGAGAGCGCGCGCCGGTTTCACGAGCGCGCCGGTTTGAGTGACGCTGTAAGAGGTAAGAGGTTTTAGATGAACTGCCAGGCTTGTGGGAAAACAGTCAGAGAGACGGCGAAGTTTTGTGACGGCTGTGGTGTGCCGCTCATGCGTCCACGGCGCGTCCACGTAGACGTCGGCGTCCAGGAAAAACGGGCCGCGCCTGCATCGTCGTTCGCGACTTCGATACTGTTCCCGCCCGACGACCATATCGTAGAGAAGCGGCGGCGCATCCCTTTTATCTCCGCCGCACGCAAGCGCAAGCGTGAAGCGCGGCTTGCTCTTGAAAATCAAGCTCGCGAGAATGTCGGGGTCGTCAAATCGAACGGCAACGGTCATAACGGAAATGGTCATGGAGCGAAGCACGCCGCGCCTGATTTGAAAGCCGAAGCCGCTCCTTCTTCCGAAGCTGTTCATCTGTCGGAGCAAGCTCCTGCAAAGACGCGCTCGCGTCACATGCTTTTGACGAAGCCCGCGCAGACAATTCTGTGCGTGCTCGTGCTCGCCTCGCTCCCGCTCTTTGTCCCGCAACTGGCCGGTTTCCGAGAGATGCTGCCGGACTTGAGCGAGATGGTTTCGTTCAACTCGGACACACCGGGCAACGCGCCCGACAATATTCCGGGCGGAGCACCCGCCACCACCGACACGACTTATGCCTCGACCAGCGCGGGCGCGCCCGTCGTCGTCAATTCCGACAACCCGATTGAAGACCCGCAGCGCGCCATGGATTCGTTCTATGCACAACTGGCGCGAACGGATGCTAAACAAGCGGGGGCCGTGACGCGCGTCACGCACTACGGCGATTCGCCCATCACCAACGACGGTATCACGAGCACCGTGCGGCGTCTGTTTCAAACACGCTTCGGCGACGCGGGCCACGGCTTTATCCTCATGGACCGCCCGTGGGCCTGGTACACGCACAGCGCCATCACGTTTACTTCGGGCGGCGGCTGGGACAACAATCCCATGATGGGCGCGAAAGTTTTTGACGGGCAGTTTGGGCTGGGCGGCGTTTCCTTTACGGCTTCGGGCGCGGGACGTTACGCGCGCTTTGCTCCTTCGGCGGAAGGCGAGACGGGCCGCAACTTCTCGCGCATGGATGTCTATTACTTGCAGCAGCCCTCGGGCGGGCAGTTTACCGTCAGCGTCAACGGCGCAAACTCGCAGACGGTTTCAACAAGCGGGACGCAGCGCTCCGCCTTCTTCGAGATTAAAGCGGGAGCCTCAGGCGCGAATACTTTTGAAGTCAAAAGCGCGTCGGGCACTGTCAGATTGTTCGGCGCGGTGTTGGAGAACGACGGCCCCGGCGTGGTTTACGATAGCCTCGGCGTCAACGGCGCTTACGCCGGTTTGCTCGCAACCGTCATGGGCGAGGACCACTGGCGCGAACAACTTGAGCATCGCAAGCCCAATCTTGTCATCATCAACTACGGCGCAAACGAGAGCCAGTATGCTTCCGCAGACCAGATGGCGCGCTACGAAAAAGATTTACGCGAAGTGATTCGCCGCGTACGCACGGCCCTGCCCAATGCTTCCATCCTGATTCTCTCGCCGATGGATAGGGGGCAGCGCGTGGCGGGCAGCAAGATTATCACCAAGCCTTCCATCCCGATGCTCGTAGACATGCAGCGCCGCGTAGCGCTCGAAGAGTCTTGCGCCTTCTTCAACACCTTCAAAGCGATGGGCGGCGAAGGGACTATGGCGCGCTGGTCCGCAGGGCGCGGCAACAATCATTACGTCGGCGGCGACCTGACGCACCCGACACCCGAAGGCGCGGAAGTCGTAGGGCGTCTGATTTATGAAGCGCTCAACGACGGCTATACCAAATACAGAGCGCGCACCAACTCGACCCAGATGGTCGCGCAAAAAAGCAGTGACAAGTGACGAGTGACAAGTGACAAGATAAAGCAGCTTGTCTTTTCTCTTGCTTGTCACTTGTCACTGAATTTCAAAGGAGTGTGTGAACAAGTCATGGCATTGCCACAGGGTGTGATTGATTTTTTGAACGACAACGCGCGCCAGAACGGCGCGGAGCAGCCGGGCGCAACGGACGATCTTTTTAAGATGGGCGTGCTTGATAGCTTTGCGCTCGTGGATTTCGTCACCGTGCTCGAACAGGAGACGGGTGTGAGTGTGCCGGACGGCGACGTGAACCCGGCAAACTTTCAATCGGTCGAACAGATAGAGCGTTACGTAACGGAGCGCCAAAGAGGCTGAGCCGTGGCGATGGGAGCATTCATCACAGGCACGGGCTCGCATCTTCCCGAGCGCGTCGTCACCAACGAAGAGATTTCCGCAAGTCTCAATCTTCAGCCTGAGCAGATTTTCAAATCCTCCGGCATACGCCGCCGTCGCTGGGCCGAGCAGGGAACAACCACCAGCTCCCTGGCGGCGGCTGCGCTTTCACATGCCATCGAAGACGCGGGCCTCCAAGCCGAAGATGTGGATTATCTCCTGTTCGGCACGATGACGCCCGACCGCTTTATTCCCGGCTCGGCTCCCGCCGTTCAAAAAGCTCTGGGCTTACGCGAGATTCCCTGTCTGGACATTCGCGCTGCCTGTGTCAACGCGCTCTACGGTCTTCAGGTCGCAAGCGCGCTCGTCACTTCGGGCGCAGCCCGTAATGTAGCCATCTGTCTGGCCGAGATTCAATCCGCGTGGCTAGACCTTTCGCCCGCGTCGGGCACAATCTCCATGCTCTTCGGCGATGGCGCAGCCGCCCTCATTGTTTCCCACGAGCCGCGCTCTCTCTCGCTCGAAATTCTGGACATACATTTAGCCACCGACGGAACCTTTATTGACGACCTCGGCGTGCGCTCTCCCGGCACGGAGTTCGGCAGAGCGCGCTCTAATCCTGAAAGCGCAGAAGCCGTTGATTTCTTCCCGCGCATGAACGGCCAGACGGTCATCGTGCAAGCTTCACGCAAGATCGTCGCGGCCTGCCGGCAGTTGCTTGAGCGAAACCAACTGGCGATCGCCGACGTGCGCTGGATGGTTCCGCATCAGGCGAACGCCAATCTGCTGGCGCAGGTCGCGCGCGGCCTTCGTTTCCCAGTGGACCAGGGCGGCGTGGTCTCCGTCGTTGAAGAGACCGGCAACACCTCTTCGGCCTCTATGGGAATCGCGCTCGACCACTTGCGTCGCTCGGGCCGCGTCGAGCCCAATGATTATCTACTGCTCCCAGCCTTCGGCGCAGGCTTCACATGGGGCGCGGGTCTCTGTCGCGCTCACGCTTAAAACGTTAAGAAGCGAAAGACGGATTCAAACAGGGATGGACAGGATAGACAGGATATAGAAGAAGTGATGAGTGCCGCAGTAATGAGTGATGAATTAAAGGCGGAATAGCTTTTCTTTCATCATTCATCGTTCTGACTTCTGCATTGCTTTTATCCTGTTTATCCTGTCCATCCCTGTTAATTTTTCCCCGGTGCTTTATTGTTCAGCGGCCTGAAGGCGTAGCTGGTCTATGACGGAGCGGACGGCGGGGGCGAGCGTGCCGTTGGGCGCAAGCTCAAGATATTTTTCGTAAGCTTCGACGGCCTCCTTGTATTTCTCCATCCTTTCGTAGAGCGCGCCGAGCAGTTGGTAGAGCACGGGCTCTGTGTCGGAGAGCTGCGCGATGGCTTTGCGAAATGATTCCGCAGCTTCCTCGTAGCGCCCTTTCTCTTCGAGGACGAGGGCGAGCCCTGTATGAGCTTCGGGCTGGAAGCCGCGAGCTTCGCGTATGGCGCGTTGAAAGGATTCAATCGCGGCGTTGGTGTCGGCGGCCATGCGCAGGATGCGGCCTTCGACCGCAGAGGCTTCGGGGTACACGCGCCGCGCCTGACGCGCCGCCGCAATCTCTTCGAGCGCGGAGTTGTAGTCGTTCAAATCCAAAAGCACACGCGCCAGACCGACGCGCGCCTGAGCGTAGCGTGGTCGCAAAGTGAGCGCGCGACGATAAAGCTCTGCGGCGCTTTTACGTGCATCCTCATCGCGTGCGCTCTCTCTCGCTTCTTCTGCTTCCTGAAAAGCAAGCTCGGCTTTGTCGGTCGTGCGCGCAAGGCGAACTGCGACTTCGCCACGCTGCTGCGGCAACAAAGAAAGCTGTGCTTCCTTAAACCCACGGGCACGCACGCGCAAAGTGTGACGACCCGCCGTGACCTTCGCCAGCGCGAGCCGCCCCTCGTCATCCGTCACCCCGCGCCTCACTTCATCCAGCCACACAATCGCTTTCGGCTCCGCGCGCACAGTGATTGATTTCACGCCCGCCGCAGCCGTATTCTTCTTAGCCTTCTGCGCGCGAACGCCCGCGCCGCTCGTAGCAGCGAAAACGAAACACGCCACAAGCGCCAACGATTGCACAAGACGATAAGAGAAACCTTTACTTAAATACATAACATCATCAAAAGCAGGGATGAGGGATGAGGGATGAAGTAAGAAATGCAAAAGTCAAAATGCAAAATGATGAATGAAGAGAAAGTCTTTCTTTACTTTTGCATTCTGCACTTTGCATTCATCACTTCTTTTCATCCCTCATCCCTTTCCTTTATTCTTCCTTCTGCTCGCCCGTGACGCGACGTTTGCGCACCGTGGGGTTTGCCGACTGGCTGGCTGGCGTGCCGCCTGTTTGACCATTGAGCGCGTTGGTGCCGACCACGGCGCGGAACTGGCCGTTGTCGTCGTAGAGCCGTTCGTATTGGAGCGTGTTGCGCACTACGCCCTGCACGTAGCCGCGCGTCTCGCGGAAAGGAATCCCTTCTGCGAATTCGTCTATTTCAAGTGGCAACTGTGCGCGCCACTGCGGCACGCGCCCGGGCCCGGCGTTGTAGGCTGCGGCGACGTATTCTATACGCCCGAAGCGGTCGAACTGGTCGCGCATGTAGCTTGTGCCGAGCTGTATGTTCAGGCGCGGCTCGTAAAGCGACTCTTCCGTAACGGCTCGCTCGATGCCGTTCTTGCGCGCCATCGCCGCGCCCGTCGGTTGTAGAAGCTGCATCAGCCCGTAGGCTTTGGCAGAAGAACGCGCGCGCGGGTTAAAGACGGATTCCTGACGAATGAGCCCCGCGACTTGATGCGGATCAAGACGGCGCGCACGCGCTTCCTGAACGATGATGTCCCAGTAAGCCAGTGGATAAAAGATGTCCCACTCTTCACGCGTCAACTCTTCGGGCTTCATCTGCGAATAGTCCGGATAGCTTTTCCTCAGCTCTACAAAGGCCCGCAGATTGTCTTCGCGCGAGCGATAGATGCGCGCCACCGCGAGGTTAACGCGCGGGGAAGCCGGAGCCGCCCCGGACGCCGCGTCTAATTCTTCGAGCGCCCAATCGTCCGTGCCTATGATGTTGAGTTGGTCAGCGCGCGCGATGCGCTCTATCTCCGTAGGCCCGGCTGTCTCTTCCGCGACCGTGACGGTTTTCAAATTGGCAACAGCGCGGCCCACCACAGAGTCGGGCGCAAACTCTCCGCGCGTGGCATTGCCTGCGCGCTCCATCGCTTCGAGCCTCTGTTTTGAGAGATAGCCGTACCAGTTGGCGTCGTAACGGTCCTGCATCGCTTCGTAGAGCGCACGCGCCTCTTTCGATTTCCCTGCGCGCTCCGAATCGCGCGCGGCCCAGTAGCCCGCGCGCCCGCGATTGTCCGTGTTCTTGTCCGCGTAAACGGCCAGATGCTCCGTCAGAAGTCTGGACGATTCCTGATAATTTTTAGCTTCGTGTGCGGCCCATGCAATCTCGAACTGCGCCTGCGCAACTTCCGCCGCTTCGGGGTAAGCGGCGACGGCCATGCGAAAGAGATTGAGCGCCTCGGCCTGATTCTTGGCGTCGCGTGCGATGACGCCTGCGCCGTTGATAGCGCGCGGCGTCTGTGTGCTTTGCGGAAAAGTGCGTCGCATCTCTTCGAGCGTGCCGCGCACCATCTCCCACTGGCGCGCCTGTGCGTAGGCTTGAGTGAGATGGTAAAGCGCGTCGGCCCGCACGTTGCCCGCGCCCGTAGGGATGCTTTGCAGGGCCGAGACGGCATCGGTCGTGCGCTTGGCGTTGGTGGCAGCGATGCCGCGACGCAGTTGCGCTTCCGGCGTCGCAGATGCCGGAAAGCGAGAGAAGGCATCAGCGTAAGCTGTTGTGGCGTCAGCGCTGCGCTTCGCCGCAAAGAGCTTGTCGGCACGCGCCAGCGCTTCTTCCGCAGACGCGGGCGAAGTGGTGGAATTTAATCTGGGGATGGCAGAGGCAGCCTCCGCGCTCTCCGCCGAAGTGGGTGCGAAGAAATAGATGCGGCGGTACATCTGTAGAGCGCGCGTTGCATCACCCGCTTGCTCGTAAGCTTTGGCCGAAAGCAGAAGGGCAGCAGCGTCCGCTCTCTCGTTCAGGTCTTTCAGGAGCGTGGGCACGGCTGCCGCTTGGCCGCTCTGCATCACAAGCTGCGCGTTGCGCAGGGAAGCTTCACGCGCGCGCGCGGAGGTCGGAAAATCACGCGCGAGCTTTTCATAAGCGGCGCGTGCTTCCACTGTTTGATTGGCCTGCTCAAGGGCTCGCCCGCGCAAGAAGAGCGCGTAGTCGGCGAGAGAGGTGCGCGAGGCGATGACCTTGTTGTCGAGCAAGGAGGCTGCGCCTGTGAAATCGCCCGCCTTCATCCTGATGCGTGCGCGCACGATGCGTGCGAGCCCCGCCGCTTTCGTGTCGGGGTGCGCTTTTTCTATGCGCTCGACGGCGTCTTCCGCAGGCAGCACGCCGCCACGGGTCATCGTCCGCAAAGTTTCAAGCGCACGCTGCTCTCCCTGCGAGCCCTGATGCGTGCCGCAGCTTGCGCTCATGAAGGGGGCGAGCACGAGCCCCGCGACGACCACGAGGCCGACGATAATGAGAATCAAACGATGCTGGCGGAAATTAATATTCAAGACGAATCACTTCTCCTCGCACATGAAAAATATGAGCGGCTTTTAACGAGCGCACATGTCGCGACGCTCTCTCATATCATACACGGGAGAAAGGAGCGTATGAAGGAGGCGGGACGAGGTACGAAAGCGTGGGTAGCCACGTTGCATAGCATCCTTTTCATCATGAGCCCCTGAAAGGGGCGAAATAACAGTAGCCCACATCGTGAGATGTGGGTCATGCGTTAGCCAGAATAATGAAGCCCCGTCAGGGGCGACATCGATGTCGCCCCTGACGGGGCTCTCCATTTAATCTCGACGTGTGTTCCCACCACTGACGTGGTGGGCTACTGATATCTCGCCCCTTTCAGGGGCTTGTTAATGCTTTACGCCGAGACGCTCGCTCCCGGATAGCCTTCGCCGAGCTTGCCTGCATCGCCTTCGGCCAGCGTGTTGACCAGCTCCTGGTGGAAATAATCGTAACGCGCGGCCACGGGCGGCGCGACGCGCTTGTCGTACATCTGGCGCGAGCGGTCTATGTCTTCGCGCAGGCGTTCGTAGAGATTGCCCTGCGTGCGTCCCTCTTTCACCTTCTGCTCGTTGTAGAGCTTAATCTCCGAGACCAGCAGGCGCGCAAAGCGGCGCGCATCATTATGAAGACGACGCTCGTCTTCGTTGACTTCGATGGGCAGCTCCAAATCCGCTGCGCCGTAGCGACGCGATGCGCCTAGAGGTGCGGAGTACTGACCTGCCGTCGCGGCGGGCGCTCCGTGCGGCTGCGACGCGGGCGGAGCGCTCGCAGCGGGTGCTGCTGACGGAGGGAGCGGCGCTGCTCCTGTAATCTCCGGTGAAGCGGTCTCCGGCTGAGCCGCTTCCATCGAAGCGGACGCGGGCTCCTTGCCCATCTCCCATGCTGTGGAGGGCTGCGGCGCGCTCTCCTCGATTTGTGATGCGCTCTCCCCGGCTTCCGAAGGCTGTGGAGCTTCTTCAACGGCGGCTTCGTCGGTTGCGTCCGAAGGCTGCGGCTCGGGCGCTGCGGCGGCTTCTGCCGGTTGTGCTTCTGCTGGCTCTGCGGCTGCTTCGCTCACGGCGCGTTGCTCGGGTCTAGCGGCAGGCGCGGGGCGCGTGGTAGACAGTAGCTCAACCGCCATCCCGGCTACGCGCACGAGCGATTCCAGCGCTTCTAGATTGATAGCATCCGTATCAAGCCCGGCTGAGTCTGCGTAGAGCACCGCGACTGCTCTGCCGCGCACAGTGAGCGGGATGGCGACCATGCGTTGCGGCGGCTCGCCGTCGAGCTTGTTTAAGAGCAGATGGTCGTCGGCGTTTGCGCCGGGCGAGCCGCTCCACGTGGCGCGCGATTTGACGACATCGCCGATAAGCGTGTCCGAAGTCACGGGGAGCGAAATCGAACGCGCCGCTTCGTCGCCGATAGTGCCTTCAAGGCCGCGCGCACGCCATGCGGTCGCCTGCTCGTTCTTAATCACAAAGAAGACTACGCGCGGCGCGAAAGACGCGGCGCGGTTGACGAGCGTGTTGAGGATTTCGGCCTGCGAACGCTGGTCGTCCAAATCTTCAATGGCTGCCTTGAGAATCGCTATGTCGCTTGACGACTTAATGCGCGTGTTGGCGGAAGCGGCATCGGAAATGCCGCGCTCGTGCGCCGCGCGTATGTACTGCGAAACGGAGAAGGCGACGGAACTGTCGCCTTGCGTCGCGTTTGATGAGCGCTCCTGCAAGCGCGTCAGTGCTTCGTTGAGCTGGCCCTGAAGCTGTGAAAGCTCGTCCTGAAATCCGCGCAAACGCGCGTTGATATATGAGTCCACTTCGGCACGTAAACTCTTCTCAAGCTCTTCGCTGATCACCGGTTTTGTTATCCTCCGTTTACGGGCGGCTGGCGTAGGCTGTCCAACACGGGACGAGCTGCTGCCGGAAGGGCTGCACACTCCAAGGTGCTCAGGTCAGCCGACGCTTCATTTGAGATATGTTTTTCAAAGCGGGAAGAGGCCCGCCGAGCACGCTCTTAAAGGCCCCGCTTGAATTATGGACGGGCTGGAAAGTGCGTGTCAACTCATTTCAGGATTTGCTATTTACGATTTTGGATTTATGATTCATGATAGTCATCCCCCAATCGCTAAACCGAGTCACCATAGATTTTCTGAATGTCGGCCAGCATCCTAATCGCAGACGACTACGAAGATAATCGGGAGCTGCTGCGTCTTATACTAGGGACGGCGGGCTACCGCGTGCGCGAGGCGCGTAACGGGCGCGAGTGCGTGACGATGGCGCGCGAAGCCGTTCCGGACCTCTTTTTGATAGACCTTTCGATGCCCGTTCTGGACGGCTGGGGCGCTCTCGCGGAGCTGCGCGCGATTGCTGAGACGCGAGACGTGCCCTGTATCGCCATCACGGCTTACGACGATGCGGGCCGCAGGCGTGCGCGCGCAGCCTCGACCGAAGAATTCGATGCCTACATCACGAAGCCGTTTCACAGCAAAGAGCTACTGGAAACAATTGCGCGCCTGGTGGAAGAAAGTCTTGCGAAGAAAGCCCTGCGCGGCGCGTGATAACGGAAGCTGATGATGGAAGAGAATCGTGCGGAAAGCGATGAATTAAGTGCGGGCGTGATTCTAGTCGCCTTTGAGAAGCTCTTTTCGGGTGGGCGCGGCGTCAGGAAATTTTCCCGCTCGGGTTTGCGCTACGTGCCGCTCGCAAATGATGCCGTGCTCATAGAGCAGAATCCGAAGAAGCAGAGCGAATGGGCCGAGCGTGCGCGCGCGGGCCAGCGCATCGCGTGGGTGCTCAGGGACGGTCAATACTTAGCGCGCGTCGTGGACGGCGAAGTCGTAATGCTCTAACGAATGCGGAATGCGGATTTCGGATTGCGGATTGAAGAAGCAAGAGCTTGATTCTTAAAATCCGCAATCCGAAATCCGCATTCCGCAATTGAGTCAGTTTCCGCACGCGTCGCCGGAGTCGTCTATACCTGTTCTTCCGATTCGAGCAAGAGCGGTTTGACGCGAGGGGCTGGAGGCTGAAAAGCTCCAGCCCCTCGCGCCCGTACCGTTCCTACTTGAACTTGAAGTTGGCAACGTGTGTTGTGCCGTCATTCAGTTTAACCACTAACTGACGACACGTTCCTGCCCACGAGTTTTCGGTCTTCCAGACGTAATTGTACTGGTCCGAACTGGCGCTGTAGCTGAGGCTACTTCCGCCTGCCGTGAGCGTCTCCGTCACGTCAACACCCGGATCATTAGTGGCGCAATTAAAGCTCACTGAGACCGGGTAGCCCGCGGCGAAGATATTCAAGCCCTTGTTTCCACTAAGGCTGAACTTCACAGGAATCGCCCGACCCGCATTGACCGAGTTGAGCACCGGCGTATTGCCGACCGGCGAGAAGAAGCCTGTGAAGTTGTAAAGCACCGTCACGGTGAAGCTGCACTCGGCGGTATTGCCTCCGGCGTCAGTCACCCTGAAGGTGTTGGTTGTGGTCCCGACAGGGAATGCCGAGCCGCTCGGCAGACCTGCTATCTGGGTAATCGTGGTGGCACAGTTGTCCTGCGCCGTCGGGGCCGTGTAGTTCACGACCTTGGTTACGTCAGTCGAGTTCAACGGCAAGTACTCGACGATGTTCGCCGCACAACTGATTGTCGGCGGAGAATTGTCGATGACGTTGAACGTCTCCGTGTCGCTGGCGATGTTGCCGGACGCGTCCGTCACCGTGACGGTGACAGGATGCGCGCCAGCGCCGACCGCCGTCCCCGCTGCCGGGGTTTGCACGACGATGAGATCGTTCTGGCCCGTGCAGTTGTCCGAATAGCTCGCGGTTGACACCACATCCGGAACGAGCGCGAAGCAAGTCTGGTCCGCGATCTCGCTCGGAATCGGAGCCATGCTCACGGTCGGCGGCGTGGGTTCCAGAACCGTTACGGTCTGGATGTAGGCCGTGCCGTTACCCACCTTATCCCTCGCCTCCCAACTGATGTTAGTCACACCAACCGGGTACGGCGCGTTCAACGGCAGGTTGTCGTCACGTTCGCCGGTCACGGCGGTCACCGGGTTGGAACAGCTATCCGGCTGGACCGTGGGCGGAGTCAGCAACGACTGCGAGACGTTGGCTTCGCAAGAGCCCGCTGGCGCGTTGACTACCACGTTGGCGGGAGTATTGGTCAAGGGCGGACCGGTTCTGTCAACCACCGTGACCGTAAAGCTACAGGTGGTTGAAAGGTTGTTCGAGTCCGTGGCCTTGTAGGTCACCGTGGTTGTGCCAATCGGGAAGCTCCCGCCTGACGCAGGTCCGGCGGTCTTCGTGACCGTGCAACCTGTGGTTTCGGTCGGCGCGTTGTAGTTCACATTCGCCTGACAGTTAGAGTCAGCGATGATCAGCGCGTCGGGGTCTAACCCAAGGTTGTCAGGGCATGACAACTGGCAGGAACTCGGATTCGTGCCCTCCACCGTTACCTTGAAGCTCGTGGTGGAGACGTTTCCGGTGCCGGAGTTGTCATCGATATTGACCCCGCCTCTATCGGTCGCCGTGCAAGTCACCGTCGTCTGGCCCACGGGGAAGCTGGAGCCGGAAGGCTTGTCGCAAGCCACCACGGGCGGACGGGGATCGTTGTCGGTCGCGGTCGGCAGCGCGTAGGTCACGGTAGCAAAACCAGAGCCCGGAGGATTCTCCGTAACGGTGATGTCCGGTACGGTGGAAATCGTCGGGGCCTCTGTATCAACGACCGTGACGTTGAAGCTGCACGGATTACCGGACTGGCCCGAAACGGTCACGATCGTCGTGCCGACGGGGAAGACAGAGCCGGAAGCCGGGTTGTAGCTGATTGTGCCGCAGGACGGGCCGTTGCCGGTCGCCTGTGCCGGGAAGTTGACGACGGCGTCAAACTGGCCCGTCGTATTGGGCACGTTGTCTATGTCAGCCGGACAAGTCAACACGCACGGCTCGACGTGTACGGGAGCCGTGTCTGTGGATGAATTGTTGGCAGCATTGCGCTCGGTCACGCCGTTCGCAGTGTTGGCAACATTGGCCGTCCCCGAAATGATTGTCCCTTCGGGGGTGTTGGTGTTGACGGTATAAGTGGCAAGGAAGTCAGCCGACTCGCCAGCCGCCAGACCGCCCGTGCAAACCGAGGTGCCGTTGACATTCGGCGCGGCGCACGAGAAGCCCGGTCCCAAACTCTGCGTCAGCGACACGAAGGTCGTGTTGGCTGGCAGCAGGTCGGAGAGCTGCACGCCGGTCGCATCGTCAGGGCCAAGGTTAGTAACGGTGACCTGAAAGACGAAATCGCTACCGGCTGTCGCCAGAGGCCGCACCGCCAGTTTGCTGACGGCAAGGTCTACTGAAGGCTGCTGCGGGTTGCTGACATTAAATGTGATGGTGGCGCTCTGCGAGCCGTCCGTAATCGAGTTGATGTTTGCTTTCCACGGCCCGATTTGTGAATTCAGCGGGATAAGGAAAGTGGACTGCAAAGTGCCGTTGGTAATAAAGGCGCTTCTGGCCTTAACGTCGCCCGCAGTGCCGACCCAGTTCACCTGAGCGCGCGCATTGGGGTCTACGTTATTGACGACCGCGCACGCGGTCTCGCCCAGAATGAAGGTCGTTCTAGGAGCCGCCATATTACAACTGTTCACACCGGCGGCTTCATAAAGAGCTATGTTCGGCGGCGCAGCGGCCACCGAAAAGCTTGCGGGCAGGATTGACGAATCCGTCGGCGACGCAATAGTCACCTTCCACAGGCCGACCGTATTGACGACTGTCGGCGTCCCGTTAATCTGGCCGACCGTTGTGGTGCTGGTCGGAATCTGAATCCGGTCGAAAGTTGGAAAGGTCTGATTCCCCGAGACCGGCGTCAAGTCGGGGTCCCCACGCACGACGGCGTTATCTTTAATCCAGTTGATGAAGCGATCGTTCTGGTCGCTCTCAACCCGGACGCAAACCGTTTCACCAAGAAGAAAATTTGACTTCGGAGTGACGCAGTCGGCGGCAAAGGTCGCGATTGTTTCAACCGGCGGCTGCATGGCGGACAGTGCAGTCGGGATATTATTGTTCGCCTTAAACAGGTTGGCCGCGTTGCGGTCGCCCGGAGCAGGGCTCTGGGAAGCAGGGGCAGCGCGATTCCCGCTCAAAAATCTAAAAGATGATGAAGCGGATGAGGGAGAATAGATAAGCGTAGCGACGAGCGCCACGAAAACAGTCAGCGTGAAGAGGCGCACCAGCCCGCGCGGGAAGCGGAATGCCGGATTGCCCCGTGGCTTTTGAAACTTAGTTGTTCCCCTGGAAGTGAGGCAGGGCAACACTGTAGCAGACGGGCTTTTCATAACGTCCTCACTTTCAGCATTAGCCTTTCTGTATGGAGACAGGCTTGATTGAGATGTACTCCCATCCGCTCTCCCTCTACGAGAGAGCGGATGGAAGAGTTGTTGTGCTCCATGAAAGGGTCAGGCTACTGCTGTGCTTTCGTTGTGAAAGGCCCTGCTATGTCCCCGCCATTATCGTGGAATCGATTGTTGATGGACGAGGTCACCTGCGCGTTGGCTCCCGTGTTCACGCCAGCCGTCGTGCACTTGTAGATGTTGCAGTTGGAGATGAACGTTTGCACCGAGAGGTTCGCGCCCGCAGTGGTCGATCTAATGCCTTCGTTGACCTGCGAGATGGTCACGCCTTCAAGGTGCGCGCGGGTTGTTGCGCCCGCCGCGTTTGTCGCCACGCGCACGCCGATGTCGGTCGCGCCGCCGTTGCCCGTAATCGTGGTGTCACGGATGTTGGCGAAGACGTTGTCCTGAATGCTGATGCCGATCTTGCAATCCTGAATCACCGAATTGGCGATGGAAGCGCGAATCGTGCCCGCCGAGGTCGTGATGCGGATTCCGCCATCCTGATTGGCAACGGCTCCGAGGCTGGTGGTGCCCTTCAGGCCGTTCACGACCAGATTGCCGCTCGTCGACTTGTTGACGTTAATCAGGTTGTTATTGAATCTGAAGATGGTGCAGTTCTCGACAGTGAGCTTATCTCCGGCGAGCCAGCGGATGCCGTCAACACCGGTGATAAAGGGCGAGACCGCGCCGCCCGAGCCGTTAATCGAAAGGTTGCGCAAAATCACGCGGTCGGTGGCGGTGGCGTTGACGATGACGCCGGTCGTGGAGGAAGCAAGAATCGAAGCATGTGTTTCATTGCCGTCAATCGTGATGGATTTGGTAATTGTGACAGCGCCGAAGCCACCCGGATCGAGAGCATTGATTTCGCCACCGTTGGCGGTCTTCGAGATTGCGCCTGCAAATGTTTTGCATGGGGCGGTGCGCGAGCAGGGATTCACGTCGTCGCCGACGCCGGAAACCCATGTGCGTGTGGCCTGCGCCTGTGCGAACGAGGCGAACGCGAGAATGCAAACTGATACTGTTAAGAGGTTAAGGGCAAATCTGGACTTGGTCATTGTTGTGAAGCTCCTTTCACTTCAGGTGGTAGTTTAAGGGTAGTTTCAAAGAAAAGAGCGCGCGAGGGATCTAGAGCAGAAATAGCCTATAGAGCTGGGCGCAAGATGTAGTCAGGAGATTAACCGGTTAGTTCTTTCAACGCAGCGTTGGAAGCACCGATACCCGAGGAAGACGGGACAATATGCTAAATCCGGCGGCTTGTCAATCCTTTTTCGGCCAAAATGATGGGACTCCGAAAATTTACTGACAGCGTCATCCGGAGCCTACGCGCGGCGTGCCGCGCACGCTCCGTTCTGTTTCCCATAAGAGAAAGAGTCAAAAGAAGGGATGAGGGATGAGGGATGAGGGATGAAGTAAAGAAAGAGCGTTCTTGTTTTTACTTCATCCCTCATCCCTTTATTTGTCGCTCGCGTCGTAAACAATCTCGCCGCCGATGACGGTCATCAGGGCGCGCGTTTTGAGAATCTCGGCTTCGGGGATACGCATGATGTCAGCCGAAAGAATTGTTAGGTCCGCGAGCTTGCCTGGTTCAAGGCTGCCCTTGAGTTTTTCTTCGAAGGCGGCGAAGGCGGGCCAGAGTGTGAACATCTTGAGCGCAATCTCGCGCGAAACGGCTTGTTCGGGATGCCAGCCTTCGCCCGATTCGCCCTTCAGGCTCTTGCGCGCCGTGGCCGCGTAGAATTCGATCATCGGCTCGCCGCGCTCTACGGGCGCGTCCGACCCTCCGGCGATGATGGAGCCGGATTTGATAAAGCTCTGCCATGCGTAGGCGCCCGCGAGGCGTGTCAATCCTACGCGGCTCGGCGCAAAGAAGAGGTCGCTGATGGCGTGCGAGGGCTGCATAGACGGAATGACGCCGAGGCGCGCGAAGCGCGGGATGTCTGCGGGCGAGACAATCTGCGCGTGCTCTACGCGCCAGCGCGGCTGGCGTACTTTTCTTTGCGCGGGCGGCACCGTATTGAAAGCTTTTTCATAGAGGTCCAGAATTCTACGGTTGGCGCGGTCGCCTATGGCGTGCGTCTCGACTTGTATGCCGCGACGCAAAGCTTCTACGAGCATCGGCTCAAGCTCTTCTTCTTTAACGGTGAGAAAGCCAGAGCTTGCGGGAGCATCGCTGTAGGGCGCAAGAAGCGCTGCGCCGCGCGAGCCGAGCGCGCCGTCGAAAGCTACTTTGATAGTGCGAAAGGTAAAGCGGTTATCAAAAGCGCCGACGCTTGCGCCTTCGCGCATCAGCCGCGTGGCATCGGGGCCGGGACCGTACACGGCCTTGTAGATGCGCAGCTTGATTTTGCCTTCGCCGTAAAGTTTTTTGAGCCGCGCCACGTCACTGTAACTCCCGCCCGCATCCTGAATCTCGGTCCAGCCAAGCTCAATACTTCGTTTGACGCCGAGCACAGTGGCGCGCTCCAAATCTTCTTCCGTCGGCGGAGGGATATGCTTTGTGACTAAACCCTTCGCGCCGTCGATGAGCATGCCTGTCGGTTCCGTCGTCGTCTTGTCTTTTAGAATCTCGCCGCCGAAAGGGTTGGGCGTGTTGCTGTCTACGCCTGCGATTTTGAGAGCGGCGCTATTGGCGACCGCACCATGACCGTCGGCGCGCACAAGATAGACTGGATTGTTCGGCGCGATGCGGTCTAAATCCTGTCGCGTGGGGAAGACGGGCGGCTTCCAGAAAGTTTCTATCCAGCCGCGGCCCGTAATCCACGCGCCGGGGCGCGCTGTATCAACGCGCTCCTTGACGCGCGCTAGAAAATCTTCGAGCGTGTTGACGCCTTCAAGATTAAGTGTGACTTCGCGCTCGCCCAGGCCGAGCAAGTGGCAATGAGAATCCGTAAGCCCTGGCACGACCGTCTTACCCTTGAGGTCTATAGTGCGCGTGTGCGGGCCAAGACGTCTTATCGCTCCCTCGTTTGTGCCGACATAGACGATGCGGTCGCCTTTGACGGCGATGGCAGAAGCTTTCGGCTGGCGCGGATTGATGGTGTAGATGTTGCCGTTGATGAAAATTAAATCGACAGGCCCGCCCTGCGCGCTACCCGGCGCGACGGCGAGCGCAAAGAGACTCGTGACGATTAACAGGAGGGCGATGACAGGACGCATCATTTTTGTTTTCTCGCTCAGCAAATTTTGACAAAGACAGGCAGGATAAAAAAAGAGAACGCCAGTCCTTATATCATCGAACGCGCCCTTTGAGGTAGAGCGCTCGGGCGCGTTTGCCATATAATCCGAGGCCGCGCGGCCTGAGATTGATTTCGTTGGTCGCGAAATTTCATACGGAGTTGCTGCCATGCAAACAGAGACGCTTAATTTGAATCCCGAGACGGGAGCTACCACCGCCTACGTAGCCCTTCCCGCCGACGGCACGGACTTGAGAGCCGCAGTGCTTTTGATTCAGGAATGGTGGGGAGTAAATGATCACATCAAGGACATCGCCAGCCGTTACGCTAAAGAAGGCTACGTCTGCGTCGCGCCCGACCTCTATCGCGGGAAGGTGACCAAAGACCCGGAAGAAGCTTCTAGAATGATGCACGAGCTGAAGATGGAAGACGGCATGGCTATTATCCGCAGCGCGTTTGAAGAGACGAAGCGCAAGTACGGGGTGCGCCGCACAGCCATTACGGGCTACTGCATGGGCGGCACGTTTGCTTTGCGCGCGGCCTGCGACATCCAGGAGCTTGATGCTGCGGCTGCCTTTTACGGCGACATCCCGGACGAAGAGACCCTGAGCCGCCTGCGCGTGCCGACGCTCTTTATAGCGGGCTCGCGCGACCAGTGGATTACGCCGGAGAAGGTCGAGCAGCTTAAAGAAGCGGCGCGCAAATACAATCTCCCCGTAGAGGTCGTGACCTACGACGCAGACCACGCCTTTTTCAACGACACGCGCCCGGACGTTTACAACGCGGAAGCGGCGCGCGACGCCTGGCGACGAGTGCTTGCGTTTTTTGAAACACGTCTTAAAAATTAAGTCTCAAGTCCCAAGTCCCAAGTCCCAAGTCGAAAAACTGTTTTTCGACTTGGGACTTGGGATTTGAGACTCGATTATGACTTGGGATTTGGGACTTGGGATTTGGGACTTATCTCAGGCGCTTCTCTTAAAAATTCATGCAACTCGGCGCGGCTTGGTAGAGAGGTGCGTGCGCCGAGGCTTCTGCATTTGAGCGAGGCCGTGGCGTTGGCGAGGCGTAGAGATGTTTCGAGGTCTTCGTTGTGTAAGAGGCCGTAGAGAAAGCCGCCGTGAAAAGCATCGCCCGCGCCCGTCGTGTCTCGACAACCATTGGGCACACAGTAGGCGCTCGCTTCTATAAAACTCCCTTCGCAGTAAACAATCGCGCCGCGCGTGCCGCGAGTCATCCCGACCACGGGAGAGCCGTAGCGCGCCTGTATCTCGCGCAGGGCCGCGCGCTCGTCCACGATGCCCGTCAGTCGATGCGGAAATTCTGTTGACGAGATGAGAATGTCTACGAGCGGCAGAAGCTCAGGAAGCCCTTCATAGATGTTGTCTATGTCTGCCGAAACGATTGTCCCTGCGGCGTGCGCGCGCCGCGCCATCTCGACGCAGGCGGGCGGGTCGTGCGCGTCCAGATGCAGCACGCGCCCGCGCGCGGCCATCTCTACGGGCGCTTCATCGCGACGGTAAGCAAGGCGCGCGTCCCTATCCCAGATAATCGTGCGCTCGCCGTTACGCGCGTCGATGATGATAAAGGCAATCTGGTTAGAAGCGCCTTCGATAGTTTCGGCTGCGCTCGTGTCCACGCCTTCGTCGAGTAAAGACGCTAGACCGAAGCGCCCCTCCGCGTCCGAGCCGAAGCGCCCCGCATAGGCCGTCTTGAACCCAAGCCTCTGCAACGCCACCATCGCCGTGGCCGTTTGCCCGCCCGCCGCCTGCACGTGCTCGCTGAGATGGATTTTCGAATTGAAGGCCGGATATTCAGGCACGACTACGAGATGGTCCACGGCGTTGAGGCCGAAGCCCACGGCATCGAACTCCCTTTTGTCCGGCAGCTCTAAAGGAAATTTCACTTCTGCTTAATTGGTCAACTTCCGAATCAGTAATCAATGAGCTTCTTAGTAATAAGTAATCTTCCGGCGTTTGATATACGTGAACGTGCCCGATTGGTCGTTCTCCTGTGCGACCATTCTTTGCGTAATCCAGTTGCCGCGCTGGTCGAACTCGCGCGTGTAAGTCTCGCGCCTCACGAGCCGCCCGCGCGGGTCATAGGTCAGGATGGTGAGCACCAGCCCGCGCTCGTCGTAAGTGTTCACATGTTTGGAGAGGAGCTGGCCGCTCTTCTCGTCATACGAGGAGCTGTAGCTTTTCACCACGCGATTATTGTCGTCATATTCTGTGGTGAACCTGTGACTGACGGAGCCGTCTTCGCCGCCGACGGTCGAAGCAACGACTCTGCCCTTTGCGTCATAGATATTGCTGTAGATGACCACGTCTTTCTCGGGCCGCGCGGCCTTGTCGTCGGGAAAGGTTTCGCGCTCTTTCCTCGTTTCGTTCCACCTGTTGTCAAACGTCGAGACTTCTCTCCATCGCGGACGGGTGCTTCCAAAGGCGTAGGCTTCGGTAGTAACTTTTCTTTGCTGAAGGTCATAGCTATAGACGTCGCGCGCTAGAAGAACGCCCGCGAGCGACATCGTCATCTCCCTGAGCCTGCCCTGCTCGTCATAGACGAAAGCCATTCTGCCTTCCTCGCCGTCTATGATTTCGGTCTCGAATCCTTTGCGGTCGAAAGAGACCCTCTGCGAGTTGACGCGAGCCTCAACCGGACGCCCATCTTTTCTCTCAACCCTGTACTCGATTGTCTCTATCTCGCGAACCTCTCCTCGAAGGTCGTGCCACCATCGGGCGGGGGCGAATTTTGCCACCATCGGGTCCGGCGCGGGAGCACTTTGAGGAGCCCGCGCGGTTTGCGTATGCGCAATCACGCCCGCCGCAAGCGACGCGAGCAGGATGATGCAAGCCGTTCTTGTGATTCTACGCTTACGCATCAGGCGGTTTTGATTCTCATCGAGCGCGCGCCGGTTTCATCATCCACGGGCGAATAAGCTAAACTATCTCTTAGGCTCTAATAAAACGGCTTCAAAGTAAAGCGCCCCTCTCGTTTGAGAGAGGCGTGAAGACTCTCGCGCGCCGCGTGAGAGCAGAACAAGCGGAACCTAAGGACAAGACTCTAGTGACTTTGGAGGAGAAGCTACAAAACCTGCCGACTGCGCCCGGCGTCTATCTACATAAAGACGAGGGCGGAAAGATTATTTATGTCGGCAAGGCCAAGAACCTGCGTAACCGCGTGCGCTCCTATTTTCAATCGGGGCGCGGGCACGACCGCAAGACCAGAGAGCTTGTGCGCCGCATACGCGACCTTGAATTCATCATCACCGACAACGAGGTCGAGGCGCTCGTGCTTGAATCCAATCTTATCAAGCAGCACAAGCCGCGCTACAACGTCCTCTTAAAAGACGACAAGCAATACCCGCATCTGAAGCTGACGATTAACGAGCCGTTCCCGCGCGTCATGATTACGCGCAAGATTCAGCGCGACGGCGCGCTCTACTTCGGCCCGTTTCTTCCTGCGTCCTTAGCGCGTCGCACGATTGATCTCATCAACCGCACGTTTCAGCTTCGCACTTGCGACATAGAGATAGACGGGAAATTGCCGCGCCCGTGTCTTGAGTATCACATCAAGCGATGTCTGGGCCCGTGCGTCAAGGGCTTGTGCAAGCCGGACGAATACGCGGAGGCCGTGCGCGATGTGCGTCTCCTGCTCGAAGGAAAAAACAAGGAGCTGGCCGACCAGTTGGAAGAGCGCATGACGCTTGCCTCTGAAGAGATGCGCTACGAGATGGCGGCTAAATATAGAGACTTACGTAAGACCGTGCTCGCTATCGGCGAGCAGCAGAAGATGGCTACAAGCCCAGAGCGCGACGTTGACATCTTCGGCTTCTATCACGAAGGCGCGCGTCTTGCGCTTCAGCTTTTCACCATGCGCGAGGGAAAGGTTGTGGGCCGCCGCGAGTTTTTCTGGGAAGACTTGCCGGAAGAGGAGTTCGACCCGTCCTCTTTTTTGAGCGAAGTGCTGGGACAATACTATTCGACCGATTACGTCCCGCGTGAGATTCACGTGCCGGTGGATTTCTCCGACCGCGAAGTTTTAGAAAGGGCTTTGTCGGAGCGTCGCGGGCTGCGCGTACGCATCCTGGACCCGAAGCGCGGCGAAAAGCGCGACCTCATAGACTTAGTCGAGCGCAACGCGCAACTAGCCTTCGAGCAACGCTTCCGCGTCCTCAAGCCAGACATGGAGCGCGTGCTCGAAGAGTTGCAGGAGGTGCTCGAATTGCCGCGTTTTCCTGCGCGCATAGAATCCTTCGACATCTCTCACATACAGGGCGCGGAGAATGTCGCCGGGATGGTCGTGGCCGAAAACGGCAAGATGAACCGCGCCGAATATCGCCGCTTCAAGATCAAAACGGTCGAGGGCGCAAACGATACTGCCTCCATGTACGAAGCCGTGTTTCGTCGTTATCGTCGCCAGCTTGACGAACAAAAGCCTCTGCCCGATCTGGTCATGATTGACGGAGGCAAGGCGCAGTTGAACGCTGCTGCGGCTGCTATGCGCGAGCTTGATCTGGAAGCCATCCCGATGATTGGCGTCGTCAAGCCTCCGCGCCGTCACAACGAAATCTCGCACCTACTGGTTAAAGGCCGCGAGCACGAGCCGGTCTTTCTAGACTCTCATTCTCAAGCCCTGCGCTTTATACAGTTGATCAGGGACGAGACGCACCGCACGGCTGTCGCCTATCATCGCAAGCGGCGCGAGTTAAGAGATTTTACTTCGGAGCTGACGGCAATTCCGGGCGTGGGCGAAAAGCGCAAGACGCGGCTCTTGAGAAACTTAGGCTCCATACAGCGCGTCTCGCAGGCTTCCGTGCAGGAGTTGACGCCCTTTGTAGGGCGCAGGGCGGCGGAAGACATCGTTGAGCATTTCACGCGCCAGCGTGCGCTCGCCGGAGGCGGCGAAGCGGAGGACGTTGACGCGGCGATGCCGGGACGCGGCGAAGCGGCGATGGAAGAAGGCAGCACGATGGAAGCCGTTGAAGACATCTCTCCAGCGCGCATGGATGCCGACGAGGTTGAGATGCCCGACATCGAGACCAGACTCGACGACCCGGAAGGCGAGGCCGAAGACTTACAGCCGATTCGCTCTGTGGACCATCGCGGCGAAGTGCGTGCGCCCAAGCGCCGGACGCGCAAACGCGGGGAGCGATCCTCGAACCCGCACGGCGTGAAGCGAGAGAAGCTCGCATCCTCCGAACAAGAAGACACGACTGAACAGTCTGCATTACAAAACCTCGACGAAGATACTAATTGACAGCCGCGCACACTTTCGGCCATAGTACGCCCACGAAACACAGTGACAAGTGACGAGTGACAAGTGACAAGAAAAAGCAGCTTGTCTTTTCTCTTGCTTGTCACTTGTCACTCGTCACTTGTCACTGCTTTTCCACAAGGAGGAAACCTTACGTGCGTAAACCGATTCTTTTAGCGTTGCTCATTTTAGTGAGCGCGCCTCTTGCCCTGGCACAACAACCTGCACCGGACGAGCCGAAAAAGGCCGAGTACTTCATAGGCTTCTCGTATGAGAACGCCGACGCCCGTCTGAAGGCGCGAGATGTAGTAGCCGTGGACGGCATCCCCGTCACGAGCGGCGTCACAGCGACCGGCACGCTCGTCACTCCGAACAGCAAGCGCGCCGACATGATCGGCTGGAACTCGGCGATGACCTTCTTTTTCACGCCGCGCTTTGGTCTGACGGGCGACGTCTCGGGCGTCTACCGTCGTGACAACGAAACTTTCTTCGGCGAGCCGTTCCGCGCGCAACTGGACAAGTACAACTTCCTCGCCGGACCACAAATCAGATTCATCAACGACACGCGCTGGACGCCATTTGCGCGTGCGCTCGCGGGCGTCTCCTATTCCCGAAGCAGGTACGGCGCGCGCTCGGCCACCGCGCCCTTTACGACTTTCGACGACTCTTCTACGGACTTCGCGCTGGCCTTCGGCGGCGGCGTCGATTACCGCATCAGCCCGCGCGTCAGCTACCGTATTATTCAAGGCGACTACAACCCCGTCTTCCGCCGCGACCGGACTGTAGTAGCGAGCGACGGCACGACGATTTCAATCACCGGCAAGACCGAAAACAACCTCCGCTTCTCGACGGGCATTCTCTTGCATTAAAGAGCTGCCGGGTGGCGAAAACCGTGGATGGAGGTAATCATTTCCGAATCCGCGTTCTTCAGCCCCGCGAGGGGCGACAGATAATAGCCCACGGCGTGAGCCGTGGGGATAAGCAGCAAATAAATTAAGAGCCCCTGAAAGGGGCGAAAGAAGTTCACGCTCTGATTTCTTTCGCCCCTTTCAGGGGCTCTCATAATTTTAGCCAACAGTTGTCCCACGGCTGACGCCGTGGGCTATTTTATTTCGCCCCTTGCGGGGCTGAAATAGGCTGCACTGAATTTCAAACGGCTATCATTCGCCGCGCGCGTCATCTAGCTTTGCGGCGGCTGTTGTCCCTTTTGTCCCTTGAACTCGTAGGTGATGTGCAGCGAGAGCTGGCCGTCTTTGACCTCTGCGCGCACGTCCTTGACCTGTGCGTTGAGCGTTCCGTCACTGGCTCTGATGGGCACGCTCAAACGCAGTTGATGTCCCTGTAGAATTTGAATCGGATTGACTCGCTGATTGATGGCCGTCTGCACAAGGCCCGTGACGACAGAGCCTATGACGGGCGGCGTGCCGTCCAGGTTCACGCCTTCGACATTCAATTGCCCGTAGACATTCTGCTGCGATTGGTCAAAACGAAGTTGCAGGTTGGCCTGTGCCCAGCCTGTAAAACGCACGCAGCCCAAGATAGAGTTATAGCTCCCGCTAAAAGCGAGCGGGGCCATAATCTTGCCGCCAGTGATTTTCACGCTCGTCTTGACGTTGCTCCCCTCTGGCAACAATGTTACGGCGCTCGGGCAAGCGGCTTGAAAACTCGCCCTCTCAAACCGCATCTCCATGCCATCGCCCACGCCCGTCTCCATGTTCTGCGCCAGTTGAAGCGGAAACGACGGCGCGTTCATGTCTCGAAAGATGGTCGCCAGCACGGTGTCGAAAAAAGGCTCGTTGAGGACGACGAGGGCCGTGCCGGGCGGGTCGCCTCCCGCGTCGGGCGGCTTGACGGGCTCGCCCGGCAGCTTGTTAGCGCGCGGCGCACCGACGAGCAGAAAGTAGACCAGCACCCCGCCAAGGATTACGCCGACAATCAACGTCGCAATGTATCGAATCATTCGGTTTCCCTCCAGAGAGACCTTAGCGTACAGGTGTGCTCGCAGGCGTCGGGCTCGTCGCGGGCTGCGTGTTCGTGTTGGCGCTCCCCGGTTGCGTCGCCGCTGCTTGCATCACTTGCTGAGCGATGGCCCCAATCGCCTGTGCTACCAGATTGACTTGTTGCTTAATCTGCTCGGGGTCAACCTTGCTATAGCCCTGCGGCACCTCGAAGAGTTGCGGGTCAACATTCTGCTCGACGTTGGTAATCTCCTGAATCAACTTGGCGTTGCTGACGCCTTGAACATTTCCACTGGACTGCGCCACCGTTTCGGAACGAATCGGGAGACCCGTTTCCTTATCGACATAGAGAAAGGCTTCCGTTTTCACTTCACCCGCCTGCGTGCCTGTCTGCGTCGTCCCGGCGAAGCGGTATTTCGTCACAGGCCGACCGTTCAACTGATCGTCTCCGACCAGTTGATACTTGGTAGAGCTTTTGAGCTGATTAACGATCTGCCCCGGCGTCATCATGCTCGGCACTTCAAAGCCTGTGGCTTCGCGCGTCAGCTCTGCATACTGGCGACGCTTCGGCAGAATGACGAGGCGTTTATCCGCACGGTCAACATAGACGACTTCTTCGCCACCCGGCAGCATGAAAGAGAGACGACGGTCTGCGCCGTTGCGCGCAAACGTGGCAGTGATGGGCGGCGTGCTCACCGTCTGCTGGCCTGTCGCTTCGAGCTTGAGCACGACCGTTGCGCGATACTTTTCCGGCTCGCGCGTGTCCGGCGCAACGCCCGTTGTCGTAGTGGTTGTGACCGTCGTGTTCGAGTTGATGTTGGTGGTCGTCGTGGTGTTGGTCGCCGTGGTATTGGTATTGGCCGTCTGCTGGCACGCATGGCTGGCAAGGGAGAGCAAGGCAAGCAGCATGAGAGCCGAAACTCTATTCGAGACAAAGATGCACATCAGAATAGCCTCCTCGGATAACAAAAGGCGTCGGGGAGCCGCCCGAAATGGTAAAGCATTTTTTGGCAGGGGGAACGGGCGTTAAGAATAGCACGCGCGGCGCACAGGTGGAAAACTTTGTAGTGGAGTCTCAACGACTTACTCACCGCAGAGACGCAGAGGACGCAGAGCAGGCGCAGAGAAAACAGATTCAACTCTCTGCGTCGTCTCCGCGTTCTCTGCGTCTCTGCGGTGAGTTTGATGTCGAACTGGCCCATCATCCCGCTAGGCTATTGACTCGGCACACCGATTTAGCATATGAAGCATAGCCTGTTCTATTAATCCGGACCCAGAGAATTGAACACATGAAACATATTGCCCTCCTGATGGCCCTGTCGCTCTCGCTCTCTTTATGCAATCTGGTCGAACGATTCACGGGCAAGAAGACGGACAACTCCACCTCTTCCAACTCGTCAACATCGAGCAGTAAGACGGAAGAGCCCGCCGAGAAACCCAACCCGACCGCAGCGCAAACGGCTGCGCTCGAAGGCGGCCAGACCGTCAAATGGGACGAGCAGGGCATCACTGTTACCATGCCCTCTAATTTCCGCAAAGTGTCGGTCGATAAGAACATGTTCACCTGGGGCACTCCACCGACCTTTATCAGTATTAACATCTCCGCGATGGACGAAAACTTTCCCACTGATGTCAGCATCAAGGCTTTTTATGATGGACAGAAAACGCGGCAGAAGAACGGCGAGGTGGATGAGTTGAAGTGGCTGGAGTTGGACGGGGTGCGCGGCATACAGTTTCGGGAATCGAACCCGGACAAGCCGGACGACCTGCGGCGTCTGCAATGGATGGGCTATCGCAAGTACGCCGGACAAGTGCAGCTCGTCAACATGATTCTCTCCTCCAACGGCAAGACCTTCCCCAAAGTCCAGGACGCGCTCTACGGCACGCTCTACTCGACCAAAATAATTCACTGAGAAAATGCAAAGTGCAAAATGCAAAATGCAAAAGTGAAGAAGAGAAGCAGCCTCTTCATCTTCACTTTTGCCTTTTACCTTTTACCTTTTGCCTTGTTTCAGTCTGCCGCTTCGGTGATATGCGAGGTGGGGGCGTCGGCGTGTGGGACAAAGCAGCGGCGGCAGCGCGCCTCGTAGGCTTCGTCAGCGCCGACGACGACGCGGCCTTCGACGTTCACTGTGCGTTGCGAGTAGTTGGCCGTTTGCCCGCAGCGCACGCAGATGGCGTGCGTCTTGGTGATAAACTCCGCGATGGCTAAAAGCTGCGGCATCGGCTCAAACGGCCTGCCCATGTAATCCTGGTCCAGCCCCGCTATGATGACGCGCAAGCCCCTGTGCGCCAGCTCGTTCGCCACGTCAACCAGACCCTTGTCAAAGAATTGTCCTTCGTCAATCCCGACCACTTCCGTCCCGCGCTCAACCTTCTGAAGCAATTCTTCCGACGTATCGACCGTCGAGGATTCGTGTCGCATCTCGGAATGCGAGACGATGTGGTCGTGCGAATAGCGCGTATCAATACGCGGCTTGAAGACCTGCACCTTCTGGCGCGCAATCTTGGCGCGGCGCAGGCGGCGTATCAACTCCTCCGACTTCCCCGAAAACATAGAGCCCGCGATGACCTCTATCCACCCGGCCATGGGCCTTAGATGATAAATGTGCTCGTCGTTGCCCTGTGCGGTTAATTCATCCATCTTTGAGATTCCTTCAGCTATAAATTTAATCAAGAATAAAATCGCTCGTTATAAAAGGGCGCGAGAGCCGCGATAAGCGCGGCCTCGAAACTCTCCGCGCGCGTCAAGAGCCCGCGCGACAAAACACCCCATGCTCCCTGGCGGCTACGAACGTCACGCTCGCCCGCCACTTCGTCAATCACCGCGGCCAACTCCACGCCGCCTTCCGTCACACGCCGCGCGATTCCTTCAGGCACGCGTATCGAAGGAGAAACACCAAAGCCTTCACGCTCACCATCGGTCGCATAAGCCCACCCGCGCAACAACGTCTGCCACCGTCCCTCGAACTCGAAAGAATGAAACCCGCCTTCGAGCCCCACAAAAATCTGCGCCTCTACATTCTCTTTCAAAAGCACATCACGCACAGCCAACGCCCTCGCACGCGCCCCGCGCAACATCTCCGCATCCGTCAAAGGCATCGCAGGCGCATCCGTCTCGACCTCGCGCGCTATAACTTCAGCCCTGCGCCAACGCTCGTCCACATCCGCCACGCGCGCCACACATCTACGCACCGCCTCAACCTTGGCCGCGCGGCTCGACCCGACCGCAATCATCATCTTCGTTTTCAAACTTGCTTAGCCTGAAACTCGTCTTCCCGCACGCTATCTTTCATACAAGCCGTCGCCCGTAACACCGTGCGTCATGCACCGAAGGCTATAACAGACTGGTTTCACGCGTCAAAGAGCGAAAAGGCCCGGCTTGACTTTCCCTCCTGCGCTTGTTGTAATCCGGTATACCGCCACGATTGCGATTTGATTGAGAAGTGTTACGGAAGAAGAGGTATCTGAGAGTGCCAGCCAACGAGTTGATTTACGACTGGAACGAGAAGGAGCCGCGTACTGTTGCGCCGGGTCGTCGCATCAGTTTTGACGACGAGACTCTGCGCGATGGGCTGCAATCGCCGAGCGTGTGCGAGCCCACGGTCGAGCGTAAGATTGAGTTGCTGCATTTAATGGACGTGCTCGGCATCGACACCGCCGACATAGGCTTGCCAGGTGCGGGCGGCACGCACGCCGCAGGCGTTGAGCGACTCGCACGCGAAATCGCGGAGAAGAAGCTGCGCATACGCCCCAACTGTGCCGCGCGTACGCATCGCAACGACATCATACCGATTGTCGAAATCTCGCAGCGCGCCGGAATCCCCATCGAAGCCTGCACCTTTATAGGCTCATCCCCCATACGCTTTTACGCGGAAGACTGGACGCTCGATAAGCTTTTAAAACTCACGGAAGATGCCGTCACCTTCGCTGTCAGCGAAGGCTTGCCCGTGATGTACGTCACAGAAGATACGACGCGCGCCGACCCGCAAACCATACGCGCGCTCTACACTACGGCAATCCGTGCGGGCGCGCGCGCCGTCTGCGTCTGCGATACTGTCGGACACTCGACGCCCGACGGGGCGCGTGCGGTCGTGAGCTTTGTCAAAAAGATTATTGAAGAACAGGGCGAGAAGGTTCGGCTCGATTGGCACGGCCATCAGGACCGTGGCCTCGGCGTTATCAACTCCATCGCCGCGATAGAGGGCGGCGCGGATCAGGTACACGGCTCTGCTTTGGGCGTCGGCGAGCGCGTCGGCAACACTCCCATGGACCAGTTGCTCGTCAATCTCAAGCTCATGGGCTGGATTGACAACGACCTCTCGCGGCTCGGCGAATATTGCAAGGTGGCCGCAGAGTCCTGCGGCTGGACCATCCCTTACAATTATCCAGTCTTCGGGCGCGACGCTTTCCGCACCGCGACGGGCGTGCACGCCGCCGCCGTCATCAAGAGCTACAGAAAGGGAGACGCAGAGCTTGCCGATCTGGTCTACTCCGGCGTGCCCGCGCATCTCTTCGGCCTCAAGCAGACGATTGAGATTGGGCCGATGAGCGGCAAGTCCAACGTCGTCTACTGGCTCGAATCGCGCGGCCTGGACCCCGACGACGAACGCGTCACGCGCATCTACGAACACGCCAAACAGGCAACCGGAGTCTTAGAAGAAGAAGAGATTATGCAACTGGTCTAAACGCAGTGATAAGTGACGAGTGACAAGTGACAAGATAAAACCTTGTTCGTGCTTGTCACTTGTCACTTGTCACTCGTCACTGTTCTTATGCTTCCTTCCACCACGCTCGCGCCGGAACAGATTATAGGCGACCTCATCGCGACGGCGCGTGTGCGTCGCGCGTTTGAATTTCTGGACAAGGAAGCCGCCGCGATTACGGACGAGCACGCGCGCATCTGCTCCATTCCAGCGCCGCCTTTTGGCGAGAGAGAGCGCGCCGAATACCTTGCGGAAAAATTTCGCGAGCATGGTCTTCATGATGCGCGTCTTGATGCGGAGGGCAACTGTGTTGCGCTGCGTGCAGGCATCGGGCGCACGCCGCTTCTGGTCGTGAGCGCGCATCTGGATACTGTCTTTCCGCCGGGCACGGATTTCACAGTCAGGCGCGAGCGCGGGAAATTGTTTGCGCCCGGAATTGCCGACGACGGATGCGGGCTCGCGGCGCTCGTCGCGCTGCTTCGCGCGCTCGAAGAATGTGAGATTGAAACGGAAGGCTCGCTGCTCTTTGTCGGCACGGTGGGCGAAGAGGGAGAAGGGAACTTGCGCGGCGCGCGTTATCTTTTGACCGAAGGCGAATGGGCCGGGAAGGTGGACGCCTTTATCAGCTTTGACGGCCCAGGGGTGGAGCGCATCACTCACGCCGCCTTAGGCTCGCGCCGCTATCGCGCTCGCCTGCGCGGCACGGGCGGACATTCGTGGGGCGATTTCGGCGCGGCCAATCCTGTGCACGCGCTCGGGCGTGCCATTGCGCGGCTCGCTTCCTATCCAGCGCCCGCAGACCCGCGCACGACCTTTAACGTCGGTCGCATAGAAGGCGGCGCAAGCGTCAACGTCATTCCGCACGAGGCATTGATGGACGTGGATTTGAGGTCAGCTTCCGCAGAGGAGCTACAGCGTCTGGATGCTTTCTTCCGCCGCGCGGCGCGCGAAGCCGCCGACGACGAAAACGCGCAAAGGCGTGCGGGCGACCCGCCGCTTGAGCTTGACCTGAAATTAATCGGAGACCGACCGAGCGGCGAAACCCCGCGCGACGCAACCATTGTTCGTATCTGCGAGGAAGCGACGCGCGCCTTCGGCTTTCGCCCGCGTCTTGACCGCTCGTCCACGGATTCCAACATCGCCATCTCTTTAGGCATCCCCGCCGTAACCTTAGGCACGGGCGGCGCAAGCGGCAACTCTCACACCCTCGAAGAATGGTTCGACCCCAAGGGCCGCGAAACCGGTCTCAAACGCGCGCTGCTGGTGATGCTCGGTCTCGTCGGACAAAAGTAAGATAAGGCTCAAAAGAAAAGAGCGATGATGAAAAGGCTGCTTTTCATCATCGCTCTTTTCTTTTGAGCTTTGTACGTCTTTAGTTGACGGGAATGGTAATCGTCGCAGAGCCGCCTTTGCCTGTGGGGAAGCGTTTCTGGCGTGCGATGCGCTGCGCCATGCCGTCGCCGCCGGAAGCCTGTGTGACGCGCCCGTTCTCGTCATAGGTGACCTGAACGGTGACGGTCTTCTTAGCGGGCTGGGCCGGTTCGGGTTTCTTGACTTCCGCAGGGTTGGTCGCAGTGGGCTGAGGTTGGCCGGGCACGGGCGCAGTTGACTTTGCGGCCTGCGCGCTCTCCTGTGCAGCGAGCATGCGCTCACGCGCTTCACGCGCGCGCTCCTCGCGCTGGCGTATGGCGAAGGCGCTGTCTGTGCTTGAGGCGGCTGCGCCGCTCGGGTCTGCTTCTGCCGGTGCACTGCTCGCATCGGGTGCTGTCGTCGCCGCAGATTGTTCTTCGGATTTAACTTCGGGCGCAGCTTGCGACGGAGCAGCCACGACCTGTTTGCGCTTGCTGTACCAGCCTGCCGGGAAGCCTATGGCGGCGACGCTCAGGACCAGGGCAGCCACAACGGCCGCATAAACAAACATGCGGTTGCGCCCCTTTTCGGCGGAGCTTTCAACCGTAAGCGATAGCGGCGCGACTCCTTCTGCTGCGCGAGACGACGATTCGCCCGGCTCGTCCGGCTCATCCTCGTGAGCGAGCAACTCGCCTTCTGGAAAAGCTTCTTTGGGCGCGACTCCTTCGTCCAGACGGCGCAAGCCTTCGAGCGCGACCTGCGCCCAGGGCTGATGAATCGTCCGGCGAGTCGGCTCGAAAGCCGTTGAGAATTTGAACGAAGCGTTCTCCTGCGTGAGCGCGTAGTAAACAGCATCCACACCGCTCAACGCTCCGATCTTGGCGTCCACCAATTCGCCGCGCTCGAAGTAGAAATAGCCGGGCGCTTTCTGGTACGCGATCTTCAATCGTCCGGTCTTGCGCTGGTTACAGAAAAACTCTATCAGCTCGGCCAGCGACAGGTCGCTCAGTTGTCCACTCAGTGCCATCCTTTTACTCCTCTTAACAATTCAGGGCAGATTCTTTTCTTGCCGGAAAATTTCTCTTCTAATTAATTGTAAAGTTGTAGTTGATTGTGCCGACGACCTTGACGGGCTGGCCCGAGAGGATTGTCGGAGAGAACTTCGCCTGGTAAGCGGCAGTGACGGCTGCTTGCAGCAACAACGCCGGACCGCTCACGGCGCGCGCCGAGATGACTTTGCCTGTGCCGTCAATCACTACTTCGACGATGACCGTGCCGCCCATGCGCGCGCTCTTGGCCGTCTGTGGATACATCGGCTTGGGCAGGTTCACGGCCTTGCCGTTGAGGACGCCGCCCGAGACGGGCTTCAAGAGCGGACGTATCATGGGCTTGGAAGCCTGTTCGTCTGCGACTTTGGTCTCCACGGGCTTCTCTTTATTTTTATCCGCGCTGTTCGCGGCCTGCTCCTTCGAAGCGGACGCGGGCTTGTCGCTCACGGGCGCGCTCGCTTTGACGAGCGGCGTTGACGAGTTGTTCTGTGCGGGAGCCGCAGTCTGTTTAGAAGCATCCTGTTTAGCAACATCGGAAGTTGCGGCGGGTTTGTTCGAAGCAACGACCGGTTGCGAAGACGGATTCGAGTTCGTGCTTGAGGGCACGTTGGTCGTGGGCGCGTTGTTCTGGGCGGCGGGTTTTGAATTGGGGGAAGACGAAGGCGTGTTGGCGGGCGCGTTGGTGTTGGCGGCGACTGTGTTGGTCGTGCTGTTGTTAGCCGGAACAGGATTCGTTGCGGCATTGTTGCCGGTTGCGGGAGCCTGCGGCTGATTCATTTTGGCGAGCGTCGCTTCGTCAAGGTAATAGCTGATGTTGCGATAAGTGACCTCCGTCGGCTCAAACGTGACCTTGCCGTTTTCAATCACGGCGACGGCGGTCGTCATCTTGGTCCAGTTGCCGAAGCTGTCGAATTCGTACGAATAGGTCTCCTTGCTCAGGAGCGTGCCCTTATCATCCTGCAAGGTCATCTCCATGATGTTGCCCTTCTCATCATACTTGTAGACCTCTTTGCCCGTAATGCTTGAGCCGGGGATGGGATAATAGGCGTTCTCGATTTTCGAGCCCTTGACATCATAGGCTGCCACTTCGAGCGTCACGCGCTGGCCTTCGACGAGCTTGCCGTTCTTGTTCGCAAGCTTCACCGTCTCCGTGCGAACCCGTCGCACAGGCCCGTTCAATCCGTCCTGCTCACGGTCGCTCACACCGTCGGCGAGACCAACCAGAGAGAGCCTCTGGGCTCTGCGGAAAATCGATTGGCTCGTCTGTCCGAAAACAGAAGGGACGGTGACCAAAACTAAGAGAGCGGTCAGCAGTGTAAGGTTAGTTCGTCGTGACATAACGTTCACTCCTCAAGGAAATCATAAGTAGCCGACTACGGGTAAGGACAGGTGCGGGTGCGCAGGCGACCTCTCTGGCGCTTGTGTTCTGGCGGCTGGAGAATGGACCAATAGCGTTTGTCTTGACCAGCCAAATAGGTAAGGAAACTACAGGCGCGAAAGGCCCGGCAAAAGGAAGCGCCCATCAAGGAAGTCCCACAATCTGCTCCCCGCAGGGGCAGCAAACCCATCTTACAGAAGTTAAACCAGTTTGTCTATGGCAAACATAGGCCAACAACAGGCAGGACGCAAAATTTTTGAGCTTGAGGGAGTTTCAGGGGCCGGATTCGCGATATTCCGTCAGGAGGCGGGCAATCTGGTCTATCACGGTGACGCTGCTGCCTTTAGCCGTTTCGTCGTTGCAGAAAATAGCGAACGCAAAAGGCTCGTCGTCAGCGGCCAGGACGTAGCCCGAAAGGGAATTGTTATAGGAGAGCGTTCCGGTCTTGGCTTGAAGACGACCGCCCGAGATGCTGAGCCTTCCTGCGAGCGTGCCGTCACGGCCCGCAACGGGAAGCGAGTCGCGAAAGATTTTTGAGGAAGAAGTACGGGAGATTGCGGCCAGCAGGCGCACGGTCGCCTCGGGCGTGACGAGATTGAGACGCGAGAGACCCGAGCCGTCATGAAGCGAGAGGCTGCCCGTGTTTGCCCCGGCGCGCTCAAGCCAGAGACGCACGACGCTTGAGCCTGCCTCGTCGTCGCCACGAATACGCATCCTCACAGGATCAGAGTCCGGGGCCGTAGCCCCGCGCTCGCGCCCGACAGTGCGCAGGATAAGCTCTGCGTTGAGGTTGATGCTGTATTTATTTGTCGCGCGCACAATTTCGCCTAGCGGCTTGCCGGTCACAAAAGCCAGCTCGACGGCGCGCTCGGGCTCGAACCTTTCATCAGGAGAAACGCGCGCATCCCTGACAAGAGTTTTTCCTTCGACAGCGATGCCGCGAGCCCGTAGCTTTTCACGAAAGAGGGTCGCGGCCCAGAGCGCGGGCTGGTGTACGGAGACGCGCACGCGATAGCTGCGGCCCGTGGCCGGAAATTCTCCCCACACGCGCACGTTGTTGTCCGAGAGACCGCGCGTGACGCCGATGGTCAGAGACGTGCCGCGCACAGAGGTCTGGGCATCGTTTGTGAGATTTAAGAGACCTGCATCTTCTTCAAGCTTCGCGGCGGCTGCCTCGCCGGGCTTGCCGGGTGTGATGGTGACGGTCGCTTCGTTGTCGTTAATCGTCAGCGCCGAGACTTCCGCGCCGTAATACCACTGCACGTCGTTCCAGAGCCAGCCGTCGCCAAGCGGCTCGCCGCGCAAGTAGCTTTCATCTCCGATTAAATCACCGCGCACGCGCCGCACGCCGCGCCGGTAAAGCTCGTCCGCGAGTTGAGCTAGATGGTCGGGCGTCTCTTTTTCGGTGCGCGACGAGAGATCAGGTGCGCCGCGCCCGTAGAGGACAAGGTCGTCGTCGATGAGCCCGCGTGCGTCGGGTTCGCGCGCAGCGTAAACGGAGGTCCGCCAGCGATAGTCCGCGCCGAGCGTGTCGAGCGCCACAGCCGTCGTGTAGACCTTCATGTTAGAGGCGGGCGTGAAAGGCTTGTCGCCCTCGCGCGCGGCTACGGTGCGCCCGTCGCGCAGGCTCAAGACGTACACGCCCCAGCGCGCCGAACGAAATTCGCTCGCCTCTATCGCCTCGTCTATTTTTCGCTGAAGCTCCGTGGCGGAGCGCGAGCGAGATGTAGAATTTGAAGATTGCGCAACGGATTCAGCGGCGCGTGTCGTGCTCGTACTTTGCGTGCCTGTGCTTTGTGCGGAGAGGCGTGCGGGAGTCCAACGCTCCGCTGCGAAGACGAAAAGAAGCAAGAGGAAAAGAGCGCCTGATAAAGCAAAGGAGCGTCGCTTGGATAAGAGCAGATTTTTCATGCTTGAATTTTCAGGTAGCGAACAAAGCTTCGGTGCGCAGGTGTGCAAGAACATTGCGCGTCGCCTCGTAAACTTCACCCGTCGTCATCTCGTCAATCTTGCGGCTGTAGATGATGCGATGTTGTTCTCCGAGGGGGATGAAACTGTGCGGAGTGGGGATGCTGATAAGCGCGACGACCGATGTGCCGACCGCGGAGGCAACGTGCATGGGGCCTGTGTCGTTGGTGACGAAGACGGAGAGCCGCGCCAGCGCAGACGCAAGCTGCGGGACGGTGAGCTTGTCCAGAATAACTGCCGGGCGCGGAAAAGACGCGCGCACTTCCTGTATAAACTCGCGTTCTTCAGGGCCGACAAAAACTACTACGCGCAGTTGGTCGCCGCGCTGTAGCATCTCTGCCAGCTCGCGAAAGCGCGCGAGCGGCCAGCGGCGGCCCGGATGGCCCGCGCCGGGAAAAAGACCCACGAGCGGCGCGCCCGCATCCGCTTTCGCTTTTCTCAATATCTCTTCGACGGCGCGGTCGTCTTCGGCGCGCGTTTTGAGACGCGGCAGGCGTTCCGCATCATTTATGCCGAGCGGGACGAGCACGTCGAGATATCTATCGACGGCGTGCTTCTTCTGGTCTTCGACAGGAGGACGCGGGCGGAAGTTGGAGAGAAAATCGAGCGAGCGGTTGGGACGGCGCGCGTAAAGTCTATTGCCTGCGCCGGAGAGAAATCCCAGCAGGTTTGTCTCCGAGAGGCTGTGCAGGTCAATCACAAAATCGAACTCTCGTTTGCGGACTTCCTTGACAAGACGCGCGATGCGGAAGATGGCCCACGGCTTCGGCCCGTCGCGCAAAGCGACGCGGTCAACCGGAAGCGTGGAGTTTGCATAGCCCGAAAGCTCGACCACGGGCGCGCCGGGTTTGCCGACGGCTACAGTAATGTGCGCGTCTGGAAATCGCGCACGGATGGCGCGCAGAGCCGGAAGGCTCAGGACCACGTCGCCCAGTTGGCCGAAATCAATAACCAGAATATTACGCGGATTGAAACTCAAGCCTGTCATCACCGCCCGAAAAGAAATTCACTTTAAGATGATAGGGGATGAGCGATGATAAACAAAGTCCCGTAGGGACGTGGATGTTTATAGTTAACGAGCGATTAAGAAAATCAAGCTCCGTAGGAGCGGCATGTTCTTCATCTATCACATGCCGCTCCTACGGAGCTTGAAATGGTTTATCGCCCGCGAGCTATAAACATCTTCGCTCCTACGGAGCTAAAAACGAATGACAGTGACTTTTCAATCAGCTTCTTATAAGAGCATAACGGCACAGGGGCCGGAGTCTTATTGCTCGACGCGCACGCTGCTGTTGGCGATGCGCTCGGCTTCCGCGAGAAACTTTTTAAGTCGCGCGCTGCGCTTCTGCGCGGAGTTGCCCTGAAGGGCCAGCTCCTCCTGGTCCACGGGTTCTTCCTCCGCATCAACTTCCTCGTTATCTCCTTCCTCAGCCACGTCACTCTCCGCTCTCTCTTCCTCTTCCGTAGGGTCGTAGTACATGGCGTACTCGCTATACTTCTCCGCGCGGGCGATGAGAGCATCGTCGTCGAGCGCCCCTGCCAGAGCCGTCACCATGTGCTCGACGTAGGGGGGCGGCTCCTGACTGACCTTGTTCAGGTGTGAAATGATGAAGGGAATGATGCGGTCGTCAGCTTTCAGAGAGAGAACCAGTTGAAGAAGGTCCGAGTCTCCGGGTTCCGTAAAGTCTTCCAGCTTGAAGAGTGTGTTCGCCAAGCGCTTTTTGTGGTCCGGTGTGAGCAGCCGCGCCATCTCCGAGTTGTAAAGCGAATACGTGGGCGGCAGGCGGATGATTTCCCTCTCTACCACCAGCTCCTCGGACATCGGCTGTACTTCCTCCGGGGCGGCGTCGGCTGAAGGCTCGCTCGGTGTGTCCACAGCCGCTTCGTCCGCCGCGTCCGCTACGTTTTCCTCTTCCTTTTCGTCCGATTTTTCCTGCTCGTTGATGAGCGCATACTGGCTGGTGTTCAGCTCGAAAGCGCCTTCCCAGCGCGTCGCCTTCTCTTCGGCGCAGCGCACGAGCCAGTCCACGATCTTATTTTTGTCCGGCTCCTTGTCGCGCAGGATAACGGCCAGCTCCTCTATGCGTTCGACGTACACCTTGAGGTCGTCTTCGGAAAGCTTCTTCACGGCGAAGCTGTCGGATGCTGCAAGCTCATAACCTTCGCCGCCCTCCTGCGGGCTGAGAAAGAGGAGCAGCGTTGTTCCTTCCGCGAAAGTTTTGGGCACGGAGCGGTTATCGCCGTACAGCATTTGATAGACATGCACGACCTCTTCCTCTTTGCCCTTGAGGGTCTGTGAGACGTAGAACGACGTGCGTACTGGTGTTTGCTGGTAATTCTCTGTCGTTTCGGTCGGCAGCAGTGCCGACTGGCCCGCGCGCGCGACCACGATGCGCTCGGATATTATGTAGAGCGGGCGCAGCGGCATGGGCGGCGGCCCCCCACAACTCGCAGCCGTGGGCGCGAGAATGAAAGAGAGGCCGCAGGCTAAGAGTGCCAGCGCGCCGAAGAAGAGCGTTAATCTCGTGATGGGTGAAACGAAGAGAGGGGTGGTACGCATCAAAACGACCTCCTACTTGCAAACTGCTTTTGAAGAGAAGTGGCTGCCATACGGTTTCATGCGTTTGCACGTCTGCGCGGGGACTTCGTTTTCGGGAGCGCCATGTTCCAGGCATCAGGATGCTGGGGAGGGCCGTCGCCGCTCTTGATGTCCAGTGAAAATCGTTTGTTGCTATTACGAAGAGTGGCCGACGCTCGGGCCTGTGCCGTTTTGCCTACTCAGAAGTGAGAAACTGCCCGAATGGTTGCACGCGCGCCGTATAAAAAATTCATGAACAGCACGCGCCGTAAAAAAGCTGCGCCGCGCACGCGGCACACGCCTCTTGCACCCGCCCGCAATTTTTCTTCGACTCGAAGTTTAGACGCCCGTCAATTAAGAATGTTCCCGTAATTTTATAGCTTGCGCAGGTCGCGCCCGGTCATCTCGGGAGGTTGTTCGACGCCGAGCAGACTCAGGATAGTCGGTGCTACATCTTCGAGCGCCGCGCCTTCGCGTAAAGCGAGTCCGCGCGAAGCTTCGTCTATGAGATGAAAGGGAACGAGGTTGGTGGTATGCGCCGTGTGTGGCTGGCCTGTCGTGGGATCAATCATCTGTTCGGCGTTGCCGTGGTCGGCGGTAATCATGCTAATCCCGCGCGCACTCCGTATGCCTTTGGTAATCCATCCCAAACAGGTGTCAACGTACTGGCAAGCCTCTATGGTTTTATCCAGTTTGCCCGTGTGGCCGACCATGTCCGGGTTGGCAAAGTTGATAATAAAAATGTCTGTCTCGCGCTCGTCAATCGCGCGCAGGACTTTGTCCGTGACTTTGAAGGCAGACATCGCAGGCTCAAGGTCGTAAGTGGCAATCTTCGGAGAAGGGACAAGCAAGCGACGCTCGCAGGGGAACTCCTTTTCCACACCGCCGTTGAAGAAGTAAGTAACGTGCGCGTACTTCTCCGTCTCGGCCAGACGAAAGTTGCGCACGCCCGCGCGCCCGAAGACTTCCGCAAGGACGTTGTGATGCTCATGCTGCGCGAAGGCGACGGGCAGCCCGAAAGTTTTGTCGTACTGGTTGAAGCAGACGAAGTGAACGGTGGGGCGATGCGGTGTGGGAAATCCGCCGAAGCCCGGCTCTGTCAGAGCGCGTGTAATCTGTCGCGCACGGTCGGGGCGGAAGTTGAAGAAGATGACGGAATCGCCCTCTTCGATAGTCGCCACGGGCTCGCCCGTTTCGCGCTCGACCACAATGGGCTCTACGAACTCGTCCGTGAGCCCGCGCTCGTAGGAACGCTTGATGGCTTCGACCGGCTCAATCACACGCTCGCCTTCCGCGTGAACCAGAAGCTTGTATGCGCGCTCGGTTCGCTCCCAGCGCTTATCGCGGTCCATAGCGTAGTAGCGGCCAATAGCAGTAGCAATACGCCCGCAGCCAATCCGGCTCATCTCGACCTCAAGCGCCTCTACGTAGCCGTAAGCAGACATGGGCGGCGTGTCGCGCCCGTCAAGAAAGCAGTGGACGTAGACACGTTGCAGCCCGCGCTCTTTCGCCATCTTCAAGAGCGCGTAAAGATGCGTTTGCGAAGAATGAACCTGCCCATCGGACAACAGACCCATGAGGTGAAGCTGTTTGTTATTCTCGCGCGCTCTGTCCATCGCCTGCGCCAGCACTTCGTTGTGAAAGAACTCGCCCGTCTCAATCGCGTAATCAATGCGCGAGACATCCATGCGTATGACGCGGCCCGAGCCTATGTTGAGGTGGCCCACTTCCGAATTGCCCATCACGCCCGCCGGAAGACCTACGCGCGAGCCCGATGCATCCAGAAGCGTGTGCGGATATTTGTCCGTCAGCTCGTCGTAAAAAGGAGTCGCGGCAAGCGCGATAGCGTTGCCCTCACGCTCAGGGCTGTAACCCCAGCCGTCTATGATAATCAGTGCGAGCGGTCCTCGTACGTTAACCAAAATCAAGTTCTCCTAAAGATAAAGATGTAACAGGAGCTAAAGCAGATTCAAACAGGATGGACAGGATGAACAAGATAAGAAAGAAAACAATTCTTCTTTAATCTTTTATCCTGTTCATCCTGTCCATCCCTGTTAATTTCTTCCCATAGGTTATTAAGCTTCCGGCTTCCAGTAATCCGGGCTCTCTTGCATCTGCGGGTCGGGGCGCTCCATCCATCGCTGGGGCTTTAAGAGTTCCGCGAAGCCGTACTTGCGATACAGCTCGTGCGCGTCTTTGGTCGCCAGCACCCAGCGGCGAAACCCTTGTAAGTCAGGGTGCGCGAGCATCACTTCCACGAGCCACTTGCTCAAGCCCTGCCCGCGAAATTCATCGAGCACGAACACGTCTGCAATCCAGGCGAACGTCGCGTAATCCGTGACCACGCGGCCAAAGCCCACTTGCTGCTCACCTTTGTAGATGCCGAACGGAAGAGAGTTTTCGACGGAGCGCCGCACAACCTCCATGCTCCTCCCCTGCGCCCAGTAGGATTCACGCGAGAGATAATCGTGAACGACCCTTAAATCCAGCCGCTCCCTCTCCGTGCTGATTAAGTAATCACCCCGCCGCCATTCATGCCCCATTGAAGACAGTCCTCGGAAAGAAGAGGTCAGAAAAGCAATGCAAAGTGCAAAATGCAGAATGAACAGCAAGACCTTCTTTAATTTTGCACTTTGCACTTTGCATTTATCACTTTCTTTTCTGACCTCTATTTCTGTTTCGCCGCGCGGGCGCGTTTTTGTTTCCCGCCCGTGGCGGTTGTTGGCATCTGTTCCAGTTGATAAAAAGCCTCGCGTCCGGGATAGCGCGCGGCTTCGCGTAAATCCTCTTCGATGCGCAGCAGTTGGTTGTACTTGGCCGTGCGGTCGGTGCGCGAGAGGCTTCCGGTCTTAATCTGACCGGCGTTGGTGGCGACCGCGAGGTCTGCGATAAAGGCGTCTTCTGTTTCGCCCGAGCGGTGCGAGATAACTGCCGTGCGCCCGTGTGTGCGCGCCAGCTCAATACAATCGAGCGTTTCCGTGAGCGTGCCAATCTGGTTGACCTTGATGAGAATCGAATTCGCTACGCCCAGCTCTATGCCTTTTTTCAGAAACGCAGTGTTGGTGACAAAGAGGTCGTCGCCCACAAGCTGCACGCGGCGGCCCACTGCATCCGTCAAAGCCTTCCAACCGTCCCAATCGTTCTCCGCCATCCCGTCTTCAATAGAGATAATCGGATACTGCTCGACCCAAGCTTTCCAGAATGCGACCATCTCATCCGAAGAGAGCTTGCGTCCGTCCGATTTCTTAAAGACGTAAGCGCGCCCGTCATAAAATTCGCTCGCCGCAGGGTCAAGCGCGAGCAGGCAATCTCGCCCGGCTGTGTAGCCCGCCTGCGTGATAGCTTCCAAAATAGTCTCTATGGCTTCTTCGTTCGAGCGAAGGTTCGGCGCGAAGCCGCCTTCGTCGCCGACGCTTGTTGCAAGCCCGCGCTTCTTCAAAACATTTTTCAGAGCGTGGAAAACTTCAGCGCCCGCACGCAGCGCCTCGCGGTATGTTGGTGCGCCGACGGGCACAATCATGAACTCTTGAAAATCCACGTTGTTGTCGGCGTGCGCGCCGCCGTTCAGGATGTTCATGAGCGGCACGGGCAGCGTGCGAGAGTTTGGCCCGCCCAAATATCTGTAAAGCGGAATCTCAAGATACGAGGCAGCGGCGCGTGCGGTCGCCAGAGAAACGGAAAGCAGCGCGTTTGCGCCGAGCTTTGATTTGTTCGCTGTTCCGTCCAGCGCAATTAACGCCCCGTCAATCTCTGCCTGATCGAGCGCGTCCATCCCTTCAAGCTCCTGCGCGATGGGGCCGTTGACGTTCTCGACGGCCTTTAAGACGCCCTTGCCTCCGTAGCGTTTCTTGTCATTGTCGCGCAGCTCCACGGCTTCGTGTTCGCCCGTCGAAGCTCCCGAGGGCACAGCCGCGCGGCCCGTTTCGCCGCCGATTAACATGACTTCAGCTTCGACCGTCGGATTGCCGCGCGAATCCAGAATCTCGCGAGCCCATATCTGCTCAATCAAGCTCATGGAAAAAGAGACTCCTCTGTCTGATGATGAAAAAAATTGTTCCGGCAACTTTACCAAAAGTCGGGCCGGGAGGCGAACCGTGAGGAAAGAAGAGTAGTGAGTCAGTTTCAAATCACGTTCACCGCAGAGACGCGGAGGACGCGGAGACGACGCAGAGGATTGAATGGTTTTCTCTGCGCTTCCTCTGCGCTCTCTGCGTCTCTGCGGTGAGCTCTTACGTTCTCACCAGACACTTGATTGTATTCTCTAAGATTTCTCGTCGTCCTTGTTGTTTTCATTATCGCTCGCGACTTCTTCGTTCTCTTCTACCTCTTCGACTTTCTCAAGGCGGACGCGGGCGAGGCGGCGGCGCTCGACGCGCTCTATGTGAAAGAGTAGACCGTTGTGGCGGACGACTTCGCCGGATTCTAAAACGTGGCCTGCTTCGGTCATCAGGAAACCGGCGATTGTCGTGTAGCTTTCAGATTCGGGAAGCGTGAGATTGAGGCGGCGGTTGAGGTCGCGCACGGCGAGGCCGCCGTCCAGAATGTATGTGCCGTCGCGCTCCTCTCTTATCTGTTCGTTGACTTCTTCGTCGTGCTCGTCGGAAATGTCGCCGACAATCTCTTCCAGCAAATCTTCCAGGGTGATGATGCCTTCGATGCCGCCGTGCTCGTCTACGACGAAGCCGAAATGCACCTTGGCCTTCTGCATCTGCCGGAGCACGTCTTCGAGCCGCGCCGTATCAACGACGTAGAGCGGTGCTTGCAGCACATGCTCAAGACGAAAGCGCTCGGGTGTGAGCAGGTAAGGCGTCAGGTCTTTACTGTGTATAAAGCCTATGACGTTGTCGAGCGATGTCTGATAGACGGGCAGACGCGAATAGCCATGACGGCGAAAGGCTTTCGCTATCTCTTCCAGCGAACAGTCGCTTGAGACGGCGGCCATCTGCGTGCGCGGGATCATGGCCTCGCGCACCAGGGTGTCGGAAAACTCGAAGACTTTGTGAATCAAGCGACGCTCGGAGACGTTGAGATGGCCGCTCTCGTGCGAGACATCTACGAGATGCTTAAGCTCCGCTTCGGTGTAAACAGCCGTGTGTTCGAGCGAAGATTTGAGACCGATCAGCCGCCCCAGCCTGACGCCCGTCTGGTTGAAAATCCAGATGAACGGGCGAAAAACTTTGGCGAACAACTCAAGCGGGCGCGCGGCTACGAGCGCCAGTGTTTCGGCGCGTTCGAGCGCAATCATCTTGGGCATCAATTCGCCAATCACTATGTGCAGGTAGGTGATGATGGCAAAGGCTATGACGATGGCCGTGCCGTGCGCTATGTATCCGGCAGTGCCTTCCGTGGCGATGCGCGCAGCCCATGGCATGAGGAGCGCTGCGATGGTCGGCTCGCCAATCCAGCCCAGTGCTAAGCTGGCGAGCGTGATGCCCAGTTGTGTCGCGGAAATAAAGATGGTCGGCTCGTCCAGAAGGCGCAGGGCAGCTTTGGCCGCGTTGCTTCCAGCTGCCGCGCGTGCTTCGAGCCGTGCGCGACGCACAGAGACGAGCGCAAACTCCGAGCCGACAAAAAAGCCGTTCATGCAGACCAGCAAAAAGACGGCCAGAATCTTGAGCGCGGCCTCCGTCAAGCTGACGGACTCGTGTATGCCGCCATCTTGAAACAGGAAAGCCAGAATCGTACTCGCAGGTTCGTCCATATAAAATAAGTGGGGAAGGCTGTGGCCTCTATTTTAATAGGTTCAGCCCTTGTACACCTAACGCTTTTGAGCTTTCTGCCGCGAGTGCCCCGGTTCTCTTTCATCAACTTTTTGTTCAGAAAAGAGCCTGGCAACCTCCTTCACACCGCGACTGTGGCGACGGAGTCTGGTAAAATATGCCCGTCGAATTTCCCCGATTATAACAGCTTGCCTCTAGCTCCGGTTATTCTCACTGTCAGATCACGGACGCGCGGGCCGTGTCGCGCCGCTCGCGCGATTATCAAGGAGACTGTAGAAGCATGGCTGAGCTAATACATCAATATACGCAACCGATTCAAGGCCCGGACTCCAAAGGCTATACTGCGCTCGTCTTCGGAGAAGCTCGTGCGGACGGCACATGGGAGGGCTGGATAGAGTTTCGCCCGCTGGACACGGAAGGCCACGGGCTGCGCACCGACCGCGAGACTTCACAGCCGGACCACAAAGCCCTCGTCTACTGGGCCTCGGGTCTGGAAACTACTTACTATGAAGGCGCACTTGAGCGCGCAATAAGATAGTCCAAAATCCCAAGTCCCAAATCTCAAGTCGTCAGAGAATCTTTGAACTTGGGACATGGGACTTTGGACCTGGGACTCTTAAATTGGAGCGGGATTGTCATGGATAAAAGAAGGTTGGCCGAAATCGAAGCGTATATCTTTGACCTTTTTCGTCAGGTGGGTGTGAGTAAAATCCTGACCACAGAAATTTTTCAGAGCACGATTGAATATGCGAACGCGGACATGGTTCGTGCGCTCGAAGATTTGGAGAAGACGCGGCGGCTCTTAATTCGCCACACGGAAGAGGGAAATGATTGGACGCAGCTGACCTCGGAAGGAATCCGCCACGCGGGTCTTAAAGAATTCTCAACAGTCGAGCCGCCGGGAGCCCTGCCTCACCCGCCCAGAAGTTCTACAGGTTAATCAATCCGGACAGAGACCGTTTGACGCATAGTTTTCAATAGCGAAAGCTGTGCGTCAAAGTTTTCGAACGCCCTTTCGACACACTATCCTTCACGGACTCACACCAATAACCGCGTCGCCGCAGTGCGCGCAAGCGCGCAGGCTGGCTCGAAAGAGAGTCTGCTTAAAACCTCTGGTTGAGTGTAATGAACTGATGAAAACGGTTATTAATGGCCGACGGCGGCACCGGCTGCGCGCGCACGCACGGGGCGGCGTTCGTGCTTGCTGCAAGCACGCGTCAATGCCTGTTCGACACGCACTTCAACATTGCACTCGGGCTGCCGGCAGACGGCTGCCAACTCAGAGATAACAAGATAACGCGCACGCTCAAGCATCCGTTGTTCGCGGAAAGAGAGCGGCTTGAGATGGCTCAGGAACGTGAGATTCTTGAGCACCTCTGCGACCTCGAAAATGTCGCCCGTGCGCATCTTCTCCGAAAAATCTTTAAAGCGATCTTTCCAGTCATTCGCGGGGGACGAGAAATCATCTGCCAAATGCTTCAAAAGCAGTTCGCATTCGCCGGAAGAGATCGGGGAACGAAGGCCAACTTCCGTGGCGTTGGCGACCGGAACCAAAACAACTGAATTCGTTGCAGCAAGACGAAGCGTATAGAAGGGAAGTGAGGTTGCGCCTATTTGCTTCTGCTCAATCTGCTCGATGGTTCCGATCCCGTGGTTTGGGTAAACGACTTTCTGGCCGACCTTAAAGCCCACCGTAACACCTCCATCGATTTTCAAAAAAATCAGACTCCGCCGCACGCTTCGCGGGGCTGCCACCCCCTTCTTCAAAAGCCATGCGACGCAAAGTCAAGCGTCGGGTCCGCTTAAATCTTACGAAAGTGTAACAAGCGCACTTCATGAGCGTCAAGGAAATATGAGGAAATGATGAATGCAAAATGCAGAACGATGAATGAAAAGAATTTATTCGTTAATTCATTGAGCGAATGAATCAACGAGTCAATCTTTTTTATTCATCATTCTGCATTCTGACTTCTGCATTGCTTTTCGGCAGCTCGATGGTGAAGGTTGTGCCCGTGCCGACTGTTGATTGAACGCTGGCTTCGCCGCCGTGCGCGCGTGCGAGGTGTTTGACGATTGCCAGACCAAGACCTGTTCCGGCCACTTCGCGCGAGGTGCGCGCGCGGTCCACGCGGTAAAACCGCTCGAAGATGCGCGGGAGATGTTCGACAGAGATGCCTTCGCCCGTGTCTTCCACACGGATGCGGTCGCAGCTTGCGTCCGCGCCCTCTTCGTAATTGATGATGACAGTTCCGCCTTCGCGATTGAACTTGATGGCGTTGTCCACAAGGTTGGTCAGCATCTGTTCGAGGCGTCTGGCTTCGGCATAAACAAATGCTTCCGCGCCGACTTCATTGCGAAGCGTGATGTGGCGTTCGCGCGCGCGCGCGGCGAGCGCCGTCGTCACGTCTTCGATAAGCGGATGAAGACGCACGCGCTCGGGGAGGACTGAGACGGTTCCGGCTTCGATGGCGGAAAGTTCCAGTATGTCGTCAATCAGGTTGTGCATGCGCGTGGCGTTCTTGCGTATGACGGAGAGAAAGCGGCGGTTGTTCTCGCGGTCGTCAATCGCGCCTTCTTCGAGCGTCTCGACGAAAGCGAGGATGGCCGTCAGCGGCGTGCGCAATTCGTGCGAGACGTTGGAGAGAAATTCCTGGCGCACGCGCTCCAAGCGTTCGAGCCGCGTGATGTCGAAAAAGATGCCGAGCGCTACCTGTCGCTCGCCCGCTACGTGTGAGCGCAAAGGCGCAACGCGCAGGTCGAAGGTGCGACGATCCCGACCGTTGACTTCGACTTTGACTTCCGCACGCTCGCCGCGTTCGATGGCCGCGCGAAAGGCGTTGTGGATGACGGGATTTCGCGTCACCTCGCTCAAGAGCCGCACCTCTATGCCGCCCGCGACAGTCATGAAAATGTCGCGCGCCGCACGGTTCGAGGCGATAACTTTCATCGCGTCGTTCACCATCAGGACGCCAGCGCGCATGCTGTTCATCGTCGCATCAAGAAGCGCGCTAGGGCTCGGCACTCTTCTCCATTCGACGGAAGCGTCTTCCGCAGAAGCTTCTGCGGAAGAGAGCGCGTCGCCCTCGTCTATTTCGTCCGGATCGTTGCCGGGTGTGGTGATGACTTTATAAAAAAGAGCGCCGGTCAAGGCGGCGCAGAGCCCGAAAATCGCTGCCGTTGAATTCCAGAGTGAGAGGAAGATAAAGGCGGTGAGCGCCGCCATGACGAACGCCGAGGCCAAAAACATGCTGCGACGGGACATCTCGGTCTAGGAAGTGGATGCGGCGGAGTCGGTTTGTCCGGTCTTTTCAGGACACCCCGAAAAACGATAGCCTACGCCCACCACGGTCTCTATGCAATCACCGCACGTCGAGAGCTTTTGTCGAAGGCGACGTATGTGCACGTCGAGCGTGCGCGTGTCGCCGAAATACTGGTAGCCCCAGACGTTATCAAGAAGCTGCTGGCGCGTGGCGACGCGGCCCGCGCTCCTTGCGAGCACGGAGAGCAACGCAAACTCCTTGCGCGTGAGCCGCACTTGCGCGCCTTCACACACGACGCGCATCTCCGCGAAATCAATCTGTAGGCGACTGTCTTCGTAGCGCGAAACGGTATTTTCGTCCACGCGACGGAGCACGGCACGCACGCGCGCCATCAGCTCGCGCACGGAGAAGGGCTTGGTGATGTAATCGTCCGCGCCTAGATCGAGCCCCGTCACGCGGTCGGACTCGCTGGTCCTCGCCGTGAGCATGATAATCGGTGTGCGCCGCGTCTGAGGCTCGCGCCGCAAACGACGGCACAGCTCCGTCCCGCTCATCCCCGGCAGCATCAAATCGAGAATGATGAGCGAAGGCGGCGCTTGCCCATCGAGCGCTGCTTGCAGCCCCATCTCGCCCGTCTCCGCCACGCGGGTCTTTAACCCATCACGCTCCATGTTGTAGCGCAGGCTCTCCGCGATGTCCGCGTCGTCTTCAATAATGAGAACTGGTCCGGCCATAAGAAAAAGTCCCAAGTCCCAAATCCCAAGTCTCAAGTCCCAAAGTTTTTGACTTGGGATCTGGGACTTTGGACTTGAGACTTCATTTACTATGTTTAATAAACGCGGCCTCGGCCATGTAGACCGTAAGCTCGCAGATGTCCGTCACGTAGTCGCCGATGCGCTCTATGTGTTTGGCGACGAAAAGCAGGCGCGCCGCGCGCGTCGTGGTCGTCGGGTCCGAGACCATCATTTCAATCAGGTCGTGAAAAATCTGGTTATAGACTTCGTCAATCTCGTCGTCGCGCGCAATGACTTCACGTGCGCGCGCGGCATCGTTGGAAGTAAAAGCGTCGAGCGCGGCATGGAGCATACTGGAAGCGACTGCGGCCATCTGCGGCAGGTCCACGTAGGTCTTTAGCTCCGGCTCGTCGTTCAAATCCAGCGTTGCGCGGGCGATGTTGCAGGCGTGGTCGGCGATGCGTTCGAGGATGGGCGTGATTTTCGCCACCGAGATGACAAAGCGCAGGTCGCGCGCCGCGGGCTGTCGCAAGGCCAGCACGTCTATACAGAGACGGTCTATCTGGACTTCCAACTGGTCTATCTCCGTGTCGCCTTCGAGGACTTCGCGCGCGGCATCGCTGTTGCGCTCAACCAGCGCATAGATGGAGCGCTGCAAAGCCGTCTCCGTCTCGCCGCCCAAGAGCAACACGCGATCACGCAAATTATCCAGCTCGCGATCAAGTAATCTATGTTGTTCCATAATGCTATTTTCGATTTGCGATTTGGAAGAAGAATAAGAAATTAAAAGTTAATCTTTAATCCTTATCCAATCGCAAATCGAAAATCCAAAATCTAAAATTTCTTTACCCGAACCTCCCCGTGATGTAATCCTCCGTCAGCTTCTCGTCCGGGTTGGTAAACATTTGCTCGGTCGAGTTGACTTCGATGAGCTTGCCGAGCCAGAAGAAGGCCGTCCTATCGGAGACGCGCGCTGCCTGCTGCATGTTGTGCGTGACGATGACGATGGTGTACTGCTGCTTCAACTCAACGACCAGCTCCTCTATCTTCTGCGTCGCGATGGGGTCGAGTGCCGATGCGGGCTCGTCCATCAAAAGCACTTCGGGCTTTACGGCGAGCGCGCGCGCAATGCAGAGACGCTGTTGCTGTCCGCCCGAAAGACTAAGCGCGGAAGCCTTGAGCCGGTCTTTGGCTTCGGGCCACAGCGCCGCATCCGTGAGCGCCTCTTCGACGCGGTCGTTCAACTCCGCTTTACTGGACACCAGTCGATTGATGCGCAGGCCGTAGGCCACGTTGTCGAAGATTGATTTCGGGAACGGGTTCGACTTCTGAAAGACCATGCCGACCTTGCGGCGCAGCTCGACCACGTCCGTATCCGGCGCGTAAACGTTGCGCCCGTCTATCTCGACCGTGCCCACCGCGCGCGTCCCCGGAATGGTATCGTTCATGCGGTTCAGCGTGCGCAGGAAAGTTGACTTGCCGCACCCCGACGGGCCAATAAAGGCCATCACGAACCTTTCGGGGATGTCCATGGAGATTTTATAAAGCGCCTGTGTGCGGCCATAAAAGAAGTCAAGGTTGCGCACCTTGATCTTGGCCGAATCCTGCGCAGCCTCGGGCTCGTTCGGCTCTTTCTGTTCGACAACTGGTGGCTCAATCGTGCGAGACATTGGTTCAGTGGCTGAAGTCGGTGTAGACATAACGATTAGTGAATCGTGAATCGTAAATCGTGAATAGAAGAAAGCGGTTTTTACGATTTACGATTTACGATTTACGATTCACGGCTCTTAAAATCTCTTGCGCGTCAAAAATCGCACGACGACGTTGATTGTCAGAATCAGCGCCATCAAAACGAGTGTAGCGGCCCACGCCTGCGCATGCCATTCATCGTACGGCGAGATGGCGTAGTTGTAAATCTGCACCGTGAGCGAGGCCATAGGCTGGTCAAGGTGCCAGTTAAAAAAACGGCTACCGAAGGCCGTGAAGAGAAGCGGCGCGGTTTCGCCCGAGACGCGCGCGATGGCGAGCATGCAGCCGGTGGCGATGCCGGAAGCGGCAGCCGGGAGCACCACGCCCGTCGTCACGCGCCACTGCGGCGCACCCAGCGCGAGCGCGCCTTCGCGCAAACTCGTGGGCACGAGTCGTATCATCTCTTCGGTCGTTCGCATCACAATCGGAATCATAATCAGCGCCAGCGCGACGCCGCCCGCAATGGTCGAGAACTGATTGAAGTCGAGCGCGAAGGGCTCGTTACGTAAAGCCAAAATGGATGTGTAGACAAAGACGCCGACGACGATGGAAGGCACGCCCGTCAAAGTGTCCGTCACAAAGCGGACGGTCTGCCCGAACCAGTTGTCGCCGAACTCGGCCAGGTAAATACCGCCCGCGATGCCGAGCGGGATGCCTATGGCTGAAGCGAGCGCAAGCAATATCAGCGTCCCTAGAATCGCGTTGCCGATGCCTCCGCCTTCGCCGACGGGCTTCGGCGTGTCCGTCAAAAATTCTATGTTGAGCGAGGAAACGCCCTGCCAAGCGATGTAGCCTAGAATGAGGATGAGGATGGCAACTGCGAAAAAGGCGCACGCTGCCGTCAACGACGTCATGACGGCGTTCACAAGAAGACGTGTTTTTGTATTCCTTGAAGCTTTCGTCATCTTCAGGTTGCCCTCGCCGTCCCGCTCGTTCCGCGCGTCACGCTCCAGACCAGGAGCTTGGCTATGGCGTTGACGATGAAAGTCACTAAAAACAGAATCAGCCCGATTTCAATCAACGCGCTCAGGTAAAGATCGCCGGTCGCTTCCGTAAACTCGTTGGCGATGACGGAGGCGATGGTGTAGGAAGGTTCAAAGAGCGAAGCGCTAATCTGCGGGCGGTTGCCTATGACCATCGTCACCGCCATCGTCTCGCCGATGGCGCGGCCCAGACCTAGAATGATTGCGCCTGCGATTCCGGACGCAGCGTTAGCCAGCACAACGCGCGTCGTCTCCCACTTGGTTGCGCCCAGCGCCAGCGCCGCCTCGCGCTGTGTGACGGGGACGGCGGCTAAAACGTCGCGTACGACTGCGGAGATAATCGGCGTAATCATGATGGCGAGGATGACGCCGCCAGTGAAAAGCCCTATGCCTGTGATTGTGCCCTGAAAGAGCGGGAGCCATCCGAACCATCGCGCCAGAGGCGGGTCAATGTACTGGCGCATGACGGGCGCGAGCACAAAGATGCCCCACAGGCCGTAGACCACGGAAGGAATCGCCGCGAGCAGCTCGACCAGAAATGCTATGGGACGCGCCAAGCCCTGCGGCGCTTGCTCCACTAGAAAGATGGCGATGCCCAGAGAGAGCGGGACGGCGATGACGAGCGCGATGAGCGAAGAGACCAGCGTGCCGTAGATAAAGGGCAGCGCGCCGAACTCGCCTTTAATCGGATCCCAGTTGCGCCCCGTCAGAAACGAGAAGCCGAACTCGCGTATCGAAAGCATGGAGTTCGACGCCATCGCCACGACCATAGAGGCGACGATGAGCAACACCAGCAGCGCCGTCGCGAAAAGCAGCGCGCGGAAAATAGTATCGCCCGTCGAGCCCGTCGAAGAAGCAAAGAGACGCCGCCACCTAGGCACGGGCGCACGCGCACCGTACTCGGAAGCGGGACTCGGACTCTCTAGCTGCGGAGCTACCATATCGATAAGAGAGGTTAGAGGTCAGAGGTTAGAGGTTAGTGAAAGCATCTTCTCTTACTAATCTCTAACCTCCGACCTCTAACCTCTTTTTCATTTTCGCAAGGGCTGACCGTTGGCGGTCATGGAGTTGATTTTGGCTTCGGCGCGTTTGACGATGTCCGCGGGCAGCGGCGCGTACAGTAATTCCTTGGCGTACTTCTCGCCGTCATGAATTCCCCACCAGAGGAAGTCGGCCACAGCTTTGCCCTTCGCCGCGTCCTTCTGCTCTTTGTACACGAGGATGTAGGTGTAGCTGGCAATCGGATAAGCGTTTGCGCCGCCCGCGTTCGTGATAGAGACGCGCAGGTCTTCGGGTGTATTGGGTAGCATTTCGGCTGCCGCCGCCGTCACGGCATCAAGCGAAGGCTCTACGTAATTGCCGGAGCTATTTTTAATCAGCGCGACGGGCAGCTTGTTCTGCACGGCGTAAGCAAGCTCTACATAGCCGATGGTGTTCGGCGTTTGCTTGACCTGACCCGTCACACCTTCGTTGCCTTTGCCGCCGAGCGTTCCGGGCGCGGGCCATTTGGGGGAGGTGCCCTGTCCGACCTTCTCTTTCCATTCAGGACTAATCTTGGACAGATAATCCGTAAAGACGGCGGAGGTGCCGCTGCCGTCCGAGCGCGTGACGACGGTGATGTTGCCGGAAGGTAGATTCACGCCTGGATTATCCGCCTTGATGCGCGCATCGTCCCAAGCTGTAATCTTGCCTAAGAAGATGTCCGCGATAACGTCGGGCGAGAAGCGAAGCGGCTGCTGCACGCCTTGCAGATTGTACGTCAGCACGACCGCGCCGAGGACCGTCGGGACGTGCAGGATGGGACCGGGCGCGCTCTTTAAGTCCTCGTCCGACATGGGTGAATCGGAAGCCCCGAAATCAATGGTCTGTTCCTTAGTCTGCTTGATTCCACCGCCGGAGCCGATTGATTGATAATCTATACGCACGTTCGGGTTCACCTTTCCGTATTCGCTCAGCCATTTCTGATAGAGCGGGTTGGGAAAGGTCGCGCCCGCGCCCTGCAAGCGCACGACGCCGCCGCTATTGCCGCCATCGCTGCGCTGGCCGCTGCAACCGGCCAGGGCGAGAAGCGCCAGAACCAGCGCGGAGGCGAGGAACAGGGGCGTAAATTCGGCTCTGAAATATTTGAGCATTAAAGAGTTCTCCTCTAAACAAGGGGGACATGATGAGACCGCTTAAACGCCACAGACTAAAGGACTGATGTTACATCGGTCTGAACTACGACTGAATATTATGTGAATGACCGGGACGAGACGCGGAGAGTGGGAGACGCGGGAAATAAAAGCATGATTTTTATTATCGCCGCGTCTCCTCGGTCTCTCACTCTCCGCGTCCCTTCTTTCCGCGTCGCTTCTTCATTTTTTAGAGAGCCTGTAGCCGACGTTGACCATCGTCTCGATGTTGATTCCGAAGGGCGCGAGGCGGCGGCGCAGGCGATAGATGTGGACATGCAGGCTCTCCGCGTTAAAGGCCGTGTCATTGCCCCATGCCGATTGCCAGATTTCTTCAGACGCGACGATGCGGTCGGGGTTGCGCGCCAGCCGCGAGAGAATCAAAAACTCCTTGCGCGGCAATTGCAGAACCGTCTCGTCGCACGCCACATAGTAATTGTCGTGCTCCACGCGCAAACGCCCGTCGTCGTAAACATTCTCTTCCATAGACCGGAAGCCGCCGCCCGTTGGTGTCGTCAAAGTAAGTTCTGTAGGCATAAGTAATCCCGGTGACAAGTGACGAGTGACAAGTGACAAGCAGGAACAAGAATTTATCTTGTCACTTGTCACTCGCCACTTGTCACTGCTCTTAAAAGTTGAAGCGCAAAGCGAACTGTATCTGGCGGTTGGTTCCGAGGCCGACCGTTCGCTCGACAGTTTGGCGCAGCAGTCCGAATGTGCCGCCCGCAGCCGTTTGCGTGAAAGCCGTGCCGGGCTGCGTTCCCGTCGGGATGGTGTAGAACGCCTGCCCGCCCCCGTTCGCCGCCGTGAAGGAGACGCTCGGCAGGGCGTTGTTCAGTGTCGAAGACGGAACGGCGAAATTCGTGAAGTTGAAGATATTGAAAACTTCTGTGCGGAATTCGAGACTCGTCCGTTCCGTGATGCGAAAACGCTTGTTGAAAATCAAATCGACCTGGCGGAAGTTCGGCCCTCGAAGCGCGTTTCGCGGCACGTCGCCAAAGGTTCCCGGCAGCGGGGTGGAGAAGGCCGCAGGGTTCAACAGTTGACGGTCTGCATCCAGATAAAGCGGCGCGCCGGGGACGAAGTTGGGTCGCCGCACGTTGCGCGATGCGCCGCCGCCGGGCGTGTTCACGACGGCGATGAATCCGGGCGGGAGCGGTTGCGCGGCGCTTGCGGTTGGAAGTTGCGCAACGAAGCCCTGCGGGTAAAGCGTCGTGGCCCCGGCAGCGTTGGTCGGGACGGCGCAGCCGCCCGCGTTGACGCATTGCACGACAACGTCCGGACGAACAACCAGAATTTCAATCGGCAGCCCGCTACGCGCGTTGATGATCGAGCCGATTTCCAGGTTGCCGAAGATGGCGTTGCCGATTGTGCCCATGTCCCAGCGCTTGCCATGACCGACGGGCAGCAAGTAGAGCGCGCTCAGGTTAAAAGTGTGGCGGATGTCGAAATTGTTGTAGCCACGGTCGTAGTCGTACTCTTCAATCGCGCGCGCATTGTTAGCCGCCGTGCGCGCTTCGTTCGAGCCTGCGGTTGTGCCAAAGCTTCTGGAGAAAGTGTACTGAGCATTTAAGGTCAGACCCGTCGTGAAGCGCCGCGCGAGTTGCAGTTGCAGCGCGTTGTAAGTGTCGGAGCCTCCGCTCGTTTTGTAGTCAACTTCGGCAAACGGATTCTGCACCGTGCTCGTACCCGAAACGAGCGAGAATTCGCGCACGGTCGAGACGGCAATCACCTGGCCCGCGGCGTTGGTGCGGTTAACGATGCCGAAGGTCGTCGGCAAGGTCGTGCCGTTAAGGATAGTCGTCTGGCCCGGCAGAATCCTGTTGGCGACGCTTCTCAAAAAGAGATTGCGGCCCTGGCTGCCGACGTAAGCCACGGTCCCCACCATGTTGTAGAAAAGCTCCTGCTGCACGCTCACGCTGTATTGATAAACCTTCTCGGGCACTTCGTAGTCCCCGGAATAGGCGCGCGGCTGGTAGGAGCGCGTGTTGGGATTGTTGTTGAAGAAGGTGGTGGCCGCAGTCGTATCGAGCGGGAAGGCGAGCGCGGGGCCGCCCGTGAAAATAGGATTGCTCGTGAAGTTGGCGCTGATGCGGTCGCTCTCTATGGGTTGAATCTGGTCTTCGGTCTGGCCCGGCCCGTAGTAGATGCCGAAGCCCGCGCGCAAGACTGTGCGCCCGCCGCCGAAGAAGCCTTTGCCCGACAGGTTGGGCGACCACGTCGCGGCGATGCGCGGGCCGAAATTAGTTTTAGAAGTTTTGAAAGCGGCTTCGCTCGAAGGACGAAGCGTTCCCGTATTGATGTCAAAGAGCACCTGCCCGTCCGAAGCTTCGCGCAGGGGCGTGTAGTACTCGTAACGCAATCCGTAGTTCAAGGTCAGGTTCGGGCGAATCTTCCACTCGTCCTGTCCGTAGACGATGTAGTACTCCTGCTCGGCCCTGCGTTGACCAGAGACGCCCGTGAAGGGGCTCGGGTCTGAAAGGTCGCCTACGAAGTTGATCGACTGCGGCGAGTTCGACAGAAAGCTGGCGATGTTGGAATAGGTGTAGGTCGTCCCGCCCAAGCGGTCCGTGTACATGCGTATGGCGCGCACCTCGCCGCCGAGCTTGTAGTTGTGGTTGCCCTTTGTCCAGTTGACGTTGTCTATAAAGGAGAGCGAGTAAGGCGTGTAGGGCTGCCCCCGCCCGTTGGTTGAGCTGTTGGCGCGCACAAGGCCGCCCGCGACCGCCGTGCCCGCGCCCGTTCCCTGTCCGGGAAGATTAAAGCTCGCGACCGAGCCCGAGATGTTCAGGATGATGCGCGAAAGGTCTATGCCGTTGACTGTGGGCGCGAAGCCGTTGATGCGTGTGTAGGCTCCGTTGAAGCCGAACTTGAATTCGTTGAGCAGCGACGGCGACAAAATTGATTGCAGAGCGACAACGCCGTTCTGCGGGTTGGCGATGTAGAGGACGTGGCGGCCCGTCACGCCTTCGGGCTGCGTGTTCGTCCCCTGGTCGCGGAAGTAGCGCACGTACATCGAATTTGTATTGTTAAGTTTGAAATCAAAACGCGCCGCGATGGCGTTCTCGTCAACCACGTTATTTTCCTGAAGCTGAAGAACGTCGAAGAGGTCCGAGCCCGTGCCCGTGCGCAGGGTCACGACGTTCGGAGCGCGGAAAGCGGGAATCAACGGCACTATCCCAGCATTACAGTTGGTCGTGCCCGTGCCGAACGGAGGCGCGCAGATTCTGGCGGCTGTGCCCGGCGCTTGCTCTATGCTGTTGACGCCTGCGCGCAGGCGATAGCCTTCGTAAGAGAAAAAGAAGAAGGCGCGGTCTTTAATAAGAGGTCCGCCGACGGAGCCGCCGAACTGGTTGAGCCTGAGCGGAGATTTCTGGCCGATGATGTTGTCGAAGAAGTTGGCCGCGTCGAGCGCGTCGTTGCGAAAGTATTCAAAGACAGAGCCGTGAAACTGATTCGAGCCGGATTTAGTCACGACGTTGATCTGCCCGCCCGTGCCCGTGCCGTACTCCGCCGGGTAATTGTTTGAATCAACGCGAAACTCCTGCACATTCTCAAGGCTCGATTGAAGGCGAAAAGGAGAGGCGACTTCGCCGTTCAAGTTGCCGGGCGAAGCGTCTACGATGGCGGAGCCTTCGACGCCGTCGTAGCGAACAATGTTCTGCTCGACCGCGCGGCCCGAAAAGCGTATGTCGCCGAAAGTGCCCGAGCCGCTGTTGACGGAACCCGGGGCTTGTAAATAGAGCTGTGAAAGCTGGCGACCGTTAATTGGTAGACCCACGACCTCGCGCCGGTTGACGTTTGCGCCCATGCTCGCGGAGCTGGTGTCAACAGCCGCTTCCGTCGTGCCCGCGCTGACATCAACCGAAGCGGCCACGCCCGAAGGTTGCAGCGTCACAGTGAGATTCAGCTCCTGCCCGACAGACACTTTTACATTCTCGACCCTGGCCGAGAGACCCTGAGCATTGACCGTCACAGTGTAATCGGCAGCCTTGAGCGCGGCGATGATAAAGATGCCTTCGTCCGTGGTGACACTTGTGCGCTCGCTGCCGGTAGCATTGTTTTTAACGACAACTTGCGCGCCCGGCACTAGAGCGCCGTTCTGGTCTGTCACGTGGCCGACGATGCGACCCGTATCGGTCTGAGCGACCGCTGTGATTGACGTCACGAGCGCGAGAGCCGCGAGCATCGATAAGAGAGAGAGCAGGCGGGGGAGCCGCTTCCCAATCAATCTATTCATAAATGTCTCCTGTGCAGCTTGAGAGAAATTGGAAAATGTTTGCATAGACGTATGTGCTTTCCCTGTCTGTTAGGAAATAGTTACGGGATGTGCGCCGCCTGAAATTGACGACCCCTTTTGTGAACCAGTAAGTCAGAAACGTGGTGTGCCAAAGAGGGAATCTAAACAAGCGGAGTTAAACCGGAGTGAATGCCGCCTTAAACTTTTGTTAATTGTGCGAGAGGCTGGAGAGGAGAAATTATCAAAGCGTGACGCCAAACGACGGGCACGTTTTTTTTCTTTCAGGGCAACATAACTACCTACATAGGTAGTGGCTGGACAGGCTAATTCACGCTTCAGAGCAAGACCTTCACAGCCTTCTTCGTCTAACACCTCATTCCAAATAGCGTTCGTTGCAGCGCCAGAATAAACGAGTTGGAGCCGGTCAAGCGATGACTGCGACGATCTATGTGCGCGCCTTCAAAGTTGCTACCTACACAGGTGGTGACGCTTCTTCTCGCTTCGATTATTAATTAGCGCGTTGACAACGGAAGGCGGCGCGAACCCACGAAACTGCGCGTCGCAAACAGCTACTTGAACCCAACGCGCTCTCATGCATCCGACGGCGCGCAACCACGAGAAGGAGAATTGAAATGAGAAAAACTAAATTTGTTCTAAACACCGTCGCGGCCTTCGCCCTTTGTTTGCTGGCTGCATCCTTTGCACAGGCGCAGGCCACGCGCACATGGGTCTCGGGCGTCGGCGATGACATCAACGCCTGCTCGCGCACGGCCCCGTGCATGACTTTCTCAGGCGCGAGCGCAAAGACAGCGGCGGGCGGCGAAATCAACGTCATAGACGCGGGCGGCTACGGCGCTATTAGCATTACCAAATCCCTGACCATTGACGGCTACGGCACGGAAGCCTCTATCTTGTCGGGCGCTGGCTCCGGCATCACGGTTGCCGCCGGAGCGACGGACCGCGTCATCCTGCGCAACCTCGTGATTAACGGCACGGGCGGCATGGCCGCGCCCAACATTCAAGGTCTTGACGGCATACGCTACATCAGCGGCGACAAGCTCATCGTCGAGAACGTACGCATCTCGCGCTTCAACAACAGTCTCATCAACGTCCAGAAATCGGCGAACGGCAATCTGGTCGTTAACGGTCTTCAGGGCACAACCAGCCTCGGGGCCGCGGCTAACGATGCGGGCATACGCATCACCACCACGGCGGGCACGGTTCGCGCATCCATCTCTAACACCACCCTTAATGATTGCAGGCTCGGCATCCATATACAGGACAACGTGCGCGCGACCATCCGTGACACCACCATACAGGGCAACGGCGGCGCAGCCGAAGTCGGCGTCCGCATCGCTACCGTCGCGGCGGCAGCCATGACGAGCGCCAATCTGGAAGGCGTGACGATTTCCAACGTCAACGAAGGCGTCAGAACGACGACCGCGGGCGGAGAAGTTACAGCGTCGCTCTCGAACTGCAACATCTATAACACGTTCGTCGGTTCAAACGCCGGAGCGGGCGTCAGCGTCACCTCGTTCATCAACAACCGTTTCGCAGACAACGCGACCGATACCTCAGGGCCGTTCACAACTAAGAATGAACAGTAAGCTTTGTGTGCCTGACTGAGCTGATTAAAATTCCGGCCTCTGTGCTTTGCTGAAGCACAGAGGCCGGAAGCGCTTTGACCTATGGCAAATTCTATAAAGCGCGAGCCGCTCTTTTTGACGAGCGTGATTTTCATCAAACAATCCGCAAGAGAGGGGACGCCCGAGTGCTGGCACGCGCGGGCTTCGGTCCCCTCTCGGTGCTCGAATGGTGAGGAGCTTGGGAGAAGGGGTTGAGAAGAATGGTAAACGTCGAATGCTACGGCAGGATTACCGGCAACTTAAATGTTAGTTTCAAATTTGAGGCGTCAACGAAGCTTTGACAGGGATGAGCTTCGGCTCTCTTCTGCGCTCGTCGCGGGCTGCGTTAACTCTCCGACCACGCGCGCGTCCCAGATGAGCCAGAAGCGCCGCTTCTTGTTTGTGTCAGGCATCAACTGTTCAAAAGCCAGCCGAACGTAACGCGGCGCAAACGTAGAATGCTCCATGCCCGGAAACTTCGTGTAGAAATATTCCGCGCGCGACGGCAGACGCAACTCTACGCGCATGCGGTTAATCAACTCTTCGCACTCGCCCAATGCATCAGGCCCGCTCGCGTCATCGGCCTCGCGCACGACGTGAGCGATCTCGTGAAGCACACCCCACCCGGCATTAAAGGCCGCAAGTGCCGCGCGGTCTCCCGTCACGTGCGCGAAATCCGCGAAATCCACGAGCACTATAAAAGCGGGCGGCTTGCTCCCGGCGTCCCTGGTCCAACGACCCGGCACGACCCGTGCGAAGATGACATCCGAGCGGTTGCTTGCGTCTTCCAGCACCAGAATATTTTTACCCGCTGCCGCCTCCGTCAGAAGCTCGCGCGCCGTTTGCGAGCCGCCCTTCGCTTCTCCCTCCAGACGCAGCTCGCCGCGCTCGTTAAATCTTAAGCGAGACCAGCCAGTGATTTCACGCAGGCGTTCGGCCAGCTCCGCACGACGCTCCAACGCCAGCTCCGGGCGGCACAAAACATTGCTTGTAGAAGAAGCGGCGCGCCCCTCCATGCCGGAAGCCGAGAGCACGAGCAGGCACACAAAGGCGATGCTTGAAGAAAAGAATTCCTTTTGAGGCTTTCCGTGCATCACGGTCCGGCTCACACTCTCCTCTGGTGTTGGCACGCGCACGAGGGATTGATAACCGAGGGGAAATTAACGATGCGACTCTGTTCTTAAAGCGCCTTGAAGGGGCGGCGCTCGTTGCGTGTGATGTTACCAGAAAGTTAATGAAAAGTGTGCGGAATGTTAAGCGAAGGCGTAAAAAGACGGGTGCGTGCGTGAAGTTGTGAGAAAACTTCCGACCGCCGCCTGAATGCAATCTGAAATCGAATGAAGACAGGCGGCGCGGTCTTTAAATTAAAGCTTTCGCGTGGGGCTCGACGCCGAGCTTAGAAACGAAACATGGTGTCAAACTGCAAGCGCACAGTGGGCCTATCGAGCGAGCCCGGCGGTGTGTTGCCGAAGACGCCTAAGAGTCCGTTCGGGCGCTGTGTGATAAAGCCCGTCATCGAGAGCACGACGCGCGCGTCCGCCGTGTAGTTAATATTAAAGCGATGCACGCGCACGTCCGATTGCTGATTGATGTCCGAGGCATTGAAGGGCGTCAGCACGGCATCCTTCTCTATACGCATAAAGGTATAGTCAAAGAGCCAGTCTCCGCGCTCGCGTTGTTTCCCCACCTGAAGCTCTGCCCAGTAGCCGTTGTTCTCGTTGTTCGGAAGCAAGAGGTCGGCCCCGCCCGGCCCTGCCACGACGACGTCATGCGTCTGCGTGTTGGTGACGAAGTTAAAAATGAACCCGACTGGAAAACGACTCTTCTGGTAAAGGTCCAGGCGTCCGATGATGTCCACGAGATTAAAGCCGGAGCTTAGACGGCCATCGCGATTGATAGCATTGTTGGTGGCAGTCGAGACTCCAAGATTGGCGTTGCCTGAAACGAGCAGGTCGCGCGGGATGAGGGCCTGCGCCGTGACGGTTTGCGCGGGGGTTGACCCGCTCGCCGGAATCGTGACGGTGACGGGCAGTTGCACGATGCCGCCGAAGACTTGAATGGGCGTGATGAACTGCGTGCCGGAATAGAAGAGGTCCGCGACCGAAAGCGTGAGGGCGCTGTCGGATGTGAACTCAAAACGCGCGCGCGCCTGTCCGGCGTAGAGCGCGAGGTCTCGCCCGCCGCGACCTGTCTCATCGAGGTTGACAGTGCCGTTCGCGTTGCGCACAAAGGCGGAGTTGCGCTCAAGAAAAGGCGACTGCATGGCGACCAACGTGATGTTCTTGAGCTTGGAATTTTTGAAGCCGCGCGAGTAGGTCTCGCTGAAGCCTTCGGGGGTGACGTCGTTGTCAACGGTCAGCTCCGTGCGAACCCACGGGACGTCGAATTTGCCGCCCTGTATGCGCAGGCCCGGAATCCTTTGCGGCGAGTAGGCTATGAAAGCGTTATCCAAACCGAAGGGCTTGCGATTGAAAAAGTCCGTCAGCGTTTGATTGTTAGAGATAACGTCGGCGAAGCTGCCAGAGCCGAAGCGCAAGCCCCAGTCAAACTCTTTGCTGACCTGGCCGCGAATCGAAAGCCGCGCGCGCAGGCGAAAACGATGTCGAGCGCTCAACACGTTGCCGATGATGAGCGCGTTGTCGGCATTTGCCAGCGTGTTGAACTGGCCGTAGATGGATTCGTAGCGCATGCGTATGTCGCCGCTAAAAGTCAGCGAGCCGAGCTGCTTGCTAATCGCCTCGCTTGTTTTTTTAAGCTCCGTCTCGACACGACCGACGCGCGATTCTATGTCCTGCGGCTGGCTCTTGCTCGTGGAAGGTTTTTGTTGATCGCTTGTGACCGTATCGCTTGTCGCCACGTCGGCGGCCCGCACTAGGACCGCAGGTTGAGCGCTTTGCTCGCTCGTGCGATCAACGCGCTGGCGCAGGTCCGTTATCTCGCGTGACTGCTCTGTGACGGTCACGCGCAGGCGCTCAATCTCCTCCTGTTGTTTACGAAGCAGGCGCAGCACTTCGTCCAGATCGGATTTTGTGCCGGAGGAAGTCGCGCTCTCCGCGCTTTTGTCTGTCGCAGCCTTTGGCTTTTCCGTGGTGCTTTGCGCCGGGACGGCGACGTTTAAAAAGAGACAGAAGACGCACGATGCGAAAAGTCGCAGGGCGGGAATCCTGTAGAGGCTCATGGGAGGCTCCTTTGATAACTTGTTGGATTGCTTTATAGCTCCTGGCGCGTTTTCGGATGATAACAATGTTGCTTGATTGCGCGGCTGAAGATGATATGAATTGAAGGTTACGTCAAGGTTAATTTTGAACAAAAATTGAGGGGCTGTTGCGAGAGGTTCAAAGCCGGACGCTCTCCACGTTCGGGTGAAGGCTTGAGGGTTCCGGGCGCGTGTCGTCCGCCGAAAATCAATGTGCGCCTGAAGCGGCGTTATTGCTGAGAGGCGGCGGCAGTAGGAGGTGTGCGCGGCGGCGACGGCGCTCCTCCGTGGTCAACAGGCGGAGCGTGGAATGGACCGCTAAAACAATCTCGGTGAGACCCTTTGTTTCCCCCTCAGTCTTGATTGCCTGCTGCTCCAGCACAGCCCTGGCGACATCGTTGCTTAATTCATTAGCGATAGACATGCGAGAGAATTCTCCCAGCCGTTGCCTGAAACCTGAACGAGGCTTTACGAGAGCGTGCATCATATGTGCGCTATGTTAAGAAGATGTTACAAAACGGGAAAAAGCAGGGAGGGGAAAAGGGATGAGGGCGGAGGGATGAGGGATGAAGTAAGAAAGGCAGAAGTCAGAATGCGGAACGATGAATGATGAAAGAAAAGCTATTCGCTCTTTAATTCATCACTCATCATTCTGCACTCTGCACTGCTTTTCATCCCTCATCCCTCCTCCCTCATCCCTTTCTTTTCTTGCTCTCCGGGGCGCGTGCTTGGTAGCATCAGAGCCACGGTTGCTTGTAGAATCAGGTGTCTCTCGTAAATAGTAATAGATGTTCTCGTTTTAAGTGGGGCAGGAGAGCTGAAAAAGGCTTTTGGGTCTTCCCGCCCTCCCGGAAATATTTCATAAATCGCCATGGCTTTTCTGAAAATCATAGATGCGAGCGGGCGCGAGTGGGAATACACGCTTGCCCCGCATGCTGCCTGCACCATCGGACGTGCGCCCGACAACTGTGTTGTGCTGGATGACCCGCGCGCTTCGCGCCATCACGCACACATACGCGCGGAGGATGGAGCGTACAAAATCATTGACGGCTACGTGGTCGGCGGACAGCTACGCCGCAGCGCCAACAAGGTCTACATCAACGGCGAGCCGGTCTTCGACCACCAGCTCAAGAACGGCGACCGCGTGACCATCGGCGCGAGCACCCTGCGCTTCGAGCAGCTTGCAGAAGAGCGCGCGACCGATGTGAAGTACGACGACAAGCCGCTGGGCCATACGCAACTGCTCATCTCCGCCAACGACGTGATGGCGACCGTGCTCAGGCCGAAAAGCGTCCCCAGCTCGCCCGGGATGGAAAATAAAGAGATGGAGGCTTTGAGACGCAAGGCCGAAGTCCTCTCCGTGCTTTATGAGATGAGCAAAACACTCGGCTCCGTCTTTGATCTGCAAGCCATCTTTGCCAAAGCGACCGACATCATCTTTCGCGTCACGCCCGCCGACCGCGTCGTGGCTCTCCTGGCCGAAGGCAAAGTCAGCGACGGCTCTGACGATTTCAATCTCTTCCCGATAGCGACGAAAACGCGCGATGCCAATCTGGAAGCGCACGCTAAAAAGCTGACCATCGGTCGCACCATCACGCGCAAGGTGATGAAGGACCGCGTGGCGCTGCTGTCGCAGGACGCTGCCGCCGATGCGCAGTTTGCCGGAGTCGAATCCATCGTCTCGCAGGGCGTGCGCTCGACCATCTGCGCGCCGCTCGTCGCCGAATCGGGCGTGCACGGCGCAATCTACGCCGACCGTCTTGACCCCTTCGCGGCCTTTACGCAGGACGACCTCGAATTAATCAGCGCCGTCGCCGCGCAGACGGCCATCGCCGTCGAGAACGTGCGCGCGCACGAGCGCCTTGCGCGTGAAGAAGTGGCGCGTGCCAACTACGGAAGATTTTTGCCCGAGTACGTCGTCAAGCAGATGCTTGAAAATCCCGAAAGTTTCAAGCTCGGCGGCAGCAATCAAAAAATCACCGTGCTCTTTGCAGACATACGCGGCTTCACCCGTTTATCCGAGCACGCCGCGCCAGAGCGTGTTGTACAGCTTCTCAATAAATATTTTTCGGCCATGACCGACATCATCTTCGCTCATGGCGGGACGCTCGATAAATACATCGGCGATGGACTCATGGCGCTTTTCGGCGCGCCCACCGTCACGCCCGACGATGCGACCAACGCCGTCAACGCGGCGGTCGCCATGCAGCGCCGCATTCTCAGCATCAACGAAGACCTGCGCAACGAGGGCTTGCCCGAGATAGGCGTCGGCATCGGGCTCCACACGGGCGAAGCGGTCGTCGGCTACATAGGCTCCGAGCGGCGTTCGGAATACACGGCCATCGGCGACACCGTGAACACAGCCGCGCGCCTTGAATCAAACTCCAAAGGCGAGCAGATTCTTTTGAGCGACGCGTCGGCGCAGGCCGCGCACAGCCGCTACAAGCTCATCCCGCGCGAGCCCATCTACGTCAAGAATCGCGTCCAGCCCGTCCCGCTTTTCGAGGTTGACTGGCGTCAGGCCAGCGGCCCGCTCAATTAGAAGAAGAGATTAGAGGTCAGAGGCTGGAGGTTAGTAAAAAGCGTCGGTTAGACATCAACCGAATTTAGCTCCGTCAGGAGCGTGATGTTTATAGCCAACCGGAGCAAGAGAAATAACAAGCTCCGTAGGAGCGGCATGTAGTGGACGAATAACATGCCGCTCCTACGGAGCTTGATTTTCTTAATCACTCACTAACTATAAACATCACGCTCCTGACGGAGCGAGGAATCATGTTTATCCCGCCATCGAACTCTCTTTTTTACTAACTCTAGCCTCTGACCTCTAACCTCTTTTCTCAGGCATTTGTCTATTCACTATTTACCATTTACTATTTACTTGAGGTTATGTCGTCACAATCTTTCATGCACCGGACGCGCGCCTGGATGGGCTTTAACGCGCTGCGTAATCTAGTCTCCGATTCGATGGCGATAGACATGGGGTCTGCGGGGACGATTATTAGTGTGCACGGGCGCGGCGTGGTGGTGGACGAGCCTTCTGTGGTCGCCGTCAATAAAGTGACGGGTGAGGTGCTGTCGGTCGGGCGCGAGGCGCGTGCCGTGCAGGGACGCGAGGCGCGCGATGTGGTTGTGATCGCGCCGCTCGTGGACGGCGTGGTCGCGGACTTCGAGCGCACGCAAGCCATGCTCGACCGCTTTGTGCGTAATGCCCGTAGCGGCATCTCGCATTTTAGCCGCCGCGCCACGATGAGCGTGCTCTCCGGCGTCACGCAGGTCGAGCAGCGCGCTTTGATGAGCGCCGCCGAGCACGCGCACATAGGCCGCGTCTACATGGTCGAAGAAGGTTTAGCCGCAGCCATCGGCGCGGGCGTCGGTCTTGACGATCCGCATGCTTCGGTCGTCGTGGACATCGGCGGCAGCACTACGAACGTCGCCGTCGTCGGCTCCGGCACAATCATCTACGCGCACGCCGAGCGCGTCGGAAGCTCAGACATAGACGCGGCTATCACGGACCGCCTGCGGCGTTATCGCGGCTTGAGCATCGGCGTACCCACCGCCGAGCGTTTGAAGACGGAGCTTGGCACAGCCATCGAGCCGGAGGACGCAAGGCGCACCGTGACGGTGAAGGGAAGCGATGTCCAGACGCGCAGCCCCGGAGCCATAGATGTCGCGGCTGAAGAAGTCTACGCCGTTGCGCAACCCATCACGCGCAAGATTGCCGAAGCTGTGCGAGAGACGCTCGCCGCGCTGCCGCCGGAAGTCGCCGCAGACATACACGACCGTGGACTGATACTGACCGGCGGCGGCTCTCTCTTAAAAGGCATGGACGAATATTTGCGGCGAGAGACGAAGCTCCCGATTAAAATCGCGGACGAGCCGCGCTTTGCGACTGTTCGTGGACTGACGCGTATGTTTGACGAGCCGCTCCTCCTGCGTCGCGTGGCGCGCAACGAGCAATCAATGCTGGGGACGGAAAACAACACGTACGATATTTCGTGAATCGTAAATCGTGAATCGTGAATAGAAAGAACCATCTTGTCACGATTTACGATTTACGATTCACGATTCATGATTTATGAATCTGAGCGGTTTTTTCAAAAAGCAGATTACGGTCGCGCGCGTCTACGGCATACCCGTGCGGATTGACTATCGCTGGTTCTTCGTCTTTGCCCTGAGCGTGTGGCTCGTTGCCTCCAACTTGCGGCACGGGACAAGCGGCATCCCGGCTACGTCGTCTGCTATGGCCTGGTTTCTGGGAATCGTGACGACGCTCGCGCTCTTTCTCTCGGTCTTCGGCCACGAGCTTTCGCACGCCCTGATGGGACGCGCCGAAGGCATAGAGATAGAAGAGATAGTGCTGCATCCTTTTGGCGGGCTGGCGCGCCTGCGGTCTGAGCCGGAGAACCCGCGCGCGGAATTTCGCATCGCGATCGCCGGACCGGCAGCCAGTTTTCTCTTCGCCCTGCTCGGCTTTGGCGCGATGGTCATCGCGAACATGGGCGGCTACAGCACGACCGCCGCGGTCTTTTTCTTCCTGTGGTTCGGCAATCTGCTGCTGGCGGTGTTCAATCTTTTTCCCGGCTATCCTTTGGACGGCGGTCGTATCCTGCGCGCCTTTCTCTGGCAACGCAGCGGCAACATCGCGGAAGCCACGCGCATCGCCGGACGCTGCGGGCAGTTGATTGCGTGGGCGCTCATCTGCGTCGGAGTGCTCATTGCGATTCAGCGACGCGATCTCTTCACAGGACTCTGGACGGTGCTCATCGGTCTCTTTCTACTGGACGCGGCTTCGAGTGTCGTGCGTCATGCGAGCACTTCTAAACAGAGAACCGTGGCGGACGCGATGATTGCTCCGGCCACGATTGCGCCCGACGTTTTAATCAGCCATTTTGTAGACTCGATTCTGCCGCGCTATCGTCAGACGAGTTTCCCCGTCGCACATGAGGGACGCTTGCACGGCATCCTCTCGCTTGAGGATTTGAAACAGCTCCCGCGCGAACGTTGGCGCACGACACGCGCACGCGAAGTAATGCGCCCCATCGCGCCTGCGTTCTTTGTCGAAGAGAGTGTGCCTATGTCGCGCGCCAACGACATGATGCAGCGCAACGGGCTGGGTTCCCTGGCCGTCATAGACGGCGCGGGCAATCTCGTCGGCTTCCTCCAACGCGGAATTAAGAAACGACGTAAATAACGAAACGCGGGGAAGGGGGACGCGGAGACGCGGGGAAAAGATAAATGCTTTTTCTCGCCGCGTCGCATCGGTCTCCAACTCTCCCCATCCCTTTCTCCCTCTCACCGTTGCCCCGCGCAGTTTTTTGATTCATAATCCATGCGGAGCTGGCATTTTCATTGCTCGTGCGCGGCTGTTGGTGTTAGTGCACAGCAAATCAAAAAAACGCCGGCAAAACCCGAGCAGGACTGATATCCACGATGCTTCTGATATTGCCATACACGGAATACCTTGAAAGGCTGCGCGAGCCGCGAAACATCGCGGACATCGCGCTGGTCTTTCTCATCGTGTATGCGATTTTAAAGCTCGTGCGCGGAACGCGCGCCGTGCCTATGGCGGCGGCCATCACGACCTTTGCGCTGCTCTACTGGCTGGCGGTGAATCAGGAATTGGCGGCGCTTGAGTTCGTCCTGCGCGGCGCGCTGCTTTACATAGGCGTCGCCATCATAGTGCTTTTTCAATCCGAGATTCGTCAGGCTCTAATCTCTATAGGCAATCGCGTGCGGATGCCGTTTACGAGGCGGCATCGCGGGCAGTTTGGCGAAGGCGTTTACGACGAGATTGTGCTGGCCTCTACGACGCTCGCTTCCGCGAGGATGGGCGCGCTGATTGTGATTGAGCGCGGCGTCGGACTGAAGAACGTCGTGGACGGAGGCGTCAAGCTCGATGCCGAGTTGAGCTACGACCTGCTGGTGACGATTTTTAATCCGGCCACGCCGCTCCATGACGGCGCGGTGGTCGTGCGTCGTCATCGCATCGCGGCGGCTGCCTGCTTTCTTCCCTTGACGCTTAACCCGCGTCTCTCGAAAGACCTCGGCACGCGCCATCGCGCCGCCATCGGCATCACGGAAGACACGGACGCCGTCGCGGTCGTCGTCTCCGAAGAAACAGGGCTCATCTCCTTTGTGCAGGCCGGACAGATTCGGCGCGGGCTGGACGCTACAAAGCTGCGCGCCTCCATCTTGCAGGCGCTCGAAGCGCCACGCCGCGAGCGCGAGAAGAAAAAGCCCGCCGCCGACACGGAAGCTGAAACCAACTTAAAAGTGATGAGTGCGGAGTGATGAGTGATGAATTAAAAGAAGAAGAAGGCATGCTCTTTCTTTAATTCATCACTCATCACTATCTTTTTATGTCTCGTAGGGAAGAAGATACAAAAGAGAGCAAGGGAGCGCGCGCGCAGCGTGAGGCCGTGTCGTGGCTGCGCGAGATTTTTCTGGAGGACTGGACGCTCAAGCTGATTGCGCTCGCCATCTCCCTGGGGTTGTGGTTTGCAGTGACCAGCCAGCGCACGCCCACTACGATTCGCCTGCGCGGCGTCCCTCTTGAGTTCCAGCTGCCCAACGACATGGAGATTAGCAACGACCCGCGCCGCGAAGTGGACATCACCATTACGGGCAGCTCGCACGCGCTGGAGAACGTCAATCGACGCGAGCTGGTCGCGCGCGTTGACGTGCATGATTACAGCCCCGGCGACCGCGTCGTCCAATTGACGCCGCAAAAGATTACGATTGACCTTCCTTCCGGTGTGCAGATTTCAAAGATCGAGCCCAACACCGTCCCGCTCAAGCTTGAGCCGAGCCTTGAGCGCGAAGTCGAGGTCGAGGTGCGTCGCGAAGGTCAGCTCGCGGAAGGCTACGAGCTTTACGGCATCACCGTCGCGCCGCCGCGCGTGAGGGTGCGCGGCCCCGCGAGCCACGTCAACAGCCTGAGCAGGGCCATGACCGAAACCATTCCTCTGGAAGGAAGACGCGAGAGCTTTACTGTTCCGCAAGTCGCCGTGGACGTGCCCGACCAGAAAATCACTATCATGGACCCGGTCGTCAACGTCCGTCTCGAAATAGGCGAGCAACGAATAGAAAAGAGCTTTGCGGGCGTCACGGTCGTCGCCACGAGCGGCGCAACTGTCCGTCCGGCCACGGCAACCATCACGCTCTACGGCCCGAAGTCCGCCCTCGAACAGTTGCGCCCCGAAGACATACGCCTCATCCTGGAAGTCGGCGATGACGGCGGAGTAAAAAGCATGAACGTGGAGCTGCCGCCCAACATACGCGACCGCGTCCAATTACGCTCCACCAAACCCGCAGGCTTCTCCATCGTCGGATAAGTCCCAAATCCCAAGTCCAAAGTCCCAAATCATAAGCAGACGTTTTTGACTTGGGACTTGAGACTTGGGACTCGGGACTTTAAAAAACTTATGGCTAAACTTTTCGGTACGGACGGGATGCGGGGCGCAGCCGGTCGCTTTCCGCTTGACGAAGCGACTGTCCAAATAGTTGGGCGCTCGCTGGCGCGCCTGCTCAAAGAACAGAAGGCGAGCGAGCCTTTCATCATCATGGGCCGCGACACGCGCGAGTCCGGTCCCTGGATTGAAGCTGCACTGACGAGCGGCGCGCGCGAGGCTGGCGCTCGTGTGCGCTCCGCCGGAATCATCACCACACCGGGCGTGGCATTTCTAGCGCGCCATCTTCAGGCTGATGCAGGCGTCGTCATCAGCGCCTCGCACAATCCTTACCACGACAACGGAATCAAAATCTTCGCGCCGACGGGCCGCAAGCTCGACGACAAGCTTGAGCGCCGCATCGAAGCGGACATCGAAGCAGAGGCGTATAAGCACACGTCCGCCGATTCGGACGCGAAGATAACATCCGAGCCGAGCGCTCAGGAAGAAGATTCTTTACGACAGCTTTACCTTGATTATCTGATCCAAGATGTAGCTGCGGGTCTCGCGCTCAGGGGCTTGAAGATGGTAATCGATTGTGCCAACGGTGCGGCCTACCATCTTGCGCCCGCGCTCTTTCGCGCCCTCGGCGCTGAAGTGGTCGTCATCAACGACCGGCCCGATGGCCGCAACATCAATCTCGATTGCGGCTCGCAACATCTGGATGGCCTGCGCCGCAAAGTTGTTGAAGAGGGGGCTGCTCTGGGTGTGGCTTTTGACGGCGACGCGGATCGTGCGCTGTTCGTCAACGGGCGTGGGCTTGCCGTTGACGGCGATGCCGCGATGTGGGCGCTGGCGCAAGTGATGTCAGAGCGCGGCGAATTACAGGACAACCGGGTCGTCGCCACCGTCATGAGCAACATAGGTCTTGAAATTGCTCTCCGTTCAAAGGGCTTGAGCCTTGTGCGCACGGATGTCGGCGACAAGTACGTTCTGGAAGAACTCCTGCGGACGGGGGCATCGCTTGGCGGTGAGCAATCCGGCCACATCATCTTCCCGCGTCAGAGCCTCGCGGGCGATGGCCTGCTGACGACCCTCAATCTACTGCGGGCCATGCGCGAACGTGACGAGGCGTTACATGAATTGACCGCAGGCTTTGAGCGCTACCCGCAAGTGCTGGTCAACGTGCGCGTGCGCGAAAAGCGCCCCTTCGACGAAGTCGATGCAATTCAAGAGGCCGCCCGTCAGTTGGAGCGGGAATTGGGCGCGCGCGGGCGGCTGCTTTTGCGTTATTCCGGGACCGAACCCCTGGCGCGCGTGATGATCGAAGGCGAGCGGCAGGAGGAGATTGAAAGACAGGCCGAAACCCTGGCCTCCGTCATTCGCAAGGAGCTTGGAGAGCCCTGAAAAAATGTGCCCGGTGGGAAAATCTTACGCGGCCCTGAGTGTAACTCTTACACGATGCGGCTCGCTCCTTAAGGCTCGTTTTTACTGGACCAGTGAAGAAATCATAAAAAACTGAGGAAAAACGTCGAGGCAAAATAATTTTTATCTTCCCTATTGCATGGCATAAGCATTGCGATGTATATTGTGGGGCAAGAGAGACGGTTGGTGGATCCTCCGTCTCAGTGGTTGCTGGGGTGAGGACAGTGACCACGAATATGAATGGGCGCGACACACTCCCACGTTGTCGCGCCCGTTCGCTTTTTTAGAACCTCAACCTCTTCCGCACCATTTCTTTGCATTCTTTTTGCGACCCGTATTACAATCCGCCTCGCGCCACATGCTCTCTCAAAAATAACCAAGCTCTGAGAATTTCTGATGAAAGTGCCTTTGCGCCTCACCGGCTTATGAATACAAGTGATTACCGCAAGGACTTTGCGGCCTTCAGCTCGGCTCTGGAATTAGCGCACTACCGGCATCGCGCCGGTTTTGAGCCGGAGCTTCACTCCGAGCCCATCTACGAACGCTACAGCGACCTCTTTACCCCTGAAGCAATTCAAGATTTACAACGCGCCCTTGAGGATACGCCCGCGCATCTGGACACGGAACGCGCAGGGCTCGGCACTCTTCTGGGCGCAGCGCGCGTAGGCTACATGGAGGCGCGCGTACGCGAGTTGACGGACGAGTGCGCGCACTGCCAATCGGGCTCACAGGTCGAGTGGGACGGCGAGCGCGTGGCTTTGAATAGCGTGCCCAAGATGCTTGCCAACGAAGGAGATGTCCGCAGGCGGCACGAGCTTGGCGCGCGTTGGGTTGACGCCATCAGCCGTTGCAACGACCTGCGCGCCGCGCGTCTTGAATCCTTTCACGCCTCGGCGGTTAAGCTCGGGTTCGATTCTTACGCCGCTCTCTACCAGGACATCATGGTCACGGACCTTGAGCTATTGGCCGCGCAGACGGATGCTTTTCTCAGGCGCACGGAATCCGTTTACACTGCGGCCTTAAGAAAAACCGCCGCGCGCGATGTTCCCGGCGTCGGGTTTGACGAGCTTGATTACAGCGATTATCTTTTCTTCCAGCGTCTGGTGCGCCTTGATCCTTTCTTTCCCGCGCGCGGCGTGATGCCGACTTATGCTGCCGCCATGAGCGGTCTCGGCATACGCGTCGAGCAACAAAAGAACATACACATAGACGCGGAGCTGCGTCCGACCAAGAATCCGCGCGCTGCCTGTTTTCGCATCAACCCGCCGGAGGACGTGCGCCTGCTGGTTGCGCCCGTCGGCGGCGTCTACGATTACACTGTGCTCTTTCACGAAGTGGGCCACGCGCAGCATTTCGCCTGGTCTTCGAATGATCTGGTCAAACGTTATCCGGAATTTCTCTACGCGCCGGATCATGCGACGATGGAAGGCTACGCCTTTCTGCTCAACTATCTTTACCTTGACCCGCTGTGGCTACGCGAATATTTGCCCAATGTGAGAGAGGAGAACGTGCGCGAAATTCGGTCGACCCTGTCGTTGCTCACGCTGCATAACGTGCGGCGCTACGCGGGCAAGCTGCGTTACGAGCTTGAGATGCATGCTGCCTCGAACCTGCGCTCGGAGCAGTTGGCCGAGCGTTATGCCGCGCTTCAGACGGAGGCGACGCTGTTTCGCAGAGACCCTGCGCTTTATCTATGGGACGTGGACGACGGATTTTACGCGGCGGCTTACCTGCGCGCGTGGGCCTTTGAAATAGGATTGCGCGAGCACCTGCTCGTGCGTCACGGTCGGCGCTGGTGGCAAGAGCGTCGCGCGGGCGATGAATTAATAGACCTCTGGAACACGGCCTCGCGTTATACTGTCGAAGATCTGGCGCGGCTCGTCGGCTTTGGCGAGCTGGATTTTGATCTTCTGGCAGACCATTTCATCAAGACAGTCAGCGAGGTGTGAAAGAAAACCGAGTTGGAGCGCGTACGCGTGCGCCTCAAGGCGCAAAGGGCCGACTACGAAATTCTCATAGGCAAGGGCACACTCGCTCGCCTTGGTGCGACCGTAAGCCGCGCTCTCACCGCTCAGGCGCGCCGCATTGTCCTCATCTCGAATCCCAAAGTTTTTAATCTTTATGGAAGCGCTGCTATTGAGAGCATGGCCGCGCGGGGTTTTGATGTCGCTCACTGGCTAATGCCGGACGGCGAGCGTTACAAGTCCATCGGGACCTTTACGCGCGCGCTCGATTTTCTCTCTGCCGCAGGATTGGAAAGAACGGACGCCGTGGTCGCTCTGGGCGGCGGCGTGGTCGGCGACCTGGCTGGATTCGCGGCGGCCAGTTACCTGCGCGGGATTGCCCTGATTCAAGTTCCGACGACGCTCCTGGCGCAGGTAGACTCATCGGTCGGAGGCAAAGTCGGCGTCAACACCGCTCACGGAAAAAACATGGTCGGGGCTTTTCACCAGCCGCGCGCCGTCCTCGTCGATACCGAAACGCTTCGGACTTTGCCACGGCGCGAGCTGACCGCGGGCTTCTGCGAATGCATCAAGCAGGGCGCGGTTGCCTCGCGTGCGCTCTTTGATTTGACCCGCAAGTTTCTCGCGGAAGAATGGACGGGAAGGCGGCTTGAGCCCTCGGCGGGGCTGGAACGGCTCATACGCGAGCACGTCAAATTCAAAGCAGCAATCGTCGCGGGCGATGAGCGAGAGGAGACCTCGCGCCGCGACCATCGCTCCCGGCGCATCCTGAATTTCGGCCATACGACGGCGCATGCCCTTGAAATTTCAACAAATTACAGGCGGTTCCGGCATGGTGAGGCGGTGGGCTACGGGATGCTGGTGGCGGGCGAAATTTCAAAAAGACTAGGCATTTTGGAGCAATCCGGGTTAGAATCACTTCGGGCAGCCATAGAGCTGTGCGGCGAGCTGCCCCGTACAAGTGACCTCGACCTGACTTCGCTAGTGCGTGCGCTCGCACGCGACAAAAAAGCGGTCGGCGGTCGCGTCCAGTGGGTTCTCCTCAAACGCCTGGGCCGCGCCGCGCTGGTTGACCAGACAAAAATTGCCCCAGAGCTTTTACGCGCTTCACTCCGCTCCGTGTTACAACCTGATTCTTAAAGATAGTGAGGAAGAGATTAAGATGAGTACTTCGTGCGGCACACGCCCCGTCCAACGCCGCAAAGGCGAGCGTGGGCAGGGACGTCTGAAATTTCTGATTGTGCTGGCAGTCATTATCATGATCGCTTATTCCGGCTACCAGTATGTCCCGGTCGCGATTCAAGCTTATCAGTTCAAGGAAGCGATGCAGCAGACTGTCAACGTCGCCGCCGTGCAGCCACAGACGACGAGCGATACGCTCAGGAAAACTTTGCTCGACACGGCTACGGATTACGGCGCTCCGCCGCCCCCGGCGACCGTTGTGCTGGTCGGCACGCAGGAGGGACGCTGGCAGGCGCGCGTCTCTTACACACGAGAAATCCCGCTTCCTTTCTACACCTACCAGTACACCTTCGATAACACAGTCAAGAGCTTCAACCCGCAGACCCTGCGCTAAACGCGCGCGAGCGAAAAAAAATAAGGGGCTCGGGAAGATGATTCCCGAGCCCCTTATGCTCTTCGCTTATCCTCAGCTTACCGCTGCGCGCTCTCAAGAAACGCCTTGAGCTTACGCGAGCGCGAAGGATGTCTGAGCTTTCTCAAAGCCTTGGCTTCAATCTGGCGAATGCGCTCGCGCGTGACGGCAAAGTGCTGGCCGACTTCTTCGAGCGTGTGCTCAGACCCGGACGTCCCTAGCCCGAAGCGCATCTTGATGACCTTCTCTTCGCGCGGCGTCAGTGTCGCCAGCACCTCGTCCGTAATCTCGCGAAGATTGGAAGCGACCACCGCATCCGCAGGATTCAGGATGGACTTGTCTTCGATGAAGTCGCCCAAATGCGAATCTTCCTCTTCGCCTATGGGCGTCTCAAGCGAGATAGGCTCCTGCGCTATCTTCAAGACTTTCCGCACCTTCGAGACGGGAATGTCCATCTTGCGCGCAATCTCTTCCGAGGTCGGCTCGCGGCCCAACTCCTGCACCAGAGCGCGCGAAGTGCGAATCAGTTTGTTGATAGTCTCGATCATGTGCACGGGGATGCGTATCGTTCGAGCCTGATCCGCGATGGCGCGCGTAATCGCCTGTCGAATCCACCACGTCGCATAGGTCGAGAACTTGTAGCCGCGCCGCCACTCGAACTTGTCCACGGCCTTCATCAAACCGATGTTGCCTTCCTGAATCAAATCCAGAAACTGCAAGCCACGGTTCGTGTACTTCTTGGCAATCGAGACCACAAGGCGAAGGTTCGCTTCAATCAGCTCGCGCTTGGCCTGGCCCGTCTCCTGCTCGCCGATGACGATGGCTTGCAGTGAGCGCTTAATCTCTACGGGCGAGATGTTATGGTCGGCCTCTATCTGCTGCAAACGCTTTTTCGCGCCCGTGACGCGACGCTTATACTCGCGCTCGTCTTCAGGCTTGATGCGCTTGCGGTTCAATTTCTCCGTGTAGTTCTCTATCTCGCGCTCCGACGTGCGTACTTCTTTCTGCACGGAGCGGATGGAGTTAATCAGTCGCTGGCGCGCGCGTTCCGTCAGGTTAAGACGCCCGATTTCCTGCGCTATCTCTAAGCGAACCCGCGCGACCTTGCGCTGTAGGCGCAACAGCTTTTTGGACTTCTTGCCGCGCGTCACCTTCTGCTCGGCGCGTAGCTTGTCCCATTCCTTCAAGCCCTGCTTAAAGAGCTTGCGAATATTCTCGATGCCTTCGATTGTCCAGCGCAGGTACTCGTCGGCCTTGTCTTCGTCGCCGGTCAGCTCGGCCTGTTCGGAGAAGTTGACAACGTCGCGAATGTGAAGCCGTTCGGCTGCCAGCTCGTCGCCGATTTTCAGAAGCTCTGCGACGGCGATGGGCGAACGCGAGATGGCTTTCTGCGTCTTGAGCTGCCCGCGCTCGATTCTCTTGGCGATGGCGACTTCGCCTTCGCGCGTCAGAAGCGGAACAACGCCCATCTCGCGCAGGTATAGACGCACGGGGTCGTTCGTCTTTTCCAGCGCGCCCGCCGAAAGGTCCAGCTCTATATCTTCGTCAATCGTGTCGTCTTCGTCGTCGGTGGCAAGCGCCGCCGCCTGCTCTATCAACCGCTCGTCCGAATCCGCGACGGGGATGTTCGAGCCTTCCAGTTTTTGAAGGACATCCTCTATGTCGTCGGGCGAGACGACGTTGTCCGGCAACTCGCGGTTCAGGTCGTCAAAGGTCAAATACTTTTTGTCGCCACCCAGTTCCAGAAGGCGCTGCATGACGTCGTCACGGTCTTTCTCTTCGATGCTCAATTTCTCTTCCACCTTCTCGCGCGCCGGCCTGTATTTCGAGGAGAGAGCCTCCACGCGCGTCTTCGAGGACGGTTTGTCCCGTCTATCCGTTCAAATTTCTCGTCTTTAAGACCCCGCCCGCGCGCTTGCGGTTCCACGCAGCAGCTCGGCCCGGCGTCTTTGCCATTCCATAATTTCCAGCGTCAACCTGTTCTGACGCTCCGTGTCGCCCTCGTTTTCTGCCCCGGCAGCCTCCGTGCGCAACTCGTTCAAGCGGCGGTCAACCATCATCTCGCGCAGAGCCAAAAAGCAGCTTTCGGCCACCGCCAGCACGTCGTCAACCGCTTCGCCCTCGGCGCGCTCCGATTCGCCCATCAGGAGAAGCGGCACAAGGTCAGATGCAACAGGGTCGCCTTCCGTTTTCGCGCTCAAGGAGCTGAAATCAACTTCCTGTCCCGCTTCTGTCAATTCCACGAGCGCGCGGAAGATACTGGCCGTTGGCAACTCCTCGTAATCGGCCTCTTCCATCAGAGGGAGGATGTCGCGCCGCAAATCTTCATCGTGGACGAGCAGCTCAAGCAGCTTTTGTTCAGCCACGGTGGGCTGCGCGCCCGTCGCCTGAGCCACCTTCTGCCGAACGCTTGTGCCCGCAGAACTTGCGGCGCTCTGTTTGACAAGTTGCCATAGCTCCTGACGCAACGTCTGTTCCTCTACGCGCAGCCGGTCCATGGTCATGTCAAAATACTCGCGCCGTTGAATCGTGTTGCGGACAGCGCGAACATACGGGAGCACGTCCTCAACTGCCGCCGCCTTTTCGGCGGGACGCCGAAGATCACGATCCCGTACTGCCTGATCGAGCACAAATTGTATATGGGGGAGTGCTTTCCCGCGCCGTTCCTGATACGCCTCAACGCCGAATCGTTTGATGAACTCGTCCGGGTCGGCGTTGTCCGGCAGAACCAGCACCTTGACCTCAAAGTCTTCTGCCAGAAGCGTTTCTATTGCCCGTTTGGCCGCCTGCACGCCCGCTTTATCCCCATCATAGTTGACTACGACTTTACGCGCAAACCTTCCCAGAAGTTTCGCCTGTTCAGGGGTTAAAGCCGTGCCCAGACTTGCGACCGCATTTCTGACCCCGGCCTGAAAGGGAATTATCAAATCCAGGTAGCCCTCGACCAAAATAGCGAACTTTTTGCGGCGTATCTCGTCGCGCGTCTGGTGCAGCCCGTAAAGGTGTCGCCCCTTGGTATAAGCAGCCGTTTCGGGCGAATTCAGGTACTTAGGCTCGCCCGCTTGCATAATCCTCCCGCCAAAGGCGACCGCTCGCCCCTGCGCGTCCATGACTGGAAAAATCAGCCGCCCACGGAAACGGTCGTAAAAACCGCCCGCGTCCTTTTTAACTACCAGACCGCTCCGCTCAATCTGACCATCGCTTGCGCCCCGCCGCTTCAGGTGCGCGACCAACCCGTCCCAGCTATCCGGCGCGTATCCCAAATGAAAAGCCTTGCACGTCTCTTCCGTAATCTCACGACCCATGATGTACTCGCGCGCACGCTTTGCTTCCTGATTGCCCTCTTCCAGTTGAGCTTCCCACCACGCAAGCGCCCACGAATTCATCTCTATGATTTCGTCAGCCTCCTGACGCCGCGCCTCGAACCTCTTATCATCCACCAACTGCGGCAGCGGCACGTTCGACTTCTCGGCCACAATTCTCACCGCTTCGGGAAACGAGACGCGCTCGATTTCCATCACGAAGTTAAAGACGCTTCCTCCCTTCTGGCAACTAAAGCAGTAAAAAATATCTTTCGATGGACTAACCGAGAACGAGGGCGTCTTCTCCTGATGAAAGGGACAGCACGCCATCCAGTTTGCGCCCTTCTTTTTCAGAGAGACGTAATCCTGTACGACGCGCACTATGTCCGCCTGTCGGCGCAGATCATCAATAAAGGTTTGCGGAAAGCGCATGGTTTAACTTGATAACGTTTTGGCGGCGTTATCCTCATTACAATTTATAGACATTTATAAAAGGTCAAATGCAGTTAGTAGCCCTACTAGTTGCTTTGATGAAGCAGATTTAACCAAGATTGGAAGATTATCCAAATACTTTAGTGCATCTATAATTAAAGTGTCTGGTGTACATACTCTAGGCTCGCAGCATTTAATTGCTTTTGAGCTAAGCACATCCCCGAGAGTCTGAGTGAGACGTTGTTTAAAGAATCGTCCGTCAGATTCTCCCCGTAAATACTGAGCTACAGCAAGGTCAGAGATAAGCTCTTTAGGTTCACTTTCATAACTTGCTAGAACGGGAAGATATGAGAATGAATTTACTAGCATGGTTTGTCTAACGAAACTTAGCGGCTGCCATGAGAATGCACAAACAGGGTTTCTTACCATATAATCACCAACTTTATCACAGTCTTTCATTAGAGAATCCTCCAAAACGATTGATAATTCAACGGCATGGGTTGTTAAGTGGCGAGCGAAAGCACCTTCGTGCATGGCATCGTTTCTTGCTTCTCTAACTAAACGAAAAAGCTTTTCAAAATCCGTGTGGAAATCTGCCAGCTTCGATGGAATTTCAGTTGCTAATGAGGAATTGTTGGCTTGTTTGATAATATGCTCACCTTTATGAGCGAGACCAAGATTTTTCTTCTTTCCTTTGTTATTTTTTTTAGCTGGGCAGTTTTCATTGCACAAGTAACCACCTAACCGCTCAAGCACGAAGATGATCTCATCAAATGCTTCAGCATCACGAAGCGCAGTAGCTCTAGCTTGTCGCAACTGATCTCTAAAATAGAGAGTTACTTCAGCATCCACCTCAATGCTCTCCATAAGATATTGATTAAGTTCTATTGCTTCAACTCGACCACGGTTGCGCCCGCGCCGCCCTGATCCTGCGGAGCCTGACTAAAGCGCTCGACGTGCGGGTGATTGCGCAGGTGCTCGCCTATGGCGCGGCGCAGTGCGCCCGTGCCGTGACCGTGTATGATTCGCACGCGGCCCATGCTATGCATGTATGCTTCATCCAAAAATTTATCGGTTGCATCCACGGCTTCGTCAGTCGTGTGACCGATGACGTTCAACTCCGTTTCGGCATCATCTTCAGGCGCTCTTAAATGAACTTCCGTTCCGGGCGAGACACGAAGGCGTGAGCCGCGTTTCGCGGGCGGTTGAACAGGCTCGGGCTCGACCAGTTCAAGATTACTGAGCTTCTCGCGAAAGCGAAGCGATTTGACTCTCACTTCCGCCTCGTCTGCGCCGAGCTGTTCCACGATGCCTATCGAGCCGAAGGATTTCAGCCGCACGCGGTCGCCTTTGCGCAGCGGGCGCGACGGCAATGCTCTTGGAGCTTCCTTTTCATCTTCAACGGGCTTCGCTTCCACGACACGCCCGTCACGTACGACGCGCACGGCTCGCGGTGTTTGCGCTTCAACGCTCGTGCGCGCGGAACGCGTGGCCTCGCGCTTGAGTTCGGCGGCGCGGCGCTCTGCGTCTCGCTCGGCGCGCGCACGCTCCACGCGGTCCTCTATCTTTGAGACCATCTCTTTGGCGCGCTTCTCAAAATCTTCAATCGCTTCCACCAGCTCGCGCTCATACGCCGCCTGCCGCTCGCGCTCACGCCGCGCTGCCTCTTTATCCAGCGAAGCATACTTTTCGGCTACGGCCTCGCGCTCCTCTTCCAGCGCGCGGCGCAAGCTCAAAGCCTCTTCCGACTCGCGCTTGATGCGGCGCAAATATTCCGAAGCGTCACGCGCCGATTCGCTGACGCGCGCGCGCGCACGCTCCACAATCTCTTCAGGAAAACCGAAGCGTCGCGCAATGTCCAAACCCGACGACGACCCGGCCATGCCGACCAGCAATCTATATGTAGGCTCCAAGGTCTTTTCATCAAACTCGACGCTTGCGTTCTCGACCGCCTCCTCGTTCGCCGCGTACATCTTCAAGCCGCCGTAGTGCGTCGTCGCCAGAACGTGCGCGCCGCACGCGCGACGAAAATGATCCACGACCGCGACACCTAAGGCAGAGCCTTCTTCCGGGTCCGTGCCCGTCCCGACTTCGTCAAGGAGCACCAGCGCGGGCCGCTCGCACAGTTCCAGCATGCGCGCGATGTTGGCGACGTGCGAAGTAAAGGTCGAGAGATTCGCGGCGAGCGATTGATGATCGCCTATGTCCGCGAGCACGGAGCGATAGAAGGGCACACGCGCACGCTCCGCCGGAAGCGGCAGCCCCGAAAGAGCCATCAACGCGGAGAGCCCAGCCGTTTTCAGCACCACTGTTTTCCCGCCTGCGTTCGCGCCCGAGATGACCATCACGGGCCGCGCATCATCAAGCCGCAAAGAGACCGGCACAACCTCTCGCCCCTGTGCGCGCAGATTTTCTTCGAGCAATGGATGACGCGCGGCGACCAGCTCAAAAGCTCCCGTTTCGCTCGTCTCGGGCACGACGCAGTTGAAGCGCCTGTAGAACGCGGCCTTGGCGTTGATGAAATCAAGCTCGGCCACGACGTGCGCCGCCAGCTCTATGGCCGGAAGATGTTGCCGCAGTTCTTCCGTCAGTGTGAAAAGGATGCGCGCGATTTCGCGTTCTTCAGTTTCGCGCAAAGCCTGTAGCTCGTTGTTGGATTCAATGGTCTCCAAAGGCTCTACGAAAGCGGTCGCGCCCGAAGAGGAAAAGCCGTGCGCCACACCTCGCACGCGCCCGCGATGATCCGCCTTCACGGGAATCACAAAGCGGTCGTTGCGCACCGTCACCAGCTCATCCTGAATCGCTTCTTCGGAACGGCGCATTAAAGATTCAAGCTGGTGAGTAATCTGCGAGCGCAGGCGCTGGATGTCCGCGCGTATGCGTCCCAGTTCGGGGCTCGCGCGGTCGTCTATCTCGCCGCCCGGCAGAATTTTGTTAGAGATGCGCGCCGCCACTGAATGAAGCTCGCGCGGCAGAGGCTCGACAATCTCTGAAAGCGTGGGACACAGCTCGCGCTCTTGAAGAATCACTGCACGCGCATTGAGCGCCTGTTCGCAGAGACGCCCGAGTTCAAGAATCACTAACGGCTCAAGCGTCGCGCCTTCGATTCTTAAAATCGCGAGCGCAGTTTCAGGGTCGGCAAGCTCCGTGAAAGACCATGAAAATCCGCGTCGTCTCAATTCGACGCATTCCGAGAGCGCACGAAGCGCGCGGCGCAATTCTTCGAGATTGTCGAAAGGCGCTAGAGTCGCTGCCCGCGTGCGGCCCATCTCGGTCTGTGCCCCGGCTCGGACGAGCGCGCGCAAACCGTCATACTCAAGCGTCGTGAAAGCTTGTTCGTTCATACTCCACCGGGATGAAATCGGAATTCGTTGGGCTATCTTATCATCCGCGATGGAGTAGGAAAACTCGCGCCCTTTAATTTCTGCTAATGTGAGTTGCTATTTGTGACAGAGCAGGGGTAGTGCGGCGGCGATTCCTGCCGGTGATAGCTCTGCGTCCGCGAGGCCAGCCTCGGCGACGGCGCGCGGCATGCCCCAGATAAGTGCGGATTCGCGCGACTCTATGATGACAGTCCCGCCGCGTGCGCGAACGGCGCGCGCGCCTTCCAACCCGTCGTCGCCCATGCCGGTCAAAACTACGGCGAGCGATTTTTCCGCGCACGCACGGGCCATGCTCGCGAGCAAACGGTCTGCCGACGGCGAGTAGAAATCGTTCTCCGCTGAAGGCTCGGTCTCGAAAGAGAGAGTGCCGTCCCGTTCGGCCCTTAGCACAGTGTGATGACCGCCCGGCGCAACGTAGACATGCGAGGGGGCCAGATGCTCGCCCGCGCGGGCCTCGCGCGCCGTGAAAGGAGTTGTGCGCGAAAGTCTTTCGGCAAACGAGCGCGTGAAGCCCTGCGGCATGTGTAGCGCGACGACGACGGGCACGGAGAAGTTTGGCCTGAGCTTCGAGAGAATAAGACCCACAGCCGCAGGGCTTCCCGCAGAGCCGACGATGGCGACTACACGCGCGCGCTCCCCGGCGGACTTCATTTGCGCAAAGCGCGCGGCGCGTATATGCGCTTCCTTTTCCTCGTCGCGCGTCGCTCCGGTGAGCGCGTGCGCTGCGGCAGCCGCTTCGACGCGCTCTCTGAGATGCGCCGCGAACTCTTCGGAGCGAATGGCGTGGCGCAGCTCCGGCTTGGTGATGAAATCAACCGCGCCCGCTTCCAGAGCCTGAAAGACGCTCTCGCGCTCGCCCAGACCGCTACAGACGACAAAGGGAACGGGCGCGTGCTTCATCGCCCAGCGCAAGACGCTGAAGCCGTCCATCTCCGGCATCTCCAAATCGAGCACGACGACGTCGGGCCGCCGGTCCTTAATCACACGGACGCACTCGCGCCCGTTCGCCGCCAGACCCACAATCTGCAAACGGTCCGACGCCGCGAAAATCTGCGACAGCCGCAACCGATACAAAGGCGAATCATCCACGATTAATAAACGATGCATAAGAGCAGGGATGAGGGATGAGGGCGGAGGGATGAGGAACGAAAGAAGAACTACTCATCTTGAATAGCTTCCTTTTCATCCCTCATCCCTCCGCCCTCATCCCTTCTTCTGGTACACGAGGTCGTGCTGTAAATGCGCGAGGCGGAAGGGGGCGTTCAGGGTGACGAGCGATTCCGATGCGCCCAGAATTAAATAGCCGCCTTCGCGTAGTTGTTGATGAAAGCCCTGGACGGTGCGCCGCCGGGCCGCAGTGTCAAAATAGAGCATGACGTTGCGGCAAAAGATGGCGTCCAGCTCCGTGTAGATGTTGAAGCGGCGGCTGTCCGCCAGGTTAAAGCAGCCGAAGTTGACCATCACGCGCAGGCGCTCGTCCACGAGCCACGAGCCGTCCGCCTGCGGCGTGAAATAGCGCGCGCGTCTTTCTTCATCCATCGCGCGAAAAGAGTTTGAGCGGTAGCGCCCCGACCGTGCCGTGGCAATCACGCGCTGCGAGAGGTCGCTCGCGGCCAACTCTATCTTCCAATCGTCGAAGAGACCGGATTCAAGAATCAGTATGGCGAGCGTGTAAGCCTCTTCGCCTGTAGAACAGCCCGCGCTCCACACGCGAAGGGTGCGAGCCTCGCGGTTACGCTCGAAGATTTCCGGGAGCATCTCTTCACCGAAGGCCGCAAGCGCGCGCGTCTCGCGAAAAAAGTAGGTCTCGTGCACGGCCACGGCATCGAGCGCGCGTTGCAACTCCTCGCGGCGGTCGCGGTCAAACTGTAGATAAAGATAGTACTGTTCGAAGCTCCCCAGATGCAGCGCCTGCACGCGCGGGCGCAACCGCCGCTCAAGGGTGGATTGTGATTTCAAATCAAAGTAGAGACCCGAAGACTGATAAACCAGATCGCGCAGCCGCAGGAAAGCAGACTCGTCCATCAGAGGCCGCGCGCCGTCGCGCGACAAAATCAAAGGCTCCTGATTGGAAGAATCGAACATAAGAAATCAGTGACAAGTGACGAGTGACAAGTGACAAGTCAAAGCAGCTTGTCTCTTCTCTTGCTCGTCACTTGTCACTCGTCACTTGTCACTTCTCTTGTCACTTTTTTATCGAGAATAAACTTGATGACGCTGGCGGCGCGGGGCGGACAGTTGATGGTTGTCGCTCTCAAGTCATCCTCGCGTGTGGGCCGCAACGCTTGAAGGGCCGCGTAGGCGTCTTCCGTCAGCGTCGGGTCGCCCAGAGAAATTAAACGGCAGGCCAGCTCGATTGTTTCCGGGGCCGTGCGCCCGGCAAGCGCGCACAGGGCCGCGCCGCGCACGGCTGCTTCCTCCTCTTCATTTTGTGTTGTGTCGAGCAGAAGCTTGTGCGCTGCCTCTGCGCGACAGGCGTTGAGCACGCGGACGGCTGCGCGGCGAACGGGCCACGCCGCATCCGTGAGCGCGGCGCTCGCCACGCGCAGGAGCGTTCGTTGTTGCGTGCAGTGCTCGAAGGCCATGACGGCTGCACGGCGCGCTTCAGGTTGCACGTCGCGTCGCGCAACTTGCGCCAGCGCACCCCAGTCGGGACGCTCCGCAACTTGCGCCAGCGCAGCAGTCGCGGCCACGCGGCAGAGCGGGTGCGGCGCAAGGAGAGCTTCGCGTAAAGTCGCGCGCACTTCCGTCTCGTGACCGAACAACGCGCCGAGCGTGGTGAGGGCTTCGGCCCTGACCCAGATGTCGTCGTCCGAGAGCGCGGCGTTGACGGCGCGAAAGGCTTCGGCGTTGGCCGTCCCGCGTCGCATGGCTCGCATGGCTGCGCGTCTGACTCCTGCCGCTTCGTCCGTTAAATGCTGCGCCAGCGAAGCGTCGTCCATTGACGCCGCGCGCCAGCTCAAAATTTCGATAGCCGAGAGACGCACGCGCGGGCTTCTGTGACGCTCTGCGCGCGCGGCCTCTTCGACGGCGCGCATGGGGTCTGCGTTATCCAGAAAGGCAAGGCGCGCGAGCAGGTGATCGTCCGTGTCTGTTTGCAGAAGCTCATCCGCGATTGCTTCTACTGTGACGGCGGGCAGGGCCGGGGCAAAGACGCCCAGCGTTTCGGCAATCTCAATGAGCGCCCTTCCTTCGGCAATGCTTAAAAGACCAAAGAGGCTCTCGGCCAGCTTCGCCACACCAATCGAGTCGAAGAGTTCGGCATGAACTTCGCGCAACCAGTCGCGCGCCTGCGCAAGCGTCTGTAGACTGGCTTCAAGTGTCTCTGCGTCCGAGGCTCCGACGGCCAGCCGCGCAGCCGTCTCGATGGCCGCGTAGCTCTTGGCCCCGCCGATGGCCCCAGCGATTTCCAACGGGGGGATCATCTCCGGCTCTACTTCAAGCATACGATTGAGAGCGTGCGGGTCGCTCGCCAGATCATGCAGCGCGCGACGCGCGACTTTGACAAACGCAGGGTCTGCAAGCGCAGCCGCCGCCACCGCGACGGCACGGTCGTCGCCCAACCATCCGAGCGCAGTGATGCTCGCGCGCTTCAATGCAGGGTCGCTGGTTGAAGTCAGACGCAGGACGTCGCTAAAGGTCGCGCGGTCGGCTGCTTCGCGAAAGAGGCTGCGAGCCAGAGAGCGCAAGTGCTCCTGCATCACGGCGGGCAAGAGACGCTCGTCCTCGCTCATAAAGACGAGCGCGGCGAGCACGGGCGGGCGCAGGCTTCCATCAGCTTCGCGTAAATTTCGAGCCAGCGCGTCGCAAGCCTCTACGCTCGCTATCTCGTTAAGCGCGCTTGCCGCCGCTTCGCGCATCAACGGTTCTGCAAGCAAAGCTTCCAGCGCGGGCACGGAACGCGCGTCGCCCAACTCTCCGAGCGCGCCGACCGCAGCGAATCTCAACCACTCGTCCTTTGCTTCAAGCTCTGCTAGGAGAAGCGGTGTTGCTGCGGGGTGGCGGGTGCGCCCGAGGGCGGCGATTCCGGCGGCGGCAACGTTTGTATCCTGATGGCGCACGAGCGGCGCTAAAAGCTCCACAGCCTGCGCGCCCCCGGCCTGACCGACGAGCCCCGCGAGCGCAATAGAAGATGATGTGTCCGCGCGTGGAAGCGCCGTGCGCAGCGCAGGCAAGGCGCGCGCTCCGATGCCTTCAAGCGCAGCCACCGCCGCCGCACGACGACCAGCATCCCTTTTATCAGCAACCGCCGCGATGAGTTCCGCAAACAGCGCGTCCGTTTCCACCTCCGCCGCCAACGCGCCCGCCTGCACCAGCGTAGAGATAGCCTCTGCGGCTGCGCGCCGCGTTTGCCAGTCAGCATCACCGAGCAGACGCACAAGCGCGCGCACGTCTTCCCCCGCGCCCGACCGGCTCAGACGCTCAACCCGTTCAAGTGTGGCCTCTAAAGAAAGCATAAGGGATGAGGGATGAGGGATGAGGGATAAGGGATAAAAGAAGAACTACTCAATGTTGAATAGCTTCCTTTTCATCCCTCATCCCTCATCCCTTGTTTCGTTTCCTTCTTCGTTCCGTACCGTGCATGGCTGTGCGAAAAAGTTCTTCAGGGTTGAGCACGGCGATGACCGCTTTGCCTTCCGCCTGCACGAGACCGCGCACCGGCCCCGCTCCTGTGGCAGAGCCTAAGGGCTCTACTTCCTCCGGCAAGACACTGATGATGCGCTCGACGCGATCCACGGCGAGCGCCAGTTGCTCGTCGCCGCCGAGAGCGATGACGAAACCGAACTCGGGCTTCTGCCCTGCGGAGCGTTCTCCCAGAATTGCCAGAGGGTCCAGCACCGTTCGTATGAGGCCGCGCACGCCTACGACGCCGACGACCGCCAGGGGTGCGCGCGGCAATGGCGTCGTCTGTTTCCATTCGGCGATCATGTCGGCTTCGTCCGCAAAGACGCCAACGAGACGCGCGCCCACGCTCGCCACTAAAAGCTCACGACGCTCGCGCGCCTCCAACGCTTCGGCCCCGAGTCCCAGCGTGCGCGGCAAAATCGAAATGTCTGCCAGTACGGTTTTTGTGTCCATCATTCGCTTTGATTGAAAGCCTTACGCGCAATCAATCGTCACCAAGCAGAATAAACCAACTCGGGTGAATAAAGACAAGCTTATTCTTAGAAGCTGTTTGAATAATCCGTTCACAAAGTGAGCTATGACGATTTCAAAGGACTTACGGCTTTCTCAACCCTAGATAAGAGCAAGGGGCAGAGTCCGTAAGTTGTTGAATCTACGTTCCAGCTTGGATTTTTCAAACAGCTTCTTAGAAGCAGATTGAAAAGTCCTAATTCTTTAGCTCCATAGGAGCAGAATGTTTATAGCTTAATCGTCATAATTAAAAATCAAGCTCCGTAGGAGCGCCATGTTCCGCATCCGTGACATGCCGCTCCTACGGAGCTTGATTCCTAGAAATTGCGCGCGGGCTATAAACATTCAGTCCCTACGGGACTTTTCAATCGGCTTTTAATTCGTCTCTTTAATTAATTCGACGAGAGTTTCCAGCACGGGCTTCGGGTAGCCGAGAGACATGATGAGCCGTTTGAGGTCGCCCCATTTGTCGTCGCGGCTCGACTGGCGAACCTGTCTGTAAGTGTTGAGGGCTTCGTCCTTGCGGTTCATGCGATAGAGAATCACCGCCAGCGCGGTTTTGAAGGCAGGGTCTTTGCTTTTGTCGGAGGCGCTCTGCGCTGCTGCGAGCGCCGCTTCGAGCTGGCCGCGTTCGAGCAGGATGTAAGCTTTCGTATCCAGAAATTCCGCGTTGGGCCGAATCTTGAGCGCCTCTTCAATCGCATTGGAAGCTTCGTCCACCTTTCCCCTGCGCAGGAGCACCCATGCGAGCAACCCGCGCGCGTCGGCGTTTCTGGGCTGTAACTCTACGGCGCGCGCAAAGGCCGTCTCGGCGTCCGCATCGCGTCCCTTGATTTCATAAAGCTGGCCTAAGGATAACAGCGTCTCTACGTTGTCGGGCTGAAGCCTTGAGGCCGCTTCGTATTCGACGAGCGCCTCCGCGTAGCGCTGCTGCTGGTCGAGCATGGAAGCAAGACCGGCGAGCGCGGCCACGTCGTTCGGGCTCTCCTTCAAGAGCGCGCGATATTCCATCTCGGCCCCGTAATAATTTTTAGCTTTCACATACTTTTCAATCTCCTGTCGGCTCTCGTGTCCCGCGTCGTCCGCAATCTTCAATTCGCGTTGCAGCCGCGCCGTCACGCGCGCGGGCCTCGAAGCATTGACCTTCGCATCGCTGATAAAGGGACGAAAGCCCTGAGCCGTGACGCGCACGTTGCGCACTCCGGCAAGCGCCTCTGTCGTCATCCCGTCCGCGCCGATAGCCCCGACCCTTTCATCGTCAACAAAGACATCAGCGCCCTGCGGCCCGTTGATATTAAGCGTGCCCTTCGGCATCGTCGCCAGCACGGACTCCACGTCTTGCTGATGGACATCGTTGCGCGCAGGCGTGACCTCATCACTCGTCCAGCGACGATATAGATACATGCCTGTCAGCGAAGCGATAGCGACCACTCCAAGAAAGAGAAGCGCGAGCACGGCTATGACCAGCGCCTGTCGTCGGCCACGCCCCGCGCCCTGCGCCACAGCCGACGCGGATGCGGATGCGCCTGCGCCCGGCCATGAGGCATTCTCCGGCGTGGGCTTGTATTCCGGCATCGGCGAGTAGCCCTGCAGTGGTGGAGGAGGCAGAGTCACCTGACCCGGATCATACGCCTGAGACGGTTGAGACGCGGGAGCAGCCGCTTGAGGTGCGGGCGTTTGTTCAGGAGCGACCGGCTGTTCACGCTCCGGAATAACGTTCTGTTCGAGTGGAACAAGACGTGTCCCCGGCACGAGCGTTACCTCCGGGTCAAATAGCTCCTCTATGAGTTGCTCTTCGTCCGGCTGCGTGTCCGTGGCGAAACGCGGGCCGCCCGAGGCGTAAGCAGAAATGCTAGGTTGAGAAGGGTTGTCAGCCTGCGCGGCGTCAGGCGGCATTTCAGCGGCGGCCTTGTTCGCCGCTAGAGGCTGTTTGCGCGACGGCTCAAACGTCTCGTGCTCATCGGGCAGACGCTGGACGCTCTGCTCTTGAAGCCCTGCGGCCCCGCGCTCTCTGACAGTTTGCTCCAACTGCGCACGTTCAGCCGCAGTAAGCTCACGTTCTTCCTCAAGCTCGTCGTCCGCCGCCTCGCGCGCACGCTGCTCTTCTTCAGCGCGCCTGCGTGCTTCCTCTTCAGCGCGAAGACGTGCTTCATCTTCTGCGGCGCGGCGCTTCGCTTCAGCCTGACGTTGCGCTTCGGCCCGACGTTTCTCTTCAGCTTCAGCCTGACGCTTCGCCTCCTCTGCGGCGCGTCTTTGTGTTTCTTCGGCAAGCTTTCTGATTGCCGCCGCCTCTGCGAAGCGCTTGGCTTCTTCGTTACGAAGACGCTGTTCTTCCGCCAGATGCGCTGCTTCCTCCTCAGCACGACGGCGCGCTTCTTCTGCGACTCGTCGTGCTTCGGCTTCAGCCCGGCGACGCACCTCTTCTTCTGCGGCACGTCTCTGTGCCTCTTCCTCTGCGCGGCGTCGAGCCTCTTCCTGTTCCTTGCGGCGCGCTTCTTCTTCCCTGCGTCGAGCTTCCTCTTCCGCGCGAAGACGCGCTTCTTCCTCGGCGCGCCTCTGTGCTTCCTCTTCCGCGCGTTGCTTTGCTTCTGCGCGCTGGCGTTCCTCCTCTGCGGCACGTCGCGCGGCCTCTTCTTCCGCCTTGCGCTTGGCCTCTTCCTCCAAGGCGCGCTTTTTCTCTTCCTCCGCAGCGCGACGCGACGCTTCTTCCTCTTCGCGTCGCCTTGCCTCTTCAGCCTGACGCCGCGCTTCCTCCTCACGACGCGCTTCCTCTGCCGCACGTAGACGAGCTTCTTCAGCCTGTTGACGTGCCTCTTCTTCGGCGCGTCTCTGTGCTTCGGCTTCGGCCTGCTTTTTCGCTTCCTCTTCGGCCACACGCCGCGCCTCTTCTTCGGCGCGCTTTCGAGCCTCTTCTTCTTCCTTGCGGCGTTTAGCTTCTTCCAAATGACGACGGGCCTCCGCTTCTTCGCGGCGGCGCGCTTCTTCTGCGGCGCGTCGTTCTTTGGCCTCGGCTTCCGCACGACGACGCTCTTCTTCCGCGACGCGGCTTTGAGCCTCTTCCGCGGCCTTTTTGTTGGCTTCGGCCTCGGCCAGCAGGCGTTCTTCTTCGACGCGCGCGGCGGCTTCTTCTTCTATGCGGCGACGCGCTTCTTCGACGGCCTTCGCCAGCCGTATAGCCATGGGCTCCTGTCGGCCCTCGTCCTCTTCTATCAGGGATTGCTGGTTGAGTATGGACGGAGCCTGCGCAAACGGGAGCACTTCCAGAGTGGATGGCTTGTCGCTGTCCAGAGACCCGGACTGTGCGCTCGATTGCGCTGGGTCCATGGTCTCCGAGAGCTGTTTGGAGAAAATCTGGCTATGGCGGCTTCTGGCCGTAGAGCCGTAGCTCTCGTTATAAGCGCGGTTCAGCTCGTCGTAAAATTCCGTGGTCGTTTTGGGACGGTCGTCGCGGTCCTTGGCAAGCGCGCGCATGATGACGCGGCTGACGGGCTCGGGCACGTTCTTCGCTACTTCATGTATGGGCACGGGCTCGCGCTCCAGGTGTTGACGGCGCAGCTCCGAAGTCGTGTTGCCCATAAAGGGCGTGCGGCCCGAAAGCAGCTCGTAGATGGTACAGCCGAAAGCGTAGATGTCCGTGCGACCGTCGAGCGCCGTGATGCCCGCGCCTTCGCCGAACCATTGTTCGGGCGACATGTAGAAGGGCGTGCCGATGGGCGTGCCGAACTGCGTGAGCTTCATGGAAGCTTCGCCGCCGCGCTGGCTGCCACGGAGCTTGACGATGCCGAAGTCTGCAATCTTGGTCGTGCGCAGAACTTTGCCCGTGATGGTCGTCTCTTCGGCCATCAGTATGTTGTCCGGCTTGATGTCGCGGTGAATGATGCCTCGCTCGTGCGCGGCGGCGAGCGCGCCGCAGACGGCCTGCGCCACCTCCATCACTTCGTCCAGCGAGATACGCCCGCGCTCGCGCAAATCTTCGCGCAAAGAGCCGCCCTCGATCATCTCCATCACCATGTAGGTGAGTCCCGGAGTCGAGCGGTCAACGTCGTAAATCGTGACGGCGTGTTGATGGCGTAGCTTGCGCAGCGCGCGCGCTTCGCGCAGAAAGCGCTCGGAGAGTTGCTGGTTATCGGGCGGCCCCAGCATGACCTTGATGGCAACGTCGTCCAGATCGCGGTGGCGCGCGCGATACACGGCCCCCATAGCTCCTTTGCCGATTAAGCTCGTGAGCGTGTATTTTGTCCCCAGAGATGCTTGCAGGCGAGTGGCAACTTCGTCGGGCACGAGCACGCGACCGTCATCCGGGCAGAATGAGTTCTCGTTGGTAACGACGATGTTGCAGCCTTCGCAACGCTTCATAATTGGCACGAGCGGGGCGCTTTGGTCTTCAAAGGAGTATAAAGAAGACGCGCATTTTCAACCTCTTCTAAGAGAGCCCCGGTCCTGAATGTCTCGAACAAAAAAATGGGCGCGCCTCTTTTTTGACAATCCAGGTCATTATAAGTTGCGGGCGCGCTATCGGTGAAGCCTCTAGCGGTTCTAACATGCTGAAAGTAGCGTGTCAACGCTTGGTCCGAAAGGGCGCGACCCCCGGCGCAGCGTGCCGCGAGCCGCAATCCGAAAGTTTAGCGAGCCGCGTATCTTGAGCGCCGCACGTTCAGACGACAGGAAACGTAAGTTCATGAAACGACCTTTCATCACGCAATTTTTTATCTTTCTCATCCTCGCCTCGTCGACTACCGGGACGTTTGCCGCTCCCATCGCACCGAAAGGATTCGAGATGTCTTTGCCACAGGAAGGCCGCGTGCGCGCACCGGAACTGGAAGGCGCGCGAGGGTGGTTGAACACGACAGGCCCGCTCAAGCTTTCCGCGCTGCGCGGCAAAGTCGTGCTTCTGGATTTCTGGACCTACGGCTGCATCAACTGCATCCACATCATCCCCGATTTGAAACGGCTCGAAGCGAAGTACGCGAACCAGCTCGTCGTCATAGGCGTTCATTCCGCCAAGTTCGATAACGAAAAAGAGACTGAAAACATTCGCCGCATCATCATGCGCTACGAGATAGAGCACGCCGTAGCGAACGACGCGGATTTTCGAATCTGGAACGAGTACGGCGTACGCGCGTGGCCCACGCAGGTTTTGATAGACCCCGCGGGCTATGTCATAGGCGCGGTGAGCGGCGAAGGCAATTACGAGCTGCTTGACCAAACGATAGCGAAAACCGTGGAAGAGTTTCGTCGTCGCGGCGAGTTAAACGAGCAGCCTCTTCAGCTCGCGCTCGAACGCGCGCGAGTGGGCGATTTGCCGCTCGCCTTTCCCGGCAAAGTCGTGGCCGATGCTGCGACGGATCGTCTCTTCATAGCGGACTCGAATCATAACCGCATTGTCGTCACCCGGCTCGACGGCACACTTCTGGAAACAATCGGCACAGGCGCGAAAGGCTCTGCCGACGGCGCGTTTGACCGCGCAGAATTTTACAGGCCGCAGGGCATGGCGCTCGACGGCGACGCGCTCTACGTCGCGGACACGGAGAATCATCTCATCCGCCGCGTCAATTTGAAGACGCGGACGGTGGAAACAATCGCGGGCACGGGAAGACAATCAACTTCCTACAACGAAGCTGGCGCGGCGCGAAGCGTCGGCTTAAATTCCCCTTGGGACTTTGCGCGCGTGGGCCGCACGCTCTACATCGCTATGGCCGGGCCGCATCAAATCTGGGCGCTCGATTTAGATAAGCAGCTCGTCGCGCCTTTCGCCGGGACGGGACGCGAAGCGCGCACGGACGGCGCGGTCGAAGCCGCAGCCTTCGCGCAGCCTTCCGGGATTTCAAGCGACGGCTCGCGCCTCTTTGTAGCGGACAGTGAAGCAAACATTATCCGCGAGATTGATTTACAAAAGCGCTTGGTCCAGACGCTCGCGGGCGGAGACCTTTTCGATTTTGGTGACCGCGAGGGAAGCGGCGACGACGTGCGCTTGCAGCACCCGCTCGGCGTCTTCGCTTACGAGGGCAAAGTTTTTGTCGCAGACACCTACAACCACAAGATTAAAGTGCTTGAGCCGAAGTCGGGCGCGGTCAAAAATTTTCCGGGCACTGGACGGCCCGGACAAGCGGATGGCCGCGCGCCAAGCTTTTACGAGCCCGGAGGATTGAGCATCGCGCGCGGGCGTCTTTATATAGCCGATACGAATAATCATGCCGTGCGCGTCGTGGACCTCGCGACGAAACAAACGGCGACGCTCAACATCAAGGGCTTGCAGCCGCCCGCCGTGAATGAGAAGGCCGATGAGGCAGGCACGACGCCCGCGCCGAACACGAAGGAAATCACGCTCGACGTGCAACGCCTGCGCGTAGGCAGCGACGCTTCGCTTGTGGTCGATGTCGCTTTGCCGAAGGGCTTTCACCTGAACGAGACCGCGCCGCAGCGTTACAGGATTGAGGTCGAGGCGGGCACATCGTCGCTGGCACTCGCGGGCGACGGGCCACAGTCGTCATCAGTCACGGCAAAGCTTCTACAGCTTCCCCTGCGTCTTCCACTGCGCGCGACGCGCGAGGGCACAGCCGTCCTGCGCATACAGTTGACGCTCTATTACTGCCGCGAAGACAACACGGGCACGTGCGAGATTAAGACGCTCGTGTGGCGCGCGCCCGTGGAAGTCAGCGCAGACCCGCAGGCCCCGCGCGAGCTGAGAGCGCAGGCGAAAGTAGAATAGCTTTTGAAACAACAAAGCAAGAGAGCCAGCGATATGATTGGAATCGCTGGCTCTCTTGCTTTTCGGAGATTTGATTAGACGCGCTTTAGCGCCTTGGGTAAAGCGTGCTCGAAGGCGAGAGACGACGCACGCCCATGGGCACGGCGTTCTCTCCCTGAACCATGACCTGTTCTTCGTTCGTGCTTGCAGAAGCCGGGTCAATCAGGTTAGAGGACCACATTGCTTCGTTATCGAAGCTGTAGCTGTCCGTCAAGACGATGCCGTCTGTCAAAACAATACCGTCCGTTAAGACGATGCCGTCGGTCAGCACAATCCCATCCGTGAGGACGATGCCGTCGGCGAGCACGATGCCGTCCGTGAGGACGATGCCCGTCGTCATCAACTCTGTGCTTGCGAGCGACGAGCCGTCCTTGAACATGTAAGTTCCGTTTGAGGTCAAGTAACCGTCGGCGAGGACAAAGCCGCTCGTGAGAGTTTTCGTCTCCGAGATTTTGAAGCCGTCCGTCACCCTCAAGCGGTTCGTGAAAGCAATGCCTTCGGCCCAGACGAGGCCGTTATTGAGCGGGATGCTTTCACCTGCGATTGTGGCTGCGACGCCGGAGGTCTGATAGGTCACGTTGCGATTGGTGATGAGATTCTCGCCGGGTTTGGCGCGGTTGGCGTCTTTGCGAATCGCACGCGCGATGGAGACCGCCGCGCTCGTGTTCAACTCGCCCGCGCCTTCCGTGATAACGCGCTCGAACGTGCTCATCTGACCGTTCTGAATCATGGTCTCGTAGACGGGCAGGCGTTGAGCCGTACGCATGAGGACGGCCTTGACCATCTGGGGCGTGAGAGACGGATTTGATTCCAGCATCAGCGCGACCGTGCCTGCGACGGCGGGCGCGGCGAAAGATGTGCCGCTCAGGATTTGATAAGTGCCCGTGGCCTTGGGCGTGTTGGTCGAGGTGTCGCCTGTAATCAGTCCGCCGATGAGACCGCCGCCGCCCGTGGTTGAATAAGAGTTGCTCGCCGTGGGCGATGAGACGGCTGTTTCGGCTGCGCCGATGCGATTGCCGGGAGCAACCAGATCGGGTTTCGCAAGGCCGTCCACCAGCGTCGGCCCGCGTGAAGAATAGGTCGCCACCACATCGTCAGAGCGACGATTGGTCTGCTGTGTGTTGACGGCCCCGACCGTGATGACTTTGGGAGAGTTGGCGGGCGAGAGGATGCCGCCGTAAATCGTGCGGCCCTGTGAATCCTTGCCCCAGTTGCCTGCGGCGACGACGACGACGATGCCCGCATCCGCCGCGCGAGCGACAGCCTGACACAAGGGGTCAGTGCGATAGCTCTGCGTGATGGACGTGCCGAGCGAGAGATTCATCACGCGTATGTTGTAAGTGGATTTGTTCTTGATGACCCAGTTGATGCCCGCGATGACCTGCGAGACAGTGCCCGTGCCCTTCGAGTTCAGAACGCGCACGTCAATGATGTTGGCATTGGTGGCGATGCCGCCGTAGGTCGGTGAGCTTGCGTTCTTCGCGGCGTAGTTCTCAGACGCCTGTCCGGTACCGGCAGCCACGCCCGCCGTGTGCGTGCCGTGACCAAAAGCATCTTTGCTCGTGCTTTCGCCCGTAAAGTCAACGCGCTTTTTGATGCGGTCGTAGGTCGAAAGGTATTGCGATGAAAGAAGACCCGTGCTGAGCAGGCCGCTCGATTGTGCCCACTCGTAGCCTACAAACTCCGCTGCGTCCGGCGGGCTGATACCGCTATCAAGGATGGCTATGCCGATTCTGTTTCCGCCGCCGCCCGAAGCCATATCTTCGTTGTTGGAAGGAAGGATGCGGCTTGCGCCGCTTGTGATCTCAAGGTGGCTGGTGTTATCCGTGGAAGCGAGCGAGCGCACTTGCTGGTCCTGCGAAATCCAGTAGACGTCATCGCGCGCGGCCAGCTCGCCCAGACGCTCGACGGGCACTTCCGCTACCATCATCCCGAGCTCGTCCAGTTGCCCTGTCATCTTTCCGCCAGCCATCTCAAGCGCCTGCTGCGCGCGACCGGCGCCCGCGCCCTGCTGTACGTTGAGAATGACGCGCGCACGCTCGCCCGTTCCGGGCCGTGATTGTTGTAAGCGTTGTTGCAGCGCGTCTGTCAGCTTTGTGGTCAGCCTGCGCGTCGTGCGCGGTTGCTGCTGCTGCGCGCGCGCCTGCGGTGTGAAGTTCGCGGCCAGAGGGGACAAGAGAGCCACGATCAAAAAAAGAACCATGGGGGTGGACTTACGCATTCTCGATAATGCTCCTCAAAACAAAAGGTCAATTGAATTCTAAAATTTCACCGCCGCACAGGACGTGTCATAAACGTCGCGCCTCATTTCTAAACAAGGCGCGTGCCGCTTCCAGAAAGAGCGTTAAGTTGTTGATTCCATTGACGAGGAGAGGCGCGGCCCGGACAAGCTATTTCTTTCTGACCGAACGTGCCTGATAGCTTTTCCGTCAAATAGACCAGACATGGAAAAGCCGTGAATCGTAAATCGTAAATCGTGAATAGATAAAAGCTGTTCTTCCATTTACGATTTACGATTTACGATTCACGGCTTTTCCATTTGCTCGCATGACAGCGTGCGGGGCTTCATTGTAGAATCAGCTTCGAGCAAATCCGTTTCGTGAAGCATTTTTGAGGGTTCACTGCACTTGAGGGTTCGACGCGTCCTTTTTCTGAGGTGTGGTCTTTCCCTGACGAGCTTTTTTTAGAGGACCGCTACGCCGAGGAATTGTAGGATTGTCAGACCAAAGGTTCAGCGCAAACGCGCCGCCGCACGAGCGACCGAGCGTGTGCCGCAACTGCGGCGCGATTGTCGGCGCGGGCGAAACGGTCTGCGCGCAGTGTGGTCTGCCGCTTCAGCTCAAGCACGTCGCAGGCGACCCACGGCGTCCCGTTTATGACCACGAGACCATGCGCTTTGCGCGCGCCGTCCTGACGCGTCCCCACACCTTTAGCATTCTTTTTCTAGTCGCCAACATCTTCGTCTTTATGCTCATGTGGTCTTCGAGCGGGCTCACGTCGCAGGCGCTGTTCGGGTTTCCGTTCGAGGTGTTGGTGGTCTACGGCGCGAAGCTCAACAATTTAATCAACGCCCCGGCGCACCAGTGGTGGCGCTTCATCACGCCCATCTTTATTCACGTCAATCTTCCACACTTGATTGTGAACATGTGGGGGTTGTGGATGATTGGGCCGTATGTGGAAAAGCTTTACGGGTCTGCAAAGTTCGTGCTGTTCTGGGTCTTGACGGGTGTGGCGGGTGTGATGGCGAGTTACCTGACCGTGTGGCCGGACATGCACGTCAACGCCATCGGTCGCTTTCTTTTTAAGAGTCAGGACAATCCTTCTGCTGGCGCGTCTGGCGCATTATTCGGGCTCGTCGGCGTGCTCTTTGTGTTCGGCATCAAGTATCGCAAGGAACTGCCCGAAGGTTTTAAGCGCATGTTCGGCACGGGGCTCCTGCCGACGATTCTACTGAACCTCTTGATAGGCTTTCTGGGGCAGGGGTTTATAGATAACGCGGCGCACCTGGGCGGATTTTTCGCGGGGGCTGTGCTGGCGCTCTTTGTGGACTACAGGCGACCGGGCGAGCGCGGCCCTGTGGCGGTCTTCTGGCTCGTGCTTCAAGTGCTTGCGCTTACGCTCGTCGTCGTGAGCTTCGTCATGGTGGCGCGAAAGTTTCCTGACGTGCGCGCCCTTCGCCAACAGGCTGTGGCACAAAACGGTCGTCCGACCGTGGCGCAAACCAAGGCTTATATAGACGCCATCAATCAGGGCCAGCAAGCTTTGTACGCAGCCGTGAACGAAGGCGACGCGGGGGCTCTTGACCCGGCCATCAAGGCACTGGGCGAAGCTCCTAAGCTCGATGACAAAGCGGCGGAAATCGCGAACGATCTAAAGTCTTTGCTTGAGCGTGCGCAGAGCCTCATGGCGATGCAGCCGGGGCAGGCGCGCAACGACGAAACGGAAAAGATTGAAGCCGCTTATCAAGCGTGGCTGGAAAAACGCAACGTCTGGATTAAAGAGCGCGGCGACAAGTACGGCATCGTGCTGCCATCGGCGGACGAGAACAAAACGGACGCCGAGAAAAAATGAAAAGAGATTGATTCATAGGTTCATTTTTTTATTGAATCAATCAACCGATGAAGAAATAAATACATGTTAGCGATTAGGAGAAATAGTTGAGATGGACATTAAGAAAGTAGGTGTGCTCGGCTGCGGCCTGATGGGTGCGGGCATTGCGCAGACGGCAGCCGCCGCAGGCTTTGAAGTTGTAGTGCGCGAAGTCACGGAGGAGCTGTGCGAGCGTGGCTTCGGCGGGATAGACAAATCGCTCTCGAAGTTTGCGGAGAAGGGAACGATTACCTCCGAGCAGCAACAGGAGATTCGCGGGCGGTTAAAAGGTACAACCAAACTGGAAGACCTCGCGGATTGCGACATCATCATCGAAGCGATCATCGAAAATCTGGAGACCAAGCGCGAGACCTACAAACAGTTGGACGAGCTTTGCAAACCGGAAACGATTTTCGCCTCGAACACTTCATCGCTCTCCATCACGGAGATGATGACGGCCACACGGCCTGAGCGCCAGCGTCGCTTTATAGGCATGCACTTCTTTAACCCCGTGCCGATTATGAAACTGGTCGAAGTGGTGCGTACTATCCTGACGGACGAAGAGGTGTATGAGCGTGCCGTGGAGTTTGGCAAGCAGTTGGGCAAAGTGCCCGTGCGCGCGGAAGACAAGACGGGCTTTATCGTCAACCGCCTGCTTGTGCCCTACATGCTCGACGCCATTCGCGCACTCGAAGAAGGCGTCGGCTCAATCGTCGATATTGATAACGCTATGAAGCTCGGATGCGGCTATCCTATGGGGCCGTTCACGCTGGGCGATTTCGTGGGTCTGGATACGACCTACTACATCGCGGAAATCATGTTCAACGAGTTTCGCGAAAAACGCTTTGCGCCGCCGCCGCTTCTCAAGCGCATGGTGCTCGCAGGACTCTACGGGCGCAAGTCGGGTCGCGGCTTCTACGACTACACCACCGACCCGCGAAACCCGACGCCTATGAACCTCGTCTAAAGCAGGGATGAGGGCGGAGGGATGAGGGATGAAGTAAAAGCAAGAACGCTCTTTCTTTACTTCATCCCTCATCCCTCCGCCCTCATCCCTTTCTTCTTATGTCTGTCTCATTTGAATTGCGTGACCGTGTGGCGTGGGTGGTGCTCGACCGGCCCGAGAAGCTGAACGCGCTCTCGGCGGAGATGCTGGCCGAGCTGGCCGGAGTGTTCGAGCGCATCGGGCTCGAACGGGATGTGCGCGCCTGTATCGTCACGGGCGCGGGCGATAGTGCGTTCTCGGCGGGGACGGACATACGTCTATTGCGGGATTTAGATGCGGAAGGGGCGCGGCGTGCAGCCGAGCGCGGGCAACGTGTTTGTGAGTTGATAGAGCGTTGCGGCGTGCCCGTCATCGCGGCTGTGAATGGTGTGGCTGCGGGCGGCGGGTGCGAGCTGGCGCTCGCCTGTCATATACGGCTCGCCTCCGACACCGCCGAGTTCAGTCTACCGGAAACAAGGCTCGGCGTGATTCCTGCTTACGGCGGAACGCAGAGACTCCCGCGCGCCATCCCCCCGGGCCGTGCGCTTGAATTGATGCTCGCGGGCGCGAAGCTTTCTGCACAGGATGCGCTGCGTTTAGGATTGGTCAATCGCGTGGTCGAGCCTGCGCAACTTCTAGCGGAAGCCGAAGCGCTGGCGCGCTCCATCGCGGAGCTTGCGCCTCTGGCTATACGCGCCTGCTTGGAAGCAGTCACGCGCGGCCTCTCGCTCCCTCTGGAAGAAGGATTAAAACTCGAAGCCGAATTGTTCAGCCGTCTTTTCGAGACCGAAGACATGCGCGAAGGCACACGCGCCTTTCTGGAAAAACGCCCGCCCGTGTTTAAAGGCAACTAATTGCTTAACCAGGACGCGCGGGCGTAAAATAAACGCTAGGAAAATTACTTGCGCCTCTTAAACTAAAGAGAGGTACATGGCATGAGCAAAGACCTGACGAAAAAATTAGAAGGACAGCCGAACGGCAGATTTGATGAGCTGTTCCAGCTGGTGCAGACCATACGAGCAGAACTGTCAGACTTAAAGCAGACCGTGGAGGTTCGTCTCTATGATACGCGACCCATCTGGGAGAAGGTGCAGGTGGACATCGCCGAGTTAAAGACGGACGTCGCTGGATTAAAGACGGACGTCGCCGGGATAAAGACGGACATCGCGGGGCTTCAGGAAGGACAGAAGAACTTAACACAGGGACAGCTAAGCTTGTCCGAAGGGCAGTTAAGGTTAACGGAAGGACAGCTAAGATTAACGGAAGGGCAGATCAGCTTAGTCGAAGGACAAAAGAGTCTGATTGAAGAACAAAAGGGTTTGGTTGAGGGACAAAAGAATCTGGTTGAAGGACAACGCCGCCTTGAAGAAGGGCTTGAAGGTTTGCGAGGCGAGATGCGTACAGGATTTCGTGTCTTCACGCGGAAGATCAGTGTCCTGAGCGATGATGTTCTTGAAGTGCGCGCCGATTATAAAGATTTAGCTGAGCGCGTTCAAAAGTTGGAGGGCGAGAGTGTAACTGAAAATCCGTAGTCTCCCTGTTGGGCTGATAATTTCATCTAAAGAAAGAATCGAAAGCGCCGCGAACTGGACCTGCGTGCGCTTTTTCTATTTGCGCTCTGGTCGCCCGTTTATCCTTCTCGTCTTCGTTCCTACTTGTCACCCGTCCCTTGCTTCACCTATACTGCCTTCGCTTTCAAAATTTTTGCGTCAACGGAATTTTTGGAGAGAGTTCTTGCAGCCTGTCATTCATCAGGGTCGCTTGACAGCATCAGGCTTTCGCTTCGCCGTGGTCGCCAGCCGTTGGAACAACTTTCTGGTGGCGCGGCTTGTCGAAGGCGCGCTCGATGCTTTGGAGCGTCTGGGGGCGGATGAAAAGGCCGTAGAGGTCTTCAAAGTTCCGGGCTCATGGGAGATTCCGCTTGCGGCGCACAAACTCGCAGCGAGCGGTCGTTGGGATGCAGTGATCTGTCTGGGCGCAATTATCCGTGGCGATACTCCGCACTTCGATTACGTCGCGGGCGAAGCCGCCAAGGGAATCGCGCAGGCCGGGATGCAATCGGGCGTGCCCGTCATCTTCGGCGTGGTCACTGCCGACACGCTCGAACAAGCCATTGATCGCGCGGGCGTGAAAGCAGGCAACAAGGGGTTCGAAGCCGCCATGTCGGCTGTCGAGTTGGTTAATCTTTACAAGGAAGCGTTTCAAAAGCAGTAACAAGTGACAAGTGACGAGTGACAAGCAAGAAATGCTTTTAACTCGTCACTTGTCACCTGTCACTTGTCACTGAGGTTTTATGGGTTCGCGACGTAAGGCGCGTGAATGCGCCTTGCAAATGCTCTTTGCGGCGGATGTTTCGCAGGCGCGCGTGGATGAACTGGTGCGCGACTACTGGTCTGAGCTGGGCGACGCCGAGACGAGTCCTGCGGCGCAGGAGTTTGCCACGCGTCTTGCGACCGGCACGCTGGCGCGTCTGGAAAGTCTGGACGAGCGCATACGCTCGCGCGCAGAACACTGGCGCATCTCGCGGATGGCGATTGTGGACCGCAATATTCTGCGGCTCGCCGTTTACGAATTTCTCTACGAGCCGACGCCGCGCACGGTCGCCATCAACGAAGCGCTGGAAATCGCCCGCAGGTTTTCCACCTACGAGGCGACCCAATTCATCAACGGCATCCTTGATGCCATCAAGCGCGATCTGGATGAAGAACACCCGCAGGCGGAAGTGAATTCGCTGGACGCGGAAGAACAAGCGGGCAGCGGCGGTGACGAAGAACAATCTATCTCGGCTTGACCCTCCCACGCTAAGATTTATTCAAACTAAATTGAAAAGGCCCGAAGCGCGTATGCCCCGCAAGGGCGCTCTACCTCATCACGCGACCAGCGCGCAAACACTGCGAAATAGTTTGCGCCAGTCGGGCGCGCAGACGTTTCCGGAATCCAAAAGATGAAGCGCATACTTGTGGCTGATGATTCGCTCGCGACGCGTGCTCTGGTGGCGGCTGCGCTCGCAGACCCTCAGGACTTTCAGGTCGAGCGCGTCTCGACCGGCCTCGAAGCCATCAAATTCCTCAGCACGACCGCGACCGATCTGGTCATCACCGATATTCACATGCCGGAAATCAACGGGCTCGAATTGGTGCGCTTCGTCAAGACCAACGAGCGCCTGCGCAAGATTCCCGTCATCGTCATCTCGACCGAAGCCACCGAGGAAGACCGCGAGCGCGCCCTCTCGCTCGGCGCGGACGACTACCTCGCCAAGCCCTTTTCGGCTGCACAGCTTCGCCACGTCATCAATAAGTTTCTCGTAAATCGTTAATCGTAAATCGTGGACCGTAAAAACGGAACGAGCGCTCTTCGTCTATTCACGATTTACGATTAACGATTTACGAGTTACGATTCCATTATGGACGAGCAGCTACTGCGCGAATTTCTGGCCGAGGCCGAGGAGCTGGTAGAGATTCTGCGCGGCGACATAGAGGCGTTGCGTGCGCGGCGCAACGAGGGGCGCGCACGTCGCGAGCTGGTCGCGCGCATTTTTCGCCACGCGCATACCATCAAGGGCTCTGCGGCGGCGGCGGATCTCGTGGCGACCGCCGAGCTGGCGCACGAGTTCGAGAGCCTGCTCGAAGGTGTGCGTCTGGGCCGCGTCGCGGTGGACGATTCCGTGCTCGACGCCTTTGACGAAACGGCAGAGGCGCTCGCGCAAACTTTGGTTTCCGCCGCGCGAGGCGAGACACACGCTGTGCATCCCATGCTCACGGAGCGCCTGCGCCGACTGGCGCTTCCAGCCTCTGCTTCCCAAACTGCGCGCGAAGATGCTGACATCACCAGTGCTTTGCCCGACGATATCGCGCGCTCGCTCAGCGAATACGAGGAGCATCGTCTGCGCGAAGCCGTTGCGGAAGGCGCGCGTCTCTTTGTCATCACTATTAATTTTGATTTAGCGACTTTTGACGAGCGCTTCCGCGATCTCTCAGACACGCTCGGCGCAGAGGGCGAGCTCCTCTCGACGCTGCCCGGAATCGAAACGTCCGCGCCGGACCAGATAGGCTTTCGCATTCTCTACGCCACAGAGGCAGGCATGGACGAGCTGGCCGCGCGCATCTCTGCTTTCGGCGCGGCTGACGTTACCGAGCTGACAGCTAAGACAGCGAAAAGCACGACGAGCGCAACGGAAGAAGCGAGTGCAGCTTCCGTAGACTTCGCGCAGCCGCAATCCATCGCTCCGCTTTCGACGCTCGTGCGTGTTGAGTTAAGCGTCCTTGATGAAACCGTCTCGGCGGCTCACGAGCTTTTGACGGACACGGTGGGCGCGCTGGACCTTTCGCTTTCCACAAACCTAGCGCGCTCGGAACGCACGGAGCTTGAGATTCGCGCCGCGCGCATACGCCGCCGCTTTCGCGAGCTTGAGGAGCGTTTGATAGAGATGCGTATGGTTCCCGTGGCGCAAACCTTACAGCGCGCCGTGCGTGCGGGCGCGGCCTCTGCGCGCGCCGTCGGCAAAGACGTCGAGTTTGAAACTTCGGGCGGCGAAGTGCGCCTCGACAAATCTCTAGCCGACGCCGTCACAGACCCGCTCCTTCATCTACTGCGCAATGCGGTTGACCACGGGATAGAGCCGCCCGAACATCGCGCGGGCAAGCCTGCGCGCGGGCGTGTTCGCGTGGAAGTTTTATCAGAAGGAAGCCGCGTGCGCCTGCGCGTCACGGACGACGGGCGCGGCATCGACGCGGAGCGCATACGACGCGCGGCCATTGAGCGTGGGCTGATAGAGCCCGAAAGAGAGTTGACCAGACAGCAGAGCCTGCGCCTGATTTTTCGTCCGGGTTTCTCGACGGCAAGCGCTGTTTCGGAGATGTCCGGGCGCGGTGTGGGACTCGACGTGGTGGAAAGAACGGTCGAGCAATTCGGCGGCGAGCTGCGTGTCGAGAGCGAGCCCGGACGCGGCACGACTTTCGAGCTTGTGCTGCCGACGACGATGGCGCTTGTGCCCGCGCTCGTCGTACGCTCCGCCGGTCATCGCTACTGCATTGACGCGAGCCACATCAAGGAAGCAGGCTTTATTCAACCGGAGGAGATAGAGCGCGTCGGAGGAAAAATGGTGGCGCGATGGCGCGGCGCTCTTGTGCCGCTCTTTTTCATGCGCGAGCTTTTGGCTCAAACCACGGGCGATGCGACGAACGGCGCGCCTGTGCATGTTGTTATTTCACACGTCGCGGGCGAGAGCGCATCGTCCGTTGACGAGCGCACGGTGAGAAGCGCGGCGGTCGCCGTCGAAGGCTGGGATGGTCATCATGAAGTGCTGGTGCGTGGGCTCGGGCGGCACGCCTCTCGCTGGCGCGGCGTGAGCGGCGCGGCGGAACTTGGCGACGGCACGGTCGCACTGATGCTTGACCTCCCGCGCCTGGTCGAGATGGCCTTATAGCAAGAGTCAGGAGTCTCAGAGTCTGGAGTCATGAGTCAAAGACAGGTTCTTGCTTTTGACTCCAGACTCCAGACTCCAGACTCCTGATTCCCGACTCTTTCGGGCAAAAATCTGTAAGAGCGGGCGTCTAGAAGGGCGGTCCGCTGCATCGTAAGCGTGTGACGGCCTGCTCTCGTTGCGCGCGTGGCTGTTACCGGGCGAGGAGCCGAAGTTGATGAGAGAAAACGGTAAAGACTTTATGCATCGAGCGTGGGAGAGCAGTCGGAGCAGTTGCCTGTTCTTTGTGGCGCTGGCTCTCTCTGCGCTGCTTGTTTTTCACGCGGCAGCGCGGGCGCAGGATGATTCTAAGGTCAGACCGACGGCGAGCACCTATCCGGCTACGACGCCGCCCGCGCGCACTTATCCGAAAGAGATTCGCGGCTACAAGGTCGAGCGCGCGAAGGTTGACATCAGAAAAAGCTCCGACTCGGACAAGGACGAGGAGGAAGGCGTCGCGCCCGATTCGGACGCGCTCATACGTTTCGGAGAGCCGCGCGTGGTGAGGACTACGCCCCTGGGAATCACGCTCGAAGTCCCCGTCACCATCGCGGCGGTCAAGCAGGGCGGGCGCGTAGACTTCATGGCCTTTGAAGACATGGTGGTCAACGGCATGCCCGTCGAGATAGAGGATTACATACACCCGTTTGAGCTGCCGAACAAAGAGCCGCAGAAGTTGCCGCGCCCCGTGCGTCTCTTCATCAGCTCGGCGCGTGCGCTCTCCGGCGCGCTCGGCGAATTCACTAACCCGAAAGAGACGTGGCCTGTGACGGGCCGCGTCTACGTCTTCGGTCATTTCAAAAAATTCTTCCTGAGCTTCAAGCGCGTCGTCCCCGTAGAGCTTTCGCTCTCGCTGCCCAACCCGCTCCGCAGTAATAAACAATCAGAGCAAAAAATCTCCAACCCGGCGATAAAGCAATAAGAAGGGGAAAAGGGGAAAGAAAATAAGGCGATAAACGTAATTTCGGAGTTCAAAGTGTGCAACTGGTTTTTAGCTCCGTAGGAGCGTGGATGTTTATAGTTTAGTGAATGAACAAAGCATTAAGCTCCGTAGGAGCGGCATGTTTGCTGACAACGACATGCCGCTCCTACGGAGCTAATTTCGTTTTCTGCTGCTGATACTATAAACATCCACGCTCCTACGGAGCTTTTATCTTTCACGTCGAACTAATGTTTGATTAGCGCACCGTCTTTATCTTTTACCCTCTTCCCCTTTTACCCTTTTCCCCCTTCTTTTAAAAAGCTCTTAACTATCCGGTTATATTCTTTCGCCTTCTCCATGTTGAGGTGATGGCTGACGTTTGTGATGACGACTTTGCGCGCGCCGGGAATTTTGGATTCGATGAGCTGTGCGTTGATCATGATGCTCGGGGCGTCGCGGTCGCCAACGATGATGAGCGTGGGCGCAAGGATATCGCCGAGCCTTTCGGTGGTCTGTTGCCTGGGCCAGTTCCAGACAAGTGTGGTGGGCGTCGGCCCCCATGTCTTGTAGTTGTCGCGCAGCATCGCGCGCATGCGCGCATCGTACTGCGGGTTGTTGGTCTTGCCGGTCGCGAAGAAATCGTTCTCCATCCAGGAATCTATCGCGCGGTCTCTGCCTTCAGCTTCGGCGATCTTGTAGACGGCGCGCGCCTTCTCATTTCTGGGAGCAGTCGAGCCTCTTAAGCCGGAAGAAGTCAGCACCAGTCGCTCGACCATTTCAGGATGTTCGAGCGCGAAGTCCATCGCGATCATCCCGCCCAGAGAGAGACCTACGAGCGATGCCTGCTCGACTTTCAAAAATTTCAGGAGCGCGTACAAATCCTCGACGTGCGAAAAGGGTGCGACGGGATAACCGGAGCGCCCGAACCCGCGCAGGTCGTAGCGTATGACCCTGTAGCTTTTGGCGAACTCTTTGAACTGCTCGTCCCAGAGACGACTGTCCACAAGCCCGCCGTGTATGAGCACTACGACCGAACCCTTGCCCGCCGTCTCGTAAAAGAGCCGCGTGCCGTTCACGTCTGCCAGACCGTGGGCCGCTCTCTCATTCGCGCGAAGATGTGCGTGCGAGACCAGCAGTGTGAATAAAAGCAGAGCAAGGATGAAGAAGCGTTGCATTGGCTTGTCATCTCCACGGAAAGAGAGGCGGCTTGCGGAGTTCAGGCGCAACGGCGCAACGGCAAGTGCGTGACGCGCCCGTCCTATTGTAAAATCAGGCGTAGCCTACAGCCACACGGACGACGGATGCAATAGAGAACGGAAGGTGATAATCTATTGGTTTCAATCCGACAAGAGATAATTAGATTTCGAGCTTCACATGAACGCCCCGGTCGCACTCCGGGAGAGGTGATAAAGCATTGAGCGAACGTCAAAGCACAAATTTATCGGAGATTATCGCGGAAAATTTCGGGGCCAACGCCGAGTACGTCGAAGGGCTGCTGAGCCGCTTTCGCAGCAACCCAGAGCTGGTTGACGAAGCGTGGCGCGCCTATTTTTCCGAGCTGTTGGGTCAAGGCAGCACGAGTGGCGCGCGAGCCGATAACGGTCGCGACGGCGGCGCTGGAACTGCGACTCAAAGCGCGCAGGTTGCGCAAAGCTCTCAGGCTGCGCAAGGCACACAGCCGCAGCCTGCGGCTCAGGCCGGAACGGATGCTTCCGCACAAACGGGCGCTGCCGCGACACCTTCGCCTGCCGCTACAGCGCGCGAAGCTGCGAAGCCCGCGCCCGCTGCGCCGGAAGCTCCTGCCGAAGGTTTAGAGGTGACGCCGATTCGCGGCGGCGCGCTCAAAATAGTGGAGAACATGGAGACCAGTCTGAGTGTTCCCACAGCAACTTCACAGCGTCGCATCCCCGTCAAGGTGCTTGATGAAAATCGTCGTCTGATTAATAAGCATCTGGCCGAACAGGGCCGCGTCAAAGCTTCCTACACGCACCTCATCGCGTGGGCGATTGTCCGCGCGCTCGACGACTTCGCGCAACTCAACGACGGCTTCGCTATTGTCAACGGCCAGCCCGCGCGCATTCGCCGTCCCGACGTGAATCTGGGGATTGCCATCGACGTTGAGAAAAAAGACGGAACGCGTACCCTTCTTGTGCCGAATATCAAGCGCGCTAACCACATGCGCTTCTCGGAATTTTTAGAAGCGTATGACGACACGGTGAAGCGTGCGCGCGTGGGCAAGCTTCAGGTCGCGGATTTTCAGGGGACGACGATTTCGCTCACCAACCCCGGAACCATCGGCACGGTCGCTTCCACGCCGCGACTGATGGCCGGGCAGGGCGTCATCATCGCCACGGGCGCGATTGAATATCCTGCGGAGTATCAGGCCATGTCGCCCGAAGCGCTCTCGCAGCTAGGCATAGGCAAGGCCGTCAACATCAGCTCCACTTACGACCATCGCATCATACAGGGCGCGGAGTCGGGCGCGTTTCTGGCGCGCCTGCACGAGTTGATAATCGGCAAGGACAAATTCTACGACAACATCTTTTTCGATTTGGGGATTGCGATTCCGCCTCTGCGTTGGGCCATGGACCGCAACCCTGCGCTTTTGGGCGGCGACTACGCGCGCGAGCAGACGGTCAAGGAAGCGCGCGTCCTTGAATTGATAAACGCTTATCGCGTGCGCGGCCATCTCATCGCGGACATAGACCCGCTGCATGCGATGCCTGTTCATTACCACCCGGAGCTTGATATAGAGACTTACGGCTTGACCATCTGGGATTTGGACCGCGAGTTCATCACGGGCGGTCTGGCGGGCAAAGAGAGCGCGACCTTGCGCGAGATTCTGGACATTCTTCAGCGCGCATACTGCGGCAAGGTCGGCGTCGAGTATCGCCACATACAGAGCAAGGAGGAGAAGGTCTGGATACGCGAAGAGATTCGCAAGGAGTTTGTAGACACAGAGCCGCTCGACCCCGAAATCAAAAAGCAGCTTCTCTGGAAGCTCATCTCTGCCGAGCAGCTTGAGCGTTTCCTGCACACAAAATACCTGGGCCAGAAAAGATTCTCCATCGAAGGCATGGAGACTGTTATCCCTACGCTTGACCAGCTTATCGAAGGCTCTGCCCGTCGCGGTGTGGAAGACATCACGATGGGTATGGCTCATCGCGGTCGTCTCAACGTGCTCGTCAACGTCATCGACGAGCGTTTCATGGAGCGCATCCTCGCTTCGTTCGAAGGGAGCGTGCATCCCAACTTTCCCGCGGACGAAGGCGACGTCAAATATCATCAGGGCGCGCAGGGCGAGCGCTTGACCGCGGACGGGCACAAGGTGCGTCTGACGCTTTCGCCTAACCCGAGCCATCTGGAATTTGTAGACCCCGTGGTCGAAGGCGAAGTGCGCGCCAAGCAGGACGAGGTGCTGGCTGAGCGCGAAGAGGTGATTGATCGTTTCCTGCCCGTGCTCCTGCACGGCGACGCTGCGTTTGCCGGTCAGGGCATCGTGATGGAGACGCTCAACCTCGCCGAATTGAAAGGCTATCGTACGGGCGGAACTATTCACATCATCATCAATAATCAGATCGGCTTTACGACTTCGCCCGAGCAGGGCCGCTCGACCATCTATTCGACGGACGTGGCCCGCATGACGCAGCTTCCCATCTTTCACATCAACGGCGACGACCCCGAAGCAGCCTATCGCGTGCTGCGCATGGCGCTCGATTACCGGCAGGAGTTCAACAAGGACGTCGTGCTCGACATCGTGGGCTTCCGGCGTCTCGGCCACAACGAGGGCGACGAGCCGAGCTACACGCAGCCCTTGATGTACGCGCGCGTTAAAGCGCATCCGGGCGTCCGCACGATTTATGCTGAGAAGCTGATACGCGAACAGGTGGTTGACGAAGCGACCGTCAAGAGCTGGATAGAGAAGCGCGTAGAGACTTACGAAGCTGCGCTGGCGCGTGCCAAGGAAGCTGTCGCGAGCAAGCCGCCGCAGAAAGAGCTTCCAACAGAGGTCATGGAAGAAGACGGCTCTGCGGTTTTAGAGACGGGCGTTGACGCGGAAGTGATTCGCGAGATAGCGCAGAAAATCTCTGTCGTGCCCGAAGGCTTCAACATCAATCCGAAGATGGTCGGCCAACTCGCGCGCCGCGCCAAGATGGGCGAGGGACAACTTCCTGCCGACTGGGCCTTTGCCGAAGCGATGGCCTTCGGCTCGCTCGTTCTGGAAGGCACGCGCGTTCGTTTGAGCGGGCAGGATTCCGGGCGCGGCACTTTCAGCCAGCGCCACGCCGTGATGTACGACACGCAGACCGGCAAGCCGTGGGCTCCGCTCGCCGAATTGCGTAATCCTGAAAATCCGAAAGCGGAGTTTGAAGTTTTCGACAGCTCGCTCTCCGAACAGGGCGTGCTCGGTTTTGAGTACGGTTATTCGGTTATAGCGGCTGACGCGCTCGTGATGTGGGAAGCGCAGTTCGGAGACTTCGCCAACGGCGCGCAGGTCATAGTGGACCAGTACATAGCCGCGTCAGAGGATAAATGGACTCAGAAATCGCGGCTCACGATGCTCTTGCCGCACGGCTACGAAGGGCAGGGGCCGGAGCATTCTTCCGCGCGCCTTGAGCGTTACCTGCAACTCTGCGCGGAGAATAACCTGCAAGTCTGTTACCCGACCACGCCCGCGCAGTACTTCCACCTCCTGCGCCGTCAGGTCAAACAGGAAACGCGCCGCCCGCTCGTCGTCATGACGCCGAAGAGTCTGCTGCGTCTTCCGGCTGCAACAAGCCCGCGCGACGAATTGACGACCGCCGGTTTTCTGCCCGTGATTGACGACGCGGAGATTCAGGACCGCGAACAGGTCGCGCGCATCGTTCTCTGTAGCGGCAAGCTCTATTACGATTTGAACCTCGGACGCCAGAAAGCAGACGACCGGCGTGTGGCAATCATCCGCCTGGAGCAGTTCTACCCGTTTCCTGAAAAGCGTCTGCGCGAGATTTTCGGGAGCTACAAAAACGCCACGCAGCTCGTCTGGGCACAGGAGGAGCCGAAGAACATGGGCGGTTGGAGCTTTGTAGAGCCGCGCCTGATGAACATGCTGTCCCATTGCGAGCGGCCTTACTACGTCGGTCGCGCATCTTCGGCCAGCCCCTCCACAGGCTCCTACACGATTCACGAGCTTGAGCAACGACGCATCGTCGAACAGGCGCTCACCGAAGACATGCCCGCCATTTCCGAAGCGAGCACGGCGGAAAAGGCCGGACAGATAAGCTCGTAAGAGAAGGGTAAAAGGGGAAGAGGGAAAGAGGGAAAAAGGAAGTAAAAGCAGTTGGCTGTTTGCCTTTTACCCTCTTCCCCTTTTACCTCGTCTTTACTTCGAGTAGTTCCTAATAAAGACACTACCACCTTATTGACTTTCTAGTTCGCCTTGACCGAAGATGATTGTATGAGTGACCAGACAACAGAACCGAATCTTGCCTCCCTTCTGGAAGAGATGCGCGCTGGATTTGCTTCCGTAGATAAACGTCTGACCGCCATTGAAAACCGACTCTCTGCCGTTGAACACCAACTTGAAAACATGGATATGCGCCTCGATGCGATTGAAAGCTTTGCCCATCAGACTCGCTCTGAAATATTGGCCTTGCGCTTGAGCTTCAAGCAATCCCGCACCATAGAAGCCGGCGGCCAGCATCTGAGCGGCGGTTTTATCCGCCGGGGCATGCGCGCCGACGAAGGCTCTTCTTATGACGACTCGGCAGAACAGGTGCGCCTGCTCGCGCAACGAGTCGAAGAGCTTGAAAAACGGTTAAGCGAGGGCGCGAGTAAAAGGGGGCAGGGTTAACTTACTCGCCTCAATTTTCTCCCTAATCGGTTGAACCTCTTCAGCAATCCTTCGTTCCTTTCAATATGCGGCGGTGTCATGGTTGTTTCGTCTTGCTTTTCTTCTGACTCCTGAGACAATATATGGCGGAAGCGGATTTCGTTTTCTCCGCAAAGTCCAGCGACGCCAGGCGTCCCGTCCGTGTTGGTGCTGCCGTTGAATGCTGCTCGCGCATTCTCTGTCTGCAACTTCAGAACATTAGGTTACAAATAGGAAAGCCCGGAAAGGCCCCCATGTTTCTTCATAGATGGCTAGGTGTCTGCGCTCTTGCTGCCGTCGTCGTGTCGAGCGCCGCGTGCGCCAAGCAGGCAGAGGCAGACAGCCGCGTCTTCTCGTCCGCGCCCGCACCCGTCGTTCAGGCGAACGAGAAAATCACCGTCGCGGCGGTCGGCGACATCATGCTCGGCTCTACTAGCCAGCCCGAGCGCGGTCTGCCTGCGGAAGACGGCGCGAAGATGCTGTCGGATGTTGCGCCGGTTCTCTCGGCTGCGGATTTGGCCTTCGGCAACCTCGAAGGGCCTATGCTCGAAGGCGGAACGTCAACGAAGTGTCGCCCCACCTCAAGGCTCTGTTATGCGTTTCGCGTGCCCACGCGCTACGGCAAACATCTCAAGGACGCGGGCTTTGACTTGATGAGTCTGGCTAACAATCACGCTTCTGATTTTGGTCTTGAAGGACGACAAAGCACCGTGCGCGTGCTTAACCAACTCGGGATTGCGCACGCGGGCGCGGACTTCAACGACACGCCTACGCTCAACATCAAAGGCAAACGTATAGGCGTCATAGCCTTTGCCACCAACGCGATTTCGTACAACGTCAACGACATCCCCGCGGCACGCAAGGTCGTCGAGCGCGTCGCGCGACAATCCGACATCGTCATCGTCTCGTTCCACGCAGGCGCAGAGGGCGCTGCCGCGCAGAACGTGCCGCGCGGGCCGGAAACATTTTTGGGCGAGCCGCGCGGCAACCTGCGCGAGTTTGCGCGAGCGGTCATAGACGCGGGCGCTGATCTGGTTCTGGGCCACGGCCCGCACGTCGTGCGCGGCATGGAGGTTTATAACAAGCGTCTCATAGCCTACTCGCTCGGCAACTTCGCCTTCTGGCGTTTCCCCTTCAAGGGACCGACCGCGCTTTCGCTAATTCTCGAAGCAGACCTCGGCGCGGACGGCGCATTCCTGGGCGGGCGCGTGCACGCGCTCAAGCAGGAGGAGCAGAACGGCCCGCGTCTGGATAAAGACCGCACGGTGATTCCGCTCCTGCGTCAACTCTCGACCACGGATTTCGGCGCAAGCGCTGTCAAGATTAGCGAAGACGGAACGCTCTCTGCGCCTTAACGCTTTCCGTGTGGGACGCAACGCGAGCACGTCCCACACAGCTCTCTCTGATTCTTAACGCGCTCTCTAAATTTTTATGAGCCGAGCTTTCACGCTCATCCACACGCGTCGCCTCGCCGTCCTTCTCTTATCGCTGACGATTTTTTCTGCGCCCGTCAATCTCTACGGACAAAGAAGACCACGACCATCCGCGCAGACGGTTATCTTTCTGGTGACGCTGCTCGAAGGCCAGAGCGCCTACGTAGAGCCGGTCGTGATTATCAACCGTGGGCGTTATCAAAACCCGCCATACCTGGAACCCGATAGAGAGCCCTTCAACAATAGCTACTTTCGCAAAGACCAGAGCCACAGGCTTCTTTACGGAGCGCGTGAGGCGGGCCGCATTACAATCGAAAAGCCTACCGAGCGCGGCTGCGCCGAATGGGGCTCTGCCCTCGCGCGTCTACAATCCAACGTGGAATTCAAGCTCGCACTTGCGACCAACAATCCACGTCTGGGAAAACAAAGGTCAACGCGCCGCGCCCCGACCAACGCCGAGCGCCTGACGGCTTTCAATTTCGCCCGCGGCATCTTCAAACAAAAACGAGTCCCCGCCTCGTTGGTCGCGACCCTCAAGGCTGAAGATTTAATAGCCACCGACCTTAACGGAGACGGGCGCGCGGAACTGGTCGCCAATTTTTATATCGGCCCGACCCCGAGCGAGGGCATCTCGGATTACTCGCTCCTGTTGTTGCTTGAGCCGCTAGGGCGAGCGGGCTATCGCGTCGGCCTCTCGCGCTACTATCACAACAAGGACAAGTATCATCAGGCAGCAGGCGCGCAGGATGACCAGTACCTCGACCAGCTTGATCTGGACGGCGACGGCACGGACGAGATACTCATTCGCACGGGCTACTGGGAAGCATGGAACTACAGCATCTACAAGAAGCGCGGCGGGCGGTGGCGGCGCGTCTATCAGGGCGGCGGTGGCGGCTGCTAATCAACATCGGTCGCTGACCAAACGCGGGGGCAAAGCTTACACGGGCCGCTCTCTTGGCTCTTCTGGCTTTGCATTACAAAGTACTTGACAATTCAGGAAACGGGCGTATCATGCGGCTTATGGCAACCATTCACCAGCTTCGACCTCAACCGGCAGAGCAGCCGGAGCCGCCTGCGCTGCATTCGCGCGCGATGGACAACCTGCGCTTTATACGCGAGACCATGGAGCGCGCCTCGTCTTTCACGGCTGTACCGGGATGGGGCGGGGTTTTTATGGGGCTGACGGCGCTCGTCGCGACCGTTATCGCCGCGCAGCAGACAAGCCCGCGTGTTTGGTTGGGCACGTGGATAGCTGCGTCGGTCGTGGCTCTCTTGGGCGGCGGCTGGGCTATGGATAGAAAAGCTCGACGACAGGAGACCTCCTTGTTCTCAGGCCCGGCGCGCAAATTCGTGCTGGGGCTGGCGCCGCCGCTACTGGCCGGAGCTTTGCTGACCGTCATCTTTTACAGGGCAGGGATGATGGGCGATATTCCGGGCATGTGGCTCCTGCTCTACGGCACGGCTGTTGTCACAGCCGGTGCGTTTTCCGTCAAGATAGTTCCTCTCAAGGGCTTGAGTTTTATGACGCTCGGCGTCGTTGCGCTCTTTAGCCCGCACGCGTGGGGACACTTTTACATGGCCTTTGGCTTCGGCCTTCTCAACATCATTTTCGGCATCATTATCGCGAGGCGGCACGGTGGCTAAAAACAACGCATTACTAAAAGAGCGTGGGCGGCATAAACGGCACGCCTCCGCGCACAAGCTGAGCAACGTCGTGCGCGCCTCAAAGGCCGCAGAGGAAGTACCGGCTGACTTGGATCGCTTGATACACGAACGCATGAGACTGGGGATTGTGAGCGCGCTGGCCGTCAACGACTCTCTGACTTTCAACGAGCTGAAAGAGCTGATGCAGACAACGGACGGCAACCTGAGCGTTCATGCACGCAAGCTGGAAGACGCGGAATACATCGCCTGCACGAAATCTTTCGAGGGGCGCACGCCGAAGACGGAGTACCAGTTAACCACGTCCGGACGCCGCGCGCTCGAACGGTACCTGAACCACATGGAGGCGCTTATCAAGGCCATGCGCGAACGCTGAAGAAAAAAGCGTTCGCGCTTTTTTTTGCGCCCGTGCTTTATAATGCAAAGCCCTTTACATATCGCCGCTGCTTTCGCCCGTGAGCCGGAGTTCGCAAACAAAAGCGTCGTGTTTCGTCTGGAAGACGAAAGAGAGCGTGTCCCGTATGCGCGGTAAATATCTTGAAAGGGCCGCTCTGAATCAGAGGCCAAAGCCCCGCACGAAAAATATTTATCGCTTGCCGCTTCAAGCAGCAAAGGGTGTTTCTAGATGAACGACAGGACAAGACAGGGATTAGACACTTTGCGCGCGGCGCTCATCCTGGGAGTGCTGGGCGACGTGTTGTTGCGGGCCACGCCCTGGGGCTTGAACGTGTTGCTATGGATGCTCGTGTTTGTCGCGGCGGGCGTTGGCTTGCTGGTGCGATGGCGGCGCGGCCCTTTGACCAGAGAGGGACGCTGGCTGGTGCTGCCGCTTCTTTTCTTCGCGGCCTGCTTTGTCTGGCGCGATTCGCTGACGCTCAGATTGCTGGACGCGCTGGCGCTTCTGCTGGCGCTAGGGTTGGTCACACTGCACACACAGACGGCGCGCGTGTGGCTCGCCAGCTTCCGCGACCACGCAGAGGCCGCAGCCTTTTCGGCCTTTAACTACGCCTTCGGTTTTCCGACGCTGGTATTGAGCGACGTACAGTGGCGCGAGATTCCGCGCGGGCGCTGGACGAGGCATGCGGGCGCGGTCGTGCGCGGTCTAGTCATCGCCGTCCCGCTCATACTTCTTTTCGGCGCGCTACTGATGGCCGCCGATGCAGTCTTTGAAGGACTCATCACGAATGCCACGAATTTGAACGCGGGGAACCTGCTGGGCCATTTCGGTCTGACGCTGCTTTTTGTGTGGGTGGCGGGCGGAGCCTTGCGCGGCCTGCTCGATGGGCGCGATCGCGTCGTGGCAAACTCGAATGACCCGTCGCTGCTTTCGCTGGACCTTGCGGGGAGCGAAGCGGGGAAGGAGAGACCGGGCGACGCGGCTAATGAGAAGGATGAAGCAGGCGTTAATGAGAAGCCGGACGAAGCTGTTGCTGTCAAGCGTCTGTCGCTGGGGATTGTGGAAATCGGAATGGTGCTGGGTTTGTTAGACCTGCTGTTCCTGGCTTTTGTCACGGTGCAGGTGCGCTATTTTTTCGGCGGCGCGTCGCTGGTGCAAACGACCACGGGTTTGACGTACGCGGAATATGCGCGGCGCGGCTTTTTCGAATTGGTGTGGGTGGCGGCGCTCGTGCTTCCGCTGCTGCTGGTCGCGCACTGGCTCCTGCGCAAAGAGAATCGAGTGCACGAGCGCATCTTTCGCGTGCTGGCGGGAGCGCAGGTCGGGCTGCTCTTTATCATCATGGCTTCGGCTGTCGGGCGCATGCGTCTGTACCAGCAGGAATACGGTCTGACGGAGCAGAGGCTCTACACGTCCGTTTTCATGTTGTGGCTCGCAGTGGTCTTCGTCTGGTTCGCTTGGACTGTGCTGAGGGGCGAGCGTGAGCGCTTTGCGAGCGGCGCTATCGTCGCGGGCTTTGTGATGCTCGGTCTCTTGCACGTCTTTAATCCTGACGCCGTCATCGTCCGCGTCAACGTCGCGCACGCGCAAGGCGAAGGGCGCAGCTTCGACGGTGCATACGCCGTTACTTTGAGCGCCGACGCCGCGCCCACGCTCGCACAAAGCTTGCCTTTGTTGAGTAGTGCCGTGCGCTGCTCGATGGCCAGGAATCTGTCTGCGCGCTGGTCGCCGGAAGAGAGCGCGGACTGGCGCACGTGGAACTGGTCGCGCTCGCGTGCGCAAGCAGCGGTGCGCGACGAAGCTATGGATGCGCTCATGCAGGAATGCACGCGAGAGTCTACGGAGCCGTCCATCCCGCTTCAAATGATAGGGCCTGCGGCGCTTCCTCCGACGGCGGTTGAGCCGCCCATCAGGCGGATTAAGGAATAAGATGAAAAGCTACGATGTGGTGGTAATAGGAGCGGGGCTCGGCGGGCTACAATGCGCGCGGCTGCTGGCGCACGGCGGCGTGAGCGTGCTCCTCGTTGATCGTAAACAAACGCTTGATGCGAATGTGCACACGACGGGCATTTTTGTACGGCGCACGCTCGAAGATTTCGACCTGCCGGAAGATTGCCTTGGACCTCCTGTGCGCGACGTGGTGCTCTATTCGCCGCGTCGCCGTAGGCTTGCGCTCCGAAGCGGGCACGACGAATTTCGCGTCGGGCGCATGGGAAAGCTTTACCAGCGTTTGCTGGACGAGTGTTTGGAGGCGGGCGTCCAATGGTTGCCGGGGACGCGCTACGTAGGGTGCGAGAGCGAGGGCGACCATTCGTTCGTGTATCTTGAGGCGAAGGGGATGCCGAGGAGCGTCAGGGCGCGTTTTGTGGTCGGGGCCGACGGCGCGCAATCGCGTGTTGCGCGCGACCTGCATCTGGATACAAATCAGGAATGGATTGTCGGCGTCGAAGACGTTTTCGCAGATGTTAAGACCGAAGGGCCGCCGTGCTTTCATTGTTTTCTTGATGCGGAGCTTGCCCCCGGATACATCGCTTGGGTGGTGTCGGACGGCGGTGAAATGCACGTCGGCGTCGGCGGCTACCCGTCAAGATTCGAGCCGGTCGCGGCGCTCGAAAAATTTAAGTCGAGCTTAAAAGAGATTGTGGAGCTTGAGGGTGCGCGTCGCGTGGAGCGACGCGGCGGACGTATTCCTGTGGGCGGTGTGCTGCGTCGTCTTGCCAGCACGAGGGGCCTCTTGGTGGGAGATGCTGCCGGGGCCGTCTCGCCTTTGACCGCAGGGGGCTTGGACCCTTGCATGCGCTTGTCCAATCTGGCGGCGGAAGTCATTACGGACTTTCTGCGCACAGGAGAAGCTTCGGCGCTCGTGCCGTATTCGGGCGAAGCCTTCCGCGCACGTTTCGTCTCGCGTTTGTGGATGCGCCGCGCGATTGCCGGATTCAAACACACGCTGCTGCTCGAAGCGGCCTGCGCTGTGCTCGGTCTTCCGGGCCTGCGCCTTTTGGCGCGTCACGTCTTTTTCGGGCGCGGCTCTTTTCCGGACGTGGAAGGAAAACCGGGCACACGGTTGTTGTCGAGTAAAGCCGTGGCTTCCTGAAGATAAGGCAAAAGTAAAAAGGTAAAAGGCAAAAGTGAGGACACGCCCTTTAGGCGTGATTCTAAAATTAAAGATTCAAAGCCGCAGGCTTTGTCCGACCTTTTGCCTTTTACCTTTTTACTTTTGCCTTCTTTAATATTCCTCTTGTCTTGCCTGACTGATTAAGTTAAAAGAAGTTCGTTTGAAGTTCATCGGAAGTGTATGCCGGAGCGTGCGCTCTCGGTTGAGCGCATTTCGACAAGCGGGTGTAAGATCAAGATGGCTAAGCTGAAGGATAGGATCAGGACTGCGCTCAACGAGGGCCGGATGCTGATTCTGGGCTCGCAAGTGCTGCTGGGCTTTCAGTTCAAGTCCATTCTGGAAAAGAGCTTTGAAAAGCTGCCCGAATGGTCTCAGTATATGAAGCTCGGCGCGCTCGGGTTGATGATCTTTGCGATGGCGCTACTGATGTCGCCGGGCGCGTATCATCGCATCGTTGACAATGGCGAAGACCACGAAGACGTGCACAGGTTCACCACGCGCGTTATGACGGTGGCGCTGCTGCCCATTGCGCTGGCGATGGGGATAGACGTTTACATCAGCGCGGAAAAGTTGTTCGGCGTGCGGGGTGGCCTCGTTGTCGGGCTAACGTTGATGCTCACGGCGCTCTTTTTCTGGTACGGCCTGGAGCTGATTCAGAAGCGGCGCGCGTCCGAGATGAGAGAGCACAGGGCGATGATGAAAGAGAAGCAATCAGGCAAAGACGACGGCGCGACCTTAACGGACAAGATAGACCAGGTGCTGACGGAAGCGAGGATGGTGCTTCCCGGCGCGCAGGCCCTACTGGGCTTTCAGTTCATAGCGATGATGATGGAGGGTTTTGACAAGCTGCCGCGCTCCTCGCAGCTTGTGCATCTGGCGAGCCTTTTTCTGGTGGCTTTGACCATCATTCTGCTGATGACGCCCGCCGCCTATCATCGTCTGGTAGAGCGCGGCGAAGAGACGGAGCACTTTCATCGCTTCGCCAGCCGCGTCTTGATTGCCGCGATGATTCCGCTCGCCCTTGGGCTCTGCGCCGAGCTTTACATCGTGGCGCGCAAAGTGACCGCCTCAGATATGACGGCGTTGATCGTAGCCCTGCTCATGCTACTCTTCTTCTACGGCCTCTGGTTCGGCTTCACGTTTTATCGGAGGCGACAGCACGAGCGCGCAGGCTCAAATCGCACAGAGCGTGACGAGAGCGGTTACGCTTCGCTTTAAAACTAAATCGAGCGCGAGCTAAAGAGACGAGCGCGATTTTTAAGATTAATGATTACAACCGAGAGAGCTTCAAAGCGTAATCTGGTGCGAGAATTTCTCACCTACTTGCAGGTGGAAAAAGGTCTGGCCGCAAACTCGCTCGCCAGCTACCGGCGCGACCTCGCCCGTCTGGACGAATGGGCTAAGAAGAATGATAAGCGCATTGAAGACCTCGCGCGCACGGACTTGAGGGCGTGGATTGCCTCGCTCATGCGCGAAGGCTTAGCGCCCGCATCAGTCACGCGCGCGACGAGCGCGGCGCGCGGCTTCTATCGCTTTCTGATGATGGACGGCCATCTCAAGAGCCACCCTGCTGAAGACCTCGACACGCCGCAGGGGACTACGCATCTGCCGCGCTTTCTGAGCGAAGACGAGATGGAGCGGCTGCTACACGCGCCGGACACCGCTACGGAAGAGGGCACGCGCGACCGCGCGATACTGGAATTGATGTACGCGACGGGCCTGCGTATCTCTGAGCTGGTCTCGCTCAAGACACCGGATGTGGATTTGGATGCCGGTCTCGTCGTCTGTCACGGCAAGGGCAGCAAGGAGCGGCGCGTGCCCATCGGCAAGAGCGCCACGCACTGGCTGGAGCTTTACAGAAATTTACGCGCACGCGCCAAAGGTGCTAACGACGCGCGCCTCTTCGTCACCGGGCTAGGACGACCGCTCACGCGGCAAACCATCTGGGCTGCGGTTAAACGCTACGCCCTGCGCGCGGGGCTTGAGCATGTTTCCCCGCACACCCTTCGCCACAGCTTCGCCACGCATCTCTTGCAGCGCGGCGCGGATTCCCGCTCCGTCCAATCCCTACTGGGCCACAGCGACATCTCGACCACGCAGATTTACACACACATCACTGACCGCCACCTGCGCGCCACCTACGACCGCCACCACCCGCGCGCTTCTTCGACTCAAGCGATTCACCGCCGAGACGCAGAGGACACAGAGTAAACGCAGAGAGTTGAAATGTTTTCTCTGCGCCCCCTCTGCGCTCTCTGCGTCTCGGCGGTGAGTCTGATTTGAGCCGCCCCCGCGTTTGCCCTCTTTCGCTCGACCGTAATAACATAAAGGTCGGCGGGCGTGTCCGGCATAGGTTCGTGCTCTGGTCCGGCACACGCCCGTCAAACCTTTGCCCGCGACGAATCATCGAAAGTTACTTGAAGCAGGAAAAGCTCGACGGGAGAATAAAACTTTGACGAAGAAGGCTGGCATATTAATTCTGGCTATAGCGGTGCTGATGGTGGCCGTCATGCTTCTGGTAAGCTCCGGCCAAAGCGGGCGGCGCAGAGACTCTCACGGGTCCATGACCAAACAGCAGCGCAACAATCCTGCTCGCGTCCCCGCCTACATGGTCGCAGGGCAAGAGCTACAGAACCTCGGGCCGACGCTTGCGCCCGAACAGTTCACGGGCAAAGCGCGCGAAGCATACCGTATCGCCAAAGAGATTCCGCAAACGCTCGCGCAGCTCCCCTGCTACTGCTATTGCGACGAAGGCTTCGGCCACAAGAGCCTACACACCTGCTACGAATCGGACCACTCCGCGCACTGCGCCGTCTGCGTCAGCGAAGCCCTCATGGCCTATCGCCTTGAGAAAGAGGAAGGCTTGACGCCCGAGCAGATACGCAACCGCATCGTCGCCCAGTTCGGCCCCAAATAGTTTGACCTATCCGCTAACGTTCAATTCAAGCACAAGCGCGCCGGCAGCGGTTTCTCATGGAGAGCATCGTAGGGGGACAGGGCTTGACCCTGCCCCTACGGTTTGTCTGAAGCGAGGAGCGCACGCGAGGTGTGCGATGGTTAAGCTCTGGCCCTTTGTGAAGGGCGCGGCTCGCCCAACCGGCTCAAGAATCCAGCATCTCGGCTCTGCTCTCCTTGATGACCTGAAAGACCTTTTGGACCATTGCGTGGCGGAATTACTGCTGTTCGACACGGCGATCACGTTCACGTAGGTCTTCTTGGTATCCATAGGCACGCTGAGGGCGAAAACTACAGTGTCGGCATTCCGCCCGACCTGCGACCAATCAGCCGCCGGGGAGATGACCTCGAAGCCCACGCGGTCTAGCTCCTTTCGTGCGATGTTAAGTGAGAGCTTGTGCGTGCGCGGGAAAATGGACGAGCAGGCAAACAAGAAAGGTAGGCTCATTTTGTTATTCTCCTCTCCGGGTTTGGGTCTCCTGTTATGGATACTTTTTAAGTCTGCGGGGGTTGCGCTGGGTTAGTTTGGCCCGCGTTGCGTTGTCCGCGTGGCGACGCCTCTTTGCTGCGTGCGTTGTCCCACGCTGCCAGCGTTGCGGGGTCGTCGTGATACTTATTGCGCATCGCCGCGTTAAGCTTATCAAGCTCGCTCTCTGCCCGTCTGTGCGTGGCATCTACGCCTGTGCGCGCCCGGCTGCGCCCACCCGTGCCTGTATCCTGACGATTCACAGCCTCCTCAAAGCTCTCTATGGCAGCCGCCAAGGTATCAAGAAAATTCTCGGGCATGTTGTATTCAAGAAAGAGTGGTTTGAACGGCGTCGCTTCGACGATGATCGAACGCGCAAGCCCCAGCAGGTCTTGATCGTTGAGACGACCTGTCGATGTGAGAAACTTATCTTTCACCTCCGGGCGATCAATGCCTACGGCTCGCGCCGTCTCGTTGATGCGTGTAATTTGCGCACGCAAAGCGTTGCGTATCTCTTTACGCTGGCTCGTGCCCTGTTGCGCAGTGCTCGTGTTACTGACGCGCTGGGCGTCCAGATTTTCCGCCTCTTCGACAGCACTCTTAATGGCTGCGAGTGAGAGCCCGCCACGGCTCGTGGCCGGAAACTGCTCAGGCAAGCTCTCGACGTAATTGCACACGCGTACGAAACGCTCCTGATTGCGTCGCTGCTGGTCGTTCATTTTCTTTCCTCCGATTCTGAGGTTAAGGAAGGAGCGCAAGGGTTCCCTCCGGTGGGTTGAAGGAAACGGACATGCGTGGCGCGTGTCTATTGGAGGTACGCGCCGCCGCGCGCCGTCGTCTATTTTGAGCGCGCGGATTATATCTCTTTTCCCACCGCCCGCAACCTTTTTCTCAGGACAAGCCGCGCAACTTGAAACAACCGCGCTTCATTCTCCAGCGCCCGCATTCCACCATCCCCCCGCCGCATTCGACACTGACAGGCGTGCAGATGAGAGTCATGTGCATGCAGATGACATTGATGTACGCGTAGATGAAACTTATACGCGTGTAGATGACACTGATATATGCGTAAATAGCAATCGTGTGCATGCAGATAGCAGTTGTGTCGGTCAAGATGATAGTTATGTGCATGCAGATGAGAGCCGCGCGCGTGCAGTTGGCTTTACCGGACGTGCAGACAACTTTGTTGAGCGTGAAGTCGGCTCTATTTTGGCTGAAAATGAGGTTTTTGCTAACGAAAACAGGAATCGGACGTGTCCGGTCTGAATTGTTGCGATCCTCAGCGTGAAAATCAGGCTACCTGTTTAATCCTGATGTCTTGATGGTGACGGAATTAGCTAATGCAATTAATTGCTATAAGGAATACCAATCCGAGTTTTTGCAAAAGCTCAAAACGTTACTAAAATTCTCTATCGTTTCAGCTTCAAAGTCACTTTCAGAGAAAGAAGAAGCTGTTTCATAAAATCGCTGTGCTACTAATCTCTTAGCACCGGACATTTTTATATACTGACTATTGCTTATGTGTTGATATTCTTCTGTGGGAGTATGACCTATTTCAAGTAGACGCTTCTCGAAATCAGGCTTAGTAAATAAATCCTCTATACCAGAACCGTCCGTCTTGCCTATGAAACTTGATGGAATGGGAACTTCAAAAATAAATTTGTCTTCTATACCAAAGACTGATTTAATTTTCTGCTTAACATTCCCTGTATCAAGCACGATCTTAAAATTGATTCCCTGTGAAACGAGCAAAGGGATAATGTTAAGAATTGTCCCATCCCCTCTAGCTGGAGCAATATCAAGTTCGTCAGTGAGACCTAGAATTTGGTTGAATGCTCGAAGATAAAGCAGGTCAGTTACTCCCTCAGTAACGATAACTTTGTCCTTAATGTTTATCTGATTACCATATCTAAAGCCTATAGCATCAAGTATAGGCTGAAGCGCGAGGTAATCACCCTTTATTTTAGTCTGATTGTAGAAATGATTCTTGACAACGATATTTTTATTGTCGTCTATGCTCATTAAGCGCACACCGGATAGGAAATCAAGGTCAATTAGATACTCTGAGTGTGTGGCAACTATGACTAAGTTGCCATCGTTGGCAAGCTGTTTGAGAAAGTTCAGGATAAAAGTTTGCGCTGTGGGGTGGAAACCGTTACTAGGTTCATCGAATAAAAGAATGTCGCCGCTTATATTGTTTGTTTCTTGATAAAGATAGTATGCAAATAAGAACTTCGTGTTGTCGCTGAGATGTGCATAGTATGATTTCTTGCCGTCTGTCCTAACTGTAATTTGAATCCCATTTTTATCGTGAAGATAGATTTCAAGAAGGTCGCTGTTTAGAGAGTCGGCTCTGTACTGATTTACTTTATCCGTTAGTGTCGTAACACTCCTCCTTAATCCGAAAAGCAGTTCCTCCCTTTCCTCAGGATCATTTGATTTTAAGTATTGATTTACCTTCTCTTTGCCTAAGTAATCAATAAAGATATTTAGAAATTTGTTATTAATGCCCTCCCAATCTGAATCTATGCGTTCCGGCAGAACTTCTCGAAGCGAAAATTTTTCATTGAAGAGATATATGTTAGGAGACCGTAGGAATAGTAAGTCTTCAAAAGTGTTCCACGTTATATCAAGGTCTCTCTGCGTGCCATTAATATTAAAGTTCCCATCCCTATCCCTAGCTGCATCTATAGCATCCACCACTTTTTCCTTACGCAGCGTATATTCATCGTTCCCGCTCTCAAGGTAATGATAATGTCCATCAGAGAGTTTCCAAATAGTAATTTCTTCGGCAGCGTTTATCCGAGTAATTAACTCAATGTAGAGGCTTGACACCGTATCGAATAGTGTTTTGAGCTTTAGATTGTAGTTCATTGCTCCTTCATTAACTTTTAGCTCGGCGAATTTCTTAATCAAGTCTTCCTTAAATTCTTCCTCAGATAGCTTTGATTCTCTTACCTCGTATTTAGCGACTAAGGCGGGTGTCTCTCCGCTATCATTAAAGTTTTGGAAGTTTGCTTTCTCTGAAGGCTTAGCATTCCACTCAAAATATTTTATGGCATTCAAAACGGAACTCTTGCCAGAACTATTACGTCCCAGAAGGTAAATAAAGTTGTGCTCATCGCTCAAGTTTATCTCCCCTGAGTCACGAAATCCGAAACAGTTAATTATTTTAAAGGTCTTGAGTTTCACTTAGATCGCCCCCCTGCTCTTTTAAATATAGAAACCTTAATCAGATTGTTAAAGAGAAGCAAGAGAAAATAAAAAGAGGCTGCGGTTCAGCCTCTCTATTTGATGGTGCACCCGGCAAGACTCGAACTTGCGACCTTCTGATTCGTAGTCAGACGCTCTATCCAACTGAGCTACGGGTGCGCGTTGTGTGGTGCGCGGCGGAAAAGAAAATATAGGGGCTCGGCTGCTAAATGTCAAACGGACAGGTGTGGAGCAAAAGCGTGTTGCGCGAGCGCGAATTTTAACGCGCGTAGTAGCCGGGTTTGGTGCGCGCGAGCATCTCGGGACGTGTGACTTCGATGCGTATGTTGCGCCATGTGCCGTCGCGTTTGCGGTCTCCAGCAGGCTGATAGGTCATGCTGTAGAGCGTGCGTAATTCGGCGGCGACTTCGGCGTAGAGTCTTCCCATGTCTTCGAGCCGTTTGATCTCATTCAGACGCCCGCCCGTGCGGTCGGCAAGGGTTTGCAGGCGCTCGCGCGCCGAAGTGTAGATGGCTATTTGCTGCGGGTCCGGATAGGCCAGCTTTTTGACGTCGCCGGAGGGCAGCGCCAGCGGATAGACAGAGACGCCCAAACGGTCGGCAGAAGTCAAAACGGAATTGAGAGAAGCGCTCGCGCCCGGTTTCACGGAAGCGATGGCGGCTTCGTTCGTAGTGGCGTTGGCTGCCGCCTGTCTATCCAGCCCACGCATCTCCGTGTCCAGCCCGTCGGTCAAAACAATAATGGCTTTGCGCCGCTTGCCTTCCTCCGCGAGCCTCGTCAAAGAAAAACGCAACGCGTTGTAAAGATTGGTCTGGCCTTTGCCCTGAGCCAGGTCAATCGCGTCGGCAATCTTTTTACGGTCGGAAGTAAAACCCTGTAACAGGTCTACCTTGTCATTAAAGGAGACGATGGCGACGCGGTCTTCGGGTGCAAGCGCGTCTATGAAACGCAGGGCAGACATCTTGAGCGGCTGGCGAAAGCTCAAGGTAGAGCCCGACATGTCCAGCACCAAAACCAGACTAAAAGGCGTGGTCGTCGGCTCAAAGTTTTGAATGTTCTGGCGCACGTCGTCCTCGTAGACCACGAAGTCGCCGCGCCCCAGGTTCGTGATGGCGCGGCCCTGTCGGTCAACCACGCCGACGTTGAGCTGTACCAGATTGGTCTCGACCCTGACCACTTCGTCCGGGTCTTGCCCCTGCGCGCGCGCAGGGAAAGCAGAAGCGAGCCCGACCAGCAGGACCAGAGCCGAAGTGATGAAGAGACGTTTTGGAGAAGAAAAATAGAAGGAAAACAACGCTTGCATCATTGCTCAAGAACAGTCACGTAAAAAATTCAAGCTTTCGAGCGAGTATGCACGGCGGCTCGCCCGTTTGGCAAGCGCGCACCCGAAAAGAACCCTCGGGCAAAACCCGCTCCGGTACGATGTCGGACGCTCCCCGCCAACCGTGAGTTGCTTGAGCAGGATGTAAAAAAGAGACGCGGGGAGTGGGAGACCGAGGCGACGCGGAGAGAAAAAAGCAATCCTTTTAAGAAAGGCCCCTCTCTTTTTCGCCGCGTCGCCGCGTCTCCCACTCCCCGCGTCTCTCTTTTATCTATCGCCCGCGGCCTTGGCGACTCTGCGTGTGCGGCGTGTGGGCTGCGGTTGCGCTTCGATGGCCGGGACAGGCTTGAGCGGCGCGGGCGATTCGACCGCCACGGGGCGCGGGCGACGCGCACGGCGGCGTGCATCGGCACGCTCGGCTTCGGTAGCCGCCGCGCGCTTTGCTTTCTCTATACGCTTTGCGGGCACTAGCTGGAAGCGCAGCTCCATCTCCTGTGCGACCTTGTAAATGTGCTTGGCCTTTGAGCCGCGCTCGGCGCGTCGAATCACTTCGTCCAGCTCCAACAACTCGGCTTGATCTTCTTTTCCAATCCAGATGTACTTGGCATCCGCCATCTCTTTTTTTACCTCCAAACGTATTAGCTGACGCAATTGGACGGGCGAGGCCGTGGGCGTAAAGGCGCGCTCCTGTTTGCCCTCGTCCACGGACGCATGCGTCTCAAAATAATCTTCCACAAGGCGGTCAACTTCCGCCCGGTTCTCGTCGTAAAAAAGCGCGAAATCACGGCAGCGCGTGCGATAGGGACAACTCACGGCACACACCAGTGGATGTTTGAAATGCGCGTAGCGATTACAATAAAGTCTCAAACCTATCGCACCACCTCGCCCGCAAAGTTTTCGTTCTGAGCTTGCAGCCTTTGCTTCGACACACTCTCTTTCTTGAGAGCTTCGGCGAGGCTCTTTCGTTGAAAGGTTCGGGAGTACGAAAGACTATAACACGCCCTGTCTTACGCATGCAACGTGTTTTGTACGTGCAACACGGCCTGTTCTGTAGAGAGATTTCAGCATATAATCCGGCTCGTTCTAATCACGCAACACGGGCGTCCCCGAGAGCGTGCCACCTCATCATCAGCCCCGAGTGCCACACAGGCATCGAGGCTCCTCACGCTCCTCGGTCCCGCTAGAAAAAACTCTTTCCCATCACAGGAGACCCGTCGCCATGTACAAGCCAAATTTTTGCGCCGAGTGCGGCGCGAAAGTCTTTCGCACGCGCTGGCGCTTCTGGACCAGCCGCCGTTTCTGCAAAGACTGTGAGCCACGCTTCCGCCGCCAAATTCTAGCGCCGCTCCTCACCGCCTTCACACTCTTTGCCATTGGATTAATCATCGGGCGCACCCTTCGACCAGCCCCGCCGCCCCTCATCATCCAACGCGGAAACCTCGCGCCCCTGCCGCCCATCACGCCCCCAACAGCAGAACTTTCATCAACCGCATCCGAGAATGACGCAGCTAAAAATGAGACTGCGGATTCATCCACCGCGACAAAGCCCGAGCCCAAATACGGCGCAGACGGCACGGCCAACGAAAGACCAACGGACCCCAACGAGACAATCTCCATCTGCGGCGCACGCACGCAGAAGGGCACACCCTGCAAGCGCAGAGTCCGTGGCACGGGCCGCTGCTGGCAACACAAAGGTATGCCTGCAATGATCCGTAATACTGTCATCAATTAGCTAAACCAAACTTGAAACATTTTGAAACAAAAGCAGGCAGTTGAGTCTTTATAGGGGTTAGCCTACAATCGGCGGCTGACAGATTGGAAATCCTCTCTGCTCGCTGGAATAACCACACGGGAGCAAAACATCTAAAATAGCAAATGGCAATTAAGAAATCTGATCTTTACTCCTCGCTCTGGGCTTCATGCGACGAACTGCGCGGCGGCATGGATGCCAGCCAGTACAAGGACTATGTCCTGTTCATGCTGTTCATCAAGTACGTCTCCGACAAGTACGCAGACTTTGACGGCTTCGCTCCGCCGGTCAGCATCCCGAAGGGGGCGAGCTTCAAGGACATGGTCGCCCTCAAGGGCAAGAGCGACATCGGCGACAAGATCAACACTCAGGTCATCCAGCCGCTGATTGACGCGAACAGCCGCCTCGCCCGCAGCGACTTCCCTGACTTCAACGACCCTAACAAGCTCGGCGAAGGTCAGGCGAAGGTGGAGCGCCTCACCAACCTCATCGGCATCTTCCAGAAACCCGAACTCGATTTCTCGAAGAACCGCGCAGAGCACGACGACATCCTCGGCGACGCCTACGAGTACCTGATGCGGCACTTCGCCACCGAAAGCGGCAAGAGCAAGGGGCAGTTCTACACCCCGTCCGAAGTTAGCCGCATCATCGCCAAGGTCATCGGCATCTCGCCCGCGAACACCAGGCGCCAAGACACCAGCCTACGACCCGACCTGCGGCTCCGGCTCGCTGCTGCTAAAGGTTGCTGCCGAGGCCGGGCAAGCGCATCACGCTCGAAGGGCAGGAGAAGGACGTGACCACCGCCGGTCTCGCACGCATGAACATGATCCTGCACGATTTTCCGACGGCTAACATCCTCTCCGGTAATACGCTGGCCGCTCCCAAATTCAAGGACGGCGAGCGGCTGCGCACTTACGATTACGTTGTCGCCAATCCGCCGTTTTCAGACAAGACCTGGAGCACCGGCATTATCCCCGACGAAAGACCCATTCCAGCGCTTCGCCTGGGGCGCGCCGCCCGCGCAAGCAGGGCGATTACGCCTACCTGCTGCACATCATCCGCTCGATGAAAAGTAAGGGCAAAGCCGCCTGCATCCTGCCGCACGGCGTCCTGTTCCGCGGCAACGCCGAGGCGGTGATCCGTGAACAGCTCGTCCGCTCCGGCTATCTGAAGGGCATCATCGGCCTGCCGGCCAATCTGTTCTACGGCACGGGCATCCCGGCGTGCATCCTCGTGCTCGACAAGGAAAACGCTACCGCCCGCAAGGGCATCTTTATGATTGATGCCAGCAAGGGCTTCATCAAGGACGGCAACAAGAACCGTCTGCGCGAGCAGGACATTCACCGCATCGTGGACACCTTCGCCCGCATGGACGGCACGGATCGGCGCTACGCACGCATGGTCTCCATTGATGAGATCGCCGACCCGAAGAACGCTTACAACCTGAACCTGCCGCGCTACATTGACAGCACCGAGCCGGAGGACGTACAGGACATTGACGGCCACCTGCGCGGCGGCATCCCCGCGCGCGACCTTGACGCGCTGGAACGCTACTGGCAGGTCATCCCCAATGTGCGCGCCGCGCTCTTTCGAGCCGTTGCGCCCCGGCTACTTTCAACTCGCGACCGCTCACGCGCAACTCAAACCGACCATCTTCGGCCATGCCGAGTTTGCCGCCTTCAACGCCGACGTGACGCAACTCTTCGCCGAGTGGCGCGAGGTCAACACGCCGCGACTGAAAGGCTTCGACAAAGGCGGACACCCGAAGGTGCTCATCGACGCAATCGCCGAGGATTTGCTCGCCACCTTCAAGCGCGCGCCGCTGCTCGACGCCTACGACGTTTACCAGCACCTGATGGACTACTGGGCCGAGACGATGCAGGACGATTGTTATCTGATCGCCGCCGACGGCTGGAAGGCAGGCGCACAGCCGCGCGAGATTCGTCAGGTCAAGGACAAAAACAACAAGCTGGTCTGGCCGGAGCCGCACGATTACCTGAAGGGAAAGCAGCGATTCAAATCAGACCTCATTCCCGCGCCGATTCTTGTTGACAGGTATTTCACCGCAGAGCGGGATGCTATCGAAGCAATCGAGGGCGAGCTTTCCGCCGTCGAGCAACAGCTTGAAGAGATGCGAGAGGAGCAGACCGGCGAGCAAGCCGACGGCGAGCCGGGGCTGCTCGCGGAGTGTGAACGACAGCAAGGAGGGCGAGAAACCAAAAATTACGGCCAAAGGTGTGAAGGCCCGGCTCAAAGTAATCGGCCACGATCCGAACTTCGCCGACGAGCGCAAGGCGTTGGAGCAATACGCCGCCCTGCTCGAACAGCAGACGAAGACAAAGGCCCGGCTCAAAGCCGCACAGGAAGACTTGGACGCGAAGCTCGACGCCAAATACCTCGCGCTGACCGAGGACGAGATCAAGCGGCTTGTGGTGAATGACAAGTGGCTGGCCGCACTCCACGCCGCCGTGCAGGGCGAGCTGGATCGCGTCTCGCAGACGCTGACCGGGCGCATACGCCAACTGGCCGAACGCTACGCCACGCCGCTGCCGCAACTGACCGAGGAGACGGAAGCCCTCGCCGCCCGCGTGGACGAACACCTGAAGAAGATGGGTGCGGTATGGAATTGAAACCCGGCTACAAGCAGACCGAGGTTGGGGTAATCCCAGAAGAGTGGGACTCTGGAAGCCTAAGCCGCTTCTGGAGTGTCATAGATTGTAAACACGTAACTGCTGAATTCGTTCAGGTCGGTTATCCAATCGCCAGCATTAGAGAGGTTCAGAGCCGTTTTGTAGACCTCACAAGCGCAAAGCAAACAACCCATCACTTTTACAACCTGCTGATTGAAGGGGGACGTAAACCACAGCCGGGCGACTTAATTCTTAGCCGCAACGCAACGGTAGGCGAAGTCGCGCAAGTTGCAGAGTGGCATCCACTGTTTGCGATGGGGCAGGACGTTTGTCTGTTGAGAAAGAAATCGCCGGACTATTCTACGGAGTTTCTACAAGCCATCTTCCAATCCTCGATTGTTGCTAACCAGCTTTCAAACCTGATGGTTGGCTCGACCTTCAAACGCGCGAACGTTGAACAAATACGGAATTTCTCTGTACCAATGCCGCCGACCGAAGCAGAACAACGCGCAATTGCGGAGACGTTGAGCGATATGGATAGGCTGTTGGACGAGCTGGATCGGCTCATCGCTAAGAAGCGCGACCTCAAACAGGCCGCCATGCAGCAACTCCTCACCGACCAAACCCGTCTCCCCGGCTTCCACGGCGAGTGGGTGGTGAAGCAGCTAGGCGATGTTGCCCACATCAAGACCGGAAGCCGAAACAACGAGGACAAAATTGAAGACGGCCAGTATCCCTTCTTTGTTCGCTCAGACATTGTTGAGCGCATCAACAGTTACTCACACGATTGCGAGGCGATCCTCGTTCCCGGTGAAGGTCGAATTGGAAGCATCTTTCACTACATTAATGGAAGATTTGATGTGCATCAACGTGTCTATGCAATCACACAATTCAAGTCAGACATTTCGGCTAGATTTATTCATCTTTATATGACGAAGAATTTCGGCGCTTGGGCAATGCAGAACACTGTCAAGGCTACTGTGGATTCGCTGCGTCTTCCGACGTTCCAGACCTTCAAGATGAAGATACCGCCGACAGTAGAAGAACAAACCGCCATCGCCGATGTGCTTTCCGACATGGATGCTGAACTCGCCGCACTGGAACAGCGGCGCGAGAAGACCCGCGCCCTCAAGCAGGCCATGATGCAGGAACTACTCACCGGCAAGACGCGGCTCGTCGCCGCGGGAGACTCTCATGCCTGAACAACCTCGCTCTGAACGTATGACGCAGAACCGCGTCATCGCCCTCTTCACCGACAAGACCCGCGCCGACTACCTTGGTTATCGCTACCTCGGCGATTGGAGCAAGCGCGCGAACAATCGCCCCATCGAGACCGACTTGCTGCGCGACAACCTGAAGGCGCGCGGCTACTCCGACGCGCACATCTCCGCCGCCTTGCAAAAGCTGTTGACGGCGGCGGACTCGACCGGCATCACGCTCTACCAGGCCAACCTGCGCACCTACCAACTGCTGCGCTACGGCGTGCCGGTGCAGATTGCCGCCGGGCAGGCCCACGAAACGGTGCATCTGGTGGACTGGGAACACCCGGAGAAGAACGACTTCGCCCTCGCCGAAGAGGTCACGCTCAAGCGGCGGCTACCAGCGGCGGCCCGACATCGTGCTCTACCTCAACGGCATTGCCATCGCGCGTAATCGAACTCAAACGCAGCTCGGTCGAAGTAGCCGACGGCGTGCGCCAGCTCATCACCAATCAGGAGGAGATTTTCAACCTGGGCTTCTTCAGCACCGTGCAGCTCGTCTTCGCGGGCAGCGACTCGCAGGGCTTGCGCTACGGCACGACGGGCACGCCGGAGAAGTTCTTCGTCGAGTGGAAAGCGCAGACCGCCGCCGCCGCTCGCACGCCGGCGCGCTGCTCGACCGCCCGCTGGCCGAGATGTGCGAGCAAGTCGCGCCTGCTCGATCTGATCCGCAACTTCGTCATCTTCGACGGCGGGCAGAAGAAGGTGCCGCGCCCGCACCAGTTCGTCGGCGTCAAGGCCGCGCAGGAGCGCATCCGCCATGCGCGAGGGCGGCGTCATCTGGCACACGCAGGGCAGCGGCAAGAGCATCCTCATGGTGCTGCTCGCCAAGTGGCTGCTCGAACACGACCCCGAGGCGCGCATCCTCATCATCACCGACCGCGACGAACTCGACAAACAGATCGAGGGCGTGATGAAGAACGCCGGCGTCATCGGCGCGGACTCGCCTTCGCCCCGCATCACCTCGCGGGCCGAGTTTGTGGAGAAGCTCGGCGCCCCGACGCCGCGCCTCCTGTGCGCGCTGATTCATAAGTTCGAGCTGCCGACCTTAAGGGCGCCGCCGCCACCGGTTCACGGGCGCTTCTATGTCTTCGTGGACGAGTGTCACCGCACTCAGGGCGGCGACATGAACCAGCAGATGAAGCGCTGGCTGGAGGACGCCATCTTCATCGGCTTCACCGGCACGCCGCTCCTGCGCAAAGACAAGCAGACGACGCGCGACGTCTTCGGCACCTACATCCACACCTACAAATTCCACGAGGCGGTGGCCGACAAGGTGGTACTCGATCTGAAGTACGAAGCCCGCGACGTGCCGCAGCGTCTGACCTCGCAGAAGGCCATTGATGCGTGGTTCGAGCAAAAGACGAAAGGGCTGAACAATTTTCAGAAGGCGGTTGCTGCGCAAACGCTGGGCGACGATGGAAGAGCTGATGAGCGCCGGCGAGCGCAAGCAGCGCATCATCGCCAACATCATCGAGGACTTCAGCCTCAAGCCGCGACTGAACGAACGACCGGGGCACGGCGATTCTAGTCGCGGCGTCGCATCTACGACGCCTGCCACTACTTCCGCCTGTTCCAGAACACGGGCTTCGGGCAGTACTGCGGCATCATCACTTCTTACGAGCCGAACCACAACGCCATCTCGCGCGAGCCTGCCAACAGCGACGAACGCTACAAGTTCGACACCTATACGCAGCACGTGCTGAAGCACGGGCCAGACGACGAAGCAGTACGAGGACGAAATGAAGCGGCGCTTCATCGAGGAACCCGCGAACTGCAAGCTGCTGATCGTGGTGAGCAAGCTGCTGACCGGCTTCGACGCGCCGAGCTGCACCTACATCTACCTCGACAACGAGATGCACGACCACAACTCTCTTCCAAGCCATCTGCCGCACCAACCGGCTCGACGGCGACGACAAGGACTACGGCCACATCGTCGACTTCAAGGAGACTGTTCGAGCGACGTGCAGGAAGCCATCGCCGTCTATAACTCCGACGAGCTGGACATTGACGAAGGCAGCGGCGGCGACGACAACGTCGATGCTGAAAGACTGGCTGTACGGAAGGCAAGAAACAGCTCGACGAAGCCCGCGAGGCGCTCCGGTATCTGTGCGAGCCTGTCCCGCCGCCGCGCGAGATGGAGCAATACCTGCACTACTTCTGCGGCGACGCGGCCGACCCGCAAGCACTCACCGACACCGAGCCGCTGCGCATCTCCTTCTACAAGGCAACGGCTGCATACCTCGTGCGCGCCTACGCGGCGATTGCGCAGGAATCTGGACGAAGCCGGTTATTCGGCGGCAGAAATTGCCGTGCTGGAACGGGAGACGCAGTTCTACTCCGACACGCGGGCGGCGATCAAAAAGCATTCGGGCGAGGAGCTGGACATCAAGCCTTACGAGGCGGACATGCGCCACCTCATCAACACCTACGTCCAGGCAGACCCCGCCGCCGACCTCGGCAGCCTGAGCCAGCTCTCGCTGACCGAGATGATCATCGAGACGGGCATCCACGACGCCATCGCCCGCAAGCTGAATGCGAAAGGCAAGCTCTCAAACAACGCCATCGCCGAAGGCATCATCAACAACGTCCGCAAGACAATCATCCGCGACCAACTGACCGACCCCAGGTTTTACGCAGAGATGTCGAAGCTGCTCGACGACCTAATCAAGCAGCAGCCGCGATGAAGCGGCGGATTACGAAAAGTTTTTGGAAGACGCCGAGGCGCTGGTGAGGCGGCTGGCCGGAAAGCAGCCGACCGCGAACGTCCCTGCGGCGCTGCACGGGAAAACCGAAGCCACCGTGCTGTTCAATAACCTGAGCAGCATCCCAACGACGACCTTCCAATGCCCGGCGGACGATGAGGAGAGGGCGGCGCTGGCGCTGGAATTAGATCTAGCCATGCGCGAACGCGCCCCGGCGGGCTGGAAAGGTGACGAGACGCGCGAGAAGCAAGTGCTCAACGCGCTGTTCCCGCTGATGTCGCGGGATCGCACGGCGACGCAGGCGATTTTCGAGATCATCAAGCAGCAAAGCGGTTACTGATGGCTGAGACAATCCAAATTGGCGAGCTTTCGGTTCAGGTGTCCAGGAAGGACATCAAGCACGTCCATCTTTCCGTCCACCCGCCGGACGGACGTGTCACCCTCGTCCACCCCAACCGCCACCCGCCTCGATGTGGCCCGCGCCTACGCCGTGAGCAAGCTCGGCTGGATACGCGAGCAGCAGCAGAAGCTCAGGAATCAGGCGCGCGAAACGCCCCGGCAGTTCGTCGACACGCGAAAGCCACTATCTTTGGGGGCGACGTTATCTGCTCACCGTCGCCCACGCCGACGACAAGCCCCACGTGCGCCTCGATCACAGACGCATCACCCTCACCGTGCGTCCGGGCAGCAGTGCCGAAAAACGCGCCGAGGTCATGCACGAGTGGCACAAGACGCTGCTCCACGAGGTCGTGCCGGCGTTAATCAAGAAGTGGGAAGCGAGGCTCGGCGTCCAAGTAAAGCGGTACTTTCTTCAGCGCATGAAAACCACGTGGGGCAGTTGCAACCACCGCGCGGGCCACATCCGCCTCAACACGGAACTCGTGAAGAAACCGAAAGACCTGCTCGAATACATCATTGTCCATGAAATGGCACATCTGTTGGAGCCGACGCACAGCGAACGCTTTACGGCCCTACTTGACCGGCATTACCCGACTTGGCGGGAAGCCCGCGCTGAACTCAACGAGCTGCCCCTGTCGGCAGAGTCCTGGAAGAAATGACGCCTGCGGCATTAACCTATAAAGATGACGAAGCAAACTGGCAAACTATTTAAACCGCGATTAATGAGAAGCCTTCGTTCCGCGAAGCATTTAAGCGCAAGCGTTGCATTATTCCGACTGCCGCTTTTATTTAGAATCAAATATTTATGGGCAACCACAGACTGTCCATCATGCTTATAGCAGCGCAGATCGTTGGCTGGCAGTGACACAAGACGCAGAAGATATAACACGCCTGCGCTCGCGTTGTGACCCGGAAGTTGCTCGGCGAGATGAATACTTCACCCTACCGGAAACGATTTTGCAATATGAGGCTCGGTTTGCTGCGAATTCAGATCGTCGGTAGCTGCCATCGGGTTGTCCCTCATACTGTTCAGTTTCTCTGCTTCGCGATGCCGTTCTCCGTATGCAAGAGCAGTCACTTTACGCTCTATTACTGCTTGGGCGTCATTGCTTCCAACTCCTTTTTCAGGTTTTGAATGATGGGCTCTAGACGTTCTTTCTCGCTCGGGTTCCTCTCCACCTTTTTGCTCAACGCTTCGAGTTGAGCCCTTCTCAGGGCTTGATTAGCCGGAACTTCTATGTCTGGTTTCACGCCTGTCCCCTCATAATCTGTTTTGGTTGTTGGGTACACAGGCCTGTCTATCGGGAAATCCGGTGTTCCCATCGGGTAGATGAACCAACTCATCGGAACGAATACGGCAAAGTTCGGGTGGACTCGAACGAATCTTCCCGGATGCGTCCCCCCACGGGTAGGCTCGCCGACGATGATCGCACGCTTGTGATGCTGAAGGATGGAAGAGAAGCCCTCAACGGCGGAGAAAGACCTCCTGCTAAGAAGAATATAAACGTCTTTGCCAACGTAACGGCTGCCTGGCACGTAAGGGAAAGTCCACCATTGCTGCACCCCGTTCTCCGCGCGCGTATACCAATCCCCCAAGTGGAACGGCTCGGCGTCGAAAAAGTAACTGGCCAGAAAAACCACCATATCGGCCGCTCCGCCGCTGCTGTTCCGAAGATCAATGATGAGCGCTTCTGTGTTCGCCAGAAAGGTCATAGCCACCGCCGCCATCTCTCCGCTGAATTCGGGACGGACGAAGCTGTTCATTTCCAAGTAGCCGATATTGCCCGGCAGCCTTTCGACCTTCTCGAAGCCGAAGTTTTTAGCGCGAGCAGCATTAAGTGCTTCCTCCTTTTCCTGCGGGGTTTCCGGCGGAAAGTTCTTACCCTCTAGTAGAGGCTCGGGCTTGTGACTGTAGGCCAGCGCCAGATGCCTGTCTTTGCTGATCGCCTGCATCTGGCTGTCGAGCACGTCCATCAAGTCAAATGCACTAGTGATTCTGTCATACTCGCCATTCTTCAACCGCTGGCGTAGGTCTTCTTCTAACCGCCTAGCGGTATCAGCCGAGACGTAATACTTATTGATCGCTCTTATCACACCCTCAACTATTTGCCGGTTCGTAACGGCGTCTAGCTTCATATCAGGCGGCCTCTGAGCATATGTAGGTGAACTAAAAAGCACTAGGGCCAGAATGACCTGTATCGTCCATCGCCACAGCCCTTGAGATGAAATACACATAGAGGTTCCTTCCTGAAAGCGCCTAACGCACGAATTAACCGGGCGCAGAGACAACCTCGAAACCATTCAAGTTCTCGATGAAAGCAATGCTATTCGCGCTCGGGTTGAAGGAGTTGTTAGATGGCGGCGTATGTTAAGACGGCTGATTTCCACCTTCACGAATATATTTTTCAACCAAAGCTGCTAAACTGCTAAGCTGTTCATCTGTTCGCTTTTGGTTTCTCGCAACCTCCGCCACAATATCACTTAAAGCGCTGAGATTTGCCTCAAAAGAATTCATGCGAGAATCATGGTCATCCGAGCGTTCATCTATATTTCGCGCCAATTCAACCAATGTGGTAAAAGCATTTTCAAGTCGCAGGAGTCTTTCTTCGGTCGTCATCAATCAGAACCTCTAAATAAAAAAGCTATTCAGAACTTTCTAATTCTAGCGCAACAAGAGCTGATTAGAAACAATCAACGAGCCACCTAACGCCCGCATTAACCGGCGGCGGGCGAGAAGCACACAAGTCACACCGCAAGGAAATAGCATGAAAGAATTGCTATCCCGCCGTCCGGTTGAATGAGTTGTTAGACAGCGCGGTGCGCCGGAGAGCATCTCTTAGTGAGACCACACTGACGCCTTCTGTGCCCACATGCTGTCTTGATATTTCTGATTGAGTTGCTCTGCCACCCCGCCCAGCACCGTGTGATCATTCGTCCGCTTGTATTGGCTCACTCCCCTCCAATAGACGGCTTCTGGAGCGGCGGCTGTGTCCGGGTAGCGCTCGACGACCTGCGCATACCTCTGCTCGGCATCAGCCCACTGCTTGTGCATGAAGGCTAGTCTAGCTAGCCCCATCTCTAACTGAGCACGAAATTCATCCTTCGGCAGGTAACCCTCTATCCGCCACCGCTCTTTACCGTCCGAGTCCATGATGAGCACCGTCGGCGTCCACACCGCGTCGAAGCGATGGAAGTAGGCGGGGTGTTCCTTGATGTGTGCCTCCACAGGCAGGAAATTCTCATTGATGAAGGTTGAGACTTCCGTATCCGCGTAGGATTCGGCCTCCAGCCGAACGCAAGCGCCTCAAGCAGGAGCCGCGCTGAAGTCAAGCAACAGGGGCTTCTTAGCAATCTTTGCTTCGGCGAGTGCCGCATCAACATCTTTCTTCCATTCGACAGACATCTTCTGAACCTCCTCAAAACTTATTCAATACTACAGGTTCAATTCTTACCCAGCTTCGCGCGACCCGCAAGAGGACTCATACGAGAATTGCATTTCTTACTCAGACACGAAGCTGTCTAACGCCCGAATTAACCTGCCTCCGCGCGAGCCGTATCCGACCCAAAGATATCACGCGATGATGAAAGGCATGCTATTGCGGGGTCGGGTTGAATGAGTTGTTATGCTTGGACCGCATAGCTCAGACCTTGATTATTCTGACTACGTCGGCATCCCAGATTCGTTCCCTAACATGATGCTCTATCCGCACTCCTTTGAGATTCCATGTGTATGAGTATTCTGGAAAGCTCTGGCGCACATGATTCGTAATAGTAGGTGACCCGAAGATGGCTTCAAAATGACTCTGGAGCCTTGTGAAAGATTGCTTGAGACTTCGAGCACTCCTGAGATAAAACTCTAATTCCTTAAGGTTACCGTCAACTCGCGGCTTAAAATGAAAGCTCAACTCGTGAGACAAACCACCCAATGAGATGCATGAAAGGCTGAAATGCCCCTTTGAAACATGCCGCAGGCTAGAAGCATTCACTAGCCCTATAAGAACTTTCTCGGTAATTCCCCAAGGTACGAAAACCTTCGGCTGCTCAATCTCGAATCCCTGTGAAATATTCATATCATAGAAGCATAACGCCCGAATTAACCGGGCGCGCACAACGCATCAAGCATTCGAGCCTCGCGAATGAAAGGCACGCTAATTCCGCTCCGGTTGAATGTGTTTGTTAGGCTGCGGCGTTCGGTTAAAATCACTCCGCATCATTTTAATTCCACGATGGCGATGATCTCTTCACCACGTAGGGCATTCCATACGGAAACACGTTCTCCCGCTCTGATTACCTCCATTGACTTCTCACTCGGTCGCAGAAGTATCAAATAGCCGCGCCCGACCTCCAATTTCTCGCTCACCTCTTTGGTCTTCGGCAACATTGCACTGTTGATATAAATGGATTTGCCACCTACCTTACCTCGATAAACTTGCGTGATCCGAAACCAGGATTCCAGTGCCCATACTCTGCTCCCATCAGGCATGAAGATGCAAGGACTTCTTCCCTGAGCATATGTTCCACTCACGATGACAGTGGCCTTATCCCTGACCTGCTCCGGGATTTGATAGAATTCGCCCGGTAATTTCTGATTTTGCGGGACAAGTGTCAATAACAACACTACAATTAAGAAATGATAATTCATTGAAGTCACTCGCTTTCAGTCATCGAGAATTTCGGCCCATCTGTGCGCCATCTGGAGCAGCCTAACGCTTGAATTAACCCGCGCCGAGCATATAGCATTCAATGTGAGGGAAAAAGACAACGATGAAAGGAATGCTATCGAGGCGGTGGGTTGAATGAGTTGTTAGGTGGCGCGTTACCAGACCTCGTTTCTAGCGGCTTGAACTCGCTTCCACACTTCAGCCGTCATACTATTACGCCACACACCTCCCAGCAAATAATTAAACTTATCATCACCTTTAGCAAGCTGCTCAACTCGCTCTATGTAGAGCGGGCCATGCTTTGCAAGCAAATCTTCCAGAGGCCCTGCGGCCAAAACGGCCACTACTCGATCAGAGATACTTCGCTTATAGGTCAGAAGAATGAAGTTCCAAAGCAATTCGGCTTCATCTTCAAGCGACCAATCAATAACCCGGCTTATAGCCCACCAATTACTTTTATGCTCAGGTGTGCCATTCTCAGCCTCCTGTCCTGCTATCCAAGCATCTACGATTCTGTTTAATTCGATTTCATCCATAGAAGAAGACACCTAACGCTCGAATTAACCGGCGAGCAATCAACGTGATTGATAAAATAGTGCCTATTGGCGAGTCCGGTTGAATGAGCTGTTGGGCGCGGCATCGAAGAAATCAGATGAAGCTAACTATGGATGCTCTTACTCAGTCAATCCTGCCCGTTACCAGAACTCGCTGCGCCCATTTTCTCGATACATCTGCCAATTTCTGTTTGAGTTCGTGCTATGGGTTTATCCATTCTGAGTCAATCTTTCCTTCCGTGCATGATCCGGCCAGGGTGATTTTCTGCACGTTAAGGGGGGAATTTTCTACTGAAAGGGAAGATTTAACGGTCTGCCCATTAGACCACAAGACGTAATACCTATCTTCGGAGCGTGGACCACCTTTCTCTCCCATAAGAGTGAGTGTCATCTTTACTTCATGTAAATCTTTACCTGACTTATTGGTGAGATAAACGTCATGCCAAATCGAGCCTTTATCTAGTTTGCACTCAAGTCCATTGATTGATTTCTGACAACTGATTATCGTCAGAATGAAAATTAAAAGAAGGGGAATGGCTATGCGTCGGTACATTGTTATCCTCCAATTTAACGTGACACGTTATCTTCAACGTCGGATTGAAAAGAAAGATTTCAACTCGTGAGTTCCTGAGATACCGCGAGGAAGACGAATTTTAGCACCGATTCTGCAAATGGCAACCTATTCCGCCCAGAGGCAAGCGCCCAACGCCCAAATTAACCCGCCGCCCGGCGAGACCACGCAAGCCACATCGCAGGATACAATGTTGATGAGAGGCACGCTAAGGGCGGTCGGGTTGAATGAGATGTTATGCCCGCCCTCGCCGAATTACCTGATTTGGTCGCCAAGCACTTGCCGGACTATGAGCGGTAAATCCATTCAAAAACCCTCTTGAGAGAAGCCTGGAATTCTTCACATGTTTGCAAAGGGGAGAGCATCTTCCCTTCACAGACATGTTGACACGTATTTAGATAGTAGCAAACACCAGCCCCAAGCTTCCTGTATCCGAAAATTGGAATGCCTTTGTTTGATTGTAATAAAAGTATGGAATCGCTTTTAGTTTGCAGTAGTTCAAATGATGTTCGTATAGATAATCTTTTGGGAAACAATTGTTTAGCCAAACTGTTATCTGTTGGGCCACATTTAATCAATACATCTTCATTAGTAGTATATCGAATATGTGTGAAAGGCAGGAGTTCGCGGAATCCGGCATTATCTTTAGTCTCCCATCCCACCCAAGCGGTAGCAAATAACCTTCCTCCTCGTACAACAAAACGTCTTATCTTGGAATAGAATTGGCTGTCCCCTGGCTGACTAAAAGTTTCACCTCTTACAAGAATAATCAGTTTATAGGGAGATGAGACCTTACCAGCAATTCTATCCATCTCTGGTGAATTAAGTGCAACAATTGATGATAAGGACTTAAACCCAGCATCCTTAGCCATTACGCCTAAACTAGCAGCGAACTCTGTTCCATCAGAAATAAGTAGAACTGATTTGGCATCAGGAAGGCTTTTAGAAGCTCCATTTGTATAGGGATTTGGGCTTAGATTTTCTAGTTCCGCAACTCGATAGTGCAACGCCCGCATTAGTCGTTGGAACCCATCGTTTTGGAAAAGATTGACATACTGCCAGCGATGGAGTTGATAAGGAATCTCGCATTCCTCCAGCCTGACCGGAATAATAAAGATCGTTCCGTCAGGCTGCTCATCGGCAACATCCAGAGCATACTTAATTTCCTTCTGAATATAGCCTCTTTTACTTACAGAGTTTCTTGAAAGACATACGATAACAATATCAACCTTACGTACGGCCATCGCAATCTCTCGATTCCAGTCTTGCCCTGGTAATAAGTTTTCTTCATCAAACCAAGGCTCTAAGTCTTCTGCACGTAAGCGCTGATATAAATCACGTACATATTCCTTGTCGTCAGAGGAATGACAAAGAAAAATCCGTAAAGGGCAAGATAGTTTAGACCTTTTTCTCATACCCAATCATGTGATTATTCCCCAACAATATCAAGGATTATATAGAAATGGGCGACCCCAAGCTTGTTATCATGACAATCATCAGAGGGCATAACGCCCGAATTAACCAGGCGTGAAGAATCAAATCAAGCCTTCAATCCTGGCGAATGAAAAGCTGGCTATTTCCGCTCCGGTTGAATGAGTTGTTAGGTTGCCCTTTGTGACAGAACATCGGGACGATAAGACGCCCAGAAGCTTAGCCACGGCGGGGCAATCGAAACAAAGTGATCCCATGTCCCAGGTTCAGCTTCCGGGTTAGGATTAAAATCAGAGTAGTCCGATACATGTAAAATCACAAAGCTCTGCCCAACCAGGCCACCTATCAATGTGCTGAGCGTGTGACGGTACTCTCGCGGCAACTGGATTGGTTCATTGGTTTGGTTTCGGTCGTACACCCAATCCTGGTCTTCGTAAGTTATCTCTGCCCCGTCAAGATAAGGATACTTGAGCATATATCCTTCCCCATTCCAGTCTCTTTCGCTCAACCCCATGAAAAAAGGATTGGCACAATTAAAATAATAGATGCCGCCAGCGTGCAAGACACACGCCACCTGTTGAAAAACAGTACTCACATCGGGCACAAAACCTAGAGAGTAGGCTTGATAGACAATGTCAAAAGCTTTCTTCTCGAAACACGATAGGTCACGCATATCACCCTGAACTATTTTAATATTGACGTTGTAATGTGCGGCTGCCTCTGCATCCCGCTGCAACTGAGCTTCGGAGAGATCGAAGACTGTCACGTTTGCTCCAAGTAATGCGAAGGCGACTGATTGTTGGCCGCCACCACAGGCCAGGCACAGCACATCTTTACCAGCGAGATTTCCAAGCCTGCCTTCAGGATCAAGCCTCTCACGGGCAGACACAATGTCGAGAGTTAAGGCAGGGCGAGTGAATAAGGCGTTAGCTTCTGCTAACGCTTTCCACCTCTTCATATTGTATTTGGCAATCTCATCCATAGCAGAACTGATAGGACATAGTAACTAGAAACAGTCTCATAAATACCTCGTCATGCTAGGATTCATTGCATGGCGAACAGACGAGGCGAAGAACTAACCAATGAGCAATGGGCGATTATCGGCCCACTGATTCCAGAACCGCCGCGCCGCGAAGATGGACGTGGTCGCCCCTGGAAAGAGACGCGCGAGGTGATGAACGGCGTACTCTGGATACTGAGAAGCGGCGCACGTTGGCAGGATTTGCCGGAGAGATTCCCTCCGTACCAGACCTGCCACCGCCGTTTCCAGCAATGGTCACGTGACGGCACGTTGCGCAAAGTATTGGAAGCACTAGCTGAAGACCTTCGCACACGTGGCGAGATTGACCTCTCAGAATGCTTTATTGATGGGACGTTCATCGTCGCGAAAAAAGGGGGCGGCGAGTTGGTAAGACCAAGCGCGGTAAAGGCACGAAGCTCATGGCAGTGGCAGACTCTTCTGGTCTTCCACTCGCCATCTACACGGAGAGTGCTTCGCCGCATGAAGTCACCCTTGTCCGAGAAACTCTCCTTCAAAGTTTTACCGCTGAGCGACCAGAACGGTTGATTGGAGACAAAGCTTATGACTCTGACCCGCTGGACGCAGAGCTTGCTGAAGAAGGTATAGAGATGATTGCTCCGCACAAGTCGAATAGAAAGAAAGCACCGACGCAGGATGGAAGAGTCTTGCGCCGCTACAAACGTCGCTGGAAGGTCGAGCGTCTGTTTTCGTGGCTGCAAAAGTTCCGTCGGATTGCGACTCGCTTCGACTTTCATGATGAGAATTATCTCGGCTTCGTTCACTTAGGTTGCATCAAGATTCTGCTCAGATGCTATTTATGAGACTGTTTCTAATTGCGAAGCAACCTAACGCCCGAATTAACCCAGCCCGCGCGGCAGCGACAATATACAGCGCGAGGATGAATGATGAAAGGAAAGCTATCGCGGGCTCGGGTTGAATGAGTTGTTAGACGGCTCGCTTGGAAATTGGATGGTCGCCGTTAAGTTCTAGCAGATCCCATAGATTTCCATACAAGTCTTCAAAGACAGCTACCATACCGTAATCCGCTTTCTTAGGCTCTCTCACAAATTTTATCCCTCTGGAAACCATCTCATTGTAATCCCTCCAGAAATCATCAGTATTAAGAAATAGAAATACTCGCCCGCCACACTGATTGCCAATGAAAGATTCCTGTTCTGGTTTTGAAGCTCTAGCTAGTAATAATGTGATTCCAATAGAGCCGGGAGGAGAAACCACCACCCAGCGCTTATCCTGTTCAGGTTGATAAGTATCTTCAATTAATGTGAAATGGAGCTTCTTCGTATAAAACTCTATTGCCTCATCATAATCTCTAACGACTAATGCTATATGTATGATTGATTGTTTCATTTATATTTCTTAGCTATGAACAACTGCCGTCTAACGCCCGAATTAACGCGGCGGCACACAACGAAACAAGCATCCAAGTCTCGCGGATGAAAGCAATGCTATTCGCGCTCTGGTTGAATGAGTTGTTAGGTGCGGCGTTGTTTTGATTATTCAATGTAAGCCTAACCAATCGAGCAACGAAATTTCCAGGCTACTGGCATCTACATCAGATAGCTTCCCGATAGATTTCATAACCAAGCTCTGATGCACGGTGTAAAGCCCACGCTTGGCCACAGAAGGCACATTCAATCCGGCTGCCTTCCAATCGGCCAGTATAAATTCACCCGCCAGAAGAGGAGATACTTTACTCGTAAGCGGTACAAATAATGACATCCTGTGAGATATGAGCATCATTGACGACAACAGCAGGTCGAACTTTTGAACCAGATAGATTCGAGAAGGGATAACGCACCAGAATTACTTCATTTTTCGAGTAACTCGGCATAGACATCATCCTCTGAATTATCCCAAATAGAATCCAATGAGCTTTCGCTAGCCTTCAGCCAGAAGTCCGGCTCATCAATTAAGGGCGTTACGAGCACTTCCGTCCCTTCTGGAATTTCAACTTTTTCCAGCAACTCGATTTTCCCTTCACGCACGACAGCACGAATTGTATTTAACATCTTCTCACCTCTGCCTCAGAATACATCAAGCTTAATTGTTAGCAAAGAGGCAAGCACCTAACGCCCGCATTAACCGGGCGCGAGCATAAAGCATTCAACCAAATCGAAGAAATCAATGATGAAAGAGAAGCCATCGAGCGCTCCGGTTGAATGAGTTGTTAGATGCGCCTTTGTATCACCATTCAAATTAGAGCTTCAATACTCTCCATAATACTCTACCTGCCTCAACGGCATCTCTGATTTGTTTCTGCCGAACACTCAAGGCTGATGAGCCAGTTTTTATCTCAAGAAAAATGACATCGCGAACCATACCCTCATCTGCACCATCAAAGACTATAAGGTCAACCGGACTCCCGATAAAACGCGCGTCTTTAGGGTTATATGGGAAGATGGGCATGTGTGGAACTAAATGCTCTGTGACTTTTCCTACTATCACGGCGCGACTTCTTTCGATAGCATCTTGTCTTATGAAAGCCTCATACTCAATCTTCCACTGATCCAATTCGGTGACAGCTTCTCTTCGAGCAATAGACCTTTGCTCAATACGTAAGGATTCAAATTCCTTTTCGCGCCATCTTTGATATTGGCTCTGTGCGCGATTGTGTATCTGCGCTTCAAGCTCGGATATTTTCTTCTTGGAAGAATAGTACATGGATACCAAGATTATGATAAAGACCATTGAGACAATGAAAAGAAGTATGAGGATTTCTGGCATAACTTTGTCTCCAAATAAGAGATGACTAGATACGATTCAAGAAAGCATCTAACGCCCGAATTAACCCGGCCCGCGCAGGCACCATTCAATCTACACCGCAAGGAGAGATGATGAAAGGAATGCTATCGCGGGCTCGGGTTGAATGAGTTGTTATGCGTCGGCATGGCATTACTGAATTTTCGCAAACGCCTGATTCAGCGCCACTAATGCCGTGCGATTAAGGACGGACAATTGAGGCTTGTTATTATTGAACATAACCCGATGTAAATCTGCAAGAGATTGTTGGAAAATTTGGGTCTCACGTTTTGAAAGGCGAGAAACAACAGCGTTCATAACCAAGAGAACACTCATAGGAGGATTAGCGGCCATTCCGCGCAATGGAAGATCATTATGAATAAAATCGCCCGTTCTGCCTTCAATGAGACGAATCGTAAATCGTTCACCAGTACCCGTAGCCGCAGGAGCATCAATTTGCTCTTGGAATGTTCCTGCAAAATCTGAAAGCCTTTCTGCGAGCTTGCTAGGTTCGGCAAGATCAAGAGGGGCAACAATCTCATCCATAAGCCTTTCATAAAGTTCAACTATCTGCGGATTCTCCCCACTTTGAACATAACGAATCTTGGCTGCGTACAAAAGCGCCAACTTCATAAGCTGTTTGGTTTCATAACCTGATGACGGTACAAATTCCACGTGCGATTTTCCAGATGGATATATGTCAACGACTGCCGTTAATGAAGCTTGTTTGGCAGCGCGTCTGTTAAGGAGTAGGACTAATAAGATTAATCCCACTACTAACACCACAACTATGCCTAAAATCATTAAGATTGTCATCATTGATTTATATGCTCCACCAATCTAATCACTAAGACGCATAACGCATAGTAGGCGTACTAATAGCCGCCAGTAAAGACGCCTGTTTGGGCGCATTTGTTTTTATTCCGGACTAACGGGCGTCGGTAATTACGCCCCTTTGGGCGTCTAATCCTCTAACACGCTCGAATTTCTCAGGAAATAATCTATGTTACAGATTTAGACGGCTCATCCCTTCTGGATTAGACGCCTATGACATTCAATGGCGGCCTGCCTTCCAACGCAACCTTGAGGCATATCGCGCTAGATACATGGCCTGCATTAGCACTTCCTGTTTGGAGAAGGGTCAGACGTTTTATTGCTACGCGCTGACAAATATTCTACCTGTGATCCTTTCGTTGTCTGACAGTTGTGTGCCAACTCATCCAATCTGGGCATTCTGAGTCATACTCAGTCATAATAGCAAAGTACGTAAGAGCAACTAAGACTTACTCTTACGCACTCAGCCATTTTCAGCCAAAGATGTCAATTTTGCTGGCAACATAGAGGAATGCCAGCCATTATCCCGTTAGAAAAGCTTATTGTTACGGGAAGATGAAAAAATAGGAAGTGTGGCTATGGTGGGACATCGGCTGAAAAGAGCAGGATTTCCAGCTTGTCGCTGGCCCTTTCGCGTTCCTACGGCATAACGTGCGCGCAGAGTGTTCAAGAGTAAACTCTACGCTCGCGTGTCCGGCCTGCTCACTGACCACCTTGGGCTTGACGCCGCTTATCAGGCTCAACGTCACGCTCTACTGTTCAGTCTTTTTTTCTTTCTTGCCGAACCACGTCTTTGGTGAGAGCACACGCCTGGCAGCGGAGCGCACGCTGGATTTTTCCTGTTGCTGTTGAGGTGGAGCCGCACTGGACGTGCGATGGTCTGCCGTGCAGTACTGGCGAGGCTCTTTGCCGCTGGGGTAGGTCATTGATTGTTTGACGGAACAGTCGGCGGTTGCAATCAGCCCCGTGGTGGGGTCTATGGTAATCGTCACGGTGGGGAGCGGGCGCAAGCGAGGCTCAATTGTCTCGGCTTGCTCGGGGCGCTTCGGAAGATTCAGTGGTTTTTGACTATCCGCAGATTTCCGAGTGTTGTCAGCCAGCGTGCGGGGTCTTTCGCCAGCCTCGCTCTCCTTTGCTTCCTCGGCTTCAGGTAAAGTGGTCGAAGCAGTTTGAGCTGCAACCTTATCTGGCCCTCTCGTGTCACGCCGAGAGTTTAGTAGATGTATGGCGAGAGCCAGCACAAAAGAGATGGCAAAAACAAGCAGAGCAATGTATGGCAATGTATGGCGCGTCTCGGCCCGCATGCCGTGTGTCCGGGTCTCTGGCGTGGGGCGAGCCGTTCGCGTCCGGCGCTCGGATTTTGAGGACGTCAATTGCGCGTATGCTTCGTTTATCTCTTTCAGCTTCTCCTGAGCCTTCTTCTGTAACGGCGGGTCATGGGTGAAACGGTCCGGGTGCCAGACCTTCGCCATATCCTTGTAGGCGGCTTTAAGCTCTTGAGCCGAAGCGCCCGGTTTGGCACCTAAGACCTCGTAACACTTCTCGATATCCAGATTCATTACATTACTCTTTTCGTCAATTCTGCTATGACAAAATACCGGACAACTCTGCGAGGCGCTCGAAGTAGTTCCCCAATTCGGAGAAAGACGGCACATCGCGACCCATCCAGAGCATCATCGTTGCGGCAGTGATGGAGAAGATCAGGGTTGTGAGTATCGTCTTCAAAATTACACGTAGAAAATAGTTCAGCGGCGAGATTAAAAACCGACGAGCTGGTTGTTGCATAAAGATGACCCGGCACAGACGGCCTGCGCCACAGGCCAGGAGAGACCGCACGCTAAATGAGCGAGCACAATCCCTTCTCGGTCCATTGTTGATAAATGGGAGGAAGCTTGAGGGGCCACCTGTCAAACAGGCAATTATTAAATTACAGGCGTGTGCGGCGGGAGTCAATGCTTATTCGAGTAGCGGGTCAATTTGAAATCTGGAAGCGGATTCGCATCAAAGCCTTGACCACAGAGGCGCAGAGGGCGCAGAGAATTTGATTCAACTCTCTGCGCCTCTGCGGTGAGTTTGATTTCAAACTGACCCTCTACCCTTATTCGGTTGCCTCTACATATTCCCCCTTGCTTTTCCCCTGTTCCTCTTCCTTCTCTTATCTCCTATCCTTGAACTGTTCGTAGAGTTCCGTCTGGCGGTTGACGAGGGGAATCTGGCGACCGTTGATGAAGACGTAGCGTATGTGCGTGCGCGCTTCAAGGATGTCGCCGTCGGTGATGACCAGGTTGGCGAGCTTGCCGGGTTCTATGGAGCCCAGGCGGTCCGTGGCGTTCATGATCTGGGCCGGGTAGAGCGTGACGGCCTTGAGCGCTTCGTCCGGGGGCAGGCCGAAGGCGGCGGCCATGCCTGCGTGGTAGGGAAGGTCGCGCACGTTTGCGCCGCCGTCGCCCGTGGAGATGCAGAAACGCACGCCTGCTCTTTGCAGCTTCGCCGCGTTCTCGTAGAGCTGGTCGTAATAGTCGTCTTCGCGAGTCGGAAGGTCGAGCGTGCCCGTGAGGATGACGGGCACGTTGCGCTCCCGCAGAAAGCTTGCGGTCTTCCATGCGTCGTTGCCGCCGATGATGATAGGTCGCAGGCGCATCTCTTCGGCAAAGCGCACGGCGGCGCGTATCTCCGTCTCGCGGTCCGCGCGCATGATGACGGGTCTCTCCGCGCGCACAAACGGGACGAGCGAAGCAAGGACTACATTTTTATCCGGGCGCGGCAGAGAGGAGTCCCGCGCGTAAGCGTCCTGTGCTTTGCCGTAAGCTTCCGCGTCGCGCAGGAGCTTGCGCAACTGTTCGACCTGCCGGTCGCGCGTCGTCAAAGCTTCGTTGATGTTGGCGGCATCGGGCGTGGCTAGAAAATCGCGTCGCGCGAGGGCGCTGGCGCGCGGGAAGTTAATAACAAGAGCAGCCGAAGGAACAATCGCCATCTCGCGCTGTGTTGTCCCGTCCAGATTTATCAAAGCCGCCTGCCCCGAGATGATGCCGCCACGCGGCAAGCTCATCACTGTCGTCACGCCGTTAACGCGAGTCACGGTGACGTGCGCGCTGTGAGGATTAAGAGCCACGACCGCCTGCGCGTTCGGGTTCATGTCTCCGACCTCTGCCAAATCCACAGTACCGGGCGCGCCCGAGTCTATCTCCACGAGCCCGATTGAAGTGCCGGCGTCAATCATGCCCGGATAAACTGAGAGCCCGCGCGCGTCTATCTCCTGCGCTCCCGGCGGAGCATTGACATTTGCTCCGACCGCTTCGATGCGCCCTCCGCGCACAACGATTGCGCCGCTTTCAATGACAGGCCCGGAGACCGTGACGATGCGCGCGTTCCTGATGACGTACACGCCCTGCGGCGCGGTCACGCCCTGTTGATACGTTACGCTTGCGGGCTGCTGTGCGCCTGCATGAATCGCGGCGAAAAGCATCGCCGTGAGAAAAGCTAAAAAGAAGATGACAGCGAAGCTATTTCGCCGCGTCGCCGCGTCTACGCGTCCAGGTGTCTCTTTGTTTATCTTCACGGCTCGTTACCTCCGTCCAGCTCGTCATCTTCGTGGCCGTAGGCCGGGCGGCGTGGGCGTGGTGCAGAGGGCGGCTCGCCTCCCTGCGCGGGTGGGCGATTCGGCTCGGCCTGTTCGAGCACGACGCGCTCGCGCTCTATGTCTGCGCGACGCGCAATGTCCTGCTGGCGGTCAAAGAAAACTTCGCCGTCAATCAACGTCAGCTCGACGCGCGCGTAGACGCTGAAGGGATGCGCGCTCCAAATAGCCAGGTCTGCATCCTTGCCGATGTCGATTGAACCGACGCGATCCTGTATGCCCAGTTGCCAAGCCGGATTCAGAGTAATCAGCTTAAGCGCCTCTTCTTCCGTCAGGTCGCCGTACTTCATAGTCTTCGCGGCTTCGATGTTCAGGCGGCGCGCGCGCTCATTTGAATCGGAATTGACGGAAGTGTTCACACCGCCCCGCACCAGGATTGCGGCGTTGTAGGGAATAGCATCGTAGGCTTCGATTTTATAGCCCCACTGGTCCACGAAAATCGAAGCGCCCGCGCCGTGACGCGCAATCTCGCGCGCGACTTTGTAAGCTTCGAGTGCGTGCTGAAAAGTTCTGATTTTAAAACCGAACTCTTCGGCCAGCTCTATGAGCATCAGAATCTCGTCGGCTCTGTAACAATGCGCGTGCACGAGCCGCTTGCCTTCGAGTATCTCCACGAGCGGCTCAAGCTGTAGGTCGCGGCGCGGCGGGATTAAATTCTTTTCGCCGCGCTGCATGCGCGCACGATACTCGTCCCAGCCGCTTTTGTAATCACGCGCGCGTGTGAAAGCGTCGCGTATAACTTCTTCGACGCCCATGCGCGTCGCAGGATAACGGCGCGGCTGGCCCGCTGGGCCGGGAAAATTTGTGCGCTTGGGGTTTTCGCCGAGCGCGAATTTTATTCCGGGCGGCGCACCCGCGAAAATAAACTCTTCGACGGGCCGACCCCATTTGATTTTGACGACGGTGTTTTGTCCGCCGATGGCGTTGCCCGAGCCGTGCAGTATATTCAAGGTCGTCACGCCTCCGGCCAACTCCCTGTAAAGATCAATGTCCGTAGGGTTCAGGACGTCGCGTATCCTGACCATCGAAGTCACCGAATAGGTCAGCTCGTTAATGGCGTCCACCATCGAATGCGAGTGGCAATCGATGATGCCGGGCATGACATACTTACCAAAAGCATCAATCACGCGCGCCGTCTGAGACGCTTTAAGGTTCTGGCCGATGGCCGCAATCTTGCCGCCGCGTATGAGTATGTCCGTGTTGGTCAGCGTGCCGTGCGTGATGGTCAGGACGGTTGCATTGCGTATCAGCGTTTCCGCACCCGTTTGAGGAACAGAGCGCGACGGATTACCGCTCGCCTCGCGATCTTTGCGCTGCGCGCTCACGCGCTCAAGCGAAACACCCGTAGCAAACGAGAGCAGGAGAATTATTGCCAGCGTGATTTTCATCTTCGTCCTCATCTTTGGCTCTCCTCCTGTGTGCTCTGAAGCTCATCCGTCGCGGTCGACAGTCTGCTCACTCCCGGAGTCGGCGCGGGGCGTGATTGCTGAGGCGGCGAAGGCGTTTGAGCCGGAGTTGCTCCGCCGCCGGGTCTTGTGCCGACAAACGAGCCGGGCGAGCGGCCCACGACCTGCACCTGCCCGCGCATCTCGTTGCCCGTGATGGTTCCGCTAAAGGTCGCTTCTGTGGTCAGGCCGCCGATGTTGACGGGCGCTGTAAAGCGTATGTCGCCGGACGAGCCGACGCTTGCACCGGCAATCTGCGCCGAGCCGAGCGCGCCTTCCATAGTGCCCGAAAGTCGCTCGCCCTGCTGTTCGAGGTTGAGCGTCACGGCTACATCACCCTCGCCCAGATTGACGTTGAGCGTCCACGTGCCCGAAGCAATTGCGCCCGCGCCGGTCGGCGTGACGGGTCTTAAATCAACCGGGCGACCGTCTATAAAAACGTGAGCAACGCGCGCCTGCCGGTCGAACAAGTCGCCGCGCATGACGGTCAGGTTAGCAATTTTTCCAGCCTCGATTGTGCCCAGTCGATCAGCAACGCCGAAAATTTCCGCTGCCCTCAAGGTCAAAGCGCGCACGGCTTCATCACGCGGCAAGCCCTGCTCGACCGCTTTCGCAGCGTTCGCTAGAAAGTTGTTCATGTTCGTCATCGCGCCCGAGTGAAAGGCAAAGCGCACGCGCGCAGCGGCCAATCGCGCGGCGGTCTTAGGAGCTTCGACGCGCTCTCTCAAGATACGCACGGGGTCGGGGTCTGCTTCCGCAACCTGCGCCGTCAAGCGGCGCGGGAAATTCAGAGAGAGCAAGACGGGCACGTCGCGCGCGCGCAAACGATCCATCACTTTCCAGCTTTCCGCTCCACCGGCAATCACCATACGCAGGTTGAACTCTTCGGCCAGATCAAGCGCACGCCGAATCTCGCGCTCCGTGTTGGCAAACGCGACGACAGGCATCTCGCGCGCGAGCACAGGAAAGAGCGCGACGAGCGAGCGATCCTGTTCCGGGCGTCGAAGCCCGCGCGGATTTTTTTCGTAAATGCGATTCGCTTCACGCAAGCGCCCGGCGTCGAGCAGCATCTGTCTCAGAGCAGAAAAGACTCCCAGGAGCGACGCCGGATAGACGCCCGCGCGCAAAGGCGTAAAGCCCACGTGAAGCGCCACGGGCGCACGCACAATCATCTCGGTTGCGGAGGCGCCGGAAAGATTGATGAGCGCGGACTGGCCCATAAAGATGCCTTCGCGCGGCGCGGTCAGTGCCGTGGTGATGCCTGCGTTGCGCGCCGCTTCAATCTCCGCGCCGCCCGGACGAATGACGTCAACCGCGAGAAGCTCCGGCTGAAGCCCTACGGGCTGCGTAGGGTTGGGGGCAGAGAATTGCGCGGGCTGCGGGCTCGGGCTCGGTGTAGAAACTGCGCTTCCCGCGCCGCTGCCTCTCTGTGCGGGCGGCTGGGCCTGCTGTATACCCAGACTCGTATAGGCGTCTATCAATCCCGGATAGATTGTGAGGCCCGCGCCGTCAATCAGTCGCGCATCCGCAGGCGCATTAACGCTTGCTCCGACCGCGTGTATCAGACCGTCGCGGATGACGATTGTGCCGCGTTCGATAACAGGGCCCGAGACGGTGACGATGCGCGCGTTGGTAATGGCGTAAGTGTCAACGCCGCTGCGCTGTTGTGGCGGCGCAGGCACAGCGCTCCATGCGCCACGGAGCGGCGCTGCGCCTAGAGCCGCGAGCGCCAGGACGACCCATGCAAGGCGGAAAGAATGATTCTGCATAAACTGTGGCCCGTGGTTTTCAGGAGTTGAGGTTGAAGCGCTGGAACAGAATCAAACAGGGATGGACAGGATAGACAGGATACAAAAAGAGATTGATTCATCGGTTCATTGTTTCATTGAATCAATGAAGAAATGAATTAATGAATCAATTTCTCTTCATCCTGTCCATCCCTGTTAATTTCTTCCTTCGCCTTTCAGATGGGGCTGCCTACTTCTTAGAGTTAGTCGTCTTGTTGGCGTTGGCGCTTGCGGGAGCGGCTTTGAGCTTGTTCTGCACGCTCTTGATGCCCTCTATGCCCTTGGCGATGGCATCGGCCCTCTTGATCTGCTCTGGATTGGCGACCGTGCCGGAGAGCGTGACGACGCCGTTGTCTACGTCCACGTCAATGGTGGAATCCTTGAGGTCGTCTGCGGCTGCTAGCTCATACCGCGTCTTGACCCAGAGCCAGAGGTCGCTTGCGCCCGTGCCGACCTTGCGGCCCCCGCCCTTGGCCTCTTTCTCGTATCTCTCGCGTTCCTTCTCCACTTCCTCCTTGGTCGGAGCCCGCCGGGTGTTGGTGTTGGCCGTGTTGGCGTTGGCAGTGGTATTGGTGTTGACGACGGCTGTGTTGCGGTTGACCATGTTGGCGTTCCCCGCGTTGGTGTTGCTGTCGCTGCAACCAGCGCCTGCGGCAGCAAGCGCGAGGCTTGCAACGAGCACCACAAATCTTTTCATCTTCATCACTCCTTTTAATGATAGAAAGTTTAACGTGCTCCGCTGTTGGACCAGTAGAGGCCCGAGCCCTGGCGATGTCACACTCGTCGGGGAACGAGCGGAGAGCGCGCGCGGCACACCACACGTCAAAGCGTTTATAGCTTCCGGTTAAAATAAGAAGGGAATCTGGAAAAACAGGTGCATATTAAATCAGTGTGTGATTGGAGGCAAGAAAAACGGGCGCTGCTCCACCTGTCAGAGTGGAGCAGCGCCCGTTCGATTTTGAACCGAGGTGCGAAGCCCTGAAGCTTCGCGCTCAGGAGATTAGTCGCTCTTCTTGGCCGGAGCGGCAGCGCCTGCCTTATTGTCCGTGCCCGTCGTGCCAGTGGTCGAAGCGGTCTTGCCCGCAGTGGAGCAGCACGCCGCGCCCTTCTCGCCTTCCTTAGCGCAGCACTCAGCCTTGCCGTCCTTCATGGAGCTGCACGTGCCGTCCGCGCCGCCGCAGCAGCCCTTGCCGTCCTTGCTGTTGCAGGCCATGCCCGCAGCCGAGCACTTACAGCCTTCTTTCGTCCCGCCGGTCGTAGAGGTCGGGTCGGCGCTGGCCTTGACCGTGTTGTTGTCGTTGGTTGCCGGAGCGGTCGAGGAGGTCTTGTTAGCGTTGGCTACGTTCGCCGTGTTGGTGGTATTCGTGTTGGTGTCGGCTGCACAGCCTGCCATGACGAGCAGGGCGAAAGCCAGAAGCGCTGCTAATTTAATCTTCATGAATTCTCTCCTGTTAACACCCTTGGGCGGGTGAAAAAGCTTTGAATGCTTTGAGCGAAAAGCTCTCGAAAAATGGCTGCCAATGAAGCGCGTGAATCACGAAGAGGTCGTGGCCGACCGTGGTGTTTCTCTCAAACTTAATGAGCGAGGAAAGTAAAGCTTTGATTCGTGATGCCCGAGACGCTCCCTTTGGATTGCGGATGGTAATGGATTTAGCCCGGAATCGCAAGCCTTATTTGCGTTTCGGGCCGGGAATTTTTACTGCGCCGCTGGGTGGACGCCCGAGCGGGCGCTCTTTTGCAAAGCCAGTGCCGCCCGACGCCCGACCCCTTTTGCGGCCCCATTTACCACTTCACAGAGCCTTCCTTGGTGGTATCTATCTGCGCCAGGTCGCGGCCTTCGTTGAAGAAGAAGATTTTCATGTTCTCGAACAGAAAATCGTGGGCCTCCGGGTTGGAAAGGTCCAGGCCGAAGTGATTGATAAGCTGCTGCTGCTTTTGCAGCCACTCGCCCCAGCAGGGCTGGCAAATCTCCGCCCCTATGCGCTGGCCCAACTCCGTCGGCAGCGGCGAGTACCCCAGCGCGGGACGATTCTGCCCGCACCGCTTGCATTTGATTGTTGCCTGAGACATAAAAACTCCTTATGAAGAAAAGAGGTCAGAAAAGCAATGCAAAGTGCAAAATGATGAATGAAAAGAAAGCCTTCTTTAATTTTGCACTTTGCACTTTGCATTCATCATTGCTTTTCTACCTCTAGCCTCTGCTTTTCCCCTGGGCCTCGCGGATGGCGGCGATGACGCTGTCGTCGCGCGGCGGGAAGAGGCTCAGGGGCTGAATCTTTTTGTAGCTCACAATACCTTCCGGATCGACGACGACGACGGCGCGTGCGGAGCGTCCCGGCAGCCACGAGCGCATGCCGTAGGCGCGTATCACTTCCTCCTGCGGGTCTGACAGCAGGCGCAACGGCAGATCGTGTTTCTCGCCAAAGCCCTTGTGCGATTCGACCGTATCGGTCGAGATGCCCACGACCTCCGCGCCCGTCTCCGTGTAATCGTCCCAACGGTCGCGCACCGAACAGAGTTGTTTAGTGCAAACGGGCGTGTTGTCGCCCGGATAAAACATCAGCACGACCGTCTTGCCCCTCTGCTCCGAGAGACGCCACGCGCGCCCTTCGCCGTCCGGCAGACTAAAATCCGGCGCGCTCTCGCCCACACGCACCTCACCCGCCTTCATTGCCTCGCCCGTTTCGTCTTTAGCTTTAACCATAATAAACCAGTGCAAAAGTCAAAATGCAAAATGATGAATGAAAAGAAAGAGCTTCTTTAATTTTGCACTTTGCACTTTGCATTCATCACTTCTTTTGACTCTTTCCCGTAAGCTTTATATAACATCGTGTAGAGATTTTTCCAAAGCGAGAGATACGGGAAATCCGTTAATGTCACAAAGAAGATTACTGCTCCTGAGCAATTCGACCAACTACGGCGAAGAATATTTACGCTATCCTTTGCCTCACATCAAAAGTTTTCTGGGCGAGAAAGTCCGCCGCGTCCTTTTCGTCCCCTATGCGGGCGTGAGCTGGTCTTATGATGATTACGCGAAGAAAGTGCGCGAGCGGTTCGCGGAGATAGACTACGAGCTTCTATCCATACACGAGGCGGACGCGCCGGGAGCAGCCGTGGAAAAGGCCGAAGCCATAGCGATCGGCGGCGGCAATACCTTTCACCTCCTGCGCGGTCTTTACGAAGCCAATCTCGTGGACTACATACGCGCGCGCGTACAGGACGGCATGCCCTTCATAGGTTGGAGCGCCGGTTCCAACGTCGCCTGTCCCACCATCAGGACGACCAACGACATGCCGATTGTTGAGCCGCCCGGCTTCGCCGCGCTCAATCTGGTTCCTTTTCAAATCAACCCGCACTACACGGACGCTACTATAGAGCAGCACGGCGGCGAGACGCGCGAGGAGCGATTGCTTGAGTTTACAAAAGTCAACCCGCGCGTTTACGTCGTCGGTTTGAGAGAAGGCACGGCATTGCGTATAGAAGGAGACGAGATAACCCTGCTCGGAGAGAAAAGCGCGCGCGTCTTTATACACGGGCGCGAGCCCGCCGAATACGGAGCGCAGGATTCCCTCAAATTTCTTTTAGACTAACCGGGCGACGTGCGCTGCTCATCTTTGCGTGCAGCGCTTTGGAAGCGAGAGAAAATCGAAAAGCATATGAAACAGTATCAAGACCTTCTCAAATCAATCCTCGCTCACGGCACGGAGCACTCCGACCGCACGGGCGTCGGAACCATCTCGCACTTCGGCTACCAGACGCGCTTCGACCTCGGCTCCGGCTTTCCGATTGTCACGACCAAGAAGATTCCATTCCGCTGGGTCTTTGAAGAATTGCGCTGGTTCCTGTCCGGCGACACGAACGAGGCGAACCTTCGCGCCGCCGGCGTGGACATCTGGAAGGAATGGGCCGACGAAGAACACACGCGCCGCTTCGGTCGCGAAGCAGGCGACCTGGGCTTGAACTTTTACGAGCAAAAAACGCTTATGCATGAATGAATGCCGCATTTTTCCACTATTAAACTCGAACATCTTATGCGAAACTTATTCATAGGTTTCCAGGTAATTCACAAAACCAAAAATTGCTATTATAAATAAGATCCCAAGGACAACTATATGAGACAGTACTTGGATTACTTGTCATATGTTCTAGAACACGGCATTCCTAAGAAGGATCGCACAGGAACCGGCACTCTCAGCATCTTTGCGTATCAGATGCGTTTCAATTTGCAGGAAGGTTTCCCGGTAATTACTACTAAGAAAGTTCATTTGCGGTCTATTATTTATGAACTCCTGTGGTTCCTTAGAGGCGAAACCAGCCTTCAATATCTTCATGAAAACAAAGTAAGCATTTGGGATGAATGGGCTGACCCTGATGGGAACTTGACAGGAATTTACGGGAAACAGTGGCGCAGGTGGAATGCCGGCGATGGCAAAACTATCGATCAGATAAGCAAAGTCGTTGAGCAGCTCAGGACAGATCCAGATTCACGGCGCCTAATCGTTTCGGCGTGGAATGTTGGTGAATTAGACAACATGGCGTTGCCGCCCTGCCATCTTCTCTTTCAGTTTTATGTTGCTGGAGGACGGCTCTCTTGCCAGCTTTATCAAAGATCGGCTGACAGCTTCCTTGGAGTACCTTTCAATATTACCTCCTACTCTCTCCTTACCCACATGATTGCTCAGCAATGCAATCTAGAGGTCGGGGAATTTATCTGGACAGGCGGTGACTGCCACATTTACTTAAACCACATTGAACAGGTCAAGCTGCAGTTGGCAAGGAAGCCATATCCACTTCCACGTTTGGTAATCAAGCGCAAACCCACAACTATTTTCGACTATCAATATGAGGATTTTGAGATTCTCAATTACCAAGCGCATCCTCGTATTACTGCTCAAGTAGCCGTCTAAGGATCTTCCTGACTTTCGAGTATAGATGTCTACACCTTCGACGGTGCTTTGATGATATAGGTATATTGCGAATGAGATAATGGAAAGTAAGTTAGAGCACTGGCCGATTGATTATGCTGATCAGCTTATACTTGGTGATCCGGGCAGCAACATTGCTGTCTGCTGCCTTTGGTCAGATAGAGAGCGGCTGCGTAAGACCCTGCTGCCTGAGGAGTACATAGTAATTGGCAATCTTTATTCGAGAGCTGGAATTAACCCGATGCTTCGAAATATTCTCGCTAACCCATCTATTCGGTATTTAGCATTGACTGGCACTTCTCTTACTGACAGCGATGAGGCTTTAATCAAATTTTTCAAAAATGGGGTTGATACTGAATGGAAAATTATAGGTAACGGAGGTCAGATAGACCTCGATCTACCAATACAGGCTATTGAAGATATACGGGCTAACGTGAAGTTGTTTGATTTGCGTGGAACTCAGCAATCTGCTGAAAGCGTCCACCAAATTATAAGCCAGTTGAAGCCGTTGCCTCCATTTGCTGAACCCCGCATTTTCCCGAAGACGTCGCCAACAACTCAGAGCTTTCCTAGTGAGTTCGTCGGCTTTAATTTACGGCAGAACACAATTATTGAGGCATGGCTTCAAGCAATTTGGATCGTGATGTTTTTGGGTGAAACGTCACCTACTGATTATGGGCTCCAACAAAAGGAGGTACTTGCTTTATTATCAGTAATTGACGAGCCTTTAACGCGGATGGGTGCATTGCCAATCTGGGCCCCTTTCAAGTCAGACGATGTAGAAGCTTATCTGGCTAAGTTTTTTCAGGCAGAAGAAAGGGCTGACATTGCATACAATTATGGCCACCGCTTGCAGTCATACTGGAGCGAGAACCAGATAGAGCTTATTGCTAATGAACTGCATAGATCCGGTCATTCCCGCCGAGCTGTAGCAAATTTGTGGGATTCAGATAATGATAATAAGTCCGCCGACCCGCCATGCCTAATTACGATTCAAGCGGCTATTCGCAACGAACATCTCCACCTCAGCGCATATATCCGCAGTAATGATATATTCAGGGCATATCCTCTTAATGCTGCTTCTCTTGCTGCACTTCAAGCGCAGCTCGCAGGCACTTTAGCAGGAGTGAAAATTGGAACGCTTTCGATTCTTTCATTTTCCGCTCACATTTACTCTGACTGCTGGAATGCTTGTCATGATGCATTAAGAGACGCTATAAAATTACAAACCCGCTTCGAGCAGGATCCGCGGGGCAGCTTTGTGTTCCGTTTTAACAATAACGAGCTTATAGCAGATCACTACAGCCCCGCAGGTGACCTGATTCAAACCCTAACCGCTCCTGATGCAAAATCGTTAGGATTAAAGCTAATATCCTTTATAAGCCGTGTAGATCACGCACTTTATATCGGGCGCGAAATAACACGGCTGCAGTACGCTAAAGATTCTGCCACCGAATATAGGCAAGATAGAACCGATTAATACTCTGGAAAGGAACAATAATCGAAGCATGGACATCGCCTTCCTCACCGTTGCGGTCGGTTATTTAGCAGGCTTAACTAGAGACTTCGCAGTTAATCTAGGATCTGATGCAATATATTCCCGCCTGTCACGGCAGGATCTAGCGTCCCTAATAGAAGGCTGTTTGGAAGATGCTGTAAAGAATAAAGCCGAACTCCTCAATAAATTTACAAATACAGTCTTAAAAGATGGATCAGTTCCCGGAGCCCACGTAGATAAAGCGAAGCTGCGCGAATATTTGAAAGAGAATAAATTGGTGGCTTCATCAACTTCGGAATCAGGATTGCCAAACCCTTGGCGAGAATATTTCAAGCCTTTTGAAGAGATTATTATAATCCCCGGCTTCAATCTACGTGAAAGTGAACGTATGGATTTGCTTCAAAGCGTTCTTGACGAGGCGTCGCGTCTATTCAATGATCGTGTTAGTTATAGGGAGCCTGCCTTTGCACAACTCTTATTACACTTCCAAGAGAGACATAGTCAGGATCATCAACAAATAATTAAGAGGATCGACATGTTGCCTGCTGAAACGGTCTTAGAACTTAATAAATCAAAGCAGAAGGAGGAGGAAAAAAACGCAGGGCTGGTAACCGCTGCCAGAGAATGGGTCAATCCGTTCTCTGTTGTGGCCGCAGATGATCTAGAATTAACAAATCCACAGCATGTCAGGCAGATCAGAAACTTATTCATCGCGCGGTACTCAGAGCTTCCAACGATTAAAAAGCGGTACAACACTATCATTGAAGGTCAGCGCGGAACTGGGAAGACGATGATCATGAAGTATCTCGCCTATGAGACCCAAATTCTCGAATGGACTGAGAAATTAAGACAGCCTGAAGAAAATTTCCTTTCAGGGGGCGAGAGCTTCATTGGTGTCTATTCCAAGCTGGGTCAGGGAGTTTTTGATAAAGCTGACTTTGAGGCCATTCCTGATCAGGCACGTCGGGAGCGAATTTTTGAACATAGATTGATGCTTCAATTGCTTTTCGATGTATTAGAGACTATGAAGTCTGTCTATCAACGATTTCATCCCATCTCTGAACAGATTAAAAGGGTCAAGAGAGCGTTGAACGGTCTTCTAAAAACCAATGGAACTCTAGATTCGTGCGTTACTGAGAATGATCTAATTCAAGCGGCTCAAGACCATATTTGCTTTAACCTCGTTCCCCAAGTTGACGAACATTTAGGCTCTGTATCGCCAGGAGGTGCATTTTCTGCTACAGAGTTTAATCCAAGTCTAACGCTCTCGGGAGAACTGCTGCCTTTTCTCGATTTACTGCGTCAATCCTGCTCCGCCTCAGTGCCCTTCTTTCTTATGCTCGATGATTTTGATGTTCTGGAGCCATATCAGCAGGCGAGAGTGTTCAAAACCGCTTCGCTAAGAAGGTTCAGCACCGTTTGTTTTAAGTTTGGGATAATGGTGTTGGGAAAGAAGGTTCTGCTGTCAGGTGAAGGAAGGACTTTCCGCAACAGTGATGATTTTAATCGTATAGATCTTGATTGGACACAAGGCGGTCTTCACGCAAACTACCAAAGGTCATTGATTGATATTGCACAAGCTCGGCTGGAAGAAGCGGGATTACCCTGGAACGCCGAATTGTCGGCTCTTCTTCCAGAGTGGCAGCGTGGCAATGAAATTTTTCAGGAAATCAGGGGACAGATGGAGGCCGAATGGGATGCTGCAGAGGAAAAGCCAACTATTTCTAAAAGTGATTATATTTCAAAATATGGCAGTGCGCGCTTCTTCCAAGCTTTGCGCAAAAGAAAAATTAGAATGCGGTATGCGGGGGTCGAATATATAACAATGGTGTCTTCAGGCATCTACAGGCAGTTCCTTGAAATATGTAAACTAATATTTGACCGTGCTCACGATGGAGGATGGCAGCCAGAGGAGGGAGGAGTCCGCCCGGAGATTCAGGATATAGCTGTACGGGAATATTCAGAAGAAATGATTCAGCAGTTTTCACGCACCTCTGGGGATGCACAAGCGCTGCTTCGTGGTGATATTGAAGTAACATCCTCGCATATGATTACGCTCATCGATAGCCTCTGTGATGTTTTCTATTCCCGTCTTCACACACCTACCGGTTCCCTTGGCAGCGGGGAGCCAGAGATCATATGCATCGCAATTCGCGATCAGCTTCAAGAATGTCCTGAAGCGGATACCATCTTAAAAATCGCAGTTAGAGAGTCCATACTTCATAGATTTCAGTATGCACCAAAGACATCAGGAGGACCGCCTCTTCCTGCTTTCATGTTGAATAGAAGGCTAGGCCCGCGTCGTGATCTAAGTATCAGGCGTATGCAAGGGAGAATCGAGATTGAAGCTGGAGATGTTGTTTTAGCGGCAACAAATCGAAGAGATTTTTTTCAGAAAATGCAGGGCAAAAAAGTTTATGCGGAGCCTTTTACTAATGATGAAAGTTCACTACAGGCTCCTCTCCCCTTGGAAAATGATCCGGCGTTGTCATAAACCGAGCAATAAGAGATGCCGCGAATAAATGAAGTAACTGGTCAAATAAGACCCGAGCAGGGGAAGGCAGATTCCTTGCTCATTACTTGCGCCAATTATGAGGAGCGGTCAATTGCAGTGGCTAAACAACTTGCTGCAGATTATTGTGTTGACCACACACTAATTTTTCGCGCAAAAGAATATGTTGATAAAGGAAGTACTCCTGAATACTTCGATTTCATCAATGAAAAAATGACTTCTGTCGGAGTAAATGGGCCGAAAGTAATTGAGTTTAGTAGTAATAATTCTATTCCTGCTATGAGAGAGTTCGAATCATTTTGTTATGAACTGCAAAAAAAATCTTCCTTTACAAATGTAACAATAGATATTTCTGCCTTTCCGCGGCGGGAACTGTTAATGCTCCTGAGTGTTCTGGATAATATGACAGTTGGTCCGCAAATCCGTATTTTCTACACAGAACCAGTTAGATATAACACCGAGAATATAGGTGGGTGGCTCACAAGAGGGGTTACGTCTGTACGACCTGTTCCCGGGTTTGGTGGGGTGCAGCCGCCTAATAAGAAAAAGAATTTACTTCTCATGTTCTTGGGACATGAGGAGGAACGAGCTGCAATTACTTGGAAGCGGCACCAGCCGAGAAAAATGGTCGCGGTCGTCCCGGATCCAAATTATAGGATAGAATTAAACGGAATTGTTGAAAAAACCCATCAGCCGCTCTTCACAAAATTAAGCGAGACAGAATTTTATCCTTCAATTCCGGCTAGAGGTATAGAAGAGTCTGAAAAGGCAGTCTTAAGCATATGGGAGCAGCATTTTAGTTCTTATTACATCGTTATTGCGCCCCTAGGCACCAAGCTGCAAACCTTAGGCATCTATAGAGCTGTAAGACAGAGACCAGATATTCAAATCACATATGCTATTCCATCAATCTATAATTATCAGAATTTCTCCATCGGTATAGAGCGCATATGGGAGATTAGTTGGAACTAATCAGTATGAGTAACTCATTCCGGCGATTTGTGCCATCTGCTCAATTCCGAAATTCATCGCTTCGCGACTTCCAAGCAGACTTCAGGGGGAACTTTATTGAATTAAAGCAGGAACCCCTCAATAAGCCCTTGCTGTATAAAGCTATGTTGGCTAAACACTTGCTCTGCACAAATTACACTTGACAAGCTGACGTACAGCCTGCATTATTTGTTGTCTTGATTTTTGCTTTTTTGCGGTATGCTCTGGATCCAAATGGTCGTCCTAACGCCGACGGTCAAAGCTGTTGTCTCAAATACTTTGGTCCTTTCCGTCGGAAATACGTTTCACTCTTCCTAACCCAAGGTGAAAATTTACTGTGACTGCAGAAAGCACGATGGCAGAGACTATGCCATTATGGATAATAGCAAGCGGCAGCCATAATGATATACTCTGCTGGAGTACATTTTGCAGTTGTGCCAGTTACTCTACCAATACCCGTGATTTTGGAGGACTGGTATTGTGATTTATGGCATTGACTTGTTCGCTGGCGCAGGTGGGATGTCATGGGGAGCAGTGTCGGCCGGAATTGAAATCAAAATAGCTGTCGAGAGTGACCCCTATGCGGCTGCTACTTATGTGCATAATCATTCAGGGGTCCATCTGCACCGGCGGGACATTCGCACATTAAGAGAGATACGCTTTAATGCTAGCAGAAATCAGACAATAGTTTTTGGAGGGCCGCCATGCAAGGGCTTTTCCACTTCAAATCAGCGTACTCGAAATCTTGATAATCCTAATAATCAACTATATAAAGAGTTTCTTAGAATTGTTAGATTAGTAAATCCTGACTGGGTAGTTTTCGAGAATGTTAAAGGCATACTCGAGACCGAAGATAAACACTTTCTATATAGAATCTTAGATACATTAAAAGCATACGGCTATACCCTGACTTGGGATGTATTGAATGCGGCTGACTATGGAGTTCCTCAAAACCGCTGGCGACTGTTTATTATAGGCTCACGTCATGGAATTCAAGTGGAGTTTCCAACTCCCCAAACGGGGCAACGGATCAAAGTAAGAGAAGCACTTGGAGACCTGCCGCCACTTGAAAATGGTGCTTCAGTCTGCCGAATGCCGTACCGTACGGGGAGACCCTCTGAATATGCGAAAAGCATGAGAGGCGAAGTAGTAGAATCCTGCAACCATCTGGTAACACGGAACGCGAATTTTATCATCGAGCGCTATAGATACATTCCGCAGGGGGGGAATTGGGAGAATATTCCTGCCAGATTAATGCAGAACTATGCTGATCGGAACAGATGTCATACTGGAATTTATCATCGCTTGCATCCTGATGAGCCTTCAAAGGTAATTGGCAATTACCGAAAGAACATGGTGATTCATCCCCATCAGAACCGTGGCTTGTCTGTTCGGGAAGCTGCTAGGCTACAGTCTTTTCCAGATAAGTTTATATTCAAAGGCTCTATAGGATTTCAGCAGGAACAGGTGGGGAATGCAGTCCCTCCGCTTCTTGCCAAGGCTGTATTTGATGTTATAGTAAAAGCCGCAAATTAGAGGTTTGAGCGGTATTTGAAATTGATTACAGGTAGAACAGCATTGCTATTAAATCCTCACGGGTAGGCTCAAACGATCATTCTGAATTTCATCCTACTCGGAATTTCTGCGGTGAGCACTAATCTACTCACAGCTACTCTCAAACACTATGGATAAACCGGATTTGCCGCTGGAGATTCTCTTCGAAAATAAGTCGCAGGACAAATCTGAGCTTCCCCACCTAACCACAGACCCTTTCAATACATATACAAGTATAGTTAATTATCTGCGTAGTGACATCTATCCGTTAATTGATGCTGGTCTAGCAGCATTATCGGAAGATAATGGCTTCTATACCTTGCATGGGCCTGAGCATTTTGATGAGGTTGTCAGATATGCTGGCCTTCTTCTTGGATGTGAACGCGGTGATGAGGTCCTTAATCACCTATCCGCCTACGAACTTTATGTGCTGCTTCTTGCGATACGTCTGCATGATGCGGGAAATATGTATGGTCGAGAGGGTCATGAGAAGAGAGTTTTTCAGATTCTCAAGCAAATGGGCAAGCTTTCCGGTTCTGATGAATTCGAGAAACGCTTTATCGCAGATATTGCAGAAGCTCATGGGGGGAAAGCACCGGATGGAAGCAAAGATACTATAGGTCAATTAAAAGAGAGTGTGTCCTATGGAAGTGTTGAAATTCGCCCAAGGCTTCTCGCAGCGATAGTCCGATTTGCTGATGAAATTTGTGAGAGCAGGCCAAGAGCAGCGAACACATTATTAGAAACAAGCGATCTTCCTAAAAAGAACGAAGTTTTTCATAAGTACGCAAGCTCTATAAAGTCTGTTAAAGTCAAAACTACTGAAAAATCAGTAGAAATAAAATTTGCCTTTTCTGTGAATGATGCCCATAGAAAATGGGGCAAGGGGCAGGGGGGCATAATGCAGGAAGTCTATCTTATAGATGAAATCCTTGACCGCCTTGAGAAAATGTTTTTAGAGAGACAGTATTGTACTAAGTTCATGCGTGATATTTGTAATATTGAACGAGTACGAGCTGACATTGAGATTTTTGACGATAACTATCAAACAATCAAAGACATTCATATTCTAAGTGAAGAAGAAGGTTATCCAGTCTCTGCTTATAGGCTGAGAGAAAAATATATTCAGTATAGTGGAGAAAAACTGCACGAGGAGCTTTTAAGCATTTCTGCGGGCAAATCAGAAAACAATGATGTCCCACAGTGAAAGCTTACAAAGCTCAAAACCAGCAGAACAGGCTTATAGCATGCGCGACCATATCCATTAGTAATAGAGTTAAAAATAAATCGGCCGTGAGAGAGCACAGGTGCATTCACCATATCAAGTTCAACCTTACGGAAAAGGCTGGGCGGCATCTCGACACTTCACATTGAAGGGAATACCATATTATTCCGCATAACTTGAACATTATTGATGCAGATGCGAGCAAACTATGAGTACCTGGCTTAAAAACCCGTTCTCGGTAAAAACCCCTGAAACAATGTCTGCCCAAGAGGTTGTGGATCTCTTTGTTCCAATTGGAGAGTATTTTGACATTGAAGGTCCAGGACACGTATTTGTACATGGTCATCGCGGCTGTGGCAAAAGTATGATGTTCAGGTTAATGTCTCCTGACTGCCAGACTATAAAGCTTGCAACGGAAATTCAATCTCTGCCCTTCTATGGAGTCTACCTTTCTATTAAGGCAACTGACTTGAATATACCGGAATTTCATCGGTTGGATGGGCAGCTTGCAGGATTCATACTAAGTGAACATGCATTAGTCGGGTACTTAACAGTTAAAATGCTCCAGTCCATTTGTGACAATTTAGCTGATATCATTGACGGGGCAGGAAAGCTAGAAGAACTAAAAAACTACTGTGAACAAAGCATTATTAAAAGGATGAAATTAGTTGGCTGGGATGAAAATGAACAGTCGGTGCTTACAGCAGCCTCAGCAAGAGATGTTCTAACACAGTTAATTGGAATCTTTGATACCATCCATACTCAAACTATCCAGTACTTAAAGCGCTTGACTTTTATAAGTGAAGTTAAACCTTTCAATGGAGCCTTGCTGGGTTTCCAAGACTTTCTGCTCCCTGTATTGCGAGAATTGAGGCAAATAAGTGCCATGCCTCGTGGCCCAGTCTACCTTCTAATAGATGATGCCGATAATTTGAACTTACAGCAAACTCAGGTTCTTAATACATGGGTTTCATATCGTACGACTGCCGACCTATCCCTTAAAATTTCTACTCAGCTTAATTACAAAACACATCTAACTACAAGTGGCCAACGGATAGAGTCGCCTCATGATTATTCAGAGATATACGTCTCTGGTATTTATACCGGCCCAGCTAAGGAAAAATACCCACAATGGGTTGAGGATATTGTCGGAAAACGGCTGAAATTATTCGGCATTTCAACAAACCCTAGAGAGTTTTTCCCTAGAGACGAAAAACAGGAAGAGGAAATTGCTGAGATAGCACAGGAATATAAAAGTAAATGGACTCCTGATGGCCCCGGAGGCTACCGCCCTGGGGATGATGCATATCGCTACGCGCGTCCTGAATACATCAAACGTCTTTCTGGTACATCCAAACAAGGCTCAACATATAAGTATGCAGGGTTTGAACAGCTTGTTCACATTTCTTCTGGCATCGTAAGGTTTTTCCTTGACCCCGCTTCAAAGATGTTCTCGGAAGAGCAAAAAAACTCTGAGGGTTTGGATGTAAAATCAATATCACCTACTGTTCAAGATAAGGTTATTAGAGAAGAATCTGATGAAATACTTTTTAGTGAATTCGACAAGCTAATTGAAGATATTGATAAGTCTTATGATGGGACACCTGAGCGTGTTCAAAAGATGCGAAAACTGCGTAACCTGATTTATACACTAGGAGGACTGTTCTACCAAATCCTTATTTCGGACAGATCAGAGCGTAGAGTATTCTCGTTTGCAATTTCAGATGAGCCAGATCAGGAAGTAAGAGAGATTCTACAACTAGGGATTCAGTATGGATTTTTCTATCTATCATCTATAGGCACCAAGGAAGGCATGGGTAGAACAAAGTTATATGTTTTAACCAGGAGGCTGGCCCCTTTCTTCAAACTCGACCCCATGGGTTTTACGGGATACCAGTTTGTAACCAACTCATTTTTGAGATCCGCACTAGAGAGGCCCAAGACCATTCAAAATCGGCTAAAGAGAATGGGAGTTGAGGCAGTAATGAATCAAGAGCAGCAAACTTTCGATTTTGAGGAAGAGCAAAATGAAGGTTGATCTATCTAGTCTCAATGAGGCGCTGGGAGATATTCCGGATATATTCATTTGCGCAACTAGTTTTGAAGATCGCTGTCGTTCAGTTGCTGAGAGGCTAGATGCAGCCAAAGTTAGAACCGCTGTCATCTTGGAGAATTCTGATTTCTCTGCTTTTAGCCTAAAGAATACTGCTTGGTTAGAGTCTAAATTTGGTGAAAAAGCTCAAAAGGTATCTCTGCGTACAGATGATCCTTTATTCGTAGCTGATAGCTTAACAAATGAAGTTCTTCCATTGCTAAATTCCTCAACCGGTCTTTGTTTGATTGATGTTACTACTCTTACCCATGAACAGGTTTTAATTCTAATTAGGATGCTGGCTATCTCAAACCCTGCTAAGAATATTAAGCTGGTATATACAGGGGCTGCCGAATATAGCGTGAATACAGAGCCAAACGAAAAATGGTTAAGCAAAGGCGTTACTGATATACGCGCCGTTTTGGGATTTCCTGGAATGATGCTCGCTTCAAAAAAACTACATTTAATCGTCTTAGTAGGATTCGAGTACGAGAGAGCTGAAAAGTTGATTGAGCGATATGAGCCAGCATTAATATCTCTTGGGCTTGGTTATAGGGACCAATCAGTGAGCCCCGAACACTATAAAGTGAATGCCGAGTTTCATGATAAAGTCCGAAAGTTCGCGGAGAACTTATCAACTTCAATTACATCCGTTTATAAATTTGAGTTTTCTTGTATTGACCCATTGAACGCTATGGCTGACATCCTTTCAGAAGTTGAAAAATTCCCCGACTATAATGTCGCGGTCTGCCCGATGAATACCAAGCCTTCTACGATTGGCGCTGCTCTAGCAGGATTAAGAAAAGAAGATATTCAGCTAGTATATGCACAGCCGACTGAATACAATATGTCAGGCTATTCAGCACCCGGCCCAAGCTGCACTATTTTCAGTCTTACCGATTGTCTTGCAGCTTCAGCAGTAGCTTTTTAGCATATTAAGGAAATCTTATTATTGAAGATTGTTTTCTGTGTATTTATTGATAATATGCAAATCTTAACGTGAATGGCAGACAATCTCACTCCTGAACAGCGCCGCTTCAACATGTCTAGAATCCGGAGCACTAATACGCGTCCGGAAATGCTAGTTCGCTCACTTGCGCATCGTATGGGTTACCGTTATCGACTCCACCGTCGTGACCTTCCCGGTAAACCTGATCTTGTATTCCCATCTCAGAAGAAAGCAATCTTTGTTCACGGCTGTTTTTGGCACATGCATCATTGCCGATTTGGAACTGTAAAGCCAAAAACTAATAAGGATTATTGGTTCAATAAAAGGCTATCCAATGTGCAGCGTGATAAACGTCACATCACAGCCCTCGAAAATGCTGGGTGGCGAGTCTTGGTTATTTGGGAGTGTCAAACCAAAACCCCTGAAGAGATTCAAAAGACTTTAATAAAATTCCTCGGATAATCTTTCCATACTATATCCCTTCCGATGTCAGCACTTTGAAATACACCCATCCTACTTCATCAAGCGAGTTATTACTTAGATGTAGATTTTCTACTTCCTCGCTTTCGCAAGATATTTTGTCGTCCCTTGTGTTTAGCGGTATCAGGCAGCTTATCAGGAAGATCTGTTCCATCATCTATCAGTATATCTAAACAAACTCCCGCAATACGCGCATACTCGAGTAAAATCAGCAGGGGCGGCTCACGCATTCCTCTTTCATATCCTGATATGCTCGTCCCCAACAGTCCTTCAGGCATACCCAGACGTTTAAGCATACCATTCTGGGATAGATCAAGGGCCGTACGAATGTGAAGAAGTTTTTCACCTAATCGCTTCGGGTAATGACGTTTTCGTCGTGCAGCCCTTCCCATCAGGATTTACCTCCTGATCCAGAAAGGCACTTTAATTTGGACTTGCGGCTGTGACTAAATAGTCGTATTCTGTTATTGTCGCTTCTAATCGCCGGGAGCCTTAGACCTTTTTGCTCCGTAGCGACGCACATCAGCCGTGCTGTCGAGCCTCATAGTACATATTGGTGACAAAGAGACGACTCGGTAAACATACCAAAGCTGGCCATTACTTGCCACATAAAGGTTGGTGGGCGCGCCCACTTAGAATTAGGAGACATAGACATGAGCGAGATACAAGTAAGCCATGAAAAGAAGCTGACAATGGTGTTTCTCTGCCATTTCCTAGGATGGTTTGGTGTTCATCGCTTCTATACAGGCAAAACTCTATCTGGTGTCCTGATGCTACTGACACTTGGCTGTGCTGGTATATGGGTTCTCATTGATATGGGACTCATCATTATGGGCAGATTCACAGATAAAGAGGGAAGACCTATTGTTGATTGGGTATAAGCATTTATTATCTTTATTCTGCTAATAAATTCATCAATACTTTGGCAGAATGCCATCGCATGGCTATGTCAGACTGTCGTCATTTAGTCAAATGAATGAAAAAAGCCAAGGAATTTCGAGCTTTAGTTCGCAATTCCAAGACGGTAATTAAATGTATGAATTTCTTCAGAGGACAAATCCCGATGCCTCTCAGGATTTCAGCGTCGGTGGGAGAATAGCTTGGGCTATATATTGCCTTAATGTTGGTCAAGCTGCGATGGAGAGAGGCGACCTCACTTTTGCAATCACTACACTGACTGAAGCCATTCACGCCTTCCCATTTCCCGACTCTTTAGAATTACTTGGGGAATGTCTATTTCTCGAAGGTAAATATGTTGAAGCTACAATTTACTCGGCTGCGGCCATCGGGATGAGTGATAAGTATGAGTTCCGCCCGCTGTTTCTCCTTGGGAAAGCCCTTGCTGCTGCGAATGATAACTATGTTTCCAGAATAATGCTTAATAAGGCCATTTCCATTAAGCCAGATAGAGCGGCGCAGAATTTATTGAATGAGGTAATTTCAAGATCTGCTAGAACTGCTACGGAAGATTAAGAGTTTGATGAACGAGCAGCTTAGCATGTGGTTTTATTTACAGACCCGTTGACTGTTCCGCTTGAATTATCAATTGATCCATTGGATACCAATATTCGCGTATATCACCAACAAGGTATAGTGAGCCAGTGACCCAAACTAAATCGTCAGGTTTGGCTTCTAAAAGGGCTTGTTTTATAGCCTGAATCGGGTCAGGTTCAATACGAATATCAAGATTAGGCGCAATCTCAGATGCCGCCTGGGCCAAAATTTCTGGCTCAAATGGTTTCCAGAGGCCTTTATCCTCAAAAGCAGTTATTATCAAAACCGAAGCCTTTGTCAGCACATGAGGAAGGATATCGTAATAAGCCTTATCATTCTTTAACGAAAGTACAACTATTCTGCGCTTATCAGCATAATACCTGTTAATAGCGTTTGCTGCCGCTTGAATCTTATCAGGATTATGCGCTCCGTCCAAGATAACCGTTGGGCTTTGCTGTACACATTCCATTCGTCCAGGGATGATAGATTGCTTTAATCCATCTCTAACAACAGATTCAAAAATACCATGTGTAAATGCGTGGACAGCCGCTACAGCACATGAGGCATTCATTATTTGAAAATCGCCATATATATTAAGGTGGAGGCTATTATAGACTTTATCGGGAAAAATCACTTTGAAGATTCCGTCGTTCTCTTCACGCTCACAAGTAAATGTTTTACCCAACTGCCAGAGCGTTGCCCCTTGAACTTCGCATCGCTCGGCGACAATTTGCTGCGTTGTTGGTTGTGTCAACCCGCTAACCACAATTTGTTTACCCTTAATAATGCCTGCTTTATCTTGAGCGATCTGTTCGATTGTATCGCCAAGAATTTCGGTATGGTCAAGGCCGATGCTAGTAAGTACTGCAACTTGTGATAGAAGGACATTTGTAGCATCTAAGGTTCCCCCAAGACCAACTTCAACGACCGCTACATCAACCTTTTCCTGTTGGAACAAACAAAATGCCAACGCAATTTGTGCTTCAAAATAACTCGGTTTACCGAATGGATTTTCTTTAGCAACCTGTTCGATGGCTGGTTTGATGGTTTCGTAGATTTCCGCAAGACGGGAGGTTGCAACCATACGATTATTAATTTGATAGCGCTCATTCATGATTTGTAGATGTGGTGAAAGATGCAGGCCAGTTCGATAGCCCGCAGCCGTGAGTATTGACGCTATCATTGTTGAAGTTGAACCTTTCCCAGAGGTGCCAGCAATATGGATTGAAGGAAAGGTATTGTGAGGATTCTCAAGCAAAGCCAAAAGATGGATGATGCGCTCCAATTTCATATTAGTTTCCTTGCTGAAGCGTGTAGCAGGAATCAAGGAATCCAAATCTCCTTCCAGTTTTCGATATTGGGCAATAATGCTGTCTTTATCCATAGCCATCTCTTTGTTCAAGAGGCTGCTTGAAACCTCAATCTACGCAGCCATCTCATAGCCCTTCAAAAGTTGAGCTTGATACACTTCCAATTATTCAGCGCTTAATCAAGACCTAATGCCCAGCTTCATAATTTTATAAGTTATTACTTCCATCCCGACCCTGTAATGTCCTGCAAGGCCACTGATCTGTTTACTATTTGTAATATCAATTGGTTTTCTTTTCAGGTTGGCCTTAAACATACTTGTTGGAACTAATAAATTAACTGCAAAGTCATTTGCATCACTCTCTGCTTGGTCAATTCTAATGTCATCCCCATGCTTCCGGACAGCACTAAAATTGCGGTCCAGATGGAGATCCTTGCTGCCATGAAGTGCCAAGTGACCCAGTTCATGAGCTATCGCAAATCGCTGCCTCGATCTCGTGTGCAGTGAGTTTACGCCTATAATGATATTTGCTTCAGCTTGAAACAGAAGGCCAGACATTTCACCATCATAAGGAGCATATCGAATTTGGGCACCGCATTGTTGCGCTATTTGATCGACTGGAATGGGGGGCACCTTTACCCCTGCCTGTTGTAAAAGCCTTTCAGGCTCTGTAACCACTTCTATTTTTCTATCAATCTTCTGTCCTGCTTTTTTTCTATCTGATTTAACAGACAGAATGTTTTTGACCCATTCCCGCTCGCTTGAGGCTAATCTTTTGAGATATTTTTCTTCAACTTCTGCTTCGTTTTCAGGTGGAGGGAGTAATGAAATCGGGGGAACATTCAGCACTTTTGCGATCTCGTACAGTGTGTGAATCTGGATCTTTTGACGTCCATGTTCAATATTACTAATAGATGTTCTGGTTAATCCAATACGCAGAGCCAAATCTTCTTGAGACAAGTCAACTTGTTCTCGCTCTGTCCGTATCCGTCCACCTATATAATCGTAAATGCCTTCTAATGTTGGCACTTAGCCCTCCCCAATCGAATTAAAGGAAGTATGCAAGGCTGTCAATAAAGGGTCAATGAAATTTGCCGTCAGTGAAATTGACATAAATAAATCGTCATTTACATTGACGACAAGGTAGAAAGCGAATAAAGTACAGTCCATTCCAAAGAACCTTGCAGATTGTATGGGTTGTGATTAGCTTGAGAAGACTTTGAGCCAGACCTTAGAAGGGGTTATAGCTTTGCGGCTTGATTAACTCTTTAACGCTGTTGGGTTGTCAAATTAATATTGAAAATCCAATACAGACTGCAGATGTCCTATTACGAGCAGCTAACCCGTTGCATGAAAGAAGAATCTTTACGTGTCTATGACCAAAAGAATCGAAGATACTTCGATTTCACTGACTTTGACTGTTTAGGCCACAGATTCATGTTAGCGTTCGCTTTAGGCTTTATTCGATACAGTTCATCGGTTTCATTGGGTACGGCACAAGGTGCTTACAGTTATGTTTTACGCCTGCTTCGGTGGTTAAAAAATAATCAAGACCACTATTTATCCCTCACTGCTGCTTTACAGTCTGATCATACTAAGGCACTGGCCAAAGATTGGGAGGATACTCTACAGCTATGGCAGGATTACGTAATAGCCCAGCCTAGACCTGGGCCAAGCACAAAATACAATATCATAAAACACACAAGCACGGTCCTCAGGAGAATGACCACATTTGGTGTTATTCCGCACATCACATACGCCAGAGTACCGCGTAATTTGAACCAAATTACGCGGCCTATTCGGACCCTGGCAGAATGGCAGCAAAATATTAAGAAAGGCAGTGAAAAAATACTGGAAAAAGTTTTATCCGGTATGAAGGGGACTAATACTGCGATCCAAATCAAAAAGGACTTTTTAACAACACTTCTGAATGAGACTGGAGAAATCGCAGGCAGTGCTAATGCACACGCTAAGATATTGATGAAGATTAATGCAGACCGCATCGAGATGATAAGGGATTGTGCGTGCAAGGACTTTAAGAAATGGCGAGACGTCTGGATTGAAGGGCAACGGCTGCTTCAAGCGTATGACATTAGTTTCAATGAAATCGCCGCGATTGTTGATCGTCAGCATACAAGCATGAAAGTAAGGATGAGAGAGCTTTCAACTCTATTCCCTGACAGCGACCCTGAACTATCTCTTGCCTGCTTGTTGAGATACTTAAGCGATCATCCTGAATACCGTGGTCAGATAATGCGGTTCGCGAAGGGTACATTACGTAGCTGGGAATGGAGACAAGCAGGGCGATTCGGTGGATTAGAAACTCTTCAAGCATACTTATTCCCTCACCAAGATCTTACTGCCGCTGCAATCATTATCGTCCTATGTGATACAGGAGCAAACATTTCTGTCGCCAGAACGCTGTCTTACGAGTGCTTGGAGGATTCTAAAGAGATCGGTTACCAAACATTAAAAGGAATTAAAATGCGCGCAGGCGGCAAGCTAATTGTGAATGAACTGCCAGTTAAGGATCCAACTCATGACGTTAGTTGCATTGAGATCATTCAAACCTACCAAAGTATCTCATCACCATTAAGGAGGCTGGCTACTGAAAAAGCTGCTGAAAGCCTCTTCCTCTACATTGGATGGTCTGGCTCGATAAAGTGTGTCGATAATGGTCAATGGGGCAAAATGTTTAGAGCATTCCGCAAACGACATGCAGAATTCCGCAACGTGAATGTACATTCAAAGATGATTCGTCCATCAGTGCTAATGCAAGCTGCTTATGATAAGGAAACAGGAATAATCGCCGCTGCTGCGATCGGTGACCACAACTCATTTGCGACCACCGACGGCTATATTGCCCGGTATCCCAATCAGTTGATCTGGGGGCGCATGATCCGCGAGTTCCAGTCATTATTTCAAGTCATTTCAATCCAAAATATTAAGGGTGCTGCCAGTAAACTTGGATTGGCTCCAAAACAGGTGAAAAACCTTCTGAGCGAAGCTCATCGGACTGGCCTTGGAGTCATGTGCCTTGATCCCTGTGCAGGTCTGCAGCCGGGCAGCGAAAAAGGCAAGTTATGCACTCAGCCTCAGAACTGTCCCGGCTGCGCGAATCGATTTGTGATCGCGACTGTGGAGAATCTGAAAGACCTTGTTCTCTGGAATTGTCACCTTGAACAACAACGTCCGGAGTGGGAAAGGACTAGGCCAGAACGGTGGGAAAGAGTTTGGCTTCCGTGGCTGATTTTCACGACAGTCGCCATTGAGCAGGCAAGCCGTGGAAGGACAGTCAGGGAATTCAAAAAAGCGAAAGAACTCGCAGACGAACAGATTGCCAGCAACAGGGTTAACTTTGGGCCGCTCTGGTGATCGCAGAGAATTTCAATGACAAGGATTCAAGCCAAGCCCTTAGAGATTGAAGAGCATCTGGCAATTCCAGTACGGGCACCGAATCGACTTCCTAAGCCACAATGGCTCAAGGAGGGGGAGTATAACAGTCCTGTTTGGGTTGTAGGTGATGATAATCCCCTTTCACCGAAGCTTAGTAAGAAGATTCGATTTGATCTCATACTTTTTGATCCCCGCAGGCTGGGCGAATGCTGCCGTCTTACTGACCCTGAATATGCGCATCTTCTGGATACAGCAAAACTACAGATTTACGGTTTGAGGACAGGTAAGCATGCCACAGTTACATCGGCTTCTGCTCATGATGAGATGGCTCGTGCCATTTTGAATTGGATCGTCTGGATGATCATGAACAATATCAGGCGTTTTTCCTATTTGGATCAAGATGACTTTGACGCTTATCTTGAGGCTGCATGCTATGGTCCGGCTTATCTGCTCATGTATAAATCCCGTCTTGAAGAATATGTCAGGCGGATTAGAGAGGCTGGTATTGAGATCCCACGCATTAAGAGGTCAAACTCTCAGCCATTCCTTGATGCCAAGAAACTATTACAAGATGCAGGTATTGATCCGAAAAGAGGTTTTTCAGACAAGTCTACAGCCTTCGAACTTGCAACAATCGCTAAAGAAGAGGGCTTCTATCTCAAGCCAGAACGACTCTCCCAGCTTTCTGAAGAGCCGCCGAAGCCACAGAAGATGTCGGCTCCACATCTCATACAGATGCTTCGACCATGGGATTACCAGTGGCAAAGACGCCGGGAGTTCCCCGGTGACTGTATTCAGTTTGATCCCTTTTGTAATTTATCTCCTGAGCAGATGGCCAGGGATTTATGCCAGGCAGTAGGTCGAACAAAAACAGCTCCTATCCGACAAACAATGGAACTAATCGATCGGAGCATTCGGTGGGTTTTAGACTATGCCCCAGTTCTTCTCGATCTCAGAGATCAGTTCGACGGCCTCCTGGCTATGGAGCTATCAAAACATGACAGGCTCGTTCAAATGACCAAAATTGTGTCTGAGGCTGTGATTCCTGAAGGGCCTGGGTCTCCGCTTCAAATAAATGCCAGCACAAAAAGGTCTTCGGCAGATAGATTGCACTTTGGCACAGCCGTTCTCGATTGCATACCCGCCGCCTGCGCTATAGTTATCGCTGCCTTCACCGGACGTCGGCATGATGAGGCACTGTCAATTAGAACTGCCGGACCAGATAATGGTGATTGCATAATACGAGATGATCATGGTCTTTGGATTGAAGTATACATCGAGAAGACAATTAAGGATTGGGAGCGATCTCCTTGCAACGAACTTGTTGTCTCGGCTGTAGAGATTCTGCGCCGATGGAGCGCCCCAGCGCGGACAATATCTGGAACTGTCAAACTCTTCCAATACAAGAAGCTAATATCAGCTGATATAGTTCGTTTTCGTCTCAGACTGGCCCTTGAACCTTTTGTTGACTTCCTTTCCCTGACTCCCATGCCTAACGGCAGTCAATGGAATTTCCAATTAAAGCAGTTCAGGCGATTTTTTGCGATACTGTATTTTTGGCACTATCAGTACGGAGACTTAGCTGCTCTTAGCTACCAACTCAGACATCTTAACCCCGCGGTGACACAAGTCTACGTGACAGAGCCTGAAATGGGTGCGATCTTTAGGCACGTTAACAGAGAGCATACAGGAATTGTTCTAACAGAGGCCGCATTAGGAGAGCGAAATGTATCTGGCCCATTTGGTGAGCGATTTAAGAGCACTGTACGAAAACTCCGCGATCGGTATCGTCGTTTAGTTAAAATTGTCTCTCCGCTGTTAGTAGAAAAAGTCGTTGAGCGCTATGTACAGAAAAGCGGACGCCGTCTAAAGGCCTTCAAATGGGGTTGGTGCGCCTGCGGCCCCGCGCTTCATCAGTTAAATACTGCCAGGTGCTTGAAGGATAGTTCTTTGCCCCCCGCTGCCGGGCCAGACTTTTCTCAAAGTGCTCCTACTGTTTGCGGCGATTGTCCTCACCACATGACTGATGGCGTTTTTGAGCCATTCTGGCGCAATGAGCTTGAGCTTCATGAGCAGGCGGCATTAGACCCAGGCAACGGACCAATCTTGAGAGAGGTTAGTAAGAATCATGCTGAAAAGCTACGCTGTCAGTATATGCGGTCCTTCATGAACTCAAATCCTCTAGAGCCTATCAATGAGCGAACACATCAGCCTCCGCCGGAAGGATAAGGCGCAGGAGATAATAAAAGCTAAAGTAAAAGTCTTAGGGAGCTATCTTGCTAAGGGCATCCCAAACGGCGCATTCGTACCTTGTAACGAAGCCTCCTTTCGTCGATGGGAAGATGCATCTCTTGGGCTGGAAAAGATAGGAAGTCCCAATACGATGAATAAGCCCTACAACAGAGCATTAAAACAACGAGTAAGGGAGATTCTAAAACAACTTGCAATCCTAGCACTCCGTCAAAAGCTGCCTGCCTTGAAATCCAGAGCTCAACACAAGGATAAAGAGAAGGACCGATTAATACGAAACTTGACGGGGCAGTGGCATGAAGTAAAGCAAGAATTAGACAGGACTCAGTTAAGAGAAAGACGTTTAACGAACAGGGTTGCTGAACTGCTTGAGGAAAACGCTAATCTAACCCGAAAGCTGAGAGTTGTTACGAGTCTAGAATCTGCTGGGACCGGTAAAGGCGGAATCCGCGGTGACAATAAATAACAGACAAAAAGCCGAGGAGTATTACAAAAGATGCAAACAATTCTTAAAGCAAAGCATGGCTGAAAGGAATCTAATCTTTTCTGCTGAAGGAAAGGTAATACGCTCCCAGGTATACGAAGCAATTAATGCCAGCCGCGCGGTGATGAATCAAAACCCGCGTATTAAACGCCTGCTTGGTGCCACCGAGCGCTTGGCTCGAATAAAGGGACTCACATCGGCCTCAACACCTAAGGAACTCCATGGGCTGGAGAGAGCTTTCGGAGGCAATGACCCTCAAATAACAAAGATGCAGGCACGACTAAACTACTTGGAGAAACAAGTAGCTGCACTGACTGTGGAGAATCGAGAACTAAGGAAGGCGGTGAAGCGAGCTGAGTGGATCGATAAATTTATTAATGACCCTAATAGTAAGCAAGGAGCACTTCCTTGGTAAAAGAATTGTTGAATATCAGCGTCCGCGTCGAGAAGATCCGATTCGAAGGGAACGGGGTAATTTTTACTGGCCGGGTAATTGATAATAGCGGCGTACAAACAGGGGAAGAGATTGTAGTCCGCTGTCCGGGGAATATTTTGTCACCCCGCGCAACAGTCTTCAAGGGTGAGATATGGTCCATAGCCGGATATGAAGAAAGCTTCCGGGGAGAGCAGCAATTAGGAGCAATAAAAGCTTTTCTTAAGCGTCCTACAGGCGAAAATATTATTAGTGCGATTGCATTCAATCCTAAATTCAAGGGCATAGGCGAGAAGAAGGCCCGCGAGATATGGGCTACGTTCGGTGAAGATCTCTATGGGCTGCTAGATGCTGATGAACCGGATGTTGCGGCGTTACAGCAGATACTTACACCTGACGCTGCTGACTGTCTCCTGTCTATATGGAAGGCTGAATACTCCTCTGACCTCTACCGGTGGCTGGATAAGCATCAGATTTCAAAGGTTCTAAGCCGACGGCTCCAAGAGCATTATGGAAAGGAAGCGCAATCTAAAATTGAGGAGGATCCATACCGAGTATTAGCATTTGGTCAATCATGGTCCAATACCGATCGTATCGCGAATCGTCTTGGTGTAGCTGACGATGATCCTAGGCGATTACACGCAGCAGTAGCTGAAATTTTATATCAACACTTCGGGAAGGGCCATACGGCAATATCCACGAGTGACTTAACAAGCCGTGTTGCCAGACTTCTTTGTGCCCGTGATTCTATGAGAGGTCAATGCCTTGCACACGATGCTCTAAAACATACCTATGCGGATGGAGCGTTCGTTCAGACTGGTAATCTCTGGCAGGCTGCTGGTGTTTACCTTATGGAAGCTTTCATCGCCGATCGTGTCAGCAGAATGGTTAACAGTATTTCTAATAAACAAGGTGATCTGTGGGATAGGAAGATAGATAGCGTTATTAATTGCTTTGAAATAACAGATCATATTCTTTCCGATGAACAGAAAGCAGCAGTGCAGCTTGCAGTAAAGGGATGTTTCTGTGTTATTACCGGCGGGGCAGGTGTTGGCAAAACCAGTGTTCTTCGCTGTATCTACAATGCTGTCGAGGAGAAAAACGGAACAATTCTTCAGATGGCCTTATCAGGCAGAGCAGCAAAGAGAATGGAAGATGCCAGCGGACGGCCTGCACGGACAATCGCGGGATTTCTGACACATATCAAGCCTGAAGACCTTGAAAAGGTCACACATGTTGTAATCGATGAAGCCAGCATGCTTGATGTGGTATCTGCATTCCAGATTCTTCGGAAGCTGCCTGGACACATCAAATTAATCCTGGTCGGAGACCCATATCAATTACCGCCAATTGGCCCTGGGCTGCCATTTCATACTCTTGTTGATGACAAACGTATTCCCATTGCACGCTTAACAAAAGTGTACCGACAGTCATGTGATAGTGGAATTCCTATCATTGCTGAAGCAATTCGAGGCGGATTATGGCCGCAAATCCCAGCATATTGCGGAAAGCAAACAGGAGTCTTCAGCTTGAAAACAATTCCAAATGATACTGCGAAAATGCTCTTCGAAATATATGAAGAATTAGGCGGCGTTGAAAAGCAGGAAGAGATTCAAATCCTCAGTGCGATCAAAGCAGACAATGTTTATGGGGTTGCAGGCATAAACAAAGCTTTTCATACGAGGTACAGAGAAGGAAAAACTCCGATCCTAGTTAAATCACCTGCAGGCGAGCAGTCATATTCCGGATTTCACGTAGGTGATCGCATTATGGTCACGAAGAATCAATGGGAGCGACAGTTGTTTAATGGCTCATTAGGATATATTGCCCAAGCTTTCAAAACACCAATATTACTTAAAGACAACCACTACGCAATTGCTAAAGCATTTATTGATGGTAAAGAAGTATATCTTACAGAGGATGATTTTTATTGGATCGTCCATAGCTATTCAATCTCGATCCATAAGTCTCAAGGCAGCCAGTTCACGCGAGTAATCGTACCAATATGTAAGTCAAAGCTTCTCGATAGAACTTTGGTTTATACGGCAGTGACACGTGGCGTTGATCAAGTTGTCCTTCTTGGAGACTTACATGCTGCCAAATTGGCTGTCGAGTCACAACCTCATGCATGGCTTAGGCAGATCGGTTTCAAAACCATAATGCATAACAGCATTAGATCGGAACAGGAGTATGGCACGTAAAGAGCCATTTCTCATCTTTACAGATGATCAATGCGTTATCAGAAATGTGATATATCCCGGTATCCCATTACTGGTAAATAGTAACAACCATATTCTGGAAGCCCCTTCAGACTGGTTTAGGTATCTAATAGTAATGAGAAGAAGCGCGAAAGATTCAGTTCGTCAATTCGCCTATCATCTTAAATATTGGTGGACATATCTTAACCGTAATAAGATTGAATGGAATTCAGTGGATGATTTTGTAATGATGAATTGGCGAGATGAATATCTCGAAGCAGGAAGTAGTGAAGGGACTGTGAACGGCTATTTATCTACAGTTTTTAGAATGTATCTTTGGGCTGAAAAGAATGCTTATACACATGAATTAATTGGAGAGGCAGATTGGGAACGAGGCGTGCGCCCGCCATTGTCTGTAGAAATCAGATTCGATCGAAGAGGCATAAAGAGGTACTCCAGCCCGCTTCTCATAAAGACTACGGCCAAGCCAATTCTTCCTACCCCAACTAATGACGAGATCACTAAAGTACATGAAGCTCTAGCAGAACTGTACGGTAATAATATTAATCTGATGGTACGTGACGCGCTGATCCTCTCTTGGATGGAGCAGACTGGCATAAGACGAGAAGAAACTCTCACTCTCAGGCAGTCTCAAATACCTGAATGGAAAGAAATTATGGAGCTTGAGGAAGCAGGTGAGAAGAAGGAGATAACCGTAATTGGCAAGGGCAATAAGAGGCGCTCTCTATGGGTCGGTGCGGATCTTTTGAGCCAGACACGAGATTATATTGAAGAGGAACGACAGGTTATTGTAACTCGTTTCCATAATACCCTAAGGTCTCATTATAAGAATCCGCCAGAGATCTTTTTATCCTCCAAGACTGGTCTCCGAATGAACCGAGACTCTATCAGTCAAAAGTTTGCAAAGGCATTCAGAAAGGCTGGAGTAAGAGGGTCGGGACATCGCGTCCGCGCGCGGTTTCTGACTAACCTTGCTGTGAATACCTTTGAACGGGAACTGGAGAAGCTTGGAGCTATTCCTGATATGACTTCAGCACTTCTGCCCGTCGCTCAGATTGCTGGTCATAGTAATATTGAAACACTAAGCCACTATCTGGCACTTTCTAAGAAACGTTTGCTACAGCAAACTACCGCCGAGCGCGCGGCATCGGCGGAAGAGAGAGCTATCGTAGCCGAACGATCTTTTCATATGAAGCTGATCAAGTTGAAAGGCATAGATTCAGTACATGCTTTGGTCAAAGCTATCCAATCTGGAAGCAAGAAAATAGTCACTGCCGAATTACAAAGGCTTCTGGCAATCTATAACCAATGATTAGAATAGGCGCACGAGTGTTAATGGAGCTAGAATATGAATCTGGAGGATAGATCAAGTTCCAAGGTGTTGCCAAGCTCTAGTTTGGAGTAGCTATGCCAAAACAACGTCGTTCTAAATCAAAGCTCGAGCGTGAAGGTGTAAATGCAGTTGAAGCAGCAACTCTAAGAATTGGACATATTTGGAGAGAGCAAACTATTGAAGACGTAGGGATTGATGGGCATATTGAATTATGTGTTGGGGATTTCCCCACAGGGAAAATTATCGGTGTTCAAATTAAGGCTGGTACATCTTATTTGAAAGGTGAAAGTGAGAAGCAATTCACCTTCTACCCGGATCAGGATGACATTGAGTATTGGCGCAATCTAATTATTCCCCTTATTCTAGTCGTCTGGGATCCTAGAACAAATTCATGCTACTGGCATGACATTACAAATGACATTGAGGCCAAAGGGGAAAACATATTTGAAAATCGCAAACTTATTATCAGCAAGGAAAACACGCTAACACATACCTTTAATGACTATGCCCTTTCCCTCTTCGACCTTAGAATCATGAGCGAAAAGGAGTTTGATGAAGCTCTTACCGCTCTCGTAAATCTTAATTGGTCAGTGGAGGAGTACGACATCAAGATTTCCGGTTTAGATTTATTCATTGGAGGGCTCTGGGGGCTGTGCTCAAAGCTTCTTTTTCACTTGAGTTTAGTGACCGATACATTTAAGAGTAAACTATCTGCTCAGAAAAAACCTTCTACTATCAGAATGAGGTTAGATAGGGACTCTCTTCAGCCTTTCGTAATTGGCTATCTACAAATATTAAAAAAATTCAGGCTGGCAGACTTTGACGCTGATGACGCTAACTACACCCTTTACCAGAAGATGGAGTGGCCTGCTTTCATCGCCGTTCTTACCCCATCAGGCCGTAAATTTATAGATTATCTACGTAAACAGTATGCCAACGAGCGAAGAGTGTCTGATCATCAGTTTTTTAACCTTTCTTATTTTCCCCACGTTTTCGTTGAAGTACTCCAATGGTTTGATGAGAAAAATCTTAAATGCGGCCAAGTAGTTCGGAGTCTATTATTTCAATTTAATCGCTATCTAAATGATTACATACTATTAGATTTTTTACTTCAAGATAATAGAATTACTGTTCATAATTCGCAGCACATAGGTTTTGAGGAGATTCGCTATTATATCAAAAGGGAGTTAGGGGCTCTTGATAAGAACCTCTTCATTCTGAGACATCAGGACGAACTTATTAGCCCTCTCTCTTGCTGGCTCGAAGATTTCATAGATAACTCGATGTCTCTTCCAATCGAAGAAATTGAAATGGTAGCTCCCAGCCATCAGCGGAGTTTAGCAATTGAGTTGCTGACCGTAATGAGTCCAGGTTCAATCACCTTTGAGGTATTCGGAGAATCCTCTCCAGATGTTATTCAGTTATGGCTAAGAGCATACGCAGACAACAACCCTACATCTTCTGAGCCGGACGTTATGTCTTAACTTGGTGAACTATCCCTACTAAAAGCAACCTCATGATAACTGCTGAATCCGCCATTCTAGGAGCATCGGAACATATAGACTTATTATTACCACTGCCGATAAACATAGGGGAAAATTCTCCAGCACATGTGATGCGCGATCTATTTGCGCTAGTAGATCGCCGGCTCCATTTTCGCTTTCTCATGTCGACAGAACTTACGCCCCAGCAATCGACAGCCCCAGAGGTTGGGATGGGTGCAATCACAGCTAGAGCCGTCGGGTGGTATGGTGTTGATGAGTTTGAGGACAATTCTGAATATAGATATACAACCCACTCGTCTGATCTCGGTTTGGCAGTCGTGGATAATACCGCGGCAGTAGTAGTAGATAATCCTGAAGACAGTATTTCTCCAAGAGTGCACGTGTCAGAGATCCAAGATGAGGTTTATGCAATTAAAGCTTACTTTGAGCATCTTTGGGGCTCGACGATACATAGCAATTCCCTCACTAGGGTAATTTACGAGGATTTGCTCAAATCCTCGTTCCCCGACGTTTCTGCCCGAGTTGCCGATGTATCATTTAAGAAGTGGGATCGAATCCTTAACCAGCTAAAGCATGATCCAAAACAACTATACCGTCTGACACCACGTGAGTTCGAGGAGCTAATTGCCCATCTATTAGAGGGCGAAGGGTATTCTGTATCTTTAACCCAACAATCTCATGATGGGGGGAAGGATATTCTTATAGCTACCCCTACGGATTTGGGAGACCTTCTGTATTTAGTAGAGTGCAAGAAATATGATTCAAAGCGCCCAGTAGGAGTTAGTTTGGTTCGAGAGTTATACGGAGTAGTCGAACAAGAACGAGCTACGGCTGGTCTTCTAGTTACCAGTTCGTACTTTACGCCAGCTGCCCTAAAGTTTCGCGAGCCAGTTAAACACCGCATAGCCTTACACGATTACATTAAAGTAATAGAGTGGATCAATAATAATATGAAACGAAGCGGTGCAGCTTAATACGCTATGTAGATGGGTGCCAAAATGAATCAAGATGCGTCACCTCCGAAAATTAAAAAGTCGTTTGTCTCCGAGATTATCTGTAGAGTCGCGCCGAAAATAGATGCAGAGGTCTTGATGGAACCCGAGTACGGTTTTGTCGGACAGATCACATTCAAAAGCGGCAAGAAGGTTCTTTTCCGTGACAGGAATTTCAATATAAACCCTCTAGGGTCTTCTGAAATCGCAAGAGATAAAGGATATGCTGATTTTTTCCTAAAACATTACGGATATCACACATCTGAGGGCCAAACATTTTTCAGCGAAGCGCGAAATCAACGAATAGAAGTGAAAAGAACAATTGACGATGGCTTTAGCTATGCTAAGAAAATAGGATTACCTGTAATTCTAAAACCAAACAATCTTAGCCAAGGCACTCTTGTAACCAAAGTGTATAACAAGAGGGAATACTACTCAGTAGCGCGAAAGATTTTTAGAAGAACTCCTGTCATGCTGGTTCAGAGATTTTATGCTGGGAATGATTATAGGATCGTGGTTTTAGATAATGAAGTAATCTCAGCTTATCAGAGAATCCCTCTTTTTGTTATTGGCAACGGCAAATCCAGTATCGCTGAACTTGTTGTTCAAAAGCAGGAAGATTTTGTGAGCACTGAACGCGACACTGAGATTGATCTCAGTGATTTTAGAATCATGCGAAAATTAAAGAGGCAGGGATTGAATTTGGAAAGCATCCTTGCCAAAGGAGAAAAAGTATATCTTTTGGATAACGCTAATCTCTCTACCGGTGGAGACGCTATCGATGTGACTGATAGGATTCACCCCGACTTCCACCAATTAGCAGTGCGTATAACGAAAGATATGGGGTTACGGATGTGCGGTGTCGATATTATCACTAGCAATGATATAAGCACCCCGATGAAAGATTACGTTGTTATTGAGATAAACAGCGCACCTGGACTAGATAATTATGCCTCAATAGGAAACAAACAAAAAGATAGAGTGGATGAACTTTACCTGAAAGTGCTTAAGGCGCTCGAAGCGCAACCAATGTAATAAAGATAGCTATATCGATGTAGGCTGAGCATATTCGCTATGAATGAAATAACTGTTAAGACCTTTCAAGAGTTCCACGACATAGTTCAGCACTATGATCCTAACAGAGACATATATCGGGGTGTTCTTAGTACTGAGTATGAGCTTGTGCCTAAGCTAGGTCGGAAGGAGATGCTCTTTCGAAGCTCTATTCCAGTTGTAGAGAGCGAGATGCTCAGGCTGTTTAAGAATTATGCTGCGCCATATCTTCCTAAACATGAATTGTCAGCTTGGGATTTACTTGCTATAGCCCAACATCATGGTCTTCCTACTAGAATTCTCGATTGGTCTAGAAATCCCCTGGTGGCGGCATATTTTGCCGTTGAACAAGAATGCAATGGAGATAGTGCCGTATATGTGTTGAAAGGCAAGATGTTCATTGATATTAAGAAGAATGAGCCCTTTGAGTTAAACGAAGTGTCCAAATTTATTCCTGAACACATCACACCACGTATTACTGCACAGTCAGGATTATTCACAGTTCACCCTGATCCAAGTAAGTCCCTTGATTCGCCATCAATTGATAAGCTCGTAATCTCAAATTCTTTTAGGCGAGAGCTTAAACAAACCCTCTACAGGTATGGGATACACCGTGCGGCACTCTTCCCTGATCTTGATGGTATAGCAGCCCATATCCAGTGGCTAAAAACAGATTCTCATTAATCTAGCATTATGAATTACAGAAAATGCGATCATCAATACAATTTGACCAAAAAGCACGTACAGCTTTTTTTAGATTTTTTATCTGAGAGAGGTTATTCAGTTACAGCTATCGATGATTACAAATTAATCTATAAGGTTGAAAAAGAGCAGTTTGTAAAATTTCTCTGTGATATTGATTTTAATAGTTCGGAATGTTCAAGATTATTAAAGGATAAGCTTTTCACCTATCTTGTATTAGAACAGCTAGGAATAGAAATCCCTAAAGGCACTTATTTCTTGCTTGGTGATCACCAATATTCAACTACCACTGAAAATATTATAGACGCTCTCAGCCAAGCTAAATATCCGATAATCATAAAACCGAATGATAGTTCATTAGGTAAGGGCATAACACTATTAAGAAAATTTAGTAAAGAACATGTCTATAAAGCCATCTCAAAGGTTAAGCATTATTCTGATGTTTTGCTTGTACAAGAATATTTGTCTGGACAAGAGTATAGAGTGGTATCTATTGAGGGGGAAATAATATTCGCTCTGAAAAAGCATGAAAGCCCCATATCTCCAGAGGAAATTCCTATATCAGAAGGCATGAGTTTTCAGGAGATTGTATCCAAAACAACGGAATATTTTGGCGCAACTGTTTGCGGTTATGATTTTGTCGTTGAGGACGGGCTGGTAAAGGTTCTAGAGATCAACAGTGATCCCTTTTTATTCAGAGTCAAAGAATTCCTTGCGGAATCCACTCTGGAGCTATATTTTCTCAAACTTGAACAACTCTTAAGGAGGAGATATGGGAACTGAGAATAAACACCGACCGGACTGTAGTGAGTGCGATGGTAGAGGTAAAGTCAACTGTGATGACTGTGGCGGCTCTGGGCGCCACGGCAACTATCCCAATCCAGAAAAGTGTGTGTATTGTGGTGGAGCTGGAGAACGGACTTGTTCAGAGTGTGGTGGAAGCGGGAAAGCATAGAGACTCTGATAAAAGGTATCTCTAAACAGACCAAATGCTCCCAGCGTGTGTCATATCTTTGCAGCGCGAGGGCTGTCGTGTCTCGTTTATTACCGCTCAAATTACATCACCGAGTCTGGACAACTTCAATTAATGCTGGCGACCATCCTTTACGTGAAAGAATTCGTGCGTTTTTTTGTGATCTCGTAAAACCCGTCTACGGCTATCTCTGGCGCTCTTTCGGCGGGCATTACCCGGAGCGCGACGGCGTGGACCAGATTGCCAACCTCGTCAGTAACATCAAGCGTAATCCGAACTCGCGCCGCCTCATCGTCACCGGCTGGGATCCCGCGCAATCAGAGTTGGTCGATCTTCCGCCATGCCACACGCTCTTTCAGTTCAAAGTCGAGCGCGAGCGCACCCTTCATTGCCAGCTTTACCAACGCTCGGCTGACGCATTCTTAGGCGTGCCCTTTAACATCAGCTCCTACGCGCTCCTGACGCACATGGTCGCGCACGTCTGCGAATTAGAAGTAGGCCAATTTGTCTACACGCTCGGTGATTACCACATCTACAAGAATCATCTCGAACAGGTAGAGGAGCTTTTAAGGCGCGAGCCTTTGCCTTTGCCGCGCCTGGAAATCCGTGATGAAGAGAAAGCTTTGCGCGGCCTCGAAGGCTTGCTCGCGATGCGCTACGAGCACCTCGCGCTTTTGGATTATCGCTCGCACGGCAAGATAGCCGCGCCGGTCGCCGTGTAGCGTTTGAGGTTGGTTTAGAGAGAAAGAAGCAGGCTGGAAAAAGAGAATGGCAATCGTCGGCATCGTTGCTGTGGATAAAAGGGGAGCTATCGGGCGCAAGGGCGGCTTGCCTTGGCATTACTCTGCGGACATGAAGCATTTTAAGCAGCAGACAACGGGGCACGCCTGCGTCATGGGTTACAGGACGTGGGAATCTTTGAAGCGGCCTTTGCCCAACCGTCTGAACCTCGTCCTGAGCCGCCAGCGTGTGGTAGAGCCGCAAGCGGGCGTCGTCACGTTGCGCGACAAAGAGGAAGTGCTTTCTCTGCGGCCCTATCTGGCGTGCGAGATTTTCATCATCGGCGGCGCGCAGGTTTTCCGCGCTTTCGCGGGCGAGATAGAGCGTTGGATTGTGACCGAAGTGCCGCTCGTCGTAGAAGACGCGGACACCTTTATGCCGGAAGATTTTCTGGCGGGCTTCAAGGCTTACGATTCACACGAGCTTGATGAAAATCTGCGTGTGACTTTTTACGAAAGAGCGTAAGGGATTGATTCATCGGTTCATCGGTTCATTGATTCAATGAAGAAATGATTAAATTGAATCAATGAACCGATGAATCAATGAATCAATTTCTTCGGAAATCACGCACGTCCTTGAAGGGCTCCTCCTGGTCCGTGAAGTCTGGGCGGTAGTAGTGGGCCGCGCCGTCGTACTCCTGCATCCAGCCTTCCTCCATTCCTAGTTCATCCAGAGCAGAAAGTGCGCGCAGCCATTCCGATTCCGTGATGCGGCGCGAGAGCAGCATGTAGCGCGCATTCGTAGCCGCCGCGTGCGTGGCGTAATACTGGGCCATCATGGAGACGGCGACGCGCGGGCTCAAAGCGTCTCGAATCCATTGGAGGGATTCGCGCACGCCCGCCAGGTCGTTGGGCAGGACGAGCAGGCGCACGACGAGGCCGCGTTTTAAGAGACCGTCTGCGCCGAAGACTAACGCATCGCCCGTCTGGCGATACATCTCTGTCAAAGCGCGGCGCGAATGGAGGGCGTAGTCCCTGACCTTGGAGTAGAGATAGCCCGCCTCGCTCTCGGAGTATTTTAAGTCGGGGAGGTAAACGTCAACGATGCCGTCCAGAAGTTTCAGCACTTCGACTGAATCATAGGCGTTAGTGTTGTAGACGATGGGTAGATTGAGACCCTGTCGTGCGGCCAGCAGAATCGAGCGGGCCATCTGCGGAACGAAATGGGTGGGCGAGACGAAGTTGATGTTGTGGCAACCCTTTGATTGCAGTTCGAGCATCATCTCGGCCAGACGCTCGTGCGTGACCTCGTTGCGCCTTTGCTCCTTGTGCGTCTGCGAAATCTGGTAGTTCTGGCAATAGACACATCTTAAATTGCAATTTCCGAAAAAGATGTTGCCCGCGCCGTGTGTGCCGACGAGCGCGGGTTCTTCTCCGAAGTGCGCGGTGTAAGTCGAAACAATCGGGAGACGCCCCGAATAGCAGGCCGCGATTTCGTCCCGCAGACGATTGTTGAGACAGTCGCGCGGGCAGATTGTGCAGGCTTCGAGCAGCGCTTCGAGTGCAAGCACGCGCGTCTCCAACTCGCCTGTCATGAGCAAGCGTCTATAGCCGGGTTCGTCAGTCATGGCGTCTAAAATGTATGAAGTGCGGTTTGTATCGTGCGGCCAGCTCGGGCGGCACAAGGCGCTTACTAAATTTCCAAATAAAATCCATTTCGATGTGAATGGTCGTCAGGGCCAGCCGCGCCTCGAAAATCAGCAGGATGCTCCCGTAAAAGAGAAAGCACGCGCCTATCAGGCCCGTGACGATGGGAATCCAGTTATAACGCGCGCCGGAGACGGCGACGATGCCTATGGAAACGCTCGTGGCGACAAAGACGCCGAGCGCTCCGTAGAAAGTGACCATGCAGCGTTGCAGAAGACGCGCACGGCTCGTGAGCTTGTCCAACTGCTCGAAAATGACCGCGCGCCGCTCGTCCTTGAGCGCCACTTCCTCCTTGTTGTTCGCCAACTCTTCGAGCCGATCCGAGAGAGAGCGCACGCGGTCCACGACGCGGCCCAGCCGCGTGGAGGTCGAGAGAATCATGGTTCCGCAGGCCGAGATGAGCACGGCGGGCGTGATCATGGCCGTGAGAACGGCTAAGGCTGACGAGAGAGCATCCATAGCAATCTTCCGAGTAGAGACAGTTATAAAGGAGCGGGTGCGAGGTGCGCAACCGAGACGAGCGCAGGCGCATAAAATTTTTTTCGTCCGGAGCGGAAAGAATCACTTTACGTGCGCGTAAATTGTGATATTCTCCGCAGCCAATAACGCGATTATTTTTGCACGTCAGTTCAACCTTCAACCTCTAACACGGAGTCTTTACCTCTTTAGAAAAGGAGTAGACAAGATGCTGGAACAAGGTGATGGTACCAATCGAGATGATCGGGACACGAGTGGCTCCGATCTGCGCGACGATATAGCGGGCAGCGAAGGCGATGAGGGCGGCGGCGGCGGCCCGGGCGATAGCTCCGGCATCGGCGAGCGGACGAGCGAGGGCGGTGGCGGTGAAGAGAGTCGCGGCGGTCAGGCCATAGGGCGCGCGACCAGCATAGCCGCAGGCACGGGCAGCAGCGAAGGCGGTGGTGGCGAAGCAAGCGGCGGTGAAGGCAGTGAACGCGGCGGCAGCAAACGCACCGGCAAGAGCTCAGGCATTGGCGAGCGCACGACCGAAGGCAGCGGGGAGGAATCGAGTACAAGCGATACTCGCGGTGGCCGTGGCGGCGGTGGCGGCGCAAACAAGAAAGCCTTCCCGACCGATAGCTCCGGCATTGGCGAGATGTCTGCTAAGAGCGGCGGCCCAAGCAGCTCCAAAGGCTCAAGCATAGGCGAGCGCCCGAGCGAAGGCAGCTCAGCCCGTGGCGGTGGTCGCGGCGGAGCAGGCAAGGGCAGCTCAAGCAGCGCTAAAGGCGGCGGCGGTGGTGCTTCCAAAGGCGGAGCTGCCAAGAGTGGCGGCGCAGGCGCGGGCGGCGGCACACGTGGCGGCGCAGCACGCGGCGGGATGAGCTCATCCGGTCGGGCCAGTGCTGGTAAGGGGGCGTCGAAGACCGGCGGCAATGCTGGCGGCGGACGCGGCAGCACAGGCGGTGGAACTAAAAAGAGCGGGGCCAAAAAAGGCACTGCCTCCAAGTCCGGCACGAAGGGCTCTACACGCGGCGGAGCAGGCAAGGGCGGCTCGCGCGGAGCAGGCGGCGGCGGTCGCGCCACTTCCGGTAACGAAACACGTGGCGGTCGCGGCGGTGCTGGCGGACGCGGCGGTGCAACACGCGGCGGTGGCGGCGCTGGTGGTCGCGGTGGAGCAACACGCGGCACAGGCGCAACGCGTGGCGGTGGCGCTGGCGGCGGACGCGGCGCTGCCAAGAAGGGCGGCGGTGCTGCTAAAGGCGGCGGCGGTCGCGGTGGTGCTTCCAAAGGCGGCGCGGCCAAGGGTGGCGGCGGTCGTGGTGGCGCAGGCAAACGCGGACCCGGTAAGGCCGCTGGCAAAGCGGGCGGCGGTGGTCGCGGTGGCGGCGGAGCACGCGGCGGTGCTGGCGGACGCGGTGGTGGTGCGACACGCGGCGGCGGTGGCGGCGCGCGTGGCGGTGGACGAGGTGGTGCGAAGAAAGGCGGCTCTAAAAGTAGGGGCCGGTAAAAAGCGCAACGCCGGTAAGGGACTGGCCGTCAGCGTCGCGGAGGCAGTTGGACGGGGGGCCGCTAAAATCACAAAGGTCCTGGGCTCTCTGACCGGCAGCAAGCGTCGCTGAAGGCTCAACGAAAACTCGTCAACAAACTCAACAGAGGCCGCCTCTTCTCTCTATCAAAGCGAGAGGCGGCCTCTCATCGCATTTATCTTCGGAGAGTATCGACACCTTCTTGAATATGCACATGAACAAAGCCGGACGTATTGTCATCGAGCGTCATGAAAGCATAGTGCTGCGTGATAACCCCTTGGGTGATCCGTCCGTGCGCGACCTCTATGTTTATCTTCCGCCGGGCTACGATGATGACAATGACGCTCGCTTTCCCGTCGTCTATTGCCTGACGGGATTTACAGGGCGCGGGGCTATGATCACCTATTCGATGCCGTTTGCGCCCGGCATCATGGAGCGTATGGACCGTCTGACGGCGCAAGGAAAAATCCGCGAGATGATAGTCGTGATGCCCGATTGCTTTACACTTCTGGGCGGCTCGCAGTACATCAACTCGCCAGCCGTCGGGCGTTACGAAGATTATCTGGTCAAAGAGATAGTTCCTTTTGTGGATGGTAAGTTTCGCACGCTTGCGGAAAGAGACGCGCGCGCTGTGATGGGAAAATCTTCAGGCGGCTACGGCGCGCTCGTGCACGGGATGCGACACGCGGACACGTTCGGCTTAGTCGCTTCGCACAGCGGCGATTGCTATTTCGAGTATTGCTACCCGCCGGACTTCGTCAAATACGTGCGCGAGGTGGGGCGAAAAAGCCCCGAAGCTTTTCTGAAAAAATTCTGGGGCGAAGAGAAGAAGGGCAAAGAAGACATCGCGCTCCTGAACGTGCTTGCCATGAGCGCCTGTTATTCGCCAGACCCTTCGGAGCCGCTCGGCTTACGCCTGCCTTTTGATTCAGAGACGGGCGAGCTGATTCCCGAAATCTGGGCGCGCTGGCTTGAGCACGACCCCGTCCGCATGGTCGAGCGTTACGCGCCAACTTTACGCAGCCTGAAGCTGCTTTATCTGGACGCAGGCACGCGCGACGAGTTTGCGCTCGACATAGGCGCACGCGTTCTGGCCGCGCATCTCAAGCACCACAACATCCCCTTCGTCCACGAAGAGTTCGACGACGGCCACTTCCAAATCGGCTACCGCTACGACCGCTCGCTCGAACAAATCTCAAAAGCAGTGACAGAAAAGCAGGGATGAGGGATGAGGGATGAGGGATGAAATTAAAAGCAAGAACGCTCTTTCTTTACTTCATCCCTCATCCCTCATCCCTCATCCCTTTTTCTTATGCGTTTGTGGCTTTCAAAAAATAGTGAAGTGCCTTTGCGCGAGCAGTTGGTAACGCAGGTGGTGCTGGGGGTCGTGAGCGGGGATTTGGGGCCGGGGCAACGACTGCCGAGCACGCGCGAGCTGGCGCGGCGCTTTCGCATTCACTCGAACACGGTGAGCGCCGCCTATCGCGAGCTGGCCGAGCGCGGCTGGGTGGAGTTTCGCAAAGGCAGCGGCATCTACGTGCGCGCGCATCCGTCGGAGGATGCGGCGCTTGCGCCCGGACTTGACCTGGACCGCCTGATAGCTACCTTTTTGAATCTGGCGCGCGAGCGCGGCTTCACTCTGGGCGAGATACGAGCGCGCGTGCGCCACTGGCTTGAGCTTCAGCCGCCAGACCATTTTCTGGTCATAGAGTCTGACGAAGAGTTGCGCCGCATCCTCGTCGCGGAGATAGAAGAGGCGACCGGTTGGAGAGTCTCGGGCGCAAGCCCGGAAGAGGCTGGCGGCAATCAGGCGAACCAGCTTTTGATGGGAGCGGCTGTGGTTGCGCTCTACGGTCAGGCCGAGCGTGTCGCAGGCCTAGCCCCGCCGGGCAAGACCGTCTTGCTCTTGCATTCGCGCTCCGTGCCCGAATCGCTTCAGGGAGAGCGCCCTCCGGAGGATGCGCTCATCTCCATCGTCTCGCGCTGGTCCGAATTTTTACACTGGTCGCGCGTCATTCTCGTCGCCGCAGGTCTTGATCCGCAGGCGCTGGATTTTCGCGACGCGCGCGCTGATGGTTGGGACAAGGGCTTGCGCTCAAGCACTTTTGTCATCACGGACGCGCTCACGCTGAAGCATCTTCCAGCGGGTTGCAGCCCGCGCGTCTTTCGCATCATCGCAGATTCGTCGCTCGCGGAGCTGCAAGAGTACATCCAACAGCAAAGGCCGAATAGCGGGCCGGTTTGAGCAAACAACTCGCGGCTTCCCTGATGTGCGGGCGACCCAATGAAATGTTCTGCCCCGAAACTGCATAAATATTTAGAGCGCAGGAGGGCGGACAATGATCTTCAAATGGCTCGGTCGGAGACTGGTCATCGTAGGATTTGAAATTGACCCAATCCCAAAAGCCGGGCTATTGACAATCCGTGCCTCCGGGTGTCTACTCTCTGACCGTACTTCAAGGCAACCGCGCGTCCTCGCTTCCTCGCTTCGTTTTGTTAACTCGCGGGACTTTGCTCCCGCGCAATCGAGCCCCGCTTCTGGATGATTACTCACGAAAGGAAGGCTCGCCGCAGTAGTCCGAAGCCTCCCGTCAAATACCTCTTGATAACTCAAAAGTTAAGGAAGGAACCCTACCATGAACGGCATGCATGACCACGGCCACGAGGAACAGCAGGAAGAACCTGCGCATAACATGATGGTTGTCGGAGAGAAGAGCGTCTATCTCTCGCATCTTCCCATGTTCATGTCCCCGCACAATTTTCAGGTCATCCTCGAAGCGACGCTCACCAGCGGAGGCAAGAGCCTCCAGAGCCTCTACACTAACGACCGCCGTAGCAATCCAGAGATTAAGATGTACACGCTCAGTCCGCAAGAGTCTTTCAAGCTCACCAGCCTGTTTACGCCCAGACCGCCCGAGCGCAGCTCTTTTAAGGGAACTATCCTGCGCGGCCACCTTGAGCGCGGAGGCGAAGAGATAGACGGGCTCGTCAATGTCGACGTCAACATCAAGCGCATCATCTATGCTGAAAAGCTGGAACGCGATTCTCACAAGCCCGAGAATTTGACTTACATTCTTTTCGGCAAAGGGACAGAGCTTTACCTCGCCCACGTGATTGCCGCGCCGCCGGATTTCGATCAAATCCTGCGTGTGCGTGTTAACAGGGCTTTCACGGACGTGGAGCTGAACCGCGGCGTGCGCGTCACGATTCTGGACCGCGAGAATACAGCCGCCGCCAGAATCAGGGAGACGGAAAAAGTTGCGGGACAAGGGCACGTCACAGGCGCGCACCAGTTCCTGGAACTGAAGATTACAGCCAACACGGAGCTTTACTTCGAGGAAGGCGAGCTTATGGCGGACGAGATGTTCGACCCCACACCGGAAGAAAGCGAAGCCGGATTCGGAGACTAGCCGAAAAGGCGGCTGCTCTTACGGCTTCTAACGATGCGATTCAGACCACGCGCGTCCCGTTTAAGGCGTGATGCGCGCGTGTCCCCTTAGACCTCAAGCAAGGAGACAACACACATGACCGTCAAAATATTCTCAGGAATTTCCGAGGCCGCCAAGGCTCTCAAAGACCCGCAACGAGTTGCCCCGTCCGACGTGACCGACAGCGTGACGAGCAAGGATGCGTCGTCCAAAGGACTCTTCGACAGAATCAACAACATCTTTCACATAGACCCGTCGCGCATCGCGGAAGGCGTCAATCGTCTCACGCACGAAGGAGAAGTCGAGGCCACCATTTATCCTACCTACGGCTACCCGGAAAACGGCGAGTGGACAATCCCTTTGCGCGGGCGCGTGCATCAGAAACGACAGTTGCCGGACCACGTCATCGCCAGCGTAGTGGCGAGGAGAATCGACTGCACCAATCCTGATTTGAGCAACCTCGTCGCGCGCTCGCGGGATTTTACAGACGATAGCCGTTCGGGGCTGACCGTCACCATCCAGTTTGATTCCACCAATGAGCGCCATAGCTTTCCCGCGAGCGATTTCAACGGCCTTATTGAAAGCGAGATAAAACTCTCCGATGAGCAGGCGCGCCGGATGCTCGAAGCGCAGGGCAACACTGGCTGGCTCGCCTTCACTGTCGTCTCCGACGGCCACACGGGTCGCGGGCGAGTCAGGCTCATAGAACCCGAAGGTCTCTCGGTCGTTACGGATATTGACGACACCATCAGGGTAACGCTCGTCCCCGGCGATAAGGATCAGGTTTTGAGAAACACGCTCTGCGAAGATTTCAAAGCCGCCGACGGCATGGCCGAAAAGTATCGAAGCGAATGGCCGGACGCCTCTTATCATTACGTCTCGGGCGGGCCGTGGCAGTTGTACAGGGCGCTACAGGAATTTCTGGTTGACGGCGCGGGAGGATTCCCAGCGGGTTCTTTCCACATGACCTATCATCCGAAAAATTTCCTCTCGGAAGACACGCGCGAAATTCTGATAGAGAGCATCGTCGGTTCCCTCGGCAATACCTTTAACCACAAGGTCAAAGAGATTAGCAGCCTGATGGACAGATTCCCGCAGCGCAGATTTATCCTCGTCGGCGACTCGGGCGAAGTGGACCCGGAAGTCTACAGGCACATCATGGAAAAATTTCCCGGACGGGTCGAGGCCGTCTGGATTCGCGACGTCCTGAACGACAACAAGTTCAATGACTACCGGCTCAAAGGCATGAACGTCATAAAGGTTGATCCGCCCGTCTGTGCCACCATTCACCATTACCAGAAACTCTCCACCAGATTTCAGGAGGTCTACAATCTCCCCTACGCGCGCAACACCGACGCGCCCTGCGGCTGACAAAGCGCGTGTGAAATTTGCAGTGAGCCCCTGAAAGGGGCGACATGTCAGTAGCCCGGCACGTTAGTGCCGGGGTTACGGTGTCACCATTATTGTTAAGCCCCGTAGGGGCGGCATAGATTGATGCCGCCCCTACGGGGCTTAATTATTTATTCGATGCTTATTCCCACGGCTGACGCCGTGGGCTACTGATATGACGCCCCTTACGGGGCTTTTGTTCTTCTCGTCTCCCTTTCCATGTGACAGTTAAAGAAGTGCCACACGCGCGCGGGACGCGCCGCAAACTTGTCTCTAAGTTTGAGTCCTATGCAAAGGGAGTGTGTGACATGAATCTTCGTTCTCTGGTCGAATCAGAATATGGGAAACAGACTGAAGAGTTCGCGGCTCGCGTCGAGTTTCAAGCTCTGGAACGCGGCGCGGCTTCCCGTGCAGACTACGAACGCTTCATCGAAGGCGTCTGCCGTAGTCACTTGAAAAGCCCGCACATCCTGGCCTTTCTCTTCGCGGTCGCGCCTACGGGGGAAGCCTCCAAGCTCAAGGACAACATGCTCGAAGAATTGGGGCTCGATGCGAATGGCGCGGGCATCTCGCACCCGTCTCTTTTGGTCGAGCTGATGAAGGCGGCGGGCTTTGACGAAGCGCGCTGCGCTCGCCTTGAACGCGAAGCGGAGGATGAGCTCTATCGCATCATCGCCTCTCCGATTCTTTACGCGACGCTCAGGGAATTCGGCTTCGGCGTGTTGCTTGAAACGGTCTCGTTTGAATGGATGCTCTCGCGCATGTCTTCGCGCATGGCTTCATTCTTACGCGACCACAGGCAATTGCCCGCGCGTGCTTTGGAGTGGTTCTACCATCACGCGGAAGTGGACGCGCGTCACGCGGAAGAGGGTCTGGACGCGGTGGCGGGCTACATAGCTGCTTACGAGTTTGACACGTTGGAAGCGCAGACGATTCTCGAAATAACTTTCCGCGAAAATGTTTTCGTCAAACGTTACTTCGGCCACCAAAGCGCAGGCAGCGAAACGCGCTCGCACGCACGCTCTTAAGCGATGAAGATTACAGGCTCTACAATCTACGCCCTGCGCATTCCCTTTACGGAAGCCTTCGCGCACAGCGCGCGCGAAAGGAAATTCTCCGACGCAATCGTCGTCAGGCTCACTGCGGAGGACGGCACGACCGGCTATGGTGAAGGTGTCGCGCGGCCCTACGTCACGGGCGAGACGGTCGAGAAAAGCATTGAGCATATCCGGCGCGTGTTGTGGCCGGCGGTCGCCGCGCAAGACTACGCGAACATAGTTCCGAACGCCGATCCGCTTCGCGCGCTGATGGAAGTTGAAGAATCGCTGCCTGACAAAACGTGCGAGGGCGTTCGGGCCTTTCACGCGGCGCGCTGCGCCGTCGAGCTTGCTCTCACGGATTGCCTCTTGCGACGGCAGCATATGTCGCTCGCAGAGATTCTTCCCCCGCGCCGCACGGCGGTCGTCTATAGCGGCGTCATCTCTTCTGGCTCCATCTCGCAGGCTGTCAAACGCGCTCGCCAGTTAAAGCTCTTCGGCATCCGCGAAGTCAAAATCAAAATCGGTGATGGAGACGAGCGCGCACGCCTCGCCGCCATACGCGAGACGCTCGGATCGGATGCAAGCCTGCGCGTTGATGCCAACGGCGCTTACGACGCGCGCCGTGCAATCTTGATTGCGCAAGCGCTCGAAGGCTTCGGGATAGAAGCCTTCGAGCAACCTATACCGCACGGCTCTCCCGACGAGCTTGCAAAGGTACGGGCGCATTCCAGCATCCCCATCATGGCAGACGAATCCATAGTCACGCTCGCGGACGCACGCGCGCTCATCAATACGGACGCGTGCGATTTCTTCAACCTGCGTCTTTCAAAGTGCGGAGGGCTCGCGCGCACGCTGCGCGTTGCACGCATGGCCGAAGCCAACGGCATACGCTTGCAGGTCGGTTGTCAGGTAGGCGAAACGGCCATTCTCTCGGCGGCAGCGCGCCATCTTGTTGCTCATCTTGAAAGTGTCGCTTTTGTTGAAGGCTCTTACGGCACGCTGCTGCTTGAGGAAGACGTGAGCCGCGAGCCCGTGCATTTCGGCCACGGCGGGCGCGCTTCGCTGTTAAGAGGTCAGGGGCTCGGAGTCAACGTGCGCGAAGAAGTTTTAGAGAGACGCGCCGTCGTTGTGCTTCATCTTGGAAAGGAACGGTGAGTGATGCTCAAGCTTCACAGCATCCCGCGAACGGTGCGCGGGTCTATCAGTAGCTTCCTCCTTGATAAAGCTTGCGCCGACCCCTGCGCCACGCAGCGCGACGTGCTGCTTAATCTAGTGCGGCGCAACGTGGAAACCTCTTTCGGTCGCATGCACGGCTTTCGCGCTATTCACACCGAAGCGGATTTTCGCCGCCACGTTCCCATACGCGAGTACGAAGATTTTCGCCCTTACATCAATCGCATCATCGCGGGCGAGCGTCGTGTGCTCACTGCACAGGAGCCTTTGATGTTGACGATGACGAGCGGGACGACCGGCGAGCCCAAGTACATCCCCGTCACGCCGGACGCGCAAAGAGAGACGGCTGGACTCATGTGCCAGTGGCTTTATCGCGCGGAGCGTGATCATACAAAGCTGTTGGAGCACGCCTCTGTAGGCATCGTCGGGCGTGCCGTCGAAGGCCGCATGCCGCAGGGCATCCCTTACGGCAGCGCTTCCGGTCTCATCTACAAAAATATTCCGTGGCTCGTGCGACGCGCCTACGCTGTGCCCTACGAAGTCGCGGAGCTTGATGATTATGACGAACGCTATTTCGCCGTCGCGCGCTTTGCGCTTGCGCGCAAGGTCTCTCTCATCGCCACGCCCAACCCGGCCACGCTGCTACGTCTAGCAGAAGTCGTCGCGGAGAACGAAGAAAAAATTATACGCGCCATGCACGACGGCACGCTCGGTCTCGCAGCGTCAAAGCAGGCGAATGTTTGCATGCGTCTCGCCGCAAAGCTCCGGCCTGCGCCTCTGCGTGCGCGCGAGCTTGAGCGAGTCGTGGCAAAGCGCGGCAGGTTGCTGCTCTCGGATTGCTGGCCCGAGCTTCAGCTCATAGGCTGTTGGATGGGCGGGAGCGCGGGCACGCGTGTTGGCCGCCTGCGCCAGCTTTTCGGCGCAACGCCTTTGCGCGATCTTGGCTACATAGCGAGCGAGGGGCGCGTCACCGTTCCTTACGTTGATGAAACGCCTGCGGGCTTGCTCGCTTTGCAAAGCAACTATTACGAGTTCATCCCGGAAGAAGAAGCGGAGTCCACGCAGCCCAACGTGCTTTCGAGCCACGAGCTTGAAGAGGGACGTCGTTACAGTATTCTTTTGACGACACGCGGCGGCCTCTATCGCTATCGTATTAACGACATCGTGGAGGTGACCGGACACAAGGGACGCGCGCCGCTTCTTTCCTTCATACGCAAGGGCGGAGAGATGTGTGACATCACGGGCGAGAAAATGCACGTCAATCATTTCATAGAAGCCGTCGCAGAAGCGGCACGCCGTTTCAATCTCTCTGTAGAACAATTTCGCGCCGCGCCGGACACGCAACTTGCCCGCTACGAAATCTATCTGGAGCTGGAAGGCGACGTCGCACGCTCGCTCTTACAGATGGAGGTGCTGCCTTTTCTTGACCGCGCGCTTTGTCGCGTCAACATAGAGTATGACCAGAAGCGACGCTCGAAGAGGCTCGCAACGCCCTGTCTTCATCTGATGGCGCGCGGGTGGGCCGCTCGTGCCACGCGCCGCCATCTACTGGAGGGCCGCCGCGACACTCAATACAAGTGGCAGATTCTATGCCGTGAGCCGCGCGACGAAGACCGCAGCGAGATCGTCGCGACCGTGGAGACAATAGCCCGTCTCAAATCTTCCGCAAGCGTTGCAGCATGAGCCGGATTTTCAAGAAGGGACGCGCATAGTGAGAAGCCGTGCAAGCGGCTCGTCTGAATGATGAAAGATAACGTACCGAGCGCGACGGCGAACGTGGTCGCGCAGAATATATTGCTGGTCAGCGGCAACGCTCGCCTCGCCTCTCTGGTCTCGCCCGAAGCGGCGCACCTCACCGCCCTGCTCGTCGAAGCTTTCTCGCCCGAGGGCCACACCTTCGTCAAACGCTCGGGCGAGCGTTGGTTTCAACATCTCAGGCGCGCACACGAACGCATCACCATTCCCGGTCTGGCGCTGCATCAGGCGCTGCGTAAACGTCACATAGAGCAACAGGTGCGCGCGAGCCTTCAAGAAGGCTTTACTCAAGTGGTGGTCTTGGGCGGCGGGCTGGATACTCTGGCGCTGCGCCTCTGCGCTGAGTTTCCGCAAGTTAATTTCTTCGAGCTTGACCACGAAGCCACACAGCGCATCAAGCTTGAAGTGATAAGAACGCGCCATCTCTCGCGCCCGAATCTCAAGCTCCTACACGTGGATTTTCAGCGTGAAGATTGGGCCGCGACTCTCGCCGCTTCTTCCCTCTACGACGCGAATCTAAAAACGTTCTTTCTCTCCGAAGGCGTGCTCATGTATCTTGAGCAGCCGGATGTCGAGCGCCTCTTTGATTCCGTTCGCCGTACAAACAGCAGCCGCTTCATCTTCACCTTTATGGAGCCGGACGCGAAGGGCAGGGCAAGCTTTCGCCGCTCGACGTGGCTCGTCCGTCTCTGGCTGCATCTACGCAAAGAGCCTTTTAAATGGAGTTTGAAAAGGGACGACCTGGAAAGCTTTCTACACACACGCGGATTCGTGCTCAGGGAATTAGCCACACACGAAAAGTTCAGAGACACTTACCTGCTCAATTACAACTTGCCGGATGCCACCCTGGCCGAAGGCGAGAACGTATGCACATGTGAAGGGATGAGAGATGAAAAGAAGGATGAGGGATGAGGGCGGAGGGATGAAAGGGTTTGAGTGAAAGCGTCAATTGAATCAATCACTCATTCTTACTTCATCCCTCATCCCTCCGCCCTCATCCCTTGATTGGGCAGGACTGTATGGCGACGATCTGCCAGCCCGCGTCGCGCTTGGCGTAGACGTGAAGGCTGCGGTACTGGCCCGAAATTTCCCGGCCCGAGTAGAGCCACTTGGCCGTGTCGCGCACACTCACGATGGCTGTCGTACCATAAATTCGCACGTCCACATTATCGCTATCCAGATATTCGACGACAATCTCGCCCGTCTGGATGTCATTGATGAACTGCGCCTTGTCGTCGCCTTCGAGCGGGTACGTGAAAATACAATCGTCGGCCATGAGGAGCCCCAAGGCTGCGCCGTCGCGATTGACGAGCGCGCGCACCCACTCTTCATTCTTGCGTCTCAATTCCTGCTCGACGCTGATGTGCGACTCTTTGTCCTCAGCCTCATCGGCCATCGTCTACATAGCTCCTTACGCACTACTTTATAACAAACAGGCGCACTGCGGAATTTAATTTCGCGGAACGGTAGATGCGCTGCGTGGCTTTTTGAAAATCCGCGTCGGTGGCTTCGTAGATGTTGACGAACTTTTGCGGGTTGCGGTCTACGAGCGGAAACCAGGTGCTCTGGATTTGCACCATGATGCGGTGGCCTTTGAGAAAGGTGTGATTGATGTCGGGCATCCGGAAATCAATTTTGGTGACGCGGTTCGGCGTCATCGCCAGAGGTTTGGAGAAGCTCTCGCGGTAACGCGCGCGGAAGGGCTCGCCGCGCACCATCATCTGGTAGCCGCCCATGCGTACGCCCGCAGGGTTCGGCTCGTTGTCGGGCGCATCGTCCGGGTAAACGTCAATCACCTTGACGATAAAGTCCGAGTCCGTCCCCGTCGTGGAAACAAAGATGCTCACGGGCACGGGCCCCGCGACCGTCAGGTCTTCCTTGAGCGGCTCTGTCTGGTAAGTCAAAACGTCCGTGCGGCGTGAAGCGAAACGCTGGTCGTCAACCATGTACTCGCGCGTCATGCCGATGGCTATGTCGTTGATGAAAGGCACGGGACGAGCGGGGTCGCTCACGTACTCGTCAAAATCCTGACGGGTCGTGTTCGCGGGCTGCGAGAACGAAAGCCCTCCCTGAGGCTGTAAGTAGAGCGCCGTCTCTTGCGCTCCCTTCGGCGGCCACGTGTCATACTTTCGCCAACGGTTCGAGCCGGTCTCGAAGACGTAAGCCTCTGGCCGCGTGCCGCCTTCGCACTTTGCTTTCAGAGCGCAGTTAAAAAACGGCAGCTCTATCTCCGCGCGATAAAACTCGCCCGTCTTCGCGCCGAAGCGTATGTCGCCGAGTCCCTCGCCCGTAGAGCCCGCCCATCCGCCGTGATACCACGGCCCCATGACCAGCGTGTTATTGGCCTTCGGGTTCTGGCGTTCAATAGCTTCGTAGGTCTTGAGCGCGCCGTAGAGGTCTTCGGCGTCGAACCACCCGCCGACGGTCATCACGGCCACGCGCGACGGAATATTTTTCAAGTGCTGCGGCATGCTGCGCTCCTGCCACCACTCGTCGTAATCGGGATGCTGCATGACCTCGTTCCAGAAGGCCACGTCGCCTTTGTAGTAAAGACGGTCGGCGTTGGCGAGCGAACCCATTTCCAGAAAGAACTTGTAGCCGTCGGGCGTGCCGTGACGAAAAGGGGGCGGTCCTTCGGTAGTGGGTCGCGGTCGCGGGCGTCCGAAGTTCGCGTAGAAGTTAAAAGCATGTGGAAGAAAGAACGCGCCGTTGTGATGAAAATCGTCGCCTATGAACCAATCTGCAATCGGCGCTTGAGGCGAGGCGGCGACGAGCGCCGGGTGAGAATTCACCAAGCCTTGCGAAACGTAGAAGCCCGGATAAGAGATGCCCCACATGCCTACGCGACCCGTGTTGCGCGGCACGTTTTTGACGAGCCACTCAATCGTGTCATACGTGTCCGTGCTTTCGTCTATGTCGGTCGGCCCCGCCTTTTTGACCTTGATGGGGCGTATGTTGACGTAGTCGCCCTCGCTCATCCAGCGCCCGCGCACGTCCTGATAAACGAAGATGTAGCCCTCTTCCGTAAAAGCCTGTGAAGGCCCGAGCGAGTCACGATAGCTCTCAGGCCCGTAAGGCCGAACGCTGTACGGCGTCCTCACCAGCATTATCGGATATTGCTTCGACATATCGCGCGGCGCGTAAACAGTCGTAAAGAGCTTCACGCCGTCGCGCATCACGATTTGATGTTCGGTCTTGGTGTAATGAGCGCGCACGTCGTAGGGCGCTTGCGCGCGTAGCTCGACGGTGGATGCGAGGAGTAGAAGACCCAGCCAGAAGAGTACGGCTAGACGAGGAGTGAGGGATTTCGATTGATTCATGCGAACCTCCAGGAACAGTGACAAGTGACGAGTGACAGGTGACAAGCAAGAAGAAAAGCCGTGATGGGTGAACGGTGACAGGTAACAGGTAAGAACAAGATTTTATCTTGTCACCTGTCACTCGTCACTGCTTTTAGGCGTTCTATCTCTGCTTCCATGCGCCCCGCGGCCATGAGCCCGATCATCTTGTAGTCGGCAAGAAACGACCACAGGGGATAATCAAAGGTCGCGGGCTTGTTCTTTTCGATAAAGAAATGTGCAGCCCACGCCGCGCCGTAGCCGGGGACAAGCGCGAGCGGCAGCCAGCGCCACCTCCCGCGCGCGATGAGCGTCGCCGCGCACGCCAAAGCGGTAGTCGTGCCGACGGCGTGCAGCACACGCGTCGCAGGCTGGCTATGCTCCGCCACGTAATACGGCCAGAACTCCTCAAAGGATTTCAACTCTCGTTTCGCCATTGCCTTCCTCCAAAAATAGGGATGAGGGATGAAGTAAAGAAAGAAGAACTACTCAATGTTCAATAGCTTCCTTTTCATCCCTCATCCCTCATCCCTCATCCCTGCTTTCATTCTCCTGATGAGGCGAAAAGCCTCTGGTAATCTTCCGGGGGCACGGGCTCTACGCGCGCCAGTTGCAGGTTTTCTTCGACGTGCTCGATGCGGCTCATGCCGACGAGCGCGGTGGTGATGCCGGGTGTGGAGCGCACGAACTGTATGGCCGTTTGCGCGTCCGTGGCGAGAGAGCCGAGCGGCTCGCGCACCTCTTCCGGTAGATTGCGCGCGACCTTGCCTTGCAGGATAGAGGCGCTGGCAACGACCGTCACGCCGAGCGCGCCCGCCGCTTCGAGCACGGAGACGCGCTCGCCGTTTAATGATTGGTTCTGCAAGACCAGTGCTTCGGGCATCGCGAGGTTAAAGGGAAGCTGTATAAAGCGGAAGCCGTGAAAATCTCCGCCGACCTCGCGCGCTATCTCCACCATGCGCTCAAGCGAAAGATGCTCGCGCGCATCGGGCGCGACGCGGAAGCCGTTCCACGTCGCCGCGCCGTACATGCGCAGCTTACCTTTCGAGCGCATACGCTCGAACATCTGAAAAGCTTCCGCCAGCCGCTCGTCAAACACTTCGCGTGAGACGTGTCCAAGCTGCGTCTCAGGATTGTGGACGTAGTAAACATCCACGGTCGTCAAATCCATGTTCGAGAGCGATTGATCGAGCTGGTGCTCAAGATACTCTGGCGTCATGCAATGGCTGCCGCCGACGATGTCCGAGAAGCTCGCCACACCCGTCTTCACAAAAGTCTCTTCGACATAGCGGCGCACGTCCTTCGGCGGCTCGTTGTCAAATGGCAGATAGCCGCCCTTGGTGCAGATTAACAATTCATCACGCGCGCTCGTGTTCGTGTCCGTCAACACCTTGAGCGCAGAGCCTATCGCGCGCTCGCTTCTTTGAAAGCGATAGTTGGCCGCCGTGTCTATGACGTTTGTGCCAAGCTCTACGGCGCGAAAGATGGCGTCGGTGTAGGCCGTATCCTTGTCTTCGTCCCAGCCGCCGAGGTACGTGCCGATGCCTACGGACGAGAGCCAGAGGTTCTGTTCGAGACGAAAGTGATTCGGGTTGGCGCGCATTTTCAAGCGCTCGCGATAACGCGCCGTCCCTTCGAGCGAGGCTGAGCCCTGAAGAGGCATCCCTTGTTCTCCTTCAAATGGTTCGTACTTTTAAGCCCGAGCTTTCCGTGCAGGCAACTATACGTGAAAGGCGTCGCGTCGCTCAAGAGCGCTTCTGCCGGGGCGTCATCTTGTGTTACAAAAGCGTAAGGAAAATCAGAAAAGCAGTGACAAGTGACGAGTGACAAGTGACAAGTTAAAACCTTCTTCTTGCTTGTCACTTGTCACTCGTCACTTGTCACTGCTTTTCCGACGCTGTAAGAGATGAAGGAGCCAGAGCTTTGATGAACTGTTTTTACGATTGGCGCGAGCACGTGGGTGCACAGAAAGAGAAGTTTTACAAAACCACGCTCTGGCAGGGCGAGCATTGCATGGTTGGCATGAACTGCCTTGAGGCTGGACAGGAACAGGCCGCGCATGCTCATGAAGGCGCGGACAAGTTCTACTTCGTGCTCGAAGGCCGTGGCCGCTTTACGGTCGGAGATGAAGTGTGCGAGACCGAACCGGGCGCGATTGTGATTGCACCCGCAGGCATCATGCACGGCGTCAGGAACACGGGCAGCGAAAGGCTTTCGCTCCTGGTCTCGATTGCGCCCGGACTAAAATGAGCAGCCGTAGAATCAGCGAAGACAAAGAGACGCGCCCTTCGTCGCTAGACATGGACGACGCGCAACTGCGCTCCCTGTCTGCAAGTATGACCGAAGTGGTCGAGGAATATTTTCGCAGCGTTTCCGATTATCCGGTCTTCCCCGATAGAGAACACACGGACGCGCTCGGTCGTTTCCGTGATGCGCCCCTGCCGGAAGAAGGCTTGAGCGTGCAGGAGATTGTAGCGGATTGTCGCACGCTCATCGATGCCAGCCGTCATAACGGCCACCCGCGCTTTTTCGGCTATGTCGCATCGCCCTCCACACCCGTCGGCGCTTACGCGGACCTCTTCACTTCAGCGCTGAATTCAAACGTCACGGCGTGGCGCTCTGCCCCCGCAGCAACGGAAGTTGAGAGAACAGTCGTCGGCTGGCTGAGCCGGTTGGTAGGCTTTGGAGATGCAGCGCAAGGGCTCTTGACGAGCGGCGGCTCGATGGCAAATCTCACGGCACTAGTCATCGCGCATCGCTCGCGCGCAGGCCGCGACATCGCGCGCGAGGGTTTGTGGAACAGTGATGCTCCGATGATTCTTTACGCTTCGGATCAAGTGCATCTTTCGATTCCGAAAGCGGCGGACATCATGGGGCTCGGTCGTAATCAGGTACGCATCGTTGCTTCGGACGCGGCGTTCCGTCTGGACGTGCGCGCGCTTCGCGAAGCGATTGAGCGGGACGCGAATCGAGGGCTAAAGCCCTTCTGCGTGGTGGCGAGCGCAGGCACAGTGGCGACGGGCGCGATGGACCCGCTGGCGGACATCGCCGAAGTCGCACGAGAAAATAATCTGTGGTTTCACATAGACGGAGCTTACGGCGCTTTCGGCGCGATGGATGAAAGAAAGCGCCCGCTCTTTGATGGACTGGCGAGCGCGGATTCACTTTCGCTCGACGCGCACAAGTGGCTCTATGCGCCGCTTGATTGCGGCTGTCTTCTTTTTCGTGACGCCGCACAAGCGCGCGCGGCCTTCTCGCCGCACGAAGCCGATTACATCAAGGTGCACGAGGAAGAGGAGCGTGAAGCCTTCGCCTTCTGGGATTACGGTGTCGAGTTGTCGCGTCGTGCGCGCGCGCTCAAAATCTGGATGATGCTGCGCTATTACGGCACGCGCCGTCTGGCCGCTGCCATCGCGGAAGACAACGCGCTCGCAGAGTACTGGGCCGAGCAGGTGCGCGCCTCCGGGGATTTCGAGCTGCTTGCGCCCGTCGAGCTGAGCATCTGTTGTTTCCGCTACATGCCGCCCGCGTGGCGCGCACAGTTCGAGCGCGAGGCGAGCGAAAAGGAGAGCGCGCATCTTGAAAGCGAGCTTGACGCACTCAACGCGCGCATCATGCACACGGTTCAGCGCGGGGGGCGTGCCTATATCTCCAACGCGACGCTCGGCGGGCGCTTCGCCCTGCGCGCCTGCATCACAAACTTTCGCACCACGCGCGCCGACGTAGACCGAACGCTCGACATCATACGCGACGCAGCGCGAGGGGAAGTCCCAAGTCCCAAGTCCCAAGTCTAAAGTCGAAGAACTGTTTTTGACTTGGGACTTTGGACTTTGGACTTGGGACTTAGTTGAGACCTGGGACTTTTATCATGGAAGCAAACGGGTACATGCGGGAGTTGGAAGTGGCGATCAATCTGGCGCGTGAGGCGGGCGCGGCCATCCTTGATTATTACGACCGCCCGGTGCGCGTCGAGCGCAAGATGGATGTTGACGAAGTGCATTTCGAGCCTGTGACGGCCGCCGACCGCGCTGCGAATGAGTTAATCGTAGAGGGCTTGCGCCGCGCTTTCCCTGAAGACGGCGTGCTCGCGGAAGAGTCCGTGGACACGGACCGGCGGCTCGAAAAAAATCGCGTGTGGATGATTGACCCCATGGACGGGACGACCGGCTTTATCGCGCGCGACGGCGATTTCGCCGTTCAGATTGGTCTCGCAGTCGAAGGGCGCAGCCGCCTCGGCGTGGTCTTTCAACCTCTCTCGGATCTTCTTTACTGGGCTGTCGAAGGCTCGGGCGCGTGGGTTCACCGGCATGGGTTCGAGCCCGAGCGCGTGCGCGTCTCCGGCACCAGCGATGTAGCAAAGATGCGGCTGGCGGCGAGCCGCACGCACAGGAGCCCGCGACTGGACCGCGTGGTTAAAAAGCTGCGTATTAAAGATGAAGTCAGGCGCGGCTCCGTCGGCATCAAGATTGGTCTCATCATCGAACAGCAGTGCGACCTCTACATACATCTCAGCCCGCGCACCAAGCAGTGGGACACGTGCGCGCCGGAAATAATTCTGACCGAAGCCGGAGGCCGCATTACGGATTTGTTCGGCGCGCCGCTTCGCTACAATGTGCCCGACGTGCAGAATCATAACGGCCTTGTCGCCACCAACGGCGCAGCGCACCATCTCGTTATAGAGGCGCTCGCGCCGCTCCTACGCGAATGGGGACGCGCGCCCGTGTCTGAATAATTTTGACACCCCGGCACGCACCGCGTTAGCATCCCTTTGTCTTTACAGATTCCTCGTATAGCCATTTGAGAGGCTTATTTGTCTGGCCGCCCGCCACGCGGCGCTTCATGCGCGCTCTCTTTCCTTTGCGCGTTGTTCACAATTATCTTCAACGGCACGGCTCATCCAACCTGTGGGCATACGGCTCAAACTTTTCCTGCTCTTTTTCGCCCTCGGCTTCGTGCCGATGCTTGCCCTGAATCTCTTTAACTATTTTTACGGCGTGCGGACGGCTGAATCGCTTCTACGGGCGGAAGTGGAGCGCAACACGTCGACCGTCGTGCGCAACGTCGAGACGGCTTTGCGCGAGCGCGAAACACAGCTCACCGCCCTGGCGCGCTCACAACCTTTGCGCGAGTACGTGCGCGCCGGGGCGAAAAAGAGCGAAGCGGCCGCACAGGGCGCTGCAAACCGCACGACCGCTCCCGCAGCTTCCAACACCGCGACCGTCGCTACAGCGGACGCTTCCGTGCCCGAAGCAGTGGCGACACAGATGAAGGCTTTCTTTCTGGGCAATCAGAAGTATTACGCCGCCATCACGTGTCTGGATCAGACCGGCAGCACGCTCTTTCGTCTTGAGCCCGCGACGCGCGACGCGGAAGTCCTGGAGCCTTCGAGCCTGCGTTTTCAGACCGCAGATTTTTTGTCCGGCTTAGCGCCGCCGGACCCGCGCGTCTGGAAAATCGCTGAGACCACTCCCCTGCACTCGCAGGTCGAGCCCGCATCCTATGGCGCGATGATACGCTACACCGTTCCCGTCTTTCTCGATGGAGAGAGCACAGAGAACGCACGCGGCGCGCTCGTCGTAGACCTTAACCTCGACCGCGTCTTCCGTGATTACGTCAGGGATGTCGCGAGCGATGCTCCGCAGGCTGGCGCTACTGCCACGAACGCTCCTTCGATGGTGCAGGTCGTCTTGCTGGACCGCGCGGGCCGCATCGTTTACCACACCAACAATGCTGTCAAATTCCAGCCCGTCGCCGACGCGATGCCTGCCTTCAAGCCCGTTGCCGACGCGATGACAGCGCAAAGTCAAGGCTCTGAGTTTTACACGACGGCGGAGGGCGACCACTGGATGGCCGTCTTCAGGCGTCTCGCCGCGATTGATCTTTCGTTGGCGACCGCGCGCAACTATTCGGCTGCCGTTGGAGAATTGAGGAGCGCCGGTTGGATGAGCCTGGGGCTGGCCGCGCTGGTTGGCCTTGCGACGGCGCTCGTGTTGACGATGGTCGTCAGGCGCACGACGCGCTCGATTGAGCGCGTCACGGAAGGGGCGGTCGCCATCGCCGCAGGCAACCTGGACCAACGCATAGATGTACGCTCAAGCGACGAGACGCATCTCCTGGCCGAAAGCTTTAACCGCATGACCGACCGCCTGCGCGAGCAGATTGGGCGCGAAGCCGAAAGCAGGCAGTTCGAATCCTTCCTCAGGCTCTCGGCCATGCTCACGCACGACTTGAAGAACGCCATCGCCTCGCTCTCTTTGCTCGTCAGAAACATGGAGCACCAGTTTCACCGCGAGGAGTTTCGCGCCGACGCGATGCGCTCGCTGACCGAAGCCACGGACAAACTGCGCAGGCTGGTCTCGAAACTGAGCGAGCCCGTGCGCAGCATGAGCGGCGAACACGGGCGACCGCGCCCGACCGATCTCATCCCCATTATCCGGCGCGTGATCGATGCCGCAGGCCCGTACGGGACTCATCATCAAATAGAGACGCGCCTGCCCGAATCTCTCATCGCGAGCGTGGACGCCGAGCGCATGGAAAAGGTCGTGGAGAATCTGGTCCTCAACGGGCTCGAAGCAATGGGCGCGGAGCAGGGAACACTGACGGTGGAAGCCGGGCCTGTAGAGGGCGAGAAAGTCTTCTTCAGCGTCAGGGACACAGGCGCGGGGATGAGCGAAGAATTTAAACGAAACCACCTGTTCCGCCCCTTTGCCACGACGAAAAGAAAGGGCGTCGGCCTCGGTCTCTACACCTGCCGCGAGGTCGTGCGCGCGCACGGCGGCGAGATAGAGGTAGAATCACGCAAAGGCGCTGGAACTTGCTTCCGCGTCGTGCTACCATCAAAACAGATTACGGACCTAGAGGGGAAAACGAGCCGTTCATCAGCAAGACGATGACGACAAAGTCCGTGGTCTCCATTCAGTTTTTCCAGAACAAACAGTTCTTGACGCAAAGAAGATAAGCCAACTCTTTCCTCTTTGATGCCGATTCCCATTTACGTCTCGCGCCTTCCGGAGCCGTGAACGTGAAGACCTGAAGCTTTATGAGCGAGCGCACACAGGAAAAAATCACTGTGCTTATAGTTGACGATGACGCCAGCGTGCGCCGTCAACTCTACTGGGCTTTGAGCGAAGAGTACGAAGTGCTCGAAGCGGGCGCGCGCGCCGAGGCCACGGAAATCTTGCAGCATAAAAATATTGATGTCGTCTTGAGCGACCTGCATCTGCCGCCGCATTTGAGCGACATCTCCGAGGGGCTCGCCATTGTCGAAGAGGCGCGACGCCAGCGCCCGCCCGTGCCCGTCATCGTCATCACCGGCAGCGCTTCCAAGCAGGCCGCGCTCGAAACCATCAGGCGCGGAGCATACGGCTTTTTCGAGAAACCATTTGACGCGGATGAAGTCATGCACATCGTGCATCAGGCAGCGCGCGTGCGCCGTCTGGAGCAGGAGATCATGCGCCTGCGTTCCGCTCTTGAGAGCCATAAAGGTTTCGCTCACTTAGTCGGCACGAGCCACGTTCTTGAGGCCACCGTCAAGCAGGCGCGTGCGGCAGCCGCGACCAGCGCGACTGTTCTGCTGCTCGGTGAAAACGGCACGGGCAAAGAAGTGATTGCCCGCGCGATTCACGAAGAAGGCCCGCGCGCTGACCGCCCCTTTGTCGCCGTCAGTTGCGCGGCGCTGCCGGAAACCCTGATTGAGTCGGAACTCTTCGGTCACGAGAAGGGCTCGTTCACGGGCGCAAGCTCTGCACGCAAGGGACGCTTTGAGCTGGCCGACGGAGGCACTCTCTTTCTGGACGAGATTAGCGAGCTGACGCCCGCCGTTCAGGTCAAGCTCCTGCGCGTCTTACAGGAACGCTCCTTTGAGCGTGTGGGTAGCAACAAAACACTCACCGTCGATATACGATTGATCGCCGCCTCGAACCGCGACCTTGAGCAGGACGTGGAGAGTGGCCGCTTTCGCCGCGACCTCTTCTATCGCCTGAACGTCGTGCCGCTCACATTGCCGCCTCTGCGCGAGCGTCACGAAGACATCCCGCTCCTGGCCGCTCACTTTGCCGCCAAGGCCGCAGAGAAACACGGACGCCCGCCTGTCGAGATGGACCCCGGACTATTAGAAGCTTTGCAGGAATACGAATGGCCGGGCAACGTGCGCGAGCTTGAGAACCTGATAGAGCGACTGGTGGTGTTGACGCCCGGCTCGCGTCTGGGCGTGGAGTTCCTGCCGGAAAAAATGTTGCGCACCCTGCCGGACGCGGAAGTGGCGGACGAAACGACGCTCGACGGCGCTGTGACCGCGCTCAAGCGACGCATGATTGTGCAGGCGCTCCACACGGAAGGCAGCCGCGTCGCCGCCGCACGCCGTCTGGGCATCAGCCGCTCCTACCTTCACCGACTGATCAGCGAATTCGAGATTACGGAAGTCTGAACAAAAACCCCGACACGCTTTTCCAGCAACGGCACGAGTCGCCGCTCAAGAGCCATCACGCGCGCGCGTGCAAGAATCCTGCAAAAGTCCGTTCTGCAAACTGTCTACAAATGTAGACAGAGAAAATCCGAACGTGTTGCTTGTTGTGCACATGCAAAAAAAATTGCTAACGCGCCGGTTCTTTGTTTTTCGAGCAAAGCGAGCCGTTCGCGCGTCGCACAGAGCGCGGTACAACGGTTGCAATGAAAATAGTTGCGGAATGAAATAAAACCGCAACCCGAGCCCAAACCGAAGCCCAGAGTTTTACGAACATGAAGCCCAGAGTTTTAATTGTTGATGACGACCTCGCTATTACGCAGCAGCTTTTTTGGACGCTGTGTGATGATTACGAGGTGATGATCGCAAACGATTTACAGTCGGCGGTTCGCCGCGCGACGATTTACGAGCCAGCAGTTTCGATCCTTGACTTGCATTTGCCCCCGGTGCTCGACACGCCCGAAGTTGGCATGCGTATCCTGGAATACATCAAGGGCCGGTTCCCAAATTCCAAGGTGCTCATCGTCAGCTCCGCCGCGCAGGGCGAGATGGCGAAAGCATGTTTGGAAAACGGCGCGGACGCCGTGCTACAGAAACCTTTTGAAGTCGAACAGCTTCTGGCGGCAGTGCGCCGCTACGCGCCCGAGCGCAGGCTCGACGCAGCTTAATTTGAAAATTTAGAGGTGGAACGCGCGGTCGGCAAAAGCCGCAAGGGGTGAGCGTCCCAAGTGAGTCATGAATAAAGCTCAGTACCTGTTGTTGGCTGCCTTTATAGGATTTTACGGCGTGCTCTCGGCTTACCTGTTAGTGAGAGCCTTTGTCGAAGCGATAGCCGCGCGCATAAAGCGCATGAAACCCGTGGCCGCTCGCACCTCAAGCCGCGTTAAGGTTGTGCGCCGCGCCTGGACCACCGCTGTCGCGCGAACGAATTTCGCGCCGCGTGCGATAGAATCACGCAGAGGCGCAAGCGCCCTTGGCTAAAAACAGTTCTTTGCGAAATTAAGTTCGGCCGCTCGCCCCTACCAAATTGAGAGGCCGTCAGTGCACCGCATGTGTGGAATCCCCTCCCGCCATGCGGAGCCGAGAAGCCCCCGCTGCCCAAATGACTCCTGCCCAGAGTCGCGGGGGCTTCACTTTTGTCTATAACTTTGTCATACCCGAATTAAATCCCCGGCAGGAGCAGTATTCGACCTTCATTTAGACAATGATGAAAGGAATGCTACGAGAGGCGTCTCTGTGGAATGAGTTGTGAGGCGCACTCTATCGGCGCATGTTGCGGGCGAGCTACTTCGCTGCCTTCGCTAAAATCTCCTGCGTTGCCGGTATCAGTCCAAGTTGCTGAAAGAGTCCTAATGCTTCTACCAGAACCCAGTCTTCAACAATCTTCCCGTTTGAAATGCGCTGAGTAACCATCAGCCGGATGCTCACTTCTTTGTTAGTAGGTGCTAGCCCCAGCCATGTGCCTGAATGCGTTCCTCGCATCACGCTTTGGCTCACCACCTTGTCTTCTTCCGCAATCATCTGCTCGACAGTAAATTGTAAGTCTGGAAACGCCGCCAGCCATTCGTTAACGTGATGTTTGACTGCTTCGGGGTCTCGTGGCGCTCCGACGTTGGCGGCTCCGGATTGAAGCTGATGTGTCATGCAATCGGGGCTGATGATTTCATCCGCCACACTGAGATTTCGATTGTTCCAAAGCTCTTCATAAAACCGCGAGACGATTGCTTTACTTTGCTCTACGGACATAGCTGCTCCTGCTAAGATGGCGTGCGTTTACAGATTGTCTTCAAATGAGCCGTTTGCTTCTCACTGCTTAGAGATGGCAGGTCTCCCGCGCAGCACATATTTCTGAACTTTGCCTGTGGCGGTCTTCGGAAGCTCGTGCAAGAAGGTGATGCTGTGCGGGGCTTTAAAATGGGCCAGATGATGACGGGCGAACTCGCGCAGCTCTTTTTCAGTCGCGGTGGCCCCTGCTTTTAAAATCACAAAGGCATGTGGCGCTTCACCCCAGCGCTCGTGTGGAAGCCCTACGATGGCGACCTCCTGAACCGCCGGATGCCTGAGCATGACGCCTTCAACCTCTACCGAAGAGATGTTCTCGCCGCCGCTAATGATTACATCCTTGAGGCGGTCGCGAATCTCTACGTAGCCGCTCTTGTGGACCACCGCGGCATCGCCTGTGTGGAACCAGCCGCCTCGCATGACCGTGGCCGTGGCCTCAGGGTCTTGATAATAGCCCTTCATCACGGCGTTCCCGCGAACGACAATCTCGCCCTGCGTCTGGCCGTCGTGCGGAACTTCCATCCCCTCTTCATCGACTACGAGCAGTTCGCCCGAAGTCATCAGCTCCACTCCCTGACAAGCCTTGATGACAGATTTTTCGGAGCACGAAAGCCCTTCATGTTCGGGTCTGGACTCGCAGATTGTGATAAAGGGAGAAGTTTCGGTGAGCCCGTAAGCTTGAGTAATCACCCATCCCAGCTCGCCCTCTATGCGCTCGATGGTGGCGGCGGCAGGAGGCGCGCCCGCCGTCACGATGCGCAACCCACGGCGAGCCGTGCGTCTGAGTTCCTCCGGTCCATTGGCGATGCTGATCAAAACCGTAGGGGCGGCGCAAAGCATAGTGACGGATTCTTGCTCAATCTTCTCGAAGACGGCACGGGGCTCGACTTTTCTCAGGCAGATGTGCGTCCCTCCGATGGCTGTCACAATCCACACAAAGGTCCAGCCGTTGGCATGAAACATCGGCAGCGTCCAGAGATAGCGATCCGCCAGCGTCATAGGGTGATGTATGAGCGTGCCCACGATGTTCACGTAAGCGTTGCGATGCGTAATCATCACGCCTTTGGGTTTTGAGGTAGTGCCGCTCGTGTAGTTGATTGTCAGGATGTCTGTTTCGGCAATCGCGGGCCGCATGAATTCTACAGGCGCTTCCGCAATGAGCGTCTCGTAATCCAGCCAGCCGGATTTTGCTCCTTCGAGCGCAACGAACGACGCGACAGACGGCAACTGCGAGCGCATGCTGTCAACTGCATCCAGATAATCGGAGTGGGCGCACACAACAAGAGCGCCGCTATGATTGATGAGATAGGCGAAGTCGTCGGCGGTTAAACGGTAGTTGACCGGCACGAGGATAGCGCCAATTTGTGGAACGGCGTAGAACGATTCGAGCTGGGCATGAGTGTTGGGTGCGATGTAGGCAACGCGGTCTCCATGGCGTACGCCGAGCGCCTGCAAAGCCGCAGACCAGCGATCACAACGGGCAAAGAATTCCTCGTAGCTGAGGCGCACAGGGCCGTCCACTACTGCCTCTCGTTCGGCATATAGCTTACGAGTGCGACGCGCAAACTCCAAAGGGGTCAAAGGAAGCTCCATCACGGCTCTCCTTAAGTGCTGATAAAAATAGCCGGGCTACGGCTGATTACTGCTCCTTACCTTCGATGACAATCTGATAGGCACGCTTTTTTTTCGCGTACTCCTCGACCTTCCTCTTCATTTCTTCACTGAAATTTGCATACACGCCGGGGAGTCTCTCTTTCAGCTCAAGCATGCGTTCCATGCCTTCACGATATTCGAAAGTCAAAGCCACCTGCTTTAGCTCGTACCTCTCTACTGATTGACGCGTGTGTTCTCCCAATCGCTCGTAGGCCCTGGGATTACTGTCACGCAGAGCGAGCAGGTTATCAAAATGGCTGTTGGCAGCGGCAGATGATTGGCTGGTTTTCTTATCTTGTTTAGTCATCTGACTGTCCGCTCGATTGCGATGCAGCTAATTAACTCAGCCGTCGTGCGCCCTATCGCTTTTAGTAACCTTAATCTTAACTCTCCCGTGTATTCCTAACCACCTCAAATGATAATCAGGGCCGTCAGGAACGCTAACATATGATTCCACTTTTCGGGACACAATTCCACCGTTTCAGAAGCGCGGCTTTCCGGCGATTTAATCTCTTGACTCGGCAACGCGTTTCGCATAGTCTCGCCCACCGTCAAGTTCAAAAGTCTCTCCGCATTCACCATGTGTGCCCGCACACACCTTATCCGAGATGCTGGCTCCGTCTCTTTGATACAGGGTAGCCGTCACGGTTTGACCTCGCTTGCTAATCATTATGGCTCCCGTTTGCGAGTCATCAGTTTAACCACACACTCGAAGGAGATGTTCGATGCGTTGTCAAAGATTTATGCTTTTCGTTTTGGCTGCGGTTGTTGCCTTGAGCGCCGCCATGTGGAGTGGTTGTGCGACGACGACGAATGATAATGGAAAGTCCACTACCGCTAACACTGCTACTTCGTCGGATGGAAAGCTTCCCGTCACGACCTCATCGGCGGAAGCAAAAACGGAGTTCCTCAAAGCGCGTGACATGGCCGAAAGACTGCTCGCGCAGGACTCCATACAGCATTATGATAAAGCCATCTCGCTCGATCCGAATTTCGCTTACGCGGAGTTGGGCCGGGCCAATTCCTCTCCGACCGCGAAGGAATTTTTCGACCATCTGAAAAAGGCCGTGAGCCTGGCGGATAAAGCTTCGGAAGGCGAAAGGCTGCTCATCCTCGCGAATCAGGCGGGAGCCAACGGCGAGGTGACGAAGCAGAAGGAATATCTGGACAAGCTCGTCGCCGCTTATCCGAAAGAAGAGCGAGCGCACTTCAACCTCGGCGGTTACTACTTCGGCCAGCAGGATTACACGAAGGCCATCGAGAGCTACAAGAAAGCGACCGAGCTTGCCCCGAACTACTCGCCCGCCTACAACATTCTAGGCTACGCTTACAGGCAGAACGGCGATTACGCGAATGCCGAGCAGGCGTTTAAGAAATACATAGAGCTGATTCCCAACGACCCGAACCCTTACGACTCGTATGCGGAGCTGCTCCTGAAGATGGGCAAGTTCGACGAGTCGATTACGCAGTATCGCAAGGCGCTCTCCATCAATCCCAACTTCCCGGCGTCGCACCTTGGAATCTCCGCCGACCTCGTGTACATGGGTAAGCCGGAAGAAGCGGCAGCCGAGCTACAGAAAATTACAGACAAGGCGCGGAGCGACGGCGACCACCGTTTAGCGCTCTTTGGTCAGACTGTGGTTGACGTAGACAGCGGCAAGTGGGACAAGGCGCTTGCGGACATGGATAAACAATACGCCATCGCGGAGAAGATCAACGACGTCGCGGCGATGGCGGGCGATCTTCAGAACAAAGGAAATATTCTGCTTGAGATGGGGAAGTATGCGGAAGCGAAGGAACAGTTCGACCGCCTGCTTAAGATGACCGAAAGCTCCTCGCTCTCGCAGGAGATTAAGGACAACACGAAGCTCTTTCATCATTACAATCTAGCCACGGTTGCGCTCGGGCAGAAAGACTACGCGACGGCCAAGGCGGAGTCGGAAGAGTTCCGCAAGGGGGCCGAGGCTTCAAAGAATCCGGCGCAGGTGCGCCAGTCGCACCAGCTCGTGGGCATGATTGCGCTCGCCGAAAAGGATTACGACAAGGCACTCGCGGAGCTTCAGCAAACGGGCCAGCAGAACCCCCAAAACTTCTATCGCATGTGCCAGGCCTATCAAGGCAAAGGCGACAACGCGAAGGCCAGGGAGATGTGCAAGAAGGCCGCCGAGTTCAACTCGCTGCCAGCGCTGAATTATGCCTTCGTTCGGACGAAGGCCCAGAAGATGGCAGCCGACACGAAAGCTGATTGACGGCGACGCGGGATAGTTTCCGCGTCACATTCAAAATCCGGCGGCAGAGCTTGTCTGCCGCCGGATTTTTATTAGCTCAATCTTACTTCTGCCGCTTGAAGTAATAAGTCGTGATGACATCTATCTGATTCCTGCCATACGACTCCTCGCGCGTGGTGACGGCTGTCAACTCCCAGCCCTCACTTCCCAGACCCGCCAGGTCAGCGCGCGTGCCGGGAAAAGTTCGTTCGATCTTGACCATGTATTCCCACGTAGCTCTTGAAGGATTCTGTTTCTGTCCATATCCTGTCCAGCCGACGACCAGCAGAAGCGCGATGACACATGCAACCAGGAGAGCGTTCTTCATCTTATTTCTCCTTATTGATATAAATCTCCGACATGTAGAAGCACGCCGGAAGTGACCAAACGTTCCAGCATTTCTTTTCTCGCACACAGACTTCAATTCAGCTCCAGCAACACTTCGTAAAGAAACTTCAGGGCGAAGCCTACATTCTCAACCGAGAGCCGTTCGTCATCTCCATGAGCACGGTCAAGCTCGCCGTCGTCCATCTTGTAAGGCTCGAAGCCGTAAGCTGTGATGCCTGCGGAGCGAAACGTAGGACTGTCGGTAGAGCTTGTGAGCATCGTCGGGATGACGGGGACATTGGGGTCGCGCCGCGCGGCGACCTTGCGAATGGCATCCATCAGCGCAGTGTCCGGGCTTGAGCCCGTAGGCACAGAGCCTTCTAGTATCTCTATCTCAAGAGAGGGATCGGCCAGCACTTCGCGCAGCGTCTTGATGAAGCCTTCGGGCGTCTCGCCGGGCAACAGTCGCACGTCAAGCTGTGCCCATGCAACGCCGGGAATAACGTTGACCTTATCGCTGCCATGCAACCCTGTAATCGTGATCGTGTTTCTGACCTGCGCGTTGAGCGTCCGGTCAGTCAGCAGTTTCGCGCGCAGTGTGGGATTACCCAATGCCTTCTCAATGTCAGCGTAAGCAGTTTTGAGCAACGGGTCCGTTTGTTGTGCGGCCAGAGCGCGATAGCCCGTCGCAATCTCGGCGGGGACGTTGATGGGAGTCTCCCACGCCCGAACGCGTTCGAGCGCATTGAGAAGGCGATTGACGGAAGAATCCGCCAGTGGAATAGAGCCATGACCCGCCGGACCTTTGGCCGTGATGCGCAGCCAGAGCGCAGCCTTCTCCATCACGTCTACGCCATACTGTTGTAGCTTTCCATCTTTCACATACGCCACGTCTCCCTCGTTCAAGAGAAACTCCGCGCCGCGAATCAAATCCGGATGATCTTTGACAATCGAACGCGCGCCCGCCCCGCCCGCTTCTTCGTCTGCGACAGCCAGCAGTATCACGTCGCGCTTGAGAGGAACTTTATGGCGCTTCAACAATCGCATGAGCGTGGCATGAACGGCTGCCGTGCCCTTCATGTCGCTCGCCCCGCGCCCGTAGACAAAGCCGTCGCGAATCTCGCCGCTAAAGGGCGGCACAGACCAGCGCGCAGCGTCGGCCATCACCACGTCCGTATGACTGAGAAGAATAATGGGACGCAGGCTGCCGTTGCCCCTGATGCGCGCGTATAGATTGGCTCGCCCCGGTGCAATGTCGAGCAGCTTCGTCTCGATACTTTCGGCTTCCAAAAATTTTTTGAGATGCAGGGCGGCGGCGCGCTCATTGCCCGGAGGGTTGGTGGTATCTATGCGAATCAATTCCTGAAGCAACGCGACTGCTTCGGCCCGCGCCTTGAGCCAATCGATTTCCGTAGTCCCGGCAGGCCGTGCGAAAGCCAGCAAGCTAAAGATGAGGAAGAACGACAGGACGCGCATCTATCCTCCAATGACATCGTAGATGAGGCTGGTTGAAAAGTCCCGATAGGGACTTCATGTTTATAGCTCTATCAGTCAATCAAGAGACAAGCTCCGTAGGAGCGGCATGTTGTTGATGAAGAACATGACGCTCCTACGGAGCTTGATATGTGTTGTCGCCTGCGAGCTATAAACATCCACGCTCCTACAGAGCTAAATCAATGACAGGGACTTTTCAAACACCCTCTTATGTTTTCCACGCACCCAGTTCCCTGTGCGTCTGTGTCCAGAGTTCATTGACCGAACCTTCACTGAGCATCTTTGTCACGTAGACAATCTGCCCCGTGTGCGTTGCCAGGTGAACGGCAATCCCGAAGAGGTCTTCAAAGACGATTGCATAGTAAGCTGGCTCGGTAGAGGGCTGACCGAGGCGCGACGGGTCAAGCGCATCGAAGGTCTGCGTTGCAGCAGCTACCATTTCGTCAAACATTCCGAGCAACTGCTGCTTTGGTATTGAGCCTCCCGCGTCGAACTCAGCCGCGCGATCGCGCTCGTATTCAAGATTGCCGACACCTCTACATAAAAAGTGTAGCACTGCTCCGCGCACGTGCAGCACCAGATTCCCCACCGAATTACTTTGCTCATTCGGTCTCCACCACAACTGCTCCTCGCTCAGTTGTTCAATACACGACCTGATTTGAGCAGGAAGAACTCTGGTGATGCGTGTACGCAAAGCTTCGAGGGCGAAACCGTTGATGTCATTTACCTGCTGCATCTCTCTTGTCTCCCGTTAGGGAAGCTATCGCGGGCTCGGGTTGAATGAATTAGACAGCGCGCTAGGTAGACTCTTCCCGTGCGTCACGGCCCACTTCGAGCGCAAGCAACCCTGCGATGTCCAGCAGGTCGTGCGGGCGGCCATTGAACCGCTTGGCCCGCAGCAGATGCTCAAGCGACACAACACGAACGACGCTCTTGCCAACGCGCCTGCGCTCGGAGTCAGCCCACATATCATCGAACGGGATGGAATAGCGAACGAAGACGTCAACCTCTCGCTGTGCCTGGTCGAACATTCGCAGCACCGTCACCATGCTCAGTGGCAGCGGAATGCTCGGCACAAAGCCGTTGCCCGCCAGGGTGCGCAGCGCGCGATCCGCTTCATCTGGCGCAGGATCAATGACAATATCAAGGTCAGCGATTGGTCTCACATGGCCGTGCAGCACGACGGCGACGCCGCTAATCACGGCATACCGCACCCCATCACGTTCCAGCCGGTCAAAAACATCACAGTAAATATCAGGAGTTGTCAGGTTCACTATCCTTCTACCTCTTAGCTGTCTAAAGCATAGTAAGCGTACTAATAGCCGCCGGTAAAGAGGGCCGAAGTTGAGCGGCATTGCGCCTCAAATTTCAATACACGAGGCGTTGCCGCGTTTTGCTTTGGGCGGTTAAGGTGAAACGGGGTTCGACGTCGGAGCCGCCGCGCTGTGTAATCATGTTGGCGGCGTACGCGCCGAGCGCGGGGCCGTGTTTGAAGCCGTGGCCGGAGCCGCCGCCGACGAGCCAGACATTATCAAAGTCTGGATGGCGGTCGATGATGAAGTCGCCGTTGGGAGTGTTCTCGTACTGGCAGACGCGCGTTTCAACTACCGGCGCATCGCGCAAAGCAGGCAAGCGCCGCGCCAGGTGCTCGCGAACAGAAGTCAGCCCCGCTGTTGTAACCAGTCGCTCGCCTGTGTCCGGGTCGAACGGGGGACCGTGACGGTCGATTGCTATCTTGAAGCCGCGACCTTCCAAATCCGGGATGCCGTAGACCAGTTCTTTGAAATCAACCCATGCGGGCATGGCCGGAGGAGAGAAGCGTTGGTCGCCCGATGGGACGCCGAAAAAGTAGACCTCCTGCCGCGTCGGTTGAATCAAGTCTCTCAGTAATGCGGGAAAGATTTTAGGAAGCCAGGGGCCGCAGGCGAAGACGAAGTTTGCGGCGGCGACCTGAAGACCGCTTTGCGTGCGGAGTGAGTCGAGTCTTCCCGTTCCATCGGGCGCGGCGACGGCTTCCGGCAAATAGCTCGCGCCGCGCCGGAGCGTCTCATGGACAATCAATTGAACGGCGCGACGCGCCATGAGGACTCCGCTTTCGGGCTCGAAGATTCCCCACATCCCCTGGTCGATGGCGATTTGAGGAAAGCGACGTTCGATTTCATCGGGCGCTAGTTTTTCAAAACGGACACCGGCCCTGTCGAGTGTGGCAAGGGTGGCGAGTGAGTAAGCATCGGCAGCGTGCGCAATCCACAGGACGCCGGTTCGTTGAAAAAGCGGCTCGCCAGTGTCGCGGAAAAAGTCCTGCCAGAGCGCGAGCGAGCGCAAGGCCCATCGCGTGTAAATCTCGTCGGCTCCGTAGCCCATGCGGATGATGCGCGATTCCCCGCCGGAGCTGGCGCGGCTGTTGGCAGCGCCGTAGGCGTCGAGCAGGACGACCGATTGGCCGGATTGCTGCAAGTGATACGCGGTCCATGCTCCGAAGACCCCCGCGCCTATGACAGCGGTGTCGTACGTCTGGCCTGTTTTCATAATCGAATTAAAGGTAGTGGGTCAGTTTAAGAAAGAATTAACAGGGATGGACAGGATAGACAGGATACAGAAGAAGTGAAAAGAGTTGCTGTTTCCCCCTCTGTTTTTATCCTGTTCATCCTGTCCATCCCTGTTTTGAATCCGTCTTTCATCACTTGTCCCATTACCGAATTAAAACCCTTGTACCGGCAACCACCGTTTGGGTTTAGAATCAGCGAAACAACATCCGGGCTCGAAAGTACCAGAGCCCTCGGTTGAGGCCAAATGGTAGTTAATCGACGGGAATTACACCAGCTTTTCGTGCTCGCCAACGAGTTTAAGGAAGGAGACCTGCTCGTCGGCGGGACGAGCGACGCGTCGTTGCGCGCTGAAGCGCGTCGAACCCTCGAATCGCTTCGACTGGGAGACATAGGCGCGACGGCGTTTGTCGAAGATGGTGTCAGCGAAGCGCTCTCCCGCGCATTGGACTCGCGTCTCGTTGCAGAACTCCACGGTCTCACCGTAGCCGGGTTGAAGGGCATACTGTTAAGCACGGGCGGGGCCGCGTGGGCGCGCCGCTATCGTGACGGGCTCTCAAGCGAGGCGATTGCAGCCGTCGTCAAGGTGATGAGCAATCATGAACTATCGATAGTCGCGCGCTCAATCTACAACCCGCTACCGGGCGACGGCACGTCGATTGGCTCGCCCCTGCACTTCGGCTCACGCCTGCAACCCAACAGCCCCGGCGACGACGAGGAAGAGATACTCTTCTCTATCCTGGAGGGGCTCAGCTACGGTTGCGGCGACGTCATCTTAGGCATCAACCCTGCGAGCGACGACGTTGAAGCAGTCGTACGCCTTGAAGAACTGCTACGCAAGGTCGTCGAGTCCTTGGAACTGCCGACGCGCTACTGCGTCCTCTCCGACATCCTGAAGCAATCAAGCGCACGCGCTCGCACGAAAGTAGACGTCGGGTTTCAAAGTCTGGCCGGTACTTCGCGTGCGCTTCAAGGGATGGTCGGGATGGACGTTGACGGCATACTCGATTTAGCGCGCGGCTTCGACGGGCTCTATTTCGAAACGGGGCAGGGCTCCGAGGTCACTAACGGCGCTGCTCAGGGCGTGGACATGGTGACGCTTGAAGCGCGCACCTACGGCGTCGCGCGTCTTATCAAACACACGACGGGGAAATGGATGATCGTCAACGACGTCGCAGGCTTTATAGGGCCTGAAGTTTTCCGCACGGGCGAGCAGTTGTTGCGCGCCTGTCTTGAAGACGCGACGATGGCGAAGCTGCATGGATTGACGATGGGTTTAGATGTCTGCTCGACCTTTCACATGGGCGTTGAGCCCGTCGCGCTACGCCGCCTGACAGAAACAATCGTGGAGCAGGCAGCGCCCGCGTACCTGATGGCCGTGGCGGGCAACACAGACCCTATGCTCGGCTATCTCACAACTTCTTTTCGCGAACACCCGCGCCTTCGATTGCGGACCGGCAAGCAAATCTCTACTTCAATGAGCAAGCGCCTCGCCTCGCTTGGTGTGATTGATGACGGAGGGAATCTGCGCGAGGGCGCGGGTCGGCCCGAAGCGCTCTACGCGCTCTACATGAAGGCTAATGGTGACGCGCGCTCCTTCGATACTTTACGCACGGAGGGCGAGCGTAAGGCCGAAGGGTTAGGACGACGTGGCTACGATCTGGGATTCGGCTACGGGACAGACTTCGCGCCTCCGCCCGCGATAGAAGCGCGCATGGAGGCCGGATTCCGCCACGCGCGTCAAGCGCTATACGCCTCTTTGGACGAAAGCGTAGTCAGCAGTGTCTCGCCACGCTACCTGTCTGTACGCACAGAGGCGCTGGACCGCGACGAGTACCTCTCTAATCCTCAGTCGGGCGAGCGAATCTCACGCGCCGACATCGGTCGCCTGTCTTCGCTCTACACGTTGCGCCGTCCACAGGTTCAGTTTGTTTTTTCGGACGGCCTCAACGCGAACGCGGTGAACGAAAATCTGCGCCATCTCTTGCCGCGTCTGCGTAGCGCTCTGATTGATGCCGGGCATCACGTCGGCGCGGTGGATGTCGTGGTGCACAACGGGCGCGTGCGTGCTGGCTATCACGTCGGCGCTTTACTGGAACCCGAAGTAATCATACATCTCATAGGCGAGCGACCGGGGACTGGATTGAACACGCTCTCGGCGTATCTGACATACGGGCGTGATGCTGCTGGTCACACACGCTGGAGCCCCGGTCTGGACCATGCCTGCACGACCGCCGTCTGCGGCATCAACCTCAAGGGCAAACCTCCCACAGTCGCCGCAGACGAGATCGCGCGCTGTGTCAATCGAATGTTCGATGAACGCTGCTCCGGGGTTTCGCTCGGCGCGGAGGCAGGCGGCATTCGTGCAAGGTCTGCCAAACTGCGGCGCGAGGTGTAATGATGAAAGGGAAGCTATTGGGCGGTCGGCTCTCATGACGGGGTTGAAGAATATCAGCCAGAGGTGGACAATGCCGATCAAGAACTGGAGCGCACCGATGAACTAGTTTCGATTCTCTTTGAAGGGTGAGTCCAGATGGGCGGACTCAACTCAAACTCACTTACACAGAATCCTGTTTAGGCCCCATCCCTTAGGGTTTAGTAAACTGTATAACAATTAATAGCACTTTCAATGTATTGACAGGTTATAATTGTTAGATGTATTTTTCGCTTGCTCAATGGCTTCACTTCTTTTGACAGACCCGCAATGAATAATACTCAGAATCTTGCAATTCTTTGTAGCTTGTATTTGAAATTAATAATTAATCTTTAAGAAAGATAAATTAATGGAATGCCCGAATCCTGAATGCGGCGCAGATGTTCCTGATCATGTTAGACATTGCGTCGTTTGTGGAGCTGATGCTAAAGTCCCGAATGTAAGGGCTGCCAGCCGTCCTGAAGAGGTTGCCGCCCTTGAACATCGCGTGACGGAAGCCGAACAAAAGGCAAACGACGGCGGTTATAATACGGTCTTAAATGACTTTCGCAAAGCTGTAGCTAATTCTGTTGCAGTAGTTTGTCGCTCTTTAGGAAAGATGAGCGAGCTTGTTTCAGACAACAATCAGCTCTTCGCAACTTTTTACCAAAGCGTTCATAGTGATGCTCGGTTACCAGAGGATAATGAATGGGATAGAATAAGACAGTCTGTTGACAGCTTACTTTTCCCTTACTATTTTACTGAACTGCGCTTCGCATCGCTTTCCATTGATAGTAGTGGCGTTACAGGTTACGGTGAATGTTGTATTGTTTTAAAAGATACGACTATAAAAGATCGTGCTACTGTATTCGAAGAAAATACTGTAAATTTTATTCAGCGACATCGCATTGTCGCGGGTGATCACATACCCTTAGGGTATCGAGCCACGTGGGAAAAACGAGGTGAATTAGCGGTAGCTAAATTAACCTCAAGCTTAGCGGCTAGTACGGCCCCTCGCGAATATCAGTCTATACTTATTAGCTCCTCATCAACCGATGCAGATTTCATTGAAGTGCATATATATGGGCCTATACATCGCCTCGCTATAAAGCATTTTTCAACTCCTCGCCCGCGACGAAAAGCAGATCAGGCTATACTCCAGTCCATACTAAGAAAGCTGAAAGAGGTTGGCGCTACTTGGGAGATTAAATCATGAAGGCGCTTATATCAGGACAAGCAGCAACAGCCGTTTACTTCGATAATAATCGTGCATATTCCACAAATCTGGATAGCGGAGAGAGCTTTATTGAGCGTGAGGAGTGGGAAGTCCTCTTATTATTTGCTGATGCTGATGATATTCAGCAGCTCGATAGTGAATCCAGTACGGAAATATTAAGAGAGTTACAGCAGGCATGGGAGAAGGATCGTAGTTTACAGCTTATTTTGATTCTTTTGGATTCTTCCGAAGATAAGGAAACACGGTTGTTAGCGGCTGACTGCTTCAATGAATTCTTTTCAAATAACAAAATACAAGAATATATCGCAAATCGTCTTTATTCGACTCCCTTGCCGCCTTCGGCTGATTTGGTCGGTGCAATTCAAGTATGTTCGGAACAAAGCTTAACAGTTGCTGAAGAATTTCTAAATACTCTTAAAGAGGATCAGAAGGAGATTTACAAGCGATATAAGGCGTGGGAAGAACTACCATTAGCTTTATTTGGTAGCCCAGATGATAAGCAGTCGTTTTATTTTGATGCCGTCCGCTTCGGCGCTTTTCGGCTCTTTGCTACCGAGCGTGAGAAGAAGAACTGGGCAATTATCCAACTTCTTACACATCCATATTTCCGAGGCAATGCTAAGGCCAGAACAATATTTCAAGCATGGGCCGCACCTTTTAAAGAATCAGCTACTAACGTCGAGTTTGAACGTGAACCTAAGACTGATCTATACGCCGAAATTGAGATTGAGGCTGAACGTACCCGAAGGTCTATAAAACCACGTCAAGCTTTCGAACAAGCTGAAAAACAGAGAAATGCTATAAAAGAACTCCTTATAGAAGGCAATCAAGAACTAGCGTTGAGATTTACTGAACAGCTTATTGCAAGCCAAAGACGTAGTAGTGACCCAGAGCATAGAGCAAAGTCTTTATGTGATCTTGCGCAGTTTGCTAAAATCTTAGGTAGCCCTGAATTACAGCTAGAATTTGCTAAAAAGGCTATTGCAGAAGCCCCCACCGATGCTTGGTCTTATGCGACCTTAGGGGATGCATACCGACAACTTTCTGATTATCAAAGTTCGCAAGATGCTTATCATCAAGCAGGTGTGTACGGCGATGTACGTGCCTCTTTAGTAGGGCGCGCTGAAGTCCTTAAAGATATTGGACAATCAGAAGATGCGCTTAAAATTCTTGATCAGTGTATTCAAGATTATCCAACCGATATTGTTGCACTCAATGCTAGAGCAGCGGCTTTGGCTGATTTCGGCAAGCTTAAAGAATCCCTTAATGCGTATAACGAGATTATAAGTAATTTTTACTCTGATCCAGTTACTCTTAATGGACGCGCGCAAGTTCTACGAGAGATGGGCCGGTTAGAAGAAGCCCTGCGAGAGTTCGAGGAAATCATTGGCGATTACCCTAACGAAAGCTACGCCCAACACGCGCGAGGTGAGGTGCTTAGAGAACTTGGTTACCTAGAAGAATCTAAACAAGTTTTTGCTGATCTAACAAAGAAGTTTCCTCTAGCATCAGAGGCGTGGTTTTCGTATGCGAAGGTACTTCGTGATACTGGACAGTTTAATGAAGCCAAAATTCAGTATCAGAAACTAACTGAATCGCATCCATTAAATTCAGTCGGTTACCTCGGGCTTGCTGATACCTATAGAAAACTGCGTGATTTTAATAAGGCCATCGAAATATATGATCTGATACTTGATCGTTTTTCTCGACTTATATCTGCAAGAATTGGTAAAGCTTCTATTCTTGTATCTCAAGGCGATTATGTTAACGCCTTAAAGCTACTCCCTGTAAATTTACCAGCAACTAATAGCGAATGGGTCGCTTACCATATTCGCGGAATGGCGTATATGCGCTCAGGTAAATTACAACGTGCAGAGCGTACTTTCGAATGGGGACTACAGGAAATTCCATGGGCTACCCAGCGCCAGTATTTTCAGACCGCCTTAGCCAGCTTACGCATTCAGCAAGGACGATATATTGAGAGTATTGGCTTAGTAAAGGATGTAAAAGACCCTTCTATAGAGCCAATTGCGCATGTTTTAACTATGCATGCGTTTGGAGAAATGGGTGACAAGTCTCGTGTTGAGCAGTCTTATTACGCGATCCGAGAAACATCTGCGCCAGTTGTTATTGATTTAAGGGACATACTAGCCGCACGTTATATACACAATGATTCTGCATTAAAACAAATGAGTCATCAGATATTCCTTCAAGAGTGTGAGTCACTTTTACTTGCTGCTTAGAGCAAAATTCCTAATACCAGTTCAAAAACGCGCGACTTATTGGCCGAATAAAGCATCAACTGGTGCTTACTTTTTATGATGACGATTTTCGGATTAACTAATGCCTGTTTAAGAAGCTGGTCGGAGCTTTTTCTCTGGAACGCAAAGTACAGACCTGCTGCTGCGAGGATAACGCCGCAGATTGTCAGCCAGACGAATTTCATTTGATTCATCACACGCTCAACGCTTGCGCCCGATGGCAAAGAGGCTCTTTGACGAGCGCACGTACATCACGCCATCGGAGAGCGCAGGGGTAGCCATCAATAGCTCTCCCATCGAATTCGTTGCGAGGTGAGTGAAGCTGCGGCCCGTGGCGATGACAAGCATTTCGCCGTCTTCGTTTGAAAGATAGAGCTTGCCGTCTGCGGCTACGGGCGAGGCGCTGTAGCCGCTGCCGACGAGCGACAATCGCTGGCGATAAAGCTCCTCGCCGGTTCGCAGGTCGTAGGCGTCCAGCACGCCGTTGTTGGCGAGCACGTAGAGAATGCCTTTGTAGATTAAGGGCGTCGGCATGTATGACCCGCGACCCGTGCGGCTCCACGCAATCGCGTCGCTGCTTGTTTTACCCTCGGGCAGGGTCAGGTCTCCGCGAGCGCCTGAGCGCACTACAAAAATCGGACGCTCAGGACCGCGACCGCTGACGACTACAAACATGTCATCGCCGAAGATAGGCGTCGGCGCTGTAATCTTCGAGCTTCGCCCGATGCGCCATAGCTCCGCGCCTGTTCGAGGGTCGTAGCCGCGTATGTAGTTGGATGCGTTCGCCACCAGTACAGGGCCTGCCGACGTTGTGGCGACCGTGGGCGTGCCCCATGATGGAAGCTCATCGCGTTCGGTCTTCCACATGGTCTTGCCTGTGTCTGCATCGAGGGCCAGAAGGAACGAGTCCTCCTGTGTGTCGCACTGTAGGATGACCAGACCGTTCCAGATGATAGGCGAGCTGGCAGAGCCCCACTCGTAAGTCGGAATGTCATATGCTCCGAAGTTGAGCCGCCCCATGTCTACCTTCCAGAGAAACCGCCCGTTGACATCGTAAGCATGTACGCCTTGTGAGCCGAACCACGCGACGACGATGCGCCCGTCTGTGGCCGGAGTCGAGTTGGCGTAGGTTGATTTGATATGACGCTTGTCGATTGGCTCGCCCTGATAGGCTGTGCGCTCCCAGAGAATTTTGCCTGTTCGTTTGTCGAGCGCGTAAATCATCCATCGATGGCGCGAGCGATCCTGAGAGGCATCGCCGTCGCCGTAGAGGCCGGGACGAAACGTCGCGTTCGGGTCACTGCTGAAAGCGCTGGTGACGAAGATTGTGTTTCCCCAGACGACGGGGCTCGAATGTGCGAGGCCGGGAATCGGTGTGCGCCAGAGAATGTTTTCGCCCGTCTTGGCGTTCCAACGGTCGGGTAGATTCTGTCCTTCGGCAACGCCCGAAGCCTGCGGTCCACGGAAGGAGGGCCAGCTTCCCTTCGCGTTGTTTGAAGCTGTGCGTGCAGGCGCTCGCGCGGCCTGCGTTCTCACGATGCGGCGCGGCGCTCTCGCTTTTATTTCGCTAGCGGGCGACCAAGTGCTGCGGTCCAGAATCATTCGTCGCGGCACGCAATCATCCGAAAGAAGCGCGAAGTTGAGACCGCTCCCCTCCTGCCGCAGACGGTAGCGACCGGGCCCGTCACAACCGCTAGGTGCTCCGGTCATTGACAGCTCAATCTCATCACCCTTGATTTTCCAGTTGCCGTTCAATGTCGGCCAGCGGTCGCCGGAGAGCGTGAACGTGCCGCCGGAATCGAACTGCGCGACAAAGACGCCGAACTTCAGTGGAGAGGATGGAAGCTGTAGGGTTGTCTGTTGGGCGGCGTCCGCCGGTCTGAAGATGCTGAGACATGCAAACACGCTGGCAAGCAAGAGCGTAAGTCCAAGCCTCTTGCGGTCCATTCTTTTCATCTGCGACACCACCTTCGGATGAGCTGAAACCGCAGTGTGCGCGGTTTCGTAGACTACCTCTGGACGGTTATTAAACTGGTGAAAATCGGCGTCACGGTCTACCATCAATACAATAATTAAGGGCCATGTTCTACTTTTACATACTCCGCTGTAAAGACCGGACGCTCTATTGCGGGAGCACTAATAATCTGGACAACCGCGTCAAGATGCATAATACGGGCCGGGGCTCAGTCTACGTCAGAAGTCGCGGCGGAGGCGAGATAGTTTACGCAGAAAGTTTCCGAACCAAAAGTGAATCCCTGAAGCGGGAAGCGGAAGTAAAAAAATGGTCCAGGGAAAAAAAAGAAGAGCTGATCAGCAACAAACGCATCTTGAAAAGGAAGCTATCAGGGAAGCGGGTTCAATGAGCTTGTTAGCTGTAAGAAGCAGTTTGAAAAGTCCTGATTGATTAGCTCCGTAGGAGCGCGGATGTTTATAGCTCCATCACATGCCGCTCCTACGGAGCTTGATGGTTGATTTGTTGCGATAGAGCTATAAACATTTAGTCCCTACGGGACTTTCCAAACTGCTTCTAACGCTTTTTTATTTTAATTCCAAAATTCCCGGGAATATTTGTCGAGCGCACACGTATATGCTTTAAGATGTAAGAGCACACATTAGCTATGGAGCGGGGCGGGCGTCGGGGGCTGGAAACTCCGGACCAGTGGTTGCTCCCGGTAAACGAAAGTATTAACGTTCACCTCAAGACACAATCGAAAGAATTACGAGGAGAGACAAAATGATTCGGCTGAAACATTTTTACACCTGCGCCTTGCTGTTGCTTGTCCTGTGCGGCGCACAGGCACAGGCACAGACTCCTGCCCTTCGCCTGCCGCGCCCGAGCCAGAAGGCCAGCGTCATGCAGACCGTCGGCGTCACGGACATCACGATCACCTACAGCCGCCCCGGCGTCAAGGGGCGTAAAATCTGGGGCGACGCACCCGCTGCGGCAGCCGCCAGCGTGACGGGTGCGGCGACGCTCGACGACGCGCGCAGCCGCTTGAAGGATGCTCCCATCGTCCCCTACGGCCACGTCTGGCGCACGGGAGCCAACGAGGCGACCGTCTTTACAGTCACCGACGACGTGTTGATTCAGGGGCAGAAACTTCCCGCCGGGACTTACAGCCTGCACACCATTCCGGGCGCGCAGGAGTGGACCCTTATCTTCAACAGCGACGCGGGGCAATGGGGAAGCTTCAGTTACGACGAGAAGAAGGACACCTTGCGCGTCAAGGTCAAGCCGCAGTGGGTCGCGGATAATCAGGAGTGGCTGCTCTATAGCATCCCTATGGTGACGCCGAACTCGGCTCAGGTCGTCATACGCTGGGAGAAAGTAGTAGTGCCCTTCACAGTCGAAGTGCCGAACGTGGAAGCGTTGATGCGTGCAAGGGTTGACGCCGCTATCGCCGCCAACCCGACTGACTGGCGCATACCCTTACAGGTCGCCAACCAGTACGCGGGCGAAGAGAAGATGGACGAGGCGATGAAGTGGGTCGAGCAATCAATCAAGGTCAAGGAGACCTATCAAAACCTAGCGTCCAAGGCGCAACTGCTGTACACCGCCGGACGGAAAGACGAGGCCATGAAGGTGGCCGAGCAGGCGATTGCGCGGGGCAAAGCCGATAAAGCAGACACCACCCGCCTGGAAAAGCGGCTCGCCGATTGGAAGGCTGGAAAGTAAGCGACCGAGTCGCCTGACTCATTCACTTGTTAAGAGATTTAGCTCCGTAGGAGCTGAATGTTTATAGCATCTGAAGCAGAAACGGAATCAAGCTCCGTAGGAGCGGCATGTTTCTCACAATGACATGCCGCTCCTACGGAGCTTGATTCTTTTTTAATTCATCGAGCTATAAACATTCAGCTCCTACGGAGCTAATGACAGTTTGCAAGCTTTAGCATCGAACGAACTGAATGTATATAATATCTCTTACACAAAGCACGCTTGTAAAAATCTAAACGGAGCATGATAGTGAACTACTACGATAACATCCTTGGGTTGATAGGCCACACGCCGCTCGTCAAGCTCAATCGTCTCACGCACGGTATACGCGCGACGGTGCTTGCCAAGATGGAGAGCCTGAATCCCGGTTATTCAGTTAAAGACCGCATCGGCATAGCCATGATTGAGTCGGCGGAACGAGAGGGGCGCTTGCAACCCGGCGGCACGATTGTCGAAGCCACCTCGGGCAATACGGGCATCGGGCTTGCGCTGGCGGCAGCCGTCAAAGGCTATCGCTGCATTTTCGTGATGACCGATAAAGCCTCTGTCGAAAAAGTCAGATATCTTAAAGCCCTCGGCGCAGACGTGGTCGTGACTCCTGCCTCGGCCAAGCCGGGCACACCGGACCACTACGTTTCGACCGCCAAGCGCATCGCTTCGGAAACGCCGAATTCTTTTTATCCGAATCAGTATGCTCATCCGGCCAACCCGGAGGCGCATTACCGCACGACGGGGCCGGAAGTGTGGGAGCAGACCGAGGGCAAGATTACGCACTTCGTCGCAGGCTTAGGGACGGGCGGGACAATTTCCGGGACGGGCCGCTTTCTCAAAGAAAAGAACCCCGACATCAAAATCATAGGCGCAGACCCTTACGGCTCGGTTTTCAAGACCTACAAAGAGACCGGCAAGATTGTCGAAGCAACTCCATACCTCGTCGAAGGAATCGGGCAGGAGGTTGTGCCGGAGAACGTCCATATCAAATACGTGGACCAGATTATCAATATCACGGATAGCGAGTCGTTCGAGTTATCAAGACAGCTTGGCCGACAGGAAGGTATTTTCTGTGGCGGCTCTACGGGCACGAATCTGGCTGCCGCGCTGCGCGTCGCGCGAGGTCTTGATGAAACAGGTCTCGTCGTCTTCATCGTCTGCGATACGGGCGAGCATTATCTGACCAAACATCATTCGGACGAATGGATGAAAGAGAAGCGTCTGCTTGAGCCGCAGAAGATAACAGCCGGGCTCATCAGCGGAACAAAAGGCGCGCAGGCTCCCAAGTCTATAATCTCTGCAAAGCCGGATGATCGTGTGGCGGAGGTGCTCGCCAGGATGGACGAGCTTGGACTGTCGCAGATTCCCGTACTGGATAATGGCCGCTCCATCGGCTCGCTGCGCGAGAATCGAGTACTCGCGAAAGTTCTGGTGAATCGCGAAGTGCTGGAATCGCCCGTGAGCGAAGTCATGGAACCAGGCTTGCCCGTGATAGATGTCGATGCGCAGGCCGGTGAGGTAACACAGCATCTGCAACAATCCCCAGCCGTTTTAGTCGCAGAGTACGGGCGCATCATCGGCATCATCACGCGCCACGACCTGTTGGGCACTTCCATAATGAATTATAAGTAGCAGTATAGAGCGCGTTTCTAAACTGTAGGGACAGGGCTTGTCCCTGCCCCTACAAAGAGAGCTTCGAATGAGCGAATCACCTCGGACCATTCTGTGTCTCGCAAGCTATGAAAAAGGCGAGGAGTTCCTGCGCGAATGCAAGCGACAGGGTTGTCGTGTGCTTCTCTTGACCTCGCAGAGCATAGGCCGTGCGCCGTGGCCGCACGACAGCATTGATGAGATTTTTCTCATGCACGACGTGGAGAAACAATGGAACATGAACGACCTCGTGTTAAGCGTCAGCTATCTGGCGCGGCAGGAGCAGATAGACCTCATCGTTCCGCTGGATGATTTCGACCTTGAGAAAGCCGCCACCCTCAGAGAGCATCTGCGTATTCCCGGCATGGGAGAATCCTCTACGCGCTACTTTCGCGACAAGCTGGCGATGCGTATGAGGGCGCTGGAAGCGGGCATCGCTGTCCCTGAATTCGTTCACTCGCTCAACGATGCGAAGCTCGAAGACTATGCGGCGCGTGTGCCGACGCCGTGGCTCTTAAAGCCGCGTTTCGAGGCTTCGGCGACGGGTATCAGGAAAATAAATTCGCGCGAGCAGCTACGGGAGGCGCTCGCGAAGTTAGGCGACCGGCAATCATTTCATTTGTTGGAGCGCTACGTGCCGGGCGATATCTATCACGTCGATTCAATCGTCAGCCGTAATGATGTGGTCTTTGCGGAAGTGCATAAATATGGAAGCCCCCCCATGGACATAGCTCACGGCGGGGGCATTTTCGTCACCTCCACTGTGGCGCGCGGCTCGGAGGATGAAAGCGCGTTACTCGCGCTTAATCGAAAGGTGATTGAAGCGATGGGTCTGCGTCGCGGCGTCTCGCACACCGAATTTATCAAGGGCCGTGACGACGGGCAGTTCTATTTTCTTGAGACCGCGGCGCGGGTCGGTGGAGCAAATATCGTGGAGCTGATTGAAGCCGCGACGGGTGTGAACCTGTGGCGCGAGTGGGCCAAAGTCGAAATCGACGAAGGGAAGGGGCAGTATCAGTTGCACGATTACTGTAGCGATTACGGCGGCTTAATCGTCTCGCTGGCACGTCAGGAGCATCCGGACACATCCGCCTATCAAGACCCGGAAATCGCCTGGAGGTTGAAGAAGCGATTCCACGCCGGTCTGATTTTCAAATCGAGCGACCCGGCGCGCGTGAGCTTCCTCATAGAAGAATACAGCCGACGATTTTACGAAGACTTCTACGCGACTCAGCCTTTGCCTGAAAGACCAGTCAGTTAGATTGCGGAATGCGGATTGAAAAGCAAGAAGGTTGCTGCTTCTTATTCTTAAATCTGCATTCTGCAATCCCAAATCCGCAATCGGTACGGGCGGTACTGACCTGCTTTGATAAAGAAGGGATGATGCATGAGCGGCAGGGATAGAAGCGATATAAAACCGGGGCTCAAGGTTGACATCGTGTTGAAAGAGGACCAGCGCAGCGGGAAATTGACTCGCGGGACTGTGAAAGACGTGTTGACTAAATCCCCGCATCATCCTCACGGGATAAAGGTCAGGCTTGAAACGGGTGAGGTGGGTAGAGTCAAAGAGATTATTGACGAGGTTGGTTAATTTTAGAGTGCGCCGGAATTATACCTGGAAACGCATTGCCGTTGATGAAGGATGAAGCATGTATGTCTGCTGAAGGCGACGAGCGAGACATAAAAAAATCAACCGGCTCATCGGATCTCGGAATCCGCAGGCGTGCCGGAGGCTCGACCGCAGACAGAAATTTACCGCAAACACTCGTGACGGCGGCCAACGCGCCGACGATTGCCGACGACAGGCTGGAAGAAACGACGCTCCTTTCGCCCGAAGGGACGGACGAAGACGAAGCGCGTGCGGTTGAAAAAGAGCTTACAGAGAACGCGCTCAGGCCGAGCCGTTTACGGTTTGCGCTCGTCTGCCTCTTATTCATCATCGCGGCGGGATGGTCTGCGATTAATACGCGCCACGCTTTACTGCGCCAGAGCATCAGCGGCGATTGGGATGTCAGGCCCGTAGACGGACGGCTCCTTGTTATCGATGTCGGCTCGTCTCTAGCCGACAGGTTGCAGGTCAGGGATGAGCTACTCAGCTTGAACGGTGAGCCTGTCACAACCGTCGGCAGGGTTTATCAACTGAGAAACAGACTGAAGCCGGGCGAAAGATTCACGCTCCAGATAAGACGCGAAGGCCGTGCGGAAGAAGTCGAAATCGTCGCACAGCCTTTACCGCGCGCGCAAAAATTCGAGCCCTTGCTGTTCGGCGTTCTGCTCCCGGCGGTGTATCTCATAGTCGGGCTGGCGATTTTTCTGCTCAAGCCGAATGATAAGGCCGTGTTGCTGCTCTCCGTCGCCTTTGCGCTAATCAGCATGATTGCGCCGATGCCTTCTTATTCAGCTCTTTCGTCGCCGCCCGTGTTGCTCTGGTGGTGGCTCGCAGGCTCAATCCTGAGCCCGTTTTGTATAGCAATTTTGCTGCACCTCTTTCTTGTCTTTCCGGAACGCCTGCGGCTGGTGCGCCGCTTTCCCGCGCTCGAATGGTTGATTTACGTTCCATATGTGCTGTGTATGATACTGCCTTATGCAGCCGTCGATCTGCTTCTGGTCGGATGGTCGCAGTTTAGCTTTGTCTTTAAGTCGCGGCTGCTTGGCATCATAGCCAACTCAACACCCGCCCTCTATCTGTTCGCCAGCCTGCTGGCGCTGCTCTTTGGTTATTTGCAGGCCAGCATCACAAACAAGCGTCGCATACGGCTGCTCGCCGCAGGCGTTGCTTTCTCTCTCGTCCCGCCTCTTTTATACATCCTGCCCTGGGATACAGTGTTCGACAGCAACCCGCTCAACTTAGGCGAATGGCGCAGCCTTGTTCTTTTGACACCGCTGATTTTCCTGCCCGTCGTCTTCGCCTACGCGATTGCGCGGCACAAAGTCATTCCGGTCTCTTTCGTCATCCGTCGCGGTCTTCAATACATACTGGCTAAAAACGCGCTCCGTCTATTTTTGATTGTGCCGCTTCTTTGCATCGTCTGGAACATCGCCGCCAACCCGAGCCGCACGCTCTACGAGATTCTCTTCCGCAACACGCAGGGCTTTTACGCTTGCGTCTTGGTGGCCGCCGCCTTCGTCCTCTTGAACCGTTTTCGTCTTAACGAATGGATTGATCGCCGCTTTTTCCGCGCGCAGTACGATCAGGAAAAAATCCTGCGCGAGTTGACCGAAGCCGTCAAAGATTCCGACTCGCTGCCGAAGCTCTCGCGCATGGTGAGCAGCAAAATCCAATCCGCCATGCATCCCGAAAGCGTCTATCTCTTTTTCCGCGAAGACATGCGCCAGTCCGATTTTTCTCTGGGCTACGCGTCGAGCGGCTCCGGCGGTCAGAGCGCAAGGCTGAAACTCGAAGCCGACTCGGCGCTCCTCAAGTTTATGGAACAGGAGCGCAACGCGATTGACTTTCCATTTAAAACGGACGCGGTCGTGCCCCATCACGACAAAGCATGGCTGCGTCTTTTGGGCGCAAACCTGCTCGTGCCCATGCACGGCACGGACGGCAAGCTGGCGGGCTTTTTCTCGCTCGGCGAAAAGAGGTCGGAGATTCCCTACACGAACGGCGACAAGCAGTTATTAGAGACGCTGGCGCACCAGATCGCGCTCGTCCACGAAAACCTGAAGCTCAAAGAACACGTCTTGCGCGAGCAGAAAATAAAAACCGAAGTGCTCTCGCGCTTTGATGAAGGCGCAATCAATCTTTTGAAAGAGTGTCCGCGATGCGGCAGGTGTTATGACCGCAACGTTGAAAACTGCGCCGTGGACGACGCGGAATTAACTCTGACGCTGCCCGTCGAGCGAACCATTGAGAACCGCTATCGTCTGGAACGCCTGGTAGGCAAAGGCGGGATGGGCGCGGTTTATGAAGCGACCGACTCGCGCCTGAATCGCACGGTCGCCGTCAAAGTTTTGAGCGGCGCGATGTTCGGCAACCGCGCGGCGCTGCGGCGCTTTGAGCGCGAAGCGCAAACCTCCGCGCGCCTTTCTCATCCTTCAATCGTCGCCGTACACGATTACGGCGCGCTCTCGACCGAAGGCGCTTTTCTAGTCATGGAACGGCTGCACGGCGAAACTCTCAGGCAAGTTTTGGAGCGCGAAGGGCGTTTGACGATGGAGACTGCGGCGCGCTGGTTCAGTCAGGTGCTCGACGGCGTGGAAGCGGCGCACCGCGCAGGCATCGTCCATCGTGACCTCAAGCCGGACAACATCTTTCTGGCGCGCGACGAAAATGGCGCGGGAGTGCGCCTGCGCATTCTAGACTTCGGCCTTGCCCGTTTCACACAACCCGACATAAGCCAGGCGGCGAGCGTGACCCTGCCCGGCACAATCATGGGAACCTTCGGCTACATGTCGCCCGAACAGGTGCGCGGCGAACCCACGGACGAGCGCAGCGATCTCTTCTCCGTCGGCGTGATAATTTACGAAGCGCTCTCAGGCTCTAAGCCCTTTCGCGCTCGCAGCTATCACGAACTCCTGCACTTGATGTCGAGCGACGACTTCGAAACAAAATTCGACGGGCAACTGGCGGAGTTTTTCAAAAGAAGCCTCGCGCGCGACGCGGAAGCGCGCTTTGCTTCGGCAGGCGAAATGAAGCGCTTTCTACTCAAGACTTTTGCAGAGCTTGACGGTGACTGAGCGGGCAATACTAAAGGCAATTTATTTTGTCTTTCAGCCCCTGAAAGGGGCGAGATATCAGTAGCCCAGCACGTCAGTGCTGGGATCACCGAGCCCAAGTTATATAAAGAGCCCCGTAGGGGCGACATCTATTTATGTCGCCCCTACGGGGCTCAATTATTTATTCGACTTAGGTTCCCACGGCTCACGCCGTGGGCTACTGTTATCCCGCCCCTTTCAGGGGCTCAGGTCTAGACCTTATTCCTGCTTATATCGAACTCACGTTATTTAACTTTTAAGACGATAAAGGTCAAATCGTCGTGCTGGGGAGTTCCGGCACACCATGTCTTGATGCTCTCGATTAATTGGGCGCGCACTTCTACGGCGTCTCCGCTGGCAGCCATCTTCACGGTCTCCTCCAATCTCTGCTCGCCGAATTCTTCCCCGCTGATGTTGAGCGCCTCCGTGAGACCGTCCGTGTAGGCGATGAGCAGGTCGCCGCTCTGCAATTGCACACGGCCCTGTTCATAGCGGCAGTGCTCGAAAAAGCCTACGACCGGCCCGCCCGTGCTTAGTTTCAAACAGCCGTTCGCCGTGTCACGATGGGCCGCCGGTAAAGTCAATGCAGTTGTCTGTTCGGAAAATGTTGAAGCAGGCTCCAACGAATGCGAGCGGCGGTAGAGCAGTGGAGGATTGTGTCCGGCGTTGATGTAAGTGAGTTCGCGCGTCCGCTCGTCGAACTGCGCGTAGAAGAATGTCACGTAAGTCGCAGACCCCGTTGATTGGCACAGGAGCCGGTTGATGTTGGAAACAAGCTCGACCGGCGACGCGGGGCTTTTAACAGCCGCACTTTTGGAAATTATTTGACTGCGTAGAGATGCCTGCACGTTGGACATGACGAGCGCCGCAGAGATTCCTTTGCCCGCCACGTCCGCGATGGCTATGCCCGTCTGACCGTTGCCCAGCGGGATAAAGTCGTAGTAATCACCGCCGATTCCACGCGCGGGCTCGCAGAATCCTGCAAGCTCCAGATGAGCGGACGGCGGCGGCTCTGAAGGCAGGAGCCCTTGCTGCACTTCGGCTGCGACTAGCAGCTCGCGGCGCAACTGTTCTTCTACAACTATGCGCTCTATCAACCTTGCGTTCTCGATGACGAATGCCAGTTGACCCGCGACAGACATCAACATCTCTTTGTCTTTTGTAGAATACTTATGCTGTGCCCGCCGCCTTGGTCCAAGGGAAACAATGCCTACGAGCTGTTCCTTGATTTTGATTTGCAGGAGCAGCCGGGTTTTGAGCCGCTTCAGCGCATCGCTCTCTCGCTCGCGGGCTGCGCGCACCTCTCGCGGCGCAGAATCCAGCGCACGCGACCACGCATCTAAATCTCCGGGCTCCAGCGCGAGCGGGCTTGCCAGATGCCGCAGGCGCGTGACTACAAAAGCATCGCGCGCCAGCACCGGCCTACGCTCGATTGCCCGCTCCCGCGAGCCTGCCAGCGGCTCGCCCGTACGGCACACGTAATCCCGCGTCGCATCATCACGCACAAATATCGAGACGGCTTCGGTTTCCAGCGCTTCCTTGATGCGACGTATGATCGAGTCGTAAAGCTGATCGAGGTTGGTCGCCGTGCGCGCTTCCTGTCCCAAATCCAGAAGGATGCGGCGCTCGTCATATCTGGCCGGAGAGAGTCGGTTCTCTATAAAGCGAACGACGCGGCGCGTGATGACCAGATGGACGAGTGCAAAGAAGCCCAGCAAGAAGAGTATGGTTAACAAATCCGCATGACGGCGAAGCTGTTCGACAACCGCGTCACGACCGCCGAACAGCAGCGACAAAGCAGCGATTGAAAAGAGCAGGATTTCCATGACCAGTACTGCGTGCGTGATTGTCAGGTAACGCTTCAACCGCCTCCACCTCTGTTGAAGGCGTCTCATTCCGGGAATCTGTAGACGAGGAAAGATTCGCATGTGGCTATTCATAACGAAGCGCGACCATGGGGTCAACTCGTGTCGCGCGGCGAGCCGGTAAATAACATGCCAGCATCGCCACCGCGATGAGAAACAGCGAGACGCCTGCGAACGTCAAAGGGTCTGTCGCCGCCACTCCATAGAGCAGGCTTTTTATCAACCTTGTCAGCAAGAGCGCCGCAATCAACCCGAGCCAGACTTCCCATCACACGTCCTCCAAGATTCGACCTCTAAATCTTTTAATCCGCACAGGTCGGCGAGCACCAGCGGGCTCTAATACGAGAACACCGCGAGCAAACATTTTGTGGCAACGGATTGTCCGGGGTCTTCCCGGCGTGTGAGCTAGAGGAGTATTCGACGGGCGAGAAAGATTTGGAGAGCGGAAGACAAATAAATAGGCGCGAGCAGCTTTGCAGCCGCTCAGCGCCTATTTTGGCGTGGTCACTGTCCTCACCCCAGCAACCACTAGGACTTTGGTTTCACCGCAGCCCTGATTGGCAGGAACTATAACTTAATTCCTGAAAGCGGACAACAAAAAAATTCAAAAAATCGTGCCCTCTTTCCGCGTGAGATCACGCGCCCCCGCGACCTCGTTCACAGTCCCGCTACGCCCTTCTATCAGTAGCAGGGCGAAGAGTGCGCTCGCGAGCGCAAGCGTTGCGGCTATAAATATGACGACGCGGAATCCGCTGACGAACGACTCTTCGATGGCGCGTTTGATTGCTTGGTTCGTTTCGTCCTTCACGTCATCCGGAATGACGATGGTGGCAAGGCGGCTCGTCTGCGCTTCGAGCGCGGCGCGCGTCTCCGCCGGTATGTCTAGTGTCCTAAGATGAGCATGAAAATTTTGCGCGAAGACTCCGGTCATGACGATTCCGAAGACCGCGATAGAGATGAGCCCCGCAGTTCTGGATACCGCGTTGTTGATGCCTGAAGCAATACCTGCGTGTCGCTCGTTGACGGCGCTCATCACAGTCGTCGTCAGGGGCGCAACGCTCGCCGCCATGCCGAAGCTCATCAACATCACCGCGGGGAAAAAGCTTGTCCAGTAACTTCCAGCGCCCGCGCCGGGCAGCATGAACAGAAGTAAGCCTGCGCTCGCGACAACCGGGCCAACGACGAGCGGCCATTTAGCGCCGTATCGCTGGACCAGCCCGCCCGACCAGCGCGAAAGTAGAAACATCGTCAGCACAAACGGAAGAAGCGCGGCCCCCGCTTGCGTCGCCGTATAGCCCTGCACTTGAATCAGGTTAAAGGGCAGAAAGAACATCAACCCGCCCAGCGCGCCGTAGAGAAAGAGCGTCAGCAGATTTGCTCCCGCGAAGGTTGACGAGCGGAAAAGAGCAAGCGGCATCATCGCCCGTGAGCCGCGTTTTAGTTCTATGATGACGAACAGGATAAGAAGCAGAGCGCCCGCCGCAAGACTCACGAACACATGCGGGTCTCTGAATCCGCGCCCGCCAGCTTCGACCAGCCCGTAGACGATGCCGCCCAACCCGAGCGTCGCCGTCGCCGCTCCCAGTATGTCCAGTCGCTCTCCCGCGCTCTCGTCGCGGCTCTCGGGCACGCGCCACCACGTTATAGCGAGCACCACGGCAGCAAGCGGCAGGTTGATAAAAAATATCCAGCGCCACGAAAGGTTCTCGATGAGCCAGCCCCCTAGGACCGGCCCCACGCCCGCAGCGATGGCCGTAAAGCCAGACCACGTTCCGATGGCCCGACCACGGTCTTCTTTCGAGAACGAGGCGCTGATAATAGCGAGGCTTCCGGGGACGAGCATGGCCGCGCCCACGCCCTGCACGGCACGCGCGATGATAAGCTGCGCGGTCGTCTGTGACAGACCGCATCCAGCGGAAGCAATCGCGAAGAGCACGATGCCCATTGAGAAGATGCGCTTTCTTCCCATGCGATCACCCAGAGAGCCGCCGACCAGAATCAAGGCGGAGAGCATCAGTGAGTAAGACTCTACAATCCACTGTGCGCCGACAATGTCTGTGCCCAGCTCACGCTGAAGCACGGGCAATGCGACGTTGACGACCGTGCTGTCTATGAAAGTGATGCTCGACGCCATGATGGTCGCCGCCAGCACCCACGGCGCGGCCCGTTTGGAACACGGCGACGCATCCGACCCGGCACGAATTACCGCTTCATCACACGGCGCTTTAACAATCGTCGTCAAGCCTTGTCCCCCGTGATTTCTCCTAAAGCGCTACAGGTAAATTTTTTCATTCGGAAAGCTGTCACGAGCGCAGACGAGTCATGCCGGGGCGGAAATTGCGCAGGCGCTCTAGCAAGCCGGGTCGCGTATTTGTGTTGGCTTGCAGAGTTGCACCGGCCTCCGTGACCGCCTGGAGCAGAGCTTCCATGCTCTGTATGTTGCTCAGGCGAACATTGTTCAGGTAGAGCGTCGGCGTTCCGGTCACGTGGTCCTGATAAAGTGCAGCCGTGAAAGCTTCGCTCACCCTGGCGGCGTAAGCGCCTTCTTCCATCTCTCTCTCGTACCGCTCCATGTCGAGCCCCGCACGTCTGGCCGAGTGTGCGAGTTCATCATCATCGAGCGGCCTGTCTTTTTCAAAGAGCGCGTCGTGCATCTCCCAGAATCTATCTTGCGCCCCGGCGGCTTCCGCTGCCTCGGCTGCCCTCGCCGCGTGCGGGTGGAGTTTGCTGATGGGGAAGTGGCGATAGACGAAGCGCAACCCTTCCGTGCGCCTCATAATCTCCTGAATGATGGGGTGCAACTGGCGGCAATAGGGACACTCGTAGTCGCCGTATTCGACGAGCGTCGCAGGGGCCGATGGCGACCCCAACGCGTGATCGCCCTCGTCAACGGGGCGCGTGAGCCTGACGATTTCATGTTCATCTTTCATCAGCGTGTGCTCCGGAAAAACCGTAAACCTTGTTCGCGAATTTGCACTGGCTCTGCTCAGATAGCGATGAGCGACGATTCTGATCGCTCATCGGAATCTACTGTGTGGCGTTCATGCAACCTACTATATTCAGCCAGTTTCGGTCTAGTCTTGCGGGCGGCGTCTTCCATTAACCTTTAGTTACCTGACCGCATATTCGAGGCGCGCGATTACTTCTTAGCCTTCCTCTCTTTCAATATCGTATAATGCAGCCACGTCTTTGATTCGTGCGGGCGCGCCGTCCTGATTCGCATGCGTCGGACAGAAACTAATCATTATGAAATTTCTTCACATCGCGGACATACACTTAGGCTGCCGCCGCTACAATCTGGAAGAACGCACGAAAGATTTTTATCGCGCGTGGTTTGATGTGGTGCAACGGCACGCCATCCCGAACAAGGTGGACTTTGTGCTCATCTGCGGCGATTTCTTTGACCGCCGCAACGTTGACCCGCAGGCTATGAATCACGCCATGGTGGGCCTGCGCTCTTTGAAGGAAGCGGGCATCCCCGTGGTCGCCATCGAAGGCAATCACGACCAGCGCGACATGCTCACCGAATTTAGCTGGATGCGCTCGCTCTCGCAGTGGGAGTATCTCATCCTGCTTGAGCCGACCAACGACGAAGAGAATCCAATCGGCATGTCGCCGTGGAGCGAGGAAGACCACACGGGTTCCTTCGTAGACATCGCGGGCGCGCGCATCTTCGGCTCGCACTGGTACGGCGCAAGCGCCAACACCGCCATCCCAATCCTCGCCGAGAGCTTGAGACATGCGCGCGGCGAAGGCCGCTTCAACATCCTGATGCTGCACACGGACGTAGAGGGACAGCTCAAGCGACCCATCCCGGCGCTCACGATTGCCAAATTAAACGAGCTGAAAGAGCTTGCAAACTACGTCGCGCTCGGCCACACGCACAAGCGTTTCGACGTCGACAACTGGGCTTTTAATCCGGGCTCGCTCGAACCCACTTCGATTGACGAATACAGGGAGGAGCGCGGGCTTTATTTAGTAGAAGTTGACGACCAGCACAACATCCGAGCCGAGCACATACGCGATTACACACAGCGGCCCTTTCAACGTCTGTGGTACGACGTCTCGGGCGCAGTGGACGCAGAGACCGTGCGCGCAGGCGTCATGGAGATGGTCGAGCGCGAGGCTCGAAAGTATGACGCCGCTGAAACGGATGAGCCCGCGCCTATTATCGAAGTGACTTTGCGCGGGCAGCTTGGCTTTAAGAACGCGCTCCTGGAAATCCGCAGCATGCGCGAAGAGATAGAGGAGCGCACGGGCGCGCTCCACGTCATGATGCGCAACCAGAGCGTTCCCGTAGAATATGCCGTCGCCGCCGGGCTTGACGCGCAAGCGCCACGCACGGAGCGCGAGCGCCGCATCATAGAAGATTTAATCGCGCGCAATAATCGCTTTCGCCACCGCGCGCACGAGATGGCCGAGCTTGTGATAGAAGCCAAACGGCTCGCGCTGAGTCAGGAAACACCCGACAAGATTCTTGAGCTGATTGAACAGAAGCTCAACGCTTCGGCCACCGCAGAAGCTTCTGCGGAAGACGCACCGGAGGCCGAGAGCGTGCCGACCGCCACGGCCCTGAGCGCCATCGAGCGCAACGCCACAGTGCAGGGATGAGGGATGAGGGATGAGGGATGAAGCGATTGAATTACAGCGTCGGTTGAATCAATCATTCATCCCTCATCCCTCATCCCTCATCCCTCATCCCTTCTTATGAGTGATCCTTTGGACAGAGTTGGCGGTGAGCGCGAGTTGCCGCTGTTTCCCCTGCCGGTCGTGCTGTTTCCGGGCGTGCCGATGCCGCTCCATATCTTCGAGCCGCGTTATCGCCGGATGCTCGAAGACGTTCGCCTGCGCGACAATCTTTTCGGCCTCTCATATTTCGACATGAGCGCTCAGGAAAGCACAGTGCCTCCCGTCGGCCACGTCGGGTGCGTGGCCGAAGTGACCGAAGTTCAGCCCTTGCCCGACGGTCGCTCCAACATTCTGACCATCGGTCTCATACGCTATCGCGTCCTCTCCTATGTCGAGCACAGCGATCCATACCTGATTGCAGAGGTCTCCTTTTTTGAAGACGAAGACGAAGACGAGGAAGCTCTAGCCCGAAGCGCGCAGGAGGTGTCGGCGCTCTTTCAGCGCATCGCGCAGGCCGTGCGTATCATCAACGACGAGCGCGCTGCATTGCCGGAGCTGCCCGACGTTGACCCGGAGCGGCTCTCGTTTCTCGTCGCGGCGGCGATGGAGATTGACAACGAGGTCAAGCAGGAGCTGCTCGAAATGCGTTCGACTCTGGAAAGACTCAAACGCCTCTACGATCTTCTGGCGCGCGCCATCACCAGCTACGAAGAGCGTGCTCGGATGCACCAGATTGCCAGGTCAAACGGCCACGCCGGAAAGAAAATCAATCTCGAATAGCTCGCGTTTCATGATGAATGTTCGACAGGATACAGGTGAAGTTGAAAATCCGGCTCGTGAAGACAGGATTTGTGTGCGCGTCCTCTTCTTCGGCGCGGCACGCGATGCAGCGGCGGGCGCGGATGAAGCGGAATTGTTTTTAACCAGTCCCGCTACAGCCCGCACGGCTTTCGCAGAGATACTCTCCGCCTATCCGGAACTACGCCGCTTCGGGCGCTCGCTGCTTTTCGCAGTCAATCAGGAATACGCGCAAGATTCAGATGTTGAAATCAAAGACGGCGACGAGCTGGCCGTCTTTCCTCCCGTGAGCGGAGGCCACGGCGTTGTGGAAGAGAAGGGAAGCCCGGACTTCTTTGAGTTGACCACAGAACCGATTAATGTCGGTGAAGTCGCGCGCCGTGTTGTTGAGTCCTCTTGCGGTGCAACCGTCACGCTCGACGGCTACGTACGCGAATGGACCAAGGGCCGCCGCACGCTCTATCTGGTCTACGAAGCTTACGCGCCGATGGCCCAACGCGAGCTGGAACGTCTGGGCCGCACCGCACACGAACGCTTCGACATCACACACATAGGCATCGTCCACCGCACCGGAAGATTAGAGATAGGCGAAACGAGCGTCGTCATCTCCGTCAGCGCCCCGCACCGCCGCGCCGCCTTTGAAGCTTGCGAATGGGCTATCCTTGAATTAAAGCGTACCGTGCCCATCTGGAAGAAAGAGTTTTACGAAGACGGCGAAGTGTGGGTCGAAGGCGAAGGCGCGCGAGATGTGATTCAGGAATGAATGGCCCGCGTAAAGACCACAACGAATTTGTGAAGTAATAGTAGATAGCTCAAAGGCTCACTCGCTTTTCGAAAAGCGAGTGAGCCTTTGAGCTTGGTAAACACGCAGTGGAATTATCAGCCAACTTCGGCTGTTGCTTCTTCTGCCGCAGCTTCGACCAGGGAGGCACTGGTGACTCGGTCGCCGCCGTCGGTTTTAATCAGGCGGACGCCCGAGGCGGAGCGGCCCGTCTTGCGTATGCTGTCGGCTTCGATGCGTATGAGCTTGCCCTGTTGCGTGATGATCATGATTTCTGATTCCTCGTCAACGGGGAAGACCGCCACGACCTTGCCGGTCTTGTCGGTTGTCTTCATGTTGATGACGCCCTTGCCGCCGCGCGATTGGAAGCGGTAGTCGGTAATCTTCGTCTGCTTGCCGAAACCCTGTTCGGAAACGGAAAGCATGCGCTCCGAATCGTCCGGCGAGACGGCGCACATGCTGACGACGTAATCGTCCTTGCGCAAGTCAATCCCGCGCACGCCGCGCGTGGCGCGACCCATGGGGCGCACGCCCGCTTCGTCAAAGCGAATCGCCAACCCGTTGTGCGTCGCGATAAAGATGCGCTTCGTGCCGTCTGTGAGCACCACGTCCAACAGCGCGTCGCCCTCGTCTATGTTGATGGCGTTGATGCCATTCGTGCGTATGTTCTGGAAATCCGCGAGGCTCGTCTTCTTAATCACGCCCTTCTTTGTGACCATCACGACGTAGCGCCCTTCGGAGAATTCACGCACGGGCACGACGCCCGCCAGTTTGCGGTCAGACGGCAAGCTGATGAGATTCACAACCGCCTTGCCGCGCGCAGAAGCCGCAGCATCCGGCACTTCGTGAACCTTCAGCTTGAAGACCTGCCCGTCGTCCGTGAAGATCATCACGTAAGCGTGGGTCGAAGCGATAAAGAGATGCTCTACGAAATCGCCGTTCTTGCCGGTCGAAGCGCCGAAGCGTCCCTTGCCGCCGCGTCCCTGACGCTGGTAGGTAGTAATCGGCGTCCGCTTGATATAGCCGGAGTTCGTCACTGTGATAGCGACGTCTTCATCTGCAATCAGGTCTTCGATGGAAAGCTCTACGCCTTCGTCCACAATCTCCGTGCGGCGCTTGTCGCCAAAATCCCTCTTGACCTCCTCCATCTCCTTGATGATGACGCGGCGCAAACTGTTCTCGTTCGAGAGAATCTCTTCCAGCTCGGCGATGAGCTGGATGATTAACTTGTACTCGTCAAGAATTTTCTGGCGTTCGAGAGCAGAGAGGCGTCTCAGTTGCAAGTCCAGAATGGCCTGCGCCTGCGCTTCGGAAAAGCTCAGCTTGGCAATGGTTTTCTGAAGCTTTCCGACAAAGCCCGCGACCGTCAAATCCGTGGGCGTGCCCTTCCATGATTTGATTTCGCCCATCGTTTTCGTCTGGCCCGTGAGCCACTGCTTGGCTTCATCCACAGAGCGAGCGTTACGTATGAGCGAGATGATAGCGTCGAGCGCATCGAGCGCCTTGTTCAATCCTTCGAGGATGTGCGCGCGTGCGCGAGCCTTGCGAAGCTCGTATTCCGTACGTCGCTTCACGACCTCGCGGCGGAAGTCAACGAAGGCTTCGAGCATCTCTTTCAAGTTCAAGACGCGCGGCTGCCCGTTGACAATCGCCAGGTTGATGACGCCGAAAGACGACTGCATTGGGGTGAGCTTGTAAAGTTTATTAAGGACGACCTGCGGCACGGCGTCGCGTTTTAATTCGACGACGATACGCATCCCGTCGCGGTCGGATTCATCGCGCAGGTCAGAGATGCCGTCGAGCTTCTTCTCGTTAATCAGCTCGGCGATGCGTTCAATCAAGCGAGCCTTGTTGACCTGATAGGGAATCTCCGTGATGACGATGGCGTCGCGCTCCTGTGTGCCCCGACCTATGCGGTCGATGGCCGCGCGCGCGCGCATCTGAATCACGCCGCGCCCGGTCGTGTAAGACCGCTTGAGTTCTTCGCCGCCGTAGATAAAGCCGCCGGTCGGAAAATCCGGCCCCGTGACGTGCTTCATCAATTCCTGAAGCTTGATGTCGGGCTTGCGTAGCAGTGCGATGGTGGCTTCGACAACTTCCGTCAGGTTGTGCGGCGGAATCTTGGTCGCCATGCCGACGGCGATGCCGTCCGAGCCGTTGACCAGAAGGTTGGGAATCCGCGTCGGGAGCACCGTCGGCTCCGAGAGCGACTCGTCATAGTTAGGTTGAAAATCGACGGTCTCTTTTTCGATGTCGGTCAGAATTTCCGTCGTCAGCTTTGCCATGCGGACTTCCGTGTAACGCATGGCGGCTGCGGCATCGCCGTCAACCGAGCCGAAGTTTCCCTGACCGTCTATTAAGGGATAGCGCATGGAGAAATCCTGCGCCAGTCGAACGATGGTGTCGTAAACGGCTGTGTCGCCGTGCGGGTGATATTTACCAATCACGTCGCCGACGATACGCGCGCTCTTTTTGTAAGCTTTGTTATGAGTGTTGCCTAATTCATGCATGGCCCAGAACACGCGACGGTGTACGGGCTTGAGACCGTCGCGCACGTCCGGCAACGCCCGCCCGATAATCACGGACATGGCGTAGTCCAAATACGAGCGACGCATCTCGTCTTCGATATTGATGTAATTACGTTCCAGTGTTTCCATCAAATAAACCTTTCCGGTACAATCCGCATAGCGAGCCTAAAAGAAGGCTCCACCTCTCTCCTGAATGGCCTCATTCCTTTCGGAGAGAGCACACCCAGCGCCTCCTCGGATAGAAAACTTGAGGCGCAACCTGCGTGTGGCGTAGATTCTTTTTCGTCTGTACTTGACCTCTGGCGGCCAGAGGAAAATGGCCGGGCGAGAAGTACAGGATATTGTACCAGTAAGGCCGTGTTTTGGCAAACTCCGGACGGGCTCGAAGTCCCGTAAAATCAAGGGCTTCAGCCGGGTTTTCAAGGCTTTTCAAGGGGCAGTTCCAGCCCCCAATATCTTGCATAGGATGAGGCGTGCCGCGAGCCCCTTTTCGCGCCCGAAATCTTTATGAATTTTGACGGAAAAACAAAGCGCCGCCGCGAGCGTTTGGAGTTGACGCTGCCCGTGCGCGTGCATTGCCGCGAGACCCTTGATCACGAGTGGGTGGAGATGACGCGCCTCATAGACGTCACGCCCTTCGGCGCGCGTCTTTCCATCACACGGCCCACAGAGCCCGGTCGGCTACTGCACCTGACCTTGCCCATGCCGCGCCAGCTTCGTTGCTTCGATCACGTAGAGCAGCAGTATCGCGTCTGGTGTCTGGTGCGTAACGTGACCCCCGTGATTAAAAGCGGGAGCGAAGGCGTGCGTTTTGAAGTCGGCGTGGCTTTTGTAGGCAAACGACCGCCCGCGAGCTTTGAGTTAGACCCGACGAAGCGTTACGATGTCGCACCTTCGCCCGAGGATGGTTTGTGGGACATCAACGAGAAGCGCGAGGCGGGCCACGTCCCCTCGACCGACCCGCGTCCCGAAACGCGCCACAGCGTGCCGCTCGATGTCATTGTGGAGGTCTTTGACGAGAAGGGTAACGTGACGGAAAGTGAGCGCACCGTGACGGAGAACATCAGCCGTCGTGGAGCTGCCGTCTTCACTTCGCTCAACGTGGCGCGCGGGCGATTTATAAGATTGAGAAGCGCGCAGTATAACATCAGTGTGCTGGCCGCCGTGCGCGGGCGTCGCGCAGGGGCGGACGGCATCACGCGGCTGCACCTGGAATTTGTAGACCGCCCGTGGCCGCTCGAAGGAATCGAATAAGGTGTAGACTGGATGAAAGCCGCGCCCAGACGCAGACTGATTATCCCGCGCGACGTGCTGCTCATAGAGATAGAGCGGCGCTGTCGCCAGCCGGAGTGCAACGCGAAAACGCGCATCGGTTTGACCAAAGGGGAAGCGCGTGCCTATACAGGTTTTGAATGCGAGGTGTGCAAGGGCTGGAACGAGGACGTTTTAACCGAACGCGACGTGCCGGAATGGTGGGAGGAACTGGCCGTCACCGATCTCTACGCTTTGCAGGCGCACGACGACCAGGAGCCCTACGAACCGAGCGAGCCCGTTAAGCGCATGAGCGAAAATTTTAAAGACGTGAGAAAAAAGGATTGATTCATCGGTTCATTTCTTCATTGAATCAATGAACCGATGAATCAATGAAAAAAATCTCTTCGAAACATTTTGAGCGAAACGAGCACAAGTTTAACTTCTGACAAGCCGCGTCGTGGGAGTGCGCAGCCCCCGCCTTCTATGCTGCCTCAAGGGTTCATCGAATTTATTCGTCCGGCGGGCCTCGGGTTAGCAAAGGCACTGTGGCGTCTGCGCTACAAGGGTTTGGAGAACGTGCCGCTCACGGGCGGGCTGATTATCGCCGCCAATCACCAGACCTACGTGGACCCGTTCTGGATTGGGCTGCCGCTCAAGCGACCCTTACGTTTTCTGGCGTGGGCCGAAGCCTTCGACTGGCCCTTGCTGGGAAAGATGATGGAGCTATTCGGCGCGTGGCCGCTGCAACTCGAAGGCGCGGACCCGACGGCGATTCGCCGCTCTATTCAATGGCTCAAGGGCGGCGGCGCGGTGGTGATTTTTCCTGAAGGCGGGCGTTGTCTGCCAGAGGGTAAGCTGGAGAGATTCAAGAACGGCGCGGTGCGTATGGCGCTCGAAGCGAATGTTCCCATCCTGCCCGTGACAATCAGGGGCGGCCACCGCGTCTGGCCCAGAGGCTGGCGACTCCCCCGCTTCAATCGCGTCGACGTCATTTACCACACACCCTACACCATCACACCTCAAGAGGGAGAAGAACCACGCGCCTGCGCCCGCCGCGAAACCCAACGCCTCGCGGAAATCATCGGCGAAGCGCTATAAAGAAGTGCAAAATGCAAAGTGCAAAGTGATGAATGAAAAGAAAGAGCTTCTTTAATTCATCACTTTGCACTTTGCATTTTGCACTTCTTATCGTGTAAGCACTTCCATCATCTCTTCGTGGATGAGACCGTTGCTGGCGAGGATGGGCGGCGTGTAGATTTCGAAGGGCTGGCCGTCGTAGCGCGAGACGCGGCCTCCGGCTTCTTCGACCAGCAGCACCCCGGCGGCGACATCCCATGGGCGCAAGCCCTCTTCCCAGAATCCGTCGAAGCGACCGCAGGCGACGTAGGCCAGATCGAGCGCGGCTGAGCCGTCGCGGCGCACGGCCTGTGCCGTCATGATGAAATTCGTGAAGTGGCGCGCGAAGTCTCCGTTATCGCGCACGTCGTAGGGAAAGCCCGTGCAGAGCATGGCGTTCGCGAGTGCGTCAACGTCGGAGGCGCGTATGCGACGCCCGTTCAGCGTTGCGCCTTCACCGCGCTCGGCGGCAAAGGTCTCGTCGCTTACGGGGTCGTGTATGACGCCGAGCACGACTTCTCCTGCGCGCTCAAGCGCGATGGAGACGCAGAAGCGTGGATAGCCGTGCGCGTAGTTGGTTGTCCCGTCGAGCGGGTCCACAATCCACTTCCATTCGCTTCCGCGCTCGATGGTGTGGATTGCTCCGGACTCTTCTGCGAGGACGGCGTGGCGCGGGTAATGCGTCTGTATGCGCTCGATGATAAAGCTTTCCGCCGCGAGGTCCGCTTCGGTCACAAGGTCTATGACGCCCTTGTTGGAGATGGCGGCGCGGCCCATGCGATCCGTCAGAATACGCCCGGCCTCGCGCGCGATGTTGATAGCAAAGTTGAGCAAGAAAACTCGGCCCCCTTGGAATTAGTAACGATTAAAAGTTATCCCTGTAATACTCTTCGATTGCTTGAAGCGCCTCGAAAAGCGGCGTGCCCCACTCGCCCCATTCGAGCAATTCGCGGTTGAGGCCGACCGAATCGCGGCCCTCGAACGGCTTGAGCCCTCCTTCGAGCGCCTCTTCTTTGCGCGCGCGCAGGGCTGCGACCACGGCTTCGAGGCCGCTCAGGGGAGCCATCTCGTCCGTGCCAGCTTTGCGTCTGAGCAGGCGGTCTTCGGCAATCTTGATGGCGTTGTCTATCAAATCGACGAGGGTCTTAACTTTTTTCTTGTTCATAAGAAGACTCAACGCAAAGCCAGGATAGCAACGATTTCGGTTTGAATAGGCTGGCCCGTGACAATCGCTTTCGCGTCTTCCGAGACGTAGACGTCAACTTCAGAGCGCACGCCGAATTTTCCTTCGAGGTAGATGCCCGGTTCAATCGAGAAGCAGGTGCGCGGGATGATGCGCCGGTAGTCGCGCGTTTCCAGATTGTCTATGTTCGCGCCGTTGCCGTGCACCTCTTCGTCTATGGAGTGGCCCGTGCGATGTATGAACTGCTCTGCGTACCCGGCGCGGCGTATGACACCGCGCGAGACATCATCCACGTCCGCGCCGCGTATGGGACGTGCACCCTCGACGCTCTGTTGCACAAACTTGATGGCAGCATCGCGCGCGTCGCGCACGATGTTGAAAATCCGCGTGTACTCGGCGGGCACGGTCTCGCCTACAAAGCCGGTCCAAGACTGGTCAGCGTAAACAGAGCCGTTGCTATTTACGCGCGCCCAAACGTCGAAGAGAACGAAATCGCCGCGCTTGATGGGAGAGTTGCGCTCGCGCGTCGGCTCGTAATGCGGGTTGGCGCTGTTGGCATTGACGGCGACAATCGGCGGTTCGTTGTCGCTCGTCAATCCTTCCTCTTCATAGCGGCGCACCATGAACTGCTGTATGTCGTATTCGGTGGTCGCTTCACCAGCGCGTATGCGGCGCGCAATCTCTGCGAAAGCCTGCATGATGATGAGATGAATTTTGTCTGCGGCCTGATTGTGCATGGCAAGCTGTTGCGGCGTCCATGTGGCCTCGAACTGTTGTACTAAATCGCCGCTCGTCACGGGCTCGACGCCAAAGGAACGTATCAGCTCGATTGTTCCGGCATCGACGCGCGAGATGTAGGGGACGGAATTTTCCGGCGAGTACTGCATGGCGATGCGCTTCTTTTCGAGACGCGCTCCGAAGGCCGAAGGGTTGCGCGGGTCGTCCCGCATCGGGCCGTAACGTGTCGCGCCGCCTTTGGTGAGCGTCTCGCGCAGGAGCGCGTGCAACTGCTGCCACGGGAGATAAACTTTTTTCACTCCGGGCAAGAGGTCCAGCTTGTCGCGCTCAATCGAATGCACAATCTTGACGGGCTCGCCCTCGGCGGGAACGTAGTAGAACCAGCGGCGCGTGGTCAGCCCACGCTGCCCTAGACCGAGGATGCGATAGGCGAGCGGGTCGGAGCCGCGAAAATCGTAAAAGAGCCAGCCGTCCATGCGCGCTGCGCGCAACGCCTTTTGAATTTCCGCGACGCGCTCTTGCGGCGTTTGCGCGCGAGCGTTGACGGAAAAAGCGAGCACGAGAGAGAAGACGAAAAGCGCGACGACGATGCGTGGCATACGTGTAATCTTCATATCTTTATTATGCCGCTAGTAGATTCAAACAGGATGGACAGGATAAACAGGATAAAGAAGTGATAAATGCAAAGTGCAAAAGGCAGAATTAAAGAATAGCTTTTCCTTCATCATTTTGCATTTTGACTTTTGCACTGCTTTTATCCTGTCCATCCCTGTTAATTTCTTTGTTAGGCACTCTTAATATGAGCGCGCGAAGATGACCTGTCGCGTGGTCTTGCGTCCGGTGAAAAAGCATGTGCCTTCTTCCGTGGGTTGCTCAAACGGGATGACGCGGACGGTTGCTTTGGTCTCGGTCTTGATACGGTCTTCGTCGCTCCCGTCGCCGTCCCAGAAGACGCGCACGAAACCCTGTTCCACTTTTTCCTTGAACTCGTCGTAAGTCGCGGCATCAAAAGTGCGCTCGTCACGAAATCGGCGCGCGCGTTCAAAGAGCGCCTGCTGAATTTCCGCGAGCAGGCCGGATACGTGTTCGGTCAATCCCAACTGCTCTACAAAAGCTTTGCCCTCGCGGCCCGGCATGTCGCGGCGCGAGACCGCCACAGTGCCCTTCTCCAAATCCTTCGGTCCAATCTCGACGCGCACGGGCACGCCCTTGACTTCCCATTCGTTGAATTTGAAACCGGGCGTCAGGTGAGCGCGCTCGTCTACCTTGAAGCGAAAGCGGTCGGTCCAATCGCTTGTGATTCTCGTGACCGCTTCCATCACGCGGCTGCGCTCGTCGTCCGTCTTGTAAATCGGCACGACGACGACCTGTATAGGAGCAACCAGTGGCGGCAGCACTAACCCGTCGTCATCCGAGTGCGCCATGATGAGCGCGCCGACGAGCCGCGTGGAAGTTCCCCACGAAGTGGTCCAGCAGAATTCCTCGCGGTTGTCCTGAGTGGTGTATTTAATCTCGAAAGAGCGCGCGAAGTTCTGTCCGAGGTTGTGGCTTGTCCCGGCCTGAAGCGCCTTGCCGTCCTGCATCATGGCTTCAATCGCGTAAGTGCGTAGCGCGCCCGCGAACTTTTCGCGCTCGGTCTTCAAGCCGCGCAGGACAGGGATAGCCATCACGCGCTCGACCACGTCCGTATAAACTTCGTGGAGAATCATCAAGGTCTCGCGCTCGGCCTCTTCTTCCGTGGCGTGCGCTGTGTGTCCCTCCTGCCATAGAAACTCGGACGTGCGCAGAAAGGGGCGCGTCCTGAGTTCCCAGCGCATGACGTTGGCCCACTGGTTTATAAGAAGCGGGAGGTCGCGCCATGAATTAATCCAGCGTGAGAAGGTATCGCCGATGATGGTTTCCGACGTCGGGCGAATGACGTAAGGCTCCGCGAGGTCTACGCCGCCAGCGCGCGTCACTTCGGCGACCTCGGGCGCAAAGCCTTCGACGTGCTCGGCCTCTTTCATCAAAAAACTTTTCGGGATGAGCAGCGGAAAGTAAGCGTTGACGTGGCCCGTCTGTTTGATGCGCCGGTCCATCGCCGCCTGAATCAATTCCCAGATAGCGTAGCCGTGTGGCTTGATGACCATGCAGCCGCGCACGCCGGAGTTTTCCGCCAGCTCCGCCTCGCGCACGATGTCCAGATACCACTGCGAATAATCCTTCGCGCGCGGCGTGATTCCTGTCTTTGCCATTCTTAGATAAGTTCTCTCGTCCTTGAAATTTGTCCAGACTGATACACGAAGATTTCCGTGCAGGTGTCGCAAGTAAACATTTTCTGGTCTGGACATTCTACCAGTTAGACACTTGACTGGCGAAGCTAAAGAAGAAGTGACAAGTGACGAGTGACAAGTGACAAGTTGAAGAACCTATTCTTGCTTGTCACTTGTCACTCGTCACTTGTCACTTATTTTGATTGAGGAGACAGCATATTTTCTGCCGCCAGCCTCAGGACTTCGCGTACCTGCCTGTCCCAGTACGGCCAGATGTGACCGCCATGCAGTTGCCTGTACTCGTGCGTCATTCCACGCTCCAGAAACACTGCGGCCAACTCGCGGTTCGAGGCGAGCCAGGGGTCTTCCGTCCCACAATCCAGATAGAAGTAGGGCAGTATAGAGAAACGTTCGGCGGGATAATCGCGCACGAGTTTCTGTAAGTTACCCCTCATGCGTGCGGGGCTGTCGGCGGGTCCGAAAGTTTGCATGATGGATGGGTCGTCGGTGCGCGCGGCTGCGTCGAGCGCGCCGCTCATAGAGCCCGCAAAGGCAAACTCCCCCGGATACAGGAGACCAAACTTTAAAGCCCCGAAGCCGCCCATGGAATAGCCCGCGACGGCGCGGCCCGCGCGCTGGCGGATAGTGCGAAAGCGGCTGTCCACGTCCGGAATCAACTCCTGAAAAAAGTAGGTCTCGTATTTATCGCTCGCGACGGTTGCGCTGTCCGTGTACCAGCCGTTGTCGCCTTCCGGCATGATGATAATCAAACGGTACTCTGCGGCGTACTGTTGGAGATAGGTCGAGGCGAGCCACGAGGCGTAGCTGGCGTTCCAGCCGTGAAGCAGGTAGAGCACGGGGTAGCGCGTCTTTCGCTCCGTGATTAAATCGTAGCCCGGCGGGAGCACGACGTTGTAGGGCAAAGTCTTACCGACAAGGCTGCTCCTAAATTGAACCGTTTCGACGCGAACGCCGCGTTTGCTGTAGAAGTAATAAGCGACCAGCGAGAGGAGCAGTAAGAGTAACAGGATGGCAAGCCGCAGGAATTTGACGAGCCTCTTATTCATATCAAGCAGAGTTCAGCTTTCGACCCGGCATCCACCGAGCGACTACGAGCTTGTTTCAGGTTCACTTCCCGACGACAACATAGGAATATTTATTCCTTTGCCTCGCGCCGTTTTCTCTGCTTCTTCATAACCGGCGTCCACATGGCGGGCAACGCCAAGGCCAGGGTCGTTCGTCAGCACACGATTCAAGCGGCGCGCTCCTTCATCCGTTCCATCTGCCACGGAGACCTGCCCGGCGTGGAGAGAGTAGCCGATGCCTACGCCGCCGCCGTGATGAAACGAGACCCAGCTTGCGCCGCTCGCCGTGTTCAGGAGCGCGTTCAGGATGGGCCAGTCCGCGACAGCATCCGTGCCGTCCTTCATAGCTTCCGTTTCGCGGAAAGGTGAAGCGACGGAGCCCGTGTCCAGATGGTCGCGCCCGATGGCTATGGGAGCTTGTAAATCTCCGCGCTTGACCAGATCGTTAATCGCTTCGCCCATCTGTGCGCGCTCGCCGTAGCCCAACCAGCAGATGCGCGCCGGGAGTCCCTGAAAATGCACTCGGTCGCGTGCCAGTCGAAGCCAGCGATTCAACGTCTGGTCTTCAGGAAAAAGCTCCAGCGCGAGGTCGTCCGTCTTGCGTATATCTTCCGCCGCGCCCGAGAGCGCGACCCAGCGAAACGGGCCTTTGCCCTCACAGAAAAGCGGGCGTATGTATTCGGGCACGAAGCCGGGAATCTTGAAAGCGTCGTGAAGCCCCGCGTCAAACGCCTGCTTGCGTATGTTGTTGCCGTAATCGAAAGCGACCGCGCCCGCAGCTTGCAAAGCGAGCATCGCTTCGACGTGTCGCGCCATTGAAGCACGAGCGCGCGCGATGTATTCCTCCGGGTGAGCGTCGCGCAAATCTGCGGCCTCTCTCAAAGTCAATCCCGCCGGAACGTAGCCGTGTAAAGCGTCGTGCGCGCTCGTTTGATCCGTCACCGCATCAACATGCACACCGCGCCGCACAAGCTCGGGCAGAACTTCCGCGCAGTTGCCCACTAGACCGACCGAGACGGCGCGTTTCTGCTCGCGTGCGTCCTCGCAAATATCCAGAGCTTCGTCGAGCGTCAAGGCCAGCCGGTCGCAGTAGCCTGTCTCTACGCGCCGCTCTATGCGCCTGGGGTCAACGTCAATGCCTAAAAACACAGCGCCGTTCAACGTCGCCGCCAAGGGTTGAGCGCCGCCCATGCCGCCCATGCCGCCCGAGACTACAAGACGGCCCGCGAGCGTGCCATTGAAATGCTTGTCGGCCATCGCCGCGAAAGTCTCGAACGTGCCCTGCACGATGCCCTGTGTGCCGATGTAAATCCAGCTCCCGGCGGTCATCTGCCCGTACATCATCAAGCCGCGACGCTCAAGCTCGTGAAAGTGATCCCAGTTGGCCCACGCACCTACGAGATTGGAATTGGCGATGAGCACGCGCGGCGCGCCTTCGTGCGTGCGAAAGACCGCGACGGGCTTGCCCGATTGAACCAGCAGGGTCTCGTCCGCTTCGAGCGCCATCAACTCGCGCACGATGGCCTCAAAGGAATTCCAATCGCGCGCGGCGCGGCCCGTGCCGCCGTAAACCACAAGGTCTTCGGGCCTCTCCGCCACGTCCGGGTCAAGGTTGTTCATCAAACAACGCAGCGCCGCTTCCTGATGCCAGCCCTTGCAATTCAATTGAGCGCCACGCGGCGCACGCACGATTCTTGATTGAGACATACGATTTTAGATTTTCGATTTGCGATTTTCGATTTGAAGAAAAAGCGTTGTTACTCGCTTTCAAATCGCAAATCGGCAATCGCAAATCGAAAATCATTTCCCTTCGTCGCTTTGACGCCAGCGACTGAACCAGCCGCCGCCCTCTTTCTGGCGCAGGCGTTCCAGCTCGCCCTTATCAAGCCAGATGCCGCCGCACGATTCGCAGCGATCAATCTCTACACCCTCGAAAGCAACCAGTGTGAGCTTGCCGTGGCCGCGCGGGCAATCAGGGCGCGCAGCTTCTGTGGCTTCGGCCTGCTGTTCGGCGGCCATCTTCTCGCGCATCTTCTCGACCGCTTCGCGCTCCTTGCGACGGAAGTAATCTTCTTCAAGCGCCTTTTTTCGATCATCAAATATATCCGACATGCCTCTTCCTTTCATCTCACGCAGCGCGCTACGCCTTCGGCGTCCGGGCATGAAGCCAGCCTGCGGAGTCTCGGTCTGCAGTTTCGTTGAACAGTAATTTAATAACAGAAAAGCTTGGAAATCGCTAAGCGCCGCGCGGCATCGGGGCCATCTCTCTGAGAAGCGGTTTGAAAAGTCCCGTAGGGACTAAATGTTTATAGCTTGATTGTCATCATCAAACTATCAAGCTCCGTAGGAGCGTCATGTAACAGATGCGGAACATGGCGCTCCTACGGAGCTTGATTACTGATTGCTGTCATTAAGCTATAAACATCATCGCTCCTACGGAGCTAAACACTCGGGACTTTTTCAACTTCTTCTCAGAAATCGAAACGTCCCTCGCGAATGGCTTCCGCGAGTCGTTCAAAGTCTATAGAGAGCACGCGGTCGCGCTCTACAGGCGGAGCGATGGAGCGAACTATTTCAAAGGCGCGCGCGACACCACGGCCCGGTTTGAGAGGCGCTCGATGCTCAAGCCCCTGTGCGGCAGCTAAGAGTTCTATGGCGAGCACGTATTCCGCGTTCTCGACAATGGCGCGCAGCTTGACCGCCGCGGTCATCCCCATAGAGACGTGGTCTTCTTTGCCGCCGTCGGTCGGCACGTTGTCTATGCTCGCCGGATGCGCCAGCACGCGCGAGTCCGCGAGGAGCGCTGCGGCTGTGACCTGCGCCATCATGAAGCCGGAGGACGTGCCCGCGTCCGTGGTTAAAAACGGCGGGAGGTCTTCGTTAGAATCAGGATTGACGAGCCGGTCGATGCGCCGCTCCGTGATGCTCATCAAATCCGTGAGGGCAATCGCAGCGTAGTCGAGGCAAAGCGCGACGGGCGCGCCGTGAAAGTTGCCGCCCGAAATGATATCGCCGCGCTCTATGAAAATCAGCGGGTTGTCGGTCGCAGAACCCGTCTCAATCTCCACAACCTCGCGCGCGTGACGGAGCGCGGTGCGGACAGCGCCGTGAACCTGCGGCATGCAGCGCAAGCTGTAGGCGTCCTGCACGCGCGGATCATTTTCCAGATGCGAAGCGCGTATCTCGCTGTCAATCAAAAGTTGGCGCAGGTGCTCTGCGACCGCTTGTTGTCCGGGGTGCGGGCGCGCGGCGTGTATGCGTTCGTCAAAGGCTACGGGCGTGCCGCGCAAAGCTTCGAGCGTCATCGCGCCCGAGACGTCCGCCAGATGCGCGAGCCTTTCCGCGCGATGAAGTGCGAGCGCGCCCGTGGCCGCCATCGCCTGCGTGCCGTTTAAGAGCGCGAGCCCCTCTTTGGCTTGGAGACGGACGGCTTCAAGCCCCGCGCGCCGCAAGGCTTCCGCGCCCGACATTCTTTCGCCCTGATAGACGGCTTCGCCTTCGCCGATTAAACAGAGCGCTAGATGCGCCAGGGGCGCAAGGTCTCCGCTCGCTCCTACGGAACCCTTTTCGGGAATTAAGGGATGCACGCCGCGCTCAAGCATCATGAGCAGGAGTTCTAAAACTTCCACGCGCGCTCCGCTCAAGCCCTTTGCCAAAACGTTGGCGCGCAGGAGCATCATGGCGCGCGTCTCTGCTTCAGAAAGTGGTCGGCCCACGCCGCACGCGTGGCTGCGCACCAGATTCAGTTGCAGGTCGCTCATGGCCTGCGGTGGAATGTGCACGTCCGAGAGCTTGCCGAAGCCCGTGTTGATGCCGTACACGATGCGCCCGTCGCTGATAATCTTTTCCACCAGCGCACGCGCCTCCCGCACACGCGCGCGCGCCGCACCCGCAAGGCGCACCTCTTCACGCTGTAGCGCTACCGCTACGATTTCTTCGAGCGAAAGTTTTTGTCCGTCTAGTTCGAGCATAAGAATAAAAGAGATCAGAGGTTAGTAAAGAAATGCAAAAGTCAAAATGCAAAATGATGAATGAACAGCAAGAGATGCTTTAATTTTGCACTTTGCACTTTGCATTCATCATTTCTTTACTGGCCTCTGACCTCTATTTCAAAATCTCTTCCGGTTTTCTGTCGGGCGTCTCGGTCGTGTCTATGCGCTTGAACTCGCCGGTTGCGGTTTGGGAACTGGAGGTGCGTACGCGCTGGCGCGCGCGTTGAGCACGCCGACGCGTGCGCCCCTGCGTGGCTTCGCGCGTCCATTCCGTCATCCGCTCGAAAGGTCTGGCAAAGGGGAACACGTGATGCGGCAGGACTTCGCCCGTGGCTTCGCGCAAGCGCACGGTCGCGACGGCGAAGATAATCAGACCAAGGTTAAAAAGGATTCCCGCAAAGAGCACGTAAGGACCGGGCACGACGCCAATCTGCGCGCGGTCCACGAAGATGGCTAAATCCTTGGCCTGTGTCGGATGCAGATAGACTTTGAGATTCCAGCACGCCGCGAGCAGCATGAAAATCCAGAGGTAGTTGCGACGCAATCTACGACCGATGGCTTCCCATTCGCTGATGGTAAAGTGCGGCGTCATCAAATCGCTCGCCAGTATTTCGGCCCACTGCTTATCCACGTTGGGATCTGGCGCAAGCAGTTGCGCGAAGTAGCCCGTCTCAAGTATACGCACGCGGCTCGACCATATTTCGTAGTAGCGATAACGCCGCGCTTCCATCAGTAGAAAGAAGCCCACGAGCAGCGTGTTGATGAGAATGACAAAGTGCGGGCTGAACTGGTCGCCGAAGGCAAATGAAAGCGTTGCGCCCGAGGTGAGCACGGCCCAGTTGGTCGTCGTGTCCAGACGGTTGCGCCATGTGTTAGCGCGCGTCACTTCGCCGCGATAGAAGTGGACCATCGCCGTATTGAATTCGGCGGTTGTCATTCGCTGCGGAGTCGGTGCGGGGGCTGGCGGGCTGATTGGTACGGACGGCCCACCCGTAGCGGCAGGAGCAGGAGGTCTGAGACGGCCCGTCACGCTCGGTTTTTTTAGTTCGCCTGAGAGCGGGCCGCTTGGTCTCTGGCGCACATCTTTGCTCATTGCTCTATTGGGTTGCTCCTTCGCGTGGCGGGTCAGGTCTCCTTACAGGAATTGACCAACCAGCAACCGATAATAACACGTGCGCCGAAGGCGTGCGATAATTCTTAAGCGAAAATCCGGCTGACCCTGCGGCCTCTTTGATGATCTCAGGTGCACCCGTGCAGAGCTTTCACGCGTCGCCGGGACGCTCTCTTGACAGTCTCTCCTCGCGACACCTATTATCTTTTCTTTGCGCGGAGCGCGCGAACCGGTTCCTATGCAGACGGAAGAAAGAAGCGGCGGGGACGAGCGTTGGATGCGCGAGGCCCTGGCTGCGGCTCTTGAAGCTCGCGCGCGCGACGAAGTGCCGGTCGGCTCGGTCGTGGTGATAGAGCATGAGCGCCGCGTCCTGGCATTGGCCGGAAACCGCACGCGCACGGATTGCGACCCGACGGCTCATGCCGAAATCGTCGCGCTCAGAGAAGCGGCGCGCACGCTTGGCAACTATCGTCTGACGGACGCCACCGTTTACTCGACCATCGAGCCGTGTGCGATGTGTGCGGGAGCGCTGGTGCAGGCGCGTGTGCGGCGGCTGGTTTACGGCGCAAGGGACGAGCGTTTCGGCGCTGTCGAATCACAGTTTCGCCTGTGCGACTCAGGCTCTTTGAATCATCGAATGGAAATCACTTCCGGCGTCCTCGAAACAGAGTGCCGCGCGCTCATGCAGGACTTCTTTCGCGCCCGCCGGGGGTGAGCCACGGCAAAAGTAAAAAGTAGAAACGAATCAAACCCCGGCCTCGTCGTTCTGCATTTTACTCACAAGCCTTTTTCCATTATCTTTGTCTTCACATGCGGAGAGGTCGCATAGTGGATTAGTGCACCGGTCTCGAAAACCGGAGTGGGTTTACGCCCACCGTGGGTTCGAATCCCACCCTCTCCGCCACATTTTGGTTCAATTACTTAGAGGGGATAGCAGGGCTGGCGATTGCTCTACCCCTCACGAGCCACGAGCAAGTTGGCGCGCTCTCCAGAATCACGAGCTTTCCTTCTTCCAAGCTATCTCACTACCTTAAGTAAGCAGAAGTTGATTTTCGGTTTCGCCTCAACTATGCTCGCTCGTCAGGCTGTAATTCACGAGGCGGTCTCCTCTAACAGCAGTGATTAAGATTTCCACCTGATGAGAGAATCGTATGTTGCAAACCTGCCGTTGCTTATCTCTATTCTCAATTATCCTTTTCGCTGCCCAGTCTGCCATGCCGCAATCAATCCAAAATTCCGGATCACCCGCATACTGGCCGACGCACGGCTGGCGCTCAACGACGCCTGAGCAACAGGGACTGGACTCGAATAAATTAGCAGACCTCATGGATTATGTGCGCGGGCACAACATCAACGTACATAGTCTGTTGATCATACGCAACGGATACGTCGTGTTGGACGCTTATTTCTATCCCTACGACGGAACGAGCGTGCACGACGCAGCCTCTGTTACCAAAAGCGTGACGAGTATGCTCATCGGTGTCGCCATCGAGCAAGGCAAAATCAAAAACATACAACAGCCTGTGCTGGCGCTCTTTCCCAATCGCACCGTCTCCAACAGAGATGCCCGGAAAGAGAGGCTTACCATCGAGCACTTGCTCACTATGACCTCCGGGCTCGATTGTCAGTACACAGAGAACGAGAAGACTTTGAGGGAGATGAAACAGAGCGATGATTGGGTGCAGTTCATGCTGAATCTTCCGATGGTCGAAGAGCCCGGACGCAAGTTCGTTTATTGCAGCGGCGGAATGCACCTGCTTTCCGCGGTCGTTTCCCAAACGACCGGGATGAGTGAACGGGATTTCGCACGCCAATCTCTCTTTCAACCTCTCGGCATCGGTGATGAGATTTGGCCCGCTGATGCACAGGGCATCAGCCACGGATGGGGCGACCTTCATCTTCATCCACGGGACATGGCGAAGCTCGGTTACCTCTTGCTGAATCAAGGCATGTGGGATGGAAAGCGCATCGTCTCTGCCGACTGGGTGCGAGAGTCAACCCGTGCGCAGACGGGCACGGGCACAGAGAGCGACTATGGATACGGCTGGTTAGTGAGGTCTCGTGTGACTCCTCTGATATACGAGGCTTCGGGGCGTGGCGGGCAGCGCGTCAGCGTAATACCGGCCAAGAACATGATTGTGGTGTTTACAGGCGGAGGCTTCCAGCCGGGTGAGATAGGGCAACTGTTGGTGGAGGCCGTCAAGTCCGATCAACCCCTGCCTGACAATCCATCCGGCGTCGCTCGTCTGAAAGAGCTGGTGAGCGCTGCCGCTCAGCCCACCGAAACGAAGACGGCTGCCCCGCTGCCGGAAATGGCGAGAAATATCTCCGGTAAACCGTTCCTCTTTGAAACAAATCCTCTCGGACTCAAATCAATCTCGCTCACATTCTCGTCCCCGGAAGACGCGTCAGTGCAACTTATGTTCAATAACAGGCCGACGGAAACGCGCCGCATCGGGCTCGATGGAGTCCCACACATCTCACAGGGCGGGCGATTCGGGCTCCCGGTCGGGCTTAAAGGATACTGGAAGAATAAAAACACCTTCGTTCTGGATTATGACGAGATAGCCAACATCAACTTCTATCAACTCCAACTCAATTTCAGCCCGAAGCAGGTAAAGGTATATATCACCGAGAGAAGCGCCAGCTTAAAATTCAACCTGGTGGGCAAGGCGCGGAAGAACGACTGAACAGCTTATATCCACGGAGAACTGACCTGCCCTATAAGAATGATTTGACGATTTACACCTGTTGGCAGATGAGAACTCACCTTCAGCAATACTGGCCCAAGATAAAATGTTATGGCTGCTAAGCCCTCCGACCTCCGCTATCAAATCATTGCTATCACCTTGCCGCAGAAATATATACCGGAAGGGTACGAGTTTCCACGACCCCGCTTGCGCCCTGGCACCAACGAACATACCTTTCGCATGGGGTTGACAACGTTTCGGCACCTCTGGTATAAAATCTTGTCTCGATGCCGATTGTTAAGGAAAACTCGCTTGTAATCGGCTGAAAGACTGGAATCATTTGATCAAGCTGGGTGCAAGGCAAAGGTTGAGAGAAGTTCCTTTGATAACAAATTGAGTTACAGTTACCTCTACTGTGGCATACTTTTATGAAAAGTGCTCTGGCTTTTCAAACTCATCGCACAGGTTGAAGCTGTAACCTTCCTGACAGGAAGTACCTCCATCACGCGTGTCCTATCCAGGTGCCTGTCAGTGATTCTTCACGTCTAAGACGGATTGCTCATTTTTATAATTGACGGCTGATAATTCGGCGGGAAAGTTTCTCACCTACCGTTTATAAAGTTAAGCAAGGAGATACGATCAATTATAGCGATTATCAATTGAATGCAACTGCAACAATAAAATAATTCAATTAACACGTAAATAACCTACGCGGAGAGGCGAAAATCAAAATGCTTCTCTGTTTGGTGTGTACTTTCGTGTGTGCCACGCGATGCAGTAGTCAAGCTCAATTGTAATTCCGCTATAGATTTTGGAGTATTAGCGAATTATCATGACAAACCTCGCAATTCCCGACGAGCAAAGGGTGTCATCTCCTCCTCACCATCAACGTGACACCATCCAAATTATGCGTAACACATTTCAACCCGAGCAGTTGGCCGGGTTGAGTGAGTGTTTGAAAGAGGAAGGCTATCGCTGCGCGACCTTCGACGGTTTTGAGAGTCTGCAAGCAGCTTTGTCCGACCCCAGCACCAGCTTGCTTCTTGTCAAAGCCACCGATGAAGAGCTGCCACGCTTGACTGAAGCCATCAGGGCAAAGCCGGGGAATCAGTTTGAAATTCCCATTCTAGTCTATTTAGAGCAACTCACGCTGCATCATGGTATCGAGTTGCTTTCCACAGACATAGATGACTTTCTCCTGGAGCCCATGGACTTGCACGATATATGTTTGCGGATACGGCGGCTCACGCGGCGTTTTACGGCGAGACAAGACGAACAAGTCAAGCTCAATCTGCTCTCGCACTTCGGCATGCTGCAATTTATCGGCAATGCACCTGCGTTCATGGCTACGATAGAGAAGATTCCGCGTATCGCCAGTAGTGATGTTCCCGTTTTAATCACGGGCGAGAGCGGAACGGGCAAGGAGATGTGTGCGCGTGCCATTCATTATTTGAGCCCGAGAGCGAATAAACCATTCATCCCTGTCAACTGCGGTTCGATCCCGGCCAGTCTGTTTGAAAATGAGCTGTTCGGTCACGAGCCCGGAGCATATACGGATGCGCGCCATGCTCGACCCGGTCTGATTGCAGAAGCTGAAGGCGGAACACTGTTTCTGGATGAAGTGGATTCCTTGCCCCTCGCCGATCAAGTTAAGCTCTTGCGCTTCCTGCAAGATAAGCAGTACAAGCCGTTGGGCGGCTCACAGTATCGGCGTTCTAACACGAGACTACTGGCAGCCACTAATCAGCACCTTCACGTCAAAGTGCAGGAGCGCTTGTTTAGAGAAGACCTCTACTATCGTTTGAATGTCGTCTCACTGCAACTGCCGTCCCTGCGTGAGCGCCATGAAGATATAACGCTGCTAGCTCAATATTTCTTAAATGTGGCGACCAGCGATTACCACCGCCCGACGGTCCGTTTTTCTTCAGGGGCACTGGCTTGTATGTCTGCTTACGAATGGCCGGGAAACGTGCGCGAACTGGAGAACGCCGTGCGGCAGGCCGTCGTCTTAAATGATAAACCTGTCATTCAAGCCGAGGATTTGCGGATGTCTCCAAGTGCGCAGGCTTCTTCTTCTGCCTCCGCGCCGAAAGAATCGTTCAAGATAGCGAAGGCGCGCATGGTTGAGACCTTTGAGCGCAACTATCTACAAGATATCCTCTCCGCCTGCGGCGGCAACATTAGTCAGGCCGCCCGCGAGGCGAAGAAGAACCGGCGCGCATTTTTCGCCTTGCTCAAGAAATATAATCTGACGACCGCCCCCCAGGGGTAGCTGGAGCAGTAGATGTCCGTCGGGCGATTATCTCTCGGATTTGTAAAGATGCAGATGGCGCGTGCCGGTTAGGACATTTCCCTGCGCCATCCGGCTAAAAACATCCTACCCCGGAGTCGCCCACTTCGGACGTTAAATCGCCGCCCGCGCTCGCGCAGCATCGGCCAATAATATCCTATCCCTCTCTCGGACGCTTCGCGTCAGCCTCACATACCGTTGAAAATCTACAATTTAGCTGAGTCAACTGTGTGGCACTGCATTTGCTGAATTCGGACAGGTATGTGTCCGCGCGGCGTCTGTTCTGTAACGGCTTAAAGCGAGTAGACCTCCGCCGATAGTTCCTGATAACTGCCGACCTCCGGGCCAGACTCAACTTCGAGAGAACAACAGCCTCCTCGGCTGTCTCTATGCGGTGCGTCATTAACTTCATGATTGGTCCTGCAAGAGCATCGGCTGTGGAAGCAGGGTCTCTTAAATTAGGATTGAGGGGCACAAATGGATATCCCGCGTAAGTCCGCGACGAGCAAACGTCGTTTTCGTCATCTGATCTTCGCCCTGCTTGCCTTATCCGTCGTCACAGCCATCACCCTGGGTGTGTCCAAGCTTACGCCCGCAGCGCCGATTGTCGAGCGGTCTGCCATCTGGATTGATACCGTGAAGCGCGGACCAATGGTGCGACAGGTTCGTGGGCCGGGCACACTCGTACCCGAGGAAGTGCGCGTCATAGCCGCTTCGATAGACGGGCGCGTCGAGCGCATACTGGTTCAGCCCGGAGCACAGGTCAACGCGGGCACGGTCCTCATCGAGCTTAGTAATCCAGAGTTGGATCAAGCGGCACAGGACGCGCAGTATCAGCTTCAGGCCGCGCAGTCTGATTTGAAAAATATCCGCGTCAAACTCGAAAGCGAGCAGATGAGCCAGAGAGCCGCCGCCGCAACCGTCAGGGCCGAATACCAGCAGGCCAAGTTGCAACTGGATACTGACGAACAGTTGGCTAAGGAGGGACTGATTCCGGACCTTACTCTCAGGCTTTCCAGAGTCCGTGCCGACGAGCTGGCGACTCGCTATCAAATCGAGCAGCAGCGCCTTGAGGTGAGCAAGAAAGCTATTGAGTCCCAGGTGGAGGCCCAGAAGTCGCGCATCGCGCAGCTTGAAGCCCTGACGCAACTCAAGCGTGCGCAAGTCAACTCATTGCAAGTTCTGGCCCAGACCTCCGGCGTGCTCCAGCAGATGCAGGTCGAGGTGGGACAGCAGGTCACGCCGGGCACTAACCTTGCCAGAGTAGCCGAGCCTCAACACCTCAAAGCTGAGCTGAAGATAGCTGAAACTCAGGCCAAAGATATACAGGTCGGCCAACCGGCTTCGATTGATACCCGTAACGGTGTCATCCCCGGTCAGGTCGTGCGGATTGACCCTGCCGTCGAGCAGGGAACTGTCACCGTAGACGTGTCGCTCAACGGCGCTCTGCCACAGGGCGCGCGCCCGGACCTCTCAGTGGATGGAACCATCGAGCTGGAAAAACTTGATAACGTGATCTACGTCGGTCGGCCCGCTTTCGGACAAGCCCAGAGCACCATTGAGCTTTTCAAGCTTGAAGAGGGGGGACAGAGCGCCACCAGCCTGCAAGTCAAACTGGGGCGCAATTCCGTCAGCACTGTCGAAATTCTCGACGGCTTGAAGGAAGGGGATCAGGTCATCTTGTCTGATACCTCTGCCTGGGATGGTTATAAGCGCATTCGCTTGAAGTAAACACTGGAAAAAATCTGGAGGAGATAAAATGAACTCATCCGCGCCATCGCTCATTCGTCTGGAAGGCTTGAAGAAGGTTTTCTTCACAGATGAGGTGGAAACTCATGCCCTGTCTGAGGCCAACCTGGAAATCTACAAGGGAGAATACGTCGCAATTACAGGTCCTTCCGGCTGTGGCAAATCCACGCTGCTCTCGATTCTCGGATTGCTGGATTCGCCGACGGAAGGAAACTACTGGTTGAACGGCAAACCCGTGGCAGAACTCTCGCGCGCGGAACGCGCACGCATACGCAACCTGGAGGTCGGCTTCATCTTCCAGAGCTTCAATCTCATCGGCGACCTGACGGTTTACGAGAATGTGGAACTGCCCTTGACCTATCGCGGGATGGGGACGGCGGAAAGAAAGCGGCTCGTCACGGAGGCGCTGGAGAAAGTAGGGATGGGGCATCGCGCTAACCATGTGCCGAGCCAGCTTTCCGGCGGTCAGCAGCAACGCGTGGCCGTAGCCCGCGCTGTCGCCGGTCAACCGCTCATCCTGCTTGCAGACGAGCCGACGGGCAATCTCGATTCGTCGAATGGCGAAGCGGTCATGGGCCTCCTCCGCGACCTGCATCGCAACGGCGCGACCATCTGTATGGTGACGCACGATCCGCATTACGCGCACTTCGCCGACCGTACTATCCATCTCTTTGACGGGCGCATTGTCAAAGAAGAGGTCAGCTTGAAAGAGGAGCAAGCTGAAATCAAAGAGGAGCAGGATGTCGTCGCTGTCTAAATTGACGGTCTTATTGCTGCTCATTTTTTCGGGCGCGTTGACGATTCACGCACAGAGTTCGCAAACACCGGCTCAACGTGATGCGACGCTTCCGCCCGGTCGAGCGCAGCAATCTTTGCCGCCTGAAGTGCAACAGGGGGGCGTGTCCGATCCGACAAGACCCCCCGGTACACAGGAGGCTGCACCCTCCTTTCCTGCCGAGCCGCCGCCGCCGCCGCTCGCTCCGCGCCCGGCACAACCTGCGCCGACGCCCTTTGTCAATACAGAAGACTCATCCGAAGCGCAAACACCATCAAGACAAAGGCGGGCTGTGCCGCCCGTTCCCGTTCTGTCTCGGGCCGGGGTCAATAGTAGTGAAACTCTTCCGCTCTCGCTCAACGAAACCGTCCGCATGGCACTTGAAAACAGTAATGAGATAGAGATGGCGCGCAATAATGTCCGTTTGGCTGAAAGCTATTCGCGTTCTCTTCAGGGCCAGTACGATCCCGTGTTGCTGTTCACGCCACAGTTCAACAGGTCGGTCTCTCCGCAGACGAGCCCGTTGAGCGGCGCGGGTGCGTCCGGCACCTCGGCCCGAGGCCAACTTGATTTCGGCTCTTCGATAGTCAAGCGCTGGTCCACCGGAGGCGGTCAGTATGAGGTCTTCTTTAACAACAGCCGAATTACTTCGACTTCAACCACCAACTCCTTCAGCCCGCTTTACTCGTCGAGCTTCGGCTTGACCTTCACGCAGCCGCTCATGCGTGAACGCGCGATTGATCTGACGCGGAGGGAGATTCGCATTCAGCGCAAACGGCTCGAACAATCGGACGCAGATTTCCGCCAGCGCACGATTGAAGTCATCGCGCGGGTGCAGCGCGCCTACTGGGAACTCGTCTTTGCCCTACGTGACCGCCAGAACCAACTGGCAAATCTAAATCTGGCGCGAGAAAACTTTCGACGTGCGGAAGCAGGCATCGCCATCGGTGCTGCCGCTCCGCTCGGACGCGCGGAGGTGCAGACGGAGTTATCGAATCGTGAGGCGGCGCTGCTCGTGGCCTCTCAGAACGTGACGCTCGCGGAGAACAATCTGAAAATCTTGATTCTGAGCGACCCGCTTGCTAAAGAATGGTCCAGCGCATTGATACCGACGGACGCGCCCTCCTTCGACATGACGCCGGTCAATTTGCAGGACGCGCTGGTCGAAGCGCGTGCGAGTCGGCCCGAAATGCATCGCCTCCGACTTGAGCAAGACATCAATGATATTGATCTACAGTATTTCAAAGACCAAACACGACCGCGCCTTGACCTGAGGGCGACGGTCTCCACGACGGGCCTCGCCGGTTCGCCAATGACGACCGTGAATCCGCTCACAGGAAAAAAGGAGACGGCGGCGGTTCCGGATAACTTTACCGGTGGTTACGGACAGATGTTGCGAAACCTGATCGGCCTCAACACGCACAATCTGGTCGTCGGTGTCACACTCGAAATTCCACTGCGAAACCGGCTGGCACAGGAGAACCTGGGGAGCGCGCGCATCGAGCGCGAGCAGCTGGCGGCAGCCCGAAGAAATCAGGAGCAAGTGATTGAAGTCGAAGTGAGAAACGCAACGGAGATTCTGGAGACGGCCAGGCGGCGTGTGCTCACCGCGCGTGCGGCGCGTGAGAGCGCAGAAGCGCAGTTGAGTGGCGAGCGACGGTTGTACGAGGTCGGACGCACGTCGTTGTTCCTGCTCTTTCAGAGAGAGAACCAGTTGGTTAATACGCGTAGCCAGGAGTTGCGTGCGGAAACGGATTACAACAAAGCTATGGCCGAGCTACAACGCGCCACATCAACCACCCTGCGGGTCAACAATGTCATCATCGAGACGCCGCTCGGTAAATAACAGTCTCCGCTGAGCCGCCTTTCCGGCAGGCGGCGTGTCTGGCTCGACCGGCCACTAATCACACGCGGCATATCAAAGCTCTTCTCAGGTTTGCCGGTCAGGCGAGGAAATTCAGATCTTTCAAAGTCAAGTAATCCACTCGGTGCGATGTGAAGTAAAGAGAGCGCTAGAGAGCAGGACTTTTATGCTCACTCGTAGGATAAAAATATCCTCAGCCTTCACTCCCTAATTCACACTACTAGCTTGAGAATGATTACCGAAAGACTAGGACAACAAACTCCTAGTCTCTTTTGTCCGAGCCCGCTTTGTATCGGGCGACTCAATAAATACATGGACTTAGTAACCCCGCAGGTGTGGCACCGCACTTGCTTCGCTTCAAAGAGGATAATAATGGATACTAGCTCCCCCAATGACATAGATGAAATGGCACAACATATCTTCGACTACTTACAGGCTAATGCTGAAGCAGGAGACACACTGGAAGGAATAGTGAAGTGGTGGATCCTGGGCCAGCGGATTAACGAGTCGATGCTGGTGGTGCAGAAGGCGCTGGATAAATTGAAGGCCGACGGAGTCATCATCGAACGCCAAAGCGCAAATCAGCCAATTATCTATGTCGTCCATAGCAAGTGACTGAAGAATGCTCGCGCAGTGCAGTATCAACCGGATGGATGCTTTGAGTCTCAGGTCAGATCGAGGGCAGGTAATGGTCAATCAAAAGGCAGTTGACGGCGCGTCCTGGTATGTAATCCTTACTCATTCCAAGCAAGAAGACCGGGCCGAAAACAATTTGCGGGCCTGGAACGTGGAAACGTTCTACCCCAAATTGAGAGAGCGTCATGAAAATCACGTGACAGGCCGGACCACCTTCGTCATCAAGCCATTTTTCCCTCGATACATCTTCGCGCGCTTCAATCCCAATATCCTGAATAAAGTTTGGTACACCAGAGGGGTTCACAGCGTCGTGCGCTTCGGCGGAATTCCCGGCGTCGTGGATGACGAAATTATCGCCCTCACACGGGCGCGGTTGAGCCCGAGCGGTTACATAGAGATCGCAGACGGGCTCAAGCCCGGCGATCAAGTGATAATCAAAAAGGGTCCACTGGCGAACTATATGGGAGTATTCGAGCGAGAGGTTAAGCATACAGACCGTGTGATGATCTTGCTCTCGACAGTCGGCTATCAGGGCCGCCTCGTCATCGAGCGGCAGCAGCTTGACCAGCTCCCTCATACAACAGTCGAACGATTCCAGCAGATGCAACGGAGTCATTAATTGTTATCAAGCAACATCTGTGTGGCGAGCGCATCGCCGGTGCTCTCACCGGTTGCCGCAATCGCATTGCAGTCCTCGCGGGGACTCACAGAAGAGACGGTCTACAGCCATCACGGATTGCCTTTCGGCTCTATCGACCAGCCGTCTCGAACATCAAGTCTCTAGCTTGATGTCTGTTCCATTCAGGTCGAGTAACTTACATGGCTTCGGCTCGCGTTGTGGTGCCAATCACATGCGGTAGCTCTGCCCGCACTAACAGCTCGTTGCCCCGCAGCCTGCTAAGGCTGATGTAGCTGCAAGAGCTTGATGGCGAGGCTTCGCGGCAGAGCTTGAAGTCATATTTCAGGAGAAGAAAAGTGGGCCAAATCGGAAGATACTGCAAGGCATATTATCTCAAAGAATTTCGTCGGTTTAGTAGCTGGACCGAGCCCCTGCAAGATTCCGGGCGCAACCTGTCGGATGAAAGCGTTGGGGTAACTGATGCCATGCCCGAGCTTAATGATGAAGACTTTCTGTATCTCCAAGAGGATTACACAGTGACGCGCGGAATCTTCACCGACGAGAATATCCTCTTCGATAATATAACAACAGGATGGATCGAATTTTGCCGGGATACGCTGAGATTCGAGCCCCCGGCGCGCGAGCCTCAGATGGCGGTCGTCTCTCAAGACGCCGAGTAGAAAGGGAGCAGCAATGAGTCGAAACGAGAACGAAGATCAGACTATCTACAAAGTGGTCGTCAACCACGAAGAGCAATACTCAATCTGGCCTGCCGACCGCGAGAACGCTCTCGGCTGGAACGATGCGGGCAAGAGCGGGACCAGGGAGGAATGTCTGGCCTACATCAAAGAGGTGTGGACCGATATGCGCCCGCTCAGTCTGCGTAAGCAGATGGAAGAGAACATTCCGGCAATCGGATGATTGTCCCCTGACGGTGTGTAGTTAATTTCCACCGAGTATGCTGAAAGATTGGAATATGATAACGACAGTAGCGACAACTCCATGGCTGGCACGTCCAAGGCCAAACCCTCAAGCGAGCATGCGCCTCTTCTGTTTTCCCTACGCGGGCGGCGGCGCGCTCGGCTTTCGCCACTGGACGGACTATCTGCCCTCCAGCATAGAGGTTTGCCCGCTTCAGCTTCCGGGGCGCGAAACGCGTATGAAAGAGACGGCCTATAACCGTGTCATGCCTCTGGTGCAGAAAATCGCAGAAGCGCTCCTCCCTTTTCTGGATAAGCCGTTCGCCTTCTTCGGTCACAGCATGGGGGCTCTCATCTGCTTTGAGCTGGCACGTGAACTCCGCCGACAGCGTGGTGTCACGCCGGTCAAGCTCTACGTTTCGGGGCGCGTTGCGCCGCATCTTCCGCTCACACGTCAGCCCTTGCTTTACAGCCTGCCGGAACCGGAATTCAAGAACGCTTTGCGTTATCTGAACGGGACACCCGAAGAGGTCCTGGAGAACGAGATGCTGATGCAGCTCCTGATGCCCCTGCTGCGCGCCGATTTCGCCGTCAACGAAGCATACACGTATACGGTGGACCGTCCGCTCGATTGTCCCATCTTCGCTATGGGGGGCATGCGTGATTCGGAAGTGAGCCGCGAGCAGCTCGAAGGCTGGCACGCGCATACGGCAGCTTCTTTCGAGTTGCGGCTCTTTCCGGGAGACCACTTCTACCTCAATACAATGCAACAGCTATTTTTTCAGGTGCTCTCTCAAGACCTCGCGCGGCTGGCGCGTCAAAAAGCTTAAGTCGTCTCGCGTTAGCATAACTCTCAAAATTCAACTGGCTTAATTACAGAGACTCGAACCCGAGTCGTTAATGCAGAAGGAGTCGCTAAATGAAACTAGACATCGTAGGTGTGATAGGTGCGGGTGTGATGGGCGTTGGTGTGGCGCAGAACCTGGCCCAATCGGGTTTCGAGGTTCTGCTCATAGATGTGAACCAGGAGATTCTGGACAAAGCCAAAAGCCAGATTAAACAGAACACGCGCTTTCAAGGCTTTTTCACGAAATCGGATGTGCCGCGCACGGGTGGCAGCAGCGAATCGGTATTGAAGAGAATCACGTTCACGACCGACTACGCTGTGCTCAAGGATGCGGACTTCGTGATCGAGAACGTCACGGAAAATTGGGACATCAAGAAAGAGGTCTACAAGACGATTGACCCAATCTGCCCGGAGCATACGGTGTTTGCTGTGAACACCTCTGCCATCTCGATTACGCGCGTCGGTTCGGTCACGAAGCGTCCGCGCCAGATCATCGGCACGCACTTCATGAACCCGGTTCCGATGAAGCGCATGGTCGAGGTCATACGCGGCTATCACACGACCGACGAGACGATCAAGATTACCGAAACAGTGCTGGGCCGGATGGGCAAAGAATGCGTCATCGTCAACGATTCGCCCGGCTTCGTCTCGAACCGTGTGTTGATGCTGACGGTCAACGAAGCGGTCTTCCTCGTACAGGACCAGGTCGCGACGGCTGAAGAGGTGGACAAGATTTTCCGTGAATGCTTCGGCCACAAGATGGGACCACTGGAGACAGCCGACCTCATCGGGTTGGATACGATCCTCTACTCGGTTGAAGTCCTCTACGAGAGCTTCAACGACGACAAATACCGCCCCTGTCCGCTACTCAAGAAGATGGTGGATGCCGGCCTGCACGGACGCAAGAACGGCAAGGGCTTTTACACTTATCAGGAGAACAATCTCTAAACGAGAAGGAGACGTGAGACGGTTATGGAACAGGACAAACTCAAAATCAGATCGTTTCTCTCAAGGTTTTTTCGCGCCGAAGCCATCAAGGATGATGATGACTTTTTCGAGCAAGGATTCGTCAACTCGCTTTTCGCCATGCAGTTGGTGATGTGGGTCGAGAAAGAGTTCGACATCGGCATCGAGGACCAGGACCTTGACATACAGAACTTCAACACGGTCAACGCCGTCGCTGGCTTTGTCGAACGAAAACTTCTTGCCACGGTTGCTGTCTAAGTGGCCTGGATTCTGGGCGTCGGCTGAAAGCGCGGCGCTTGAGGTAATGTGATGAGACTTGAACTGACTGAGCAGCAACAGAATGATCGGGCGGATTTCAGGCGTTTCGCCAGAGAAGAGATAGCTCCTCACGCGGACCGTTTTGACCGCGAGGAATATATCCCACCCGAGATATTTAAGAAGCTCGCAGAGAAGGGCTACCTGGGCTCGATTCTGTCGCCGGAGTGGGGCGGTAAGGGGCTGGACATGATTACCTACGGCCTCCTGCACGAAGAACTCGGGAAGGGCTGCTCGAACGTCCGCACCATCCTCACCGTGCATGACATGTTCTCCATCGCGGTGCAGCGATGGGGCAACGCCGCGCAAAAAGAGAAGTGGCTGCCGAAGATGGCGCGCGGTGAAATAGTCGCCGCTTTTGCTATCAGCGAGCCGAACGTCGGGAGCGACCCGAAGAGGGTCGAAGCCACAGCCGTCAAGAACGAGAGCGGTTCATTCGTCCTCAACGGGAAAAAGAAGTGGATCACCTTCGGCCAGATTGCCAGTGTCTTTCTGGTGCTGGCCCAGTACGAAGGCAAGCCGACGACCTTTATCGTGGAGCGAAACACGCCCGGTCTTTCAATCAGTCCGCAGTTCGGGCTGGTGGGCTTGAGGGCTTGCATGTTGGCCGAGCTGACTTTTGAAGACTGTGAGATTCCAGCCGAGAACGTCCTGGGCGGGATTGGCTTTGGCATTCTGTCGGCAGTTTCAACGGCCCTGAGTCTGGGCCGTTACACAGTCGCCTGGGGCAGCGTCGCCATCGCACAGGCTTGTCTGGACGCCAGCATGAGCTACGCCAGCACGCGCAAGCAAGGCGGCGCGCTCTTGAAAGATCACCAGCTCATACGCCAGATGTTGACCGAGATGGTCGTTAACACGAAGGCCGCGCGCCTGCTCTGTTTCCAGGCCGGGTACTACAAGGACGTGGGCGACCCCCGCGAAGTGGGCGAGGCTTTCACCATTAAGTATTTCGCCTCACGGATTGCGATGAAGGCGGCGCTCGACGCCGTGCAGATACACGGGGCGAACGGTTGCTGCCGGGATTATCCGGTCGAACGTCATTTCCGCGATGCGAAACTGATGGAGATCATCGAGGGCAGCACGCAGATTCAACAAATCACCATCGCCAGCATCGGCCATCAGGAATACATGCAGCAACAGCTTGAGGAGAAAGCTTTGGAGGAAGCGGTGGCCTAAGGCGCGGCTGCCGCTCGGAGAGAGGTTAGCTTCCCGGAGGAGATAAAAAGCATGTCGAAGACTAAAGAAGATAAGAAAGTGACCAAGTGCGTGGTCTGGGATTTGGACAACACGCTGTGGAACGGTGTGCTGCTTGAGGACGAGCGGGTCACTATCAGGGAGAACGTCCTCGATGTGATACGGACGCTGGACAGCCGTGGCATCTTGCAATCAATCGCCAGCAAGAATGATCCCGAGCCGGTGATGGTGAAGCTCAAAGAGTTCGGCCTGCATGATTATTTCCTTTACCCGCAGGTCAGTTGGAACTCGAAGGCTTCCTCCATCGAGAAGATCGCCAAATCCATCAACATCGGACTCGATGCCGTGGCCTTCATAGACGACCAGCCCTTCGAGCGCGAAGAGGTCAAATTCTCCCTGCCGAACGTGCTCTGCATTGATGCGGCTGAGGTAGACCGGATGCTCGACCTGCCGGAGATGAACCCGCGTTTTATCACTGACGACTCGAAGCTGAGAAGACAGATGTATCTCAGCGACATCGAGCGCAACCAGGCGGAATCCGAGTTCATCGGCCCACAGGATGAGTTTCTCGCCACGCTCGGCATGCAATTCACGCTCGGCCCGGCACAGGAAGAGGACTTGCAGCGCGCCGAAGAGTTGACGCTGCGCACCAACCAGTTGAACACCACGGGCTACACCTACTCGTATGACGAGTTGAACGAGTTCCGGCAATCCGACAAACACCTCCTCCTGATTGCCAGCTTGACTGACAAGTACGGAACGTATGGAAAGATCGGGTTGTCTCTCGTCGAGTTCGGAGAAGAGTACTGGACCGTCAAACTGCTGCTCATGTCTTGCCGTGTGATGTCGAGAGGCGTCGGCACGATTATGCTCAACCACATCATGAAGCTGGCGAAGGAGGCGGGCAAGCGTGTGCGCGCCGAGTTCGTCTCCAACGGACGCAATCGCATGATGTACATCACCTACAAGTTCGGCAATTTCCGTGAAGTCGAGCGCAACGGCGATGTCATCATCTTCGAGAATGATCTGAGCCGCCTGCAAGATTTTCCGAGCTATGTGAATGTCGAGCTGCTGCCCTAGCATTGATGCGGAAGGAGAAAAGTAAATGTTGAGCTATGCTGAAAAGCAGATAACCGAATGCGCCAATGTCATAGAGCTGCTGTGCATGAGAGCCAGCGAGCAGCCCGACGACCTGGCCTATACCTTCCTGGCTGACGGGGAAGTGGAGGCAGACTCTTTCACTTATGCTCAATTGGACCAGCACGCCCGCGCGCTCGGCGCACTGCTTCAGCACTTGAACGGGGCGGGCGAAAGAGCCTTGATGATCTACCCGTCGAGCATCGATACCATCGCGGGCTTTCTAGGCTGTCTCTATGGCGGCGCGATTGCCGTGCCGGTCGTCCCGCCGCAACCGAACCGCGCGGCGCGCACGTTGCCGCGCCTGCAAACGGTCGTTGAGGATGCCGGGGCGCGTTTCGTGCTGACCACCTCGGCGCTGTTGCAAGAGATTGAGAAAGTGGTTGACCGGTTTCCGCAGTTGAAACAGATGGAGTGGATCGCCACGGATTTGATTGACACGAGCCTGGCCGCCGATTGGCGTCAACCGGACATCACGAGAGACATGCTGGCATATCTACAGTACACCTCCGGGTCAACTTCCGCGCCGAAGGGTGTGATGATAAGCCACGCGAACCTCATGAACATCTGCGAATACGACAGCCACATCCTGGGCTACAGGCAAAGGGAAGGCGCTGCCGTGTGCTGGGTTCCTTACTTCCACGATTACGGACTGATTGAAGGGTTAATGGTTCCCCTGTACAACGGCATTCCCTGCTACGTGATGTGTCCTATGTCTTTTGTCCAGAAGCCATTTCGCTGGCTCCAGGCCATCTCGCGTTACAGGGCGACGAACAGTTGCGGGCCTAATTTCGCTTACGACCTGTGCGTCAGAAAAACTACGCCCGAGCAGCGAGCGACGCTTGACCTAAGCTGCTGGCGGTCGGCCAGCAACGCCGCCGAGCCGATACACAAAAAGACTCTGGAGCGCTTTGTAGAAACCTTCGCCCCCCAGGGATTCACCTGGGACCAATGCTCCCCCGCTTACGGGCTCGCCGAAGCAACCCTCATCATTTCGTCGCGTCAGGGACCCGTCTTCTATTCTTTGCAGGCGGACGAGCTTGAGCAAGACAAAATTGTCGCGGCCACAGAAGACGACACCAACGTCAGGGCCGTGGTCGGCTGTGGACAGGTGGCGACTGAGATGTTCAAGACGCGCGTCCGTATAGCTGACCCGGTGACGATGGAGCAGTCTCCGCCTGACCGCATCGGTGAAATCTGGATCGGTGGCGAACTGGTGGCTCAAGGCTACTGGGAGAAACCCGAAGAGACGGCCCGGACCTTTCAGGCTTATCTCGCAGACACAGGCGAAGGCCCTTTCCTACGCACCGGCGACCTGGGCTTCGTGAAGGATGGTGAAGTCATCGTCACAGGCCGTTTGAAAGACCTGATTATCATCGAAGGCCGTAACCATTACCCGCAGGACATCGAAAAAACTGTCGAGGACACTCATCCCGCCCTCCACGCCGGTTGCAGCGCCGCCTTCTCCGTCACCGTTGACAGACAGGAAAGACTGGTCGTCGCCGTCGAAGTCACCCGCAACTACCGCCCCTTGACGGAAGGCTCGACCGAGGAGCCGACAGGAAATGTAGAAGGGGTGCAGGTGTTGGACACGAAGAAGCTGCTGAAGCAGGTGAGGGCAGCCGTGGCCGAGGAGCACGACATTTTACTGTCGGAGCTGGTGTTGTTAAAGACGGGCACCATCAACAAGACTTCGAGCGGGAAGATACAGCGGCAGGCGTGTCGAGCTGATTATCTCAACCAGACCCTCGACCTGTGGTTGGGCTCGCAGGATAACAAATCGGCGGGCGACGGCAGCTTAGGACAATGGCAGAACTTTACTAATTAAATAGGAGCAAGCAAGGAACACGTTTTGACCTCCTTGAGGCAATAATTATTGCCTCATCCTGATTGGTCAAGGAGTCGGCAACCTCGAATTAGCTCCTTGACCAAACACCGGCTTGGAAGTTCCCCCTTCCATTTTCCCCGTCTGCGATAGACAGCAAACAGAGATGCGGCGTGCGTGCTCCCCCCAGAGCAGCATCATGAAGACCCAGAATCAGTCGTGCCGGTGTGGCAACTGATTTCATCCTTTTCAAGATGAGGAGAATTAGAAATGCTAAGCATCCCCCAAATACCGGTTAGCGAATGCTCCCACATGGTTGAGCTTCTGCGCATGAGAGCGCTGGACCAGGGCGAACACCGCGCCTTTACCTTCCTCGGTGATGGAGAAACAGAGACGGACTTTTTGACCTATGCCGAATTGGACCTCAGAGCGCGCGCCCTCGCTGCACTCCTGCAAGAGCACAATGTGCGCGGAGAAAGGGTCGTGCTGCTTCATCCTCCGGGATTAGATTTCATCGTAGCGTTTTTCGGCTGCCTCTATGCCGGTGCGATTGCCGTCCCGGCGTATCCCCCCAAGCACAATCGAAATATGACGAGGCTGCGCTCGATCATCTCGGATGCTCGGCCAGTGGTGGCGCTGACGACGACCCCGGTCCTGGCGCGCTTCGACAGCTTTATCAAGCAGGACATTGAACTCGGCAGCATGCGCTGGCTGGCGATGGACGTCCTCGACACCAGAGTCGCACCCCTCTGGCGCGAGCCTTCGATCACGGGCAAGTCGCTGGCCTTCCTACAGTACACCTCCGGCTCGACCGCCACGCCCAAAGGCGTGATGGTGAGCCACGAGAATTTACTGCACACGACCTCCGACATCAGCAACGACCTGGAGCATAAGCCGGAGACGGTGATGATCACTTGGCTTCCTGTGTTTCATGACCTGGGGTTGATTGAGGGAATCCTGCAACCGACCATCACCGGATTTCCCTCGATCATCATGCCCCCGGCGGCCTTCCTCCAGCAGCCCGGCAGGTGGCTGCGCGCCATCACGCGTTACAAGGGAACCTACAGCGCCGGGCCGAACTTCGCCTACGACCTCTGCGTCAAGAAGACCACTCAGGAGCAGCGCGAAATGTTGGACCTGAGCAGTTGGAGCGTCGCCGTCAACGCCGCCGAGCCGGTTCACAAAGCGACGATGGAGCGGTTCTACGAAGCCTTCGCGCCGTACGGTTTCCGCTGGAGCGCCTTCTGTCCGAGCTACGGGCTGGCCGAAGCCACGCTGAAAGTCTCCGTGTCGAGGAAGTCGATAGAGCCAGTTTTCTGCACGGTCAAGGCCGACACCCTCGAACAGAATATGCTGGTCGAAGTGGGGGCGGGCGACGCGGCCCTCACGCCCGAGCAGAACAAACAATCGACCCGGACCATCGTCGGCTGCGGCGACGTCCAATCGGTCAAGTTCAAATCCGTCGTCACCATCGCCCACCCCGAGACGATGGAGCAGTGCCTGCCGGACCAGGTCGGAGAGATTTGGGTCTCCAGCCCGAGCGTCGCGCAGGGCTACTGGAATAAGCCGGAAGAAACCGACAGGACCTTCCGCGCTCACCTGGCGGACACCGGCGAAGGCCCTTTCCTACGCACCGGCGACCTGGGCTTTCTCAAAGACGGCGAGTTGTACATCACGGGCCGTCTGAAAGACCTGATCATCATCGAAGGCCGTAACCACTACCCGCAGGACATAGAGAAAACCGTGGAGGACGCGCACCCCGCGCTGCACCAGGGCTGTAGCGCCGCTTTCTCCGTCATCGTCGACGGGCAGGAACGGCTGGTCGTCGTCGTCGAAGTCAACCGCAACTACCGCGCGCTGGTTGAGGGCGAGGCGACAGCACCGGGCGACGTACAACTGCTCGACACGAAGCTGCTGCTGAAGCAGGTGAGAGCAGCCGTGGCCGAGGAGCACGACATTTTCCTGTCGGAGCTGGTGTTGTTAAAGACGGGCACCATTAGCAAGACTTCGAGCGGGAAGATACAGCGGCAGGCGTGCCGCGCCGGCTATCTCAATGACACGCTCGACCTGTGGTCGAACTCTTACCGCGGCAGCGGACGTCTAGTCGCAAGGTAAGCAACCAGCGACGAGACATAGACGGCAGATGTGCGGGCGGGAGTGGTCCGCGTACGCGACTCGCGGTGTCAGGCGATGTCGGGAGCACACCGGGGCACATCTGCTGTTTTGCTCTAAATACCGAAGTCCCAACGATCAAGCAGTCAAAGGTTGTCGCCCGAGAAATCCTACGGCGGGGCGCAGACCAGTACAGTTAAAAGGAAGCACAATGAAGACACAGAGCGCAGCGGCCATTCAGGCGTGGCTAGTTTCCCAACTATCCGAAGTGCTGTATGTGGAACCCGAAGAAATAGATGTTCGGGAGCCTTTTGCTTATTACGGCTTGTCCTCCAGCCACGCGGCGATTATTTCGGGCGACCTGGAGAACTGGCTGGGCATCACTCTTTCTCCGACGGCGTTGTACGAACACCCGACCATCGAAGCCCTCTCCGGGTTCTTAAGCGGGGCAGAGTCCGCCGCGCACGCGGAGGTGTTGCCGGCGGAAGTGGTGCGGGGCCGTGAGACGGAGAACGAGCCGATTGCGATTGTCGGCATCGGATGTCGCGTGCCGGGCGCACACGGCGTCGAAGCGTTCTGGGAGTTGTTGCGTAACGGCGTCGATGCCATTTCAGAAGTCCCCGCGGACCGCTGGGACGTGCAGGAATTTTATGACCCGGAGCCGACGACGCCTGGAAAAATGAACACGCGCTGGGGAGGCTTCCTGGATCGTGTGGACCAGTTTGATCCCCACCTCTTCGGCATCTCGCCGCGCGAGGCCGAGCGCATGGACCCGCAGCAGCGCCTCCTGATGGAAACGGCGTGGGAGGCATTCGAGGACGCGGGGATTGCCCCGGCCGAGTTGCGCAACTCGCGCACAGGCGTCTTCGTCGGCATCTCAAACAACGACTACTGCCACCTGCAAATGAGCGACGCGAGGCTGGTTGACGCTTATGCCGGGACGGGCAATTCGTTAAGCATCGCGGCCAACCGTCTCTCCTACTTCTTTGATCTGCATGGACCGAGCGTGACGATTGACTCGGCCTGCTCGTCCGGCCTGGTCGCAGCTCATCTAGCTTGTCAGAGTCTCAGAAACGGCGAATCCACGATGGCCCTCGTTGGGGCCTCAAACGTGATGGTCTCGCCGGAGTACACGATTATCTTTGCCAAAGCCGGACTGCTCGCTCCGGACGGACGCTGCAAGGTCTTTGACGCGCGGGCGAACGGCTATGTGCGCGGCGAGGGTGCGGGCCTGGTCGTGCTCAAGCCTTTGTCGCGCGCGATTGCCGACGGCGACCATGTGTACGCTTGCATCCTCGGCAGCGCAGTCAATCAGGATGGACGCACAAACGGTCTGACCTCTCCGAGCAGACAGGCACAGGAGGCCATGCTCTTAGAGGCTTATGCCAGAGCCGGCGTCTCGCCCGGCGAGGTTCAGTATGTAGAGGCCCACGGCACTGGAACGGAGTTAGGCGATCCGATTGAAGCCAAGGCCCTCGGCGCGGTCCTGGCACGCGACCGAAGACCGGACCAGCCGTGTGCCATAGGCTCTGTGAAAAGCAACATCGGACACCTCGAAGCAGCAGCGGGTATCGCCGGGCTCATCAAAGTGGCGTTGTCGCTGAAGCATAAAGAGATTCCGCCCAGCCTGCATTTTCAGGAGCCCAATCCACACATCCCCTTCCGCGAACTCCCTCTGCGTGTACAGCAGCGATTGGAGCCTTGGCCCGCAGTCTCCGGCGCAACGCTGGCCGGGGTGAGCGCTTTCGGATTCGGTGGAACGAACGCCCATGTCGTGCTTGCAGAAGCGCCTGTGGAGGCTGCGACCAACGACTCGAAGCCGTGGCAATTCCTGACGCTTTCAGCCAAGACGGAATCCGCTCTCGAACAGGCAACCGAAAATCTGGCCCAACACCTGAAAGAGCATCCGGAGCTTAATCTTGCCGACGTTGCTTACACCCTGCAAAAAGGGCGCAACGCGTTCAACCATCGCCGGGTCGTAGTCTGCCGGAGTACCGATGACGCCGTCACGAAGCTGGAGACGCTGGCCCCGGCTTCCGTCTTTACCAAGACACAGGAGGCCACGAACCGACCCGTCACCTTCGTGCTGAGCGGAGTGGGCGACCACTACGAAGGGATGGCACGTGGGCTCTATCAGAATGAGAAAGTTTTCAAAGAAGAAGTAGACCGCTGCTGCGAGTTACTGATGCCCTTGCTTGGCACTGACCTCCGCCAACTCATCTTCAGTGATAACAGCCAGCAGAAGACCGATACCGGTTCAACCAATACGCTCAACTTGCGGGAGATGCTGAGGCGAGCGGAGCAGACAAACAGCACAACTTCAGAGTTGCATCAGACGAGATTGGCGCAACCGGCGGTGTTCGTTATCGAGTACGCCCTCGCCCAACTGCTACAGCACTGGGGAGTACGCCCGCAGCAGCTAATCGGCTACAGCCTGGGTGAATATGTGGCGGCGTGTCTGTCGGGCGTCTTCAGCTTGGAGGATGCGCTGAAGGTCGTGGCACAGCGAGCGGCATTGATTGAAGAAGTCAGCCGTGGAGCGATGCTGGCAGTCTCTCTGAGTGAAGCAGAGTTGAAGCCGCTGCTCAGCGAAGGAGCATCTATCTCAATCATCAATGGCGAGAGGATGTGCATCGTTGGTGGAGAAGTCGCTGCGATTGAGGAGTTGGAGCAGAGGTTGACCGCGCAGGAGATAGCAAGCAGAAGACTGCCGACGGAACATGCTTTCCACACCGCGATGATGGAAGAGGTCAGCGAGAGATTTGCTGAAGCGCTCAAACAGGTCAGCTTACGCGCGCCACAAATTCCGGTGCTGTCGAATGTGACAGGACGGGTGCTCAGCGCGGAAGAGGCGACAGACCCGCAATACTGGGTGAGACACATGTGCCAAACAGTGAGGTTTGCCGATGGCCTGGCAGAGTTGTTGAAGGAAGAGAATGGAGTATTGATCGAGATCGGGTGTGGGCAGAGTCTCAGCTCGTTTGTGAAGCAGCATGGGAAGTATGCAGAGAGCACGGATAGAGTAGTCATCAGCACCATCCGGCACGAGTGGGAAAGATTCAGTGATGAAGAGGTGCTGAGCACGGCGATAGGGAAGCTGTGGCTGAGCGGAGTGGAAGTCGAGTGGGAGAAGTACTACGAAGGGGAAGAGAGGCGGAAGGTACAGTTGCCGACCTATCCCTTCGAGCGGCAGCGCTACTGGATTGAGACGGAGAAGTCTGTTGCGCCGCTGCGCAAGCGTTCCGTCTCTTCGGAAGCCAAGGCCGCCATTGATGATTGGTTCTTCGTTCCGAAATGGATAGAAGCCGACCTGTCGGGCCGCGCTGATGCAATCGCTCCGGTGGGGCGGAAAAGATGCTGGCTGTTGTTTGCCGACGACAGTACTGCTCCTCAGATAGAGGACCGGTTGCGGCAACAGGGCGACGAGGTAATTACCGTCGAAGCTGGTGAGGAGTTTGGCCAAAAAGAGGCTGAGAGGTATTCGATCAGGGCCGGGAACAAGGCCGACTACGACGCCTTGTTTAAAGAGTTGCGGAGCCGAGGTCAGGCTCTGGACACGATAGTCCACCTGTGGACCAGTGAGGCCGCTGAAGGGCGTGAGCCGCGACAGGATTCCTTTGAGCAGGCTCTTGAAAAGGGCTTTAACAGTCTGTTGTTTATCGCGCAGGCTCTTGGTGATAACTACTCCTCCGATAAAATTCAGCTCGCAGTTGTTTCCAGCAACGTGCAGAAGGTCACTGGCACTGAGGCGCTGTGCCCCGAGAAGGCTACGATTCTTGGACCATGCAGGGTCATTCCACAGGAGTATGCGAACGTCACCTGCCGCAACATTGATGTGGCGGCGAGCAACGCGGAAGAGTCGGTTGAGCCTGAGCAGATGGCTGCTCGCATCATCGCGGAGTTGACGGGCGATAGCTCGGACCAGTTCGTCGCCTTGCGCGGCTCAAGGCGCTGGGTACAAACGGTCGAACGCTTACAAATGCCTTCTACGGCTGACTCGAATGCGAGGCTCAGGCCGGAGGGTGTTTATCTAATCACGGGCGGATTGGGCGGCATCGGTTTCGGTCTCGCCGAATATCTTGGCCGCACGCTCAAGGCCAGGCTGGTGCTGACGAGCCGTAAGGCGCTGCCCCCCAGAGAACAATGGGAGCAATGGCTGGTCGAGAAAGATAGCGAAGATGCGACGAGCCGTCTGATTCGCGGAATCCTTGCGCTCGAAGAGGACGGCGCTGAAGTGCTGGCGCTCAGTGCGGACGTGACGAGCCTGGAACAGATGCAGCAGGTGGTCCGTCTCACCGAAGAACGCTTCGGCACGATTCATGGAGTGATACATGCGGCGGGCTTGCCGGGCGCGGGCCTCATTCAGTTAAAGACGCCGGAGATGGCCGCGCGCATCCTCGCTCCGAAGGTCAAGGGCGCGCTGGTCCTGGACTCCGTGCTACAAGACCGGCAGCTGGATTTTCTGGTCCTGTTCTCCTCGATAGTGTCTATGGTCGGCGGTGGTCCCGGCCAGGTGGATTACTGCGCCGCGAACTCTTTCCTGGATGCCTTCGCGCAGGCGAACGCGACAAGGTTCGGCATCACTATCTCTATTGACTGGGCCGAGTGGCAGTGGAATGCGTGGAGCGAAGGATTGTCCGGGTTCAGCCCGGAACTGCAAACCTACCTGATAGAGAATCGCAGCAAATACGGTCTCACGATTGAAGAAGGAGCGGAGTCTTTACGCCGTATTCTCGCCTTGAATCTGCCGCAGGTGGTTGTGAGCACGCGCTCCTTTAACGCGTGGGCCGAAGACATTAAGACCTTCACCGGGGCCGGGGCCTTGTCGGCGGCTGAACAGATACGCCCGTCCCGCTCCGCACATAAGAGGCCGGTGATGGGCACGGCCTACGTCCCGGTCACGAATGAGACTGAGCGAAAGATTGCAGAGGTCTGGCAGAAGGCTCTCGGCATAGATCATGTCGGAATCCATGACAGGTTTTTCGATCTCGGCGGAACCTCTCTCATCGGATTACAGGTCATCAGCGAACTTAAAAAGGCGCTCGACGTTGAGCTTCCGACGGTCGCCCTTTATGAAGCGCCGACCGTCAGCGCGCTGGCGAACTACATTAACCCGGATGTGACGCACAGAGAATCTTCGGCGCGCACGAAGCTGGAAGAGCGGCGCAGAGCTTCGCGGGAAAGGGGTACGCCCTCCGGCATCGCCATCATCGGTATGGCGGGCCGTTTCCCAGGGGCGAAGAACGTCGAACAGCTTTGGGGCAATCTCTTGCAGGGGGCCGAGACCGTCACCTTCTTCTCGGACGAGGAACTCAAGGCGGCGGGCGTCGAGACCTCCGCGCTCAACGACCCGCGCTACGTTAAAGCGGGGTCTGTGCTTGAGGACATAGAGTGGTTCGACGCGGCGCTCTTCGGCTACTCGCCGCGCGAAGCGGAGGTCATGGACCCGCAACACAGAATGTTTCTGGAGTGTGCCTGGGAGGCGCTCGAAAATGCTGGTTATGATTCCGACAGGTACGAAGGCGCAATCGGTGTCTTCGGCGGCTCTAATATCAGCACCTACCTCTTGAATCTGTACGCGGACGCGGAAGTCTACAAATCGCTCAATCCGATGCAGACGGTGCTCGGTAATGCGAACGACTCGCTGACCACGAAAGTCTCTTACAAGCTGAACCTGCGCGGGCCGAGCGTCGCCGTGCAAACCTTCTGCTCCACTTCGGCGGTTGCCATGCACATGGCCTGTCAGAGTTTGTTGCAGGGCTCGTGCGACATGGCGCTGGCTGGCGGTGTGCGTATCGCCGTTCCGCACAGGGTCGGCTACTTCTACGAAACGGGAGGCATTGACTCGCCGGACGGTCACTGCCGCGCCTTCGATGCGAAAGCTCAAGGCGCAGTTCTGGGCAACGGCGCTGGCATTGTGCTGCTCAAGAAATTAGAGGATGCACTGGCCGACGGCGACCATATTTATGCCGTCATTAAAAGCTCTGCGATCAACAACGACGGGTCTTCAAAAGTGGGCTATACGGCCCCGAGCGTGGAAGGCCAGGCCAGCGTGATTGCCGAGAGCGTCAGCAAGGCGGGCATCGATCCCGATTCCATCAGCTACATCGAAGCGCACGGCACAGGGACAGAGCTTGGCGACCCGATTGAGATCGCCGCCTTGACCAAGGCTTTCCGGACCTGGACCGATGAGAAGAATTTCTGTGCCATCGGCTCAGTCAAAACCAACTTCGGCCATCTGGACAGAGCGGCCGGCGTGACCAGCTTAATCAAGACCGCCCTGTCTCTCAAACACGAGGTGCTCCCGCCCAGCCTGCATTACAACGAGCCTAATCCCAAGATAGGCTTCGAGGAGAGCCCGTTCTACGTCAACACCGAGCTGCGAGAGTGGAAGCGCAACGGCAGCCCGCGCCGCGCGGGCGTCAATGCCCTGGGCATCGGCGGAACGAACGTCCACTTCATCCTCGAAGAAAGCCCGGCTGCAACTCCCTCCGGGCCATCCAGACCGTGGCAGACCCTTATGCTCTCGGCTAACACCGAGACGGCGCTCGAAACAGCAACCGATAATCTGGTCCAATATCTCAATTCTCATCCTGCCGTTGACTTCGCGGACGTGGCTTACACGCTGCAAGTCGGGCGCAGACGATTTAACCATCGACGAATGCTGGTCTGCCGGAATCGGGAGGATGCGATATCAGCACTGGAGACGAGAGACGCGCGGCGAGTGCTGAGCTACTACCAGGAGCCGAAGAGCCGACCCGTCACCTTCATGCTGAGCGGAGTGGGCGACCACTACGAAGGGATGGCACGTGGGCTCTATCAGAATGAGAAAATCTTTAAAGAAGAAGTAGACCGCTGCTGCGAGTTGTTGATGCCCTTGCTTGGCACTGACCTCCGCCAACTTATCTTCAGTGATGACAGCCAGCAGAAGACCGACACCGGTTCAACCAATACGCTCAACTTGCGGGAGATGCTGAGGCGAGCGGAGCAGACAAACAGCACAACTTCAGAGCTACATCAGACAAGGCTGGCGCAACCGGCGGTCTTCGTCATCGAGTACGCGCTCTCTCAACTACTTCAACACTGGGGAATCAGACCGCAGCAGCTAATCGGCTACAGCCTTGGAGAGTATGTGGCGGCGTGTCTGTCAGGCGTCTTCAGCTTAGAGGATGCGTTGAAGGTAGTGGCACAGCGAGCGGCATTGATTGAAGAAGTCAGCCGTGGAGCGATGCTGGCAGTCTCCTTGAGCGAAGCAGAACTCCAGCCGTTGCTCAGCGAAGGAGCATCTATCTCAATCATCAATGGCGAGAGGATGTGCGTCGTCGGTGGAGAAGTCTCTGCGATTGAGGAGTTGGAGCAGAGGTTGACCGCGCAGGAGATAGCGAGCAGAAGACTGCCGACCGAGCATGCCTTCCACACTGAGATGATGCAGGAGGTGAGCGAACGGTTCGCGGAGGTGCTGGCAGGGATAAGTCTGCAAGCGCCACAAATCCCTGTGCTCTCGAATGTGACAGGCAAGTTACTCAGTGCAGAAGAGGCGACGGATGCAGAGTACTGGGTGAGGCATATGTGCCAGACGGTGAGGTTCTCGGACGGCATCGCACAAGTGTTGAAGGAAGAATCAGCAGTAATAGTGGAAGTGGGATGCGGGCAGAGTTTGAGTTCGTTTGTGAAGCAGCATGGGAAGTATGCCGAGAGCACGGAGCGAGTAGTAGTGAGCACCATCCGGCATGAGTGGGAGAGAGCGGCAGACGAGGAAGTGCTGAGTGGAGCGATAGGGAAGTTGTGGTTGAGCGGAGTGGAAGTCGAGTGGGAGAAGTACTACGAGGATGAGAAGCGGAGCAGAATACAGTTGCCGACTTATCCTTTCGAGCGTCAGCGTTATTGGATTGAGACCTCTCAGAATGGAAGGAATTCACATGCTCAACTATCGCTGAAAGGCAAGAGACCTGATATTGCTGATTGGTTCTACAAGCCTCTGTGGGCGAAAGCGCCGCTCGGTGGAAAGCCGCAATCGTTCAGGGATGAGAAATCCTGCTGGTTGATCTTCAGTGATGTTTGTGGCGTGGGCGCGCGGCTGGCAGAGCGATTGAAGGCTGATGGCTGTGATGTCATAACCGCAATCGCCGGAGAGCGGTTCAGCCGTCTGAACGATGACACATATACACTCAAGGCGGACAGCGCAGGTGATTATGAAGAGATGGTCCGCGAGCTACGAGAGCGGGGCAGAGTTCCGTCGAAGGTCGCTCATTTGTGGAGTCTCACGCCCGCGCGCCATCAATCGCTCAACGAGCTTCAGGGTGGAGAAATCTCCGGCCTCTTCGATGAGCTACAGAAGAGTGGTTTCTACAGTCTGCTCTTCTTTGCGAAGGCCCTTGCGGCGCAGCGCATCATCAGCCCGCTTCGTATCGAAGTGGTCTCAAATAATCTACAGGCCGTTGATAGTCTGGAAGAGTTGTGCCCGGAGAAGGCTACGCTGCTCGGCATCTGCAAGGTCATTCCGCAAGAGTTTCCGAACGTGACCTGCCGCAGTATAGACCTGCCCGCGATTGAGGCGGGAATAGTTGAAGAGGGATTGTTAGACAAGCTTCTGGCCGAGCTGACCTCCGACTCGAACGATCTGGTCGTGTGTTACAGGGACGGCGAGCGATACAGGGAATCGTTCGAGGCCCTGCGGCTGGAGCCTGCGAGCGGGAACCCGCAGAGGTTGAGGGACGGCGGCGTTTATCTTATTACGGGTGGCCTGGGCGGAGTCGGCTTTGCGTTGGCTCAATATCTGGCTCGCAACGTGCGCGCGAAACTGGTTCTGACCGGGCGCACGGCCTTGCCTGAGAGAGCGGATTGGGAACAGTGGCTCAAGACTCACGCAGACGAGGACGACATCAGCCGAAAGATTCGGAAGGTGCAGGCGCTCGAAGAATTGGGCGCGGAAGTTCTGGTCCAGAGCGCGGATGTCGCCGATGAGCAGCAGATGCTTGAAGCCATTCGCGGTGCGTTTGAGAAGTTTGGCAGACTCCACGGTGTGATACACGGCGCTGGAGATGTCTCGTTGGATTCGCTGCGGGCCATTCAGCAGATAGACAAGCACGGATGCGAACGCCACTTCCGGCCCAAAGTGCAAGGCTTGCTGGTGCTGGAGAAGCTGTTGCGCGACGCGGAGTTGGACTTCTTCTTCCTGCTCTCCTCTTTGTCATCTGTGCTCGGAGGAATCGGCTTTGTCAGCTATGCCGCCTCGAACATCTTCATGGATAGCTTCGCTCACGCGCAGAATCGCAAGGGGCGCACACGCTGGATGACGGTCAACTGGGATACATGGGATGTCAGAGAAGAGGAGAAGCGCCAGGAGGTCAAGGAGAAAGGGCTGGAGACCACCGTGGCAGAGTTTGCCATGAGTGCGGCAGAGGGCGTGGAAGCGTTCAGCCGTGTTCTGGCGACAGACTTGACGACGCATGTGGTCCACTCGACCGGCGACCTTGAGAGCAGGCTCGACCAATGGATTCGCCGTAAATCGCTGGAGCAGGCGTCTGAAACGAAGAGTACGCGAAAAGTCTCGCTCTATGCGCGGCCCAATCTACAGACCGCTTACGTTCCGGTCAACAATGAAGTTGAACGCAAGATCGCAGAGGTCTATCAAAGAGTGCTCGGCATCGAGAAGGTCGGCCTGCACGACAACTACTTCGATCTCGGCGGCACTTCACTTTCTGCCATTCAGGTGGTCTCCGAATTGCAGAAAGAATTTGATGCTCAAATTTCGCCCATCACACTCTTTGAAGCCCCTACGGTGAGCGAGTTGGCAAAGCATCTGGCTCCCACGACAGGCGAAGACAAGAGCACGGATGCGCTCAAGCTAAGAATCGAGCGGCGACAGAATTCGAGGAACGGCGCAACGCACGCAGACATCGCCATCATCGGCATGACAGGTCGTTTTCCGGGTGCGAAGAATATAGACGAGTTATGGCTCAACCTGCGCAACGGAGTCGAATCCATCTCTATCTTCTCCGACGAAGAGTTGAAACAATCCGGCATCGAACCGTCTGTCTTCACCAAACCCAATTATGTCAGGGCTCGACCCATCATCGAAGACACTGAGCTATTCGACGCCTCCTTCTTCGGCTATAGCCCCAGAGAAGCGGAGTTCATGGACCCGCAGCATCGCCTCTTCCTTGAAAGTGCCTCGGACGTGTTGGAGAGCGCCGGATATGATTCGCAGCAGTATGACGGCGCGATTGGCGTCTTTGGCGGCACAAACATCAGCAGTTACGGCATCAGCCTGATGAGCGATCCTGAAGTCGCTGCAAACTTCGTCACCTTGGAGGGCGTGATCGCGCACGACAAGGATTCGTTGACGACCAGCGTCTCCTACAAGCTGAACCTGAAAGGTCCGAGCTTCGCCGTCCAGACCTTCTGCTCGACCTCTTTGGTAGCCTTACATCTGGCCTGCCGTAGCATTCTCAACGGCGAGTGCGACATGGCTATGGCCGGTGGCGTTTCAGTCAGAGTGCCGCAGAAATACGGCTACCTCTTTGATCCGGGCGGACAGGATTCACCGGATGGTCACACACGCGCCTTCGACGCCAGAGCAAAAGGCACTATCTTCGGCGACGGCGTCGCTATCGTTCTCTTGAAACGGCTCGACGACGCCATCGCGGACGGCGACACCATCCACGCCGTTATCAAAGGCTCCGCCATCAACAACGACGGCTCGCTCAAGGTCGGCTACACCGCGCCGAGCGTCGAAGCTCAAGCCGAAGTCGTTGCTCTAGCTCTCGCCAACTCCGGCGTTGAGCCGTCATCAATCTCTTACGTAGAAGCTCACGGCAGCGCCACAGAGCTCGGAGACCCCATCGAACTCGCTGCTTTAACCAAAGCCTTCCGCCTCTCCACCGATGAGAAGGGCTACTGCGCCGTCGGGTCAGTCAAGACCAACGTCGGGCACTTGGATAGAGCTGCCGGTGTGACGGGGTTGATTAAGACGGTGGAAGCGCTGAAACACAAGTTGCTGCCGCCGAGCCTGCATTATGAATCACCCAATCCCAACATCGACTTCGATAACTCTCCCTTCTTCGTCAACTCGGAGTTGCGGGAGTGGAAGCGCAACGGCACACCGCGACGAGCAGGAGTGAACTCCCTCGGAGTGGGAGGCACAAACGTCCACGTCGTGCTCGAAGAAGCTCCTGCGCAGGCTGAAAGCAGTGAGTCCAGAGAGTGGCAGATGCTACTGCTCTCGGCCAAGAGCGAGAGCGCGCTGGAGAAGATGACAGAGAACCTGTGCGAACGTCTGAAGCAGGGAAGAGAAGACGAAAAGTTAGCCGACGTAGCCTACACGCTGCAAGTCGGACGCAGGAGACACAATCACCGTAGAGCGGTGGTATGCCGAAATAGAGAGGAAGCAATCAGTGCCCTGGAGAGCCGGGATGCACGCAAAGTGCTGACATATTACCAGGAGCCGAAGAGCAGACCTGTTACGTTCATGCTAAGCGGAGTGGGAGACCACTACGAAGGGATGGCACGAGGACTCTACCGGAGCGAGAGAGTCTTCCGAGAGGAAGTGGACCGCTGCTGCGAGTTGCTTAAGCCACTCATCGGCACCGACCTGCGCCAGCTGATCTTCACCGATAACAGTCAGCAGAAGACCGGCACTAACTCATCCGGCACAACACAAAGTCTGCGACAGATGCTCGCCAGAGCAGAGCAAACGAATAGCGCCACTTCAGAGCTACATCAGACGAGACTCGCACAACCGGCGGTCTTTGTCATCGAGTACGCGCTCTCACAATTACTTCAATACTGGGGTGTTCGTCCTCAACAGTTGATCGGTTACAGCCTCGGGGAGTACGTGGCGGCGTGCCTGTCAGGCGTCTTCAGCTTAGAGGATGCGTTGAAGGTAGTGGCACGACGAGCGGCACTGATAGAGGAAGTGGGTCAGGGAGCGATGCTCGCAGTCTCTCTGAGTGAAGCAGAGTTGAAGCCGCTGCTCAGTGAAGGGCTATCAATCTCGATTATCAACGGCGAGAGGATGTGCGTCGTCGGTGGAGAAGTCTCTGCAATAGAAGAACTAGAGCAGAGATTGACCGCGCAGGAGATAGCGAGCAGAAGACTGCCGACCGAGCATGCTTTCCACACAGAGATGATGGAACAGGTCAGCGAGCGGTTCTTATCCGTTCTTGAGCAGGTCAGCATGAATGCTCCACAGATACCGGTGTTGTCGAATGTGACAGGACAGTTGCTTACGGAAGCGGAAGCGACAGACCCGCAGTACTGGATCAGACACATGTGCCAGACGGTGAGGTTCTCGGACGCCGTCGCGGAGATGTTGAAGCAAGCAGCAGGGATAGTCGTGGAAGTGGGTTGTGGGCAAAGCTTGAGTTCATTTGTGAAGCAGCACGGGAAGTATGCGGAGAGTCAGGAAAGAGTAGTTATCGGCACGCTGCGTCATGAGTGGGAACAGATAGCAGACGAGCAAGTGCTCAGCGCAGCGATAGGGAAGCTGTGGTTGAGCGGGGTGGAAGTGGAATGGGAGAAGTATTACGAAGAGGAGAGGCGGCGCAGAGTGCAGTTGCCGACTTATCCCTTCGAGCGCCAGCGTTACTGGATTGACGCTAAACCGCGCGCCGCAGCCGGTGCGAAGCGCCCGCAATCGCAGGATGATCTGGAACGGATTCCCAAGCTTGATGATTGGTTCTATGTACCTGTGTGGAAGCAGTCAGTGCCGCTGGTTCCGACCGAGAGCGAAGCGCAGGAGGACGTAGCCTGGATGGTTATGACCGACGGCTCCTCTCTGGCTTCCAGATTGATTGAACAACTGGAAGCGAGTAGCGCGGATGTGATTTCCGTCGGAGTGAGTGAGCAATTCGATAAGATTGGTGAGTCCTCGTACGCCATCAATCCACGGAAACGCGGTGACTACGACCTTCTGCTCAGAGCGTTAGAGGAGAGGGGTAGGATTCCGAATCGAATTATCCATTTGTGGAACGTGGCCTCTTACGAGGATGCTTCGTCGGCCATAGAGCTGGCACAGGAAACGCTGGACCTGGGCTTCTATGCCTTGATGTTCCTGACGCAAGCACTGGGAGACTTCGGCGTTGACGAGACGAGCATCATCACCGTCTCAAGTGAGATGCAGAAGGTCACAGGCGATGAGAACCTGTGCCCGGCCAAAGCGACCTTACTAGGCCCGTCAATCGTTATCCCCTGCGAATACACAAATATCACGTGCAGAAGCATAGACATCGTCGTGCCTCAGCCGGACGGCGAGCAGGAAGAAGAGTTGGTCCAGCAATTGATGACGGAGTTCCGCCACCAGTGCAAGGACATCATCATTGCCTACAGAGGAGAGAAGCGATGGGAGCAGACGTTCGATCCGTTGCCGCTGGCTCCCCTCACAACTCCGCCGTCTGCGCCGCCGCCGCGCATACGCACGGGAGGCACTTATCTGATTACGGGCGGCGTCGGCGGCATCGGTCTGGCGATGGCCGAACACCTGGCCCGCACGGCTCAAGCCAATCTCATCCTTATCTCTCGCTCCGGTCTGCCTGAGCGCGGGCTCTGGCAACAGTTACTCGCAGATGAGCAGACTCCCAGTTCCCTGGCCCAGAAGATCGCGCAGGTGCAGGCGCTCGAAGAGTTGGGAGCAGAGGTGCTGGTGCTGAGCGCAGACGTTGGAGACGAGGCGCAGATGCGAGAGGTTGTGTGCCGGGGCGAGGAGCGGTTCGGGCCTATCGATGGCGTCATACACGCGGCGGGAGTACCGGGAGCCGGGTTGATACAGTTGAAGACCGAAGAGGTCGCGGCCAGTGTCTTGAGGCCGAAGGTCGAGGGGACTCTGGTGTTGGACGAAGTGTTCAAGGACCGCTCGCTGGATTTCCTGCTCCTCTTCTCCTCCATGACTTCAATCGTCGGCGGCGGCCCAGGACAGTTGGACTACTGCGCTGCCAACGCTTTTCTGGATGCTTTCGCACTGAAGAATAATTCGCGCCACAGACCTGTCTTCGCGATCAACTGGGGCGAGTGGCAGTGGGACGCGTGGCAGGAAGGGCTGCTCGGATTCGACGCCAAGATCGCCGCCGTCTTTAAAGAGAATCGAAGAAGGTTTGGTGTCAGCTTTGAAGAGGGGCTGGACGCGATGAGCCGTGTGCTGGCGACAAGGCTGCCGCAGGTCGTCGTCTCCACCAGAGATTTCAAGTTGCTTATCGAGTTGAGCAAGGAGTTCACGGTCTCCGGAATCCTGAGCGAGGCGGATAGAAAAGGGGCGCCGGGTCAGGCTTATCCGAGACCGGCGCTGGGGACTTCCTACGTGGCCCCTAGCACGGAGGTCGAGCGCACGATTGCCGTTATCTGGCAGGAGTTGCTCAGAATCGAACAGGTGGGCATCAACGACAACTTCTTCGAGCTGGGAGGCAACTCGCTGCTCGGCATCACTCTCGTCGGGCAGATGAAGAAGAGGTTGAAAGTGGAAATGCCTATGTATGCTCTCTACGAAGCTCCGACCGTGAGCGCGATGGCGAAGTTCATAGACAAGGACACGAAAGACGACCAGTCCTTAGATGAGCGCCGCGACCGTGGCGAGATGCGTCGAAAGAGACAACAACAAAGGCGGGCTGACACGCGCGGGGAGTTATCCATCCGATAAAGGGAGCTATTGATTTCAATGAGGGAAAATAAAGAGTGGCACGGCTCTGAGTTGGCAATCGTCGGGATGGCGGGACGCTTTCCCAGGGCAAAGAACGTCGAAGAATTCTGGCGCAACCTGAGAGAAGGCGTGGACGCCGTACGCTTCCTCTCTGACGAAGAATTGCGGGCCGCCGGAGTGGACCCCGCTCTGCTCGGCAATCCCAGCTACGTCAAGGCCGCAATGATACTGGATGACGTAGACCTCTTCGACGCTCCCTTCTTCGGCTATACCCCGCGCGAAGCGGAAATCATGGACCCGCAGCATCGCCTGTTTCTAGAGTGCGCCAGGGACGCGCTCGAAGACGCTGCCTGCGACCCGGAAACCTATCAAGGCTTGATAGGAGTCTTCGCGGGCTCGGGCTTCCCGACTTACTTTACGGACAACGTGCTCACCAACCGCAGGGTCATGGAGTTAATGGGACTGTTGCAGGCGGCCGTTGGCAACGAAAGGGATTCTCTGGCTTCGACCGTCTCCTACAAACTGAACCTCAAAGGCCCGAGCCTCGCCGTCCAGACCTTCTGCTCGACCTCGCTGGTCGCGGTTCACCTGGCCTGCCAGAGCCTCTTGAACTACGAATGCGATATGGCGCTCGCGGGTGGCGTTGCCATAGGGCTGCCACAAGGCGTTGGCTATCTCTACCAGCAAGGCGGCATCGCCTCGCCCGACGGTCACTGCCGAACCTTTGACGAGCAGGCACAGGGCAGCATCTACGGCAGCGGCGTCGGCACGGTCGCGCTCAAACGTCTGGATGATGCGCTCGCAGATGGAAACATCATTCATGCCGTCATCAAAGGCTCTGCCACCAACAACGATGGGGCGTTGAAGGTCGGCTACACCGCGCCGGGTCTGGACGGTCAGTCCGCAGTTATCGCCGAAGCGATGTCCAATGCCGGAGTGGATGCCGAGACCATCAGCTACATAGAAACACACGGGACGGCCACACCGCTCGGCGACTCCATCGAGCTGGCGGCCATCATGAAGGCGTTTCAGGGTAAGACGCAGCGGAAACAGTTCTGCGCCATCGGTTCGGTCAAACCTAATATCGGACATTTAGACAGGGCTGCCGGAGTCGCAAACTTAATCAAAGCGTCTTTGGCCCTCAAGCATCAGGAGTTGCCTCCGAGCCTGCATTTCGAGAGACCTAATCCCGACATCAACTTTGAGGACAGCCCCTTTTATGTCAACACCAAGCTCACGGCCTGGGATCGAGGCGAGTCGCCGCGACGCGCCGGTGTCAGCTCTTTCGGCCTCGGCGGCACAAACGCTCACGTCGTGCTCGAAGAGGCTCCCGCACAGAAGCCATCAGGACCCTCCAGATCCTACCAACTGATCGCCATCTCGGCGAAAACACCCTCCGCGCTTGACACCGCGACCGCCAATCTGGCTGCTCACTTTAAAAAAGATCCGGGCCTCAATTTACCCGACGCTGCATACACCTTGCACGTCGGTCGGACCGCCTTTAACCATCGCCGAATTTTGGTCTCCAACAGTACGCAAGATGCTGCTCTTGCGCTGGAAACGCTCGACCCGAAGCGTGTCCTGACAGTCAATCAGGAGAAGAGAAAAAGACCCATCACCTTCATGCTGAGCGGAGTGGGAGACCACTACGAAGGGATGGCACGAGGGCTTTACCAGAGCGAAGCAGTGTTCCGTCAGGAAGTAGACCGTTGCTGCGAGTTGCTCCTGCCTGTACTCGGCACTGACCTCCGCCAACTTATCTTCAGTGATGACAGTCAGCAGAAGACCGGCACTAACTCATCCGGCGCAACACAGAGTCTCAACCTGCGAGAGATGCTCGCCAGAGCAGAGCAAACGAATAGCGCCGCTTCAGAGTTGCACCAGACGAGATTGGCGCAACCGGCGGTCTTCGTCATCGAGTATGCCTTGGCTCAACTGCTTCAGCACTGGGGAGTGCGCCCGCAACAACTCATCGGCTATAGCCTCGGAGAATATGTCGCAGCGTGCCTGTCAGGCATCTTCAGCTTAGAGGACGCATTGCGGGTCGTAGCAGAACGAGCGGCGTTGATTGAAGAAGTCGGTCACGGAGCGATGCTGGCAGTCTCTCTGAGTGAAGCGGAACTCCAGCCGTTGCTTAGCGAAGGAGCATCTATCTCAATCATCAATGGCGAGAGGATGTGCATCGTCGGTGGAGAAGTCTCTGCAATAGAAGAACTAGAGCAGAGATTGACCGCGCAGGAGATAGCGAGCAGAAGACTGCCGACGGAACATGCTTTCCACACAGAGATGATGGAAGAGGTCAGCGGGCGCTTTGCTGAAGTGCTGGCGGAAGTGAAGTTGAACGCACCGCAGATACCGGTGTTGTCGAACGTGACGGGACAGTTGCTCAGTGCAGAAGAGGCGACAGATTCGCAGTACTGGGTGAGACACATGTGCCAGACCGTCAGATTTTTTGACGGCATCGCGGAGATGCTGAAGGAAGAATCAGGCATCGTCGTAGAAGTCGGGTGTGGGCAGAGCTTGAGTTCGTTTGTGAAGCAGCATGGGAGCTATGGCAGCAGTAGCGAGCGAGTAGTAATAAGCACCATCCGGCACGAGTGGGAGCGGGTGAGTGATGAAGAGGTGTTGAGCACGGCGATAGGGAAGTTGTGGTTGAGCGGAGTGGAGGTCGAGTGGGAGCGCTATTACGAAGAGGAAGAGAGGCGCAGGGTGCAGTTGCCGACTTATCCTTTCGAGCGCCAGCGCTACTGGATTGAGCCGGGAGACAGGACGCCCACGATCAACGAAATCAAGAGTTCTTCAGGCAAGAAGACGGACGTGGCTGAGTGGTTCTACCAGCCCGTCTGGACGGAAGCGACATCACCGGCGTCTCAGGCTGGCCCTACTGCTCAGGAAGATTCCGGCTGGTTGATTTTCGTGGATGAATGTGGGGTCGGTGCTCACCTCGCGGAGTCCCTCAAAGAGCAATCCCAATCCGTCATCACCGTCAAAGCGGGTGAAAAATTTGAGCGGCTCGGCGATGGCGCGTTCGCTATCAATCCGACCATCCTGGCGGATTATTCTGCCTTGATTAAAGAACTCAAAGAGACAGGCGGTGTGCCCGGCCACGTCGCGCACCTGTGGAATCTGACCGCGACCGGCGAGCTCTCTTTTGAGGAAGCGCAGAATCTTGGTTTCTACAGCCAGCTCTTTCTAGCCAAGGCTCTGGGCGAGCAGCAGGTGATGCAGGTCATTCAGCTCGACATGGTATCCAATCATGTTCAAGCCGTCACAGACACAGACCAATTGTGCCCGGAGAAGTCAACGCTACTCGGTCCTTGCAAAGTGATTCCGCAGGAGTATCCGAATGTTACCTGCCGCAGCATAGACGTGTGGCTGGACCAGCCGCACGACCCCGAGGAGCAAAAGAGAGTAGCGGAACAACTCAGAAATGAACTGTCGGTTGAAAGCCCCGATCTCGTTGTGGCTTATAGAAACTCGCAGCGGTATGTGCAGACATACCAGCCGCAACGTGTGGAAACGGTCACGGCCGGAGCGGACGGGCTCAGGGAAGAGGGCGTTTATTTAATCACCGGGGGTCTGGGGGGCGTCGGCCTCGTCCTGGCTAAGTACTTTGCGCGCAGCCTGCGTGCGAAGCTGGTTTTGACAGGCCGACGTGGGCTCCCGGAGAGAGAAGAGTGGGCCGAATGGCTCACGAGCCACGACGAGAATGACGGCACCAGCCGCAAGATACGTAAGGTGCAGGCGCTCGAAGAGATGGGAGCGGAAGTGCTGGTGCTGAGCGCGGACGTGGCCGATGAGCAGCAGATGCGCGAGGTGCTGGCCCGCGCCACGGAGAGATTCGGGCAGTTGAACGGCGTCGTCTATGCGGCCGGCATCTCCGACGAAAAAGCGTTTTCTGTCATCAAGGATATTACGCGCGCACAGTGTGATTGGCACTTCCAGCCGAAGGTGCACGGCCTCATCACGCTGGAGAAAGTACTGCGCGATTATGAGCTGGATTTCTGCTTCCTCTTTTCCTCGCTCTCTTCAGTGCTCGGCGGCATCCTCTTCAGCGCCTACGCGACGGCCAACATCTTCATAGATAGCTTCGCGCGCAAGCTGAATCAGACGAGCCGCACGCGATGGATTACGGTCAACTGGGATAGCTGGAATGTTAAAGAGCAGGAGCTACAGGACGCCAGGTACAAGCGTCTGGAAACTACGGTCGCAGAGTTTGCGATGACTCCGGACGAGGGTGTGGAAGCCTTCCGTCGCGTGCTGGCTGCCCGTTCGCTCACACATCTGGTCCACTCGACGGCTGATCTGCAAACCAGACTCGACCAGTGGATTCGCCGCACAGACCTGCGCGCAAAGAAGACGGCGCAGGCCGACAGCACGACGCTCTACGCGCGGCCCAGCCTGCAAAACGCCTACGTGCCTGTCAGCAATGAAGAGGAGCAGAGGATTGCCGGAGTCTTCCAGCGAGTGCTGGGCATTGAAAAAGTCGGCCTGCACGATAACTACTTTGATCTCGGCGGCAACTCCCTGCTGGCTATACAGGTCATTGCCGAGCTTCAGAAAGAGTTCAATACGCAGGTCTCGCCCATCGCGCTCTTTGAAGCGCCGACGGTTCACGAATTAGCCGGACTCATCTGTCCCGAAAAGAGAGGCGCTGCCAAGAAGGACTCGCTCCAGCAGGCCGTCGCTCGACGGCGCAGAGTCAGAGAGCAAAGCGACAACGGTGGCATCGCCATCGTAGGGATGGCTGGTCGCTTCCCCGGCGCAAACAGTATTTCAGAGTTCTGGGAGAACTTGCGCGATGGCGTCGAGTCCGTCTCCTTCTTTTCCGATAAGGAGCTGATGGAGTCAGGCGTTGATCCGGAGCTGCTGAGGAATCCTGATTACATCAAGGCCAGACCCATTCTAGACAACATAGATGAGTTCGACGCCTCCTTCTTCGGCTACAGCCCCAGGGAAGCGGAGCTCATAGACCCGCAGCATCGCCTCTTCATCGAAAGCGCCTGGGAGGCTATGGAAAACGCCGGGTATGATTCGCTCAACTATGACGGCTCAATAGGCGTCTTCGCAGGCTCTAACATGAGCCATTATCTTTTGAACCTTTACGCCGATCCGGACATCGCGCCCGGTCTCAATGATTTTGAAGCCGGATTGGGAAACGAAAGAGACTCGCTGACCACCAGGATTTCCTACAAGCTGAATCTGACGGGACCCAGCTTCGCCGTCCAGACATTTTGTTCTACCTCTCTGGTCGCAATTCACTTAGCTTGCCAGAGTATTCTCAACGGCGAATGCGACATGGCGCTCGCAGGCGGCGTCGCCCTGAAACTCCCGACCAAGATAGGCTATCTGTACCAGGCCGGGGACCAAGTCTCAGCCGATGGTCACACACGCGCCTTCGACGCCAGAGCAAAAGGCACAGTCTTCGGCGACGGCGTCGCAACAGTAGTCCTCAAACGTCTGGAAGACGCCATCGCGGACGGCGACACCATCCACGCCGTCATCAAAGGCTCCGCTATTAATAACGACGGCTCGCTCAAGGTCGGCTACACCGCGCCGAGCGTGGAAGGGCAGGCGGAAGTCGTCGCCATCGCGCACGCCCAGGCCGGAGTCGAGCCCTCGTCCATCTCCTACGTCGAAGCCCACGGCACCGCCACCGAACTGGGTGACCCCATCGAACTCGCTGCACTAACCAAAGCCTTCCGGCTGTCGACTGATGAGAAGAACTACTGCGCCATCGGCTCAGTCAAAACCAACGTCGGCCATCTCGACCGTGCCGCCGGTGTGACCGGACTGATTAAGACGGTGCAGGCGCTCAGACACGAGTTGCTGCCGCCGAGCCTGCATTATGAATCTCCGAACCCGAACATCGACTTCGATAACTCTCCCTTCTTCGTCAACTCTGAGTTGCGGGAGTGGAAACGTAACGGCAAGCCACGCCGAGCGGGAGTGAATTCCTTAGGAGTGGGAGGCACAAACGTCCACGTCGTGCTCGAAGAAGCTCCCGTGCAGGAACAGGGCAGTGAGTCCAGAGAGTGGCAGATGTTGATGCTCTCAGCCAAGACGGAGAGTGCATTAGAGCAGATGACAGAGAATCTCTGTCAACATCTGAAGGGACAAGTCGCAGAGAAGTTGTCAGACGTAGCCTACACGCTGCAAGTCGGGCGCAGAAGATTTAACCATCGACGAATGCTGGTCTGCCGCAGCCGTGAGGAAGCGATCAATGCGCTGGAGACGAGAGATGCGCGCAGAGTGCTGACATATTATCAAGAGCCAAAGAGCCGACCTGTTACGTTCATGTTGAGCGGAGTGGGAGACCACTACGAAGGGATGGCGCGAGGGCTCTATCAGAGCGAGAAAGTTTTCAAAGAAGAAGTAGACCGCTGCTGTGAATTGCTTCAGCCAATACTGGGCACTGACCTGCGGCAACTCATCTTCACGGAAGCCGGCCAGCAGGACACAGGCGCAACCAACAGTCTTAACCTACGACAGATGCTCGCACGAGCGGAACAGACAAATAGTTCAACCTCGGCCTTGCATCAGACGAGATTGGCGCAACCGGCGGTGTTCGTCATCGAGTATGCCCTCGCCCAACTACTTCAGCACTGGGGAATCAGACCGCAGCAGCTAATCGGCTACAGCCTGGGTGAATATGTGGCGGCGTGTCTGTCCGGCGTCTTCAGCCTCGAAGATGCATTAAAGGTGGTGGCACGACGGGCGGCGCTGATCGAAGAGGTGAGCCGTGGAGCGATGCTGGCCGTCTCCTTGAGCGAAGCAGAACTCCAGCCGTTGCTCAGCGAAGGAGCATCTATCTCAATCATCAACGGCGAGAGGATGTGCGTCGTTGGTGGAGAAGTCGCTGCAATAGAAGAACTAGAGCAGAGATTGACCGCGCAGGAGATAGCAAGCAGGAGACTGCCGACGGAACATGCTTTCCACACCGCGATGATGGAGCAGGTGGGCGGGCGCTTTGCTGAAGTGCTGGCGGAAGTGAAGTTGAACGCACCGCAGATACCGGTGTTGTCGAACGTGACGGGACAGTTGCTCAGTGCAGAAGAGGCGACAGATTCGCAGTACTGGGTGAGACACATGTGCCAGACCGTCAGATTTTTTGACGGCATCGCGGAGATGCTGAAGGAAGAATCAGGCATCGTCGTAGAAGTCGGGTGTGGGCAGAGCTTGAGTTCGTTTGTGAAGCAGCATGGGAGCTATGGCAGCAGTAGCGAGCGAGTAGTAATAAGCACCATCCGGCACGAGTGGGAGCGGGTGAGTGATGAAGAGGTGTTGAGCACGGCGATAGGGAAGTTGTGGTTGAGCGGAGTGGAGGTCGAGTGGGAGCGCTATTACGAAGAGGAAGAGAGGCGCAGGGTGCAGTTGCCGACTTATCCTTTCGAGCGCCAGCGTTATTGGATTGAGACGAGTAGGAAGGGGCTCAACGTCGGGGCCGTAGTGCGGGCGGCGAGAGGTAAGAAAGAGGATATAGCCGATTGGTTCTACCGGCCTGTGTGGGGGGAAGCGCCGCTGGTCAGTAAGAAGAGGAGTGCATCCACAGGGGAAGAAAAAGCGAAATGGATGATCTTCCTTGACGAGTTTGGTGTGGGAGAGCAACTGGCCCGGCAATTGAAGGCCAAGGGAGAGCAGGTTGTTTCAGTTCAGGTTGGTGAGCAGTTTAGCCAAATCAGTGATGACGTATATGCGCTGAGACCCGGAGAGGCGAACGATTATGACAACCTGTTCAAGGCTGTTCAGAGTAAAGGCCAAGTCCCGACCGGCATTATTCACCTCTGGAGCGTCACGGAAGAAGAAGAGGCTGAGCCGGGCATCGAGCGGTTCGCTGGATTACAGGAACTCGGTTACTACAGCTTGATTTTTCTCGCCAAGGCTTTTGGCAAACAGTTCATCAACGATCCGCTGGAAATCATAGTCATCTCAAGCGGCGTGCAAGATGTGACGGGCGAGGAAGGACTAATCCCGGAAAAGGCCACGCTGCTTGGACCGTGTAAGTCCATTCCTCAAGAGTACACGAACATCAACGTTCGCAGCATAGATATCCTCAAAGACGAATGGCAACCGGCCGAGGCCGAGCGGCAATTCAAACAACTCATCGCGGACCTGCGTTCGGAGTCGCCTGATCTGGTGACGGCTTACAGAGGCGGCAAGCGTCTTGCTCAAAGCTACGAACCGTTGCGCGTGGAGGGTGTCAACGAGGAGACGAGCGTGCTGCGTGAAGGCGGCGTCTACCTGATTACGGGCGGCCTTGGTGGTGTCGGCCTGATCCTCGCCAGATACCTGGCCGAGAAGCTGAAGGCGAAGCTGGTGCTGACCGGACGCGCAGGATTGCCGGAGCGCACAGAGTGGGAGCAATGGCTGGAATCGCATGACGAAGAGGATTCCGCCAGCCGGAAGATACGCAAAGTGCAGGCGTTGGAAGAACTGGGCGCGGAGGTTCTAATCAAGAGCGCGGACGCGGCTGACGAAGCGCAGATGCGCGAGGTCATAAGCCAGACCTACGAGCGCTTCGGGCAACTGCACGGCGTCATACACGCGGCAGGCATTCCTTCGGGTGACGGTTTCCGCGTCATTCAGGAATTGGACCGTAGAGATTCCGAGTATCAATTCCAGGCCAAGGCTTACGGTCTGCTGGTCCTGAAAAAAGTGCTGTCCGACAGCGACCTGGATTTTTGTCTGCTGGTCTCATCGTTGTCGTCTGTGCTGGGTGGCATCACTATGGCTGCCTACTCTGCGGCTAACATTTTCATGGACGCTCTGGCCTGCTGGCACAATCGAACCAACCGCACGAAGTGGCTGAGCGTGAACTGGGATACGTGGCAGCTCAGACTGGGCCAGCATGAAGTGATAGGCAAGACGGTTGCCGAATTCGAGATGCTGCCGGAAGAGGGCGCGGACGCTTTCGAGCGTTTGATTTCCCGCCACCCGGCTACACAGGTGGTTAACTCTACGGGCGATTTGCAGGCCAGACTGGATCAATGGGTTAGTCGTAAGTCCGTTGATACGTCGAGCGGCGCACAGCCCGGGGGAATCAAGACCTACTATTCCAGACCCAATCTACAGACGGCCTTCATCCCGGCCACCAATGATGCGGAAGAGAGAATCGCTGCTATCTGGCAACAGGTGCTCGGCATAGAGAAGGTCGGCATACACGATAACTACTTCGAGCTGGGCGGCACGTCTCTGTCGGCGATTCAAGTCATCGCCAAATTACAAAAAGAGTTCAACGTGCCGGTCTCGCCCATCGCGCTCTTCGAGGCATCGACCGTCTTTGAGCTTGCCAAGCGCTTCACCCCGCAACACCAGGAGAGCGTGGACGAGCCGCTGGTCAAAGCAATCAAGCGGCGGAAGAAGCTGAAGCAAAGCGAAGAAAAGCCTGACATCGCGGTCATCAGCATGTCGGGCCGCTTCCCCGGCGCAAGAAATGTCAAACAGTTCTGGGAGAATGTCAGCGGGGGCGTCGAATCAATCTCCTTCCTGACTGACGAAGAACTGACAGCAGCCGGTGTGCGTCCTGAAGCGTTGAGCGACCCGAATTATATTAAGGCTCGTCCCGTCATAGACGATGTCGAACTCTTCGACGCCTCCTTCTTCGGCTACACACCCAAGGAAGCAGATTTCATTGACCCGCAACAACGCCTCTTTATCGAATGTGCCTGGGAGACGCTTGAAAGCGCCGGGTACGACACGCTCAGGTATGACGGAGCGATAGGCGTTTTCGCAGGCGCGAACATCAGCAGTTATGGTCTACATCTTCTGTCCGATCCTTCACTGGCAGCCATCCTGCACGGCATTGACTGGAGCGTGACCAACGCCAGCGATTCGCTCACCACCAGGGTCTCGTACAAGTTGAACCTCAAAGGCCCTAGCTTTCTCGTCAACACCTTCTGCTCGACTTCGCTGGTCGCGGTTCACCTCGCCTCTCAAAGCCTTGTCAACGGCGAATGCGACATGGCGCTCGCGGGCGGCGTCTCAATCAAAGTTCCACAGAAGACCGGCTATCACTTTGACGACGGCGGTCAGGAATCGCCCGACGGGCATACCAGAACTTTTGATTGCAGGGCGAAAGGCACAGTCTTCGGCGACGGCGTTGGCGTCGTTCTCTTGAAACGTCTGGAAGATGCCATCGCGGACGGCGACACCATCCACGCCGTCATCAAAGGCTCCGCTATTAATAACGACGGCTCTCTTAAAGTTAGCTATACAGCCCCGAGCGTCGAAGGGCAGGCGGAAGTCGTCGCCATCGCGCACGCCCAGGCCGGAGTCGAGCCTTCTTCCATCTCCTACGTCGAAGCCCACGGCACCGCCACCGAACTCGGTGACCCCATCGAACTGGCTGCTTTAACTAAAGCCTTCCGCCTCTCTACTGATGCCGCACAGTTCTGCGCCATCGGCTCAGTCAAAACCAACGTCGGCCATCTCGACCGTGCTGCCGGTGTCACCGGTCTGATTAAGACCGTGCAGGCACTCAAACACGAGTTGCTGCCGCCGAGCCTGCATTATGAATCTCCGAACCCGAACATCGACTTCGATAACTCTCCCTTCTTCGTCAACTCTGAGTTACGGGAGTGGAAGCGCAATGGAAAGGTGCGACGAGCCGGAGTGAACTCCCTTGGAGTGGGAGGCACAAACGTCCACGTGGTGCTCGAAGAAGCTCCTGTGCAGGCCGAGTCGAGCCAATCCAGAGAGTGGCAGGTGTTGATGCTCTCAGCCAAGACGGAGAGTGCATTAGAGCAGATGACAGAGAACCTGTGCGAGCATCTGAAGGAGCGCGAGGAGGAGAAGCTATCGGACATCGCCTACACGCTGCAAGTGGGACGCAGAAGGTTCAACTACCGGAGGGCGCTGGTCTGCCGCAGCCGTGAGGAAGCGATCAATGCGCTGGAGACGAGAGATGCGCGCAGAGTGCTGACATATTATCAAGAGCCGAAGAGCAGACCTGTTACGTTCATGCTGAGCGGAGTGGGAGACCACTACGAAGGGATGGCACGAGGGCTCTATCAGAGCGAGAAAGTTTTCAAAGAAGAAGTAGACCGCTGCTGTGAATTGCTTCAGCCAATACTGGGCACTGACCTCCGCCAACTCATCTTCCGTAATGAAGCGAGCAACAACGGCAACTCAGCCGCGGGGCAGCAGAACGGCCAGTCAGGGAAAATCAACCTGCGGGAGATGCTGGCGCGAGCGGAGCAGACAAACAGCACAACTTCAGAGCTACATCAGACAAGGCTGGCGCAACCGGCGGTGTTCGTCATCGAATACGCACTCTCTCAACTACTTCAACACTGGGGAGTACGCCCGCAGCAGCTAATCGGCTACAGCCTCGGGGAGTATGTCGCAGCATGCCTGTCTGGCGTCTTCAGCCTTGAGGATGCGCTGAAGGTCGTGGCACAGCGTGCTTCATTGATTGAAGAAGTCAGCCGTGGAGCGATGCTGGCCGTCTCCTTGAGCGAAGCGGAACTGCTGCCGCTGTTGGGTGAAGGGCTATCCATCTCAATCATCAACGGGGAGAAGATGTGCGTCGTCGGTGGCGAGGTCGCTGCGATTGAAGAGTTAGAGCAGAGACTTGAGGCGCAGGAGATAGCAAGCAGGAGACTACCCACTGAACATGCTTTCCATACTCAGATGATGGAGCAGGTCAGTGAGCGGTTCGCGGAAGTGCTGGCGGAAGTCAGCTTGAACGCGCCGCAGATACCAGTGATTTCAAACGTGACAGGACAGTTGCTCACGGAAGCCGAAGCGACGGATGCACAGTACTGGATCAGACACATGTGCCAGACGGTGAGGTTCTCGGACGGCATCGCGGAGATGTTGAAGGAATCGACCGGAGTGCTGGTCGAGGTGGGATGTGGGCAGAGCTTGAGTTCGTTTGTGAAGCAGCATGGGAAGTATGCGGAGAGCACGGAGCGAGTGGTCATCAGCACCGTCCGGCACGAGTGGGAGCGGGTCAGCGATGAAGAGGTGCTCGGTGGAGCGATAGGGAAGCTGTGGCTGAGCGGGATGGAAATGGAGTGGGAGCGTTATTACGAAGAGGAAGAGAGGCGCAGGGTGCAGTTGCCCACTTATCCCTTCGAGCGCCAGCGTTATTGGATTGAGCCGAGACAGTTACCGGGAAGCAATGGCAGCACACTGAACCACCTGGATAAGAATCCGAATCTGTCTGAATGGTTCTATGTGCCTGTGTGGAAGCAGTCAGTGCCGTTGGTCCCGACAGGGAACGAGGCCGAGCCGGGTGGTGTCTGGATGGTTATGACTGACGGCTCCTCTTTGGCCTCGAAACTGGTAGAACGGCTCAGGAGCAGGGGTGATGAGGTCGTATGCGTAACTCCCGGCAACCGTTTCTCCAGAATCAGCGACTTCAACTACAGGATCAATGCTCGCAATCGTGATGATTACGATCTATTGCTCAAAGAACTGAGCGACGAAGCTCGTATCCCGCGAAAGATTTTACACCTCTGGAATCTAGCGCCGTGCGATCAGGGGTTATCACATCTGGAGTCCACGGAAGCGACGCTTAATCTGGGCTTCTATGCCTTGATGCGCCTGACGCAGGCGCTCGGAGACCTCGGCGTTGACGAGACGGACATCATCATCGTCGCAAGCGAGATGCAGAAGGTCACGGGCGAGGAAAGAATCTATCCTGAAAAATCTACGCTGCTTGGCCCGTGCAGGGTGATTCCACAGGAGTTCACCAACTTTACGTGCCGGTGTGTCGATGTAGTTCCTCCCGTACCGGGGAGCCGTCAGGAAGAAGAGTTAGCCAGGCGATTGTTCGATGAGCTCAATCGCGACAGCTCAGACGCGTTGATTGCTTATAGAGGACAACAGCGATGGTTGCAGAGCTTTGAACAACTCCCGCTGCCTGTCGTCGCTGCGACGCCGCCGCCGCGCATACGCACGGGAGGCACTTACCTGATTACGGGCGGCGTCGGCGGCATCGGTCTGGCGATGGCCGAACACCTGGCGCGCGCGGCTCAAGCCAATCTCGTACTCGTCTCTCGCTCCGGCCTGCCCGAGCGAGAGCGGTGGACCGAACTACTCACGGACGAGCAAACACCTCCTTCTCTGGCGCAGAAAGTGGCGCAGGTCGCGGCTCTGGAAGAGATGGGAGCAGAGGTGCTGGTGTTGAGCGCAGACGTGGGCGATGCAGAGCAGATGCGTGAAGTAGTGCGCCGGGGCGAGGAGCGGTTCGGGAGAATAGACGGAGTGATACATGCTGCCGGTGTGCCTGGAGAAGGGTTAATCCTTCTGAAGACGGAGGAGGAGGCGGCCAGTGTCTTGAGGCCGAAGGTCGAGGGGACGCTCGTGTTGGAAGAAGTCTTCAAGGAGCGCTCGCTTGATCTACTGGTCCTCATCTCGTCCATGAATACCGTCACGGGCGGCGGCCCCGGCCAGTTGGACTACTGCGCTGCCAACGCTTTCCTTGACGGCTTCGCACACGCCAACTCTGAGAACCCGCGCCACACGGTCTCCATCAACTGGGGCGAGTGGCAGTGGAACGCCTGGGAGAAGGGGCTGGAGGGATTTGACCCCGAGATACAAGCGTTCTTCAGAGAGAACAGAAGAAAGATAGGCATCTCTTTCCCGGAAGGGATGGAGGCGATGGAACGCATCCTGGCCGCGGGGCTTTCTCAATCAATCGTCTCGACGCAAAACTTCCACGCCGTGATTGAGGGAAGCAAGTCATTCACGGTCCAGCAAATTCTGGAAGAGGCGGCCAAGTCACGCGATGCCGGAGGGCCTACACACTCGCGGCCCGTTCTGGGCACAACCTATGTCGCACCCACCAACGAGGTCGAGCAGACAATCGCAGATATTTGGCAGGACATCCTCGGCATCCAGCAGGTCGGTATTCAAGACAACTTCTTCGAGCTGGGCGGACACAGCTTGCTCGCCACTCAACTCTTCTCCCGTTTGCGCCGCCTCTACGATGTCAAGTTGTCGCTGCGAAGTATCTTCGAGATGCCGACCATTGCCGACCAGGCCCAGATGGTTGAGGCTCTACGTTGGACGGAAACGGACCCGGGTCTGCTGCTCGCGCCTCAGGGCGTGCTCGAAGATGGCATGGTGGAGGGAGAGCTATGAGCATGACGACGCTGGAATTCTTATCTTACTTGCGCAGCCAGGAGATTAGGGTCTGGGCCGAAGGGGAGAAGCTGCGATTTCGCGCGCCGGAAAACGCTCTCACACCGGCCCTGCGCGCCGAACTGGGCGAGCGCAAGGCTGACATCCTCAGCTTTCTTACTCAAGTCACGGACGAGGCCGTCAAAGACGTGCCGCCCATCGTTCCGGTCCCTAGAGATAGAAGCTATCCGCTCTCGTTCTCGCAGGAAAGGCTCTGGTTCCTTGACCAGTTGGACCCCAATAGCCCTGCTTACAACATACATTCCGCGACGCGCTTTCAAGGCCCGTTGGACCTGAAGGCCATAGAACAGAGCCTCAGCGAGTTGATGCGACGACACGAGAGCTTGCGCACCACCTTTTCCGTCATCGACGGCAAGCCCATTCAAGTTATCGCGGAGCCTGCGCCCTTCTGCCCGCCGCTGATTGATTTAAGCGGGCTCAAAGAGCCGGACCGCGAGCGCGAGATGCAGCGCCTTGCAACCGCAGAGGCAGAGCGCCCCTTTGACCTTTCAAGAGGGCCTCTCCTGCGCGTGCACCTCATTCGCCTGCAAGAAGATGATCACCTGTGGGTGGAGAACATACACCACATCATCAGTGATGATTGGTCCATGAAAATCTTCACACAGGAGTTGGCGGAACTCTACAGGGCCTTCTCACAGGGCCAGCCGTCGCCGTACGAGGACCTTCCCCTACAGTATGTGGATTTCGCGCAATGGCAGCGCGAATGGCTGCAAGGCGAAGTCCTGGACGCTCAAGTAGAGTACTGGAAAAAACAGCTCGGCGGCACTCTGCCTATCTTGCAGTTGCCCACGGACCGCCCGCGCCCTGCGAACCAGAATTACAGGGGCACGCACGAAAGGTTTCTCATTCCCGGTCCTCTCTACAATGCGCTCCGCAGCGTCGGTGACAAAGAGGGAGTGACGCTGTTTATGCTGGTGCTGGCAGCGTTCAATACTTTGCTCTATCGCTACAGCGGCCAGGACGACATCGTCGTGGGTTCTCCCATCGCCGGGCGCAATCAGGTGGAGACCGAAAAGATCATAGGCTTCTTCCTCAATACGCTGGTGCTGCGCACGGACCTCTCCGGCAATCCGACCTTCCGCCAGTTGTTGAGCCGCGTGCGCGAAGTCTGCCTCGGGGCTTACGCTCATCAGGAGATACCTTTCGAGCCGCTGCTCGAACAACTCCGCGTCAAACGAGATTTGAGCCGCACGCCGCTGTTCCAGACGATGCTGGTCCTGCTCAACACGCCGGTCTCGTCTCCGCGACCGACCGCGGAGACGATGGGGCTCGTCTTCACCCCCGTCAAGATTGATAACGGGACCACGAAGTTCGACCTCTCTTTGACCATGACCGAGACCGAGAACGGCATTGATAGTGTCTTGGATTACAACGTGGACCTCTTCGACGCTCCAACCATCCGGCGTCTGATAGGCCATTTTCTCACGATGCTCGAAGGCATCGCACAAAATCCGAACCGGCGCATCGCGGACCTCCCGCTGCTCAAAGAAGCGGAGCAGACGCAACTCCTCTGGGAGTGGAACGAAACCTTTGCGGATTATCCTGCGGACGCCTGCCTGCACCATCTGATAGAGGCGCAGGTCGAGCGCACGCCTGAGGCGACGGCCGTCAGAATCGAAGACGAGCGGTTGACTTATAGAGAACTGAACGAGAGGGCCAATCAATTGGCCCATCATCTGCGCACGCTGGGCACGGGGCCGGAAACGCGCGTCGGCATCTGCATGGAGCGGTCGCTCGAATTGATAGTCGGTCTGTTGGGAATCCTCAAAGCGGGCGGCGCGTACGTCCCCTTGGACCCCGTCTACTCAAAAGAGCGCATCAGCTTTGTGCTGGATGACGCGGGGACATCCATCCTGCTCACCCACGAGCGCCTCGTCGAAAGTCTCCCGGAGCACAGCGCCCTCACCATCTGCCTCGACACCGAATGGGACGCCATCGCACAGCAGAGCGCCGACAATCCCGCGAGCGAGACCCGGCCTGAGAATGCGGCCCTCGTGCTCTACACATCCGGTTCGACAGGGAAACCCAAGGGGGCCATGCTCACGCATGGCAATCTGGTGAACTATACGGAAGCCGCCAACAGCGCCTACGCGATTGGACCTGAAGACAATATTTTACAGTTCGGCTCAATCAGTTTTGATCTGAGCGCGGAAGAGATTTTTCCCTGTCTCTCGCGCGGCGCAACGCTCGTGCTACGCACCGACTCGATGCTGGATTCGGCTGCCGCGTGCTTTCAGAAGTGCAACGACTGGGCCATCACCATTCTCGACCTGCCGACGCTCTACTGGCATGAGCTAACCGTCAGATTAAGCACAGAGGGTTTATCGCTTCCACCGTCCGTGCGGCTGTTGATTATCGGAGGAGAGAGGGCGCTGCCCGAACAGGTAGCCATGTGGCACAAGCACGTCGGTCCGCAGGTGCAACTGTTCAATACTTACGGCCCGACCGAAGCGACTATCGCCGCCACCCGTTGCCTGCTGCCTCCGCCCGCTGGCGAAGAGACGGAATTGAGCGAAGTTCCTATTGGACGCGCCATCAGTAACGTACAGATATACATATTGGACGAACGCCTGATGACTGTACCCGTCGGCGTTCCCGGCGAGCTGCATATAGGAGGCGTGGGGCTCGTGCGCGGTTATCTCAATCGGCCTGAGCTGACCGCCGAGAAATTCATTCCACACCCCTTTAGCAGCTCGCCCGGTGCTCGTCTTTACAAGACCGGAGATGTCGCACGCTACCTGCCTGACGGCAATCTGGAATACGTCGGCCGCAAAGACAGGCAGATCAAGATACGCGGGTTCCGCGTTGAGTTGGGAGAGGTAGAGCTGGCGCTGGCGCAGCACGCGGCCATCCAGGAAGCTTACCTGACAGCTTATGAAGAAGAGGCGGGGCAAAAGCGTCTGGTGGCTTACGTAGTTTGCGACCAGGGCGAAGAGGCGCTGACGACGAGCGCGTTGCGCAAGTTCCTGAAAGAGAGACTGCCCGACTACATGATTCCGGCAATCTTTATCTTCCTGGACCAGTTGCCGCTCAATTCCAACGGCAAGGTGGATCAAAAGGCGCTGCCCTTACCCGACCGGACCCGTCCAGAGATGGAGGAGGGCTATGTCGCTCCACGCACGCCTACGGAAGAGGTTTTGGCCGGTATCTGGGCCGAGCTCCTGAGGGTCGAGCGTGTCGGCGTCTACGACGACTTTTTCGACCTCGGGGGTCATTCCTTAATGGCGACACAGATCATCTCCCGCGTGCGTGAAGCCTTTCAGGTAGAAATCTCCCTGCGCACTTTCTTCCAGGGGGCGAACATATGCGAGTTGGCGCAGGCCATCGACACGAGCGAGCGGGTCAACGACGCAGACGTTGACGAGATTGCACAGGCGCTTGCACAACTGGAAAGCCTCTCCGAGGAAGAAGTGAAGACCATGTTGATGGAGATAGAGAGTTCTTAAAGCTCGACTCGCTGGTAAAGCATCGAGACTCATTTTCTAGCCTCTATGAAGTTGATTGAAGAGCACGATTGCTAATTAGGTTTACTGAGATGAACAGCCTTTCCGAACGCATAACCCAGCTTTCTGAAGATAAACGCGCCCTTTTAGAACTGTTGCTTAGTAAAAAGGGTGTGGATGTTGCACGTTCAGTGATAGTCCCCCGGAGGGACAACTCGAACTCTGCGCCCCTATCTTTTGCACAGCAACGGCTCTGGCTCCTGGACCAGCTCGAACCTAATAGCTCCGCCTACAACATCGCCCTTGCCTCCAAAATGGAGGGGCCGCTCAACGTTACTGCACTGGAACGTGCGCTTAACGAAATCATCCGTCGCCACGACAGCCTGCGCACTACTTTCACCTCCGCTGACGGCATTCCCACTCAGCTCATCGCACCTTACTCTTTCTTTCATCTGCCGTTGATTGACCTGAGCAACCTCCCGGCCAACCAGCGAGAGGAAGAAGCTCGTGCCTTGTGTGCCGTAGAATCAGAGCGTCCCTTCTCGCTCTCAACCGGGCCGCTGGTGCGAATGCTGCTGGTGAAAATAGCAGACCAGGAACACGCCCTGCTGCTGGTGATGCATCACATCATCAGTGACGGCTGGTCGATGAATGTCTTCAGCAAAGAACTGGTCACGCTCTATCAAACGTTCGCCGTAGATCAGCCTTCCCCGTTAGCGGAACTACCTGTCCAGTATGCAGATTACGCACAGTGGCAGAGACAGTGGCTCGCAGGCGAGCGTCTCACCGAGCAACTCGCTTACTGGAAGGAGCAGCTCTCAGACGCTCCTCCATTGCTGGAGCTGCCGACGGACTTCCCACGTCCTGCGGTCCAGAGCTTCCGTGGTGCTGCGGTCTCGATAGAACTGTCGGCTGAGCTGACTAGAGAGTTCAAGCGAGTGTGTCGCGAACAGGCGATGACGCCGTTCATGGGACTCTTGGCTGCTTTCTCGCTGCTGCTGTCTCGCCACAGCAGACAGAGTGACATCTCGATTGGAACGCCGGTGGCGGGACGCACGCGGCTGGAGACGGAAAGCCTCATCGGGTTCTTCGTCAACACGCTGGTGCTAAGAGTGCAGGTCGAACAGCGTCAGAGCGTCAAAGAGTTGTGGGAGGCGGTGAAGGAAGTGACCTTGCAGGCGCACGCCCATCAGGACGTGCCGTTTGAGAAGCTGGTGGAAGAACTCCAGCCAGAGCGTAGCCTGAGCTACGGGCCGTTGTTCCAGGTCATGTTCGCCATGCAGAACACGGTACATCAAGAAGCAACACAACTCGGGGGAGTAAAGGTAAGCCAACTCTATGGAGAGACTGAAACAGCAAAATTTGACCTGACACTTGAAATCGAAGAATCCGGGAACACCATTCAAGGCAAACTCAGCTACAACCGCGATTTGTTCAGCCGTGAGAGTGTCGAGCGGATGGCCGCACAGTATGAGCGAGTAGTGGCAGAGATGGTCAGAGACGGCGAGCAGCAGGTCAGTCGAATCCCGCTGTTAAGTGAAGCGGAGAGAGAGCAGATAGTCGAGAGATGGAACGAGACACAGAGAGAGTATGAGAAGTTACAGAGCATTGCCGAGCTGGTCGAGGCGCAGGCCGCGCGGACACCCGAGGCAGTGGCCCTCAGTCACGAAGGCCGAGAGCTGACCTATCAGGAGTTGAACGAGAGAGCGAATCAGTTAGCACACTACTTACAGCAGCAGGGAGTGGGGCCGGAGGCGCTGGTCGGGGTGCTGATGGAGCGCTCTCTGGAGATGGTGGTGAGTCTGCTGGCGGTGCTCAAGGCCGGAGGCGCATACGTCCCTCTCGATCCTGCTTATCCACAGCAGCGTCTCTCTCTGATGCTTGAAGATGCTGAGCCACTGGTCCTGCTCACGCAGGCCTCGCTTCGAGAGACTATGCCGGAAGTCCGTGCACACATCGTGTGTGTCGATACACAGTGGGAGCAGATAGCTGCGACTCAGAGTCGAGTTAATCCACACAGCACGGTAGCAGCAGAGAATCTGGCTTATGTGATTTACACCTCGGGCTCCACCGGACGACCCAAGGGCGTCGCCATCTCTCACAAAAGCGCTATCACTCTCATTCACTGGGCGCAAGAACTGTTCGCGCCTGATGAACTGCGCTGTGTCCTGTTCTCCACTTCCATCTGCTTCGACCTCTCCATCTTCGAGTTGTTCGTCCCGCTCAGTGGCGGCGGAGAGGTTCTGCTCGCCGAGAACGCCTTGCAGTTGGCCGTGCTCAGAGACCGCGAGCGGGTGACGCTCATCAACACGGTGCCGTCGGCGATGGCGGAGTTGGTGCGAGGCGAATGGGTGCCCGAGTCGGTCGAGACGGTGAACCTGGCGGGCGAGGCATTGTCGCGGGAGTTGGTCGAGCAGGTCTATGGAAGCAGCCGCGTGCAGAGGCTGTGGAACTTGTACGGGCCGACCGAGGATACGACCTACTCGACGGCGGCGCTGATAACAGAGAGCGAGAAGCAGGAGAAGCCGCTGATCGGGAGGCCGATAGCGAACACGCAAGCCTACGTGCTGGATGAAGAGATGCAGGTCGTGCCGGTGGGAGTGGCCGGGGAACTCTACCTCGGCGGAGAAGGACTGGCGCGCGGATACCTCAACCGGCCTGAGCTGACAGCCGAGAGGTTCGTCGTGCATCCGCTGAGCACAGAGCCGGGAGCGAGGCTGTACCGGACGGGAGATTTGGTGAGATACCGCAGTAGCGGAGAGTTGGAGTACCTGGGACGGATTGACCAGCAGGTGAAGGTCAGAGGCTATCGCATCGAGTTGGGAGAGATCGAAGCGGTGCTGCGCCAGCAGGAGAGTGTCCGAGAAGCGGTGGTGGTAGCCAAAGAAGAGGGAGCAGAGAAGCGGCTCATCGCCTATGTCGTTGCAGAGGAGCACCAAGAGATAAGCGTCGGGGAGATCAAGAGGAGCTTACAGGAGCAGTTGCCTGACTACATGGTGCCGAGTGTAATCGTAGTGTTGGCAGAGATGCCGCTCACACCGAACGGAAAAGTTGATCGCAAAGCCTTGCCTGCTCCGCAGTTGAGTCGCGATGAGCTGGCATCGCCGTATGTTGCGCCGCGCACGCCGACGGAAGAGATCGTGGCGGGAATCTGGGCGGAAGTGTTGAAGGTCGAGGAAGTGGGAGTCTACGACAACTTCTTCGAGTTGGGTGGACATTCGCTATTAGCGACACAGGTGATATCGCGAGTGAGGGCGGCGCTCTCAGTAGAGTTGGCGTTGCGCAGTTTATTTGAGCAGCCGACGGTCGCGGGGTTGGTGGCACTGATCGAACAGGAGAGAGCGAAAGGCGAAGGGGAGGAGCAGACAGCGATTGCGCGAGTGAGTCGAGCAGAGGAGTTAAAGCTCTCCTATGCACAGCAGCGGTTGTGGTTCCTCGACCAACTCGCACCCAATAGCTCTGCTTACAACCTCCCGGCAGCCGTACGCTTCTCCGGCCCGCTCAACGTCACAGCGCTGGAGCAGGCGCTCAACGAGATCGTCCGTCGCCACGAGAGCCTGCGCACCAGCTTTGCTTCGGTGGATGGACAACCTATCCAGATCATCTCGCCGTACGCTCCTACTCATCTGCCGCTGATTGACCTGAGCAGTCTACCTGCCGAGCAGCGTGAAAGAGAAGCGCGAGTGCTATTCACGGCGGAGGCGGAGCGAGCGTTCACGCTCTCGACCGGGCCGCTGGTGCGAATGCTGCTGGTCAAGCTCGACGAGCAGGAACACGCCCTGCTGGTGATGATGCATCACATCATCTCGGACGGCTGGTCGATGAACGTCTTCGGACAAGAGTTGATGCAATTGTACAAGGCTTTCTCTCAGCGGCAGCCTTCTCCCTTAGCTGAGTTGCCCATCCAGTATGCCGATTACGCACAATGGCAAAGACAATGGCTTGCAGGCGAGCGTCTCACCGAGCAACTCGCTTACTGGAAAGCACAACTCTCCGATGCACCACCGCTATTGGAGCTGCCGACTGACTTCCCACGTCCAGCTCTACAGAGCTTCCGCGGCGCTTCGGTCTCCATTGAACTCTCCTCGGAGTTGACTACACAACTCAAGCAGGCCTGTCGTCAGCAGGCGATGACGCCGTTCATGGGACTCTTGGCTGCTTTCTCATTACTGCTGTCGCGGCACAGCAGACAGAGTGACATCTCGATCGGGACGCCGGTGGCCGGACGCACGCGACTGGAGACCGAAGACTTGATCGGGTTCTTCGTCAACACGCTGGTCCTGCGGACACGCATCGAGCCTCGTCAGAGCGTCAAAGAGTTGTGGGAGCAGGTCAAGGAAGTGACCTTGCAGGCGCACGCCCATCAGGACGTGCCCTTCGAGAAGCTGGTCGAGGAGTTGGAGCCGGAGCGCAGCTTGAGCTACGGGCCGTTGTTCCAGGTGATGTTCACTTTGCAGAACACGCCGCAGACAACAGTGCAGTTGGAAGGGCTCAAGCTCAGTGGAATGGAGACAGGAGCGGAGACGGCGAAGTTCGACTTGACACTGGGGATGGAGGAGAGCGAGGGCAGACTGCGAGGGAGTCTGGTCTACAACCGCGACTTGTTCAGTCATGAAAGTATCGAGCGGATGGCTGAGCAGTACGAGCGGGTCATTCAGGAGATGGTCAGAGATAGTGAGCAGCAGGTGGGCCGGATAGAGTTGTTGAGTGAAGCGGAACGTGAGCAGATAGTCGAACGCTGGAATGCGACCCAGAGGGAATACGAGAAGTTACAGGGCATTGCCGAGTTGATCGAGGCGCAGGCCGCACGGACACCTCAAGCCATCGCGGTAGTCAGTGAAGAGGAGCAGTTGAGCTACCGGGAGTTGAACGAGAGAGCGAATCAGTTAGCTCATTACTTACAGCAGCAGGGAGTGGGGCCGGAGGTGCTGGTCGGAGTGCTGATGGAGCGCTCCATCGAGATGGTGGTGAGCCTGCTGGCGGTGCTCAAGGCCGGTGGAGCGTACATCCCTCTCGATCCTGCTTATCCACAACAACGACTTGCGCTGATGCTCGAAGATGCCGCGCCACTGGTCCTGCTCACACAGGCGTCGCTCCGAGAGTCAATGCCGGAAGTCCGTGCACAGGTCGTCAGTGTGGACAGCGAGTGGGAGCCTAAGATCGCTGAAGAGAGCGGAGAGAATCCGCAGCGCACGGTTGCTGAAGAGAATCTGGCTTATGTCATTTACACCTCGGGCTCCACCGGACGGCCCAAGGGCGTCGCCATCTCTCATCGCGGCCTCCTCAACCTAGTCCACTGGGCTCATCATCTCTTCTCCCTCCAACCGGCTGACCGCGCTACTCACATCGCTGGCATCTCCTTCGATGCTTCTGTCCTGGAGTTGTGGCCTACCCTCGCAGTCGGTGCCTGTCTCTGTCTCCCTGATGAGGAGACTCGCCTCAGTCCGCTGCAACTGCTCGACTGGCTCGTCCGGCAGCAGATCAGCACCAGTTTCGTTCCGACACCGGTGGCCGAGATGTTGCTGAGAGCCGAGTGGCCTGCGAACAGTGGCTTGCGGCTGCTGCTGACAGGAGGAGACCAGTTGCATGAGTACCGGCGTGCGGGGCAGGAGTTTGAGTTAATCAACAACTATGGCCCGACCGAGGCGACGGTCGTGGCGACGGCAGGTGCGGTGGGAGTGAGGGATGAGGGAGGAGAGGAAAAGTGGAGTGAGTTACCGGGGATCGGGAGACCGATAGCGAACACGCAAGCCTACGTGCTGGATGAAGAGATGCAGGTCGTGCCGGTGGGAGTGGCCGGGGAACTCTACCTCGGTGGAGAAGGACTGGCGCGCGGATACCTCAACCGGCCTGAGCTGACAGCCGAGAGGTTCGTCGTGCATCCGCTGAGCACAGAGCCGGGAGCGAGGCTGTACCGGACGGGAGACCTGGTGAGGTACAGGGCGAGTGGGGAGTTGGAGTACCTGGGGCGGATTGACCAGCAGGTGAAAGTGCGTGGGTATCGGATCGAGTTGGGAGAGATCGAAGCGGTGCTGCGCCAGCAGGAGAGTGTCCGTGAAGCGGTGGTGGTAGTGAGAGAGGAAAGTGGAGAGAAGCGGCTCGTCGGGTACGTCGTGGGAGAGGATGAAGCAGGCGATGGCTTGGCAGATGATGGCATCAAGGTAGCGGAGTTAAAGCGGAGGATGGCGGAGCAGTTGCCTGACTACATGGTGCCGAGTGTGATCGTCGTGTTGGCAGAGATGCCGCTGACACCGAACGGGAAGGTGGATCGCAAGGCGCTGCCTGCTCCACAGTTCAGTCGCGACGCACTTGAGACAGGCTATGTCGCCGCACGCACTGAGACGGAGCACCTGCTCGTCGCTATCTGGGCGGAAGTGTTGAAGGTCGAGGAGGTGGGAGTCTACGACAACTTCTTCGAGCTGGGCGGGCATTCGCTATTAGCGACACAGGTGATATCGCGAGTGAGGGCGGCGCTCTCGGTGGAGATCGCCTTGCGCAGTTTATTTGAGCAGCCAACCGTTGCTGGGTTAGCAACAGTGCTGGAGCGGGAAAGGATTGTGAGAGGAGAAGAGCAGACAGCGATTGCGCGAGTGAGTCGGGAAGGGGAGTTAAAGCTCTCCTACGCGCAGCAGCGGCTGTGGTTCCTCGACCAGCTTGAGCCCAATAGCTCTGCTTACAATATCCCGGCAGCCGCCCGCCTGTCCGGTCCGCTCAACGTCACAGCGCTGGAGCAGGCGCTCAACGAGATCGTCCGTCGCCACGAGAGCCTGCGCACCAGCTTTGCTTCGGTGGATGGACAACCTATCCAGATCATCTCTCCGCATTCCCCTTTCTCTGTGCCGGTCATCGACCTCAGCCATCTAGCTGATGATAAGCAGCGACTCAGGTGCACAGAGCTGCTACGGCAGGAGGCGACCAAGCCCTTCGATCTGGCCGGTGGGCCGCTGCTGCGCACGAGCCTGGTACGAGTGTCAGAGACGGAGCACGTGCTGATGGTGGTGATGCATCACATCATCAGTGACGGCTGGTCGATGAATGTCTTCAGCAAAGAACTGGTCACGCTCTATCAAACGTTCGCCGTAGATCAGCCTTCCCCGTTAGCGGAACTACCTGTCCAGTATGCCGATTACGCACAATGGCAGAGACAGTGGCTCGCAGGCGAGCGCCTCTCTGAGCAACTCGCTTACTGGAAAGCACAACTCTCAGATGCACCACCGCTATTGGAGCTGCCGACTGACTTCCCACGTCCTGCGGTCCAGAGCTTCCGCGGCGCTTCGGTCTCGATAGAGCTTTCCTCGGAGTTGACCACACAACTGAAGCAGGTCTGTCGTCAACAGGCGATGACGCCGTTCATGGCACTGCTCTCGGCCTTCTCGCTGCTGTTGTCTCGCCACAGCAGACAGAGTGACATCTCGATCGGGACACCGGTAGCCGGACGCACACGACTGGAGACGGAAAGCCTCATCGGGTTCTTCGTCAACACGCTGGTGCTGCGGACACGCATCGAGCCTCGGCAGAGTGTCAAAGAGTTGTGGGAGGCGGTGAAGGAAGTGACCTTGCAAGCACATGCTCATCAGGATGTGCCGTTTGAGAAGTTAGTGGAAGAACTCCAGCCGGAGCGGACTCTCAGCTACAGCCCGCTGTTCCAGGTGATGTTCACTTTGCAGAACACACCACAGGAGGCCGTCGAGATCGAAGGGCTGAAGTTGAGCGGGATAGGGACGGGAGCGGAGACTGCAAAGTTCGACCTCACGCTGGGGATGGAGGAGAGCGATGGGCAGTTGCGAGGGAGTCTGGTCTACAACCGCGACCTGTTCAGCCATGAGAGTGTCCAGCGGATGGTGGAGCAGTACGAGCGAATCGTCGAAGCGATGGTCAGAGACGGCGAGCAGCGGGTGAGCGGGATTCAACTGCTCAGTGAGACAGAGAGAGAGCAGATAGTCGAGAGATGGAATGAGACGCAGAGGGAATATGGCAGAGGAGCGAAGATACATGAACTGATCGAGGAGCAGGCGGAGCGGACACCTCAAGCAGTCGCCGTAGTTAGTGAAGAGGAGCAGTTAAGCTACCAGGAGTTGAACGAGAGGGCGAACCAGTTAGCTCATTACTTACAGCAGCAGGGAGTGGGGCCGGAGGCGCTGGTCGGAGTGCTGATGGAGCGCTCCATCGAGATGGTGGTGAGCCTGCTGGCGGTGCTCAAGGCTGGGGGGGCATACGTTCCGCTCGACCCTTCTTACCCGGACGAACGCCTCTCCTTTATGCTGCGCGATGCCGCCGCTTCTATACTGTTGACCGAGCAGCAATACCTACGCGGGCTCTCATTCAATCCGCCACAGGTCATCTGCCTGGACACTGACCAGCATCTCTGGGAAGAGCACAGCGTCGCCAATCTCTATATCGCGATGCACGCGGAAATGGCCGCCTATGTCATCTACACGTCGGGGTCCACCGGACAACCTAAAGGCGTGCTCGTCTCGCACCGCGCCATCGCCAATCACCTCCTCTGGCGGCAGTCCGCTTACCCCTTGAGCAGAGAGGACCGCTTCTTACAGAAAGCCTCCTTCAGCTTCGACATCTCGGTCTGGGAAATCTTCGGCACCTTGATGGCCGGTGCTCGCCTCGTCCTGGCACGCCCCCGCGGGCAGCAGGATCCAGCTTATCTGGTTAGTTTAATGACTGCCCAGGAGGTGACGGTCGCACACTTTGGCCCGGCGCTGTTGCAGGCGGTGGTGGATGAGCCAGGGATAGTCCGGTGCGGCTCTCTGAAGCGAGTGTTCTGCGGCGGCGAAGCTTTGTCGAGCAAGCTACGGGCGGAGTTCTTCAGCCGGCTGAGTGCAGAGTTACATCACCAGTACGGGCCGACGGAGACGACCGTGGACGTGACGATCCGGGAGTGCGACAGAGGTAGCGAAGAGAGTGTGATCCCGATAGGCAGACCGATAGCGAACACGCAAGTCTACGTGCTGGACGAAGAGATGCAGGTCGTGCCCGTGGGAGTGGGTGGAGAACTTTACATCGGTGGAGAAGCGCTGGCACGAGGCTACCTCAGGAGAGCGGAGATGACAGCCGTGAAGTTCGTGCCGCACCCGTTCAGCCGGGAAGATGGGGAGAGGCTGTACCGGACGGGAGATTTGGTCAGATACAGGACGAGTGGAGAGTTGGAGTACCTGGGGCGGATTGACCAGCAGGTGAAAGTGCGTGGGTATCGCATCGAGTTGGGAGAGATCGAAGCGGCGCTGCGCCAGCAGGAGGGTGTCCGTGAAGCGGTGGTGGTAGCCACAGGAGAGGGAGCAGAGAAGCGGCTCATCGGTTACGTCGTGGGAGAGGAAGAGGCCAGCGGCATCAATGTGGCGGAGATCAAGAGAAGGTTAGAGGAGCAGTTGCCGGACTACATGGTGCCGAGTGTGATCGTCGTGCTGGCAGAGATGCCGCTCACTCCGAACGGGAAAGTGGACCGCAAGGCGCTGCCCGCTCCACAGTTGAGTCGCGATGAGCTGGCATCGCCGTATGTTGCGCCGCGCACGCCGACAGAAGAGATCGTGGCGGGAATCTGGGCGGAAGTGTTGAAGGTCGAGGAAGTGGGAGTCTACGACAACTTCTTCGAGCTGGGTGGACATTCGCTATTAGCGACACAGGTGATATCGCGAGTGAGGGCGGCGCTCTCAGTAGAGTTGGCGTTGCGCAGTTTGTTCGAGCAGCCAACCGTCGCAGGGTTGGCGCAGGAAGTTGAGCGAGCGCGGCGAGAGGGCGCAGGGGCAGAGACAGTAGCGCTGGTGGCGAGGAATCGAGAAGCAGAGGTGGAGCTCTCCTACGCGCAGCAGCGGTTGTGGTTCCTCGACCAGCTTGAGCCCAATAGCTCTGCTTACAACCTCCCGGCAGCCGTACGCTTCTCCGGCCCGCTCAACGTCACAGCGCTGGAGCAGGCGCTCAACGAGATCGTCCGTCGCCACGAGAGCCTGCGCACCAGCTTTGTCTCGGTGGATGGACGGCCCATCCAGATCATCTCGCCGTACGCTCCTACTCATCTGCCGCTGATTGACCTGAGCAACCTCCCGGCCAACCAGCGAGAGGAAGAAGCTCGTGCCTTGTGTGCCGTAGAATCAGAGCGTCCCTTCTCGCTCTCAACCGGGCCGCTGGTGCGAATGCTGCTGGTCAAGTTCGACGAGCAGGAGCATGCCCTGCTGCTGGTGATGCATCACATCATCTCAGATGGCTGGTCGATGAATGTCTTCAGCAAAGAACTGGTCACGCTCTATTCATCCTTTGCTGCCAATCGTCCCTCCCCGTTAGCTGAGTTGCCCATCCAATACGCAGACTATGCACAGTGGCAGAGACAATGGCTCGCAGGCGAACGCCTCTCTGAGCAACTCGCTTACTGGAAAGCACAACTCTCCGATGCTCCTCCATTGCTGGAGTTGCCGACGGACTTCCCACGTCCTGCGGTCCAGAGCTTCCGTGGTGCTGCGGTCTCGATAGAACTGTCGGCTGAGCTGACTAGAGAGTTCAAGCGAGTGTGTCGCGAACAGGCGATGACGCCGTTCATGGGACTCTTGGCTGCTTTCTCGCTGCTGCTGTCTCGCCACAGCAGACAGAGTGACATCTCGATTGGAACGCCGGTGGCGGGACGCACGCGGCTGGAGACGGAAAGCCTCATCGGGTTCTTCGTCAACACGCTGGTGCTAAGAGTGCAGGTCGAACAGCGTCAGAGCGTCAAAGAGTTGTGGGAGGCGGTGAAGGAAGTGACCTTGCAGGCGCACGCCCATCAGGACGTGCCGTTTGAGAAGTTAGTGGAAGAACTCCAGCCAGAGCGTAGCCTGAGCTACGGGCCGTTGTTCCAGGTCATGTTCGCCATGCAGAACACCCCGCAGGAGGCGGTGGAGTTGGAAGGGCTCAAGCTAGAGGGGATGGGGGCAGGAGCGGAGACTGCAAAGTTCGACTTGACACTCGGGTTGCAGGAGAGCGATGGGCAGTTGCGAGGGAGTCTGGTCTACAACCGCGACCTGTTCAGCCATGAGAGCATGGTGAGGATGGCCGCACAGTACGAGCGAATCGTCGAAGCGATGGTTAAAGACGGTGAGCAACGGGTGAGTCGGATTCAACTGCTGAGCGACACGGAGAGAGAGCAGATAGTTGAGAGATGGAACGAGACAGGGAGAGAGTATGAGAAGTCACAGAGCATTGCCGAGTTGATCGAGGAACAGGCCGCGTGCACACCCCAAGCCATCGCGGTAGTCAGTGAAGAAGAGCGATTGAGCTACCGGGAGTTGAACGAGAGAGCGAATCAGTTAGCACACTACTTACAGGAGCAGGGAGTGGGGCCGGAGGCGCTGGTCGGAGTGCTAATGGAACGCTCCATCGAGATGGTGGTGAGTCTGCTGGCGGTGCTCAAGGCCGGAGGCGCATACGTCCCGCTCGATCCTGCTTATCCACAACAACGACTTGCGCTGATGCTCGAAGATGCACAGGCCGCAGTCATCCTTACACAACAGTCGCTCCGAGAGACCATGTCGGAAGTCCGGGCACACATCGTGTGTGTCGATACACAGTGGGAGCAGATAGCTGCGACTCAGAGTCGAGTTAATCCACACAGCACGGTAGCAGCAGAGAATCTGGCTTATGTGATTTACACCTCGGGCTCCACCGGACGGCCCAAGGGCGTCGCTATCTCTCATCGCAGCGCTATGACGCTGATTCACTGGGCTCAGGAGCTCTTCTCTCCGGCTGAACTGCGCTGTGTCCTGTTCTCCACTTCCATCTGCTTCGACCTCTCCATCTTCGAGTTGTTCGTCCCGCTCAGTTGTGGGGGCCGGGTGCTGCTCGCCGAGAATGCGCTGCAACTGCCGGCGCTGGCTGGCCGAGAACAGGTGACGCTCATCAACACGGTGCCGTCGGCGATGGCGGAGTTGGTGCGAGGCGAATGGGTGCCCGAGTCGGTCGAGACGGTGAACCTGGCGGGCGAGGCATTGTCGCGGGAGTTGGTCGAGCAGGTCTATGGAAGCAGCCGCGTGCAGAGGCTGTGGAACTTGTACGGGCCGACCGAGGATACGACCTACTCGACGGCGGCGCTGATAACAGAGAGCGAGAAGCAGGAGAAGCCGCTGATCGGGAGGCCGATAGCGAACACGCAAGCCTACGTGCTGGATGAAGAGATGCAGGTCGTGCCGGTGGGAGTGGCCGGGGAACTCTACCTCGGCGGAGAAGGACTGGCGCGCGGATACCTCAACCGGCCTGAGCTGACAGCCGAGAGGTTCGTCGTGCATCCGCTGAGCACAGAGCCGGGAGCGAGGCTGTACCGGACGGGAGATTTGGTGAGATACCGCAGTAGCGGAGAGTTGGAGTACCTGGGACGGATTGACCAGCAGGTGAAAGTGCGTGGGTATCGGATTGAGTTGGGAGAGATCGAAGCGGTGCTGCGCCAGCAGGAGAGTGTCCGAGAAGCGGTGGTGGTAGTGAGAGAGGAAAGTGGAGAGAAGCGGCTCGTCGGGTACGTCGTGGGAGAGGATGAAGCAGGCGATGGCTTGGCAGATGATGGCATCAAGGTAGCGGAGTTAAAGCGGAGGATGGCGGAGCAGTTGCCTGACTACATGGTGCCGAGTGTGATCGTCGTGTTGGCGGAGATGCCGCTGACACCGAACGGGAAGGTGGATCGCAAAGCCTTGCCTGCTCCGCAGTTCACTCGCTCGGAGTTGGAAGCGCCGTATGTTGCGCCGCGCACGCCGACAGAAGAGATCGTGGCGGGAATCTGGGCGGAAGTGTTGAAGGTCGAGGAAGTGGGAGTCTACGACAACTTCTTCGAGTTGGGCGGACATTCGCTATTAGCGACACAGGTGATTTCGCGCGTGCGCGCTGTATTTGGGTTGGAGATGCCTTTACGCAGCCTCTTTGAGCAGCCGACCGTGGCTGGATTAGCAACATTGATAGAGTGGGGAAGACAGATAGGAGAGGAACAGCAGACAAAGATTGAGCTGGTAAGTCGAGCAGAGGAGTTAAAGCTCTCCTATGCACAGCAGCGGTTGTGGTTCCTCGACCAACTCGCACCCAATAGCTCTGCCTACAATATCCCCACTGCCGTCAAGCTTTCAGGCCACCTGGATGTCTCTGCCTTAGAGCGCTCCTTAGCGGAAATCGTTCGTCGCCACGAGAGCCTGCGCACCAGCTTTGCCGCAGTCGATGGTCAGCCCGTGCAGGTCATCACACCGCCTCGCTTCTCTTTGCCGGTCATAGACCTTAGCCATCTGGCTGAGGATGAGCAGCGCAGCTCAGGCAAGCGACTGCTGGAGGAGCAGGCACATGAGCCCTTCGATCTGGCAAGTGGGCCACTGTTCCGCACTCGCTTGATACGAATGTCGGAGACAGAGCATGTGCTGATGGTCGTCATGCATCACATCATCAGTGACGGCTGGTCCATGAACATCTTCGGACGAGAGCTGACGCAGTTATACAAGGCTTTCTCTCAGCGGCAGCCTTCTCCCTTAGCAGAATTACCCATCCAGTATGCCGATTACGCACAGTGGCAGAGACAGTGGCTCGCAGGCGAACGCCTCACCGAGCAGCTCGCTTACTGGAAAGCACAACTCTCGGACGCTCCTCCATTGCTGGAGTTGCCGACGGACTTCCCACGTCCTGCGGTCCAGAGCTTCCGTGGCGCGGCGGTCTCGATAGAACTGTCGGCTGAGCTGACTAGAGAGTTCAAGCGAGTGTGTCGCGAACAGGCGATGACGCCGTTCATGGGACTCTTGGCTGCTTTCTCATTACTGCTGTCGCGGCACAGCAGACAGAGTGACATCTCGATTGGAACACCGGTGGCGGGACGCACGCGGCTGGAGACGGAAAGCTTGATCGGGTTCTTCGTCAACACGCTGGTGCTGCGGACACGCATCGAGCCTCGGCAGAGTGTCAAAGAGTTGTGGGAGCAGGTCAAGGAAGTGACCTTGCAAGCACATGCTCATCAGGATGTGCCGTTTGAGAAGTTAGTGGAAGAACTCCAGCCGGAGCGGACTCTCAGCTACAGTCCACTATTCCAAGTGATGTTCACTTTGCAGAACACCCCGCAGGAGGCGGTGGAGTTGGAAGGGCTCAAGCTGGAGGGAATGGGGACAGACGGGGAGACGGCGAAGTTCGACTTGACACTCGGGTTGCAGGAGAGCGATGGGCAGTTGCGAGGGAGTCTGGTCTACAACCGCGACCTGTTCAGCCACGAGAGTATCGAGCGGATGGCAAGGCAGTACGAGCGGTTGATCGAACAGATGGTCAGAGACGGTGAGCAGCAGGTCAGTCGAATCCCGCTGTTAAGTGAAGTGGAGAGAGAGCAGATAGTCGAGAGATGGAATGAGACGCAGAGGGAATATGGCAGAGGAGCGAAGATACATGAACTGATCGAGGAGCAGGCTGCGCGGACACCTCAAGCCATCGCCGTAGTCAGTGAAGAGGAGCAGTTAAGCTACCAGGAGTTGAATGAGAGAGCGAATCAGTTAGCACACTACTTACAGGAGCAGGGAGTGGGGCCGGAGGTGCTGGTCGGAGTGCTGATGGAGCGCTCCATCGAGATGGTGGTGAGCCTGCTGGCGGTGCTCAAGGCCGGTGGAGCGTACATCCCGCTCGATCCGGTTTATCCACAGCAGCGTCTCTCTCTGATGCTTGAAGATGCCGGGCCTGCGGTGGTGCTCACGCAAGCGTCGCTCCGAGAGGCAGTGCCGGAAGTGGATGCGCACATCATGTGTGTGGACACAGAGTGGGAGCAGATAGCTACGACTGAGAGTCTAGAGAACCCGGCGAGCGGAGTCGGAGCGGAGAATCTCGCCTATGTCATCTACACCTCGGGCTCCACCGGCAGACCCAAAGGTGTTGCCATCTCTCATCATAGCTTGCTTAACCTCGTCCATTGGTATCATGAATTGTTCCCTCTGCAACCTGCTGAGCGTATTACTCACATCGCTGGTGTCGCCTTCGATGCCTGCATCTTGGAACTGTGGCCTGCGCTCTCTGCCGGTGCCTGCCTCTATCTACCGGATGAGGAGACCCGTCTCAATCCTGTGCAACTGCTGGAGTGGCTGGTCCGCGAGCAGGTCAGCACCAGCTTTATTCCGACGCCGGTGGCCGAGGTGCTGCTCAGAGCCGAGTGGCCTGCCAGTAGCGCGATGAAACGGCTGCTGACAGGAGGAGACCGGCTGCATGAGTACCGGCGTGCGGGGCAGGGGTTTGAGTTAATCAACAACTATGGCCCGACCGAGGCGACCGTGGTGGCGACCGCAGGAGCGGTGGGAGAGAGAGGAGAAGCTGGAGAGAGAGGAGAGTTGCCAAGTATTGGGAGACCGATAGCGAACACGCAAGTCTACGTGCTGGATGAAGAGATGCAGGTCGTGCCGGTCGGCGTGGGCGGAGAACTCTACCTCGGCGGAGAATCGCTGGCGCGGGGATACCTACAGAGAGCGGAGTTGACGGCGGAGAAGTTCGTCCCGCATCCGTTCAGCAAAGAAGAAGGAGCGAGGCTGTACCGGACGGGAGACTTGGTGAGATACCGCAGTAGCGGAGAGTTGGAGTACCTGGGACGGATTGACCAGCAGGTGAAGGTCAGAGGCTATCGGATCGAGTTGGGAGAGATCGAAGCCGCACTGCGGGAAGATGAAAATGTCCGAGAAGCGGTGGTGGTAGCCAAAGAAGAGGGAGCAGAGAAGCGGCTCATCGCCTATGTCGTTGCAGAGGAGCACCAAGAGATAAGCGTCGGGGAGATCAAGAGGAGCTTACAGGAGCAGTTGCCGGACTACATGGTGCCGAGTGTGATCGTCGTGCTGGCGGAGATGCCGCTCACTCCGAACGGAAAAGTTGATCGCAAAGCCTTGCCTGCTCCGCAGTTGAGTCGCGATGAGCTGGCATCGCCGTATGTTGCGCCGCGCACGCCGACGGAAGAGATCGTGGCGGGAATCTGGGCGGAAGTGTTGAAGGTCGAGGAAGTGGGAGTCTACGACAACTTCTTCGAGCTGGGTGGACATTCGCTGCTGGCAACTCAAGTGATTTCTCGTGTACGGGCAGCGCTGACGGTGGAGATGGGGTTGCGCAGTTTATTTGAGCAGCCGACCGTGGCGGGGCTGGCGGCACTGATCGAACAGGAGAGAGCGAAAGGTGAAGGAGAAGAGCAGAGGATAGAAGTAGTCAGTCGGGAAGGGGAGTTAAAGCTCTCCTATGCACAGCAGCGGTTGTGGTTCCTCGACCAACTCGCACCCAATAGCTCTGCTTACAATATCCCCACTGCCGTCAAGCTTTCAGGCCACCTGGATGTCTCCGCCTTAGAGCGCTCCTTAGCGGAAATCGTTCGTCGCCACGAGAGCCTGCGCACCAGCTTTGCCGCAGTCGATGGTCAGCCCGTGCAGGTCATCACACCGCCTCGCTTCTCTTTGCCGGTCATAGACCTCAGCCATCTGGCTGAGGATGAGCAGCGCCTCAGATGCAGAGAACTGTTACAGCAGGAGGCGACTGAACCCTTCGATCTGGCAAGTGGGCCACTGTTCCGCACTCGCTTGATACGAGTGTCGGAGACAGAGCACGTACTGGTGCTGGTGATGCATCACATCATCAGTGACGGCTGGTCCATGAATGTCTTTAGCAAAGAACTAGTGACGCTCTATTCATCCTTTGCTGCCAATCGTCCCTCTCCGTTAGCAGAGTTGCCCATCCAATACGCAGACTATGCACAGTGGCAGAGACAGTGGCTCGCAGGCGAACGCCTCACCGAGCAACTCGCTTACTGGAAGGAGCAACTCTCGGACGCTCCTCCATTGCTGGAGCTGCCGACGGACTTCCCACGTCCGACTGTCCGAAGTTTTCGTGGCGCTGCGGTCTCGATAGAGCTTTCCTCGGAGTTGACTACACAACTCAAGCAGGTCTGTCGTCAGCAGGCGATGACGCCGTTCATGGGACTGCTGGCTGCTTTCTCATTACTGCTGTCGCGGCACAGCCGGCAGAGTGACATCTCGATAGGAACACCGGTGGCAGGTAGGACAAGGCTGGAGACCGAAGACTTGATCGGGTTCTTCGTCAACACGCTGGTCTTGCGAGTGGAGGTCGAACAGCGTCAGAGCGTCAAAGAGTTGTGGGAGGCGGTGAAGGAAGTGACCTTGCAGGCGCACGCCCATCAGGACGTGCCGTTTGAGAAGCTGGTCGAGGAGTTGGAGCCGGAGCGAAGCTTGAGCTACGGGCCATTGTTCCAGGTGATGTTCACTTTGCAGAACACCCCGCGTGAAGCGGTGGAGTTGGAAGGGCTCAAGCTGGAAGGAATAGGGACGGGAGCGGAGACTGCAAAGTTCGACTTGACACTCGGGTTGCAGGAGAGCGATGGGCAGTTGCGAGGGAGTTTGGTCTACAACCGCGACTTGTTCAGTCATGAAAGTATGGAGCGGATGGCTGAGCAGTACGAGCGGGTCATTCAGGAGATGGTCAGAGACGGCGAGCAGCAGGTGGGCCGGATAGAGTTGTTGAGTGAAGCGGAACGTGAGCAGATAGTCGAGAGATGGAACGAGACACAGAGAGAGTATGAGAAGTTACAGAGCATTGCCGAGCTGGTCGAGGCGCAGGCCGCACGGACACCTCAAGCCATCGCCGTAGTCAGTGAAGAGGAGCAGTTGACCTATCAGGAGTTGAACGAGAGAGCGAATCAGTTAGCACACTACTTACAGGAGCAGGGAGTGGGGCCGGAGGTGCTGGTCGGAGTGCTGATGGAGCGCTCCATCGAGATGGTGGTCAGTCTGCTGGCGGTGCTCAAGGCCGGGGGTGCATACGTCCCTCTCGATCCTGCTTATCCACGGCAGCGTCTCTTGCTGATGCTGGAGGACGCCGCGCCACTTGTCCTGCTCACGCAGGCCTCGCTCAGAGAGAGTGTCCCGCACAGCGCGCCACAAACAAGTCTTGTCTGTGTCGACAGCGAGTGGTCTCAGATAGCTCAGCAGAGCAGCGAGAACCCGGCGAGCAGAGTCAGGGCGGAGAATCTCGCCTATGTCATCTATACTTCCGGCTCAAGCGGGCAGCCCAAAGGCGTGACTATCTCTCATCGCGCGATCTGTAATCACCTCCTGTGGCGACAATCCGCTTACCCCTTAAGCACCGACGACCGCTTCTTACAGAAAGCCTCCTTCAGCTTTGATATCTCCGTCTGGGAAATCTTCGGCACCTTGATAGCCGGAGCCCGCCTCATCCTCGCACGCCCCCACGGGCAGCAAGACCCCGCCTACCTCGTCAACTTAGTGGCCGCCCACGAAGTGACGGTCGCACACTTTGGCCCGGCGCTCTTGCAGGCCGTGGTGGACGAGCCGGTGTTTACTGAGTGTCGCTCTCTAAAGCGAGTGTTCTGCGGCGGCGAAGCTTTGTCGAGCAAGTTGCAGAAACAGTTTTTCAACTGTGTCAGTGCGGAATTACATCATCAGTACGGGCCGACGGAGACGACCGTGGACGTGACGATCCGGGAGTGCGAGAGAGAGTGTGAAGAGAGCGTGATTCCGATTGGGAGGCCGATAGCCAACACGCAAGCCTACATTCTCAGTGGAGAGATGGAGGTCGCGCCCGTGGGCGTGGCCGGAGAACTCTACATTGGAGGAGAGGCACTAGCGCGAGGCTACCTCAAACGGCCTGAGATGACGGCGGAGAAGTTTATCCCGCATCCGTTTGGCAAGGAGGAAGGAGCACGGCTCTATCGGACGGGAGACCTGGCGAGATATAGAGCGGATGGGGAAATAGAATACCTGGGGCGGATTGACCAGCAGGTGAAGGTCAGAGGCTACCGCATCGAGTTGGGAGAGATAGAAGCGGCGCTGCGCCAGCAGGAGGGTGTCCGAGATGCCGTGGTCATCGTCAGAGAGGAAGGAGCAGAGAAGCGGCTCATTGCTTATGTGGTTGGAGAGGATGAAGCAGCCAGTGACATCAATGTGGCGGAGTTAAAGCGAAGCTTACAGGAGCAGTTGCCGGACTACATGGTGCCGGGTGTCATTGTGCAGCTAGAGCAGATGCCGCTGACACCGAACGGGAAAGTGGATCGCAAGGCGCTGCCCGCCCCGCAGTTTGGCCGGTCAGAGTTCGATGATGAATATATAGCGCCGAGAGATGCTGTGGAATTCAGGCTGGCGCGAATATGGGAGGATGTTCTGGATGTTCGGCCTATCGGAGTGAGAGACAATTTCTTCAGTCTTGGAGGCCATTCTCTATTAGCCGTTCGGTTGATGGCGAACGTGGAGAAGGAGTTTGGCCGAAAGCTTCAGCTCATTACTCTCTTTAACGGGGCCACTATCGAGCACATGGCTGGCGTTCTTCGCAAGGAAGTTGTCCCGACACGCGAAGCCTCGATGGTTGCTATTCAGCCTTCCGGCGAGAGAAAGCCTTTCTTCTTTATTCATCCGGTCGGCGGTCAGGTCTTCTGTTATGCAGCACTGGCGCATCATCTGGGCCAGGAACAGCCATTCTACGGATTGCAACTAGAGAGGACCGAAGAGGGGCAGCCTGTGCACACGGACATCGAAAGCATGGCGTCGCATTATCTGGAAGAATTGCGAGCCGTGCAGCCTGAAGGCCCATACTTCCTCGGAGGGTGGTCCATGGGCGGAGTCGTGGCGCTGGAAGTGGCTCAACAACTACAGGCGCAGGGGCAAGAGGTCAAACTCCTCGCCCTCATAGACTCGATGATTCCAAACTCCCGCAACGGCAATGGCAACGGCAACGGCGCGGTCAAGAGATTGCTGGGCTCCATGCTGCCTTCTCGCCGCAGAAATTCAGTTCAAAGGAGAGAGGAAGCGGCATCCCTCAGCAGCTTCGCCCGCGACATGGGCATCTCGCTTGAGCAGTTTGCCCTTTCAACGGACGAGCTGGAAAAACTCGCGCCGGAGCAACAACTCGGTTATGTCATGGAAAAGGGGCGCGAGGCTGGAGTAGTGCCGGAAGGCGTAGACCTGCCAGTCATCAAACGTCTCTACGAAGTCTTCAAAAATAATCACCAGGCGTTCAGGAAATATGTTCCAAACCATTACCGCGGCCAGATAGCACTCTTCAAAGCGGAAGAGCGCTTGAGCAACGGCGAACAGGATCCGACGATGGGTTGGGGAAAGATCGCGCAGGCTCTGGAACTCCAATCCGTACCCGGCAATCATTACACAATAGTACGCGAGCCTCACGTGAAAGTCCTGGCCGAGCGGCTGCGAGACTATTGCCACAAACTCGAAAGGAAGTAAGACGCACAATGAAGATGATAGGTTTCTTTATCAAATATTCACCCGGCTACATGGTTCTAGCCATCCTGGTCGGCGCGCTGGGAGGCATTAGCAGTGCCGCTCTCATGGCTGTCGTCAATGCAAAGCTCAGCGGCGCTCCGGCCTCAAGCTGGACCTCCGTCTGGAGCTTTACGGGACTCGTGCTCGTCGTGTTGATGACAAGCTACATCTCGCGCGTTCTCATGGCCCACCTCTCACAATGGTCCATCTTCGACCTGCGCCTGCGATTGGCACGCAAGACGCTCGACGTTCCATTGCGTGATCTTGAAGAAGCCGGAATCAACCGCGTGCTGGCCGCCATGACCCAAGACGTAGAACAGATCGCGAGGGTCTTTCTCAGCATCCCTATGCTGTTCGTAGACATCGCAGTGGTCTTCGCCTGCTTTATCTATCTGGGTTGGTTGTCGTGGCCCGTGCTTCTGTTCGTAGTGGTGTTCCTGGCTCTGGCGATTGCGAGCTGCAAACTGCCGGAGACCAAAGCCCAGAAATTGATGGAGCGAGCGCGCGAGGACTGGGACACGCTGGTCGGATACTTCCGCGCCCTCACAGACGGCATCAAGGAACTCAAGCTTCACGGGGCGCGTCGTGAAGCTTTCCTCTCGGGGCCGCTTCACGACACAGCCGCTTCATTCCGGCGTCACAGGTTCAACAGCGAGCACATCTACGCCCTCACCAGAGGCTGGTCGCAGATTCTCTACTTCCTGTTCGTCGGCGTGATCCTCTTCGGACTCAACCAGTTTGGGAGCATCACGAACGCGGTGCTCGTCGGCTATATCATCACCGTCTTGTTCATGAAAACCAATATCGACCGCATACAGGATTTGCTGCCCATCTATGCGCAAGGCCAGGCGTCTTTGAAGAAGATCGAAAAGCTGGGCATGACGCTCGAACAAATCGGCGCTTCAATTGCTGTGAAGAACGACGAGCTAGCCACAGCCAACGGGACGAACGAGCCCGGCTCGTTCATCGAACCGCAAGCCACTTTCAAGCGTCTGGAATTGACGGACATCACACATAAGTACTACCGGGAGCGGGAAGAGAGCGAGTTCTATCTAGGCCCGATCAATGTTGTCATCAACTCGGGCGAGCTGGTCTTTCTGGTCGGTGGCAATGGCAGCGGTAAGACGACGCTCGCCAAATTGCTGACAGGTCTCTACACGCCCGAAGGAGGAGAGATTCGCTTTGACGGTCAACTCATCACGGATGACAACCGCCAGTGGTACAGCCAGCATTTTGCGGTCGTCTTCTCGGATTTCTTTCTCTTCGATAGCCTGCTCGGCTTGAAGCGGCAAGTCTCAAATCTGGATGCCAGAGCGCGCGAATATCTGGTCCAGCTTCAGCTCGACCACAAAGTGCAGGTCAAGGACGGTAATCTCTCGACCACTAGCCTGTCGCAGGGACAAAGAAAGCGTCTGGCCCTCTTGACAGCTTACCTGGAAGACCGCCCGATCTATATTTTTGACGAATGGGCGGCGGATCAAGATCCGATGTTCAAAGAGGTCTTCTATTATCGCTTGCTGCCGGAACTGAGGGCGCAAGGTAAGACTGTCCTGGTGATTAGCCATGATGATCGTTACTACCATGTGGCAGACCGCATCATCAAGCTGGACTATGGTCAACTGGTGGACAGCGAAGATGTGGCTCGCGATTATCTGGAGATGGTCGGAGTTTAGCTCACACGAAAGCGGCTCACCCTCTGAGGCCGAAGTAGCCTGCGGGCAAGTATAAGATGTGGAGGTATGCTATGAAGAATCTGTGGCAGGACATCCGATATGGGTTTCGGATGCTGATTAAAAATCCGGGATTTGCGCTCGTCGCTATCGTGACCCTGGCAATCGGAATCGGAGCCAACGCCGCCATCTTTAGCGTCGTCAGCTCGCTTCTGCTGCGCCCCTACCCGTACAAGGACCCGGATCAACTAGTGGTCTTGAGGATGGCTAACATCAAGCGTGGCATCTCGGACGTTGATATGTCCTATGGCGATTTTACGAACTTCAAAGAGCGCAATAGCTCCTTTCAGGAGGTCTCGCTCTTTACGTTGCGCCGCTTTAACTTCAGTGGCTCGGGCGAAGCAATTCAATTAAAGGGGGCGGTGACGACGGCCAACATTTTCTCTGTCACCGGCGGCCAGGCCATGCTGGGCCGCACCTTTACCTCGGATGAAGACCGCCCCGGGAGCGGCAAAGTTGTCATTCTCAGCCAGGGATTGTGGCAGCGCAGCTTTGGTTCGGACGAGAAGGTGATTGGCAAGCAGGTGAGGCTCGATGGCGAGTCTTACACGGTGGTCGGGGTCGTTCCTCCGGGCGCACAATTCCCTGATACGAGCGAAGCTGATCTGTTTGTGCCGCTTGCTCTGGACCCTGCGCAAGCGCCGCGCTCTAGAAATTTCTTCGCCCTCGCACGTCTCAAAAACGGCATCTCCATCGAGCAGGCGCAGTCAGACATGAGCGCCATCGCGCGCCAGGTCGCGCAGGAACGCCCCGATACAAATGAAGGCTGGGGTGTGCAGGTGGCAACGCTGCGCGATTATCGCACCAGGGATGGCAAATCGCCGCTCATGATTCTCTTCGGAGCCGTCGGTTTGGTCTTACTCATTGCTTGTGTGAACGTCGCTAATCTTTTGCTCCAGCGGGGCGCGGCGCGTCAGCAGGAGATGGCCGTGCGCTCGGCGCTCGGGGCCAGTACCTCCAGACTTCTACAGCAGTTATTTACAGAGAGCCTGCTGATTGCCCTGCTGGCAAGTGGCCTCGGCCTCTTTTTGTCACACTGGTTGTTGAAGCTCATCGTGAGGCTCATCCCGGCGGACGAGCTTCCAGGCTATCTGAATAGTTTCGCGCCCGATGCGACAATCATCATCTACCTGCTGACCATCTCGGTTGTGACCGCAGTACTCTTCGGCCTTGTTCCGGCTTTGCGGATTGTCAGGCCGGACCTGACCGAGGCGCTCAAAGACACTGGGCGCAGCGCGACAGGCGGAGCTAAACGTCAACGCCTGCGCAGCCTGTTGGTCGTCGCAGAAGTGGCACTCTCGCTCATGTTGCTCATCGCCGCCGGTCTGATGGTCCAGAGCTTCCAGCGTATGCAGCGAGTGGATTTCGGCTTTGACCCCGGACAAACGATGGCTGTCGAATTCTCTTTGCCGGAAACGCGCTACAAGGAGACGACGGCGCGCATCGCCTTCTACCAGCAACTAGGGGAGCGCGTGCGCAACCTGCCCGGCGTGCAAACGGTCGGCGCAGGCACACGTTTGCCCATTGGAGACTGGCTGAAATCTACCTTCTATGCAGAAGGACTATCGCCCGAAGAACAGAAATCCAGTCCGGTCGTGGATATTCAGTCAATTACCGGCGATTATTTTCAAAGCGTCGGGGTGAATGTCACAAAGGGCAGGGCTTTCACACCTCAAGACGGCCCGAGTGCGCCGTTCGTGATAGTGGTCAACGAAAGCGTGGCCCGCAAATTCTGGCCCAATCAAGACCCGATTGGCAAACGTGTCAAACTCGCACAGTCGCAGGACAACTGGTTCACGGTGGTCGGCGTAGTCAACAACACCCAGCGAGGGGTTTTCAATAACAACTCCACACTGGAGGTCTACACGCCTTATGAACAGAGGACCAGAGGGGATATGGTGATGTTCGTGCGAGCCGCATCCGACCCGTTGGCGATGGCTACCGCCGTGCGAAGTCAACTGGCCTCCGTAGATCAGGATCTGGCAGTGACATTCCGCACTATCAAACAAGCCAGCGACGAAGCGTTGTGGGCCAAGAGATTTTTGAGTTCGCTCTTTGGTCTCTTTGCGATTATCGCAGTCATCCTGGCGGCCATCGGAATCTACGGCACGATCTCCTACTCGGTCACGCAGCGGAGGCACGAAATCGGCATCCGCATGGCGCTCGGAGCGCGCGATTCGAGTGTCCTTAACCTCATCATGAAACAGGGAACGGTGCTCGCCCTGATTGGAATTATTCTGGGCCTCGGCGGAGCGTTCGCCCTGACTCGGGTCATCTCCAGTCTGCTTTTCGGAGTGGGCAGCAGTGATCCTTTAACCTTTACGGGAGCTGCTCTGCTGTTGGGCATCATCACGCTGCTGGCGACTTTGATTCCCGCTTACAGCGCGACCCGGGTTGAGCCTTCAATCGCACTTCGTCACAGCTAATCGTTGGCGAGCTATCTATCCGAAGACTGGTAAGCTTTTGCTCTGTGGACCAGCCTCTTCGATACTGGAGCAGTTTGCAACCAGATGAAGCACTGTAGGGGGTGGGCTCGGCCTGCGAGCGCCACGGACGAGAGCCCACTCACCTATGCCGTATCATCGATCCTCCTAGCCAGAGATTGCTAACTGCTCCGGCTCTCACAAACAGGCGACATCTATCAATTTCACTGCCGGCATCGAGGCTTGATCCTTTTCATGCGGCAGCGGACCGGGCCGTATTCCGGCCCGTCTCCAGACTGTTTTCTACGATGAAAGCCGAAAGGAAAGCCATGGGACGTGAACCAGACAAGACCCATGCTGTGACGGACGCGTGGGCCGTGGGGTACTTCTTCCCGACAGCGTCCAGCTCCGCACTGCGGAGCTTTAAAAACACGAACCTCTTATTCTCCGTCTTCGTTGCTCTCAAAGACCATTTCATCATCTGCGCGGCAGCCGCCCTCGGGCTGCTCCTTTATTCCTCTGCCTCAATCTGGCTCTGGCTGCCCGCCAACCTCGTAGCCTTCTACGTGATCGCACGGTGTCAGCGTGGCTTCGAGGCACAGGTGCACGACGTTTGTCATTACAACTGGACACGCTTCAGGAGCTTGAACGACCTGCTGGGAAATCTTCTGGTCGCTCTGCCGAGCTTCAACCTGATTGAAAGCTACCGCGACAGCCATAGATATCACCATCTCTACTTCGGCCAGTGGCTCGACCCTGACAGGCAGCGTTATGAGGAATTCGGAATCGAGGAGCTGGACCGGGACTCCTGCCTCAACTATCTCAAGGGAATGGCAGCCCAACTGCCCACCTATACGGCCTCCTGGTGGAAGATGATCGGGCTCTCCCCGAAAGTGCTGCTGCCCTCGCTCGCGTGGCATCTGGCGTTCCTGATTTTACCGCTCGCAGGCATCTTCGGATGGAGGGCGGGTTTGGCTATCTGGGCGCTCTATTGGCTCGTTCCGTTCATGCTCTTTCTCTCGGTCATACGCTTCATCGGCGAAGCCGGCGAGCATAATTACAAGGCGAGCCGCACCGTCTTTGAGGCGAGCAACATCAATCAGGGATTGATTCCGAGGCTGCTCATCTACGCGCATGGGGACGGTTATCATTTGATTCATCACCTTTTCCCATCCATACCGCTCCACAAGCTCCAACGCACACACGAATTTTTGCTCGCTGCCGACCCGCATGACTACGGGTTGAGATACATGCATCGGACAAAGATTTTTCAAAGAGCTTTCAATGAGCAAGAGACTGACGAAGAGATTGAGAAACAGATTGCGAAACAGATTGAAAAACAGATTGAGGAAGTCGCTCTCTTCGAGATGTTACCTGACGATTCGGCTGCGATTGATTGTGAGATTGCCGTCGTCGCCGACATGGAATCATGATTCCAGAGGTTAAAGACAGATGAGTATAACCTGCATCGCCCCCAACGATCTTTGGAATGAGCCTTCCGTCGAGCTTCAACTGGGTGAGGGGGAGATTCACGTCTGGCGTTTGGACTTGAGCCGGGTCCGGCAACAGGTTGGGGGTCTGCTTTCCTGTCTCTCGAAGGATGAGCGTGAGAGGGCTTCGCGCTTCCATTTTCAAAAGGACCGCGAGCACTTTATCGCCGCGCGCGGGGTGCTACGCGTTCTGCTCGGCAGGTACTTGAATCTCACCCCCGAAGAGCTGCGTTTTCAATACAGCTCTTACGGAAAACCCTCTTTAGATGTTGGACCCGACGGCGAGCGGCTGAGCTTCAACCTTTCGCACTCACATGAACGCGCGCTGCTGGCCTTCACGCGCGCGGGCGAAATCGGTGTTGATCTGGAGTTCATGCGCGCGGATTTCGCCTGTCATGAAGTTGCCGAGCGATGGTTTTCGAACAGGGAAGTAGAGATATTCTCTGCCCTGCCGGGCAGTCTGCGAACAGAAGCCTTTTTCAACTGCTGGACGCGCAAAGAGGCTTACGTGAAGGCCAGGGGAGAAGGGCTTTCCCACCCGCTCAAAAGCTTCAGCGTCTCGTTGGCTCCTGATGAGGCTGCACGGTTTCTGAGCATCGAAGGCGACCGTTTGCAGTGCTCCCGCTGGTCACTGCAAAACCTGCATGTGGCGGAAGGTTACGCGGCAGCTCTCGCGGTCGAGAACACCTGCTGCGAGACACTCCTCTGGGAGACTGAGCCGGACGCGCTCGCCGCATGGCTGGAACAGGAAAGCCTCTGCGTTTGATTTTCGTGGCGACGCCGTTTGGCTTATCGCACTCGAAGCCAGCGACCCTGAGGGAGACGCCCCGGTCGCAGCTCTCAATTTATATGCTCCGCGGCGGCAGGTGACGCAGCCGTTTTGGTAGTACGGCCAGAAGGTGGGTTCGATTCCCACGCGGAGCTTTAACTTTAACCGAGGTTCGTCATGGCGTTTGAATGCTTGTTCTTGAATGACCCTAACGACAACGTGGCGACGGCGCTCAATAGCTTGAAAGCTCATTCGATTGTCCCGGTGATTAGGCCGGACGGCATCATCGTGGACGAACTGAAAGTTCGAGCGCATGTGCCCATCTACTTCAAGGTCAACGTCAGAGATTTGTGGGACGGAGAGCCGATCATCAAACTCGGCGCGACGATAGGGCTCACGGTCGCGCGAACGGTCGCCAATACGAGTACGGGCGAGGTGCTCGCCATCAATCGGGTCATCATCCCGGCAGGCTCACCCATCCACGACACAAACTTCATCATCACGCACGAGTTGTGGCGGGCATGGGGCGCAAGCTTTGCGCGCCCCTGCGACGCCATCTTCGAGCTGCAACTTCTGAGCCAGCAAGCTCCTTTCAAGGTCGGAAAGGCCCTCAGAAATATCGCTGCCGGAGGCGACATTCGTCTGGGCGATGTTGCGCTGCACGATTCACTGCGCCGGAAATTCTTTGACGGTCTGTTGGTCACCGAACGGTCGCTCATCGGTCGCGCTCTGACCAGAATCCCTCAACACAGCTATCTGCGGCTGGGCTGCTGCGTCGAAAAAAAGTATGAGCTGCCAATTCGCCACGAGCATGTCAACGCCTTGATAGCCGCCTACCGGCACAGCAAGAGGCTCATCTCATGAGAAAGACATCAAGTAGATCGAAGCTCACAAATCTCATGGTTCCGCTCTACGCGAGAGGGAGCAATCGCTACGGCACGAGAAACCATGTGCTCGTCGTCGCCAGTAATTTTTGCTGCAACGGAGTGGTCCAGAAAATCCACCGGCACTTTCAAGGCGTTGGCTTTGGCCCGCACGGTGAGAACCAGATTATCCCGCTCGTACACACGGGCGGGTGTTGTGACGTAGGTTTTGACGAGGCGCTCGTCGAACACACGCTGACGCACATGGTCGCTAATCCGAACTTCGGCGGCGTGTTGCTGGTGCATCTAGGTTGCGGTGAATTCTGCTCGACGTGCCGCGCCGACGGGGCCTCTCAGCGTAATGGCAAGCTGGTTCAGGCGTTGCGCAGACACATGGACATCGCCGAGGTAGTAATTCAGGGGCCCGGCGGGCTCATGCGGGCCGTAGAGAAAGGCGTCGCGACCGTTGAACGGCTGATAGCGAAACTGGGGAAGCAGCCTCGGGTTCCGGCAGAGCTCAAGCTGGCCGCCTTCCCCGGCGTGATGAACGGGTCGTCAGACATGACATCACCGATTGCCAATGCGGCGGTTGGCAGCTTTATAGATCAAATAGTAATGGACTACGGGCGCGCAGCCTTCGGGCAGACGATGGAGATGCTAGGGGCCGAAAGACAGATTCTGGAGCGTGCCGCGAACGGTCGGATCAAGTGGCGCGTGCAGCAACTACTGACCTCCCGTGCCGAACAACGCGCAGCAGCCGAGCACGAGGGGGTGGAGGCCGAGCCGACAAACGGAAATAAAGATGGTGGGATTAGTACTTTGAGCGAGAAGAGTCTCGGGACGGTGAGGAAGCTGGGCAGCATTGGTCGGATTGTCGGGATTGTGCCTTTCGGACAGAGGGCGAGCACGAAAGACGGACTTCATCTGGTTGATACTTCGGGGCAGGATGTACTCTGCTTAAGCGGCCTCAGCGCTGCCGGCTGCAACCTGATTCTGTTCACGACCGGACGCGGAGCGCCGACCGGCGCGCCCGGCATTCCCGTCATTAAAGTCACGGCGAACCGTAATACCTACGAGAATCTATCCGACCTCGTAGACCTTTACGTGCCGTTGGAGCAAGTCATCAATAACGGTCGCGCGCTCGATGATGTCGCTTTGGAAGTGATAGGCGATTACACTGCGGCGGTCGCCTCTGGCGTTCAGCTTACCCGGTCGGAGCAGAACCAACAGTACGACTTTCAGGTCATGAAATTCTTACCAACGGCATGAGACAAGGCGACCATGATTAGTCAGGCGCATCAGTCCCCATGCCGGACCGAAGCCTCTTTTCATTTCTCCGAGATTCTTTCTTAGAAGCTGTGTTCAAAGTCCCGTAGGGACTGAATGAAAATAGCCCGGCGATTTATTGCTGGGGAAATGACGCCCAGTTATGACTGAGTCCCGTAGGGATGACTGAACTTTTTATTCAGCCGTCCCTACGGGACTCTCTCTTTATCTCCTGCTCCTTCACCCAGCGATTTATCGCCGGGCTATTTTCAATTGTCCCTATCGGGACAGCGAGTTTGAGAATTTTCAAACAGCTTCTTAGACTTGGCGTAAACTTGGCGTAGTAACGTGACAGGAACAGCTACGATAAGCTCTGCTTTGACGGCTGCGGGTTGTTTGAATTCCCGGCAATTCTTACTACGTCCCTGTTAAGCAGCAGGTGTGAAGCGGTCTCGAAAACCGGAGTGGGTTTACGCCCACCGTGGGGAGCGAATCCCACCCTCTCCGCCATACACTTTATTCCCAACGCCTTACTGCTTTACTGAATTCCTGTCCCGGCCTGCCTAAGAAGGGTGAGGACGATTATCCGTCTCATTTTCAGCTCTCCTTGAGAACTCATCCGACGATGAGGTTTAGCCACAGATGCAGAAAAGTTAGCACGGCACGGGTTTCACTGAGCGCCCGTCATCCTTACGTTCAAGACTTTATTGCCGCTGGCGGAGAGCGTTGCCGCTCCACGGTACGGGTATGAAAGGCTTTGTCCGGTCGCCGTGTGAATCAGCGTGGTGTTCTTGTACCACTTGACGCTCGTGCCTTCGATACGAACCTCCAGCGTGTCGTTAGTCGTGGCCTGTATGTAGTTGATTTGTGGAACGTCGTTGATGGTCGGGTAGGCGACGCCGTTATCATAATATTTCCAGCCGTAGTCTATCTCTGCCGGACTGCCCGTGAATGAGCCATTGATGAGACCCAGACGCAGAATACCGGGAGGCTGGCTGAGCGTGACCGTGCCTGTGATGCTGCCGTTGCCTGAGGCTATGGATTGAACGGTCTCGCCTCTGCCTGAAGCAGCCGTAGCCGTTAGAGTGCCCCCGGACGCGCTGGCATTTATCACGTTCGTCCAGGTCACATCGGGCGACGGCGTTGTGGAAACGCCCGTCATCCTGACATTGAGCACCTTATTACCGTTCGCAGATAATGTAGCTGCGCCGCGATATGGATAGGACAATGTCTGAGCCGTCGCCGTGTGAATCAGCGTGGTGTTCTTGTACCACTTGACGCTCGTGCCCTCGATGCGGACTTCGAGCGTGTCGTTATTAGCAGCTTGTACGTAGTTGATTTGTGGAACGTCGTTGATGCACGGATAGGCCACGCCGTTATCGTAGTATCTCCAGCCGTAGTCTATCTCGGCTGGATTGCCTGTGAACGTGCCGTTGATTAAGCCCAAACGAATAATACCGGGCGGTTGGCTGAGCGTCACAGTGCCGATGATGCTGCCGTTGCCTGACGTTATGGATGGCGTGGTTTCGCCTCTGCCGGATGCTGCGTTGGCGGTCAAATCGTTTCCGGACGCGGTGGCGTTTACCACGTTCGTCCAGGTCACGTTGACGGGCGCGCCCGATTGACCGGGCGGGTCAATCTTGGCGATGAAGAGATCGGTCCTGCCAGTGCTATCCTCCCAGTTCGACGTAAAGGCAATGAAGCGCCCGTCACGGCTGATGGTAGGCTTCGGAATAGCCCAATAGCCCACGGTGTTAACAGGAGCGGCAACGTTTGAACGATGGTGAAGGAGTCTGCGAAACTTCGTCGGGTCGGTTGTAGAAAACTGCATGATCTCGTTTTCAAACACGCCCGTCTCGAATTGCGGGTAACCATTTAACTCCGGGTCATCATAAAGACCCATCATCGCCCAGTTCTCATCGTCCGCATAAAGCGTCATGTGCTGATCGTTCGACCAATCCTTCACGCCGCTCGCGTTCTTATAATCAAAGAGCAGAGTGCGTGTATGAACGTCTGTCAGAGAACGACGGTTGGCTGCCCCGCTGAAATTACCGTGCCCTATCATAAATCCTGTGCCCGCGTCTCCGTGAGAAGGCGAATCATCCTCGCCCGTCCAGTAAACCGTCTGCCAGGTGTTAGTCTGCAAGTCCAGAATTTTAATCCTCGGGTCGCCAATCTGAGGCGCGCCTGTGTTCAGGTTGAGCGGGAAAAGTATCCAGCGACCGCTCTTGTCGGGCGCTCCGGCGTTGGCTGTCTCTTTAGGCCCGAAAGTAGCGAGGGTGTTCGGCAAGTGGTGGAGCACAGTGTTGGTGGACCTTTTCCACACGATGTAATACAGCGGTTCATACTGGCCTACACGTTTATGCATCATGGTGAAAATATCGTCCTGAGCATCAACGTGCATCTCGAAAAGGTAGTCCGGCTGGCCGGGTGAAGAAAGCTGGGGCGCGAAGTCTTTGATTAAGGTAAAAGTGTCTGTAGAGGGCCGATAGGTATAGAGCTTCATTCCCGTGGCGGGGTAGTCCGGGCTGTAATAGTTGACATGGACGTAAATCAAATCGGGGTCGGTGCGCGACCACGTAGCCCCTTGCCAGTCGAGCGAGACGCCGCCCGGTAAGGTCGGAGAGTTTCTGAGAGTGCCTTCGAGAGTGAAGGTCGTGGGATTGAAAGTTTTGATTAACACATTACCGGAATCACCGCAGCGAATCAGTAAGCGCGTGTTGTTGGCATTAAATGTAGGCCAGTGCGAATAGAAGGTTCCGCAACCCGGCCAGTTCCAATCCGACTCGTCCGTGGCGCGCATAATCTGAGTGCCGAACACGGGGTCGTTAAATTTGCCCCCCTTACCCGGCAAGGTCGGCAACGGCGGTTCCGGATAGACTGCCCGGTCTGTCTTGATGCCGGGAGTGGTCTGGGCTTTAGTCTTCACCGTGAAGGGGCCGCTGTTGATAACGACAGAAAGCAGCAGCATCGCTGCCGTGAGAAGCGAGGCCAGTCTCAGGACCGTCAGACTATTTGCTTGAGCGAGTTTTGCTTTATGTCTTCTCATTTTGAATCTCCCGTTGAAGTGAGCGTTCGTTGATTCTGGACACGTGTAGAACCGGAAAGCGCGTTGCGCTTGCCCGCTGCCGCTAACTGAAACTAAAATAAGCAGGATGCCGTAGCTCTCACGAGCATCGCAGTCACCCCCTGACCCTTGTCGTCCTAAACTTCGTACTTGAAATAGCAGAAGGCTCATAACAAGTCCTTACGAAAATCCGAAATATTTCCGAAATTTTCCCGAAAGAGACCAAAGCGCCACAATGTATAAGAAAGAGAAGTGCATCTATCGGTTCGGACCCTTTCAACTGGATGCCGGGGAGCAGCTTCTTCTGCGTGACGGGCAGCGCGTATATCTGACGCCGAAAGATTTTGAACTGCTTCTGCGGCTGATTAAAAACAGGGGTCACATTCTGGAGAAGGAAGAGTTGATGAAAGAGATGTGGCCGGACACTTTCGTCGAAGAGGGAAATCTTAATCGTCACATCTCCACCATCAGGAAAGCACTGGGCGAGAAACAGCAGAGGCGCGAATATATAGAGACGATTCCGCGCAGAGGCTACCGCTTTATCGCTCATGTTCTGGAATTACGGGATGAGAGCATCAGGACAATAGGCGTTGAGCGTGCAGACGCGCTCGCCCGCGTTAAAGAGGCCAGCGCCCGCACCAGACCTCTTGATTCTCTAGCAGTCTTGCCGTTCGTGAATGCGAGTGCGGACCCGAATGTGGAATACCTCTCGGATGGAATCACCGATAGCGTCATCAACCTTCTCTCAAGACTGCCTCCGTTGCGCGTCATGGCACGCAGCACCGTTTCCCGATATAAGGGCAGAGAAGTTGATCCGCAGGAAGTGGCGCGAGAGATTGGCGTTAACGCTGTGCTGATTGGGAGACTGCTTGAGTTCGACGATAACTTGATAGTGAAGGTTGAGCTGGTTGACGCAGAGGACGGATCACAACTCTGGGGCGAGCAATATAGTCGCAAGCCCTCTGACATCTTTGCCATTCAGGAGGAGATTTCTCAAAAGATATCAAAGAAGCTGCGCCTTCGACTGAGCGACGAGCACAAGCGGCGCTTGACCAAACATCATACGGAGAGCACGGAGGCGTATCGGGCCTATATGATAGGCCGCTTCTTAATTAATAAGCGAACACCCGATGGGCTCTGGAACAGCGTCAAACACTTTGAGCGGGCGATTAAGCTGGACCCGCAATACGCACTGGCATACGTCGGACTAACTCAAGCCTATTATCATCTAAGGGACTACAATCTTTTGTCGCTCGCAGACTATCTCCCTAAAGCAAGGAAGATGGCGCTGCATGCTATTGAACTCGATCCAGACCTGGCCGAAGCTCATATTGCGCTGGCCCACATCAAGAGGTACGCATGGGATTGGCGGGGTATGGAGGAAGAGTACCTGACCGCGATTAAGCTCAGTCCGAATCTGGCTATCGCACACAAGTATTATTCTGTACTTCTACGACATACCGGACGCTTCGAGGAATCCTTCGCAGAGATTCAGAAGGCGCAGGAGCTTGATCCGGTTTCCCCTAACATCATGGCTACCGCCGGAGCAAATTTTTACTTCGCACGGCAGTATGACCGTGCCCTCAAAGAGATTCTGAAAGTGATGGAACTAGAGCCAGGTATGCCGAGCGGCCCTTTCCTCTCCGGTTGGATTTACACACAGCAGGGAAGATACAAAGAGGCTATCGAAGCATTTCAAAAGGCTGGAAGACTCCTGGGATATGATAATCCTGAGATTACCTCCAACATCGCCTGCGCCTATGCTTTATCCGGCAGGACAAAGAAAGCGAGACAATTGCTATCTCAACTGCTTGAGTGTTCCCGGCTCAACGATGACTGCTCCTATCACATAGCTCTCGTCTATACTGCTCTGGGAGACCACGAGCAGGCACTTACTTATCTTGAGAGAGCCTGCGAGGAACGTAGTCCTGAATTGGGTTACCTCAAAGCTGACCCGTTGCTGGATAGATTACATGCGGACGCAAGGTTCGTCAGTTTGCTGCGACGGGTTGGACTTACTGCTTAAATGAGAAGGCGAGCCTGGATAAGGCGGTATGCTAATTGGCATGTCGCTGTGAATTTGCTTAAAAGTTAACCTTGTTATGGGTGGTTAAGCTCTATAACGAGCGGCGAATGTTTCCGTCTCCACGCCCGATAGATCAGTCTGGAACTGCCCCCTGATTAACGAGCCGTACACTACCAGATCTCGCGCGAGCATCCGCAGGCGTCGCGCTACCTGGCTGTTTGTGATTTGGCCCGAAGCATCGAAATCCTTCTCCCCGTGAACAGACACCCCGTAGGGCAGGCTCCACCCATAGCATTGGCGCACACTGGTTCGCATCTGCTCCATCACGGTCAATCCCTTCTCGTGCGAGGCGCAGGCGTAGCCGAAGAGTTTCCCGGCGAACTCTTCCCAGTAGAAGTCCAGAAAGTTCTTCATCACGCCGGACATCGATCCGTGGTAATCGGGCGAGGCGAGCACGAAGGCGTCGGCCCAGTTGACCGCTTCAGTGGCCGCGCGCAGACCCTCGTGACCCGCATTCTCTTCATCGGGATTGTAAGTCGGGAGCCTCATCTCGCGCAGTTCGAGCAAACGCGTTTCCGCTCCGTGCTCACGCGCCGCCATCAACGCGAGGGCCGCGGCGCGACCGCTGTATGATTGTGCGCGCATACTCCCGCACACGCCCAGAACTTTAATCGCCATCGAAATAGCCTTTCAGCATGCCGTTGTCAGGCGGCGGTCGCTCAGGTGTGTCGCCGTTGTCGGGGCAGGCGTTTGGGCGAGCTTAAAGCCCGCGGCACATCTCCGCCCCCCAGGGCGTCCCTGTGACGCGGGCAACGGACGCCTTCACCTCGGCAAAATTCCAATCCTTGCGCTGCCAGATCGTCCCGTCCGCGTATTCCACGCGGTTAATCACGACCTTCTCCTGATAAGGATTTCCTGACTTGCCAGCCAGGCTTTCCGCGCTGATCACGCCGCTCGGGCCGGACAAACTGAAGGCTTGGATCTCTTTTTCTTTTCGGGACTTTATGTTGACGCCACAAAGAAATTGCCTGCGCGTCACCTTCGCCAAATCCGACGACTCGGTGAATTGATATTCCCAGAAAATGACTTCGATGACTTTAGCGCTTGAGTTCTGGACTTTGACGCGGTACGAGAAGCCATCCACGGGTGATGGTTTAGGGGAGCGCGCCTCCTGCACACTCTTCTCCATCGCGTCCCTGCGCCCGTCCGGAGAATCGAGCTGCGGGTCCCTCGCCGCCCGGTCATTAGCTCTCACGTTTCGTTCGAAGTTCTTATCGGAAGCGAGCACAGCCGGGGCCGGGGCGACGCTCGCTGTCTCAGCTTTCGCACCCGCCTGACGACTCCTGGACCACTTGAAGGCGAGCACCGTTACCGGGGAACCGTTACCGGCGACTGCGCCATCCTGACCCGGCCAAACGAGCAGAGGGAGAAGCGTTAAGAACAAGATGGTTATCATGGGTTGCCTCCCAGGATGCGCAAGGTGGTCGTTGGTCACCGAGCTAGGTGGACTCCCTCTACCGGAGGGAACTCGGGGCGGAAGCGATGAATAACCTGCCAGCCGCCTTTATCTGAATTGAAAAGATAACCACCGACAACGCTACCGTCAATTAACTGATGATGAAAGCTACGCTGTCGAACGGTCTGGTTAATGAACTTACTATATCTGAAAACCGGCTAAGCTTATTTATAGATGTAATAAACGACGCCCGCGTAATCATCCGTTAAGAGGAAAGCGTCGGGCCCGACATTTAACACGTCAACCGGACGCCCCAACGCTTTACCCGATTTAAGAAAGCCGGTGATGAAATCTTCGGGCCGGGCGGAGCGTGCGCCGCGCAGGCGTACCACCCGGTAACCGCGATCAAGGTTCTCCTTTGTCGAGCCGTGCAGGGCCACCAGAAAAGAATCTTTTAACTCGCTGCCGTTGCTCGCGTCAAAGTACTCCAGGCCCAGGGGCGAGCTGTGCGCGTCGAAAGCGGCGTAGGCCGAGGGAACCTGACGGCAGTTCATTTTTCGCCCGCCCGCGTTGAACTCCCTGTCTGCGAAGCGTCCCGCACCGGATTGGAAGCAATAGGGCCAGCCATAATTTGCGCCGTCTCTGACGATGTACATGGTGTCCGCGGGCTTGTCGTCGCCCAGATGGTCGGCCCCCATATTGGTCGCAAACAAACGCCCCCTGACCCGGCGCAGCCCGACGGCGTTGCGTAAGCCGCGCGCAAAATATCTACGGTTCTTTCCGTCCGGGTCCATCTCCAGGATGCTGGCACGTACCGCTTCTTTCTCCTCACAGGCGTTGCAACTGCTCCCGACCGAGACATAAATTTTGCCGTCACCGACGACGATGGTGCGCGTCAGATGCCACCCTCCATATTTATAGCTCAACCCGTAATCCGGGAAGGTGGCTACCACTTCAGGCGCACTACTAGGCTCATCCTCGCCGGCCCTGTATTTGTAGCGCACGAGGCGATCCGTCAGCGCCAGATAAAACCAGTCAATACCATTCCGGTCTTTATAAAAAGCTATGCTGTTAGGGTTGCGCAGGCGCGTCAGATAGGGCGTCACTTTTTTGAAGCTTTTGCTCGCGGGGTCGAAGCGGTCGAGAATATAGACGACGCCCCTCTGATTGTCTGTGAGGTTGTACATGTCTGTGACGAAGATTCGATTGTCTGGACTCTTCGCCATGAACCGCACGCGCTTGAGCCCTTGCGCCGCGACGCGTATCGAAAAATTTTCCGGCAGGTTAAGCACGAACGTTCTGCCGTCACTAAGCTCGACGCGATGGGGCGTGAGCTTAAGACGGCCAGCCTGTGTCACCCCACCCGCATCAACCCTTAAAGTGAAAAACACGTAGAGCGCCAGGACCAGTGCGTTAATTCTTCTTTGCATAAAAGGTTATTCCCAGGAGGAATGTAAAATAACATCAATCGAGGGACTTGTTACGCGCTCGCCTTGTCAGATACTTCTTTTCGACCTAAGTATTGAAAGGCCGCCGACGTGTTCCCGTTCATTGTGATGACGCTGAACGTCTCGTATTCCAGTTGTGCGAATGAGCGCGTCAACTCCTCTATCCATTCCCTGCGGTGGTGGCGCACGACTACGCCCTCCGGTAGTTCAAAAATGCCGAAAGCGCCGTAAGTTTCGGCGTCACGTTCGTAACGCTCGCGGTTGCGCGTGTCTTCATTAAGCAGGAGGTCACTGATATAGAGCAGGCCGCCGGGACGAAGTACGCGCTCGACCTCGGCAATTAAAGCGCGCTGAGCCTCATTTTGAGGTATGCAGGTGAGCGTGGCAAAGAGCAGCACAGCGTCCAGGGAATCACTCTCGAAGGGAAGCGTGCGCCCATCGTTACGTAGCAAACTCACCTGCGGTAATTCTTGTCGGCAGCGTGCGAGCATAGCCTCAGAAAAATCCACGCCAACGACATTCTGATAACCGGCCTGTGCCATCTCTACGAGCGTGCGCCCGTAGCCGCATCCGTAATCAAGTACGCGAGCATGAGAGTCTAAGTAGCGACCCAGCCACTCTAGACGTAGTGGATGAGAGAAGCGCTTTTGCTGCGCCACGCGATCCCAATAACTCATTTGTAATGTCACGTCTCGCATATGAAAGCTGGATACTTCAGCGCCTAACGCCGGAGTTGTCAATGCTGACTCAGAACGGTTTGAGCTAATTGTTGAATGAGTTGTTAGACAGCGCCGTAACATGAAGTACTACTGTGGATCAAATCCTGGCGTCTTGGTCTTTTCCGTCTCGCTTATCTCCTCAACATTCTTGACCGTGACCATGAAACGATACTCACCCAGACGACCATGTCCTGTGTCACTTCCATCAAATATCCCGGTCACTAACATTTCCGTCTCACGCCAATCTTTATCCGTTCCACATCTGCCGCATAATATTTGTTCTTCAACTTTTCGATATATCTCTGGCTTGGAAGAAGCCTTTATTGATGTGCCATCAAATTCGGCCCAGGTCCTATTGTCCTTTGAGCTACAATTCGGGTCACCGAAGGCTGCCACCTCGAAACTGGCGAGATATTTGGCGCGGAATCTGACTTCTTTCCCATCATAGAGATCGGGATTTTGAATGAGGTCACAAAATGTGATTGTGGGAATATCTGATGCAGTAGCAGGTCTATTATTTTGGGCTGGAATTGGAAGGACGCTCAACAGCAGCGCAATGATAAGCATGTAAATTTTCATAGATGTGATATTAATCTTTCAAGCAAAAGCTGTCTAACGCCCGCATTAACCGTGCGTTGAGGCATTGTACCAATCCTTCATTACGCTCCGAAGTAATTCTCGCAACCGAAACCCCACGGGTGCGCCCACTTCGGCTACGTCGTTTCTTTTTCGCCACGCTTGAATTAGAATCGCGCTTGCCTTTGCAAGCTCTCATCAGGACGGTTCGCGTGCTAAACAAAACTTTTCGCTCTCTCAGGACAAACTCGCGCAGGAAGGTGTTGAAGTTGAGGAACACAATCGGTGCTCTATTGATCGCGCCGCTGGTCGCGATGCTCGCGATGACGGCTTCGACAGGTGCGGCCGCCGAAGACTGGCCGCAGTTTCGCGGGCCGAACGGGAGCGGTGTTTCTGCATCGACCGGGCTGCCGGAAGTGTTCGGCCCTGAGAAGAATGTGGTTTGGAAGACGCCTCTGCCGCCCGGCCATTCTTCGCCGGTGCTGACGCGAGACCGCGTGTTCGTCACTGCGTACGCAGAGGAAAAAGCAGTCGGCAGTCAGCCATCAGCAGTTGGCGCTAAGGGGAACGGCGGCGAGAAGAATCATAAGCTGCTGGTTATCTGTCTTGACCGTCAGACAGGAAAGCTGTTGTGGCAGCGAGAAGTGCCGCGGACGCGCGAGGGACGATTGCAGAACGTCAATAATCCTGCCTCGCCGAGCCCCGTCACAGACGGCACGAATGTCTACGTCTTTTTCCAGGAGTTCGGGTTGGTTTCTTACGACGGTAATGGCAAGGAGCGTTGGCGGCTCCCGCTCGGGCCGTTCAATATGTTCTACGGATTCGGGGCGTCTCCCATTCTAGTTGATGACAAAGTAATCCTGCCCGTCGATCAGGACAATCCCAGCTCATATCTGATCGCGGTCGATAAAACGAGCGGGCGCGTGCGTTGGAAGGTTGACCGGCCCGCAGTCATCTCGGGCTACTCGACGCCGATTATTTACCAACCGAAGCAGGGGCCGAAGCAGATTGTCGTTCCCGAGTCGTTCCAGCTCTCTGCTTACTCGGTCGCGGATGGCAAAAGAGTCTGGTGGGTGCGCGGGCTTGCATGCGAGATGAAATCGATTGCCAGCAGCGATGGGGAATATGTGTATATCAACGGCTGGGGCTTTCCACAGAATCAACCCGGACAGCAAATCAGCACGATTCCCCTTGAAGAGGCATTGGCGAGATACGATAAGAATAACGACAAGTTAATCGCGAAGTCGGAGGTAACGGGCGCGGAGAAGATGGACAAGATGTTGGCCGCCGCGTTCGAGGCGTTCGACATGGACCGCGATGAGAAGTTGAACGCGAAGGATTGGGAAGTGTTCCGCGGCATGATGGCTTCGGAGAACGGCCTGCTCGCAATCAAACTGGGAGGACAGGGCGATCAAACGAACGCGGCGATTCGTTGGCGCTATCAGAGACCTGTGCCGCAGGTTCCTTCCACACTTCTCTACAAAGGCGTCCTGTACATGATCAACGACAGCGGGATTCTGCTCTCGTTTGATCCGGCGACCGGCAATGTACTCAAGCAAGGCCGCCTGCATGGTGCGATTGATAAATATTTCGCGTCGCCGGTGGCAGCCGACGGCAAGGTGTTTGTGATCGGCCAGGGTGGTCAGGTTTCTGTGTTGAAGGCCGCAGGCGATTGGCAGGTACTCGCTGTAAACGAGTTGGACGACGAGGTCTTCGCCACACCGGCGATTGCAGACGGGCGAATTTACATCAGGACTCGCAGCGCGCTTTATAGTTTTGGCAAATAACGCCTGCTGGTAGGGGGGGCACGATGCTTTGTACGCTCGCCTGAAAGGCCCGCACAGAGTGAGGCTCCGGGCGGTGGCCTCAACCTGCCTTCTCAATTTAGAAATTCTCATCTGGATACCTCTCTGCATCCTCCTCTTCAAAACAGCTCCCATCTATCATCTCGTCGAACGCCTTTGCTGCTTCCCGTCATGTCTTTCTCCTCGGACATCGTACGCAACGCTTTTACCTGCTGCCCACATTCTCTCTGTAAACTGCCTTTGGCATGACGGGTGGCAACGATTGAATTGTTTCGGCGCGCTACGACTAAACAATATGCCGGGATTCTCACGCTTTATTACTTCTAATAAACGCTTCGTGACATTCTAATTCCCATTTCAGATGGCTGTCTCTATTCTTCTGGACGGATGACAAAACTTGCCGGGGAAGTTCTTTTCAAATTTCGACGGCCAGCGCTCTCTGTGAATCAATCAAAATCCAATCGAAAGAATCGAGCAACAAGATGAAAAAGGTCAGAACTCTTAGCTTGTGCGTTCTGCAAATTTTAATTCTCGTGTCATTGAGTCTCGCACAGGAAAAGCCGAACCCGACGTGGCAATCCCATTTACAAGCCAGGCAAATTCTGGATGCAGGAATCAACGCTCTGGGCGGAATGGAAAATATTCGCCGCGCCGATAAAATTACGATTAATTACACATCGGTTAATCACCCGGTTGGGCAAAATGCGGCTTTTAATGCTCCTCCCGCCAACTTCCAGCGCGTCGGATTAAAAACATTGATTGATTATTCGGGCAATCGTTACGTGACCGAAGGACAATCGAATTCTTCGGGCGGTTATAAATTCAACTTTCGTTTCGTCATTGCGCCGAAACGTTCCTTCAGCATTGACGTGTTGCAAAACCGGCGCGGGCCGGAAGTGCGGAATCTGGACGAGCGTACGAAAAATCAATTCAAAATCGGGATGATTTCGGAAGTCCCGCATCTGCTTCTGCTTTACGTGTCGCAGCGCCCTGAAACTCTGCGCTCTTTGGGAGAGGCGGAAATCAACGGGCAGAAATATCGTGCTGTAAGTTTCGCCGCCGAGAACGGCGCGCAGTTTAGTTTGTATTTCGACGTGCGTACGAATCTATTGGCGCGCACCGAACAGATAGACAGCCATGCACAGTTGGGAGACATCACGTTCGGAAACACTTTCTCCGATTATCAAACAATCGGAAACGTCAAAATCCCGCGCAGGCGACTCGCATTCACAAATCAACTCATCACGGGTGAAAACGAATATGCCGAAGTAAAGCTCGATTTTGCGGACGGCGAAAAATTGCTCGAAGTTCCCGCAGGTTTTGTAGAGCCCGCGCAGCCGCAAAGGGCTGCGAACGCCGAAGTGATGCGGAAAGTAGGGGACGGTGTTTACCTGATTGAAAGAATCGGCCAGTCCTACCGCGTGATGTTCGTCGAATTTGATGACTATGTGATAATTCTGGAAGCCCCGACAGATTCGAATGTTTCTAAGGCGGTCATTAAACTCGTCAAGCAAACCATCCCTGATAAACCAATCAAATACGTCAGCTTCTCGCACTTTCACTTCGACCACACGGGCGGCTTGCGAGAATATATAGCCGAGGGCGCAACCCTGGTCGTCCCGCCCGGAAACAAAACTTTCGTCGAACAAATTGTCAAATCGAAGTTCACTCTCAAACCCGACACCCTAGCCTTAAACCCGCGACCACCGGTCATCGAAACATTCGAGAAAAAGCGCGTGTTCACAGACGGCAAACGCACTGTAGAGCTTTACAGCATCGGGCCTACGTCACACGTCAACGATATGGTGATGTTTTATTTCCCGAAAGAGAAAATCCTCTTTCAGGGTGATATGTTTTCGCCTCTGGATACGGGCGACATTCCGCCCATTATTGAAATTAATCACGAATTGGTGAAAAAGGTTAATGAACTCAAGCTCGATGTCGAAACACTCATCGCCGTTCACTCCGGCGCGGTCGCCTGGAAGGATTTCCATAAAGCGGTTGCCGACGCCTCACAAAGATGAACCCAAACCGGGGCGACATCGTTACGAAAGATAAGAGTCGTATATTAAACAGCCGAAGGAGATGCCGTATGAGTTTTCCACTATATAAAGGAAGACGGAAATTAGTAGCCGTCATGGTGCTCATCACCGTAGCCTGCCTAACACGGATGTTCACCGCAACCGCCAGCGCGCAAAGGGGTGTGCTGGTAATAGCATATATGGACGAATCAAAGGTCGTCCTCGTAGATAGCACTACTTATAAAACTCTAGCTACGCTTGAGACCGGGAAGAATCCTCACGAGGTACGAGTTTCACACGATAAACGCCGCGCCTACGTTGCCGCCGGAAAATCAATCACCGCCGTTGATCTTAAGAATCGAAAAGTTAAAGCCACTTTCGATTTAGGCTCTTATTCGGCGCATGACATACGCGTGAGCCGCGACGGGCGACGACTCTGGGCTGCCTGTGGGCGCGAACAGATGGTTCTCGAACTGGACTCGGATACGGGAAAGATTCTCAAAACATATAAAACAGACCGGCAGGGCTCATGGTTTGTTGAAATCACACCTGACGAGCGAAAAATCTATACCCCGAATCTTGAAGGAAAAAGTGTTAGCGTAATAGACCGCGCGACGGGTAAGGTAAAAGTTATTCAGTTTGAACACCCTGTATACGGGATTGACATTACTCCTGACGGGAAACAAGTTTGGGTTAGCGGCGGCGACCTGGCTGTGATTGATACGGCTACTGATGAAGTAATCAGTAGGATTAAAACTTCCGAAGCCGAGACTGGTCGAATCAGACTAACCTCCGATGGTAAAAAGTTGATCGTCGCATTATCAAAAAAACTTGTGGTCTTTGATGTTAATACCCGCCGCCTGATTAGCGAAACAGAGCTTAGCTCAAGCCCGAAAGTTCTTACTCTCTCCAGTGATAATCGTCGCGCCTTTTTGACTAATCCCGATGACAACTCGGTGAGCGTTGTGGATATTGTTGCGGGAAAGCAACTCGCTACTTTTCAAACAGGCAAAAAGCCTGACGGTATCGGCTGGGCAAATTAAAGATGATAAAGATATACCTGACACAGCGGCGAACGTGGCGCCTGGCGTTGCTGATTTTCGCAGCCCACACGATTCTGTTCGTCATACAGATTCCGCAGGTCTATCTTTATAACGCGAACAATCAGAATCCGGTCGAGTGGTGGATTCCGATAGCCAAGCTCGCATGGGGCGTTTATCTCTGGGCGTTCATCACGCCACTCATTTTATGGCTCGGCGCGCGTTTGCCCGTCACCCGCCGCCACTTGTGGCGCAACTTATTCTTGCATCTGATTTTCGGTTTTTTCTTTGGAGCCATTCAACATTACGGCTACCACGCAGGGTTGGGGGCGCTCGGACTTTTCACAGCCCAGGCCGTTAAGGAGAGTTTTGCTAATTTAAGTTTAATGTTCAATTTCGTTTCCGCCGCAATCGTCCGCTATGCGACTGTTATCGCCATCCAGCAGGCATATCTCTATTTTCGAGAATCGCAGGAACGTGCCTTCCGTTTGCAACAAGCCGAATTGCAGGTGCTGAAAATGCAACTGCATCCGCATTTTTTCTTCAACACCTTGAACGCACTCTCGGCGCTGATTTACCGCTCACCAAAAGAAGCCGACCGGATGATTACTCAACTCGGCGACTTGTTCAGGTTCGCGCTCAGAAAAGATAAGGCGCAGGAGGTTTCGCTTGCGGAAGAATTGGATTTTCTGAAAGCCTTCTTAGAGATTCACCAGACATTGATGGGAAAGCGATTACAGGTCGAATGGAAGATAGAGCCGGAAACGCTCTCCGCGTCAGTGCCTAATTTAATCTTGCAGCCGCTCGTCGAAAACTCTATCCAACACGGCCTCGCGCCGCTCGAACAGGGCGGGCGCATAGAAGTCTGCGCCGAGCGCCGGAACGGGCGACTCGTCTTGCAGGTGTGGGACAGCGGACTCGGCCTGACATCGCGGGGGATACAAAATCAGGCAGGCGTCGGGCTGGCAAATACACAGGCCCGTTTGAGCAACCTTTACGGCACGGAGCATCGATTCGAGATAGAAACTTTACCAGGTGAGGGAACCGTCGTAAGTATCGAGATTCCTTTTCAGGAGCAGGTGACAGGGCGCTGATGACTATTCGGACAATTATTGTTGACGATGTGGATTTGGCGCGCGAGCGCATCAAGATTCTGCTTGACGACGCGGAGTTTGAAGTAGTCGCCGAATGCGCTAACGGACGCGAAGCCATCAAAGCCATCAGCAGCCTCAAGCCGGATCTGGTTTTTCTGGACATACAGATGCCGAAGATTAGCGGCTTTGAAGTCGTCGAAACCATCGGCGTTGAAGAAATGCCGGCGGTGATTTTCGTCACGGCTTACGACGAATTTGCCCTGCGCGCGTTCGAAGTAAATGCGGTCGATTATCTTCTCAAACCTTTTGACGAGGCGCGATTAAATAAAGCAGTCGCGCGGGCAAGGCGCGAAATCGGAAGGCGCACGCCCGCAGGCGAGGTAGAGGAAAAACTACGGCGATTATTAAAAGACGTCAGACCTGAGCAGAAATATCTAAAACGTATTCCGGTTAGGTCCGCGCGTCACACGACTTTAGTTTTGACCGAAGAAATAGATTGGATCAATTCTGCCGGGCATTATCTTGAGTTGCATGCTGGCGGCGAAAAACATCTCATCCGCGAGAAATTGTCCCGGCTCGAAGCGCAACTCGACCCGGAAAAATTCGCCCGTATTCACCGCTCGATAATCGTCAACCTCGATAGCATCAAATCTCTACACCCGCTTTTTAACGGCGACCACGTTGTCGTCTTAAAAAACGGACAGAAGATAAACTCAAGTCGCACCTACCACGAAAAATTAATAGCACTTCTGGCGCGATGATGCCGACCGGAAATTTTTCGGTAGCTCGATGAACATCCTGGACATTGAAAAAGCGGCCTACCGATGTAGGCCGCTCTTTCTTGCGCATCAGAAGCGCATAATTGTTCCTGGCAGGTAATGACCTCTTGCGAGTGTTGGCCCGAATGATTGCGCAAGCGAATCAGTTCTTCGCGCGGTAGAAGTAGTACTCCGCAGTGTAAGGAACCTGTTCCATCGCGCCGATGGATGAGCCGGGAGCAGCGGGAGCTAAACCGCCTGTGGTGTTCACACGCTGGATGTAGCTCACAGAGCTGAAAATGCCGGGGCCAGTAGTCGAGACCGCCTCAAGCAGCAACCAGGGAATCGCGGTCGAATCCGGAGTGCAGCCTGCCAGACGTTTGGCGGCGACCTTGCTGCCGCTGTTGCTCTCCCATGTGGGACCGGCGTAGTGGATACCGACTTCCCCTTGATAGTTAGCGTCGGCGGACAAGGTCGCCACCGGCGCGACAAAATCCCAACTGGTGCCGTTCCATTTGTAGACCTGCACGCCCGTCGCGTAGACATGGAAAGCCACTTTGTTTCCCTCCGGTGCCTGCACGCTCTGGCAGAGAGGCAATGGTAACTCCGGCGAACGGCTGCCGTCGTCCGCGCGTGCGGTCGGAATGGATGGGAGCGCAAGCCCGACGACGGCCAGCAGAAGGACAAGCGCGATGACGCGTTTCAATTTCATGTGGTGCATTAACTTTCTCCTTTTAATTTGAAGTTGTTTCAGTTTCTGTAAGGATGAGACGAGAGAGTAGGAGTAACAGATGAAAAATCCTTCTTACCTCAACTTATCCTTCGCATCGATTCGGCGTTCAATGTTGCATGCCGAAAAGGGAAGTTGCTGAGATTTCCAACATATTACTGTCGGCACGAAATTTTTTTTAGCGGGCGGGAAACAACCCTTCTTGAACATCAGACTCGTATAATTGTTCCGGCAGGAAATGAGTGTTGGAGGTTTAGTCTTATGATAGGGGAAGCGATGTCCACACGCTGAGCAATGAGAGAGGCCCGGAGTACTCCGGGCCTCTCTCATTCTGATATTGCCGATTGCTTTTCTCTCAGGCGCGCGTAGCCACGACTTCCAGATACTCTGCCTCGACGTGCGTCGTGTTGTCTGTCGCGAGGTTATATTCCGACCACAACCGCGTCAGCGCGTCTCGAAGTGTAGTCTGTCCGTCTTCGTCGAGCGCGGCGAATGCCCGCAGTGTCGGGCCATACCATGCGCGGAAGTAGTCAACCATCTGCTCCGGCGTAATAGGCAGGCAGAAGGAGACCATACGGCGTGTGACCTGTAAATCAGCGACGCCGGTTCCCAATCGCTCGCGGACGCATCCTTCGTCTCCCCACAGGAGCGGCGAAGGGATATTCGGCGGCGGCACATGGGCAGCCGTCGTTTTGAACATCTGGCCGATGAAGCCCGCAGGTGTCCAGTTAGCCATCGCAATGCGGCCTCCCGAGCGACAGACGCGCAGCAGCTCCGCCGCCGCTCTTTCAGGCTGCGGTGCGAACATCGCGCCGAACATCGTCATGACCGAATCGAACGACGCGTCGGCATATGGCAACTGTTCGGCGTCGCCCTCGTCGAAGTCTATATTCAGCCCTTCGGCCAGCGCGCGTTTGCGTGCCGTCTCAATCAGGTTCGGGGCGATGTCCAGGCCCGTCACCATCGCGCCGGCGCGAGCAGCCGGGAGCGACAGGTTGCCCGAACCGCAAGCCACGTCCAGCACGCGCATGCCGGGCGCAAGCGCCTGACGTTCAATGAACGCCACTGCGGCGGGTTCCATGATCTGCGCAATCTTGTCGAAATCGCCCGACATCCAGGTCGCTCTCAACCGTGATTTCAAGGCTTCCAGTTCTGTGATTTCTTTGCTCATAGTTTTCTTTCTCTTCCTTGTTTTAAGTCAGAATACAATCGAGGACTCCGACTTAACTCTTGTTCCCGGACTCAGCAGAAAGTCGGCGTCATGCTCTTGACGCGCGCCACAGCTTCGGGGCTGAGTTTCTCAAGGCTGGCAAGAAACTTCTCGTGCGTCATGCCTGTGCCGAGGTACGTCCAGCGGTTCGCCTGCCGTTGCACCTGCCTGAACTCCTCCTTCTCGCTGTCAGAGAGCGTACGAGCGGTGGCGCGCATAAAAGCCTCCATGTCGAACTCGACCTGCTGCGCAAGCCCTGCATCAAGGAAGCCGCCAATCTCTATGTATCCTTCGACAGCCGCTTCTATCTCTTCGGAGCTGCGCCCTTCGGCCAGCGCTTCAACCATCAGTGTGTCGAGCTTGGCGTGATGCACCTCTTCCATCCAGTGATGCTTGAGCAGGCTCTTAAACTGTGGGTCCAGCTCCTGATCGTCCTTGATGCTCTCAATGTAGTGACGCTGCGACATCCATTCGATTTGCAGAATCACGAGCGCGACCGCCAGCGTATCATGTGCCAGAACGGCTCGGGCTATTTCTTCGGGCGGCCCGATGACGGAGCACGATGTGCCGAAGCCCGCCTCGAACTCCTCGCGGAAGCGCTTGAACAAATGTATGTGCTTGGCCTCCTCGCCTGCAAACTGTAAGAGGGCGCGCGTGCGATAGTCGTCCGGCTGTAGCTGTGGACGTGCGTGGTCCAGAACGAAGGGCAGTATGAACTCTTCTACGAGGCCGAAGATGCATAGATAAGTATTTCCCTTGATCTGGTTCAACGTACGCTTCTCGTCCGGGGTCAGGAATGAAAGCTGGCTGACGCGCGCCAGAGACTCCGGCATGAACGGCTTCGTGAAATCGAGCTGCTTGTCGCCGCCGATAATATCTTCTACCTTCCAGCGCGCCCCCTCCGATGCCGCCAGGGCCGCTTGATATGTGTATTGTTGCTGCATTCTTGCTTCTCCTTTATTCAAGTCAGGTTTTGTGACCTTGTTGTTAAATGACGTAGCCGGTAATTGGTCATGCCCGCGTTGGCATCCCGTTTTCTGCCTTCGTCAATAGCCGAGGATGAGCGCTCAAAAAACGCTCTCCTGCGTAAAATGTTCGGATAACAAGAACAACTTGATTCTTGCTTTTTCAGTGAGATGGAATAAACTCCAGCCTTCGTAGCAGTTCCTCGCACGAGGACTTATTCCACCATTTTTCGAACACCGGATGAGGAAGTTGCTGAACTTTCGACCTTATTACTGCCGGCCAGAAAATTTTTTTGGTGGCAGAGAGCGTGTATGGTGCTGCTACGACTGGAAGGATGTGTGTTCTATGTCGTTAATGTTCCGCGCATCGCTCTGTTTACTGGCCTTGAGCCTGAGCCTCATCAATCCTGCCTTTGCTCAATCGCAATCAGTTCCCAATCCGCCCGTTTCATCAGAAGTAAATAACTTGGCCGTGGCGCTTGCAGGCGCTCAGTCCGAGGAAGAGCAGGAGCAGCTGTTGGCGGGGAAGAAAGAGCTGATGACGGGGGCGCTCCTTGCCGCGTTGAAGGCGCTTGCCACTCCCCTGTATCAGAAAGGCGATTATGCCAGGGCGCTGAGAATCTCTGAGCTCGCGGTTCGGATTGCGGAAAGGACCGGAGATAGGACGGGACTCGGCAATGCGTTGCGTGAGCTTGGGGTGATCTACAACCGTCAGAACCGCGCGCCGCAGGCTCTGGATTACTTTCAGAAGAGCCTCGCTATTTTTGAAGAGACTGGCAACAAGAGTAGAAAGGCGCTCTTGCTGCACGACATTGGCGTTACGTACGCAGCAGTAGTCCGAAACTACGAGAAGGCGTTGGAGTACTACAACAAAAGTCTGGCGATTAGTGAAGAGATAGGGGATAAAAGCATGATCGCCTGGGCTATCAACAGCATGGGCTTCGCTCAAGGCTCACTCGGGCGCTCTGAGCTGAGCATGGAACTGTACGAGAAGAGCCGGAAGCTCAGTGAAGAGCTGGGCGACAAGGATTTGCTGGAAACAGTCCTGAATAACATAGCCACGCACTACATTTCCTATGGCCGCTACGCCGAGGCTCTGGAGTACCTTCTGAAGAGCATCAAAATTAAAGAAGAGATTGGAATCACGAGTGATAAGCGGAGCGTGGCCCTCCGGCTGCAAAACATCGGTCTCATCTACAGACGCCAGGGTCGACTTGAGCAAGCCCTGTCATACGCCAGTAAAAGCCTGAAGCTTCTGGAAGAGCTTGACGACAAATTCGGCATCGCCAATTTACAGAATAATATCGGAGTCATTTACAAATCGCAGGGACTTTATCAAGAGGCGCTTGCGTGGTTTCAAAAAAGCTTGCAGCTCTATGAGGAGATAAAACTCAAGGCGGGCGTAGCTCGTAGTCTAAATAATATCGGGGACGTTTATCGTTTGCAGGGACGCTATTCGGAGGCGCTGGAACTTCTACAAAAGAGCCTGCGGTTACGCGAGGAGCTCACCGACCGGAGCGCGATTATCCTCACGCTGAATAATCTGGGCCGGTTGTATCAGGATCAGGGCAAGTACGCGGAGATGCTCGAAGTCAGCCGTCGCGCCGCCAGCCTGGGCGAGGAAATGAATGACCCCGAAGAACTCTGGAAAGCACGGGAGCGCATGGGCCGTGCCCTTCGCGCGCTGGGCCAGCCCGCCGAAGCTCGCAGGAATTTTCTCGCCGCCATTACCGCCATCGAATCTTTGCGCCACGAGGTTGCAGGCGGAGGACAACAACAGCAAAGCTTCCTTGAAAGCAGGCTCTCACCGTGGCTAGGCATGATATCGATGCTCGTTTCACAACAGGAATACGCCGATGCCCTCGCCTTCGCAGAACAGTCCAAGGCGCGCGTGCTGCTCGACGCGCTTTCTGCGGGTCGCATGAGCCTACGCCAGTCGCTTTCACCGAAGGAGCGACAAACAGAGGAGGAGCAGCGCCTCCGGCTGGTTTCGCTAAACTCGCAATACACTGCGGAGCTGCGGCGTGATAAGCCTGACCTCGCGCGCGTGGCCGAGTTGAAGACAAAAATAGAGAAGGCGCGGCTGGAATACGAAGCCCTCGAAACCGGCCTCTACGTTTCGCATCCGGAGCTGAAGGTAAAACGCGGCGAAGCGCCGATTATCAAAGCGGAAGAGTTGACAGACTTGCTGCCGGATGCCGCGAGCGTGTTGCTTGAATATGTCGTAGCGGATGATGAGACTTATCTCTTTGCCGTCACGAAGGCAGCCGGGAAACCGGAAGCAGAGGTACGTGTCTACAAGCTGCCCGTCAAGCAGGAGGAGCTTGCCAAACAGACCGAAGCCTTTCGTGGACAGCTTGCCGGACGCGACCTTGGCTTTCGCGCACGGGCGGCCAAACTCTACGAGCTACTGCTCAAACCGGCAGAGGCCGAGCTACGTGGCAAAACCAATCTAGTCATTGTGCCGGATAACACATTATGGGATTTGCCGTTTCAGGCGTTGCTCTCGGGCGCGAAACGATTCCTGATTGAAGACGCCGCCATTGCTTATGCACCATCGCTGACAGCTTTGCGTGAGATGATGAAGCGACGGAAGAACAGGAGCGAGAACTCCGCTTCCACCACATTGCTGGCGCTGGGCAATCCGCTGTTGGGTCGTGCAAGTGTTGACCGCGCGGCGCTCGTCGTGCGCGATGAAAAGCTCTACCCGCTGCCGGAGGCCGAACAGGAAGTCAAAGCCCTGAGCCGTTTGTATGGGATGTCGCGGAGCAAGGTCTACATCGGTGCTCAAGCACGCGAAGACCGCTTCAAGAGTGAAGCCGGTCAGGCAAGAATCCTGCACTTCGCCACGCACGGAATGCTCAATAACGCCTCGCCTATGTATTCCTACCTGGCGCTTGCAGAGGGCGGCGCAGGTGAAGATGGATTGCTCGAAGCGTGGGAGCTGATGCAGCTTGATTTGAAAGCCGACCTCGCAGTGCTCTCCGCCTGCGAAACGGCGCGCGGGCGCATCGGCGCGGGCGAAGGCATGATTGGATTGAGCTGGGCGATGTTCATCGCGGGCGTGCCCTCAATCGTCGTCAGCCAGTGGAAAGTGGAATCCGCAGGCACGCGCGACCTGATGATCAATTTCCATCGCGCACTAATCTCAGGGCCAGAAGCCGGGAAGGCGAAACCGACAAAAGCTCAAGCCTTACAACAAGCCGCGTTGAAGCTGATGAAGAATCCTGAGACCGACCACCCGTTTTACTGGGCTGGATTCGTGCTGGTGGGTGATGGTAGATGAGGTGAAGCTTGTGCATCCCGCCTGTCCCAAAGGTCGTGGATGCTAAGTTGGTCATTCGCTTCGGCGTCGTAACGCCTGAATCTGATTGAGCAGGCTGCGAGCAATCTCCGAGCCGGGATTTGCTTTTTGGAGCAGGCGCAGTTCCCGTTCGGCCTCATCCAGTAATCCAGCCTCCGCGTACAGTAGTCCCAGCGCGAGATGAGATGACGGATAAGCTCGCCGCGCATTCATTATTTCATTCGCTTTCGCTTGATCTAGAACGCGGAATTTAGCCTGCGGCGCGGGCGGACGCGGTGACGTGAATTCCTGCCCGTCTTTGATGGCTTTCACCTGCCACGCGTAGACCTTGCCGCGCGCGAGTGATTGCGGCGCTGTCCACGAATTGTTGGTAAGTTGCGGGCTGGAAGTCACGAGGTTGAACTTGTCGTCGTAAACCTCTACGACGTACGCGGTCGCGCCTTTCATCTGCGTCCAGCGGAAAGTCGGGCGATTACTCATCAGCACTTTTCCGGCGGGCTCAATCACGGAAAACTCACTTCCCTGATTATCCGTACCCATTAGCGAGCTTGAGGGCCGAGCGAGCCCCTTGAGTTGTGATGACCTTTCGATTCGCCGCGTGGCAAGCGCCTCCTTCACCATGTTCTGATAAGCGGGTGGCAGGCCGTCAGCGCCCGACAGCTTGCCTTCCTGGTCCAGAGTCAACTGACCCTGACCGTCATTGAGTTGCGCGACCACGGGCGCACTCGCTGGTTGCGACGTGGGCGCGGGTTGCGACTCGGGAGTGGGCTGCGACGTAGGCGCGGGTAAAGCAACAATTTCCTGTTTCGGCTCTCTATCTCGCAGCGTCCACCAGATAAACCAGCCGGTCAAGGCCAACAAAAGGACCGCCATGGCCGCGCCAAAGGCCGGTCTCGTAGACACCTGAAAGAAGGCTGGTAGAGACGCAAACGTTCGCTGCCACCAGCTTTCAGCCGTAGAGGGAACCGTCGCCGGGTGATATTCGCGCTCAAGTGAGGGCGCAATCTCGTTTCTGAAAGCGTCCAGGTCATCAACCGCCAGAGCGCACTGCCCGCAACTGCTCAAATGATCGGAGACTATTTGAAGCTCCTCGCCCGAGAGCTTTCTATCTACATACGAGGCCGTCTGTTCCTCGGTCAGATGCGCGCGCATCGCTTGCGTTGAAGAAATCCCTGCCGCCTCACTAAAGACTTCCGCGCGCATGGCGAAGAGTGCCGCATCGCAGCTCATAGCGCTTTCGACCCGCCCACGGCAGGCTTCACACTCGCCCAGGTGATCAGACACCGACAACAGTTCCGCAACGCGTAGCTGTTGACGGCAATAATCTTCAACCTGTTTTTGGGTCAGGTGTTCGACCAACTCTCTTTTATCCCCCCAACCGGTGGCCCGGCTGTCTTCTCACATAAATAAGTTGACGAAAGGCGACGGTTATTAGCATCGACGTTTCAAATAAAACCTTTCAACCGTCGCGTCAACCGTTCGCGTCCAGATTTGCGCGCGTTGATGACCTGCTGTCGCGTCAGCCCTTGCAGCTCGGCTATCTTCGCGTCCTCCAGCGGCAACTCGTTCCACAACTCTGCAAACCTCTCCGCACTCATCTCCAGCGCGTCGGCCAGTTGACGCAAAGTCGCAACGCCTGTTGCCGGAAACAGCGCAATACAACCGCACCCATCCGCGCCCTTTAGGTTCAGCAACAACGCCGCGCGCTGATTCAGCGGAAGCTCTTGCAATTCTTCCCAGAGCCTTTGCAGAAAGGTTCGTTTTTCGACCTGCCACGCCGGGTCCGGTTCTGCTGAAACGGCTTGAAACGCGAGGCCGTCATCGTTATCACTAATGGATTCAATCGGCTGATCCCTGATTCCCAGGAGCGCGCCAAGGGCGCTCACCAGTTCATCGAATTCGACGGGGCCGCCGAGCTGATTGAAAATCGCGGCCAGCGCGTCGCCCAACTCGGCTTGTTTGCCGCTTTTGAGCATTCGCAGGTGGGCCAGTAGCCGCTCGTCGTCTGACAGTTGTCCGAGTCGCGCTCCTGTCAAAGCTTTCTTGTGTCCTTGCCACACCGCAAAGCCTGCTACGAGTTTTCTGTCTTCGTCCTGCCAGAGGGCGAAACCACGCTGGCGCGTCAGCAGGTAATGGAGACGATTTTTGAGGGCATGCCGTTCCGGAAATTGGCGTCGCATCCAGCGGGAACAGGTGCGATGCGCAATGACCGCCGCCATCCCGCGCATGTCCGTGATTGGATGCTCGTCGGGCTGTTTGCGAAGTTGCTGCAATTCGGCCAGTAATTGCAGCAACACTTCCTGATAAATGTCATCAGCCTCGGCTCGCCCGTCCCGTTGGTGTGAGTTGAGATGAAGTTTATAGCGAATGATGCCTTTGATTACCGGCTCGGCGTGCAGAGTGACAAGTTCTAAGAGTAGTTCGTCGGCACGTTCGTCGCTCTTCTCCAGCAACAGAGGTTCGAGCAGGGTGTCGATCTTGGCCGACGACTTTTTCATTATTTACCTGGCCGACGATTTTTCACCATTGAAGAACTTTCAGTCCAGCCACTCGTATTGCAAACAGAAATTGCAGGCGGCGGCAACAATCTAAACCAGCGATACGAAATCCGCAATCAGAAATCACTTGAAGCGGAGCCGGAAGAGACACGACCATTGAGGACAAACCACGGCAACCTGCCGGAACGTGTAGAGCTTCAAGCGACTTTGCGACGAAGGCGGCGGCTGGCGATGTTGTATTATGTCACGCTATTAGATGAGACGACTCGAAGTTAACAGCGAGATGACGAATTAGAAATGCTGATTCAACAGGACATTGCCCAGTCATTCCAGTCCCCGGTCGTGCGTGTAGTTCTGGGCGCAATCGCCGTCGGGCTGCTCTATGTTCTATGGAGGGAAGTAAGGAAGATTCCGGCCAAGATGTTCACGCTCATGGCGACGGCGTTCGTGGACATGCTGGGGCTGCTGATGATCATTCCGCTCCTGCCCTTTTACGTGAAGACGCTGGGCGGGGACGGGATAGACTTCCTCGGGATGCACTTTGGAATCGGGATTATTTCAGGAGCCATCGTCGCCGCTTTCACCGTCGCGCAACTCTTGAGCGCGCCGATGTGGGGTCGATTTTCCGACCGGGTGGGACGGCGGCCCACATTGCTCATAGCGTTGGGCGCGTCGGCCATCGCGTATCTGATTTTCGGCTTCGCTCACTCGCTCTTAGTCTTGTTCCTCTCGCGAATTGTGCAGGGTGCAGGCGGTGGAACTGTCGGAGTCATTCAAGCGTACGTGGCCGATTCGACCGCGCCGAAAGATAGGGCGCGCGCCCTCGGATGGCTCTCTGCGACAACGAATCTTGGCGTGGCGCTCGGGCCGGTGCTAGGGTCCTTCGCAATCACATTAGGCAAGTACGACCTGATACCGGGACCGGGGACGCTGCAAATGGGAACTGCTGCGCCCGGAATCATGGCGGCCATACTCTGCCTGCTTAACATGGCTTTCGCCGCGCGCTATCTGACCGAATCGCGTGAAGTGAGTGAGCCGTTGCCTACAGGAGAAGTCAGTCGCACATCGCGTCAGGCTATCTGGCGCGTCATCTCGCATTCGAGTGAGCCTTCGTCACGACTGATCTGGATTTACGCCATCGCCATCGGTGCGTTTCAGGGAAGCTTTTCAGTGCTCGCGCTATTTTTAAACGCGCGCTTTCAGGTAACCGAACAGACGATAGGCTATTTCTTCATGTACGTCGGCGCGATCTCCGTCTTCGCACGCGTGCTGCTTTTGGGACGCGCGGTCGATTGGCTGGGCGAAGCGAATCTCTCACGCCTTGGGCTTATCCTACTGGCTCTCGGCGTTGCAGGGATGCCGATATCGCGAAACCTTTTTATGCTGGCGATGGCCGTGGCGCTGATACCGTTGGGGACGGCCTTTACCTTTCCGTGCGTGACCGCGCTTTTGTCGCGGGTCATCAGCCCAAGGGAACGCGGTCTCTACATGGGGATGCAGCAGACCTACGGCGGCGTCGCGCGCATCATCGCCCCGCTTTTCTTCGGCTGGGCGTTCGATTCGCTCGGCGTCTCGTCGCCATATTTCTTCTCGGCAGCGTTTATTCTGGCGACAGTCTTTCTAGGGTTCGGGCTGGACAAGTATGCTAGACCGCAGCAAGCTGTCGCGCCGGAAGCGGCTGGCGGTAAGTGAGTAGCTTAACGTGAGTTCGATGTTAAAGCTTACAAACTGTCTTTAGCTCCGTAGGAGCTGAATGTTTATAGCTCGATGAATTAAAAAAGAACCAAGCTCCGTTAGGAGCGGCATGTCAGTATCAGCAAACATGCCGCTCCTACGGAGCTTGATTCCGTTTCTGCTTCAGATGCTATAAACATTCAGCTCCTACGGAGCTAAATCTTTTACGTCGAACTCGCGTTAGCTGAATTGCTGCCGGGTTCAAACTCCAAGCTCGGGATTTGACAGAAAGAGACTCGCGGGGAGACGCTTGTTCGTGCCGGGAAGCTTGAGACAGCGTTTGAGGACAAAATCGAAGAGCAGCGGATTAAAGTGATAAATCTCTTTCAAGCAAGCGCGCTCCTCCGCGTTGATGTAGCCCGCTTGCAGCAACGGCTTTGTTCTAATGAGCAGGTTGATTGCGGGCAAAGGATAATCACTACCGTTAACCAGACGATGGTGCAGGTCTGCTCGCCCGATGACGGTTGAAAGCGGCACGCCGATGCGGTTGAACTGCGTCATTGCCGAGATGTCGCCGAAGACCACACCCTCATATCGCTTATCATCCATCAGTCTCATGAACAGTTGGAAATTATGCGTGCGCTTTTTCTGAGGGTCGTCAAGGTCTTCGTTAGAGCCTAGACCGGCGCAGTGTGCGACGATTGTTTTGACGCCGTGATCGAGCGGCCTGCGCAACAGGAGCGGATTGCCGAGGCGTTGATCCTCCACCGCCTCGACGGCCTTTTCCTCTCCGCCGTGACTGAGCAGCACTAGATTAAGCTCTTTCATCTTCCGGTAAAACGAATCGCACTCCGCATCGGACGGGTCAATGCCCATAGCGTTCGGCAACCACTTGACCATGCGACCCCCGCGCCCGGCCCACTTCTCCAACTCATCAATCGCGTCCGGGCGATAAGGATTAACGGAGATAACAGGCTCGAACAGGTCCGGGTGCTGCGCTGCGAGAGCGAAGACGTATTCGTTGGGAACATAAAACTCCGTCTTCGCCATGTTCGCTGTTCCGTCGCGGTTGTAGTTTTTGTCGAATGCCAGCAGGCGATACTTACCGTGAGGCTCTATGTGTCGAATCAGATTAATGAGCCGCTCGACAAATTCCAGATCGGCGCGCTCCACGTTCTCGACCCCTGCGGCGCTTAGATAGACGGCAAACTTGAGACGGTGAAACGGATGTCTCCATGCACGCATCTTGGGATTGACGAGGTTGTTGGTGTCGCCCGTGCCAATGCCTGCAACGTGCGTGTGGTAATCAACGAGGCGCGCCGCATCCACATCCGCAAAGGCCATTTTGATAAGGTCCGAAGCCTTAGCACTCAGACGATCCTTCAGCTCTTCAGGCCGATGCATGAAAGCCCCACCGGCATGCTTTAACAGGCACATGATTCAACCTCTGTATAGTTTAGCTTTTATAAAACACAGGGACTCGGAATACCCATGAAATTAACCCGCCGCGTGCCATGCAGCATTCAATCTACACTGTCAGGCAAGATGATGAAAGGAATGCTACCGGGCGTTGTGTTGAATAAGTTGGGCCCTGGATATAATTGACTTTCCAACGGATTTGAAATAGAAGCAATCTGCTCTTTGAATCTCTCCCCCTTGAGTAGGAGGCTATTCCCCTATGCCAGCTATTAGCAAGCCTAAGACCAGGGACATAATTATCGTCGGCGGATTGATTGTGGTCTTTGCCGTTGCGGTGTTGGTGGTCATCAATGCCTATCAGAACGAAGGCGAGAAGCGCTCGGCTGAAATCTCGGAAGAAGGCGAGAAAGACCCGGATCACATAGAGACGTTCGTCAAGCTTTTGACAGTCGATCCGGTTAAGGGAGACGCGACCGCGCGTCTTGAATTTGTTCCTCACGGTGCTTTCGCTAAAGAAGGCGGCGCGCTCGCCCAAAACGTTAAGCTCTATGTAAATAGCGCCACGGGAAAACAGGAGCACGATTTCCAGAAGGATAAACGTATGAATCCGGTGGAAGTCGTCATTAACATGTACGACGGGTTGGTCACTGATTATCCGTTTGACCATCACAAGGCGTTTCTGGAAATCTATTTCACCACTCCTGCTGCCCCTTCGACTCCAACCGCTCCGGCTGAAGGTGCGGCTAATACCAGCACCACTACCACTGAACAAGAGGGGCAGCCCGCGCAGAAAAAAGATGCTGCCGCGCCGCCCGCTGCCGAGGAAGAAGTGCCGCTCGCAGTTGATTTCTATGGCTCTATTCCGGGCATGAAAATCGAAGCCGCGAAAACCTCGGACAGCGATGACGCGTACGTCGGCATTGATATGCAGATCGGACGCTCTTCAACTGTCGTCTTCTTTTCGCTCTTCATCATGGCTTTAATGTGGGGAGCCACCATCGCCGTGACGTTGCTGGTTTTAAGCATTCTTCTACGCGGGCGTAAGATTGAAGTCGGTATGTTCTCCTTCCTGTCGGCACTGCTTTTCGCTTTGGTTGCCGTGCGCAACAGCCAGCCCGGAGTCCCCCCGATTGGAGTCTTCAGCGATTTCGCCTCCTTCTTCTGGGCCGAAGTGGTCCTGGCGATGTGCCTGTTGACGATTGTCTTTACGTGGCTGCTGCGACCGACGGCGAAGTGATGATGATAATGCGCGGTGTGACATCAGCCCTGAGTGCGCTGTAAACTAAGGCAAGCACACACTGTGGCGGCATTCCTTCGACAGGGCAGTCAAAAGAATCGCCGCCTGCTCGGGGCTGATTAGCTTGACGGCGGCCATGTAGCCAATGCGGCTTGTCTCATCGCCGGATTGGAAGGCAGGCCGCACGCGCCATCAGGAAAGGTCTAAGACAATGGAATCTTCAGATTCAACGGCAGCGATAATTGCGATCATCGTTTCCATCATCGTTGGCCTCGTCTTTCTGGCTCTCTACATCTGGAGCATCGTGTGGGTTTATCGTGACGCCCAAAGGCGCGGCAAAAACGGGGTTCTGGTGGCGCTATTGGTCGCGCTCGTTTCGTGGCCCATAGGGCTGCTTGTCTGGCTCATCATCAGAAAGAATGTTTGAGACAGTCAGCAGGAAAGGCGGTCAGAAATGATTGAAGATAAAGCAACCGAGAAATGGAAAGAGCGGGCGAAAAAATGGGGTCTCATCGTCAACGCGGGAGCCGATAAGCCGAAGCCGAAAGCCAATCGTCCGCATGAAAAAGTCACTGTGAAGCCGGGCAAGAAGGGGAAGAAGTAACATGCCTTAAAAAGCTTCCCATGCTCTGACCTGCCTCGCTTTGTTGGTTCTGCTCTCATGCGTCTCTGCCTGACGGTCTCGACTGCACAGAGATAAAGGGCACACCACTAATCCATCTTGCTAAGAGAGAGGCTCAGCCATGATTACCGTCAAAGATATTTTACAGACCAAAGGCCACGACGTTATTTCCATTACACCGGACACGACGGTCTATGAAGCATTGTCGATTATGGCTGACAAGAATGTAGGGGCACTGGTGGTGCTCGACGGGGACAGCGTGGCCGGTATCATGTCCGAGCGAGATTATGCGAGGAAAGTAATCCTGCATGGAAAATCATCGAGGGAGATGAAGGTCAGTGAAATCATGACCTCCAGAGTGTATTACGTGAACCTCGGGCAAAATGTGCAGGACTGCATGGCACAGATGACGGACAAGCACGTGCGTCATCTTCCGGTGCTGGAGAAGGAGAGGCTGGTGGGTATTATCTCTATCGGCGACGTGGTGAAGATGATTATGGCTGACCAGGAATCCACCATCAAGCTACTGGAAAATTACATTACGGGAGGCCCCTGAAGGAGCCTTCGGTTTGAGCTGGCTGCTATGACAGAACAGGAACTTCAGCAGTTGCGCGCCGTCTTTCGCGCGCTGCGTCGCTCTTATGATGCGCTTCAAACTTACTTGCGCGAACACCCCTCCACGTCGGAATTATTGTTGATACAGGCAGCGCACTTCACAGCGCTTCAAAACCTGAAGCCTCTTCTTGCCGGAGAGATACCTGAAGAGGAATGGCCGGACATCATCGGCGAGTAAGAAAAAATAGCAGCGTGTATCGGCGCGTAGAGCGCGAAAGATTAGAAGAGAGTTTTATCAAGCGAAGTGCATGAGCGACGAGCCCGACGAACCTACACGGACCCTCAACACATAAAGTCTATTAAGAGCTTGCCTGTATTTCCAGAAGCCTGAGCGTGCGCGATGGTCGTTTGCGGCTAATTCAAGTTGTGCCATGTCTCGTTATTGTCTTCGTTGGATTCAGCCACGATGCCTGTTTCATCTGCCCTCAGCCTGAAGGTCGTGTCTTTAAGGCTAATGGCAGAGGGCAAAATTCCTGTGGCGTAGACAGTGACCCATTCTGCTTTTCCCGGCCCGATGGCCGGAATCGTCTCGTTGGCTGTTCGAGTCGCCGCGACACCGTTGATCTTACGAATAGCCAGCTCCAACTGGCACGGCCCTGAAGCGGCTTTGCCATGATTCGCCACCTGCACACGCAATCCCTTATTGTTAGTCGAGACAAACTCGTACTGCCTGATTTTCAGGTCGGGGAGGTCTGCCGCAACGCGTGTGCGCGCAGGCAGTGGATGAAAGAGACAAACAATTAAGAGGCCGGTGAAAGCAATTGACTGTCGAGCCATCCGGATGCTTCTCCTTAAAGGGTTAGTAATTCGAACATCTATATCAAGCCTATGCTACAAGCCTGATATAAAGAAGACGTCGGACACCCGAATTTGCGCATGAGACGTGGAATTAAAAATCCGGCTCACGAAATCACCAGCCCGGTTTGATGGTCGGAGACAGGGAAGTCACCTTGCTCCCAATCCGCCGGGCCTCGCTTTCAGAATACGGCCCGAGCACCACGGCTAACTTGTCCGGCGTGAAGTTTGAATATTCGTTGGTGTTCACTATGTAAGCATCCGTAAAGCCTTCGGCTTTCATTCGCTGTAGACGGCTATTAGCCCCTGCACGGTCGGAGGTTTCGAAAGTGCCGAGGATTATGAACCAGCGCGCATCCTGTGAAGAGACGTTTGCAGGGCTGGTACTGGTTGGCTTTGGAGCAGGATTCGCAGTTGACTGTTTTGTTGAAGTCTCGCTTGTTCTAATCCCTGTGGTATTTGTTGTCGGCGTGTTTGCAATCTGACTTGATTGTGTAGGAGCAGAGGCCGCGGGGCGTAGAAGTATATATGTGACCAGAAGACCGATAACCAATCCGGCGACAAGCATCAGAATCAGGGGGACTACCTGTGTGCGCCTGCCGCCTGTCTGCTGTTGGCTCTCCGAATTGTATGAGTTGGACGGCGCTACAGGAAACACGGCAGGCGGAGGATTAACGACCATCGTGGCCTCCGAATCATAGCCTTTGCCCTGTCGGACCAGAGGCGTGCCGTCGGTTAAGCAGTAGCTCAGCATGTCGTCACTATATGTGCTGTTACACTTCGGACAACGCTTCATACGCATTCCCCTTCACAGAAGATTCGGCTCTCCATTCAATTACACAAACTAAGGCAGATTGCAATAGAAAAGCGGAGCGAGTTGCCCTCTCGATGAATCTACGGCAACCGGGCCTGCGAGTGCGGGGCTTGTCCGTCCTCTGACCCATGAATCCGTCTAACACGGCGATGCGTATATAAGTATTACCATCGAATGACAGGTGGTATCATGGGGCGCAGACGCGCACCGCCGAAAACACTTTCCTCGCGCCATTGGTACGGCTATGAGAATCATCGCAGCTCTGCTGGCGCTCATCGGACGGTTCTTCAACGGACTGGCCGACATTTTTAGACGCCCCGCCGCCGAAGCGACCGGGGAGTCTACCCCGTTCTTCGATTCGCTCGAAAGCTTGCCCGAGGAGCTTGACGACGATTTTGTCGAAGTCAGAGACCCCGAGACGCGAATATTTCTGGACGAGCCTGATAGCTTCGGGATAGGCGAAGCGGGCGAGACCATCCTGTTCGACGAGCGCAACCGGCCCGTGATCCTCTTCAACGAGGCCGGACGCACGGTCGCGCGTGTTAACTGCCGGATCGAGGCGTTCTTCGGGCTTGCCGTCTATGACAATAGAAAACGGAGTCGCGGGCAGTTCCGGTTCTCCCAGTTGCAGCCGGAAATTACCCTGACCAATAACGGCTCGCTCGGCATACGCATCGGCATCAAGAGTGTGGGCGACTTCCCCGGTGCGCTCAGCATCACGGTCACACGCGATGCGCCGGGCACTGCCAACCCGGACCCTATCAGCTTCACCGCGACGGATATGGCCGGAGTCAAAGCAGAGACAGACCGCAGGCCGGAGATTCCGATACCCCCTCCGCCGAATATGAGCGCAAACAATCCTGTGGTCACCGAGACCATCATCGCAGGCGTCAGTTGGGACCCGGACGACGCTGACCCCTGCGCGATTACGCCGCCCGAGAAGCTGCGCGTGACCTGGAACTTTGTGAACCCGCGCGCGACCTTTGGCTTCAGCGATCCGACTATGAGCAAGACACCCAGTCGCAGGTCGTCGGTCCGCATTGGCGAGAGCGTCATACAGGAAAAGTTTCCTGACGGCAGAACACAGTTCACCGTCGCGGTTCAATCGTTCTTCGTCGTGGCCGACCCGAACGTCTGCTGCGGCGCAACGGGCGAGTACGCCGTCATTCAGTTCGTGCGCCACCGCTTCAACTTGCGCGAGCGCCCCCCGAAGAAGAACGAGGATACATGGTCGCTCGACATACTGGACACGGAAGGACAGCTTGCGCGCGACGGGAAAGCTTATGACCCTACGTTCACGCACAACCCGCGCGACGCTGCCCCGGGAGTGCCGCCGCCGCCGCTCGTCTATCCCGGCCCGAACGGCGCAGGCTCAGCCGCCATCAACCAGATTGACCGTCCCGGCATCTCGCAAGCTCTGTACGATCGCTTTGCAATGAGTGGCGGCAAGTTCGTCTTTCAATTCCTCAGCCTGCTGGTCTGTAAAGTAATGCCGTCGGAAGCAGCCAACTATCTCGCGACCGGGCAGGTCAACCAGATGTTGATGTACGAAATCGCATTCAACTTTGAGGGCGGCGGCAGCGCGCCGACCGTCAGCGGCAAGATGCTCGAAGTTGAAGCGTACAGTAAATGCAAGAGCCTGCGCGACTTTATAGATATGTACGACCGCCGCAACGGTGGAGGTAAAACTGGCCGCCTCGCCGACGGCTATCGCGCCCCGCGCAATCATGAAGTGGGGATACCCAAATAGCTACAAAGCGTGCAGCGTGAGTGCAGGCACGCGACGGCCTCACAACTCATTCAAGAAGTAGCCTCAATAGCAATTCTTAGAAGCAGTTTGAAAAGTCCCGTAGGGACTTCATGTTTATAGCTTAACGGCATCAATCAAGAATCAAGCTCCGTAGGAGCGGCATGTCATGGACGGTGGAACATGGCGCTCCTACGGAGCTTGATATGGTTTGTCGCCTGCGAGCTATAAACATCCTCGCTCCTACGGAGCTCAGACGAATGGCGGGACTTTTCAAATTGCTTTTTAGAAAATAAAGAACCCGGCCCCCGTTGATGCGGAGGCCGAGTTCCAGGGTTGAGTTTATTTAACCGAAACATCATCCACGCGGAATGACGTCGGCAGCGTAATGTCGTTGGTCCCACGGAACTGAATCCTGACGGTCTGTCCCGCCCAACTGCTCAGGTTATACGGCCCCCTCAGCACGTACACGCCCGCCGTGCCGCTGTTCTGGTTGCTGAACGTCGCCAGCGTCCCCAACAGAGTGCCCGACGTGTTGCGTACCTCTATGAAGAGGCGGTCATAGATAATCGCGCCCGCCGCTTCGCTCGTGGTGATATTCAACCAGAAGTTGAGGTTGGCTCCGCCGCTCGGAATCGCGACCGTCTGGTAGAGCGTGCCAGTGCTACTGTTCACGCCGTTGACGATCATGTAGGCCGCGCCGCTGTGCGGGTAAGCGCCCGTGCTGCGTGTGACCTGACCGCTGAGTACCCAGGGAACCGTGCCGGTCTCAAAGCCCGGATTGATAATCAGCTCCGTACCGCCGCCGCCTATTCCCGCCTGAGTCACGGTAAAGGTCTGCCCGGCGATGGTCATCGTGCCCGTGCGCGAAGTCGTACCGGCGTTGGCTCCGACAGAGTAAGAGACCGTGCCGTTGCCACTGCCGCTCGCGCCGCCCGTGATGGTGATGAACGAAGCGTTGCTCACAGCCGTCCAGGCACAGCCCGTGCCCGCCGTGACGCCGACACTGCCCGTGCCGCCCGTCGCCGCGAAGCTGGCGCTGGTCGGACTAATCGAGTAGGTGCAAGTGCCGCCGCAGTCGCCCGGCAAGTCCGTCGCGGCGGTGTGCGTCGTGCCGTCGTTACCGACAGCCGAGACGCCCATCCCGTGACGCGCGAATACCGTCCAGATAGCGCAACGGTTGGCTCCGCCGTTCAGGCTCTGGTCGGCTTGCAGGATGCCGTCGCGCGCGTTTAGGAACGACGGGCGAATCGGCGTGAACTTCATGCCGTTTAAGACGATCCGGTCCGTGATTGTCGCGCCGAGCTGCGCGCGTAAATCCCAGAGCGTAGCGGCCCAGATTTCGCCATCATTGTGAACGGAAAAACCTTGATTGCCGACATCAGCATAAGAGTCGTGTATCGTGTTAGCTGGAACGGTGTAAGCTGCGCGCCGTATGCCAGCCGTCGTGTTGCCGGTGGAGTATTCGCCCACCAGCCCGTCGCCGTTGATGGTGATGGCCCAGTAGTCAGACCAGCCTTCGCCCATCGCGCCCGACTGCGTGCCCTGTAGAGCGGTGCTGCCGTTGCCTATGAGACGGTTGGAGATGCCGTGCCCGTACTCGTGGAACACCACGTCGCCGTCCATGGAGCTATCGCGGTCGGGGTTGGGCGAGGTGAAAAGGTATTGCTGCATGCGCGGTCGCTGGCCGTCGGGCGGCGTGGCGAAGTTCGCATTGTTCGTGCCCGAGCCGTCCTGCGCCTCGGCCCTCACGGAGTCAGCGCCGATGCCGCCGCGACCGTAGTTGTTCGTCTGGAAGTTGCGCGCCGTCTCCGTAAACCCGAGGTTGTAGGAGAAGTCGTGCATGATGTTGTTGAAGTAGAAAAGATTCGTCACGACCGCCGCCTGTTGCGTGCGCGGGTCAACGGTGGTCGAGAACGGGAAGGTGAAATTCTGGTTCGACGCGAAGGCGTGGCCGTTGGACAAGCCCGTTCCGTTGTTGGCGTCCGGCGCGTTGTCCGCGTTCGTGTCCAGGTAGGCTTCGACGTTGTTGCCCGTGGTCACTGTCGAAGTGCCCATCCAACCGGCGCTCGTGTTGATGACAGTGTCGCCCACGAAGGAGACGAGCTGTCGCGCGCCCTTGTCCGGGGCTTCGATGTAGACAGTTCCCTGCGCCTCGGAGACGTAAAGGTTATAACGCAGGAGCAGCTCTCCGTTATGCGCGTCAACGAGCAACTCGTACCATTCATCTGGGCCGACCTCTGCGTAGACGTGCCATGCGAGGCGCGCTTTGTCGCCCACACGCACGACGTTCAGCTCCGACAGAACCTCTTCATAGTTCAGGTCCAGAGGATTGGCGAATCTGGCGAACTCGCTCTGCGAATTGCGGGCGCGAGTCTCTACGAAAGAAGGGGCGACGGCGCGCCCTGCGTGCTCGAAAGCACGTGCGATGCCCTGCTGTTCATTCAGCGTAGGCCGGAGCTTCACCTTTTGCCCTGTGACGAGGAAGCCCTCGCGAACGTTGAGGACTTCGCCGCTGTTGTTAACCGCTACCTTGACGTTGCCTTCAAATACTTTGACCTCTCCGACGATCTGAGAGTAGTCAAGGAAGGTAGTTCCCTGATCGTTGTCTTCTTTCTCAAGCTTGAGGTCATCCACTTCCGCTTCGGAGAGCGCGAAAAGTTTAGCCTCCCGTTTGAGAAATTTGCGTGCGATGTTGTCCGGAACGTCCGACTCCGGCTCTGAAAGCGACTCTCCGTCAACAAAGATATTTTTCAGCGCGCCCGCTTCGTTGACTTGCGCGCGCAGGTTTTTAGCCTTTTCCGGGCGCAGCTTGGCGCGGAAATTATCGACCCCCGAGGCACGCGCCGCGCGTTCAGCGTTCCCGCTCTTGGCCGCGCGCTCGCTATCGGCGGTCGAGTTGAGATCGGCATCCGTGAACTCACCACGACCGGCGAGGCGTATATCAAAGTTGGGAAGCTTCGGAGGTTGATTCTGTGACTGGTTAGTGAAAACAGTTTTCGGCTGGGGCGCGTGCGCCGCATCCGACCTGGTTACGGGAAACATCGAGGCGGCTGCCAGCGCAACGCCTAATAAACCTACGAGTAATCTCTTAGACATTTAGTTTTCTCCGTGAGTTGTAGGTTGAGGTAAGGCAAAGGTCGCCAGGTCTCTCCAAAGCTGAAAGCATCGTTTAATAAAGCAAATGACGCCTTTCGTCTTTGGCCGTTGGAGGATTGCCTTATCATTATTCTGTTATGCGACGAACAGTTGCGCCGCACATGTTTGCCCTTTATGCCCTTTCTCTGGCCGCGCCCGCCTGCGGCACGCGCGACTACGCAGTACTCCCACTTTTACCCCGACCATTGACTGACTCAAGACTTCAATCGCCTGTCAGGATGCGTAAAACTGTCTTATGAGGTGGCTGGGACAAATGGCAACGTCTTCGAGCCGTCGCCTAAAATTTACGAAGAGGCTGTAGAGTAGCAAACTCCGGGCGGGTTGTTAAGCCCGTAGCGGCAGAAAAGCAGGGATGAGGGATGAGGGATGAGGGATGAAGTAAAAGCAAGAACGCTCTTTCTTTACTTCATCCCTCATCCCTCATCCCTCATCCCTTTCCTTGTCACTTGTCACTTGTCACTGCTTTTCGCAGTTTTTCTATGGTCTCTCGAATCATAGCCGCATTGTCGGCTTGCGGATTGTCTCGCAGGTATTGTTCCAGCTCGTCGGCGGCGCGCAGCGGCTCACCCTTTCTGTCGTAAAGCATGCCCAAATAAAAATGGACTATGGTGAGCTTCTTCGCGCTTAACAGGTATGCTTGATTGAGAGACTCCTCTGCCTTGCCGAGCAGGTAAGACCTGTCCTCCCCGTTCGGATTCTGAGTGGAATCAATCTCCGCGACGTAATACAGGATTGCTACACCGCGCATTAAATGATAGCGCGGATTGGTCGGGTTGAGACGAGCGGCCTCGGTAAAGGCTGCCGCCGCGAGAGGGTATTGCTTCTGCTCTATCAAAATCGCTCCGAACGACTGGAACACACGGTCGTCCGCCGGATTAATCTTTCGCGCACGCTCAAGCTGTGCAATCGCTGCCTTCGAATTTCCGGTCCGCGCAAGGTCGATAGCGAGCGCATAGCGCGCCTCGAAATAATCCGGAAACAACTTGATGGCCTCTTCCAATAAGGACATGGAGACTTGAAGCTTACCGGCCTTCCTCATTTTCATCGCCCGCTCAAATATGGCGCGCGCTGTCGGCGGAATGCTCTGAGCGAATCTCGTAGTGCCCGTCGGGGCCGCGTTGATGGAATCGCTTTGAGCAGACGCGATTGAGGAGGCTAAGACTATAGCGACAAGCGCGCTCAGGAGCATCTTAAAATTGATTTCGTTGAGTGCCATCTCTCTTTACGAGCCGGGTTGGATTTCCAGACTGGAACTAATGAGCGAGACGATATACATAATCTGATGGCAAGTCAAAGAATTGTGGAACGGAAGAGATTGATTCATTGATTCATCGGTTCATTGATTCAATGAAGAAATGAACCGATGAATCAATTCCTTTAATCCGCAATCGCGATTACATTCCGATATTCTTAAAATGATAGCGATCGGTGTCGTAATGCTGCGCGACATCGACGGTGCTTATTTTGCCGGTGACAATGGAAATCTCCACGAGCGACAATTCGCACGTCGGCGCGATGCCGCGCGCCGAGACCATCGTGCCGAATTCTCCGCTGGCGACGGCGTCTGCGGCGCGCGCGCCGAACATCATGCCCATGATTCTATCCACGGGACTCGGTGCGCCGCCGCGTTGCGGGTGGCCGAGGATGACGGAACGCGCTTCGTAAGGCGTCTCGGCAATAATCTTTCTCGCTAGAGCTTCGCTGATGCCGCCCAGACGCGGGTGACCGAAGGCGTCGTGCTCGTCGTCAATCGTCACCAGCTCGCCGTCTTCGGCCTGTGCTCCTTCGGCGACGACAATCACAGAATAACGCGGGCGCAGAAGACTGCGAGGAGCTTTCATAGTCTCGCCCAGCCGCCCTCTCAAATGACGATAGACTTTTTCATAACGGAAAGGATGCTCTGGAATCAGTATGAGGTCGGCTCCGCCCGCTACGCCCGACCAGAGGGCCAGATGACCTGCGTGTCGTCCCATGACCTCGATTACCTGTACCCATCCGTGCGAACCGGCTGGCGTGCGCGAGCGCTCTATAACCTCCGCGACATTCCTGAGCGCCGTGTCGAAGCCGAGCGTGTAGTCAGTCCCGGCCAAATCTTTATCAATGGTCTTCGGGATGCCGACGACGCGCGTGCCCTTCTCCGATAATCTGGCGGCGACGCCGAGCGTGTCTTCACCACCGCAGACGACGAGTGCTTCAAGACCGAGCCTAGCGATATTCGCCAGCACTTCTTCAGACCTGTCGCCGCGCTCGCCCGCTTCGTTGACTGCCTTGAACGGATTCGTGCGCGACGAGCCGAGATTCGTTCCACCGTCACGATCCCAACGACGCACGATGGTTGAATCGAGCGGCCACGCTTCAAGGGGCGGATCAAGCAAGCTGCGCCAGCCGTCATGAAGCCCGACGACCGAAATCCCGTGTTCGGTTGCCCTGTACACCAGCCCCTTGATCGCCGGATTGAGTCCCGGCGCATCGCCTCCGCCGGTCAAGACGCCAATACGTTTTATTTTAGACATACCCCGGTCAACGCTCTCTTGAAATCCTGATTGACATCTCTCATGATGCACTCATACGCGCATGGCGAAGCGGCGAAAAGCAGTCGCCCCACCGGGTGAATGAACGCCGACGAGAACTACCGCCTCGCCCTCCGGCACGCGCCACTGAAGCTCTATCAAACCATTGTCGGCAACCTTCGCTTCATAAACTTTGCCGCCCAGAGAAACGAATGCGCGCGAGCGCGGCTCGACCATCACTTGCAGGCGCATGGTCGCTCCTGTTTGCGCGCGTCGCAAAGCCTCTTGATAGGCATCTTCCGCAACGCGCATCAGGGCTTCGCGCGGCGGCTCCTTTTTAACGTAACGCGCCGCCACCACGTCGGGCGTATCAAGGTTGCGGCGTTCTTCAATATTCGCGGCGAGACGTATGAACTGCGCCATAGACCACGCGAGCGGCGTGGCCGAGCCGGTCCCTTCGGCGAAAGAGAGGTCAGGGCGCGGGCTTTCAACGCGATCCCAGACCTGCTCCGGAATCATCAGGCCGTCATTACTAAAAGCCATCATCGCATCCAGCCGCTTGCGTGCCTGCGCGTGCTCGCCCAGCGCCAGCTCATATTGCCCGCGCTCTCCCGTCAGGAGCGCCCACAACCGGCCCACGCCTGTTCCGTCCCAACGGCTGCCGTCCTGTTTCTCTCCATAGCCGTCATGGTTATAGCGATACCAAGCAGACCCCTGCGGCGTGTCAACTTTGATGACGCTATCGACAACGGCGAGCGACTTTGCGATGAGCATATCATCCGGGCGCTTGATGCCAAGACGCACCAATTCAAGAAAGCCCGCGTCAACAATCTCGCGCTCGTCGAACGAGCCTCCGCCGTTATTGATTTCTAACCGCGCGCCGTCGTTCGGATTATCATTTTCCGTGATGCGTAAATAATATTTCTTCTCCGCATAAACCCCTGTCGTGGTCGCCGTCCAGCGTTCCACGCTGCGCGCCCACTCGTCTGCGGCGGCCATGTATAAACCGGCGGAAGCCTCGTCATTGTTGCGCCGCGCGATCTCAGCCGCACAGACCAGCCCCGCAATCTCGGCTGCAATCGTCGAAGGCGAATAGCCCGTTTCTTCCTCCCACCGCTCCTGAAAGGTGCGCGGGCCGAACGTTACGAGAAAGTCTGCGGCGGGCTTGACGTGTTGCACCCACGTTTGGCCGTCCGTGCGCCCAAGCTCGTGTGCGAGGATGAGCGGATAGGCGACCTCGTCCATCTGCAAAGAGCCCCAGAACGGGCGACCGTCAAGCCACGAGTTCTGCGGAAAGCTGCCGTCCGGTTTCTGCTGCACGGTGAAAAGATAATTGAGCGCGCGGTCAGCCGCAGCCTTGTCGCCCAGCGCATAAAAGGCCGTCGCCACTTGATAAAGATCGCGCGACCAGACCAAGTGATAGCCGCCTATGTTCGGCTCGTTGGCATTCTCTCCGCCTCCCCACGGCACAGAGAGCGAAGCAATCATCGCGCCCCTGTAAGTCTTATCCTCGTGCGCCTTCAAAATCATCGCCGCCATGTCGAACTGCCGCCGGTACTTTGCATCGACACGCCTCAACGACGCCGTGTACTCATGCCACCCAGCCTCGTATTCCGCGCGAGCTTTAATAAAACCTTTAGCAAGAGCAGCGCGCGCGTTCTTCAAAGCTTCATCAGCCTCGCGCCCAAACGCGAGCGCAAGCGTGAAAGAGGAAGGAGATGAAACACGCGCGACTTGCACTATATTACCGTCCGACGCGCGCGCGTAAGCTTTCGTGATGCGGCCCGCCTGCTTTAACTCTTTGAGACCGTCGCTTGTCTCGAAATAACCATTCGTCATCTCGACAAAGCCTGTGCTCGAAAGAAGCGCAGACGCTTTGTCTGCATCGGAAGCCAGAAGGGCATTGCCTTCACTCCATGCGGAGTCGTGCATGCCGCCGTTATTGAGCGACGGGTCATAATAAACATAGAGCGAGTAGGGACGATTATTAGAAGCCTCGAACCGAACGTCTATGAGGATGACGGACCTTTCAGGGTCAACCGTGTAAGTTTTCGTAATCGTGTAAGCGCCTTGTTTCGCCGTGTTGATTTGACGGAACGAGAGAGCCTGCGGGTCCAGCACCTCAAGACGATGGGTCGTATCTTCGCTTTCAACCTCCACGCGCAGCGGATCATTGCTCACGACGACAAACTGAAGCAGGCGCGTGTTGGCGATATCGACCGTCGGGTAATACGTTTCGGTCATCACGCCGTCACGCAAAGTAAACCAGACCTTGGAAGCGAGCGTGACGGACGTTCCGACTCCGTTCTTACCAGCATTGGTCCACTGCGCTGTCTGGCCCGGTGCACCCGGCGCTAAACCGTTGTCGATTTGAGCATACAGGTTGCTTGTTGTCAGAAGCGCGAGGCAAACGAGAATGAACTGCCTGAGCAGAAAGAGAGATTCACCGCCGAGACGCAGAGAGCGCAGAGGAAGCGCAGAGAAAAGACACAACACTCTGCGTGGTCTCTGTGTTCTCTGCGTCTCGGCGGTGAATGATTGAAGTCGCATGCAGATGAGAATCGCTATCATGCCTCTCTTCAGCGAACGGCGCGACGAAAGATGCGATAGCCCCATGCGTCAAGCGCCAGCGTCGGCAATCCAACCACGCGACGCTTCGCTGCTCTTTCGGGCGCGGGTGCATCGGGCGGAAGCGGAGGCTGAACATCGGGCGTTATCTCTGCGAACGTCGAGCCGTTTCCCACTTCGACAGTCCCCATGAAAGGGCTGTTGGAAAAATTAATCGCCACTAGAATCTCTTCGTCAGCCGCACGGCGCAGGTACGTGACGACGCGCGCTTCGTCCGCGTTACGCAGCCATTCTACCTCATTGTTTCTCAAAGCCGGATGTGCTCGCCGGAGCGCGATTACCTGTTGATAGAAGCGCGGGAATTCCGGGCGACGCTCGGCCATCTGCCAGAAGACAGGCAATCTCTCAAAGAGCGCGGGCGCGCCCGATTCCGTAGTGTCGCCCGCCTCCATGCCGTTATAAAGAAGCGGCACGCCGTCCAACGTGAACATCAAGGCGGACGCGGCCAGCGCGCCCCTTTCGCCAAAGCGAGCAATAGCACGCCGCTCGTCATGATTATCGGAGAAGCGCATGTGGAGCGCGCCGCGCGGGTGTTTAGCGCGCTCCGCTTCCCACGCCGCGCGTAAATGGGAAGCCTCGCGGTTGCCCATCACAACGTCCGTGAGCGCACTGTGCAGCCCCCACGAATAATCAAGATCGAATGCCTTGACGAGCAACTCGGGCGTGTCCCATTCGGCGAGCATCACGATGTCGGGCTTGATTTTTTCCAATTCGGTGCGCGCGCGTTCCCAGAAATCGGTCGGTATCATTCCGGCCACGTCGCAACGAAAACCATCCAGCTCATACTCGCGCAGCCAGAACTTCAGCACGTCAATCATGTAATCACGCAGACGCGGATTTTCATAATTGAGGTCGGCCACGTCCGCCCAATCCGCGACGGGCGGCAAAATCTTTCCCGCCGCGTCGCGCGTGTAAAAATCGGAGTTGCGCATCATCACGCTGTCCCAAGAGGTGTGGTTCGCGACGATGTCTATGATTACTTTCATCCCGCGACGGTGCGCTTCGCGTATGAGACGACGCAAATCTTCCTTGGTCCCGTAATCAGGATTGATACTGTAATAATCGCGCACGGCGTAGGGGCTGCCGATGCTGCCCTTCTTCTTCTCACGACCGATTTCGTGAATCGGCATCAGCCACAGGATAGTCACGCCCAAGCTTTTCAATCCATCAAGGCGCGCGGTGATGCCTTCGAAATTGCCCGTGGGTGAGAACGCGCGTGGAAAGATTTCGTAGATAACGCCGTCGCGCACCCACGCGCGGCTCGTCCTCGCCTGCTCGCGCGAAAAGTCGCGTGCTGATGGTTGCTGACCATTGACGCTCGCAGTCCACAAAGGAGACCACAGAGCGACAAAGACAATCAGCCATAAACTCGCGCGCAGGCGTCTTCGCATGAGAGAAGTTTCCTTCTACTTAGTTTTATTTCTTCTCATCCCGGAAAATTTCTTCCGGCTCGTCAATCAGTCCCGTGCTCGGCACGGGCTGCGCGGAAACGGACGGCAAGAGCTGTTCTTCCTCGTCGGCGCGTATGACCGCCTCTTCCGGCACGTCAAGGTCGGCTACATCCTGCACGACCGCGACCAGCAGAGCCGCGACCAGAAGGCACGCCCCGCCAAATGTAACCAGGTAGATGGGAGTCTGCGGGTTGTTCTCTCCGAACAGGAATCGTATCGCGGGGCCGAACGTGAGCGCCTGAAGAATTTCGGGAATGACGATGAAGAAATTGAAGACGCCCATGTAGACGCCCATGCGCGCCGCAGGCAGCGCGCCCGAGAGAATCGCATAAGGCATCGAGAGAATAGATGCCCACGCGATACCTACGCCGATCATTGAAAGCATCAACAGCCACGGGTTGCTGATGAAATAGACCGAGAAGAGACCTAGACTGCCGCACACGAGCGCTACCATGTGCGTGGTCTTGCGGCTGGTGGCGGCGGCCATTTTCGGCAGGGCAAAGGCGATGATGAAACAGACTATCGAATAGATTGAAAACGTCAGGTTGCCCCATTCTGCGCCCTGCGAGTAAAGAGTTGATTTCGGGTCGGTCGCGCCGAAGACGTGACGCGCGACAGCGGGCACGTAGAAGAGCCACATGCTGAAGAGACCGAGCCACGTAAAAACCTGCACCAGCGCAAGTTGCTTCATGGTTTTCGGCATCTCGCGTATGGCCGAAGCTATCTCTGTGAATCCCGCCGCGAGGCCGCTCTTTTCCCGGCGCTTGCGCTTGAACTCTTCTATGTCCTCGGGCGGGTATTCCTTCGAGGTAAAAACAGTCCACAAGACGGCTAAGAGAAAAACGACCGCGCCAATCTGAAAAGCATACTTGACCGTCAAAGGGATGCCGCTCGGCGTTGTACCTTCTACACCTGTCCGGCGAAAGAAGTATGGAAGAACGCCCGCCAGTGTTGCGCCCAAGCCTATGAAGAAGCTCTGCATGACAAAGCCCGTCGTGCGCTGTTCAGGTCTGAGCTTGTCGGCGACGAAGGCGCGGAACGGCTCCATGCTGATGTTGATGCTCGCGTCCAGAATCCAGAGCAGCCCGGCAGCCATCCACAGCGTAGAGGAGTTCGGCATGATAAAGAGCGCGATGCTCGCGAGGATTGCGCCGACGAGGAAGTAGGGCCGCCGCCGTCCCAATGGCCCCCACGTCCTATCGCTCATCGAGCCGATGATGGGTTGGACGATTAACCCTGTAAGGGGAGCGGCGAGCCAGAGAATCGGAATCGAGTCGGGATTAGCGCCGAGCTTTTCATAGATGGCGCTCATGTTGCCGAGCTGCAACCCCCAGCCAAACTGTATGCCCAGAAATCCGAAACTCATGTTCCAGATTTGCCAGAAACTCAAACGCGGTTTCTGCATCGCCCCTCACTCCTCTCGCTTTTACTGCGCGCTAAAAATAGAGGCAGAGCGCGCCGGTATCTCGACCTTGATTCTTCCGCCCTCAACGCGCACGGCCACAGCCTGCCCGAGCTTATCCGTGAGCATCGTGCCGTCAGCAATATTTACAGGCGCTAACTGAAAATCGACCGTCGCGGGTTTATTAAGATTATTGAAGACGACTATGACAGCCGAGCGCTCTCCGACGCGCGCGAAGGCATACTGTTGCTCAAGCGTCAGTAGATTCACGAGCCGCCCGCGACGAAGCGGCTCAAGCTCGGCGCGCAGACGTGAAAGACGCTGAAGGTGATTAAAAACTATGTTCTCCTCGATGCTTCGCCCTCTCTCAGTAAATGCGTTGCGCGGGTCGCCGGGAAATCCGCCGGGAAAGTCGCGCCGATTGTCGGGGTCGCCGCCGCCCGTCATGGCAATCTCGTCGCCGTAATAGAGAAGGGGCGTGCCGCGCGTCGTCATCACAAGGGTTTGCGCCAGCTTCAAACCCTGAATGCTTGCCCCCGGCTCGCTCATGAAGCGAAGCATGTCGTGTAGGCCCAGGAAGGTGACCAGATTATTCGGGTTCACGTATAGATGATCGTGCGCGAGCATCCTGGGAATCTCGCGCACCTCTTTGCTCTCGGCAAACGCGCGGCGCACTGGATAAAAGAGCGGGAAGTCAAAGAGCGTATCAATGCCGGAATCAACTCCGTCAAAGCGTGCGCGCCCGCCCTGAAAGAAAGAGACGAGCGCGGGGTCGCCGTCGTAAAGCTCGCCCAGCACGTTGACGTTCGGATACTCGCGCTTGATGGCTGCCATCCAGTCTCGCCAGAAGGTGCGCGCGACATAGGGCAGCGTGTCCTGACGGACTGCATCAAGACCTGTCATGCCAATCCACCAGAGCGTGTTTTGAATAATGTAGCGCGCGGTTTCGGGATCGTTCTGGTTGAGGTCGGGGAGGATGTCTATGAACCAGCCTTCGAGCGTCTCTCGCTGTGTCTGGTAAGTAGCATTCGGGTCCATGAGCGTCCACGTCTGCCACGTCTCGTTAATGTGCTTCGCGACAGTGCCGTTGTACCACGTGGGCGTGGGCGAATCCGTCGTCCACGGATGATACGGGCCGGAGTGGTTGGCTACCTGATCCTGTATCACCTTGATGCCTAGACGGTGAGCCGCTTCGACCATCTCTTTGAGCTTGCTCATAGTGCCGAAGTGCTCTTCGACGCCATAAAAATCGACGGCTCCATATCCATGATAGTCAGTAATCGGGCCGTCGTCGTAAACCTCGCGCTCGTTCAAGTGATTGACGTTATCGTACCAAGGGTTGAGCCAGATGGCCGTCACGCCCAGCTCTTTCAGGTAAGGAAGACGATTGATGATTCCTTGAAGGTCGCCGCCGTGATAGTAGCGAGTTTTGGCGCGGTTATAGAGGCCGCGCGATTGCGGCGGGTCGTTGTTCGACGGGTCGCCGTCGCTGAAGCGATCCGGCATGATGAGATAAATCACATCGTCTGTCGAGAAACCCTGAAAGCGTCCCGTGCGGTTTAAAGGCTCTGTGATTTCAAAGGGAGCGTTGATTGTGCCGCCGCCGGTAGTGATGCGTAAAGAGCGACGGCCCGGTCTGGCGCTGGCGTCAATCGTGACATCTACGAAGAGGTATGTTCCGGCGTCGTTAATCTTGATGTTACCGACGCTGATTCCGCCTCCGGTTGCCTCTACGCGAGCGCCTTTTAAGTTGCGCCCGCGTATGAGCACACGCACGGGATTGATGGAATGATTGGCCCACCAGTTGGGCGGCTCGACTTTCAGAACTTCCGGGGAAGTTTGCGCACCCGACGCAGGAACGGCAAAAGCTAAGAGGGCCAACAGCAGCCAGATTTTTATCAAGCTCGTGGAAGTCTCGCGCATAGTTCTCTTCATGAGCATTAAAGATACGCTTGATGTGCCCCTGAAAGGGGCAAGATATCAGTAGCCCAGCACGTTAGTGCTGGGCCAACGTCGTCACCATTGTTTTGAGCCCCGTGAGGGGCGACATAAATGGATGTCGCCCCTCATGGGGCTCAATCATTTATTCGTTGCCTGTTCCCACGGCTGACGCCGTGGGCTACTGATATGACGCCCCTCGCGGGGCTTTGGACAACGGCATTCTCTGACCTCTAACTTACGTTATTGACAAAAAGGGCAGCCCCACAATCAGGCTGCCCCTTCCGTTTTTCGCTTTAGAACTCCATGCGAAGTCCCAACTGGATTTGACGATTTGTTCCAAGCCGCGTGCCCTGAAAGAAACCGAAAGCTCCCGCGTTGGAGATATCCGTGTTCGGCGTATTGAACTGCGGCGTGTTGGTGACGTTAAAGAACTCCGCGCGCAGGGTCGTGCGGAATCGCTCTGTAAAGAAGAAGTTCTTCGCCAGACCCAGATTCAGTGTCTTGACCGAAGGGCCGCGCAAAGAGTTTCTCTCCAGCGTGCCGACTCGCGTAAACACGCCGCCCACTGATGGCGGGTTGGCGAAGGCTGCCGGGTTGAAATAGCGTCCCGCCGGAACATTGGCAAACGGGTCGCTGATGAGATCGACGCGAACATCGTCCGGGCCTGCGCCGCGCGCGATGATGTTGAAGACCTGCCCGCTTTGCAGAGTAACGATGCCGTTGAGCTGTAGCCCGCCAATCAGAAAATCGAGCGCACGCGGCATGTCCGAACCCCACCGGCGGTTACGACCCCAGGGAAGCTCGTAGAGCCAACTGAAGACAAGACGCTGCGGAATATCCAGGTTGGAATTTGCGTATTCCAGCTCGATGTTACGCGGGTCCTGCGGGCGGTATCCGACGTTATCAAATGCGCCCGGCGAGTTATCTTTGGTCTTCGACCATGTGTAAGCGAGTATGTACTGCAAGCCGCGCGTGAAGCGGCGCTCAAGTTGGACCTGCAACGAATCGTAACGCGAATGGCCGTTGTCATCACGGACATTGACGTCGCCAAGATTGGGGAACTGCCTCGTGCCGTTCGGCTGGCCCAGAAGTTGTCGATTGAGGTTGTAATAGGTCGCAAGGTTCTCGCCGCGCGTGCCGACGTAGCCGATGTCAATCGCGGTGTTCTCGGTCAACTGGCGCTGGAACTGAATGTTGAACTGATGCACCTCCGAAGTTTTGATGTCAGGCAGGACGGCAAAGACGGTGATGTTCTGCGGGTTGTTCAGATTGATGCTGGACACGTCGCCCGTCGGAAGCGGGTTGGTCGCCAGCCGCGAGTCGTTATTGTTAAGCGGCCCTTGCCCGGAAAGAGTGATGCGGAAGCCGTTCGTGTAGTTGAATTGAGAGAAACCGCTAAACGGCGCGTTCTGCGCCAACTGGTTGTCGATGCCTCCACGGTCAAGGAAGTAGAACAACCCGTAGCCGCCGCGAATCACTGTGCGCCCGTCGCCGCCGACGTTATAGGCAAAGCCTACGCGCGGACCGAAATTGTTTTTGTCGGTATCGACGAGCGAGCGCGAGTTGCCGCCAGCGCCTGCGAGCAGGAGCCTGCCCGTCGTGATATCAAAGTTGGTCTGGCGGTTGTACTGCTCTACAGGGTTGGTGTAAAGGTCCCAGCGCAGGCCGAGGTTGAGCGTCAGGTTCGGAGTCACGCGCCAGTCGTCCTGAAAGAAGAGCGCGTCTTCGTAGGTGCGCGTGCCGACAAAGCCGAAGGGCGGACCAACCTGATAATTGTCAACGAAACCTATCAGCAAGTCGGCCTGCTCGAAGCCGGTCGAGTTGGGATTGTCGCCGTTGCCGAACAGGAAGAAGTAGCCTTTGCCACGGTTCGGGCGGAAGAGTCCCACATCGCGACGAATAAAAGCGCCGCCGAAACGAAAGACGTGATTGCCGTTGGTCCAGCTTGCGGCATCGTTGACCTGATAAGTGTTCTGCGGGATGAGATACGGGCCGAAGTCGCCCGAATATTCCAGCTGATTGTTGAAGCCGCCGATGAGCGCGCCGCCGCCAAGCTCAGGCACGGGATTGGCTCCGGGGATGCCCAGATCGAAAGAAAGACGCTGGTCCTGGAAGGGCGGAGCGTAGCCGAAAAATACGCGATGCGCGCCAAGACGCAGCTCGTTGTAGAAGTTGGACGTAAAGGCGCTTGTTAACCCGATGCCGATGCCCTTGTTGCGGTTGAAGTTGTCGCCCGAGCCGAAGCCCGCGGGCAGCGTCGTCAGGCGCGAAGTCGTCGTCAGTATGTCGCGCCCCCAACTGATGCGGCCAAAGAGCTGGTTGCTCTGATTCAGATTCGCATCAATACGAAGATCAAAGGTGTCCTCGTCCAGAGTTTGCACGCGCGTATTTTCGTAGTTTTGCAGCACGCCCGTCCCGCCCCTGTTCGGCGTGGGGAAAGCTCGCAGGTAATTTAGCCCGACCGGGTTCAGGCGATTGCCCGGAAGAAGGTCCAGCCGGTTGCCCGGAACGGGTAAGCCCGTCAGCGGGTCTCTGAGTTGGATTGGAGCGGCAAGACCGCTCAGCGCCGGGTTGAGCAGGATGGAGAAGTCTCCCTGTCTGAACGCAGCAGTAGGTACAGTGGCTAGATCGCGACCGAGCGGCAGGAATTGACGCAAGCCTTGATAATTAACGAAGAAGAAAACCTTGTCCCTGCCACTGTAAATGGCCGGGCCGCCTTCACCGAAATTCGGCAGGATGATGGGGCCGCCAAAGGTCGCGCCGAACTGCCCGCGCCGAAACTCTTCCCTCTGCGAGTTAAAAGTCGGACGAGCATCCAGATTGTCGTTGCGTATAAAGATAAAGCCGCTACCGAAGAAATCGTTGCGGCCTGATCTGATAACCGTATTGACGATGCCCCCGCCGGAGCGTCCAAACTCCGCCGGGGCGACGCTCGTCTGCACGCGAAATTCCTGCACGGCTTCGGCCTGCGGGAAAATGGCAATCGTGTTGACCAGACTCTCGTTGTTATCCAGCCCGTCCAGAAGGAAGTTGTTCGCCTGCGGGCGCTGGCCGTTGACGGAGAGAACCGCGCCGCCTGTATTGCCGCCACGAAAAGTTTCAGCATTACCACGCGCGCCCGAGGCATCACTGTCGGCCTGCCCGCGCGTCACGCCGGGCGTCAGCGTCGCCAGCTCCAGAAGGTTGCGCCCGTTAAGCGGAAGCTCGACGATCTGCCTGCCCTGAATCACTTCGCCGATGGAGGAAGTCGCGGCATCAACTAAGGGAGCATCCGACGTGACCGTGACTATTTCTGAGACGGCTCCGATTTCCAGCGCGAAATCAATGACGGCCACCTGTTGAACTTCAAGCGTCACTTCCTGTCGCGTCGTTTTGAAGTTCGGTGCGGATACCTCTATGCGATAGCGGCTCGGCGGCAGGGCCGGAATCGCATATAAGCCCTCGTCGTCACTCTGCGCCGTCACCGCACGATTCGTCGTTTCATCCGTCACGGTGATGGTCGCGCCCGCAACAGCCGCGCCCTGAGGATCTGTCACAGTTCCCTGCAAGCGTGCGGTCTCAGTTTGCGCGAGAATAGGGGAAGCGATTAAAAGCAGAAAGGTGACGCAACAAAGAAAGCGTTGAATCACTGATTGATGCCTAATATTCTCTTTCATGGTTAGCCTCCAACGTCAACTTTGGTAAGGGTGAGCCTTGTCCTTGCAAGCAACTCGTTAGTATGTGACAAAGCAATGCACTTGAATTTGAAATGCGTGTGCGACCACACGACATTGTGAACCGTTAACGCCGCCCTGCTTTTACGTAGAGCGACGACCCCTTTATATGCTGTGGCGCTACAGGAATCTCTACAGGACATTCTGTAGCCGCTCCTGCTTTAAGCTGCCGCTGCGGACGCAAACTTGCGAGCCAGCACGAGGCTGATGGCCCCCACCAGCGTCGGCTGGTCTCCGAGCGTGGACCGGACGATGCGTGCCGACGGCAACCCGCGACGAATACTCTTATCAATCGTAGCCCTCAGCTCGTCTGCGATGAGTTGCCACGCCTGCGTGATCACACCGCCCACGACAACCGCCTCCGGACTGAGGCCGACAATCAGATTTGAAATCCCAACCCCCAGATAGTGCGCGGTCTTCAAGAGAGACTCGACGGCTGCTTTTTCATTATTCATGGCGCGCTCTATAAGCTGCGCGAAGTTTAATGAAGCGAGGTTGTCCGTCTGTCCCGAGAGCCTGAAGTAATGTGCCAGCGCGGCGCGTCCCGAAGAGAAAGCTTCCCAGCAATCGTAATTCCCACACGAGCAGGCGATGGGAGCGTCCTGGCCTATAACCATGTGGCCGAATTCGCCCGCCCCGCCGCGCTTGCCCCTGTAAATCTGCCCGTCGATGACAACGCCCGTGCCGACTCCCTCTGCCACGAGGACCAGAATGAAATCACGCGACTCGCTCACTTCAGGTCTGCCGAACCACAATTCGGCCAGCGCCGCCGCGTTGGCATCGTTGTCAATAACTACCTGTAGCCCCGTGGCCGAGGAGATTTCTTCCGCAATCGGCAAGTCGCGCCACTGAAAATAGGGGACGTAAATCACCCGCCCCGTTAAAGGGTCAACCAGACCCGGCAAGCTCACCCCGACGCCCTCTATAACTCCGGTGCTGTCCTTAGCCGCTATCTCGCGTACAAAATCTATAACTTTACTAATGACCCGCTTGGGATAGCGGCTCGTGGTAAAGCTCTCGCGCTCGATGATGCGCCCGGCCAGATCGCTCGCGGCGATTGTTGTCTGCGACGGAGAAATATCAACGCCGATGACGGTTGAGGCCGTCGAGCGCAAACGAAGCATCGTCGGTCGTCGCCCGCCTGTGGACTCGCCCGCCCCTACCTCTTCGATTAATCCATCTTCTTTGAGCGCCTCGATAATGGTCGAGACGGTGGAGCGTTGTAAAGCCGTTTCACGCGCGATTTCGGCGCGCGATATAGGCTCACGCTCACGCACATAATTGAGTACGATCTGCCTGTTGATATCGCGAATTGTGCTTGAGCGCGCCACGCGCACCTTTCGGAGATCAATTCGCCGCATCTTAACAAACTGCCTTTTTCTGTTGTGTCTGGAAGGATTCCAAAGTTTGTTCGGTAGCTGAACGAAGTTCTTGTAATATAAAATTAATCGCCTGTCAATCGTTATTGAGGCAAATGTAAACCGGCATCGGATTTTTGAAATAACGAAGGTGTAGACGTATGAATTTAAGTGAGCCTATCAGAGCCGAGCTTCAGCATGAAGCGGCGACGACGAGAAAGATGCTTGAACGTGTGCCGCCCGGTGCGCTTGCGTGGAGACCGCACGAGAAATCCAGAACGCTCGGAGAAATAGCGGCGCACATAGCAAACCTTCCGGGTTTGTTCATTACCCCTTTGGACAGGGATGAGTTTGACCGTTATGAATACAAGCCGGTTGCGACCGACAGTGTGACGGATATTCTGGCGACGTTTGATAAAAATATAGCGAGCGCCATGGAGCGTTTGAACACACTGTCCGATGAGCGCTGGCTTGCCCCCTGGCGTTACAAGTATGGCGAGCAGGTAATCTTCGAGCTGCCGCGTCTGGCTGTGATTCGCATGATGGCGCTCAACCATCTCATACATCATCGCGGCCAGCTTTCGGTTTATCTCAGGCTGCTCGACGTTCCGCTACCGTCCGTCTACGGCCCGACAGCAGACGAGGCACAATAAGTCTCCGGGAATCAAACTACGGGGCGGGTGCAGCGTGGACCTGTCGCACGAAGCCTAGTCCAATCGCGACCGGCAACCAGACCACCAGTTGAGCGAGCACAAAGGACGGTTCCTTGAGGCTCTCTTCGGCGGCGCGTTGAACGGCGAAGTAGTGTGAGACGGGCTGCTCGCAAGCATTCAAAAAAGCAAATTGCCAGTCGGTGATTTCTTCTGTGTGAAGCTGGTAATTCGAACGGCCAATGGCGACAAACGAGGTGCGTGGGCTGGGAGGCTCGGGCCGCTCGTTTTGGGATGACCTCTTGAGAAACTCAACCAGTGGAAATTTGAGCTTGAGCAGCCGCAGGCAGCCGGTCGCCTGAAGCCGAACGTCCTCGCTGAAAATTGCGAGGGGCGAAAAAGCTTCCATGACGGGCGGGTCCTGTTCGATGCCGTGCGCGCGCATGGCCTCTGTTCGCGCACGCTCCATGCGAGCAAGCTCCGGAGGCAGGTCCAGCAGAGCGGCCATTTCATCGTCAAGCTGACTGCCTACGGGTTTTGTTTCCTGCAAGAATTGTGGAAAGCCTAAGCCTAAGTCGAACAGGCTGCGCGACTGAGGCGGGTGGCTAACGATATAAGCCTTGGCAAACGCATCGAAAACAGCATCGCCTACAAAACTGCGCAGCGCCGGAAAATCCGCACGCATGCATTCCAATAGCCGTAGCACATAGCCGCTGGTGTAAACGCTCAAACGTTTGTGCGCCGAAAGGCCGCGCCTGTCGGCTACGACATCCTCTATACGCAGGCCGTGCTGGTCTGTGGCTGACCGCAATTTTTCAGCCAGACTGCCGCGCTCCGTGACGACAGTTTTCATCCACTGCTGCAAGATGCCTAGGGGTTGCTGAGTCATTGTTTGAGAGCCAGTTGGAAATCGACCGGATTGGAAACCACTTCCTCTGCGCCGGACTTGCGAACGGCAGCTTCGGGAATCATTCCTTCGAGCACAGCTTTCGCTTTGTCCAGCTCTGCGACCAAACCGGGGAAATCCGGAATGTTGGCGTCCCATTCCAAAAGCGTGGAGACGCCGCCCGTTAATTCCTGGGCCAGTTTATAGAGATGCCACACGGGCGTAGGGACAGGCTGGTCGTGAGTATCGACCAAGTATTGACCGCAATCGGTCGGCCCGGCTAGATGTATCTGCACGATGCTACGGTGCGGCAAGCTCCTGATGTAATGCTCCGCGTCGAAGCCGTGATTGTAGCCGGACACGTAGACGTTGTTGACGTCTAACAAAAGCCCGCAGCCCGTTGCCCCGGCCATCTCCGACAGAAAATCCCATTCGGTGATGGTTGATTCTTTGAACTCAAAATAGGTCGAAGGATTTTCTAAAACCAGAGGGCGCTCCAAGAAATCCTGAACCTGTCGGACGCGATTAATCACGTGCCTCAGACTTTCCTCGGTCAGGGGCATGGGCAAAAGGTCGTGCGTGTTGATATGGGCCACGCCCGTCCAGCACAGATGGTCGGAGATCCATTTGGGCCTGACGAATTCGGCCAACGCTTTGAGGCTTTTCAGGTAATCCCAATCGAGCGGGTCTGTGCTGCCTATGGAGAGCGAGACGCCGTGCATCACTATGGGGCGCAACGCAGCCATGCGCTCAAGTACGTGACGCGCATAGCCGAAGTTGTCCATGAAATTTTCGCTGATGATTTCAAACCACTCCACCTCTGGCTCGTGTCGCATCAGGTAAGGGAAGTGTTGATTGCGCAGACCAACGCCCTGGCCGAGATTGGGAAGTCCAAGGCGTTGGTCTTTTTGGTCTTTGATGTTCTGCACTTCGAAAGCTTAATCCTGAATCAGGTGGAGGGCGGAAATGCGAGTCGCAGATCGCTGTCCTTCGTCGGTTTATCGGGCACGGGTGCGCCGCGATGTTGCAGCACTTCTATGTAGGCGTTCCAGGCCACGTCCCACACCTTGTCGCCCACGTTGTATCGAATGTTCATGGGCAATCTGACGGGCGTATAGCCCGGTCCTTCAAAGTCGTACACCTCCATCGTGCCCATCTTCTGGTCGGGCTTGGAGGAGTCTGGCAGCGGGTACAACTGCGAGGCCGAAATGGGAATGGCGCAGCCGCCGGTCGAGGCACAGACATTATCGGAAGGCGCGCTGTAAAGTATCATCGTGCCCTGCAATTGCGGAATCGACTTTGGCAGGTTCTCGGCCATGACCTTCGAGCCGCATATCGTATGAGTCTCGCCGACTATCTGTACAAAGCCGCAGCCGCCTTCGGCCTTGCACTCGTTCGAGCCGCGACAGGTATGAAAAACTTCTACCGGCGCGCAACTGTTCCCCGGCGTATCAAAGTTCAAAGCCTGACAGGCGTGATAGAGCGTGCCGGGCTGCTTGTCCGCGATGCCCTGCGTGATGTCAGGAAACTTTCCGAAGACCGCCCAGCAGATTGCTACACGGTCGCCGGAGCCGTACATCGAAGGGTTGGGAAATGAAGTTGTCTCGTCCGTCCAAAAGCCCGACAGCACGCGAGTAATTCCAGCGATAGAGCCTGCGGCGACCTGACTGAAGATGGTGTAATAATCCGTGGTCGTGTCCGCCTTGAGATTATTGAGCGCGGCGGCGATGTCTTCGGCTGTCGGCAGCGGCCATTTGTTCTGGTCGTAAGTGGGCGTCTTGAGCATCTCCGCGTTCCACGTGTTCTTCTGATGCCACTGATCCCAGGTAACGACTTTTCCCGTTTCCAGCAGAGTATTGATAGCCTTGAAACGGTCGTGGTGGTCCAGTCCGCCATTCTCGCTGCGGGCAGTAGTGTCTCCAGAAGGATTGTCGGGCTGGCCCTTGTCCGTGTAGTTGGGATAGTTGTTATTCAGGGCCGCCTTGTCAGGTCGAAACTGATCTTCGACGGGTGCGTACTTCATCCCCTTCATCAACCTGATCCATTCAGCCACGCCAGAGCCCTCGCCCTGATCCGTGATGGCATTAATCATGTCGAGGATGTTCGCCATCGCGTTGCCGGAATCAATCTCGCCCGACGCCATGACCTGCATCTTCGGATATTCAGCCTTGTGATACTTGCTGTTGACGTTGAACAGGTCTCTTTCGAGAGTGCCGCGATTGAAGACGTATTCAAATAAAGTAGTGCCGTCCGTGTACTCCATCTCCATGTACTGCCAGAGGCACTTGTACATCCAGCCGATGGTGCCGAACTTGGGGAGATTTACTTCCGTGTCGCCCGCCTTCCAGTCTTTAAACGGCACGGGGGGAAAATAATTCTCTATTTTCGACGGGTCGATAATGCTTCGGGCATCATCCTCATTTTCTTCAATCGCCAGAAAGAGACGGTTTTGGTCCAGCGTCAGCGCGTCGAGTTTGACGCGAACGTCGGTGTATGGAGCGATGGTGTCCTGAAAATCGAGTATGTGCGGCAGGATTGTAGTGTCCGCGTAACAGGTCCAGCCGTAATTCGGGCTCTGCAAAGCAGAGCTGGTATAGGTCGGCGTGACGCCGAGCGCTTTCGCCACGTTCGAGGCCAGTTGCAAGTGGAGCATCTCGTCTATAAAGACGCTGAAGAAATGGTTAAAGGCAAGCGCATTGGTTGGATTGTCAGGGTCTTTCTCGGGAGCAGGAGACGGACCCCTGCCCGGCCACAGCCTGCCCTGATAAAAATCGTTTCCAGAGCTGGTAATCTGGTGCATCCCCTGAATGGAGAACATGGAAACCATGTACAGGGGGATGGTAAAGAGTTCGACATTGATGGCCGCCTGAGCAATGGCCTGCAAGGCAGCCTTGTCCAAATCTTTATTTTCGGGTGCGCGCTGTTTCAGCTCTGGCCGCTGAAAAGTTTCCGTAGCCATGATTAGCCTCCTGTTAGTATGAGACGAGGGAAGTCACAAAAAAAATTATCGGGATTGCAAATTCCAACCGGGTTCTGGTCCACTGGATGTGTGGTGTATCGAAAGCGTTGGGATAATACTACTGCAACTTTCGAAAAGGCAAGAATTTAGATTTTGGCTGTCACGCGTTTGAAAATATTGAACCCCCCAACTTGAATCCATAAAGTCTGAACGCCTGAATACCACCTGACGGGTTCAGCGTCTTGTTAAGAAACCGGTGCGCAGCCCCGCTCGCGGCTCTTGCCGATTCGACACCGCCGATTTTCGTTTCTACATCTTTACTCTACGCACCCGTGGCGTGACGGCGTGACAGCAATCGCCGGGATAGGCTATGCTCTGAGGGATGAAGGATGAGGGATGAGGGATGAATAAGAATTACTTTCTTAATTTCATCCCTCATCCCTCATCCCTCATCCCTCATCCCTTTTTCGGAGAGGTGCAGGAGTGGTTGAACTGGCAGCACTGGAAATGCTGTGTACGGGGAACCGTACCGTGGGTTCGAATCCCACCCTCTCCGCCAGAAATGCAAGGGATGAGGGCGGAGGGATGAGGGATGAAGTAAGAAATGCAAAGTGCAAAGTGCAAAATGATGAATGAACAGAAAGAGCTTCTTTAATTTTGCATTCTGCACTTTGCATTCATCATTGCTTTTCATCCCTCATCGCTGCCGCCCTCATCCCTTTCCTAAAATCGCCACCTTGGACGCTCCCACTCGATGTATGAGTTCAATGGAGGTAGGATTGATGGAAGATGACAAACTGGCCGTAGACGAAGCGCGGCGTGCCGTGCAGCACGAGGCTGTCAAGGCCGAGATTGAGGCGGACGTTAACGCCGAAATTGCCGAGCGCGCGGATCGCACTACTCCTGCCGAAGCGCGCGTGATGACGGAGGTGGCCGACGAGTTTCGCTCCAAGGCCGTTACGGAAGTAGTCGAAACCGAGCGCGAGGTCGAGCGTGCGCGCTCGCTTGCGCGCGTCTCGCAGGTCGTAGATTTTGTCTTCTACATCATCTACGCGCTGCTCGGCTTAAGGCTCATACTGGCGCTCATGGGCGCGCGCCGGAGCGCGGGCTTCGTGCAGTTCATCTACAACGTGAGCGACCCGCTTTATGCGCCTTTTCGCGGCATCGTCGCGAGCCCGACGGCTGAAGGCGGCCAACAGCTAGCGCTGCCCGTCGTCGTCGCGCTCATCGTTTACGTGATTCTGCATCTGGGCATCAACGCCTTCCTGCGCATGATTGCCCACCGGAAGACGGAGATTTAAGAGGTTCGCGCGCGGCGCACCTGCCTGCCGGGTTGACATCACGCGCACGTGCAACTGACAATAGGGTTGCGCATCCAAGGCTCTGAGAGTTTTGACAATTTATCAGACTTCGGGCTCCGCACAACGCTGTCTCCAACGAACCCCGCCAGGCCGGGAACGGAGCAACGGTAGTTGCGAGCGCGTGTGTTGCGGGTCGGTCCGGAGTCTGGCCAATTTGCTCGTAAATCGTAAATCGTGAATCGTGAATAGAGAAAAGCCGTTCTGCTATTTACGATTCACGATTTACGATTTACGATTCCTCTATGTCCTATCAAGTTATCGCCCGCAAGTGGCGTCCGCAAACCTTCGAGGAAGTTACGGGACAGGAGCCCATCACGCGCACGCTCCGTAACGCCATCGAGCACGACCGTCTTCATCACGCTTATCTTTTTTCGGGTGCGCGCGGCGTCGGCAAGACCACGACCGCGAGGCTGCTGGCGAAAGCTCTCAACTGTCACAAATCGCCTAAGCCCACGGTCACGCCCTGCTCGATTGACGACCCGACGGCCTGCCCTTCGTGCAAAGAGATAGCCGAGGGGCGCTCAATCGACGTGCTTGAGATTGACGCGGCGTCGAACACTGGCGTCGAGAACGTGCGCGACGCCATCATCGGCACGGTCTCAATTACGCCAGCGCGCGACCGCTACAAAGTCTTCATCATAGACGAAGTGCACATGCTCTCGGCTGCGGCCTTTAATGCGCTCCTGAAAACTTTGGAAGAGCCGCCGCCGCGCGTCACGTTTATCATGGCGACCACCGAGCTGCACAAAGTTCCGGACACGATTCTTTCCCGCTGCCAGCAGTTCGAGTTTCGCACCATCGCGACGCAGAAAATCGCAGAGCGGCTGAGCATGATTGCCAGAGCCGAGAAGATAGAGGTTGCGAAAGAAGCTCTCATGGAAATCGCGCGTGCGGGCGAAGGCTCTATGCGCGACGCGCAAAGCGCTTTCGATCAGGTCATCAGCTTTGCGGGCGAAAAGATTAAGGCCGAAGATGTAGAGATGGCATTGGGGCTGGCGGGCACTGAGATGCTGTCGCGCGTCGTGCGCGGCATCAGCGAGAATCGCCCGTCAGAGGCGCTTGCCGTCGTGGATGATTTAGTCATGCGCGGCCACGACCTCAGAAATTTCTGTCGAGACCTTTTAGCCTACGTGCGCGACCTGCTCGTAGCGAAAGTGGCGGGCGAAGGCGCGGAGCTTCTGGAAGCTTCGGCGCAGGACCGCGCGGAGCTAAGAGCAGAGGCCGCGCTCTTTTCCGAATCCGACCTCGTGCGTTTCTTTCACTCGCTGGCCGCGACCGAAGTGACGCTTCGGACGGCTGCGCACCCGCGATACCAACTGGAAATCGGTCTGGTAAAGCTAATGGAGATGCGGCGTCTCGCGCCGCTTAACCAGATTCTAGAACGCCTCGGCGCGCTCGAAGAAGCTTTAAGGACCGGACGCGCGCCCGCCATGAGTAGCGCGCCGCCGACGCCAACAGGTGGAACGAGCGGCCCGGCAGCATCCGGCCAGAAACGCGGGGCAGCTTCGGGTTCATCAACTACACGCCGCGCGAGCGCTCTTGAGCAGAGTGCGGAGGAGGAACATCCTGCGCCCGTCGGAGGAGGGGCGGACGGGCCTCTCGTCGTCGGTGGCACGCCGACTGAGGTTGACGCCGCGCCGCGCAACGTGCCCGTGCTCACGCTTGTCCCGCCGAACGGCCCGCAGCAGCAGGAAGCGACAGCAGGTACGGCCCGCGCAGCACAGGAGCCCGCGCCTCAAAACGCTCCCGCTCAAGCTCAGGGACGCGCACACGCGCCCGCCGCCTCCGATTCATTTGTCGAGAGGGTCAAAGACGCTCTGGAAAAACGCAGGCGCATGTTTCTTGTGACGGCGCTTGACGGCGCGCGGCGCGCAGGGCTCGAAGGCGACGAGTTGTACGTGGAATTTACGCCCGAAGCCAAACACCTGCGCGACACGCTGGCAAAGCCCGACAGCATCAAGCTCCTCCGCGAAGTCTGTCACGAGCTTTTGGGGCGCGACACGGGCGTCCGCATCAGCGTCAAAGAAGAGGGTGCGCAGGACGAAGAGGACGCGCCCGTCTCCCGTCAGACCACCGAGCGGCGCGAAAAAGAGCGCCTGCATCAAGTGGCCGAACAGAACCCACTCGTCCAGCAATTTCTGGAAACCTTTCGCGGCGAAATCATCGAAGTCAAAAAAGAAGTCTAAACAAAGAGTCCCAAGTCCCGAGTCCCAAGTCTCAAGTCAAAGACACGCGCTTTCTTTTGACTTGAGACTTTGGACTTGGGACTCGGGACTTCTTATGAACAAACTCCGGTCGCCCAGCGTATAGAGGAGGACGGAGGTTGAGACAAAAGGGAATGCGTGATCCAATTCTGGCAGGGGTGCTGAGTTTGCTTGTTCCGGGTGTCGGCCAGCTTTATAACGGTCGAATCCTCGCGGGCGTGCTGTGGCTGATTTTTACGCCCGGTTTCTGGATTGGTACGGGCGGAATGTTGGGCTGGATTTGCCACATCGTCGCCGCCTACACCGCTTACTCTTACGCCAAGGAACACCCGGTAAGATAAGGCAAGCGAAGAAAAGCGCGTAAATCGTAAATCGTGAATCGTCTATAGAGGAAAAGCAGTTCTTCTATAGACGATTCACGATTTACGATTTACGCGCTTTTACCTTTTTCGTGTATGCTTGACGCACTTCGCTCAAGGGAGATGGTTGATGAAGAGCACACGACGCCAGGGGCTTGCTCTGGGCCGTTATACGTCCGTGGTCGCGGAGGCGCTTTCGCGTCTGCAAAGCGCGCACGCCGTCCAGCGCATCTGGGAGCGCGATGCCTCGCTGTGGAAAGAGGAAGAGGCGCATCAAAAAATAATACGCAACTCGCTCGGCTGGCTCACCGTCGCGCGCACGATGATAAAGCGCGTGGACGAGCTGGAAGCCTTCGCGACCGCAGGGCGCGAAGCGGGCTTTACGCACGTCATGCTGCTCGGCATGGGCGGCTCAAGCCTCTGCCCCGAAGTCTTGCGCCGCACGTTCGGGCAAAAAGGCGGCTATCCTGAGCTTCTGGTTCTGGACACGACCGACCCCGACACCATCGCTGCTTACGAAGAGCACATTAATCTACAGCACACGCTCTTTATAGTCTCTTCCAAATCCGGCTCGACCATCGAGCCACTCTCTTTCTACAAATATTTTTACGACCGCGTCGGCTCTATCAAAGCTGAAGCGGGCGAAAATTTTATAGCCATCACAGACCCCGGAACTTTGATGGAGCAGACAGCGCGCGAAGCGGGCTTTCGCCGCACGTTCCTGAATCCGCCGGACATCGGCGGGCGCTACAGCGCGCTCTCATTTTTCGGCATGGTTCCGGCGGCGCTCATGGGTCTCGACGTTCGAGAGATGCTCGGGCGCGCGGTCAAATCTATGGAAGCATGTACGGTGCAGGCGGCGGCTGAGAACGAAGGCGCGCTGCTTGGCTCTGTGATGGGCGCGCTCGCGCTTCAAGGGCGCGATAAGCTGACGCTCGTTTCTTCTGCGCCGCTCGACAGCCTTGGTCTCTGGATAGAACAACTCGTCGCCGAAAGCACCGGCAAGGAAGGAAAGGGAATCGTGCCCGTCGCGGGCGAGCCGCTCGGCGGGCCGGAAGTCTACGCGGATGACCGCATCTTCGTTTCCGTTTCGGTGGGCGACGTGACGGCGGAAGCGGACGAGAAATTACGAGCGCTCGAAGCGGCTGGAAACGTCGTCGTGCGCCGCGTGCTGGATGACCCCACAGACCTCGGCGCGGAATTCTTCGTGTGGGAATTTGCTACGGCGGTCGCGGGTCACCTGATGGGCATCAATCCCTTTGACCAGCCGAACGTGCAGGAGAGCAAGGACAATACTAACCGCCTGCTGGAAGAATTTAAGCGTACGGGCGCGCTGCCCGAAGAGAAAGCTTTGGTCGAAGAAAGCGGCTTGAAGATTTACGGCAAAGGCACGGGCGGCGATAGAAGTGCCCTGTCTGAAAAAGATGCTCTCTCTTCAATCATCGCGGAGTTTCTCTCGCGGCTTAAAACGGGAGATTACTTTGCGCTCCTTGCTTATCTTCAGGAGACGCGAACGCATGACGATTTGATAGAAGCAGTTCGCACGGAGCTTAGAGATTCTTTTCGCGTGGCGACGACGGCGGGCTACGGGCCGCGCTACCTGCATTCTACGGGGCAGCTTCACAAGGGCGGTGCAGACAACGGAGTCTTTCTTGAGTTGACGGACGACGATGCCGTGGACCTGCCCATTCCCGGCGAGCCTTACACCTTCAGCACGCTCAAACAATCGCAGGCGCTCGGAGACTTTTCCTCTCTCGTCGAGCACGGTCGTCGCGCGCTGCGCGTTCACCTTGGCCGCGACGCTGTGGAAGGTTTGAGAAAGCTCAAAGAGCTTTTGAACAGCGTAGACGCGCAGTCACGCGGCGCGCGCTCGATTTGAAAGTAGAAAGATTTTAAGAATCATGGCAGAAGCAGACATAGGCATGGCCGGGATGGGCGTGATGGGCTTGAATCTGGCGCTCAACATCGAGCGCAACGGCTATCACGTAGCCCTCTGGGATCGCCATCCTGAGGCGGTTGACAAGCTCTTGCAGGGCGAAGGCGCGGGCAAGCATCTTGTGCCGTCGCACACTGCGGAAGAGTTTGTACGCAGCCTGCGCGCCCCGCGAAAAATCATGATCATGGTCAAGGCAGGCCCGCCCATCGATTGGACCATTGAACAATTCGTCCCCTACTTAGAACCCGGCGACATTTTGATTGACGGCGGAAACTCGTGGTTTGAAGACACGCGGCGTCGTGAAGCCGCGCTGCGCGAGAAAGGTTTTCGCTTCGTAGGCTCCGGCGTCTCCGGCGGCGAAGAGGGCGCGCTCATGGGGCCGAGCCTCATGCCCGGCGGCGCGCGTGAAGCTTACGAAGAGATACGACCCATCTGGGAAGCCATCGCCGCCAAAACCGAAGACGGCGCGTGCACTACTTACTGCGGGCCGGACGGTGCGGGCCACTTCGTCAAGATGGTCCACAACGGAATCGAATACGGCGACATGCAGTTGATAGCCGAAGCCTACGACATACTGCGCCGCGTAGGCCGTCTGGAAGCAAGCGAGCTGGCCGACATTTTTGCACTCTGGAACAAGGGGCTGCTCGATTCTTATTTGATTCAAATCACTTCGGAGATTCTCAGAGTCCGCGATCCGGAAACGGGCAAGCCGCTTGTCGATTTGATATTGGACAAGGCTGGACAGAAGGGCACGGGCAAATGGACCGCGCAGGTGGCGCTCGATCTGGGAGTCGCCATCCCGACCATCAACGCCGCGATAGACGCGCGCTTTATCTCCGCTCTCAAAGAGGAGCGCGTCGCGGCGTCTCGCTTGATTGAAGGCCCGAAGGAAGAGGTTAGCATAGACCGTGGCCGCCTGGTCGAGATGGTTCACGACGCGCTTTATGCTTCAAAGATTTGCTCCTACGCGCAGGGTTTTAACTTGATTCGAGCGGGCTCCGACGAGTTCAAATGGAATGTTGATTTGAGCGAGATGGCGCGTATCTGGAAGGGCGGCTGCATTATCAGAGCGCGATTTTTAGACCCCATCAAAACTGCCTACAAACGCGACCCACAGCTTCCGAATCTTTTGCTCGACGAAGATTTCCGTGGCTGGATGCGAGACGCGCAAACGAACTGGCGCGAGGGTCTCTCGACGGCTCAAGCTGCGGGCGTGGCCGTCCCCGCGATGGCCGCGAGTCTCGCCTACTTCGACAGCTACCGGACGGCAAGCCTCCCGCAAAATCTGACACAGGCACAGCGCGACTACTTCGGCGCACACACCTACGAGCGCACGGACAAGCCCGAGCTGGGAGCGATTCACACAAACTGGGAAGGTGAAAAGCAGGGATGAGGGCGGAGGGATGAGGGATGAAGAAGAAAGGCAGAAGTCAGAATGCAGAATGCGGAGTTAAAGAAGGAATAGCTTTTCATTCATCATTCTGCACTTTGCATTCATCACTTCTTTTCATCCCTCATCCCTCATCCCTCATCCCTGCTTTTCTGCGCGTCTTTATTCTTCTACTTGTAATGTCGCTCTCGTCGGCGGGTTCGCTTTCTCAGAGTGCGAGACCAGCTTCAGCGCTGGCGTTCACGCTGCTGAAAGTTGGTCGCTTGCTGGACGTGCGTACGGGTGCGGTGCTCTTGAATCAGGGTGTGCTCGTAGAGGGCGAGCGCATTCGTGCGGTTGGCAAGTTTCAGACGGTGCGGCGGCGTGCGCCTCGCGGCGTGCGTGTGATTGACCTCGGGCGCGCGACCGTCCTGCCGGGATTGATTGATTGCCACACGCATCTCTTGCTGGCGAGCGACGGGCGTTTGGATACAACCGCGCAGATGTCGGATGACGAGCGGCAAAAGTTGGCCGCTCGGAATGCGCGCGAGATGTTGGAAGCCGGAATCACGACCGCGCGCAACGTAGGCCATTCTGGCGTGAGGGGCGATGCAGAGCTTCGCGATTCTGTTAATGCCGGACAAATTCGGGGGCCGCGCATTCTCGCTGCGACTAGAAAGCTAACGCCGCCGGGCGGCCAGCCGCTTGCCAGTAATCCTGCGACGCCTGAGATTCTCAAAAAAGATTTTCTGACCATCGCGGGCGTGGATGAAGCTCGTCAGGCCGTGCGCGAAGCCGTGGCGGCGGGCGCTGATGTCATCAAGGTCGTCGTGGATGTCGGGCCAAAGCTTCTGAGCCTTGATGAATTGAAAGCTATTGTGGACGAGGCGCACGGGCGTAAGATTAAAGTCGCGGCGCACGCGACGACGGCAGAGGGCACAAAACGCGCGGCGGAGGCCGGGGTTGATTCCATAGAGCACGGCACGGACGCATCGGACGAGACGTTTCGTTTGATGGCAGCGCGCGGCATCTTTCTTGTTCCGACGGATTACACGGCGGAGTCTATCTGGCAAATCTTCGCGGCGGACGTCCGGCGCAATCCGCAGGAGCGGGAAGATTTCGAGGCGTACATTAAAAGCTACTCGGAGAAAACTCCGCAGAGGTTCGAGCGTGCGCTGCTGGCAAAAGTACGCATTGCCGCAGGGTCCGACATGTACTTTGTCTTTCCCGGCAAGACGCGCGGGCAGGCGAGTCTACTTGTGCTCGACGCCCTGCGCCGCGAAGGGCTCGCGCCCATGGAAATAGTCCGCGCCGCGACCTTGAATGCAGCAGAGCTACTGGGCTGGCAAGACCGCGTCGGCACGATAGAGGCCGGAAAATTCGCGGACATCATCGCCGTCGACGACGACCCGCTCAAAAACATGTTGGAGTTTCAGCGCGTCCGGTTTGTGATGAAAGGCGGCGTGGTCATCAAAAACGAGCTTGCAGGCAAGAGCCCCAAATAAAAATGTCATCATCAGTCACAGAGATAGAGAATCCTTTGCGCGCGGGCGTGCGGCTTGAGAGAACAGCGGAGCCGTGCGTGGTTGTCATCTTCGGCGCGACGGGCGATTTGACGAAACGAAAACTCGTGCCCGCGCTCTACAGCCTGATGCAGCAGCGTCTACTGCCCGCAGAGTTCGCCGTCCTCGGGTTCTCGCGGCCCGAGATGACGGACGAAGAGTTTCGCCAGATGATGCGCGAGTCCTACGAGGAGCACGGAGACCAGGAGTTGTTTGACGAGGCCGTGTGGAATAGCTTCGTGAGCGGTCTCTTCTACATGCATGGCGATTTCGCGGACGCGGAAGCCTTCGCGCACTTGCGCGCACGGCTCGAACAGATTGACGAGGAGCGCGGCACGGAAGGCAACCGTCTCTTTTATCTTTCGACCGCGCCTTCCTTCTTCGGTCTCATCGCGGAGCAATTAGGAAAGGCAGGGCTTAATCAAGGGCGCGGGTGGACGCGGCTGATTGTCGAAAAGCCTTTCGGCTATGACCTTGAAAGCGCGCGTGAGCTGAACAAACAGCTCGCGAGCGTCTTTAATGAAGAGCAGATTTATCGCATAGACCATTATCTAGGCAAAGAGACGGTTCAGAATCTTTTAGTCTTTCGCTTTGCCAACAGCATCTTCGAGCCCCTGTGGAATCGCCAGTACATAGACCACGTGCAGTTGACCAACGCCGAGGCCATCGGCGTCGAAGGTCGCGGCGCTTATTACGAAAAGGCAGGCGTGGTGCGCGACATGATTCAGAACCACGTCTTTCAGGTCGTGTCGCTGATTGCGATGGAGCCGCCCGCAACCTTGAGCGCAGAGAGCGTGCGCGACGAAAAGATTAAAGCCATGCAGGCCGTGCGCCCGATTCTTTTGGAGCAGGTTGACGACGTTGCCGTGCGCGGCCAGTACGGGCCGGGTTATGTCTTGGGCGAGCGCGTTCCGGGCTATCGTGAAGAACCGGGCGTTGATCCACATTCCAACACGGAAACCTTTGCCGCGCTCAAGCTCTATTTCGACAACTGGCGCTGGGCGGGCGTGCCCTTCTACATACGCTCTGGCAAACGCTTGCCGAAGCGCGTCACGGAAATAGCGATTCAGTTTAAGGAAGTGCCGCATCGCTTGTTCACCGAAACGGACGAGCCTCTTGAGCCAAACGTCCTTGTCATACGCATCCAGCCGAACGAAGGCATCACGCTGCGCTTCGGCGCAAAGCTGCCCGGACAGGCGATGCGTATTCGCTGGGTCAACATGGATTTTCGTTACGGCTCAAGCTTCGGCGTCCACACGCCCGAAGCCTACGAGCGCCTTCTACTTGATTGCATCCTCGGCGACTCTACCTTGTTTGCGCGCCGCGACATGACGGAGCGCGGCTGGGAAATCGTGACGCCTATCTTAGAAGCATGGAAAGCGCCTGCGCACGGTTTTCCAAACTACGAAGCGGGCACATGGGGACCGCCCGCCGCCTTTGAGCTAATCGAGCGCGACGGCAGACGCTGGCGCAGACTCTGAACGAGTGAATCGTGAATCGTAAATCGTAAATAGAAGAAAGCGGTTTTACGATTTACGATTCACGATTGACGATTTACGAATGAACAGGACAACACACACACAGCCGAAGCCCGTGCGCGTCGCCGCCAGTCTGGACGTGCAGGCGGTCGAGCGCGAGTTGAACAGGTTGTGGATGGAGAGCGCCGGAGGGCACAGCGCAGACGACGAAGAAGAGGTGGAAGGCGCTGTGATGCGCGCGCGCGTGCTGAACCTGATGGTGTACATCTCGTTGGAAGAGGCGCTTGAAAGCGTCAACCGTCTGTTGAGCGAGATTTCCATGATGCATCCATGTCGCGCGCTGGTGATGGTTGCCGAGCGCACGCGCGAAGACCGCGACATAGAGATGTTCGTCTCCTCGCACTGCCGCCCCGGCGACGACGAGGGCGTGAGTCTCTGCTGCGAGCAGGTGACGATGACGGCGCGCGGGGCTTTCGCGGTCGAGCTGCCGAGCGCAGCCGAGCCCCTGCTTGTTCCTGACCTGCCCGTCTTTCTCTGGTGGCGCGACCAGCCGCGTCTTGGCGACGAAGTTTTTCGCAAGCTCAGCCATGCGGCAGACCGCGTGATTCTGGACTCTGCGGATTTCCTACAGCCTTACGAAGACCTCCTGGCCTTGAACACGCTCCTTGAACGCGAGCGCGCAGAGCACACGGGGCTGTCGGACTTAAACTGGGCGCGGCTCACGTCGTGGCGCGGCTTGCTGGCGAATCTCTACGACGTGCGCGAATACCGCGAGGCGCTGGATAATCTCTCTCGCGTGCGCGTAGAGTATGTCGCGCCCGCAGGGCAGCCGGACAAAATCGCGCCCAAGGCTTTAATCCTCGCGGGCTGGTTGATGAGCCGCCTGAAGTGGCGCGTCGCGCCGCAAACTGGAGATGCGGAAACAAGAGGAGCGGAAACTGCAAACCGCCGCACTGTGCGCGTCTCGTCAGGCGCGCGTGAGATTGTGTTGGAGTTCGAACCGGTCGAGCGCGAGCGCGCCGAGATGCACGGGTGGATTGCGCGCGTCGAGCTGACGGCAGACGTTCCGGCACACGCGACTTTTATCGTGAAGCGCAGCCCGGACGGTCGCTTTCTTGAAACGGAATCCGTGACGGGCGCTGGACGTTCTGCCACGCGGCTGCTCGTGGGCGGCGATAAGACCGAAGGCCAACTGGTCCAGAGCGAGCTGGGCATACTCCGCCACGACCTAATCTATGAAGAAGCAGTGGACGGGGCTGTGCTTCTGCTTCTGGCCCTCTTCCCTGAGCTTCAATAGCTCGCTTTTCGTAATCCTGTATAAAAGTTAAGCTATCGAGACAAACATGATTCTTGCAGGCGACATAGGGGGGACGAAAACAAACCTCGCGCTCTACGAAGCTTCGCCCGATGGCACGCTCTCGATTAAGGAAGAGCGAAGGTTTTCCAGCAACGACTACGCCGGGCTGGAAGCCGTCATCACAGAGTTTTTGCAGGGGCGCGAGCTGCCGGTTAAGGCCGCCGCGTTCGGGGTGGCTGGCCCGGTCATTAACGGCGTGGGCCGCATTACGCAGTTGCCGTGGGTCGTCAGCCGTGCCTCGCTTCAGGAGCTTCTTCGGATTAAGGACGTGCGGGTCATCAACGATCTCGAAGCAACCGCCCACGGCGTCCCTGCGCTTGAGCCCGCGCAGCTCGTCGTGCTTAACGAAGGCGAGAGAAATGCGGAAGGCAACATCGCCATCATCGCAGCCGGGACGGGGCTTGGCGAAGCGGCGCTCGTCTGGGACGGCGCGCAGTATCACGCGGTGGCTTCCGAAGGCGGCCACGTCGATTACGCGCCGCGCAACGAAACCGAGATAGGGCTCTTACGCTACCTACTCACCTTGAAGCATCGCATCAGCTACGAGCGCGTGCTGTCGGGGCAGGGGCTCGTCAACATCTACAACTTTCTGAAGACCTCGGGGCAGGCTGAAGAACCCGACTGGCTGGCGCGCGAGCTGTTGGAGACGGACGACGCGGCGCCCACAATTTCGACCAACGCGCTCGCCCACCGCGCAGAGATTTGCGTGCGTGCGCTAGATATTTTTGCAGCCGTCTACGGCGCGCAGGCTGGGAATCTCGCTCTCGTCTACAAAGCGACGGGCGGCGTCTTTGTCGGCGGAGGCATCGCGCCCAAGATTATAGAGAAGCTCAAGGACGGCACATTTATAGAAGCCTACAAGGACAAGGGGCGACTGTCGCCGATGGTCGAGGCCACGCCCGTCTACGTCATCATGGAACAGAAGACGGCGCTCATCGGCGCGGCACGCTATGCCGCCGCCTGCCACAAGGAATGAGAAGCTTAAGAGAAGGCCGTTCGGTAGTGGAAGTCCTGCGCGATGCGCCCGAAGTGGCCGAGCGCGGCGCGGAAATTTTTAGAGAGCTTGCGCAGCGCGCCGTCGAAGCGCGTGGCAGATTTATGGTAGCTCTTGCCGGAGGCTCTACGCCGCGCGCGCTTTATACTCGCCTCGCTTCGGAGCATTACGCGCTGCGCGTGCCGTGGCAGGCGACGCACGTTTTCTGGGGCGACGAAAGATGCGTGCCGCCCGAGAGCGAAGAGAGCAACTATCGCATGGCGTATGAGACGCTGCTTTGTCGCGTCCCCGTTCCGCGTGAGCAGGTGCATCGCATGCGCGGCGAAGATGAGCCCGAGAGGGCCGCCGACGATTACGCGCGCGTTTTGGAAACAGAGTTTCGTGAATCAACGCCGCGCTTTGATCTCATCCTTCTCGGTATGGGTGAAGACGGGCACACGTCATCGCTCTTTCCACATTCCGAGGCGCTCGACGACACAGAGCATCTGGTCGTCGCTCCTTTTATTGAAAAGCTGGGGGCGCATCGCCTGACGATAACTTTCCGAGTCATCAACGCGGCGGCGCACGTCGTTTTTCTGGTCGCGGGCGCGTCCAAGGCCGCGACCCTGCGCGCCGTCCTCAAGAATGAGCGCGACGAGCACGAGCTTCCGGCACGAATGGTTCGCCCGACAAGCGGAGAGCTTATCTGGCTCGTGGACGAGGCTGCGGCCTCTCTGCTTGAGGAAGCTTCCTGAACAACTATTGACAGCACAAAATTGCGCCGCTTATATTCTTTGCAGCGCAAGCTCAAAAAGTGATCAACGTGGTCACGCGCCAAACCGCGCCGCCCCGGAGCGCGATTTTCATCATCCGAAACCTCTATATTGCGGAATGCGGATTGCGGATTGCGGATTGAAAAGCAGGAAGATTTCTGCTTCCTCTTCTTCAATCCGCAATCCGCAATCCGAAATTGGTATGAAACGCTCCGCTCTCCTAGTCATATTGCTGTCGCTCCTGATGCTCGCGCCTGCGTCGTCGCTCGCGGCGGACAAAGAGGTGTGGACGAGCGTTTCCTCGCGCAACTTCTTTCTCGTAGGCAATGCGAATGAGCGCGAGATACAGGAGGTGGCGGCGCGGCTGGAACAATTTCGCGGCGCGCTCACGCAGTTCTTCGCGGGCGCGAACGTCGCTCTGCCGGTCGAGACCAACGTCATAGTCTTTCGCACGGACGAATCCTACAGACCCTTCAAGCCCATCTACGAGGGACAGCCCTCGAACATCTCCGGCTATTTTCAGGGAAACCCCGACCTCAACTACATCACGCTCTCCGTAGAGGGAAACAGCGTGCGACCCTACAGCACGATCTTTCACGAGTACGTGCACCTCTTTGTAGAGAACAACCTGCGCGGGCTGCCGCTCGCTTTGAACGAAGGGCTGGCCGAGTACTTCAGCACCTTCGATGTCGCGGAAGGCGGGCGCAAGGTGACGACGGGAAAAGCGAATGCCTTTCATCTGAAAATCCTGCGCACGAGGGAATGGGTTCCGCTTGAAGAGTTGCTGGCGGTGGATAATAAGTCCGCGCTCTACAACGAGCGCCCGAAGCAGGAGATGTTCTACGCGCAAAGCTGGGCGCTCGTGCATTACCTGATACTCGGGCGCGGGGGCGAGCGCCAGACGGAATTTTTCCGCTTTGTAGAATTAGTGGCGGCGGGCAAGCCCGCGCTCGAAAGCTTTCGCGAGGCTTTTCAGACGGACACAATCAGCGTCGAGAAGGAACTGAGAGAATACATTAAGCGCGACGCGCGCCCCTTGAAAATCACGCTCCTCGACAAAAGTCTTGAGCCGCCCCGGAACGCTCCGCAAAGCGCGCCGCTCATGGAAGCCGAAGTGCAATATTATTTCGGCGACCTGCTCCTGCACACCAACAGGCTCACGGAAGCCGAAGGCTATTTGAAGGAAGCGCTCAGGCTAGACCCGCGTCTGGCGATGGCTCATGCCTCTTTGGGGATGCTGCGCGTGAAGCAGAAGAATTTTGATGAAGCCGTTCCGCTCCTGCGCCGCGCGGCAGAGCTTGCCCCGCAGAATTATCTGGCTCGCTACTACTACGCATACGGTCTGAGTCGTCAGGGGATGAACGAGCACATGGTGGTGGCGGGCTACGAGCCCGACGTGGCGCGCGTGATGCGTGCCGAGCTATTAAGAGCGATAGAGCTTGCGCCTTATTATCCTGAATCCTATCGGCTGCTGGCTTTCGTCAGTCTGGCGACGGGCGAGTATCTGGATCAGGCTGCTTCGATGGTGCGCCGCGCGATGACGATTGCGCCGGGACGTTATGAGTTTGCGCTCGTGCTGGCGCAAATCTACCTCCGCAAGCGAGATTTTCAGAGCGCACGCGACATTCTTGAGCCGATGTCTCGCGGCACGGACGCGGCCTTACGTCTCAAGGCGCAGCCCATGCTCGACGCCGTCACCGCTACTGAGCGGGAATATGCGCGGCTCGCACAAAGCGGCATACGTGTGCCGGAGGCTACGAATACTGCCGACGCATCGAGCGTGGCCGCGAGCCCCTTGAAGCCGAGGCTTCCCAAACGCTTCGAGGGCGAGCGCGTGCGCGGTCTGCTGATGAACGTCGAATGTGCGGAGAGCGAGATTGTCCTGACGGTCAAGGCTGGAGAGCGCGCCTTGCGCCTCAGGAGCGAAAGCTTGCGGCGCATAGCGTTTGTGGCCTACGTCGGTGGTATGGGGCGCTCGATTACCTGCGGCCCGCGCCAGCCCTCTAACCTGGTTGTCCTGACCTATCTTCCCTGGAACAACCCTCGCGGTCTCTTCGACGGCGAAGCCGTGGCGGTCGAGTTTGTCCCCGAAGATTTGGAGTTTGAGCAGTAGCCATAAAGGCGCGGGAGTGGGTTAGTTTAAGACGAAGAAAGAATTGACAGGGATAGACAGGATAAAAAGAAATGATAAATGCAAAGTGCAAAGCGCAGAATTAAAGAATAGCTTTTCTTTCATCATTTTGCATTCTGACTTTTGCACTGCTTTTATCCTGTCTATCCTGTCCATCCCTGTTAAATTCCTGCGCCTCCGGTTCACACGCTAAAGGCACTGATTTCCGAAGCTTTTTCTCTACGGACTCTCCGAAACTCTTTCACTGGATTGATAATTGACTTATCATGTGGCGGCTTTCGTGATTGCCGCCACCCGGCGAAAACGCTTGCAGATTAGGAGGACCCCCAAATCATGTTTGCCCTGACCAAAACGCCTCGCGTTCTTTTGCTTTTACTCATCTCAACGACCCTGCTTTCCACCTCGGCCTCGGCTCAACAAAAGAATAAGAAAGTAAAACCCGTCGCCACCGGAACGCCCGTCCTGTGGCGCGACCCCGGAGACATTTCAAAGCGCGACCTCTCTTTCGGGACCGGCTCGGCGGACCTTGCGCCCGTCGCTCCGTTTACTTACGTCAGGGAAGAGGCGACGGGCGAATCGCCCAAGGTTCGCGTACGCGACGCGCGTGGCGTGACGTGGATTGTCAAAGTCGGCGTCGAAGCGCAGGCCGAGACCGTCAGCTCCCGTATCGTCTGGGCGATGGGCTATTTCGCTGACGAGGCTTATTACCTGGACCGCGTAGAGATTCAAAATCTTCCGGCGCGTCTCTCGCGCGGGCAGGAGTTTGTAGAGCGCGGCAACACCCTGCGCGGCGCTCGCTTTGAGCCCAAGCGACCCAACGCACCGCGCACCGCTATGTGGGACTGGCTGCAAAATCCTTTCCTCGGGACACGCGAGTTCGACGGCTTGAAGGTGCTTATGGTCCTGCTCGCCAACTATGACGCGCGGCCTGAAAATAATCGTATCCTCGCTGACAAAAATCCTGCGACCGGAACGGCGGAAGCTCGCTACGTCGTGACGGACATCGGCGCAACCCTTGGCCGCGTGGGTGGACTCGGCGGCACGCGCGTCAAAAATTCTTTAGAGCATTTCCGCACCAGCAAGTTTATCGTCGGAGTACAAAACGGGCTCGTGGAATTTGATTACAACACGCGTCCCAAGGGCGCAGGCATGTTTGCTTCCGTCTTCAGCCCCGGCTACGGCAAGAGCCAGGCGAACAAGGAAAAGGCCATGCGCCGCATCCCCGTGCAAAGTGCTCGCTGGATGGGCGCTCAGCTTGCGCAACTGACGGACGACCAACTGCGCGATGCTTTTCGCGCGGCGGGCTACGACAACTCAACCGCCGACGGCTTCATCAAAGCCCTGCGTGAACGCATCAACGCCTTGAATCGTTTACCCTCGTCGCAATCGGCCATGAGCAATTAGATTTTCAGAGGACCGAAAGTGTAGCACATGACAAAGCAGAACAGTTTCTATACGGATACACGTCGCGCCGCTCTAGCGGCCTGCGTGCTCCTGCTCGCCTTTGTGAGCATGATGGCTCCCGCCGAGGGGACGCAAACCGCGACGGGCGTCACCATCAAAAACTTCGGCAGGGTCAGCGACGCTTACTACAGGGGCTCGCAACCCACCGCGGAAGAGTTCGCGCAGTTGAAGCGGCTGGGCGTCAAGACCATCATAGACCTGCGTAAAGACAGCAAGCGTGAGGCCCCGGACTGGGTGCGCGCTACGGGCATGCAGTATTTCAACATCCCGCTCGAAGCCAGCCGCGCTGCCGACGAAGAACAGACCGCCTACTTTTTAAGTCTCGTCAACAACCCCGCGAACTGGCCCGTCTATGTTCATTGCAAAGGCGGACGCCACCGCACGGGCGCGCTCACAGCCATCTACCGCATCACCCGCGACGGCTGGACCGCCGATCAGGCTTACGAAGAGATGAAGCAATACGACTTCAACAACGGCTTCTTCGGCGGCCCCGGCGCACAGAAACGTTTCGTCTACTCCTTCTACGAAAAATACCGCGCCGGAAACAGCAAGGCAGACAACGCGGGAGGCAGTCAAAGGTAAAGACGTCAGCGTAAAACTTAAGACAGTAATCCAACTGCGAAAAAGATAACGCCGGGCGAGAGAGATAGTTTCTCGCCCGGCGTTATCCTTTAATCGTTTTCTGATAGAGCGTGATATGCGTGCAGGCTCTCTTGCGCGAGAGGGCAATAATGAAAGGACTGCTATTGAGGCGTCCGTATTGAAGGAGTTGTGGAGAGCGCCGCTAGAATATCCTCACGCTCAAGGTCTTCATAATCAGCCAGGATTTCTTCAGTCGTCATCCCTGAACTAAGCAATTCAAGGATCATCTCTACCGGATAACGCAACCCACGGATACAAGGTTTGCCGTGGCAAATATCGGGATCAGTCGTAATCCGTTCCGCAAGATTCATAAATGCCTCCGGGCAAAATCATAGCACACATCAGGCGCGTGCCGAGCGTTAGCTGGTCTTTCTTGTCAACAGGGCGAGGCTGGTGATGTTCGACTTCAATTTTGTCGGCCACGGTAATTGACCGAGAGGCAGCGCCTTGAGTTGAACTCCTTCTGCTCTTAACCGTTCCGTTGCCATGTAAGGGCCTGAAATGATCGAGCCGCCTGACCATAACGGATTCAGTTTGGGGAAATAGTCATGTAGTAAAATCAATCCATCGAAAGACTAGCTATTCACGCTCCGGTTGAATGAGTTATGCGGCTCGGGCCTGAGCCTAAATGTGCAGCATCGCCTTTATGCTTTAAGCTTGATGACTAACCTGCCTGTGTAATCTATGCGGTGCAGAAGAGGTTTGACTCTAAATTGATTAAAATATTCGTCGGTCGCCTCCTTTGAGCCCCGCCAGTGGCCGTAATCATCAATAATCAGGATGCCGGACCTGACGAGCCTCGGGTATAAGTAAGTAAGCTCATGTTTGGTTGACTCATACCAATCCGTGTCGAGTCTAAGTAAAGAGATATTTTCCGGCAACGTTTGTGGAATCGTCTCCTCTACCCTTCCTTCTATCAAAAGGAGGTTCTCTTCAGGGTAACCTGTTGACCGAAGATTCGTGATGACCTCTTGCTTATCTGCATAACACCAGATGCCTGTGTTTTTAGCCGTCGAGTTGAGCAACTGAGAGGCCGCTGCGCCGTCGTATCGCTGGTCTCTTTCGGCGGGCGCTGTCGTACCTGCAAACGTGTCATACAGGTAGAGCTTGCGTGACGTATCGCCTAACTGCTGAAGCACGTAAGCGACAACCATCATGCTGCCGCCCCTCCAGACTCCGCATTCAACAATATCCCCCTTAAGACCATTCTCGACGACATACCGGGTCGCTTGAATCAGGGCCACTATGCGCTCGACGCTGGTCATCGTGTATGGGGCCACACTTTCACAAATCGCTTTTTCTTCTTCCGATAGATCCGGCGGAAACCAGGTCGCGCCATGTTTTTTTTCGACGGAGCTTTCCATGTTGTCCTCAAGATACAAATCCGGTATCGCTGTCGAACGCCCGAATTAAACCCGGCCCGCGCGAACAGTGCCTGACATTATCAAAGTAGGGGAGCATGAAAGGGAAGCTATCGCGCGCTCCGGTTGAATGAGTTGTTAGATGCCGCCTTACCCTTTAAGACGAGCCTCTTTTGCCCTGTTTAGACTTTTGCCATTGATACAATAACCAACCCGCGAGCATTCCCACAATCGCCACCCACCACCCGACAGCCAAAAAACCAACAACCAATACCAGTATCAGCGTTCGAGCAAAGCTTGTATATTCATTAGTGTAAGCATCCCAAACGCTCATCATGACTGACAGCGACAGGAAAGTTACAACAGCCACCAGCAGACCACGTAAGACTGCTTGCCAACTCTTCCTGACGATGCGCTCATCAAGTATGCACGCACCGAATAGAGCGCCATTGAGCCCGGCAACCAATAGAGGAGCGGCTATAAACCAGAGGATAAATTCGAAAGTATTAAATGAAGGGGGTAGAGGGCGAAGTAGCGAGCTCACATGAAGCACGGGAATAATGCCTGCGGCCATGAACCACATCCCGGCGTTTGTACGTTGCTTAAGGGTCATTGCCATTCCAATCAGTAAGGCAGCCAACGCCCGAATTAACCGTGTGGGAAGAATTGAACCAAGCCTTCAATCTTGCGGATGAAAGACTCGCTATTCGCGCTCCGGTTGAATGAGTTGTTAGATGGCGTCCTTATGTTGGCTGACTCCGGATTACAGGAACTTGCTGCAACCCTGGCACCTGATGCTATCAATCAAATACCTCGACCGTATCGCCTTCGTATAAGACTCCTTCGGACAGAACGGCGCAATATACACCCGCAAAGGCCCCGTGTGCTTGAGCCACTTTGCGCAAGACTTCCGGATTGTGTCGGCCAGTGTCCGGATCGAGTGAAATCATCTTACAACGCGGATCACGCTCCAGGATGGCTATCTCTGTCTTAGACCCCAAGCGCAGTTTGCGGCCAACCAATTCATCCTCAGCAAAGCCGTAATCCGAAGTAAGGTTGAGATAGATGTTAGCGCGGAAGCGTCGTTTATCAACCGGGCCGCCCAACTCCTCTCCAATCTGCCTCACAGTTTGCAGGCTCATCAGCGACACAGGGCGGCAGTCCGTCAACGCCCTGTCCGAACGCACGAGCGAGAGATAATTCTCACCGCGCAGCCCTTCTACGAGCATTCCTATCAATGCGGGGTCGTCAATCGCGACGACCGTGCCTGAAGGCGTCACGACATCTAAAAACATGTCCTCCGGTTCAGCGTTCGCCGGGTTGACGCCCGGCGCGATGCTCATTGCTTCGACCAGATTTGGCGGCCTGGCCGCTCTTTCCGGATAACGGAACTGCGGACGATAGAGCAGCATTTGTTGCTGCACATTAGCGTTGAGGTACGGGAACCCTTTACGTGCGGCTGAATTCCTGAAGGCATAGCAGCGGTCACCGTAAAAGCCGGAGAACCCCATGTAAGCTTCCGTCAGCCTCTCGCCCGCCATACTCTTCACCGGATAGCGCCATAAACTTTCGATAGTTCCAACAACCTTCATATAAAATCTTTCCTTACCCACCAGTACACTACTTGAGAGCAACCTAACACCCGAATTAACCGGCGAGCAAACAACTCGAAGATGAAAGAGCCGCTATATTGCGAGTCCGGTTGAACGAGTTGTTAGGCGGCGCGTATCACCTAAAAGCATGGATTAAGAATATTTTGCGGCCATCTTTTTGACCGTGTTCACCCCACGCAATGTTGACTTCTGACCAAGTGTCTTCTCAAGCACAGCATTGGAAATTTTCGATTCACTCTGCTTCTTGCAGCATAACCAATAAATCTCACGCTCATGGCTGTGAAAGTCATCAATATCCGTTCTCAAAGCCATGAGCCTCTGCTTTGATTGATCATCAAGCCTATCGGCCAGGAAAGCAATATTTAATGCGACAGCACTATCAAGATCGGATTGGCGGAATGGCTGGTAATTGGCGATCGCTGTCAATTCTGCATCTGTTCTGATGAATGTAGCTACTTCATAGCCAAGCGCTTCACGCAGCCTCTGCTCTATTTTTCGTTCAAGAAGCTGAGTGTTCTTCGCTGTAGTCTCAAACACAATATTGCCACTGGCAATGAAGGTTTCGACATTTGAAAAGCCGAGCGACTCGAAGAGATGGCGCAACACATCCATCTTGACGGTGTGACCGCCAACGTTGATAGCTCGCAGAAATGCGATATATCTGGACATAGTTTGATACCTTTAAGAAAGCCGCCTAACGCTCGAATTAAACGGGCGGGAAGTATTGTATTAAGCCTTCAAGCCTCGCGGATGAAAGACAAGCTATTCGCGCTCCGGTTGAATGAGTTGTTAGATTTAGCCTCTTGTATTTGTATCAGCACTTAACAATGTTAGAAGCTCTATTTTGTACTCAATGCCCATTCCGTGACTAAATCAACCCACTCTTTCATCGGGCGATAAAGTATTCCGTGGCCGAGGCCGAGCTTAAGAACAACCTCCTTCTTCTTAGATACCCCGGTTGATTTTTTGAAGAAGTCCGAGCAGGTGCCAGCTACATCATCATTAACATCATAAACCGAAAGGATCGCTCCCCATAAATCTATCCCAACCTTTTTATAGACATCCCAATCACCACAGGCAGCCAGAATAGCAAATTTAACCTGCCGATTTTTCAGTCGCGTCGAAGTAATGATGGCTATGCCGCCGCCTCTGGAAGCGCCTACTACGATGATGTGCTGAGGCGGTACTCCTGCTTTGAGCAAATTTTTAATCTGTGCGACAACTTTCGCGGCATATTGTTCCGGGTCTGTCCCTTTCGGGCGCGGCTCGCTGATGACAATAAACCCTTTGTTCTTGAAAGTGTCTAGAATCTCTTCATACTCATAAACGCCATACTTCGGACTGGTCGGGCGCACCCCTTCATTCTCCACAATGAGGCCATGAAGATAGAACAAGTATCTGCCTTTGGCATCAATGTCACGTGGAATATCCTTCAATATAAGTCCTGATTGTGGAACATTGGTATTACTGGTTACGGTTCTCTCAGGCTCCCCACTATTCTTCTGCTGTCCATAGATGGGGATAAGCGTCAGTATCAGAAAACACAAAATCCGGATTAGTTGGAAGACGGGCATCAGATTATACATTTATCTACTCCGCTCTAGTGTTGAGTAAATCCGGGGCAGGACTTTATCGTGGGACGAGCCTGAACTGTAGGTGGAAAACGCAGTAATACTCTGTGGATATCCACGTAGAAATCTAACGCCCGAATTAATCGTGCGGGAAGAATTGTATGAAGCATTCAATCTTGCAGATGACATCCGAGCTAACTCGCGCTCCGGTTTAATGAGTTGTTAGACGGCGGACATAACACTCAACTCCTTGGTATAGTCGCCTCGATTCTATTTTGAAGCCGTTGCCTTAAGTCGGCTGCATCACGCCACACTATGTGATTATATTGCCGCGTGTCGAAGTGTGCCTGTGTTATATCGGTTTCACGACACGTCCAAATAACATGACGACCAAGCCCCATTGCAAATCCAGCCTCAAAGTAGACGTTCTGACGATGTCCAGTGAAGTCAGCAACCACCAATGCACTCTTTCGGACGTCCGCAATTATTCGATCATCTATCTTGCCATTATGCTCGATTAAGTCAACGCGAATTGCCCGAAAGCCGGTGCTGCGGAGTGCAGGCTCAAATCCCTGCTCATATATTTCTCCCATGTCCAAAGCGAAGCTCATCGCTACAAATGCACTATCAGGATCAATCTCTTGAAGGCGAAGCTGTTTCAAACGTCTCCATCCGTCTGGACTAATTCTAACGACGGGGCCGCTGTCAACTTCGAGGAATTCTACTTGCGAGCCAAGATGAACGAAATATTCGAATTCTTGTGCATCACGGGCGTAAGCAATAGGATAGTCAAATGTTGGTTCAAGGCGTACTTTGTCACCAGCCCGCATATTAGTGCGCGCCACGTAGAGAAGGATACGATCTACAGCATCTAAAGGATCATCGGTTGGAGTGGCGGCAGCCCTAATTTCATCGAAATCTGGAATAAACACCTCTTGCCTTCTTTCCTGCTCATACCGTTCTCGAATTACTGCGGATAAGAGATAATGATTCTCAGCTAGATGTGGTTTTGCTGGCTGATTGTAGTAAGCAATTTCATATAGTCTCTGAGCAGCCAATCCGGACAAACGATACTTACCACAAACACGGCATTCAAAGCGTGGACTATATGGTGGCTCGGACTTGGTATCAGGAACTTCATTTGCACAGACTGGGCAATAACGAGTCATTGTTACCTCACTTTTTATCACACTAAAATCGTAGCCGTCTAACTATCATTAGACCGTATGATTCGGTATCTGTTCTGATTTTACCAGCTTTTGCCGGATGCTCGGGATAGAGCTGTACATTCTGCGGGACTCTAAACTAGTGCTGATGAATTCTTCCGTACAGCACATCTAAGATGCATTGTGTGAGTAGAGCGCGGCGCTCGCGGGTTGCTCTCAGGGTTGCAGGGTGGTGCGTTTGTTGTTCTGTGGGACGGCGCGGGGGATGTCGCCGTCGTCAAGCAAGACGGGAGGCGTTTCGGGCGGATTCTGTGTCTGGAGCTTGGGAGGGCCGCCGCGCAAAGCCGGCGCTTGCGGCTGTTTGCTGCGAGGTAGCTTGAGGGTGGCGACGTCGCCCTTGCGGCGCAGGATGGCCCCGCCGCGACCCGCGACCCAGGCGTCTGCCCCGCCCATGTAGGCGACCGAAAAGAGAGGCGCGCTCGTGATGGTCGGCTGCGTTTCCCATGTGAGGCCGCCGTCTTTGGTTCTGATGACGCGGCCCTGATCGCCCGTGATGAGCGCGTCGTCGCGGTCCGCTACGGCGACCGCGAAGAGGTTGGTGGAAACGCCGCTCTCCTGATCCTTCCATGTCTTGCCGCCGTCGTCTGTACGCAGGATCAGACCGCGTGCTCCCACGACATAGCCGCGCTCGGAATCTGCGAAGGCCACGCCGTAGAGCCACTCTCTTATTCCCAGATGCGCCTTCACGTACTGCCACGTTTCACCGCCGTCTTCCGTGCGCAGGATAGTGCCCTGCGAGCCTACGACCACGCCGTGTTTGACGGAGGTGAAGAAGACCGCCTCGAACCAAGCCTGCGTCAGGGAACGCTGGTAGTGCCACGTTTCACCGCCGTCGTCTGTTTTGACAATCGCGCCGCGCGCACCCACGGCCCACCCGTGCGTGGCAGAGACAAAGTGCAGGCCGAACAAATCTTCAGTGACTTCCGACAAAACTTTGTTCCAGGTGACGCCGCCGTCCACAGAGCGCAGGATAGTTCCTTTTTCTCCAACCACCCATCCCTGTCGCTCGTTGGCGAAGACGACGGCGTTCAAGCGCGCGTTAGTCCCGGAAGGACGCACGGTCCAGGTCTTGCCGCCGGAGCTGGTAAAAAGAATGCGGCCTCGGACGCCGACGGCCCAGCCGCGCTCGTTGTCCAGAAAAAAGATGTCTGCCAGATCGTCGCGCCCGCCCTCTGTGAGCCTGCGCCAGAGCAGACCGCCGTCGTCCGTGCGCAGTAGAAGCCCGTCCGCGCCCGCGGCCCAGCCAGTGTTCTCGTCAGCGAAATAGAGCGAGGAAAGCTTCGGGCTCGTCTTGATGTTAAAGGGCAGCCACGTTGAGCCGCCGTCGGCTGTGCTAAAGACAGCGCCGCCGTCGCCAGTGGCCCAGCCGCGCTTCTCGTCCACGAAGAAGACCGAAAGAAAATCCGCGTTCGCGTGCACGTCCACGGGCGTCCATGTTTGCCCGCCGTCCGTAGTGCGCAGGAGTCTGCCGCCGTAGCCCACAGCCACCGCAAGCTTCAGAGAAGCGAAACGGACGCTGGTGAGCGGCAGTTCGCCCGTTCCTGCGACGGGCGTCCACGTCGTGCCGCCGTCCCGTGTGACGAGCAACGCGCCACGGTCGCCCGCAATCGCGCCCGTCTTCTTGTCTGCGAATGAGATGCTGTAAAGATGCGAGCGCGTATCCACGTACTGCGCGCGCCACGTTTCTCCGCCGTCGGTGGTCGCGACGATGCGCCCGTATGTTCCAACGGCCCAGCCATGCTGCACGTCGTTCGGCGCGAAGGTGACGCCGTAGAGATGGTCTTTATAGCCGGATTCCCTGACGGTCCATTTGTCTCCGCCGTCCGTGGTCGTCAAAACGACGCCACGCGCGCCGACAGCCACCGCGCGCTTTTTGTCGTGGACGTAGAGACCGTAGAGCGTCGTCACGACCGGCGATGATTGTGCCTCCCATGTGAAGCCGCCGTCGTCCGTGCGCAGGATGACCCCGTCGGAGCCCACGGCCCAGCCGTGCTGCTTGTCCTTTGCAAACCCGACGGCGAAAACCATGTTGCCCTGCGGCAAGGGGTTCTGCCACAACCACCCGCGCCCCTGCATCTGCTGCGCACGCGCGGCAACGGAAACAAAGAGCACCGAAAAGATTAACGCGCACGAGACCAGCACGACGCGTGCGCGCCGTTTATGTAAGCCATTTTTTGAGGCGAAGACGAACATTAAAGAAATTGATTCATTTATTCATCGGTTCATTGAATCAATGACAAAATGAACCGATGAATCAATTTTAAGCGTGAGGCGTCTTTGAAGGTCACAGGGCCTCGCCTTAACCGGAAGGCAAGATTATAAAGGCGAAGCGGGACGAAAGCGAACGGGCGGGACGATTTTGGATTTTAGATTTTGGATTTTGGATTAGCGAAACGAGATTGAAGCTGTTCCAGCTTGATTGCAACTCCAATCCAAAATCGGCAATCCAAAATCCAAAATCGCCTTACCGTTTAACGATGCTCACTCCCGTATCATCCTCGCCGCGCTCAATCCCCTCGCGGGCTGTGCGTGCCAAACCCTCGTACTCGTCACGGATGCGGTCAAGCTCCTTTTCGTCCAGCTCTTCCAGGTCGAGCAGCGCGTTGTGCGCTCCCTCCATGCATCGTATCAACTCGTCCAGCTTGACCTGCAACGCCTCCGTGTCGCGGTTCTGCGTGTTCTGTATGAGGAAGACCATGAGAAAGGTGACGATGGTCGTGCCCGTGTTGATGACGAGCTGCCAGGTGTCGCTAAAGCCGAAAATCGGGCCTGTGATTCCCCAGACGAGGATGACCAGAACGGCGCAGACGAAGGTGACGGGTCGGCCCGTGAATTTCGACGTCCATTTGGCAAAGCGTGTGAACCATGATTTTGTTTTCCTAACTTCCACGATGACACCTCATGCTCCGGCAGCAAGCGCTTTTTGAGGAGAACGAGAGCGCACGGGCCCGAGCTTCAAAAAGCTTTTCTTCTCGTGGCTATCTCTTTAGCAATCCCGCGAGGGTTTCTTCAATGTCGTCACATTCGTCAATCAAGCCTTTGATGATGGCCGCGAAGTGCGCGCTGTCCAAAAGCTTCAGCTCGATGTTGTTCATGCAGGTATAGATAAACTTGTTCCCCACCTCGTCTATGCACCAGAAGCCGATTTTTGTTTCGGAGTTGCGTTGCAGGAGCGCGGTCGAGAACGCGCCGGGAATCTCCTTTTCCGAGCCGAAGACGGCAAAGCTGGGCATGGAGAACTCAAGCGTCGAGTCGTAGCGTTTGATGTTGAGCAGCTTCAATTCGCCGCTCGCCATGGCGAATTCCATCTCGGCGCGTTCTTCGTTGATTAAGCCGAGCACCCATTTATGTTCTTCGCAGTAGGTCGCAATCGCCAGCTTGAAATACTCGCCGTTGGAGCGCAAAGCACGTATGCCGCGCTTGACGACCGTCAGCATGTCCGTTTCCGTGATGTACACTTCGCAATCGTCTGCGTCAATCCATTTCCTGTTACGCTTGCCCTCTTCCTGCCACGCGCGCTCGTCCAACTCCACTTCCACTTCCAACAAAAAAGTAGGAATCGGGCCGCTGCCGGAATGGTCCTCGTACATGCCCACGCAGATAGGGTGCGGGAGCCCCAGCACGCCCGCTTCCTCGAAAGCCTCTTTGGTCGCGGAGATGCGCGGCTTGAGCTGAGGCTCGACATTGCCTTTGGGAATCGTCCACCCTCTGCCCGAGCTTCGTGTGACGAGCAGGATTTCCAGCCCGCCTTCTATGTTGACGCGATAAGGAATGATCGCCGATTTACCGACAGCCATTCACGCCTCCTTGAAATTAAAAATTATAGAACGCGGTCGCGCACCGTTCCTGACGACGCACGCGCTCGTCCCGTCCCCGGCTCATCTTCGCGCCACACTTTTTCCTCTGGCGAAGCGTTTCCCCTGCATGTTGATTTGTCCCCGCGGGTGAGAGGTCTATTCTCTGGAACGGCTGCCATCCGAACGATTGGGCCGAGCATATCATAAGTGCCTGCTGTGACGCGCGAAAAAGTTTGCGTGCTGTTTAAGTTAAAGACCCCAAAGTAAATGCTCCGCAAGTCATTCACCGCCGAAGACGCAGAGAGCGCGGAGCAGGCGCAGAGAGTTGAATTTCTTTGCGCCTGCTCCGCGACATCTCTGCGCCTCTGCGGTGAGTCTTATTGTAAACTGAACCACTACTCTCTATTTTCTACGCTTGTCAGGCGCGGCACGAATGGCGTACCTTGATTCATTCAAACCGTTAACCGGAAAATTTTCGTCCCGCGCTTGCGTGCGGGCAAAGACTGTGTAGCTCGATTTCCAGATGGAGGAGTTATGGGCGCGGACACGCTGACCATTATTGATAACCGTAACGGAAAGCAATACGAGATTCCGATTGAACACGACACCATACGGGCGATGGATTTGAGACAGATCAAGGTCTCTCCCGAAGACTTCGGCATGATGACCTATGACCCCGCGTTTATGAACACGGCCTCGTGCAAGAGCCGCATCACTTTTATAGACGGCGACCGGGGCATACTGCGTTATCGCGGCTATCCCATAGAGCAGTTAGCGGAACAGAGCACCTACCTTGAAGTCGCATATCTACTGCGCAACGGAGAGCTGCCGACCACCGAGCAGCTTGACGAATGGACACGGGAAATCACCTACCACACCTTCATACACGAGAGCATCAAGAAGGTGATGGACGGCTTTCATTACGACGCGCATCCGATGGGAATGCTGATTAGCACCATCGGCGCGCTCTCGACCTTTTATCCCGAGGCGAAGAACATCTTCGACGACGATTGCCGACAGAAGCAGGTCTATCGCCTGATTGCCAAGGTCGCCACCATCGCCGCCTTCTCCTATCGTCATCGCAAGGGTTTGCCTTACGCTTATCCCAATAACGATTTGAGCTACACGGGCAATTTTCTCAACATGATGTTCAAGACCACGGAGGTCGTCTACGAGCCTGACCCGGTGCTTGAGCGCGCGCTCAACGTCCTCTTTATACTGCACGCAGACCACGAGCAGAACTGTTCTACGAACGCCATGCGCTCCATCGGCAGCGCGCACACAGACCCCTATTCGTCGCTCGCCGGAGCCGCAGCCGCGCTCTACGGCCCACTGCACGGCGGAGCGAACGAGGCCGTCCTGCGCATGTTGAAAGAGATAGGCTCTCTGGACCGCGTGCCCGAATACATCAAGCGCGTCAAGGAAGGCGAGTTTCGTCTGATGGGCTTCGGCCATCGCGTCTACAAGAACTACGACCCGCGCGCCCGCATCATCAAGGACGTTGCTTACGAAGTTTTTGAAGTCACGGGCAAAGACCCGCTTCTGGACATCGCGCTTGAGCTTGAGCGCATCGCGCTCGAAGACGAATACTTCGTCAAGCGCAAGCTTTACCCCAACGTGGATTTTTATTCGGGCATCATCTACCAGGCGATGCGTTTTCCCGTGGACATGTTCCCCGTGCTCTTTGCCATCCCGCGCACAGCGGGCTGGATCGCGCAGTGGGAAGAGCTGCTACGAGACCCCGAGCAGAAAATCGCGCGCCCGCGCCAGATTTACCTAGGCCCCGACGAGCGCGACTACGTGCCTATAGAAAACAGGGAAGCGAACAAGAGTTAGGAAAGATAGAAGTCAAAAGTTTTATGAGCCCCGGCAGGGGCGAGATAACAGTAGCCCACATCGTCAGATGTGGGTCAGGCACGAGCAAACATCATCAAGCCCCGTGAGGGGCGACATTCGATTTGATGTCGCCCCTCCGGGGCTTGATCATTTATTCGACGCTTGTTCCCACGGCTCACGCCGTGGGCTACTGATATGACGCCCCTTTCAGGGGCTCAAATTCAAACTTCGCTTCTAGTTCAAACGTATTGCAAGGGGCTGTGGCAGGCGTTCTATGACTAGGACGAGGCCGCGCGGGTTGGCGACCGCTTCCTTTTCCGGCGTTTGAAAAAAGATGAGACCCTGGCGGCGCTCGCCGGGCGCGAGCGGGCGCTTGGTGTCGAAAGCGTAGGCGCGTAAAGCCTCTTCAAATTTGGCGCGGGCGTTCGGATTATAGAGCGTTATCTTGTTGTTTGAGAGGATGCGCGAGGCTGCATCCCTGGCTGTGCGGAATTTCCACAATCGGCCTTCGGCATCGCGCAAACGAAAACGCGCGCGCTCCATTTCGACCGGCGCGCTTCCCTTGTTGACCATCTCCACGCGCACGGGCAAAAGGCCCGCGAGCGGCATGTTGGCTTCAAACAACTCCTGGCTCTCTTCGTCCGCGACGAGCGGCACGGCGCGCAAAGTGAGAATCGCGTCTTCATCCGTCGGCGCATCCTTCGGCAGGGGAGCTTCGACCACCGGCTTGACCTTGTAGAGCGAGCCGCAGCCCGCCATCATCAGCAGCAAAAAAACCGTGGCGCAGAGAAGCACCACAGGCTTACGCCTGAAGCTTACAAAACTCATCGCTCTCGTTTTCCTACGGCCCGCGTTAATCATCGCCCGAGACTCTCTCATGTGCGCTTTGGTGCTGTCAACGCCCTTTGCAGATTCCTTGCCGACGCTCGCAGGCTCATGTTACCGTCACCTCGCTTTCACAAACAAAATTTTTATTCCCGGCTTTCATCATGATTAGACCCTTTCGCGGAGTTCACCCGCAGATTCACCCGTCAGCCTTTATAGAAGAGAGCGCGCAAATCATCGGCGACGTTCACATAGGCGAGCAGTCTTCCGTCTGGTTCAACGCCACGCTGCGCGGCGACGTCTTCCACATACGCATAGGCAATCGTACCAACATACAGGACGGCACAGTCGTACACGTCTCGGGCGGCACGCATGCGACCATCCTCGAAGACGAAGTAACGGTCGGGCACAACGCGACGCTCCACGGCTGTTACATAGAGCGCGGGAGCTTGATAGGCATCGGCGCAATCGTCATGGACGGCGTGCGCGTAGGCCGCCAGAGCCTTGTGGCCGCAGGCTCGCTCCTTTCGCCGGGGACGCAAGTCCCGCCGCGCTCGCTCGTGATGGGCACACCCGCGCGCGTCAAACGCTCACTCTCCGACGAAGAGGTCCAAAGCCTTGACGTCTTCTGGCAAAACTACATCGAGTACACGCGCCTTTATCTGGAAGAGCGTGCCGCTGGTTTAAGCTCGCCAAAATAATCTAAAGGAAAACCGGATTTTTTATGTGGCCGTGGCGACGGTAGCTTCCGTTGCGGGCGCGCTCATTTTTTGCGACGCCTGTTTGGGGCCGAAGCTGAAGGTGACGTGGAAGACGAGGAAGTAGAGGAAGTAGCTGTAGTCGAAGACGAAGCGCAGCGCGGGAGGGCCGTCGAGCTTGCTGAACCAGAGGACGCCCGCCAGCGACAGTAGATTAAGCCCTATGACAAAGAGCGTGAAATTCTTTGTGCTCCGCAACCAGACGAGCAGGCGGTCAAAGGCGCTCGACTCGCTTGCTGTGCTCAACTGGTTTGCTCCTTGCGCGCTCGCCGCATTTGCTCCCTGCGCGCCCGGTGCTTTCGCGCCCTTGAACGCGCCGAGCTTGTCGAAAGAGAAGACGTACCAGCTCCAGTAATGAAAGACCACGACCATCTGGAACATGATGGGCACGTCGAGCCCGCGCACGCCGAGCGCCGTGATCGTCTTCTGCAAGACGGCAAAGACGCCTATCAGGAGAGCGAAGTAGAGCCAGAAGGCGCGATTGCTTTTCGCGTGCGGCAGCGCTTTCCAGAGCAAGAGCCCCGCTAGAATCGCTATCAGTAAATAACGCACGGCTTCCATCAAAGGCGAGAGCGGCGGCAGTGGAAGCGACGTGTCGGGCGTCAGGTGAAACACAAGCGGCGCGGTCTGAGCAGCATTATTCGCAGCACCCGTGCGCAGCCAGATGCCGGAGAGATGGTCGCGCTCGGCGCGGAAAGTCTGGCCCAGACGGTAATCGCCGCCCAAGGTCATGGGCATCGTCTCGCCCGCAAGGTTGACGCTCGCAGGTCGAGCTTGATTTTCATCAGCGTAGTGCGGCAGAAACAAGAGGTCGGAAGCTTTCGTCCAGCGGCGGTCGGAGAGGCGAATCTCGCCGCCCCTGTTTGCGTCCTCGACGCTCGCAAAGGTCGTTAACCCTCCGCCCTCTCTGGACGCTTCAACATAAAAATAAAAATCATGCCCGCCGGAATAAGGAATCGAGTCGAAGCGAAAAAGCGTCCAGCCGTTGGCGCTCTGTTGCGCGTTTGTAAATTCGACGCGACGCAAGTCCTGACGATAATGCTGCGGGCGCGGGTCCGTCACGATGAACATCAAAAAGATAAACGGGATAAAGCCCGCGACACGCACAGCGTCGCGCAGGCGATGACGCGCGCGCGTCTGGTGATAGATAAAGACCTCGTCGCGAAAAACGTGGTAGGTGAAATAGACGGAGATAAATCCCGTGATGGTGTAGAAGTAGTGCGCGCCCCAGAGCGCGAGCGTCAAAAGCGCGAGCCCCGCGAAAGACGAGCGCGCTCTTGCTTCACCTCTTAAGACTTTGCCGAAGTAGAAGAGAAACCCCAGGATGACGTGCGGCCAGCCCATCGCGACGATGAGCATCTCGTAGCCCGCCTTGCCCTGTAGATAACCGGCCACGGCTAAAGAGACGACACTGAGCGCAAACGTCAGAAAGAGATTGCGCAAAGGGAGGCGGACGGGCGCGAGCGTCCGTGTAAACGTCAGACTGCGGTCGAGGGTTGCGGCAGTGCTCATCGCGGCCTAAGAATCAGTCGAAACTTTCCGTTCGGAAATAAAAATGCTCGTCCACGAGGGAGAAACGGGGGCTCATTCATTATTCCCAAAAATCGGGTTTTGTCCAGCAGGCAAAGAGATGGGTAGTGGTTCATCATCAAATCCGATTCACCGCAGAGACGCAGAGATGTCGCGGAGCAGGCGCAGAGAGAATAAATAACAGGAGGCGTTATAGAAGAGGGCGCAAAATCGTCTGTAGCTCCGTAGGAGCTAAATGTTTATAGCTTGTTCGTCATCATTAAATAACAAGCTCCGTAGGAGCGGCATGTTCTTCATCCATCACATGCCGCTCCTACGGAGCTTGATTCGTTTTTGTTATCTGTCAGCTATAAACATCCTCGCTCCTACGGAGCTACAGCTTATCAGAAAGTAATGGTGATGGTCTCGCAGAGCTTATCCTTTCCATCCAGCTCCTGCGTGGAGAAATATTTGCTCCCTTTCTTGAGCGCTGTGACCAGCGTGTCGCGGGGCACTTCCGTCTTCTTATTGCGCTCGCCGTGTTTGCCCTCGCGTGTGGAAACGATGGTTTGCAAATCCTTTTTGGAGTCTTTATCCCGGCGGCGCGCAAACATGTCCCAGAGAGAATGCGGTGTCGCGTTACGGCTGCCGTGATGACCCACTTTGTAGAGCGACACGTCCTCAAGCAGCGCCCTCACCTCTTTGAGCTTCTTCGGCGGCGCGTCCTTGAGCGCATAATTCCAGTTCTCAATCTGCGCGTCGCCGGGAAACAACAGCTTCTTATCGCCCACTTCAAAGAGCAGGATGAGGCTCGTGTTGTTCATCGCGTCGTCCAGCACACGCACCAACTCAAGCAACTGGTTGGCCCGAATCAGATGCAGGCGGCGAATAAACCAGCGCGTGTGCGGCGGCATACGCTGACCTGAAGAAGAAAAACGAAACTCTTTGAACATCTGGTGGACGTCACTGGTGACGAATCGTCCGGCCCTTGCCTGCAACATCCAGAATTCCTGATGCTCAAACGCTTCGCTGGTAATCTCGTCCGATTGGTCGAGATTGGGCGGGCCGATAACGTGTGTCTTGACACCGGGCAGCACCGTTTCCAGACCCGACTCGCTGCCGAAGTTCACATAGAAATTTCCCTTCGGCTTTTTAGCCATCTTGTTCAGATTGTCGATGGCCGATTTATTAGCAGGGTCTTTGTCGCCTTCATTGTCGGCGGCCAGAAAATTCAAGCGCCCTACGAGGGCCGGGCTGACTCCCATGCTCAGGTGCTTGGTCTCGTCCAGGACCGAGTTGGAGAGCGAATGCATGTCGTTGAGCGAGGCGACGAACGCCCTGGTACGGTTGGCGTGTAAGGCTGTCGTCGCCCTCGTCGCATCCCTTTTCGCTTTGGGGTCTTCGGTCCACGGCTGGATGACGACGTCGGGGCTGCACGAGGCGATGATATCGCCCGGCGCGGTTCCCTTGGTGTTGGTGGAGAAGCCGCTGATGTGGTCTTTGTGGCGGTGCGTGGCAACGACGGCGTGCAGCTTACTGCCGCATTTAGCCTTGATGTCATTGGCGACGCGCAGCATCAGGTCTTTGGGCGCGCCCTTGGGCTTGGCCGTGCTCCCGAAATCTATCAGGACGTGACGCTCTTCAACTTTTCCGCCCGCGACCTTGTATTGAAAGGTGAGCAGAAAGCAGTCGCCGAAACCCACTTGATAAGAGCGTATGAGCAGCTTATCCGGCTTGGAGCTTTTAGTCAGTTTAGTCGCCTGCGTCTGCTTCACTCCGCTCGACGATTTCTTCGCCGCCTTCTTCGTCGCGCGGGCGCGCGCTTTGTTCGCCCCACTGCTCGTCTTTGTACTGGTCGCCATTGTTTCTCCTCCTGAGAGATTTCCCCGGAAAGATGTGGAAACGCTCCTGGTGCATCTGTGCGAACCGGCGCTCGCTGTAAGACTCTTCCTGCGCGACAGCCTGCGGCGCATCGAAGAAGCCGTACTTCCACAGGTATTTGAGACGGCGCGTCTGCCGGTCAGGATTGAGGATGCGATTGCGTATGTGAAATTTGACCTGCCCGAACTCGTCAAAGATAAGCGCGCCGCCGCCGTAGATGGCGACGCTGCGGTCTTTGAATCGCCTGAGCATGTCGAGCGGGGCTTTGATGCCGAAGTGATATAGCTCGTCGGCGGCGACGTTCAATATCTGTAGATATTCAGCCATGGTCTCGCGCAGGACAAAGCCGTCGTCCGGGTTAATACGCACGCACGGGCGCACCGAAAGCACCCTCGTATAAGCATCGTCGTCTAAGCCAAGCTCTTTGCGGTTCTCCCAGATGAAGCGAAACATTTCGTCCGGGTCGCGCGTCAAAGACTCGAAGCGCGTGCGGTCATAGCGCAACTCGCAATCGGGCGGCTCCCACAAGCCTTCTTCGCCGCCTCCGCTCTTGGAAGTCGGATTCATGCCATAGGATTTGAAGCTCTCTAAAAGCGCTTTGCGAAATCCATAGCGGGAATCGTCAGGTCTGATTTCATGATCGGCGGTTAGAAGCGCGCTCAGGAAGTCGCAGAATTCAATGTCGGTCGGCGGGGTGTAATCGAGCGCGCGGATAGACATCGTCAACAGGTAATCGGCGGCGTTCGCTCCTTCTTCGACTACGCGCGCACGGTCTAAATATCCCTCGCGCGCTCTTCTGGGCCGCGCTCCCCTGGCGGGCGCGTCGCCGAGCGCTTCCAGCCTCTTGCACCAAACCTTCAGAAACGCATTCATCATGGCTGCGACGAGCAGTTCGCCGCGACGGTGCGGCTCCCCGAACTCTTCCAGCTTCATGTAGTAGTCAGGCGGGCGCGGCTGCTTGAGCTTACCCGTCGGCGGCAATTCATCCGGCGGCAACAGTTCTTCGACCGAGCGGCGCAGCGCAGCCTTACGCACGCCCGATGACTCCAGACCGAATTCTTCGCCGAGCCCCGCGATGACCGAGCGGCGCAGCGCCTCTACGGTCAGGTTCTTGCGGGCGATGCGACGAGAATCGCCTTCGCCCGTCGGCCCAAGGTCTATCACGCGCTCGACCACGCCGGGGAGCGAGAAGATAGAGAGTAGCGCGATGACGTCCGCAAAGCCCTCATGAAATCCTGCCTGCTCGGGCGAAGACGGGTCCGTGTAGCGACGGCGCAGCCCATCCACGAGCGCATGCGTCGTTTCGTGAACGACAATGTCATGAGAAAGACAGGTGAAGACCCATGTCATGTCGCTCGCGGGCATCGCGTCGCGCGGCTCGATGTCTTTCGAGCCGCCACCAGCAGGACGAGAGCGGCGCTTGAGCTTGGGGAAATAGCCGAACAGCAAGGCGCGGTCGCGCTTGGAGTAGAAGGCGTTGGCATCTGCAAAGGCGTGCGGCGCAATCTGCAACTGGTGACCGTCAAAGCTCCAACTGACGCGACGGCCAAGGGCGAACTCGAAACGCGTGAGGGTTCGCATCACAATGGCGTAAACATTCTGCGCGTGAAAAGTCGGATTTGATAAAAGCACCTCGTCCGGCTCTTCCGCAAACGGGTCGCAGTACCTGCCTCCTTCAAGCCGCTTAAAATCAAGCGCCGTGTACAGCTCCCCTGTGGAGGAGTTGTAGTCAATGACCTGCACACGATAACCGCGCGGGCCCGGAGCCAGCTCTTCAGCCGGAACATCAACCTGCACTGTGAGGATGACGTCTTCATACACCTCTTTGGTTTTCTTGCCGCGCGTCGCCGTCGTCTCGTCTTCCTTAATGACCTTCCTTTTGACCTTGACGCTCGGGTCCTGCGCGATGATCGTGAATTTTTGAGTGCGATTCTGGGCGGATGGGCTCATGGGCTCTCACTCCCTGTTGGCTGCGCGACGTCCGTTCCGGACGTGCTGGAACGACGCGGCGGCTTGATTGTTAATCCAAAGACGATGCCTGAAAAAGGTGTGTTGCCCTTCTACGGAATATACACTCTCGACCGTCTAGATGGGAGCAGGCCGAAGAATGTGTTTAAGAGCAATGAGACGAGCGAAGGTTATAACGCCCGCGCCGCCGCGTCAATCATATTTCCACGGCGCTCGACGCTGATTACAAGCGCGCCTGCATCAGGTATTGCATCAACATCAACTTCCGACATCGCCTCTTCCTGAAATTAAATTGCCGCAGCCCGCTCGTCTTCAATAACCGCTTCCTGCACGTATATGAGATTTTGAGGCAAAACATATCAGGAGTCGGTAGCGGGTCACTCTCAAATCAAACTCACCGCCGAGACCCGAGAGAGCGCAGAGACGACGCAGAGAAAAGAATTCAACTCTCTGCGCTAACTCCGCGACATCTCTGCGTCTCTGCGGGGAGTCTTTTTTCACACTGAACCGCTACTTTGCGGCAGCTTCTTTTGACGCGGCCCGCTTGGATATGATAACTCTCTTGATTTCGCACTCTTGCTGGGTTTCTCTCAAGGTGTCTATGGCTCAAGCTCAAACACAGCCAGCGCGCGGGATGCGCGACTTTCTGCCCGCAGATGTCCGGCGGCGCGAATACGTCATCGGCATCATACGCGAGGTCTACGAGCGTTACGGCTTCGAGCCCCTGGAAACCCCAGCGGTCGAGAACATAGAAACGCTCATGGGCAAGTACGGCGAAGAGGGCAACCAGCTCATCTTCAAAATCCTCAAGCGCGGAGAGCACGAGCGCACGGGCGAAGCCGATCTGGCCTTGAGATACGACCTGACCGTGCCGCTCGCGCGCGTCGTCGCCGAATACAGGGATAAGCTTCCGAAATTTTTTAAGCGTTACCAGATTCAGCCCGTGTGGCGCGCGGATCGCCCGGCGCGCGGAAGATTCAGAGAATTTTATCAATGCGACGTGGACGTTCTGGGGTCGCGCTCGATGGTTGTCGAAGCGGAACTCTGCGCGGCGGCCAGTGAAGCTCTGACGAAACTGGGTTTCCATAATTTCATCATCCGTCTCAACCACAGGGATGTGTTAACGGGCGTGCTCGACGCGGCGGGCATCCATGCGGAGAAGCAATCGGACGCGCTCGTTGCGCTCGACAAGCTGGACAAGGTGGGCCGCGAAGGTCTGTTGAAGGAGTTCGCAGCGCGCGGCGTCCCTGAGGAAGCGGGCGAAAAGCTACTCTCGTTCTTTGAAGTCGAGCGCTCGCTCGAACACGCGGCGGAGCTTGCGGGCTTTGACCTCGATCATGAAAGGGCTGCTCAAAATGCAGCGCTCCTTGGCCGCCTGGTTGAATTCGTCGGAGAGCACGAACGGGGCGCGCGCGGGATTGACGAGCTGCGCTCGATTCTCAGGTTCGCGGAAGCGAGCGGGGTGGCCGCGCGTATCAAGATTGACCCGAGCCTTGCGCGCGGGCTTTCCTACTACACTGGCGCAATCATGGAAATCAACGTGCCGGATTTAGCGGGCAGCTTAGGCGGCGGCGGTCGCTACGATAATCTCGTCGGTATGTTTTCCGGTAAGGACGTTCCGGCGTGCGGCTTCTCTCTGGGCTTGGAGCGCATCATTGTCGTCATGAACGAGCGCGGGATGTTTCCGCCCGCGCTTCTGTTCTCTCCGGCGGACGTGATGGTCACCATCTGGGACGAAGAAGCAATTGCGGATTCTATCAAGCTCGCGCAGGAGTTGCGCGCAGAAGGCTTGCGCGTAGACCTCTATCTGGAAGCCGACAAGCTGGGCAAGCAGTTCAAGTATGCTTCGTCGCGCGGCATCCCGTTTGTCGCGGTCCTAGGCGCTGATGAACGCACGCGCGCCGAAGTTTCAGTCAAGGACATGCGTTCCGGCGAGCAGCGCACAGTCCCGCGCGTTGCCGTAGCCAAGACGATTAAAGAAGGCTTGAAAGCGTCATGAGTAATTCGGTGGCGAAGAATTTTCTGGACGATGCGATAAAGACTTTTCGCGATTACAAGCGTCTGGCCGAAGGAGCTTTCGCGCAGGTGTCGGACGAGCAGTTTTTCGCGGCGATAGATGAAGAGTCGAATAGCATCGCCGTCATCGTCAAACACATGGCCGGAAACATGCTCTCTCGCTGGACGGACTTTCTAACGACGGACGGCGAGAAGCCCGACCGTCATCGAGACATGGAGTTTGTCTTGACCGCAGACTCAACGCGCGAGGAAATGATGGCGCGCTGGGAAGAGGGATGGCGCGCGGTCTTCAACGCCATAGAGCCTTTGCAGGCCGAAGACGTTGAGAGAAAGGTTTTCATACGCGGCGAAGAGTACACGGTGATGAAGGCCATCACGCGCCAGTTGACGCACTACGCTTATCACACGGGTCAGATTGTTTTTCTTGGCAAGCACTTTAAATCAACCGGGTGGAAATCCTTGAGCATCCCGCGCAACCGCTCGGCGGATTTCAACGCGTATCTTGCCGAAGAGGTGAGGCAAGCGGGCGAAGGCGCAGAGCCAAGCCGCCTCAAAGGGGTGCAGGATTTTATACGCAGGAATGAAGGTCATAAAGAGTAGTCATGCTTGATGAATTAGGACAGCGAGAGCGTACGCATTCGTGCGGCGCTTTGAGAAGCGAAGATGTAGGCAAGACCGTCACCTTGATGGGCTGGGTAGCGCGTCGGCGCGACTTCGGCCCGCTCACTTTTATAGACCTGCGCGACCGTGACGGGCTCACGCAGGTCGTCTTTAACGAAGAGACCGCACCCGAAGCTCACGCCAAAGCAAAAGAGGTGCGCGGCGAGTACGTCATAGGCGTCGTGGGCGAAGTGGTCCTGCGCGAAGAAGGACGCCGCAACCCGAAGCTTGCGACGGGCGAGGTCGAAGTTCAGGCGCGCGAGATTTTCATCTACAACGACGCGCGCACTCCTCCCTTTCAATTGGAAGTCACATCAAGCGATGCGTTGGCGAGCGAAGACACGCGCTTGAAATATCGCTATCTTGATTTACGCCGCCCGCAGTTGCAGGCCAACCTGCGCCTGCGTCATCGTGTGGTCGCGGAGATTCGCCGCTACATGGACGAGCAGGCGTTCACGGAAATCGAGACGCCGATTCTCATCAAGTCCACGCCCGAGGGCGCGCGTGATTACATCGTGCCCTCGCGCATACAGCCCGGCAAGTTCTACGCGCTGCCGCAATCGCCACAATTATTTAAACAGTTATGCATGATTGCCGGTTTAGATAAGTATTACCAGATTGCGCGCTGCTTTCGCGACGAAGATTTACGTGCAGACCGCCAGCCGGAGTTTACGCAGTTGGACGTGGAGCTGAGCTTTGCCTCTACGGAGATTGTTTATCGTCTCGTAGAAGGCTTGTTCCAGCGCGTCTTTCGCCTTGTCGGCGCGGAATTGGAGACGCCTTTCCCGCGTCTCACCTACGCCGAAGCGATGCGACGCTACGGCTCTGACAAGCCTGACCTGCGCTACGGAATGGAATTGCAAGACCTCTCGAATACGCTTGCAGGGACGACCTTCGCGCCGTTTGCGTCCGTGCTGGAAACACGCGGCGAGATTAAGGGAATAGTCGTCGCGGGCGGCGCGCATCTTTCGCGCAAGGTGCTGGACGAATTGCAGGAGTTTGCGAAGCGTTACGGCGCGGGCGCGCTCTCTTGGATAAAGCTTGGAGATGAAACGTCATCATCGCTGCTGAAAGCTCTGGGGCAGGAAACGATTGAGCACATGGCCGAAATTGCTGGCGCGCAGAAAGGCGACGCGGTGCTCATCGTCGCGGGTCGTCCGAAGGTTGTGGCGGCGAGCCTCGGCGCGCTGCGCACGGAGATTGCGCGGCGCGAAAAGCTCGTCCCCGAAAATGTTTACAAGCCTCTGTGGGTGACGGAATTTCCGATGTTCGAGTTTCACGAAGACGACGGGCGCTTCTACGCCATGCATCACCCGTTTACTTCGCCGCTCGACGAAGACCTGCCGCTCTTTCGCCGCGCGGTCGAAGGCGGCGAGGCCGCTTTGCTCGGCGGCCTGCGCGCCAAGGCTTACGATGCTGTCGTTAACGGCGTGGAGGCCGCAGGGGGCTCTATTCGTATACACCAGCGCGACGTGCAGAACCTTGTCTTCAAGGCCATAGGCTTGACGCCCGAGATGGCGCGCGAGCGTTTCGGATTCTTTCTGGACGCTCTGGAATACGGCACGCCGCCGCACGGAGGCATTGCCGCTGGCATAGAGCGACTGCTGATGTCCATGACCGGCATCGAGAACATACGCGACCTGATGGCTTTCCCGAAAACGGCTTCGGCTGCCGATTTGATGATAGACGCGCCGGGCGCGGTAGACGCGCGGCAACTCGAAGAGTTGCACCTCAAGATTGTGGAAGAATAGAAGACGGAGAAAACTTTTCGCCTATGAGATTAAAGACCCGACTGCAACGCGCGCCGCTTCTTTCGCTTCTCCTCATCGTGTCGGCGCTTGGCATGCTTTCTTTGCAGGGCGCGGCGCGCTCGCAAGCTCCGAAGGTAACTGCGCTGCGCGCGGGTCGCTTGATTGACGTTAAGAGCGGCAACGTGACGACCAACGCCGTCATTCTGGTTGAAGGTAGCCGCATCAAAGCGGTCGGGCAGAACGTACAGATTCCGGCGGGCGCAGAGATTATAGATCTCGGCAGCATGACGGTCATGCCGGGATTGATTGACGTGCACACGCATCTCTTGCAGAACTACGAGAGCAGTTATGGCGGCGACGACCCGAACATGATCTTGACCGTCACGCGTTTGGGGACGACGAAGCGTGCTCTCCTAGGCGTCGCGATGGGGCGGCAGATGCTCGAAGCAGGCTTTACGGCTGTGCGTGATCTGGGCAACTCGGGCGTGAACGGAGACGTTGCGCTTCGTGACGCTATACGCTCTGGCTGGATCGTGGGGCCGCGCATCGTTGCTTCGACGCGCGCTCTCTCGGCTGCCGGAGGACAATTCGCCGGCATGACGAGTGAGGTGCAGAAGCTTATAGAGCAGGAGTACGTCGTCGTGAGCGGCGTCGAAGAAGCGCGGCGCGCTGTTCGTCAGGCTTTCTATGACGGCGCGGATTGCATCAAGGTGATTGTCGATACACACCCGCGCGTGATGTCGCTGGAAGAGATGAAGGTGATTGTCGAAGAAGCGCACCGCGTGGGGAAAAAGGTCGCGGCGCATGCCGTCACGCCGCTGGCCTGTCGCGTCGCCGCTGACGCGGGCGTTGATTCCATAGAGCACGGCTATCTCATCACGGACGACGCGCTCAAGACGATGGCGCAGAAGAAAATTTATCTGGTGCCGACGGATTATCCTGCGGAGTTTTACATCACGCTCTATAAACCGCCGGGCACTCCGACGCCGGAACAGTTGCGACAGCAGGAAGAGGGCGCGCGTGGTTTCGTCAAGAGCAGCCAAGATAGACTGGCACGCGCCGTCAAGATGGGCGTGCCTATAGCTGCCGGTTCGGATGAGTATTACGACTATCCGGGCAAGACGCGCGGGCAAGCGAGCCTGATGATGTTTCGCGCCTACGCGGCCACGATGACGCCGCTTCAAATCCTGCGCGCCGCGACCATCAATGCCGCCGACTTGCTGGCAGGCGACCGCGCTCTCTTTGGCTCAATCGAGGCCGGAAAATTCGCGGACATCATCGCCATCGAAGGCGACCCGTTAAAAGATATTACAGACCTTGAGAAAGTGCGCTTTGTCATGAAAGGCGGCGCGGTCATTAAGAACGAGATGGGAAAGCGCTAAGAGAAAATTAACAGGGATGGACAGGATGAACAGGATGAAAAGAGATTTAGTCATTGATTCATTTCTTCATTGATTCAATGAAACAATGAACCGATGATTCATTTCTTCTTCATCCTGTCCATCCCTGTTAATTCCTTCTCTCGCGCTCTGGGCGTTTGAAAATATTTTGAGGAGAGAATAAAAGCGTGGACGAACTACTGACGAAAGAGAATCTTGAGTATCGCGGGATGGCGCGCGAGATTGCAGACAAGCATGTGCGTCCGATTGCGGCGGAGCTGGACCGGACGGCGGAATATCCCTGGGCCGTCGTGCGCGCGTTGCAGGACGCGGGGCTGATGGGCGTGTGGATTCCGAAAGAGTACGGCGGGCGCGGCGGCGGCGTGATGAATTTGTGCATCGTCGTGGAGGAGTTGTCCAAGGCTTGCGGCGGCGTCGGCGTGACCTATGCCGTCAACGCGCTCGCCTCCTTTCCGATTATTGTCGGCGGGACGGAAGAACAGAAGCAGAAGTATCTGCCCGACATCGCGCAGGGCAAGACCTTGATGGCTTTCGGATTGTCGGAGAAGGCCGCGGGCTCGGACGCCGGAAGCTTGAAAGCTCGCGCCGAACACCGCGACGGCTTTTATGTCCTGAACGGCGACAAGAAGTGGAACACCAACGGCAACGCGGCCACGCTCTATTCCATCTTCTGCTCAACCAATCCAGACAGGGGCGGGCGCGGCGTCTCGGCCCTGCTGGTCGAAAAGGGAATGGAAGGTTTCGAGATAGGCAAGAAGGAAGACTTGATGGGCATACGCTGCGTGCCCGTACACGAGCTGCATTTTCGTGATTGTCACGTGCCGGAAGAAAACCTGCTCGGAGGAAAAGAAGGCTACGGCTTTAAGCACGCGATGATGACGTTAGACCTTGCGCGTCCCGGTGTGGCTGCACAAGCTTTGGGACTCGCGCAGGGCGCGCTCGATCTGGCGGTCAAGTACACTATGGAGCGCGAGCAGTTCGGGCAATCGGTCGCGAGCTTTCAGGGCATTCAATGGATGCTCGCAGACATGGCTACCAAGGTGGAGGCCGCGCGCCAGCTCGTCTACGCATCGGCGCGTGCGATAGACGCAGGCGCAAAACACGTCTCCAAGATGGCGGCGATGGCGAAGGTCTTTGCGACCGACACGGCGATGTCTGTGACGACCGACGCCGTGCAGCTTTTCGGCGGCTACGGCTACTGCAAAGATTACCCGATTGAGAAGTACATGCGCGACGCCAAGATTACGCAGATTTACGAAGGCACGAATCAGATTCAACGCCTCGTCATCGGTCGCAGCCTGATTAAAGAAGCCGCCGCCGGAGGAGGACAGAGCGCACGCTCGGCAGACGCATAATAACAAGGGATGAGGGATGAGGGATGAGGGATGAAGTAAAAGCAAAGACATTCTTTCTTTACTTCATCCCTCATCCCTCATCCCTCATCCCTTTCTTTACGGGGAAGAGATGATTCGGCTATCGCGCGCTCATGTTGATGAAATGTATGCTCACGCGCGGGAGGCGCGGCCTGCGGAGTGTTGCGGGCTGGTGGGCGGAACGAACGGCGGGAGCGTGCTCTCTGTTTACAGGCTGCGCAACGTTGCCGCGAACCCGCTCGTGACTTACGAGGCTGCGCCCGAAGAGTTGTTCGCCGTCCAGCGAGAGATGCGCGAGCGCGGCGAAGAACTGCTGGGGATTTATCACTCGCACCCGCGCGCAAGCGAGCCTGTTCCTTCCACCATGGACGTGCGGCTCGCTTTCTATCCTTCGGCTGTTTACTTCATCATAGGCTTGAGCGAGGCTTCGGCCTGTTTGCGCGCCTTTCGCATACAGGAGCGCGAAGCGTCGTGGGAACGCATTGAGTACGAAGTCAGAGGCGAGTAAGATGAGGGTCGAATAGGGTTGAACCGTGGGCGGTCTGCTTTCGTAAAGAGTATTTAAAGATGGAGCAGAAGAAAAGCAAATACGACACCAACCCGCTCGACCCGGAAGTGGGGCGGCGCACGGAAGACGTGTGGGGCGAAGGGCGACCGACAGGCGAGCGCGTCGCAGAGACGGAAGACATGACGGGCGCGACGCGCGAGATCTCGCGCACGCCGCAAGCCGCGCCGCGCGAAGACGTCAACACGGAAGCGCCTACGCGCCGCTACGACGGTAGTCTGAATATTCCCACGTCTTATCCGTCCGTCTTTGTTCCGCCGACGTATCAACCGCCCGCCGCGCAAGGTACACCGCCCGGAGTTTATGGCGGCGCAGCAGCCTTCCCTCAACAGCCGCCGCGCGCAGCCTCGGGCGCTGGTATTAATTCGCCTCCGACGGCGCGCACCGTACGCGGCTTGAACTTGCCGGAGAACGTGGCGAACATTCTGCCTTATCTCCCGTTTCCCGTGATTGGTGCGGTGGTCGGCGCAGTCGAGCTTTTTCTGGTCCCGCGCGACGAAGCGCGCACGCGCTTTCACGCCTCGCAAGGGCTGGCGGTTCATCTGATTGTGCTGGTTGTCAGCATCCTGACCAGCACGGTGGACAATTTTTTGCGCGGCGGCCCACTGGTCATGCTCAAAATCGTGTCCGGCATCTTTAGCCTCGCGGCCTTCATCTTCCTCATCGTCTCCATGATTCGCGTCTGGAAGGGCGAGCCCTACGTCATCACGCCCGTCAATGAACTCACACGCTTTCTCAACGGGAAGATAGAGCCGCGCAAGTAGAAGGAATTGATTCATTGATTCATTTTTTTATTGATTCAATGAACCGATGGATAAATGAATCAATTTAAAGCTTGAGACGGGCGTGAACAAACCGGGACAAAATCGTTATGGAAAAGAGCGAAGCTTAAAGACAGCGACGGGCACGTTAAAAGAGCGTGCTGGTCTTGCAGAAAACGCGTGCAGAGTGGCTTTCCCCGACCGTAGAAGCCAACCCGAAACGCGCCGATTTCATCACATTTAAGCCTCTTGTGAACGCTGCAAACAGAATGATTTGCAGGCTTCACACCGGGCAAGAGACCAACGCGCTCTCTCCCCCTGCGCGTTAAATTTTGAAGTGAAGTTTCGGGGGAGGTTTTTGCTGGTTGGAAGCAAAGCGGCAGGCCCCTCGAATCTCAGAGGTCGTGCCGCTTTTTCGTCTGCAAAAAAATGGACGCGCAGCTTTTTACTCTCTCAAACGGCACGCGTCATTTGAGGAGGGATAACATGAAGTACAGTATTCGTCGCCACGCTCGCGGAATTACAGCGTGGCTCATGGTCGTAGCCATTCTAGCGATGCCTTACGCAATGATGGCGCAGACCAGAATCAAGCTACACAGCAATCGTTACAGCCCACAGGAAGACGTACAGGTCGGGCGGCAGGTGGCCCAGCAGGTCGAGCAGCAGATGCCCATCCTGCGCGAGCCTGAAGTGCAAGGCTATGTTGAGAACGTCGGGCGTCGTCTGGCCTCGGCGATTCCGTCTGAGTTCCAGCATCCGGGATTTCAGTACTACTTTCGCGTCGTCAACGCTTCGGACATTAACGCCTTCGCGCTGCCGGGCGGACCCATGTACGTCAATCGCGGCATGATCGAGGCCGCGCGCAAAGAGGGCCAGATGGCGGGCGTGATGGCGCACGAGATAGCGCACGTCGCGCTCCGTCACGGGACGGCGCAGGCGACCAAGGCGCAGAAGTATTCTATTCTGGCGGGCATCGCCGGAATCGCAGGCTCTATCCTCGGCGGTCCCGCCGCGGGGCAAATCGGTCAGGCCGCAGTCGGAACTTACTTCCTGAAATTCAGCCGCGAGTATGAGACCGAGGCAGACATTCTAGGCGCGCAGATTATGGCGCGCGCAGGCTATGACCCGCGCGATCTGGCCGCCATGTTCCAGATCATACAAAGTCAGGGCGGCAGTGGTGCGCCTGAATTTTTAAGCAGCCACCCGAACCCGACGAATCGCTACGCGCGCATCAATCAGGAAGCGGCTTTGCTGCGCGTGAGCGGGTCTTCGGAGAACAACGACGAGTTCTACCGGGTTCAGAATCGCCTGCGCCGCATGGGCCGCGCGCCTTCGATGGCCGAGATTGCCCGAAGCGGCCAGCGTTATCCCGCGGGCGGCAACTACCCTGAAGGCGGTGGTAACTATCCTGACGGCGGCAACTATCCGGAAGGGAACATCAACAACCGCGTAGAGTATCCGTCGTCCAATTACAGAGCCTATTCGCTGGGCGACGTCGGGCGCGTCAGTGTGCCGTCGAACTGGCGCGAGCTTGCGCAGCAGAACTCCGTCTGGTACGTGCCCGAAGGCGCGTACGGCAATATTCAAGGACGACCTGTGTTCACGCACGGCGTCAATCTGGGCATCACGCAAACGTCCAGCCGAAACCTGGATCAGGCCACGGACGAGTTTGTGCGGGCGCTGGCGCAGAGCAACAACATGCGACAGCAGAGCAGCTACGTGCGCGGCTCGATTAACGGACGCCCCGCGCTCTCCATCGCTTTCACGAACCGTAACGAAGCCACAGGGCGCGACGAGATTGTCACCATTTACACAGCACAACTGCGTAATGGCGGGCTCTTCTATATGATTACGGTCGCACCCAGAGACGAATTCAACGTCTACTCGCGCGTGTTCCAGAACATTGTGAACTCCGTCCGGCTTAACGCCTGACGAAAAACGGCAAGGTAAACTTGCATGAAAGCCTGGAGGCCCGCTTGACCTTGATAGGATCAAGCGGGCCTCTTGCTTTCCACGCGGCTCCTGCTTGTAGCAATATAAGCAACCATGACGGAGACGGCGGACGTAGTCATCATCGGCGGCGGCATTGTCGGCGCAAGCATAGCTTTTCATCTGGCGGAGGCCGGATTAAAAGACGTGCTCATCATAGAGCGCGGGGCGGAGCAGGGCACGGGCTCGACGGGCCGTGCGACGGGCGGCGTGCGCGCGCAATTCTCCACGCCCATCAACATACGCATGTCTGTCTACTCTATAGAATTCTTCGCACGCTTTGCGGAATTGACCGGCATGGATTGCGGCTATCGCGCGGACGGCTACCTGTTTCTGGCAACACACGAGGAGCATCTACGTTACTTGAAAGCCACGCGCGACGTGCAACGCGCGGCGGGCTTTCACGGAGTCGAGATATTACAGACCGCAGAGATTGCCGGGATGATTCCGCAGCTTCGCACGGACGATGTCGTGGGCGGAAGTTTTTGCCAGACAGACGGACCCGTAGACCCGCTCGCGGCGTTGAAGGGATTAACGAAAAGCGCGTGCGCGCAAGGCGCAAGGGTGTGGCTCAGGACGGAAGCGTGTGCGATTGAGATTCAAAATGCACGGGTCGCGGGTGTGCAAACTACGCGAGGGTTTATCGCAACCGGCGCGGTGGTCAACGCCGCCGGTCCCTGGGCGGCAGAGATAGGGCGTTTAGCAGGCGTGGAGATTCCCGTCGTGCCTCTTCGCCGCCAACTGGTCGCGACACGCTCTTTCGACGGGCTGGCTTCTCATCTTCCGATAGTGATTGACATGACGGACGGCTTTCATTTCAAACGCGACCCGAAGGCCGGAGACCCGCCCGGAGTCCTGTTGGGCTGGGCCAGCAATGTTGAGAGCCGAGGATTCGACACGACGTTTGATTTCGATTTCGCGCGCCGGACGATTGAACGGGCTGCGATGCGTGTGCCCTGTCTCAAACAAGTCGAGCTTGATCCTCAACTGTCGCGCGCGGGGCTCTACGAGATGACCCCGGACCATCACGCCATAATCGGACCCGTGCCGGGAGTCGGCGGCCTTTTTCTAGCCAACGGCTTTAGCGGCCACGGCGTCATGCACGCCCCCGCGACAGGCCGACTCGTCTCCGAATTAATTCTTTACGGCGAGGCGCGCCTGCTCGATGCTTACCCGCTTCGTCTGGAAAGATTCGCCGAAGGCGCTCTGCTCACAGAACCGCTCAGCCTCTGACGCTTTTAAAAAGCGACAAGTGACAAGATGAAAATCCTGCTCTTACTTGTCACTCGTCACCTGTCACTGTTTTTTGGCTTCCTGCCAGAGGGTTTCCATTTCTTCTAGGGTGGCGGCTTCTAGCGAGCGTTCTTGCTTGCGTAAGCCCTGCTCGACGTGACGAAAGCGGCGGCGAAACTTGCGATTGGTGGTTTTGAGCGCGGCTTCGGGCTCGACGCCCAGATGGCGCGCGATGTTGGTGACGGCAAAGAGCACGTCGCCCAGCTCTTCGCGGACGCGCGTCTGGTCGGCTTCTTTCGCTTCATTGCGCTCCGCTATGGCTTCGCGCAGCTCGTCCAGTTCTTCGTGCAGCTTGTCGAAGATTTCTTCGATTGATTGCCAGTCAAAGCCTACGCGCGCGGCCTTGGTAGAAAGCTGGTGGGCTTCCATCAGCGCGGGCGCACGACTTGAAACGCCGTCGAGGAGCGAGGTGTCCTCGTCCTTTTGATCTTTGCCCGCTGCGCGTTTCTCTTCCGCTTTGATGGCTTCCCAGTTGCGCAGGACTTCCGCCGTGTCCGCCGCCTGCTCTGTGCCGAAGACATGCGGGTGGCGGCGCACCATCTTGGCATGCACGGCGTCGGTCACGTCTTCGATGGAGAAGTCGCCGCGCTCGCGTGCCACCTGCGCGTAGAAGACTATCTGAAAGAGCAGGTCTCCAAGCTCGTTGCGTAACTCTTCGGGTCGGCCTTCGCGCGTCTCTTCAACAGCCTCGAAAGCTTCGTAAGCTTCTTCCAGAAGCATCGGCGCGAGCGTGTCATAAGTTTGCTCGCGGTCCCAGGGGCAACCATCCGGCGCACGCAGGCGCGCCATCAAAGCTACTAGATCATCGAATGTTGCTGGCATGATTTATAAGTCCCAGGTCCAAAGTCCCAAGTCTCAAGTCTGAAAGCTCAAGTCCGAAGTTTCAAGTCTAAAGCCCGAGGGGCGGATGTTCCAAGTCTGCTCAAAGGCTTTATGAGTTGGGACTTTGGACTTTGGACTTGGGACTTCGTGGTGCTACCATCAATTTATCAAGCTCAATGAAAATTTTATGAACACGGAGGGGCGACGCTTGCGGCCTTCACGTTTCAGGTTGAAGAGTCCGGCCAGAGAGCGTCCGCGCTAGAAAAGAGATGAGCGAAGAACAGCCTCAATTCAAAGTCACAGACCGTCGTCTCTTTAATGCAGACGGCACGCCGCGCGAAATGGCGGAAGCGGAAGCGGCCACAGAAACGGAAGCCGCAGCAGCTACGGCCAATGCGGGCGAGAATGTTTCAAGCGCAAGCGGCGCGGCGGCAGAGACGGGCGATACCGCTCAGGCGAGCGCGCCCGAGCGCGAGCAGCCTCAACAGGCCGCCGCTTCAACATCAACACCTCCTCCGGCTTCCACAAGCGGCGGCGGTGAAAGCGCGGCGCGCGAAGACGATGAAGCGGACATGCTGGGCGCGGAAGAAGATGTTCCGGGCGTGCACGACCCGGCGAGCTTTATTAATTTCCTGATGTCCATCGCTTCCAACGCCGCAGCCTCGCTCGGCATGATGGAACATCCCGTGACGGGCGAGCGCGGGGTCGATCTCCCGCTCGCGAAACACTGGATAGACGTGCTCGGCATGCTCGAAGAGAAAACAAAGGGCAACCTTGACCCGCAGGAAGCGCGGATTCTGGAAGGGCTGCTCTCGGACCTGCGCATGCAGTTTGTCTCGCTCACCAACACGACGCCCGCCACCAAACAAAAGTTCACGGGCCGCGACATCATCGGAGGGAGATAAAGCGCGTGAATCGTGAATCGTAAATCGTAAATGGAGAAAACGGCTTTCTTACGATTTACGATTTACGATTCACGATTCACGAAATGAAGCTGACTTTCTTCGGGACGGGGACTTCGACGGGCGTGCCTTCCATAGGGTGCGAGTGCGAGACGTGTTCGTCCACGGACGCGCGCGACAAGCGGCTGCGCGTTTCCATCCTGATAGAGCACGCGGGGCAGACGGTTCTCGTTGACACTTCGATAGACTTTCGCCAGCAGGCTTTACGTTACGGCTTAAAGCGGCTCGACGCGGTGCTTATCACGCACTGCCACATGGACCACGTCTTTGGGCTGGACGACATACGCCCCTTGAACTTTCGCTTCGGCGCGCTCGGGCTCTATGCCAACGAGCGCGCGTGGACCGACATCCGCCGCATCTTCAAATACGTCTTCGAGCCTTCGCATTTCGGCGGCGGGCTGCCGCAAGTCGTCCCGCACACAGTCATGGCGAACGCGCCCTTTTCCATCGGAAGGGAGTTGATCATCACGCCGCTGGAAGTGATACACGGGCGGCTGCCTGTGATGGCCTATCGCTTTAACGACTTTGCCTACGCCACGGACTTGAGCGAGATTCCGCCCGCCAGCATCGAAGGCTTGCGCGGCCTTGACGTGCTCATACTCGATTGCCTGCGCTTCAAAGCTCATCCAACACATCTCAATGTAGAACGCGCGCTCAGCTACATCGAAGAGCTCAAGCCGCGCCGCGCCTACCTGACGCACATCGCGCACGATATTCTTCATGCGCGCGATTCACGCGTCTTACCAGAAGGAGTCGAATTCGCCTACGACGGGCTGGAAGTAAGGGATGAGGGATGAAAGCAAAGTGCAAAATGCAAAGTGCAAAGTGATGAATTAAAGAAGCGCTTTCTTTTCATTCTGCATTTTGCACTTTGCATTTTGCGTTGCTCTTATGCGTTTATTTCATGGAACAGATAATGCGCGGATTGCGCGTCCGACCGTTTTGACGCTGGGCGTCTTTGACGGTCTGCATCTGGGCCACCAGCTTGTGATGCGTACCATCACGGAGCGAGCGCGTGCCACGGGCGCTGTGCCGACCGTGATTACCTTCGACCCGCACCCGCGCGCCGTGCTGCATCCGGAATCCGCCCCGCCGCTCCTGCAAACCTTTGATCAAAAGATAGAGGCGCTCGGCATGCTCGGCATAGAGCAAACGATTGTCATTCCGTTTACCAGAGAGTTTGCAGAAATCTGCGCCGAAGATTTTCTGCGCGACATCGTGCGCGACCGTCTTCAGGCAAAGGAAGTTTATCTAGGGCGCGGCTTTGCCTTCGGCCACAACCGCGAAGGCAACATAGAACTCCTGCGAAGAGTAAGCGCGGAGCTTGGCTTTCGCGCGGAAGAAGTGCCGGAGGTGCAGCTTCGCGGAGGACGCATCAGCTCAAGCCGCATTCGCCAGCTTCTCTCCGAAGGGCGTGTGAATCTGGCGCGGCGCATGCTGGGCCGCCCTTACGGTGTGGAGGGGCGCGTGGTGCGCGGCGACGAGCGCGGTCGTCAGCTAGGTTTTCCTACGGCCAACTTGAGAGCCCACAACCGCGTCATACCTCGCAATGGTGTGTACGTGACGGCGACATTGATTGAAGGCGCGTGGCGCAAGAGCGTGACTAACATCGGCACGCGCCCGACTTTCGGGCTGGATGCGGAACCTTCCGTGGAAACGTACGTAATCAATTGGGAGGGAGACCTCTACGGCGATGTCGTGCGCGTGCGCTTTCTGCATCGCCTGCGCGACGAGCGGAAGTTCAACTCAATCGACGAGCTGAAGCGCCGGATTGATACGGACATCACGCGCGCCACAAGTTATTTTGAGAAGCGAGGCATCGGGCGCTCGCTCGCCATAGTCTGAAAAGCAGTGACGAGTGACAGGTGACAAGTGACAAGCAAGAAAAAGCTTTTCTTTTTTTAACTTGTCACTTGTCACTTGTCACTCGTCACTGCTTTCTATATTTTTGAGACAGGATTGCGATAGGTTAGCTTTAATATCAACCGCAGATGGCAACAACAGAACAAAACGAAGCTTTACAGCGGGACGACGAGCGCTTGATTGCGTTGACGAACGGGAGTAATGGTGCGTCTCGCGGCGAGGCTCGTGCGCTTGCGCCTGCTTTGCATCCTCCTATCACGACGGAAAAAGAAGAACCGCTCGTCCTCTCGGGTACGCACACGGACATCATCAAGGAAGACGAAACGGTTACGGGCCACGGGCTGCGCGGGTGGCTGCGCGCCGCACAGGTGACGCGCGTGCTGGGGCTCCTGTCGCTCTATCTTTATCTGGACGGCTACGACATACGCTCAAGCTTCATGCGCCGCATGAGCGAGCGCTGGCGCGCGGAGGCAAGAGCACGAGGCCGCATCGCGCGCTTTCAGTCGTGGAGTCGCGACGTTGACCGCCGCGTCATAGACCGCATCATTCGCATCGTGCGTTTCTTCGTCTTTCGCGGCTCGGAAGGAACCGCGAACAAGGAGGCGCGTTTAGAAAAGCAGGCCGTGTGGCTCAAAGAGAATCTTATCAAGCTCGGGCCGACCTTTATCAAAATCGGTCAATCCTTAGGCACGCGCGGCGACCTGCTGCCGCTCGCTTATGTCAAAGAGCTTGCGCTCTTGCAGGATCAGGTTCCGCCTTTCTCTACGACGGAAGCCTACGCGCGCATCGAAGCGGAGCTTGGTCGAACGATTCAGGAAGCTTACGCGGAGATTGACGCCGCGCCTGTGGCTGCGGCCTCGCTGGGTCAGGTCTATCGCGCGCGCATGCACACGGGCGAAGAGGTTGCCGTCAAAGTTCAGCGCCCCAACCTGCCGGAGATTATCAACTTCGACATAGCCATCCTGCGCCGCTTGGTCGCGCTCATGAATCGCCTGATTCCGGAGGCGAGCCGCAACGCAGACTGGGAAGGCATGCTGCACGAGTTTGCAGAGACTGTCTTTGAAGAGATGGACTACGTTCAGGAAGGGCGCAACGCAGACCGCTTCCGTGAAAACTTTCAGACGTGGCGAGCCGTTCACGTCCCGCGCATTCACTGGTCGCACACCACTCTTCGTGTGCTGACGATGGAGTTCATACGCGGCACAAAGGTCGTGGACCTCGAAGGATTGCGCGCGCACCGCTTCTCGCCGCTCAAAGTCAATCGCCTACTGGTACGCACTTACTTAAAGCAGCTTCTGGAAGACGGCTTCTTTCATGCAGACCCGCATCCCGGCAATCTGCTTGTGATGGATAGCGGGCGGCTCGCGTTCTTCGATTTCGGGATGACCGGGCGGATTACGCCGCGTCTTCAGGCGATGATGATTAACGCCTTCTTCCACGTCATAGAGCGCGACGTGCACGGCCTCGCGCAGGACTTGATTGATTTGAACTTCCTCAAGCCCGGCGTTGATCCTGAAACCGTGCGGCCCGTGGTCGAAGGGCTATTCAAGCACTACATCAATCTGAAGCTGGGCGAGGTCAACTTCAAAGAGCTGACCTATGATCTGGCGGAAGTGATGTACGAATATCCTTTCCGCCTGCCTGCGAATTTCACCTACGTCATCCGCGCGCTCATGACGCTCGAAGGCATAGGCATCGTCACCGACCCCGAATTCAGCTTCTTCGACACAGCCAAGCCGTACGCCAAAGAGTTCATGCTCCGCCGCGAAGGCAAACAATTCCGCAAGCTCATACTCGACAAGCTCACGGGCCGCGACGAAGGCCGCATCGAATGGGGCAAGATGTGGAAGCTGGCAAAGATGGCCGCCAAGATGTATCTCGATAAAGAGAAATAATCTTACCGAAGATACATCTGAGGATTTGGAGAACGAAGATGAGTTCCATCACCATTGATCTCCCTGACGAACATCTGACAAGGTTAAGAGAAATAGCCGCCCGTCTAGGGGTCACACCCGAAGAACTCGCGCGCGTGAGCATCGAAGAATTGCTCGCCCAGCCGGACGAGAAATTCGAGGCCGCTGCGGATTACGTGCTCAAGAAAAACGCAGAGCTTTACCATCGCCTTGCGTAATGCGTTATCTAGGAAGCTGTTTGAAAAGACATAATTGTTTAGCTCCGATAGGAGCGCGAATGTTTATAGCTCAATCGTCTCAATCAAAAATCAAGCTCCGTAGGAGCGTCATGTTCTGCATCCGTGACATGCCGCTCCTACGGAGCTTGATTTTTGGAAATGCGTGCCAGCTATAAACATTCAGTCCCTACGGGACTTTTCATACAGCGTCTAATAATCAAATCGGCAGTCCAAAATTTTCACGCACGCTTTCAACGTCCGTGACTCGCCCCGCCTCGCTATCGGCAAGTCCGGCTTCAATGGCCTGCCGCACATAGATTTCGTGCATCAGGTCGTCCCAGGTAATATCATCCGGCAATTTCTCTAGCAGCCGTTGGGCTTCTTCTTTGACATTGATTGTGCTCATAAAACGACTCCCAAGGTTTTCTACTTAAACAGAATATATCTGCTGGCAAGATACATGGTCAATCATTACGCTATTAATAGCTGGCGGGCCGCAGCGAATGAGATAAGATTTCGGCAAACAATTGACTTGCCGCCGATTTTGGAATAAAAGCTCTGTAGCTTTTCTCTAAACCCCCCGAGACATTCTCTGTCAGACTTAACGGGAACGACGCGCGCATCATCCCCACGCGCCGCGCCGCTTCGAGCGGAAGCACACACCATGAGCGCCCCGACCAGAGTTATCCTGCTCTTTCTGTCGGCCCTTCTTTTTTTCTCCGCCGTGACGTGCAGGCGTCATCGCCAGCCGGATATCGAAGCGGTTGACCAGATTAACCGCAAGACCAACGTGCCGATGGCCCAGCCCATCCAGCGCGATCTGGCTCAGTTGCGCGAGCGCGGCCAGCTTGTCGTCCTCGCTCCTTATAATTCGACCAGCTATTTTATCTACAAGGGCGAGCCACTCGGCTATGAGTACGAGTTGTTGCAGACCTTTGCTAAGGAGCGCGACCTCGCGCTCAAGATGGTTGTAGTCACAGACCGCAAGAGCATCTACTCGCTGCTCAACACGGGCGAAGGCGACATCGCCGCCGGACGCCTCGTGCCCACACCCGATGACGAACAGAACGTCTCTTTCTCGCACGCGCTCTACCGGACGGAGCCCGCGCTCGTGCAACAGGAAACTCCGCCCGAAACAGCGGGCACAGGAACCGAGCAGGCCATCAAGCCCGGCCCCGCAGATGAGCTTCCGGAGATAGACATACAGGCGCGGCTCGTCACGCGCCCCGCGCAGCTCGCAGGACAGACCGTCACCCTGCCCGAGCGTTCGCCGTACAAAAGAACGATGGTCGAACTGTCGGACGAAATCAGCGGCGACGTCAGCGTCGTCGAGATGGGCAACGAGATTCAGGACGAGGCGCTGGCGCAGAAGGTGGCGCGCGGCGAAGTCCAGTTCACAGTGATGCAGAATAATCTGGCCGAGCTGAAAGAGGCTGAGTTTAAGAATCTGAAAGTGCGGCCCGTCGTAGGCCGTTCTCACAGCGTCACGTGGGCCGTGAGAAGGAACTCGCCCGAGCTGCTCGCCGAATTGAATAACTGGATAGATGAAAAGAAGAACGGGACGCTCTTTGACAGGCTTTACAAAAAATATTTCGTAGACCGCAAGCGTTATCTTGAGCGCGTCGCGAGCGACTATCTCACGTCCTCTACGGGCAAGCTCTGCGAATATGACGAGCTATTGAAGCTCTACGCGTCTGAGCTTGGCTGGGACTGGCGGCTGCTGGCCGCGCAAGCTTTTCAGGAATCGCGCTTCAAGTCGGACGCGCGCTCATGGGCTGGCGCGCAAGGCTTGCTGCAACTGATGCCCGCGACGGCGCGACAGTACGGCGTGCAGAACCCGCTCAATCCGGAAGAGAACATACAGGGGGCCGTGCGCTTTCTGAAATGGCTGAGCACGTACTGGCACGAGCGCATCCCGGACGCCGGGGAGCGTCTGAAGTTCATACTCGCTTCCTACAACACAGGCGCAGGTCACGTGCAGGACGCTCAGCGCCTCGCGGAAAAGTACGGCGGCGATCCTAAATCATGGAATGACGTTTCCTACTGGCTCTTGCAGAAATCCACACAGCAATACTCCACCGACCCCGTAGTCAAATTCGGCTTCTGTCGAGGGTTGGAGCCGGTCAATTACGTGACGCTGATTCTTGAGCGGTTCGACCACTACAAGCAGTTCGTCGTCAACTAAATTAAGCTCGTCAAAATCTTTGTCGTTGCCGTCTCTGTTTATTCAAACTTTTACTTCGCCACCGGAACACTCACGTAAGACGCATATCTTTTTGAGCGAAAGATGCGCTGGGTCGCTGTTTGATAATCCGTGTCTTTCGCCATGAAGATGTTGGGGACATACTTTTGCGGGTTGCGGTCGTAGAGGGGAAACCAGGTGCTCTGGACCTGAATCATAATTTTGTGGCCTTTGAGAAAGCGATGGTCGGAGGTGTGCAGGTCTACGACAAATTCGGTGATCTGGTTGGGCTGTATGGGCAAAGGGTTTTCAAAGCTCTTGCGAAAACGTCCGCGCAGGATTTCGTTGGCGACCATGAGCTGGTAGCCGCCCATCCTCGGGTCTTGCGGATAGGATTCGGGATAAACGTCAATCAGCTTCACAATCCAGTCACAGTCCGTGCCCGTGGTCGAAGCGAAAAGATGCGCGATGATGTCGCCTGAGATGACTACGTCTTCCTGCAAAGTAGCGGTCGCCCATGTCAGTACGTCTGGGCGGTTGTGTGCAAAGCGCTGGTCTTCGAGAAGCCATGTGTACCAGCGCGAGTTGCCAAGCGCGGGAGGGTTATAGGTCGGCTCGATGGGACGCGCGCGATAGGGAACCGGGCGCGCAGGGTCGGAAACGTAGCCGTCAAACGCCCTCGGGCCGTCTTCCGCTGGAGGATTAAAAGAGAGCCGACCGCTGGTTTGAAAATATAGGTTGCGCCCTGTAGTACGCGCGCGCGGCGGCCACGCATCGTAAGACATCCACTTGTTTGCGCCCGTCTGAAAGGTCACGGCTTCGGGCTGTTTCAGAGCGCGGTCTTTCAAAAAATGCGCGAACCACGGCGCGCGAATCTTTTCGCGGAAGTAACGGCTCGTAGGGCTCTCGAAATTGATATTGCCGAGCTTGTCTCCGTCGCGCCGCTCCCACCCGCCATGATTCCAGGGGCCGACCACCAGATAATTCATGCTATTGGTATCCGCTTTTTCCAGCACTTCATAAGCCTTCATGGGCCCGTAAAAATCTTCCTGATCCCACCAGCCCGCGACGTGCATGATGGGGACGGTCGGGCGCTTAAGCTGCGTGGCGAGCGCGCGCTGTTTCCAGAACGAGTCGTAATTAGGATGAGCCACAAAGTTGTTCCACGTTGGAAGCTTCCCGTGAAAGTAGCGCGCGTCGGCGTTCGAAAGCGCGCCCATGCGCAAGTACCACTCGTATGTGTCGTAGGTGTCGAACTTAAAATTCTCGTTCTCGTTCGAGCTTTCAAGCTGGTAGGCGTATTCAAAACCGTAGCTCAAACGAAAAGCGCCGTTGTGATGAAAATCATCGCCCAGAAACATGTCCGCTGGCGTGGCCTGCTCGACGACAGCTTTCAAGGCCGGATGCGGCTCAAGCGTCGCCATCACAGCGAGCCACGCGTCGTATGAAGTTCCAAACATGCCGACGCGACCATTCGTCTCTGAAATATTTTTGACGAGCCACTCAATCGTGTCGTAGGTATCCGTGCCTTCGTCAATCGCTTTCGCATCGGTTGTCTCGCGCGGCGGGCGCGTCATGACAAAGCGGCCCTCGGATTTGAAACGCCCGCGAATATCCTGAAAGACAAAGATATAACCTTCGTCCACAAGCTCTTTCAAAAACCCTGTGGTGCTGCGCTCGAACCAGCCCGCGATGCCGTAGGGCGTCCGCATGAAAATAATCGGCAGCCGTTCGCCTTGCCGCTTCTTCGGCACGAAGATTTCCGTGTAGAGCCGCGCGCCGTCGCGCATCTCTATCATCTTCTCCGTCTTCTCGAAATCGCGCGCCGCATCCGGCGAAGGCTGAGGCTGCTGAGCATGGACTGAAAGCTCGAAGACAAACAGAAGAGCGAGGATGCTCGCGAAGTAAAGCGCTCGTGTTATGCGAAGCGTTCCGTTTTTCATGCTTGCTCCGGGAGGATTTTTTGGTAATCAAACTTTAGCAGGGCGCAAACGGTTCATCCAGTAGGCCCATGCCACTACGAGCGAGAAATAAATCAGGCTGGAGATTCCCGCCACCATCACGCTCGGAGGCGGAGGCCCAGTGATGTTGCCGTACCAGATAAGCGTCAGCAGAACGACGACAATCCAGAAGGCGTACGTGCCCACACGATTTCCGGGACGCGTTGCGCGAGCGTAAATAATGATGGCAATCAGCCACAAACCGCCTTCGACAATCAGCGTCGCGGGGATGGACTTCCAGAGTCCTAATCCAAAACGCGCGGTCTCGCCCGGCGCAAGCGGCATGTCCGGAGGATGAGCCACTACATCCAGCAGCCAGTGGCTCAGCACAACCGCGAACAGTATCAACGCCCCGCGCGTCTCACGCCGCCACAAGAAATAGATGCCTGCAAAGAGCGCGCCCCAGATGACATCCATCAAGAGGCTGTGGCTGAAGGCAACGTCAAAGGCCGCGATGTAATTGGCCGCGCCCCGACCGGGCTTGAACTCCACGTGCTCCAAACCCGCGAGCATAAAGACGCACCACAGAAAATCCGCGAGCATCGCCGCCAGCACTAACGTCCCGAGCGAGAGCTTCGGCTCCACACGCTTGCCAATCAAACCCACCGCGAAGTGTCCGACGAGCATCCGTTCCTCCTAATGAGAAAAGTAACGGTCGCCCCATGTTCGGTTTATGGTATTGCGCGCCGGATGATGAAATAAATTATGCAAAAACTGCTATTGAGCGGTCGGATTGAATAAGTTGTTATGTGGCGCTTTTATCTGCAAGAGATTTAATGCGAGCCAACATGGTCTGCCGTCTCTTCTCAGAAATCTCAATATACTCTTTTAGATTATCTAGCGTCACAATATCAACAAGATATGTTCCCTTGCGACACCCCTTTGATTTGAAGTGAAATTCAATGGGCGCATATTTAACTTCTTCGAGGGCAATCTCTCCATTTTCTTTGAGACTTGCTGCTACCAGTAATCCATCCAAGATAATGATTGGCTTAACAAATTGAAGTATGCGTTCGGTTAATTTGTCACCGGAAACCTTTGCACGTTGTTCTTCCTCCCTATATGCAGCAGAGTATGTCTCAAGAATGCTTTCAGCGGCTTTACATACAGTTATTAAAGCAGAATATGTTCGGGCCTGAGCATCTGGGTCTTTGAAACTCTCATGTATGCCATAAGCTGTCCAGCCAAACTTTGTATAAAGAGAATCTTGTGCCATAGCATCTTTAAATGTGTAAGGCATACGAGGATCACACAGATAGACAAGATTATTCGAGTAATCATCAATGATATAATGGCGCTCCTCTTTAAATAAAATCCACGGTTTTTGTGACTTCTTAACTTCACCAACGATTAAGAACTCAGCTCTCACAAACACTCCATTCGATAAAACTTCTTCACTTGCTTGGAAGGCAAGAAGATCAACAGCCCTAACTTTCTCTTCATCTAAATCGAAATAATTGGCAAAACCAGTACAGCCCCACCCACATGATAGAAAGGTTCTTATAGCTCGCAACTCCGAACTAAATCCTGACTTTTCCAAATCGTCGATTAGTTTCTTTTCAAGCTCTGGGTTCATGTTTGCGAATCTCAATCTTTATTAGTACGTAGCCACATAACTACTATTATGCCGAATGATTGACCTGCCACTCTCGTGGGAAATATTATAACGATTCAGAGGATACTACTCTCAATCAATTTAACTTCTCTCTATCCGCGAGATAGACAAAAGGGCTGCCACCTTGCGGGAGCAGCCCTTTCGCGTGTTTCAATCGAGAGCTCTATTCCTTAACTTCTTTGCGGTTTCCATCTTCCGCCGCTGTCGCTTCGATGGCGGGCGTGACGGGTTTCTCGGTTGTCTTGGCATCGTTTGATTGGACGCCGAGCTGCGAGAGAATCTCAGGCAGGTTGAGACCGAGCGCTTGCAGGTGCTGTAGGAGCGAGAAGATGACTGTCGGGCCGGTCTGGGCGAAGCGATTGAGGCCGCCTGAGCCATGACCATTTCCGTCCGCCGCTCCGCCATGATCTATCATCACGACCCTTTCAATGTTGCCAAGCGGTTCGGCAATAGCTCTGAGCGCAGGCGCGGTGGCTTCGATGATGCTAGGCAATTTCTCCAGCACGGTTTGTAACCGCGCCGCATCGTTGAACTCGCGCCACGCTGCGGCCTTCTCTTTGATGGCGGCGGCTTCGGCCAACCCCTGCGCCTCTGTGGCTTTCGCCTGCGCCATACCTTGCGCCTCTATCTTTTCCGCTTCAGCCAGACCGAGAGCTTTAATGCGCGAGGCTTCGGCGCGGCCTTCCGCCTCGACCGCGGAGGCGCGGCCTGCGCCCTCTTTCTGTAATTTCGCGCTTTCGGCTTCGGCCTGCGCAATCATGGCTTGCTTTCTGCCCTCGGCTCCGAGAATGGCCGCTTCCTGTTCGCCCTGTGCGCGTAAAACGGCTGCGCGCCGCTCGGCCTCGGCCTTTTTCACGATCGTCGCTTCCAGCTCTTTCTCTCTGCGCAGGACTTCCTGTTCCTGCACGGCAATCTGTTCCTGCGTGCGAATCCTCTCGATGCGGACTTCTTCGGCCACGACCTCCTGACGTGCGCGTGCATCGGACAGCGGCCCGGCCTGTTCAGCAGTAGCTTTTTCACGCTGAATCTCAGCCTGAAACTGCGCTCGCTTGACCTCCGTCTCTCGGGTCGAAGCGGCAATATCTGCTTCCGAGGCGAGGCGAACCTTTTCGCCTTCCTGCATGGCGAGCGAAGCCTTGATCTTGGAATCACGCATGGCTTCGGCTTGGCCTATCTCGGCGTCGCGCTGGACTTCCGCCGTGCGCCGTTTACCCAGCGCATCAAGGTAGCCCTCTTCATCGCTGATTTCCTGAATGGTTAAAGCGTCTAGGCCGATGCCCATCTTCTCAAGATCGCCAGCCGCTTCCGTGGTCAATTTCTGCGCAAAGCTTTGACGGTCGTTGTTAATCTCTTCGACGGTGAGCGTGCCAAGGATGGCGCGCAGGTGGCCTTCCAATGTCTGGAAGACGAGCTGATGAAACTCCTGCGGCCCCATGCCTAAAAAGCGCTCTGCTGCCGCGCGCAAGCTTTCATCGTCGCCCTTGATCTTGACGTTGGCGACCGCTTTGACAGAGACGGGAACGCCCTGCACTGTGTAGGCTCTCGTTGTGGCTAGAGGGACCGTGAGCACGTTGAGGCTCAGGTAATCAACCTTTTCGAGAAAAGGTAGAAGCAGTGTCGCGCCGCCCCGGACCAGACGATAACCGACGACTGTGCCGTCCGCGAGCTTCCTTGTGCGTCCGCTAATCACAGCCGCCATGTTGGGCGACACCTTGATGTAGTTGCGGCTCAGGAGCCAGAGCGCGATGAGAAACGCCAGCGCAACGACGACGACGATGATGGGGATAAGGAGGGGTTGAATATCGTTCATGATTGAATACCTCGAAACGGGTTAAGCGATAATTGGTTTTACGCGCGGGCGCGCGGGTTTGCTTCCAACACATCGGAGGCCGAGCTGACGATCACAGAATCGCCTGCAATCTCATCTATACGCACCAGCGTACCGGCGCGTAGTTCCATACCATCGCGCGCACGCGCGATTTTCTCGACGCGTTCTTCGCCGACGCGACAACTGATTTGACCGATACCGCCAGCCGGGATGGTAACGGTAATCTGTGCCGTGCGGCCCACGAGCTGCGACGTGCTGACTGAGCTTGAAGACTGTTGGCCGTACAAAAAACGAGCGAACACCATCACGACGCCGCCGAGGATGACTCCGCTCGCCAGACCCAGAAGCGAGCTGGCAAGGATGCTCAGCCCCATCTGAATGCCAATCGCCCCGAAGCCCCCGAACGAGGTGACAAAGACACTCAAAGCGCGCGAGTCCAAAAACCCCGGACCGTCCGCTATACCGTCCGCGTTAAAATCAAAGCCGAGATTATCAAACAGTTCTCCGAAGATTAAAGAGATCAGGAGAAAGACCAGCCCGATGCCGGCGATAATGAGAAACACGCTCTGCGCACTGATGCTTGTCAAAAATTCAGACACGATGATTGTTCCTCAGCGAGCTTTGGAAGTAGTCTTGAAGTTAAGCTTGATAGATAAAACCGCTTGCTCTGCGGCCAAAGAGAAAGGCCGTCGTCCATGCTCTCAAGCGCCGGACGGCACGGCCACTTGATGGCTCGAAGGGCCATTTCTTTCCTGTCATCCTTCGAGCCATCAAGGGCGCGTGTCTTACTTTACACTAACCTTCGCGCCATTCTCTCCGGGCGCGCCCAAGCGGTCACGGAATAAGTTTAGCAGAAGGAGTGTGCCGAGGTTGCCCGCGCTGTCGCCGGAGCCGCCTGAAGCCATGACGTCCGGTGTGATGCGGACGCCTTTTTCGCCGATGACCTTGAGGGTTTCGACGAGGGCGACGCCCTGTGCGCCGAGCGCGTTGACCTGTTCGTGATAGGCGACGCCCTGCGCCTCGCCCATCAGTCGCACCTTCTCTGCTTCGGCGCGGCCCGTGGAGAGGATGTAGTGCGCCTCGCCTTCGGCCTCGGCCTTGCGCTGTTCGGCGCGCTTGCCCGCAATCTCCACACCGACGGTTGCGGCCATCAGGTCTTTCTGGTTGTTGGCTTGCGCCGTAATCTTCTCAAGCTGAATGCGCTTCTCTTCGGCCTCGCGTTGCGCGTCGAACATGTTCTGGCGTTGCTCGGCCAGAATCTTCTCGGTCTGCGTCTTCATCAGCTCAGCCGGAAGATGTATGTGGCAGATGAGCACGTTGACGACGTCTACGTGATACTTCAAAAGGTGCGCGCGGACACGAGCCTCGGCGCGCTCCTGCTCCTCGTGACGATTCTGCAAGTAGGCCATGGCGCTTGATTCCGAAGCCTGATTGCGGAAGATGGAGTCAATCAGAGGATGCATCACGTTCTGTATGAGCTTATCAATCGAGCCTATCTTGGCGACCATGAAGGGCGCGTCTTCGGGTTTGACGCGGAAGACGACGCGCACTTCCAACTGCATCGTGAAACCGTCCTTGGAGATGACCTCGAAGGGGTTGAACGATTGGTTGACTTCGCCAGCCGTCCACTCGACCGTCTGGTTCGTAGTGGGGATAACGATGGGCGTAATCGCCAGCGTGTTGACGTAGTAGCGACCGGGGCCGACGACCGTTTCCTGTATGCCGCGATAACCTTCGGGCACAACGTAGGCTTCGTGCGCGCCTTCGTCTAAGCGACGGTCGGCAGGGTCGCCGGACATCAAGTCTTCCTGAATCTCTTCGACGTTGCGGCTCTCATCAGAAAGCTTATCCAGACGCGCAGCCGCCTGCTCTACATGCTCCTGCTCCTCGCGCTCCATACGCTCGCGCACCTTCGCGGCCATAGAGCGACGGACTTCTTCGCCGGGGTCTTTGCCTGTGTTGGAGACAATCACGGCGACCTCACCCGGCTTTACTTCCTTGGCCGTCTCGGGAATCACTTTGAAGACGAGCGGGTTGATGTAGTAAGTGCCGGGCAGAAGGATGTCCTTCTGCGGGCCGCGCTGACCGCCGCCCGTGATGAACTCGTTGCAGTCCTGAAAATTGTCGTGGCCCATGACGGGCGTGGCGACGTAATCGCGCGGGTCGAGCGGCGCTCCGTCCAGTGCTTCGACCAGTCCAATCGCGTTCTCCGAGATGATGGTCGCATCGAAGAGACGCACCACGAACAGACCGGGCTTGACGTTGTTGTTGTTGTCTATGTCCACGCTGTTTGTCAGGATGCGATACGTGCCGGGCGTCAGTATCTCGACCTGCGGGCCTTTCTGGCCGCCGGAGGCTATGTATTGCTCGGCGTCCTGAAAGTTGTGGTGGCCGTCTATGGCTTTGCCGTGCAAGCGGCCCGCGTCGAGCGGAGCACCGTCGGCAGCCGTCACGACGCCGACTTTGCCCGGAGGCACGACCGTCGTTTTGGCAACCGAGACGCGGAAGAGATACGGGTGAATCGGCCACAGGCCCGGCGGGAGCGTGCGAAGCTGTATGCCCTTGACGCCGCCGCGTTTGATAAACGCAATCGGGTCCTGAAAATTGTTGTGCGCGTTCTGCGCGCGGTCGAGCGCGAAGATTCCGCCCGGCGGCATCGGCTCGCCGTCAATCGCTTCGATGACGCCCATCTCGTCCGCGCCGATTTCAATCAAGGGCACTTTGCGCACGACGCGCTCGAAGGGGTACTTGATAAAGTGCAGGCCCGGCTTCAAGACGTCGGCCTGTATGCCGACTTCGCCTTCCGTGGCGACGACGCGGCCCGGCGGCATCTTCGCGCCGAGGTAACGCCGCTCCTTAATGGCAATCTCGCGCGCTCCGACGTTGACCAGAGTGCGGCTCAGGATAACGAGCAGCACAATCAGCGCCACGAGCGCCACCGCGACAACGGGGACAATCGACCACAGATCAATCTCGTTCATGATAATCCTCGACTTTCAGCTAAACCATCAAAGGGGGCGTAAAACAATTTCACCCGGAAGCGCGCCGCTTCGCACTCCCCTCACGGCGCAGCCGGGCGAGTTGACGTTTCAAGAGAAAGCCCTCGCCGGAGCTTCTCACGGTTTGCGATAGTATCCAGTATTCGCTTTCAGCCAGTTGGCGCAGCTCCTCCACGGAAAGAGAAGGGATGCGGCCCTTGTGCAGAAAATCAATCGCAGTTTCCACTGCTCGTCCGTAAGCTTCCGCGTCGTCCGCAAGCGCCACGACGTGCAGCATCTTGGCCGTAGAGCTTCTATCGGGTGAAGCCTTCCATGATTCCAAAAATCTTTCGGCCAGCCTGCGGTTGACGCGCGGGCGCGGAACAGAGCGCGCGATGAAGGAGACGAGCCCTGGCAGCTTCTGGTCTGAATCCGCACCATCCAGAAGCGCGTTCAGGACTTCGTCGTAAACGGCAGTGTCGGCAAGCGCGGCGGCATCCACGAGGGCCTCTTTGTCGCCCTGCGCGGCGCGCTCCATGAGCGCCGCGCGGTGCTCTGCGGCGGCAGCTTCAGCGTCCTCAAACGCGCTCTTGAGCGCGGGCGCGTCTTCGCCCGCGCCGAACAGACCTCGAAAGCCCGGCTCGGGCGGAAGCAACACGCGCTCCTCCGCTCCCTTAAGCACAGAGTTGCGTTGCCAACGGTATAAAGCGTAAAGGATTGCGGCTATTAGAATAAGAGAGGTGATAAAAAAGGCGACCATTATTGGCCTAAAGAAGATGCCCTGTGCGCTTGGCTTTCCACGTGTTCCGCACTTCTGCCCGGGCATCTACCCGAGGAGTATTATACGCTAATTCGGCGCGGGTTGTTTCTTTTTTCGAGGCCAAAATTCAAACAGGGATGGACAGGATAGACAGGATAAAAACAATGCAAAAGTCAGAATGCAAAATGATGAAGGAAAAGCTATTCTTTAATTCTGCACTTTGCACTTTGCATTTATCACTTCTTCTTATCCTGTCTATCCTGTCCATCCCTGTTAATTTCTGTCCTCTCGCTTTTCTGATTTTTACTCGCTTAGGGCGCTCTGTTTGGCGGCGAGCGTGAAGGAGTTGAAAAAGAGCTGGTAAGTTGCCAGGGATTGCCCGCGATACTGCGGTCGAAAGCCGAAGAGGATGACGCGGCCACGGCCCATTTTGACTTCGACGAGCGCAGCCTTTCCGCGCAAACGCTCCCCGCCCAAAAGCCAGCCCGAAAGCAGCGGGTCAGAGTTCACGGGATAACGCGCGATGAGATGGACGCGCGCGGCCTCTTTCTGATCGCTGATCTCAAAGACGGGCGAATTCTCGACCCACGCCACGGACTCCTTCGGCATGCCCCTGGCTATCGCATGCGTCGTGTCAAGCTCCATCCGCAGAATAGAACCGGGTGCATAAAACTCCGTGCGCTTGAGTCCTTCCGTGATGTCGCGCACGGGCAGTTTGAACTGCTGGATGGCGAATGAGGATGCGCGATTCAGACAGACGAGCGTGCCGCCCGCTTCGACAAACTCGCGCAAAGCCCTGACGCCTTCCGCGCCGAGGCCGCCCGTGTACTCTTCAGGCATTGTGCCTTTGCGGTGTCCCTCAAAAATTGCGCGCGGCGTTTGGTCCGGAATGATAATGACGTCAAGATTACGCTCCTGCATCAAACCCACCACATATTTAAAGTTGCTGGCGCGTACATCTTTGTCTTCGAGCACGCTGTAAGACACCCCTCGTTGTTCAAGTACCCAGCGAGTCCACCCTTCATCCATGGAAGGGACATGCGATTTGTAAATCGCCACGAGCCCTTTAGAAATTAACTGGCAGCCGGTTGTAGCGAACAAAAGAGGTTTGCCCTTCGGGTATCTGAAAGGTGAGTTGATAGCTTGTACCTCAACATTCATCAATAAGGGCAGTGTATGAGCTGTGACATCATAAGGAGCAACGGGGTGGCCGGATGAGTCGCGCAAATCCGGATAATGCTGTCTTTCTAATAGCGCTTTGGCGAAGCCACCGTAGGGCTGGTCAAGGCGTATGATGACTGTGTCTTCTGGAAAAGTCTTTCCATTAACGGTGAAGGATTTGGTGATATAGTCCATCTCCACTCCACCCCTGCCCAATATTTGCAACAGCTTTTCACTATTGTCTGAAGGTGGAATTAGAAACGCAGACAGTTCGCCCTTCTTTCGCGGCCTGATAGCTTCCTTTCCAATCTCATAAAAACGGTTGAGCCAACGCTCGCGATTCTGCGCCGCATGTTTTAAGAGCGAGAAGGCGGCGGTCGTCATGTAGTTTGTAATGTCTCTTAAATGCCATGCGCCTCCCATCCAGAGGGGCGAGAATTCGGGCGACTCTCGCTGCGGGTTGTAGCCGGGGTCGCGTGAGCGCAAGTCAGCGAACTTGATGTTGACGGGCGTGGCTATTCGGGCCGAAGCGGTTTCTGAAAGAATGCGTACGCCGCCGTGATAGTGCGAGTAGGCACGCGCGGGCGTCCATGCGTCGTAGGTCGTGTTGGTCGTGATGCCTTGAAAGCCCGCGCCGCGCATCTCCGCCGCGATAGCGCTTCCTAATTCCGTGTAGCCTTCTACAATCTGGCGCGGGACGTTCGGCTCCACGGGTTTCATGTAGGGCGGCAGAAAAAGTCTTGAGCCGTTCGCGCCCTGCTGATGTATGTCGTGGACAATCTGCGGGTGCCAGACGTTGTGAATCCGCTCGACGGTGATACGTGTCTCGACCTGCGTGAAGGCGTACCAGTCGCGGTTGTTATCGTGGCCCGTGTACTTGTGATAAAGCTCTGGCGGGTCCGTGCCTTCATAGGGCGTGCCACGGGTTTTGTCGTACCAGTTCTTGACGATGTCCACTCCATCGGGATTGAGCGACGGGACGAGCAGGACGATGGTGTTCCGCAGGATTTCGCGAGTCAAGGGATCATCGGCAGAAGCGAGCCTGTGCGCGATGAGCATGCTCGAAAGATACGAGCCGACTTCCGTGGAGTGTATGCCGCAGGTGATGAGAACGATTGTCTTACCGCGCGCAATCAACTGTCGCGCGCGTGCGTCCCGGTTCGGCCCGAGCAGGCGCGGGTCTGCGAGCTGCTCCTGAATCTTTCTGTATTCTTCGAGGCGCGCGAGATTCTCCGGCGCGCTGATGGTGGCCATCACAAAGGGCGCGCCCATCGTCGTCTTGCCGAGTTCCGCAAACTGTACGCGCTCGCTCGCAGCATCCAGGCGGCGGAAGTACTCGACCACTTCGCGCCAGCTTGCCAGCCGACGGTCATCGCCGGGACGAAACCCGAGCACCTCTTCGGGCGCAGGCACAAGACCCGTGGCCGTTCGCGTCTCCGCCGCTTCGCTCAAGACAGAAGAATGATTGCTCGTCCGCGCCGCGTGAAACGGCGAGAGCGACGGAAAGAGAACCGCTAGAGCCATGAGCGCGAGCGCGCGTATACGCATCCCTTAGTTACTCCGTACAGGTTCAATCCGAAAAAGCTTGTGGCTCGAAGGGGAAAAGGCTTGAGCAGTTTATTCCAAAAGCGGATTCGCATCAAAGCTTTCACCGCCGAGGCGCAGAGAGCGCAGAGGGGGCGCGGAGAAATTCAACTCTCTGCGCCCCTTCCGCGCTCTCTGCGCCTCGGCGGTGAGTTCGATTTCAAACTGACCCGCCACCTGATTTTTGATGTAGATTGACTTGCTCTCTGACGCTTCTGCCGTGTAAAGTAACAGGCGATTCGAACCCCATTCGCTCCCCGTTAAAAAATTTGTCGGAGGTGGTTTCCATGTCCGGTGGAATCGTAGAGGTTACCAAGCCAACTAACGAGTATCCTGATATTGTCGGGGCCGAGCCGTCCAATCCTTTGGCCGCTTCATTCCGGCCTTACATTCCGGCCAACGCAAAGCTGCGCGAGCTGACGCCGCTGCCTTTGATTATCGGCACGCTGCTCGGCATCGTCTTCGGCGCGTCGAGTCTCTATCTGGTACTCAAAGTCGGGCTGACGGTGAGCGCGTCAATCCCCGTGGCCGTGATTTCCATCACGCTCTTTCGCGTGCTCTCGAAGTTAGGTTTAAGAGACGCGACCATTCTTGAGAACAACATCGTCCAGACCGCGGGCTCGGCCGGAGAATCAATCGCCTTCGGCATCGGCGTCACCATGCCCGCGATCATGATTCTGGGCTTCGACCTTGAGTTCACGCGCGTCATGCTCGTCGCCGTGCTCGGCGGTCTTCTCGGAATCCTGATGATGATTCCTTTGCGTCGCGCGCTCATAGTCGAACAGCACGGCATTCTCAAATATCCGGAAGGCACGGCCTGCGCCGAAGTGTTGAAGGCGGGAGCAAGCGACGAATCACGCGCCGCCGCCATACACGCGCGCGAAGAGCTTGGCGCTGACACGCAGGAAGCTGCGCAGACGGGCGGCAAGACCATCCTCGCGGGCTTCGGTGTAGGATTTATCTTTTACGCGCTGGAACAGATTTTCAAGACGTGGAAAGAGTATCCGACGAAAGTTTTCGGGCGTCCGTTCGAAGCCGGTTCCGTGTCTATAGAGAACAACCCGGCGCTCCTCGGCGTTGGCTACATCATAGGCCCGCGCATCTCTTCGATTATGGCGGCGGGCGGCGTGCTCTCTTACCTCGTGCTGATTCCCGCGATTAAATATTTCGGCGCAGGATTGGCCGCGCCGCTGGCCCCCGAAACTGCACACCTCATCAGCGACATGAGCGTGTCGCAGATTCAGAAAGCCTACATCCTCTACATAGGCGCGGGCGCGGTCGCAGCGGGCGGCATCATCAGCCTTGTCCGCTCGCTCCCCATCATCTGGCATGGGTTGAAAGGCGGGCTTGCTGACCTGCGGGGCACGCGCGAGACCGGCGCGAACGTGCCGCGCACGGACCAGGACCTGTCCATGAAGTTCGTCATCGGCGGAATCATCTTTCTGGTTCTGGCGATCATGCTGTTCCGCTCGCTCAACATGAATTTTCTGGGGGCGCTTTTAATCATCGCCTTCGGTTTCCTGTTCGTTACCGTGTCGTCGCGTCTGACGGGCGAAATCGGCTCAAGCTCGAATCCTATCTCGGGCATGACGGTCGCGACACTGCTGCTGACCTGTCTGGTCTTTCTGATTATCGGCTGGACCGCGCCGCTCTACTACGTGACGGCGCTTTCGGTGGGAGCGATTGTCTGCATCGCCGCTTCAAACGGCGGCACAACGTCGCAGGATTTGAAGACGGGCTTTCTAGTCGGCGCAACGCCGAAGTACCAGCAGATAGCCATCCTCGTAGGCGCTCTGGCCTCTGCGCTCGTGCTGGGGCCCATTCTCTTGCAGATGAACCAGTCGAGCACCGTCTACATGCCCATAGCGCAGAACAAAGATTTCAGCTTCCCCGCGGATTTCCGCGCCAACCCGAGCGAGTATGAGCAGTCTGGCGGCGCGGCCAAACGCGAGGGGCTGCAAGGCCCGGAGGCCGCCACGGACTCTAATCAATACTACGTCTGGCACAAGACCACGCCCGAACACGGGCCTGCCGGACGTTACCTTGTCAACGACCAGGGCGTGCCCGTTTATCTCTCCGACCCCGGCATCAACGGGATTTACGATAAGCGGACTAACGCGGACGGCTCGACCTCAAGCGTGACCAAGTACACAGCACCGAAGGCGACCCTGATGTCCTATATCATCAAGGGCATACTGAGCCGCGAGCTGCCGTGGGGACTTGTCTTGCTGGGCGTCTTTATCGCGGTTGTGCTCGAATTATCGGGCATCCCGTCGCTCGCGTTTGCGGTGGGCGTGTACCTGCCGCTCTCGACCTCTTCGCCGATTTTGGTCGGAGGTCTCGTGCGCTGGGCGGTGGACAGGTATCTGGCGCGCAAGTTTGCGAAAAAGAATATGAGCGAAGAACAGCTCGTCGCCGAAAGCGATAAGAGCCAGGGCGTGTTGCTGGCTTCGGGCTACATCGCGGGCGGCGCGCTGGCGGGCGTCCTCTTCGCGTTCCTGAATATCCCGCTCAAGGAGAGGCTGGACGGTTTTGAGCACTGGGCGAAAGCACACAACCCTGTCTTCGAGGGGCCGTGGTCCGACGTGCTGGCGCTGATTCCGTTTATCATCATCACCGCCTTGCTCTATATAGTCGGGCGCGAGTGGCTGCTCTCGGGCCGTGCGCGTGCCGACGCCGGGCCGCCGCCGCCGCCGAGGTCATTTAAATAAACTCGGGCGGCAACATTTATAGCTTTTGACGCTTCTCAAGCTGAGGCGCGCTCTCTTTTCAGGCAAGACTCAAGAGACGGAGCGCGCCTCACTTTTACGTCAGCCATCGAAGGATATTTATGCACCAACTGAAACCCGCGCTCGTCATTCCTGCGACGCGCTTCCTGTTAAGCTCACTGGCCTTCGTCCTCCTCGTCGGCGCTTGGACAAGCCTCTACGCTCAGACTCCGAAAACTTCTGCGACCGCTCCCACTACCGCAGCGGGGACGCCCTCGGAGGCCGTGCGCCAGTTCTACAAGGCGCTCAACGAAAGACGTTTTCGCGATGCCTTGATGATGAGCGCGTTTCGTCCGGCGGTCGAAGGCTTGACGCAGGCGGAGATGGACGAGCTCAAGCCTGATTTTGAAAAGATGGCTATAGGTGCGGACAAGATTCAGGTGACGGGCGAACAGGTAAGCGGCGACCGCGCCTCTGTTTTCGTCAAGCTCCTTGAGGACGCGCCGGGCACGCCGCCCCTGGAAGTTCAACTGCGCCGCGTCTCCGGCTCGTGGTTCATTACCTTTAACGACGAGGTGGAGAAAGCTGTCAAACGCGAGGGCGGGAAATATTTCTTCCAGCTCCGCATCGAAACGCACGAGCAGGAAGCGGAAGGGATGCTGGTACGCATCGCCAGCGCGCAGCTCGTCTACAGCCAGCAGCACAAGGGACAGTTCGCAGATCTCCAGACGCTCATTAAAGAAAAGCTCCTCCCGCCGGATGTCCTGACCCCGGACTCGACCGGCTATCGTTTCCGCGTCACGCTCGGGGCAGACGGCAAGAGCTACACGGCTGGGGCCGAGCCTGCCGTGTACGGTCGCACAGGCAGGCGTTCGTTCTTTATGGACCCGACCGGCATCAAGGCCGCCGACACGGGCGGCAAGCCCTACACGCCCTCGCCCCCGAAGAAGTAGCGCCACGTAGGCGAGCGCGTCTCTTTGCACGCAAGGCCGCCCTTGCCGTCAAGCTCTCTCTCTTTGCGTGTGCTCTTTAGACTTCTCTTTCTGTAAACACTTCCGACGCGCTTGATGAGCTTTAAGAAAGGAACTCTCGTCATGAATTCCTCGCTCCCCCACAGATTACTACGGACGCGCCAGCCCCTGCGCTTGACCCTAGCGCTCTGCCTGCTCTGTTTCGTCTACGTCATCTCTGTGCGGGCGCAGGGAGATGACGACAGCGTGATCGCCGCGCCCCCCGCGCCCGCGCAGGATACAAAAGAGCAGGCGAAAGCGAGCGCACGCTCCGTTGTGCGCGGGCGCGTCGTCTACGAAGACAACAATCGGCCCGTGCGACGCGCGAGCGTCATGCTGCTCAGAGTAGATGGCCAAGGGGTGAGGGAAAAAAAGGGGGTGACGGACGAGCGCGGCGAGTTCAGCATCACGGAAGTCTCGGCGGGCAGCTACGTCGTGGCGATTGATTCGCCCGGCATTATCACGCCGTTTAGTTATGCAGATATGGAAGAGAAGCTGGACGAAAAGAGCGCGCTGGCACAGATGAGGGCAGAGTTCGACCCCATCACAGTCAACGGCACGAACAACGTAGAGGTTCAGGTCAAGGCGCGGCGCGGCGGCGTCATTTCGGGCCGCGTCACCTACTCGGACGGAGACCTCGCGACCAACGCGCAGGTTATCCTGCTCCGTAAAAAGGACGGGCGCTTCGTGCGCTTCCTACTGAGTATTAATCCGACAGCTTTTATCAGCTTGCGAACTGATGATCGCGGCATGTATCGCGTCGCGGGGCTTCCGCCGGGCGAATACGTCGTCGGCGCGACGGAAATCAACACGCGCGCAGACAAAGACGACGACGGTTTCGCGTTTCTCAGGGGCATGTTCGGCAGCGATGCGCTCAACACCAGTTACTACCAGAATCAGACGAGCCTGCGTGCCGCGACCGTCTTGAAAGTCGAGGCCGGACAGGAAGTCAACGGCGTTGACGTGACCTTCATTGAGCGCCCCATGTACACCGTTTCGGGGACGGTCGTGACCCGTCAGGGACGCATGCCGGTTCCCGCCCGCCTGAGCATTCAGCCGAAGAGCGGAAACCTCTCGCTGATTCCGTTTTTAGAATCCGGCCCGACCGCGCAAGCAGACGAACACGGGCGCTGGACGTTCCCGGATGTGCCGGACGGGACTTACGTGATTACGGTCGAGCCTTCTGCTATCGGCATGGATGAGACAGATGCTGCGCCTCCGGATAGTGAAGAGTCGCAGCGAAATCCTCAACCCCCTAGAATCGCTCGAAGGCTACAGCTCGTGCGCCGCCAGCAGGAGTTCACGGTCTCGGGCGGCGACCTCTCTAATGTCGTCATAGAGCTGAGCGAAGGCGGGCGCATTCAGGGCACGGTCGTGGTCGAAGGCGGCAAATTCCCCCCACAAACGGCCTTCCTGCTTTCCACGCCCAACGGCAACCCTCTGATGGATAAGTACGGGTCTGTACGCTCCGACGGCGGGTTTACCATAGACGCGATTCCGGCGGGCGAGTTCTCGCTGCGATTGGTTGAGCCAAGCGGCAAATATTACATCAAGGCCATGACGGCGGGCTCGACCGACCTGCTGCGCGACACTCTGAAAATCGGGTCGGGAGCCAACATCCAGAACGTGCGCGTCACGCTTGCGAGCGACACGGCGCAATTGACGGGCCGCGTCGTTTCCTCCGAAGACAGAAAGCCCGCGCGTGGCATGGGCGTGATGCTTGTGCCCGCCGACCCCGCGCGCTGGCGTTTCGTCGCCAGCTATCTTTTCGATTTGACGGACACGGACGGCGCGTTCAGCATCACGGCTGCGCCGGGCTCCTATCTGATCATGACGCTCACGCCGGTCGAACGCGCGAGCGTCAACGAGGCTTTCGTCCGCGCACGGAGCGCAAGCGCACGACAGGTCTCCTTGCAGCCGAACGGGCGCGAGACCATTGAGCTGTTAGCTCCTGCCGCCGGGCCGCGTTGAGTGGATTTTGTTGGCGGCGGCACGTGTTCTCTATTGCGCTCGCTCGCCGCAAGTGTTTACAATAAACGCTGACGCTTCTTTTGCTTTCTCCCACGGCTCGGACCGGAGGCGTTTTCCGGAGAAGGGATTTTAAAAAGAGTTCTCACCACTCAGAGGCTGCGCGTGTCCTTCTCCTCGTGCGTGTGTTCATGGCCCCCGCTTTTGTAAAGCTCTAATACTTCTTCACCGAACCGAAACCCCCGCGTGCGCGTCCCGGCATCGTGACGGCGCACGATTGAGGTTTAATTTGTATGCCGGAGCTGATACGTACCATCGCCGCCCGACTGCGAGAGTATGTGGGCAATCGTCGCCGCACTCCCAGATACAGAGTGCGCTGGCCTGTCAGCGTGTCGCCACTGGAGGCGCGCAAATCTCCGAACGGCGCGCGACGGCCCACGGGAGGTGTGCTTTCCGGCTTCACGCGCGACGTCAGCGCATCTGGGCTGGCCCTGATGCTGCCCGCCATTCGCATCAATGACGTTTATCTTACTGAGGGCCGCACGCTCGAAATTCTCTTAGAGCATCAGGACGGCCCCATCGTCCTGTACGCCATCGCCGTGCGCTACGAAAAGCTTGAAGCAGAGGAAGAGGAGAAAGGCTACCTGGTCGGGATGCGGATTATGGAGATGGACGAAGGCGACCGCGCACGCTATATAAAAAGTCTGGAAACGATGACGGCGGAATAAAAGAGACATGGATTTTCGGGCACTCATGGCCTATAGCAGATAGCAGTTGACCATAACTTGTTTCCAGCCCCGGCAGGGGCGGCATAAAGTAGCCCACGGCGTGAGCCGTGGGAATCAGCAGCATTCAAAAAAATTGAGAGCCCCTGAAAGGGGCGAAAGAAATTCGGACGTGAACATCTTTCGCCCCTTTCAGGGGCTCTCAATTTTTATTCGTCGCTTGTCCCCACGGCTCACGCCGTGGGCTATTATCTTTCGCCCCTTGCGGGGCTAAACGATTTATTAATCCTCAAAGTGCAGCCAGCCGAAAGCTTCGGGGACGTGGAAGTTTGGTTGCTCCGTGCGCGTCGGTTGCCATGCAAGGTAGCCGCGTCCCTGTCCGCCGCCCACGCAGCGATATAGATTGACGCGCCATCGCTCGCCGCGCCGTGGCTTGTGATTGAAAGCCTCCCACGGGATACGCATCGCAAGCTGAAAGCCGCCCGCCTCAAGGTGTACGCCCGCCGTCATCCCTGAACGATAACGCCAGTTTGTCTCGCGCCCCTTCGGCCCCAGATGCAAGGCCAAATCTATCCACTCGCCCGTCGGCGCAGCCTCGAACTCGAAATAACGCTCAGGCTCGCGCACGTTCGGCACGACGAAAATCTCGCACACGTCGCGCTCCCACAAGCCTATAGTCTTCTCCAAGAGCTGCGGCGTCGGATGGACGACGAGCGGCTCTCTCTGCCTGCAAGAGAAGCGCACCGCGAGCGATTGTTCCGACCAGATGAGACGCGCTTCCGCATGACGCTCCGGCGGAGCCGTGGAGCCAGACCAGTAGCGCGTCAGGTAGACGGGCCGCGCCGCTTCCCACGAAGTGTTTGACAGCTCATCTGCCGCCACGTCCACACGCACGCGATGCGCCTTGACCACGTTCTCCAATTTTTGAGGCTCGTCCTTCATCTCATCTGCTCAAACGCTTCGACGCACGCGGCGAGCAATCTTTCGGGGTCGTCGCCATGGAGCACGACCGCGCCCGTCTGTTTATGGAAAAGCTCAAGCAGCCGCTCTGCCTCGTCCGCCACGCCGCCCGTCCTCGTCAAACAACCAATCACGCGCCCCTCGTCGTGCGCGATGGTAAACTCGTTGAGCGCGCCCATAGAGCCGCGTATGAAAATCACTATATCGCACGAGCGCACGAGCACCACGTTGCGCCCCTTCAATCCGAAACCAGTGTAGACGATGAGGTCGCACGCATCGGTCGGGTACTGGTAACGCTCGACGTGCTCCTGCTCATTGGAAGCGGGCGAGATACCCACATGCAGCGCGCCCTCGCGGCGTGCCGCACGCCCCACCATCTCCGGCAGCCCCGTAGTCGCACCCGTCAACAACACCACACCACGCCGCGCCACGGCCTGCCCCAACGCCTCGGCCTTCTCACGCAAAGCCTCCGCTTCATCCGGCCCGACCGTATCGCCCGCAGACCCCATCACTCCGACTTTAATTTTCATAATAAATTTAGAAGATTGATTCATTGATTCATCGGTTCATTGAATCAATGAAGAAATGAACCGATGAATCAATCCTTACTTACGTTCCACCAGCGCGCGGTTGCAAACCAGATGAGCGCGGGCAGGAAAAAGAAGACGCCGATGCCGATGGCGACGGCGCGCGGGCTGAAGTGGAAACGGTCCAGCAGCTCGCCTGTTACATAATTCGACGCCGCCATGGTCAGTGTCAACAGCGCCAGCTCGGCGGCGAACACTCGCCCGCGAAAGCGGTCTTCGACGGCGCGCTGTAAGAGCACCGTCGAATAGACCCACAGGGTACTGCCGCCCATGTGCGCGATGGCGAGGACAATGAGCGCCAGCGCGAAATGAGTCACGCTCCCGAAGGCTATGTAAAAGAGGCCGCTCAGTAGAAACGAAAGACCTATGGCGCGCTGCATGTGCTGGCGCGTTTCGCCCCAGAAGCGCCGCGCGACGACGGGGCCAATGGCCGTGCCTATCCCGCGCGCCGCGTACAGTACGCCTATCCCTGTGGCGGCGCTGCGCCCCACTGGAAAAATCTTTTCACCAAAGACAGCCAGGAGCGCAAGGATACCTCCGCCCACACCCCAAGCGGGCTTAACCATCAGTAGAGCAAGCACGCGCGGGCGACTTCGCACATAGCTGATGCCTTCGAGCGTTTGCGTTAATCCGAGCGCGCGCCCGACAGTCAATCTCTGTTTCACTTCGGGCGCGCGGCGTGGAAAACGCACGCTCATGATAAGCACCGCCGACACTAGATAGGTGAGCGAATCGAGTATGAAGGCCGCGTCCGTCCCGACCCATCCGGTAACGAGCCCGCCGATGGCCGCTCCCAGCGTCAGCATCGCAGACCACGTCACCGACGAGATAGCGTTAGCCGTGACAAGATCGCGCCCTTCGACCAGCGAAGGAATGGCGGCTGTGCGCGCGGGCTCGAAGAAGGTGGAGAAGACAAGCTGTATGACCGTCAGGACGTAAACGAGCCACAACTGGTCCGCGCTTCTGACGAGCAGGAAGCCAAGGACGACGACGGCGCGCGCCACGTCCGAGACGATCATGATCGTCCGACGATTAAAGCGGTCGGCAATGACGCCCGACATCGGCCCGACCACGACGCTCGGCAGAAAGCGCGCCACGAGCACCAGCCCTACGGCGCGGCCAGAGCCCGTCAGGTTGAGAACCATCGTATAGAGCGCAACCGTGTCGAACCAATCCCCCATCTGGCTCAAGACCTGGCTGAGCCACACCCGCCGAAAGTTGCGGTTGCGCCGCAACAGCTCGACATAGCCAGTGGGTTCTCGTCTCGGAGGCACAGCCTCACGTTCGATTTCGCTCAAAAACTTAACCGCCTCGGAAGAAAGTAAGCAGTAAGCAGTAAGCAGTCGAACGAAAAGCCGCTCAACCTGATTCCCATTCGGTTTCTTTTACTGCTCACTGCTTACTGCTTACTTTCTTCCGAGGTTGCACCGTCACGCGCTCCGGTGTCAACCGTGCGCAACGCAAGACGAGTTTGAAACAGCGCAATTCAAACTCGTACGCAGGCTATCTCTAAAGGAATTGGAGCTAACCACATTCGGATAGGAGTTATCCCTGTGGAGATTGGAGCTATCCCTACAGGGATTGGAGCAATTCCTTTAGAGATAGCTCCAATTCCTTCGGGGACAGGCGCAATCCCTCAAGAGATAAGAGCTAACCCTTTGGGGATAACTCTAATTCCCTTAGAGATAGCTCCGATCTCTTTGGAGATTAGAGTTATCTCTTTGGGGACAGGAGTAATCCCCGTGGAGACAGGAGCAATCCCTTCGGGGATAATTGTTATCCCCGAAGGGATTGCTCCTGTCCGAGTGGCTTTTGTCCTTGTTCGTAACGGAATAAGTGTAAATCTTTCTATGATTTAACGTCGAAATCCCGAATTGACCCTGAGTTATCCGCGCCGGGTCTCAGGAAGTAGAGCGGGCGGCCAGTTCGTAGAAGATTGACCGAATCATCAATTTGACCTGTCAGTTAGACGCCAGACAAGACCACAAGAACCATCAAGGCCGCCGCGTGTTTCTCATAAACAGAGAGCTTACAAGCGTTTAGCCGTTCAAGCCGGGACGCTACGGCTGGCGGCACGCGGCTTGTTATTAAAGATGGCGCGGCTTCGGAAGCGCCCGATGGGTGGTTTCCCGAACTCACCGCACGGAGTTCGCAAGCCGCACCAATTTTGATAACGGAGAGAAGGCCACACGGAACGTGCGCTACAAAAAGCTTTCTCTCGACGACCTCTCACCCCTGAAAGAGCGGGATGCCCGAGTGCATACACGGTCTGCCCGCTCGCTTGCCCAAACCCTGCCGCAGGCGTTGCCGAGTTGCTCCCGGTCAACGCCTGCGGCGGCAGGAACGAGAGGACAAGACAAGTGACAAGTGACAAGTGACGAGTGACAAGTAAGAACAAGGTTTTAACTCGTCACCTGTCACTTGTCACTGCTTTATAGGAGGCAAGTGAAGCTCATAGAGATGAGTGATTATAACCGTGCGGCCAAAATTTACTGGTCGGTCATGGTAGCGGGTGGGGCGCTCACGGGTGCGTGGGGGTTCTACCATTGCCTTTCGTTCAGCGTCCTACAGTGGACGGAATTTATCGCGCTCCTGAGTCTTGTCATCGTTGCCAGCTCCTACCCCATTCGCATCCCCAACACCAAAGCGAGCGTCACGGCAGGCGACACCTTTACTTTCCTGAGCATACTATTTTTGGGAGTCCCCGCCGGAATTGTCATCGGCGTCGTGGATTCGTTTGTCAGCGCGCGGCGCACTACCCGGCGCATGACAAGCTGGATCGGCGCGCCCGCGATGATGGCGATGACCGTCTTTATAGCGGGCAACGCTTTTTACTACACGCTCAAGTTCTACGCACACATCCCGGATGTGCCGCTGCGCTCTCTGCCCGTCAGGCTGGACCATTTGGTCGTGCCGCTTCTGGTGCTCTCCTTGCTGCAATACTTGTTCAACGGGCTTTCGGTCGCGACCATGATGGCTTTAAAGAGCCGCCGCTCCATCTGGCGGTTCTGGCGCGACGGCTATCTCTGGACCTCTTGGACATTCTTCGCCGCCGGGGCAGCCTCAGCTTTGATTTACGGAGCCATCACAACCTTTGGCTTTCTCTACGTCATCCTGAGCGCGCCCATTATCGCCGCGACCTACGCGACTTATAAAGTTTACTTCGAGCGCGTCAACGAAAAGACACGCGAGGCGGAAGAGATGAGCCGCCTGCATCTGGCGACTGTCGAAGCGCTCGCCACCGCCATTGATGCCAAAGACCAGACCACGCATTGTCATGTCCGTCGCGTGCAAATCTACGCCGCCGGGATGGGCAAACTCTTCAACCTCTCGGACAAAGAGATAGAGGCTCTGAAGGCTGGCGCGCTCCTGCACGACATAGGCAAGCTCGCCGTGCCCGACCACATTCTGAACAAGCCCGGTCGCTTGACCGCCGCCGAGTTTGAGAAGATGAAGATTCACACCACGGTCGGCGCGGAGATTTTAAAGCGCGTGGATTTCCCTTATCCGGTCGTGCCCATCGTGCGCCATCATCACGAGCAGTGGGATGGCAAAGGCTATCCGGACGCGCTGCGCGGTGAAGAGATTCCCATCACGGCGCGCATCCTCGCCGTCGTCGATTGTTTCGATTCGGTTCGCGAAGACCGCCCCTACCGTCGCGGTATGACACGGGAAGAAGCAAGCGCCTTGCTCCTGCGCGGCTCCGGCAAACATTTCGACCCGCAGGTCGTGGAGTTGTTTCTCAAACACCTTTCGGCCTTTGATGCCGAGATTAAAGAGCGCGGCCTGGACCATCACGGGTTGACGGACGAAGAGTTCGAGCCGAGGGTTCTGACCGCCACGGAGTTCAGGGACAAAGAGCACGAAGCCGTGCTCGCCTATGATCAAATCAAGAACGCGCACCGCGAGGTCTATTCGCTTTACGAGATAGCGCGCACCTTCGGCTCGTCTCTTGATCTTGAAGACACGATTTCCATTCTCGTCAACAAGGTCGGGCACGTCGTTCCGTTCGACACCTGCGCCGTCTACATCTACGACGAGCTGAAAGCTTACGCGCGGGCCGCGCACGTCGCGGGCAAGAACGCAGACGTGCTGCGCGAACGCTGCATCGCGCCCGGCGAAGGCGTCACAGGCTTTGCGCTGGCGAATCAAAGACCCATCAATCGCATAGACCCCTCGCTCGATTTCGTAGACGTAGAGCTTCACGCGAAGGGCGAGTATCGTTCTATGGCGTCGCTGCCGCTCGTCAAAGACGAACGCCTGCTCGGCGCTCTGTCCGTCTACTCCATGGATTTGAGCGACTACACGGACGACCACATGCGGCTTCTTGACACGGTAGCGCGTCTGGCTTCGGACGCTCTGGCGAACGCCATCCAGCACGCCGAGGCCGAATCGCACGCGCTCACAGACCCCTTGACGGGACTACCTAACGCGCGCTCCATGTACGTGCGCTTTGAGCAGGAAGTCTCGCGCGCGCGCCGCACGAATCGTCCCTTTCAGGTCATCATGCTCGACCTTGACGACTTCAAGCAGGTCAACGACACCTACGGTCACAAGACCGGCGACCAGATGTTGCGCGAGGTGGCGCGGCTCTTACAGGCGCAGTTGCGCGAGTATGATTTCCTTGCGCGCTATGCGGGCGACGAGTTCGTCGCTATCGTGCAGGAGCTTGATAGCGGGCTTGTGGAAGAACTGCGAGAGCGCATCGAAACGACCATCACGAAATTCAACTTGCGCGTGCGCGCGGGCCACTACGCGCGCGTAGGCATCTCCGTCGGCGCGGCCACCTACGGCACGGACGGCGAAACCCTTGACCAACTCCTCATCGCCGCCGATCAGGCCATGTACAACGTCAAGAGCGCCCACAAAACCGAGCGCACCATCCCGCCCGACATCGTCGAGGAGCCCGTCGAAATCCACACGGACAAGCTCGCCTCCACGGCCATCAATTAAAGAAAAGAGGTCAGAGGTCGGAGGTTAGTAAAAGCAGATTGAGCCCCTGCAAAGGGGCGGTATAACAGTAGCCCACGGCGTCAGCCGTGGGAATAAGCAGCGAATAAATCATTGAGCCCCGGAGGGGCGACATCAATCTATGTCGCCCCTCCGGGGCTCTAGACAATGGTGACGACGTTGTCCCGGCACTGACGTGCCGGGCTACTGTTATACCGCCCCTCGCGGGGCTTAATGCTTCTTACTAACCTCTAACCTCTAACCTCTGACCTCTTTTCTTTGTCTTGACAAAGCTTTCCGCATCGCTTTCAATCCAGGAAGGTGGGCGCGCATGCTCGAAACAGCTTTTTATAATGCGTGCCGCACTTGAATGTCAGACTTCGGGCTCTTTCAGGATTGATTGCAAGCATGTCTCAAGCTCAGGCCGGAATAAATGAATCGGGCGCGACGCTGCTCATCGTTGACGACGAATCGAGCGTGCGCAAGAGTTTGCGCCGCGTCTTTGAAGCGGCGGGCCATCGCACGCTCGTCGCCCCGGATGCGCCGACGGCACTGCGCATGCTCCATCAGGAATCCTGCGATCTGGTCCTGCTTGATGTAGAGATGCCCGGAGTCGGCGGTCTGGCCCTGTGCCGACTCTTGCGCGCGCAGGCCAATACAAGGCAGTTGCCCGTCGTCATGCTCTCGGCCTCGGACGACGAGAATCGCAAGGTCGAAGCCTTTGCGGCGGGCGCGGACGATTACATCGTCAAGCCTTCGACACCGCTTGAGCTTTTAACGCGTGTCAGCTCGCATCTCGAAACGGCGCAGCGCGAGCGCGACCTTCTGGGCAGTAACCGCGAGCTGAGTTTTCTGGCCGATCTCGGGCGTGGTCTTCTGCGCGCGCTTGAGCCGGAACAGGTCGTGCGCCGCGTGGCGGGCGCGACTTACGAAGGAGCAAACGCGGCGCTCTGCGCCTGTGTGTTGAAGGTGAGCCCGCGCGGCACTGCCGCGTGCGTCTTCGACCGCGAGGGGAGCGCCGAAGGCTCATCGCTCATACACGAAGAGAGGCTCGCGGCGTGGCTCAAAACGCCAGCCTCTTCCCGCTCGTCGTTCTTTGAAGAGAAGGAAAATTTTTTCGTGCGCGACGACAAGCACGCGGTTGAATATGTCGCGCCGCTGCGCTTTGACGACCGCACGCAGGGCGCGCTCGTTGTCTGCTTCGACTCGCGCGCCGATTGCGGCGAGACCGAGCGCAGGCTTGCAGACGCTGCGGCGCAACAGGCTGCTCTGGCCGCGCACGTCTCGACGCTTTACAAGGCCGCGCGCGATTCTTCCGTCAACCTCGCGCGCGAAGTAGAGCGCCGCACCGCCGAAGCCGAAGCGCAGCGCCGCTTCACCGAAATGATTATCGACAGCTTGCCCGTGTCGCTCTACGCGATTGACCGCGAGAATCGCATCGTCGCGTGGAATCGCAACCGCGAGCTGGGCGGTCAGGGCATTCCGCGAAGCGAGGCGATGGGCCGCAACATCTTCGAGGTCTTAACAAGGCAGAAGCGCGAAGTTTTAGAACGAGAGTTTCGACAGGCCTTCAAGACCGGGCAGATTGAGCGACTGGAACAGGAGACGCAGACGCCCGCAGGCGAGACGCGCCACTGGCTCGTCAGCAAGATTCCCATGCGCAACGACCAAGGCGACATCACTCACGTCATCACCGTCGGCGAAGACATCACCGCGCGCGTCGAAGCCAACCGCGCGATTGCCCGCGCCGAAAAACTCGCCGCCGTCGGACGCCTTGCCGCAGGCGTCGTGCACGAAATCAACAATCCGCTTGCAACCATCTCGGCCTGCGCAGAGGCTTTGGAGTCGCGCGTCACCGAAGGCGCGTTTGACGGCTCGACCGAAAAGGAAGACCTGCGCGAATACCTGGGCCTGATTCGCTCGGAAGCTTTTCGCTGCAAGACCATCACCAACGGCCTGCTTGATTTCAGCCGCGCGCGTGCGGGCGAGCACATGCCCGTGCAGATGGATGAGGTCATCGCTTCAGCCGCGCGCCTCGTCGCGCATCAGAAGCGAGGGATGGGGATAGAGATTCAGGTGGAAGCGGACGAGCTTCTCTGGCCCGTTCTGGGCGACGAGGGACAGTTGCAGCAGGCCGTGATTGCGCTTGCCACCAACGCCATCGACGCCATGCCCGACGGAGGCCGCCTCTTGTTGAGCGCCCACAACAGGGACGGGCAGGTCGTGGTCTCTATCTCGGACACAGGCATCGGTATCCCGAGCGAGAACCTGATGAAAATCTTCGATCCTTTCTTTACGACCAAAGAAGTGGGGCGTGGAACGGGGCTTGGATTGGCGGTCTGTTATGGTATTGTAACGGAGCATGGCGGCCGCCTTGACGTACAATCCACTGTTGGAGTCGGCACGACTTTCACTATCTCGCTTCCCGGCGCGAGAGCCTAATCGGACGGAGACCTTGAAGATTGACTGAACAGACGCCCACACGAATCCTTGTTGCAGAGGATGAGGCAAATCTGCGCCTTGTCATCCAGAAAGAGCTTCAGCGCATGGGTCACCGCGTACAGGTCGCGCCCGACGGTGAAGCCGCCCTGCGTCGCCTCGAAGAAGGAAACGTGGACGTGCTCCTGTGTGATATCAATATGCCGCGCATGGACGGCATGGAATTGTTACGCCGCATACACGAGCGCCCCAACCCGCCCGAAGTCATCATGCTCACAGGCCACGCCACGGTCGAGACGGCGATCGAGGCCATGAAGCTCGGAGCTTACGATTATTTAACCAAGCCTTATCGCATCACGGAACTTGATGCGCTCGTCAAACAGGCCGCAGAGAAACGCAGGCTTCGTGTTGACAATCAACGTCTGCGACAGCAGCTTGCGCGTCAATCCGCGATGCCCGAGATAGTTTCCGTTTCAGAGGCCATGCGCGAAGCCATGCGGCTCGTTGAACGTGTTGCGCCTTCGGACGCAAGCGTGCTCATCACGGGCGAATCGGGCACGGGCAAGGAATTAATCGCCCACGCTATTCATCGTCTATCATCCCGCGCGGGCTCTTCCTTTGTCGATTTGAACTGCGCTGCCTTTCAGGAATCGCTGCTTGAATCGGAATTGTTTGGCTACGAAGCGGGCGCGTTCTCGGGCGCGAAGGCACGCAAGCTCGGCCTGATAGAACTGGCAGACGGCGGCACGCTCTTTCTGGACGAAATTACGGAGCTGCCCATACAGCTTCAGTCCAAGTTGCTCCGTGCGATTGAGACGCGCACCTTTTATCGCGTCGGCGGTGTGCGCAAAGTAGAGGTCAATGTCCGCATCGTCGCGGCCACCAACCGCAACCTCGACATGGTCGTCACAGACGGCACGTTCCGCTCGGACCTTCTCTACCGCGTCAACGGCTTTCAGATTTCCCTCATGCCTTTGCGCGAGCGCCCGGAGGACATAGAGCCACTGGCCGCTCATCTCATCAAACAACTGGGCGGCGGCGCGCATCAACCGGAGCTGACAGAAGAAGCTCTTGAAGCTTTGCGTGCTTACGACTGGCCCGGCAACGTTCGCCAGCTTCGCAACTGCCTTGAGCGCGCGCTGCTTCTGGCGAACGACGGGCGCATCACGTTGAACGAGCTTCCGCCCGAAGTCGTGCGACGCGCGAACCGGCCCGTGCCCGTGATGGTGAGTGCGTCGCCGCAAAGTTCGGGAGAAGGCGCGTCTGCTTCCACTGTGGACGCCACACCCGCATCCCTGCGCGAAGTCGAACGACAGCAAATCCTCGCCGCGCTCGAACAAACGGGCTGGCATCGCGGCAAAACTGCGGAAATCCTCGGCATTTCGCCCTCCACGCTCTACCGGCGGCTGCGCGACTACAATCTTGATAAGCGCAATTAAGCAATCCTTGACCGTGCTTTGCGTCACGCCTTTGATCTCCCTCTTTCTTGTTGAAAGGGCCGCTTGACAAGTGTGCCCCGAGAGGTTTGAATATGGTTGTGTAATCAGAGATTGACAGACTCCCGGTAGTTTCCATTCTCGACGCGATAGCGACGTTTGCCTGTGCGCTCCTTTAACTCTCTCAAGTGGCGCACGCGACTGGAACCACGCTTTCACAATCGAAGTTCTCAAAGAATTATGAGAAAAGGTCGTAGCCCCCAGAGCGCGCGGTGAGCAGTAAGCAGTAAAAACATTTCGTTCGACTGCTTACTGCTCACTGCTTACTGCTTACTTTAATTATGGCTGTTGCTGCACCTAGATCGCCCGCTACGCCGACTTCCAAGTCGCTGCCCGTTGCTGCCCAAAAGCGCGAGGCGGTTGACGTGGAATGGTGGGTCGAGCCCATTAAGTGGGTCGCGCTCGTAGTCTTTCTGTCCGTCCCTTTGTTTGCTCATCTCGCCGTGATGCAGCCCTTCGCGGGGCGCATCGTGTGGACGATGGTGGTGGCGGCGCTGCCGCTCTTTATAGTGCTGGTCGGCTATCATCGCTGGCGCAGGCTTTGCCCCCTGGCGTTCTTCGCGCAGATTCCCGTCCGGCTCCGTCGGCCCGGCGTCAAAAAAGTTTCTCCGTGGATTGAAGCCAATTATTACTACGTCGCGCTCTCAATCTTTTTCTTCTCGCTGTGGGCGCGTCTCATTGCCACCAACGGCGACGGCCACGCCATCGCGGCCTTCTTTGTTTTGATTGCGCTGGCCGCGCTCATCTTCGGCGCGTTCTACACGGGCAAGACATGGTGCAACTACATCTGCCCGCTCTCCTTCATCGAAAAGATTTACACGGAGCCGCACGGACTTCGTGAGACGCAGAACTCGCAGTGTGCCAAGTGCACCGCCTGCAAAAAACTCTGTCCGGACATCAACGAAGAGAACGGCTACTGGAAAGAGATTTCCTCCAAGCCTAAAAAGTTTGTCTACTTCGCATTCCCCGGCCTCGTCTTCGGCTTCTATTTTTATTACTACCTGCAATCCGGCACGTGGGCGTACTACTTCGGAGGCAAGTGGGTCAACGAGCCCAAGGTCGTGCACTGGGCGTTTCTGCCGGGACACAATGCTGAGACCGCAGGCTTTTTCTTTCTCCCCCTGGTCCCGCGCGCCGCTGCCGCCATCATCACTCTAGCCGTGTGCGGGCTCGTGAGTTACCTCTTGCTTTCGCTTCTGGAAAAGCCCGTCGGTCGCTGGCTGAAAAAGCGCGACACGGAGACGGACGACTCGCGCGTGCGTCACGTGATGTTTTCCATAGCGGCCTTTCTGGCGTTTGTTACCTTCTACAGCTTCGCTGGCGCGCCGACGCTCTGGAAAGCCCCTTGGGTCGTGCCCCAGCTTTTCATCATCACCGTCGTCCTGACCGCCACGCTCTTTCTGGCGCGCAGGCTTCGTCGCACGCAGAAGACGTTTGCAGAAGAGACGCTCGCCAAAAATATTATCAAGCGTTGGGAGTGGACCGACATCACTCCGCCCAAAGACTTGCGCGAAGCTTTCATCATCCACACTATTAAGTCTAAGGAGAGCGCGCGAGGGTTTGCGCAAGTTCTGGAAATCTACAAGGACGCCGTGCGCGAGACTCTCGCCAACGGTTTTGTGACGCGCGAGGAAGTGCAGCTGCTTGAATCTTTGCGTAACCAGTTGCAGATTAAGAAGGCGGATCACGACAAGGTGATGGAAGCGCTTGCGGAAGAAGAGCGCGCTATTTTGAACGACCCCTCGAAACAGATTTCCGCAGAGAAGCGCCTTCAGCTTGAAACCTACGAGCACGCGCTCAGAAGCTATCTCGAAGGCGTCTTTGCTTCCGAAGGCGCGCCCGACGACCGGCTGATCACGCAGTTGCGCGCCGAATACCGCGTCACGCGAGAAGAGCACGCGGCGGTGCTCGACGAAATTCTGGGCGGCTCGCAAGGGATGGCGACGCGGCTGGCCGAAGAGATTAGCTCCATAGAGCGCGCGGCCAAGACCATGCAGGCGCTTGAGCTGCACCGCACGCCGACCCACGATTTTCTCACGGACCTCCTGCGCCGCCGCCGCGCGCGCGCCATAGACCGCCTGATGCGCGGCCTGAGTTTTACGCTCGAAGATGAAGAAGGACGCGCCGTGCGCGCAGGGCTCGCCAGCGCGGACGATAGAGAGCGCCTGAGCGTGGTCGAAAGATTACGCGACACGGTCGCGCCCGTCATAGCAGACCGCCTGCTCACCGCGTACCGCGAAACATCCGTACTTGAAGCATCGCTTCCGACCCTGACCGACATGCTCGCGGCGCGCACCGAGAGCGTTGACCCGTACGTGCGCGCCGTCGCGCTCTATGCTTTGGGCGAGCGCGGCGCGGCGGGTGAACGCATTCTCGAACGTTTGAATCAGGACGAGCATCAAGTCGTGCGCGAGACGGCGCAGCATTTAAGAGAGCGCACCGCGCAAGGCCAAACGGAAGGGAGCGACCACGCCGGTCTCATCACGATTGAAAAAATGATTGCCTTGCGCTCCGCTCCCATCTTCTCGACGATTGCGCCCGAAGGATTGGCGGAGCTGGCGCGCGCGTGCAGCGAAGACGAGTACGCGGCGGGCGAAGCTCTCTGTCTCGAAGGCGAGCCGGGCAACGAAGTCTTTATCCTTTTGGCAGGCGACGTGAAGGTCTTGAAGGGAGACGGCGCGGGCGCAAACCGCGTGGTGGCGACCGAACGCGCCGGAGGCTTTATAGGCGAGATGGCCGTCCTCGACCCCGCGCCGCGCTCCGCGACCCTCGTAGCCGGAGACGCGGGCGTACGCGTCCTGCGCCTCGACGGCAGAGCCTTCCGCGCCTCACTCAACGTCGACCCCACCATCGCCTCAAGCGTCATACGCACACTCGCCCAACGCTTGAGAGGCGGACAGAAGTAGCAGCCTGATTAATAGTTAGGTTCAAGGAGAATTAGCTTATGCTGTTTGACTTCTGGAAGGCTTTGCCATCTCAACAATGCGTTCACCCCGAAGACCGCAAGATTCTTGCGAAGCATCCCAGAATCTTCGAGCTTGGCATTCCCCCCGGTCATGTGAGCGGGCGGCTGAAGACAGCCCCGGTTGTTGCTTGTTACCTCAATCCAAGTTTCAAAGAAGCGGATCGGGTCTACTTCTCTCGTGAAACAGAAAGAAGAATGCTCTTTGAGCAGATTAACGGAGAAAGCGATTTCCCGCTTTGCTTCGAGCCGTGGAGCAAATGGTTCTTGCAGCGTGTGCGCCGCATCCAGATGACTGATGAGCAACTTGCCAGCACGGTTGCTATCTTCAATGTCTGTGCGTACGCCTCGAAGGATACGTCGAAGCTTAAAGATTCAATAATCAAGAACCTACCAAGTTCTAAAATAGCGCGACGCTATCTGCACGAGGTTCTTATACCACAGGCACAAAGACGGGAACGCTTTGTCGTAATTGCGCGCGGATGTAAGGCTTGGGAAGTTGATCGATCCATTGAATCCGACAATATACGATTTGCATATCCGAGAGGTGGGTACTTCGGGCTAGAGATTAGCAATGCGATTTCAAAGTGGCTGGAATCGAGATCAACAGATGAAACCTAACAACTCATTCAATGGGAGCGCGAATAGCATTGCTTTTATGTGCGAGCCTTGTCCGTTTTGGCGGTGTCTCCGCGCCCGGTTGATTCGGGCGTTAGGCTGCTTCCCGGAAATTCTCGATCAGTGCTACGATTAGCAGCATGAAAACTGAAATCGAAGCTCAAATTATTTCTCGCTCTCCAGACGTTATGAGCGGGACGCCTGTGTTTGCCGGAACGCGCGTGCCTGTCCAAACAATTATTGACTATCTGGCTGGCGGGCATCCACTTGATGAGTTCCTCGATGATTTCCCTACTGTGCGTCGTGAACAGGCTCTTGAATTGCTAAACCGGGTTAAGGAGATGCTTGCGGACGCGCAGATATGAAAGCTCTGCTTGCTTCTTCCAGATTAAATGCTCCTTTAGCTTCGCTCCGTCTCTGTTCTTATCCGTTACTCTTTTCTCTCAAAAGCCTGCCGGTACTTTTCAGGAATAGGAACGGCGCGGCGCGTGTCCATGTCCATAGCGACGTGTACTTGCGTGGCCTGTGCGCAAAGAGTCGCGTCTGAGGCGCGGCGTGCGCGATATTCAAAGGTGGCGGAACTCCTGCCAATCCGCGAGACGAAAATTTCCAGGTCCACTTCGTCGCCGTAGACGAGCGGCACAAAGAATTCCGCTTCAGTTTTCACGGTCGGAAATCCCAGACGCTCCTCGCGAATCAGCCTGTCATAAGTAATCCCGCAGCGCGCCCCGAAAAACTCTTCGAGCGCGATGTGAAAGTAATGAAAGATGACGGGATAATAGACGAGCCCCGCCGGGTCCGCGTCCGCAAAACGCACCTTGATACGTGTGTAGAAAGACATAACGAAAGGTTAGAAGTAAGCAGTGGCAGTAAGCAGACGAACGAAAAACTGCTCAACTTGCTTGCCGCGCTATCTTTTTTTACTGCTTACTGCTCACTGCTTACTTTTAACTTCTTCCTATCTATCTTGCCGCGGTCGTTTTTGGGGAGCGAGGGGACGAATTCTATCCAGCGCGGGTATTTGTAGAGCGCCATTTTGGATTTGGCGAAGTCTTTGATTGACTGGGCCAGCTCGTCGTTGGCTTCGAAGTTGTGGCGGACGACGATGAAGGCTTTGGGTTTGACGAGGTGATCGCCCGCGTCAAAGCCTATGACGGCGCATTCCTCCACGGCTTCGTGTTGGAGGAGACAGTTTTCTATCTCGGCGGGCGCGACGTAGACGCCAGAGACCTTGAGCATGTCGTCCGTGCGCCCGTGATACCAGTAGTAGCCCTCTTCGTCCATGTGAAACTGGTCGCCCGTCGTGCACCAGTCGCCCGCGAAAGTCTGTTTCGATTTTTCGTGCGCGTTCCAGTAGCAGAGCGCCGCCGAGTCGCCGCCGACGCGCAACGTCCCCATCTCGCCCTTTGGCACTTCGCGCCCTTCCGCATCTACAATCACTGCCTCGTAGCCTTCGACAATGCGTCCAAGACTTCCGGGCTTCACGTCGCCCGGACGATTCGTGATGTAGATGTGGAACATCTCCGCCGAGCCGATGCCGTCCAGAATTTCCACGCCGAACTTCTCCATCCAGCGATTGTAAAGCTCCACGGGCAGCGCCTCGCCCGCCGAATAGCAGAACCTCAGGCTGGATAAATCCCTGCTGCTTGCGCCTTCCATGTTGAGCATCCCGTTAATCATCGTCGGCACGGTGGTCAAAACAGTAGGGCGATAACGCTCTACGACTTCAAAGATTTTTTCGGGCGTCGAGCGTTCGCTGAAGAGTGCCGTCGCGCCGCCCACGGCGAAGGGGAAGAGAAGATTTGTGCCCGTCGCGTAGCCGAAAAAGAGCTTTGGCACGGAGACTGTGATGTCATCTTCGCGCACGCCGATGGTGCGCTTTGCGAAAACTTCCGTGTTGAAAGGCAGGTCGTGTTGCAGGTGCACAGCGCCTTTGGGATGCCCTGTCGAGCCAGATGTGAAAAGCCAGATGGCTATGTCGTCGCGATGCGTGTCCGCAGGCACAAGCTCGTCCGACATCGCGACTATAGTTTGCTTGAAAGAGACAAAAGGGCCGGACTCGTCTCCGACAACCAGAGTATTGCGCAGGTGCTTTGCGTCACGACTCGCCTCCACGAATGTCTCAAGGAGCGATTCGTGTATGACGGCGACGCGGGCGCGCGTGTAATCCAGATAGTATTTGTAATCCTCTGCTGGGAGCAGCGGGTTGACCATAGTGATGACCGCGCCCGCTCGATTCGCGCCGAACCACGTCCACACAAACTCCGGACAATCCGGCAGCACAATCAACACACGGTCTTCCACGCGAGCGCCCATCTCTTTCAGAGCATTACCCGCGCGATTCGCCATCCGCGCCAACGCGCCGTAGGTGTGTATCTCGTCCCTGTAATAAAGACAGACCTTGTGCTCGCGCCCTTCCTCCAGATTGTGATAGAGGAAGTAGTCCGACATATTGAATTTTTCGGGGAATTCAATCTTCATCAGGAAGGTCTAATTTTTTATGCAACTGCTAGTGCTGTTGGCATTTGATCCCATGTGCGTCCATCAAGCTGGCGGCCTGAAAGTTTCTTGTTAGTACCGCCCCATTGCTTAAAGAAAAAAGGAACACCGGCCTCCAAGCATTGATCTCTAATTTCAAGAACCCATTCTTTGTTCATAGGTCGCGCCCTTGGACCCGACTCACCACCAACAATTACCCAATCTATCCCTTCCAAACTAAGTCGTGGCAACGGTCCTAAAAGCGGTTCAAGAGAAAGAAATTTTATATGCGCATCTGTCTCACATAGATGATCTATTCGAGATATGTAATCTTGATTTTCAACGCTGACGCCCATCCAGATATGTGACTTCCAAGGTAATTGAGAGCTCAGTTGCAGCAATCGTTCTGAGCGTTTAGTAAGTATCTGATAACAATGCCAATGAGCTCTCACCATAACATCGAAAACTTTCTCAATATATTCTGTAGGAATACGCTTGTGGAAGAGGTCACTCATCGAGTTAACAAAAATAATCTGTGGTTTCTTCCATCTAAGAGGAATCTCAAGCGCATGAGGTTGAAGACTGAGATTGAAGCCATTGATATAATTAGATTGTCCCATTGCTTGTAGGCGAAGCGACAGTCGTTCAGCGTAACAGTGTTTGCAGCCAGGGCTAATCTTAGTGCAGCCAGTGACCGGATTCCATGTTGATTCTGTCCATTCAATATTAGATTTTGTTCCCATCAGCTTGTACCTCTTGCTCTATATTTTTCGAATATATCCTTAACTATGTTGTCGGCAGTGGCCTTCTGAGATGCAAAGAAAAGGTAATAAACTTCTGCGCCTGTTTTGTTCCTCATAGGAATAGGACGTGGTACATATTTAAACCCCGCCACTTTCTTTAACCTATCTCTAAATCCTTCAACAAGTGTTTCGTTATCTTCTTTTTCAGGCCAGCCAAAGAAATTGCGATTAGTTGTATAAGCAATTTTACGCCAAGAATCATCTCCCCAAAAGGCATTCATACGCGCAATACCAAGCTCACCAGCGCGGTCCGGGTCTCTCCATAAGGCATTACGATTCATATCCATAATAGGGAAGTTTAAGAACATATCTATGCTTTTCATCTCTCCGGCTTTCGCAATTACTTCCCAATTCAAATGCAGACCGTAAGGATCAAGTAGGCACAGTCCACGCCTAAAATCCTCGAACTTGGCCTTGGGAAAAACCTCTTTCAATAGAATATCGTTGCAATCTCCCTCATAGATATGAACATCCATCCTTTCGCCAACCACTTGTTTTAAAGCGTCAATTTTCTCACCATCAAGGTCAATATAATAAAATTCTCGAAAAGGCGGTTTTATATAAAGGGCATTTAGAGGGCTACCCGCTATTGGTTGTTTACTAGTCTTAGAAATGTGAATTCCTGCTCCAGCAAACGCGTCTATGTAAATATGATAAAGCTTTGGTTTTTCTTGTGCGGATAGAATAGTTGAATAGGCTTTAGCATATTCCTTTACGATGTCTAGCTTTATCTCAGACCAATAGCCTATCACATCAAATTGAGGTGATTTACCGCGCTTTTTCATGAGGCACCTCCTTGTGAGGTTAGAAATCGAGGCTAATCTATTGCATCACACAATATTTGTAAATCTATTTAGCAAACGGACAACCGCCTTCGCCGTGTTTTGTGTCTAGATAGGTGCGCGCTTCCCAAAGCTCTGGAAAAAATTTGTGGTCGAGCGTTGTGCGCAGGTAGCCCACGCCTTCGGAGCCGCCCGTGCCCTTCTTAGTGCCGACCATGCGCTCGACCATCTTGACGTGATGCGAGCGCCAGAGGCCGAACAGCTCGTCGTGATTGATAAGGCTTTCCGCCAGTTGAAACTCTTCGTAGCGCGTCTCGAAGTGCGTGATGATTTCGAGCACGGCGCGCGTGCGCTGGCCGTATAGACGACGGCGCTCTTCTTCCGTCAGCCCGGGAGCGTCCGGGGGCGCGTCGAACCCGCGCCGCCGCAGGTAGGCGTAGAAAGCATCGCCGAGGCTCGGAGAATCGTAACGACATTGAAGCCGTTTGGAGGCAAACTCGTCGTCGCGAAAATTCTGAAGGATGCCACGGTCTTTCAAGCCCGAAGAAAATTCTATCTCGCGAAACTGCATCGACTGAAAGCCGCTCGCGGGATTCAGCTCGTCGCGGAAGCCAAGGAAATTTATAGGCGTCATCGTTTCCAGAATGTGAATCTGCTGGACGAGCACCTTCTCGATTTCGGCAACACGCCCAAGCGAGCGCGCCGCCGCAGCCCCACGGTCTTCATTCATCTGCGCAATGGCAGCATCAATCTCGTGCAGAATCTGCTTGAACCACAACTCATACGCCTGGTGAATCGTGATAAACAGCAGCTCGTCATGATGCACCGGGTCGGACAAACAATCCTGCAACCCGATCAACTCCGGCACACGTAAATATTTATTGTAAGAGAGCGGCGCGTTGTCGCCGTATTTTTTAACCATAAGAAACCAGTGACAAGTGACGAGTGACAAGTGACGAGCAAGAACAAGTTTTTTAACTTGTCACTTGTCACTCGTCACTGCCCTTAAAACGCTGCTCCCGCCGCTTCGTGTTCGGCGTAGGCGCGTGTGTCCACGATCTTGCGCATCTCGCGTATGATGAGGTCCAGCTCCTCGTCCTTAGTGTAAAAGTGCGGCGAGATGCGTACGCCCGCGCCGGGACGGTAATCTACTATGAACTCGCGGCGGATTAATTCTTTGGTCAGGGCGGCGGCGTGCTCTGTGTTGATGGTCACCGTGCCGCCGCGACGGCTTGCGTCTTTCGGGCTCGTGACGCGAAAGCCCGCTTCTTCGGCCAGCTCTATCAGTCGCGTTGTTTGCCGCACGCTCTTGGCGCGTATGGCTTCGACGCCGATTTCGTTGATGATGCGATAGCCGCTGCGTGCGGCGTAGAGCGAGGGAATCCCCGGCGAGCCGTGCAGAAAGCGCGTGATGTCGTCCGCATATTGAATCGGACCACCCTCGAAAGCAAACGGCGAAGCGTGCGCCATCCAGCCGGTGGTCTTCGGCTCAAGCTTTGTGTGAAGGTCTGGGCGCACGTAAAGATAGCCCGCGCCCGGTCCACCGCAGAGCCACTTGACCGAGCCGCCGACGGTAAAGTCTACATTCAAATCACGCACGCTGAAGGGAACTGTCCCTGCCGATTGATAAGTATCCAGCACCACGCGCGCTCCGACTTCATGCGCGCGCTCCGTGATGGCGCGCACGTCTTGCATAAAGGCACTCTTGAAAAGCACGTGCGAGATGGGCACGAGCAGCGTCTCTTCGTCTATCGCTTCCAGATAGCGTTCAAGAGGAACGGTGAATCGGTCGTCGGATTTGACCATCTCGATGCGCAGGCGACCCTCGCGCGCGTGCGCTTCGTAGACGTACATCACGGAAGGAAAATTCAATTCCGAATAGACAATCTTGTTACGCGACGGCTGCGGGTCAAAGCAGGAGAGAATAAGCGACTGGCAGATGGAAACGTTCTGGTGCATGACGACCGAGCGGGGGGGCGCGCCTATGATGCGCCCGACCTCGTCGCCCACAGTGACGGGCATCTCCCACCAACCCTCGGCCCATGCACGCACGCCGCGCGTCGCCCACATCTCCGCGTACTCGTGCATCTCGTCAAAGACCGCGCGCGGCATCGCGCCCAGACTATGCGAGATTAAATAAACCGTCTTCTCTAAAATCGGAAATTCACCGCGCCACTTTAAAAGCTCATCCGTCACACAAAATCTTCCTCCCTGGATTTACAAACACTATATGCAACCGGACGTGTAGAAGTCCACCTGATAAAGCAGTGACAAGTGACGAGTGACAAGTGACAAGTTAAAAAAAGCTTTTCTCTTGCTTGTCACTTGTCACTGCTTTTAAATGATGAAAGTATCTGCGTCCGGCTCGGAGGCTCGCTCGCGTGCGAGGGCGGGGCAGGCGCGTATAGCGGGGACGAGCGCGGATTGCATCTCGGCGGCTGACCGGAAGCGCGCCTCGGGCTCTTTCGCTAGACATTTTTGCAGGGCTTCGTCCAGTCGCAGCTCTTCGGGCGAAGTTCCGGGTAAATGGAAGGAGCCGTGGAGGACGTTGTTCAAAAGCTCGGTGTAGGTTCTACCGGCGAAGGGTCTGCGGCCCACGAGCGCCTCTACCATCATCACGCCGACTGCGAAGAGATCGCTGCGTTCGTCCACGCGCCCGCCCGTCAGTTGTTCCGGCGACATGTAGCCGAACGTGCCCATCACAGTTCCCGGCGTCGTCACAGACGCGGTGGCGCCGTCCTGATTGAGCGTGGAATTTTGTGCAATCTTCGCCAGCCCGAAGTCCAGAATCTTGATGTGCTCGCGGCCATCACCTTCGCGCACGATAAAGACATTTTCGGGCTTGAGGTCGCGGTGGATAATTCCGGCTTCGTGCGCGGCCCTGACGGCTTCGAGCACTTCGTCAAACCACCGGGCCGCGACCGCGCAAGCGACAAAGCCTTTACGCCGGATGGCCGCGCCGAGCGTACAGCCTTCGAGCAGCTCCATCACCAGATACGCGCCTTCAGTTTGCAGCACGCCGTAATCAAAGATGGTGACGATTGAAGGATGATTCAAGCGGGCCGAAGCCTGCGCTTCACGCTCGAAGCGACGGAGCGCCTCGGAGTTTCCGAACATGCTGCCCGTCAGAATCTTGAGCGCGACGCTGCGGTTCAATCGCAGATCGGTTGCTTGATAGACAGCACCCATGCCGCCGCGTCCGACCAATCTATCAAGCCTGTATCTACCTTCGACGTTGCGCTCAACGGGCAGCGTCAGGACAAGCTCGCTCGCGTCATGCGCGCAAGCCTGCACCGCGCCGTCGTAACACGCGCCGCACTGCGGGCATTCTTTCAGGAGGTTAAGCTGCGTGCCCTCGAAGCGCGCCAGCACTTCTCGACGGGTCTTGCGGTCCTGCTCGACGCGCTCCTTCAAACGCACGTTCTCGTAGACGATGGCGACCTGGTCTGCGAGTGTTTCCAAAAGCTCGCGGTCGGTAGCCGTGTAAGGCACTTCGGATTTTTTCTGGCCCATCAGGAAGAGACCCGTGAGCCGATTATCCGTGCCGCTCATGGGCACTATGAGATGCGTCCCCAATTGCGCCAGCCACTCTTTTTCTCCCGGCGGCAGGTTGTTCTTCTGCGGAAAAGGAAACTCCTGCGCGCCGCCATGCAGCTCCATGAAACGCAGTAGTTGAAAGTCTTCAGGGATCTTCAGCTCACGCGATGCGCCGCCCGACGAGTAGCTCAAAGAGAGGTTGCGCGCGTTCTCTTCGCGATAAAAGAGATAGACCTGTTCGGGATGAAGCGCGCTCTCGACCTGCTCTGCGACGCGACGGGACATCTCGCGAATCGAATCAAGCTTGCGCACGTCGTCAATCAGCTCGCGCAGAATTTTCTCCTGCTGGTAAGCCTCGCGGAAAAACTTACGGTCAATCCACTCCGTCACGCGGCGGCGGAAAAAGAGGCCGACCGTCGCGGCGACAATCAAGAGCAGGTAGAAATGAATTGTGTTGCGAAACAGTATGTCGCTCAGGTTGCGCTCCGGATTCGAGAGAATCGACAGCACAATCCCTATGACCGGCAGCGCCATCAGAATACGCAAACCGTTTTTCGCAAGCAGGTACTTGACGCTGCCACGAATCAGCAGGCTGACGGGAATCACCTGATGCCGCGCGATGGCGTAAGCGAACGAGAGCGGCACTAAGAGAAGCAGCAGCGGCACGGCCACGAGCAGCCATTCGCCCGCGACGCGATAGACGGTAAAGGGGCCGTAAATGAGCTGCGCCGTAATCAGCAACAACTCCGGCACGGCTCCTATAAGCATCCCTGCCAGCAGCACGCGCAGCTTTCTGCGTGCCCCCTGCCCAGCGTGTTTGTACTTGCCCACCATCACAAGAAGCCCGCCCGTCACGTACACGAGTGCAACTATCTGGAAGATCGTGGGAAGGAGCGGAGGCAGAAAAGCTTCTACGCGCTCCGGCCCGGTTATCTGCGCGTAGGCAATGATGACGGCGACCGGGATATTGAAGACGAGCGCGGGCAGGTACAAAAGAAGTTCAGCGCGCGGAATTTTTCGCAGGATGCGCGACGGCTCGGGAAAAATCAGGCTGAAGTGAAAGAAGACCGCGAACATGAAGGACGCGAGGATGGAATTGACGAACATCAGCAGTTGTAGCCGCTCTGGAGCAAGCTCTATGCGGGAATCATTAATCGCCACCATCCCAAACAACAACGCGAGCAGGAGCGCCTGCTTGTCATAAGGTTTCAGCAGAAACAGCGTGAAGCCTACGGACAGGAAAATCACCTGACTCAGGACGTGCATGATAAACAGCTCGGCCCACCTGGCGCGTGTGAGGGGAACGGTATTCAAGCTCAGCTCATGCAGCTCTCCATCACGGCGAACGACGAGCGTGTAAGGCTTGCCCAGCTCTGCGCTCTGAAAAAAATTAAACCTGTCGGGGATGTCCTTAATGGACTGACCGTTGATGGCGACGATCTCATCATTCAGGCGAAGCCCGTCGGGCGCGTTGGGACTCAAGTAAGCAATCACCACGCGCTCGCCTTCGCGTTTCGCCATCCAGCCGGAAGAGCTGGTCGTGTAGAGAGTGCCGAAAATCAGATAAGCGTTGGCGGCAGCGCCCACGAACATCAGTGCGAAAAAGAGACCGACGAGAATAAGTCGCAGCGGCTGTTTCATAAAGCGTCCCGTTGAGATTGAAACCGGCGCGCACACGCGCGAGCGCCGCCGAAATTTCCGCCCTCTGTTCGTTGATACAGGAATGTACGATGGCTGTGCGAGGATTGGTTCAAATCAAAGCGAGGCGAGACTCACACGCGCTTTATCATCGAGGTCTGACAGGCATTTATCTTAACAAACTTCCCTGCGCCTGCCCAAGAATTGCGGAATGCGGATTTCGGATTGCGGATTTAAGAAACAGAAAACCTTCCTGCTTTTCAATCCGCAATCCGAAATCCGCATTCCGCAATCGGGTGGTTTCGCAATTCGCTGTGCTAAACTTCTTCTTTCAAAAATATGTGGCGCTTTGCTCATCCTATTCGACACGAGATACCTGACGCGCGCTGGCCGACTCGCGAAGAGGCCGCGCTCTCTCTCCTGTTCCAGCCCGTGCGCGTCGGACCCATCACGCTTGAGAGCCGTACATGGGTTCCCGCGATGGTCCCATGGCGCGCAACCCCTGACGGCTTTGTCACGCACGATAATCTTGATTGGTACAGAAGATTTGCAGAAGGACAGCCGGGCGCGATTGTGGTCGAAGCGACGGGCGTGCGCGATATCCCTTCGGGGCCGCTCCTCAGAATCGGTCATGACCGCTTTATTCCGGGCCTACGCCAACTGGTCGAAACCGTGCGCGAGGCGAGCCGTGGACAAACGCGTCTTTTCATACAGATCATAGATTTTCTGGCCGTCAAGCGGCGTCCCGAAAAGCAGAAGTTCTTCACACGCTTTCTGGACATCACGTCGCGTCATCGAGACGCGCTTGCTGAAATGACCGGCGAGCCGAAGTGGACCGGGGCGAGCGAAGAAGAGTTGCGCGCCTTCTTAGCCGAAGCGCCCGACGAGTTGATTGACAGAGTTCTGGACGAGCGTGAGCTTGAGTCTCTACGCTTCGGCTATCGCGAGCGCGTCACAGACACAGAGCTTGAACACATACGCGAGCTGCCGGAAGTTCTCCCGGACATTTTCGCTTCGGCTGCGGAGCGCGCACGCACGGCAGGCTTTGACGGCGTAGAGCTTCACTACGCGCACGCCTACACGATGGCTTCCTTCCTGAGCGCACGCAACACGCGCACGGACGGTTACGGCGGAGCGCGCGAAAACCGCGTCCGCCTGCCACTGGAAGTTTACCGCCGTGTGCGCGAGCGCGTCGGTCACGATTACACCATCGGCGTGCGCTTCCTCGCAGACGAAGTCATCACGGGCGGCAATCGCATAGAGGACGCCGTCTACTTCGGTGAAGAATTTGCGCGCGCCGGTTTCGATTTTCTCTCCATCTCGAAGGGCGGAAAGTTTGAGGACGCCAAACAACCCAAAGTGGGCCACGCCGTCTACCCTTACACGGGCCAGAGCGGCTACGAATGCATGCCCACCGTCATCTCGGATGAGCGCGGTCCCTTTGCCCGCACCGTCCCCCTCGTCGCGTGCATCAAACACGCCGTGGGCGATGCGGGCTTCCAAACTCCCATCGTCGCCACCGGCGGCATCACCACCTTCGAACAGGCCGAACAGATTCTACAGAGCGCCCAAGCCGACATCATAGGACTGGCCCGTCAAGCCCTCGCAGACCCCGACTGGTTCATCAAAGTCAAAAGCGGCCACGGCCAAGAAGTGCGCCGCTGCACCTACACCAACTACTGCGAAGCCCTGGACCAAGCCCACAAGCAAGTCACCTGCAAACTCTGGGACAGAGTCGAGCTGGACGAACCCGACATCACCCTCAGCGAAGACCGCCGCCGCCGCCTCATTCCCCCCCGATGGTCAGGCAAAGATAATCAGGAGAATTAGACGGAAGCTCGGGCGGCGGGTCAATTCCGTCGTTAGGCTCCATCCTGTTTCGTAACTCTGAACAACTCGTTCACGCTTGAACGAAATCTCAACAAGCCGCATAATCTTAAGCATGAGTGAAGAAACGACACAGAATTTGCCGAACGGAGATTTGAAGCAAATTCTTGCGCGTCTGGATTCTATAGATGGGCGTTTGAATTCTATTGAGGCGCGTCTAGATTCCGTAGATGCGCGTTTGGATTCTATGGAGGCGCGTTTCGATTCCGTAGATAAGCGCCTTGTGACGCTTGAAGAAAAGGTTGATCGTCGCTTGCTGGAGACACGTCCGATTTGGGAAAGTGTGCTTGAACAGTTGAAAGAAGTGAATGTTCGGTTAACCAGAGTCGAATACGAAAACAAGGATTTTCGGCGTATGTTTCGGGCTGCCTTCTCTGATATATCGCGTATTCAAGGCGACCTTGAAGAACGTTTGGATAAGCTTGAAGAACGCAATATTCCTCGATAGCTTGCATAGCAATGCACGCAGTTATTTCAAACTGAGGAGCGACGGCTCTTTTTCGGCACACGCTTCTTTTTCCTGCACTCGCCCTCAATCATATTTCTTTTGATTGCTTCATTAATTAGTTGAAGCGGTTCATCTCCCGGCTTTAGTTGCCCTGTCAGAGATAGGAGATACAGTTTCTGTGCGGCCTCGTGTGCATCAGTGTAAAGATAAGCTGACTCAATACCAGCCAGGAGCGCTCTGCTCGCTTGCGCTACTCCATCCGGCCCTTTGTCTATTGCCTTCTTAATCGTGAATAGTAGCCGCACGAAACATTCGACGGCGGCTGAATCATGGCATAAGGTAGGTTCAAGAATAGCAGCCCAATCCTCACGGTCTACAACCAAGTCATACTCACTGACAATTGTGCTAATAGATGCTTTCAAAGGACGCCTGCTCAAGTTTAATCAAAAATGGTCAATGTGATAGCGCAGGTATATTACCAACCTTGGTAATTTTTATCAACGTGGTGTGCCTTAATTGAGGTGATAAAACCGCGTTGGTACTTGACCGCATCAATTTCTGATTTACCAAGGTTGGTAAGCCGCCTAAAATCAACGTCATAGCGATGCTATAGTCGCACGCCTATGGCCCTGAAACTACAGATTCAAGAGATAGCCAGAAAGCTAGGGATAGAGAACGCGGCACAATTAGCGAAGCTGACGGGTCTTGGGCTGACCTCCTGTTATCAGTTGTGGGAGGGAACGGCTCAAATGGTCTCGTTGAAAACTCTGGATACGCTATGCAATAAACTCAAAGTTCATCCGGCACTGTTGTTTGAGTACAAGCCTGATCCAGAGGAGGGAACTAAACATTCGGTCAAAGGCAGAAGCAGGCGAGGGAAGTTGTAAAGCAAATGTGTTGGAAGAACATCTTGGCCGAGGCCAAATCGGCATAACAACTCACTGAACCCGACCGCTCGATAGCATCTCTTAACTTCCGGACTGTTCGTAGGCGGCGATGAATTGCGGGTCGCGGCGTTTGAGGTTTTCGTGGTCTATGCGTTTGCTGCGGGTCATGAGCTTGTAGGCGAAGGGCAGGGGGCTCAGGCTCATGTAGTCGCGGACGTTTTCGAACCAGAGCAGGCTCTCATAAGCAGCCGCCTGATACTCTTCGATGACGGGTTTTCTGACGCGCTCGAATTCGGCGAGGGCGGCGCGCGTCGTCGTAGCTTGGCGGAAGGAGTGAGCAAGGGTGATGGCGTCTTCAAGCGCGAGCTTGGTGCCGGAGCCGATGGAGAAATGCGCCGTGTGGAGCGCGTCGCCTAAGAGCACTACGTTCTCAAAGCTCCAATGTTCGTTGCGGACGTTGACGAAGTTAATCCATTTGGAGTTGTTGGAGAGAAGCTCGTGGCCGTGTAGGTCGTTTGCGAAGACGGAGGCGAGGTGAGCGCGGGTCGCTTCTTCCGTCATGCCGTCAAACGCGCTCGTCTTCCATGTCTCTTCATCGCACTCGACGATGAAGGTGCTCAGCTCTTTGTCGAATTTGTAGGAGTGTGCGGCGAAGACGCCCGCTGCGGTTTCGCGAAAGGTGAGCGTCAGGCCGTGAAAGAGCTGGCGCGTGCCGTACCAGATGTACTTGTTGCGGCCAAGGTTCAAATCCGGCTGGAAGTGTTCGCTGTAGCGAGCGCGCGTGGCAGAATTGACGCCGTCCGCTCCGACGAGCACATCGCAATCACGCAGGGCTTCTATATCCGCGACCTCTTCGCGGAAATGAAGACGGACGCCAAGCTGTTCGGCGCGGCGCTGTAGGATGCCCAGGAGTTCTATGCGCGCGATGCCGGAAAAGCGATTGCCGCGAATCGTGATTTTCTGGTCGCGGTGAACGACATCCACGTTGTCCCACGTCTCGAAGCTATTTGTGATGGCATCGTGCGACTCTTCGTCGTTGTCTTTCAGATAAGAGAGCGTCTTGTCGGAAAAGACCACGCCCCAGCCGAAGGTGTCATTCGGCGCGTTGCGCTCGAAGACCAAAATCTCGTGCGCCGGGTTCTGTTTCTTCATCAGCAGCGCGAAATAGAGCCCGGCAGGCCCACCGCCGATGACGTTGATTTTCATGAAAGCAATTCCCTCGATCTAATCCGCGACTCGCTTTGACGATCAAGCGTCTTTACTCTTTCAAAAGCTGACCGGCGATGATCAGCTTTTGAATCTCGCTCGTGCCTTCGTAAATCCTGAGCGCGCGCACGTCCCTGTAAAGCCGCTCGACGATGCTGCCGCGCACAAGTCCTGCGCCGCCGTGAATCTGTAATGACTGGTCTACGATGCGGCACGCGGCTTCGGTGGCAAAGAGCTTGGCCTCGCTCGCTTCGCGCGTGACGCGCTCGACGCCTGCGTCCTTGAGATAGGCCGCGCGATAGACCAGAAGTCGCGCCGCGTCCAATTCAGTCGCCATATCCGCGAGCTTCTCCTGTATCAGTTGATGCTCCGCCAGTAGACGCCCGAACTGCTTGCGCGTGGTCGCATACTTAATCGCTTCGTCGAGCGCTCGGCGCGCCATCCCGCAGGCCGCAGCGCCGACGCTCGCGCGGAAAGTATCAAGCGTCTGCATCGCAAGCCGAAACCCATCGCCCTCCTGACCAATCATGTCTTCCGCCGGGACACGACAGCCACGGAACTCAATCTCGCCTATGGGATGCGATGCAAGCATCTCCGTGCGCTCAATGACGGAGCAGCCGCCCATGCGCGCGCTGACGACAAAGGCTGAAAGAATCGCGCGACCGTCATCGCGCGTTCCCGTGCGCGCGAAGACAGTGTAAAAATCGGCCAGGCCCGCGTTGGAGATAAAACGCTTGCGCCCGTCAATCACGTAGGATTCCCCGTCGCGCCGCGCAGTAGTCTGAATTGCTGAAACGTCCGAGCCTGCATCGGGCTCGGTCAAAGCAAAGGCTGCGATGGCTCGGCCCGTGGCCGCGCGATTCAACCAGAACTCGCGCACGTGCTCGGGCGCAGCCTGACTGATGCTGTAAGTACCCAAGCCCTGCATGACGAAGGCAAGATCCGCGAGCGCAGACGAATACGAAAGCGACTCGCGTATCAAACAGAGCGCGCGCAGACTGAGAGCCGTCTCGGCTCCGGCGACGGCGTAGCGAAACAGCCCCGCGTCCGCAAGGAGCGAAAAGAGCGCGCGGTACTGCGCGTCCGTGTCCGCTTCTTCCTCTGCGCGCGGCTCAATCTGATGCGCGGCAAAGTCTGTCACACGCATCGCCAGATTGCGCTGCTCGTTACTAAAAAACGGCGTCTCTTCAATAAAGTTATCAATCATAAGAATTTTCGATTTGCGATTGCCGATTTGCGATTGGAAGAGGACTAAAGAATTTATTTAATTTCAAATCTCTGATTTGTCTTCTTCCAATCGAAAATCGAAAATCCAAAATCGCAAATTATTTAAACTTTGGCTCGCGTTTATTGACAAAGGCTTCGTAAGCTTCGCGGTAATCCGGGTGTTGCATGCAGGTGGCCTGCGCTTGCGCTTCCCATTCGAGCGCCGTCTCAAGCGACATGTCCAGCTCGCGGTTGAGCATCTCTTTCGTCATCGCCAGCGCGAACGAGGGGCCGCGCGCCAGCCGCGTCGCTACTTCGCTCGTCACCGCCGAAAGCTCGCCCGAAGATACGACGCGATTATAGAGACCAATACGCTCGGCCTCGCGCGCGTCCAGAAAATCGCCCGTGTAGAGCAACTCTGTCGCTTTCGTCAGACCTACCACTCGCGGCAAGAGATAGGCCGCGCCCATGTCTGCGCCCGAGAGGCCGACTTTGACAAAGAGAAAAGCTATGCGCGCATCTTCGCTCGCGATGCGCAGGTCCGAAGCAAGCGCGATGCATGCGCCCGCTCCTGCGGTCGTGCCGTTGAGGCTCGCGATGACGGGTTTGGGAAGCTGACGGATGTTGCGCACCAGCTCGCAGGTCATGCGCGTGAATTCCAGCAATCCTTCCGCATCACGCTCGAACAACTCGCCTATGATGTCGCGCACGTCGCCGCCCGAACAGAACGCCCGGCCCGCGCCCGTGATGACGACGGCGCGCACCTCGTCTTCGTTGCGAAGCTCACGGAACACATCGGTCAGCTCGCGATAGACCTCGAACGTCAACGCATTCAGCCGCTCCGGGCGGTTCAGCGTAATCCACCCCACACGGTCACGCACTTCAAAAAGAAAGCTTTTAGGCTCCATAAAAACAGTGACGAGTGACAAGTGACAAGTGACGAGCAAGAACAAGCTGATTGAGCTTGTCACTCGTCACTCGTCACTTGTCACTGTAGTACGGCGATTCCTTCTATCTCGACCTGCGCGGCGTCTTCGAGCAGGCTTTTGACTTCGACGAGCGCCATCGCGGGATAATGACTGCCCATGTGTTTGCGCCAGCGCTCGCCCACCTCGCGCGTGCGCGCAGCGTATTCGGATTTGTCCGTCACGTAGACGACCAGTCGCGCGATGTCGTCGGGCGTGCCCCCGGCTTCGCGCACGACCGCGACGACGTTCGAGAGCGCGCAATCAAACTGTTCTACAAAATCATCACTCACGATGCGCTGCGACGCATCCCACGCGATCTGTCCCGCGACGAACAGCAGCCGCCCGCCCACAGGCGCAAGCACGCCGTTCGCATAGCCGCGCGGGCGACCCAGAGATTCAGGGTTGATGAAAGAGAAAGATTTATTCATTGATTCATTTGTTCATTGATTCAATAGAAAATGAATCAATGAATCAATACAAGAGGCTTCCGCCGTCAATGTTGATTGCCTGGCCGGTGATGCCGCGTCCTTCTTCGCTCGCCAGCAGGAGCGCGAGCGCGGCGACTTCCTCCGGCGTGACGAGGCGATTCTGCGGGCTCATGTGCTCGATAATGGAGCGCGCTTCTTCCGTGGGCTTGCCGGTCTTTAGCGTGATGTTTTCCACCGCGCGCTCGGTCATGAGCGTCTCTACGAAGCCGGGGCAGATGGCATTGACGGTGATGCCTTTGGTCGCCACTTCGAGCGCGAGCGAGCGCGTCAAGCCCAATACGCCATGTTTGGAAGCTGCATAGGCGGCGATGTACGGCGCGCCGGTCTTGCCCGCAATCGACGCGACGTTGATGATGCGCCCCCACCCGCGCTCAATCATCCCCGGCAGCGCGGCGCGCGTGCAATAAAAAGTTCCGTACAGGTTGATCGACAGATGCTTGTGCCACAGCTCGTCCGTGGTCTTCACAAAAGGCGCGCTCTCTGCAACGCCCGCGTTGTTGACCAGCACGTCAACCGGACGCCCGAATTTTTCCACAGCTTCCTCGAACAACGCCGCGACCCGCCCGGCGTCCGAGACATCACAGGCGAAAGATAAAGCAGCGACGCCGCACTCGTCTTTAATCTCTGCGGCAACGCGCTCGACTTCCTCGACTGAGCGCGCGGCCACAACCACGCTCGCGCCCTCGCGCGCGAAGGCAAAGGCGATAGCGCGCCCGATGCCGCGCCCCCCGCCCGTAATCAATGCGATTCTGTCTTTTAATCTCAAATTTAAAGTCCCAAATCCCAAGTCCCAAATCCCAGGTCGTCAGAAAGTCTTTTGACTTTGGACCTGAGACTTGGGACTTGGGACTAGCATTTGTCCGGCCTAGGCTCGCGCTTCTCTAAAAAGGCGCGGACGCGCTCGCGCGCTTCTCTGGATTGAAAGCATTGAAGCTGAGCTTCCGTTTCGTATTGCAGCATGCGCTCGATGCTTGCGTCCTCGCTCATGTAAACGGCGTGCTTGGCCGCCGCGATTGATTTTAAGGGCGCATTGCGCAGTCGCTCTGCCAGACGGAGCGTGGCCGGGGCCAGCTCCGCATCGGCGACGACCGTGTTGACTATGCCAAGCTCACGCGCACGCGCTGACGTGATGGCGTCGCCCAGAAAAAACATCTCGCACGCGAGGTTGGTCGGGACGACGCGCGGCAGAAAATATGTGCCGCCCCAATCGGGATGCAATCCGACTTTGACGAACGACTGGCTAAAGGTCGCTGACTCGGAGGCGATGCGCAGGTCGCAGGCGAGCGCCAGGTTAAAGCCCGCGCCGTAGGCCGCTCCGTTAACGGAAGCGATGACGGGTTTTGCCATCTGGCGGATGGCGGTGACGACGCGACGGCCCGCACCCAGTAGACGCGTGAACTCTTCCACGTCCTGCCGCTCCATCAACTCGGCCATGTAAGCGACGTCCGCGCCCGCGCAGAAGCCACGGCCCGCGCCCGTCAAAATCACCACGCGAATCGAGCGGTCGCTCGCCGCGTGCTCCAGGGCTTGAGCCAGATCGCGCCGCATGTGACCGATAAAAGCATTCAGCTTCTCGGGCCGGTTCAGCGTAATCGTCGCAATACAGGACTCGACGGTGACATTAATATTTTCGTACATGATGTAAGCAGGTGAGCAGTAAGCAGTGAGCAGTAAGCAGTAAAAAGAAAGACCGTTTTTCGTTTCTACTGCTTACTGCTCACTGCTTACTGCTCACTTTCCTCTAAATTCCGGTTTGCGTTTGTTGACGTAGGCATCGAGGCCTTCGCGTGCGTCTTCGGATTGAAAGAGCTGTTGTTGCAGCTCGCGTTCAAGAGCGAGGCCGTATTCCAGGGGAATCTCTGCGCCGGATTGAACGCTGCGCTTGATGCGGCCCACCGCGCGCGCGGCCTTGTTCGGCAGGGTGAACTGGCGCGCGTACTCCATGACCTGTTTGATAAAGTCGTCGTTCGATTCGGCGTCGTAGAGATGGTTGACGAGCCCCAGCTCCTCGCCCTGCTCGAAACTGAAAAGCTCGCCCGTCGTCATCAATTCAATCGAGCGTGATTTTCCGACGATACGCACGAGGCGCTGCGTGCCACCCGTGCCGGGAAGAACGCCCAGAGAAACTTCGGGCAAGCCCATCTTGCCTGCGCCCCTGCGTGCGATGCGAATGTCTGCGGCCAGCGCGACTTCCAGACCGCCGCCGACGCAGTGGCCGTTGATGGCGGCGACAACGAGCTTCGGCGTCTCTTCCAGACGCGAGAGCGTTTCGTTCGCATGAAGACAGAAATAGTATTTGTACTCGGGCGTGACGCTTGAGAGCATCTGTATGTTTGCGCCCGCGCAGAAAAACTTTTCGCCCGCGCCCGTGATGACAATGACCTGCACCGAGTCGTCCATGCGCGCCGCGAGGATGGCGCGGTCAAGCTCCTGCATCATTTCATAACTGTAGGTGTTGGCGGGCGGGTCGTTGAGCGTCAAAACGGCCACGCCGCTCTCCGCTCTGTATTCGACAAGTTTGCCCGCCGCTTCCGGTTGGTCGTTCACCCTGGCTTCCGCTTCTGCCATTTTTAGTTTGCTCCTGAGGTAGGCTTATCGCGTCACAGACTCTAGCAGGCAGTGGTTTATTACATCAACTGCAAACCGGAAATTTTACGCTTGCGAGCCGCGCCACACGCTCAAACGCTCGGCCTTCGTCGCCTTGGGCGTGAAGGAAAGCGTGCCTTCGCTTGCCAGAAAGCCGTTGAGAAAAAGACGCGTGATGTTATCTACCAACTCGCCCACGGAAAGCGTTCCGCGCGGGTCGTACCAGTTGTAAATCCAGTTCATCATGCCGAAGAGAGCGTAAACTGAAATGGTCAGGTCAGGCTTCGCACCCTCGCGCTGCTGCTGTACTTCGCGCAGGATGCGGCGCACAAGCCGCGTATACTGCTGCTTTTTTCCTGACACCTGTTCGTACATCTCGCCCGCGAGCGAGTCGGCTTCGTGCGAGAGCACCTTCATCTCGGCCATGTTGGCGGCAAAGAACGAGAGGTGGTTCTCTATCACGAGACGCAGTTTTTCTACCGCGTCTGTGGTCTCGCAGAGGCGCTCTTCCAAGCGCTCAAGGACGCGCCCGAAACAGTTATCCTGAATCAGAAAGAGCAGCTCTTCTTTCGACTTGCAATAATGATAAAGCCCGGAGAGCGAAACTCGTGTCTCGCGCGAGATGTCGCGCATGGAGGTGGAATGATAACCCTTCTCGGCAAAGATACGCGCGGCGGTGCGCAGGATAAACTCCAGCTTCTGGTCGTAGCGCGAAAAATTGAGAGATTGATTCATCGGTTCATCGGTTCATCGGTTCATCGGTTCGTTGACTAAATGAATCAATGAACCGATGAATCAATGAATAAATTCTTAAAGCCTTACGTACTCGAACTCGAACGGCAGCCCCTTGATTCCGGCTGCGGGCGGTGCGATCCAGTTGGCAATCTTGCCGGGCTCTGTTACCGGATGCATCAGGCTGCGCACATACTCGCGGTCTTCTATGCTCGGCAGCCATTCCTGTTTGCGTCGCTCGAACTCCTCCGCCGTGATGATGTGGCCGTCGATGTCAAACGCGTGGCCCGCGTACTCGCCTACGTGACGATGAAAGCGCGTGCTGGGCAAATAGAGACGCTCGCTCACCCCTGCCTCTTCAAGGTACTTGTTCCAACGCTTCATAGCGCGCTCGCAATCCGCCACGTACTCGCCGCGCAAGACTTCGTTAAGCGCGTTGCGTAAAGGAACCTCATGCTGTGCAAGCTGACCGTCTTCGACCACGGTCAACGTAACGCTGCCTTCACGGGCGACGTGGTCTTCGTACTTTTTCTGCTCCTGATAGCGACCCTTTAATCCTGCGGCGAAGAAGTCTGCGGAGTTAGAGCTAATCTCGCCGCCGAAAAGATCCAGCGAGTAGCTGAACCAGAAGTTGATGTATCTCTGTATGATGTCGAGCGGGATGCCGCCCAGCTCGCGCACATCTCCGTTTCGCGCTTCCTTCATCAACTCCGCCGTGCGCTTGACGACGCGGCCTACGCCCGTCTCGCCTACAAACAGGTGATGCGCTTCTTCGGTCAGCATAAACTGGCAGGTGCGCGCCAGGGGCTCAAAGCCTGATTCGGCGAGCGCCGCCAATTGATATTTGCCGTCGCGGTCTGTGAACATGGTAAAGCAGAAGAAGTTCAACCAATCGTCGCAAGGCTGGTTAAAGGCTTCGAGGATGCGCGGCTTGTCGGGGTTGCCGCTCCTGCGCTGTAACATCTCGTCGGCCTCGTCGCGCCCGTCGCGCCCGAAATAACCGTGCAGCAAATAGACCATCGCCCACAGGTGTCGTCCCTCTTCGACGTTGACCTGAAAAAGATTTCGCAGGTCGTAGAGCGACGGGCAGGTCTTGCCAAGCTCGCGCTGCTGTTCGACCGAAGCAGGCTCTGTGTCGCCCTGCGTGACGATGATGCGGCGCAGAGCATTACGAAACTCGCCCGGCACTTCCTGATACACGGGCTGCCCGTAGTTGTCGCCAAAGCCGACGCGCGCGTCTTGTTCGGCGGGTTTCAAAAAGATGCCCCAGCGATAATCCGGCATCTTGATGTAATCGAAATGCGCCCACCCTTCCGCATCTACGCCGATAGCCGTGCGTAGATACACGTCCGTTTCCTGAAAGCCCTCGGGGCCCATCTCGCGCCACCACGCCAGATAATTCGGCAGCCACTTCTCCAGCGCGCGCTGAAGCCGCTTGTCCTGCGACAAATTCACGTTATTAGGAATGCGTTCGTATAATTCCATGATTAACCTCAGTGACAAGTGACGAGTGACAAGATAAAATCTTCTTGCTTGTCACTTGTCACTCGTCACTTGTCACTTTTTACGTTCTCTTATAATCAAACTGCGGCTGCGTAGGCTTGCCGTAGTTGGTCAAAGCGCCTTCGGGGCCGACGGCATTGGGGCGCTGGAAAATCCAGTTCTGCCACGCCGTCAGGCGTCCGTAAATTTTGGTGTCGAGCGTTTCCGGCCCGGCAAAGCGGAGCGATGCTTCCATGCCCGTCAAAGCGTCCGGCGAGAGCGACGTTCGCTCTTCGATAGCGACGCGAATCTCGTCCTCCCAATCCAGCTCGTCCGGCGCGAAAGTCACCAGGCCCACACTTTCCGCTTCTTCCGTATCAAACGCGCCTTCATGAGCGAGCACTTCGTTCGCTCTTTCAGGCTCTGCAAGAAAGCGCGACTGAAGACGCGTCAGGCCGTTGCTCATCGGAAGCGCGCCCGCGTTCATCTCGCTCGTAGCAATCAAGACCTCCTGGTCCGGGTCGTTGAGCATGTAGGTGCGGTCTGCGCTCAAGGCCAGCTCAAGCAAACTCCCTGCGAAGCAGCTTCCCGGCTCGATGATGGCAAAGAAGCTTTTGGCCGTCAGATCAAGACGGCGCAGCACGCGCGCCATGTGCAGAATCGTTTCGCGCACGAGCCAGTGGTCACGATGCTCTACCAGCGTTTTATCAGCCGACAGCACACGCTCCGCATCACCTTCCGTGCGCAGGCAGACGAGACCTATCTCCAACTCGTTAACGCGCAGGTGCAAGAGCGCATCATCCAACTCTCGAAACGCGCGCAAGGGCCAGTAGCTATCGCCCAGCCTTTCTATCTCTTCAGGCGTGGTAGGCAAATCAACTTCAGGACCGCGCACAGTCAAATCCGCGTAACGCTTCTGGCGGTTCAAACGCACGCTCACGTACTTGTACTCGCGCCCCGCTTCCGTAGCTTCGACTTCCAATGGATTGAGCTTGATACCCGCGCTCGTCGTAGATGTCTTGTCTTCTTCGACCATCTCGTCAAGGCGGTGCGCGATACCATCTTCAAACTTGCTCGTCGGAAAATAACCGTCAATCAGCCCCCACTCTTTAGCACGCTTGGCCTTCAAGCCCTCGGCCAGCGTAGAGAACACATCCGCACGGTCGCGCCGCACCTTGCGTTTGTCCACCAAACGCGTCAGCCCGCCCGTGCCCGGCAACACGCCAAGCAACGGAACTTCCGGCAGCGACACAGCCGAATTGCCATCATCCACCAGATAAATTTCATCGCACGCGATTGCCAATTCATAACCGCCGCCCGAAGCCGTGCCATTCAGCGCCGCCACATAACGCTGCCCGGAATGATGCGACGCATCCTCAATCGCACACCGCGTCTCGTTTGTGAACTTACAGAAATTGACTTTAAAAGCGTGCGGGCTAGTGCCCAGCATATAAATGTTTGCCCCCGCGCAGAAGATTCTAGGCTTGAGACTCTTGACGACGACCACGCGAACCTCCGGGTGCTCGAACCTCAAACGCTGCACAGCGTCCGCCAGCTCTATATCCACACCCAGATCATAAGAATTGAGCTTCAGCTTATAGCCATCGCCCAGCGTCGCATCCTCCTGCACATCCATCGACAGCGTCGCCACCGCCCCGTCCAGCTTCAGCTTCCAGTGCCTGTACTCCCCCGGCGACGTTTCAAAATTAACCTTCAAATTCCCCGTCTCCACAGCCATTGTCTTCATTCTCAATCCCCTAATTTCCAACCCGTTCGAACGTCCGTTCGAAAATCATAATAGCGAGTCCTCGCCCTTCCAGTCAAGCGCACTCACCTCTCAGACTACTCCACTCTGAGCCTCATCGCGCACTTAACTCTTCCAATAGCAGTTGTAACTCCACAGCATTCGAGTAATCTAAATTCGGGTCAGCGGGGAGAGCGGGATTGCGATCACCACGCAGGATGGATTGCAGCTTGGAGATAAGCACTTTGGCTGACGGCGGAACATCTGCTCCCGCAATCTGGGCAAGGGCTTGTTCCATCTCGGTCGTCTGTCCCTGCTCGATTGCTTGTGCTGCCATCCCGCAAAACTGCGCACCGCTTGTTGTACTCTGACCACCAGCGCGACGATAAGCCAAATAGCTCTCGATGGCTTGCTGCCGTGCCTGCGCTGCAGCCGTTGTATCTTCTGTGGTCTGCTCTAGATCATACAGAATGGCCCAAGTTGTCCACGGTTGAGCCGCGTGGCCGTAGGGCTTCTTGCACTCAATCGCACGGAGTAACTCGCGGCGCGCTTCATCGTAGCGTTGCAGCTGGATGAGCGTAATAGCCAGATTGTTACGGTCGAATCCTTCATACATTTGGTCTTGTAGATTGACGTGAATATCCGCTGCTTGACGATAACAGATCACGGCCTCTTCCAGACGTCCCATTAAACTATAAAGATTACCCAATTCACCCATACTACTAGCCTCACCAGAGAGGTTCTTCTGTTGGACTCTGATAGCCAAAGATTGACGGTAGGCTCGTTCTGCCTGTTCATATTGCCCAGCATTTTTATGTGTCATCCCGATTTGATGCCACGTGGTAGCGACGCTGATTGGCTCTCCCAAGGTTGCAAAGATATCTCGCGCTTCAGTATAGATTTTCAGTGCCTCAGCATAGCGCTCTTGCAACATACGGACTGTCCCGAGATTGCCTTTGCTGACAGCTATAGTTCTCCGATCCTTAAGTTTCTCACTACGCCTGATAGCTTCCTGATAAGCTGCGGCAGCAGCATCTAATCGCCCTAAAGCTCTCAAGCACCCGCCGCTCTCAGTGATCGCTGTCGAGACCATCTGTTCAGCATCGGTATCACCTGCATCTGATAGTGCCTGAAACCGCCGCTGAACCTCAGCCAGTTGAATTAGCGCCTCTTCGGCTGCTCCTCCCCTGCTGAGCACTCTCCCAAGCTTCCAATGTGCAAAAGCGAGGTCATAAGCTGCCTCTGGATAAGCCTCTTCGCCTGATGCCAAACTTCGTTGCAGAAGCTGTTGTGCTGCGGCGTAGGCTGACGGCAGAGCACCACTGTCCAACATCCGGTTGATGCTTTCGTTTTCCGTCACGAACCGAGCATGGCTCCACTCACTCAATCCCTTGGCCGCTTGCTCTCGCACTCTGGTCGCTTCTGCCAGCGCCTGTGGTCGGCCTAAATTGGCGAGCAGTGTTTCTACCTTACTCGCTAGCCCTACAACTTCTTCCGGCGCATCCTGCTGCTGCATCCACTGCAGCATCGCCAGCAGGTTCGGCAACTCCAGCAGCGTCAATCGAGCGGATAATTCGGCATCCTTAAATAACTGCTGATAGAGAAAGCTCGTTAACCATCTCATACCTTCAGCCCATCGTCCTCTCGCCTCTTCCTGCTCCTCTTCACTCAACTCCCTGAGCAGATAGGGCGGCAGGGCCGGGTCCAGCACAAGGTGTCCATACCCCATATCTTCAGCAAGGCCGACTTCTACCAGATGGCGGAATATACCGGGAACTGTTTCCACATCGTCTTCAGCAATACCCAACACGTAATCGAACACCTGTATGTGCGCTCCGCCGTGAAAGACGGCCAGCGGCTTGAGCTGGTCTCGCACTTCCGGGGGCAGACGCCGCAGCGACAACTCCACGCTCGCGTATAGTGAGTTCTCACGGTCGCCGGGGTACTTACTGTCGAGTTCGGCCATCAGTTGATGTAGGTTTTCGGTGGTCGTTCGCACTCCGCGACGGGCAACTTCACGGGCGAGCAGGACGAGGGCGCGGGCGTGGCGATTGACGGCTTCGACGAGGTCTGTGATTTCTTTGGGGTCGCCGCCGGGGTCTTCCGCTTTGGGGGTCAGGCCCTCTTGCTTCATGACCTCGCCGACGAGCTTGATGGCATCTTCCTGGCTCAATGGGCCGAGGGAGATTTCTCTGCGCCTGTTATCGAAGGGCGCGGGCAATGACTCGCGGCTGGTGAAGAGAATACGCGTGGCGGGGTCAGCTTGGAGAAGCTGTTGGCAGAGTTGGAAGAGTCGTTGAAGCTCTTCCTCTTGAAGTTGCTGTGTGCCTGACGGCAGGTTTGCTATGTGGTCTGGAAGGACGCTTTCCATGTTATCGAGGACGATGATGGTGGCACGGTCGGCGAGTGCGCGCTCTATGGGTTGGAGCGCCTGCTTCATGTCGGGGAACTGGGCGACGGACCAGTTATCACTTTTGGGCAGGAGTTGGCGACCTAGATGGTCGAGGACGGTGCGGGCGTCGGTATACTGTTCAAGGCTGACGAAGGCTGCGCGGCGGAAGCGGCCCAGGCGTACGAGCCAGCGTGCTAGCTCGACTGCGAGCGTGGTCTTTCCCGCTCCGCCCTGACCGCGCACGACCGCGTAAGGCTCGTTATAGAGCAGGCGCTCTAAGGCCAGCAGCTCGCGGCTGCGTCCTTGAAATTCGTGGGGTGGAGGCTGAGGCAACGCGCCTAAGCTCAAGTGGCGTTGTGTGACTTGAAGCTGCTGTACCTGTTGGGACTGCAACCGGGTGATTAATTGCGGGTCTTGTTCTTCCTGATAGAGGACGGGGACGAACCAGTCTTGTAGGTGTAGCTCGCCTGCGCCCATCATCTTGCCCCTGAGGGTTTCTCGATGAAGCTCGCGCTGTCCTGCGAGCATGGCCGTGCCGATGCGCCTTCCTTCGGCCAGCTCTTGATAGAAGGCTTTGACGAAGCGATGCGCGGTTTCGACGAGCACGCTGTGGCTCATCGCAACGACTGAGCTGACGCCTTCTTCCAGAAGTTTCGCGGCGACCGAAGCGGTGGGGTCTTCTTCGGTCTTCGCGGTTTGACAGGCTTCCAGGAAGACGAGCGGGATGCTGTGGTCGCGTATGACCTCGGCCAGCCGTTCGGCGTGAATTAACTGCATCCGGCGCTGTTCTAACTTCTCCGTGTCGTTCGGGTCTTCAAAGCACAGACCGCCTAGTCCGACCCTGTGGTCGTAGACGCCGTGGCCGTCAAAGTGTACGACATCGAAAGGCACGCCATCCTCGGCAGCCTTGTGTAATGCTTCTTCGAGCGCGGGGAAGGTGGGGGGAGTGAGTAAGGTCAGCTTTGCCAGTTCGCCTAAACTCTCTACTGCTTCAACCAGTGGTTTGGCGCTGATGCGATGGTCTATGTAGCCTATGCGAAGCTCTTCTTCAGGACGCGGGCTCACGAGCAGGATGCGAATAGGCAGTTGCGTGGGCCTGACGGTTTGCGAGTGACGGTTTGGAAGGCGACGACGCACGCGAACCGGATGTTTGCCGTGAAAGAGAAAGCCGCGCCCGTCGTGCAGGAGTTCCCACGGCAGCGAAAGCAAGAGGCTCGCGGCCTCGCTGGCGGCAGCTTGTTTCTCTTCGCTGGCGGTAGTCTGTTCCTCCGGGCTTGCTCCGACGGGCAACTCTTCCTCTACGAAGACGGAGAAGCGACGTTCGCCATCCATGCCTGCTTGTTGCCATGACCTGAGAGCTTCATGTGCGACCTCCGGCGCGAAGGCCGACTGGTATAAAGCCTGTCCCCATTTGGGCAGTTGGGCTTCGATGCGTTCGGCGCGTTCGCGGAAGACTCCAATGGGCCAGACAAAATATTCTTCCAGATACCAGCGCAAATCTTCCGTCTCGATAATTCCTATCGGCGCGGTGAAGCTGTAGCGTCTGCTCTCAACTCGTTTATGAGTTGAATTGTCTGAAGGCTCATAAGTCAATTGACCGACAGCTCGGGCGCGGCGCTTACCGTCTTTTGTTTCAATCTGTAAATCATTCAGCTTGAGCGTCAATTCTTCGACGGGTTTGGAAGCGACTTCTTTAACAGGTTGACGGTCGGTAGACAGACGCTCGCCCAGGGCTGCGAGAATGTCCGGCATGGCTTCAATCAATCCGCCGACTTTGATTTCGACGGTAATACCCACGGGTTCTTTGTCAAACCACGCAGGCAAAGCTGAGGGCTCAATTCCGGGCAGGAGGAGCGGAATCACTCTGTAGCCTTCATGCTGACGGTTTGCTTCAACCTCTAAAGCCTTTTGAATCTCCGTACGCACCCAGGAGGAGTTAATTGTCTTGGGACTGAGCACGGCGATGACTTGGCGCGCTCCTTCTATGGCTGCGTCAATTTCCATGGCGAGCTTGTTTCCGCCGCGCAGGTTTTGGGAATCAACCCAAACGGTTAATCCGAAGCTCACAAGAGCATCGTGGAGCTCTTTGGCAAATTCGTCGTCCTGGCTGCTATGTGAGATAAAGATGTGTCGGTCTTGCATGGGAGCAGTTCCTGTGAATGATTGAGCAGCTTTGAGGTTAAGCCGTGCGAGCGTGGCTGAGTAGTGGTCTGGCTCACCTTCGCTGCGGTCGTATAGCGAACTTCACTGCCAAAGCTTTGCGGCGCGAGAGCAGCAGCATTCAAGCATAGATGCATCAAGAATGTCCAAGCTTTCAGGTCAAAGCTACGGAGGGAAGAGGCCGCGCGCAAGCACCGTGGAGGATGCAATGTCGCATCAGGCGATGTCGTTCGGGGAGCTTCTAAAGGGCTGAGCTTCAATGGCTTATAACTTCCCGCGGGGCGTCGGGACGTCGGGGCCGCTTGACAGTCGCCGCATCTGGCGCGTAGGGTCTTGAGGCGTTTCGTCTCGGTTAGCGAGGGTTGGGAGGCGCATCTGTTCTGGTGAACGGCGCGGTCTTCAAAACCGTCTGTGAGCCTGTGAGAGCAGGCTTGGGTAGGTTCGATTCCTACACGCCTCCGCCAAAACGATTTTGGATTTTAGATTTTCGATTTTGGATTGTCTGAAGAGATAAGGATTGCGCCTCACAATCCGGAACCCTGTCTTGAATCCAAAAAGCGAAAGTCTGAAATCATGAAAGAATGGATTGCGCTCAACATGACGCCGGGCGTGGGGCCGCGCGCAGCCACCAAGCTCCTTGAACGTTTCGGCTCTGCCGAATCTGTTTTCAGTGCGACGCGCATGGAGCTTGAAGCCTTGCGTCTTCGTCCGGAAGCGGTCGAGAGCATCATGGCGCGCGAACTCTTCGAGCGCGCCGCAGCAGAGATATTGCGCGTGCGCTCTCTGGGTGCGGACCTCTTGCTGTTGGACGACGGTGTGTACCCTGCGCTCCTGCGCGAGATCTTTGACCCGCCGATTACGTTGTACGTGAAGGGCGAGTGGGCCGCGTGTCTGGACGAGCCGTGCGTGGCGATTGTAGGCTCGCGCCGCTCCTCCACCTACGGGCAGAACGCTGCCACTATGCTGGCGCGCGATCTGGCAGAACGCGGCGTGACGATTATCTCGGGCCTTGCGCGTGGGATTGACGCGGCGGCGCATCGCGGCGCGATTGAAGCCGGAGGCCGCACGGCGGCTGTGATGGGAACCGGGCTGGACCAGGTTTACCCGCGCGACCACCGGCGGCTTGCGGACGAGATTTTAGAGCACGGCGGCGCGCTCGTTTCCGAGTTTCCATTGGAGACGCCGCCCGCGCCGCAGAACTTTCCGTATCGCAATCGCGTTATTAGCGGCTTGAGCCTCGGCGTCGTGATTGTAGAGGCGGCGGAATCGAGCGGCTCTTTGATAACGGCGCGTCTGGCTCTTGAACAGGGACGCGAAGTGTTTGCCGTGCCGGGCAACATCACTTCTAGAAACTCTTTCGGGACGAACTATCTCATCAAGGGCGCGGGCGCGAAACTCGTGCAGCAATGGCAGGACGTCGCGGCTGAGTTGCCTCCCGACGTGGCTGCGCGGCTCTTGCCGCCCGAGTCTAAAAAGACGACGGACGAGGACGCGCTGGGCCAACAGCTTGAGCTTGTGCCGGGCGACCTCTCAACCGCAGAGCACGCCGTCTGGAAGTTGCTTTCCGTGGATGCAGGCGTGCATATTGATGCGCTCGCGCAGGCTTCCGGGCTCGCTTTGCCGGAATTAATGAGCGCGCTGCTGGCGCTTGAAATGAGAGAGCTAGTGCGCCAGTTGCCCGGTAAATGTTTTGTGAGAAAGCTGTGAAAAGCAGTGATAAGTGACAGGTGACGAGTGACAAGTAAGGATAGGTTTTCGTCGTCGTTTGTTTTACGCGTGACATTAATATAAGGGTGCGAAAGAGCGCCCTTGTGCATCTAAATGGGATTGAATAAGAAAATTAAGTGATAAAAGGACGGTGGCTATGTGGCAAGCTGATTTAACTTGTCACTTGTCACGCGTCACTTGTCACCGGGGTTAAGAGAATGGGAAAGAATCTAGTCATCGTGGAATCGCCTGCCAAGGCGAAGACGATTAATAAATATCTGGGTAACGATTATCGCGTGATGGCCTCCATCGGCCACATCAAGGATTTACCGTCGAAGGGATTGGGCGTGGACGTAGAGCACAACTTCGAGCCGACCTACGAAATCATCCCCGATTCAAAAAAGCGCAACAACAGAAAGATCATCTCGGAGCTGAAGAAGGCCGCGAAAGACGCGGACGCCATTTATCTGGCGGCTGACCCGGATCGTGAAGGCGAAGCTATTTGCCAGCACCTGGCGGAAGAGATAGTGCCGAAGCGCCCCAAAAAACCTTCCTATCGCGTGATGTTCAACGAGATAACTAAGCGCGCCGTGCAGGATGCTTTCAAAGAGCCTAAGGAAATAGACAAGCATCTTGTGGACGCGCAGCAGGCCCGTCGCGTGCTCGACCGTCTGGTGGGCTACAAGGTCTCGCCGCTTTTGTGCCGCACGGTCGGAGGCCGTTTGAGCGCGGGCCGCGTTCAATCCGTGGCGCTGCGCATGGTCGTCGAGCGCGAGCGCGAGATAGAAGCTTTCGTCAAAACCGAGTACTGGACCATCATTGCCAATCTCTCTGCCAAGCTCCCGCCAGCCTTTGACGCGCGACTGTTAAAGATAGGTGAGCAGACCGTCAAGACCGGCAACTTCGATCAGGACTTGAAGAAGAACGAGATTCTGATTGGCAACGAGGAGCAGGCCGCTGAGATTGTCAGCGAAGCTGCCCAGCAGCCTTACAGGGTCGCGGACGTTTCGACCAAAGAGCGCAAGCGCAATCCAGTGCCGCCGTTTGTGACTTCGAAGTTGCAGCAGGAGGCTTCGCGAAAATTAGGCTTTGCGGTGAAGAAAACGATGATGCTCGCGCAGAAGCTTTACGAAGGCGTGGAGCTTGGCGCGGAAGGCGCGGTCGGTCTTATCACTTACATGCGTACGGATTCGACGCGCGTGTCGGACACGGCACTGGGCGAAGTCAGAGATTTTATAGGCACGCAGTACGGCGCGAATTACCTGCCGGAAAAGGCGGTCCACTATCGCTCGAAGAAGGGCGCGCAGGACGCGCACGAAGCCATACGCCCGACCGATGTGACGCGCACGCCGGACTCGGTTGCTCATTATCTCAACCGCGAAGAGCAGAAGCTTTATCGTCTCATCTGGCAGCGCTTCGTTGCTTCGCAGATGATGGCCGCGCTCTTTGACCAGACGACGATTGACATAGAGGCGGGGCGTTTTCTGTTTCGCGCTACGGGCTCTGTGCAGAAGTTCGACGGCTTCCTGAAAGTTTATCAGGAGGGGCGCGACGAAAAGACGGAAGAGGAAGAAGAGGCCGAGCGCACCTTGCCCGTCGTGGAAAAGGGCGAGGACTTACGGCTCAATTCCGTGAAGCCCGAGCAGCATTTTACGGAGCCGCCGCCGCGCTACACGGAAGCCACGCTCGTCAAGGCTCTGGAAGAGAAGGGCATCGGTCGGCCTTCGACCTACGCCGCCATCATGACGACGATTCTGGACCGCGAGTATGTCGAAAAGGTCGAGAGCCGTTTTCATCCGACGGCGCTCGGCACAACCGTCAACGATCTTCTAGTCGCCAGCTTTGACGATCTCTTTAACGAGACCTACACGGCGCGGATGGAAGAGGAGCTGGACGAGATTGAAGAAGGCAAGCTCGCGTGGACCGAGGCGCTGCGCGAGTTTTATGAAAAGTTTGCAAAGGATTTGAAGAACGCCGAAGCGACGATGCGCGCGGCCAAACAACAGGCCATCCCGACCAATGAGGTGTGCGACAACTGCGGCGCGGCGATGGTCATCAAGTTCGGGCGCTTCGGACAATTTCTGGCCTGCTCGAACTATCCCGAATGTCGCACGACGCGCGAGATAGCACGTCCAGCGGCGAACGGCGAAACGGAAACTGCGACAGCCTCTTCGAGCGCAAGCGCGGAGAGCAAAGCGGAAGGCTCTGGCGAGACGGAAGAGGAATGCGAGTTGTGCGGCAAGCCTATGGCTTTGAAGCGCGGGCGATTCGGACAGTTTCTGGGATGCACGGGCTATCCGGAGTGCCGCAACATACGCAAGATTGCGAAGAGCGGTCAGGCTGCGCCCGCCGCCGTGCCGCTTGACGAGAAGTGTCCGGTGGACGGCGCGCATCTGGTGCGGCGTCACGGTCGCTTCGGCGAGTTCGTCTCGTGCTCTAACTATCCGAAGTGCACCTATATTAAACGCGAGACGACGGGCGTGCCGTGCTCGCGCGCGGGTTGTCGCGGCGAGATTGTGGTCAAAAAGTCTAAGCGCGGCAAAGCGTTCTACGGCTGCTCGGAATACCCTAAGTGCGACACGGTTTTCTGGGACAAGCCCATTGCCGAACCCTGTCCCCAATGCAAAGCGCCCTTCCTTCTGGAGAAGACCACGAAGAAAGAGGGCACGGTCCTACACTGCGCAAGGGAAGAGTGCGGCTATCGCGCGCCAATCGTCACGACCACGCAGCCCGCGCAAGCTTCCACGACGGACGAGCGCCGCGCGATAAGATAAAGGAAGCCCCGCGAGGGGCGGCATATCAGTAGCCCACGGCGTCAGCCATGGGTCATGTATCAGCAAATATTATCAAGCCCCGTAGGGGCGACATACGATTGATGTCGCCCCTACGGGGCTTAACCGTCATGGTCATGCCGTGTTCCCAGCACTGACGTGCTGGGCTACTGATATCACGCCCCTTTCAGGGGCTGGAAATAGGGCATACTCACAGCAAGTCGTTTTAGTCTCGCCGCTTCTTGAAACCTTCCGCGTTTTATTAGAGTATTAAGCGTTACCTCTTCAATAAAGGCAGCTCGCTTGTTTGCTCTACGGGCATGGGCGAGTTCGCGCTCAATCATTTCAGGAGATTTGTGATTCATGTTTCGACGCCGCTTTGCAGTCGCTCTGCTGGTTTGTTCTTTACTCGTGCCGGTCTTCGCCGTGGGCCAGCAGCCCGCGCCAACGCCCGCGCCTTCGGCGCAAGATAAGCCGGCGCAGGAAGACCCCAACGACCCCATCGTGCGTATCAAGGATGAGGGGATGAAACGCTCTCAGGTGATGCAGACGTTGGGGTATTTGACGGATGTTATAGGGCCGCGTCTGACTGCATCGCCGGGGATGCGGCGCGCCAACGAATGGACGCGCGACAGGCTCACGCAGTGGGGATTGGAGAACGCGCGCCTCGAAGCGTGGGGGCCGTTTGGTCGCGGCTGGACGTTGAAAAGATTTTCGGCGCAGGTCACAGAGCCGCAAACGATTCCGCTCATAGCCTATCCGAAAGCCTGGTCGCCGGGCACAAAGGGACAACTCTCTGCCGACGTTGTTTACCTTGATGCAAAGGACGAGGCGGGTCTTGAAAAGTACAGGGGCAAGCTCAAGGGCGCGGTGGTTCTGATGACTGGGCCGCGTGAGCTTCGAGCGAATTTCACGCCGCTCGGTGACAGGCTGACTGAAAAAGAGCTGCTTGAGTTGGCAGACGCGCCGGAGCCTGGAACTGTGCCGCGCCGCCGCTTTCAACAGACGCCGGACCAGCGCGCACAGGCTGCCTTCGCCGCGCGTAAGCTGCAATTCGCGACCGACGAAGGCGCGGCATTGCTTGTCGAGACGAGTCGCGGCGACGGCGGCACTCTCTTTGTACAGCAGGCCAGCGTGCCTCAACCCTTTTCGGAAAGTCCTTCCGACACGCGTCGTATACAGCCTTGGGACCCACGAGCGCCGCGCATGCCCGCGCAGATTGTCGTCGCAGCGGAGCACTACAACCGCATGGTGCGTATGATAGGGCAGGGGGCGCATCTCAAGATGAACGTAGACCTGGCGGTCGAGTATCAGGACAAAGACTTGATGGGCTACAACACTGTGGCGGAGATTCCGGGCACTGACTTGAAAGACGAAATCGTGATGCTCGGCGCGCACATGGATTCGTGGCACGCGGGCACGGGCGCGACAGACAACGCGGCGGGCGTGGCCGTGGCGATGGAAGCCGTGCGAATCTTAAAAGCTTTGAACTTGAGCCCGCGTCGCACCGTACGCATCGCGCTCTGGTCGGGCGAAGAACAGGGATTGTTGGGCTCGCGCGCCTACGTGAAGCAAAATTTCGGCACGCTCGGCGACGGCTCGCGCGAGACGGCGACGGCGGCGCTCGCGGATGGTCGAACGCTGCCCTTGATAACTAAACCCGCTTACGAAAAATTCCAAGCCTACTTTAATCTGGACAACGGCACGGGGCGGATTCGCGGCGTCTACTTGCAGGGCAACGAGGCTGCGCGGCCATTGTTTCGGCGCTGGCTCCTGCCGTTTCGAGACATGGGCGCGGCCACGCTTTCAATCTCAAACACGGGCGGCACAGACCATCTCTCTTTCGACTCAATCGGGCTGCCCGGATTCCAGTTCATACAGGACGAGATAGAGTACAGCACGCGCACGCATCACTCGAACCAGGATGTCTACGACCGCATACAGGCCGACGACATGCAGCAGGCCGCGACCATCATGGCCGCCTTTATCTACAACGCCGCGATGATGAACGAGCGATTGCCGCGCAAGCCCGTCAAGAAGAGCTGAAGAATTAGAAAGCAATCGCCAGCCCCTTTCAGGGGCTCACACTTGAGTTTAAAGACGAAGGGCGGCTTCCTGAGAAGCCGCCCTTCTTAGTCCGTAATATTGTTTCAGGTGCAAGGTCTTTCACACTAGGATCAAGACCCTAAACATTAGACTCCGTGGTTGACAAAGTGACGGGCAATTATCAATTAAACTCTAACACAAGGTCTTTCTCGCAGAAGTCGAACTTCGCAGCCTGAGACAGATTGCCGTCGTCGTAGACTGCCTTAATCCACCACTCACAACCGCTAGTCTCGGTGGACTCATCCCACTCCAGCGTGACGGTCTTACCGGGATCTAACCCGGCTCCAATATCAAACGTCCTCCACTTTTTCCCCTTTTCCGACACCAGCAGCGCGAGAATGACATTTCTACTCTTGTTGTGCACCTTGTATGTGTACTGAGGCGTGCGTGCTTTGTGAGCATAACCGGAGCTTACGGCGAAGCTCACGAGAACAAGCGCTGTGCAAGCAAGCAGCAATGTTCTACTGAAGTTAGATTGATGTCGCAATTTCAAGATTCTCCTTTGTGACAGGTTGAAGTTCGGTCGTTCTTACCTGGGCAGTTTGGCTAACTCAACCCCTCTGGCTGTGCGGCGCGAGAGCGCACCAGGTCGGTTGAGCTATGGATTTCAGATGGTCTGATTGAATACCAGAGAAGCTGGTAGGCGAGGGGCTTCCGTTCAATTCGGCGCGGACTATATCACGTCAGGGCTGATCTACCTATACTTCATCAAAAGTGCGGGTGAACCTAACATGAGATAGATTAACTGACACTAAATTACAATTCGCTCAGTCTCATCGACTAAGAGCATCGCTTATCCGAATCTTATGATTTAAAACTTGCCCTGATTCTTCTTGACGCCGACGACGTATTCGAGCAGGTATTGCCGGAGCTTGTCGCGGTTGGTCTTGCGGTACTCTTCGTAGTCGTTGACGATGCCGTCGTCAGGTCTGCCTAAGAGAATGTAGGCTTCCAGAAGCCCGGCGTCCGTGAGCTGCACGAGGCTGGAGAGCGAGGGGCTCAGCTTCTTCGCTTTCTTGTCGGCCTTCGCCGTGGCGGCGACAAGACGCAGCGCTTCAGCTTCTTCCATCAGGCTATGGCGATAGGTCTTCTCCTTCGGGAAGGTTTTGGCAAACTTCTCCTTGCGCCAGTTGGCGCGTGTAATGCTGTACATAATCCAGGCGGTCGAGCCGTCCTCCTTGTTGCCGAAGAGGCTCGGGTCAATCGTGATGTTAACTTCGCCGTTCTTTGAAGACGAGACATCCGTGGGAACGTCTATCTTCGGATGACTGAGACGCACGTCCATGTCGTTGGCCCAGCGAATGAGACCGTTCTCCCATGTCATGCGGCTGTAGGGCGCGGCGATGATGGCTTCTATGTATTTATTGCGCGCTTCGTCCGTGCGCTCGGCAGCCATCAGGGCGTTGCCCCAGTAGCGATAGGCCGTCTCGCGGTTCGGGTCAATACTGATGGCGCGCGTGAACCACTCGCCCGCGCGGTCCGCGTCCTTCTTTCTAAAGTACATGTCGCCTATAAAGAGCGCGGCTTCGTAAAGCTTGGGGTCCAGTTTGTAGGCGCGGCTGTAGGCCGTGATGGCTGCGTCGAAATCGCCGCGCGTAAAAGCGGCCTCGCCTTCTTCCATAGCGCGGTCCGCCTCCGCGTTGTCGGAGAAGGGAGTCTCTTCGCCGCCGTCGGGCGGGATGGCGGCGATGATCGCGTCGAGCAACTCGTTTTCCACGCCCAGCTCTTTAGCGCGTAGCAGAGCCTTGCGTGCGCGCAGACGCGCCTTGCGCCGTTCATCAGGATCCTTGATGTTCTTGGCCGTAGCCATCGTGCTAAAACCCAGACCGAACATGACGGGGCCGTCCGTAGGCTTCTCCATCGCCAGCTCTTCAAATATCTGGCGGGCCTCTGCGAACTTGCTGGCGTCTATGAACTCAAAGGCGCGACGACGGCGCGCTTCGTACTCCTCTTTATCCTGTGCGAGCGCGTGGAGCGGCGCGGAGGCTGCTAGAGCCAGGACAAAGACGCTGATGAATGCGGCGGCGAGGTGTTTGCGCCGCGAGGCCAGAGCAGACTTGAGCATGAAAAGTTTCCTCTTGAAGAATCCGACAGCGTTCGAGGGGGAGCCCCATCCTTTGAGTGTCTGATGGCGAGTCTATGACTGACGAAACCGCGTTGTCAACGAGGCACACGGCCTGTGATTTGTATTTTTATGGAAAAGACGGGCGGGCGCTAAACATTTGGTTCTATTACTTCAAGGCGGCGAGGCTAGGCCGGAGCGCCGCTTAGCCTGTCGAATTTTTGGAAGGAATGTGCGGCTGCAACGCGTCCGACCCTTCGGCGTAAGTGATACCTGCGGCCACTTCGTCCGAGAGCCGTTTCCAGCCTCCGTCGGTGTGTTGAAAGTGCTCTGCGGACGCGGGCGCGAAGCGATTGGTCTGGGTTTGCCAACTGTAACGCTCGACCTCTACGTAAGGATGATTGACGCGCAGCAGGTTGAAGGAATTGGTTTCTCCGCGAGCGCGCGTGGATGTAGCCGTGCCCGCCGAAACGACAAGCGCGCTGTGGCCCGCGATTTTGTAACGCTCGGCGGTGTGGCCTGTGTGGCCTACGTGCAGGTGGCCCGCCAGAAGTACGTCCGCGCCGCATTCGGCCATTGCCGCCATAGCCATCTTCGCGCGACCTACAAGGTCATCCTGATCGTGTCCCTCCGGCAGCTCGAAGGGATGGTGCGTGACGATGATTTTCACCATCCGGTCATTGAGCTTGCACATCACGTCGCGCATGTGCGCCACCTGTGATTCGTTGATGCGCCCGTACTTGGTCGTCAAAGAGCGCGCGGTGTTGATGCCGAGCACGGCAATTTCATCGTCGGCGTAGAAGGGGCGCGTGTCGTCCGTGATGTAGCGGCGATAGTTTGTGAGCGGCTGGAAAAAGCGTGCGTAAAAATTCCAGAGCGGCACGTCGTGATTACCGGGGACGACGATTTGCGGCTTGGGCAACGAGTCAAGAAATTTTCTGGCCTCGCGGAATTGAGCGGCCCGCGCGCGCTGCGTCAGATCGCCCGAGACGGCAACCAAATCCGGCTTCAACTCCTTCACAGTTTCAACGAGAGTCTCCGCCACGCGGTAATCCACGCGCCCGAAATGCAAGTCAGAGAGATGTAAGATTCTACGCATAAAAGCAGTGACAAGTGACGAGTGACAAGTGACGAGCAAGAGCAAGCTATTTTAGCTTGTCACTTGTCACTCGTCACTTGTCACTTTTGGAACTCGGACGCGCAGAGCGCCGGGGCGAACGCGGTAGTGCAAGGGCGACTGCATGATTGTCACTTCGCCGTCGGTTGCGACCCTGAGACGTCGTCGTCGCGTCTCAATCCAAATCTCTTTGGTGCACAGCGCGTCGAAATCCTCTTCGTCGCGGAGGCCGCCGAAGAGGGCTCGCCATCCCAGACGCAGCAGACCCAAACGTCCCGTGCTGTGCGCAATGTACATGCTCAACAGCCCGCGATCCAGACAGGCGCGCGAGCCGATGTTGAAATTCTCCATCTCGTATTCGTTATTGCCTATGAACAGAAAAGGGGTGCGGCGCAGCATCTCGCGCTCGTCCGTGCTCAGACGAATCGTTAGAAAAGGGTAGCGGCGCAGGACGGTGAGCGCGGCCCAGATGAAGGCGCGAAATTTTCCGTGGCCCAGCCGCTCTTGCAGCTTTTCACGCTCGCGCACGATGCTCGGGTAAAGCCCCAGACTCGAATTGTTCAGAAACATGCGCCCGTTGACTTCGCCTACGTCCACACGTGCCGTGCGTCCTTCAAGGCAAACACGCGCGGCCTCTTCCAAATCGAGCGGGATGCGCAGGTCTTTGGCGAAGTGGTTGAACGTCCCCAAAGGGAGCACGCCGAGCGTGTGGTTTGTGGCTACAACCTCTTGCGCGACGGCGTTGATGGTCCCGTCGCCGCCGCCCGCGACGATGATTTGCGCGCCCTCTTCCACAGCACGGTGCGTCAACAGGATTAGCTCCCCACCGTCGCGCGCACAATGGATGCTGGCGTCACAATTTCGTGATTTGAAAAAAGCTGTGAGACGCTCGCGCGCCTCCTCTTTATCGTCCGTGCCCGAACCGGTGTTGATGATGACGGCGACCTGCGAGGACATGAAAGCCTCTCGAAAGAGAAGTGAAATCGGAATCGCTTTACTTCCGAAAGACAACCGATTGCGGAATGAAGAAATTGATTCATTGATTCATCGGTTCATTGATTCAATGAAAAAATGAACCGATGAATCAATCTCTTCATTCCGAAATTCGTTACGCTTGGTCTGGCGTAGAGCCGGAGTAGGGACGGTTCTCGCTCGTGGCGTAAGACGAGCCGCTCTGAGAAGCACCGCCCTGGCGCGTGCTGCCTACGCCAGCCCCTGCGGACGAGGCCGAAGCCGCGCTTCCTGCTGCCGCAACGCCTTTGGCGGATGTCCCGCCCGATGCGCTGCCACCGCGCTGCTTGTTGGAAAGATCCACGCCGAACAGGTCTTTGATCTTGCCAAAGAGCGCGGGCAAGACCACTGATGCCGCAACGCCCGACAGTTCTTCTACAAAGCGTTCGCCGAGCGAGGAGACTTCTTCCTGTAGCTTGTCGTAAGCGCGCGTCTCTTTGAAACGTGCGTAGAGACCCGGCCCCTTGTCTTCCGCTGCGGACGAATCACTGTAATCGGCCTCTACGGGCGCAGCCGCCTGATACGCGGTCGAGCCGTAAGAGCCCGTGGCCGACGAGGCATGTGCGCTCGTTGGACGCGTGGAGGCTTGCGGCGGCGAGCTACTTGCCAGACCGCGCTCTGCGTAAGGCGACTGGGCGAGCCGCGCGGGCTCTGCTCCGGTGCGCGCGTACACGTCCGTCTCTTCGGAAGGAATAGACCAGTAGTCCTCTTCGTAACTGGACCCGTCACCCTTGAATGTGCCAGCGACCGTGTAGCCTAGAAGGAATCCGGCAGAGAGTGCGCCGACCGTGAAGGCCACGGGGCGTTTGCGATACTGCTCGCGCCAGTCCAACGCTTCCGTAACCGTGTGCCTGACTGCTTGATATTGGTTTGCCACTGTATCCTTAATCTCCGTAACGGTCTGTGTAATGGATTCGCGCGCCTCCTCCATACGACGTTGAAGCTCGGCTTTCGTGGAATCTATGTCGTCGTCCGCCTCCGGCGCGCGCGCGATTGCTAGATTTCTTTCTTCAGCCATTGCTTATCCTTTCTGAATTCTTCCACGCTTTTCTCCGGCACAAATTTGAGCTTGGCTAGACGATTCTTCATCACCAGGAGGATGATGCCGCCGACGATTAGATACAGCGCACCCGTCGCCAAAAAGCCGAGCGCGTATCTTGCCGGTTGACTCCAGTCCTGCGGCATGAGCGTCGAGATGCCGAAGGCCACGGCGATGTTAAGAATCGCAAACCCGATGGCCGCAATCACACCGCCGACGGCAATCATCGCGCCGTCGCGCACGTAAGCGTTGACATCCTCTGAGACTTCGACCTTGAGCAGACTGATCTTCGTGTCCAGAAGCTTTATGACATCGTCGCCCAGACGCCCGAACAGCGACGGTAGCTGCTCAAGCTCCGCCGTCGTCGTCACCGGCGCGGGAGCGGCAGCCGTACTTCTCTCTAAATCGGCCATGGCTTGTGCCTCCCTAAATCAGTGACAAGTGACAAGTGACAAGTGACAAGCAGGAACAAGCTTTTAACTTGTCACTTGTCACTCGTCACTTGTCACTGTTTTATCTGCGGCTTCCGCGAATGAGAAGCCCGAGGACGAAACCGGCGGCGGCTGAGATCAGAAGCGCCTGACCCGGATTCTGCCGCGCATATTCTTTGGCCTCGGTAGCGACCTCTGAGAAATCCTTGTTGCGCAGATCGGTAATCTTGTCGCCGACGACGCTCACCTTGTCGGTGACGAATTCCCTGGCAGTCGAGGCCGCCTCGGCCACCTTCTTGCCGTATTCCTGCGCCGTCTGTGCAAGGCCCGTGGCTGTGCCAGCGCCCGCGCCGCCGCCTGCGCTCTGCCCGCCTGTGGAGGGCGTCAACCCTTGCTGGCCCGCGCCCGACGTGGAACCGGAGGAACTCGTCGTGCTACCGGTCGAGCCGGTGCTGCCCGAGCCGCCTGTCGTGCCCTGTCCCTGATTCGATCCACCTGAAGAAAAGTTCTGTGACATCTTTCTCGTTCTCCTTAAAATCAAAAATTAATCTCGCATAGCATTTTTAAGTGCATGTGAGAAGCTCGCCATCTTGGGCCGTTCCCGTCCCTTACGAGCAAACAATGTGCCGACAACGCCTGTGCCCCGCTTCACACGCGAAAGACGCGGAAGGGAAGCCATGGCGCAAGTGCGGCCCTCTCTCAGTTTTGTTGCGAAAAGGTACGAGTAAAGATAGCGCAAAGGTCGGGAACAGTACAGGCTGGGCGCGCGAATTCCGGCCCCCACGCGCTGAAATTTGATGAAACCTCCCGCCTCTTGACTTCGTTTATCGAAGATGGTAAGTAAGTACTTACTTTTTCCACAGCCAGAGAATATTGATGACCAAAGAACTAACGCTCCCCAAGACAGATGTCGCCGGGGCAAACCCCGCATCTCCTGTTCCGTCTGCACGCCTTTCCGCACAGGAGCGGCGGCGAGAGATTGTGCGCGTCGCCGTCAAGCTCTTTTCGCAGCGAGGCTTTCGCGGCACGACCACCAAGGAGATAGCGCAGGCCGCAGGCGTCTCCGAGGCCATCATCTTCCGCCACTTCGCCACCAAGGACGAGCTTTATTCGGCCATCCTGGACCACGTCGCCTGCGAGGGCGGCATGGACGACCCGGCGGAGGTGGTCGCTGACGCCATCCAGCGCAAGGACGACCGCGCCGTTTTCGAGGGGCTGGCCTTTCATGCTCTACAGCATCACGACGACGACACGGAGTTTCATCGTCTACTGCTTTACGCCGCGCTCGAAGGCCACGAGTTGGCACAGATGTTCTGGGAAAGGACTGTCAAGAGGTTCTACGAATTCCTGTGCGCCTACATTGTCGAGCGTCAACGGGACGGCATCATGCGCGACATCGAGCCGCGCGTCATCGTCCGTACCTTTATCGGGACGATTATTCATCATTCGCTCAACAACACCCTGTGGGATCCCGACCGGCTGTTGCTCGACATCTCAAACGAAGAGGCCGCGCGCAGCTTCACGGACATCCTGTTAAAGGGCATCACTATTACGACTACAGCGCAGGCGGGCGCGCCGCGAACGAGAGCGCGCCGCACGGGCAGAACTACTAACGGCAATCGTACAAAGAAAAAGCTATCGAGATGATTTCGCGTAAGCATTTAAAATTTACCGCGCTCCTCGTCGCGCTCCTCAGTCTCGCACTTTTGATTGGGGCTTGCAGCGGCTCTAAAGCGCAATCGAACAAGACAGCCAACGCCAACGCGCAAGCTCCGCAGGTGGTTGAAGTCACGACTTCGCCTGCTATTCAGCGCCAGTTGCCGCGCTTTCTGGAAGCCACTGGCAGCCTTGCCGCAGACGAGCAGACGGAAGTTGCGCCCGCCGTTTCCGGCAAGGTCGTCTCGGTCGGCGTAGACCTCGGCACGTTTGTACAGCAGGGCACGGTTCTCGTCCGACTGGACGACCGCGACTCACGCATACGCTACGAGCAGGCCACGGCGCAGGTCGCGCAGGCGCAGGCAAGCGTTCGTCAGGCAGAAGCTCGCATTGGACTACGTCCGGGTCAGGCGTTTGACGCAGAGCGTGTTGCAGAAGTCGGCGCGGCGCGTGTCGCGCTTGAGTTGGCCGAAAAACAGTTGCGCCGCTTCGAGCGCCTGCTGGAGTCGGGCGACGTGTCGCGCTCGGACTATGACCAGCAGAGGGCGCAGCGCGACCAGTTGCGCCAGCAGTACGAAGTCGCCCTGACGCAGGCACGGCAGAATTACGCTGCGGTGCACACGGCGCGTGCGGCTGTTGACGCAGCGCAAACACAGGTCGCTTCTGCGCGCAAGGCCATCGCAGACGCGGTGGTGGCTGCGCCCATCAGCGGCTTTGTCGCGGACCGCCCGGCGGACATAGGCGAATACGTCACGCCGTCTTCCAAGATTGCGACCATCGTCCGCACCAACCCTTTGCGCATGCGTATAGACATTCCGGAGCAGGCGGTCGGGTCGGTGCAGGTGGGCCAGAGCGTTTCCGTCACGGTGAGCGCTTACCCCGACCGCACCTTCAGCGGGCGCGTGCATCACATCTCGCCGAGCGTGACGCCGAATTCGCGCACCCTGACGGTCGAGGCCGAAGTGGATAACGGCGACAATCTTTTAAAGCCCGGACAGTTTGGCACCGTCCGCATCCTGCTGCCGCAATCTGAGCCCGCCGTGCTCGTGCCGCTACGCGCCGTACGCACGGAAGCCGGGACGAGCCGCGTCTACGTCATACGCGACGGGCGCGCCGAACAGCGCATTGTGCAACTGGGACAAACCGAAGGCGATCTGGTCGAAATCCGAACCGGCCTCGCCGCTGATGAAGTAGTCGCCACCAGCAACGTAGAGATGTTGAGCGACGGGATGAGCGTCAGGCAATAGAGGTCTCAAGTCCCAAGTCCAAAGTCCCAAGTCAAACGACAGTATTTTGGGATTTAAGACTTGAGATTTGGGACTTGGGATTTGGGACTTAAAGGTTTATGCAAAAGCTTGCTGAAATCTGTGTGCGGCGACCGGTGTTTGCGACGATGTTGATTTTGTCGCTGACGGTGGTTGGTATTTTCTCTTACAAGTCGCTCGGTGTGGATTTGTTTCCGAAGATTGACCTGCCGACGATTACCGTGACGGTCGTCAATCCCGGCGCATCGCCGCAGGAGATTGAGACCGAGATTACGGACAAGGTAGAGGGCGCAGTCAATACCGTTAGCGGCATAGACGAGCTGCGCTCGACCTCCGTCGAAGGCGTCTCGCAGGTCTTTATCACTTTTATCTTAGAGAAGAACGCGGACGTCGCCGCACAGGAAATCCGCGACAAAATCAATCTCATCGTCGGCGATTTGCCTGATACCGCCGAGCAGCCGATTGTGCAGAAGCTTGATACGGATGCTGCGCCCGTGCTGCGCATAGCCGTCAGCGCGCCCCGCAGTTTGCGCGAAGTCACGGACATCGCGGACAAGCAGATTAAGGAGCGCATCGAATCCATCAACGGCGTCGGCAACGTCGAAATTGTCGGTGGCCGCTCGCGCGAGATTCAGGTCTGGGTAGACCCGGACAAACTGCGCGCCTTTAACGTCACGGTCGCGGAAGTCGCGGCGGCTGTGCGCGCGCAGAATCTGGAAGTACCGGGCGGTCGCGTCGAAGAGGGCGCGCGCGAGTTGACCGTACGCACGATGGGCCGCATCCAGAACCCTGCGGAATTTAATAATCTGGTGGTGGCGACGCGCGGCAACTATTCCGTCAAGGTGAGCGACATAGGCTATGTCGAAGACGGCGCGGAGGAGCCGCGCACCGAAGCTCGCCTGAACGGCCAACCAGCCGTGACGCTCGTCGTCTCGAAGCAATCCGGTCAGAACACCGTGGCGGTCGCGGATGAAGTCAAAGCCCGCCTCGAAGAGATTAAGCCAACGCTTCCGCCCGGCTTTCGCACGGAAATTGTCGGCGACCAGTCGGTCTTCATCAAGGCATCGCTCGAATCAATCCAGACGCACTTAATCGAAGGCGGCATTCTGGCGGCCATCGTCGTCTTTATCTTTTTGTGGAGCGTCCGCTCGACCTTTATTGCGGCGATAGCTATTCCGACCTCCATCATCGCCACCTTTGGCCTGATGGCGGCGATGGGCTACACGCTTAACAACATCACGATGCTCGCTTTGACCCTGATGGTCGGCATCGTGATTGACGACGCGATTGTAGTTTTAGAAAACATCTACCGCTTTGTGGAAGAGAAGGGGATGCCGCCGTTTCAAGCGGCCATCGAAGGCACGCGCGAGATTGGCATGGCGGTGATGGCGACGACGCTCTCGCTGCTCGCGGTCTTTCTGCCCGTGGGCTTTATGGGCGGCATCGTCGGGCGCTTCATGTCCTCGTTTGGTCTGACCTCTTCGTTCGCCATCGCCGTCTCGTTGCTCGTCTCTTTCACGCTGACGCCGATGCTTGCCGCGCGTCTCATCAAGCGCAAGGACGACCCGCTTCCGGCTGCTGTGGGCAGCGAGCCTTCCGAGAGCGAAGACACGATTGCTTTAGCGAACGAATCGCGCGTCACGGCTTCCGAAGCCGAGCCTTTGAAGAATATTGAAGACGACGAAAGCGCGTGGGCTGCGGGTGCTACAGCCGAGGGCGCGAGGACTGTGAAGCCGGACGTGCCCAGAGATGAGCGCTCGTCCAAGGAGTCGCGCTTCTATCGCCCGATTGATCGCAGCTACACGGCAATGTTGAAATGGTCGCTCGCGCATCGCTGGGCCGTCGTCCTCCTGTGCGCGGCTGTGATCGTGAGCATCGTTCCGCTCTTTATGTTCGTCGGCAAAAACTTTCTTCCCGTCGACGACCAGTCGCAGTTTGAGGTCAACGTACGCACGCCCGAGGGCAATACTCTGGAAGCGACTTCGGCCATCGTCGAGCGCATCGCGAAAGACCTGCGCGGGCTGGACGGTGTAACGGACACGCTCGTCACGGTCGGCGGCGGCCAGCAGGAATTGGTCAACAACGCATCCATCTACGTCAAGCTCAAGCTGATTAAGGAGCGTAACAAAACTCAGGACGATTTGATGATCGCGGCGCGCAAGATTCTTCAGAGCTATCCGAAGGAGCTGCGCACGAGCGTTCAACAGGTCGCGGCCATTTCGGGCGGCGGCTTCCGCAACGCGGATATTCAGTATGTCATCGGCGGGCCTGATTTAGATAAGCTGATTAAGTATTCCGAAGAGCTGCTCGCCAAGATGAAGACCATTCCCGATGTGGTGGACGTGGATTCAACTCTTATCTTAGGCAAGCCCGAACTGCGCGTGGTGATTGACCGCGCGCGCGCTGCCGATCTGGGCGTGCGCGTCGGCGACATCGCGCAGGCTTTGAACACGCTCGTCGCGGGGCAGGAGGTTTCGACCTTTAACGCGGGCACGGACCAGTATCCGGTGCGCGTGCGCGCCATAGGCGAATTCCGCACGAGCGTCGAGGGCTTGAGCCGCATGATTGTGCCTTCGGCCAAGATTGGATGGGTGAGCCTGGACAATCTCGTGCGGATAGAAGAAGGCGCGGGGCCGTCCGCGATTGACCGTCTTAATCGCCAGCGACAGGTCTCATTGCTCGGCAACGTGCGTCCCGGCGGCTCTCAGTCCGCCGTGCTGGAAAAGATGGATCAGTACGTGCGCGAGTTGAAACTCGACCCGGCCTACAAAACCGGCACAGCCGGTCGCTCCAAAGAGCTTGGCCGCGCGGGCTACTACTTCCTGCTCGCGATTGTGCTCTCGTTCGTCTTTATGTACATGGTGCTGGCCGCGCAGTTCGAATCGTTCATACACCCTGTGACAATCCTGCTGACGCTGCCGCTCGCCATCCCGTTCGGCATCCTCAGCTTGCTCATAACAGGACAGACCGTGAACATCTTTTCGGGTCTCGGATTGCTGCTCTTGTTCGGCGTGGTCAAGAAGAACGCCATTTTGCAGATTGATCACACGAACGAGCTGCGCGCGCGCGGCATGGATCGCTACGAGGCGATTATTCAATCGAACCGCGACCGCCTGCGCCCGATTTTGATGACGACGATAGCGCTCGTCGCGGGCATGATGCCGCTCGTTTTGGCGACCGGCCCCGGCGCTGGAACCAATCGCTCGATAGGCGTGCTGGTGGTCGGCGGGCAGAGCCTGTGTTTGCTCTTAACACTTTTAGCCGTGCCGGTCTTCTACTCGCTCTTTGACGATCTGGGTAAGAGCCGCGTGTGGAGTTGGATGGGGAGTCGCGCCACTGCGCCGTTTGCGTGGGCGCGTCGCAAGGCCGCGACCGCCACGGCCTCTCTCTTTAGTCTCTTTAATAAATGATGTACGAGGCGCGCGAGAGGCGGCTGTAAAAACTTTTAGCCTCTTCGAGCGCGCCGTTAGCTTTGATACGAGTCATGAAAACTCTGATTTTCAAAATCCGCGTCGCATTCTTCCTCGCGCTTCTTTGCGTGTCGGCGGCTCTCTCTTCTACTGTGCAGGCGCAGACGCAGCCGGGCTCTCCGCCGACTACGACGCCGCCCGCGTCAGCGCCTTCGGGCAACAACCCGCCGCAAGGTACGCCGCCCGCGTCTTCCCCTGGCGGTGTGAATATTGCGCCGTCGGGCAACGCGCCGCAAACCGTTGCGCCCGCGCCCGGCTCAAACGCACGGCCCGTTACACCCGCAGGACAAACAGAGCAGAGCGTACAGCCCTCTACGCAATCAGACCAGCAGGGCCGTGGAACAACTCCAGTGCCCGCGACACAGCCGCAGACGCCGCAGGGCGGAGCAGCAGGCGGCGTCACATCTATTCCGACTTCGGACAGCTTGCCTTCAGGAATTACTGTGCGGCCCCTGTCGCAGGGGCAGCAGCAGATTCCCGGTGTGCAGCCGCCCGCTTCGCCTCCGCCGCCGGGACGCGAGAGCGTGCCGACGCCTGCGCCGGATCAATTGCCGCCCGTGCCTGTCGTCGCGCCAAACTTCCGCGCCAACGCGCAGCCCTTTCCCGAATTGAGCCGCGTCGGCGTTGACATGACAGACCAACGCCCGCTCTCTCTGCGCGAAGCGATTGCGATGGCGCTCGCCAACAACAAGGACATAGAGGTCGCGCGCCAGAATGTGCGTATCGCGGAGTTTGATCTACAGGGCTCTCGCGGAGCATACGACCCGCGCTTGAGTTCGCTCTCTTACTACGAGCGCATCAACACACCCGCGACCAGTTTCCTGAGCGGAGCTGTCGATGGCGCGGTCACACAGACCGATTACACGGGCACGTTTCGCCTTGAAGGTCTCACGCCGCGCTACGGCGGAGGCTATCGCATAGACTTCTCTTCCATTCGCCTGACGACCGACAACCAGTTCACGGCGCTCAACCCGTCGTACCCTGCGGCGCTTACCTTCAGCTACACGCAGCCGCTCCTGCGCGGCTTTCGTATTGACCCTAGCCGCCGCCAGATAGAGGTCGCGAAAAAGAATCTCTCTTTGACGGACGCGCAGTTTCGCCAGCGCGCCATAGAGACCATCACCGCTGTTCAGCGCGCCTACTGGGATTTGGTCTTTGCGCTTCGCAACTTGCAGATTCAACGCGACGCCGTGCGTGATGCGCGCACGCAGCTTGAGCACAACAAGCGACTTGTGAAAGAAGGCGTGCTCGCGCCGATTGACGTCGTCGCGGCGGAAGCGCAGGTCTCCGGTTTTGAGCAGAGCGTTTACACGGCGCTCGAAGAGGTCGGGCGCTTTGAGAACAACCTCAAGAACCTGATTGCCGAAAATCGCGAGTCCCGGTTGTGGAACGTCTCCCTGATTCCTACCGACCCGGTTGATTTAAACGCGCCGCCTGCCTCTTTGCCAGAGGCTATACAGACGGCGCTCGCGAACCGCCCGGAACTAAAGCAAGCAGATGTTGCGCGCGCGATTAACGAGATAGACCAGCGGCTCTATCGCGATCAGACAAAGCCACAGGTCGATTTAATCGGCAGCTACGGCGTGGTCGGCAACGCGGGATCGATTAATACAGGAGCAACTATCAACCCGTTCTCTTCGACGGAAATATTGCGCCAGCAAGTTAACCTGCTCTCCTTGATTAACGGCATCCCGCCGATTCCGGAACCCGCGCCGCAGACGCTGCCCGAAAATCTGGTCGGAGGCTTCGGCCAATCGCTCTCGAACCTGGCCGCGAATCGCTACAACAATTTTCGCGTCGGCGTGCAGTTGAACCTGCCTTTAAGAAATCGCACGGCGGAAGCCAACCTTGGCCGATCCCTGGTCGAAGGTCAGCGCATCGAGACGCAGCGCGAGCAGCTTGAGCAGTTGATTCAGGTTGATGTGCGCAATGCTATTCAATCCGTGCGGACGGCTGAATCCAGACTCCGCGCGGCGGCTTCGGCCCGCGCAGCGTCCGAGCAGCAGTACCAGAGCGAGCAGCGCCGGTTCGACGCGGGCCAGTCAACGCTCTTTCTGGTGCTTGAGCGCCAGACGGCTTTGACCAACGCGCGCGGTAACGAACTGCGCGCGCAGACGGACTTGAACAAATCAATCGCCGAGTTGCAACGCGCCACCGGCAACGCGCTCGAAGTCAATAACGTAACGATCAGCGTGCGCTGAAGACGGTTGAAAATCCTCGCATAAATCGCTTGAGACTCTAAAGAGTTTCAGGCGCAGTGAACAATTTATGTCCGCGTGATGTGCGCCTCAAGGGACGCGCCGACGCGCCGGGCTGAAAATTTATCCTTGACCTGCGAGGAGTTTTCGTGAAAGTCTTAGTGACCGGAGCCACAGGTTATATCGGCAGCGCCCTGTCGGATGCGCTCCGTTCTGCGGGCCACGAAGTTACGGGTCTGGCCCGCTCCGAAGAAGCAGCCGAGCGTCTACAGACGCGGGGCTTGCGCGCACACCTTGGAGATTTGAACGATTCCCAAAGTCTCACCCTCGCGGCGCGCGAAAACGAAGCAACGATTCACACCGCATTACCACACGGCGCGGGCGCGCCCAGCGCAGACCGCACCGCAGTCGTAACCATACTCAACGCCCTTGAAGGAACGGGCAAGCCTTTTATCTATACAAGCGGCATCTGGGTCTACGGCCCGACGGGCGACCGGGTTGTCACCGAAGAGAGCGAGCTTGATCCTGTGCCGCTCGTCAGTTGGCGTCCACCGCATGAACAGCTTGTGCTAAATGCGAACGAGCGCGGCGTGCGCTCTATCGTCATTCGACCGGCGATGGTTTACGGCCACGGCGGCGGCATCCCCGGCTCTATGATTAACGAGGCGAAAGAAAAAGGCGTGGCGCGCTTTGTGGGCACAGGCGAGAACCGCTGGCCGCACGTTCACGTTGACGATCTGGCAGACCTCTACGTGCGCGCTCTGGAACATGCTCCGGCAGGGACGCTGCTCAATGCATCGACCGGTGAATCCGTCCGTGTGCGCGACATCGCCCAGAGCGCGAGTCGTGTGGGCGGAGCAGGCGGGCGCACCGAGAGTTGGCCTCTGGAAGAAGCGCGCAGTGCGCTTGGCCCTTACGCCGACGCACTTGTCCTGGACCAGCAGGTTTCAGGCCAAAAGGCCGTGGAGCTTTTAGGATGGAAGCCGCGCGCCGCTTCCATGATTGAAGACCTCGCCTGAAATTTGAGCACGCTTAAAAGCGCTAGGCACGCTTCGAAAATCGTGCGTGGAAATTTCCGTCCCCATCTTCTTCGAGACGGAAAACAATCTGGGTGCGTCGTGAACTGCGTTGCGCAGAAAGAAGGTCTCCCCTCTTCTGCGCACCTCACGACGATGAGGTGGTGGGCCTGGGGGCGAGGCTCCACCACCTCTCTAAGAAATGATAAATGCAAAGTGCAAAGTGATGAATTAAAGAAGCCCTTTCTTTTCATTCTGCATTTTGCATTTTGACTTTTGCACTGCCTTTCTTATGCCTGAAAAACGGGAGCGGGTTCAAAAAGCTGCAAGGGTTGCGTTGGTGCTCGTCGTGCTGCTGGGGGCGGGCTTTCTCGTCTGGTGGTTTGTGTTGCGCACGCGGCCCGCGCCGCGCAACGTGATTACCACGAGCGGGCGTATTGAGAGCGACGACGCGGCGGTTTCTACTAAGGTGGCCGGGCGCGTGCGTGAGATTACGGTGCGCGAAGGCGACACGGTAAGTGCGGGACAGGTCATAGCGCTGCTCGACGACGATCAGGTCAAGGCGCGAGAGGAGCAGGCGGCGGCTGCGATTCAGCAATCGGAAGCACGCCTTCGCCGCGCAGAGCAACAGGTTGCCGTGCTCGGCGCACAGCTTGAGCAGAGCCGTATAAGTGTCGAGCAGGCGCGCATGGATGCGCAGGGCCGCGTCCGCGTGGCCGAATCCGAGGTCGCCGCCGCCGAAGCTCAGCTCGCGCAAGCCGAGGCTGCTTACGCGCAGGCGCGCTACGACGAAGAGAAATTTACAAAGCTTGCCAACGAAGGCGATGTTTCGGAACGCGCAGGCCGTCAGGCGCGCACTACTGCCGAGGCGCAGGCCGCAGCCGTGCGAGCCGCTCGCAAACAGGTTGACGCGGCTCGCGGCGCTTTGACAGCAGCGCGCGCCAATCTCTCTAACCCGCGCATACGCGCCGCGCAATCGGCGGCCATAGAGCAGCAGATATCACAGGCCCAATCCGATATCGCCGCCGCACAGGCCGACGCCGAACGCGCACGCGCGCAGTTTCGCGAAGCTGAAGCCAACCGCAACGACCTTCAAATCGTCGCGCCCTTTAACGCCACGGTCGCCACGCGCTCGGCAGAGCCCGGCGAAGTCATCACGCCGGGCACGGCGATCGTCACGCTCGTCAACCTCGATCAAGTTTACCTGCGCGCCTTTGTGCCCGAAGGCGAGATAGGTCGCGTGCGTGTGGGCCAGCCCGCGCGCGTCTATCTTGATTCCAACCCGAACGTGCCGCTCGACGCCGTTGTCTCGCGCATTGACCCGGAAGCATCGTTTACGCCCGAGAACACTTACTTTCGCGACGACCGCGTCAAGCAGGTCGTGGGCGTCAAGCTGGTAATTACAAATCCGCAGGGATTCGCCAAGCCGGGAATGCCCGCCGACGGCGAAATTCTTGTCGAGGGTCAATGGCCGACCGGCACGAGACAAAAATGAGCGGCGAGAAAAGTGAGCAGAAAGCAGTAAGCAGTGAGCAGTATCCGTCTCCGCCGCAGGGTGTTCCTCTTCCTTCTTCGACCACAACTCCGCCTGAAAGCTCACGCGAGATAGCTGTTCGCATACGCGACCTGCGTAAATCTTACGGCACGCTCGAAGCCGTGCGAGGGCTAAATCTGGACATCTACGCGGGCGAGATTTTTGGACTCATAGGACCGGACGGCGCGGGCAAGACTTCTACTTTTCAAATTCTAGGCGGCGTCATGCGTGCCACCTCTGGCGAAGCCCTGATGTTCGGCGAGACGGCGCGCGACGCGCGAGCCTTTGTAGGCTATCTCACGCAAGCCTTTAGTCTCTATCAGGATTTAAGCGTCTGGGAAAACCTGCGTTACATAGGCGAGCTGCGAGAGCTGACGCGCGCCGAAATCGAAGAGCGCGGGATGCGTTACCTGCGCATGTTCGACATGGACCGCTTTACTAACCGGCTCGCGGGCCGCTTGAGCGGCGGCATGAAACAGAAGCTTGCCCTCGCGTGCGCGCTCATCGCCGAGCCGCGCATTCTTCTTCTGGACGAGCCGACGACGGGCGTCGATCCCGTCTCGCGCCGCGAGTTCTGGGACACGCTCGCCAATCTCTCCAGCGAGGGCATGACGATTGTCGTCGCCACGCCTTACCTTGACGAGGCCGAGCGCTGCACGCGCGTCGCGCTCATGTACGAAGGCGCGATTCATCAGGTGGGAACGCCCGCAGAGCTACGCGAGCATCTCGGTCTTGAAAGATTGGAAGTGCGCGCCTCGAATCTGAGCCGCGCCGAAGATGTGCTTATGCAGGTCGCGGGGCTTGACGACGTGCAGCGCTACGGCGACCGCCTCGACGTGATGGTCAAAGATGTGAAAGAGGGGGAGCGCGTTGTGCGCGAGACGTTGGCTGCGGCTGGCATCGAGGCGACGGAAATCAGCCCTGCTGCGCCCATGCTGGAAAATGTTTTCGTCGCGGTCTTACGAGAGATGGGTTCGGAAATCAAGCCCGTAGAGTTTCCGCGCCGTCGCGAGTTCCGCGAGCGTGCGCCCGATTCGGTCGCCATCGGCGCGTGGGATTTACGCAAAGAGTTCGGAGATTTCGTAGCCGTCAAGGACGTGCACATAGAAGTTCGCTACGGCGAGATATATGGATTGTTGGGCGCGAACGGTGCCGGGAAAACGACTACGATTAAAATGCTCTGTGGCTTATTAGAGCCGACGAGCGGCGAAGTGGAATTGGCGGGCGAGCGCGGTAGCCTGCGCTCGGGCTTTGTGCGGCAGCGCATCGGCTACATGTCGCAGAAGTTTTCGCTCTACGACGATTTGACCATCGCGGAGAACCTGGATTTTTTCGCGGGCGTCTATCAAGTGCCGCGCGCAGAGCGCGAAGAGAAGAAGAAATGGGTGCTTGCCTTCTCGGGTCTTGAAGGCAAGGGCGACCAGCTTACTGGAAGCCTGCCCGGAGGGTGGAAACAGCGCGTGGCCTTTGGCGCTGCCGTCATGCACGAGCCTTCGGTGCTCTTTCTGGACGAGCCGACCTCCGGCGTTGACCCGCTTGCGCGCCGCGCCTTCTGGAAAATGATCACGACCTTTGCGGATCAGGGCGTGGCCGTGCTCGTCACTACACATTATCTGGAAGAGGCGGAGCAGTGTAATCGACTGGGGCTGATGGTCGCGGGCGAGCTTGTGGCACAAGGGACGCCGACCGCTTTGAAAGCCGAGCAGGGAGGACACCTGCTGGAAATCATCACGTCGGAGCCGCAGCGCGCGGCCAATCTTTTGAAAGCGGAGATGGAACGCTGGCGCGTCTCGCTCTTTGGGGAGCGCCTGCACGTCATCACGGACGAAGATGCAGAAAGCGGCATAAGCCACATCACCACGCGACTCGCGCGAGAAGGCATACGCGTCCTGAAAGCTTATGAAGAGCCTTACTCGCTCGAAGACGTTTTCATCGTCGTCGTCGAGCGTGCGCGAAAAATGGGCCTCGCGGCAACTGAGGAATAAAAATGTGAGGAAAGAAATTAACAGGGATGGACAGGATACACAGGATAAAAGCAATGCAAAAGTCAAAACGCAAAATGATGAATGAACAGAAAGAATCTCTTTAATTTTGCACTTTGCACTTTGCATTTATCATTTCTTCTTATCCTGTCCATCCTGTCCATCCTGTTTGAATCTGCTAACGATTCACGATTGACGAATGAAACGCATCATTGCACAGGCGCGTAAGGAGTTGACGCAGACGGCGCGCGACCGTTTGACGCTCGTGCTTGCGCTCGTGCTGCCGCTTATTCTGCTGGCGCTGATGGGCTCGGCCATCTCGCTCGAAGTCAAAGATATCGCCATCGTCGTGCAGGACATGGACAAGTCGCCGATGTCGCGCCGCTACGTGGATGCTTATCGCGCGTCTCTCACGTTTCACATCGTAGAGCTGGCAGAGAACGTGCAGCCCGACCGTGCGCTTGAGATGAACGTGGCGCGCGGCGCGCTCATCATCCCTGCGGATTTCGAGCGCAATATAGAGCGCGGGATGGACGCGGAAATCCAGTGGCTGATAGACGGGACGGATGCTAATACGGCCAACATCATGCGCGGGCAGGCAGTGGCCGTGACGCAGAGTTTCATGGCGCAGAATTTTCCGCGCGCACGCCAACCGGCCATCAAACCAAGCGTGCGCCTGTGGTACAACCCCGGTCGCGAGTCCAGCAAGTACATAGGGCCGGGAATGTTCGCCGTGGGCCTTGCGCTTTTCCCGCCTCTGCTGGCCGCGCTCGCCATGTCGCGCGAGGGCGAGCAGAAGACCATCCTGCAAGTTTACGTCTCAAGCATCACGGCGCACGAATTCCTGCTCGGAAAAATTTTAGCTTACACCCTGATTGCTATAGCCGAGTGGGCGCTCTGTCTGGTGCTCGCCATCTGGCTGTTCGGGTTATGGTTCGCGGGCGACCCGACGCCGTTTCTCTTGAGCACGTTTATCTATCTCGTCTGCAACGTCGCGTTCGGGACCATGATCGGCGCGCGGATTCCCAATCAGGCTGCAGCGATTCAGGCCGTGCAGCTCGTGGGCTTTCTGCTTTCGTTTCTGCTTTCGGGTTTTATCTTTCCTGTTTCAAACATCCCTTCGGGCCTGCGCTGGATTTCCTACGTCGTCCCGGCGCGTTATTACATAGAGGTGGTGCGTGACGCATTTGTGCGCGGGGGAGGCTGGCCCGGCGTCTGGCACGTGCCGCTTGCGCTCACAGTCATAGGTCTCTTCTGTTTCATGATGGCGTGGGTCAAGATGAAAGACATGCAGGTCGAAGCATGAAAAGATTTTATGAAAATCTTTTCGGCTCACGCTTCTGGCCGCTCTTTGTCAAAGAGCTGCGGCAGTTAAAGCGCAATCGCCGCCTGGTCGTCATTCTCATCATCCCGCCGACGCTCAATATCATCCTCTTCGGCTTTGCCCTGAATCCGAAGGTGACGCACCTGCGTCTCGGAGTCGTGGACGAAAGCCGCACGACGGAGAGCCGCGAGCTGACTTCTGCTTTTACGGAGAGCGGGACGTTTCAGATTCACAGCTACTACGTATCCGCGAATGATTTGGGTGAAGCATTGAGCGCGGGCGAGCTTGATGCGGGGCTGGTTATTCCGCACGACTACGCGAGGCGGCGCATGAGGCGCGAGACGGCTGAAGTGCAGCTTTTGATTGATGCTGTTAACTCAAACACGGCGGCCATTGCGGCGGGCTATGCTTCCAGAATCATCAATGCTCTGAACGAGCGGCTGGCGCGTGCGGAGCAGCCGCCCACGACAGCGCAAACGAACGTACAGACACAGCAACGGGACGCGCGTACCTCTACGCCGCCCGCACAATTTGCGCCGGATGAAGCAGCCGCGCAGGACGCTTTCTCAAACGCGCCCACAGCCGCCGCATCGAGCGTGGCTTTGAACGTGACTGCGCCTCCGGCAGCGCGTGCGCGCATCGTTCCGCGCGTGGCGCTGCTCTATAATCCGGGTTTGCAGAACGCCTGGTTTATCGTGACGGGGATGATAGGGCTGCTATTGGTCCTGCAAGGCTCGTTGGTTTCGGCGGCGTCGCTCGTGAGGGAAAAGGAGATTGGGACGGTCGAGCAATTGTTGATGACGCCCGCCGGGAACACGGAGATTATCGTGGCGAAAATCGCGCCCATCTTTTTGTTGCTGACGGCGGATATAGGTCTTGCTTTAATCGTCGGGCGCATGGTGTTCGGCGTGCCTGTGCGTGGAAGCCTCGGGCTTCTGTTCTTCGCAGGCGCGCTCTGCGTGCTCTCCGGCATTGGCATCGGGACGTTGATTGCCACCTTCACACGCTCGCAGCAGCAGGCGCAGTTGATGGGCTTTTTCGTTAACCCTCCGTTAGCGCTCCTTTCGGGTGCGACGACGCCTATTGAAGCGATGCCTGAATGGCTTCAGCCGTTTACCCTGCTGAACCCCGTGCGACACTTCGCAGTGGTTGCGCGCGGCGTGATGCTCAAGGGCACGGGCCTCGAAGTGCTCTATCCGAACATGCTCGCGCTGCTCTTCTTCGCCGTCCTCCTCGTCTGGGTCAGCGCGTGGCGTTTCCGTAAACAGCTAGGATAAAAGCAATGCAAAGTGCAAAGTGCAAAATGCTAAATGAAAAGAAAGAGCTTCTTTAATTCTGCATTCTGCACTTTGCACTTTGCATTGCTTTTCACTGTACTTTGATTTCGCTTGCTGTCGCTCGCAGGGGCGTTGATTCCGTGATGGGAGTAGTGAGGCGGACGCGTACGCGTTTGCCTTTTTTGAGGGCGTCGAAGGAGGCGTTGCGGGTGGCGTTGTCGTCTTCGACGAGGATGCGCGTCGCGGCGGTCACGGTGACGTCTGCTTTTGTGAATTTCGCTTTCGGGCCGCCGTCGCCTTCTATCAAAATTGTGCCGAGCACTTGCTCCGTTCCGCTTCCTACGGCCTGCGCTCTGTCTGTGCGCTCAATCTTTGCGATGCGCCCGTTAAATTCCACCTGCCCGGAGGTGCCAGCGTCCAGCCGCGCCTTGACCCAGAGCGGCCAGTGGTCCGAGTAACCTATCTTTTTGTCTATGCCGTATTCGGTCGCCTGCAAACCCTTGATCCAAATCCAGTCGAGCTTGAGTTCGAGGATAAAAGTTCTCCAGGTGGACTTATTGTTCGGGATGGGCGTTTCGAATTGAGCCTGTGTGAAGAGGCGCGTCGCGTCCTCTACGTCCTGCGTCCAGGCGGTGTTGAAATCGCCGAGGACGACGGCGCGCGTCGCATTCGTGTAGCGGCTTAAATCATCGAGCACGGCCTGAAATTGCTCTACACGCTTGCGGCTGGAGATGCGCGTCTCTGCGTGTACGGAGTAGGCGCGGACGTGCTTTTCACCGATGCGGACGGTTGCGCCTAGAGCCACGCGGCGGCGGCCTCCCGGTCCTTCGATGGGCAGCACAATGCGCTCGACTTCGGACAGCGGATAAGGGCTGAGGATTGCCACGCCCGTCTCTTCTTCGGTCTCCTTCGTGCGCTCCGAAAGCGGAGGCGCGGCCCACGCATAATGCATCCCCAGGGCTTCGGCCATCAAGCGCACGGTGTTGGTGTTGCCCGTGCGCTTCTTGTTGCGGTCAACTTCCTGCAAGCCGATGATGGAAGCTCCGCCTATTTCGGGGTCGCTTTTCAGTAGAGCGATAATCTCCTGAAGGTCTTGTCCACCGCGCCAGCGTATGTTGTAAGAGACGATTTTGATTTCCGAAGGTGCGGGCGCGTGAGCCACCAGCCGACGCGCGCTCCCGGTTTCAAGGAGCGCACGATTATCCACAGCGCGCACGGCGAATGAAAAAGTTAAAAGTAAAAAGGTGAAAAGAAGAAGGAAGAAGTATGCGTAAAGATTTTTGAGACGCTGTGCCTTGTTCATTGCTACCCTTCTTTTGTTATCTCCAATCGCAGACCGTCTGTGGCTTCAATAGTTTCGCCGGGCCAGAGCTTCGCAGCTTCCGCGCTCAAGTCCACGTTGTCCCATTCCGGATAGAGATGCGCGAGGAGCACTCGGCGCGGGCGTGCTCGCTCGGCCAAAAGCATCGCGTCCTTTAATTCCAGATGAGTCTCGACGGGCTTCTCTCGCCGGAAAGAGCACTCCATCACAAAGAGGTCAACGCCCGAGGCGAAATCGGCGAGCGATTCTGTATAGCCGGTGTCCGAAGTGTAGCAGAGCGAAGCGCCAGTTTCATACGTCAGGCGAAGGGCAAGGCTTTCGCTCGTGTGCGGTGTCTTGAAGGTGCGGGCCGCGAGTCCCGGCAGCAGCTCGAAATTTTCCAGCGGGCTCACTTCGCGAAACTCCAGCGGGAAGGGCTGTTGCGTCAGGCGATAGTCGCCCGCGCGGTCAAAGCCCTCGAAAAGTTTTTTCAATCCGCGCGGGCCATAGACTGTGAGCGGCTTGCGGCGCTCCTGTGTTTGCGGCGCGTGCTTGGTCCCAAACAGGAAGGGTGCGAGTCCTCCCACGTGGTCCAGATGAAAGTGGCTAATCCAGATTGCATCCAGATTTACCCAGTCGAAACCTTCCTGCGCCATGCGATGCACGGCTGAAGCCGAGGCGTCGAGCAGAAGCGAGCCGCCCTCACAAGCCAGCCAGTGCGCGCTTGAAGCGCGGCGCGGATGAGGGACGGATGTGCCCGACCCGAGGACCGTCAACTGCATCGCTTTTCCTTTCCAGATTGCCCAAGGCTACACAAGCGAAGGCCCAACGGTCAAACTCTGCGCTTGACCGGGCCTTGTGCGTTACGATACACAATCTCCATATGAGCGATGAAAAGGTAAAGCTGGACGTGCTGGCCGTCTTCTCGCACCCGGATGATGCGGAGCTGACGGCGGCGGGCACGCTGCTCAAGTTGAAGTCTTTGGGCTATCGCACGGGCGTGCTTGACATGACGCGCGGCGAGATGGGCACACGCGGAACTATCGAGGGACGCGCGCAGGAGTCGATTGAGGCGGCGCGGATTATGAAGCTCGACGTGCGGCTTAATCTTGAGCAGCCGGACGGCCACGTCTGGCTCACGGAAGAATCACGCACCGCGATGGTGAGGATGATACGCACCTACGAGCCGCGCGTGATGCTCACCTCTCACTGGGACGACCCGCACCCGGACCACGCGGCAACCGCGCGTATAGTGCGCGAAGCGGCGCGCCTCGCCAGCATGCGTCGTTATGATGAAAGCTCAGGGCTGGATTCCGTGCCCATGCCTGCGCTGGCGCACGCGGTCTATTCGCGCCACGTCGTGCCTTCTTTTATCGTCGATGTTTCGGATTTCGTCGCGGAAAAGATGGAAGCTATCAAGGCGCACGCCTCGCAGTTCTACCGTCCTGATTCGTCCGAGCCCGAGACGCGCATCAGCAGCAAAGGTTTTTTACAGCAGATTGAATTCCGCATGCGTTACTACGGCTCGCTCATCGGCGCGGCGGCGGGCGAAGCCTTCTACGTCCGCGAAGCCCTCAACGTCGAAGACCCCTTCGCGCTCCTGACGCGCCCGATGAACATTTATTCGTAAATCGTAAATCGTGAATCGTAAATAGAGAAAAGCTGTTTATCGCTCGTTCGTCTATTTACGATTCACGATTTACGATTTACGAAATTTCTTATTTCCTTTTTTCATTCAGAACGGTGCGGGCGATGGCGAGCGTGGCGGCGGCGCGTGGGGCTTCCGTGTCGAAGTCTTTCGCCAGCTCGACGGCGCGGTTCATATCGTCTCGGGCGAGCGCGGCGAAGATGCCAGCCAGATCGAACGCGGGCATGGAGGAAGTGGAAAGCGAAGTCGAGCCCTTGGTGGAAAAACGCGCCACGATTCTTCCGTCTTCGCCTGTAAAACCTTCAGCGGAATTCGACGCCTTGACGACTTCCGACATCAGCTCCCAGCCGCGCTGGCGACTAATCTCGAACATCTGCGTGGCGACCGCGACGAGCGCACGCACGCGGTCTGCGTCTGTGCCTCCGATGCGCCGTGCTTCGGTCGCGGCCTCCTCTAAAAGCTCTGTCGCACGCGCCGGGTCCGACTTGATGAAAAGTCGCGCCGCTTCCGTGTAGCCCCAGACGCGTTGAATATTCGTCAGCTCGCCAGTGCGCGCGAGCCTCGCCGCTTCCTGCGCGTCCTTGCGCTTGAGAGCCGCGGCCAACAGCTCGTAATCCACGTAGGCGCGCGCAGACTTGCGCATCACCGTGTCTTCAATCTTGTCAGCATAATCACGCGCGCGCAGGTCGCCCTTTCTGGCTGCGGCCAGCGCGGCGGTTGCGTAAGCCGAGTTGCGCCGCTCCGGATTTGTCTCGCGCTCCGCCTCTTCAAGCGCACCCTTTAATTCGTCCGTCGGCTGTTCTTCATCAGGCACGAGCCCTTCGGTCAGCCATTCGTTCTTGCCGTTGCGCAGCTCATCCGAAACGCTCTGCGCCAGAGCCGCAAGTTGAGCGCGCAGGGCGGGCGCTCCGTCGGGCGCGAAGCGGTCAAAGAGCGGGAGCAGGCGCGCGATGACGAAATAAATTCCGGTGCGCCCCGATGTGGTCGGGTCCTGGTCCGCAGGCGGCAGTGGACGCAGTAGAATCTGTGCGGCGGCGCGCAGGTAGGCGCTCTTGAGCTGTGGAACATCGGGCGGCGGAACCTCCGCGTTAAAGCGGCTGCTGTTAACGCTGCCCTCCGGATCGAGCGTGATGAAAAGATGGGGCGTGAAAACGTAAGAGGCCAGGAGCGAGACGGTGTTCGCATCCGACTGTGGATCGAGCACAGCACGCGCAAGCATCGCCGCATATCGCTCGTCAGCCGCCTTCGCGTTTTTCTCCCTCAGCCGCGACAGGAAAGAGAGACCCTGCATGGTCGGGCGTTCAAGCACGGGGTCTGCGAACTCTACGGCGCGCTCTGTTTCGTCAGATTGGAGGAGCGATTGCGCGAGCTGCAAACGCTGCTGCATGGATTGCGTGGGGCGCGAAGGGTCAAGGCGCGAGAGGGCTGTTTCATTCCTATTCGTGCCGCTCGCGTCATCTTGTTTTTTCGCTTCGTCGAGCTTGGCTAAAAACTCTTCGCCGAGTGCACGGTCGCGACGCGCCGCGAGCCTCAGGACTTCCGCGCGCAGGTTGGGCGTGCCGCCCTGCGCATAACTGCCGGTCGCAGCCTGTTGCGCGCGGCGTTGTTCTTCCGCGCGGCGCAGATTCTCGCGGTCGGCTGTGTCTGCGGCCTCCCACGCGCGACGGAAAAGAGCGCGCGCACGCTCGTTGTCCACTTCCCACAAAGCATCTGCGGCGCGCGCCTGAACACGCGCGGCAAGCATCCCGCTACGAAATGAGCGCGCCTCGTCCGCCAGATTAATCACCAGCGTCGTCGCCATCTGGCGTCGCGCTTCCAGTAATGGGTCTGCCGGTGCTTTTGTTGAACGGCGCGGTGCCGCAGGCTTCTCCGTAGAGACGGCGGGCTTCGTTGCTCCTGCCTGTGCGCTGGCCGTAGCCGTGAGAGAGACTACACAAAGGGCCGCGACCGTTAGGGAGAAAAGACGAGAGATGATCATTTCTGCTCCTGTTGATAGCTTGATTCTGGTACTTGCAGGCGTGATTCCGACCGCATTATTACACGCGCAGAGCGCCCGTCAGTTCCGAAAAGACAAATTCAGGGAACTAATTTCCGCCGCGAAGTAATTATAGAAAAAGAAGGATAGGAAGATGCTACTCTGAAAAAAGCGGCGAGTTCCCCCAAAGGACTCGCCGCTTCCGTTCTGCTTGATGAAAAGAGCCGCGTTTAGGCCGCGATGACTTCTAGCTCCGGGTCTACTTCGGCCCTGAGCATTCCTTCGATAGCCATCAACGTCCCCGACAGTGAGCTTGGACAACTGCCGCACGCGCCCTGATAGCGTATGGCGAGCGTGTGTTCTTTCAAGCTCAGCACCTCCAGCCAGCCACCGTCGCCCGCTAGGGCTGGACGTATGCGCTCGTCCAGAATTTCGTTGATACGTACGAGACGCGGGTCGTCGCTCGTCACAGCCGCGATGGCTCCACCAACGGCTGCGGCTGCGGCGCTGGCCGCTTCGGTCGTCGATTCGGCGGCGCGAATCGGCACGGCCAATTTCGGCAACAACTCGTCCCAATCCGCCTCGTCCCCCTTCTCGACCGTAATCATACGGTCCATGTAGAACACGGAGGCGACTTCGCCCACTTCAAAAAGCGCGCGGGCCAAAGGGTCGTCTGCGGCATCGGCGCTGGAAGCAAACTGGCGGGCCGTGCCGTTGCTGACGGGCTCTTTGAGTATAAATTTGACCGCGTTCGGATTCGGCGTTTCCTGTATGTCACTGATTTTCGGCATCACATCTCCAAAGCTCTGCGCGCTGGTTGTCTCTCTAAAAGCGCGCGTCTAAATAAGTACGAGTAAAAGAATAACTGAATTATACTCTCTTTCACGGCTCTTTGCCGAAGCGCACCGGAGCAGTCAACGTCCCATACGCAATCTCGGCTCTCCGGCGCAAGACAATTTGATGCGTTGGGGCCGCGCTCTGTAGCACCGTAATTTTACCGGGCTTTATTTAGTTTTGACCCAAAAATTTAACAGAAATATCCCCCAAAAGGAGTATTGCTAAGACTACGTCAGCAACCGTACAATTCTATCCCTCGCTTGACCCCCCTTTACAGGTGAGACAAGTTGAGGACGAGAGGCAGACAATTGCGAGGGTTGTCTGCCTCTCGAATTTTTTTGTGCCCTCATTGCACGCCCGCTCCCGCCGGGACTTCAATCACGCTTACTGGTAAAATCAGCAAACAGTTTTTAGTTTTCAGTTTTCAGAAAAGAGCACAAGCCTGCCCGTCTTTTCTGAAAACTGAAAACTAAAAACTGAAAACTGCATCATGAACATCGGCATCACTGTTTATCCGACTTACGGTGGAAGCGGGATTGTCGGCTCCGAGCTGGGCAAGGAGCTGGCCGCGCGCGGGCACACGGTGCATTTTATAGCTTCGGCTTTGCCCACACGCCTGACGGAATTGAACGAGCGCGTGCGCTTTCACGAAGTTGAGATGATGTCTTACCCGCTCTTTGAGCATCAGCCGTACACGCTCGCTTTGGCGACCAAGATGGCGACCGTCGCCGAGCATGAAAATCTTGACCTGCTCCATGTGCATTACGCCATCCCGCATTCCATCAGCGCCATCCTCGCGCGCGAATCTTTGAAGCCGCAACGCCGTCTTCCAGTAATTACAACGCTGCATGGCACGGACATCACGCTCGTCGGCGCAGACCGTTCCTACCTGCCCATCACGCGCTACGGCATCGCACAGTCGGACGGTGTGACGGCCATCTCGCATTACCTGAAGCGCGAGACGGAAGAGACTTTTCAGTTTAACCGCATCGAAGTGATTCCGAATTTTATCTGCGACTCGGATTATCAAAGACATCCGAACGAAGCCCTGCGCGCGGAGCTTGCGCCGAACGGCGAGCGGCTTCTGGTTCACGTCTCAAACTTTCGGCCCGTCAAGCGACCCGTCGATTGCGTGGAGATTCTGGCGCGCACGAGGCAAAGAGGCGTGAACGCGCGGCTCGTGATGGTCGGCGACGGGCCGGAGCGCGTCAACGTAGAGCACCGCGCGCGCTGTCTGAACGTCGCAGAGTTCTGCGTGTTCGTCGGCAAGCAGCCGAAGATTGTAGATTATCTTTCGGTCGCGGACGTGCTCCTGCTTCCCAGCGAGCAGGAATCTTTCGGGCTTGCGGCGCTCGAAGCGATGGCTTGCGAAGTGCCCGTCATAGCCTCTCGCGTCGGCGGCATTCCGGAAGTCGTGACGGACGGCGAGACCGGATTTTTGAGCGACGTAGGCGACGTGGAAAAGATGAGCGCGGACGCTGCGCGCTTGCTCAAGGATGAAGATTTCAGACGCGAGATGGGCACGCGCGCGCGCGAATCCGCCGTCTCTCGTTACAGCACGGACCTTGTTATCCCACAGTACATAAATTTTTATGAGCGCGTCCTCGCCGGGTAAGACGGCCAACCGGGAAGCGGAAGAATTTTCCGCCACAGACAAACCCGTACACTACATCATACAGAATCTTGAGCGCGTTTACGGCGTGCCCTTGAACCGTCGTTCGTCCGATCCCTTGGACATGCTCGTCAAGATTATTTTGTCGCAGGCCACCTCGGACACCAACAGCAGGCGTACCTTTGCCGCGCTCAAAAAACGCTTTCCCACCTGGGACAAAGTTCTGCGCGCACGCACCGAAACCATTGCCACGACCATACGCGAAGGCGGCCTCAGCAATCAGAAAGCGACGGTCATCAAAGACCTCCTGCGACAAATTAAAGATGAGCACGGCACGCTCGACCTCGATTTTCTGCATGAGCTGGACGAGGAAGCGGCCACAAGCTATTTACAACAATTTCGCGGCATCGGCCCGAAGACCATCGCGTGTACGCTGCTGTTCGCCTGTCGCAAAGAGGTCTTCCCGCTCGACACGCACATCTTCCGCATACTGCGCCGCGTCGGCCTCATCCCGCAAAAATGCACCGACCGTCGCGCACACGAAATCATGAACCGCACAGTGCCCGAGGGAAAATTCTATTCCTTTCACGTCAACCTCATACGCCACGGTCGCACTCTTTGCCGCCCGCGCGACCCCTTGTGCGAACGCTGCCCAATCGTCGAGTACTGCGATTACGGTCAGACAGTGATATAAGTAATTTTCGATTTTGGATTTGCGATTTAAAGAAAGCAACAAAGCTTTTTCTTTTAAATCGCAAATCGCAAATCCAAAATCGAAAATTCTCTTATGCCTTACCTGGTTGACGGCAACAACGTGATGGCGCAGAGGGTGGGCTGGCACAGGGACAAGCCTGCGGCGCGGCGTCGTTTGATGAATGAAGCGGCGGAACTCATGCGCTCGCGGCGCGTGAGCGTGACGGTCGTGTTCGACGGCGCGCCCGAGCAGCACTTTGCAGACGGCTCGACCTACAGGGGCGTGCGCCTTTTTTATGCAGCGCGCGGGTCAAACGCAGACGAGCGCATCAAAGAACTGGCCGAACATTCGCGCGAGCGCAAGACGCTCGTGGTCGTCACCTCCGACCGCGCGCTCGCCGCTTACGTGCGTGCACTGGGCGCACAGGTCATGCGCTCCGGTGATTTCCGACGCCGCCTTGATGAAGCTGCAAAGGGAAGAGAAGATGCGCCCGAAGAAAACGACACGGTCGCCGAAGGAGACCTGCCCGACTGGATGCGCTACTTCGGCGTCGGGCCGGAAGACGAAGAATAAATGCAAAAGTCAAAGTGCAAAATGCAGAATTAAAGAAGCTCTTTCTTTTCATTCTGCATTCTGCATTTTGCACTTTGCATTGCTTTTACGCTGCTTGTTTGACGTCGACCAGCTCGACGTCGAAGATGAGCTTCTGGCCTGCGAGCGGGTGATTGGCGTCAATCGTGATTGAGTCGGGCGTGACTTCCGTGATGGTGACGGGAATCTCGTTGCCGTCGGGCAATTGGAGCCCGAGGCGCATGCCGACTTCAGGCTCGCGGTCGAGCTTGATGCCTTCGCGACCGATTGATTGTATGAGCGCATCGACGCGCTGCCCGTAAGCTTCCGTCGGCTCGATCTCGATGGTCTTTTGATCTCCAACCGTCATGCCCTCGATGCCTTCGTCAAAGCCCGCGATGACCTGTCCCGAGCCGACCTCGAATTCCAGTGGGTCGCCGTCGCGTGATGAATCAAAAACCTCTCCGCTCTCCAAACGGCCCGTGTAGTGGACCTTTGCCGTATCGCCTTTTTTCGCCTGCTCTGGCATTATTGCTCCTCCCGGTTGTAGTTGATTCAGTCGGAAAGCATGGCACATCAAACTGGAAAATGCCAGTCGCCATTTGCTGAACTTAAAGCCTGAAACGCCCTGGCCCGCGACCCTCTCCCCGAATCGAGCGCGCCGTGGATTTTGGAGATTGTCGATGAACAAACTTTCCTCGCTCGCACAACTACTGCTCATAGCCGCGCTCTTTGTGTGCGCCGCCTTTTCGACTGCTCAGGGCCAGACTCCGGCTGTGACACCGCAGCCGCAACAGCCAGAAGAGGACGAGGTCGTACGCATCACCACCAACCTAGTGCAGGTGGATGCCGTCGTCACGGACAAAAAGGGCCAGCAGGTCACGGACCTCACCAGCGCTGATTTTGAGATTTACGAAGACGGAAAGCGGCAGGAGATTACAAATCTTTCCTACGTCTCGATTGCATCTCCCAAGACAGAGACGGCTACGCCTGCTCCTTCTGATAAACAGGGAGCGCCCGCGCCTCCCGTGCGCCTGCGGCCCGAACAGGTGCGGCGCACCATCGCGCTCGTGGTTGACGACCTGCAGCTTTCGTTCGAGAGCACTGCTTACGTCCGGCGCATGCTCAAAAAATTTGTGGACGAGCAGATGCAGCCCGGAGATTTAGTCGCCATCATTCGCACTGGAAGCGGCATCGGCGCTTTGCAGCAGTTCACAAGCGATAAGCAACAGCTCTACGCCGCCATAGAGCGCGTGCGCTGGAACATGCGCGGCGGCGCTGGCGCAACCCCCTTTGCGCCGATTACGCAAGACGCGATAGCATCATCTTCATCAGAGAGTGAGAGTGTGAATGATGAAGATAATTCGGACGACACGGGCGTCGGGGCTCCGCGCAGCGCATCGGATGAATTGAACGCTTTACGCTCGGAAATCTTTTCGGTCGGAACACTGGGCGCGCTCAACTACATCGTGCGCGGATTAAGAGACCTTCCCGGTCGCAAGTCCGTGTTGCTCATCTCCGACGGCTTTAGCCTCTTCAATAAAGGCAATGATAGCGGTCGCGTTCTGGAAGCGCTGCGACGCCTGACCGATTTAGCCAACCGCGCCTCTGTCGTCATCTACACGATGGACGCGCGCGGGCTTCAAACTTTAGGGATAACAGCGGCGGATGATGTTTCCGGGATGACCGCCGAACAGGTCGAAACGCAGTTGTCTAGCCGCCGCGAAGAGATGTTCGACACACAGAGCGGGCTGATTTACCTGGCGCAGCAAACGGGCGGCTTCAACGTGCGCAACACAAATAATTTGAGCGAAGGCGTGGGCCGCGTCCTCGAAGACCAGAAGGGCTATTACTTGATTGCTTACCGCCCCGCAGAATCCACGTTTGACACGCAGACCGGGCGCAGGAGCTTTCACAAGATTACGGTCAAGGTAAAGCGTGGCGGTCTGAGCGTTCGCTCGCGGACGGGCTTTTATGGTGTGACGGATGAAACGGCTGTCGCGGTGCGCCGCACACGCGCCGAACAGATGCTCGGCGCAATCGCTTCGCCATTTAACACGGATGCTATAGACCTGCGCCTGACTTCGCTCTTCGGCAACGAAGCGCGCACGGGCTCCTTCATGCGCTCGCTGCTTTACATAGATGCCAGAGACCTGACCTTTACAAAGGAGGCGGACGGCTGGCACAAGACCGTGATGGATGTCATGGCGCTCACTTTCGGCGAGGAAGGACAGGTCGTCGATAGGCTCAACAAAACGCAGACCATCCGCGTGCGCGGCGAGATCTACCAGCGTGTGCTCAGAAACGGCCTTGTCTATTTCCTGAACGTGCCGGTCAAGAAGGCTGGCGCGTACCAGCTACGCATCGCCGTGCGAGATGCGACGACCGAGCGCGTCGGCTCTGCCAGCCAGTTTATAGAAGTCCCCAATCTCGCCAAAAAGCGGCTCACGCTCTCGGGCCTGGTCGTCAGCGGTTACGACCCGAAGATCATAGCGAACAAAACTACGGCGGGCACGGCAACAAACGCAGGCACAGCATCAAACACAGACACAGTGTCGAACGCGGGCACAGCGACAAATTCTATAGCTCCGTCAACGGCCACGCCGACTACTGCCGTCGCCGCCACGCCTCCCGCAGCGACAGGCAACACAGAGGGCGCATCCGAAGAGTCGGACGCACAGGCCAGTGCAGCGGTGCGCCGTTTTCGTAGAGGGATGGTGATGCAGTTCGGCTACGTTATCTACAACGCGCAGCTTGATAAAGCAACGCGCCGCCCGCAAATTCAAACTCAACTGCGCCTCTTCCGCGAAGGCCGCTTAATCTTTACAGGTAAGACACAGCCATTGAACATGACGAATCAAACGGACTTCACGCGCCTAGTCGCGGGCGGTGGTTTGCAGCTCGGCTCCGACATAACTCCCGGCGAGTACGTCCTGCAACTTGTCGTCACAGACCTCCTCGCCAAACCCAAGGAACGCATCACTACTCAATGGATTGATTTCGAGATAGCGCAATAAAGCAGTGCGGAAATCTGAATGACGCAATGATGAATGAAAAGGCGCAACTGAAAGCTCAGGAAATTCAGGAGACGATAGATGAATAAACGTTCCTCGCTTGCCCTGCTTCTCTCCCTTTCGCTTTTTGTCTCGGCCTACGGGCAGACACCTAAGCAGACATCCGAACAAGACGCTGCTCAGGACGAAGTCGTACGCATCACGACCAACCTAGTACAGATTGACGCCGTCGTGACCGACAAAAAGGGCCAGCCCGTGACAGACCTCAGGGCGGAAGATTTCGAGATTACGGAAGATGGCCGCCCGCAGAAGATCACCAATCTTTCGTACGTCTCGACCGCGACACGGCCTGCTGCCACACAGTCGCCCGCTGCTGTTGCTACGAAGAGCGATAAACTGGCTCCGCCTGTGCCTCCCGTGCCCCTGCGCCGCGAACAGGTGCAACGCACGATGGCGATTGTCGTAGACGACCTCACACTCTCTTTTGAAAGCATCGGCGACGTGCGGCGCGCAGTTAAGAAGTTTGTCGATGAAGAGATGCAGCCCGGCGATTTAGTCGCCATCATTCGCACGGGCGGCGGCATCGGCGTCCTTCAGCAATTCACGTCCGACAAGCGACAACTCTACGCCGCCATCGAGCGCATTCGCTGGAACCTGAGGGGCGGCGGCGGCGTCAGCGGCGTTCCTCCGATTACAGGCGATGCTATCGAATCTGCCAGAGAGGGAGATGAGCAGTTTCATGAGGATATAAATCGCAAGGCGCGCGAGGCGGATGCGTTTCGCTCGCAGGTCTCTGCCATCGGCACGCTCGGCGCGCTCAACTACGTGGTGCGTGGTTTAAGAGAGATGCCGGGTCGCAAGTCCGTGCTGCTCATCTCCGACGGCATCGGTATCAATACTCCGAACTTGGAGCGTTTTACCGATCTGGCAAATCGCGCGTCGGTCGTCATCTACACGATGGATGCGCGCGGGCTGCAAACGCTTGGCCTGACAGCCGCCGACGACATCAGAGGCACAGGGGATGATATCGCTAAGCTGCAACAGCGTCGTGATAGATTCTACGACACGCAGGGCGGCCTCATCTATCTGTCGCAGCAGACGGGCGGCTTTAACATTCGCAACAGTAACGACCTGAGCGGCGGCATACGTCGTGTGATGGAAGACCAGAGCGGCTACTATCTCATAGGCTATCGCCCTGAAGAATCTACCTTCAATCAAAAGACGGGGCAGCGGCTCTTTCACAAAATAGGCGTCAAGGTAAAGCGCAGCGGCTTGCAGGTTCGCTCGCGCACGGGCTTTTACGGCGTGACGGATGAGCAGGTGGCGTCCGTGCGCCGCACGCGCGAACAGCAGATGGCAGGCGCGCTCATCTCTCCTTTCAACGCTAACGCTATAGACCTCAGGCTGACCTCGCTCTTTGGCAACGACGCACGCATGGGTTCTTTCATGCGCTCGCTTCTCTACATAGATGCGCGCGAATTGACGTTTACGGAAGAAGCTGACGGCTGGCACAAGACCGTGATAGATGTCGCGGCTGTGACCTTCGGCGACAACGGCCAGGTGATTGACCAGGTCAACAAGGTGCAGACGATTCGCGTGCGCGGCGCGACTTTCCAGAACGTGCTCAAGAACGGGCTGGTCTATTTTCTGAACGTGCCTATCAAGAAACCCGGCGCGTACCAGTTGCGCATAGCCATTCGCGATTCGGCCACGGAGAAGGTAGGCTCTGCCAGCCAGTTCATAGAAGTGCCGGACATCACAAAGCGGCTGACGCTTTCAGGCATAGCCGTCAACGGCTACGAGCCGAAGGCTGCGCAGGGCGCTCCCCCCGCACAGGCCGGCGCGCAAGCCAGCGCCGCGAGCAATACGGAAGGCGCGGAAGATGAGCTTGACCCGCAGGCCGGAGCAGCCGTGCGCCGTTTTCGTCGCGGAATGGTGATGCAGTTCGGCTATGTCATCTACAACGCGCAGCTTGATAAAGCAACGCGCCGCCCGCAAATTCAAACTCAACTGCGACTCTTCCGCGAAGGCCGCTTACTCTTCACGGGCCAGACGCAGCCCTTAGACGTAACGAATCAAACGGACTTCACGCGCCTAGTCGCAGGCAGCGGTCTGCAACTCGGCTCCGACATGACACCGGGAGAATATGTCTTACAAGTCATCGTCACAGACCTCCTTGCTAAACCGAAGGAGCGCATCACTACTCAATGGATTGATTTCGAGATAATCAAGTAAGAGCAGTGACAAGTGACGAGTGACAAGTGACAAGCAAGAGAAAAGCTTCTTATCTTGTCACTCGTCACTTGTCACTTGTCACTGCGGTTTAGCGATGAAGCGATAGCCGACGCCGCGGACGGTGAGGAGGTGTTTGGGGCTGGAGGGTTCGTCTTCTATGTATTTGCGCAGGCGGACGATGAAGTTGTCTATGGCGCGCGTGTCGGTGTCTTCGCGCAGGTTCCAGACTTCTTCCAACATCTCCTTGCGCGAGACGGCGCGCTCCGCGTGCTCGATTAAAAAGCGAAGCAGCTCCGCTTCCATCAACGTGAGCCGCACGACGCGCGTTTTTGTGCGCAGCTCCAGCGCGCTGAAATCAATCGTCTTGCCGTTAAAGGAGAACGAGCCTCCTCTCTGTGCGGAAGACGCGGGCGCGCTCGCTTCTTTGACTGATGATGGAAGGGTCGAGTTTGCAGCCGTTGCCTGATCGTGCTCGTGCACGAGCCACTCTCTACGACGCAGTAGGCCGCGCACGCGCGCCAGCAGTATCGCCAGCTCAAAAGGTTTTGGAAGATAATCGTCCGCGCCCGCTTCAAAGCCGCGCAAGACATCTTCGGGACGCCCGCGCGCCGTCAGCATCAGGACCGGCACGAATTGCCCCGCCGCCCTCAATTCCGCAACCACCTTGAAGCCGTCTTTGCCCGGAAGCATCACGTCGAGCACGACCGCGTCGTAGTCGCTGTCTTTGCCTAAAAGATGCGCCAGCGCCGTTTCGCCTTCGCCCACGATTTCGACCATGTAGCCTTCGGCCTCAAGGTTAAAGCGCAGCCCTTCGGCCAGATGCTGCTCGTCTTCGACAATCAGTATGCGCGGCCCGTTCATTCTTTAACCCTCGGCAATTGGATAGTAAAGGTCGAGCCGCGTCCTTCGCCCGCGCTCTCTGCGAAGACGCGGCCTCCGTGTCTTTTAACAATCGCCTGCACGATAAAGAGCCCAAGGCCCGTTCCCTTAATGCCGCTCATAAAACGGCCCGGCACGCGGTGAAAACGACCGAAGATACGCTTTAACTGCGCGCGCGGGATGCCTATGCCTTCGTCGCTCACGCGAAGTTGAAGACGTTTAGCATCCGCTTCACCAACCTCTACAGAGATGTGCACGTCTTCGTGCGAGTACTTGACTGCGTTGTCAATCAGGTTCGTCAGCGCGGCGCGCAACTCTTCTGCATCGCCCCGCACGGAAGCGTGACCGCCGTTTGTTAAGCTCTCTTCATAAGCAAACGCTGTTTCGGAAAGCTGCGGGTAGCGCGTGCGCGCCAGTTGCACGCATTCGCGCGCCACCTCGCGTAAATCCACAGGGCCTTCCTGCCCGAGCTTGCGGCGGTGCATGCTCTGTCCGGCGCGCAGGACTTGCTCGACAGTGTGCAGCAAACGGTCGCTGTCGGCCAGCATGATGTCGTAAAACTCCGCGCGCTTCTGCTCCGTGACTTCGCGCGTCTTTAGTGTTTCAAGGTACAGGCGTATGGAAGCAATCGGCGTCTTCAGCTCGTGCGTGACGGCGTTGATGAAAGCATCGTGCTGTTCGTTGCGACGGATTTCGCGCACTAGAAAGATGGTATTGAGGACAAGGCCGGTGATGATGGCTATGAAGAAGATGATGCCGAAGATGAGGATGGCGACTTCGCGCCAGTTCAAGAGTATCCACCCGACGTTGAGCGCGACGGCTAAAACGACCAGACAGACGCCGAACGTGATAAAGAAGATGACCGACCGGCGATAGCCACGGCGATAGCTACGAATGCGCATGTGAAATTCTAAAACTCTAGTCGTGGAAATAGCAAAAGGCGCACCCTTTCATGGAGCGCGCCTCTCGCTTGTTTCCGCATCGTGTCCGGATTGATTAAGCCGCTTCCGTCAGCTTTTCCGCCGTCGCCGCTGCTCCTGTGTCCACAGCGCGCGGCCTCGATTTCACTTCGCTGATGAGCTTGACGGAGCGTGCGAGACCTAAAAGCTGCAGCGTGCGTATGCCCCACCAGTTGATGTCCAACTCGTACCATGCGACGCCGTGGCGCGCGGAGCGCGGGTGCGCGTGGTGATTATTATGCCAGCCTTCGCCAAAGGTCACGAGGGCGACGAGCCAGTTGTTGGTCGAGTCGTCGTTGATGTCGTAGCGCTTGGAGCCCCACATGTGCGTAGCGGAATTGACGAGCCATGTGGCATGAAGCCCAATCGTCGTCCGCACGAAGATGCCCCACATCATCACGGACCAGCCGCCGAAAATAAAGAGACCAATGCCAAGCAGGACTAAGGGAAGGAAGTACCAGGTCGAGAGCCAGACGTGGAAACGGTCTTTCAAGAGGTCGGGCGCGTAACGCTCCATTGTCGCCTGGTCATGATGCTGCGCAGGCCCGCGCAGAATCCAGCCCATGTGCGCCCACCACCCGCCCTCGCGCGGTGTGTGCGGGTCAAGACCGGGAACCTCCGTGTGCGCGTGGTGTATGCGATGCGTCACGACCCATTGCAGCGGGCCGCTCTCCAAAGCAAGCGAGCCGCACAACGTCAAAAAGTATTCGACCACTTTCGGCGTCTTGTAGCCGCGATGCGTCAGGAGCCTGTGATAGCCCATGCCTATCCCGAGGCTGCCCGAAATCCACCACAGCACAAGCGTCACAAAGAGCGCCTTCCACGTAAACATGAAAAGTCCCACAATGGCCGCCGCGTGAAAGAGGACCATGAAAATGGTCGTCACCCAGATAATCTCGCCCTTCTCCTTTTTACGCTCCACGCTTGTTCCCATTTTTTCCCTCTCCCCTATAACTAACAGTCGGATTTTCAGTTGTGAATGGTTTCTGCCCTCCATCATCGTAACAGCACACGGACACGCGCTTTGTAATAGTTATGTAAAAGCACGGGATGAGAAACTTTTGCACCGCTCTGGTCCAACATTCCGTGCCGCACGGCTCGCGTCAATTAGGCTCATTGATTTCAAAATAGTAAAATAAAAGGCACAAGAAAATGATGAATGCAAAGTGCAAAATGCAAAATGAAAAGAAAAGACCTTCTTTAACTCTGCATTTTGCATTTTGACTTTTGCATTGCTTTTATGCGTTCAATCATCGTCGGCACAGCCGGTCACATAGACCACGGAAAAACTGCTCTGGTGCGCGCCCTGACGGGCGTGGACGCGGATCGCCTGCCTGAAGAAAAGCGGCGCGGGATTACGATTGATCTAGGGTTTGCAGAGCTTGATCTTCGTGACGTGCGCGTAGGCTTTGTGGACGTGCCGGGCCACGAGCGGTTTGTGAAGAACATGCTGGCGGGCGCGCACGGGATTGATCTGGTGGCGCTCGTCATCGCGGCGGACGAAGGCGTCATGCCGCAAACACGCGAGCACTTTGATATCTGCCGCCTGCTAGGCGTCCAGGCGGGCCTCGTCGTTATCACTAAACGGGACGCGGTTGACGAGGAGCTGCTTCAGCTTGTTCGCGCGGAGGCAGAGGAGCTGGTCAAAAATTCATTTCTCGAAGACGCGCCCATCCTGTCCGTCAGCTCGCGCACGGGCGAGGGGCTCGCGGAGTTAAAGGAGAGCTTGCGCGAAGTGGCTCTAGCTGCGCCTGCTCGTCTTTCGGAAACGGTGGCGCGGCTGCCCGTGGATAGAGCCTTTACCATGCGCGGCTTCGGCGCGGTGGTAACGGGCACACTCGTCGCGGGCGAAATCGGCGAGGGCGACGAGCTGGAGCTTTTGCCCTTGGAGCGTCGCGTGCGCGTGCGTGGGCTACAGGTGCACGGGCAGGCGGTTGAGCGCGCCGTGGCAGGCCAGCGCACGGCTGTTAACCTGGGAGGCGTCGAAACAGGACAGCTTGAGCGCGGGATGGTGCTGGCGCAGACGGGTCGGCTGCGTCCTTCGCAAATCATGGACGCGCGCGTCGAAGTCTTAAAAAGCGCGCCGCGCGGTTTGCGTTCACGCTCGCGCGTGCGCGTGCATCTTGGAGCTGCGGAAGTTTTAGCGCGTGTGCGCGTTCTGGAAGAAGGCGGCGAGATTGCTCCGGGCGAGGCGGGCTTTGCGCAGTTGCGGCTGGAAACGCCTGTCGCCACGCTCATGGGCGAGCATTTCATCATCCGTTCTTATTCGCCTTCGCACACCATCGCGGGCGGGCGCGTGCTGGACCCACTGGCGACAAAACATCGCGGGCGCGAGATAAGAGAAACGCGCGCAGCTCTCTCTGATTTGATGAACGGAGACAGGGCGGCGCAGGTCGCTGCCTTCGTCGCGGCTTCGACAAGCCTGCGTCGCGCGGATTTACTGGCGCGCACGGGCTGGCGCGATGAAGTTCTGGAAGAGGCTCTGCGCGCTGCGCGTGCGAGCGGCGCGGTCGTGGATGCGGAGGGCGTGTATTTGTCGCGCACGAGCTTTGACGCGCTGGCGCAAGCCGCGCTTGAAGAAGTCATGGCTCATCATAGGCGCGAGCCCTTATCGCGCGGGCTCTCGCGCGAGACCTTGCGCGAGCGTCTCTTTGCACACGCCCAGCCGGAAATTTTTCGCGCCGCGCTCTACGCGCTTGAGCGTGATGAAAAGCTCGTCTCCGAAAAAGAGATTGTGCGCTCTGCGACGCACACGCTTGAGCTTTCGGGGGAAGACGCTTCTTTGCGCGACCGCCTGGAAGAAATTTACAGGGAGGCGGAGCTGGAAGTTCCTTCCTTTGAAGAGGCGCACGCGCGCGCATCCCGTGGGGCAAAGACCGAAGCCGAGCACGGGCGCAAAATTCTGCAACTGCTTTTGGACGCTGGCATCCTCGTGCGCGTCGCGCCTGACCTTCTGTTTCATCGCGAGGCGCTCGACCGCCTCGTCCGAGACTTGCGCGCCTACGCCGTCGAGCACGAGCCGGAGCGTTTGATAGACGTGGCGGCTTTTAAGGATTTGGCGAATGTCACGCGCAAGTACGCCATCCCGCTTCTGGAATATCTGGACCGCGAGCGCATCACGCAGCGCGCGGGCGACCGCCGCCGTATCGTGTAAAAGGTGCGGAGATAACGCGGCGACGATAAATCATTAGGAGTTCCGGCGAGGAAGGTGTAATTTGTTTGTAGCTCCGTAGGAGCGAGGATGTTTATAGCTGGCAAGTGACAAAAACATATCAAGCTCCGTAGGAGCGTCATGTCAGGGATGACGCACATGCCGCTCCTACGGAGCTTGATTCTTGATGATGAAAATCAAGCTATAAACATTCTGCTCCTACGGAGCTAAACGGATGTAGGTCACTTTCCAACGGCTTCCAGAGTAGGCAAGAGCGGTTTGGCCCCGCGCTTTTCTTTATCCCTCTCTGCGGAAATCTGCATCTTTGCGCTTTACCTTTACCCTTCCTTAGCGGTAACATGCTCCCTCAGAAATAGATAATTGAGAAATGCCGTCGTCCTTCGTGGATGATGGTGTTTGCCCGACGTGGTTCTCATGTAGACGCTTAATTACAGGCGCGAGAAGCTTTTACGAGCCATCATTTTTGATCTTCAAGCGAACGCCGGAGGTTCAATATATGAGTAGCCTGAAAGACATTCTGAGTTTGGTTATAGGCATCGCCGCCGCCATCGTCGCGGTTTGGCAGTTCGTTGTGTTCCTCAAAATGCCGGGAGCACAAAGCGGAACCATGCACGCGATTTGGGCGGGGGTGGCCGCAGTGGTTGCCGTCATCTGCGGAGTTATCTTTTTCGCCGGTCGCGTCAACAAGGAGGAGGAGATTCACATCACGCAGTAATTTGCTTTGATGTCCTCCGATGGAAGTTTGCATCTACGAGTGGTGTTGAACGAAGCGCTTGGGGGTCGCCCTGTGGGTCGCAAGACTTTTGGTGCTCCGGGCGGCTCTCGAACCTCGTGATGAATAAATCTTGACGCCGTTTGCGCTCTCGGGAACGAGACCATTTGTTCCGAAAGCCCAAACGGCGCTTTTGATTATTTTCGTCAGGAGAGAACTTCAAAAAGTTCTACGGACATCCCTTTCCGAGGAGAAACAAACGGAATGTTTCCGGCTCTATTCTGGATGCTCGCGCAGGCCGAGACGCGCGGCACACAGCCGACCTTTTTCTTACCCGTCGTACTGATTCTCTTAATCGCGGGCGTGCTGGCATGGTTGATAGCCGCCGTGCTCGGGTTTCAACGCGCGCGCGCCTTTGGCCCTTCGACGCGCTGGTTCGCCTTCTGCGCCGTGTGCCTGATTATTTATCACCTGCAATTTCTGTTGCTCGCCTTTGCCGTGGTGAGCGATGCGGACATGGGCCTCAACGTCGGAGCTTTCTTTAATCTCTTCATCGTGCTGGCAGGAGTGTGCGCCATCATGGGGTTCGTCAAGCTTACCGATCCGAGTTAAAGCGCGGGCTTTCACGCGCGGTTGATTCAGGAAGTTTTTTTTGAGTTCTTTATAAATGGGTAAGAGAAAGTTTTTCATCGCCGCGTCCCTGCTGCTGTTGGGCGCGGCGCTTCTTTTTGCGACGCAGCTGGGCGCGCCTCGTGCGCGTGCGCCGCGCGGGTTTGTCACCGCACAAGGCCCACGCTTCTTTGTCAACGGTCGTCCATTTCGTTTTGTAGGCGCGAACGCCGCCGTCATCTACGGCACGGAAGAACGCGCCTATATGTCGGACACCATGCGCGAGGCGGGGCGCGACGGCGTGAGCGTCATACGCCTCTGGGCTTTTGGCGAGAGCGGCGCGGACGATTCACAACCAACGGGCGTTGCGCGCAACAGTTGGCTCGGTCTTAATCCTTTTCGTCGCGGCCCTGATGATTGGAACGAGGACGCCTTCGTCAATCTTGATCGCGTCATAGCGGAAGCTGCGCGTCATAATCTGCGCGTGCAGATTTGTTTGACAAACTGGTGGCGCGACACTGGCGGCGTCGTGCGTTATCTGCGCTGGGCGGGATTGGCGGACGCCGCAGACGACACACAGCCCTTCGGCATCAACGTCGAGCGCGCCATGCTCTTTTACACGGACGAGCGCGTGCGCTCCCTTTATCGCGAGCACGTCCGCCGCATAGTCACGCGCCGCAACACAGTGACCGGCACGCTCTACAGCGAAGACCCCGTCATCATGGGCTACGAGTTGATGAACGAGGCGCAGGCCACGCCGAAGGGTTGGCCCGCGCGCCGCGCGTGGGTCGCGGAGATGAGCCGCTTTATCAAATCGCTTGATGCCAATCATCTCGTCGCGCCCGGCACGTGGGGTTATCGCACGGCGTGGGAGCGCCGCGAGTGGCTCGCGGAACATCGCATTCCAACGATAGATTACTGCGACGTGCACATCTACCCGCGCGACGACCTCAACAGCTACGTGGATTCACCGCAGGCTCTGCGCGAGTTTGTAGACAACCGCGCCGCCGCTTCGTTCGAGGTGCGCAAGCCGCTCGTCTTCGGCGAGTTCGGCATGACGCCCGACGGTTACAAAGGCTATTCGCAAACCGATTGGTACCGGGCCTATTTCGAGAGCGTGGCGCGTGCGGGCGTGAGCGGCGCGATGTTCTGGCGCTGGACGCCGGATACCGTGCGCGATTACAACGTTAGCTACAACGTGCCGGATGACGAGCGCGTGCGCGCGGAGATTCGTCGCGGCGCTCAGCTTTTTAAATCCTTACAGTACGATTGGCCGCCGCCGCCCGTGCTCCTCGACAAGCGCCGCCATCTCATCCCGAGGCAGTTCGCTTTCAAGCGTTCCGAAACGGAAGCATCCATTATCCCGGAACGAATCGCGCAGCCTGACGGAGCGCTGCTCTACAGGTTTTCGCCCGAGCAGGCCGCGAGTGGCCGCTTTGAAAAACTTGGCCGAGGAGCGGGCTACATCTGGGGTTACGGCGTCGGCTCTTTCACCTACATCGTGCCGCGCCGGGAGGACGGCTGGCGGAGCGTGACGAAAATCATCGTCCGCGCGCACATCCAGCCCGTGCCGGTGGAAGGATTACAGCCTTCGGAAATCTCCACGCGCGTCACGCTCTTGATAAACGGCAGAGATTACGGCTCGCGTCTTGTTCCCGTGGAGAAGGGAAAGGGGCAGGCGCTCGTTCAGGAATGGCAGATTGATTCGTGGCTCGTGCGTCTTGGAGCCTCAAGGGGCCAACCTCTCAACATCAGCTTCGCCGTCAAACCGGATGCCGACAATCCCTTCGGCCTCAACATCTCCAACTGGCCCGAAGGCTACGACGCACGCGGCGCGAAACCTGTCGAGATAGAAATAAGATGAAAAGAATTGATTCATCGGTTCATTTCTTCATTGATTCAATGAACCGATGAATCAATGAATCAATCCTTTAACGCTTTTACCGCTTCGCGCGCGTAGTAGGTGATGATGACGTCTGCGCCTGCGCGTTTGATGCTGGTCAGGGTTTCGAGCATGACGCGTTCTTCGTCTATCCAGCCGCGCTCGGCTGCCGCCTTAATCATCGCGTACTCGCCCGAGACGTGATAGGCGGCTAAGGGGAGGTCAAAGCGGTCGCGCACGGCGCGCAGGACATCCAGATAAACGGTCGCGGGCTTGACCATCAGCATGTCTGCGCCTTCCGCGTAATCCAGCTCCGCTTCGCGCAAAGCCTCGCGCGCGTTGGCCGCATCCATCTGGTAGGCGCGGCGGTCGCCGAAAGCCGGGGCCGACGCCGCCGCTTCGCGGAACGGGCCGTAAAAGGCCGAAGCATACTTCACAGCGTAAGACATAATGGCTATGTGCTCGAAGCCTGCATCATCGAGCCCTTCGCGAATGCTTGCGACCTGCCCGTCCATCATCGCCGAGGGCGCGACGATGTCCGCGCCTGCTTCGGCCTGACTGACTGCCGTGCGTGCGAGCAGGCGCAAAGATTCGTCGTTCAGCACCTCGCCATCTCGCACCACGCCGCAATGGCCGTGCGAAGTGTACTCGCAGAGACAGGTATCTGCGATCAAGACCATCTCGGGCACGGCGCGGCGCACGGCCCGCGTGGCTTGCTGCACGATACCATTTTCGGCGTACGCGCCCGTCGCCGTCTCATCCTTCGTCTCCGGCAGACCAAACAGCAGCAGTGCTTGCACTCCCATTTCAAACGCGCTCTCGGCTTCGCGCACCGTCTCATCCACCGAGAGGTTAAAGACTCCGGGCATCGAAGCGACTTCACGCCGAACATTTTCGCCTGCGCAAACAAACAACGGGAGAACGAAATCCTCACGCCCGAGCCGCGCCTCGCGCACCAGCGCGCGCAAGGGCTCGCGCCGCCTCAACCGTCGCGGGCGATGAACCAGATCATGCATCCTGCTCACACCTCTTTTGTCTAAAATCAGCACGAAGATAATACGTGCCCGCGACACACAAGGGCAAACCGCATGACGGGCGGAAGCAATTTATAGCAGTGATACACCGGATAAAAACCTCATCGCCTTTGTGCTGCCTGTATTATAATGTTGCTGCCTCATTAACCATCTTCAAGCCGTAATCTAAGAACAATAATGCGCCGATAAAATGGAAGGAGCTGCAAATGCGAACCACATTTGATATCGGGAATGAGGCGGAAGGTATTGTGCTCGGCAACTATATCAAAGCTGGATTTAGGGTCTGCATTCCATTCGGGACGGGCGGGCCTTATGATCTGGCTGTTGATACAGGCACTCGGATTGTGAAAGTGCAGGTTAAGACCGCCACTTTCGGGAAAGGTTGCATACAGTGCAGGACGAGGAGAAGAAATGCGAACTATGATCGGACAATGAGAAGGTACAAAAAAGGCGAGGTAGATTATTTTGCTATTTACTGTCCACAGTTGAATGAGCTATACGGAATGTCTTTTGAGGCCGCGAAGGGGTCGGCATCACTAAGAATTGAGCCCACTCTAAATAAGCAGGAAAAATATATCCGGTGGGCCAAAGACTATTGTTGGAATAAGCACATTGCAGAATTAAGGGAAATAGCGGGGGGGAGACTTGAACTCCCGGCCTTGAGGTTATGAATCTCACGCTCTAACCAGCTGAGCTACCCCGCCATAGAAGCGAAATTATAACCGAGCCGGAAGTTATCGGCAAACGCGCCGATGTCGGGCAGACGATCTTCAACGTGTGCACCTCTGCGGCAACGATTTTGAAAATTCTTTCGCGCACTTCCCAGACAAAATTTACGGGTGAAACATTTTGCCCGCTGCCGTCATAACTAAGTAGCAAAGCATCACTTGAATGCCGGGCAGGGAGAGCGGCCCGTGCTGGCGCTGCTCATCCGTTCTCAGGTTGCCGGTTGGGGCAAGTGTCTACAAACTTGTGCGACCCGGCGGCTAATACCTTCACCTGTCCGGCTCAAAATAAATAATGCCGAAGCGACATGATAAACGCATCGCTCCGAGCGTTTGAGCGAACGGCATGATTTCTGAAGGGGAGAACATGATATGCTCTGATGCCGTTCATTTACGAGACCTGAAACCAGACCCGGAGCTTTGGCCGCAACCGGGCCGATAAAGGAGGACGAGATGGCTAAGGAATGTAATGGTGCCTGGGAGACGACGCTGTTTTATTCGTTCAAGGACGGCGAAGCAGTGGATCCCCCTCTCCAGGTGGCTGATGGCGTCAACACCATCGCGAATGAGGATGGTCAAGGTAACATCAGCGGCAAGCATCACAATTCAGGGGGCAATATCAAGGGCAAGTGCAAACATGGCTCGAAACACGTTCTCAGTTTCGAGCGCCCGGAAGGTAATAATACGTTCAGGTATTTGGATGGAGAAGTTAAGGTCAACAAAATTAGCGGTGGCACGTTCATTGTCGAAAGCCAGAACGGCCATCCCGGCGAAGGCGATTCCGGAACATGGGAATCGTCCAAGGAAGGCTCGCCCGGCCCGCCTCCTTCCGAAGATGAGCAGGGTGAAGAGCAGGGACAGAATAAAACCGGAGACGCAAGCCAAGCCTATTAAGCTGCCCCGGCGGACTCCGGTATAATGAGTCCGAGTTGTTGAGTTATTACAAGGCAGACCACCTTCCGGCCCTGTATCACGGAAAGTGATGACACGACGCATTACACGCTCTTGACGTGTAATGCGTCGCTTCTGCTTGCCATGAAGCAGCAATGCTCCCCATCCGGCAGCAGCAGGCTATCAACGAATATTAAGCAGCGCTTGCCGTAACTTTTTTTCAGGGGGCAAATCGAGCACGGGCGCATTTCCTATCTTTGACTTCGGCCAGAAAGGTCAAGACCGCGCTTTACAAAGCCCAGGGCATATCCGGAGCATCCGATGAGACTTCTATCCTCTTTTGCGACACGCCAGAGATGGCTCTGGCTCGTCGTCCTGTCTTCACTCCTGGTGGTCGCGGCAAAGCTTTGCTGGATTGAGACCGCCTTCGCGGGCCGCTACGAACAGGTATTGGCAAGCGCCTACGCGCTGCCCGAGCAATCCGTTCAGGACAACACAGCCGCTCCCTTTCTCAAACCCGGTGAGACAGTCAACAGAGAGTGTGCGGGCGGCGAGATGCACGCCTACCGTCTAGCCGTCGGTCCCGGACAGTATGCACACGTTCTGGTCGAGCAGCAGGGAATAGATTTAAGAGTCAAATTGTTTGACCCCCAACGCCGGTTAATCATGGAGAGCGACAACCCGAACGGGAAGTACGGGCCGGAGTTCGTCTCGACCATCGCAGAGGCGGCGGGCGACTACGTGTTGGAGATAGGCTCAGGGAATCAGTGGTCGCCGCCCGGTAGATATCAGATTAAATTTGAACAGCCGCGCGAGCCGACCTCCGCGGACAGAGACCGCGCCCGCGCCGAGCGCCTGCTCACGGAAGGGCAAGGTCTGGTTTCGCGTGGGGGCGAACATCTGGATAAAGCTCTTGAGTTGTACACCCAGGCTCTGCCTCTCTGGAAGAATCTGGAAGTCCGTCAAGGCGAAGCATACACGCGCGCGAATCTGGGCTCTCTGTATCGCCGGAAGGGCAAGGACTTTTTGCAGGACGCGCTTGATAATTTTGAGCAGGCGCGTCTTCTGCTGGCAAGGATTGGAGACACGGCGGGTCAGGCTTACGTGCTCAACGAAAGGGGAGCGGCGCAGAGAGATTTGGGCGACCCGCTCAAGGCGCTGCCCGATTATGAGGTGGCGCTCAAGCTGCGCCAGGGCGCGGGCGATAAATGGGGACAGGCCCAGCTCCTTAATAACATCGGTCTCATCTATAGCCGTGGGGCCAGACAACAGACGCAGGCCGCAGGCTATTATGAGCAGGCTTTATCTCTCTGGCGCGAGGCGCGTGATGCTTATCAGGAGGCCAACACGCTGAACAACCTCGCGGGCGCGCTTGATGAGCTGGGCCAATCGCAGACGGCGCTGGACTACTACACGCAGGCGCTACGAATCTGGCAGGGTCTGGACATCAACAATAAAGATATCGCCGCCAAGCTCGTCGTCGCACACAACAACATAGGCAAGATTTACGACACCTGGGGCGAGTCCGAAGAGGCGCGCAAACATTACAGCGATGCGCTCTTGCTCGCCAAGGATAATCCGAATGGAACGGCGCAGACGCTCGAAAACTTTGGCATGTATTATGCCGACCTTGGCGACGGGCAAAGCGCCCTCAAGATGTTTGAAGAATCGCTGCGCCTGAGAAAAGAAGTCCTGAAGACGCCTAGAGGCATCGCCGTTTCACTCAACAACATGGGTTACGCCTACAACGTCCTTGGCGATTACAATCAAGCGCTGGAGAATTACAAGCAGGCGCTGAAGCTCTACACTGAGACGAACGAAAAACATGGACGTGCTTACACGCTCATCGTGATGGGCGCGGCCTACTACAGGCTCGGAGATTTTCAGTCGGCGCTTGAATGTTACCGGCAGGCGAGCGAAATCGAGGCCACGCTGCTCAGCGCGAGCAAACAGCTACAAGACCCGCGCACGCAGGCTCTGGTCTTCACCAAGCTCGGCCAGACTTACACGGCGCTGGGCCGCCTACAGGAAGCCGCAGACAGTTACCAGCAAGCGCTCCCGCTCTGGCAGCAAGTGGCGGAGCGGCGTGGAGAGGCGCAAACATTTTATGGTCTGGCGGTCGTCGCACGCGCGCGTAATAATCTGGACGATGCCCGCGAGAAGATAGAGAAGGCCGTAGACATTGTCGAATCTCTACGGACGAGGGTCACGAGCCAGCAGTTGCGCATCTCTTATCTTGCGAGGCAACAGGACTACTACGAGCTGGACGTAGACGTGCGTATGCAGTTGTACAGGCGCACGGGCGCGGAAGAACATCTGGCCGCTGCGCTACTGGCGAACGAGAAATCGCGTGCGCGCAGCCTGCTGGACACGCTGGCCGAGGCGCGCGTCCAAATCGACGGGGGCGCAAGCGCGGCGCTCGTCGAAGAAAAACGCTCTCTTGAGCGTCAAATAAATGACAACGCCGAAAAGCTGGTGGTCCTGCGCGGTAAGAACTTCAAAGCAGACGCGGACGCGGTTGAGGTTAATCTTAACAAGCTCGTGGCCCGCTATGACGCCGTGCAGGCGGGGATTAAAAAACAGAATCCGGCTTCAGCCATCACGGCGCAGGGCCGCCCCTTAAGCCTGAAAGAGATTCAACAATCGCTTGATGACGATACAGTGATGCTTGAATACGCCCTCGGCGGTGAACGCAGCTACGTGTGTGTAGTGACGCGACGCACGGCCACGGCAGCGCAGCTTCCGGGCCGTGCGGAAATTGAGAAACTCGCGCGTCCGGTTCGCGACATGCTGACGGAGACGGATTATCGCAAGCGTCTGGCAGAAGCGCAGGCGCAATACTGGCAAAGCGCGTCTGCGCTGAGCGATAAAATAGTTGGTCCGGTTGCCGCGCAGCTCGGAACCAAGAAGCTGCTGGTCATTCCCGACGGGCTCCTGCACTTTATTCCTTTCGCCGCGTTGCCCGAACCCGTCGTGCAGGGCAAAGACGGCGCGCTTGCTCGCTACAATCACAGCCGCGAAGATAGCGGGCCTGTCACCTTGGGAAATAAGCATGAGATAGTTTATGAGCAATCGGCTTCGGTGATTACACTGTTGCGGGAGTTGCCGCGCAAGCCCGCCCCGAAAGAGGTCATCGTTCTGGCCGACCCTGTTTTTGACAGCCGTGACAGGCGAGTTCAGCAGAGCGGGAAACCGGGTAACGCCGAAACTGCAAAGCTCATGCGTTCCGAGGTTGTGGACCGCCTCCTGAAAGATGTGGGAGAGACGGGCGACCAACTGCCACGGCTGCGTTCTTCTCTGGACGAGGCGAAGGAAATCGTGTCGATGGCCGCGCCGGGCAAGGCCACCATGCTCGTCGGCTTTCAGGCCAACCGCAGCACAGCGACGAGCAACGAGCTGAGCCGTTATCGAATAGTGCATTTCGCGACGCACAGCGTGCTCAATGATTCGCACCCGGAGTTCTCCGGCATCGTTCTCTCACTGGTTGACGAGCAGGGGCGCTCACAAAACGGCTTCCTACGGCTACAGGATATTTATAATTTGAGCTTGCCGGTTGATATGGTAGTTTTGAGTGCCTGTCGAACCGGAGTGGGCAAAGAAGTCAGAGGCGAAGGCATCATCAGCCTGACGCGCGGTTTCATGTCTGCCGGAACGTCTCGCGTGGTCGCCAGCCTGTGGAAAGTTGACGACGATGCCACTGCCGACTTGATGAAACGTTTTTACCGGAAAATTTTGAAGGAAGGTATCTCGCCACCGGCAGCTTTGAAGGCTGCGCAGGAAGAAGTTCGTGCACAAAAGCTCTGGCGCTCGCCCTATTACTGGGCAGGCTTCGTACTCCAAGGAGAGTGGAGGTGACATCCATCGCGGCGAAATCGAGCCCTGAATTTCGCTGCGCTCTGAGTGTCAACATTTGAACAACGTGCCCGCACATCGGAATGAATGGAGTTTAACTCAAGAATCTTTCGATCAGCTTCTCTCATGGCTTGATGCGGATCGCGAGCGCGCCGGAATCAGGTATGAGGAGATTCGCTTACGGCTCATCAAACTTTTCAAATGTCGCGGCTGTCGCGAAGCTGAAGAATTAACGGACGAGACAATTAACCGTGTGACGAAGAAGTTGCCGGAAATCATGCCGACCTATGTGGGCGAGCCGCTGCGCTATTTTATAGGCGTCGCCCACAACGTTCATCTGGAATACTTGAGGAAAAAGAGCGAGCACCATGAGTCGCCGCCGCCGGCGGACGTGCGCGAAGATATAGAGCCGGAGTACGACTGTCTGGAAAAGTGTCTGGATCAACTCTCGCGGCGCAACCGCGAGCTGGTGCTCCAATATTATCAGGGCGAAAAACAGAAAAAGATTGAAAGCCGCAGGGTGCTGGCCGAACAGCTCGGAACCAAGCTCAACACGCTCAGGCTACAGGCCTTCAGAATTCGGGCGAATCTGAAAATATGTGTCCAGGATTGCCTGCGGCAAAGGGTTTAGCGTGAAATGTATCAAGCGTTTCCACAATATCATATTAGAGATTGAATGAAATTTCGTTAGTCAGCAGGATAATGAAGCAGAATATAGACGAGCAGCTTATACGGAAGTATTTACTGGGCAAATTGCCCGAGCCGGAACATCTGCGCGTTGAACAATCGCTCTTTACGGACGACCAGCACTTCCAGCAACTGCTTCTGGCCGAGGAAGAGTTGATTGACGAGTACGTTTATGATGCGCTTCCTTTGGACGAGCGCGAGGGATTCGAGAGCTATTTTTTATCCGCGCCCGAGCGGCACGAGGATGTGAGGTTTTCCAGGGCGCTAAAAAAGTATGTGACGACGAATGCGGTCCCCGCCGCTTCGCCTGAACCGCTTGCCGAGCCGCAGCCGCCTTCCATCTGGAAGAGATTTCTTGCTTTATTCAATTTCAAGCGCAGCCCCATGCAAAGCTTCGCGCTCGTGGCTGCCGCTTTATTAATCATCATAGGCGTCTCGTGGCTCGTCGTCCGAATACGGCAGTCGCCGCGCCCCTCGCCCCTTGAGGCGCAAAAGAACGGGCCGTCATCCACTGTGCCGCAGCAACAGAACTCCAGCCCTGCGCGTGATGAGCAAACGACTCAAAACACCCGTCGCACGGATGAGCTACAGCAGCCGCCCGTGCGTACCGAGAATTCAAAGACTACTCCGGATGCGTTGGTAGCGACCGGCAACAGGAACACCGCCGCTTCTACGACTCCTCCGCCGTCTCCGACGCTTGCGTTTTTTCTGAAACCCGGTCTGGTCAGGGATGCTGGCGGAATAAATAAAGTAGTGCTTCCGGCGCAAGCGCGCATGGCAAAAATGCAACTCCCCTTGTTGACCGACGCACAGTATGCTTCATATCAAGTCGTCTTGAAGAACGAAGATGGTCAGGAGTTGCTAAGCAGAAAAGGTTTGAGGGCCACGCGATTGAAGTCTGAGAAAGTGGTCGAGGTCATCCTGCCCGCCCGCGTGCTTCAGGAGGGCGAGTATCAGTTAGAGCTGAGCGGCAACGTCGTCGCGGGAGAAACAGAGCCTCTTGGTAAATACTACTTTCGTGTGAGCAAACAATAGGCCGCGCGCGCGTCCGGCAGCCTCGGCGGTCGCGCAAGTATTTGCACACGCATCCCGCGTCCGTTTTGCCCGACTCGCTTTATAGTCGCTCACTATCCGAACAAAGGTTTCATGAAATACCTCGCCACCGGCCCGTTTGAGGAGGAGCACAACAATGTCCACTTATGAAATCTACGAGCTTCAATGCATGTGCGGAGAGAAGTTCAAGGAGCCGCTTGCACGGGGCATCAACGTGAGCCGCACGCCGGAGGCCCGCTACCTGATTCTGGAAGGGAAATTCCACTGCGTGCAGTGTCCCGGATGCGGGACCGAAGTGACCGTGGAGAAACAGTTCTTCTACACGGATTTTGAACGCGACACTTTTATCAGGGTCAACCCTCGCTTTGAGCGTCACCTGTGGAAAGAGGAGTCTGCGTTGATGGAGCGAAATCTTTCGCTCCTGCCTGACGCGCTCTCCGAACCCGATGCGCGCACGCCGCGCGTAGTCTTCGGCATGGACGAGCTGCGAGAGAAGCTGATTGCGCAGGATGCTAATCTTGACGACCGCATTGTAGAGCTGCTGAAAGTGCTCGTCCTCTACGAGCATCCATTCCTGATGCAGACGCCGCGTCTCAGGCTTCTGCTGGATAAAGCCGACGACGAATGGCTCGAATTCGTGGCCTTCTTCGAGCACGACACCCGTAGCTTCCGTGTCAAATTCCCGGTCGGGATTGTGCAGACGCTTCTCACGCGCGAGCAGGAGCTGCGTGACTGGGTGATGCGTAGTCATCCCGGCTCGAACATCTTCGAGCTGGAAGGCGACTTCTGGATTAATATCTGGCGCTGGTCAACGCAGCCCTCGGCCCTCAGCCACCTGCGCGACTTCGCAGAGCAGGTGAATGCCGGAAACGAGATAGACACCACGTCGCCCGAGTTTACGTTTATGCTTGACGCCGGAAACCTCCCGCGCGGATCGCATCTGCCCTTCTGGGCCAAACAAGACCTGCGGACCCTTCTGGCTTACGCGCGACAGCGAAATCTGGACTGTCAGGACGAGTTGTTTGAGATTAGATTCGACACGTTTCTCTCTGACGACTGGACTCAAAACGACACCCAGGACGACATCCCCACCCTCTGGCAGCTTTTTGAGAATCTGCCCGATACCAATGTCGAAGGCAACACCTTTATCCACGAGCTGATTCTTGAAAGCAGTGGGAGCGGGCGATACAGCCCGACCACGCACGACATTTTCATAGGGGAAGGGATGCTCACCAAGAGGGAGAAGTTCGAGGACATCGTGCGCCACGAAATCGGCCACGGAGTTTACGAGAAATTTAAGGATGCCATCCAGCCGTGGCTCATCTCCAAATTCGGCTGGCAGATGTTTGAGAGCGACGACGACAACATGGATAAGTGGATTGCGCTGCTCGGCGGTTGGGGCTCAGTGACCGAGAGCCAGAAGGTGCAAGTACGCGAGCACCTGCGCGAGGCGCTGGGGCCGGGTAAGACGTTTTCGAAGCTCTCCGATCCTCAGCCCGCTTCCGACGACGACCCCTGGAAGCAGGAGGAGTTTGCCCCCAGAAAGGTGTTCGACAAGACGCCGCACGAGTGGTACAGGCACAATAATAGTTGGCACATCCACGAGGATAAAGCTTTCTTCTTTAATTTTTATTATCGAGGGCTTTCAGTCGTCAACGTCAGCACGCTCGAATTAGTACGGCAGATGCCGAGCAATTATGCGGCCATGTCTCCCTTTGAATTCTTCGCGGAGTTGTACGCGCTCTATTACGACGAGGACGACCCGTTACGCAAGAACATCCCTGCGGACATCATGAGCTGGCTGGACGATAATGTGAGCCGTCAACGGCTTGATGTGCAGCCTGCGTCCAAGTCAGCACCTCCGTCGAGCTTTGACACCATTGATCGTCCGGGCAGCGAACCGTGAATCAAGGGAAGTAGAACTTCACCGCCGAAGACGCAGAGGACGAGAAAGCGGGGGCAAGCCCGCCTTCCCAACCTCAGAGACATTCCTGCTTGAGAGATGATAGCTCAAGCAGGAATGTCTCTAAGGTCAGGAAGGGTGGCTTGCCCCCGCTCTGTTTCTTCTCGTGAATCAGAGGGTGAAATGAAATTCCTGTTTTGAGCATACATAATTGGTAGTGGCCCGGTTTGAAATCCGAGAGCAGATGTTCCTCAAGTCGCTCGCCGCCGAAGGCGCGTGGAGGCCCGGAGAAATGGTACAACCCTCACGCTCCGCGTCCCCCTTCCGTCTCCTCGCCCCGCCGCGCCCTCTCGTGTCTTCGGCGGCAACTTCAGATGGAAGCTGAGCCACTACCGACCTCTTCACCGCCTCGGACGATGCGGACGCTGCTAATCTCCCTCATCCTCTTTCTTATTTTCTTTGTCGAGGTCGAGCACGACGGAGTTGATGCAGTAGCGCAGGTTTGTGGGCTGCGGGCCGTCGTCGAAGACGTGGCCCAGGTGGGCGTCGCAGCTTGCGCACAAGACCTCTGTGCGAACCATGCCGTGGCTGGTATCAACTTCGGTGCGGACATTATCTTCGGCGGACGGCTCTGTAAAGCTCGGCCAGCCGCAGCCCGAGTCAAACTTCGCGTCCGAGCTGAACAGCTCGTTGCCGCAGGCCGCGCATTTATAGGTTCCCTCTTCTTTGGAATCGTGGTACTTGCCCGTAAAGGGCCGCTCCGTTCCTTTCTCCCGCGCCACACGGTACTGCTCCGGCGTCAATTGTTGACGCCACTCTTCGTCGGTCCTGTTAACTTTCTTCATCTCTGTCATCCCTTTCCTTGAACTCTCTTCGCGCGAAAATCCGCGTTGCTTTACATACTACTCGCGCCACAGTAGGGTATCATAACGCGCGCGAGTCCTATGACCGAGAGGTGTGTATGATTGTCCTGCCGGAAGCCGATGAAGACCTCTTGCGCGAATGCGAGGTCGAGACGATGCGTGCGAGCGGCCCCGGCGGCCAGCACGTCAACAAGACGGAATCGGCAGTCCGGCTCAAACATCTGCCTTCGGGCGTGGTCGTCACTTCGCGCGAGGAGCGCAGCCAGCACCGTAATAAAGCTATTTGCCTGCGCAAGCTGCGCGAGCGCGTCGAGCAGTTAAACTATCGTCAGCCAAAGCGCGTGCCGACAAGCAAGACGCGCAGCGCAAAGAATCGCACCCTCGAAGAGAAGGCGCGCCGCTCGCAGGTTAAGCGCCTGCGCTCAAAGCCGTCCACGGATGAATAAGCCGCGAGCGTGTCGAAGCAATTCTATATAGTCATGTCATCATCGCCATCGTCATTGGAAAAGGGAAAATTAAATGATTACTGTCGCCAATCGCATCTACGTCAACCCGGAATACGCCGAAAAGTTTGAACAGAGATTCCGCGAGCGTGCAGGGCTCGTGGACCAGATGCCCGGATTCGTTTCCAATCAAGTGCTGCGGCCCGTCAACGACGGAGACCCCTACGTGGTCTTCACCATCTGGCAGAGCCGCGAGGACTTTCTCAACTGGGTACGCTCCGATGCTTTCACCAAGGGGCACGCCCAATCCGGCACTTTGCCGAAAGAAGCTTTCTCCAAATCAAACGTCCTTGAGATGCACGAGGTCGTACAGGATTCGTCGCGCCCCGATTTAGAACCCGAACCGCCGGGCGGCCCTTTCAGGATGCACTAACGGCGCACGCGCATCCGCTCTTATCAAATCTGTTTCTATGTCTGAAATGCGCGCAGAGGCTATTGCCGAATATCACAGATGGCTCGCGGCGGACGACCGCCTCGACGCGGATTTTATCGCGCGTCTCAAGGAGCTGATGCGGGCCAACCGCCTCTCTTACGGGAATCGTGTGATTGGCGTCAGCCTGCGCCCGCACTTTCTCACACGCCGACAATACGATGCTCTCACACATGCCTCCGAGACGGTCGCCAGCGCCTTTGACAAAGTCGCCGCTGCGATTATCGCGAACCCGTCTTTGATGGAACAGGTCGGCCTCAATGAACGCGAGCGCCGCATGGCCCTGATTGATCCGGGCTTTTCCACTGCGACCATCACCACGCGGCTTGATGCTTTCGTCCATGACGACGAAATAAAGTTCGTCGAATATAACGCCGAGAATCCTTCGAGCCTCACGGACCAATCCGGTCTTAATCAAATCCTGTTTGAAGTCGAGGCGCTTCAGACACTCGCGGAGCGTTATCCTTTGCGCCAGTTCACGCCCGCCGCGTCGCTCCTGCGCAACCTAATCGCGACCTTTAAGGAATGGGGCGGCGCTGGTCTTCCAAACGTTGCCATACTCGATTGGGTCAACTTGCCTACGGAGAACGAGTTTATCCTCCTGCGAAATTTTTTTGCCGGTCATGGTGTGCCGACCATCATCTGCGCGCCGGATGAGCTGGAATACAGCAATGGTCGATTGCGCCGCGGAGACTTTCGCATAGACCTTGTTTACAAGCGCGTCATCATCCACGAGTTCCTCTCGCGCGCTGATGAAAATCACGCTCTCGTGCGTGCTTACGCCAATCGAGACGTCTGTTTAATCAATCCCTTTCGCTGCAAGATTGTTCATAAGAAAGCAGCCTTCGAGCTTTTGACTGACGACGCGCACGACGATTGGTTCAGCCCGCATGAAAGAGAAGTCATCGCGGCTACAGTGCCTTGGACCCGCCGGCTCAGGGAGAGAAAGACTTCGTTTCGCGGACAGTCGATTGATTTGGTCGAGCACGTGCGGCGAAACCGCGATGCTTTCATCATCAAGCCGAATGATGATTACGGCGGGCACGGCATCTTTCTGGGCAAGCGTACAAGCGACGCGGAATGGGAGCGTGCAATCGAGGCTGCGCTTGAGGATGGGGATTACATCGTGCAGGAAACCATAGAGCTTCACACGGAGGAGTTTCCGGTCTTTAACGAGCACGGGTGGAGTTTCGAGCCAATGTACGTTGACACCAATCCCTTTATTTTTCGAGGCCGTGTGGACGGCGCGATGGTGCGTCTTTCCGATTCTCCGATTGTTAACGTCACCACGGGCGGCGGTGAAACAGGCTTCTTCGTGCTCGAAGAAGCAGGAAGCCGGGTCAGCGGGCGCGTCGTCGCCTAGTTAATCTTTTTATTCCCTTAGCAACTCATTAGCAGTAAAATTATCCCTAACCCGATCAGGGGCCGTCTCTCGCAAGGTTGCCAAAATGGCGCGCCGGTAACTACATTCCGCGAATACTTATCAAAGCGGACACCGCACGGGAAAATAAAGATGCACCACACAAAAGACTCCGGGGCCGGAGATGACAGTCTGCTACAGGCGATTGTCGAGAACACATCGGACGACATCTTTGCTAAAGACCTTGATGGCCGTTACATCCTGGTCAACGCGGCCCTCGCCGAGTTTCTAGGCAAGAGCAAGGAAGAAATTCTTGGCCTCCGCGACGAAGACCTCTACCCGGCGGAGATTGCGCGCCAGTTCGTCTCGGACGATCAGGAAGTGCTCAAGACCAAACGGACGCTCGTCTTCGAGGGCGTCGCGCCCGGACCCGAAGGGCTACAGTCTTACCGCGTGACGAAAGGCGTGGTCGAAGACGCGTGCGGGATGGTGGTCGGCGTCTTTGGTATCTCGCACGACATGACGGAGCGCAAGCGCGCCGAGCGAGAAAGATTGGAGCGCGTCCGCGCCGAGGCGGCACAGGCTGAAGCCGAAGCCGCAGGCCGCGCCAAGGACGACATCCTGCAAGAATTGCGCGAGAGTGAAGCGCGCTATCGCAGTCTGCTTGAGAACGCCAACGACATCATCTACTCGCACGACCTCAAAGGAAACTATCTGACCATCAACCGCGCGGGCGAGGAGATTACGGGCTATACCAAAGAGCAGATGCTCGGCGGGCTGAACATCGCGCAGGTGGTTGCGCCGGACCATCTCGAACGCGCCAAAAAGATGATGGAGCGAAAGCTGCACGAACCCGCTCCCACCGTTTACGAGATAGACATCATTACCCGCGATGGCCGTCGGCGCACGCTTGAAGTGAGCACGCGCATCTCCATGCGCGACGGCGACAGCCCCGCGATAGAAGGCATCGCCCGCGACGTCACCGAGCGCAAGCGCATAGAGCAAGAGCTGCGGGCGAGCGAGGAGACGGCGCATCGTCGGCTTGCAGAGTTGGAAGCTACTTACAACGCCGCGCCCGTCGGGCTCTGCGTCTTTGACCGCGAGCTGCGCTACGTCCGCATCAACGAGCGGCTCGCGGAGATTAACGGCCTCAGCGTCGCGGACCACATAGGCCGCACAGTGCGCGAGGTCGTGCCCAATCTGGCGGACGACATCGAGCCCGTCATCCGGCGCATCATGTTGACGGGCGAGCCCGTGCTCGACTTCGAGCTGGTGGGCGAGACCAAGGCCGAGCCCGGTGTGGAACACATCTGGCTGGAAAACTGGTATCCGCTCAAAGACGAGCAGGGCGAAGTCATAGGCATCAACGTCGTCGTCGAAGAGATAACCGAGCGCAAGCGTGCCGAGCGCGAGCGTGAGGAACTGTTAGAGAGCGAGCGTGTGGCGCGCGACGAAGCCGAGAAAAGATTACGCGAAAGCGTCAAGCTGGCGACGCTCTATCAAGACCTCGCGCGCTCGCTCGAATTGAGTGAAGTGACGGCGACCATCTGCCGCGCGGTGCGCGACCTTGTAGGCTCGGACGGCGCGGCCTTTATCGTCCGCGAGGGCGACGAGGTTCATTACGCGGACGTTGATGCGATTGCGCCTCTCTGGAAGGGACAGCGTTTCCCCGTTTCGGCGTGCGTCTCCGGGTGGTCAATCGTCGAGCGACAGCCCGCCGTCATCGAAGACGTTTACATGGACCCGCGTGTTCCCGTCGAAGCTTATCGCCCGACGTTCGTCAAAAGCCTGCTGATGGTTCCCGTGCGCGCCCTCAATCCTGTCGGGGCCATCGGCGCGTACTGGGCCACGAACCGGCGCGCGAGCGATGATGAAGTACGACTGATGCAGGCTCTGGCCTCTGCCGCCGATTTAGCTTTCGCCAACGCGCAGCTCTACGAGCAGACGAAGAAGGCGCGGCTCGAAGCCGAAGCCGCCAATCGTCTCAAGGATGAATTCCTCGCCACGCTCTCGCACGAATTGCGCACGCCGCTCACGGCCATCATCGGTTGGGCGCACATGCTCGACAGTGAGTCGCTCGATACTTCAACCATCAAACAGGCCGTCAGCGTCATACGCCGCAACGCGGAGCAGCAGAAGCGCATCGTCGAAGACATTCTGGATGCCTCGCGCGTGGTGACGGGCAAGCTCAAGGTAGAGGTTGAGCCTATGAGCTTGATGCCGGTCGTGCAGGAGGCTATTGATTCCGTGCGGCCTGCGGCGGCAGCCAAAGGCATAGAGCTGAGCTGCTCGCTCGACCCGCGCGCAGACGAAATCCACGGCGACCCGCATCGCTTACAGCAAGTTATCTGGAACCTGCTCTCGAACGCGATTAAGTTTACGCCTGCGGGCGGGCGCGTGAAGGTCGAAGTCGAACGCCTGCTCACGCACGTACGCGTCACCATGAGCGACACGGGCAAGGGCATCAGCCCCGACTTTCTACCCTTTGTCTTCGACCGTTTCCGTCAGGCCGACGGCTCTACGACCCGCCAGCACGGAGGGCTCGGGCTCGGACTCTCCATCGTCAAATATCTGGTCGAAGCGCACGGCGGCGCAGTGCACGCCTACAGCGCCGGTCAGGATCAGGGAGCGACCTTCACGGTAGACCTTCCGCTTGCCGTAGAGCCTGCTCAAGCACAGCCTGCGGCTGCTCTCCCACGCGCTGAAAAATTGGTCACGCGGACAGAGCGGCAGGGCAAGGGCCGCGACGTGCCGCCTGCGCTCGTGGGCCTGCGCGTGCTGGTTGTTGACGACGACGAAGACGCGCTCGCGCTCCTTGCCGTGCTGCTCAGAAGACACGGCGCGGAAGTCTCGGCGGCCACTTCGGCACGCGATGCGCTCCGCGTGCTTGAAGAGGTTCGGCCAGATGTTTTAGTGAGTGACGTCGGCATGCCCGGCGAGGATGGCTACTCGCTGATGAGACGTGTGCGCGCCCTGGGGCCGGAGCGTAGCGGGCTTGTGCCCGCCATCGCGCTGACGGCCTATGCGGGTGACACGGATCGTGCGCTGGCCCTGCGCGCAGGCTTTCAGCTACACGTCGCGAAGCCCGTGGACGCGGCGACACTGCTCGAAGCGATTACCGGGCTCGTCGGAAGAACTGTGCGAATGCCGGAGTAAAAGTTTTAGCAGTAAGTCTTCAGATAACATCAACTCGAATCAACGGTGATGCACTAGCATATTCGAGAGCCCCATAGGGGCTCGGATGTTTATAGATAGAGCATCCAACCAAAAAGCCCCTGAAAGGGGCGATATAACAGTAGCCCAGCACGTCAGTGCTGGGACAACGTTGTCACCACTGTTTTAAGCCCCGGAGGGGCGACATAGATTGATGTCGCCCCTCCGGGGCTCAGTCATTTAATGGCGGCCTGTTCCCACGGCTGACGCCGTGGGCTACTGATATCTCGCCCCTTTCAGGGGCTAAAGAGTCTCACGACCTCTGACGCCGAACTCACAACGCATCATGGCTATAAACATCTCGCTCCTCACGGAGCGAAGAGACGCGTCTGCGATGGCCTCTCTTTACACCGTTAGTCATTTGACGGCATAGTATGCGCTTTACACTTTTTGACCGGGAGGTTTTTTCGATGACTGCTCATGCCCCTGCACCCGATAAGATTATGCAGTTGGGTCTTGGCTTCTGGGGTTCCAAGACGCTTCTCAGCGCGATAGAGCTTGGACTCTTTACAGAGCTGGCGAAAGGCGCGCTCGATGCGGAAGCGATTTCCGGGCGTCTTAATCTTCACCCGCGCAGCGCGCGTGATTTTCTGGATGCTCTCGTGGCGCTAGGCATGTTAGAGCGCAGCGCGGAGGGGCTCTACAGCAACAATCATGAAACGGATGCTTTTCTTGATCGCGAGAAGCCGACTTACATCGGCGGGATGCTTGAGATGGCAAACGCGCGGCTCTACCCGTTCTGGGGTTCTCTGACGGAAGCTTTGCAGACGGGCGAGCCGCAGAATGAAGCCAAAACCGGGGGCGACCTTTTTGAGACTCTCTACGCCGACCCGCGCCGCCTGGAAAATTTCTTAAAAGCGATGACGGGCCTCAGCCTTGGCGTGGCGACGGCGATTGCGCGCAAATTTCCGTGGCCCGAATACAAAACGTTTGTAGACATCGGCGCGGCGCAGGGCGGGTTGCCGGTTCAGGTGGCCTCGGCTCACAAACATCTCACGGGAGCAGGCTTTGATTTGCCGGGCATACGTCCCGTCTTTGAGAGCTATGTCAACGAGCATCAGTTGAGCGACCGCCTGCGATTTATAGAAGGTGATTTTTTCCGTGACCCTTTGCCCGAAGCAGATGTGCTGGTGATGGGACACATCCTGCACGACTGGGATTTGGAAACGAAACGGATGCTGGTTAAAAAAGCTTACGACGCGCTCCCCGAGGGCGGTGCTTTCATCGTCTTTGAAGCGCTCATCGACGACGACCGTAGAGAGAACGCGTTCGGTTTGTTGATGAGCCTTAACATGTTGATAGAGACGCGCGGCGGATTTGATTACACGGGCGCGGATTGCCGCCAGTGGATGATGGAAGCCGGATTCCGAGACGCTCGCGTGGAGCATCTGGTGGGGCCGGATTCGATGGTCGTCGGAATTAAGTAATCCAGAGAGCGGTTAGAGGTTGAATGTAGGGATGTTTGTCATTCACCGCCGAGACGCGTAGGACGCGGAGTTAACGCAGAGGATTGAACGATTTTCTCTGCGCCATCTCTGCGCTCTCTGCGTCTCTGCGGTGAATTTCTAGCGAATCGAAAGCAAGATCAGGGAGGTCGGATGAGCGGAGTCTCTGGTAGAGCCTCGAAGGTCATGGTCATACGTCACGCGGAAAAACCGGCAAAGGATGGGCCGCCGCACGGGACGACCCTTGAGGGCAAGCGCGACAAAGAATGCCTGACGGTTCGAGGGTGGCAAAGAGCAGGAGCCCTCGCCTGTTTGTTTGCTCCGACGCAGGGCTCGCTGCAAGCTACGTCGCTCGCGCGCCCGCAGTTTATATATGCGTCCAAAACCATCGAGCGTCGTGGAAGCCGACGCCCGCTGGAAACAATTACGCCTCTGGCCGAGAAATTAGGCATCAACATTAATACTAAATATCCCAGGGATGAAATAGAAGAAATGTTGTCGGAGGCCCTCTCGCGCGGGGGCGTGGTGCTGATTAGCTGGCAGCATGAGTATATCCCGTCGATTGCCAACCATATTCTCGGCGACAGGACGACCGCTCCGCAGGCGTGGCCCGAGGGCCGCTTCGACATGATATGGGTCTTTGATCTGGATGCCGCTTCAAATCAATATGGCTTCGTGGAAGTTCCGCAGTGTTTGCTGATGGGAGATTCTGCCGCTCCCATCAAATGATGTAAGCGTGGCTATTGGACGGGCTGTTCGCCACACGGGCGGCACGAGCCGAAGCTTTTACCGAAGTTCCAAAACGGAGAGCTGTTTATGCAATGGCTTTATCTTGTCGCAGCAATTCTGGGAACCGTTCTCCCGCTCTCGCAGCTTTTCCCATTTCTAGCCGCGCATGGTTTGGACATGCGTTTGTTCTTCCAGCAGATGTTCCAGAATCCTGTCTCGGCCTTTTTCGGCGTGGATGTCATCGTGTCGTCCGTCGTGCTGTGGCTGTTTGTTTTCTCCGAAGGGCGAAGGCTCGGGATGAAAAATCTCTGGCTCTATATCGTCTGCAATCTGTTGGTCGGCGTCTCTCTGGGCCTGCCGCTGTTTCTGTTCTTTCGCGAGCGCAAGCTCAACGCTCAAGGCCACGCCTGAAGAGGATAGCTCATGGAACCTTTATTCTCGGTCGTCATCCCGACCTACAATCGCGCCTACGTGTTGTGGAAAGCCATCGCAAGCGTCACAGCTCAAACAGAGCCGCGCTGGGAAATAGTGGTGGTCAACGACGGCTCTACGGATTGCACGCTGCGTATGCTGGAAGAATTCCGAGACGCCAGAATCCGCGTCGTCAACATCCCACATCAGGGCGCGCCCGCCGCCAGAAATCGCGGGGTGGAAAACTCTCACGCGCCCTTTATAGCCTATCTTGATTCGGACAACGCCTGGCATACGGGCTTTTTGGAAACGATGCGTGAAGCGATTGAGCACGACGACGATTGTGTCTTGTGGTATTGCGGGCAGAATGATGTGTGTTGGGAGAGGACTGCGGACGGGCAGTGGTTTTTGATTTCAGAGAGCGCAGAGCCGCGCAAGCAATATTCGTCGGAAGAAGTCTGGCGATTAAACGGCGCGGATACGAGCTGCATGGTTCATCGCCGCGAAATTTTTGAAGAGGTCGGCGGGTGGGATGAAGAATGTTTCTGGGGCGAGGACTGGGATTTTTTTCTGCGCATCTTTCTGCGATACCCGGACGGGGTGAAGTGGATTCCGCGTATCATGGTTGAATACAGGCAGGTGTTCGGCACGGGCGCTGACGGCATCTGTGGCGAGGCGCGCGAGAATCTGGACGCGGAAATCAGGGGGCGACGTTACCTCCTGCACAAGTGGAATCATGACCCGCGCTTCGCCGCCGACCGCAGCCTGAACAAACAGGCTGAAGATTTAAAACTGATGCGCGCACAAGCTTGATAAAGTTTCCGCACGTCCGGCGTGGTCAATCAGGACGCGGTGGCTGCTCGCCTGTGCGCCCACATCCTGTGCGCTCCGAACCAGAAGAGCAGGCTCAGGACCATGGTGATTAAGGCAATGCTATTGGGCCGCTCCGGAAGCAGAGCGAGCACAATCGCCAGCAGGACGACCACAGCAATACAGGCCGCGCGCACCGCGCCCGCAGGGCTCAATAATTTCGTCGTCACTAATAAGAGCACTACGAAATTGAACGCGATGCCGATGCTCACCAGCGAGTCGATCATCGCTCCGATCGTGTAAGGCAGGTACGGTCTGGCGTATACCAGCACTTTACCGAAAATCATAATTGCCGCGATGTAGACGATAATCGCCACCGCAAACGTGCGTAGAGCCTTCATAAGGTTGAATCCCTTCCTGAAATTTTGCAGCCGCTCTCGCGGTGCGGTTTGGAGCGTGTCGAAAATCACGCTCGTACAGACTCGTATAATTCCGCGTCGCCCGCGCGTGCGCTCACCCCGGCGGCAACAATCTTGAAAGACCTGCAACATCTCCCGGCCAAACTCGCGCCGGAACTCCAACGGGTATGCCAGCAGCAGGAGCCTGTAAAAGAAGATGGGAGCGCCCGTGTTTCTCTTTGCCGAAGTATGATTCATCAGCCCATCTCGGATTTTGAAATCAGCCGCTTGGCGCGGGCCGCCAGCACAAGTTGCGCCAACCGTTTGGCCTCGGCCACGGCTACGCGGCGTCCGAAGTCCGTCAGTCCGTAATAACGACGCCGCTCGTCGTCCATCTCGGCGTCGGGTCTTTCGTCCGATTCCACAATCATACGGTCGTTCAGCAGGCGCTTAATCGACCCGTAGAGAGTGCCCGGCCCCAGACGCATTTTGCCCTCGGTGCTCGTCTCGACTTCCTGCATGATGCTGTAGCCGTGACGTTCGCCGTCGGCCAGCGCCAGCAGGATGTGAAACACAGCCGGAGTCAAAGGTAAGAAAGATTCCGGGTCGGGTTCGGTACTCTTCCGCAAAATTGACCGTCTCCTCTCGTCACTATCACGTCCTGATATATCGACCGGCGATATAGTATGAGCAAATCGCCATCTTGTCAACAGGAAATTTTTAAGGACGGTCGGCCTCGATTCAAGCGCTGGTTTCCCGGTCTCCGCTCAGCTTAAAATCAATCATGAAGTATCTGTTCATAGCATCAACTGCCATCTTGTTGTTCGCAAGCGCCTCGTTTGCTCAAGGAAGCGCTTCCGCCGAAGGGTGCGCTGGCCTCGACCCGAAGGTCATGGCTCTCGTCAACGAATATAAAGAGCTGCGCGAGAGACGCCGCCGGTTACCCGAGGGAGTTTATGATAAGGATTTGCGTGACCACGGAGGCAGATTACACCGCGTCCTCTCCGCGCTCGGCCTAGAGCTTGGACGCCCGCCCTTTACAAAGAAAATTATCGTGGCATGTTTGGGAGAGCCGGATAAGATTCAAGACGACAAGCGCATGGGCTATTTTCTGGACATCTACAAGCGCGAGTTGAAGAAGGCCGGACGAGAGTTGAAGGAGAAGCGTGGCCGCGAATATTTAATCTACTACTGGAGAGGCGGCCACGACCTGATGTTCTTTATCAGCGAAGATGGAAAGATAGTCGATCACGGATGGTGGTTCGCATATGAATAGCTGAAGAGAGGCGCGGGCCGAATTCGAGCCGACCCCGCAACAGCCGAGCCGACCTCCGAAATAGCATCTCTTTCATGATGATGAAAGAGATGCTATTTCTCTTAGCTCTTTCGCCGTTCGAGCCGCATACGCATCCCGTGTTTCGGTCGCAGCGTGACGACAGGCTGTGTGGCTACCACGTGGTCCGGCATGAGTCTCATGCGCCACGCTCGCGCCAGGGTCGCGATGAGTAGAATGCCTTCCATCCAGGCGAAGCCCTCGCCTATGCAGCGGCGCGGCCCGCCGCCGAACGGAAAGTAAGAGAAGGGCGGGCGCGCTTCTCTGGCTTCACTCGTCCAGCGCTCCGGGTCGAAACGCGTCGGGTCAGGGAAGTAGCGCTCGTCGCGGTGCATCACATAGGGACTCATGATTACGATGGAGCCTGCGGGCACGTTGTAGCCTCCGACTTCGTAATCCTTGAGCGCTCTGCGGCCCAGTATCCACGCCGGAGGATAAAGACGCATGGATTCGGCCAGCACCATTTCCGTGTAACGCAAAGCGGGGAGGTCTTCGGCGGTCGGCAATCTCTCGCCGAGCACGGCATCAATCTCCGCGTGAAGCTTTGCTTCTACTTCCGCATGTTGCGAGAGCAAATACCACGTCCACGTTAAAGCATTAGCGGTCGTCTCGTGCCCCGCCAGAAAGATGGTCATGGCTTCATCGCGCAACTGCTCGTCGCTCATTCCCTCACCGTCGCCCTCTTCGTCCTGTGCCACAATCAGCATCGAAAGCAGGTCGCCGCGATCCCCGCCGCTCGCGCGACGCTCGTTGATTATCCGGTAGATGATGGCGTCAAGGCGTGCGCGCGCCTGTTGAAAGCGGCGCGTGGCGGGCAGCGGCAAACGATCCAGCAACCCCGCAAACGGCAACATAAACCGCGTGAACGATTCCATAGTGGCAGAGAGCGCCTCACGCACCTCTTCGGCCTCCGCTTCCGTGTCGGTATCAAACAAAGTCTTGCCGACGATGGCGAGCGTGAGCTTCATCATCTCCTGCGCGATGTCCAGCTCTGCGCCGTCCGACCAATGCTCATGCTCCCTGCGCTCGGCGTAATCCACCATCATGGAAGCATAGGAGGCTATACGTTGTTTATGAAAAGCAGGCTGCGCTAGACGACGTTGTCGTCTATGTAGCGGAGGCTCGCTGGTCAATAGCCCTTCGCCCAAAAGGCGCTTCGCACGCTGAAGCCCGCGCCCCTTCATAAAATTTGTGTTGTGCGTGACCAGCACATCCTTGATGTAATCAGGATGGTTGAGCAGGAAATAGCCCTGCCCGCCGTTCGTAAAGCGCGCGATGTCTCCATAGCGACGCGCCATGCCCGCCAGAAATTCCAACGGGTCGCGCGTGAAAGCGAGCAGATAACGACCGGGGATAAAACTACTCGGGCCGGGCGGGGATGTTTGAGTACTCATTTCAATAAACCTCTGACGGTGAAGAAGGAAATTAACAGGGATGGACAGGATAGACAGGATAAAGCAATGCAAAAGTCAAAATGCAAAATGATGAATGAAAAGAAAGGCTTTCTTTAATTTTGCGCTTTGCACTTTGCCTTTATCCTTCTTCTGTATCCTGTCTATCCTGTCCATCCTGTTTGAATCTGCCTTTAAATCTTTCACAGTCCTCATAGGTGATAACGACCAGCGCGGACGAGCGCGTCGCTGATGCGGCGGCGAGCCGCGACCGTATTAAAGGACGCGTGATGCGTGAGCCGTCGTACCTCTGCGAGAAGAGGAGCTGGATTTTCATCATCAGCGAGCGCGGCCACGACCTGCTTTGCGGAATGCTCCATGCGGTCAGCCGCATCGCTGGCGTAAGTGCGCGTGATGTCAAAGGGCACTGCCGCTTCGGTCTCACCCCTTGAGGCTGCGAGTTTCTCTGTCCGCAAGATAGCGCTCTCCAGAGCATAAACCTCGATGATTATATCCGCCACGTGGCCGAGCACTTCCTGCTCCTCCGCAATCGCGTCGCCGTAAACTGTCTTCGCGCGACCGAGCATAAACGCGGCGAGCTGTTTGGCGCGTGAGAGCAAATCACGCTCGGCGGCAAACAACGTCCCATCGGATGTTGAAGCAAAGTCCCTGTCTTCAAGCGGCGCTTCCGTAAGCTCGCCAGTGAAGAGCTGTGCTGTCGCGGGGTTCTTTAAGAGCCGTGTGGGGATGATGAGACGGTTAATCTCATTCGTGCCTTCGTAGATGCGCGTGATGCGCGCGTCGCGATAGGCGCGCTCGGCTGGAAACTCTTTCGAGTAGCCGTAGCCGCCATAGACCTGTAACGCCTCGTCCACGACATACGCCTGCGCCTCGCTGGTCCAGACCTTGTTGATAGAGCATTCGACGGCGAAGCCTTCTATCGTCTTCAAAACACGCGCGGTATCTTCCGGGTCAACTGCTTCAAGCGCACGGTCCACATCGCCGAGCGTGCGATAGACCATCGCGTCGCCGACGTAACAACGCACAGCCATCTCCGCGAGCTTCTGCTTGATCATCCCGAATTCCGAGATGGCGCGCCCGAACTGTTGCCGCTCGACCGCGTAGCGCACCGCCCGCGTCAAAGCCTGCTTGGCGCTCCCTATGTTGCGCGTGCCGAGTTTGAGACGGCCCAGGTTCAGAATGTTAAAGGCTACCTTGTGGCCTTCGCCCACGCGGCCCAAAACGTTCTCGACAGGCACGCGCACGTTATCGAGGATGAGCGCCGTCGTGGATGAGCCGTCCAGCCCGAGCTTAGGTTCTTCGCGCCCGCTCACGACGCCGTGCTCGCGCTCGACTATGAAGGCCGTGAATTTCTCGCCGTCAACTTTCGCGAAGATGGTAAAGAGGTCCGCGAAGCCGCCGTTGGTAATCCACATCTTCTGGCCGTTGAGGATGTAATGCGTGCCGTCGGGCGAAAGCACTGCGCGTGCGCGCGCGGCGAGCGCGTCCGAACCCGAGCCCGGCTCGGTCAAAGCGTAGGCCGCGACCCATTCGCCGCTTGCAACGCGCGGCAGGTAGCGAGCCTTCTGTTCTTCGTTCCCGAAATAGACCAGCGGAAGCGTCCCGATGGCCGTGTGCGCGCCTAAGGAGCCCGCGAACGAAGGCATGACTCCAATCTGTTCGCCGACGTAGGCCGAGCTGACCTTGTCCAGCCCGAGCCCTCCGTAAGCTTCCGGAATATCCACGCGAAGCAAATCAAGCTCGCCCGCCTTGAGCAACAATTCGCGTGTCAACGCCCAGTCCTTCTCGTAAATCCGCTCCGCGTGCGGCAGCACTTCCGTTCGCATAAAATCTTCCGCGATGCGCCCGAACATCTGCTGCGCGGGCGAGAGGTCTTCGCGCGCGAACACTTCCGCGCAGGTCACGTCGGAACTTAAAAAGTGGCCGCCGCCTGCCGATTTAAGAGCATCTGTTTTCGCTGACATGATTAAGGATTCTTTTCAGGTGGTGTTCAAGCAAAGGGTCTGATTGACGCTTGTCGAGCAGGCGTAGCGCAACCAAAGAGAAGCCGTAGTGTGCTAATCTCGCGTCGTTGAAATCATGCACACAAGCCGTTCCGCTCTCTCTGTTGACGTGGGGCGCGATTCGGTTGTATAACAACCTACCGGACGGTCGGTAAGATAACATCTCGGCGATTGATACACAAGATACATACCACGAGACATTCAAGGGGCAATCATGAAGGCACAAAAAAAATCTGTCCCGGCGAACGGACGCCTGCCTGAAATTTACCGCACGGCGGCTGAAATTATCCTGCGCAAAGGCTACGACGCAACCTCCGTCAACGACATCGCCAACGCGCTCGGGATGACGAAAGCAGGGCTCTATCATTACATACACGGCAAGAAAGAACTGCTTTTCGACATCATGAATTACGGCATGCAGGAGCTTGACCGTGAAGTCGTGCAGCCCGCGCGGGAAATCTCGGACGCGAGCGCGCGTTTGCGATTCATGCTCGCCAGCCACGCGCGCCTGGTGACCAGAGGACAGGGAGCCGTCACTATTTTAGTAGACGAGATTACGGCGCTCACGCCCGCGCAGCATAGAAAAATCACGCGCCACAAACGCGCGTACTTCGACTTTTTGCGCGAGACGCTGGACGAGCTGAAGACGGAAGGAAAGCTGCTCGACGTGGACACGACCACGGCGACTTTTACCTTGCTCGGGATGGTCCTGTGGCCGTCGCGCTGGTTCAGGCAGGACGGCGCTCTGACGTCGGAACAGGTCGCGGAAGAGATTGTCAAGATTGCCTTTCAGGGCTTGATACGCCCCGAATCACGCGCTGCACAAAGAGGCTTGAAGGTCGTTAAAAGCTGAACCACTGGATTTGCGATTTTCGATTTGCGATTTTCGATTGGATAAGGACAAATCGGAGATTTGAAATCTGAAAAACTTTAAATCTTTAATCCGCTTCCAATCGAAAATCTAAAATCGCAAATCGAAAATTCCTTCATGAACATTCTTGTTTGTCTCAAACAGATTCTGGACCCGGAGATTCCGGCGCGCGATTTTCGCGTTGACGCGGCAAAGCGCGAGGCCGAGCGCGGCGCGGCCAATCTGGTCACCAACATCTTCTGCGAGAACGCTCTGGAAACAGCTTTGCAGCTTCGAGAGCGCACGGGCGGCGCAAAGATTACAGTGCTCTCCTACGGCCAGCCTTCGGCGGAAGACTCTCTGCGCAAGGCCTTAGCGATGAAGGCCGATGCCGCTGCACTGGTAGAAGGCGATGGCAACACGAATCCTGATCCGCTCACGGTGGCGCGCGTCCTGGCCTCGGCCATACGCAAGCTCGGCGCATTCGATTTGATTATGGTCGGGCGCGAGGCTGGCGATTGGGGCGCGGGGCAAACGGGCGGGCTGATTGCGGAAGAGCTGGGGCTGCCCTGCGTCTCCTTTGTGGATCACATCGAAACTGCGGACGGACAGTTGCGGCTCAAGCGGCAGACGGACACGGGCTGGGAAGTGCTCGAAGCGTCACCTCCTGTGGTCGTCACCGTGACGAACGACGAACACAACGTGCCGCGTATCCCGAAAGTGCGCGACGTGATGATGTCGTACCGCCAGCCGCTCACAAAATGGACGATAGACGATGTGGGCGTTGACGTTGCTGAAGCGCGTGCAGGAAATATTTACTACGAAGTGACAGAGCTTTTTATCCCGCAGAAAGAGACTAGCTGCGAGTTTGTCACGGGCGACACGCTGGACGAAAAAGTTGAAGCCTTCGCCCGCCGCATAGTCGAAGTGACGCGCGCGTTGTAAGACCATCAATTCAAATCTGGCAGAACAAAATTAACAAGGATGAAAAGCAATGCAAAAGTCAAAATGCAAAATGATGAATGAAAAGTTATTCGTTCTTTAATTTTGCATTTTGCACTTTGCATTCATCTTTGCTTTTCCATCTCTCTTACATAGCTCATGAACGACGTCGTTATCTGTCTTTTCGCTTCCACAGGGTTTGATAAAGCCGCGCAGGGACTGGCGGGCGCGGGCCGTCGGCTGGCGGATGAACTGGGCGGGCAATTGCGCGCCGTGGTTATAGGCGCTCAGGCGGACGCGCTCGCACAGGAAGTCGCGCGTGTTGCCGATACTGTGACTATAGCGGACCAGGCGGAGCTGGCCGAATATCAACCTGAGACTTGTCTGAGCGCGCTCGCGCGTTTGTGCGGTGAATTAGCGCCGCGCGCTGTGCTGCTGGGCAACGACACTTATAGTCAGGAGCTTGCCCCGCGTCTTGCTTATCGTTTGGGCGGCAGCGCTGTCGGCGATGGTGTGGAGGTGCGAGTTGAAGGCGATGCCTTGCGGGTCAGTCGTCAGGTTTACGGCGGCAAGGCGCAGGCCGTGGTCGAATTGAAGCGTGCGCCTGCGGTGGTGTGGCTGCGCGCGCGTTCGTTTGCGCCCGCCGCGCCGCGCGACGCAGAGGGCGAAGTCACACGCGCCGCGCTTGCTATAGAAGCCGACACGCGCACGCGCATTGTCGAGCGCAAGCGCGAGGAAGGCGGCGAGGCGAGGCTTGAAGAAGCGCGCGTGATTGTCTCCGGCGGGCGCGGCATAGGCGGGCCTGAGCCCTTCGAGGCGGAGTTAAAGCCGCTCGCAGATTTGATGGGCGCGCAGATGGCCGCGTCACGCGCGGCGTGTGATGCGGGTTGGGTTCCGCCTACATGGCAGGTCGGGCAGACGGGCAAGAAGGTCACGCCGGATTTGTATCTCGCTATCGCCATCACTGGCGCAAGCCAGCACATGGCCGGAATCTCGGAAGCTAAAAATATCGCCGCCATCAACACAGACCCGGACGCGCCCATCTTCAAGCACTGCCGCTTCGGCATCGTAGAAGATTACCGCAAGGTCGTGCCGCTCCTGCGCGAGAAGCTGGCCGCGCTACAGAAATAAGATAGGAAATTAACAGGGATGGACAGGATAGACAGGATAAAAAAGCAATGATGAATGCAAAGTGCAAAATGCAGAATGAAAAGAAAGAGCGTCTTTACTTCTGCATTTTGCATTTTGACTTTTGCACTGCTTTTATCCTGTCTATCCTGTCCATCCCTGTTTGAATCCGCTTCGCCGCCGTTTCAGGAAATGAACTCAGCAGAAGCCACGCGCCAGATTTACTGGAACATCTCCCACATCTGGGTGATGTATGCATTGCTGTTGCCGACTGCGGCGATTGCCGGTTACGGCATCTATCGCCACTTCAGTCGCTGGCGTCGCGGGCAACCGGCGGCGCGCTTTGACCGCCCCGCAGAGCGCGTGCAATTAGTTGTCAAACACGCCGTCGCGCAGCAACGCACCGCGCGCGACACTTACGCAGGCGTCTTGCACCAGTTCATCAGCTACGGCTTCGTCGTCCTGACCATCGCCACGACGGTCGTCGCGCTCGACGCAGACTTTGGCACGACCATCATGCGCGGTCGCTTTTATCTATACTTTCAATCCTTCACCGTGGACCTCTTCGGCGCGCTCGTGATGGTCGGAGTTTTGATGGCCGCCGCGCGTCGTTATCTAGTGCGGCCCGCGAAGCTGGTTTACACGACCGAAGCGACGCTGATTCTCGTCATCATCTTCCTGATGTGCCTGCAAGGATTTCTGGTCGAAGGCTGGCGCATCGCCGTGACGAACGACCCCTGGGCTGCGTGGTCGCCGTTTGGAAACATGGTCGCGCGTGCTTCACGCTCTCTTTTGACGGATGACGAGATGCGCGCGGCTCACCGAGCGATGTGGTGGTTTCATCTTGTCACGGCGTTCGGCTTTATAGCGTGGCTGCCGTTTACGAAGATGATGCACGTCGTGACCGCGCCGCTGAATATTTACACGGCGAATCTTGCCCCGCTCGGCGCGGCGTTAAAGAATATAGACTTTGAGAAGACGGAAAGCTTCGGCGTCAATTCGCTGAAAGGTTTTACGTGGAAAGACCTGCTTGATTTTGATGCCTGCACGGAATGCGGGCGCTGCACGGCTGTCTGTCCGGCTCACACGGTCGGCAAAGAACTCTCGCCGCGCGACATCATTATTCAACTGCGCGACCTGATGCACGAACGCCCGCGCGACGCATTCGGACTTGTAGCCGCGAACGGCAACGGCGCGATAGCAGTCGGCGCGGAAGCAGGCACAACACCCGCAGACCGTGAGCCTACGACTGATGTCGAAGCGCGTAAGCCTTTAGCAATCATCGGCGCTGTTCCCGCTACTGCGCCCACGCCGCTCTGGCAATGCACGACCTGCGCGGCCTGCATGGAAGCCTGCCCGGTCTTTATAGAACAGATGCCGAAGATTGTGGACATGCGTCGCTTTCTGGTGATGGAAGAGGCGGAGTTTCCGGACTCTATGCAGGAAGCCGTGATGTCGCTCGAAAAGCGCGGCCATCCCTTTAGCGGCACGCAGGCGACGCGCATGGATTGGGCCGAAGGCTTAAACGTCCGGCACATCAATGATGCAAAGGATGCGGAAGTCTTGTTGTGGGTCGGATGCGGCGGGGCGCTGATAGAGCGTAACCAGAAGGTCACGCGCTCTACGGCGCAACTGCTCGAACAAGCCGGAGTGAAGTTCGCTATCATGGGGCGAGATGAAAAATGCTCGGGCGATCCCGCGCGTCGCATCGGCAACGAGTTCCTGTTCGAGCAGCTTGCGAAAGAGAACGTCGGGAATCTGAATCGTTACGAAGTCAGGAAAGTCATCACCGCGTGCCCGCATTGCTTTAACACTTTCAAGAACGAGTACCCGCAGTACGGAGGCCGCTTCGAGGTCTATCATCACAGCGAGTATCTGGCGCGGCTAGTGAGTGAGGGCAAGCTCAAACCGCTCAACGCGTCGGACAAGAAGATTACATTTCACGACCCTTGTTATTTAGGAAGACAGAACGGCATTTACGACGCGCCGCGAGAGCTTGTGCAGATTTCAGCGCGCGGCAATTCGGTGGAGATGGAGCGCAGCCGTAATAAGAGTTTCTGTTGCGGCGGCGGTGGCGGGATGAGCTTTGTGGACGAGCCGCCGGACAAGCGCGTCAATCAGGAGCGCGCGAGTGAAGCCATAGCAACGGGCGCGGATGTCCTCGCGGTCGGCTGCCCTTTCTGCATGACGATGATGGAAGACGGCATCAACGCGCGCAAGGGCGAGAGAGAGATAAAAGTGATGGACGTTTCCGAATTGCTGTGGGAGGCTTCAAAGCCGCACACGGTGGATACAACAACATGAGGTAAGCTGTATGGACTTGAATTTAACACCGAACGAAAAAGAGTTTCGCGATGAGTTCCGCGCGTGGCTCGCGACAAACTTGCCGCCTGCATGGACGGGCGGACAATTAGGGAGCGAAGACCGCGAGGACTATATCAAGTACCTGCGCGAGTGGCAGCAGAAGCTCTACGAGGGCGGGTGGGCAGGCATCTCCTGGCCGAAGGCATTCGGCGGGCGCGGAGCAACGCTCGTCGAGCAGTCCATCTTTCAGGCAGAGCTGGCGCGTGCCAATGCGCCGCAGTTGATTGGCACCATCGGTCTCTCGCTCGTCGGCCCGACCATCATCGCGCTCGGAACTGAGGAGCAGAAGGCGCGCTATCTACCGAAGATTCTTTCGGGCGAAGAAATCTGGTGTCAGGGATTTTCAGAGCCGAACGCTGGAAGCGATCTAGCCTCTCTAGGTGCAAAGGCCGTGCGCGATAGCGATGACTTCATCATCAACGGTCAAAAAATTTGGACCAGCTTCGCGCAGCTTGCAGACTGGTGCCTGCTACTTGTACGCACGGACACGGAAGCGCCGAAGCACAAGGGCATCACCTGTCTGCTGCTGGACATGCACAGCGAGGGCGTGCGCGTGCGTCCCCTCAGGCAGATGTCCGGCGATTCCGGCTTCAACGAAGTCTTTTTCTCGAACGTGCGCGTGCCTGTGACGCAAGTTCTTGGCGAAATTAACAAGGGCTGGACCACCGCCATCACGGCCTTGATGAACGAGCGCGCCAATTTGGGGACGGGCGTTCAGGTCGTCTTCAAGCGCAACCTCGAAGCATTGATTGCGCGCTCAAAAACAATCGAGCGCGAAGGACGACCCGCGAGCGAAGACCCGCTCGTCAGACAAAAGCTTGCACAGGCTTTTCTGGAATTGGAAATCCTGCGCCTCAATACAAACCGCGCGCTGACCTCGCTCTCGAAGACGGGCATTCCCGGCCCGGAAGGCTCCACCCTGAAGCTCTACTGGAGCGAGATGAACCAGCGCACGCAGCAAACAGCACAGGAAATTCTGGGCCCCTACGGCCAGCTCAAAGATTTCGACGGCGGGCTTTGGGAATACGCCTACTTGCGCTCGCGCGGCAACACCATCGAAGCGGGCACGAGCGAAATCCAGCGCAACATCATCGCCGAGCGCGTGCTCGGTTTACCTAAAAGCTACTAACAGCCGTAAATCGTAAATGGTAAATCGTAAATAGATGAACTGCTTTTTACGATTCACGATTCACGATTTACGATTCACGGATTTTTATGGACTTCGATCTGAATAAACCGCAGAAGCTTTTGAAGGACTCGGCGCGTGCTTTGTTGGCGCGTGAGTGCAAACCGGAGCGCGTGCGTGAGCTGATGGAAACAGAGACGGCGCACGACGAGCGCTTGTGGCAGTTGATTGCCGATCAGGGCTGGACGGGGCTGCTCGTGCCGGAAGAGAACGGCGGCCTCGGTCTCGGGCTGGTAGAGCTGGCCGTGGTCGCGGAAGAGATGGGGCGCGCGTGTTTACCCGGCGCGTTTCTCTCCACGGTGACGGCCTCCGCGCTCATACAGCGCGCGGGCAACGCCGAGCAGCGCGCGAAATACTTAGAGCCTATCGCAGCAGGGGAATTAAAAGCGACGGTCGCGTTTTTGGAAGAAGGCGCGAGCTGGGACGTGGACGGCATCAAGCTTGAAACAGCGCGAGCGAACGGCAACTTTAACGTCACGGGCAAGAAACTTTTTGTGAATGATGCAGAAGCGGCGGACCTCTTGATTTGTGTGGCGCGCGAGGGTGACCAGTTAGTGCTCCTGCCCGTAGAGCGTGGCGCTGATGGTTTGTCGGTCAAGCCCATGCCTTCTATGGATGGAACGCGCAAGGTGTATGAGGTCTCGTTCGAGAATGTTGCGGTTGCTGAAAGTGATGCGTTAGGAGCGGACGGCGACGCGCGGGGCGCGCTGCGCGGTGCGTTGGAAGTGGGATGCGCCGCGCTGTGTGCGGAGATGGTCGGAGGGATGCAGTGGGTGCTTGATGCGACGGTCGAGTATGCCAAGACGCGCCAGCAGTTCGGGCGCGCGATAGGCTCTTTTCAGGCCGTGCAGCATCAATGCGCGGACATGCTCCTGATGACTGAAAGCGCTCGCTCGGCGGCTTATTACGCGGCGTGGACTCTGACCGAGAACGACCCTGCGGCGCGCGTGGCTGTTTCAATAGCCAAAGCTTATTGCTCGGATGCTTATCGTGAAGTCGGTAATCGCGGCGTGCAGGTGCACGGCGGCATAGGCTTTACGTGGGAACACGACCTGCAACTTTATTACAAGCGAAGCAAAGCTTCAGAAACTCTCTTTGGCGACGCGACCTTTCATCGCGAGCGTATCGCGCGCCTTATAGTGGACGGCGACAAGTAGAAACCCAAGCCCGCGCAGTGCTGCGATGTCTCTGCGCAGGCGTGCGCCGAAGCATCGCAGGGCTACGATGAAGCTTCGCTCGACCGCGACAAAGCGTCTCTCGACCGCGACGAAGCATCTCTCGACGGCGCAGAGGCTTCGCATGACGGCGCTGAAGCATCGCAGGGCGGCGACGAAGCGTCGCTCGACGGCGACGAAGCGTCGCTCGACGGCGACGAAGCATCGCGCGGCGGCGCTGAAGCTTCCGGGCATTGATTCAATAGGAAGAAATGAATAAATCAGCCAATTTCTTAAATCCGCATTCGTAAGAGAGGCAAAAAGATGACTGCGCAGCTTAAAGAATTGTTTGATCTGTCGAACAAGGTGGCGATTGTGACGGGCGGCTCAAGAGGTTTGGGGCAGGAGATGGCCGAAGGGTTGGCCGAAGCGGGCGCGGCGCTCATGCTGTGCGCGCGGCGCGAGGAATGGCTCACGCCGACCGTGAATGAAATGCGCGAGCGCGGCTTTCGTGCAGAAGGCGTGCTCTGCGACGTGGCGAACCCGGAAGACGTGCAGCGAGTCATCGATAAAACCATGGAGACTTACGGGCAGATAGACATCCTGCTCAACAACGCTGGCGTCTCGTGGGGCGAGCGTCCCGAAACGATGCCGATTGATAAATGGCAGAAGGTGATTGATATTAATTTGACGGGCGCGTTTCTCTTCTCGCAGGCCGCCGGACGCGAAATGTTAAAGCGCGAGTACGGGCGCATCATTAATGTCTCGTCCGTCTCGGGCTTGCAGTCTTCCGCGACGGGACCGTTTTACGTCGGCTACGCCGCGAGCAAAGCGGGCTTGTTCGGCTTGACGCGCGAGCTTGCCGCCTCGTGGGGGCGTCAAGGGATACGCGTCAACGCCATCGCTCCCGGCTTCTTCCATTCTCGACTGGCGGACGCCGCCATAGAATACGCCGAGCCCGTCATCAAAGCGCGCAACCCCATCGCGCGCGTCGGCGCACCCGGCGAGCTAAAGGGCGTCGCGGTCTTTCTGGCGGCGGATGCCTCCAACTACATCACGGGTCAAATCATCGTCGTAGACGGGGGACGAACCATAGTCTAGGGATGAGGGATGAGGGATGAGGGATGAAAAGGAAGCTATTCAACATTGAGTAGTTCTTCTTTCGTTCCTCATCCCTCATCCCTCCGCCCTCATCCCTTTAATTGAGGAGTCGTTTTGATGACTAAAGTTAAAGAAGTTGGAGAGAGCACGGAGTCGCCTTACGCGCGGCGACCGTGGCTTAAGCATTATGATTACTGGGTGCGCGAGAATTTGAACTACCCGCGCCGACCGTTGCATGAAATTCTGCGCCTGACGGCGGTCGAAGTGCCGGACGCGACGGCGACGGCTTTTCTGGGCGCGCATCTCACCTATGGGGAGATTAAAAAGCAGGCGGACAAATTCGCCACGGCGCTTGCGCGTCTAGGCATCAGGCAGGGAGACCGCGTCGGCGTCATGCTGCCGAACTGCCCGCAGTATGTTGTTGTGACCTTTGCTATTCTGCGTCTGGGCGCGACGGTGGTAAACGTCAACCCGCTCTACACGCCGCGTGAGGTGCTGGTAGTGGCGCAGGATTCAGGGATGCGCGCGATGCTGACGCTGGACGTGCTCGCGCCCCTGACGCTCGCAGTGCGCGAGCAGACCGCGATTGAGAACGTCATTATCACCTCGGCTGCCGAATACTCAGCCGCCGCGCTTCCGTGTCCGGCGGTCGAAGGCACTTTGAAGCTCGCGGACTTGCTCGCCGGAGTTGATGAGCCTGACTTGCCGCGTGTCGAGATTAATCCTGAAGAAGACGTGGCCGTGTTGCAGTACACGGGCGGCACGACGGGTGTGCCGAAAGGTGCGATGCTCACGCACTACAATATCTTTGCCAACGTGATTCAGACGGAGTGCTGGGGCCGCCGCAGCGTGCGACGCGGAGACGACACGTTTCTTTTGGTCATCCCCTACTTTCACATCTACGGCTTCACGGTCGGCATGATGTCGGGCACATGGCTCGGCGCGCGGCAGGTCTTGATTCCTAAATACGATGTCGAAGCTTTGCTCGTGGCGATACGCGATTATCGCCCGACCTATTTCCCGGCTGTGCCCACCATCTACATCTCGCTGCTCAATCATCCGAAGGCGAAGGAGTACGGCATTGACCGCGTGCGTAGCTTTAACAGCGGCTCGGCTCCTCTGCCCGTCGAAGTGATAGAGCAGTTTGAGCGCATGACGGGCGGCACGCTCAACGAAGGCTACGGTCTTTCGGAAGCTTCGCCCGTGACGCATTCGACCTCCGTGCTCGCGCGTCGCAAACCGGGCAGCATAGGTCTGCCCCTGCCCGACACGGACATCAAGATAGTCGATCTGGAAGCGGGCACGCGCGAAGTGGCAATCGGTGAAGAGGGCGAGCTTTGCATCGCGGGGCCGCAGGTGATGAAGGGCTACTGGAACCGCCCGGACGAGACGAGCATCGCGCTGCGCAAAGACGAAGCGGGGCGCACGTGGCTCTACACGGGCGACGTCGCGCGCATGGACGAAGACGGCTACAGCTACATCGTGCAGCGCAAGAAGGACATGATTATCGTCGGCGGTTTTAATGTTTACCCGTCGGAAGTCGAAGGCGTGCTCTACACGCACCCTGCTGTGATGGAGGCCGGAGTCATAGGCATCCCCGATTCTTACAAGGGCGAGCTGGTCAAAGCCTTCGTGGTGCTCAAAGCGGGCGCGTCTGCAACGACAGAAGAACTCAAAGAGCATTGCACGCGCGAGCTTGCCGAGTTCAAAGTGCCGTGCCGGATAGAGATTCGCGAGAGCCTGCCGAAGACGGCGATCGGCAAGATTCTGCACCGCGTCCTGCGCGAAGAAGATCAAGCCACAGGTTCAAATAAATAGAAGAAGCGAGATATTCATTATGCAACTGTTGGAAGGCAAGGTCGCAATCATCACTGGCGCGGCGCGCGGGATTGGCCGCGCGTGCGCCGAAGCTTTTGCTGCGCATGGAGCGCGCGTTGTCCTCTCGGATATTGATGAAAATCCGACTCGCGAAGCTGCCGAGCAGATTAAGGGTGCGGGCTTTGATGCGCTCGCCGTGCCGGGCGACGTGACGGCAGCGGATTTCGCGCCGCGCTTAATCAAAGAGACGCTCGACGCTTACGGGCGCATTGATTCAATCGTCAACAACGCTGGCTATACCTGGGACGGCACGATGCACAAGATGACGGACGAGCAGTGGCAGGCGATGCTGGACGTGCATCTGACCGCGCCGTTTCGCATCATTCGCGCCGCTTCCGCTTACTTGCGCGAGACGGCGAAGCGCGAGAAGGAAGAACAGGGCCGTGCCTCTGCGCGCAAGATTGTCAACGTCAGCTCGACCACGGGCACGCGCGGCAATGCCGGACAGGCTAACTATGCTGCGGGCAAAGCGGGGATTGTCGGCGTGACCAAAACGCTCGCCAAGGAATGGGGGCAGTTTAATATTCAGGTCAACGCCGTCGCCTTTGGTTTCATTGAGACACGTTTGACGCAGGCGAAAGAAGCTGGCGACCATCTCACGCGCGAATCCGCCGACATCGCCCTCGGCATCCCGCAACAGATGCGCGAGATTGCCTTCAGGATGATTCCTTTGGGTCGCGGCGGAACACCGGAAGAGGCCGCCGGTCCCGTCCTCTTCTTCTCCTCGCCCCTGAGCGATTACGTCTCGGGGCAAGTCTTGGAAGTGACCGGAGGACTATAAGAATTTTCGATTTTCGATTTTAGATTTGCGATTGGAAGAGGATGAAAAGCTTTTAATTTCAAATCTCTGATTTGTCCTTATCCAATCGAAAATCGCAAATCTAAAATCGCAAATAGTTATGGGAGGTTTGTATGACTGACTATGAAGCAATCAAGTTTGATATTTGCTGTGCCGCGCGTCTGCTTTACAGGCAGGGCTTGAGCGTTGCTAATGCCGGGCACTTGAGCGTGGCTATAGGGCCGGACGAGATGCTGGTGAATCACTTTGGTCCTTCGTTCGCGACGCTGCGGCCCGAAAATATTGTGCGCGTCAACTTCAAGGGCGAGGTGCTCGAAGGCACGGCTTACGTCAACGATACGATCCGGCTGCACGGTATTATTCATCGCGAGAACCCTACGGCCACGGCGGTCGCACATACGCACCCGCCCGCGACCGTGACGCTGAGCGCGCTGCGCGTCGTGCCGGAGATTTACGATCAGGAGAGCTGCATTCTCGCGGATGATGTAGGCATCGTGGAAGAAGACTTCGCGGGGCTGGCGTCCGAAGAGGAGCGCGTGATGCCGATTGCGCTTGAGCTGAAAGATAAGCGCGCAGTCATCCTGCCGAATCATGGCGCAATCACGACGGGCGATAATATTCAGATGGCCTTCGTCCGTATGATTCTTCTGGAAGGCATGGCCCAGCGTCATCTGGCTGTGAATGGCGCAGCACGTGTGTTAGGGCGTGAGCCGATAGCGATTGCGCCCGACGCCGCGCGCCGTGCTAAAGCAGAAATCGCGCGCATCCCCGCCTTCGCGCCGCTCTGGAAAGATTTTCTGACGCGGCTCAGTGTCACTGACCCGGATTTGTTTGAAGGTCGAGAGACGGCAGCATCGGCAGGGTAACTATCAAAAGCGGATTCAAACAGGGATGGACAGGATGAACAGGATACAGAAGAAGTGATAAATGCAAAGTGCAAAGTGCAGAATTAAAGAATAGCTTTTCATTCATCATTTTGCATTCTGACTTTTGCACTGCTTTTATCCTGTCTATCCTGTCCATCCCTGTTAATTCCTTCTTCAGGTAATAGTGGCTTTGAGAAGCGGAGAAAGAATGAGCTACACAGTTAACCGCGTTGTGGTCATTGGTTCGGGGACGATGGGCGGCGGCATCGCCGCGCATGTGGCGAACGCAGGCATCCCCGTTTACCTGCTCGACATCGCGCCCAAGGAATTGACGCCCGAAGAAGAGAAGCGCGGGCTCTCGCTTGAGCACCCGCTGGTGCGTAACCGTATTGTCAACGCTTCGCTCGAACGCTTGAAGAAGTCTAAGCCTGCAGCTTTCTTTACGCCGGAGGCGGCGGAGCTGTTGACGGTTGGCAATCTTGAAGACAATTTCGAGTGGGTCGGTGAAGCGGATTGGATTGTCGAAGCCATCGTCGAGCAGTTGGAACCCAAGCGCGAATTGATGGCGCGTATAGAGCGTGTCAGAAAGCCTGACAGCATTGTTTCCAGCAACACTTCCGGGCTGCCCATAGCAGACATCGCAGCCCATTTGTCGCCCGCTTTCAAAGCTCACTTCATAGGCACGCATTTCTTTAACCCGCCGCGCTACATGAAGCTTCTGGAAGTGATTCCGACCGCAGAGACGAAGCCGTTGATTACGGAATTTATCACGGAGTTTGCAGAGCGCCGTCTGGGCAAGGGCGTGGTTATCTGCAAGGACACGCCGAACTTTATAGCCAATCGCTACGGCTCTATCTCTGCGGCGGCGGCGCTCGGCTACGTGCTCGATAACAAGTACACCATCGAAGAGGCGGACGCGGTGCTTGGCCCGCTCATAGGCCGCCCCAAGACCGCCATGTTCCGCTTGCAGGATTTGGTCGGCCTCGATGTCTCAAGCTCCGTCGGCGAAAATCTTTACGGGCTAATCTCCACGGACGAGACGCGCGAAGTTCTGCGCAATCAAAATCTGGGCACGCTCAGGACGACGCAGTTGGAGCGCGGGCGATTGGGCGACAAGACGGGGCAGGGCTTTTATAAAAAGCCTGCGAAGGGTGGGAAGGGCGGCATTCTCACGCTTGATCTTGAGACGATGGAATATCGCGAGCGGCGCGAGCCCGACATTTCATCCATCAAGGAAGGATTGAAGATAAAGCCTCTGGGCAAGAGGCTCGAATTCATCCTCGCGCAGGACGACCGCGCAGGCGCGCTCGCGCGTCACGTCGTCTACAACTCGCTGGCCTATGCCGCGCGCCGCATCCCGGAAATCACGGACCACATCGCGAACGTAGACAAGGCCGTGCGCTGGGGCTACTCGCACGAGGCCGGGCCGTTCGAGATTTGGGACGCGCTCGGCGTGCGCAAGACTGCCAGTGAGATGGAATCAAACGGCATCGGTGTCGCGCCGTGGGTCAAGGAGATGCTCGACCGTGGGCACGAAACTTTTTATCACTCCGACAACGGTCGCGTGAGCTACTACGACCCGGCGAGCAAAAGTTACATCAGCGAGCCTGTTGATGAGCGCGCGATTGACCTACAGGCGTTGAAGTCTGCGGGCCGCGTGGTACGCGAGAACAAGGGCGCGAGCCTGATTGATTTGGGCGACGGCGTTCTTTGTCTTGAGTTTCATACCAAGATGAACACGCTCGACGAAGATATTAAGAACATGCTGCGTGATTCAGTCGAGGAGCTTGAGACAAAAGATTGGCGCGGGATGGTCATCGGAAATCAGGGCGCGGATTTTTGTGTCGGCGCAAACATCGCCGGAGGTCTTGGCGGGGGAGGGTTGGATGCGATTGAGCGCGCCGTGCGCGGGATGCAGGATGCGTTGATGGCTGTGCGCTTCTGCGCGAAGCCCGTTGTGCCCGCTCCCTTCGGGCGCACGCTCGGCGGCGGAGCGGAAGTAGTCATTGCTGGCGCGCGCGCGGTGGCAGCAGCAGAGACTTACATCGGATTGGTAGAGGTCGGCGTCGGGTTGATTCCCGGCGCGGGCGGTTGCAAGGAGATGGTGCGGCGCATCGTCTCGCCACCGATGCGCCTGACGCAGGGCGGAGACCCGCTGCCCTTTCTCCAACGCGCGCTTGAAACCATCGCGATGGCGAAAGTCTCTACGAGCGCAGCGGAGGCACGCGCGCTCGGTTATCTCACGGACGCAGACCTCGTCGTGATGAATCGCGATCATCAGATTGCAGATGCTAAACAACTCGTGCTTGAGCTATCGGAAGCCGGATACGTCGCGCCCGCGCGGACGAAGAACTGTTACGCGGCGGGACGCGATGCGCTCGCTGCGCTGCGCGCAGGGCTCTACGTCATGCAGCAGGGCGGCTACATGAGCGAGTACGACTTGCATGTCAGCCTGAAGGTCGCGCATATCCTCTGCGGCGGCAATCTCTCGTCCGCTCAGTGGGTGGACGAACAGTACTTTCTGGACTTGGAGCGCGAGGCGTTTGTCTCTTTGTGCGTCGAGCCGAAGACGATTGAGCGCATCATGCACATGCTCTCGACGGGCAAACCACTACGGAATTAAGGGATTTTCGATTTTAGATTTGCGATTTTCGATTGGAAGAGGACAAATCAGAGATTGAAGTTTAAAAGCTTTTCATCCTTATCCAATCGCAAATCTAAAATATTTAACAGGATGACGGTTAACGAAAAAGCAGGCAGGGGCGAAGCGAGGCGCTCGATGAGCGGGCTCGAATACATGCGTCGGCTCGCGGCGGGCGAGTTGCCGCCGTCGGGGATGGCCCAGTTGATGAACTTCAGGCTCGTCGAGGTGAGCGAAGGCCACGCGGTCTTTGCGTTCAGGGCGGATGAGCGTCACTACAACGGCATAGGCATCGCGCACGGGGGCTTGGCCGCGACGCTCCTTGATTCCGCGACGGGTTGCGCCATCAATACGATGATGCCTGCGGGCAGGATTTTCACGACGCTGGAGATGAAGGTCAATTACGTGCGGCCTATGCGGCGCGAGACGGGAGAGATGCGTTGCGAGGCGCGCGTCATTCACGTCAGCGCATCGACCGCCACCGCCGAGGGCCGGATTGTCGATAGCGAAGGCAAGCTTTACGCGCACGCCACGGCGACCTGCATGCTGTTTAGAAGCGGGCTCGGTAAATGATTGCGTGCGATAGTTAAAACTTTAGTCGAAACTTCTTGAGTGTGAGCGATGAAAGTTGGTGACGTAGTAGCATGGGAGCGAACCTTTACGGAAGAGGACGTGCGCCTGTTTGGTAAATTCTCTGGCGACGAGGGCACGCATCATTTTCAACCGGACGAGCGTGGCAGGCTCATGGTGCATGGGCTCCTGACGGCCACGCTGCCGACCAAGATTGGTGGCGACATCAACTTTATCGCGCGCGAGATGACGTTTCAGTTTCACCGTCCGGTCTTCAGCGGCGATACTGTGCGTTGCGAGGTGACGATTCTTGAGCTGACGAAGACGGCTGAATACACGCAGCTCAAATCGTCATGGGTCTGCCGCAACCAGCACGGCAAAGAAGTGATGAGCGGCCACGCGCACGGAATTATTCGCGAGCAATCAGCGAGTTAAGAAAGAAATTAACAGGGATGGACAGGATAGACAGGATAAAAGCAGTGCAAAAGTCAGAATGCAAAATGATGAATGAAAAGCTATTCTTTAATTCTGCACTTTGCACTTTGCATTCATCACTTCTTCTGTATCCTGTTTGAATCTGCCTTTATTAGTAAGAAAGGTCTTTTATGAGAGAAGCCGTGATTGTTGCTGGCGTGCGTACCGCCGTCGGCAAAGCGCCGCGAGGTAGTTTGCGCACCACGCGACCTGATGACATGGCCGCGAGCGTGATAGAGGATTTGCTACGGCGCACAACGGGTCTCGCGCCCGAGACGATTGACGACGTGATTGTGGGTTGCGCCACACCCGAAGGAGAGCAGGGCACAAACGTTGCGCGCATCGCGGCGTTGCGCGCGGGGCTTCCGCATTCTGTCCCCGCCGTGACGGTCAATCGCTTCTGCTCCTCGGGGTCGCAGACCATAGCGATGGCGGCGGAGCGCATCATGGCTGGCATGGCCGACTGCATCATCGCGGGCGGCACGGAATCCATGAGCATGCTGCGCGGCAATACCAAGTTCAGGCCGAACCCTTACCTGGTGGAGCATTACCCGGACGTTTATCTGAGCATGGGGCTGACCGCCGAGAACGTGGCGCGCAAGTATGACATTTCGCGTGAAGAGGCGGACGCTTTCTCTTATCGAAGCCATCAACGCGCGCTCGCGGCGCAAAGCGCGGGTCGTTTCAAGGATGACGGCATCGTTCCTCTGGATATCGAGATTAATGAGGTCGGAGAAGACGGAGAGAAGCGGCAGAAGAAGCTTACCTTTGATACGGACGAAGGGCCGCGCGCAGATACCACTTTGGAAGTCTTAGCCAAACTGCGTCCAGTCTTTCATGTGAAAGGATCGGTCACGGCGGGCAATTCAAGTCAGACATCGGACGGCGCAGCGGGTGTCGTCGTGATGTCGAAGGAGCGCGCGGAAGCGCTGGGCCTGAAGCCTCTGGCGCGTTTTGTTTCTTACGCCGTCGGCGGTGTGCCGCCGGAGATTATGGGGATGGGGCCGGTCGTGGCCGTGCCGAAGGCTTTGAAGCTCGCGGGGCTACGGCTCGACGAGATTGATTTGATCGAGCTTAACGAAGCGTTCGCGTGTCAGGCTCTGGCGGTGATGCGAGAGCTTGGAATGGACGACGAGCGCACGAACGTCAACGGCGGGGCTGTGGCCTTGGGTCATCCGCTGGGAGCTTCGGGCGCTAAGTTGACCGTGCAGCTTCTGGGCGAGATGCGTCGTCGCGGGAGTCGTTACGGCATGGTGACGATGTGCGTCGGCGGCGGTCAGGGCGCGGCAACTGTGTTTGAGAATCTTCAAAATTAGAGCAATGTCTTGATTGAATATCTTGTGAGAAAAATTCACCGCAGAGGCGCAGAGGACGCGGAGGTGGCGCAGAGAGTTCAATTCTTTTCTCTGCGTCGTCTCTGCGTCCTCTGCGTCTTCGGCGGTGAATGCATTGGAGAAGATTAACATGAAAAGCGATGACCCCTACGTCGGCTATCAAGTCTCGCCCCGCGCGCGGGAGATTTATCAAGAGCTTCAAGCGTTTATGCAGGAGCACGTCTATCCGAATGAAAAATTGTTTCACGAGCAGATAAACGAGGGCGAGCGCTGGAAGGCCATCCCGTTGATGGCGGAGTTGAAAGCTAAAGCCAAAGCTGCGGGTTTGTGGAATCTGTTTCTGCCTGAGAGCGAATACGGCGCTGGATTGACGAATCTGGAATACGCTCCGATGGCTGAATTGATGGGCGGAGCGTGGGAGTTCGCGCCGGAGATTTTTAACTGTAGCGCGCCGGACACGGGCAACATGGAAGTGCTCGTGCGCTACGGCACGCCCGAACAGAAGGAGCGTTGGCTGAAGCCGCTGCTCGAAGGCGAGATACGCTCGTGCTTTGCCATGACCGAGCCGGACGTGGCTTCTTCGGACGCGACCAACATTCGCTCGACCATCGCGCGCGACGGCGACGAGTACATCATCAACGGTCGCAAGTGGTGGGCGAGCGGGGCGGGCGACCCGCGCTGCAAGGTCGCAATCTTTATGGGGAAGACGGACACGAGCGCGCCCAAACACCGGCAACAGGCGATGATACTTGTGCCTATGGAGACGGAAGGCGTGCGCGTGGTGCGTATGCTCTCGGTCTTCGGCTATGACCACGCGCCGCATGGTCACGCGGAAATCATTTTTGAGAACGTGCGTGTGCCTGCTTCAAATTTACTGTTGGGCGAAGGTCGCGGCTTTGAAATCGCGCAGGGCCGTCTAGGGCCGGGACGCGTGCATCACTGCATGCGTCTCATAGGAATTGCCGAACGCGCGCTCGCCACAATGTGCAGCCGCGTCCAGGCGCGCACGGCCTTCGGCCAGCCCCTCGCGGCACAGGGCACGATTCGCGCCGACATCGCCAACTCAAGAATGGAGCTTGAGCAGGCAAGGCTTCTGACCTTGAAAGCCGCGCACATGATGGACACAGTGGGCAACAAGGCTGCGCGCGCGGAAATCGCCATGATTAAAGTCGTCGCTCCGAACGTCGCGTTAAGAGTCCTTGACCGTGCGATTCAAGCTCACGGCGGCGGCGGTGTCTCAGGCGATTTTTTTCTCTCAGCGGCATGGGCAGGCGCACGCACTTTGCGGCTCGCGGACGGCCCGGACGAAGTTCACATAGAAGCCATCGCCAAAATGGAGCTGGGCAAGTATCAGTAGAAAGCTTGAAAGCTACAGAACGTGAAAGCCCGCGATGTGCGCGGCTTCTGATTAAAGCAAACTGGTAGAGACGGGAGATAATAATGGCTATAACAGAGATTGAAAATCTGACCGAGCTACAGGCACGCGTCGGGCAGGAGGTGGCCGTGAGCGAATGGTTCGAGGTGACGCAGGAGCGCATCAACCTGTTCGCAGAGGCGACCGAAGACCGGCAGTGGATTCACACGGACCCGGAACGCGCAGGCCGTGAGTCGCCTTTTAAGACCACCATCGCGCACGGCTTTCTGACCCTCTCGCTCCTGAGTCATCTGGCAATGCAGTCAATGAAGGTCAACGGCGTGCGAATGGGAATTAACTACGGGCTGAATAAAGTACGCTTCGTGAGCCCCGTGCCCGTAGGCGCGCGCATACGCGGTCGCTTCACTCTGGCCGCACTGGAAGAAATTAGCGGCGGCCTGCAAGCCACCTGGAACGCGACCGTCGAGCGCGAAGGGAGTGACAAGCCCGCTTGCGTCGCCGAATGGCTGGTACGGTATTACGAGTAAATTTTCGATTTGCGATTGCCGATTTTCGATTGGATAAGGACGAAAGGATTTATCAGATTTCAAATCTTTGATTTGTCCTCTTCCAATCGAAAATCGCAAATCTAAAATCTAAAATTGATTGACGGAGACAATCATGACAGACCATGCAGAGAAATTGCTCGTCACTCTTGAGGACGGCATCAAGCGCATTACCTTTAACAAGCCCGAGCGGCGCAACTCGGTTGACCACGAGATGATTCGATTGCTCCGCGACGCGATTCTGCAATCGGCGGAGGATGGCACGCGCGTAGTGATTCTGACGGGCGCGGGCGATTCCTTCTGTGCGGGTGCTGATCTGGCGGTGACGAGTGCGACCGACATTAGTAATTTTGATGTCACAAAATCGCTGCGCGAAAACGTCAACCCGACTATCGAGGCGATGCGCGCCCTGACTGTTCCCATCATCGCGCGCGTTCACGGACACGCCGTAGGGGTCGGCTGCAACTACGCGCTTGCCTGCGACATGATCATCGCGTCGGAGCAAGCGCTGTTTGGTCAGGTCTTCATACGCATCGGACTGATGCCCGACGGCGGCAGCACCTTCTTTCTGCCGCGCCTGGTCGGCTATCACAAAGCGTTCGAGCTGATGGCGACGGGCGACATCATCAATGCACAGGATGCTCGCGAGCTGGGGATAGTTAATCGTGTTGTTCCGTTTGCGGAGCTGGATGCGACCGTGGACGAGCTGGCCGCGCGTCTACGGCAAGCGCCCGCTATTGCTCTAGCCAAAATTAAAACCGGGCTCAATCACGGCGCGCAATCAGACCTCGCCTCCGCGCTGGAGTTCGAGGCCGTGAATCAGGACGCCTGTTTTCACTCGCCGGATTTTCTGGAAGGCGTCACGGCCTTTATGCAGAAGCGCAAAGCAGCCTTTGGTAAGAAGTAGAGCGAATGGCGTGTCCTTTGAGTTCACTGGTAAAACTATGAGCGATGACGGTAAAGAGAAACGCACGCGCACGGTGACGTGGGAAGACCCGCACGCTCTGGCAGAAGCGGGGCGCGGTTTGTCCGGGCTGGAATATTTGCAGAAGATTATCGCAGGAGAATTGCCGCGCCCGCCCATCAGCGCGCTGATGGATTTCGGGCTCACAGAGTTGGACGAGGGCCGCGCGGTCTTTACGGTCGAACCGGCGGAGTATCACTACAATCCGATTGGAGTGGTGCACGGAGGATTGGCGGCGACCCTGCTTGATTCGGCTATGGGTTGCGCGGTCCAATCGATGCTGCCCGCAGGCGCTGGCTATACGACGCTGGAAATCAAAGTCAACTACGTTCGTCCCATGACGACCGAGACGGGGCGCGTGCGCTGCGAAGCGAAGGTAATTCACGTCGGCGGGCGCACCGCCACCGCCGAAGGGAGAATCCTGGACGAAGAGGGCAAGCTTTACGCGCACGGGACGACCACTTGCATCATCTTCAGGTCAGTACCGCCTGCGGCGTAGCAAATGCGGAATGCGGATTTCGGATTGCGGATTTAAGAGCAAGACGATTTCTTTCTTTTTCAATCCGCAATCCGAAATCCGCATTCCGCAATTAGCAAAATATGCTTGATTCATCTGACACCAAACCTGTGCGGGCGAGCGAGCAGCTTGATTGGGACGCGCTCGGTCGATTTGTGCGCGAGCGGTTGGCCGCCGTGCTGGGCGAAGAGTTTAATAGCGCCGCTCCCATGACGGTCGAGCAGTTTCCCGGCGGCCACTCGAACCTGACTTACCTCTTGCGTTTCGGCTCGCAGGAATTTGTGATGCGGCGGCCTCCGTTCGGGCCTGTGCCTCCGAGGGCGCACGACATGGCGCGCGAGTATCGCATCCTTGAAGCCGTCAATCCCGTTTTCCCGCTCGCGCCAAAGCCCTTCGTGCTCTGCGAAGACGCGAATGTTATCGGCTCGACTTTTTACCTGATGGAACGGCGGCACGGAATAGTTGTGCGCGAGCGCGAGCCGATTGAGCTGGCCGACAAGCCTGCGGAGCGTCGTCGTGCAAGCGAAGCTATGATAGATGCGCTCGCGGATTTGCACCTTGTCGATATAGAAGCGCACGGGCTCGCCCGCTTGGGCAAGCCTGCCGGTTTTGTAGAGCGACAGGTGCGCGGGTGGAACGAGCGCTGGCACGGCTCGCAGACTACGAACCTGCCGGAGATGGATAACCTCGCCGCGTGGCTCGTGGAACGTCTTCCGCCTGACCCGCAGCGTGCGACGCTCGTGCACGGAGATTTCAAGCTTGATAACGTGATGCTCGACGCGCAGGATGTAGGGCGCATTCGCGGCGTGTTCGATTGGGAGATGAGCGCGCTCGGCGACCCGCTTGTTGATTTGGGAATCTTGCTCGCCTACTGGGTGCATGTCTCTATGGCGTCTGCGAGCGGCGCTGTGGCTTCGGTCACGCACAACGAGGGCTGGTTCACGCGCACGGAAATGCTCGAACGCTACGGCGCGCGCACGGGCTTCAATCTCACGAGCATCACTTTCTACGAAGTGTTCGCCGTCTTCAAGCTGGCCGTCGTGCTGCAACAGATTTTTTATCGCTATCATCGCGGGCAGACGGACGACCCGCGCTTCGCCACCCTGGACGAACGCGTCACGTGGCTCGCGCGCATCGCCACGGCGCTCGCCGGAAAAGCATAATAGAGCCATTGACATTAGAAGAGAATTAACAGGATAGACAGGATAAGCAGGATAAAAGATGAAATTACAAGCATGAGTCTCTTTTCTTCTTATCATGTTTATCCTGTCCATCCTGTTTGAATCCGCTTGCTATGAAGATTAACGCTGCAATTTTGTGGGAGCAGGGCGCGCCGCTCTCGGTTGAGGAAGCCGAGTTGGAAGCGCCGCGCGCGGGTGAAGTGCTGGTCGAAGTCAAATCGGCGGGAGTGTGCCACAGCGATTTGCATCCGGCGCGTGGCGATTGGCCTGCGCGCTTGCCGCTCGTGCTTGGACACGAGGGCGCGGGCGTGGTGCGCGAAGTGGGCGAGGGTGTGACGCGCGTGCGCGTGAATGATCGCGTCGTCTTCTGCTGGGCTCCGCCGTGCGGCGTGTGTCCTACATGCATGGAAGGTCGTCCCGTTCTGTGCGACCGCCTGGAGCGCACGACCTATCGCAACCGTCTGCCCGGAGGCGGCACACGCCTCAAAGCGCGGGGTCAGGACGTGGCTCATTTTAACGGCACGGCCTGCTTTGCGGATTTCGCTGTGGTGGCCGAAGAGGGAGCGATTCCGGTTCCGGAAAATGTATCGTTCGATGCGCTGGCGACTTTGGGTTGTGCGGTCGTCACGGGCGTTGGCGCTGTGATGAATGCCGCGCGCGTGGGACGCGGCGCGAAGGTCGTCGTCATGGGCGCGGGGGGCGTCGGGTTGAACGTCGTGCAGGGCGCAACGTTAGCCGGATGCGAAAAGATTATCGCGGTGGACATGCGCGCGAAGCCGCTTGAGCTGGCGCGCGAGTTCGGCGCAACCGAAGCGATCGAAGCTTCGAACAGTGATGCGGAGGCAATGGTGCGTGAGCTGACGGGCGGGCGTGGCGCGGATTACGTTTTTGATACCGTCGGCTTTCCGGAAACTTTAGCGCAGGCGCTACGCTTCACGCGCAAAGGTGGAACGGTCGTGATGACGGGCCTGTCGCGCACGGATGCGCAAGCTTCCTTTCCGCTCTTTCCTTTCGTCATGCAGGAGAAGCGCCTCATAGGCTCTGTGTACGGCTCAGGGCAACCGCTCAGAGACATCCCGCGTCTCATCGCGCTCCATCAGGAAGGCAAGCTCAAACTACATGAACTCGTCACGCGCACCTATCATCTTCACGAGGTGAACGACGCGCTCGCAGCACTCGCCTCTGGCGAAGGCGCGCGCGGAATTATCAAGTGGTAAGACGCAGAACGAAATTAACAGGGATGGACAGGATAGACAGGATAAAAGCAGTGCAAAAGTCAAAATGCAAAATGATGAAGGAAAAGCTATTCTTTAATTCTGCCTTTTGCACTTTGCATTTATCATTTGTTTTTATCCTGTCTATCCTGTCCATCCCTGTTTGAATCCGCTTTATCTTCAACCAACCAGCAACACTTTGCCGCTGCGGCCCGTGCGCTCTGCGTGCTCGATTGCCGCGAGGGCGTCCGCGAGTGGGTATTCGGCTTCGACGGGCGGGACGATTTCGCTGGTTGCCATCATGCGCAGTAGCTCGCCTGTTACGGCTTGCATTTTTTCGGGCGCGGTGCTGCGCATCCACTCCGTGAGCCAGAAGCCGCGTATCGTGGTCGAGGTAAAGATCATGCGCCCGCTATCGACCGGCATCGGCTCCATAGAGAGCAGGCCGTAGACGAGCATCACGCCCTTGCGCCCGAGAGCGCGCACCACGGCCCCGCCTGTTTGCCCGCCAACCGCATCAATCGCTTTGGTCAAGCCGTCGCGGCCCGTGATTTCTTTGACGCGCTCGACCAAATCTTCATCGCCCGTGCAGATGACTTCATCCGCGCCGAGCTGTTTTAATTCTTCAACCTGCTCGCGACGTCTGACAACGTTGATGGTCTTGAAGCCGCGCAGCCGCGCTATCTGTAAGACGACGCGCCCGAGCGTTGAGCCTGCGGCGGTTTGCAGTAGCCACTCTCCGGGCTTCATAGCCAGCTCTTCGACCGTCATAATCCACGCCGTCAGAGGATTGACGACGAACTGCGCCGCCGTCTGGTCGTTGACGCTATCGGGGACGGGGATGAGCTGCGTGCTCTCGGCTACCAAATATTCCTGCCATGTGCCGGGCACGCCGAGCGGGATGACACGTTGACCGGCGCGAAAATTTTTGACGCCGCTGCCTACCTCCGCGACCTCTCCCATGCCTTCGAGACCGGGTGTTGAAGGCAGCTTCGGGAGCGCGCCGTAGAGGCCGCGCACCGTCAGCAGATCGGACGGATTGATAGAGCGCGCACGCAGCTTTACCAGAACTTGATTCTCACCGGGCACGGGCTGCTCTACGTCTTCCACGCGCAACTTGTCGGCTGGATTTCCGAATTCATAAAATCTGACGCTTTTCATTGTCTCTCCTTCGATTGCGGAATGCGGATTGAAAAAGAAAGAAATCGTCTTGCTCTTAAATCCGCAATCCGAAATCCGCATTCCGCAATTCCTGTGTGTCTCTCTGTCGGTCTAGAAATGACAGGATGGTTTCGGTGGCTGCTTCGAGCTGGTCGGTCATAAACCTGTGGCCCGCGCGAGGGAGAATAACGAGCTTCGCATTAGGGATAGCGCGTGCGAGTATGCGACCGTTTTCGGTTGGAATCAGCACGTCGCTTGCGCCGTGAATAACGAGCGTGGGCACGCGTAGGCTGCTCAGACGGCTATGTGTCCCGGCCCACGAAAGAATGGCTTGAAGCTGCGCCATGTAGCTTTTTCTTTTGATGGGCGCGCGCAACGTGACCTCTAAGTCTTCCTCAAGACGCGCGCGCTCGGTAGAAGGGTCGTAGTTATAAGGCGCGACGAGCCAGAAAGCCTCTTCGGGCGTCTTGACTCCGCGCGCCTCAAGCGCCGCGAAGACTTCCGGGGCTGAGCGCTCGACCTCCCGGCCTCCGCACGCTGTGCCCGCTAGGATGAGCGACCTAGTTCTTTCGGGATAATGAAGCGCAAACTCCTGTGCGATAAAGCCGCCCATAGAGAATCCGAAGACGTGCGCGCTCTCTACATTCGCCGCGTCCATGACGGCTGCCGCATCACGGGCCAGCGTCTCGATGGAGTATGGACCGTCGTGCGGCTCGTTGCGGCCTGCGCCGCGATTGTCGAAGACGATTGTTCTGTAGCGCGCCGAAAGCTCTGGCACTAGGCGATACCACATGTCGGACGATGACCCGAGCCCCATGATGAGCATGAGCGGTTCCCCTTCGCCACGCTCGTCCCAGTAAATCTTTGTCCCATCGCTTTCGGCGTACGGCATGAATGAAATCCTCTTTACTCTTTGTCAGTCTCTCCACCGAGCGCGTCGCGTAAAGCCTGTGGAATCTCTGTCGGCACACCATCCTGTAAGACGACGACGGTCATCGTGCCTTCAATCGCCAGTTCTTCACCCGCGTCGAAAACCTGGTAGTCATAGCGAATCGAGGTGCGGCCAAGCCTGCCGACCGTGAGCCGCAGGCGAAAGGGCGCGTCGAGCGCGATGATGCGTCGAAACCGGCATTCAAGATGGACGCGCGGGAAATCGTAATTCCGGCGACGAACATCCATAGGCCATTCAATCCCGCGTAACAATTCGCTCTCGGCCTCTTCGACAATCTCGAAGATGCGCGGGAAGTGAAGCCGCCCGGCGGCGTCCGCGTCGGCCCAGCGAAGGCGGCGCTTGAATTCTATAAACGGTGGAGGCATTGAAAAGTGTCCGTCCAACTTTCTACTCAGCGAGAAAGCGCGTCGTCTCGTTTAAAAATAATTCCAGTTGATCGTGATGCAGCCAGTGACCCGCATTTGGAACATTGACGAGGCGATAGTCTTTCAGAGACTTTGCGCGACCGTCCTTTTCAGGGTCGCTCGCCCAGCTCTCCATCCCGCGAAACAGGAGCACGGGGCAGTTGATTCTTTTGAGCAGCTCCGCGGCTTGAGCCGTGTCAAAGCCGTAGGGCGGCCAGCCGCGCACGAAGGGGTCGAACTTCCAGACGTAGGAGCCGTCCGGGTTGCGGTTCGAGCCGTGGAGCGTCAGGTGACGCGCCATTTCTTCAGAGAGATACGGGTTCGCTTCACGCATACGCGCCACGGCAGCTTCCAGAGTTGGATAAGTGCGCGGCGTGCGACGCTCGACCTCGCGCATCGCTTCAATCCAGCGACGCATCCTCTCAGGAAAGGGATCGCGCTGCGTGTGATGCGTGGGCGGCGGACCCATGCCTTCTATGGCGACCACTTTGCGCACGGCTTCCGGGTATGTCCCACTGTAAGACAAAGAGATGATGCCGCCGAGCGAATGCCCCACGAGCGTCAGTGGACGCGCGCCTATCACGTCGCAGAGCGCGGCCAAATCCAACACGTGCTCGGCCAGAGAATAGAGCGCGCCCGTTGCCCACTGGCTGTCGCCGTGACCGCGCAGGTCCAGCGCGTAAACGTGATAGTCAACGCGTAAGCGTTTAGCTACCCAATCCCAGCTTCGCGCGTGGTCGAGCCCGCCGTGGACGAGCACGAGCGGAGGCTTTTCGTCGTGACCGTAATCCCAGTAATGAAGCTTCAAACGATGCGAATGAAAAAAGAGCGAAAGCGGCTCGGGCTTGAGCGCGTTGATTATCTGAGATGAAAGTTTCTCTGCTATTAGTCGATGTGGTGTTGACACGGATTAAGCTTAATCGAGGAGCTTCATAAAGAGAAGGAGAGCCTTGATGAAAGGCTCTCCCCCAGAGGTTTCCGATTTTGCCGGGTCGCTTAAAAATTGAACCGGACGCCGAATTGCAACTGGCGCGCGGGCGCAGCCGATGTGAAACCTAAAGGCTGTGTCGGAGCAGCCGCCGGATTACCGCGCGGGTTCGTGAGCGACAGTGTTCTCAGCGTGGCGACGGGCAGGCTGCCGACGATGTTGTTGATGCCCGTAAAATTCGTGTGGTTGAAAAGATTGAAGCCTTCAAAGGTCAGCTCAAGGAACATGGTTTCTTTGAAGGGGAAGCGGCGCGCGAGCCGCGCGTCGAAGGTGTAATAGGCTTCGCCCACGCCCGCGTTGCGTGCGGCGTCGTAGGGACGATCCGATTGTGAGCGACCGTCGTTGTTGACGTCGATGCCCATCAGCAGATTGAAGGGACGGCCCGACTGCGCTGTAACGATGGGCGCGAAAATCCAGTCCTTGAGAAACTTGTTCTCCCAGGGGCTGCCGAAGACGCCGCTGAAGACGGCGCGGTGGCGCTGGTCAAAAGCCGAGAGCGCGCGGTCCAATCGCAGGTTCAAAGGGTCTTGCGCCGACCAGTCGCTGTTAAAGTCCGTCACTTCGTCAATCGCCTTCGCGTACGTGTAGTGCATGTTGATGCTGAAGTTGTTGGCGAAGCGTCTCTGTAGAGAAATCGTGCCCGCGTTGTAGAACGAATTGGCGGTCGATTCGTAAACGTTGTCCTGAAATCGCAGCGGGTTGCGGAAGTCCGAGGAAGTTCCCAGACAGGACGTGGCCGAAGTTGCGACCGCCGTCGGGAAGCGAACAAAACATGGCAGGCCGAAGAACGGATTAAAGCCGGTCCTCTTAAACTGGTTGATGTCGCGGTTGCGCGTGATGTGAAGCCCGCGCGTCCAGAGATAGCTCAGCTCAAGCGAAAAGCCCGAGCCCAAATCTCTCTGCACGCCGAAGCTTGCTTGATAAGTAGTCGGAGTCTCGTAATCATCGACTGTGCGGAAGCGAACTTCGAGCGGCGCTCCCGGTCTCGGGATGATACCGAATTGCAAGAGGTCTGAAGCCACTATCGGGCGAGTGCCGATAATGCCCTGCGCAAGGAGCGTCCCGTAGATGGTGGTCGAAGCTGGGACGCCGAGCGGCGCGCTGGTGGCCGTCGAGAGCACGATGTTGATGGGGTCGCCGGGGAAGCCCGAGAGCGTCTTGGTCACGTTCGGTACGGAATAAATCGTGTAACCCGAAAAAATTCCGGCCCCACCGCGAATCGCCGTCTTGCCGTCATTCCAGGGGTCCCACGAAAAACCTGCGCGCGGCTGAAAATCATTCTTATCAAGCGGCATGTAAAACGGCTCGTCGCTGATCGAATATCTCAGCCCGTAAGTCAACGTAAAGTTATTGCGCACCTTCCACGTGTCCTGACCATAGAGCGCATAGCGATAGGTCCACGAGTTGACCTCCGCCGTCCCGAAGCCCTGCTGGTAGACAATCGGCAGGTTCAGGTTAAAAGACTGCAAGGCGTTGATCGGTGTGGCGAGCGTGGGCAGCAGCGCCGGGTTGTTCGCCGTCAGGAAAGCCTGAAGTGCCGGGAGCGTGGCTGCCGGGATGATGCTGGCTAACGGGATGGCCGCGCCGAAATTAAAGCGACCGCCGAAAAATGTTTGGTTAGCGGTCGAGACATCCGTGGCAAAGAATGAGCCGCCGAATTTGAGCGTGTGATTGTCGAGAACGTGCGAGACGTTGTCGAGCACGTCGTACTGGCGCTGAATAGTTTTCGACGGCAGGAAGATGTCGCGCCCGAAAGCGCCAAAGCCTTCGATGTTCAATTCGGGGCCGATAGGATCATTGGGAATGACCCTGAAGTCCAGATAGCTGTACTGCGCCTTGACCTCGTTGACGGTGTTGGCGCTGAACTGGTGGTTCTCCGAAAAGAGCACGCCGCCGTTAAAGGTTTCGAGCGCGCGCCCGCGCGAGACCGCCGTGAGCGCGCCCGCCGCCTGATTCTCAAATTTCGAATCGTTTAGATTAAAACGGAGGTAAGCCGTATCGCGCTCGCTGAAATTGTGGTCGAAGCGAGCGGTCCACGTCGTCTGGTTGGAGTTGAAAGGGAATTGCCCGCTGGCGCTGGTGAATAGATTAACGGTGCGCGGGTAGCGCGCGGCAGTGGTCGTCAACGTGCCGGTCAATCCGGTTGCGAGCGCCGCAAAGGGCGTCGTCGCCAGATAGTTAAAGAGCGACGCCTGTGAAGCTGTAATATTGAAGACCGACGAGTCGTTCAGCAGATTGACGAAAGTTGATTCATCCTGGCTGAACCTTTCAAGCGAGATAAAGAAAAATGTCTTGTCCTGCTTGAGCGGGCCACCGATGGAGCCTCCGTATTGTTGACGGCTAAAGGGCGACTGGCCCGCCGGGTTCAAATCGAAAGCGTTGCGCGCATCGAACTTGTCGTCACGGAACAGACCGAAGAGGCTGCCCGTGAATGCGTTTCTGCCCGACTTGGAAACAATGTTGACGATGCCGCCCGATGCTCCGCCGAACTCCGCGTTGTAGCTGTTCCTGAGCACCTGAAATTCCTGCACGGCCTCCTGGTTGATGGCTGTCTGCACGCCGCCCGAAACCGTATTCGTCTCGCCGCCATCGACCGCTACCAGATTACCGCGCCCGTTGTTGCCGCCAAACGAGAGCCCGCTTTGCGGCGTCTGCGCGACGCGAAAGTCCGACGCGTCGGAGATGCTGTCGGCATCACTCACGCCCGGAGTCAGCAGGGCGTAGTCCAGATAGTTGCGGCGACTGATGGGCAGGTTGGTAATCTGCCGCTCGTCAACGACCGACGATTGTTGCGTGCGGTCTGTCTCGACGACTTCCGTTCCGCCGACGATGTTGATGGTGGCGGAGACCGAACCCGCGCTCAACTGGACCGGGATGTTGGCCTGCTGTCCGACCGTTAAATTGAGGGTCGTCGTGCTCGCCGCGAAACCGGAGCCAGGGGCTTCGACCTTCAGCTCGTAAGAGCTTGGGAGGAGATTCAAGAAGACGTAGTTGCCTTCCTCGTCTGTGGTAGTCGTGCGGCTCGTGCCCTTACCCGTATCGGTGATGGTGACGGTGGCATTGGGCACCACTCCGCCCGCAGCGTCTGTGACTTGCCCGCGCAGCTCTGCGGTCGAGCTTGATGCTTGCGAGAAAGCGGGGGAGACTCCAATGACGAGAACGAAAAGCGCCGTCAAAAAAACATGAGTCAGGCCTCTCATGGCAATATCTCCTTAAATTGATGGACGTAGTGGAAGGTCTGGGCAGCCAGAATACCGAGTACCTTTTGATGCGTGACGACGAAATCTTAAAGGAATTGACCGGGGTTCGCGAAGTCGAGCATAATGGCTACCGAACGGTCGGTAAGGTATCACCGGGCTGAACAAACGTCAAGGTTTAGTTCTTTAGTTTCGGCTCGTCACTTTTGTCCCCGAGCAAATCAAAATTTCAGAGTGAAAGGCCATCCCGTATGAAGCAGGAGCGGTCGAGTGTGTGGTTCGCGTTGTGGGTCTTGTTTGCCATTAATGCCATGAACTTCTTCGACCGGCAAATTCTGGGCGCGGTCGGCGAAGCCGTGCGCCGCGAATGGGGAATGAGCGACGGCGCGATGGGTGCGCTCGGCACGGCCTTTACGCTCCTCTACGCGTTTGTCGGCGTGCCCTTAGGACGACTTGCCGACAGGTCGCGCCGCAAGTGGATTCTCTCCGCAGGCGTCTTTGTCTGGAGCCTGACGACGGTGATGTCCGGCTTCGCCAGAAATTTCTGGCAGTTGTTTGTACTGCGTCTGGGCGTAGGCGTGGGCGAGGCTTCATGCGCGCCAGCCGCTACGTCTTTAATCGGCGATCTGTTTCCGGCGAACCGCAGGTCCAAAGCGCTTTCGATTTTTATGCTGGGGCTGCCCGTTGGAATTGCTTTAAGCTTCGCCGTGAGCGGAACGATTGCGCGCTCGCACGGCTGGCGACCCGCTTTCTACGTGGCGGGTATTCCGGGGCTGCTCTGCGCGCTGGCCGTCCTGTTTATACGCGAGCCGCAGCGCGGCGCGTCCGAAACGCACAAGATAGGAGGACGCAAGCGCGAAGGCTCGCCCTATAAATTGGTGCTAGCCTCGCCCACCATGCGCTGGCTGATTATTTCGGGCGCGCTCCACAACTTCAACATGTACGCCATAGGCTCTTTCATCACGCCGTTTTTGATGCGCTACCACGGCGCAGACATTCGCTCTGCCAATTTCGTCTCGATGGTGGTTTACGGATTGTCCGGCGCGCCGGGGCTCATCCTCGGAGGCATCGTCGGCGATGCTGTGATGAAGCGGCGCGCGAACGGTCGCCTGCTCGTCGGCGCGCTGGCTATCCTGGGCTCTGTTCCGTTTCTTTACCTTGCGCTCGGGAGACCGAGCGGCGACCGCATAGGCTTTATGATTCTGATGAGCGTGGGTTGCGCGTTGATGTACGGCTACTACTCGACCGTTTATTCAGCCATTCAGGATGTCATAGAGCCGAGCCTGCGCGGCACGGCGATGGCGCTCTATTTCTTCGCCATGTACGTGCTCGGAGCATCGCTCGGGCCATACGGAACGGGGCTCGTGAGCGACTTCTTCACGACGCGCGCCGCGCTTGATGCGGGCGTCACGAATTTAACGCAGGCGGCGCTCGAACCCTTTCGCGCCACGGGGCTGCACACGGCGATGTACATCATTCCAGCGCTGGGCACGCTCTTAACCTTCGTCCTCTTCGCGGCCTCGCGCACGGTGACGAAAGACATGGAGAAGCTCCAACGCTGGATGCGCGAATCAACTGCCGAAGATTCATTAGCGGAAGCCGTCAAAGTCGAAGCGGCGGGAGCAGGCACGACGAAATAAAATTTGAGAATTATCTAATTGACGCGTTTAGTAAATCATTAACGCGCTCGGGATTGCCTTTCAGCCTGGTCCTTCCTGCTCGAAAGCTGAACGAGCAATCCGGTAGACAAAACTCTCTCGGCCATCTTCGACCGTCCTTGACCCTGCACGAACCCCGCCTATTTTTTCCACGGCCCGCTGCGAGCGCAAATTCTGTGGACCAATAAGAAAGAGAACGTTCTCTACGAATCTGAAGGCGTGGCGCAGCATCAGTTGTTTCATCTCCCCGTTGTAGATGCCGCCCCAGTGGGACCGTGCAAGGAACGTCCAACCGATTTCGATCTCGCTTTTTTCTTCGTCGTATCCGTGGAATCGCGACGACCCGATGACCCGGCCCGTTTTAGAATCAATGGCGATGAGCGCCCCGCCGGACTCCATTGCCTCACGAAAAAATAGCTTGAACACTTCTTCAAGGTATCGATCTTTGTTCGGATGTTGTTCCCAGATGAGCGGGTCTGAAGCTACATTGTAAAGGTCATGAAAATCCTCTCGTCGAAGCGGACGGAGTTCGAGCAGCTTGCCTTTCAAAACGGGTTGAAGATCAAATGGCATACTCGGTGTCGGTCCTCAAGCTTCGGAGGTATGACTCTTATCATCCTTCACTTGCGGGAGAGCCCGCGCCGGTTGTGAAGCTTTAAGTTTACGCAGTCTTGAGAGTTCGCCGCCGGACAATTTATCCAGCACGGAGAGGTAGTTTTCAGGGACGACGCGATGCACGACGTCTATGATGCGCGCGTCCGTGCCGATGAGGATTCGTTTCGAGCGGCGTTTGATGCCGCGCACAATCACGCGGGCGGCCTCGTCCGAGGTGGTGCGCGAAACTTTCGTGTGATATTGGACGCTCGCTTCCTTCATCAACTCGTCGGCACGCGCGCCGAGCCGCCCTTTGCGCGCGATGTTCGTCGCAACGCCTCCGGGATGAACGCAGGACACGGCGATGTTTGTATCCGCCAGCTCATGACGAAGCGATTCCGTAAACCCGCGCACGGCAAACTTGCTCGCGCTGTAGGCGGCATTGCCCGGCGGCGCGACCAATCCGAAGACGCTCGACACGTTCACGATATGTGCGGCTGCCTGCGCGCCGAGGACGGGCAGAAACAGCTTGACGCCGTACACCGTGCCCCAGAAGTTGATGTTCATCAACCACTGTAAATCTTCAATCGAAACTTCCTCGACCGTCCCGAAGAGCGAGACCCCCGCGTTATTAATCAAGTGCGTGACGCGCCCATGCTCTGCTACAACGCGCGCGGCGAACTCCTGCATCTGCGCGAAGTCCGCGACATCCAGAACGTGCATGGAAACACGCACGCCGGAGTCTGCGACGAGCCGCGCCGTTTCGCTCAAGCCCTCCTCGTCTACATCCGCGAGCGAGAGCCCCTCGATTCCCTCCTGCGCCAATCGCACACAGAGCGCACGACCAATGCCGCTCGCCGCGCCCGTCACCACGGCCACACTCTCTTTAGTTAAGCTCATAACAATTTCGGATTTCGGATTGCGGAATGCGGATTAAAGAATAAGAACCAAGCAACATTCTTGCTTTTCAATCCGCAATCCGAAATCCGCATTCCGCAATCAGTAGACTTGCACGTCCGGGTTCGAGGCAATCTGTAGCTCCGAAGGCGCGGGGCGTTGCAGCTTCAGTTTTTTTCGCAGGCGGCGCTCGCGTTTCAAGAGCAGCGGCATGGTGTAGTTGGCGACGCGCATTCGTCGCAGCGCTTTGATGGGATTAACCAGATGCGTGGTCGGCAGTTTTGCGCCCGACTCTTTCATCACAAGACCGATGGGCAGCTCCATTTCGTTCTGCAACTGGATCATTTTGGCGATGAGCTTCGAGCCGGGCGTCAGCAGAGGCCCGATGCCGTAACGCGTCTGTACAGTTCCGATGACGTAAAGGTGTTTGTATTCGGGCAGGACACAGCCTCCGTAAAGCATCGCGAGGTTGTCGTTCTTGACCGTCACCATGCCTGCGGGCAGAAACGGAAAGCTGACGTAAAAGCCTGTCGCGCAGATCACCGTGTCGAACTCGTCCTGTGTGCCGTCGGTGAAGTGAACGGTGCGGCCTTCAAAGCGCGCGACGTCCGGGCGCGGCTTGATACGACCGTGTTTGAGATAATGCAGGACTTCTGTGCTGACGGTCGGGTGCGTCTCGAAAATTTTATGGTTGGGGCGGGGCAGCCCGTAATCTTCATAGCGCCCGACGACGATGCGCAGCAAGCCGCGCAGGAGTAGACGTTGCAAAGCTACTGGAAGATACATGACGGGGGATTCGACCAGCGGCTTGCCGAGCAGGGTCTTGGGCAAAAACCAGTAGCCGTGTCGCAGGCTGATATGAGACGTTTCGCCGACGCGCGCTGCTTCAGATGCCACGTCGCAGGCGGAATTGCCGCCGCCGATGGTCAACACACGCTTACCGCTCAACTGCTCCGGCCCTTTGAAATCTTTTGAATGAAGATATTCGCCCGTGAACTCGCCCGGATAAGACGGAAAGCGTTTGTGCCAGTGATGACCGTTGCAGACGAGCACGCCTTTATAGATGCGCCGCTCGCCCGTCGCCATCTCGACATCCCACAGCTCATCCGCGCGCGGGCGCACCATCGCCACTTTGGCTTTAAACTCTATGCGCGGGTAAAGATTGAAGTGCTCTGCGTAGGAGCGCATGTAAGCGAGAATCTGCGGGCCGCTCGGAAAGTCAGGATAATCCGGGGGCATGGGATAGTCCGTGAACTCAGTCGTCTTGCGCGAGGAGATAATGTGAACGGTGCGATAGACGCCGTGATACCAGTTGCCGCCGACATCGTCGTCGGCCTCCACCTGTTCATACGCGATGCCCGCTTCCGTGAGCGCCTTGGCGTGTGCCAGCCCGCAAGGGCCAGCGCCGATAATCAGCATCAACTCGCTTCGGTCCTGCAATGACATCTAAAGCTCCTCTCGCCGGAACTGCCGGATAGGTGGAGCTTGAATATAATCCGATTCGCCGCGCTTTGGAAATTGCGGAATGCGGATTTCGGATTGCGGATTGAAGAAGCGATACGCTCTCTACTTGCTTAAGGAAGCTTGGCTGCGAGCACGTCCAGTTGTTCTATCCTGGGCGACTCTGCTAGAAGCTCTGGTGCTTTTTCCATGAGCGCCGCCGCGACCTTGCCCGAGAGATGAGCCTGACGCCCGGCCTCATCCGGGAACGCATCGAAGATACCGAACGTGGTGGGACCGAAACGAATCGCGAACCATGTGATGGTCGCTGGCTCTTCCTCGACTATGGCAAGCCCGTCGCGCAGGAATTTGTCGACCTCTTCTTCTTTTCCGGGTTTGGCTTCGAGTCTGACAAACAGTGCTACTTTGACCATCTCTTTTTCCCTTTCAGTAATCGGAGAGAGGTCTTCTTCTTCAAAGCGGCTGTGCTCTTTTTTGTGTGGGCTTACCCCGAGCGTCCATGACGGCGGGTCGCTCGCGGGGAAGCTTCCCATCACGTTACAGTCAATCTCGGCTTCACTCATTTCGTCGTCTGAACTCGCTTCGCCACCTGTCGAACGATCCTCGTCCTTTGCCATAAATTCTTCCTCGTTTATCAAGGTGATGCGTCAAAGCCATCCTGAAACCGGAAGTGCGACGGAAAGACGCGCTCATGCGCAGCACGCGCGATTTCAGGATGGCTCTCACAATAACGGGACTCAGGGCTTGAGCACAACCTTGATGCAATCGTCCTCTTTGTTCATGAAGATGTCGAACCCGTTTGGCGCATCATCCAGTTGCATGCGGTGCGTGATGACAAAGCTAGGGTCTATCTCTCCGTTCAGAACTCTTTCTAACAGCTTGCCCCAGTAATGCTGCACGTGACACTGGCCCGTCCTCATCTTCAAAGAGCGGTTCATGAAAGAGCCCATCGGAAACTTGTCTATGAAACCGCCGTAGACGCCAATCACGGAGACCGTGCCGCCGTTGCGACAGGCCATGACCGCTTCGCGCAGGGCTATGGGCCTGTCGGTCTCCATCCCGAGCGCCTGCTTGGCGCGGTCGTATGCGTAAACCAGCCCGTGTCCGCCGTGCGCCTCCATGCCTACGGCGTCAATGCAGGCGTCGGGCCCGCGCCCGCCCGTCATCTCCATCAAGGCATCGTAGGTGTCCCGTTCTTCGTAGTTGATAACGTCATCCGCCTTCGCTCCTTCGCGCGCCATCGCGAGACGTTCAGGGAAGCGGTCTATGCCTATCACGCGCTCTGCTCCGAGTAGGCGTGCGCTCGCCATGGCGAACTGGCCCACGGGTCCACAGCCCCACACAGCGATGGTGTCGCCCTGCTTGATGTCGCACATATCCGCGCCCATGTAGCCCGTCGGAAAAATGTCCGAAAGGAACAGGACCTGCTCGTCGGGTATGCCTTCAGGAACTTTCAGCGTCCCGACATCAGCGAAGGGCACGCGCGCGTATTCAGCCTGCCCGCCCGCGAAGCCGCCCGTCAGATGCGAGTAGCCATAGATGCCGCAGGGAGCATGGCCGAACATCTTCTCGGCCATCCATGCGTTCGGGTTGGAGTTTTCGCACAAGGTGAATAACTCCTGCTTGCAGAAAAAACAGTTGCCGCAGGAGATTGGAAAGGAGACTACCACGCGGTCTCCGACCTTTCGTTTTTTTACGTCAGGGCCGACTTCGACTATCTCGCCCATGAACTCGTGGCCGAGGATGTCGCCCTTCTCCATCGTGGGTATGAAATGGTTATAGAGATGCAGGTCGGAGCCGCAGATGGCCGTCGAGCTGATTTTGACGATGGCATCACGCCGGTTCAAAATTATAGGGTCGGGCACTTGCTCGACCCGCACGTCCTGTTTACCGTACCAACAGTTTGCTCTCATTAGTTCCCCCTTATTAAGTATCAATTCGTGTTTACAGGCCGCTCGGGTTACGAGCGGGATGCGGCGCGGCTGCCGGTGTCCTGTTCCGCGCGCCCGACTTCCTCGCGCGTCGGAGGTTGCGCCGGACGCTGCGTCAGCAGTCCGTTGTCCCAGACAGTTCCTTCCGAGACGACGATCTCGCCCGTCTCCATTAACTGCTTGAAGCAGCGCAAGGCTTCCTGCGCCAACTGCCCCGGGTCTTCGCCCAGGAGCCTGGCAATAAAAGCGCCTATCGCTCCGCCCGGCGGGTTGTAGCTCATCTCGACGCGTACAATCGTGCCGCGATTGCCGGGCGCTTGCTCGAAATAGACCGTGCCGGAATTCTCCACGTCCGCGCCTTCCAGAGAACGCCACGAGATCAATTCGTTCGGACGGTCTTCGATGATTTCGGCGTCCCACTCCACCTTTAATCCGGCGGGCGCTTTTGCCACCCAGTGCGAGCGGCCTTCGCCCGTCACACGCACTGATTCAAGGTACGGCATGAAGCGCGGCAGATTTTCAAAGTCGCGCCAGAATTGATAAAGCTCCTCGGGCGCTCGGTTGATGATTAAGCTCTTTCTCACTTGATTGGTCCCTCCCTTAGTTGTGCTCTCTTTGCTGAGTTGTTGAGCGCAGATGACATCCAGCGCCGTTACCGCGAGAACGTTGGCCGTGACGAAAGCCACCCTGCCATTGCACGATTGTTCCAAAGAAAAAAGGATGAAGCTTTCATCTCACGAAAGTTTCATCCTTTTAGCACGATAGCTAGCTTTTCATCCTTCTTCCCTTGATGTAGATTGACGGCTATCGTTAGTTCAAATTGCGTTTACACGAAACGTCCCGGCGTTCGTTCGACGGCTTCTTTAATCTTCCGAAAGGAATTCCGACATGAGTAACGCGCACGAGAGCATGATGGGGATTTTGAGATTGTATGAATTGCGCTCTGAGCCGACCATGCGCAAGGCCCGTGCGTGGTTCACCACGGGCTTTAATCCTGAAAGCGTGCAGGACATCATGAATGTCCTCATGGGCGAGCATAGCGCGGATTTTCGCATGGTGGCCTCCTACTGGGACATGGCGGCGGCGTTTGTCGTCTTCGAGGCCATAGACGACGAGATGTTCAATGCCATTAATACGGAGCACGTCGCCGTGTATGCCAAGCTACAGCCTTTCCTCGCGGAGCTGCGTGCGATGCCGGGCATGCCGCCCTACCTGTATCTGAAGCATCTGGAGTCCGTCGTACAGCGTATGCCCGATGCCGAGGAGCGAGTACAGTCCATGCGGCGTTACTTCAAAAGCCGTAGGGAAGCAGAAGGGAAAAAGGGATAGGAGCAGAAGCATTGTGCTCGCGTGCGTCACGGACGCGCGCGAGCACAATGTCAATCATGATGCGAAATTCTTATGACGCTATTGCCGAAGATTGGCACGCTACTCGGAGCATGTTCGCGGCGCGAAAATACGTTGACCTCGTGCTTGGCCGACTTGAGCCGGGAGCTTCCGTGCTTGATCTGGGCTGCGGGACAGGCGTGCCCGTTGCGCAATATTTAATCCGGAAGGGTTGCCGCGTCGCGGGCGTGGACCAATCCGCCGGAATGTTGGAAATCGCGCGGCGTGCGGTCCCCGAGGCGGAGCTGATTCAGGCAGATATGTGCGAGCTTAATCTGGAAGGAAGCTTTGCGGCTGTCATTGCATGGGACTCCGTCTTTCACGTAGAGCGCACGTATCATCAAGCCGTCTTCATGAAAATCCACGAGTTGCTTACGCCCGGCGGTTGGCTTTTATTATCAGCCGGAGGCACAGGGCACGAGGGATTTACCTCTGAGATGTTCGGCCACAAATTCTTCTACAGCGGTTATGAGCCTGCGGAGACCCTGAGCTTATTGCAGACGGCAGGATTCGAGGTCGAGCTTTGTGAGGAAGATGATCCATCTTCCAGGGGGCACATCGCTATCATCGCTAAGAAGACCGCATGAGCAAAGCGACCGTCGCGCACCGAAATAAGTTTGAGCACGACGCTTGTCGCTCATGCTTTAAGAAGCAGGTTGAAAAGCCCTAATTGTGTAGCTCCGTAGGAGCAGGATGTTTATAGCTTAATCGTATCAATCAAAGCATCAAGCTCCGTAGGAGCGGCATGTTCAGCATCCGTGACATGCCGCTCCTACGGAGCTTGATTGTTGGAAATGCGTGCCAGCTATAAACATTAAGTCCCTACGGGACTTTTCAAACAGCTTTTAAGTCTATTCGGCCAGACCTTCGCTCTCCTGAAAGCTCGTGTAGTTATAATTCTTGATGGGCGGCGGTTGATGCCTGTTGTCAGCAGCGCGGCGTCGTATGCGGCTGAAGACAAACAGATTAAAGAAATGCATCCCGCCGAGCACCACCAGCACCATTCCTACTTTCGCGGATAATGCCTCTATCCCTTCCTGCGCTGTCTCAAGCGTGTAGCCGAGCTTCAGCGCGAGCGAGACATATCCGAAGTTGATGAGATAGAAGCCTACGACGAGCAGGTGGTTGACGGAATCGGCCAGTTGCTCGTTGCCGTGGAAGACGTCTACCAGAAAGACGCGACCGTTTTTGTGCAGCGTATGGGCGACCCAGATGGTCAGCGCAATGCTGATGCCAAGATAGGTCAGGTAGGTCACAACAACCGTGTTCATGGCGCTCTCCTTTGCCGTAGGGCGATTGAGTATTTCCCTAACATGCGCTATTCAATTGATGTGCCAGTAGTGAATCGACGGTAAATCTGGACTTTTATAGATTCCGTTCAACCAACCGTGCTGCATTTTGCAGTTTCCTGGAGAGACTCTTGGCAAGTTGCCAAAGATTCAAGGAGAGCTTATGGGTTATGCACATCGCTTAGAGGGCGAAGGGCCGATTAAGTTAGAAGATTTTGATGCCAATGAAAACGCAGGGCTCGGGCGCGAGGAAGCCGCGCAACAGACGACGCAGCTCGTAGAAGAGTTAACCGAATTGCAGGAGCTTCTTTACGCCGTGCAGATGCAAAGCGTGCTCGTTATCCTTCAAGGCCGCGACACCAGCGGCAAGGATGGAACGATTCGCCACGTCGCCGGGCCGCTCGATTCGCAGAGCTGCGCCGTCGCGTCATTTAAGGTTCCCACCGAAAAAGAGCTGGCGCACGATTTTCTCTGGCGCATACACCAGCACACGCCCCCCACCGGGCAGATTACAATCTTCAATCGCTCGCATTACGAAGACGTGCTCGTGGCGCGCGTGCACAAGCTCGTGCCCGAAGAGGTCTGGCGTCCACGCTATGACCACATCAACGCTTTCGAGAGATTGCTGGCCGATTCACGGACCATCATTCTCAAGTTCTATCTACACATCAGCCGTGAGGAGCAGGAGAAGCGCTTACTTAAACGCGAGCAGGATGCCGTCAAAGCGTGGAAGCTCTCGGTGGGCGATTGGAAGGAGCGCGAGCACTGGGACGATTACACGGCGGCCTACGAAGAGGCGCTCAATCGTTGCAGCAGTAAACACGCGCCGTGGTTCATAGTGCCTGCCAACCGGAAATGGTTCCGCAACCTGGCCGTGGCCGAAGCTCTGCGCGACGCGCTCAGGCCGTTCAGGGAGAGCTGGCTGAAGAAGCTTGAAGAGGTAGGGGTTGAAAGACGCGCGGAGATTGAAGAGTATCGCCAGAGCCATAAACACTCTGGCTAAACAATCTTCTGCAAAGGCGTGGGTTAGTGTAAACTCCTGAGAACTGATGGAGGTCGTTGAACATCATGAACCGCTTAGCCTCTCTGTGCGCAATCCTGCTTTGCCTTAATTTATTGGCCGCGTCCTCCTATGGGCAGGAGCAGAAACAGCCCGACGATGTGATACGGCTCTCCGTAGACCTCGTGCAAACAGACGTCATGGTTTTTGACAAGCAGGGGCGTTTTGTGGACGGTCTCAACCGCGAGCAGTTCGAGCTGCGCGTCAATGGAAAGCCAGTACCCGTTTCCTTCTTCGAGCGCGTCGCGGCGGGCAGCACCAAAGAAGAACAGTTAACGGCGGCACGCGGGCGCGCTCCTTCTTCTGTTCCGGTAGAGCCGACAAAAATCGCTACGGATCGAGGGCGCACGATTATCTTCTTCGTGGACGACCTGCATCTTTCACCCGAAAGCATCCAGCGCACGCGCAAGGCAATCCTTAACTTCATAGACAAAGAGATGGGCTTGAGCGATCAGGTGGCGATTGCCTCCGCGAGCGGGCAAATAGGATTTCTACAACAGCTCACAAGTAACAAGGCTGTGTTGCGCGCAGCCGTCGAGCGTCTCAAACACAAGCCTTATTCGGTTCGCGACGTAGAGGTCGTGGAGATGACGGAATATCAGGCGCTCAGAATCGAGCAGGGCGACACCGACGCGCTTGATTATTTCGTCAAGCTGCTTGAGGAGCAGACTAAAGTTAAGATTGCAGGCGGAGGGATGACAGGGCCGACGCGCGAAATGCGCGCCAAGATAATCAGGGAGCGCGCCAAGTTCATGCTCAAGCTATCCGCAGACGTGTCGCGCGCCACGCTTGGCAGTCTGGTCAGTCTCATGCAGGTCATGGCCGAAGTCCCCGGACGCAAGCGCGTCTTTTTCTTCTCGGACGGCTTTTACCTGAACGACCGCAACTCCAACGCCAGAGACCTCCTGCACAACATCACGGACGCCGCGACGCGCACAGGCACGGTCGTCTATTCGCTAGACACGCGCGGCCTGATAGTTCTGGACGGCCCGGACGCCAGCAGCAACCGTAGCGATCCCATAGGACAACTCGCACGCGCCAACATCGGCGCGCTCACGGCCTCGCAAGACCCGCTCAACGCGCTCGCGGAGGATACAGGCGGGCGCGCGCAGCTTAATACATTCGCGCTGACGCCAGCCGTTAACAAGGCGCTCGAAGAAACTTCCAACTACTACCTGCTGGCATGGCGACCGGAAACCGAAGAGGAGAAGAGTCCGAAGTTCAAACGCATAGAAGTCGGCATCACGGGGCGGCCAGAGCTGACCGTGCGGCTGGCTCGCGGTTATATGGATTCGTCTCAGAGTGTGCCGAAGGAGAGCGCGAAGACGGCTGCTGTTAGTGGCGAGGCCAAAGCGAGCGCAGTGAAATCCGTCGATACGGAGCTACGCACGGCGCTCAATTCATACGCCGAAAAGAGAGGGCTACCGACGCTGCTCTCCACTAGCTATCTGGACACGCCTACGAACGGCGCTGTGTTGACGGCCTCTGTACAAGTCCCCACCGCAGCCGCCACCTTTGGAGCGAACGGCAAACAAGCAGCCGCAGTTGATCTCGCGGGCGTGGTCTTAAACGATCAGGGCAAGACGGCTACTACTTTCAGGACGCGCCTCAACGTTGCTCCCGCCTCTGCGGACGCTCAGGGCACGGATAATTCGAGCCTCATTTATAACTACAGAGCGCCGCTTAAACCCGGCATCTATCAAATCAGGGTCGCGGCGAGGGCCGACGCCAACGGGCGCGTGGGCAGCGCCATGCAGTGGATAGAGATTCCGGATTTGTCGAACAAGCGTCTGACCTTGAGCAGCCTGCTCGTTGGCCGACGTGTCGCAGGTGCAGGCGAGCAAGGCAAAGAGGCTCAGCCTCAGATGCAATTCAGCGTGGACCGTCGTTTCCCGCGCTCGTCTCCCTTAAGCTTTATGATTCTGATTTACAACGCCCGGCAAACGAGCGGCGGCACGCCCGACATCACCGCGCAGATACAAATCTTCCGGCGCGAACAGGTAAACGGACAACCCGTTATCGCCAGCCCGATGCAAAAGCTGCCCGCCGAAGCCATGAGCGACCCGGCGCGCATCTTTTACGGCGGAGACTTAAAGCTCGCAAACTTGAGCCCCGGCAAATACATCCTGCAAGTTAACGTCGCTGACCGCGCAGCAGGCGTGACCGAATCGCAGAGAATCCTCTTTGATGTAGAATAGCGGCTTCAGAAAATCTAGTAGTAGGTCAGTTTCAAATAAAACTCACCGTAGAGACGCAGAGAGCGCAGAGGGGGCGCAGAGAAAAACATTTCAACTCTCTGCGTTAACTCCGCGACATCTCTGCGTCTCTGCGGTGAAAGCTTTCACCCGATAGCATCCCTTTCATCCTCATCTTGTTACACGCCGCCGGAATGCTTTATGCTCTCGACAGCGCTATCGAAGACTTGATGCTGACCTTCAAACACTCATTAGGACGTTTTAACTGCCGCACCGTCGGCGTCGTGATTGACCGGCAACGCTTGCTGATACATCGCGCCGAGGATGAGAACTTCTGGACTTTGCCGGGCGGGCGCGTCGAGTTCGGCGAACCTGCGAACCTCGCTCTGGCTCGCGAACTGGCCGAAGAACTGGATGTCTCCGTCGAAGTCGGCAGGCTCGTCTGGGTAGTGGAGAATTTTTTTAGTTACAGGGATGAGCCGTATCACGAGATAGCATTCTATTTCCATGTCTCGCTGCCGGATGACTCTCATCTTAAAGACCGGAACGAGCCGTTTGTGGGAGACGAGAATGGCCTGCCCCTTATTTTCCATTGGCATCCTCTGGAAGATTTGAGAAACCTGGCGCTCTATCCATCCTTCCTGCGCGAAGCGATCAGAGAGATGCCGCACGCGACACAATACATCGTGCACAGGGATGAGTAAGAACACTGACGGTTTAGATGAAGACGGCGCTAAACTTGAAACGCCGAGAGCCCGTAGCAATCAAGCTCGAAGACCGGATTAATTTAAGGAGACCACTTTCAGGATGAAAACTTTTCTCTTGAGGCGACGGCTTCCGGCGCGCAGCCTCGCCACACTGTTGCTTGCAACGGTCGTGATTCTACTCGTGCCGTCTGCCGCGTCGCGGGCCGAAACGAAATCGCCTTACGCGGAAGACTTCAAAGTCACGACCGTTTTTCTGATTCGCCACGCAGAAAAGGCTGATGCCCCGCGCGAAGACCCGCCGCTGAATGAGCTTGGCAAGGCGCGCTCGCTCTTGTTGGCGCGGATGCTCGGCGGCTCGGGAATCAAGGCCGTCTACACGTCGCAATTTCTGCGCGCGCAGCAGACCGGAGAGCCTCTGGCTAAACAGCTCGGCCTGACAGCCGCCTCCATCCCGCTCAAGATGAAGCCGTCGAACCCCAGAGAAGTTTCAGAACAATCCATAGCCGAAATCACCAACAAGATTTACGAGCGGGCCGGAGATACCGCGCTTGTCATAGGCCACAGCAATACCGTGCCCGAGGTCATCAGGATGCTCGGCGGTGACGTCGTCCCTGTGATTGATGAGAAAAAGTTTGACGATCTTTTCATCGTCACCGTCTACGCTAAAGGGAAAGCCAAGGTCGTACAGATGAAGTACTAAAGCTCGAACGCGCGCGCGTGTGTGCGAGACACGCTCTAAGCAAAAAGCGTCAACCGGCAGCATCAAGGAGAGTGATAAACGATTCCACGCACGAAGCGCGAATCCGTTCGCGCTTGAGTTGGACAAAGAAATGAAAAAGCTTGCTGCCACCGCCCTGCTCATCCTGTTGCTTCTTTCGTCAACGTCTTATCCGGCATCGCCCGCCAGAAGAGAGACTATCGAGCAGCTTGTAGAGAAGCTGTCCGTGGCTTACGATGCGAAAGCCCTGCGACGGCTCGACCGCTCGCGTCCCTTTCAGGGGCGTGTGAGAATTGAGATTGAACACTCCCTGAATGAAGATCATCGCGAGGTCAAACAGTTCAGGACGCTGGCCGAGGGCGACCGCTGGCTCAGGAGTATGGAAAGGGAAGACGGCACTCCCTTCAGAGAGACGCGACCGCTCCTGCAATGCCGCCGGGGCGTTTGCACTTTCAATTTCGACGGCGGCATCCTGCACAATCACTTGTACCTGCACAAAATCACTTACGGCTATCGCAACGGGTCTCCCTACATCAAGACAATCTTTTTGCTCGACGGCGATTAAAATGGCCGTGCCTCGAAGCTATTTCATCAAAGCGCGCGCCGTTGCGACGGTTAGAGGAGAAGTGTTCGTGCGTTATCTGAAAACTCGCCTGCTGGCGGTAATCATCATCCTAGTCTTTGGCGGATTGACCTGTTACAACTGGCATCAATTGAAAACTGAAGGCAGCTACTCTTTAAGACTGGCAGCCTTCGGGCCTGTGGGTTTGATAGGCGGGTTCTTCCTCCTGTTGTTTCCGGCGAAAGGCGGGAAGCCCGAGACAACCGTAGACAAGATTATCGCGCTCGTGGTGTTTGGCATCGGGCTCGTGGCGGGACTCGTCAACTGGTATCTAATGGACCCCGGCTTCTTCGGGCAGTAGCCGCGATTGATTCGTGAGTCGCAAGCTTTCGCTCCGGCCTCTCCTTCCAACGCTATCCAATGTCCTTCTATTCTGATAAATTTTAGCTCGCGCTCGTCAGATAAATAAATTTACCGAATCGAGGGGGTAAGACATGGCTCGTCAGGAAAATGAACCCATGGTTTCCGGGGATATGCACGCGCTGTTGGACAGCAGCAAATCCACTTCCGAAGCGTTCTCAATTATTGCGACCGAGTTGATTGAGGTCAAAGCGATGCTCATGGCTTTGATTGATCTTCAGAAGTCCGCTCTGTTTGCTACGGGCGTCTCCGAAAGCGAGTTGGAGAATAACGTGCAGAACCTGATTGAAGGCTATCGCAACAGGTATCTGAGCGGGCTGACGCATCGCGTCAAAGAGGCGGCGGAGCAGCAATAAGCGGGATAAGGTTTGAGACCTGTAGGGTGCGCGAGATGGTCGCAGGAAATTTTGCGCGAGTTGAGATAAACACACTAGCCAATGGCCGAAACAATCACTCACGCCGCGAGCGTCAATTCCAAAGAGATAAAGCAGAAGGGAAGACGACGACGTCTCTACGCGAAATTATTGTTGATGCTGATGGGGCTCTTGATGGGCTGCCTAATGGCCGAGATAATTTTGCGCGTCATCAATTATTCGTACCCGATTTTTTATACCACCGATTATTACAGGGGCTATGCGCCGCGCCCCCTTGTTGAAGGCTGGTTCTGGGTCGAGAACAAAGTTTACATACGGATTAATAGCGAGGGCTTGCGCGACCGTGAGCATCAAAAGACGAAACCCGCAGACACCGTGCGTATCGCCGTGCTCGGAGATTCGTTCGCGGAGGCACGGCAGGTCGAGATGGACAAAACCTTCTGGGCCGTGATGGAGCAGAAGCTACAGGCGTGCGATGCCTTCCCCGGAAAAAAGGTAGAGGTCATCAACTTTGGTATCGGAGGCTACAGCACCGCGCAGGAATTGCTCACTTTGCGTCAACAGGTCTGGGCCTATTCGCCCGACATAGTCGTCCTTGCCGTCACCACCTACAACGACATCGTAGACAATTATCGCCCGCTCAAGCGGACGGAAGAGATTCCCTATTTCGTTTATCAGGACGGCAAGCTCACTTACGATGCTTCGTTCAGGGATTCGTCCACGTACCACTGGCAGGATTCACGGCTCAATAAGTTTGGACGCTTCCTGCGAGACTCTTCGCGCCTGATGCAGCTTATTCATCATGCTCATTTCGCGCTGCGCACCAGAATCTCTACGTGGCGGGCGCAGCGCGCGGCAGCCGCTCAACCTCAAACGGCAAACACGGCCTCTACGCAAGCTACGCAAACACAGCAGCCCGTAACCGCCAAGGTTCTGGCCGAAGAGATTGGTTTCAATAACATGATTTACCGCGCACCCGTGGACAACGATTGGAGCGAAGCATGGCGCGTGACGGAAGGGCTCGTCACCGAGATGCGTGACGAGGTCAAACAGGGCGGGGCTCAATTTCTGGTCGTCGCCATCAGCACGGACATACAGGTTTACCCGAACAAGCCCGTCCGCGATGCTTTGATCAAACGCATCGGCGTCGAAGACCTCTATTATCCCAACCGCCGCTTACAGGCTCTGGCCGAGCGCGAGCAGTTTGCCTTTCTTGATCTGGCAGAGCCGATGCAAGTTTATGCAGATAAGACGGGAGCGTTCCTGCACGGGTTCGGGAGCGATAGAGGCAACGGGCACTGGAACGAAGCCGGACATCAACTGGCCGGAGAGTTAATCACAAACAGACTCTGTCAGGGCGGACTGTGATTGATGGCGAAGTAATTATCAGAGAATTAGCACGAAGCCCCACGGGCCGCTCAAGCGGAATACGCGGCGCACCTTTAGCCGCGAGACCCTTACACTGGCTGACTGACCTGATATTATTTCAGGCGAGGGATAATCCGATGGCACATCTTGAAACTTCGCGCGGCTTGAGCGGGCTACGTCTTCGGTCCTGCGTCGTCGCCGTTTGTGTAGCGCTGCTCTTTTCTCAAACCTATTCCGGCGTGGCCTTGCATACGACTCGACAGCAAACCGCCAGTGATTTGACGGTGGCGAAGGTCTTATCGAATGTGCGTAAAGCGGTCGGGCATGACAGGCAGAAGCGTTTGAAGCATGGGTTCATCGTCGAAGAAGCCGAAGCTTCAAAGGGTGGAAAGCCGGGTGATGCCAGAACGCTGATGCTCGGCTCTGGCGGCGAGTTCAGAGAAGAATCAAAGCCGTCTAATAACAGGCCGGTGATTTTTGATGGGAGATACGGCTGGCAGGCCGACCGCACTGGATTGCGCGCTCCTTTGCCGCAACGCCTGCGCGAAAAGCTTCTGATTCCGGCGTGGGTCAGAAGCGGCTGGTGGCTGGACGAGCGAGCGCCGCTTGTCTTCGCCCTCCTGCCCGCAGAGACAAACGACAAGCAGGTCGCTCTCTCGTTCGGCGTGAAGCGCGGGCTGGTCGGCGCTAAAATTTTTATAGACCGTATGACATGGTTGCCGACTACGCTCGTCGTCGAATACGAAAGAGGCCCGTACACAGTCACTTTCAAGGATTATCAGGAGCGCCTCGGCTTTCGTTTTCCTCAACGCATCAATGTTAATTATCGCGGCTCCGATTCCGAGTTCGAGGTCAAATCGATCGCGGAAATAACGGCGGCTCAAAGCACGCAGTTTGCCGTTCCGCCTCTTCCGGCGGACACCGTGTTCGACAACACGCTTCCGGCTGAATTGCGCATCGCTCAAGGCGTGCCATTCTCGGCGGATTCGCCGGGGCATTATTACGTGCGACCACTGATTGACGGGCGCGACATGGGCTGGTTTCACTTCGATACCGGAGCGGACGCCATGCACATTGATACGCGCGTGGCGGACGAGCTGAAGATGCCCGTGCTCGGTCGGTCGCAAACAAGGGGCGCGGACGGACGAGCGCAGGAAGTGACCATTCGTCAGGGAAAGACTTTTCAGCTTGGCCGCGTGACTTACAAAAATCCTGTTTACCTGGCAACGGATTTGTCGGACAGAAACGCGCCGCCGGGAGAGAAGCGCGCGGGTCTCGTAGGCTATCCGCTCTTTGCGCGTGCAGTCGTAGAGGTTTCGGGCGGCGGTCAGAAAATCGCCGTCTACGATCCCACGAGCTACAAACTCCCGCGCGGTCGCTGGCAGGAGCTTTCTTATATAGACCTCACGCCCGCTGTCGTCTGTCGCATGGAAGGCAATCGCGAAGGGCTCTTTCAGCTGGACACCGGCTACACGGGCACGGTCACTTTCTACGATAAATTTATCAAGGACGAAAAGCTGCTCGAAGGCCGCACGGTCAAAGAGGAGACGGGCGTCGGCGCTGGCGGAACGTACAGGACGGCGACGGGCAATATTGAATGGTTCGAGCTGGCCGGTCACAGGTTCCGTAATCCGCGTGCAGGCTTTAGAATCGCGGGCTTCAGCCGCGAAGGCGGGGCCGGGGTAATCGGGCGCGAGTTCCTCTCCGTCTTCACCATCGTCTTCAATTATCCGGACCGGCGCATCGCCTTTATCAAAAAATAAAAGCCCCGGAGGGGCGGAATAAAATAGCCCACGGCGTGAGCCGTGGGAATAAGCAGCATTCAAAAGTCAAAGAGCCCCTGAAAGGGGCGAAAGAAATCAGAGCGTAAAATTCTTTCGCCCCTTTCAGGGGCTCTCTATATTTATTCGTCACTTATCCCCACGGCTTACGCCGTGGGCTATTTTATTCCGCCCCTTGCGGGGCTCAGAACATTAAACCTCGCTTATCTGCAAACATTTGTCTTTAAGGAACTATCACGTCGATTGAAAAGGGAGCTATCTCGAAATTCATTGGAAGCTCTCCGAGGATTTCGCCGTCAACCTGCACAAAGGCTTTGCCCGTGGCGCGTGCGCGCGTCGTGCGCAGGTAGGTGACGCCGGGACGATCAATGCCTGCGCCGCCGCGCATGGCGTGTGAGAGTAGATGCAGGTAACGCAGGCGGCTCTGCGAGTTAATCAAACAGATTTCAAAATCAGGCTCTTCAAGGCGAGCGCGCGGCGTGATGGCTAAATCGCCGCCGTAGCGCGAGGACTTGCCGATGGCCGCAAACGTCGCCGTGAAAATTTGTCCTTCCACTTCTACCTCGAAGGGCTCTGGCCGCCAGTGTGCCAGATGAGCGAGCCCCGAAGCCCAGAACGCGCCCTTGCCTACGCGACGCTTCAAACGCGGATTTACATGCTGCACCACCGAAGCATCAAGACCGATTCCCGCCATCAGAAAAAAGTAGCGCCGCTCGCCCGTTGCTTCCACCGTCGCTGTGCCCACGTGTATGCGTCTAGACGCTCCGCGCGCGACTACGTCTGCCGCGCCCGCCGCGTTCAAAGGCAATTGAAGCTCACGCGCCAAAACATTCGCCGTACCGCTCGCCCAGATGCCCAGCCGCGCCTTTGTTCCGGCGAGACCCTGTAGCGCCTCGTTGAGCGTTCCATCGCCGCCCGAAACAATTATGTCGCCGCCGCCATTCTGTGCCGCCTGCGCCGCAAGCCGCGTAGCATCATTCGGCGCGGATGTTTCCATCAACGCGACTTCCACACCGCTCGCCTTAAGACGCTCACAAAAGGTAGCGATGTCCCGCTTCCTGCGCGCACCTCCGCGCCCAGCATTCGGGTTGGCAATCAAGACTACTTTACGCTCGGCCATCTTCATTTCAGTATCACTGATGGCAAATTAAATGCCAAGCGAGCTGGGGTTAATTTAACTATTGATGAGAAACGCGAAGGTCAGCCCGACACCTCAGACGTGTCCGACACGTGTCGGAGAAATCATGCGCGCGAGAGCGCTGGACGACGTGAGAAGATAGAAATGCCCGCGGGCCTCTTTCCTATTCCAAACGATAGTTTGGCGCTTCCTTGGTGATGATAACGTCGTGAACGTGCGATTCGCGCAGGCCCGCTGTGGTGATGCGTATGAAGCGCGTCTTCTCCTGAAACTCTGGGATGGTGCGACAGCCCGTGTAGCCCATGCCGGAGCGCAGGCCGCCGATGAGTTGCGTCACCATGTCTGCGAGCGTGCCGCGATAGGGGACGCGTCCTTCTATCCCTTCGGGCACGAGCTTGGATTCGGAGAGCGTGTCTTCCTGTGAGTAGCGGTCGCGCGAGCCCTCGCGCATCGCGCCGATGGAGCCCATGCCGCGATAGGATTTGAAAGAGCGTCCCTGATAAAGAATGACTTCGCCCGGAGCCTCTTCCGTGCCCGCAAAGAGCGAGCCGATCATCACTACATCAGCGCCCGCCGCGATAGCCTTCGCCACGTCGCCCGAAAATTTCACGCCGCCGTCGGAGATAATCGGAACACCACTCCCGCGCGCAGCCTTGACAGCCGATTGAATCGCCGTCATCTGCGGCACGCCCGCGCCCGTCACCACGCGCGTAGTACAAATACTGCCCGGTCCTATGCCAATCTTGACGGCATCAACGCCCGCGTCAATCAATTCGCGCGTGCCTTCGGTCGTGCCGACGTTGCCCGCGACGAGCTGCGTTTCGGGATAGCGACGCTTGATTTCGCGCACGGCTTCTATGACGCGCGACGAATGGCCGTGCGCCGTGTCGATAACTAAACAATCCGCGCGGGCTTCAATCAGCGCATCAGCGCGCTCGCGAAAATCGCCCGTCGCACCGATGGCTGCGGCGACGCGCAAGCGCCCGAGGTCGTCCTTCGCTGCGTTCGGATACTTGATGGCCTTCTGTATGTCCTTGACCGTGATGAGACCTTTAATGTGTTTGTCGCCGTCTACGACGAGGAGTTTTTCGATGCGATGTTTTTGTAAGACGGCCTTGGCCTGTTCGAGCGTCGTGCCGACGGGGACTGTGACGAGCGGCTGCGGCGTCATCACTTCCGAGACGGGGATGTCAAAGCGCGTCTCAAAGCGCAGGTCGCGGTTGGTGATGATGCCCACTAGGTGGCCGTCTTCGTCAACCACTGGGACGCCGCTGATGTGATAACGCTGCATGACGCCGAGCGCATCGCGCACGGGCCTGTCGGGCCGTATCGTCACCGGGTCAACAATCATGCCCGACTCCGAGCGCTTTACCTTGTCCACTTCTTCGGCCTGACGCTCTATGGACATGTTCTTGTGTATGACGCCGATGCCGCCCTGCTGCGCCAGCGCGATGGCGAGCGCGGCTTCCGTCACCGTGTCCATCGCGGACGAGCAGAGCGGAATCTGTAAACGTATGCCGCGCGTAAACTGCGTCGAAGTGTCCGTCTCGTTGGGAAGCACGTCCGAGCGAGCCGGACTTAAAAGAACGTCGTCGAAGGTCAAGCCTTCCTGCAAATCGGGCGTAATCATGATGGTCTTAACTCCTTATTAGTCCCAAGTCCCAAGTCTCAAGTCCAAAGTCAAAACAAAGAGCCTGTCTTTGACTTGGGACTTGGGACTTGGGATTTGGGACTTCGTGACCAGTATAAAATAAGAATGCCCGCACATGAAGCGGGCATCATTCGTTCAGCCGTTTGGATGGAGCGCACAGGCACACGGGCCGCTCGTCTGGCGCATTGCGGGCGACGCGCTCCCCCTTTGGGATGAAAAATATTTTATTGCGAGAGCTGTGCGTAATTATCCTTTGTGATGACAAGCTCGACTAATCCTCCGCGCGGCTCGGGAGTGACTTTCGCCGGGCGATTGTTAATCATGACCTCAAGGGCGTTGAGCTTGCTGCGTGAAAGCATGATGCTCAAACGCTCGTTGGGCTTGAACTCTTTAGTCTCGGTTGCTTCGAGCGTGTTTTCGGTCGCGTCCGTCTCGTCCACGCGCGTCTTGGTCCACACTTTCTCGCGCGCCTTAATCTGAACCGTAAAGCTCGCCGCCGGAACGTTAGTCGCTTGTGCATTGGTCGTGGGCGCTCCGGCCTGTGCCGGAGGAACACTGGCGGCGTTAGACTGAGCCGCAGGCGGCACGGAAGACGTGGTGTCGCCCGCATCACCCACGGCCCCCGCTTCGCGTCGCTGATACCAGTGCATGGCGGCATAGACTCCGAGAGAGAGAATAGCCAGAATGAGCACGGTTAAAAGTAGGGTGACGAGAGGAGAGCGCGAATTGCCGTCCGTGTAGACGCGTGGCTGATAGGGTGTAGAGACGACGTCGTCGGGCGAAGCGCCCTGCTCGCGCGCCGTGCGCGCATAACCTTCGAGCGCCTCGTGTTCGTCAAAGCCTATGTACTTGGCGTAGGCTTTGATAAAGCTCTTGTTGAAAATGCCGCCGGGCAGACGTTTGTAATCGTCCGCTTCGATGGCTTCGAGGTATCGTGTGGAGATGCGCGTCTGCTCGGAAATCTCCCGCAAGCTGACGCCGCGCGCCTCTCGTGCGAGTCGCAGTTGTTCCCCAAAAGATGTCGCCATTACCAATCCGAGTCCGCCCTTCGGGAGTTTGTATCTTTGGGGCTCAAGGTAAACTTCTGTTGCCTGCTCGACTTCTGAAAAATCTTTGCGATCAAAATTGGTTTGAGCCAGTTATTGACTTGGCAGCGGCTCTCCCACAGGCAGGCCAAAGTCCCTTTGGGGCGCACTATAACGTGCGCAGGTAAACATTGTCAAACTTTTGTTCCCGAGATGGATGCGCGCATCTTGATTCTTCCGGCGCACGGTGTTAGCTTGGAGCGTTCCAGATAAAGAATCGTTCCCTTTTAACTTCTACAACAGAAAAAGCGAGGATACCGCGATGCCTCTCGAAGCACTCGGAATGGTGGAGACCAAAGGCTTTGTCGGAGCTGTTGAAGCCGCCGACGCGATGGTCAAAGCCGCAAACGTTCAACTTTTAGGTAAAGAGTACATCGGCGCTGGATACGTGACGATTTTTGTGCGTGGCGACGTCGGCGCGGTCAAGGCCGCGACGGATGCCGGAGCCGCCGCCGCACGACGCGTCGGCGAGCTAATCAGCGTCCATGTTATCCCGCGCCCGCACGGCGAAGTCGAGCGCGTGCTGCCCACCAACGGTCGCACGGGCTTTAGCCCCGACGAGCGCGCCATCGGCGGCGGCAGCGCAGGCCAGCTCAGCGAAGGCGACCAGGGCCGCTCGCTTGCTCCCGGCGCACGCGAGAACAACAAGGAAAGAGCGAAGTAATTTTCGATTTGCGATTGCCGATTTTCGATTGGAAGCGGACAAGAAGTTAATTTTAATCTTTAGTCCTTATCCAATCGAAAATCGCAAATCCACAATCGAAAATCTCCGGAGGTGTTGTCATGTCAGTTGATAAAGATCTCGTGTCGGTGCAGCAGGCGCGTGATCTGGTCGAGGCGGCGCACAGGGCGCAGGTGGAATTGGCGGGCTTTGACCAGGCGAAGATTGACCGCATCTGTCAGGCCATGGCACAGGCTGCTGCGCGCGAAGCGGCACGCCTAGGCGCGCTCGCCGTCGAGGAGACCGGCTTCGGCGTTGCCTCCGACAAGGAGATCAAGAATCGCTTTGCCTCCGAAGACGTGTGGAACTACTTCAAGGGGTTGCGCACGGTCGGCGTGGTCTCCGAATCAAAGGACGTGGTCGAGATAGCAAGCCCGCGCGGCGTGGTCGCAGGCATTATTCCTTCTACGAATCCGACCTCGACCGCCATCTTCAAATGTCTCATCTCTATCAAGTCGCGCAACGCGATTGTCCTGAGCCCGCATCCTTCTGCCGCGCGCTGCATCAACGAGACGGTCAAGGTCGTGCGCGATGCAGCCATCCGTGAAGGCTTACCAGCGGACGCCATCGGCTGCATGACCACTGCGACCATAGAGGGCACGGAAGCTCTCATGAAGCACAAGCAGACGGCTGTGATTTTAGCCACGGGCGGCATAGGGCTTGTGCGCGCCGCTTATTCATCTGGCAAGCCTGCGTTCGGCGTCGGTCCCGGCAACGTGCCCGTCTTCATCGAAAGAACCGCGAACATTCCGAAAGCCGTGCAGGACATTTTGACGGGCAAGACTTTTGACAACGGCACTATCTGCGCTTCGGAGCAGGCAGTGGTTTGCGATGCGCCCGTTGAGAAAGAAGTGCGCGAGCAGTTCCGCGCGCAGGGCGGTCACTTTTTGAGCGCGGCGGAAGCGGACCAGCTTGCGAAAGTTGTCGCCACACCACAACGCTCTTTGAACGCGGCCATCGTCGGAAAATCCGTGGAGACGATAGCCAAGCTCGCGGGCCTGAACGTGCCGCAGGGCACGCGCTGTTTGATGGTGGACGTGGGCGGCGTCGGGCGCGATTATCCGCTCTCCATGGAAAAGCTCTCGCCCATACTGGCTTTTTATGTTGAAGACGGAGTGGACCGTGGCGCGGCGCGTTGCTTTGAAATCCTGAGCTACGGCGGCATGGGCCACACCGCAGGCATACACACGCGCTCGCGCGAAGCTGCCGTACACTACGGCGGCGAGATGCCCGCCTCGCGCATCACCGTCAACACGCCGACCACGCACGGGGCTATAGGATTCTCGACCGCGCTTCCGCCTTCTATGACCCTGGGCTGCGGCTCATGGGGCGGCAACGTGACTTCCGACAACGTCTCACCGCTGCACTTGATGGACATCAAGCGCGTAGCCTTTGAGACGCGGCCCGTCAAGAGCACGCGGCCCGCTGCAACTACACAGCAGAAGCCCGCTACTATGCAGCAGCCACCACTGGCCGCCGCGCCTCAGCAACCCGCGACGGCGGGCGCTACGGGCAAGGGAATCGGTCGTGAAGAGATTGCCGCCATCGTGGATCGCTTTCTATCAGCGCGAGGCGACGCGCCGTCGTCACCTTCCGCGTCACCGTCAATCGAAGGCCATGCAAAGCTTCATCCGACCGAAGCTACGGCTCCATATCAACCCATGACGGACATCGCGGGGGTTGGCAAGTATGCCGCGCCCGAAGCCGCGCCGCACGCGGAGGCCGCTCCGACCGCGATTGCATCAGGCGGCGGAAACGGCGGCAGTGCAACGCAGCAACCTGCGCCGCAACAGCAACCCGCGACACCGCCAGCGAGCGTTGCTTCTACTGCGCCGTCAGGTAGCAGTGGTGCTGCGCCGCAGACGGCCAACGGCAACAGCCGCAAGGCCGTGGATTTCGTCAGCGAGGACGACGTTCGCCGCGCCATTCAGAAAGGCGAGAAGATTTACGTCAACGCGCGCACCATCATCACCCCTTCGGCCCGCGACATGGGCGACCCGGCGGAAGTTTTCGCCAAGGTGTGATGCGTTTATCATGAATGAAGACAAACCGCCTCTACGGCTCATTCATGATGATGAAACCCTGGAGTCGGGGACAAGCCGCTTTTCGCTGGAGTATTGGCGGCAACGCGGTACGGAGGAAATCGTTGATTCTCTACGTCCGGGAAAGCTAGAAGCCTTAAAGGTCAAGCCCGATGGGCGAATACTTAACGGCAACGTTCGCATTAAGGTGCTTAACGAGCGTGGCTTTGACAGCAATAGCCTGGAGCGAGAAATCATCTGACATTAACAGGCATGAAGGTTGACGACGCCATCGATATTTTTGTGGCCTACTCTTCTAAAGAGAAGGAAGAGTTTCTCGCGCGCCTGATGCATGAGTTGACCGTGATTGCGCGCGATAGCTACGAAGTAGGCGAGGATGGCTTAACCAACCCGCAAAGGGTGCGGCGCATTAACGAAGTGCAGCATTGCACCAGTGGTTTTTTGTACGCGCTATTGCGCAGTAATTCGCAGCGTTACCCCGATGATGTTCTGGTGAGAATCATTCTGGAACATCCGGATGATAGGGAACTTGAGCGCCAGCTAGGCAAATCTTTTGAGCGGTTGATAACGAATCGGTTGACAAGCGTATAAAGGATTCGCACAAGATAGAACGCATCGTAATGTTTTTAGGAAAAGTCGTCGGCACGGTCTGGTCCACGAAGAAGACGCCTGATTTAGAGGGCGTCCGTTTTTTGATTGTGCACCCGATTGATCTGGACAAAGAGCCGACCAAAAACGTAGTGGTGGTTGCCGACCGTCTAGGCGCAGGCATCGGCGAGACCGTGATGTGTGCTTATGGCAAGGCCGCGCGCACGGCCATCGGCAACCAGGAGATGGCAATCGAAGCGGCTGTCGTCGGCATCGTTGACCGCATGGACATACAGGACGCCCTCTCCGAAGACCTGCGCGACGCGGCCCGCGAGCTTCAGACAGGGGACAACGGGAAAAGACAGTGACGAGTGACAAGTGACAAGTGACGAGCAAGAACAAGCTGTTTTAGCTTGTCACTTGTCACTCGTCACTTGTCACTGCTTTAATATGGCTAACGAAGAGTTGATCTATCGCATCACGCGGGCGGTTTACGGTCGTCTGGGGGCGCAGGCCGACGAGCGCACGGTCGAGCAGTTGGTGACCGATATTTACCGCGCGATTGAGCCCGTCGTGGGAAACGGCGCGGCCCGTTCAGCCGCGAGCGGTGCTGCCACCTCGACCGCTCGCGAGCGCGAAGCTGAAGACGAGGGAAGCGCGCAGCGGTTGGTCGTCTCGGTTTTCGGGCTCGACCATCCGGGCATTGTCGCGGGCGTCGCACAGGTTCTGGCCGAGGCCAATTGCAGTATTATTGACATTGATCAAACGGTGGTGCGTGGCAAGTTTGCGATGATCATCATCTCGGACATGTCGCGCTCGGGCGAGTCGGCTTCCGCGATCAAGGAACGCTTGCGCAAAGAGGGCGAGCGGCTCGGCGTACGCATCTACGCCCAGCGCGAAGACCTCTTCAACGCCATGCACCGAATTTGAAAAGCAGTGACAAGTGACGAGTGACAAGTGACAAGCTTGTTCTTCACTCGTCACTTGTCACTCGTCACTTGTCACTGTTCTTATGGAGCCTGAGATAGATCGTCGTTGTCCTCAGTGTGGCGCGGCTGTGCGCGCGTCGGCTGCTTTCTGCCCGCAGTGCGGGAGACCCATGAAGACGACGTTGGCGAGCACGATACCCCCGCCATCGCCGTTGGCCGATACTATTGACCCGTCCACTGCCAGGAACGAAGCCATCGAGACGCAAAGAAGAAGACGCTCGGATTTTGAGGCGAACAACACGCCGGGACGCGCGGTTGATAATACACACGGGCGCACGGTCGATAACACGCACGCACCGCCGCCCACTATCCCTGCATCGCCGCCGCCACCTTCTCCTGCTTCTCCTGCGGGCGAAGCAAACGCAAATGTTCATTCGGAACGCGAAGCTGCCGCTTCGCTTCCTTCTAGGGTGGCGCGCGAGCAGTTGAGCGCAAGGCCGGTCGCTGAACCTCCCGCCCCGGATGACGGCAAGCGCTGGCGCGGTCAGCGAATGGCGGCGGCTGCGCGCGATGTCGTCGAAGAGAGAATAGGGCCGCGCGTCGAAAAGCTGCGTCAGGCTTCGACGGTCGTGTTGGACGAAGCGGCGGACGATCCGAACCTGCGTTTTATTCTCATCGCCGTCCTGCTTTTTATCATCGCCATGGTGCTGATTTTACTCAGCATGTATCTACGCTAGGCGCGTCCTTTCAAAGCTTATGGAATACACGCAAGCGGAAATTCTTCAGACCGTGCGGATGACGGAGATGGAGCATCTGGACATACGCACCGTTACACTCGGGCTCTCTCTGCGCGATTGTGCGTCGGAACAAATCGAGCGCACCAGTGAGCGCGTGCGCGAAAAGATTGAGCGCACCGCCGAGCGCCTGGTTCAAACCGTTGACGAGATAGGCGACGAAGTCGGCATACGCGTCGCCAACAAGAGGATTTCGCTTACGCCCGTTTCGCAGATTAGCGAAGCGGCGCGCTCAAGCGAGGAGCTATTGACGCTCGCTCATGCGATTGACGACGCGGCGCGCAATGTCGGCGTCGATTTCATAGGCGGCTATTCCGCGCTCGTGCACAAGGGTTGGACGCGCGGCGAAAGCAGATTTTTAGATTCGATTCCTGAAGCGCTTTCAAAGACCGAGCGTCTCTGCTCAAGCGTGAACGTCGCCACCACGCGCGCAGGCATCAACATGGATGCGGTGCGTCGCGTTGGAGAGCTTATCAAAGAGATGGCTGACAGGACGCGCGAGCGCGGCGGGCTGGCCTGCGCCAAGTTCGTCTGCTTCGCCAACGCCGTCGAAGACAATCCCTTCATGGCCGGAGCATTTCACGGGACGGGCGAGCCCGAGGCTGTCATCAACGTCGGCGTCTCCGGCCCCGGCGTCGTCAATCACGCCGTTCGAGATGCGCCCACGGACCTCCCTTTGCACGAGCTGGCCGAAGTCATCAAGAAACTTTCTTTCAAGCTTGCGCGTGCCGGGGAGCTTGTGGGACGCGAGGCCGCGCGCCGTCTCGGTTTGCCCTTCGGCATCATAGACCTTTCGCTCGCCCCTACGCCTGTGCCCGGCGATTCGGTCGCGGAGATTCTGGAAGCGATGGGTTTCGAGCGCGCGGGCACGCACGGCACGACGGCTGCGCTGGCTCTGCTGACAGACGCTGTGAAGAAAGGCGGCGCGATGGCGTCGGGTTCTGTCGGTGGGATGAGCGGAGCTTTTATCCCCGTCTCTGAAGATGCTGCGATGATCGAAGCTGCGCGCGTCGGTGCATTGTCGCTAGACAAGCTCGAAGCATGGACCAGCGTGTGCTCGGTCGGCATAGACATGGTGGCCGTCCCCGGTTCCACGACCAGTGAAACCATCGCGGCCATCATCGCGGACGAGATGGCCGTCGGCGTGATGAACAACAAGACAACCGCCGTCCGCATCATCCCCGTCCCCGGTCGTGAAGTGGGCGAGATGGTCGAGTTCGGCGGTCTGCTCGGCACAGCTCCCATCATGCCCGTCAATCATTTTTCGTCCACCGACTTCATACGCAGAGGCGGACGCATCCCCGCACCGATTCACTCATTACGGAATTGATGTCAGTCAGGGATAAGTAGAGTGCAGAGGCGTCGAAGCCCCGAAGGGGCGGCATATCAGTAGCCCACATCGTCAGATGTGGGAACACACGTCGCGATTAATTCAGAAGCCCCGTAGGGGCGGCATCAATCGTATGCCGCCCCTGACGGGGCTCAATCATTTATTCGACGCGTGTTCCCACGGCTCACGCCGTGGGCTACTGTTATACCGCCCCTCGCGGGGCTGAGAGCGCTCTGATTCTTCTATTGAGATTTTCTTTGCGAGTTGTAGATGATACTGCGCCGCCGTCGCCTGATAGGCTTTCTGGTGTCGAGCAAATCCTTGTGGCGTGTGTTGAGAATTGACGCCAGGGTTTGATGTGTCACGCCTAAGAGCCGCGCCGCATGTGTGACGCTCCCCTGCGAAGCATTAAGCGCCAGCCGGACAAGGCTTTTCTCATAATCCAAAACTTCCTCGTTCAACGAGCAGCCTTCCCATGCATTCGCAAACCCGCCTTTTTGTGTCCGGCGGAGCGCCACCGTCTCAATCGCCCCGGCGGAAATCTCAGAGCCTTCACGCGCCACCAAAACTGTCTGTTCGATGAGGATGCGCAACTCTCTGGCGTTGCCGTTGAGCGTCAACCGTCGCATCGCTTCAATACCGGCGGGCGTAAATACGACGCGCTTTTTGTGTCTTGCGCAGGCTTCTTCTATGAAATGCTGAGCGATGGCAGAGATGTCTTCGGGACGTTCTCTGAGCGGCGGGAGTTCCACGTGGAATGTTAGCCTGTAGTACAAATCAGCACGAAAGCGTCCCGCCGCAATCTCTTCCTTGAGGTCACGGTTTGTCGCGGCGATGATACGCACGTTGACGCGCTCCGGCGCGCTTCCTCCGATAGCATGCACCTCATGATGCTCTATCAAGCGCAAGAGCTTCCCCTGATTGGACCTGCTCAGCTCGCACACTTCATCCAGAAACAGCGTGCCGCCCGCCGCCTCGCGCACAGCGCCCGGATGATCCCGTAGCGCATCCACGAAACTGCCGCGCAGGTGACCAAACAACTGCGATTCTATGAGCGTATCCGTCAGCGCCCCGCAGTTGACAGGCACAAACTGCCCGCCACGCCCGCTCCACTCATGAATCAAGCGTGCCAGCACTTCTTTACCCGTGCCGGTCTCGCCCGTAATCAATACCGCGCAATCGGTCTTCGCCACTCTCCACGCGCGACTGAGGAGCGCACCCGTCTCCTCCGCGCCATAGATGAAGCGGTCACCAATCTCAAAAGATGCTGGCTCATTTTTCGCATCAACCACACGTCGCGCACACTCGCGCAGGCGTGTGAGAGTCTCCGCATGCTGAGAGCGAGAGAGCAACTCGTCCGCGCGCAGGTATACCCCGCGTATCTCGTCCTCTGTTAATTGTCCATGCAGCTCTTCGATTAGAGTCAGCGCCGCACGACCCGCGCCCTCCAAATCGCCCGCCTGCTCGGCCACGTCCACAGCCCGCTCCAACACGAGCCTCGATTGCTGATGCTGAACCAGCCGCGCCAGAGCAAGGCCGTGCGTCGTCAAAGCTTCTGCCAGCAGCGCCTGCTCCCCGCCCTTCTCCAACGTCCTGACAGCGGAGCGCACAACCCTCTCAGCTTCCGTGTACTGCCCCTGCCCTAATAGAGCCCGCGCCCGCGTCTCGTCCACCTGCGCCACGCTGCCGATGTTCTTCAAGCTAACAAACAACCGCCGCGCACGATCCAGATGCTCATGCGCCTCTTCAAACCTCTTGAGCGTGAGAAAAAGAAATCCAAGATTATTCTCGGCGCGCGCGCGATAGCTTACATACTCGGCTTGCTCGAAATGAAAAATTGCCGCCGCGTACTCGACAAGCGCCCTGTCAATGTAGTCCTCTCGCTTCTCGGCGGTCCCCAGATTCCGCAGCACAACAGCAAACTCGCCGTGAAATTTTCCTTTGAGCGAATGATTAGCAATAGCTTCTGCCAGTGGTGCTGCTTCGGACAGGATACGAAGCGCATCGCTGTGGTGACCTGCTGATCTTTCAACCAGTACAAGGCGTGTCAGAGCCAAAACTTTTGTTTCGCTCTCATCGTCCCCCATATTATTTAGAGCCTGACGTAAGATAACCTGTGCCTCGTCAAATGCTCCTTCGCGCCAGTAGCAGACGGCTAAATCAGTTCGGGCTTCCGCCGCCTTTATCATTTCATCCAACTGTTCAAAGAGCGTGATGCTCTCGCTAATGAGGTCTTTAGCTTTCTCCTGAGCGCCTTCTATCTGTTGAGAGCTGCCTATCCATCCCGACAAAGACCCTGCGCGCAACAAGACCTCTGCCGCTGTTATCTTATCCAGCCCATCCAGCGCGGGACGCCCTCCCACGTGCTGCCATAACTCGCCCATCGCATTGCGCGCCGCTTCGTAGTTACCGGCCCCTTCAAGTTCTTTAGCCAGAAGGCAGCGCAGCCGTACCCTTTCGCTATGGGCAAGTCCGGGAGCGTCTATCTGCTGTAGCAGTTGAGTCTCAAGATTCATGTGAGGCTACCTTTCTTAATCGCAGGAAATTTAGATTCAAAACATTATCAATCAACGGTTTGTTCCCAGGCAAGTATTTGGTCATTTGTTACGATACCCTTAAGCTATTGTTGTAATTGGCTTTCCCTACCTTTGCTGTATCCCTTGCAGTCATTGATTTTCTGCACGATATGGTATTATGCGCCCGCCTAGAATTTAAGTTCTCCATTACAAATGCGACCCATAACACTTCAGGAGAGAATAATGAGATACCCACGCCACTTTTGCGCCGCAGCAGTTTTAACCCTCGTGCTCGCTTTTCCCGCCGTTTCCGGCGAGATGGGCTTTCCCATTTCTTCACCACCAGAGCCGCCGCCGCCGCAACAGTCGGTAACGGCGGGCGAGATGGGTTTCCCGGTCACGGCCATGGACGAGATTGACCCTTGGACGGGGATTGCAAGCAGCCTCATAAACGTTTTGTCTGCGTTCTAAGCATAGGCGTTTAGGTCTTACATAATTTAACAGCCCAGCCCGCTGGTGTTTGCCTGGCGCACGCGCGGGGTGGGTTGTTGTGTGTGCAGAAGTGTCGCCGGAAAAATCCTGTTGCCCGGCGAGGGGGCACGCACAGCCGCCGAGGTTACTCTTTCTCGCGCGCAAATTGCAATACTAATCTTACGCTGCGACGAAATCTGTGGCCGCCTTTTGCTTCAACGGGTAACGATGATTTCGTGTCACAGGCGCGCCGACTCTGTGCTACTATGGCGTGCTCAATCTAGCAGTTAGTTTATCAAATTTGAGGGGCTTACCTATGGAAGCGCTCGGGATGGTGGAATGCATGGGGCTGGTGGCGATGATCGAGGCGGCGGACGCCATGGTCAAGTCTGCCAACGTCACGCTCGTCGGTTATGAAAAGATAGACGCAGGCTTGGTGACGGCGATTGTGAGGGGCGAGGTAGCGGCTGTGCGCGCGGCTGTGGACGCGGGCGCGGCTGCCGGGAGTCGCGTCGGCAAAGTAGTTGCTACACATGTCATCCCGCGCCCACATGCGGAAGTTGACCAGGGCATTCCAGTCTTAAAGACCGGCGAGACGACGCGCAAGAAAATCTCCGGCTCCGTCAGGGCTAAATAAAAAGCCCGGGTTCGCGCGGCAGATAGTTTGCGACAGTTGCAGCATTTTTGCTGCGCCGCCCGTCATCACAACCTTGTCACTGCTTATCAAGCGGCCCACGCCTACCGGGCCGCTTTCTATTTCCCACACACTTTTCCCCTCTGGCATTGATATTGCCGTTCACCAAGCGGCCCGGACTTTCACACCCGGGCCGCTACGGGCCGTAGGGCCATCCCAGTATTCCAGAGGAGAATTCAACCTTGCGATCAATCTTAACAGCCATTGTCATTACACTCTCTATGCTCGTGCTGGACGCGCGCCCGGTCATGTGCCAGGAAGCTACGACTTCACAGGCAAGCACACCGGCGACCTCGCCTGCGCAGACGAGCATTCAGCAGCAGCAAAGCACGACACCACAAGCAGCCGCGCAGAAGCCCGTGCAACTGGACGAGCGTGCGCGAAAGATAAAACGCACCGTCGAGAAGGTGGGCGTGGCGGGCAAGCTCACGCTTTATCTTAAAAACGGCGAAGACCTTTACGGCAACGTCGTGGCTATAGATGAAGAGAGCTTTCAGATTACAGAGGTAGACCTCAAACGAGTGGTTACGATCCAGTACAAGAACATCAAAAAGGTGCGCGAGGGCCACGGGACCCGGGAACCCTTCACGGGCAAGCGTTCCAACTGGCCCAAGGGCGCGAACATAGCCCTCGCGGCGGGCGTGTTTTTTGTGGTGATAGGCTTACCCATTATCGCTCTCAGGGGAACTAAATAATGAGAGTGCGCCCGGATTGCTGAAAAGCGTAGATTGGATAAATCGTCAAATCCGGGGCAAAGCGTTATACTTCGGGCTAAAGAAAAAAGAGCCGTGGAAGGTCCGAAGTGATTACCACTCTTTGTCTGGACAGTGTCTCTAAAGAATTTACTGAAGAAATTCCGGTCGCGGACATCAGCGAAGTTTGTCTGGCTAAGGATAAAGTCATCTGGGCGGACGTCGCCGACCCGACGAGCGAGGATTTTCTACAACTCGCAGAGGAGTTTGGTTTTCATCACCTCTCGATTGAAGACTGCCGCAAGGAGCACCAGCGCCCGAAGGTTGAAGAGTATCAGGGCTACTATTTCATAGTCCTCTACGAAGCCGAGCTGGTCGGCCCGCACAAGCGCCTTGAGCTGCGCGAGCTGAATATCTTTCTAGGCACAAACTATCTCGTCACAGTCCACAGCCAACCTATTCGCGCCATCCAGACGGCGAAGCGTCTCTGGCACGAATGGAGCGACCGCGCGGAACACGGCGCGGGGCTCCTGGCCTATCTTTTGATGGATGCGATTGTGGACGACTACATGCCTCTGCTAGACATTCTGAGCGAGAGGATGGACGACCTTGAGGATAAAATCTTCGGCGAGTTTCAGCCCGAAGCCCTTGAAGAAATTTTCCGCATCAAGAAACAACTGCTCTACCTGCGTCGCGCCATAACGCCGCTGCGCGACGTCTTCAACACACTGCTCCGGCGCGAGCAACCAATCTTCGCGCGCGAGACTCACGTTTACTTTCAGGACATCTTCGACCACCTGATACGCGTGGCCGACACCATAGACACCCTGCGCGACATGCTCGGCTCGACCATGGACGCATACCTCTCCGTGCAAAGCAACCGCATGAACATAGTGATGAAGCGTTTGACTTCCATCGCCACCATCCTCATGAGCGTGACGCTGATTGCGGGCATCTACGGGATGAACTTCAAGCACATGCCGGAGCTGGATTGGAAGTTCGGCTACACGTTCGCGCTCTCCACGATGGTCGTCGTAGGCTTCGGCCTTTACGTTTACTTTAGAAAGATTAAGTGGCTATGAACAATAAGCTGCGTCACATACGCGACCGCGTCATCACAAAAAGCCGCGAGACGGCGGAGCTGGCCGCACAGCTTGCCCCGCCCGAAGAACAGCCGGCAGGACAGGAAGTGGGCGCAACGTCCGAGCCTCGCCACCCCGGCGCTATCATCGTCGATACGGGTGAGCTAAAGCTGCCGCAGGGAATCGGCGAGGAAGAAAAACGTGGCGCGAAGTTGTCCGACGTCAACCCCGTGGTGGCTTTCATCTTTATCTTTTCGATTATCTTTATAGCCTACATCTCATACCTCATTGCGACAGAATAAAAATTTTGGATTTTAGATTTGCGATTTTCGATTGGACAAGGACTAAAGACTTAATCAGATTTCACATCGAAGATTTGTCCGCTTCCAATCGAAAATCGGCAATCGCAAATCCAAAATCTCTAGCAGGTTGCACCCTACTAACCCCTTGTTTAAAATAAAGTATGGTAACAATCCTGAATATCATGGTCGTTTTCCTGCTTGTGCTGGCGAACGGCTTTTTTGTGGCTTCGGAGTTTGCGCTGGTGGGTGTGCGTCGCACGCGCATCGTGACGCTGGCCGAGGCGGGCGACCGTCGTGCAAAGCGGTTGCTCGGGCTGGTTGATAATCTGAACGCTTATATCTCTGCCACGCAGTTGGGCATCACGCTCGCCAGCCTGGCGCTCGGCTGGTTGGGCGAGCCTGCTGTCGCGCATCTGCTGGAAGCGCCGCTTCATGGCCGCGTCTCCGATGCCTTCCTGCACACAATCTCTTTCGCGGTCGCCTTCGGCATCATCACGTTTCTGCACATCGTGCTCGGCGAGCTTGCGCCGAAGACGCTCGCGCTGGAACGCGCCGAAAAGACAGCGCTCGCCATCGCCCTGCCGATGCAGCTTTTCTACAAGGCTTTTTACTGGCCCATACGCCTGCTTGATTGGGCGGGCACACGCACCGTCCGCCTGTTCGGCCTGCATCCTTCATCCGAGCACGGGGCAATCTACACGGAAGACGAGCTGCGCCAGCTCGTGGATGCATCGCGCCGGAGCGGGCATCTGGAAGAGGAAGAACAAAAGCTCCTCAACAGCGTGTTCGATTTTTCAGGCGCTGAAGTCCGCGAAGCAATGATCCCGCGCACGGCTGTTGAAGCGCTGCCGCTGACGGCTACGTTTGAAGAGGCGAAAGCGGCTTTTCGCGCTCTCGGTTATTCGCGTCTGCCCGTGTATCGCGACCGCTTGGACGAGATTGTCGGCGTGCTTTACAGAAGAGACCTTGAGCCCTATCTGGAACAATCAACGGCGGACGGTTTTGATCTGGAAAAGATGCTGCACGCGCCGGTCTTTATTCCGGCGGGGGCGCGTCTGGGGTCAGTCTTGAAGCAGATGCAATCGTCGCGCATACACCTGGCCTTTGTGATAGACGAGCACGGCGGCATCGAAGGCATCGTCACGCTGGAAGATTTACTCGAAGAGATTGTCGGAGAGATTAACGACGAGTATGACGAAGAGGTACGCGCGCAGATTATTAAACAAGCGGACGGCACGTATCTTTTGGATGGCATGCTTGCGGTGCGCGACGTCAACCGTCGCTTCAGGCTCGACTTGCCGGAAGAGGGCGGCTATACAACGCTCGCCGGATTTTTGCTGGCACGCGCGGGCCGCATCCTGCGTCCGGGCGAGACGGTCGAATATGAAGGCATGCATTTTCGTATCGAGCGTGTCGAGCGGCGCAGGATTCGCCGCGTTCGATTCCGACCTGTCGAACAAAACACACAGCCTCTAACACAAGTCACCGCCGCGCTGCCCTTAATCAGCACGATGCTCGCAGAACCTCTGCCCATCTTCTCCGTGCTGTTGTGAAGGAAATAAATTAACAGGGATAGACAGGATAAGCAGGATAAAAACAAATGATGAATGCAAAGTGCAAAGCGCAAAATTAAAGAAGCTCTTTCTGTTTATTCTGCACTTTGCATTCTGACTTTTGCATTGCTCTTATCCTGTCCATCCTGTCTATCCCTGTTTGAATTCGAGCTTGCAACACGCTCGCTTCAGGGACGAGTGCGCGGGTTGGTCTGGGGCGTCGCAGTGGTCTTTGGCGGCGTGTTGTTGTTGCGCGCCGGAGTAGTCGTGCCGCCTGTGTTGCTCGTGATGGGCTGTCGCGTCGCGGGCGACGTTTGCGCGGGCGCTTGTCCCTCCTTGGGAGCGATGCGACCGTTGCGCGTGAGCGCGATGCGCTTTTCACCGCCTGCGCCGTCCGCCACCGTCACGCGTATGTTGCGGAACGAGCCATCGCGCTTCTTGTTGGTAGGGTTGTAGCTGACGACGTACTGCGTGCGCAGGTCGCGTATGATTTCGTTGGCGATGCCCGGTAGCTCCGACAAAGAGGTCGGATAAAAGGTGCGACCGCCCGTCTCCTTCGCCATCCGGTCGAGAAATTCCTGTGCCTTCCCGCGCGAGCTTTTGCGTATGATGTTGCCGTCCTGGCTTTCAAGCTCGTTGACAAAGCCGATGACGAAAATCTGCACGTCTTCTTCTCGCAGCTTGGCGAAAAGCTGCTCGCGGTTGTAATAGCTGTCGCGCTCCTCGCCGTCCGTGACGAGTATCAGAGCACGACGGCGGCGGTCGTCTATGTCACCCTTCTTGTATTGCGAGGCGTGCTCGGCGGAGAGATAAACGGCGTCTATGATGGCCGTCTGCCCGCCTTCTATGAACATGTTGTCGAGCGCATCGTTGAGCGCCTGTTTGCTGGAAGTGAAATCCTGAAGCGTCTCTATCTTGTCGCTGGCGATAAAGCGCACGAGAAAGGTTTCGTCGCCCGGCTTGTTGCTGTTGATGATGGTCTTGGTAGCTTCTATGACCTTGTCTATCTGCGAGCGCATGGAGCCCGAGTTGTCCACCGTGACGCCGTAAGAGATGGGCACTTCTTCCCTTGAGACCTGAAAGATTTCCTGCGGCACGCCGTCCTCGTAGACGCGGAAGGCTTCGCGGCCCACGCCTCCTATGGGCTGATTAAAGCGGTCTATGACGCGCACCTGAAGGTTGACTAGGTTGGCGTCAATCTTAATGATTTCGCCTTCGTTAATCTCTGCGCCCTCGACGTCGGGCGTCGGCGTCGGCGTGGGCACGGGCAGCCCCGGCGGGGCTTCCTGCAAGATGGGCGGGCCGTCCGCGCGGCGCTGCGGCGTAGGAGTAGGCTGCGGGCCTGCTGTGCGGCGCGTGCGGTCCTGCCCGCCGGTTTGCGCCCCTGCCGAAAGACCCAGGAGCACAAGCGCGACGACACACGCCCCGAGCGCGACCCACGCGCGCGCAAATCTTGACCACTGTTGAGATAGACGATTTTTCATCATTGTGAACCTCTAGAAGATGACGAAGACCAACCTGTTTGGATGCTGTGAGCCGCAGAAATGGTTGATGGCCTTTTAAAGGAAATTATAGTCCCGGCCCTTTTGAAAGTAGGAGCGCCCTGCTCGGCCCACACCCCGCTTTAAGGCTTGCCTAAAACCTTGGGAGAGGTGAAAGGAGCAGGGCGCTCTTTGTGGTACGAGCCGCCGCTAATAGTGACGGCTCCGGTGCGGCTGGGGCAATAGAGTTGCACGTTTCGGATGAAGCTTCGGAAAAGCTGAAACTTACCGTCGCGCGCTCCTCTCTTTCTCTGCGCACGCATAGTGCTAGATGCCTAGCACTCCCGCGCCGGTCGGCCTGCCCTCTCCTAAGCGGTGGAGGACTGGGCCCGCCCTAGCGCGGATTAGTAATAGCATAATAGCCTTCGCGGCTGCGAACAAAAAGCCTGGGCAGCCCGCGCGGCGGTTGAACCTTGACTTTGATCTTGTGCCACTTGCCGTCGTTGGCGAAATTCTTGGGCTTATAGCCAATCGAGTACTGGTGGCGCAATTCCAGCGCGATGCGCTCGAAGATTTCGTCCATCTCCGCGCCCGTGTTCGGGAAGAAAGCTTTGCCGCCAGAGACCGAAGCCAGCTCGTCCAGCTTGGCCTGACCATCCATCCCGAGCGCGCTTCCGGGGTCTGCGCCGCCGAGGATGCCTATGCCGTAGAGCACGACGTCGGATTCTCGCAAGAGGCGACGCACTTCGTTAAAGGTATAGCGCGAATCGTTGTCCTGCCCGTCGGAGATAAGGATGAGGGCGCGTTTCGGGTGTGCGCCGCGCGTGACCTTTTCCACGCCGAGGTAACAGGCGTCGTAGAGCGCCGTCTGCCCGCGCGTCTGTATGAAAGTCAATTTATCCAGCACCGCGTCGCCGTCGCGCGTGCGGTCCATCAGAAGCTGCGCGCGCGAGTTGAAGCCGATTAAAAAGTATTCGTCCGAATTATGGCTCGTCTGTATAAAGCGCGAGAGCGCCTGACGAGCGCGGCTGATTTTCTCGCCCGACATCGAGCCCGAAACGTCGAAGACCACGCCGACCGACACCGGCGCATCGTCGTCGCTGAAATAAGTAATCTCCTGCTCCTGCTTGTCCTCAAAGACCGTAAAGGCTTTCTGCGTCAGCCCCGAGACGTAGCGGCCATACTGGTCCGTGACCGTCACCGTGAAGGTCACCAAATCCGTGTCGACTTTGATCACGCTCTGGTCGCCGAGAGGGATGCCCTCTTCGGGCGTCGGTTTCGGTTTGGCTGGGCTGGCTTTTTTATCCTGGGCCGTGGAAAGGGTGGGCGCTGTAAGAAGCGCCGCAAGCGAGAGGGCTAGACAGGAGAGGAGCACAACGCTGTGTGCTCTGGAGCGCATTCGATTCATCATTCCCCCTGTACCTTGTCGGTCGTGCCTCAGGAAGAGGGGCGACGCGCGCAGATAAAGGATAGTTCCCCACGCCGGTCATGCGCTCCTGAAAGTGGGAACGAATGACACGAGCGATAAAGTTTTTAGAAGCGATCTGGGACCGACTTCACGCGTGCGGGGGAGACCTACCGCTCTTCAGTTGCTTCGGTCGCTTATCCGTGTGGCTGGGCCGATTGTAAAGCAGGATGGCGCGCGGGTGCAAGAAAAGAGGCCGGGAATCAGAAAACGATTCGCAACTTTCTCGCGGGCACGGCGTGTATCACTGGCGGGGCGGATGACACTCTCTGGCGCGAGGGACGCCCCTCCTCCCCTTGGTCGCAAATGCGCTGGCGTGCGTGTTATACTTTCGCCCTGACCGCTTCGTGCATAAGGTCTTTAAGGATAGGATTTTCTCTTCCCGACTTTTTCTAGATACATCATGGCCGAGTTTATTTGTCGTTTGGGAACGCCTGCGGGCGAGGTCGTCACACGGACGGTGGAGGCCGCTGGCGTGCAGGAAGCGCGCGCGCGCCTTGAGCGTGAAGGCTTTCGCGTCTTTGCCGTCACGCCGCCACGCACTTCGGGCGTCGCGGCGCTGACGCGCAGAGGCGGCGCGGGCACGCACGCGCGCGTCAAAGTAGGCGACTTTCTACTATTCAATCAACAGCTTGCCGCGCTGCTGCGCGCGGGCATCCCCATCCTTCAAGCTATCTCCATGCTGCGCAAACGCTCGGTCTCGGCTCGCTTGCGCGCCGTGCTCGGAGATGTCGAAGACGAGATACGCGGCGGCGCGGCCCTGTCGGCGGCGTTTGCCAAGCAGGGAACTATCTTCCCGCGCATCTACACGGCCTCTATCTTAGCGGGCGAGCGTTCGGGCGCGCTCGACGAAGTTCTTTCGCGCTACGTGACCTACATGCGCCGCAGCGTCGGCGTGAGGCGCAAGGTGCGCGGCGCGCTCGCTTATCCGGCGCTCCTGCTCGTCGCATCCTTCGGCATGGTCGTCTTTCTGACTGTGTACGTCGTGCCGCGCATGTCAAATCTCTTTAAGGATTTCAGCAAGACGGGGCTGCCCTTTTTGACGCAGGTCGTGGTGGGCATCTCCAACTGGGTGACGTCGAATCTTTTCTGGTTCGGCCCGGTCATCGCGCTTTCGGCGGCGGCCATCTTTATCTGGTCGCGCACGCCGCAGGGGAAACTGACGATTGACCGCTCGGTTCTGAAAATCCCGATCATCGGCCCGCTTCTGATACAGGTTGCCACGGCGCAGGCAACGCGCTCTCTGGCGACGCTTTTGGCGGGCGGCATCACGCTTGTCGAATCGTGGGAGATAGCGGCTGAATCTATTACCAACCGGGAGCTGAGACGCAGAAGCTCTGCCATCACGCCGATGATTCGCGAGGGGCGCTCCTTTACGGAGAGTCTGGAGAGCGCCGACTGGATGCCCGAGCTTGCCCTTGACATGATCGGCATCGGCGAGCGCTCGGGCAGTTTGCGGGAGATGCTCGACGAGGTCTCTACCTTTTACGACGCCGAGGCCGAAGTCAAGCTTGAGCAGTTGACGACGACGCTGGAGCCTGCCATCCTTATCGTCATGGGTGGTGTGGTCATAACGATCCTGCTCGCAATTTATCTCCCCATTATTCAATCAATCTCGAACGCTCCGTCGAGATAATTGATTCAGTGATTCATCGGTTCATTGATTCAATGAAAAAATGAACCGATGATTCAATGATTATCCCTGATTTATGAAACAGCAATCCGAAGAATACACGGAAACGCTCGTCTCCTTTGGCGAGACCACGCAGCAGATAACGAAGGAAGACCGCGTGCTGCCTTTGCCCGAAGAGTCGGAGCCGCCCGAGGTGCGCGAGGCTAAAAAGCTGGCCCTGCGTTACCGGTTGCCCTACGTGGATTTGCTCCCGCCTGAAGGCGAGTCGCCGATTGATTATCAACTGTTGAGCGAACTGCCCGTTGACCTCATGCTCCGCCACCAGTTCGTCCCCCTGAGCCGTGAAGGCCGACGTCTTCACCTTGCGATGGCAGACCCTACGGACCTTGAGAAACTGGACGAATTATCGAGCGCGCTCCATGCGCGCATCGTCCCGCACGTGGCGACCGCAGGCGCGATTGACGTTGTGTTGCGTAAGGGCGACGCCACACAGCGCGTCTTACAGGAAGCGGCTTCGGGGTTTCGCATCTCGCTCGTCAAAGAGACCGAAAGCGGCGAAGAGATTCTGGACCTTGACCGGCTGGCGACGGATTCCGAGATGTCGCCCATCATCAAGCTCGTAGACACCATCATCTTTAACGCCATGGAGTCGCGCGCTTCCGACATACACATCGAGACGCGCGATACGGAAGTGCAGGTCAAGTACCGCATTGACGGCGCGCTCTACGCGAAGGTGGACCCGATTGATCTGGCTTATCATCAAACGTTGATTTCGCGCATCAAGGTCATGTCGGAGCTGGACATCGCCGAGCGGCGCGTCCCGCAGGACGGTCGCTTTCGCGTTCGCTACAAGGGACGCAACGTGGATTTTCGCGTCTCCATCATGCCGACCATCCACGGCGAGGACGCTGTGATTCGTATTCTGGACAAAGAGCAGATTAACGAATCCTTCCGCAACCTCAATCTGGACGTCGTGGGCTTTGCCGAAGAAGACGTGCGCAAGTTTCGTCGCTACATCGCGGAGCCTTACGGCATGGTGCTCGTCACAGGGCCTACGGGTTCGGGTAAGACGACTACTCTGTACGCCGCCCTGAACGAAATCCGCAACGAAGAAGACAAAATCATTACTATTGAAGACCCCGTCGAATACCAGTTGCACGGCATCACGCAGATTCCCGTCAACGAAAAGAAGGGGTTGAATTTCGCGCGCGGCCTGCGCTCCATCCTGCGCCACGACCCAGACAAGATCATGGTCGGCGAGATTCGCGACACGGAGACGGCGCAGATTGCCATCCAGTCTGCCCTGACGGGCCACCTCGTTTTCACCACAGTCCACGCCAACAACGTCATAGACGTCATCGGGCGCTTTTTGAACATGGGCGTCGAGCCTTATAATTTCGTTTCCAGCTTGAACTGCGTGCTGGCGCAACGCCTTGTGCGTATGCTCTGCGCCGTCTGCAAACGACCGTATGACATTTCCGAAGAGGAGCTGATCGAATCGGGCCTGCGTCCCGCAGAGCACAAGGAGCGCACCTTTTACCGTAGCGTCGGGTGCGATGCCTGCAACCACACGGGCTATCGCGGGCGCACAGCTATTCACGAGCTGCTGGATTTAACGGATAATATACGCGAGATGATTGTCGAGAGGCGTCCGGGCTCGGAAGTCCGGCGCGCAGCCGAAGCCGAGGGCTTGAACAGCCTTCGCGAATCGGCGCTGGAAAAAGTTTTCACTGGCGTCTCCACGCTCCACGAGATTAACCGCGTCACGTTTGTCGAAGAAGTCAATCTTGGAATCAGCAAGCGCTAAGCAGCGAACAAGTTTTCTCCACTGCTCACTGCTTACTGCTTACTGCTCACTTCTAATAGAGAGGTCTAGATGAAACAGTTTACCCATCCCCGCGCCATCGCGTCGCTGCTTGTCATCTTCTGCCTGCTGGCCGCGCCCCTCGCGGTCATCGCCAAGAAGGGCGAGAAGTACTACAACCAGGGCATGAAGTACGAGGCGGCGCAGCAGTGGGAGAAGGCCGCAGAGCAGTACGCGCTCGCGCTGGCCTCGAATCCGGCGGACCCGGAATATCAACTGCGTTATCGGCGCTCGGTCTTCAACGCCTCGCAGACTTTGATGATGCAGGGACGCGCGCTTGCTGAAAAGGGCGACTACATAGGAGGCTACAACGCCTTTCGACAGGCTTACGCTTATGACCCCGTGAACGAGCTGGCGCTCTCCGAGATGGAGCGCATGCTGCGCCTGCAAAGAGACAAGGAGAACGGGACCAACGGCGAGCGCGGCAGCGGCACACCCAAGATGACCCAGACCTCTCTGCGCGACGGCGGCCTGACTCCGTCATCTATTCCCAACAAGAGCGAAGCCGCAGCGCCCCCGCCCATCACGCCGCAGCGCGCCGAGCAATTGCGCATCGTCACCTTCACCGGCGACCTCAAACAATTCATACGCAAGTATGCGGAGCTGCTCGGCCTCAACGTCGTCTTTGACAGCCAGTCGTTTCGCCAGCCGCGCAACATAGACATAGACCTCAAGGACGTGTCGGCGGCACAGGCGCTCGATTACGTCTTTCTACAGGAAGGACTCTTCTTTCAAAAGCTCGGACGCCGCACCATTCTCGTCGCGGACCAGACGCGGCGCGGCCAGTACCAGCAGCTCGTCATACGCACCTTTTACCTGGCGAACCTGGACCCTACGGACGCGCAAAAATATATCCAGTCGGCTATTCCTGCGCAGGCCGGTCGTCCGACGACCATCGTCATCCCCGACAAAGCCACCAACAGCCTGACCGTGCGCGACACGCCCGAGAACATACGCCTCATAGGCGAAATCTTAGCGAGCCTCGATAAAGACCGCGCCGAAGTTGTAATGGACGTCAGCCTCTATGAGGTTAACCGCACCGACCTTTTGCAGATTGGTAATCAGGTCGGAACGGCCACGAATCTAGTTAACCTCGGCAGCGCGCAGGGCGGCATCACCAACAAGGACACGTTCTCCATCGCTTTACCGACCGCTTTCGGTATTGGCGTCGCAATACCGCCGTCGGCCCTCGCCTTTCTCCAGAGCAAGGATCGCTCGCGACTCATCGCATCGAACCAGATACACGCTTTTAACGGGGAAGAATCCACGGCGCGCATAGGCGAGCGCGTGCCCGTGCAGACCGCTCAGACCTTCCCCTTCGGCACCACCAACACGACAACGCAGCCCGGAGGCGTCAACACGGGCGTCGGCTTTGCGGGCGGCTTCCCCGTCTTCAACTACGAGCAGACGGGTTTGACTTTGAAGTTTACGCCGCAGGTCTTTCCTAATCTGGACGTGCAGGTCAAGATGTCCATCGAAGCCAAGAACGTCGTCAATCCCGGCAACCCGACGCCGACCTTTACCGAACGCTCGATTACGGGAACGGCGCGCATCCAGAACAACCGCACGATGATGCTGGCAAGTGTGGCGACCGACCGTCGATCGCAATCGCGCGTCGGCCTTCCTCTGCTCGGTTTGATTCCTATCCTCGGCCGCCTCTTTTCCGCGCCGCGCGACGACGCTGCGCAGGTCGATGTCGTGATCATCGTCACGCCGCGCGTCCTGCGTGCTCCGGCTGTGACGCCGGACGACGAATTGATGCGCCCGAGCGGAACTTTGCAAACGCCTACGAGCGGTTCTGTGCAGGCCGTGCTTGAAGAAGCCGAGCGCGAGGACCAGTTGGCTATGGCGCGCATCAATGCGCAGCAGAACAAGGCAGCCGCGGCGGCGCAAGCTCAGGCGCAACCGCAAACGCCCGTCGTCGTGCCGCCGTCGAGCGCGGGCGCAGCTCAGGCGCAGACGCAGCCCGTCCTGACTGAAGAGCCTCCCTCGTACGTGCCAGCGCCGCGTGCCCTGATAGGTCAGGGCGCGCCCGCGACTCCGGCTTCAACCGACAGCGTGGCTACAAACATTTCCAAAGCACTTCCGGCCAACGTCAAGCCGTTGCCTGTCAACGTGCCCAAAATGGAATTGCAAGCACCGGGCGAAGCTTTTAATAACGGGACAAGTAATAACGCTACGAGCGGCGCAGCCGCCAACGGCCCGACGTCCGTTGCAAGACCGACGAGCCTTCCCGCGAACAACTCGACCGCGCCGCCGTCTACAGCAGGCCGTGCATCGGAAGATATTAATACGAAGGTTGGCGACGCGCCGCCGCTTCGTCCTTTGAGCGACGTGCAGCCTGCACTAAAGAGCGCGGGCAACGTAGCAATCCCCGTCGATACAAGCGCCGCTCAAATGCTATTGATGCCTGCTCTACAGGAGATGCGCGTGGGCGCGCGCCGCCGCATCGCGCTCATGCTCAAGACGGATGCGACGCTCAACCTCGCCGCGCTGACCTTTAAGTTCGACCCGAAGGCGTTGCGCATCAGTAGCGTCACGGCGGGCAATCTTCTTGCGGGCATACAGCAAGGCGCGCAGCCCATCGTCACACAGGCTGTTGACGCGAGCGGTCTACTGATGGTGTCGGTCGCTCCGCCCTCGGGCGCTTCTCCACTAACGGGCGCGGGCGTGCTCATCTTCATAGACATCGAAGCCCTGACTGTCGGCGAAAGCTCCATCAGCTTCGACAAGAATAACGTGCACCTGGTAGCGGCGGATGGCCGTAGCATCCTTCTGGACCTTTCAGAAGTGCGCGTGGTTGCAAAGCAGTAGATGAAACGAACGTGTAGACAATTGGACGCGGGCGTGCAGGGAGGCGGCTTCACGCTGCTCGAACTGGTCATCACGCTCTTTGTGTTGATGATTCTGACGCTGGGCGCGCTGCCGCTCGTGCAGACCGCGATTCGTCGCCAGCGCGAGCAGCAGTTGCGCGAAGCCTTGCGCGAGATGCGCGGCGCGATTGACCAGTTTCGCCGCGACACTCTGGGCGGCCCTTGCGCGCCCGCCGGTCCACAACAGCAGGGAGGACAACCAACACAGGGAGGACAACCGCAAGTGAGCCTTCCGACGGTTGACCCGCGCAGCCGCGTGATGATTACCGAATGCACCATCTTCAGCGTGGACAACCCGGATCGCTACCCGCCGGATTTAGAAACACTGGTCAACGGCGTCAACGTTGCGCCGCGCGCAGGTGCAGGAGCTGTCGGGGGCGGGGTCGGTCTTGGCGGCGATACCAGAAACGCGACCGACGTGGCCGGAACGCTCTCGACCAAGAAGAAGGTTTACCTGCGCGAGATACCTCTGGACCCTATGACGGGCAAGCGCGAGTGGAACCTGCGCTCGCTCTACGACCAGCCGGACTCATCCTCCTGGGGCGGCGAAAATATTTTTGACGTCCGTTCGCAATCCACGGCCACGGCGCTCAACGGAGAGAAGTACAATGAGTGGTAGAAGTAAAAATGCGTCTCGTGGTTTCACGCTGCTGGAATTGATGATCGTGATGTTCATCCTCGTCATTCTGGCATCGGTCGCTCTGCCGCAGTACCGCAAGATTATGTTGCACGCGCGCGAAACAGTCTTGCGCGACGACCTCTACCAGATGCGCAAATCCATAGACCAGTACACCGCCGACAAGGGCAAGCTGCCCAGTGGTCCAGAAGAACTTGAGAAGACCTACCTGCGTGAGATTCCCGTGGACCCGATTACCAACGAGCGCGACTGGAACTGGATTACAGGCGAAGACCCGTACGCCACGGAAGGAGGCTCGGGCATCGTGGACGTGCGCAGCTCCAGCTCGGAGCAATCTTCCGAAGGCACGCCCTACAGCGATTGGTAAATAGCACGTCGCTCGTTTAAATCTCTGACAATCCCTGTGCACAAAAGAGCGCCCCGATTTCATGCCTGACAATCCTTTGAACAAACTGGTCAACCCTCGTCTCCCGCCTGCGGCCATCGGACTTGAAGCCAAAGAAGCATCCGCCGTCTTGCTCGACCGCAGGCGCGGCGGCTACAGCATCAAACGCGCGGCCACCATCTCACTGCCCGAAGGACTGCTTCAACCGAGCTTTGACGAAATAAACATCACGGATATTAACGAGATGGCAGCGACGCTCAGCCAGCTTGTCACAAGCGCAGGCTTGCAACGACAGCGCAAGTGGAGCGTGGCGCTGCCTGAAGCTTCTACGCGCGCCGTGATTATCACGCTGGAGAGCACGCCCTCAGGTCGCGGCGAGCTGGATGAAATCCTGCGCTGGAAGATGGAGCGCGTTTTCGGTGCGCCGGTTGAAGAATTGCGCGTCGCGCACGAGCGACTTCCGTCGGACGCTCAGGGACGCGCGCGTTATGCAGCCGTCGCCGTGCGTCTCGCAGTGCTCGCCGAATACGAGACTGTCTTTTCAGTCTTGGGCTGGCGCGCGGGGCTCGTCCTCCCGCGTCATGTCGGAGAGATGCAGTGGCTCGAACAGAATGGCGCGCGAGCACAGGGCGATAGCCTCCTTGTCAGCTCGCACGCGGAAGGCTTCACGGCGGTCGTCGTGCGAGGTCGTCAGCCAATCGTAGTCCGCGCCGTCGTCTGCGAAGCGGAAGACCGCGACGACGAGCTTTATCGCCTGCTCCTTTTTTACCGCGACCGTCTGGCGTCGCCCGAAGAATCAAACCTCTCTTACGGCATCGAACGGCTGCTCGCCTTGGGCAATGGTCTCACGAGCGAGCACGTCGGCGAGATTGTCAACGAAACGCTCGGCGTTCACCTGCGTTCGATGGAAGCCTCGGACCTCGGGCTCACGCTTCCCTCCGCAGATTTGAGCTTCGACTCGATTGCCGCACCCGCCGGGCTCGCCACCCTCGCGTGGAGATAAGAACAGTCTGAGGAATGTTAGAAATAATAGACGAGCTTATCTCGTCATGCTCCGTAGGAGCAGAATGTTTATAGCTCATGGTTGTCCATCAATTTCTTAAAGCTCCGTCAGGAGCGAAATGTGAACATGCCGCTCCTGACGGAGCTTTATCAAATTAAGAAATTGCGAGCTATAAACATTCGCGCCCCTCACGGGGCTTTTCCTATAGCTTTGTTAAAGTTTAGAAAGAAAGCTTTTAACTTCCTGGACTCTCCAGGCTTTCTAGACTTTCCCTTTGAAACTTTTACTATTCCTGAGTCGTAAAACCAGAGCATGAGTGTTAACGCTATCCCTTTGAGCTTAAACGTCGTGGCCGACCGCGATTTGGTCGCGCGGGCCGTCGCCGGACGTGAAGACGGATTTGAAGAACTGGTGCGCCGCTACCAGCGTCCCATCGCCGCCTACGTCTATCGCATGGTCGGCGACTACGACGCCGCGCTTGATTTGACGCAGGAAGTCTTTATCAAAATCTACAACTCGCTGGCCCGCTATCGTTCCGAGTACAAGTTCTCGACGTGGATTTACAAGATCGCGCACAACGCCAGCGTGGACCACCTGCGCCGAAGCGCCACCCGCCAGCAGTCCATCACCTCGGACGTAGACGGCGAGGAGCGCGAGCTGCCCTTCGCTGACGGACGCCTCTCGCCCGAGCAGGAGAGCGAAAGGGAAGAGCGCCGCGCAGAGATAGAGCGCGTTGTACGGATGCTCCCTTCGGCTTACAAGGAGCTGATAATTCTTCGTCACCAGCACGACCTGAGCTACGACGAGATTGCCGAGGTGACGAACCTTCCGCTCGGCACGGTCAAGAACCGTCTCTTTCGCGCGCGCGAGATGATGCGCCAGCAGTTTGTCGAAAGAGGCATCACGAGCGTTTAGAGATTTGGAAAAGAACAGAGAGTGACTGAACTCGTTTCTCAAAACCTGATTTGCCAGAGCGCGGAAGTCGCGGCCTACGTGGACGGCGAGCTGGTGGGAGGTGCGCTCGCGGCTTTCGAGGAGCACTTGAAAGAATGCCGCTCGTGCTCTGTGAAATTGGAGGAACAGCGACGTCTGCTGTGCACGCTCGACGTGGCGTTTCATCATGAAAAGCGTCTGGCGCTGCCTGCGGATTTTGCGCGCGTTGTGACGGCGCACGCGCAAACAGACATGAGCGGCGTCAGGCGAAAGAATGAACGCGGTCGCGCCTTTCGTTTGTGCGTGGCGCTCGGGCTCTTTTCCTTTGCTCTCCTGGGCACGGCAACTCTGAACGATTCGGTCTTTGAACCCGTGCGCGTGTTTGGCCGCTACGCTGCTGCGCTCTTTGGCTTTCTCTGGCGCACAGTTTATGACGCGGGCGCGCTCCTTGCAGTTTTAATGCGAGTCATGGGCCGGTTTGTTTTCGAGTCTCATCCGTTGAGCCTCCTGAGCTACTTTCTGATTGCGGCGGCGCTCCTGCTTCTACCGCGCCTGATTCGTAATTATCATCGCGCGCGTGCCGTGGAATAAATGAGCACGTCACACGCACACATGCCACGCCCTCGCTCTCCCTATGATTCGTGTAAATTTGTTGTGAACCATCTGTCACTTCACAGACCCGTTGATTTGTACGGCGCGCAAAGCTTCTGGAACGCTTGCGTGGCGCTCTTTGCGTTGTTCCTCGCGGCGGTCGCCGTCAACGCGCAAGGCTCCACGACGGCAGTGCCCGCGAGTCCGAGCGCTTCTTCTGCGCCCGTCGTTGTAGTCGAAGGTGTGGAGCAGGGCGACGTCATAGTTTTTAGAAAGTCTGTGCTGGTGCGCGGGAATGTACGCTACGGCGTGCTCTCTTTGGGTGGCGACGTCGTGGTCGAAGGACGTGTAGAGGGCGACGTGGCGACCATCGGGGGCAACGTCGTGCAGCGCGACGGCGCATACATCGGCGGCGATGTGATGGTCATCGGCGGAATGTATCAACGCTCCGCTTCTGCCGCCGCACGCCCGCCCCAGAAGATGACCATCATGTACGCGGGCTTTGACGAAGAGCTGCGACAGATGCTCCATGACCCGGCATCGTTTCTTGAGCCGCACTTTTCCGCGGGCTACGTCGGGCAGAGACTTCTGGCCGTGCTTTTCTGGTTCATCATCTCGCTGGCGCTGACGGCGATTTCGCCGGGAGCCGTGAGCCGTGCCGCCGCGCGTCTTCAACTGACATCTTTACGCGTCGCCCTCATAGGCTTTGTCGCCACGCTTGCCATCTTCGGCGTCTCCATAGCGGCTTACGTGTTGCCCTCTATCATAGGCACGCTCCTGAGCATCACGGCGGTCCTGCTGCTCGTCTTTGCATATTTCTTCGGGCGCGTTGTGATTCACGCGGCGACGGGCCGCTGGCTTGAGCGCCGTCTCCTGCCCGAAGGCAAGAGGTCTGAAACGGTGGCGCTCCTCTTGGGCGTCACGTTCTGGACCTTTATGCTCTCGCTGCCTTACATCTGGCCCCTTGTAGTCGCGGGGCTTTTTGTCACGGGCCTCGGTCTGACGCTCACGGCGCGTTATCGTCTGGGCTGGCGGCGCTCTCCGGCAGAGCACGGCGCTGCCTAATTGTAGACGCTTCGCGTTCTCCACGGCTGCCTCTTTTTCCCTTCGACAGTTAGTACAAAAATCCGAAAAAATGGAGTAACAATTAAGCGTGCTCGTACGTCTAATGAATGACGGGCAGCATGAAAGGCTCTCTCTCTTTGTGGAACTTTTCCGGCCCATCAAATGAATTAAGTGGTTAAGCCGGTTTCCGGTGAGAGCAACTTTCGAACGCACCGGGCCACTCACTACAAAAGGGTGCGTCAGAGGATTCTAAGGACGCGCTTCGGTAGGCTAAAAATTATCCGTGCGGAGGGCGATTTTGTTCATTAACTGCGAACAATAATCGCCGTTCGTGCGTAAAACAGACTGTTCCGGCTCGCCAATCCCCAGGACTCGCCGGGACACGCTCGGTTCACGCATCAATCCAAAACTTTCGTTTCAAGCCGCAATCGTTTCAAAGCGGACCACAGACTTCGACTTAAGGGTGAAATCAATGAGAAGGGTTCCGGTGCTTTTTGCGCTCGTGTTTTGCGCTCTGGGTCTGACAATTTCCGCGCACGCGCAATCGTCTGACCCGGCCATCACAGCCACGCGCGTCTTCGGCAAAGTCACAAGCATAGACGCGCCCGCAGGGCTCATCACGGTCAAAACCGAAGCGGGCTCTGTCGTCAGCGTAAAGCTCGACAGCAACACTGCCTTCGAGCGTATGCCTCCGGGCGAGACCAAGGCGGACAAGGCCGTCAAGATAGAGTTGAAAGAGATTGCCGTGGGCGACGGCGTCTACGCGCGCGGGTTTGTGGCCGAAGACCGCAAGAGCGTTCCCGCGCAAAAGGTAATCGTGGTTTCGCAAAGCGAGATTGCGCAGAAGCAGGAACGCGAGCGCGCGGAGTGGCGCAAGCGCGGTCTCTCCGGCATCATCGAATCTCTCAATCCACAGACCAAAGAGATTACCGTCACCACGCGCACCGCCGAAGGCTCCAAGCCCATCATCGTCCCCGTCTCTGACAAGGTCGAGATGCGCCGCTATGCGCCGGATTCCGTCAAGTTCAGCGACGCCAAAAAGAGCAAGTGGGACGACCTTAAAGTCGGCGACCAGTTGCGCGCCAAAGGCGACAGAAGCACGGACGGCGTGCGCTTTACTCCCGAAGAAATAGTTACGGGAGCGTTCCGCACCCTGGGCGGCTCGATTGTCTCTGTGGACGCGGCCACGGGCGAAATCAAGATCAATGACATCCAGACCAAACAGCCTCTCACCATCGTCGTCAACAAGGACTCGACCATGAAGCGCGTGCCCGCAGATTTTATGCAGATGATGGCGCAGCGCATGCAGGGCGGCGGCGCTGGTCCGGGTCAGGGCGGCGCACCGGCCTCCGGTGGCGGAGCCGCAGCGCCCGCACAGGGCAGTGGAACGGGCACGGGCGGCGGAGAGCGTCGCGGTCCTCCACCTTCCGGAGCGCAGGCTGGAAATAATCAGAGCGCGCAGGGTGGACAGGCTGCCGCTAGACAGGGCAGTGGCCCCGGAAGCGGCGGCGGTCAGGGTGGTGCGGCGGGTAATGGTCCGGGCGCAGGCGGCCCCGGCGGCCTCGATATTCAGAGAATCATAGAGAACCTGCCGCCCGTGACGCTCGCGGAATTAAAGGCGGGCGACATGGTGCTCGTTTCCAGCACCAAGGGCGCGGACCCTTCGCGCGCCACCGCCATCACACTTGTTTCAGGCGTCCAGCCCATCCTGACCATGCTGCAAGCCAGACAGGGCGGCCCGCCCAATCGTCCGCCCAATCTCGGCACGATCAACATTGGCATCGGCGGACCCTGAGGATTTTCGATTTGCGATTGCCGATTTGCGATTTGAAGATGATGAAAAGCTGTTAATTTCAAATCTCTGATTTGTCCTTATCCAATCGAAAATCGCAAATCCAAAATCTAAAATTAGAAAAGGCTATTATCATGAACTTTACCAAGCAAACAATTAAGCAAGCCCTCGTGCTGGCACTGATGCTCATGCTTTCGATGACTGTGTCTTTGGCGCAGGGCGGGACGGGCGTTCGCGGGCAGGTGACGGACGAGCTGGGCGGAGCCATCGTCGGCGCAACCGTGACGCTCGTGGACCAGAGCGGAGCCGAAAAGACGACCGTCACCAACGAAGAGGGCGTGTATGTCTTTAGCGGTATCGCGCCCGGTAAATATACCGTCAAGGTCGCGCAAGCGGGCTTTGCTCCTTTTGAGAACTCGGACATCACGGTCAACGCCGGTCAGCGTGTAGCGGTTGACATCAAGCTCGCCGTCACCATAGATGAGCAGAAGGTAGACGTGGCCGACGACCGTGGCTTGAGCACAGATTCGGAGAGCAACGCCAACGCGATTGTGCTGCGCGGCAAAGACCTCGACGTGCTGCCCGACGACCCCGACGATATGGCTGCGGCATTGACGGCTCTGGCCGGACCTTCAGCCGGACCAAACGGCGGGCAGATTTATATAGACGGCTTCACGGGCGGGCGCATGCCTCCCAAGGAAGCCATACGCGAAGTCCGCATCAACCAGAATCCTTTCAACTCGGAGAACGACCAGCCGGGTTTCGGTCGCATAGACATCCTGACGCGTCCGGGCTTTGGCAAGCTTTCCGGCTCTGCCGGCTTTAACTTCATGGACGAGAGCCTGAACTCGCGCAACCCGTTTGCCCCGGAGCGTGTGCCCTTTCAACAAAGGCTCTACAGCTTCACGCTCTCCGGCCCGATTCAGGAAAAGAAGTCGTCCTTCTTCGTCGATTTTCAGAAGCGCGACATTAACGATAACGACATCATCAACGCCGTCGTCCTTAATCAGAACGACCCGCTGCTCGCTCCCGTAGCGTTTCGTCAGGGCATCATACAGCCGCGCCGCTTCACGACCTTTAGCCCGCGTTTCGATTACGCCATCAACCAGAACCACACGCTCGTCATGCGCTACACCTACACACAGACGAGCTTTGATAATTCCGGCGTCGGCCAATTTAATCTCCTCTCGCGCGCTTTCGAAACCAAGAGCCGCGAGCACACTTTTCAGTTTACCGAAACGGCTGTCCTGAACCCGCAGTGGATTAACGAATCGCGCTTCCAGTTCATACGCCGCAGTAGCGAGCAGGAGAGCGACGACAATTCTCCGGCCATCAACGTGCTGGCCTCGTTCTTCGGCGGCGGCTCGCAGGTCGGCAACTCCTTTAGCAAGGAGAACCGCTGGGAGATTCAGAACTACACGACGGGCACGGTCGGCAGGCACGTCGTGCGCTTTGGGGTGAGAATGCGCGGCGTCAGGCTCACGGACTTTTCCCAGAATAACTTCGGCGGCACGTTTACCTTTTCCGGCGCGACTGGTCTCAGCAGCATCGAGCAGTACAGAGCGGCTGTGCTGGGCGTGCCCGGCGTATTGCCTTCGCAGTTCATCATCGCGGGCGGAAATCCGGAAGCTTCCGTCAGCCAGTTTGATTTCGGCGCGTTCGTTCAGGACGAGTGGCGTCTACGTCCGAACCTTACACTCACGTTCGGCCTGCGCTACGAGAACCAATCGAACATCAGCAGCCATCTCAACATCGCGCCGCGCATCTTCTTCGCGTGGGCTCCGGGCGGAAGTTCTACGGGGACTATCGGCCAATTCGGCGCGGGCCAGCCGAAGTTTGTCATACGCGGCGGCGTCGGCATCTTCTACGACCGCCTTAACGAAAGCGCCACGCTGCAAGAGACGCGCTTTGACGGCGACAATCAATTGCGCTTCATCATCGACCAGCAGGATTTAGCAGCGAACGGCCAACCTATTCTCTCGCAGGTCGTCTTTAACCGTGACGGCACTGTCTCCAACGTGCCGACGATTGCGCAACTGCTGGCAACACAGTCGCCGCAGACGCAGACCAGCACCATCATCGCGAACAATTTCCAGGCCCCGCGCAATTTCCTCGCGGCCATCAACGTCGAGCGGCAGTTGCCCTATAACTTTACGGTCTGGGCTGTGCTCTTTACCTTCTCGTCGCGCCGTGCCATCGTCCAGCGCAACATCAACGCACCGCTGCCGGGGACATTCCAACTGCGGACGGTCGCTAATCCGCTGGGCAATCCGGGCATCCGCCCTGATCCGAGCCAGGGCGACATTTATCAGTACGAGTCGAGCGCGCGTTTCGACGACCTGCGTTTCCAGATGGGCGTGCGCAACCAGTTGAGCCGCAACTTCTCGCTCTTTGCCAACTACCAGACGGGCAATCCGAGGAGCAACACGGACTGCGTCTTTGGTTTTGTAGCCAATTGCTTCCCGGCCAACAGCTATGACCTCAACGGTGATTTTGGCCGCGTCGCTTTCTTCCCGCGTCATCGCGTGTTTATGGGCGGGACTTACACGATGCCGCGATTGAACCTGACCCTGAGCCCGTTCATAGTGGCCGCGACCGGCACCTTCTTCAACATCATCACAGGCGTTGACAACAACGGCGACGGCATCTTTAACGACCGTCCGGCGTTTGCCTCCGCCTCGACGCTGCCCGAAAACCTTCGCGTCACGAGCTTCGGAAGCTTCGACGTGCGACCCGCAGCGGGCACGCCTCTGATTCCGCGCAACTACGGCGAAGGTCCGGGCTTCTTTATCGTCAACCTGAACCTGAGCCGCTCGTTCGGCTTTGGCGATCTGCCGGGAGCAACCTCGGCAGCGCCGCAGGGTGGCGGCGGTGGTGGTCCGCGTGGCGGCGGCGCAGGCGGTCCCGGCGGCGGTGGTCGTCCGGCGGCTGGTGGCGGCGGTGGCGGCGGCCCACAGCGTGGCGCGGCAGCCGGTCCTGTAGAGAAGCGTTACAACCTGACGTTTACCATGAACGTCACGAACATCCTGAACCGCACCAATCTCTGCGCGCCGGTCGGCAACCTGAACTCTCCATTCTTCGGTCAATCGCAGAGCACGACCGGCCCATTCGGCGGCTGCGGCTTCGCAGGCAACAACCAGTCAGCAGGCAATCGCCGCATACAACTAGGCGTCCGCTTCAACTTCTAAGAGGACGAAAAGAGGTCAGAGGTTAGTAAGAGAAAGACAGTTCGATAGATGCATAAACATGGTTCTTAGCTCCGTCAGGAGCGAGATGTTTATAGTTATCGTCGGATTAAAAGAATCAAGCTCCGTAGGAGCGACATGTCGTCTATGAAGAACATGCCGCTCCTACGGAGCTTGATTTTTATCTTGCTCTGGTTGGCTATAAACATCACGCTCCTGACGGAGCTAAACCTGGTTGATAGTAATCCTGCTTTTTCTACTAACCTCTGACCTCTTTTTTACTCTGCTTGTTTCATTGTGACGCAGCGGGATTAGCAACTTCCAGCTACCCACTTCTCGCATTCGTCGCGCGATGCCGGGCCGTAAACCTGGGAATAGATGGCCGCGTAAAGCTCGTCCTCGCGGATAATCTTGCAAGGTCCCTCGCCCGTGGTCAGGCGTATGACTATGTACTGACTCTTATCGTGAGACATGTGACCTCCAAAAACCGTAAATCGTAAATCGTCAATAGAGAAAAGCCGCTTCTTCCATTTACGATTCACGATTTACGATTTACGGTTTTTCGATTAGACGTGCAGGAGTTCCTGCTCTTTCGATTTCGCCAGCTCGTCTATCTTGCCTATGTAGGTGTTGGTGAGCTTCTGGACTTCTTCCAGGCCGTCGCGCTCTGCGTCTTCGGAGATGGCTTTGTCTTTGAGCATCTTTTTCAAACGGTCATTAGAGTCGCGGCGCAGGTTGCGCACCGCTGTTCGATGCTCCTCCGCGATTTCGTGGACCTGCTTCGCCAGTTGCTTGCGGCGCTCTTCGGTCAAAGGCGGAATGGGGATGCGTATGAGCTTGCCGTCGTTGGTCGGGTTGAGCCCAAGGTCGGACGCGCGTATGGCCTTCTCGATTGCGCCGAGCTGCGTTTGATCCCAAGGCGTCACGGTGAGCATGTTGGGCTCGGGCGCATGCACGGAAGCCATCTGGTTGAGCGGAGTGGGCGTGCCGTAATATTCGACCATCACCGCATCGAGCAGGCTCACAGCCGCGCGCCCTGTGCGAACCGTTGCCAGCTTGCGCCGCACGTCTTCAATCACACTCTCCATGCGCGGGCGTGTTTCCTTAACGACATCCTTTTCGTTCATATAAGTTTCTCCGAAATGAAGTCCCATGTCCCAAGTCCAAAGTCTCAAGTCGGATAAATCTTATTTGACTTGGGATTTGGGACTTGGGACTTTGGACTGTTTTTCGACGCAGACGCGCGTGCCGACCGATTCGTCGCCCATCACGACGCGCATGATGTTGCCGGACGTACGCATGTTGAAGACGACTATCGGCAGGTTGTTGTCCATGCAGAGCGAGATGGCCGAAGCGTCCATCACCTTTAACTGCTGCTCAAGAACTTCCTGATACGTGATGCAATCGTAGCGCGTCGCGGCCTTGTCCTTCATAGGGTCGGCGCTATAGATGCCTTCGACCTTCGTGGCCTTCATGATGACATCCGCTTTTATCTCAAGAGCGCGGAGCGCCGCCGCCGAGTCCGTGGTGAAATAGGGATTGCCGGTTCCGGCGGCGAAGATGACGACGCGGCCTTTTTCCAGGTGGCGTATGGCGCGTCGGCGTATGAAGGGCTCGGCCAGTTGCGGAATGTCTATGGCCGACATCACGCGCGTATAAACTTTGAGCTTCTCAAGCGCGTCTTGCAGGACGACGGCGTTCATCACGGTCGCCAGCATGCCTATGTAGTCGGCGCTGGAGCGGTCCATGTTGCCCGCGCTTTTCGAGACGCCGCGAAAGATGTTGCCGCCGCCAACGACGACCGCTACTTCTACGCCCAAATCCGAAACGGCCTTCAGCTCCTCTGCCACCGCGCGCGCGACGTTGACGTCGATGCCGTAGTTCTGCTCGCCCATCAGGGCTTCGCCGGAGATTTTCAGAAGCACGCGGCGATAGGCCGGTTTGGGTTTATCAGTTGCTACTGGCTCTGTTGTCATAAAAGTCCCGAGTCCCAAGTCCCAGGTCCCAGGTCCGAAAGCGTTTTGACTTTGGACTTGAGACTTGGGACTCGGGACTTATTTATTTGCCCGCGAGCGCGGCCACTTCGCCGCCGAAATCATCGTCGCGTTTCGCAATGCCTTCGCCCATCTTGTAGCGCGCGAAGCGGCGAATCGTGATGTTCTCTTTAATCTTGGCGATTTTTTCCGTGACCAGCTCGCCCACGGTTTTCGCGGGGTCTTTGACAAAAGGCTGGTCCAAAAGCACGGCTTCCTCGTAAAACTTGTTGAGACGGCCTTCGACGATTTTGTCTATCACCTGATCCGGCTTGTTGGCGTTTTTGGGATCGGCCTTGGCCTGATCCCGCGCAATCTCGCGCTCCTTATCCAGAATGTCGGCGGCCACTTCATTACGCGAAACGTAGCGCGGCTCGGCAGCCGCGATGTGCATCGCCACGTCCTTTATCAATTGCTGAAACTCTTCGCTGCGCGCGACGAAGTCTGTCTCGCAGTTAATTTCCACGAGCACACCGACCTTGCCGCCCATGTGTATGTATGAGCCGACAGCGCCTTCGGCGGCGACGCGGCCCTCTTTCTTCTTGGCCGAAGCGAGACCGCGCTTGCGCAGGACTTCGATTGCCAGTTCTTCGTTGCCACCTGTTTCGGTAAGCGCGCTCTTGCATTCCATCATGCCTGCGCCGGTTTTCTCGCGGAGCGACTTCACTGCGCTCGCCGTAATATCTGCCATCTCGAAAATTCTCCCTGATTAGTGAAAAGTCCGGAGTCTGTAGTCTAGAGACTGGAGTCAAAAGAAAGAAGCATCTTGTTTTTGACTCCAGACTCCAGACTTCAGACTCGCGACTCTTTTATAAAAATGCGCAGCCCGGCGGGTTCTCCGCTTTGAGAGGCTGCGCACGCCGAATGTTTGATAATTCTTTGGGTTCGCTTCTGGTGCTTTTTGTTGCTCTACAGTCCGCGTCCCTTTTAGCTTGCTACGCCCACAGACTCAGCGCCCTTGTCTTCCTCGGGCGACGAAGAAGGCTCAAGCTCGCTTTCGTCAGAGCCCCCGCCCGTGGCTCCGCGCACGGGAGCGCCTGTGCCAGCCTGTGGGTGGTCGCCGACCGAATCAGGTTGCTGGCCTATGCGACCGAAACCCTGATTGCCCGCGACCGAAGTTTGCGTCTCCGTAGAAGGCGTTGGCGTCTCCGGGACCGGCGCGCTCGCGCTCGTGTCCGTCACGCCTCCTGCCTCGCGTCCCGGCTCAGTCGTGGCGGTTGTCACTGTGGAAGTACTATCCGCGCTTGCGCTCGCAGCAGGGCGGCGCTGGCGTCCGTCGCCTTCAGTACTCGCCGCAGGAGCAGTCGGAGCCGTAGTAGTTGTAGCTTCCGAGCCTGCCGTTTCCTCGCCGCCTTCCGTGCCCATCTGTTGGCCTTCCAGAACGGCGTCCGCGATGCGCGAAGCAAAGAGGCGCACGGCGCGAAGCGCGTCGTCGTTGCCCGGGATGACGTAATCCACGCCTTCGGGCGAGCAGTTCGTATCGACCACTGCGACCACGGGGATGCCGAGTCGATTAGCTTCCGCGACGGCAATCTCTTCCTTCTTGACGTCTATGATAAAGACTGCGTCGGGCAGGCGCGACATGCCCTTGATGCCCGCTAGGTTTTTGGTCAGACTCTCGCGCTCGCGGTCTAGCTTGATACGCTCCTTTTTGGTGAGCTTCTCATAGCGACCGTCCGTCTGCATGCTTTCGAGGTCTTTCAGACGCTTGATAGATTTTTGAATGGTCTGGAAGTTGGTCAGAAGACCGCCCAGCCAGCGCGAGTTGATATAAAACTGTCCGGCGCGCTCGGCCTCTTCGCGAATGGCATCCTGCGCCTGGCGCTTGGTGCCTACAAACAAGACCACCTTGCCGCGATCCTCCGACATCAGGCTCGTGACAAAGCTGATGGCGTCGCGGAACATCTTCTGAGTTTTCTGAAGGTCAATAATATAGATGCCGTTGCGCTCGCCGAAAATAAACTCCTTCATTTTCGGGTTCCAGCGGCGGACCTGGTGGCCGAAGTGAACGCCGGCCTCCAAGAGTTCTTTCATCGTAACGGTAACCAAACGGAATCTCCTTCTTTCGGTGAATTGGTTTCATGTACTCGCCGCGAGCCCCACAGTTCCGGCCCTCCTCTAGAGGACCATCAACCAATTCAGGCCGCGACAATGGAATCAAAGAATTTTCGATTTTAGATTTGCGATTTTCGATTGGAAGAGGACAGGAAATTAATTTTTAATTCTTTCATCCTTATCCAATCGCAAATCGGCAATCGCAAATCGAAAATCCGCTTTATCGTTTCGAGAACTGGAACCGCTTACGCGCGCCCTTTTGTCCGTACTTCTTGCGCTCTTTGATGCGCGGGTCGCGTGTAATCAGTCCGGCTTGTTTCAGGGGCGGACGCAGGTCCGCGTTAAACTCCATCAGCGCGCGTGTGATGCCGTGACGAATGGCCCCGGCCTGACCCGCAGGCCCGCCGCCCGCGACGTTGATGACGATGTCAAACTTATTGGTCGTCTCGGTCAGTTGCAGCGGTTGACGAATAACCATGCGCAGCGTTTCGTTGGGGAAATACTGCTCGAAGGGCTTGTGGTTGACCGTCACCTGTCCGCCGCCCGGTCGCAAGTAAACGCGCGCCGTAGAACTCTTGCGCCGTCCCGTTCCGTAATATTGCATCTCAGCCACTTTGCTTCTTATCCTTCTCAGCTCGAATTCTTATTTTTTGTTACGAGTAGTGTTGATTTCAAGGGGTTGGGGTCGCTGCGCTGTGTGGGGATGTTCCGAGTCGGCGTAAACCTTGAGCTTTTTCGCCATCGCGCGCCCGAGCTTCGTTTTCGGCAGCATGCCTTTGACGGCCAGCTCAATCACGCGCTCCGGATGCTTTTCAAACTGGTCCTTGACCGAGATTGAGCGCAGACCGCCCGGATAAAGCGTGTGATGATGATAGACCTTCTGCTCGGCCTTCGAGCCCTTAAACAGAGCCTTGCGCGCGTTAATCACGATGACGTGATCGCCCACATCCATAAAGGGCGTCCACTGCGGATTACGCTTGCCGGTAATAATTGAAGCGATCTCTGTGGCAAGCCGTCCGACCGTCTGGCCCGAGGCATCCACCACATACCATTTACGATTTTCGGCGAGACGAGCGCCGCTGGGAAACTGTGTTGACATAGATAACTCTCTCTGGATTAAGCGTCCAAAACGCGAACGGCTAGAATACAGAACGGCCCTGAATAATGTCAAGTTACAGAGGCGGTTGGAGGCAAAACATCCGTCATCGGCCTCCGCGATTCAATCTTTGGCTTCAGCGAGCGAATTACCGGCTTCAAAGATTGCCTCACTGGTTTCAGTAACTCAATGACTGAGACCAGTGAGCCGTTCAGCGACGCCAGTTATTCAATGACTGAGACCAGTGACTCAAGGATTGGTTTCAGGGATTTCTCCACTGAAACCAGCGGTCATCCACTGACTTCAGGAATTGAGTCCCCGGTCTCGGGGACTCAATCCGGGACGTGGATGGAAATGACGCTAAAGCCCTGTTATCCCTCGTTTTACGCTAAAAGAGGCTCTTTGCCACCGGGCAAAGAGCCTCTTTTGCCGATTTACTGCCTTTTTGACTTCCTGTGACGCACTTACGGCTTGGACGGGTCCGCAGGGGCCGAGCCGTCGTTGCGCTTGAGCTTCGGCGGGTCGGCGGGCTTCGTTTCCGAAGGCTTATCGCCGTCGGGCGTGGTGGTCGAATCGTCCGGCGTCGGTTGCCGCCGCTTCAGCGTCGGGCGTCCCGGCGTGCCGTCGTCGTCCGAGCCCGGCAAAGCGCCTGAGCTTGACGCGCGTGCATTCGAGAGCCGAAGCAGCCGTCCCCTGACGCGCTGAAACTCCGACGTGTTGATGATGTACTCCTCGCGTTCGGGGAAGCGCGCCGCGAGCGCAAGGGCTGATGCACGGCGGTCGGGCGGCTGCGGGTGCGTCGAAAACGCCTTGGAAATCATGCCCGGCTTCTTCTGGTTCTTCGCCATCAGCTTCTCGAACATCGTAGCCATCGCCGTCGGGTCATAGCCAGCCGCGTACAGGTACTGCACGCCGAGCTTGTCCGCTTCCTCTTCAGCCGAGCGGCTAAACTTCATAAAGCCGAGGATTGCGCCAAACTGCGCGGCGTTGTTGATGACTGCGCCGAGGATGCCGCCCAGAAGGATTGAGCCTGCAATCAAGCCGTATTCGGCCAACTCGGCTTTTTTCTGGTTTTCCATAGCGTGACGCGCAGCGACGTGCGCAATCTCGTGCGCCATCACGCCCGCCAGCTCCGCCTCGTTGTCCGAAGCCAGAATCAGTCCCTTGTTGACGTAGAAGAACCCGCCCGGCAGCGCAAAAGCGTTGACTTCGTCTGAATCTATGACCTTGATGGTGAAGGGAACGCGGGCGTCCGAGTGAAGCACTATATTCTGGCCGACGCGGTTGACATACTCCGTGATGATGGGGTCATCTACAAACTTGGCCTCTCTATCAATCTCTGCGGCCAGCGCGCGGCCTATCGCAACCTCTTTTTCAATCGAGCCGCTCATCCCGGCGATGAACCCGCTATTGATCTTGCGCTTGCCGATCATGTTCGGGTCTTCATCCGTCTTGAGGGGTCTTTTGACGGTCGAGGCCGTCTGCTGCTGGGCCGTCGTGGTCGAAGCGGGAGCTTTTGTCCCCTTCGCGTCCCTTTGCTGCTGCGAGGGCGCGGGCGGCGGTGGCGGCAGCTCTTGCGTCTGTTGTTGAAGCGGCGCGGCGACGGCTGAAATGGCGGTCATCCACAGTGAAAGCGCGAGCGCCAGGGCTGTCCAGGAGCGGATTGTGCGACTACGCATAACGAAAAGCCTCCAAAAGCTTTGAGGAAACCTGCGGGCCAGTAGAGATGTTGAGCCGCTGACTTTAGGTCAGGGAGAGCCCTTTTCTTTGATGGCCTCTTTTTTATTCTTTGTGCATCCCCGTCAAAAAGGGATGCGTTCTTCTTGGTTGAATCGTCCGGTAAAACGCGGGGCTTAGAGCAGCGTACCTCTGCTTCCGGCTTCAAAGAGTCTGAAAGCTCTCTTCCACTTTGAGGAACGCTCGACAGGCTATGATGCCGCAACCCCTCGAAATGGTTGTGCACCGGGCCTCTTTTGAGTCTCACGGAAATCAGCTCTATTCCGACGGAGCCCCACATTTTCAACGGATGCCGATTTGGACCATTATAGCAGCACTCCCACCTGAAAAACGAATTATTGCGCACGCCGCCGGGGGCGTGCTACAGTCCAAAAGAGGTACGAGCCCGAAGCCCTTCACCGGCCAAAGCGCCCTCGCCGCTCCTTTTGTTTAGTCCGATCCGATATGAAGCGCACGCAAGAGAAGATCAAAGATTTTGTCGAGCCGCAGGCTTTCGACCGAGTACACGATTACAGCGACGACCCAGAGCGCGTGCTGGCCGCTTACCGCTTTACGGACGCCACCGCAGACCTCCTGGCGCGCTGGGTAGACTCGCTCGCAGACCTCCCGCGAGGGCGTGGAGCGGCCCGTGCTCTGGCTGGCCTGCGCGGCGTTGGCAAAAGCCACACTTTAGCGACCTTTGCCGCGCTCGCCGCCCTGCCCGAGCTTCGCGCAGGCGTCGTCGACGCGCACGTCGCCACCAGCGCACGCCGCCTGCTCAATCGTCATTATCTGGTCGCACGCGTCCAGAGAGGCACGCGCGAGACACTGGTTGAAGAAATCGCAGCGGCGCTCACGAGCGCCTTTGGCGGGAGCGAAGCGGACTGGCAAACGGCCCAACCCGAGCAGATGCTGGCCGTCGCCGCCTCGCGCGTAGGCGACACCACGCTCGTCCTCATCATAGACACGGCGTTTGAGCGCGAGGAGCGCGTCCGCCGCGACGACGGGCCTGTGCTGGCGGATCTTGCGAGGGCGACACGCGAGACCAACGCTTTTCTGGCTCTCGCGCTGGACGACGACATAGCGGACGCGGAGGGCGTCAACGCCGCGCTCGCCGGGACTTACCAGATAGACTACCTGGACCCGGAGCATCTTTACCGCATCGCGGACATACATCTCTTTCACAAGAACGCGCACGCGCGCGCGGCGCTCCACGACATCTACACATCTCTGCGCACGCACGTCGCAGGCTTTAACTGGAGCGAGCCGCGCTTTACGTCCATCTATCCAGTCCATCCGCTCGTCGCAGACGTAGCCTCCGCCGTGCGTCTATACGTTTCCAACTTCGCCTTTCTGCCTTTCGCTGCCGAGGCGGTCGGGCGCGCGACGAGCCGCCCCGCGCTCTCGCTCATAGTGCTGGACGAAGTCTTCGACCGCACGGAAGACGAGCTGCGCAAGGCAGAAGATTTGCACGATGCCTTCACGGCTTACGACCAACTGATGACGACAGGGATTTCCAGAATCCCCGTCATGCAGCGTCTTCAGGCCAAGCTTCTTTTGAAGGGGCTCTTTATTCTTTCGCTCGACGGGCGCGGCGCGACCCCGCGCGAGCTTGGCGCAGCCATGCTCATCTACGACGAGCAGGAGCCGGAAGCTGGAATCAAGCGCATAGAAGAGATGCTCAAGCAGTTTGCGGAAGCCGCACCTTCTGCCTTCCGTCGCAGCGAAGATAAAACGGAGACTCGCTATCGCTTTAACATCAGCACGTCCGACGCTTTCGATGAAGCTTTGGCAGAGGCCGCCGCGCGCATCACGCCCGGCATGCCTGCCCTGGAAAATCTACTGCATCAACTGGCGCGCTCGCGTTTTGAAGACTGGCCGTTCGCCGCAGACGATGCTGATGTTGAAAATCCAGCTCCTCCTGCGCGCGACTTCACGGTCATGTGGCGCGGCATGGGTCGTCGCGGTCAACTAATCTGGCAGGCGGAAGACGCACGAGCAAATGATGCTGCGGCTCAAAAGGAGAATGATGCTGCGGCTAATGATGCTGCATCCCAGCTTGAAACGGATGCGCCCGTCGCTGCTGATTATGACTGGATGATGACGGTGCTTGCGCCGCGCGTGAAGGGAGACAAAGCCGAAAGCACCGGCAAGGCGAGCGTCGCGCCATCGGCTGCTCCGGTCAGGGTCGCATGGAAGCCCGCTCAGATGACGGGTCAGGAGCTGGAAATGTTGCGCAGGCTCATAGCGCTGCGCACGGACCCTGCGCTCGCGACGGAGTTTGGCGAAACGACGCGCGCCGCCGAGCGCACGCACACGGGGTTGGCCGAGCGCATCTGGACGCGTCTTTACATGGACGACGCCGTCATACGCACGGAGCGCGCGTCGCGTCCCTTTACGGGCGAAGCGAGGAGCGAGCGCAGCCTCGCGGGCGCTCTCTCGCGCATGCTTCATCCTTTGTTCGGCTCGCGTTACCCGCAGCATCCGGTCTTCACGGAAACCCTGACGGAAACGGAAGTGGCGCGTCTTGTAGGAGGATTTTTCGGCGGCGTTCATCAATCGGAAGCAAGCCTGCAAGAGCTGGCGGGCAAGTTTGCCGCCCCTCTCGGGCTCGTCTCGCAGCGCAACGATGCTTACATACTCGAAGCGGGCGATTCTGTTTTAAAGCATGCGTGGGTGCGAGAAGTGCTGTCTATGACGGACGGTGCGGACGGTGCTGTCGTGCCGCTCGAAGCCGTCTCTCTGAAATTGAAGGACGACCCTTACGGGCTGCAAAGCGAGGCGCAGCATTTGATACTGGCGGCGCTCGTCGCGCAGCGACGTATAGAGCTGGTGACGGCGACGGGCGACCGCATAGGCCGCCGCACGCTCGACCTCAAGCTGCGCTGGGACGAAATCAGCGGTGTGGCGCGCGCCGCAGCCCTACTGCACACGGCGGAAGAGTTGACGGAATGGGCGCGGCGCTTAACCAACGCGACGGAGCTGGCTTCGATTGCGGACCCCTTAGCGCGCGAGGCCGTGCGCGCGGCCTTAAAGACGTGGCTCGAAGCGTGGCGCGGGCGCAGGCTTTTGGAGAAATTCGACACGCTGCCGGACGAAGGCTTGACGACGCGCGCGTGGAATCTGGCTCAGAGCGTGCGTAAGACTTTCGGCGTCGCGGCGGAATCCATAGAGGCCGCGCTCGACCAGACCATATCCTTGGAAGAAGGCTTGCAGCGCGTGGCGGATGCTTTCGCAGACTCGTTTGAAAATTTCCAGCGCGGCGCTGAACGTCTGGCCTCGCTCTCAAGCTTTACCAACGGTCTGGAAGCGCGCACGTTTGCGCGCACCTACCTGCTGCTGGCCGAGCCGACCTCCATGAACGAGATTGAGAGCGCGCGTCGCGAGCTGCTGGGTATCTCGGAGGACGTGCACAGCCTGCTGGACCACGCTTCCTGCCAGCGCTTTGATCTTCTCTTTCGCGAGTTTCAGACGCGCTACGCGGAGCATTACAGCGCTGTGCATGATGAAACGGTCGGAGCGCGCGTGGACCGCCGTGCGGTGGACGAGCTATTGCGCGGGGAGGAGTGGCGAGAGTTCGAGGCGCTCAAAGAGCTTTCCATTCTCAACACGCGCTATGCGGAGGATGCCGCGCGACTCGTAGAACAATCGCGCAACGCTCGCTGTGAGCTTCCAGTGCGCCGCATACTCTCGCAGCGTCCTTACTGCGATTGTGCGTTTCGCCTGGCGCGCGCCGCTTCGCTCAAAATGCTTCCGCGCGAGCTTGAGGAGACGATTGAATTCGGACGCGCCGCCGCGCGCCGCACGCTGATGCTGATGGCCGGGCCGCTCAGCGCCGCGCTTGCTTCGTTCGCGCAAGAGGGCGCAAACGATGAAGAGACTACGGCTGCGGCGCGCTCTCTCAGTGACAGCTTTGCCGGCGCGGATGGCCCCGCCGGATTTTCGCAGCGCGACGTTCGTTTGATAGAAGAGGTCTTGCAGCGTATGGCCGCGCAGCAGCCCGTGCGCGTGCGGCCTCCCGTGGAAGCTTATGGTTTGCTGACGCGCGAAGATTTGCGCGCGCGCCTCGAACAATGGCTGGACGAGTTACCGGGCCAGCCCGCGCTGGTCGAAGTCATGTCTGAGAGCGATTGATGCCTGAGAAGCGAGCGGGCACAGTGACGAAGAGGCGTAAGCGTGTCGCGAAGACAAAGGGCTTGACTGTCTCAATCGTCGGCGCGGGGCGGCTGGGCACGGCGCTCGCGCTCGGGCTTGAGAAAAGCGGTTACAAAATCGAAGCGGTCGTGGCGCGGGGCGCGGCGAGCGCACGCAGGGCCGCGCGCTTAATCCACACAAAACCTCTCGCCCTCGCCGCGTCAGAGCTTGAACAGCTTCCCACGAGCGACATTCTCTTTATCACGACGCCGGACGATTTAATCGGCGCGGTGGCCGCGCGCATCAGTGTGTTGCAAACAGAAACGGCGCGTGGCCGCGTCGCGTTGCATGCGAGCGGCGCGCTCTCTTCTTCCGAGTTAAAGAGTCTGCGAGAGAGTGGATGGGCGACAGGCTCCATGCACCCGCTCGTTTCCATCAGCGACGCACGGACGGGCGCTCTGAGCTTATCGCGCGCCTTCTTCTGCATCGAAGGCGATGCGCGTGCGATGAAACGCGCGCGCCTCCTGGTGCGCTCGCTCGGCGCGCGTTCCTTTTCCATCAAGACGGAGGACAAGGCGCTGTATCACGCGGCGGCTGTGATGGCTTCGGGCCACATGGTAGCGCTCTTTGACGTGGCGGCGGAGATGCTTGGTCGCTGTGGATTAACCGGGAAGCAATCGCGCGCCATCTTGATGCCGCTAGTCGAGAGCACGCTTGCGAACCTCACGAAGCAGGAGCCCGCGCGCGCCCTGACCGGAACATTCGCTCGCGCCGACATCGCGACCGTGCAGAGGCATCTCGCTGCGATTCAGCAGGAAGAGATGAGCGAAGCCTTAGCGGCTTACACACTGTTAGGCCGCCGTTCTCTTGAGTTGGCAAGAGAGCGCGGCATCGAAAGCAAAGTATTGAAAGCTATTCGAAATGCGCTGGATGAAACGATGAAGGACAAAGGATGAGGTGATAATACGTTGTTTTAACTTTCAGCCTGCCCGTTGCCGCCTTCACGAAAGTAACGGTCAACGACGGCTGTCAGATTCCTAATGTTTTCAGTTGTCTGCTTCACAATTTCTTCCGTGTGCATCTGAGAGTTGACCAGGGCCGCAATCTTTTCGTCGAAATCATCCATCCTCTTATCCGTACGCTCAAAGCGGTCGAGCGTTGAATTAGCGAGCCGCGTCACAATGTCCTCTAAGTGCACGTGCTGGTCAACAATAAACTCCATCTTCTTTTCAAACTCTTCATTGTTCATGATGATGTCTGACCTCCCAAGCTATTCTCAAACGCAGTTTAGCGGAATTTTCAGTGGCAAGCCAAGCGTAAGAACGTGCGCGCGTCCAAGGTTGAAACAGCGTCGGAGCTTGTCACTTGTCACCTGTCACTTGTCACTGCTCTTAGTTGCTTGCGCGCGGTGCGCGGTTGGCGTTAGAGTTAATGACACTTAAAATCACCCGAACATATTTATCCTCGAAAGGAATTTCGACCTCGAAGAAGATGCAAAGCACACCTAGCGCCAGTTACAGCCTGACCTTGCGCGTCAAGCTGTCGAGCCGCACGGGAACTCTGGGAGAAGTGACCACCGCCATCGGTCGCGCCGGAGGCGACATAGGGGCCATAGACATCGTCAGCGCCGGACCCGACTTCATCACCCGCGACATCACCGTCAACGCTGCGTCGAGCGAGCACGCCAAGGAGATTGTCGCGGCGCTTCGCGACATAGACGGTGTCGAAGTCGTCAACGTCTCCGACCGCACGTTCCTCATGCACCTCGGCGGCAAGATTGAAGTCGTCTCCAAGACTCCGCTCAAGACACGCGCAGACCTCTCTATGGCTTACACGCCCGGTGTTGCGCGCGTCTGCGAGGCGATTCATCAAGACCCCGAGAAGGCTTTCACGCTGACCATCAAGAAGAACATGGTTGCGGTCGTCACGGACGGAACAGCCGTGCTCGGCCTTGGCGACATAGGCCCTGCGGCGGCCATGCCCGTGATGGAAGGCAAGGCCATGCTCTTTAAGGAATTCGCTGGCGTGGACGCTTTCCCCATCTGTCTTTCCACTAAAGACCCCGACGAGATAGTACGCACTATCAAGAACATTGCGACCGCTTTTGGCGGCATCAATCTTGAAGACATCAGTGCCCCGCGCTGTTTCGAGATTGAGGACCGCTTGAAAGAGGAGCTGGACATTCCAGTCTTTCACGACGACCAGCACGGCACTGCGGTCGTAGTGCTCGCGGCTTTAATCAACGCGCTCAAGATTGTCAAAAAGGAGATGCACGAGATTAAGGTGGTGGTCAACGGCGTGGGTGCGGCGGGTGTCGCGTGCACGCGGATTATCATGGCGGCGGGTGTCCGAAACATCATCGGCTGCGACCAGAAGGGCGCAATCTATCGCGGGCGGCGCGAGCACATGAACTGGGTCAAGGACTGGTACGCGCAGAACACCAACCCCAACGACGAGCAGGGCACTGTCCACGACGTGATACGCGGCGCGGATGTTTTCTTCGGTCTCTCGGCCCCCGGCGTCATCAACGTCGATGATTTACGCTTGATGGCTGATAACCCGATTGTCTTTGCGATGGCTAACCCTACGCCGGAGATAATGCCGGAAGAGGCAGCGCCCTATGTGGCCGTGATGGCGACGGGACGCTCCGACTATCCCAACCAGATTAACAACGTCCTCTGCTTCCCCGGCATCTTTCGCGGCGCACTCGCCTGCCGCGCCTCGCGCATCAACGAAGGCATGAAGCTCGCCGCCGCACACGCCATCGCCGGCCTGATTACAGACTCGGAGCTTCATCCCGAATACATCGTCCCCTCGGTCTTCGACAAGCGCGTCGCCGAAGCCGTCGCCCGCGAAGTCGAAGAATCCGCCTACCGCACAGGCGTCGCGAGACGCGAACGCTTCGCCGTCGATACGGTGATGTAAGAATCGGTCAATAAAGACAGAAAAGCAGGGCCGCTCAGCCCCTTAGCATGGAAACACGAGCGACCCTGCCCGCGCCGCACAGCCCGCGTGCGCCTCACAGCGGACGTGCGACACTTCAGAGAGAGCGAGCGGCCTAGCTCTCCCTCTCAACCTTTAGAAGCTGTTTGAAAAGTCCCGTAGGGACTGAATGTTTATAGCTCGCACGCATGTCCAACAATCAAGCTCCGTAGGAGCGGCATGTTCTGCATCCGTGACATGCCGCTCCTACGGAGCTTGATTGTTGATTGAGACGACGGAGCTATAAACATCCCGCTCCTACGGAGCTACGCAATCCGGACTTTTCAAAGAGCTTCTTAAATATGCCAGAGCAATTTGCTATGATGCGTGCGCTCTAGTCTTTGAAAACACAGGCAACGGCAAATGCGTCGTCTCGACCCTCAACCTCAAGCTGAGTGATGAGCGTCGCCGTTGAGCATGAGAGGTTCATACTCACGGCGCAGCGACTACGCAAGCACATTTTATGGATAACTATCCATAAAAGCAAGTGTCGGGCGACGATTTCTGCTTCATCGGGAGGATTTTCCTGATGGGCAGTGCGCGTCCGAAGCCAGCGCGTTTGGCCGACAAGCTTTTACGAATTAGAGAAACTCTTGGACTTTCTCAGACAGAGATGCTCAGGCATCTGCAAGCCGAGGAGCAGATTGATTACACCACCATCTCGAAATACGAGCTAGGAAAGAACGAACCGCCGTTGATGATTCTCCTGCAATACGCCCGCGTGGCGCGCGTACCTACGGAAGTTCTAATAGATGACGAGCTAGACCTGCCCGCACAACTCCCCGGCCCGACCGACCACGAAGCAATCAGACGCAAGTTCGCCCCACGCCGCAAGAAACGTTAGCTCAAGAAGTAGCCCAAGCCTAAACACCACCCGCCGCGTGTCGTGTACGTTGATTCAGTTGTCTAAACCTTTTTAGGTCGTTGGTGGCGTGCGCCTGCGCTGCCTGTATTCGGATTTCTTTTTGAGGCCGACCGCCTGCGCTTCGTTAAGCTTATTAAGTGAAAAGTCTCGATTTGACCTTACAGGTAGTAGGTTTTAGTCAATACGAAACCGACACCACGCCATCGTGAGTTGAAAATTTGATAGGTTTCGGTTGTTTCGCTTACTTAGAGTTGAGTGGATGATAATTCCACAAATGAACCCTTTGTAGAATTATGCTATGCCGTATAACCAAGGATTGTGTTTTGCTTTGGACGGCAGTATAAGTCGCTTTTAAGAGATATTAGACCGCTACCAGCGGTCTAATAGTAGTTAGACACTACTCTGTTGGCTAATAATGTTTTGCTTGCAATTGTTTTCGCTTCGATGTAAATCTTCCCCGTTTTATCGCAAAGAACAGGCAAAGGAGATACTCACATACCCTATTGAGCCAACAAGGGTAGAGTCAAATGAGTGCGATGCGAATATTAGAGATAGCAATAGGCATCATCCTGTTAGGTGGCGCGGCATGGACTGCGGTTAGGACTTATAAAGGGCGCGGTACGTCATCATGGCTCATTCTCGCGTTCGCTATCTTTCTCGCAGCCATGGGTTTGTTCTTTCTCTTTGGCGCTTTCAGCGCGGTGCTGCGAGAACTCAGGATAAGCGGAGATTGGATCAGATGAAGTCAGAAATGGGCGGCTTGAGTGAGACGTCACGCAGGAAGATGAGTTGTCATTGAATGATTGAAACCAAAGTAAGGAGAGTGAAAGATGGCAGAGCAAAGCCTTTATGAACGACTCGGTGGTGTTTACGCCATTGCAGCGGTGGTTGACCGCTTTAGTGACCAACTTTTGAAAAATCCGAAGATTGTTAATGCAAACCCCGAACTGAAGGAATGGCACACGGAAAAATACAAGACGCGGATGCCGGGACTCAAGTTCAATCGGACATTGTGGGTGTGCGCGGTAACAGGCGGACCATATGAATACACGGCAGAGAATCTGCGCGATGCCCATTTCAAATTACACATCACACCTGAAGTATTCGATGAGGTAGCGGCTGAACTTGCCGACACGCTCGACTACTTCAAAGTGCCGGAGAGCGCAAAACAGGAAGTCTTAGCCGCATTTAACGCACAAAAGCCGGATGTGACTGCTGGTTCCTGAATGACCGTGCTTAAAAAATTCAAGGTCGAGTCCTGCCTCTCTTAACCTACAAACTTATAACCGGCTCTGTGTACCGTGACGATGAAGTGTGGGTTGCCCGCTTCGAGGTTGCGGAAGTTGAGTGTGATGTCGCCGAATTGGGCGTTCTCGAAAGCGACTTCGGTGCGGGAGGTGTGGCTAAATGGGCGTAATCCGATACGGCGATTAGTACGTCTAACTTGTAATTACACCCGCCTGGAATCTCACCTTACATTTTCTTGCTTACATCCTGCGTGTTTTGCGCTACAATACTGCTCGACACACCAAGACAACCAACCAACCAACCATCCGTCACAAGTCCGGTGTGTTGATGTATTGATCCGAAGCTTAGACTATTAGCCTTTCAGTCTGAGCCAAAGCAGTAGAGCGGAAGAGGGGCTCACCTGAATGAAACGAAATGTCACAACAAAACCACAGACTTAGGAGGAGCTATGAACGTATTTTCCGGAGTCAAAAGATCGTTTTGTCTTGCAGCATTAGTTTTGATACTAATGTTAGCGAGTGCTTTCCTTCTGTCGAGTAGAGTTGGTTCTAAACCCGTATCTTTGTGCAACCCAAGATACTCGACATGGGTTACCTACTACAGTGACGCGAGCTACACAGTGGAGGTTGGCTACCGTTATATCCAGTGTAACGGGTCGGGAACTCTTTACGGAAGCAGCTCGCCATACCAACAATCGGAAATTGTTGATGTTTGTTGCCAATGGGTTAATGGCTGCGTACCCTGTTAAATTCCAGACCCTCCAGCAGACATTGACTGAGGGCGGTTGATCACAACCCCCGCCGCAGCTTTTCACTTCGGCAAGTGATGCGAGATAGCTTCTTTTTATTCTCGCCAGAGTTGGGGTGTGCCTAACAAACGCATGCAGCGGAGCGCGGGCAGCGAATTTCGCATGGTTACTTTCAGTGCCGTCGCCCGCGCCCGCTAATGCGAGGCGTTAGAGTGCCTTTTGCTTATTCCACAAAATTAGAGTCTGCAACGTCGAATCCTGTCTCTCTTAACCTACAAACTTGTAACCGGCTCTGTGTACGGTGACGATGAAGTGCGGGTTGCCGGGAGTGTCTTCGATTTTGTGGCGGAGCTTGGCGATGTGCATGTCTACGGTGCGCGTCAGCGGGAAGCCGTCGTAGCCCCAGACGGCGTCTAGGAGTTGGTCGCGGGTGATGACTTCGCCGCGATGCTCCAGGAAGTAGCGTAGGATTTTGAACTCGCGTGGGGATAAATCGAGAAGCTCGCCCGACTTGCGCGCTTCGAGGTTGCGGAAGTTGAGTGTGACGTCGCCGAATTGCGCGTTCTCGAAAGCGTCTTCGGTGCGAGAGGTGCGGCGCAGGATGGCTTCGACGCGCGCCATCAGTTCCAGAAAGCTGAAGGGCTTGGTGACGTAATCGTCCGCGCCGGTCTTGAGGCCGACGACCTTGTCTATCTCCTGCCCGCGCGCCGTGAGCATGATGATGGGCGTCTGGCGGCCTTCGGCGCGCAGGCGCTTGCAGACGTCCATGCCGCAGAGCTTAGGTAGCATCACGTCAAGGATAATCAAGTCGTGCGTCTTGTCGGTCGCGAGCTTGAAGCCCAGAGCACCGTCGCGCGCGACCTCTACGGTGTAGCCCTCATATTGAAAGCCGTCGCGCAGGGCCACGGCCATCGCTTGATCGTCTTCGATGATGAGTACTTTACGCATGGGAGGCGAAGCGTCTAATTGTATGGTGACATTGTCGGGCGTCTCGTGGCGCGTCTCAAAACGATTGACGCTCTCGTATGTGTTTGTGCCTTCACTTTGCATATACGTTTTATCTCCACTTCGGTTCTCTCAATTTAGAGCCCCCGGGAAACTTCCAAACGCTCGGAAGATGAAGCAAGAAATTAACAGGGATGGACAGGATAGACAGGATAAAAATAAATGATAAATGCAAAGTGCAAAGTGCAGAATTAAAGAAGGAATAGCTTTTCATTCATCATTCTGCATTTTGACTTTTGCACTGCTTTTATCCTGTCCATCCTGTTTGAATCTGTCCCGAATAAATCTCTCAGTTTCGGCCCTGAAGCACAGGATTGGTCGTGACGGGTTGTTGCTCTGCGGTCTCCGGTGCGCGCGTGGTTTCGGTTTCCGCCGCCTGCTCTTTCGCGGGCAGGTGAATGGTAAAGGTGCTGCCGCGACCGGGCTCGCTCTCGACCGTGACGCGCCCGCGATGCGCTTCGACGATGTGCTTGACGAGAGAGAGGCCGAGGCCGCTCCCGCGCGTCTCATGCACTAGGCCCGTGCAGACGCGATAGAACTTCTCAAAAACTTTGTGATGGTCCTCGCGGCGCAAGCCTATGCCGTGGTCCATCACAGAGATAGTCACAAAACGGTCGTGCCGTCCAAGATAAATCTCTATCTCGCGCGCCTCGCCGGAATACTTGACGGCGTTGTCCAAGAGATTGATAAGCGCCTGCGAGATTGCCTCACTGTCCACGCAGACGGCGGGCAAGGGAAGCGCGGGCTCGTGCAGGTGGACTGAAAATCCGCGTTGCTTTAATTGGATGTCGAAGGTCTTGAGCGTGGAATGAACTAAATCATTCGGGCTCGCGGGCTCGAAGTCGTAGGTCTTGCGGCCAGACTCTATACGGGAGAAATCCAGTATGTTGTTGATGAGCTGCGTCAGGCGGCGGCTCTCCGTCTCTATGTACTCGCCGTACTCGCGTATCTTCTCCTGCTCCTGCACGCGACCGTGTTTTAAGAACTCTCCGAAGACGCGTATAGAAGCTAAGGGCGTGCGCAGCTCGTGCGAGACGTTGGAGACGAAATCCGTCTTCATCTGCGAGAGGCGAATCTGGCGCTGCGCGGCGCGCAAGGCTAGAAGGAGTCCCGAAAGAAGCGCCACCGTCATCAAGATGGAAAGCGTCAGGTTTAATTTGAAATTCCACGCGGCCCACTGCTCGGGCGTGAGCTGGCTGCTGCGAATCGCGAGTCGCCAGTCGGAATAGTAGGGCATGTAAATCCACGTCTCGTCGTCCTGTCCCTTGACGGGCTGCGTGGAATAGATGACCTCGTTTTTCTCGTCGTAGACGGTGACAATCACGCTGTCCTGTTTGCCGGGGAAGAAGCGCGGCAGCGTGTTCTGTATGGTCTGCGGCAGATAGACTTTGCTGAATAGCTCGCGGTCTATAATCATCCCGGCAGCGCCAACCACTCTTGAGTGATTATCAATAATCGGCTTTAAGGCGACGCGGTTCTCCGGGTAACGGTCTTCAATAATGAGGGCAGAGCTGGTCCCGCGTCCCTCCTCGTTCAGCACGCGAAAGGGCGCGACGAGCAGGTTGGCCGTGCGCGCTTCGTCTTCGGGCGGATTGAGCGTCAGCGATTGATCGTAAGGGTCGTAGAAATAAATCTGCCCGCCGCCTTTGCCATCGAAGACGGCTATGAAGAGTCGCTTCGCGCCGTCAACGGAACACTTGCCGAAGGGAAATGCTGCGGGGTGCATACCCTTCTCATTAATAGAGCTGGCGGGAATGTTCAAGACCTGCTCGGCGTTGTTGCGATAGAAAAACTTTATCTCCTTGGAAACGTCGTTGAGATAATTCTTTCGCCAGACGACATCCGCGACCGTCGAAGTCTCTTCCAGTTTCCAGAGCGACCAGTATTGCAGCGCTAGAAGACTGAGCAGCGGGACCATGACGGTGACGAGCCCGACAAGCAGGAAATGATTTCGCAGGAACTTCTGAAATTTCGTCATGGCTTTTCCAGCAAACCTCTCTGAAGGCGAGCCATAACATACAACAATTCGGAGCGCGAAACACTACCGCACACCCACTTTTTACAACACTTTTACATGATTTACGACAATTTACCCCGCCTTGATGACATTTACATGGCGTGAGCGTACTTTGCGTTTGACCTCGCAAGGTCAGAGTCAACCGAATCGCAAAGGAGAGATCATGAGAACAAATATTTTGAGACGCGCAACAGTCATCTTCACCATTTTGATGATGCTCTTTGTGCCGCTGGTGGTGTCGAACGCGGGCGCTAACGGCGCGGGCAGCACGGTGGTCAACATCCCGTTCGATTTCTACGTCGCGGGCAAGACTTTACCCGCAGGCGAATACGTGATTCAACGCAGCACGCTCGTCTCGGCGGACGGATTGATGATTAAGAGCAAGGATGCGGGCGCGGGCGTCTTTGTACTGACCACGACCGTCTCAGCCAACGGGCGGCAACCCGATTCGCGACTCGTTTTTAATCGCTACAAGGACCAGTATTTTCTGGCGCAGTACTGGACTTCGGGCGAAGCGAGCGGGCGCGAGCTGGTGAAATCATCACGCGAGCGCACGGTTGAAAGTGAGCTGGCAAAGGCAGGCTCGACGCCTGAGCGCATCGCCATACGCATCGCGCAGAAGTAAAGCGTTCAAGGGCGGCCAAGCGCTCTTTGATGTCGCATCATCTGGCCGTGATGCGAAAATAACAAAACAGTAGGGGCAGAGGATTTGTCCCTGCCCCTACTGTTTTGTTAGACGATGAAAATCAGGCTCTCTTTACAAAAGCGTCGCTGAAGTTTCTTTCCTATTCCTTTCTGGACTTCAGCGGTCGGGGAAGGGAGAACGCGAGTTGGAAAGTCGGCTCAACACGGCTTATGAAAGCGTTCTCCCTTTCCGTTACACTTTCTCGCGCAACTCGCGCGCGATGACGGGCACGATGCGGCGCGGCACTTCAATGGCTTCCTTGATATGGCGCGCGTAAGTGAAATGACCCGCCACGTAAATGCCCGGCACGTTGGTCTCGAACGTCTCCGCATTGTAAACAGGCACTTCAGTTAAACCCGCCGGAACGATCTCCACACCAAGCTCTCTGAGCAGCGTCAAATCCGCGTCGCTCCCTATCAGCACAAACACCACGTCGTTCGGCAGAGTCAACGCGCGGCCCTCGTCCGTGCGAAACTTGACCGCGCGTTCTGTAATCTCCAAGATCTCTCGGAAGAAGAGGAGCTTGAGACCGCCTCGCGCAATCTCGCGCTCCATAGGCGCACGCACCCAATGTTTAATAGCACCCTTTTTAGGATCCGTGTTCTCCCAATCCTCGCGCCAGATGGCGAGCGTGGTATGCGCGCCGTGCTCTGCCAGAAAGAGCGCAGCCTCGGCTGCCGAGTTTCCGCCGCCGATGACCAGCGCCTCCTTGCGCACGTAAGGAAACGGCTCTCTAAAGAGGTAGTGAACTTTCGGCAAGTCTTCGCCCGGCACGTTGAGGCGGCGCGGGCGGGCCATCGCGCCGATGGCAAAGAGCACGCGACGAGCCTCGTATTCGGCGCGGACGGTACGCACCACAAAGCCTTCCGGCGATGCGCGCTCGACGCTTCGGACCTCTTCTTCCGTGTTGATGCGCAAAGATTGTTCGAGCGCGAAGTGTACGTAATGAGAGAGCAGCTCTTCGCGCGTAGGCTTTTCGCGGCAAGGGTGAAGCGCGCCCTTGCGCATCTCCAATTCGTTCGGCGTGGAAAAGACCGTCAGGCCCACCGGGTAGCGATAAACGGTGTCCGCTATGAGACCTTTTTCAAGGACCAGATAGTCTAAGCCTTCCTTCGCGGCCATGTCGGCGGCAGACAATCCGGCTGGCCCAGCGCCGATGATAATCAGGTCTAACATAGATAGTCCGAAGTCTAGAGTCTGTGCCTTTAGAATATCAACTCGCCGCGAGCGACGATGACCGATGGGCCGCCGATGCGTACTTCTTCAATCTCGCCGCGCGTGCCGCGAATCTCGGCGCTGATGCGGCTCGGGCGCTCTATAAAATCGCCCTGCTCGACAGTGAATTTCCACACGCCGTCTTCCGCTTCCATAGCAAGCGCGCCGTGATAAACCAGATAGCCGGAAAGCGCGCCCGCGCAGCTTCCAGTAGCAGGGTCTTCAGGGATGTTGTCGGCGGGCGCGAACATTCGCATGTGCGCGCGGGATTGCCCGCCCTCGCGCGTCTCGCGCGTAAAGACGCAGCAACCCGTGGCCCCAACGCCCTTGTAAAATTCCGCGAGCAGGTTTGAGTTGACGCGGCAGCGACTCAGCGACATCAGCGAATCAAGCGGGACGAGCAGAAAAGAGATGCCGGTCGAGACGACTTCAATCGGCAGGCTCTCGTCAAAATCTTCGGGTGCAAGCCCGAGCGCACGCTCCAGCTCGGCCCGCGCGTGCGCGCCTTCCACCTGCGCGGTCGTCTCGAATTTCCCCTGCGTCATGACCACGCGCCGGGGCTCGCCGTCTTTGAACTCTATGTCAACGGGCAGCACTCCGATGCCTATCTCCTGATGAATCCGCGTCCAGCCTTCGCCTCCTTCGGGAGGCTGCACAATGCCTTCGCGCGCCAGCGCGTTCCATGTGCCGACGACCGGATGCCCCGCCATCGGAATCTCGCGCGCGGGCGTGAAGATGCGAAGCCGCCGCAGTGCGCGCTCGTCCTCCGAAGGCAACACAAAGACCGTCTCCGACAGGTTCATCTCGCGCGCAATCCGCTGCATCTCCGCGTCCGTGATGCCTTCGGCTTCGGGGAACACGGCCAGCGGATTACCGCTAAAGGCCGTGTCCGTAAAAACGTCCAGTTGCAGGAAACGATACTGCGGCATCCTATTTTTTTCCGCCTTCCAACAAAAAAATTGAGACCTCATGATTGCGATAAACGGCGCGCGTCGTCAAGCGCATGATGGATTGATGAAATGTTTTTTATGTTTCGGCTAGGGCTTTCATTGCACGCCTCGCGAGTCGCTCGTTATAATGACGGGGTTTGGAAAATCATGATATGACAACTAAAGAGCAACCCCCTTTCGCAAACCTTCTGGCCGAAACCCTGAGCGGAATTCTCGTTCCGTTTCCCACGCCCTTTGACACGGCGGGCGAGGTGGACCGGCGCGCCATCACCGCTAATATTGAGAAGTGGAACACGACGGGCGTCAAAGGCTACGTCGTGCTTGGCTCGACGGGCGAGCGCGTACACTTGAGCGACCGCGAGGCGATGACTGTCATAGAGACGGCGCGCGCCGCCGTGCCCGAGACGCATGCTTTCATCGTCGGAGCCGGACAACAGAGCACGCGCGCCACCTTGGAAGAAGTGCGCCGCCTGGCAGATGCCGGAGCCGACGCCGTGCTCCTGATTTCCCCTAACTATTATCGCGCAGAGATGACGCCCGCCGCGCTCGCGGATTATTACCGCGCCGTCGCAGACTCTTCCACGCTCCCCGCCCTGCTCTACAACGTGCCGCAATTGACAGGCATTGCTCTCGCGCCCGAGACCGTGGCGCAATTGAGCGAGCACGAAAACATCATAGGCATCAAGGACAGCTCGGGCGATATTCTGAATCTGAGCGAGACCTTGCGTCTTGTGCCCGAAAGCTTCATCGTGCTCACGGGTCACGGCGCGGCGCTCGCAACTGCTCTTTACGCGGGCGCACACGGGGCCATCCTCGCCGTCGCCTGTTTCGCCACGCGCGCGTGCGTCGAAATCTACGACGCCTTCAACGAAGGTCAGAACGAGCGCGCTCTGGATTTGCAACGCAGGGTCGCGCATCTGGTGCGTGCGTTGATGGGGCGTTTCGGCATCGGCGGCATCAAGACCGCGATGGAGTTTGTAGGATACACGGGCGGGCGCGTGCGCTCGCCGCTTCGCATGCCGGATGAAGGAGCGCGTCAGGAGATTGCGCGCCTGCTCTATGAATCCGGTCTCTTTGATGACGAGATGACAAGCGCCTACGCAGGCCAACAATTGGGAGCAGGAGCAAAGTGAGCCGCACCGGACCAGCATGTTTTAGCACACCTGAAGAAGCTTCTTTGCGCATCGAGACGCTCCCCTTCGACCGTATCCCGCACCAGTCGCGTCTCTTTCTCGATTACCTCAAAGGCGAGCCCACGCTCATGCGCTTTTATCCAACGGGTCCGCTCTCGCAGCAGGACTTGTCCGAGCGTGCGCCAGAAGTCTTAGCCGCGCACAAGACGGATAGGCGCGCTCTCTGTGACGCGCTCGAAGCTATGAACCGTAGCTGGGGCGCGAGCGAAGAGACGCTCAGGAATATAGAGCGTTTGAGAGAAGCGGATACGGTCGCCGTCGTCTCGGGACAGCAAGCAGGATTATTCACCGGCCCGCTCTACACGATTTACAAAGCGCTCTCCGCCATCAAGCTCGCGGGCTGTTTGACGGATCGTGGAACAAAGGCCGTGCCCGTCTTCTGGATGGCGACCGAAGATCACGATTTCGTGGAAGTCGCCACGGCAGAATTCATAGGCTGCGATTGTCGGCTGGCGAGCGTCACGGTCGAGACAAAAATGCATGTCGACGGCCAGCCCGTCGGCAGCGTTCGATTGGACGAATCCATAGACGAGACGGTCAAACGTCTGTTAGACGTCTTGCCCGAAACCGAATTCACACCGGAGCTGCGCAATCTCCTGACGGAATCGTGGGCTACGGGGCTTGGCTTCAGCGAAGCCTTCGCGCGCATGATGGCGCGTCTCACGGGCCGCTACGGTCTTGTGCTTCTGGACCCGCTCGACGCGAAGCTGAAAGAGCTGGCCGCGCCGCTCTACGCGGAGGCCGCGCGCAATGCTCCCGCGATTGCCTCTGCGGTCGAAGCTCGCAGCCAGGAATTAGTCGAAGCCGGGTATCATGCGCAGGTCGCCGCGACCTCGGATTCGTTCCCGCTCTTTCTGCACACCGTTGACGGTAAGCGCCACGCCGTCACGCGCACACCCGCCGGGACATACAAAGCCAAAGACGCGGACCAGGAGTTCGCAGCCGAAGAACTGGCAGAGCTTGCACGCAAAGAGCCCACGCGCTTTAGCCCCAACGTCACCTTGCGCGCAGTCGTGCAGGATTATCTTCTGCCCACGGTCGCATATCTAGGCGGCGCTGCCGAAATCGCTTACTTTGCACAAACCACGGAAGTCTATCGAGTGCTTGAGCGGCCCGCTACTCCCATCTTGCCGCGCGCCAGCATAACGATTGTGGAGCATCGCACGGGCCGCACGCTTGAGCGTTATAATCTTCACCTCAGCGATTTTTTCGCAGGCTTTGATAACGTCATGGCGCGCGTCGTCGAAGAACATCTGGGGACGGAAGCCGCGCGCGCTTTTGATGAAGCGCAAACGACGACCGAGCGCGAGCTGGATAAGCTTAAACAGCAGTTGGAGCGCGTGGACCCGACATTGGCCGCCGCGCTCGAAACCGGAAGACGCAAGATTGAATACCAGCTCGCGGGCCTGCGCACGCGCTTTCACCGCGCGCAGATGAACCGCGACCGCGCGGCGCACCGCCAACTGGAACGCGCCTACGCCGCGCTCTACCCAAACAAAACCCTACAGGAGCGGCACATCAACATCACGTCGCTCCTCGCGCGCCACGGCTCCTACGTCGTCAACTGGATTTACGATGCCATCAATTTAGGTTCTACGGAACATCAGATTGTCTATCTTTGATTTTGGATTTTAGATTTGCGATTTTCGATTGGAAGAGGACAAATCAAAGATTTGAAATTTAAAAGCTTTTCATCCTCTTCCAATCGCAAATCGGCAATCTAAAATCTAAAATTCCCACATGTCTAAAATTCGCGTCCTTGCGGACCAGCTTATTAATCAGATTGCGGCGGGCGAGGTGGTGGAGCGGCCCGCGTCCGTGGCTAAGGAGCTGGTCGAGAACGCGATTGACGCGGGCGCGCGTCGTATCTCTGTGGATACGGAAGCGGGAGGACAGCGGCTCCTGCGCGTCGCGGATGATGGTTGCGGGATGACTACGGACGACGCCGTGCTTGCTTTTGAGCGTCATGCGACTTCAAAGATTGCGACGAGCGCAGATCTTTCTTCGATTGCCACGCTCGGGTTTCGCGGCGAGGCGCTGGCTTCCATAGCATCTGTGGCGCGCATAGAGCTTGTGACGAAGACCGAAGATGCTGCGGCTGCGACGCGCGTCGTCATAGAAGGCGGGCGCATGCGCGACGTCAAGGACGCGGCGCACCCGCGCGGGACGACGCTCACCGTGCGAGACCTTTTTTTTAACGTCCCGGCGCGCAGAAAATTCCTGCGCTCGGAGGCTACGGAAAGCTTTCATCTCACGAATCTGGTCACGCATTACGCTCTGGCTCATCCGGAAATTGCTTTCACCCTGACGAACAACGGCCGCGAGACCTTGCGTGCCCCTGCCGCGCGCGACGTGCGCGAGCGCGCCTACCAGATTTTCGGCTCAAGCTTTGTGGAAAACCTGTTGGAGGTGCGCGGCGGGCTCACGGGCGTTGCACTGATTAGCGGTTTCATCTCCGCGCCGCGCGAGCGACGGACCTCTCGTGATGCGCAGTATCTTTTCATCAACGGTCGTTACGTGCGCGATCCCCTTCTGGCGCGCGCCCTCTCGGAAGGCTATCGAACAGTTCTGCCGCAGGGAGTCTATCCGGCGGCGCTCCTTTTTCTGGACGTGCCGCTCGAAGAAGTGGACGTCAATGTTCATCCAGCCAAAGCGGAGGTCCGTTTTCGCCGCGCGGCAGCGGTCGCAGACTCCGTGCGCGAAGCCGTCCGCACCGCTCTCGCCAGCGCAGGCTTTGTACGCGCAAGCGAGCCGCAAGAATCTTTGGCCGTGGAGCAAGACGCCGCGCCGGATGCGACAGAAGTTGAGACACGCAAGGATGCGAAGCGAGACTTTGATTCGCCAGTCGTCACGCGCGAAGCTGCGAGCGCACCCCCGCGCACAGCTCATCCCGGCAGAGCGATTGAGCCAACGGGCAGAGCATCAGACGCAGCGCCGCTTGCTGCACAAAGCCGCATCGAATTCGGTGATGCGGCGCGGGACGAAGCGCGCATCTTTGCGCATGAAACGGATGCAGAGCAAGTAGTTGATGAAAGTGCACGTGTACAGCCTGTCGGGCCTTCCTCGGCGCATGACGACGTTATGCAAACCGCGTCTCGCATAGAAAACGGCTCGGGCGAAAAGTCTACGGTTGAAAACGAGCTGCCGCCAGTGGCTTCCGTAGCAGGGTTGGTGCGCGAAGTTCCTCTCGAAGCGATTGCGACAAACATTCGTCCGATTGGACAGCTCGAAGCGAGCTTCATCGTCGCGACCGACGATGAAGGGCTGCTCCTGATTGACCAGACGCACGCGCACGAGCGCATTCTGTTTGACCAGTATCGCGCGCGCGAGCGTGGCCGCGCCGTTGAGTCACAGAATCTACTGATGCCTGAAACGTTTGATCTCACGCCCGCGCAGGCCGCAGCCTTCGGCGTGGTGGAAGAAGATCTGGAAGCTTACGGCTTCGGGCTGATGCGGCTTTCGGGAAGGACGGTCGCTATACGCGCCGTTCCGGCGGAGCTTCCGGCGGGCGAAGCCAGAAACCTGCTCGCGGAGCTGCTCGAAACAGTTGACGCGGAAAAGAAGGGTGGGGCGCGCTCATCTTTACACGACCGCGTGGCTGCTGCGCTCGCCTCGCGCGCGGCCATCAAGTCCGGGACGACCCTTGCGCTGGAAAAGATGAGCTGGATTGTTGACCGCCTGCTTCTTTCTTCTTCGCCCACGACCTGCCCGCACGGTCGCCCCATCATCCTGCGACTGGCGACGCGCGACATAGAGAAAAATTTTCACCGCTCCTGAAACGACTTCGAGATGATGACGGACACTCTGAACAGCGAAACTGAAACGGTGCTCGAATTCGTTGTCGTGCGACTCGACGATGAATACTTCGCTTTCGACATCGCCGACGTGGCGGAAGTCTTTCCTTATAGCGAGCCTGTCAGGATGCCGCGTGCGCCGAAATTTCTGGTCGGGCTTGTAGAGGTGCGCGGGGTGATGCTGCCGGTCGTGGACTTGCGCCTGCGCGCGGAGCTGTCAGCCGCACGCACACCGCGACACGTCCTGGCCGTACGCCTCGGCGACCGCTTTATAGGCGCGCTCGTGGATGAAGTCTGCGAAGTTTACAGGGCGGACGAAGAGAGGGTCGGCATGGTGGCGCTGCTTGGGGACAAGATAGATGCGCAGTACGTGCGCCGCGCCCTACGCTGGGGCCAGCGTCTTGTTCCGGTCGTGGATGCCATGCGTCTTCTCACGACAGCCGAGACGCTGCGTCTCAAACGTCTACGCACACCGCGCAGACGTAAAGGCGAACAGGGACGAAGTTAAGAGGCAGTTTGAAAAGACTTAATTGTTTAGCTCCGTAGGAGCGAGAATGTTTATAGCTCTCGCAGCAAATCAAGAATCAAGCTCCGTAGGAGCGCAATGTTACGGATGCAGAACATTGCGCTCCTACGGAGCTTGATTCTTGGAAGCGCGTGCCAGCTATAAATATGAAGTCCCTACGGGACTTTTCAAACTGCTGCTAAGACGCGAACCTCTCACAAACTATCAAACGTCCTCATCACTAATTCCGTGTCCGACAAATCAGGCAGGAACGCATCGGGCTCGTGTGCGAGCAGTTCTTCGGGCGAGTACATGCGGCCTGTGGCGACGGCGACGGCGCGCATCCCTCCGTGGCGCGCGCAGGCGATGTCGTTGGGTGTGTCGCCGATGACGATGAATTGCGCGGGGCGAAGGTCGAAGCCCAGATGGCGCGTGATGCGCTCGACGGCGAGTTGTGGAAGGTCTCTGCGGTCGTGCGAGTCGTCGCCGAATGCGCCGGGCAGTTGGAAAAAGTGTGCGAGGCCGACCAGTTTCATTTTCAAATGCGCGGCTGGCTCTATGTTGCCGGTCAGAAGCGCGTTCAAATAGCGAGGGTGCGCTCGCGCAGCCTCCAACGCTTCGCGCACGCCGGGCAAAAGATAAAAGCCCTGCGAGCCTTCGCGCGTGGCGCGCTCCATCTCCTGCATGTAGCGCGTGCGTAAATCCTCCACGCGCTCGCGTACCTGCTCGGGCGTGAAGCCTTCGTCGCGCAGAGCCTCTACGACAATCTGCAAGTCGGTCATCCCGGAGACGGTCATCTCGTGCAGGCGGCCCGCAGTGCCGAAGACGCCTTCGAGCACAGGCGCAGTGTAATCCTTGTAAGCATCGCGGCGCTGAGAGCGCATGAGCGTGCCGTCTATGTCCCAGAGGAGAATGCGTAAATCCTCCGGCTCATGTTTGTGATTGTCGAAAGGAGATAATGTGTCAGCCATGATTTTTACGCGCCAGCGCGTGAGGGTCGTTGGTCATGATGCGAGAGCGGCTATTCGATAATGGCGAGCACGTCGCCCGCGTTGACGGTCGCGCCCGCCTCTGCGTTGAGCGTCGCGACCCTTCCCGTTCTGGGAGCTTTCATCTCGTTCTGCATCTTCATCGCTTCGACGACCACGAGACTCGCGCCCGCTTCGACCTGCGCGCCCACTTCGACCAGCACGCGCACAATCTTACCCGGCATCGGCGCAACTATCTGTGCAGAGGCGTCTGCGTGAGCGGCCCCGGCAGCAGCCGCGCCGAGCCGTTTCGGGTCTGTCAAAGCGATGGAAAAGGAGTGGTCGCGGACACGCGCTTCGATGCGCTCCGGATACTGTGGAGCGCGGCCCACGCGGCATTCATACACGCGCCCACCAATGAGCACCAGATAGCCGCCGTCACCCGTCTCGCGGACATCAGCTTCATAATGCCGCCCGTCAACGTTTGCAGTAACGCGCTCCGCTTCGCGCCTGATTTCCAGCTCGTGCCGTTCGCCTGAAATTTCGCCAGTGAGTTTCATGCTGTTCGAGTAATGATAAAAATATCTTTCGCTAACTACGTGAATTAAGGAGCGCCGAGCGGCCCGCTAGACGCCAGCGGCTTTGTTCTTCCGACGGAAGCCGGTGGTTCTCGGACAGCTTCTTTTGTGCGCGCTGGTAATCGAGCGCGGCAACGATGAGCGCCACGTCGCGCTCAATAGCTTCCTCTTCATCTACTTCATGCCGCTCGGCTGTAGCCTGTCGTTGGTTAAAGCGCGGGATAAAGCCTGTGTCCAGACGTCCCTCTACGAATTCAGGGTCGCGCACCAGAAGACGAAAGAAGGGAAGCGTGGTCTTAATCCCGTCCACGTTGTATTCGTCGAGCGCACGCCTTAAGCGGTCAATCGCTTCAAGACGTGTGCGACCCCACGCGGCGAGCTTCGAAATCATGGGGTCGTAGTAAATAGAAACCTCCGCGCCCTGTGTGATGCCGCCGTCGTCGCGTACGCCCGGTCCTGCGGGGACGCGCAGGAAATTAACGCGCCCCGGCGAGGGAAGAAAATCGTTCTCAGGGTCTTCGGCGTAAACGCGGCACTCTATGGCGTGGCCGCGAAACTCGACGTCCCCTTGTGTGAACGAAAGCTTGTGGCCTGCGGCGACACAAATCTGCTCGCGGACTAAATCAAAGCCCGTGACAAGCTCTGTGACCGGATGCTCGACCTGTAGGCGCGTGTTCATCTCAAGGAAATAGAAGTCGCGCGTCTCGTCCGAGACCAGAAATTCGACCGTGCCCGCGCCCGTGTAATTCACCTTGCGCGCAATTTGTACGGCGGCTTCGCCCATGCGCTGGCGTAAATCTGCATCATCAATCGGCGAGGGACATTCTTCCACGACCTTTTGATGGCGGCGCTGGATTGAGCATTCGCGCTCGCCCAGGTGCACAGTCGAGCCGTGCGTGTCCGCGAAGACTTGAATCTCTATATGACGCGGGCGCTCGATGGCTTTTTCAAGGTAGACTTCAGGGTTGCCGAAGGCTGCCATAGCTTCGCTCTGCGCAGCCGCGAAAGCATTGCGCAGCTCGTCTTCCGAAGTGACAAGACGCATGCCTTTGCCGCCGCCGCCCGCCGAAGCTTTCAACATCACCGGATAACCAAATTTGAGCGCCGTCTCTCGCGCTTCCTCAAATGAAGCGAACGGATCGACCGTCCCCGGCACAATCGGCGCACCGGCTTCCAATGCGACGCGACGCGCGCTCACCTTAGAGCCCATCAACTCCATGGCCTCCGGCGTTGGTCCTATAAAGATTAAACCGGCTTCGCCCACGGCGCGCGCGAAGTCTGCGTTTTCGGCCAGAAAGCCGTAGCCGGGATGGACGGCCTCTGCGCCCGAGCGGCGCGCAACGTCTAAAATCTTATCAATGCGCAGGTAGCTTTCGACCGACGGCGGCGGGCCTATCTCGTAGGCTTCGTCCGCTAATCTAACGTGAAGCGCCGTGCGGTCGGCTTCCGAATAAACGGCGACGGGCGAGATGCGTAGGTCTCTGCACGCACGAATGATGCGAACGGCGATTTCGCCACGGTTGGCTATCAGTACTTTACGAAACATAGTGTGGACGGACAGGCACGGGAAATTTAAGCCAAATAGCACTTTACTATACTCTTGCGGCAGAAGCCGAATGGAGATACACTGACGGCCACTTTGCGGTCAATCTTCACGGGTCACGTTCAGTATAAAGAGACCCCAAAGCCTTTTCAGTATTGCCAAGTCAAAAAGGTATAGCCCCATGCCTCCTCGTCAAAGAATAGCCTGTGCGCCGAAGGTGATCGTCTACCGCACGGCATGCGTCATACTCATTCTCTTTCTGCTTTCCTTCGGCTTCGCAAGTCTCGTCGGAGCTTCGGACCAGATGAGCGCCGGAAGCATTGATTCAAGCTCTGTCTCTTTCTCTTCATCCCAGTTCAGCGCGAGCGAAAACGACGGTGCGGCCACGATCACTGTCAAGCGCACGGGCAACACTGCGAGCGCCGCCGCGGCCAGAGTAGATGCGAGCCCCGGAACCGCCACGCGCGCCGATTACAGGAGGGCGAGCGAGTTTGACAACAGCTTCAAGCCGGACATCAAGGGCGCGGTGGAGGCAGTCCTACAGCCGGACGGAAAACTGCTCGTCGCCACAGGCTTTCAGGACATCAACGTCCTGTCGCCCAGCGTCGCGCGGCTCAACGTGGACGGCTCATTCGATACGAGCTTTAACGTCACGGCGATGCAGACGGGCGTGGTCGCGCTCGCCTTGCAGCCCGATGGCAAAATTCTGGTGGGCGGCAGGTTCCCCATCAATGACGGCACACAATTAACTACCGGCGTCGCGCGTCTCAACGCGAACGGCTCTCTAGATTCAACCTTTACCAAGGTCGTGCTCTCAACTTCGAGTGAGCAGGTGACGGACATAGTCTTACAGCCTGACGGCAAGATACTCATCAGCGGCCACTGGTTCGAGACGATTCACGGTGTGCCGCGTCAGGGTGTGGCGCGTCTGAACGCGAACGGCACGCTCGACCAATCGTTTGTGGCCCCAACGGAGGTTGGGAAGCATGTTTACAAACTGGCGCTACAGCCCGACGGAAAAATACTGATCGGCCAGAGTTCCGCGCTTGTCGTCGTGCGGCTCAACCCGAACGGTACTCTGGACACAAACTTCAACCCCGGCCCCATCACAGAGTTTCGCAACGTCGGCAACTCACCCAGAATCGAGGCCATAACCTTGCAGCCCGACGGCAAGATACTCATCGGCGGGCAAATCTCCATCGTGGGCGGCACGGAAGTATGGAACGTCGCGCGACTCAACACGAACGGCACTTTCGATCCCTCGTTTAACCCATCCTTCCGACCTTACGCGGAGTATGTCAGAGAGATTGTCGTGCAGCCGGACGGCAAGGTCATCATCGGTTACGGTCGCTCGGAGGATTATCGTGACGGCGTGGACGCGCTGGCCCGTTTCAACCCTGACGGCACGGACGACACGGATTTCGCGCGCTATAAATTCACCGGCTTCGGTATGAACAGCAGCAGCAGTGTTTCCGATATCGTGTTGACGCCCGACGATAAAATTATCGTCAGCGGCGGTTTCAGGAAGATTAATAACGAGCCGCGCCAATCAATCACGCGGCTCTACGGCGACCTGTTCGTAGAGTGGGGACCGGGCGACTCATCGGACAAAACCGTGCGCCTTCCCATCGTCAACGACCAGATACAGGAGCCGTCCGAGACCCTCTCGCTCACGCTCGTTCCATTGACGAGCGGAACCACGGCTGCGCCCATAGCAAACGCCACGCTAACCATCCTCGACAACACAACTGCGGCAGGCTTCCTGCATTTCAGTCAGGCCACTTTCGCAGTCAACGAGAACGAAGGGACCGCTACCATCACGGTCGCGCGCACGAGCGGCGCGCAGGGCGCGGTCAGCGTCGCCTATCAGACCACGAACGGCACGGCCACGAGCGGCGCTCAGTGTTCCTTCACAGGGAATGTTGATTACGTTCCCGCTTCGGGCACATTGTCGTGGGCCGCCGGCGATGCAAGCGCAAAGAGCTTCACCGTCCCGCTCTGTCGTAACGACCAGGGTGAACCGTTGGCGGAGACTGTGAATCTCTTACTCTCGAACCCGGCGGGCGGCGCGGCGCTCGGCGCGCAGAGCGCTGCCGTTTTAAGCATAGACGACCAGCCCCTCCTTGGTCTCTATAGCTATCTTACGGTCGAAGAGGGAGACAGCGGGTCGAAGGATGTGCTGATGAGGGTCAGTATGTCTAAGCCCAGCCGCGTCCCCGTTACTGTCAGGGTTCAGGACTCTCAGGACGGGGACTCTAATTACGGCGACTTGGAATTTCAGGTGACGACACTCACCTTCGCGCCCGGAGAGACGGAGAAAACCTTCGTCGTCAAAGTGCTGGGTGATGTCACGAGCGAGTATGACCATCTCTTCATCCCGGAGCTGTCGAGCCCGACCAATGCGGACATCGGCTTTGAAGAGGGACGTCTGGTCATCATAGACGACGACGTGGATATATATTTCGTCGGTGATACCTTCACGGCAAACGAAAGTGACGGGTACGCGGAGGTCACCATCCAGCGTTACGGCGGGTTCTCGTTCGGGGCCACAGTGGATTACAGCACCATGGACGGAACGGCTTCCGAGCGCTCCGATTACACGACGACGCGCGGAACCATACGCTTTCCTGCCGGTGGTGAGCTGACAAAGACAATCCGTGTCCCGATAACACAGGACTCGCGCACGGAAGGCACCGAAACTGTCTTGCTCAAGCTGGAAAATTACAAGGTTACTACGTCCACCAGGCCCAAGACCGCGACCGTTTTCATCACTGACGATCAGCCGGAGCAAACCTCTAATCCCATAGACGACCAGCGCCAGTTCGTGCGCCAGCAATATCACGACTTTCTAAACCGCGAGCCGGACTCTGCGGGCTGGGATTTCTGGACCGAGAACATCACTAACTGTAACAACGCGGCACGCCGCCCCGCCAACCAGACCGTGGCTCAATGCATTGACTTGCAGCGTGTGACGACCAGCGCAGCCTTCTTCCTCTCTCCTGAATTTCAGTACACGGGCGGTTTCGTGCTGCGTGTCTACATGGGAAGTCTGGGCCGCTTCCCCACCTACAGTGAATTCATGCGCGACATGTCCGTGGTGCAGAACGGCATCGTGGTCAACAACCAGCTCTCCGCCCAGACAATCGAAGCCAACCGCACGGCCTTGATAGAACAGTTCATGCAAAGAGCGGAGTTCATCAACCGCTACGGCTCATTGTCGAACCAGGATTATGTGCTGAAGCTCATAGAGACCACAGGCGTCACGGTGCCCGCTGCGGAACGCGCGGTAATCATCGATGCTCTCAATCAGAACACACAGACGCGTGCCAGTGTCCTTCGCCACATCGTGGACGGAACCTTCGTTCTGGGCGAGGGCCGAGAGGAGATTGTCACCTTCTACGGCAAAGCGTTTTACGACAAGATTTTTAACCAGTCGTTTGTCCAGATGGAATATTTCGGCTACATGCGCCGAGACCCTGACGAGGCAGGCTTTAATTTCTGGCTCTCGAAGCTCAACTTTTACGGCAACTATATTAATGCCGAGATGGTGCGCTCCTTTCTGGTCTCACCCGAATACAGGATGCGCTTCCAGTAAAAAGTAGAGGCGGAAGCGAAAATCATAAAGGGCTTGTGACTTTCCGTGAAGTCACAAGCCCTTTATGATTTTAGTTTCGATTGATTGCTAAACGACTACGGAGTTGACCGGATGACGCGGGTCGTAGCGGACTGTGATGCGAGCACCGGGTTTGTAATCTTCCTGACGGCGACGCTGGTCGTAGTTGAGCGTCTGTGAAGATTCATAATCCACGCCGCTGATGTTGTAGCTGTAGTAGACGTAGATGCTTCCTGCGTCGTCCGTCTGCATGTCGAAGATCATGCCGTCTGCGATGCGGCCCGTCAAAAGCAGGCGCGCGCGCCGCATCACTTCGTCCGTGTCGCCCTTCTTGCGTCGAAAACGGTCAAGGAATGACATGGGCTTCGGGGGAAAACTTACGGGACAGCGAATGGTTTAAGGTGCGGTGCTCGCCTCGACGAGCGTAATCTGCTTTTCCGCAGGCGACAATTCCGAAGGCTTGAGGATGAGGCCGTCGCGCATGAGCCAGTCGTCCTCCGTGTTCATCATCTTGTCTTCACCGGGCAGCCGCAGCTCGTAGTTTGTAAACGAAACCTTCTCGCCCGCCGAATCGTCCGTGCTCTCGTTAAGCGAGACGCGACGCATCTGCGCGCGGCCCTTGCGCTGTTTCGTTTTGGGGAGCGCTGATGCCAGGTCTGCGCGCGGCGTGTACCCGCGACCGCCCACGGCCCCGAGCGCCGCAGCGATAGTGCCGTCCGGGTCAGGCAGACGCTCGCGCAAATCTTTCATGTCGGTCGGATACGTTCCGTAGCGCGCGCGGTATTCAAGCAGCGCCCTTTGAATCGTATAGCCTTGCGCGTAGATGCCCGCGTCAATTCCACGCTGGCGCTGGCGCATGCGTTCCGGCACGGTGACGCCTATAGCCATCGCCATCAACACCAGCACAACCGCAGAAGCCGCCAGCCCACCGTGCGCCATGCGAGCGCCGGTAAAGCGCAGGGGAGCATGCCGGATGCTCGCGGCAAGACGCCCGCCCGCCCAGACGGCCACGAGCGCCAGCGGCAGACCCAGAAACTTGAGCCGCCACGCGGCTGTCTCCGCAGCCGCGACCACGTTCCAGAAGGCAAGCGAGAGCGGCTTCTGTTCAAAGAAAGCGAAAGCAGTGCTCCCTATGAATGCGGTTGCGAGAAGCGCGCCCGTTACGCCTACAAACAGGGCGCGACCGTAGTAGGGAAGCTCGTGCTCGGGGCGGGCCAGAGGGGGACCGACGGCGCGTGCGCCGCAGGCTGTGCAACCCGTCAAGAGGTCGCCTTCAAATTTCAGACCGCAACAAGGACAGATGACCAATTCGCATTTACCTCGAACACTTGAATGAGAGAACATTGTTTTTCTTGCACCGCTTGCACTCGCCTCTCTATTTCCGCAAGCCGCACGCTTCCAGAGCGCCTTTCCGCGGGGGGTTATTAGCCCTGGCGTGCGAAATCCGGCTCGGGGCGGCGCTGCTCCGGACCGGCTTTAGATGCTTTCTCTGCCTCTACGGCTGCCGCAGCTTGCTCTAAAGCGCGCTCGGCTTCGACCCTGTTGACTTCGCGCCACGTGTGATACATGCGGTGCGCAAACGTCCAGTAAGAGCCGATAGCCAGCACCCAGAGCACGGCGGGCATGCGATTGAGGAAGGGATTCTGCGACGTGGGGTGCGTCGTGAGCGCGCCGATTATCAAGAGCACGACTCTTTCGGGACGCCGCAAAAAGCCTACGTCGCACTTGGGAATCAAGCTCTCTGCACGCGCGCTCGTGTAGCTGACCATGACGGAGCCCATCAGGGCTGCGCCAGCCAGAAAGACGTTCAGCGTGGAATGGAATTCGGTGTCGCGCGCGTAAAAGACCATGAGGCCGACAAAGACCACCATGTCTGAGAGACGGTCGAGCGAGGAATCAAGAAAGCCGCCGAAGCGCGTCACGCGCCCCGTGAGACGCGCCACCTGCCCGTCGAGCATGTCGAAGAGATTGGCGACGATTAAGATAATCCCCGCCCAGAAAAAGTAGCCGAAGCCGAAGAGCAGACCGCAGCCGACGTTGATCGCAACGCCGATGACCGTCAGCACGTTCGGATTGACGCGCTCATAAGCCAGACCGCGCACCATCGTGCTGATGATGCGCTGCGCGCCCCGCCCAATACTCGCTCCGAACACCTTCTAGTCCTTCTCCTCTGAAGCTGAAATCTCTAAGGGTAGCCTATACAGACAAAAGCGGCCCTTTTCCAAACAGGCCATCATAGGTAGCCGCCCGAGGGTTGTCAAGAAAACGCAAAAGGCAAAGTGCAAAAGGCAGAATGAAAAGAAAGAAACTGCTCTCTTTTAATTCATCATTTTGCACTTTGCCTTTTGCATTTATCATTCTTCATCTGTCTCGTCGTGAATGGTTGTCAGGCGTCTGATCTCGAAGTTGCGCGAGCCTGCGGGTGTTGTGACCTTGACCTCGTCGCCTTCTTCTTTGCCCATCAGGCTGCGCCCGACGGGCGAGGTCGTGGAGATTAATCCTTCCTGTGGGTTACTCTCTTCCGCCGTCACCAGCCGGTAGGTAATCTCCTCGCTGCGCTCGGCGTCGTACAGGAGCACGGTCGAGCCGTAGGCGACGCGGTCATGCGGCACGCGCGATTTATCAATCGAGGATATCTCGCTCAGGCGCTGGCGAAGCTGCGCGATTCTGGCCTTGACCACGTTCTGGCGGTCGAGCGCGGCGCGGTACTCCGCGTTCTCGCGCAGGTCGCCGAATTCGAGCGCGCGTTTAATCTCCTTCGGAAGATGCACGCGCAGCTCCGATTCCAGCTCATCCAGCTCGTTCCGCAAGCGATCTTTGATTTCTTGAGTCAAAACTTTTCTACCCGCTTCGCCCGTGATGCGCCAATAGCAGCGCCGCAGGCTCGGTTTAATCTGACACGTAGAATTATATGATGGCGGGCACGCTTCGGGGAAGAGTTAAAAAACCGTGAGCCGTCCATCGTGCATTACCGGGCGCTTCCCTCGTGCTCGCAGTCTTCGCCACGCCTTGCGTGATGTTGATTTTCGTCCGGCGCGCCAAACGAGATGCCCGTGTCGCGCGCCGTACGCACGAGCTGCCCGTCCGGCGGCACGGTCTTAATCTCGCGTATCACTTCCGAGAGCGGCACGGTCACTATGTCCGCCGCCTGAAGCGCGACCATCTTGCCGTATTCTTTCTCTACAAAAGCGTGCACGGCGCACGCGCCGAAGTTGGTCGCAAGCATGCGGTCGAAAGCGTTCGGGCGACCGCCGCGCTGCAAGTGCCCGAGCACGACCGAGCGCGTTTCCTTGCCCGTCATGCGCTCAAGCTCGCTGCAACAGAAATTGGCTATGCCTCCAAGACGCGGCGCGCGGTCCGTGCCGCCCTGATCCTGATACATAGCCTGTCCGCCCGCCAGACGCGCACCTTCGGCTGCAACGATGATGCAGAACTGCGCCTCGCACCGCTCGCGCTCGACGACCTTCTGCGCGACCGATTCCATAGTGAAGGGAATCTCCGGAATCAGAATCACGTCGGCTCCACCGGCCACGCCCGAATGAAGCGCAATCCAGCCGCTGTGTCGGCCCATCACTTCCAGAATCATAACGCGGTCGTGGGACTCTGCCGTCGTGTGCAGACGGTCGAGCGCTTCGGTCGCGATGTCGAGCGCGGTCATGAAACCGAACGTCAACTCAGTCGAGGCCAGATCGTTGTCAATCGTCTTCGGCACGCCGACCACAGGAAATCCCATGCGGTCGAACTCCGCCGCGATGGTCAGCGTTCCGTCTCCGCCAAGCACTATGAGGCCCTCAATCCCCAGCCGCTCAAGGTTGGTCACTGCCTCGCGATAGATGTGCTCTGGCAGAAACGAATGACCCTGCGCATCACGCTCTACAAAGCGACCGCGATTACGCGAGCCTAGGATTGTGCCGCCGCGCGGCAACAACCCGCGCACATCCGCAGGCCGCAACTCGCGCGTGTGCATCTCGCCCAGAAGCCCTTCAAAACTATCCTCGATGCCGATGACGCGCAGGCCGTATTCGCCCACAGCCGTTTTCACCACCGCGCGAATCACAGCGTTCAGACCGGGCGCATCGCCCCCGCCCGTCACAATGCCAATTGTTCTAGACATAAGAAATGCAATGCAAAATGCAAAGTGCAAAATGATAAATGAAAAGAAAGAGCTTCTTTAATTTATCATTTTGCACTTTGCATTTTGCACTTTATTTGCTCCTTACTTTCGGCGGCTCGTATTGCTCACCGTATTCGGGGTATTCGCGTGTGACGACCTGGCCGGGGCGCGTGTTTTCGGTGACCAGTTGGAGCGCGTCGCGTAAGACCTGGCGCTGCAACTCTCTTTGGCCGGGGCGTCCCAGGCTGTTGCCGATCTTAAAGCCCTTCGGATAGAGCGCGCGCGGCGGGCGCATCTGTGCCGAAACTTCAGGGCTCACGGTGACGAGCACCGTGGGGATTCCTCGCATCTCTATCTCGCGCTGGACCGCAACGACCGTGCGGTGACAGACGTTGGGTCAACCGCCCGTCAAGACGACAAGGTCTGCGCGCGAGCCTCTATCAATCTCGTTGGCAATCTCCGGCGCTGTGCCCTCGTACATGGCTTTCAACTGCATGGTGTAGCCCATGTAGCCTATGTGTTTGCGCGCCACTTCCTTGATAAAGCCTTCCTCCGCGAGATAGCGCAGCACGTCAATCGGAAAGACGACGTTGATGTCACGGTCCGCTTCGCGATGGTCGTAATGATGATGCGTGACCATCAACTCCGACGAATCGACATCGGGCGGAATCACACGGAAGGTTAAATCGCCCAGCTCGTCCGCGATGTTAAAAGGCTCTTGGTCGCGCAGGTGCACGCCGCCTGCGCTGACAATCGCCACTGTGGCGCGGCTCAACTCGCCCTCGAAGGGCGTGAAGGGCACGCATTTTCTGGACATTGCCATGATGAAAATCCCGCTCGAAAAGTGGGCCGGGGCTGAATCGCAGAGCGGCTTCCTGAAAAGCTTCACGATTCAGCCCGCTGGCTTTGTGTGCAACGGGAGAGACAGCTCCCTTGTTGTGTCCTTACAGGTTGCGAAGCACCTCGAAGAGGTCTTCGTTGTCTGGTTGATCCGCGATGTTGTGGATATCCTTGTAGGCAATCTTGCCGTCTTTATCCACAATGAACAGGGCGCGCTCGCTGATGCCGTCGCCCTCGCGATATGCGCCGAACTTTTTAGCCACTTCGCCCTTGGGCTCGAAGTCGCTCAAAAGATCGTAGGAAAGTCCGCCCAAACTTTTGGCCCAGGCGGCGTTACACGGGACGCTGTCCACAGAGATGCCCAGAACCTGAGCATCATAGCCTTTGAAGCGTTCAAGGTCAGCTTCATAGGCCGGCATCTGCGCCGTTCACACGGGCGTCCACGCCAGCGGGTAGAACGCCAACACGACGTTCTGCTGGCCCCGAAAATCCGAGAGCCGCACCTTTTTGTCTTTCTCAAGGTTGCTCTTCAGCTCGAAATCCGGAGCCATGTCTCCAACTTCAGGCATAAGGATATAGTCCTCCTCCTAAGAAATAGAGTTTGCAAAGAACTGTTGGGAATAGCTTCTCGCAGCTTACTCTCGGGCAGAAGCTATTTCAAGCTCCTCTTCACGGAAGGCACAAAGACACAATGAAAACTTTACGGAATCATCAAACAGCAAGCACAAGTTGCGTCGCCTTTGTGATAAATTCCCTCCGAGCCGGATAATCCTTCTTTCATCATGCAGCCGACCATTACGATTACAAAACGCGGGGCGGAGCGCGTGCGCGCGGGCCACCTATGGATTTATCGCAGCGACGTTGTTGACAACGGCGACGCAGAGGGCGGCGCAATCGTGCGCGTGACGACAGAGCGCGGGCGATTCGTAGGGCACGCCTTGTGGAGCGACCGCTCGGAAATCTCTTTGCGCCTGCTCACCACGCGGGACGAGACGATTGATAAAGAGTGGTGGCGCGAGCGCCTGAGAGCAGCCATCGCGCGGCGCGAAAGTATAAAGCAGGAGGCGAACGCTTACCGGCTCATCTATTCCGAAGGCGACCTCCTGCCCTCGCTGATTGTGGACTTGTACGACGACGTGCTGGTCCTGCAAACGCTCTCGCAGGGAACTGAAAGAATGAAGACCACGCTCGTCGAGCTGCTCGTGGAAGAATTAGCGCCGCGCGCTGTGGTCGAGCGCAATGACGTGCGCGTGCGCGAGCTGGAAGGATTGGAGCTGCGCACAGGGGTTGTTTACGGCGACGCGCCGACGGAGCTTGAGATAGTCCAGAACGGCGTGCGTTTTCTGGTCGCGCCGCTTGGCGGGCAGAAGACCGGCTCGTTTCTGGATCAGCGCGAGAACCGGCTGGCGGCAAGGCGTGTGGCGCGCGGGCGCGCGCTCGATTGCTTTACTTTCAACGGCGCGTTCGCGCTTTATTTGGCAGGCGTGTGCGAGAGCGTGCTGGGGCTGGACATCTCTGCCGAGGCTGTCAGGACCGCGGAGCGCAACGCGGAATTGAACAAGGCTGCGAACGTGGAGTTTCGAGAGGCGAACGTCTTTGACGCGCTGCGCGAGATGGAGGCCGAGCACGCGCGCTTTGACACTATCGTTTTGGACCCGCCCGCCTTCGCCAAGAATCGCGCGAGCGTGCGCGGGGCCGCGCGCGGCTACAAGGAGATCAACCTGCGCGCCCTGAAGATGCTCGAACCGGGCGGCGTGCTCATCACCTGCACCTGTTCGTATCACATGCCGGAAGAGATGTTTCTGGAAATCATCACGGACGCAGGGCTCGATGCGCGCCGCCGCTTGCAGCTTGTCGAAAAGCGAACGCAGGCGTCCGATCATCCCATCCTGATGACCGTCCCCGAAACCTACTATCTGAAATGCCTCATCGTGCGCGCGATTGATTAATGCATGTCTTATGACGTGCGGAAGAAGGAGTAGTAGATGAGAATCAGGCTGATGGGAATGATGAAGGCTCCGCCGAGCGCGTATTTTCGTGGCGCGTCCGCGCCTTCCGGAATCGCGCGCTCGGCCATGCGGGGCGCGAAGGCGTAAATCAGGCTCTTGATGGTCATTCCCCAACCGCAGATGGTGATGATGACGGGCGCGTCCCAGACCCACACGTTGTGGCCCAGTATAATCAACAGACCCTGCGGCAGCGTGTACATAGAGATGATGATTCCGGAGAGACCCGTCTGTTTCATCTTGATAAAGAAGTCGGCCCACCTGCGAGGCTGAAGCAAGTGAGAAAGCCCGATTGCGAAAAGTGAGACGGAGAAAAATTTTGCGATGAAGGCTGTCAGCTCCATGATGCTCTTACCTCTACCAGCCCATCGCTCTCGCGTGCGGACCATCACCTTTCAAGGACAGACGGGAGGGACGGGGAGGTCGAATTTATTCATGATCCGGCGGGCGACTTCGAGACTCGCTTGCAGGAGCACGTACTCATTGCCGCGCACGTTCGGATAACAGGTCGCCTCGTTCCTGATTCTGCCGAGGTCCACGATTGATTGCCTATAGTTCAGATAGACCACGCCGGAATCCTTGGCTTTGCCTGTGACGGGCGAGTAAACGTAATAGTTGATGCGAAAGTTCTCCATGTTCGGGCGCGACGGGTCGCTCCTCTGGTCCACGCTGTAATAACCTTCCTCAAGTTGCACCCAGACGACAAAAGTTTCCGTAGAGTTTTTCGCGCGCTCGATAGCCTCTTTACGATTGATCCTCCCGCCTTCGGTCACCACCAGAGAGGAGCTATCGCTCAAACGCTTGGACACCCACGTTTGGACTCGCTCGGGGAAGAGAAACGTGAGGTCCAGCGACTGTGCCATGTCAAAGGCGACGAGCAAAGGCGTTTGCGGCCCGGTCGGTTTCTTCGGCTGAGGCTTCACGGGCGCGGGTGTTTCGGCGGGCACGACCACGGGCGTAGACGCGCCGCGCTTTTCCGTGCGCCTACCGGATTGAGCCTCCGCTACGTGCGCGGCAAAGCTTACGAGCAGGACGCAGGCAATCAACATGTGAGAAGATTTTAAAAGCGATGTCAAAGCCCCTATCGTTCGCCGCATAAGCTCTCTCTGGACCTCCCATAGTAGTAAGTCGTAAATCGTGAATCGTAAATAGACGAAAGAGTTTTTCTCTATTTACGATTCACGATTCACGACTTCTTTTATACGACAGCGGTAGATAGTATTCCATCTACGTTGGCCCGCGACTTTGTAGATTTCTATGTCGGCAACCTCGAAAACAATCAGCCGTCGCAGACCGCGTCGCTGCGCAAGACGTAGCTCCGGATAATCTTTCTGATTGAGCCACTCAATGCGCGCCGCGTGATGGTACGGGATTTTTAGCCGCACGACGGGCCACCAACCCAAATCTTTATCCAGCGCAACGAGCGCGCGATAAGTTTTCCCGCGTTCGAGCCAACCCTCAAAGTTAATCGCGTCCTTGGTGTAGATAAAGCGCGCGGGCGCGTACGTGCTCGCGCTCGCGCCCGAAGGGAAGACGAGCAGGCAGCCCATGACGAGGGGCGCAAGTAATTTCATCAGAGTGCTCCCGCCGTGCGCGGTCGGCTTTATTCCGTGGTCTCGACGAGCATGGATTTATATTTGGTGTTTGTCTTGCGGTCGTTCAGCTCGATGTAAATCCAGCTCGGCGGAACGACGTCGCTTTCCAGTGCGAACCATAGCTCGTTAAGGTCACCCGGCTTTGCCAGTGCGCAGAATCCGTAGAGCCGTTTGCCGCTCTGCTCGTAGATGTCTACCCAGGTGCGCGCCGACTTTGTGTTAGTACCACAGGGCGGCAAATCCGGCGCGGCGGCGAACATCTCGCTCGGATAATCCGCCGAATTAATCACCATGTACTTGTAGCGTATCCAGTCTTTACCGCTGACCTGATAAGGCTCTTGCCCTAGAAACATAATCTGTGGATTCGGCAGCCGCCTCACCTGCGGCGGCGCTGGCCTCTCTTGCGGCGGCACGGTCCACACGCGGTTGCCTGCGACCCCGAGCAACATCAGGCTGGCGATTACAACTGCGCTTCTTTTCAAGCCATTTAATCTCATCTCGTTTTCCTTTCTTCTGCGGAATGAAGGAGAGCGAAGCTTCAGGTTTTTCAACGGGTGAAACTACCTGCTTGAAACCCTTTGATGAGCGAGCCCAGTGCGCGTCTGGTTCCCGTTGTGGAATACGGGCGGGCAGGTCATAAGGAGCTATAGACCCCGCCGCAAACGAAAGATTGATGAGAGACATGCTATCCGTGCGGCCAGAGGATGCATGGCGTTGTTAGATTCCCCGGACGGTCGAAATCAAGAGCCTGATAAAAAATCTTACGTAGAGCAAGGCGATAATCGAGCGCGCCGAAATTTTCTTTAGCCGAGGCTCGCGCCGTTGCGTATGCTTTCGGCCAGACGCTTGGCTTCGGGCAGCATCTCCACGGCGCGGAGCACCTGCGGGTCGTTTTCCAGAAGCACGCGGCTGCCCGCGTCCGTAGAATAAGCGGCGGTGATAATCTCGTCGCGTATGCGCAGGCGCACGAAGTCCAGTTCTTCATCAACCTGCGCGGGCTGTATAGCCAGCGTCGGGTCTTTGCGCAGGAAGCCGCGAAAGGCTTCGACCACTCTATCTGTGACGGGAAAATCTGTGGGCTTTAAGTTGTGCCCGTACTCTGTCTTTTCGACACGATACGACTCGAGACCGCTAACTTGTCCGGCCACCAGTTGACGCGTGAACTGGAAAGCGGCCTCGGCAATGCGCGCGCGCAATGTGCTCGCCAGAAGCGGTTTGACTTCCACGTCGGGCGTGATGCCGCCGCCGCCGTAGAAGATGCGCCCGCCTGCTGTCTTGACCGCAGGACCGGGCGGGGGCGTAGCTTGAGGCGTCGGCTGCACTGCAACGCTCGGTTGCGGTTGCGGCCCAGTGCCGTTATCCGCCGCCGCGTCGTCATCGTCCGCGCCGTGACGCGTGTAATAATCGTAGAGCGACCCCGAAGCGTAGCTTCTCTGAATCGAGCGCCCGTAGGGCGTGTAGTACTTGGCGGTCGTCAGGGTTAAGCCAGCGCCGAAAGGCAGTTGATAGACGCGCTGGACCAGCGCCTTGCCAAAGCTGGTTTCACCGACGACCATGCCGCGCCCGTAATCCTGAATCGCGCCCGCGACAATCTCCGAAGCCGAAGCCGAGTTGCGGTTAATCAGGACGACAAGCGGAAACTCTTCCGGCTCCGTCCCCTTCGACGGGTAATTGATCTGTTCGGATTCACGCCCGCGCACGGAAACCACAGTCTTGTTGCGCGGCAAAAATTCGCTCGCCACTTCGATGGCCTGATCCAGCAGTCCGCCCGGATTATTACGCAAGTCGAGGACAAGCTGCCGCATGCCCTGCGATTTCAGACTCTTGATGGCGTCGCGTAATTCTTCGCCGGTCGTCTGCTGGAAGCCGCGCGTGAGCCCTACGTAGCCGACGCCGGGACGGATGATGAAAGTATTGCTGATGGAGGGTAGCGGGACCGCGTCGCGGACGATGTTAAAGTTCAGGGGCTCCGTCTGGCCTGCGCGCTCAATCTTCAAACGCACGGGCTCGCCCCTCTCGCCGCGCACGTTCTTTGAAACCTTCTCGCTCGTCCACTCGCGCGCGTCCTGCCCGTCAACTTCCAGTATGCGGTCGCCGTAACGAAGTCCCGCGCGCTCGGCGGGCGTCCCCTTCACGGCGGACTGCACGTAGACGCCGTCGCGGTGTTGGAGGATGGTGACGCCGATGCCGTAAAAGCGCGAATCCTGATCCTCTTTAAGCTTTTTAAATTCGGTGCGCGGGAAGAACATAGAATGCGGGTCGAGCGTCGAGAGCATGCTCTGTATGGAAGCCTGCGTGGCTTTTTCATAGTCAACTTCGCCCGCGTAGTTCTGCGAGACCACATCTACCGCCGCGCGATAATCGCCCTCTATCTGTGCGGCGGCGTTAGCGGAAGTGTTGGCGGGCGCAAGATGACGGCGCGTCGAATTTCCGACCGTGCCGCCGATGACAGTAGCCGTGATAAAGATAGCTACTGCGACTATGAGAAACTGCTTGCTCATGCTATGCTCCAAAACCCACTCACGCCGTCTGCGCCGAACCATTCGCGCGTGCGGCGTCCACGCTCCAAATATAACACAGGCCGCAGGCGAAACCTGAGCCGAGTGTGCCCGGAGAGCGCCGCCGAGGATTCTTTGGGGCCGTGAGATTGTTAAAGGAAAAAGACCTAGACGATGCCTCCGAGGCTATCCATCATCATACCCGCGTACAACGAAGCAGAGCGTCTTGGAAGGACGCTTCGTACCGTCCTCGAATACATGGATTCTCATGTTGCACAGGGCGAGCTGATCGTCGTGGACGACGGCTCATTGGACCACACGGCGGAAGTCGCCGCAAAGGCGTTTGCGCGCGGCGGTGGAAAGAGGAAGACGAGCGCCCGCGTCATACGCTATGAACAGAATCGCGGCAAGGGCTACGCCGTGCGGACAGGGCTTCTGGCTGCACAGGCTCCCATAGCGCTCTTCTCCGACGCAGACCTCTCGACACCGATTACCGAAACGCCCAAGCTCGTCAATCCCATAGAGCGCGGGACGCACGATGTGACCTTCGGCTCGCGCGCGCTCGACAGCAATTTAATCGGCGTGCACCAGACGTGGCGGCGCGAGATTGGCGGCAAGACCTTTAACCGCATCGTCAGGCTGGCGACGGGCATGCCCTACTGGGATACGCAATGCGGCTTCAAGGCTTTTCGCATGAGCGTCTACCGACCCATCGTGGAAGCGACGCGCATTGATCGCTTCGGCTTTGACGTGGAACTGCTTTATGTAGCGCATCTGGCGGGGCTTCGTTTGGAGGAGATACCTGTGCGCTGGGATCACAACGATGGCAGCAAGGTGAGCGTCATGCGCGATAGCTTTCGCATGTTCAACGAAGTGCGCGACATCCGCCGCGCCGCGCGTCGCGGAGTGTACGACGACGCCATCAAACAAGCGCGCGCGGCAGCCGCCACCGCCATAGAGGAACAGGAAGACCGCGACTCCGTGATGGCTTAAGAGCGATTCGAAAAGAATTTCTACCAGCTTTAGAGATTGCGTTATGAGTAGGGCGCGGCTCAATGTCAACATAGACCACGTGGCAACGGTGAGGGAGGCGCGGCGTGCGCCTGAGCCGAGCATACCGGCAGCCGCGCTCGTTTGCGAACAGGCAGGGGCCGACGGCATCACCGTCCACCTGCGCGCGGACCGCCGCCACATACAGGACCAGGACCTCTACACCTTACGCGGGATTGTCAGCACCTACCTCAACGTAGAGATGGCGGCCACAGAAGAGATGATCGCCATCGCGCTCAAAATCAAGCCCGATGCCGTCACGCTGGTTGCCGAAAATCCGGATGAGATAACGACCGAAGGCGGGCTGGACGTACGCGCCAATCTCTCGACCGTGAGGGCTGCCGTGAGCCGCCTGCGCGAAGGCTCAATCGTGACGAGCCTTTTCATAGACCCGGAGCCGCATCAGATTGAAGCCGCGCACGAAGTCGGAGCGCAAGTCGTGGAGCTTTGCACTTCGGAATATTCTGCGGCCACGTCGGGCGCGCGTGCTGCTCATACGGAAGGCGCTTTGCGCGCTTCGCACGAATTGCGCCGCTTGCGCGAAGCGGCCACGCTCGCCTCCCAGTACGGCCTGCGCGTCGCCGCCGGTCACGGCCTCACCACCAGAAACGTCGGCGCAGTCGCGAGCATAGAAGAGATTACCGAATTCAACATCGGCCACCACATCATCTCACGCGCAATCTTCGCCGGCCTGGAGCGCGCTGTCAGAGAAATGCTTGAAGCCATCGCCGTAAATATCTGAACCGGAAATAACTGAAGGCGACTTGAAGGAAGAGCGGCTCCCGATCCGCCCATCTCTCTCGTCGCCCCCAGTCGTTTTCGGTGAGCACAAAAGCCACCGAAACTTGTTGTCTCTTTTAACTCGCTAACAGGTCGCGCTGTTTCGGCTTCATGGAAAAGCCCATGTGCTTGTAAGCCGCGCGCGTTGCCATGCGCCCGCGCGGTGTGCGGTTCAGAAAGCCAATCTGAATCAGGTACGGCTCTATAATCTCTTCTATGGATTCGCGCTCCTCGCTGAGCGATGCCGAGATAGTTCCGACGCCGACGGGGCCGCCGTCAAACTTTTCAATAATCACGCTCAGGAGCTTGCGGTCGATTTCGTCAAGGCCGTAGCGGTCAACCTCCATTTCATCCAGAGCGCGCCGCGCCACAGCTTGCGTGATGCGACCGTCGCTCAAGACTTCAGCGTAATCGCGCACGCGACGCAGTAGGCGATTGGCTATGCGCGGTGTCCCGCGCGCACGCCGCGAAATCTCGCTCGCGCCCGTCGCTTCTATCTCGACGTTCAAAATCTCAGCCGAGCGGTGGACGATGATTTCCAGTTCCTGCTGCGTATAAAAATCCAGGTGATGAACAATGCCGAAGCGACCGCGCAGAGGCGCTGTAATCATCCCCGCGCGCGTGGTAGCGCCGACCAAGGTAAACTTCGGCAGCTCCAATTTAATAGAGCGCGCGGCAGTGCCCTGACCGATCATGATGTCCAGATGATAATCCTCCATCGCGGGGTAGAGCACTTCTTCAATCTGGGGTTTGAGACGATGAATCTCGTCAATAAAAAGCACGTCGCCTTCCTGCAAGTTGGTGAGGATAGCTGCGAGGTCGCCGCCGCGCTCAATCGAAGGCGCGCTCACGCTCTTGAGTTCCGCTTCCATCTCCGCGGCGATGATGTTGGCGAGCGTGGTCTTTCCCAATCCCGGCGGGCCGGAAAAGAGGACGTGATCCAAAGCTTCGCGGCGGGCGCGCGCGGCCTTGAGAAAAATTTTGAGATTATTCGTGACCCTGGCTTGCCCTATGTATTCGGCCAGACGGCGCGGGCGCAAGCTAGGCTCGACCTGTGCGTCGTCCGTGGTCGCCTCGCCCGCCACAGCGCGCTCCGGCTCCTCTAAAACGACAGCTTCTTTTGTGCTCTCTGACATCGCTTGAAAAACCCTTCTGACGGTGCTCTCGTTAGCTCCTGACGTATGAGACGCATTATACCGCGTCCGGGCCATTGTTTCAAGCGTGAAACAAAGAAATTTTCGGGGCGGGAAAGTTTGACTCGCGTGGGTTCAAGGCCGGATAATGCGCTTCGGTTAGACTTCTGCTATCTCCCGCAACCCCGAGCGGGAACACCCAACGCGCCAAGCGAGAGCGCGCCCGAGAGACCCTACAGCAGAGTTAGCGTCGTCAAAAAATCTTTCTTAAGCCTGAATCCGAGAGGTACGAAAATGAGCGTCTTAACAAACCTGCCCCGCCGCTTCTTATTATTGACAGCCATCGTGATGATCCTGTTAATCTCCGGCCTTGGTCTCGCGGCCACGCGTTATGCCCCGGCCACGACATTGCCAGATTGCCCTGACGACTGTCGCGAAGCGCGCGATAAACATCTGGAAAAGTGCGACGAGCAGCCCGAACAGCGGCGCGACAAGTGCAAAGAGATTATCAACAAGAAGTACGAGAAGTGTCTGGAAATGTGTAATAAGTAGGACAGGGAAAGCTCGTAAATCGTAAATGGTAAATCGTGAATAGACGAACTGCTTTTCTCTATTCACGATTTACCATTTACGATTTACGAGCTTTTCTTTATGACGTGAAGGTCTCGCCTGTGCTTAATTGCAGGCGGACGATGGAGCGTTCGAGGCGTGCGCGTGCCTTTTCAAAATCCTCTTCCGTGCCGCTCCACGCGCTCAGGGTCTTTTCCGCGTGCTCGCGTGCAAGACGCGCACGCGCGGCGTCTATCTCTTCGGGCCGCTCGGCAATCTCCGCCAGCACGCTCACGCGGTCGCGGTTGACTTCCACGAACCCACCCGAAACATGCAGGCGATGCGTGGTCCCTCCCTGTGCATACTTGAGCACGCCCGTCTGGAGCTGAGAAATAAGCGGCGTGTGTCCCGGCAGGATGCCAAGCTCGCCGCCCATCCCCGGCACATAAACCGCGTCCACCATCTCCGAGAGCAAGCGTCGCTCCGGCGTCACTACTTCAAGTTGAATCTGCTCAGCCATAATTTAAGTGACGAGTGACGAGTGACGAGTGACGAGCAAGAACAAGCTTTTAACTTGTCACTCGTCACTCGTCACTTGTCACTGCTTTTTAGCTTTCTGCGGCGATGCGCTTGGCTTTCTCCTGCGCTTCTTCGATGGTCCCGACGAGGTAGAATGCCTGCTCGGGCAGGTCGTCGTGCTTGCCTGCGATGATTTCGCGGAAGCCTTTGATGGTGTCTTCGAGCTTGACGTACTTGCCTTCGAGACCCGTGAACTGTGCGGCGACGAAGAAGGGCTGCGAGAAGAAGCGCTGTATCTTGCGCGCGCGCGCCACGAGCAGCTTATCTTCATCCGACAACTCATCGAGGCCAAGAATGGCAATGATGTCCTGCAAGTCTTTATAGCGTTGCAGGATTTGTTTGACCTCCTGTGCCGTGCGGTAGTGCTCCTCGCCGACGATGCGCGGGTCAAGAATGCGCGAGTTGGAAGTAAGCGGGTCCACGGCAGGATAAATGCCAAGCTCCACAATCTGGCGCGAGAGCGCCGTCACGGCGTCAAGGTGCGCGAACGTGGTCGCGGGCGCGGGGTCCGTGTAGTCGTCCGCCGGAACATAGACGGCCTGAATCGAAGTGATCGCGCCCGTCTTGGTGGAAGTGATGCGCTCCTGCATCTCGCCCATTTCGGTAGCGAGGTTGGGCTGGTATCCGACCGCCGAAGGCATGCGCCCTAAAAGTGCGGAGACTTCTGAACCGGCCTGCGTAAAGCGGAAGATGTTGTCCACAAAGAGCAGCACGTCCATGCCCTGATCGCGGAAGTATTCTGCGACCGTCAGGCCCGAGAGCGCCACGCGCAGGCGTGCTCCCGGCGGCTCCGTCATCTGACCGTAGATGAGCGCGACCTTTGAATTCTCAATCGCCTTCATGTCCACCTTGGTCATGTCAAACTCGCCGGTCTCTTCCATGTTCTTGTAGAAGCTCTCGCCGAAATCTATAACCTTGGACTCGACCATCTCGCGCAGGAGGTCGTTGCCCTCGCGCGTGCGCTCGCCCACGCCGGAGAAGACCGAAAAGCCTGAGCGCGCCTTGGCGATGTTGTTAATCAGCTCCATGATGAGCACGGTCTTGCCTACGCCCGCGCCGCCGAAGAGTCCGATCTTGCCGCCGCGCAGGAAGGGCTGTATGAGGTCTATGACCTTGATGCCGGTCTCGAACATCACAAGCTCTGTTGACTGCTCGTCAAAATTCGGCGCGTGACGGTGAATGGGATAACGCTGCTCGGCCTTGACCGGCCCGAGGTTGTCCACGGGCTCGCCTATGACGTTGAGCACGCGGCCCAATGTGCCTTCGCCGACCGGAACGGTAATAGGGCCGCCCGTGTCAATGGCCCGCATCCCGCGCACCATGCCGTCGGTGGGCAGCATGGAGACGGTACGGACGCGGCCTTCGCCCAGGTGCTGCTGCACTTCGCAAACCACATCTATAGGTGTAGGCACGTCAAAGCCTTCGCTTGTCACACGCAGTGCCTGATAAATCGGCGGCAGGTGTTTTTCGTCAAACTCCACGTCAACCACTGGGCCGATGATCTGCACCACACGTCCCGAAGGCTGTCCGTCAGTCGTAGCATTTACATTAGGCGTAACCATACTCTTCTAGCTCAACTCCTCTTTTCGGAAGCATCCAATAAAGTGAAAAAATTGAAGGAAACTAAAGCCAAACAAAATAACACATCCATCGTGCGCGAGGCAAAGCGTGGATAAGAATGTGCTCCGCAATCGAAATGCAATCTAATAGCCATCAAACTGCTGCCTTATTTTTGTGTGGAGAATCTATTATGTGCCACGTACCAGTAAACATGCTTGTGCCGCCACCCCCCTGAGTGCGGTAGAGGAGTAGCACACAGGCGTCTCCGAGTTCAGTTGTTGAATTTGTGAGAAGGAGATGTCGCTATGATGTACTCCTTGCCTTGTAGTCCTCTCTCCAAAAGCAGTTTCCACCAGACCTGGTCGGCCATTCTGCAATCGGTAACGACGATTGGTCGTCAGACTGAACCAGCAATTTTTGCTCACTTTCAGCCCCATGCACACGCCACTGCGAGACTGGTGAGGCGCTTTGCCTCCTACGTGATGAAGGCTAATAGCTACCCACATCGCCTTGATGAGTTATCGTTCGGCGCGTACATGCATGACATCGGCAAGTATTTCATCGCGCCGGAAATTCTCTTAAAGCCGGGCTTGCTCGATGATGAAGAACGAAAGATTGTCTCGCTCCACTCTGTTTATGGAGCGGTCGCCATTTCCAAGCTCCCCGCCGTCACAGACATTATTCATCGCATAGTGCTTTATCATCATGAGCACTGGGACGGGTCGGGTTATCCGGAAGGTTTAGGCGGAGATGCCATCCCGCTTGAAGCCCGCATGGTCTCGGTCGCAGACGTTTACATCTCCCTGCGTGCGAGGCGCTCTTACAAGCCTACATTGACAAAGGAAGCAGCCCTGCACGGGCTCACAGAAATGGCCGGACGGGAGTTGGACGCGAATCTCGTCGAAGATTTCCTCAGATTAAGCGCAGGTCGGACGCCGGTCTCACGATTATAAATCGGTCTCGTCAATCCGAATCTTCATGCGGCGCAGGGTACGCATGTCTTCGTCCGTGAGGTCGAGCGCCACTTCTCCGTCCTCGCCCTGTGCTTCCTCGTCGTACGGGCGCAAGCCTATTTCCAGGCGCAGGGTCAGCTCCAGCTCATACCCTGCCTCGCGCAGGCGCGCGATTGATTGCGCGACTTCCGGGCTGCGCTCGACCGCCGAGTTGATGGCCGCGCCTAATTCTTTGACGATCTCTCTGGCTTCGTCGTTAATCTCCACCCTATCGCCCCTTTGCGTGTTGACACGAGGAACAAAGCTCGTGCCTGTCGAATATGATTGATGCTAAGCGACCAGAGGATTCGAGGTCAACCACAGATGCTCGCGCCTGCGAGCAGCGGCTTCGTTGCGACGCGTAAATCACTGTGCTACGCTTTCATTTAATTCGCCTCGAATAACTTCTTTCCACGCAGACGGAAACGGTGCGCTTACATTATGGCAACCAAACAGAGCGCCGAGCGGCGCGAGCATTTCGAGACCTCCTCCGGCATAGAATTGCCCACGGATTTTAATCCCTCGAACACGAGCGAGATGGATTACGAGCGCGATCTGGGCGCGCCCGGCGAATATCCTTACACGCGCGGCATTCGCCCCAACATGTATCGAGGGCGTTTGTGGACTATGCGACAGTACGCGGGCTACGCTACTGCCGAAGAATCAAACGCGCGCTATAAATATTTACTGGCGCACGGAACGACGGGGTTGTCAGTCGCTTTCGACTTACCGACGCAGATCGGGCTCGATTCGGATGATCCGTTGTCTGCGGGCGAGGTGGGCAAGGTCGGCGTCGCGATTGATTCTCTGGAAGACATGCTGCGTCTCTTTGACGGCATCCCTCTGGATTCGGTCTCGACCTCGATGACGATTAACGCGACCGCATCGACCCTGCTCTGTCTTTACCTGGCCGTCGCGCGCAAGCAGAACGTCTCGTTCGATAAAGTCAACGGCACAATCCAGAACGACATCCTCAAGGAGTACATAGCGCGCGGCACATACATCTATCCGCCCGCTCCCAGCTTGCGACTCGTGACAGACACCTTCGCTTTCTGTGCGCGCGAAGTCCCGAACTGGAACACGATTTCCATCAGCGGCTATCACATACGCGAAGCCGGTTCGACCGCCGTGCAGGAAGTGGCCTTTACCATCGCCGACGCCATCGCCTATGTCGAAGCGGCTCTCGAAGCCGGGCTCAAGATAGACGATTTCGCGCCGCGCATTTCCTTCTTCTTTAACGCGCACAACAATCTACTGGAAGAGATAGCGAAGTTTCGCGCGGCGCGCCGCCTGTGGGCGCGATTGATGCGCGAGCGTTTCCACGCGCGCGACCCGCGTTCCCTTATGCTGCGCTTTCACACGCAGACGGCGGGCTCTACGCTTCAGGCGCAGCAGGCGGACGTGAACATCGTGCGGACAACAATTCAGGCGCTCGCAGCCGTGCTCGGCGGCACGCAATCGCTGCACACCAACGCTATGGACGAAGCTCTCTCGCTTCCGACGGAAGAGGCCGCGCGTCTGGCGCTTCGCACACAACAGGTCATCGCGCACGAATCGGGCGTGGCCGACACGGTTGACCCGCTCGCTGGCTCCTACGCCATAGAGGAATTGACGGGCAAGATAGAGCGGCGCGTCCTGCATTATCTTGAAAAGATAGACGCGATGGGCGGGATGCTGCGCGCGATAGAGAACGGCTACGTGCAGCGCGAGATTCAGGAGGCCGCGTACAATTATCAAAAGGCTGTCGAGGCGGTTGACGCGGTGGTGGTCGGCGTCAATCGCTTCCAGATAAAAGATGAAGCGAGCGTCGAGACGCTGCGTGTTGACCCGGCGATAGAGCAGGCACAGGTAGAGCGCGTGCGCGCCGTGCGCGAGCGCCGCGATGCGGAGCGGGCCGAGACCGCGCTCGTGCGCCTTGAAGAGGCCGCACGCGAGACGGAAAACCTGCTGCCGCGCATACTGGAATGCGTGGAGTCTTACGTCACGGTCGGCGAAATCAGCCATCGCCTGCGCCGCGTCTGGGGCGAATACCGCGAGGCCGTCACGTTGTAAGCTTGCTGACTCCTTCAATCTCGAATACCTGATACTTCAGGTGAGCATCGCGCCCGCGCCGCTTGAGCTTTTGTGAAGGGAGGTCTTGAGGATGAAGAGCGATAACGCAGGCAACCTCGCCCGTTTAGTAGTTGATGTCGAACAGGTCGCTTCCGACACCCGCGCGACGTTCGGCCAGTTGACGCCCGAGCAGATTAACTGGAAGCCGAGCGACAAACAATGGAGCGTAGGCCAGTGCTTCGACCACTTAATTGTCACCAACAGGATGATCTTTCCCACGCTAAAGAAAATCATCAAAGGCGAGAAGAAAAAGAGGCTCTACGAGAGGATGCCGCTTCTGCCTTCGCTTTTCGGCAGGCTCTTTATCAAAGCGGTCCAACCGGAATCCACACGCAGGTTCAAAGCCCCTAAAATTTTCAAACCGTCGAGCAGCCAGATTAGCTCGACGGTCGTAGAGGATTTCGTCAACCAGCAGAAGCGTGTCGTCAAGTACATGCGCGCGACCGAAGGGCTCGACCTCCAATCAATCGTCGTCACCTCTCCGGTCTCAAAGCTCGTCATCTACAACCTGCTCGACGCCTACACCATCATCGTCACACACGAAAGACGCCACTTCATGCAGGCGAAGAGAGTCATGGAGGCGGAAGGATTTCCGAAAGAATAAGAAGTCCCAAATCCCAGGTCCAAAGTCCCAAGTCAAAAACAGGGCGTCGCGAAATTGACTTGGGACTTGGGACTTGGGATTTGGGACTTCTTAAGTTGGACGGCAAAAAAGCTGGCGGGTGCGTCAAGGCAGCATGAAGATGAAATGGCTCACAGGTCTCTATGTTCTCTTTCTGGTGTTGCTCGTCTTTCTGGTTGACCAAAGACAGTATCAATTCCTCTTCCGCTTTGTCAGGCGCACGGCCTACGGCGACAAAATCGGCCATCTAGTCTTGATGGGCTTCTTCTCCTTCCTGCTGAATCTGGCGCTCTCGTGCCGACAGGTCAGGCTCGGAAGATGGAAACTGCTCGTGGGCAGCCTCGTCGTGATGCTCGTCGTCACGCTCGAAGAATTTTCCCAGCTTTACGTCCGCTACAGAACCTTCGACCCGGTTGACCTCGTGTTCGACTACCTGGGCATCTTCTGCTTCGGGCAGCTCGCACATCTCATCGTCAAGAAAGGTAAAAGTAAAAAGGCAGAAGGTAAAAGTGTGGACACGCTTTCAGCGTGATTCAAATATTTATAAATCAAAGCCGTCAGGCTTTGTCCATACTTTTACCTTCTGCCTTTTACCTTTTGCCTTGTTCCCGTTTACAATCCTTTTGACGTTTCATCCAAAAGCTTATGTCTCATCTACTCGAAGTCAGAAACTTGCAGACGCATTTTCCTACGCGCGCCGGATTGGTGCGCGCCGTGGACGGCGTGAGCTTTTATGTTGACAGGGGCGAGCTGCTGGGGTTGGTCGGCGAATCCGGTTGCGGGAAATCCATCACGGCTCTGTCCATCATGCGCCTGATTGCGCCGCCGGGAAAAATTGTCGGGGGCGAGATTGACTTCGCGGGCGAAGAGTTGTTGAAGGCTTCGGAAGAACGTATGCGCGAGATTCGCGGCGACGATATCGCGATGATTTTTCAAGACCCCATGACCTCGCTCAATCCGGTCTACACGGTGGGCGAGCAAATCGCGGAGGCCGTGCGTCTTCATCGCAAGTTGTCGCGTGAAGAAGCGCGCCGCGCGACCGTTGATGCCATGCGCGAGGTCGCTATCCCGGACCCCGCGCGCCGCGTGGACGATTACCCGCATCAACTGTCGGGCGGGATGCGCCAGCGCGTGATGATTGCGATGGCGCTGGCCTGCGACCCCAAGCTTTTAATCGCGGACGAGCCGACCACGGCGCTCGACGTGACTATACAGGCACAGATTCTCGAATTGTTAAATGAGCTGCGCCGCACAAGGGAGCTGGCCGTGCTCTTAATCACGCACGACCTGGGTGTAGTTGCGGAGACCGCAGACCGCGTGGCCGTGATGTACACCGGAAGAATCGTCGAAGAATCTCCGGTCGATGAATTGTTCGCACGCCCGAAGCACCCTTACACGGAAGGCTTGCTGCGTTCCGTGCCGAAGCTGACGATTGAAGAGGCTAAGAAGCAGAAGCGTCTTGAGACCATAGAAGGAACCGTGCCGAGCCCTACGGCGTTGCCGCCGGGTTGTCATTTCGCGCCGCGCTGCCCGCATCGCATGCCGCGCTGCACCGTGGGCGAGATTCCGCTTTATGAATTGGAAGGAGATGTTTCCGTGCGCTGCGTCCTTTACGATCTGGCCGCAGCCGTCGAAGCAGACCATAGAGAGGAGCGCGCCGTAGAGTGAGCGAAGGATTGAATTTCGAGCAAAGGCGTGACGGCCTGAGCGTGCCCGAACGTGAAGCTGCGGCCTCGCGCACGCTGGATGCGCAAGAGAACGCGGACGAGCTGGTGCGCGTGCGTGCGCTCGTCAAACATTTTCCCGTAGAGGGGAGCGATGACGTAGTACGCGCCGTGGACGGTGTGACCTTTGAAATCCTGCGCGGCGAAACTTTGGGGCTCGTAGGAGAATCCGGCTGCGGGAAATCAACCGTGGGGCGCTGTCTACTGCGATTGATTGAGCCGACCTCGGGGCAGGTGGAGTTTCAAGGGCGCGATGTCCTGCGAACGGGCAAGCGCGATTTGCGGGCTTTGCGCCGCGAGATGCAGATTATTTTTCAGGACCCGTATGCAAGTCTGAACCCGCGCCTTCGCGTGCGCGATATTGTCTCCGAGCCTTTGCTGATTCACGGTATAGGAAGCCGCGAGGAACGGCGCGAGCGCGTGGCCGAGCTTTTGAGACGCGTCGGTCTGGACCCCGATTACATGAACCGTTACCCGCACGAGTTTTCCGGAGGCCAGCGTCAACGTCTAGGCATTGCGCGTGCGCTGGCGCTCAATCCGAAGCTGATTGTAGCGGATGAGCCCGTCTCGGCCCTGGATGTTTCCGTGCAGGCGCAGGTCGTCAATCTCTTGCAGGATTTACAGAATGAATTCGGGCTCACCTATCTGTTCATCTCGCACGGGCTGGCCGTGGTCGAGCACATCTCCACGCGCGTCGCCGTCATGTACCTCGGGCGCATTGTCGAAGTGGCCGACGCGGCGGAGCTTTACGCTAACCCCCTTCATCCTTACACGAAAGCTCTACTGTCGGCCATCCCCGTGCCAGACCCGAAGCGCAGGCGCGAGCGCATAGTACTCGAAGGCGACGTCCCGACTCCGATTAATCCGCCCTCGGGCTGCCGCTTCCGCACGCGCTGCCCGATAGCGATTCCGGAATGCGCGCAGATTGACCCGGACCTGCGCGAAGTCGCGCCCGGCCACACAGTGGCCTGCATACGCGTAGAGGGTTGGGCCGAAGCTCCGACCGCAGCATGATGACAAAGCGGCTATAGAGAATTGTTGTTCGTGTTCATTGCCTGTCGAAGTTAAACTTTCTATGCCTGCTCTGCGTATCAGGTTGTGCGCGAGATGCAAAGGGGTACGTGCCGTTCACAAATCGTAGACCCAACCTCTGACGCGTTCTAACATTAAATCTTGGGGAAGAGAATCATGAGCGAATCGAATGTCCCGGATTTTCAGCCGCCGCCACCGCCGCCCTTCCCGCGACCCGAACAACCAACCGGCCCGACGCTCACACTGACGGAGACGCTCACAGGCATCTTCTTTGAGCCGGGGCGCGTGTTCGAGTCTTTCCGTGTCAAACCACGCTTTCTGGTCGCGGGGCTCATCTGTGTGGTCGCGTTTCTAGCCTTCAACGTCATCTACCTGCAACGCGTCGGCTACGAGAATCTGGTGAGGGCCGAAGCCGAGATGTCGCAGGGGCCGGACGCCAACCCCGAACAAACACAGCGTGCCATAGAGATTCAACAGCACTGGATTGTGAAGCTGATTCGTTATGGCGCCGCGCCCATCAACATCGTCTTTGCCTTTGCCGCAGGCGCGGCTCTTTACCTGCTGGGCGCAACGCTGATGGGGCGCTCCATGACCTACGCGCAGGCGCTGGCCGTCTGGACTTACTCGACCTTTCCGCCGCTCGTGCTGATGATGCTCCTGAACATCATCCTGCTGTTTATTAATCCGCCGACCGAAGATGCTGCGATTGTGCGCGGGCAGACCGGATTGGTACACGCCAATCTCAGCATCCTCGTAGACCCCGTGGCGCACCCCGTCCTCGCGACGGCGCTCACGGCCTTCGACATCATTGCCGTCTACGGGCTGTTCCTGGCGGCGCTTGGACTACAGAAGGTAGCGAAACTTTCATCCGGCGCGGCGTGGGCGATTGCCATCACGCTCTACCTCGTCGGCGTCGTCCTGCGCATCGCGATTGCGCTCGCGACGGGCAGAGTCATCGGATAAAGAAGATGGGGCGGAATAAAATCCGCAACGTGAGAGCGAGCAAGACAAAGATAGCTCCGTAGGAGCTGGATGTTTATAGCTAACAGGTAACACAACTAAATCAAGCTCCGTAGGAGCGGCATGTTATGGATGAAGAACATGCCGCTCCTACGGAGCTTGATTTTTAATTATAACGATGAAGCTATAAACATTCTGCTCCTACGGAGCTAAAAACATGGCGGATATTATCTTGTGCTTACGTTACTCGTAGCGGAGCGCCTCTATGGGGTCGAGGCGCGCGGCCTTCCACGCGGGCCAGAGGCCGAAGATGAGGCCGATGCCGACCGAGGCTACAAAGCCGCCGATGGGAGCCCACAGGGGAACGTAAGAAGGAACCACTAGCCGTATCAGGAGCGTGGTCAACCAGCCTATGAGAAGACCTATCAGGCCGCCCACGCCCGTCAAGGTCATAGCCTCAATCAGAAACTGCGTCATGATATCTTTTCGGCGCGCGCCGATGGCCTTGCGCACGCCTATCTCTCGCGTGCGTTCGGTGACGGAGACGAGCATGATATTCATCACGCCTATGCCGCCGACCATCAAGCCGACGCTGGAAATCACGACCATCCCGATGGCGACGCCCGCCGTAATCGCTCTGAAATTGCTAATCAGCGAGTCGGAGGTCTCCATCCCAAAGTTGTTCGGCTTGCCAAATGGAACCTGGCGGCGCACGCGCAGGAGGTCCGTGATTTCGTCCTGCGCCTGCTCCATCTGACCGGCACGGCCCACGGCGAGAATATAGATGTCGTCGGCGTTGGGCTTTAACTTGCGCGCGACATTAAAGGGCACGTAGATGACGTTGTTCTGGTCGTCGGAGCCTCCGCCCGTGAGAAACTGCTCGCGCTTTTGCAGGACGCCGATGACGCGAAACTCGCGGCCTCCGACGTCAATCGTCTGCCCGATGGGCGAATTATACTGAAAGAAATCGTCCGCGATTTTCGAGCCGATGACGGCGACTTCCTCGTTCGTGTCGTTCTCGAACTGCGAGAAGAAACGGCCCTCGTTGATAATCTGCACGCCCGCGCGCTCAAACTCCGGCAGCGTCCCTTGCAGCGCAATCGACGCGGAAGTCTTGCCCTCGCGCGAAACCAGCAGCTTCTGCCCGAAGAAATTATTGGTGATGTCGAGGAAGGGAACGGCCAGCTCGACCGAAGGCAGCCGCGAGACAGCCATCGCGTCATCGTAGGTCAGCTCTTTCCTCAAGCGTTCTTCACGCGAGCGGCGTCCCACATGAATGCCCGGATCAAACTTCGTAATATAAATCGAGCGCGTCCCGAAGGACTCAATCTCCTTCTTCACGGTTTCGTCAATGCCGCTGATAATCGAGGCAATCGCCATCACCGTCCACACGCCTATCACGACGCCCACCACCGTCAGAAGCGAACGCAGCTTATTGGCGCGCAAAGTATCAAGCGCCATTTTCAGGTTCTCGTAGATGTCGCTGCGAAAAAGCTTCATAAAAATTTATTCATTGATTCATCGGTTCATTGATTCAATGTACGAATGAAAGAACTTTTTATTTCTTCATTGAATCAATGAACCGATGAATCAATGAATCAATCTGCCCTCAGCGCCTCAATCGGGTCGAGGCGTGCGGCCTTCCACGCGGGGAGGATGCCGGAAAAAATGCCTATGACGGCGGAGACGCTGACGGCAACGATGATGGCGGCGACCGAAAGATAGGTCGGGAAAAAAACCGCCGTCAGCACGCGCCCGATTATCCACGCGAGAGTGACGCCCACCGCCCCGCCTATGGCCGACATCGTAATCGCTTCCACCAGAAACTGTTTCAGGATGTCCACGCGCCGCGCGCCTAAGGACTTGCGTATGCCAATCTCTTTTGTGCGCTCGGTGACGGAGACGAGCATGATATTCATAATCACGATGCCGCCGACGACGAGCGCGATGGAAGGCACGAAGATGGCTACGATAGAGACCGTGCCGAAGATGCGGTCGCGTATGCCCGTGATGGCGTCGGGCGTGATGATGCCGAAGTTGTCGCGCTCGTTCGGAGCAAGACGCCGCCGCGTACGCATCAAAAAGCGCACCTCTTCGACCGCATCGTTAAAGGTCTCGTCGGAGCGCGACGTTCCCTGAAAATAGAGCTGGCGGTTACGCGTAAAGCCGCCGAAGTTGTTGCCGTAGGTCTTCAAAGGGAGCGTCACGAAGTTGTCCTGCGGAATCCCGAAGACAGTGCCCTTGGCCGTCTGCACTCCTATCACACGATAGGGAAGACCTGAGATAGATATCTCCTGCCCGAGGACGTTGCCGCTCGGAAAGAGCTTGTTGGCGACGTCCATGCCTATGAAGGCGACGCGCGCGGCGGCGTCCACCTCGGTCTCCGTAAAGAAGCGCCCTTCGGCGATGTCTATATTCTTGATGTCGGCAAAGTTGGCCGTCGAGCCGTCAATGGGAACTTCTGTCAAGACCTCCGCGCCGCGTTTGACGTCCGAACGCTGCGGCGTAGCCTTCGCGCCGAGCTTGTCAATCAGCGTCGCGCGCGCAAGCAGGTATTCGTAATCATCCATCGTCAGCTCTTTGTTACGGCGCTGCGCGGCGTTAATCGAATCCGTGTCCTTAAAGTCGTCAAAGCCGAATCGCTGAACGGTAACTACCTTCGAGCCGATGCCCGCAATCTTCTCGTCGATGTAGGTATTAAAGCCCTGTATGAGAGAGACAACGACGACGACCGCCGTGACGCCGATAATCATGCCGAGAAGCGTCAGCGCCGAGCGCAGCTTGTGCGCCCAGACGGCAGCGATGGCAAGTTTTAAGGTCTCTATGAATTTCACTCGTTGATTTTACGCACGCCGGGGGAGATTAGTTTTCCTCTGTCTCTTTGGATGCCTGAAGGATAACAGGGGTACGCCGCAAGTTTTGTGGCGCTTGCGGGACGATTGTCTTGCTTATTCGTAACGGAGCGCTTCGATGGGGTCAAGACGCGCGGCCTTCCACGCAGGCCAGAGGCCGAAGACGAGACCGACCGCCGCAGAGATGCCAAGCCCGACGGCTATCGCCCAGAGCGGGACATAAGCCGGAAGCGGCGAGTATTTGTTCATCAGTAGACTGGCAAGCTCGCCGACGGCCAATCCTGCCAGACCGCCGACGCCAGTGAGCACCACGGCCTCTATCAAAAACTGCGAGAGGATATTAAAGCGCGTCGCGCCGACGGCCTTGCGTATGCCAATCTCTTTCGTGCGCTCTGTCACGGAGACGAGCATGATATTCATCACGCCTATGCCGCCAATCATGAGCGCGACAAACGAGATGGCCGTCAGGACGAGAGCGGTTGCGCCCGTGAGCTGGTTATAAATATCGAGCAGGGAATCCTGTGTCGAGACGCCGAAGTTATTGGGAGCACCGCGCGGTACGCGCCGCCGACGGCGAAGGATGTCGGTGATTTCGTCCGTAGCGGATTTGACGTAGGCGCGCGATTTGGGGCGGACGATGATGGCGAAGAAAGAACCGGGCGCTGAATAGTCCGGGTAATATTTGTCGAAGGTGGCGAGCGGAATAAAGACGGAGTTATCGCGCGACTGTCCAAAAAAGTTTCCTAAGGGTTCCATCAATCCGATGACCAGAAAAGGCGTGCCGTTTATCTTGACCTCTTTGCCCAGAGGTTCTTCGGAAGGAAAGAGAGCATTGACGACATCTTTCGCCAGCACGCAGACGTTCGAGCGCTCCTGCATGTCTATGTCGCCGATGAAGCGCCCGCGCCCGACGTAAGCCGAATGCGTGTATTCATAATAGGGCGTCACGCCTAAGAGGATGGGCGTGTCGGTCTGGCGCTCGTTGTAGCGAACGGTCGAGGAGATGTTGCGATGTAAGGGCGAGACGCTCGCCGCCGAAGGCGCTTCGCGGCGAATCGCGTCCGCGTCATCGAGCGTCAATTCCTTGCGCTGGCGCTCCTCCATAGAACGCATCTCCGGCGGTCGTCCGAAACCGGGGTCGTACTTCGTGACAAAAATCGTGTTCGACCCGAGGGCTTCAATCTGCTCCGCAAAGGCGCGGTTCAAGCCCTGTATGATCGAGACCATGAAGATGACCGTGATGACGCCTATGGAGACGCCGAGGATGGTCAAAGACGAACGCAGCTTATTCGCGCGCAAAGTATCGAACGCCATCGCGGCGGATTCTTTGACATCATCGAATCTCATAAAGCGCCCTTCGACCGCAGAAGCTTTCAGGTCATCTTATTATAATCGAATCGGCCATTAAGTCGCGCGTTTATGAGCCAGCTTAAGGGAGTTTGATGTTGCAGATTGACCCTATAAATTCACGGGAGTAGCCTTGAGTGGTATTCGCAGCTATTTGAGGCGTTAGACCACAGGCGCGGTAATTTACGACTAGATGAATAATTAGGCCGCAGTCGCCTTTGCCGTGTTTTACCGACGGCGGTATTTTCATTTAGGGCGACTGCGGCCCAATTAGCGTTAGGCAGCTCGAAGCTTGAAAATCATGAACACAAAAATCAAACTTCCTAAAGTTCTTTCCGGTGTCGCAGGTGAATACTTTGTCGCGGCTGAACTTTCGCGGCGAGGCTATATTGCTTCGATAACGCTTCGTAATACGCGCGGCGTTGACATCTTAGTTGCAAATTCTGATGTGTCCAAATCTGTCGGGATTCAGGTTAAAACCAATCAGAATTCTGTCAGATCATGGATGATGAATGAGAAGGCTGAAAGCATTCTTGCTGAAGATTTATTTTATGTGTTCGTTAATCTGAATGGCGATGCTGCTCAACCAACGTATCACATTGTTCCGAGCGAGATAGTTGCTACTTACACTCGGACGAGCCATGCTGAATGGTTAGGTGGTACCGGGCGCGGAGGGAGAATAAGAAAAGATAGTCCCATGAGAAAGTTTTCAGATGAAGAAGGCAAGTATCTAGGCGCATGGGAGTTGCTTGGCTTATAACGCCGCCTAACAACTTATTCAACCCGACCGCCCGATAGCAATCTTTTCATGTTCTTTCCTTGCATTGAGGTAGAATGCCATTCGTGGGCGGCGGGTTAATTCAAGCGTTATGCCTTTAGCGTGGCTGCGGGCGTGCTGGCTTTGAGTTCAGCGATAATTTGATGGACAATTTCTCAAGCGCATGCGCCCCCAAAGGTGAGAGATATGTTTGACGAAAAATTACTCGATCGTATGAACTTCGGCGACCTCAACCAATCGCTGGATTATGTCCTCGAAAGAATTGGGAATATTGAAGATGGGCTCTCCGAGGGCGAAGACGACCCGCGCCTCGACATGCTTTATGTCTTAGCTAACAAAATCGTCATGCGGATGGACTCGATAGTCCGCGAATACAGCCGTTCCAATCCTGAAGCCCTCGTCCAGTGGAGAAAGGTTATGGACGGCTACGAAGAACGCTTTGATAAATACACAGACTTCTTCCTGGAAGAGGACACCCTGTTGGACTCCGAGTAGCTGGAGATTTCTTCTCACGTTACACCTTGCCGTGACGCGACTAAAGGAAAGGGCGCGACCAAAGCTGACCATAGCGCGGCCTAACAACTCATTCAACGCAGACGCCTCAAGAGGCACAGCCTTTTGCTTCGCCATCAATTCACGCGGCTGTACACGTCCAGCATGCGGCCCTGAGGGTCAAACTGGACGTTTAGCTCGTAGCCGCCGCCGGGAATAATCAATCGCCACAGAGGCCCACGGTGCGTGCGCGCGAGCCAGTACCAGTTCTCGTCCGCCGCGCCCGTCTCCATGTGGTCTGGTTCTCCGACGAGGCCGCGCACCTCTTCCCTGGTCATCCCCGTCCGCCCCTGCAATTTCCAGTAGCTGCTTTCGAGCCGGTTCGATTGCATGCGATAGATCACATGCTCCCGCCCCAGCTCAAACGCCAGCAGGATCAGGATGACAGTGATGACGAGAACAACTCTCTTCATTCAAGTAAGCAGTAAGCAGTGAGCAGTAAGCAGTAAAAGAAAACAAGCGGTCATCAAGGCGAGCAGCTTTTCCGACGCGGCTTACTGCTTACTTTATTCTGCCCTTAACGCTTCTATGGGGTCTAGCTTGGCGGCGCTCCATGCGGGCCAGAGGCCGCTGATGATGCCGACGATGCTGGAGACGCCGACGCCGAGCACTGCCGAGCCGATGCTGATAAGGAGCGGAAAGCCTATCAGGAGCGCAATCACATAGGCCAGCCCGAAGCCTAAGATGACGCCGAGCGCGCCGCCAATGCACGTCACCGTCACGGCCTCAATCAAAAACTGCATCAGAATATCTTTCTTGCGCGCGCCGACGGCCTTGCGTATGCCAATCTCTTTCGTGCGCTCTGTCACGGAGACGAGCATGATATTCATCACCACGATGCCGCCGACGACGAGCGAGACGGCGGCCACTCCAATCGTAACGATGTAAATATTCGAGGTTGCCTTACCGTACAGGTCCAGAAAGACGTCCTGTGTTTCGAGAGCGAAGCCGTCGTCTGCGTCATGAAAGGTTTTCGAGCGGCGGTTGCGCATGATGGTCCGCACCTGGTCTTCGGTCCACACCAATTGCTCGGCTGATGCCGCCTGTATGAAGATGATGATGGAATCGTGCGCGCCGTAAATCTTCTGATAAGTCGGAAAGGGAATGTAGGCGACGTTGTCGCGCGAGACGCCGAAGATTTTCCCCAGCGGCTCGACCACTCCGATAATCTCGAAGGGGCGTCCCTCGATGCGCAGGCTTTGGCCGACGACCTGCTCGACGGGTGCGCTGCCAAAGAGGTTCTCGACGAGGTCCGTGCCGATGACGCAGACTTCGCGCGCTCCACTCTCTTCGCCTTCGGCCCACGCACGGCCCGCCGCGATAGTCCTCCCGTCCATCTCTATCACGGAAAGCGACGTCCCGCGCACAAGCGCGCCTTCCATCTTTTGATCGTTGCGCTTGATGGTCTCGGCGGGAGAGTTGGCGGCGACGCCCGTGCGCTGGCACGAGCTGCATAAACGCATGACCGCTTCGGCGTCCTCTATCGTCACATCTTTTCTTTTATTAAAGCGCACGACGTCCTCACGCGAGGTGATAATCATGGGCCGCTTGCTGACGGTGAAGACGGTAGAGCCTTGCGAAGAAAAGGTCGTGGCAACTGTCTGGTCAAGCCCCTTGATGATGGTCACGACGGCGATGACCGCCGAGACGCCGACCACTATGCCGACGAGCGTCAAAGCCGTGCGCAGCTTATTCGTACGCAGGCTCAGCACCGCGACGCGGAAGGATTCCCAAACGGCGATCAGCGACAACATGAGAGCAGTATACAGTTTTTAGTTTTCGGTTTTTAGAGAAAATCACGCGTCGGGTGTGGGACCAGGAAGAAGGGGAAAAGCGGGAAAGGAAGGGTAAAAGGGGAAGAGGGAAAAGGGAAGAGACGAAGTTTGATTAACGTCGATGTCAGAGATTGTAGCTCCGTAGGAGCGAGAATGTTTATAGCCCGGTGAATCAAAAAAACGAATCAAGCTCCGTAGGAGCGGCATGTCGTTGTCCTGAACGCACAGCCGCAATCTCAGGGATTACACTTTTGCGCCTACAATGTCCGGGTTACGAAGTATCTCGGTTTCAACCCCCGCACGTTGCAGAGCGTTAATGGCATCGCACATCTTCCACATAATCGGGATATTGAGGAGTAATGTGATTGCCGCCGCCAGAATGTTCACTCCCGGAACTATCCACAGCAGGCAGGAAATGACATAGGCCAGAAAGAGCTTGTCGGGCAATCGCTTGACGTTGATGGAATGTCTCGCGATGAAGGCGTTGTAGTCCTTCGCAAAGCCCCATATCGCCGGAAACATCCAGTAAGCGTTAAAGAAGGGAATCAACAGCAACCCGACCGCCTTCGCAGGCGTCGTCCGCGCATAACCGTCCTGAATCGCTTTCCACCCCCTGTAATACAAATGGAACCAGAGGAAGATCACCAGGAACATGATGAGGTAGGCGAAGACAATCAGTATCATCCCGCTCCCCTCGCCCGAGCTTTCGAGCGACATCCCGTAAGTATTTATAATCCCGGACACGGGAATGCCCAGAATATACGTGCCCACGTAAAGACCTTTAGATAATAGTTTCATCGTCTACCTCCAGAGAGTCCCGGCACAGGACGCCGGAGAGTTAGCGGATTTCGTCCAGTCTGCATTGTTAGCATCACGAAAAGCAGTTGTCCGTGCGCTAACACACATACACTGTCCAGTAAGAACGAAGAGACGCAGGGAAGCGGGGAGAAAGGCATACTGTTTTTCTCCCCGCGTCTCCCCTTCTTCTTTTAGGCCGTGATAGTGGCGCTCACGGTCTGGCTCCACGGGCCTTGTTCGCCCTTGCCGTTGACCCAGCGGAGCATGTAGTAGGCCGTCTTGCCTCCCGCGTCGCCGCCGTAGGTGGCTACGTAGGGCGTGCTCGTGTCGAGGCCAAGGAACTGCAACTGCTGCGGGTCCGTAGGGGCGGGGTCTCCGACCTTGACCCAGATTTCGCAGCCCATCACGCCGTCGGGCTTGGCGCGGCTGTTGGGCGTGGCCTCGTCCGTAAAGGCTATGGTGTGGCGCATGCGCTGGCTCGTGTCCACCTGCGGCACGGGGCGCGTGGTAGGCGCACCCGTCGGCGTGCGCGTCCCCGTGGGCACGTTCAGCCCGAGCAGTGCGCGCTGCTCATCCGTCACGTTGCCCTGTACACGCCGCGCCGTCGCGCGCAACGTCTTCTCGAAATCATCGCGTGCCGTCGCCTTGGCCTGACTGGCAGATTTGGCTGCGGTCTGTGCCGTGGTGTTGGCCGTGTAAGCGTTCGTCCACGCGCTCTGGCGTGTGGTGAGAGGCGCGAGGTCTGCGGCGGTCAAACCGAAATCCGCCGGGTTAGCGCTCAAGTTGTTAATGAAGCTCTGTTGCCAGGTGTTAAAGTCCGCGTCTCCGCTGGGAATGTAATCAGCCATGACATCTCCTTTCTGCACATAAAGGCAGAGTGGTCTGAGGTGGTGAAGAAGCGCCGGGCGACCTGGAGGGCGAGGATGACCTTGCGCGCCCATGTTCTTCGTGAGAAAGGCCGGAAAAGTCGGCTTAAAGCCCTTGCCACCGGGAAGCAGGAATCCCCGCAATCTGCGGGATTCACCCGCGATTCCCCGGAATCACGCGCGATTCCGACTAAAAAAACGATTAATTAACAGGAATCACGCGCGATTCCGGGGAATCAACCGCCCGCGCACATTAGCGACAGCGGCGCTTCCGTTAGCCGCTCCGCCGCTTCCGTCAGAAGCGCGGTGACTACCTTTAGTCGCGCCGCCGCTCCCGCCGGTCTGACGGCGACTCCCGCCAGTCACCATCGCGCTAACGCTCGTCCAGCTTTCGCTAACGCCCGGTTGATTCCCGGCCCGCCCGAGCATTCTCCTGCTAGACGCGCGCTGTAAAGCGGCAAAAAACGGCCTCTTCCAGCCCTGTGATGCGTAATCGTGTCAAACCCGGAATATTCTCTGGCGATAGATGAGGATATTCCCATGCTCTCTTTGACGATTGTTGAGAGCCGCAAGCTATCACGCACCGGCTGAGCGCGTCAATATTTTTCGGGGCTGGCGGCGCTTCGCTTTTTTAAGACGGCTCATCTCGTGGGTCTCTCGTGCGGCTGCTACTGGCGGGTCCAGTTGAAGGTCCAAAGACTATTCAGTATCAGCGGCAGCGAGGTGGCATCGAGGCCGACTTCATACATGTCCGTGTGGAAGCCCAGGAACTTGGCCTTCGCCAGCACCAGCGTTCCCCCCATCAAGGCGCTCATCGTAAACACTCGCGTTGTTCCGCCTACGCGGCGTCCCTCTTCGGATTGCAAGTCCTGCAATTGTCGGCCAGTGCGGTCGAAGACTTTCACCGCTTTCCACCAGATGCCGGGGCTTGTCGTCAGGTCGAACAAAGTTATGGGGGAAAACAGGCCGGGCGGGAGCGTCGTTCTCACGGGTAGGGCGAGATCCCAGTCCGGTAATGTGCTCCCGAGTTCGGTCCACAATAGCCTCCAGCCTCCACGTATCGGGCGCGGCAGAACAGAGGTCGGCCTCAGCACCATCCCCTCCCCGATGTTGCTGGCGCTGACAAACCGAAACTGAGGGATGTGACCGGGCGCGTCGACACGGATAATCGAGTCGGGAGCTCCCTCAATCTCAAACCGGTTGCTGCCGAGGCTGCGAACAGAAGCTGGCCCGCGCGTCTCTATCGAGACACCGCTGAGCGGTAGACGAGTCAGCAAATCGAAAACTCCAAGAATGGTGAACATGAGTACCTCCTGTCGGGTTAACCCTGAAGACGAAAGAGTTGAGAGGTAGTCTCACGACTCCGATTGAAGTCGAGATTGACGATGAGAAGGAACCGTGATTCAGGCCAGCCTATATACCCATCGCTCGCAGATGTCAAGATTGATTGCCGAACAGGTCAATTGCGGAATGCGGAATTCGGAATGCGGATTTAAGAAGAAGCAGCAGCAACCTTCTTGCTTTTCAATCCGCATTCCGCAATCTATTTAAAGAGAGACTTTGTCATAGACTTCGCTCAGGGCGAGCGTGCATTGGATGGAAGGCAATTCAACTGCCTCTTCCGGCGTGCGGTAGTCCGAAAGCAGCCAGCGCCCGTCCGCTTGCTTTACGTATTTCTCAATACGGTATTCGTCCTGCGATACCAGTAAATACTCCGACAGCGATTCGATGATGCGGTAGTAGCCGAACTTTCTGCCCCGGTCGTAAGCTTCGGTGGATGCGGAGAGGACTTCGATAATAAGAGTCGGATTCAACAGCGTGTCAACATAATCATCCTCGAACTGGGGCTCGCCACAGACAACTACTACGTCGGGATAGGTATAAAGACCAGTCGAAGGAGTTCGGACGCGCATGTCGCTGGTATAAAGCTCGCAAGGGCGGCCCCTCAATTGTTGTCTAAGCTCGCCCACGATGTTGACGGCAATCAGATTGTGCCCTCGGCTTGCGCCTGTCATGGCGAGGATTTCGCCGTCCAGATACGCGCTCTTATATTCAGCATCGCGCTCTGCGGCTAAATACTCTTCAGGCGTCAGGCGTGTTTTCGGCTGGCTGGACATCAACGACCTCCAAACCTCAAACGATTGCGGAATGTGGATTGCGGATTGAAGAAGCGAGATGCTTTCTAATCCGCAATCCGAAATCCGCATTCCGCAATCTATCTGATTCGCTCGTCTTTTTCAATCATGCCGTCGCGGATGGAGATGACGCGATGGGCGCGGGCGGCGATGTCCTGCTCGTGTGTGACGACGATGATGGTGTTGCCTTCGGAGTGTAGCTTCTCGAAGAGGTTCATGATCTCGTATGAAGTGTGCGTGTCGAGCGCGCCCGTGGGTTCGTCTGCGAGGAGGATGGAGGGGTGGTTGACGAGGGCGCGGGCGATGGCGACGCGCTGGCGCTGGCCGCCCGATAGCTCGTTGGGCTTGTGCATCATGCGGTCCGTTAGCTCTACCGCCGCGAGCGATTGCTTCGCTTTCTCGTGACGCTCGCCGCTGCTCATGCCTGCGTAGATGAGCGGCAGCTCGACGTTGTGCAGGGCCGTGGCTCGCGCCAGTAGATTAAAGGTCTGGAAGACGAAGCCGACTTCCTGATTGCGTATGCGCGCCAGCTCGTCGTCGTCCATCTCGGAAACGTTCTTGCCGTTAATCCAGTACTCGCCGGATGTGGGCGTGTCCAGGCAGCCGATCAAGTTCATCAAGGTGGACTTGCCGGAACCCGAAGGGCCTATGATGGCTAGATACTCTCCCTTCTGCACGTCGAACGAGACGCCGTGCAGCGCGTGTACCTTTTCAGAGCCCATCTCGTAGGTCTTCCAGATTTCGCGCATCGAGATGAGCGAGGCAGGCACGGCGTGCTGCGCCAGCATCTCGCCGCGCTCCACGCCTGCCACTGTTTCCGCCGCCATGGTTTCCGCGAGTGTCGCTTCGCTCATTATTTACCCTCGTTGGCGTTGGCCGCAGCGCCCGCTTTGCGCGTCTGCCGCTTGACGCTTGCGTTCTCCTTCAAAGTCTTGAGGACGCGGCTCGGGCCTGTCACGACTTCCATGCCCTGTTGCACCCCGCTCGTAATCTCTATGTCGGATTCGCCCGTGATGCCCGTCTGGACTTCAACGAACTTTACCTTGTTGCCTTGCAGGATGTAGACGCCCTTGATGTCTTTCGGTTTGCCTGCGGGCGTCGGCTGCGGCACAGACCCTTGCACGGGCGAAGGCTGAGCCTGAGGAGCTTTCTCTACGATAGCCTGCAAGGGAACGGCGATGACGTTCTGCACAACTTTAGTAGTAATCGTCGCCGTCGCCGTCATGCCGGGACGAAGCGCGTTGCGAAGATCGTCGGGCATGTTGCGTAGCTCGACGATGACCAGAAATTCTTTCGCTTCCTGCACGTTGACGCGGTTCTGGATGCCGCCGCCGCCCGACGTATCCGACTTGCCGACGGCGAGAGGATTTTTCTGTATCACGACGCCTTCAATCTCGCGCTCGCCCATCGCGTCAACTTTGACCTTCACGGGATGGCCCACCTCGACCGCGGCAATCTCGGTTTCGTCCACGTTGACCTCTATGTTGATGGTGGACATGTCCGCGATAGTCATGAGCGGCGTGGAGCTTAAATTGGCGACGGCAAACTGGCCGACCTTGGCCGGGATGTCCGCGACCACGCCCGCCAGCGGAGAGCGTTGCAGCGACTTGTTGCGCTGGCTCGTTTGACCGCGCAGGAGCGCCTGTTGCTGGTTGGCGCGCGACTCGCTGGAAGAGACGCTCTGCTGCGCGCTCTGCACGCCTGTACGCGCGTCACGCACTGCGACCCGCTGCTGGTTGGCTCGCGCGATAGCTTCCTGCACGGCAATCTTCTGCGCTTCGAGATTCGCACGCGCGGTGCGAAGCGCGACCTCCGCCTGCTCTAAACGATCGCGCGCCGCGTCATATTCAGAGCGCGAGGCCACGCCGGATTCGACCAGCTCGGTCGTGCGCTTTAATTCGCGCTGGGCCGTGTTCACGTCAACCTGCGCGCGGTCTACGTTGGTCTGCGAGGAGATGACCTGCTGGCGTGCCTGCGCGACCGAAGCTTCTGCGACCATCAAGCCCTGCTGCGCTTGCCCGACGGCGTTCTGCGCGGCAATGACCTGTGTGCGCGCGTTCTGCACGTCGGAGATAGCGGCCTGCGAGGCTGCAAGCTGCGCATCCTGGCTCGACTGAAGCTGCGTCGGGTCAAGGCGTACAAGCTCCTGCCCGACGGTCACGGGCTGGCCCGGATTGACGTAAATCTCTTCGATACGACCGGCGACTTCGCTCGTCAGGTTAATAAAGCGTATGGGACGAACTTCGCCCGAAGCGGTGACGGTCGAGCGCAATTCGGGGCGCACCTCGACTTTAACCACCGTGACTTCGGGTTCATCCGTGCGGCTGGCAAAGATGCTGATGACGATAATCAACATCAGCACGAGACCGGCGCTGGCGGCAATAATAATCTTTTTTCTACGGCTCAGGGCCATTGCAAATCGGTTCCTTTACGGGCTGCTTGAGTTTCCGGATATGTCGGGCCAAAAATTGTGCGCCAGGTTCGCGTCGGCGCGCGCTCGTCAGGCTCGCTTTGAAGGTCTATCCTCTTCATCTCGTGCCAGCACAGCTTTTACGTCCAAAAAGGTGAAACAGTTTCATTATTTCATTATAAGCAAAGGCGGCACGGCGCGCGACCCCAGAGCTTTAAATTCAACCATTACTTAGACGCACGAGGGCGCTTGTTTGTTACCTGCCTCTTGGGCAGGGCCGATTGGCCCGCCCTTCATATTCCCGCTAGACCTCTCGCACACACCGGGCCTATACTCTAGTCCATGAGCAACGACCCCACCCGCGACATCGACGAGAAGTACACGACGCAACCCACCATTCAGACTGTCCTGGAACGGCTGGACGATTTTCGCGGCTTCGTCGAGATTAATTTCGCCGCGATAGCGAGCCGCATGAGTTCTTTTGAGAACCGCATGGATTCTTTGGAGAGCCGCATGAGTTCTTTGGAGGTCGAAACTAAGAGAATCAGCGAAGAGGTGCGCAGCCTGAGCATCCGATTCGACCGCATCACCTCCGTCGCGCATGACGCCCGCGCCGAAGTGCGCGAGATGGAGGATCGCGTGAGGGAACTCGAAAATAAATAACCCGCACGGTCGCGCCCGCGACCGGATCAAACGCCAAAAGAAAATTCAGGCCGGCAACACACTATCGCCTCACTATCAGTGATGCTGGTTGCCGCGCTTTTTCGTTTCGCGCTACAATACGTAGGTTTCGCGCGCGCGCGGCAGACGGCGGGGTTTCGCGCGCGGCTCTCGGGTGTTCGGCCATTTCTCCCACTCGAACCAAATGAGGAAAGTTTATGACCACCTGCGAGAGGTGCAAGACAGAAAATCTGGACGGCTCACAATACTGCGACGAATGTGGCGCGCCTTTGGCGGCGTCCGCTCGGAAGAAGAAGTCTGCCTCGACGGGCGACACGGGCGGCGAGACCAACGGTAAACAGCCCGCGCAGGCCGAAAGCCCTGAAGCCGCCGTCGCCGTTTCTCAAGTAGGCGAGGTGGCGCAACAGCCGCAGGCGGAAGCCTCTGCCCCGGCGCGTCAGGCGGCCACGCGCGCCGCTGCTGCCGCCGCCCCGCAGAGCGCGGCAGTTGTTCCTTCATCCTCCGAAGGCCCGCACGCCAAGCTCGTCATAGAGCGCGGGCGCTCTGCCGGAAAACAGTTTCCCTTGAGCGACGATGAATCGCAGATCGGGCGCTGGGACGCAGACGGCGGCATCTTCCCCGACGTGGATTTGGATGCGGACGACCCCGAGGCCAAAGTCTCGCGCCGCCACGCGCGCATCATGCGCCGCAACGGCCAGTACTATATAGAGGATTTGGGTTCGACAAACGGAACCTTTATTAATCGCGGGCGGCGACTTCTTCCCGGCGACCGTCATCCGTTGCGGGACGGCGACGAGATCATCGTCGGCAAGACATTTTTACGTTTCCACATCGTCAAGTGAAAGACGAGAGCTTTACGAGTTAAAGACGGATGGTCGAGAATCATCTAGGGATGTCTTTCTGTCATGAGTGCGGCGCGAAGATCGGGCCGGACGAACCCTTTTGTGGCAACTGCGGCGTGGCCCAGCCGGGTAACGAACGCGTTGCGCCGCAGAGCACTGCCACGGAAAGCAACGCCGCGGAAGCGGGCAGCGCGCACGAAGCCGCAGGTGCGGCCCCCGCACCTCTACCCTTATCTCAACTGGACAAGACGGCCAGCCCTGACATCTCGCTCCACGACAATCTGGAGGACACGGACATTCCTGAAGCGGTCGCCGCTCCTGAACCCGCCGCTGTCGCTCCTGAAGATGTCGCTGCTCCTGCTCCGGAATCCGCTCCGGCTGCCGGCGCTCCTTCGATGTTTGATACAACGGAATCGCCGGAGTCAAACTCTCCCGCGCAATCCGAGCCCGATGTGGTCGCCGCGAGCCAGATGGATCAGACCTACGCTCCGGCTCCGACACGCGACACGGGCGAGGTGGAGCGCCGCAGCGAAGCTCCGCACACGGCGCGCGCAGGCTCTACGGGCGGTCGCAAGGGCACTTCCAAAACGCTCGAAGCGGGCTTTCTCTTAAATGGTCGTTACGAGATTGTGCGTCGCATCGGCGGCGGCGGAATGGGCGCTGTCTACTTAGCCAAAGACCAGCACCTTGGCGATGCGCCGCGCGCCGTCAAGGAGATGGTCGAAGCGCACATAGACGAGTCGCAGCACGAGAAGGCTATCAATGATTTCAAGCGCGAGTCGCTCCTTCTAACTTCGCTCGAACATCCTTCGATTCCGACCATCTACGATTACTTCTACGATGAGAAGGCTATGCGCTTCTATCTCGTCATGAAGTACATCTCGGGCGGCGATTTCGCAGGGCGGCTCAGAAACGCGCCGCAGGGCCGCATAGACGAAAAGACCGTTACCGATTGGGCGATTCAGGCTGCGGATGTGCTCGATTACCTGCACAACCACAGACCTCCTATCATCTACCGCGATTTAAAACCCGCGAACCTGATGATTGACGGGAACAGTGGCCGCGTGATGTTGATCGATTTCGGGATTGCGCGCTGGGTCAAGCAGGAAGAGAAGGGCGTGACGGCTGTGGGGACTATGGGCTATGCGCCGCCCGAACTCTTTAGCGGCAAGGTCGAGCCGCGCTCGGACATCTATTCTTTAGGCGCGACCATGTTTCATCTACTGACCGGAAGTGACCCGCAGGACAACCCGCTCCTGATTTTCGACTTTACCAAAAATCCGCGCCCGCGACAGATTAGCCCCTCTCTCTCGACCGAGATGGAACGCATACTGATGCGCTCCGTCGAATACAAACCCGAAAACCGCTTCCGCTCGGCCTCCGAGTTCCGCGATACGCTCATCAGCCACATGGATAAGCTGCGCGCGGGCCAGGTCTCTTACGGCGCGGCTCCGGCGGCAGAGCTTGGCGGCGAAACGATTCAGACCGAGATGGTCTTCTGCGGCTTCTGCGGCGGGCGCATCGCTGCCGACGACATCTTCTGCGCGCACTGCGGACAAAAACAGCCGCTCGTCGGCGTCTCCTCTGCGGCTTTACGACAGGCACGCGCCACGGCCAAGCTGGTCGTCACGGGAACCACGGAACTCGATGCTTCGATTCCGTTGCAGAAGGAGAATAACCTGGTCGGTCGCTCGGACCCGCATTCGAACATTTTCCCCGAAGTAGACCTTTCACCCTTTGACCCCGAAACCAAGGTCTCGCGCCGTCACGCGCGCATCTGGCGGCAGGGCGAGACGTTTCTGATTGAAGATTTGAACTCCGTCAACGGCACTGTGATTAACGACGCCGTGAGATTAGCGCCGCACCAGCCGCGCGTGCTCGAATCGGGCGACAAGCTGCGGCTGGGCGAAACCACGCTCCATTTCCTCGTCGGATGAAATGATTTGCGATTTTAGATTTGCGATTTGCGATTGGATAAGGACAAATCAAAGATTTGAAATCTGAAAAACTTTTAACTCTTTAATCCGTATCCAATCGCAAATCGGCAATCGCAAATCGAAAATTTTTATGACTGCAAACGTCGAAAGAAGAACACTGGTACAGGCGGCAGACACAGGCACGCGCGCCGCGAGCGCGGCTCACGTCGAGCGATTCCGCGCGCCCTTCTCTTTGCGCTGCGGGGCCTTCCTCGTAGACTACATCGTGCTGGCGAGCATCGTAGCTTTCAGTACTCTGATTGCGCGCGTGCTGGGCGGGGGCGCGCGCTTTGCCGGTGGCACGGCGGAGACAGTGGGCTTTCTAGTCGCGCTCGGCACAGGCATGCTCAACTTTATCCTGCTGCCTTTGTGGCGCGGGCAGACTATAGGTAAGTGGGCGACGGGCCTTCGTATAGAGCCTATGGACGGCGGCGAGCTGAGCATCGTGCGTGCGCTCTTGCGCCATCTGGTCGGATACCCGCTCTCGTTCATCACACTGGGTCTGGGATTTCTGGTCGCGGCCTTTAGCACGCACGGGCGCGCGCTGCATGATTTGATAGCGGGCACTGTGGTCGTGCGCGACACGGGTTCGCGCAATCGGCCACGCGCGCGGCCTTAAAGCACAAGGGGTTTCTGGCAAGTCTGGAAGGAATGAAGTACATGTCCCGGCCATGTCCAAATTGCGGGGCTGCGGTTGCACCCGAAGCGCGCTTCTGCCGTTTGTGCGGTACGCCTGTGAAAGCGGCAGTCGCAGGGGATACGCCCGTCAGCCCGCGCGCCCAGACCATTCCGCTCTCGGACGAAGGGCGCACAACGCACGGCCTCGGCACGGAAGACGGCGGAGGCGGAGCACCGAACACGCACAAGGTCGGGCGCGCCGAGATGGACAGCATTCTCAGGCGCACACCTGCACCGCCCGCGCCACAAAAAGCAAATGGCGAGCGTGCCGCGCACGACGGAGACGTTTATGCCGCGCCTGCTACTGCGCAGCTTCCAACCCGCATGGACGGCCAATCAGCCGACGGCAGCGCGATGCAGGCTCAGGAGCAGCGAGCGCAAGCCGCGCAAAGCGCGAGCGTCCACGAGGGCGCGGATGTGGGCTCTGCTCGTGAGCGTGCGGAAAAGAAAAAGGCTGTGCGGGCTGCCGCGCGTGAACAGTCTAAGCAGGGCGGCGGGGGAGCGCGACGCACGTGGCAGCTCGTCGCCGTTTCGCTTCTGGGCGTCGCCATCGGCGCAGCCGGTCTGGCTCTATATTATTCACGCCGCACGGGACGGGAAGAAACCGCAGGCTCTCCACCCATCTCCATCAACGACCAGAAGCGCCTTGTTGAAGAGAAGCTCTCGGAGGCCGAACGCTTGCTGGCTTCCGGCAATACTACGGAAGCGCTCGCGCGTCTTCGCTACGTCGTCCGGCTCGACCCTACGAACGCCCGCGCGCATCGCCTGCTCGCAGACGCTCTGGATAGAACGGGCGCGGTGACAGAGGCCGTCGATGAATACCGCGCGGCGACGCAGTATGATTCGAGCGACGAGCAGACGTGGTTGCGCTACGCGGATGCACTGCGCAGGATCGGGCGCGTGGACGAAGCGCGCGACATCTACCAGAGATTGTCGTTCTCTTCTACAACGGAAGTGGCGCGCACGGCCCGCGAGCAGTTAGCAGAGCTTCCATCGCCTGCGCAAGCTTCTTCTGCGAACGTAGAGGCGCGTGGCGGCAGTGCTGGCGCAGAGAATCGCACGGGAGAGAATGGGACTACTACTGCTAATGAGGCCGCGCCGCAACCGTCTCCGCTCGCACAGAATACTTCGCCCGCGCAAGCTCCCGGCACAAACGGTTCCGCCGCGACGCCGAGCAATGCGGACGCGAGTTACAGCGAGGCGATGAGGATTATCGAAGGACGAGACATCAGGAAGATGAGCCGCGCGGAGCTTCTGCGCGCCTACGAGCTGTTTCAGCGCGCACAGAACGGAGGCTCAAACGCCGGGGAGGCCGCGCGCCGCGTCCGCCAGCTTGATAAAGAGTTGTTCGAGCGCCGCAAGCGCGGGCAATGAGTTTTGAAGATTAATAAGTTGTGAGTAATCATTGTTTTTAACTGAACCCTATTCATTCGCGGAACGTTGTATTAAACCAAGATGGCTGAGTTGATAGTCAAATATCCGGACCGTTCGCCCGACACTTTCCCTTTGGGTCGCCTGCGCATCACGATTGGCCGGTCGGCGCGCAACGACCTCTGTATCCCTGATCCTTTCGCCTCGCGCGTGCATGCCGAAGTGCGGCGCGAGGGCGACCAGTATTTTCTTCAAGATTTGGGCTCGGCCAACGGCACGCTCTACAACGGCGTGGGCGTTGACGGGACTGTGTCGCTCACGCCGGGCGGGCGGATACAGATTGGCGAAACCGAAATCGTTTTTGATGACGGCTCGCTTGCCACCATGGGCGCGACCATGATTACGGAAGCGACCGACTCTGTGCCCGAAGCGACGATTGCTCTGAACTCGAACGACCGCACGACCTCCGGCCTACTGGAAGCGATAGAGGGCGCGCGGACGAATCCCGACCACGGCGCGACGCCGAAACAGGCCGCGCGACAGGGAGACCTACTCGCTCTCATCAGCAAAGTGGGAGTCACGCTTCTGGCTTCGGCCACGCTCGGCGAGACGCTGCAACAGATCGCCTCGCTCGTCTTTGAAGCCGTCCCCGCAGATCGTTGTTTAATCATGATGCGCGACGAGGGTGGCACAGAATTAAAGGTGGCAGTGGCGCGTCTGCGCGACCGTCAGGGCGAGATAGGCGAGATTCGCGTCAGCCGCACCATCATGGAAGAGGTCATAGGTCGCGGAAAATCCGTCTTGACTTCGGACGCGCAACACGACCCGCGCTTTATGTCTAGCACGATGACGATTCAGGGCATACGCTCTGTGCTGGCCGTACCCCTCGGCGTCGGCGAGAACGTCTTCGGCATCGTCTACGCAGATAGCCCAATCGCCGAAGGAAGATTTACGGAAGACCATCTCAAGGTGCTGACCACACTTGCCAGTGTGGCGGCGATTCGTGTGGAGAACGCGCGCCTCCTGGAAGAGCAGATGCAGCGCGAGCGCATGGAGCACGAGCTACATCTCGCGATGGAGATACAGCAGCGTTTCCTGCCGACCTCGCCGCCCATCGTTCCGGGCTTTGAATTGCAGGGCATCAGTTTTCCGTGTTACGAGATTGGCGGAGACTACTACGACTTTATAGAGCGCGATGATGGACGTCTGGTGATTGCGCTCGGCGACGTGTCGGGCAAGGGCACAGCCGCCGCACTCCTGATGTCCAGCTTGCACGCAGCCATACACGCGCAGGCTTCTTCGGGCAGCTCGCTTGTCGAGACCGTCAGCGAAGTCAATCGTTATCTCGCCGAGAACACTCCGGCCAATCGCTTCGTGACGCTCTTTTACGCAGAGCTTGACCCGCAAACGGGCGGGCTCGCTTTTCTGAACGCGGGCCACAACCCGCCCATCATAGTCCACTCGGCGGGCACTATGGAGCAACTCGCGTCGGGCGGTTTTCCGCTCGGCATCATGCCCGACGCCGTTTACAAAGAAGGCCACACGAAACTCGAAGCAGGCGATGTGCTCGTGATTTATTCCGACGGAGTTTCTGAAGCCGTCAGCCCTTCGGGTGAAGAGTACGGCGCGAATCGTCTGTACGAGACGATTGCGCGCAACCTTGATGCGTCGGCTTCAGGGATACGCGACCGCATCGAAGCCGCGTTGTCGAAGTGGGCGCAGGGCACGCCCGCCGCCGACGACATCACGCTCGTCATCGTCAAACGTCAGGCCGAAGCCGTCTCGGTCGCTGCGCTGGGAGTAAAGTAACAATCAAGCTATGTTTTTTATCACACACTCGCACCCCGTAAACCAGTTGCCGCAAAGCCGCGACTCACTTTCAAAGCTCGACACGAAGCGTCCCTCGAAACGCCGCTTTGCTTCCGTCTTCGCCCTTGCCTCTTTAGCTTTCATCGCCTGTGTCTTTAGTACGTCGTGCCAGATACAGACGTCGAGCGGGAATAATCAGACGGCGAACACGCAGACGGCCAATGCGCCAGCGACCACGAGCGGCTACATAGACATCGTGGGACAATGGAAAGGGCAATCGCGCGGCGTGCCCTCGACCATCGTCATCAGCAACCACTCGGGCGAAACCTTTAGCGGCACGCGCATGGTCGGAGACCAGCAGATTGCCATCGCCGGGACGATTGACGCCAGCTCCCGGCAGATTTTGATTCGCGATGCGTATGTCACAAAGGGGACGGGCAATTATCCTCTGGGCGTGAGCACGGGCACAGTCGCGCCCGACGGCAGAAGCATGAGCGGCGAAGGCAAAGATAAGAGCGGCGCTTTCACATGGTCGTATTCCAGATAGCAAGCATCCGTTTTGTTTTCGGAGATAAAAAGGGACGTGGAATTATTCCACGTCCCTTTTTATCTTCAAACAGTGCTTGCAGCGCCTACTTGCACGAGGCGCATTGAAGCGCGTTGAGCGCGTCGAGCCGTAGCTCGTACTCGCCGCCTTTGATTGTGACCGGAAGATTCCAGAAGGCCGCGCCGCCATTCTTCGCCGGTGCTTTAGCCATCAACCAGTATTCGCCGGGTTCAAGATTTGAAAAGCGCGCGCGGCCCTCCTTGTCCGTACGCGCCGTGCGTTTGATGTGCGGCTCCCACAGCGCTCTGGATTGCTCCACCAGCAGAAAGATGTCAGGCCCAAGTCCGTAAGCTTCTCGTCGCCGCGCGTTCATCACTCCGGCGAGCTTCGGCACGTCCGGATGCTCGCGGAAAACCTTTTCCTGTAAAGGCGTCGCCTGCTCGCCATTCTTCAGGAGCGCGAGCCGCATCATGTCTTCATCCAGAAGATAGAGGTCTGCGTCCGTCACAGGCTCAGGCCCGCGTTGAGCGTCGTAAGAGACGCGCGCTTCGACCGCGAGAGTATTGCTCGCGCGTGCGCGCAGGGCGAGCAATACTACACACGCCACTAGAGCAGCGGCGAAAGCGGCGCAGAGAAAAAGTAGAGTTCGCTTTCGCCTCATGAATAAATGGGTCGCTTGAAAAGAGAGAGGAAGCTCGCGGCGCGCACCGCCCTTGTTCGAACTTTCTCACGATGCGACGGCGAGAAGGAGAAGCGAAAGGAGGCGCGTAGCCCTCCGGAAGCCACGCGCCGCCCTTTCGTCTATTACTGTATCTTCTGCATCGTCACGGTGACCATCGGCGTGTCGCCGCTCGTGCGGTTGTAAGAAACCCAGTAACCTTCTTTCGGATAGCGCACCATCTTGAATTTAGACCCGTCGGCCTTGGCCGTCACTTCTGCGCCGACTACAGCCTTGCATTCGGGAGCGCCCGCGCCGCCCGTGTAATCTACGGAGATGGCCGTCACCTTCATAGTCTTCTTATCGTAATAAACCTGCGCGGATTCTTTTTCGCTAAAGAAGTAGATGTCCAGCTCGTCGGCCTTATCTTTCGGTGTGCCGAGCTTGACGCGCGCCTCGTCAATCGACATCCCAATCTGGACGCCTCTGTATTCACGAAAACACGGCTCGTCAGCACCGCCGCCCTTGGCGGTCGTTTCGGTCGCTGCGGTTTTGGCCCGTGTCGTCTTCTGTCCCTGTGCTGCGGTGGCCGAAAGAACCAGGCACAGGCAGGCGGCTGCGAACAGGAAAATATTTGTGAAAGTGGAAGATGGGCGTGGACTCGTTTCGTGGAGCATCACGGCTCGCCTCCTTTCAAGGAGTAGAATCTTTTGTGGTCAGGACGACCACAACGGAGTGTTTATCTATCTACGGAGCCCCGGGGACGGTTGCCCCCGTAGCCTCTTAAGCCTCCCGGCTTGCGCTGGGAGCATCCATGCCCGTGCGGGGCAAAGCTCTTATTTGTCGAGAAAATATGCCAACGACCCGGACAAGTCAATAGCATTGCGGAATCAAGGAATTGATTCATTTGTTCATCGGTTCATTGAATCAATGAAAAAATGAACCGATGAATCAATCTCTTCCAATCCGCATTCCGCATTTAGCATGGTATAATGCTTCGCATCAGCGGCAAGAACCACCCCGACGAGTGGCTCTTAACTATTTTTCAGGCACTGTGAAACCCGAGAGCATCAACAAACGAGAATTGATCTAGGGAGGTGCAACATGAAGAACATGGCCGACGTGGTGTTCGGGATTATAGGGTTGGCTGCCATCGCGACTGCGATCTGGATGCTGATCCTCTTCCTCACGGCTGTTGAACCTAACACGCGACTCCCGGATATGTCCTACGGCCTCAAGTATCTGTGGATCGCCATTGCGGCTTTCGTCGTGGCGATCGCGACCGTCGTTGTTTACTTTGTGCGTCATCCGAGAGTAGAAGAGGAGATTCACATCACGAAGTGAATCCCCGGCTGGCGAGTAGCGAGGCGTCTCTAAACAAAGTCGGCGCTGCTGCTGCGGTGTGTACAAAAATAATTATGCGCCGCAGCAGCCGCGCCGCGTTTTGTAGAGCGGATTAATCGCGAGAACGTCTTGCTTGAGCGCTCAATCCATACGCTCTGCTCATCCTCTATCACAAACGCTCCAAGCTCTCCCTGATTCTTTCAGCGCTCTTTTCGCCGACGCCGTCCACCAATTCCAGCCCGCCGCCCGCGACAAATTTTTTGAGGTCGTCGATGGATGCAATCTTGAAGTTCTGGTGAAGCGTGGCGGCGGTCTTGCGGCCAATGCCTGCGACGCTCAATAAATCGAGCACGGTTTCAGGCGTCTCCTCGGTCAGCTTCTCCCATGCGGCGAACGTTCCTTTTTCGACAAGCTCTACAATCTTGCCGCTGATGGCCTTGCCGACGCCGGGAATCTCCTGCAAGGCTTTCGCGCCGCCGTCGCGCGCCATGCGTTCGACGGGCACGGGCCACGTCTCTATCATGTCGGCGGCGTTGCGATAAGAGCGTATGCGAAAGGGATCGTCGCCGCGTATCTCCATCAGGTCGGCCAGACGTGTGAACTTCGCTGCAATCGCTTCGTTATCCATGCGCTTCTTTCCAATGCGCCTCTTGAAATTTTTAATGAGCGCGCTCACAACGCCATTTTATTCTTTTAGTATTCCTTCGTGAAAGAGCGGCTGTCCGGCAAGCGACGTGTAAAAGCCGTAGAGGGCTGTGCCGATGATGATGGCGAGAGCGAAAATCGTCGCGCCCGAATACCACAGGGAAAAGTCCGTCGTGTAGGGATAGAACTCGCACATCAGGAAAATAAACTGCGCGACGGCAAGCGCCAGCAGCCCGAATTGTTTGGCGACGAAAACGTAAGCGGCGGCCAGCAGGGCCGAGAAAGCAATCATCAGCGGATGGCCTCCGCCACTCAAAAGGACTAGCAGAAAGAGCAGCCATGTGGCGATGGCCGCACGCAAATCCGTCTTTAAGATAAAGCCTAGCAGGAAGAGTAAGAACGTAAAACCCAGTCCGTGCAGGATAGAGATAGAAGGCTGCCAGCCTATAAACAGGGGCGCGCTGCTGCGCACGCCGCGTAGCGTCTCAACGTGGGTGGGCAGCAAATCGGGCGCAATGAGCAGCCACCTGCCGACCATCTCGCCGATGAAGGTGAAAAGGTTCATCCAGATGCCGAGGATGACGCCAATCAATATGTCGCGCCCAACCAGAGGGTCGCGCCATCCGCCTGCCAGCACGCGATTCCAGGAGATGATGCGGTGCGGCGTGCGCCGTCGAACGTAAGGTTCGAGCGCGATGTAGAGCAGCCACAGCAGCCCCGCCATAAAGAGGCCGGTCGAGCAGGCTAAGAAGAACAGCCACACCTCACCGTAAAACGTCGGCACGTGGTAAGCCCCGAGCAACCAGCTAAGCATGTACATTAACATGTACATTAAGAAGACAAAGAGCGCCAGCTTGAAAGCCCCGCGACGGTCGCCGCGTCCGAGCTCCAGATTTCGTTTCGCCATCCAGATGCCCGACAGAATAATCACCAACAGAACGACAAGAACAAAGGTCAGGACTCTTTTGGTGCGAGGATTATCTGGATTCGTGTTCATGCGCGCGGGCTTGCGCCACGGCTCGACGAGCGAAAAATAGACGGGCTGGCCTTTGTAAGAAGCTGCTTCTATGCGCAGGGGCGTTTGCGTCTGTTCCGGAAAGACGCCCTCCCACGCACGGCGCGCGTCCGCGAAAACCGGCGGCGTCCACTGCGGCTCTGTCTCACGAAAGCTATTGATGTCGAGTCCGGCTTCCGTAAAGAGCTTGCTCCAATCGGGAGCGTTTGCAGTGGCGTTGTTGGCGGCAGCCGTATCAACCTGCGGCGGTGCGACCTGTAGTTCTATCAAGCGTCCGAGCGTATCAAGACGCACGTCCGTCATCCCCGATAGAGCGAGCGGCGGCGGGTCGCTGCGTTGAACCTGTATGTGAGTGTGCGGCTCAAGATGGTTAGGGCTCTGGCGATACCAGAAGTAAAGCAGCGCGGGACGGCCCGTCTGCAAGTGATCCCAGCGCGTCATAGATTGATCGTTTTTGACAACGTAGTCGTAATAATCACGGTCCTCTTCGTAGCCGTAAGCAGTGTCCACGGGCTTGTCCGCGTAGCCCAGATTTTTGACGATGGTCGCGGCGCGGTCGGCCAGAACCTCCGGCGGTTTTTCCATAGGCACTTGACGAACCAGTAAGACTTTCCCCGAGAGCAGTACAAAAAGCGCAAGGCTCACGAGCGAGGCTGCCAGAAGCCCCGCGGCCACGACGGGGCGTAGGCTTCCTTCTTTGGGCGCGGCGGCGACCATCTCGGGCGAAGGAGTTTCGCCTGCGGCGAGCGCGGCTGCGAGCGGGTCTCCACCGGGCAATGATGCAGCGACAGAAAGCGCAGAGGCGGGACGACGCTCGGGGTCTCTTTCGAGGCAGCGCTCTATGACGCGCTCGACCACTGGGTCAACGTCCTTGACCAGACTGGTCAAGCTCACGGGCGTCCTCTCCGCAAGCCGCATGCGTAGCAGTTCGTCTACAGACTTTGCTTCAAAGGCGCGCTTGCCGGTGAACAACTCGTAGAGCACCAGACCGAGTGAGTAAAGATCGCTCCGGTGCGTCAGCTCTTTGCCTTCGAGCTGCTCGGGCGACATGTATGCGGGCGTGCCTGAATAAGCTTCCTCGCGCAGTTCTTCGGCCAGACCCGCCAGACCAAAATCCGTAATGCGCGCATTGCCCTCTTCGTCAATCATGACGTTAGAGGGTTTGAGGTCGCGATGCAGAACGCCGCGCTCGTGTGCGGCGGCGAGACCCGCGCAAATCTGTCGTGCAATCTCCAGAGCCTTGTCCGAAGGTAGACGGTCTATGCGCCTGAGGAGCGAAGACAGCTCCTCTCCCTTGATGTATTCCATGGAGAGATAGACGTGCTGGTCACGCTCGCCCACGTCGTAAACGCGGCACACGTTGCGGTGCGAAACCTGTCGGGCCGTGCGGACTTCGCGATGAAAGCGCATGAGCGCCGTGCCGTCGCTCGAAAGATGGTCAGGGAGAAATTTGAGCGCGACGGGCTGGCCCAGTTTGAGGTCGTCTGCGCGATAGACCTCGCCCATCCCGCCGCGTCCCAGAAGACCTATGATGCGGTAACGTTCTGCGAACATTGTTCCCGAAACAAACCGCGCATCGTCAAGCGAGCTATAGGAAGTGGGGCTTTGCGAAGACGACTTCGCGCGCTTTGCCACGCGCTCGGAATCCGCGCTCTTGACATTCGGCTTGTGGAAGGTGGGCGCGGTGTGGTCTGCGACCGCCGTTCCGCATGAAGGACACGCGACACGCTCATCCGGCATCGGCTGTGAACAGGAAGGGCATCTCATCTTTAGGGGCGCATTGTAATAGAAAATCCACCCCGGCGACCAAACCTTTTTCCGCTCGCGGTTCAATCTTCAGCGAGCAACTCACCGCCGAGACGCAGAGATGTCGCGGAGGAAGCGCAGAGAGAGTTGAATCATATTCTCTGCGCCTGCTCTGCGCTCTCTGCGTCCCGGCGGTGAACGCTTTGATGCGAATCCGCCTCCGGATTTCAAACTGACCCGCCACCCACTTCCAAAGCAATGGGGGCAGCCGAACGCCCCGCTGTGCGAGAAACCGTATGTTTTTACGCTTTCAGCTTCGGTCGAGGGCTTAAAGCATCGCCCTCGCGCCTTGACAGTCAAGCTCTGCAACCGTTACTTATTTGAAGCATCCAATCGAACGGATGGAATGCTCTTTCAGGTGGAGCCCCTTTTCCCGTTATCAATCTAACTTTAGAGGATGAAGATGAGATTAAGAAAATTTGTGTGCGCGCTCCTGGCGGCGCTCTTTACACTGCCGACGCTTGGCCTCACGGCTCTCGCAGACGAGGGCATGTGGACGTTCAACAACGTCCCGCGCGAGGAGATTAAAAAACGCTACGGCTTTGAAGTCACGGACGCATGGCTCAAGAAAGTGCAGATGGCTTCCGTCCGCTTTAACAACGGCGGCTCCGGCTCTTTCGTCTCGCCGGACGGGCTCGTGCTGACCAATTATCACATCGTCGAAGACATCGTCGGCGAGGTGAGCACGCCCGAAAAGGACTTGAGCAAGGAAGGCTTTGTCGCGCGCACGCGCGAAGAGGAGATTAAAGCTCCCAATCTTGAGCTGAACGTTTTGATGAGCATCGAGGACGTGACCGCAAAGGTCAACGGCGCTGTCAAGACAGGAGCTTCTGCGGCGGAAGCAGCAGCCGCGCGCCGCGCCACCATCGCTGCCATCGAAGAAGAATCAACGAAGGCGACTAGCTTGCGCTCCGACGTCGTCACGCTCTACCAGGGCGGGCAGTACAATCTTTACCGCTACAAAAAATACACGGACGTTCGCCTCGTCTTCGTGCCCGAATTTCAGGCAGCCTTTTTTGGCGGCGACCCAGACAACTTCAACTTCCCGCGCTTTAACATAGACATGTCGCTCGTGCGCGTTTACGAAAATGGCAAGCCCATACGCACCGATAACTATTTCAAATGGTCTAAGACGGGCGTCAAGGAAAACGAGCTGGTTTTCGTGTCGGGCCATCCGGGCTCGACGGGCCGCTTGAACACGATGGCGCATCTGGGCTACCTGCGCGAGACGGGCATCCCGCTTCTACTGCGCATGCTTGAGCGCCGCCGCGACATGCTCAAAAAGTACATGGAGCAGGGCGAGGAGCAGACGCGCCGCGCGCAGAACGAATTGAACAGCGTCGAGAACGCCATCAAGGTCTACAAGGGTCAGGCCGCGGGCTTGACCGACAAACAACTGATGGCGCGCAAGCAACAGACCGAAGACGCTCTGCGCAAAGCCATCGCCGCCGACCAGAAAAGACAGAAAGAGTACGGCGACGCGTGGGATGCAATCGCCGCCGGACGCAAGGCGCAAAGTTCTTACGAACGCGAGCGACGACTGCTGGAAGCCGCAGGAGCTTTCAACTCGCGCTACTTCAACATCGCGCGCAACCTCGTACGCATGGCCGCCGAAAGCTCTAAGCCAAACGAAGAGCGCTTGCCTGAATATACGGACGTGCGCCGCGAATCCCTTGAGGGTGGCCTCTATAGCCCCGCGCCCTTCTACGATGATTTCGAGCGTCTGAAGCTCGCGGACTCGTTAGGCTTTATGGTCGAAGTGCTTGGCGCACAGAACGAATTGGTCAAGCGCGTCCTGCAAGGCAAGACGCCTGAAGCGCGAGCCGCCGAGCTGGTTGCCGGAACCAAGCTCAAAGACGTGGATTTTCGTAAACAACTGGCGAAGGGCGGCACGGCAGCCATCGAAGCTTCCGATGATCCGATGATTGTGCTCGCGCGCTCGATTGACAAGGAATCGCGCGACGTGCGCAAGCGTTACGAAGAAGAAGTCATCTCCGTGGAGCGTACCAACTACGCCAAGATTGCACGCGCACTGTTCGAGAATGAAGGCACTAAGCTTTACCCGGACGCGACCTTCACGCTCAGGCTTTCTTACGGCGCGGTCAAGGGCTACACGGAGAACGGCAAGAAGGTGACGCCCTTTACAACGCTCGGCGGTCTCTACGACCGCGCGACCAGTTTCAGCCACAAGTTCCCCTATAACCTTCCGCCGCGCTGGATGGAGAAAAAGGCCGCGCTCGATTTGAAGACGCCCTTTAACTTTGTCTCGACCAACGACATCATCGGCGGCAATTCCGGCTCGCCGACAATCAACAAAAACGCCGAGCTGGTCGGGTTGATTTTCGACGGCAACATCCAATCCCTTGTCGGAGACTTTATCTACGACGAATCGGTCAACCGCGCCATCAGTGTGGACTCGCGCGGCATGCTCGAAATCCTCAGAAAAGTTTTCAACGCCAACGAGATCGCCGACGAGTTGGTCAAGGGATAAGCGCGCGAGCGTCTTGGTTTGCTTTAAGCCCCTGAAAGGGGTGGCATATCAGTAGCCCACATCGTCAGATGTGGGTCAGGCACGAGCAAACATCATTAAGCCCCGTAGGGGCGACATCGGATGTCGCCCCTACGGGGCTTAACTTTTTATTCAACGCATGTTCCCACGGCTCACGCCGTGGGCTACTGGTATCTCGCCCCTTTCAGGGGCTGGCTACATTGTCGCCCCTTGTGGGGCTGGCCGTGGAATACCAAACTCTCTTTGCATCTCGGTTCGAGATGTTGGAAAATCCCCTGCGGATGATTAACGAATGATTAAGTGTCCCTCATGCTCGATTAGTATTAAGGATGAGGACCAGTCGTGTCCCTCTTGCGGGGCTTCGCTGGAAGACCTCTTTGCGCCGACGCGCCAGCTCAACGAAGCGCAGCGCGCGGCGGGAGCAGCCGCCAAGCCCGCCTTGCCCAGCAGCCGCCGCACACGCCAGTCTTCAGTTCATGCTTCCATCTCGCCCGACTATGTAGAAGACGCGCGGTTTGTCCCCGGCGCTGTCTTTGCCGAGCGTTACCGCATCGCGGGCATCCTCGGGCGCGGCGGGATGGGCGAGGTCTATCGCGCAGACGACCTCAAGCTGGGCCAGCCCGTCGCGCTCAAATTTCTTCCCGAAAATTTGCTCGACGACGGAGCGGCGCTCGCGCGTTTTCATCGTGAAGTTCGCACGGCCCGGCAGATTACGCACCGCAACGTGTGCCGCGTTTACGACATAGGCGAAGTTGACGGAGAGCACTTCCTTTCGATGGAGTTCGTGCGCGGAGAAGATTTAGCTTCTCTACTCAGGCGCATAGGCCGTCTTCCTTCGGACAAGGCTCTGGACATCGCGCGGCAACTGTGCGCGGGTCTCGCCGCCGCGCACGACGCGGGCGTCCTGCATCGAGACCTTAAACCTGCCAACGTCATGATTGATGCGCAGGGCAACGTACGCATCATGGATTTCGGTCTGGCGGGATTGGCCGAAGAGCTGCGCGACACGCAGGCCATAGAGGGCACGCCAGAATACATGTCGCCCGAACAGCTCGAAGGCAAAGAGCTGACGACGAAAAGCGACATCTATTCGCTCGGTCTTGTGCTCTACGAAATCTTTACGGGCAAGAAAGCGTTTGAGGCTGGCTCGCTTGCGGAACTCTTGCGCCTGCGCCGCTCGGATGCGACGCCGACCACGCCTTCATCTTTGCGCAAGAACATAGACCCGCTCGTCGAGCGCATCATACTGCTTTCGCTTGAGCGCGACCCGGACAAGCGCCCCACCTCTGCGATTCAGGTCGCGGCGGCTTTACCGGGCGGAGACCCGCTCGCAGCCGCGCTCGCCGCTGGCGAAACTCCTTCGCCCGAGATGGTCGCCGCCGCCAAAAAGGAAGGCACGCTCAGGCCCGCGAAGGCAATCGCGTGTCTCGCTTCGGTGTTCATAGCGCTCTCCGTAATCGTGCTGCTTTCGGGTCGCGTCAAGCTGCATCGCTTTGTCCCCTTTGAAAAATCGCCGGACGTCCTGCGCGAGCGAGCGCGCGAAATAATCAAGCGAGCCGGTTACACGAATCCTCCGACCGACAGCGCCTCCGGCCTCTTCTACGTTGGGAACTATTTACGACGCATCAAAGAGACGGACCAATCGCCTACGCGCTGGGAGAAGTTAAAGACCGGACATCCGCCCGTGCTCTTTCTGTGGTACAGGCAGAGCCCGCGCTATCTAATTCCTTTTAACTTTCAGGTCGTGGGCACGGAAGACCCGCCGAGTAATATCACTGGCATGGCGCGAGCGTCCGTGGACACGCAAGGGCATCTGGGATTTTTCACAGCCGTCCCGCCGCAGTTTGACGAAGCAACTGAGCCAGCGCCCCCGTTTGACTGGTCAATCTTCTTTGCCGAGGCCGGACTTGATTACTCGAAATTTACACCGACCACGCCGAAGTGGATTCCACAGCAGTACAGTGACGAGCGCGTGGCGTGGGAAGGCGAAGTGCAGGGAGAGCCAGCCATTCCCCTCCGCGTGGAGGCTGCGAGCTATCGCGGGCGGCCAACTTATTTCGAGACTGTTTACCCGTGGGACCAGCCGTTTCGCCAGCAGGAGCCTCCGGCGAGCGCTGCCGACAAGGTTATCAACGGGCTGATTTTCGGCTCGATTATACTGGTCATGGTCGTGGGCGTGCTGCTCGCAACTCATAACCTGCGCCTCGGGCGCGGCGACCGTCGTGGAGCGATGCGACTCGTTATTTTTGTCTTTGTCGTAAATGAGATTAACTGGGTGATGGGCGCGCATCATGTGCCGGTGCTGAGGGCGGAGTTCAGCACCTTCATGGATGGATTGGCAGGCGCGCTGGTCATGATGGGTTTGTGCTGGGTGATGTATATCGCGCTTGAGCCATTGGTCCGCAAGCGCTGGCCCAACCGTATTATCTCCTGGACGCGCTTTTTGAATGGCGACTTCCGCGACCCGCTCGTCGGACGCGACATACTCATCGGCGGAGCCTTAGGTTTGGGGCTCACGCTGACCTACTACTTCTGGACCCTCGCGCCCGGTTGGCTCGGGCGTCCGCCTGCTGCTCCCGGCAGAATTGACATCAATACGCTGCTCGGATTTCGCCGCTTTATCAGCCAGTTCGCCAACGGGAGCATGAATGGATTGCTACAGGCGCTTGGCTTTCTGTTTCTGCTCTTGCTGCTCACCATCGTCTTGCGTAAGGAATGGCTGGCGATAGGGGCGGGATGGTTGATCTTGACAGCCCCGTTCTTTTTCATAGGCTATGACGCGCGCACGGACACGCTTTTTGACGCGATGATTCACCTGTTCTTTGCAGGACTGACGGCGGCCATCATTATCACTGCGCTCGTGCGCTTCGGATTGTTAACGGCGGCCTTTCTCAGTTTCTTCTCTCAAATGACATGGATCTTGCCCATCACGTCGGACTTTACAGCGTGGTACGCGTGGAGCACCGTTTTCATACTATTCCTGTTGACGGCGCTCGCCGTCTACGGCTTCATCCTCTCGCTCGGAGGACAGAAGCTTTCTGTGAGCAATCTGTTGCAGGATTAAGGGAAGTAGCCTTTCGCTAACCAGAGGTTCGCGTCTCTAAAGCTAGAGCGCATGGTTTGAGGAAGGCTTATAATTATTTGACCAAATTAACCAGCGATTATTTCGCTTGACGAGCGTATAAGACTGGAGGATCTCGCCCTCATATCGTTTAGCCGTATACTCGTTCCGGGTTGAAGACCACCAGTGCAGGAGCCAGAACTCCTTTGTAGTAACCTGCGCCCTGTTTCCCCACAGCCTGTGTACTTTAATCTCCCGTACCTGCTTATACGATTGATTATCTACGTTCGAGATTACTTCACCATCCCTTCGGTGTCGCGCTATTTTATCTTTAATATAGTTGTACGCTGGCCCGTCTTTTACAAAAGAGGCTTCTAACGAGAGCAAGTCTGGAAATCGCAGGCTATGGTATATCTCATATTTAGCGTTTACTGCCCTGCTAACCACCTTTTTCAAAATATTCTCTATGTCCGTGGTAATGGGCGGCTGTGACAGCCCCCATGCGATGAGCAGCAAGTATCCGCTAGAACTCGGATAATCAGCGCCATCGCCAAACAATCTTGCTTTGTTCCCGACTTCTTCAAGGTGAAAAGTAAATTGATGGTTGGTATCCGTCCCGTTGTAATGCTCACCCAGGCGCTGTTTGATGTGAAACTTATATTCTCGCGCCTGCTTCGAGCTACAGTCGAAGTCTCCGTCTGCTATTCCCACCAAAACGTCAAAGCAATGGTGAAAAAAGCGCCACCGCGGCGAGGGTCGCCTAACGACGACGCCACAGGCGTTGACCAGTTGCTCGAACTCCTTCTTGATCTCGTTTTTGTATAGCTCGATATAGTCTCTAGTGAGGAACTCAGCCATACCTACTCCAATCTTAAGTCAGGAACTGAAGTGTCAGTCGCAGTTAATGCCTCAAAAGCACAACCAGTCCGATTCTATAAAACAACTTCTGAGCGTGAGCATCTCATCTGATGACTAAAGCGGGGCAACAAGTCAGAGAGTTACCCGCCCCTATAGCAGTAGCTACAACTTGATAGTTAGTCGAGGTAGGAAATGGTTAGAATATGCACAAAAACTTCAGCTTGCATTCCCGGTCAGAAATTCTTGTGCCTCGTTCCAACCCTTTCTCTAAAAGTGTGATTCTTCAGCAAGACCTTATGAGCGTCGGTGAGCCGTGGAAAGAGGCACGACGCGCAAATTCACCGAAAGCAGAACGGCGAACAACGTTAGCCGATAATTGCTCAGCAAGAGCGGTAATCCGTAACAACGCGGCTCATTCTACTGTAAGAGCCTCGTTTAGGCCAGAAATTTTGGAGGTAAAACAATGCGGTTTCTAAAAGCCATCCAGCCCCCCTTCGAACTGTCATCGCGACCCCGTGGCGTTAAACGGGATTGCTTAATTCAGGAACTCTCGCCCGACATAGGAGGAAAACTTTATGGACAACCCTTTAGTTGATAGCCCTCTCGCTTGGATCGTGGGTGCTTTTTTAGCTTTTGAAGTCTTTAAAAGCATCTCGGATAAAATCCGAGGCCTAAAATGCGGCCCCATCAAACAGACGATAACGACAGTGGTCGTTGCTGCGATTTGCTATGGTAGTGTCACTGCGTTGAAAATATTCGACCAGTATACGGGCGTACGTGCGCCGAGCACCGACACTTCCAGCCCACCGTCAGCCTTACCTACACCTACACCTATCCCGGTTTCAATCAAAAGTCAGACTTTATCGGGTCGAAGTAAGAAACCGTTGGGGGCAGTGCCGAGCGAAAATGCTCAGCCTGTTGGCGTGCAAATCCTGACGCCGAAGGCTCAGCCGGCGCTTGAGCAGGAGGGCGGTCAGCAGAAGGCATCACCGTCTGTCGATAAGAATTGCTGCCCAAGAAAACCGGGCCGCCATTATAAAGCCGGGGAAATGCGTGAGGATGAAATTTTTTGATACCCGGATAGTGGCGAGCGGGATCAGAAGCGTAATCTGATGATGCGGCGTCAAAGTTTTCTTGTGACTTAAGTATTCTAAAATTATCTAATTAATTCTCAGCCGGGTTGATTAAAGCCGTGGCCTTTTCAAACTACAGCCCTGCTTCAGGGATTTTAAGCCTTCTCCAAACCTGCGTATTTTTCAATCAGCTTCTTCTGTCCGAAGCCGGGGAAGCTGACGGTCAGTTTGGTCGTGTCGCCTGAGCCTTCGCGGCGGAGCACAAGACCGCGACCGTACTTTGGATGACGAACGTGTGTGCCGGGCGTAAAGCCTTTGTCGGATGAGGCGGAGCTTGCGTTGCTGCCGGACGTTGTGCCGCCAGAGCTGGCCGAAGCGGCGCGGCGTTTGATAGTCGGCTCCGCTTGAGATCGAGGCTTGGAATCGCCTAGCTGTTGGCTGCGCTGGCGGAAGAACTCCGCGATGGAATCTATGCTGTTGTAGGTCTTGCCGCTGTAACGCGTTTGCGAAGCGCGCCTGTCATCCTCGCCGCGCAGGGCGCGCGCCGCGTGCTTGTTCTCAACGGTCGAAGAGTTGCGCGCAAAGGCGAGCCACGAAGGGCCGCGCGAGAGGTCTTCAATCAAATCGAGCGGCATCTCGTTCAAAAACTGCGAAGGCTCCGAGGCCATCTCTTCGCCATAGACGCGCCGCTTCATCGCGTGCGTCAGGTACAGAAATCTTTCGGCGCGCGTAATCCCTACATAACAGAGACGGCGTTCCTCTTCCATCTCGGCGGGGTCGGTCGCCGAGCGCGAGTGCGGAAAAAGCCCGTCCTCAAGTCCCACGATAAAGACCAGCGGAAACTCCAGGCCCTTGGCCGAGTGCATCGTCATCAAGGTGACGGGCGCATCCTGTTTATACTGGTCCACGTCCGAGACGAGCGCCGCGTGGTCTATGAAATCGCGCAAGCCCTCTTTCTCCTGCTTGTCGTAATCGACAGCCGCGTTGACAAGTTCCTGCAAGTTCTCCAAACGCGCTTCGGCTTCGTCCGTGTTCTCCGTCTTGAGCGCGATGGAATAGCCCGTGTCAAGAATAGCTGCCTTGACGACATCCGAGACGGGCGATTCTGAATTAGCAGCCGCCTGCACCGTGCTGACTAAGTCCGTGATGATTTTCTGAAAGCCTTTGAGCGCGGAGACGGCGCGCGGGTTCAAGCCCTCAGGCCGCTCCGTCATGATGGAAATAGTTTCCCAATGCGAGACGCCGTAGTCTTTAGCGCGGCGCGCAATTTCGTCTGTGGTCTGTTTACCTATGCCGCGCGCGGGCGAGTTGATGACGCGCTGCAAGGCTATGGAATCGTGCGGATTCAGAGCGAGCTTGAGATAGCTGATAACGTCGCGCACCTCCGCGCGCTCGTAGAAGGAGAACCCGCCGACGATGTTATAGGGAAGCCCCGCGCGCCTCAGGGCTTCTTCAAAGACGCGCGATTGAGCGTTGGTGCGATAGAGCACGGCGGCGCGTATGTGTATGTCCGAGCGGCTGTGCTCTTCGATTTTGGCGGCGACAAAACGCGCCTCCGCCTCGGCGTCAAAAGCCTGGTAGTAACGTATGCGCTCGCCCGAAGGATTCGACGTCCACAGGCTTTTACCCTTGCGCTCCGTGTTGTGTTTCACCACCGCGCCCGCCACGTCCAGAATGTTCTGCGTCGAGCGATAGTTCTGCTCAAGACGTATCACCTTGGCGTTCGGAAAGTGCTGCTCGAAGTTGAGGATGTTGCTGATGTCCGCTCCTCGCCAGCGATAGATTGATTGGTCCTCATCGCCTACGACGCAGATGTTCTCCTGCTTTTCGGTGAGAAAGCGTATGAGCGCGAATTGCAGCGAGTTCGTATCCTGATATTCGTCTACGAGGATGTAGCGGAAACGCTCGTTATATTTTTCGCGCACGGCGGGCACGCGCCTCAGCAGTTGCACCGTCTTGATAAGCAGGTCGTCGAAATCGAGCGCGTTGTTATTGACGAGCCGTTCCTGGTAGAGACGAAAGACGCGTGCGATGGCCGCGCGCTTTTCGTCGCCGTATTCGACGCGCGCCGCGTATGAATCGACGTCCTCGCCCCTGTTCTTGGCTGAAGAGATGGCCGCCTGCACGGCGCGCTGGCCCAACTGCTTTTCGTCGTAACCCAAATCCTTGATGCAAGCCTTGATGAGCCGCACGGAGTCGTCCTGATCATAGATGGTAAAGGAGCGCGTGTAGCCCTCCTGCAACGCTTCTATGTCCTGGCGCAGAACGCGCACGCACAGGCTGTGGAAGGTGGAAATCAACGGCGCGCTCGTCATGCGCGTGCCGTGCAGGAGTTTTTCGACGCGGTTGCGCATCTCCTGCGCGGCCTTGTTGGTAAAGGTGACGGCAAGAATGTTGTAGGGCGCGACACCGCGCTCGGCTATGAGATAGGCGATGCGAAAAGTGATAACGCGCGTCTTGCCTGAGCCCGCGCCCGCTAATATAAGGAGCGGCCCTTCTGTTTCCGTGACCGCCTCGCGCTGCTGCGGATTAAGCGACGATAATAATTGTTCCATTGGTTCATCGGTTCATTGATTCAATGAAGAAATGAATCAATTCCTACTTGATAAGATTCTGAATTGCTTTGAACTGTTCGTGTTTGGCGTCGCGCACCAGCTCGAAGAGGGCCATCTCGGTGGAGGTGGGGACTGCGCCGCTCAATTCCATCTTGGCAAACGCGACCTCCTTGTTATGATGCGTGCGCGCGCTGATGCACTCGGTCAGCAGGTGTACATTGAGGCCGCGCGCAAGCAAATCGTGCGTGGTCTGATTGACGCAGATGTGCGCTTCTATGCCGCAGACGATGACGTGGCGCGCGCGCGTGCGCTCCAACTCGCCGACGAACGCCTGCGCGCCGCAGGAGCTGAAGGCAGTTTTTTCGATGGGCTCAAGCTGCGGCGGAAGCACGGCGCGTATCTCGTTGGCCGTGTGCCCCAGGCCGCGCGGGTACTGCTCCGTGACGATGATGGGGACGTTCAAAAGCTGCACCGCGTGCGCCACCAGAGCGATGCGCGCCGCCGTCTCAGGGAAATCGGAAATCTTATGACGAAAAGCGTCCTGCATGTCTATGATGACCAGCACACTATGCTGCGCATCAAGCGTGTTCTTGTGTTGCATAGGATTACCTCGAACAGCCATTTAAGCACAGAGAAGCGGAAAAACGTAAATCGTAAATCGTGAATCGTAAATAGAGGAAAGCAGTTCTTACTATTTACGATTCACGATTTACGATTTACGTTTTTCTTTCTTATCCTTTTGGTGCGCGGTAGCCGGGGCGGGCGCGGACGCTTGTGCCTTTGCGGGCGCTGCGGATTTGAATCTTGTGAAACTTGCCGTCGCGCGCCGTCTCTTTCGGCGGGTAGTAGCCGAGGCTGTACTGCGTGCGTAGCTCCGCTGCAATCTGCGCGAACGCTGTGGGCAGATTGCCGAGCGTGTCTGCGCGCAAGGTGCGGCCTCCGGATTTGGTCGAGAGGTCGTTCAAATAGCTGTCGGCCCACCTGTATGCATCGTCGAGCATGATGCGGATTTGTTCTTCTGTGCGCGCGCCGGGTGTTGTGGGCGGCGCGGTCGGGTCGTTGCGCGGGTCCGGATTGCGAGAGCGCGCGTCGGGGTCATTGGTGCGGCCTCCGGTTGTACGGTCGTCGTTAGGGTCGCGACTGATGATGACGGGGCCGGGCAATGTGCCGGGCGTTCTGCGCCCCGTAGGCTGCGGCGTGCCGCCGGGGAAGGTGGGCGGCGTGCCCGAAGGAAGACCTCCACCGAAGATTGTGCCGAGGTCCACCGTCCGTCCCGAGCGCGCCTGCGCACGCGCAAGGCGTTCGACGTCGGCGCGCGTGTCGTAGCGTATGGGATAAATGATGATGCCCGATTCTTCAATCAAGCGAAAATTGTCCGAAGCCGTCTTGCGGTCGCTGTGCCAGTCAACACCGTCCGTGAAGATAACTATGGCCTTGCGTCCCTTTATATTTTTGAGCGCGGCGAGCCCTGCGTCCATCGCGTCGTAAAGCTTTGTGCCGCTGCCGGGCCTGAGCCCATTGATGAGCGCGCTCATCTCCGCGCGGTCGTTTGTAAAGCCACCGAAATCACGCACGCGGTCGTCAAAGGAGATGAGCTTGACGCGGTCGGCGGGCTGAAGCTCCGCGACAAAAGCGGTGGCGGCGCGTGCAATCTGCGAGAGCTTTTCTTCCGTGCTTGCGCTCGTGTCTATCATGAGCACGACGTGAAAAGGCTCCGTCACCGTCGCGAAGAAAACTAATTCCTGCTCCACGCCGTCCTCGAAGATTGAGAACTCCTCGCGCTGCATGTCCGGGATATAAGTGCCGTTGCGCGTCGCGACGATGACGGGCACGGTGACTAGGTTGGTGTCTACGCGAACGACGTCCGCTCCAATAGCTTCCGTTTCATCATCATTGCTCGCCGGAGCGGCATCAGTGCCCGGTCGCGACGGCTCGCCCCGCTGCTCGGATGTTTTCTTGTTCTCCGTGCCGCCGCTACCCGTTCTGGAGCGCCCGGATTGCGCTGGCGCAAAGGTCGTTAAGACGAGCGTGATGATGAGGACACAAACCGCACGAGCGAAGGTTCGCATAAGAGATGCTCCATTGAATTTTTTTAAGAACCCGTGGGAAAGCTCGACTGAATTTTATCCTTGATGCTGCGCTTACGATGTAGGCACGCAATAAAAGGGTTGGCCCATGAGCTTGAACTTAATTGAGAACGCTTTATCGGGATGGCATGCTCCGCGCACGTATCTGTTTTATTTCGCCGTGTAGGGGAGCGTGTAATCCTGCACGCGCTGGCAGGGCTTTAATTCCAGCACAACCTTGCCCGCTTCGGCCTCGCGCCGCAGAATTGCGCGCGGCTCTTCATCTAAGGCAAGCAGCCTTGGCGCTCTAAGATAAGCATCAGCCGCGTCGGGCACGGGGCGCACAGTCAACCAGTAGCGTCCCGGCGCTAGATTCGCCAGCGTGAAAGAGCCGTCATTCGAGACGCTCGCTTCGCTGTAACGCAGCGGGTCGTCGGCGCGCTCGCGCTCCTGCGGGACAAGATAAACACGCAGGTTAGGAGGAAGACCGCCCGCATCAGCCGGAGCGCCGACACGCCCGCGCACGGAGGCTGCGCCCTGCGAGAGTGTGACGGCGATGCCCGAAACGCGCTCGCTTGTTTTGAGCGAGAGCGTGCCCGGCGCTAATGCCGGCTTCCCCTTCGCGGCCTGTGCGGCGGGTGCGGCGGCGCGCGCGACTTGCGGAAGCACCAGTGAGCGCACGTACCAATCCTCATTGGGCGGGCGCACCGTCAAACGAAACACTCCGGCTGAGAGGTTGCGTATGAGAAATTCGCCCTGCGCGTTGGGGACGCTGCCGCCCGTCGAGAAGGATGGCGGCTGCAAGCGTTCCTTGCTCTCGATTTCGCGGCGCACGATGAGGAGCGTCTCGGGGAAGACGGACGCGACCGTTCCGGCAGGACACGCTTCGTCCTTTTCAGCTTCGAGCGTCACGCGGCCCGAGATGCTCGCCAGTGGCGCAAGCTGAACCTGTAGACCAGTGACATCCGAGCCGCGCACCACGACGCGACGAGGCTCGGACGCCAGCATCTCGAGGTTGTTTCTCCCGCCGATGCTGCCCTGCGCCGTCAATTCGTATTCGCCGTCGCTGATGCCGCTGAAAGAGAAGCTGCGCTTGTTAAAGTCTGCAACGAAAGTTGCGGATTCAAAGATGCCCGTGGAAGCGCGCGTCAAAATAAGATTGAGTCCAAAGCGCGTGCCCGGATCAATCTGCACTAGAATATTTCCGCTCACGTTATGGCCGCGCTCGCTGCGATAGCGTATGTCTATGCCTGCTGATTCCTCACTGCTTCTGACAGGGACTTCGGTGGCCGTGTCTCGTGTGGACGACGGATAAAAAATCGGCGTGTCGTTCTCGTTTCCGCCGACCGAGCCCATGTAGCCGTAGCTGCCGCCAGCCACCACCAGGTATGTGCCGGGCTCAAGCCCGAAGATGCGATAGATGCCACGGTCATCCGTCATGCGCCAAGCCCCTCCGAACCCGGAGATGGGCGGGAGGCGGCGACCCTGCGCATCACGCACGCGCATGGCGCGCACAAAGGTCGAGACCATTGGCTCGCCGTCAGCGCCCGTGACCGTGCCGGTGATGACGCCGCCTTTGACGAGCGTGAGCTGGACGGATTCGCCGGGCCTGTAATACCTAGGCTCCCATGGGTTTTGAGTCTCCGATTGATTGACGACGTAACCGGGCGCAGTGGCGCGCAGTATATAAACGCCGGGCGGGAGATCGTTGATTTGAAAACGGCCTCCGGCGTCTGTGGACGCGGCGCGTGCCGTCGTGGGCGCATAAGCTCCGTAGGCCAGGACGACGGCATCGCTGACGGGACGCCCGTCGTCGCCCGTGATGCGGCCTGAAAGAGTGCCCGAAGCGGTTGAAGCCGTACCGGTATCGGTAGAGGCACGCGCCGCCTGCTCTCCCTGCGCGTGCGCGCTGATGGAAAAGAGCACGAGCAGAAGGAGCGCGAGCAGGAAGCTATGTTGAAGTCGCTCACCGCAGAGACGCAGAGAGCGCAGAGGAAGCGCAGAGAAATGCTTCAACTCTCTCTGCGTTAACTCCGCGCTCTCTGCGTCTCTGCGGTGAGCCGGACGTGAAACTGCAACGCTACCCATGAGCCTTGAATGAAAAAGGCGGACGGTGCTATATGAGCTTTGGCTTCTCATTTATCGTCGCCCTCTTTTTCTTTGGCCGTTAAATCCAGAACGACGGTAACCTCTGTTTCAATCCCGCTCGTCACGCTCACGGTCTGCTTGACGCTCGCGGGTGGTCTGCCGAACTCCTGAGGAAAGTTTACGCGCAGGATTAGTTGATAATCGCCGGTCGCGAGTCCTTCGACGAGGAAGCGACCGCGCGCATCAACGCCTCCGCCGCCGACGGGCCGCTGCTCTGTCTCGTCGTTCTGGCGACTAAGAGTAATCCACATCCGCGTGCCTTCGGGGAGCGAGCCGTTCTCAACACGCACCAGACCGCGAAGCTGGCCGCTCCCGTATTCAATGATGACGCGCACGTTCGAGATTTCTTCTCCGGCCTTGATGTTCATGCCGTCTGTGACCGTGACGCCGTCGCGCTCGACGCGCACGAGACGAAAATCTTTCGGCGGCGGGTAGCCGTATAGATGAAGCATGACCTTGCCCGGCACAAGACCGCTCAGGCGAAACTGACCGTCCGCTCCTATTGTCGAACGTTTGCTGCTGGGCGCGGTCAGGTCTTTCGACTGGACGAAGGCCGAGAGGGTGAGCTGTTGTAACCGTGCGAGGATGCGTTTGTCGGACGTGCCTTCGACTTGCACCGTGCCGCTGATGCTCGCACCGCGCTTGAGCCGGATTTCCAGACCGCCGACATCCGCGTCCGTAATCTCGAAAGCAACAGGGTCGCTATAGGTTTCATCCTCGGACCACACGAACGCGGCGTAACGTCCCGGCGCGAGGTTGTCCAGCCGAAACTGCCCTCTCGCGTTTGTGCGCGCCACGATGTTGAAACCCTCAAGGCGTCTGGCGTCTTGCCTGTAAGAGCCCTGGCCTACGCTCAGGTTTGCAAGAGGCTCGCCCGTCGCCGCGTCCACCACTCGCCCAGAGGCTGTAAAGGATTTCGCGCGGCGGCCAAGCTTGATGTCAACGTCTTTGGTTTCGCTGCCCGAAGCAACCTCTATGACAGTAGCCTTCTCTACGTTCGCTTCGCCCGGATAGTAAGTGCGTTCAAAGTAGCCGCGATTGCCGTAGCCTACCCGATCCGCGCGGTCATCCTGCCCGTGGCCGACGCTAACGGTGTAGCGTCCCGGCGGCACGCCGTAGATTCTATAAACGCCACGGTCGTCCGTCTGAAAGAGAAAAGGATTGTACGAGGACCACTGGCCGCCTCCATCGGAACGGCCCACGGGCTCAAGGCGCACGCGCTCGTCCACGACAGGCTTGCCCTCGGAATCCGTGATGCGGCCCGTGACGACACCTCCGCGCGTGAGCGAGAAATCAATCTTCTCGACGCTCTCGCCTTCGGCTATGACGACCATGCGGCCACCTTCGCCGTAACCAACATCGTCGGGCACAACCATCGTCGGCGCAACCGGCGTGACGCTGTAACGGCCCGCAGGAACATTCAGCAACCTGTACCGGCCCTCGAAGTCCGTAGTCGAGCGGGCAACAGCCTTGCGCTCCGCCCTATCCTCTATCGGCAGGAGCAAGACGTTGACGCCCGGCAAGGCTTTATCACCCGCCGTGATGCGCCCTGTAATCACACCCGCGCCTGTCTTTTGAGAAGATTGAGCCGAGCCCGTCAAACTCAGGCAGGAAAGCGTCACGACGGCGAAGACGGAGAGGATGAGAGCACGCATGACTTCAGGAGTTCCTTTCACAGTGAGAAAATACGGACCTCTGGCCGCCCGGGGAGAGAGCGACAAAGGGAGCTTAAAAACGGCGGCGTATCCTTACTCTGCCGGGCGAAATAACACTGAAAGCATGTAAGAATGCCGCGGCGTGCTGATTGAAAGCGCTTGAAACAATTTCAGCTTTGCGGTTGGCCGATAATCCGGCTAAACGAATCAACACTACACCGCCCGACGTGAGCTGCCCCTGTTGAAAAATCAACTCACCGAAATCCTTATCCACCGTTACCAGTAACGCTGTCCTTTCATTGGCACGTTCAAGAACGACCGCGTCCGTGATACCCGGCTCCATTTCGGCAATGTACAGCACCTCATGACCATCCTGTCGCAGGCGCTCGACAATCTGTTTATCAACACTCTCATCGGCCAGCAAATTCATGCGGCTTTCGGAGGCGGCAGATCACGTAAAGCTTGCACTGCATAGGTCAAGGCTGCCGAAATAGATTCTCTCGTGAGGCGCGGATGAGCTTCTAATATCTGCTCGATTGATTCCCCGGCAGCCAGTTTTTCCAGAATCAATTCGACAGTAATGCGCGTGCCTGCAATCACAGGCTTTCCCCTCATTACCAATGGGTCAGATTGTATGAGCTTCGTGTTCATAACAACTTGTAGAGCGCAATCGCTTCAATATCCTCAACGGCTCGCGGGGACCACTCTACTCTGTAAGCCATTTGCTCAATCGCCCTTCAGCCTCTTCTTGCGTGAGCGTTCCCTGGGTGTCGGCGACCTCCAGCCCGTGGCGAACTTTTTCAATCACGTAAAGGTGATATTGAATATCTTCCAACGAACAATCGTCAGGCAATTTCTCAAGCAGAGCTTCGACTTCTTCCTTCGCGGTGCTCATCCCTTCCTGCTCCTTCGTCCGGAACTTCCGCCAATACGGCCTACTTTATCACACAAATGTTTTCTTCAGATATAAGGTGTAAACACCGATTTCATTCCGTCTTCAAAATCCATTTGTTGCGGTCGAAGAGGGGCGTCTCGCCCGGCGCGAGCGTGATGGTAGCAGTGCCGCCGGTCATTTCCACGCGCTCGGTTTTCGTCCCGCGCGTGACTTCGACCGGCATCGGGAAGGGAAGATTGCGCGGCACTTCCCAGCGCAGGACCATCTGGTTGCCTCTTGTTTCGGTGACGAGGCGCGGCAGCTCAGGCTGGCGCAGGTAGACTTCAAAGAACCAGTCGAGCTTCATGCCGCAAGCTTCTTCGGCGATGTGACGAAAATCATCCGTCGTCGCGAAGCGACACTGGCTGCCGTCCTTGACCTTTTCCAGTCGCGGGTCTGGATAAGCCATGCGTCGCAACGCCGTGAAGAAAGCCTTGTCTCCAATCACGTAACGCAGCGTGTGCAGAATCCACGCGCCCTTGCTGTAGATGTCGCCGTCGCTTGAGAGGTAATCGGGCGCACTCATGTAAATCTGCGTCGTCGTGCGCGACTCGCGCGGCGCGACCGGCTGGCGATTACGAATCCCCGCGCGCAGCCCCGCCATGTACTGGTGATACCCGGTTTCAGTTTTTAAGTGGCCCGCGTAGAGCGCATCCATGTATGACTGAAAGCCTTCGTGCAGCCACATGTCGCGCCAGTCCGAAGCCGTCACTAGATTTCCCCACCACTCGTGACCTATCTCATGAAAGAGCAGCCCGTCGAAGCCGTAAGCGTTCTTCCTGAAATTGTTGCCGTAGGCCGTGATGGTCTGGTGCTCCATCCCCAGATAGCTCGTCTGCGCCACGCCAATCTTGTCCGCGCGAAAAGGATAAGGCCCGAGCCTCTCTTCCAGAAATCGCAGGTGGTCCTGAAACTCCGTGAACAGAGCCTGCGCCTTCTCGTAATCCTCCGGGATGAACCAGAAAGTGACGGGCACATTTTCGCCGGCTACACTCTTGTACGGGCCTTCTATGGTGCGATAGGGAGCGATGTTGATGGAGACGTCGTAGTTGTTGATGGGCTGCGTGATGCTCCAATTATAGGTCTGCGTGCCGTCGCTGTTTTTTACTACGTCACGCAAGCGCCCGTTGGCCGCGACGACGAGCGGCTGGGGCACTGTGATGTGTAGCTCCATCCTTTCGGGTTCGTCCGACGGATGATCTTTGCAGGGCCACCAGAGGTCTGCGCCGTCCGACTGGCAGGCCACAGTGACCCACGGCGCGCCCGAAGGAGTTTTGGCCCAGACAAAGCCGCCGACCCACGGTGGACGCGGCGCAACCCTAGGCTTACCATTGTAAGCGACGCGCAGGCGCACCATCTCTCCGGGCTGTCGTGTCATGGGAAAAGCAACCCAGATTTTTCCTTCGCGCCGCTCGAACTCCAGAGGCCGCGTGCGCGTGCCTTGCACGACTTCCACGACCGATTCAACTTTCAGCGGCGTGTCCAGATCAAGCACGAACCACGCGGTCGGATGAACAATCAGAGCTTGAACCGTGAGCGTGCCCGCGATTGATTGCTCCGCAGGATTGACGCCGAGCGCCAGATCGTACGACTTCACGTCGTAGGCCGCCTGCTCCGGCATCAGCGGCCCGCCCGAATCCGTCGGGCGCACGCCCAGTTCTCTCTGCGCGCTCGCTGTGCCTGCGGCGCAGAAGAGTAGAAACGAGACGACCAGAAGATGATGAAACGCACGGGCCGCGCCTCTGGATGGTTGCCGCATCTTTCCTTTGTTTCCTCCGAGAATTTTTTTTTAGCGTTGATGTGCAAAGAGACTCAGCGCTCGTTGATGAAGCGAAGCGCCGGGTCCGTGTTACAAACCCTGCTGCCCTGTCCGAGACTGTCTGAGGCGAATCACTGCCGCCAGACCGTCCAGAGCTTTTTTCGCGAACCCTGTGGGGTCTTTGCTGCCAAGCATCGCCTTGGCGTCCGTGATGATGCCCAGCAGCTCGTCCTGCACGACGCGCCGCACTTCCTGCTCGTTCATCTCTGCCATGTGTGTTGATGTACCTTCCGGTTGGATTTAATGTCTGGTGATTACGGCTAGAACAGTAATCGAAATTCATCTCCGGTGCAAAGCGTAAAAATGTCTGTGGGCGACGGAGCAACTCACCGCAGAGACGCAGAGGACGCGGAGTTAGCGCAGAGAGTTAAGCATTTCTCTGCGTCGTCTCTGCGTCCTCTGCGTCTCGGCGGTGAATACTAAGTTCAACCTCACGGCATTGACGTTAGACAGCAGCCGTGTCGTGTGCTAACAATGAGGCAATCGAACAGCGGTCAATGGTCAATCAAGGAGGAATGGGCTATGGGCAGGAGCAGTGCGGGAGCGGCGCGCGGCGTCGTGCGCGCGGCACGGAGCAGCCAGAAGTTACCGGGCGCAGAAAGTTGCCGTCGCAAGTTTCTACGGTTCTTCCCCGGCGGGTTTCGAGACGAGACCTATATTGACTGGGAGCGCAGCTACAAGTGGGAGGCGCACGAGAGGTGGGAGGAGGCTCTCGGGCGCGATAAGTTCCGCGTGCTGTTGCGCGAGGGCGAGTTTGCAGAGATAGCCGCCCGCGCCGTTCGCGTCGAGCAGCGCACGCGCCACAGCATGATCTTCTCGTTTGAGAAGATAGCCCTGCGCGATGCCGTGAAATCGCCCGAGGGCGCGCAACTCTTTGCCGAAGGGCTCTATGATTTTCTACATGGCGCGGGCAACATGGAGCGCCGGTTCGAGCGCTGGTGCGAAGTGGTCGCCGCGCTCCCTCGAAAGCAGACGCGAGTGCTGACGTGGCCGCTCGTGACCGTCTTTGGATTCATAGCGCAGCCCGACACGCACATCTTCCTCAAACCGAACGTCACGCGCACGGCAGCGCGCGAGTACGGCTTCGACTTTCAGTATAAATCCAGACCTTCGTGGGAGACTTACGCAAGCCTGCTTGAGTTTGCCGAAATCATACGGCGCGATACGCGCGACCTCGGCCCGCGCGACATGATAGATATTCAATCCTTCATCTGGGTTCAGGGGTCTGACGAGTACGAGTAGCCGTAGGGTCAAACCATATCGTGCGGGTGATGATCATTTTCGTATAGCTCCGTCAACACGAACGCCATTCTTCCGGTGTAGTTCGCTCGCGGACTCAATCTTGCGTGGCGCTGCTTCTGTAAAATCTGCCTGCGGGCTGAATAGACAGGAGTACACACATGCTGTCGCATACTTTGTCCCGCCTCGCCGCACTTTGCCTCGTCCTGCTCTCGCTGCTGACAATCAACGTCTCAAAGCTCTCGCCCACGCGCGCCCAAGTCGCAAGCGGTAACCTGGTGGTCCACGAATGGGGGACGTTCACGTCCGTCGCGGGCAGCGAGGGCTACGCCCTAGAATGGCGTCCGCTCAGTTTTGAGAGCGACTTGCCGTCTTTTGTTTACAGCATAGACAAAGGCTCTACATTTCGCGGGCGCGGCTTTCGTTACCCGACCAAAAGCCGCTCCGCCGTCACCGTCCGCATGGAGACGCCCGTGCTCTATTTCTACGCGAAAGAGGAAACGAACGTCTCGGTCGCAGTCCGATTTGAGGGGAGAATCACGGAGTGGTATCCGCAGGCTCGCGTCGCGGGCAGCAGTGTCGATTGGGGACAGGTTAAAGTCATGCCCGCGGGCGCAACGAAAGAGTTTCCCAACGACGGGCGCGAGAATCACTATTATCCTGCGCGCGAAACTGGATCAAACGCGATACAGATTCGCAGCGAGCAGAAGACCGAGCAGGAGAAGTTTCTTTTCTATCGCGGAGTCGGAGACTTCCCGTTGCCGCTCCGTGTCAGGCTTCAGGGAAACAAGGTGGCGCTCGCCAACACGTCCGGCTTCACAGGCAAGGTCGTGCTCTTTGAACGCAGGGGCGGAAAAGTAGGCTACCGTATAGAGGATGCCGCGCAGGGCGAAACGTTGATTGAGCGGCCCGCGCTGGAGCGCTCAATCGCAGACCTGCGCCGCGAGATGAAAATCATGCTCGTCTCCGGAGGGCTCTACGAGAAGGAAGCGGAAGCGATGCTCAATACGTGGCGCGACTCTTGGTTTGAAGAAGGCTCGCGCATCTTTTATCTCATGCCGCGAAAGACTACGGACAAGGTTCTTCTACTCACCATCACGCCGCAGCCTGTCGAACTCGTGCGCGTGCTGGTGGGACGCACGGAGTTGATTACACCGGAGATGGAAAAGGACGTCGCCGAGCAGCTCGTCAAACTCGATGACCCATCCGAGAGCGTGCGCGATGCGGCCACGAAAGAAATCAACAAGTACGGTCGCTTCATAGAGCCCATCCTCAATCAAGTCTATGAGCACAACACCGATTCAAAGGTGAGATCAGCTATGGAAAGATTCCTGGCAAAGATGCTGAAAGGCGACACGCCGGGGAGCTGATTGTTCTTTACATTTGACGGATTCTTTGCCATATACGCTCGCAGGGTTGACGAGCGGGAAAGGGAAGGCGACAAGGGTTCTATATAAATTAAGAACTCGCTTTGTGCGAACGCGAGTCGAGCCTGCTACGGCTCTCAAACTTGCCTATGTTCCCCGGAATCGTTTTGGTGCTGGCGCTGCTCTTTTCCTTTGTGCAGACGCAAACGGAGATAGAGCGCAAGGGTTACGTCTATGATTTGAGCACGCCAGAGAAAACCGTCCAGACGAAAAACTCTTTTGTGAACGCCGCCGCAGACGGCGACTGGCAGGTCGTCAAGTTCTATCTCGATTCCGGCATGGACATCAACACGCGGGACGAGCTGGGACAGACTGCGCTTTACTCAGCCGTAGGGCAGTGGAAAGTAGCTCTCGCCAAAACATTGCTGGAGCGCGGCGCGAACCCGAACATCGCTAACAATGAAGGACGCACGCCCCTGCTCGCGGCCATCAAACGAGGCTTTAGCGCTTCGCTCAACAAGCGCGAAGAGCCGTCCGCGATATTGATTCACGCTCTGTTGGAGCGAGGCGCAGACGTCAACGCGCAGGACAACGAAGGCACTACGCCCACGATGGAAGCCGCAAAGGTGGGCGATGCCGACACGATTCGCGCACTGCTCGCGCGCGGAGCGGACGCCGCACGCACGAACAGCGAGGGCCGCACGGCGCTCGATTTAGCCGCGTATGAGCTTCGCGGACTCGCCGTCCAAACTTTACTCGAACCCAATGTCCCGCTCACCCTCAGGCAGAAGATTATTTACTACTGCTATCGCTTCGCACGCCTACAGGGCTGGACCCTGCCCTGCGTCATCATCATCAGTTTTCTGGTCGGCTATTACGGCAAGAAGTTCACCAAGCCGCAGGCGAAACGCCACGCCGTCGAAAAGGGAGACGACCTCCCACATCTCTCGCCGCTCAAATGCACTGCTTGCGGCGCGGGCGTGCCGCTCAAAGCCGACAACATGAAGTGCCAGAGGTGCGACACTTCGATTCCAGTCCCCACGGATTACGCGCAAACCGTGAGGCTCAGAGAAAAAGCTGCGCGGCAATTACAAAAGGCCGTCGCGGCATGGCGGCGCGCCAATCTTTTTACGGCGTGGCCCGTGCGCTGGACTTTGTGGTTGATTGCGCCCTTCTGGCTCGCTGCGACTTTGATAGGATGTTTCAGCAACCTCGGCAACAGCCTGTTTGCCATCAAAACGTCCGTCGCTTTTCTAGCCATGTTCGCCTTGCTCGGCGGCATCAGCCTCGTGATTGCCTTCTGGGCTTACGCAATTTATCTTTCCGGCACGCGGCGGCGTTTGCCCCTGATTCCAGACGTGGGCCAAAAGGTCGGAGAGGCCGAAACGGCCAACTGTCATTTGTGCGGCGGCGGAATCACTTACGCTGAAGGCGACCTCGCGGCGCTCTGCGGCTACTGCGGCGGCGAAACTTATCGTGTCCGCGTAGCGCGTCGCGCACACGCGCAAGCCGCCGAAGAGAGAGAGCAGACGACCATTTCGCTCTACGACGCGATGTCAGAAATCGTCGCGCGCCGCCAGCAAGCCTTCAAATCCCTGATGTACGCCTCGGCCGTCATCTTCGGCCTCGCCTTTTCGCTGCTGGTTCTTCTGGTGTAACCGATAGTAATTGAGTCTGAGTTAAGGGAAACTCACCGCAGAGACGCAAGAGGACGCAGAGTTAGCGCAGAGAGGGTTGTCCCGTTTCTACTAGTTTACTGGCCGCTCTTGTTCTCAGTTAAGAATTTTATTTTCCAGTTAAGGACTTTATTCTCCGGTTAAGAACTATATTCTCTCAGTACAGGCGGTGATGATTGTTTGCGCGCTTACTCGACCGTGACGGATTTCGCCAGATTCCTGGGCTGATCCACGTCGCAGCCGCGGCGCACGGCGATGTGATAGGCCAGAAGCTGCAAGGGAATGATGGCGAGGATGGGCGATAGTAAGTCGCTCGAATGCGGTATCTCTATGACGTGGTCGGAGACCATAGAGGACATGGCATCGCCTTCGGTTAAAACCGAGATGACCACGCCTTCGCGCGCTTTGACCTCGACGATGTTCGAGTGCGTCTTTTCGTAGCGTAGCTCGGATGAGCGGTTGCCCTCTTCGCGCGGGTTGATGACGACGACGGGCAGGCGCTCGTCAATCAAAGCGTTGGGGCCGTGCTTCATCTCGCCCGCCGGATAGCCTTCGGCGTGGATGTAGGAAATCTCCTTGAGCTTCAAAGCGCCTTCGAGCGCCACCGGGAAGTTAATCCCGCGACCAAGATATAGAAAATCCGTCGAGCGAAAAAATTCTTTCGCCAGTTCTTCCAGCTCGTCCGCTTCGTTTAAGAGATGCTCAATCTTGACCGGAAGCTCCGCCAACTGTTGCGCGTGCGAGCGCGCCTCGTCGGATGAAAGCTTGCCGCGCAGTTGTCCCAGATATAGCCCGAAGAGATAGAGCGCTATCATCTGCGAGGTGAAAGCCTTCGTTGAAGCCACGCCGATTTCCGGCCCGGCGTGCGTCAGGATAGTGCCGTCGGATTCGCGCGTAATCATGGAGCCCTGCACGTTGCAGATGGAGAGGATTTTCGCTCCCTTCTCTTTGGCTTCACGAAGCGCGGCGATGGTGTCTGCCGTCTCGCCCGATTGCGAGATGACTAGAAGCAAAGTGTTTTCGTCTACAACGGGCTCTCGATAACGAAACTCCGAAGCGTAATCCACTTCGACGGGGATGCGCGCCAGTTGCTCTATCATGTACTTTCCGGCAAGCCCCGCGTGCCATGACGTGCCGCAGGCGGCAATCTTGATGGAAGTGAAGCGACGAAAATCCGCGTCCGAGATGTTCATCTCGTCCAGGTAGACGCGGCCCGTGTCCAGGGATAGGCGTCCCTGCACGGTGTCGCGCACGGCGCGCGGCTGCTCGTAGATTTCCTTGAGCATGAAATGCTTGAAGCCGCCCTTCTCCGCCATGATCGGGTCCCAAGTGATGCGCTGCCGCTCGGGCTCGACCGCGTTACCTTCAAAGTCCATGACGCGCACGCCCTCTTTGGTCAGGATAGCGATTTCGCCATCGCCTAAGAAGAAGACATCGCGCGTGTGCTGCAAGATGGGCGGAACGTCCGATGCGACGAAGAATTCGCCGTCGCCGAGACCGATGACTACGGGCGGCCCTTGCCTGACGGAGATAATCGTGTCGGGCTCGTCCGCAGAGATAATCGAAAGCGCGAAGATGCCGCGCAGGTCTTGCACGGCGCGGCGCACGGCCCGTTCAAAAGATTCTTCGGTGCGCGCGTATTCTTCTATCAGATGCGCGACGATTTCCGTGTCCGTTTCTGTGACGAAGCGATGGTCGCGCGCGCGCAGGCGGTCTTTGAGCTGTAGATAATTTTCGATGATGCCGTTATGAACGACGACGACGCGGCCCGTGCAATCGCGGTGCGGGTGCGCGTTCTCTTCCGTTGGCCGCCCGTGCGTGGCCCAGCGCGTGTGGCCTATGCCGTACGTGCCGTCCAAGGGCTTCAGGCGAATCGCTTCCTCAAGATTGCGCAGCTTGCCTTCGGCGCGGCGAATCTCCAGATGATTGCCTTCGTCAACGACGGCTATGCCTGCCGAATCATACCCGCGATACTCAAGCTTGCGCAGACCATCAATGATGACGGGCACGACCTGCTTGTTACCAACATAACCGACAATTCCGCACATAAAATATTCCTTCGAGCTAGTCTTCCAAAATCTTTACACGGTCGCGTCCGCAACGGTCGCTTCCTGCGGCTGGTCGTCGCCTGCTTGCTCACTCGATGATGCGGGAGCTTCGACGGCAGACTCGTTCAGACGCTTTTTCACTTTAGCCGGAACACCCGCAACGAGCGTGTCTGGCTCTATGTCTTTGGTCACGACAGAGCCCGCGCCCGTGACAGCGCCGTGCCCCACGCGCACGGGCGCAACGAGCATTGTATCTGAGCCAATCTTGACGTTGTCTTCAATCACAGTCTGGTGCTTCCGCTGGCCGTCGTAGTTGCACGTAATTGTGCCCGCGCCGATGTTGCTCTTTTCGCCTACTTCAGCATCGCCCAGGTAAGTTAGATGCATCGCTTTGGACTTACGTCCGAGGCGCGATTTTTTCATCTCCACGAAATTGCCGACCGCCGCGCCTTCTTCCACCAGCGCGTTCATACGCAGGTGCGCGAAAGGGCCGACCGCACAGTCGGCTGCGATTTCCGAATCAACAATCACGCAGTGGTCTTTGATGGTCGTGCCGTTGCCGATTTTGGAATTGGTGATGCGCGTGCCAGAGCGTATCTCGCAATCATCGCCGATTGTGGTTTCGCCTTCGATGGAAACGTCAGGGTGAATAATTGTGTCACGCCCGATTTGAGCATCGGGGCTGATGTAAGTGTGCGAGGGGTCAATCAAGGTGACGCCGCTATCGAGCATCAGCCGTCGAAGCGTGCGACGGCGGACGATATTTTCAAACTCCGCCAGCTCGACCCTCGTGTTAATGCCTGAGACTTCGCGCGCGTCCGCGTGTAGAAAGATGCTCACGTCTTCGCCGTCGGCGCGAAGAATGCCGGGGACGTCCGTTAAATAATATTCGCCCTGCGCGTTTTCGGGTCGGACGCGTTCGAGAGCGCGAAAGAGCGCGCGCGCTTCAAAGCAATAGATGCCCGCGTTGATTTCGTTAATCTGCCGTTCAGGCTGTGTCGCGTCCTTTTGCTCTACGATGCGCTCGAAGCGTCCTTCCGAATCACGAATGATGCGACCGTAGCCCGTAGGGTCGTCGAGCTTGACTGTCAACATCGTGCAGCTTGCGCCGCGACCGCGATGCATGCGGTGCTGTTGCACAAGCGCGGCCAGAGTCTCTGCGCGCACGAGCGGCACATCGCCGGAGAGCACAAGCACTGTCGAGTTGGCATCGGCTAAGGACGAGCGCGCAGCCATGACGGCGTCGCCCGTGCCGCGCTGCTCGACCTGCGTGATGAAAATAGCGCCCTCTTCACCAAGCTCCTTGCGCACGGCCTCTTCGACCTCGTCCGCTTGATGACCGACGATGACGTAAGTGTGGACGGGGCCGAGCGCGGTCGCCGTTCGACAGACGTGAGAGATTAAAGGACGGCCCGCGAGCTTGTGTAAAACTTTGGCCGTACGCGAGCGCATGCGCGTGCCTAAGCCTGCGGCAAGAATGAGCACGTCGAGCGGCGCGGGCGCGTCTTGTCCTGATTGATTCTGTTTCTCCATGCGGGTTCTTAGTGCTGGACGGCGACGACCCCTTCGGTAGCTTCGCCTCCAGCGCGCGCCTGTAGTGCGCAACTGATGACGACGCGCGCCAGCTTCTCCGGATTGTGACGGACTTTTTCCCCTTCGTCCAGAAGGTCTGCGCGGACGATTTCCGTCTCAGCGCCGAACGCGCGCTCAAGCATGTGGTCCTGCATGCCTATTTGATAAGCGCCGTCGGCGGCGTAAAGCGCGGCCTGTTCCTCGTTGATGGGACGATTATTGACAATCGTGTAAGCGAAATGAATCTCGGGCGCGTAATGGCGTACGGCTTCAAGGTGCTGGCGCGCGGTGTAGCCGTTGGTCTCGCCGGGCTGCGTCATCAGGTTGCAGATGAAAATCTTGGTGGCAAGGGATTGGCCTATGGCCTGCGCCACGCGCGCCACCAGAAGCGGCGGCAGAATACTCGTGTAGAGAGAGCCCGGGCCGACCGTGATGACATCAGCCGAGCGTATGGCGGCGAGTGCTTCCGGGAGCGGCAAACACTGCGCCGGTTCAAGGTGAAGTCGGCGTATGGGCGCGCGCGAAGCCGTGATCTGCGTTTCGCCGCGCACGACCGACCCATCTTCCAGCTCCGCGACCAGCCGCACGTCGTTAATCGTCGCAGGATAAATGCGTCCCTTGCTCGCCAGCACTTCGGACGATAGACGCACGGCTTCCGTAAAGTCGCCCGTGACTTCCGTCAGCGCGGCCAGGAAGAGGTTGCCGAAGCTGTGGCCGCCGAGTTCGCCCGTGCCGCGAAAGCGATATTGAAAGAGTCTGGAGAGAAGCGTGGAATCTTCCGAGAGAGCGACCATGCAGTTGCGTATGTCGCCGGGCGGGAGCATCTGTAGCTCGTCACGCAGACGGCCAGAGCTTCCGCCGTCGTCTGAAACCGTGACGATGGCCGCGAGCGATTCGAGCCACGCGCCCTGTGCGTCGGGCGTGCCGACCAGCCGCTTCAAACCGCTCAGGAGCGTGGAGAGTCCTGTGCCGCCTCCGATTGAGACCAGCTTCAGACCGCTCGTTGTGTCAGCCGTATGCACGCTTCGGGAGATTCCTCTCAGGCTCTCTATAGGACGGGGCGGACGCGCGTGCCGTCACAACTTTCGCGCGCAAACCCGCCGACTCAAATCATACAGAAAAGGACGGCTGTTTTAAACTTGGAAATCCTGTGGAGATTCAAGACCACAAGCGAGGTTCTAAGCGGGACGTCTTTCAGGGACGAGGAGCGGAGATCATCCGCTCGAAGTCAGGCAGGTTGCGCAAGACGACAAGGTCCTGGTCGTGCTGCGCTCTGATACGCAGGTTGGGCTGAAGCCCAAGGGCGCGTTCGAGCGATTCGAGCGCCGTGTCAATTGAGCCCAGACGCGCACGCGTCGCGGCCAAACCGTAATGTATGTGCGCAGCTTCGGGCTCGCGCTTCAAGGCGCGCTCGAAAAGCTCCTGCGCCGCAACGTACTCTCCACGGTTAAGCTCAATCACGCCACGGTCATAGAGAGAGTCTGCATCGCGCGGCAAAGAGCTTTCCGTACGCATGCGTGCCTCTATGATGTTCAGGTAAGTGCGCGCACGAGCGGCGACTTCCGAGACGCCACCGTGCTTTTCAAGGAGCGCTCTGAAAAGCATGCGCGCTTCGCTAAAGCGTCCACGCGCAAATTCCTTGTGGGCGCGGTCAAAGGCGCGTAGCGCAGCGGCCTCGTCGCGCGAAGGCTGGCGCTGTTGCGTCTGCGGCGGAGTCGAATGCTTACGCGCCGCTACGGGTTTTGTAGTCTTTGACGGGCGTGCAGGAGCCTTGGCCTGCTTGACGCTCTTTTTAGGCTGCTTGGCTGGCGCTGTGGCTTTACGCGGAGCAGTTTTGCCGCGCGCGCTTTTTGAAGCCGGACTCGCCTTGGCAGGTTTGCGCGCGGACGAGGCCGCACTCTTCGCAGATTTTTTTGTGGCTTTGGTTTTAGACACAGACGCCGCACCCGTTTTTGTGGCTTTGCGCGCGGGGGCTTTATCCGCCGCCACCGTCCGCTTGGCAAGCGGCTTGGGCCGGGCAGACTTCGACGCCACCGTGCGGTTTTTGGTTGATGATGTCGCGTGACGCGAGGCCGGGCGCGATGGGGATCGTTTGACGCCCTTGACGATAGGATCGCTCATGCGAAGCCCTCTACTTTCCAAAGGGCCGCTCAATGCTTTGAGCTGCCACAAAAACTGGCGAGAGCTTAACATAGATGTGCCTCCTAAATCAACGTGAGACGGTGGTTTGCGGGCACAACCGGGTTAAAAACGGGTGGCCACGGCTATTTGCCAACAAAGAAAAACACTTGCCGTCATTATTTTGGCTGTGTTAGAGTTCCCAGTGGAGTCGCGGTCGTTTTCCTACCCTGCGTATCCTACGCGCCGGAGGTACTCGCGCGATTCGTGCGGACGAGCGAAAACCTTTTTGACTCTTCGGTTTAAGTTCCTTTGTGGGCGTCACCAGCAGGACGCAAAATCCCTTTTGCATCCATCCCGCCTCGCCCGTGCTCTCAACAGAAAGCGTGTTCTAATGGCAGACACTCCTATTGTAATGCACGAGCAGCAGTATCGGCAGATCGAGTCGCTCATCGGGCGTCTGCGGCGCGACTCTGCGGCTCGGGTTGTTTTTCTGGTTGATAAGGATGGTCAACAGATTGCCGTTGACGGCGATGTGGGCAATATTGACACAACCAGTCTCGCTTCTCTGGCTGCCGGAAATGTCGCGGCCACGGGCGGCATGGCCCAGCTCATAGGCGAGAAGGAGTTCCCAACCCTTTCGCACGAGGGCGAGCGCGAAAGCATACACATCTGCGTCATAGGGCGCGTCCTGCTGGTGGTCATCTTTGACGAGCATTCGAGCCTCGGGCTGGTCAAGCTCAGGGTCAAGCAGGCGACGCCGGAACTCCACGCCATCTTTGAAGAGGTGGTTCGCTCGGCCAAACGCTCCTCGGACGAAGAGGCCTTCTTCGCCGAAATCACGGACGAAGACATAGACAGTCTTTTCAGTTAAGCAGCCTGAGAACGGGCGACCGGCAACCAAGCTTTCTGCGGTCAACCGTCACACACCATCTGTCACACGGAATTATCATGACATTTATCAACTACGCATCACGTGAGATCAACTGCAAGATCGTTTACTACGGTCCGGGTTTGTGCGGCAAGACCACCAACTTGCAATACATCTTCGATTCGACGGCCCCGCAGTCCAAGGGCAAGCTCATCAGCCTCGCAACCGAGACCGACCGCACGCTCTTTTTCGATTTCATGCCATTGGAGCTGGGCACTGTGCGCGGCTTCAAAACGCGCTTTCACCTCTACACAGTGCCGGGGCAGGTCTTTTACGACGCTTCGCGCAAACTGATTTTGAAGGGCGTGGACGGCGTAGTCTTTGTCGCTGACTCGCAAGAGGAGCGCATGGATGCCAACATCGAATCGCTCTATAACCTGGAAGAGAATTTACAGACGCAGGGGTATGACCTCTCAGCCATCCCTTACGTGCTGCAACTTAACAAGCGCGACCTGCCAAACGTCATCCCCGTCCCGGACCTCGCGGCGGAGCTGCAACGCAAGGGCGAGCCGGTGATAGAAGCCGTGGCCGCCACGGGCGTCGGCGTCTTCGACACCCTGAAGGCAGTCGCCAAGCAAGTCCTGACGGAACTACGCAAGGGCTAGGGCCAATACTTCAAACCTCTCCCCGAAACCCGTTCGTTTATAAATTCCAGATTGGAGATTCAAGATAAATGCGTAACCTCATCTTTGGCGGTATCGGTGTGCTCTGGGGTGGCAACATGCTGCTCGCTACTTTCATACAGCTTTTAAAAGGCACTCTTTTTGACGGACCGAACAATGGTTATGTGGCTGGAAAGTTATTTGGAGTTTTTTTCGGCGTTCTGATGTTTGGAGCAGGCTTGCACTACCTCGTGAAAGGCTGTCAACAAATCTACGCTAGACGTATGCAGAGAGCGGCGGGGCGCTAGTCAAAGGATTTAATCATCAGGAGGCCGTCGCCGCCGTTTGAGTAATAACGCGGCAGTCGTTGTGTGACGATGTAGCCCATGTTGCGATAGAGAGCTTGCGCGCCCGTGTTGACCGAGCGCACTTCCAATCGCACCATACGTACGTTGCGGCGGCGAAAACCTTCTTCGACCTTCTCCATCAAACGATTCGCAATTCCACGGCGGCGATGTTCGGGCGCAACCCCGACGGTCGTGACGTGGCCCGTGTGGTCCGGCTCGACGAGACCTATGACAAAGCCGACCATCATGCCGTTGGGCGTGACGGCGCGGTAGGAAACTGATTCCGGGGCCGTCAGCAGATACTCGAACGTCTCGCGGCTATAAGCTTCGCCATCGACAAAGCAACGCTGGTCCAGACGCCAGCACTCGTCCAACTGCGAGACGGTCAGAGGCCGCACATCGTAGCGCACCTCCGCGAGGGGAGACGCCTCGGCCTGCTCAAAACCCTCCGGCTCGCCCTCGTCTTCGGATTGCGACCACCACCGCGAACGAATTTTTTTCAGCACAGCCATAAACGTATGGTAAATCGTAAATCGTGAATCGTAAATGGTAAAAAGCAGTTCTTCTATTTACGATTCACGATTTACGATTTACTAAAAAATTAGCATGCAATCGCCGTAGCTGTAAAAGCGATAGCGCGCGCCGACCGCGTGCTCGTAGGCCGCGCGCACCAGTTCAAACCCGGCGAAGGCCGAGACGAGCACTAGAAGCGACGAGCGCGGCAGATGAAAATTCGTCAAGAGCGCGTCCACGACGCGAAACCTGTAGCCGGGTGTGATTGTGAGCTGCGCTAAGCCTGCGCCCGCCGCGACGCATCCCCGTTCGTCCGCCGCAGCTTCAAGGGCGCGCGTTGTCGTCGTGCCGACGGCCACAATGCGCCCGCCGCTTGCGCGCGTCTCGTTAATACGCGCGGCTGCCTCGGGCGTTATCTCGTAACGCTCGGGCGCGACGCTGTGCCCGCTCAAATCTTCGACCCGCACCGGCTCAAACGTGCCGTAGCCCACGTGGAGCGTGATTTCCACGACCTGAGCGCCGCGAGCGCGCAGCTCGTCGAGCACGAGCGGCGTGAAATGAAGACCGGCAGTAGGTGCGGCAATCGCGCCTCGGTTGCGCGCGTAGACGGTTTGATAACGCTCGCGGTCTTCGCTCGTGTCGCCCCTGTCGCGTTTGATGTAGGGCGGGAGCGGCGTCTCGCCAATCTCTTCGAGCAACTCCGCAAAGGGTGCGTCCGCTTCAAAGCGTATGAGGCGGCGGCCTTCGTCCAACGCTTCGACAACACGCGCGCGCAGGCGCGAATCCGTAAACTTCAAGCGCGCGCCACGCTGTAGCCTGCGCGCGGGTCGAGCGAGCGCCTCCCACACCTGCGGCTCTATCTCGCGCACAAGAAAAAGCTCCACCTGCCCGCCCGTAGGCTCGCGCACGGCCCTCAGGCGCGCCGGAAAAACGCGCGTGTTGTTGATGACCAGAAGGTCCGTCGAGCGAATATGAGAGGGCAGCTCTGCAAACTGGTTGTCGCTCCAACTACGCCGCGCACGATCCACCACGAGCATCCGCGACGCATCACGCTTATCGAGCGGATGCTGCGCAATCAACTCCTCCGGCAACTCGTAATCAAAATCCGAGATGAGCATAAGAAAAGTGACAAGTGACAAGTGACAGGTGACAAGTTAAAAGCTTTTCTCTTGCTTGTCACTTGTCACCTGTCACTTGTCACTGCTTTTTACGGTGCGGGCGCGCTGAAGGCGTCGGCGGCAGAGGCTTCGATGGGCTCTGCCGGGTGTTCGCGATGAAAGACGGCTGTGAGCTGTGCTCCGAAAAGCAGCACGATGCTGGAGACGTAGCCCCAGGACAGGACAGCGACCACCGCGCCCACCGAGCCGTAAATCTGGTCATAGTGAAAGTAATGCAGGCTCCAAGCGAAGACGTATTTCGCAAGCTCCCAGAAAAGACCGGCGAGAACCGCTCCCGGCAGAGCGTCGCGCACGGAGACGGTCGCGTTCGGCATGAAGCGATAGACGATGACAAAGAGCGTGATGGTCACAAGAATGCTGACGGCGGCAAAGACCAGTTGCCAGAAAGGGCTACTGCTGACGGCGAGCCAGGGCACGCGGTCGAGCACGCGCTGGGGCAACTGCGCCGCCATCTGCTGAATAAAAACGAGCGCCGAGGTCACCAGAACCGAAAGCGAGAGGAGCAGGCCGACGATGCCGATCATGCCGATAGTTATCGCTCGACCGTGGAGAAAGGCGCGCGGCGTACAGCCCCAGATACGATTGAGCGCGCGCTCTATGACGGCGAAGACCCATGAGCCTGCCCACAAAACTACGACCACGCAACTGATGATGATTTCCGTGCTCAAGTGTGAGAGCGAGCGCACAGTGGCTCGCAAAAATTCTGCCGAGCCCGGATAGACCTGCACAATCTGCGCCAGCATGGTCGTGCCCGCCGCCAGTCGATTGCTCATCACAAGTATCAGCAGCAGCGCCGGAAAGAGCGTCAGCAAACCGAAGTAGCTCATCGCCGCCGCCGACGTGAAGAGATCGTTTTCGTGAAACTGGTGAAAGGTGTGCGAGAGTATGCTGCGCCACGGCGCGCGGTTGCGCACCCCGAATGAATGGCGCGAAAACGATGGAAGACGACGCATAAAGACAGTGATAAGTGACAAGTGACAAGTGACAAGTAAGAACAAGAAGATTTTATCTTGTCACCTGTCACCTGTCACTTGTCACTGCTTTTCGAGCACGGCGCGTGCGGTGGCGATGGTGGCGTAAGCCTTCGGGATTTCGCCTGTCAGCGCCTGCGCCTCGTTCAGAGTTTTTTCGAAATCAAGACGCGCCATTGTCGCAAAAATCGCGTCCAGACGAAAAGCATCGGACTCTATGTTGAGCTGCTCCGCCGTCTGGTCTGATGATGCGTCCATGTTGGTCGGGAGAGAGAGTTCGTCGCCCCTGTAATCCGGGGCGGCGTTGACCGAGCGGACCATCTCGTAGAGAAAGCTCCACGCGCGCTCAGGCTCGATGCGCGATGCGGCATCCGTCAAAATAATATAGCCCGCGATACGCTGGCGCGCGCCACGGTCGAGCCGCGCGACGTAGCTTTCCGCCTCGCTCAAGAGCGCGCTCACATCCGTTTTATCTTTGCGACGCGCGGCAATCGTGGACGCCTGTGCAAGCCCCCACGTGCTTGCGTAAGCAGGCACTTCGGCGCGACGCACAAAACGCGCGACCGCTTCAAAGTCGTCCTCTTTCTCATTCTTGTAAGCGCGCGTGACGTCCGCTATCTGATGGACGGCGATGAAGGAGAGAAGCACACGCCGCAGATCCGCGTTCTCTATCTGGTATGCGGCGCGCTGTGCACGGTCCCACAATCTTTCCAGCGCGGCGCGGCGCGCAATCTGTGCAGAGATGCGGTCGCGCTCCTGCTTGTCGCCAGCGCGCGCGAGCTGCTCGTACTGCGGGGCGAGCGGGTCCGAAGAATTTTTCTGCTCCATCCCGGCCAGTTGAAACTGCGCGCCGAGCGCATCGCGCCGCGCCGTCTCTATCTCGCTGCCGAGCGCGGAGAGTTGCGTGCGCAAGCCGGGAACGAATTGCGCGTACTCCGGCCCAGCCGTTTCAAAAAAGGGAAGCAAGCGCCCCGTGGCAAAGTAGCGCGCGATTCTGTCCTGCACGGGATTCGCGGCCCTTCCGGCAAACGGCGAGCGAAGCAGGATGGAGACGGACAGGTTAAAGAAGGCTTTGCGCAGCGCGTCTTCGGACGGCGACGTGCCACCACGGCGCGTCGCGGGCAGAGAGCGAAATTGCAGCCCGCCCTTTTCATCCACCACGGCCAGCAGGTGCGGCGAGACGACGCGCGCAGAGAGCAGCAAAAGATCGTTTGCATCCGAGCCTACATCAGCCGCCGTTCTTTCAAGGAGCCGCAGATAGAGCGCGTCGGCGCGCCCACTAGCGCCTTCAGCGCGCGAGCCCAGACGCAGGATAAATTCTACAAGGTCGCCGCTCACGCCTTCGTTGACAAGCGGCGCGGCTACCTGCGCGGCGCGGTCGTACTCTCTTTTGTTCAAAAGCTGATAAGCGAGCGCGATGCGACGCGCACCCGAAGGCGATAGCTCGCGCCACGGTGTGCGGCGCGACCGGTTGTTAGCACCCGCCTCTTTCGCGCCTTCCTGCTCGCTCGTCATCTCGCGCAACAGAGCTTCGGCCATGCGCGGGTCGCGCACCGCCACACGAGAGAGCACTTCGTTGCGTATCTCCGTGAAAGACGTCTCTTCCGCGTTTAAGAAGAGGCCAGTGTCTTCTTCCTCTGCGGCGCGGTCCGCTGCCTTTGCGGCCTCCCACGCGCGTCGAAAAATCTGGCCCGCGCGCAACTGGTCAACAGCCCACAAGGCATCAGCCGCGTGCATCTGAATCCGCGCGCGGTAAACGAGGTCTTTAAAAGTACGTGCGCGGTCAGCCGTTTCCAGAAGCAGCGTGACGGCTTGCGTGCGGCGAGCTGTAGATGCAGCGTCCGTCTGGCGTGTGGAAGAGGGATTAGCGCGCCCGGTCTGGCCCGGCTTGCGCGTTTGCGCAGAAGTTGTGCGGGGTGCGAGCAAGATGACGCAAACGAGCGACGGAGCAATCAGTAGAGAGATGAAAGCTCCTGTCCGAACGGGTCGTGTGCGAGATAGAAAGCGCATGGTCCAGCAAGTAAATCCCCATCAGCTCCGATTAGTCAAATAGTCCGGGTTTACTGAGCGGGGGATTCGTGCCGAAATGCTCGTAGGCGCGGCGCGTCACGGTGCGCCCGCGCGGCGTGCGGTTCAGAAAGCCAATCTGAATCAGGTACGGCTCTATAATCTCTTCTATGGAATCCTTCTCTTCGTGAATCGAAGCAGAGATAGTGCCTAAGCCGACGGGACCGCCGCCGAATTTTTCGATAATCGTCGTCAGCAGCTTGCGGTCAACTTCGTCCAGCCCGTAGGTGTCAACCTCCATGCGATTGAGCGCATCCTGCGCGACCTCTTGCGTGATGCGGCCTTCATAATCGACCTCTGCGTAATCACGCACGCGGCGCAAGAGGCGATTGGCGATGCGCGGTGTTCCGCGCGCGCGCTGCGCGATTTCACGAGCGCCGCCTTCGTCAATCTCCACGTTTAGAATCCGTGCCGAACGCTCGACAATAACTTCCAAGTCTTCGTGAGGATAAAAATCCAGGTGAAAGACTATCCCGAAGCGGCCACGCAAAGGAGCAGTGATAAGCCCTGCGCGCGTGGTAGCGCCGACCAGAGTGAACTTCGGCAGCTCCAATTTGATAGAGCGCGCGGCAGTGCCCTGACCAATCATGATGTCCAGATGATAATCCTCCATCGCGGGGTAGAGCACTTCTTCGATGGCCGGATTCAGACGATGAATCTCGTCAATAAAAAGCACGTCGCCTTCCTGCAGGTTGGTGAGGATGGCCGCGAGGTCGCCGGACTTTTCGATAATCGGCCCGGCGGTCGAGCGCAGCTCGGCTCCCATCTCGTTGGCAACGATGTTGGCGAGCGTGGTCTTGCCAAGTCCGGGCGGGCCTGTCAAGAGAACGTGGTCGAGCGCCTCGCGTCTGCCGAGCGCGGCCTTGATAAAGATACGCAGGTTCTCTTTAGCGTGGCGCTGGCCTATGTACTCCTGTAGACGAGTGGGACGAAGCGACAGCTCGAACTGCCGCTCGTCGTCCATCAGCGTGGCGTCGCGCGTGTTGGCCGGTTCTAACTCTTCGCTCATACGGGTCTCGCGTTCTTTCGTTTGCTAACGGCTCGGTCGTTCTGCTCTAGTTAACACCTGCCTGTTGCGGCGCTCGGTTAAGCTGGGCCTGCGAGAAAGCCCAGTCGAGCTGCCACTTTTCGATGATGAATTCGGTCGGAGACTCCTTCGGCTGAAACCGTAAGACGTAGGATGAGCCGTCTTCCGTGAGCTTCATCTCGTCGGGCCAATAGAGCGGGGAATAATTCGGCTCCGTCAATGGCAGATACTTCTCTTTAGCGTAGCGCCGCAGGTCGAACAAGATTTGAACCGGCATGCCTCCCGTGTTGTGGCCGAAGCTGCGCACGTAGCGCACGGGCACGGCTTCAATTCTGAGCCAGCGTTTGTGCTTAATCGAATAGATGTTAAAGCCTGCGGCAAAGACGTAATCTTCGTCGGCGTAAAAGATAAAGAACTTGCCGCGACCCGGCTTCGCGTCGGAAGAGAAGTCGTGACGCTCCCACAATTTTGTTTTAGTGTCGAAGGAGAGAATGCCGAAGCCGTCTGTGCCCATCCAGATTTGGTCGCCCGACCTTTCAATGCCCCAGACGTTGTTGCGAGGCCGGAGGTCTTTCTCTTTTTTTATCCAGCCTGCGGCCAAAGCAAGCTCTGTCGGCTGGTAAACGGTGGCCGTGCCCGTCTTGATGTCTCTGGCTATCAGTCCGTCTTCATAAACGTCCGACCAGAAATAGACGAATCGGTCGTGCGTCAGTTTCGGCCCGCGCTCCGTATAGTCGCCGCGCTTTACAGGCTTACCCGTAAAGCGCACGTTTGACGCGCGCAGTTGAAGCTTGGACGGAGCGACGCGCAGGTAGTCGTCCGGGTTGGTCTGCGCAAAGCTCACAGACGCCGCGAGCAATATTAACGGTAAAAGGAAAACGCAGTGACCGATTGGTCTCATCTCTTTCACCTCAGCCTTTGGCGAGCAGGCGCAAGGAGCGACGCAGGATGAGTTCGACCGTGATGTCGCCGCCTTCTTGCAGGGCCGTCTGGATGGCCTTTTCGGCTGGCGATTTCTGATAGCCCAAACCCACCAGCGCCGAGAGCGCATCTTCGCGCACGGCGTCTTCGGAAAGGCTCGCGCCCGCGCGCTCTGCGGCTGCAAACTCTTCTTCGAGCGCGGGCGAAGAGAGCGCAGTGATTTTGTCGCGCAGCTCTATCACAAGGCGCTCGGCAGTTTTCCGACCGACGCCGGGAATAGAGGTCAGGCGCGCAAGGTTGTTGGTGCGAATCGAAGCGATTATCTCGTCGGCGCTCATGATGCCGATCATGGTGATGGCGAGCTTGGGGCCGACGCCGCTCACGGAGAGGAGCCGCAGGAAAAGCTCGCGCTCGCGCGCCGTCTTGAAACCGTAAAGCTGTAACACGTCCTCGCGGACGTGCGTGTAGATGCGCAGTTGAACGCTTGTTCCGGGTTCTTCGAGGTTGTAAAAAGTGGAGAGCGGGATGGTCACTTCATAGCCGACCCCGCCGACATCCAGAATGACAGTGTTAGTGTGTTTGGTAAGCAGCGTCCCTGATAAATGTGCGATCATTGTGCTGGTTGAAAATAGAGTTTCGGTCGAAGCAGAGAATTTCGGGAGCAACTTCGTCTTCTTTCAATCAGGATTGTAGTTGATAGCGCGGAGTTTCAGCAACCGAACAACCATCTCAAATATAACCCACTGCCGCAGACCCCAGAGAGCGCAGAACAAGGTGATGAATAACAGAAGTTCCGGCGCGGATAGTGCAATCCGTTTTTAGCTCCGGAGGAGCGCGGATGTTTATAGCTGACGAGGAATAAAACTAAATCAAGCTCCGTAGGAGCGGCATGTGATGAACACTGAACATGCCGCTCCTACGGAGCTTGATGGTTAATGATGACAATCAAGCTATAAACATTTAGCTCCTACGGAGCTAAAACAGCCAAGCTCCTAAGGAGCTAATTCTTGTCCGGCATCAGATGCAGCCGCAGGAACGCGAGTATTTGCCTGATAATCTCGCGGGTGGCCTCGCTGTCATGTAACAAATCAAAGGCGTGCGGCGCGACGTGGTGGTTCACAAATGTCAGGGGCAGATTGCGCGTCAACGCTTTGACCAGAAAGCGGTCGATGGTTTCGTTCAGGTGAGGAACTTCGTCCTGACCCGCTCTGGCGATGAACAGGGGCGTGTCCTTTGGAAGCTCATCAAAGGATTTCCCCGCGCGCGGGTTGACGAAGCCGAACGTCGCGGCAGCTTCGGCTACGATGGTTGCCCCATCCATGTCCGGCATGAAGCCGTAGCACAGAACGGCACACTTCAGATACGCGCTCGCTTCTTCCGTCAACACCGACATCGCGAGCGGGACGTTGCCGGAGCTGGCCCAGAGACCGAGCCTGTGCTCGTCAATTCCTAACTGCGCGGCGTTCCGGCGAAGGTATCGGAGCAGGGCTTGAAGGTCTGCGGCGGGTTCCAGATTCGTGTAGGCGATTGCAGCCACGCCCGAAGCAGCCATCAATCGTCCCCACGAGACGGATGAGCCCATCTCTTTGAACCGGCAGCCGACTTGCCGTTCAAATCCTGAATCTGGAAATCCGGCTACGATGACGACGGCGGGTATCTTCGCTTGCGTCTTCGCGCCGCGCGGATAGTAGATGTCCATAGTTAACGGGCCCGCGCCGGTTGCGCTGTATTCGACATCACGGCTGACTTTCACATTCTCCATGCCGGGAATTCTGTAAACGACCCGTTTCTTAGAGATGTGTTGTGTGTCTGGACTCATGCATGGTTCTCCTCCGGAAAAAGTCCACGGAAATGAAAAATCCGCCCGGCAGGAACACTGCCGCGACGGATTACGTTTAGTACTGTACTGAAGGCTTTTACAGTACAGCGTTCTTTGTACGTCTTATATGTTGATGAAGCTTATACGGCCCTGATTTCGCCTTATACACTTCCCGCAACGAAGTTACAAGAGCAAAATTTGGACCTGATGCGTAGGACTTGTCGGCGGCCCCTACCACTGTGAAGCCAGTTAGCGCTATACTTAAACACCGAAGACGGGGCCGTTGCAATGAAAGCGGAGAAAATCTCAGAGCTGACGACCAATCGCTTGAGCGTCTATCTGCGCTGCCTGAATCTTCTGGCGGCAGCAGGCATCGAGACCATCTCTTCGCAGGCGCTGGCCGATCAGTTTAATCTGAACTCGGCGCAGATTAGAAAAGATTTGGCCTACTTCGGTGAGTTCGGCGTGCGCGGCGTCGGCTATTTCGTAGAAGACCTCAGAGAGCACATTATCAAGATTCTGGGTCTGGACAACGCGCACCGCGTAGGAATAGTCGGCGCAGGAAATTTAGGCACGGCGCTGGCGAACTACAACGGCTTTACGAACTCTAATTTCGAGGTCGTCGCGCTGTTTGATAACGACCGCGAGAAGATTGGCCGCCCCGTTGGCCGCGCGGAAATCCATGTCCACGACGTCAGGAAAATGGCGCGCGTGGTCAAGGACAAAGCGATTGATGTGGCGGTGATTGCCGTTCCGGCGCGCGTCGCGCAGAGGGTCTTGAATCAGGTGATGGCGACCGGCATCAAGGCCGTGCTGAATTTCGCTCCCGTGCGGCTTCACGCGCGCCTCGGCGTCAAAGTCAAAACCGTTGACCTGACCATCGCGCTCGAAAGCTTATCCTATTTTCTGGCGCGCCCGCAGATAGCATGTATCACGAACCCGCGCAGCGTGCTCCCCTACGAAGAGGTGACGCAGCGCGAAGAGCAAGAGTTATAATCGAAGTGAAAGAGCTTTGAAGGAGTACTGTTTATGCTTAATCTTCTCAAAAGAGTTCTGCCCTTTACCTTGACGCTCGCCGTGGGCTCAGCCGTCGGCGGCTTTTTTAACCTCTTCGGCTCGTCGCAAGACACGCGCCCCGCTTACGCGCCGCCCGCGCGCACCGAGTTCGTCTTCACAGGCCCGCGCGCCGGTTGCCGTAAGGATTTCGAGCGCCGGGTCGCCGCGACCATCCGTTCGGCGGAGATTTACTACCAGCCGAAGCCTGTCTACACGGAAGCCGCGCGGCGTAACCGCACGGAGGGCGACGTGACCCTGCGCATCACGCTCGGCGCGGACGGCGTTGTGCAGAACGTGGAAGCCATCACCAGCCTGCCCAATGGATTGACGGAACAGGCCAAGCAGGCCGCGCGCGAGATTCGTTTTACTCCGGCCTTGCGCGAAGGCTCGCCCGTGGACGAGGTGAAGACCATCACTTACTCCTTCGATCTCGATTGAAAGTTTTTCGAGCAGACGCTTAATGGACGAGCAGACCGCGCGGCGCGAGATAGTGCGCGTCGGCGCGCTGATGTATGAGCGCAGCTACGTTGTCTCTTCGGACGGCAACATCAGCGTGCGTCTTGAAGATGGCCGCATCGTCGCGACGCCGACCATGACGTGCAAGGGTCGTATGACCGCGGACTCGCTCGCCGTCACGGATTTAGACGGCAAGCCCCTGACGGACAAGCGCCCGTCGTCGGAACTCGCGATGCATCTTTTGATTTACCGCGAGCGCCCGGACGTTCGAGCGGTCTGTCACGCGCACCCGCCGCACGGCACGGCCTTCGCCGTCGCAGGGTTAGCGATTGACCAGCCGATTCTCTCCGAAGTGATTCTAACGCTCGGGTGCGTGCCGCTTGCGCAATACGGCACGCCTTCGACCGAAGAATTGACGGAGGCCATGCGACCGCTCGTGCGTCATCACAACGCGCTTTTGATGGCGAATCATGGCGCGGTCGCTTACGGCGCGGACATCTGGCAGGCGTTCGACCGTCTTGAGACTTTAGAGCACACGGCCAAAATAGCCATCCTCTCGCGCATCCTTGGCGGCTCAAAGAACCTGCCTGCGGACGCGATTGAAAAGCTCATCAACGTGCGAGAGAGGGCGGGCTACCTGGACGAAGGCGCGCGCTGTCAGGCTTGCGGCTACCTGCACGAAACGCAGTTGGCATGCGCGACTGGTGACCGTCCACCACTCAACGGCGCGGCACACGCCTCCACAAACGGCGCGGCCAAAATCACGCTCACGCGAGAAGAATTAGTAGAGTTGCTGTGTGAAGCCTCCAGGGCAGGCAGCTAAAAATGAAGCCATTCCTGATTAAGCTCCTGTACTTTCTGCGTATCAGACGACGAGAACTCACGAGTCGTCTGCTTAATCCGGATGAAGAAGCATTGGCGCGACAGGTGTTTCAGGACGAGTTGCCTTACGGCAGAATCAGCCTCGCAAACTTCTACCTGCCGGGAAACGAAGGCGTCCCCGTGACTGTCGCTTCAGGGACGGCGTTGATTCCAATTAAATCGCTGACCGATTACACAATCTATTTCGGCCCCGAAGTCTACAGCGTCGGCGCTCACGGCGCGCGCACCAGAAACACTTTCATACACGAGCTGACGCATGTCTGGCAGGGGCATCACGGCACGTTCTCATGGGATTACATGGTGGGGTCTATGATTTCTCAGGGGCGCGCGATTATCAAGCACGGCGACCGCAACAAGGCATACGAATATGACCCGGCAAATCTGGAACAGTGGGACAGCTACAACGTAGAGCAGCAGGCCAACATCGTGGAAGATTGGTTCATCAACGGGATGAGCGAAAGCGATCCGCGCTACGTCTACATCAAAGACCACATACGCGCTGGCCGTGATTGATGCGAATTCAAACGGAACTTGAGACGACGCGTGTCTATAACTCAGCCGCAAGCCGTCGCGGCTCGCTTGATAAACAGGGCACATGGCTGCGCCTCGCAGCTTTGCTCGTCTGCTCCCTGCTTTTGACGGCGTGCCCCGCGACGGGCGGCGACCTCCTTCCACTGGCACAAACTGAAGCGAGCCAGCTCGAATCCGCATCCTTTAAGAATGACACGCTGAGCGTCACGCACAATCAGGTCACAACAAAAGCGCGCGGCGTCTGGAGCGCATCGGACAGCAACACGCAGCTCACGCTGGAAATCAAAAACGCAGGCGCGCACGCCGTGACCATCGCTTTTGATAGTTGTGAGATGATTAATCAGAGCAGCGCGGAAAAGCTTACCTTGCGCTCTGTGGCCGAATACAAAGAAGCAAGCGTGCCCGCTTTCATCTCCGAGAGGCTGGTGACAATCGAGAGCGGTCAAACAAAAAAGTACGACGTCAACTTCTTTATCAAATCGGCTGACGGTCGTTCGAGCGTGAGCAGAAATGTCGAGGGGCAAACCGTCACCTTGCGCGTTCCCCTCACAGTCAGGGGCGAGACAAACGCTCCCGCTGATTTCCTTTTTTCCTTCAAGTACGTAGAATACCAGCACTGAGCATAAGCCACGAAGAATCCGTAGTCTTCGAGTTTGATTTTTAGAGACGCGGAGCAGCAAGAGCCCGGATTTGAACAGACTAACAAGAGATACCCAAACGGAGAGAGAAGATGGCACAAGAAGCACTGGGAATGGTTGAGACAAAAGGATTGGTTGCAATGATCGAGGCGGCGGACGCGATGGTCAAGGCCGCGAACGTCACGCTCGTCGGCTACGAAAAAATCGGCGCGGGCTTTGTGACGGCAATAGTCCGTGGCGACGTCGCGGCTGTGAAGGCCGCGACCGACGCCGGAGCAGCCGCCGCGCGCCGCGTCGGCGAGCTGGTCAGCGTTCACGTCATCCCGCGCCCGCACGGCAGCGTGGACGAAGCACTCCCTATCGGAAACAACTAAAAGCAGTGACGAGTGACAGGTGACAAGTGACAAGTTAAAAAACTTGTTCTTGCTCGTCACTTGTCACTCGTCACTTGTCACTGTCTTTTTATGATTATCGCGCGCATCCTCGGGACGGTTGTCTCGACGCAGAAGGACGAGCGTTTGATGGGCAAGAAGTTGCTCATCGTGCGGCCTATTAATCTGGACGGCACTGAAACAAACGCGTACGTCGTCGCCGTTGACACCGTGGGCGCAGGCTTTCACGAGCGCGTGCTTGTCGTCTCCGGCTCAAGCGCGCGTCTCGCGCAGGGGATGAAAGACGCGCCCGTCGACGCAGCCATCATCGGCGTCGTAGACACGGTGGATGTCGTCAACGATTAACGGAGTCCCAAATCCCAAGTCAAAGATGCTTGAGACTTGGGACATGAGACTTGGGACTTGGGGCTTATTTAATGCAGCTTGCTCGTGTCATCGGGACGGTCGTGGCGACTGTCAAGAATGATTCGCTTGAGGGGCGAACGCTGCTGGTAGTGCAATCGCTGGACGCGCAGCTACGCGCGCAGGGAAAGCCACTGGTGGCGGTTGATTCTGTCGGCGCGGGCGTGGGCGAGCTGGTCTTCTGGTGTCGCGGCAAAGAGGCGAGCTTTCCCTTTAAGCGCGATGACACGCCGACCGATTGCACCATCGTCGGCATCGTTGATTCCGACGCGCACGTCACGAACGGAGGCCGCAGAAGTTGATTATCGCGCGCGTGCTGGGAAATGTCGTCGCGACGCAGAAGAACCGGCGTTATGCGAACGCAAGCATCATGCTCTGCCAGCCCATCACGCTCGAAGGCGAAGAGACGGGTGCGACTCTTCTGGCTTTGGATTCGGTGGACGCGGGCGTGGGCGATCTGGTTTTGATAGTGCAGGAGGGCTGGGGCGCTTCGACCGCCGCGACGGGCGAGGCGGGCGCGGCCATAGATTCCGCGATTGTCGGTGTGGTGGATCGTATTGATTTACTTGAGGACGAAAAGTAAGGAGGGGCGGCGATGAGTGCCGAGCAAGACCGGGCGCGTTTGATTGCAGAGCGCATCGCGCGCCGCATGTCCGAGAGCCCAGAGCCGAATGCTTCGCCTAGTGAAGCGAAATCGAGCGCGCCCGCCGGTGATGACATAGGAAACGTGCGCGCTACGCTCGACGAGCTGAAAAGAAAAATCCTGAGCCTCGAAGATCGCCTCGGGCAAGAGAAAGAGGATTCGCAAAGGGCTGCCGGGAAGCCCGGTCAGGAAAGAGTTGGGACGCAGGCGGAGAGCAATCAGGAGCGCCGCAGCAGTAGTAGCGGCGTTGGCCCGTCTGCCGCGCATTCGCCGTGGCTGAGCGGCATGTATGTTCCGGCCACGCACCCGAGCGAGGAAAAATTCGGCGTCGAAGAAGCTGCCGTCTCGGAGCTGGTCGATTTTTTCGAGCGCGAAAAGATTTGCGAGCTTGAGCCGGGCGGCAAACCCTGCAACCACTGCGCCATGTGCAACACGCGCGGCTTTTAATTTCGGCGCACACGCCTCGCCTCGTCAAATAGCTTTCATCTCAAGCAAGTTAAACCCCGCGCCGTTCCAAGTCATTCTTCGTTATCCCTCGCGCTCATTTTCCCCTCGCGTTCACTTTTTCAAAAAGGAGACGCATCACAATGCCAACCTACATCACACTGTTTCGCTGGACACAGGAAGGAATCGAGAAGGTTAAAGAAAGCCCCGACCGGCTGGAGAGCGCCAAGCATCTTTACAGGGAGCTGGGAGGAGAGCTGAAGGCGTTTTATCTTGTGATGGGCCAGTACGACGCCGTCGTCATCTCAGAGGCCCCGGATGATGAAACCATCGCACGCATTTATCTGGCTGCCGGTGCTCTGGGGGCCATTCGCTCCGAGACCCTGCGCGCCTTCACGGAAACTGAGTACCAAAAAATCATCTCCACTTTACCCTGAGATGACGGCGCTGGTTTTTGAGCTCCGTCAGGAGCGAGATGTTTATAGTTAAGGACCGATTAAGAAAATCAAGCTCCGTAGGAGCGTCATGTCATGGTTGAAGCACATGCCGCTCCTACGGAGCTTGGTTCTTGATTGATGCTGTGAAGCTATAAACATCCGCGCCCCTACGGGGCTCTCAAAAGATGCGCGGAGCTAAGCCATCATTTATTCGCGTTGCCCTGATTCGGGCGTAGAGAGTTTGCGTCAATCTTGGGCGGCGCGGTCGCAGCCGGGTCGGCCTTGAAGTAGGGCTCTTCCTTAAAGCCGTAGAGCTTGGCCGCAATCACGGTCGGAAAACTGCCGCGCGTCGTGTTGTAATCCTGCACCGCGGTATTGTAATCGCCGCGCGCAGTGGCGATGCGATTCTCCGTCCCGACCAGCTCGTCCTGCACCTTCAGGAAGTTTTCATTCGACTTCAATTGCGGGTAAGCTTCCTGCAAGACCAGCAGCCTGCCGATTGTGCCGCCAAAGCTGTTGGCCGCGTCCATCACAGCCTGCCGCTGCTCGGGCGTCTTGTCGCCGCCTTGCGGCGCGGCGCTCTGCGCTTGCAGCAGACGAGCGCGCGCGTTGGCAATCTGGCCGAAGACTTCCTGCTCCTGCACGCCCGCCATCTTGGCCGTCTCGACCAGATTGTTTACAAGGTCTGCGCGGCGCTGAAGCTGGTTCTCGACCTGCCCCCACTTGGCCTTGACGTTCTGATGCTTGCTCTGAAGCGTGTTGTAGCCGCAACCCGTCATCGTCGCAACCACGAGGCTCAACGTAGCGAGCAGCAACATTTTTCTCTTATTCATAACTCTAATTCTCCATCGCTAAAAAAACTGCTTATTCCAACCTTCCATCGGTTTTGTCATCACGAGACAAGCCGGAAATTTTACATTTAAGGAGTCGGCGCGCGAGCAACCGCCGCGTCGTGCATGCGGTCCACAGCCGCTATGACGCGCTCAATCTGCAACATGTAAGCTGCGAACAGATCGTTCGCCTGTCTGTCCGTCAAAGACGCCTCGTCTGCTCCCGCTTCGCGCAGCTCGAAGATGCGCTCGAAGGGCTCTATATCAAGATCAAGCACTTCGGCGGTCGCGCGCACGGCCTCCTGTTTAGTAATCGGAGGCTGCATCCCACGCAACATTAGTACGGGCCGAAAGAGCGCCGCGAACGTGCCCAGACTTTCCACCATCAAGGCGACCAGACGCGAAGCGGAATTGGACGCCGGAATATAGGAGCGTCGAAGCTGAAGGAGCTTGCCGCGCAACTCGTACTCGGTTTGATGACGCAGATTTTCATCATTCAACACAACGAACTCGAAAGGGTCCGCGCCGAAGAGGACTTTGCGCACACGCGCCATTTGATAAAACTCTATTGGGAAAACGTCCGCCGCATCGCTTAATTCAGAGAGCGTAAAATAAACAGGCAGCGGCTGTCCCAATCGCTTCCACTCGCGCGTGGGCGCTTGCGCCAGCCTCAAATCTTCAGGCGTGATGCGGTGGAGCGCAACCAGAAGGTTTATGCCAGACTGCCCGGCCATCTCGTCGCCAGCCGCCGCAGAGCCATACAGCACCACGGACGCCAGATTCTCCTTGTGCGTCGAGCGCAAATCCTCCACAAAATTTTTGAGCGACTCTTGAGTAATCTTCGTCATCGCTTCTCAGTATCCTCTGGAGCGTTTCGTCAACACTCGTCTCGAACTGAAAGTCTAGCTCGAACTTTTGTTTTTCGTCTCACGCATTCCTCACCAACTTCCACCGGCCCCGCCGCCGTCGAAATCTCCGCCGCCGCCGAAGCCGCCGAAGCCGCCGCCATCGCCGCCGCTTCCGCCGCCCCAGCCGCCACCGCCCCAACCGCCTGAATCACCCCAGCCGCCCCCACGGCTGCCCATGTTCAGGAGCGAGCCGAGCAGAAGCATATTCAAACAACCGCTTCCACCACCGCCGCCACGACGGCTGCTGCTCATGAGGACGAGGAGGATGATGATCACGATGACAATCACGCAACAGGTAGAGCCTGTCACCACCTCTCCGTTCTGTGTGCGCCGCGTCGGCTGGCGGCGCGTCTCGCGGGGCATGTCCGGCGCGTAGATGCCTTCGGTGCTAAAGCCGCGCTTCTCGGCAAGCGTGTCGATATAGGCGCGGACAGTGTCCATCAAGCCTTTGCTGTAATCGCCCTGACGCAAAGCCGGAACAAGATACTGGCGCTGAATCGAGCCGACCACGCCGTCCGTCAACTCGCCCTGAAGATGACGACTGACCAGCGTGAAATATTTACGGTCGTCCACGGCAACCAGCAGCAACAGTCCCTGGCTGTTAGCTTCCGGCGCACCGATGCCCCACTTCCTGCCTAAGGCAAGCGCGTAATCAAAAATATCCAGCCCGCCAGTGGTTTTGATAGTGACGACGGCGAACTCGATCTTCTGTTCTCGCTTGAGATTGATAAGCGTCGTCTCAAGGCGCTGTTTGGTGTCGGCGTCGATGACGCCAGCAAAATCGTTGACGGCGTTGCCCGTAGCCTCCGGCAACTGAATGTTGCTCGATTGAGCATGCACAGACACGCCCGCCAGCAACATGCAGGCGAGCGCCGCAGCCAATATGAATGTCCGTTTATGGCGAATCAATAAATCAATCATACCAACTCGCGCGCCTGAGTCAACACGAGAAGCCGGATAAGTAGCGAGTCGGTTTGAAATCTGAGGGGAGACTTTTGTTTAAATGTCTATCAGGCGATGAAGCAGATAAAAGAGCGCGACGCCGACAAAGACGACGACGGAGACCAGAGGGTTCTTCTCCTCCTGATGATTTACTTCCGGGATGAGATCGCTCGCCGCGACATACAGCGTCACGCCCGCAGAGAAGGGAAGCGCGTAAGAGACGGCCCGCTCCAATCTGTTTTCAAGCAACGCAACAACAATCACGCCCGCGAGCGTCGCCATTCCGACAGCCAACGTCGCGACACGCGCTTTTCTCAAAGAGCGCCCCGATGCCAGCATGATCGAAGCGACCGTGAAGCCTTCGGGCAGCTTGTGCAGGAGGATGGCTATGAAAACAAGCAGGCCAACGCGGCTATTGACCAGAAAGGCCGCGGCGATGGAGACGCCGTCGAAGAAGGTGTGAATCAGAAGGCCGCCGATGGCCGTGTAGGCTGCCGTGGGCCGGATGACGGATTCCGGATGCGTTTCAGCCCCGAAGTGAAAGTGCGGCGTGATGGTGTGCTCTACAAATTGAATGAGCAGATAACCCGCCAGCAGGAGCGTCATCGCCGTCACCACAGACGAGATGCTCTTTTCGCCCCCGGTATTACCGCCGGTCCAGATGCTGACGGTCTCCGGGATAATCTCTATAAAGATAGCCGCCAGCATAAAGCCCGCGCCGAGCGCGATCAGGTATTTGAGCGCCCGCTCGCTGCGGCGGTGTATGCCCGAGGCTGTAAGAAAAAGCCCGCCTGCGATGTTGGCTAGAGTCGCAAGCCCTCCGAAAAGAAGTAATCCGCTAAAGCCCATCTGGAAGGTTCAGCCCGTGTCTCTCATGGACCAGAAATGTGTTTGGTAGAACGGCTCGGCGCTGAACTATACATGATGCCTACGGGCTTGGCTACGGACGCAGGGACATTTTTTGTGTGCGGTAAAGATTCAAAAACGGGGTGCTTAAGCGTGTACTGGAACGAGCCAGAGGGAACGTGGAGCGGCGCGACTACACCATATCGTGCTTAAAAATCTTCTGAAAAACAGTTTTTTTCTGCTTGACAGCCCAAACCGGAGGGGGGTACTATGCGCCCCGGGTGGTAAAAAGTGGCCGAAAGTGGGTTTACTTGAGCAGCTTGCACCCGGTCATTAAAGTTTTACTTAAAGGTTTAAGCACCCCCGCCCTGTACCCTTCGCCGAACTCCTATGTTAAGAGGAAATTACACGGCGCGGATTGATTCCAAGGGGCGGTTGAAAATACCGACCCCGTTTCGTCGTCTGATTGAAGACCGGCATGGAACGGGGTTCTACGTGACGAGCCTGACGGGCGAGAACGTGCGGCTTTACCCTCTGCCCGAATGGGAATCCATTGAACAGCGGCTGGCACTGTTGCCTTCAATGGACCCCGCGCGGCGCAAGTTCCTTGACCGGACAAACTATTACGGCCAGCAGACGGTGATGGACGCACAGGGGCGCGTCCTGATTCACCCGCTCCTGCGCCGCAGCGCCGGAGTCATAGGCGACGTGGCCGTCTTAGGCTACCTGACCTACCTGGAGGTTTGGGAGCTGGACAAATTCAAAGAGCGTCTTCTCTCAGACCCCTACACCGAAGAAGACGAATCGGCAATCGCACGGCTAGGCATTTAAAAGTGAGCAGTAAAAAGTAAGCAGTGAGCAGAAGCTTTACGCTCTTTGTAAGAAGATGCATTACGAGTTTGACATGAATATTTTTTCGCGCCGACTGCTTACTGCTCACTGCTTACTTTTTACTTATAGGTCTTTGAACAAGATCACGGGGCGGTGGTGATGGTTGCGCCTTTGGGGGGCATGGGCGCGCCCCATCGCCCCGTGTTGCTGCAAGAGACGATAAGCCTGTTGCAGCCGGAACACGGCGGTCTCTTCGTAGACGGCACGCTGGGGCTTGGGGGGCATAGCGAGGCGCTTCTTCTCGCCTCGCCAGAAACCAGTGTGGTTGGTCTGGACCGCGACCGCGAGGCGCTCGGTTGGGGCACTGAGCGCCTCGCATCTTTCGGTTCGCGCTTCCGCGCCGTGCACGCGGATTATCGCGACATCAAAAGCGTACTCGCGGAGATGAACATAGAGCGAGTGCGCGGCGTCCTCGTCGACCTCGGGGTTAGCTCTTTACAGTTTGATTCGGCCACGCGAGGCTTTAGCTTCCGCACGGACGCGCCGCTTGACATGCGTATGGACGCAGAGGGCGACGAAGAGACGGCGGCTGAGTTGCTCGCGCGTCTTCCCGAAGAAGAAATCGCGCGCGTCATCTACGAGTACGGCGAGGAGCGACATTCGCGACGCATCGCGCGCTTTATTGTCGAAAGACGCGAACGAGGAGAGCCCGTGAAGACGACGAAGGAATTGGCCGAGCTGGTAGCGCGCGCCGTCCGTGCGCGCAAGAAGGATCGCATACACCCGGCGACACGCACGTTTCAGGCTTTACGCATCGCGGTCAACAGAGAACTTGAGGGGCTAGACCAGTTCATTGAAACGTCCATTGATCTTTTAGAACCGGGCGGGCGCTTTGCGGCGATCAGCTTTCACTCCCTCGAAGATCGCATCGTCAAGCGCACGCTTCGCCGTCTCTCGGGGCAGTGCGAGTGCCCGCCGCGCGTGCCCGTGTGCTCTTGCGGCGCACGACGCGCCGTTGAAATCCTGACGCGCCGACCCGTGACGCCCAACCTTGCGGAAGTGGAAGAGAACCCGCGCGCGCGTAGCGCCAAATTGCGCGCCTGCCAAAGGGTCGCTGAGGTCTAACGAACAACAATCGAACGTGATCATGCGCCTTCCTCATCTTTTTTGAATTTTAGTCCGAGAGTGAAATCGTTATGAGAAGACTACCGCCCAACCAGCAAAACTTCACCGTGCATCGCGAGCGCGACCGACGCGCGCTCTCTCGTCTTGTACTACTCCTGTGTTGCGGGCTCATGCTCTCGGGCGGTTTCGTCTACGCGGCGGGCCAGAGATTTCACACCGTCCGCTATGGCTATCAAAGCGAGGAGCTGCGGCGCGAGCGCGAGCGTCTTTTAGAGGAGCAGCGCCGTCTGATGCTGGCGCGCGAGCAGGCCACAAGCCCGGAGCGTCTTGAGCGCGCGGCGCGCGAGCTGGGGATGCAGGCGGTCGAGCCCTCGCAGGTCGAAACGGGAGCGACGCGAGCGTCCTCTTCATCCTCTTCTGCATTGGCGGTATCGTCCGCCCCGCTCAAGCATTAGCCGACCGCGAAGAAGCGATTGAGCCCCCTGTGGAGAGCGCGCGCAACCGGCACGCCTCGCTTTAAGAGCTTGAACGGCGCGCCCCTAAAAAGTTCATCCTGATCGACGCGCGACGGGTGATTGAAGCACATCCCTAAGGCGCGTGTGATACATGAGAATGGCAAACCGGAAGAACATGCGCGCAAGCTCCGCCGCTCTATCAAAAGCCCGACCCGACGCCTCGCGCAGGCGTGCCTTAGTCATCGCCTCTTTCCTAGTCTTCTGGATGGCGGTCATCGGCCTGCGCCTCGTCTACCTCCAAACCTTCCAGCATGAATCGCTCGCACGGCGCGCGCGTGTGCAACAGCAGGACGCCGTGGAGACGAGCCCGAGGCGCGGCCTTGTGCTCGACCGTAAAGGACGAGAGCTGGCGCGCAGCGTCGATACGGAATCCTTCTTCGCAGTGCCTGTCGAAATCAGCGATGTTGATGAAACTGCCGCTCGTCTTGCACCGCTTGTAGGCGTGGAGCGCGCAAGCCTGACGACGCGGCTGCGCGAAGGTAAAGAGAATAATCGTAAGTTCCTCTGGCTCGTGCGCAAGGTTGAAGCAGAGCGCGCGGCGAGCGTTCATGCTCTGAAGCTTCCGGGTATTTATTCTCTCAAAGAGCCTAAGCGTTTTTATCCGAACGGTCAGTTGGCTTCGCACGTGCTCGGATTCGTAGGGCTTGACGAAGTTGGTCTGGGCGGAGTCGAGCAGGCTTTTAACGAGCGCATCTCGGGCGAAGCGGGCAAGCTTTTTATAGAGACGGACGCGCATCGTCGTGGTTATCACAGTCTTGAAATGGAGCCGCGTCCGGGCCAGACGGTCACGCTGACGATTGACCAGATGGTTCAGTACAGGACCGAGCAGGCTCTTGCGGCGGCTGTCCAGAACGCGCGCGCCAAGAGCGGCACAGCCGTTGTGCTGGACCCGCGCACTGGTGAAATTCTTGCACTGGCGAACGCGCCCTCTTTTGACCCGAACGACGCGCGCACTGCTCCTGCTGAAGCGCGCTCGAATCAGGCGCTGCAAAATATTTACGAGCCCGGCTCGACCTTTAAGATAGTCGCCTTCTCAGGCGCGATTGAAGAAAGATTGGTCAAGGCCGACGACCGTATTGATTGCCAGATGGGCTCTATCAATGTCGCGGGGCGCATCGTGCATGACCATCATTCGTTCGGCACGCTCTCCATCTCGGAAGCGCTTGCCAAGTCGAGCAACGTCGCGGCCATCAAGCTCGGCCTACGCTTGGGCGACGAGAGGATGTACGACTACATACGCCGCTTCGGCTTTGGTGCGCGTACCAACATAGAGCTGCCGGGCGAGACACAGGGCATCTTGCGCCCGGTCGCGCGCTGGCAGCCTTCCAGCATGGGCTCGATTGCGATGGGGCAGGAGATAGGCGTGACGCCCGTGCAGATGGCAGCGGCCTTTGCCGCTATCGCCAACGACGGCGTGCGTATCGCTCCGCATCTGGTGCGCGAGATTCGAGCGGCGGACGGCAACGTCACTTACCAGGCGACGCCCGAAGAGAGGCGCGTGGTGAGCGCTGAGACGGCGCGCATCCTGCGCGGGATGCTCGAAGGCGTGACCTTGAACGGCACGGCCAAGAAGGCGCAGATAGAGGGCTACACGGCGGCGGGCAAGACGGGCACGGCGCAGAAGATAGACCCAAAGACGCGCGCTTACTCTGCGACTAAACACATCGCGTCGTTCGTAGGCTTTGCGCCGGTTGAAAATCCTGCGGTCGTCATCATCGTCGTGATAGATGAGCCCATGGGCGCGTATCACGGCGGCGACGCTGCCGCGCCCGTCTTTCGCGAGATAGCCGAACAGATTCTGCCCGACCTCAACGTCGCGCCGGACGCGGAAAGCACCGCGAAGCCGAATGATTTAATCGCGACGATAGTGGGCGACGCGGAGGCGTCGGAAAAAATTCGCGTCGAGATGCGGCGCGAAGAAGAGGCACGCGCGGCGACCTTGCCGCAGTCTGCGCCTCGCGGTACGCAGGGCGGCGCGGACGAAGTTATTTACGCGATGGCTTCCGGGAGAGCAGCTTTGATGCCTGACCTGCGCGGGCGCAGCGTGCGGGATGCGGCGCGTATCTGCGCGCAACTGGGCTTACAGATGGAGGCGCGTGGCGAGGGCCGCGCACTGCGACAGCTACCGGCGGCTGGCGCGGAGATAGGGGCCGGTCAAGTCGTCCGCATTGAATTCGGGAGGAGCGACTGAAGGAATTTTGGATTTGCGATTTTCGATTTGAAGAAAAAGCGTTATTGCTCTCTTTCTTTCAAATCGCAAATCGGCAATCGCAAATCGAAAATCCAAAACATCATGTGTTCTCATCACGGCACAAGACAAAGAATGTTGGAGTGTCGCAGGCGTGTGCGCCGGACGAAATTCGTGCAGAGGGGCGCACAGGATGTGACCGAGCCGCAGGCTTTTGAACGGAGCAAGTGGCCTCAAGTGAGCGGCGGCGGTGGTGCGCGCGAAGCCTCCCCAGAGGGCTTAGTAAGTGCGGAGGAGACTGTCACGCGCGACGGCACGCGCTCGCCTTTCGCCGAGGTTGACCATTCCAGTTCCCTACGCGCAAGATGATGATTGAGAGAAAAATGCGCCAGGGAGGCTTCAGAACAAAGGCTTGAATGTAGAACGTGCAGCAAATTTGATGGGCGCAAACACCAGTGGTGTCGCCCCTTCGTTGTTTGACAAAGAAATCAAAGGTTACTCGATTGATTCGCGTTCGGTGCGTGCGGGCGAGATGTTCTTTGCGCTCTCGCAAAGCGATTATGAACGCGCGGGCTTTAACGGGACGTTTGATGACGGGCATCGTTTTATCCCGCAGGCGTTCTCGGAAGGCGCGCTCATTTGTGTCGCGCGCGCGGACCGCGTGCGTGATGATGAAAGCTTGCGTGCTTTGAGCGACCGTCTACTGCTCGTCGAAGACGCCATCGCTGCTTTGCAGACGCTCGCGCGTCGCCTCTACGAGTCGTGGGCAAAGCCTGTCGTCGCCATCACAGGCAGCGCCGGAAAGACTACGACGAAAGACCTGACGGCGCACGTGTTGGGCTCTACGGGCCGCCGCGTTTTAAAGAGCGAGCGCAATTACAACAACGGTCTGGGATTGCCGCTCGCCGTGTTGCAGATGGTCACCGACGGGCGCACGCCCGCGGAGTTTGACCTGGCCGTTCTTGAGATGGGCATGTCTAGCCCTACGGGCGAGATTGCGCGGCTCGTCAAAATCACGCCGCCCGACATCGGCGTAGAGCTGCTGGTTGCGCCAGTGCATCTGGAATATCTCGGCACGATTGAAAACATCGCGAAGGCCAAGCGGGAGCTGATAGAAGGACTCAAGCCGGGTGGGACGGCTGTGCTCAACGCGGACGATCCCTTAGTTATCAAAATGCGCGAGCGTCACCGTGGGCCGGTGCTCACCTTCGGTGTCGAGAACAAGGCGGACGTGATGGCGTCGAACATAGACACCTCGCGTTTTGGTCAGAGCCGGTTTCGGCTGCACACGCCGCAGGGTGAAGCCGAAGCGGTCTTGCCGATTGCGGGCCATCACAATCTGATGAACGCGCTCGCGGCTGCGGCAGTCGCCGCCTGTTTCGAGATTACGCCCGCAGAGGTGGCCGACGCGCTTCGCACCGTCCGACCGCCCGAGATGCGCGGCGAGGTTCTGGATTTCGCCGCAGGGTTTACGGTTGTGGATGATTCCTACAACTCGAACCCGCGTTCTTTGCTTAGCATGGCGCGCACCATCAGTGAGAGCGTGAGCCGTGCGGAGCGTCGGATCGTCGTCGCGGGCGAGATGCTTGAGCTTGGACCCGAGAGCGCGTTGATGCACCGCGAGGCGGGGAGCGAAATCGCGCGGCTTGGATTGGACGTGTTGTGGGGAGTCCGTGGGTTTGCGAGCGACATGGTCGAAGGAGCGCGCCGCGAGGGGATGATGGAAGAGGCGGCGCGGTTTTTCAAAAGCTCGGAAGAGGCAGCCCTCGCACTTCTCAAAGAGGTCCGCGAAGGCGACCTTATACTGGTCAAAGGCTCAAGAGGTGTGAGGACGGATTTGGTTGTCGATGCGTTGCGCAAACATTTCCCGATGGTCGGGGCAGATGAGCAAGAGAGCGATTAACGGAAAGCGCCGGTACAGATGATCTACTACATCTTCTACGAACTGCTCTACAACCAGTTAAAGGATGGTGAGTCGTATCTCGTCAAGGCGCTGAATGTTTTCCAGTACGTCACGTTCCGCACGGCCTACGCGACGATTACGGCGCTTCTCATCTCTTTAGTTTTCGGCGGGCGCATCATACAGGCTTTAAAGAACTGGAACGTCGGCCAGCAGATTCGCGAAGAAGGCCCGCAGGCGCACATGGCTAAGCGCGGCACGCCGACCATGGGCGGGGTGCTCGTCATCGGCTCCGTGCTTATCTCGACGCTCCTTTGGGCGCGGCTGACGAGTCTCTACGTCTGGGTTGCGATGCTTGCCACGGTGGGGTTCGCGGCCATCGGCTTTATGGACGATTACGCGAAGATGGCTAAGCAGCGCTCGCTTGGCCTGACGGGAAGAAAGAAGCTCGTCTTTCAATTGCTCATCGCAATCGGCGTGTGGAGCGTGCTGTATTTCTCGACTACTTTTTACACGCCGTCGCCGCTGCTGCGAATGGGCGATTTGAAAGACCCCGGCAAGCTTGTGTTGCGAGTACAGGAAGGACGCGACCCGCTTTCTCAGTACCTGCGCACGCAGTTCAGCTACGGTTTGCAACAGCAGATCACGGATTACGACGGCTCGGTTTCGGAAACGCTCCAACGCTCTTTGACAGACGAGCTAAACAGAATCATACGCGGCCCGGCGATTTACGACGACCAGAGGTTTGCGCAGGCCAAGCTCTCGGACGCGACGCGCAAACTCCTCGCGCAGAATCAAGAGGGCGAGAATCTGGCGCGGCTCAACCGGCAGCTTTTGGAAGAGGCTTACCCGCAGGAGATAGCCAAGAGCCAGAAGTACACATGGAACGTCAACATTCCGTTCTTCAAGGCGACCGCCGAATCCGACGTGAGCTACATAGGCCCGTGGCTCTACCTCGGGCTTGTCATCGTAGTGCTCCTGGGCTCTTCGAACGCCGTGAATTTGACGGACGGTCTGGACGGCCTCGCCATCAGCATCACTTTCATAGCGATGGCCGCGCTCACGGCCTTCACTTACCTGATTAGCGATGCGCGTTGGGCAAGATATCTAGACCTGCCTTGGAGACCTGAGGCGGCAGAATTGACGGTCTTCTGCGGCGCGATGGCCGGAGCGAGTTTAGGATTTTTGTGGTACAACGCGCCGCCCGCCGAAGTCTTTATGGGCGACGTGGGAAGCCTCGCCATCGGCGGCGCGATTGGTACGATTGCGATTTTGACCAAGCAGGAATTTATGCTCCTGATGGTCGGCGGCGTCTTTGTCATAGAGGCGCTCTCCGTGATGTTGCAGGTCGCCTCCTTTAAGATGACGGGCCGCCGCATCTTTAAGATGTCGCCCCTGCATCATCATTTCGAGCTACAGGGCTGGCGAGAATCGAAGGTCGTCTTTCGCTTTCTTATCTTAGCCATCCTCTTCGCGCTCTTGAGCCTCTCGACGCTCAAGCTGCGCTGAGCGTGATTTTTATCAAAGTTCTTTGACAGGCAGGAACAAGGGTTTTGGAAGTAGCGAACAAGAAAGTTTTAGTCATCGGCGCGGCGCGTAGCGGTATAGCGAGCGCGCGGTTTCTGATTAAACGCGGAGCAGTGGTGGCGCTCAATGACCGCAAGCCGGTCGAGGAGTGGAGCGAAGAAGCACGCTCTTTGAAAAACGAGGGCATAGGCTTAATCGGCGGCGACGTTCCCGTTTGGCTGCTCGATCAGATAGAGCTGGTCGTGGTGAGTCCGGGCGTGCCTACACGAAGCATTCCGGTGCGTTACATGGATCGCGCCGGGGCGGAAGTGATAGGCGAAGTTGAGCTGGCGTCGCGATACCTGCGCGGTCGCACCGTTGCCATCACGGGCACAAACGGCAAGACGACGACCACCAGCTTGATTGGCGAGATTCTCAAGGACGCAGGCTTTCGTGTTCAGGTCGGCGGCAACATAGGGACGCCGCTTATCTCGCTCGTTGACAATTCGACGGACGACGGCTGGACGGTCATCGAAGTCTCAAGCTTTCAGCTTGAATCAATCGTGGACTTTCATCCGGAGGTGGCGCTCTGTTTGAACGTGACGCCGAACCACATGGACCGCTACGAGGCTTTTAATGATTACGCCGCCGCCAAGCATCGCATCTTTCGCAATCAGGGAAGCGGCGACGTGGCTATTTTGAACGCGGATGATGAAACGGTTGCTGGTTGGGCCAAGGGTTTGAGGGCGCACACGACATTGTTCAGCGTGCAGCGCGAGTTGGAAGAAGGCTTGTTCCTGCGCGGGCGTGAATTAGTTTCCAGAACGCGCGAAGGCGAGCGGGTTCTGTTAAGACGCGAAGAGATGCAACTACGCGGGCTTCATAATGTAGAGAACGTGTTGGCGGCTTTGGCCGCAGGCTTAGCGTGCGGCGCTGCGCCCGAATCCATGCGCGAGACCGTGATGAGATTCAGTCCCGTAGAGCATCGCATGGAGCGCGTCGCGGAAATCGGCGGCGTCACCTTCTACAACGACTCGAAGGCGACGAGCGTGGACGCGACGCTCAAGGCTTTGGAAGCGCTGGCGGAAGACGAAGGACAAGTGGTGCTCATCCTCGGCGGGCGCGGTAAGCAAGCGCCCTACGCGCCGCTCGCGCCGCTCGTGCGCGAGAAAGTTCGCAAGCTCGTCCTGATAGGCGAAGACGCCGACACGATAGAGCGCGAGCTTGGGAGTGAAGCTCCTGTGGTGCGCGCCACGGACATGAGCGATGCAGTGCGCCGCGCTTATCAGTCGGCAGAGAGAGGTGATTCGGTGTTACTCGCGCCCGCGTGCGCCAGCTTCGACATGTTCCGAAGCTTCGAGCATCGCGGCGAGGTGTTCAAAAGGGAAGTCCAAAGTCTCAAGTCCCAAGTCCCAGGTCAGGGAGTGGGGCATTGACCTGGGATTTGGGACTTTGGACTTGAGACTCTTTTAATCATGGCAAGAAAACTTCAAGCCGATAGATGGTTGTTCGCGGCGGCGGCGGGGCTGGCGCTCTTTGGCATCGTCATGGTTTATAGCGCCTCTTCCATGATCGCTTACCAGGAGAACGGCAACCCGTATCACTACTTTATCAAGCAGGCCGTGTGGACCGCGCTCGGCTTTGTCGCCATGATCTGCGCGATGCATTTTGATTATCAACGGCTGCGCAATCGCAAGCTCGTGTACGGGATGCTCGTGGTGGCCGTCCTGATGCTGCTGGCGGTGTTTGCATTTCCGCGCATCAACGGCGCTCATCGCTGGATAAAGCTGGCGGGCTTCTCCATCCAGCCCTCGGAGATGTCGAAGCTGGTGCTGGCAATCTTCCTCGCCTACTTTCTGGAAAAGCGCGCGGGCGAGGAAGGCTCTTTCTGGCGGACGTTTGTGCCGTGCATCTCTGTGGCGGGCTTGCTCGCGTTGCTCATAGCGGCTGAGCCGGATTTGGGAACGGCTTTGATGCTCGCTGTCTTGTGCGGCGTGGTTTGCTACACGGCGGGCATACGGCTTCTTCATCTGGGCATGGCCGCCGCGCCCGCTCTTGTAGGCATCCTGATGATGCTGATTTTTGTGCCGTGGCGCATGCGGCGCATGGTGACTTTTCTGGACCCCTGGGCAGACCCGCAGGACAGCGGTTTTCAGGTCGTGCAATCTTTGATTGCCGTCGGCTCGGGCGGCATCAACGGGCTGGGTTTCGCGCAAGGGCGGCAGAAGATGTTCTTTCTGCCGTTCGCTCATTCGGATTTTATCTTCGCCGTCATAGGCGAGGAGTTGGGGCTGCTGGGCGCGCTGGCGATTGTGTTGGTCTTTGGAATGTTTTTGTGGCGCGGGATGCGAGCGGCCTTGCGTGCGCCCGATCGCTTCGGGATGCTCTTAGGCACGGGGCTCGTCGTGGTGATTGTCGTGCAGGCGCTCTTTAACATCAGCGTCGTTTTGTCGCTCGTCCCGACGAAGGGAATCCCCTTGCCGTTTATCTCGTATGGCGGGTCGTCGCTCGTGCCGACGCTGGTCGCGGTCGGCATGCTCCTGAACATCTCGCAGTATGCGGGCGCGAGCGCAGATAGCGGCGGGCACGGTGGACATACTGATGTCGCGACTAAGAAGCCTGCGCCGCGCGGCGTGCGGCCCCGTTTGCAGCGCATGCTGCGTGTGCCTTTGACAATGCGTCTCGGATAAAAAAGCGATGCGCGTGCTTATTGCTGCCGGAGGAACGGGCGGGCATATCTATCCGGGCATCGCCGTCGCGCGCGAGGTCATGCGCCGCGACCCTGCGTCGGAAGTGCGTTTCGTCGGCACGGCGCGCGGGCTTGAAAACAGACTCGTGCCGCAGGCGGGGTTCGAGTTATCGCTCATTGAAAGCGCCGGGTTGAAAAACGTAGGCGTGGCGGCGCGCGTGCGAGGGCTTTGGCTCTTGCCGAAAAGCCTTGTGGCCGCTCGTCGCCTGCTTCGCCAGTTCAAGCCGGACATAGTGGTCGGCGCGGGCGGCTACGTCTCCGGGCCTGTGCTCTTGGTGGCGGCGCTCCTGCGTATTCCGACGCTGGTGATGGAATCGAACGCGCTGCCGGGTTGGACAAACCGCGTGCTCGCGCGCTTTGTGGATCGCGCGGCGGTCTCGTTTGAAAAGTCTTTGCCCTACTTTCGCGGCAAGGGTGTTGTTACAGGTAATCCTGTGCGCCGCGAGTTCTTTGACATTCCGCCGAAGAAGCGCGATGCTACGCGTTTTTCCATTCTAGTCTTCGGCGGGTCGCAGGGCGCGCGCGCGATTAACGAAGCGATGGTCGCCGCGCTTACCAGTTTAGAAGAGCACATGAGCGTGCTCTTTATCACGCACCAGACGGGCGAAGCGGATTTCGAGCGCGTCAGGCGCGGTTACGTTGACGCATGTTGGGGAGAGCAGGCGGACGTGCGCCGCTACATTGACGACATGGTGAAAGAGTTTGCAGATGCCGATTTGGTCGTCTGCCGCGCCGGGGCAACGACGAGCGCGGAACTGGTCGCGGCGGGCAAAGCTTCAATCATGATTCCGTTTCCCTTCGCGGCGGACGACCACCAGCGCAAGAACGCGGAAGCGCTGGAAGCGGCAGGCGCAGCACGCATGATCCTGCAACAGGAATTGACGGGCGAACGCCTCGCAAAGGAAATCTCGACGCTCGCTGGCGACACGGAAGCGATAACAAGAATGGAACAGGCGAGCCGCAGCCTCGCGCGCGGCGACGCAGCGCAAACGACAGTAGATTTGATGGAGAAGACAGTAAGCAGTAAGCAGTGAGCAGTAAGCAGATGACGACTGAAAGAAGTTTAAAGGCGAGAAGATTCATCGGCGAGCAGTGCGTTTGTCTGCTCACTGCTTACTGCTTACTGCTTACTTGGAGTTAATCGTGTTTCGTCACATTCAACACATTCACTTCGTCGGCATCGGCGGCATAGGGATGAGCGGCATCGCGGAGGTGTTGGTCAATCTGGGCTTCCGCGTGTCGGGCTCTGACTTGAAGAGTTCGAGTGTGACGAGGCGTTTAGAGAAGCTGGGTGTGGAGTTTAAAGAGGGGCACACGGCGGAGAACGTGGGGGACGCGCATGTGGTCGTGCGCTCGACGGCTGTGCGCGACGACAACCCGGAAATTATAGAAGCTCGTCGCACCTCGATTCCTGTCATTCCGCGCGCCGAAATGCTGGCGGAACTGATGCGCCTCAAGCCTTATTCGGTGGCGGTCGCGGGCTCGCACGGGAAAACTACGACGACCTCTATGGTCGCAACCGTGCTCGGGCGCGCAGAGCTTGACCCGACGATTGTTGTGGGCGGCGTGGTCGGAGCTTTCGGGTCGAACGCGCGACTGGGCAAGAGCGATTTGATGGTGGTCGAAGCGGACGAAAGCGACCGCTCGTTTTTGATGTTGACGCCGACGATTGCCGTCGTCACTAACATCGACCGCGAGCACATGGATTATTACACGGACATGGGCGACGTGCGCGAGTGCTTCACGAGCTTTGTCAACAAGGTTCCGTTTTACGGCGCGGCCATCCTGTGTTTGGACGACCCGCACGTGCAGGCCGTCATTCCGCACGTTAAGCGACGCCGCATCACCTACGGCTTGAGCGCACAGGCCGACGTCTCCGCGCACGGCATACGCTTCGATCAGGTGTTCGGCTCGACCTTTAGCGTGTGGCGCGGCAACGACCCCGTCGGCGAAGCGACTTTGCGCGTGCCCGGTTTGCATAACGTCTATAACTCGCTGGCGGCTATCGCCGTCGGCTTTGAATTGGAAGTGCCGTTTGAGCAGATCGCGGAAGCGCTCGGCAGTTTCACTAACGCCGACCGCCGCTTCCAGTTCAAGGGCGAAGAGGAAGGCGTGCTCGTGGTTGACGATTACGGCCATCATCCGACGGAGATAAAGGCGACGCTCGCCGCCGCCAAGATAGGCTCTGCGGGCCGCCGTATCGTCGTGCTCTTTCAGCCGCATCGCTTCTCGCGCACGCGCGACCAGATGGAAGAGTTCGCGCGCTCCTTTAATAACGCCGACGCGCTCTACGTCGCGGACATCTACGCGGCGAGCGAAGACCCGATTGAAGGCATCACGTCTGAAGCGTTGACGGATGCTATCAAGCGCTACGGCCACAAGAACGCGCATTACATCGGCGCGCTCGAAGGGGCAGCGGGCATCCTGCGCAGCGAAGTGCGCGCGGGCGACATGGTCATCACGCTCGGCGCGGGGCCGGTCTATCGCTCCGGCGAGCAATTGCTTGCGCTCTTACAGGGACGCGAGCAGGCGACGGTGAACTGAGGGGATTTGCGATTTTAGATTTGCGATTTTCGATTGGAAGAGGACAAATCAGAGATTTGAAATTATCAGATAAAAGCTTTTCATCCTCTTCCAATCGAAAATCGGCAATCGCAAATCGAAAATAGTTTTATGACGGTGAGTGAAGTAGAAAACAAAGTGGATTTGGCAAAGCGTGACGCGGCTGTGGAAGAGATAGCGGCGCGCGTGGGTGTGCGTGCGGAACGCGGGCGGCGCTTTGCGGAGTTGACTTCGCTGCGCGTCGGCGGCGCGATTGATTGGGTCATTTCACCGGAAACGGAAGAAGAGGCCGCAGCGCTGATTTACGAGTTGGAACAAGCAGACATCGCTTGGCGTGCGCTTGGTTCGGGCAGCAACGTTTTGGCAGACGACCGCGACCATCATTACGTCGTCGTGAGCTTGAAAGAGTTGAAGGGCGAAGTCAGTTTCGAGGGCGAGCTTGTCAGGGTGAGCGCGGGTTATAGCCTGCCGCGTTTGTGTGTGGACGCGGCGCGGCGCGGGCTCTCCGGCATAGAGGGTTTGGGCGGCATCCCCGGCACTGTGGGCGGCGCGCTCTGGATGAACGCGGGCGCTTACGGCCACGAGATAGGGACTGTGACCGAGATTGTGCGCGTGGCGCGCGAGGGCCGCGTCGTGGAAGTCCCAGGCAATGAGGTCGAGTGGAATTATCGCCACACCTCTTTTCGCGAAGGCGAGCTTCTGCTCGGCGCAACGCTTCGCCTGAAGCCGGACGACCCCTTGAAGATTAAAGAGCGCATGGACGAGGCCAAGCAGAAACGGCTGTCCACGCAGCCGCACGGCTCACGAAGCGCGGGCTGCTTCTTCAAAAATCCTCCGGGCAGCGCCATCGGCACGGGCAAGATGATTGACGAGATGGGCATGAAGGGCACACGCAAGGGCGGCGCTCTGGTCTCTCCGATTCATGCCAACTTCATCGTCACCGAAGGCGAGAACGCGCGCGCTTCGGACGCGCTCGCGCTGGCCGAAGAAATCAGAGAGCGCGTCCGACGCGAGCACGGCATAGAGCTGGAATACGAAGTCGAGCTGTGGAGCGCACAGGAAGAGAGTCAGGAGTCAGGAGTCAGAAGTCAGGAGTCAAAAGAAAATCAGGAGACTTCGGACTCAGGACTCGCGACTCATGACTCTGAGGAGGGTGAGTGAAAGAGCAGGTCATCACACCGCGTGCGGGTCGGAGTGCATCGGGTGCGCGCTCGGGCGCTATCGTGCAGCGCCCAGCGAGGCGCGAGCGCGGCTCCGGCTCCAACACTCAATCGCGCAATGCCAGACTGGGTTTTCGCAAAGCTCTTGCTTACGTGCCGGTGGTTGCCAAGGTCTCGCTCGCCATCCTGACAGGGATTGTCATCTTCGCGGGCTATCGCGCGGCGGCTTCGGCCTCTTTCTTTCAGGTGCGCAATGTTGACGTGAGCGGTGCTTCCACACCGCGCGTTTCCGCAGACGAAGTGAAGCAGGTCGTCAAACGCACGGTTGCGCCTGTAGGCGTGTGGCGCGCGGACCTGGCTGCTGTGAGCCGCGAGCTGGAGCGCCTGCCGTGGGTGCGCAGGGCCGTCGTCTCGCGCGTGCTGCCCGACGGGCTACGCGTGAGAATCGTGGAGCGCGAGCCGCGCGCAGTCGTTCGCACAACGGCGGGCAAACTCGTCTGGGTGGATGATGACGGCGTTGCGCTTGGGGTGATGCAGCCCAACGATTCCATGCCGCCCTTCTTCATACGCGGTTGGGATGAAGATGAAAATGGCGCTGCACGCACGGGCAATAGCGAGCGCATAGCGAAATATCTGGAAATGCTGCGCGAGTGGGACTCCGCGAAAATCACCGAGCGCGTGAGCGAAGTTAATCTGGTTGATTTGAGCGACGTGCGCGTGCAGCTTGCGGGCGATGATTCGCAGATTGAAGTGCGTGTGGGCGGTGAGAAATTCGGGGTGCGCCTCTTAAAGGCGCTTCAGCAGTTGGACGAATCGCGCGCCGCGCCCGTCGGTCCCTTTATCACTTACATAGACGTTTCGCTATGGATGAAAAGCGGGGACAAGGTCGTGCTCGGCACTAACCCTAACGCGCCTAACTTTAATGCGGGCAACGCGAGTGATGCTTCCGACGTCGTTGAAATCGCGAAAGAGAATCGCGGCAATCGCAGCGCGTTGAAAGAAAAAGACGAAGACAAGAAGAAGAACGAAACTGCCGCGCGCTCGCGCACGACGAGTGAGCGCAAGAAGGACGAAGAGAAGAAGAAGGACCGCGACAAGCGTGAGAGGGCTGCGGACGATGCCGCGAAGCAGGGTCGGCCACGCCGCGTTAGTTAAGATGGCAAAGTTTACCGGAGGCAAAAGGCTCTGATGGCTAAGCGCCAGCAACACACAGTCGGCCTCGACATCGGGACGAGCAAGGTGACGTGCATCATCGGCGAGCCGGGCGAGAGCGGTCTCGTGGAAATCGTCGGCATCGGCGAAGCGGAAGCCAGGGGCTTGCGCAAAGGCGTCATCGTCAACCCCGAGGCGGCTGTGGACGCCATCAAGCGTGCGGTCGAAGATGCAGAGAGAATGAGCGGCCTTGAAGCCGAAGATGTCACCATCAACCTCGCGGGCTCGCACATCATGGGCTTTAACGGGCAGGCGATTGTCGCCGTCTCTGGCCGCGACCGCGAGATTATGGCCGACGACGTGCGCCGCGCAATTGATTCAGCCTGCGCGATTCAGCTCCCTGCGGGCCGCGAAATTGTTGACCGCCTGCCTCAGGAATTTATTGTTGACGACCAGGACGGCATCAACGACCCCGTAGGGATGATAGGCGCGCGTCTCGCCGTTAAAGTCCACATCGTGACAAGCCCCGTGACGGCGCGCCAGAACGCTATCAATGCTGTTAATCGAGCGGGCCTTGTCGTCGCCGACATGGTGCTCGAACAACTTGCTTCCGCCGAGGCTTCTTTAACGGAAGATGATAAAGAGTTTGGCGCGGCGCTCGTGGACGTCGGAGCAGAGACCACGGGCCTCGTCATCTACCAGCGCGGCGCTGTGCAGCACACGGCTGTCTTTGCCCTCGGCGGCTCGCACTTTACCAACGACATAGCCTTCGGCCTGCGCACGCCTATCCCCGAAGCCGAAAAGATTAAAAGGACTGTGGGCTGCGCATCATCCGCATCGTTAAGCGAGATGGAGCGCGGCGAGCTTGTCGATGTGCCTTCGGTCGGAGGACGTGCCCCGCGCCAGCTCTCGCGGCAAATCCTCTGCGACATTCTTCAGCCGCGCGCCGAAGAAGTCTTGATGCACGTGGCCGACGAGATTAAAGAATCCGGCTGGGAGCGACAGCTCTCAAGCGGTGTCGTGCTCACGGGCGGCGGCGCGCTCCTAGACGGCATGGTCGAGATTGCCGAGCAGGTCTTTGACGCTCCCGTTCGGGTCGGATACCCGGAGCGCGACCGCTTCGGCGGCCTCGTCGAAGATATACAGAGTCCGGGTTGGACTGCTGCCGCAGGGCTTGCGCTCGTCGCGCAGCGCTCGCTTGGCAGTGAAATGCGTGCTCTCGTGGGCAAAAGAGGCTCAACAGGGAGGCTCACGCATTTTGTTTCTAAATTTCGCAATCGTTTCAGTAGTATTTTTTGACAAGTTGTTGTATGCTGCCGCGCCAGCCGGCACAAGATGTTGTCCGCAAGATATAGGTGCTCCCGGCGCGCTCAGCCCAATATAAACGAAATGGCTTCGGAACGCTCTGGCAGTGGGCATTCTGAAAGAGAGGGATACGTGATATGACACCGGACGGCCGCCAACCGGGCAGTGGGATTAATATTTTCATAGACGACGACCCGCCGATCACCGGCGCGCGCATCAAGGTGATTGGTGTGGGCGGCGGCGGGGGCAACGCCGTGAACCGCATGATCGAAGCGGGCATCGAGGGCATCGAATTTCTTGTCGTCAACACAGACTTGCAAGCTTTGAAACGTTCGCGTGCTCCCATCAAGATTCAATTGGGCAGCCGTTTGACCAAAGGCCTCGGCGCAGGCGCAGACCCCGCCGTCGGACGCGAGGCGGCGCTCGAAGATACGGAGAAGATTATAGAAGTGCTGGAAGGCGCGGACATGGTCTTTGTCACGACGGGTCTTGGCGGCGGCACGGGCACGGGCGGCGCTCCCATCATCGCGAGCTTAGCGACGGAGTTGAACGCCCTGACGGTTGCTGTCGTCACCAAGCCTTTTCACTTCGAGGGTCGTCGCCGAATGTTACAGGCCGAACAGGGTTTGCGCGAGTTGCGCGAATGCGTGGATACGGTCATCACCATTCCGAACGAGCGGCTCCTGCACACCGTTGACAGCACCGTATCCTTAGCAGACTCTTTCAAGGTCGCGGACGACGTGCTGCGTCAGGCCGTGCAGGGCATTTCGGATTTGATTACCGTGCCGGGGCTTATCAACCTGGATTTCGCGGACGTCAAATCGATCATGGCCGGGATGGGGCTGGCGCTGATGGGCGCGGGGCGTGCCAGTGGCGAGCACCGCGCGATGGAAGCCACGCAGCAGGCCATCTCAAGTCCGTTGCTGGAAGAGGCGACGATTGAGGGCGCGAAGGGCGTGCTTATCAACATCACGGGCGGACCGGACCTCACGCTCCACGAAGTCAACGAAGCTTCTTCGATTATTCGCGAGGCGGCGGACGAGAACGCGAACATCATCTTCGGCGCGGTGATAGACGAGACCATGCGCGACGAGATGAAGATTACAGTCATTGCTACGGGCTTTGATAAGGTGATGAGTGAGGTGGGCGCGCCTGCTGCGAGCGCACAGATGCCGCAACAGCCTCCGCGCTATACGCGCACGCCCGGCGACGATGTTGCGCGGCCCATCCCCGGCAGCCCGCGCCCCGACGATCTGGACGTGCCGACCTTTATCCGCAAGAAGGCCGACTGAGAGCAAGGCAAAAGTAAAAAGGAAAAAGGCAAAAGTGAAGAAGTTTCAATGAGCCTTCTTACTTTTGCCTTTTGCCTTTTTACTTTTACCTTCTTTTCGTGTAGCATGTCGAACATTCCTTAAGCAGGTTTTTCCATAAACGGGTAAATTACCGCTTCTCTCCTTAAAGTGGCCGCCAGCCTGCGAGAGTAGTAAATGGTTTCCGAGTGTCGTCACAAGCTCTTGGAACTCACGTGGGAAGAGTTTTGACACAAGGGACGCCGCGTGTAATCCCACTTCTTTATAGTGGAGGATGTAATCACAGTGAACCGCAAACTTATCCGAACAACGTTGGCCGAGGTAAAAGGGAAAGAGCGTGCAATTCAGCACACGCCCAGAGAGCGCACCAATGGCGCTCCGTCGCGCTCCTCAAGCTCGGGCGAAACCGAGCGCGAGCGTCCGGCTCCTCGTCCAGAACGCGTGTCGCAATCGGCAGCCGCCGCAGCCGTGCAGGTGCGTAAGCGTACGCCGCCGCCGACCGAGACAAACGCCGAGCTGTTCTATTACAAGAAGCAGATTGACGCGCACACGCCGATGATCATCGTCTTGCAGGACGGCGAAGAAATCGAAGGCACTATCGAGTGGTATGACCGGGGCGCGCTCAAAGTCAACCGCAAGGATGCGCCCAACCTGCTCGTGCTCAAGCACAACATCAAGTACATGTTTAAGCAGGAGGAGCGCGACGGTCAGAGTGAGACTAAAGAAAGTAAGAAGTAAGCCCCCGACTTTTTCTTTAGCCATCAGGCCAGACGGCTCGCGACGCGTCCTCACGCGCGAACGACCCGCCTGGCCGACCCCGCGCCTTGTCAAGACATGACTGAGTCGCCACACATCTCAAGAAGCGCCTCCATGCGTTCGCGTAACAAACTGCCGCGCATCGGCATCACCATGGGCGACCCTGCGGGCATCGGCCCGGAAGTCGTCCTCAAGGCTGTTGTCGAAGAGGATGTCTTGCGCGCCTGTCATCCGGTCATCATCGGCGACGCGCAGCTTCTGGCGCACACGGCCAGAACCTTAGACCTCTCCTGCGGCTACGACATCATCCGTCGCGGCGAGCAGTTGCCCACGCAACTCAACGGCCCTGTCATCTATCATCTGGACAACATCGGCGGATTCATAGAGCCCGGTATTGAATCGGGCGCAGCCGGTAAAGCCGCCGCCGGTTACATAGAAGCGGCGGTCGAGTTGTGCGCAGCCGGAGCGGTGGACGCCATCGCGACCGCGCCGATTAATAAACGCGCTCTCTTTCTGGGCGGCTACAGCTTTCCGGGCCACACGGAATTCTTAGCGCACCTGACGGGCGCGGAAGAGTACGCGATGGCTTTTGTCGCGTCCAACCTGCGCATCGTTCTGCTGTCAACGCACGTCCCTCTGGCCGAAGCCATACGCATGGTCGAGCGCGAGCGCATCGAGCGCACAATTAATCTCACGCACCGCGAATTGAAGCGCTGGGGCATAGAGCGCCCGCGCATCGCCGTCGCCGCTCTGAATCCGCACGGCGCTGAAGGCGGGCTCTTTGGTATGGAAGAGGCTTCGGAGATGGTCCCGGCGGTGGAACATTTTCGGCGTGTGGAGGAGATGAACGTCGCTGGACCATTTTCCGCCGACACGGTTTTCCTCAGGGCTTCGCGCGGCGAGTTCGACGCGGTCGTCGCGTGCTATCATGATCAGGCGATGATTCCCGTCAAGTGCCTGTCGTTTGGCGAAGCCGTTAACGTCACACTGGGGCTGCCCTTCATACGCACATCAGTCGACCACGGGACGGCCTTTGACATCGCGGGCCGTGGCATCGCAGAGCATTCGAGCATGGTCGCGGCCATCACTCTTGCTGCGGAGCTGGTCCGTCGCGCCGACGAATCCTCCAGGCCCGTCGAGGCTTAAACCGAAGAAAGGTTAAAAAAGGGATGTCAGCTCAAACTCCCGAGACCTCACGGCGTATTCTAGTGGCCGATGACGACCCGGCTATTCTTCGTCTGGTCACAGCCATCGTCGAGAAAGAAGGCTACGAGGTCGTGCCCGCCAAGGACGGTCGCGAGGCTTACCAGCTTTTGCAGAAGGACGCGGATTTTCTGGCAGGCATCTTCGACGTCATGATGCCGCACATTCAAGGCCCGGAACTGGTGCGTTACATGCGTACGGAAAAGCGTTTGATGAAAATCCCCGTCATGATGATGACCGCCGAGCAGAACCCAAAGCTCTCAAGCGACTCGTTCGCCGCCGGGGCAGTCGTCTTTCTACCGAAGCCTTTCACCACCGCGCAACTGCAAATCATGCTTCGCATGTTAATCAGCAAAGCCGGGGCCTGAAGCCGTGCTTCGAGCAAACACAATCTTGTTAGCTTAAAAATCAATCGTTGTTCCCGTTACTGAAACCGTTTCGTCAGAGACCGGAGAGGAAATCCATGAGCGTCAAAATGCGATTCATGATTCTGGGTTGCTGCCTCGTTGTGTTCTCGCTTTGCGCGGCCTTCTACACGGAGGCGGCGGCTGATTTGAGCGGGGGCGAGGCGCGTCGTTTGATTGCGCGCATGGGCGGGATTGAGCTGCCTACATCGGCTGTGCGCGTCCGTTCAATCTCGTCCATGGGCACAAGCGCGGTGGTCGAGGCGCAGATTGAGACGGCTTTTCGTTTCGTGCAAGGCGACGACGGCAAGTGGCGCGTCAAGGAGATTCGCACGGGCGATAACAAGTGGGAGGACGTTGAACTCATTGCGCGCGCGCTTAATCAGGAGAAGACCGGGCGCGCGCGAGCCGAGCTGGAAACAGTCGCCACTGCACTTGAATCTTTTCGTCGCGAGCGCGGGTTTTACGTCGAGGCGCAAACCGAACGCGCGCTGGTGGACCAACTAAATCCGCGTTACCTCTCTCGCATCGTCCGCATAGACCCGTGGCACAGACCATACGAATATGAAGGCCGCCGCGCGGGCTATCGTTTGCGCTCGCTCGGGATGGACGGCAAGCCCGACACGGCGGACGACATCGTCGTCGAAAAGCAGGGTCAATAAAGAAGGATTCAAACAGGGATGGACAGGATGAACAGGATAAAAGCAATGCAAAAGTCAAAATGCAAAATGATGAATGAAAAGCTCTGAGGTCTTTAATTCTGCGCTTTGCACTTTGCCTTTATCATTTATTTTTATCCTGTCTATCCTGTCCATCCCTGTTAATTCTTGCTTCGTCTTAACTCACCCGCTACCCCTGAATCAAAAACTCTTGACGCGCTCACACTGCGGGTGTTAGGTTTCAAAATGTAGCCTTTCGGACCCCGACACGGTTTAACCGAGGGCTCGCTTTTGACTTGCCCCGCGCCATTCCAAAAAACGTTTTCGCCCCGCGCGCCGCGTTCACTCTTGAGAGTCAACGCCCCGCAAACCTCGGATGGCGCTTTCCTTCAAAGGAGTTGACGATTTGGTCACGGGACGCAAATTGTTGCTCGCGGACGATTCCGTCACCATTCAAAAGGTGATTGACCTGACCTTCGGCGATGAAGGCATAGAGGTCACGACCGTCAGCAATGGCGAGCAGGCTATCTCCATGCTCGAAGAGTTAGAGCCTGACATCGTGCTCGCCGATATCTTCATGCCGGGACGCAGCGGCTACGAAGTCTGCGAACATATCAAGCGGGATGAGCGCTTTCGTCACATCCCCGTAGTGCTTCTCGTAGGCTCGTTTGAACCATTCGATGAAGCGGAGGCCCGCCGAGTCGGCGCGGATGATTATTTGACCAAGCCATTCCAGTCCATACGACAGCTCGTCAACAAGGTGACGTCGCTTCTCGGCGGAGGAGGCGGCGGCGAAGACGAAGCCACCACTCGTGATCTCTCCATGCCGGAGGAGGCTAAGGAGCAAGAGGCCGCGAGCCGGAAGACGGCGACCGGCGACATATATACGGCTGACACCGCGCCTCTTGATAAGAGCATTGAAGCCGTGCGGCTCATGGAGCGCGCACGCCGTGCCGGTCACGAGAGCCGCGACGACGAGATGATAGAAGCGCGTCCAGCGACTCACGCATCCGCATCGCACGACACCGTGAGCGGCTTGGACGTGCGGCCCACAGAGCCTTTGTCGCCCGCCGATTTGGAGGAAGCTGGTCTCAAACCCACGGCGGCGGCAGCGCCCGCGCACGTCGCTGATGCTAACCACCTTCAGGAAACAATTCGCGATTTCAAAATAGAAGAGATGAACGAAGAACATGCCGCCGTTGAGCCGCAAGGCTCCGCATCCGCCAACGCGCAGTACATGACACGCGCCGCAGCCGCCGACGAAGCCTTGCTCGACCTCGGCGACATAGAACCGCCCTCCTCGACCATGGAAGCGGACGATTTTATTCTTGACCTGCAAGACGACGCGCCCCTTGCCTCCGTCGCAGAGCCGCGGGCAGCCACCGCGCCCGTCATCGAAGCCAGCGCGCAGGAAGCCGAAGCCGCGCAATCTTCTCTGGAAGTCGCAGCGCACGGCAGCGCGGATTTATCCGCAGTCGCAGCCGCGCCCGTTATCACGGAATATCAGGAAGTCATATCGGGCGTCGCACCCTTTGCCGCCGAAACTCGTGACGACGCACAATCAGCCGTCGAAGCGTCTCCCGCGATGTGGGGCGAAGAGGCAGAGATGCACACTGGCGTAGTCGAAGAGGCCGCGCCGGAAGAGTCAGAGCAAATGGCGGAGCGTGGCGACGCGGGCGCAGCGCCGTATGAGATGGTCAGCGGCGTGCCCGTCTACTCGGAAGAAGCGACGGCTGCGTTCGAGCCCCACGCGGAAGCCGAAAGCAAGAGCGCGGAAGCTGCGAGCGCAGGCGCATTCGCAGAGACCGAAGGCTTAATAGCATCGCCTTCATCATCATCGGAGTCCGCGCCGCAAACGGGTGGTCAGATTACGCTGGATCAACTATCGCCCGAAGCGATAGACGCCATCGCCCGCCGCGCCGTCGAAATGCTCTCCACCCGTGTCGTCGAAGAGATTGCCTGGGAAGTCGTCCCCCAACTGGCCGAGCTTCTCATCAAGCGCAAGCTCGAAGAGGAGAAAACGCAGTAATTCAGTTATCAGTTTTTAGTTTTTAGTTTTCAGTTCAAATCTAACGTAAGTGGCCGCCAGTATTCCGCTCGGTATGAAAACTGGCGGCTCTTGCTTTACAATAGAACTACTGAAAACTAAAAACTGAAAACTGATAACTGTTTTTTATGGACATTCCGAAGACTTATGACCCGAAGCAGGCCGAGACCGAGCATTACGCGCGGTGGGAGGCCGAAGGCTGCTTTGCTCCCGAGATTAACAAAGACCCGAACGCTACAGTCTTTTCCATAGTCATCCCGCCGCCCAACGTCACCGGCTCGCTCCACATGGGCCACGCCTTGCAACACACCCTGATGGACGTGATGACGCGTCACAAACGCATGTGCGGCTTTCGTACCCTCTGGCTGCCGGGGATGGACCACGCGGGCATCTCCACGCAGTTGATGGTCAGCCGCGAGCTGAAGAAAGAAGGCTTGACGCGCCACGACCTCGGGCGCGAAAAGTTTGTCGAGCGTGTCTGGCAGTGGAAGCACGACTCCGGCGGGCAAATCTTAAAACAGATGCGACGCGAGGGCGCGAGCGTTGATTGGTCGCGCGAGCGTTTCACTATGGACGAAGGATTATCGCGCGCCGTGCGCGAAGTCTTCGTACGTCTCTATGAAGAGGGCCACATCTATCGCGGCAATCGCATCGTCAACTGGTGTCCGCAAGACCAGACCGTGCTTTCAGATTTGGAAGTCGAGCGCGCGCCGCAACAGGGCAAGCTCTACTTCCTGCGTTATCCCGTCAAAGGCGCGGAAGGAAAAAGCTTGACGGTCGCAACCACGCGGCCCGAAACCATGCTCGGCGATACAGGCGTCGCCGTGAATCCTGCGGACGAACGCTACAGCGATTTGCTCGGCGCAACACTTCTCCTGCCGATTATGAATCGAGAGATTCCGGTCGTCGCTGACGAGTATGTTGACCCGGAGTTTGGAACGGGCGCGGTCAAGATTACGCCCGCGCATGATCCTAACGATTACGAGATGGGCCTGCGCCACGACCTGCCGCAGGTAATCGTGATAGACCAGAACGCGCGCATGACCGAAGCCGCCGGGCAGGATTTCTTCGGCCTCGACCGCTACAAGGCGCGCGAGAAGGTAGTAGAGAAGTTTGAAGAACTCGGATTGTTGGAGAAGGTGATTGACTACGAGTTCGCCATCTCGAAGTGCGAGCGCTGCAAGACTGTCATAGAGCCGCTGGTCATGTTGCAGTGGTTCTGCCGCATGGACGAGATGCGTGAGCTTGCGCTCGACTTAATGCGGCACGAGGGGAAGCCGCATTTTACGCCGCAGGTTCCGTATGAAAAGGTCTATACCGACTGGCTGGAAAATCTGAAGGACTGGACCATCTCCCGCCAGCTCTGGTGGGGGCATCAGATTCCCGCGTGGTATGACAAAGAGGGCAACGTCTACGTTGCGCGCTCCGAAGAAGAGGCGCGTGCGAAAGCGGGCACGGATGAATTGACGCAAGACCCGGACGTGCTGGACACGTGGTTCTCGTCCGCGCTCTGGCCCTTCTCCACGCTCGGCTGGCCGGACGAAACCGACGACCTCAAGACTTTTTACCCGACCTCGGTTCTTGTCACCGCGCGCGACATCATCTTTTTGTGGGTCTCGCGGATGGTCATGACCGGGATGAAGTTTATGGGCGAGACGCCGTTTCACGACACGTTTATCACCGGCACGGTGCTCGATAAGCATGGGCAGCGGATGTCGAAAACGAAGATGAACGGCATTGACCCGCTCGAAGTTTTTGACAAGTACGGCGTGGACGCGACGCGGCTGGTTCTGGCTTCCATCGGCAGCACGGACACGCGCTGGAACGACAATCAGGTCGAAGCTTATCGCAACTTTGCAAACAAAATCTGGAACGCCGCGCGCTTCTGCCTGATGAATTCCGAAGGTGCGCGTGTCGGAACAGGCTTTGAAGGCCTGCGTGATGAGTGGGCGCTGCATGACCGTTGGATTGTGTCGCGTTTGAATCAGACATCACTTGAAGTAAATGAGGCCATCGACAAGTATCAATTCCACGAAGCCGTGCAGACGCTTTATCATTTCTTCTGGGATGATTTCTGCGACTGGTACATAGAGCTGAGCAAACAGGAGGTCTCGGCTGAGACGCAAACCCCGGAACGCGACCGTGCGCGCAGCCGTCTAGTCACCATTCTGGAACAGGCGCTTAGGCTCCTGCATCCCTTCATGCCGTACATCACAGAGGAATTGTGGCAGCGTCTTCCCGGCGTGGACGCATCGCTCCTGCATCCTGCTTACGAGGGCGCGCGCCCGACAATCATGCTCGCCGCGTACCCGCAACCGGACGAGGCGTTGATTGACGAGCGCGCCGAAGAGGAGATGCAATCGGTGATTAATCTCATCTCGCGCGTGCGCAACATTCGCACGGAGATGAACATCAAGCCCTCGGAGCGCGTGCGCTTGATTGTCGGCGCGCCCGTCGAAGATGCGCGAACAGTCTTTGAAGCAAGCCGCGATCAGATTACGCGGCTCGCGCGCACGAGCGAGATTCAGATTCGCGAGCGGCTGGATGCGCCCAGAGCTTCGGCCCGCGCCGTTTTGGCCGGTGGAGCGGAGGTCGCCGTGCCGCTCGAAGGCTTGATTGATTTTGAGCTTGAAAGTGCGCGTCTGGGGCGCGAGCTGGACAAGTTGCAGAAAGAGTCCGCGAAGCTCGAAGCGCAGCTCTCGAACACGCAGTTTGTAGAGCGCGCGCCCGCCGAAAAGGTCTCGGAGCTGCGCGAGCGTCTCTCAGACATTACGGAGCGCGTGCGGCGTTTGACGGAGACGCTGGAGGCCATTCGATGACGTGGATCGACGACGGCGCGCTCTTTTCGCAGATTAGCGCCTTCTTAGCCGAAGACCTTGGGCGCGGCGACATCACCACGCAGGCGTGCGTCGGGCGCAACGCGCGCGCGCGCGGTCGCTTTCTGGCGAAAGAGCCGATGGTGATTGCCGGACTCGAAGCGGCGGAAGCTGTCTTCAGCACGCTCGACACGCAGCAGCAGATAGAAGCTTTCGTCTCGGACGGCGAGGAAATTGAAGCCGGAAAAATCATCGCGCGTACGAGCGGCTTTGCCGACGTGCTGCTGGCGGGCGAGCGCGTCGCGCTTAATCTCTTGCAGCGCCTGTCGGGCGTGGCGACCCTGACGCGCAAGTTCGTGCGCGCCGTCGAAGGCACGGACGCTGTGATTGTAGACACGCGCAAGACTACACCGGGCCTTCGGATGCTGGAAAAATATGCCGTGAGCGTGGGCGGCGGTCGCAATCATCGCTTTGGTCTGGACGACGGCGTGCTGATTAAGGACAATCACATAGCGATGGCGGGCGGAGTGGGCGCGGCTGTCGAGCGTGCGCGCGACACAGTAGGCCACTTACACAAAATCGAAATCGAAGTTTCTACCGAGCGTGATTTGGAGGAAGCTATCGCAAGCGGCGCGGACATACTGCTTTTGGATAATCAAACGCCGGAAGAGACGGCGCGACTGGTGAAGCGTGCGCGGGAATTAAAAGCGGAAATCACGCTCGAATCATCCGGCGGCATCACGATAGAGAACGTGCGCGCCTACGCCGAAGCGGGCGTTGATTTAATCAGCATCGGCGCGCTCACGCATTCAGCGCGCGCCGTGGACATCAGCTTTAAGATTCAGGCAGGATGAGGCGATTGCGGAATGCGGATTTCGGATTGCGGATTGAAGAAGCAGCAACCTTCTTTCTTTTCAATCCGCAATCCGCAATCGGACGGATGCGAATGGAACTTACACGTTGGTCGAACGTGTCATTGCCGTGGAGCATCTATGTTAAATAGCATCTCCGGATGAAAGAGGAGCGCAGAGAGGTTTTAGATGTTGGACGGGAGGAGCGTCATGCGAATTAAACGGGGTCGGCGGGTGATGTGGCTGTTGGTCTTAGTATTAATGATTGGGGTCGGCCTTGTGGATGTGAGCGGGCAGCAGCGTCGTCGACGTCGTCCGAGCCGCCGCGTGACCAATCCCGTCACAGCGCCGCCTTCTACGACCACCGCGCAGCCGCAGCCCACGCCCGGCACGTCTTCAACCGACCCGACCATCATCAGCACGGCGGAGGACGAGGCGGGCACGACTACCACTACCGGCGCTCGTAATCGTGGGCGCGCTCGTACGGGCAGCGTTCCTGCTGAATCGGATCAGGAGACAATGCGTCGCACCGTCGATAAGCTTTCGTCGCAGGTCAACCAGCTTTCGGACAAGATAGGCAGGATGGAGGAACAGCAGCGCACGCTCCTCGATATGGAACGCCTGTCGCGCGCAGAAGCTCGCGCCGAAAGCTTTCGCGCGCAGCTTCGCGACGTGCAATCAAAAGAAGCGGACCTACAGGCGCGTCTGGAACAGATAGAGTTTGACATGCGCCCGGAGAACATAGAGCGCGCCACGCAGACCTACGGCTCTACGCGTCCCGAAGAGGTGCGCGAGGCGCGGCGTCGCGGGTTGGAGAACGAGCGCAACCGTGTGCAGGCGCAGCTTCAGTTGATGCAGCAGAGCCGCGCGCGACTGGAATCGGCCATCGCCAACGCCGACGCGGAATCAGACCGTCTGCGCACGAGCCTCGAACAGCAGGGCACACCGCCGCCGCGCACGGGCGAGGGCACAACAGAAGGCGCAACGACCACAGCTCCGCCGCCCGACACATCGCAACCGCCACAGGACTGATAGTAAGCAGTAAGCAGTGAGCAGTAAGCAGTCGAACGAAAAGCTGCTCGACTCGAATTGCGGCTCGCTTTCTTTTACTGCTCACTGCTTACCGCTTACTGCTTACTTTTTTATGTCTACGATTTCGCAAGCCGAGTTGTATCGTTTGATTGGAGAGGCCAACGAGCGCGGGGAGCGCGTGGTGGTGGCGACCGTGGCGCACACGCGCGGCTCTACGCCGCAGAGACGCGGCGCGAAGATGCTCTTTTTCGAGAACGGAGAAGTGGCTGGCACTGTGGGCGGCGGCTGTATAGAGGCAGAGGTCTGGGCCGAGGCGCGCGAAAGCCTCCGCACGGGCCGAGCGGCCCTGCACAAATTCAGTCTCACGGCTGACGAGGCGAGCGAGGAAGGCATGGTCTGCGGCGGCACGATGGACATCTTTATAGATGTGTGGGACGGAGAAAAAGCCGTGAATCGTAAATCGTAAATCGTGAATGGAAAAACCGTTTTCTCTATTCACGATTTACGATTTACGATTCACGAAGGAGTTGATATGCCTGCATCTTTTATGGAGAACTACAAGGCGAAGCACAGGCATCCTCTGAATCGCCTGACGCATAGCATAGGCATTCCGATGATTGTGCTGTCGCTGCCGCTCTTTTTTTTCAACTGGCGCTGGGCGCTCGCGCTCTTTGTCGTCGGATGGGCTTTACAGTTTCTGGGCCACTTTATAGAAGGCAACCAGCCAGCCTTTTTCCGTAATCCTTTGTACCTCATTGTCGGCCCGCTCTGGCTCGTGCGTCGCGCGGGACAGGCGTTGGGTTTAGTCAAAACCTCGAAATAGAACGCGGGCTAATCCCACATGAGCGGCGCAAGCGACCCCCTTCTCTACGGACGTATTATCGAAGCGGTCGGGCGTGTCCTTAATGAAAGCTCGCTGGCGACTCTGGCGACTCTGGTTCAGTCACCTCTGCACACGGGCGCGAAAATCCTCGTCGAAGAGACAGGCGCGCGGACGGGCACTCTGGGCGATGCAGAGCTTGATGAAATGGTCGCTCGTTATGCTACGCAGTTTCTGGCCTCGCGTGTCGAAGCCGCGACGTTCAAAGCTTCAGAGCTTGCGCCGGAGCTTTCATCAGAGCATGAGACGCTTCTTCTGTTCGAGCGCATAGAGCCGGAGCCGCTACTGGTTGTCTGCGGGGCTGGACACGTCGGCGCTTCCTTGGCGCGTCTTGCGCGTCGTCTCAATTACCGCACAACTTTGATAGACGACCGTGCTGATTTCGTCACGCGCGAGCGCTTCCCTGAAGAAGAGATAGAATTGGTGGCAGCCCTGAGCTGGACTGAGGCGGTCGGGCGCGCCGTCGGTCGTGGACACGGCGTGAGCGTGGCTGTCGTCACGCGCGGCCACAATGAGGATGAAGAATGTTTGCGGGCTGTGGTAGCGGCGCGGCCCGATTACGTGGGGATGATTGGGAGCAAGCGACGCACCAACATCGTGCTCGAAAGGTTGCGCGAGCAGGGCGTAGACGATGAAGAGTTGAGACGCGTGCGTGCGCCGATTGGCCTGGACATTGGGGCGGTCTCGCCCGAAGAGGTCGCGCTCTCTATTCTGGCTGAAATCGTGATGGAGCGACGCGGAGGTACTGGCGCGTCGCTTTCCCTCTGGCGTCGTGCTCGCGCGGAGTGAGCAAGGATTGATTGATGGCTCTGGAAATAGAAGCTGCGGAGCAGGACGAAGCGCGAGCAAACGGGATGTTTCGCGCTCTCTCGCACCGCAACTTCAGGCTCTTCTGGGCGGGCGCGCTCATCTCCAACACGGGCACGTGGATGCAGGCCGTGGCGCAGGGCTGGCTCGTGCTGCAATTGACGGACTCGCCATTCTGGCTCGGCCTGGACGGCTTTATGGCAACCGCGCCGAGCCTGCTGCTGACGCTCGTGGCGGGCGTCTTCGCAGATTTAGTTGACCGCCGCCGCCTTCTGATTCTGACTCAAGTCGGAGCAGGGCTCTCTGCGCTCGCGCTCGCCATCTTGCTTAAGACTCATGTCATCAACGAAGCTGTGGACGTTTGGATTGTCCTCGCGCTTTCGTTCGTCACGGGCTGTTGCATGTCGCTGGCCGGGCCGTCCTATCAGGCCATCACGGTTGATTTGGTCGGGCGCGAAGACCTAGCCAACGCCATCGCTTTGAACTCCGCACAGTTTCAGCTCTCGCGCGTCGTGGGGCCTGCGCTGGCCGGAATCGGCTTCAAGCTGTTCGGGCTGGCGGGATGCTTTTTCGCTAACGCGTTGTCGTTTGTGGCCGTGGTCGTGTCGCTCAGGATGGTGCGTATGGAAAAGCCTGAGAGCGCTCTTTCTCAAGCGCCGCGTTCCATGAAGGACAGCCGCGCGGTGTGGCGTGATTTAAAGGAGGGATTGCGTTACGTGTGGCACAGGCCGCGCGTGCGCTCGCTCCTGATGATAGCCGCAATCACAAATCTTTTCGGCTCGCCTTTTCTAAATCTCATCCCGGTCTTTGCGCGCGACATATTGCACGTCGGCGAGACGGGTCTTGCGCTCATGATGGGGATGTCGGGTGCGGGCGCTTTCTGCGGCGCGCTCGTGCTCACTTTCCTGGGCAACTTCAAACACAAGGGCTGGTCTGTGCTTGGAGGCTCGTTCGCCTTCTCCATTTTTCTCATCGGCTTTGCGCTTTCGACCGACCTCTGGCGCTCGCTCGTGTTTATCTTCGTGATGGGCTTTTCGATTGTCTCGGCGGTGGCCGTCATCAACATGCTCTTGCAGCAACTCGTGACGGACGAGATGCGCGGGCGCGTGATGAGCATGTTCATACTCTCATTTGTCGGCACGATGCCCATCGGCAATCTCATCGCGGGCGCGGCGGCGGGCCGCTTCGGCGCACCGCTCACGCTCGCCACAGGTGGCCTCATCATCGCCCTGCTCGTCGCCATCATTGCCTTAAGCAACCGGGGCCTGCGCGAGCTATAACAGGAAAATTTAAGTCGTCAGCTTTGCGCAAGAAAGTCCGTGGGCGGCGTTCTTAAGGGCAAAGGCGCAAGAAAAGCCTTGCATTGCGCGCCACAAGAGCTTTCGAGGAGAGAGTGACCATGCAAATCAAAAGAGCTTCGATTTCGTTAATAATCTTCTTTCTGGTCGCGGTGGCCGGGGCCGCGAGCGCCGCAGCACAGGGCGTCATTGTCCCTCGTCCCTGCGAACGCTGCCCGCGCCCCACGCAGCCCCCCGGACCCCTGCCTCGCGCTTTACCCATCAAATCCATCAACATTGAAACCACCATCAAAGGTCAGGTGGCGACCACCCACGTCACGCAGGTCTTTCGCAACGACACCAACGCCGTGCTCGAAGGCACATACTTTTTCCCCATCCCCGAGACGGCTTCGATTGTCGAGTTCGCTATCTGGGACGGCGACCGCCGCCTCGTGGGCGAAGTGCGCTCGCGCGAGGAAGCGCGTCGCATCTACGATCAAATAGTTCGCAGCATGCGCGACCCCGGCCTACTGGAATACGCGGGCAAAGACCTTTTTCAAGCGAGCATCTTTCCCATCAACGCGCGCTCGGATAAAAAACTTGAGCTGACCTATACGCAAGTCTTGAACGCGGAGTCAGGCACAGTCGCCTATCGTTACCCGCTCGGCACGGGGAAGAACATGTCCGAGATAGGCACAATCTCGGGCCGCGTCGAGATTGAAAGCAAAGAGCCCGTGCGTAACATCTATAGCCCGAGCCACGCCGTAGACATCAAGCGCGACACGGATCGACGCGCACGTCTCTCCTTTGAGACACGCGGCGGGCGCGAGCCGCAGGACTTTCAACTCTTCTACACGCTCTCGGACAAAGATTTCGGTCTCTCGCTTTTGACTTACCGCGAGCCGGGCAAAGACGGCTACTTCCTTCTCACCATCTCGCCCAAGGACAACTGGTCCGAGACCGAGTACACGGCCAAGGACATAGTCTTCGTCTTAGACACGTCGGGTTCCATGAACGAAGAGGGCAAGATGGAGAAGGCGCGCTCGGCGCTTCTCTTCGGCATACGCAATTTAAGAGCGGAAGACCGCTTCAACGTCGTCGCGTTCGCGGGCGAGGAACGCCTGATGGAGAGCGGTTTGATTACCGCTAATGAACAGGGACGCGCGCGCGGTCTTGAGTTCGTCCGAAACCTCAAGCCCACGGGCGGAACAAACATCAACGGCGCGCTCCTCGCCGCGTTGAAACAGTTCGACCGCTCCGAGCGTCCCAAGCTGATTGTCTTTATGACGGACGGTTTGCCCACCGTGGGCGAAACCAACGTCGGGCGCATCATCACGAACGCGCACAACGCGCGCGTGCCCGGCATACGACTATTCACTTTCGGCGTCGGCTACGACGTCAACACGGCGCTGCTTGATAAACTCGCTTCCGAAAATCGCGGCGTCGCCGATTACGTCGAGCCCAAGGAAGATTTGGAAATCAAAGTCTCAAACTTTTTCTCGAAAGTTAATTTCCCGGTTCTGACAGACTTGCAACTCGACATGGGCGGAGTCCGCACGGATTTCCTCTACCCGCGCGAAATGCCGGACCTCTTCAAGGGAACACAGGTTACTTTAATCGGTCGTTATCGAAACGCGAGCGACCTGAACAACATACGCATCGCGCTCTCCGGCAAGGCTGGCAACGCGACGCGCACTTTCAACTTTGAAAACCTGCGCTTCCCGCTCCGGGAAGACGAGAACGATTTCCTGCCGCGACTGTGGGCCACGCGCCGCGTCGGCTGGCTGATGGAGCAGGTGCGCTCCAACGGCGAGCAGAAAGAGCTGGTGGACGAGATTGTTGACCTAGGCACGCGCTACGGCATCGTCACGCCCTACACTTCGTACCTGGCGCTGGAGCCGAATAACAGGCCGACCGAGACAACTACGAGCGGCGCGGACGTTACTTCAGGCGGCAGCGGCGGCAATTTCGGAAACGGCCCCCGCGATTCGAGCCTGCGTCGCGAGAGAGCACAGAAGTCGGCTGCGCCTCCTGCGACGGCGGCGGATGCGCGTGCTTCGACGGGCGCGGTCGCCGTGCAGCAGAGCCGTCGCGCGCGCGAGCAGCAAGAAGTGATGCGCATGGACAAGGACGACGAGCTTTCGTCGGCTGTCAAGACGGCGGGCGGCAAGACCTTCTACCTGCGCGACGGCGTGTGGACCGACGCGGAGTTTAAGCAGGACGCGCGCCTGCCCGAAACGGTCATCACCTTTGGCAGCGACGAATACTTCGCGCTGCTCAATCGAGACCGTCGCTTTGCGGCCTTCTTCGCGCTCGGTGAACGCGTCGTGGTCGTGCTTGACGGTCGCGTCTATCGCGTCAACGCCGCCGGAAATTAAACTGGCGTTGACACAAGAGGTCCGGGCCCAAAAGCCTCGCCTTGAAGATGGCTGGCGCAACTCACGCGAGTTGCGCCAGCCATCTTGCTTTGTCTCGGAAATCTTCACGGCATGGCTTCCCGCTTTCTATTGACAATCAATTGCTTCAAGGCATATCTTCACGTCGCTCAAATGGTCTGCTGACGAACGACTCGTCCACTTCACTTGTTACGAAGCGACGGTTCAACTGCTATCCAACTTTGACACGCGCGCGCGCCGCTTCCGTCTTGCCCCCATCGCCTCGATTAGGCGATGAGAAAAGGTGATAAAGATGTACAAAAAGTCTCTCCTCCACCCGGCTCTGATAGTCATGGGTTTAGTGTTGTTGTTTTCGGCTGCGGCAGAGGTCGCGGCGCAAACCCCGGGCGAGGCGCAACGCGGGATGAGATTAGCGCCCGCCGGTTCAGAAAAGCGCGTCGCGCTGGTCATCGGCAACAGTCGTTATGAATCGGCCCCGCTACGCAATCCCGTCAACGACGCAAACCTGATAGCCTCCACACTGCGCGAGCTGGGCTTTGACGTCATAGCGCGCACCGACGCCAACTTAACAGAGATGCGTTCGGCGATACGCGAGTTCAGCCGCAAGATTCAGAACGGCTCCATAGGTCTCTTTTACTACGCCGGTCACGGAATGCAGTCGGGTGGCCGCAACTTCCTGATTCCCATCGGCGCGCAGATTGAAGCCGAAGGCGATCTGGTGTTGGAAGGTCTGGATTTGAGCACGGTGCTGGAACAGATGGGCCTTGCGCAGAACCGGCTCAACATAGTCATCCTGGACGCCTGCCGCAACAATCCTTTCACGCGCAGTTTCCGCAGCGGCGTGCAAGGTCTTGCACAGGTCAACGCGCCCGCCGGGACGTTTATCGCTTACGCGACTGCGCCCGGACAGACAGCCAGCGACGGGAAAGGCCAGAACGGGCTCTATACGCAGGAGCTTTTGGCAAACATGCGCGCGCCCGGTTTGCCGATTGAGGAAGTCTTCAAGCGCGTGCGCGTGCAGGTCAAACAAAAGAGCAACGGCCTGCAAGTCCCATGGGATGCATCTTCGCTCGAAGGCTCTTTCTCTTTCGTTCCAGGCGCGGGCGGAGCTTCGACTGCTACTGCGCCGCCCATCGTGACGGAGCAGCCGGTCTACGCTCAACCGGCTACAACTTCGCCGCCTGTTCCAACTCGTTCCGCAGGCCCGAGCCTTGAGTTGATTGAAACCAACTTCCAGAGCAATCTGCTGGACGAAGTGATTAAAGACGGCGCGTCGTTTTTGTCTAGCGATCCCAATCACGCGCGCGTCAACCTGCGCGTCGGCCAGAGCTACTTTCTCAAAAACCTCTACAGCGAAGCGATGCCCTACCTGGAAAAAGCTTTCCTGGCGGGCGAGTCCATCAGCTTTCCAGTCAAGCGGCATCGCAAGGCTCTGGGTCTCTACGACGGCCTCGAAAACGGCGTCATCAGCGTCACCCCTGCGGGTCTTCAATTACAGTTCGGCAGCGACGCCTACACGATGCCTTTCGCGCAGATAGAAAGATTGGAAGCACAGCCCGACCCCGTCCGTGGGATGCTGGTCTACTTGAAAGGCGCTATCACTAACAAGAAAGGCAAGACCGAAAACAAGGACTACAAACTGTTTGCGCCGAGCGCCGGGATTGTCCAGACGCGGGACATGGCTGGCAATCAAATCCCCGTGGCCGTCTGTAGAGGTTGCGAAACGTGGACGATGGAGGTCGTCAAGTTCGTCAACCGCAGCAAGACGGCCAACCCTGTCAAAACAAATTAACTTGTTCAAAGCCCCGCGAGGGGCGAAATAACAGTAGCCCACATCGTGAGATGTGGGTCAGGCACGAGCAAACATCACGAAGCCCCGTAGGGGCGACATCCAATGTCGCCTCTACGGGGCTCAGTCATTTTATTCGACGCTTGTTCCCACGGCTGACGCCGTGGGCTACTGATATTCCGCACCTTTCAGGGGCTCTTTGCGTTTGTTAAGCTTGGAAAGAATTTGTCAGTCGGGTTAAAGTTCGTGTGCAAGAATTGAAGCGTTAAGAAATCTATCGAGCCTCGGATTCGCTCATGGGAGAAGTCGTCACGCTCTCTTTTCCGCACGCCGGGCTTTAAGGTGGAGTTGATCGAATGATTGCGAGCTGGAATATTTTTCTGGTCAGGAAAATTTGTGTGCTCTTGTTGCTCACAATTCTGGCTGGCGTCGTAGGTCTAGCGCAGAGCGGTTGGACGGGTGCGCAACGTGGACAGGCCGGTAAGGATTTGAACGCCGTCTACTTTGCCGATTCAAAACGCGGCTGGATTGCAGGCGACGACGGCTTCCTGAGTCGCACAAAGGACGGCGGGCGCAACTGGTCCGGCCAAAGCGTGGGCACGACCGATGCCATCAACGACGTTTACTTTCGCAGTAAAGACGACGGCTACCTGCTCGCGGGCAATCGTATCTTTGCGACAAAAGACGGCGGCGAGACGTGGCAACAGGTGCGCGAGTTTATGCCGCGCGAGTTTGGCGGCGCGCTCGCAGAGCTTTACAGCGTGCGCTTTTCCGGCAAGAAGAAGGGCTGGGTCGTAGGCAGCGTGAGCCGCCGCGACGTGGTTGTTGAAAGCCTCGTTATTCACACGGACGACGGCGGCATCTCGTGGACGCGCCAGAACGTGCCCGTGCGCGAAGACCTGATTCATCTGGATTTCGTCAGCGACGAGCGCGGCTGGGTCGTCGGAGCCTCGGGCACAATTCTTTTTACAAATGACGGCGGCAAGTCTTGGACGCGCCAGACTTCCGGCACGAGAGCCACGCTCCGCCACGTTGATTTTCGTAATGACCGCACGGGTTGGGCCGTCGGCGGGCGCGGGCTTGTACTGAAAACCACGGACGGAGGCGAAACGTGGTCCGAGGTTTCCGTGCCTGTGGACTCGCCGCTTTTGAGCGTGCAATTTGTGGACGAGGAGCAGGGCTGGATTGTGGGACGCGACGGCGTCATCCTGCGCTCGGACGACGGAGGCCAAACCTGGGTGCGGCAGGAGAGCGGGACGAAGGAACATCTTTACGCGCTATCTATTGATAAAAAGAGCGGTTGGGCCGTTGGCGGCAACGGCATCGTGCTCCGCTACGAGCGTTAAGCAACCGTCCCGGTTACAGAAGCATCATAGAGTCGGCAAGGTTACTCCGAAAAGAGCCGCTCCCGGGGACGAGCGGCAGGGTAACATTCGATTCCTCCTGTGATTAACCGCCCGGCGTTTTGAGCCAACGCCGGGCGGATTTTTTTTGAATTGATTCATCGGTTCATTTTTTCATTGATTCAATGAATCGATGAATCAATGAAAAAATCTTATTTGTTCCGTGTGCCGGTGAAGGGAAGCGGCTGGAAGTTGGGCATGTCGACGTTGATCTGGCCTTTCATGTTGTCTTTGTCTACCGTGCCCACGACTTTGGTATTGATCTGCTGGTAGGCAGTCTTAAAAGAGACGTCCGCCGTAAAATCGTTTCCGGTGAGCTTGGCGTTTTCCAGTGGCGCTTCGCCCAGTTGCTCCGTCTTGACGGTTCCCGTAATGATTTCGCCGTCCTGATTGATGGTCAAGGTGGCTGGCAGCGAAGCCCCGTTGGGTGTCTTAATGTCCAGAGTCCAGACGCCTGCGACGTTGACGGGCGTGGTCGTAGTCGTGCCGCCTGTGCCCGTTGAACCGGTTGTTTGTTGAGCTGCAAGCGTTTCGGCCACCACAAGTTCTTCTGCTTTGTAGCCGATGACTTTAGCGAAAGGCTGTTGTACTTTGCCCGCTCCCAAATCCTGTGCGACCTGTTTGGGAACTTGAGCTTGGAGGTAATTGATAAGCGAAGCGAGCGTTGCCTCGTTTCGTTCTTTGGAGGCGCTCTGCTGCATGCCTTCCGCGAACGCGCTCGCCAGATAGCCCTGTTTTTTTGTTCCCGCCCGGTAAGCCCTCTGGCCCTGCCCGGTCGCGTAGATGGTGGCCGATGCGGTGGGCTGTGGTTGCGGCAAGCCTAAATCAAGCTCGCGCGCGAAAGCTGGCGAGAGGCGATTATCTTCCTGTGCGCTGCCCGTAGGCTTGTTGCGCCATGCGTCCAGAATCATGACGACCTGGCCTATGCCCGTCTTGCGAATCCTGTCACGGAAATCCGTGGCGCGAATCGCCGTCTCCTTAACGAGAGCGAGGTCTTTGCCAAGCTGCACATCGACGGGAAGTAGAAAAGCCTCGCCGCCTTGCTCAAGCCCGTGTCCTACAAATGCCACGACGAGCAATCCATCTTTGGGCATGACGTTGGAGAGTTCCAGCAGGACTTGCAGGATGTTGCTGCGCATCGGCTGACGCGGGACGGGCTGCTCCGCTGTGAGCAGGTAGACCTGCGTGGCTGGAAATCCGGCTTGATTGATGAGCGCGTCGCTGAGGGCGCGTGCGTCGTTGCCCGCGCTCTCAAAAGCGTTGATGCGCTGGTCCTTGTAGCTTTCAGCGCCGACAATGATCGCGTAACGCTTGGACTTTTCCGGCCAGCTCTTGATTGGCGCGGCAGGCTGTGAGCCTGCGCTCGCCGTTTTGGGAGCGTTCGGATTGTTTTGACCTTGCGCCGAAACCGCGACAGCACAAACGATTGAGGCCGCCATGATGATTGGGGCCAGATGGGTTCTCAGGTGTGTAAAGATCATGCCTTCTTTTTTAGCTCGGCTTTTCAGTGCTTACCATTCCGCGCAGTTCTGCGCGCAGGCGTTCAATCTCGGAGAGTTTCTGCTGGACGCGCTCAAAGAGCGCCGACTGCGTTTTGATGCCCTCGTCAATCAGGTACGCGGCGGCTTCTGCGCGGCTGCGAAAGACACCCGCTTGGACGAGCTGTTCCAGCTTCTCCTGCGACTCGTGCGAGACTTTGACGGCGACCACGTAATCATCCTTTGCGGCAATGGCGCGCTCAATGGTGCGGCTGATGTCGCGACCGATGGCGCTCAATGATTCAGGGATGCGCGAGGCCATCTCGCGCACGGAAGAGGAGACGCGCGTGCGATCTTCTGTATTCGGATCGTCTTCGCGCAGGATGAGGTCGTCAATCGGCTCGTTCGGATCATCCTGGGGGTTATAGGGACTGGTCATGATCTGTCAAACTCCTTCCCAAAACTATTTCTTGAAAGGCGCGGCCGGTCTCTCTCTAAAATGCACGCGCGCCCGGTTTCTCTCCTTAGACCGCGCCGTCGAAGCCGTTTGCGAGAGAGCCATGCTCTCTGCGCGCTGGACTTCGAGCAATTTCTAACCGTTGGAGACTTGCAAAGCATTCTACGGACGCGCCGAAAGGGTCGTCAAGCGGCGCGCGTCATCCGGTCGAACTCCCCGGCGCTTCCAGTCGTTCATGGAATTCGAGTATATTTGCGCCCTTGCCGGATTTGAAAAACTGATTGACCGGGGAAGCGAGGCAGTCCCATGAAAAAATTGGAGCTGAAGGAGCGCGAGCTAAAGGACGCGCTCGTGATAGATGTGGTGGGCGAGCTGACGGTCGGAGCAGGCACGGAAAGCCTGCTCGACATGGTGCGCAAATCGGTCACGGCGGGCCGTCGTCTTCTACTCGTGAATCTGAGCCAGTGCCGCCGCGTTGATTCGAGCGGCATAGGCGAGCTTGTGACCTGTGTCGTCACAGCCACGCGCCACGACGCAGTGTTGCGGCTCACAGCGATCCCGCAGCAGATTCGCGGATTGATGAAGATGACCAACGTGCTCAAGGCTTTCGAAGTCTTCGACACGGACGAAGCAGCGATAGAAGGATGAAAGGATTGATTCATTTATTCATCGGTTCATTGAATCAATGAAGAAATGAATCAATGAAACAATAATAAGATGGATTCTGTGACGGCTCCGGCTGCCGGGCGGGCGGCGGAGGATAATTTACAAACAAAGGTGCTGGCCCGTATGAAGGTAGCGCGCTCTCTGCTCTCGGAAAATAACAGAGAGGATGCTGCAAGGGAGTTGGAAGCGGCGCTTGGGGATGCGCGCGAAAATCCTTACTCGCTTGAGTTTCGCACGCACATCGAGCTGGCTCTCATGCTTGCGGAAATTTATCTGGAAAGTAATGACACGGAGCGTGCGCGCGCTGTTCTGGATGAAAGGTCCGGGTTTGCTGAGAAGATTTTTCAGATTATGCAGGCGACGGGAACGCAGGAGCAGAAGCGCGAGGCTGCGGGCGGGCGCATACAGATACGCGACCGCGCGCGGCAGGTCGCGCTCGTCGGCAACGAAGCTCCGGAGATTGCGATTAGCGATTGGCTCATGGGCGAGCCCGCGACGCTTGCTGACTTGCGCGGGCAAGTAGTGCTCTTGGAGTTCTGGGCTACCTGGTGCAAGCCTTGTCGAGAGATGTTCGGGAAGCTGAAAAAGCTTGACGAAGAATTCGGCGCGCGAGGGTTGGAGATTCTGGCTTTGACGCGCCACTACTTTGCTTATCGCGGGACGGCTGAGTCGCGCGGCGAGGAGCTGGAATTGATGCGCGCCGTGGTGCGCGAGCACGACTTGAAGTTTCGCGTCGGCGTAGCCCTTACGGAACAAACGCAGGAGCTTTACGGCGCTACGGGGATGCCGACGCTCTGTTTGATAGACCGGCGCGGCATTGTGCGTTACGCGCATTTCGGCGGAGGCGATGACGCGAGATTTAACGAAATTTTAACCCGCTGCCTGGAAGAGCAGGTCTAAAATCGCTGGCAGGAAAAGCAACATGCTCAGAAGCGGCCTTTTCATGCTCCTCATCACCCGTGGGAAGGGACTTGCATGGCGGGCGGTTCGCTGCTAGGATGTCGCCCGCTCGAAACAAAAATGCTTAAAAGCCGCCGCCCTCTTGAAGCGGCGGCGGTTGTCTCTTCGGATAATTTCCACAATCTTTTGAAGCCCGGACGCGCCCGTCTTGCAAGCTCTTTTCCACTCCTCGATTTACCTGATTCGGATGGCGTGAATTAGCGTTTTGAATTCCACAACAAGCGCCGCTTTGTCCTTCGGCGACAAAGACTTCCGGCACGGGCGACGGAACGGCCCGACGGCGATGCACAAACGCCTTCGGGCGAGGTCGCAAAAATTTTCGAGGTCGTCGTCATAGGTTTTGTATGACGAGCCGAGACAAATCGACCGAACGGAGCGAGTTGAGATGCTCCACCTAAAAGCTTTTCACAGGCTGCCGGTCTTAAATTTTTTGTTCGCAGCAAGTTTGAACTGAAAGCGCCCAGGGATGCGCTGGTTGAGCACACAGCTTTTGCAAGAGCCCGCTAGATCATGCGTGCTCGGGCGCGTTTCAGATGACACACGAGGAATGAAAAATCCTCTTAACCCCGAAAGAAGGAGAAGCACAAAAGCCATGGCTATAGTAAACAAATCTGAAGGTGAGAACGTCACACTTTACGACATTCCGGATTCGGAACTCGACAAGTATAAAATTACGCCGGAAAAAGCCGCCGAGATGTTTCCGAAGAAAGAGAACCGCACGCGTGCGGACGCGACGGCGGTCGCCAAGGCCGGTTCGCAGGGCGGCGACGTCCAAGCCTATAGCAACCAGGACGTCTGTTACGCCTGGGAATGCGACGGCTACGGCAACTGCGTCTACGTTTGGTGGTACTGCTAGTCAGTTCCGCTCGCGTCAGGGTGGGAAAGCAAGCTTCGAGCTTCTTTCCCACCCGTTGCTTTTACGACAGAGGCTAAGAGCAGGTAAATCGTGAATCGTAAATCGTGAATAGAGAAGGCCGTTCTCCTATTCACGATTTACGATTCACGATTTACCCGCCCCTGCCTCTGTGTTTTCGCGTTCTTCCTCCATCGAAGCCGTCCAAAGGAAAGAGTCTCATGTCCAATCCCTCTCAGCCTGCGCCGCCACCGGGCATGACCGCAGGATTGCCTTCAGGACCGCCATTGGGTAAACCGCCGGTTGCAGGCGGAGGGCCGCCTCCTGTTGGGCCTCCCGGCGCTGTGATGAAGCAGGGCGGGCCGCACAAGATGATGAGCGCGCGTCCATACATAGGCCGCGCCCTGCGTCTCCTTGGCGAGCACAAAGCTTTAACAGCCGTCACCATGTTGCTGTCGCTGATGGTGACGCTCTTTCCCTTTGTCGTCAGCGTCGCCTTCGCCTCGATTTTTCAAATCCTGGGCCAGTTTGCCGCGCCCGTTCCGGCAGGCGTCCGCACCGTGACGCGCAACATCTGGGAGATGACAGCGCCGCTATTTGGTAAAGCCGATACAAGCTCGCTCGACGCTTATGGACTTGGCTGGCTCGGGACTCCGCTTTCGCTCCGCACGATTCTCATCGTCTGGGCGAGCGCGCTTGTCCTCTCACAGCTTTTGAGCTTCCTACGCTCGTGGATCGTCGCGCAATTGGAAGCGAGATTGCTGCGCGGACTTCAGCAGAAGATTTACGACCATCTCCAAACGCTCTCGCTGGATTTTTTCACAGGCGGTCAAACGGGCGCGCTCATGCAAAGGGTGCTATCGGAAACGGCGGGCGTCCAGCGAATGCTGACGCAGGTCATGCTGTACCCGCTGGTTGATGTCATAGTGCTCGTCGTCGTCCTGACCTATCTCTTAATCCTGAGCTGGCAGATGACGCTCGTCGCCTTCGCGCTTTCGCCTCTTGTGCTCCTGATGTTCCGTTACACGAGCAGCAAAATGCAGCAGGCCGCGCGCGGGATGGCTATGAGCGGGCGCGAGCTGGGCGCGGAGCTGGAAGAGACCATCAGCGGCATCTCCGATATTCAAATCTTTAACGCGCAGGGGAAGAGAAGCAGCCGCTTTGCAGAAGCGTCCAAAGTCGCTGCGCGAAATTCCGCCGCGATGATGGCATGGATGGGCTTTAGCAATAGCGGCGCGCAAATCTTTATCGCCGCCTCGACCGCGCTCGTCCTCGTCGTCGGCATCATGTATCACCCGCGCTTCGGGCTCACGCTCGCAGCCGTCATAGCCTTTGTGCAGATGACGCCGCAGATGTTCGGCGTCGTGCAGCGCCTTGTAGCCACCTACACGCAATATCAATCGTTTGTCCCGAACGTCGTGGCAACTTATGAATTGCTCGACACGAAACCGACCGTCAAAGAAAAGCCGGATGCAAAGGATTTGGGCGAGGTGCACGGGGACGTCGGGTTCGAGAACGTCACGTTCGGCTATAGCCCCACGCAGAAGGTTTTGAACGACCTGTCGTTCCAGATACGCGAGGGCGAGACGGTCGCTTTCGTGGGCCCGATTGGCTGCGGCAAGTCCACCATCATGAACCTGATGCTGCGCTTTCTTGACCCGGAAGCGGGCGCGATTCGTCTGGAAGGCAAGGATATTACGGGCGTCACGCTCGCGTCATTGCGCGAACAGGTCTCGAAGCTTTCGCAGTTTCCGTTCTTCTTGAAAGACACGATTCGCGAGAACGTGCGTCTGGGTAAAGCCAGCGCCACGGACGCGGAGATTGAAGAGGCTTGCAAGATTGCACACATACACGATGTGATTGTTGACCCGAAGCGCATGCCCAAGGGTTACGAGACGATAGTTGACGTGCAGGTTCCTTCGGGCGGTCAGAAGCGCCTGATTGCGCTCGCGCGTTGTTTGTTACGAAGACCCGAGGTGCTACTTCTCGACGAGCCGACGGAGAACCTCGACGCGGACCAGCGCAACCGCCTTATTCAGGTCATACGCGAGTACGCGCAGCAACCCGAAAACAGAAAGACCTGTCTGGTGATTAGCCACGACTTGAACTTCGTCGCGGCAGTTGCAGACCGCATCGTGGTGCTCAATCAGGGACGGGTCGCGGACGAAGGCACGCATGAAGAGTTGATTAAACGCGAAGGACTTTACAAGACGCTCTACGAGCTGAAGAATGTTGACCCGGCACTCTTGCGCACGCGCACAGGCGGCGGCCCTCAAGGCGGAGGCGGGATGCAACCGCCCGCGGGCGCACGCATGCGCGGCGCGCCTCCGCCGGGAATGGCAGTGCAAAGATAAGAGACGCAAAAGCAATAAGTCTCAGAGTCTAGAGTCTGGAGTCTGGAGTCAAAAGAAAGATTCTGTGTTTTGACTCATGACTCCAGACTCCGGACTTTAGACTTTAATTTTAAGGAGACGAGATTAAGAATGGATTCGGCTATGAAAACTCCGGCTAATTTTCCCCCTCTGGGTCAGCCTATGATGATGCCCGCAGAGCTTGAGCGCGCGTCCGAGTTATTGGAAGAAGGAAATCTGGAAGCTGCTATCACGGAGCTTGAAAACGGACTCCAAGCGGCGCGCGAGTCCGAGGACACGGATTCTCAGGCGCGTGCGGCGCTGGCAACCATGCTCGCCGACATTTATCAGGAAGCGGGAGAGTTTGCGAAAGCGCGCGACATGCTCGCCGTCGAAGTCGCACATCTTGAAAATCTTTTCAGGGAAATCAAAGCCACCGGCACGCCCTTCGAGAAACGAAAAATCTTTACGGACCTGACGGTGCTCCGCGACAATCACACGCGCGTCTCTTTGATTGGCGAGCAAGCGCCGGAAATCAATATCAAGCATTGGATTAATAGCGAGCCGCTCTCGCTTGAAGATTTGCGCGGAGAGGTTCTGCTGCTGGAATTCTGGGCGACGTGGTGCAGGGCGTGTGACGAAGTGTTTCCGAAAATCAAGCGGCTGCATGACGAACACGCAGGAAAGGGCCTGCGCGTGCTGGCATTGACGCGCTACTACCACACGAGCCCCGGCGGGCCCGTGAATTCAGCAGAGCAGGAGCTTGAGCTGATAGAGAAGCACGTGCGCGATCACGCTTTGGAATTTCCTGTCGGCGTGGCCGAAGACCCTGCGACGCAGATGCTTTACGGAGCGGTAGGTTTGCCGACCGTGGCGCTCATAGACCGCGCGGGTCGCGTGCGCTGTTACGGTCGCTTTGACGGTGAGGCAAGCGATCCCATCTTTGAGGAAACGCTCATGCGCTGTCTTGAAGAGTCGGCCTGAAAAAGGGATGAGGGATGAGGGATGAAGAAGAGCTACTCATCTTGAATAGCTTCCTTTTCATCCCTCATCCCTCATCCCTCATCCCTTCTTCGGACGGGCAGCGCCGTCTGTGCCCTTTTTGAGAAGAAAAATCTTGCGCTGGCGCTGGGATTGCTGTTAGGATTGCGCCCGCTCAAACAAGTTCTATCTTCAGTGAGGATGCTTCATAAGGCCGAGCGCCTAGAGCCCGCGCGTCTCTCATAAACCGGGGACGCCGGGAGCACAGCGCAAGCGTCCGGCGACTTGTCTTAATCTCTTTCCTTCAAAAGTAGCTACGCATGGTGCAAGCCTAAGAAAAGAGCTACGGAGCGAGGGAATCTTTGTCAACTTCTTCAATGCCGCGTCGAGCCCGAAAATGGGGAGCGAAACTCCACAGGCGGGCGGTGATGCAAAAACCATTTCTCGATGCGTCCCTTTCTTTGTAACCGGAAAGAGCAACAAAGAGAAACGGTTGCGATTTCGGTTTTAGTACTGCTGCCAAGCCGGTATTTGACACGACGTGAAAAAGGAGCGCGAGCCGTTCGATAGGCACTTTGGGTCGCCCGAGCCCGCGCGAGTTGCCAACTGGAAACTGAAACGGGGAAACGATTCCCCCTTACGATTAAAAAGGAGAAGAGACTGTTATGGCTATTGTGACCACAGTGCCGAAAAAAGGTGAAACCAGCAAAGCTTACGAGATCCCCGATGAGGAACTGCAAAAGTATCAGGTCGTCGAATCTCAGCAGACCGAGTACGAAGGAACGGCCCCCGAGGGCGCGGAAAAGTCCGAGGAGTTTGAGCTGGGCGGCGCGGGCGCGCTCGACATGAACCAGCTCGGCGATGTGCAGGCCTACAGCCACATCTGCATTTGCTGGATCAGAATTGGCCGCCGCTGGTATTACCGCTACCAGTACTGCTGGCAGAGCTGCCCATAATGGCGCGAGCCAAGGGCTTCTGACGACAGCCCCCACAGGCCCGAGATGCCCGCTTCCGGCGGAGCGAATCGCGCCACAGAGCAAACAAAGCCGCGAGAGGTGGAACGGAGCACGTGCTCCATTCCACCTCTCGCATTTAAGAGCGTCAATATTATCCGGACGGTTTCCCATACGGACGACGCTCTTTCTCACACGCCACGCGGACTTGAATTTCACCACCTCTTCGACCATCATTCGTCTTCAACTGATTTATCAAGCGGACAACTTTCAATTGCGGGATGCGGAATTCGGAATGCGGATTGAAAATCAGGAGCTTGATTCTTAAAATCCGCAATCCGAAATCCGCATTCCGCAATCAAAGGGTTTGCGGTGCGCTGCCTGCCTCATGTAGATTATCAATCTCTATCGTCTTTGGAATTACCCCTAAAGGAAATTACATCATGCCCAATCAGAACCAGATGCCTCCACAGGGACCGCCTCCACAGGGAGGAGGAATGCCGCCCGGTGCGCCGCCGCCTCCGGGCTCGCCCCCCGGCCCGCCGTTTGGAGGACCACCCTTTGGAGGTCCGCCGCCCGGGCCGTTTGGAGGAGCGCCGCCGGGACCGCCGGGAGGGTCTCCGCCAGGGTCTTTTGGCGGGCCGCCGGGAGCGCCGCCACCGGGCTCGCCGCCGGGTGGCGAAGGCCCGCCCCCCGAAATGTTCGGCCAGCAAGGTGACTTCGGCTCCATGGACGAGCTGCCGCCCGGCTTCGTCGCCGCCGCGGGAGCGCCCGGCGGAGACATGCCGCCGCAGGCCGCCATGCCGCAGAAGATGAGCGCGCTTCCCTACCTGAGCCGCGCCCTCAAGCTGCTGAGCAAGCACACGGGCGCGCTCGTCCTCTTGCTGACGATGATGCTCGTGGTCTCGCTCGCGCCGTTTCTCGTGAGCGCTTCGTTCGGCCCTCTGATACAAATTCTGGGACAGGCAGCGCAATCGGATCAGATGAACTGGGGTGAGGTCTGGTCAAGGACGGGCTCGCTCTACGACAAGCCGGAGCCGCAGCGCACCTACGAATTTGAAGACACGCTCGCGACACCCTTGAGCTTTGCCACGCTCTTTATTATCTGGGCGTTCGCTTCCGTCTTCGCGGTCCTGCTGCAACTCGTACAGCAATGGCGCATGACGAGGCTCGAACAGACGCTCGACGTAGAGGTACAGCAGCAGGTTTACGATCACCTGCAAACGCTCTCGCTGGATTTCTTCACGGGCGCGCAGACCGGCGGATTGATGCCGCGCGTGCTCATGGAAACACAGAGCGTCCAGAAATTCCTGACACAGGTCATCCTGTCGCCGCTTGTTGACGTTATCTCACTCGTCATCGCGCTCGCCTATCTTCTGGCGCTGAGCTGGCAGATGACGATTGTCGCGCTCATCCTCGCTCCGTTAGCGTTTCTCCTGTTCCGCTTCACGATGAGCAGGCTCGAAGCGTCTGCCAACCGTATGATGATGGACAACCGCGACATCAACGCGGAGCTGGAAGAATCCATCAGCGGCATGGCCGACATACAGGTCTTCAACGCGCAGCAGAAAAGAAGCTCGCGCTTTAACCAGGCGGCGCGCGCCGTCGCCAACTCGACCGCGCGGATGCTCATCTGGATGCACGTCAGCAACACCAGCTCGCAGGTTTACGTCGCGGTCTCGACCGCTATGGTGCTGCTCGTGGGCGTCGTCTTCGGCGCACGCTTCGGATTGACGCTCGCCGGTCTCATCGTCTTCATAGGCTTTGTCCCGGCGATGTTCGCGCCCGTCCAGCGCGTCATCATGTCCTACACGACCTATCAGTCGCTCGTGCCCAACATCGTCAGCACGTATCAACTGCTGGACACGCGACCCACGGTCATCGAAAAGCCGGGCGCGCAACCGTTGCCGCCCGTGCACGGCAACGTACGGTTCGAGAATGTCGTCTTCGGCTACTCACCGCAGCAGAAAATTTTGAACGGCATCTCTTTTGACATTAAAGAAGGCGAGACCGTCTCGCTTGTCGGCCCGATTGGTTGCGGCAAGTCAACGATCATGAACCTGATGCTGCGCTTTCTTGACCCGGAGCAGGGGCGCATCACGATTGACGGGCACGACATCTCGAACGTGACCTTTCAATCGCTGCGCTCGCAGGTCTCAAAGCTTTCGCAGTTTCCGTTCTTCCTCAAAGACACGATTCGCGAGAACGTGCGTCTGGGGAAAGCGGACGCGCAGGACGGAGAGATTATGTGGGCGTGCCGCACCGCGCACATACACGACGTTATCACAGACCCGAATCGTATGCCGCAGGGCTACAACACGATAGTGGACGTGCAGGTTCCTTCGGGCGGTCAGAAGCGCCTGATTGCACTCGCGCGTTGTCTCCTGCGCAGCCCCGAAGTGCTGCTTCTCGATGAGCCGACGGAGAACCTCGACGCCGACCAGCGCAACCGCTTGATTCAGGTCATACGCGAATACGCGAAGGATAAGCAGAACCGCCGTACCTGCGTCGTCATCAGCCACGATTTGAACTTCATCGCGGCAGTCTCCGACCGCATCATCGTGCTCAACCACGGGCTCGTAGCCGACCAGGGCACACACGAAGAGCTGCTCAGCCGCGAAGGTCTCTACAAAACGCTCTACGAGCTAAAGAACATCGACCCGGCGCTTCTAAGAAAGCGTGAAGACGGTGCAAGCGAGATGTCCGCGAGCGGCGCGATGATGGGTATGCCCGGAGGAATGGGCATGGGAATGTAAGTAAGGCAGAAGTCAGAATGCGGAACGATGAATGAAAAGCCAGACACGGTCTTTCTTTTCATTCATCGTTCCGCATTCTTAGTACGCAAGTCTACGGCAGCGTCTTAAATCTGGCTTGAATGAAATGCTTATCAAATGCAAATGCCGTGTCAATCCCGAACTCTGTCATCACAAGAAAGGAGATGCAATCCGTCAGAGAATACCCTTTATCTTTATGCTTCTGAAAATAGCGCCAACCTTCAAGAAACAACTTGTCATCTACATGTACGAGCTTCACGGAGGGGCTATTCAATAACCGATTTCCTATTTCGACGGCTTTAGCATGATGGCCACGACTATTGAAGAAAGTGACAATCTCGTCGAAGACGTATGTAGTCGTAGTAAGTAATGGGAGGGATTTAGCGACGCTGCGCCAATGTTTCAATGCTGACCGATGATTCTGATCGCTCGATAATTCCAGAGCTATCACATAACCGGTATCAAGAAAGACGGATTTCATTTATCGTAAATGTACTTGTCGTGATTTTCTGAAGCATCTTCCACGTCATCGGAGACAGGCTGCCCCCCAAGCTGAACAATCGGATCATCAATAATAGGTACGACAATAACTAAATTGTTTTCTTTGCGAATCTCGACTTCCTTGATTCCTTTGAAGAACTTTTTGGGAACCAGTACGCCTTGTTCTGTGACTTTCGATTTCATCGCATCCTCCATGTTGCCGTCTATTCTACAACTGCTCATCTTTATTCTCTAGGAAACGCTTCCTGCTTTGCCTTGTTGCGGCTGGCGATGGCGTAGAGGATGGTCTTGATTTGAAAGGGCGTCAGGTTCGGATAGGTTTCCATGATGAGGCCGATGATGCCCGCGATGTAGGGACAGGCGAAACTGTTGCCGGTCACCTGGCGATAGCCGCCGCCGGGCCATGTGGTCCGCACCTGCACGCCGGGTGCGACCAGCTCAATCACTTCGCCGTAGCGATAGCTGAAGTTGAAGGGGTCGCCGCCTTCGCGTTTGACGACCGAGACGAGCGAAGAGGAGAAGATGGAAGGGAAGCTCGGCTGCGGTAGATTGTTGGCCGCCGCGACGAGTATGACCCCGGCGTGATAGGCGCGGTCCATCAAATCATGCAGCGGCCCGAAATACTGCGGCTTGGTCGTCCCCAGAGAGAGATTGACGACCTGCATCTTCTGCTTGATGGCGTAATCGAGTCCGGCCAGAAAAAGATCGCCCGACCCCGATGCGTTCGGCCCCAAAACTTTTATGCTGTACAGCTCCACTTCGGGCGCAACCTCTGTGATGATACCCGCGCAGGCCGTACCGTGACCCGCCTGGTCGCCCGACTCCGAAGGACGAAACGTGACTTTGCCGCCTTCGGCGACAGCTTCGACAGACTCTTTAATCTTGCCTTGAAGGGCCGGGTGGCGTGCGTCTACTCCGCTATCCACGACCGCCACGCGCACGCCACGTCCTGTGCGTCCCTTCCAGGTGGAGTCAGGGGTAATCGCCTCCCACAAATCTACGAGCGCATTGACAGCTTCCAGCGCCGGGTCAGACTGCGGCATCTCTTCTAGTTCTCCTCAAAAATTGTCCGGATTAAAAGCCCAGATAGGTCGTGCTCGAAGCGCTTCGCTCCGTGTAGCGCGCAAGCGTATCGAGCACTTCGCGGCAGAGTTGACGCTCTGCGTCGCCACGGCTCGCGATGTCGCGCAAAGAGATGGCAAGCGCCATCAGGTCTTTGTGCTCGGGCGCGGTTCGCACCTCCGCGAGCCACTGGCGGACTGCGCTCGCGGCTTCCGCGCCGCCCTGCTCGTCAGCCGCGCTCTTGACCGACAACTCGAAGAGAGTCTCGACCAGCCCTGCCGTTTCGTGCGCGTCAACAAGCGCCGCGATGGCGTCAGCAAAGTAGGCAGCCTTCTCCATCTCGTCCGGGGTGAAAGCTTCTGCGGGAGTTCCTTCCGCCATGTTTTCCCAGCCGGGACGGTTGACGAATTGCAGGACGCCTACGGCTTCGCCGCCGACGCGCAAAGGGGTTGCCATCGTCGTCAACGTGCGATAGCCCGTCGCGCTATCGACAGCGGGGTAAAAGTTCGGGTCCTGCGAGACGTCCACGGCCATCGGCTGCCCGCTCGCGAAGACAAAGCCGACGATGCCACGACCCGGCGGAATCTTGATGCCCATCAATTTGTCCGCGACGCGCCCGATGGCAACCAGGAACTTGAGCCCGCCTTCGTCGCCATCGCGCACAAGGACGGAGGCGGCGTCTGCGTTCACGGATTGCGCCGCTAGCTGCAGTAGATTTTCGATGGACTGCGTGAGCGGGACGGTCAAAAGGTCCGACACTTCGACGGCGCGGACGGCGCTGCGTAAGTGTTCTTCAAACGAGCCGCGCGCTGAGTCTGCATCTTTGCGCTCTAAGGCGTCCGCGTCTTTCCGCTTCTGCTTCTTATCTTTCGGCGGCTTTTTATCTTGTTTCGACTTGCTGCTGTTTTTCTTAGCCATAAGCTTTCGATTCTCTTCAAAAGGGATTAAAAACCAGCGCCCCCGGCACGCTTCCCATGATAAGTATTGCTGTTGCTTGAAAAAGTCCGAAGCCTTTGCTCACGCTCTGTGCGTCAGGGCGGCTGGCGACTTTTGCGGGCGGCGATGCAAGGAGCGCCATTGTACAGGATGAAGGCGCTTTGCGCACCCCCAAATTGCCACCCTTCGGGTCTTCTTAAGCGAGCCCGGTAAGAAGGATTCAAACAGGGATGGACAGGATAAACAGGATAAAAAAGCAGGAGGAGACGACATCTTTTTTCAATTCTTCTGTATCCTGTCTATCCTGTCCATCCCTGTTAGTTCTTTCTTTCTCTTACACTGTCCCATCACCTTTTTTGACACAACCTTGCCTGCGCCGCCCGCATCCGTGTACTATGCTTTTTAGCAAGCACGCCGCGCGCCCCGCGCTCTGTGCGGGCTCGACTCCGCCGGCTGGGGGCGCAAACGGCAGTGCTTTTATTTCACCCGTAGCGTAAGAGGTTTTGAACGTAGTGAAACAGAAATGGTCGTACGCGGTCGCGGCGCTTCTCGCCGTCGCACTCCTTCTTCCAACCTTCGTTTTCGGACAACAGAGTCAGGGACGCACAGGGGGCGCTGAGCGCACGCCGCCGCCCGCCGTGCCCCTGGGCCGCAGAAGCCTGCGCGCACGCTCGCTGAGCGAAGAAGCACTGTCGGTCGAGCAGAGTTTTCAGGAAGCCATCGGCGTCATTCAGGAAAACTACGTTGACGGCAACAAGCTTGATTACAATTCCGTCTTCAAGTCTTCCATCATCGGCATGCTCCGCTCCCTGGATCCGCACTCGAACTATTACGACCGCAAGGAATACGAAGAGCTGCGCACGGATCAGCGCTCTGAGTACTACGGCATCGGCGCTTCGATAGGCAACCAGCGCACGGGCGACCAGACGGAGACCTATGTCCTCTCGACCTTCGAGGATTCTCCGGCGGTGCGCGCAGGGCTTCGCTTCGGAGACCGCATCGTGGCCGTGGACGGCCAGAACATGCGCGGCAAGACTTCGCTGGAAGTTCGCGACCAGATACGCGGCCCGCGCAACTCCGAAGTCAGAATCACTTTGGAGCGCGCCGCTACGGGTCGCACCGAAACCGTCTCGATTACGCGCGACGCCGTCGCACAACCCTCCGTGCCCGATGCTTACATGCTTCGTCCCGGCGTCGGCTATATAGACATGACGCACGGCTTTAACTACACGACGACAGACGAGCTGCAAGCCGCGCTCGATTACCTGCACTCGAAGGGCATGACCCACCTTGTGCTGGACCTGCGTAACAATCCCGGCGGGTTTCTGGATCAGGCGATTCACGTGGCCGAAAAATTCTTGCAGAGCGGCCAGTTGATTCTTTCGCAGAAGGGGCGCGACCGCCGCTCCGAGCGCGCTTATGAATCGGACAACGACCAGCCGGACATGACGCCGCTCGTCATCCTCGTCAACGGCAACACGGCTTCGGCTTCGGAGATTGTCGCGGGCGCGATGCAGGATCACGACCGCGCGCTGATTGTCGGCGAAACAAGCTTTGGCAAGGGATTGGTGCAGGGCATCTTCCCGCTCGAATACGGCTCGGGGCTGACGCTCACGACGGCCAAGTACTACACGCCTTCGGGCCGCTTGATTCAGCGCGACTACTCGAACGGGAGCTTTTACGATTACTACACGCGCGGCGGCTCGACCCGGCTGGATAATCAGGAGGAGCAGCCGAAGAAGAACGGGCAGGCTTCGCGCACGGACACGGGCCGCACGGTCTACGGCGGCGGCGGCATACAGCCGGACGAAATGGTCAAGCCGACGCTGATTAACCAATCGCAGACGCGATTGATTAATCCGCTCTTTTTCTTCACGCGCGAGTTGGTCAATGGTCGCGTCGCCGGCTTTGACAGCTACAAGGTGCAGCGCGCGATTGAGTTTAATCACAAATTGCAGCCGACCGATTTTCCGATGACGGACGCGCTCTTTAAGGCCTTCAAGGATTTCGTCCTGAAAGACCCATCTTGGAAGATGAACGCACAGTTCCTTGACCGCAACCGCGATTTGATAGAGCAGCAGTTGCGCTACAACGTCATCACGGCGGCTTACGGCAAAGTCACCGCCGACGAGGTACTGGTGCTCGAAGACCCGCAGGTCGCCAAGGCGCTCGACGTGCTGCCACGCGCACGCGAGCTTGCTCAATCGGCAGCCGCACGCGCCCGCGCTCAGAGATAAGATTCACGAGCCCGGAGGGCGAAATAAAATAGCCCACGGCGTGAGCCGTGGGAATCAAGCAGGATTAAGAAGTAAGAGCCCCTGAAAGGGGCGAAAGATATTCACGTCGGAATCTCTTTCGCCCCTTTCAGGGGCTCTCTACTTTTCTTTTCGACCCATCCCCACGGCTCACGCCGTGGGCTATTATCTTCCGCCCCTGACGGGGCTCATGCCTGTTTATTCCGGCCTCTTGTGCTTAATTCTTTTCCGCGAACTGCGGCGTTTGCGGTTCGAGTTTGGTTTCTTCTTCGTCGCACGTGGCTGCCACCGCGCGCTTTATCTCTTCCAAATCCAAATCAGTTGAGCGCGTCGTGTCGGCCTTGAGCACGCGCGCCATCAGATCAAGCGCGTGTTCGTTGCCCTCCGTGGTGCTGGAAGCGACGCAATCCTCCGGGATGACGAGATTGAAATCACGCATGTAGGCATCATTGGCCGTAAACAGCACGCAGATGTCTCCGGTCAATCCGGTAAGGACCAGCGTTTTGGCTTGAAGATACTCAAGGAGCGTGTCGAGCGTGGTGGAAAAAAAGCCGGAGTGCTTCGGCTTCAAAACGAAGTAGTCGTCTTCGTCAGGTTTGAGAATCTCCGCCAGTGGACGACCGGCCACGTCGTCTTCCAGGCAGTGTTTCAATATCTTGTTGAAATCCGATTGCCACTTGCCGAAGTTGTCGTTGACGTAGATGACCGGAATCTCCGCCTCTTTGGCTCGTTGCTTGAGCGCCGCGAGCCGTTTCGCCATCGGCAGAGCGTGGTGTAAAAGCTCCGGCCCCGTGTCGAACTCCATGTCGTTGATGACGTCAATCAAGAGCAGCGCAACGTCTGCTTTATCCGGCACGTTGCCGTGCAAGTCCTCGTTCTTGGCGGGCATGGCTCTTCTACTTTCTCCCCTCGTTCGGAGATGAAGAAGAGTTTAGCACGCGAATATAAAGAAGTCTCAAATCCCAAGTCCAAACTCCCAAGTCAAAGACAAGCTCCTTCTTTTGACTTGGGACTTTGGACTTGGGATTTGGGACTTCTTTATCGAATCACGGCCTTTTCACCGAAGCTGGCGGCCAAATCTTTCTCAAACTTCTCCATGAAATAGGTGTGGCCCAGTAAATAGCGCGCGACGAAACGGAAGAAGGGATTGGGGACTTCGCCGTGTTCCGTGATGGTTAAGAGGCTGCCCGCGCCCTCGGCTTTGATCTCATACTCCCAGCGCCCGCTAAACGGCCCGCCTTCGTCCGCTATGACGCGCACCAGCCGGCCAGGGCGCGCCGCTTCGGTCGTCTCCAAAGTTATCTCTGTCCCATCCTCATAGGTTTCGCGCCAGACTTCGTGACCGTTGCGATCCGCGAGGCGCACCGTCTGTTTAACGTCGCCGCGCCAGCGAGGTTGATTCTCATAATCCGTAATCGCTCGCCAGACGGTTTCCGGCGGTTGCCCTGTGCGGAGCGTGCGCGATGCCGTGTGACGGCGCGGTGTGCAGAGACCGATGGCTGTCGTGACGAATCCCGTGCTGCTTAAAAGAGCCAGGAGCGTGAGCATCAGGATGGCTATTCTCTTTTTCATCGCCCCGTCCCCCACAGGAAGGCAAGAGTAAAAAGGTAAAAGGCAAAAGTGATAAGGACGAAAAGCTTCTACAGATTTCTTTTCTGTCAAAAGGGGTTTGCGGCCTCACTTTTACCTTTTTGCTTTTCTGACTCTTCCGCCGCTACAGAAATCGCGCGTCTTACTTGGGCGCGGGATTAATGGATTCGTGCCCGTGTACGACGCGCCATGCGTTGCCCTGTTTGACATAGACGCTCGTGACCTTGGCCGTGTAGTTAATGGGTTGGCCTCCGAAGGTGGCCGAGATGGAGCTGTTGTAGGTGAGTACGGCGGTGTCGCCGTAGAGCTGCACACGCGGGTTATACATCTGCCAGTCGTTGAACTTCATCATCTCGGCGTACTTCTCGAATTTGGGGATGAAGTTCTGTTTCGGGTCGGTCTCAAGATACGGGCCGCCCCACGAAAAGTAGGTCGCATCGTCGGCCAGAAAATTTTCGAAAAAGGCTTTGTCCTTGCGTTGCCATGCTTCGAACGAGGCACGCTCGCGCGCGATGATCTGGTCCGCGACGGCTGCCGGTGCAGCATCTGCTGCCGCGTTGCGGCTGCCCAGCGCGAAAAGACCGACGCCTAAAATGATCGAGAGAACAATTGTCAGGGAGAGAGATTTTTTCATCGGTTTACTCCTTATCAATTTTGTGATTCGGGCGCGGGGGCTGCAAACTGTCGCAGCCCCCGCCGTTTGTTGCGAGAGAAGCTTCGTGCGAGTTAAGAGCTAGGGCTCTGGAGTTGAATGAGCGAAAGCGTTGCGCCCGACGGGTCGTTGATGACGCAGAAACGGCCTACGCGCGGGATGTCCGTCGGCGGCACGCACACCGTCCCGCCCAATGCCTTGACCTGTTCGGCCTTGCCATCAACGTCGTCAACCGCCACGTACGCCACCCAGTGCGAAGGCATGTCTCCCTGCTCCGCCATCATCTGGTACATGCCGCCGACGTGCTCGCCGTTTGCGACAATCTCGTTGTAAATCATCCCGGCGGTCTCCCCCGCCTTAAGCTCCCAGCCCAGCAGCTCCGTGTAGAATTTCTTTGCCGACTCGACATCCTTGGTCGCCAGTTCGTTCCAACAAAAAGCACCCTGAGCGGGCATCTCGTGTTCCTTCATGTGGCTTTACTCCTTACCGAAATTGAATTTGAAAAGCTTCAGTCCGTGCGAGGGATGAAAATCGACAGGCACGCTCACCTGCTGAGCGCACGCATCCGTGCGAGGGAAGGGAAAACTTTTTGAGAGCAGCAAACAAACCTGTCGTCTTAAAAGTCCGGGAAAAAATAAAAGGTGAGTTTCATCAATGGAAACTCACCTTATCAAAACCCGCCCTTGGTTCGTTCTTGCTTTAGTTTGCGAGGGGTAAACTTGCTATGCGTTCCTTCTTAAACTTACTTGGCTCTTAATGTACTGCGAGCCACTCACTAAAAATCTTCGACTCTTCCAGTTTGCCGCTCCAGCGCGCGCGGTTCTTGCCCGTCAGCGCGAGTACCATGGCCTGGTGCTGTCCGGCGCGGTCGCCGAGTCGCTCGAAATAGTTGTAGAGACGGTCAATCTTTTGCACAGACTCGCGCGACGCTTCCACCGTCTTGAACGAAAGCACGTTGCGGAAAAAGCGCGAATAGATGTTCTGCTCTTTGGCCGTCGTCGTGTAGAGATCAAAGTAGCCCGAAAGAAATCCGGCGTTCTGTAGAACCTGCGCCACGTAAGAGGGGCGCGCCGCCACGCGACGCACAATCTGCGCGATGTCCGTCACACCACTCTCGTACAGCGCGACAATCTGGTCTTTCTTCGAGCGCGTCTCCGTCTCGGCTTGAGAAGCTTCACTTTCACGCTTGCTTGCTTCGGCTTCGTCAGCGTACTCAAGCTCCAATGAGAGCGGCTTCATCTCTTCTAACAATTCCTGTGTCATCATTTCCTTGCACCTCCCATAGGAGTAAGAAGTGAGCTGTGAGCAGTAAGCAGTCGAACGAAGTTTTTACCGCTTACTGCTCACTTCTTTCTGCTTACTTTCCTATTAGCTCGCGCGGCGAATTGCCCCGGCTTCCTGTTGCAGACCCTTGAGATGGTCTATGAAGCTTGACGCGGCGCGCTTCGAAAGCTCGTCCGTCTTGCAGCGAAGCACCGACTGCGACTCTTCTTCAGGGTCAACTCCGGCTTCGCGTGCGAGCGCGCGGATCATGCCGAGCTGTTTCGGCGTCACCAGATCACTCATGGACTTGGCGAGCGGGTCGCGCGGGAATGCGCCCGGCTGCGCGGCTGCGCCCTGACGCTCTATGACTTCTGACTCGCGCTGGTACAACTCGCGCGCGATGCCGAACTTCACTGCGGCGCGCTTCAAAGCATCGTGCTCGGCCTTCTTGATGCCCATCTCGCTCTCGCTTGTGCCCGTGCCGACGCCTTCGCGCGTGACACCATCAATCGTGATGGCACAGGTGACGACGGCAATGTCGCCAAGCTGCACGACGTTACGCACGGCGTGGCTCCACGTCGGGGCGATGCGGTCCAGAATGTCCGCGACCGTGTGCCACTCGACGTACTCGACCATGTGGGTGTTGCCCTGACGGTCGGTCCAGCCTTCGCGCGTCTTGATAAAGTTAGGGTCAACCTGCTGCTTCAAAGCGCGCAGGGTGTTGGTGAAGGGAACAACCGCAGCGACCTCGTCGCCGCGTCCGTTCTGCTCAAATTCTTCTGTCTGCACTTCGCGTGCAATCTCTTTCTTCTTGTTCATTTCTTGCTCCTCTACGTCATTGTGTTTCGCGAGCGAGCGAACGTTGGCGGCTCTACGAGGGCTTGCGCCCGTTTTGAGAGCTTCATTGTCAACGTCGTCCGCGTCCCGTTCGGAGCGCACGATCTCTTCAGCCGCTTCGGCTTCTGAGAGCGCGTGCCCCTCGGCTGCGTTTGCGTTTATGTTGGGCTGAGCCGCCGGTTGTGCGTCCGTCGAAGCTTTGACTTCTTCGGGCCGCTCGTCTGCCGGTTGCTGCTTGGTTACCGCTTCCGTGTTTCGTGCCAGAAGCGAATGCTTGACCGCGAGAATGTGCTCGCAGCGAAAAGCAGAATCAGTCGTGACCTGCTCTTCAAATTCGAGGCAAGAGCAACGCACCTTGCCTGTTTCATCGCGCCAGACTTCGTAGCTCTGCTTGCGCCCGCGCAAAGTAGGGGTCAGCACGCGAAAACGGTCGCCCTCGCGGGTCACGAGCCCCATGGCTGCAATCCCTTGCGCGCGCTTGTCTCGCATGACGGCTTTTCTGTCTGTGGCTACGGCGTTCGATGACATGGCTCCTGGTCTCCTCTCGAAATTCATCTTCAGGCCGCACGTTCCGTGGGCATCTCGCTCAAGGCTGTAAGTTGCTGACCGGCTTGGGTTTTCTGCGCTTCTTCGAGACGGCGCTCAAGCTCGCGGACGCGCGTCTCAAGCGCTTCCACAAGCCGCCCCTGCCGGTGCACGGTCTTGAACAACCCGTCGAATGTTTCCCAGATATAGCTGTTATCGCCCATCGCTTTTTCGGCCTCATCTCCTACAGGATGAAATCTCTCCTGTTTCATACGTGAAACAGTGTACCATTGTTCCCCCGTTGTTGCAAGTATAAAACAAAGTGTTGCATCTAAAATTTTACTGTGATATGTTTTGGGGGTCGAAAAGGCCAGTGGGTGCGCCTGTGTGCCCTACGGATGGCCGAAAGGAGGCCAAAAATGGCGGAAAAGAGTCTGGTTAATACGGTGGAGCTGGGACGTGCTATTCGCCGCAAGCGTGAGGAGCAGGGCTTGAGCCTGCGCGACGTCGCCAATGAAACAGGCGTTTCGGCGTCAACGCTCTCGCGTATAGAGAACGGCACGGGCAAGCCCGATGCCGACAACATCGCACGCCTCACCGGATGGCTCAATGTGCCTATGGAGCGCATCATGGGCGGTCGCGAGCTGAGCGGTGATGAAGCGAAGGCTGTGGTCTACTTCCCGCAGGAGAGCATGCCGGAGATTGTCGAAGCGCACTTGCGCGCCGACCGCAACCTGACGCCTGAAACGGCAAAGGCTTTGTCGGAGTTGTTCCGCGTCGCCTACGCTCAGTTCAGCCACCCCGGCGAAGAGACGCGCAAGCGCCGTCGTTAAAGTTTCCGAAGCGCGCGGAAAAGAATCAAAAGAGATTTCAGGGAGTCGTTGGTCTCAACACCAGTGGCCGCGTTGTTTGAACAGCAACGCGGCCACTTCTGGTTTTACGGCCCTCACGATTCTCTGCTCAGAGTGCGCAGCCGATTTCGAGGTATAATCTTGGACGTGGAGTTGGAGATTCAGCCGCCGACGCAGAAAGGGCGCTCTTATGAGTTGCGCGCGCAGGGCTTGCGCGACTTCGCGGGCCTGCGTCGTGACGACGAGCCTCTGGACCCTTTCGCGCTCGCCCGTTACGCCAAGCTGATGGTCGTTGATTTTAATATGATCATGGGGCTGTCGGAAGAAGCGCGCGCGCATCTTTTGGGCGAAGGCTCTAATGCCTGGTCGGGCGGGACGGCGTCGCGTCCCTTGCCGAACGGCTGGCGACTGGTCATCCTCAACCCGACGCATGGCGCTGCGCGCAACAACGCGACCTTGATGGAAGAGGTCTGTCACGTCTTTCTGGGCCACAAGGCCAACCGCCTCGCTATCGTCGCCGAAAACAAACACGGCAAGACGGTCGCGCGCGATTATAACGAAGAGGACGAGGAGGCTGCTTACGCCGTCGGCGCGGCGGCGCTTTTGCCCTTCACGTCGCTGCGCCGTTTTGTCCTGCACGGAAAAACATCCAGGGAGATTTCCACGCACTTTAACGTCAGCCGCGATCTGGTCGAGTATCGCATCAAGGTCTCGCGCCTGTGGAATGATTACAAGATGCGACACCCGGAAGAAATCCAGCGGCGCTACGAAGAGCAAAGCAACGGCTACGCCTCAAGGCAAAAGTAAAAAGGTAAAAGGCAAAAGGTAGAAAGAAAGCTGTAGAAGCTTTTTATCTTTCAAAAGCGGTTTGCGGCCTGACTTTTACCTTTTGCCTTTTACCTTTTTACTTCTTCAGCATGGAGCAATCCAGTAGAGACGTCGGGCGGCTGCGCCGTTTGAGCGAAGAGATCAAGACGCGTCTTGATTACCGCTCCTTCTACGGGCATTACTGCCGCACGCAGGCGCGCATCTCCTCGAATCGCTTACAGGCGCTCTGTCCCATCCCGCACCACGCGCACAGTGGCCGTGGAAATCCAAGTCTTTCAGTGGACCTCGAACGCGGTCTCTTTCATTGTTTTTCGCGCGATGAAGGCGGCGACGCGATTCGCTTTTACGAGCTGATGCACAACGTGGGGTTCGTGCGCGCCGTGCACGAGATGGCGCGCGACCTTCATCTGACAAGAGAGCGCACGAGTGCTCCGCTTCTTCGTCGCGCAGCGCCGGATGCGGACGCGCCCGCTTCGCTTGAGCCCCTGGACGCGGAGAGTCTTTCAAGGATGTGCGAGACATTCCTGGCGGCGTGTCGCGCGGAAGATCAATCGGAGGGCAAAAATTATCTGTCGCGTCGCGGCATAGATGAACGGACGATGACGCGCGCCGGGGTAGCTTATTTTCCGCGCCGCTCCTATCGTCGCGTAATGCGCCGCATGATGGACGGCTTTCCCCTTGACGAACTTGAGCGAAGCGGCCTCTTTAATCGTCAGGAGCATTTGACCTTTTACCTTCACAGGCTCTTGTTTCCTTTTTACGTGGAAGGGCGTGCCGTTTACTTGCAGGCGCGCACGACCGCTTCCGGGGTCGAGCCGCGCTGGCATAACATGCGCGGCGCTGTGCCTTCGCTCTACAACGTGGACGCGCTCGCGGAACTTAAAAGCGGCGAGGTGGTTTATCTGGTCGAAGGTTTTACGGACACGCTGACGCTCCGCGCGCACGGCTTCGCGGCGGTCGGCCTCGTGGGCGCTGGTGGACTTAAAGAAGAATGGCTCGCGCCGCTGGGACGCTTTCAAGTGGTGGCTGCGCTCGACCCGGACGCTGCGGGCGAGCGCGCCGCGCGCCGCTATCAAGAGATGTTCGAGGCGCGCGGGCTCAGGCTTGTTCAACTTGACTTGCCTTACGACGTCAACGAGTTCTTTCAGCATCATCCTACGGCCCCGCTTGAATTTAATTTGTTGACGGAAGCGGCGCTCGAAAAGGAGGGATGAGGGATGAAAAGCAATGATGAATGCAAAGTGCAAAATGCAGAATTAAAGAAGGTCTTTCTGTTCATTCATCATTTTGCATTCTGACTTTTGCATTTCTTACTTCATCCCTCATCCCTCATCCCTCCTTTTCGAGCTGAAGTTATTGATTGCGCTCCCGGCGCGCATCATTCATAATTCTTGAAGCTTTGAGTTTGAGAAAACGATGCCCGAGCAGACGAGAGAAGCGCACGCGCCGCCACCGGAAATCACTGTTACGGACAAGCTGCGCCTGCTCCTCGATATCACCAAAAAAATCAGCCGCTCGCTCGACCTACAGGAAGTCCTCAACCTTGTGATGGACACGCTGGGGACGCTGCTTCCTTACGACGCCGCCGGAATCTTTATCATCCAGAGCCAGAAGGAAAAACCTGCCGCTGACCCCTCGACGCAAGCCGCCGTCTATCACGCCGAGGCCGTGCGCGGTTACGACATAGACGACCTCATAGAACTACGTTTGAAGATGGGCGAAGGCATCATCGGCTACGTTGCCACCACGGGCGAGCCTGTGATTTCGCCGGACGTGAAAGCGGACCCGCGCTATGTCAACGCGCGGAAAGAGACGCGCTCCGAGATGGTCGCGCCCATTATCTCGAACGACGAAGTGATTGGCGTCTTCGATCTGGAAAGCGACCGTCTCAACGCTTACGCGCCGGACGACCTACAGATCTTGATGCTGCTTGCCTCGCAGGTCGCCATCATCATCGAGAAGGTGATGCTCCACGAGCAACTGGTGGAGAAGAAGCGGCTCGAAGGCCAGTTGGAGGTCGCGCGACAGGTGCAGTTGGAGCTTCTCCCGCCGGACGACCCGCATCTTGAAGGCTTCGATATTTCCGCGTACAACTTTCCGACCGAAGAGGTTTCGGGTGATTACTACGACTGGGTGCGAATCTACGATGACCAGATAGGACTTGTCATCGCGGACGTATCGGGCAAGGGCGTGCCTGCGGCGCTCCTGATGGCTTTCCTGCGCGCCTCCCTGCGCGCTGCGATTCACATTGGCTACGCTCCGCACATCTCCATGTCTAAGGTCAACTATCTCCTCTGGGAATCCATAGAGCGTAACCAGTTCGTGACGGCCTTTTACGGCGTGCTTGATGCTTCTAACCGCACGCTCGCCTACACCAACGCGGGCCACAACCCGCCGCTCTTGCTCGACGCGGACGGGACGGCGCGTTTTATAGAGCGCGGCGGTTTGCCGCTCGGCATGTTCCGCGACACGCGCTATTACGAGTACTATATTTCCATCGAGCCGGGGCAGACGATTGTGCTCTACACGGACGGCGTGACCGAAGCCACAAACACGGAAGGCATTGAGTACGGGCGAGAGCGTTTGGAGCACGCCGTGCGGGCCGCCGCAAATTTGAGCGCACGCGAAATGATTGAAGTTATTCGCAAGGATATGACTGTCTGGACGAGCGGGCGCGGCTCGGGTGATGACGTCACGTTCTTTATCATCAAAGCGCTCTGAGATGAAGATAAAAAGAGATTAGAGGCCAGAGGTCAGTAAAATTACCTACTAACCTCTGACCTCCGACCTCTTCTACGTACTTTTTACTTCTTTAGTGCGCCGTTAATGAATTATGGGCATGGTTGCCACCGGGCGCAACCGGGGCGCGGTAGTTGCCGAAATGGAATTCGCTTTCGCCTTCGGAAAAAGCAAAAACATCGAAGCCGTAAGCGTCGAGGCACGCCGCCAAATCATCGGGCGTAAGCAGATAAACAGCAGGGGAAAAACCTGCTTCAGCACGAATTTCCAGCAGGCGCTCGATGACTTCCAACGGAGCAAACACGCGAACCGGGTCTCTGTAGGTTGCCATTGTTTTGTAAGCGCCTCCTTTCGCGTCCAACTTAGCCAAGGGCTGCAATAACAAGAACGCCCGAGCAGCCTCTGTCTTGCACTCATTTTGATGTACGCTACGGATGTCGCAGTTGTTCGCGCCAAACATTTATTTTTAGTCACGAAGCGAGGTTAAAACGTAAAGCTCGACCGAAATTCAGGAAATCGCTAGAGAGAAAGGAAAAAAGTGACAAGTGACGAGTGACAAGGGACAAGCTAACACAGCTTGTCCCTGCTTGTCACTCGTCACTTGTCACTCGTCACTGCCGTTATGAGTACGCCGCAACAACCGACCGACGTTCAGGGTGCGCCGCCCGCGCAGCAGGGGGGCAGCGCTCCGCCAAATTTCGTACAGGTGCTTCAGCGCATGCTGGCCGTCTCGGACAAGGTTTCCGACCTCATCTTTTCGCCCGGACGACCGCCGCAGATAGAGCTGGTCGGAAAATTGCAGCCCGTAGCGATTCCGGGTCTCGAAAAGCTGACGCCCGGACACACGGCGGCCATCGCCAAGCTCATCATAGGCACGCACCAGCAGGCGGCGCAGAACCTGGAAAAGTACGGCTCATCCGACCTCTCCTTTAGCGCGCCGCAGCTTGCGCGCTTCCGCGTCAACATCTTTATGCAGCGCGGCACGCACGCCATCGTCATGCGCGTCATCCCCTCCAGCCCGCCGCGCTTTTCGGATTTCGACCTGCCCAAGGAGTTGCAAAAAATTGCAGAGCTGAAGAACGGCGTGGTGCTGGTGACAGGCCCGACCGGCTCCGGCAAGTCTACGACGCTCGCGGCCATCATAGACCTGATTAACGAGACGAAGTATTACCACATCGTGACCATCGAAGACCCTATAGAGTTTCTGCACATGCACAAGAACTCTACGATTCACCAGCGCGAGCTGCATTCGGACACGCCGGATTTCGCGCTTGCCTTAAGGGCCGCGCTCCGCCAGGCTCCGAAGGTGATTCTCGTCGGCGAGATGCGCGACCGCGAGACGATTGAAGTCGCGCTCGAAGCAGCGGAGACGGGCCACCTCGTGCTCTCCACCTTGCACACCATCGACGCCTCTAAAACCGTGGACCGCATCATCGGCGTCTTCCCCAAAAACGAAGAGAAGGCCATTCGCACGCGCATCGCGCAAAGCTTCCGCTACATAGTCTCGCAGCGGCTCATCCCGAAATCGGACGGCAAGGGCCGCGTCGCCGCCATAGAGCTGCTGAAATCCACGGCGCGCACGCGCGAGTATATAGAGCGCGGCGAAGCGGAAGGCAAGTCGCTCCTTGACGCTATGGAGCAGGGCGATCAGGAAGGAATGCAAACCTTTGACAGCGTGATTGAGAAATACATACGCGCGGGCGTGGTTGCGCGGGACGAAGCCATGCCTTACGCCACGAACCAGAACAACCTGATCTTGCGGCTGGCGGACATGGCTGATTCTCCCGCCCCGCGCGCCGCTCCGCCGCCCGAGCCGCCCAAGAGCGAGCCCGACTCCATGCTGGACATGATTGAAAGATAAAGCGAGAGCGCGCACATTTAGGCAAACCTTTAAGACGGTGCGCGTCATCTCTTCTGGTAGACAAACCGTGAACGCCGGGCACAAGTTTTTTCGGTCGTGTCGATTTGCCCGCGCGCTCTTGTTTGGCCTATCCTGTGCTCTCAGGCATGGCACACTCCCCTAATCGCGCGTGTCGAACGTTTTAGACGCGCAAACTGCTTCACGCGAATAACGAATTGAAAAGCAACACTGATGGGAGGCCGAGTGAAGACGAAAAGGATGCTGTTCGAGACAGACGTTTCGCCCCTTTCGCGCACTCCAACTCCGGAGTTGCTTCTCCGAGTGGAATAATGTTTAGAGGTAGACCCCTGAAAATTCTCTCTCCCCTTCTGGCTTTATCTTTGCTGGCCGCTCTCGTCGTAGGCTTTCCCTTACAGCGTGCGCGGGCCGAGGATGAAGGCATCCGTGCGGACCTTCCACTGGGCGGCGAGCTGCGGATTGAAAATCGTCGTGGCTCGATTACGGTCGAAGTCTGGAAAGAAAAGCACGTCGCCGTCACCGCCACGGTCGAAGGCGCGCAAGCAAAGCGCTCGCCCGTTCTCATAGAGCGCACCGAAAGCCTGCTCACCATAGGAGTCGTGCGCGCCACCCCGCAGAACAATGCGCGCGTCCATCTAGCTCTACGCATCCCCGAACGCTCGCGCGTAGAGATTGTCACCACGGACGGACAAGTCGAAGTGCGCGGCCTGCCCGCGAGTCTTAGCGCGCAGACTGTTTCGGGCGACATACGCGCAGAGTTTTCAAACCGCGCGGACGCAGCCGTGCGCGCCGAAACCACCAGCGGCGAGATTGTATCGGCGCTCGGTGCGCCCGACGACGTGGCGAGCGAAAAAGTTTTTGAAGCGCGCATCGGAGCCGCAAGCCAGCCCCTGCGCTTGCGCTCCGCGAGCGGCACTATCACGCTCTCGCCAACCGACGAGCCAAAGACCACGGCTTCATCTTCACAGCAAACAAACGTGACGCAGGCTCTGCCGACGCCACAGCCCTCGACCGTGAGCGCTACGACTACAAACGCACCGGAAGGACGCAAAGCGCCGACGCTGCTCGGCCCCGATACAGCGCCCGGCGGCGCTGGCACTCCCGCCAACGCTTCCGACGGGCCTATGGAAGTCGAAGAAGGCGACGTGGTGCGCGTGGATACGGAGCTGGTCACGCTCAGCACGAGCGTTGTGGACAGGAGCACCAATCGCGGCGTGATGGGTCTGGCCGAGCGGGATTTTCGTATTTACGAAGACGGGGCCGAGCAACAGATAGCTCATTTCGAATCGGCGAACGCGCCCTTTAATCTCATCTTGTTGATAGACCTTTCGGGCTCTACGCGCGATGTCGTCAAGCTCATACGCGAGGCTGCGCTCAGGTTTGTAGAAGCCGCGCGGCCTGCCGACAGCATCGGCGTCGTGACCTTCGCGGGCTCGCCCACGCTCGTCTCTCGCCTGACCACCGACCGCGCATCTTTACGCGCGCGCATCGGCGCGATTGACACCGTCCCCTTCGGCGATACAAAGCTCTACGACTCCACGGCCTTTACCATGAAAGAGTTTATGAAGGACGTGACTAATCGTCGTCGCACAGCGATTGTCGTCATGAGCGACGGGCTAGACGGGCAACTGCCGAGCGTCAGGGGCGACGGCTCCATGCTCGGCTATGAACAGCTTTTAAAGGAGATACAGGAATTTGACGGCGTGGTTTATACTCTGTGGCTCAACACGGAGTATGAATCGCTGAGCCCTCTGGACACGCAGCCGGAGGACTTCGACCTCGGACACGACCGCATGCGGGAGATGGCCGACACGGGCGGCGGCCTCTTCTACGAAGTGGAGAAGATAGAAGATTTGGCCGGAGCTTACGAGCGCGTGGTGGCGGATTTGGGCACTGTCTACAGCCTCTCGTACCGTCCGAAGAACAAGCTGCGAGACGGCAAGTGGCGCACTATACGCATCAACATCGCGCGTCAGAACGCCGTCGCGCGCGGCAAACGCGGCTACTTCGCCAATTGAACTCATGACAGTTGATTGAGCAGTGAAATTGTAAGACGCGGATTTTCAGCATCCATTAGTTTCATGAAAATCGAGGGGAAGAAAACAGAAAGGAAACAAGCCAGAGGTGCGTGCGGAGCTTCCGTGATAAAGCTCTGTGCACTTGCGCTTCTGCTTGCAGCCTGCGGCGCGCACGTACATGCGCAGACCGCAGAGACGATTGAGACCGTCAGCATCAACGCCGACCTGGTTGACCTCAACGTGAGCGTTTTCAGCCGCGACCCGAAAACGCCTGTCGGCGAATTGCAGCAGAAGGATTTCGTGGTCCTCGAAAACGGTCAGCCCGAGGAGATAAGCTTTTTCGCCTCTTCCAACTCGCCCTTTGACCTCGTGCTGCTTGTAGACCTTTCCGGCTCTACCTCTGACAAGCTCGACCTGATAAAAAAATCTCTGCGGCGATTTGTAGAAGCTTCCCGCCCCACGGATCGCATAGGCATCGTCACCTTCTCGAAAGAGCACAAAGTCGTCTCGTCTCTCACCTCAGACCGCGAGGCTCTTCTTGAGCGCATCAAAAAGATAGAGAAGCCGAGCGGCGGGACTAATTTTTGGGACGCGCTCTATTTCGTTTTGACAGAGATGCTGAAGGGAGCTTCACGGCGCAGCGCCGTCGTGGTCATGACGGACGGCGTGGACAACGCGCTGCCGGGAGTTCCGGGCGATGGCTCCGGCATCAGTTTTGAGGAACTGCTGGACACGGTGCGCCGCTCAGACTCAATCTTGATTCCCATCTATCTGGACACGGAGCGCGAGATGGTTCAGCAGCGACGCGGAACCGTAGAGATTTACGCCGACGCGCGCCAGCAACTTGCACAACTGGCCCTTGAAGGCGGCAGCATCATCTATCAGGCACGCAAGCTTGAGGATTTGAAAGGCGTTTACGAACAGGTGATACGCGACCTCAGCACTGTCTACAGCATCGGCTATCGCCCCACGAACCGCGAGCGCGACGGCTCCTGGCGCAACGTAGCGGTTCAGCTACAGGGCCGCCCCCAGCTCGCCGCGCGCACCAAACGCGGCTACTACGCTAAATAAGACATAAATATAGCTCGCTCATCTGAAAGCAACGCTCTGCGGGATGGCTAATCTGATATTGAATACGCCCTCTACCTTTTCCTGGGTGAGATATAGCCGGCTAACATTAAGCCGAAAACCGCAACCAAAATAAGAGGCACAAATACGCGCAAGATAATCATCACCCAGCTTGACGGCGGTTCGATCAAACTGCTGAGTAGAAAGATAGCCTGCGAAATTAAAAGTAACCATAAAGCCAGTCGGACGTTTTTCATGAGATTGAGTTTTGCTCCCCTTAGTAAAATCCGAATCTGCGCCAATTTTTAATCTTCGTGCGTTACAAGCATAAAACAACTCATCTGCGTCCACAACTAACGATAATGACGTAGCAATCTCACGCCCGAATTAACCCGGCCCGCGCGAGAAGCATCCAATCCACACCGCAGGGAATAATCATGAAAGCCGTGCTATAGCGGGGTCGGCCTTGAACGAGTTGTTGGGCGCGGCGTTGGCGAAAAGAGCAAACCTCACGCTTAATCGATTATCACGTCTGCGACACCGGAGAAATACCATTCCCCATTTATCCAACGAGCCTCTATGGCCGCGTCCTTCTCGTAAATCTCTCCCTCACTATTTACTTTCGCTGTCCCCCAAATGTCATAGCGAACCTCGCCCTCATCATTAAGAGATAAATCAAGTGTATCTGTAGGCTTGAACTCCAGTAAAATACCCCGATACCCTTCGGCTATCGTTTTCTTACTGGCCTTAACATAATCCTCTTTACTTAGACTATTCGGATCGACAACATATTCCCACAACAGGTCATATAACTTCTCATACTGCTTCGTGCGCTCATACTCAACGTACAAATTTAATCTTTCAATTAACCTCGCACGCAAATGCTGCGGAACGGCGGCAAATACTTTCTGCTCTTTTTTCTGTTCTTTCGTCTGAGAGTATCCTGGAACCAACATTACAGAGGCAAACAACGTCATGAGAAATGTTGTAGTAAGTAGATTTCGCATAAGACTTTATCCTATACCTTTCAACTTCAGGCAAGCGTCCAACGCCCGAATTAACACGCGCCGAGCGAACACCTCACAAGATACAACGAAGGGAGAATGATGAAAAGAATGCTATCGAGGCGTCCGCGTTGAATGAGTTGTCAGGCGCGTGTCAGCTACGGTTAGCTGATAACCAGCTCCTCAATGGTTTCGATTGGAAGTAGCAAACAACGAATCTTACCCTGTAACTGAGGGAACTTTCTGCTGATAACTCGGGCGGCTGCTTTAGATTTCTCGACGTGGGCCAGTTTCTCTTTCGCCGGATTATTCGGGGTGACGCCAAGGAAGTGCTTGTAGGCGCCGCAGTCTCGATGATCGAGGATTAAGACTTGCGATACGTGATGGTGCTCAATCGCAAACCCGAGCTGATCCAAAAACGTGCCCTGCCACGCTTTCTTATGGACAACCCCTAAACTTGCGCCCGCCAAAATCAGTTGATCGTACTTCCCTCGGAGCCCTAAGGAGTCCATCGTGTCTATGATCCGATGAGGGTAGCGAGAATCCATACACGACAGCAGGAGCAGGGGGACGCCCGGAGAGGCGATTGTCTCCGCGACAACGTGTTTGGATAAATACTCGTGGAGGTCTAGCTGTTCTTTTTTAGAGTTCATAACGTTACTCTCCTTCCAGACTGTGTTGATTAAGCTATTCGACGCCTAACGCCCGAATTAACCGGGCGGGAAGGATTGTATCAAGCCTTCAATCTTGCGGATAACATTCGAGCTAATTCCGCTCCGGTTGAATGAGTTGTTAGGCCGCACCCCACCCGGCTACTGCCCGGTTGTGAGGACGACTCGAAACCGTGCCTTGCCGCTCATCATCCGCTCGTAAGCCTCTGTTACACGCTCCAGCGGGAAGACTTCAGTCATAGCCCGCACGCCAGTCAGCACGCTGAAGGAGAGCGTATCCTGCGAATCTATCGACATCCCAGAGTACCAACCCAGTACTGAACGGCGTCCTGTGATGAGCAGAAGTGCGGGCACTTCGAGCGGCTCATCAGCAGCGCCGAGAATTATCAACTTCCCATTGACGCCCAACCCGCCCAGAACCGCACTCATCGCTTTGCCGTTCGTCACGGTGGCGAGGATGACCGCGGCACCACCTAATTTGAGCAGTTCCGCGCCAGCATCCTGCGCCTGACTGTCAATGTAATGGTGCGCACCGAGTTGCTTAGCTAATGGCTCCTTGTCCCCGCCTCGTGCGATGGCGACGGTCTTAAAACCCATCTTCGCGGCAAACTGAACACCCAGATGGCCGAGCCCGCCTAAGCCTAGGATGGCGACCGTCTCGCCAGGCTGCGCACCGCTGTTGCGGAGAGAGTTGAAAGTAGTAATCCCGGCGCACATCAGCGGCCCTGCCTCTACGGCTGAAAGCTCTTCGGGGATCAGCGCCAGAGCTTCGGCGGGCGCAATCATATAATCGGCGTAGCCGCCGTCGTAGTTGACACCGGGCACTTGGAGGGCAATTTGGCAGGCAAAGAAGTCGCCGCGACGGCAATTATCGCAATACCCGCAGTGTCCGCCGTGCCAGCCGACTCCGACCCGCTGGCCCTCTTTCCAGCCCGCGACGCCTGCCCCGACGGCATCAATTATTCCAGCGACCTCATGTCCCGGCACGCGCGGGTATTCAATACCCGGCCAGAGTCCCTCCTTTGTAAAGGAATCGCTGTGGCAGATACCACAGGCTTCAACCTTGATTCGCACCCGCCCGGCGCCGGGCTCCGGGATTTCGCGTTCAACGAGTTCAAAGGGTCCATTCGGGTGGGGGACCTGCACGACACGCATCCTCGACATAGTTGCTCCAATCGTATACTGCATCAAGCGTTGCCCCACTGTAGAGCGGGTATAGTTCAATAACAGGATAACATGCTGCACACTCCGCGCGCTGCGGCCTAACGCCCGAATTAACCGGGCGCGCATTCAACGCCGATTGATTCAAGTCTAGCAAATGAAAACATCTCTATTCGCGCACCGGTTGAATGAGTTGTTAGGCGCTTCCGACAAATGCCCCACGATAGGAAATAGCCAGCCCTGATGCTGGCTATTTCCTATCGAAGCTATTAGACCTGAACCTCCAACACCTGAGACTCTAGACCCTTTGATTGCTCTTACAAACAGAGGTCTTGCGGGAAGGCCATTCTTATGAGTCAGGTACGGCTTACGCTACATCCGCTTGATCGGCATCGTCCAGGACGAAAGTGATCATTAAATTAACTTGATATTCGGCGATTTTACCGTCCTCGATTTGAATCTGTTGTTCTTTGACCCATGCGCTACGTACATTGCGCAGGGTTTGAGTCGCGCGAGTTACGGCGCTTTGAATTGCGTCCTCAAAGCTCTTCTTTGAGGTAGAGCTGATTTCTGTAATGCGTGCGATAGACATAACGTTCATCCTCCTAAGATTGAAAAAGCCTTTGACGATTTACATCATCGTTCATACCGGAAGAGATATCAACTAACCCTGTTGCCATTGTGCGATTTTAGCCTTAGCAATGGTCAGCAATGATGCGCCTAACGCTCGAATTAACCGGGCGCGGAATCAACGCCGATAGAGCCAAGTCTCGCACATGAAAGCAACACTGTTCGCGCTCCGGTTGAATGAGTTGTTAGGCGCGGCTTAGTTGACAAAAGACAGCCCTCACTTTTCACCCTTTTTCCTATGAGAGTTGATGCCGAGGATGAGGAAAACAACACCCAGAGCTATATAGACGGCCTTAGCTTCCACCCTCAGCATCGCAGCGAGGAAGAACAATATAGCAGCGACAAACCAGAGTAGCCCGATTCTTGCCTTTGTCATAATGCCTCCACTATGTTCACACTAAGCACCTAACTATCATTAGGCCACCATTAGCGATATTTTTCGACTGGGGGCGACTGTGACCCCTAGTGGCGTTTAATTCCTCCTCCGGGCAGCTTTTACCCCTATTCACATCAAAACTCAATACTCATTCGGGCATAGAATAATTCTACAAACGAACCCTTCTGTTTTGGTGGTTAACTAAAGCGGCACTGATTCCGGTCTACTTTTCAGGTAGTAAATGACGTTCCATGTGAGTCAGCTATATTGATGCCCTGATAAGATTGACGCGCATTGCTCTTTGCCCGCCTGACTTTATAAGCTTACATCCCATGACCCTTTTTCTGCGTCTAAACTCCGCTATGCGTGCAACGGGTAAGGTTAAAATCCTACTTTTATTTATCGTTATCATCTCGCTGTTGACGGCTTCTGTGGCGTGCAGCGACAAGCGTTCGGCCAGAACAAACGTGGGGCCTGCGACCGCCGTGCCGGTGGCGCGTTCTCTGCCGCCTCTGCCTGTGCGCCCGCTGTCGCCGGAGCTGCGCTCGATGCGCGAGCGCGCCATGCGTGAAGCTGCGGAATTGCGCGGCCTTGCCTTTACAGGCGAAGTCGGGATGACGGAGCTTTCGGGTTGGGAGTATGGCAAGCGCACGATGGAGATGGCGCAGATTCTGGGCGGCGAGGAGATGCGCGCACTGGGCCGTCTCGCCGCTGCGGGCGGCGTGCTTCCGGAAGGCATAGATTTAGCGGCGCTCGCCGGAAGCTTTATAGCCGTCTCTGCGGGCGCGACCTATTCGCCGCTGGATAAACAAATCCTGCTCGTGGACAGGACGCCGGACCGGCATCTACTCACGCACGAGTTTACGCACGCCTTACAGGACCAGCATTTCGACTTGATGAAAATGCTCGTCGTCAAGCCATATGATCTTGACAGGACGGAGGCGCTCTTTGCTTTGATTGAAGGCGACGCGATGAACGTCCAGCGTCGCGAAGAAGAGGGAGAGGCTTACGGGCGTAAAAGCCTCGAAGACATATCAAAGCAGGAGCGCGAGCGTTTTCAGGCATACCGCAAGGAAGTCGGCGCGCTCTTTCCACCGCTCCTCATAGAGACGTTTTCATTTCGCTATCGCGACGGCGCGCGTTTTGTAGAGGAAGTGCGACGTAAAAATGGAAGCCGCTCGGTTGACGCTCTCTTTGCACGCCCGCCCCTGTCGAGCGAGCAGGTTCTTCATCCCGAAAAATATTTTCAAGCGGAAGCGCCGCGCGAAGTGTTTTTGGACGAAGCAAAGTTTGCGGGCTGGCAGGTCACAGCCTCCACACCCATAGGTGAAATAGGTGTGCGCGGAATTTTAATGGCGGGTGTCGCCGAGCGTGATGCCATACGCGCAGCCGCCGGTTGGGGCGGCGACCGCGCTTACCTGTTCGAGCGCGGCTCGGACAAGCAAGCCCTCTTTGTCTGGAAGACTGTGTGGGATAAGACTGTGGACGCGGAAGAATTTTTCCGCGCCTATAACGAGATGCAGAAGCGACGCGCGGGCGCGCAAAGTGGCGGCGAAATTATTCAAGGCGATGTCTCACAAACCATCTGGCGCGAAGCCGGTCGCGTCGTCATCGTGCGCAGGGAAGGCGACGCGGTCGTCATCGTGCGCGGCGCGGAAACGGATGCCACATCCGCGCTTGAGCTGGCGCGACGTTGATTGTTAGTTAACTATAGTTCGAGATAAGCAAGCGTATTCGAGAGCCCCGCGAGGGGCGACATAGCAGTAGCCCAGCACGTTAGTGCTGGGACAATGGCGGCCCAAGTTTTAATGAAGCCCCGTCAGGGGCGACATCGATGTCGCCCCTGACGGGGCTCTATCATTTATGCGGCCTATTCCCACGGCTAACGCCGTGGGCTACTGATATAACGCCCCTTGCAGGGGCTTCGGAGCGTCATAACGTCCGATGTCGAACTGACACGTCCAAAAAATTCTCCTACCTTAAAAATTATTTCCACGCCTTGAGCTTCACGCGCAGCCAATCGGCTATGGTCTTGAGAAAATCCTCGCTCAAGCTGTAGGTCTCAAGTTTTGTATATTCGCGTTCTGCGCCCGATGTCGCGGGAAGGAAGAGGTGATTGAAGCGCGGGAAAATGCGCGTTGTGACGTCGCGGTTTCCCGCTTCGCGTGCCGCGCGCTCAAGCATACGCGCCTGCTCCATAGTCACCTGCTGGTCAACCTCGCCCTGTAAAATCAGTACGGGCTGCGAGACCTTGCGCATCGTGGGCAACGGGTCATAGGTAAGGAAGGCGCGACCCCACGGCGAGCTGAGCCCGCGCAGGGGAAGAGGAAATTTTGAGACGTCGCCGTTCTCGCGTATCGCGCGGAGGAAGCTTTCCGTCTCGGCGCGGCCCTTTGCTTTTTCCTCCGTGGAAAGCTTCGCGTTGTTCTCGTAATCATAATTAAGTTGAAAGCGCAGGATGTCTTCACCGCGTAGCGCTGTTCCGGCCATGACCACTATGGCCGCGATATCTTTGTCCGTGGCGGCGACCATCGGCGCAATCAAGCCGCCTTCGCTGTGGCCTATGATGACTATGCGTCTTGGGTGAATCTCCCTGCGCGTGCGCAGGTATGCGATTTGTGCGCGCACGTCGTCCGCGAAATCGAAAGTCGTGGCCGTCGAGAGCGTGTTCAGTCCGCCGGAATCGCCGACGCCTCTATCATCCGCACGCAGGACGGCTATGCCACGGCTCGCCAGGTATTCCGCAATCTGGCGAAACGGCCTGTACTTCTCAAGTCCCGGCAATTGGCTGTCACGCATCTGCTGCCCTGAGCCCGTGCTCATGACGACCGCCGGAAAGGGACGCTTGCCCGTTTTAGGTACGAGAAGAGTTCCAGCGAGCGTGAAGCCTTTGGCGGGAATCCTGACCTCTTCGGCTGTGAAGGGAGCGCCTTCGGGCCGTAGTCCCTCGGGTGATTAACTCTTGAGCATCCAGCTAATGATGAGCGGGAGCACGAGCATGTAAGCCAGATAAACGTAGACCCTGCGGTTCGCCATGTTGAAGGTGTAGCCGAACCCGACCATCTTTTCGACAAACAGCGCCGGGTCGTCCGGGTTGTAGTAGAAAAGCCCGCCCGCGTACCAGTGGCGCGCGTCGCGTTCGCGCTGAACATAAACGCGCCCGACCGTGCGCTTCAGTCTGCGGTCAATCTTAAACAGACGATATGTAAAAAAGATGCAGACTCCCGCGAGCACAAAACCGTCCAGCGCAGCCACGACCGCGACTACCCCTGTGAGAAAGCGCAAGTGCTCCACACTGCTAAAGACTATGTTGAGGAGGAGCGCGCCCAACAGCAGCGCCGTCATCACGCGCACACAGTCCAGAAGCTTCATCGTCACGTTAAGAAAATCTTCCTTGCCGTTTAAGTATTCCTGTGTCTGCTCGGAAGGCAAAGTCATCTTGACGCTCAGGAGCCCGTGCTTGATAAGCAGAAAGAGTCCCTGCATGTAGATGAGCAGCGTCGAAAGATAAAAGACTGCACCGGGCGTCTTGCGCGCCCACGAATCTGGCCGCCCGCGCCAGTCCCAGTGAACTGGAATTCGTTCGGGCAATCGCGGGTAGTAGTAGATTAAAAAGAGCGACGGCAAGACCGTCAGCAGAGCGACCGCCGCTTCCAGATAAATGTTCGTGTACTCGCTCAAATGACGACGCCGGAGCGCGGAGGCGAAACGCTGCCCTGTGTCGCTGGCGGCAAACGGCTTGACCTCTCTGTAAAAGACTATGTAGAGAATAATCGCGGGCAGCACGAGCAGCGGCATCGAAGCCGCGCGCGCAAAGGGCAGCTCGGCCCTGTAGATGGAGACGAGGACGCCGATTGCTTCTATCTCTACGAAAAGCATCGCGAGCCAGAACCAGTAGCGCCGCACAAGCTTGCGACCCTCGCCGCGATAAAAATCGGCGTCCACGCGCACGCCGAAGAAAGCGTCTTCGCCGCGCATCACAGGCAGCCAGAAAAAGCTCGCCAGCAAGAGCGCATCCCACAGCATCCAGAGCAAGATAGTTGCCAGCATCCTTTTATCCTCGCTTTGTGCGGCGCATCAGGGCGCGCACCTCCTCGGCCACGATGTTCATAATCTCTGCGCGCGGCAATCCGGCCAGCACCAACTGCGTCAGCGCCGTGCGTAAAGGCTTGCGCAGTTCGTCCTCGCTCTTTTCCGTGGCCCTGCGCGAAGCCACGACCGCGCCCGAGCCGTGCCGCACGCTGATTAACCCCTCTGCCTGTAGCTCCCTGTAAGCGGTCGCAATCGTGTTCAGGTTGACGCCTAAATCCGAGGCCAACTGGCGCACGGGCGGCAACTGCGCGCCCTCTTTAAGCTCGCCCGTCGCAATCAGCGACTTGATGCCGTCCGCCACCTGCTGGTAAATCGGACGCCTGTCATTTTCATCAACGACTACAAACATCGGTCAATCTCACGCCGTCCGTAAATTGTATAGTGTTACTATACACCATACAATTTTTGCGTCAACAGAAATCTGCGGGCGGTGCTCCGGCAAAGCCACCGTCTCAAATTCCCTTGCTCCCGGCATGGCATAGCTATACAATCGCTTCGCTGGCCAAAGTAGGAATCATCTCTCCCTATTTTTGAAATAGTTCCGCAGAGATAGGAGTCCAACCATGAAAAGAATGCACCTCTCTCTCTACAGCTTTCTTGCCCTCGCCATGTGCTTCGCTGCCGTCGGTATGACGAATGCCGCAGCGGCGCAGACCAGAGATAGATATGTCATCTCGGCCAAAGCGGGAGGAATTAACTACATTACGGGCGACGTCACGGTCACGCGCAAGGGGGCGCAAACCGCGGAGGCGCTCACGGATAAGGATAATCTGGAGAGCGGCGATGTGGTCGCGACGGGCGCGGGCGGGCGCATAGAAGTGCTGCTCAATCCCGGCTCGTACCTGAGGGTCGCCGAAAATTCCGAGTTCGAGTTAACGAGTTCCGCGCTCGAACGACTGAGCATCAAGCTCACAAAGGGAAGCGCTGTCATAGAGGCGGTCGGCACGGATGATACGGCTTTGTGGCTGGAGATAACGACGCCGCAGACCCGCGCCGAACTCGTCAAAAGGGGCGTCTATCGCATCAACGTTCTGCCTACGGGCGAGACAGAAGTTCTGGTGCGCAAGGGCCGCGCGCTCGTCGGCCCAAACAATGAAGTGGTCAAGAGCGGGCAGAAGATGATTGTCGGTCGCGGGCGTATGGACGTGGCGAAGATTGATAAGAAGCTACAGGATTCGCTGGACGTGTGGAGCCGCGAGCGAGCGGAATATCTTGCCTCTACCAACAGGCGTTTGCGTGACGACAATCGCACGCTCGCCGCCGCCCTCTCCGAATACTCGACTGACATCTGGATGCGCTCTAACTCGAACCGCACCTACGGCGTCTGGGTTTATGATAGCCGTCGCGGCTGTTATGTGTTTGTGCCGACGATTACGGGCGGCTGGTCTTCGCCTTACGGCTTCGGCTACGGCAGCATGGCCTGTTGCAACGCGCCGCGAAACTACACGCCGCCGCCGTCTCAGCCGACACCCGGTGCTCCCGTAGCAGGCCCGGTCAATCCAACGCCTCCGCCATCGCCCGGTGATCCTGCGCCGACGGACCCGCCGGACACGCCGCGTCCACCTAGGCCACGCCCGGAACGACCGCCCGGCAGCGGCAGGCCCGGTCGTCCGGTGGAAGACATAGGCCCGCGCCAGGTCGAGCGTACGCGCAACCGCGAAGTGGATTCGGGCGGTTCTGTGAGCAACAGGCCGGAGCCCTCGTCGCAACCCGCGCCGCGTGAAACTCCGCGCGAGTCGCCGCGAGAATCTGCGCCGCCTTCACCGCCGCCGCAATCCGCGCCTCCGCCGTCTCCGCCGCCGCAACCGTCCTACTCTCCTCCGCCTTCACCGCCGTCGAACGTGGAGAGGAACGTGGACGCGCCGCGCGGGCGCGAGCCGAACGATTGAGGCTCATGAAAATCCGGCTCGATTAATTTAAGCCTTGAGGTGGAAAATAATTCGAGCCGTTCGGGTGTTGGGAAAAAGGAGTCGCCCCGTCTCGCACATTAAGAGTGTTTGCGAGGCGGGGCGATTTCGTTGGCGACGATGAGAGCGGATTGCGTGACGGCGGCCACGCCCTGACCCGGAAAGGTCGTGTCTCCGACCATGTAAAGATTGGGAATCGCCGTGCGGTGCGTGAGCGAGTTCAAGCCGAAGACGTCCAGCGATTGCCCTACGCCTCCGACCATCCCAAGCCTGCGCCGCGTGTAATCATAAAAGGAGCGCGGCGTGGCCGTCTCTATCACTTCAAGCCCCGCGCCCAATTCAGGCATGGCGCGGTGTATGCGCTCCCACCAACGCTCCAGCATCGCCTGGTCCTGCGCTTCGTGCTCCGCTTCGTCCTCGTGATAAGAGAACCACTGCTCCGCTTCCGTGAAAGTGGAAACGGTGACGGCGCGATAGCCTGCGGGCGCACGCGCATCCCAATCGGGCGCGACACCAAACATAAACTGCGACTCTTCCGGGTTAAACGGTTCGCCCGCCTGCCAGTCCGTGAGAGCGAGTATGTGCTCGGCGGGCAGGCGGCGCGCGGCCTCTTCGGTTAATCCAAGATAGAGAAGATACGCGCCCCAGCCGCTCAGATTTTTGAGGCGCTGGCGCACACGCGGAGGCGTGCGGACGGAACCGACAAGCTTGCCATAGGTGTCCCAGATCGTGAGGTTACTGACGACGGCGCGTGAAGCAGTGATGGTTTCGCCGCTCAAGAGGTCAACGCCGCGCGCACGTCCCGCTGCGTCATAAGAGAGACGCAGGACGGGCGCGTTGAACCTCACAGTGCCGCCGCTCTTTTTTATGCTTTCGGTCAAGCGGTCGGCAAGCGCTGATGCTCCGCCGCCGATAGCGTACATGCCACGGCGCGGGAGCATGAGCGCGACGGTGGCGTATAGATACGCGGTCTCTGCGCTTGAGCGCTGCGAGAAGATTTGTAGCTGCACGTCTATGAAGCGACGGAAGCGTTCGGAGACGCCCGCCAGATGACGCTCAGTCGTGTGACGCATGGCGCGCAGGACGCGAGGGGCGACGCGCGCTTCGCGTGCGACGGCAATCGCGCGTCGAAGATTAGAGGCTGTGCGAAGGTCCGGCACGCGCCCTGCGACGCGCGTGAGGGCTTCGCCGATGGGTTTGATTTCGCGATAAAAGCCGACCGCCTGAGCTGCGCATTCTGGAAAGCTCGCGCGTAAGATTTCTTCGAACTCGGTTTCATCTTCGACGAGTGGAACGTCCGTGCCGTCGGGCAGGCGCACGACGTAGGAGGGATGTGCGCGGCGTACTTCAGGCGCGTTGACGGGAAGCTCTGCGAAGACGCGCTCGTGTATCTCACCCGGCTGCCATGAGGCGTAGAGCGAAGCGCCCGCTTCAAACTCGTAGCCGAAGCGATTAAAGGTCACGGCGCAGCCGCCGCCGCGCGGCTCTTTCTCCAATACACAAACGCGTACGCCGCGCGCCGCCAGCAGCGCACCGGCAGTCAGCCCACCGATGCCGCCGCCCACGACCAGAATCTCGTAAGCCATAAAAGAATCGTAAATCGTGAATCGTAAATCGTAAATAGACAGAACGATTTTTATCTATTTACGATTTACGATTCACGATTTACGAGCCTTTAGGCGAGCGCGGCGAGTGCTTGTGTGAACGACTGTGCGATTGTTTGTGCGAGCACAACCACCGCGCCCGTTTTCTGTTCGGGCGCGCTTTCAGGTTGTGTAAGGTAGGGAGCGAAGACGATTGCGAGTGATTGCACGCCGTTAAAAACCAGGTGAATGATAAAGCAGGGAAGCAGGCGGCCCGTGTAAGCACGCACGAGCGTCAGTACCAGACTGAGCACACCGATAGCGGCGATGACGCTGATGTTGTTGTAATACTGAGGGACGTGCACGGCTAGAAAAAGAATGGTGACGCCGACCACTGCCCACGCCGTGCCGATGGCCCTTTGCAGGGCCGGGAAAAGGATGCCTCTATAGATAACTTCTTCAACCAGCGGCGCGGTCACCGTCGCCATAAAGGCCATCACCAGCCGCGCGGCGGTCGAGCTGTTAATAATCTGGTCGATGTCGGTCGGAGCGCCTTTGTAGTATTCGGTCAGCACCCAGCCGAACGCGAGCAGCAAGAGCGCAATCATTGTGCTGGCCCAGAATCCAATCCCGCGATTGTAGCTCCAACCGAGCGAGCGCCAGAAGGGACGCTTGCCGCGATCCGTCACAATCCACCACGCCACGCCGAGCGTCGCGAGGTGCGCCGGGATGAGCGCCAGCACATTTATGAGGATCGCCACAGGGTCTTTCATAAACATGTTCTGGAGTTCTTCGTTCTGCCATTTCCCGTAGCGGAACATGAGATAAAAGATGGAGAGCAGGCCCGAGAGGAGGCCCATGCCAAACAGAATCAAGACGCTGGCAATCCACGTCAGCACTCCGGTCAGAATATTCCACGGCGGATTGTCCGGGTCCGGCTCCACCGGTGCGAGCGGAGCGGCGGCCACGGGTGGCGTAATGGCGCTGTAGCTCTCAGCCGGGATGGACGTAAACGGCGGCGTAGTTTCTTTCGGCGTGCTCACAACTACGAGTGTAAGAGACTTGCGCCGCCACGGTCAAACAAGCGAGGAAAAGAAGGGATGAAAGGAAGGGATGAGGGCGGAGGGATGAGGGATGAAGTAAGAAATGATAAAGGCAAAGTGCAAAATGATGAATGAAAAGAAAGAGCGGTCTTTAATTCTGCATTTTGCACTTTGCCTTTATCATTGCTTTTCATCCCTCATCCCTTCTCAGGCGCGTGCGCCGGATGTTTGAGACTCGCGCGCTCCGCCGCCGTTGGATTCATCACCCGCGCGGAACGCTCCGGTTGTTTGCGCTATCACGCCCTGAGCGCGATTGCGCAGGTCTCTGGATTTCTTGCCGACGATGTCTGAGGTCTCGTTCATGCAACTGACAATCTGGTCGCGCAGCAGAGCGCGCCGTCGTCGGCCCTCGTCCGGGTCGAAGATGTACATCAGGATTGCGCCGATACCTATGCCCGCCAGAAGCGTGATGCCGGTCGAAGCGCTGCCCAGGCTATAGCCACCGGATGCGCCGCGCTTCATGGTCTGCTTTCGCAACTCCGGGTCGCTGCTGTGAACGTTAAAGTCGTCAACATAAAAGCCGCCCGCGCCCTGCTCCTCGGGGCTGCCGCCGTAAGCCTGCTCGTAGTAGTCGTTGCGCGTGCTGCCCCAGTTCAAGCTTGATTCTGCGGCCCCTGTGCCGCCCGCCGCCCCGGTTGTGCCCCTGTTCGTCTCGCCCTGATTACTTTGTTGAGTGCTCATGGTTTCTCCCTTCCCGTTCTGAAGAGGTCTGCATCTCAAAGCTAACTTAGAGAGCACAGCCCCTCTGTCGCTAATGTTCCGAGCTTAAGCGTCATGTTTGGGGGAATTGTTTAATTTGTAGGACAAAAGGATTGTAATGTCAGGCGGGCAAAGTTTAAGAACGCGGATTTTTAAGAAAAAACTGCAAGCCCCCGAAGGGGGCGAAATAAAATAGCCCACGGCGTCAGCCGTGGGGATAAGCGACGAAGAAATAACGAGAGCCCCTGAAAGGGGCGAAAGATGTTCACGCTGGAATCTCTTTCGCCCCTTTCAGGGGCTCTTAATAATTTTGAATGCTGATTATTCCCACGGCTGACGCCGTGGGCTATTATCTTCCGCCTCTTTGAGGGGCTCAAAAAATTTTAGTGAACCGGGCGGATGGTTCTGACCAGCGTCAGGCGTTGCCAGAAGTCGTTCTCGTCCGGGAAGCTGAGGCCGTCGCCCGGCTGGCGCAGCGCGCCCGCCGAGATGACTATGGTCTTGATGTCCTCAAAAACGTCGTTGCAGGGGGGACATTCCGTCAGATGTTGGTGAATCAGCAGGGCCGTATTTTCTTCAACATTGCCGGCGTGAAGCTCGCTCAATAAGACGAGGCTTTCCTCACACTTCATTTAGGGATCTCCTAGTGGCGTATTACGAACAGGTCGGAGTGCCTGTGTCAACACCCTTAGACTCTAATTAAGCGCCGCCTGTTGCCTGAGCAATTGTCTTAATTTTAGCCGCGCCTTGTGGAGCTGTGATTTGCTCGTGCCCGCCGCGATATTCAGCATCTTCGCAATCTCGTCGTGCTCGTAGCCCTCTACGTCATGAAGCACGAAGACGGAGCGATAGCCCGGCGGCAACTCGCTAATAGCCGTTTCCAGAGCGATGCGGTCAACGACAGGCATGCGGTCAGGCTTTTCCGTCCCGTGGACTATCTGGACGGGCGTTTCGCCCTCATCTGTCAAAAGCTCGCTCCGCGTGCTCGCCTTGCGAAAATACATGAGTATCAGGTTGACCGTCATGCGATGGAGCCAGGTGGTAAAGGCCGACTCGCCGCGAAACGAGCCAATCTTATTAAAGAGCTGTACGAAGACTTCCTGCGTCATGTCTTCGGCCTGCACCGGGTCCGAGAGCATGCGCAAAGAGAGAGCGTAGACGCGACGAAAATGGCGACGGTAGATTTGCTCGAAAGCATCCGTATCGCCCGCCGCGCTCCTCTGCGCCAGCTCGAAGTCCGTCGGCTCCGTGCCCTTTTCAGTTGTGGTCGTGCTCGCTTCAGCGTCCGCTTCGGTTTCGCTCACCTCTGCATTGGCCGCCGACTTTTCATCCGTTTTTGTCATGATAGTTTTCATGATTATCACCGATGCGCTCCAATTTGGGAAGGCAACGAGCATACCGCTCGAACTTGCTGGCACACAGCACCATAAGACAGCCCTCGCCGTATGCATCGCTTACACACGCGCGTTCACTTATCAAACAAAACCTTGTTCTATACGGGAAAGCCGCTTAAGCTATTCGTGTAGTCGCGCCGCTTGAGGGATTAAAGCCGTGATCGATTGGAGTCCCGTTACTCTCGGACAGGAAGTTAAAAGCGTAGAGGTCGAGGGCTTTGTCTTAACAGAGACAAAGCATCCGCCCGCGCTCGTCATCCCGCGACACGCGCACCAGCGCGCGAGCGTCTCCTTTGTTCTCAAGGGCTCGTACGTCGAAACGCTCGGGCATAGAGAGCGCGAGTGTGTGCCTTCGAGTCTCCTGATAAAACCCGCCGGGGAGATGCACGCCGACAGGTACGGTCAAGTTGGCGCGCAAAGCCTTATCATCGAAGTCAAGCAGGAGCGGCTGGCGATGGTGCGTTCGTGCTCGAAGATTCTGGACCGCGTGAAGATTGTGCGCGACGTGTGGACGTCATCGCTCGCGCTACGCATCTATAAAGAATTTCGAACGGCAGACACCGCTTCCGCGCTCGCCATGGAAGGATTAATTCTTGAGCTGCTCGCCGAAGAGACGCGGCGGAATCTTTCTCAGACCGGGCGTAAACCTCAGCCCGCGTGGCTCCTGCGCGCCGTCGAGCTGATACGCGAAGACTTCACGCGAGACCGCCTGACCCTCTCGAAGATAGCCACGGAAGTCGGCGTGCATCCCGCGCACCTGGCGCGCGTCTTTCGTCGCGCTTATAACCAGACGGTCGGCGAGTACATCAGACGCCTGCGTCTTGAACGAGCCGCGCGCGAGCTTGCAACTTCAGACCGCACGCTCGCAGACATAGCCCTTCGCGCAGGCTTCTATGACCAGAGCCATCTCACACACGCCTTTCGTCTCTACATGAAATGGACGCCCGCCGCCTTTCGCGCCGCACACCAATCACGCAAAGCTCATACAAAACAGCTCGCTTCTTCCAAGACGTAAAGAGAATGCAAAGCGCAAAGTGCAAAGTGATGAATTAAAGAAGCTCTCTCTTTTCATTCTGCATTTTGCATTTTGACTTTTGCATTGCCTTTATGTGGCAGGACGTTCGTTACAGTTGGCGCGTATTGGTGAAGACGCGCAGGTTCACGACCGCAGCGGTCGTGGCGTTAGCTCTGGGCATCGGCGCGAACACGGCTATTTTTAGTCTGGTCAACGCGGTGCTGCTTCGTCCCTTGCCCTTTAGAGACGCGGAGCGACTGATCTGGATTTGGTCAACGCGCACCGACCGCGATAAGGCTTTCTTCTCCATCCCTGATTATCTGGATTACCGCGAGCGCAATCGTACGGTTGAGGAGCTGGCGGCGTTTGCCAACTGGGGCGCGAATCTCACGGACGCGGGCGAGCCCGAGCGCGTGCAGGGCGTGCGCGTCACTGCAAACGCCTTTCGCGTGCTGGATGTCGCAGCGGCTGCGGGCCGCACGCTTGGTCCGGAAGACGGCAAGACGGACGCGGCGCGCGTGGTTGTTATCTCTTACGGTCTCTGGCAGCGACGCTTCGGCGGCGACCGCGTGCTTGTCGGAAAAAGCATACGGCTCAACGGCGCGGAGTACACGGTGGTCGGAGTGTTGCCGCTCGAGTTCGTCTTTCCCAACGCCGACGCGGAGATAGCCGTCCCGCTCGTTCCTGAAACAGACCCGCGCCGCACAGAACGCGAGTCAAATTTTTTAAGAGCCTTCGCACGTCTCAAACCCAATGTCACGCGCGAGCAGGCAGCGGAAGATTTCGCGCGCATTAACGAGGAGCTGCGCAAACAGTACGGCGGAGAGTACGCGAAGAAGACCGCGCCCAGAGTGCTGTTCTTGCAGGACGAGCTGGTGGGCGATTATCGCAAGTCGCTTTTGATGTTGTGCGGAGCAGTGGGCTTGGTGTTGCTGATTGCGTGCGCGAACCTGGCAAACATGCTGCTGGCGCGTGCGAGCGGGCGCTCGCGAGAGATGGCAATCCGCGCCGCGCTCGGAGCCACGCGCCTGCGTCTGGCGATGCAGATGTTGACGGAGAGTTTGATGCTGGCCTTGATGGGCGGCACGCTCGGGCTTCTGCTCGCGTGGTGGGGCGTGCATTTTCTTATCAAGCTCGGGCCTGCGGATTTGCCGCGCGCCCGCGAAGTCCTGATTGACGGGCGCGTCCTCGCTTTTACAATTCTCGCCACGCTCGTCGCCGGTCTGGTCTTTGGCCTGACGCCCGCGCTCGCTTCTTCAAAAATGGATCTCAACGAAGAATTGAAAGGCGCCGGCACGAGCACGTCGGACACGCGCCCACGCCGCCGTCGCACTAGAAGCCTGCTGGTCGTGTCGGAAATTGCGCTCTCGCTAGTGCTCTTGATAGGCGCGGGTCTCTTTATCAAAAGCTTCGCGCGGCTCTCGAAAGTGAGCCCCGGCTTTGAGCCGCAGAACGTCCTCGCCCTGCGTCTTTCGCTCCCGCCTGCGCGTTACACAAAGCCCGAACACATACAGGGCTTTTACGAAAAATTAACGCCGCGCATCATTGCCATGGAGGGCGTCGAAGCCGTGGGCGCAGCTTCCGTCCTGCCCCTGAGCGGCTCTAACGTGCGCGCCGATTTTACGATTACGGGCCGCCCGCCCTTTAAGCCCGGTGATGTGCCCGCCGCGCAGAATCGCTGGGTGACGGCGGGCTACTTCCGCTTGATGCATATCCCTATCTTAAAAGGGCGCGAGTTTAATGAGCACGACACGGCCCAGACGCCCGGCGTCGTCGTGATTGATCAAGGATGCGCGCGCCGCTTCTGGCCTGACACAGACCCCTTAGGCGCACGCATTAAAATAGACGACGGCGCGCCCGCTCCGCCGCGCGAAGTCGAGATAGTCGGCGTCGCAGCCGAGGTCAAACACAATAACCTGCAAGACGAGCCTACGCTCACGGTCTATGCTCCCATCGCGCAGGTTCCCGCAGGCACGACTTCGTTTCTAGCCAACAACATGAGTTTAGTCGTACGCACATCCGGCGACCCGAACGCAGTGGCAACCGCCGTGCGGCGCGAAGTGTTGAATACGGATAACGAAGTCGCGACGTCGAACGTGAAGACGATGGAGCAATTTCTCTCGGCGGCATTGGGAGCGCGGCGCTTTAATCTTCTGCTCCTGACACTCTTTGCCTCTGTCGCGCTCGTGCTCGCCGCCACAGGCATCTACGCCGTGGTCTCTTACTCGGTCGCGCAGCGCACAAAAGAGATAGGCGTACGCATGGCACTCGGCGCGCAAAGGCGCGATGTCTTGAGGATGATTGTCGGGCAGGGATTAAAGCTCACGCTCGCGGGCGTCGTAGTTGGACTCGCGGGAGCATTCGTCTTCACACGCGCCGTCTCAAGCCTGCTCTTTGGAGTCGGAGCAACCGACCCCGTAGTTTTTATACTGATGCCGCTCGTCCTCACACTGGTCGCGCTCCTCGCGAGCCTGATTCCCGCGCGCCGTGCCACAAAGGTTGACCCGCTCGTCGCCCTGCGCTCGGAATAAGGAATTCAAACAGGATGGACAGGATAAACAGGATAAAAGCAATGCAAAAGTCAAAATGCAAAATGATGAAGGAAAAGCTATTCTTTAATTCTGCGCTTTGCACTTTGCATTTATCATTTCTTTTTATCCTGTCTATCCTGTCCATCCCTGTTAATTTCTTTCCTGAACATCTGCAAAGCGTTATGAAAATCCGGCTCACAGGGTTTACTATAGGTCGCTTTCCTTTGAGACCTGTAAAAAACTTTGTAGCCCGTGCATGCGTAGAACACTTTCCTACTCAAAGACGCTCCATGTCATCCTTTTCATAGCGTTTGTCGCCGCTCTCTTCGCGCCTGCTGGTTGCCGTAGCTCTGGCCCCGAAGGAAAGCAACTGACGCTCGCCGTCAATTCCGGCGTCGAGGGCGACGCTTTGAAGCAGGCCGCGCGTGATTATCAAACGCGGACGGGCGTCCGTATCAACATCGTAGAATTTCCCTATGCCAATCTCTTTGATAAAGAGCTGGTGGATTTATCGTCGCGCACGGGAGCTTACGATCTCATCATGCTCGACGACCCATGGTTCCCGCGCTTCGCGACCGAGAGCTACTTGACGGATCTCGCGCCGCTTTATCGTCAGCGCAACCTTTCGGGACCGGACGATGATTTCGTCGCAGCGTCGCTGGCGCTTTGTCGTCACCCGTATCAAACGGGCGCGCTCTATGCTCTGCCTTACGTAGGCAACTCGCAGCTCTTCTTCTATCGCAAAGACCTTTTCGAGAAGCACAGCTTACCCGAGCCCGCGACGTGGGAGGACGTGCTGCGCGCGGTGCGAACTATTCATCAGTATGAAGCGACGGGAGCGCCGGGTGGAGGACGCCTGTACGGCTACGTCATGCGTGCGGCGCAGGGCAACGCCGCCGTGGCGGATTTCATGCCCATCTTCTGGGCCTTCGGCGCGGAGATGTTTGACGCGGCAGGGCGTCCCACGGTCAACAGTCCCGAAGGCATCACCGCTTTAAAATTTATGCTTGAGCTTGGACGCTATGCTCCGCCCGGCTATTCCAGTTTTAACGCCGATGAAGTTTCCGCGCATCTACTGCAAGGCACTGCGGCCATGTCCATCAACTGGCCCGCGTGGATTAGCGCCTTCAACGACCCCGCGAAATCCCGCGTCATAGGCAAGATGGCTTTCACAGTCCTTCCGGGCGCAGCGCGCGAGGGACGCGCGGAGATAGGCAACTGGCTGATTGCCATTCCCGTTGAAGCGCGCAACAAGGAAGCCGCTTTCGATTTTCTAGTGTGGGCCACGAGCCGCGAGGAGATGCGCCGCTCTGCGCTCGCGGGCAATCCGCCGACGCGCCGTTCTGTCTTTACGGACGCGGAGCTGCTGGCAAAGTTTCCATCATATCCTGCGCAGTTGCGCTCGCTTGAAACGTCGCGCCCGCGCCCGCGCGAGCCGCGCTGGAACGAGATTGAAAACGCCTTCGGCATCTTCCTCTCCAAGGCCAATTCGGGCGAGCTGTCCGCCGAAGACGCCATGAATCAGGCCAACGCGGAAATCGCCAAAATCGTCGAGCGCAAATGAAGCCCGCCCCGGACAGCGATTCACACGACGCGGAGCAAAGCCAAGGCACGCGTCATTTCAAACGCCCGCGCGCTCTCTCTTTGAGGAGCGAAACGGCGCTCCCTTATCTACTGTTAGCGCCGACCGTCGCCGTGCTCCTCGCGCTTTCCATTTATCCACTGGTCTACGCTGTACGCGTGAGCTTTCAGCGCGGCACGGGCGCGAGCGCGCGCTGGACCATGGAGAATTTCACGCGCCTCGTCTCGGATGGTTTCTTTCTGAGCGCGCTTGCGCACACGCTCGTTTTCGCTTTCGCCGCCCTGACCTGCGAGTTTCTTTTAGGGCTCGGCCTCGCCGTCCTGCTTAACACACGCCTGCGCGGTCGCGGATTTTTTCGCGCGGCGCTGCTCATCCCCGTCATGCTGCCGCCCGTAGTGGTCGGCGTCGTCTGGCGTTTGATGCTCAATCCGAACTTCGGCGCAATCAACGGCACGCTTAAAAGCTTTGGCATCCCGACGGAAAGTTTGACGTGGACGGCGAGCCCGCGCCTAGCCTTGCTCTCGGTCATCGCGGTAGACGTCTGGCAATGGACGCCGTTTGTCTTTCTCATACTGCTCGCGGGCCTGCAAGCAATTCCGGAGGAGCCTTACGAGGCTGCACGCATTGACGGCTCAAGCGCGTGGCAGACGTTTCAACACATCACGCTGCCACTCTTGCGTCCGGCCATCCTGATTGTGCTCCTGCTCAGGACGATGGATCTTGTACGCGTCTTTGACCAGATTTTTATTTTGACTGAAGGAGGGCCGGGGTTCGCCACGGAAACCGTCAGCCTCTACATCTACCGCGCGGCGTTTCGCTTCGGCGATTTCGGCTACGCTGCGGCGATGTCCTTTGCGCTCCTCTTGCTGACAAACGCCATCAGCCTCTTTTACATACGCCTCCTTCAGCAACAGGAGACGGCCTAGAGAGCGTGATTTTCAAATCCAGTAAGAAGACGAAAGCTTTCATGAAAAAGCACCTGCGCACACGCCGAACATCTACTCTCGCTTCTGTAGGCAAGTATGCGCTCCTGTTTGTAGCGCTCTTTGCGGCGCTTGCGCCCGTTTACTGGATGATGACAATCTCGCTCAAAACAGAGGTCGATCAATTCGCTGTGCCGCCGCGCTGGATTTCGTTTCAACCGACGCTCGCGCATTATCGTGAAGCGTTTCTCGCGCGCTCCTTTGGACAATATCTCTTAACGAGCGCCTTTGTGTCCGTCTCTTCAACCCTCTGCGCGATGGTGTTGGGCACGCTCGCGGCTTACGCTTTGTCCTGGTTCCGACTTCCGCGCCGCCTCTCGACACGTCTTTCGGTCTGGATACTTTCGACGCGCATGTTTCCGCCGATTGTCACCGTCGTCCCGCTCTTTCTAATGATGCGCGACGTGCGCCTGCTGGATACTCGATTGTCGCTCGTCATCGTCTACACGGCCTTTAATCTTCCCTTCGTCGTCTGGATGATGCGCGGATTTTTCCGCGAGATACCGCGCGAGCTGGAAGAGGCTGCGCGCGTGGATGGAGACTCGCGGCTCGGCGCTTTGCGTCGCGTTATCCTTCCACTGGTTGCGCCGGGACTCGCGGCCACAGCCGTCTTCTGTCTCATCATCTCGTGGAACGAATTTTTGTTCGCGCTCGTCCTGACGCAGACGGACGCGGCGATGACGCTGCCCGTGGGCATCGCGGGCCGCGTCACACAATACGAGATACGCTGGGGCGTCATGTCCGCCGCCGCCACGGTCGCCATGATGCCCATACTCATTTTCGCCCTCGCCGTGCAACGCTACCTCGTGCGCGGCCTGTCTCTCGGCGCGGTCAAGGGGTGAAAGCAGACAAAAGTAAGCAGTAAGCAGTGAGCAGTAAAAGAAAGAAACTGTTTACTGCTCACTGCTTACTGCTCACTGCTCACTGCTCACTTTCTTCTTATGGACGTTCGATTTCTTAATGTCACGAAGCGCTTTGGCGAGAGGGTTGTGGTTGACGACCTGACGCTCTCGGTTGCGGATGGCGAGTTCGTGGTTCTGCTGGGGCCGTCGGGTTGCGGTAAGACGACGAGCTTGCGGATGCTGGCCGGGCTTGAGGATGTGACCTCGGGCGACATCTTTATAGGCGGTGAGCGCGTCAATCATCTAGCGCCGCAGGAGCGCGACGTGGCGATGGTCTTTCAATCTTACGCGCTTTACCCGCACATGACGGTTGCGGAAAATATTGCTTACCCTTTGCGCGTGCGCCGCGTGGCGCAGGAGGAAAGAAAAGCGCGTGTCGAGCGTGTCGCGCGGATGCTCGAAATAGAGAGCCTGTTGAAAGCGCGTCCGCGCCAGCTTTCGGGCGGCGAGCGCCAGCGCGTGGCACTGGCCCGCGCCATCATCCGCGAGCCCCGCGCCTATTTGATGGACGAGCCGCTCTCGAACCTGGACGCCAAGCTGCGCGTGCAGATGCGCGGCGAGTTGAAGCGCTTGCAGCACGAACTCGGCACGACCACCGTTTACGTCACGCATGATCAATCGGAAGCCATGACGCTCGCCTCGCGCGTGGCCGTCATGCGGCGCGGGCGTTTGCAGCAGTTTGACGCGCCGCTCACAATCTACAATCATCCGGCCAATCGTTTCGTAGCGGAATTTGTCGGCAACCCCAGCATGAATTTTATAGAAGGCAGCGTAGACAAGGGAGCGCGCCTCTTCACCAGCGCAGAGCTGACAATCCCGCTGTCGGACGCGCAGTTGGACCTTTTGGACAAGCACGAACGCGCGACGCTCGGCGTGCGGCCCGAACACATAGAGGTCTCGGCTGAAGCGCGCGAAGGATGGCTCCCCGCTTCCGTTTACGTGACGGAACTGATGGGCAACGAGACGTTTGTGTTTCTACAGTTGGGCCGCGCAAAGCTCATCGCCCGCGCCCCTGCCAGCTTTCGCGCCGACACGGACGCGCCCGTCTGGATGCGCGTCGCGCCGGACAAACTGCATTTCTTCGACGCCGCCACGGGCGACGCGTTGAGATAAGGGAGAAGTTCGACATTAGAAGTAGTTTGAAAAATTATCGTGATTGATTAGCTCCGTAGGAGCGAGGATGTTTATAGCCCTATCGCATTAACCAAGTATCAAGCTCCGTAGGAGCATCATGTTCAGCATCCATGACATGCCGCTCCTACGGAGCTTGAAGCAATTTTTTATACGACAGCTATAAACATTCAGTCCCTACGGGACTTTTCAAACAACTGTTAAGAAATCGTGTGCGCTTTTATGTTTGAATCCTTTATGTTTAAGTGCAGGGCTGGAGGAGTAATTGATGAAGCTGGCGCTCAATGGTGCGACGACGATGAAGGCGGACCTCGGGACGGATATAAGGGCTGCGAGCCGTGCCGGGTTTGAGTATCTGGAAATCTGGGCCGCGAAGCTCAGGCGGTTTCTGGCCCACAACACGACCGCAGACTTGCGCAAGCTCTTTGACGAAAATAATGTCAGGCCCTACAGCATCAATTCCATAGAGCACATCACCTTTAGAGATGTAGAAGCGCACGCGCGGCTCACGAGCGAGTGTGAGGAATTGTGTCGCATCGCTTCTGAGGTCGGCTGCCCGTACGTGGTCGTCGTGCCGAGCCCGCTGCCGGAAGGAAAGAGCGAGAGCGATGTTATTAAAGAGTCTGCCGTGACGCTCACGGAATTGAGCGAGATTGCCGAGCGTTTCAACGTCGCGCTGGCTTTTGAATTTTTGGGACAACCACAGTGCAGCGTGCAGACGCTCGACATGGCGAGCCGGATTGTCGAAGCGACCGGGCGCAGCAACGTCGGGCTCGTCATCGATAGCTTTCACTTTTACGCGGGCGGCTCGACCATCGAATCAATTAAACGGCTCGATGCTGAAAAGCTCTTTATCTTTCACATCAACGACGCGGAAGATTTGCCGCGCGAGGAGTTGGAGGACCGTCATCGCCTGCTGCCCGGTTTGGGGATTCTGCCGCTCGGGGAGATTGTGTGTGCGCTCAAAGAGGCGGGCTACGACCGCGTCGCAAGCGTCGAAATCTTCCGGCCCGAATACTGGGAGCGCGATCCCTTTGAGCTGGCGCGCGAAGCTCATGCCGCCGTCGCGCGTGTCGTCGGCAATTAACCCGGGGCAATCACTTTTATGGACAAGATTAAAATCGGAATCATCGGCGCGGGCTACATCGGCGGAGTTCATGCCTCCGTGCTCGCGCGAGACGAGCGCGTGCGTGTTGCAGAAGTGTACGACATAGAGCCCGAGCGCGCCGCGCAGCTCGCACGCACGACCGGAGCAACTGTTGCGCGCGACGCACGCGAATTGATAGAGAGCGTTGACGGCGTCTACATCACGACGCCGAATACTAAACATACTGAATTAGCGTGCGCGGCAGCCCGTGCAGGCAAGCACGTCTTCTGCGAAAAGCCGCTGGCGACCAATCTTGAGAACGCGCGCGTGGTGCTCGAAGCTGCGAACCGGAGCGAGGCTGTATTTCAGGTCGGGCACAATCGTCGTTTCGCTCCCGTCTATGAAAGATTGCGGCGGATGCTCATGGAAGAGAGCGCGCCACATTCGGCGCACGTCAAGATGAATCGCGGAGAGCTGCTTCATCCCGTCTGGGTCGGTGACGCGGAGGTGACCGGCGGCTTTCTTTACGAGACGACGATACACATGTTCGACATGCTGCGCTTTCTCTTCGGAGAGGTGCGCGACCTTGTGGCCGTGGGCTCGCGTCATGAATATAAGGAGACGGACGACTTTTCCGTGCTCCTGCGATTCGCGAGCGGCGTGCACGCCACGATGTGCTCGTCCGCCGATGCAAGCTGGCTCTTTCCCTTCGAGCGCGTGGAGGTCTTTTGTCATCATCAATCAATCACGACGCGCGAGATGGAAAGCCTCACGGTGAGCGAAGCCGTGGACGGTCAGTACAGAACCTACTCGATGCATCAATTGACGAAGGAAGAGAAGTGGGGCTACGCGCAGGAGGACAGGGCTTTTGTGGAATCAATCGTCGCAGGCGAGGCCGCGCCCGTGACGGCGCTCGACGGCTACAAGTCTGTAGAGCTGGTGGATGCATGTTATCGCGCCGTCGAGACGGGCGAGCGCATCAGCTTTGACGAGCAGGCATGAGCCCGAGTGGCGGTTCAGTTTTAAGTAAGACTCGCCGCAGAGGACGCAGAGAGAATAAATAACAGGAGTTAAGAGAGGCAGATGCACATGCTGTTTAGCTCCGTAGGAGCGAGGATGTTTATAGCTCGCAGATGACAGATGTAGACAAGCTCCGTAGGAGCGGCATGTTCCGCATCCGTGACATGCCGCTCCTACGGAGCTTGATTTTTAATTTCGACAATCAAGCTATAAACATCCTCGCTCCTACGGAGCTACAAACAATGTGCGACTTTCTCTCTCACGCCTCCTGTTGTTTATTCTCTCTGCGTCGTCTCTGCGTCCTCCGCGTCTCTGCGGTGAATCTTACTTTGAAATCATTTTGTGAAACCTCTGATGCACTATCAATGGTCTGGCTTGACGAGTGATGCGCGCCGTGGGAAGGAAAGCATGCTGTTAACTGTTAGCAAGCGGAGCGAGATTTACGCATCGCCCAGGTCTCTTGCCTCTCTAAGTTCTAATTCCTCTCTTCTCGACGGAGATTCGCCGTGATGGTGATGCTGTCGAAGCTCCTTGGATTTCAATTAGTAGACGAAGAGGGCCGCCGCGCGCGGCTGGAAGATTTGTCTGTCGCTCATCAGGAAGGCGATTACCCGCCGGTCACGAGCCTCCTGTTCCGCGACGCGAACAGGCAGCGCAGGTCTGTGCCGTGGGAAGAGGTGCGTTCAATCGAATGGCAGAGGCGCGAATTTAAGGTCGCGGACCTTGAACACGCCCGCGAGGCTGCTTCCTCCGCACCGCTCGGCGAAGAAGCGCTGCTGAGGCGCGACATTCTGGACGCGCTCGTCATAGATTTACAGAACCGCCGCGCCACGCGCGCCAACGACCTGTGCCTTGAGGAAGATGATGGAAAGCTGCGTCTTCGCTCGGCTGACACGAGCATCAGCGCCATCTGGCGCAGGCTCAGTCGCGGGCTGTTCGGGCGCGTGAGCGAAGAGGCGCTCTACGATTGGAAGTACGTTGAATTTTTGCGCGGCGACCCTAAGGCAAGCAAACCCGGCGCGGCACATCATTCCAGAATCACGCGGCTCCCGCCCGGCGAAATCGCGCGCCTGACGGAACCCATCACCTATTTGCAGGCAGCGGAGCTGCTTATTCTCCTGCCCGACCCGATTGCCGCAGACACGCTGGAAGCTATGTCGCCGGAGCGCCAGCTTCAGGTCTTCGAGGAGCTGGAAGAGGAGCAGGGCTTGCGCCTGCTTGAGCTGATGGCTCCCGATGTGGCTGCGGATTTGGTCGGAAGACTTTCGACGGCGACGGCGCGCGGTTATCTCAATCGCTTACCGCGCCAGCGCGCCGAGCGCATCGTGGAGCTTCTGCGTTACACGGAAGACAGCGTGGGCGGCATCATGACGAACGACGTGGTCTACCTGCCCATCGGTTTGACTGTTAAGGAAGCGCAGGAAGCTTTGCGCGACCGGATTAAAGAGCCCGACTTCGTTTTTTTAATCTACGTGGTTGACGACGACGAGTCGCGGCGCTTACGCGGCCTAGTCTCGCTGCGTAACCTGCTCATTGCCGAAGAGGACAAACAGCTCGAAGAGATTATGGACCCGTACGTGACGACGCTTCATCCTCTGGAGCGCGCGGATGAAGCGAGCTATCGCGTCGTGAACAGTCACGTCGCGGCGATGCCTGTCGTGGGCAAGGACGGGCGGCTCATCGGAGTAGTGACGGTGGATGCAGCCGTGGCACAGATTGCGCCGCAGAGCTGGAGCGCGCTGGCCCCACGGATTTTTTCATGAGTCAGAAACCACAGCCACACGGTCTTGAACCGCTACAGGAAGTCGAGGCGCTTGCGCCGCCGCCTCATCCTCGCACTGTGAGCCAAGGGCTGGTAATTAACATACGCGGTCGAGGCATACGGCTGCGCGGTCTGCGTCGCCGTCCCACGGGCATCTGGCGCTGGCTCTTTCTATTGGGTCCGGGTCTCATCGCTACTTCCGCCGGAAACGACGCGGGCGGCATCGCTACTTATAGCTCTGCGGGCGCGCGTTACGGCTACAGTCTCATCTGGGTGATGGTCATCATCACCATCTCGCTCGCCGTCGTGCAGGAGATGTGCGCGCGGTTGGGAGCGGCGACGGGACGCGGGCTGCTGGATTTGATACGCGAGCGTTTCGGCGCGGGCTGGGCGCTCTTTGCCGTGTGCGTGATTCTCATAGCCAACGGCGGCATCACCGTCAGCGAGTTTGTAGGCATCGGCGCGGCGATGGAGCTTTTAGGCGTGAGCAAATATATCGCCGTGCCCGTGGCCGCAGCGCTCCTCTGGTATCTGGTGATCTATGGCTCTTACGCGCGGGTCGAAAGAATTTTTCTGTTGATGACGCTCGTGTTCTTTGCTTATCCGGCGGCGGCAATTATGGCGCGGCCTGATTGGAGCGAAGTTGCGCGCGGCGCTTTTATCCCGCACGTCAGTCTTGATTCACAATACATCTTTATCTTAGTCGGCCTGTTGGGAACGACCATCACGCCCTACATGCAGCTTTTCCAGCAAAGCTCTATTGTCGAGCGCGGGGCGGCGCGCCGCCACTACGGGCCGGAGCGCATGGACGCCTACATCGGCAGCGTCTTTTCCAACCTGATGTCTATTTCCATGATTATCGCCACGGCCGCAACGCTCTATGTCGCCGGTCAGCGGGAGATAGAAACTGCTGCGGACGCTGCACGCGCGCTTGAGCCCGTGGTTGGAAGCTCTGCCAAAATTCTTTTCGCCGTGGGACTCTTAGGCGCGTCGCTTTTGGCCGGGGCTGTGCTTCCTCTAGCCACTTCCTACGCCATCAGCGAAGCCTTCGGCATCCCCAAGGGCGTCAATCTGGATTTTCGACGTGCCAGAGTTTTTTTCACACTCTTCACAGCGCTGGTCATCACCGGAGCAGGCGCGGCGCTCATCCCCAACATCCCCGTCATACAGATGCTCGTCGCCATACAGGTTTTGAACGGAGTCCTCCTGCCCGTCATCCTCATCTTCATACTGCTTCTGGTGAACGACAAACGCCTGACGGGCGAACTGAAAAACACGCGTCTCTACAACGTCCTCGGCTGGGGAACTTTCGCGATGATAACAACAGCGATTTTGTTGATGCTCGGAAGCCAGCTATTAAAACTCTTCGGCATCAATCTCTTTGGTGGCTGAGACAAGAGATGCGGTTTCTTAAACGTTGGTTCGGTATATCAGCATGCAATATGTCTTTAGCTCCGTTAGGAGCGTAGATGTTTATAGTATCAAGTCTATACAACGAACTAAGCTCCGTAGGAGCGGAATGTCATTGTTACAAACATTTCGCTCCTACGGAGCTTGGTTCGGTTTTTATTCATAGAGCTATAAACATCTACGCTCCTACGGAGCTAAAATATCTTATGTTGAACTCACCCTATATATCGGAGCCTTCGGCCCGGCATGTTAGACGGCCTTTTGTGTTTTGCCAACGATGCGCGTCCTGAGCGGACGCCATGTGCGGAGCGCGAGCCAGTGAGTGCCGCCGATGAGGAGAGCGGCAGCGAGGGCGACGGCGAAGTCAACGGTTGAACGCGCCGTTGGTCTGAGCCAGCCCGAGGCCAGCTCGGCTGCGGCAGCCGACAGGGCGAAAACCGGGAAGGGAATGGGCGCGCGTCGTTTCTCAAAGAGACGCAAGCCGCCGACGAGTGAAAGCAGTACGAAGAGATAGGTGGAGAAGCCTAGGCCGACGCGCGCGAGCTTGCGCCAGTTGGCGTCGAGCGCGAGGCCCGAAAGCACAAAGGCTACAAGGAGGCTCATGAAAATCAGGCTCAACACAAAATCGCGCCGCGCGGTCGAGCGCGCCGTTGAATCCATACTCACTTTTTCATCAAAGCCTGTCTGCATTGCTGTTCATTCCGCGCGTGCGGGCGTCTTTAAGTAAGCCACTAGAAAGAGCGCGCCTAAGATTAGGTCCAGGATACCGAAGCCGAGCGTCATCGTGGCGAGACGATTTTGCAGGTAAAGAATGATGCAGGCCACGCCGAAGCCTGCTTTCTCAAGCACGGACGGAATCATTATCCGGCGATAGCGCACGGGGTCGCGCGCGATGATGAGAAAGGCAACCTGCCACGCCAGCGCGACGCCTACGAAGCCGTAGTAATACTCCGGGTGATTAATCGGAGGCGGATTATCAAGACCGGTCTTCTCTTCCAGAAAATATTGCGGCAGGAGCACAAGGATACCGTACACGCCCGCGACGGTGAAAAGAATTCTGGCAAATTTCATGTGTCGATTGGAAAGCCCTTCCGCTCAAAATAAACAACGAGGTATGTTGCCACGCGCTTCTTCGTCGTGTCGTCATATCTTCAAGTGAGAACGTTTGTGCTGGCGTAGGACATGTTGCCGCCGGTGCGGTAGCTTACCTCTTGCCCGAGCGCAGCGTCCAACAATCCGCGCAGCTCCGCGCTCGTGCGCGGGCGCACGAACTCGCCCGTACGGTACATGATGTCCAGACCACGGTCGCCTACAAAGCGGCTGTTCGTGACAAGGCTCATAAAGTATAGATGACCACCGGGCGCGGCGAGTCGTTTGAGACGCTCGACCGTAGAGCCTGCGTCCGAGAGGTGATGCAGGACGTTCATGCAGAGCACGGTCTCGAAGCTCGCGGGCCGGAAAACTATGTCGGCAAGGTCTGCTTGCAGCAAGACGATGTGTGCAGGGATAGAGCCCGCGAGTTGTATTAGACGACGGCGGGCGCGTCTGAGCATTTCGAGCGATTGATCGAAGGCGATGATCTCGCGTTTTGTCGAGAGATAAGCGCTGGCTGTGAAGAGGAACGAGCCGCAGGCCGCGTCCAGAAATCTTCCACGGCCTGAGCGGAGCGCATCTGCCGCAAACGCCGTGTAATCCAGAAGCGATGCGCCCCACATCAAACGGTTATAGAGCCGCGTGCCTACGACCGTGTCATAAACAGCGGCTCTTTTATCATAACGAGAGGCGTGCGCCTCTGGGCGGTCGTCCGCGAGCGCGGAATAGATGCCGTCTTCAACGAGGCGTACGGCGCGTCCATCCGCCAACACGTCTTTCAGCTTGTCCGGGCAGTTCATAAGAGACGTGACGCATGGACGGCTTCGCATATTGCCCAGCGAACGAAAGCTTTTGATGCCGCGTCTTTCGTGTCCTCGGCTTAACGTTTTGTTTTGTCTATGGCCGAGGCAATCAAGAGGCCCGCGATGATGTTGCCCCGCCGATAATTAAAGCCTGCCCCGCCTCGACCTCCGTTTTGAAAGCCATCAGGCCGCCGAGTAGAAAAGCTCCCACGCCCAACACCGCTGCCAGAATCCGAATGGTATCCATCTACTCCTCGCGTGCGTGTGATGAAAGCCTGAGCTTTTAGTCAGTAGCTACAGGCTTCTGCAATTCTGCGAGGGCCGCCAGCACTTCGTCGCTATGGCCCGCGGGCTTGACCTTCATAAAGACGCGCGCCACCTTGCCCTCAGGGTTGATGATGAAAGTGTTCCTCGCGGAATATTTCTTTCCTTCGTACTCCATCACCGAGCCGTAATCGTTGGAGACCTTGGATTCCGTGTCCGCCAAAAGCTTAAAGCCCAGGCTTTCCTTCGCACAGAAATCTTTGTGTGATTCGGCAGTGTCCGTGCTCACGCCCAGGATGACCGCGTTCAGCTTCGCATACTTCTCCGCGTCGCGCTGAAAGTTGCGCGCCTCAAGCGTGCAGCCAGACGTAAAGTCTTTCGGATAAAAGTAGAGCACTACCCACTTGCCGCGAAAATCCTTGAGGCTGGCATCTTTGCCTTCGTTGGTTTTAAGAGTGAACTCAGGGGCGGGCGCTCCCACCGTCGGCGGGTCCGCGAAAGCCAGAGCGGCGACCGACGCCGCGACCAGCGCCGCGACCATCACCATCAACAAAAAGGGGAACCGGGTTTTCATCGTTCGCATAAAAGACTCCTTTGCAGATTTCTCACCTGTAGAACTCTGGTTGTACCAGAGCCTCCGCTTACGAGCAAGCGGCGCGCGGATTTTTAAGAATCCCTCTCTACGGGAACAAGCGAGCGCGGCGCTGCCACACTCGACTAGAGGCGAAGTCTCCCGTTATATTGGACCGGAAGCGAGGTCTGTTGAAAGCTCATGTCTCGTGCCGTCACATTCTTCTGGTTATTCATTTTCATCTTCAGCGCTGTCACTCTGTTTCCCGCTCAGGCTCAGTCTGCGGCGACGGACGAAGGGAGCGTCTCGGGCTCGCTCGCAGAGATCAGAAACAAGCGCCGCCTCTTTTTGATAGTGCGGCGCAGCGCCGTCGTAGATGCGAGCGGGTCCGCCAACTCCGTCTTGTCGGACCTTTACAAGCCGGACGATCATCGCATGAACTTCCCGCGCACCTACAACCAGATGGCGCAGAAACTGAATAAGTATATGAAAGAGCGCGGCAGCATCACCGCTGCACAGAGCGCCGCCGAGGCGGAGTTTATAATCTTCTTCAACGTGCTGGAGGTGCGCCGCCCGCTCGGCACGCCCTACGCCTACGGCGAGCTGTTCGTCATCCTCAACGAGCCCAAGCGCCCACGCATTATCTGGAAGACAAAAAAAACCGGCATGTTCGCCGCCGACGCCATGAACGCCCTCATACGCGATTTAAAAGACGCGCGCGGCGAGCGTTAGCTCTGAAGAGACGCGGCGAAGCATTGAGCCCCTTTCAGGGGCTTAGAACATTAAGGAGATCGGGGATAGCCGTCTGCAACCGCTTGTCTCACCGCGTCTCCCACTCCCGCTTCTCTTTCTTATCTTATTCATCCCTCATAATTTCCGTGTTTCATCTGTGAAAAAGTGTTGCATTACCGCTCCGGACGTGCTAAATTGCCGCCCGAACTCGCCGTCAAAAGGTTTGAGCGGGTCATGAAAACATCTCTTCTGCTGTCCGGGAGACCCGTTCAATGCGGCAGGAGGCTGAAACACCTTTAATGAGGAGAGACTAGATGAATAAGACTACCAGACAGAAAATCAATCCCCTCAGCCGCCGTCCTCGCCAGCAGAGGCTTGTGATGGCTGTGCGCGGCGCGGCCGGTGCGGGTAAAAGCCACTTTATGCGCAGCATGCTCGACGCCGGATTGGGGCGTCTCTGCGTCTTCGACACAGAGCGCAAGACCCGTCTGCTGAAAGGTGTCGGGACGGATTTCGACGGGTTCGAAGTGGAGCACCCGGACGAGCTGCCGGAGTTTATAGACTGGGCGCTCTCGGGCGAAGGACAGGAGCAGAACTACGGCTGCTTCGCGCTGGATTCGTGGGCGGCCTACTTCAGCGCCAAGCACAGCGAAACGATTAAAGCCGTACGCGAGCGCACAGGTGATCCGCTCGCGCAGCCTTCAGCCGAAGAACTGGCCGCCGACCAGATGGTCTTGCAGGGCGTCCTTCGTCGCCTCTGTATAGAGAGCGGCAAGTCCGTCGTCATCACGGATCAAATTCCGGCCAGGGGCAAGGAAGAGAGAGAAGCCAACGAAGTCGGGCAGGTCTTGCTAAGCACAACATCGGGCCTGGAATTTTTCGTGGACCTGCTGGTGGAAGTCTCCTTGCAGGAGCGCGACGGCGAAGTCGTGCGCGTCTTTCAGGTCGTCAAATCCAACAGCCCTGCTTTTGAGATAGGGTTTGAGCTGGTCGGCAACGTCTCGTTCAAAGATTTTCTCAGCCACATGATGCGAGAGCACGGCGACGAATTTGAGCGTACAGCCGCACGGCTGCCGAGTGCGCCGGAAACTTTGGAAGAGAAGTCCGCGTCTTTGACGCTCGTACAACCGCGCATGACTATTCAGGAATTGATTGCCAGGGCCGAGCGGCTAGGCTTCAAACAGGCGGACGTCGTCACGGGCGCAAAGATTTATCACAACCAGCCAAACATTCATCATCTCACGCCCGAGCAGATTGCGGACCTTGACCGTCGCATGACGGCCCGCGCCGAAAAGGTCAAAGCGCAAAGCACGAACGCCGCGAAGCAATCGACTTCGGATGAGCAGCCTGCACAGAAGACGCAGGCCGCGCGCAACGTCAAACGCGCCTGAGAATCAGGCAGGGATTCGGTGTATATTGCCGGGCAGGTTCTATGCTGAACTTGCCCGGCAATTGATTTGAGAGAGATGAAACAATTCAACCTGTGCCTGCTTGGTTTCGGTAACGTGGCGCGCGCCCTCGTGCCTCTTCTTGTGGAGAAGACCGAAGAGATGCGCGCGTCGTTCGGGATTGAGTGGCGCGTGACGGGTGTGGCGACGCGCCGTCTGGGATGGCTCGCGCGGCCCGAGGGCTTTGATGAAGGCGCGCTTTCGGAAGGCAAAGCTGAACAAAGCGTCTCGCCGCCGCCCGCGAATGTACGAGAGTGGCTGGCGGCGGCGCGCGCAGATGTTTTATTCGAGACCACTTCGCTCGAACCCATGACGGGACAGCCCGGCATCGAACACATACGCGCGGGGCTCGAACACGGCGCGCACGTCGTGACGGCCAACAAGGGACCGATTGTCCACGCCTTTGACGAGCTGGACCAACTGGCACGCGAGCGCGGCTTGCGCTTGATGCATGAGGCGACCGTGGCGGATTGCATGCCCGTCTTCTCGCTCTTTCGCGAATGCTTTCCGGCGGCGCACGTCAAAGGCTTTCGCGCCCTGCTGAATTCCACGACCAACATCATCATCGAGGGGATGGAAAAGGGAATGGATTTTGAAGAGGGCGTCGAGCGCGCTCGCGCTCTTGGCGTGACGGAGACAGACCCGAGCTATGATGTTGACGGCTGGGACTCCGCCGTCAAAGTCTGCGCGCTGGCGCGCGTCTTGATGCGCGCACCCTTAAAGCTCGAAGAGGTCGAGCGCAAAGGCATACGCGATTTAGACACACAGAGCGTGCGCGCCGCGCGCGAAGCGAATCGCCGCTTGCGGCTCGTCTCTCGCGCCGAGTTGAAAGAAGGCGTGCTGCACGCCAGCGTCCGGCCCGAAGAAATTTCCACGGACGACCCCCTCGCCATGACGCGCGGAACCTCCCTCGCCATACACTTCGAGCTGGACGTCTTACACGGTCTCACACAAACGGCCCACAACCCGAACCTACGCAGCACCGCGTACGGTCTGCTGGCAGACTTCATCAATGCAGTAAGAAGAAAGTAAAAAGTAAGCAGTGAGCAGTAAGCAGTCGAACGAAATACTGCTCGACTTGATGGATGCTTGCTTTCTTTTACTGCTTACTGCTCACTGCTTACTGCTCACTTGTTCTTCCTGTGTGGCGAGTTGTTCCAGTTCGTTGTGGAGGGAGCGGCGTTCGATGAGGAGGCGCAGGTAGAGGCCGCGACGCCTGAGCAGGACCATGACGGCTTTGAACCAGCCGCGCAGGTCGTAAAGCTCTTCGATGGAGCGCATGGCGACGAAGCCGCAGACGATTGCCGCAGGCCCGGCGAGCAAACTCATGCGCCAGCCCCAGAAGAAATAGACCGCCACCGTCACGATTATCCACGTCAGAGGCATCAGCAGGATAGCCATCAAAATTTTGACGGACGCGACCGAATCGTCAGCGCCGTGCTTGCGATAAATGCGCGAGAGGATATCGCAGACCATGTAGGCAGGAAAATGAAGGACTGCGCCCACAATGGCGAGCGGCGCAAGCAGCGCAAGGAGCGTGGCACGCAGTAGAAAATGGCGAAAGACGAACCAGCCGGAATGTGAAGAGAGCGAAAGATTCTCGGGCGTGATGCCGATCTCGTTTAGCTCTTCCTCGTAGCGCCCTATGCGCGTGCGCAGGCGTTCAATGCGCGGCTCAAGAGGCGCGCGCGACAAGATGCGCTTGCGCCATTCGGCAAAGCTGCGCAGCCGGTTAAAGGTCTCGGTCAAAGATTCTTTAATATTTATTCCCTCGTAGAGCGAGGAAAAAAGCTGTTCGGCCTTGAGCACTTCCGCCAGAGCCTCGCGCGATTCGACATTGAGGGTGACTTCGCGCAGCGCCTCTTCAATCCTTTTCGACAATCGCTTGACTTCGTCGCGCGGCGGCTCTCCGTTTTCATCCAAGGGGACGGGCTCGACCTCTATGTAATCTCCAAAACGCAGCAGCGCTTCACTGCGAAATGTAGTGGGCGAGGTGTAGTAGAGCCCTACGGGCACGATGCGCAAGCCTCGAAGCTCCGTCTCATCCTCGTCGCCTTCAGTGGACGAGAGCGCGCCGAGCGCTATGCGAGCCGCGCCGGATTTCATGGGCAGCAATTCGGTCGCGCTGTGCGAGACGCCTTCGGGAAAAAGCGCTATGCAGCGCCCGCGACGTAAAAGCTCGTGGCAAGCTTCAAAGGTGCGGCGGTTCTGCGAGACGTCTTCGCCCGCATCCATGCGCCTGTAGACGGGAAGCGATTCGACCGCGCGCATCAAAAATCCAAGCACCGGCAGGCGAAAGAGCGTTGACTTGGCGAGGAAAGAGACGCGGCGCGGGAGCGCACAGAAAACCATCGCCGGGTCTATCAAGCCGTTCGGATGATTGAGGACGAAGATGAGCGGGCCTGTCTGCGGCACGCGCTCTACCCCGCTGGTTTCGATGCGACGGAAGAAGAGACGCAGCGCGATGCTGAAAATGGCGTGGATGATGCGCCGCGTCGCAGAACCCTTCTGGCGCGAGATCATCTCCGGCAGCCGCAGCTCTCTGGTCTCTTCCATGCAATGAGTCTCAAGTCCCAAGTCCAAAGTCCCAAGTCAAAAACGGTTCACCGACTTTGGACTTGGGACATGGGACTTTGGACTTCGTCACCAGCGATGATAGGCCGGGTGGCCGGGCTTGACGGCGACGAAAGTGCCGCGACAGGTCGCGCACACTTTGCCTTTGGCGATAAGCTCTGCTTCTACCACGGCGCGGTCTGCGGTTGATTCGACGACGCGCGCTTTCAACTTCACAGGCTCGTCCGTGGGAGTCGGGCGCAGGAGCTTGACGTGGAAATCTGCCGTCACGGTGCAGGGCGGAGTCTGTGCGCCCGTCTGACGCATCAGGTGGCGGGCGGCGGTCCAGTTCGAGTGGCAATCGAGCAGCGTGCCGATGATGCCGCCCGAGAGCATGCCCGGAAAAGCTTCATGAAAAGTTTCGGGCTGCCACTCGGCCACGACTTCTTCATCGTCGCCGTGCGCAATGCTGCGTATGCGAAGCCCGCGCTCGTTCATTGGGCCGCAGCCGAAACAAGCGTTGTGCGGTGCGTATCGTTCCTGAAGGCTTTGTTCTTTTTGTTCGCTCATAAGTTGTGCCTGCAAGTATACTCAAGCGGCACGTCTCAAGACCAACCGCCAGCGAGACGCGGATTGTCATCATGACGAGCAAGCTCGGTCGAATTCATCCCATGAGTAAAAAAGAGTCTCAACCCGTCAAGCTCGGGCGCGAGTTCTACACGCGCCGTGATACTTTGCGCGTGGCGCGCGAGCTTCTGGGCAAACGTCTGGTCGTCGCGCATCCCAAGGGCGAGCGCGTCTCGGGCCGCATCGTCGAGACGGAAAGCTACATGGGGCCGGAAGACAAGGCCGCGCACTCTTACAATCATCGCCGCACGCCGCGCACCGAAATCATGTACGCGGAAGGAGGCATGGTTTACGTCTTTTTCATCTACGGCATGTATTTCCAGTTGAACGTCGTGACGGGCGCGTCCTCTGTCCCGCACGTGGTTTTGATTCGCGCCGTAGAGCCGGAAGAAGGCATCGAACGAATGCGGTTGCTGCGTCCCGGCAAGAAGGATCGCGAGCTGACGAGCGGGCCTGGAAAGCTCTGCATGGCGTTCGGCATTGATCGCTCGTTGAACGGCGCGGACCTACTGGGGAAGCGCATCTGGATTGAAGACACTGGAAAGCGCGTGCCTCCATCACAAATCTCCACAGGCCCGCGCATAGGGATTGATTACGCGGAGGAATACGCCGCGAAGCCCTGGCGCTTCTGGCTCAAGGGCAATCCTTACGTCAGCCGCTAAGAGAGAGACGTGGAACAAGAAAGGCAAAATTTGCATCTAAGGCTTCAGGTGATGCGTGTACTCAGAAGGGTTTAAGAGATGCGCGCCGAAGCTCGCGCGCAAGACCCGGGCTTTCTGTTCGTTCAGTCAATGTGGCATGATGGCCCGTCCAGGTTGAATCCGAATCGAAACATTCCGGACAGGCAATCGTCCTTCATAAACGAAAAATTTCAGCCTCAAATATAAACGAGGAGTCCTTTCTCAAATGATTCGTCTCAAGCGTCTAGCCTCCTGTCTTCTGGCCATCTCCTTTCTACTGAGCCCCTTCACTTCGGCGCGCACGGAGAGCGTGTTAAGCGGCGGAGCAAGCAGCAGTAGTCCATCATTAGCTCAAACAGACGATGGGCCGCGAGGGTTGCGCTTTCGTTTGAGCGAGGGCGCGGAGCAGGTTGAGCGACCGGCAACCCCGCCTGTCTCGCAGGCCACGAAAATCTCTGACGCCGAAGCGCAGAACATCCTGAAGCGTTTGCCCTTCGTCAAGGGTGAGGCAGGGGATGAACAGGACTTCGCCCTGCGTGAGCGCTCTCTGCCCGCGCCGCGAACGGGCAAGATTATCAACGCCGCTTTCCCGCCGCCTGAATCAACGACAGCGCCTCCCACGGTTTCCTCCGGCCCGCTCGAAGTCCTGCGCGTTTCGCCCGATGGCGAAGTCCCGCTTGCGCCGCAACTGAGCGTCACGTTTTCGCAGCCGATGATAGCCGTCACTTCGCAGGATGAAGCGGCGCAAAATGTGCCCGTACAGCTTTCGCCTCAACCGCCGGGCCGCTGGCGCTGGGTCGGTACAAAGACGCTGCTCTTTGTTCCCGAAGGACGCTTCGCGATGGCGACTACTTATAAAGTGACTGTGCCTGCCGGTACTAAAAGCGCGAACGGCAATCTTCTAGCGTCCGCTAAATCATGGACGTTCGCGACGCCGCCGCCGCAAGTCAAGAACTTTTACCCGCAGGGCGATTCCGTCGCGCGCGACACTTTGATCTTCGTGGAGTTCGACCAGCGAATTGATCCGGCTGCCGTCTTGAACACGATTAAAGTTTTGGGGCAGGGCGCAACACCCTTGCGTGCGCGCCTTGCAACGCCCGAAGAGGTCGAGGCGGACGAGCAGGTCAAGCAGCTTGCAAAGAATGCGGAGAAGGGACGCTGGCTGGCGTTTCGCGTTGTCAATCAAAACAACGAGACGCGGCTGGCGCTGCCCGGAGAGACGACAATCAACGTCCAGATTGGACCGGGCACGCCTTCAGCCGAAGGCCCGCGCACGACCACCAAACTACAGGGCCAGGGGTTCCGTACCTACGGGCCTTTCCGCTTCGTCAGGCAATTCTGCAACGAGTATGACCAGAAAGGCTGCACGCCGTTTGGGTCTCTGAATATCGAGATGTCGAACGCTTTTGACGCCGCGCTCTTTCAGCAATCGCAGGTGCGCGTCGAGCCGGAAATTCCGGGGATGAAAGTTTCTGTCTCTGACCGTTGGCTGAGCATTCAGGGAGTGAAAAAGGGGCGCACGACGTACAAGGTGACGCTCGATGCTTCGCTTCAGGACCGCTTCGGCCAGAGGCTCGGGCAACCGGTCGTTCGCATCTTTCAAATCGGCTCCGCCCCGCAGGCGTTTTATTCCTCGGGCGAGCTGTTTAGCACGCTTGAGCCAAAGGCCGAGCCTCGTCTTTCCGTCTACAGCGTCAACTACGACAAGCTCAAAGTCAGTCTCTACGCGGTAGGGCCGGAGAATTGGGCGCAGTTCTTCGAGTACATGCGATTTGTCTATAACTACAACCGCGACCCGAAACGAAAGTATGAATTGCCGGGACGTCTAGTCTTCTCGAAAGTAATCACGATTGAGACGCGGCCCGACGAAGTAGTCGAAACAAGAATTGATCTTTCTCCCGCGCTCAACGAAGGGCTAGGTCAGGTCATCGCCGTCGTCGAGCCGCCCGTCGTGCAGAAGAATCAGGAGCGGAGCATCATACGCCGTTGGATTCAGGCGACCAACATCGGCCTGGATGCTTTTGTGGACAACACTGATCTGGTCGGCTGGGCCAACTCGCTCGCAGACGGGCGGCCTCTTGAAGGCGTCGAGATGACGATTCAGCCGACGAACGTAGTCGGCAGAAGCGGCACGGACGGCCTCGCGCGCCTGCCGCTTGCGGCCTCTTCAGCGGGCGTCAACCTGCTTGTCGCTCGCATGGGAAGAGACGTGGCTATCCTGCCCGAGCACGTCAACTGGTGGGACATGAGCGGAAGCTGGTACAGGCGAGACGCCAGGGATTTTCTGCGCTGGTACGTTTTCGACGACCGCAAGATGTATCGCCCTAACGAAGAGGTGCACATCAAGGGCTGGCTGCGTCGCGCCGGCGGCGGAACCACAGGCGACCTCGGCGAATTGAACGATGCCGTCTCGACCGTGGATTACTCGTTACATGATTCGCGCGGCAACGAGGTTACCAAAGGCACGCTCAAATTGAACGCGCTCGGCGGCTTTGACACCGCGTTGAAGCTCCCGGCGACGATGAACCTCGGGCACGCCGTGATGAGATTCACGGCGCAGGGCGGAAGCGGCGATGTCATCAGCCGCGAGTTTACGCACACCTTTCAAGTGCAGGAATTTCGTCGTCCTGAATTCGAGGTCACGACTAAAGCGAGCGAGGGGCTGCTCTTTATAGGCGGCCATACGAACGTTGCCATGACGGCCTCTTACTACGCCGGAGGCGGATTGCCCAACGCCGAAGTGCGCTGGAATGTGACGTCGCGCCCGACGCAGTACACGCCGCCCAATCGCGGCGACTACATCTTTGGGACGTGGGTTCCGTGGTGGCTCTCTGCGAGCGAAGGCGGAGAAACGGTCCAGCAGAATTTTAGCGCGCGCACGGACGACGCGGGCAAGCACAACCTGAGAATAGATTTTGATTCCGTACGACCGCCGCGCCCGTCATCCGTCACCGCGCAGGCGAGCGTGACGGACGTGAATCGTCAAACGTGGTCTTCCTCCACGACCATGCTCGTGCATCCGTCCGCTTTGTACGTAGGCATCCGCAGCGACCGCACCTTTGTTCAAAAGGGCGAGCCGCTAGTTGTTCAAACAATCGTCACGGATTTGGACGGCAAGGCAGTCGTGGGGCGCGAAGTGCGTATGCGCGCCGTGCTTCTGGATTGGACGTTCGTCAAGGGCGAGTGGAAGCAGGAGGAGAAGAACGCGCAGGATTGCGTCGTGCGCTCCGCACAGGATGCGGTCAAGTGCACGTTTGAGACGAAAGAGGGAGGCGCTTATCGCATCACGGCGAGGGTCATGGACGACCGCGAGCGCCCGAACGAGAGCGAGATGCGCCTGTGGGTCGCGGGCGGCAAGACCATCCCGAAGCGTGACGTGGAGCAGGAAGTGGTCGAGCTGATTCCGTCGCGCAAAGAATACCAGCCGGGCGATGTCGCAGAGGTTCTGGTTCAGTCTCCCTTTACGCCAGCCGAAGGCGTCATGACCCTGCGCCGCGCGGGGCTCGTACGCACGGAGCGCTTCCGCATGGACACTGCTTCCACGACGCTCCGAATTCCGATTGAAGAAAAATTTATTCCCAACATACACGTGCAGGTTGATCTGGTCGGCGCGGCGGTTCGCACGGATGATGCTGGACAAGCTCTGGACAAGCTTCCAAAACGTCCGGCGTTTGCCTCGGGCAGTTTGAATCTCACGGTTCCGCCGACGGCGCGCAAGCTCAACGTGAAGGCCACGCCGCGCGACAGCGCGCTTGAGCCGGGCGCGGAGACCGAGGTGAACGTCGAGGTGCGTGACGCTCTAGGCAAGCCTGTCGCGGGCGGCGAAGTCGCGGTCGTAGTTGTTGACGAATCGGTCCTGTCGCTGACGGGCTATCGCATAGAAGACCCGCTCGCGGTCTTCTATGCGCAACGCGGCGCAGACACGCGCGACTATCACCTGCGCGCGAGTGTGAAGCTGGCTAATCCTGCTGACGTAGAGTTGCAGATGCGCGAGCGTGGCAGAGCACAGATGAACAATACATTGAACGAGTCGGTATCGGTCATGGACGGGGCGGCGTCAAACGCGCCAGCGCAACGCCGAGGCTTCACTGAAAATCTCTATCTGCTCAGGTCTGAGGAGAACGCGCCGCCGCCTCCGCCCAAGCCCGGCGAGGGCCAGGAAGCGATACGCCTGCGCGAGAACTTTAACGCGCTGGCCGTCTTTGCTCCGGCAGTCCCGACGGACGCGCAGGGACGCGCGCGTGTCTCCGTGAAAATCCCCGACAACCTGACGCGCTATCGCGTGATGGCCGTCTCCGTCGCGGGTGGCCGCCAGTTCGGCTCGGGCGAATCCGCCATCACGGCGCGGCTGCCATTGATGGCACGCCCGAGCGCACCGCGCTTTCTAAACTTCGGCGACCGTTTTGAATTGCCCGTCGTGGTCCAGAACCAGACTGATAAGCCTATGACGGTCTCGCTCGCAGTGCGCGCCGTGAATGCGGAATTGACGGACGGCGCGGGCCGCCGCGTTAGTGTTCCGGCGAATAATCGCGTGGAGGTGCGTTTCCCTGTCTCGGCCATGCGCGCCGGGACAGCGCGTTTTCAAATCGGAGCGGTTGCGGACAAGTGGTCTGACGCGGCAGAAATCTTTCTGCCCGTGTGGACGCCCGCGACTACAGAAGCCTTCGCAACCTACGGCACGATTGACGAGGGAGCAATCGTCCAGCCCGTGAGCGCGCCCAAAAATATCTTCCCGCAGTTCGGCGGGCTGGAAATCTCGACCAGCTCGACCGAGTTGCAGGAATTGACGGACGCCTTTCTATACCTCGTACAATATCCTTACGAATGCTCAGAGCAATTGTCGTCACGCATCCTCGCAATCGCCGCTCTGCGCGATGTGCTCGCGGCCTTTAAGGCGCAGGGCTTGCCGCCGCCTGATGAATTAAAGGCTGCGGTCAAGCGCGACATCATACGGCTTGAAGGAATGCAGAACAGCGACGGCGGCTTTGGCTTTTGGAAGCGTGGTGATAAGTCCTGGCCCTTTGTCAGCATTCACGTTGCGCACGCGCTTCAGCGCGCCAAAGAGAAGGGCTTCGACGTGCCGGAGGATATGCTGAACGAGGTGCGCGGCTACCTGCGCGACATAGAGCGGCGGATTCCGGCCAGCTACAGCCCGCAGGCGCGACGCGCGCTCACGGCTTACGCGCTTTACGTGCGCAGCCGCATGGGCGACCGCGACCGCGCGCGCGCACGTCGTCTAGTCACGGAAGCGGGCCTCGAAGGGCTTTCGATGGAAGCCGTGGGATGGGTGCTCGCTGTGCTGACGGGCGATGCGGGCTCGAAGGCGGAGCTTGATTTGATACGCCGTCATCTCAACAATCGCGCGACGGAAACGGCGGGCACGGCGCACTTCGTCAGCTCCTATAGCGACAGTGACTACCTGCTTTTGAATTCCGACCGGCGGGCCGACGGCATTATCCTCGAAGCCCTCATCATGGACCAGCCGCAGAATGACCTGATTCCGAAGATAGTGCGCGGCCTGCTGGCTCATCGCACGCGCGGGCGCTGGTCCAGCACGCAGGAGAATGTTTTTGTGCTCCTGGCGCTCGACCGCTATTTCGCCACGTTCGAAAACGTGACGCCGAATTTTGTGGCGCGCGCGTGGCTGGGCGAACGCTTCGCGGGCGAGCAGGCCTACAGGGGGCGCACCACAGACCGCCAGCAGGTCAACGTGCCGATGCGTTACCTCGCCGAGACGAAGGGCGCGCAGAACCTGACGTTGAGCAAGGAAGGGCCGGGCAGGCTTTACTATCGCATAGGCATGCAGTATGCGCCCGCGAGTCTCAAGCTCGATGCGGCTGATTACGGGTTCACGGTCGAGCGCGCGTATGAGGCCGTGGATGATGCGAAGGATGTCTCGCGTGACGCGGACGGCACGTGGCGCATCAAGGCTGGCGCGCGTGTGCGTGTGCGCCTGACGATGGCTGCGCCCGCGCGTCGTTATCACGTGGCGCTGGTTGACCCGTTGCCTGCCGGATTAGAGCCGCTGAATCCTGTGCTTGCCGTGACCGAAGATGTCCCGGCTGATAAGCAGGCGGAAAAGGATGAGGGACGGCGCGGTTACTGGTGGTGGTGGGGTCCGTGGTACGAGCATCAGAACATGAGGGACGAGCGCGTGGAGGCTTTCACTTCGCTTTTGTGGGAAGGCGTCTATACCTACTCGTACGTCGCGCGTGCGACCACACCGGGCGTATTCGTCGTCCCGCCGACGAAGGCCGAAGAGATGTATCACCCGGAAACCTTCGGGCGCGGCAAGAGCGACCGCGTGCGCGTGGAGTAAAAGAGAAGCGAGGCGCTTGATGAAAAGCCGTGACGGAAAATTAAACTTTTCCGTCACGGCTTTTGTTTGGAGTTGAGTATTTATATCTATGGGCTCAAGCTCCTGTATTGACCGGGCTGTTACATAGAGGGAATGGCGAAGGCCGTCCCGCCCACGACGTTGTTCGTGTTGTCCGAGAGCTTGTTGCTCAAGTCGGTGAAATACGACACGTTGACCGTAAAGTTAGCGCCATACGTGTTTCGGTAGATGTGGTTGCCGCGTATCCAGAGCGTGGGCGTGCCGCCGCCCAGATCAGTGCCGATGGCGCGCAGTGCGCTCTGGCAATAAGAGATTTCGTTGTTCTCCAGTTTGATAGAAGCCGCCGTGCCCGCCTGCGGCGTGAGGTTCACGCCGAAGGAGTTGCCCCCTTTGTGAAGCTGGCCGGTGATGACGCTGTTGCGCATATTGACGGCGGAGTGCTGTCGTTGCTGGATGCCGACGAAGTTGTTATTCAACTGGCAGTTGTTAATTTCCACCAGCAGCGGATTCGCGGCGCTGCCGCCCTGAACGAAAATGCCGCTCGTGCCCATTCTCTCTATGGTCACGTTCTCTAGAACGAGCTGGCTGCCGTTGGTCGTGGCGGTGTAGTTGATGCCGTTGAAAGCCGCAAATTGCCCGTTGATGCTGATGTTGCGGAGTGTGACTGTATCGGCCATGTCGCCGTTGATGTTGACGCCGTTACTGATGGTAGCGGTAATAGCGGCCACAAAACCATTGCCGTCAATCGTAATTGCTTTGGCGATGGTAACTGTGCCGTAGGAGCCTGCGTCCATAACGTTTATTTCGCCGCCCGCAGAGGTCTTGCCGATTGCCCCGGCGAAGGTGCGACACGGAGCTGTGCGGCTGCAAGGGTCAAAATCATTGCCATCGCCGGAGACCCAGGTGCGAACCTGCGCCTGAGCCGTTGAGGCGAGAGCGAAAGTGAAAACTGCGAAGACGAAAAATTTTAGACTAAGGGACAAGGTTTTCATGTGTTCTCCTTCCAGAGTAAAAAGTTCATTTTGGCTGGTCTCGGATTGATCGGGCGGAGACAGCCGATGGGGGATTGCGATTGGCCTGGATGGTCTTGCTTCGTGATTCGCTTAACAGACGCTCAGATCTGTCGGGTAGATGAGTCGGCCTCTGCTTCCCCTCAGCAGGAAGAAAAGCTGTGCGGCTTGGCTTGCGAATCAATCAAGTGAGCCTCTTTTACTGTATCCGGCAGGAATTTTCAATTTAATTTTCCCGCCGGTTAGAACCCCGCCTTATCAGGAGGCGCGCACTCGAAGAGATACAGACGACAAAAGCCGTGACGGAAACTTAAACTTTTCCGTCACGGCTTTTGTTTAGAGACGGGGCTAACGGCTTTCGCTGAAGCTTGCGTCATCGAGCGGGCGCTTACCAGTTCGTCGTGCCCGCCTGTATCCCCCCTAGGAGCGGCGTTCCATTATCCGAGAGCCGGTTGTCGCTGGTCGTGTGGTAGACGACCGAGGCGGTCAGGTTAACGCCGAAGGTATTCCCGTAGATGTGATTGTTTCTGGCCCACAGCTCGACATCGCCGCCGCCGACGTCAAAGCTGGCGGCGCGAACGCCGCTCTGGCAGTAAGAGATTTCGTTGTTCTCCAGCTTGGTGTCGGCGGCAGAGCCCGCTGCCGGTAAGACGTTGACGCCGAACGAGAGCGGCGGGCCGCCCTTGTGGAGCGTGCCTATGATGACGGTGTTGCGCACGGCAAGCTTGGTGTGGTTCTCCTGCTGTATGCCGATGACGTTGCCCTCAAATCTGCAGTCGTCGATTTCCGCGCGGAGCGGGTTCGCTGCGCTCGTGCCTTCCATAAAGAAGCCCTGACCGGCGAATCTCTCGATGGTGACATTGTAGAGGTGCAGCAGACCTCCGCTGGTGTAGTGTACGCCTGAGGTGGCCGTGTCTCTTCCGACGATGACGACGTTGCGTACGATAACCGTGTCGGTTAGGCCAGCGGTGACGGTGATGCCGTTGCCCGTGCCGAAGAAGATGGTAGCGACGTTACCCTTGCCGCCGTCAATCGTGAAGGTTTTGTCTATAGTGACGGGGCCGTAGTTGCCGGAATCCAAAGCGGTAATCATGCCGCCCGCAGCCGTCTTCGCAATTGCCCCGGCGAATGTCTGACATGGAGACGTGCGTGTGCAGGTGTTGTCATCGTTGCCGTCTTCGGCAGATACAAAGGAAGTAACTTGCGCCTGCGCTACGGAGCAGAGCGCGAGCGTGAACATTGTGGCGACGAAAATTTTCAGAGCATGGGATAAGCGTTTCATGGCGTTCTCCTTCTGTTTGAAAATCCCTGTCGGCTTATCGAGCGGCGCTTGTGCGGATAGAGCCGAGGGGAGGGTTGATGTCTGCGGGGCAGCTTGAGATTGATTGCGCTAGGGGAAGATAATCGGGTCGCTGATAACGTGGACCAAAAGCTTTTTTCCCTTATGGGGTCAAAAAGCCTGCGCGGGCTTGGTGCGACGAATCAATCAAGTGGCTACTCTTTTACTTCATCCCGTGAGGATTTACAATTTAATTTCCCCTCGGTTCAAGTCCTTCGCTATCAAACAGGCCGCGCGTCGTACGGGAGTAGAGCAACAGGCCCGGATGAAAAAAGCCGTGACGGAAAAATTTACTGTCCCAAGCCGCTAGTGCAAAGCTATGCACTTTCAGTGCAAGACTTTCAGTTGCGACACACTTCTGGAAATGCTAGAAGTGCGAGTGAATGAAAGAGAACAGATACGGCAGCCATACTGTCAGCAGATTGACCGCGCACCTGATATGGGCAACTAAGTACCGCTATCATGTGCTCACGGGTGACATCAAGGTTCGGTGTCGAGACCTGCTCATTCAAATCTGCGACGCCGAAGATGTCCGAATACTCAAAGGAGTGGTGAGCAAAGACCACGTCCACATGCACATCGAGTATCCGCCGTCTAAATCACTGAGTGATTTAGTCAAACGGATGAAAGGGCGCACCTCTCGGATGCTGCAACAAGAATACCCGGAGTTGCGCAAAAGATATTGGGGCAGACACTTCTGGGCCATCGGGTACGGTGCATGGAGCACGGGCAACATTACAGAAGAGATGGTGCAAGAATATCTTGAGCACCATCGAGAAGCATCCAACACAGAGACTGAAACATTCATCCTCGAATGAGATGGACTTTCAGTCCTGGTCAAATCTCTGCACTTTCAGTGCAGAGTGATTTAGTTTTCCCGTCACGGCTTTTGGTTTGAAGCAACTGCTCAGTTGCTGTTCCAAAGTTGTGCGCCCCTGCGTGCGCTTATAGTGAAGGAACGCCCGCGTTGACCCCGCCGAAGAAGGGGAACGGATTTTCAGAGAGCAGATTCCCGCCCGCCGAGTGGTATGTGACATTGGTGGTCATGTTGACGCCGATGGTGTTGCCGTAGAAGTGATTGTTTCTGCCCCACCATGTGGGATCGCCGCCGCCTACGTCGTTGCCAACGGCGCGCAGACCGCTCTGTGTGTAGGAGATTTCGTTGCTCTCAATCTTGAGAGACGCTATCGTGCCCGGAGACGGCTGCATGTTGATGCCGAAGGAGTTCGGCGGTCCCTTATGGAGTGTTCCGGTGATGACGCTGTCGCGCAAAGCGAACTGCGTATGGTCCTCAAGCTGTATGCCGATGAGGTTGCCTATCAAACGGCTTTTGTTCATTTCCGCGCGGAGCGGATTGGCCGCGCTCGTGCCTTCGGCGAAGATGCCAAAGCCGGTAAATCTCTCGATGGTGAGATTTTCCATAAAGAGCTGGCCGCCGCCGACGTAGGAGATGCCCGTGTTGGCCGTGTCGTGCCCGTTGATTGTCAGGTTGCGTAGAACTACTGTGTCGGCTGTGGCGGCGTTGACGGTGATACCGATGCCTACGGCAATGTCAATGGTGGCGACGTTGCCCGTGCCTCCGTCAATCGTCAGGGCTTTATCAATGACGAGGCTGCCGTAGTTGCCGGAATCAAGCGCGCTAATCTGGCCGCGCGGGTTAGTCTTCAGGGCTGCCCCGGCGAACGTCAGGCAGGGAGACAGGCGAGTGCAGGGGTTAGCGTCGTTGCCGTCTTCGGCGGAGACCCACGAGTGGGTGTTTTGTGCTTGCGCCGCAGCGCAGAGCGCGAGAGTGAACATGGTAAGAGCGAAAATCCTGAGAGTAAGGGACAAGCGTTTCATTACAGTTCTCCTTCTGTTGGAAAATCCCTGTGGGCCTGCCGGGTAGTTCTTGGGCGGACAAAGCCCCCGGGGAGGGTTATTCTTCAAGTAGTCTTGGGATTGATTGCGCTCGGGAAGATAGTACGGGCCGCTGATAACGTAGACCAAAGGCTTTCCTCCTCTAAAGAGGCAGAAAGCCTGCGCGGGCTTGGTGCGACGAATCAATCAAGTGGCTACTCTTTTACTTTATCCCAACGGATTTTTCAAATTAATTTTTCCAGTTGATCCGATACCATCTGGATTAATCACGTCGCGCGGGCGCACAAGCTGAAGAGAAACGGGCGCAGGAAAAAGCCACTACGGAAAAGAAGCTTGTTCCGCCACGGCTTTTAGTCTAAAACAGCTATTCACGCGGAAGAATTTTCGATTAATTTCAGCACGGAAACCGGGCTGCGCGCGCCAGCCCTTATAAGAACGTATGGATAAGAATTCTTCAGCATCACCGAATCGCGTCGCCATCATCGGCTGCGGCAACGTGGGCGCAACCAGCGCCTACGAGTTAATCACAAGCGGTGTGGCGCGCGAGGTCGTCCTCGTTGACAAGGACGAGGGACGCGCCATGGGCGAGGCTATGGATTTACAACACGCCGTGCCGCTCGCGCGACCCGTCCGCGTGTGGGCAGGGGATTACAGCGATGCAGCCCTTGCCAGCGTTGCCGTCATCGCCGCAGGCGTGAGCAGCCGTCCCGGCGAAACCCGCCTAGACCTTCTGGGACGCAACGCGGTAGTCGTGCGCGAGTGCGTCAAACAGTTGATGGCGGAAAATTTCGCGGGCGTGATTTTGATGACGACCAATCCTGTGGACGTGCTCGCGCAGGTTGCGCAAGAGGTGTCTGGACTTCCCGTGGGGCGCGTCATGGGCTCGGGCACGGTTTTGGATTCGGCTCGCTTGCGCGCCATGCTCGGCGAAGCGTTGGGTCTCGAAGCGCGCTCGATTCACGCGTACGTCATAGGCGAGCACGGCGATTCCGAAATCGCTGCGTGGAGCGCGAGCACCATCGCGGGCGTGCCGCTCAGAGAGTACTGCGCCTCTTTTACAGACATAGACTTTGACGAGCTATTGACGCGCGTGCGCCGTGCCGCGCCGGAGATTATCAAGCACAAGGGCTACACCTCGTTTGCCATCGCGTCGTGCGTGGCGCGCATCTCGGAAGCCATCCTGCGCGACGAGCATTCTGTGCTTCCTGTCTCCACCATGACGAGCGGGCAATACGGCATCGAAGGTATATATTTAAGCCTGCCCTGCGTGGTGGGACGCGAGGGCGTCCTGCGCGTCATAGAGCTGCCCTTGAATGAAGAAGAACGCGCCGGTCTACGCGCCTCTGCGGAAGTCTTAAGGAAAAGGATGAGGGATGAGGGATGAGGGATGAAGTAAAAGCAAAGAACTCTCTTTCTTTACTTCATCCCTCATCCCTCCGCCCTCATCCCTTGTCGTTATGGAGGAAGTGATGAACGAAAAGATGAAGCTACTCATCGGCTATGACGGTTCGGAATATGCCGAGGCGGCTCTGGATGATCTACAGCGCGCGGGGCTGCCGCGCGCTGTGGAGGCGTTGATTATGTCTGTGACCGAAGTCTGGTTGCCGCCCCCGCCGCCGTCGAGCTACGAGGTAGTGGGGGAAGTTCTTGAAACGCCGGACGATTTGAAGAAGGCTTACGGCGAGCGCTCTGAGGCTCTGGCGGAAGCCAGACGGCTGGCCGAGCAGGCTCGCGAGCGCCTTCTGAAGAATTTTCCGGAGTGGGAAGTTCGAGTTGAAGCGACTTACGGCTCGCCCGCCTGGGACATCATCATGAAGGCCGACGAGTGGAATCCTGATTTGATTGTCGTGGGCTCGCACGGGCGCTCGGCGCTGGGCCGTCTGGTGCTCGGCTCCGTCTCGCAGAAGGTCGTGACGGAAGCGCGAACCAGCGTACGCGTGGCGCGCGGTCGCGTAGAGGTTAACGGCTCGCCCATACGCATCATGGTCGGCGTGGACGGCTCGGAATCTTCGGAGCAGGCGGTCGCGGCGGTCGCCCGCCGCTTCTGGCCCGAAGGCACTGAGGCGCGCGTAGTGATTGTCGATGATCCGTTGACGCCGTCGCTGCTGGGGCGCATCGTCCCGGCGGTCGCACGCTGGGTTGAAGAGAGCAACGAACAGGAACAGGAGTGGGTGCAAACTGTTTTGGGGAAAGCGGCGGAAGCTTTACGCGGCGCGGGCCTTGAGGTCTCGACCGAGGTCAGGGAAGGCGACCCGAAAAAGCTCCTGGTGCGCGCGGCAGAAGAGTGGCACGCGGACTCTATCTTTGTCGGCTCGACCGGCTTCGGCAATCGCTTCGAGCGTTTCCTGCTCGGCTCCGTCTCGGCGGCGGTCGTGGCGCGCGCACACTGCTCCGTCGAAGTCATGCGCCACAAAGCTCCCGAAGCTTAGGAGCGCGAGGAAGAAAGTTAACAGGGATGGACAGGATAGACAGGATAAGAGCAATGCAAAAGTCAAAATGCAAAGTGCAGAAGTAAAGACAGCTTTTCTTTTCATTCTGCATTCTGCACTTTGCATTCATCACTTTTTCTGTATCCTGTCTATCCTGTCCATCCCTGTTTGATTCTGTTATTTTAGTTCGAGCCAAAACTGAAAGAGATAATCAAAGGTCATGGGTGAAGAAAGACGAGAAGGTGCGCTGGGCTCTGATGAGCGCGCGATGCATTACTGCGAGCTGTGCGACGAGCCGAGGCGTCACATGATCAAATATGTCGGCATGGACAACAAAGAGCACTACGTCTGCTGGTCCTGCCGCAACCGCGAAGAAAAGCGTATCAACCTCAAGCCTACATGGAAACGCGCGGGCCGACAGGCTTAGCTTTCCAGCCTCTGGCCGTCGTCCGCTTCAATCAAGATTGTCCGATTCCGAACACGCGAATCCCGAAAATGGGATTTTGATGATTCTTTCCTCCGCCCTCATTCTTCTTAAACACACGTCCCTTAAGCTTTAAGCCCGCAAAGGTGGGCGTGGCACGCGGCTTTCTATGCGAACCGGGAAAGCTCCGGCTGAATTGTGCGCTTTTTCAAATTTCGCAGCAAAGATTCAAATCTCGCAATACAGACCTTTGAATGGCTCATCATGATTAGCACCCGTAACATAGAAAAATTTTACGAGCACGGCGGGCAGAAAACTTTTGTCCTCAGACAGGTGACGATTGATGTCAAAGAGGGCGAGTTTGTTTCCGTCATGGGGCCGTCGGGCTCCGGCAAGTCCACGCTGCTCCATATCCTTGGCATGCACGATAGCCACTGGACGGGCGAGTATTACTTTCTGGACAAACCCGTGCACAAGCTCTCTAAACGCGAGCGCGCCGACATTCATAACCGTTACATAGGCTTTGTCTTTCAGAGCTATCACCTGCTGGACCATCTGACCGTCTATGAAAATCTGGAAATCCCGCTCTCTTATAAAGACGTAAAGAAGAATGACCGGCAATCGATTGTGGCCGACACGCTCGACCGTTTTCAGATTGTCGGAAAAAAAGATTTGTACCCGCACCAGCTTTCGGGCGGACAGCAGCAATTAGTCGGAGTCGCGCGCGCCGTCATCATGAACCCGAAGCTCATCCTCGCGGACGAGCCTACGGGCAACCTCCATTCGTCGCAGGGACGCGAAATCATGGAGCTGTTCAAAAAGCTGAATGCCGAGGGGACGACCATTATTCAAGTCACGCACTCCGAAGAGAACGCTTCTTTCGGCCACCGTGTCATACGGCTCTCCGACGGGTGGGTCAGCAAAGAGTAGAGAAGATTGATTCATCGGTTCATTTTTTCATTGATTCAATGAACCGATGATTCAATGAATCAATTTCCTTAATTCTATGGACATTCCTCGCCAAAATTCTAAAAAGCGGCAACGCAATCTGCGGCGCGCGGGCTTGGTCATTCTGGTCGTCGCAGGCGTCGCGCTCGTCACGCTCGGCGTGTCTCGCTTAAAGCCTGCCGCGCCGAGCGTCGAGCGCGCGACCGTCTGGATAGACACGGTCAAGCGCGGGCCTATGCTCAGACAGGTGCGCGGCCCCGGCACACTTGTCCCCGAAGAAGTGCGCGTCGTCGCCGCCGCTACCGAAGGCAGAGTCGAGCGCATCAACATACAGCCCGGAACGGAAGTCACTGCCGGAACCGTCTTGCTTGAGCTTGTCAATCCGACGCTCGCACAGGAAGCTCTTGATGCCGAGTACGCCCTGCGCGCGGGCGAGGCCGATTACAACAATTTGAAAGTGCGGCTCGAAAGCGACAGGATGACGCAGCAGGCCGCAGCCGCCACCGTGCGCGCCGAATATCAACAGGCCAAGCTGCAATACGACACGGACGAACAGCTTGCCAAAGACGGCTTGATTCCCGCCATCAACCTGAAGCTCTCGAAAGTCAGGGCCGACGAGTTAGCCAACCGCTACAAGATTGAACAGCAGCGCCTTGAAGTCACAGCGCGCTCCGCGCGTGCGCAGCTTGCCGCACAGGAAGCGCGTATCTCGCAGATGCGCGCGCTCACGCAGCTTCGCCAGAGTCAGGTCGGCACGCTCAAAGTCCTTGCGGGAACAGCAGGTGTGCTCCAACAGATGCAGGTCGAAGTCGGGCAACAGGTGTCGCCGGGGACGAACCTCGCGCGCGTGGTCGAGCCGCAACGTCTCAAGGCCGAGCTGAAGATTGCCGAGACTCAGGCCAAGGACATACAGCTAGGCCAGCAAGCGCAGGTCGATACGCGCAACGGCGTCATCCCCGGCCACGTCATGCGTATAGACCCCGCCGCGCAACAAGGCACGGTGACGGTAGACGTTGCGCTTGACGGCGCGCTTCCGCAGGGCGCGCGGCCCGATCTTTCGATTGACGGGACAGTCGAGCTAGAGCGCCTCGCAGATGTTATCTACGTGGGCCGTCCGGCCTTCGGCCAAACTGAAAGCACCATCAGCTTGTTCAAGCTCGAAGCGGGCGGGCAAACGGCTGTCCGCGTGCAGGTCCGTCTGGGCCGCAGCTCCGTCAGCACCATAGAAATTTTAGAAGGCTTACAACCAGGCGATCAGGTGATTCTCTCCGACACGTCGCAGTGGGACACTTATGATCGCATTCGATTGAACTAAAAAGGCAGTGACAAGTGACAGGTGACAAGTGACAAGCTAAAGCCTTCTTGCTTGTCGCTTGTCACTCATCACTCGTCCCTGCTCTTTGGAGGAAAAGATGACGCAATCCGGCCAACCATTGATTCACCTTGAAGGCGTGACCAAAGTTTTCTATACGGACGAGGTGGAGACGCACGCTCTTTCGGGCACACACCTGGACATCAACCGTGGCGAGTACGTTTCCATCACGGGACCATCCGGGTGCGGCAAATCCACTTTGCTCTCCATCCTCGGCCTGTTGGATTCGCCCTCAGACGGCACTTACCTTTTAAATAGCAAGGTCGTTTCAGACCTCTCTTTGTCAGAGCGCGCGCGCATACGCAATCGTGAAGTCGGCTTTATCTTTCAGAGCTTTAACCTGATAGGCGACCTCACGGTTTACGAGAACGTGGAGCTGCCCCTGACCTATCGCGGCATGAGCGCGGCAGACCGTCGTAAGCGCGTGGGCGATGCTCTTGAAAAGGTAGGGATGGCGCACCGCGCAAAGCACCTGCCGAGCCAGCTTTCGGGCGGCCAGCAGCAGCGCGTCGCCGTCGCGCGTGCCGTTGCGGGAGAGCCTTCCATCCTGCTCGCGGACGAGCCGACCGGCAACCTGGATTCCACCAACGGCGAGGCCGTGATGGAACTGTTGCGCGAGCTGCATCGCAACGGCGCGACCATCTGCATGGTGACTCACGACCCGCGCTATGCGCGCTACGCAGACCGCGCCATACATCTCTTTGATGGCCGCGTCGTGAAAGAAGAAGAGAGCCTTGAAGTCGCCTGACCTTTGATGAAAGGTCAGGGCCGCTCATGACTCGTGTGTGTGCTGGCCCGCACGAGTCATGAGCATGGGAAATCGCGGCGCGCTCTCTTTTGTCCGGCGCGGAAGCCGCGCTTGGCCGTGGCTTTCGTGCCTGCGACCCGAATGGTCGGAGGTGACGTGATGAATACATTCTGGCAAGACCTGCGTTACAGCGTTCGCCTGCTCTGGAAGCGTCCGGGCTTTACGCTCGTGGCCGCACTCACCCTCGCTTTAGGCATCGGAGCCAACACCGCCATCTTCAGTGTCATCAACGGCGTGCTGCTCCGCTCGCTCCCCTATCGCGATGCCCGTAGCATCGTCACTATCTGGCAGAACAACACGAAGAAGGGCATCGAGCGCGAAGACGTTTCCCCGGCCAATTTTCTGGACTGGCGAGAGCAGAGCCAATCCTTTCAGGCGATGGCCGTCATAGAGCCCTATAGCCACAACCTGATGGGACAGGGAGAGCCCGAGTCGTTTAAATCATGGCTCGTCTCCGGCGGGTTCTTCGATGTTCTAGGCACAAACGCTTTTCTCGGGCGGACATTCGTGCCGGAGGAATACGAGCAGGGAAAAAATTCGGTCGTTGTTTTAAGCTACGGATTATGGCAGCGCCGTTTCGGCGGCGACCCCAATCTGGTCGGGCGTCAGCTCCTCTTAAATGGCCGTCCTCATACGGTGGTCGGCGTGATGCCTCTCGATTTTCAGTTTCCAGCGGAAAAAGAGTTGTGGGCTCCGCGCCCCGAGCGTCCGAGCGATAAGCAGGATCGCGGCTCTACATACCTGAACGTGGTCGCGCGTCTGAAACCCGGCGTCACTGTGGCGCAGGCCGCGAGCGAGATGAGCAGCATCGCCGCTCGTCTTGCTCAGGAACATCCACAAACAAACAGCGACGTGGGCGTCCAGCTAGTGCCTTTGCCGGAACAACTGACGGGCAACATCCGCCCGACTCTCATCCTGCTTCTTGTCGCGGTTGGCTTCGTCCTCTTGATTGCGTGCGCCAACGTGGCGAATCTACTGCTGGTAAGAGCTTCCGAGAGACAGAAAGAATTGGCGGTGCGCGCGGCGCTCGGGGCCACGCGACGGCGTCTTATACGGCAGTTGTTCACGGAGAGTTTACTGCTGGCGCTCGTGGGCTGCGTCTGCGGGCTGCTGGTGGCGCGTTGGGGGAGCGATCTGATTCTGTCCTTCAGCCCCGCGAGCCTCCTGCGCGATGACCAAATTACTTTGGATGCCCGCGTGCTCTCGTTCGCTCTGGGGCTCTCCGTCCTGACTGCGCTCCTCTTTGGTCTCTTGCCCTCCATCAAATTTTCCAGACCCGATCTACAGGAAACGCTCAAGGAGGGCGGGCGCACGATGACCGGAAGCGCGGCGGGCATTCGCTTGCGCGGGCTGCTCGTGGTCTCCGAAATCGCGCTGGCTTTAATGCTGCTCATCGGTGCGGGTCTGCTCGTCAGAAGCTTTGTGCGTCTGATGCAGGTTGACCCGGGGTTTGAGACCAAGCGGGTCGCCGCGCTCGAAGTTCACGTCTGGGGCAAATACCGCACGCCCGAACAGAGGCGAAACTTCTTCAACGAGGCGCTGCAAAGGGTCGCAGCTTTACCGGGCGTGGAAGCGGCGGGCGCTGCATCCAGTTTGCCGTTCCGGCGCATGGATAGCAGCACGGCCTTCACCATCGAAGGAGAACCCGGCGTCGCGCCCGGACAAGAGCCTTCGGCTAACGCGGTGACGACGACCGCTGATTACTTTCGCGCGATGAACATCCCGCTCCGCGAGGGGCGTTTCTTTAATAGCTTTGATAAAGAAGACACCACGCCCGTCGCCATCATCAACGAGACGATGGCCCGTCGCTACTGGCCCGGCCAAACGGCGGTCGGAAAAAAGATTACCCTGACCGACCAGGAGCAGCCCGTCACTATGGAGGTCGTAGGCGTGGTGGGCGACGTGCGTTACGACGGACTCGACAGCGCGCCGCGCCCCGAGTTCTTCGTACCCCACTCGCAAGACCCGATGGGCTCTATGATTTTCGTCGTCAGAACCACGACCAACCCGGCTACACATCTTCAGTCCATCAAGAATCAGATTCGCTCGCTCCACCCGGACCTCTCGTTTGATATGGCCCTGTCTATGGAGCAACTGCTCTCGAAATCGCTCGAAGCGAGACGCTTCACTTTGCTCCTGCTCGGCTCGTTTGCACTGCTCGCGCTCGTGCTGGCAATCGTCGGCGTCTACGGGCTGATGAGTTATTCGACCGCACAACGCACGCACGAGATAGGGGTTCGCATGGCTTTGGGAGCGAGCACGGGAGATATCCTGCGGCTCATCCTGCGCCAGAGCATCGTCCTGAGCGCGTGCGGGATTGTGCTCGGCATGTGCGGGGCTTTTCTACTGACGCGCTTTCTGCAAGGGATGCTATTCGGCATCAGCGTCACAGACCCCATGACCTTTATAGTCTGGCCGCTTCTGCTGGGGGCCGTGGCATTGCTGGCGAGTCTGATTCCGGCACGACGTGCGATGCGCGTTGACCCTATGACGGCGCTTCGTTACGAGTGAGAGGGGAGTGGTTTATGACATCGCTGTGGCAGGACGTACGCTATGGTCTTCGCATGCTGGCGAAGAAGCCCGGATTCTCGGCCCTCACGGTGCTGATTCTTGCGCTCGGCATCGGTGCGAACACAGCCATCTTCTCCGTCGTCAACGCGGTGCTCCTGCGGCCTCTTCCTTTTCGTGACGCGGACGGGCTCGTCATGGTCTTTGAAAAGCAGGCGGGCGGCGACCGCGATACGATGTCGTATCCGAACTTTCTGGATTACCGCGAGCAGAATAATGTCTTCGAGAGCCTCTCCGCGTTCAACGTGCAGAGCGTCAACCTGACGGGCGTGGAGCGCCCCGATCGTGTGCGCGGCGGTTTTGTCTCGGCCAGCTTCTTTCAGATGCTAGACGTGCAACCGGCCACGGGGCGCACCTTTGCGCCGCGAGAGGACGAGCCCGGCGCTGAGCGTGTCGCCGTCGTGAATCACGAGCTGTGGCAGCGACGCTTTGGCGCGGACCCGAACCTCGTCGGCAAGGTCTTAATCCTCAACGGCGAGCCCTTTACCATTATCGGCATCATGCCCGCCGGTTTCCGGTTTCCGATTGACGAAATAGAAATCTGGCTTCCCATTCAGACGTACCCCAACTACAAGCCCGAGCGCGCCTCGTATGACACTCCGGTCATCGGTCGTTTGAAAAAGGGCATCACGCTCAATGCTGCGCAATCGGAGATGCGTACAATCGCGGGCCGCTTAGCGCAAAGCTATCCGGAGGAAAACGGCGGGCGCGAGCCGGAGCTGGTCTCTTTGCACGGGATGATTGTCGAGGACGTGCGCCCGGCGCTCTGGACTCTGCTCGGGGCCGTGGGCTTTATCCTGCTGATTACCTGCGCCAACATGGCGAACATGACGCTTGCGCGCGGCACGGCGCGTCGTAGAGAGGTAGCTGTGCGCGTGGCGCTCGGCGCAAGTCGCGCGCGCGTCATCAGGCAATTACTCACGGAGACTATCTTGCTCGGCCTCGTCGGCGGCTTCTTCGGTCTGCTCATCTCGCTCTGGGGCGTGGATGTCCTGATGGCGGCCAATCCTGTCGGCGAACTGCCCGGCGGGCAAGTCCCGCACATGGACGTGCGCGTGCTCTCGTTCGCACTGGCGGTCTCGGTTTTGACGGGCGTCGTTTTCGGTTTAGTGCCCGCTCTACAACTCTCGAAAACCAATCTCGTCAAGACGCTCAAAGAAGGCGGGCGCGGCTCGGGCGAGGGCGCGGGACAGAAGCGCCTTCGTGCCATCTTCGTCGTCTCGCAGGTCGCTCTATCGCTCGTCTTATTAATCGGCACGGGACTTCTCATCAGCAGCTTTTACCGCGTGCTGCACGTCAGTCCGGGCTTTAACCCCGAGAATCTTCTGACGATGGAATATCGTCTGCCGCGCAACAAGTACCCGCAGGCCGATAGTCAATGGAACTTTCACAGGCAAGTCGTGGAGCGCGTCCACGAAGTGCCCGGTGTGAAATCAGCCTCGCTTGTCCTGGGCCTCCCTTTTAGCGGCAACGGCGGGGCGGCCAGTTTTGTACTGCCCGGGCAGCCTGCCCCCGCGAAGGGAGAAGAACCGAAGGCGCTCATCAACCGTGTCGGCCCGGGCTATTTTGAGACCATCGGAATCCCGCTCATCAAGGGTCGCGCCTTTACCGAACAGGACGACGCCAATGCGCCTCCTGTGATTCTGGTGAACCAGACGATGGCGCGCCGCTACTGGCCGGACGAAGACCCACTGGGGAAACAGTTGCAATTCCCCGAAGAAAAAATTACCGCCACGGTGATTGGTCTGGTCGGCGACGCCAAGCAATTCCAGCTTGACGAAAAGACTATGCCGCAGATTTACAGCGCCTACAGCCAGAACCCGCACATCTTCGCGACACTCGTCGTGCGCACAAACGTCGAGCCCCTGAGCATCTCGGAGCCCGTGCGCAAAGCCATCTGGGCTGTGGATAAAGACCAGCCTATGTGGAAGATTCGCACGGTCGAATACCTGCTGGACCAGAACGTTTCTCAACGCCGGTTCATCATGTTTCTGATGACGACGTTTGCCGCGCTCGCGCTGGTGCTCACGGCCTTTGGTATGTACGGCGTCATCTCGTATTCCGTCGGCCAGCGCACGCAGGAGATAGGCGTGCGTATCGCTTTGGGCGCGCGACCGCGCGACATCCTGCGGCTCATTCTGGGGCAGGGATTGGTGCTGACAATCGTCGGCCTTGTCATCGGACTCGCCGGAGCGTTCGCCTTGACGCGCGTGATTACAAGCCTGCTCTACGGCGTGAGCGCGACAGACCCTCTGGTGTTTACGGGCGTCTCGCTCCTGCTTGTCGTGGTGGCGCTTCTTGCGAGCTACATCCCCGCGCGCAAGGCCATGAAGGTGGACCCGATGACGGCGCTTCGTTACGAGTAAGAAAAGAGAAGAACAAGAAAGAGGTAGGGATAAATGACAACACTCTGGCAGGACATACGCTATGGCTCGCGCATGCTCTGGAAAAGTCGTGGCTTTACATTGATTGCCGTGCTGGCTCTTGCTTTAGGTATCGGCGCGAACACAGCCATCTTCTCGGTCGTCAATACGCTGCTCATCAGGCCGCTGCCGTTCCGCGAATCGGAGCGCATCGTCATGGTGTGGGAACACAACAAGACGCGCGGCAATCGCCAGAACGTAGTCAATCCTGCGAACTATCTTGATTGGCGCACACAGGGCACTGTCTTTGAAGAGATAGCCGCCTTTTACGATGCGCGCCTCAACCTGACCGGCGGCGGAGACCCTCTGGAAGTCCCCACGCAGGCGGCGACTCCGAACCTCTTCGCGATACTCAGCGTCGAGCCCATCATCGGTAGAAAGTTCACGCCCGAAGATGCCCTTGAAGGAGCGCCTGACGTTGCGCTCATCAGCTACGGCCTGTGGCAGAGCCGTTTCGGCGGCGACCCCAGAATCGTAGACCGTCAGGTCTCATTAAACGGCACGCCCACGACCATCATCGGCGTGCTTCCGGCAGACTTCCAGTGGTTCATCAAAAAGGGTTCGCTCACGGACAAGCCCGCGCAGTTGTGGCTGCCTCTGGGTTTCACGGAGCAGAACAGCACACGGCGAGGGCGTTACCTGACGACCGTGGCGCGGCTCAAGCCCAATGTTTCCGTTGAGCAGGCGCGTGCCGAGATGAACGCCATCGGTAGCCGTCTTGAACAACAGTATCCGGATTCCAACAAAAACTGGGGCGTGGAGGTCGTGCCCCTGCGCGAGCAGTTTGTCGGAGACATACGCCCCGCGCTCTGGGTCTTGCTCGGCGCTGTGGGATTCGTGCTGTTGATTGCCTGCGCCAACGTCGCGAATCTTCTGCTCGCTCGTGCTTCGGCCAGACAAAAAGAGATAGCCATCCGCACCGCTTTAGGCGCGAGCCGCTGGCGCATCATTCGTCAACTGCTGACAGAGAGCGTCCTGCTCTCTGCTCTGAGCGGTGCGTTGGGTTTACTGCTCGCGTGGTGGGGCATCGGCATCATAGAGGCGCTCAGCCCGCGCGATCTTGTCAATCTGGACAAGGTCAGCATCAATCTCGTCGTCCTCGGCTTTACCTTAATCGTGTCGTTTGTGACGGGCTTAATCTTCGGCCTCGCGCCTGCGTTCGAGGCCACACGCCTTAACACCAACGAAACTTTAAAGGAAGGCGGACGCTCTAACATCGGTGGAGGAAGCGGCTCTCGCCTGCGCAGCCTCTTTGTCGTAGCCGAGGTCGCGCTCGCCCTAGTGCTTTTAGTGAGCGCTGGACTTCTGGTCAAGAGCTTCATGCGTCTGCAATCGGTTGACCCCGGTTTTGATGCGGACCATCTGCTGACGATGCGCGTCGTCCTGCCGAATCGCAAGTACGCGGAAGACCATCAGCCCATCGCATTCTTCAAGCAGGCGACGGAGCGTCTGCGGTCTTTGCCCGGTGTGAAATCGGCGAGCGCCGTGAGCTTCCTGCCCTTCGCCGGATTGGGTGCGGCCACTTCCTTCACTATCGAAGGACGGCCCGCGCCTGCGGCAGGCGAAAAGTCTGGCACGGATGTCTGCGTGATTGAGCCCGACTACTTTCGCACGATGAGCATTCCGTTTGTCAGCGGGCGCAACTTCAATGAACAGGAGACGACGGAAAAGCGGCACGTCGTCATCATCAACCAGACGCTCGCGCGCAAATATTTCGGCAGCGAAGACCCGCTTGGAAAACGCGTCACGGTCTCGATGGGTCGTGAACCCGTGCCCACGGAAATCATAGGCGTCGTCGGCGATATCAAAAACGGCAGCCTCAACGTGGACACAAGACCGATGGTCTACTGGCCGCATCCTGAGCTGGCCTACACGTCCATGACGATTGTCATGCGTACCACGGGCGACCCGCTCGCTTTGGCCGCCGCCGCCGAGCGCGAAATCCGCGCCATTGACCCGGACCAGCCCGTGAGCGACATACGCACCATGCAGCAACTGCTCGCGGATTCTGTAGCGCGCTCGCGCTTTACAACCACCCTGCTCGGGCTCTTTGCCGCCCTCGCGCTTGTGCTGGCATCGGTCGGCATCTTCGGCGTGATGAGCTATTCAGTCACACAGCGGACGCACGAGATAGGCATCCGCATGGCTTTGGGAGCAACGGCGCGCGATATCCTGCGGATGATACTGCGACAGGGATTGACGCTGACTTTGATTGGCGTCGCCGTCGGGTTAATCGCAGCTTTCGCTTTGACGCGCCTGATGTCGAGCCTGCTCTTTGGCGTGAGCGCGTCGGACCCCATTACTTTCACTGCCGTCACGTTGATGCTCGCGGGCGTGGCGCTTCTAGCCTGTTATATCCCCGCGCGACGCGCGACGCGCGTGGACCCGATGGTTGCGCTTCGTTACGAGTGAGCCGATTTTAGATTTTGGATTGCCGATTTTGGATTGGAGTAATAATCGAGCTTGAAGAGCTTCAATCTCGTAACGCTAATCCAAAATCTAAAATCCAAAATTGTTTGAGCTGAGGTAAAGCGTTATGGACACCTTCTGGCAAGACGTGCGTTACGGTGTGCGGTCGCTGCTCAAGAAACCGGGCTTTGCTTTTATAGCAGTGCTGACACTGGCTCTGGGCATTGGCGCGAACAGCACGATTTTCAGTTTCGTCAACGCCATTTTATTGCGCCCGCTTCCTTACAAAAATCCGGAGCGGCTGGTGTTGCTAGACGAAACCGCGTCCAGGCGCGGCATCGCTTCGATGGGCGTGTCGTTTCCGAATTTTCTTGATTGGCGCGAACAGAATCAGGTCTTCGAGGACGTCGCCGCTTACAGCGAGGATACCTATACGCTGGCGGGTGGGGGAGAGCCGGAGCAGTTGCAGGGCGCTAGAATTTCGAGCGGCCTCTTTGAGCTGCTTGGCGTTCAGCCTCTGATGGGACGCACCTTTAGCGCGGAAGAAGATCGACCGAACAATGATGCGGTAGTGATTTTGAGTTACGGTTTATGGCAGCGCCGCTTCGGCTCGGACCCGCAGATTGTCGGCCAATCAATCAACGTCGGCAATCGCGCGCACACCGTCATCGGCGTCATGCCCGCCGGATTCAAATTTCCTGAAGTGGCCCAACTGTGGCGACCCATGGCGCTCGATACGACCATGTGGACGCGCAACGATCACGGTCTTTCAGCCATCGCGCGCCTCAAACCAAACGTCACGATTGAGCAGGCGCAAAGCGAGATGATCAGAGTGGCGCGCCGTATAGAAGAACAGAATCCTGTGACCAACGAAGGGATGAGCGTCACGGTCTTGAATCTGCGCGACACGCTTGTCGGCGATTATCGACAGGCGCTCTGGATTCTGCTCGGCGTTGTCGGCTTTGTATTGTTGATAGCGTGCGCCAACGTCGCGAATCTACTGCTGGCGCGTTCCGCCGCGCGTCAGAAAGAGATAGCGATTCGCGCCGCGATGGGCGCAAGCCGCTGGCGCATCATTCGGCAGTTGGTCACGGAAAGCCTGCTGCTCAGCGTGATAGGCGGCGCGCTCGGCCTTGTGCTGGCCGTCTGGGGAATCGATCTTTTGTTGGCGACCATTCCGATTGAGTTTCCCTTCTGGATGAAGTTCAGCCTCGACACTTCAGTGCTCTTGTTCACCATCGCCGTCTCGGTCTTGACAGGCGTTGTCTTCGGGCTTGCGCCCGCGTTGCAGGCGACGAAGATCGAGCTGAATGAGACGCTGAAAGAGGGAGGCCGTAGCGCGGGCGCAGCTTCCGGGCATCGTCGCCTGCGCAGCCTGCTCGTCGTTACGGAGGTTGCGCTCTCGCTCATGCTGCTCACCGGAGCGGGTTTGATGATGCGCAGTTTCATGCGCCTGCGGCAGGTCGATTCGGGTTTGAATCCGAACAACGTTTTGACAATGCAGGTGCCGCTGCCAAGAGCCAAGTACAAGGAGGAGGATAAGCAGAGAGCTTTCTACCAACAACTGCTTGAGCGAGTCCGCACGCTTCCGGGAGTCGAGTCAGCCGGGGCCGTCTCGAATCTGCCTTTAAGCGGCTTGAACTGGGGCCGCAGCCTCACGGTCGAAGGCCGCCCTGTGCTCTCCGTCGGGGAAGCGCCGATGATTAATCATGCAGTGATTACTCCGAGCTACCTTCGCTCGATGGGCATTCCGCTTCTCATGGGGCGCGACTTCAACGACGCGGATAATAAAGACTCGCTCAAGGTAACATTGATTGACGAGCGGCTGGCACGCGAGTACTGGCCCAATGAAAGCCCGCTTGGGAAGCGGATACGATTCGGCCCGCCCGAAAGCAACGAGCCGTGGCACACGATTGTCGGCGTCGTCGGAGAAGTGCGGCATCAGCGTTTGGACATGGCTACACGCAAGAGCATCTACGTGCCGTTTCAACAGATTCCCATACGCGGGATGTTCATTACAGTCCGCACTTCCGGCGACCCCTTAAGTCTGGCGCAGCCCGTGCGCAATCAAGTCAGGGAGCTTGATGCGGACCAGCCGGTCGCGCGAGTAAAGCCGATGTCGGAGGTCATCTCCACCTCTATCTGGCAGCCGCGCCTCTATGCAATTTTGTTCGCCCTCTTTGCTGTCCTCGCATTGATTCTGGCGTCTGTAGGGATCTACGGCGTGATGTCTTACGCCGTCACGCAGCGCACGCACGAGATAGGCATACGCATGGCCCTTGGGGCACAAACTTCCGATGTCATGAAGATGATTGTCGGGCAGGGAATGCTGCTCACGCTCGCAGGTATTGCGCTCGGCCTGCTGGGCGCGTTCGGTATTACACGCGTGATGGCGAGTCTGCTGTTCGGCGTGAGCGCGACCGACCCCGTGACGTTTATAGGTGTCTCGCTACTGCTCGGCGTCGTGGCGCTCTTTGCCTGCTACATTCCTGCGCGTCGAGCGACGCGCGTTGATCCGATGACGGCGCTTCGTTATGAGTGAGCCGATTTTGGATTTTAGATTTTGGATTTTGGATTGGAGTGGCAATCAAGCTTGAATAGCTTCTACTCAGTCTCGTTAATCCAAAATCTAAAATCCAAAATCCAAAATCGTACTGTTGAGGTTTAAGACAATGGGGACACTCTGGCAAGACCTTCGCTACACCTTTCGCATGCTCTGGAAGGACAAGAGCTTTGCGGCCATAGCCATTCTCACTCTGAGTCTGGGCATTGGCGCGAACACGGCTATCTTCTCCGTGGTCGATGCCGCGCTGCTTCGTCCTCTTCCGTACAGGGAGCCCGACCGTTTGGTCCACTTGTGGGAGGCGACCGCGCAGCAGCAGTTCAAGGAGCGAGAAGCTTCCTATCCTGACTATCTGGATTGGAAAGAGCAGAACCAGGTCTTTGAAGGCGTCGCCGGTTACCAGCGCCGCTCGTTTACGCTGACGGGCCGCGACGCTCCCGATTTAATACGCGGCGCTGCCGTGACGGACAATTTTTTTCAGGTCTTGGGTGTAGACCCCATCGTGGGCCGCAGCTTTCAGGCGGGCGAAGACAAACCCGGCGCGGAATTGCTGGTCATGCTCACACACAATGTGTGGAAGCAGCGTTTTAACTCTGACCCGAAAATCGTCGGTCAATCACTGATGCTAAACGGCGCGAGCTACAGGGTCGTCGGCGTTCTTCCCGCGAGCTTTCAGTTTGCGCCGGGTAATGAGGCGCAGTTCTGGGTTCCGCTGAACCCCAGCCAGCAACAGCAGACGCGCCGCTACATGCACTGGCTCAACATCGTCGCGCGTTTGAAGCCGGGAGTTTCCCACGAGCAGGCACGCGCCGACATGGGCAACATCGCGCGCCGTATTGCCGAAACATATGCAGACTCCGGACACGCGGGCACGGGCATTCGCGTCGTCTCGCTTCACCAACAGATTATCGGAAACGTCAAGCCTATCCTGCTCGTGCTTTTGTGCACGGTCTGTTTCGTGCTGTTGATAGCGTGCGCCAACGTCGCGAATCTTTTGCTTGCGCGTTCCGCCGCGCGTCAGAAAGAGATAGCGATTCGCACGGCTCTGGGCGCGAGCCACTGGCGCTTGCTACGACAGCTTTTGACCGAAAGCACTGTGCTTGCGCTGCTGGGCGGCGCGTTGGGGACGCTGCTGGCCCTGTGGGGCGTGGACCTTCTGGTATCGCGGCTGCCCGAAGCGCAACTGGGCGCGATGCCCTACCTGCGCGGGCTCTCTTTGAACACGACCGTTCTCATCTTTACGGTCGCCATCTCGCTTCTGACGGGCACTGTCTTCGGCCTCGCGCCGGCCCTGCAATCTTCAAAGTTGAATTTGCAGGAGACGCTCAAGGAAGGCGGGCGCACTTCTAACGCAGGGTCGCATCAACGCCTGCGCAATCTGTTTGTAGTCTCGGAGATTGCGCTTGCCTTGCTGCTGCTGGTCGGCGCGGGGCTGATGATGAAAAGCCTCATGCGTCTTCTGGAAGTCAGTCCGGGTTTCAATCCGGACAACGTTCTGACGATGCGTGTGCCGCTGCCCATGACGAAATATCCGGAGGACGCAAACCTCATAGCTTTTCATCGCGAGCTGATGGAGCGCGTGGAAAGCTTGCCGGGTGTGAAGGGCGTTGCGACTGTGAGCGTAATTCCTTTGACGGGCGGCAACACTTCTCGCTTCATGGCCGAGGACAAGCCAGCGCCGCCTCCCGGCACAGAGCTTGAAGCCAACATACGCGACATTACGCCCAACTATTTTGAAGTGATGAACGTCCCGCTCGTGCGCGGACGATTTTTCACCGAAGCAGACAAAGAGGACTCGCCGCCCGTCGTCATCGTCAATCAAACGTTTGCCAATCGTCTCTATCCGGGTGAAGACGCCGTGGGCAAACGCCTGCTTATCCCGAGCGTGCAAGTGCCGCCCATAGAGATTGTGGGCGTCGTCGGGGACGAGAAGGTGACGCGCATGGATACGGCGACGACGCCCGTGCTGTACGGGCCGTACCTGCAAGGCCCGAACCGTATGCTTAATCTGGTCGTGCGTACATCTTCCGACCCCTTGATGATTACCAACGCCGTGCGCGGGCAGATTCAAAGCTTGGACGCGGACCTGCCCATCTTTGACGTTCGCACCATGCAGGAAGTGATTGACCGCTCGCCTTCCACCTTCCTGAGGCGTTACCCGGCATTCCTTATAGGCACGTTCGCAGCGGTCTCTTTGTTCCTGGCGATCATAGGAATCTACGGCGTCATCTCCTATTCGGTTACACAGCGCACGCACGAGATAGGCGTGCGTATGGCTTTGGGCGCGCAGCGCAAGGACATTTTCAAATTAATCGTCGGGCAGGGGATGACGCTCGCGCTCCTCGGCGTCGGCGCAGGATTGCTGGCGGCGTTTGTCCTGACGCGCTTTCTGGAAAGCCTGCTCTTTAACGTCAGCGCCAAAGACCCGCTGGTCTACGCGGGCGTCTCGCTGCTTTTGGTCGCGGTCGCGCTTCTGGCTTGCTACATCCCGGCGCGGCGCGCGATGCGCGTGGATCCGATGGTAGCGCTTCGTTACGAGTAAGACGATTTTGGATTTTAGATTTTGGATTGCGGATTGGAGTGGTAACAAATCTTGAAGAGCTTCAATCTCGGTCTCGTTAATCCAAAATCTAAAATCCAAAATCCAAAATCGTTATGTTGAGGAGAAATCATGGAGACGTTGCTTCAGGACTTGCGTTTCGGGATGCGTATGCTGTTTCAGCGCCCGGGCTTTACGGCTGTCATCATTCTGGCTCTGGCCTTAGGCATAGGGGCGAACACGGCCATCTTCTCGGTCGTCAACGCGGTGCTCTTGAGGCCGCTGCCCTACGCAGAGCCCGAGCGATTAGTGCAGGTCTGGGAGTATCGCCCGCGACAGAACTTGAACCAGCAGGAATCATCTGCCTCTGAATACGCGGCATGGCGCGATCAGAATCAGGTGTTCGAGCAGATGGCCGCGATAGATTATGGCGACTATAACCTGACGGGCAACCAGGAGCCTGAGCGCGTCTCGGGCGCGCGCGTCTCCGCCAGTTACTTTACGCTCCTCGGCGTTAAGCCAGCCTTCGGTCGCACCTTTGCGGTGGAAGAAGATCAGCCCGACCGTAACAACGTCGTCGTCCTCAGTCATAAGCTCTGGCAGCGGCGCTTTGCTGCGGACCCGAACATCGTCAACCAGACAATCATGCTCGACGGGCAAGCCTGTACGGTAGCGGGCGTGATGCCGCGCGGCTTCGTGTTGCCGAATGATTCCGATCTGGCGGTGCCCATTGCGCTGACCGCCGAGCAACAAACTACCGTCGGCAATCATTACCTACTTGTCTTAGCGCGCCTCAAACCGGGCGTCACGATTGGGCAGGCGCAGGCAGAGATGACCACAATCGCCGGACGGCTCGAACAGACCTATGGAAAAAGCAATCTGGGCCACGGCGTCGTGCTCGTGCCGCTTCACGAGCAGGTCACGGGCGGCGTGCGCCCTGCGCTTCTGGTCTTGTTGGGAGCGGTCGGCTGTGTGCTCTTGATAGCGTGCGCCAACGTCGCGAATCTCTTGCTCGCACGCGCCACCGCGCGGCGTAAAGAGATAGCCATTCGCACGGCGCTCGGCGCGGGACGCATGCGTATCGTCCGCCAGTTGTTGACGGAAAGTCTGTTGCTCTCAGTCATAGGCGGAGCGCTCGGGCTTTTGCTGGCGATGTGGGGCGTTGACTTCCTGTTAAGTTTAGACCCGGACAGCATTCCGCGCGCGACGGAGATTAATCTGGACGTGCGCGTGCTTGCCTTTACGATGGGGCTCTCGGTCCTGACGGGCATCCTGTTCGGATTGATACCGGCGCTGCAAGCTTCCAGACTTGAGCTGACGGAATCGCTCAAGGAAGGCGATCGCGGCTCTACGGAAAGCTTCCGGCGCAATCGCACGCGCAGTGTGCTGGTGGTTACGGAAGTTGCGCTGACGCTGGTGCTGCTGGTCGGAGCAGGACTCCTGATTAAAAGCTTCGCGCGCCTGCGCGAAGTCAATCCGGGCTTTAATCCGTCGCAACTGCTGACGCTACAGGTCACGCTGCCCGCGTCGAAATATACAGAGCGCACGAAGGTCGCGGGCTTCTACGAACAACTCTGGCCGCGTCTTCAAAGCCTGCCCGGTGTGGAGGCGGTCGGCGCGACGAGCGTGCTGCCCTTGACCGGCGACGATGCTTCCAACTTCGTCACCATCGAAGGCAGACCTCCTTTGCCTGCGGGCGAAGCCATGCGCGCGGGCCGCCGCATCGTCAATACTGACTTCTTCCGCGCGATGAATATCCCGCTCAAACAGGGACGCGCCTTTGCAAATTCAGACACGGCGGATTCTCTTCCGGTCGCGGTTATCAACGAGACGTACGCGCGCCGCTTCTTTCCCGGCGAAGACCCTGTCGGTAAACGCATCCGTATGGGCGGCGATAGCTCGGCGTGGATAACCATTGTCGGCATCGTCGGCGACGTCAAACACAACGGGCTCGACAGAGACGCAAGGCCCGAAAACTATTTCCCCGCTCAACAATCGCCCGCGCGCTCGATGATTGTAGTCGTGCGCTCCAAGGGTGACGCTTCGGCGTTGGCCGCTCCTGTGCGCGCTGAGGTGTTGGCTGTGGACAAGGATCAGCCCGTCGGCAGCGTCAAGACCATGGACCAACTGCTCGCAGAGTCACTGGGGCGACGACGCTTCAACATGCTCCTCCTGGGCGTCTTTGCAGGGGTGGCGCTCGTCCTGGCGGCAGTCGGTCTTTACGGCGTGATGAATTATTCGGTCACACAGCGCACGCACGAGATAGGCATACGCATGGCGCTGGGAGCATCCAGGGGCGACGTGCTCAAGTTAATCGTCGGGCAGGGCATGACGCTCACGCTGATAGGAGTCGCGCTCGGATTATTCGCCGCGTGGGGCTTGACGCGGCTCATGTCCAGCCTGCTCTTCGGCGTCAGTACGACGGACATCATGACGTATGCGGGCGTCGCGCTAGTGATCATCGCTGTCGCTTTTATCGCCAGCTTTATTCCCGCGCGACGCGCGCTGCGCGTTGATCCGATGACCGCGCTTCGTTACGAGTGAGTGAGATTCTTTTGAAGGAGAGGTGAAAGCGTTATGAGCACACTCTGGCAGGACTTGCGTTACGGGCTTCGCATGTTGACGAAAAATCCGGGCTTCACCATCGTCGCGGTGCTGGCGATTGCCTTAGGCATTGGCGCGAACACGACCATGTTCAGTTGCGTCAATGCGCTCTTGCTACGCCCCTTCTCCTTCGACAATCAGGATCGTTTGATGACGATTTTCGAGCGCGTGCCGGAGGCGGGCATCAAGCGCAGCTCGGTTGCGCCCGGAAACTTCGCGGACTGGCGCGACCAGAGTCAGGCCTTCGAAGAGATGGCCGCCTACAACACGCGCGCCTTCAACATCACTGAAGGCGAACAGCCCGAGCGTATCCCGGGCGCGCGCGTGTCGCCGCGTTTCTTTGCCGTGCTCAACATACGGGCCATTCGCGGGCGCACCTTTCTGGATGAAGAAGGGCAAGTGGGTAAGAACGCGGTCGTGCTTCTCAAACAGAGCTTGTGGGAGCGCCGTTACGGCTCCGACCCGGACATGGTGGGCCGCCAGATTATGATTGACGGCAAAGCTCACACGGTCATAGGAATTCTTTCGAAAGATTTTAACTTTCCCGTCAACGGGAGCGAGCTGTGGACGCCCGTGGCCTTTGAGCCAAAGGACGCGGGCGACCGTAATAGTCATTACCTGCAAATCATCGGGCGATTGAAGCCGGGCTTCACCAAGGCACAGGCGCAGGCCGAGATTGACAGCATTTCGCAGAGGGCGCAAAGCCAGTTTCCGGAGACCAATAGCGGAAGGTCCGGCTTCGTCGAAGGACTCAACGAAAGCTATACGAGGGGCTCGCGCATTTACCTGACGGTGTTGATGGTGGCGGTCGTCTTTGTGCTCCTGATTGCGTGCGCCAACGTGGCGAATCTCTTGCTCGTGCGCTCGACCTCGCGGCAGAAAGAGATTGCCGTGCGTATGGCTTTGGGCGGCAGCCGCTGGCGCTTGATTCGACAGCTTCTCACAGAGAGCATTGTGCTCGCAGCAATCGGCGGCGCGCTCGGATTGTTATTCTCCGTCTGGGGAATCGAGGCTATTAAAGGCGGCATCCCGCAGGGCTTTAATCAATTCATCCCCGGCTGGGACAAGATGCGACTGGACCTGTACGTCCTGCTCTTTACGTTCATCGTCACGCTTTTGACCGGCGCGGTGTTCGGTCTCGCTCCGGCCCTGCAAGCCACGCGACTGAATCTCAACGAATCGCTCAAGGAGAGCGGCAAGGGCACGTCGAGCGGCGCGAGCCGTAATCGCCTTCGTAGCCTGCTGGTCGTAACGGAAGTGGCGCTCTCGCTGGTGCTGCTTGTAGGGGCCGGTCTGATGATTAGAAGCTTTGTAGAGATGCTGCGCGCAGACCTAGGTGTCAAAGCGCAGAACGTCCTGACGATGGAGTTTTCCATCCCCCGGCTTAAATATCCCGACGAGCAGCATCGCATCAACTTCTACACGGAACTCGTCGAGCGCGTCCGAAACGTGCCCGGAATCACAGAAGCCGCGGTCGCAAATTATGTTCCGATGGGGCGCAGCAGCTCGTCTTCTAACTTCCGTATTGAGGGACAACCCGAGCCGCCCAAAGGCAAAGAGCCTTACGCGGATTATAGAGTCGTCACGCCGCGTTACTTTGAAGCCGTCGGCACGCCCATACACCAGGGACGCGCCTTCACCGAGCAGGACAAAGCGGACACGCCCAAGGTCGTCATCATCAACGAGCAGCTCGCGCGTCGCTACTTCCCCGCGGGCGATGCTCTAGGCAAGCGGCTGATTATTAGCGACGAGGATGGCCCGCTTGAGATAGTCGGCATCGCGGCGGATATCAAGAACGACGATTTGGACGAAGAGGCTGACATGACCGCCTATCGTCCCTTCCTGCAAGACCCATGGTGGTCCATGGCGCTACTGGTTCGCACCAACTCCGAGCCCACGCAGCTTTCCGCAGCCATACGCAACGAGGTACGCGCGATAGATCAGGAGCAGCCCGTCTACAACATCAAGACGATGGAGCAGATTGTTGACGAATCAATCTCTCCGAAGCGGCTGACAATGTTGATGCTCGTCTTCTTTGCCTGCGGAGCATTGCTGCTGGCAGCGATAGGCATTTATGCCGTGATGTCTTACGCGGTCACGTCGCGCTCCCACGAGATAGGCATTCGCATGGCTTTGGGTGCGCAGCCGCGCGACATCCTGACGATGATTATCAAACAGGGTCTGGTCCTGACGCTCATCGGCGTCGGCCTTGGGCTCATCGGCGCGCTGGCGCTGACGCGCGCAATGACAGAGATGCTCTACGGAGTCAAAGCCACAGACCCGCTCACCTTCGGCGGCATCGCGCTACTGCTCTCCATTGTGGCCTTCATAGCCTGTTACGTCCCCGCGCGTCGCGCCACGCGCGTAGACCCGATGGTCGCGCTCCGCTACGAGTAAGGGAAGGGTTTTTTTCGAGAAAGAGGAGTTGAGCACATGAGCACATTCTTACAAGACCTGCGTTACGGGTTTCGCCTGTTGCTCAAAAATCCTGCTTTCACCCTCGCCGCCGTGCTGTGTCTGGCGCTCGGCATAGGCATCAACACGACCATTTTCAGCGCCGTGAGCGCGATGCTCATACGCCCGTTTCCCTATCACGAGCCGGAACAATTGGTCGCGCTTCACGAGACACAGATCAAGCAGGGCACGGAATGGAATCCAATCTCGGCGCAGAATTACGCCGACTGGCGCGAGCGAAGCCGTGCCTTTGAAGAGATGTCGGCCTTTCAACGCCGCTCCTTCAACTTCAGCACGGAAGAACAGCCGGAGCGTCTGGCGGGCGCGCGTGTTTCCCACACGCTCTTTTCCTTGCTCGGTATCAAGCCGCTCCTCGGGCGTGATTTTCGCGCGGAGGAAGACGCTCCGGGCCGCACGCGCGTCGTCATCCTTGGCCACGGATTGTGGCAGCGCCGATTTGCTTCCGACCCAAACGTCATCGGCAAGACGCTCCTTCTAGACGGCGAGCGTTACGAGGTCGTAGGCGTCATGCCGCCTCGTTTCAAGTTCCCCGAGTTCGCAGAAATCTGGACGCCGATTAGCTTGGACCTCACGCAAGGCACTCGTGACCAGCGATTCCTGGACGCCGTCGCTCGCCTCAAGCCGGGCGTCACTGCCGAACAGGCGCAGGCTGAATTGACATCAATCGCGCAGCAGCTTGAGCAAACATACCCCGAGACAAATCGCGGCATGGGTGCGCGCGTGCGCCCGCTGCGCGAAGAGCTTGTGCCGACGGGCGTCTCTGTCTTTTTGCTGACGATGCTCGGCGCAGTGATTTTTGTGCTCCTGATAGCGTGCGCCAACGTGGCGAACCTTCTGCTCGTACGTGCCACGGCGCGGCAGAGAGAGATAGCCATTCGCACGGCGCTCGGCGCGGGACGCATGCGCCTCATACGACAGTTGTTGACCGAGAGCATGATGATTGCTTTGCTCGGCGGGACGCTCGGAATCCTGATGGCGTTCTGGGGACTCGATCTGGTCATCGCTTCCATCCCCGTAGAGATTCCTTTCTGGATTACGTTCGGGCTTGATTGGCGAGCGCTCGTTTTTACATTTTCAATCTCCGTCCTGACGGGCCTCGTCTTTGGCCTTGCTCCGGCCTTGCGTCTCTCGAAGCTCAACTTGCAGGAGACGCTCAAGGAAGGAGGACGCGGCACGACCGACGGCCTCAGACACAACCGTCTGCGCACGGCTCTCGTCGTTTCGGAGATAGCGCTTTCGCTAGTGCTGCTCATCGGCGCGACGCTGATGATTCGCAGCTTTCTTGAGATGCAGCGCGTCGATGCGGGCTTTGACCCTGAACAGGTCCTGACGATGGAGTTCAGGCTCTCCGGTCAAGCTTACGAGGAAGACGCCAGGTGCACGGCCTTTATTCAACAGGTCACGGAGCGCGTGCGCCGTCTGCCCGGTGTGGAATCCGTGGGCGCTGTTAACCAATTGCCGGTGAGCGACAGTTACTCTGCGGACTTCTTCGAGATAGAAGGGCAGCCCGCACCATTGGGCGAAGCGCCTGAGACTGCCATGCACACGGCGACGCCCGATTATTTGCGTACGATGAAAATCCCTGTGGTCGAGGGTCGTGCATTTAATGAGCAGGAGATGACGGACGCGAGCGCGGTTGTCATCGTCAACGAGACGCTGGCCGCGCGCTACTGGCCGCGTGGCGAGGCTCTGGGCAAACGTCTGCGGCTCGGACAAAATCCCGGCAGCAATCCATGGCTCACGGTGGTCGGAGTCGCGGCGGATGTCAAAGAGCTTTATCGCATCGGCGGCGTAGACCCCAAGCCTTCCTTCCAGACTTACGTGCTTTATCCGCAGGCCGCCTATCGCTCTATGACGCTCGCTGTCAGAACGCGCGCGGGCGACCCTGCACAAATGAGCGCCGCCATACGCAACGAGATTCAAGCGGTAGATAAAAATCTGCCGCTCTACAACATCATGACGATGAAAGAGTTTATGCGCCGCTCCGTGTGGCTGCCGCTCTTTTACGGAAAGATGTTCGGCACGTTTGCTGTGCTCGCGCTGTTTCTAGCCACGGTCGGCATCTACGGCGTGATGAGTTATTCCGTCACACAGCGCACGCATGAAATCGGCGTCCGCATGGCACTGGGCGCGCAGGCGGGCGACATCCTTCGGATGGTCGTCAAACAGGGAATGATGCTCACCTTCGCAGGCATAGCGATAGGGATAGCGGCTGGCCTTTTGGTAACGCGCGTGATGGCGGGATTGCTGTTCGGCGTGAGCGCGACGGACCCCTGGACGTTTATAGGAGTCTCGCTGCTCCTGGCTGCTGTTGCGCTCTTTGCGTGCTACATCCCCGCGCGGCGCGCGACGCGCGTTGATCCGATGCGAGCGCTTCATTACGAGTGAGCCGATTTTGGATTTTAGATTTTGGATTTTAGATTGGAGTGGCAACGCATCTTGAATAGCTTCCACTTCGGTCTCGTTAATCCAAAATCTAAAATCTAAAATCCAAAATCGTTAAGGAGGATGATGATGTCTGTGTGGCATGATTTGCGGTACGGGTTGCGTATGCTGATGAAAAGTCCGGGCTTTGCTCTGGTCGCGATTTTTACGCTCGCGCTGGGGATAGGGATGAACACGGCTATCTTCTCGGTTGTCAACGCAGTGCTGCTGCGTCCGCTGCCTTACGCTGAGCCGGAAAGGCTCGTACGTGTTTACAGCGCCCATCTCAAACGCGGCCTCGCGCGCTCGTCCTTCTCATTTCCCGATTTCGCGGACATCCGCTCCGAGCAGCAATCCTTTGACGCCATCGCTGCCTTTAATGATTCCAGCTCGGCACTGGCGGGCGATGTGCCGGAGCAGGTCAACGGCATCGTCGCCACCGCAGACATCTTTCGCGTGTTGAGAGCACAGCCCGTTTTGGGACGCACGTTCGCGCCCGAAGACGAGCGCGAGGGCGGAGCAGCGGTCGTCGTCATCAGCCACGGCATGTGGCAGCGGCGTTTCGGCTCGGACCCGAACATCGTCGGGCGCGGGATTATTCTTGACGGGCGCAGCAAAACCGTCGTCGGCGTGATGCCTGCGGATTTTCGTTTTCCGTTCGTCAACGACCCGCCTGAATTCTGGCTTCCGATGAACCCCAAGAGCGAGCTGAACACGCAGCGCGGCGCGCATTACCTGGGCGCTATAGGACGTTTGAAGCCGAACGTTCCGGTCGCACAGGCGGAGGCGGAGCTGCGCGCCATCGCCAGCCGTCTCGAACAGCAGTACCCGGCGGAGAACACCAGTCGCAGCGTCAATCTTTTCCCTGCGCTTGAAGACATGACGGGCAATCTGCGCCCGACGCTCTTAGTGCTTCTGGGCGCGGTCGGGTTAGTGCTTCTAATCGCGTGCGCCAACGTTGCGAATCTTTTGCTGGCGCGTGCTTCTGGACGAGGCCGCGAGATAGCCATACGAGTCGCGCACGGCGCGGGCCGCAAGCGCATCATTCGCCAGTTGTTGACCGAAAGTTTGTTGCTCGCAACGTTCGGAGGCGGTCTGGGGCTCTTGCTCGCGGTGTGGGGCGTTGAAGTCCTTGGGGCTGTTGTGCCTGCCAACATCCCGCGCATTGACCAGACCAGCATGGATTGGAAGGTGCTCTCGTTTACGCTCGCTGCATCGGTTTTGACGGGTCTCATTTTCGGGCTCGCGCCCGCTCTGCAAGCATCGCGGCTCGATTTGAACGAAGCTCTTAAAGAGGGAGGACGAAGTGCCACGGGCGGGCGCATGCGTAACCGCGTGCGCAGCCTTCTCATCGTCTCCGAAGTTGCTCTCTCGCTGGTGCTGCTGGTCGGCGCGGGGCTCTTGATTCAGAGCTTCATCCGGCTCAGAAACATGAATCCGGGTTTTGACCCGAGGAATACTTTGACGGCTTCGGTCTCGCTTCCTGCGAGCAAGTACGCCGAAGATGAACAGATAGTGCGCTTCTATCAAGAGGTGAAGGAGCGCGTGTCCGTGTTGCCGGGCGTCGAAGCCGTGGGCGCAATCATGCCGCTTCCCTTGAGCAACAACGCGATGAATATTTCCTTTAGCGTCGTTGGCGAAGCTGCGCCCCCTACGGGCCAGCAGCCTGTCGCGGGCGCGCGCATCGTCATGCCCGGCTACTTCCGCGCGATGGGCATTCCCGTCAGGAGTGGGCGCGCCTTTACGGATGACGACAAACCCGACTCGCCGAAAGTCATCCTCATAGACGAAGCGTTTGCGAACCGTTACTTCAAGGGCGCGAACCCTGTGGGCCGTCGTCTGGAGCTGGGCCTCAACGACATAGAGGGCGAGATTGTGGGTGTGGTCGGAGACGTGCGCCACGAGAGTTTGGAGAAAGAGGCGACGCCGACTTTCTACGTGCCCCACTCGCAGGTTCCTTTCAGCGAGATGTCGCTCGTCGTGCGTACAAACGGCGCTGACGCAGGCGGGCTCACCCCCTTGCTGCGCAAGACCGTCACGGAGATAGACAAAGACCAGCCGCTCTACGATGTGCGCGTGATGAGCAAAGTGGTTGCAAACTCGGTCTCGCGCCAGCGCTTCAGCATGATGCTGATAGCAATCTTCGCGGGGCTTGCGCTTCTGCTCGCGTCCGTCGGCATCTTCAGCGTGATGAGCTTTCTCGTCACACAACGCACGCACGAGATTGGTATACGCATGGCTCTGGGCGCGCAAGCGCGCGACGTGCTCAAGATGGTCCTGCGCCAGGGAATGTTCTTCACTTTCATGGGCGTTGCGCTCGGGCTCGTGGCTGCCTTTGCCCTGACGCGCGTGATGAGAGGGTTGCTGTTCGGCGTCAGCGCGACCGACCCCGCGACCTTCGTCATCGTTTCGGTGCTCTTGATTCTGGTGGCGCTCTTTGCGTGCTACATCCCCGCGCGGCGCGCGACGCGCGTCGATCCGATGCGGGCGCTTCATTACGAGTAGAGAGAAGAGAGGAGATGCTTTTTATGTCAGCGCTCTGGCAGGACATACGCTACGGTCTTCGATTGTTGACGAAAAGAATCGGCTACTCGGCCATCATCATCGTCATCCTCGCTTTAGGCATCGGCGCGAACTCGGCCATCTTCTCGGTCGTCAACGCAGTGCTCCTGCGTCCACTGCCCTACGAGGACGCAGAGCGTCTAGTGACGCCGTGGGGGAGCAAGGACATGGGGCCGCAAAGGCGTACGGCTGTTTCCTATCCGGACTTCGCGGACTGGCGGGGCGGGACGCAAAGCTTCGAGCAGCTTGCGGTCTACAACTCTTCGGGCACGCTCCTTCGGAACGAAGGCGGAGAGCCGGAATTGATCATCGGCGCGAACGCTTCGGTGGATATCTTTCCGATGCTGAGAATCAAGCCCGCGCTGGGCCGCGCCTTCACGCGCGAAGAGGACCAGCCAAAGAGCGCGCCCGTCATGCTCATCAGCTATAACCTCTGGCAGCGCCGTTTTAATTCCGATCCGAACATCGTGGGGCAAACCATTCCCACGGGAACCACAGGCGGGACAACGGTGGTCGGAGTGTTGCCGCAGGGTTTTAGATTTCCCGCTCACGCCGCGAAGACCGATTTTCTGAGACCCATCGCTCCGTCTTTAGGCGAGCGCACACAGGCGCGCAGCAGTTATAGCCTGCCCGTCATCGGTCGTCTTAAGCCGAACGTCTCGCGCGCGCAGGCCGAGAGCGAGATGAAAGCAATCGGGCGTCAGCTCGAAGCTCAATACCCGGACGAAGGCTTGCGGCTCGGCCTGTCGCTCGTCTCCACTCATGAAGACCTCGTGGGAAGCGTGCGCCCTTCGCTGCTTTTACTGCTCGGCGCGGTCGGGTTTGTTTTATTAATCGCGTGCGCCAACGTCGCGAATCTATTGCTTGCGCGCGCGGCGTCAAGACGTAAGGAGATGGCTATCAGGACGGCCCTCGGTGCGAGCCGCGTGCGTGTGATTCGTCAATTGCTGACGGAAAGCACCATGCTCGCGCTCGTGGGCGGGACGCTCGGGCTGCTCTTGTCTTGGTGGGGCGTTGATTTGCTCATCGCCGCTACACCCGTAGACGTCCCGCGCATCAAGGAGATAGGTCTCGATGCAAACGTCTTTTTCTTTACGCTCGGCGTGTCATTAATCACGGGAATCATCTTCGGTCTTGCGCCCGCGCTCTTTTCTTCGCGCGTTGACCTCAACGAAACGCTCAAGGAAGGCGGGCGCACCGGAAGCGAGGGCGCGCGTCGCAACCGTGTGCGCAGTGCGCTGGTCATCTCGGAGGTTGCGCTGTCGTTTGTGCTACTGGTCGGCGCGGGTCTTTTAGTCAAGAGCTTCCTGCGCTTGAGAGAAGTTAATCCAGGCTTCGAGCCCGAACGAATTTTGACTACCAACCTCTCGCTCTCCAGAGTGAAGTATCCGAAGCAAGAGCAACAGGCGGCTGTCTTTCAACAGGTCTCAGAAAACATCAGGACTCTGCCCGGCGTCGAACGGGTCGCGCTGGTAGACCCACTGCCCTTGAGCGGCGACGTGAGCGGCAACACTTTTCAGATTGCCGGACGCCCCGCAGCTCCTCCCGGCAGCCAGCCCTCTTCCAACATGCGCCACGTGAGCGAAGATTATTTCCGCACGATGGGAATCCCGCTCCTCAAGGGTCGCGCCTTCAACGATAAAGACAACACAAACTCTCCGGCGGTGCTCATCGTCAACGACACCTTCGCGCGCACCTACTTTCCAAACCAGGAGGCCGTCGGCCAACGCATCATTATCGAAAGAGACCCGACCGTAGACCCCAACCCGCCTGCGCGCGAGATTGTCGGCGTGGTCGGAGACGTGCGCCACGAAGGATTGGATAAAGAATCAGGGGCCGAGTTTTATGTTCCGTACTTGCAGGAGCCCGCGTCGTTTATGTCCGTGGTGGTACGCACGGCCACGGATAAGCCCGAGGCACTTAGTGCGAATGTCCGCGAGCGCATCAAGCAGGTGGACAAAGACCTCTACGTTCAGCGCGTCACGCCCATGGAAGAACTGCTCGTAGAATCTTTTGCCAGCCGCCGTTTCAACATGATGCTCGTCGGATTGTTCGCCGCCGTTGCGCTCCTGCTGGCATCGGTCGGCATCTTCGGCGTGATGAGTTATTCCGTCACGCAACGCACGCACGAGATAGGCATCCGCCTCGCTTTGGGAGCGCAAGGAAGAGACGTGCTCCGCATGGTGGTCGGGCAGGGAATGGTTCTCGCGCTCGTCGGCGTAGGCTGTGGTCTCGTCGCGGCGCTTCTGATGACGCGAGTCATGCGAACGCTGCTATACGAAGTTAGTCCTACGGACGCAGCCACATTCGCCGGCGTCTCGGTGCTCCTGGCCGTCGTGGCGCTCCTCGCCTGTTTAATTCCGGCGCTGCGCGCGACGCGCGTCGATCCTATGACGGCGCTTCGTTACGAATAAGGAGGAGAGGGAATGGGAACAATCATCAGGGACATTCAATACGGGATACGCATGCTGGTGAAAAGCCCGGGCTTCACGGTGGTTGCCGTCATCGCGCTGGCGCTCGGCATCGGCGCTAATAGCGCCATCTTCTCCGTGGTCAACGCGGTGTTGCTGCGCCCACTGCCGTTTGAAAATCCGGAACGGCTCGTCACGGTGCTCGGCAAAGACGAGGGCGACGGCTCTACCGGCGACACGCTTTCTTTCCCGAACATCGTGGACCTGCGCGACCAGAATCAGGTCTTCGAGCACGTCGCGGCCTATAGCGGTTCAAGCGCTTTTCTGATGAACGGTGACGAGCCCGAGCGCGTGCGCGGCGCAATCGTCACGGCGGACCTCTTCCCGCTCTTAGGCGTTAAGCCCGCGCTGGGCCGCACCTTCACGCGCGAAGAAGATAAGCCCGGCGGCCCTCGCGTCATAGTCCTGAGTCAACAGTTGTGGCAGCGTCGTTTCAACTCTGACCCGAAGATTGTCGGCCAGCAGATAAAGCTTCAGAGCGGCATGTATACCGTGCTCGGCGTCATGCCGGCAGGCTTTGAGTTTCCCTTCCAGACGCTCAAGACCGAATTCTGGATGCCCGTTTCATCGAGCGTTCAACAGAGCGCGCTCGAAGCTCGCGGCGGCGTCTGGCTTCACGTCGTAGCGCGGCTCAAACCGGGCGCAACACTCACACAAGCGCAGGCCGAGTCGAACACCATCGCGCGTCGTTTGAGCGCGCAGTATCCGGAGACCAACACGGAAGCTGGCTTTGCGCTGAAATCGCTGCACGAAAATTTAGTTGGCAACGTGCGCCCCGCGCTTCTAGTCCTGCTCGGCGCGGTTGGATTTGTGCTGTTGATTGCGTGCGCCAACGTCGCGAATCTTTTACTGGCGCGCGCGGCGTCCAGACAAAAAGAGATAGCCATTCGCACAGCGCTCGGCGCGAGTCGCTTGCGCGTGATTCGTCAACTGCTGACGGAAAGCCTGCTCCTGTCACTGCTCGGCGGTCTCTTCGGTTTGCTGTTCGCCTTCTGGGGCGTTGACCTGCTTGTAGCCGCGAGCCCCGCTGACCTTCCGCGACTGGGCGAGATTGGTCTGGATGCGCGCGTCCTGATGTTCACGCTCGGCATGACGCTCCTGACCGGCATCATCTTCGGCTTGGCCCCTGCGCTTCAGGCTTCGCATGCGGATGTTGGTGAATCACTCAAGGAAGGCGGGCGAACGGGAAGCGAGGGCGCGCGTCGCAATCGTGTGCGCAGTGCGCTGGTCGTCGTGGAGGTTGCGCTCTCTTTGGTGCTACTGGTCGGCGCGGGGCTCCTGATTCAAAGCTTCTGGCGCTTGCTCCATGTCAATCCGGGTTTTCAAGCAGACAACGTGTTGACGGCTGACGTTTTGATGCGCGCTAAAGCGGAGCAGCGTGCGGCGCTCTTTCAAGACACTTTGCAAAGAGTCGCACAGCTTCCCGGCGTGGAAGCCGTGGGCGCTGTTCATCCACTGCCGCTCGGCGGAACCTTCGAGGCTTACACTTTTCGGATAGAGGGACGGCCTCCCGCGCCTCCGGGCCAGGAACCCGCCGCTGATTTTCGCATCGTCAGCCCGGATTACTTTCGCGCGATGGGAATTCAGCTTCGCCGTGGGCGCGCGTTTACAGAACGCGACAACATGGATGCGCCGCAAACGATGATCGTCAACGAAACGTTCGCGCGCCGCTTCTTTCCCGACGGCGACGCCATAGGTCAGCGCGTCACTGCTTCGGACAGCGACGACGAGACGCCTCCGCGCGAAATCATAGGCGTCGTCTCGGACGTTCGTCACGCAGGGTTAGATGCCGAAGCCGGTCCTGAATATTACATCTCTTACTTGCAGACAGAGACGCCTCCGCGCCTGACCGTAGTTGCGCGCACCGCCGGCGACCCCGTGAGTCTGGCTCAACCCTTGCGCGGCGCAATCAGGCAAGTGGACCCGAACGCGCCCATCTTCAACGTTCGCACGATGAATCAACTGCTTGCCGAATCGGTCGCGCGGCGTCGTTTCAACATGATGCTGCTCGGCGCGTTCAGCGTGGTCGCGCTCGTGCTGGCGTCTATAGGCATCTACGGCGTGATGAGTTATTCCGTCACGCAGCGCACGCATGAAATCGGCATCCGTATTGCTCTTGGAGCACAAGCGCGCGACGTGCTTCGTATGGTGGTCGGGCAGGGAATGATTCTAGCGCTTATCGGAACAGGCTTAGGCGTGGCGGCGGCGCTTCTTTTGACGCGCTTGATGTCGAGCCTGCTCTTTGGCGTGAGCGCGACGGACCCACTGACTTACGCGGCGATTTCGCTGCTGCTGATTCTGATGGCGTTCCTTGCCTGTTACCTTCCGGCGCGTCGCGCAACGCGAGTTGATCCGATGACGGCACTTCGTTACGAGTAGGGAGAAAGAGAGGACTTAAGATGTTGGCGACGTTACTGCAAGACATTAAATACGGGTTGCGCGTGTTGTTGAAAAAACCGGGCTTCACGGTGGTTGCGGTGATCACGATGGCTTTGGGGATTGGTGCGAACACGGCCATCTTTTCCGTGGTCAATGGCGTGCTGCTGCGTCCTTTGCCGTACCCGGAGCCGGAGCGTTTAGTGACCATGCGGTCGAATATGTCGCTGCCGGATTTGACGGACTTTCAGGAGCGCAGCCAGTCGTTTGAAGAAAGCGGCGGCGCTGTGCTTCAGGCACAGGATTACACGGGCGGCACGGAGCCCGTACAGGTGCAGGCCGCGCTTTCCACCTCTGGGCTCTTTCGCGTGCTCGGCGCGCGCACCGTCAAGGGCCGCGTCATCTCGCCGGAGGAAGACACCTACGGCGGCGAGCGTGTGGTCGTGCTCACGCACGGATTCTGGCAACAGCATTTCGGCGCAAGCGCGGACATCCTTGGCCGTAGAATTCCTCTGAGCGGAAACGAATACACGGTGGTCGGCGTGCTTGCGCCCGATTTTGTGTTGCCTTACGGCAAGGCGGACGTCTTCGTCTCTTTGCGCGTCGCTAATCCTCTGGCGGCGAAAGCGCGCGGCGTTCACTTCCTGCGCACCTACCTGCGTTTGCGTCCCGGTGTCACGCTCGATGCTGCGCGTGCCGAGATGCCTGCGCTTGAAAAACAGCTTGAGCAGATAGACCCCGTGGAGAACAAGAACCGCAGCATCACTTTGATGCCGCTGCACGAGCGCGTGGTGGGCGACACGCGGCCCGCGCTCTTGATTCTGTTTGGCGCGGTCGGGCTCGTGCTCCTAATCGCGTGCGCAAATTTTGCGAACCTTCTTTTGGCGCGTTCCGCCGCGCGCCAGCAGGAGCTTGTGATTCGCACGGCGCTCGGCGCGGGACGCCGTCGTCTAGTGCGCCAGCTTTTGACGGAAAGCGTGCTGCTCTCGCTCATGGGAGGCGCGGTCGGTCTGGTGTTTGCCGTGTGGGGGCTTGATCTACTGACGGCATTTCAGCCCGCCGAGCTGCCGCGTCTTGAAAGCATTCGTCTTGATGCGCGCGTGTTGCTCTTTACGCTCGGCGTCTCGGTCTTGACGGGTCTTGTCTTTGGCTTTGTGCCCGCGTGGAGGGCTTCGCGCGCGGACGTGAGCGAAGCTTTGAAAGAAGGCGGGCGTGCGGCCACGGCAGGCGCGGCGCGTCATCGTCTGAGCAACCTGCTTGTCGTTTCCGAGCTGGCGCTGGCGATTGTGCTTTTAACGGGCGCGGGACTTTTGATTAAAGGCTTCTGGCGTTTGCGCTCGGTCGAGCCGGGTTTCGAGCCGCAGCATCTTCTTTCAATGCGCCTCGAATTACCCGAAGCGCGTTACAAAGAGATTCCTCTGCAAACTCAGTTTCGCGAGCGCGCCCTCGACGCCATAGGTCAACTGCCCGGCACAGAGGCCGCGATGATTAGCGAGATTCCGCTCACGAATGATGCGCTCATGCACAACTTCGCCATACAGGGCAGGCCCGTGAATCCGGGCGACGAGCCAGAGGTTTACACGCGCACTATCGCGGGCGACTACTTTCGCTTGATGAATATCCCGCTCGTGCGAGGTCGCGCGTTCACGACGGAAGACCGCGCAGGCAGCCCGCGCGTCGGCGTCGTCAACGAAGCTTTCGTGCGACAGTATTTCCCGAATCAGGACGTGATGGGCCAGCGCGTGCGCTGGGCGCGCGACAAGGCGGAGGATTGGATAACGATTGTCGGCGTGGTCGGCGACGTGCGCCACTTCGGTCTGGACCAGCCGGAAGAGCCTGCTCTTTACGCGCCGTACGCGCAGATGACTCAGCCCTGGAAACGATGGATGTATCTGGTCGTGCGCTCGGGCGGCGCAAGCCCTGGCGGTTTGACCGAGGCCGTCAAGAAACAGGTCTGGACGATTGACCCGCAGATTCCCGTGACCAAAGTTCGCACCATGCAGGAAGTCGTCGCCAGCTCATTCGCGCAGCGTCGCTTTCACATGACGCTGCTGGCAATCTTCGCAGCCGTCGCGCTCGTGCTCGCCTCGGTCGGCATCTACGGTGTCGTCTCTTATTCCGTCACGCAGCGCACGCACGAGATAGGCATACGCATGGCGCTCGGCGCAACCACACGCGACGTGCTCAAGATGATTCTGGGGCAGGGAATGCTGTTGACCATCGCGGGTGTCGTCGTCGGCGTGGCCGCCGCTCTCCTCTTAACGCGCGTGATGTCAAATTTGCTATTCGGCGTGAGCGCGACGGACCCATGGACGTTCCTCTCGGTAGCCGCGTTGCTTGCCTTGGTAGCGTTGGTCTCATGCTACATCCCCGCGCGTCGCGCAACGCGAGTCGATCCGATGACGGCGCTGCGTTACGAGTAGAGAAGAGAGGAGAACCGAAGATGCTGGCGACGTTACTGCAAGACATTAAATACGGGTTGCGCGTGTTGTTGAAAAAACCGGGCTTCACGGTAGTTGCGGTGATCACGATGGCTTTGGGGATTGGTGCGAACACGGCCATCTTCTCGGTGGTCAACGCGGTGCTGCTGCGGCCACTGCCTTTTCAGGAGCCAGACCGGCTGGTGATGCTCTGGGGCGACATGCCGCAGAATCAGTTGGGCTGGGATGTCCTGCCCGCGTCGGCTGCGAACTTTTTGGACTGGCGCAAGAGCACTCAGTCGTTTGAAGACGTGGCGGCTTTTAAAACTTGGGCGTGGCATGTGACGGGCGGGAACGAGCCGGAACAAATCTGGGGCGCGCGTGCCTCTGCCGCTCTCTTTCCGATGCTCGGCACAAAGCCTTTGCTCGGGCGCACCTTTACAGAGGAAGAGGACCAGCCCGATTCCAAGGTCGTCATCATCGGTTATAACCTGTGGCAGCGACGCTTCGGCGGCGATTCGAATATTGTCGGGCGTAGCATCACGCTGACGAACGAGAGCTACACCATCATCGGCGTCATGCCGCAGGGCTTTCGCTTTCCCGGCGGAGCAAATCTGCATCCGGGCTTCCGCTTCTCGCCGCAGACGGAGATGTGGATGCCGCTGTCTTTGACGAATGAAGAAGCGGCAAGTCGCGGCACGCAGAACCTTGCTGTGCTCGGGCGACTCAAGCAGGGAGTTTCCATCGAACAGGCAGGGGCGGAGATGCGAGCCATCGCGCGGCGTCTGGAAGAGCAATATCCGAACACCAACGAGGGGATGGGCATCAAGCTCGTGCGGCTTCACGAGCAGGTCGTTGGAAATGTTCGGCCCGCCCTCCTTATCTTGCTCGGCACGGTCGGGTTCGTACTTTTAATAGCGTGCGCCAACGTCGCCAATCTTTTGCTGGCGCGCACGACTACGCGCCGCAAAGAGATTTCGATACGCACGGCTCTGGGTGCGAGCCGCTGGCGCTTGATTCGACAACTGTTGACGGAAAGCACTTTGCTTGCGCTCGTGGGCGGTGTGTTCGGATTCCTTCTGGCGTTGTGGGGCGTGGATGCTTTGGTCTCTTTGATACCGGAGGACGTGCCGCGCGCTCGTGAAATCAGTGTGGACGGAGTGATGCTCGCATTTACGCTCGGCGTGTCCGTCTTAACAGGCTTGGTCTTCGGTTTGATTCCGGCGCTACAGGCTTCGCATGTGAACGTCAACGAGTCGCTCAAGGAAGGGCAGAAGGGCTCAGGCGGCACGGGCCGCAGCCGTGTGCGTAATCTTCTGGTCGTCTCGGAAATTGCGCTGGCGCTCGTCCTCTTGATTGGAGCGGGATTGTTAATCCGCAGCTTCCTGCGCTTGCAGCAGGTCGATCCGGGTTTCGACCCGCACAATGTTTTGACCGCAGAAGTTTTTGTGCCTTTCCTTCCTCCGTCGAAGTATGCCGAAGAAGAGCGGCAGTCCGCCTTTTTTCAGCAACTCACAGAGCGCGTGCGGAGTCTGCCCGGTGTGGAGAGCGCGGGCGCTGTGGAGACTCTGCCTTTAAGCGGTGCAATCGAAAGCTCAAGTTTTTTGATTGAAGGGCGTGGCATTCCGCCCGCAGACCAGCAGCCGCAGGCTGACTACACGGAAATCACGCCCGACTATTTTCGCGCGATGACAATCCCGCTCGTGCGCGGGCGCTCGTTCACGGACGAAGACAAACGGGATGCTCCGGGCGTCGTCATTATTAACAACGCGCTGGCTCGCAAATTCTTTGCGGATGAAAATCCGCTTGGGCGTCGCGTGACCTTTAGCAATCCGCAGGGGCCTATCAAGTGGCTTTCGATTGTGGGTGTGGTCGGAGACACAAAGCAGACTGCGCTTGCGACCGCAGCGCAGCCCGCAGTCTTTCTACCGCAATCGCAATCGCCCACTCCATCCATGACGCTCGTCGTGCGCGCGCCGGGCGGTGACATGCGTAGCCTGGCCGAAGCCTTGCGCCGCGAGGTCAGGAATATAGACAGGGATTTGCCCGTGACGGACATACGGACTATGGACGAAGTATTAGCCTCGTCCGTTAGCACACGCCGCTTTAACATGATGTTGCTTGCCGTCTTTGCCGCCGTGGCGCTGGTGCTGGCTACTGTAGGCATCTTTGGCGTGATGAATTACTCTGTGGCGCAACGCACGCACGAGATAGGAGTGCGTATAGCCTTAGGCGCGCAACCGGGCGACATACTAAAGATGGTCGTCGGTCAGGGAATGTTACTGGCTCTCATAGGCGTCGCCGTAGGAGTTGGAGGAGCGCTCGTTTTAACACGAGTGATATCGAGCCTGCTGTACGGCACGAGCGCGACAGACCCTCTGACCTTTATAGGCATCTCGCTCCTGATAATTGTCGTCGCGCTCTTTGCCTGTTTGATACCGGCGCGCAGGGCGACACGCGTAGACCCCATGCTGGCGCTGCGCTACGAGTAACTCTGTGGCGGCTGGACTCTGAGCACTCCGACAGGCGATGATGCCTGCGTTCCAGCCCCCACAGAGGTCAGCTTCGATTGGCAGGGTGAGTTGCCCTGATTAATTTGACTTCAACTTTACAAGGAGTTTTTGTTTTCGTGTTTAGCCACCTCGTTCGTCAAGCGTCGCTCGTCTTTTCACTCAAGCTCGTGATTCTGGGGTTAAGTATTGCCGCTTCCGCGCAGACACCAACCACCAGACCGACACCCACAACCACGCAACAGGAAGCGACGCAACCGCCCGGCACAACGCCCAACCCTAACCTGCCGCAAGAGGCACGCCCGACTACTAATCCACAGGCTCCACCGGGAGCACAACCGCGCAGCCCACAAGCTGCTCCGGGTGTCACGACTCAGCCTTCGACCACACAACCCACCGGCCCGTCGCAGACCGCTACACCCGTGCCGTCCACGACTACGCCTACGGACTCGACGACCGCGCCTTCCATAGTCTCGCCCCAGAGCGGAGTGGTGCAAGACCCGGTCTATCCAACCGAACAACCCAGACCCGTCCCGCCACTACCTTCTTTAGTGCGGCTCGGAGTCTCTTCCGACACCACCATCCCTTTATCTTTGAACGACGCCATCCGCCGTGCCCTCGAACAAAACAACGACATCGAAATGGCTCGCCAGGATGTCCGCTTTGCCGAAACTACTCTGCGCGCTCTGGAAGGAGTCTACGAGCCCACTCTCAACTTCAACCCCCAGATTAATAATGTGGTGGAGAGCCAGCAGTCCACTTTAGGAGGCGCTTCTGGTTCTTCAGGCAACGTTACCCGTACCGATTTTCAGCTCAACAACTCCGCACAGAAACTCGTCCGCACAGGCGGCGGCTCCTACGAGTTCTTCTTTAACAATAACCGGAGAACTACTAACTCCACCTTCAACCAGCTCAACCCCGTCTATTCCGGCTCCTTAGGCCTACAGTTTACACAGCCTTTGTGGAGGAATCGCTCGATCGATAATAACCGCCGGCAGATTCGCATCCAGAAAAAGAGAATCGAGCAATCGGATGCCGAGTTCAGAAGAAGAACTATCGAAGTCATCTCACAGGTCCAAAGGGCTTACTGGGATTTAGTCTTTGCGCTGCGAGACCAGCAGAACAAGATTACCAACCTCAACCTCGCACGCGAGAACTTCCGTCGCATCGAAGCGCAGATCGCGGCAGGAGCAGCCGCTCCCTTTACCCGTGCCGAAGTCCAGACCGAACTCTCTAATCGAGAGAGTGACCTCTTGCAGTCCGTCCAGAATGTCTCGGTGGCCGAGAATGGCTTGAAACAGTTGATTTTGAGGGAGCCGCTGGCCGTGGAGTGGGGGGCACAACTGGTCCCGACCGACACTCCCTCTTTCGATGCGACACCTGTGAACCTGACCGACGCTCTGACCGAAGCCAGAGCGAATCGCCCTGAACTCAAGCGCCTGACTTTAGAGCGAGATATTAACGAGATCGACCAGAAGTACTTCCGTAACCAGACCAAGCCGCAGGTGGATTTAGTGGGGACGGTGGCGACCACGGGGCTGTCGGGCACACCGACATCGGAGAGTTTCGAGCGGTCTTTGTTTGATGTGGGAGCGGTCAATACGACAGCCGAGGCCTTTCTGTTGCAGCAGATTAACGAGGCGCGAGTGCGTGTGGGGTTACCGGCGGCAGTGCCGCCAAGCGTGGTGGTGGAGAACGGAGTGCCGGAGAGGTTGATCGGAGGGTATGGGAGAACGCTGAGGAATCTGCTGAGTTTAGAGACGAGGAACGTGCTCTTTGGAGTAAATATTCAGATTCCGTGGAAGAACAAGACGGCGGAGGCGAATTTAGCGGGAGCGAGGATCCAACAGACGAGGTTGGAGGCGGAGAGGCGGAACACGGAGCAGGTAGTGGAAGTGGAAGTGAGGAATGCGGCGCAGAGGGTGGAGACCGCGAGAAGACTGGTGTTGACGGCGCGAGCGGCGAGAGAGAGTGCGGAGGTGCAGATGGAGGGGGAGCGGAGACTGTATCAGGTGGGGAGGAGCACGACGTTCTTACTGATTCAGAGGGAGAACGAGTTGGCGAATGCGCGGAGTGCGGAGGTGAGGGCGGAGACGGAGTACAACAAGGCTGTTGCCGAACTCCAGAGGGCGACATCGACGACGTTGCGTTCTCATAACATCATCATCGAGAGTCCTCTCGCTCCATAAAGATGGCGGATTCAAACGCACAAAGAATTCTTATCGCGGATGACCAGCCGGACGTGTTGGAGGCTTTGCGGCTCTTATTGAAGGGCGAAGGCTACAAGACGGAATCGGTGCGCTCGCCTGCCGATGTCTTGCCCGCTTTGGAGGCGCGCGAGTTCGACCTGCTCCTGATGGATTTGAACTACACGCGCGATACCACTTCGGGGCAGGAAGGGCTTGATCTGCTTTCAAGTATTCAGGCGGCGGACCTCTCTTTGCCGGTGGTCGTGATGACGGCGTGGGGAAGCGTGGAAGTCGCTGTCGAAGCCATGCGGCGCGGGGCGCGCGATTTTGTGCAGAAGCCATGGGAGAATGCGCGCTTGCTTTCGGTCGTGCGTACACAGATAGAGCTTGGCCGCGCGATACGAAAGGGCCAGCGCCTCGAAGCGGAGAATGAACTGCTGCGCAACGGCGATGCTCGTCCGACGTTGATTGCCAACTCGCCCGCCATGCGGCCCGTGCTCGAAGTCGTCGAGCACGTCGGCCCGTCGGACGCCAACGTTCTTATCACGGGCGAGCACGGCACGGGCAAAGAGGTCGTGGCGCGTACCCTACATGCAGTCTCCGTGCGCGCTCTCTTGCCTATGGTCACTGTGGATGCGGGGAGTCTCTCCGAAGGCACTTTCGAGTCCGAATTGTTCGGCCACGTCAAGGGCGCGTTCACGGACGCAAGGACGGATCGCGTAGGGCGTTTCGAGCTGGCCGACAATGGAACGCTCTTTCTGGACGAGATAGCGAACGTGCCCGTCAACAAGCAGGCCAAGCTCCTGCGCGTGCTTGAGACAGGAGAGTTTGAGCGCGTCGGGTCGAGCCGCACGCGCAAGGTCAACGTGCGCGTTATCTCCGCCACGAACGCCAACCTTCAGGAAGAAGTTGACGCCGGGCGTTTTCGACGCGACCTTTTATTTCGTCTCAACACGGTCGAAATCAACTTGCCGCCTTTGCGCGAGCGCGCAGAAGACATTCCGCTTCTGGCCGAACATTTTTTGCGAGAGCACGCGCAGCATTATCGTAAACTCCTGAAGGGTTTTGACGAATTGGCACTGCGCGCGCTGGTTGATTACAGTTGGCCCGGCAACATACGCGAGCTTGAGCACACGATTGAGCGCGCCGTTTTGATGGCGCAGGACGCGCTTGTAGGAGCGCGCGATCTGGGGTTGCAACGTGGTGCGCGCGGTGAAGCGGCGCGTCGTCTGGAAGACATGAGCCTTGAAGAAGTGGAAGCGTTCCTGATACAAAAGGCGCTGGCGCGTTATGATGGCAACGTGGGACAGGCCGCGCAATCTTTGGGGCTCTCAAGGAGCGCGCTCTACCGTCGCCTGCAACGCTACGGACTGTGACTCCTACGATTTTGGATTGTAGATTTGGATTTTGGATTTCCACACGACCGCGCGAAGCGTCTAGCACCACGCCCAAAACTGAATCATGAAAGGCGCGTCCTTTTGATGGCTCTGGGGGCGGGGCTGCCCGGCGTCGTCATCTCGCTCTTGCTGCTCTGGGCGGGCGACTACACGACCAAGGTTCAACTAACCCTCACGCTCTTTATCATCATTATCTGGATTGGCTACAGCTTCGCGCTGCGCGAGCGAGTGGTACGTCCCCTTCAAACCATCTCGAATCTTCTGGCCGCTCTGCGCGAGGGCGATTATTCGATTCGCGCTCGCCGCTCCAACCTGGACGACGCGCTCGGCGACGTCATCATAGAAGTCAACGCGCTCGGCGGAACTTTGCGCGAGCAGCGTTTGGGTGCGCTCGAAGCGACGGCGCTCCTGCGCACTGTGATGTCTAAGATTGATGTAGCCGTTTTCGCTTTCGATATGGACGAGCGGTTGCGGCTCGTGAATCAGGCAGGAGAACGCCTGATGGGCCAGCCTGCCGAAAGATTGCTGGGCCGCAGCGCCAGCACGCTCGGGCTTGAGGAATGTTTGCGCGGCGAGCCTACGCGCACGTTGCAGATTACGTCGGACGAAGGACAGGCGCGGTGGGGCGTGAGCCGCAGCAGTTTTCGCGAGGGCGGGCTCCCGCATCAATTGCTCGTCTTGTCGAACCTGAGCCGCGCGCTCAGGGAAGAGGAGCGACAGGCATGGAAACGACTGGTGCGCGTGCTCGGCCACGAGCTGAACAATTCGCTCGCGCCGATTAAATCCATCGCGGGTAGTTTAGAGAGCCTGATGCGTCGCGAGCCTCGTCCCTCCGACATCGAAGAAGACATAGAACGCGGTTTGGCCGTCATCGCCGCACGCGCCGAAGCGTTGAGCCGTTTTATGGAAGCTTACTCTCGGCTGGCGAAATTACCGCCGCCCGTGCGCGAGCCCTTAAACGTCAGCGCGTGGATACGCCGCGTGGTGGAATTGGAAAGACGACTCGACATCAGCGTCATAAACGGGCCGGAGCTTTTGATTGAAGCCGACGGCGACCAGCTAGACCAGCTCCTGATTAATCTACTGCGCAACGCCGTGGATGCTTCGCTGGAAACAGAAGGCGGCGTCACCATCACCTGGATCAGAAACGGCACGCACCTGGACGTTCTTGTTCAAGACGAAGGGCCGGGGCTCTCCAACACCGCCAACCTCTTCGTCCCCTTCTTCACCACCAAGCCAGCGGGCACAGGCATCGGTCTTGTGCTGAGCCGCCAGATAGCCGAAGCCCACGGGGGCAGCCTCACACTGGAAAACCGCCCCGCCATGATGGGCTGTCAGGCACACTTACGTCTGCCGCTTTAATGCATGAGGTGCGTGTTGAATGATAAAAGCGATGCTATCCGTGCGGTCGGCTCGAATGACTTACCGGGTTAAAGCTGTTCTGGTTCGCTCGTCTGTGGAGGAGTAATCCCCCCATAGAATCTGTCGCGCTTACCCCACCGGAGGTAAATCTGATCAAACACCTTGAGGTGTATCCATGCGGCGATGAAGCCGAAAAAGGTCATGACGACGCCGAAGGCGATGCTCGTCAGCGTATCGCTCCAGCGTACGACCCCCAGCCATCTTTTGCCTATGTAGTTAATGCCGATGAGTAGGATAGTCGCTGCCACGACGGCGAGCGTGGATATCCATGTCGGCAGGATGCGCACCCAGTAGTAGACGCTTCGGAGCGCCGCGAGGCTTATGCCGAACAGGCGAGCCGCGCCCCAGATCAACACTAGCAGGAAGACTATGACGAAGACCCAGCTCAAGACCTTCAGCGCTGGCGAGAGTTTCCAGATTTTGAAGGCCAGGCTGCCGCTTGCGCCGATGATGTTTTTCAAATCCTGCTTACGTTTCTCTCTGGCTGTTCCTTCTTTATCTCCGCCCTCCACTCCCTCCATTGGCCGCAGATAGGTCTCGATTCTGCGGAAGCCCCAGTTCTCTTCCGTCCCTTTGAGGCGAATGCCCTCAATAGGGACTCTCTCGCCATCGTCTTTGTTGCGGTCTTTTTCGTTGAGCTGATGACGGGTCATGAGATACGCGCTCGCCATCAGCGCGTCGGCCTCAACGTCGCAGAAGGAATCCAGGTCGGTGCGGATGGCGGCGAGCGAACGCTGCACGTCTTTTGCCACGTCGTAGTTGGTTATGTCTCCCGAGTGCGATTTCGACGGATCGAAATCTGAAACTTCACGGTGGGTCGGGCAGTTTCGCCAGTTGAGCGGCCTGACGCCTAAGTCCTGCTTGAGGTGTACAAACATCAGGCCGCGTAGCAGCCCGGAGCGGCGGCGCTCGTGCAGGTCGCGGTACTGAGACTCGCGCACGCGCGCTTGCAGGATACTGGATGAGCGCAGGGGGACGCTGAGCAGCCCAGAGCCGGGCGTGGCCTCGGCTTCCATCTGCCCGCTGGCATCGCTTACCAGCATCACGCTGCACTCCTGCTCTGCCAGCGCCATCACCCCCTGGTTGTCGCACACTCCGCCGTCCACGAGCCGCACCCGCAATTCCTCCGACGGACGTCTCTTACTGACGCCGTTGATTTTGACTTGAGCATCCTCATAGAGGTCGTTGAGCGCCAGAGGCTCGAACAGCCCGGGCACACAGGCCGAGGCTGCAACCGCATGGCCGAGCCTGACTTTTTGATGGTTGGTCGGCTGCAATGGGGCATCCCCGTAGTACATACGCCGCAAGCGGTAGTTGCCGTCAATTTCCGGATTGATGCTGCCCGGTGGCTCGCCCATATAAGTAACTGTGAAGTGCCAGCTATGGCCCGTGTTGAGCGTCGTCGCGTTGAGGATCAGGATGGGAGCCTTCGCGCCGCGCTTCCAGTTGTGGGACTTGGGATTGAATTCATCTTGCCGCCTGCCGTCGGCGAGCATGGGGCGTATGCGGAGGTCGTTAATCCATCGCTTATCGCCCTTCTCTTCTTCGGGTGAGCGGTACGTGATGCTGGAAAAAATCTCGCTCTCGTAAAGCTCGCCCGCGTGCAACGTGCGCGAGTAATGCGGTTTGAAGATCATCTTCAGATTTGTGAGCAACGAGGCGGCCACGCGCGTTCGAACATTACGCTGCACGCCCGCCAGGAAGTCCTTCTCCAATTGCTGGACGATCTCTATATAATCCTTCTTCTTAATTTCGTGGTCGGGCTTGGTTTCAAGGAGGTGGCGGACCTGTAGGTAATAGTGAGCGCCGACGATTGAACCGCCCGAGACGCAGGAGAGGATTTCGACACGGCGTAACAGGTCCAGCTCGGCTAGACGCGCGAGCACTCCGATGTGAAAGAGCGAGGCGCGGAAGCCTCCGCCGGAGAGTGCCAGCCCGATTTTCCCGACGAACGCGCTACGCACCGCCTCCACATTGTCGTTGCCGAAAAATTTCCGCAAAGCCCATCCGGCTCCCGTCTTCGCGAATTCATCGTCGGGCATCTCTGCGCCGTACTGTATGTGCGCGTGCGATGCGAGCTGGTGGGCCGTAGACTCGTACTCCCAGTCCGGGACATACATATCAGCAGGCTTTGCGTGCAGGAGCCAGTGGACGGCTTCGCCGTAGCGCCGCAGCCCGAAGTAGGCTTCGCCGATAGTACTGTAGTACCACCACTCGCGCTTCAACCATTCGCCATCGGCGGTGTTCGCCAGGGGGAGAACTTTTTCGATAATCTCCAGGCGAATCTTTCGCGCTTCCTCGCGCATACGTCTGGCCTCGGGCGCGTCCCTTTTGGCACGCTCGGCCTCCTTGACCTCCATAGACGCCAGGAGGTCAAGCAGATACGCCTCGTTGATGGCTGTGTAGCCCTGGTCTTGGACAACGCCCTGCTCGCGACCGCGATGATAGAAGCGATAAGCGTCTTCGAGGTTCTGCTTCTGGTTATCAAACTGCCATAGACGCTTGTGGATGGCCCCCGCGATGCCGAGCGTCTCCTGCTTCGTAGAGGTTGCCAGGTCTTCTGCCTCTTGCAACAGCTTGAACGCCTCTCTCAGCCTCCGCTCGGTGGGGAGGTCCGAGTCTTTGTAAGTGCAGACGGCCTTCTCCTGATAAATCTTGAGCCGGATAGCGCCCGCGCCGACCGCGTCCAGGGCGACGGTCAGAATGTAGCGCGCAAACCCGAATTCTTTGAAGTCCTTGAGCTTCTTTGCCAGCGCTAAAAGGAGATTGGCGTCGCGGTCGGGTTTACCTTTGATGCGGAGTTCTTCGGTCTCTTCACTGAGCACTTGGCTGACGGAGACGCCGCGCAAAATACTGATCGCCTGGTTAACGCACTTTTTTCTGATCTCATTCTGGCTCATGTGATGCGTCTCCGTGATGAGAATCGGGTTTGCTGGTCGTGAAGCTTATGTCAATAGTGACCGGACACTGGTGGTGCAGTAATCCCTTTGATTCTACCATTCAAGCGGCGCTTCCGCTTCTTAAATCTTTAGCCCCCGGCTCTCTGGTGATAGAAAGCTTTTCTAACGCCCGGATTAACCGGCGCGCGAGCGCTCGTTCAACTCTCGCCGCAAAGGTAGAGGATGAAAAGCTCGCGCGCCTTCTCGCCCGGTTATGAGTTGTTAGGCGAGGGGGGTTAAGGGAGAAATACGTTCGGACGTTTCATTACTTGGTTGCATAAAATCCGAACGTTCTTCCGCCCCAGTATGTGATGCCCGCCATCTTACTCTTATTCCAACTGAAGATGTAGGCGTCGAACTTCTGACGGTTGCCGGGGAAATGGAGGTAAAAGACCATGTGCTGTCCGTTGTCGTCAATCCTTTCGATGGAGCCTGCGAACCGGCCTCCTTTGCTATCCACATAGCTTACGGCCATGTCGCACCATGCCGGACCCGCGCAATCCGCTTTGGTTACCACGATACGCAGAGTGCCCACGTGTCCGTCGTGGTTCATTGCCCAATTCCCGACCCATTCTCCTTTCTGGGCGTCTGCAAAAAGGTTTGCAGGGAAGAGTAAAAGACCTGCCAGAACCAACGCCATGATGGTCGTCTTTTTCATTGTATTCTTCTCCTTTCAAGAGACAGAGAGCTGTGAGATTTCTGAATCCGGCGAGGATTGCTCTGCGATGAGCCTCTCCGGGGATGATTGTCCGGTTGGCTGTTCTCTAAATATTTATGGCTTGGTGGGGTAAAACATTTCACGCGCGTCGCCAGCGCCCGGAGAAAGGATGTGCGTTGAATCTCTAAGATTTATTGGAACACGAAAAGAAAAGGCTCTGGCTTTATCAGCCAGAGCCTTTCCTTTTCTCTGCGTGTTCCTGCCTTACGGCAGGGGGATGGGGCAAGCACCGTTGACAGTGTATTGGACACCGCTGTCAATGGCTGAGCCGGTGCTGGTGATGGGCACGATGACCTGGCGCACGGCGGTCGCGATGTTGCCGCTCGAGTCCTTGACCTGGAGCGTTATCTTGTAGACGCGACCGTTGGCGTCGCCGTTGCGCTCGGCACGCAGTTGCACCGACTTGCAGTTGTTAGCGATGACGATGTCGTTCAGGGTGTTGCCATCGCCGGGGCCGTCCTCCGGCTCGTCGCTCGTGACCTTTGTAATCACCACGTCGTTGATATCCACGCTCGTGTCACACAGGTCGCTGACGCTTGCCACCAGCTCCGTGACGTTGAAGGTGTTGTACGAGTGGTTGGGCGGCCACAGCTTGAGGATGCTCGAAGTAAGCACGATGACGGGCGCGTTCGCATCCTTGACCGTGATGGTCTGCGTGTCCGTCCCCATGTTATTCGCATCGTCCGTACCCTTCCACGTGATGGTGGTCGTGCCCACAGGATACGGAGCGTTCAAGGGCTGGCCGTCGCTGCGCGTGGCCGTGATGGTGACGCTGCTGTCGCAGTTATCCGTCGCGGTTGCCGTGCCCGGGTTAACAGTGGCGCTGCACATGCCCGGATCGGACGGGACCATCAGCTGGTCGGGCGGCGCGTTGACCACGGGCGGCGTGTTGTCCGTGACCGTGACCGTCTGCGTGTCGCTTGCTGTGTTCCCGTGGCCGTCGTCCGCCGTGTAGGTAATGGTCGTGATGCCCACAGGATACGGATCACTTATCGGCAGGCTGTCGCTACGCGTGCGCGTGACGTTGACGGTCGCAGAGCATCCGTCGCTCGCCGAGGCCGTGCCAAGCTGAGCCTCCGTGACCACAGCCCCGCACGAGGTCGCGCCCGGACCCGTCGAGGCACTCACATCGGGCGGTGCAATGATCGTCGGGTCCACTGTGTCAACGATGTCAATCTGGACAGTGTCCTCGTCGAAAGCGCCGGACGGGTCTGTGACCTTGAGCGTAATAGTGTGCGGGCCGAACGGCAAGGAGATGTTGAGCGTCTCGGTTGTGCCGAGCACTGTCACGCCTTCGCGCCATTCGTAAGTAAGAGTGTCGCCGTCCGCGTCGGAGGACTCAGAGCCGTCGAGCGTCACATTTGCCGCCCCGCCCGCGCACTCCAACATCTGGTCTGCTCCGGCATTAGCCACAGGCGCCGTATTGCAATCGCCGTCCGTGTGGTTGCCGGTCTCAGTGTTGCCGTTCAACTCCCAGATGTCCTTGCCGATAGTTCCGGCAGTCAGCGTCTCTATCACGATACCTATGTGATAGTCGCCCACCTGCTGGACGCCGAACAGGAAGTGCAGCTTGACGTCGCTGCCATTAGCCAGCGGCGTTCCCAGCGTGATGGTTCCGACCGCGAGCGTGGAATTGACGCCGCCACCCAGGGCTTGCAGAGGCGGAGTCTCAAGCAGCGTTCCCTCTACGGTCACACTGCACGGCGTAGCGCCGCCGCACGTCACCGTGTCGTTGATTCCCGCTACCAAGGTGGGCAGCGACGTGCGCGCGCGCAGGTCTGCTGTCCCGGAAGGCGATGGGGAGGTGGTCATGTCCACGATGCGGTAGCGTAACTGTGTGACTGCGCCGCCCGTGTTGTTGGTGAACCGACGGCGGAAATCAATGGTGCCGAAGGTCGAGTTGTTTGGTATGTCCGGCGTCGCGTCGCGCACGACGTTGGGCGCAGAGTTCGCGTCCTGCGTCGAATCTAGCATGTCGCGTCCGAACTTGGCCGTGCCCGGCGCGTTACAGGGAACAGGCCCGCGCGGGCTGGTTGATCTCTCCGGTCCGGGCGCTCCCAAGGTAGGCGTAGTGTTGTCGCCGACGGCGGTTCCAGGCGTGGTCGAGACGACCGTGAAGTCCACAGAGCTGTTGTTGTGGTCAACGGTCTCGCCCTTGTCCACCTTGCGGACAAAGCTGTACTCGCTCGTGCTTCCGCTCGCCGCCGGAAGGGTCGCGCCCTCCCTGAGCAGGTCGCAGTTGTTGCCTGTGTTCGTGCCGAAGCCCACGGCGTCGAGCCGCGTCGAGGTCTGGAAGTTCGACGGATTAGCCGTGTCAAAGAGTGCGACGTTGCGGTCGTTCTCTATATTAGCCGAGAGGACCTGGTTGCCCGCGGCGTACCCTGCGAGGCTGTAGGTCAAGCCCGTAAGCAGGTAGTTGCCGCGCGCGGGGATGACCGTGCCGCCCGGAATGACAGCGATGACGACCGGCGTGTCGGAGCACGACGCGCCCGACATCACCAGCGCCCAGCCCGATTCCGGGACGGTGATGTCGCTGTCCGTCGCGTTGAGTATCTCGACGAAGTCGTCGTCGGGGCCGCCCGGTCCAGAAGTGCGAAGCTCGCTAATCAGCACCGTGCCGCCAGTGTTGTTGACGGTGATAGTGCCCGTGGCCTGACTGTCCGCGATGGCTCCGTTGGTCGCGCCTGAGAGATTGACGAGGAACGTCTCGTCCGTCTCACCGGTGTCTCCATCTGCGAGCACAGGCACGGAGATGGTCTGAATGGTCTCGCCCGGATTGAAGGTGAGCGTGCCGCTGGTCGTGGTGTAATCCGTACCGGCGGTCGCAGGATTCGCGCCTCCCGTGTCGTTGGCGGTCGTGAAATTGACCGTCACGGTTTGCGAGAAAGCGTGCGCGAGCACCACTGAGAAGGTGGCATTGGCCGAGCCCAAAGCCGGTTCCGCCACCGAGGCATCATTGATAGAGATGTCGGGATTGCTCAGCACAGGCGTCACGGTCGGGTCAGTTACGCCCGGACTGACTGCCGGGTCGTCCGTCACGACGCTTAAGAAGTTGCTGCCCGAAATCGTGCCTTGGTTAGAAACCTGCGTGACGCTCGAAGGCAACGGGTTGTTGAGCGTGACTTGGAACGTAATCGTCACGCTCTTGCCCGCAGGCAGCGTGCCGATGGTGTGGTTGATGGTCTCGCCCGAAGGCATCGGGTTCAGGAAATGACCCGTGGCGGAAGCAGACGCTCCCATAAGCCCGCGTGCCTTGCTCATCTTGCGGCCATGCGACAAACGCATTTGGGCCGCGCTCTCGTTAGAGAAGTTGGAAGCAAGCGCTTGCTCTTCAAAGCTGGCGCGGGCTTGGATTGCTCCGGCTGTGGCGTCGTTGAAGATCGAGCGCGCCTGCGTGATGCTCAAAGCAGAAGCGGAATCGTTGCTCTCTGAGCCAGCAAGCTGTGCCAGAGCGTCGCTCCCGTTTGTCTCGGGCATGTACATCGCCACGGGCGCGGACGAGCACGAGACAAAGTTGTCTCCGGCAACAATGAGAGTGCCTCCGGCGCTGGCTGGATTCTGGCTGGAGACAAAAGCCGCAGTCTGCGCGGCAGTGGCAGGCGAAGGCGAGAGACCTTCGATGCCGAAGACGTTGACGGCCGGGTTCGTCCCCTGCTTGCGCAGGCTGATGCCGGGGGCGCCGCCGGCACCCGCGGTCGTGTTGGTCACAATGTCAAGGCAGACGTTCGTGTTGTTGGCGACGTTGTTGGAATCAACACGGATACCTGACCTAAAGCCGGAGAGCGGCGCAGCCACAGTGTTGTTCTTCACCGTGATGTTCATGGTGGTGAGCTGTCGCGCGACGGCGTTGATGCCGACGCCGTCCACCTGGCTGATGATGTTGTCTTTAACGGCTGTGGTCAGCGACGCCGTGTTGCCGATGAGGGCCACCTGATCCACGCCGATGCTGATGCCCGACGGGCCGCCGAAGGCCACGGCATGATTAGCGACGATGACGTTGTTGGCGATAGTCGAGGTCACATTCGCCACGCCGAGCGAGGAATGCACGATGACGGTGCCCGCGATGTTGGTAATCGGGTTCGCCACCGTGCCGTTGTTGGAGATGTTGTAGTTGCCCTGCCCACGGCCAGCGACCGACGCCTGAATGGCGAAGGTCCCTATACGGTTGACCGCGCTGAAGCCTTTAATCGTATTGCCGGTGATGTTGATGATGTCCGTCAAGCTTCCGGCCACGCCGTAAGTGCCTGCGGGCGCTAACCCCGCGACGTTGGCATTGCCGCCCTGCGCGATGATGCCCGCGCCGGAGGGGAAGTTTGAGATGACGTTGTTCGCGATGGTGGCTTTGGTCACGTTCGCCGCCGTCGTGGCTGACCCGGAAGCGACGAGACGTATGCCCGAGCCCTTCGAGGTCGCCGTTGAATTGGTGCTCGTGATGGTGTTGTTCGAGATGTTGACGTCCGAGAGCGTGCCGTCGAAGTTTAAGACGTCTACGCCATGATAGAACGCGTTGGTGAGCGTGCTGCCTGTAACTGTCAGCGTGCCGCTCAAATTGTTGTCGGTCCCCCCCACCGTCACATTGTTAAAGGCTATGTTCGAAGTTTCCGCCACGCCGCCCGTGCCGGAGTTGTCAATCACGCCGTTGGTGAAACTAAAGCCGTTGACCTTCGTGCCCTTGATGCCGCTGTCGACAGAGTTCTGAATAAAGACGCGGTCGAGCGAGACGTTGGTCGAGTTGGTCAAAGAGACGCCGCTCGTCGAATTGAGAATCGCGCCGCCCGTGCAACTCGCAGCCGACGTACAACTGCCGCCGTTGCCGGAGACGGTGAAACTGCCCGTGGTCGTGTTGAGCACGATGCCGTTCGTTGCGCCGTTTGACGAAATGCTCTGGAAGGTTGCGGCCAGAGTACCGGTGCTGAGACTGACGGGAACGCCCGTCGTGTTGTTGACAATCACGTGCTCGGAAACGGTCAGCGTGCCGAAGTTGCTACCCGAGACGCCTGTGCTACTGGTGTTCGTGACGGTCAATCCGTGCAGATTGTTGTCCTGCGCAACGGTGATGCCGACGCCGCTCGGGTTGGTGATTGAAGGATTGACGCCGCCGGTCGCGGGCAGCGGGTCGCTGTCGGTGGTCGGTGTCACGCCTGTCAGCGCAGGAATACTTGAGATTGCGCCCTGACCGATGAGGATCTGGCTGTTTTCCAGAGTGAGCGGGCCAACGTAGTCGCCCACTCCCGTGTAGATAAAGATATCGTCGAACTCATGAGGGTCAATAAACTCGGCGCCGTCCATAGTTGCGTCGCCGTTGACGGCCTCTAAGGCCGCGAGGGTGGTGAACGGATTTGTCAGACGACCGTTGCAGTTGGAAGCGCAGGCTCCCGCGGTGTTGTTGACAAACCAGATCATGTCGTTGACGGTGATGTTGACCGTGCCCACGTCGCTGCCCGCGCCGTTCGTGATGGTGTAGTTAAAGCTATCGGGGCCTTCGTAGCCTACGGGCGGGTTGTAGCTGAACGTGCCGGTCAGAGTGTTAACCGTGACCTCTCCGCCGTGCGCGCTTAACATGTCGGAGCCAGTGATTAGCAGCCCTGTACCGATGTCGTTGGTGAGGACGCTGTAGCCTGAGCCCGAAGTGTCAATGCGTATGTTGCCCGTGGCGCTGCGCATATCGTCCACTGCTACGGGCGGCGCGATGTTGACGTCGAAGTTAAAGACATAATTCGCGGCCATGTTGTCCGGCGCGTCGTTGGTGTCTTGATCCGTGACCTGTGCGGCGAAGACCGTGACCGTGCAGGACTCAGGGGCCGTAAAATCCGCGTTAGGGTTAATCGTATAAGTGGTTGGCCCGCCCGTGACCGCCGTGTCGGCGGGATTACGCGTGCCGCTCACGCTACAAGCAATCTGGAACCAGTTGCCGGTAACATTGACGGGCTCGCTAAAAGTGATTGTGATGTTGGTGTTGGGGCTCTGATTGGTTGCGTCGTCGGCGGGATTGGTCGCGGTCACTGTGGGAGCTGCATCCACGTTAATCGTGACCGTCGCCGTGTCGTTCGGCGGCTGCGTGTTCGTCGCCGTGTAAGTAAACGTGTCGGCTCCCGTGAAACCAGACGCGGGAGTGTAGTTGAAACTGCCGTCCGCGTTGAGCGTCACCGTGCCGCCGCCTGTGGTCGATCCGCCGGCAATCGGGACGGCTGTGGGCGCAGGCAAGCCCGTGTCATTAGCCAGCACACCTGGCGCGGCGATGTTTAAAGCAGTGTCCTGCTCCGTGACATAAGTATCTGCGAAAGCCAGTGGCGAGACTTTCAATGAGCTGGGAACGAGTGTGGTGTTGGCGTCAATGGTGTCGTTAAAGGTGACGCCTGTGGCGTCGTCCGCGCCCGAGTTGTTGACGTTAATAGTATAGCCGATGATATCGCCCGGCTCGGCCTTCCCGCTCGGGTGGGCCGGGAACGAGTCGGTTTTGGAGGCTGTGATATTAGGGGCGGGCAAAGGCAGCGGGCTTAAAGCCTCGCTCGGGATGACCGCGCCGGCATCTGCCGGTCTAATGTCAGTTGTTGGTAACTTTGATTTAACATCATTCGCGAGTCGCGCCGTGGCTGCCATGACAGGCAAAACCGGGGTGACAAGGATGATGAAGGAGATGAAAAGGGCGGTAAAAATCCGGGCGTGCGTAGCTCGGACATCGGGGGTAATTGATTTCATAGCTATGTCCTTGAGGTAAAGGGAGACCCTTAAAGGCGCTCCTCAATGGAAACGGCAGAAGATGGAAGACAGTGAATTTAACGCAAAACAGGTACGAGCACTAGAGGCGAGAGAAGCGACAACTCCGGGGGACGACCTGTCTACTTTCAATTCTTGTGGAATGTTACTGCAAGAGCGGCACTGGGCTCTCCAACTAATTTCTGTCTGAAGCGCACGCACATTAGCATAGGAATCCGGGCAGAGCAAGGGTTTTTAAAACAGCCGGCCATCTATTTTTTCGGCGGCGGCGGGTGGACCATTTCACCGGTATAATTTTGACCACCCGGCGCGCGTGTCTTATCAAAGTGGTCGCCGCGCCGGTCGTTACAAGCAGGCGATGCCGCGCCGAAAGCTTGCGCTCCAGCTCCTTTCCTGCCTCGTGACACACGCTCCACGGCTCAATCGTTCAGTCTTCTGTTATAGCTTATCTCTTGCTGCTGGTTGAGTTAAAAACCTTCGAGCCTTCGCGTCGAGCACTCTTAATTTTCATCGCACACCGTGCATCCTCCATCGGCCAAAAGGCGCGTTTACAATTCGTGATAGACTCGAAAGCAATCGTGATCGAGCATACCGAGAAGAGAACGGAAAAGTTTCGCCGCCGCGTGCGCTACGGGCAGAAACGTCTGCGGCGTCTGTCGCGCACGGCTTCTCTGGGCGGCATCTTTCTCTCCTTCTTATATGTCGGCGTGACGGGTTTTGGAGGCGGGCTGGCCGTCATCGCGCAGATTCGCGTGCTGGCCGTGCGCAAGCGGCGCTGGTTTACAGAGCACGACTTTGCCGAAGCCTTTGCGCTCGCGCAAAGCCTGCCGGGGACCAACGCCGGAAACGCCGTCACCTACATAGGCTTTCGCTTGCGCGGCGTGGCGGGCGCTGCTGTGGCGCTCGCGGGCTTTATTCTGCCTTCGATGCTGATGATGGTTGTGCTGGCGATACTCTATCGTCACCTGCGGCAACTGCCGAATATGGACAGGCTCTTTCAAGGCTTGAACGCGGCGGTGGTCGCGCTCATCGTCGTCACCGCATGGCGCGTCGGGCGGAACACCCTGACCAGACCGTGGCAATGGTACGTTGCGGTCTTTTCGTGTCTCGCCGTGGCGCTCCTCGGCGCGACCATCATCGAAGTCGTGCTGGCCGCAGGTCTCGTGGGCATCTACATAGACTCTTTCGCCGAAAGACGCTGGCAGCGCTGGCGACGCATTCGCCGTCTGGCCGCGCGTCGGCGCGAGCGGCTCAATGAGCTGGAAGCGAAAAATTTTGTCGGAGGATTTCTGACGCGCGCTATGGCCGAGGAGAGAGTCCGCCGCGCTGCTCACCCGGGCGCAGAAGCGGAAGAGACTATAGCTGAAGATGCGCTAGGCGAAGCAGACGACGCGCTTAAAGATGCGCGACAGGTTAATAAAGGGTCGCAGCGGACAAAGCTCATGAGCCTCGCTCTGTTGGGCGCGCCCATGCCCGTGTTGATGAAGGCGTCGCTGCTCCTTACTTTGTCCACGATTTTTCTACGCATCGGCGCGGCCACCTTCGGCGGCGGCTTTGTCATGGTCCCACTCCTCGAAGCCGAGGTCGTCAATACTCATCACTGGCTGACGCGACAGGAGTTCGCGGACGCCACGGCCCTTGGGCAACTGACGCCCGGCCCTGTGCTCATCACAGCGACCTTTATAGGCTACCGCGTGGCCGGAACCCTCGGCGCGCTCTTTGCCACGCTCAGCGTTTTTCTCCCGGCCTTCTGCATGACGGTCATAGCGGGCTCTTACCTGCGGCGCTTTCGCGCCAACCGGCAGGTGCAGGCTTTCCTGCGCGGCGTGACCCCGGCGGTCGTCGGTCTACTTGTCGCCGCCGCGTGGACTATCGGGCGCGCAGGCGTTCATTCGTGGACGGCCGGGATGATTGCGCTCGCCGCAGGCGCGCTGCTCTTACGCTTTCGCCTCAACCCCTTCTGGGTCATCATGGGCGCAGGCATCACACGCATCCTCCTAGGCATCGTCTTTGGCTGACGGAAAACTCTCAGGCTTGTTGCCTCCATGCTCGTTTGACAGGACGCGCAAAATAGTTTAATATTAAACTATCTTGGAGCATTAAAGGCTGGCAATGGGCACTAAGCATCAGGGAACGGATGAGGAGATCAGGGCGCTCGACGCTTATATCAAGCTGATGCGCGCGGCTGAGAGCGTGGCGGCGCGGCTTGCGCCTCACCTGAGCCGTGCCGGTTTGACGACGAGCCAGTTCGGCGCGCTCGAAGCCCTATACCATCTCGGCCCCTTGTGCCAGCGCGACCTCGGCAAGAAGATTCTCAAGAGCGGCGGCAACATCACAATGGTCGTCGATAATCTGGAGAAGCGCGGGCTTGTAGAGCGAGAGCGCGATGCGGTTGACCGGCGCTATATCACGGTTAGTTTAACCGCAGGGGGCCGCCGCCTCATACAGAAACTTTTCCCGCGTCACGCCGAGGCCATACGCGACGAGATGGGAGTGCTCTCGGCCACGGAATTAGAAAGGCTGGCGCGGCTTTGCAAGCGCGTCGGCTTAAAAGAAGCGGGGTAAAATTTTTTACCCTAATAGTTTGATGTTAAAGCATCGCCCGTTTGGAGGGGCCGTTTCTTTAACAGAAAGGATAGACCGAACCAGATGATCAGAATACGTAAACGAGAGGAGCGCGGCCATTTCAACTTTGGCTGGCTCAACACCTATCACACTTTCTCCTTCGGAGATTATTACGACCCGCGCAACATGGGCTTTCGCTCCCTGCGTGTTATCAACGAAGACTGGGTGCATCCAGCGCGTGGGTTTCCGACGCACCCGCACCGCGACATGGAGATTATCACTTACATCCTGGAAGGCGCGCTTGAACACAAGGACAGCATGGGGACGGGTTCGGTGATTCGTCCCGGCGAGGTGCAGCGCATGAGCGCGGGCACGGGCGTCACGCACAGCGAGCGCAACCCGTCGGATACAGAAAGCGTGCACCTGCTGCAAATCTGGCTCGTGCCTGATAAGAGAAACTATCCGCCGAGCTACGAGCAGAAGACCTACACTGATGATGAAAAGCGCGGGCGCTTCCGCCTGATTGCTTCGCCCGACGGGCGCGAAGACTCCGTCACCATACATCAGGACGCGCACGTCTACGCTGCTCTCGTGGAGCAGGACGCGCACGTCTCTTATGAGCTTGCAGGCGCGCGCCACGCGTGGGTGCAGGTCGCGCGCGGTCGAGTCGAGATTAACGGTCAGACACTGGAACAGGGCGACGGCGCGGCTATCAGCGACGAGCAGTTGTTGACAGTCAAAGGGCTTGAGCCGTCCGAGATTCTACTGTTCGACATGGCATAAAAGCCGTGACGGGTAAACAGTGACAGGTGACAGGAAAGAGATTGTCTTTCTTTTTCCTGTCACCTGTCACTCGTCACCGTTCACGGCTTTTCTTACTTGTCGCTGATTTTTAACGGAGCCTGTTTGCGTAGCAGCATTCTCAACTTCATGCGTGCCTTGTGAAGCTGCGATTTACTCGTCCCAACACTGCATCCCAGCATCCTCGCGATCTCCTCGTGCTCGTGCCCTTCCACATCGTGCAGCACAAACACCGTCCTGTAACCCGGAGGCAACTGCCCCACTGCCTTGTCCAAAGCTATCCTGTCCACCACCGGCATTCTCAACGGGTCTTCCGTCCCTCGCACTATCTGGACAGGCGTTTCCCCATCCTCTGTGGTCTGCTCCATTCTCACCCCTCGCTTACGAAAGTGCATCAACACCTGATTGACGGTTAAGCGATGGAGCCAGGTAGTAAAGGCAGATTCTCCACGGAAACTACCGATTTTACGAAAGAGCTGGATAAAGACTTCTTGAGCTAAATCTTCGGCCTCGGATTGATTTTGCGTCATTCTGAGACAGAGGGAATAGACGCGGCGCGAGTGGCGCTCGTAAAGAGTCTCGAAGGCGGCCATGTCGCCCGAGGAGGCTGCCTGCGCCAGCACGTAGTCAGTCGTAGGCGGGGACACTTTGACGGCGGGCGTCTTGCGTCCGGGAATCTGCCATGTCGGAAACGCTTCACTTTTGATCATCACGACCTCCTGCTTCCACCTGCGAACACCGTAGCCCTTGTTCCCGGCTCCCATTTCTTGACGGCTTCATGCGGCCATGCTTGCGCTTTGCAGCGACAAAACCGCGCTCCTTAAATAGCAATCAGGATGCCATGTCGGAGGGATGTTGAAACGTCCTGTAAATTGTGTAAATAGCAGGGCCGTAACCCGTTTTCATGACCATATGAGACGCCCTGCGCCGAAAGCGTGTAGTCGCCTGTTGCCCTCCCGGCATCCTGCTTGCTAATGCCTTAATGAGAAGCATCAAACGCAGCTAAAAATGCTTTATTAACGGACGTGTGCGCTCTCTTTGACTGTATGAAAGTGGCGCAAAGATAGGGCGCGCTCTCGTTTGTCAGAAACCGTTGTTTTGGAAAGCAAGCTTTGCGTAGGGACAGGAAAGTGATGGGGCTGGAGACTTATCACAAAAAGAGAGATTTCAGTCGCACGCCTGAGCCGCGCGGCAAGATTTCAAAAGCCGACCGGCATCGCTTCGTAATGCAGGAGCACCACGCTTCCAAGCTCCATTTCGATTTCCGCCTGGAGATGGGCGGCGTCCTCAAATCATGGTCCATCCCGCGCGGCCCTTCGCTCGACCCAAGCGATAAACGGCTCGCGGTCGAAACGGAAGATCACCCCGTAGAGTACCTTGCTTTTGAAGGCCACATCCCGAAAGGCGAGTACGGTGCTGGCGAGCACATGATCTGGGACGAGGGCACTTATGAGTTATTGGAAGGCGACGACCCCTTAGCGCAGTTTGAAGCGGGTCGAATCAGCTTGCTTCTCAAAGGCAAAAAACTGCGCGGCGCGTGGAACTTGGTGCGGCTCGGCGGGCGCGAAGGTCAATGGCTGCTCATGAAGGCGCGTGATAGTCATGCGCAAACGGATTGGAAACTGGAGCTTCGCATGCCCGACGAAAATTTTGAGCGCGATGCGACGCGCTCCGTTCAAAAGAAACGCGCGTCGAAAAAGGGAGCCAGGAAGTACAGCCCGAAGGAGAAGTCTGACAAGAAAGCTATTCCGGCCAGCCGCGCTTTCAAGTCCGTGGAGCTGGCGGGCGACCTCTACGTCAAGGTCGGTCAGGACGTTCTACATCTCACCAATCTGGATAAAGTTTACTGGCCCGACACGGGCTACACCAAGGGCGACCTCATCAGGTACTACTACGAAGTTTCTAAATACATCCTGCCTTACTTGAAAGACCGACCGCTCATCATGAAGCGTTACCCGAACGGCATCGAGGGAGGCTCGTTTCACCAGCACGACGTCAACGAAGCGCCCCGTTTTGTCCGCACGGTTTCCATAGACGTGGAGGAAGGGCACAAGGTTGATTACATCGTCGGCGACAATCTAGCGACGCTTCTCTACATGGCGAACCTCGGCGCTATCGAGCGCCACCCGTGGCACTCGCGCGTTGCGGATTTAGAGCATCCCGATTGGTTCGTCTTCGACCTTGACCCTACGAACGTGGAGTTCGACGTAATTTGTGAAGTCGCATGGACGACACGAGAGATTCTGGAAAGCCTCGGGCTTGAGTCTTACGCGAAGACTTCCGGCTCCCGTGGCATACACATCTACGTGCCGCTCAAGCCCGTGCATGATTATGAAGAGGTGGCCCGCTTTGCAGAGCGCGTGGCGGAGATGGTAGTCGCGGCTCACCCGGATGTTGCCACGGTCGAGCGTTCCTTAAAGAAGCGAAGCCGCAGCAACATCTACGTGGATCACATGCAGAACGCGCGCGGGAAATCCGTGGTTGCGCCTTATTCCGTGCGGCCCAAACCGGGCGCGACCGTGAGCGCGCCCGTGGAATGGAGCGAGGTCCAACGCAAGCGTATCAGGACGGAGGATTTTACGATTAAGAACATGCTCCGGCGCATCGAGCAGAAGAGCGAGCTGTTTCGCCCCGTGCTCGGAAAAAAGCAGACCCTTCGGCGAGCCGCGGAGCGTTTGGAGGAGTTAAGCGGAAACGTGAAAGCGCGCCGCGCACGCGCTCGATGAGTGAAAGAAAGTTTTTGTGGAGGGAGATAAAAAGATGGCTACAGCAACAGGGCGCAAGAAGCAGACGGAAGCGGGCGCTGGAGAGCAAGGGCAACAGCAGCGCTCGCGCCGCGTGAGCAAGAAGGATCAAATCCTGGCACTCTTCATGTCGGGCATCAACGAGGTCGAAGACCTGGCGATGATTACGGGGTCGCGTCCGAGCTACGTCGGCTCTATCTTGCAGGAGTCCGGGCTGATGAAGGGTTACTTTGACCTTTACACCTCGACCTCTCATCCGATGAACGTCTACTCGAAGTTCTTCGCCAACAAACTCGGCTTCAAAGACATGGAGGCGGCGCGCGAAAGCATAGAAGTGATTGATCGCCTCTATCGCCAGTTCGAGTTTGCCAAGGACCGCGCCGGTCAACACCACGCGCTCACGATGGCGCTCACGATGTTCGACCGCGCCCGCTGGACCGGCAAGGGCACGGAGGCGGACGTCTTTCGCCACTGGCTGATGGCGCGCCTGAGCGAAGCGGACCTCTTTAGGGAAGAAGACGCAGAAGGTGAAGGGGACGAAGACGAGCAGAAGTTGCTGGCAGAGTAGAAAGTTTCAAGACGGGTTTGGTTAAGTATCGCCGTATTTTAACGTGAAGTCGAAATAAGCGGCTTATGCCTTTAAGCCCCTGAAAGGGGCGGGATAACAGTAGCCCGGCACGTTAGTGCCGGGAACACGGCAGCATAAGTTTTATTGAGCCCCGTAGGGGCGGCATCTATTTTATGTCGCCCCTGACGGGGCTCATTCATTTATTTGCGGCTTGTTCCCACGGCTCACGCCGTGGGCTACTGTTATCCCGCCCCTTTCAGGGGCTCAGGTCTAGACCTTATTCCTGCTTATGATCGAACTCACGTTATTTTAATCTCGCTCGCCTCGCTTTCTCTTTTTGTCTCGCGTTAGAATCAGAGCGTCCCTTTCCGAGAGTGCACGCGATGAATGAGATAAACAAACGCGACGACGTAGAATCGAGCCCGCGCGCCGAAGCGCATGCTGCCGACGATACAGGCCATAGCCATTACAATGAGCGCAAGCCCACGGCGGACGAGGAACAAAGCACGCCCGTCGAAGCTTCTTCCGTTAAAGAAACTTCCGTGAGCGGAAATGGTGAAGCCGTTGAGCGCGCACGCTCTCTTGTCAGAGCACAGCCGCCGGAAGATGACACGGATGCTCGTGTTCATTCGCCGGGAAAAGTCGCTGGCGGTATTCCCGCCGTCCTCTCCACACTCAAACATGCCTGGGGCGAGATGGGAATTGTGCGCGGCACGCGCACGCTTCTTCGCCTGAATCAGAAGGACGGCTTTGATTGTCCCGGCTGCGCGTGGCCCGATCCCGATGGGCATCGTTCGCACGTGGAGTTCTGCGAGAACGGTGCGAAGCACGTTGCGGACGAGGCGACTACAAAACGCGTCGGGCCGGAATTTTTTCGCCAGTGGAGCGTGGCCGACCTTGCTCAAAAATCTGACTACTGGCTCGGCAAGCAGGGAAGACTCACGCACCCCATGGTGCTCAAACAGGGCGCGACTCACTACGAGCCCATCTCGTGGGACGAAGCTTTCCAACTCATAGCTCATGAATTAAACGCGCTCGGTTCACCGGACGAAGCCATCTTTTACACTTCGGGTCGGACGAGCAACGAGGCAGCGTTTCTCTACCAGCTTTTCGTTCGCCAGTTCGGGACCAACAATCTTCCGGACTGCTCGAACATGTGCCACGAATCGAGCGGCTCTGCCCTGACGGAAACCATAGGCATTGGCAAAGGCACAGTCACGCTACGCGATTTTGAGCTGGCCGACGCCATCTTTATCATCGGGCAGAACCCCGGGACGAATCACCCGCGCATGCTCACGACTTTGCAACAGGCTGCGCGACGCGGCTGCGCGATTGTGCACATCAACCCCCTGCCCGAAACTGGCTTGAACCGCTTCAAGCACCCGCAGGAAGTTTTGCGCGTGCTCGGTCAGGGGACGGAGCTGGCCTCGCTCTTTCTACAGGTACGCATCAACGGCGACGTGGCCTTGCTCAAGGGCATCATGAAAGAGGTGCTCGCAGAAGAGACGCGGCGTCCCGGCGAAGTACTGGACCACAAATTTATAGAAGAGAAGACAGCGGGGTTCGCGGAGTTTGCGCGCGCTCTTGAAAGCGCCGGCTGGGATGAGTTGATTGAACAGAGCGGCGTGTCGCGCGAGTTGATGCGCGAGGCGGCGCAGGTTTTTATACGCTCGGAGCGCGCAATCGTCTGCTGGGCCATGGGGCTGACGCAGCACAAGAACGCCGTCGCGAATATTCAGGAGATAGTCAACCTCCTCCTGCTGCGCGGGCAGATTGGGCGCGCAGGCGCGGGCGTCTGTCCCGTGCGCGGCCACTCGAACGTGCAGGGCGACCGCACGATGGGCATCTGGGAACGCCCTACGGAGTTTTTCCTTGACAGCTTAGCGCGTGAGTTTGATTTCGAGCCGCCGCGCAAACATGGTTTCGATACCGTCAAAGCGATAGAGGCTATGCACAGGCGCGAGGCGCACGTCTTCTTTGCGCTCGGCGGAAATTTTCTATCGGCCACGCCGGACACGGAATTCACCGCGGAAGCTTTGCGACGCTTACGCCTGACGGCGCACGTCTCTACAAAGCTCAACCGCGCGCATCTCATCACGGGCGAGCAGGCTTTGATTCTCCCTTGTCTGGGCCGCACGGAAGTTGACGTGCAGGAGAGTGGGCCGCAGTTTGTGACGATGGAAAACTCCATGGGCATCGTTCACGCTTCGCGCGGAAGCCTCGCGCCCGCATCCCCTCATCTACTGAGCGAGCCTGCCATCATCGCGCGGCTGGCGGAGGCTACACTGGGGCAGCGTAGCGGTATCGATTGGCGTTGGATGGTGGCCGACTACGACCGCATACGCGACGCTGTGATGAGGACCATTCCGGGCTTTGACGACTACAATCGTCGCGTGCGTGAGCCCGCAGGCTTTTACTTGCCGAACGCCGCGCGCGAAGGCGTCTTCAAAACCAAAACCGAGCGGGCCAACTTCACCATTCATGCGCTGCCGCAACATGATTTAGCGCCCGGCCAACTCGTGATGATGACCATCCGCAGCCATGACCAGTTCAATACTTCCATCTACGGGCTAGACGACCGTTATCGCGGCATACATGGCGGTCGTCGCGTCGTGCTGCTCAACGCGGAAGACATCACAGCGCAGGGCTTGAGCGCGGGACAGGTCGTTGACCTCGTGAGCCATTTCGAGGGCGAGCGGCGCGTTGCGCGCAGGTTTGTCGTCGTGCCCTTCAGCATTCCTCGATGCTGTGCCGCGACCTATTTCCCTGAAACCAACGTGCTCGTGCCCGTCAAGAGCGTCGCCGAAAAGAGCAACACGCCCGCCTCCAAATCCGTCATCATCTCTATCGAGCCGTCGGCTGATGCGGCGCGCGAGTTTGATTACGACCACGTGGATGGAGAAGCAAGAGCAACAGGCGATTGAGCCCCTGCAAGGGGCGTTATATCAGTAGCCCACATCGTTAGATGTGGGTCATGATTAGCCAACATAATGAAAGCCCCGTCAGGGGCGACATCCCATTATGTCGCCCCTGACGGGGCTTAATTATTTATTCAACGCATGTTCCCACGGCTGACGCCGTGGGCTACTGATATAGCGCCCCTTGCAGGGGCTCGCATTATTTATTATTCGTAACTCCTGTATCGCGTGTGTTTGCGTTTTCCATGCTTCGTGACGATTTGTCTTTCGGGCGGCTGGTGGCTTAGGATGCGCCCCGGAGGTTGGAAAAAATAAGCATGAGCACTGCTCCCAATAAAATTATTTGTTCGATGGTCGGGGTGAGCAAAACCTACGACCGCAAGACTGTTCTCAAAGATATTTATCTCTCCTACTTTTACGGCGCGAAAATCGGCGTCCTCGGTTTGAACGGCTCCGGGAAAAGCTCTCTCCTGAGAATCCTCGCGGGGCAGGACAAATCTTTCACGGGCGAGGTCGTTTTTTCGCCGGGCTACTCGGTCGGCTTTCTTGAGCAGGAGCCGCAACTGGACGACTCAAAAACCGTGCGCGAGATTGTCGAGCAGGGCGTGCAGGAAGTCGTAGACTTACTAAAAGAGTTCGACGAGATTAACGAAAAGTTTTCCGAGCCGATGACGGATGATGAAATGGCTGCTCTGCTTGAGCGTCAGGGCGCGGTGCAGGAAAAGCTGGACGCCGTCGGAGCCTGGGATTTGGATGCGCGTCTGGAGATGGCTATGGATGCTCTGCGCTGCCCGCCGGGAGAGACGCCCGTCAAGATTCTCTCGGGCGGCGAGCGCAGACGCGTCGCGCTCTGCCGCTTGCTCTTGCAGCAGCCGGACATCCTGCTTCTTGACGAGCCTACGAACCATCTGGACGCAGAGTCTGTCGCGTGGCTCGAACAGCATTTGCAGAAATATCCGGGCACGGTCATCGCCGTCACGCACGACCGCTACTTTCTGGACAACGTTGCGGGCTGGATTCTGGAACTGGATCGCGGGCAGGGAATCCCATGGCAGGGAAATTATTCATCTTGGCTTGAGCAGAAGCGCACGCGCTTGCAGCATGAAGAGAAGGCGGAGACCGAGAGACAAAAAACTTTGGAGCGCGAGCTGGAATGGATTCGCATGTCGCCAAAGGGGCGTCACGCCAAGAGCAAGGCACGCATCAACTCTTACGAAGCGCTTTTGAGCCAGGAGAGCGAGCGGCGCGCGAAGGATTTGGAGATTTACATTCCGCCGGGGCCACGTCTAGGCAACATCGTCATACAGGCTGCGGAAGTCTCTAAAGCTTATGGCGACAAGCTGCTCATAGACGGCATGACTTTTAGTCTTCCGCCCGGCGGCATCGTCGGCATCATCGGCCCGAACGGCGCTGGCAAGACCACTACCTTCAGGATGATTACGGGGCAGGAAGAGCCTGACAACGGCACGATTCGCATAGGCGAAACTGTCGTCCTCGCCTACGTGGACCAGAGCCGCGACGCGCTTGATGCCAACAAGAGCATCTGGGAAGAGATTTCGGGCGGCGCGGACGTAGTGCAACTAGGCCCGCGCGAAGTCAACTCGCGTGCCTACGTCGCGCGTTTCAATTTTTCGGGAACGGACCAGCAGAAAAAGGTCGGCGCGCTATCGGGCGGCGAGCGTAATCGCGTTCACCTGGCGAAGATGCTCAAGTCGGGCGCAAACGTGCTGCTGCTGGACGAGCCTACGAACGATCTGGATGTGAACACGATGCGTGCGCTCGAAGAGGCGCTCGAAAACTTTGCAGGGTGCGCCGTCGTCATCAGCCACGACCGCTGGTTCCTGGACCGCATCGCGACGCACATCCTGGCCTTCGAGGGCGAGAGCCGCGTCATCTGGTTCGACGGAAATTATTCCGAGTATGAAGCGGATAAAAAGGCGCGCCTCGGAGCCGCCGCAGACCAACCGCATCGCATCAAGTACAGGCAATTGACCAGAAGCTAATAATTGCGGAATGCGGATTTCGGATTGTAAAGAGATTGAATCAATGAACCGATGAGTCAATGAATCAATCTGTCTTCAATCCGCATTCCGCATTCCGCATTCCGCAATCTCATTAATCCTATCTCTTCTTGGCTGCGCCTTTCTTGGCGCTCTTCTTAGTTGCGCTCTTCTTGGCTGCGCTTTTCTTAGCGGACTTCCGCGATTTTCCCTCGGTTCGGGAGCAGCCCGGATTTTCAGCCGTCCCCGCGACCCCTTTAGGAGCCATCCCTTTCGGGGCCGGAGGCGCAGGAGGCGGAGTGGTGAACAGGAGTCGCCACGTGGCGGGGCCGACCACGCCGTCTACCGTGAGGCCGTGGCGTCTCTGAAATTCCTTGACGACCGCCAGCGTCCCGTGGCCGAAGATGCCGTCAACATCCTGCTGTCGCATCATGCCCCACGTCACCAGTCTTTGCTGAAGGGTACGCACGTCCGAGCCGCGGCTATTGAGGCGAAGCGTCGCGCCGGTCGTCGTCGGGGTTGTGCCTTCGGTTTGACCGACGCTTCCTGTGGCCCCTCCGACCGACCACGGCCACGGCGAGAGATCGCCGCGCGATTCCGGGCGTATCGAGACGTGCATGTGTTTGGTGTGGGGATTAGGGCCGGTGTAGTTTCTCCACCCTTCGGCGGCGCGGCGGCGGTTGTAAATCCGGTGATTGAAGATCACGTAGGTCACGCGATGGTCATTAATCACCTGACGCGAAAGCTCGTGACAATCCACGCCGTTGGCGGGGTCGTGCGTCAGGTCATAAGCATTGCCCTGGTTGTGGTCGCTCGGGCGTTGTTGATGTGCCCTATCGCCCATGATGCCGTCCGACGCTCGATTGCGTCTGGGCCAATGTTTGGTTGCGTCAGTTAAAGCTTGTCTACAACATTTAGCCTCACTAGCCATGTGTTCATGTCTCCTTTGGGCATAATTAAAAATGAACTGCGACAGGAGCAAACAAGTGATGAGTGATGAATTAAAGAGATTGATTCATTTGTTCATTTCTTCATTGAATCAATGAACCGATGAACAAATGAGTAAATTCTTTCCATTCATCACTCATCACTCTCCCGTTACTATCTTTTCTTAGCGGCGCGTTTCTTTCCCGCTCCTTTTTTCGCTTTACTCTTCGCAGCCGTTTTGGAGGCGCGCCGTTTAGCCATACCCTTGGCGATCTGCTTGGCCTCCTCGCGCCGCATTCCCTTCATCACCTTGGGCGTGCCCAGTAGAGCATCCCACGTCGCGGGGCCGACCACGCCGTCCGCGCCGAGTCCCTTGCTCTGCTGAAACTTCTTAACGGCTCTGAGCGTGCCCGGACCGAAAATGCCGTCGGCTGAACCAGCGGCTAAAAAGCCTGCCGCCGCGAGCGCCTCCTGCAAAGCGCGCACGGCATCGCCGCGTGCTCCCTGACGTAAGACCGGATGATCCGATGATGTTCCGGTCGAGCCTGCGGGCGCGGGCTCCGGCGCTCCGGGTTGCGCAGGCGCAGTCGCGGCGGGTGCGACGCCCAGCCTGCGTGTGGACTCGGCCCAGACGGCGTCGAGGCCGCCTCTCTTAAAGAGCGAGAAACATTCCCCCACGCTCAGCCCCGGGAGTTGAACGTGCGGCTTGTCTACAAACTTCTTCCAATCTCCGCCCCACTCCAATCCGAGCTTTTCAGCTTCCGTGCCGATGGTCGTCCAGACGCCGAGCGGTGCGTTCCAGTTCGGCTGGCCGTTGTTGAAAGGGACCATGTCAACCGCGAGGCCGTAGTTGTGATTCGATTGACCGCCGCGCGCGCGCGTGACGACCGGGCCGGGGCGCGACCGCCCTTGAGCAAAGAGCGCGTCCTGCTCCGCAAAGGTTCTGAGACCCTGCACGACTTCGACCTGCAAGCCGTGTTGCGTCAGGATGTCGAGCAGCGCGGTGATTCGCGTCGCCAGCTCCGGATGTACTTTAGTCAGTCTTCTTCGAGAGGCATCGTTCATAATCTGTTTCCTCCAAAAATGGTCCGAGGGTTCGGGTTCAAATGCGTATGAGCGTGCTGTTATTAAAACCGCTCAAGAGTGTAAGGCCGTGACAGTGGTTCGCTCTTTGATGTCAGAAGGCATGCGTAATAGCCGTCGTGCCTCAAGCTTTTATAACAATCCTTCTGCTACTTCAAGCTGTATCGTGATGACAAGCCTCAAACGTAGCTGTCGCTCCTGCCGTGTTGAAGGAGTGGTCTCCGGACGCAAGCTGTCATCAAAGTAGTGAGTCAATTTCAAATCTGGCGAGGATTGCTCTCCGGTTAACCTGTCCGAAGATAATCGTCCGGCCTGCTGTTCTCTAAATATTTATGGCGGGTTGGAGCAAAATATTTCACGCGCGCCGGATGCGCCTGAAGGAGGCAGGAAGTTGTTTGCTCAAACTGACCCACTACTTGTTGTCAACAAAGGTAGACAACAAAGCGGGCTGATTGTTAACTAAAGGTGACAAATCCGGCCTCGACGGCAAATATAAAATCGGAGTCCTGCTTCGTGTGACAATTGTGTGACAATATTGCTTAAAGACGCTGCAAAAATCACGCTTTCTGTACGTTTCAAATGCGGTCAAGCTGATTCTTGACAGTCGTGCTTTGGGAGCATAAAATTCGCTCACTTGGTACAGTACATGGAAGGCTGTACTTGCGCTCTCCCGCTTACACTAGGGAGAAGTCGCAGGAGTAGGGTCAAACACTTTAGGCTCTCTACAGCTAGTGCGATGACTTAAGCATCGTTTTCCAAAAATTGTGCCGGAGCTTTCCGGCGCGCGCTCCGTCGCCCCACCGAGGCATATCGAGCCTCTAGTGGGGCGATGTCGTGTTTAAATTCAAATCTCCAGTCAGCCTCCCATCTACGCACCCGCGTCACAGAGGATTAGAGTTGCGTGGCGGGCATGCTTGCCGCTATTATGCTCTTGGTTCGCCCGCCAAAAATTTGTGGGGCGCGTGCAGATGATTCCTTTGGAGCTTGGCCGCTCTCCTCTCGGTAAAAATTATCTGTTGGACCAGAACGGGTAGTTAAACCCCCCAGCCGGGGCAGTCCTAATCCGGTTGCGCTTATTAATTCGACAGCTTCACCAAGTGAGGTTTAGAAAGACCCCATGACCCCTGAGACGGAACAATCCCCCATCACCACGGCCACCGCCACCCCCGAAGGGAAATACGTTTACTGCATTATTGAAAGCCGCGAGCCGCGCTCTTTCGGGCCGATGGGCATTGGTGGGCGCGGCGACGAAGTCTACACGGTTCAGCACGAGGGGTTGGCAGCCGTTGTCTCCAACACGCCGCTTGTCGTCTATGACCCGACGCGCGAAAACGTCTTCGCGCACGAGCAGGTCAACGAAACCGTGATGCGCGAGTTCACCGTCTTGCCGATGGCGTTTGGCGCGCTCTTTCGCACCGAAGACGACATCATAGAGCTGATGCGCGGCACGCGCGACGCCCTGCATGATGTGCTCAATAAGATGGCGGGCAAGGTGGAATACGGGTTGAAGGTCAACTGGGACCGCGACCGCGTGATCGCCGAAATTGAGACCGAGAGCGAGGAGATACGCAATCTTAAAGAGCAGATTACTTTGCGCTCGACGGGCTCTACCTATTTCGCGCGCATGCAGTTGGGTCGTCTGGTAGAGCAGGCTCTTTCGGAACAATCCGATGCTTACGTGCGCGAGGTCTACGCGGCCTTGCGCGACACGGCGGTCGCTTCGCGCGCGAATAAACCCATCGGCGACAAGATGATTATGAACGCGGCCTTTCTGGTCGAGCGCGAGCGCGAGACGGAGTTTGACCAGAAGGTCAAAGAGATTGCCGCCAAGTACGAAGGCAAGCTCTCTTTCAAATACACAGGCCCGTGGCCCCCTTACAATTTCGTTCACATTCGCCTCAAGCTCGAACGCGGCGAAGGCGCTGCCGAAGCTCTGACAAGGTGAGCCGATGTTTTTCATAGACGACCTACTGCTCGCGCCCGTGTCCGGCTTTAAGTTCATTCTGAATCAGATTCAGAAGATTGCCGATAAAGAGCTGAACGACGACACGGTTATTAAAGAGCAGTTGCTTGAGCTGCAAATGCGGCTGGAGCTGGACGAAATTTCAGAAGAGGAATTCGCAGAGCGCGAGGCCGAATTGTTTGCGCGCCTGCGCACCATACGCCAGCGCCAACTGGATTTGCTCGGCCAGATCCACACGGCTGAATCTTCTTCCATGACCATCGAAGCGGGCGGCGACGAAGAAGGCGGATTCTGGGAACCCTTGTCGGGCGATGACGAGCGCGAGGACGAGCGGTCTTGAAGAAGCGCGGGCTGGGCGCGCAACGCGGACGCCGTATAGCTTCACCTTCATCATCATCTAAACGCACGCCGCCGGATGCTACGGCTACAGCTCCTCCTTCGGCACGTTATCTTTTCTTCGGCGGCAAGGGCGGGGTCGGCAAGACCACCGTCGCCGCTTCAACTGCCCTACACCTGCTCTCCGAAGCTCGCCCGCGCGAACAGATTCTGCTCTTCTCCACCGACCCTGCACATTCTCTTTCCGACAGCCTGAAAATCCATGTGGGCGACCGTCTCACCGAAGTTGCGCGCAAAGGTTCTGCGCGTCTCGTCGCTTACGAGATGGATGCGCGCGCGGCGCTTGAGAAGTTCAAGACGGAGCACCGCGCTATCCTGAGCGAAATTGCCGATCGCGGAACGCTGCTGGACGAAAGCGACATCAACGAGCTTTTGAATCTCTCGCTGCCCGGTCTTGATGAAGTGATGGCGCTCTTTGAATTGAGCGAGCTTCTACAGGAGGGCGCGAACTGGCGCATCGTCGTTGACACAGCGCCTTCGGGCCACACCTCGCGTCTACTGCGTCTTCCTGAAACCTTCGCTCACATGATTCGCGCGCTCGATTTGATGGCCGAGAAGCATCGCTACATGATCGCGCAGTTTGTGCGCGGTGGGCGCGTGCGTGCTGATGAAGTCGATCTTTTTTTGAGCGACCTCGCGGAAAGAATAGAGCGCGTGCGTGCCATGCTCTACGACTCGGAGCGGACCTCGTTTACGCTCGTCTGCATCCCGGAAGCGATGAGCGTGGCGGAGACGGAGCGCTATCAACAGTTGCTCCGTGAAGAGGGTGTGCCCGTCACAGACCTTGTCATCAATCGCGTCGAAGAGGAACATGACGCCTGCCCGTATTGCCGCGCGCGCGTCGCGAGTCAAGCCCCGTGGCTCAAAGAGATTTTCCACAAATTCAAAAATCTGCGTCAACATCATGTGCCGCTCCTCCCTGAAGAAGTACGCGGCTTGGACTCTTTGCGCAGCTTCGCAAAGCTCGTGTGGAAGAAAGACGCGAAGAGAGACGCGGGGACGCGGGGACGTGGGGACGCAGCGAAAAAAAATGCGCTTGTTTCCGCGTCTCCTCAAGAGAAAAGCGCGCCGCGCTTTTCTCTTGAGCCGCGCCGTCTGCTGATTTTCGGCGGCAAGGGGGGCGTGGGGAAAACGACCGCTGCGGCTGCGGCTGCGCTTGCGCTCGCAGAAGATGAAAAGGATGCTCGCGTGCTTCTTTTCTCCACGGACCCGGCACATTCGCTGTCGGATAGTTTTGGCGAGCGGGTTGGCGAGTTGAAAACGGGCGTGGCCGGGCAGAAGAATCTGGACGCGATGGAGATTGATCCGGGCGCGCGTTTTGAAGATTTGAAGGCGCGCTATCGTGCGTGGACAGACGAGTTGTTTGCCGAACTCGCGGGCGGCTCGCGCTGGGAGATACAGTTTGACCGCGAGGCCATGAGAGAGCTTGTGGCGCTTGCGCCGCCCGGCATAGATGAAATCGCGGCCTTGAGCGCGGTCGGAGATTTGCTGGACGAATCTGGTTACCGGACAATCGTGTTGGACACAGCGCCGACGGGCCACCTCGTGCGCTTTCTTGAGCTGCCCGAAGTAGTGCTCTCGTGGGTGCGTACGTTCTTAAAGCTGCTGTTGAAGTACAAGTCTGTGGTGCGCGCAAGCGGTGTGGCCGAAGAACTCATCGCGCTCTCGAAAAATATCAAGCGCGTGTCGGCGCTTTTGACCGACGCTCACGCCTGCGAATTCATAGGCGTCGCCATTCCCGAGCGCATGAGCCTGGAAGAGACGGCGCGGCTCGTCTCCAACCTCGCGCGATTAAAGACGCCCATGCGGCGACTCTTAATCAATGGAGTCGTGACGGCGGAGGCCGCCGCCGGATGCGCTTTCTGCGCCGCGCGACACGAGGCGCAAATGAAAGTTCTGTCAGAGTTCCAACAGAGATTTGAGCCCGACGTTAATCTTTTCGTCGCGCCGCAACAGCCGCACGAGATAGGCGGGCGCGAGCGACTCTGCGAGCACTTCCGAAGCTGGCGACGACTTGACCGAGCCTTTTAGAGCGCACTTGAAGTAATATGTCTCTGAAACAGAGGACACGAGCGTTGAGGCTTTAAAGAGAAACTTTCTACGACGACGAATGTCTACGAGCACACGTAAAACAGGGAAGAAGAGACGCGTGGACGCGGAGACTGAGCGACACGGCGAGAAAAAAGAGCAGCCGAGCGCCGAAGCTTTTTATATTTACTGCGTCGGCGAAAGGCTGTCGGTTGCGCCGCTTCTGAACGACGCGACGCCGTCGGGCGTGGAAGCAGACGTGCGGCTTGAGATGATAGAAGCCGGAGAGCTTGCGGCAGTTGCGAGCCGCGTCTCTTTGACGGATTACGGCGAAGATGCTTTGGAGGCGCATCTCTCTGATGCGACGTGGACCGCTTTACGCGCCATGCGTCACGAGAAGGTTGTGGACTACTTTGCGCGCCGCGCGGCGGTTGCTCCGCTGCGTTTCGGGACTATCTACGTCACGCGCTCGGGCGTGGAGAAGATGCTGGCCGAACGGAGCGTGGAGCTGCGCACGGCAATCGAGAACCTGCGCGGGCGCGAGGAATGGGGCGTCAACGTCTTCTGCGACCGCAAAGTTTTGATGGAAAGCATCGCACAGCTCAGTCCACGCTTGCGCGAATTGAACGAGCAGGCAATGAGCGCTTCGCCCGGCCAGGCTTATCTAGTGCGTAAAAAAGTGGACGCGATGCGAGCCGACGAAGCGCGCGCGGAAACAAAAAGAGTGGTCGCGGAAGTCCTCAGCGAGCTTGAAGAGCAAAGCGAGGGTGCAACGCGGCTGCGCATTTTGAAGGACGAGACGGGCGAGCTGGAAGGAGAGCTGGTCGGCAAGCTCGCGTTTTTAATCCAGCGCGCGAGGTTCGAGGATTTCCGGGGCGTCGCCGAACGACTCGCGGAAGAACACGGGCGCGCAGGGTTCAGGCTTGAATTGACCGGCCCGTGGCCCGCGTATAATTTTGTGGGGGCATAGAGGAATTGCGGAATGCGGATTTCGGATTGCGGATTTTAAGAATCAAGCTCTTGCTTTTCAATCCGCAATCCGAAATCCGCATTCCGCAATCAGTACGGGTGACACGACGATGACGGGCGAAGAATTGGACGAGCTGGAAGAGAGCGATTTGTCTTTGCTGGAGACGCTCGACCACGTGCTCAATAGCGGTATCGTGATAGCGGGCGAAATCACCATCTCCGTGGCCGACGTTGACCTGATCTTTATAGGCTTGAACGTCCTTCTCACCTCCGTCGAAACCGCGCGCGAGGTCGTCACCAAGAGGGAAATACCAGTGACGAGTGACAAGTGACGAGTGACAAGCAAGAAAAAGCTTTTAACTCGTCACTCGTCACTCGTCACTCGTCACTGTCTTTATGAATCTGTACGCCTATTGTTTGAGCGATGAGGTGAGCGCGGCGGTGCTCGAAGGGGCGAGGGGTGTGGGCGGCGGGAAGGCGCGCTTGATGGAGTGCGGAAACATTTCCGCCGTCGTCAGCGATTTTGAAGAGGAAGCTGTCACGGTCACGCGCGAGAATGTGTTCGCGCATGAGCGCGTGGTGAGAGAGGTCTTGCGGCGGACGACGCCGCTTCCTTTTCGCTTCGGGACGGTGGTGAGCATGGAGCGGCTCGAAAGCTACGTTGGCTCGCACCGCACGGAGCTGCTCGCGAGTTTAGAGCGCGTGCGCGGTGCTGTTGAAATGAGCGTCAAGATAATCTGGAATGTGGAAGATGCCGTGCGCGGGCTGTTGGAAACGGAAGGTGCAGGAGTTCCGGCTAGAAGCGAGGAGCAAAAGGGCGCGGGCGCAACTTACCTTGCGGCGAAGCGGCGCGAAATCCTGGGCGACGAATTGTTAAAGGAGCGAGCCGAAGCCATTGCCGCGTGGATGGCCGTGCGCGTAGAGGGTTGTGCGAGCGAGTCAAACGTCTCTGTGCATCCGTCGGAAGCGCTCTTTCTCAGGGCGGCTTATCTGGTCCAGCGCGAGCGCCTTGATGATTACCGCGCAAGCGTGGCGGACGCCGCGCAGGAGCGCCCGGAGCTTAGATTCTTGACGAGCGGGCCGTGGCCGCCTTACAGTTTCAGTATCATTCATACTTGATTAGTAATATTCATGCTTGATTAGAGAGATGGTTCGGAGTAATCTGAAAAAGCCTTCCCCGGGCTCCCCCCCAATTCCGGTCGAACCGGAAATTGAGACTGCGCATACGACGGAGTTCGCACGCGAGCTGCGCCGTGTGGCTGACGCCCTTCCCCCGCGCATCAACATTGATGCCGAATCCGTCGAACAGGGTCTTGCCAAACTTGTTCTGACACTGATTGAGTTCATTCGCCGGCTGCTGGAAAAACAGGCTGTGCGGCGAATGGAGGGCGGATCATTGTCGCCCGAAGAAGTGGAAGAATTGGGGCTCGCTTTGATGAAATTGGAAGAAAAGATGCAGGAATTGAAGGCGCAGTTTGGATTGGCCGACGATGAGTTGAATCTCGATCTGGGCCCCGTGGGGCGTCTGATTTGAGAAGGATTTGAATTGCAAGCGGTGGCGGCCTGCGCTCTGAGGTTTAATGCATGAAGCCACCCTCTGAAGAAGAGCTTGGAGGCTGGAGTTTAGCGGTCATTAGTTGTTTTTACTCGTGACCTCTAATCTCTAACTTCTAAGATGTGGAGGGTTCAAAAGTTTGTCGAGCGAGCGAACGAGCTTGATAACGGCACGCCCGCCGGGTCTGGTGGACGTGCTCGACAGAATTCTTGATAAGGGATTGGTGATTGCGGGTGACATCAAAGTGTCGCTCGCCAACGTCGAATTGTTGACGTTGCAGATTCGCCTTCTTGTCTGCTCGATTGATAAAGCCGAGCAGATAGGGTTGAACTGGTGGCGCTATGATACCAATCTGACGACGCGCGCCGAGCGGGCCGAATCCGAGAACGCAGAGCTGCGCCAGCGTCTTGCCGAGCTGGAACAGCAGGTGCGGCAGTTGAGTGCTCCGGCAGAGAGCAGCCGTAGCACTAGAACTTCAGCAGCACCGCGTCCGCGTAAAGGAAGCTCGACGAAAAAGGGTAAGGAGCGTACACGCCCTTGAGGGTCACGACCGCAGGACACACACCGGCTCGGCCCGAGTCACCTCCGGCGTGCGAACAGGAAAACCCCTGCACTCGCGCTGTTTGATATTTCTCAACTTTCGGAAAGAGGAACCAAACTAATGGCTGTTGAAAGAGCCCCGGGCGGCACCAGTCTGATTGACGTACTTGATCGCGTGCTCGACAAAGGTATCGTGATTGACGCATGGGTGCGCATCTCGCTCGTTGGCATTGACCTGATCACCATCGAAGCGCGCGTCGTCGTCGCTTCGATTGATACGTACTTGAAATACGCGGAGGCCGTCGGTCTGACACCTGCCGTCTCGCGTCCGGCGCTCACGCCCGGCGCAGCCGAACCGCTCGAAGACGAAACGCGCCGCCGCGTCTCGATTGAAGTGGAGAGAAGCTGAAGAAAGAAAGTAAGCAGTAAGCAGTGAGCAGTAAGCAGTAGAAACGAAAAACTGCTCGACTTGGCTTGCCGCTTACTTGCTTTTACTGCTCACTGCTTACTGCTTACTGCTTACTTGCTTTTTATGGAGAACAGACCGACAGGAACAATCTCCCTCACCCTCCCGCCCGCCGTGCCGGACCCTATGCCGGCAGAATTGCGTCTTCGCCAGTTTGAGCTTTTGACAGAGATGACGACGCAGATGCTGACGGCGCAGAAGTTGGCCGACCGCCTCTTGCTCGGGCTCGAAGCTTTGACCACCGGGCTCGGCTACCAGCAGGCGGCCATCGCTTTGATAGACGAGCGCAACGCGACCTTGCGCATACAGGTTGCCGCGGGCTTTGACGACGACATGGCGGTCGAGCAGGTCGAAATGCCGCTCGACATGAACGCGCCGCAGGTCTCGATTGTCCACGAGGGCAGACCCTTTTGGATTCGCGCCGACGGCGACGAAGCTGCCGTGAGCTTTCTCAAACGGCTCGGTTCCAAAACGGACATCCTCGCGCTCCCTCTCTTCGGCATTTACGATCTGGGCAAGAACCTCGTGCGCGAAGTCGCGCGCAGCCCCCGCTACGCCGAGAAATACTGGGCTCCCGAGCCAGCCGTCTGTCTGGGCGCGCTCTACGTCGGGGCCGACTTTAATACGACGGACGACTACACGCTCTCAATCATGTCGCGCTTCGCCAACCGCATCGGTCTGGCCGCCGCCTCGGCTCTACAGTACGAGCACCTCGCCTCTACCATTAACAAGTTGCAGAGCCAGCGCCAGTGGGTCGAGTCGATTATGAAATCGGTCGCGGACCCGATTGTGCTCACCAACCTCGATAACGAGATTTTGCTTCAGAATCGCCGCGCCGAAGAACTCTTTAGCGGGTCGGGCGAAGCGGGCGAAGGCAAACGCCGCGCGCTCAAGATGAACGACCTCCTCTTCTCCGCCTATCTTTCGAGCGCCGCTGTCTCTTCCACTCAAATTATACAGCGCGACATTACACTTGTTGACCCGATTGAAGGATCAGACATTCACTTTGAAGTTATCTCCACTCCGGCCTTAAACACGCGCGGCGAGCGCATAGGCATGGTCTCCATCTTCCGCGACGTGACGGACCTGCGCGAAGCTTACGAAGAGCTGGCGCGCAACATGGCCTTGCTGCAACAGGCCGAATCGGAAGCGCGCCGCGAGCGCGATCGTCTGGATTTGATTCTGGAAAACGTAGGCCATCCGGTGGCCGTCTGCGATGCCAACGGCAACTTCACGCTCTTTAACGCACGCGCCGAAGTTCTCTTCCAGCAAGCGCTGGAAACTTCGCGTCCCGGCGCAGCCGTCGCCGTGCGCGCCAATTCCGTCAAGCTCACTTCCTTTATCTCCGGCCTCGCTTCGGGTTTCGAGCGCGGACGACAGGCCGAAATCGAGTTGATAGACCCTTTGACGGGCGAGACCCTGCCGATGGAAATCACTGCCGTCGAAGTCACGGACGCCAAGGGCGAGGTCACAGCCGTCGTCTCTATTCTTCACGACCTGTCGGAGATACGCGAGCTTGAGCGCCGTCGCGTCGAGCAGCAGCTTTTTGAATCCGAAAAGCTTGCGGCCATAGGCCGCCTCGCCGCCTCCATCGCACACGAAGTCAACAACCCGCTCGAAGCCATCAAAAACTCGCTCTATCTTTTACAGACGAGCAAGGAAGAAGCGTCCACCTCGCGCTTTCTAGACGTCGCGCGCAAAGAGACGGAGCGCGTCTCGCACATCATTCGCCAGATGCTCGGGTTCGCTCGCCGCTCGGGCGAAGCCGAATGGATTAACGTCAACCAGCTTCTGGAAGAGACGATGGTGCTGGTGGAGAAGAAGCTCAAGCAATCGGGCGTGATCCTCAAGCGCGGGCTGGACGAGGAATTGCCGAACGTGCGCGCGCGCGCAGACCAGCTTCGACAGGTCTTTCTCAATCTGGTCCTGAACGCGCAGCAAGCCATAGACGGCAGGGGCGAAATCACCATCCGCACCTCGCCCAACATGCAATCGCTTCAGCCTTCGATTTCGGTGGAAATCAGCGACACCGGCCACGGCATCAACGAGGACGAGCTGCAACGCATCTTCGAGCCCTTCTTCTCGACGAGAAAGAAGGGGACGGGTCTCGGCCTCTGGGTCACGCAGGACATCGTGCGGCAACACGGCGGGCGCATCGAAGTCACAAGCGCGCATGGAAGGGGCACGACCTTTACCATTATTCTGCTCGTCAACTCGCCCATACTTGATGATGATAAAAAGCAATAAAAACGGCAACGCGCCCGCCCGACGAACTCGCTCTCGCATCCTAGTGGTTGACGACGAGGAGAACGTGCGTATCACGACTGCCGCCATCCTCGAACAGGAAGGCTATGATGTTGACACGGCGAGCGACGGGCAAGAGGCTTTCACCAAGGTCCAGAACGATGACATTGATCTGGTCCTGACGGACTTGCGCATGGAAGGGATGGACGGCACCGCCCTGCTTCAGGAAATCTGCTCGAAGTATCCGAACGTCGTGACGGTCGTGCTCACCGGCTACGCCAGCATAGAGTCTTCGATTGACGCTCTGCGTTGCGGAGTCTACGACTATCTGGTCAAGCCCTGCGTCGTGGATGATCTAAAGCTCACTGTGCGTCGTGCGCTCGAACACAAACAACAGCGCACGCACATCAGCGAGCTTTCGAGCCCCGTCGTGGAAATCTGGGACAGGATTCTGTTGCTGCCCATCGTCGGCACGCTCGACGACGCGCGTGCGGCGCAGATGTCCGGCACGATGCTTGAGACGGCGCGACGCACCGGGGCGGAAGTCGTCATTATGGACATCACGGGCTGCACCGTGATGGATACGCACGTCGCCGCTCATCTCATCAACGCGGTGCATTCGGCGCGGCTCCTCGGCGCGCACGCAATCATCACGGGCGTCAGTGCGATGGTCGCTGCCAATCTGGTCACGCTCGGCGTCGAGCTGGAAGGCATCACCACGCGGCGGCGTCTGGCCGATGGCTTGCGCACGGCTTTCGAGTACATCAACGTCCGCGTCAGCTCAAGCCGTCCTTCGCTCCTGCGGCAGGCCTCGCTTAACGGAAGCGCGAAGGAGTAGAAGAGATTGATTCATTGAATCATCGGTTCATTGATTCAATGAAGAAATGAAAAAATGAATCAATAGTTATGGCTCTTTTTTCAGTCGTCAAAAATAGCGAACAGGCGGCGGAAGTCAACTTCCGTGCGGTGCGCGGGGGCGCGCGTCTGCTGGTGGTGGACGACGAGGAGAGCGTGTCGCTGACCGTGAGCGAAGTCCTCAGGCAGGAGGGCTTCGAGGTCGAGACGGCTTCGAGCGGCACGGAGGCCGTGCGCCGTCTTGAGAGCAAGGAATTTGACCTTGTCCTGACGGACCTTCACATGGAGGGCGGGGACGGAATCAGCGTGCTCGCGGAAATTCAGGTCCGCGCGCCGCTCACCATCTCCATCGTCCTGACGGGCTTTGCTTCGGTCGAGACGGCCATTGTCGCCATGCGTAGCGGCGCATACGACTATCTGGTCAAGCCCTGCAACATAGAAGATCTGAAGCACACCGTGAAGCGCGGCGTGGAACATCGACGCCTGATGCTGGCAGAGCGCGAGGCGCGCTCGCGTCTTGAACAGTTGAACCTCGAATTGCAGCGTCGCGTCGAAGAGCGCACCGCAGAGCTTGTCAGGCGCAACGAAGAACTGGCCGAAGCCAACCGCGCCAAAGATATTTTTCTAGCCACGCTCTCGCACGAGCTGCGCACGCCTTTAACGCCCGTCCTCGGCTGGGTCAATCTCCTGCGCACGGGCACGCTCGATAATGTGAGCACCACGCAGGCGCTCGACACCATAGAGCGCAACGCGCGTCTACAGGCGCGGCTCGTCGACGACCTTCTGGATATCTCGCGCATCGTCACGGGCAAATTGCATTTCGAGCGTGAGCCGGTCGATTTAAACGGCGTGGTTGAAGCGGCTGTGGACACCGTCCGTGCTCAGGCCGCCGCCAGGCAGATCGAAGTGCAGACTTCCATGACGGACGCGCCGCTCATAGTGCAGGGCTCGCCCGTGCGCTTGCAGCAGGTCATTTGGAATCTACTGACGAACGCCATCAAGTTTACGGAGCCGGGCGGGCGAGTCTCTATCGGCGTTGAAGGCTCGGAGGGCGAGGCGCACGTCTACGTAGAAGACACTGGCGTCGGCATCGCGCCGGAATTTCTGCCTTATGTGTTTGATCGTTTTCGTCAGGCCGACGGCTCGACCACACGCCTGCACGGCGGGCTCGGTTTGGGGCTGGCAATCGTCAGGGCGCTGGTGCGTCTGCACGGCGGCACCGTGAGCGTCGAATCAGACGGCCTTGGTCGAGGCTCGCGTTTTACTTTTACCCTCCCGTACGAAGTACACGTGCGCGACGACCGCGAAGTCAGCGCTTACGAGAGTGATTGCCCCGTGCCGCACGCCGTGCTCGTCGTGGAAGATTCGCCCGACACGCTTTCGCTCCTCAACGTGCTCTTTCAAAGAAAGGGCTGTCGCGTTCTCGCCGCCGAATCAGCCGCCGAAGCCATCGAAATCGCTTCACACGAAACGCCCGACATCATCATCTCGGACATCGGCATGCCGGAGATGAACGGATACGAGCTGCTGACAGAGCTGCGCAAGCTGCCGGGGTTGGAGAACGTTCCGGCGGTCGCCATCACGGGCTATGCGATGGAAGAAGACCGCGACCGCGCGCTCGCCGCAGGCTTCGACGCACACATCGCCAAGCCGGTTGACCCGGACGAGCTGTTCGAGGTCGTTCAGAAACTCGCCTCTGAGAATCAAGAATAGTTAAAGCATGTGAGTTGAATGCCAGATGGAAATTAGCTCCGTAGGAGCTAGATGTTTATAGCTCACAATTCATTAAAAAATTTAAGCTCCGTAGGAGCGTCATGTTATAGATGCGGAACATGCCGCTCCTACGGAGCTTGATTTTCTTCATCGTTCGTTAGCTATAAACATCTGAGCCCCTGACGAGGCTTTCAATCTGGAAAACATTTATTGACTCTCCGGACTTTTTATTCCACGTAAATCGGATTTGAGATAATCCACGGGCGGTCGCGGAAAGATTGGCCTAGCTGGTCAAGGTAAACTTCTACGCGATAGACGCCGCGCTCGCGCACCTCAAACTCTTTGCTCGTAACATCCGGCGCTTGCGTTTGCACGCTTCCGTCTCTAAAGAGAACGATGCGGCTCTGGACGGGCGCGTGGACCTCTAAGCGCACGCCGTCCTGTAAAGCAATCGCATCGCCCATCAGCTTTGTCTCGCTCCCGTTGCGGGCCGTGAAGCGAAAGCCCGTCGCATCCGTGAAGAGATCAAAGGCAATGTAAGCGTGCCCGTTTCTGATAGCTGCGAGCAAAGTCTCTGCGCTCAGGGGCTCCGTTTTCGGGATGAGCGCGTGCGTGCGTACAATGCGAAAGCTGCGCTCGTAAGGGTCAAGAAGTATCTGTAAATATTTATTGCCGCCTGCGTCTCCCAGATTGAGGCCGACGTTCTGGTGCGCGTCGTTTCCGGCCACGGCTGCGAGCCGCCTGTTCTTGACGGTCTGCTTGTCCCAGAGTCTCAAGCTCTCGGTGGGCCGCTCGTAGAATCTGGTAAACAGAAGGTCTGCGTAGCTCCCGTAAGACCACACGCCGTCGAAGAACATGACCAGTGGATTGATCTTGCGCGCGTTGGTGTAAAGATTGTAAACCTCCACGCCGTCGTAACTGGCCGCATCCCAACTGCGAAAATCCTGCGGGTAGGCGACCACCGCAAGGCGGCCTTCTTGTTTCACTTGCGCGGCGATTTCCGGCGCGGGCAAAGTGTTCGCCGCGCTCGATTCTGCCGTTCCGGGCAGGACGAGCAGGCGGTCGCTTCCCCCGCTTGCGCTCACCTCGTTGCCGTTTATAAAAAGAATGTCGTTATGAAAACCCTTGAGCGTCGCGGCTGCCGTATCAATCGTGGCCGATGGGTGTTCGGTCATGACGACAAAGGCGAGCCGGTTCATTTGTGCGGCCTTGATAATCTCTGCGAACGTGCCCGTGCTGTGGCCTCCAAGGTGTGAGTGAACGTGAACGACGCCGCTGTAATCATGATAAGCGTCATTGGGAGGAGCGGTGCGCGCACGCGCATCCAGCTCAGAAATCGAGGCGCGCAAACGCCGTAGCTCAAAGCGGCGATAGACAAACGGCAACTGCGAGAGAAGGACGAGCCCCAGCACAAGGAGCGTCCATTTCTTCCAGCGTTTCATCGCACGCATTTTAAGCTTCATTATTTCGCGCCCGGCCTCAGTCCTCGAAATCCACGCTGGCGACGTTCGCGCTTATCTCGCGCCCGAACGAGACCACGCGCAGATGCTCAGGATGCTCCGTGTAAACATCGAGCGCCGCGCGGTCGCGAAACACTGCGACCAGCCCCACGTCGTAAGAGCGAGGCAAGCGCAGGATATCAAAGCCGACCTCAAAGCTCTCGATCTCGGGAATCAAAGACGGCAGACGACGAAGCATCTCAACGTGCTCCTCGCGCTTTGCGTCCGGTACATCCTCGCGATATTTCCAGATAACAATATGTGTAAGCATAACAACAAGGGATGAGGGCGGAGGGATGAGGGATGAAGTAGGAAAGAAGAGCTACTCATCTTGAATAGCTTCCTTTTCATCCCTCATCCCTCCGCCCTCATCCCTTCTTTCTCCTTCTGCCCATTTTCGCGTTGCTTCGTGGCGGTAGTCGAACAATCTTTTGAGACGGCGGTTGACCAGCAGGGGCGCAAGCAGGCGGCCCAGGACTCCTCCGTGCGGCTCATATTCTATGTCGTCGCGTAGCAGTGCGCCTAGCTCGTGCGGCTCTATGATATGTCGATGCCGCCATGATTTGAACGGCCCGCTCTCCTGCACGTCCTCGAACATGCGCGGCGGGTCGTACAGCGTGTGCAGCGCTTCCCAGCGCACGGGGAAGAGACCGAAAAGCTTTGTCTCGACCACGGTGCGCGAGCCTGCGCGCAAACTCGGCGCGTGTTCTATGATTCGCGCCGTTTCCCACGGCGGCATCAGTCGCGCGAGCGCGTCCGGCAATTCGTGAAAAGCGAAAACACGTTCGGGCGCGGCGCGTATCAAGCTCTCTTTGACGAAACGCACAGTCCTTGCTGCTCCGGCTTTAACAAAATTATAAGAAATTAACAGGGATGGACAAGATAGACAGGATACAGAAGAAGTGATAAATGCAAAGTGCAAAAGGCAGAATTAAAGAATAGCTTTTCTTTCATCATTTTGCATTTTGACTTTTGCACTGCTTTTATCCTGTTCATCCTGTCCATCCCTGTTTGAATCCCCTTTATGTTGGAGCGGGTAGGGATAAGCCCTGCCCCTACTTTAAGAATCTGTCGAACCAGGCGAGAGTGCGCTCCATGGCGTCCTGACGGTGACGCGGCTCGCGAAAGCCGTGTCCCTCGCGCGGGTAGCGCACAAGAACAGTCTCAACGCCGCGCCGCTTCAAGGCCATGTACATCTCTTCGGCCTGCGTGATGTGCACGTCGTTGTCCTGCTCGCCGTGTAGAAAGAGCGTCGGCGTCTCGGCCTGCCTGACATAACGAAGCGGCGACCAGCGCCATAGCAAATCGTAGTCGTCCCAGGGAAAGCCGCCGAACTCCGCATGAATCAAATCCTGATAAAGCGATGTCGCATAGAAGCTGACGAGGTTGCTCACACTGGCGACCGAGACGGCGGCGCGAAAGCGCGGCGTCTGCGTAATCATCCAGTTGACCATAAAGCCGCCGTAAGAGCCGCCGGTCACGCCCACCTGTTGCGCATCAATCCAACTGTAACGACGCAGGGCTTCATCCACGCCCAGCATCAAATCCCTGTAATCGCCGCCGCCCCATTCGCGCAAAGTCCCGTCCGAAAATCTCTGTCCATAGCCGTTAGAGCCGCGCGGGTTCAGGTAGAGCACTGCATAGCCGCGCGCGGCATAAGCTTGAAAGGTCGCGTTAAAGCCCCAGCCGTACATCCCGTGCGGCCCGCCGTGTACGCTCAGGATTAGAGGATAACGCTGATTTTCACGCCACCCCACGGGCTTCATCAGCCACCCTTGCACCGTCACGCCGTCGAAGCTTTTGAAATTAATCTCTTCGGGCTCGATCAATTCAAAAGAGCGCACGAGGCCGTCGTTGTGCGCGGTCACGCGCCCGTTCAAACGCGAGACAGCGCCCGCTACAGATTGCCCGACCCAGACTTCCGCAGGACGCGTGGCGCTCGTCAAAGTCATGGCCGCAAGCGGCACAGCGCCCGTGCTCAGACTAAAGCTGCCGACTTGAAACGGACGCGCTAGAAAACTCGCGGTATCCGTGGTTAAGCCTACGGGCGGCGAAGTGAGCGGGTTGAAAACAGAGGGCTGCGAGCGGCCCTGTAAGTCCGTGCGATAAATAAAGGTGCGTCCACGGTCGTTGGCTAGAAAAAATATGTTGCGGCTGTCGGGCGACCAGCGCGGGCTGCGTGTGCGGCGGTCCTGCGCGGCGGTCAGCTCGCGGCCACGCCCTCCCTGCGCGTCAATCACCCAGACGTGTGCGTCCTCTGCCACGCTGTCGATGGTCGTCACGTCGCGCATGGTCGCCGTGTAAGCTATCCAGCGGCCATTGGGCGACCACTGCGGCTCATACTCGCAGCCGCGCGTCGTGGTCAGTTGGCGCACGCGCCCTTCCATGTCCGCGACGAAGATGTCCGAATTGTTATTGGCTTCGGGCTCCGTCTCGCGGTTGGAGAGAAAGGCTATCTCGCGTCCGTTCGGACTCCACGAAAGCGCGTGGTCGTAAAATAATCCACTGGTGAGCTGGCGCGGCTCCGGGCGGTCCACGTCCGTAACCCAGACGTGCGTGCGCAGGCTATCGGAAAAACCCGTGCGCGATTTGTACTGTATGCGGTCTATGACGCGCGGGTCGTCGCTGTTCGCAGAAGCGGAAGAAGCCGTGCTCTCTTCTTCGGATGCGTTGATGAAAGCGATGCGACGACTATCGGGCGACCACGCGAAAGCTTCGCCCGCGTAGGTGATAAAGAAGTTGGTCGTCCGTATATTTGTAATCAATCGCGGCTGTCGTTCATTAAGCGAGACGACCCAGATGCCTGTCTGTTTGTCGCGCGTGGCGACGAAAGCAATCAAGCGACCGTCGGGCGACCAGCGCGGGCTCGAAGCGTTCCAGTTTGCTGGAAGAAGCTCGCGCGCCGTGCCGCCCAAATCCGAAGGGCGCGCGAGGTCGGGCGCGGCGCGTGCCAGCCACAGGGCGCTCCCGGTACGCTCCTCGTTATTGGTCGAGACCGTGTAGACAACCAAATCGCCTGCGGGCGAGATTTGCGCATCCGAGACGCCGGCCACACGCAAAGTGTCTGCGGGCGTAAGCCCACGCCTCGTTTGCGCGAAGTGAGTCGTTGCCGAAAGAAGCAACGCGAGACAACAGATGATGAGCGAGAGCGTCCTTTTCATCTTCATAAATTCTAAAGCTCTAAGAGCGCCTGAGAAAACCTAAAGCGTATTCAAACAGGGATGGACAGGATAGACAGGATAAGAAGAAATGATAAATGCAAAGTGCAAAGTGCAGAATTAAAGAGGGAATAGCTTTTCATTCATCATTTTGCATTTTGACTTTTGCATTGCTTTTATCCTGTCTATCCTGTCCATCCCTGTTAATTTCTTTCTTCGTCGCTATGCTTTCGCGAGGCGCGCGGCCTCTTCGCGTAGCAACTCCCACGTCTCGCGCAGGTGTTCCTCGCGCGTGCGCAGGTTTCCGATGGCGAGCCGCAGCGCGAGCGTCCCCTTTAATTTGGTGTGCGAGAGATAGACGCGGCCCGTCGCGTTTACGCGATTCATTAGTTCTTCGTTAAAAGCATCGAGCTTGTCCGCGCTCATCTCTTCGGAATCCTCCAGCCCTCGCGGGTGCACGCGAAAACAGACGAGGCTCAGGGGGACGGGAGCTAACAGTTCCCAATCTGCATCCTCTTCGACCCACGAGGCGAAGAGCTGTGCAAGGCGACAGTGGTCGCGTATGCGCGCGGCCAATCCGTCGCGCCCGAAATAGCGCAGGACCATCCAGAGCTTGAGCGCGCGAAACCTGCGCCCGAGCTGTATGCCGTAGTCCATACCGTTTCTCACGGTTTCATCATCGCTCGTGCGCAGGTATTCGGGCACGAGCGAAAAGGCGCGGCGCAGGATGTCCATGCGCCGACAGTAAAGCACCGAAAGATCAAACGGAGTGAACAGCCATTTATGTGGATTCGTCGTTAAAGAATCGGCGCGCTCGCAGCCCTTGAGGATGTGTTGAAGCTCGGGAACGATGGCCGCAGAGCCAGCGTAGGCCGCGTCTATGTGAAGCCAGAGATTATGTTCTTCACAGATGCGCGCAATCTCGTCTACGGGGTCTATGCTCGTCGCGGAGGTGGTGCCGACGGTGGCGACGACGCAGAAGGGGCGTAAGCCGTTTCTCAAATCTTCTTCCACGGCTTTGCTGAGCGCGTCCGGACGCATTTGAAAATCCGCGTCGGTCGGAATCTTGACGAGCGAGCGTTGACCCAGGCCGAGCGTGAGGACGCTTTTTTCGATGGACGAGTGTGCTTCTTCGGAAGAGTAGACGCGCAGTAGCGGGAGGTCTGCGCGCCCGCTCATGCCAAGCTCGCGTATATTTAATTCAGCCGCTTCGCGCGCGGCGGCAATCGCATGCATAGTCGAGACGCTGGCCGTGTCGTAGATAATGCCGTCGAACTCTTCCGGTAGATTCATCATGCGGCGGAGCCAGCGGAGCGCAACTGCTTCCAACTCGGTCGAGGCGGGCGAGGTGCGCCAGAGCATCGCCTTGACATCGAAGGCTGCGCTCAACAATTCGCCGAAGATTCCGGGCGCGGAAGTCGAGGTCGAAAAGAGCGCGAAGAAGCGCGGGTGATTCCAGTGTGTGAGCGCGGGCACAATCAAGCGGTCAACGTCGCGTAGAATCTCTTGCATAGGTTCGCCACGGTCGGGCGCGGTTGGCGGCAACTTTGCTTCCAGCTCATGCGGCTGAACTTGCGCGAGCACGGGCAACTCCTCTATGTGCTCGAAGTAGTTGCTAATCCAATCTATGATTTCATAGCCGAAGCGACGAAAATCCTCCGCGCTCATGTCACCCAGAGGCGGCGCGACTCCGGGCGATTCGCTTTCCGATGCTTTCATCTTTGTCTACCTTTATACGGAGAGTGGTGTGCAGGTGAGTATGTCACAAGCCGCGAGCGATGTTGAAGAAAAAAGAAGGGGGAAACCAAGTAAGCAGAAAGAAGTGAGCAGTAAGCAGTAAAAACTTCGTTCGACTGCTCACTGCTTACTGCTCACTGCTTACTCGTTTTCCCCCTTCTTTTGTTGCTGGCCTTTGTTAAGTGGTCGCGCGCGTTGTTAGTAGCGATAAATCTGCTCGCCGCGATAATTCTTCCACTCGTTCTCGAAGTAGTCCGCATCTTCGTCGTTGCGCGGTGTGACGCCAAGAACCGTACCGCCGCTCTTGATGCCTTCTTCGTAATGCTTGACGCGTTCTTCAGGAATGCCTGCGCCAACTAAAGCGCCAATCAGACCGCCTGTCGCTCCGCCTGCGCCCGCGCCTGCGAGCGCCGCTGCTATCGGGCCCGCGACCAGAAGTCCGAGGCCGGGTAATGCGACCGTGGTTCCGATGGCCGCGATGGCCGCGAGCGTCGCGCCAATCGTGCCGCCGATGGCCGCGCCCGTGCCAGCGCCTTCAAGCGCCTTGTTACCGAGTTCGGTTTCGACCGGCGCACCCGGCGGATAATACTTGTTGCGCGTGTCTTCGGACATAAGCACGTTGATGTCGTCCTGATTGTAGCCGCGACTGGTCAACGAGCCATAAGCGCGCTCGGCGCTCTCTTTATCACGGAATAGTCCGGTCATGATACGCGAACGTCCTGCTGTTGCTCCTGATGTATCTGCCATGAATCAAAATCCTCCCAGTTTGAAAATGATCTCCTCTTGAATGCCTGCAAAATCGCACGTCACCCTCAAGAGGTGTACGATTTTGTGACTCTGAAACGCTGTCTCAGGGTATAAGAGCAAGAGGCGTACCGGAAGATTTACAGGATTTCGTAAAAGTGGCGAACGCGGCGCGTACTGTTATGCGGAATATTTCATTCGGCTCTCGACACTCGCTCGCAAATCGGTATAATGCGCCTTCGTTGCAGTCTCCACAAACCAGGGAGCGGGAGTTTGTGTAGTGGGTCAGTTTCAAATCAAATTCACCGCAGAGGCGCAGAGCGCGCAGAGACGACGCAGAGAAAATAATTTCAATCTCTCTGCGTTAACTCTGTGCTCTCTGCGCCTGCGGCGGTGAATAGCTGGAAGAGAATCCGTCCTTCGAATTTCAAACAGACCCATCGCCGGAGTTTGCTTACAGACGCGACTCGCCGCTATAGTATTGTCCACTGAGTTCAGGATACATTCTCGCTCGACGGTAAAGACCGAGGAGAGCGCCTTCTGCCTCGTCAGGGCGCGTCCCTGAATCAGCCTCCCCGTTTATCCGTCGTCGCAGGTTGGGACTTTCAATCTAAAGCCTTTGTGAGGAAACTATGAAACGCATTCTCTTATCACTCGGACTAGTTGCCGCGCTCCTCGTCAGCTTCGCCTCGTGCGAGCGTCGTGGACCGGAAGGCGGTGGCGCAAGCACCGACACCGGCCCGATCAAAGTCGGCGTCTACGCAGACCTGACCGGACAGACTTCGAGCTTCGGGCAGTCAACCAAAAACGGCATCCAGATGGCCGCCGACGAACTTAATAAAGCGGGCGGCGTCAACGGTCGACAGATCCAGCTCGTCATCGAGGACGATCAGGGATTGCCCGCGCAGGCCGCGACCGTCGTCACCAAGTTGATTAATCAGGACAAGGTGCACGCCGTGCTCGGCGAAGTCGCGTCGTCAAACTCTCTGGCCGCCGCGCCCAAAGCACAGGAAGCCAAAATTCCTATGATTACCCCGTCGTCCACCAACCCGAAGGTGACGCAGGTCGGCGACTACATCTTCCGCGTCTGTTTCATAGACCCATTTCAGGGCGAGGTCATGGCGAAGTTCGCGGCCAATACTCTGAAGGCCAAAACCAGCGCCATCATGCTCGACGTTAATTCCGACTACAGCCGTGGTCTGGCGCAGTTCTTTGAAGAGAACTTCATCAAGCTCGGCGGTCGCATCGTCGAGAAGCAATCCTATACGCAGACGGACCAGGATTTCAGCGGCCAGTTGACGGCCATCCGCTCGGCCAACCCGGACGTGATTTTCGTCCCCGGCTACTACGGGCAGGTCGGCGTCATCGCCAAGCAGGCCAAATCGCTCGGCATCAAAGCTCCGCTTCTGGGCGGCGACGGTTGGGACGCGCCGCAGCTTTTCCAGTTGGGCGGCGAAGCCTTGAACGGCTCCTTCATGGCGAACCACTATTCCTATGAAGACCCGCGCCCCGAGGTGAAGGCTTTCGTCGATGCTTACAAGGCACGCTTCAATGTTGTGCCCGACGCGATTGCCGCGCTCGCTTACGACGCGATGAAGGTTCTGGCCGACGCCATCAAACGCGGCGGGACGACCGACGGGACCAAGCTCAGAGACGCCATCGCTCAAACGGCAAACTATCCCGGCGTGACCGGCAGCATCTCCATCAATTCGGAACGCAACGCTGTTAAGCCTGCGGCGGTCTTCGAGCTGCAAAATAACAAGTACGTCTTCCGCGAGACGATTCAGCCTTCGGGCTCTCCGGCCACGGCCACCACGTCTCCGGCGACCACTAATACGAGTCCGGCTGCAAACGCCAACGCCGCCACGACGACCACTACAACAACCAACACGACGAATACCACGACCACGAACACGAAGTAGCTAATCTATGGATACCTTCGTTCAGCAGTTGATTAACGGCCTGACCATCGGGTTTATCTACGCGCTGATTGCGCTCGGATACACGATGGTCTACGGCATCCTCCGGCTCATCAACTTCGCACACGGCGACATCTACATGGTCGGAGCCTTCGCGGGCTACTTCCTCGCCTATCAGCTCGGGTTTGCTATGGAGCCGTCGATTCTAGGGCTCGTCGTCGTCCTTCTGGGAGCGATGCTGATTGCCGCCGCCGTGGGTGTCATCATCGAGCGCTTCGCCTACAGGCCGGTCAGAAAATACTCGCGCATGACGACGCTGATCACAGCCATCGGCGTCTCTCTTTTTATAGAGTACCTGTTCGTTGCCATCCTCGGTAATGCGCCGCGCTCTTTCCCTAAGCTGCTGGCAATCCCCGGCGTGCAGCAGGAGACTTTTACACTGTTCGGACGCGCCGCCATCTCGCTTCCGCAACTGGTGATTTTCATCGTCTCTATCTTGATGATGCTCGGGCTGCAATGGATCATCTACCGTACGAAGCTGGGGACGGCGATGCGCGCCGTCTCCTTTAATCTCAACTCGGCGAAGCTGATGGGCATCAACACGGACATGGTGATTGCCTTCACCTTCGCTTTGGGCTCGGCGCTGGCGGCGGCGGGCGGAGTCCTGACCGCGCAGTTTAACCCGACGATTTATCCTTTGATGGGCGTCATCACGGGCTTGAAAGCTTTCGTCGCCGCAGTGCTCGGCGGCATCGGCAACATTCCCGGCGCAGTCCTTGGAGGGCTGCTCATCGGGATTGCCGAAACCTTTGTCGTCGGCTACGGCCAAAACATCGGCATCCCTTCGACGTACCGCGATGCCGTGGCCTTCTCGATTCTGATTCTGGTACTCCTGTTCCGCCCCGCCGGACTTCTGGGCTCGACGGTGCAGGAAAAAGTCTGAGAGAAATTTGCGATTTTAGATTTGCGATTTTCGATTGGAAGAGGACAAATCAGAGATTTGAAATCTGATTAAGTCTTTAGTCCTTATCCAATCGCAAATCGGCAATCGCAAATCGAAAATTCATTTATGCCAACTTTCGTCAAACGTATCCTCGGCGCGGCGGCGATCATCCTTGTGCTGTATGCCGTGTACATGATGATGAGTAAGGAAGGGCTGTTCGGCTTCGGCATCGGCGCTTACGAGGTCGACATCCTGATGATGATTTTCGTCAACATCATCCTGGCCGTCTCGCTCAATCTGATTAACGGGTTTACGGGGCAGTTCTCCATCGGCCACGCCGGGTTCATGGCTGTCGGCGCTTACACCTCCGCCTACATGACCGTCTATCACGGGCAGCATTGGGAACGCGCGCTCGCAGGGTCCGTCGGCGAAACAGTTGCCATAGCCATCGTCTTTCTCACGGCTATCCTGGTCGGCGCGCTGGCCGCGGCCACTATGGGATTGATTGTCGGCATCCCCAGTTTGCGTTTGCGTGGCGACTATCTGGCAATCGTCACGCTCGGGTTTGCGGAAATCATACGCATCGTCATCCTCAACATAGACGTTGTCGGCGGCGCGACAGGCTTTTCCGTTCCCGGCTACTCGAACTTTTTATGGGTCGGCGGTTTTGCCGTCATCACTATCATCGTCGTCTACAACATCGTTCATTCGGATGTGGGCCGCGCGCTGATTTCCATACGCGAGGACGAGTTGGCCTCGGAAGCGATGGGCATCAACACGACGCGCTACAAGGTGACGGCCTTTGTCATCTCGTCTGCGTTCGCAGGCATCGCGGGCGTGCTCTTTGCGCATTACAAAAAATTTCTGCACACGAACGATTTTCAATTCATCAAGTCGTTCGAGGTCATCATCATGATCGTGCTCGGCGGGATGGGCTCGATCACGGGCTCTATTCTCGGCGCGATTGTCATCACCATCCTGCCCGAGCTGCTGCGCAAGCTGCCCGAGATAGAGATGTTCGGCAAGCAAGTGAACTTCGCGGACTTCCGGCTGGTCATCTACGCGCTCCTGCTTATCATCATCATGCTGACCCGCCCGCAGGGTCTTCTGGGTCATCACGAGTTCGGCTTGAGCTGGCTCAAGCGTGCGCAGAAGCGGCCCGAAGGCGACGCGAGCGTAGGCGCTTCCAAGGGTGTGCCGATAGCCGAGCGCGATGCGCCGACCAGTGATTCTGTCAAGGAGGCTAAAAATCAGTGACGAGCCATTCGACGCCCGAGCCGGAATCTTCGAGCGCGACCGCTCCGGAAGGCATTCTCGCGGAAGCCGCACACCTACTCCGCGCCAAGAAAGTTGTGCCGGGTGACGGCGCAATCCTGCACACTAGCAAATGCACGATTCGCTTTGGCGGTCTGGTGGCCGTCAACGAGCTGGACATGACCGTCGAGCGCGGGGAAATCTACGGCCTCATAGGCCCGAACGGCGCGGGCAAGACGACCATCTTCAACTTGCTGACGGGCGTTTACCGTCCCACCTCCGGAGAGATACATTTCGAGAATCATCGCGTAGATGGTCTGCGCTCCTATCAGATTTCGCGGCGCGGTGTGTCGCGCACGTTCCAGAACATACGGCTTTTCGCTGGCATGACCGTGCTCGAAAACGTCATGACGGCCTGTCACATACACGCCCGTCAGAATCTGCTGGACGCCGTGATTCGCTCGCCGCGCTTTATACGCGACGAGCGCGAGCACAGCGACTTCTGCATGGAGCTACTGGAAATCTTCGACCTCGCGCGATTCCGTGACGAGGGCGGGACGAGTCTCGCTTACGGAAACCAGAGACGGCTTGAGATAGTGCGCGCGCTCGCCACGCGCCCCAAGCTCCTGCTCCTGGACGAGCCCGCCGCCGGGATGAACCCATCGGAGCAGGAAGACCTGATGAACTTGATTCGCCAGATACGCGACCGCTTCCGGTTGACCATCCTTCTGGTCGAGCACAACATGAAGGTCGTGATGGGCGTCTGCGAGCGCATACAGGTCGTCGACTATGGCAAATCAATCGCGCTCGGTCTGCCCGAACAAATCCGCAACGACCCGAAAGTTATCGAAGCCTATCTTGGAGATTAAGAATTTGCGATTTTAGATTTGCGATTTTCGATTGGACAAGGACAAATCAAAGATTTGAAATCTGAAAAACTTTAAATCTTTAGTCTGCTTCCAATCGCAAATCGGCAATCGCAAATCGAAAATTATCTTATGCTGATTCTGGAAAACGTCTCTGTGAACTACGGCGCGATTGAGGCGCTGACGGGCATCTCCATGCGCGTAGAGGAGCGTGAGGTCGTCACCCTGATTGGCGCAAACGGCGCGGGCAAGACGACCACGCTGCGCACCATCACGGGCCTCCTTGAGCCGCGCGAAGGCAGCGTCCGCTTTGAGAATGAAGAGATTGGCGGCGTGGCGACGCACAGGCTTGTGGCGCGCGGCATCTCCATGTCACCCGAGGGGCGCGGTGTCTTTGCCAACCTCACCGTGCGCGAAAACTTGCAGATGGGAGCCTACCTCAAGCGCGACAAAAAACAGATTGCCGCAGACATGGAGCGCGCTTTTCAGATGTTCCCGCGCCTGAAGGAGCGCGAATCGCAGAAGGCCGGAACGCTTTCGGGCGGCGAGCAGCAGATGCTTGCCATGGGCCGCGCGCTCATGTCGCGCCCGCGCCTGCTTCTTCTGGACGAGCCCTCTCTGGGACTTGCGCCGCTCGTCGTTCACACCATCTTCGAAGCCATAGACTCGATTCGCAGCGAAGGCACAACCATCCTGCTCGTGGAGCAGAACGCGCACGCCGCTCTTAAACATTCTGACCGCGCTTACGTTCTGGAAACGGGCCGCATCGTGATGGAAGGTCCGTCCAAAGAGCTGGCCGCCGACCCGCGCATCAAAGAGGCTTACTTAGGCGAATAGCTGCTCGCCCAAGGCGACGAACGCGACAGGGATTTTCAAACTCACCGACGGAACGACCGCATGCGAATCTTCCTCGCCTCGATTTTCCTACTGCTCAACCTGACGTCTCTCCCTGCTCAAGAGAAAGAGAAGTGGGAGCGCGTCTACACGCTCGACGACGCGACGATTGCCATGAACACCACGACCGTCACCTTTGACGAAGACGGTCTGGGTAGCGTCCGCTTCCGCTGGAACTGGTCCAGGCCTCAACCCGTGGGCGACGCGAGCGGCGCAAAATACAAGAGCCGCGTCGAATCAATCGAATTCGATTGCTCGAAAAGACGCTACCGCCTGCGAGAGTTCACCCTGTTTGACGATAAGAATAAGCCCATCCTCTCGCGCGAGGTGGACGAACAGCCGTTGGAATGGAAGTTTCTCAAGCCGGGCGGCATGATGGAAAGACTTTACGGCCCGGCTTGCAGGCTAATAGAAGAGAAGCGAGACAAACCCTAAAAGCCGTAAGAAAAGCCCCGTGAGGGGCGCGGATGTTTATAGCTCACAAGTTTATTAAAAATTTGAAGCTCCGTCAGGAGCGTGATGTCATTGATGCCGAACATTACGCTCCTGACGGAGCTTGTTTTCTTTATGTTAGATACGAGCTATAAACATCCAGCTCCTACGGAGCTTTGAAAAAAATCCCCCGCGATATCTCATCCTTCCGCTTGATTCAAAGAAGCACGCGCCGCCGCGAGCGCTTCTCGGACTCGCTCGGGCGCTGTGCCGCCGGTTTGTGATTTCGTCTTAAGCGTCTGTTCCAGCGAGAGCGCTTCGTAAACATCCTCGTCTATGAGCGACGAAAAGGAACGTAGTTCCTCAAGCGTGAGTCCTTCCAATTCCACGCCGCGTGTGATGGCATGCAGCACCACTCGCCCGACCACATCGTGAGCCTCGCGGAAGGGAAGCCCGCGCCGCGCCAGATAATCCGCCAGCTCGGTCGCGTTCATAAAACCTTGTGCCGCCGCACGACGCGCAGGCTCCTCCCTGAAACGCACGTTGCGCAGCACCGTCGCCGCGACTTCGAGCGAAGCCTCGACCGTATCGAACGTGTCAAAGACAGCTTCCTTGTCTTCCTGCATGTCCTTGTTATAAGCGAGCGGGAGACCCTTCATGATTGAAAGCAGCGCGACCGTGTGGCCGTAGACGCGGCCCGCTTTGCCGCGCACAAGCTCCATCGAATCCGGATTCTTCTTCTGCGGCATCAGGCTCGACCCCGTAGCGACCGCGTCGCTCAATTCAAAAAAGCCGAACTCGGCGGTCGCATAAATAATCACGTCTTCGGCCAGACGAGACAGGTGCGTCATGACAAGACTCGAAGCGGCGGCGAACTCAATGCAGAAGTCGCGGTCGCTCACGGCGTCCAGACTGTTGCGCGCAACACCGTCGAAGCCAAGCTCGCGGGCTACCTCTTCGCGGTCAATCGCGTGCGCCGTGCCCGCCAGCGCGCCCGTGCCGAGCGGCAGGACGTTGGTGCGGCGACGCGCCTCAACCAGACGCTCGTGGTCGCGCGTCAGCATCTCGAAATAGGCCAGACACCAGTGCGCGAACAGCACCGGCTGCGCGCGTTGCAGGTGCGTATAACCGGGCAGCACTCCGTCCGGATGCGCTTCGGCCAAATCCAGCAGGGCTGCCTGTGTGTTGCGAAGACTGACCAACAGCCTGTCAATCGCGTCGCGCAGCCAGAGACGCATAGCCGTTGCGACCTGATCGTTACGACTACGGCCAGTGTGAAGCTTGCGGCCCGCGTCGCCTATCAATTGCACGAGCCGTGCTTCTATAAAAGAGTGCACGTCCTCCGCCGCGAGGCCGTCGAAGTAGCTCGCGTCCGAAGCCGCACGCTTCGCGATGGTTTGCAGACCGTTCCTGATAAGTTCCGCTTCAGCGTGCGTGAGGACGCCTGCACGCCCCAGAGCCTCGCAGTGCGCAAGGCTTCCGCGCACGTCCCACTCAAACAGCCTCCGGTCAAAGCCGAACGAGCGGTTAAACTCCACGAACCCCTCGTCCGCCTTCCCCTGAAACCGCCCGCCCCACAAATTTTTCGACTCGCTCACTCTCGCGCCTCCCCCGTAGCCTGATGCGTTTGATTTTACGCTTCGCCGCGCGACAAATGTCCGGTTAACTAAAAATACCTACAATCCTGCGCCCCTAACTAATGAAGCTATTGAGCCGCGTGCAATCATCAACTAAATAATCGGATCAGTCGTCATTACCTAAAAGTATTAACAGAGAGTACACATTACCTAAAAGTACTTACAAGCCTACCAGAATAGGAGGCGCCCGATTCCGGCAATTATGTAAAAGCACAGGCTCATTTCCGCGTGGCCGACATACCCATAGATAGTTGCTCTGCACGCCCGAACATCGCTTAACATCTTCCGATAGCCTCAGACCCTCGCCGGGGTGCCTCCCGGTTCGAGGTTGCTACGCAGTCTCGCGATGTCGCGCTGTGGTGGTGCGCCGAACAGCTTCTTGTAGTCGCGGCTGAAGTACGCCGGATCCTCATAACCCACGCGGTGGCCGGCGCTGGCCGCGTCCAGGTCTTCGCCGAGCATCAGGCGTCGCGCCTCCTGTAGTCGTATCTGCTTCTGGAATTGCAGGGGGCTCATCGACGTGACGGACTTGAAATGATGGTGGAAGCCCGAGACGCTCATCCCCAGCTCGCGCGCGATGTCCTCGATCTTCAGCGACTCGTTGTAATTCTCGCGCAGACGCCCGATCGCCCGTGAGATGCGGCGGGTGTCTCCCCAAGAAGAAGCCACGAGGTGTCCGAGGCGTGCGCCCTCTCCTCCCGCCAACAGCCGGTAGACGATCTCCCGCTTGATGAGCGGCGCAAGTATCCTTCGCTCGCCGGGCTTATCGAGAAGACGGACGAGCCTGACGACCGCGTCGAGCAGGTCTGCGTCTATGGGGTTAACGCCTATCGCTTTTACGCTGGCGTCCCCTTTCCGGGTTTCGGCGCCGGCCTCCATCATGACCGAGGCCACGAGGGCCGGGTCGAGGTCGAGCCTCAGACCGAAATAGGGCCGCTCTTCCGACGCCTCCTCCACCCGAAAGATGACCGGCAGGTCTACCGTGAATAAGAGATAATGGCCCGGGTCGTACCAGAGGACTTCCTCTCCAACTAACACCTGCTTGCCGCCCTGAGCGACGAAGCAGAAGGCGGGCTGGTACAGGGCAAGCGGCGACTCCGTCGGCTTAGTCAGGCGGGCCAGGAAGAGGCCGTCTAACGCCTCAAGCGCTCCGTCCTCGGGGAGGGCCCGCACCATCCGCTCCAACAGCTCATCCCTATTACTTTGTACCCTCTGCTCCTCGCGTTTAGCTTCTCTACGGTTCATGAATTCATATTAGCCCATTCTTTCCATCCCGGCATGCCGGACGTGGAATTTTTGCAGAATCATACAATTATTCTCGACTATCGTCATACCGCTCCGCATTCCTGAGCCTTTAGAATCACACTAAATCAGTAGGACACAGAAAATCGCTGCCGGCGAAACTGAAAGGTGTTTGGAGAAAGTTAAGGTGAGCCTACCGGCGACGCCTTGGGCGAGAAGGACAGGAAACTATGAAAAATGTCGTATTGAATAACGCCGTTGAGATGCCCATTTTAGGGTTCGGTGTTTATCAGATAACTGACGCCGAAGAGTGTGAGAGGAGCGTTTATGAAGCCATACGTAACGGCTACCGCCTGATAGACACCGCCGCCGCTTACATGAACGAGGAGTCGGTCGGCAGGGCGATCAAAAGAAGCGGCGTGTCGAGAGAAGAGATCTTCGTCACCACCAAGCTCTGGGTCTCGGAGACCGGCTACGAGAACGCGAAGAGAGCTTTCGAAAGGTCACTACAACGCCTGCAACTGGACTACTTGGACCTGTACCTGATTCACCAGCCCTACGGTGATGTTTACGGCTCGTGGCGGGCGATGGAAGAGCTATACAAGGAAGGCAGGATTAGGGCGATAGGCGTGAGCAACTTCCATTCGGACCGGCTGATGGACCTGATGGTTCATAACGAAGTGGTGCCCGCGGTCAACCAGGTCGAGACGCACCCCTTCAATCAACAGATAGAGGCCCAGCAGTTCATGCGGGAGAACAATGTTCAGATCGAATCATGGGGACCGTTCGCCGAAGGCAAGAACAACATATTCCAGAACGAGCTTTTGCTCTCCATCGCCGGCAAGTACGGGAAATCGGTTGCCCAGGTGATCCTGCGCTGGCTGACACAAAGAGAAATTATCGTCATTCCGAAATCAGTCCGGAAGGAAAGAATCATCGAGAATTTCAACATCTTCGATTTCGAGCTGAGTGCCGAAGACATGGTTGCCATCGCCACGCTGGACACGAAGCAAAGCCTCTTCTTCGACCACCGCGACCCGAAGATGGTGAAGATGTTGGGCGAAGTAAAACTGAGTGTCTAAGAACCCTGCTGCTCCGGTTGGGGACGGATAAAAGAGCTAGAAGGATGAAAATGGAGGCATTAGAAAATGAAAGAGAATAAGAGAAAAAATAAATCCGAGAATCAGGAAAATGTCGGCACTGGCCGGCGTGGCTTTATCGCCAGGACGCTCTTTGCAGCCGCCGGTTCACTCGCCCTGGCGGCTTCGCAGAATCAGACAAGCGCCCAAACCGGAAAGCGGAATAATATGAAGAGCGCCTCGAACGCTTCAATCGGGCGAAGACGCTTAGGCAAGCTGGAGGTTTCGGCAATCGGGATGGGCGTTCAGAACATGCATCGGAGGTACGAGACCACGGTACCGTACCGGCCGGAAATGATCAGCATTCTCCGCGCGGCCTACGACCGCGGCATTACGTTCTTCGACTGTGCCGAGGCATACGGGCCTTTCGAAAACGAGCGGATCCTCGGCGAGGCCATCGAGCCGTTTAGAAATAAGGTCAGGATCACTTCCAAGTACGGTTGGAATATCGATCAGCAGACGGGACAGCGGCTTCCCGGGCTTAACAGCAAACCAGATCATATCAAGCTAGTCGTTGAAGGATCGCTCAAGCGGCTGCGGACCGACCGCATAGACCTTCTCTATCAACACCGCGTCGATCCGGAAGTGCCCATCGAAGACATCGCCGGAGCGATCAAAGACCTGATGGATCAAGGAAAGGTTCTGCATTGGGGACTTTCCGAACCGGGCATACAGACTATCCGCCGCGCTCACGCCGCGTTGCCGCTGACCGCGATCCAAAACGAGTACTCGATGGCGACCCGAGATCCGGAAAAGGAAGTGATACCGCTCTGCGAAGAGTTGGGAATAGGCTTTGTGCCCTGGTGGCCTCTGGACTGCCAATTACTAACCGGCTGGATCGACGCGAACACGCGATTCGCACCTGGCGATCTGCGTGCAGCCACTCCGAGATTCTCGCCCGAGAACCTGGCTCACAACATGCAGTTGGTTGATCTGATAAAGACCTGGGCGGTTCGCAAGCGGGCTACTCCTGCTCAGATCGCGCTCGCTTGGCTGATGGCACAGAAACCCTGGATCGTGCCGATTCCCGGAACGACAGTGATGGCGCACATGCTGGAGAACAGCGGCGCGGACGGGGTTCGATTTACTCCCGCCGAACTCACTGAGCTGAATTCGGCTGTTAGGGCGATCGAGATACGCGGGCAGCGCCTGCCGGACGCAGTGCTGGTCTTCTCGGGCGTGGAGGCGCCGCCGAAGAAATAGGAGATGAAATTATGAAAAAAAGAGAATTAGGAAACAGCGGGCTTGAGGTATCGGCCCTCGGGCTCGGCTGCATGGGGATGAGCTTTGGGTTGGGTCCGGCGAAAGACAAACAGGAAATGATTTCGCTGATTCGCTCGGCTGTCGAACGCGGAGTCACGTTTTTCGACACCGCGGAAGTTTACGGACCGTTCACCAATGAAGAACTCGTCGGCGAAGCGCTCGCTCCTTTTCGTGAGAGGGTCGTCATCGCCACTAAATTCGGTTTCAACATCGACCCGGACGGAACGCAGCGCCAACAGCCTCCGCTCAACAGCCGACCGGAACATATCAAACAGGTTGCCGAAGCGTCGCTCAAGCGGCTCAAAACCGATTACATAGATTTATTTTACCAGCACCGTGTTGACCCAGAAGTGCCGATGGAAGATGTCGCGGGCGCGGTCAAGGATTTGATTGACGCAGGCAAGGTCAGACATTTCGGACTTTCCGAAGCAGGCGTCGAAGCAATTCGCAGGGCGCACGCTGTTCAGCCAGTAACGGCGCTTCAGAGCGAATATTCTTTGTGGTGGCGCGAACCGGAAACAGAAATATTGCCGACGCTCGAAGAATTGGGAATCGGTTTCGTCCCATTCAGCCCGCTCGGCAAAGGCTTTCTGACCGGAAAGATTGACGAAAGCACAAAGTTTGACAGCACGGATTTCCGCAACACCGTGCCGCGCTTTTCGGAAGAAAACCGCAAAGCTAATCAGGCGCTCGTCGATCTGATCGGAAAATTTGCAGAACAAAAACAGGCGACGCCGGCGCAAATCGCGCTCGCCTGGGTTCTGGCGCAGAAACCGTGGATCGTGCCGATTCCGGGTACGACGAAGCTGCACCGGCTGGAAGAGAATATCGGCGCGGTAGATATTGAACTGACGGCTAACGATCTGCGCGAACTCGACAATCTGACCGCGCAGGTTAAAGTGCAGGGGGCGCGCTATGGCGAAGGTTCGCAAAAGCTGGTCAATCGCTAAGATAACTGGCAGCGAAACCTGTTTGTCGATGGCAAAAGCCCGAAAAGATGGTCCAGGCCGTAGAAGTCCGATCTTTGAGTAACGTCCAGTTTGTAATATGCTCTTATTGCATCGGAGCGCATGAACCAAACGTGATAGACGTCGCCCTTGAAGTCGGCTACACAGACCCCAGCCATTTCGCGCGCCTCTTCCGCAGGGAGACCGGCCTCTCACCGAGCGAATATCGACGGCAGCGTTGATCTTCACTCAACCGCGGATTTTCAGGCAGAAAAATTCCACCCTTTCAGTACGGAAATGTCATCCATTCGGTGCGGGACGGTACGCATTCCTGCGCCGATTTGCAGGATTATCTTCCTTTTGCATCGCTAACCCGGATTTCGAGCAATATCGCCATAGGTAGAGCAAGAGCGCCTGAGACAGGCGAGCGCCTGCAAACTAAAATCCTTTCAGCTAGGAAATTGGATGGACAGGAGATAAACAACCATGAGAGCAACTGTTATGTATGGCGCAGGCGATGTCCGTATCGAGAACGTCCCCGACGCTCGTTTAATTGAGCCGACCGACGCGCTCGTCACGGTCACGCGCGCCTGCATCTGCGGCAGCGACCTCTGGCCGTATAAGGCTATGGAACCGAGCGAGGCCGGCGTTGTCATGGGGCACGAGGCAATAGGCGTCGTCGAATCTGTCGGAGCGGACGTTCGTAACCTGAAACGCGGCGACCTTGTCGTCATGCCGTTCGCGTACTCCGACGGCACCTGCGCCTTCTGCCACGAAGGGCTAAATACGTCGTGCGTACACGGAGGGTTCTTCGGCAATGAGCAGATTGCTGGGGCGCAATCGGAAGCGGTGCGCGTGCCCCTCGCGGACGGAACACTCTTCGTCCTGCCGGGCGATAAGGACGATGCGTTATTGCCGTCGCTACTCACGCTCTCGGACGTAATGGGCACTGGCCACCACGCCGCTGTCACAGCCAGGGTCGGCCCCGGAAAGTCTGTGGCTGTTGTCGGGGACGGGGCAGTCGGTTTGTGTGGAGTGATAGCCGCGCGTCTTCTCGGCGCAGAGCAGATCATCATCATGGGCCGGCATGCCGACCGCATCGCGCTCGCCAGGGAGTTCGGCGCAACAGATGTTGTCAGCGAGCGCGGCGAAGAGGCAATCGAGCGCGTGCGCGAGCTGACCAAAGGTTTCGGCGCACACTCCGTTCTCGAATGCGTTGGTACAGAGCAGGCGATGCTCACAGCCGTCCAGATCGCGCGTCCCGGCGGCGCAGTCGGCCGCGTCGGCGTACCGCACTACGCGGCGATTCCCGCATCAGAGCCTGCGTTCTACAACAACATCATCGTGGGCGGCGGCCCCGCCCCTGTGCGCGCCTACATAGATGAGCTATTGCCGGATGTTCTTGAAGGCAGGATTGAGCCGGGGCGCGTGTTCGACCGCGTCGTCGGACTCGATGGTGTGCCGGACGGCTACCGCGCGATGAACGAGCGCGAGGCGCTTAAGGTCATGGTCAAGCCATAAAAGGTAATCAAGTGAAGGAGCGAGGAACATGGAAGTCAAAAAGAACGGCACGCAGCCATCGCAGAAGGGGCCGGAGGAGTACTTCACCGGCAACGTACGCATCGACCCACTGTCCCAAGCGCCCGAGCCGGCCATGACTTTAACACGCGCTATAGACGAGGTATGTCGTCATAGGCTACTTTAGCAGGCAAATCTACACGTTCCATAGATGAGACCACGTGCGGTGAGCCGTGCGCGGTTCTAAGGTCAGGACGCAGGGCAGTTCTGACGACGGGCAGTTGTTCGCTTAAGCTCTGGCGGCGCGGAATTTGAGCCAGCGGCTTTTGCGGGCTGGAGATTGGTTTAGGCACAAACAGGGGGAAGCCAAACATGAAAGACGATCTGGACGAGACCTCGGGGCCTGAGTTGACGGCTGATGAGGAGGCGCTGGTTAAGGAGATGCCGACGTTGACCGACGTTGGGCAAGCTCGACGTACATTCCTGGGGCAGACGCTTGCGGGCAGCCTCGGGTTATTCGCGCTCATGCTGCTGGAGAAGGAACAGGCGATGGCCGCGCTCGGTACATCACCTGACGCCGTGTTCGCCCCTGCCATAGCGCCGGAGAATCCCATCAGAGTCACACTGAAGGTGAACGGCGCGACCAAGACGCTCGAACTGGATTCACGTGTGGTACTTCTCGACGCTCTGCGCGAGAGGCTCGAACTGCCGGGGACGAAGAAGGGTTGCGACCAGGGACAGTGCGGTGCATGCACTGTGCTCATTGACGGGCGCCGTGTCCTCTCGTGCCTTACGCTCGCAGCCACACTTGAAGGCCGTGAGGTCACGACGATAGAAGGGCTGGCGAAGGGGGAAACTCTTCACCCCATGCAGGCGGCCTTCATCAAGTACGACGGCTTCCAGTGCGGCTACTGCACGCCGGGGCAGATCTGCTCTGCGGTCGGGCTCTTAGAAGAGGCGCGGCGCGGCGATGTGAGCCACGTCACCGAAGACGTGACAGCCTCGCAGACACGGCTCACGGACGACGAGATACGTGAGCGTATGAGCGGCAACATCTGCCGCTGCGGTGCCTACCCGAAGATCGTCGCAGCCATACAGGAAGTTCATTCCGGCAAAGAGTCGGCACGGACATGGCGCTTCGTCGAAGAGGAAGAGCTGGCGCGCGTCAGAAAGGAGATAGCCGATGAGACCGTTTAAGTACACGCGAGCGAGTGATGTGGACGCGGCCGCACGCTCTGTCACCGCGAACCCGAATGCGAAGTTCCTGGCGGGCGGGACCAACATTCTTGATTTGATGAAAGAGGACGTCGAGCGTCCGAACGAACTCGTTGACCTGACCCGCCTGAAGCTCGCCGAGATTAAGGCCGCGTCGGGCGGCGGCGTCACCATCGGCGCTCTCGCCAAGAACACAGACACTGCGAACCATCCGCTCATACGCAAGAACTATCCGCTCCTGACGCAGGCCATTGTGGCGGGTGCATCCGGTCAACTGCGCAACATGGCGACCAATGGCGGGAACCTGATGCAGCGCACGCGCTGCCAGTACTTCTATGACACCGCAATGCCCTGCAACAAGCGCGAGCCGGGGACGGGCTGCGGCGCGCTCGAAGGCTTGAACCGCATTCACGCCATCTTCGGCTGGAGTGAGAAATGTGTAGCCACTTACCCGGGCGACATGGCGAACGCGCTCTACGCGCTCGAAGCACAGGTGCGAGTCAGGAATGCATCGGGACGTGAGCGCACGATCCCGATAGGGGACTTTCACCGCCTGCCGGGTGACACGCCGGAGAAAGACAACAACCTCGAGCACGGCGAACTGATCGTGGCGATTGATCTGCCGAAGTCACCTTTCGCGAAGAACTACTACTACCTGAAGGTCAGAGACCGCGCCTCCTACGCTTTCGCGCTCGTCGCTGTGGCCGCCGCTCTCGAACTCGACGGCGGCACGATCAGGCAGGCGCGCGTCGTCATGGGAAGCGTGGCGCACAAGCCCTGGCGGAGCGCGGAGGCGGAAGCCGCACTTTCTGGAAGACCCGCTTCAGAGGAGAGTTTCCGCAGGGCTGCCGATGCAGCGCTCGCGGGCGCGCGACCGCTCGCGCATAACGCCTACAAAGTCGAACTTGGGAAGCGCGCCATCGTTCGCACGCTGATGCGCGCATCCAGGCTTATCTGACAGGGGAAGGGGGAACAATATGGCTAGATACATCGGGAAAGAGATGAGCCGCGTGGACGGCGTGGCGAAGGTGACGGGCAGGGCGAAGTATGCGGCGGAGTTTCGTGCGCCGAACTTGGCCTACGGCTTTATCGTGCTGGGGAGCGTGGCCAAGGGCACGATCAAGGCAATAGACACGCGGGAGGCCGAAAGCGCGGGCGGCGTGATACGCGTCTTCACGCACCTGAACGCGCCGAAGCTTGGCCCGAAGGCTTCCACGGAATATGCGCCTCCGCAGAACTCCAGACAGCAGGACAAGTCGTTCCGTGCGCTCCAGTCAGACAGAATCTACTTCAACGCGCAGCCCGTGGCGTTAGTTGTCGCGGAAACTTATGAGCAGGCTCGGTACGCGGCCCGCCTCGTCAAAGTCTCTTATAACGCAGAGAAGCCCTCGACCGACACGGAGGCCGTGCGCGAGCGGGCACGCGTTCCCACGCAAGGTCAGCCGCCCAAACCTCGTGGCAACCCGGAAGCGGCGATGAAGACCGCCCCCGTGAAAGTTGAGGCCGAGTACCGCATTCCCATAGAGCATCACAACCCGATGGAGCCGCACGCGGCCGTCGCCGTCTGGGAGGGAGACCGGCTTACTATCTTCGACAAGACGCAAGAAGTCTATGGAGTGCGCCGGCACCTCGCCTCGATGTTCAACATCCCCGAAGAGAACATACAGGTCATCTCGCCCTACGTGGGCGGCGCGTTCGGGTCGTCACTTCGACCTAACTATTACCCGTCGCTGACGGCGATGGCGGCCCGCGAACTCAAGCGGCCCGTCAAGGTTGTCTATACCAGAACGCAGATGTTCACCGGCCACGGGCACCGCCCCTACACGATCCAGAAGATTGCACTCGGAGCGGAGCAGTCGGGGAAGCTCACCGCGATGATCCACGAGGCTGTGCATAACACCTCGACCTTCGAAGAGTTCAACGACAACACTACAGGATTCACGCGCCAGGTCTACGCCTGCCCTAATCTCTACGCGCCGACGAAGATTACCGACGTGGACCTCAACACTCCCACATGGATGCGTGCCCCCGGCGCGGTTTCGGGGATGTTCGCGCTCGAATGCGCGATGGACGAACTGGCCTACGCTCTGAAGATCGATCCGCTGGAGTTGAGGTTCATCAACTATGCAGAGGTAGACCCCGAGAGTGGAAAGCCATTTTCGAGCAAGGCGCTCAGGGAGTGCTACCGGCTGGGGGCGGAAAAGTTCGGCTGGAAGAATCGCAAGATGGAGCCGCGCTCGATGCGCGACGGGCGGCTGCTCGTCGGCTGGGGCACTGCCACCGGCGTCTGGGGCGCTTTCCAGTCACCCGCCACAGCCCGTATCACATTCCGAAGCGAAGGCACGGCACACGTCGTAAGCGCCACGAGCGACATCGGGCCCGGAACCTACACGGTCGTCACGATGATCGCCGCTGAGTATCTGGGCCTAACGCCTGACCGCGTCCAGTTCGAGCTGGGTGACACGAAGTTCCCGCGTGCCCCGGCGCAGGGCGGCTCGCAAACGACGGCGAGCGTCGGCTCGGCCGTACACGGCGCGGCCCTGGTCGTCACCGCTAAGCTTTTCTCGCTTGCGAACCAAGATGCGAACTCGCCGCTTAAAGGAGCGACAGCCTCTGACGTAGAGATGCTCGACGGTCGGCTGCGACTCAAGAGCGACCCGTCGCGTTTCGTCCAGATAGCGGAAGTCATGAGGCGCAACAACCTCACGGAAATCACGGAGACGTTTGAGTCGAAGCCTTCGGAGGAGCGCCGCAAATACGCGACGCTGGCGCACGGCGCGCAGTTCATAGAAGTGAAGGTAGACCCTGACCTCGGCACGGTGCGCGTCACGCGCGCCATAGAGGTTACGGCTTGCGGCAAGATCATCAACCCGAAGGCCTCGCACAGCCAGGAGATCGGCGGCGTCGTCTGGGGCATCGGCATGGCGCTTACAGAAGCGACCGAGATAGACCACCGATACGGCCGCATCATGAACCCGAACCTACAGCACTACCACGTGCCGGTCAACGCCGACGTCCACGAGGTCGAGACGCTCTTCGTCGAGGAGGACGACCAGATAGTCAACCCGCTCGGCGTCAAAGGTATGGGCGAACTAGGCATGGTCGGTATCCCTGCGGCAATCGCCAACGCTGTCTTCCACGCCACGGGCAAACGCATCAGGGAACTGCCGATTACACCGGACAAGTTGTTGTAAGGGGGCATGAGCTATGAACGAAGTGAGAGCATTAGTCGAAGCGTTCGACGAAGCGAACATGGGAAGTGAGCGTTGCGCACTGGCGACTGTTGTGAGTGTTGAAGGCTCTTCATATCGTCGCCCAGGTGCTCGGATGCTTGTCTGCGAAGGTGGAACGAGTACTGGCACGATCAGCGCTGGCTGCCTTGAAAGCGATGTTATAGAGCATGCGAAGCGCGTCATTCAGACTGGCGTGGCGAAGCTTGTCGAGTACAACACCGCCTCTACGAGCGACGAGATGGCATGGGGCTTGGGGTTAGGCTGCAACGGCATTGTGCGCGTACTGGTAGAGCCTATCGCCCCCGGTTCACTCTACATAGAGGCGTTGAGAAGTTCATGCGCGGCTAACGCTGCTCCCGTGCTAGTCGCTACCATTTATCAACATACGCCAGCAGAGTCGGTCTTCGGTGCGGCCCGCATTGAAACGGGTGCACGCCTCTTCCTCAATGAGGAAGGAAACCTCAGCGGCGAGAAGTTGAGCGATCACCTGGCCGCGATGCTTGAGAGAGAGCTGCGAACGCTGTCGCGCGGAGAAATGACGTCGGCCACACGCGTCTATGAAATGGACGGCGGTGCCGTAAAAGTATTCATCGAACCGCTCCTGCCGCCCGTTCCGCTTGTCGTCTTCGGGGCGGGTCATGACGTGCTGCCGATAGTCGAACTCGCGCGCGGCCTTGGCTGGCAAACGGAGGTCGTGGACCCGCAAGCCCGACCCCTCAGCCGTTCACGGTTTGCTATAGCCGACAGGGTCATACTCTCGCGACCCGAAGATGTAGGCTTGCAGGTCCACGTTACGCCGCGAACCTTAACGCTTCTGATGACGCACAACTACTCGCACGACCTCGAGTTGCTCAGGTTCCTGCTGGCCTCCTCAGCGCGCTACATAGGAGTCATGGGCCCGCGCAAGCGGACCAAACGGATGCTGAGCGAACTGGCAGAGAATGAAGAGACGTTCCGGCTGGAAGAAGCAGACCTGTCACGCCTTTATTCACCAGCCGGTCTGGACATAGGCGCGAACGCTTCTAACGAGATCGCACTATCAATAATCGCCGAGATGCGCGCGTTATTGGAGGGGCGTCGCGGCGGGATGTTGCGCGAACGCCGGGGCTCCATCCACGGCCAGCAGGGTGACGGCGAGCGTGTCCCCTTGGCGGAGGAGTTGGCCCTGCCTGCGGCGGTGGCCTGAGGGCGAATGTTCGAGCGGAGGATATTTCCAGAGTGGTCGAAAGCAATAGGGTGGACATCGGCGCTGTTGTCCTGGCGGCTGGGTCATCCTCCCGCATGGGCAGCCCCAAACAGACTCTTCAATTCCGGGGTGAGAGTCTGCTCAGGCGCACGGTACTTGCTGCGATAGGCGCGGGTTGCCGTCCCGTCGTTGTGGTGACTGGCGCACACAGTGAGCTGTCGAGACGCGAATTTGAAGGGCTCGACGTACGGGAAGTATTGAATACCAGTTGGGAGACCGGTATGGCGTCGTCAGTCCGCGCAGGTGTAAAAGGTCTTGTCGATGAGGATGCCGATGTGTCCGCAGCCGTCCTTTTGCTTTGCGACCAACCTCACGTCACCGCTGAGATTATCTCCGATCTGATCGCGGCACACCGCGCCACCTGGAAGGCAATCGTCGCGTCCGTCTATGGCGGAAGTTTCGGCGTGCCGGCCCTTTTCAGGAAAACGCTCTTTACGGAGTTGACTCAACTGGAAGGCATGTCAGGCGCGAAAGAGATCATCAAGAGACATGCTTCGGAGGCGCACTTCTTACCCTTCCCATGCGGTGAGGTGGACGTGGACACTCCGGATGATTTCTCGCGCCTGATCGCAAAGGACGTCGAACAATGACAAGCATGATTAGGGGCTAAATAAACGGGCGGTTAGTTGAAGATATGACGGCACTCGCTGGATGGGAAAACTTCTACGTAATTGTCGGCTCAAGTGCCGGCGCGTTGATCGGATTGCAATTCGTCGTCATCACACTCATTGCCGAGAGGCCGATCGCACAGGCAGACGCGCAAGCTGGCGACGCCTTTTCGACGCCCAGCGTCGTTCATTTCGCAGTCGTGCTGTTGCTGTCCGCTGTCGTCAGCGCTCCGTGGGACGGAATCGTCGTTGTAGCAATTCTTTGGGGCGGAGTTGGCCTCATCGGGATAGTGTACGTCGTCGTCGTAGCTCGACGTATGAGAGTGCAAACTGCCTACCGGCCCGTATTCGAGGACTGGTTGTTTCATGTGCTGCTCCCGTTCACGGCATATGCGATGCTGGCCGGATCGGCATTGGCGGCTCGCTCCCTTCCGCGCCCGGCCCTGTTCACGGTCGGCACCGCGGCGCTGCTGCTCCTCGTTGGCATTCACAATGCGTGGGACGCCGTCACGTACCACGTCTTCGTCAGGAGACAGGGACAGCAGAAGGTTGAGCGGGATCAGTGAACCGATGTTGAGCAAAAATACCAGGTCCGAATCCCAGACTGGGCCCATCGTCCGGCGCGCGACGCCTGCCGACCTGCCGAGCATCGGGCGCCTCGGCGCGCTCCTCGTCAAGGAGCATTACGACTTCGACCCGCAGCGCTTCCTTGCCGCGAGGCCAGGGACGCCGGAGGGCTATGCGTCCTTCATAGGCACGCAGCTCGAAGACACGGACAAAGCCGTCATCGTCGCCGAAGACAACGGGGACGTGATCGGCTACGCGTACGCCGCCGCCGAAGGGTACGACTACATGGCGCTCCGCGGGCCGGCTGGAGTACTGCACGACGTCATCGTTGACCCGGAGCATCGTGGCCGAGGTTTTGGACGGCTGCTCATCGACGCCACGCTGGAGTTCTTCAGGTCACGCGGCTTGCCTCGCGTTGTGCTGTCGACCGCCGAGCAGAACGAGGCGGCGCAGCGGCTCTTCGCGAGCATGGGGTTCCGCCGGACGATGATCGAGATGACGCGCGAGCTGGACGACCCTGCGTCCTGACTGTCCGGGCCGCACGGAATCGCTGAGCTGGCATTTGTATAGCCTCACGCAACCTTCAGCTCTGTAAGTACTTTTAATTTACCAGACAGCTTTTCAATTTGACGCCCGTGCATCTTTGCTGCTATTTTATGCATCTATGCAATAATTATGCAAACTGATTGCATAATTTGAAGAGATGCAGAAGGATTCTAGACAAAAGAAGATTCTGAGCCTGATTCGTGCCAGGCGTATCGGCACGCAGGAAGAATTGACGGAGCATTTGGAGCGCGCCGGAGTGCCCGCCACGCAATCGAGCGTGTCGCGCGATTTGGTAGAGTTGGGCGTGGTCAAGCACCACGGCTTTTACAGTGTGCCAAAGGCGACGAACGGGGCGGCGGCGCGCGGGCTGCTCAGTTTGGATGTGGCGGGTGATGTGCTGGTCGTCGCGCGCTGCGAGCCGGGGATGGCCTCTGCGGTCGCAGTTGAAATTGATCGCGCGCACGTCGCGGAAATCGTCGGCACAATCGCGGGCGAGGACACTATCTTTATCGCCGTCACGGATCGCAAGGCGCAGCGCGCGGCCATCAAAAGAATCTGGGAGCTGTTCGGCTGAAGGGAAATTTTTTTAGTGGAGAAGAAGATTAACAAAATCGTGCTCGCTTATTCCGGCGGCCTTGATACTTCGGTGATGTTGCGCTGGATAAAGGAGCGTTACGCGTGCGAGGTCGTCTGTTATTGCGCGGACGTGGGCCAGGGCGAGGAGCTTGATGGCCTCGAAGCCAAAGCGCATGAGACGGGCGCGTCGAAGCTTTACGTCGAAGACTTGCGTGAAGAGTTTGTGCGCGACTTTGTCTGGACAGCCGTTAAAGCTAATGCCGTTTACGAAGGCGTCTACCTTTTGGGCACATCTTTGGCGCGGCCCGTCATCGCCAAACGCCAGATAGAGATTGCGCGCCGTGAAGGCGCGGACGCGGTGGCACATGGGGCGACGGGCAAGGGCAACGATCAGGTGCGCTTTGAGCTGACTTACTACGCGCTTGAGCCGGACATCAAAGTCGTCGCGCCGTGGCGCGAGTGGGAGTTCAAGGGACGCTCGGACTTGATAGCCTACGCGAAAGAGCACAACATCCCGGTCACTGCGACCGCAGAGAAACCCTACTCGACCGACCGCAACCTGATGCACATCTCTTACGAGGGCGGGATTCTGGAAGACCCCTGGACGGAGCCTCCCGCAGACATCTTTCAGTTGACGAAAGCGCCGGAGGAAGCGAGCGCCGAGCCCGAGTACATAGAGATAAGTTTTGTGCGCGGCGAGCCGACAGCCGTCAACGGCGAAGAGATGGATGCTGTTCGCTTGCTCGAAACTTTGAATCGAAAGGGCGGCGCGCACGGCATAGGCCGCGTTGACCTTGTAGAGAATCGCTTTGTAGGGATGAAGTCGCGCGGTGTTTACGAGACGCCGGGTGTGACGATTCTGCACGCGGCGCATCGCGCGCTTGAATCCATCACGCTCGACCGCGAGGTCTTGCGGCTGCGCGATTCGCTGGGCGTGCGTTTCAGTGAGAGCATTTACTACGGGTTCTGGTTCGCGCCCGAGTTTGAGCTGATGCGCAAGCTCGTGGACGAGACGCAAACAAACGTCACTGGCGATGTGCGTTTGAAGCTTTACAGGGGCAATGCAGTGGTCGTGGGTCGCCGCGCGCCGCGCTCTCTATACAACGAGCGGCTCGCGACCTTCGAGGCCGACACCATCTACAACCAGCGCGACGCCGAAGGCTTTATCAAGCTCAACGCGCTGCGCCTGAGACTAAAAGAACAGTCAGGAGTCTAGAGTCTGGAGTCGTGAGTCAAAGACAAGTTTTTGCTTTTGACTCCAGACTCACGACTCTGAGACTCCAGACTTTTATAGGGGGGCTGAAGATGTTGATGACCAAGAGCGTGGATGCGGCGTTCGCGACGAATGTCGTGGTGGTTGAAGCCGATAAGATGGGTTCGGCCACGTCCCTTTTGGGATTGCCGAAGACGGTGGCGGTGGTGGCGGAAGCCAGGCGAGCGCGCGCGGGCGACGTGGTGGTAGTGCGCGCTCTGACCGACAGCGCGACCTATAACCAGTTGGAGCTGCCGACGGGTCGTTTGGCGAAGATCAATCCGGGCGATTTGTTGGTCGGCGTGCTGGGGCGCAGGCGTGCTCTCAAAGGTTTCGTCGGCGACGTTCCTGAGACTGTGAGCGCTGGAGACCGTCTTCATCTCTTGAACATGGGCGGCGTCATCGGTCGTTGCACGGGTCATCATTCGAGCCTGAGCGATGCCATCAGCGTCGAGGTCATAGGGCTCGTGTGCGACGACGAAGCGCGCGTGCTCAATATAGACAAGGCCGCTCTGCCGCTTCGCGATGAGCTGGGCCAAACGGCTCCGCTCGTGATGGTCGCGGGCACTTGTATGAACAGCGGCAAGACCTACGCGGCGACCGAAGTTATCAAGCAGGCGACGCGCGCGGGGCTTCGTGTCGCGGCGGCCAAGCTTTCGGGCGTAGCCTGTTTGCGCGACACGCTCAACATGGCCGACCATGGTGCTGTAGCGACCGCAAGCTTTCTGGATTGCGGGCTGCCTTCGACCGTAGGCGCGGCGGATTTAGCGCCCGTGGCAAAGTCCGTCATCGCGCGTTTAAACGAGAGCGCGCCCGACGTGATTGTGTTAGAACTTGGCGACGGCATACTCGGCGGCTACTCTGTGGATTCGGTCTTTGACGACGAGGAGTTGCGTGCGGCCACGCGAGCCCTCATCTTCTGCGCGTCGGATTACGTAGGCGCATGGGGCGGCATAGAATTGTTCAAGCGGCGCGGGCTCTCCGTCGATGTCATCGCGGGCTCCGTGACCGACTCGCAGATGGGCGAAGATTTTATAGAACGTGAGTTTCAAGTTCCTGCGGGCAACGCTCGACGCGACGGCGCGCGGCTCTTTAGCATCGTGCAGGCAAAGCTCAAAGGCTAGTGTTAATTTTTTTTCGGCTGAGTTGAGATGAAGAAACTGAAGATTGGAATTTTCGGCGGTTCGGGTTACGGAGGGGCTGAGCTTCTGCGGATTCTGCTTTTCCACCCGCACGCCGAGATTGCGCTCGTCACGGCCAACGAGCACGCGGGCCGTGCGGTCGGCGCTGTGCATCGCAATCTTCTGGGGCTGACAGACCTCTCTTTCACTCGCGCGCCGGAAGACCTGACCGAGCTGGCCGAGCTTGATTTTCTTTTTCTGGCGCTCCCGCACGGGCAGGCTATGGAGATTGTGCCGCGCTTGCCCGAGAGCTTAAAGGTGATAGATCTTTCGGGGGATTTTCGTCTCTCGGACAGCGCGGAGTTTGCAGAGCATTACGGGCGCGAGCACACGGCTCTAGACCTTCAGGAGAAATTCGTCTACGGCTTGACCGAGACCAACAGCGAAGCTATACGGAGCGCACGCTTCATCAGCAATCCGGGGTGCTTTGCGACCGCCACGCTGCTCGGCCTCGCTCCTTTAGTCGCCGCAGGCGTTTTGAGCGGGCGCGTCGTGGTCGATGCCAAGACAGGCTCTTCCGGCTCGGGCGCAAAGGCGGCTGCGAATACGCATCACCCGCAGCGCATGAATTCCTTCTACGCCTACAAGCCTTTCACGCACCAGCACGTGCCGGAGATAGAGCAGACCCTTCGCGTGCTTGGAGATTGGTCGAGCGAGCTTGTCTTCATGACGCATTCGCTTCCCGTCTCGCGCGGCATCTTCGCCTCCATCTATGCAGAGACCAAGAGCGACATGACCGTCGAAGATGTGCGCGCTTTGTTCGCGCAATTTTATAGCGATGCTTTCTTCGTTCGTCTGGTCGAAGGCTCGCCCGACATCAACTGGGTCAAGACGACCAACTTCTGCGATCTGGGCTTTGCGGTGCGCGGGCGCGCACTCGTTGTCTTCTCCGCGCTCGACAATCTGGTCAAAGGCGCTGCCGGACAGGCCGTGCAAAACATGAATCTAATGTCCGGCCTCGAAGAACAGACCGGGCTCATACTGGCAGGAACAAACCCGTGAATGAGTAAGTAGTAAGCAGTAAGCAGTAAGCAGTCGAACGAAAGACATTGCTTACTGCTCACTTCTTTCTTTTACTGCTTACTGCTCACTGCTTACTTCTAACTTTTTCTTATGATAACGAAATTGGCTTCATCATTTCAGAACACGGCGGCGCTGGAAGATCAGTTTCAGTTGGCGACGTACAAGAAGATGCCGCTGGTGGCAGAGCGTGGGCGCGGCGCGTGGCTTTATGCAAGCGACGGCACGCGTTACCTGGACCTGTATGGTGGTCACGCGGTCTGCGCTACGGGTCATTGCCACCCGCGCGTGGTCGAAGCCCTGAAGGCGCAAAGTGAGCGGCTGCTGTTTTACTCTAATCTGGTCTATTCACATGAGCGCGCACGCGCGGCTGAAAAGCTTGTGCGGCTCGCTCCGTTGCCGCTTGCCAAAGTCTTCTTCTGCAATTCGGGAACGGAGGCTAACGAGAACGCTATGCGTATGGCGCGCATGGCGACCGGGCGGGAAAAAATCGTCACCTTCTCGAACGGGTTTCACGGGCGCACGGCGGATTCCATCAGCGCGACCTTCTTAGGCAAGTACAGGGAGCTTGGGCGACCGAACGTGCCGGGACACATAGAGGCAGAGTTTGGCGACATCGCTTCCGTCGAACGCCTGGCGGATGAATCGGTCGCAGCAATTATGCTTGAGCCGATTCAATCCATGGCGGGTGTGGTCACGGCCTCGCCGGAATTTTTTCGTCAGCTTCGCGAGCTGGCGGACGAGCGCGGAATTTTATTGATTTACGACGAGGTGCAGACGGGCGTGGGCCGCACGGGCGAGTGGTTCTTTGCCGGAAGCCCGGCGTCCGGCGGTGTTGTGCCGGACATCATCACGCTCGCGAAGGCTCTCGGGAGCGGCGTGCCCGTCGGCGCGTGTCTGGTCTCGGACACGACCGCCGCGCATATTAAAGAGAACGATCTGGGCACGACCTTTGGCGGCGGGATGCTGGCGATGGCTGCCGTCGCGGCCACGCTCGAAGCGATTGAAGAAGACGGGATGCTGGACAACGTGCGCGAAGTCGAAAAGTACCTGCGCGAGCGTTTGACGGAGATTCCCGAAGTCGTGCGGGTGCGCGGCCTCGGTTTCCTGCTGGGGCTGGAGTTCAAAGAAAAGAGCGCGCCCGTGCATCAAGCGCTGCTCGACCGGCGCATCATCACCGGCACGTCCAGCAACCCACACGTGCTGCGTCTACTGCCGCCGCTCTGTTTGAAAAAAGAAGAGATTGACCTCTTTGTCGAATCGCTCAAGACCGTAGTGAAACAGTAGGGGCAGGGCTTGTCCCTACAAGTGAATTGATGCCGAAGAATTTTCTGACAACAGGTGAATGGCCGCGCGCGGAGCTTGAGCGATTGATTGACGCGGCGCTCTTGTTCAAACGGGGCGAGGTGTTTGAGAAGCCGCTCGCGGGCCGTTCCATTGCGCTCGTCTTCTTTAATCCTTCTTTGCGCACGCGCGCTTCTATGCAGGTGGGCGTCTTCGAGCTTGGAGGCGGCGCGGTCGTGCTTGAGCCGGGCGGGACGTCTTGGACTTTGGAGCACCGCGAGGGCGTGGTCATGGATGGCGACAAGACGGAGCATGTAGCGGAGTTTGTACGCGTGCTCGGAAGATATGCTGCGGGTATCGGCGTCAGAACTTTCGCGGCCTTGAAGGATTGGGAAGCGGAGCGGCGCGACCCCGTGCTCGCGGCGTTTGCGCGCTATAGCGATGTGCCCGTCATCAATCTTGAATCGGCTATGCATCACCCGTGTCAGGCGATGGCCGACATGATGACCATACGCGAAAAGCTGGGCACGGGAAAAAAGCGCGTCCTTCTCACTTGGGCGTGGCATCCAAAGCCTTTGCCGATGGCCGTGCCGAATAGCTTTGCGCTCGCGGCTGCACAGATGGGTCACGACCTCACGATCGCGCACCCGCCCGGCTACGAGCTTGACGATGAGTTGATGATGGAGATTAAAAATCAAGCTGGTGAGAATGATGGAAGTGTTCGCGTTACAAACGACGTGAGCGAAGCTTTTGACGGCGCGGAAGTGGTGTACGCGAAAAGCTGGGGAAGCTCTCGCTTTTACGGGCGCGTCGAAGAAGATATCAAAGAGCGCGCCGAGTATCGTGACCGCTGGATTGTTGATGATGAAAAGATGGCCCGCACGGCGAGCGGGATTTTCATGCACTGTTTGCCCGTGCGCCGCAACGTGATTGTGACCGACTCCGTGATTGATTCCGCGCGCTCGGTCGTCATAGACGAAGCCGAAAATCGTCTGCACGTGCAGAAGGCCATCATGACGCGACTCCTCGGGAAATAAAATGCTATGAGCCGCCACGAAGCTGAAACAGCTAATCAGAAAGACGCGCGCCCTTCGCAGCAAACGCGGCTCGATCTACTGCGCGAGGCTTTGCCTTACATACAGAGGTTCAAGGGCAAAACTTTCGTCGTCAAGCTCTCGGGCAAGGTGACGGAAGAAAAGTCTAACCTGGCTTCGCTCGCGGAGGAGCTGGCCCTGCTGCATCAGGTAGGGATACGCGTGTGCGTCGTGCACGGCGGCGGCAAACAGTTGTCGGAGCTGGCATCGCTGCTGGGCGTGGAGCAGACCATCATAGACGGGCGGCGCGTGACGGACGACGCGACGCTTGAGATGGCGAAGATGATTTTCGCGGGCAAGATTAACACGGACATTCTGGCAGCACTGCGCCAGCGCAATATAGAAGCCGTCGGGCTCTCGGGCGTTGACGGAAACATAGTGCACGCAGAGCGTCGTCCGCCGCGAGACGTTTTGAACCGCGAGACGGGCGAGAGCGAGCGCGTGGACTTCGGCCACGTCGGAGACGTCGTGGAGATTAATACGCGGCTCCTGTGCGTGCTGCTGGATCAGAGCTATCTGCCGGTCGTCTCTTCGCTCGGCGCAGACGCAGAAGGCATGGTCTTTAATATCAACGCCGACACCATCGCGTCGGAGATAGCCGTCCGGCTCGAAGCAGAGAAACTGATTCTGCTGTCGGACGTGGACGGCATCTATCTGGATGGAGGCGACCCGCGCACAAAGCTCTCACGGCTGACGGTGGACGAGGCGGAGGCGCTGGTGAGCGAGGGCCGCGCCACGGGCGGCATGATTCCCAAGCTCCAAGGCATTGCTGCGCTGCTGCGTCGCGGCGTCAAGAGCGCGCACATCATCAACTGCTCCTTACGCAACGCGCTGCTCGCCGAAGTCTTCACAGACGAAGGCACAGGCACGATGATTGTCAGGTAAAAGGCAATGCAAAATGCAAAGTGCAAAATGATGAATGAAAAGAGATTTAATCATTGATTCATTTCTTCATTGATTCAATGAAACAATGAACCGATGAATCAATCTCTTTAATTCATCATTTTGCACTTTGCATTTATCACTTTATTTGAATCTTTCGTTAAGCAGGGCGGCCATCCGATAGCCTGCCAGCGCGACGCGCTCGCGGGCCACTTTCTGCGTCTTCTGGAAATACTCGGGCGTGATTGCCGGTTTCGTGTTCGGCGTAGTTGGCGTGAGCGTATAGGCGACGGTGCGACCCAGATCGAAGCTCTCTCGAATCCATTCGTTCTCGTCGGCGCTCAAATTGTTCGGCATGGGAAACTCATTCATGATTCCATTGCCGAGCGTGCGAATCGCCGAGATGTCGCGCCGCGTGCCGAGCACGCCGTCCCAAAAGCTGTGCAGGCTGTCGGCGCTGTAGTTAGCTTCGGGTACGGGAAATTCCACAATCTGAAAACGATTGCCGCCACGGTCGCCGTCCGGATAGTCCGGCAGGCTGTATTGCGGCGTAAAGCGCGCGATGCAATGCAACGGCTGGTGAACGTCGCCGACCAGATGCAGCAGCCACGACAGGAAGTACGCGCGGTAAGACATCTCCGGGCTATTAGTAATCGCATGCCTGAAAGCATTGATTGATTTCTGCGCGTTCTGTACACCCGGCCCGACCGTTTTGTCCTCGCTCACGCCATCGGCGAAAGCAAAATCAATAAAGTGCCATGGCCTGTGCTTCTTCATGTCCGGAAAGCCCGCGATCTTTTTGGTCGGAATAGCGTCCGGGTCCGTCTCGTCATAAAAACGCGCGTCGTCCCTGAGCGTATCCGGCCACGTCGCGGCGTTCATAAAAATTATCAGGCGATAGTTACTGCTCGTCGGGCTTCCGGCAAAGGCTTTGAGCTTGGTGTAATCCCTGTGACGTTCGAGCAGCTTGTTGACCCTTTGTCTGGCCTGCGGCGTGAGATTCCTGTAAGCGATGTAAGCGACCGTCTGATGACCTTTGCCATTCCACGCCAAAGCTTGCGTTGGGAGCAGCAGCGAGAAAGTAATGGTCAGGACTGCAACAAGTTTTTTCATTGGCCTTCTCCTAAAAGTTAGAGGATCGAAGAGAATTCCCCGGTTCGCGAGAGAGAGAAAGAGAAGAACAGAACCCCTTGTGAGAAAAGCGGCGAAACGATATACCTTCTTAATTGGCTCGTCAATTATTTTAAGACTCTACCGCGTGGCCGCAACTTTTTCGGATGCGCTTTTCTCTTACGGGAGAAGAGATTTGATTAGCTCGTCAAGCTCTGCGGGCTCGAATGGGGTCGAGACGTATTCGTTGCAGCCAGCTTCTATGGCGCGTGCGCGCCAGTGCTCCGCGCCGTAGGCCGAGACGGCGACCACGGGCACGCGGCGCAATTGTTCGTCCTCGCGCAGGCGGCGCGTGGCCGCCAGCCCGTCCAACGCAGGCATTTCTATATCCATGATGATGAGGTCGGGCGATTCCATGCGCGCGACTTCAAGGGCTTCGACGCCGTCCGACGCCTCGACCACGCGATAGCCGCGCCGCTCCAGCCACAACCTCATAATGAGACGCGTGTCGTCGAAATCATCTGCTACCAGAATGGTGCGCGACGGGGCTGCTTCGGGTATTTTACGCATTGTTACAGACATCACCCACAAACCTTCTCAAGGCTCGAAAGTATGAGGCTCCGGGTTGGCGAGGCAGGGCAATACTCTGCCAGTATACATTCCGCGCCCTGCGATTTGGAAGCGCCGTGCGCGGGCGTGGGTTGACGGCCCCGCGTTCAACGCTCGACAATCGCTCTCGATGACAAGGGCGCGTAAAAAAATTGTGCGAAGCCACGGCGCGCGGGACGAAGCGGGCCGCGAAGCCAAAGACCGCCCTCGCAGGCTGAGCCGTTTCGCGCAGGCTTTGTTGGCCGAATGGAAGCGGCTCGCTTTGCCCATGGAGGGAGCGCGCGTGGTCGTCGCCGTCTCTGGCGGCGCGGATTCCGTCTCGCTCCTGCTCGGGCTCGATGAATTGTTAAAGGCAGGGCGGTTGAAATTGTCTACAGTGGTCGCGCATCTGGATCACGGGCTGCGCGCGGCGAGCCGTGAGGACGCGCGATGGGTTGCCGATTGGTCACGCACGCTCGGGTACGAAGTCGAAATCGGGCGCGCGTCCGTCGGGGAGTTGGCCGAACAAAGCAGGGACAATCTGGAACAGGCCGCGCGCGTCGCGCGTTACGAATTTCTGGCGCGGGTCGCAAACAGGCATGAGGCCAGCGCCGTCCTGACGGCTCACACTTTGGACGATCAGGCGGAGACGGTACTGCTACGGCTCATGCGCGGGAGCGGGGCAGAGGGTCTGAGCGGCATAGAGCCCGTGCGTCTTCTGGAAGCGAAAGAGAGCGTGCTGCTGGCGAGACCGCTCGTCAACTGGGCCAGACGCGCAGGGACGGAGGAGTATTGTCGCTCGTGTGGCGTGGAGTGGCGCTCGGACGAGATGAACCGCGATGAAAGATTTGCGCGCGTGCGTGTCAGGCACAGCCTGATTCCCATGATGCAAAGCTTTAACGCGCGCGTGGTCGAAGGGCTTGCACGCACGGCCCAGCTTCTGCGCGAAGATGCTGCGGCGCTGGACATCTCAGCCGCAGAGCTTTTGGAAGAGGCGCGCGTTGATGGTTCGGAAGGAGAGCGCGGCGGCCCGGAAGGTGCGCGCTTGGACGGCTCGGCACGCGCGAGCGCGCCCGCTTTGCGCGTTGATGTGCTGATGGTTGCGCCAAGCGCCGTGCGCCGTCGCGCTCTCAGGCGTTGGCTCGGGGAGCGGCGCGGGAGCCTGCGACGCCTGGAGATGGTTCACCTCTTGGCGGTCGAGCGCCTGCTCTTTGACGGGCGCGGCGGGCGCGTCTCGGAATTGCCCGGCGGCGCATCTGTTTTACGCCGCAAGGGGCTGCTCGTCTTTCACGCTAAAAAGGTTGAAAAGAGAGACGGCGACCGCTAGAATCAATTTTAGCAGGGCCGCTTGCCCTCTTTTTATGAGCGCGAGCGGTCCTAAGGTTTTGTTGGCCCAAGATTCAGGCGTGCGGGCCTGTCGAGTGTGACGATGAGTGATGCAATAGTAGAAGTGGCAGGCGCAAGTCGGATTGCCGAGCGGATTGACGCGCTCGCAGATGAAATCACGCGCGCCTACGAGGGCCGCGAATTTACAGTCCTCTGCGTGCAGGAAGATTCGTTTATGTTTCTCTCGGATCTGCTGCGCTCCTTTCGTCAGCCCGTCCGCACATCCTTCCTGCGCTACGACCACCACCGTCTGGCAGGAATTGAGGACATCTCCTTTACGACACAAACCGATCTCACGGACCGCGACGTATTGCTTGTGGGAGCCGTGCTGGAAACGGGCGTGACGCAGGAGTATTTGATGAAGCAGTTGGACGGGCGCGGCGTGCGCTCTGTTCGCCTGTGCGTGCTGGTGGATAAGCCGCGCGGGCGGCGCGTGGAGCTTCAACCCGACTGGAGCGTAGTGGAAACCGATGCCGACTATGTTTTCGGCTACGGGCTGGGTTTTCAGGACCGTTTTCGCGAGTTGCCTTATTTAGCGACTTTCGCGCGCGAGGGCTCGTAGGCCGATTTTGCAACGAAAGCGCCACTGTTTTCGTAAGCTTTCGAGAGGTAATCGGGGCACAACGAACCCGTGGGGCAGGGCATCCAAAAAGACGCGGTTTTGCCGGACTTAAATAGGGGCAAGCTCTCCGGTTCGGCAAACACGGGGGAAAAGACGAAGGCTTTACGGAGAGCGACAAATGGGAGCCAATTACTGTATGATTGGTACCGGAGGCAAGAAAAATTTTGAGTTCTACGGCTAGACAAATTATTTTCTGGTTATTCATCGTCATCGGAGCGCTTCTGCTCTACCGCGTCTTCGGCGGCACACAGGGCAACGCCGCCAAGGAGTTGCCCTACAATGAAGTGATCGCCAAGATTCAAGAGGGCTCGATCAAGGAGATGACCGTCAAGCAATCGCAAGTTGACGTCACCGACTCGAACGGCCAGAAGTGGTACATGCCGATTGACGGTAACAACGACCAGACCAAAGACCGTTTGCTGACTCTGGGCGCGGAGAAGAAGATCACGACCAAGAACGAGTCGAGCGGCAGCAACCTCTTTTGGACCGCGCTGATAACGTGGGCTCCGTTTCTGCTCTTGATAGGCTTCTGGATTTTCATGCTGCGGCAGATGCAGTCGGGCGGCAACAAGGCTCTGAGCTTTGGCAAAAGCCGCGCGAAGCTCTTGAATAACCAGCAGAAGCGCGTCACGTTCAAGGACGTGGCGGGCGTCGAAGAGGCCAAGGAAGAGCTACAGGAAATCATAGAATTTTTAAAAGAACCGCAGAAGTTTCAAAAGCTCGGCGGGCGTATTCCGAAAGGTGTCCTGATGATGGGACCGCCGGGAACGGGTAAGACGTTGCTTGCACGCGCCATCGCGGGCGAGGCCAACGTCCCGTTCTTCTCGATTTCCGGTTCCGACTTTGTGGAGATGTTCGTCGGCGTCGGCGCATCGCGCGTCCGCGACCTCTTCGAGCAAGGCAAGAAGAACGCTCCCTGCATCATCTTCATTGATGAAATCGATGCTGTTGGACGTCATCGTGGCGCAGGACTTGGCGGCGGCCACGACGAGCGCGAGCAGACCCTTAACCAGTTGCTCGTCGAGATGGACGGCTTTGAGTCGAACGACGGCGTGATTCTGATAGCCTCTACGAACCGCCCGGACGTGCTCGACCCTGCTTTGCTTCGACCGGGACGCTTTGACCGCCGCGTAGTCGTTTCCCGTCCGGACGTGCGCGGGCGCGAAGGCATTCTTAAAGTCCACACGCGCAAGATTCCACTGGGCGAAGACGTGGACATCAGCGTGATTGCGCGCGGCACTCCGGGCTTTACCGGCGCGGACCTCGCCAACCTCGTCAACGAAGCGGCGCTCAACGCCGCCCGTTACAACAAGAAGATCGTCATGATGACGGACTTCGAGTTGGCTAAGGACAAGGTCTTGATGGGAGCCGAGCGCAAGAGCATGGTCATCTCTAATGAAGAGAAACGCGTCACGGCTTATCACGAGGCGGGCCACACGCTCGTCGGCTTGAAAGTCCCGAACGCAGACCCTGTTCACAAGGTGACGATTATCCCGCGCGGGATGGCCCTGGGCGTAACGCAGCAGTTGCCCGAAGGCGACCGTCACAACTACACCAAGGATTATCTGTTGGGCCAGATTTCCATCCTCATGGGTGGACGCATCGCCGAAGACAGTTTCTTGGGCAGCATCACGACGGGTGCGTCGAACGACATCGAGCGCGCGACGGAAATCGCACGCGCGATGGTTTGCGAGTACGGCATGTCGGATTTAGGGCCGCTCACCTTTGGCAAGAAGGAGGAGCAGATTTTCCTTGGCCGCGAGATAGCGCAGCATCGCGACTTCTCGGAAGACACGGCGATTCGCATTGACCAGGAGGTCAAGAAAATCGTCTCCGACCAGTACGAGCGCGCCAAGCGCATCATCGAAGAGAACCGCGACGTGATGGTCCGGCTCTCCGAGGCTTTGCTTGAGCGCGAGACGCTGGACAGCGTGCAGATTCGCCGCATCGTCGCAGGGCTCCCGCTTGATGACGAGCAGCCGCCGCGCAATGACGACGAGCGACCGCAGTTGAAAGAACCTGCTTCGACACCGCTCAAGCCGATTCTGCCGCCCATCACGGGCAGCAACCCGGCGACGGCATAGCCCGGGCGGGTAAAAGGGAAAACGGTAAAAAGGGAAAGGGGATTAAACCTCTTTCCCTTTTCCTTTTCAACCTCTGCGCTTTATCTTTTTATGATTCGTGAATGGAAACTTCCGCGGCACACGCTGGCTATAGGCAAGCGAACGCTTGTCATGGGCATCATCAACCTCACGCCCGACAGTTTCAGTCAGGGGGGCAGATGGTTCACGCGCAAGCGCGCCTGGGCTAATGCCGAACAGATGATTGAAAACGGCGTGGACATCATAGACATCGGCGGCGAGTCCACGCGGCCCGGAGCAAGTCCCGTCTCGGAAGAGGACGAGATTCGGCGCGTCGAGAAGTTTCTCAACGCGATGATAATTTTTAACAGCAAAGTTCCTTACTCGATTGATACGACCAAGGCCGAGGTGGCGCGCGTCGCGCTCCACGCCGGGGTCGAAATCGTCAACGACATTTCCGGCTTGCGCTTCGACCCCGACATCGCGGACGTGGCGGCAAGTTACGAGGCGGGGATGATTCTCATGCATTCGCGCGGCAGCTTCGAGACGATGCACGAGCAGGAGCCTGTCGAAGACATCCTCAGGGAGGTCGCGGGCGACTGGCGGCGCGGCATCGAGGAGGCCACACGGCGCGGCGTCAAGCACGACAAGATAGTGCTCGACCCCGGCATAGGCTTCAGCAAGACCAAGGAGCAGAACATGGAATTGATTGCCAGGCTAGACAAGCTGGCAAGCGAGTTCCCGGAATTCCCTCTACTCGTAGGCACGTCGCGTAAGTCTTTCATAGGCCACTTGCTCGGCGGCGCACCCATCAACAAGCGCATACACGGAACGATGGCTTCGGTCACGGCGGCAGTGCTGCGCGGCGCGCACATTGTTCGCGTACACGACGTGCGCGCCGCCGTAGAGACCGTGCGCGTGGCAGATGCCTTGAAACGATTCGCGTAAAAAAAATAGCTCCCGGCTTGCCTGATTGACTCTCTTGCGAGAGAATCCCGAAGGCCAACAAAACTACTTTCGCGGAAACCTTAATCATGAAAATCACGCTCAAAGCCGTGCGCGCCGTCGCGCTTCTCACAATGCTCGTCGCCGTCTCGGGCTTTACGGAATGCTACAAGCCTGTGACGAAAAGCCAGTTGCCGTCGCGTATCAAGACCATCGCCGTACCCGCTTTTCAAAACGAATCACTGCGCTTCAAGGTCGAATCTCGTTTTACGGATGCGGTCATCAACGAGATTGTGCGCAAAGGAAGGGGCTTGCGTGTGCAGGGCTCGCGCGAGGGCGCGGACGCTGTGATTGACGGCGTTATTAAGAGCTTCACTTTCTCGGGCGTGCTGCTTGACGACAAGGGCCGTGCGCGTATCTTCGAGGTGGAGATTCGCGCCGCCGTCACCGTGCGCGACCAGACGGAGAACCGCGTGCTTTACGATAACCAGAACTTCGTCTTTCGCGGCGAGTTCGAGTTTGCCAACGACCCGCGCACCTTCTTTAACGAAGAAGACCCCGCCGTGCAGCGCATGGCGCGCAGCTTCGCCGAATCAATCGTCTCCACTTTAGTCAACGGCTTCGGGGTCAACGACGAAAAATGAGCGCGCTCACTCGCCAGGAGCTTCACAAGGCTCTCAAGGCCGGAAAGATTGAGCCGCTCTATCTTCTCTTCGGCCCGGAGGACTACCTGCGCAACCGCGCGGCACGTGCGATTACAGAAACGGCCTTGAAGGACTCTGCCCTGCGCGAGTTCAACGATTCAAGCTTTAGTCTGTTGAGCGCGGATGTGCAGCACGCGATTGCCGCCGCAGAACAGTTGCCCATGATGTCTGCGCGGCGCGTGGTGCGCGTCACGGATTTCGCGAAGCTCAAAGAAGCGGACGAGGGCGCGCTCCTGCGTTATCTAGCGAGGCCGGTCGAGAGTTCGGTCGTCATCTTCCTCGCGGACGATTTGGACAAGCGCCGCAAGCTGACCAAGACATTGATGGACGCCTGCGCGAGCGTGGAGTTTGCAGAGCTTGCGGATGTGGAGCTGGCCGCGTGGGCCAAAGACTATTTGAAGAAGCTCAAGGTCACGACGGACGAGCGCACGCTGCATCACATCGTGGCGCTCGCAGGAAAGAGCGTGCGTGTGCTGACGATGGAGCTGGACAAGCTGGCAACCGCCGCGATAGACACAGGCTTTATCACTATGGAGATGGTCGAAACGCTCGTCGGGCGCTCGCGCGAGCTGTCGAATTTTGAGCTGACGGACCACCTCATAGGTCGCAACCGCAAACGCGCGCTGGAGATTCTCTATCGCCTGCTGGACGACGGCGCGGAGCCAGTGATGCTGATAGGACTTATCGCGGGCAACTTTCACCGTCTGGCGCTGGCGAAAGAGCTGATGGCGCGCGGCGCATCGCGCGAAGAGGTCTTTCGCACCGTCGCCATGCCATTCTCCAAGCGCGAGGATTTTCTAGCCACCGCGCGCCGCACCGACACACACTCCCTCTCCGGTCATATCAACAGAATCGCGGCGGCAGACCTCGCCATCAAAAGCTCCATCGGCGGCGGCGGCCCCGCAGGCGCACGCCTCCAACTGGAAATGCTCGTCTGCGAGCTGACGGCGTAAAAGCAGTGACAAGTGACGAGTGACAAGTGACAAGCAAGAAGCTGATTTAACTTGTCACTCGTCACTTGTCACTGCTTTTCAGGTCCGGCTCGACCCATGCGTTCCTGGCTTCGTCGGAGAAGACTCGTTCGCGGGTGTAGTAATCAAAGACGAGTTTGGATGAGCCAGCGGCTTTGATGGCTTCGTTGGCTCTTTCGGCTAGAGGGCGGTTGGCGTCCGTTTTGTCGAGCAGGGCGCGCAGGCGTTTGAACCAGAATTGTGTGATGGTCTCGTTGTACTTTTGCGGGTCTTCGCCGTGATGCGCCAGAAAGCGTTGGAGGCCCGCGCGCATTCGTGCAAGCGCTTCCTCTTCCGTCATGCGCGAGAGATACCAGACGGCCACCGCCAGATGCTCACGGTGGCTGAAGTCATGAAGCGTGCAGGATTCAAACCCTTCTGCGAGGGCGCGAATCTCCGCATCGCTCGTGTAGTCAAGCTCCTGTTCGTCCATAATTTTAGTCCTCGCTTTTGTACGCGACTTCTGTGCGAAGCCGCAAGTAAAAAGGCGAGGCCGGCTGGGATGAACCAGCCGGCCTCGCCGTATCGGAAATTGTTGATGAAAGGTCTTTACTTGGTGTTTGCCTGATTGACGCGCGTTGTCAGCCTCGATTTGAAGCGCGCCGCCGCATTGCGATGCAAGACGCCCTTCTGTATGGCCTTGTCAATCTTGGAAATGGTCTCGGGCAGAAGCTGCGTCGCGGCCTCTTTATCATTGCCTGCGAGCGCGGCTCGCAGCTTCTTGATAGAGGTACGCAGGGCTGTGCGATTGCTGCGGTTGATGTCGCGGCGTTTCTCGTTCTGTCGCACGCGCTTTTCTGCTGACTTATGATTAGGCATTACGAAAATCTCCGTCCTCGGTCTTGAATGTTTCCGGCCTGCTCAGTTCAGAATTTGACGGCAAGCACAAGCGACAAAGTATAGGGACTCGCTCCGCATGTGTCAAGGCGCGCACGGCCTCTCTGGCGGCCTCTTTTGTGTGCGAAACGAATTGACACCCGCGCTCAGGCTGTAGTAGCTTGCCCTCTCATAAGAGTATGCGAAAGACGCCCGCAATTACCTCCCTCCCGGAACCCCTGTTTTGTCCCCAAGGGCCTCTACAAACAGCAAGGAGACTGCTTTAACTGTTGAAAAAGATAGAGCTTCCACCGCGCGGACTGGAGACGCTTTTTGGCGTCCACGACCAGAACATCAAATATCTGGAATCGCTCCTGGACGTGCGAATCAACGCACGCGGGCAGGACTTGACCGTGGACGGCGACCCCAAGGACGTCGAAACGGTCGAGCGCATCTTGGAGGATTTCGCAGAGCTTTTTTCCGAGGGCAAGACCTTCACGGACAAAGAGCTGCGCGAAGCCTTTGCACAGATTGCGGAAGACCGCGCCTACAGCTTGCGCGACTATTTCACCAAGGCGCGTTTTAACCCTTCGGGCAAAAAGCAGGTCGCGCCGAAATCCGCCACCCAGCGCCGCTACATCGAAGCCATTCAGAGCCGCGACATAGTCTTCGGCATCGGCGTCGCCGGAACCGGCAAGAGCTATCTGGCCGTCGCCATGGCCGTGCAGGCTCTGATGCAAAAGCAGGTCAACCGCGTGGTGCTCGCACGCCCTGCCGTGGAAGCAGGCGAAAAACTCGGCTTCCTCCCCGGCGACCTTCAGGACAAAGTCGACCCCTACCTGCGCCCCCTCTACGACGCGCTCTTTGATTTGATCGACTACGAGCGCGTCACCAAGCTTTTAGAGAAACGCGTCATAGAAGTCGCGCCACTGGCTTTCATGCGCGGGCGCGCGGAATCGCTGAACAGTTTGTTAATGACTCCGACGGGCTGGCGCAAGATGGGTGACATCCGAGTCGGTGATCTGGTGATCGGTTCGGACGGCAAGCCAACCGAAGTGCTTGGCGTTTATCCGCAAGGCAAGAAGCCCGTTTACCGTTTGACCATGACCGATGGCGCCAGCGTCGTCGCCTGTGCCGAGCACCTGTGGCAAGTGAAAACGATGGAGGATAAGCGGCGAAACAGGCCACCCCGCATTTTGCAAACGCAAGAGATGCTAGGCAACTTGCGCCGTCACCATCAATACCGTTACGAATTGCCATTGCTCTCCGCGCCGGTTGAATGGAAGTCCCAACAAACTACGCTTGATCCATATGTGCTGGGGCTGCTACTTGGCGACGGCTGTATTTCAGATCATTCGTCGCCTAGTTTTACGACTGGTGACGATGAATTAATTTCATCTCTGAATTCTGCATTTGCAGATTTGGAGCTAACAATCCGGCGCAGAAGCAAATTCGATTACTTAATAACTGTCCCCGTTATCAATGGCGTTAGAAAAACTTTCTACAATCAGTTGACTCAAAAATTACGCGAACTGAAAATTGCCGGGACAGTTTCATCCACAAAGTTTATTCCTGAAATTTATCTTTACAACAGCGCGGAAGTTCGTCTGGCGGTCTTGCAGGGCTTGCTCGACACGGACGGCGGGCCGGTCACACAGGAAGGCCGCACATGCCGCATTCAATACACGACCACCTCGGAGCAACTAAAGAATGACGTTCTCTTCTTAGTGCGCTCGCTTGGCGGAGTGGCCTACTCGCGGAGGCGCAAGGCAGAGGGACGCAAGCCCGGCTTTGCTCATGGCAGAGAAGTCCTCTATCGCAACGATGCTTTCGTGATGGACATACGCCTGCCGGAAGGTTTAGAGCCGTTCCGCCTGACGCGCAAGGCCGCCCTGTATCACCAGCATGGCGGCGGACGCCCGATGCGTTTCATCAAGAGCATCGAGCCCGAAGGCACAGAGGAAACACAATGCATCAGCGTGGCAGCGCCCGACGCGCTCTATGTCACAGACGATTTCATCCTGACCCACAACACGCTCTCCGATGCTTTCATCATCCTCGACGAAGCGCAGAACACCACGAGCGAGCAGATGAAGATGTTTCTGACGCGCATAGGCTTTGGCTCGAAGGCCGTGATTACGGGCGACGTCACACAGATTGATTTGCCCACGGGCAAACGCAGCGGCCTGATAGAAGCCGAGCGCGTGCTCTCCGGCGTCGAAGGCATCGAATTCGTCTACTTCACCGAAAAGGACGTCGTCCGCCACCGCCTCGTCCAAATGATCATCAAAGCCTACGAAGCACAGTCGAACAAGAGCACCATTTGATAAATTTGAGTAGCTGGCCCGCTAAAATCAGCAACGTCATCGTGTGAATGAGTAGCGGGGTTGTTGAAACGTAGAGGAAAGCAGTTAAACTTTTAAGCTAAGCGGTTAAAGCTAGTAGCACGCGGGTTATATTTAGTAGGACACGGGTTGAAAACTCTAACCGACCAGTTGAAATCTTTAACAGGCCTGTTGAGAAGTTCAGCAAGCGCGTTGAAATCTTTAACTGCTGAACGAAAATCTTCAAGAAGGCCATTTGTTTTAGTTCTACGCACACTAAATGTCTTCACTTGCTTTCACTGCTGGCGCATGGCTCTGGGAAAAGTACGGCGAGACCGTTACGCAGAAAGCCACGGATGCGTTTAATAAAGGTCGCTGGCAGAAATTTAAATGGCGCGACGCGGCGGAAAACTACCGCGCCAAAATCAAAAAGCTCTACGGCACAATGCAAATCATGGGCATGGCCGAGCCCGTGCTACTCGATGATATTTTCACCGATGTCTACATGCTGGACAAGCCTACGGCCTTCGGTCGTTTCGACATCGAACACTTAAAACAGATGTCCGCCGACCAAGACTTGCCGCCAGATGTAAAACGAGTAAATGGTCTGAGATTGGTCGTAGAAAAATACAAAAGACTAGTTGAGAAAAAAAATAAAAGACTGTTCATAGAAACAGACAGAAACCTTTATATCTTAGGCAAACCGGGCGCAGGCAAAACCACCTTCCTTAAATACATTGCTGTTAAATCAGCCGAACAGACTATTGATAAAGTCCCGATCTTCATTTCCCTTAAAGAGTGGGCCGATTCGGGCATGGAGTTGTTGCTGCCCTTCATAGGGGAGCGTTTCGACATCTGCGACTTTCCCGCAGCAGAGTTGTTTGTCGAGGAACTGTTGAAATCAGGCACCGCAATTGTCCTCTTTGACGGCCTCGATGAAGTCAACCAAGAAAGTGGGCAAAGGGATAAGCAGACGCGCGCGATGAACAATTTCGTCGCGAAGTACGACCAAACGCAGTGTCTTATCACCTGCCGCATCGCAGCCAGCGATTATTCGTTTGAGCCTTTCACTTACGTGGAACTTGCCGACTTCACAGAGAGACAGATTCAAACATTTGTCAGCAACTGGTTTCGTAATAACGAAGGAAAGAAGGACAAAGAAACCTGTGCGAAATTTCTGGCGGAGTTTAGGAGGGATGACAATAACGGCTTACGTGATCTTGCGCGCACGCCGTTGCTTTTGACGTTGTTGTGTCTGGCTTTCAACGAAACACTGACCTTTCCGCAGCGACGGGTGGAAATTTACGAGGAAGCATTAGACGCGCTGTTGAAGAAGTGGGACTCGTCACGCAGGATTAAGCGCGACGAGTTTTATCGCAAGCTGTCGCCGGGACATAAAGAGAATATGCTGGCGCGCATCGCGGCGGAGACATTTGAAAAGAACGAATATTTCATCCCACAGAAGGAGTTGGAAAAACGCATCACGGATTACGTCAAGAATGTTCCGCCACATGACACGAACGAAGCGACCGACGGCGAAGCTATTCTCAAAGCAATTGAGGCTCAGCACGGCATTTTTGTCGAGCGTGCCCGCAAGGTATATTCCTTCTCGCATCTGACTTTTCAGGAATACTTCACGGCGAAATACATTGTTGCTAACGCTGCCAAAGGCGCATTAACGAATCTAATCAAAGCGCATTGCACGGACAGGCGTTGGCATGAAGTATTCCTGCTGACGACGAGCCTGTTGCCGGATGCCGATCAGTTTATGACGACGTTTCGGCAGGGCGTTGATAATTTTCTCGAAGGTGATGAAAAACTACGGGCATTGTTAGCATGGGCGGCCAACAAATCAACTTCGGCTCAATCTAGCACTTGGGTATTACGACTGAATTATCTGTTCATTGAAATTCGCTATGGATGCAGGAATGATGAACTATGCCTAGGTCTCGAACGCGCCCTCCTTTATGCCAGTGATCACCTTCATAACAGCGAATTAGATTTAGATCGCGCCCTTACTTATATTCACTACCAAGTTAGCACCCTTAGTAGCGTATCCGACCTCGCCATCACCATCAATCGCGCTCGCAACTTAGGACTAGATGAACTCGTAAACGAATTGATTGAGTTCTCGTTATCGTTATCAAACAAAGCAACTCCCTCAGAGCGACGGAAGTTTGCGTATGAATTCCGAGTTTTGATGATAAAACATAGAAATATTGGGCATGAATGGGATCTAACAGACATACAACAAGCGCTATTGACTAATTACCTCAAAGCCACTTGCTTACTGCAAGATTATTTGAAACTCGCTTTTATGTCGCCGGATGAAAAGAGGGCGATGCTGGAAAGTTTGTATTTGCCTCCGGCTCAGACGAAGGCAGTGCAGGATGACGAGGGCATTTGATGATTGAGGTTGTTAATCGCCAGCGCAAAGTGCCGGTGGATGGCGACCGTTGGCGTGCGTTTACGGCGCGGGCTATGGGGGTTGTGCCTGCCGAAGAAGGCGCGGGGGTGACGGTGGCTTTTGTGTCGGATAGGGCGATGCGGGAGCTGAATCGGATGTGGCGGAAAAAGAGTGGGACGACGGATGTGTTGTCGTTTCCGTCCGCGCAGGATGAGTTTGAGAAAGCTGAAGGTGTTAGTTTAGGCGATGTGGTGATTTCGGTGGAGCAGGCGGCGCGGCAGGCTGGGGAGCATGGGCTTTCGTTTGAGGAGGAGGTGTCGCAGCTTATCCTGCATGGGCTGTTGCACCTGTGCGGGTATGATCATGAGCGGGATGAGGGCGAGATGGACCGTTTGGAACTGCGCCTTCGACGCCGTCTTGGAATATAATTCGTGAATCGTCAATCGTGAATCGTCAATAGTAGGCAAGGGGCGACCGCGTTTTAGATTTACTATTTACGATTTACCATTTACGATTTACGACCACTTATGGATATTGCGATAGGTATCACAGGGCTTCTTCTGCTGGCGCTGACGTTTCTGGCGACTGTGGACATGGCGTTCGGCCAGTTGAGCGACGTTGGACTGAGGCGGCTGATCTCCGAGGCCGAGGAGCAGCGCCCCGATGATCGCACCACGCGCTTCCTCAAAGAGATACTCGATGACCGCCCGCGTTTTCGTTTCACGCTCTCGGCGGTGATTCAAATCCTGCTCGTCGCCGTGACCGTGCTCGTCACTTCCATTAGCCTCCGACTGTTTCCGGGCACACGATTTCTCTTGATAGCTTTTATTGCGGGGCTCGTGCTCGCGGGCATCTTTCGCCAGTTCATCCCGCGCATGATCTCTTCGCGCAACCCGGAGCGAGCGCTGCTCTTGCTCCTGCCGTTCATACGCCCCTTTTATCATCTCTTCGTGTTCATAGCCGACCCGCTTCATAAAGTTTTCGACCGCTCGCGGCGCGAACGCACCGTCATCGAAACCAACGGTGACGAGGACGCGGAAGACAACGGCGATGATATTCAGGCGCTCATCGACGTCGGCGAGGAAGAGGGGATTTTAGAAGAGGAGCAGGGCGAGCTGATTCACTCGATTATCGAGTTTGGCGACACGCGCGTCAACGAAGTGATGACGCCGCGCACGGAAATCGTGGCCCTGCCGATTACAGCTACCGTGCGCGAAGCGCGCGACGTGATTAACGAATCGAAATACTCGCGCCTGCCCGTCTTTCGCGACCAGATTGATAACGTCGAAGGCATCATCTACGTGCGCGACATCCTGCAATGCTGGCCCGAAGGAAGAGAGGATGAAAATATCGCTTCGCTTGTACGACCGGTCTATTTCGTGCCGGAGACCAAACCCGCCGCAGAGCTGCTCAAAGAGATGCAGAAGGCGCACGTCCAGCTCTCTATGGTGATTGACGAATACGGCGGCGTCGCAGGGTTAGTGACCGTCGAAGACATACTCGAAGAGATTGTCGGCGAAATCGAGGACGAGGATATAGAGAGCGAGGACATTGTAGAAATTGTCGAAGCCGACGACGGCTATTACGACGTCGCGGGCTCTACGGAAATCGGCAAGATTGAGCGTCTCTTCGACATGGAGATTGAAGATGACGATTTTACGACCATCGCGGGGCTGGTGATTAGCGAGAGCGGTTATGTCCCGCGACCGGGCGAGCGCCTAACGTTTCGCGGTCTGGACGTGGAAGTTTTGGAAGCGGACGACCGGCGCATCTCTCGCCTGCGACTGCGTCGCGCACACAGCCAGGCACAGGCAGAATAGGTTTCCCGAAATGAGTAGCTGCGAACAGGTCGGCACACGAGCGGAAGAATCGCGGGACGCTTCCCTGTGCGAAGCGTGCGGGGAGGCGTTTGAGTGCGGCGCGTCGCTCGCGGGTTGCTGGTGCTCGCAAGTCGCCTTGACCGACGACATGCGCGCAATCCTGCGCGAGCGATACAGTCGTTGTCTTTGCCGTCAGTGTCTTGAACGATTCGCACAGGAAGAAATAGAAACCGTAAATCGTAAATCGTGAATCGTAAATAGTAAGAACGATTTTTCTATTCACGATTCACGATTTACGATTTACGCGCTTGTTTTGGTATCATTCCCCCTACGATCTTCACCAATCTAACTTTACCTCGACCGGAGAGAACACTTGGCACGTCACAGGGACGCACTCTTTCACCCGGCTTTTCTAGACCCGCGCTTTCACGCCGCGCTCAATCCTTACGATGAAACGCCGCCGCCGCCACTGAAGCCCGTCGAAGCACCCGCGCACGAAACGCGCAGCCGCGACTTCGACATCAAACACATACGTCTGGACCTACGCATAGACCCCGCGGACGATCATCTGGAAGGCCGCGCCTCGATTACGCTCGCGCCGTTTCGAGACACACTGGAACGAATCGAGCTGGACGCTTTTGAGCTGAACGTCTCGGAAGTCTTAAACGGGACGCGCCGTCTGGAATTTGAAAGTTTTACGGAAAAGCTCGTCGTCTATCTTGACAAGCCACAGCCTCGCGGAAAGTCTGTCACGTTGCGCATTACCTACAGCGCGCGCCCGCGTCGCGGTCTCTACTTCATCAAGCCCGACGAAGCGTACCCGCAGAAGCCTTTGCAGGTCTGGTCGCAGGGCGAGGCGGAAGACAATCACGCGTGGTTCCCCTGCACGGATTCTCCGAACCAGCGACAGACGACCGAAACCATCACAACCGTTCCCGAACGCTTCACAGTGCTCTCGAACGGGCGGCTCGTCAAAGAGCGGCACAACAAAAAAGAAGGGACGCGCACCTTTCACTGGCGACAGGATGAGACGCACCCTGCCTATCTTGTCTCCATCGTCGTGGGCGATTTCGCAATCATCGAAGCTCATGCCGTGCGCCTGCCCGTGCCTTACTACACCTATCACGGGACGGAGCGCGAGGCGCGGCGATTGATGAGCGCGACGCCCGCCATGATTCGCCATTTCAACAAGCTCTTTGATTACGAATATCCTTATCCCAAGTATGCGCAGGTGGTCGTGGACGATTTTATCTACGGCGCTATGGAGAACACTTCCGCGACTACTCATTCAGACCGCTTCCTGCACGACGCTCAGACAGAGCTTGATTTCAACTGTCACGACGTGGTGGCGCACGAGCTGGCGCATCAGTGGTGGGGCGACCTTCTGACGCCTCGCTCGTGGAAACACGTCTGGCTCAAGGAGAGCTTTGCGACCTACGCGGAAGCTCTCTGGGCCGAGCACGCAGAGGGCACGGACGAGGCGCGCTTCTTTCTCATACAGGAGACCAATAACTACATGACGGAGGACCGCGATCGTTATCGCCGTCCCATCGTTTACGACCGTTATGAATTCCCTATGGAAGTCTACGACCGTCATGCTTATCAAAAAGGCTGTCTAGTGCTTGGCATGCTCCGCTACGTTCTGGGCGACGCGGATTTCTTTCGCACGCTCTCTTACTATCTGCGAAAGCACGAGTGGCAGAGTGTGGAGACGAATGATCTCAAGGTCGCGATTGAAGAGGTGACGGGCCGCAGCCTCGACTGGTTCTTTAACAACTGGCTCTACGGGCGCGGCTATCCCGAATTTGAGGTGAGCCATCAGTACGATGCTGAAACCAAGGCACTCCGCGTCCGCATCAAACAGACGCAGGACACCACGAACGGCACCCCGCTGTTTCGCATGCCCGTCGAGATAGAAGTTTTGACAAAAACGGGCGCGTGCACTTTCCGCATACACGTCTACGCGGACGAGCATGATTTTCATTTTGCTATGGACGAGCGCCCGCTCGCCGTCATGTTCGACCCGGAAGACCGCCTCCTGAAAACCGTCGAGCACGAAAAATCCAAACAGGAGCTTCTTTATCAACTGCACCACGCCGAGTGTTTTACGGCGCGTATGCGCGCGGCTCGCTCGCTCGAACAGTTCAAGGATGAAGAAACAACCAAGGAATTGCGACGCACACTTATGCAGGACGAGTTCGGGCCTGTGCGTATGGCTGCGGCGGTGGCGCTCTCCGGCGTCGCTTCGGAAGAAGCGCGCGACGCGCTCATCACGGCGTTGAAGAAAAGCGAAGAGGCGCGCGTGCGGCGTGCCATCGTGTGGGCCTTAGGCCGTTTTCATCAGGACCAAAAAGCAATTGGTGCGCTTGTGCGCGCGATGCGCGAAGACGAGAGCTATTTCGTCGCGGCCTTCAGCATGCGCGCACTGGCGCGTGCGGCGAGCGAAGAGGCTTATGAAAAATTATTAGGCATGCTCGGGCGCGATTCTTATCAGGATGTATTGCGTGCTACAGTCTTCGACGCGCTGGCGATTGCCAAAGACCGTCGCGGGATTGCGCTTGCCCTGGAGCACACGGCTTACGGAATTTCGCCGCCCGTTCGTGTGGCGTCCACGATGGCGCTCGGCACGCTCGGGAAAGAACATAAGGACGAGCACGAGGCTATCTATCAGAAGCTCATTGAGCTTTTGACGGACAAAGCGTTTCGCATCAAGCTCGCAGCTATTAAAGCGCTGGCCGTGCTCGGCGACCCGCGCGCTATTGCAGACTTGCGCGCAGTGTACGAGCGCGAGGCGATGCACATCATCAAGAGCGCGGCCCGCGCCAGTATCAAAGCGCTTGAGGAAAAGGTGGAGGAAAAGTTACAAGATGGGAAAAAAGAGAAGCCGGTTTCTACAGGGACGTCGCATTGACCCGCAACCGATTGCCACAAACACCACGGTCGCAGACCTCGTAGACAATTCATTTCTCGCTTATAACGCCGCGCGCCTGCGCGAAGCATGTCTGCTCTTTACGCAGAAGATGCTTGAGCCGGACGTGACCGTGGGGCTTTCGCTGACGGGCGCTCTGACGCCAGCGGGGCTTGGTATCTCGGCCCTCATTCCTCTCATCCGCGCAGGCTTTGTCGATTGGATTATCTCCACGGGCGCGAATCTTTATCACGACACGCATTTCGGCATCGGGCTCGAAATGCATCAGGGCAGCGCGGGCGTATCGGACGTCGTCCTGCGCGAAGAAGAGGTCGTGCGTATCTACGACATCTTTTTTGATTACTCCGTGCTGCTTGATACGGACGCCTTCTTTCGACGCATCATCGAAGGCGAGGAATTTCAAAAGCAGATGTCCACGGCAGAGTTTCACTACCTCTGCGGAAAGTATGTGCGCGAGCGCGAGCGTAAATTAGGGCTGGAAAATAAATCGCTGCTGGCTGCCGCGTATGAGTACGCTGTGCCGATTTACACTTCGAGTCCGGGCGATTCTTCCATCGGGATGAACGTCGCGGCGAAAGCCCTGCAAGGCAACAAGCTGGCTTTTGACCCGTCGCTCGACGTTAACGAAACGGCGGCGATTGTGCTCGCTGGGAAACGCGGCGCAATTCACGGCAAAGGCGACCGGGGCAAAAAGCACGGCGGGAAGTCCGCCGTCTTTATCCTCGGCGGCGGCAGCCCAAAAAATTTCATGCTCCAGACAGAGCCGCAGATTCAGGAAGTTCTGGGAATTGACGAGCGCGGGCATGACTATTTCTTGCAGGTGACAGACGCCCGTCCGGACACAGGTGGGTTGAGCGGTGCGACGCCGGGAGAGGCAGTCTCGTGGGGTAAAGTTGACCCGGATCGTTTGCCGGACGCAGTAGTTTGTTATGTGGATTCGACGGTGGCATTACCAGTCATAACGGCGTATGCTCTTGCCAGGCACGAGCCGCGCGAGCCCAAGCGGCTCTACGAGCGGCGCGGCGAGTTTATGGAGTTGCTTCAATCCGAGTACGCGAAATCCAAAAGACGTTAGAGGTGAGCTGAAGGGAAGATGGCGAAAAAGATTACTGACGAACAACCACGCACGTACTTCGATTGCTCGAAGTGTCCGGCCTATTGCTGCTCCATCTACGAGCGCGTGCAAGTCACCAAGCGCGACATCACGCGTCTCGCAAAATATTTCAAAGTCTCGTTTGAGACAGCCGAGCGCCGCTATACAAAGATGCATAGCGACGAGCGCGTACTGCGTCGTCGCAAAGACGTAATTTTTCCGGAGACCTGTATGTTTCTGGACCAGGAGACGCGCGGCTGCACGATTTATCACGCACGGCCCGCCGTGTGTCGCGTGTATCCTGACCGCAAGCGCTGCGCTTATTATGACCTGCTACAGTTCGAGCGCCGCCAGCAGGACGACCCGGACACTATCCCGCTCGTGCAGATTACTTTCCGCAAGATGAAGAAAGAACGGCTCACCGACGGCAACAGCAGCGAAGTCGTGTGGGAGTGGGATGAAGAGAAATAGAAGTTAGAGGTCAGAAAAGCAGTGATGAATGCAAAATGCAAAAGGCAAAATTAAAGAAGCTCTTTCTTTTCATTTATCATTTTGCACTTTGCACTTTGCATTGCTTTTCTGACCTCTAACCTCTGAAAACTTTTTTTGAGAGGTATGATGAAGATGCAAGATTTTCTTTCCAGAATGATAGGACGCAAGGTTGACATTATTTGCACGGGCGCGGTGAGCCTGCGCGGCGAGGTGGTCAAGGTTGAAAACGGTGTGCTTCATCTGAAAGATGAAGATCACGGGATGGGCTACGTGGCAGTTGATAAGATTGCCGTGGTCTGGGAAGCGCGCGAAGACGACACGCACCGCGCAGGATTCGTTGCCCCAATCAATAATCGCTAAAACCGGGGAAGCCGCGCCGCAACGCGAGCACGCCTCTCTTTGGCGACGCTCTTTCAGGCGGCTATTCCCAAATCTACGGAACTGAAAATTTAAGAGGCCGGAGTATGTTGCTTAACATGCTCCGGCCTCTTTTTCTGTGTCTGTAATACTCGCAGTCTTATTCTGCCTTCACCACCTGTAGCTGCACGGGGAGCGGGACGCGGCGGAAACCGTCAACGCGGCTCAACCAGTATTTGTTAAATGGCGAGTAGATGACGCCCTGGCTGCGCGAGGAGTGATAAAAGCCGTTCGCGTCGGCAACGATGCCTACGTGCGTCAGGCCGCTAAAGAAAACGAGCGTGCCAAACTGAACCTCTTCCTCTTTCGTCGCTGGCGCAAAGCTTGACCAGAGCGAGCGTGCGCTTGAGCGGTCAAAGCGTATGCCTGCGGATTGAAAGACGCTCCACACAAAGCCTGAACAGTCGAAGCTATAAGGACCGGAAGAACCGTAAACGTAAGGCGAGCCCATACGCATATCAATGGCGGCTGTCAGCATTTGATTAAGCTGCGGCGAAATCCTGGAAGCAGTTAAGGGTGACAGCTTTTGGACCGGAACTTTGGCGACAGAGATAATCACCGGGTCTGTTTCCAGACGCGGTGGACCGCCCTTGGTTGTGGTAATGGAAGTTTTGCGTGTCAGAGAATCTGTTTGAGCGGCGACGTTGACAACCGAAAGCACCACGAGGCAGACCATCAGTGCACAGGGGAATAGTTTATGAAACATAGGTCGAGGGAACTACGTGCTCCTTAACTTATTTATCTTGCTTAATGCTGCCTGCAGGGGCTTACAGAACTACGCGTGGCAGCGAAGTTCATAGTACAGGCCGAAGACCCCTCTTACAAGAGGCAATGTGACTGTTTCGTGACAGTCCACATTCAAGGTATCGGATTAGAACAAAAGAGCTTAGAGAAACGCGGCTCGTCGCGTTGTGTGGTGACGCATGAGCATACACACGTCCTGTCGCGGAACACGTCCGGTCATTTTGAACCCGGACGTGCATTTCAGCATGGAAATTTTTACGTGTGCCGTGTTAGCATGCGCCCCGTAGAGAGGAGAAAGATATGCTGTTTTTCGCAAGCCGTACCTCAGAACATAGTGTAGACGGCGCAACACGGCTGCTCGTCCTTGACCGTTTGGAGGACCGTGGGCTCAACCCGCTCATACGGGCCGCGCGCCAGTCAGCCTTTGAGCAGGCTTTAGGCTCTACGGAGCGCACACGGGAGATGGAGCGCGCCATCGCCGCCTGGACCGAGACGGAAGAAAACTCGCTCTACGTGCGCGGCGACCTCTTCTGCGTTGACGACCACGTCTTCTATTTAATCTTCGGCGACGCGGAGGACGAGCTGGCGGGAATGCGCGCCGGAATTATTTACGGGCGCGAGACGATTGAGCCGGAAAGACGGCTCGAAGGCTTCTGCCGTAATGTGACGGACGCGCTCGACGCCGCGCGCAACAACGGGCGCGAAGAAGGCGGAGCCACAGGCGGCGCATTGGAGACCGCAGAGTGGAAAGCGCGCGGGCCTCTCTCGCTAAACGGAGATGCTCATCAAGACTCTACGGGCGAAGCGGGCGTCGAGAGACGCCTCGCGCTTGAAGCCTTGGACGACATAGCGGCGCGGCGTCTACTGCTGCGTATAGAGGAAGCGCAGGCCGCGGGGCGCGCGGCGGAATTGCTGGCGGGCGAATCGGATAACCAATCGCTCGTCAACAGGCTCTCGGACGTGGGGCTTCTCAAACGCGAGGTGCTGGTCAGTTGTCGCAAGGAAGGCCGCTCTCTCTTCCGTCTGCCGTCGGCTGACATGCTGACTATCATCACCGCCAGCAACGCCATGTGCAGCGAATGCGGCGCACGCATAGGCGACGAGCGCGTCGAAGAACTAGTGATGCTCACAGATTTAGCCACTACGCTCCTGCCCGATAGCACGTGGCTCGTGAACCGCCTGCGCTCGGTCCTGCGGGAGCTGGGCGTGCCTGACAGCGCAGTTTCCATCCTGCCCACGGCGCAGGACGGAGAGGTTCAGTTGACGGTCATGGTGAGCAACGAGCCGTTTCTATTTGTCCTGAGAGACGGCGAAGTGGCGGCGGCGCACGCGGCGCGCGCGCTCGACAAGCTCATAGACACCGAGGCGCAGCATCTTGTAGTCGTCTCGACCGGCAAGATACAGGAGGACGCGCGCGTGCGGCTTCGCGAGCACGCGAGGCGGCGCACCCGTGGCCGCAACGACGTTGAAGTCATCCTCGTCGAAGGCATGGACGCGGCTAGCGCAGAGCTGCAACACGCCTTCGAGCGTGCCGCGCAACGCGCGCTGGCCGCAGAGTTGTGCGAGCTGGACGCGAGCTTAGGCTTTAGCGCGGGCTACATGGTCGCCACGCGCTTCCGCCTGATGAGCCGCGCTGGCGCGCTCAAAGACCTGGCGGAATCGGCGGTCGGCGCTCTGGCCGGAAGCCTCAGGGAAATCTGAAACAAGGCAAAAGTCAAAGTGCAAAAGGCAAAAGTGAAGAGGGGCTGGATTTCCATCTTCACTTTTGCCTTTTGCACTTTGACTTTTGCCTTTTCATTGTCGCTTTCCACGCTCGCGCGCTGTGGTTAGCCACATAGAGGGATAAGCAAACATCCTTTAAGCTTTGCGTCAACAGGTCGGCATTGGGAGGTGCCAACTTATTATGAGCGTAGAAAGAAACGGACACGTATTTAACGCCGGGTTTGCGCTGGCCGTGGCGCTGGTGCTGTCAAGCATCGTCGGCGCATGGGCTTACACGCACGCCAAACAGGGCGACCAGACGGTAACGGTCACGGGCTCTGCCCGCAAGCGTATCAAATCGGATTTAGTTATCTGGAAGGCCAGCGTTAGTTATCAGGCCCCGCAGTTGGCGGACGCCTACAAGTCGCTTTCCGATAATGTTCCGCGCGTCAAGCAGTATCTGATTTCGAAAGGCATACCCGAGAATCAGATTACCACCAGCTCGATTACGACCAAGACCATACAGGCCAAGGGTCGCGACAGCGAGGGCAATGAGGTGGAGACGGGCCAGATTACAGCCTACATCCTCCAACAGGACATAGAAGTTCGCTCGAACGACGTGGACAAAATCGCGCAGGTGGCGCGCGAGGCGACAGAGTTAATCAATCAGGGCATCCTGCTTGAATCCGGCTCGCCCGAGTATCACTACACAAAGCTCGGCGACCTGAAGATAGAGATGCTGGGCGAAGCTGCCAAGGATGCGAAGGTGCGCGCGGAAAGAATCGCGTCGAGCACGGGTAGCGACATTGGCAACGTCCGCTCTGCCAAGATGGGTGTGATGCAGATTACGCCCGCCGATTCCAACGAGGTCTCGGACTACGGGATGAACGACACCACCGCGCTTGAGAAAGACGTGACGGCGGTGGTCAACGTTAGCTTCGCAGTGGATTAAGCTCTAGCCCGGCAGTTTTACGGTCCGTGGGTCAGAAAAAGGAGCGCGCCTTGATGAAAGGCGCGCTCCTTTGAGCCTTTCTTGTCGCTCTCTTAAAGCGACGCTCGCTTGCTCGTTTGAAACATCCGAGAGCGATGAATTTTTCTTTGCTACAATTTTCTGGGAACGGGTCTGGCCGTGCCGTTGGATGCGGGCATCGTCGTCGTTGCAGGCGCGTTGGTCGCGGGCGCAGGCCGAGTCGCGGGATTAGCGTCGGACGATTTTTCCGTAAACCCTCCGGCGAAGGTGCAGACGCACATGCCGCCATAGAGCGGGTGATTGCCGCACGAGACGCCCGTGACGATGTAGAGCGAGTTGAAGATGTTGCGGCGGTGGCCGCGCGTCGGCACGCCGTCGTCGATAATCAAGTTGATGACAATCTCGCGCGCTGTGCCGTCGTCGTAGGCTATGTTTTCGCTGACAGGCTTTTGCCATTCGCCGTAGCGGGCGACGCGCTCCCACGAAAAACTGTTGTCCGAACCGGCGTGGCCTACTTCGCCTGACTTTGCCTGATCGAAGGACTGGTCTTTCGCGCCCATGCACATGCCTGTGGAGACTTGCAAAGCTGGAAGCGGACTCTGGGCGCGCATGAAATTGATAGCCTCTTCGAGCGCGCTCACGCCTTCGACCGTGTCAACGGGAGGGCGGGCCGCGATTTTCAAACTTTTGCCCTTGTAGTAGCCGCGCCACGCTTCAAGATAAGCGGCGTATTCCGCAGGGCGCGTGCGCGCCAGATTCATCTCGTTAAGCACGGCTTTTTCCAGATCGGAGAGAACGTAGCCATCGCCCTCTTTTTTCGTTTGCGCGCGGCTTTCGGGAGGAACAAGGCTGATAAAGAGTGCGAAAAGTGCGAGCAGGGCTGCGCTGGCGCGACGTGTAAAGAGAGAGTTTGCGAATTTCATGGGGGAAGCAGACTCCTTGTTTCAAAAAGGGAAAGTTGACGTGGCGATTTACTGGTCAAGAAATCGGCGCGAGGCCGTCCGGGTCGGGAGCCGTGTAATGCTTTTACGATAAACTCAAAAGTAAGTCAATGGAAGATAGTGGATTCGACAGGACTCACCGCCGAGACGCAGAGATGTCGCGGAGATAGCGCAGAGAAAACTAATTCAACTCTCTGCGCCCCCTCTGCGTCCTCTGCGTCTCGGCGGTGAATGAGTTGAGGAGCATCCGCGCTCAGACTTCAAAACAAAAACTGTTGACAACCGGGCGGCGCACGGGCGAATCTTAAAGGAAGCGCGCACGGGCCTCTACGGGCCTCCGGTTTATAACCCAAGGTGGAGATTTAAGAGTATGAGAAAAAACCTGTTCCCCTCGGCGCTGCTCGTTCTGGCGCTGCCCCTTGCAAACGCACTGGCACAGTCTCAGACTGCTTCTCCCGTACCGTCGCAAACCAGACCACGAACCGTCAACGCGCCAGCTACAACAACAACGACGACTGCTCCGGCGCAGCCGTCCCGGCAGACTGCGCCCGTCACGGCGACGCCGCAGCCGCGCCCGACACCTCCTCCTTTATTGCCTGCGGCCAATCCGCCTGCGAGCCAGAGCCCGCGACCCGTGCCGACGCCCGCGTCCGCGCTTCCGCCCGCTGCCGGTACTCAGACGACGACACCCGCTATGCCCGCAACTTCGGTTGCCATGAGCCGCATCAGGGCGCGCATGCAGGAGGCCGAGCGTACCTTTAAGTCGCGCCCGCAGCCGACCGCTATGACACAAGCAACAGCGATGCCGCCATCGACGGCGATGCCCCCCACGCCGCTCTCGTTTGTCACCATGGCAGCGCTCGATCCTTCGACCAACAAGATTCATCTCATCACGCTGCCCAAAGACCTGTTCCTGAGTCGCGGCGCGGAAGCGACCGTCACAACCACGCAGGGCAGCACCGTGAGCATGCGTATCATACGCGCCAACGGCGTCAATACAGCCGTCACCATTTTCGAGAAATCGACGAACCGTTCGTTCGTGCCGCTCTTGGTCGAATACCCGATTGAGCGCAACGGCTACCTGCGCGAGATGGCTTATTACACCTCCGCGCATCCGGCGCTGCTGTCGCCCGAAGTGGTGAGCGCTGGAAAATCCTACATCAAGACGATGCTCGATTTGGCTGCCAAGCGCCTGCGCGATAAAGGCAAATTTATCTCCCCGCAGGTAGTGGACATGGCCGAAAGACTTTTGATCGTCGAGCACGTAGATCACCCGCGCTTCTTCAAAGAGAATCGGCTGGCGCTGTACGAAGAAATCTATTCGCTCTATGCATTGAACGAGCTGAAGACCTACAACTATTCCGTGAGCACAGCCGGGGCTGGCGGGATGATTCAAATGATTCCTTCCACGTACCAGATGATACGACGCCTGCATCCGGGCGTCGGTCTCAACCCGGATTTCGTGCTGGGCATGCGCAATCACGGTAACGCCCTGGAAGCTATGCTTCTCTACATGCAGGACGTGTGGAACAACCTGACTTCCAGCCCGGACGTGAATTACGCACTGAGCGCCAAGTGGGCCACGCCGTCCGAGCTGATGGCCGCGGGCTATAACTCCAACCCGGCGCGGCTGCCGCTCTACATACGCAGGGCCGGCGCTGGATGGCGCACGCAGATTCCCGGCGAGACGCAGATCTATCTTCAAATCACACGCTCGGTCGAAAGCCTCATCCCTATCAAGACGCGCGGCCCGGCAACGCCTTAGCCGTGTGAGGCGATTTCAGCCCCTGCTATTGACCGACTGACGCGAGTGTCGTATTGTCACGACACTCGCTTAAAGCTTCAGCCCCAACATTTTAATCAACAGGAATCGAACCCGGGGCAGGTGCTCTGTATTAATCATGAGAGCGACTAAAAGCGCGCTCTTTATCTGCGACAACTTTTTCAAGCAATGATGTGAACCGGAAAGGAGAGCCCATGCTGACCGGCACGACTCGTCGAATAATGGTTGCCCTTGCACTCTCTATACTCCTCGTCGCACCCGGCTGTAAATATTTTAGCCGCGAGAGCGAGGACCAGTTAAAAGAGGCCAACAAGATACAGGGTGAAGCGGACCAGTTGGCCGCCAAGGTTGACGACGCTTACACGCAGGCGACGAAGAAGGAAGATGACATCAAGGCCGAAAAGAAAGACCGCGCGAAAATCAAAAAGCTGAACGAAGAAGAGGTCGTGCTTTACGATCAGGCAATCAACGACGCCAAATCAGCCGCAGAGAAGTATGATCAGGCGGGCAAGCTCAAGATAGATGAGAAGTACAAACAGTACCTTGACCTGCGCGCGCAGTTGATGCGCAAACAGGGCGCGCACCTCACGGCCTTAAAAGAGATGCCCACCGCCCGTACGGACACCACCCTCAAAACCACAGCCGAGCGCAACAAGAAACTCGCGGACATACGCACGCGCTCGGACAAGCTCAAAAAAGAGGTGGACGACCTCAAGACCCAGGCCGACAAGATGCAGAAAGAGAACGGCGACAAGTTCAAAGCCAAGAGCGCCTGATTGAGTCGCCCGAAGACCGAGCGTCCAGAAGTTAGTCGTCGTCGAGAATAATCTTAAGGTCGCTCACCTGCCGGTTCGTCTGCGTTCACTTCGGAGAGAGTCAATCTCTTTGTCAGGAAGATTCTGCTGTGTCCGGGAGGGAAGTCTTTCAGCTCTCCAAAGATTGCGTAGCCCAGCTTTTTATAGAACTCCGGCGCTTGAAAGCTAAAGGTATCCAGATACGCATTTGTGCAGCCGCGCTTGATTGCTTCTCTCTCGATATGTTCCATCAGACGGCTGCCGTAACCGCTGCCTCTGACGCTTTCGTCCAGCCACAGCATGCTGATGTATAACCAGCCGGACCCGGCATAATTCCCGTGAACGCCGCCCACAATAGAGCCTTTGGCGTCTCTCACAAAGAAGGTCAGCGGGCTGGTGTCTCCGATGCCTGTTTTCGAGAGGTTGTATTGCGTGAGACCATCGCCTACGATTAGCAACTCTTCCGGCGCTGGATTTTCTTCAAAGGTGATTTCACACTTCATGACGTTCATAATCTTGATGAAAGAGACGCTATTGAGCGGTCGTGTCGGATGAGCCGGATGATGCGGCACGCAAAGGCTGCTCGCGAAGTCCGGCCCATTCTTCGGCCAGCAATGAGAAGGCCGCCATGTCTACATACTGCCCGTGGTTTACTCCGGCTGCTCTGCGCACGCCTTCCTGCGTGAACCCCAGTCGCTTCGCCACCGCGATTGATTTTTCGTTGCCGACCTCGGCCACTAATGCTATGCGATGTAGGCCGAGCGTGCCGAAAGCGTAATCGAGCATAGACGAGACGGCGCGCGTCACGAGACCCCTGCCCGTGGCGCTCTCGCCCAGCCAGTAGCCGACCTCCGTTGCCAGAGTGCGCGTCTCAACAGGAAAGAAGAGCACGCCGCCAACCATCTTCCCCTCGAACCAGATACCCACCCACGGCAAACCGTCCTCGACGTATCTCTCGACACCGCGACGCAGGAAAGCTTCAGCATCCTCGACCGTTTTAATCTCGTCGCCCCAACGGAGCCACCTCCCGAGAAACGCGCGATTCTCATCTACGAACTGAAGGAACTCCCGCGCATGTCGCGTCTCAAGAATCCGAAGCTCAGCGCCATCTCCCAACTCATGCTTAAACAACCCTTACGTCCTCCACAAAAAAAGAGTCTGACGGCGCACGGATTGATTCACAACGCGCCGTGCAGCATTCTAGCAGACTGTAGAAGACGAGCATGAAAGAGAAGCTATAGAGAGGCGTCCGGATTGAATTGGTTGTTAGATACCGTGCGAATTGAATAAAGATTATGCTTTGTTACTTGTCGTGTTTATCGTCAATTTCGATACCCGTTTCGGCTTTTGGTATTTTGACTGAGAGCTTCTTTATCCTCTCAATCGGCAGGATTAATAAGAAGAATATAATAAATGGAATGAAAATGGCTTGTGTTTTCGTAATGATATTCAATGAATAAATGAGTATCGTTATGACTATCGCAATTGATAAGCATAAAAGCCTAATCGCAATTAAGATCAGATGTTGGCTGGTTTTTCTTTCGACGGTAATTTCTTTAAGGTTCTTATTCTCTTCGGCGAGCTTTTCTTTATCTTTTTCTAGCTTTTCCGTCGTAGCAAATAGATGTTCAATGATAGGAGGAGCATCGCTTTGCTGAATATCCATTGTATTCTCTACTGCCAGCACCTTTCTAACCTCATTTAATAATTCATCCGGCGTAACTGGTTTTACAATAAAGGAGTAAGCTCCTGCTCGTGTAAATCGGACAATGTCGCTTGCTTCTCTTAAGGCTGATACCATAATGACTCTGGTAGGTATTTTTCGTGCCTTAATTCTTTGTAGCAGTTCATACCCATCCATTACAGGCATCAGAGCATCCAGGAGAATTAAATCAGGATGCTCTTCTGTTGCAATACGAAGTCCCTCAACACCATCATTAGCTACGAGAGTTTTATAACCTTCTTGTCCAAGGAAGTGTGCAAGTAAAGAAGCGCTCTCTGGTTGGTCATCAACTATTAAGATTGTCTCTTGCTTCATAATTAGTCTCTAGAGAATAGTTAAGCTATGTAGTACTGGCAACCTACAGTCGCTCTGAATTTATTTGTTCCCGCTCCAAGAAACTTTTAGCCCGGCACAGCATCCGAAGAATGGTCAGCGTATTGGAGCTTGTAGAGTCGCCAGTAGAGGCCGCGCTCGGAGAGCAGCTCTTGATGTGTGCCCTGCTCGCGTATCTCGCCGTGGTGGAGGACGATGATGCGCCTCGCGCGCTGGATGGTCGAGAGACGATGCGCGACGACGAGCGAAGTGCGCTCTTCGAGGACGCGCTCGATGGCCTGTTGGATGAGCTGTTCGGTCTCTGTGTCAATCGAGCTGGTCGCCTCGTCCAGAATCAGGAGCGCAGGGTCAAAGGCCAGCGCGCGCGCAAACGAGATGAGCTGTTTCTGGCCGACCGAAAGCCCGGCGCCGCGCTCGCGCACCTCTGAAGTGTAAGCCTCGGGCAGGCGTTTGATGAAGCGATCTGCGTGGACTTCGCGCGCGGCCCATTCGACGCGCTCGTCCGCAATTTCGGCGCGGCCCAAGCGTATGTTGCCCGCGACCGTCCCGCTAAAGAGAAACACGTCCTGCAAGACAACGGCGAAGTTCTCGCGTAAGGCGCGCAAGTCCCAGTCGCGCACGTCCACGCCGTCCAGAAGAATCCGCCCGCGCTGCACGTCGTAAAAGCGCATCAGCAGGTTTGTAATCGTAGTCTTGCCCGAGCCCGTGTGGCCCACGAGCGCTACGGTCTGTCCGGGCTCGACCGTAAACGACACGTCGCGTAGCACCCAGTCTTCGTCCTTGTAGGCAAACCACACGTTCTCGAATTCAATACGCCCCTGCGCGCGGCCAAGCTTTTTTGGCGCGGCGGGCGAAGTGACGGCCACCGGCAAATCCAGTGTCTTGAAGATGCGATGCGATGCGACGACCGCCGCTTGCAGGACGTTGTACTTGTCCGAAATGTCGCGTATGGGCTGAAAGAGCTGCTGCGAATATTGTATGAAGGCGACGAGCGCGCCCAAAGTGAGCACGGTTATCCCTTCCGTGTTCTGCATCACGCGATAACCGCCGTACCAGATAATGAGCGCGATGCCTATGGCCCCGATTAAATCCACCAGGGGGAAGAAGACCGCGTAGTAAAAGATGGTCTTGATGTGCGCGTTGCGGTGGTCGTCGTTGATGTCGTGAAACTGTCGGCGCGATTTTATCTCGGCGTTAAAAATCTGCACGGTCTGCGCGCCCGAAAGATGCTCCTGTAGAAAAGCGTTGATGCGCGCCAGCCGCGTGCGTACCATGTCGTAGCCGCGCCGCGCCCCGCGGCGGAACCAGCTCGTTGCTGCAAACAACAAAGGTACTGTCAAAAGCGCGACCAGAGTGAGCTTCACATCCATCCACAGCATCATCCCTATGATAGCGACGATCATGACGAGGTCGCCCAAGAGGTCTATGACGCCCGAAGTAAAAAGCTCGTTGAGCGCGTCCACGTCGGAAGTCAAACGCGTCATGATGCGGCCCACTGGGTTGCGGTCGTAGTAGGCCACCTCCTGTTCCTGTAGCTTGCGGTAAAGCTCGCTCCGCAGGTCGTACATCACGCGCTGGCCCACGGAGTTCAACAACACTTCCTGAACATAAGAGAAGGCGAAATGCGCGACGCGCACCAGAAAGTAGACGAGCACGAAGAGATTGAGGCCCGTGGTGTCGCGCGGGATGATGTACCAGTCAATCGCGTACTGCGTAAACTTTGGTTGAAGGATGCCGAGCAAATTAAGTACGAGCGTGAGCAGGAGCGCGGGCACGAGCCACAGAGTGTATGGCTTCAGATACCGCAGGAGCCTGCGCGCGACGCGGAAATCATACGTCTTGCCGATGGCTTCTTCTTCGTGAAATTGTTTGACGGCGGTCGCCATACTTGAAACCCTGTTACATACCGAATTTTGGCCGCTCGCCGGAGGCTGCCAGCAATTGAGACTTGCGTGGAAAGTGAAGCAACATGCCTAAGGCAGCGAGCCCGAATAAGGCATAGGCGGACTTGTCGCGCGTCACAAAATAAATCAACAGCCCGAAGAGGGACGTGGCTTCACAAAGCGCAAGGGCCAGCACGAGCCCGCTCTGCATCATGGCTACGCTGTGCTGTTCTATAGCCTGACTGTAATACTTGCTCTTTAAGACGAAGGACATTAAAAACGTGAAGCCGCCAGCCGCACCGGCAACGAATAAGATAATTTTGTTTGTCCCGACGGCATCCGGAGGGCCGCCGCCAGCGCGCGGCCCCGCGGCGACCATTGTGAGCACCAGGAAAAGACCCTGCGAGACCAGTATCGCAAACCAGAGTATGAGCATGGTCTGGTACCTTGCATCCACGTTCGTCCCAACGGGCTTATTATTCATAGCGTTCATCATTCTCACTCCGTTCCGATTGTCCTCAACTCGCCGCCAGCTCCTCTTCCAGTAGCTGCCGCTCGTAAAGCAGCGCGTACTCGCCGCCGCGCGCCAGCAATTCGTCGTGCGTGCCGCGCTCGATGATGATTCCTTCGTCGAGTACGCAGATTAAATCCGCATGACGCACGGTCGAAATCCTGTGCGAGACGATGAGGCTCGTGCGGCTGCGCATCACTTCGCGCAACTCCGAGAGAATTTTTTCTTCCGTGTAGGTGTCTACGGACGAGAGCGCGTCGTCCAGAATCAGAATCCGGGGCTGGCGCACGACGGCGCGGGCAATCGCCGTGCGCTGCTTTTGCCCGCCCGAGAGAGTAATCCCGCGCTCGCCCACCATGGTCTCGTAGCCCTCCGGAAAATCTCTGACATCATCGGCGAGCCCCGCGACCGAAGCCGCCCATTCGATTTCGGGATGCGTCGCCTCTTCGACTCCGAAAGCTATGTTTTCGGCCAGCGTGTCGCTGAACAGAAAAGTCTCCTGCGGCACGTAGCCGACAGCCCCACGCAACTGCCCGAGCGGATAATCGCGCACAGGCACACCGTCTATCAGCACAGTGCCTTGCGGCGCTTCCAGTAGACGCGGAATCAAATTCATCAAAGTAGACTTGCCGCTCCCCGTGCGTCCTACAAAAGCGACGGTCTGTCCGGCTTCAATCACCAGATTGATGTCGCGCAAGACAGCCTCCGCGTGGTCATTGTAGCGAAACGTTAGATTGCGAAACTCTATACGCCCCTGAATCAACGGCTGCTTCTTCACGCCCGCCTCGTCCTTAATCGTAGGCTCGACGCCCATGATGGCGTTCAGGCGTTTGAGACTCGCAGTCCCGCGCTGGTACAGATTGACGACGTAGCCCAGAGCAATCAGCGGCCAGATGAGGCGCGCTAGATAAAGATTGAACTCCGTGAACTCGCCGACGCTCATACGCCCGCTCACAGTGAGCGGCACGCCTATCCAGATGATGAGCACAAAGCCCGCGCCGATGAGAAACTGCATGAGGGGCCGCATCACAGCCGAGATGCGTACAAGACTCAGGTTGCGCTCCATGTACTGTCGATTGAGCGCGTCGAAGGCTACGATTTCCGCTCCCTCCTGTGCGTAGGCGCGCACCACACGGACGCCAGTGAAATTCTCCTGCGCGCGCGCGGAAATCTGCGCGAAGAAGTACTGAATCTTCTCGAAGCGAACGTGCACCTGCTGGCCGAAGTATTTCACCGTCAGGGAGACGAGCGGCATCGTGACTAGAAGAAGGAGCGTCAGCCGGACGCTGATTTTCAACATCAGTGGCAGGACGATGACGACGACAAGGATCGTCTGGAGCGTGTACATAATCATCGGCCCGGCCAACTGGCGCACAGCCGAGAGGTCGTTGGTCGCGCGCGCCATCAGGTCGCCCGTGCGATGCTCTTGAAAGAATTGGAGCGGCTGGTCCACAAGGTGCGCGTAAAAATCCCTGCGCAGGTCGTACTCCACATGGCGGGACATGCCAATCAGTATGCGGCGCTGAAGGAAAAGGAAGATGCCGCTCGTCAGGCTGACGCCTAAAACCGAGAGCGCATAGCGCGTGAGCTTGGCCCACGTCACGCCCTGTTGCAGGTCGTCCACCGCGCGCCCGACGATGAGCGGAACCATCAGACCAAAACCCACGGAGGCGAGGATACAAAGAATGCCCACGATGAGAGATGTTTTATAAGGCCGAAAATACCGGGCAAATTTCCGTAGATCGTTCACCTGTTATAGAAACTCCGTTAAATCAACAACGCTGCACGCGATTCAATTGTTCATTTCAATACGCCATCAATAATACAGGCTGGCAGGGACATAAATCGAGCGCGCAGAGCATGGAGGAGCAAGTCAGTTTAAAATTTGAGAGCGAATTATTTTCAAGTCATTCACCGCAGAGGCGCAGAGGACGCGGAGGAAACGCAGAGAGTTGAATGCTTTTCTCTGCGCCTGCTCTGCGCTCTCTGCGCCTCTGCGGTGAGTCCGGCTGCCGAACTTGACAAAAATGGTTGCCGTGTCTATTATGCGTAACAGTGTTAACTTAATTGGTGATTTATGACTGGTGAAGCGGTAACAAAAAGGCGTACGACTCAGGCTGAGCGCTTGCGTAAGGCGAGCCGCGAGCGGCGCGCGCAGCAAAAAGAGAGCGTCCGGCAGATGATTCTGGACGCCGCGGGCGAGCTTTTTCTGGAGCACGGGTACGAAGGATTTTCGCTCCGACAGGTGGCCGAACGCATAGGCTATTCGGCGACCACCATCTATCGCTATTTTGAGAACAAGGACGACCTGCTCTTTGCCATCATCTACGATGGCTTTATGGAGTTCGGGCGCGAATTGATGGATGCCGCCGCGGGCACGCGCGATCCCTTAAAGCGCATAGAGGCGCTGGGACGTGCTTACATAGATTTCGGGCTGAAAAATCCCGTCCACTATCAATTAATGTTTATGCAGCGCTCGGATTTTCTTTTCGAGAGCCGCCGGGACGAGGACAAGCCGGTGATAGATTCTTTTAACATCCTGCAAGAGGCGGTCAAGGCGGCGATGGACGCACGCGTGATGAAGCGCGGCGACGTTGATGCTTACAGCCACGCTATCTGGGCTACGGTCCACGGCCTGACCTCTCTGGCAATCACCGGGAGCGCAAAGTTTACGCCGGAGTTGTTACGAAAGAGCGCTTCCGTCGCGCTGCGCATGACGGTTGAAGGATTGCGGCCTCAATAAAATTTTTTTGTGATACAGGTTAACAGTGTTACCTGAATTTGACTTGTTAACCCAAGCGAAGGAGATTGAGATGAAAACGCTTTTTAGCTTGAGCAGCCTGACGGTGATGCCTTTCTGGTTCCTGATGATTATTGCACCGGGCTGGCGTTGGACGCGGCGCATCCTTGCATCTCCCCTGGTGATTGCTGCACCCGCGATTATTTACCTGGTGCTGGTGCTGCCGCGACTGAACGAGGTCTGGCCCGCCGTCTCCCGTCCGATGCTCGAAGGCATCGCGGCGCTCCTGGGCTCGCACGCGGGCGCGACCATCGCCTGGATGCATTTTCTGGCTTTCGATCTCTTCGTGGGCCGCTGGATATACCTGGACAGCCGTGAGCGAAGCATTAACGCATGGCTGATGGCCCCCGTACTTTTTCTGACGCTCATGCTAGGGCCTGTAGGGTTTCTGCTCTATCTGCTAGTGCGCGTGGTCGCCGCACGCTCTCGCGCCGTCGATGCTGGAACAGACCCTAGCTTCACAGGAAAGGAAGATAGAATGAAGGTCGTGGCGAGCCATGCAATCAAAAACCTGCGGACCAGCTTGCGCGCAGCGTTTGGCCGCGCCATGTCTCTGAATAAGCCGCTGACCATTGCGGGCTTGGGCATGCTGCTCGTTTTTTTAGTTACCCTCGTGGGCATTCTACTCGACCCGCGCATCGTGACGGGCGCGCCCGTGTGGCTCAAGCCTGCAAAGTTCGCCGTTTCCATCAGCATCTATTCTTTAACTTTTGTCTGGCTGCTCGGCTTCGTTCGTGGACACACGCGACTCGTGCGGCTGGCGGCCAACGTCACGGTCTTGAGCTTCATAGTCGAAATGGTAATCATCGTCACGCAGGCGGCGCGCGGGACGACGAGCCATTTTAATTTTTCTACAAGGCTGGACTCCGTTCTCTTCATGATGATGGGGGCATTCATCATCTTGACGTGGGCGGCAAATCTGCTTGTCGGCGTGCTGCTTCTCAAACAGCGCATGCCCGACCGCGTCTTCGCGTGGTCTTTACGTCTGGGCATCTTTATTTCGGCTGTCGGCATGGGGCTGGCTTTTTTGATGACTTCCATCCCGACGCCTGAGCAGCGTGCGCGCATCGCAGCGGGAGGCGCGCCGCAGACCTTCGGAGCGCACAGCGTAGGCGTCGCGGACGGCGGGCCGGGATTGCCCGTGGTCGGATGGAGCACGACGGGCGGCGATCTGCGCGTTGCACACTTCGTTGGTCTTCATGCGATGCAGGTGCTGCCGCTCGTGGGCTGGCTCTTATCCATTTGGGCGCGCGCCTCCTCCCGCCTGGCCGTGGGACACAGGCTGTCGCTTGTTTGGACAACGGGCCTTGCTTATCTGGGTCTGATACTGCTACTCGCGTGGCAGGCGCTGCGAGGCCAATCTGTTGTCGCACCCGACGCCGCGACGCTTGCCGCGTTTGGTGCTTTGGGAACTGTCTGTTTACTCTCGGCAGTAATTACTATTGCACATGCTGTGTCGGTGAAGAGAAGACAAGCCGCCGGATGTCGTCATGCGACAGTGATTGTTAAAGCCTGAGAGCGGATTTTACTTAAATCATTCACCGCAGAGGCGCAGAGGACGCAGAGGGGGCGCAGAGAAAAGAATTCAACTCTCTGCGTAAACTCTGCGCCCTTTGCGCCTCCGCGGTGAGTCATAATTGAAACTAAGCCGCTATATCGTGGTGAAAACTCTTTGTCATTTTGGCCGGGTGGAAACATTATGGCGGGCGTCTGCGTACGTCTGTTTACCTTACTCACTCAAAGGGAGCGTCAAAATGTCGGAGTTCGTGGATTACGGCGGCGGGTTCGGCCAGCAAACCACAGAGATTTATTTGAAGCGTGTGCTCACGGGTGATATGGAAACCGTGCGTGCGCGACTGGAGGCGGCTCTCGAACGCCTGGGCTATGACGTGATTGAAGAAGAGCCTGCGCTGCGCGGGCGCAGAGGGGCGCGCGGCTGGGGAACGTGGTACGGCTCGGCTGACGTGCTCGACTACGCGATGACGCTCGTCATACGGCTCAAGCCCGCAGGTCCATTTGCCACGCGCGCCACGTTCGATTACTCAATCAAGCATCCCTGGCTCTCGAAGGGTGAAAAGGAAGTGCTGACGCGCGAGGCCGAAGCGATTACCGCGCTCGCCACGCTCAAGGCCGCAGACAAAATGTGCGCGGCGTGCGGCACGGAATCGACGGACGATTCGCGCTTCTGCCGTCGCTGCGGCGCGCCGCTCGTGTCGGAGCAGGCCACGCTCGACGTGCTCAGGATGAGCGCGGAAACGCGAGCGGGCCACACCTCCGTCGTCACGAGCACGATAATTTCACTCACCAGTTTGCTCGTCACCGTCCTGACACTCGTAGCCGTTGCAGTAAAGGGAACGACCACGGTCAAGGCTCTAGCGTTATTAATTGCGCTGACCGGGATTTTCGCTTTTCTGAATTTTTTAGTAGGCGCATTCGCGTGGAAGCGTCTGAACGGTGCGCTCCGGCTCAAACGAGACGAGCGGCAAACCGTTCAGCTACATCAAGAGCAACCCATCTCTTCGGTAGAACCCGCCGCGCTCCCGCCGCCGCGCGCAGGATTTTCTGTGACGGAAGGGACGACGGAATTGTTCGGCGGGCGCAGGGAAAAAGAGCCTGTGCGCGTCGAGCGTGAGGGCCGCGATACGGACGCGATTAATTGACGAGCCGCTGCGAGCCGTGAATCCCCTGTGAACTCCGTTCAGCAAATTAGCGGTCAACAAGCGCCATCTGCCGCTCGTTGTAGCGGGGACCGGCCACAGCTTCCGGCGCGAGCGCCGCGTCCAGTTGTTCAAGCTCTGCCGGACTGAGCGCCACATCTGCCGCCGCGACATTTTCTTCCAGATACTTACGGCGCTTCGTGCCCGGAATAGGCACTATGTCTTCTCCCTTCGAGAGCAGCCACGCGAGCGCGACCTGTCCGGCCTTAGCATTCTTCTGCACAGCCAGATCCTTCACCACAGCAGCCGCGCGCATGTTCGCGTCGAAGTTCTCGCCCTGAAAGCGCGGGTCGCCCCTACGAAAATCGCCTTCCGCGTATTCCTCTGCGCGCACAGCCTGTCCGGTTAAAAATCCGCGTCCGAGCGGGCTGAACGGCACGAGACCTATGCCAAGCTCGCGCAGCAGTGGAATAATGCGCGGCTCAAGATTGCGCTCCCACAGCGAGTACTCGCTCTGGAGCGCAGAGATGGGATAGACGGCATGCGCGCGGCGAATATTTTCCTCGCCCGCTTCTGAAAGTCCGAGGAAGCGCACCTTTCCTTCCTGGACCAGATCGCTCATCGCACCGACGGTCTCTTCAATCGGCACATCCGGATCGACGCGATGCTGGTAGAAGAGGTCTATGTAATCCGTGCCGAGCCTGCGCAGGGAGCTTTCGGCCACCTTGCGTAAATGCTCGGGCCTGCTGTTGACGCCGACGATTTGCCCGTCCTCTATGCGAAAGCCGAACTTGGTAGCGATGACGACTTGCTCGCGACGGCCTTTGAGAGCGCGCCCGAGCAGCTCCTCATTCGTGTAAGGGCCGTAGACTTCCGCCGTGTCGAATAACGTCACGCCAAGCTCAATAGCACGATGAATCGTGGCGACGGATTCTGCATCATCCGGCACGCCGTATGACTGGCTCATCCCCATGCAGCCCAGCCCGAGCGCAGAGACCTCCAACCCCTGTTGTCCGAGCTTACGTTTTATCAGCATGATTCTCCCTCTTCACCTTTCAGGTCGAAGCCGCAGCCTGTTGCTCCGTGGCGGATTGCTCCATGGCGGAAGTTCTTTGCGAGACTTCGGCTATGATTTCAAACGACCTCTGCGAGTCCTTCTCGTCGAACAACTCGGAAACAATCATCAGCTCGTCCACTTCCGTCAGCTCAATCAAGTCCTCTAAGCCATGACGCACTTTTTCCGGTCCGCCGACGACCATGATTTTTAACATAGACCTTGCAGCCTCTTCCTCTCGCGGGCTCCAAAGTCCCTGCATGCTTTCGACAGGCGGAGGAGTCGGAGCTAAATTCCCTCGCACCATGCTCAGGAATCGTTGGTAGATGCTCGTCGCCAGAAACTCCGCGCGCTCCGTTGTGTCAGCCGCAACCACGGGCACGCCAGCCATCGTATAAGGTTTTTTCAAAACTTCAGAGGGACGAAAATCCGAGCGGTAGATTTTGAACGCTTCCAGCATCTGAGCCGGAGCGAAGTGGCTTGCAAAGGCGTAGGGACGCCCCAGCCGCGCGGCGAGGTGGGCGCTATAGAGGCTGGAGCCTAAAATCCAGATTGGGATGTTGAGTCCAGCGCCGGGGATTGCTTTCACTCTTTGTCCCGGCTGGGGCGGCGCGAAGAAAAAGAGAAGCTCCTCTATCAGCTCCGGAAAATCATCTCCCCTGAGACGAGAATCACGACGCAGCGCACGCATCGTCAAAGCATCACTGCCCGGTGCGCGCCCCAACCCGAGGTCGATTCTTCCCGGATACAATATTTCCAGCGTGCCGAACTGCTCGGCCACGACGAGCGGCGCATGGTTGGGCAGCATGATGCCGCCCGAGCCGACGCGAATCTTTCCGGTGTGCGCGGCGATGTACCCGATGAGGATGGGCGTGGCCGCGCTCGCTACACCTTCAAGGTTGTGGTGCTCGGCCAGCCAGAATCGCTCATAACCGAGGCGCTCCGCATGTTGAGCTAAATCACGAGCCGCACGGAAAGCGTCGGAAATTGTTTTGCCCTGCTGATAAGTTGCGAGACTGAGAATCGAAAGAGGTGTGCTGGCAAGAGTCTTCACGGTCTGCCCCCTGGATAACGAAACCTGTTGATAGTTGACGAGGATAGAGCAACGTTATCAGGTGAGCGTGAACTATGCAAACGAACCGGTTTGCAGGCTCAACAGCTATTTAAGAATTTTCTTTTGGAGAAGGGAAGGCGTGCGTGAAATTCTTCCGGCGGACGGGGAAAATCTTTTAGAGGGCGGGCGAGATTGGGACCGCTTCCGGCTCCGGCGCTTCCGGAATTTCGGTGACGTGCTCGCCCAGATCGAACATGTCGTCCGTCAACGTCACTTCGACCTGCGGCATAGAAACGCGGTTGCGTCCAGCGTTCTTGGCGTTGTAGAGCGCGCGGTCAGCCGTGCCGACGAGCATGTCGCGCGTGGTGGCGTGAAGCGGGTAGGTCGCCACGCCGAAAGAAGCTGTGATGAACCCGACGCCGGGCACTTCGGTTCTCTCTATGCGCGCGCGCAGCCGCTCGGCCACGGCAGCCGCACCGTCCACACCGGCCTGCGGCAGAATCACAGCAAACTCTTCGCCGCCATAACGCGCCGCAGTGTCCACGCCGCGCAACTCCTGCCGTATGCTCTCGGCCAGAAGACGCAGGGCCACGTCTCCGGCCTCGTGGCCGTGGGTATCGTTGACCTTCTTGAAGTGGTCTATGTCCATGAGAATGAGCGAGACGGGTTGACGCATGCGCGTCGCCAGATGCAGATCGCGCTCCAACTGCATCTCGAAGAAGCGACGATTGAAGCAGCTCGTGAGGACATCGGTCAGGGCTTGCTGCTGCGTTTGCGAAAAGAGCCGCGCGTGGTTGACGGCGATCGTGACCTGATCCGCCACCGTGCGCAGCAACAAAACTTCCGTCTCCTGCCAGACGCGCGTAGGGTCGTCGGAACTGACCATCAGCACGCCCATGAAACGCTCCTGGCGAGAATCTGCTGTGCGGTAAACAAGCGGGACGGCGGCCACGGGTCGTATGTTCTGGTCCGCGTCTTCTCGGCTCGCGCTGCCGTCGAGCACGTAGTTCTTAAAGCGGCCCGCCAGTCGCACGCTGTAGGCATCCAGATCGCCGAGCAATTCCGTCTCTTCGTCTGAACTCCCGTCGTCCGCTCTGTCGCGGAAATAGCATTTAGTGAGAGGCTCGTTACCAGCTTCGCCCAGTACACGCAACGCGCAGTTCTGGGCCTTAAGAGCGTTGCCCACTTCGTTGACGGTGGTTTGCAGCACGCTATCAAGCTCAAGCGAATTACGAATCGCGGTGGCGATGCGGTTGACGGCAATCTCGCGCCCGGCCTGTTCCTGCAAGAGACGCGCGAGCTTGGTCGTCACGCTCACGGTCAACTGAAGCGAAGTCGCCTTCGGCATCGAAGAGCGAACCGCAGTGGAAAATGACGCTGCCTGAAATGGACGCTCGGCTGTGACGCGCGCCATCAAATATTCAAGCGCCGAATAAACTATGTCCGGCTCGAAAGTCCAGATTACCTCGTCGCCTACGTGACTCTCCGCGCCGTCTTCTTCCGTGTTGTGAACGGAGGCGAGCAGGGCGGAGAAGCGCGCGTCTGCGATGACTACAAAGCGCTCGAAATCCCTCTCGTGCTCGGGGCGGCGCAGAAGCACAGGCTCCGGGTCAAACTCGTTCGTGCGCAGGGGCATCTCGTTCAGCGCATCACGGGCGGCGACAAAAAAGAAGGCGCGATGGGCAGCGCGGCCAATCTCTCGGACGCGCGCCAGATCGCGCAATGAACGCTCTGTCTTGAAAGGAAGGCTCTCTATGACTAAGGCCGCAAGGTTATTCTCCAGCACCACGTCCTCAAAATAGCGATGCAGTTGCGCGATGGTTTGCTCCGCGCAACGGACAGACGTCAACTGCCTGGGGTGCTGTTGAAGTAGGGCGTGGTAAAGAGAGTGCATCGAAACGGAAGCGGCTCTGATGGGCAGGGCAGAAAGACCCATCCGTTAGAAAAGGAAGTGTGTGCTGCTGAGAGCGCCAGCAGCGGAGTCAAACTCATTTTCACACAATTTAACAAGGTTTGTCTAGGAAAAATTCGGACGAACGGACGGCTCTTTTGCAAAACCGCTCAGGACAGCCGCAGGTAAGTCGTAAGTGCTGTGGCTGCTAGGGTTTCGTCTTCATCCGTGACATCCACGGAGACGGTCACGACGCGGCGTCCGGCGCGCCGTACGACTGCTTTCGCCGTCACGCGACCCGTTGTTAAAGGGCGCAGGTAGTGGATTGTGAGGTCTATGGTCGTGGTCGTCTCGTCCGGCTCAAGCACGGAGAGGATGGCAAAGGCCGAGGCGGTATCTATCAGAGAGGCCGTCGCGCCGCCATGCACGACGCCACGATTCTGTTTCAGCTCGTCGCGCACATCAAGGTAAAGCGTGGCCGCGCCGCGTTCGATTTCGCCGACCTCTATTCCCAGAAGATGCGCGTAGGGAACGCGCGCAAAGGCTTCATGGATGCGGCGAAGCACGTCCGGCGCGAGCGGGCTTTCCGTCATGAGCGGTAATCGCCTCCATCGGTCGGCTCGACGATGACGGCTGTGCCGTAGGCCAGAACTTCCGTCACGCCCGACGCGATTTCCGTCGTGTCGTAACGCGCGCCGATGATGGCGTTGGCCCCAAGCTCTGTCGCGTGCTGGATCATGATGTCGAAGGCGTCCGCGCGAGTCTGTTCGCAGAGCTTGGTCCAGGCGGTGATATTGCCGCCGACCAGAGATTGAAAGGCCGCGCCGATGTTGACAAGGAGGTTGCGCGAGCGGACGACGATGCCGCGCACGACGCCCAAAGTCTGCGTGATGCGAAAGCCGGGCATCTCGAAAGCCGTGGTCACCATGTGATGCGCGACAGAATAGCGCGGCGCGCTGACTTCGTAAGGCACGCGGGCGAGTCTTTCGTTATCCATCTCTTGCTCCTATAGGAAAAAGAAGACCTTCAATCTGCAAAGAGGCTGCCCTGAGATTCCTGCTCGTTCTCGCTTTGCGCCTCGTCCGGAACCCAGCGATAGCGCCCCAGGTTGCAGCGCCCCTTCTGGTCGAACACGATGCCCTCGGCTTCGAGCATGCGCTGTTGCTTATCTGGCGGCAGGATGACGCGGCCGGTGGAGCACGCGCCCTGCGAATTGATGACGCGCTGCCACGGCGTAGTATCTTCATCCGCCGCGTGCATCACAAAGCCGACGGTGCGCGCCGTGTAGCCTTCGCCCAGAAGGTCTGCGATTTGCCCGTAGGTCATGACGCGCCCTTCGGGGATGCGTCGCACTAATTCATAAACACGCTCGCGATAGGCGGGGGTCTCTTCTATTCCGGCGTGGGACGTGTCGCGCTCATCGTCTTCGGTTCTGTTCTTTTGCTCTGCCATCTTTTCTTGAACCTCACTCGTTCGGCGCGCCACCATGCGCGCCACTCTTCTATGCTACGCTCGCGCTCTGCCTGCGAAGCCGCAGGACGAAAGCTGAGTCAGGTATTGGTCGCATCGCGCAAAGACATCTCGGCTAGAAAGCGCGTTTCGAGATCATCGGACGCGAGCCGGTCTATCAGCTCGGTAATTGAAAGCTCCGCCATGAGCGCGCGCCTGCGTTTGAATTCTTCGCGTCGCATATCTTAATCAATCGTACGTAAAACTGCGCGAGCGGGCGCGCCGTCTCCAGTGCCGCTCGCAATCTTGAGCGGGAGACAGATCAACTCGTAATCGCCCGCCGGGACGCGGCTCAGGTCAAGCCCTTCGACGATGACGATTCCTTCGGCCAAAAGCGTTGTGTGCGTATCGAAGCTTTCCGAACTGAATTGTTCGACCGAGAGATAATCCATCCCGACGAGCCGCACACCCGCGTGGGCGAGAGCGTGCGCTGCGTCGGGCGCAATGTAGGTGAAATCCGTGCGAAACTCACAGCCCTCGTTTGCCCAGAACTCGGAGTTGCGCGTCTTGAAGAGAACGCGCGCGGCGTTTCCAATGTCCAGCCTGTCCAATTGCTCACGGTCTATCGCTCGTACATCGCGCGCAACTTCGACCACGCGCGCGGGGCCGATCATGGCGTCCAGTGGCAGCGAGTCTATTTTGGGTGCGCCTTCTATAAAGTGCGAGGGAGCATCTATGTGCGTGGCCGTGTGCGCGCCGAAATTCAAGAGCGTGACGTTGGCCGCGTCGCCACGCGCGAGCGCGGCCCACTGCTTAATCTCGATGCCGGGGTCGCCCGGATAAACGGGCGTCCGCTCGGGCGAAATCGGAACGGTGATGTCATAGAAGCGCATGTGCTTTTCAATATAATGCGTTGCCCGCGAAAGGTAAAAGTGAAACAGGGCTGATTCCGAGGTTTTGCCTTTTCGGTGCGCTTCCGGTTAGCATCCACGGTAGTCGAACAAGTTTTGATAAAGGATGGAGTCAGGCATCATTAACACAAAGAGAGAGACGGCGCAGCCTCGCGCGCGCATCGCCGCCTCGTTTTATTTAAACTCGGCCCCGCTCATCTGGAGCTTTACCGAGGGAAGCCAGCGCGAAGAGGTAGAGCTTTTAACGGACGCCGCGCCCGCGCGTTGCGCCGATATGCTGGCGCGCGGAGCGACGGACGCGGCGCTCGTCCCCGTCATAGAGTATCAACGCATACCCGGGATAGTCGCCGTCCCGCACGTCTGCGTCGGGTCGCGCGAGCGCGTGCGCAGCGTGGTGCTTGCCACGCGCAAGCGCGAGTTAAAGGACGTGCGTACGGTTTCGCTCGACGCGTCGTCGCGCACTTCGGCTGCGCTCATACGCATCATCTTTCGTGAGTTTGAAGGTTTCGAGCCCGAGTGGAAAACGTCAGAGCCCAATCTTCAAACGATGTTGGAGACGAGCGATGCGGCGCTCATGATTGGCGACCCGGCGATGATTTTTCCGCGCGAAGGATTGACGGTCTACGATCTGGCAAGCTTGTGGCGCGAGCGCACGGGGCTGGGGTTTGTCTTCGCCATCTGGATGGCGCGCGCCTCCGCCGTCGAGAGAGCGGGGCGTGTGGACTTTGAAGGCGCGCGCGACGAGGGCTTGCGGCACGTCGAAGACATCGTTTCGCTTTACGAAGAGCGCCTTCGTCTCCCGCGCGAGGAGCTGCGCTCGTACCTGCTCAATAACATCTCTTTCGAGCTTGACGAAGAGATGCGCGCGGGGCTCGCGCTCTTTTACAAGCTTGCGCACAAGCACGCGATTATTCCGGACGTGCAGCCTCTAAAATGGCTCAATCAATAAAGTCTCTGAAACGATTTTGAGAAAGGGAAGGGCGCGGCCTTGATTGTATGTTTGCCCGCTCGTCTGGGATAATACGAAGTGTGGACAGCAGGATTGCACAGGGGCCGACGGGCTTGATGAAGCTTAACAATCCGCGTCCGGGGCTTTGATGATGATGAAAGATATTCAACCAATTCTTGATCGCGTGCTGGCGGGCGAGCGGCTCTCGGCGGACGACTGTACGGAGCTGCTCGAATCGCACGACTTTGTTCGCATAGGACTGGCGGCGGACGAGGTTCGCAAACGCTGGCACACGAACAACGTCGTCACATACATCATAGACCGTAACATCAACTACACGAACGTCTGCAACGTCGTCTGCACCTTCTGCGCTTTTTATAGACGGCCCGGTAAGCCTGACACCTACGTCCGCACGCTGGACGAGATTCGACAGAAGATTGACGAGACCCTCAGCTTAGGCGGCACAGGTGTTCTGATGCAGGGAGGGCTTCATCCGGATTTCGGTATCGAGTGGTACGAAGAACTCCTGCGCACGCTTCATGCTGAATATCCGGCTTTGCAGCTTCACTGCTTTTCGCCGCCGGAGATTCATAACATACATCTCATCTCGGGGCTTGATTACGAGACGGTGCTCGCGCGCTTGAAAGAAGCGGGCCTGTACAGCCTGCCGGGAGGCGGCGCGGAGATTCTGGACGACGAAGTGCGTAAGCGCGTCTCTACCAAATGCACGACGCAGGAATGGCTGGACGTGATGCGCGCGGTGCACAAGGTGGGCTTGCGCTCGACGGCGACGATGATGTTCGGCATCGGTGACGGGGTCGTGCATCGCGTGCGCCACCTACAGCACATACGCGACCTACAGGACGAGACGGGCGGCTTCACGGCCTTTATCCCCTGGACGTTCCAGCGCGAAAACACGGCGCTCGGGCGTCGCATCAAGGACGAGCCGACAGGGATTGATTATCTCAAGATGCTCGCCGTCTCGCGTCTCTTTCTGGACAACATAGAGAATTTTCAATCGTCCTGGTTGACGCAGGGCTTAAGGCTCGGGCAGGTCGCGCTCCGATTTGGCGCGAACGACATGGGCTCCATCATGATTGAAGAGAACGTGGTGTCGGCGGCTGGCGCGCACAACTTTGCAGACGAAAAGATGCTCCGCTACCTGATACGCGAAGCGGGCTTCGAGCCGCAGCAGCGCGACATACTCTATCGCCACGTCAATCGCGAAGAAGCAAAGCAGGCGGACGAATCCGACTCGGCAAGCTTGCGTGAATTGTCCGTGCTGTTTGCAGACTAGAAAAACATAAGTTCGACGTAAGAGATTTAGCTCCGTTAGGAGCTGAATGTTTATAGCTTAACAGCATCAATCAACAATCAAGCTCCGTAGGAGCGTCATGTCATGGATGCTGAACATGACGCTCCTACGGAGCTTGATTCTTTTTTACTTCATAGAGCTATAAACATTCAGCTCCTAACGGAGCTTAAGCTGCGGCTGTGCGTGGGCGGAGCGCGCGGCGGACGAGCGCGTTGAATTTGTCGGGGTGTTCTTCGTGCGGCGTCATGCGGCAGCGGTCGAAGATTTCTAAATCGGCGCGTGGGTTTAAGTGCAACAGCGCGGCGGCCTGTTCGACCGGAGTGGCCTGATCCTGTTTGCCCCAGACGAGCGTGACGGGCTGTGTGAGACGCGCGAACGCCTCGCGTGCGTCCGTGTTGAGAAAGCCCGAGAGGAAAGCAGAGACGGCGTGCTGCGCTCCCTCTTGATGGCTGGCGGCGTAGAGCTGCGTGACCAGTCGATTGGTGGCGCGCTGCGGATCATAAAAGAGCTGGCGACGCGCGTAGTCGCGTATGGTGCGCTCCGACGCCATGACGTTGTAGAAGGAAGTGCCGAGCACAGGCGATTGCAGCAGCCCGTAGAAGGCCGCGCCCGTCATGCCGGGACGCGCGCGAAGTGTGCCGGCCCCTACAGGCGCAACCAGTATGAGCGAGCGCACAAGCTCCGGATGCTCGTCGGCGACGCGGATAGCGAAAGCGCCGGAGAGCGAGTTGGCAACGAGGTCTGCCGGTGCACCCGCGACCTCGCGAATGAAGTCCGCTATGAATTCCGTGTAGAGGTCCGCGGAATAGGGAGCGGTGGCGGGCTTGTCCGAAAGACCGAAGCCCAAAAGGTCCGGAGCGTAAACTTGAAAATCCTCGGCGAGCGGGTCGAAGTTTTTTCTCCACATGAAGGAGGACGCGCCCGCGCCTATGCCGTGTAAAAGGACGAGCGGGGGCGCTGGCTTGTTTGCGCCGGAGGTTTTATAAAAGACGCGCCCCTCTTTCCAGATGTACCAATCAGCCGTGCCGCCGAGCGCGTGCTCCTCGGGCTCTACGGCGTTGCGACGAATAGTCGAGTTGACGGCGTGCAGCGCGGCCACGCCTGCGCCCGTGGCGAGCATGGTTTTCCAGATTTTTCCAAACGCGCCCACGGCTTGAAACCTCTCGGCTAAAACAGACCTTGACCTTCTCGTCACACGCCACCCCTTGTTTTGTTCGGACAACTTTGTTACTGAATCGACTATCAGTGGACCGGGCAGTGTAAACGTTTTTGCTGCCCAAAACAATTTGACCTGAAGCAATTCAGAGGGTCCGAATCTCTTTCGCTTCAAGTCAAACAATAACACAGAGCTTGAGCCGCCGCCGACCGCCGCCAACAAGTCTGTTATCATTCAAGGGTCAAGGACAATAGCCTTAGAGCACTACTACATATCTGATGGAGACTCTATGCGTATAGCAATCTTCGGAACAGGCGGCGCGGGCGGCTACTTCGGCGCGCAACTGGCGCACGCCGGAGAGGACGTCACCTTCATCGCGCGCGGTGAGCACTTGCAGGCAATCCGCACACAGGGCTTGCGGGTCGAAACTCCAAATAGCGAGATTGTCATCAACCCTGCGCAGGCCACAGACGACCCAGCCGAAGTGGGCGAGGTTGATGCTGTACTGGTCGGGGTGAAGACGTGGCAGGTGACGGATGCTGCACAGGCCATGCGACCGATGATGAGCACGCAAACATTCGCAGTGCCTTTGCAGAACGGAGTCGAAGCGGCGTCGCACCTCGCGGCAGTGCTGGGCGCAAGTCATGTGCTGAGCGGCACGTGCGGGACGATTAGCCGGGTTGTAGGTCCGGGGCGGATTCTAAGCCTTGGCGAAACCAACTTTGTAAAGTTTGGCGAGCTGGACAACCACGGAAGCGAGCGCGCAACGCGGCTGCAAAGAGCTTTCGAGCGCGCGGGCGTCAAAGCGGAAGTCCCGCCGGATATTCAAGCCGCCGTGTGGGAGAAGTTCATCTTCGTCGCGCCGTACGGAGGAGTCGGGGCGGTGACGCACGCTCCGGCGGGCGTGATACGCACCTTACCCGAAACGCGGACGCTGTTGGAGCGAGGCATGCAGGAAATACTGGCGGTAGCACGCGCGCGTCAAATCGCTCTGGCCGATTACATAGTCGAGAGGTCAATGGGGCTGCTTGATGCCCTGGCCCCGAGCGCCACCACGTCGCTGCAAAGAGACATCTCTGCGGGCAGGCCGTCGGAACTGGAAGCGTGGAACGGAGCGGTCGTGCGGCTTGGACAAGAGGCAGGCGTGCCAACGCCGCTGCACGAGTTTATCTATCACAGCCTGTTGCCGCAGGAGCGGCGCGCTCGCGGGCTCGTACAATTCCCGAGCTAAGCCCCTGCAAGGGGCGACATATCAGTAGCCCACGGCGTGAGCCGTGGGAACAAGCAGCGCATACAAGTTAAGCCCCGTAGGGGCGACATTCGATGCCGCCCCTACGGGGCTTTGACCATAATGATCATGTCGTTGTCCCGGCACTGACGTGCCGGGCTACTGATATACTACCCCTTTCAGGGGCTTAGAACACTTTCAAGTTCTTCTGCCACAGCTTAACCCTTCGGACACTCGGGCGTGCAGATGGCGAAGCCTCCGACTTCGTTCTGCTCTGTGTCGCGTGCGCCGATGCCGACCGCGCCGATGCGGAAGGTGCGGTTCGGGTCTGTGATGATGCCGAGCGGGAGGTTCTGGCCCGTCTGGCTGTCCGTGATAGAGACCGTCACGTTGTTGTCCACCATCTTCAGGTTGATGTGGAAGAACTGGCCCGCCGCGAGCGTGTTGGAGAAGACGTCAATCGGAACGGGCGAGCTTAGACGCTGCGCCGTGCCGTTGCGTACCAGAAATGCGCGCAAGACGTAGGGCTCGTCCGCGCGCGCGCCCGTTATCTGAATCAGGTAGTAGTTGCGCGCATCCTGCGCACGCAGGATAAAGGTAGCGGCCACGCCGTTGACCATCTTGACGTCGCTCGAAATCTCAAAATCTTTGTAGTAGCGATAGCTCTCATCTTTGGGAAGCGCCAACCCTGGCCCCGCCACGATGAGCTTGCGCGACTCCGTGCGCCACGTCGTCGGCGCATCCCACGACGTGAGGCTTACCCAAGAGGCCGCGAACGTCTTGGTGCTTTCGAGCTTCTTGAGATTAATCTCGAAGGAGGAGTTATCGGTGATGGTAAAGGAGGTGCGCTCCTGCTGGTAGCCGGGGTCTTTGGCAAGCACGTCCGCGACGTAAAGGCCGGGGCGCAGGTCCGTGAGCACGGTGCGCGTGCTCGTAATCGGAACGTAGATGGTTTTGCCCGTGACGACATATTCGCTCCCGCGCAATTCGGCAGGGGCGTAGCGTATGTTGCCGTCGTTGACGTTGGTGACGAAAGTGACTGTGTAAGTCAGTGGCTTGATGTCGAGCGTGACGGAAGCATTTTTGTTTGCTTCGACGGTGATAGTCTTCTCGACGTCGGTGTAGCCGTCCAGTTCCGCGTAAACATCGTAGCGGCCCGGCTTCAGCTTGTTAAAGATAAAGATGCGCTCGCCCGGATCGACTTCGCCTTTGATGGGCGTGCCGCCGCCCGCTGGCTCTACGTAAATGGTCGCGCGCGATTCAGTCGCGACCGAGAGCGTTCCGGTAGTGGGCGTCAAGATGATGGTCTTGGTTTTTGGAGCGGCTTGCGTGGCCGTGTTGCGCAGACGGTTGCGGCGGTTTGACGAGCCGCCGCCACCACCACCTCCTCCAACACCTCCGCCCACGCGAGCGCCGCCGCCGACGGATGACGAGCCCGCGCCGCCGCCCAAATCTTTACGACTGGAGGCCGCGCCGCCCTCTATGTCCTGCGCGTGCACGGCGCAGGCCGCGAGAGCAAAGAGCGCAACAAGAGCAATTATTCTGTTAGTGAAAAGGGAACTCATGACCTCAGAAACCTCATGACGAAAGAATGCTTATACGAGAGAGGGAGAGAAACAAAAAATTTGCGGGCGCAAGCGGCGTCCAAGCTCGAAAGCTTAACACAGCTTGCGCCCGGAAGAGAATTCGTGCTCAGAACGAGTACTTGAGCGCGAATTGGATGCGACGCGCAGGCGTGATAGTGCTGGTCGCCTGCCCGAACCACGGCGTCTCAAGGAAACGCACGGGGACGCCGAAGTTCGCACGGTTCCAGAGATTGAAGACTTCCATGCGGAAGACCAGTTTCTTATTCTCCGAGAAGGAGAAGTTCTTAATTAGAGCGGCGTTGGTCAGAAACAGGTTGCCCGCGCGGAAAGCATTGCGCGGGACCGCGCCGTCTGTCCCGATAGGCGCGAGCAGCGTGGTCGGATCAGCAACCGTCAAGCGCACAGGCCGCTGGCGGTCGCCCGTCACCTCTATGCCGCTCAGGGTATTGGGGCGGTCAGTCAGGTTGCCGTCCAGATTCACGTCGTAAATGCTGTTGACCGTGAAGGGCTGGCCCGTCTGGAAGACGCCCGTTCCGGCAATCTCCGTCCCGTTGAAGAGGAAATGAAGGAAGCCGTTCGACTTGCCCCAGTTCGAGAGGTCCGTGATGTAGTTGTACGTGATGCGGTGACGGACATCGAAGTTGGCGACGGCGCGCTCGCCCGCGAACGTCAGGCTGTTCTGCGGCAGAGCCGGAGCACCGGCCAGGTCGAAGACGTCAGAAGCATCGTCCTCAACTTTCGAGAAGGTGTAGTTAGCCTGAAACTGGCTGGTGGCACCAAAGAGCCCGCGAAAACGACCGCGCATCTGAAGCTGCAACGCGTCGTAACGCGACTCGGCATCAGCCTTGAAAATCGTGACCGCGCCGATGTTGTTCACAGGGCGTCCGCCGCTGACGTTGCCAGCGTTGGAGACGCGCGAACCCGGCGCGAGCGTGACACCAAGGATGCGAGGCTCGAAGTCTAAAGCATCTGTTAAGAGAGGCACGAGCAGAGCATTCGGGCCAAGATTGGGCGTCGTCACGCGCAGGAGATTGCGTCCCTGCGTCCCGACGTAAGCGGCAGAGAAGACGAGGCTGCGGCTAAGCTGCTGCTCGAAAGTGAGCGAGTAGTGATGCGCCATGGGCGTCTCCAACTGCCTGTCCGGCAGCGTGAAGGTGATGCCGCTCACGTTCCCGCCGATGAAGTTAAGAAATTGAAGTTGCTGTTGCAGCGTGAAGAAACGCAGGTCAAGCTGGTTGAGCGTGCGCGGAGCGACGATAAAGAGCGACGGGTCCGAAGGGTTTACAAGGTCGAACGGAAAGAAGCCCCCGGCCGCGCCAAAACCTCCGGCGAAGTTGGCTGTGATGACGTTCGGAAAGACGTTGCGCGATTGGCTGACGACCGAGCCCAGAATCTGATCGTAAAAGAGACCGTAGCCGCCGCGAATCACGGTCGTCCTCTGTGGCCCGAACCAATCCGGCGACCACGCGAAGCCGACGCGCGGCGCAAAGTTGTTCTTATCGGGATCGAAAACTTTCGTTCGTCCTTCGTAGAAGGTTTGCAAAGGTCCGATGAGCGTCACGCGCGGCTCCGTGAAGGCGCGCTCTAACTGATCATTGGCCGAAGTGGGCGGCGTGTTGTACTCGTAGCGCAGCCCGAACGAGAGCGAGAAGTTCGGACGCACGCGCCACTCGTCCTGCGCGAAGAAGTCGTACTGGTAGTAGCGCAGGTTCAAGTAGCTGGACGTGCCCGGTAGTTGGAGCGATTGATAGAAACCCGTGGGGGCTTCGGACGCCGCCAGGTCGATGCCGTTGATAAAGTTGCCGAACCTGAAGTTAACGAAATCGCCGGTCACAGGGTCAACGTCGAAACGAAGTCGCGGCGTCCCGTTAAAGGTAATGAGCGGGCGCGAATTTCGCGGGAGGTCGCTAATCAGCTCGGTGCGGCGAACGTCCACGCCGAACGTCAGGCTGTGGTTGCTCCTGAAGGCCCACGTCATCGTGTCGGCCAACTGGTAAGTGTTGTTGACGCGGCGCTGCGGGAAGTTAAAGACGTCAACGCCGACGGGGCTGAAGCCCGCGATACTGATCTGGCCGACGGGGCCTAGAAAGCCTTGCGCGCCGCGCGTGCCGCCGAGCTGCACGTACTCGACCGCGCCCGAATTGGGCACGCCGAAACCATCCGGCAGCGTAAAGTTTGAGAAGAACGGCGCGTTCAACAAGAAACGCTCGTCGTCCGGGTTGGCGAACCCCATGTTTGACGGGAGTAGAAACGTCTGGTCGCGGCTCTCGTCAAAATCCAGCCGCGTGCGCCCGTAAGAGGCGCGCAACTGGTTAAAGATTGGACGACTTGATTCGGGGCTCGTGATTTCGCTGTTCCAGAAGGTGGAGAAGTTCTGCGTGCGTACGCGCGGGCGCAGCGTGGAAAAGAGCGCGCCGCCCGTGACGGGAATGTCGCGCCAGTCGTCCGTGAAATTGTAGCGCGCCGTGAACGATTGCTCGCGACCGCGCCACTTCCCTACGGCGTCAAACTTGCCCGAGAGAATCTTTCCCTGCGCGCTCGCGGGCAACTGCTGCGTGTAAGTGTTCTGCCCGTAAACCCCGCCCGGATTGTTGGGGAAGGGGAAGAAGCTGAAGATGGCGTCGCCGCCCAGCGCCGTCGGGAAGAAAATATTCGGAGAGCCAATCGGGAAAATCCCGTTGATGTCTTCAAAGGGCGTGAAGAAGAGACCGCTCGCGCCCGTGTTGAAGAGACCGCGTTGCCGTACCGTCGGCACAGCAAAGCTCTCTTCTTTAGACGCGTTGAGCAGCTCGCCTTCCGCCGAGATGAAATAGAACAACTGGTTGGGCTTTAAGGGGCCGCCCATGACGAAACCGCCCTGGCCGAGCGTGAAGGAATCTTCATCGCCCGCGCCGTTGCGAACGGTGATGTTGGTAGCGCCATTGATGGGCTGGCCCGCTGCGTTCTGACACGCAAGACCGAGGGCATCGGGCCGCGTGCAGTTGAGGACCAACTGGTTGCCGGAGCGCACGTTCTGCGCCGCAGAGCTTCCGACGTAATCGAAGAAGTTGCGCGCGTTCAACTGGCTCGCATTGATAAAGCCGAAGATAGTGCCGTGCGTTTCGTTGCCGCCGCGCTTGGAGACGGCGTTGACCTGCCCGCCCATGTTGCGCCCGTACTGCGCGGGCGCGAGCAGGGTGATGACCTGATACTCCTGTATGGATTCGATGGGCTGCGGCACGAGCGCGAAGAAGCCCTGACGACGAACGCCTATGTCTTCGTCGTTGTTGTCCGAGCCGTCCACGGTAAAGTTGTTGGCGCGCGAGCGCAGGCCGTTGACTGAAAATTGTCCGGCAGAACCCACACCCGGCCCAACGCCGGGACCGGCTACGCTGCCAAGCGTTTGAGGCGGCAGGGCAACTCCCGGTAAAAGGAGCGCCAGCTCGTCAAACGTGCGCGTCAAAGTGGTTGAGCCCAGGGGGAGCGTGCTCACTTCCTTTTCCGTGAACGCACCGTTGCGACGACCATCGGTCGTGTTGATGTTCACGGCCACGTCTGCTTCCGCTTCGGCAATCTGCTCGGCGGTGGTCTGCGTCTGCGTAGCCGTGGTGGTTGTGGTCGTCTGCGTCGTGGTTGTCGTCTGCGTCGTCGTCGTTGTTCCCGCCGTCTCCTTGACGAGCGAAATCGGGGGAATGTCTAAAATGGTGTTGGTCTGTGTGGCGAGCAGAATCTGGACCTGCTCGTGCGTCTTGTAGCCGGGGGCCATCGCGCGAATCAGATAGCGGCCCGGCGTCAAAAGACCGACATAGAACGTGCCGTCAGCGCCAGTCTGCCTGGCGACCGGCACTTCGCTGAGCTGGTAGATAATCTGGACCGTCGCTTTCGCGATGGGCTGTTTTGTATCGGCGTCGAGAATCCTGCCGCGAAGCGCTCCGGTGGTCTCCGTCTGCGCGCGCACTAAAAGGGCCGGGGCGGTAAAGATGAGGAGCAGCACGCAGGCTGTAGAGAATAAGAGCCGCGAGGACAAGCCGGGTTGGATACGCATTTTTGTTCCTCCGTGATCAGTTTACGTGTCAACAAGGGACAGGAGGTCACATGTGACCTGAGCTAGACCGGGGCCGTTCGAAACTTGACCCGCATAGTGGAATTTAGAGGTTTCATTCGGGCGCGGGCAGCACGGGCCGTTGGGCGTCGTGACGACAAGGGGCTGATTAATGCGGCTTCGGCCTTCCGCGCAATACTTCACAAAAGTCCAATAGAGACGGGCCGAATGTAACCTTCCGCTCCGGAATTGTCAAGAAATTCTTCCCGCGAGCCGGACGGTAAATGATTGCTGGAAACAGAGATGAGAGAGCGCGAGCCGAGCTTTGACAAAGCTCGGCTCGCGCTCTCCTGAGGGATTCATGTTCGACCGCTTAAATAAAAGCGAAGTCAAACTGCTCCTGATGAATGTACGGGTCGCTCGTGACGTCTACGCTGCCTAGATAGTCTTCGATTTCCGCCAGCACGTCGCGCTCCGTGCTGTGCAGCGCGCGCGCCACTTCCGGGTTGACCCTGAGCGTCGTCTGCTTGATGCCGTCGCCGTTCATAGAGCGGGCAAGCCTGCGGGCCTCATCCAAAATTTCGTAACACACGGTCTGCGGCGATTTCACCAGCCCCGCTCCCGTGCAGTAAGGACACGGGCTGCAAAGGGTACGCTCAAGGGATTGCTTGACGCGCTTTCTCGTCATGATGACGAGACCGAAATCATTAAATGACAAAACCTTGGTCGGTGATTTGTCGTTCTGTAGAGCCTCCTGCAAAGCCTGCATGACGCGGTTGCGATTGCGACGGTCCTCCATGTCTATAAGGTCCAGCACAATGATGCCGCCAAGATCGCGCAGGCGAATCTGTCGCACAATCTCTTCGACGGCTTCGAGGTTCGTTTTCGTAATCGTGTCTTCGAGCCGCGTGCCGCCCCGCCCGACAAACTTACCCGTGTTGACGTCTATGGCGACGAGCGCTTCCGTCTGATTGATGACGAGATAGCCACCGGATTTTAACCAGACGCGCGGCTTGATGGCCTTATCAATCTCGGCCTGCACGCCGTAGGCTTCAAGAATCGGCTCCTCGCGCGTGTAGAGCTTGACGCGCTTGACCATGCGCGGCTGTATGCGATTGATGAACTCGACGATGCTCAGGTATTCCTCTTCGGAATCGACGCGGATGGCCGTGAAGTCGTCCGAGAGTTGATCGCGAAGAATGCGCTGCACAAGGTCCAGGTCTTTATGCACGAGCGCGGGCGCTTTCGTCTTCTCGGCATCGCGGCGAATGTCGAGCCACGTACGCACAAGGTAACGCGCGTCTTCGCGCAGGTCTTGCTCGGAGATACCGACGCCCGCCGTGCGGACGATAAAGCCGCCAGAGGGCACGTCCTCTTCGGCGCGAATCGCTTGAATCAAACGACGCAGGCGTACGCGCTCGCTGTCGGATTCTATCTTGCGCGACACGCCCACGTGTTCGACCGTCGGCATGTAGACCAGAAAGCGTCCCGGCAGAGCGATGTGCGAAGTGATACGCGCGCCCTTTTTGGCGATGGGCTCTTTGGCTATCTGGACCAGAATCTCCTGGCCTTCGCGCAGGAGGTCTGTGATGGTCGGCTGCTGGCGGTCGCGCTCACGGCGATTATCGCGACGGTCATCACGTCGGTCACGTTCTCGCCCCTCGCGCCGCCCGTTGGCCTGCGCAGGAGGGGGCGCAGGCGCTGTGACCACCTCTTCTACTTCGGCAGCTTCCGCCGCGCCATCGTCTTTGCCGTTGGAGCGGTCTTCCTGAGCCGTGCCGTCCTGATGCTTGGGGGTTCCGCGACGGCGGCGGCGTCCGCCACGGCGCGTGGCGAATTCACCACGCGAGCGCGAGGTTGTGATGCTCGCCTCCGCATCTTCGTAAGCGTCGTCCGTTGCGGCCTCGAAGTGACCACCGTCGGCGGCCTCTGCGGCAACGAGGTCTGCGCTCTCTGCGCGCGCGGCCTCTGTTTCAAGGACGTCGATGTCGATCTGGCCTTCATCTCCGCCGGGGTTGCCGCGTTTGCCTGCGCGCTTCGTGCTGCTTTTCTTCGCAGCCGTCTTGCGCGAAGACGAAGCACTCTTAGCGGCGCTCTTAGTCGTAGCCTTTTTGCTCGCGGCGCGTTTGGTTTTGGGCTCTGCTTCAGCCGCCGGAGCTTTCTTCGCTGGACGTTTAGTCGCGCCGCGCTTCTTGCTCGAACGCTTGCCCGTCGTTTGCTCCGCCACTGCTTCGGCTTCAACGAGTTCACCCTCGTCGCTCACGCGCTCGAACTGCGGACCCGAAGTCTCTTCATTAAGCTCGTCCACGAAAGCGTCTATGTGAGCGGCCACGGCTTCCTGAACGGGAGCGGTCGAGGCGGGCGCTTCTTCATCGCTATCGCTGACGCGCTCAAAGCCCGTACCCGACGAGAGATTGGAAGAGAGGAGCGAGCCGACCTCTGCGGAGGGCACGCTCTCCATGTCAAACTCTACGGCGTGAATCTGGTCCAGCAGGCGTTCCTGTAAGCGGGCGTCCTTAAACATCTCGCCATCTTCGGCAGCAGCGATTTCCTCTTCGTCCACGACGCGCTCGAAGGAGGAATCGGCGGCGATGAAAGGTGTCGCGGTCTCTATGGCATCGGCTGTACGCTCGTCGGCCTCGCGCGACTCGGCGGCGACGTCAGAGCCTTTGCCGCGCCTGCGTCCACGACGGGAGCGCTTGCTGCGCCCTCCCACGGCTTCCGTTTCCTCTGCCTGCTCGACGGCGATGGGCGCAGCGGCGGCTGCCTGTGCGGGCTCGTCCACGAGTTCTTCCGCCGCGTAGACACTCTCGATCAAAGCTTCGGGCGTCTGCTCGAAAATCGGCTCGGCTTCGAGTAGCGGCTCGGCGCGTTCCTGCGTGGCCTCCATGCGATGCTCGCGCTCAAGGCGTGCACGCTCGATGCCTTCTCGCGCGGCACGCTCGACCTCCTCGCGCGGCTCGGCCTTCTTCGATTTGTCCATCACAATACGCTCGAACTCTTCTTCTTCATCGAAGAAGTCCGAGACGTAGAGGAAGGCGTCACGCTCTAAACCGATGTCCACAAAAGCCGACTGCATGCCGGGCAGAACCCTCATCACACGGCCCTTGTAGATGTTGCCGACGATGCCCTGATGCTCTTCGCCGCGCTCTATGTAAAATTCCGTGACCTTTTCGTTTTCAACGATGGCGATCTTTTTTTCGCGTCCATTGACGCTGACAATTAATTCCTTTGGCATGTTCTCAAACTTGTCTCCAGACGGCGCGCGGCTCGAAAAAGTTTTGAACCCGAGGGAGAGCAGAACCCTTCGCGCTTTTGACCGAAGCCAAAAAGCAGAGCGAAGCGTTCGTCTCCGGAGTGTTCAGCACAGAAGGCAGCCACGCCGTCAAAATTGTAGAGTGAGCACGACAAGCGCCGCCTGCAAGCTCTGTGTGAGCGAGGCGCGCCCGTGTACGCACGTGAGGCGAGACCATGGGCCTCGCACGATAAAACGAAAGTGTGGTGACCGAAACCGGTGTCCGGCCCGAAAGGAGAGGGCCTTGCCCGAAGGGCGCAGCCGTGTGTGCGAGTTGAAACTGGTTGCGCTTTGTCACGACCTTTGTGGCCGCTTCCACAGCGCAGGTAGACTCTGACCTGTACAAAAGTAATCTCCACGGAAACCATTCGGGCCATGTGCCGCTCTCCCTATTTCGGAGAGCGCGCCGGACGCTTGTGGCAGGCGGGGAGCGCGTTTCTTTTGAAACACTTGCTCTTTCGGAAACTTAACCCGCGCATGCCCCGAGCGGCGCGGCACACAAAGTCGGCCTATGCCCTCAGGCTTCGCACCCTTCCCCTCGAACCTTGTAGAGAGCAGGAGAGCGCACATCCTCAAAAATGATGAAGGAGCGCGCCCCCGCAGTCTAAAGCTGTCCGAGCGGACGGGCCTTTCACTGAAACTTTCAAAATTCGTAGGTCGCGAAAGAAAAGCGAACTCGAAAAATAATTCCCCGGTCTCGCCCAAGCTGTGAGCTGGTGAAGCATCCTCAAACCTTTAGGGGGGTGACAGCAACGCTTCGCTTAAGCCGACGGTGCGCCGCGCCAAAGAAGATTGATGCGGGCTGAAGGCGAGCCGGTCCTGAGTATAACCGAGACCGGGGAAAACCGGAAACGGCAATGCAGGATTAAAGAATTAAGATTTATCGTTACGTTGTTCTCGAACAATATCAATCAACGCATCCAGCCGCTTATCCGTGTGCGCCTGAGCATCGGCCAACCTCTCCAACGCTGCCTCCGTCCTTCGCTGCGCTTCTTCGAGCCTTATGTGTGAATCGGCCAGGGCAGCTATTTTAGCCTCAGCGTTATCCTGTGCCGCGCCTAACGTATTTATCCAGCTATTATGCATGTCCAAGCGCTCGTCCATGCCCTTGGCGAGTTGTATGAGCGTTTTTATCCACGTGTCATGCGAGTCCAAGCGCTCGTCCATGCCTTGTGCCAGCCGTGTGAGCGTGACAAAGGCATCTTCGAGTCTTGTTAATCTCTCTTCCGTCGTCATGATTTTTAGTCCTCAGAGTTTTCAAACGATGAGGTAATCTTTTCGCCAATATTTTAATTGACGAACCGGCGGAGTTGAACGCTGATGGCGAAGCCGATGGCGATAAAGGTGGCGAGGACGCTGGACAGACCCGCGCTCATCAAAGGCAGAGGCACACCTATGACGGGTAACATCCCTAAGGCCATGCCGACGTTGATTAAAAGCTGAAAAGCCAGTCCTCCCACAATCCCCATGATGACGAGCATACCGACGCGGTCGGGCGCGCGGCGCGCTCCTGAAATCAATCTTGAAAGCAGGATGGCGTAGGCCAGTAGCAGAAGGATGCAGCCGACGAAGCCTGTCGTTTCAGCCGTGACGGCGAAGATAAAATCGGTGTGCGGCTCGGGCAAAAATTTCAGGCGGCTTTGCGAAAACTCCGAACCGGAGCGCGTCCCAAAGAGCCCGCCCTTGCCGACCGTGACGATGGATTGCCACGTGTGATAACCGAAGCCGCGCTTGTCCGCGTTCTCCGGGTCGAGGATGACGTTGATGCGCTCCTGCTGGTAATTCTTAATCTTGCCCGTCTTGACGCCGACCATGTAGGCCGCCGGGACAAGGACGATGCTCAGGAGTATCGCGGCCACGACCAGCCGCATACGTACCGCCGACAAAAAGAGCACCACGGCGAGCAGTGGGAAATAGGTAATTGCTTGTCCCGCGTCCGGCTCAAGCAGAATCAGGGCGATGGGCAGGCCGAGGATGCCGCCGCCGATAATCATCTCTTTCCACGCTAGCGGCCCCGTACGCATCGGGCCAAAAAAGCGTGCGAGCATGAGCACCGTTGGAATCTTGACGAACTCGGAGGGTTGAAACTGGCCGAAGCCCGGCAGCTTAATCCACGCGCGCTGCCCGTTGATTTTGGCCCCTATGCCGGGGATGAGCACGATGATTAAGAGGAAGAGACCGAAGATGTAGAAAGCCGGAGCAAGGTCCACTAGCTTGCGGTAGTCCGTGAAAGAGATGGCGAGCATGAAGACAAGCGCCACCCCTAGACCGATGAGCTGCTTCTGCCAGTAGCTTTCAGTGGGCTGGGCGTTGTGAATCTGCCACGTCCCGAAGAGGACGATCATCACGGCGATGAGCGCCAGAAGCCAATCGAAGTCCCGAAAGCTGCGTCTGCCTGAAAGCGAAATCATAAAAGCAGTGACAAGTGACGAGTGACGAGTGACGAGTTAAAAGCTTTTTCTTGCTTGTCACTCGTCACTCGTCACTTGTCACTTCCTTTCTCATTCTCCCTGTCGCTTATCCGTGGTTTGTACCGGGGAAGGTTTCTTGACGTTCTGCGCTACCTGCATCGAGCCGGGAGGCTCTTCGTTGCGGGTCTTGCGGTAGTAGACATCGTAGAGGGCGCGCACGGCAGGCGCAGCGTGGACGCCGCCGAAGCCCGAATTTTCTATCAACGCGATGGCCGAGATTTCCGGTTTGTACGCGGGCGCAAACGAGACGAACCACGCGTGGTCTTTATTCTCGCCGACGTCTTTGCCAAGGCCGACGACCTGCGCCGTGCCGGTTTTACCCGCGATGTCAAAGCCTGCCATGCGTATGCGCGCAGCCGTGCCTGCGTCGTTGACGACAGACCACATGCCTTTGACGACCATGTCCTGCTGGTCTGCCGGAATTGAAAGAACTTTCGGGTCGGGTCGGTCAAACTTCTGCGCGGGGCGTGCGACAAAGGGGCCGACCTCGCTCACGGCTCGCGCCTCTTTCAGTAGATGCGGGACATAGAGACGACCCCCGACGCCTACGCCTGCCACGGCGCGCAGCATCGCGAGCGGCGTGGCGAAATCGTAGACCTGTCCGAACGAAGCGTAAACCGTGTCGATGTCTTTCCAGGGCTGGCCGCGCTTGTCCATCTGCGGCTTGAAGGTATTGGGCGACTGGCTAATCAACTCGTGCGGCAAATCAACGCCCGTCCTCTTATTAAGGTCGAAGTCGTCAACCATCTTCATGATGCCGTCGATGCCCATCTTGAGACCGAGGCGATAGAAGTAGCCGTCGCACGATTTCATAATCGCGTAGCGAACATCGGGCGTCCCGTGATGACCCATGCAGCGCGTGAACTTGTTGCCGATGGTGATGCCGCCGCCGCAGACGAGGTTCGAGTTCTGCAACGTAATCGCGCCCTGCATCAGTCCGGAAACGGCCATCGGAATTTTCCACGTAGAGCCGGGAGGATAGCGTCCCTGTATGGCGCGGTTGTAGAGCGGCGTTTCGGGGTCGCGCAGGAGCGCGGCGTATTCGGCGCGTCCTTCTCTGGTCGTGATGCGCTGCGAAAAGAGGTTCGGGTCATAGGTCGGATAAGAAGCCATCGCGTAGACTTCGCCGTTGTTCGGGTCCATAGCCACAATCACGCCGCGACCCTTGGGCGAGTTGCGCAGTCGGTCTTCCGCGACAAGCTGCAAGTCTAAATCAATAGTGGTGACGAGATCCTGACCGGGCTGCGGCTCAACCTCTTCGATAACCTCCTGTATGCGCCCGCGACTGTCCACGATGACCTTGCGATAGCCGTCGCGCCCGCGCAGGTAATGGTCGTAAACGGCTTCGAGCCCCTCGCGCCCGATGATGTCGCCCGCCTTGTAGCCCTGGTCCTTGTATCTGGGCTGCTCAAGCAACTCGGGGCTAATCTCGCCGACGTAGCCCAGAACGTGCGCGAGCACGCCCTGCTCGGGATAGCGGCGTTGCGGCTGTTTATCCACGCGCAGTTGCGGATACTCCAGCGCGTGCGCGTCTACCCACGCGATGTCTGCTGACGTTGCGTCCTCCTTGATGCGTATGGACTCGAAGGCGGGCTGCGTCTTGATCTGGTTGAAACGCTCGCGCAGGTATTCCGGGTCTACGTTGAGACTCTGGCTCAGGGGCTCGACCAGCGTTTCGAGGTTGATGTCCTTAATGTCTTCGCGCGAGAGGATGATGTTATAGATGGGGCGCGAATCTACCAGTATCTTGTTATTGCGGTCGAAGATGACGCCGCGCGGGGCCGCGATGGGCAAAAACCGCACACGCTGATTTTCAGCGCGCTCGGAATAGAACGACCCCTTCATGACCTGAAGCACGTAGAGGCGCACGGCCAATACGCAGACAATCAGCAGTACGATAAACTGTATGACGCGGAGTCGCGCGCGCAGGTTTTGTGATTCGTCCTCAAACTTCATGACGATCAGTTTTCAGTTTTCAGTTTCCGGTTTTCAGTTTCGGGGCGGGGCAATCCGGCCAGTGCTAAAGATACCAGCATTAGCGCCCGATGCCCAGCGAATTGTTTAGATGCCACGGGCACGGGCCGCAGTTTTCTGCGATTGCGGATTTCGGAATGCAGATTGCGGATTGAAAACCAAGAGCTTGATTCTTAAATTCCGCAATCCGCATTCCGAAATCCGCAATCTCTTTCACCTTTTCCGCCCGAGTTTCCTCATGCCGCGCCTCGCCACCCTGCGGCGCACGGCCAGTTGGCGACGCTGGCGCGCCCGTTCGCTAAAGAGAGTGTCAAAGACGTACAGGATGATGGTTCCGGCTATGGTCGTCCAGATGACTTTGTAAGAAGCCGTCTCAACGAAGGGTTGCAGGGATGGCTGGTCCAGCATGCGGTGCAGGAGGACATAGACGGTGGCGTCCAGAAGCGCCGCGCCCGCTAGAACCGGGATGCGGACCAACGGGTTATCAAGCATCACGCGCGTTGCGAGCGTCGCAATCACGTAGGCGACCAGGGTCTTTGAAAAGCCGCCTGCGCCCAGAAGACTTCCGCCGCTGAGGGCATCGTTGGCGAGCCCGACGATTGCGCCGACGATTAACGCTTGCAGCACGTCGCGCTGGAGGGCGAAATAGACGGTGACGACAAGCGGCAGGTCAATATGGACGAGGGGCGGCCAGATTTGGCGTAAAGTCGATTGAAGAATGACGGCCAGCGCAACGACGGCGACGATTTTCAGTTGCTGCATCTTAAAAACAGTGACAAGTGACAAGTGACGAGTGACAAGCAGGAACAAGCTTTCACTTGTCACTTGTCACTCGTCACTTGTCACTGCTTCTTTCCCTTGTCCACGTTTGGCAGCGTCTGGTCCGGCGCGACCCGTGTCGGGGCGCGATACAGGAGGACGGCGACCTCTTGCAACTGATCAAGACGCGCGCCCGGCTTGATGTGAATCACGTGCGGGACCGTGGCCGAACCCTGTTTGACGCGCACCACCTCGCCCACGCTCAAACCCGCAGGGTAGATGCCGTCCTGCCCCGTCGTTACCACGTAGTCGCCAATCTTGATCTCTTCGAGCCCCGAGACATAACGCATCTCTACGAGCCCGTTTTCGCCAAGCCCCTTGACGGAGCCGAGCGCGTTTGACTGGCCCAGTTGGCCGACGACCGCTCCGGCGGCAGACCTTTCAGCCGTCAACAGCATGACCTGCGCCGTCCACGGGCTCGTCGCCACGACGCGCCCGACAATCCCGTTAGCCGTCACAACCGGCATGTTCAGCTCTATGCCCGACATGCGCCCGCGATTAATCGTCACGGTGTCGAACCACTCACTCGGGTCGCGCGCAATCACGGTCGCGGTGACAATGCCGTACTGGCCCTGCTCCTTCAAATCCAGCAGACCCTTCAAGCGCGCGTTCTCGTCTATGGCAGCGCGCGATTGTCTAAGCTCTGCTTCCATCTGCTCGACGCGAAGCTTGAGCTGTTCGTTCTCGGCAGCAGCGTGGCGCAAGTTTGCGAGTCGCTGGAAAAAGCCTACGCCCGCGCCGCCCGCTCCCGTCGTCACACGCTGAAACGGCGCGACGATGGCCTGCGCCCACACGCGAATCATGCGCTGCTTCGTCACATCATCGCGCGCGTCGTACGCCATCAAAGCGAGATTCAGAAAGAGCAACCCAAACAACCACCACGGCGCTCTCTGTCGAATCTCTTTTTGTGTGCGTGCAACCATTGCTTCGTAAATCGTAAATGGTAAATCGTAAATCGTGAAAACCGCTTTCTTCTATTCACGATTTACGATTCACGATTCACGAGTCTTTACATGCCGCTCGTCAGCGTGTTGTCCCACTTGACGCGCTTCAGGAGGTTAAAGTCCGAGAGCATCTTGCCCGTGCCGAGCACGACCGAAGAGAGCGGGTCTTCTGCTAAGGAGACCGGCAACCCTGTTTCAATCGAGAGACGGCGGTCGAGGTTTTTCAAAAGCGCGCCGCCACCGGTTAAGACGATGCCGCGCTCGACGATGTCTGCCGAAAGCTCGGGCGGCGTTCTTTCCAAAGCGACGCGCACGGCGTTGACGATTGTGGCGACCGAATCCGCGAGAGCCTCGCGTACTTCCTCGTCCGTAATCGTGATGGTCTTGGGGATGCCTTCAATCAGGTTACGACCTCTGACCTCCATTGAGAGCGGCTCGTCCAAGGGGAAGGCAGACCCCAGCTCTATCTTGATAGCTTCGGCTGTTCTTTCGCCAATGAGAAGGTTGTACTTACGCTTGATGTACTGTGTGATTGCCTCGTCCATCTCGTTGCCAGCCACACGCACCGCGCGGGAATAGACGATGCCGGAAAGCGAGATCACCGCAATGTCGGTTGTGCCGCCGCCGATGTCCACGACCATGTTGCCGTGCGGCTCCGTGATGGGAAGACCTGCGCCGATGGCCGCCGCCATCGCTTCTTCGACGAGATAAACCTCGGAGGCTTTGGCGCGATAGGCGGAATCTTCGACGGCGCGGCGCTCGACCTGCGTGATTTCCGAGGGAATACCGATGACGACGCGAGGGCTGACCCACGTCTTGCCGTTATGAGCTTTGCGTATAAAGTGTTGGAGCATCTTCTCCGTCACTTCGAAGTTGGCAATCACGCCGTCCTTCATAGGGCGAATGGCGACGATGTTGCCGGGCGTGCGTCCCAACATCTCCTTGGCGTCACGCCCTACGGCTTCGACGAGGTTGGTGACTTTGTTGATAGCGACAATCGAAGGCTCGGAAACAACGATGCCGCGCCCCTTAGCGTAAACAAGCGTGTTGGCCGTGCCGAGGTCTATCGCCAGGTCGGAAGAGAAGAGACTGAAGAGCGATTTAAATGCCATCTAATCCACATTCCTGATCTATCAAAATTAAATTTCGGCCCTGTGGTCACTGGGACGAGCGGTTCTCCATGCGTGTGTCAGGGAAAGCTAACCGTGGTCGTCGCGAACAAGACTCGCCGAACAAGAGCGAACTCCCTAAGATAACCGAAGAACAGCATTTTTGCTATCCGTAAAACGCTTTTTTTCAGTCGCGCGGGGGATAGGGGCCTGCCTCTGCCGAAAGACAGATGCAGTTCTTGTGAGCGGCCTTGGCTTCATACATCGCCGTGTCGGCGCAGGCCACTAGCTGCTGGGGGGATTGCGCGTGCTGGGGGAAGGCCGCGACGCCGAAAGAGGCCGTGAGCTTGAGGCGCAGGCGGCGGCCTCCGGTGAACTCGTGCCGCTCTGTTTTTTCGCGCAGGCGCTCGGCCACGCGAGCCGCCGCCTCGATATTGGTTTCCGGCATCACGACGACATACTCGTCGCCGCCGTAGCGCGCCACGACATCCGTATCGCGCACGCTGGCGAGAATCACGGCGGCCATTTCCATCAGGACGTGCGAGCCCACGAGGTGGCCGTAAAGGTCGTTGACGCGCTTGAAGTCGTCAAGGTCGAGGAAGATGGCCGCGACGTTTGAGCCGTAACGACGGGCGCGCTTGATTTCGCTCGTCAGATACTGGCGAAGATAACGCGCGTTGTGGAGCTTGGTCAGGTCGTCTGTCTGCGAAAGCCGCTCGGCTTCGGCAATGCGTACGGAGTTGGCAAGCGCGGAGGCTATGGGGACGGCCAGCGCGTTTAGAAGCTCTATGTCGGCGCGGGAAAAGGTGCGGCGGCCCTTGCCTTCGCGGACGGCCTCTATGACGCCGAAGACTCTTTCGCTGTTAATGAGGGGGACGGCGACCACTCGACGCTCACGCTCGCGCCGCCGGACGGTCTCCATCTGCGCGGCAGCTTCGCGCGCCGCCTTTGATTCCGCGCCGTAGAGCGCAAGCGATTCTCCAAGCAGTGCGCGCCGCCAGTCCTTTTCAGGGATCTCGCGCTCGCTCGACGTCAGACCGCGCACGGCCAGAGGCTCAAGCGTGAGAGCGGAGGCGTCCGATTCCGAAGTCAGATAGATGGCCCAGCGGTCGGCTTCGACCAGTGGGGCGAGGCCGGAAATCGCCGTGTGCGCCGCGCTCTTCTGGTCCACGGCGAAATGAAGAGAGGAGACCAGATCGAAGGCCGCGCGCAGGCTCTCTGTGCGGAGGCGCGCAGGCAAGAGAAGTGCGCCCAACAAAAACGGGCTCTCCTGTTTTTGACTTTGAGGCAGCTTAAGCTCACCCGTCACACCACGGTCTTCCATTTCGCGCAGGAGCGCTGGAAGCTGCGCCGGTTCGTCAGCGATGAAACGAAAGCCCAGGCGTTTGAGCGCCGCGTGGTCGAGCACGCGAGCGCCCGCGGGCGTGTGCCCGTTGGTGCGATGACGACAGGCTACGAGCGCGGTGTTGGGCCAGATGGTATGTGCATGTTCCACGGCGGCGTGAATCTCCACGATGTCTGCTCCGGCATAGACTTCGTAAAGAATGGCTGAGGGGCGCGGCTCGTCCGGGGCGCTGGCCGCGAGGCGTTCGGACTCGTGCGCAAGTGTGCGGCCCGCCATTTCCGCTTCGCGCAAGCCCTCTACAAAGACGGCGACGCCCGCGTCGCGCAGGTGTTCGACCAGCGTGGGCGCGGGGGCTTCGTGAGCATCCGTTAATAAGATGACGTGCCGTGTCATAAAAGGGAACTGAAAGGGAGCTTCAACTTCTGCTCGCTGTGTTCTGTGGGAGCGCCAGTCGAATCCGGTTGCGATTGCCCTGCTGGTCCTGCGCCTCGATGGTCACTTCGCGTGTACCTTCGGGCACAGTGATTTGTAACTGGAACGAGCCGTCGCTGCCCGCGAGCGTCTGGCGGTTCAGGATGCGAATGGTTGCGCCGGACTGAGCGTGCCCGCGCACCAGATAAATATTGCCGCCGACGTAATCGGTGGAAGTCACCTGTATGGCGACGCTCTCGTTTGTGCCACTGGGGACGACGATGAATTTCTGCGGGTCCGACCAATCCGAGGCCTGCCCGCTAAAGGCTGTCGCGCGCACGCGCCAGAAGTAGTTGCCGGGGCGCAGGTCGCTGGCGTTGAATTCCGTGGCCGCGAGCTGGTCGCGCTCTATGACTTTGCCTGCGGGAACGAAGAAGGGCGAGGTAGCAACTTCAACGCGGTAGTGAGCAGCAGAGCCTGATGCGGGGCGCTGCCACTTGAGCGTGACGGTGGCCGCGCCGGAAGAGCTGACGGAGATGCGTTCTAAATCGCGCGGGCCGACCGGCGACGGCAGGTCCAGAAGTTTTTCGCGCCGCCCGATGTTGCCCGAAGGATTGATGGAGACGTATTCGCCGCCTTTGACGGTCGTGGTCTCGCCTGTCTTAACAGTCGTCGTGTCCATCTGTCCCTGATTGACGCGTATGTCTTCGGAGTTGTCAGGGTTGACGCCAAAGCTTGCGCCCGTCTGCGAGCCGAGCTTGTTCTGCGTCTGCGGCGTCTGCACGACGTTGTTCGAGCCGACGGGTTGTTCCTCCGTGCGGACGTTAATCTGTCCACGGTCAACGACGACGTTGACGTTGATTTTCTGCCCGCCGTCGGCGCTCGTGTTGTCGCGTATGATGACCGTGGAATTTTCGCGCACGACGAGTGTGGAGCCGTCTGCGAGATTGATGCGGGCGCGACCGTCGGCCTGCGTCTGCACGGTGTCGCCGGGATAGAGCTGCGTTTGAATGCTGGCGGAAAAGGTTTCGCGCGTGGCGGCTCGAATGACGCGCACGTCGCCTTCAAAAGAGATGAAGCGCGCGCCCGCCGGGGAAGCGTTGATTGCGCCGACGTTGCGAAACGGCAGCCCGTACTTCCAGACATAGAGACCCGCGCCGCTCACTATGATAATGAACAGGAGCGTGCCGATGATTTTGTAGACGAGACGCTTTTGAACGACCCACCAGTCGAAGTCAAAGCGACTGACTTTAGTTGCCATAGCTCTGAAACTAGAAGCGTTGGAAAAAGACTGCGGGGCTTGTCTCTCACATTTAGCGGAAGCGAACCGGCAGGGACTCAAAAGAGCGGCCTTTACATCATCTGTCCCGGCCATTCACCCAAGACGTCGGGCTGGTGAAAACCCGACCACAGCAGCGGGGAAATGGTTTCCCTGCTAAACAAAAATTAACACAGGCATACACACAATGGCAAAAGAAAAATGGCGTCCGCCCGCCCCGGACAGCAGCAACCGAGGCCGTTTGACGCCGGATTTACGTTAAATTGTAGAAAGGTCTACGCTTATCGCATTCCGGGCGCGAGCAGAAGGCACTCGGACAAGAGTTAACTCGACTCGGATAGGAGCAATCCGCACTCGGTTAGCTCCTATCCGAGTGGAGTTAGGAGCTAAACGCATTCAGATAGGGGCTATCTCTATTCAGTTAGGAGTTAACCGGACTCGGATAGAAGCTAACCGGACTCAATTAGGAGCAATCCTGACTCGGATAGGAGCAATCCTGATTCGGTTAGCTCCTACCCGAGTCGAGTTTGCTTCTATCCCTGTCTGGATAAGAGCTAACCGAGTCAGGATTGCTCTTATCCAGATTTAATTTATCTTGATTCGGCTGTGGAGGACGCTTGCGCCGCATCGTCTTCTTCATGAAAGGGCGGGTCGAAGTCCGGTGGGAGGTCTACGTGGACGTGCGTTTCGGCAGCTTGCGGCCACATCAAAGAGGCCAGGACCGAGCACACTAGAATCAAGCCCACCGTGACGAGCGAAGCTACAATCAGTCGCTCTTTGTTCATGAAGTTGAGCAGCCAGTGCTCCGTGATCATCTTGACGCCGATGAGGGTCAGTATCAGCGAGAGGCCGATCTTGAGATAGTGGAATTTTTCTATCACACCCGCCAGCAGAAAAAAGAGCGAGCGCAGGCCTAGGATGGCGAAGACGTTCGAGGTGTAGATGATAAAACGGTCGGTCGTCACGCCGAAGATGGCCGGGATGGAATCCACAGCGAAGACAAGGTCCGTGACTTCCACTATGACGAGCACGAGCAGGAGCAGCGTCCCGGTCTTGCGCCCGTTGATGATGGTGAAAAACTTTTCCCCTTCGTAGTGGCGCGTGATGGGAATAAAGCGCGTGACGAGCTTGACCACCGGATTGTCTTCCGGATGCAGTTCCGTCTCCTTCTGCCGCAGCATGTTGATGCCCGTGTAGATGAGAAACGCGCCGAAGATATAGAGCACCCAGTGGAATCTTTCGACCAGCGCCGCGCCTATGAAAATCATCGTCGCACGCATCAGAAACGCGCCCACCACGCCCCAGAAAAGCACGCGGTGCTGGAACTGCGACGGAACCTTAAAATAAGAGAAGAGGAGCAGGAAGACGAAAAGGTTATCCACCGAGAGCGATAGCTCTATGATGTAGCCGGTGAGAAACTCTACGCCGCGCAGCCTGCCTTCGTGCCAGAAAATAAAACCCGCGAAACAGAGCGCGAGCGAGACCCAGATGCCGCTCCAGATGGCCGATTGTTTATACGTCGGGGTATGAGCCTTGCGGTTCAAGAGGCCCAGGTCAAGGCCCATCATGAGCAAGATAAGCGCACCAAAACCCACCCAAATCCAGATCGAATGTTGCGACATGTCCATGGTGACTTGTAACAATAGCATAAAGCAGGGATGAGGGCGGAGGGATGAGGGATGAAGTAAAGAAATGCAAAAGTCAAAATGCAAAACGATGAATAAAAAAAGAGCTTCTTTAATTTTGCATTTTGCACTTTGCATTCATCATTGCTTTTCATCCCTCCGCCCTCATCCCTGCTTTCAGCGGTTGCGGCTTTTGCTCTCTGTCCGTTACAATCCACAGTTTGCGAGAAGGTCTCCGGCCCGAACTGTCGGAAGCTGCGCACGCCGTCTGGTAAATATCCCAAGAGCCGAGAATGTACTTATCGTTGAGGAATATATAGAGAATGCTGAAACTGTTTGGTCGTTTAGAGAAAACGCGCAACATCTTCATCGTCGGTTTTATTGTTCTGGTCGCCGCCAGCATGGTCGCCTTTCCCGTCTACAACAGGATGACGGGCGGCCCTGCGCGCGCTAACGCGGAAGACGTGCTGGCCGTGGTCGGCAGCGACGAAATCACGGTGGGCGAGCTTGAAACGCTCAAGCAGCAATACGCGCAGATGTTCGGCGGGCAGATCAACATGGCCGCCCTTGGCGGCGACCGTCGCTTTCTTGACGGTCTCATACGCGACCGCCTCATCGCGCAGGAAGCAAAGCGCCTTGGACTCGCCGCTTCGGATGCGGAAGTGGCCGCCGAGATTCGCAAGCGTTTCAGCGACGCCGCGGGCAAGTTCATAGGCATCGAAGAATATAAAAAGCGCGCGTCCGAGCGCTTCGGCTCCATAGAGCGTTATGAAAAACAGATTCGCGACCAGGTTACGAGCGAAAAGCTGCAAGCCTTTGTGACGGCGGGCGTCACGGTCTCGCCCGACGAAGTGCTTGACCAGTTCAAGCGCAAGGACACGCGCTTCGACATCGTTTACGTGCCGATTACATCGGCCAAGCTCGCGGAAAAAATCCAGCCTTCGGACGCAGACCTCGCGGGCTACTACGAGCAGCACAAAACCGAATATCGCTATCTTGAGCCGCAGAAAAAGATTCGTTATCTCTTTATAGAGCAGGCCAAGGTGGGCGAGAAGCTGAACGTCTCGGACGAAGACCTCAAGGTCGAGTACGACAAGCTCAAGCCGGAAAACAAGGTTGCCGGAGTCAAGGTGCAGCAGATTGTGCTCAAGGTCGTCAGGCCCGACCTCGATCCGATTGTGAGAAAGAAAGCGGAAGACCTTCTGACCCAAATTCGCGCCACGGGCGTGAGCGTGCCGGAGGACAAGTTCGCGGAATTCGCGCGCGGCAATTCCGAAGACCCCGCGACGGCCAAACAGGGCGGCATGCTCGCGCGCCCCTATCGCAAAGACCCCAACAAGGCCAACGCGCTCTACGACCGCATGACTGATTTAGTCCCCGGCACGGTCACGGACGCCATCAAGTACGGCGGCAACTATTACATCATGCGTCGCGGCGAAGAAGTACCGAAGTCCTTCGAGGATGCAAAGCCGGAGCTGCGCGTCTCTCTACAGAATCGCCGCGCCTACTCGGTCGCCGCGCAACTGGCGCAGCGCGCCGCAGAGAAGTTAAAAGCGTCGAAGGATTATCAGGCGGTGGCAAAGGAGTTGGCCGCAGAGGCGAACATGAAGCCCGAGGACATGGTGCGCGAGACGGGCTATGTTAAGCCGGGCGACAACGTGCCGAACATAGGAAACTCGCAGCAGTTTCAGGACGGCATCGCTCCGCTCAACAATCCGAACGACGTGGGCGAGCGCACGCCCATCACCGGCGGCTTTGCCATTCCCATGCTGCTCGACAAAAGAGAGCCGCGCATTCCCGACTTTGAAGAGGTCAAGGACCGCGTCCGCGATGCTTACAAACAGGAGCAGGCTCGCCAGCGTGTAGAGCAGACGGCGCGCGATTTAGCATCGGGCACAGCGACGGCCAACGACCTCAAGGCCGCAGCCGAAAAACTAGGGCTCGAAGCCAAACAGGAGCCTGCCTTCAAGATTGGCTCGCCCATGGCCGAGGTCGGACAGGAAACGCCCGTGGACGAAGTGCTCTACGGTCTGCAAGCGGGCGAGGTGAGCAAGACTCCGGTCAAGGTCGGAGACACATGGGTCGTCATCGGCGCAACCACGCGCTCGCAGACGAACCTCGAAGAGTTCGGCAAGCAACGAGACCAGTTGACGCAGCAGGCAATCTCGACACGCCGCAGCCAGGTCTTTGACGACTACATCAACGCCATACAGGCACGCATGCAGCGCGAAGGCCGCATCAAGATTTACGAAGACGTGCTCGCGCGCATGGCCGACGCGGACGCCGCCGCCGCGCCCGTGCCTCAGCAGCAGCAACGTCCGCGCATCCCGATTCCGACAAAGTAAGACGAACAGCAGTTAATGAAAGATGAAAGCATGGCTATTCAATCCAGAGTCGCCATGCTTTTATCCTTCTCTAATTTCCGTATCTTGAATGCTGTGTGCTCGCGTCAGCTTTGATCCGACCGCACGGATAGCTTCTCTTTCATCAACTTTTCACCACCATCCCAGCACCTTCCACCAGAGAAAGCCGAACACTACCCAGATTAAAATATTCGGGATGGAGACAATCAGCCCGAGCAGCCACCACGTGCGCTGTTTGACGTAGCGTGCGCCGAACCAGATGGGTGCGGGTGTTGTGCCGTAGTGCGTGAGCGAGGCGTTGAGGTTGGAGAAGTAGGCAAGCGCGAGGACGGCCAGCGCGGGCGGCGCACCTGCGGCGATGGTGACGATGAGAAAGGGCGTGTACATGGCTGTCGCGTGCGCCGTGATGCTGGCAAAGCCGTAGTGCGCGTAGAAGTAGATTAAGAGCAGCAAGCCCAGAGCAGCCCACCACAGCCACCCCGCCGTCACGTTGGCCGACGCCGCCGCGAACATTTTCGTCAGCCCGGTTTCGCCCAGTGCCTCTGCCATACGCACCAGGCCCCCGTACCATATAAACACGTCCCACGCGCCGCGCTCAGACACCACGTCTTCCCAATCGAGCACGCCCGTCAACAACAGGACGCAGATGCCTACGAGCGCCACCACAGCGTAGTTGAGCCCGTGCCATCCGGTCGTCATCCACAACGCCGCGACCAGCAGGAAGACCACCATCATCAACGCCTCTGGCAGCCGCAGACGTCCCATGCGTTTTAATTCCTCAGCAGCAAACTCTGCGGCACGCGGTGTGTGCTTGATTTCCGGCGGATTGATTTTGTAGAGCAGGAGCGGAACGACGACGAGCGAAACGAGACCGGGCACAATCGCTCCCAGAAGCCAGCGCGTGTAAGTCAGCTCAATCCCCGTTGCCTCGCGCGCAAACTTCGCTATCAGGAGGTTGGACGCTTGTCCTGTCAGGAACATGGCGCAGATGATGACGTCCGCTTGATAGAGGAGCGGCATCAGAAAAGCGCCGAGGCGTCGGGCGGTCGGCCCCGGATGCGAATCGTAAGCCTCCGAAATGCTTTTCGCGATGGGAAAGATAATGCCCCCGGAGCGCGCGCCGTTCGACGGAATCACTGAGGCCAAGACCATGTCCGTCGAAATCAGCGCATAGCCAAGCCCCAGCGAGCGACGGCCCATCCCACGCACAAAGAGCAGCGCAATACGGCGACCCAAACCTGTCTTGACCATCCCGCGCGAGATAAAAAAGGCAGCGAGCACCAGCCACACAATCGGGTCTGCATAACCGCGCAGAGCCTGTTCGACTGGAAGTGCGCCCGTGAGCGCGACGGTTGCGACGCCAATCAGTACGACGGCCCCGCCCGGAATGGGACGCAGGATAGAGCCGATGATGGTGGCTGTGAAAATCGCGAGCAGCCGCCAAGACTGCGGGGTGATTCCCTGAGGGACCGGGATAAAAGCTATGATGAGGGCCGCCGCGACCACGACGCCCCACTTGATGACGCGCACCATGAGCGTGTTTCCGGCTTGCTCACGTTGCGCTCGATTTTCTTCTCGGTCTGAAGACGCAACCGGGGCGGGAGTCTCGCTCGACGCCATGCTGGAGTCCTTTGCTCCTCTCGTTTGCTCTGGGTCGTAAGACGAACGGGATACTACAGTGCTTTCGGGCGGAAGGCGAGCGACAAATATTTAAGGCGAGCGCGAGGCCAAACAAATATTAGCTCCGTAGGAGCGAGGATGTTTATAGCCGACAGATGACAAACGCATAACAAGCTCCGTAGGAGCGTCATGTTTAGCATCCATGACATGACGCTCCTACGGAGCTTGTTTGTTAATGATGAAAATCAAGCTATAAACATCCGGCTCCTACGGAGCCACGAGCTGGATGCTTACGGCTTAAAATCCCGCACGAAGGGCGCAAGCTCTGCGAGCGGCTTTTCCAGACGGAGCTTGACGTCGCTCTGTTCGGCAGTGATGCCGACGTCCTTGAGCCAGTGCATGGGGAAGGGCACGGACACGCGCGTAGTCGCGGCAATCTTATCGTCGCCTGCGGTCAGGACAGCGTTGTTTTTTTCCTCAGACTTGTTCATGCCGAACACCACGAGCTGCCGCAGCACGTCGAATTGTTTCGACATGGCCTGCGCCTGCTCGTTGGATTCCGTGCGGAACGTGACGTCGAGCGTGCCCGTCGTGCCATTGGCCGAAGCCGAGCCGAACGCCTGCCTGACGGAAGAGAACATCTGGCCCATCTCGTCCTTTGCCAGACTCTTAGTCATATCGGCAGGGACGTTAACGGCAAAGCCCGCGACCGCCGATGCATTGAGCGTCGCCAGTTCCACGAGCGACGAATCGACACGCGAGCCGCGCCCCGCGCGCGTGTCCAGCGTTGCGCGCACGCCCGCAATGTCACCGAAGGCAATCGTATTTGAATCAATCGCGGCGAGGCGAAGCCCGCGCGCCTGAGTGCCTTCCATGTTGTAAATCGTCACGCCTTCGTAATCTTCTTCCTGCGGCTGAACCTTGCGCTCGGCCTTCGCTTTCGCGAGCCCCGCGGCAATCACTTCGCTCGCATTAAAGCGACCGCGAATAATCCCGGTGACGACCTCCGGGTCCGCCGACCCGCCTTTGCGAAAGCGCACGCCGACGGCAACCGCATCAAACTGCCGCACGTCCGCGCCCGTCTTCTCCTTGAGCTTATCAATAGACTCGTTGACGCGCGTCATCGTCGCCGCATCATTGACAAAGATGTTCGGCACAACTTCCGAGAGCATGCGCTGCATGTCCAGAAAGCCGACGGCATCAGAAGCCGGAAGCATGTTAAGCAATTCAGTGGCGGACGAAGCCGGTGCAGCCAGAGCCCCCGTGCGTCCCACACGATTAAGAGAAACGCCAAAGGCTGCGACCGTCAAAACCAGAGCGACCACGGCGGCAGATAATTTTCTACTCATGATTCAAAAGCCTTTCTCAAAATTGATTCATTTGTTCATCGGTTCATTGATTCAATGAAAAAATGAACCGATGAATCAATTCCTTAAATTCCGCTGACCAGCGTCGAGAGGTCGCTTTGTGCGACTTCTAGTTGAATTTGCAGCTCGTTGCCTGTGGCTGCGACCTTGAGGCTGTCGAGCGCGTTGCGCACAAAGCGCGCCTTGGCCTCGTTGCGCAGGAATTGCGAGACGAGCGGCGCGACAACCTCCTTGGCAGCGAGGAGGGTATCGTTCAAGCCTTTGGCTGCCTGCGCGCTTTCGGTGCGCGCCGTGGCCTGCATGTCAAAACCGTTGGCCGTCATCCCTATAGAGCCATAGACCTGACGAATCGAAGCGACGTTTTTTGTAATCTCGTCGCTATCCAGACCCAGTACTCCCAGCTCGCGCAGCGCTGCGGGCGGAACGTTTGCGCCAAAGCCAAGGATTGCGTCCGGCTTGCGCGTCGCGAGTCCGACCAATTCCGCGCCGACACGTCCACGCCCCGTCGCCGCGTCAATCGCTTCACGCACGCGCGAGAGTTGACCTACGGCCAGCGTGCGCGCATCCAGCACGCAGACGGCCACGTCGCTGACGCGCGTGTCGAAGAGACCGAACAGCTTCATGCGCTCGTTGAGCGTAAAGACGTAGATGTTTTTGCCCGCATATTTTTCCGTGCGGTATTTGTCTTTCGCGGCCAGACGTCCGGCGGCGACAATCGGCGCGTCTTGAAACGTCCCGCGTGCGATGGCGACCATCTCGCCTTTAGTCGGCTGGCCCGCGGCCACGACCCCGTTCTGTCCGGTCTCGGCGCTCTTCTTCTGCGCCGCTGCGGTCGTCAAATCGCGAAACTTAACGCCGAGCGCGATTTTTTCCACTGAGCGCAGGTCAACGCCCGTGCGCGTCTTCAAGCGATCAATGTCGGCGTTGATTTGTGTGAGCTTGGCCTGATCGGCTGCGAAGGCGCGCGGCAGTGCTTCGTTCAGCAGGCGCTTGACGTCGGCTGTGACGACGGCGTCCGATGCCGGGAGCATGATTAAAGGGTCTTGCGCGGCGACGTTTGAAGCCGTGGCGGCGGCGCGCGTCTGCGCGTCCGTGACCACGCACAAAGACAAACCTGTCGTTAACACAAGGACGAGCGCGACCAACAATCTGACAATCCTCTTGTTCACTATCTCTCTTACCTTTCCCGCTTTTGAATCCCGGCGCGCTCCCGGCCCCGTGCTCAGATTAACCCGCAGGCGGCAACGCGCGCCATTCGGATGCTCGCCGCGCCCCGCGAGGTTGGCCCATCTTTATTGCTTTTTCGCTGCTTTCCCCTTGCCGCTTTTGGTTTCGTAAGCGGCCACCCACTTCTTCAAGTTCTTCGTCTCTGTACTCTCTTCCGGGTACTGTTCCAAATACTCGCGAGCCGTAGCGTAAGCCGCCTCTTCATCTTTTTTCAGGATACTATCGACAAAGCTTTTGTATAAAGCTTTACGCGCACCCTCTTCTTCGCCGTCGCTTCCCGTGAGCCCGGGCATCTGCGCCAGTGCTTCTTTCTGAATATCTTCACGCGCGACCTTTTTATAATCCTTCGGCAGAGTAAACAAAGACGGCTCGACTTCGAGCTTGATGTCCTTGATTTCCATCGTGAAGCGAGACCCGCTGGTTGCGCCGCCCGACGACATAGTCTCAGACTTGATAGGCATCCCAAGGGATTCATCCACCCAGACGATGGTTTCGGTCGAGGACGCCTGTTCGTTACCCTGAGCCGCACCGCGCGTCGTCACGCGGTATTTAGTCGTCATGCGCCCGCCCACTTCTTCCGTCCCCAGCTTTTCATAACGCGCGCCCACGCGTGATTGATTAATCAGCTTGTCGGCGGAAAAATCCGGCGGCGCACTATTCGTGTTGCCAGCAGGCTGCGCGCCATCGCCTCGCTTAACCTCTGCGTACATCTTCTTCGCCGGATAGATCATGTAGCTTGCTTCGGGCAACTGTAGAAAGACCATCTTCACGCCCGGCAGCATGTCAAACTCCATGCGCCGACGCTCCCCATCGCGCGCGACCATGACTTGCTGATTTGAAAGACCCGGCATGCCGTTCGCAGCGGGTTGTCCGCCGATGCTGCCCGTCGTGACCACGGTCGCCTGGTAACGCTCCGGCTCTTTGGTCTGGTAAGGCGGCGCGGTGGCGGTCTCTTCCACAGCATTGGTGTTTGCCGTAGCAGCGTTGCCGTTCTCCACACTCGTCCGTTTACAAGACGCGCCGAGGGCCGCGATTGTTAACACCAGAAATATTATGAGGGCTCGGCCTATGGCGTGGCTGAGCCCTGACTTTTCATGCTTCATCCAAAATCCCCTTGCCGGCAAACTGTAGCGACAGGGACACGCCCTGCCGCTACTATTAAGACTCTTAATCGCCCGCGATGAGCGCTGCCAGAACCCATCGCCCGTTCCTGCGTTCAAAGTAAGCGCGGTAATCAACAGGGCTGCGCACAAACTTTTCGGCAACGTAACCCGTCTTGCCTCCCGGAGCAATAATCTTGCGCCATGTGTGGCCGTCTATTTGCCGTTCCAGTTCTGCCACGGTTTGCGACGAGACCTTGACGATGTCGTAAGAGAGAGTGGCGACGACGGGTGCTTTCAATCCGGGGGTTGCGCGCACGCGCACATCCTTGCCGGTGACGGCGACGTACTCAAAACTATCCAGGTCACCCGGCCACATGCTCGTGACGTAGGGCGCTATGAAATTGCGCTTGCCGTCAACCGTTCCAAACGACCCGCCCATCGAAAGGATGGTTTCCAGCTCGCTCCACAAACGGCTGTCGGGCTGGTCGAGCTTCCACATTTTTTTAAACTCTTCGATGCCGCCGTCGCCGCCGAAGCTGTTTTTTATCTGCGGGTCCAGAATGCTCAGTACAAAATCCTTATCGCGTCGTTTGATGGCTGCGCGCAAGCTCTGTCTGAACTTCGCGAACGTGGCATCCTGCGCCGCTTTGTCAGCCGGATAAAGCTTGCGGTCCTGCGCTGTGCAGATGCTGGCAAGCATCACGACCGCGAGCGCTGCTGAAAGTAGACGAAGTAGCATGTGCTTTTGTTCTCCGTAATAAATCCTGACTTTACACGCGCTCGACCATGAGCGCGATTCCCATGCCGCCGCTGATACAGAGCGTGCTTATCCCTCGACGCGCCCGCTTGCGCTTCATCTCGTGCAGCAAGCTGGTAGTAATGCGTACGCCCGTGCAGCCGATGGGATGTCCTAGAGCGATTGCGCCGCCGTTGACATTCAAACGCTCCGCATCGAAGCCGAGGTCTCGGTCGCAGGCTATGACCTGCGCGGCAAACGCTTCGTTCAGCTCGACCAGATCAACGTCGTCCAGACTCAAGCGTTGACGCGCAAGCAAATTTCTCACGGCGGGCACAGGCGCAATGCCCATAATCTCCGGCGCGACACCCGTGATTTCATAATCGACGAGGCGCGCTTCCGCTTCAGCGCCCGACTGCTTCAAAGCCTCTTCGCTCATCAACACGAGCGCCGCCGCGCCGTCCGTGATGCCAGAAGAATTCCCGGCTGTCACCGTTCCATCTTTGCTAAAGACGGGCGGCAGCTTTCGCAGAGCCTCTATAGTTGTGCCTGCCCGCGCATGCTCATCTCGCGCGAACTGTGTCGTCTCATCTTTGCGGCCCTTCAATTCCAGGGGCACTATCTCAGCATCGAAGCGACCCGCCTTGATGGCTGCCTCCGCGCGCTCCTGCGACCGCAGAGCATAAAAATCCTGCTCGTCTCTGGTTATCTCGTAGCGACGCGCTAAATTCTCCGCCGTCTCGCCCATCACCAATCCAGACAGCGGGTCGTTAAAGCCGTCGCGGTACATCCCGTCCACCAGTTCCATGTTGCCCATACGCATGCCCCACCGCGCGCCTTCCGCAAAGAAGGGAACGCGCGACATGCTCTCCGTGCCGCCTGCGAGCACAGCCCGCGCGCGTCCCAACATAATCTCCTGCGCCGCCAGAATAATCGCGCGCAATCCGGAGCCGCATGCCTGATTGACCGTGAAGGCCGGAACAGTTTCAGGCACACCCGCGCGATACGTAATCTGTCGCGCAACATTCGGCCCGCCTCCCGCCTGACGCGCGCATCCCCAGATGGATTCCTGAATCTCCTCGGGCCGAAGCCCCGCGCGTTTTAAGCTTTCAAGAGCAACCGCGACGCCTAAATCTGCGGCTGTCCATGAAGCAAGCGAGCCGCCGAAACGACCTATGGGCGTGCGTACGGAACCGACTAAATAAACATTCTCCATTGATTCCCGAACCTCAAATAAGAAATACTAAAGCCGTCGCTCAACACTTTCATGATTGAAAGAAATGTTAGCACACGCCCGTAGAGACTCGGTAGCCGGGCCAGAATGCAGCTCATGACGATCTTTCAAAAGCTGAAGTCGTCATGACCATCCCAAAACTTACTAAAGGTTCTCACGTCATGTTCCTGCGCCTCACGAACATTCGACAAGCGGAAGAAGCTGTGCGCGAGATTAACAAAATCGTCGCCGCGCACGCCGAATGGCTCTACCTCTGCGCGGGCCGCGCGCCCATGCCACTGCGTCGCAGCGAGCTGGATTTTTATCTTGCACACGGTCGCCTGATTCTCTACTGCTTTGGCACGGACGGCGCGCAAATCTGGCATGTGAGCGCCTGGGAATGGACAGGCCGGGCTTTACGGCTCGAAGCTCAGCGGCATACGGGCAAGGTGCGCGCGACACTTGAGCTTATCCCGCGCCTCTCCGCGCGCCTCGCTCAAGAAGAGATAGGCGCATACAGGCGTGCGCGCTCTGCGCATCTGGCTCATCTCTCATGCGAAAGCTTACGCGGCGCAACCATAGAGCGCGCAGGCTTGAGCGCAGGCGCACGAGCCAATCAGCCCGGCAGCTTTGCTCGCATCATCCTCAAACACAAAGGCGCACGCATCTGTGTGACAGGCATCGTGACGGAAACAGGTGCGCGCAACATTGATGCCTTCATCTCCTCCACTCTCCTCTGGTACACGCGCCTCTCGGAGCGTACGCGCGGGCCGCGTGTAGAGCAGCTCCGGATAGCGGTTGAAAGAGACAGCATCGAAGCCGCACGCGCTACCCTTGCCCTGCTACGCGCTTCCCTGCGCCGCGCCATCAAGCTTTATGAAATAGACTGGACCCGAAACGTTTTAACCCACACGCCGCAAAGTGAGCTGGAAGAATTATTGAGCGTAGGCGCGCCCCCCTTTCGTCGTCCTGCGACACACGAGATGAGCGAAACGGCGGCGCACATCACAGCACTTGCGCCCCACGCGATTGACGTCCTGCGCACGCGCCACGGCGAAACCCTGCGCTTTCATGGTCTGGCATTCGCGCGCGTCCGTCGCATCATGCGTAAGGAGCGCGTCTGGTTTGGTGTGGACAGCTCGCGCCGCGTGCTGTTGGATGAAGCGACGCTCGAAGAGTGGGAGAAACTGTTACGCGAGTTGTGCGAGCACAGGAGCGGCGAGGCTGTTAATCATCGTCACGCACTCTATCGTCTCGCGCCCGAAGCTTGGCTTGAATCCATCCTGCGGCGCGACATCACACGTCTGGACCCCGGCCTGCGTCTTGCGCCGCTCCACGCGCAATTTCGTTTAGAACCGGCGCCATCGTCCGCCCCGCGTCCCGTAGACCTTCTAGCCCTTCGCCATGACGGGCGGCTCGTCGTCATCGAACTCAAAGTCTCCGAAGACCGCGAACACGTCCTTCAGGGCGCAGACTACTGGCGTCGCGTCGAAATCTACAGGCGCTCCGGGGCCATCCATCGCGCACACCTTTTCGATGATGTTGAAATCCTGGACCAGCCGCCCCTCGTCTATCTCGTCGCCCCCACGCTACGCTTCCACAGAGCCTTCAACACCCTGGCCCACTCAATCCGCAAAGAAATCGAAATCTACCGCTTCGACATCAACGAAGACTGGCGCGCGGGCGTGCGCGTCGTGCGGCGCGAGCGCATGAATTAAAGGTGAGCGAAGAGAGAAAATTAAAAAGAGCGCGAGGCTTGTGCCCCACGCTCTTTCTGACGCTCTTTTAGTTCTTGCTCTTATGAGGATTTGACGGTCGCGGGGCGGCGTGGTTCGACGCTGCTGACGTTGCCGATGCGTTCCATCTCTTCTTTCGCCTGGTCGGAAGTTGAATGGATGCCCGCGACGCGCAGGCGGAATTCGCCCGGGTTGCTCGCGCCACGGAGCGCCTCGTCCATCGTGATGAGACCGGACGTGTAGAGATGAAAGAGTGACTGGTCGAAAGTCTGCATGCCGTATTGTGATGTCCCGGCGGCGATGGCGTCGCGTATCTGCGAGGTCTTCTCTTCGTTGATGATGCAGTCGCGTATGAAGCCTGTGGAGACCATGACTTCGACCGCGGGGACGCGGCCCGCGCCTTTGTTGGCGCGCAGGAGTCGCATGGAAATCACGGCCTTGAGAATTCCCGCGAGCTGGATTCTCACGCTCTTTTGCTGGTGCGGGGGAAAGCTTGAGACGACGCGCATCACCGTCTCGGTGGCATCGAGCGTGTGCAGAGTCGAAAGAACAAGGTGGCCTGTCTCGGCTGCCGTGAGCGCGGTTTCAATCGTTTCGTGGTCGCGCATTTCGCCGACGAGTATCACGTCCGGGTCCTGGCGCAGCGCGCCGCGCAGGGCTTCCGCAAACGAGCGCGTATCGACGTCCACTTCGCGCTGCGTGATAAAAGCTTTCTTGTCGCGGTGCAAAAATTCTATGGGGTCTTCGATGGTGACGATGTGACCGCTGCGCATGGCGTTGATGTGGTCAATCATGGCGGCCAGCGTAGTCGATTTACCGGAGCCGGTCGTGCCTGTCACGAGGATCAGCCCGCGCTGCTCTTCCGCTATCTTTTCGATGACGGGCGGCAGGCTCAGCTCTGTGATGTTGCGCGTCTTGTCGGGGATGACGCGCACCACGATGCCGACCGTGCCGCGTTGCTGAAAGATGTTGGCGCGGAAGCGGCCAAGGCCAGAGACGCCGTAGCCTATGTCCACTTCGGAGACTTCTTTGAAGCGCTGCTTCTGGCGGTTGGACATCATGGAAAAGGCCATGTCGAGCGTGTCTTCCTGCGTCAGCCGCATGCTTTCGACGACGGGGCGCAGCTCGCCTCCGACCCTCATGAAGGGAAACGAACCCGCCTTGATGTGTAGGTCGGACGCACCGAAGCCCGTGGCGATTTTCAGCAAATCATCAATTCTTGACATAAGTAAAGAGGACTCTTTTAGGAGTTCATAAGGAATTTGGGAAAACTCGCGAGGAGCATAAGGTTGGGCAAAGAGGGGCAACTGGGCTCAAGCACCACAGAGGCGCTCAAAAGCCATCATAGCCCGTAAACTAAAGAACGGTCAACGATTAAAATCTGTTGGCCGCGAAACTAAAGCGGGTGTTGAAGTTAAAACTCGGGGCGGAGAAGCGCGGGTCAGTAACACTGATTGCAGAATGCGGATTTTAAGAATCAAGCTCTCTTCAATCCGCATTCCGCAATCCCAAATCCACAATCGTTTAGTCTGTCGCCACGGCGCTGTAAGTAGTCATGGGGTCTGTGTCCGGCTTGGCGGAAACATTCGGCTCTTCGAGGTGCGCTTTGTGGTGGCCGTTGTTGGCGGAAGGCTCGTCCTGCTGTTTGTGCTCGTTGGCGTAGATGAGCCACGGGCCGGGCGCTTCGCGTTCGCCTGAAGTAATCTGGAAGAAGACTTCCTGTATGCGGCGCGTGATTTCGCCGCAGCGGCCTGTGCCGATCTGTATGCGGTCCACAGAGCGTATGGGCGTGATTTCGGCTGCCGTCCCCGTGAAGAACAGCTCGTCCGAGACGTACATCGCGGCGCGCTGGATGCCTGACTCTGTGACGTTGATGCCAAGCTCGCGGCAAATCTGTATGACGCTGTCGCGCGTGATGCCGGGAAGGATGGAGCTGGAAAGCGGCGGCGTAATCACGCGGCCATCGTGGACCATAAAAATATTTTCGCCGGAGCCTTCGGAGACAAAGCCGCGATCATCTAGCGCAATGCCTTCGGCAAAGCCGTTCAAGAGAGCTTCCATCTTGATGAGCTGCGAGTTCATGTAGTTTGCGCCGGACTTCGCCATCGCGGGCATGGAGTTCGGCGTCAGACGATTCCACGTAGAGACCTGCACGTCCACGCCCTGCTCAATCGCTTCGTCGCCCAAGTACTTGCCCCAATCCCAAGCGCCTATGTAACAGTCGAGCGGGTTCGGGAACGGGTTGACGCCAAAGGCCGGACGTTCTTCGTCAAGGCTGCGAAAGATGATGGGCCGTATGTAGCACTGGTCAAGACCGCCGCGATTGACCAACCCTATGGCAGCTTCGCTCAACTGGTCGAGCGTGAGGTCCGTGTCCATGCGATAAATCTTGGCGGAGTTCAAAAGCCGCCGCATGTGTTCACGTAAGCGAAAGATGGCCGGGCCGCGTTTTGTCTTGTAACAGCGTATGCCTTCAAAGACGCTGGAGCCGTAATGCAGGACGTGCGACATGACGTGCACGCGCGCGTCGTCCCATTTGATGAACTCGCCGTTGTGCCAAACTTCCTGCACAATCTGGGGCGTCTTGATATCTTTCACCTGGCCGTCTTTTGTGAACATCTTCGTCTCCTTTGAAGGAAGCGTTTTAAGGGGAGATAGCGCAGCTCTTAAAAAGCTACAGCTTGATACGCTACAGAAGTGATTGTATCGAGACGCTTCTGTACATCTTAAACTTTTTCATCCCACGTGTAAGCCCCAAAATAGCTTAAACGCGCGCTCCTTTGCAAGCACCCTTGCTTCCCTTCAACCACTCCATGTAACATCGCTCCTGCTTTCCGAATCAAACTTTTTTCGCACAGCCGAGATGACGCACCGGTCACAGAAGACCCAGAGCTTTTTTATTCTCTTTGCCGCGCTCGTCATCTCTCTCATTTCAAATAACTGCCGCATGCTGGAAAAGAGCCAAAACAACCAGAATTCCGGCGCGTCCACGGGCGCGCAAGACCCGCTTTCCGTCACACGCCGCGCCGTCTCCATAGACATGCACGCCGATACCACGCAGCGCATGCTCGATGAAAAAACGGATATCAACCAGCGCCTCTCGGACGGACATTTCGACGCCGTGCGTGCGCGCGAGGGAGGGTTGGACGCGCAGTTTTTCTCCATCTGGGTCGCGCCGGACCTGTACGGCTCGGGCGGCGCAAGCGCCATGCGTCGCGCAGACGAGCAGATTCAGGCTGTACGCGCACTCGCGACAGAGCATCCCGAAACGTGGGCCATGGCAACGACCGCATCGGAAGTGCGCCGCGCGAGCGAGAGCGGTAAGCTCGCCGCTTTGATGGGCCTCGAAGGCGGCTATGCCATTGACGAGCGCCTTGAGAACGTAGAGCGTTACTACAAGATGGGCGTGCGTTACATGTCCGTGACGTGGAGCGTGAGTTTGCCGTGGGCCGGTTCGAGCGGGGACGAGGTTGGAAAGACGCGCGGCCTGAGCGCGTTTGGCAAAGACGTCATACGCGAGATGAATCGCCTCGGGATGATGGTTGACGTCTCGCACGTCTCGGACCCGACCTTCTGGGACATCGTCAACACTTCTACGAAACCCGTCATCGCCACGCATTCCAACGCGCGTGCCATTGCCAACGTCTCGCGCAATCTTGACGACAAGATGATTCGCGCGCTGGCTAAAACGGGCGGAGTGGTTTGCGTCCTCTTCTACCCGGAATTTTTAGAGCCCGGTTGGAGCGAAAAGAAGAAGCGCGTGGACGCGGAGATTGCGTCGCTCGTCAAGCAGGCTTCGGATGAGACGCGCGGCACTGTCGGGCAGAAGAAGCTTGCGCGCGACCGCGTGCGAACGGAAGAATACGCGCGCCGTCTCCCGCCCGTCACGGTCTCGCGCATAGTGGACCACATTGATTATATAGTGAAGCTCGTAGGCATAGACCACGTCGGCGTCGGCTCGGATTTCGACGGCATACAGGCCGTGCCCACAGACTTGCAAACGGTCGCGGACCTGCCGAACCTGACGGCGGAACTGATGCGGCGCGGCTACTCCGAAGAAGACATCTCGAAAATCCTCGGCGGCAACATCCTGCGCGTGATGGAAGCAGTGGAAAGGAAATAATTGATTCATCGGTTCATTGTTTCATTGATTCAATGAAGAAATGAATCAAGCGTTCAATGGTAGAGCTGATGGCGTTTCAGGCAACAGAATTGAAAAGCCGCACGAAGCAGTTTGCTATTCGTATTGTTAAATTATTCCGTTCTTTGCCGAAAGCAGATGAGGCGCGAATTATCGGAAAACAGGTCTTACGGTCTGGCACTTCAGTGGCGGCGAACTATCGTGCAGCTTGCCGCGCACGCTCGAAAGCAGAATTTGTATCAAAAATCGGAATTGTTGTTGAAGAAGCAGATGAAACTGTTTTCTGGTTAGAGCTTTTAGTTGAAACAGGAATAGTTTCACCGTCCCGTATGGACAAACTGCTGGCTGAGGCAAATGAGTTGCTTGCCGTATTTGCTGCCTCACAATATACGGCGCGTAAAAAAATTGAATCAATGAATAAATGAACCGATGAATCAATCTGCTTTACCCCGAATCGGATTTCACGCGCCCATTGCGGGCGGCCTACATAATGCGCTGTTGAAGTCTCATCAGCTTGGGTGCGACACGGTGCAGATTTTTTCGCGCAACCCGCGCGGGTGGGCGGCGCGGCCACTCTCGGATGAAGAAGTCGAACGCTTCCGCTCCCTACGCGCCGAAACGCGCATCTCGCCGGTTGTCATACACTGCAACTATCTTGTCAATCTGGCCGCCGCAGACCCCGTCATCCGCGAGAAATCAAGAAAAGCTTTTCGCGAAGAAGTCGAGCGCGGCATGCTTCTGGGCGCAGACTATCTTGTAGTTCATCCGGGCAGCGCGCGCGGCGCGTGCGAAGCGGATGCTATACAGACTTGTGCCGAAAGCCTCAAGGTCGCGTGTCGCGATTTGGAGCTTGACCGGTTGCGTATTCTTTTGGAGAACACGGCGGGGCAAGGCGAGTGCATAGGCCATCGCTTTGAGCACCTGCACGAGATTATCGAAGCCGCCGGAGCGGAATTAAATCTCGGCGTCTGCCTGGACACGGCGCATGCTTTCACGGCGGGCTATGACATACGCGAACGAGAAGGGCTTGAGGCGGCGTTCTCGTCGCTCGAACGCAACGTCGGGATGAAAAATGTGAGGGCCGTGCATTTCAACGACTCGAAGGCCGACTACAATTCGCGCGTTGACCGCCACTGGCACATAGGCTTGGGCCACATAGGAAGCGACGCCCTGCGCCGCGTCGCGCGTTATGACTCTCTGCGTCACGCGGCCTTCCTTCTGGAAACCCCGCAGGACGAATTGGGAGACGATGTGCGCAATCTCAACGTGCTCCGCTCATTCCTTGAGCTTGAAGACAGACTCGCGGGTTAAAGCCATGAGTCAAGCCGAAGGCGCAAGCTGACGATTCATCAACGCAGTTGGATTGTGCTTCCAGCCTTAGCGCGCGTGTAGTACATTGTTGCTTCACAGAGCAGCACGCGTTGTACCGCGTATGTCTGCTGACCAGTTGCCGACACGATTCACTTCAATCGGCGCTTTGTTCTCTGCTCTCACCAAATCAGCCGTCATTCTAAGGAGGATGGGGAATGGCAAAAGCCAAGGTATTCATCGGTTCTTCCAGCGAAGGTTTAGAAATAGCAAACAATATCAAACTGAATTTCTTTAAGAGCGCAAGAGACGTGGAGGTGACGGTGTGGAACGAAGGAGTGTTTCAGCCGGGCTTTAGCTTTCTTGAATCTCTGATTAATGTGGTTGATACATTCGACTTCGCAATCATTGTCCTGACTGCCGACGATTTGATTACGAGCCGTGACGTTGAGGAATTGACGGCGCGCGATAATACTTTATTTGAGCTGGGACTGTTTATGGGGCGTCTCGGTCGTGAGAGAACCTTTTTCGTCTATCAGGCGGATAATGAGAAACTCAAGATTCCCTCTGACTTGTCCGGCATTCACTCTGCCACATATACACCCCGGTCGGACAACAATCTACTGGCCGCGCTCGGTGTCCCCTGCACGGAAATTTTGAGCGTGATTAGAAGAGAGGGAGCGCGGCCACCACAACCTATGAGAGTGGTTGATGCTACCTACAGGATCACCGAAACTCTGCACATCCTTGACATGACGCGTAGAGTCGCAACCGGCAACCATGACCTTGCGACGCCTTTCTCCGAAGTCACGCTTCATCGCCACGATATCATCCAGAAACAATTGAGCCGCGACGAAGACTACGTTGCTTACTTCGGCACGACCGGACTCGAAATCAAGTTGGAGTCAATCAAATGCGCTTCTATCAAGGGCGAGGATTCGCCTATCGAGAGCGAGTTCACTCTGAGGAAAAAGGATAATCCGTTTGAAGACCCGCTCCGCAAGAGCTACAACCTAACGCTGCATACTGCTGACAGGCCCGAGGGTGATGAGCTTGAGGCCATCAGTAATTTCACCTTCTGGAATGCCTTTCAAACTGAGGCCCATGAGTGGTGGTCAACGGATGTGAAATACCCTATAGATAAGGCGATTATTATTCTCAAGTTCCCGGATGATAAGCCTTGCACCAAAGTAACACTCTCCATCAAAACCGAGGGACAGGATATCCAAGAGCTGGAAGATGATCCGCCGATTATCACCAAAGGTGGAAAGTATGTTTACTGGACGGGCATTAATCTGATTCGTAAAAGCAAGTACATTTTCCAATTTGAATGGTAAAGAGGAAGGCAATGCAAAAGTCAAAGTGCAAAATGCAGAAGTAAGGAAGGACTTTCTTTTCATTTATCATTTTGCATTTTGACTTTTGCATTCCGTAAGGAGACGTTTGATGACGTTGATTTTTAAGAGAGCCGTGTGTCTGTTGCTCACGGCGGTTGCTCTCGTGGGGAGCATCGCGCCGTGCAGCGTCTTGGGACAGAAGGTAGTTCCAATCGTGGACGCAGGCGCCGAGGTGGGCTGCCTGATGGGCGGCACGCTCGACGGTAAATGGACGGACGCGGACAAGCTTGCTCCGCTCCTGCGCGGCGGCGAGACCTATACTGTTTACGAGTTGACGCGCAAGGTCGGCACAGTCTCGGGAGCAAAGCCCGTGTCGGAAGGGCCGCCGTGCGACGACACTTTGTTCGTCAAATTTTCTCCCGTCATGGAAGGCGAGAACCGCATAGGGGTTGGCGGCGCGTGGAATGCGCTGCCGCGCGTGCCGAAGGTCGAGAGCACAGGTTCGGCCACGTATCGCGCGGCGGTCGCCACTCTCCTGCGAAGCAAAGGGATTCGCCGCCCTGAGGTCAACATAGTCAAAGTCGTGCGCGTTGATCTGGAAGGCGACGGCGTGGAAGAAGTGCTCATCAACGCCACGCGCGTCGACCGCTGGCAACCATCGGGCAGCATCTCGAACCGTTTCAAGGCGGGCGATTATTCCCTCGTGCTGCTACGCAAAGTAATCGGAGGACGGGTCCAGCACATTCTCGTCGAGGGCGAGTTTCATCCCCGTGCGGTCGCCGACAGCGTGCCCAACGAATACAACATCGCAGCTGTCCTAGACCTCAACGGCGACGGTCGCATGGAAGTAGTCGTCGCAGGGATGTACTACGAGGGCGCGTGGAAGAACGTCTACACAATTGACGGGCGCAAAGTGACAAACGTCCTCGGCTGCGGCTGCGGCGCGTGAGTCTTAGAATCTGTCAAGTATTTTTTGTAGTACAGAAAAATAAACGGAGAAATCATGGCGGCGGACGAGCATTTGTTCAATTTAAGACTGAAGAGCCATAAGGCTGCTTCGGAATATCACAGGGCGATTGAGGATTGGGAGACTGTCTCGCGCTCTCAAGAGGCGGGCGGCAAGTTGGACGCTTCGCTTCAACGGTATCGGGATATAGCAGCAAACTACCACAATACTTTAGAAGCATTGAGTGCCTATCTACGTACTCTTGAACCAACAAAACTTGTGACTGAAGAATTAGAACGGACGCTAACGCTTCAAGACCTTCTAGACCGCGAGATAAAACTTACCTTCTAGTCTCTAACCTGAAATTAGGAGAAAAGATGATGCAGAAGTGGGAATACAAAGTCATACACGGAAACCCATCTGAGCATGAGTTGAACCGGCTAGGTGAAGAGGGCTGGGAGTTGGTGGCTGTGGTGGATGGCGGGGCTGAAAAAGCGCCTCATGATAAGGAGATATTCGGGGCTTGGGGCGCGAATGATGTTTACATGTATCTAAAGCGCCCGAAATTCTAGTCTTTCAAATTAGGACACCACCAAGAGGCCATTCAAAATTTCGTTTGAACAACCTCTCTTTTCCCGCCACGCAGGAGATGCCGCGCCTACTTGCTCTCTACCTCGTGTTTCACTTTTTTCAAGGCTTCATGGGCCAACTTCACGCCAAAGACTCTGGCGTCGGCTGTGGCATAAGTAGGTTCCGGCTTTTTGATCACACCGAACTCCTTCCGGTACTCATCGTATGAGTACATCTTTTCGCCTCTCGGTTTTGTCGCTTTCTTTTTGGTCGGCATAGCATTCTCCTTTTAGCGGTAATAATTCTGTAAGAAGTGGGGGTTAGCAGCCGCCTCGAAGTAATGTTTCCTCTTTATCCAGATGAACCCATCTCCCCTTGATATGACAGCAACATCTATCGGACCACCGACGGTCTCTGCAACTAAAGTTACCCTACGTTTGAAAGACGTTAGATTTACCAGCGACTCTGCCATTGATGCCAGCTCATCCATCGGGAGTACAGACACAGTGTTAAGAATCGGCAATTCGTTCTTCTCGTATGTCCATTTACCCACCTCAGTCCAAAACGTAGAAGTTAGCGCCTGCCCCAGACCTTTCAATTTAGCGGCCAACGCCTTTCTCTCACTAGGTTTTAGATGTTTAAGACCTTTAACGAGTTCATCGGGATATTTATCAAAAAGGCTACTTAAATATCCTGCTAGCATTTGTTGGTATTCAGGGGCCACCCCCCTAACAAAACCTTCAACCATTTCTTTCTGTGCGAACGCGACAAGGAACGCAGGGTGATTTGCGTCAATGCTTACTGCCGACTCTTCCTTATATTTCAGTGTATTGTTAATTACACCCTCGATTCGATAAGAAACCAACGAAGGGTAGAGGTCGTCATCACCAAAGCCTGCGATAACGATGCCCGATGAAGTAATTAACTCATTACCAGACGGGTCTCGAATACCAAAAGTATCTCTTACGAACAAGCCCAAGCTTATTCGGCGTAATTGCTTACTTGCCGTTATAGATAATTTATGTTTCTTGAAAACATCGTCGATGGCTTGCTCAATAATCTTGATGTATTTACTTAAAACCTCCTTCTCAAAGGTTGCTGGTAAAGTAGGTAAAATGGGGCGTGCGGATATAAAATCAAACAGTCCCTTAATCGTTCGGTTGTTAATACGCTCAATGGCGGATGCGGAAATCTTCGTTCCTTTATGAGTTGCCTCTTCAACCCGCCCGTCTATTAACTTCTTGATCTCTAAACAGCTATTTTTTGTGACCCCATAAACGTAATCTTCTTGCTCACTCTGAGGGAACAAAAACGTATTGTTATTTAAGTAGGCCAGAAAGTCGGCACCGTATTCTTGCAGGCTCTTGAACGGTTTCTCGCCTAAGTCCTTTCTGTAGTTTTTGATAATCGTTTCCCAAGGTACTTCCATTAACTCCGCATTGCCATAAACCATGAGTCCCACAGGGCGATATTTCGATAGCATGAAAAGCTTGTTAGTATTGTAAATCTTGGTGCCCCTTCCGGTGACAATACTAACCGCGCTATCGGCAGCAAGCGCGACGGCGGATTTGTTCACAATAGCTATTTCTGCTGTCATTATTTATTAAGCGTGTATAGTCCTGTCGGGGAAAACGTATTAGATCGCTTTCTCAATCAACAGTTAATCGTATGAAGGATGTTGGCAGACCCTACTTTGGTGTACGTGCGCTCCAACGAACTTGCGCGGCTTTTCTAGCGATTTGACTACGCCGTTCTTCAGATAATTTCTCGGCACGAGCCTTGCCGCCTTTGAGGCCGCCGCGCCGACCAAGTTCTACAGCGAGGGGGTCTTTCTCTTTAACAGACTGAGGTTCTTCTGAGATGGGATTTCCGGTCACAAAGTCAACGATAGACTTAGCAATCTCGTTAGCGTCTCGCGTTCGCCTTTTATTCATGCTTGACCGCTTTGGCATAATACCGGAGTATCTACTACGCTTGCGTAGTCTGTCAAGCGTAAAAAAGAAACGGTTTCTTTTTTCTAAGAAACACTTTCTATGAAGTTTTCAAAGACCGTCAAACTAGGACACCACCGAAGTTTCTAATTATTCGACAATCCAACCTTGAATGCGTTAAGATGAGAACGATTTGTTAAGGGTATCAGAAGCGAGACCTTCAAGATGAAACGGTTCCTGACATCTTTCACCCTCGGCCTTACGGTGCCGCCCGGCCTGTGTGTGCTTTCCTAAAGAGCGCACGCGGTTGGCGCGGCCACATCCCCAAGCGCGCAATAAAAAACAGCAAAAGTTCGGACTTGAAAAGCACTTCGATGAGGTAGCTTTGTCTGTCCGGTTTGTGGTTTAGTGTAACGATTCCGCGAGAGGCTTGAAGTGTGATGGACGAAAAATATTTTCCCGAAAAGATAGAAGAGAAGTGGCAGGAGCGCTGGGAAGAGTGGGGCTCTTTCCAGGTCGAGCGCGACCCCGAGCGCCCTCATTATTATTGTTTGGAAATGCTGCCGTACCCTTCCGGGTTTCTGCACATGGGTCACGTGCGCAACTATTCCATAGGCGACGCGCTCTCATGGTACAAGCGCTTACAAGGGTTCAACGTCCTGCACCCGATTGGCTGGGACAGCTTCGGCCAGCCTGCGGAGCAGGCGGCCATCAAGCGCGGCGTCAACCCAAGGGAGTGGACCGAAGACAACATCAAACACATGCGCGGGCAGATGCGTCGTCTGGGCATCAGCTACGACTGGCGGCGCGAGATAGCAGCGCACACGCCCGAGTATTACAAGTGGGACCAGTGGTTCTTCCTGAAGATGTACGAGCGCGGGCTGGTCTATCGTCGCATGTCGCCTGTCAACTGGTGTCCGAACTGCCAGACCGTGCTGTCGAACGAGCAGGCATCGGGCGGCTTGTGCTGGCGCTGCGAGAACCCTGTCGTCAAGAAAGATTTGGAGCAGTGGTTCGTACGCATCACGGATTACGCAGAGCGCCTGCTGGAAGACATGAAGGAGATAGAGGCTGGCTGGCCCGAGCGCGTCCTGACCATGCAGCGCAACTGGATCGGTCGCAGCACGGGCGCGTTCGTAGACTTTGCCATCAAGGACGCGGATGAGAAAGTGCGCGTCTTTACCACGCGCATAGACACCATCTACGGCGCGAACGCGCTGGTCCTGGCCGCAGAGCATCCGCTGCTGGCAGAGTTGATGAAAGACTCGCCGTTAAAGACGGACGTGGATAAGTTCGTAGAGCGCGTGCGCGGTGGTGTGCGCGTCACGGACGCACGCGGCGAGGAAGAAAAGGAAGGCATCAACACAGGCTTGCAGGCCGTCAATCCCTTTAGCGGTGAGACCATCCCCGTGTGGGTCGCGAACTACGTCCTGATGGAGTACGGCACGGGCGCTGTCATGAGCGTGCCCGCGCACGACGAGCGTGATTTCGAGTTCGCGCAAAAATACACGCTGCCCGTGCGACAGGTCATAGCACCCGTCACGCACAAAGAAGAGCCTAGCGGCTTTGACCCCGATCTGGGTGTGGACCAGTCAATCGAGATGAAGGAGCCGTTCTCGGATTACGGCGTGCTGGTCAACTCCGGCGAGTGGAGCGGCAAGCTGTCTGATGCGGCTCAGGAAGAGATGGCCGCGTTTGCGAAAGAGCGTGGCTTTGGCGAGCCTAAAGTCATCTATCGTTTGCGCGATTGGGGCATCTCGCGCCAGAGGTTCTGGGGCGCTCCCATTCCCATGATTCACTGCGAGCAATGCGGCATCGTGCCCGTGCCTGAACGGGACTTGCCCGTCGTGTTGCCCGAGAACGTGGAAATCAAGGGGACGGGCCAGTCGCCTTTAGCAACCGTGCCCGAGTTCGTCAACGTGCCTTGCCCGCAGTGCGGAGGCGCGGCACGCCGCGACACCGACACGATGGATACCTTTGTGGATTCGTCCTGGTACTACTACCGCTACTGCGACCCGCACAACCCGGACGCGCCCTTCGAGCGTGAGAAGGTAGAGTACTGGGCTCCCGTGGACCAGTACATAGGCGGTGTCGAGCACGCCGTCATGCATCTACTGTACACGCGCTTCTGGACCAAGTTCATGCACGACATAGGTCTCGTCTCTTTCACGGAGCCGGTCAGGAATTTAACCACGCAGGGCATGGTCGTCGCCGAAACCTTTTACCGCATGGAGGGCGAGACAAAAGTTTACTTCAACCCTGCGGAAGTTGAGACGGAGCGCGACGACAAGGGAAGAATCACGAGCGCGCGTTTAATCAAAGATAGCCAACCTGTCATGGTCGGCCCGTTTGAGAAGATGTCCAAGTCTGCCAATAACGGTGTTGACCCGGACGAGATGGTAAGCGCCTACGGAGCAGACGCCGTACGCATGTTCATACTGTTTGCCGCGCCCGTCGATAACGATCTGCGCTGGCAGGAAGCTGGCATAGAGGGCGCGCTACGCTTCCTGCGTCGCGTCTACACCTTCGTCTGGCGCTGGCGCGATGCATTGCGTGACGCGCCACGCGAAGCGCCCGATGCTTCCATCTTTAGCGCAGAGGCTCGCGCCCTGCGTCATGAAACTCATAGAGCGATTGCGCGCGTCACGGAAGATTTGGAGCGCCTGCACTTCAATACGGCCATCGCCGCATTGATGGAGTTGTCGAATGCCTTCGGAGCTTTTCCGGCGACGCCTTCCAATGCGACGCCTGCCGACCGCTTTGCCGCGCGCGAAGCCCTGGAAGCACTGGTCCTGATGCTCACGCCGTTTGCTCCGCACGCGAGCGAAGAGATGTGGGAAGGCATGGGGCGCGAGGGCGGCATCCTGCGTAGCGGCGTCGCTTGGCCCGTGGCTGATGAAGCTCTGGCGCGCAAGGACGAGCTGGAAATACCCGTGCAGATAAACGGCAAGCTGCGCGCGCGCGTCACCACCACTGCCGACGCAACGGAAGACGCTTTACGCGAAGCTGCGCTGCAAGATGAAAAGGTGCGTGTGTGGACCGACGGTCGCGAGGTCGTCAAAGTCATCATCGTCCCGCAACGGCTGGTCAACATCGTCGTTAGGTAAGACAAGGGATGAGGGCGGAGGGATGAGGGATGAAAAGCAATGATAAATGCAAAGTGCAGAATGCAAAATTAAAGAAGCTCTTTCTGTTCATTCATCATTTTGCACTTTGCACTTTGCATTTCTTACTTCATCCCTCATCCCTCATCCCTCATCCCTTCTTTGCCCGTCTCGTCGCTTTTCTTTTAATCGCGGTCTTGCTCTGCTCGCTGTTCACTTCGCCACGCACGCAGGCGAAAGTGGAGGCGGGAAGTCAATTAAAGCGAGCGGCGCGGCGTGTGCTCGTTATTTCGCTCGACGGATTGGACGCGCGTTATCTTAATCGTCGTGATGAATTGGGGCTGAAGATTCCCACGCTGCGTCGTTTGATGAGGGAAGGTGTCGCGGCGCGCGGCGTCACCTCGGTCTATCCTTCGGTCACCTATCCGGCGCACACGACGATGATGACGGGCGCGTGGCCTTCGCGTCACGGCATCTACGGCAACGAGCTGCTCGGGCCGCAGATGTCCACCGTGCCGCTTGAGTGGCACTGGTTCGCGCGCGACATACGCGCCGAGACTCTGTGGGATGCGGCACGCGTGCGCGGCCTCAAGGTCGGCATGGTCTCGTGGCCCGTGGGCGGCGGCGCGGGTGATTACAACGTGCCCGAGATACTGCGCTTCGGCGGCACGCTGGAAGATTCGCTCACGCGCATCAGGGAGAACGCGCTCCCCGCCAATCTTGTCGCGGAAGTTGAACGGCGCGACCCCTTGCTTTACAAACAGGCTTCGCGCGACGAGCAGGACGACATGCGCGCGCGCTTTGCTTCCTACATCATAGAAGAGAAGCGCCCCGAAGTGATGCTCGTGCATCTCTTCGACCTTGACCACTTCCAGCATGTCTACGGGCCGTTCACAAAGGAAGCGATTAATATCCTTGAGAAGACGGACGGCTACGTGGGGCGACTCGTCGAAGCTTTGCGTCGAGCCGGTACGCTCCACGAGACAGACATCTTCATCACGAGCGACCACGGCTTCAAACCCATCTCCAAACTGGTCCATCCGGGTGTCGCCCTTGAACGAGCAGGATTTTTAAAAGTGCAGGAAAGCGTGGACGCGCAGGGCAAGACGCAGACCATCATCACAGACTGGCGCGCCGTTCCTTACTTCACCAACGGCTCCTGCGCCATCATCCTGCGAGACGAAAAGGACGGCGAAGCTCTGGACCAGTTGCGCGAGATTTTTAAGACGTGGATGGATGTCCGTCGCTTAGCGGGTCTTCAGCCAAGCATCCTACGCATCATCGAGGGCAAAGAACTCGCGGCGCTTCATGTGAACCCGCGCGTCGCCCTGATGCTCGAAGCGGCTGACGGTTACGCCTTCGGCAAAAACTACACGGGCGATTTGACGACTGAGAGCAAAGACCGTGGCGCACACGGCTATCTGCCTACACGGCCCGACTACTACGCCTCCTTCATAGCCTCCGGCCCGCGCGTCTCAAGACGAGGGTCGTTGAGCGTGATTTCCATGATCGACATCGGCCCCACCATCGCACGCTCCCTCGGCCTCCGCTTACGCGCCGCCACGGGCCGCGCCATACCACTGCAAAGACGAAAGGGATGAGGGATGAATTAAAAGCGAAAGCGTTCTTTCTTTAATTCATCATCGCTGTTTCGCACTCACATCCATTGAATTGTTGGGCGGCGGCTTATCTATCTTCTATGCGGTAAAACTTGCACTCTGAAGCAGGAAATTCAGCTCGTTCTCCACAACGATTACTCGTGTGACCATACACATTTCCACCGTTGGCTTGGGGAGTGTCAGCAAGCAACATAACGTGGTCTTTTGATAATCCGAACCAGCTTGTAACAATGCAGAAATCACCTCTGCGAGCCTGCTGGAAATTTGGGACACGCTTCACGTTTTCAAATGTTCCTTGAGTAACGACATTATGAAACGCTGCCGCGAAATCCTGCGCACGAATACATAAACCCTTTCGACAAGCTGCACTTGGTTTTGTAACAACAACCCCTGTTGCTGCTAAACAGTGGCATATAAAATGTGTGCAGTCCAGGTTGAATGAGCCGTCAGGACAATCGTTTCCGCCTCTGCAATGTGCCGCCGCATACGCAAAAACTTTGGCAGCTTGATACGGAAGAGAACTGACAACAGCTTTCTCAATTGAATATGCCGATTCAATGGTGTCTAAACTGTAGGTTTCCAGTTCTTGACGATACGCTTGAACTAGCAAGTCGGTCATCGAAGGTTCTTGCGCGGATGCTTGCACTAAAGCAATATTGATTTTAGCGCGAGTAAGTTTGCTGGGATTTTCACCCTCGTATGTCACTTCAACTTCGTGTGACATAATCATCGCGGTTTCAAGAATTGATTGCATTCTTGGGTCGCTTGTAACGACAGCAATGTTTTGGCTTTCTTCGTCCTTGCGAATTAAAGCCTGACACCAATCATTGCCTTGGATAAAATCCAAGTCGTAAATCTTTCCAGTGTAATTACTCATTTTGATTCGCTCCTATGTTTGAGAATGCTTTAGTTAAGCGTGTAATCTATTGGCGCATTCGTTTAACCGATAGCCGCCCAACGCTCGAATTAACCCGCGCCGAGCGAGCAGCAACAACTCTCGACGCAAGGAAGCATCATGAGAAGAATGCTACCGAGGCGTCGGGTTGAAGGAGTTGTTGGGCTCCGGGTCTTGAATTATTCGCTTTATATTGGGACAGTGATTGTAGCAACTGCGTATTTTGCGGGATCAGCCTTACTTATAGCCATAACTTGATATGTCCCAGCGCTACTGGGCGCAGTATATAGCCCATTTGTTGGGTCAATAGTTCCCCCATTTCCATGCAACACCTTCCACTCAACCGACTTATTTGCAGCATGTTTGACATCCGCTCGAAACTGGAATGTTGCCTCTTTTGCAACAGTGATGGTGTTAGGGACAACGGAGATTTCTAAGTCAGGTTTTTGAGCATCCTTCACATAGCCCATAAACTTGAGAACAATATTTACAGCTTCAGTCCCTGTTCCAATAACTAAAGCAGTAACTAAGAAATCGGCTATACTCCCACCCCACTCAGGTCGAACATAATATAAGAGCCTCACACCTGATAGGCCTGCCGTGATTGCTCCAAGAGAAAATGATAGGGATGCCATGACCGCTTTCTTAAAATCAGCATCCGACATGCCCCCGGGTAAGTCTTTGTTTGGTCTACTATTTTTGTATCTGCTAATTCCTGCCATCACGAAAGGATCAAGTATTTGCAGGGCTTGTTGTATGGCAAAGCCAATAATAAAGACAATTGCAACAACTTCGGGCAAGCTAAACTGGTTCGCGTCCATTGGAGCGGCCTCCATTCATAAATCATCTTCCATAGCTATATGTATATTTGGCCCGGTATATATCATGAAGGAGCCCAACGCCCATTAGGCCGCAGGTAGCAGCATGTACCGGCATCCACCACAAATTACCGCTTCTGGTGGCCTAATCTATTTAATCCCTGACTTTGACTACACCCTGTGGCCTAACATAACCAATAGATGGGAAATACCGCTCATGAAAGTAAGGCCGATGAGTCATAGCAAGGAGCGGTTACAGCGCGGTGAAGATATTAGTGTCAAGAAGAGTTGTCGATAGTGGATTGTGTGGTTAGAAGAAGAGAAATTGCAGTCGGAGGTTAGTGCTATTCGGAAGGTAAATTGAATCTCTTTCTAGCCTCCCCAACAATTTTTTGATGTTCTGCCATAGTCTCATTCGGGTGTCGCGCAGGCTCAACTCCTCCCCAGCTATAAAAATAATTTCATTTCATTCGTCTTTAAGCACGACGGACCAGAAGCGTGTGGCGAGGCGGGCGCGTTCTTCTTCGGTGGCGGGCGGGCGAAAGCTGCGGCGCACTTTGATTTCCAGACCGGGCATTATCTCGACCCATTCGGCGATGGCGCGTTCCTGGCGGCGAGCCGCGACCGTGGACGAGAGCTGCGGCGGCATGAAAGAGGTGGACGAAGATGCTTCATCGTCTTCCGTCGCATCGCCTGCTACCAGACGCTGTTTGGCGCTCGGCCTGCGTGCGCCTTCACGCTCGCGCCCGGCTTTGGAATCGCCGCTCCTTTGAGCGCTTGTCGCGAGCGCGTTGTTGACCATCCCTTCGAGCGCCGTGATGTCCAGAGCGCGCATGAACTCTTTAATCTTGATGACAGACCAGTGGTCCGCGAGCAGTTTTTTGACGGCGAGCAGCCGTAGCAGATTGCCGTAGTTAAAGATGGTCGAAGTTCCTGCCTGCCCGGTCGGGTCGCCCAGAAGCGATTCCGAAAGATAATGACGCACGGTGCGAGGACTGATACTGACACGCACACGGCCTTGCGACGTCTCGCGGCTGTAGTCTTCGATGAGCGACGTGGCGACGCTCGCCAGTTCTTCAACGCCGATGATGTCGCGGCCTCTGTAACTCTCCAGCATGGGCATGGCCGCACTATAAAATTCGCTATACCTGTTGTCAATTAATCGTCTTTAGCTCCGTAGGAGCGAAGATGTTTATAGCCTCACAGCAGCAATCAAGAATCAAGCTCCGTAGGAGCGTCATGTCATGGATGATGAACATGCCGCTCCTACGGAGCTTGATTGTTAATCATGACAATCAAGCTATAAACATCCGCGCTCCTACGGAGCGAAGGCTTATCCAGTATCGAATGTTTATTGAACACGTCTCTGCGCCTCCTCTGCGCTCTCTGCGTCTCTGCGGTGAAAGAGTTTTCGTCGTGTAGCAAAAGGCGCTCTCGCGTGGCGTCTCATGAGGTTGGTCTGGAATGGTGGAAGGCGAGGCTGAAGCAGGTGTGAGCGCTTCAGAATCCCTGCGGCGCGTAAATTGTCTTGTATCACTTGCTTCTGCGCGCGGAGAGCCGTTAAAATCTACGGGCGTAGTTGTTGTGGCAATTCTCTAAGTGTCTCTTGGGCGGCGTACGTTACGCAGCGTTACGCCAGCGTCCCCGTAGTGCCGCGCTCTTTTATGAAACGCTCCCACGAGTCCCCTGTGGATTTCAGGGTTTGCGACGCGCGCGGAAACTTTTACTTGCCACCGAAGAAAAATTTGAAGGCCGCCCCCCGATCACGTATGCGCGCTTGCTGCCGGCGTGTTGATAGATGCGGCGGGCTGCCTTTAGATCGAGCCAACCGATGAAAGAATGTCCAGCTTGCCGACGCTGTTTCCCTGACCACGTCAACCACTGTCCCAACGACGGCGACGCCACGACTCCCTCTATCCAAGGCGAGCCTATTCTTGATGGCCGCTATCAACTGGAAAAGCGGCTCGGGCATGGTGGCATGGGCGTTGTTTTCAAAGCCCGCCACATCTTCCTCAAGACCGCGCACGCCATCAAAGTCATCCTGCCGGATTTAGTCGGCAACGACCCTATGCTCGTGACGCGCTTTCGACAGGAAGCGCTCGCCGCTGCCGCCATCCGCCACCAGAACATCATCGCCGTCACGGACTTCGGCGTGGCGCGCGGGACCATGCCGTTTCTCGTCATGGAGTTTGTGCAAGGGAAATCTTTGCACGACATCCTGGCAGCCGAAGGCGCGCTGCCGCCTACGCGCGGCCTGGAAATTATGGCGGCCATCTGCGCGGGCATGGCAGCAGCGCATCGTCAGAACATCGTCCATCGTGATTTGAAGCCCCTGAACATCATGCTTCAGGACGGGCAGCCCGTTGCCGAAGCGGTCAAGATTCTTGATTTCGGTTTGGCGAAGATTAAATCGGGCGAGCTTTTGGGCTCGTTCGTACAGGCGAAGACCAGCGGGTTGATGGGCTCGCCCTTTTACATGGCCCCGGAGCAGTGGTCCGATGAAGAACCGGACGTCCGCGCCGACATCTATTCTTTGGGTGTGATTCTCTACCAGATGCTCGGAGGCGACGTGCCCTTCAAAGGCACGGGCATTCCCTCCATCATGAAGAAGCATCTGACGGCTGCGCCGCCGACCTTTAGCTCTCTGGGTGTGAACGTGCCGCCCACCATCGAAGCGGTTGTGCGTCACGCGCTTGAGAAGGACGCGGACAATCGCCCGCAAACTGTAGACGCTTTCATAGATGAGCTGCGCGACGCCGTCGCACAAACTTCCGCCTCGCTGAACCGCACGCAGATGGCTGGGCCCGGCTTCCAGTCCGAGACCATCATCTCGCCTCCGCCGCCGTCCGTCTCCATGAGACCGCAGCCCTCTGTGACCACGATGCGTATCCGCACCACGCCTCCACAGTCGCGCGTCTTTATCAATAATCAGGAGATGGGAACCAGCGACTCTCAAGGGCAGATGACTGTCACGGACATTCAGCCCGGCTCTTATCAAGTGCGGGTTGTGCGCGACGGCTACGGCGAATGGGAGCGACAGATACAGTGTCAGGGCGGGACGTGCCAGGTAGACGCGCAGCTTCAGAGCTTGATGGCTACGAGCCTGCCGCAGATGGGCTCGGACCCGCACGCGGGCACAATCAGCGCCAGCCATCTGGACTCGGGCCAGCAGCAAAGCTACGCCGCGATGGAGGCGCAACGTTTGAGGGCGCAGGCCGCCGCGCTGGAAGAACAGGCGCGTCGCGAGGAGGAGCAGCGGCGTCGCGAGCAGGAGCGCCGCGAACAAGAGGAACGCGACCGCATCGCGCGCGAGGAATTGCAGCGCGAAGAGGAAGCACGGCTGCGCGCGCAACAGGAAGCAAGGGAACGAGCCGAAGCCGAAGCGCGCCGCAAGGCGGAAGAGGAAGCTGCGCGCAAAGCAGAGGAAGAACGTCTGCGTGCGGAGGCCGAAGCTAAGCGCAAGGCTGAAGAAGAGGCCGCGCGTCAGCGTGCTGAACAGGAAGCGCGGCAGCGTGCGGAAGAAGAAGCAAGGCTGCGCACAGAGGAAGAGAACAAGCGTCGCGCAGAAGAAGAGAGACAGCGTGCCGAAGCCGAGGCCAAGCGGCTGGCTAAAGAGGAAGCGGCGCGCAAGAAGGCCGAGGAAGAAGCTCGTCTCAGGGCCGAAGAGGCCGAAGCCGCACGCAAGCAGGCCGAAGCCGAGGCCGCCGCGCGCAAGAAGGCTGAAGAAGAGGCCGCGCAGTTGCGTGCCGCACACGACGAAGCGCGCAAGCAGGCCGAAGAAGAGAAGCGCGCCCGCGCCGAAGCGGAACGTCTGCGTGCGGAGGCCGAAGCCAAGCGTCTCGCTGATGAAGAAGCTGCGCGCGAGCGTGCCGCACAGGAAGCGCGCCAACGTGCTGAAGAAGAGGCCGCGCGCCAGCGTGCTGCGGAAGAAGCAAGGCTGCGCGCGGAAGAAGAGCAGAAGCGACGCGCCGAAGAAGAACGCCAGCGCGCAGAAGCGGAACGCCAGCGTCAGGAGCGCGAGCAGCGCGAGCGTGAAGAACGCGAACGTGCTCATGCCGCCGAGCGCGAGCGCCTTGAGCGTGAGCGACGTGAGCTGGAAGAACAACGCGCGCAGCTCGCCGCTACCAGCATTGCGCCCGGAGTTGACCTTGGGCAAACGCAGCCGCAGCGTCATGGCATCACCACCGGCCCGGTCGAAGACAGCAACAGCATGCCCGGTTACCAGTCGCAGCCCGGCATGCAATCGCAACCCGGTATGCAGTCACAACCGGGAATGCAGTCGCAGCAGAACATTGGCTGGCAGAGCCAGCCGCAGTTTCAAACTTCATCGCCCGGATTCGCGGCCACCGAGCCTAAAAAATCTGGCCTGCCCATAGGGATTATCGCCGCCGTCTTAGGCGTTGTGCTCCTAGTGGGCGGTGGCGGTGGCATCTATTTGCTGACCAGATCACCCGCCACTACAGATACGCCCAAGGGGCCGCAGGGGCCGGGAACTGACGGAGACAAGTCTGACAAGACGCCCAAGATTGGGCCGGACATGGTGGCGATTCCGGGCGGCACGTTCCAGATGGGACGCTCTGATGGTGCTTTACAGGAGGCTCCGCCGCACACCGTCACGGTCGCGGCTTTCCAGATGGATCGCACCGAAGTCACAAACGGCGAGTACGCGCAGTTTGTCAAAGAGACGGGTCATCCTGCGCCTGTGCATTTCGTCGGCGGCAAACCCGTCACGGGTCAGGAAAACTGGCCCGTGGTCAACGTCACCATAGAGGATGCAAAGACGTTCGCCGCGTGGCGGTCGAAGCGCGATAACACGACGTATCGTCTGCCCACGGAAGAGGAATGGGAGTACGCAGCCCGTAACGGCGACCAGAATAATCTATACCCCTGGGGTAATAGCTGGGAGGAGAGCCGTGCGGCGACCAAAGGCGAAGCGTCATTAAAGCCCGTGGGCTCTTTTCCTGACGGCAAGAATCGCTGGGGTGCGGTGGATTTGATAGGCAATGTGTGGGAGTGGACGTCGTCGAAAGCCTCTATTTATCAGGGCGGCAAGGGGCAGGTTCGGCCCGACCACAAGGACTGGTTCATCATGCGCGGCGGCTCTATCTTGAGCGACCCGCGCAACACGGAGAAGCCCATCACGGCGGCTTATCGTGATTGGATTAGCCCTACGACCGTCTTCCCGCAACTGGGATTTCGCTTAGTGCGCGGCGCGTGAGGCGTGGCACAGAGGAAACTGCCGCCACGCGGGCTTTGAGCGATACTGCTCCCGGCGCAAAGCATACGGCCTTCCGGCGTCGCACGCGTTTTCCGAGCGAGCGCGAGATGCGGTGCTTCTCTTCTTTGAAGGGAAGCGAAGCATCTACCGGATAGTGGTTGCCTGCTCTCCTCCGGTCCGTCCGTCGCCCCACGGGAAGCCTCGCAAAGAAAGACATGAACCGGAGTCTCGAACCTGAAAGGACAGGCTCTTTGGAAAGGAAATGTATGAGGCTCGAAGCTTTTAAGACCCTCTTTATAACGACCGCGACGCTCGTCGTCGTCGCCACACTTTTGTTGGCGGGAGCGGCCCCTGTGCAGGCGCAGGAAGCCGGGGGCGACCTCGGCGGCGGCGCGATTATCTTCAGACCGCGCAATCCTGAAACAACCAGCAAGCGCCGCACGAACCGCACTACGCGAGCCGCTACGGGCAGCGCCAGCGGCAGCAATAGCAGCACGCGCGCGGGCGGTGGCGGCAGCAGCAGCGCACGCGCGAACGCTGCGGCGGCGGCGGCAGCGTTGGAAGAGCGAGTCGAAGACCTCCTGGACGAAGGCAACGAGGCGCGCGACGAGCGCAGGTATCAGGATTCGGAGCGCGCTTATCGCGCCGCTCTCCAACTGAAATCGCGCGACTGGCGCGCTCATTACGGTCTCGCCAACATCTACACGGACCAGCAGCGCTGGGAAGAGGCCGAAGCCGCCTATCGTCAGGCTATTACTTTTAACGCGATGAGCCCGGATGCTTTCGTCGCCTTGAGCTACGTGCTGGTCCAGCCGCGTTCGGGCGGAGGCAACGCCGCGCGTCGTTTGACCGAAGCCGAACAGGCCGCGCGCCGCGCCATTCAGTTGCAATCGAACAGCTCGGTTGCCTATGACCGTTTGGGCGAAGCGCTCTCGGCACGCGCCATCTTGACGGCGGAGACCGAGCAGGCGTACCGTCGCGCCGTCGAGCTTGACCCGCAGTTTGCCGTCGGCTACGTGCATCTGGCGCGCCTGATGAAGAGGACGAATCGCGCCCCGGAAGCGGCGGCGAATTTCGCGCGCGCTCTTGAGCTGGCGAAGGACGCGCCTTCGCTCGTCCTCATCGCGGACGCGATGCAAGCCGAACAACTCCTTGATGAATCGGCTCCGGTGCTCCGGCGCGCTCTCGAAATGGATAGGCGCAACCCGAGCGCGAATTTTTTGATGGCGAAGTTCCACATCTCTTTGAGGCAGTTCACGGAGGCCGAAGGCTATTTGAAGACGACCGTCGAGGTGAGCCCGCGCAGCTTCTCTCCGCATTACGTTCTGGGCTCGCTCTATCTACGCATGGACCGGCCCGAAGATGCAGAGAGAATCTGCAACGTCGCGGCGGGGATAGCCAACGCGCACGACCGCAAGCTCCTTGCAGGCGCATACGGGTTCGGCGGCATCGGCGATGCTTATATGAAGACGGGACGCAAGACAGACGCCCTGCGCGTTTACGAGCGGGCCGTGGCGCTTGACCCGTCAAACACAGAGCTACAGAACAAACTCGCCGCCGCGCGAACAAGCGGAGGAGAAGAATAAAGGAAATGAAGGATTGATTCATCGGTTCATTGAATCAATGAAAAAATGAACCGATGAATCAATCCTTTTGAGGGTTATTAATGCAGCGTTGTCCTAAATGTAATCGTAGCTACGAGGATGAGTCGCAGAAGTTCTGCACGTTCGACGGCGGGCGTTTGATGGTGGACTCGGATGCGCCGACGACGTTCGATCTGGGCGCTACTGTGCGTACGGATATGCCTACGGATTTGGGCGCGACTGTGACGGGCAATGCGCCGGATCTGGGTAAGACTGTGGCTGGCACTTATCATCCGCCGCTGCCGCCGCAGACATCCGAGATTCCGCCTTCAGCGCCGACGGGGCCGACCAATCAATCCGTCCCGGCATGGTCGGACGCAGACGCTTCAGCTCCGACCCTGAACCCCATGGAGCCTGCGACCAGGACCGGGTCTACAACTACGACCGGGCCTACGACCACGTCGCCGCTCATACAGCCTTCGGAAACTTCGCAGGGAACAGCGCCGTCTCTGACTCCGCCGACGCCGACGGGTGCAGCTTCTTCTTCGTCCGCACCCGTTGCGACGCCGCAGCCTGCGACCGGCATGGCCGCCCCGCTGCCCACGCAAGCACCTTCGGGCGGGCTCGCCGCTACAGCGCCGCCGCGCAAGTCCAACCGTTTGCTCTTAGCCTTCGGCGGTCTGGGCGCGCTCTTGCTCCTGTTGATTGTGGGAGCCGTGGGCATCTGGTATTTCGCTTTGCGCGATACGTCCGCGCCGACGGCGAAGACGGGCAGCGGTTCAAGCATCAATAAAGAGCCGGGCTCGACCGCTACGAGCGGTTCGTCAACGAGCAACAGCACGACGAGCGCTAACACGAGTGGCGCGACTGCGCAGCCGCCCGTCGAAGCCCCTGCCAATTCGTCCAAGTTTACGAACACGCGCGAGCGGCTGACGGGCAGCCTCTCAGAACACTTCGTGGATTTTTCGCTTTACTATCCGAACAACTGGACCCTGGACACGAAGGCCGGGAGTTCAGGCTCAAGCAATTTCTTCAGGGCGTATCGTATGCTCTCGGACGACACGGGCGATTATCTTCTGGAGAGCGCGGCGGTCGGCTGGTATCAGAGCAACGGCACGATGCAACTGGACCGCGCCATCTTCCCGAACCGCGTAGAGTATTTTAACAACCTGTTCTCGAAGGATTATCCGGAATACCAGAAGGTCTCTGAAGGCGAGACGAAATTCAACGGCCTCGACGGCTACGAATTTGTATTCAAGAGCCTCGCACGCGATACCGGCAAAGGCGACATCAACCTGTGGGGGCGCGTCATCTTTTTGCCCGTCGGCAATGAAGAAGCGCGCAACGGCATAGTGCTTTTGACGGTGGCCTCTTCGGCTGCGCCCGAAATTCGGAGCGCGTCTGACGTTGGTGAGAAAGGACAGTTGCCGGTTATCTTAAAAACTTTCAGGCTCGGCTCGTCACAGTGATGGATGCGCCTGCGGCCCGTGCCGATTGATTTCAAGTGAGTCGCGCCCCGTTGGACTTTAATCATCCGGGTCTCGCGGCCTGCGACTCACCCGCCTCATCATTTCAGAAATGGATAAATTAAATTTATGAAACTAGTTCTCGTACAAGAGCGCAACGGGCAAAGTGGCCCGGAGCGCACGTTTGAACATCAGAGCGTCAAGGTCGGACGCGACCCGGCGGAATGTCACCTCGTCTTTGACCAGAGCGAGTGGCCGATGGTCTCGCGCCGCCACGCGGAGTTCCGCGTCAAGGACGACCGCTGCCTCATAGTCGATACCAATTCGAGCTTCGGCACGTTTCTGGACGGCCAGCGCCTGACCGAGCCGTCCGAAGTCAAAGTCGGATCGCAGGTGCAGTTTGGCGCGGGCGGTCCAGTGATGCGCGTCGTCAGCGCCGAAGCCGTGCCGCAAGCTCAGCCCCCCAAAGTTGACCTTGGCGATTTGGAAACGCGCCGCGACATGCTCGGAGAGCCTTCCGTGGCCGCCGGAGCCGTGGGCGCTCCGCCCGCTTCCGCGCCTCCCGCGCCGCAGGCTCAGCCGCAACGACCGCCGCAAGCTCAAGCTGCGCCACAGCAGCCGGTCCAGCCTCCTCCATCAAGACCGAGCGCGCCGCCTCAACAGCAGCAGGCGCAAACGCCTCCCGCGCCGCCGCGTGGTCCTGCACAGCCCGCGACCATCGAAGTCGTCAGCACTGCGACGGGACAACTACGGCGCGTGCAGATTAGCAAGGAGGTCACACGACTTGGGCGCGACCCCGAGATGGACGTGGCGATTGAAGCTTCGGCAGCCGTGGTCTCGCGTCGCCACGCGGAGATACGCCGCCGCGACAGTCAATTCGTCCTGCACGATTTGGGCAGCTTTAACGGCACGCTCATCAACGATCAGCGCATCACCACGCCGACGCCGCTTTACGACGGCGACCGCATACAACTAGGGATGGGCGGACCTATCCTGCGCTTTATAGACCCTGCGAATCCTGCTCCCGCCGGGTTGTCGCACGCGGGCCAGCGCGCCGTCGCGGCCTCGGGCGCAGCGCCTCCGGGAGTGCCTGTGCAGCCCATCTCCGGGCCGCTCGCCGAAGTCGCAGGGATGCACACGATGGTCGTCAAAGCGGGCGGCTCGGGCGGTCTCAAACAGCCGACGCAAGCGCCGCAGACCGGAGGCGCGCAGCCGCAGCTTCTCATGCAGCGCCCCTTCGATAAGCCCACGCTCTCCATCGGTCGCGCGCCCGACAACGACATACACCTTGACGGCCTGCAAATCTCCAACCATCACGCGCGCCTGCATAATTCCGGCGGCCAGCTCAGTATCGAAGATACCGGCTCGACCAACGGCATCTACGTCAACGGCGTGAGGATTACCGGACGACGGCCCGTGCAGAATCGCGACATCGTGCAGATTGGCCCGTTCGTGCTGCAAGCGGACCCGCAGCGCGGCGTGGCTGTCTTCGACACTCGTTCGAAGACGCGCATAGACGTCATAGACATCACCAAGGAAGTGCGTAATCGTTCGGGCGGCGGCAAGATTAAATTGCTGGACGACGTTGACCTGACGATTCAGCCGAACGAGTTCGTGGGGCTTCTCGGCCCGTCGGGCGCTGGCAAATCCACGCTCATGGATTCCATGAACGGGATGCGGCCCGCGACGAGCGGCCATGTCCTGATTAACAACCTCGACCTATACCAGCATCTTGATTCAATCAAGCAGTCCATCGGCTACGTCCCGCAGGACGACATTATTCACAGGGAGCTGACGGTCTATCGCACGCTCTACTACGTGGCGCGTCTTAGATTATCGCGCGACGTTTCGACTGCCGAGATAGATCAAATCGTCAACGAGGTGATGGACGTCACGGGCCTTGCCGAGCGGCGCGACGTGCCCGTCGGCCAGCTTTCCGGCGGACAGCGCAAGCGCGTCTCCATCGCCGTCGAGCTGATTACCAAGCCTTCAGTCATCTTCCTTGACGAGCCCACTTCGGGTCTCGACCCCGCGACCGAAGAGAAGATCATGAAGCTCTTCCGGCAGATTGCCGAATCGGGCCGCACCGTGATTCTGACGACGCACGCGATGGAGAACGTCAAGCTCTTTGACAAAATCGTCGTCATGATGCGCGGCAAGCTCGTCTGGTACGGCCCGCCGAAAGAGGCGCTTGCGCACATCAAGGCCGACAGCTTCAAAGACCTTTACGACAAGCTGGAAGCACCGATTGATGAGCGCGTCGCCAAGATGGGCGCATTGCCGCCCAACGCTACTAAAGAGCAGAAGGCTGCCTTCAAGCGACAGAAGGAACAGATTTCCGAAGAGGTCGCCGAAGAATGGAAGAAGCGTTTTCAGCAGACGCCGCAGCATCAACGCTTCATCGTTGAACCTTTGACCGGACTCCGCCGCGACGTGCAGGCTCATCCTCCGGTCAAGCGCAGGCCCACGGTGACGGACGCTGTGCGACAGTGGGGCACGTTAGCGCGTCGCTACATGGAAGTCCTCGGGCGCGACCGCTTCAATCTTTTAATCCTCTTCGCGCAGGCTCCGATCATAGCCTTCCTGACCTATCTGGTCGTTGACCATAAAGGGCCGCGAGACTTTCCTTACTTCGTGATGGCGCTCGTCGCCGTCTGGTTCGGAACATCTGTTTCGGCGCGCGAAATCATACGCGAGCGCGCTGTCTACAACCGCGAGAGGATGGTCAATCTGGGGCTCTTGCCTTATGTGGCCTCGAAGCTTCTTGTGCTCTCGATGATTGTCGGGGCGCAGTGCATCCTGCTCTTCGGCTCTTTGGCGCTGATGGACATGGCGGGGTTCATGAAGATGCCCGGCTACCTTTTTGGCATCCCGCAGTTGATTGTCATGATCATCACGGGCATGGTCGGCATCGCGCTCGGGCTCTTTATCTCGGCCATCGTCAAAACTTCCGAGATGGCGACGAGCCTTGTGCCGCTCATACTGATTCCGCAGATTCTCTTTTCGGGTCTGGTCGGCGTGCCCAAGGGAACGGCCAAGCTCATAGGCTTGACGATGCCCGCCACCTGGGCCTTTGACGAGATGAAGCGGCTTACGCCTCTGGACGTTCTGCGCGGTAAAGACGAAGGCGCTCAAGCCGCCGACAAGAACGACGGGCGCGGGCTTTACAAAGAGGTCGAGCATTTGAACGACGAGAACATCGCGAAGGCCAAGCAGAAGATAGACAGGTACAAGGAGGATGCCGACGTCAGCTCCAAGAACTATCAGAAGGAGATGGACGATTACCAGCGACAGGTGATGGGCGGCAACACGAGCGCGTCGAAGCCGTCGCCTCCAACGCTCGCGAATCCGCCAAAGCCTGACGACCCCGTGGAGATTCCTGACGACCTGAGCGGTTACATAGACTTCCTGCATCCATGGGGGAACATGTTATTGAATCCGCTCGTGCTGCTCTTTATGTTCTTCTCGCTCGTCATAGGGGCCGTGCTGGCCCTGCGAGCACAGGACATAGGCTAACGTTTGTGAGTGTGGCCTGCGCGGGACTTTCCGCAAGTTCCGGCAGGCCACGCGTTCCTTACGACGGGAAGCTTAAGCCGCGATGCTCACTCCGAACACAATCCTACAGAACCGTTATCAAGTGGTGCGGTCTATCGGACAGGGCGGGATGGGCGCGGTCTACCTCGCGCGCGACCAGCGTTTGGGCAACACTGTCGCGCTCAAAGAAACTTTCTTCACAGATGCGCGCATGCGCAAGGCTTTCGAGCGCGAGGCTCGTCTGCTCGCTCACTTGCGACATCCTGCGCTCCCTAAAGTCATAGACCACTTTGACGAAGGCGACGGCCAGTTTCTCGTCATGGAATTTATTCCGGGCGAAGACCTCGAATTACTTCTGGCACAACGCGGCACGCCGTTTCCGACCACGCAAGTCATGGAGTGGGCCGACGCGCTTTTAAAGGCGCTGGATTATCTTCACAGCCAGGAGCCGCCCATCCTGCATCGCGACATCAAGCCGTCGAATCTGAAGCTCGCCTCTCACGGCGAAATCATCCTGCTCGATTTCGGATTGGCTAAAGGCTCTGTCGGCCAGATGTCGTCGGTCGCCACGAGCCGCAGCGTCCTTGGGTTTACGCCGAACTTCGCACCGCTTGAGCAGATACAGGGAACGGGCACGGGACCGCACAGCGACATTTATTCGCTCGCCGCGACCGTTTATTACCTGGCGACCGGCACGATTCCGCCCGACGCACTCTCTCGCGCCGCTACCGTTCTGAGCAAACAACCAGACCCCTTGCGTCGCGCGGACGAAGTGAATCCGCAAGTGCCTTCGCGCATCGCAGGCGTTTTGGAAAGCGCGATGGCCTTGAATCCGGACGAGCGGCCACAGGACGCGAGCCGCATGCGCAAAGCATTACAGGATGCAAAGTTTGGCCGCAGCGCGGAGAAAACTCTCGTTCTGCCCGCAGACGGCAACGGCGGCCCAGACACTTCTCCGCAGAGAAAAGCCGACACGGACCCTTCACCCACGGCGGCCTCGCCCACCGTTCACTCGTCGCCGCTTGATCCTCAAAATCAGGAACATCATGCGCGCGCGCTCGTTTCAGAAGCGAGTACGAAAAGGAATTTTGTCCCGTGGGTTATCGCCAGCGTGCTCGTCGTGCTCGTCCTCGGCGCTGGTATAGCCTATTACTTCTACGGCGGCACTACCGCGACACTTGATAAGTCTTCAGCCGCACCCGTCACCGTCTCGCAAGCGGGTGACGCAGAGTTTAAAACCATCACTGAAGCTATCAAGGCAGCAAAGCCGGGCGCGCAGATTAAAGTTCGTCCCGGCGTTTACAGGGAAAGCCTTGTGCTTGACCGTCGTGTGGAGATTACGGGCGACGGGCCTGCGGATCAAATCGTCATCGAAGGCGTGGGCGCTCCCGCCCTCAACATGCAGACCGAATACGCGCTGGTGCGCGGCCTGACCCTGCGCAATCGTAACAATGACTCGAAGGCATCAAACGTCCAGTCGCCGGGATGGCGTTACACACAAGCCTCCTACGCTCCTGTGGAACCGCTTGACAGAGCGCAAGAACCCAACGACCCCTATAAATCTACGCCGCAGGAGCAGCAACAATCATCACGACCGCCGCCCGTCAATCGAAAGGGCGCGCGTGTTTCGGAGAGCCCGCAGGGCACAAGCAGCAATAACGCAAATTCCAGTAGCCCGCGTCCGGCTCGTCCACGGCCCACGCCCTTTGCTGTGAACAAGAACACTGGCGCATCTTCCCGGACTTCTAACAATCCTTCTACGACGAACAACAATCCTTCAGAATCCAAAGCTGCCGCGCCCCTTGACTTGCAAGGAGCGCCTGCCGTGCTCATACGGCAGGGGCAACTGATTCTGGAGGATTGCGATATTACATCGGACGCGAACGTCGTCGTGATGGTACAAGGGGCTTCGTCCAACCCTATCGTCCGTCGCTCGAAGATTCATGATAATCGAGGCGTCGGCGTCAGTATCTTTGGAAAAGCTCAGGCGACGTTGGAGAACTGCAACATCTACGGCAACGCTCTGGCCGGAGTGGCGATTTCAGAAGGCAACGCGACCATTCGAGACTCCACGATTAGCCGGAACGGTTACGCCATACGCATCGGCGCGGGCGGCGCGGGCGAGATTAGCAACAACGATTTGAAAGGCAACACGAGCGGCTCCTTCTACGTCGAGACAGGCGGCTCTGTGAACAAGAGCGGAAACCAGGAAGACACGTAATTGTGCGGGCGGATTTCGGATTGCGGATTACAAGACAAGCTCTTGCTTCTTCAATCCGCAATCCGCATTCTACAATCTGCAATTGTCATGGGCGGTACTGACAAGTTATTCCTATGTTGAGAATGCGCGTGCAAGATAATTTCCGGTCGAGGCGTTGGAGAGTGGCTCTCTCTTTGTCTGTCGCGATAGCGCTTTTGAGCACGGCTGCTGTTACTTTTAAGCTTGAGCGCGGGGTGGCTGCTCAAACGTCGTCTTATCCGCAGCCGCCATCGGACCGCACGCTTATTTACGTGGCTGATGAAAAGAATGCTCTCGCGGCTTTGCCTTTCGAGACGGCGACAACTCCGCTGCGTGTGGCGGAAGTGGCGCGCAACAATAAGATGAGCTATCTGGAATTGCAGGGCTTGACCTCTGCGACTACGCTCAGGACTATGACGCCGCGTTTCTATCTTTTTATTAAAGACCAGCAGGGCGTGCGTCCGGCGTTTATTGTGCGGCTGACGAATAAGAAGAAGACGCGGCGCGCGGGGGCGACGGCGCAGAAGGGCTTGAGCGGCTTCGGCGTCCCGGCGGAAGAGATCATCAAGCCGCGCCTGCTTGTCTTGGGGCGCGAAGATGGTATGCTCTTTATGGAAGTAAGACCGCGCGAGCCGCTGCTCCCCGGCGAGTATGCTTTCGTCGGCGCTGATTTATCGCGCGTTGCAACCTTTAGCATTGCACCGGACTCGAACCCGTAGAATCTAAGAAAAAGGGAATTGCTGACCGCATGACAAAATCTGGGAAATCAACATCGGGCCACAAAGGTTTCTGGACGCCCGCGCGCCTCGTCGCCACGTTCTTTGTGCTCGCGCTCGTCACGGCTTTCTGGCTGCCGGGCTGTACACAGCCCACAGAAGTCGCCAAGCCCAATACCAAAAATAGTGCGCCGACAACCGCAAGCAATCCCCCCGCCGAGCCCGTCCGTGCCGTGCCGCTCGCCGCCAGCGTGCTTAATATGGAACTGAAGGACATAGATGGAAAGAGCTTCAAGTTGTCGGACTACGCGGGCAAGGTCGTGGTGGTCAACCTGTGGGCGACGTGGTGCGGGCCGTGCCGCGTGGAGATTCCGGAGTTGATTAAACTGGGTGACGAATACAAAGCGCGCGGCGTAGAGCTAATAGGCGTCACCACGGAAGACCCTTTGGAGGACGAGGCCAAGGTTAAAGATTTCGTCGCGAAGCAGAACATCAACTACCGCGTCGCGTGGAACAGCAATGGATTCGCCACCGGCATGATGCAGGGCAACGTCCAGAACAGCATCCCGCAGAGTTTTGTCGTCACACGCGACGGAGCGGTCATAGCACATCTGACGGGCTTCAGCCCCACGAGCACTCCGCCCAGATTGCGCGCGGCGGTCGAGCAAGCGCTCAACTATAAAGGTTAACTAAACAGTAGGGGCAGAGGACAAGTCCTCTGCCCGCTCCCAACATAAATCGAATTCAAACAGGGATGGACAGGATGAACAGGATAAAAGCAGTGCAAAAGTCAGAATGCAAAATGATGAATGAAAAGCTATTCTTTAATTCTGCCTTTTGCACTTTGCATTTATCACTTCTTCTTCATCCTGTCTATCCTGTCCATCCCTGTTAATTTCTTTCGGCAGAGGAGTTGTCCTCGGCCCTACAAAGTATCCTCGCAAGCTTTCAAAGTCGCCTGGCCGAGCCGCCTTCGGCCAGAGTCTTTGACCCTCCGCTCGCTGTCGCGTGTCGCCCAAAGTAACGCGCTGCACGCGAGCCATAGATTCATCGGAAGCTACAAAAAAGATGAAACGCTGCCCCACCTGCCAGACCGTTTATGCTGACGATACCCTGCGCTTCTGCCTTGACGACGGCGCGCCGCTGATAACGGAAAGCGCGCCCGTTTATGATTCCGGGGCGACACTGGTTTCTCCTACGCCCGGAATGCCGCAAACGCACGACCCCTATCGTCCATCGTCTTCGTCGGATCAGCGCACGAGCCCTATGGATTGGCGCGCGCCGCAGACGGGCTCCGCCTACGCCCCGCCGACGCAGCCCACTTACCCGATCATTCCACCGGGCACGCCGCCGCAACAGCGCAGCTCGCTGCCGTTGATTATCGGCGGCCTCCTCGTCTTCTTCTTCCTGGGCGTCGTCATAATCGGCGCTTTTGTGGCCTGGAGAATGGCTCAGAGACCTTCTACAAGCAGCACCACCAGCCGCAGCACTACGCCTTCAAAACCTTCCAAGACGATTGTCGTCGCCAAACTCGGCGGCGGAGACTACACCTCCATTAATGATGCGATTAAAAATGCGGTGGCGGGAGCGCGCATCAGCGTCCGCCCCGGCGTCTATAACGAAAGCCTTGAGCTTAACAAGCGTGTGGAGATTGTCGGCGACGGGCCTATCAGTCAGGTCGTGGTCGATACGGTGGATGCCAACTGCATCTCTATGAAGACCGATAGCGCACTGGTGCGCGGGCTCACGCTGCGCAACCGCAGCACGAACAAAGATAGTAAGTACTACGCGGTCAGCATAGGACAGGGCGAGCTGACGCTCGAAGATTGCGACATCACTTCGAGCGCGCTGACAGCCATAGGCATTTTCAATTCAGGCACGCGAGCCAACATACGTCGCTGCCGTGTTCACGATTGTCTGGAAAGCGGGATGTATTTTTACGACAGCGCGCGCGGAACTGTAGAGGACTGCGATGTCTTTAATAACGGCTACGCCAACATCTCTATCAAGGACGGCGCGGACCCGACCATCAAGAACTCGCGCATCTACAACGGGAAATCGAGCGGGGTCTACTCTTACAAAGACGGCAAGGGGACTGTGGAGGACTCGCGCATCTACGGCAACGCCTATTCGGGCGTCTCCATCAGCGAGGGCGGCGACCCCTTTATCAACCGCTGCAAGATTAACAACAACGGCTACAACGCCGTCTACGTTTACAAAAACGGCAAGGGCACAGTGCAGAACTCGGACCTCACGGGAAATAAACAGAGCCCGTGGGACATAGAAGCAGGCAGCACCGTGCGCCGCAGCGGAAATACAGAGTAGCTTCTTCTTTAAGCCCCTGAAAGGGGCGACATATCAGTAGCCCGGCACGTCAGTGCCGGGACAACGGCGTTACCATGATGATTAAGCCCCGTAGGGGCGACATCCAATGTCGCCCCTACGGGGCTTAATCATTTATGCACTGCACGTTCCCACGGCTGACGCCGTGGGCTACTGATATGTCGCCCCTTGCGGGGCTTAAAGGAGCGTCATGATCTCTGACGCTGAATCAACGCTAATTATTTTTCAGAGTCGCGTTTTTCTTCCAGCTCGCGCTCGCCCTCTTTGCGCAACTCTCTTCCTTCGCGCTCCAACTCTTCATCCTGTAGGCCGTGCGCGACTCTTTCCTTGGCTCTGCCTTCGACGCGCTTCATCTCGGCTTCGACTCTCTCTTCTACCTGATCAATCGGCGCGGGCTCTCCCTCTTCGTCCTGCGTGCGGATTTTGGCTTTATCAAGTTCCATGATGACACGAACTCCTCTTCCGTTGTTGATGATGATTGATTGAATGTCACGCATGGTCTCACTTTTTGTGCGGCGAGGTCAAATCGTTGCCTGTCGTCCCGCACCTGTGCGATACTTTCGGGCGTAGATTCTGAAAATCTTGGTCGCGGTTGTTTCCCCCCCGCGACTGCGTGCGGCAAAGTTTTACTAACAAGAGGTTTCCCCCAATGACAGAAGAAATAGGTCGTTTGCTGGCGAGCGGCTCGGAACAAATCGTGCGCGACTGGACCGAGAAAGTCATGTCCGACCGCCGCGTTCAATCCGACGCGCAACTCTCTTACATGCAGCTTATAGATCACGTCCCCGAGATTATCGCGGAGCTAAAGACCGCTATGCAGAACGGCATGGCGCTAGAGGAAGTGGACGAGGGGCGCAAGCACGGGCGGCAAAGATGGCGGCAGGGCTACGAATTAAAAGAGGTCATACGCGAGCTTATCTTGCTGCGCGCGACGCTCCTTGAGTTTCTGGAAACCTATCGCGGCGCGATGCAGCAACAAAGCCTTGACCAACTCGCCCGCGCCTACCGCAAGATCAACGGCTTCATGGACGAAGAGCTTTACAAGACCGTCGAAGCCTACCTCGAAGCCCCAAAAGAAGTACGCTCTTTCGAAGGCGTAACAGTATAAGAAGGGATGAGGGATGAGGGATGAGGGATGAAGTAAAAGCAAGAACGCTCTTTCTTTACTTCATCCCTCATCCCTCATCCCTCATCCCTGCTCTTAAATGAACGGGCGAGCGCCCGCGCGCGGGTATCTCGCCTGCGACGACGCGTATGGCGGCTTCTTCACACTCGGGCGCGGATTCAAAAGCCAGTAGCGTAGTTGTGCGCTCGGGGATGCGCGGCAGGACATACGGATTGCCGAAGACCACCGCCACGGTCGGCACTTTCGCCTGGTCGAGCGCCTCTAAGACTTCTGCGTGGGCGTGCGCTAAAGCCACGCTGCCCTTGTAGGCTGCGACGCGCGCGCACACGGCCACGAGCGCCACGTCGCAATCCCGCGTCGCCTCCAAAATCATCTCCAAATCTGCGGCCTCCGCTCCTGATTCTATGAGTCGCGCGCGAAAGACGCGCGCCGCCGCCGCAGAGAAACGCGACCCTGCGGGCTCGCGCAGGACGTGCGCCCAGACCGGCACGTTGTCTTTCAGGATGATGGCCGCGACGCGCTTCGTGCGCTCTATGGGAAGCAGTTTCAGCGGGTCGCGTATGAGCGTTAGCCCGCGCTCGAACAACTCGCGCGACGTCTCCGTATGCGCAGGACTCGCCACCACGTCCCAGACAGCCTCAAGCTGTATCAGCCGCTCCTCGTGAAGACCGCACCACGCTTTGGCTTTGAGGATGCGGCGCGCAGATGCTTCGATACGCTCCTCAGTCAATCTTCCTTCACGAACCGCTTCGCACAAAGCCGTGTGCGCCCTCTCGATGTCAACAGGATAGAGCGCCACATCGCAACCGGCTTCGATGGCTAAGACGACAGCCTCACCCGGTTCGTAGCGGTCCGCCACCGCGCCCATCGAAAGCGCGTCTGTAAAGACCAGCCCGTCAAAGCCGTACTCACGCCGCAGTATGCCGTCAACCAGCGCGGGCGAAAGCGTGGCTGGGCGCACAACCGTTGCGCCGGGATCGAGCGCGGGCACGGCGATGTGTGCCGTCATCACACCGCGCACGCCGCGTGCAATGGCCGAGCGAAAAGGCGGCAGCTCGATTCTTTCTAAACGCTCGCGCGTCGCGTCGAGCGTCGGCATGAGGATGTGAGAATCGAGCGCCGTGTCGCCATGCCCCGGAAAATGTTTGGCCGTCGCGAGCTGTCCCGCGTCCTGCGCGGCGCGTATAAAGGCCGCGCCCCAGTTCGCCACGACTTCCGGGTCGTCGCTAAAAGCGCGCGTGTTGATAATCGGATTGGCAGGATTGTTGTTGACATCCAGCACCGGGTAGAAGTTGACGTGCACGCCTAGAGCGCGTCCTTCGCGCGCGGTGATCCGCGCCGCGCTGCTCGCGGATTCAGTGTCGCCCGTGGCCGCTAAAGCCATCGCGCGCGGCAGTCTGGTTCCACCGCGCAACTGCATGCCGACGCCGCCTTCAAAATCAGAAGCGAAAAGAAGCGGCACGCGCGCACGCGATTGTAAGCGATTGGTCAAAGCGGCTGCGCTCAGCGCATCGCCGCTGTAGATGATAAAGCCGCCGACGTGAAATTTCTCAACTGCTTCCAGGAGCCGCCGAAACTCACGGCTCTCTTCATGCATCAGGACGCCCGTCGTGTCCGGCATAATAAGCTGGCCGACGCGCTCTTCCAGCGTCATCCCGCGCAAAGTTTCTTCGACCCACAGGGCTTGCTCTCTTTCGGTTTGTTCCAGGCTCGTCACGCGCGCCTCACTTCAATAAATTTATTTTGGATTGCGAAAGCATCTTAGCACGCGCGCGTCGCAGGCAAAGGCAAGCGGTGGTTCAGTTTGAAATCCGAGAGCGTCTTCTCCACGAACGATTCACCGCAGAGACGCAGAGAGCGCAGAGGAAACGCAGAGAGGGTTGAATCTTTTCTCTGCGTCGTCTCTGCGCTCTCTGCGTCTCGGCGGTGAGTACTCTCTTCCAGCATTCCTGCGAGATGCAGATTCGATGCGCAGCGTGGTAAACTCCGTATGGTCTGAGCGCATCAGAGGTCTTCTGCTCAAGAATCATGAAACGTCGCGTGCAAATTCTGTTGCTGTCGGTGCTCGCGCTCCTGGCGGGCGGGTGGGGTACTGTCGCCGCCGCGCTGCTATGCCCGCATGCGAACATCAGCCGTGCCGTTGTGGGCGCATCCTCCGCGAACGAGCAGGACCAAACCTCCTGTCACGCGCCGCAGCCTGTCATACAGAAGCAGGCTCATTGTCATGACGCAGGAATGGAAGAAGAGGCGGCGGGCAGCCGCGAGAATCGCGAAAATAATCTTGCGCCGAACGCTACAAATTTCAGCCAACCCACGGGAGCCTGCGCGCATTGCCTGAGCCGCCCGGAGATTCCTGCTCAGGCCAGCCGCGCCGGTCTGAGGCTTCAACCCAAATCCGGCGTCGAGATAGCCACGCCGCGCTCCGACTTGTCTCTCGCGCCTCCTGCGGCTTTCACGCAAACGGTCGTCTACAGGCAGGGCGCTCCACCCGGCCCGCAAACCCCCCTGCATCTACTCAACAGCGTAATTCTGATTTAGCACTCCCTCTTTGGTGAACGGTTCTCGTCAAGAGCCGTCGCGCCGGTCGTGTGTCTATCACAACTCAATAGGGCTGCAAGAGCAACCACGCATCTTCAGCCTCTTTTGAACACGAGGAATTTTTTCTAGAGGGAATCATGAAGAGACTTTATTTCAGAGAAGCTTTACTGGGCTTTGCTTTAACGGCTTTGCTACTGACTGCCGTTGCGCCCGTCGAAGCTCTGGCCGCCAGCCTACAGGACATGCAGGGCATGCCGGGGATGGACATGGGCAAACCAAAATCAAAGCCAAAGCCCAGGCCGAAGCCTACACCGCAGAAGAAAAAGCCTGCCGAGACGAAAAAGAAAAGCGAGATGGACGACATGGAAGGCATGGACATGAGCAAGCCCATGCCGTCACCTACAGCAATGCCTTCATCAACTCCGTCACCAACGCCGTCGCCTGAAAAGATGGAGATGACGATGCCCGGCATGAAGATGGAGATGACGCCGCCGCCCGCGCCCGTAGAGTCTACGCAACCCGCAGCTTCGCCCGCTCCTACAGGCACACAGATGAACATGCAGATGCCTGCTGCTCCTGCCGCTAATCAACCGGGAGCAAAGCCGCAAACGTCCGGCGGCCACGACGGTCACGACATGGGCAACATGAACATGCCGGGCGGCGCGGGTGAAAAGTCTGCGCCCTCGGAAATGAAAGACTCCATGCCGGGGATGGACATGAAGGGCATGAGCGGCATGGGCCGCATGGACGCCGACTCCCTGATGATTATGAACGGCGAGGCGATGGACATACGCGTGGGCCGAGCAAGCGCCAACTCCATCGCGATGGGACAGATGGGCTCCGGCACTTCATGGCAACCCGCGACCACGCCCATGTACATGTGGTACAAGCGCGCGGGCAAGTGGCTGCTCTTTTTTCACGGCGACGCGAAGATTGGAGTCAACGCGCAGGGCGGGCCGCGCGGAGTCACAAAGTTTGAATCTCAAAACTGGCTGATGCCGATGGCGTTTCGGCGCGTAGGTCCGGGGACGCTACAGCTTCGCGGCATGTTCAGCTTCGAGCCCTTCACTTTCTCGGGTCCGGGCTCTCCACAGCTTTTCCAGACGGGCGAAACTTTTCGTGGACGACCGATTGTCGATGCGCAACACCCGCACGACCTCTTTATGGAATTGTCTGCGACTTACACCATGCCTCTGGGCGAGCGCGGGACGTGGTTCGCATACCTCGGTTTTCCGGGCGAGCCCGCTTTGGGGCCGACGGCCTTTATGCATCGCTGGTCGGCTTCGGAAAATCCTTCAGCGCCGCTGACGCATCACCTGCAAGATTCAACGCACATCTCTTTCGGCGTCTTCACCACGGGCTTTACCTATCGCTGGCTCAAGGTCGAAGGTTCCTTCTTTAACGGTCGCGAGCCGGGCGAGAACCGCTACAACTTCGAGTTCAATCCCTGGAACTCACGCTCGGTGCGCCTAAGTTTCGCGCCGAACAAGAACTGGGCCATGCAGTGGAGCTACGGCCTGTTGAAAAATCCTGAAGCTTTAGAGCCGGGCGATGTCAAACGCATGACCGCTTCCGTGAGCTACAATAAACAGTTCGCGCGGGGCAACTGGGCGTCGAGCTTTATCTGGGGACGCAACCGCGAGCTGCATCACCTGCCGGGGCAGACCTTGAACGGCTACACGGCTGAATCCACCGTCAACTTTCTGGACCGCAACTATGTTTACACGCGGCTTGAGCTGGTCGATAAGGGCGGCCTCCTGAGCCGCACGGAGCGCCAGCAGCTTGGCATCACGGACAACCACCCGCTCTTTCGCATCGGCGCATACACGTTCGGCTACACGCGCGACGTGTGGACGACCGACAAGCTCAACGTCGCGCTCGGCAGCGACGTGACCTTTTATTCCAAGCCTGCGGTGCTCGACACAATCTACGGCGACCGTCCCGTCTCCTATCGCTTCTTCATACGCATCCGCCCCTCGCGCATGAGCATGAAGTAAGAAGAAGGGATGAAGGATGAGGGATGAGGGATGAAGTAAAGAAAGAGCGTTCTTTGCTTTTAATTCATCCCTCATCCCTCCGCCCTCATCCCTTCTTCTTTGTGTTACAATTGCCGCCAAGCCACGAAAATTTACTGAAGAGGAGAGAGACCATGAGGCGTATGTTTCAGAAGGGCGCGGCCCTTGCGCTCCTGGCTGTCATGATGCTCGGTCTGCCGGTGTCTGTCGCGGAGGCGCAAACCAATAAGAGGCTGAGGGAAGCGCAGAAGGAAGCGAACGATGCGGCGCGCGTCTTTAACGAGGTCATGAGCACACCCGACAAGGCCATCCCGCGCGAGCTGCTCTCGAAGGCCGAGGCGGTCGCCATCTTTCCGGGCGTGGTCAAGGCTGCGTTTATCTTCGGCGGGCGCGGCGGCGACGGTGTCATCGTGCGCCGCACGCGAAGCGGCTGGAGCGCTCCTGCTTTTTACAACCTCGGCGGCGGAAGCTTCGGCGCGCAGATAGGAGCGTCAAAGACGGACTACATTTTCCTGATTATGAATCAGGAAGGCTTGAAGGGTTTGATGGAAGACAAGTTTGAGATTGGCGGCGAGGCGAGCGTTGCCGCCGGTCCGGTCGGACGCGAAGCGAGCGCCGCGACCAACCCGACTTTGGACGCAGGCATTCTCTCTTACTCGCGCTCCAAGGGTGCGTTCATAGGCGTAGCTATCAAGGGCGCAGTCATCAGCCCGGACAACAAGCTCAATATGGCTGTCTATGGAAAGAAAGCTAACGAGCTGCTCTCGGAAGCGACCAGCATGCCTTTGAGCAAGATGCCGCCCGTGGTGCGTATTGTGCCGCAGACGCTCGCACGCTATTCCATCAAATAGAGCGTCCTTTTCATCAACCGTGGCGCGCGTCCTTTGAAAAAGAGTCTTGACCATAAGCTACGCGCGCCTTTAGAATCCTCCACACGTTTCCGGCTTTACGCGCCTCGGCCACGCAAGAGAGTCTAATTGCCCCTTTTGTCTCCACGCCTCGTAGAACGGGAGAGCGCCCATGCAGCCACGCACGCAACGACAGAAAGAGATACTGGAATACATCGCGCGCTTTATAGAGCGGCACGGGTACGAGCCGTCCTACGCGCAGATTGCGCGTCACTTCGGCGTCTCTTCCAAAGCGACCATCGCCAAACACATCGCCGCGCTCGAACGCCGTGGCCTGCTTGCGCGCTCGCGCGAAGGCGGCGCGTTCGGTCTCGCCGTCACGGTCGAGGAAGCTTCCGTGGATGAAATCTGCGTGCTGCCTCTGCTCGGGCGCATCGCTGCCGGAGCGCCGATTGACGCTGTGCCGGATTCGGAGCCGATTTCGATTCCGCGTTTTTTACTGGGCCGCGTGCGTCCCGAAAATGTTTACGCCCTGAGGGTCGTCGGCGATTCGATGATTGACGAGCACATCTGCGACGGCGACATCGCGCTGATAGAAAACCGCACGGTCGCACGCGACGGCGAGATTGTCGTCGCCCTCATAGACGCTACGCGCGCGACCCTCAAACGTCTCTTCCGCTTCGGCGCGGAGGTCGAACTCCGCCCCGCCAACTCGCAGCTTGCGCCCATGCGTCTCCCAGCACACCGCGTCTCCGTACAGGGAATCTTTCGCGGCCTCCTCCGCCCCACGGCGTAAGAGCAGTGACAAGTGACAAGTGACGAGTGACAAGCTCAAACAGCTTGTTCTTGCTCGTCACTTGTCACTTATCACTTGTCACTGCTCTTATAGCGGACGATTTTCGGCTGCCTCTGTACGAGTTTTCGCGACCAAAACGGGTTGGGTCTCTCTTTTTCTGTGGCTTTAGCGCCTCTTAGCTCGGCACGCGTCTTGCCAACTCTTACCACGGGAAAGTCTAAGCAAAACTTTCGCACCTTGCGCGCCGCGAGTCCCTTTGAACGCGTGTGCGCCGTCCGTCTTTTATGAGAGAAGCGAGGAGAGTTTGAGATGAGCGCAAAAGTTGAGATTAAAAAAGTAGCCATCCTTGTCGAACAGCATTTCGAGGATTCGGAGTTTCAAATCCCCTACAAGGCTTTGGAAGAGGCAGGGGCCGAAATCACTGTTCTGGGGTCGCGCGTCAACGAGACCTACAAGGGCAAGCAGGGCAAGATTTCCATCAAGCCCGACGGCACGACGACCGAAATGCTCGCACGCGATTTCGACGCCGTAGTCATCCCCGGCGGCATGGCCCCGGACATCATGCGTACCAACATGAAGACAGTGCATTTCGTCGCCGACGCGATGCGCGAGCAGAAACTCGTCGCAGCCGTTTGTCACGCTCCGCAGGTCTTGATTGAAGGCGACCTCCTCCGTGGCAAACACGCGACGGGCTTTCGCGCCATTCGCAAGGACATGCAGAACGCGGGCGCGCTCTACGCGGACGAGCCGCTCGTCACGGACGGCCAGCTTCTGACTTCGCGCCAACCCGGCGACCTGGCAATCTTCACCACGGCCATCCTGCGTCGGCTTGGCTTGAGCATTAAGGACGTCGTGCTGCCGGATGAAAAAGATGTTAATGCCGAATGGTGGCAGCTCGCGGAAAGATGGGGCGGGTCAACCAAGGCCGAGATAACCGACGCCATCAACACGGGCATACGCGGCGAGCGTTACGCAATGACGACCTTCGAGCATTACGCCGAAAAGACCGAAGACGAAGAGCTGCGCAAGACGTTTCGGGAAATCCGCGACACCAAGGAGCGTCACGTCCTGTTGCTCGAAGCAAGGCTCAAAGCTTTGGGCGCGGCGGAAACTTTTCAGGCAGCGGGGAGCGGCGCGTGGGCGACTCTGAAAAGCTGGCTGCAATCGAACAACGACGTGGCTGTTTTGCGACGCGCGCTGGGCGACTTGCAGACGGGCGTGGTCGATGCTTATAACCTGCGCAACAAATTGACTGATCCGAAGACAGTGCAAATCTTCGACGACATGGAGGTAGACATCTCGCGCCACGAACAACTGGTGGCCGATCTCTATCACGCGCGCACGGCTCCGGGCAAAATCAAACCCGCCGCGCCCACTACGGGCGCAGCCGTCAGCGCCTAAGCGAAAAGCTCTTTCACCGGCAAGCAGAAAAACGAGAGCGCCCGCGAGCGATAAGCTCACGGGCGCTCTCGTTTTTAAGATGATCGATGTCGTCGGGCTTTAGTCGGCTCGGATGATGATTGCTCAGTCAGAGCAATTGACTTGACCTTGCGCGCTCTCTTTAATCTCCGAAGCCTTCACACGAGAGCAGCTCTTTGTTTGTCAAATCCCACACCGTGTGGTCCTGGCACATGGGTATGTTCTCTATCTCGCATTCGTCGCCGTCGTCATCCACGACCTTGATGTCATATTCGCCGCAGGGGATGTCTGTGAGCGTGTAGGAAGTGCCGGTCTTCAAAACGCGCTTACCCAATTGGTCCGGCCCCCAGTTGTCGCTGGAATGCGGCGCGAGGTAAAGATGATGTATGTCCCAGTCAGACTTGTTGTTGACTTTGATGGAAGCCTTCTGCTGGTTGGCGCTCGACAGCAGGGGCAGGGAAATCAGTGCCGTGAGCACGGTCAGGAAAATTAAGAAACGATAGGGAGATCGTTTTGGGCGGGTGGTGCAGGGGCGTTTCATTTCAGTGGGTTCCTCCTCGAAAGCATTAGGGGTACAATATGTCCCACCTCATCTTACATGCAGCCGCTTTGGCGTGACAATAAAAAACGTAAAGAGAGAAAACTAAATCCGGCTACGGATGACGCACGATTGTGAAATGGACGCCTCAACGTTGGTATGAATTCGCAGGAGTGTAGAGATGATTAAATCTGACCCCCCACCCGCAACCGGGATTTTGAAGCAATGCTATCGCTGTAAAGCTTTCAAAGATACGAGTGAGTTTCATAAATACTCGCGGAGTCGTGATGGTCTCCAGCCTTATTGTCGTCCGTGCAAAAGAACTATTGATAATGAGCACTACAAAAAGTATCCGCGTCGAAATTATGAGCGCAATAAAGCGAATGTAAACAGAAATCGGATATGGCTTCATAACTTTCTTAAAACAAAACAATGTGAATGGGAAGGATGCACAGTTAATGACCCGGACATGCTCGTGCTGGATCACATAAAGCCCAGTGAAAAGCGCGACCATGTGAGCCATATGGTGTCTGCCCCATATAGCTTAAATAGTATCCAGGAGGAAGTTGCGAAGTGTCGCGTGCTATGCGCCAATCATCACCAGAAGCATACAATCCAGCAGTTCGGCTACAAAAAATGGTTGATTGAAGATTGAAGCACAAAGAAGATTGCCGTATAACTGGTGAACAGCTATACGGCATTTAAAATTGTGGAGCCACCTTCCGGACTCGAACCGGAGACCTACGGTTTACGAAACCGTCGCTCTACCAACTGAGCTAAGGTGGCTTTGATTGGCCGAACTGACAATATACGGATGCCGTGCGCGGGCTGTCAAGTTAAGGTCACGGCGTGCGGTGGAACATGGAGGAGAGGATGCCTAAGACCAAGAATCAAGCTAAGAACAGGGGACGTTTTGAAGTTCGCGGCGGGGTGTTGAATGAGTTCGAGTTCGCGCGCAACGAGGGCGCGATGGCCGAAGAGGAGCGTAACCGTTTGTCCGAGGTGGAAGCTCCTGCGCCTGTGCCGACCGAAGGCGAAAGCGTGCCCGTCTCGCCGCAGGAAGCCGAAGCACAGCGCATTCGTGAAGTGATGGAGACGGCGCACGAGAAGGCGCAGCGCAATCTGAAGAAGCGGCAACGCGGGACCGTCAGCGGCGTGCAGAAGGAAGCGATTCTTGAGGCAGCGAAGAAGTCCGCGAAAAAGCGTGCGGGTAAAAAGGCCGCTGCTAAAAAGAGTCGCGGCACAACTGCGAAAAAGAGCGGTGCGCGAAAGGGCGCGGCGAAAAAGGCTGCGAAAAAACCTAGCGCCAAAAGTAGCAAAGGCCGCGCTGCCGGAGCACGCTCGACTAGTAAAGGCGCGGGGGCGAAAAAGGGCGCGGCCCGCAAAGGCTCTACCAAAAAGAGCGGCACAGCTTCCGCCCCAACGGGCGCTGGCCGCGCCGCGCGTAAGCGTAGCTAGTCATCCGTGCGCGAATCCCGCTTAATCAATCATAAGGAGCAAAAAGGTATGACGGAGCAGAAGGACACAAAGGGCGGCGGAAGCGCCACGTCGAGCGCGCCCGAGAGCGAGCCGACCAGAAATAATCAAGAGAACGAGCTGGAAGCGGAACAGGAATCCGCCGAAGCGATGGATGCCGAAGTCCCACAGCCAGACGACGCAAACGACACGACCGAAGGCCAGCCGTCTTAACGGGAAATGAGACGCGGAGAAGGGGAGACCGAGGCGACACGGCGAGAAGAAAAGTAAGAGCCTGCAAAGCGATTCTTTCTTTTTCTCCGCGTCGCCTCGGTCTCCCCTTCTCCGCGTCTCTCTAGTGCCAACCAAAGCCCACCCCTCTTTGTCTATCTATCCGAGCAACTCGTTAACGGTGTGACGTCGCGGGTCGAAATCGTTTACTATAGGCCCGGTTCTCGCAGAGGTCTTGCTCTCCCTTCATTAGCCTTCTCGGTTCATTATGAAAATTGCCCTTCTCACTAATCGTGCGCCGCGAAATGTTATTTATCGAGCGCGGTCGCCGCGAATCATCTGTTACGGCGTCGTGCTTCTACTGCTGGCGCTCTCTTTCTCACCCGCCGTCCACGGGCAGAAAGCAGCGAAGCGCGCGTCCGCGAAACTTCCTGCGCCGGATAAAATCGTCGGCAATTATCTGAAAGCGATTGGCGGCAAGAAGCGGCTCGTTGCGGTGAGAGATGCGCGCTATGAGTGGACTGTGTTTTTGAAAGAGCAGCTATTGGGCCGCGCCCGCCTGGAAGTCAGAGCGCCCGCCTCCATGCGCTGGGATTTGATTTTTCAGAACGGCGAGATAAACGAGGGCGCAAACTCTTCTTCGGCGTGGATGCGCGGTCTGGATGGGCGGCTTCGCACGCTGACGGATGCGGAAGCGCACGCGGCCAAGCTGGGCGCCGCGCTCACGGCCAGCCGGCTGGTCGACTACAAAAAACAGAACGTGCTGGCGCGCACCGTGAGTGTGGAAGAGACGTCGGGCGAGCCCGCTTACGTCATGGAATTTTCCATGCGCAACGGTGCGCGGCTGCGCTACTGGTTCGGCGCGAACACGCATCTGCTCTTGAAAGTGTCGGACGCGGCGCGCGCTTCGACCTTGAGCTTTAGCGATTACAAAATGGAAGACGGCGTGCTTGAGCCTCATCGCGTAGAGAAAGAGCTGGGGGGCACGGGCACGCTCACACTCAAGCTGGAAAGCGTCAGCTACAACGCGGGCGTGGCCTCCACGCGCTTTGATCCTCCGGCGGCTGAGACGCTTGACATCAACGCCCTGCTGCGCGAAGTGGACCGCAATCAGGAAGAGGTGGACGAGCGTGTAGGCGAGTACACTTTTATAGCGAAACGCACGGAGCGCCAGATTAACGGCAAGGGCGAAATGACTAAGGAGACGATCAACGTCTACGAAATGTATCCCGTGCCGGGTGAAAGATTCGTGCGCAAGCTGGTGATGGAAAACGGCGTGGCCCTTGTGGGCGAGCGCGCGGCCAAAGAAGAAAAGCGCGTCGGCGAAGCATTGGAAAAGGCCGAGCGCGAGCGTCAGAAAAATGTAGAGAAGCGCGCACGCGAGCGCGAGAAGAATAAAAAGAAAGAGGATGACGACCCCGGCATAGCGGATTTTCTACGCTCCGCCGAACTCGTCAGTCCTCGCCGCGAGCGTCTTCGCGACCGCGAAGCCATCGTCTTTGATTTTCGCCCGCGCGCAGGCTACAAGCCGCGCAACGATGTAGAGTCAATCGTACAGAAACTCGCGGGCATCATCTGGATTGACCCTGTGGATAAACAGGTCATGCGGCTCGAAGCGCGTCTCACGGAGAGCTTCAAAATGGCCGGAGGGCTACTGGTTTCGGTGCGTCCGGGCACGGCCTTCGCGTTCGAGCAAAAGCGCATGGATGACGGCGTCTGGCTGCCAGTCTTCTCACAGGTCAACGTCTCTGCCAAAATTTTTATCTTCAAGGGAATGGAAATCAACGTCACGGAAGAGTTCAGCAACTACCAGCGTTTTAAGAGCGCGGTCGAAGACTATAAACTCGGCGACAAAACGAGCGCGCCCCCGGAGGACAAGCCCGCGCCGCCGAAGCCTTAGAAGCTGTTTGAAAAGTCCCGTAGGGACGCGGATGTTTATAGCTTGCAGGCGACAAATCGTATTAAGCTCCGTAGGAGCGGCATGTCATGGACACAAAACATGCCGCTCCTACGGAGCTTGATTCATGATTGAGGTCGTTAAGCTATAAACATTCTGCTCCTACGGAGCTAAAGCGAATGACAGCGACTTTTCAAACTGCTTCTTAAAAAAATCGCTGCTATAATTAGCGTCGAAACCCTCAGGTCGGATAGACTGCATTTCGCACCTGTCCTGCATCGAATAGTTCTGTACGAATAATCCTGTATTGAGCGTTTATGAATGAAGTGGTAATCATTGGCGGAGGCTTCGCGGGCGTTGAGGCCGCGTGGCAGGCGGCGGAAGCGGGCGCGCACGTGCGGCTTTATGAAATGCGCCCACAGAGGCAGACGCCCGCGCACCGCACGGATAAGCTGGCCGAAATCGTCTGCTCCAACTCCTTAAAATCCGACGAGCCCGGAACAGCACCCTATCTTTTAAAAGAGGAGCTGCGACGCGGCGGCTCCATTGTGATGGAGGCAGCACGCGAAACGCGCGTCCCTGCGGGCGCGGCCCTAGCGGTTGACCGTCATCGCTTCGCGGACTTGATAACCGAACGCATCAACTCGCACCCGCGTATTACGGTCGTGCGTGAAGAAGCCGTGCGAGTGTCGGATGAGGAAGTAACAATCATCGCCGCCGGGCCGCTCTGCTCCGATGCTCTGGCCGCAGAGATAGCGCGGCTCACGGGCGACGAGCACCTCTATTTTTACGACGCGATTGCGCCGATTGTGGCCGCAGATTCCGTGGACCGCCGCGTGGCTTTTCGCGCCGCTCGCTATAACAAGGGCGGCGACGATTATTTGAACTGCCCCTTTGATAGAGACGATTACCGGCGCTTTTACGAAGCCCTGATTGAAGCCAAGAGCGTGCCGCTTCATCGCTTTGAAGAGACGCACTGGTTCGAGGCTTGTTTGCCGATTGAAGAGATGGCGCGGCGCGGTGTTGACACTTTACGCTTCGGGCCTATGAAGCCTGTCGGTCTCGTTGACCCGCGCACAGGTCGAGAGCCTTACGCCGCCGTCCAGCTCAGGCAGGAGAATCTGATGGCCGATGCCTACAACCTTGTGGGCTTTCAAAATCATCTACGCTACGGCGAGCAGGAGCGTGTGCTGCGACTGATTCCGGGCTTAGAGCGCGCGGAGTTCTTGCAGTTCGGACAAATTCATCGTAATACTTACATCCGCGCCCCGCGCGTGCTCTGCGCCACGATGCAGATGCGCGAGCGTGAGCAGGTCTTTTTCGCGGGACAGATCAGCGGTGTGGAAGGCTACGTCGAGTCGGTCGCCACCGGCTGGCTCGCCGGTCTCAACGCCGCGCGGCTTCTGGCGGGGAAGGCGCTCGTCGAAGCTCCACCGAAGAGCGCCGTGGGCGCGCTCGCGCGCTACGTCTCCAGCGCCGCGAGCACCAATTATCAACCGGTCAATATCACCTTCGCGCTGCTCGAACCGCTTGCCCCGGAGGAGCGCCGACGCTTCCGCCGTAAGCGCGAACGCCACCAGCGACAGGTCGAACTCGCATTGAAAGAGTGGGACACTTGGCTCTACACAATCCAACAACCAGAGGCACTCAACCTCCCTGCGGCTTAAACCGAGCGCGAGGCGCGGGCGGCGCGCACGCCCTTGTGCGCTGCGCTCATCGCTTCACACGCGCGCTCGTCGTCGTGGTGCTCTTGTTAGCGCCCGCCGCGACCGTTTCGCTCGCGCAATCCGGTCGCCGCACGCAGCCCTCTACGACAAACAAAACCAGTACTCCGTCCTCGACTCAACGCCCGCGACGCGCGGTTAACACGACGACGCAGGAGAAAAAGCCCGCGTCGAGTTCACCTGCTTCAACGACGACGGCGCAGACACCTTCCGCGCCCGTCTCGATTCTGCCCGACGATGCGCCGCCGCCGCCCGTCTTCAAGCCCAAACCCAAACCCATCGAAGGACCGGATGCAGGCGAAGAGGTTGGCCCCGACGATGTGGTGCGTATCACTTCGAACTTAGTGACCGTGCCCGCTTCCGTGGTGGATACTTACGGGCGCTCTTTGACGGGCCTGCGCGTGGAGGATTTCGAGCTGCGCGTGGATGGTCAGGTCAAGACCATCAACGACATCAGCTATTCAGATACGCCCGTCCGCCTCGTCCTACTGTTCGACAATAGCTCAAGTCTCTCGGTCGCGCGCGATTTTGAAAAGCAGGCTGCCACGCGCTTTTTCCGCATGGTCATGCGCCCGGTGGATCAAGCGGCCATCTACACCGTCTCGACCGAAGTTGATTTGGTCCAGCCGCTGACGAGCAACGTCAACGCGCTCGTTCGCACGGTAGAAAATTTTGGAAAGCCTGAGGGAGCGACGCGTCTTTTCGACGCCATCGTGTTGGCCGCTTCTTACCTGCGCCCGCAGCAGGGAAGAAAAGTCATCATCGTCGTCTCGGACGGCGAAGACACTTTGAGCGACACGAATTTTGAAGAAGCGCTCCAACGCGCACAGGCCGCAGACTGCCAGATTTACGCCGTCCAGACCAAGCAGATTGAATACGTCATGCAGACGGGGCAGCCACTTGGCAACGCCAACCTGCGCGCACTGGCCGCAGAGCGACGCATGCAGGAGTTCACGTCGCAGACCGGAGGGGCCGTCTATTCGCCGCTCTCCGTCAACGATTTGGACTCGGCGTTCGCGCAAATCTCCGCCGACCTGGCGCAGCAGTACGTGCTCGGCTATTACCCCACGGACGACAAACTGGACGGGCGTTTTCGCTCCATCTCCTTGCGCGTCGTCTCGCATCCGAACGCGCGCGTGCGCGCACGCAAGGGCTACTATGCTTCCAGGGCCGGGATGAAAACCGCTGTCCCGCGACAAATGATTTCAACCGAGTCGCGCGCGGTCGCCGCCATCACGTCGGACGCAGTGCCGAAAGAGATGAACACGAAAGCTCAAACAGCGCCCGTTTCATCCATGCCCGTTTCGTCCACGAACACGGGCGCTTCAACAACTACTGCGCCTGACCTGATGCTTCCGGCCTCTTCATCTTTATCGTCGCAACAGTCTTTACAAGCTACGCCTGCCAGCATCCCGCCTCCGAAAACACAGGGCGATGCTCAAGCGGCGCGACCGCCTACGACACAAAACACACGCTCTGCCGGAACACAACCAACGTCGTCCACACAGCCGCCGCCATTGTCAACTCCGTCCACAACTCAAACCTCGCAAGCTCCCGCACAATCCGCAACGCCCACGGAAGACGAGCTGCCCAGAGCTATTTCGGGCGGAGTCCTCAACGGCAAAGCACTGAGTCTGCCAAAGCCTGATTATCCTCGGTCGGCGCGCGTGGCGGGAGCAAGCGGCACTGTCATCGTACAGGTCACCGTGGACGAGACCGGCAAGGTCATAGAGGCACGCGCCATAAGCGGCCATCCGATGCTCAGGAGCGCGGCGGTGGCCGCAGCCAGACAGGCGCGCTTTGCCCCATCCAAACTCTCCGGCCAGCCCATCAAAGTCTCCGGCGTTATCAGCTACAACTTCTCTATCAAATAGCAGCGCGTAAGTTCGACCTCAGCACACGTATCCTCTTCGATATCAGCACAGGTATTCTCATAGTCCCGTCGCTCCTAATGGAGCGTAGAACGTCCCGCTGAAATTTCTCTATTTACGATTTACGATTTACGATTTACGATGAGCGCATGATTGAGCAGCTATTAGAGCAGTTCTTCGAGCATCTACGGTACGAGCGCAACGTAAGCGAGCACACGCTCCGAAACTACGCGAGCGATCTGGAGCAGTTCTATAACTACATTGCGCCGCCGGACGCCGAGACGGGCGCGCGCCGAGAAGTGGACGTGCGCCAGATAGACCACATCACGATTCGCGAATGGCTCTCCACGCTCCACACGGCGCAGAAGAAGAAGACCTCCGTGGCGCGCAAGCTGGCCGCGCTCCGCACCTTCTTTCAGTTTCTAGTGCGTGAGGGCGTGGTGGAATTAAATCCTGCCAAGCTCGTCGCCACACCGCGCTTGGAAAAGAAGCTTCCCAATCATCTCTCGGTCGAAGACGCCATACGATTTATAGAGACGCCCGATCTGGAAACTGATTTGGGAAAACGCGACCGCGCTATTTTAGAGCTGCTCTATGCGACGGGCGTGAGGGTCTCGGAGCTGACGAAGCTCAATCTCAATGATGTAGATTTTAAGGAAAAGCTTGTGCGCGTCACGGGCAAGCGGCGCAAGCAGCGCATTATTCCCTTTGGCGACCCGGCGCTGCACGCTATTGTCGGCTATCTCTCCGTCCGCAACCATTTTCTACAGAACGCGCCCGTCGCAGAGCGCGACGACCACGCCCTCTTTCTCAACTACCAGGGCACGCGCATCACCACGCGCTCTGTCGGTCGCATGGTTGATAAGTACATCCAAATCTGCGCAGGCATACACAACATCAGCCCCCACTCCCTGCGCCATTCCTTCGCCACGCATCTACTGGACAGCGGCGCGGACCTGCGCGACATACAGGAACTACTCGGCCACGCGCGTCTCTCGACCACCCAAATCTACACCCACGTCTCCATGGAAAAACTGATAGAGGTCTACGACAAGACACACCCGAAGGCGTAAAAAGGCAGTGACAAGTGAAAAGTGACAAGTGACGAGTTAAAACCTTCTTGCTCGTCACTTGTCACTTTTCACTTGTCACTGCTCTTTAGAGTGTGGGCGGTTGGTCCAGACCCTGCTGGGCTTCGACTTCAGCCTGGCACTTGGCGTCGTAGCGCGCCGTCGGCATGGCTTCGAGGCGGCGCTCGTCTATCTCTTTGCCGCAACGCTCGCACTGCCCGTATGTTCCTTCGTCAATTCTCTGGAGTGCCTGATCTATGTCCACGACCATCTGCGACTCGCGCTCGCCGAGACGAAAGGCTATCTCTTTGTTGACGTCCATGAGCGACATGTCAACGCTGTCTTTGACGCCGTCGTCCGCCGAATCGAGCGCCGCCTGCTGCTCGTCGCGCACGTGCTCCGTATGACGCCGCAACTCTTTCAATAATATCTGGCGAAAATGATCTAACCTTTGTTCGTCCATCGTGATTCCTTACACCCTTTAGAAATTTTTTAGACCACGGCCGCGTCCCACGCCAAAACCACTGCTCATGAAAAGCGAGCGCGCATTATAACCCACACCTTCGCCAGACGCGAACCAGCCCCGCGGGGCTTAAAAGATGAGCCGCGCGGCGAACTGTAATTGTCACGTGGGGGCTGGAAAATAATTTTACGAATCTGCCAGACGCTTGATTATTTCCTGAATGATTGATGCGTAACTTTCAAACGTCGGCCCAGCGGCGCAGCAGGTTGTGATAAACACCAGTGAGCTGCACGGCTGATGGGTGGTCGGGTGCGTCACGGACGATCCGCTGGATCGCCGTGTCCAGGTCGAAAAGCAGCGTCCGCTCGCCGTCGTCACGCACCATGCTCTGGACCCAGAAGAAGGAGGCGAAACGCGCGCCGCGCTCCACCGGGCGCACGTTGTGCAGGCTGCTCGCGGGGTAAAGAATCAGGTGGCCCGCTGGCAGCTTGACGCTGTGCACGCCGTAGGTGTCCTCCACCACCAGGTCGCCTCCGTCGTACTCCTCAGGCGAAGATAAAAAGAGCGTGGCCGAGAGATCAGTGCGGACGCGGTGCGGTGTACCTGTGACTTGCCGAATCGCGTTGTCAACGTGGTTGTCGAAGAGATGCCCGCCCTCGTAGCGGTTAAAAAGCGGTGGGAAGACTTTCAAAGGCAGCGCCGCCGACATGAAGAGCGGATTACGTTCGAGCGCCGCGACGATCATGCCGCCCAACTCGCCCGCCGCCGGATGGTCTTCCGGCAGTTGCAGGTTACGTTTGGCGCGCGCTGACTGGTGCCCGGCGGTGACGCGGCCGTCAACCCACTCCGCCTCTTCGAGCATCTTCCGGCAGCGCGCCACTTCACCGGGCGTCAGCACATCCGGGATTTGCAGCAGCATTCCACCCTCCTCCGTTCCTTATCTATCTCAGAATCGGAAGCTCGTGCTAATCATCGCAGACCTGCCGGGGCCAGGCACGACGTGACCGCCTGTGAGGCGCTCGAAGTAATACGTGTCTGTAAGGTTGTAGACGTTGAGTCTCAGCACTAAGGTTTCAGTCAGCCTGTAGGCGGCCATCCCGTCAATCACTCGATAGCCCTCTACGAATCTGGTGTTCGTGTTGTTGCCGTAGCGCAGCCCGACGAACCGTGCGCCCCCGCCAAACTCAAATCGTCGGACAAGATAAGTGGTCCAGAGGCTGAAAGAGTGTTTAGGCGTGTTGATGAACCGCATGCCGATCTCGGCGGGAGTGTTCGACTCCACTATCCGGCTGTCGAGCAGAGTGTAAGCGGCGAACAATGTCCACCCGCGCCTGACCGTGCCGGTCACGCCCAGTTCCAGGCCGTTGACGCGCTGCAAGCCTTCGAGCACCTGCGGCGGATCATCGGGCAGGACACCGGGCGTCCGCGCGTTAGTCTTCTCGACGCGGAACACTGCTCCGCTCAACATGAGTCTCTGCCGGAAGAAGTCCCACTTCGTCCCGACCTCGAAGTTGCGCGTCTTCTCAGGGCCGATGGCAGTGTTGGCGATGCTGTATGAAAGCCCTTCGAGTGACGGGTTGAGCGATGTGCCAAGGGTTGCGTAAATGCTCCCCTCCGGTAGCGGCTTGTAGACAGCGCCCGCACGCCAGCCGAGCATACGGTCCACGCGCGACACAGGGGTCAGCGCGGTGGCGGAAGCCGAGACCCCATCCACGCTGAAGCGATCCCAGCGCAGCCCGCCCGTCAGCTCGAACTTTTGGTGAAGCTGCGCAGTGTCGAAGACATAGAGCGCGACCGTCTTACCCGTCACGTCGCCGACGTTCGGACTCACCGTGATCGTGTCGGTGTAGACGTCATACGGGTTAGGGTTGAGGAGCGTGGTCTGTGCATTCGGGGCGGTGCGGAAGCGACGCACGTTCGTCTCGCGCGTGAGCACGAGGCCTGTGACTAGCCTGTGCTCGATTCCGACTGTCGAGAAGTTAGCGCGCAGGTCTGTCTGGTTGTCCCAGATGTCGTCTTCCGTAATCCAGGAGCGCATCTCGCGGTTGATGACAGTCGAGTCGTTGCTCGCGAAGCGGGGCGGCGTCGCCATCGAGTCTCGCGTCGAACGCCCGTAGCGGAACTGGTTGCGCAGCGAAAGTCGGTCGTTAAAATCGCGCTCGAATCTCAGGGTCGCAAGGTCTGAACTGAGCTTCTCAAAGTCGCGGTTACGGAAGCCGTAGAAGGTGTCGCGCGGGACGGGCGCAGGACGGTCACGATACTCTACGAGGACGTTGTTGGTGGCCGGGACCCACGGGATGCCGTAGTCGGAGATGTTGTCCTGCGAGACACGTAAATAACTGAGGGTCAGCCGCGTCGGCGTGCCAAGACCGAACGCTAGGGAGGGGGCTATGCCCCAGCGCTCGTTAGCTACCACCTCGCGGCCCGCCACCTTAGAGTCGTGCGCCATGAAGTTCAGGCGGAAGGCAGTTCTATCCGTCAGAGGAAGGTTGAAGTCTGCGGTGCCGCGCTTCGTCCTGTCCGTGCCGAGGTTGAGCGTACCTCCGAAGAAGCGACCGAGGACGGGTGACTTGCTGACGAGATTGATGGTGCCGCCGGTCGAGCCGCGCCCACTGTAAGCGGAAGCGGGCCCCTTCACCACTTCTACCTGGTCGAGATTGAATGGATCACGAGTCTGCGGGCCGATGTCGCGCACGCCGTCAACGAAGATGTCGTTGCGGGCGCTGAACCCCCTGAGCGTCAGGTTGTCGCCCGCTGGCGCGCCGCCCTCGCCCGCAGTAAGGGTCAGACCCGGCACGTTCTGGAGCACGTCGCGCAGAGTGGTCGCGCCCTGTTGCTCGATTACCTCCCTGGGGATGACAGTGATCGTCTGCGGGATGTCTCGCAAGGGCTCTGTGTACTTAGGCGACGAGACCGGCGAGACGTTATCTCTGATCTCAACCGACTCGGGCGAAGCCTGAATCTCAAGCGTCGCCGTCTTCGCCGCCGTAATTTGGTAGCCGACGCCCGTGCCCGTCAGAAGCTGCTTGAGTGCCTGCTCGGGCGTATAGACGCCCGATAAGCCCGGAGAGGGAATGCCGCGCATCGCTTCGTTCGGCATTATTACTGTCCACCCGGTGAGTTTCTGAAAGGCGTCCATCACGGCTTCCATTGAGCCGGGTGGAATGTCGAAGCGGCGCGCCTCAGACTGCCCCTGCGTTTGCTGTGAGGATGCGGTTCCGCGCACACGGGCGAGCGCCACGGCGTGGCTATTGCCGACCGAGTAGGCGATGAGCGTAGCAGTCGTCCCGACGGCCAAGACCCAATACTTCAAGCCGCGCTTAACAGCCTTGCGTCTGTTCATACGGTTCTTCCCGTCTCGCGTCTTCATCACTTCTCCATCCAATGTGCTCAAAGTCTCAAAGTGCTTCCCGCGTGCTCGCGCGCGTCATCAAACGTGACGCAGAAAAGCTGTCGGTGGAGCTAAAGGTCGCGCGACCGTGCTTTTCGATCCCCTTGATTGCTGCCAGTCAAACAGTGCTTTCGAGTTGTCTGGAGGGCGTGCTAGGATTGGCCTCGCACACCGTCCGTGTTGTTTATTGCAAGAGCAACCCGGGTAGGAACGTGCATCGAAAGCCTCCGGCGTGGCCGCGCCGGAGGCTTTACTTATTGAACAGCATTCCCGAAAAGGATGTGAAATTGAAATTCGTTTTCAGGAATGCGCAGCATAGCCGAAAAGGGATTTTCCTGTCAACCTCGATTCAGCCGGCACCTTCAAGAAGACTTACGGAGCCCCGCGCCATCTCAGAACTGCATGCAGATTCCTCAAGTCACATTTTTGCTCCACGGGTCATAACTAAAACACAGCGCAGCAAAGTGAAGTGATGAGTGCGGAGTGATGAGTGATGAATTAAAGAAAAAGCAAGGAACGCTTCTGTTTTTAATTCATCACTCATCACTGCGGCACTCATCACTTCTTCGGAACGTCTCTTGCAGCGCACTGCGAGCGTCACACGCGCGGCTCTGTATCCGGCGCGTGACGCATGTCGCTTCGTTGAAGGGAGAAGAACAAAAAGGATGAGTCTTGAAGTATCTCTGATTAAACGGACGCAGTTGGGCGAGCACACGCATTGCGTGGCGTTGATGGAAGCTTATGCCGGGGCGGCTCCTTTGTGGGAGCGTTTCTGCATCGCTTCGTACGTGAGCCTGGGGCCGCCCGTCGCAAGGCTGTTCGGCGCGGACGTGTCGGCGATGTGGAAAAAGGCCGACTCGGTTATCGCAGACCTCTTTGCCGTCTCGCGTCTTTCCCCGCGCGAGATTGTGCGCCGCTTGAGACGATACGTGCGGCTAACGCTGGAGAAGCGTCATCATCTCTCTTTTGAAGAAGCGTGCGCAGAAATCTACGAGCAGGATTTTTATCCGCTCGTCACGCACGTCACCTTTGCCGTGCAGCCTTCGGCGCTCGCGCGCCTGAAGTTTATACGCGAAGCGGTCGCGTCCCTGAAGCTTGAACAGGCAGAGGTTGCGGACCTTGGCTGCGGCTCAGGAGTAATTCTGTGCGACGTGCTCAAGTTGAGACCGCATTGGACAGGTCATGGTTTGGACATCAGCCCGGCGGCCATTCGCTATGGCGAGCGTCTGGCAACCCACAAGGGAGTTGCGCCGCGCGCGGAATTCCGCACGGGCAATATCGCGCGCCTCCCCTTTGAAGAAAATTCTCTGGACCTTGTCATCGCGTCCGAGGTGATAGAGCACCTGCCGAATCCTCTGGCCGTGATAGAAGGCATCGCGCGCGTGCTGCGACCCGAAGGAAAGCTGCTACTGACGCTCCCTATGGAGAGCCGTAAGTCTGCACACATACACTCGCCCGGCCACCCGGACGACCTGCGCGCCCTGTGCGAGCAAGCGGGCTTCACAGTGCAACGCATAGAGACACACTGGCACTTCGGCTTCGGCGACGACCGCCGCCACATTTTCGCCGTCTGCGAGAAAAGCAGGAAGTAGGAAGAGACGCGGGGAGTGGAGACCGAGGCGACGCGGAGATAAAGAAAGATGATGATGAAGAGAAAGCTATTTCTCTTTTCCCCACGTCGCCGCGTCTCCCACTCCCCGCGTCTAGCTTTTTTCTTGTTCCATGATTTCTGCGGCGAGGAGCGGGATGGTTAGCTCGTGATGGCCTGTGATGGCGTAGCCGCGTCCGGCTCCGTCGGCGTTGGGGCGGCGGACGACGTTTGTGAGCGGGCGATAAGATTGTATGAAGTCGAAGTTGGCGGTCGTCAAATCCGTGAGCGGGTGATTGAGATTACGCACGAGCGTCACGGCCTTGAGGAAAATTTCGGGCAGCAGCACGGCAGAGCCTATGTTCAGGTAGCAGCCTCCGCCGTTCATGCGCCGGACCAGCTCGGCCAGAAGACGAAAATCCGTGTGTGTGGCCGCGCCGAGGCTCGCGCCGTCCGCCGCAGGATGAAAGTGAGCGATGTCCGCGCCGATGGAGAGATGCGCCGTAAAGGGAACGCGCATTTCATACGCAGCGCAGAGCAGCGAATGCTCTCTATGCGGCGGCTCAAGTTTTAAGAGCGCGCGGCCCATCGCTTCGCCTAAGCCAATGCCGTCCCTTGCTCCCTCACGCGCCGCTTCGTTCAAAAGCTTTCCGGTCTCTTCGGCTCCGCCGAACGCGCCCGCGCCCAGTGATGCGTCAACGTCTTCTGAAGTCGAGCCGACAAGCGCAATCTCCGCATCGTGTACGAGGACTGAGCCGTTGGCGACAATCGCAGAGACGTAGCCGCGCCGCATGAGCGCGATGATGACGGGCGCAAGACCTGTCTTGACGACGTGCCCGCCGATGCCCCAGATGATTGGACGCTGAAGGGCGCGCGCACGCACCACGCGCGCGGCCAACTCGCGCAGGGATTGAACGGCCAGAATGTTTGGAAGGGAAGAGAGGAAGTCCGAGAGCGTGGCATTCTCTTCTACGGGGCGCGCGAAATCTTTGACGGAGACTTTGCTCGGGCGCTCCTTGAGCGGATACGTGTTGACGTCTTCGAGGCCGAGCGGTTGTAGGTCGTCTTCGTAGATGGACACTTTAGGTTAGCGCCGCTCCTCTCCCGCTTCAGAAAAGAGCGCCTGCTCGACCAGCTCGCAGATAATGTGGCCTATGAGGTTGTGCGTCTCCTGTATGCGCTGCGTGTCGTCACTCGTCACAACTAATCTGAGATCGCAGAGCGAAGCCACGCGCCCGCCGTCGCGACCCAGGAGCCCTATGATTTTCAAGCCCTGTCGTCGCGCCTGCTCGACCGCCGCCACAACATTCGGCGAGTTACCGGAAGTCGAAATCGCGAGACACACATCGCCGCGCGCGCCAAAGGCTTCGACCTGTCTTGCGAAGACTCTCTCGAATCCTGTGTCGTTCGCGATGCAGGTCAGGACGCCGCCGTCGGTCGAAAGCGCAATCGCTGGCAGCGCGCGTCGTTCCGCTAGACAAAAGCGATTCACAAACTCGCCCGCGATGTGCTGCGCGTCCGCCGCAGAGCCGCCGTTGCCGAACAACAAGAGCTTGCCGCCTGCGCGAAAAGATTCGGCAATCAGATGGGCCGCGCGCGCTACGTCCTCAGCATGCTCTGCAAAGTAGCGACGCTTGACGTCCAGACTATCGGCGACGATTGACTTGATGCGATCAAGCATTTCTTTTAAGTGATTCGATTGATGCGGCGAGCCGCACGGAAGTCTATCGAAGCGGCGCGCGCTTCTCAGCCGGAACAGGCTGATTTAATCGCGCCAGCCGTGCGTGGGCGGCTGCGGCGGCGGCGCGTACTCTTGCTCGCGGCGCGACTGAGAAGCGTAGTCGGCCCAGTTGGCTGACTCCGCATTGTTCAAAGCTTTGGGCTCAGCCCCCATGGCAGGCGCTTCGTCTTTCCAAATGTACATGTACCAGTAGACGGGCTCCGCGATCATCCCGAACATGACCAGCAACACGACCCAGAGGATTTGCTGGTCCTTCTTCACACGGTTGTTTCTAAAAACATTGACGATGTAAAAGATGGACAGGGCTATAGAGCCGAAGACGGTCAGCATGTGAATGGGGAAGATAAGCAGCATGGTGAGCGGGAAAACGTCAGGGTCAGGCGGCCTGCCGGGCCCGTTCATCATGAAGGTAAAAAGCATCGCCGCGATAAAAATGGGTATCCAGAGAATCGGCCACACGGTGGCGATGCCTAACAGGACTTTGGTGGATTTCTTCATATTCTCTCTCGCAGTAAATCAAACTCGTCCGGAATCAGAGACGCGCTCTTTAAGGCCGCGCCTTCCGAAATTATATCACGCAACCCTTTTCGTAGAACCCCTGGCGAAGACACGGCGCGCACTATGAGCGTTGACTTCGGGCAAATAGGGCTCGCATAATTCGCTTCATGCTTGTCGAATCTCACATCCTTGATCGTCTGACGGCACAGGCAACTGCCGAAAAGCATATCTATTACGGCGTTTCATGGGACGCTTACCTCGAACTGCTCAAAGACCTTGGAGATGACAGAAGCGTGCGCCTCACGTTTAACCATGGAGTGCTTGAAATCATGAGCCCCAAACGGCTGCACGAACAGGTAACGCGCCTCATAGACATGGTTGTGACGCTTCTGGCTTTCGAGTTGGGTCTCAATATTGACAACTGCGGAGCGATGACGCTGCGTGTCGAAGCGGCGCAGCGCGGGGGCGAGCCCGATAGCTGCTTTTATATCGTTCATGAAGCGGCAGTGCGCGGCGTGGATGAGATTAATCTACAAGTTCATCCGCCGCCGGACGTCGTCCTCGAAGTTGACATCACCAGCCCTTCGCTGGACAAGTTCGGCCTCTATCTAGCGGCCCTCGTCCCAGAGGTCTGGCGCTACGACGGCACACACATGAGCTTTCATGCACTGGCCGGAGAGCAATACGAAACAGTTTCTCACAGCCTCTCTTTCCCACATCTGACCGCCGCCATGCTGGAAAGTTATCTCACCCTCGGGCGCGAGCAAGGCTCAACCACCATGCTCCAAACAGTCAAGCGCGACATTCCGCCAGCACCTTAAAAGTAGAGCTATCATCCGCTTCCTATTAAGCGTGCTCCATCTATCTTCGTGTCACGCAACTCTCTTCGGGCGGGGTGTGCGCTTTGCGCCGTTGCCGTTTCCGTTGCGGGCTGCCGTGACGTGGCCGTTGAGCAGGGGCTTGAGGGCGTGGCCCGTGTGCGAGCGACGGACGCGGGCGACTTCTTCGGGCGTGCCGTGGGCGACGACGCGCCCGCCGTGCGAGCCGCCTTCCGGCCCCAGGTCTATGATGTAGTCGGCGCTCTTGATGACGTCGAGGTTGTGCTCTATGACGAGCACGGTGTTGCCTAAAGAGACCAGGCGTTGCAGCACGTCAAGGAGCTTGTGCACGTCGGCGAAATGAAGCCCTGTGGTCGGCTCGTCCAGAATGTACATGGTGCGGCCAGTGGCGCGCTTGGATAATTCTTTGGCGAGCTTGATGCGCTGTGCTTCGCCGCCCGATAGAGTGGTCGCCGATTGACCGAGCTTGATATAGCCTAAGCCCACATCAAGCAGGGTCTGCAATTTCTGCTTTATCTGCGGGATGTTTTCGAGGATGGGCAGCGCCTCTTCCACTGTTGTATCCAGAAGCTCGGCGATGGACTTGCCCTTGTACTTCACCGAAAGCGTCTCGCGGTTATAACGCGCGCCGCGACAGACATCGCAAAGCACATAAACGTCGGGCAGGAAATTCATCTCGATGCGCTTCATGCCATCGCCTTCGCAGGCTTCGCAGCGCCCGCCCTTGACGTTGAAAGAGAATCGTCCGGGCTTGTAGCCGCGCTCACGGGATTCGGGCAGCATCGCGTACAGCTCGCGTATGGGCGTAAAGAGTCCCGTGTAGGTCGCGGGGTTCGAGCGCGGTGTGCGGCCAATGGGCGACTGGTCAATCTCTATCACCTTGTCTATGTGTTCGAGCCCTTCGATGGCCGTGTGCGGGCCGGGCTCTGCGAGCGAGCCGTAGAGATAGCGCGCCAGCGCGCGATAAAGAATGTCGTCAACCAGCGTTGACTTGCCGGAGCCTGAGACGCCCGTCACGACAGTTAAGAGCCCTAGCGGAAATGTGACGTCAACGTCTTTGAGATTATTAGCGTGTGCGCCGCGCACCGTGATGGCTTTACCGTTCGGCGTGCGACGCTCTACGGGGACTTCAATCTCGCGCTTGCCGCAGATGTAAAGTCCCGTCACGGATTCAGAGTTGCAGGAGACTTCATCGGGCGTGCCCTGCGCGACGACTAAGCCGCCGTGCGCGCCCGCACCCGGACCTAAATCGACTACGTAATCGGCGCGACGAATTGTTTCTTCATCGTGTTCGACGACGAGCACGGTGTTGCCAAGGTCGCGGAGCGCGATGAGCGTTTCCAGCAATTGCTGGTTGTCGCGCGGGTGGAGGCCGATGGAAGGCTCGTCCAGAACATAGAGCACGCCGCGCAGTTGCGAGCCGATTTGTGTCGCTAACCTGATGCGCTGGCCCTCGCCGCCCGAAAGCGTCGAAGACGGACGGTCGAGAGTGATATAGCCAAGCCCAACGGTTTGCAGAAAACGCAGACGGTTTCTAATCTCGCGCAGGATAAGACCGGCGATCTGTTCCTCGCGCTCGCTCAGGCGAATCTTGTCAAAAGCTTCGACGGCATCTTCTATGGGCAGCGATGTGTAGTGTGCTATGCCGTGGTCCGCGACGCGCACGGCCAAGGATTCGGGCTGAAGCCGCTGCCCGCGACAATCGGGGCATTCAATAGGCGAGACCAGTTCTTCAAGCGCGCCGCGCACCTTTTCCGAAGAGGCATCGTTCATGCGCTCGCGCAAGGTGCGTATAGCACCGAGCCAGTTCTCCTGCCATGTGTAAGTTCCCTGGCGAAAAGTGAGCGGCTGGTCCAGCCCGTTAAAGAAAGCGTCACGCACTTCTTCGGGCAATTCTATGAAAGGTCTTTTCGCATCAGCGCCGAAGTGATTACTGACAGCCGTGATGGCCGCGCGCAGGTAAGCGGAGCCCTGTCGGTCCGCCGTCCCCATGAATTCCAGCTTGTCCGCCTGCACGGTCGCATCCGGGATGATTTTCGCAGGGTCAACTTCCAAAACTGTGCCAAGGCCGTGACAGCGTTTGCACGCTCCGTAGGCGGAGTTAAAGGAGAAGGAGCGCGGCTCAAGCGGCGGCACGTTGATGCCGCAGTTCACACACGCCATGCGCTCCGAGTAGAGCTTTTCTTCACCGTCCACGACGGAGACAAGCACAGCGCCGCCCGTCAATTTCAGGGCTGTACGCACGGATTCCGAAAGCCGCTCGCGTATGCCGGGTTTTATCAGAAGCCGATCCACGACCGCTTCAATCGTATGATTGCGGCGCTTGTCCAGACGTATCTCTTCGTCAAGTGAAAGCAACTCGCCGTCTATGCGTGCGCGCAGGAAACCGTCTTTGGCAAGCTTCTCCAACTCCTTTTTAAATTCGCCCTTGCGCCCGCGCACAATCGGCGCGAGGATCATGACGCGCTCGCCTTCGGGCAAAGAGAGAATGTTGCCGACGATTTGCTCGACGCTTTGGCGCGTAATCTGCGCGCCGCAAATCTGACAATGCGGCTGGCCGATGCTGGAAAAGAGCAGGCGCAGGTAATCGTAAACTTCCGTCACAGTGCCGACCGTCGAGCGTGGGCTGCGCGAGACCGTCTTCTGCTCTATGGAGATGGCGGGCGAAAGTCCGTCAACGGAATCGACGTCGGGCTTTTCCAGTTGATCAAGAAATTGGCGCGCGTAGGCCGAGAGAGACTCTACATAACGGCGCTGTCCTTCGGCGTAAATCGTGTCGAAGGCGAGCGAAGATTTGCCCGAGCCGGAGAGCCCCGTGATGACGGTCAAGCGGTCGCGCGGAATCTCGACGTTGATGTTTTTGAGATTGTGCTGGCGCGCGCCGCGCACCGTGATTTGTTTAATAGCCATATTAATAAAATCTGCGCCCCCTACAGTGAAGATTCTGACAGAGCGCAGAACTTCACATTGTACGCGAGCGCGTGGCAACGGGCAAGCGAGCCTCAGGGGAGGTAGTGGGTCAGTTTGAGAAGAAGAAAGAATTAACAGGGATGGACAGGATAGACAGGATAAAAACAGAATTTAATCATTTGTTCATCGGCTCATTGATTCAATGAATAAATGAACCAATGAATCAATCCCTTTTATCCTGTCTATCCTGTCCATCCCTGTTTGAATCCGTCTTTCATAAATTGACTCATTACCTCGGGGGAGGGAACGCGAGGGCTTTTCTTGACACTTTTTAGCAGTGAGCCATACACTTCGACGCGAAGCAATAAACTCCCGTATTGATTGCCACACGGTGGACTTCGAGGCTCTAAGGGCGTGAACCTTCCGAACACATTAACGCTGTCGCGCATCTTCGTCGTGCCGTTTTTAGTCGTCGTGCTCCTGACGCCCTTCGCGGAAAACTGGCTCGGCGTGCCCCGCCACATCCTCGGCGTGACGCTCTTTTTAGGAGCAGCCCTCACGGATTATCTGGATGGACACATCGCACGAAGCCGCCAGCAGGTCTCGCGTCTGGGAAAGCTTCTGGACCCGATTGCCGACAAGCTCCTGATTTCGGCGGCGCTCATCTCGCTGGTGGAAAACCAGCTCGCTCCGGCGTGGGCCGTCGTGATTATCATCGGGCGTGAGTTTGCCGTGACGGGTTTGCGCTCGATTGCGGCAGCGGACGGCGTCATCATCTCGGCCTCGCGCATGGGCAAGTTCAAGATGCTCTCGCAGGTGGTGGCCGTGGCCCTCTTGATTGTGTCGAGCGTCGGAGGCAAGCCGCCCGTTTCAAACTTTCCGCGTCCCTTCCCGGTCATACAATTCTGGACCGTGCCGGAACTGCGCGAAGCCCTGCGTCACCTTCTGGGCGTGGGCGCGGTGACGGTGAACGACTGGCAGGTGCTTCTCTACACGGCGGGCCGCGCGATGCTGTGGGTCGTCGTGCTCTCGGCCTTCTTCTCCATGTACGAATATTTCCGCGCCTTCTATCACGCCGTCATGGAACGCGACGCGCTTGAAAGAGAAGCTAAACGAGCAGCCGCAGCAAGATAAAAGGGAAAAGCCGTAAATCGTAAATCGTGAATCGTAAATAGAGGAAAACCAGTTCCTTCTATTTACGATTCACGATTTACGATTTACGGCTTTTCTTCTTATCAGTATGACTGAACGGGATAAGAATCGCTGTAGGCTCTTCTTGTGGGGCGTGCGTAGGGGTTGACTTCCGGCACGAGGGGTGGGTCGTTGATGTTTGCTTCGAGCCCTTTCTTGTCAGCGCCGCGTATAACGCCATCGGACGAAACGTAAAATGACCTTCTGCCGGGGCTCGTCGACTGGCCGTAAGAGACGGGCGTTGCCACCGCTTCGAAGGAATTGCCGCTGACGCGGATTTCCAGACGGTAACCATATAGCGGCCCGCCGCGAGAGAGAGATTTATCAAGCAAACCGCTCTCGACTAATTGTTCGAGCGTCCCGTACTTGCCGAAACCTGCCGTGGAGGCGTAGGTCGCTTGAGCAGAGGAAATCTGTCTCAGCTTATTAATCATCATCGCTTCGTTGGCCGCGCGCCGTGATGCAAGTAGATTCGGAACGGCGATGGCCGCGATCATCGCTACGAAGCCGAAGGTGAGTACTGAGATGCAGCCCATCACAATGCCCGCGACGGCAAAGCCTTCGCCGCCATAGAGCGACGGATTGCGACGTATGCGGCGCATTGCCACGATACCCATCACGAGGCCCGCGATAGCGCCGACGCCGAACAATCCCAGAGTGAAGAAGCTGATGACGCCGAGCACCAGAGAGGCGATGGCTAACCCGGAGCTTTTCGCATCTGTAGAGGGCGGCGGGTAGTAGCCGTAAGACTGCTGGTAGTCGTTGCCAGCCGGAGGATACGGCTGCGCATACGCATACGCGCCTTCGGGTTGAGGGGCGTAGTGGTCTGCTTCAGCTTCCGCGAAGTTGAGGCCACAACGTTTGCACGCTTCGGCGCTCGACCAGTTGACGAGCCCGCATTGAGGACATTTTCTACTACTCACTTATCTTTCACACTTCCTATCACATCAATTTCGACTTCAAGAACTTTCCCCCTTGCGCCCTCTTGATAAAAGTTTGGCACTCTAAACCGATTGTTCTACTGCAACTCTACGAAGTCGCCCGTATGGACTTCCTGTGCGACGCGCGTGATGACGGCGGTCGCCGTGCGCTGCTGCACGCTCAGGATGACCAGCTCGCCAACAATCTTGCGCGGCATCTTCGGGCGCTCGCGCAGGATCTCCGGCGACGTGTCGATGGGCCCGCGTGGGCCGTTCTCGTTGGGATTCTCGACGCGCGGCGCCTGGTTGGAGAACTTGCCGCCTTTGAATCGGTCGCTCTCGAAACCGCCGCTCCCGCCACTCACTACCTCTTCGTCCTCAAAGCGCGTGATGTTGCCTTTGCCGAGCGGACGGTAAATGGTGAAGTAGTCGCCCTGCTTGACGTTGTCTTCCGTGCCGAGGTCTATGTAGACGACCTGGTTGACGCTCGGGGCTTCGCGCCCGTCGCGCGACAGCACAATGCGCCCTTTCTGTTTCCCGCTCGGGTCTTTGAAACGATCGAGCGCCACTTCGTTACGGCCTACGGGCGAGACGCGTTGCGACGCGCCGCGCAGCATATCGCCCAGAAGCATCGTCTCGCACGAGAAGGTCACAACAGCCACAGAAACGCGCTCCTTCACATTCGTCACACGCAGCCTTCCAAGCTCCTGCGTGTAAACGCCCAGATAGCCCTTCTTCTTTGAGAAGTCAGAAGTGAATTGACCGCGCGGGCGCACCACCGAATACTCCTGCCCGACTGTGACGCCGTCGCTCGCTCCCGCATTGATATAGACGTAATCGCCCTGCGAATAAACGCGCTGCTCCTGTTCCTCTTCACCGCCGACGATCTGTAGATAGTTGGGCGCGGGCGCGTACTGTATAAAGCCGCCGCAGTAAAGCTCGTTTGGCCCGGCGACCATGATGGGGTTGTTGCGCTGCGGAAGTATCATGGGAATCGGCGTCGGTTGCTGTACGGGATTCGTGGAGGGCGGGCCGGTTTGCGCGCTCACGGGCTGGAGCCACGCGCACATCAAGACGACGAGCGAGGCCATCAAGCTGCGGTAGATAACGTTTGTACGCACGAAAAGTCTCCTTCAGAAGATTGATACGGAATGTCTGTACTGGTAATCCAAACAAGCGGTTGGTCGCCCGGGGTCGAAAGGCGCACGACCCGTGCGTGCCGTGATGGCGGCGAGCGTGAAAGGAAGATTTGAGCCGGGACAGACCTCTGGGCCCACGACTCAGGGCAATTACAATCCTACTCGGTGGGCACTGGGGAGGTCAATATAAATTTTAGCAGTGTTGAACAAGGGGCTGTTTTGAGACCCGGAAAAGCTTCAAACCCCTTCTGCCCTTGCGTTTTGAGAGGCCGCTTGGTAGTATCCACGTTTTGCCGGATAACGCTCTACGGAGTCTATAGTGAGCCGGCGTAGCTCAGTTGGTAGAGCATCTGATTTGTAATCAGAGGGTCGGGGGTTCGAGTCCCTTCGCCGGCTCCAACCACTTTGACAAGGCATGCAGGGGTGGTCGAGTGGTTAATGGCACCGGGCTGTAAACCCGGCGGGCTAACGCCCTACGTAGGTTCGAATCCTACCCCCTGCACCACGGTGTGAGGGATGAAGGATGAGGGATGAGGGATGAATCAATTGTTTTATTCATCCCTCATCCCTCATCCCTCAGACCTTTCTCGGGCGGGAGTAGCTCAGTTGGTAGAGCATCAGCCTTCCAAGCTGAGGGTCGCGAGTTCGAGCCTCGTCTCCCGCTCCACATTACAGAGCAAGGGTTGAGTGAGAGACGCTCGGCCCGAGTAGCTCAGGGGTAGAGCGCCTCCTTGGTAAGGAGGAGGTCATGGGTTCAAATCCCATCTCGGGCTCCATTTCGGACACGGCACTGGAAACAGAAATCTAATTTGAAGAGGGCATCACAGGAATGTCAAAAGAGAAATTTGATAGGTCGAAGCCACACGTCAACGTCGGAACAATCGGCCACGTCGATCACGGCAAAACCACTTTGACTGCCGCCATCACCAAAGTCTTGGCCAAACATAATCCGAAGATCGCTTTTCGGAGCTTCGATTCCATCGACAATGCGCCCGAGGAGAAAGCCCGTGGCATCACCATCGCCACCGCTCACGTCGAGTACGAGACAGCGAATCGTCACTACGCACACGTCGATTGCCCGGGCCATGCCGATTACGTCAAGAACATGATCACAGGAGCGGCTCAGATGGACGGAGCCATCCTCGTTGTGGCAGCGACAGATGGACCGATGCCGCAGACTCGCGAGCACATTCTATTGGCCCGCCAGGTGGGCGTGCCCGCGATGGTGGTCTTCCTCAATAAAGTGGATGCCGTGGATGACGAAGAGCTGCTCGAACTCGTGGAACTCGAAGTCAGAGAGCTCCTTTCTGCTTACGAATTCCCGGGAGACGACATCCCGGTGATTCGGGGCTCGGCCCTAAACGCCCTCAACGGTGAGGAAGAGGGCGAGAAGCAGATTGACGAGTTGATGGCAGCCGTGGACAGTTACATTCCGACGCCTCAGAGAGACACTGAGAAGCCCTTCCTGATGCCAGTCGAAGACATCTTCACGATTCAAGGCAGAGGCACGGTAGCCACAGGAAGAGTCGAGCGAGGACGTGTGAAGGTCAACGAGCAGGTGGAGATCATCGGGATTCGTCCGACGCGTAATACGGTGGTGACGGGAGTGGAGATGTTCAAGAAGCTGCTGGATGAAGGCGTGGCGGGAGATAACGTCGGGCTCCTGCTCAGAGGAGTGGAGCGCAAGGACATTGAGCGAGGACAGGTGATAGCCAAGCCCGGCAGTATCACACCGCACACGAAGTTCAAGGCAGAGGCTTACGTGCTGACGAAAGAGGAAGGTGGACGTCACACGCCGTTTTTTACAGGCTACAGGCCGCAGTTTTATTTCCGGACGACGGATGTGACGGGAGTTGCGCACTTGCCCGAAGGGGTGGAGATGGTGATGCCTGGGGACAACGTGGCGATGGAGATCGAGCTGATCGCGCCGATAGCGATGGAGAAGGGGTTGCGGTTCGCGATTCGAGAAGGTGGAAGGACCGTGGGAGCAGGGACTGTCTCCGATGTCGTTGACTAATCTGGCGTACAGGGAAGCCAGTAGAAGATTTGAGTTTTTGGGGAAGGTGATTTATGCCGCGCGATAATATTACGCTCCAGTGCACGACTTGCAAGAGCCGCAATTACGTGACGACGAAGAATAAGAAGACGACACCGGAGCGTTTGGAGTTTAGCAAGTTCTGTCGCCGTTGCCGCAAGCATACGGACCACAAAGAGACTAAGTAAGGGCGGAGGGATGAGGGATGAGGGATGAAGAAAGCATTTACGCCTTCTTCATCCCTCATCCCTCCGCCCTCATCCCTTCTTGTTGAAGGGGTATAGTGTCAATGGTTAGCACGTCGGTCTCCAAAACCGAAAGTTCGGGTTCGAGTCCTGATACCCCTGAATAGAAATTAGTCAGTGACCAAAAGGTCAGAGGCTGTGAAAAATAATAGCGCTTCTCGTAGGGCTGCTCAGTTGGGTATACCTTTCGGCACGGCAAGCCATAGGTTGCGGAAGCTCATATTGTTTCATCTGCTTAAGAAGTGCGACGATGATATTTGTTATAGATGCCACGAGCGCATCACAGTAGCAGGCGATCTAAGTATCGAGCATAAAGAGCCTTGGGAAGGAAGAAATTCAGCTCTTTTCTGGGATATTGATAATATTGCTTTCTCGCACGTTAAGTGTAATCGCCCTCATCGTCCCAGCGGCGGTACAGTAGGCGCTTTGCGGAAAAGAGTAGGTCCGGACGGAACCGCGTGGTGCGCTAAATGTAAAGCTTTTCGTCCCAAGGCGATATTTACATCTGGTACTCGATGGGATGGCTTGAGTAGTTATTGTAATCCATGTCTTAGCGAGAGGAAGAGAGACCTGTCTATAATCGCTGAGGTTAGGAAAGAAGGTAAGAGGTCGGGTGTCGAAGAGTAAGAAGACCGACAACGTCATGAGCGATAGAGATGACGAGGATGTGTTGCCGTTGCCTGAGCCGCCGCCGGGACGTGTGAGTTCATCGGATGTTCCGGGCGACGTGCCTGCGCCGCGCGCGGCGAGGTTCGGAGAAGGGCCTGAGGGACGGGCTGCGCGCCGCGAGCGTGGTTTGCATGGCGCGCGTGCTGGATTCTTTACGCGCACTTCGCAGTTTCTACACGACGTGCGCGCCGAGATGCGGCGTGTCTCATGGCCTACATTTAACGAGGTCAAGAACACGACCATCATCACAATCGTCGCCGTGATTTTTTTCGCCATCTATCTGTTCGCTGTTGATTGGGGAATCATTTTGCTGGGACGGCTTCTAAACTGGCTGCTCGGTTTGGTCGGCCTGTCCTCATAGGAAGTTTTTGTAATGCGGCAGTGGTACATCCTACATACTTATTCGGGGCACGAGAAGAAGGTGCGCGATTCACTGAAAGCGCGCATCCGCGATACGGAATTGCAGGAGCAGATTCTGGAAGTGCTCGTGCCGACCGAGACGGTCGTCGAGATGCGTGGTAACAAGCGCGTCGAGTCGTCGCGCATGTTTTATCCGGGCTACGTGCTCGTCCAGATTGAATGCGACGATCGCGGGCACATCCCCGACAATGTTTTTCACACGATTAAGTCTACGCCCAAGGTCACAGGGTTTGTCGGCGGCCAGAACCCCACGCCCCTGACTCCGCAGGAAGTGGATCAAATCGTCCACAACGTGACGGAGGCTGCGGAGAAGCCCAAACCGAAATACTCTTTCGCTTCGGGCGAAACCGTGCGTATCAAGAGTGGGCCGTTCCAGAGCTTTACAGGCAAGGTCGAAGAGGTCAACGACGACAAGTCTACCTTGAAGGTCACGGTCACAATCTTTGGCCGCTCGACGCCCGTCGAGCTGAATTTCCTGGACGTCGAGAAAGTGACGTTTGCAGAAGAAGAATGAAAAATAGTGATAAGTGACAGGTGACGAGTGACAAGCAAGAATCGGCTTTTAACTCGTCACTTGTCACTCGTCACTTGTCACTGAGGTTATATGGCAAAGAAGATTACCGGTTATATCAAGTTGCAGGTTCCGGCGGGCAAGGCGAATCCTGCGCCGCCGATTGGTCCGGCGCTCGGCCAGCACGGCGTCAACATTATGGAGTTCTGCAAAGCCTTCAACGCGAAGACGGCGCAGATGGACCCGGATTTGAAAATCCCGGTCGTCATCACGGTTTACCAGGACCGCTCGTTTACCTTCGAGACCAAGACGCCGCCTGCGGCTGATCTCTTGAAGAAGGCGGCAGGGATTCCGAAGGGCTCAGGCAAGCCCAAGAGTGAGAAGGTCGGCACTATCTCGCGCGCCAAAGTCGAAGAGATCGCCAAGACCAAATTGCAGGACTTGAACACGACGAGTCTCGAAGCGGCCATCAAAACCATCGAAGGCACTGCGCGCCAGATGGGATTGACGGTCGAGTAATTTTCGATTTTAGATTTGCGATTTTCGATTTAGTCGGAAGGCGAGTCTGAAATCTTAATAGAGGGAGAGACAAAGAATTTTCGATTTGCGATTGCCGATTTTCGATTTTCAGAAGAAGCATTGTTGCTTTCTTTTCAAATCGAAAATCGCAAATCTAAAATCGAAAATCTTCTTTCTCGCTTGCACCTCGGAGAAATAGTTAATGAGGAAACACGGGAAGAAGTATCGTGCGGCGGCGGAGAAGTTGGAGCCGGGCCGCAAGTACACGCTCGAAGAGGGCGTGGCGAAGGTGAAAGAAATTTCCTTCGCCAAGTTTGACGAAACGGTTGAGCTGACGATGTGGCTCGGCGTGGACCCCAGAAAGGCCGACCAGCTTGTGCGCGGCACGGTTGTCCTGCCGCACGGGTTAGGAAAATCCAAGACCGTGCTCGTTATCGCCAGCGGCGATAAGCAGCGCGAGGCGCAAGAGGCCGGGGCCGATTTCGTCGGCGGCGAAGACATGGTGGATAAAATCAAAGGCGGGTGGCTGGATTTCGATGCCGTCATCGCCACGCCCGACATGATGCGTCTGGTCGGTCAATTGGGGAAGGTCTTAGGCCCGCGCGGTCTGATGCCCAACCCGAAGACGGGCACCGTCACGCCGGATGTCACAACCGCCGTGCGCGAGACCAAGGCCGGTAAGGTCGAGTATCGCGTGGACAAAACGGGCGTCATACACGTCCCCGTCGGCAAGGTCTCTTTCGAGCCCGACAAGATTCGCGAGAACACGCAAATGTTGATTGACGCCGTGGTGCGCGCGAAGCCTTCCACGGCCAAGGGCAAGTACGTCAAGAAAGTGAACCTGGCCTCGACGATGAGCCCCGGCGTTTTGTTGGACGAAGCGGCTTACGCGAAATAGCTTGAAGTGAGGAGCGAACGGAAAAGAGTATGAAGACCAGAGAACAAAAGCAGAAGGATTTGGAAGCTCTCACAGAGCAGTTTCAGCGTGCGACAGCCGCGATGGTCGTCGGCTTTCAGAAGATGACCGTGGCGAAGGATCAGGAGCTGCGCCGACAGTTGCGCGAAGCGGGCGTCAATTACGAGGTGGTCAAAAACACTCTGGCGCGCAAGGCCGCTGCCGGAACCCCTTTTGAAAACGCTGCGGACTACTTTAAGGGCGTCACCGCCATCGCCACCAGCGAGGGCGACCCCGTCACTTTGTCGAAAGCTATTTCCAAGTTTACCAAGGCCAACCCGGACGTTTTTACGTTCAAGGTCGGCGTGGTCGAAGGCAAGGTCGTCGCGCTCCCTGATGTGGAAGCGATTGCCAGCCTGCCGTCCAAGGAAGAGTTAATCTCGAAGATCATGTTCCTGATCAACGCACAGGCGCAGCGGCTCGTCACGGTCATCTCGGCTGTGCCGCGCAATCTAGCCATCGTGGTCAAACAGATCGGCGAGCAAAAAGGCGGCGAAGAAGCAGCCTAAGGAATTTTAGATTTTAGATTTGCGATTTTCGATTTGAAGAAGTTGAAGCTTTTCTTTCAAATCGCAAATCGGCAATCGCAAATCGAAAATTCAGTTGGTGGGCCGGACGCGGAAAACGAGCGGGGCGATCAAGTCAGGATTGCCCTTGTCGGCTCGGACGCTTTCCGAGGCTTGCGATGCAGCGAGCCGCAAGAGCGTCCCGTGGGTTCTCCTGCTGCTAAACCTGAAAACGAAAAGCACACTAGAACCCTTTTGGGAGGAGTAAAGAAAGAATCATGGCAACACGCGAAGATGTTATCGAGTATTTGAAGAATATGACCCTGCTGGAAGCCTCGCAGCTCGTCAAAGAGCTGGAAGAGACTTTCGGCGTCTCGGCGGCGGCGGCAGCCGTGGCTGCTGCTCCGGCAGCGCACGCGATGGGTGCTGAAGCCGCTCCGGCGGAAGAGAAGACCGAGTTTGACGTCATCTTGCAGGCCGCAGGCGGCAACAAGATCAACGTCATCAAGGTCGTGCGCGAAGTCACGCAGCTTGGCCTCAAAGAAGCCAAGGATTTGGTCGAAGCCGCACCGAAGGCCGTCAAAGAGGGCGTGTCCAAGGAAGAGGCCGAGACCGTTCGCCAGAAACTGGCCGATGCGGGCGCGACCGTCGAGGTCAAGTAAGCTTTTACGGGCTGAAAACTGTTCTTGGGGTGCAAAGGGTAAAGCAACGAGTTGGCGCTCTCGCGCAACTAAACGCTTTCCGCGAGCACTAGGCATTACGAGTTCGGTGGTTTTCCGGCTACCCTGACGGGCGCGGCATCGTGCAAGGCGGGGTAGGGGAGTATTGAGGCGCTGGCGTTACTCCCGAAAAACTTGAGGAAAAATACAGCCGCTTTTGGTCAATAGAAGCGGTCGGGGCATTTTGCGCCCCGACCGCTCTTTGGCGTCTCTACATATTTTAGATTTTCGGTCATCGAAAATCGCAAATTTTAAGGAATCTCTCGATGTCTTCAAATCCGCTTGAATTAACCTTTGGTGGGACTGGACGACGCACGAGCCAGCCGCCCGTGCGCCAGGATTTTTCCAAGATTGCGACCGCCGTCCGCATCCCGAATCTGATAGAGATTCAGCGTGAGTCGTACAACCGCTTCCTACAGATGGACCTCCTTCCGGAGGAGCGCGAGAACACCGGCTTGCAAGCGGTTTTCCGCTCGGTCTTTCCGATTTCGGACTTTCGCGGTACGGCCACCCTTGATTTCGTCGAATACCAGATAGGCAACTGGCAGTGCAAGTGCGGTCGCCTCGAAGGGCTCAATTACCTGCGCTCGAACTGCAAGAACTGCGGCTCGACCATCAAGGTTGACCCCTTAACGCCGGGCGAGACCCTGTGCCACAACTGCGGCACGTTCAACGCCGTGCGTCCAACGCTTTGCGACAACTGCGGCGAGCCCGTCGGTCTCAAGCACAAGCACGACCAGCAGGAATGCCAGGAGCGCGGCATGAGCTACTCTGTCCCGCTCAAGGTCAAGATTCGCCTGACGGTTTTCGACAAAGACCCCGAGACCGAATCGCTCTCCATACGCGACATCAAAGAGGAAGAGGTCTTCTTCGGCGAAATCCCCTTGATGACGGATAACGGAACTTTCATCATCAACGGCACGGAGCGCGTCATCGTCTCGCAGCTTCACCGCTCGCCCGGCGTCTTCTTCAAGCGCGGCGCGATCTTCGTCGCTAAAGTCATCCCGTATCGCGGCTCGTGGGTCGAGTTCGAATACGACCAGAAAAATCTGCTCTACGTGCGCGTCGGCAAGCGCAAATTTTTGGCGACGATTTTCCTGCGCGCTCTTGGCATCTGGCTTGATCAAGGATTCTCCGGCAAATCTTTCCACACGGACGCGGAGCTGGAAGAGGCCGTCAAGAACATCTCGTTTACGGACGAGGACATGCTGCGCACCTTCTACATCTCGGACGAAGTTCGCATTCAGGAAGGCCGTCTCTCTATCGTCGTTCCTGAAACGGGGCCGAGCAACCTCGGCGGCATGAAGGCCGATCAGGATATCAAAGCGCGCGGCGAGGTCATCGTGCGCGCCGGTAAGAAGATTAGTCAGAGCGCGCTCGATGCGTTGCGCAAGGCGCACACCCGCGAAGTCGAAATCGACACGCAGCAATTCGAAGGCGCGTACTCTCTGGGCGACATCGTCAACACAGAGACGGGCGAAGTCGTCCTCGAAGCCAACAACGAGATTACGCCTGCCAAGTTGCAGGAGATTATCGAAGCCGGAATCAAGAGCTTCAACGTCTTCTTCCCGGAGCGCGACGACCTCGGGCCAGTGCTCGCGCTGACCTTGAAGAAGGACGTGATTACGAAGCCCGTCGATGCGCTGCTGGAAATCTACCGCAAGATGCGCCCCGGCGACCCGCCGACCGTGCAGACCGCTTATCGACTGCTCGAAGGCATGTTCTTCGACCCGCGCAAGTTTGATTTCTCGCGCGTCGGGCGCTTGAAGTTCAACATCAAGATGGGCAAGCCCGAGCGCAATCGCATTGACGATCCCTTGTTGTCAGCGCGTGATTTCGTGGAGGTTGTTTCCTACGTCCTCAAGATGCGCAAGAACCCTGCCGAATATCAGGCGGACGACATTGACCACCTCGGCAATCGTCGTGTGCGCGCGGTGGGCGAGCTGCTTGAAAATCAGTTTCGCATCGGTCTGGAGCGTATGGAGCGTGCCATCAAGGAGAAGATGTCCATCCATCAGGAGATGCAGACGACGATGCCGCGCGATTTGATTAACGCGAAGCCCGTCACTGCTGCCGTGCGCGAGTTCTTTGGGTCCAGCCAGCTCTCGCAGTTCATGGATCAGACCAACCCCCTGTCGGAGATTACGCACAAGCGCAGGTTGTCGGCCCTTGGGCCGGGCGGTCTCTCGCGCGAGCGCGCAGGGTTTGAAGTGCGCGACGTGCACCCGACGCACTACGGGCGCATCTGCCCGATTGAGACGCCTGAAGGTCCGAACATCGGCCTCATCTCGTCTCTCTCCTGCTTTGCGCGTATCAACGAGTTCGGCTTTATAGAGTCGCCGTACCGCAAGGTGATTGATGCTCGCGTCATCGAATACGTGCGCGTCATCAACGGCGGCGACACGAAGTTTAAGCCGGGCGACCACGTCCCTATGGACGATGTGGAGAAAGCTAATAAGCGCGTCGGCGGTGATGGCCGCAAGGCCGAGTCCGAGCCGTTCCCGTTCTATTTGACGGCGTGGGAAGAAGACAAGCACGTCGTCGGGCAGGCCAACATCGAGCTGGATGCAGAAGGCAACATCGTCAACGAGCGCAACGCTGCTCGTAAGGCGGGCGAGTTTATGACCTCGCGCCGCGAGGAGATTGAATACGTTGACGTTTCTCCGAAACAGCTCGTCTCGGTCGCGGCCTCTTTGATTCCGTTCCTTGAGAACGACGACGCGAACCGCGCCCTGATGGGCTCGAACATGCAGCGCCAGTCGGTTCCTCTCTTGCGCGCCGAAGCTCCCTACATCGGCACAGGCATGGAGAAGGTAACGGCCAGAGATTCGGGCGCTGTCGTCGTCGCACGACGCGACGGTGTTGTCGATTACGTTGATTCGGAGCGCATCATCGTTCGCGCGGACCACAACGTTGACGGCACTATCTCGCGCGAAGTGACCGCAGACATTTACTCCTTGATTAAATTCAAGCGGTCGAACCAGAACACCTGTATCAACCAGCGACCCATCGTCCACGTCGGCGAGCGCGTCGAAAAAGGTAATGTGATTGCCGACGGACCTTGCACGGACCGTGGCGAGCTGGCTCTGGGTCGCAACGTGCTCGTGGCATTCATGCCGTGGCGCGGCTACAACTTTGAGGACGCGATTCTGGTTTCCGAGCGTCTTGTCAAAGACGATTACTACACTTCGATTCACATCGAGGAGCTGGAAATCGAAGCGCGCGACACCAAGCTCGGGCCTGAAGAAATCACGCGCGACATCCCGAACGTGGGCGAGAACATGCTTCGCGATCTGGACGAGTCGGGCATCATTCGCATCGGCGCGCAGGTCAAGCCGGGCTCGATTCTAGTCGGCAAGGTCACGCCGAAGGGCGAGACGCAGTTGACGGCGGAAGAAAAACTTCTTCGCGCCATCTTCGGCGAAAAGGCTGGCGACGTTAAAGACGCTTCGCTGATTTGTCCTCCGGGCATTGACGGCACGGTCGTTGACGTACAGGTCTTCACGCGCAAGGGTCAGGAAAAGGACGAGCGCTCACTCTCCATCGAACAGTCTGAAGAGGACAAGCTACGCCGCGACCTCGAAGACGAAATCCGCATCCTGCGCGAGCAGCGCGACGAGCGCATTTATGAATTGTTCGAAGGCCGTAAGCTTGCCAAGGACTTGACCGTCAATCGCGAGGTCATCATCCCCAAGGGTGAACGCATCACGCGCGAGATGATCAGGGACATCGAGCCAAAGGCGCTCCGCAAGGCCGAGTTGACGACGACCACCGTGGACGTCGGGGGCGAGATTAAAGAGTACGAGGAGCGTACCGAAAGACAGATTCGCATTCTCTCGGACATCTACGAAGAGAAGATTGCGAAATTGAAACAGGGCGACGAGCTTGCACCGGGCGTCATCAAGATGGTCAAGGTCTTCATCGCCATGAAGCGTAAGCTTTCGGTCGGCGACAAGATGGCCGGACGCCACGGTAACAAGGGCGTGATTGCGCGCATTCTTCCGGAAGAAGACATGCCGTACCTGCCCGACGGCACACCCGTAGAGATTGTCCTCAATCCTTTGGGCGTGCCCTCGCGCATGAACGTCGGCCAGATTCTTGAGACGCACCTCGGCTGGGCCGCGCGCGTTCTTGGTCTCTACTTCGCCACGCCTGTGTTTGACGGCGCAACCGAAAAAGAGATTAAGGAGAAGCTGGGCGAGGCGAGCGACCACTTGCGCGAGATGGGCTTGCCGCAGGTCGTCGGACCTTCCGGCAAGACTGTTCTCTACGATGGTCTCTCGGGCGACCCGTTCGAGCAGAAGGTGACAGTGGGCTACATCTACATGTTGAAGCTCTCGCACCTTGTGGACGACAAGATTCACGCGCGCTCCATCGGGCCGTACAGCTTGATTACGCAGCAGCCCCTGGGCGGCAAGGCGCAGTTCGGCGGACAGCGTTTTGGAGAGATGGAGGTCTGGGCGCTCGAAGCCTACGGCGCGGCGCACATCCTACAGGAACTCTTGACGGCCAAGTCTGACGACGTCGCGGGCCGCTCGAAGATTTACGAGGCCATCGTCAAGGGCGAAGCGGATTTCGATCCGGGTCTCCCCGAGAGCTTTAACGTGCTGGTGCGTGAGCTTCAGTCGCTCTGTCTCGACGTCGAGCTGATTCAGCGCGACGGCGAAGGGGACGCGAACGGCGACGGCACGGGTGAAGCCATCCTCGTCGGCGGCAGTGCAGAGGGATGATTAAGTCCAAAGTCCCAGGTCTCAAGTCCAAAGTCAGTTCTTTGATTGACGGACTTGAGATTTGGGACATGGGACTTGGGACTTTTTATCGGAGATAAAGATGTTTCGATTCCAAGAACAAAAAACACAACTCGCGCCTAATTTCGAGGCGATTCGTATCTCTCTGGCTTCACCTGAAAAGATTCGCCACTGGTCGCACGGCGAAGTCACCAAGCCCGAGACGATTAATTACAGAACATTTAAGCCGGAGCGCGACGGCCTCTTCTGCGCGCGCATCTTCGGCCCCGTGGCCGATTGGGAATGCCTCTGCGGAAAATATAAGAGGATGAAGCATCGCGGCGTCATCTGCGACAAGTGCGGTGTCGAAGTCACACAGGCCAAGGTGCGCCGCGAGCGCCTCGGCCACATTGATCTGGCTTCTCCCTGCTCGCACGTCTGGTTCTTCAAGGGGCTGCCCTCTCGCATAGGGCATCTTTTGGATATTCCTTTGCGCGAGCTTGAGAAGGTTCTCTATTTCGAGTCCTACATCGTGATTGATCCGGGCGACGCTCCCATCAAGGAGCGCGAGCTTCTGACGGACGAGCGTTACCGCGAGCTGATGCGCGATTTCCCGGCGCAGTTTGTCGCCAAGATGGGCGCGGAAGCTATTAAAGAGCTGCTCGCCAAAGTAGAAGTGCAGGAACTCGCCGGAGAGCTTCGCACGCGCATGAAGGAAGAGACTTCGCAGCAGAAGAAGCTCAAGTACTCCAAGCGCCTCAAGGTCGCGACCTCTTTCGTCAAATCCGGCAACCGCCCGGAATGGATGATTCTGGATGTTATCCCTGTCATCCCGCCCGAGCTTCGTCCGCTTGTGCCGCTTGATGGCGGTCGCTTTGCGACGTCGGATTTGAACGACCTCTATCGTCGCGTCATCAACCGCAACAACCGCTTGAAGAAGCTCATAGAGTTGCGCGCGCCCGAAGTCATCGTGCGCAACGAGAAGCGCATGTTGCAGGAAGCCGTTGACGCGCTCTTTGATAACGGTCGGCGCGGTCGCGTGCTGCGCGGCGTCAACAATCGTCCCTTGAAGTCTTTGAGCGGAACGCTCAAGGGCAAGCAGGGCCGCTTCCGCCAGAACCTCTTGGGCAAGCGCGTTGACTATTCAGGCCGTTCGGTCATCGTCGTGGGTCCTGAATTGAAACTGCACCAGTGCGGTCTGCCGAAGAAGATGGCTTTGGAGTTATTCAAGCCCTTCATCTACAACCAGCTTGAGAAGCAGGCGCACGCGGCCACCATCAAGCAGGCGCGCGAGATGGTCGAGCGACAGGAGCCCGTCGTCTGGGACATCCTCGAAGAAGTGATTCGCGAGCACCCTGTTCTTTTGAACCGCGCTCCCACGCTTCACCGTCTGGGCATACAGGCTTTCGAGCCCGTGCTCGTTGAAGGCAAGGCCATCAAGATTCACCCGCTGGTCTGTACCGCATTCAACGCGGACTTTGACGGCGACCAGATGGCGGTCCACATTCCGCTCTCGCCCGAAGCGCAGATCGAAGCGGCTGTCCTGATGTTGTCTTCGAACAACATCCTGTCGCCCGCTAACGGTCAACCCATCGCCGTGCCTTCGCAGGACATCGTGCTGGGTTGCTACTACCTGACGCGCGAGCGCGCCGGGGCAAAGGGCGAAGGACGTCTCTTCGCTTCGACCGACGAAGTGTTGCTGGCGCTCGATGCCAGGGAAGTGACGACGCAGACGCAGATTAAGCTCCGTATAGACGGCGATCTGGTTGATTTGACTCAGGAGCACGACCCGCAGGACGTGATGCGCGCGACCGTTCAGGAAAATGTTCGTCGTGTCATCAATACCACTGTCGGACGCGTTATCTTTAACGACTCGATTCCGCCGGGCCTGCCCTTCGTCAACGGCACGCTGAAGAAGAAGGGGCTGCAATCGCTCGTTAACTACTGCCACATACGCCTGGGTCACGAGATGACGGTCAAGGCTCTGGACGACCTCAAACAGCTTGGCTTCCTCTATGCGACCAAGGCTGGCATCTCCATAGGCATTGACGATCTGGTCACGCCCGATGCCAAGAAGACTCTGGTCGCGAAGGCAGACCGCGACGTGATCGACGTCGAGCAGCAATATCTCGACGGCGTTATCACGAACGGCGAGCGTTACAACAAGGTCATCGCTATCTGGTCAGAAGTCACGGACCGCGTGGCGAAAGAGATGTTCATAGCGATGGACGAGCGTGAGAAGGCTTCGGGCGAATTGAACCCGATTCTCGTCATGAGTGATTCCGGCGCGCGCGGCTCTGCGCAGCAGATTCGTCAGCTTGCAGGAATGCGCGGCCTGATGGCTAAGCCCTCCGGCGAAATCATAGAGACGCCTATCAGAGCCAACTTCCGCGAAGGCTTGAACGTGTTGCAGTACTTCATCTCGACGCACGGCGCACGCAAGGGCTTGGCGGACACGGCGCTGAAGACTGCCGACTCAGGTTACTTGACACGCCGTCTCGTTGACGTGGCGCAGGACGTAATTATTAGTGAGCAGGACTGCGGCACTTTGAAAGGCATCTGGGCGACGGCGATTGTCGAAGGCGGCGAGGAGATTGAATCCTTGCGCGACCGCATCATTGGTCGCACCTCGCTTGACGACGTCATAGACCCTGTGGAAGGCAACGTCATCGTCGAAATCAATCAGGAGATTGACGAAGACCTGGCGCAGGAGATTCAACGCTCCGGCGTGCAGCGTGTTCGCATTCGTTCTGTGCTGACGTGCGAATCGCGTCGCGGCGTCTGCATCAAGTGTTACGGGCGCAACCTCGCTACGGGGCGGCCCGTGGACATAGGCGAGGCGGTCGGCGTCATCGCCGCGCAGTCCATCGGCGAGCCCGGCACGCAGCTTACCATGCGTACGTTCCACATCGGCGGCACGGCCCGTCTGGAAGAGTCCAGCAAGCACGAAGCGCGCATGGACGGCACGATCAAATACGTCGAGCTTCAAACGGTCAAGAACCGTCGCGGTGAAATCATCGCCATGAACCGCAACGGCGCTCTGACCATCATCGACGAGCGCGGTCGCGAAGTCGCGCGTTACCAGATTGTCTACGGCGCGCACATTCTCGCCGAAGACGGTCAGCGCGTGACGGAAGATCAGATCCTGGCGACCTGGGATCCGTTCACCTTCGCCATCCTGACTGAAGTCGCGGGCACTGTGAAATATCAGGACCTGAAGGAAGGCTTGACGGTTGACGAAGAGGTGGACGAGGTTACGGGCCAGTCGCGTCTGGTCGTCAAGGATTCGCCGGACGAGAAAAAACAGCCGCGTCTGGAAATCCGTCACGGCACGAAGGTCTTAAAGACTTACCAGATGCCTGTGCGCGCGAATCTGATGGTGGCCGACGGCGACATAGTGGAACCGGGCGACATCATCGCCAAGATTCCGCGCGAGACCACCAAGACCAAGGACATCACGGGCGGTCTGCCGCGCGTGGTCGAGTTGTTCGAAGCTCGCAGGCCCGCCGAGACGGCCATCATGTCTGAGATTGACGGTCTGGTTCGTCTGGGAGCCATCTCGAAGGGCAAGCGCAAGATTATCATCATCGGCAACGACGGCGAGGAGCGCGAGTACGACATCCCGCGCGGTACGCACATCAACGTGCAGGACGGCGACCGCGTCCGCGCAGGCGAAGCCCTGATGGACGGCCCCTTGAATCCGCACGACATCCTGAGGGTGCTCGGCATGAGCCGACTTCAGGAGTACATCGTCAACGAGATTCAGGAGGTCTATCGCTTGCAGGGCGTCAACATCAACGACAAGCACATCGAAGTGATTGTTCGCCAGATGTTGCGCTGGGTGAAGATACGCGAAGTCGGCGACACGGAGTTCTTACTGGACGAGCAGGTGGATCGCTTCCGCTTCTCGGACGAGAACGCCCGCGTGCTCGGCGAAAGCGGCGAGCCTTCACAGGCCGACCCGCTCCTTCTGGGCATCACGAAGGCTTCTCTCTCGACCGATTCCTTTATCTCCGCGGCATCGTTCCAGGAGACGACGAGGGTGCTAACGGAGGCGGCGATTTCGGGGCGCATAGATTACCTGCGCGGCCTGAAAGAGAACGTCATCATGGGTCGCCTGATTCCGGCGGGCACGGGCATGGAGTACTACCGCAACGTCAAGCTTGAGCGGGACGAGACGGTGGAAGCCGGAGAGCGAGAGCGCGACCTGGAAGGGTTCCCTGAAATCGTCGGCGGCGTGGACGTGCCCACCCCAGCGCGCACGCCCGTCTCTGCTGTCGGCGACGGCAACGGGGACGAGGGAGAGTAAAACAGAGCCCCTGAAAGGGGCGGAATAAAGTAGCCCACGGCGTGAGCCGTGGGTACGAGCAACGAATAAAAGTTGAGAGCCCCTGAAAGGGGCGAAAGAAGTTCACGATGGAATCTCTTTCGCCCCTTTCAGGGGCTTCGGACTTCTTCATCCTCCTTGATTCCCACGGCTCACGCCGTGGGCTATTATCTTTCGCCCCTTTCAGGGGCTGATTTTCTGCTCGCCAGTAGGATTTCCAGACGCCCATTCTGCCCGCAGCCTGTACGTCATCCTTACATCATTTAGACGCTGCAACGCGTTGCAATTCCATTGCATCTATATAACTGTCCTCCCCCTAAAGCCTGAAACCTCTAATCCGAGAGAGAACTGCCGATGAAGATGCGTGTATTGTTCCCCTTGCTGGTCTTCGTGTCTCTGGTGTGGCCGGTAACTGAATACGCCCGAAACGCCGATTCATCCAGCGTCAAGCCCCACACAGTTTCCCAAACCGCGACGGGCCCGTCGGACGCTTCCGAGGCCAAGCCTATCGTGCCCTCTTCGCTGCCGGGCGCTCTGACGAGCACCGAAATCAACGACCGCATAGAGGATGCAGAGAGCCTGCTCAAGCGCGAAGAGTCGCGCCTTTCGGGAGATACTGTTCGGCTCGCGGCGCTTGACCGCGCGCGCTCCGAGATACATCTTTTCTCGCTCTCGAAAGACCTCTTTTTGACGCGCGGCGCGGAAGTCGTGGTCACTACTTCGCTCGGCCACCAGGCGCGCATCTTTATCGCGCGTACCAACGGCGTCAACACAGCCGTCGTCATCACAGACCTCAACACCAGCGGCCCGCTCGTACCCTTAGTCGTACAGTATCCGATTGTCAAAGAAGGCAATCTGAAAGAGATGGCTTATTACACGAGCGCGCACCCGTCGCTTCTTACGACCGAAGTCATCACAGCCGGAAAGACCTACGTGCGCTCGCGTCTGGACGTAGCGGCTGCACGCCTGCGCTCACGCGGTATAGCGATTACGCCCGAAATCGTGGACATCGCGGAGCATCTGGCAATCGTCGAGCACACGGACCACAAACGCTTCATGACCGAAGACCGCTCGGCGCTCTTTAACGAGATTCTCTCGCTCTACGCTTTGAACGAGGGCGACACCTATCGCTATTCCATCTCGACAGCCGGGGCAGGCGGGATGATTCAAATGATCCCCTCCACCTACGAGATGGTCCGTCGTCGTCATCCTGACATCACGCTCAAGGCAGACTTCGTCGAAGGCATGTCGGACCACGCCAACGCCGCGCAGGTCATGCTGCTCTACATGCAGGACACCTGGGACGACCTCCTGAAAAGCTCCGACATACGCGCCGCGCTCGATGCCGGTCTAGCCACGCAGCCCGAGCTGGTCGCAGCAGGCTACAACTCAAACCCCGCGCGCCTCGCGTCTTACATCCGACGCGGCGGCTCCGACTGGCGCATCCTGATTCCGACCGAGACGCAGATGTACCTGCGCATCTACGGCTCTCTGAACCAGTCCGTCGCCATGAAAATCAAGCCCCGCCGCACCGTCCAGCCCGAAGCCGCCGCCGCCGCCGCGCGCAAGTCGCCGCTTCTGGCAACGCTCGTCAATCTGTTTCTATAAGCTGTAGACTAACAAAATCACAGTTCACAAGACCGGCGCGAAGCTCTTGAAGCTTCGCGCCGGTCTTGTTTTAGAAAACGGATGGAGCACCGCGTTCTTTTCTCTTCGCTAAACTACAAAGACCCCGCCGTGCGAATCCTATAAACCGTCGTATAATAGACAGGCTTTCTCTTAAGTGTATTTATCAGATTAGAAATCATGTCATCGAGCACGGGGTTAATCAAAATCGGCTGCTGCGGTTTCCGCTCGTCGCGCGAATCCTATTATCCTCTACTCCCGGCGGTGGAAATCCAGCACACCTTCTATCAACCTCCGCAACTCTCCACGCTTGCGAAGTGGCGCGCAGAAGCGCCGTCACATTTCGAGTTCACCCTCAAGGCGTGGCAACTCATCACGCATCAATCCACCAGCCCCACCTACAAACGCCTGAAACGCGAATTGACGGAAACAGAAAAGAGACGCGCGGGCGCATTCCGCTCAAGCCGCATCGTGCAAGAGGCTTGGAGAACAACACGCGCATCAGCCGAAGCCCTTCGCGCACGCATGATTCTCTTCCAATGCCCCGCCAGCTTCCGCCCCACGCGTGAGCACATCGAAAACATGCGCAAGTTTTTCAAGAAGACAAAACGCGAAGGGCTCCAATTTTGCTGGGAGCCGCGTGGCCCCTGGCCCCGCGAGCTAATCAAAGACCTCTGCGAAGAACTCGACCTCTGGCACGTCGTAGACCCCTTCACCGAGCGCACCCAAACGCCCACACGCTGCTACTTCCGCCTACACGGTCGCGGCGGCTGGCGCTACTCCTACGAAGACGCCGAACTCGAAGAACTATCCTTCATGCTTCCCAAAGAGCAAGAATCCTACGTCTTCTTCAACAACATCCAAATGAAAGCGGACGCCATCAGGTTCAAGGAAATCGTGAGGCACTCAACATAGTCTAAGGTTTAAGCTGGTGCTAACTCTAAAAATTGCGTCAGCTTTTTGATGGTGTATTACTTTCGTTATATTTATAATTAATTCTTGCGGGAATTTTTCTTGTAGAGTTTGGCCCTAATCTTTTTAGCTTGACCTTCCAATCTTTGTGCTTCACCTTTTCGATTCATTCCCTTTAGCAATGCAGCATGGACTAACATAGCATCGACCACATAAGGATGCTCGTTTCTGAAAGTCTTCCTTAACACCGGAAGTGCTCGTCTGAGGAGTGGCTCACCCTTGAAATACTTATGCTGATCTATGTATAGATCGCCTAAAGTGATAAGGGTAAGCGCAACATCTGGGTGATCGCTTCCTAATGTTTGCTCTCTAATTTTAAGCGCACGGTTATATAATTGTTCAGCCTCCAAGTAATTGCACTGTCGCCGATACCATAATCCCAAATTCATAAGGCTAACTGCTATATCGGGATGCTCTGGTCCTAATACAGTTTCTATATTATTCATCGATCTATTGAGAAGTTCTTTGGCCGCAGCATATTTATTTTGCTCAATGTAAAGCTTTGCCAAGTTATTTAAGAAGCAGTCTAATCTTGGATAATTCATTCCGAATGCGCTCTCATATATGGAGAGTGCCCTCAATAATAACGATTCGGCTTCGGAAAATTTATTTTGTGTTAAGTAAATCGTAGCTAAATTATTAAGACTAATAGCTGTCTCATAATGGTTCATTCCCAAAGACTTTTCTTGAATTTTTAAGGCTTTAGAGTTTAACTCTGCTGCTTCTGTAACTTCTTCCAGGTCATAATAAATATTTCCTAGAAGACTAATGGTAGATGCTGTTTGAGGATGTTCTGGCCCTAATTTATTTGTTCTAATATCCAACGCCCTGTTTGCCATTTGCACGGCATCGGTGTACTTGCCTTGTTCTTTATAAAGCCTTGCAAGATGATCTAGGCTAGCGGCAATATCAGGATGTTCAGATTCTAGTGTTTGCTCCCGAATAGTGAATGATTTATTGTAAAGAGATTCAGCTTGACTATACTTGCCTTGATCGTAATAAAGCCATGCTAGATTATGCAGGCTAGCGGCAATATCAGGATGTTCAGAGTTTAAAATCTTCTCTCTTATTGCATGCGCCACGATATATAGCTGTTCAGCCTCATGCAAGCGCGCGCGAAGATGTAAATATCGTCCGGTACGATTAAGCAATTGTGCAGCTTCAGGGATATCAAATCTCCGTGTTCTTATGAGTTCAGCGCAGATTTGTACGTGAGGTAAAAGACGGTCAATTTCGTTCCATTGACCAAAATTAATAGCATCGACATCTGGAAGAGCACGGGATAGAGCTTTAATCACACGCTCTGCCCATATTTGTCTTAGCGATTCTTCCATCCCGTCTTTCAATACAGCTTGTACTAAACGATGGATATCATAAGTTCTCGATTTTCGATCTCTGTGGATGAGTGAATATTGGATAAGAGGTTTAAGAACTTCATCCAGCAAAAGCGGATCATTCGCCACATTTGCCAATTCGTGCGAAAGCTCTGGACCAAGCTCAACAGCGCCAAGGTGAATTAATTCGATTGGAATCCTATCTGGATTTAAAAATGCGCTGACACGCAATAGGTCGGCTGCGGCCTTTGATGTCTGTTCCACCTGTTGGAAATTTAATGACCACGTAGTCCTCACGGACTTGCGATATTCGCCAATCATCTGGCCCTTTTCGAGAAGCTCTAAGCCGCGCTGGTGATAGCTGGTAATATAATCTTTGAAACTACTTCTAAGCTCTTTGATATAAGCGCCAGCTTGTTCCAAGGCCAAGGGAAGGTAATCAAGTTCTTGCGCAAGCTGCTCAACTGCCCGAGCCTCTTCCGGTTCTAAATCGTTACGCCCGGTTCGGTTTAAGAGAAAATTAATTGCATCTTCGGGCGACAGTTCTTCAAGTTCGAGAGGGTTGAGGATGCCGATAGCATCGAAAACCTGTGCCCTTGAAGTTAGAAGAATATGTCCCTTGGGATTCGCCGGGATAAATTCCTCGACAAGTTTCGGGTTATCAGCATTATCAAGAATCAATAGCCAATCAAAATTGCTATCCAGCCATCTCTTAACGGCCTTAACTGTAAGACTTTGATCTTGAATATTTCTCTCAGGTAAATTTAGAACTCCTGCTATTGAAGCGAAACCGGAAATGAGAGATTCTCTTGATTCAGCAACAACCCACAACACGGCCTTGTATTCGTTGTGGTGACGTTTGGCATATTCAATCGCAGTTTGAGTTTTTCCTATTCCACCTAGGCCACTGATTGCCTGACGCTGAGCTATCGCAGCCGTACCCTTCTCACTGAGAGCTTGATGTAATCTTTCCAGAACATCTTCGCGTCCAGTAAAAAAGGGAACGCCTGCCGGTACATTCCAAGGGATTTCTGAATTTGGGATGTTATCCGTGGAGGAACCCGGAAATTGCACTTTATTTGGCATTACACGTTCAGTGCTAGTGGTAATTGCTCTTTCACCTGTGCCGGGAAAAACAGGGGCTTCATCAGGTTTGGCCCGTTCTTTGAGCCCATCTAAAATTTCCTGCCGCGCTTTTTCTTCTGGAAGACCAACTAAATCAATGTAGATAGTAGAGCGGAGTAAACCTTTCAGGTCACACGCTTTGACCAGAATCGGTAGCAATTCGCGTCTCTCACCTTTAGGGTCGTAGTTAAATGCAGCCGCCCATTCGGGCTGTGTATACAACGCATTAAGGTAGTCTTCTGATATAACGGCTATGGTACGGTTAGTTCCTTCTGTAGCTTCGTTCATCTTAAGCACAAAATTACCACCGGGACGAAAGTCCCATGCTCGAATGACGACGGAATGGCCCGCTTCTTCCAGCGTCCAAGCTATCCATTCCGCCCAAGCTTCATCTGCCTGAGTGTAGCTAATAAAGAAATCTTTCATCGGATTTGTGAGAGTTCACATAATTCAAGCGTCGTAGACATCCGCATTCTTAAATTACTCAGCAAGTTTAGTACATCCTGTAATAATTAAGCTATAACAACAATTACAAGTTGTTCAAGGCTAAGCTATTAATACTTTCTAAATTTAATCACTGCTCCGTGTGTATGTTCTTGGCAAGGGTTATCTAATAACGGTGGAAAGGGCGCGGGGGGCTTTAGAAGATTTTTCCAAACGAAGTATAATCTGTGTCCGTGGAGCTTTTTTAGTTTGAGGTTCGGTGCTTTCGCAGGTGGACATTTGTAATTTGTGTTTTTCGCGTGCGAGGGGCGGCCTGGCGAGGGGGAGAGGGAGTAGATGATTACGGCGGCTCAGTTGGCCGGGATGTCGAGGGCGGAGTTGGATGCTTTGCCGTTTGGGGCGATAAGGCTTTCGCCGTTCGGGACGGTGTTGAGTTACAACGCGACGGAGGCGCGGCTCGCGGGGCGCGTGCCGGAGCAGGTGTTGGGGCGCAACTTTTTTAGGGATATCGCGCCGTGTACCGACGTGCAGGAGTTTCACGGGCGCTTTGAGTCGCTGGTTCGCGGAGGGCGCAGCATCTTTCACGAATTCTCTTTCGATTTTTCGTTTGAGCCGCCCCTGCGCGTGCATATTACTTTCCTGCGCGAGCGTGGCGACGATAGCGTTTGGGTGCTGGTCGAACAGTCGGATGAAGCGTGAAGGTTGAAACAGTTTCGCCGGAGACCACTCTGATGGAAGAGAGATTAAAAGTCATTCTCAAACGGTTTGACGAGCCGGATGAGACGCGCACGTTTGAAAAGGGACGCTTCGAGATTGTGACGCTCGGCGGTTTGACCATAGGCCGCGCCACGTACGAGCCGGGATGGAAATGGTCCACGCATGTCAGCCCGCTCGCCGGGACGAAGCTGTGCGAAGTAGAGCATGTGGGCCTCGTTATCTCGGGCCGCGCCGTGGCTGCGTTTGAGGACGGCAATGTCACGGAGCTTGCGGCGGGCAATCTTTTCTACATCCCGCCTGTCCCGCACGATAGCTGGGTCGTGGGCGATGAGCCTTACGTCTCGCTGCATTTTCTGGGCGCGGAGCATTACTCTAAATAACCGCCTGCCATCTTCTATAGATTATGCGCGCTCTATACAGCGCACACAGGCCATTATGAAAGGATGTGAGATGAAGAAACGCCTGCTATTGTTCATGCCGCTTCTGGCGGTGCTCGTCTGCCTGTCTGCAAGCAGCATGTCGGGCCGGGGCTTTGCCTCCTCCACGTCAGGGCTTGCGCCGAACGTGAGCAGCGCGCCGGGACAGTTACAGGTTTACGTGCTCGACGTAGGGCAGGGGCAAAGCATCCTGATTATTTCGCCGCTGGGCAAGGCCGCGCTGATTGACGCCGGACCTGCGGATGCGGGCGGGCGCGTGGTCGCTGCTTTGCGCAAACACAACGTGCGTAGCCTTGAGGTCGTCGTCGCGACACAGGCGGGCGAGGGCTACATAGGCGGGATGCGGCGCGTCGTTGGCAGTAGCGATATTGTCGTCAAGAGTTTCGTGGACAGCGCGCAGCCCTGGAAGAACGAAGCTTATAACGCGATGCTCGCCACCGTGAGAAACGCCAACATTCCTGTCACGCCCGCACGGCGCGGCCTTTTGTTTGACCTCGGCGGCGGCGCGCGGCTGGACATTTACAATCCCGTGGGCGACGGAGCGTGGGTGGAAAACACACGCGACCCTTCCATGAGCCGCGAAAATATTAATTCCGTCGTGCTGCGTCTGATCTACAAAGACTTCGCCATGCTCGTCATGAGCGGCGCTGAGGCCGCGACGGCGCAACTCCTCTTTGACGCGCAGCAGAACATCTGGGCTCCCGTCCTCATCGTAGGCAATCACGGCTCTACGGATGCGACGAACGAGAAAATGCTCTCAAGAGTCCAGCCCCGTATTGCCGTCATCTCCACGAGCGCCGCGCGCACACCCGCGCCCGAAACCTTAGAGCGACTGCGCCAGACGAAAGCGGAAATCTATCGCACAGACACGGGCGGCGACATTGCTATCACCTCCGACGGCAAAAAACATCAGGTCGTGACCGAGAGAAAGTAAAAGCGCGTGAATCGTCAATCGTAAATCGTGAATAGTAGAAACTGCTTTTTTCTATTCACGATTTACGATTGACGATTCACGCGCTTTTCTGGCATAGATGTGCGTGCTCAGTCTATTTCCCGGTGACTCGTTCATCCCAGCCTTATGGAAACTATCATGGTCTTCGTCGTAATGATCACAATCTTCGCGGGCTTTGTGGGCCTGATAGTTTTTTTAGTTCTCTACGCGCAGAAGAAGGAGAAGGAGCGTATGCTCGCCATGCAGCAGGCGGCGCAAATGATGGGCTGGCAGTTCGCGCCCAACGCTCCTTTGAACATGATTCCGCACACGAATTATTTCAACCTCTTCAACCAGGGCCACTCGAAAAGCATCAAGAACATGATCTACGGCGAGATGAACGGCGTGAAGACCGCTCTCTTTGATTACAAGTACACGGTCGGCCACGGCAAGCACAGCCACACTTATTACCAGACGGTCGTTTACTTCGAGACACCCAAGCTGCAACTGCCCATGTTCACGATGAGCCCGGAAAATTTCATGCACAGAATCGCGAGCGCCCTCGGGTATCAGGACATAGACTTCGGCAACCGCCCAGAGTTTTCCAAACGCTATCTCCTGCGCGGGCAGGACGAGACGGCCATCCGCCAGACGTTTCAGGACAACGTGCTCGCCTTCTACGAAGCTAATCAGGGATTACACACGGAAGGCGGCGGCAACCAGTTGTTCGCCTACCGCCTCAGCTATCGCGTCCCGCCGCACGAGGCCGCACGCTTCGCACAGTGGGGAGAAGCCACAGTGCTCAATCTTTTTCGCCGCCCGTGGTGAGGAAAGAAAGTAAAAAGTAAGCAGTGAGCAGTAAGCGGTCGAAACGAAAAAGCGCTCGACACGGATTGCCGCTCGCTTTCTTTTACTGCTTACTGCTCACTGCTTACTTTCTTCTTACTTTTCCTGATTGTTCCTTCCGATATCTTTTCTGAGGTCGTCCAGGTAGATGACGGGGGCGCTGGATTCCGTTTCCAACTCGTCCGAGAGGCCGCTGCGCCACGAGGCCACCTCGACGCGCAGGCCCAGACCCTTGATGAATTTTACTGTCTCAAGGTAGTCGCGGTCGCCTGCGACTAGAATCGCCGTCTCGTAAGCCTGATTGATGCCGAGCGTGAGCATGCGCGTGGCTAACCCTACGTCCACGCCCTTCTCAGCGGGCACGACGTGCGTGTGGTCGCACATGTTGCAGCTCACCGTGCGCTGGCCCAACTGGTAGACGACGACCTCCCAGCGCAGCTCCTCTTTGAGAAACTGGTAAAAGCTCGTCTCGGCGGGAAGCGGCGGGTCGTGCTCGGAGGCGAAGATATAGGTCTGCCAGATTTCGCCGTCGCGCTCCAGATATTTGACGAACCGCTCCCAGTCTATGCGCCACCTTGCTTCCTGCTGGCCGTGAAAAATATTTGAGTTGTCTATAAAACAGATGGTCTTGCCGCGCTCTGTCGCCATACCTTGGTCTTCCTCATGCTCGTTCGGAAAGCTCTTTGGAACAGCTAGAATATAGCACGATTCTTTTTGAAACCGCTTGCAACCCGAGCGCCTCGAAAATATTGCAACAACGTATGGCTGCCACATCGTATATCCTCAGTTGAAAGCACGAGTTCATGCTCGCCCAGGGCATCAGGTAATAATCGTTGCGCGAAATTTATGTACACGCCGAAACATAATCAGGAAGAGGACCGCGCGAAGCTCTACGACTTCATGCGAGCCTATAGCTTTGCGACCCTCGTTACCCTGAGGGACAACGCGCCGCAGGCGACGCACCTGCCTTTCATGATGGAAGCATCGGGCGAGAGCTGCGTTCTGCTTGCGCACATGGCGCGGGCCAACCCGCAGTGGCGTGATTTTGATGATGCACATGAAGCGCTCGTGATTTTTCAGGAGCCGCATGGCTACGTCTCACCGCGCCACTACGAGACGGCGCTCAACGTGCCGACGTGGAATTACATAGCCGTTCACGCCTACGGCCAGCCACGCATCCTTGAAGCGGACGCGGAAAAGCTCGGCCTGCTGGAAAGCATGATACGCGAGCACGACGAAGGCTACTTTCAACAGTGGCGCGAGTTGCCCGAAGCTTACATCGCCCGGCAGCTTCAAGGCATAGTGGCTTTTCAAATGGACGTGGTTCGTCTTGAAGCCAGATTTAAATTAAGTCAGGATCGCACCCAACAGGAACGCGAGCGGATTATCCAAGAGTTTACCGCGCAGGATGACAGCACACGGTCGGAGCTGGGCGAGTTGATGCGCTCTGGGTCATGAATCTTAAACCGGGCTTGCAATCTTGATTGATTCGACTGAAAATCTTTCCACGCTGTTCCGTCATCAAATTTCAATCGTGATAACTTCCCCCTACAAGTGCCGATTAACGTGTAAGTGCATCGCGTTTAATTGAGCGGGTTTTCCAGCAGAGGGCCTCATGAAACTTTCGCATCTGGTCGGCGAAGTCCTTGACGAAAAATATCGTATCGAAAAACAACTGGGCCGTGGCGGCATGGGCGCGGTCTATCTAGCCACGCATCTGGGAACGGAACGCCCCGTGGCGCTCAAGGTCATCGCGCCGGAGTTCATGCAGCACGAAGAGTTTGTCGAGCGCTTCCGCAGAGAGGCGCGAGCCGCCGGACGCCTGCGTCATCCGAACGTCGTGGACGTGACGGATTTCGGCTTTGCGCGCGTGGGCCACGATAATGCGCGCGTCGCGTACCTGGTCATGGAATACCTCGACGGCTGCACGCTTGCAGAAGTCCTGGCCGAAGAAACGAGCCTGCCGGTCGGCTGGGTCGTGGACATTCTGGAACAGACCTGCTCGGCGGTTGACGAAGCGCACCAGCAGGGCATAATTCATCGCGACCTCAAGCCGGACAACATCTGGCTTGAGCCGAATGGTCGCGGCAGCTACACGGTCAAGGTTCTGGACTTCGGCATCGCGCGACTCGGCGACCCCGTCGGAAGAGACGGAACTGAAACGGCGCACGAGTCTGCGGCCTCATCGGCTTACGCAAATTCTTTAGAGCAACGGGCAAAGACAACTGCTCAGGCGGACAGAGCGCGCACGACAAGGGAGGAAGCTCCCACACAGACGGGCGGGCAAGCGAGCGCGGCGGCGCAAACACGTCGTCACGAGGCGGAATTGACGGAATCCGCAACGCTCATGCGCCCGCCCACACCTGTAGCGGCAAATGTCGAACAGGAGGAAGAACCTTCTACGCTGCTGCTTGCGCCGAAAGCTTCTCCGGCTGAAGAGAGCACGCGCATCCTTGAGCCGCGCACAACGAGCGAGCAGGATGTCGCGTCGTCTGGGGCTTCCACGGGCAGCCTCACGCGCGTCGGCTCCATCCTCGGCACGCCGCTTTACATGTCGCCCGAACAGTGTCGCGGCGACACGTCCGATCCACGCTCTGACATCTACTCTCTGGGCGTCATAGGCTACCAGATGCTCGCGGGGCAGACGCCGTTTGGCGGCAACATGGAGACTATCATCACGCAGCATCTGACGATGACGCCTCCGCCCCTTGACGAAAAGCGTATGCCAAAAAAGGTGGCGCGCGTGATTATGTCTGCGCTGGCGAAAAATCCTGAGGAGCGCCCGCCGACTGCCGCCGCCTTTGCCAGCTCACTGCGTGCCCATTCGGAAGGGGCAGGCTCGCTCCTGCGCCGCGCCATGACGCTTTTTAGCGAGCACCTCCCGGTTTTCCTGCGGCTCGCCATTATCGTTTACTCGCCGCTCATCCTGCTCACCGTGTTGCAGCTTGTTCAGAACATGCTCACGGGCAGAGGAATCATCCCGCGCATACCGGGCGCGATTCTGGGCGCTGTGCTGAGCATTATAAACACGATCACCGCGTTCTTTGTGGCGGCGGTGATTCAGGGCATGACGACGCGGCTCGTGACGCAGATTCTGGCCGCGCCCCTGCGCCCGCTTAAACTGCGGCCAGCTTATGAAGCCCTCAAAAGACGGCTCAAGCCTTTGACGCTGACGAGCATGATGTTCAGCTTTATGATCGCCATCGGGATGACGCTGTGCTTTCTCCCCGGGCTCTACATCCTGCTCAATTATTACCTCGTGACGCCGGTCGTGATGATGGAAGAGAAAAGAGGCCGCGCAGCCTTTCGCCGCGCCAAAGAGTTGGCCTCGCGCTCAAGACGCACCGTGGTCATGGTGCTCTTGATACAGGTCGCCATACCGTTTCTGGCCGCGGGCGTGATGGCCTTTGTGACCGTTTTGTTCGTCAAAGTGTTCAACCCCTCCGGGTTTCACGCTAATATTTTTAACAATATCTTTCAGATTCTGTTCCTGCCGCTCAATCTCCTGCTCGGCTCTTTCGGCGCGATTGTGACGGCGCTCCTCTACTGGAAAACGCGGCTCGCGGGCGGCGAGACCTTGAAAGAGGTGTTCGCGCAGTTTGAAGAGGAGGAGATGCCGGACCGTAACTGGCAAAAGAGGATGAAAGAGCGGCTCCATTTGACGACGCGCGTGAGCCGAAGCTGAGTTGGCCCGTGGCGGCTTGACAGGTAAAGCCTTTAGCTTTATAGTTTCCCGTTTCGGACTAACAGTCTGAAAGTCACAGTGCAACGCTCTTGAAGGTTCTGTTGGTGTGGAGGCGTTGCCCGGCTCTTTTCGTGTTTGGAAAGAGAGAGCCGCTTGACAATTATTGTGGCGTAAATGCCCGGCGTAGCGAGGTTTACGAGCCTCGCCACAAAAGCGCCTCGGAGTGGCACGCGAGCCCATTAGCCCCTTTGGAAGTTGTAGGGCGGCTGGTCTTGCCTTTGAAAAAGCGACGCCACAGAAAAGTTTTGGCTGGTAGGGAAGCCAGTATCCACACCCTCGACGTTCAGAACATCCCTAGTTAATCACAAATTTGTAACAGGGCAGCCTTGCCTGCGCTGACTGCCAGACTTGTTCTGGAAAGAGGCAGGCCAGAGCCCTTTTTGCGCTCCGAGGCCAAAAGCCTCAAATCGATGGGCGCACGTATCAAAAGCGAAGAGGACTAGAGAGTTGCCGACTATTAATCAGCTTGTTCGCAAAGGCCGCCAGCGGGTCAAGTACAAGACGGCGAGCCCTGCTCTACAGGAGTCGCCGCAAAAGCGCGGCGTGTGCACGCGCGTTTACACGCAGACGCCCAAGAAGCCGAATTCGGCTTTGAGGAAAGTGGCGCGCGTCCGTTTGACCAACGGCATTGAAGTGACGACCTACATTCCGGGCGTCGGCCACAACCTACAGGAGCACTCGATTGTGCTCATACGCGGTGGCCGCGTGAAGGATTTGCCGGGCGTGCGTTATCACGTCATTCGCGGCACGCTCGACTCAGTTGGCGTCGCCGACCGCAAACAGGGACGCTCCAAGTACGGCGCGAAGCGCCCGAAGGCCGGTGCGGCTGGAGCCAAGAAGTAATGACGATTTATTCATCGGTTCATTGAATCAATGAATAAATGAAGAAATGAATCAATAACTACTATGCCAAGACGAAGAGTTGCTGAAAGACGCGAAGTGCTGCCCGACCCGGTTTACGGGAGCCCGTTGGTGACCAAATTTATCAACGGCGTGATGTGGGGCGGCAAGAAATCTACCGCCGAGGGAATTTTCTACGGCGCGCTCCAACAGATAGGCGACAAGACGGGCGAGGACGCGCTCAAGGTATTCAAGCGCGCCATTGACAACGTCAAGCCGACCGTCGAAGTCAAATCGCGCCGCGTCGGCGGCTCGACCTATCAGGTTCCCGTAGAGGTTCACCAGGAGCGGCGTGGAAGTCTGGCGATTCGCTGGATTGTCCAGTACTCGCGCTCGCGCGGCGAGAAGACCATGATGGACCGCCTCGCCGGAGAACTCCTTGACGCGGCGAACAATCGCGGCAACGCCGTCAAGAAAAAAGAGGACACGCATCGCATGGCCGAGGCCAACAAGGCGTTTGCGCATTACAAGTGGTAAGAGAACAGTGATAAGTGACAAGTGAAGAGTGACAAGCAAGAGAAAAGCTTTTAACTCGTCACTTGTCACCTGTCACGGGTGTAGTTATGGCTAAGCACGATCTAAATAAGTTCCGCAACATAGGCATCATGGCGCACATCGATGCCGGAAAGACGACCACCACCGAGCGTGTGCTTTATTACACGGGCGTCTCGCACAAGATTGGCGAGGTCCATGAAGGCACCGCTACGATGGACTGGATGGAGCAGGAACAGGAGCGCGGCATCACGATTACCTCTGCCGCGACGACCTGCTTCTGGAAACGCAGCGGCACGGAATACCGCATCAACATCATAGACACGCCCGGCCACGTCGATTTCACGATGGAGGTCGAGCGTTCGCTTCGCGTGCTGGACGGCGCGGTCGCGGTCTTTGATGGTGTGGCGGGCGTTGAGCCGCAAAGCGAAACCGTCTGGCGTCAGGCGGACAAGTACGGCGTGCCGCGCATCTGCTTTATCAACAAGCTTGACCGTGCGGGCGCATCGTTTGACCGCTCTTTCCAATCCATCATCGATCGTCTGGGCGCAAACCCCGTTGCCATACAGATTCCCATCGGCCTCGAAGATCAGTTCAAAGGCGTCGTCGATCTTATCTCTATGAAGGCGCTCGTGTGGAAAGAAGAGACCAAGGGTGCTGAGTACGAGGTCACGGAAATCCCTGCGGAGTTGCAGGAAGCCGCCGCCGCCGCGCGCCACAAGCTTTTGGAAGCCGTGGCCGACGTGAGCGAAGACCTCATGATGAAGTACCTGGAAGACGAGGGCGAATCAATCACAGAGGACGAGATTCGCGCCGCGCTTCGCAAGGGCACTATCGAGTTAAAGCTTGTCCCCGTAGTCACCGGCTCTGCCTTTAAGAACAAGGGCGTGCAGACCTTGCTCGACGCCGTTATTGATTATCTGCCGAGCCCGCTCGACATTCCGCCCATCGAAGGCATCAATCCGCGCACGGGCGAAACGGAAACGCGTCCCCCGGATTCGTCTGCTCCTTTCTCCGGCCTCGTCTTCAAGATTATGGCCGACAAGCACCTCGGGCAGCTTTCGTTTGTGCGTATCTATTCGGGCACGATCAAGGCTGGCTCGTATGCCTACAACCCCATCAAGGACAATCGCGAGCGCGTGGGTCGCCTGATGCGTATGCACGCCAACAAGCGCGAGGATATTGACGAAGCAAGCGCGGGCGAAATCGTCGCCATCGGCGGTATGAAGCAGGTGACAACCGGCGACACCGTCTGTGACGAGAACAAGCCGATTGTGCTCGAAGCCATGGAGTTTCCAGCGCCCGTCATTCGCGTTGCGGTTGAGCCGAAGACGCGCGCCGATCAGGACAAACTCGGAACGGCTCTCTCTCGTCTAGCGCAGGAAGACCCTTCGTTCAACGTCTCTACGGACCAGGAGACGGGCCAGACAATTATCGCTGGCATGGGCGAGCTGCACCTTGAGATTATCGTTGACCGCATGAAGCGCGAGTTCGGCGTAGAGGCCAACGTAGGCAAGCCGCAGGTCGCGTATCGCGAAACGATTACGCAGCCCGCACCCGGCAAGGAAGTCTTCAAGAAGCAGACGGGCGGTCGCGGCCAGTTCGGCCACGTCGAAATCGAAATCGAGCCCGCACCGGGCGAAGGCTTTGTCTTCGAGAACAAGATTACGGGCGGCGCGATTCCGAAGGAGTTTATCAGGCCGACGGAAGAGGGCATCCACGACGCTATGGAGCGCGGCTACCTGGCCGGTTACGAGCTGGTGGATATCAAAGTGCGTCTGGTCTTCGGCTCGTATCACGAGGTCGATTCCGACGAGCGTTCCTTCAAGATTGCGGGCAGCCTCGCGTTTCAGGATGCGTTGAAGAAAGCCAAGCCCGTGCTGCTTGAGCCCATCATGCGCGTCGAAGTTGTGACGCCTGAAGAATACATGGGCTCTGTCAACGGCGACCTTAATCGTCGTCGCGGGCAGATTGAGAAGATGGAGCCGCGTCCCGGCGGTGCGCAGGTTGTGACTGCGTACGTGCCGCTCTCGGAGATGTTCGGCTACACCACGGACCTGCGCTCTATGACGCAGGGACGCGCAACTTCCACGATGCACTTCGAGCGTTATGACCAGGCACCCAAACAAATCGCCGACGAAGTAATCGCCAAAGTGCAGGGAGTCGCGAAATAGTTTTTTATGGGTCGCTTCTCTCGCTGCTGAAAGGCGCGGCGACCCGAAGTTAAATAACCTTGGACGAACTAATATTTGAGGAGCGAGAGATAAAGAGATGAGCAAGGAGAAATTTGATAGGTCGAAGCCACACGTCAACGTCGGAACAATCGGCCACGTCGATCACGGCAAAACCACTTTGACTGCCGCCATCACCAAAGTCTTGGCCAAACATAATCCGAAGATCGCTTTTCGGAGCTTCGATTCCATCGACAATGCGCCCGAGGAGAAAGCCCGTGGCATCACCATCGCCACCGCTCACGTCGAGTACGAGACAGCGAATCGTCACTACGCGCACGTCGATTGCCCGGGCCATGCCGATTACGTCAAGAACATGATCACAGGAGCGGCTCAGATGGACGGAGCCATCCTCGTTGTGGCAGCGACAGATGGACCGATGCCGCAGACTCGCGAGCACATTCTATTGGCCCGCCAGGTGGGCGTGCCCGCGATGGTGGTCTTCCTCAACAAAGTGGATGCCGTGGATGACGAAGAGCTGCTCGAACTCGTGGAATTAGAGGTTCGTGAACTGCTCTCAGCCTATGAGTTTCCGGGAGACGACATCCCGGTGATTCGGGGCTCGGCCCTAAACGCCCTCAACGGTGAGGAAGAGGGCGAGAAGCAGATTGACGAGTTGATGGCAGCCGTGGACAGTTACATTCCGACGCCTCAGAGAGACACTGAGAAGCCCTTCCTGATGCCAGTCGAAGACATCTTCACGATTCAAGGCAGAGGCACGGTAGCCACAGGAAGAGTCGAGCGAGGACGTGTGAAGGTCAACGAGCAGGTGGAGATCATCGGGATTCGTCCGACGCGTAATACGGTGGTGACGGGAGTGGAGATGTTCAAGAAGCTGCTGGATGAAGGCGTGGCGGGAGATAACGTCGGGCTCCTGCTCAGAGGAGTGGAGCGCAAGGACATTGAGCGAGGACAGGTGATAGCCAAGCCCGGCAGTATCACACCGCACACGAAGTTCAAGGCAGAGGCTTACGTGCTGACGAAAGAGGAAGGTGGACGTCACACGCCGTTTTTTACAGGCTACAGGCCGCAGTTTTATTTCCGGACGACGGATGTGACGGGAGTTGCGCACTTGCCCGAAGGGGTGGAGATGGTGATGCCTGGGGACAACGTGGCGATGGAGATCGAGCTGATCGCGCCGATAGCGATGGAGAAGGGGTTGCGGTTCGCGATTCGAGAAGGTGGAAGGACCGTGGGAGCAGGGACTGTCTCCGACGTCGTTGACTAAATGCGTGACGGCTCAATAAAGGTTTGTAAGGCTAAATTATGCTGAACGAAAAGATCAGAATCAGACTTAAGGCTTACGATCATCGTGTGCTGGACCAGTCCACCTCGGAGATCGTGGAGACGGCGAAACGCACGGGCGCGCGTGTGGCCGGGCCGATTCCGCTTCCCACTTTGAAACAGAAGTGGACGGTGTTGCGCTCGCCGCACGTCGATAAAAAGTCGCGCGAGCAATTCGAAATCAGAACGCACAAGCGCCTGATGGACATTCTGGACCCGACGCCGCAGACCGTGGACGCGCTCATGAAGCTGGACCTTCCGGCAGGCGTCGACGTCGAAATCAAAGCGTTCGGCAAACAGTAATTAATTTGCGATTTTAGATTTGCGATTTTCGATTGGAAGAGGCTGAAGCTTTTATTTCCAATCGCAAATCGGCAATCGCAAATCGAAAATTCTGAGGTTTTGTGATGATTAACGGAATCATCGGTAGAAAAGTCGGCATGACGCAGTTGTTTGCGCTGGATGGAACGGTTACCCCTGTGACCGTCATCAAGGCTGGCCCTTGTGTCGTCGTGCAGAAGAAGACGGCTGCCGGAAAAGATGGTTACAACGCGGTCCAGTTGGGCCTCGTCGAAGACAAGCCGGTCAAGCTCAAGAAGATTAACAAGCCCATGCGCGGCCACTTTGAGAAGACCGGCGGAGGGGTTCCGCCCACCCGCGTTCTGAAAGAGTTTCGACTTGAGGACTCTGAAGAGGCGACCAACGTGGGCGACAAGGTGCTCGTGGATCAGTTTGCTGACGGCGACACCATCGAAGTCATAGGGCGCTCGAAGGGGCGCGGCTTCGCGGGCACGATCAAGCGTCACAACTTTAATCGTGGTCCTGAATCACACGGTTCTATGAACGTGCGTGCGCCGGGTTCCATAGGCGCGTCGGCCTACCCGTCGCGCGTCATCAAGGGCACGCGCTCCTCCGGCCACATGGGCGACGTGCGTGTGACCGTGAAGAACCTGACGGTGGCGCGTGTGGACGTGGAGAATAATCTGCTGATGGTGCGCGGCGCTGTGCCGGGCGCAAACGGCAGCGTAGTGCTTATTAAGAAGAAGGGATGAGGGATGAGGGATGAGGGATGAAAAGAGCAATAGCTTTTAATTCATCCCTCACGCTGCCGCCCTCATCCCTAACGGAGTTAATTTATGCCTACCGTTAAGGTGCGCAATCTGAAGAACGAAGAGATCGGCGATGTCGAGCTGGCGGACGCTGTGTTTGGCGTCGAGCTAAACGAGGCGCTGATTCATGCGGCGGTCAAGAATTTTTCCGCGAACTCGCGCCAGGGAACTGTCGGAACCAAGACGCGCGGCGACGTGTCGGGCTCTGGCAAAAAGCTCTGGCGGCAGAAGGGCACGGGGCGTGCTCGCATCGCGTCGATTCGCAGCCCGCTCTGGAAGGGCGGCGGCAACGTGCACGGGCCTCAGGCTAGAGACTGGTCATACAGCCTGCCGAAGAAGATGCGGCGCGGCGCGCTGCGCTCGGCTCTCTCCGAGCGCCTTCGTGAAGGCAACCTGATTGTGCTGGACGCTTTCACGCTCGACGAGCCGAAGACGAAAGCTTTTGTCACGGCGCTCGGTGCGCTCGGGCTCGGCGCAGTAAAGACGCTGATTGTGGATTCGCCCGGCAACACCAATCTCGCGTTGGCCTCGCGCAACGTTAAGCGCTCCAAGATTGTGCCGAGCAACGGCTTGAACATCTACGACCTGCTCTATCACGAGAAGCTGGTGATCTCGCGTGCAGCCGTTGATGAGCTGACCGAGCTGCTCGACCCGTCGAAAAAGGACGCGGACGTCGAAGAGAAGAACGCCCCGGTTGAAGAGGGCGTGGAAGAGAACACGACAGAGGAGGCGGCATAAGGGATGAGAACAGTCTGGGACATCATCAAGTCGCCCGTGATTACGGAAAAGGCGCTCATCGCCAAGGAAGAGACGCAGGATGGCCGTCAACTCCTGACCTTCCGTGTGGACCGTCACGCGACCAAGCCCGAAATTAAATCGGCGGTCGAAGTGATCTTTCAGGTCAAGGTCGATCAGGTGCGCACGATCAACTACATGGGCAAGATGGCGCGGCGCGGGCGTTTCGAGGGGCGCAAGCCTTCCTGGAAAAAAGCCTACGTCACGTTGAAGCAGGGCGAAAAGCCCGTAGATTACGGCGAAGCAGTCTAAGGGATTTTCGATTTTAGATTTGCGATTTTCGATTGAAGAACTAAATCGCAAATCGGCAATCGAAAATCGAAAATAAGATTATGGGCATTAAGAAACTTACACCGACATCACCTTCGCGTCGTTACCAGACTTATTTGACGCGCGACGAGCTGACTCCGGGCGCGGAGCCCGAGAAGTCTTTGCTTGAGCCGAAGACGCGTATTTCGGGACGCAACAGCGATGGCCGCATCACTGTCAGGCGTCGCGGCGGCGGTCACAAACGCTTCTATCGCATCATCGACTTCAAGCGCGACAAGCCGGGTGTGCCCGGTCGCGTCACGCAGATTGAGTACGACCCGAACCGCTCGGCGCACATCGCGCTTATTACTTACCTGGACGGCGAGAAGCGTTACATCATCGCGCCGACGGGTTTGGAAGTGGGCAAGACCGTGATGAGCGGCCCCGAGGCGGACATCCTGCCGGGCAACGCGCTGCCGATTCGTAATATCCCTCTGGGCACGCAGATTCATAACATTGAATTGCGTCCCGGCAAGGGCGGACAGATGGCGCGCTCCGCCGGAGCCTTCGCGCAGTTGGTCGCCAAGGAAGGCGATTACGCGCAGCTCCGTATGCCTTCGGGTGAAATTCGCCGCGTGCCTGTCGTCTGCATGGCGACTGTCGGACAGGTCGGCAACGCCGAGCATGAAAATGTCTCGCTGGGTAAAGCTGGCCGGACGCGCTGGAAGGGCATTCGCCCGCACGTGCGCGGAGTGGCGATGAACCCTGTGGACCACCCGCACGGCGGCGGCGAAGGCAAGACTTCGGGCGGTCGTCATCCGGTGACCCCCTGGGGACAGCCGACGCGCGGCTACAAGACGCGTAACAACAAGCGCACGCAGAAAATGATCGTGCGTGACCGTCGGGTCAAGTAATAAGGATTGGAGTAGAGCTAGATTATGCCGCGTTCAGTTAAAAAAGGTGCGTTTATTGATAAGGGTGTCATGAAGGCCGTCGAGCGTGTGCGCTCTGGCGGCGCGCGTCCTCCGGCCATCAAGACGTGGTCGCGTCGTTCGACGATCACGCCCGACATGGTAGGGCTGACCTTCGGCGTCCACAACGGCAAACGTCACCTTCCCGTGTACGTGACCGAGAACATGGTGGGCCACAAGCTTGGCGAGTTTGCGCCGACGCGCACCTTCAAGGGACATTCGGGAACCAAGGCAGAGAAGTCTGCGAAAGTAGCTAAGAAATAGTCCAAAGTTCCAAGTCCCAAATCCCAAGTCTCTCTTCGACTTTGGACTTTGGACTTGAGACTTGGGACTGCGAACGGAGTGAGCTAATGGAAGCAAGAGCCAGTGCAAAGTATCTACGCGGGTCGGCGCAGAAGGCGCGGCTGGTGATAGACATGATTCGCGGCAAGAACGTCAACGACGCTTTGGCGATTCTGCAATGGACCAATAAGCGTGCGGCGGACAGCATTGAAAAGTGTGTGCGCTCGGCCATCGCCAACGCAACTGAGGCCGCCGAGAAGGCCAATATCGCGATTGACCCGGACGATCTGTGGGTCAAGACCGCGTTCGTGGATCGCGGGCCGACCAAACATCGCAGGCGCGTGCGTCCTGCTCCGCAGGGCCGCGCTTATCGCGAACAGCGCCACTTCTGCAACGTCACCATCCTGCTCTCTTCCGACGAGCGTGCAGTTGAGGAGACGAAGAAGGCTACGAAGGGCAACGGCAAGGATGCGAAGCCGTCTACGCCCGCCGAGAGCAAGAGCCGCAAACGCGGCGGCGCAGCAGCAGCCCCGCGCGCCAAGCGCACCGCTCCCAAAGCGGAGAGCACAAAGCAAGAGACAAAGGAAGAGACGGCGGCTGAAGCCTCTACAGAGAGTGCGACGCCCGAAGCAACAGGCGCAACAACTGAAGAATAAAAGCGCTTCAATTTTCAGTTTAGAGAGATTGAACGGAGAAACATAGTGGGTCAGAAAGTTCATCCATACGGCTTCCGCCTCGGCTACAACAAGGATTGGCACTCGCACTGGTACGCCAAGCGGCAGTTCGGCGAGTACCTCCTCGAAGATTTGAAGCTCAAGGCCGAGCTGAAGCAGAAATTCGCTGGCGCGGGCGTCTCGCACGTTGACGTCGAGCGCGCGGCCAATCGTCTCAAGATCATCATCTACACCTCGCGCCCCGGCATCATCATCGGTCGCAAGGGCGCGGAGATAGACAAGCTCAAAGGCGATATGTCCGCGCGGACGGGACGCGAAGTGCTCATCTCCATACAGGAGATTCACAAGCCGGAGCTGAACGCTCAGTTGCAGGCCGAGAAGATTGCCGCCCAGCTTGAAAAGCGCATCGCCTTTCGTCGCGCCATGCGCAAAGCCGTCGAAGAGAGTTTGCGATTCGGCGCGCAGGGCATCAAGGTCAAAGTCTCCGGCCGTTTGAACGGAGCGGAAATCGCCCGCAGCGAATGGCATCTTCAGGGACAGCTTCCGCTGCACACTTTGCGCGCGGACATCGATTACGGCCTTGCAGAAGCGCAGACCACCTTTGGCGTCATCGGCGTCAAGGTCTGGATTTACCGCGGGGAGATTCTTGACCCCAAAGCGGCTATGGCGCGCGGCACGGGCACGGACCCGATAAACGAGCCGCGCGGCGACGGCGGACGCGAGCGCAGACCGCGCACCAGACGCGAGCGCGAAGGCCGCGAGGGCGAAGGTCGGGGCAGAGGCGAAGGCCGCGGTCGCGGCGGAGACAGATCATAAGAGTAAGCAGTAAGAAGTAAGCAGTGAGCAGATTTTCTTTTACTGCTTACTGCTTACCGCTCACTGCTCACTGATTACTTAATTGGGGCACTTATTATGTTAATGCCGAAGAAGGTTAAGCACCGCAAGCAGATGAAGGGGCGCATGACGGGTAAGGCTTTGCGCGGCTCGGAAATCAGCTTCGGTCAGTACGGGCTCAAGGCGCTGGAGCCCGCGTGGATTACGGATCGCCAGATAGAAGCCGCCCGTATCGCCATGACGCGCCACATCAAGCGCGGCGGCAAAATCTGGATACGCATGTTTCCCGATAAGCCTATTACAAAGAAGCCCGCCGAAACGCGCATGGGCAAGGGCAAGGGCGCGCCCGAGTACTGGGTGGCGGTCGTCAAACCGGGCCGCATCCTCTACGAGATTGAAGGCGTGGACGAGACGACGGCGCGCGAGGCCATGCGCCTTGCCGCACAGAAGCTCCCCATCAAGACCAAGTTTGTTTCGCGCGCGGAGCAAGAAGGAGGCGCGATATAGAGATGAAGAGGCGCGAAGAATTAGAGAAGCTGCGCGAGTTGTCGGACGATGACTTGCGCTCCGAAGCCGAGCGTCTGAAAGAGTCGCTCTTTCGCTTGAACTTCAAGCTGGCTTTGGGCGAAGTGGACGCCATCAAGCGCATACGCCAGGAGCGAAAGTCTCTGGCGCGTATTCAAACGCTGGCACGACAGCGCCAGACACAAAGTGCGTAAATCGTAAATGGTAAATCGTGAATAGAAGAAAGCACGATTTACGATTCACGATTAACGATTTACGAGGAAGATATGGCAGAAGAAACAGAACAAGACGTAAAGCCGACCTCGACGGATGCAGAGGTCGCGGAAGCGACAACCGCAGGCGAGACACTGGCGCACGAGGCCGCGCCGGGTGTGGACTCGCAGGCGGGCGACTCGACGGGCTCCGAAGCGGGCAAGCGCGGCAAGCGTGCGCAGAAGGTTGGCATCGTCGCTTCGGACAAGATGGAGAAGACGGTGGTCGTGCGCGTTGACCGTCTGGTCAAGCACCAGCAGTATCGCCGCTACGTGCGCCGCACTTCCCGCTTCATGGCGCACGACGAGACAGGCGCGGCCATCGGCGACAAGGTACGCATCGTCGAAACCAGACCGCTCTCAGCACGCAAGCGCTGGCGCGTCGTAGAGATTATTCAGAAAGCAGCGAAGTAATTGATTCATTTATTCATTTGTTCAATGAAGAAATGAACCGATGAATCAATTCTCAGGAGTGAGCAAATGGCTATTCAGATGCAGACCTCGTTGGAGGTAGCGGACAATTCGGGAGCGCGGCGCGTGGAGATGATTCTCCCGATTGGCGGCGCGACCGGCAAAATCGCCAGCCTCGGCGACAAGATTAAAGTCACCGTCAAGGAAGCCTCGCCCGATGGCGCGGTCAAAAAAGGCACGGTGCATAACGCCGTCATCGTGCGCACTCGCAAAGAGGTGCGCCGCAAGGACGGAACCTATATACGCTTTGACCAGAACGCGGCGGTGCTTATTAAAGATGACGGCACGCCCATCGGCACGCGCGTCTTCGGACCCGTCGCACGCGAGCTGCGCGACCGCAACTTTATGAAGATTGTCAGTCTCGCGCCGGAGGTAATCTGAAGATGAACAAGACAAAGCGACGAGCCAAGATTAAGAAGAACGATCAGGTCATCATCATGTCTGGCCGCGACAAGGGCAAGCGCGGGCGCGTGCTTGATGTCGTGCCCGCCAAGGGCAAGATCAAAGTCGAAGGCGCGAATATTATCAAGCGCCACCAGAAGGCCAACCCCGGTATGAATCGCGGCGGCGGCATCATTGATAAAGAAGCTTATCTGGACATCTCGAACGTGCAGATGATTGACCCGGACACGGGCAAGCCGACGCGCGTTCGCTATCAGACCGAAGGCGACGGCTCGAAGGTGCGCGTGGCAGCGCGGAGCAAACAGTCCCTGGAAAAGTAAACAGATTGGTTCATTGATTCATTTCTTCATTGAATCAATGAACCGATGAACCGATGAGTAAATAATCATGTCAGCAAGATTAAAAGATCGTTACCAGAAAGAGATTGCTCCGGCCATCTCCAAGGAGTTCGAGATCACGAACCCTATGGCCGTGCCGCGTCTTGAAAAGATAGTCATCAACATGGGCATGGGTGAAGCCATCGCCAACAACAAGGTGCTCGATACAGCGGCTGATGAGCTGCGCGCGGTCACGGGCCAGAAGCCCGTCATCACCAAGGCCAAAAAGTCCATCGCCTCGTTCAAGCTCCGTCAGGGCATGCCGATTGGCGTGATGGTCACCTTGAGGGGCGACCGCATGTACGAGTTTCTGGATAGACTGATTACGGTTGCTTTGCCGCGCGTACGCGATTTCCGCGGCGTAAGCCCGCGCGCATTTGACGGGCGCGGCAACTACACGCTCGGCATCCGCGAGCAACTGATTTTCCCCGAAATTGATTTTAATAAAGTGGACAAAACGCGCGGCATGAACATTTCGATTGTCACCACCGCGCGCAACGACGAGCAGGCCCGCGCGCTTCTCAAAGGCTTGGGCATGCCGTTCAGACAATAAGAAAGTAAGCAGTAAGAGGTAAGCAGTAAGCAGTAAAAGAAAATCTGCTCACTGCTCACTGCTCACAGCTCACTTTTTACTGAGGTTTTAATGGCAAAAAAGTCGCTGATAGCTAAATCGAATCGGAAACCGAAGTTTTCGTCGCGCGCCTACACGCGGTGCAAGCGTTGCGGGCGTCCACGCGCCTACTTGCGCAAGTTCAACTTGTGCCGCATCTGCTTCCGCGAACTGGCGCTGCAAGGACAGATTCCGGGCGTCGTGAAATCTAGCTGGTGAGAATTATTTGCGATTTTAGATTTGCGATTTTCGATTGAAAGATAACTTATTGTCACCATCTTCAATCGCAAATCGGCAATCGAAAATCTAAAATCGCTTTACGGAGTAAAGCATGACTGATCCAATTGCCGATATGCTCTCGCGCATCCGCAACGCCATTGCGGCCAAGCACTCGCGCGTGGATATCCCGGCCTCGAAATTGAAACTGGAGATTGCCCGCATCCTCAAGGAAGAGGGCTATATCAATAACTTCGTCGTCAAGGGCGAGGGCATCAAGCGCACGATTCGTATCTTCCTCCGCTACGACGCTCGCGGTACAAGCTCCATCACGTACCTGCAAAGGGTCTCGCGCCCCGGTCGCCGCGTCTACATGGGGGCGGGCCAGATTCCCAGAGTGCTCGGCGGCTACGGCATCAACATCGTTTCGACCTCTCGCGGGCTGATGAGCGGCAAGACCGCGCGCCGCGAGAACATCGGCGGCGAAGTGCTGGCAGAAATCTATTAGTAAGCAGTAAGCAGTGAGCAGTAAGCAGACAAACTGCTTTTACTGCTTACTGCTTACTGCTCACTGCTTACTGAGGTAGTTATGTCTCGTATTGGAAAGAAAGTTATCACAGTGCCGAAGGGCGTGGCGGTGACTATCGGAGAGCGCGAGCTGGAAGTCAAAGGGCCGAAGGGCACTTTGAAGACGCCCGTGCCCTCCGGCATCAGCTTTCGTCTGGAAGGCGATCAATTGCAGGCCGAGCGTCAATCGGATGAGCTGGCCGCCGAGCACGGGCTCGCGCGCGCGCTTGCCAATAACGCCATCGTCGGCGTGACCGAAGGCTTTACGCGCCAGTTGGACGTTGTAGGCGTCGGCTACAAGGCGGACATACAGGGCAAGAAGATTGTCTTCGCGCTCGGCTATTCGCACCCGATTGAGTTTCCGCTGCCCGAGGGCGTGGACGCAAAGGCCGAGCGCGTGCCTACGAAGTCGAGCATCCCGCAGTACCAGACGACGCTCACGCTCTCAGGCATAGACAAGCAGAAGCTCGGACAGGTAGCCGCAGAGATGCACATGCTGCGCAAGCCCGATGCCTACAAGGGCAAGGGCGTGCGTTACGCCGACGTCCCCTTGAAGCTCAAGCCGGGCAAGACAGGAAAATAAGATATTAGTCCCAAATCCCAAGTCCAAAGTCCCAAGTTAAAACGGGACCGCTGACTTGGGACATGGGACTTGAGACTTGGGACTTGAAATTATGGCACAGAAGAATAAAGCAGAAGTTCGACGCGCCGTGCACCAGCGGATTCGCCGCAAGGTGAGGGGGACGACCGAGCGCCCACGGCTGACGATTTACCGCAGCCTCAACCACATCTACGCGCAGGTCATTGACGACGAGCGCGGTCAGACTTTAGTCGCCGCCTCGACGATTGAGAAGGACTTGCGCGCAGGCACGGGCGGAAACTTGGACGCCGCGCGCCGCGTGGGTCATGCAGTCGCAGAGCGTGCGCTGGCCGCGGGCATCGCCAACGTGGTCTTTGACCGTGGCGGCTACGTCTATCACGGGCGCATCAAGGCTTTGACGGACGCCGCGCGCGAAGCCGGATTGAATAAAGAAGAGAGAGCCGACAACGGTGACGGCGAGGAAGTTAATAAGGAAGAGTAATGAGACAGCCAAAACAACGCATCTCGGCACAGGGGCTTGACCTCAAAGATCAGGTCATCTCGATTAATCGCGTGACCAAGGTGGTCAAAGGCGGAAAGAACTTGAGCTTTGCCGCGCTCGTCGTGGTCGGCGACGAGGCCGGACACGTAGGCTTCGGCACGGGCAAGGCGCGCGAAGTGCCCCTTGCCATCAAAAAGGGCATAGAGGCCGCCAAGAAAAACCTGATTCGCGTCCCGCTCATCAACAACACGCTGCCGCATCAACTCATAGGCAAGTTCGGCGCGGGCCGTGTGTTGGTCAAGCCCGCTTCGGAAGGAACGGGCGTGATTGCCGGTGGCGCTGTGCGCGCCGTCATGCAGGCCGTCGGCGTGCACGACGTGCGTACAAAGGTCTTGGGCTCCGGCAATCCGCACAACGTCGTGCGCGCCACCTTCGACGCGCTCCTCAGGATGAAAGACCCTATGGAGCTGGCACGGCTGCGCGGCAAGCAAGTGGAAGAACTTTAAGTCTCAAATCCCAAGTCCAAAGTCCCAAGTCGTCTGGCTTTTGACTTGAGATTTGGGACATGGGACTTGGGACTCTTTGTGAGAGGTTTTAATCATGGCAGACGAGAATAAAGAACAGGCGACGGGCGAGAAGATTCGCATTCAGTACTATCGCAGCTTTATCGCCGCGCCGAAGACGCATAAGCAGATCGTCCGCAGCTTGGGCTTGACCAAGCTCAACCAGATCGTCGAGCGACCGGACACGCCCGCCACGCGCGGCTTCGTCAACAAAGTCCCGCATCTCTTGCGGATTATCGAATAAAGATATTTTCAATTTGCGATTGCCGATTTGCGATTGGAAGAGGATGAAAAGCTGTTAATTTCAAATCCCTGATTTGTCCTTCTCCAATCGAAAATCGAAAATCGAAAATTCATTTGCGGAGTAAATCATGGCAATCGGTCTTAATAACATACATAAACCGGCAGGCTCGACGCACAAGAAAAAGCGTGTCGGGCGCGGCCCCGGCTCGGGCACGGGCAAGACGGCTGCGCGCGGAAACAAGGGACAAAAATCCCGCTCGGGCTATTCGGGCAAGACTGGTTTCGAAGGCGGACAGATGCCGCTGCATCGTCGTCTGCCCAAGCGCGGCTTCACTAACATCTTCAAAAAAGAGTGGATCGAAGTGAGCCTTGCCGCTATCGACAAGCATTTCGAGGCCAACGATGAAGTGACGCCCGAAATCCTGCATGAACGTGGATTGATTAAGAAGGCGAAGCACGATGTCGTAGTGCTCGGCACGGGCGAGCTGTCGAAGGCCCTGCGCATCTCCGCGCACCGCTTTACCAAGAGCGCACGCGAAAAGATTGAGCGCGTCGGGGGAGCCGCCAACTTGATTACGCCGACCGCGTAAAAAAGAGAGCGACGCGCGAGGTCGCCGCCTCTCGAAAAGTTTTTTTAATCGCGTTCATCCCGGACCACCGCAAGCGCGCCCTCGACGGCGAGAGTTTTTCGAGTAAGTTACAGACTCTCAAAAGTGCTTCGGTGGTCTCTCGTTAAAGGGGCGCGCCCGTGCCTTGCATGCAGCACGGCTCCGAAGGGATAATCACGGAAATGTTTTAGAGGTCATTCTAGAAGAGGTCCTGTATGGAGAAGTTTTTCGCAGCCGTTCGCAATATGTTTCAGGTCCCGGACCTGCGCAAGCGTATCTTTTTTACGCTCGGTCTGCTCGCCATCTATCGCATAGGCGCGCACATCACCGCGCCCGGCATCAACAAGGAGAGGCTGGAACAGGTCTGGAATGAGGTGGGCAACACTTTGCTCGGCGTGCTCGATCTCTTCTCGGGCGGAAACTTTCGCACCATCTCTGTCTTCGCGCTCGGCGTCACGCCCTACATCACCGCAAGCATCATCTTGCAGTTGATGACGGTGGTCTGGCCCGTCCTCAAGAAGTTGCAGGAAGAGGGCGAGATGGGCCGCGCGAAAATCAACCAGTACACGCGCTACCTGACGGTTTTTCTGGCCGCCATCCAGACCTCGTTTGTCGCGCACTGGCTGCAAGTCAACGGCGTCGGCGATAACTCGTGGGGCTTTCTCATCACGATTGTTATTACGTTGACGACGGGGACAATCTTTGTGATGTGGCTCGGCGAGCAGATTACTGAGCGCGGTGTGGGGAACGGCATCTCGCTTCTTATCTTCGCGGGCATCATTATAGGCTTGCCGCGCGGCGTCCAGCAGGTCTTCGAGCGCGTGCGCGGCGGAGACACACTGCAAACGCTCGGCGTCATCGCGCTCGTCGCGGCGCTCGTCGCGCTCATAGCCTTTATCGTTTATGTTGAATCGGCGCGGCGCAAGATTGCCGTCAGCTATGCCAAGCGGCACGTCGGGCGGCAGATGGTCGGCGGACAGCAGACCACCATGCCCTTGAAGGTCAACATGGGCGGCGTCATCCCTGTGATTTTCGCCTCTTCGGTGCTGGCTATGCCGCAGACGCTCTTTTCAGCCTTTCCGCCCGACCCGACCAAACCGGATTCGACGTGGGCCAGGGTTTTCACTTTCTTTCAACAGTTCCACGGCGGCGATCCCTACTACGAGCTGATTTTTATCTCGCTCATCGTCATCTTTACGTTCTTCTACATCTCCATCGTCTTTAACGTAGAAGAGGTGGCGGACAACCTGCGCAAGCACGGCGGCTTTATGCCGGGCATTCGTCCAGGTCGTGCGACGGCAGAGTATCTGAACACGATCATGACGCGGCTGACGACCGTCGGCGCGCTCTATCTCGCGTTTGTCGCCTTCGCCCCGCAGGTCATGCTGAGCGGGTTCAGGGTCGGACGGCTGCCGTTCATCGGCCCGTCGCTCGACGCTTTCTTAACGGCCACACCGGGCTTGAGCTGGATTCCGACGGGCATGGGCTACCAGTTCTTCTTCGGCGGCACGTCGCTCTTGATTCTCGTCGGCGTCGCCATGGACACAGTCGCGCAGATCGAAGCACAGCTTGTGATGCGCAACTACGAAGGCTTCCTCGGCAGCGGCAGCCGCCTGCGCGGACGCAGAGGATAAAAAGCAGTGACAAGTGACGGGTGACAAGTGACAAGATAAATTCTTGTTCTTACTCGTCACCTGTCACTTGTCACTTGTCACTGTTTTTATGTCTCGGATTATTATTTTGATGGGAGCGCCGGGGGCGGGCAAGGGAACGCAGGCGCGACTTTTACAGGAACGCCTCGGCTTGCCGCAGATTTCCACGGGCGATATCTTTCGCGCCCTTTTGAAAACCGAGTCGCCGCTCGCCGAAGAGGTGCGTCCCATTCTGGCATCGGGCAAGCTCCTGCCGGATGAGCTGGTCACACGGGCTGTAGCGGACAGGACGAGCCATGAAGATAGCCGTCGAGGCTATATCCTTGACGGCTTCCCGCGCACGCCCGCGCAGGCCGAGATGCTTGAAAAGATTGCAGCCGAACAGGGGAACGAGATGCAGGCCATTCTAGTGGACGTGCCGCTTGAGCTATTGGAGAAGCGCGCTACGGGCCGTCGCACCTGTCCTGTCGGCGGCGAGATTTACAACATTTATTTCAAGCCTCCGAAGAAGGAGAACGTTTGCGACCTACACCCGGAGGCGCAGCTAGTGCATCGCACGGATGATAACCCCGAGACGATTAAAACTCGTCTCCAGACCTATGCACGCGAAACGCAGCCGCTGCTGGATTACTACGCAGCCACGGGCCGCCTGCACCGCGTCGACGGCACGCGCGACCCCGAAGCGATTTACGCGGACATCGAGAGGATCGTAAATCGTGAATCGTGAATCGTAAATAGAAAAACCCGTTCGTCTATTTACGATTCACGATTCACGATTCACGGCTTTTTATGATTATCGGAAAGTCCAGAAAAGAGTTGGAGAAGATGCGCGCCGCGGGGCAGCTTGTGGGTGGTGTGCTTCAGGAGCTGCGGCAGATGGTCGAGCCGGGCATAACGACGCTCGACGTGGACCGCGCAGCCGAGCGCATGATTCGCGACGCGGGCGCGCTGCCGACCTTTAAGGGCTATCACGGCTATCCCTTCTCCATCTGCGCTTCCGTCAACGAGCAGGTCGTGCATGGCTTCCCTTCGGATTACGAGCTGAAGGAGGGCGACATCTTCTCCATAGACATCGGCGCAACCTTGGAAGGCTTTGTCGGCGACACGGCGATCACAGTTCCCGTAGGCCGTGTCAGCCAGGAGCTTTTACAGCTCATTAGCGTCACTGAAGAGTCTCTGGAGCGTGCCATCGGTCAGTGTTATCAGGGCAAGCATCTGGGCGACATAGGCTATGCCGTGCAATCTCTGGCCGAGTCCCGAGGGTATTCGGTAGTGCGCGAATACGTCGGCCACGGCATCGGACGCCGCATGCACGAAGACCCGCAGATTCCCAACTACGGCTCGCCCGGCAAGGGGACAAAGATTAAAAACGGCTATGTTTTCGCCATCGAGCCCATGATTAACATTGGCACACACTATACCAAGGTGCTGGCGGACGGCTGGACCGTGGTGACCCTGGACGGCAAGCCGAGCGCCCATTTCGAGCATACGGTGGCGATTACGGAAGAGGGGCCGCAGGTCTTTACAAGGGTCGAGGCAAGGGAGCCCGAAGCGGTCGGGGCAGGAGGAACGGGTGGGGCGGCGGGCGCGTAAAGTCTACGCCCGTCTCGGTTTGCAATAGCGCCGGGGCTGTGATAATATTCGCGGTTTGCCGGTGAAGGCAATTTCTTTACTGAGAGGCTATGGCTAAGGAAGAGGCGATTGAGGTCATGGCAACGGTCCTCGAGACTTTGCCAAACGCTATGTTCCGCGTCGAGCTGGAAGAGAGCAAGCATCAGGTGCTTGCCCACATCTCAGGCAAGATGCGCAAGCACTTTATACGGATTCTTCCCGGCGACCGCGTGCTTGTCGAGCTTTCGCCGTATGATTTGAATCGCGGTCGCATCACTTACCGCTACAAGTAGACGGCGGGACGGGCGACGAGCGGCAGAAGGTAGGGGCGAGGGCAAAACGATGAAAGTACGGGCTTCAGTAAAAAAGATGTGCGATAACTGCAAGATTATCCACCGCAAGGGCGTGGTCAGGGTAATCTGCACGAATCCGAAGCACAAGCAACGGCAAGGATAAAGAATTTTCGATTTGCGATTGCCGATTTGCGATTTAGTTCTTCAATCGAAAATCGCAAATCTAAAATCTAAAATTTTTGGAGAATTAAATGGCTCGTGTAGCTGGTGTAGATCTTCCGCCTCATAAGCGTGCGGAGATCGGTCTGACATACATTTACGGAATCGGGCGCTCCCGCGCTACCTCCATCTTGAAAGAGGCGCAGGTGAGCCCTGACGCGCGCGTGCGCGACCTCAGCGAAGATGAGCTGGGACGCATCCGCTCCATCATAGACGCGCAGGGCGAGATCGAAGGCGACCTCCGCAAGCGCGTCCAGATGGACATCAAGCGTTTGATGGACATCGGCTGTTACCGTGGCTTGCGTCACCGCCGCGGTCTTCCCGTGCGCGGGCAGCGCACGCACACTAACGCGCGCACACGCAAGGGACCGCGCCGCGCAACCATCGCCAAGAAGAAGGCGCCGGGCAAGAAGTAAAGGAATTTTCGATTTGCGATTGCCGATTTGCGATTTGAAAGAAAAGCTTCAACCTCTTCCAATCGAAAATCGCAAATCTAAAATCTAAAATTTATATATGGCAAAAGCAGGCGGAAAAAAGAAGGTCTTTCGCAAGAAAGAGAAGAAGAATATCCCTGTCGGGGTCGTGCATATTCAAGCGACGTTTAATAACACGCTGATTTCGATCACCGATTTGGAAGGCAATCTGATTGCGCAAAGTAGTTCGGGCGCGCGTGGCTTTCGTGGCTCCCGCAAGGGGACGCCCTTTGCCGCGCAGCAGGCCGCTTACGAAGCCGCGCAGAAGGCCAAAGAGGCCGGGATGCAGCAGTGCGAAGTCAGGGTCAAGGGGCCGGGCGGCGGTCGCGAATCGGCCATCCGCGCTATCAACAGCGCAGGCATTCGCGTCACGGTTATCCGCGACACGACCCCCATCCCGCACAACGGCTGCCGTCCGCCAAAGAGACGCAGAGTGTAGTAGTGCAGTGACAAGTGACGAGTGACGAGTGACAAGCAAGAAAAGCTTTTAACTCGTCACTTGTCACCTGTCACTTGTCACTGTTTTATAAACCTAAAGGATGAAGGGCGAGCGAGCCGCGAAAGGCTTCGCCGCCTGTAAACTTTTCCGTCTAGATTTTCTTAGACTGGAGGCAGAAAAAAGAATTGGCTAGGTATAGAGATGCGGTGTGCCGTTTGTGCCGCCGCGAAGGAGCAAAACTTTTTCTCAAGGGCGACCGCTGCTACAAGCCTTCGTGCCCGATTGAAAAGCGCGGCACACAGCCGCCCGGTCAGCACGGCAACTCCATGCGGCGCGGCAAAGCGCTCGTCGGCTACGGCCAGCAGTTGCGCGAAAAGCAGAAGGTCAAACGTATCTACTTTATCCTCGAAGGTCAGTTTCGTAACTACTTCGAGCGCGCCGCGCGCCAGAAGGGCATCACGGGCGAGAACCTGCTGTTCTTGCTTGAGCGTCGTCTGGACAACGCGGCCTATCGCGCCGGTTTTTCCACCTCGCGACGCCAGGCGCGCCAGCTTGTCAATCACGGCCACATCGAAGTTAACGGGCGCAAGGTTGACATCCCAAGTTACCAGATTAAACAGGGCGACATCATCAGCGTGAAAGAGGGCAGCCGCCGCAACCCGCACATAGAGGGCGCGTGGCAGACGGCTGCCGGGCGCGGTCGTCCGTCGTGGGTTGTTCCCGTTGAGGGCGCGGAGATGAGCGCGCGTGTTGAGTCATTGCCGACGCGCGCCGACATTGACCGCTCGATTAACGAGCAGCTCATCGTCGAGCTTTATAGCAAGTAAACTTTTTTTGAACGCCGCCCGGGGCGTGCGGTCTTCATGTCGGCATACGCGCCGACCAGGAGCCGCACGCCGGACGGCATGATTGGCTTTCTTCCTACGAATTGAAATTATGGCTATAGATCAAACCAATCTCTGGACAGGTTTTCAGATGCCGCGCAGGCTCGCGGCTGACGCCGAGACGTTGACGGAGCGCTACGGTCGCTTTAGTGCTCAGCCCTTCGAGCGTGGCTTTGGCACGACCATCGGCAACTCTCTGCGCCGCGCGCTCCTATCTTCCATCGAAGGCGCGGCCATTACCGCCGTCAAGATCGAAGGTGTGGAGCACGAGTTCTCATCCATCGCGGGTGTCGTCGAAGACGCGACCGACGTGATTCTGAACTTGAAACAAGTGCCTTTCCGCCTTCACGGCTCAGAGGCCAAGACGCTCTACATACATAAGGACGGCGCGGGCGAAGTCACCAGTGGCGACATCGAAGCTGACGCCGACGTTGAAGTCCTTGATCCGAACATTCACATCGCGACTGTTTCGGACGGAGGCTCTCTGCATGTCGAGATGCGCTTGAAGCGCGGTCGCGGCTATGTCTCGGCGGACCGCAACTTCGACGAAGACCTTTCTTTGGGCTACATCCCGATTGACTCGGTGCACACGCCCGTCAAGAAGGTCAACTACACGGTCGAGGCCGCGCGTCTTGGACAGAACACGGAGTTCGACAAGCTGACCATAGAGGTCTGGACCGACGGCTCCGTCAAACCGGACGACGCCATCGGTCTCGCCGCCAAGCTCATCAAGGACCACATGTCCATCTTCATCAACTTCGAGGAAGACACGGACGATTACGCGTACGCAAGCATGGAGCGACCGCCCCTGCCGCGCAACGACATCCTTGATAAGTCTGTTGACGAGCTTGAGCTTTCGGTGCGCTCTTACAACTGCTTGAAGAACGCAGACATTCGCACCATCCGTGATTTGGTTCAGCGCTCAGAGAGAGAGATGCTCGCCACCAAGAACTTCGGCAAGAAGTCTCTGAACGAGATCAAGGAAATCTTAAACGGCATGGGGCTCGATTTCGGCATGGAGTTCGACGAGCAGGGCAATCCGATTCCCGGCACGGGCGGACGCGACGGCGACACGGGCGATTACCCGGACACTGACGACGAAGAATAAAAGCAGTGACAGGTGACAGGTGACGAGTGACAAGATAAAAACTTCTTGCTCGTCGCTTGTCACTCGTCACCTGTCACTTAAAAGTTATGCGACATCTCAAGGCACACAGAAAACTGGGACGCACGACGGCGCACCGCAAGTCCATGCTGCGCAACCTGGCGACCTCATTGATTAACGCGCGCGACGAGCGCATCATCACCACCTTGCCGAAGGCCAAAGAGCTGCGCCCGTTTGTCGAGCGCGTCATCACGCTCTCGCGTCATGCGCAGGGCTTGGAAGGCGACGACGCACAGGCTAAAAACGTGCATCTTCGTCGTCAGGCAGCGGCCTTCTTTCACGCTGGCAATCGCGGGCAGGCTTCTTCGACCGGGCGTCGCAGCACGCAGGGGCGTGCGCCTCGCACCGCCGGAGTAGCGGCGCTGCGTCGCCTGTTTGACGAACTCGGCGAGCGTTACAAGGATCGTCCGGGCGGCTACACGCGCATCATCAAGCTCGGACGCCGCGATGGCGACAACGCCGAGCTGGCGATTATAGAGCTGGTCGATAACCCGCGCGAGCGCGAGCATGTTGAGGCTGCCAGCAAGCGTGCAGCGAGCAAGAAGAAGACCGCGAAGGCGAGCGAGTCTAAGGCCGCAGAGGGTGGTCGTCGCGGTGGCCGCAAGGCTGACCGCACTTTCGAGAAGGAAGAGACGACGCGCGCGCGTGGCAAGGGAAAAGTAGACGACGACGAGCAGACGGAAGACCAGAAGCCCAAGGGCGGTCGTCGCTCAAAGAAGACAGAAGCGACGGCTGAAGAGAAAGACACAAAGTAGAAGCAAGACGTATTGACCGTCCGGCGCTAATAGTCGCCCTTCGATGAGCTTGTAGGAAAGCGAAGGCGTCCTCGGCGTCCAGCGAACAGTAGTTTGAGCCCCAATGGAACAGTCGGTCGCGCCGCAACCCGAACTCGATTGGGGCTCTTTGCTTTGCTTGATTTTCGAGATTGAAAAGGACGGGCTTGAGGTTTAGCAAATCGAACGGCCCGCCGGGAGAATCTGGAGGATGAGCGAACAGGCAACCATGCAGCAACCATCACCCGACGAACAGCCGCAGGAGAATAAACAGGAGCGGCAGCAGCAGGGCGCAGGCGGGCGCAGTAGTGGCCGCCGCCGCAGGCATCCGTCCCACTCGCAGCAGCAACAGGCGGGCGCTGGCGGACAACAGCGCGGTGTCGGGCCTGCGCTCAACATGGACGAGCTGCGCGATCTGGTCCAGCTCATAGCCGAGCACGGCTTTACGGATTTCGAGCTTGAGCGCGAAGGCTTTCGCGTGCGTCTCCGACGCGAATTAGCGCCGCAGATTATCAACGCTCCCGGCACAGCCGCTCAGCAGCCCGCTCAAACTTCTGTTTCCACAGAGACCAAGGCTGCCACGGCTCAAACGTCTACGACGGCGACGCTGCCTGCGCCGCGTCATCCGGGCGCAGAGGCGGAAGCCGCCGCCTCCGAAGACGAAGGGTTGTATATTATCAACTCTCCGATTGTCGGCACTTTTTATCGTTCGCCTTCGCCCACGTCTGATGTTTTCGTCAAGATTGGCAGCCGCGTCGAGCAAGATACAGTGGTCTGCATCATCGAGGCTATGAAACTCATGAACGAGATTCAGGCCGAGACCACGGGCGAGGTCGCCAAGATTTACGTCGAGAACGGCCAGCCCGTCGAATACGGCCAGCCGCTCTTCGGAATTAAACAATAGTCCCGAGTCCAAAGTCCCAAGTCCAAAGTCAAAAGACTTGGCTTTCTGACTTGAGACTTTGGACTCGGGACTTTGGACTTTTGTATGGCAGGTACACGCAAGTTCAGAAAAATTCTGATCGCCAATCGCGGCGAGATTGCGTGCCGTATTATCTGGACGTGCAAGGAGATGGGGATTCAGACGGTCGCCATCCACTCGGAGGCCGACCGCGATTCTCTGCACGTTCGCTTCGCTGATGAAGCCATCTGCGTCGGGCCTGCGCCTTCGGCGCAAAGCTATCTGAACATCCCTAACATTATCGCCGCCGCAGAGATTGCCAACGTCGACGCGATTCATCCGGGCTACGGCTTTTTAGCAGAGTCTTCATACTTCGCGGAAATCTGCGAAGCCTGCAACATCAAGTTCATAGGCCCGCGCCCCGAAGTGATTCGCATGATGGGCGACAAGGTTGAAGCGCGCCGCGCCATGGAAAAGGCCGGGATTCCCATCCTGCCCGGCAGCCCCGACCCGCTTGAAACGGAAGAAGAGGCGATTCGTCTCGCACGCGAAATCTGCTATCCCGTCATCGTCAAAGCGGCTGCCGGAGGAGGCGGGCGCGGGATGCGTATCGTCCGCACGGAAAGCGAATTGGGAGGGGCGCTTGAAACGGCTTCGACCGAAGCGGCGGCAGCTTTTAAGAACGGCGACGTTTACATAGAGCGTTACATAGAGCGCCCGCGCCACATAGAGATTCAGGTGCTTGCCGACGAGTACGGCGAGTGCATTCATCTGGGCGAGCGCGAATGCACCATCCAGCGTCGTCACCAGAAACTTCTGGAAGAAGCGCCTTCGCCTGCTCTGACGCCGGAGCTTCGTCGCGAGATGGGCGACGCGGCAGTCGCGGCCTGTAAACAGATAGGCTATTCGAGCGCGGGCACGATGGAGTTTCTACTCGATGAAGACAAGCGTTTCTACTTCATGGAGATGAACACGCGCATACAGGTCGAGCACCCCGTGACGGAGATGGTCACTCTGGCCGACATCGTGCGCAATCAGATACGGATTGCCGAAGGCGAGCATCTGGGCTACAAGCAATCGGACGTCATCATCGTCGGCCACTCTATAGAGTGTCGCGTCAACGCCGAGAACCCCGAGACGTTCGCGCCCTCGCCGGGACTGATTACGGCTTTCAACATTCCGGGCGGCCCCGGCGTGCGCGTCGATACGGCGGCTTATCCCGGCTATGTCGTGCCGCCTTATTACGATTCGATGATCGCCAAGGTAATCGTCCACGCGCCGACGCGCGACCTCGCGATAGCACGCATGCGCCGCGCTCTGGAAGCGATGGTGGTCGAAGGAATCAAGACTACGATTCCGCTCCACTTGAAAATCATGGACGACCCGAAGTTTCGCGCGGGCGAGTTTTCGACCAAGTTTATGGAGCAGTTTTTGTCCAATAACGGCGCGTCTGCGCGTGCCTAGGGACGGGGCTCATGGCGCGTTGACGACACTGTGGAACGTGCTTATAATAAAAGACTTTTTGGCAGCGAGTTTCGCTCACCGAGGAGCCGATAGTTGCAGGGAGATAGATTATGGCTTACGCAATCATTAGAAGTGGCGGGAAACAGTTTCGCGTCGAAGAAGGCCAGCAGGTGCGCGTGCCTCTGATGGATCAGGAAGTCGGCTCAAGCATCGAGCTTGACGTCTTGATGCTCGGCGGCGACGAGACCAAAGTGGGCTCGCCCGTGGTGGACGGCGCGCGCGTCGCCGCCACGGTCGTAGACCACGGTCGCGACACGAAGATTATCGTCTTCAAAAAGAAGCGTCGTAAACAGTACAAGCGCACGCGCGGCCACCGTCAGGACTACACGACACTGAAGATTGATTCAATTGGGTAGAAAGGAAGATTTTCGATTTTAGATTTGCGATTTTCGATTGGAAGAGGTTGAAGCTTTTCTAACAAAATCGAAAATCGGCAATCGCAAATCGAAAATAAAGCTATGGCACACAAAAAAGGCGTCGGTTCATCGCGTAATGGTCGCGATTCGAACTCGCAAAGATTGGGACTCAAAAAGTTTGGCGGCGAGCGCGTCCTTGGCGGCAATATCCTCGCGCGCCAGCGCGGCACCAAGTGGAAACCCGGCAAGAACGTCGGGCGCGGCAAAGACGACACGCTCTTTGCCTTGATTGACGGCGTCGTGAAGTTCGAAGACAAGGGACGCGCCGGAAAGTTTATCAGCGTCTACCCAGAGACGACCATCACGCCCGCCGCGCCTCATGAAGCGCCGGCGGCCATTGCATAGGGCTCGCAAGCAATTTTTTTTGAGCCCGTTTTAGGATGCGACGCCTGCGCCCAGTGCTTTTTGACAGGGCACAGGCGTCGCACTCGATTTTGGATTGCGGATTTCGGAATGCGGATTGAAAGCAGGAAGGTTTCTGTTTCTTATTCTTCAATCCGCAATCTGCAATCCGCAATCCGCAATCTAAAAGTTGTTTATTGATCGCACCAAGATTCGCGTCGCAGGCGGACACGGCGGCAACGGCGTGACGGCCTTTCGTCGTGAAAAGTTTGTCCCGCGCGGCGGCCCGTCGGGCGGCGACGGCGGTCGCGGCGGCGATGTCTGGATAGAAGCTGACGAATCCCTCAACACGCTGCTGCACCTGCGCTACAACCCGGAACACATAGCCGAGCGAGGCCGTCACGGCGAGGGCTCGAACCGCACGGGCCGCGAAGGTTTGGACACACTGGTGCGCGTCCCCGTCGGCACGCAGGTCTATGATGCAGAGACGGGCGACCTGCTATACGACTTTACGAAATCGGGCGAGCGCTGGCAGGCTGCGCGAGGGGGGCGCGGCGGCTTCGGCAACTCGCATTTCGCCACCTCTACCAATCGCGCCCCGCGCTATCATCAAGAGGGAAGCCCCGGCGAAGAACGCGAGCTTCAACTGGAATTGAAGCTTCTGGCCGACGTGGGCCTGGTCGGTTTTCCAAACGCGGGCAAATCTACTTTCATCTCGACCGTCTCGGCGGCGCGCCCCAAAGTCGCGGATTATCCTTTCACTACTTTGGAGCCTCACCTGGGCGTGGTCGACCTCGGAGAGTTTCGCACCTTCGTCATAGCGGACATCCCCGGCTTGATTGAAGGCGCGCACAAGGGCGCGGGATTGGGCGACCGTTTCTTGCGGCACGTCGAACGGACCAAGCTCCTGCTTCATCTGGTGGACGTCTCCTCCGTGTCGGGGCGCGATGCGGTTGAAGACTACGAAACAATCAACCGCGAGCTGAAGGCTTATGACGAAGAGTTGGCCGAGCGCCCGCAGATAGTTGTCGCCACAAAGAGGGACGCGCTCGATGAGCCGGAGCGGCTTGAACGTTTGCGCGAGCGCGCGCGCCTTGAGGGAAAACCTTTTCACATCATCTCGTCCGTCACGGGAGAGGGAGTGCGCGAATTGATTAACGCGACGGCGCGCATGCTGGACGAGATTCGCGCTTCGGAAACAATAGTGCGGGACGAAGAAGATGCGGAGACGCGGGGACGCGGGGACGCGGCGATAAAGAGGTCCGCATGATGCTGAGCGTGATTTTTAAAGTTTTGAAGTCAGGACGTCGCTCTCTTTTCTCCGCGTCTACGCGTCACGCGGCTGAGTGATGAAACGGCGCATAGGTCTTTACGGCGGGACTTTTGATCCGGTTCACGTCGGGCATCTGACGGTGGCGCGCACGCTGTCCAGATTATTCGCGCTCGACGAGCTGTTGTTTATCCCGGCGCACGTCGCGCCGCACAAACGCGAGAGCGTGGTTAGTCCCGGCCCGCAACGTTACGCGATGCTCGTGCTGGCGACTGTTTCTGAGCCCCGGATGTGCGTTTCCACGGTCGAGCTTGATGAGCCCGAAAGACCGTACACGGTGGAGACGCTCGCGCGTTTGAAAGAGAAGTTTGGCGCGGAAGCTCAGCTCTTTTTTATCATGGGCGCGGATTCGTGGACCGAGATACGGACGTGGCGCGAGTGGGAGCGCGTGCTTTCTTTGACGAATCACATCGTCATGGCGCGGCCCGGTTACGAGCTTGACTCGGGGCACGTCCCCGAGGAGATAGGCGAGCGCGTAGTTGATTTAAGAGGCGCTCGTGAGGAAACTATCGCGCGCATGATTGATGATGAAAATGCGGCTCCGGGAATTTACGTGACGGATGCCGTCAATATTGACATTTCGGCGACCGATGTGCGATGCCTCGTGCGCGAAGGCCGCGACGACGAATGGCCTCGCCTTGTTCCGCCGCCCGTGGCGGAGTTTATAAAAAAATACAGGCTCTACAGAGATAAAGCATGACAGAGAATTCTTCGATCAAGGAAAAAGTTTTACACCCGGAACAGAACACGCGCGGGCGTGCGGCAAAGGCTCAGGATGAAACGTCCGTTGATGAGACGTGCGCGGAGCGACTTGACGAGCGCATCTGCACGGCCCTGAACGCGGCGAGCGAAAAGAAGGCGCTTCAGCCCGTCGTCCTCGACCTGCGCGAGATAGCCAGCTTTACGGACTACTTCGTCATCGTCGGCGGCACGAATGTTCGTCAGGTTCAGGCCATCGCGGATGAGGTCGTCGAGCAGTTGAAAAAAGAGGGCACACGCGCGGCGCGCATGGAGGGCTATAACTCCGGCGAGTGGGTGCTGGTGGACTACGGCGATTTCGTCGTCCACGTTTTTGAAAACAAGGCGCGGCAGTTTTACGACCTTGAGCGACTGTGGCGCGAGGCTGCGCGCGTTGCGCTGCCCCCAGACCTTTCCGGCGGCGCAGGTTCTTTGCAGAGCGAGCAATAGATGAAGATCGTTGCATCCTCCGGAGCCATGCGTGAGGCCGTGCGTTTGGCCGAGCGTGTGGCCGCGACGGATGCCAACGTGCTCGTCACGGGCGAATCTGGCGCGGGCAAAGACTCGCTCGCGCTCTTTATACACGAGCGCTCGGAGCGCGCTGGGGGCGCTTTCGTCAAGATAGATTGCGCGGCTCTGCCCGGCGAGTTGTTGGAAGCGGAGCTATTCGGCTACGAGCGCGGCGCGTTCACAGGCGCGACCGAAGCGCGGCCCGGACGGCTTGAGGCAGCGCACAAAGGAACGCTCGTGTTGGACGAAATCGCGCACCTGTCGTGGGACGCGCAGGCGAAACTTCTGCGCGTCATAGAACAGCGCGAGTTCGAGCGCTTGGGCGGGCGGCGCACTGTGCGCGTGGACGCGCGGCTCATCGCGCTGACGAACGTTGATTTGGACGAGGCGGTTCGCCGTCGCTCGTTTCGCGAAGACCTCTTCTATCGCTTGAACGTCGTCAGGATTCGCGTGCCGCCTTTGCGCGAGCGTCCTGAAGACGTGGCTGAGCTGGCACGGGAGTTTTTGAAAACCTACGCGGGAAAGCACGGGCGTCGCGCTCGCACTCTGGAAGCGAATGCTCTAGCTGCTCTGGAAGCTTACGATTGGCCGGGCAACGTGAGGGAGCTGGCTAACACTTTGGAGCGTGCGGTAATCGTGGCCGACGGCGAGAGCGTGGGAGAGGGAGAGTTGCCGGATGCTCTGCGCGCGAGCGTCGCGCTCAGGAAAACCGGGCGCAGCCGTCGCACCCTCGCGGAGCTGGAAGCGGATTATATCGCAGAGACTCTGGAAGCAGTCGGGGGCAACAAATCCGAGGCCGCTCGCCTGCTCGGCATCAGCCGCAAGAATCTTTACGAGAAGCTGGCGCGGAAAGCAAGGGATGAGGGAGGAGGGATGAGGGATGAAAAAGAAGCTATTAAAGATGAGTAGTTCTTCTTTTCAGTCCTCATCCCTCACGCTGCCGCCCTCATCCCTTTAAGCGATGCGCGTGCGTTTCGTCTGGGTGGGGAAGACCCGAAACGAGCACCTCAGGGCGCTCGTGGAGGATTATTTGAAAAGGCTCAAGCGGTTCGCCCGGTGCGAGGTTGTGGAGGTGCGCGAGAGCGCGGCCCGCACGAAAGATGCAGGCATCGAAGAGGAAGGAAGGCGCATCTTAGGCGGACTACATCCCGACGCGCTCCTCGTGCTGCTGGACGTCGAGGGACGCGAGTGGGGTTCCCGCGAGCTTGCCGCACAGGTTGAGCGGTGGCAAGTCGGGGGCACAAAAGAGGTGGCGTTCGTCATCGGCGGCCACAACGGCGTCTCCGAGGAGGTCAGAGAGCGAGCGGATGTTCGCTGGTCTTTGTCGAAGCTGACGCTGACGCACGAGATGGCGCGCGTCGTGCTGGTGGAGCAAGTTTACCGCGCGTACACGATTACGCACGGGCTGCCGTATCAGAAATAGATTTTTTGTCAGGGGAAACAGGCTTGACCGATAGAGAACCGGAGGTTAAGAGGAGACTGATGGATAAAAGAAGAGTTAAAAGCTACAGGGACAGGTTGCTGGGTCGCCGCGAGGGGCTGGTCGGACAGGTCATGGAAGCCGAGCAGTACAGCCGCGAGCGCGATTCCGAAGCCACGCAAGACCCCGCGGACATGGCCGCTAACGCTTATACTAAAGAGCTATTATTTTCCATGTCGGCCAACGACCGCCACTTGCTTGAGCTGATAGACGAAGCGCTGGTACGCATAGAGGCCGGCGAGTACGGCAAGTGCGTGCATTGCGGCGAGCCCGTACAGGACAGACGCCTTGAAGCTGTGCCGTGGGCGCGTCATTGCCTGCGCTGCCAGGATTTGCAGGAGCGCGGTCTCCTGACGGACGACGAAGAGTAGAACGAAGCGCATCATGCGTGCCATAATCTGCGGCCTTCAGGCTTGAACATCTCAAGCCTGAAGGCCGCTTCTCTTTCGATTTCGGATTTCGGATTGCGGATTATAAGAATCAAGCTCCTGGTTTTTCAATCCGCAATCCGAAATCCGCATTCCGCAATAATTATGATGCGTCCCGGCACAATTGCAAACAGACTTTACGACGCAACTTTGTCGCTCGTTTATCCGCAGGCGTGTGCCTCGTGCGGCGAGAGTGTCGAGCGGCGCGCGGATGGCATCGCCTGTGAAGAGTGCTGGGTGAAGACGCGCATCTTTTCCGTAGAAGATATTCTGTGCTGGAAGTGCGGCGCGCTTTCTCTTGCAATCTCTCTGGCGGAAGAAAAGAGGATGGAGGTGCGCTGTCGTCGCTGCGAGGGGGAAGAGTTCGCGGCGGCACGCGCTGTTGGAGCTTACGAGGGCGCTTTGCGCGCGTCCGTGTTGGCCTTAAAGCGTGAGCCCATAGTTTCACAGCGTCTTGCACGGCTGCTTTACGAAACGCAGCAAAGAGCGCCGCTCAATCGGGCAACGATAGTTATCCCTGTGCCGCTTCACCCCGAGCGTCTACGCGAGCGCGGCTTTAATCAAGCCGCAGAGCTTGGACGCGCTGTAGCCCGGCTGGCCCGTCTTCCTTTTGATGAATGGAGTCTCACGCGCACGCTCCACACGGAGCGTCATCGCGCCATGATGGACGAGCGTGCGCGCCGCGAGAGTGTGCAGGATGCTTTTCATGTTACACGCCCGCGCCTCGTCAAAGGAGAATCCGTTTTGCTCGTGGATGACGTATTCACAACAGGCGCAACCGTCTCGGCTTGCGCGGGTGCGCTGCTCTCGGCGGGCGCGGAAAACGTCCTTGTGCTGACCGTGGCGCGACCTCTTTGAAAATGCTTTGGCCTCGCTTGGCCTACGTCTCTCAACCTCTGTATGATGTAGCGCATGAAAACTCTTTATGACCCCATTGAGCCCTATGACCGGGGGCATCTGCCGGTCTCAAACATTCATACGCTCTACTACGAACAGTGCGGAAACCCTGAAGGCCAGCCCGTTGTTTTTCTACACGGCGGCCCCGGCGGTGGACTCGTAGAAGACTACCGCCGCTACTTCGACCCTGAGGCTTATCGCATTGTCCTCTTTGACCAGCGCGGCTCGGGCCAGAGCACGCCGCACGCCAGCCTTGAAGACAACACGACGTGGCATCTGGTCTCGGACATCGAGAAATTGCGCGAGCATCTCGGCATTGATAGCTGGCAAGTCTTTGGCGGCTCGTGGGGCAGCACGCTCGCGCTCTCTTACGCGCAGACGCATCCCGAACGTGTGCGCCAGCTTGTACTGCGCGGCATCTTCCTGTGTCGCCCGAAAGAGATTGCGTGGTTTTATCAGGAAGGCGCGAGCGCGATTTTTCCGGACGTGTGGGAAGAGTACGAGCGCGTCATTCCTGAATCGGAGCGCGGCGACATGTTGACGGCGTATCATCGCCGCCTGACAAGCGATGATGAAAAGATACGTCTTGAAGCCGCGCGCGCGTGGAGCATCTGGGAAGGCAGCACCTCCAAGCTTTTCCCTGACCCCGATCTCATCAGCGAAATGGGCGAGGCGCACAAAGCGCTCTCTCTGGCTCGCATCGAGTGTCACTACTTCATGAATAATGCTTTCTTCGAGACGGACAACTACCTGATAGAAAACGTCGGGCGGATTCGTCACATCCCGGCGGTCATCGTGCAGGGACGCTACGACGTAGTGTGTCCCATGATGAGCGCGTGGGAGCTGCACCGCGCGTGGCCCGAAGCCGAATTACAGGTTATCGGAGACGCGGGCCATTCGGCGGGCGAGCCCGGCATCATCAGCGCTCTTGTGGATGCCACGGATCGTTTTCGCGAAACGCGCTAACGCAAAGCGCGCCGCTCTCCTCAAATAAAAGTCAAGAGTCTGGAGTCACGAGTCCGGAGTCAAAAGCAAGACACGGATTTTTGACTCTAGACTTCAGACTCATGACTCCAGACTTCCTTATGCCTGTCGAAGCCGGCACACGAATGGGCCGCTACATCATTCGCTCAGAGCTTGGCACGGGCGGCATGGGCGAAGTCTATTTAGGGCAGGATACACAGCTTGACCGCACGGTGGCGCTGAAAATCCTGCCCGCTGATTTTGCCGTGAGCGCGGAGCGTATGCGTCGCTTCCTGCAAGAGGCTCGCGCCGCCTCTGCTCTCAATCATCCGAACGCCGCGCACATTTACGAAATCGGCGAAGCCTGCGGCACTGCCTTCATCGCGATGGAGTACGTGGAGGGCGAGACGCTCGGCGCGAAAGTAGTCGGACGACCGCTCAATGATGTAGAGATTGCCGACATCGGAATTCAGATAGCCGATTGTCTAGACGAAGCGCACGCCAAGGGCATCGTCCATCGTGACATCAAGCCGTCGAACATCATGCTCACAGTGCGCGGGCAGGTGAAGATACTCGACTTCGGCTTGGCGAAAGTCCTGCGGCCCGCGGACGAGACTATCGCCAGCGACATCGCCACGCAGGTCAAGACCAGCCCCGGCGTCGTCATGGGCACGATTCAATACATGAGCCCGGAACAGGCTCTCGGGCAGGAGGTTGACCGCCGCTCCGACATCTTCTCTCTGGGCGCAGTGCTCTACGCGATGGCGACGGGCCGCGCGCCTTTCACGGGCTCAAGCTTTGGCGAAACGATTGACCGTATTCTTAACTCTCAGCCCGAACCGATGGCGCGTTTCAACTACGAGCTTTCTCCCGAGATGGAGAGAATCGTCCGCAAGTGTATAGAGAAGGATAAGGAGCGGCGTTACCAGACAGCACGCGACCTGCTCAACGACCTCAAATCTCTGGGACGCGCAGTTGTAGAGGAGAAAACAAACACCAGAGCCGCATCGTCGCGAAAATCCCGCGCGCGTGGAGCGATAGATTCACTGGCGGTGCTGCCGCTCGTCAACGCGGGCGCAAATGCAGAGATGGAATACTTGAGCGACGGCATCACAGAGAGCATCATCAACGCGCTTTCGCAATTGCCGAAGCTGCGCGTCGTGGCGCGCTCGACCGTCTTTCGTTACAAGGGCCGCGAAGTTGACGAACACGTTGTCGGGCGAGAGCTGGGCGTGCGTGCCGTGCTCACCGGCAGGGTTCGCCACGTCGGCGATATGTTGAGAATAGGAATCGAGCTGATTGATGTCGAAACGGACGCGCATCTCTGGGGCGAACATTACAACCGCCAGTTGTCCGACATCTTTGAGGTGCAGGAAGAGATTGCGCGCGAGATTTCCGAAAAGCTGCGCATGAAGCTTACAGGCAAAGAGCGCAAGCGCCTTGTGAAGCGTCACACGGAGAACGCGGAAGCTTACCAGCTCTATTTAAAGGGCCGCTACTACTGGAACAAGCGCACGCGCGAGAGCTTGAAAAAGGGCATAGAATATTTTCAGCAGGCGATTGAAAAAGATTCGCAGTATGCGCTGGCTTTTACAGGGCTGGCCGATTGCTATAACAGCTTGAACCGCTTCGGCTGGCTCTCACCGGACGAGGCGATGCCGAAGGCCAAGGAGGCAGCGGAGAGGGCGTTAGCCATAGACGGCAAGCTCGCAGAGGCTCATAACTCGCGCGCCTTTGTCGCGGAGAATTACGAATGGGACTGGCCGCTCGCAGAGCGTGAGTACAAGCGCGCCATCGAATTGAATCCGAATTACGCTACGGCGCATCAATGGTACGGCGAGTATTTAGCAGCCACCGGGCGCTTCGACGAAGGCTTGGAAGAATTGAAACAGGCCGAGAGGCTAGACCCGCTCTCACTGATTATCAATTCGGATTTAGGCTTGCCCTTTTTCTTTGCGCGTCAATACGACGAGGCTATAGAGCAGTGGCGAAAAACGGTCGAGCTGGACCCGAACTTCTGGCTGGCGCATTATGCGCTGGCGCTCGTCTACGAACAGAAGGGGATGTACGAAGAGGCGATTTCCGAATCCAAAAAAGCTCTCAACCTGTTTGTGGATAGCCCTTGGGTGCTCGGAGGACTCGGGCACATTTATGCAGTTTCAGGCCACAGGGACGAGGCGTATCAAGTCCTTGACGAGCTGAAGGAGCGAGCACAAAAATGTTATGTCTCGCCGTTCGACGTGGCTTTAATTCATGCCGGTCTGGGAGAGACGGACGAAGCGCTTGAATGGCTGGAGAAAGCCTACGAGGAGCGCAACCAGTGGCTGACGTGGCTGAGGGTCGAGCCGCGTCTGGACGGCCTTCGCACGGACCCGCGTTTTATTGAGCTGGTGCGGCGCGTGGGGCTGGAATAACTTGTAACTGTTTTCTAAAGCAGCGTTTAGTCGCTTTCACCTCATCACAGAGACGGAGAGCCTGAAGCCATTTATTTTGACACTCGCAGGCTCGCTCCGCTAATATCACAAAGCAGTATGACTGGCCGTGTATTAGTTCTGAATGCTTCCTTCGAGCCCATTAACGTGTGCACAGAGCGGCGCGCGGTGGTTATGATTTTCAAAGGCGTGGCCCGCGTCGAAGAACACAACGGCCACATGATTCACTCGGCAAGGCTCTCGATTCACGCGCCCTCGGTCATACGCCTGATTGAATACATACACATCCCGTTTGAGCGGCGCTCGCTCTCGCGCAAGAACATACTGCTGCGCGATCACTACACGTGCCAGTATTGCGGCAGACAGTTTTCTCCTGCGGAGCTGACGCTGGATCACGTCCACCCGCGTTCGCGCGGCGGCGACTCGACGTGGGACAATCTGGTGGCGTGCTGCAAACGCTGCAATCATCAAAAGGGCAGCCGGACGCCGGAAGAAGCACGTATGCATCTACTGCGCCGCCCACGCGGATTTTCGCTCCACGTCAACCGGCAGATCATGCGCTATATAGGGCGCGCCGACCAGACGTGGCGCAAATATCTTTTCTACGAATCGAACGGAGCAGAGTGAAAAACAGTTTTCAGTTTTTAGTTTTCAGAAGAGAGCGCAATGCTTTTTCTGAAAACTAAAAACTGAAAACTGTTTTTAGAACTCTGACAAAGGAATTTAATCATGAGCTTATTCGCCATCGGGTTGGGTTATCAAGAGCTGATTATCATTCTGATTATCGTCTTTCTGCTTTTCGGCGCGAGCCGTCTGCCGCAACTCGCTAAAGCTCTAGGGCAGAGCAAACGCGCTTTCCGCGAAGGACAGGACGAGGCGGATGAAGAAGCGCGCCGCGACGCGGCCAAACGCCGCGCAGAAGTTTCAGGGAAACGCGCGGAGCTGGCGTCCGCCGATGATGAGGAGTTGTTTGAAGAAGCGCGCCGTCGCCGCATGAGCGCCGACATCGAAGAACCCAAAACACGCTAAAGAAGGTAAAAGTAAAAAGGTAAAAGGCAAAAGTTCGGGGAAGCCACATTTAATTTAAAAGTGGTTTCCGCCTGACTTTTGCCTTTTACCTTTTGCCTTTTTACTTATTTCGCTTTTCGTCCGACGACGAGCGTGGCTTTGAGCGTGAGCAGGAAATCCATGTCGTGTCGCTCTTCGTCAATGATGCGCTCGATCTCTTTGTGGACGCGCGCGCGGTCTTCGTCGGGCAGCGAGCCGAGCCAGTTCTTGAGTAGAAAGTCAGAGATCAGCGGGGCGCTCAAAAACTCTTCGCCCGATTTGTAATCAAACTCCTCGGCGCTCGTCCAGGAGGTCACGGCATCGAGTCCCTCGCGCTCGGCCAGCGCTTCTATGTCCGAGATGGTCGGCAGCTCCTTAATCAACTCTTCCACCTCGTGCCCGTGTTCCTCCAGCCCCGCGCTGCGCAACGCTTCCCAGTAGATGGAAAAGAACTCGCCGTAGCTCGAAGAGGTCGCAAGCGCAAGGGCGACCGTGCCGCCGGGCGAGGCGACGCGCGCCATCTCGGAGACGATTTCGGGAAGACGCTCGGGCGCAACCATCGAAACATCTCCGATGACCAGATCGAACTGGTCGTCTTCAAACCCGAGCGATTCCAGTTGCGAACGATGAAAATCCGGCTCGGCGCTAATCACAGCGGCCTTGGCGCGCGCTAGCTCTAAACACTCTTCGCTCTCGTCCACACACACCATCGTCACGTCGTTGCCTGCGCGCTCAATTAGCGCCATCGCATGACCGCCCGTGCCCGCGCCGACGTAAATGATGCGCCCCTTCTTGGGAGTCTCCACGTGCTCGTCCATCAGAGCCGCGAATCTCTCTCCCCAATCGGTAGCGACGTACAGCTCCTTTAAGAACGCCAGCTCTTTGTCTGATTTATCAGTGCTCACTTTTGTCATTCACCCCTGATTCAAAATAGCTCGTCTTCGAAAAGCGAGCGGCTTTAAGCTTAACAATCATGCTCGCCCGCTTTACCAGCTTGGTCTTCATCATCATAGTACACCTTGCCCTCAAGGCGTTCGGGCAGGCATGCCATTTCATCTTTCGCGCCCGCGTCCGAATGAACGTAGCGATAGCCCGAGCCGTAACCTACACGCCGCATCAGAGGCGTGATGGCGTTGCGCAGATGAAGCGGCACGGGCTCGCGCGCAGTCTCCGCAGCGTCTTCGAGCGCCGCGTGATAAGCGCGCTTGACGGCGTTTGATTTAGGCGCGCGCGCCAGATAAATCGTCGCCTGCGAGAGCGGGTACAGGGCTTCCGGCAGACCTATGAGATGCGTAATCTGCGCGGCGGCTGCGGCCTGCACAATCGCCTGCGGGTCTGCGAGCCCTATGTCTTCGGAGGCAAGGATGCAGAGACGCCGCGCTATAAAAATTGGATCGGCCCCGCCTTCTATGAGCCGTGCCAGCCAGTAGAGCGCGGCGTTCACGTCCGAATTACGCAAAGATTTAATCAACGCAGAGGCCAGATTGTAGTGTTCCTCTCCGCCCTTGTCGTAAGCGTAATGCGCGCGGCCCAAGGCTTCCACTATCGTTTCTGAAGTGACGCGGCGCACGCCCTCTTCATCGGGCGCGGTGGCTTCGACCGAAGCTTCGAGCGCAGCCAGAGCAACGCGCGCATCGCCCCCTGCGGAAACGGCAAGCCGCTTGAGCATCTCGTCCCGTACGTCCGGCCTGAGTGATGCTAACCCTCGCTCCTCCGTCAGAGCGCGGCGAAGGATAGTCTCCACGTCTTCTTCAGAAAGCGGGTTGAGCACCAGAACCTTTGAGCGAGAGAGAAGCGCGCTATTGACTTCAAAGGAAGGATTTTCCGTGGTCGCGCCGATGAGCGTGATGGTTCCGTTTTCGACCGAAGGCAGAAGCGCATCCTGCTGCGCTTTGTTGAAGCGATGAATCTCGTCTATGAAAAGAACCGTGCGTTCACCGTCACGTCGTAGCTCGCGCGCTTCGCTGATGGCGGCGCGCAAATCTTTGACGCCGGAGAAGACCGCCGACAGGGCTACAAAGCGTGCGCCGCTTCGTTCGGCCAGCAGCCGCGCCAGCGTAGTCTTGCCCGTGCCGGGTGCGCCCCACAAAATCAGCGAGGGCAAAGCGCCGCGCCCTTCTATCAAGCGACGCAGCACGCGGCCTTCACCGACCAGATGATTCTGTCCTACGAATTCCGCAAGGTCTCGCGGGCGCATGCGCTCGGCCAGAGGCGCGTAGACGGCTTCTTCTACGGCGCTCTCTATTTCCGGCTCGGCGAAGAGATTTTTTGTTGTCCGGCGCGGCATGATAAATAAACCCCTGCTTGAAAAAAGACGAGCGCACGAAGCGTCCCAGGTCTGATAGACTGTAGAAGCGGCTTGAAGTTTTAGCTTAACATAAACCTCGCCCGGATGTCTGACCCGGACGCATCCCGAAAAGAAATCTTAAAAAGGGAACGCGGGCCGCGCCCCTGTCGTATAGGAAAACGGGCGGACGCGCTTGATAATGCGCCGCCCCCGTAAAAGAATTTTCGAGGTGGAAAAAATGAAGGAAGCGAAAGACCTTTTTAGAATCATCGGCATCATCCTTTTGGGAATATTCGTGCTGGCCGTAGGCGTCCCGCTCGTGCTCACAGCCGCAGGCGTGACCTTAGGCATCGTGGGTTTCATCTTCGGTCTGGCCGTGGGGCTGATCAAACTGGCCGTCGTTGTCGCCATCATCTATCTGGTACTAGTGGGCGTTCGCGCCCTGCTTCGCTGATAAGATTCAACCCAAAGACAGCCTGACCACGTACTTTACCAAGACGAAAGGGCCGCAACAGAGATTGTTGCGGCCCTTTCGATTGCGGATTTCGGATTTCGGAATGCGGATTTAAGAATAAGAATCAGATGCCTTCTTTCTTTTCAAATCCGCATTCCGAAATCCGAAATCCGCAATGGTTAGAGTGCGCGATAGAGCATGTACGGGTTGCGTTTGAGAATAATCTGGCAACTCGTGCATTTTTCGTCCGAGCTGATGACAATCGCTCCCGGCGGCGGGCGTTGTCCGGGCGGCAGGCGAATGAAATCGGATGTCGTCTTGCCGTCGATTGTCGAGTACCAGAAGGAATGTATGTAGGCAGGCCCCCACATGCCGTCAGATAAATAGATGGGACGCGAGGGCTGTGCGAGCGCCGCATCATAAAGGTCTCTGTAACCGGCATCAAAGACGAGCCCGCGCATCGGCCCGTCTTGATGAAAACGAAACTGGAAAAAGGCTGCCTGCGCAAGCACCAGCGCCATGATGACGGCCCACGCTTTGTGTCGTGTGACAAAAGCCCACGCGCTGTCCTGTTGTGGCGCACGCTTTGCCGCGCCCTTCTTCCTGCTCTTTGTTTCAGGCGAAGCGCGCTCCGCCACGCGCCCGTCGAGTAAGTATGTCAAAGCAGGAATCGTCAGCACCAACAAAAAGATTGGATAAGGAATCATGCGCAGCGTGTGAAACTGGTCGAGCGTCAGCGAAGAAGGCACAACCGAGACCAGCAGGCCATAGATGATGAACCGCCACCACGGCTCCTGCCAGTGATCTTTGAGGACTCGATAAAGACCTATGAGGGCCAGAATAAAAACGCCCGCGAAAAAACTTCCACCGGCTGTGCCGACGTGATGGCGCGGGTTGGTGTCGCCTGTGAGCAGCAGGCTCGACAGGCTCAGGTTATCCAGGTAGTGCTTGATAAACTCGAAAGCGATGTCGCGCCAGGTGCTCTGCGGCTTGATATACGAGATTGAATAAAATCTTTCGGTGAGCCCGTTCGGGTGTCTGTAGTTAAAGACGAGAAGCGGAATCAAAGTCACGCCGTATGCGGCCCACGTCTTGACGACGTCAACGAGGCGGTCCTTGTTGGTCGCGAACAGGATGAGCCCGAGCGCCAGAAGCGGAGCCAACAGCCTGCCGATAGAGTAGCTGTAGGTGACAAGCGCAAGGCCACCTGCGATGAGCGAGCAATCGAGCCAGCCCCAACGCTTTCGCTCTCCGGCGCGATGAAGCACCAGCAGAAAGAGCGAGAGCGCCAGTGGATAAGCCGCCAGTTCAAAGACCAGACGGCTCACCTCAAAAAGCCACGGCGTAAACATCGCCATGAGCGCCACCGTGACGGCCACCGTGCGCCGACGCGAGATGCGCCACGCGAGGACTCCCATGAGCAGAGCGGCGGCAAAGCCAAGCGTCGCGCTGGTGAATCGCGCCGCTATGATGCTCGGAGGAAAGACGCGATAGACCGCGGCCAGCAGGTAGATGTAAGTCGGATTCGCATAAACGCCAAAGATGCCCGGGTAAAGACGAAAATAGAGCGGCATGACAACGCCTTCTTCACTGGTGCCCGTGCGCGCCACCAGATAGGAGTTGTAAGCGATGCTCGATTCGTCAAGGTAAGAGCCCGGCGGGTTATTGGAAATCCCGGCGACGTAAAGCCAGTAGAGCAGAACAAGAACGGCAACGAGGGGAAGCAGCGTCTTGTAGTTAGTGGTAATCTTTTGTGCGAGCCGCGCCGCGCGAGAAGCCATCTGTAGAGAGTCCCGAGTTTAGTTTGAAGAGATTTAGTGTCAACGCGACAATCGGTTGAAGCGTAGAAGCTACCGGGGCGTTCACTTGGCAGCTTTGATTTCCGTAGCCCGACGGTTCTCTGCAAAGCGCATCAGGACGCCGAGCCCTTCGCTCGCCATGCACACATCGCAGGCCATCTCTATCGTATCCGACGCTTCATCATGAAACACCGTGAAGTGACGCTCGCCCTCCGGCAACTCTTCACGCTTGCGCCCGCACCACGAACACGGATGCTCCGCGATCTGCTTTTGAAGTGCCAGTAGATTTCCACTTACATCGCTCATCTCTTTTTCTTGCTCACCGGCCACAGTCGTAGAAACGCTTCAGGACACTACGTTGACACGGATTTTTGACTACCGAAGCGGAATTATCCGTGATACAGCGAGATAGCACAATAGGAAAAAAGTCCCGAGTCCCAAGTCCAAAGTCCCAAGTCAAAGACAGGTTCTTTCTTTTGACTTGGGACTTTGGACTTGAGACTCGGGACTTAAAAGATTGGGGCGCTGATATTCAAAAATCTCAACAAAATTTATGGTTTTGCATTGAGGAGGCGCGCATGGCATGGAGCTTAACGGTAATTACTTAGACAATTTTCGATTTTCACCGTCTCGCTGTTCGCGGAATAATTGTTGCGTGAATGTTAACATAACAGGAACCAGCCCAGGCTTTTATCTTTGACTCGATAACCTATTCCCTGAGGAGGTGTTTGAGATGTCCTACGGATCGAAACTCTTCTCCCGCGCCCTCGCGATAGTTTTTTCGCTGACTGTTGTACTGGTGTTTTCAGTATCCGCTCAACAAACGACCGGCGACATCACGGGTCGAGTAGTTGACTCGGCGGGTAATGTTGTGCCGGGTGCTACTGTCACTGTCGTCAACAAAGGCACAGGGCAGACGCGTACCGCGACGAGCAATGAGGATGGTGATTACACTCTTACACAGTTACCGCCCGGCAACTACGACATTTCGGTCGAAGCTCCAACCTTCAGCAAAGCTCTGCTCAAAGATTACCAGCTGAGCGTCGGAGCGAAGCAGACCCTCAACCTTGAGCTTAAGCCCGGCCAGATTACAGAGACGGTCGAGATCACAACCGATGCGTTGCTGATTGAAACCACCAAGTCGGAGCTGGGCGGCGTGGTGACGCCGCTTGAAGTGCAGAACCTGCCGCTCTTGAATCGCACCTTCGCAGCCCTGTCAGTAATCATGCCGGAAGCGCGCCCCGTAGGAAATTTCGACCCGACCAAGACGCGCGTCGGGAACGTCGCTTTTAACGGAGGCGACGGGCGACAGGTTGACGTCAACGTGGACGGCGGCGACAACAAAGACAACGTCGTCGGAAGCCTCTTACAGAATTTCTCGTATGAATCAATTCAGGAGTTTCAGGTGCTACAGCATCGCTGGACGGCGGAGAGCGGTCGCGCCGTAGGTGGTGTCGTCAACGTCATCACCAAATCGGGAACCAACGATTTTCGCGGCTCTTTCTTCGCGAACTTCCGCGACGAGGCTCTGCGCAAGCTTGATTTCTTCGAGAAGCAAAGTCTGGCCGCTAACCCCGCTTTCCAGAAGCCTTCATTCAGCCGCCAGGAAATTGGAGGCTCAATCGGTGGGCCAATCAAAAGAGATAAGCTCTGGTTCTTCTTTGCGCTGGAACGTTTCCGCGAACGACAAAACATTGGCGTCAGCGCGAACGCCTTCCGCGAACTCCAGCTCATCCCGGGCAACGCAGCGGTGTCGGAAATCCCTTCGCCCTATGACGACACATTGCTCACGCTCAAGATTGATCATCGACTGACGAGCAATCAATCCATGTTCTATCGTTTCGCTTACCAGAAAAACAGCTCGCCTAACGATCAGGTCGCCAACCCTGCCTCGACCGATTTGACCGGCGGGAACACGACCGACAACAAGCTCTACAGCTTTGTCATCAATCACACTTTCACCTTGAGCTCGACGAAGTTGAACCAGTTTACGTTCCACTTCCAGGACTTCAACAATTCCATCCTCGGCGTGACGACCAATCCGCGCCTCACTTTTCCCGGTGGCATAGAGATTGGCGCGAACGTCAACGTGCCGCAGGCGACCGCAGAGCGCAAGTGGCAGTTTCGTGATGACTTTTCGCTGCTCTCAGGCAATCACAGCTTGAAGTTCGGCGTGAACTATATCTACACGCAACTGGGCGGCTTCTTTTTCTTCGGCTCCAGCGGATACACGATTAACTTCTTCGACCTGCCCTCTGTGATTAGAACCAACACGGCCACGTATCCACAGGGATTCGCCACGCCCGGCGCTGTGCAGAACATACAGTTCGCCGCAGGCGAGGCAGGCCACGACCAGAACTTACACCAGTTGGCTTTCTACGTGCAGGATGACTGGAAGATCACACCGCGTTTGACTTTGAACCTGGGCCTGCGCTGGGATGCCAACATCGGCAATCTCCCGGATCAAACCAATAACCGCACCTTCAGAATCCTCGACCAGATAAATCATCCTCTGGCTAATGCTCTGACGGCAGACCCCTCAAGGTTAAGCCGTTCGACGCCAAGCTGGGTGGAGTTTCAGCCGCGCGTCGGGTTCGCGTGGGACCCGACCGGCGCAGGCCGCACCGTCATACGCGGCGGCTACGGGATTTTCTATGACCAGCTTTTCCAGAATCTCACGCTCTTTGGCAAGGCGCAGAGCGACGCGGAGATTTACCAGACGGTCTTGAATCTGACGAACACCGCCGTCGGCGTCGGGCAGCTCGCCGCGTTCCGCTTTGGCGTTGACGCGCTTCCCGCCCCGCCCGCCGGATTTTCCGTGAGTGAGCTGGCGGTCGGAGGCTTCGGGCGCATCACGGACCCGGATGCATCCGAGCCGTATATTCAAAAATTCTCCATCGGGTTTGAGACAAAGCTCGGCGAGGATTACACCCTCTCCAGCGATTACGTGCACACGCTCGGCATACACGAGTCACGCGTGCAGGTCATCAATCCGCGCATCGAGCAGATTTGCAACCCGCTCTATCCCGGCTCGACCCCGGCATCGCCTCTTTGCGTGCGCGGAGTCAACAGCCGCGTTTTTGATCAGGCGTTTGTAGCCGCAGGACTTCCTGCTAACCGGCTCGAACAGATCAACATGATAGGGACGACCAACCGCTCGCTCTTTGATAGCTGGACGACGACCTTTAAGGTACGCAAACGCAACGTACTCTTTTCGGCTGCCTATGTGCTGGCTAATTCTCGTTCATGGGGCGGACAGCCCGTGGCCTCTTACACGGGCAACGGCATCGCCACCACGCCTGAGAATCAGTTCAGGCAAGGCGAGTTCGGCCCGACCAGATTTGACGAGCGCCATCGTCTTGTCTTGAGCGGCGTCTTCAGCCTGCCCTGGGATTTCCAGCTTGCGCCGATTGTGCAACTGACTAGCTCCCGTCCCTATTCGCCAACGACCGGCGTGGACATAGACGGTGACGGCCTCACCACGAATGATCGCCTCTGTGCGGGCGTCAGTCCTTTGGCCGTGCTTCAGTCTGTAATCGCAACCGGCGCGGGCTTGCCTTCGGTCTCAGACCGCGTGCGGGCGCTTAATCCAAGGGGTTGCCAGCAGACGCAGGTGAACAGCCAGCGCTCCGGGTTTATCGTCCGAACCGATGGAACCATCGAAGAACGCAGCGGTCGTTTCTTCAACGTGGACCTGCGCGTGACGAAAAACTTCCGCTTCGGCGAAAGATACATGCTGAGCGCTTACGCGGACTTCTACAACCTGTTTAATGTAGAGAACCTGTCCTTTGCGAATCGCTTCGGCCTAACCCCGGCCACTAATGCGGCGACCTTCGTGCAGCCCTTCTCGCTCTACGGCCCGGGCTTCGGCCCGCCCGTGGGACGCCCCTTAACCGTTCAGCTTGGCGGACGCTTTACTTTCTGAGCGGTCGAGGATTCCAGCTTTTTCTTTGCACAGGACGCCGGGCTTTGCGAAATCCGGCGTCCTGTGCAAAGCTGCGAACGGCTGCCGGCAGCAATGAAATTTTCAGGAGGGTGGCTATGAAGAACTATCACGCCAGAGTCAGACACATAGTCGTCTTAGCGGCTGCGGCCCTCTGTCTCACGACCATTCAAGCAACCACGGCCACGGCCCAGCGCAGCGGCAGATCTACGGGGATGGAGCGGCGTTCGGAGGAGATGAACCGAAGACGCGAGCAATTAGAGCGTGAGATGTTACTGCGCGGTGTTGAGCCGAAATCCGAAGACCCTTCCGAAGAGAGACGCGATCAAGCGACTATCTCGCAGGTCAGGCAGGACTTTGAACGCATACAGGCAATCTACAATCAAATAGTGATTGCGATGTCGGCCAACCAGACGCTCGATTACAGGTTCGTCTCGGATGCGACCTCGGAAATCCGTAAGCGTTCGAGTCGGCTCAAAAGCAATCTCTCGCTTCCTCCGCCTGAGGATGATGAAAAGAGTCGGAAGAAACAGAACGACCAGAGCGGCGAGCCGTTAGAAACTGCGCTCCTAGTGCTCAGCAATCACATCAAAAGCTTTGTCACAAATCCTCTCTTCGAGTCTTCGGGCGTCATCGACGTCAACCTCTCCAACAAGGCCAGCCTGGACCTCAAAAATATAATCGAGCTGAGCGACAGCATCAGAAAACGCGCCGACAAACTGAATAAGACCGGTAATTAATTATCGTGCAAGCTTGAGATGCGCTTCAGACGTTGAAGCGAAAGCGCACCTTTATCACGGCTGAACCTAAGTGGTTGAATAAAAAGATTTGCTGCATAGCAGGGAAGCGTTAAAAGTCATCGCACACACGGTTTCACACAAACCGCGCCTCAGAATCACCCGACTACCCTTAAACAAGAAACACTTCAAAAGTTCCTTTCAGTATCACTTGTCCGAATCTCCCCATGTGCATCAGGGCTTCAAACGTACCGCTGAAAGCGCCCTCATAAAGCCATCCCCTGATGGTAGTTTTTGACCACCCGTCAACGTCAAAAGGGTAGTTTGCATTTAGGATGCGCGCCCCTCTAGGTATTCTAAAACTATCTGTGGAAGTAAAGATGTTAGGTTTGGCTTGATCTGTCGAGGCGACCGTATCCTCGCTTAGTAGTTCCATTTTGTTAAAACCCATTTGCTCGGCCAATAGTTGAGCTGACGCTATAGGGCTTCGCGTAGTAATAAAAGCGAAAAGCTTCTCCCCTTGCCTGCGCTCAATGAAACCGCCCGTTACGGTGAAAAGGAGATCGTTCAATAGCGGGTTCTGAAGGCTGTTAGATGTATAGGTGAAACTTCCGCCAGTAATCCGGGCAAACGAACGCAAGCCCGGTCCAAGGGGCTTGCCCATATCTATTTCAACTTCAGGCCATGCTCTGCGAATCGTTTCTGGCGACAAGATGTTAGCAATAGTATCAAAGTCGCTCTCGAAGTCTTCATATTTAATCGTTTTGACGTGTGCGTTTTCGGGCTTATTGTTTGTACTGTAGATTTGTAGTTCTTTCCCATTACAAAGACAAAAGCAGACCGCTCGCACTTCATGATGTTTAGCGTAACTATAAGCTTGCCAAATCTCCCACTTACCTATCTGACAATCTGGCGACTTTGCGTCAATAACCCACCTTTTAGAACCGGCATCTAAGATGTAGTCTGGGAAGCCGACTTGCGGTCTGTCCTTCTTTTTAGGCGTCCCTAATATTTCTTTGGCATATTCCAGTTTTAATTGGTCGCCGCGTCGAATGTTGTTCTCCGTGCCTTTCTTATAACCGAGTCGGCGAAGCAAGGGCGCTATGATTTCCTCCCGGACATCTTGCTCATTCCAAGATGTGAAGTCCATAGGCTCAAAAAATCTTTCTTCCATAGCATGATCTTAACGGACTGTCTTCCGATGTGACGATGAAGTGTGAAATTATATCGGCTGCATGGCCTGCCGCTTTATTGCTCATCAACTTCCGTATCATTTGATGTTGTCTCTTCTTTGCTTTCAGGCCCGCTCATCTCTTCTTGCGCTAGGTGTGCGGCCTGCCTTCCAACACAACTGAGGCGCGTATCCTGTTGGCTACATAACCGCACGCATTATTTCTTTCTCGCCTTCCCCTTCTTGGTCGTCTCACCTTTAGACTTCGGGTCTGGCCCGCGCGTAGTCTTGCGATTCTTCGTAGCCTCTAACAACTCTGTCGTGATAACCAAATCATGCCCGGACTTCTGGCCTGTTCTATTCAGAGCGTACATAACTAACCAATCATTGTTTCTTGATTATCAATAAGCAGGCAGAGCCTACCGTACAGGTTGTCAAACTTCGATTCTTTAGTTGTCCTGTACATTCCCTGAAGGATGACCGCTCTATCAGCATCCGGCTTCATTAGGTCTAAAGCTACGACAAGGAATGAATAACGAAAATATTTAATGAATAAATCTGGATCGGTGTCTATGATGGTACTTACAGCGTCTAAAAACGCCCTCATCTCGTCAAAGGTTGCAGCACCCTTCTTTGCATATATATTGTTACGGACGCATCCACAGGCTGCTAGTATCGCCAAAAACGCCCGGTAGTTGGGCTTATCGTCTTTCCAGAATCTCTGGAAAAGCTGCACATAGTCTTTGCCTTGGAACGACTGCTGAATTTTATCTGCGGCCTTTTCTACAATCCGGTGAATTTCAAACAATATATCAAAGGTATTTTCGCCGCTCGGATCATGCTTGTAGAATTCTTCGATAATGTCAGTTCTCAATTCAGTATAATTAGCTTCGATTGCGTTGTTCGGAGTCCTACTGAAAAATCCGATGAACAGTGAACGGATCATTTCGTAAGTAACGTGGTTTCTGTATATGGCATCGAGTAAGGAAAAAGCGGACGGGTCGCCGGATTGGTTATCGAACCTAATCCCTACTTTACTTGCCGCATCCCTAACTACTTGCGGGCGCACATATCGAGCTAAATCAAGGTCAATCTGCCGCACTTCGTTCTGGAAGTTAGCAGCCTTGGCAATGTCCCAAGAGTTTTCTGCTTCTACGATTTTCACTAAAACATGACTATTATCCTGTGGATTTTGAATAATAGACATCGTGGTTTGGCAGCCATTTACGATACTCGCGTCCTCAAGCTTCAGTGTTTTAGCGTCTAACTCGGTAACAATTCTGGCCCGGAAGGTAATGCCGTTGTTGCGGGCCAGGAACTGCTCAGGTGCGTTTTGTAGAGTATCTGCTATGGCTTCATTAACCGTCACTCTACTTTCGCCCGTTACGACCTTGCCGCTTGTTCGTCCTAAAAATTCTCTTATGTTTTCCAAAAAAATGGCATCACCAAATTCGTTATAAAGTGCTTTTAGTGCAGGCCCTGCAATCACACCCACATACACGTTCCCCATTTGAATAAAATCTATTGCCAGAGAGAGTTTCATATCTGACGGAAGAAAATGAGCCTTCCTGTATGTCTGTTGCAGGATGGGAAGGAATTTAGGGCCATCGATAATATGTAGCCGCCCCTCTCTTACTAACTTTTCGTAAAACACTGTAGTAGGCCGTTTAGATTTTTCGTACTTTCCAAGGATAGTTTTGATGTCACTTGCCGTGACGATCATAAAGTTGATGGTCTGGATGCTGTCACCGTTAGAAGAAAATAAGCTTGGCGGGGGAGAAGTCTTTACTGCGTGATCTGCCTCGTATGCTTCAAACTTGCTTATGATTAAATCTAAGTCATCAACCCCAGAGATTGTGTATTTGGACTGGATACTTAACCGTTCGCTTTTATCAGGTGTCTCACACTCCAAATCCACTCCCTTATCGTGGGTCTTCTGCCTTTTCTGTGGCAGTTCAAACCGTGCTCCAACTTCCGTATGCGGAACAATCCTTTCCGCAAACTCCAAAAAGTAGTCGCCTCTTTCGTTTGGGCCTAACGGTTCAAACTCACTTTGTAAATGGGAATACAGTTCGCCGTAGCTTCTAATGAAGGGAGGTAGTTGTTGAGTTTTATCGGTCATCTTTGTCCTTAATAGTTTCAAAAAACAGCGGTTGTTTGTGGATAACTTTTATTCCAACCCGCTTATTTAAGCCAATTATACCTTTCTTTACAAGACTTCGGGAGTTGCTATTTTGTTATAAAGGTCCCCTCACCAGCAGCTAGCTAAATAATTAATCAATCAACGCCGCTTGAGCACAAAGTAAGCGGTGCGCACGGCTGATACCAAACGCACCGCTTCATGGTGACCGCTGACCGTCATTCACTGTTTACGCAGGCCGCCACGATACCGAGTAACACGAGAACTGCAAGACCGTCCCCTTGCTTTATCGCGTTGGGTATCCGATTCAATGCTAGTCCCATAATGATATTACTAAACATATCTTGTCTCTCCTTTCCGGCTTGAGGCCACCCCAAAAAGAAAAAGCCCGCAACTCAAGAAACAGACGCGCACTTTCAGCGTCTCTTCCTCAAGCCACGAGCATATGTCATTAGCTCAGGCGAGGGGCTGGGGAGTCGGCTTCATCTAAAGCTTGCGCTCTAGACCGTTACTCAAGCCCATCATTTAGTTGTCGAGGGTAGCTTAGCGCAACTCTCTCAAAAATACCTTAGGCGCGCAGGGCCGCAAATCTTGCTCCATCTTTGTTATCGGTGATAGGATGCGCGGCACGTCGGAGGTCTTCACCCGTGGCCGCTCTCAACACCAAACAGCGTATTGTTGTCCTCATCGGTATAGCGATTATCGCCGGGATGCTTTTAGTTCCGCCTTGGAAGCGTTACGGTGGCGGTGGTTCTGCTGGTTACGGACTTCTGTTCGATTCTGCTTACAGATTCGATGTGGGACGAAGTTTAGAAAGAGGGCGAATCCAATTTTCAGGCGGTGAAAATGTTTACTTGGACATGTCTCGCCTGTTTGTTCAGTGTGCGTTGATTGTTGTCGTGGTTGGAGGGATGGTGTTTGTTCTTGGAGGGCGGAAGTAGATATTGATTGCTCGCCGGTTAATTCGGGCGTTAGGCTCTTGATTAAATGTGAAGGTTAGGTATTGTGTATACTTGTATGTACAAAAGTAATTTAAATTAGGAAATACTTTAATGAAGTGGATTTCTATTGAGGAAATGGTAAAGGAGTTAAATCTAGATATTGATCTGTCAGATAAGACAGACATTAAATCTGAAATACGGAAACAACTTTCCCTTATTCATCCAGATAAGAATAATGGACAATTCAGTTCCGATAGTGCAAAAGAACGATTTAATAAGTTAACTCTAGCATTGGAATACCTAGAAGAGCAGAAAAGTGAGTCACAATCGCTAATATTAAGAAATCAGTTCTTAGCAATTATCCATGCCATTAATGATGCATTTTCACCTTTTAAAGAAGAGGCATTAGGTCGAGCACGCGCTGAGTGTCATAATGCCTATAAATTAGCAAGAAAGAAAAAGTATATATTACCAAGACTCAGTTCTGGAATATTCGCCGCTTGCTGTGGCTTTATCATAACGTTTGCAGAGCAATTAAAAACACATCCATTCCTTACTTATTCTAGACTCGAAAGATGCAGCGCAGCAGAATTTTATCTGCGGGAGTCAGTAAAACCTGAATCATACGAAACATTACAGAAGGCTTCAGAAATCTGTGCAGATGCGCGCATGAAATCGATTCTACCCATCCTATTGTTCCTATTCTTTCTTTCTAGTTTATTCTTTTTGCTAACATGGGTAAGTGAACGTGTGGATAACGCACGGAGTGAATGGTTGTTGTCTGAAGAGGGGCTAAGGACTATTCTTCGTCAAGTCCTTTTAAAGAAATGTGATGATCAAGAAATTGAAGACAAGATTAAATTTACTAAGCGAGATTTAGAGTCTGAAATTATTAGGTATTATACGTTCAAAACGAAGGTGCGCTCCTCTTTAGCTGAAAAAACTGCAAAGCTCTACATCGAAGAACTAAGTAACAGGGATATTATAAAGAGAGTGAAATCCACAAGCCTTGATGCTATTTATACGGTAAAAAAAGCTATTTTGAATGATTTAACAAAAGGTGAAAATAAGCTAGGGCAAAGAGCCTAACAACTCATTCAACCGGAGCGCGGATAGCTTGCTTTTCATTGGCGAGACTTGAAGGCTTGATACAATGATTTGATTAAACACACTACACCTTAGCCGCGCGTGAGAGAGTCACGGCAGCCTAGAGCATCGCTAACAAAACGATTCAACTAGACTACTGACAGCACCGTTTCAAGGACGCTCAATATAACGTCCGTCATTCCATATTCAGTATCGCTTGTCGAAGCCTGTTCCGTTGGCTCTTGAGTGATGCCGGGACATTCTATCTGACCAGCAAAAACAGGAGCAGCGAGGGCAAGCGTCAGGATGAGCGCCGCGCATAGTTGGCGTAAGTTCTTCATTCTATGTCTCCTAGAGAACTGCCCGCAAAATTTTTTGCAAGCAGGTGTTCCGCATAAAATTTTGCGAGACACAATAGACCAGCTTTGAACTTTTCTTGCAAGCGCGAGAGGGGAGGTTTATGATGGCGAGCGATTTGCAGAGATTTTTGCAGCTATGATGAAAGGCTTATTCCCCATGACCTTGCTATCCTCACTCTTGAGCCAACTGGAAAGTCCAACATTAAGCCATGACCAGAGAGCAGGGCTTCGCTGCCAAATAGCGAAAGGTCTGGAAGATACCGGAGACTATGAAGACGCGCGCAAGGTAATGGGCGAACTATGGCAGCGCATAGGCGAGCGACCAAAGATAGAAGGGTTAGACCAAAGCACAGCCGCCGAAGTTCTATTGAGAGTCGGAGTGTTGACCGGATGGCTTGGCAGCAAACAACAGATTGCAGACGCGCAGGAAACGGCAAAGGACTTCATTAGTGAAAGCATCCCTATCTTTGAAACACTCGGTTATGAAAAGGTAGCAGAGGCGCAGATAGAACTTGCTCTCTGTTACTGGCGAAGCGGTGATTATGATGAAGCCCGTCTCATCCTTAACGAAGTGCTGGCGAAGCTTGTAGAAGATAACGAATTAAAAGCCAGAGCTTTGCTTCGCCTTGCCATCGTAGAACATTCCACAAATCGCTTGCGTGAGGAATATGAAATTTTAATTGATAACGCGGAGTTGTTTGAGAAAATTACTAATCACACCTTGAAAGGCAGCTATCATAACAACCTCGGTACTTTATGGGAGAATCTAGGGAAAGCAGAGAGCCGCGAAGATTATACGGATCGCGCTTTCATAGAATACGCGGCAGCAAGTTATCACTTCGAGCAGGCCGGACATAAGAACTATCATGCTAACGTCGAAAACAATCTCGGTTTTCTATTCTTCAAAGCGGGAAACTTCAAAGAAGCGCACGAACACCTAGACCGTGCGCGCAAGTTGGCCGTGAGCCTCAAAGACCGCGTACAGACGGCGAGAATGGATGAGACTCGCGCCTGCGTCTTTCTCGCGGAAGGCCGCAACGTAGAAGCCGAAGAGACGGCACGAGCTTCTGTCACAGTACTTGAACAGGGCGGTCGTCAAGACTTGCTGGCAGAGGCATTGATAACTCACGGCACGGCATTGGCGCGGTTAGGCTTCTACGGCCAGTCATACGCCACACTCCAACAGGCCATCGAAGTAGCGCAAACTGCGGGAGCAATTAGCTACGCCGGGAAAGCCGCGCTGGTTATCATGGAAGAGTTAGGGGAACATCTCAGCCCGCGTAAATCAAAAACTCTCGCCGGAAGGACGCTAGTTGAAGAAGTAAAGCGTTATGAGGGTGATCTGATAAAGCAGGCTTTAATCTTGTCAGAGGGTAGTGTGACAAAGGCTGCTCGGATGCTCGGTATCACTCACCAAAGGCTAATTTACATTCTAGAGAGCCGACACAAAGACTTGCTCACGGTTAGGACTCCCGCCGCACGTCGCCTCAAGCCTAAAAAATAAGTTACCCAGAAGGTAGAATGTCACTGCTTGCATGTTTCGCCTAGATTTAAGTTTATGACCGAGCCTCTTTAATTGAGTTTTGCTGTGGATAGCGGTAAAAGTCGCCTGTTAGCGTGATTAGGCCGCGCGATGCGGTAAAAGGCGGCTCAAAGAGTGATTAGGCCGCTGGCGGTAATTTACGACAATTCGGGTATATTGCCGCTATTGGCGGTCCAATAGTAGTTATGCCGCTCCGCTAAAACAGAGACAGTGACGTTGACTCAAGTTGAAGTCGGAAAGAAAATGCAAACGGCTCGTTTCAGCATTGGGCGGCATAACAACTCATTCAACCGGAGCGGAATTAGCTTGCTTTTCATTCGCAAGGCTCGGATGCTTGGTTAGATTCTTCCCGCCCGGTTAATTCGGGCGTTATGCCGCTTCAGTGAGGTGACTGCGGGATAGGTATAAAAATAATGAGAGTAAGAACGTCAATCCAAGGCTTAGTCGATATGCTTGTTGAGCTAGTCGGTATTAAGAGCGGCATCGCAATAACTCAAGAATATTTAAGCCGCACGCTAGATGGAGCATATTCCCGTATTGAGCAAGACTTATCCGAACCCATTCCCCGCTGGTGGAACGAAGACCCATCAACGGTTGTCCGAATGAGAGCCGAAAAAATAGAGGCTGATTTTATTACCCTGATGAACAGCATCGGCGCTATTCCTGATCTTGCCAGCCCGACTGACTTAGTTATTCAGTGGGCTCGCGGCCAAAATCCAGAGTCCTTTAAGAATGCAGAAGAATTCATGGCTAGTATGCAAGAAGTGCAGGAACTATTATTCGCAATAGTTCTCAATGAACCAATACCTTCTGAAGCGGAAGACCTCGCCAAAGAAGTGAGAAGACGATACATACTTGACCATTCTTTCCCGGAGCAGCGGACTTGGAACGGGATCATCCCGCTCCAAGATTTATTCGGCAGCGAAGATATTCCCCTTAATACTGAGACAGGCTCTCATTTCGACCAACGGTTCATTGATTTTTTGGCTGCACAGCCTGATGCACTTACTGGTATTCACTGGAGACAGTTTGAGTATTTGTGTGGTGAATATTTCCGTCGCAATGGATATGAGGTAGAAATCACACCTCCTAGAGGTGATGGTGGAATTGACGTATACGCTAGAAAAGAGCATGGCGGAATTGGCCCCGAACTCATCGTGGTTCAGGCTAAACGGCTGTCAGGCTCTAACACTGTGGAGATTACAGATGTTAAGGCATTATGGACTGATGCTACAGATGTTGGAGCAACTCGCGCAATAGTGGCAACTACTACTAAGCTTGAAGCAGGTGCTAGGGCTTTTTGTGAAGCACGTAAGTACAGGATTAACCCTGCCGAATCCGAGGACGTTCGTAGGTGGATTTCCGAAATGAGTACCGCGCATGGTTAAGGATTCGGGGGCATCGCGGCATAACAACTCATTCAACCGGAGCGCGAATAGTATTGTTTTCATCCGCAAGGCTTGGCTTTAATTGGCGGTTCGTCGCGCCCGGTTAATTCAGACGTTAGATTGCTCTCGCTTTGGAACGGCGTAAAAGTCAGGAGGTTGAAAATGCGAAAAGTAACATTCCGCGTCGCCAACAGCCTCGATAATTACATCGCCCGCACAGATGGTACGTTTGATTGGATTCTTGGAGGTGAAGAAGCAAATTCTGCGATGACAGATTTTTGGAAGACTATTGACGCGGTGGTGATAGGACGCAAAACTTACGAACCAGTGCTTAAGAGCGGCAAGCCTTTTCCGACATATCCGGGCGTGAAAAATTATGTTCTTTCGCGCACGTTGAAAGAAAGTTCTGATAAGAACGTGGAAATCATACATGAAGATGTAGTCGAGTTTATTCGCAGGTTGAAAACGGAAGAAGGCAAGGGCATTTTTGTCATGGGTGGTGGCTTGTTAGCGAAATCGCTTTTCGAGGCAAACTTGATTGATGAGGTCGGAGTAAACATTCATCCAGTGCTGCTTGGTTCAGGCATTCCGCTCTTTCACGAAATGAGTCATCAGATTGATTTAGAACTGATTGAATGCAAGAGATTCAAAAATGGTTGTGTGTCGGTCAATTATCAGGTGAAAAGATGAGGCGTGTAAATTTACAGTTTGTTTGCAAATCATCGGCGCAATCTAACAACGCCATGCAGCCGACCGCGAGTTAGCGTGCCTCTCATCGAGAACTTGCGTGGTTTCGAGGTTGAATGCGCGGCGGCTGATGGCGGGCGTTAGGTGCTATGCTTGAGTTATCACGAGCTAAAGATATGAACATAACAGATGGTTTTAAAATAATCGAAGGGGTAAAAGAGCTAAGTGGCAAACGCATTAGTCTTATCTCTGATACAGTCACAACAACTCTCTACACCTGTCAGCCCGCACATAACTGTGTCTGGAAAAAGAAAAGGATATCTTGGACAATTGCACAATCTTTTTTCTTACCAAAGAAGAATTGGTGCGTGGCGGAACTCCGCGTTTTCGTTGAATTTGAATATAACGGTTGTGACATTAACATTGCTCGTCTCACGTTGGCTCCAGAAAGCTTTGTCTCATGGTACAACGATCGCAGCACATATGCTTTGACAGCTAAAGGACATTCAAGCAAAATCACAGGAAAATCAGGATGTCCAGGCTGTTGCAGACAGTCGGCTTGTGTAATATTCGATGTAGAAGTAGAAGCGACTTTTGATTTTGTTCGTATAGGCGTTGATAGTTGGGAAGTCAGTATTTTCGGAGATGGGGATTTCAGACCTGAGCAGAAGTTGAGTTGATAACTGTAGGGCAGTGATGAAGTCAAATATTCGTAATGAGATTAATTCCGCTGATAGGGCGACTGCTTATGAATGCCCTAACATTACACATGTTGCTATCCTTTGGATATACGTAGCTGCTCTTTTAATAATCATCGGTATATTTATTTTAGCCCTGAATGCTACTGGTGGGGAATTCAACATTATTACCATGTTGTATTTCTTGTCTTGTACCCTGCTTTTTCTTCTAAATTGCATTTTATTATTGTGGTTATTGACACGAAACTGGGGGCGCAAACGCATTGAGAGTTTCAATCAAGCAAATAAAAGAATATGAAGAAATTCTAGGATAAATTCATTAGAAATCCTCACGGCGCGCCTAACAACTCATTCAACCGGAGCGCGAGTTAGCTTGTCTTTCATCGTCAACTTGAATCTATGGGCGTTGAATACGCGCCCGGTTAATTCGGGCGTTAGGCCAGTAGCGCTAAAAAGTTTTTTTGAGAACAAAACAAAGGCTCTGACTCATTTACCTGTCTGAGGAGGACAAACCATGTTCTATACACACCATGCAGTTCCATACAACGTCCAGAGCGGCTGGCTCCCCCACCCAAGCAGCGAGTCTTTTCAGTTGTTCGTACAAATGGTTCTGGAAAAGGAACGCCGGAAATTGTCGCCCAGTATCCAGGCCCTAAAGAAATTTATAGATAGCAACGGTGTGCTTCGCTACCTAGCTGAAAACGCCTTTCAGCAGAATGCGAACATCGTCGCCGCTCATCAATCGACCAAGGAGGCGCCGATTCCACGGATAAAGGACTTGGACACCCTCCTTCACGCCTTCAATACCATCTTGGGCGAGGCGCCTCAGTTTATCAACAACGACTTGGTCGGCCTGCCTTTCTCGGCCATCGTGGTGGCAATCGACGCGACGCTTGGCGGCAGCACGCTATTCCGTCTGCCGATGTTCAACAAAAAGATGAAGTCCGTCCTGCAAGAATGGGCTTCCTTCCTAGAGACACCGGCGTCGGCCTCAGGCTTCGAGGCCAATGGTAAGCAGTGGCTCTCGCCAACTGCCAAGAAACAATACGACTTCCCCATCTGGAAGAAGGATTCCAACACTTTGCCTTACTGGAAGTCGTGGGACTCTTTCTTTACCAGGCAGTTTTCAGACCCTGCCAAGCAGCGACCGATAGCCGGCCCAGACACGAACCAGATCGTGATCTGCCCCAACGACGGCTCGCTGTTCTGCTGGGAAGCCCAGGTTAAGCGCAAGGACGTGTTCTGGCTCAAGGGCATGCCCTATTCACTGGACGACATCTTCAGCTCGCCGGATCCCAAGCAAAACCAAGCGATCAAGAAGCTCAAGCTATCGGAGATGTTCGAAGGTGGCTATGTCTTCCAGACTTATCTCAATCCTTACAACTTCCATCGTTGGTGGGTACCGGTGAACGGTACGGTGCTCTTTGACCCGATAGTGATCCCAGGTTGCTTCTTTAGCAAACTGGTGCTTCCGGATTACGGCGGTGCGACGACTGCCTCCACACCCTATCTCGCGGAGGTCAATGCGCGCGGCCTGATTGTGTTCGAGACAAAGGACTATGGCAACGTCTGCTGCATCCCGCTGGGCATGAGCGAAGTGTCATCCGTCGTATTTGACTCCACCATGAAGAAGGGCGCTACGGTTCACAAGGGCCAAGAGATGGGTGCGTTCCACTACGGCGGTTCTTCGTTCGTGGTCATCTACCAAAATCTGCCCGACAAGCAGCTGATATTTATGAATAGCGAGGGCGAGCCCTTTCCGCAACAACCGCCGCCGCCGGGTAGCAGTGCCGGCGCCAGCAGCTACGGCACGAACATTGGCTCGCAAATCGGTCAATGGTATTGCAAATGCGACGGCATACCCCGCCCGTAGCATGGAATGGGAAAGATATCCGCTGCCTGACCCTTCGCTCCACCTGACGGGCGCCAGAGGGCTGCGCCGTCTGGCGCCCGTCAGGTGGAGCGAAGGGTCAGGCTTTCAATTGTGAGGTCTGATGAAAACTACTAAACGAAAGAAGGTCGAGGCCGCGTCCGAGATTAAAGAGCACGCTCCTCTGGCCAAGAAAGACCCTTCAAGCGCAGGGGGCAAGAGTGAGCTAACTCCCCCGTAAGCGTGAAAAGTGTAGAAAATTAGCTCGCTAAATCTGAGGTTTTCTGAGGTTATTATGCTGCTGCGCGGCTCTCCACGTACACTACATAAAGTACTTGCACGTAAGGGCTGCGGCAGTTCTTACACGTCGCCTTGAAAGCCACGGTTTCTATCACGTCCGGCGGTCTTTCTACTTGCGCCGCGTAACTTTTAAGCTTCGCGCGCATCTCCCGCTCGTCAAGGGTAAAAGAGAATGGCCGGTCATAATCTTTGCAGACCTCGCACCCCTCGGGCGATCCTATCTCCTGCTCTAGCTTTGTCACCCGTCGCGTTACGTCTCTCACTTCTACCCCCTTCATGCGGCCCGCAAACCACTGGCGCGCACGTTTCTTTCCCACTCTTCATCTGTCTTCGGATGGTCGCACGAGCAGTTCGGAACTCTGCACAGATAGTGAAAGCGCGGAACCACCCCGATGATTACCCGGTCAAACTCGGATTGCCATTCGGCCTCAAGCTTTTGGAATTGCTCATAGTGTGCGCCGCGATTTCGGCGGAATGCTCTTTCAAACATCGCCTCTATTTCATCGTGAAGCGTGGGGTGCTCACAGAGCGTGCCGCTTTCGTAAGCTAACTCCATTTTCTCCATTAGCGCCCGCTCGCTCACAGTGAAGCTATAAAGATTGTACTCTTTCCCGCGCAGACACCATTTACAAGTCAGGAGCACCATAGCTTTACCCTTCGGCTCTGATGCGATGCCGAGCCTTTCCGCCAGCTCTCCCGCGCGCCGCCCGTGCCTTTCTATTGCATCACACACTACACAGGGGTCATTGATGCCGCTCGTGTATTCCAGTTTTGCAAGCCTGCTTTTGAGACTCACCTATAAATCCCCTCCACTATCCTCTGAAGCTCTGACAAGCGCATCGTTGACGGGACGAACTCACCCGCGCCGTAAATTTTATGAATACTGCGCTGCGTCTCTTCCGAGACAATCGGGTCTTTATCCTCTTCTATGATGTGAAGACGCTCTAATCTCTCAACTCGACTTTGCAGCCCCATATATAATCTCCTGTAGAGGAAATGGCCCGCCCTCTTTGGCTCGGCGTGTCCACTCTTCCGGCGAAATCTTTTCAGGCAAGAGCACAACCACGGGCGCGCGGTCGCTCTCTTTGGCCCGAGTTCGCGCCTCAATTTCTCTTAACACGCGCTCAATTCTATATCTCACCTTTTCCCTTTCATGCCTTTCGTCATCTGCTCCAAAGCCTCTACGCGCTCGGCCAAGTCAACCAACTCCACGGCCTTGATTGATTGCTCGATCACGGTCCGGGCCGCCGCCACGCGCGCCGAGGCCGGGGCTTCCTCATCATCTGCAATCTTGCGGAGCACGCCCGCCATGTGCGAGGCGTCCGATTGAAGCCGGGAAACCGCGTGCTCGACTACATCACGCCGAGCCGAGCGAAAGCGGGCCAAAAACTCGGGCTCTCTCAGGTATCTATAGAGCGTGGCTTCGGAGACGTGCGAAGCTTTGGCCGCATCTCTAATACTGGAATTGGAGAGCAGCGCCAGGAGTGCGCTTTCACGTTTGCCCGCTAATTTTTCCGCCGTGTCTGTCAAAATCTATCAAAGCCTCTCTTTATTGCTCTCTCTCTGTGAGCGGCTAAGGTGAGCATCCCACGTCGAACGATGCCAGAGGGACAGTGTTTCGAGTACAGCCCGTGCTTATAGTTCGGATGAGCGATGCCGAAAAGGATCGCCCGCCGTGCAAGTTGCAGCGCCCTAGAACGGTCGGAGAGCGACGGCATGATGAGCCCCGGCGCGTTCTTGCTCCGCATGTTGGCTTCTCGTCCATAGGGTATCCCGGCGTTCATGGGGTATCCATACTCAGCCCGCCTTAAAAAGAAATGTCCGACCCGCTAGGCGATTCGCCGGATAACAGGCGAAATGTTGTCGGCAATCCTTCACGCGGCGGATCGCACTCAAAACATGCTTCATCATCGTCAAAGCGCATCAATTCTCTGTAGAGCGGACGCTGACACTTCGGGTTACAGCACTCACCGATCCGTGTGAGCTTGAGCTTTGGCTCACCCCTCATCTCCTAAATTCCTCAAACTGGCGCTTATACTCTTCATCCGGCATCTCAGGCGGAATAACTATGTCGTCTGGAAGACCGCGCTTCTGAAGGTGCTCAAAGTCCGATAATTGAGCATCTTCAGCTAAATTGCTGCTATAACTATTTTTATTTGTGCTATTTGTCTGAAGGTGCTCAATTTCTTTTTCTTGAGCACCTTTAGCACTCTCTTGAGCGTCTTCAGCGCCGGGAAGAATCCAGACCCAACACTGTTCATTAGTGCCGAAATGACCGCCCCTCTTCCCGGAGCGAACGCCCAAGCGGTCTTTTGCGCGCCGCAAGGTCGCATCCGAAATTCCGGCCTTCCGTGCTTCACGCTTGATCTCATTCGTCGGCACAGGGCCATCCTCAAGAGTGTGGCGTAGAAAGTAAGCCGCCTCTTCTACCGTGCTTCGCTCATCTTCAGAAGCTACGGAAAGAATGCGGCTCGCCGTTAGGCTGCTTTCGCCGGTCCAATAAAACTGACCGTCTTCAAGCTTGAATCCGACCGCAGGGCCGTGCGGGGCTAGGTTGTTTTTGATCTGAACGATTGCGCGCTTATTAGGCTCATCAGGCTCAACGCCGACCAAAAGCACAGAGCGAGCGGCAGCCGTGAAATCAATAGAGCCGATTCCAGCATTAAGCGCATGACCGCCACCGCGAGACTTGCCCAGATGACGTAGCGCGACGATTGCGCAGCCCTGCCGCTCCGCTATGGCTGCCAGAGGCGCAGATATGGCGCGGCACTCGTTTGCTCTGTGAATATCTGCCTTAGCTCCCGTGAAGGCGAATAGAGGGTCTATGATGACTAGCAGGGGCTTGTATTCGATGGTCGCGGCCTCTAGTTTGACGAGTCCGGCCATGTCGAAAGTAAGTGGCTCGGCTAAAGCGAATACCCGCGAGACATCAGCGCCGACAGCATCAAGGCGAGGCCGCAAGGTATCGGCAAGACCATCTTCGGCAGATAGCATGAGAACGTTTCCGGCTTCATAGATTCCAGCACCGGGAAGGCCACGCCCGCACGAGACGCCCGCAGCCATCGCACAGGTCAGCCACGATTTACCTAAGCCTGGATCGCCCTCTAAAAGAGTGAGCTTTCCGAGAGCGATATACGGATACCAGAGCCACCGCACTTTCTCTGCCGCGACATCAATCATGCGCGCAATAGAGAGCGCAGACCCCGCTTTACCTTCCGTCCACACCGGAGCGGCTTCAACCAACTCGCGCAATCTCTCAATTGTTCCACCGGCATCTAGCCAATCGGATACGTCGCCCTTTTCGGAAAGATTAGGAAGCTCAAGAAGACGAACGCTTGCGGCGATCCCCAAAAGAGACTTTGCTATCTGTGCTGAGTGTTTGCGCCCCGGCTCATCATTATCGGGCAGGATAACAACGTGCTGCCCGTGTAGATATTCGCTGTAATCATCCCGCCACTTTCCAGCCCCGCCGACATTTGTTGTTGCCAGAAGCCCGAAAGAGGCAAGACGGTCGCAGTCCTTTTCGCCTTCTGGGATAAAGACAATTGATTCTTTAGGAGCTGCGATAATCTCAGGAAGGCGATAAAGTACGCGGGGCGTGCCGTTCAGTTTATAAATAAAACCACCTTTACCATCCGGCCTTCGTTGGCTAAAGCCCTTCGGCTCGAATCTCACAGCTTGATAGAGAAGACTTCCATCTGCTGCGCAATAGTCATAAATAGTCTTGATGCTGCGTGGGGCGCATTCAACGACAAGCGCGTCTGTGATCTGCTTATAACTACATCCGGCATGACAGAATAGAAGCACCCGCCCGCCGTCACATTCCTTGATGCTCAGGCTATGGTGTTTGTCGTTATGAGTAGGGCAGAAGGCTATCCATCCATCGCCAGAACGCTTCACACCTTTTAATTTATTCAAGGTGTCATAAACGCTCATGAACTCAACCTCACTTTATGCTGCTTTAGGTTTGCGTGTGTTTTGTTCTAGGAACTCATTAATGAGTTGCTGCGTAGTAAAGACCCTTGCGCCGATGCGGTGATAGCCAAGTCGCCCTGTACGCATCATTCTGTGAACGGTTATCGGTGCAACGCGCAGAATCTTTGAAGCTTCAGCTTTAGTCAGGAGAGGGCTTACTGTGTTTACTGCTTCGCTCATATCTTTCTTTTCTCCGTATTGCTTCAGGTTGGCTCTAAATAACAAAACCGTCGCCGAGTTATCAGCGACGGTTTTACAGCACAATGGAAAGTGCTGCTTGAAAACGTATGTCCAAAATTAATTGGAATTAATTTTTACTAGACATCCTTGTAGCCTCATTCTTCAGGTCATCAAAATCAAAGCCCCCTGATTCTAGCCATGTATCTAAAGTTGACCGTGATAGGCCCATTTCCTCGGAGACCGTTGTTTTTTTAATTGCGTCCTCTGCTAGAATCTCGTTTGGCTCTTTGCGATAAAGCGCGCACATCGCTTTTAATATCAGCCTTCTATGCTCTGCATTCTCGCGGTCTAATTCATCTACTGTTTTCTTATTCTTGACTCCTAGAGGTCGTCCAACTTTCCAAGTAGGAATGCGTAATCTAGGAATAGTAGTTGATAATCTAGTAAGGTGACTTCGCCTCTTATCGCCGGACTCATTCGCTAATCGCTCAATATCCTTTTTTACATTAATCCCGTCGTGGCGTGCACCTTCATTTTCAAAACTTTTAGCGACATGGCTGCACAGAACAGACTCGGCTAAGAACAAAGCATCGTCAAAGTTCGCTTTAAGGCTAAAACCTATGTTGAGCAGGAGGCCGTCAAGTAAAGATTTAGTTGCCAGAATTGCCATCTCTTTGATTAAACGCTCTTTCGCCCCATTCTCCCATTCGCGCTCTCCAAAGCGGATTGTTACGGTGCGCCCCTCATCTTTTAGATAGGCTTCAACGGTCATATCATCGAAACGCCGCTTACACTCTTCTAAGATTTTCGGGACAGCATTTTTCGGTCGGTAGTAACAAAGAATATCGCCGTAATCGTGTCCCATGCCTTCATATACTAAACACAACTCGCCATCTTCTGCTGTATATACATCGCAGAAAATATCTGCCTTTTGACGCCCTTCAATCCACATCTCGACAGCTTCATTAAGAATTTCGTCAATAAGATAATCTTGCGGCGGGGCGTTGGACATATCGGCCTCCCTGTCAGCCTTCCCTGAAAAGCATCGGCTCGCCGTCCGCTCAGGGATCGCGGCCTGTCCTCAGCACTGGCCGGTGCGAGTAAGGCGAGCCGAATCTGATTAGTTCACCATCACAGAAGATTCTTTCTCTTTACTTTCTGCGTGAAAGGCATCTATCGCAACTTGCGCCCTTTGAAGAGTCGCATCATCTACATTCACGTATCTATATGTCGTCTGCGGTTGGCTGTGGCCTAAGATGCGTCCAACTTCCGACAGGCTCATAGTGCGGGCCATGCGTGTAGCCGCCGTGTGTCGTAGGTCGTGAAAGCGAACATCAGACAACCCGGCAGCCTCACGCGCAGAAGTAAAAGCCATCCTTGCATTGTCTTTGATTCCAAAGACGAGACCTTGCGGGTCTTTGGGTGAAATATCCCAGAGCCTCTGTAATTCCACATAGAGCCTCTGTGCAATGGGTACGTTTCTAGCTTTCATGGTCTTAGTGTTGAATGCCCGGACGTGAATCTTTCTTCCCTCTAAATTAACTTCAGACCATCGGAGCTTTAACATCTCCCCCCTGCGCATACCAGTATCAATAGCGGCAATAAGTAAGGGTCTCAAGTGTTGACGCTGTAGCGGGGCACAGGCATCAAGCAAGCGCGTTTCTTCATCACGAGACAGAATCCTTTCTCGCTTGCGCTCGTCAGCTAGATTTATGAGCGGCTCACCTCTGTTAAATGGGTTCTGAGGTATCCAGCCTTCGGCCTGTGCGACGTTCAGCATACGTCGCAGCGCCGACAACTCGCGATTGACAGTAGCTATAGAAAGGTTACGATCTGTGCGCTCTGATTTCGTTTGAAGGCGAGCGGAGCGGTAAGCTTTAAGGTCTGCGTAAGAGATTGAGCGCAGGCGGCGCTTGCCGAAATATTCACGCAAAGCCTTTAGCTGATACTTGGCCGTGTGAATCCCGCGCACGCCTTCTATCTTCCGCTCGTCACGGTAGACGGCCTCTTTGTAGTAATGCTTCTCGCAGTAATCGCAGAGTTCGGCAAAGGTCATGCGCTCTTTCTTCAAAGCGCCTTCGCCGTTCGTGTTGTACTCGCTCGCTAGATCATCGGCTAATTCGCGGGCGTGGGCTTTACTTTGAGCCTTACGCTGTAAGTCGTGGCGTACTCCCTGCTCATCAATGTAAATGAATCGTGCCCACCAGACCCTATTTTTACCCTCGCCCCGGCTAATAACAGTCCCTGTGCGCCTCATAAGAGTCTCCTTTGGTGTGTGTGGAATGTGTGTAAAATGGTCAAAACCAATCACACACACGCCGCACACACAATTTTTCTGCTAATCAGGGATGATAAGTGATAACGCCTGATAAGGCAATAGACAAGTTTCTGCCTTAAAATCAAGGGTTTGGAGCCTCAGAGAGAAGGGGAGAAAAGCAAAGATTTTGCCGCGCTTCAGACGTTGAAGCGGAAGTGAACGACGTCGCCTTCCTGCATGACGTATTCTTTGCCTTCGAGTCGTAAAAGACCTTGCTCGCGCGCCGCGGCGTATGAGCCTGCGCGCGTGAGCGCGTCGTAGCCTATGACCTCGGCGCGTATAAAGCCGCGCTCGATGTCCGTGTGGATGACTCCGGCGGCTTGCGGCGCGCGTGTACCCTGCGGGATTGTCCACGCGCGCACTTCCTTTTCACCCGCCGTCAAAAACGACATCAGCCCGAGCAGGCGATAGGCGCTCTTGATGAGATTGTCAACGCCGCTCCCCTCTACGCCGAGCGCTTCCAGATAGTCGCGCCGCTCGTCCGGCGGGAGCGCGACCAGCTCCGCTTCGAGCTGTGCACAGATGATGATAAATTCCGCGCCCTCGCTCTCGGCAATCTCGCGCACTCTTCGCACATGTGGATTTTCATCAGGCGCGGCCAGCGTGGCTTCGTCCACGTTCGCGGCGTAGATGGTCGGCTTGGTCGTGAGTAGAAAAAACGAGCGTGCGATGGCGCGCTCCTCTTTCGTCAGCTCAACCGTGCGCGCCGCTTTGCCTTCTTCCAGCACGGGCTGAATCTTATCCAGCACATCGAGTTCTGCGCGCGCCTGCTTGTCGCCGCTCTTGGCCGTCTTCTGCGCGCGCTCGCGCCGCCGCTCGACGCTCGCGAGGTCCGCAAGCGCCAGCTCAATCTGAATCGTCTCGATGTCGCGCGCAGGGTCAACGCTGCCCTCCACGTGAACTATCTCTTCGCTCTCGAAACAGCGCACGACCTGCACGACCGTATCCGTCTCGCGTATGTTAGCCAGGAACTGGTTGCCGAGCCCTTCGCCCTGCGACGCGCCGCGCACGAGCCCGGCGATGTCCACGAACTCGACCGTCGCGGGAATGATGGTGGAGGTTTTGACAATCTTGGCTAAAGGCTCAAGCCGCTCGTCGGGGACGGCGACGACACCGACGTTAGGCTCAATCGTAGCGAAAGGATAGTTGGCGGCCAGAGCAGCCGTTTGCGCCGTGAGCGCGTTAAAGAGCGTGGACTTGCCGACGTTGGGCAGCCCGACGATGCCTGCGCGTAGCATAAAAAAGATAGACCCCTGATAGAAAGGATATTCTCGCCAAAGCGAAACTTAAATTTTTACACTGTGGCAGCAAGCTTGTCTAGTCGTGAGCATTATTTCAAACTGAGCCCGCCCCTTTCTCTTCGCTATTGAAATCCATTCCGTTTCAAGATATAAACCCGGTGCTTACTCCGCTAACGCCTTCCGGTATTTCCCAGCGGAGCCTGTGTCTAACTCAAAAGGCGGAGTCCTTGCCTTTATCAAATAGGAGCACCCACCATGAAAATACGCTTTCTACCGTTGGTCATATTGCTTGTGGTAAACCTCGTGGCGTTTTCTCATCCAGCGCGTGGCAGCTACTCATATTTCACGCCGGTACAGACGCAGGACTGCAAAAAGAGTCCTGCGGACGTTGAGTTTGTCCGGCAGATGAAAGACTACGGGCTGGACTTCGCCATTGTTGTGTCACCTCAAGCAGACATTCGCGAGGAGGCTAATCTCTCCAGCAAATCCCTGAGGAGCGTGAAGCGGTCAGAGTTTTTGGCGTTGGTTAAGCGGAGCCCTGTGCGCTCGTGGTACAGAGTCGTGGAGGTTGAGTCTGCCACGGAAGGATGGATCAACGAATGTGATGTCATTATCAAACTGACGGCGAATTCTTCCGCAGGCCCACCGATGGAGGAAGAGTCTACCGGAACGACCGCAGACCCCGTCGTGAGTGTGAGAAACATGGAACCCAAAACAGACTTGAGACTGCGCCTCAACGACGTTCTTTACGTGATACCCGCCAACACCACCAAGACGCTGACGGTGAAGCCCGGAAGGTATGATTTCTATGGATACTCTCCCGGAATACAACCCGCGTTCGGCAATAAGGATTTCAAAGCGGGGCATAAATACACCTGGACGTTCCAGATAATCAATCGTTAACCCTCGCGCCTGAAACAAGGGAGCGGGGAAAGAGCGCGCCCGCGGCTGCAATCAAATCTTTTCCAGCTCTCTCAACGTCAAAGCATCTTCGACGTCTCCGGTATTAAGTGTCGAAGCGGGCTCGAACAGAAGCACGTGAACCTCTTCGTCTGCGACGGGCCGATGCTCTACGCCGCGCGGGACGATGATAAACTCGCCCTCTTCGAGCCATACGTCGCGGTCGCGAAACTCCATGCGAAAGCGGCCCTCTATGACCATGAACATCTCGTCTTCGTTGTCGTGCTTGTGCCAGACAAACGGGCCTTGAAATTTAACGAGCTTGACCATCTGGCCGTTCAACTCGCCCGCGATGCGCGGACGATAGTAGTCATTAAATAGCTTGAGCTTATCTTTGAGATTCACTTTATCCATCTGCGTACACCTCATAAAATGGAATTAACAGGGATGGACAGGATAGACAGGATAACAAAAACAGAAATGTTCTTCTTTATCCTGTCTATCCTGTCCATCCCTGTTTGAATCTGCTTAATAGAGTCCTGAAAGCCAGTGCATGATGTTGAGTGCCAGTTGGCGATTGTCTGCGCGCGCGTCGTTCATCCCGAAGGCTGCGCCCTGCTGGACCTGAGCGGAGAGGACACCGGCTTCGCCCATCACCACCACGCGGCCCCTGCCGTACTTGAAGGCTAAGCCCTGCGTTCTGCCAACAGCCGGGAGCGGGTCGCTGAACTGGATAGTCATTTGCGGCGGCCCGTCCGGGTTTGGACTCTCGACCAGCTCGGGCACGCGATCCACTGCCGTATCCGAGAGCTTCAGAATGGGCGAGCTGCCTTCCGGTCCTTTCAGCGATTGCCCGACGTAGGTGATGACCTTGTTGATACGCTCTTGAGCGGTACGTCCCTCTGTAATCGGATGCGTTCCGATTAAACCCTGCTCGCGTGAGAAGAGAAGGATGCCGGGCTTTTTTGTCTCCTTGACGTGATTGACGGGGTCTTCCGTAAAGCCTTTGCTCATCTCGACGCCGAAGCGCTGGGCCAGATTTTCGGCTGCCGAGCCCCAGGGGAAAATATCCGTGATGAGCAGGAGCGACCCGCCGCCATCGACCCAGTCGCGCACGACATCGCCTTCAGCTTCGGTAAAAGCGGGTGCGTCGCCGCGATCATTCGCGCCCTGCGCGTTGGCTATGATCAGTATGTTGCACTGCGCCAGGATGTCGGTGCGAAACCTCTCCTTGTTGGGCGTTACCTTGTAGCCGTCGTTGGTAATCAGGTCCGCAAACGGCTTGTAGCGGCCCGTGGAGGTGTGAAAGTTCTGGTGCGCTTCGTCAAACAGGACGTGCGGGTGGTCTTTGATATAGGCGGGGCCGGGGACGTTGGCGTTAAAGTTCGGGTCGGCGATTTGCGGGACACTGTAAAGCGCAGAAAGTACGCCGAGCAATACCGCGCCCGTCACTAGATGAGGGAGGTACTCACGAATAAAGCGATTACGCATGAGCCAGGGAGAGCCCTTCTAGGGATTTTCGTAAAATCAACCAGCTAGATGTAAAACTTTACGCTACGGTTGCTTATGAGCGCACGTCTGACACGAAACTTGTTTGCCCGAAGCCTCTGGTGTCAAAACGAAATTGGCCGCGCCGTGTGGATTGGATTCAATCGTGCTAAACGTCGCGAGCCGGATTATGTTCCGGAAAATTAAATCAAACGCCGCCAGACACACGCCTCTGCATGACGCGTGCCCACGCTTTTTGTGAAATAAAGACGGATGTACGAATTCCCGTAAAAGGCGCTCGTATAAGAGAAGACGTATGAACAGTGTAATTATTAACAGGCAAGGTCGAACGAGCGGGCATGCCGAAAGAGATTCTTAGCGCCTGTTTGAAAAGTCCTGATTGTTTAGCTCCGTAGGAGCGCCGATGTTTATAGCCACACGCATTTCCAAGAATCAAGCTCCGTAGGAGCGGCATGTGATAGACGCGACACATGACGCTCCTACGGAGCTTGATTCTTGATTGCTGTCGTTAAACTATAAACATTCAGTCCCTACGGGACTTTTAAAACAATCTCTTAAAGAGCGTCGCCGAGGAAAGACAGCACGTGACGGTTAAACTCTGCGGGACGTTCCATGTTGGGCAGATGCGCAGTGCCGTGGATGACGACCTTGCGCGCGGAAGAAATTTTTTCCGCCAGCACTTCAGCCGCCGCCAGCGGCTTTGCCATGTCCAGATCGCCGACCACAATCAACGCGGGCGCTTGAATCTCATCCAACCTGTGCACCGCCGGAGGCTCAAGCGGCTGCTCCTGTCCGAGAGTGGCGGGCGCACGAAGGGCTATGAGGTTCATCTCGCGCACAAGCTCGCGCACCTTCGGGTCAACCTCGCGCGCCGTGCGCCCACGGCCATCAACCCAGAGCTGTAATTCAAGCTCGTTGACGCGCTCTATGTCGCTCGCTTCGTCCGCCTCTTCCAGCTCTTTCCATTGCGGCGGATATTCGCCCTCGAACTCAAACCCGCCGAGCGCGGAAGCGACTAAGACAAGCGCGCTCACCATAGAGGGATGCTCAAGCGCAAAGTCCAGAACCGTCTTCCCGCCCTGCGAGCAACCGACGAGCGCGGCCCGCTCGATGTTTAGAGATTGAAGAAGACCGTGGAGGTCGTCGTGATGAGAGTAAGCGCCGGGCGTCATCAACGTCTTTCCGAAACCGCGCCGGTCATAACGCACAACGCGAAACTCGCGCGCGAAGACCTCAAACTGCTCGTCCCACATCCTGCGGTCGGCTATCCCTGCATGAACCAGCACGAGCGGCGAGCCACTCCCCGCCACTTCGTAAAAGATTTGCGCGCCGTTAACTTCAGCAATTCCGGTTTGCATACTTAGTCTGTCGGGTTAAGTGTCAGGAAAATATCAAGCCTCAGCAGAGCCGCAACCTGCGCGGCGCGAGCCTTACGCTTAACGTGGAGATTTATTAATGCCCTCTCTTTTACTCGTTCCTGTCCGTACTACCTCTCCTGGACTTCAGCCTCGAACCAAGAAATGCTCCGGCTACAAAACTGATGGAAGAGATGATGAGAGAGCCTAGACCCTGCTTTTTCGTGCGCGGCAGAATAGTATCCGCCCCGGTTTGAGGGCTTCCCGCATTCGCAGATTTAGTCAGCTCTTGCTTGATGCGCCCTATCTCACCTTCGTAATAGCGTAGGTTATGCTCCGCCTCCGCCATGTCCCCCGCGAAGTGTTCTTTATCCGTCCCGTACCGGGCGGTCGTGTCTTTCAACTCTGTGAGGTACGAGCTAAGACTCGCCAATTGATTTTCATAATCCTGCAACTGATCTTCAAGCATGTCGCGGCTGGCTTTCATCACTCTTCTCCTTTTTAAGAGGTCAGGTAACTTGACGATTGCGTCAATGCTAAAGATAGGAAGACGCGTCGAATTCTACGGTGTGCACGCTGATAACACGAAACCCGTGCTTTGGCAATAAGAAATTAGATGTTAGGCGTCAGGTTATTTCTCAGGCGCTGACGAGTTGCCGCTCATGATGGCGTTGAAGATGAAGGGGAACGTGGCCCACGTTTGTCCCCTGTGCTGCGGGCGAAAGCCGAAGAGGACGACGCGGCCACGACCCATGGCGACTTCGGCAAGCGCGATGCGCCCCGCTAGACGCTCCCCGCCCAGGAGCCAGCCCGAGCGCAGTAGATTATTCTCCCTGTAGCGCGCGATGACGCGCACGCGTTTGTCGTCATCCTCACGCGCGCTTGTTTGCAATCCCATGCGATCATTCGCGTTGACGATTTCAAAGGCCGAGCTATTGATAAAGTAAGCATCGGTCGTGGGCCGCAGCCCGCGCGCGAGCGGCTGTTTTGTATCCACGTCGAGCGCGAGGATTGAGCCGGGGCAGTAAAAGTCTGTCTGGGCCGCGCCTTCGAGAACGTTGCGTAAAGGAAGATTGAACTGCTTGATGGCAAGCTCCGTCGCGGCGTCAAAGCAGATGAGCGTTCCGCCTTCGTTCACAAAAGCGCGCAGGGCTTCGACGCCCGCTTCCGTAATGCCGCCAGTGTATTCGGGCGGATAGCTCCCGGCCACGTGGCCTTCGATAATCTCTTTGGCTCGCTGCGAAGGCAGGATGATGACGTCGAAACGTGCACGCAACTGGCCGCGCCTGATGTCTGCGTCGCGCAAAGATTCGTAGGGCACGTTGAAGGTGTCGAAGACAAATCGCGTCCAGCCTTCGTCCATGTTGGCGATCCAGCCGCGATAGACCGCGAGCCTGACGGGGCGCGTAATCGGATTCGTGATGGGCGAGCGCGCTCCGCTTCGTGCTGTCAATCCAAGGTCGCGGCGCACTTCGCGCTCATCGCGGACAAGCGTGAAGCGTCTCGCGGCTGGCGGCTCTCTAATCTGAAGAACGCTGTAGGCTTCGACGCCCAGTTGGAAGGGAAGCGTCCAGCCCGCGACGTCATAAGGGCGCTCGACGCGGCCGTCATTCGTGCGACGGTCGGGGTAGGCTTGCGGCTCGAAGAGAGCTTTGACGTTTGCGCGCAAAGGCTGCGAGAGAAAGATCATGTAACTTCCGGCGGGCACTTCCTGCATCGGCTCAATCCCTGTAATCGCGACTGACCTTTCATCATTCTTGTTCATGGAAGCGGCGCTATTGAGAGTTTGCACGCCGAAGGAAGCATGCAGCTCGCGGTCCATGCGACGGACTTCGACGCCTTGCTCTACGAGCGTCGTCAAGAGCTTCGACACATTTTCGTCCCGGCCCTGGCCCGCCGGGATGAGATAAGCAACGGGCTCGTCCCGCGAGGGGGGCGCTAGGCTTTTCAGGTTCAGCTCGTAAAAGTTGCGCAGGTATTCCGTTCTGTATTTCGCAGCCATCGAAAGAATCGCGCGCGCGGCCACTATCTCCATCGTCATGATGTCGCGCGGTCGCCACAAGCCTCCGGGCCACGGGTCTGGAAAGTTTGTCGCCGCCTGCAAGGCCGAAGGCATGCCGCGCGCGGTCGAGCGCGAGAGCTGTTCGCGCGTTATGGTCGCGGGCGACATCAGGCGCGCGCTCGCTGCTTCGGAAAGAATGCCTATAGAGTTGTGATAGTAAGGCGCGGTGCGAAAGCCGCCGTGCCACCACGTATCGTAGGCGGCGTTGGTAATCACGCCCCTGAAGCCAGCGCCCTGTAAATCGGCGGCGACCTTGTGGCCCAGTAGTCCGACCTGTCGCAGGAGCAGAGGGTCTATGTTCGGATTCGCGGGGTCGTAGAAGGGCGGGATGAAGAAGCGCGAAGATGCCTGGCCCTGCTGGTGAACGTCGTAAACAATTTCGGGAAACCATTCCTTCCAGAAAAATTTTGTGACGGCCAGCGTCTCGCGCAGGTTGAGCATGAACCAGTCGCGGTTGTTATCGTGGCCGCTGTAATGATGATAGAGTTCGGGCGGCGATTTCCCTTCGTAGGGCGTGCCCAAAGTCTTGCGATACCAGTCGGCCACAAGCTGCACGCCGTCCGGGTTGGGCGAAGGAATCAGGAGCAGTATGGTGTTCTGTAGAATCTCGCGCGTCAGGGGGGCTTCCGAAGTAGCAAGCTCGTAAGCAAGCTGCATGGACATCTGCGAGGCTACAATTTCGTCCGAGTGTATCGAGCAGGAAATAGCCACGACCGTCTTGCCGGATTCGAGAAGCGCGTCGCGCTCTGCGGGGCTGGCGACCGTGCGCGGGTCTGCCAGACGGCGCTGAATCTCTTTATATTTATTCAAATCACGTATATTCTCTGGCGCGCTGATGAGGGCCACGATGAGGGGCGGCCCTTTGTGCTTTCGCCTATGGTCTGGACCAGCAGGCGGTCGCTTGAGCTATCAAGAGCGGCAAAGTAGTCTGTAATCTCCTTCCAGCCTGCGATGGTGCGGTCGTCGCCCGGCGTAAAGCCGAGCAGGCTTTTCGGAGTCGGGGCCGATGGCCGTGTGATGACGGAGCGCGATTGCTCCTGTGCCTGCGCGAGCGGTGCAGAGATGATGTGCAGAAAAAGAATTAGAGTCGGAACAACAGAGACGAATAGGGCACGAGAATGGCGATGCATTCGGAAAATCCTTCGGGCGAATTGATGGAATCAGGCGACGGGCGCACCCTTGAGGCGCACGATGTTGAGTCTAGCACACACACGGGTCCGAGTCTTGCAGGGCGTTTGCTTTACTGGTGGTCGTTGTTTGTGGCCGCGATGCTGCTTTTGATTTTAGGACCACCCGTGATTCTCGTGTCGTGGCTCGCGCGCCGCCGCCACTGGGTTTACCCGTGGGCAAACTGGGGCGCTCGCCAGTGGCTCAGATTGAGCGGGATGAAAATCCGCGTGCGCGGCCTTGAGCATCTGGACCCGAAGGAGACTTACGTGTTCACCTCGAATCATCACTCGTATCTGGACACGGCGACGATCTTCGCCTACCTGGGGCGTCGCATAGGTCTGCTGGCTAAGAAGGAGTTGTTGAAAGTTCCCATCCTAGGTTACGGCATGGGCTATGTGAACATCATGGCGATTGACCGCAGCAACCGCGAGCGCGCGCTTCAGACCGTGCAGGCGGCGACCGCGCGGCTGCGCTCGGGCGTCTCCTTCGCAGTCTTTGCAGAGGGCACGCGGGCGCGACCCGGCCAGTTTCTGCCCTTCAAGAAGGGCGCGTTCTTTATGGCGAAAGACGCGGGCGTCCCCATAGTGCCCGTGGCGATGAAGAATACGGACGTGCTCATGGGCAAGGGAACGGGCGAGGCGCGCACCGGCACAATCGAGATGGTCCTGCTTGAGCCCATCAAGACAGAGGGTCTCAAGACGGATGAAGACGTCGAGAGATTAATCGCGGAAGTCCACTCGCGTATTGCTCGGGAGCTTTACGCGGGCGAGAGTGCAGGAAGAATCAACACAGGAAACGTAACTAACAAACGCTAAGCTAAGAAGGTGTTTGAAAGTCCCCGTCATGCGTTTAGCTCCGTAGGAGCTGAATGTTTATAGCTTAACAGCAGCAATCAAGAATCAAGCTCCGTAGGAGCGGCATGTTCAGCATCTATGACATGACGCTCCTATGGAGCTTGATTGTTGGAAATGCGTACCAGCTATAAACATTAAGTCCCGTAGGGACTTTTCAAACCGCTTCTAAGACTTCTTTATCGGGGGCTGTGCGACCATGTTCGCGTCGGGAATCATCTCCTGGCCGGGAGGCGTCACGTAGTCCGTGAAGCGCACGCGCATGCGTATGCGCAGCACAGTGCCGTCCGCGTGAACCAGCTTGTCGTCGGCGTAGGTGTAGGAAGGGAACCAGTAGCGCCCATCCACTTGCTCGCGGTAAGTCTCAAAGGTGGGAAATCTCTGCTTGCCCTGCGGCACGCCCTTACCTTTGGCCTTGACGACCTGCATGTCGCGGTCGTCTATCCAGATGCGCCCCTGAAAGAATCGCTCCTGTGATTTCTTCGGGTCGGGCATCACGCGGGGCTCGACGTCGAAGGCGTAAGTATCTAACTCGTCAATGCGCTCGCGCGCGACGAAGGTGAACTTGTACTGGTCAATCTTCCCCGCTTCGATGCCGAAGACCTGTATCGTGTTGAGGTCTTCTAGGTCCGCCGGGTCGGTCTTGAGCGTCGGAATCGGCATCGTGATAATTTTTTCGCGCTGCTTGCCCGCAGCGTCGAAGGTGATGTAGGAGATGCGCTGGTATTCGCCCGTCACCTGCCCGCCCATGCCTATGGATTGAATGATGGCCTCGCGCTTAAAGCCGTAGCCGTTGAGCTGGCGGCGAAACTCCGTCTCTTTAGCGCGAAACGCAGCCAGTATCTTGTCTGCTTCTGTTGCTGCTGTTCCGCCCGTCACCGCCGCTGTTTTGGCTGCATCCTGTTTCTGCTGCGCGAGCACGTCTACAAAAGGAGTTGCCGCGAGAAGGCATAGCGCCGCCACTGTGAGTGTAAAAAAAGCTAAGCGTCTCATAGTTGATTTCTCTTTTGACTGAAATTGAGCGTCCCGGATTCGAGAGGTGAGCGTCCTCTTTTTTGAAGCTACAAAGGACGGGCGAACCCTCGGACTTTACCCACGACATCTTGCCAGAAGCAGGGGCCAAGAGTCTACCCGCCGGAAAGCTTTTCTGGCGAGCGGCGCGCGAGAGTTATGCTATACTCGGACCTAGCTTTTGGTGTCACTCCAAAACCTTCGCCCTAAAGCTGGATTTCCATTCCTGCGAGATTCTATGGCCCAAATTTCAGCCAACCAGACGGCCTCTACCGACACACTCGTCCTTGCCGGACGCTCGGTCGAGCGCGGCGATCTGGAAGGCGCACAAAAGCTCCTGCTCGATTTAATCAAAGAGAGCACGGACGGGCCTGCGAGCGAGCGACAGGTACAGGCGCGCACGCTCCTCTCGACGGTTCACGAAGGCCTGGGGCAATACAACGAAGCCGGGCGCATTTTGGCCGTCTATAACGTCCACGCGCTCGATCCGTTTCCGGCCCACTCGCGCGGCCTCATCCTCCTGGCCTTCGGCGCACACGCTTACTGGCAGAACGACTTTTCACGCTCGGTCACGCTCCTTAATCGCGCACGCGAAATTCTTGAGCCGACGGGCGACGCCGTGAATCTGGCGCGCGCGCATCATTGTTTGGGACGCTCCTACTGGGCGCTCGACGAGATTCCGCTGGCGCGCGAGCACTACGAGGTGAGCATAGAGCTGGGGCGACGCACGCGGCAGGACCGGGCGCTCGCCATGACCTACATGAATCTGGGCATGGTGGCACGGCACGAGGGCGATCTGGACGAAGCAGGGATGTGTTATCGCCGCGCGCTCAGGCTCCTGCGCAATACGACCGACGATACGATGCGCGCGCGGCTACAGAACAACCTGTGCGTGATGCATCACTGGCAGGGAAACTTTTACGAAGCCGTCAACGCGGGCCATCGCGCGCTAGAGCATCTGGCGGGACATCGCAGCGACCAACTGGTCGCCATGGTCTCTAATAATCTGGCGCTGACGGAAATCTACACGGGCGAGTGGGCCAAGGCGGAAAGCTACGTCCAGCAGGCGCTGGGAATCTCGCGCGCCTGCGGCGACCGCTTGAACGAAGGCAGCTTCACGGAGACTCTCGGGACTTTGCGTGGACATCAGGGGCGGGTGCACGAGTCGAACGAGCTTTTACGCTCGGCGCTCGATCTGGCACGCGACTTCGGGAGCAAGAAGAACGAAGCGCAGGCTTTGCTTTCGCTCGGGCAACTCTGGCTCGGCTCGCGCAATACGCATCTGGCGCTCACCTACGCACGCAACGCACGCGACCTCGCACGCGAGATCAACGAAGAAAGAATCTCTTCCGAGGCGGCGCTCCTGATGGTCGAAGGCTATCGCCGCAGTGACAAGTGGATGCCTGCGGAAGATTGGATGAGAATCGCGCAGAGCGAGCTTGAAAATCTGCCTTACTCTTATCTGGACGCCATCCTTCAACGCAACATGGCCGCTTTTATCTCGCGGCGGCGCGACCCTTCGCGCGGCGAGCGCCTCTTCCGCCAGACCGAAGAAGCGTTCCGCTCCATGAACGCTAACTATCAGGTGGCGCTCACGGTTTTTGAGCACGGCGAAAGTCTGGCCCGCAGGGGCGAATACGCGCTGGCGCACGAGCGCTTTAACGAAGCCGCGCGACAGTTTTACGCGCTCGGCGCAAAGCTCGATGCAGAGCGCGCCGAAGGCGAGGCGCAGCGCGCAGCCGAGCGTATGGAAGCGTGGCAGATAGCGCCCGTGCCTTCCATCAACCTGATTCCGCCGGACGTGGCTCCGCTCATCATGCAGATTCTGGATGCCGCGTCGGGACGCGAGCGTCTCCTGCGCGAGCTGATGTTTGCCGCCAAAAATGCTCTGGCAACGCGCGGCGCAGCCGTCTTCGCCACGGACGACGACCGCCAGCTCTACGCGCAGGCGACCATCGACCTTGACGAACGGGACCGCCAGCGCGCCGCACAGGCCGTGCTGCAACATCTGGAAGCGAAAGATAAGGTGGCGGCGGGCGCGCCCGTCGAGTCTGCAACCACTACGCTCGGTGCGCCCCAGTCATCCAAAGCCATCTCGGACGATTTGTGTCGCACGCTTGCGCCGCGTAGAAACGGTGGAGCGTTTGTCCTCTACCTGCGCTCGCCCGCGCCGCTCTCCGAACGCCGCTCGGAAATTCTGGACGCGCTCGTCGGCGTCACACGTCTGGCCTTGCAGATGCTGGACCTACGCACGGACATACGGCGCGTCAGGCCATTCAACGCCACGACCTCTCTGCCTCTGGCTTCCGGACTCTTCCCCAATATCATCGCCACGAGCTTTGCCATGCGCGACGTGCTTTCGCGCATGGAGCGCTTGAAGGATTCGGACGCGACCGTGCTTGTGCTCGGTGAATCGGGCACGGGCAAAGAGCTGATTGCGCGTTCTCTTCATGAGGAAGGGCCGCGCCGTGAAAAGATTTTTCTTCCCTTTAACTGCTCGGCTGCGCCAAGGGAACTGGTCGAAAGCCAGCTCTTCGGCCACAAGCGCGGGACTTTCACGGGCGCTGTCAACGACCAGCGCGGCATCATACGCGCTGCCGAAGGCGGCACGCTCTTTCTGGACGAGATAGGCGATTTGGCCCTAGACGCACAGCCCAAGCTCCTTAGATTCTTGCAGGGCGGCGAAATCATGCCCCTCGGAGAAGCGCCGCGCAAGGTCAACGTACGCGTGATTGCCGCCACCAACCGCGACCTTGAAGAGGACGTGCGACAGGGGCGCTTTCGCGAAGACCTCTTCTATCGTCTCAACACCTTTGTCGTCAAAGTTCCGCCCCTGCGTGAGCGGCCCGAAGACATACCGCTTCTGGCCTCCTACTATTTCGAGGAGGCTTGCCGCCGCCACAATCGTCAACTGGCGGGCATCACGCCCGAGGCCATGATTTATTTGACGCGCTACCAGTGGCCCGGCAACGTACGCCAGTTGCGAAGCGAGATAGAGCGCATAGTGGTCTTTGCCGAAGACGGTCAGGCCGTCAGCTCTGAATCGCTTTCGCCGGACATACTGCGCGCCGCCTCCGGAACCTCCCCGGTACGCTTCCAGCTAGATTTCTCCAAGCCCATCAACTTCAAGGAGATTATGGCGGACGTCGAGCGACAACTTCTCTCCGAAGCGCTGGCGCGGCAGAGCGGCAACGCCTCGCGCGCGGCTGAATCCCTTGGCCTGCGCCGCCAGACCTTTACCTACAAGCTGCGCCGCTTCGACATAGCCCACCCGGAATTAGACCAACTCGACGAAGAATCATAAAGCGCAGGCACGTAGGTCGCGCCCTGATGCAAAATTTTTTGCACCCTCAAGCAAAATCTTATGCACAACTCTTAAAAGCCTATAATCAGTTGAGTTAATCTCTCTACACGGGCTCCATCCATGAATCACGCCCGGCAAAAAAACTGTCATCTCTCTAGACTTCGCGCTTTTGGCAACGACACGCGAAAGCTAATAAACACGGGCTTTTGAGTATCATTTCCCGCTTGCGCAAGGTGTGGCACAAGCCTTGTTAATAGAGAGAGAGCATGAAGACGACGCCAAATGATTTAACAGGCTGTCCTTCCTGGTACCAGATATACCCGATATAACTTAAAACGAAGAAATTTGAGGGGAGAGAAAATGCGCGGAATTCAGAAATGGTTATCGATCATTGTGCTGGCAGCAGTGGTGGGCTTGGGCACCCCCGCCGCTGTCCGGGCACAGGGTAGCACGGAGACACCGGCTGTCAGGGCCACAGCCACTGTAGAAGTGGGAGACGTCGTCGTCTCCATTGACGGTAGTACGGAAACCCCCGGCTTTTTGAGCTTAGTCAAAATTTACCTTTCCGTCGTGCTTTAACCCGCGGCGGAGTAACAAAGAAGATCAGTTCCCTCGCTTCACAATAGGCCGCACAAAAGGAAAATTTGAAATGATAGACAGCGTGGAGAAACTGGCTGATTGGAGAACCGACCCATCAAAGCTTCGGTCCTCATATCGGCGACTGGCGGCTTCTCGCCTACCCGTGAACCTCTACAGCGCGCAAGCGCCTTTGCAACGTAGAGCGGCCACGTTGCTGCACGGGGCAGCGGGCGGGATGGGCTCGTGGGAGGAGCTTGATGGCCGTCAGCTTGCTGATGATGAGCGCGGCGACCGCACGACCGTCCTACTGGGCGGGACGGCGGGCGGCGTCGCGCTTGCTTTTCCAGAAAAGACAGGGTTGATTGGCGCATCGGGGACGGGCACGCTTTTCCTGACCAACATCGAAAAGCTTTCGCCTGCCGCGCGCCACGTGCTCTGTCGCATCGTGGAGACGGGACGCTACACGCCTGTAGGCGATCCCTATCCGCGTCCCGTGAACTGTCGAATCATTGTCGCAACGCCGCAGCCGTTGGCAATGATGGCGCGCTGCTTCCTCGTCGAATGGGGACTGGCTGATGCGTTGGGGCACATCAGCCTGCGCGCCGAGACAGTCATCCGTACCCTCGCGGCGGATGAAATTGCTGCGAAACACCCCAGCACCTTTGCGGCGGCTAGTTGACCGCTAGGGCAAAGGGAAAAAGGTGACGCCTGATCTTCCACTAGGACCGGGCGTCACCAAACCATAATCTTTTTTTTGTCTTCTCTTATTCGGCGAACTCGACCGTGACGGCGTGCGGGATAATCCCTTGCTCGTGACCTTCACGTAGCAGGCGGCGAACGGCCTCGCGCCCGCGCTCCGTGTAATCGAGCGTCAAGTCGTTGACCCACATAGCGACAAAGCGGTCGGCCAGTGGCGTATCCATGTCGCGCGCAAACTGCATCGCGTACTGTAGAGCTTCCTCGCGGTGCTCTAATGAATACTGTATGCTCGCGTGTAGATAGCCGGAGACTTTCCTCATCAAATCCCGCCCTAGGTCGCGCCGTATGACGTTGCCGCCCATGGGCAACGGCAATCCTGTACGCGCGTGCCACCACTCGCCCAAATCCACAACCTTGTGAAGCCCGAGGTCGCGATAGAAAAGCTGGCCTTCGTGAATCAGTAGCCCTGCATCGGCGCGGCCTTCCTGAACGGCGGCGATGATTTCGTCAAAGGGAACCACTTCGTAATTGAACGACGGGTTAAAAATCCGCAAGGCCAGAAAAGCGCTCGTCAATGTTCCGGGGACGGCTATCTTGAGGTTTGATAAATCTTCGGGCCGCTGCGGCTCGCGTGAAACTACTATCGGACCGTAGTTGTCGCCGATGCTCGCGCCGTGCGGCAGGAGCGCGTACTTGTCCGCGATGTAAGCATAGGCGTGAAAGCTGATGGCCGTCACGTCAAACGTCCCGCGCATGGCCTCTTCGTTCAAGGTCTGTATGTCTTTAAGGACGTGCGTGAAACGCAGGTCGCCCGTGTCCAGCTTCTCCGTCGCCAGCCCGTAAAACATAAAGGCATCGTCCGAATCCGGCGAATGCGCGACGCTGATGGTTCGTGTTTCAGTTGCAGTTGTCATATTCAAAAAATTCTAAGAGACGATTTCGTTGTGAAGCGATTCGGCTTTGATTTTCTGTAATCGAATTTGTATTCGCTGCACACGTCGTATCATGAGCTGAGCCATAAAAAATTGTTTCGTCAGGCGAGTCCGGCTTACGTCGCCACCGTTTCACGCTCAATCTTATTGTAGACCGTGTCGCGCTCGACGGCCTCGAAGCCCGCCTCCTGTATAAGCGCGACGATCTCCTGCTTGGTCATCTTCACTTCCTGGTTGGCCTCGACCGAGTAGCTTTCCGACAGCTCGCCGCCTTCGGTGATAGTGCCGTCCAGATCGTTTGCGCCGTAGTGGAGCGCGACCTGCGAGAGGCGTTTTCCGAGCATCACCCAGTAGGCTTTGATGTGCGGGAAGTTGTCGAGCATCAGGCGCGAGACCGCGATGGTCTTCAGCGAATCAACGCCGGAAGGGCCGGGCAAGTGCGCGAGCTGCGTGTTTTCGGGATAGAAAGCGAGCGGGATAAAGCACTGGAAGCCGCCCGTTTTATCCTGCTGCTCGCGCAGGCGAATAAAGTGGTCAACGCGATCTTCTATGGATTCGATGTGACCGTAGAGCATGGTGGCGTTGGTCTTGAGACCCGCCGTGTGGACTTTGCCGGAAAGCTCAAGCCAGCGATCCGCGTCGCACTTGTGCGCGCAGAGCATGGAGCGCGTCGGCTCGCGAAAGATTTCCGCGCCGCCGCCCGGACAACTGTTCATGCCCGCCGCTTTCAACTGCTCTATCACGTCCTCATCCGCCATCTTGTAGAAGCGCGCGAAGTGGTCAAGCTCGACCATCGTGAAGGCTTTCAAATGAAGCTGCGGGTACGTGCGCTTCAAGGCCGCCAGCAGGTCCGTGTAGTAGCTCCAAGGCAATTTCGTGTTGAGGCCGCCGACGATGTGAAGCTCGGTCGCGCCTTCGCGCACAGCCTCACCGGCGATGCGCAGGCTCTCGTCTATGTTGTGCGTGTAAGCGTCCACAGCCGTCGGCTTGCGATAGAAGCCGCAGAACTTGCAATCAACATAGCAGACGTTGGTGGGGTTGAAATGACGATTGACGTTGAAATAGGTCGTGCGCCCGTGAAGACGCCGTCGAACGGTATCGGCCAACTTCGCCAGCGCCGGAAGATCAGCCGTCGCATAAAGCCTGAGCCCTTCGTCAAACGTAAGGCGCTCGCCCCGCCAGACCTTCCCGGCAAGCTCGTTTAAATTCTCGTCGTGTGAAAACTGCATCATGTTCGAAGTCCCAAGTCCAAAGTCCCAAATCTCAAGTCCGAAATACAAAGTCTAACGCATCAGGTCAAATCTCACGCATCAAGTCTTGATTGTCCCACAATTCTGTAAAAACTTGCACCTGACTTGGGACTTTGGACCTGGGATTTGGGACTCATCAAAATCGCTCCGCCGAAAGTGATAAAAAGGATGACGCTGACAAAAGCGTTCGTCGTAAAAAAGGCCGCATTGAGGCGCGAGAGGTCATCTGCGCGCACGAGCGCGTGTTGATAAACCAGTAGCGCGCCAGTCAGGAGGACACCTCCGAGCGCAAGCAGGCCGAGGCCCGTGACAACATAGAGCGCCACGAGAGCTATGAACGCGCACGCGTGCAGAGCGCGCGAAATCCAGAGAGCCCTGCGGACACCGAAGCGGCGCGGAAGCGAGTGCAAACCCTCCCTGCGGTCGAAATCATAATCCTGACAAGCGTAGAGCACGTCGAAGCCTGCGGTCCAAAGCAATACCACCAGCGACAGCAAGAGAGGCACGGGGCTATCAATCGCACCGCGCACGGCGACCCACGCTCCCGTCGGCGCAATCGCCAGACACCAGCCCAACACGAGATGCGAAAGCGAAGTCCAACGCTTGGTATATGAATAGAGCAGCACGCTCACGAGCGCCACGGGCGCGAGCAGCAGCGTCAAACGGTTGAGCATCGTCGCGGCTAGAAAAAAGAGCGCCGCCGAAGCCACGGTAAAGGCCCACGCGAAGCCTACGGAAAGAGCGCCCGCAGGGATGGCGCGCGTCTGTGTGCGCGGGTTGCGCGCGTCATATTCGCGGTCTGCGATGCGGTTAAAAGCCATCGCCGCCGAACGAGCGCCGACCATGGCAAGCGTAATCCATAGAATCTGCCACAAGGTCGGCAATCCTCTTGCTGCGAGCACCGCGCCGAGGAAGGCGAACGGCAACGCAAAGAGCGTGTGCTCGATCTTAATCATCTCCAGCGTGGTGCGTATGTTTCGTGTGACAGTCGCCATCTAATCTAGCTTAAGCAAAAGTGAGGCCATCCGAAGTTTTAATAATAGCGCCCGTTTCATCTTCAACAATTTGCAAATCGCCACGACGCGCCCCGCGCTCATGGCACTCTGCCAAACTTCAATCGCCTTCGACCTCGACCGCTTCGTTTAGTTGCTCGGGCGTGCCGCGCCACCTTGTCTTTTGCGAGTGCGGGATACTGAGCTGGTCAAGGATGCGAAAGACCAGATGGTCTGCCATCTCTTCTATGGTTTGCGGGCGATGATAAAAGGCAGGGCTGGCGGGCAGGATGCGCGCCCCTGCGCGGGCCAGCCGCAGCATGTTCTCAAGGTGAATCAAGTTATAAGGCGTCTCGCGCGGAACAATCACGAGCTTGCGCCCCTCTTTGAGCGAGACGTCCGCCGCGCGATGAATCAGGTTCGTGCCCGCGCCCGAAGCGATTGCGCCGAGCGTCCCCATAGAGCAGGGAACGATAATCATCCCGGCCTGCACGTGCGAGCCGGAAGCGGGTCTGGCCGCGAGGTTGTCGAGCCGTTCAAGATGTATAAGCTTTGAATGGCTCTCCAACCCAATCCACTCGTTGACCTTGCGCGCATCAGCCGTGCGCAAGTCCACGCCCAGCTCCACGCGCGCCACCGTCAGCGCCTTCTCCGACATAATGAGATTGATGCGCTGTACAATTCCGCTCAGCGCCAGATGTATGAGCGTGCGGTGCGCGTAAATCGCACCCGAAGCTCCTGTGATGGCGACGGTCAGTTCCATAAGGCAGTGACAGGTGACAGGTGACAAGTGACAAGATAAATAAAGAGGATGAAAATCCCGCTCTGGCTTGTCGTCTGTCGCTGTAATGTAATCTTAAGGGCTTGCATTGATGAAGCGCAAGCGGGCATGACTTAGAGAACTTCCGGCTTCGATGTTAGAATGCCGTGCACGCTCCCCATTTCAGCCCGTACAAGGTTTCGGTTCAAATGGACTTACAGGAAATCGAGAGATTGTTGCGCGCCGCGCGCGACGGCTCCCTTGATGTCAAAGATGCCGCGCGGCAGATTAACGATCTGCATTATGAAGACGTGGGATATGCGCGCGTGGATCATGCGCGGGCTGCTCGTCAGGGCTTTCCGGAAGTTGTCTTCGGCGCGGGCAAACGGCGCGAGCAGGTCGTAGGCATTGTAGAGCGCCTTGCGCGGCGTGCGCCCAACGTGCTGGTCACGCGCACGGACGAAGCGACCTACGGCGAAGTGCGCAACGTCGTGACGGATGCCGAATGGCACGAATCCGCGCGATTGATTCGCATCCGTCGCGACCTGACAGAGCGCGGCGTTGGCCCCGTGGCCGTCGTCACAGCCGGGACCAGCGACATCCCCGTCGCGGAGGAAGCTGCGTTGACCATTGAAGCGATGGGCAATCGCGTCGAGCGCGTCTGGGACGCGGGCGTGGCGGGGATTCATCGCATTCTGGCCGAGCGTACTCTCTTGCGCAGAGCGCGCGTCGTAGTGGTCGCCGCAGGGATGGAAGGAGCGCTGCCCTCTGTGGTGGGCGGGATTGTCGGCGTGCCGGTCGTCGCCATCCCGACGAGCGTGGGCTACGGCGCGTCGTTCGGCGGCGTGGCGGCGCTATTGGGGATGCTCAACTCGTGCGCCTCTAACGTCACGGTCGTCAACATAGACAACGGCTTTGGCGCAGGCTTTGTCGCCAGCCTGATTAACCGCAAGTGGGAGCCGCCGGAGGAGGAAGAGACGAAGAGACGCGGGGACACGGAGACCGGGGCGTTATGAAGAACACTTTCGGGTTTGCGCCTCAACGCGTCGCCGCACGCCAGCGTCCACGCGTCTTTCTTCTTTTAACTGTCTCGCTGCTGATGGCGGTCGCGCCCTTCATGGCCGGGTGCGGCGCGCATCGCAAGCCGAATATGGAGCGCATCTTCGCCGTCGCGCGCGAGCAGAAGGGCAAGCGTCCCATCATCATCATCCCCGGCATACTGGGGTCTGAGCTGGTCAACGCGGAGACGGGCGAGCGCGTCTGGCCTTCGCTTTTCCGCTCGTCGGACGACGGGCTGACGCTGCCCATCTCGCCCGACCTGAAAGCCAACCGCGACAAGCTCGTCCCGAAAAAGATTGTGACTTCGCTACGCTTCTCGCGGCTCATTCCTGAAGTCTATATCTATCACAACCTGCTCGAAGCCCTGAGAAAGTACGGCGGCTATAGCGAAGGCGACTGGGATAATCCGGCTGAAGGCGGCGACCGCGACACGTTCTACGTCTTCGCTTACGACTGGCGCAGGGATAATGTAGAGTCTGCGCAACTGCTTGTGCGCCGCATCGCTGACTTAAAGCGCAAGCTGGGGCGTCCAGACCTGCGCTTCAACATCGTGGCTCATTCGATGGGCGGCCTCGTCGCGCGTTACGCGGCGCGCTACGGCGACGCGGACCTTCTGCCCGAAGGCTCTGCCTACACGCCCAACTGGGCGGGCGCTGAGCACATCAGCAAGATTTTCATGTTCGGCACGCCCAACGAAGGCTCCGCAGATGCGTTCGCCACGCTGCTCGAAGGCTACTCTTTAACCGAAGGCTTGCGTCGTCGCGTGCGTCTCTTAAACACGCTCTCGCGCGAGGACGCCATCACCGCGCCCGCGCTCTTTCAACTTTTGCCGCACGGCCAGACGGCGCGTTTTCTGGACGAGAACCTGCGGCCCGTCAAGATAGATATTTACGACCCGGCCAACTGGCGCGAGTACAACTGGTCTCCCGTGGCGGACAGAAAATTCCGCGAGCGTTTCCAGAGCGGCCACACAAAGGAGCGCGCCGCGCGCGGCACGGTCGAAGACCTTGATGGTTACTTCGCGAACGTGCTCATGCGCGCGCGCCGTTTTCACGAGGCGCTCGATGCGCCGACCGAAGAAAGCGCGCCCGTGGGGCTCTATGCGTTTGGCGGAGATTGCGAAGAGACGCTCGACGCGCCCGTCGTCTTACGCGACGCGAAGCGCAACCGCTGGATAACGCTGACAGAACCGCGCTCCTTTCGCTCGTCGAGCGGCCAGCGCTTCGGTGAAAAGCAAGTGACCGAAGCAATGTATCTACCGGGCGACGGTCGCGTCACGCGGCGCTCGCTCCTCGCCGAAACTCTAGCCTCTGTGCGACGCGCCAACTCCATCTTCAACACGTCGCTCCCCATCGCCTACGCCGTCTTCTCCTGCGACCTGCACGGCGACCTACAGAACAACCTGACTCTTCAAGACAACGCGCTCACCGCGCTCGTCAGCGAAGTCGTCAAGTAGCACGCTCAAGAGAACAAAGCATTCACCGCCGCAGACGCAGAGATGTCGCGGAGGAAGCGCAGAGAGTTGAATTTCTCTGCGCCTGCTCTGCGTCTCGGCGGTGAGTTCTCATTGAAACTGAACCAATACCTGCTCACCAATTAACTTGAAAGCTGAAGAGGGGTTGTGATATAAGCCGCGCTGACGCTCACCCGATGTTGGATTAAGAAAGATGAAGCTCTTGTCTTAATCCTCTTTTGAGGCTAGAACTCGCTTAACCTCATCCTACCTTGTTGAACTCAGAAAGGAGTCTCACAATGCGTAAGCCTTTGATCTTAACGACCATGTTCATCTGCGTCTTAACTTTTCTCTTCAGCGGCATCGCGGAGGCAGCTGGCTGGAGTGCGAATGTAAAGATCGCATCCATAGAGATATCGAATGTGAATGCTGCTGGTGTATGGCTCAGCTTCACGTCAGAGCCGTTCAGTCACACCTGCTCGAGTAAGGGCGGGCAGTATATGTTAGGTGGGGGTGTAGACAACGTTAATAGAATACTGCCCGTAGCCACTCAGGCGCTGGTGAGCTCACGGAACGTCACCGTATTTTGGGGCGGTGGCTGCTCCGGCGGTGGGACGCAAGGCTATCCTATCCTGCTTGGGCTGACGCTCAAATAGCCTAATCATCGAGTATATAGTTCGTAAACTGAGACTTGCGAGCTTGGTCCCGCCATAGGAAAGCCCCGCTCACTTGGGCGGGGCTTTCCTATACGTTTCGGCCTTTTTCATAAATTACCCAACAATTATTCATCCTGCCCAACAGAATCAGACCTAGACCCTTCCGTTAGGCAAAGCCGAGGCGTAATGAGCCATCATTAAGGCATAATGAGCCGTGATTATCCTCTAATGACGGCTCATTATCCCCTAACGACGAGTCATTATCCCTTAATGATGGCTCATTATCCCCTAATCACGCATCATTAGGGCATAATCACTCGTCATTAAGGGATAATGACGCGTCATTATAGAAAAATGGTACACCATTAGAGACTTATGACGCGTCATAAGTCTCTAATGGTGTACCATTGTAATACAATGAGCGGTGATTAGTTCCTTTTGCATGAGATTTATAAAAACCTTGCGCCCGCGTTTCTCATAACATAAGATAACGGCGCGTTCCTCGCATTTCGTTAACCTTACACACTCAGGAGGTTCTCACTGATGCCGAGAGATGAAACGAAACGTGTGCAGCCTAACACGCTCGAAGCGGACGAAACGAGCTTCACGGCGTTGCAGGCCATCACAACCTACAACCCGAACAACACGACTTACAGCACGGCGGCGCTCACGGCTGCTCACACTGCATTGAATGCCGCGCAACAGGCGGAGATACAGGCAGAGGCGGCATATAAATCGGCGCGCGATAATGCCGTGGCTAAGGAGTGGGCTTTTCATGATTTGGTGCTTGGGATGAAGGATCAGGTCATCGCGCAGTACGGGCGGAGTTCCAACGAGGCGCAGGCGGTGGGTCTCAAAAAGAAATCAGAATACAGGCGGCGCAGGGGCACGCCACCAACGACCTAAACAGGTTTAGACAACTGCATCAACGTCTGTGCTCGCGGCGGGTGACGTTTAGGCTTTGGGCTACTTTCTGAGCTAACGTTTCCGGCGGCGTGAGGCGAACTTGCGCCTGATTTCTTTGTAGTTGGTTGGGCCGGGAAGCTGTGCGGGCAGGTCTAACTCATCGTCTATCAAAATTTCCGCATGTACACCTGCAACTTGTGCATACCGCAATAGAATTATCAACGATGGCTCGCGCTTTCCTAACTCATATGCCGAAATTTGCCTGAACGCGATAAGGTCTTCCGCTTCAAGACGCCTCCACATATCAGCTTGTGAGAGTCCGAGAGCGGTGCGAATCTGTAAAAGCTTTTCGGATAGGCGCTCTGGCTTGGAACGCGGCTTTGTTCCCATCAGGCACGGCCTCCTGATGGAACAAACGGCGCTCTAAATTTGCTTTTACCACCAATTGATGGTAAAATGTGCTTGCGTAGTCGCTGTGCCGTGAGTATGAACCTCTCATGCTCAACGGCGACGCTCATCACTCAGCTTGAGGTTGAGAATAGAGACGACGCATTTGCCGTTGCTTCGGTTTTCAAAGACTAGAGCGCTCGCATCATAGCAAAACGCTCTCGTATAGCTAAAGCTTGAGAGGGAGCAAGGGCCGCTCGCTCTCTCTGAAGTGTCGCACATCCCTTGAGGCGCAACGGATGGTGCGGCGCGGGCAGGGTCGCTCGTGTTTCCATGCTAAGGGGCTGAGCGGCCCTGCTTTTATGTCTTTATTGACCGACAGCCCCTGAAAGGGGCGGAAGATAATAGCCCACGGCGTGAGCCGTGGGAACAGGTAGCGTTTAATACGCCTAACAAAACCGCGGCGCAAGCAGGCGAGAAAGAAGGATGCAGCGCCAAACAGGGTATCGAGTAGAAGGAGCGCCTGGGACGCCACCGGTGTCCCCGAAGGCGGTGAACGCGTCAGAAGAGTTCCTCGGCCAGCGCGACGATGATGCCCGCAGGGCCTCGCATGTAGCAGAGCCTGTACTTGTCCTCGTACCGGGCCACCTCGCCGATGAGTTCGGCACCAACGGCGCGCATGCGAGCGACAGTGTCGTCGACGCTTTCGACTGTAAACATGACGCTCCGGAGGCCCAGCGCGTTCGGCGGTGCGATCTTTGGTTCGATCTCGACCAGTTTTGGATTGCGAAACTTCGTCAGCTCAAGCCGCCCGTGTCCATCCGGGGTCCGCATCATAACGATGTCGACCTGGACACTTTCGAGCCGGTTGACGCGGTCCACCCAATCGCCCTCGACGGCCGCCTCGCCTTCACGCGCCATGCCGAGGGTGGTGAAGAAGGCAATGGCGGCTGGGAGGTCGTCGACGACGACGCTGACATGGTCCATTCTCTTGATCGTCATGCTTACGCTCCGACAGTACCTGTCTTAACTTCTCCGGCTCGCTTGTAGTTAGCGAAGATCACACCGTTTGACGTAACCAAACTCTCTGTTAGTGTAAAGGCTGCGGGAATAGTGCCCTCGCCGAACAAACGCTTACCCACGCCGAGCGTGATTGGGAAAGTTTTGAGCCACAGCTCATCGACCAGATCATGTTTGAGCAGTGTCTGAGTCAGATTACCGCTGCCGTGGACTTGGATATCAGAACCTTCTGAGTCCTTAAGTTTTTTTATGTCATCGACGCTTTTAAGAAAAACTGAGTTTTGCCAATCTGACTTGTCCATAGTATTACTCATGACATATTTGGTGACATCATTGACGCCCGGCCAATAGTCTGCATGCTCAGGCCAGTAGGCAGCAAAAATCTCGAATGTTTTCCTGCCCAAAAGAAGATCTGCGGACTTCATTTGTTTTACCATTAACTCACCAGCCGCTTCGTCAGCTTCGTAAAAATACGGCGCAGTCCAGCCACCATATTTGAAGCCACTTGACGTATCTTCGTCGGGTCCACCAGGCGCTTGCATGACTCCGTCTAATGTAATAAATGATAAGACGATTATTTTTCTCATAGCTACAGCCTCCAAAAGTTTAATGTGGCTTTGCACATTTATTCAGAAGGGATTGCAGCATTCATCGCTCTTATTCAATCCGTCTAAATATTTGTGCAAAGCGCATTATCTTGTATTTTTCTCCACGGGAAACTCGTTGAGTTATTCAACGACCATGTAGCCGCTTGCATCGAAGACAATAAACATAAAATCACGGCCCCCGGCAGTCACCCGCGCCACACCTTCGGGCTTGAGGCTCCTATCGAAGCGGTTCAACTCTTTGGGGGCGGCTCCATTCTCATCTCCGCTCCACTGCCAGAGGGCGAAATCCGTTTGCTCCTGGTCTTCGGCAGCGCCTGAAACTATCTGGAAAAGTCCTGCCTTCGCGTCATACTCTATCCCGCGGATGCCGACGCCCCCGACCGATAGCCTGATAGCCTTCGAGCCTATGACTTCAAGATTGCCGATGGAGAACGGGCCCCGCGCATCCCGCAGCCTTAACGGAATGACGAGCGCTTTCCCATCTATAACGGGCGAGCGCAGGCCCAGCAAGAATCTGTTTCGCTGCGGGTCCCAGGCAAGACCTTCGACGTTTATCCCGCCCTGCTTCATCTTTACATCGCCCATTTCGCGCAGTTCGGCCACGTTCTCTACTAGAAATTTTTTGAGGCCCACGACTGACTCAACCGCTTCAACCTTTTGAGTCTGCGTATTCAGCTTAAATCTCACTATCCCCGCTTTGTCTGCGGACTTGGGCCGTGACTGCGAGCTGACTACGTAATAGTACGTCTGGTCGGTCGTAACACCCTCCAGGTCCTGAATCTCTACGCCGAGTCCAATAGCTTTAATCACACCGGCCTGCCGCCCGCTTCGGTCCAGATTCATCCAGAAGACCTGGCCGGGCCGCCCGTCGTCTACGAAGAGCACTGCGTCTGTTCCGGCGATGTCAGCGAGGCCGGACGCTTCAAACGGGCCTCCGCTGAAAGCCGTCATACGGTCAATTAACTCACCGCCGGTCGTGGCCAGCGCCGGACGGCCAGACAGATACAATATGGAGAGAAGACACACAGCCAGGATTAAAGCCGCCAGATGCCAGACACTGAGATGTGAAAACGAGCGTCCCATTTATCCACGTCCTATCCTATTAGAATTTTCCGTTCAGACTTAATCTTAGCGTCAAACCTATTGTTGGTAAAATGGAGCCGTGCACAAATATTCAAATAGAATGAATAAATGTGCAAAGCTGCTACTCACCGCTTTCCCGGAGGTATCTGTACCCTGCGGCCTGCCCTCAAAGTCTTCTGCCAGTAGAAACGGCCAATAAATAGTAGGAATGGCCATGCCCGTGGCTGCATCAAAACCGGGTGGGGCGACTCTTCCTTTTGCCCCGTAGGAGACATTATGGAAGCTAAACGTCGCATCCTTTACGTTGAAGACCACGACGACACTCGCGTCATCGTCACCCTCCTGCTTGAGCGGCAGGGCTTTCATATGACGACGGCCAGGAACGGTACAGAGTGCATGAAGCTGGCTGTGCCCGGGCAGTTCGACCTCTACCTGCTGGACCACACCTTTGAGGACGCCTCCGGCGTCGGCCTCTGCATGGCGATCCGTGAAACGGACGCGGAGACGCCGATTCTCTTTTACTCGGCGCGCGCCATGCCGAAGGAAAAAGAGGCGGCGCTACGGGCCGGGGCGCAGGACTACCTGATTAAGCCGGAAGACATCTTCAACGTCGCCGAACACATTCGTAAGTGGATAGGTGCCGGGGCGGAGCGGCAGTTGAAGCCGGACTGAGCGAGGACTTGCGTGAACGAGGCCCTCGTATTATCCTTTCCCGTAAGCCCTACCCTCTATAAACTCTCCCATAGATGGCTGCGAAATCCTCCACAGATTTTCCTCCGTTTATCCCCTAATAAATTGCAAGGTGGTGTGAGTCGTGACTAGTAGCAGTATTCAGCGTTATACCATCATGGTGGCGGAGGATTTTGATGACACGCGCACGCTCCTGCGCAGGGTGTTGGAGTTGCGAGGTTACAGGGTGGTCGAAGCCCGCGACGGTCTGGAGGCCGTGGAGCTTGTCGAGCAACTGTGTCCTGACCTGATTCTGATGGACTTAAACATGCCGCAACTGGACGGGCTTGCCGCCACAGAGCAGATACGTGAGTGCAGGGAACTCTGTCAGAACGTCACCATTGTTGCCATCACCGCGCACGACACCTACGGAATGAGAGAAGCCGCGCTGGCGGCGGGCTGTAACGAATATCTGACCAAGCCGATTGATTTTGAAAGGTTGGGGAGTATTGTGGACAGTATGCTGGTGAGCCACTAAAGAATTTGGGCAATAATATAGCTGACTCACCTAAGGATGAGCCAGGAGTTAATAATGGATAATCGAATGCGGGATGCGGGTCTTCGTCTCATACCGTGTGATTGTTGCCGTCGAGCAAGCGGTCAAACTCCGTCTTCACCACTTGGTAGCATTCGCACGAGATTGCTTCCAGCCTTTCCCGGTCCACAACGGTAATGTGCCCTCGCTTGTATCTAATCAGGCCCTCGTCTTGCAGCTTACCCGCGGCCTCGCTGACTCCCGCCCGCCTCGAACCTAACATGACGGCGATAAGTTCGTGCGTCAGTTCCAACTCGCCCTTCGCCGCCCTGTCGTGGCTCATCAACAGCCAACGCGCCAGCCTCCCCACCATGGGATGAGAGCGGTTGCAGGCCGCGGTCTGCGCGACCTGTATGATGAAGGCTTGCGTGTACCTGAGCAATAAATCCTGAAGCTGCCCGCCCTTATTAAATTCTTTCTTAATCAGGTCCGCGGGCGCTCGCAAGGCTTCTCCCGGCAGTTGCACTTGTCCCTCGTGCGGCGTCGTCGTACTCCCCAACACCACATTTATGCCGAACATCCCTTCGTTACCGATGACGCCTATCTCGACGCCCCCGCCGTCTTTGAAAGCTGCTACGACCGAGATGGTTCCACTATTCGGAAAGTAAACGTGGGTGACAGGGTCTTGAGGGAAGTGCAGTATGTTGCCGGTTGTCAGAATAACGGGTTCTAAGTGCTGCGACAGGCTGTCCAGTTCTTCCGGCGGCAGCTCGCTTAGTATCCGGTTTGAGGTCTGCAAGCCGCTCCCTCGATTTGTGAGCATGAGCAATCTCCTTACGCTACAGAGCCAATGGAGGTCGGCATAAGGATAGATTGCTAGGCTACATTTATGTCGAAAACAGTTCAGACAAAACTAACTTATGGGAGTTTAGCACACAGTACGGAATAGGCACAGTACGTCCACGTACTCAGTACAGTAGGGTACATTAACAGCCGCGGTACGTCTTTTACCGTACTGAAGATTATTCGTCTTAAATGGCATAATACCTGCTTCCCCGGAAGCGAAAAACCGTGAGCGAACTGGAACACATGCGAACTATCTTTCTGGTCGAAGAGGACGACGAGACCCGCCCCATCCTGAGAGAGAACCTGAAACGAGACGGCTACCGCGTGTTAGTGGCCCTCGACGAAGAGGACGCGCTTGAAAGGGTAAACGATGGCGGCGCTCGTGCGGACCTCGTTCTCATTAACGTAGTCGGCACCTCGACCGAACATGCCCTGAACGTGGGCCGCAGGATACGCAAACACGCGAAATACGACGGGAACACCCCTCTCATCGTGATGGCCGAGAAGTACGGCGAGGACCTGGAAGGAACGGACGTTAACGTGAGCGGGAACGACTGGATCACCTACCTTGAAGACCATGACCAGTTGGAAAATCTCATCGCCCGCTTGATACCAGTAAGTTAGCTCGTCAGGTAACTGTCTGCTTCATGCTGATTCTGGTGAGTTAAATATATTATTGCCCTTCAGCTACGGATAGAGGACGTTGTAGAGCCTGTCGGCCCAGTCGGATTCGACGGATTTGAGGATGTTGTATTGCGCGAGGGCAGAGTCGCGGTCGCCCTGTTTGACGTAGGCGCGGCCAAGGTTGTAGCGGGCGCGGCCCATGTCGGGGTTGATGTTGACGGCTTCGTTCAAAATCGCCACGGCCTCGCTCGCGCGGTTTAGCTCCAGCAATGCTTCACCGATGTAGTTGTAGACCTTGGCGTCGGCTGGCTTCAAGACCTTTAACTGCTCAAAGGCCCCGAGGGCTTCGCCGTAACGCTTCATGTTGAAGTAGGCGAGGCCCAGACGCTCCTGCGCCTGCGCGTGGTCGGGCCGAAGGCTGACGGTGCGGCGGTAGGATTGTATCTCGTCCTGCGTCTGGTTCAGCTTGCCGTAGGCAAGGCCGAGCGCGTAGTAGTTGTCAGCGTTGTATGGTTCTAGACGAATCGCCTGACGATAGCTTTCGGCAGCTTCCTTGTACTGGCCCAGTGCGAAATAGGCCGCGCCCATGTTGATGTAAGAGGCGGGCCATTCGGGGCGCAGGCGTATCACCTGTTTGGAAGCCTTGAGAGCGTCCGAGTGGCGGCCCAGCATCCCGTAACAAAAGCCCGTCTGATACCATGCTTCGGCGTAATCGGGGTCTGCGTCCGCCGCCTTTTCAAAGTAGGGAAGCGCGCGCGTGTAATCGTCGCGCGCCAGAAAGCCCAGACCCTGCATGTAGAAACGCTCTGCGCTGGCGCGTTTACTACGACGCGCTCCGGCGGCTGTGTCGGCCAGAGTTAAAAGCTGCGCGGGCCTCAATTGCGCGATGCGCTCCGAAGGGATGGCAAAATTCAAGCTCTGGCCTTCGGAGACCTGAAGCGTGGCGACGCCTATGACCTGACCCTGCATGTTGACGACGGGGCTGCCGGATGAGCCGGGCGAAATCGGCGCGGTGATTTGGATGATGCGCCCGAAGTTTGGAATGTCGCGCACGGCAGAGACGATGCCGTTCGAGACAGAGCCTTCAAGACCGAAAGGATTGCCGACGACGACGACCGATTCGCCTTCCTGCGGCGAAGTGCGTACGACTTCGAGCGGGCGCACGAGTCCCGGCGGCACGTCCACTTGCAGGAGCGCAATGTCGCCCTCGCCGTCCACGGCCAGCACGCCGCGCACGTTGTAGACGTTGCCGTTCGCTAAATGAACTTCGGCGCGATACGCGCCTTCTATGACGTGGCGGTTCGTGATGACGCGGTCGGCTGAAATAAAGAAACCGCTCCCGCGCGAAACTCGGTCGCCGCGACTGTTAAAAGTCTCTATGGCGACCGCCGACGGCTTGATGCGCTTGACAAGCTCGGGCAAAGTCTCTTGCGCGAACGCGTGCGTCCACACAAAGGCGATGAGGAGCAGAATCGAGACCGGATATTTATTGCGCTTCGTCATTACTGCTAAAACAAAAAAAGCGAACTACATTTATTATTCGTCTGCCGTAGAGGTCAGGCGGCCTTCAAATCTTTCCGCCAGCCGGTTGTAACGAATCTCGTACTGGTCAAGCGTCCCGGCCCGTCCTCTATAATCAATCTCGTATTTCCAGTAGCCGGGACGCACAGGCTTTTGACCAAACAGATAATCGGTCCAGTACCGTGTTTGAGTCAAAAGCTTTCGGCCTTCGCGAACCTGAATCTGCACCGGATACTGAATCACCCTGTCCTGCGTTTCGCTGTAGCCGATGAGCGTCGTGTTCAAGCCCATGCAGGCCAGCGCGTCAAAGAGCGCAAACTCTGCGGCGCGCCCGTCCCCATTATAATCCCTGAGCAGCATAATGACAGGCGTGCCCTCGGCCCTGCCGGTCACGTTGGGGACGTGATAATAGCCGTCGTGAATTCTATAAGGAATGTCGAACGTGTCCTCGTCGTCCATGTAGGACGATTTGACCTCGACGGTGTTGATAATCCGGCCCGTCCGCGTGTTCACGAGCGAGACACGGGTTGGGCCGCTGTAGTGGCTCCCGCGCGTCTCCTCCGGGCAAGTGTAAATATCTTCGTCGTCGGGGCGCGCGTTCCTCTTCGGCTTCAGCATCCACAGGACCAGAGCCCTGTCTGGATGTGACTTCGATTTGATGACCTGACGCTCTATGACAAAAGCGCCCGCGGGCAGACCGTGAGTGGGCAAAGTGTCTTGAGCCGAAGCTGCGTACGGCAAGACGAGTAAAGCTAAAAGGACAGTGATTCTCAACAACGTGCTCATCAAAAACAGACTTCCTTTATCGTCCCGCGAGCGCGAGCTGTTGCACCAGCCCAACCACGTCGCTCGTCTTGATCTCTTCCAAACGCTTAGTGCTTCTTTCAAAAAGCTCCACGAGACCGTCACCGGTTTTCTTGCCGACCGTGATGCGATAGGGAATGCCCACGAGGTCCGCGTCTTTGAATTTCACGCCCGCGCGCTCGTCGCGGTCATCCAGCAGAACGTCAAGACCCGCGAGCTGCAAAGACTTGTATAGACGCTCGCCCGCTTCGCGCAGCTCGTCCTGCTTCATGTTCGTCACCGTCACGACGCAATCAAACGGCGCGATTGCCTTAGGCCAGATGATGCCGTCCGCGTCGTGATGCAGCTCTATCGCGGACGCCAGAATGCGCTCCACACCTATGCCGTAGCTGCCCATCACGAGCGGGACTTCCTTGCCATCCTGATTCAGCACGGAAGCATTCATGGCCTCCGAATATTTCGTTCCCAGTTTAAAGATGTGGCCTATCTCCAAAGCCTTCGCGACTTCGAGCCGTCCCTCTTCACACTGCGGGCAGCCTTCGCCCGACGAGACCGTGCGCAGGTCAACCCACTGGTCCACGGGAATGTCACGCGAAATGTGCACACCCCTCAAGTGATGGTCGTCGCGGTTTGCGCCCGTCGTCATGTTGCGGCGGCCACGCAAACCTGTATCCGCTAGAATGCGTATCTCTAGACTCTTCGCGCGCGCCTTCTGTTTCGCGCCGACGCCGCCGAGGCTTCCAGCGTGCGCGCCGAGCAGGTCGTAAATCTCTTCGGCGTGAGCGGGGCGCAAGTCCTGACTGCCAAGCGAGTCGCGCAATTTTGTTTCGTGCAACTGGTGGTCGCCGCGTAAGAGCGCGAGCACGAACACGAACTGCTCCGTGTCGTTCGACGTGGCGACATAGACGAGCGTTTTGATTTGCTGGTCGGCTGAAGCGCCGCCGGGAAACCGCGTCAAATCTTCTATGGTACGCACGCCGGGCGTCGGAAACTCTACGGGCGTGTCGAGTCCTATGCCTTCGCGAATCTCCGGCAGGCGCGAAGTGGCTTTCTCCAGGTTGGCCGCGTAATCGCAATTGGAGCAGGTGGCAATCAAGTCTTCGCCCGCGTCCGTCTTGACCATGAACTCGCTCGATGCGGAGCCGCCCATCGCGCCCGATGACGCGGCGACAATAGTGTACTGAAGACCGCAGCGGTCAAAGATACGCTTGTAAGCTTCACGTTGATTTTCAAAAGCGCGATCGAGCCCCGCCTGGTCCACGTCGAAGGAATAGGCGTCCTTCATGATGAACTGGCGTACACGAAGCAGACCGGATTTGGGGCGCGGCTCGTCGCGAAACTTGACCTGAATCTGATACCAGACCTGCGGCAACTGCTTGTAAGAGCGCAGCTCCCCACGGGCTATCGACGTGAAGACTTCTTCATGCGTCATCCCCAAACAGAGGTCCGCGCCCTTGCGGTCCTTGAGGCGAAACATGTTGTCGCCCATCACGTCCCAGCGACCGGTCTCGTCCCAAATCTCGCGCGGGTTCAGGGCTGGAAGATAAAATTCCTGCCCGCCGATGCGGTTCATCTCTTCGCGCAGGATGTGCTCGATTTTGAGAATCACGCGCTGCGCCAGCGGCAGGTATGAATAGATGCCTGCGGCGAGCTGGCGCACCAATCCGGCGCGCAGCAGTAGACGATGCGAGACGACCTCGGCATCTGCCGGGTCTTCGCGAAGCGTAGGGATGAAATATTCTGACCAGCGCATGAGGTACTCTTCCTCGGACTCCTTCAGCCATCAAGACTCAATTGCTTATTCTCGCGCACCAACTGCCTTGATGGCAAACAAGCAAAAGCACGTAAATCGTGAATCGTAAATCGTAAATGGTGAAAGCCGGTTTTTTATCTATTCACGATTTACGATTTACTATTGACGAGCCTTTGCCTTTTGCCTTTCTCTACGTGTACCATCCCATGTTGAATTTCGCGTCAAGCTTTTCCGTCCAAACAGGAAACCGAAGATGAAGATTGCTCTTGCCAGCGACCACGCGGGCTATGAAGAAAAGGAGAGGCTCAAGCCTTTGCTCCTTGAGCTTGGGTTGGAAGTGGAAGACCTCGGCACGGTGTCGAATGATTCCGTGGATTACCCGGACTATGCGCGCAAGGTTGGGGAAATGGTCGCCGAAGGTCGGGCAGAGCAGGGCGTGCTCGTGTGCGGCTCGGGCACAGGGATGGCGATTGCGGCCAACAAGGTGGCGGGCGTGCGCGCGGCGGTCGCGTGGTCTGAAGACGTGGCGCGGCTCGCGCGCAAGCACAACGACGCCAACGTCCTCGCTTTAGGCGCACGCACCACTCCACCAACAGAGATAGCAAAAATCGTCCGCGCGTGGTTCGAGACTCCCTTCGACGGCGGACGCCACGCGTCCCGCGTCGAGAAGATTAACAAGATGGAAGAGTCCAAAGTCCCAGGTCCAAAGTCCCAAGTCGAAAGCTAAAACTTTTCTTTGACTTTGGACCTGGGACTCGGGACTCGGGACTCTATTAAAGAGGAAAACCTAATGAACAGACTTTTTGATGCGCCGCTCTCGGAGGTTGATCCTTTAATCGGTGGCGCGATTGATGACGAGGTGCGCCGGCAGGCTGAGGGACTTGAGCTGATAGCTTCTGAGAATTTTGTCAGCGAAGCTGTGCTGGAAGCGATGGGCTCGGTCTTCACGAACAAGTATGCCGAGGGCTATCCGAAAAAGCGTTATTACGGTGGGTGCGAGTTTGTGGATGTGGTCGAGCAGGCGGCCATAGACCGCGCGAAAGAATTGTTCGGCGCAGACCACGCCAACGTCCAGCCGCATTCGGGCGCGCAGGCCAACATGGCCGTCTACATGGCCGCCATCAATTACGGCGACCAGATTCTGGGGATGAATCTTTCGCACGGCGGACATCTTACGCACGGCCATCCTCTGAACTTCTCGGGCATCAGCTACAAGGTCGCGGACTACGGCGTCTCGCGCGAGACCGAGCAGATTGACTACGATGAATTGCAGCGCATCGCCGAAGAGCACAAGCCGAAGCTCATCGTCTGCGGCGCGTCGGCTTACCCGCGCACGATAGACTTTGCGCGCATAGGCGAGATTGCGCGCTCCATTGGCGCACGCATGTTCGCCGACATAGCGCACATCGCCGGACCCATCGCCGCCGGTCTTCATCCGTCTCCGATTCCGCACGCCGATTACGTGACGACCACAACGCACAAGACCCTGCGCGGCCCGCGCGGCGGTCTCATTCTCTGCAAAGAGGAGCACGCCGTCGAAGTCAACAAAAAACTTTTCCCCGGCGTGCAGGGCGGCCCCCTTGTTCACATCATCGCCGCCAAGGCCGTCGCCTTTGGCGAAGCGCTGCGCGACGATTTCAAGGAGTACCAGCAACAGGTTTTGAAGAACGCCAGGGCGCTCGCAGCAGAGTTGCAGGAGCAGGGCTTGCGCATCGTTTCAGGCGGGACGGACAATCATCTACTGCTCGTGGACGTCTTCATGGGAGGCAAGGGCATCACGGGCAAGGACGCCGAAAAGGCTCTCGAAGCGGCGCACATCACGGTCAACAAAAACACCATCCCGTTTGACACCAACAAGCCTTTCGTCACCTCGGGCATACGCCTGGGCACGCCCGCCCTGACGACGCGCGGCATGGGCGAAAGTGAGATGCACGAGGTCGGACGCCTCATCGCGCAGGTTCTGCACGACCCGCAAAGTGAAGACGTGCGAAGCCGTGTCCAGCGAGATGTTAATGAACTGGCGGCGCGTTTCCCGCTCTATCCGAAACGTCTCAGACAAAGACCGGAGCAGGAAGCTATGGGCGCGGATTAGTAATGCTTCGTTCGAGGGCTACTGATTACAACCGAGACCATTTATGCATTTAAAGTCTATCCTCATCGCCGGATTGATTTGCCTGATCGCGCTTGGGCTTGCTTCCACGGCACAGGCTCAGACAACCGTCAACAGTGCTACTCCCGTCGAGTGGAAGCGTTACGAGCTGGGTAGCGGCACTTTCAGCATCCTGCTGCCGGGCAAGCCTGTCGAACAAATCAAGTCTGCCAAACTCACTCCGACGCTCTCCGTACAGATGCGCCTCTACGCCGTTTCAGTCGGGAAGGGAGCCTACATCACTCAGTACAATCTCATTAGTGAAGAGGCCGAAGGCTGGACGGCGAACCAGATCGAAGTCTTCTACAATAGCGTCTGGGATGGGGTCGTCAAAGGGATTGGTGCTCAACTGGAACGGGGCAAGCTTGATATGCAGGTGACGCTGGCTGAGAAACGGAAGATGAAAGTGAGCGGCTACGATGGTCGTGAAGTTCTTTTCAACGTCGGCCAGTTAAAGGGACGCATCGTGATGACCCTCGTTGGCCGCCATGCCTTTACCGCCATGGCTCTGGGGTCGGAAGACATGACCGCCGCCGACCGCAACAGGTACTTCAATTCTTTTACCATCAAATTGCTCCCTGTCAGCCGGAAAGCCCAGAAGTAGATGTGAATTATATGGAAGAGATTTTCGGGCGCGACGGATTAATCGCGCGCGCGCATCCCTGTTATGAATACCGCCCCGGCCAGATAGAAATGGCCGAGGCCGTGCTGCGTGCCTTCCATGAAAAACAACATCTCATCGTAGAGGCGGGCACGGGCACTGGAAAGACTTTGGCCTATCTGGTCCCGGCAATCGCCGCTGCCGTCTCGCGCGGCCAGCGCGTCGTCATCTCGACGGGCACAAAAAATTTGCAGGAACAGTTGATGGAAAAAGACATCCCGTTCCTGCAACAAGTCCTGCCCAAAAAATTCACAGCCGCTTACATGAAAGGACGCGGGAATTACGCCTGTCTTCAGCGCATCAAGCGGGCCGAAAATTCGCCTGTGCTTGACGGTCTTGACGAAGTGGACTACTTCGACGAGGTGCGGCGCTGGGCCAGGGATTCGCAGACGGGCGACCGCGCGGAGCTTTCAGAGCTTCCCGAAAATCTTTCCTTCTGGCGACACATAGACGCACGAAGCGAAACCTGTCTAGGGCAGAAATGCCCTGAGTTCGACCCGTGCTTTATCACGCGCATGCGCCAGCGCGCGATGGACGCTGATATCGTCATCGTCAATCATCATCTCTTCTTCGCGGACCTTGCGCTGCGCGGCGGCGAGTACGGTCAGGTGATTCCGGATTACTCTGCCGTCATCTTCGACGAAGCGCACTTGATAGAAGACGTGGCGGCGGAATATTTCGGCGCGCAGGTTTCCAGCTACCAGATAGAAGACCTCGTGCGCGATCTTTCCCTGTTGCCGGTCACGAGCGTCGAGGCCAACCGCGAGCTGACACGAACGAGCGGGCGCGTCATGCGCTTTGCGGAAAATTTCTGGATGGGCGTCTCAAGGTCGGGCTCTGCGCGCGGCGACGAGGGGAGATTTCCGCTTCTGCCCGGCACGTTCGCGCGCAGGAATAACGCGGGCGAAGTGGAAGCGACACCGCTCGGAGATGCTTATCTTGGATTGGACGGTGCGCTTCAAAGATTGGAGACGACGCTTGCGGCGCTGCATGATGCGCCGCCCGAAGTTGAAAATCTTGCTCGACGCATACGACAGGTGCGCTTTGACCTTCAGTTTATCGTCGCGGGCGACGACCGCCACTTTGTTTACTGGATGGAGCGGCGCGGGCGCGGCGCGTTCCTGCGCGCTTCGCCGATAGATGTTTCGGGACTCCTGCAAGACAAGCTCTTCGAGCGCGTAGAGACGGCTGTGCTTACTTCCGCGACCTTGGCGAGCGCAGGCAGCTTCTCTTTCATACGCGAGCGCCTCGGCCTTGTGGAAACCGCAGAGCTGGTCGCGCCCTCGGGATACGATTATGAAAATCAAGCTGTGCTTTATTTGCCGAAGCGCATGCCGGACCCGCGCTCTGCGGAGTGGAGCGAAGCGGCTGCCGCCGAGGTCGTCAAAATCCTGAGCGTGACGGAAGGGCGTGCCTTCGTGCTTGCGACGAGCTTCGCGGGGATGAACGCGCTTTACGAGCGCGTCTCACGCGAGGTCGATTACCCTTGCTTCTTGCAGGGGAGCGCGTCGAAGGCTGCGCTGCTTGAGAAGTTCCGCTCAACAAAGAACGCCGTGCTCTTTGCGACTTCGAGTTTCTGGCAGGGCGTGGACGTGCGCGGCGAAGCTCTGTCGTGCGTCATCATAGACAAGCTGCCGTTCGCGGTTCCTTCGGACCCGGTGGTCGCCGCGCGCCAGCGTTTTATAGACGAGCAGGGCGGCACGAGCTTTTACGAGTACAGCGTGCCGCAGGCGATTATCAGTTTGAAGCAGGGGCTTGGTCGCCTGATACGCAGCACGACCGACCGGGGCGTGCTCGCCGTGCTCGACCCGCGCTTGAAAACGAAAGCCTACGGGCGTCTCTTTTTAGAAAGCCTGCCGCCGTGCCGCGTCACTTCGGAGATAGCAGAGGTCGCGCGCGTGTTTGCGACAGACGGGGCAATGGCTGGATAATCCTGATGCGATGGATTTATTGAAGCTTCTTTAGCCGATGAGGTCTTTATGGAAGAAAGAGAAGATAAGACGATTTATAAAGTCGTGGTTAATCAGGAGCATAATATGTATTCAATCTGGCCCGCAGACCATGCGACCCCGCTCGGCTGGCACGACGCTGGTAAATCAGGCACGAAGGAAGAGTGTCTTGCTTTTATCAAAGACCACTGGACCCACCAGAGACCGCTTTCCTCGGATGAAGAGGCGGAAGAAGTGGACGAGACAGGCGGCGTGAGAGGTGACCTGTAAGAAGAATGTAAGCACATCGAGCAGTGAGCAGTAAAAAAAAGATGAGTGGAACATTTGAAGTGATGATCGAGCGCAACTTTTCGAGCGCGCACCAGTTGCGCGGCTACAAGGGAAAGTGCGAGAACCTGCACGGGCACAACTACAAGATAGAAATCTACGCGCGCGGGCGCGAGCTGAACAACATAGGGCTGCTCGTTGATTTCGTGGAATTAAAGGACGCGGCGGACGAGATCGTGCAGTTCCTTGACCACCGGAACATCAACGAGCTGCCGCCCTTTGACGAAGAATTAAACCCTTCGGCGGAAAACCTCGCGCGCTTTATACTGGAGCGCGTCGCCTCAAGCATCCGCGACGAGCGCGTCCAAATCTACAAAGTGCGCTGCTTCGAAACGCCCACCAGCGTCGCCACTTATCAACTGGATTAAAGAAGTCCCGAGTCCCAAGTCCAAAGTCCCAAGTCAAAGACAGGTTCTTTCTTTTGACTTGGGACTTTGGACTTGGGACTCGGGACTTCTTTTCAGATTGTCCATTCGTCGTTGACTATGCCGGTGAGATACCACTGGTTGCCGAGTCGTTCGAAGACGAGCGTGAGGCGCTGCCAGTCCATCGCGCCGCCCTCCGGCCCTGTGATGCCATCGTGTCCGTAAGTGACGGTGATGGCGCGCGGGTAAGTCGCTAAGACATTACTTATAGTGTTCCCGCCCTGACTGGGCGCGTTGTAGGCGGGCTTTTTGTCGGTCAATAAATCCTGCCGGTAGACAAAATAGTCAAAGTACTTGCGAAAGGTCAGGCGTATGGGGTCGCCCGAGCCGTCCGCTTCGCCCCATGTAAGCCGCCGCTTGCTACGGTAAAGGCTGGCGAGCTGGTTGCGCCTGACGACGCGGTGCGATTTCGGCTCGACGTAAACATAGGGCGAGAAGCGCACGCCCTTTTGTGGATGCACGAAGGTTGCAAGCCGCTGCATGTCCCTGCGCTTTAAGGCACGCATGACTTCGCGTGCGCGCAGAGCGATGATGCGTTCAGCCTCGGCGGGCGAAAGCCTGCCGCGCTCGCTCTCTTCCGTCCCATTCGGATTTTGCGCCTGTGCTCTCTGATTGAAATTAAATAGAGAAGTCAGAGCCACAAAGGCTGCCAGCAAAATTGTCGCGATTTTGTGCATTAAAAAATCTCTCAGAAGCAATTTTAAAAGTAATTGTTTAGCTCCGTAGGAGCTTGATGTTTATAGCTGGCACGCATTTCCCGGAATTAAGCTCCGTAGGAGCGTCATGTCACGGATGCGGAACATGACGCTCCTACGGAGCTTGATTCTTGATTGATGTCGTTAACTATAAACATTCTGTCCCTACGGGACTTTTCAATCAGCTTCTTAGATAGTGGGCGAGTCTTTGACTACGCCGACGAGATACCATTCCTTGCCTAGCTTTTCGAAAACGAGCCAGAGCGTGTCCCAGCGTTGTTCGGTCTCGGGGTCAGTGGCCGGGTCGTAATATTCGACGACGATGGCGCGCGGGTAAAACCCCAGCACGTTAGGGATGGTATTGCTCCGCTTGTGCTGCGTGTTATAGGTGACCTCCCTGGCTTTCAGGTAGTCGCGGTCGTAAAGCCATTTTTCAAAATACTCGCGCGCCGTCATACGCATGCGCGTGCCCGCTTCGTCGGCCTCAAACCAGACGGAGCGCCGGTCTACTTTTGCAAGAGCGGCGACCTGTCGCTTGCTTAACCATTTATCATCGCGGTCCACCCACGAGTAGGTCGAAAAGCGCACGCCCCTTTGCGGGTGAACGAATGTTGCGAGCCTCTGCATCTCTTTATTCTTGATGGTGACGAGAACGTCTCTGGCCCGCGCTTCAATAATTTTTTTGGCTTGAGCTGCCGCCGGTCTGGTACGTGGGCTCGGGTCTTTCTCGTAGATTGACTCTTCCTGTGCAGAGGCGCTTTGCGGCAAGACCGAAAGAGACAGGATGAAGATGATGGAGATGAACAGCAACGGAGCGATTGGTTGACGCATAGGCTTTTCTCTCCCGGCAGAAATTTTTCTTACGGCTCCTCGGCCTCTTCCTTGGTTTCTTCCTTTTCTGTGCGGCGTTTTTCCCAGGTGGCACGCGCTGCTTCGTCGGCGAGCCGCAGCGTCGGGCTTCCGCCAATCATGGAGACCGTGAGCTGCACATCGCCGCACGTCATTTGACGGGCGCGGGAGTTGGACTCCCACGCGCTCGGCAGACCGAGCGAGACGTTGAGCGCCTTGATAAGCTCGTCCACGGTTTTCCACTTGAACGTTTCGTTGTAGCCGATCCAGAGAGTAGCGACGCGCCCGTCCAGAAAATCGAGCGAGACGGTACGCACGCCCGCGAAAGCAGCCTTGTTGATTTTTGGATTAAAGTCCGGCGAGAAGCTCGTCTTCGAGAGGCCGAACTCGTCCGTCGGCCCCAGTTCCAGAGAGGGCACTACCTGTTTGACCTGCTCTATGGTGAGACCCGTACGGAGTCCCTTCAATTCTGAGGCTTGCGCCATCAGGTCGGGCCGGAGCGCGCACTTTGAAGGGACTTCTTGCGCTGCCGCAAGCGAAGCCGGGGCGCAGATAAGGATAAAGATAAAAGCTATTCTCAGCATCATTCAGTGTGCTCTTGATTCTGTTCTGATGGAAAATTTACGGGGAGCAGCATTCTGATGAACGGCGTACCATGAGGCGTCCTTTGTTCCTCGCCGAGCGTTTCAAATCCGAGTGTGCGATAGAATTCTACAGCATCGCTGCGCGCGTTGCACCAGAAAAGCGTGCCGCCTTCGGCCCTGATATGTTCGATGCACTTTTCCAGCACGGCTCGCCCGTAACCCTTGCGTTGCATGTCTGGCCGCGTCCCCATCCCGCGCAGCCGCCACGCGCGTTCATCGCTCATGCCACCTCCCGGCAGAGGGTCCGGAAAGACGGTCGCGACCGTGACCAGCTCGTTGTCCACGTATGCTCCGACGTGCATGGTCTGCGGGTCTTCGTCCGTAGGATAAACGGAATCCGCAAACGGTCGGTTGGGCCGCAGGACAGCGGCGCGCAAAGGCTGCGCTTCGTGCGCGTTGATTCTACGAACGTCCATGGCGTTTCAACTCTCTTGAATTAAAAGCTCAAGCAAAGCGCGCTCCGGCTTTCAAGCGCGCGTGCGCTCTTCTTAAAAATCGTGCTTGTTCATGAAAATCACGCTCGCTCACGTTGCCGTCTCTGCGCCGGGAGTCTCGCTTGCGCCAGAGGCTTGAAGACGTGCGCGTGCCTGCTTGAGCTGTTCGCGTCTTTCACTGATGACTTCGCGTGCGTTGGGCAAGTGCATGACCAGCTTTTCCAGATGACCAAGGTAGGTCCCGTCCTCGTGTTTGGAATCGAACGTGGCGCGCAGGTCTGCCAGAAACGGCTCGTGCTTGACGAAGATGGCGATGGGCTCGCCCGCGCTGGCGTCCATGAACATCTTCCAGTCAATCGCGCCGTTTGTGACAAAGGACGCGGCCATCTCCCAGTAGCTCGTGACCATACGATAATAGGCGCTCGCCGGGCCGCGCAACGCGGCGATGACCTCTTCGGTGCTCTCCGGAAAAAATTTTGTCCTGTACCACTCGCGCGCACGACGCATCATCTCTTCGCGGCGCATGTCGTACAATTTAAGAATCAGGTCCGCGCTCTCGTACGTTAAACTCATTCTTGATTCCCTCCTTCTGGAATTGCGGATTTCGGATTGCGGAATGCGGATTGGAAGAGATTGAATCAATGAACCGATGAGTCAATGAATCAATCCCTCTTAAAATCCGCAATCCGCATTCCGCAATCTGAAATCGTCTCGGGGCATGTTAAGATAGTTGTCGAACCCGAAGAAGCTCTGAAAGGGCGCGTGTGTCGAGGCTCTCGAAAAGCTCGTGTCACGCGCCGACAAAAATTCGCGAGGAATCTTTTCTGATGCGTCAAGATAGCTCTTTTAATCGTTTTGTGCTCGTCGTCCTTGATAGCCTCGGCGTCGGCGAGATGCCGGACGCAGCCGAGTGGGGCGACGCAGGCTCCGACACTCTGGGCCACATACTTGAATCGCGCAAGGTCAATCTGCCGAACCTGCAAAGCTACGGTCTGGGCAACCTGCGCCCGCTTCAGGGGCTCGCTCCCGTCGAAAGCCCGCGCGGCTCATACGGTCGCTGCGCGCTGCGCTCGAACGGTAAAGATACGACCACGGGCCACTGGGAGATGGCTGGCATTGTTTTGGAGCAAGCCTTCCCGACCTACCCGAAGGGTTTTCCGACCCGTATCATCGACCGCTTCGTGCGCGAGACGGGCGTCCCCGGTGTCTTAGGAAACGTCCCCGCCTCCGGCACGGAGATTATCAAAGAACTCGGTGACGAGCATCTCAAGACGGGCAAGCCCATCGTCTACACTTCCGCCGATTCCGTTTTTCAAATCGCCGCGCACGAAGGCATCATTCCCGTCGAGAAACTTTATGAGCTGTGCGAGACGGCGCGCAACATCCTGCGCGGTGAAGACGAAGTAGGCCGTGTGATTGCACGCCCCTTCGAGGGCGAGCCCGGCGCGTACCGCCGCACGGAGAACCGCCACGACTACGCCGTCGCGCCGCCAAGGGAAAACCTCTTGCCCACGCTCTCGGAAGCGGGTCTCGACGTCGTCTGCATCGGCAAGATTGCTTCCATCTACGATTCGCTCGGCGTCACCGAAGACCTCTCGGCCAAGAATAACGACCAGTCGATTGACCAGACCATTCGCGCGCTTCAGGACGAGACGCGCGGACTTGTCTTCTCGAACCTCGTGGACTTCGACATGCTCTACGGCCATCGCCGCGACACGGAAGGCTACGCGCGTGCGCTTGAGCATTTCGACGCGCGCCTGCCGGAGATTGAAGCGGCGATGCGCGAGGGCGATGTTCTCATCATCACTGCGGACCACGGCAACGACCCTACGCGGCCCGGCTCGGACCACACGCGCGAATACGCGCCGCTAGTGGTCTACGGCCCAAGCGCGCGCCCCGGCGTCAATCTAGGCACGCGTGGCTCACTCTCTGACATCGGCCAGACCATCGCCGAAAATTTCGGCCTCCGGCTTCAGGCAGGCGAAAGCTTCCTGCGAGAGATTGCCTAAAGGGCCGCGGCTTGGCATATTTGTTCTAACGCTTATCGGGCAAGGTTTCCAGGGGAGCTTTCCAGGGTTCAGGAGGCATGCTTTATGTTGGCGCGCGTGTCCGTGCTCAAAGCCTTGAGCTGTCTCGTGCTGTTGCTCGTCACGCTCGGTTGTCTCACGCGAGGCGCGAGCGCCAAAGAGCCTGCCGAGCAGGCTCGGATTACTGCGATGAAAGTCTCTGTCGTTGACGCGGAGGCAGAGGGCGGTCTCCCGGCCCTGAGTAACATCTTCGAGTACGGGCTGAGGAACAACGGCGTGGTCTTCGCCGGGACGGGGACGGCGAACTACCCGGTGCATAACCTGCTGGTCATGGTCGAAGTTTTGGGCGATGGCTGGCAGTACAAGGTCGAGTTGCGGGCAGCCGAGGGCAGGAGGCTGGTTTACAGGAAAGTGGGAACGAGCAACGTGCCCTCGGGCGCGAGCGCCACGCCCGCCAAAAGCTACGCCTTCTTCTTAATCGAGGGCGACCGCTGCGAGCGTTTAAGATTGACGGCGAGCCTGGTCGGGGCGCGGGGCCGCAAGGGCGCGACCAGCACACAATTGATAGACTTCGCCTGCGGCGAGTAAAGACGCTGGAAGAGAATCGCAAGCTACAAACGACATTTTAAGTAGAGGAGAATTATGAAAAGCTCGGGCTGTGCGCTGGCGCTCTGCCTTGCGCTCACATTTAACTCTTACGTTATGACGATGGCACAGACACAAAACCTTGCTCTGCCGAAACCGCCCGTCGCTAAAAAGGTCGAGAAGAAAACGGAAGTCGGCGGCGAAGTCCTGATAGACAACTACAACTGGCTGCGCGAAAAGGGCAGCGCGGAAGTCAACGCCTATCTCGAAGCCGAGAACGCGTACACCGCCGCCGTGATGAAGCCCACGGAAGCGTTTCAGGAAAGTCTCTACAAGGAGATGGTGGCGCGCATTAAAGAGACGGACGAGAACGTTCCCTACAGGTTCGGCGACTACTTCTATTACACGCGCACCGTGAAGGGTTTGCAGTATCCGATTTATGCGCGCAAGAAGGAGTTGACGAACTCACCCGAACAAATCATCCTCGACCAGAACGAGATGGCGAAGGGGTTGAAGTTTTTCGACCTAGGCGATTTCTCCGTGAGCAACGACGGCAACCTGCTGGCTTATACGACCGACACGACCGGCTTTCGCCAGTACGTCCTGCATTTCAAAGACCTGCGCACGGGCGAGATTCTGCCCGACACAGCCGAGCGCGTCACCTCCGTCGCGTGGGCCAACGATAACCGGACGCTCTTTTACACGGTCGAAGACCCGGTGGCGAAACGCTCGCACCGCTTCTATCGTCACACGCTCGGGCAGAAGACGGCGGACGAGCTGCTCTACGACGAGAAGGACGAGCTGTACCGCTTAGATGTAGAGCGCTCGCGCAGCCGCCAGTACGTCTTTCTCACTTCGCACAGCTTCAACTCGACCGAGGTGCGCTATGTCGCCGCCGACAAGCCGCAGGACGCGCCGCGCGTTATCCTGCCGCGCGAAGCGATGCACCGCTATTACGCGGACCATCACGGCGACTTCTTCTACATACGCACCAACGAGGGCGCGAAAAACTTTCGCCTGGTCTCTGCGCCCGTCGGCGACCCGGCGAAGAAGAACTGGAAAGAGATTCTGCCGCACCGCAAGGACGTGCTGCTTGCGGACACGAATTTCTTCAAGGACTACTGGGTCGCGGTCGAGCGCGAGAACGGCTTGCAGAAGTTTCGCATCACCGATTTCAAGACCGGCAAGTCGCATTACGTGGAGTTTCCCGAGCCTGTCTATTCGGCCAACTCGACACAGAATTACGAGTTCGACACAAACAAACTTCGCTTCAACTACCAGAGCTTTATCACGTCCTCTTCCGTCTTCGATTACAACATGGAGACAAAGGAGCGCACGCTTCTTAAACAAACTGAAGTCCTCGGCGGCTACGACCCGAAGCTCTACTCGACAGAGCGCGTGTACGCCGTCGCTCCGGACGGTGTGCGCGTCCCCGTCTCGCTGGTTTACAAAAAGGACTTGAAGCGCGACGGCCAGCGCCCGCTCCTGCTTTACGCTTACGGTGCATACGGATATCCCTCGAACGTCGCTTTCTCAAGCTCGCGCCTGAGCCTGCTTGATCGCGGGATGGTCTTTGCCATCGCGCACATACGCGGCGGCGGTGAGATGGGCGAGCCGTGGCACGATCAGGGCAAGATGATGATGAAGCGCAACACCTTCACGGACTTCATCGCGGCTGCCGAACATCTGGTGCGCGAGAAATACACTTCTAAAGATCGGCTTGCCATCATGGGCGGAAGCGCCGGAGGGCTTTTGATTGGCGCTGTGGTCAACATGCGGCCCGACCTTTTCAAAATCGCCGTCCTGCAAGTCCCCTTCGTGGATGTCATCAACACGATGCTGGACGAGACGCTGCCGCTCACTGTCGGAGAGTTTCAGGAGTGGGGCAATCCGAAAATCAAGAAGGAGTATGATTACATGAGATCGTACTCGCCCTACGAGAACATAGAAGCGAAAGCGTATCCGACCATCCTCGTGCGTACTTCTCTGAACGACAGTCAGGTGATGTACTGGGAGCCAGCGAAATACGTCGCGCGGCTGCGCTCTTTGAAGACGGACAATAACCCGCTGCTCTTTAGAATCAAGATGGAACCGGCGGGCCACGGCGGAGCATCAGGCCGCTACGACGCCCTGCGCGACACGGCCTTCGACTACGCCTTTATCTTGTCGCAACTCGGGATAACGAAGTGACAAGTGACGAGTGACAAGTGACAAGTTAAAAACAAAACTTGTTCTTGCTTGTCACTTGTCACCTGTCACTTGTCACTGTATTTCCGGGTTCTTCAAAATGGCTATGTAGGGCAGGTTGCGGTAGCGTTCGGCGAAGTCCAGGCCGTAGCCGACGACGAAAGCGTCCCGAATCGGGAAGCCCAGATAGTCTATTGTGACCTCGCGCTCGCGCCGCTCGAATTTGTCGAGGAGCGCGACGAGCTTGACGGATGATGCGCCGCGCGATTTGAGATTCGCCAGGAGGTAAGAGAGCGTGATGCCCGTGTCGACTATGTCCTCTACGACGAGGATGTCGCGGCCTTCGATGGGCACGTCCAAATCTTTAGTGATACGCACTTCGCCGGAAGTGCGCGTCGCCGCGCCGTAGCTTGAGATGCCCATGAACTCGACGCCGAGCCTCAAATCGGTGGCGCGCATCAGGTCGCTGACAAAAATGCACGCGCCCTTGAGGACGCCAATGAAAAGGGGATTGCGCCCCGCGTAATCGCGGGCAATCTCGCTTCCCAGTTCCGAGATGCGCGCTTGAATCTGCTCGGCGCTGAAAAGGGGTTCAAGGTTGGGGTTGGAAAATTCCGACGGTGCGGTTGCGCTTGAAGTAGCCAAAAGAATTGCCTCCGAAAGTTAAAAGTCGAACGTTCTCGCCCTGGCGGCGGGCCGCATTTGCATCGACAGCCTGCGGTGCGACATACTATTGAAGCTCTCCACAGAGGTCAACACCTGAAACAGCCCGCGAGGGGATTTAATCCGGGCCGAGAGGTGCGCGCAACCGAATCGCGATAGTGAGTCAGTTTAAGAGGAAGAAAGAATTAACAGGGATGGACAGGATAAAAACAATGCAAAAGTCAAAATGCAAAATGATGAAAGAAAAGCTATTCTTTAATTCTGCACTTTGCACTTTGCATTTATCATTTATTTTTATCCTGTCTATCCTGTCCATCCCTGTTTTGAATCCATCTTACATAAATTGACCCATTACGTGAATCGCACGTGGCTTGACGCGCTCCCCGAAAGCTCTTAAAAGGAAAATAAATGAGACAGGCAATCAAACTCGCTGCCAGCGTCCTCGTCTTGCTCTTGTTCTGCGCGGCAAGCTCCTTAACAGCACGCGCGCAAGCTCCGCAGACGACGCCTCAGCAAAGCGCGAGCCCGGCGCAAACTGCGAGTCCTTCGCAGAACCCGCCGCCTTTGAACATCACGGGCCGCGCTTCCGAGCGCGTCGTCGACGACAGTATCCCTGAAGACCCACAGGTCAAATCAATCCTTGCTCCCTACAAGACAAAGGTTGAAGAGCTGAACGCGCCGATTGGCAAGCTCTCCGGAGATTTGAAGAAGACCGGGATGGGCGGAGGCTCGCTCGGCAATTTCGTTGCGGACGCGTTGCGCGCCGTTGCCGAAAAGCGAACGGGCAAACCCGTGCTGCTCTCGGTCGTCAACACGAGCGGCCTTCGCAAGAACAACATCCTTGCGGGGAACCTGAGCGCGAGCGACATCTACGAGCTGCTTCCTTTTGAGAACGCGCTCGTCACGCTTGAGCTGACGGGCGAGCAACTGCGACGCTTTATGGAAATCAACGTCCAGAGACGCAACGCGCAATCGGGCGCGCGCGTCGTCTATCGCAACAACCCGGAGAAGAAGCAGAACGAGATTGTGAGTCTCAAGCTGCGCGACGGTGACGGGGAAAAAGACGTTGACCCCAAAGCGACCTATACCATCGTGACGATTGATTATCTGGTCAAGCGGGGCGGTGATTACGCAGTGCTACAGGAAGCAAAGAACGTGCGCCCGCTTAATGTGACCATGCGCGACGCGCTGCTGGAATACGTCAGGGCTGAAACGAGCGCCGGACGTTCTATCAAAACCAATCTGGACGGGCGCTTTAAGTATGACCGTAGCTCTACAGCCGCGACGGAGGACGACAATTAATGGTTACGCGTAGAAATTTTTTAGGCGCATCATTGGCCGCAGCTTCCTTGCCGCTCGCTTTCTCGCGCTTGCTCGCGCCGGAAGCTCTGGCTTCACTACCGCTCGCGCGCTCTTGGACAGAGCTTGAACAGCCTCTCCTTGAAGCTCAGGCGGGCGAGACGCTCATCACCATCCTGAACACAAACGACCTGCATTCGCACATCGACCCGCTTCCTGCGAACGACCGCAACGCGGGCAAGGGCGGCGTGGCGCGCATGGCTACGCTCGTCAAGCGCGTGCGCAAAGAGAACCCGAACACGCTGGTCGTCTTCGCGGGCGACGCCTTTCAGGGCACGCCCTACTTTAATCTCTACGGCGGCGAAGTCGAATTCAAGGCCATGTCGGCAGTGGGCTATGACGTCATCGTGCTCGGCAATCACGATTTCGACAACGGCATAGAAGGACTGGCGCGCGTCATGCCTTATGCGAAGTTCGATATTGTGGCGACCAACTACGATCTGCGCGGCACGGCCATCGAAAAATTCGTCAAGCCTTATGTCGTCAAAGAAATGGGCGGCGTGCGCATTGGCATCTTCGGGCTGGGAATCAAGCTCGAAGGCTTGAACGCGCCGGAGAGTTTCGCAGGCATGAAGTATCTTGACCCCGTGAGGATGGCGCGCGGGGCCGTGCAGGTCTTACGCAAAAATGAACGCTGCGCAATGGTCGTCTGTCTCTCGCATCTAGGTTACTACCAGACACCTAAGCCGACAGATTTGGGCGACGTGCAGTTGGTCGCGCAAGTGGACGGCATAGACTTTATAGCGAGCGGCCACACGCACTTCTTTATGGAAAAACCGATCCTCGCGCGCCAGCCTTCGGGCCGCGACACGGTCGTCTTTCAAGTCGGCCACAGCGGCATCTACGTGGGCCGCGTAGATTTCACGGTCAAGTCCAACCGCGTCACGGCCTCCGCCGGTCGGCTCCTTGACCTGCGCAATGCGTAAAAACAGTGACAAGTGACAAGTGACGAGTGACAAGCAAGAAAAAGCTTTAACTCGTCACTTGTCACCTGTCACTTGTCACTGATTTCTTATGAGCGATGAATCAACACGTGACCGTGTGCGCGCTATGGTGCGCGACGTACTCGCCAACGCCCTTCCGGCGGAAGAGGAGGGAAGCGCGCAAGCTGCGCCCCGTTCAGCTTCGCCTTCCGCTCCTTCATCAACTTCCCAAGCTCCGGCGCGGTCTGAACAACAGAGTCCTTCGACCGTGTCGAGCCGTTTTATCAACACCCTCCCGGCGGAGAGCGCGCCGTCTACTGAGCCCGAGTTTGCGCGCGACGAATCTGCCAAGATGGTGATTACGGAAGACGACGTGCGCGGCCTTGAAGAGGGCGCGCGTCTGCGCATCCACGAGCAGGCGCGGCTGACGCCTTTGGCCGCCGACATCGTGCGCGAGCGGCGCATAGAGCTTGTGCGTCGCGTGCCCCGTCGCGGCTCAAGGGCCGCGAAGATGATCGCCGTAGGCGCAGACCACGGCGGCTTTCCCATGAAGGAAGAGCTAAAAAATTTCCTTACCGAATCCGGCCATCGCGTTCACGACTTCGGGACGAATTCGGAAGACGCCGTCGATTATCCTGATTTCGCGCACGCGGTGGCGCGCGCCGTCGCGGACGGGCGGGCTGATGTAGGGATTATCATAGACGGTGCGGGCGTGGGCTCTGCGATGACGGCCAACAAAGTGCCGGGCGTGCGCGCGGCGGCCTGCTACTCCGTCGCCGTGGCGAAAAATTCGCGCGAGCATAACGACGCCAACGTCCTCACGCTCGGAAGCAAGACGATTACCAGCGACGAGATGCGCGAGATAGTCAACGCCTGGCTCTCGACCGAGCTGAGCGAGGAGCGCCACCGCAAGCGCGTCGCCAAAATCACTGCGGTCGAGCGCCAGTACTCGTCCTGAAAATTTGATGACAAGTCAGGGCGTTTAGCTGTACCATGTGAGCCCTTGCTGTCGATAGTCTAGCCCGAACGGGTCAAAGCCGATGGAATCCGTCACCCTTCTATTCGCCGCATGCCTTGTCCTCATAGGCTTGCTCTGTATTCTCTTCATCAAGCGCGGCGTGGAGGAAGCCATCTTCGAGCAGCGGCGGCGGGAGATGGACCGCTGGAACGCGCTCGTGGTCCAGAAGCGGCAGATGGATCGCCGTCGGCGCAAGGTCTGGTCAATCATCGAAACGACCTACATCAAGTTCAACGAAAAAACTAAACACATAGCGCAGTTGCCCGAGCCGCAAAGCGAGCCGCCGGACCCGTGGGCCGCACTCAACACTTCCGAGATCAACGCCGCCTTCGAGCAGTTCATGCTGCACAAGCCGGAAAAGGCCATGCACGCCCACGCCTCAAGCTTTCAGAGCCGCCACACGTCGCAATCCGTCTAAGAACATCTAACAAAGTGTCGGGCCTTGTTCGCGCGTGCGAGCGCGAGCCAAAGAGGTGTAAAATAGCACGCAGGTCAAACGCATGCTTTCCCAGACAACTCTTGACGGACTTTCCACGCGCTCGGAGGAGCTAGAGTAGAGATGGCATATTCACACAACGGCGATCTGGAACATCTTGTCGAACAGATAACGGACGTCATCGTCGCGCGTCTGAACGGCGATCAAGAGGAGCAGGCGGCGCTCTGCGGTTGCACGAACGAATGTTTTAATCGCTGCCCGGAGCGCATGCACAGGATTGTGGACGCGGGCGCATCGCGCATCGGTCTAGTGCTCGGGCAAACGGCTTCCGCAGGCGACTGGGCCGGTCTCATAGACCACACGCTCCTGAAACCCGATGCCACCGAAGAAGACATACGCCGCTTGTGCGAAGAGGCCGCGCGCTACCACTTCGCTTCCGTGTGCGTCAACCCGACGTGGGTGCGCGCCTCTGCCTGCCACCTTCACGGGACGGGCGTGCTCGTGTGCACAGTGATTGGTTTTCCACTGGGTGCGACTCTGCCGGATGTGAAAGCTTACGAAGCGCGGCGCGCTATTTTTGACGGCGCGCGTGAAGTGGACATGGTCATCAACATAGGCGCGCTCAAAAGCAATGATGACTGCGCCGTAGAGCACGACATCCACGAAGTGGTCGAAGCCGCGCACGAATACGGCGTGACTTGCAAAGTGATTATCGAAACGGCGCTCCTCACGGACGAAGAGAAGGTGCGCGCGTGCCTTGCGGCCAAGCGCGCGGGCGCGGATTTCGTCAAGACTTCGACAGGCTTTGCCAAAGGCGGCGCGACCGTCTCGGACGTGGCGCTCATGCGACAGGTCGTTGGTTCTGAGTTGGGCGTCAAAGCATCAGGCGGCGTACGCGGCCTGGAAGACGCACGCAAGATGGTCGAAGCCGGAGCCACACGCATCGGCGCAAGCGTCGGCGTCAAAATCGCCCAGGAAGCTTCGGGCGCACAACCCACAACAGCTACAGCAAGCGCGTACTAAAAAGCGCAAAAGTCAAAGTGCAAAAGTCAAAAGTGAATAATGCGACGCCCGCTCGTCTATTTCACTTTTGACTTTTGCACTTTGACTTTTGCGTTTCTCAAAACTTCGCCCGGCGGTTGAGCCTGTGCGCTTCTCGGGCCGTCGAGTCTTGCGAGGGCCGAGCCGCCTGTATGAAGGGTTCGGAAGAGAACGGGCGCTCCCTGTGCCGTCCCCTTCAAGCCCCCTTTCACACAGACGAGGCTCGGGCTCATTAACTCGTCTTCCTTCGAACCGCGCGGGTCAACCGCCGGGCGAGATGAAAAGCAGGTCGCGAGAATGAATGAGATTGAATCATCGGTTCATTGCTTCATTGATTCAATGAACAAATGATTAAATGAATCAATTCTTATTCATCCCCCTAGCCCTGAAGCCTGCTTTTCACCACCTGTAGCCAATGCCTGCGCCGAATTGAATAGCGCCGCGGGCCTCGGCTGGCGCGCGAACGGGGCCGATGTCGGGCGTCGTGCCCGTAAAGCCCTGAAAGGTCGTTTCGCGCATAAACATAGTCGTCAGTCCAAGATCAAAACGCGTCACCAGACGACGCGACGGATAAAACTCAAGCACTACTCCCGTGTCCAAAGCCAGATGCGTCAGGCGGCGCGAGCGCAGCTCGAAAGAGGGAAAGCCGCCGGGCGTAGTTGCCGGAGCGGTCGCAACAAAATCCACGATGCCGCGCGAGAAACTGATAAAGCCGGGGCGCGCTTTGGCAAAGATGCCGAAGTTCTTAAAACGCTTGCCCGCCTTGATGCCAAACAACCCTTGTGTTGCGCGACCGTTGTCGCGGTTGGTGGAGAAGCGCCCGTTGTCGTTCGGGAAATAGTTCATCTCGGCTTCGAGCGCGAAGTTGTCATTGAAGTTCAGCGTAAAGCGCGCGCCCGCGCCCGGCTGGGTGTGATCCGGCGAAAATGTCATCGAAGAAAATTGCGCGGCGATTTCGTATCGGGTGGCCTCCGATTTTTCCGGCTCTCCTCCCTGCGCCCGTGCAATCTGTTGATAGCAGCAGAGCGCAGCCGCAACCATCGCCGCCACGAATAAACACCTTTTCATGAAGCCCTCTCCTTTGGAAAAAAACCTTGTATCAAGAATAAATCCATCGGGAGCATCAACCGCTAAACACACTTCGACCGTCACTTCGCAAGGAAGGGCGCGCACAGCTTGAGCGCTTCCTCCGCGAGATGTAGAGAGCGAAAGCTCTAACCGTTCGGGAGAATCCTTTGTGCCCGCGCGCATCCTCAAGGGCGCGCGACATTAGTTAATTAAACTGCTAACGAAATAGTGATAAAGCACGCTCTATGATGGAGCGTTTGACAGGCTTCGGCTCGTATCGCGCGTAGCCTTCGGGTAAATCGAAAAGCGCGTCCTCCAAATCCACTTTTGTAATCGACAACACTTCGCGTTTCGTTTGCGTGAACGTGCGACCGTCGTTACTGTAGGCGCGTATGCTTAACAGGACGGGGAAGCCGAAGCGCGCCGTGCCTACTTGCCTGCGCTCGAACTTGTAGTTGCGCTTCTCGTAATATTTGACGCAACTGTTGTGGCCGCCCGGAACCAGGAAGCCTACGCTCTGATAGCCGGAGATGTTGGCCGAGCATTCCGTGCCGTACAAAAGGTCTATGTACCAGCCGTCCGTCTCCTGTCTGAATCTAGTCTGGTCGCAGCTTTGCGGAGCAGCTTCCGAGACCGTCATGGTCTTGATGCGCCGCGCCACGTAGCCGAAGACTTCGCGCCGCTCGCCCGTGTCTATAACGGTCGTCGTCTCCGTCCACATGCCCTTGTGCTGCGCCGTTTCCGTGGGCTTCTGTTTGGCCCTCTGCAAGCTCTCGTAATACTCCGCCCATGCTTCTTCGAGGCTCACGTAAGGAGTATCGAAGAACCTCCTTTTGACGTTGTCGAGCCAGACAAAGCGTTTGAGATCGCATTGATAAATGTGCGCGAAGTTATAAGGCTTTGGGTCTGTGAGCGCGGATTTGAACTCTTCACGCTGGCGCACGCCTCTGAAGTAAGTAGTGGTTTCTGAAGAAGTGTCGCCGTAGGTGTGGCGCGTCACTACTTTCAAGTCGGCCAGCGCCACGCGCGTCACGGACAACATGACGACGGCGGCCACGAGCGACCTGGAGAGTTTTCTTCTCATAGCTTCACCTCGACCGTGTTGGGTCGAATGATAGAAAGAGAGTGCGTGCGTACAATGCAATCGCTCGCTTCTGCTATTTAGGCCACAGGTTCTGGATGCTGTCGGCAGCACCCACTTCGACGCGCACGCGCGGCGGCACGGGAATCTTTTCGGCGCTCGCTCTGGCCTTCAGCGCCCTCGCGTTCATCTGGTCTCGACGAGCACGCACGTCGTCCCTGTTTCTGGACGGGTCGAAATAGCTCGGCGGCATTCCCTTGAGCGTCTTCAATTCAAAGTCGGGCGGCCCGGCGGACACGTCGTTCGGCACAGAACTGGAAGCGACAGCTTCCGGCAGGTAGAAGACCGCGGGCGCGTATCCTGTGTCGCGCAGCACCCACACGTTCCAGTTGCCGCCGCTGCCGACAATCGGCGTGCTCGAAACCCACTCGTAATAATCGCCTTCGAGCGTGAAAGAAATCTTGTTGTCCTCTATGCGACCGATTTTCTGAAATTCGTAGCCCTCGCGCGGCGTCAAAGAAAAGATAAAGCGCCCGCGGTCGGGGACGAAGAACCAGATAAGCGGGCCGCTAAACCCTTGTGAAGGGCGTCCACCCGCGACGCGGTTGCCGTTTACTAAAAGCTTGAAATCGCGTACGGCCATCTCTACCGAGTCGAGCGTCAAATCGCGCGCGGGCTGCTTTGGCCCTTCCCACAATCTAGACTGGTCGAACGAAGCCTTGACCACGTCTACAATCTTCACGCCCGTCTGCGGGTTGACGAGTAGCTCAAGCGCAAAGCCGTCGCCGTCGTCAATTATCTGCGCCTCTGTGGGGCGCGGCACGGTCGAGGCGCTCATGCCGAGCGAGGGACGACCCGTGCGTGCCGTGGCTGTGGGCTGGCGCGCGCGCATCTGCTTTTCAAACTCCGGGTCGAGCGGGCGCACAGAGACGCGAAACTGTCTGGTCTTCGCCAGCGGCTCTATTACAAGATCATAGCCGAAGATGAGAGCACCGCTATTATCAACGAGCACGCGATGGACAACGTGATTTTCATCCACAAGAACCTGCGGCTTGACCGCTTCCTGCAAGTCTGCCGTGGAAGCGGAGGCGTTCTCCGTCTCGGGCACAATCGTCTCGGTCTTGAAAGCAACGTAGCCGGCGCTTTCGAGCGGCACGACAAGTTGCGGCGCGCGACGGCTCGCCACCTCCTGCCCGCGCGCGAGCGCGGCACAGCAGAGCAGGCAAATGATGACGGCGAGCGCTGCCTTACTTCTCATCCGGATAACTTCCTTTGATGACCGTCAGCTTGACGTCGGGCGGCGGCTGAAAACCATTGAGCGCGGCGCGCGCACGCTCCTGCGTGTCGTTCCTGCCTGTGCTGGCCGTCATGTCCGGCGTGCCCTGTAGAGAAGGCACTGTCGGGCGGCGCGCGCTTGCAGCGCTGCTCGTCTGCGGACGCTGGACATAGACCGTGCGCGTCACGACCCGTTCGACGACGACGGGCTTCTCGACCTCTTTAATCACCTCAACCTCTCTGACTGAAGCACTCGCCTCGGGCGCGGCTTGCTTGTGGAACATCAGCGAGCGGACGGCGACGATGGTTGTGACGGCGATGAGAAGCGCTGCGGCAGCGGCCACCGGCAGCGGCATGGAAAAAGAGGTAGTAAAGAGCCGCCGCCAGATGGAAGGCGTTTGTGAATGCGCGACGCTGTCAAGACGCCGGTCTAAGGATGCGTGGTACGACGCCCAGTAATTTTCGGGCGGCAGCATCGCGGGGGCTGTTTCGTCAAACGTCTTGAGAGCGTCGAGCATGGAGCGATACTCGTGGCGGCAACCCGCGCACAGCTCCAACTCTTCCATGAGCGCAAGCTCTCGTGTGGCGTCCACCTCGTTAAAGACGAGGTCGGTCAAGTCCTCTCTGGTTTTACGGCAATCGTGCATTTCAAAACTCCATTATTTACCGCCTGCGGCGAACCGCAAATATCCCCTTGCTCCCTGATTAAAACCCAGATGCTGGCGCAACTTCTGAACCGTTCGAAACAGCGACTTCTTAATCGTCCCCGCAGAGCAGTTCAACGAAGTCGCTATCTCTTCATACGTCATCCCCTCGTTGTGTTTGAGGATGAAAATCAAGCGTTGCTGCGGCGTCAATTCCGTCAGGGCATTCATCACACGCTCGACCATAATCTTTTGATGAAGATCATGCTCGGGGTCGTAGCTGCTCAGCGCGGGACCGATTGATTCTTCATAATCCGCCGCGTCCACCTCTACCATTCTAATCATCTGCGGCTCGCCGTTTGTTCGCATGGTGAGCGCACGACGGTGATTGAGAAAGGCGTTGATGGTGATGTGGCGCAGCCACGTGTAGAAGCTCGAATCACCGCGAAAGCTTGCGAGACCCCTGTAAGCCTTAAGCCAGACCTCTTGCGAAAGGTCTTCGGCGTCCGACGGATTGCGCACGTAATAGAGCGCGAGCGAATAGATACGGCGCTCGAATTGACGTGCCAGAAGCGAAAAGGCTTCGCGGTCGCCGCGCTGCGCTCTCTGGATTAAATCGCTCTCAGTGTCGATCACTAAGGATTTTAACCTTTCGCTCTCCGGCGCTTCATCAGGTCAACGCCATAGACACAGGGCCCGTAAGTTTGGTTGGCCTCGCGGGCCTTGGAAAAGATTCAAGGGAGACGCCGCCGAGGAGATATCTTAACGCGAATTTGATGTAAGACAAGCCTTAGCTCCGTAGGAGCGAGGATGTTTATAGTTTAACGGCATCAATCAAGAATCAAGCTCCGTAGGAGCGTCATGTTCAGCATCCATGACATGCCGCTCCTACGGAGCTTGATTCTTGATGATGACAATCAAGCTATAAACATCCGGCTCCTACGGAGCTAAAAACAATTTTGCGGGTTCGTAGCTTGATTCCGCGCTCTGTCAGCAGCGCCGCGCGACTTGAAACGCTCCTACCTTTGCGACTATGCTCTGAGGCGTTCTCTTCTAAAATTCGGCGATCAAGGTGAGGTTGTCATGGCAGCCAAACGTAATGTGCTGGCAGTTGTACTGGGCGGAGGTGCGGGTTCGCGCCTGTTTCCGTTGACCAAGGAGCGTTCAAAGCCCGCCGTGCCGCTCGGCGGCAAGTACAGGCTGATTGATATTCCGGTCTCTAATTGCATCAACTCGGACGTCACAAAAATTTTCGTCCTCACGCAGTACAACTCCGCTTCCCTGAATCGCCACATCTCGCGCACCTATCGCTTCTCGCAGTTTGCGGACGCCTTTGTGGAAATCCTCGCCGCCGAGCAGACGCCGCAGAACCCGGAGTGGTTTCAGGGCACGGCGGACGCTGTCCGTCAGGTGCTCCCGCACATCAGCGATTGGGGCATCGACACGCTGCTCATACTTTCGGGCGACCATCTTTACCGCATGGACTATAGAGCCTTTCTAGCGCGCCATTTCGAGACCAATGCGGACGTCACCGTTTCCGTCATCCCCTGTCGCCGCGATTTGGCCGAAGGCTTCGGGTTGTTAAAGACGGACCAGACGGGCCGCATCGTAGAGTTTCGTGAAAAGCCCAAGGGCGAGTCGCTCGACGCGATGCGCGTGGATACTACGAGCCTCGGCCTGAGCGCGGAAGAAGCACTCGTGCGCCCCTTTCTGGCCTCGATGGGAATCTACGTCTTCAACTATGACCGTCTGATTCAATTGTTGTCAAAAAACCCGGAGGCGATGGATTTCGGGCGCGAGATTATCCCGAAGGCTATTGAGACGGGCCACGTGCAGGGCTTTATGTTCGACGGCTACTGGGAAGACATAGGAACCATCAGCGCCTTTTACGAAGCCAACCTTGACATGACGAGGCCGATTCCGAAGTTTAACCTGTTCGATGCGGAAGCGCCCATCTACACGCGCCCGCGATACTTGCCGCCCTCGAAGATGCACAACTGCAACATCACGGATTCCAACGTCACGGAAGGCTGCATCCTCAACGGCGCGACGATTAAAAGCTCCATCGTAGGCTTGCGCAGCCGCATAGACGAAGGCACGCATATAGAATCTGCGGTCTTGATGGGCGCGGATTATTACCAATCTCTGGACGAGCTGCGCCAGGAGGTAGCCACAGGCATCCCGCACATAGGCATCGGCAGCAATTCCGTCATCCGCCGCGCCATCGTAGACAAAAACGCGCGCATAGGAGCAAACGTGCGCCTCGTCAACGAACTCGGCCTCGAAGAAGCGGACGGCCCCGACGGCAGCTACTACATACGCGACCGCATCATCATCGTCCCCAAAAACGCGACCGTCAAAGACGGAACGATAGTGTAAGGGATGAGGGCGGAGGGATGAGGGATGAAGTAAGAACAAAGGGCTTGATTCGTTGATATTGAATCAAGCCCTTTCATCCCTCATCCCTCCGCCCTCATCCCTGCTTTTTACGGTCTGGTCGCAATCTGGCGGTCGCGCATTGTGGGGGCGGGTCGTTGCTGCGGTTGGTCGGGCGGCGTGGATGACTGGCCTTTGAAAATGTAGCTATCGCGTGCGCGCACGGCCATGTTGGGCTGGCGAACCTGTACGCGTATCTGGCGACGCTCGCCCGCCTGTGCAGAGCCCTTCGGATAGTAGCCAATGCTGTACTGGCGTCGCAGCTCTTCCGAGATGACCGAAAAGGCTTGCGAGAGATAGCGCGGGTCGTCCGACGCCTCCTGCACGCGCGTCCCCGTTTTCTGTGCGAGGTCTTGCAGGTATTGAGCGCCGCGTTCGTACTCTTCGGGCGTGCAGCCTGCACAATTAGCGCCGCCCGACGGCGTTGTGATGATAACGCTCCGGCCACTCAGGATGCTGCCGAAGATATCGCCTATGGTTGGCGCGCGCCGACGACCTCCGCCGCCCATGCGTCCCACCGTATCGGCATAAGTATCGTAGCGTATCGGATAAATCAGCGCGTCCAGCTCTTCCGCATCGCGGACGGTGCTTTCATAAGAAGCGCGGCGGCTCGTCGTATCCACTCCGTCCGTAAAAAGCACTATCGCCTTGCGGCCCGTGATGCGATTGAACTTCTGGTTGATGACATAGTCCACCGCGTCGTAGAGCTTGGTTCCTTCGCCGGGCTCCGATTGCAGAATAGCGTACTGGAGCGCGTAGCGGTCGTTGGTCGGCTCGCAGAGCAGGCGCACGCGGTCGTCAAACGAAAGGACCATCACGCGGTCGTCCGCGCGAAGCTGGTTGACAAACTCTATGGCCGCCTGCTGTATGCTGTCCATCTTGCCCTTGGTAGAGCCTGACGTGTCCAGTATGAGCGCGACGGTAAAGGGTTTTTCGACCGAGGCGAAATAAGCCACCTCCTGCTCCTGACCCTCTTCATAGATACGGAAATCGTCCTTGCGCAGGTTCGGCACGTACTTGCCGTTGCGGTCTAGCACGCTCACGGGAATGGTCACGAGCGTCGTACTGATGCGCAGGATGTCGCCTTCGCCTATCTCTACCTGCTCGTCCTCTTTAGGAGCTTGAGCGGTCTGAGTGCCTCCGCTTGACGGAGTGCCGTTGGCTCCGCCCAGCGTGGGCGGGCGACGATTGGGCACGGGCGGCGGTGGCGGCGCGTCTTCATCTATAATCCTTGTTTGCGGCTTACTTGTCTGCGGCGCACTCGTCTGTGGCGGCGGCTGTTTCCCAACGCGGCGCGGTCTGGTTTGCGCGGCGGCGAACGGCACGGAGGAGAGAGAAAAGACGAGGAGCGAAACGATAGCGGCAATCTTCTTCATGGCCTCAAGCTCCTGATGTAGTTGGACAGGCTAAAAAACTCCTTCGGTTGGCAAGACATTGGATGTCCCGCCGGTTCGGAAAAGATGCTTCCCGAATCGAAGGGATGTTTTACAGGAGGGGAGAGCCAATGCTACGCCCTAAAGATAACCCTTGACGAGGCTCAAGAGCAAGAGTTTCAGGACTTTTCCGTTAGTCTACGGCCCCTCCCTCATCTTCAAAGACGCTTTAGCTGGCACTTCTGTTAATAGTTAAGTGACAATCGCCGCGAAAATGTTGCAAAGATTTGAAAACAGGCAGCCGGGGCTGCAAGCCCTTCGAGGCTGGCTCTTAAAAAACAACGCGCCGTTTCTTGCATTCAGGATGCACTTTGTTTTTAACTCATCCTCCGCATTAATGCCTGCGGGCGTGCGCGTGGTGTAGAATAATTCGGAATCCGGAGCTTCGAGGCTCCACGTTTTTCTTAAACCCACTGAGGACGTTAATTTTCATCCTTTATGCTTGTGGCACTTCTGCTGGCGTTGGTGGCTATCCCGGGCGGGGCGCTGGCGACGTATCTTTATGATGAGGATGCTCCGCTGGCGGGGCGTTTGTGTATGGGGGCGACGACGGGGTTCGCGGCGCTGGGGCTCGTGGGGTTTCTGGTCGCTTCGTTCGTGGGGTTGACGCCGCTTGCGCTCATCGTGTCGGCGATGATTGTCGCGTCGCCGTTTGTTCTCTTAAAAAATCCTGAGTTCAGAAGTCGTGTGCGCGCGGATTGGGACGGGGCGTGGAGTGGAATCATGCGCGCTACTTCGCGGCCTACGTGGCGCTCGACTGTTGTCTTTCTCTTTTACGCGGGGGCGGCTATCTTTTTCTGGCTGCTGTTTGACCGCGTGTTGATAGAGAGAGCGGGCGGATTATCGACGGGCGTGACGAATAACTACGGCGACCTTCCTTTTCATCTGGGCATCATCACGAGCTTTGTACACGGGCAGAATTTCCCGCCGCAGGACCCTGAATACGCCGGGGTCAAGTTTACTTATCCGTTCATAGCCGATTTTGTCGCCGCTATTTTTGTGCGCGCCGGGGCGAGTTTGCGCGATGCGCTCTTTCTGGAAAACTTCGTGCTGGGAATCTCGCTGGTGGGCTTGCTGCATCGCTGGGCGCTGGTGCAAACGCGCGACCGCGCGGCGGCGTTCCTCACACCCCTGCTTGTACTTTTCAGCGGCGGCCTTGGCTGGTGGATGCTGTGGGGCGAAGTGCGTGCGAGCGAGCGCGGGCTGTTCGCGCTGCTTGGAGAATTGACGCACGACTATACGATCATGAATCAGGGCGGGTGGCGCTGGGGCAATGCCTTGACGGCGCTCCTCATCCCGCAGCGCAGCATTCTTCTAGGATTGCCGCTCGCGATTATAGTTTTCACACAGTGGTGGCTGGCTCAAGAAGAAGGGGAAAATGGTAAAGGGGGAAATGGGGAAAAGGTAAAGAGCGGGAAACGAAAAGCTAAAGACGAGACGAGTGAAGCAGTCTCTTCGCCCTCTTCACCTCTTCCCCTTTTCCCGCTTTCCCCTTCCGCGAAGCGTATGGTTGCGGCGGGCTTGATTGCGGGCTCGCTGGTGCTGGTGCACGCGCATAGCTTTGGCGTGACGATGCTGGCGGGCGCGTGTCTGGCCGTCATCTTCCGCAGGCGCTGGCGCGAGTGGGCGCTCTTTTTCGCGGCCGCCTCACTCGTCGCCGTACCTCAGCTTCTGTGGTCTATGGTGGGAAGCTCCACGAGCTTTCGCAGTTTTCTGGGCTGGCAATTCGGTTGGGACAAGGGCGACGAAAACTTCATCTGGTTCTGGTTCAAGAACACGGGTCTGTTTATCCCGCTGCTGGTCGCGGCGCTTCTCTGGCGGCGCAACGAAACCTATCTCATACGCCGCCGCCTGCTGCTTTTCTACCTGCCGTTCCTCATCTTTTTTCTGATGCCGAACGTCATACGCCTTGCCCCATGGGTGTGGGACAACAACAAGGTCATCTTTTACTGGTGGGTCGCGTCCTGTCCGTTGATTGCGCTCCTGCTGGTCGAGCTGTGGCGAATGAACCGCTGGGGACGCGTGGCCGCAAGTCTGCTCTTCGTCTCGCTCACGCTCGCGGGCGCTCTTGATATCTGGCGCGTCGTCTCGAAGACGACCGAGCATGGAGAGTTTGACCTGCACGCGCTGGCCTTCGCGGAGATGATTAAGAAGGAGACGCCGCCCCGCGCCTTGATTGTCAACGCGCCGACGTTTAATCATCCTGTATTATTGACGGGAAGGCGCTCGCTCCTTGGCTATCCGGGCCACATCTGGACGCACGGGCTCGAATACAAACCGCGCGAGGACGACATCAAGCGCATCTATGCAGGAGGCGCGGACGCCGACGGTTTGCTCGCGAAGTACGGCGTCGAGTATGTTGTCACGGGGCCGCTTGAGCGCCACATGATGCCGGTCAACGACCGTTTCTTTTCACAATACACGAAGGTTGGAGAAGTAGGTGGGTACAGCCTCTACAAAATCACACGCCCGCAACCGTAAGCGCGCTCAGAAGCGTGGCCCTGAAGAGGTGGAGACAACGGCGGCGGCTTCGACGACGCCTCCTCCGGCACGCGTCGAGCCGGAGAGAGAAGCCGAAAAAAAATCACCGCAGTTTGAGGAAGAGTTCGACCTTCCACACTGGCTCTGGCCTGTGGCCTCCGCCCTGATTCTTGCAGCCGCGACTATTCTCAGGCTTTATAATCTTTCGCTCAAACCCTTTCATCACGACGAGGGCGTCAACGGCTTCTTTCTCATCGGTCTCTATCGCAACCACGTCTACGCCTACAACCCTGAGAATTATCACGGGCCGACGCTCTATTATTTCGCGCTCGCCTCATCATTGCTTTTCGGTCTCAACGATTTCGCCGTGCGTTTTGTCCCGGCGATTTTCGGCATCGCGACTATCTGGCTGATGCTCACGCTGCGGCGCTACATAGGAACCATCGGCGCGCTCGCCGGAGCCGCGCTCGTTGCCGTCTCGCCCGCCGCCGTCTACTACTCGCGCTACTTCATACACGAATCGCTCTTCGTCTTTTTTTCCGTCGCCATCGTCACAGCCTCCGCACGTTATTATGAAACCGCAAAGCCCGCTTACCTGATGCTTGCAGCCGCAAGCGCCGCGCTTCTATTCGGGACCAAGGAGACGGCGCTGATTACAGGGGGCGTCTTTATCATCGCCGTCGTCTCCACGGACATCTACCAGCGCATGCGCGGCACACATGCTTCTCAAAGAAAGAGCGCGCGAGGCAAACGTCAAAAGAGCCGCGAGGTTTCCGCGCCTCCGACCGAGACGGGAATCAAGGCGACCCTCGCACGTCTGGGCGAGCCGCGCGATCTAGTTTGGCTCGGCGCAGCCGCCGTGGCCCTTTTTATTTTCCTGCACGTGCTTTTCTATTCATCCTTCTTTAAGCACGCGCAGGGCGTCAACGATTCCCTCGCGACTTTCAAAATCTGGGTGAAGACGGGGACGAGCGAGTTTCATGCTAAACCTTTATGGACCTATTTTGATTGGCTCTGGCAGGAGGAAGCGGCGCTCTTGTTGTTAGGTCTGGGCGGCGTCATCGCCGCGCTGTGGCGGGCGAGGAATCGCTTCGTCGTCTTCTCCGCGCTCTGGGCCATAGGCATGATCGCGGCCTACTCGCTCGTGCCTTACAAGACGCCCTGGCTTGTCCTGAGCTTTATTCCGCCCCTGGCAATCATGGCCGGATATTTCGTCAATGGTCTCTATCGCTCGGAAGAGAACCCGCGCGTGCGCGCCTTCGCCATCGGAATAATTTTAGTCGCCGTCGCTATCGGCGCTTACCAGACCATTCAGCTTAACTTCTATCAATACGACAACGAGGGACAATATCCTTACGTCTACGCGCACACGCAGCGTCCCTACCTTGCGCTCGTCAACGAAATCAACGAGGCCGCGCGCCGCGCCGGGACAAAAGAGAAGACGACCATCTCGATTGCCTCGCCCGAATACTGGCCCATGCCGTGGTACATGCGCGAGTTCAAGGGCGTCGCCTATCCGGGCCGCGTCGGCGCGCACAGCGAACAAATAGTCGTCTGCTCGGACAAACAGATGGCCGAATGCGACGCGGCGCTGGCCGGGCGCTACCGCCGCGTCGGTTCCTACCACATGCGCTCCGGCATCACCCTCATCCTCTACGAGCGCAACGACGTACCGCAATAAGAAGGGATGAGGGCGGAGGGATGAGGGATGAAAAGGAAGCTATTCAAAATTGAGTAGTTCTGCTTTCGTTCCTCATCCCTCATCCCTCCGCCCTCATCCCTTGTTTCTAACCTCGTTGTTGACAGGTATTAAAAGCTGCTTGCCTCATGTTATGGTTGACATCCCGGCAAAGACCAACATATAGTGTCTTTCTCCTTTAAGGGCTCTAGGGGCTGCGTTTTGTGGCCTCTCCGGGCTGACGGAAGCAGAGTCCACCCCTTTGATTACTGGCACACTGAATGTTTAGACTACAAAGATTAGAAATCACTGGCTTTAAGTCCTTTGCGGATCATACTGACCTCATCTTCACGGGGGACGGGATTACAGCCGTCGTCGGCCCGAACGGCTGCGGCAAATCTAACGTCGCGGACGCCATCGCGTGGGTTTTGGGCGAGCAAAAGGTCAAGAACCTGCGCGGCGGCGAGATGAAGGACGTCATTTTCACGGGCTCGCGCAATCGTCCGCCAAGCGGGATGGCCGAAGTCGTGCTCCACATGGTGCGCGACGAGAGGGTCGAAGAAGAGCCTGACATTGACGATATAGACGCTACGCTTCAGGAGATAGACGACCACGCCGTCACGTTTGACGAGCCTGAAGCTCTGGACGCGGCAGCCGAGGGCGCGCCTCAACCTGAAAGCACGGGCGAAGCGCAAACGGAGGCGCAGGCTTTAGCGACGGAAATCTCCGCACCGCCGTCGAGCGATGAGGCAGGCGCGGAAACCGTTGAAGCTTCAAGCACTGCTATTGAAGCCTCAAGCGCCGAAGCTTTGAGTGCTGAAAGTTCCAACGCACAAGCAGAGGCGCAAGCTGCGGAGCTGAAACTCACCAAGGCGCACGGGAAGCGTCACTGGCGGCCCAGCCGCCTGGCGCTGGAGTTTGAGCCGGGTGAAACCGTCACCGTCACGCGTCGTCTCTATCGCTCGGGCGAAAGCGAGTATCTCTTGCAGGGCCGCACCTGCCGCCTGCGCGACATTCAAGACCTCTTTTCCGGCACGGGTCTTTCGGGCGCGCACTACGCCATCATCGAGCAGGGAAGAATCGGCCAGATTCTTTCGGCCAAGCCGATGGACCGCCGCACGCTTATAGAAGAAGCTGCGGGCATCACAAAATTTCGTGTGCGCCAGCGCGCCGCCGAAGCTCGTCTCGAATCCGCCCGCTCTAACTTAAGCCGCGTCTCCGACATCATCTCCGAAATAGACCGGCAGGTGAACAGTCTACGCCGACAGGCAGCCAAGGCGCGTCGTTATCGCATCCTGCGCGAAGAGTTAAGAGAACTCCTGCGCCGCGTCTATGTCGCTGAAGAACGCGCGCTCGTGCGCCTGCTTGATGAAACGCGCGCTCAGTTGGACGAGGCCGCGCGCGATGAACAATCGCTCGCCGCAGAACTCGCCGCGCGCGAAGAGGAAGCACGCAACGCCACGCAAGGCGCGCGCGACGTGGAAGACAGACTGGCGCAAACACGCGCGGCGGCAGCCGAAGCCGCCTTGCAGCGCGACCGCCGCCAGCGCGAGCGTATCTATCAGGAAGAACAGGTCACGGCGCTCGTCAAACGGCGCGAAGAGATAGAAGGCGAGATGGAGCGCGTCGGCGCGCGCATCTCCGCGGTCGAAGAAGAGATCGAGAAGCTGCGCGACGAGGATGCTCGTCTTCGTGCCGCGAGCGAAGAGAGCGCGCTTAATCTTCAGTCCGCCGAATCTTCCTATAGCAACAAACTCGTGGAAGTCGAAGAAGCCGAGCGCGAAATCGAAGCGGCGCGGGCAGAGCTTTTAACGCATACGGGCGTGGCCGAGCGCCTTATGGAGATTGGCCGCCAGCTTGAAGCGGCGCTTGAGCGCCTAGCCGTGCAGGCCGAAGGACTACAGCACGAGGGCGAGCGCGCCGCCACGCAGCACGCCGAGCGCATCACCGAAGCCGAAGGCTTGAATGAAGAGATTGGGCGTGCGCGCGTGCGCGTCTCGAAGCTAGTGGCCGAGCGTGAAGAGGCCGTGCATAGAGTCGTGCTCGGGCACGAGCGCGTTGCCGAAACGGATTCCGAATTAACGCGCGTGCGCGACGAGTATTCGCGTGCTCGTCATCGTCTTGACAGCCTTGTGGAGCTGGACCACCGACGCGCGCATTACTCGCCCGCCGTCCAGCGTCTCTTCGGCGCAGGCGATGCCGTGCGTGATTTTCATTTCATGGGCACGCTCGCGGACATGCTTCAGGTAGAGCCGCGTTGGGAACGCGCGGTCGAAGGTGCGTTCGGCTCGTCGCTGCAAGCCATCATCGTGCCGACGCCGGACGATGCGGCGCGCGCCGCCGTCTGGCTCAGGGAAAACGACGCGGGCCGCGCAAGCTTTTTAGTCGCAGGCTTGCACGGCGCAAGCGACGAGGCCGAGACCGAAATTTTAAGATATCGTCTCAGCGAAAACACGGAGCAGCCCGCCGGGGGCGGCGGATTTGAGAGCGCGCCGTTTGAAGACGTACGCATAGGCGATCTGCTGGGCGCGCCGCCCGAACTCCTGCGCGTGCTGGAAAGAACGCTCCCGCAGCGTATGAACGCGCGGCTTGCATCGAGCCTCGAAGATGCTATGTCGAAATCGCTCGTCACAGGCGAGATGTACGTTACCCGTGAGGGCGATTGGGTCGCGGGCGGGCAACTGGTCAACGCCGGGGACGAGCGTGCATTGGAAGAAGGCGCGGGGCTGCTCGGATTTAAGCGCGAGCTGCGCGAGCTGGAAACGCGTGCGAGCGAGATGGCTGTAGAAATGACGGTCGCAGAGCAGGCCGTCAGCGGCGCGCGCGCAAGCCTCGTTGATCTGGAAGATGCGGTAGTGACTTTGAATGAAGCCATCGGGCGCGAGGAGCGCGATGCGATGGCGCGCGAGCTGAACGCTACGAGTCTTCAGCAGGAGATTGAGCGCGCAGAGCGACACATGCGCGTGGTCGCAGACGACGCGGCGCGTTTAGCCGCAGAGCGTCTTGAATTGGAAGAGCGCCGCGCACAGGCGCTCTCGGAAGGTTTAGCCGCCGAAGCGGCGCGCACCGCAGCCGCAGAGATGGTGCAGGAAGCGGCGACGCGCGTGGCCGTTGCGCGGCGCGAGGCTGAAGCCGAAAGCGAAGGTCTGGGAGAGCAACGCGCGGCGGCAGCCGCAGCAGCGGAGCGACGGCGCGCAACCGCATCCGAATTGCGCCGCATGGAGGCCGAGAGTCTTGAGCTGGGCGCAAGGCTTGAACGCCACGCGCGCGAGACGACCGAAACGGGCGCGCGTGTGGAAGAGCTGCGCCGCTCAATCGGCGAGATAGAAGCGAGCGAAAGCACTATTACGGAAGAGTGCGAGCGCGAGGAAAGAGAAATCGCGGCCACGGCAGCGCAGCTTGAAGAGGCACGCTCGCGCGCCGACGCGCTGGCGACCGAATTGTCGGAGCTTAATCATCGCGCCGCCGCCGTGCGCGACGCGCGCGCCGCTTTGGAAGTCCAGCGCGCGGAAGCAACGGCGCGTTTGAGCTACGTGCGCGAGGCTTGCTCAAGTGAGCTTAACCAGTCGCTCGAAGACCTTGCGCGCGAGCTGCCGGTTGAAGAAGAGTTTGAGCTTGAAGCAGGGCGCGCACGTGTTGAAGAGCTGCGCGCGCGTGTCGAAGGCTTTGGCGCGGTCAACATGATGGCGCTCGAAGAATTGTCCGAATCGGAAGAGCGTCTTCTGTTCCTGACGGGCCAGAGGCAGGACATCGTAGAGGGCATCGCTTCGACGGAAGAGGCGCTCAGGGAAATCAAGCGACGCTCGCGCGAGCGTTTCCGCCACGCCTTCGAAGTTATTAACCGCAACTTCGGCGAGCTGTTTCAGGAATTGTTTGGCGGCGGTCGCGGCGAGATGAGTTTGATAGACGCGGACGATGTGCTAGAGTCCGGGATAGACATCGTGGCACAACCGCCGGGCAAGCGTTTGCAAAATGTGCTCTTGCTATCGGGCGGCGAAAAGGCCATGGCGGCGCTCTCCCTTGTGCTCGCAATCTTTCGCTATCGCCCGTCGCCCTTCTGTCTTTTGGACGAAGTGGACGCGCCCCTTGATGAAGCAAACGTCGGGCGCTTTACCTCGAAGATAGGGCAGATGGCCGCCGAGACGCAGTTCATCGTCATCACACACAACAAGCGCACGATGGAGATGGCACGCGCGCTCTACGGCGTGACGATGGAAGAGGTGGGAGTGTCCAAGCTGGTTTCCGTGAAGTTTGAATGAAGATAAAAAATCTGATTTGTTTGCGTTTCCTCATAGCCGCGCTGCTGATTTCGGGCGCGGCTATTTACGCCAGTGCACAAACAACCTCGCGCCCCAATAAACAGAACACGCGCGAAGAGACAAAGCCGCCGACCGCAACGGCTGCGAAGGCAGAAGAAGCGACGGACGACGCTCGCTACTCTTACGAATTCAAACAGCCGGATTTTCTTGTCAGCCGGATACAGATAGAGCACGACGCGCGCGGGCGCGGGCAGATTACCTTTTTACGCAAAGGCCAGGACGACCCCTTTACCGAAGAGTTCGAGTTGTCGGCGGAGGCGCTCTCGCGCGTCAGGGCTTTGTGGGAAGCTCTCAAGTTTCTGGAAACCGAGACGGACTACCAGTCAGAGAAACAGTTTCCGCATCTGGGCACGGTGAGCGTAGGCATGAAGCGCAATGGCCGCTCGCGCACGGCCACATGGAACTGGACCAACGAGCCGAGCGCGAAGGCGCTGGCAAATGAATACTGGCGCGCGGCGGATCAGGCCATACTGGTTTTCGATATTTCCGTCTCGCGCGAAAATCTTCCGCTCGAAGCGCCAAAGCTGATGGACCGGCTCGATTTGCTGCTCACACGCGGCGGTCTCTCAGACCCCAAACAACTCGTCCCCCTTCTTCGCGACCTCAGCACGGACGAACGCGTCCCGCTCATCGCACGCAACCACGCCGGGCGGCTGCTGAAAAAGATAGAGAAATAAGAGATTGATTCATCGGTTCATTTTTTCATTGATTCAATGAACCGATGAATCAATGAATCAATTATTTCTTGCCGTCTTGTGCAAATTCCCTGATGCCTGCCGTCCAAAGGGGCAACGAGCGGCGACCATTTAGCTCCTTCAGCCCGCTCGATTTTGCCAACAGCTCGGTTTTGCGTTTGTGCAGGGCGTGCTTTTGAATACGTCCTTCGAGGGCTCTATTTTTGCGCAAAACCGCGAAATTGTTGGCACAAGCGGGCTCGAATCTGTTTTGCGTTTCCCCTCGGACAGTTCTTTGGCAATCGAAAGTGGTATGCGAAATCGTGCGGTTTAATCTATAATCACGCCCGCTGGACAAAATGAGTATGTCTTTTGCAAAACTAGAGGGTGTGTTACAGGATTGCGTCGCCGACATGGATGCGCTCTATGCGCGTCTGCACGAGGCCGCGCCCAATTACGGTGTTTCACCAGAGGACTTCAGGGCGGCGCTCCGTGGAGCGGTGGAAAAATATCTGGTGGACCAGGAGAACGGCCACCTGCCTACCTCTTCACGTGTGCGCGAGTTCCTGAATGAGTTGCAGGCGCAGGACCTTTATCTGGCTATGGGTTGCGCGGGCGGCAACGAGCACGCGTGGTGGGAGTTTGACCAATCCTATCGCCGCTACATAGAACGCATCGCGCGACACCTGGCGAGTGTGGAGCTGGACGCCGAAGAGGTCATCGATTCCGTCTACGTGGAGCTTTACGGCACGCGGGTCGTTGAGGGCGTGCGTCTCTCCAAGTTTGCGACCTACACGGGGCGCGGCACGCTTCGCGGGTGGCTCAGAACCGTGGTCTGGCACGCTGTCATCGACCTGCATCGCGCACGGCATGACGAAATCTCTATTGACGATTGGTCAGAGAGCGGGGGCGAGACGCAGGATAGGCCCGGTTGGCGCGCGGAGGCGCGCGGAGGCGAAGGAGCGATGGTGGAAAGGATCGCGCGCGAGCGCTACAAGGAGGCGACCGTGTCGGCTCTGGATGCTTCGCTCGCTCATCTTGACGATCACGAGAAGCTCTTGCTTCTCTACTACCATGTCGAAGGCTTGAAGCTGCGCGAGATAGCGCGGCTCGTCGAAGAACCCGCCTCGCCCCTGCGTCGCTGGTTTCAGCGCCAGTCCAAGAGGCGAACGTTTGCGCCCGACGCGCGCGTACACGAATCCACGATCATGCGCTGGCTGGAAAAAGTTTACGGCAAGGTGCTCGCACGCTTTCGAGAAGAGTTAGAGGACAAGGGGGGCTTAAGCTCCGAAGAAATAGAAATTTGTCTGGGAATGGCGACGGAAGATTTAGCAGGCGAAGACGTGCGCCGTCATTTGATGGATGTCGAATCGGAGAATTTGAGTCCGGGCGAGAATTTGAGCAAAGGCTAAAGCATATAACCGTCCACCGGGAAGGGAGGCGTCGAAAAAAAGCGGTGCCACGACCGAAGAACAACAGAGAGACAGAGGGCATACGTCGTATGATCCATGAGCACTTGCAGCGCCGCGCGATGGTGTCGCCGCCAGTGACGACGGCTGTGCACCTGGACGAAGACGCGCTCTCAGCTTTTATAGAAGGCCGTTTGTCGGACGCCGAAAGCACGCCCGTCGTGCAGCATCTGGTGGGCTGCGGCTTCTGTCGCCGCATCACGGCGCAGCTCGTCCGCCTCGAATCGGAACTCGGCCCTGCGGAAGCAAGCGCGCCTCCTCAGCAGACGACCCCTGAGCCGGGCCGCATACGCAGCCTGCTGGCGGATCTGGCCGCGCGCGTCGTCCCGCAATCGGAAGGCGATTCGGTCTTCGCCTACCACGCCCCGGCGGAAGATTTCAAGCAGCGCAAGCCGGAAGCGGACGGCGACGAGAGCGAAGATGAACAAGCGGGCGAGCCGAAGCCGGAAGATTCAGAACAACAATAAGTATCCCAAGCCTCACCACGTACCTACCTTTTTTCAACTGACGGAAATTCACATGCGAGCCCAACAAGATTTTAAGTAAGTAAGTCGGTGTGCGTTCAGAGCCCCGTAGGGGCGTGAATGTTTATAGCTCAACGCGCCAGCAAGAAATGATTAGCTCCGTAGGAGCGGCATGTTCTGCGTCTACGACATGCAGCTCCTACGGAGCTTGGTTTCGTTTTGTTACCTGTGAGCTATAAACATCCGCGCCCCTACGGGGCTAAGCGCATCTTGCGTGCATTTGTCGCGGTTGACTTGTCTCGGGATTTGGCATAAAAGCGGTTTGCTTTCCCATCCCGAACTCCCTCGCCCGAAGGAGACAGAATGAAACGCCTTCTCGCCATCGTCCTCTGCGCAGGCATGTGTGCTGCTCTCGTGTCCTGTCAGGCTCCGCAGCAGACGACCAACACAGCCCAGACCAACCAGAACGCGAACACCGCACCGAGCCCCGTCGCGGCCAAAAAGCCGCCGACCGATCTTGAACAGCTTGCTCAAAGGCTCGTCAACCAGAGCGCGGGCGTTAAGGAAAACGACGTCGTGTTGATTTCCGGCGGCGTGCGCGACATGGAGCTTATGGAGAACATCGCGACTAATGTTAGCAAGCTCGGAGCCCACCCGATGGTCACCGTCAACAGCGACCGTATGGCGAAGCGCTCCTTTACGGACGTGCCGGAAAAATATGACACGCAGCCCGACACGCTCGGGATGAAGCTCGCGGATATCGTCAACGTCAACATCAGCGTGGACAGCAACGAGACGGAAGGCTTGCTCGCAGACGTGCCTCCGGCTCGACTGGCCGCGCGCGGCAAGACGGGCGAGCCCGTGGCCGCACAGTTTCGCAAGAACAACGTCCGCTCAGTAAATGTGGGCAACGACCTGTATCCGACCGACTGGCGCGCGAAGCGTTTCGAGATGACGACGGAAGACCTCTCGAAAACTTTCTGGGAAGGCGTGAACGTGGATTACACGAGCCTTCAGGCCAAGGCCGAACAGGTCAAGGCCGCGCTCGCCGGAAACGAAGTGCACATCACGAACCCGAACGGCACGGACCTCAAGCTCAAAGTTCAGGGCCGACCCGTTTACGTGAGCGACGGCGTCATCTCTGCGGAAGACATGCAGAAGGGTGCGCCGTACGTCACCGTTTTTCTTCCAGCCGGTGAAGTCGCGATTACACCTGTCGCGGGCACAGCCGAAGGCAAGGTCGTCGTCACGCGCGACTTCTTCAACGGCAAGGAGATTCAAAATCTGACGATTACTTTCGCGGGCGGCAAGGTTACTTCCATGACCGGCACAGGCCCCGGCTTTGAAGGCTTCAAGGCGGACTACGACGCGCGTGGCGAGGGCAAAGAGTTGTTCGGCTTTGTAGACCTTGGCATCAATCCGAACGTGAAATTGTCGCCCACGAGCAAGCTCGGCAACTGGGTTCCGGCGGGCTCGGTCACGGTCGGCACAGGCAACAACACCTGGGCGGGCGGCGATAACAGCATCTCCGCCGGTTGGGTAGGCTTTCTCCCCGGCAGCACCGTCACCGTGGACGGCAAAACGCTGGTCGAAAACGGCGTGCTCAAAGTCTAGCATCACAAGTCAGGAGTCAGGAGTCTAGAGTCTGGAGTCAAAAACAAGATGCTTCTGTCTTTTGACTCCAGACTCTAGACTCCTGACTTCTTAAGACTGTATTCCCCAGAGCTTAGTCAGCCCGTCCATGTCGCCGTTGAATTGATCGCGGTCGCAGTTACCTACGCCCGCCACAGAATGCGGCTCGGGGCCGACCGCGCCATCCGTGTATTGCCACATCGTCCACGTCTGCCAGTTCGCCGGAACGTGCGGCGTCGGGCCGTATTCGGAGAGCCAGAACCAGCAGTTAGCCAGAGTCTGGTTCTGACCCGAGCCGAGCAGTTGCTCTATGTATGAGCCGGAGTAGAAACCGGGCCAGCGCCCCGTCGCCTGCTGAACCTGAGTGACGAACTGTTCGGCTCCCGCGAGCGTCATGCTCGACCCGGCAGTGTTCTGTTCAAAATCAAGCACCAGCAAATCCGTAGGGCCGGGATTGACGACCGAGAGGAAATGTTCGGCTTGAGCCCCGGCGTCATCGCCCGTAGCAAAATGATATGCGCCCCACCAGAGCCCCGCCGCGAGCGCCTCGTTGCGACGCGCCAGATATTGCGGGTCCGTGTAGCCCGTGCCCTCCGTAGCCTTGTGTATGACCCCGACAATGCCATCGCCCTTCACCGCGTTAAAGTCCGTGACACTGTTAAAGTGGGACAAGTCTATAACGACATTCAATGACATGATGCAACCTCCAAAAGCAGGGATGAGGGATGAAGTAAGAATGAAAGATTGATTCATCGGTTCATTGATTCAATGAACAAATGAAGCAATGAATCAATTCTTCTCCTCCCTCATCCCTTGTTTTCTCTAGCGGCGACCGCTTCGCCTTTCGAGACTTCGTTTTCGTCGGCGGCGATGCCGGTGATGCGTACGCGACGTATGCGGCGGCGCTCGACGCGCTCGACCGTAAAGCGATGGCCGTCGTACTCAACCGCTTCGCCGGAGCGCAGTAGCCGACCGGCCTGCGCGAGCACGAACCCGGCGAGCGTGGTGTAGCCAGCATCTTCCGGCAGGTGCAATCCGAGACGGCGATTAGCATCGCGCACGGCGAGCATGCCGTCTACAGCATAAGTGCCGTTCTCTTCCACAATCTGCGCGCGCACCTCTTCGTCATATTCGTCGTTAATCTCTCCGACAATCTCTTCCAGCAAATCTTCCAGCGTGAGGATGCCTTCGATGCCGCCGTGCTCGTCTATGGCAAAGGCCAGATGCGTTTGCGCCGCCTGCATCTGTGCCAGCACGCTTCCCAGACGAGCCGTCGCAGGGACAAACATAGGCGGGTGCAGGAGCTTTTCCAGATTGAATTCTTTTGAAGGCCGACGCAAACACGGCATGATGTCTTTCATGAAGAGGACGCCGACGATGTCGTCGAAGCGTTCACGATAAACGGGCAGGCGCGAATAGCCCGTCTCGCAGAAAATCTTCTCGACCTCTTCCAGCGTCGCCGTCATGGGCACGGCGATGACGTTCATTCTGGGAACCATCGCCTCGCGCACTTCGGCATCGGAAAAATCGAAGACGCGATTGATAAGGAGACGTTCGTCCTCTTCCAGCATCCCGCCCTTGTGCGAGGCGTTGACGAGCTGGCGCAGCTCGTCTCCCGTATAAATCGAGCCGTGGCCGCCCGTGTACTTGAGTCCTATCAGACCGACGACGCCCGCGCTGGCCCAGTCGAGCGCCCAGATAAACGGGCGCAACACCTTGTAGAAAATCTGCATCGGCAACGCCGTCCAGAGCGCGACCTTTTCGGCCCGCTCCAACCCGAGAAGCTTGGGCGCTTGTTCACCAAGCACTATATGAAGCGAGGTGATGACGGCGAAAGCGATTAAGAAAGAGATGGTATGAAGCAGCGTGTCGGAGACGCGGCCCGCGAGCGGACCTTCGAGCATGTGCGCGACTGCCGGCTCGCCTATCCACCCGAGCGCAAGCGAGGCGAGCGTAATGCCCAGTTGCGCGGCGGAGAGATAGCCGTTCATGTCGTCCAGGATTGTCAACAATCTTTTCGCGCCGCGATGGCCCTGAGCGGCCATTGTTTCGATGCGCTCGCGCCTGATGCTGACAAGCGCAAACTCTGCGGCGACGAAAAAACCATTGGCAAAGACGAGGAGGAAGACGGCGACGATGTTAAGGAGTGTATACATCAAATGGACAGAGGACGCGGCGCTCGATTCGTTTGCGAGACTACATGACGTTCAGTTTGATGGAGCGGCTATAGCTTAGACGTTTGCGCGCGTGAACTCAACTCCCGCGCTCGCAGGTCAAGAGAGCGGGGGCGCATCGTGAACCAGTTGGAAGAACTCCACAATGCGGTTCTCGGCCCAGAAGCGGTCTTCGCCCTCGGTGTCGGCGGCAACGAAACCGACGTGCCCGCCCGACGGCGGAGCGAGAAGCACCAGATTCGGATTCTCCATCAACGATTGGTCGCGCAACGGGTCGAAGGGAATAAAGGGATCGTCTTCGGCGTGGATGATGAGCGTCGGCACGCGTATCTTGGGGATGACTGGAAAGGAGCTGGTGCGCGCGTAATAGTCGTCGGCGTTTTTGTAGCCCGCGTGCCGCGCCGTAAAGCGTTCGTCAAACTGTCGTATGGTACGCACGCGGCGCAGGTCGCTGATGTCGTAAAGCTCCGGGAAATATTTTTTCTTACGACGCATGCGCGTGCGCAAGGAGCGCATGAAGCTCTGCTGGTAAAGCCAGTTTGAGCGGCGCTCGATGGCGTCGGCGGCTGCGGCCACGTCAACCGAAGGCGAGACGGCGCAGATGGCGCGCAGCTCGCTTGGCAACTCCGAAGCATTTTCGCCCGCCAGCCGCAAAGACATATTGCCGCTCATCGAAAAGCCGCAGAGGAAGATTTCGCGCAGATTGTCCCGTTCTACAAGCTCGCGGACGACGGAAAGAATATCGCCCGTCAGCCCGCTGTGATAGATGGTCGGCGTGAGATGCTCCGTACGCCCGCAGGTGCGCAGGTTCAGCCGCACGACGTTGAAGCCTGAGCGGAATGCCTTGTGCGCCGTGCCCAGTATATAGATGGACTCGTCCGAGCCTTCGAGCCCGTGCATCAGCACCACGGTCGGGCTCTGTAGCTTATCCGCCTGCCAGCGACAACGAGCCAGGACGCTCACATCCGGCTCGACTTCAAACAGGCGAGACTCGTCGTGCTGATGCTCTTTGTAGTTGAAACGGCGCGGCCAGACAAAACCGGCGAGCGTTTGCGCGTGCCCGCTCAAAAAGAGCGGGTGCGGCACGAATGGTCTTTCCGCGAGCTTGCGGCGAATGTGCGCGAGCGGCGCGCTCACATCTACGGGCGCGGGGTCGGCCACGTCGCGGTTGCTGTTGTCGAAAGTATTTACTCCCGTGCTCATCTTGCGGACGCCGCTCGGAACAAAAAGGAATCCTCGGGCGCTTTCCGAAAATTTACCGCGTCACCCGTGCATCTGTCCAGAGAAGGAAAGTAAAAAGGCAAAAGTGAAAGGAAGCCGGATTTAATAAAAGTGGTTTCCGCCTCACTTCTTCCTTTTACCTTTTACCTTTTCTTAAGCAAGGCGTGTCGGCTCGTTGGGCGGAGGGTCGCCTGCGGGCGGTTGTGCCGGGTCGGGCTCGCGCACGGGTGCTCTCGGCGACGGATTCGAGTCGGGCGGCAAGGGCAATGGCTCCGGTTGCGACGGGTCCGGGTTGATGGGGTCGTGCGGGTGTGTGGGCGGCAAGTCTGGGTCTCCCGGTTGTGGCAACGGTTCTCCGGGCTGCGGCGGATCTGTGTTTGGATTACGGCTCACCTGGTCTCTCCTTTTCATCCCTGTGATCAAAAATTAATGTCTCTGCTCAGAGAGAAGATAACCTAATGAGCTTCTAAAGCGCCATGAACGGGCGCGCGAGCGCTGATTGGAATCCGTAAAAGCTGAGAGATGAGAGTGAAGCTATGAATAGCTTCACTCTCATCTCTCAGCTTTTAGTCGCCGCGCGTGTCTCGTGCGTTAAAGCCGGGACTTAAGGCGTGCCGAAGCGCGAACGATATTCCGGCGAGACGATAAAGGATCGGACCATCTCCGACTTGAAGACGTCTCCAAGGAAGAAGGTCAACTTCGCGAGCCAGAAGTTGAATCCGGGCGCGTCCGGGTTGCGCCGTAGATAACCAACGTACTCCATAAAGACGAACGCGCGATTGAACTCCCGCTCGAAGAAAACCCGACCGTATGGCGTAGTGAACTGGACGTTGCCTTCGCTGATGAAGATTGTTCCATCCACTACCTTTCTTAACACCGTGCCACGGGTTTCCGTCATATTGTTCAGGCCGTCAATCAATGCCTGACGTTCCGCCGGAGTCGGGAACAGGAACGCGACCTGCAACAACCTCTCCACGTACTGCGTGTTGTTCAACCCGCCGTATTCAGCGAGGAACTCCGGCCTTTGCGTGAACTCCTCCGCAAATGCCGCGCGGTTGGCTTCCAGGACGGCAGCATTGATCTGGTTGTTGACAATGATGCCTTCGGCGACTCGCCGGCTATCGCGTATAAATTCCAGGTAGGTTGGATATCTGCCCTGCGAGGCGTTGTCGTAGTTCGGCGTGCCGGGCAAGCTTCCCTTGTAGAGCCGGAAGACAAAGCCTCCCGTCGCCTGAAACTCCGGCGACATGAAGAAGGCAGAAGAGGTTGAGACTCGCTGCTGGTCTATACATTGTGCGACCGTTTGGTTTGCGGGACGACGAGCCGGGTCGTTACACTTCGTGATGTTATCCACCCAGAAGGCAAGGCCCGCCGCGTCGGGTTGACGATTCAGGAAGTCGTGGTAATGCTGGCGGACGAAATTAGCCGCGTCGTCAATAGCGTTCGTAGCAGGCTCGGTCGCATCGTCCGTAATCTGTATGGTCAGAGTCGAAGGCGTAGCCAACACCGCTCCACCGCCCGGATTAGAGAGCGTGATGGTGAAAGTCTCCGGGCCTTCAACATAAGAATCCTGCGTAATCAGGACTGTGAAAGTCTTGCTGGTTTCGCCCGCCGCGAATCTCAAGATTCCGGCGGCGGTCGTAAAGTCGCAGCGCGAAAGCGCCGTGCCGTTGACGACCGAACACTGAATCAGAGCGTTGGCGTCGCTGTTGTCCGTGCTCACGTAGTCAATGGTTGCGGCCCGCGTTGTGTCGCCCGTGCGGTTGACTGTGACGACCAGACTCCCTGCGCTTTCGGCCACCGTGAGGTTGGCTGTGCTGAAGGCGATGATGCCGCCCAGGGGGTCGTCGTTCAGGATGGTGCCGATGCCTTGAGCATCCGCGATGGTGGCGTTGGCTGGATTCAAGAGATTGACGAAGAAGGTCTCGTCAGGTTCGTTGAAAACATCTCCGTTAATCGGCACGCTAATGATCTTACTGGTTTGACCGGGCAGGAACGTGAGTGTGCCGTTCGCGGGCGTGTAATCGCTCAGCGCCATAGCCGTGCCGTTCGAGGTGAAGAAATCCACGAGCACCGTGTCGGCGCTCGCGTTCGAGAGCGTGACGGTGAAGGTGGCATTGGTCGAGAGGCTATCGCCTTCGATGATGGAGACATCGTTGACGGAAATCGTCGGCGTGGGCAGGGCAACATCGTCGTTGGTGATGGTCCCCAAACCTTGATCGTCTGTGACGGCGGCGGCGTTGTTCGCGTTCACCAGATTGACGAAGAATGTTTCGTCTCCTTCAAACAGCGTGTCGCCGTTAACGGGCACGCTGATGGTCTTACTGGTTTGACCGGGCAGGAACGTGAGCGTGCCGTTGACGGCTGTGTAGTCCGAAGGCTCCATCGCCGTGCCGTTCGAGGTGAAGTAGTCAACCATTATCGTCTGGTCGCTCGGGGCTGAAAGCGTGACGGTGAACATGGCGTTGGTCGAGCCTGCGTTGCCTTCGGCCACAGTCACGTCGTTAATGCTGAGATTGGGCGAAGGGATGACCGTCAGCCCGCGTATGTTGGGCGTGCCCGAGTCAATGATGCCGACGAAGGCCGCCTGTCCCGACGTCAAGTCAATCGTATAGAGGCCCACCAGGAGGCTGTCGATTGGTCTGAGAGCGGCGAAGGCCGTATTGGTTGAGCCCGTGGTGACAATGTCAAAACCGCTGTCGGATATGGTGCTGAGCGGGATGCCGAGCGGCCCGACCTCGAGAACCGTGCCGCCGTTGGGCGAGGGCGTGCTGTTTATTCCTCCTATAGTCACGAACCTGGAATTGGCGCGGTCAATGCCGTAGAGCGTCGTGCCGGTCGCCGGGTCCGTGTCGTTGCGGTCGTAGGCCACGCCAATGATTGCTTCTGTGCCCGTCGGGTCGTTGAGGTCTGTGTCATTCATGGGCACGTCTGCGCGCACACCGTTGATGGGATTGATGCGCGCGTTCTCATCATTGGCGTTAACGACGCGTATGCGATCCACTGTGGGGTTGAAATCAAAGCCGTAGTTAAAATCTCCCGAAGTAAGAGGGATGGGTGCGCCGGTGATGGGCGTCGCCACGCCTGTCGTGAGGTCAATCTGGTAAAGACGCACAAGATCGGTCGCGCCAGGGTCATCGACGGCCAGCCCGTAGACCAGACCGTTGTTCGGGCGCACGTCAAGCCCCACAATCTTTTCACTAAATTGCAGCCCGATAATGGGAGTCGTGCTCGTGATGATGCTCGGGGCGGCGCTGTTAAAGCGCAGGAGGTTGTTATCGGCGTCAACGGCCACGAAATAGGTCAGAGGCGGCGGAGGCGGCACGTTGACCACGGTCGCGGTTGTGACCGAGTTGTTCGCCATATTAAAGTCTGCGGTGTCGCTTGAAACCGTTGCCGTGTTGTTAATGCTCGTGCCGTTGGGCACGCCCGGGTTGACCTTGACCGCATACTCGATGACGGCCGTCGCACCCGAGGGGAACGACGGATGGGTGGCGGTCATATTCCCCATAGAAACAATTATGTTAAAGAAGGGGGGGCCTGCCGTCTGTACGATACCGGCGAAGGTCGTGTTCGCAGGCAGATTGTCGGTCAACACCACATTAGTTGCCGTCAGAGGTCCGTTGTTAGTGACGGTGATGGTGTAGGTGATGTTGTTGCCGACGTTGACGGGGTCGGGCGTGTCCGTCTTGGTGACAGAGAGGTCCGCGTTGGGCGTGACGCAGCAAGCGAAGCCGTCCGTAATGCTGATGGTATCTACTCTCCAGCCTGTTCCGGCGGTGCTGCTGTCTGTGGCCCTTCTGAAGCGCAGCCTGATGTTCTGCCCGGCTGCCGCCGCAGGCAGGTTGACGGTGGTTGTGATGAATCCGCCGGAGTTTCCGCTCCACGCATTTCGTCCACCAATCGGACTCATGAAGCCGGTGCTGATGATGTCGGTGTAACCTCCGCTGACAAAGCTTCCGCCCGCGACGATGATGTCTGTAAACGCTCCGGCACCGATGGCAATCTCCAGCACGCCGCCGTCGAAAGGTTCTTCGAGATTGAAATTGTTTCTGAAGGTCAACTGCGCCGACGAGCTTGTGATGGCGATGGACGGCGTGTCCAACACGACGTCTGTGACGACCGCCGGGTCGTTGATGAATGCGGAGTTGGGCGCGGTGTCAGCCGGGGGAGCAGGCGTGCCCGCGTTTGAAGTCGCCCAATTGGTAGTTCCCCCAGGCCCCGTCACTACGGTCGCGCTCCATCCAGCCGGTAAGGCAGGCGCAACGACACCGTCGAAGTTCTGTGTAAACGCGAGCATGAGCGTGCCGAGCGTGAAGGTGTAAGGAACTGTGCCGAGATTGGTGGGGCCGTCCTGGACTTGAAGCGTGGCGTTGAGCGCACCGCCGCAACTGGCAGCGTTGTCAGCCGTGAAGGTGTAGTTGCGGCACACGGGCGGGCCGCCCGCCTGCACCATGCCGTAATTTTGCGGGCCGCTCGGGTTTGTGACTCCGCCTGTCGCCGGTAGTGTTCCGACGAGGTTGGTCGTGTCCACAGAGCCTGTGTTCTGCACGCAGAGGCTGATCGTGACGGTCTCGCCCGGGTCAATCGCGCCGTTGGGCGGCCCGCAGCTTTCCGAAACGATGGTCGCGCCCGCCGAGACAATGTTCGGCGCAGCCGCTATGCAGGCGTTGAAGATGGCGTTGCCGCCGTCGGTGACTGTGACCATGCCCGTTGCCGTGTTGAATCCCGGCACGGTCGGGTTCGAGACCTTGACGTTATAAGTTCCCGGAGCAGCCGTGATGGAGTAGTTGCCGCCAACGTTGGTTTTCCTGTTGAAGCCTGCGGGCGAAATCGTTTCGACGACGGCATCCTGAATCGGAAGCCCTGACGAGCAGTTGGTCACCGTGCCGGAGAAAGTGCCTTTGGGCGCAGCCGTGCAGCTCGGGAATTTGAAATTGCCGATGCGCGTGTTCCAATCAAAGGGAGCGGCGTTGTTGGCGGCTAAGCGATATTGGTTCGTGTACCAGAACGTGCAATCGTCGGTCGGGTCAACGGTCATGGAGCTGTAGCTGCCCCAGCGGTTGCTGGCGCTCCCCTGTATCCCCGTGCTGGGGAACATCGTCGTCTCGCCTTCACTCAGAGCGCCCGCCGGGTCTGTGCTCAAACGGCCAGCCCAGTTGATTGAAGGGAAGATTGTGGTGCTCGATATGCTGAAGCCGACGGCGATGTTGCCTTGATTATCCTGAGCGATGCTGCCCATCCAGCGATTCGTGCCGGTGGCCCCGTTGCCGGAGCCGGGAGCAAACGTGCCCTGATTGTTGACGCTCATCGCGCCCGTCCCAGGATTGCGTCGAAGCTCCGTCCAGCGTATGCCCGCCTGATAGTTCGCGGCACTGGTCGGGTTGACGCCGCTCACGTTGACCGTGAAGTTGAGCACGTAGGAATTGACGGCGCTGGCGTTTGTCCCAAGGTTGCGATAGACAAGACGGGGCATCAAACGGTCTCCGATTGAGTCCACGGCCTGTGTTGCCGTCGCCGGGGGCGGTTGCTCTACGTCCATCCTGCCGGGTGGATTGCGCGCGTCGAATGCCGCGAGCGGAAGGTCTGGTAGTTGTGTGAAAGTAGATGCCGCGGGGGTTAAGAAGTTGGGACGAAATTCATAGATGCCGAGTGCGTCCGCAGGGTCTCCGAAATCGTCCGCCTCGAAGTTGATAAACAAATTGGGCGTGCCCGTAGGAGGCGGGACGTACCCGTCCACGTCTGTCGGGAGCAGATGGGCGATGGTGGGGTCCAGATCGAAGTAGATAAAGCCCGCCGTCGGGTCGCCGACGAGCATCTTGGCGCGGTCGAAGGCGAAAGCGCCCGCACCACGGAAAGGGGGCGCGCCCGCGGGTGCAAACTGATCAGCCGCCATGTAGTAGCCATCCGGCCAGACGCCAAGGATAGGATAGTCGTTAAAGTTGTCGTTGGTCATGACGAAGATGTAGGCGAAGTAACTGCCCGTCGGGTCGCCTGTCGTCGAGACGGCGATGCGCTGGCTCATGTTGCCGCCTGTGGTCGCCGTACAGAAATCGCTGAGCAGCCAGCGGTCTGCCAGCGGGTCGTAGAGCACCTGCGGATAGCCGTCGTTATTATCGTCGCAAGGGGGGCCGAGCGCGGCAAACAGAGTGCTCAGCTTGAACGGAGGGGTCAACGGATTGCCCGCCTTGTCAAAGATGCGAAAGAGAAAGTTTGTTCCCTGAACGTAATTGTTCGGCCCTACGTCGCCCGTGTGGTCGGGCGGATTGACCTTGAAGCCGTAAGCGGCAAGGTTGTCAACGCTGCTGTTGCCCTCGAACGTGAGGCTCGGGCCGGGAATCACAAAATCCGCTCGCGGGTCATCCTGCAAAGCGGCGTCAAAGCCGTCGCCCGCTCCAATAGCCGCTCTTTCAAATAACATCTCATTAACAGAGCGTCCCTCTTCGCTGCCTCTGTCTGCGAGGCTGCGCTGGTCGTTAGACTCCGAGGCGGCGGCCAGACTGCTGAGCGCGGGAGTTTCTCTGAAGGCCACGGCACGACCGGCTTGAGGCGCTCCGATAGCCTCTGCGCCAACGCTCCCGTCTCCCTTCTGCTGTGATCTGTTGAGAGACATCTCCGTGCCCGCCGACACAATGTTTGCCGCTTTGGGCTGCGCGGCGTTCGGCGTTAGCGCTCCGGTCGAGCTTGTCTGCGCTGCGTCTTTAGCGAAACGCCGGGCCTGGCCCGCAGGGAGCAGCAGGAGCGGCAGCGACAGAATGATGCTAACAATCAACAGCCATCTGGTTTGACGGTACATGGATTTGTATGCCTCCTCGGAATTAAGACACCTACGGAAACTGTCATGAGAGGGAACGGCAGAAAACGGGGCTCAAAGCGAGGTGAAAAAATGGTCCGGGGGAAATAGAACGGCTACAGGCACACTGAGAAATACTGTGTCCCTTGAATCATGCGCCCTGCGGGCGAGCAGCGAGGCTTTGGTGTCGGGATTTCTCTGGGCTAATGCTTGAATATTTGACAGGTGCGGGCACCTGCCGGGCTCATCGTGCGTCGATTAACGGCCACAAGCAGAAGGTCGGCTCACGCTCCGTCATACATAGACGGCCCTCAGTATTTTTACTGACTGGCCCACCCGCTGCCTGTGATATGAATTCTGTTAGTGCCTGAATTATGTTTACCGCTAATCTCGTTGTCAAGAAAAAATAAGTCTCAAGTCCCAAGTCCAAAGTCCCAAGTCAAAAGAAAGAACCTGTCTTTGACTTTGGACTTGGGACTTGGGACTTGAGACTTATTTCTCCCGCCCGATGTCGGCGACGACAAAGCGAATCATGCGGTAAGTGATGTGCGGCGGAAGGACGTCGCGCAGGGGGCGTAGCTGCTCTGTGCCTAGCTGCTCGATGGCGACTTCTATCAGAGCGCGGTCCTCTTCCGTCACATGCGGCGCGAGGTCGAAGGGACGGCCTTCGGTGATGCAGTCGGCGAGATGCTTTTCGATGGTAATCTCCGTCAGGTTGCGTTGGCGCGCAATCTCTTCAATCGAGAGACCCTCGGAATAAAGAGCGTAGCTTTCATCAACCGTGCTCGTCTTTTTAGTTTGCGGCGCAACCTGAGCGCTCGTCGCGGTCTTCGGATTGGAAAGATTGCTGAGCGGAGTCTCGGGCAGCGCAAGCTCTACCATGGCACGCTCGCGCATGACGTCCCCGCCGAGCGATGAGAGCGAAACTGTCGGATACGCGCCCCCGGTCGTGTTAAGACATCCGGCTGAGACGAGCGCGTCGATGTAGAGCATCAACTCGTCCTGCGTCATGTCGTCAAGAATGCCGTAAGTCGTCAGACGGTCAAGCCCTGCCTCTCGAACATTCTTCGCGCGCGAGCCGCGCAAGGTAGCCGCCAGCATCCCCTTGCCAAAGCGTCCCTGCATACGCGCGACGCACGCCAGAACTTTGCGCACGAGCAGGACTTCTTCATTGGTCAGAGCGCGCGCCTGCGTGACGCTGACTTCGCCCGCTTCTCCCTCCACAATACTCTCTGCACGCTCGCGCGCACGATTGAGGCGCGACGTCTCGCTCAAGTCTTCTTCAAGGTCGAGCGCAAACGGCGCGTGTTTACGGACGAAGGCGTCAAGCTCTGTGGCGGGTTCAATCGGAGGTGCGGGCGTCATGGTTGCGGTGCGAGCCGCAGCGCCGCGCACAGTGGATGTACAGTTGCCGCAAGTGCCGCAAGTTTCGGCGTGATGCGGGTCGCCGAAGTAATCAAGAATAAAAGCGCGGTAGCAGCCTTCCGTGTAACAGAAGCTAATCATCTCGCGCAGCTTGCGTTGTTCAAGCGCGGCGCGACGCGCCAAATCCTGCGGGCGTATGCGCAAGGCTTGAACGGGGCGCTCGTCCAGCATCACTACACCGCGCGTGCGGCGCGCAGGCGCGTAGCTGATAACGCCCGAAGACGAGAGCACGGAGAGCGCGCGGCGTGTGGATTGTAAATCCTGCCCCGTGGCTTCCGCTAATTCTGCGACGTTTAATTCCGTCTCGGTGCGCTCCGTCAAATCGTATCCGCCCAAAAGCCCTATCAGCGTCTGGCGCGCGCGCGTGTCTCGTGCGCCGACCGATTCGCGCGCTGCCTGCGGCGTCATCAGTAGTCGAATCGAAGCGCGATTCTCATTCGCCGTGCCGCGTTCTATGTGGCCTGCTTTTTCCAGCGTGATGAGCGAGGACTGTACGGCCATCTCGTTGCGTATGCCTGCACGCGCGGCAATCTCGCTGACGGAAAGCTCTATCCGCTCCTGACGGACGGCAACCAGCGTTTCGTAGACGCGCGCAATCAGCTCTGGCGGAGGATAAGAGCCTTCTATGAAGTAGTCCTGCGTGCGCTTGTCGGCGTAGTTGAAAAGCAGCTCGCAATCCGAAGGCAGCCGGTCGCGGCCCGCGCGTCCTATCTCCTGGTAATAAGCTTCTATGGAGCCGGGCAGATGATAGTGTGCGACAAAGCGTATGTCGGATTTGTCTATGCCCATGCCGAAGGCGTTGGTGGCGACAATCATCTGCGTGCGGCCCGACATGAATTCGTCCTGCGCAGACGCGCGAGCCGCGTCATCCATCCCGGCGTGATAAGCAACCACGCTTAAGCCCGCGCTCTTTAAGCGCGACGCGACCTGCTCGACAGACTTGCGCGTGGAGCTATAGATGATGCCCGACCCGTTCGCGTGTTTCGCCGTGAGCGCCTTGATGCGAACGATTTTCTCGCGCTCCTTCTGCGTGTGCGTGACGTTGATGGAGAGGTTCGGGCGGTCAAACCCGCTGACAAAGGCGCGCGGCTCGCGCAAAGAAAGTTGTTCGATAATGTCTGCGCGAACGTAAGGCGTGGCCGTGGCCGTCAAAGCAAGAGCTTGCGGGCGGCCTATGCGCTCAAGGGCCGCGCGCAGGCGCAGGTAATCGGGGCGAAAATCGTGTCCCCAGGTAGAGATGCAATGCGCTTCGTCAACGGCAAAGAGCGAGACTTGAGTGCTGCGCAAAGCTTCTACGAAATGCTCGCTGCGGAAACGCTCGGGCGCGACATAGAGGAGCTTGTAAGCGCCACGGCGCACGCCCTGAAGACGCGCCTTTTGCTCCTCGAAATCTATAGAGCTGTTGATAAAAGTGGCGGGCAGGTTGCGCGCGTGCAGGGCGTCCACCTGATCTTTCATCAAGGCGATGAGCGGCGAGACGACGATGGTCGCGCCTTCCTGCATCAGCGCGGGCAATTGATAACAGAGCGATTTCCCGCCGCCCGTGGGCATGACGACGACGGTGTCGTGGCCTCCGAGAACGGCTTCTATGACTTCGCGCTGGCCTTCGCGGAAATCTTCAAATCCGAAATGGGTGCGCAACGCGACGAGCGCGGCTTCGATAGTCAGTGTAGCTTGAGCCATGAGCGAGAACACAAACGGGAGTAAAAGATTGTAGCGCAAATGATGGCGAAGACGAAATAGAGGTCAGAGGTTAGAGGTCAGAGGTTAGTAAAAAGCGTCAGCTAGACATCAACCGGATTTAGCTCCGTCAGGAGCGCGATGTTTATAGTTAACGAGCGATTACGAAAATCAAGCTCCGTAGGAGCGGCATGTTCATCATCCATGACATGCCGCTCCTACGGAGCTTGATTCTTTCCTTGCTGCCGTTGGCTATAAACATCACGCTCCTGACGGAGCTAAGAATCATAGCTAGTCAAAGTTTTTACTAACCTCCGACCTCTCTTTGTCCTTTCTTCCCGTTCCTTGTAAGCTTTAACTTGCATGACGGAACAGAAGTGGAAAGCGCGGACCAAGGTGGAGCTGATGATTGAGGTGTGGGAGCATCTTGATTGCGAATCGGTCGGCGCAGAGGAATTGGAAGAGATAGAGCGCGCGGTGCGGGAAAAGTTTGGCGAGGGCGCTGTAGAGAGCCCCGTCCGTGTGGCGCGTCTGTTGGCGGACGAGGGCGCGGAGCTGCGACATGCGGAGGTTTTGGAGCTGGACGCGCGCTGGCGCTCGGCTGACCCTTACGAGGCGATGTTTCGCAACGTGCTCAAGTTCGCGGATTTTAAACAGGCTGCAAGCTCTCTGCGAAATCTGGAAAACCTGCGCCGCAAGTTCGCGGGTGAAGGCGACCAGAGGGGCTTACGCCGCGTGCGCGAAACTGCCTTGAAGGGCAAGCAGCGCGCGCAGATGATCGCGGGCAACCGCAACGTGGACGCTAAAAAGCGCGAGGAGAAAAGAGAGATTGCCGAGTGGTTTACCATCTGGCTGCAACAGCCCGAGTTGTTTCAGGATTGGCTTGAGCTGCGCCGTCGCTCGCCCGAGTTTCGCGCGCGCTTTGCGACCGATGGAGCAGAGTCCAAGTAGATGACGGATTATCTCAAACGCACGACCGAGTATCGCGATCCACTGGTTGCGTCCGTCTTCGACGAGCTTTCCTTCTGGTCTTCCAGATTCGGCCAACTGCTTTTCAAACACATGGAGATTCGGCGTTACGCCGAGATACTCGATCTGGGTTTCGGCACGGGCTTCCCGTTATTCGAGCTGGCGCACACGTTCGGGCCGACCGTGAACGTGACGGGGCTTGATCTCTGGAAAGAAGCGGCACAGCGTGCGCTCGTCAAGCAGAAGCTTTACGAACTCCCGAACGCCCGACTGGTTTTAGGCGATGGTGCACGGCAGCCTTTTCGTGACGAGACCTTCGACCTCATCGTCTCAAACATTGGCGTCAACAATTTCGCAGAGCCCCTGGTGGTTCTAAACGAATGCTTCCGCGTCGCGCGACCAGGCGCGCGCATTGTGCTCACCACCAACGTCAAAGGCCATTACAGGGAGTTTTACGACGAGTACGAAAAGGTTTTGAAGGACGCAGGGAAGGAGCATTACATAGAGCGCATGCGCGCCAACGAGGAGCATCGCGGGACGAGCGTGTCGGTCTGCGGGCTTCTACGCGACGCGGGGTTCGAGGTCGGAAAAATTGTGGAAGACCAATTCGAGATGCGTTTTCTTGACGGCAGCGCCATGCTGCGCCACTCGCTGGTGCGATTCGGATTTTTGGGCGGGTGGAGAAGCATCGTCACGCCGGACGAAGAAGAAGAAGTCTTTCACGCCCTCGAACATAGACTCAACGACGCGGCCCGCGAGCGCGGCGAGCTTCGCATGACCGTCCCTATGCTCTACGTCGATGCGGAGAAGAAATAGATTGGAGATTTTCGATTTGCGATTGCCGATTTGCGATTGGATAAGGACTAAAAAATTTATCAGATTTCAAATCTCTGATTTGTCCTCTTCCAATCGCAAATCGCAAATCCAAAATCGAAAATGATTTTAGCCGCTGGACGTGTTAATGTATGAGCCGCGCTCCCCGTCAGGACTAATACCCGCGCTCCGGTTTTCGCTTGAGCCTTCCGCAAGGAGAAAAGCTGATGTTGTTGTCACGCTCTCTCAAAATTATTTTTATCATCCTCGTGGCGGCTGTGCCGTGCGCGCTCGGGCAGAAAGCAAAGGCGCAGAAGGGGCCGCCGTGTCCGGTGAATCGTGTGCCGGAGATGCGCGGCTTTCGTCTGGGCATGCCGTTGACGGAAGTCAAGGGAGCGCTCGAAGACGCGAGTCTCTTTGATTCCAAAATCTCGGGCGGCAACAAGGTCGGCTCAAGGGCTGTGCGTGTCCTGGGCTCGGAGCTGAAGGGCGACAACGCGGAGGGCGTGGACGACGTTGATCTGGTTTTCATGGACGACCGGCTGGCGAGTATGAAAATCAACTTCAACAGCGCCATGCGCTGGGAGGGCGCTCAGGATTTTTTCGCGCGCACATCAGAGAGCCTCGGCATTCCAAAGCCTGTGGGCGAAGAGGCGTCGAACCAGCGAAATCAAAAATACGTGTTCGAGTGCCAGACCTTTTCCGTGACCCTTGCTTACGCCTTCGGCGTCAGCCCGAGCGTTGCTATCACGGACACGGGCGCGCAGCGCACAATCGGCGAGCGTTACGAGAAGAATCCTGACGGCGAAACGCGCGAAATATTTATCAGCCCCGGACGCCCGACGCAGACCAAGCGCCCGCCACCGTCGCCTCCAAGATAAGACGGCATCACAGAAGAAAAAAAGGAGAAGGACTTTAAAGTCCTTCTCCTTTTTCTTTTGTCAGCCGTGCAAAGCTTACTCGGCTTGTTCGTTAAGCCACTTCTGCCATGAATCGAAGCTGAAGGGACGGCCAAGGAAATCCTCTACCAACTTGGCTGCGGGTTTTGAGCCGCCGGGCGCGAGTATCTTGTCGCGGTAGCGCTGGGCCGCGCCGGGCGCGAGCATGTTTCCTTTGTCAAACTGGCTGAACATATCTTTCGCTATCACGAGCGACCACATGTAGGTGTAGTAGACAGCCGAGTAGCCGTCGAGGTGGCCGAAGCTCGTCTGAAAGTGCGTGTCTTCGACAAACGGGAAGGGCTGGTACTGCTCCGTAATCTGTTTGACGAGCGCGTCCGTCTTGACCTCGTCGGGCGTGCGGTCGTAGATGCTCAGCGACAGGCGCGCGTAGACCATCTGGCGACGCACGCGAAGTCCCTCGCCGAACTCGCTGGCGCGGCGCATCTGCCGGACGAGCGCAGTCGGAATAGGCTCGTTCGTCTTGAAGTGCTTCGCGAAAGTCTGAAGCGTCGCGGCGTCCCATGTCCATTCCTCCAACATCTGCGAAGGAGCTTCTACGAAATCCTGCTCGGTCGAGATGCCGCCGATGCCGACCCACTTGTGACGACCCGCGAAGAGAGAATGAAGCAGGTGGCCGAACTCGTGGAAGAAGGTCTGCACGTCATCGTGCTCCATCAGGCCGGGGTCTCCAATGATGCCGCCCGGAAAATTACAGACGAGCGTGGCTTCGGGAATCTGTTTGCCCGCGACGCCCGTGCGAACGACGAACTGCGCCGCGTGGCTGTACTTGCCCTCGCGCGGGTGCATGTCCAGATAGAAGCGCCCGACGAGCTTTCCATTTTCAAACATCTCCCAGCATTCGACCGACGGATGCCACACGGGAGCATTCTTAACCTGCTTGAACGTCACGCCGAACAGCTTGCCCGTAACATCGAGCACGCCCTGCTTGACGCGGTCATATGTGAAGTAGGGACGCACCGATTGCGTGTCGAAATCATAACTCGCTTTACGCACCAGTTCAGAGTAGTAGCTGAACTCCCATGCGTTGATGCCCGTCGCATCCTTGATGTCCTGCCGCTTGCGCTTGACCATGGTTTGATATTCACGCTCGGCGTGCTCGCCCGAAGCCTTGACGATGCGGTCGATAAAGCTCGAAGCGTTCGAGGCGGACTGAACCATCTTGTCGGCGGTGATGTAATCGGCCCATGATTTGAAGCCAATGAGATTCGCCAGCTCGTGCCGCGTCCGTATCAAGCGGTCTAGCACGGCCATGTTCTGCGGGTAAGCGCGGTTGTTATAGGCTATGTACATGCGCCGACGCAGGTCTTCATTCTTTGCGTAAGAGAAGACGGGAAGCGAATCCGGGTAATCAATCGTCAAAGTAATCTTGCCGTCCGGGCCGGGCTTGTGGCGGTCTATGTAGTCTTTGGGCAGACCTTCCAGCTCCGATACATCGTTGACCGTCACGGTGCGCTTGTCGTCGCGTATGTTGCGCGAAAATTCCTGACCAATCAGCACCAGCTCGTCACGCAGGGCTTTAATCTTTTTACGAGTTGCCTCGTCCTTGTCCACACCCGCTAGACGAAAATCACGAAGGGTGCGCTCGACGTAGTAACGCGTCTCGGCGTCGGCAGCGGTCAAATCAATCGCCGTGATGGCGTCGAAGACCGCGCGGTTGAGCGAGAGGTCTGTCGAGAATGAGGACACACGCTGCGAGATTTTCTCGGAGGCTAAACGAAACGTCGCGTCCGGATGGACTTCCTGCATGAGCCCAGCCTGCGAGCCCGCCGCGTCCAGGTAAAGCAGCGCTTCGTCGTAAGGCACGAGCGTATTTTCCACCGTCCGCTTACCGCGCACGGCAAGCATACGGTCGAGCGCCGCCTGTCCCAGCTTGAGCCGCTCGTCCTGAAGCTTGTTAAAGGCGGCAGCATCGGGCTTGTTCGTCCAGAAGGGGGCATCGTCCGCAGCCGCGCTCGCCTCCTGCGTGTCAGCCACAAAGAGCGCAAAGGCCGCCGCGACCAAAAGCATGAAACAGATTCTTGCTATCAAATGTTTTCCTCTTAAAATTTTTATATTCAAGCCGGAGAGAAATAAAAATTGCCTGAGACTCGCGACCCGTATCGTCTTTGACCACTGGGATACAACTCACGGCGGAGCAACTCTGTTACGATGAGTTCACAGACACTGCGGTTGGACATGAAAAAGCGTCAGAGTTTACAAAGAAAGAGGCGAGAGGGGAGGCCAATTTAATGACCTCCCGCTCCCGCCGTCTTGTTGTCCGTCAGAGTTGTCTACAGAGCGTTAGTAGCCTCTATAGCCGTCCGTGTAGCCGTTGACGAAAGCCTGACGGAAGTACTGCTGGTACAAGGAACGATTACCGAAGCGCGAGTTGTAGTCTTTCGACGCGTTCTGATAAGCGCCCTCGTCCGTGTAGTTGAATCGATCGCCACGATTGCGGTCGTTGCGGCCTTCCTTGTTACCTTCGTTGTAGCCCGCGTTCAGGGCCGTCTGACGAAGCTCGTAAGAACCGCCGCCATAATTACCGTAGCCATCGTTGTTATAGCCACCGTTACCGTAGCCGCCATAATAGCCGCCGTTACGTGCGGCTTCGCGCTGGCGCTGACGCTGTAGGCGTTCGTACTCGCGTTGACGCTGGCGCTGTAGGCGCTCAGCCTCGCGCTGTTGGCGACGGTAGTAATCATCATTGCGATATTGCGCCTGAGCGGTCGTGCTCGACGCGATTCCGATACCGAACAGTATCGCGAATGCCAGGAGTGCTCCTCCCAATGTGTTTTTCAGGTTCCTCATTTTCGTTACTGACCTCCCTTGCCCTTACCTATTGGCAAACTACATGCCGCACGGTATATAAGGCGGAAATGCTTGATTTTTGAACCCCTTACATGCCTAATGCTTCACGCCCCATACCAAATCGTGTCATCTTAGACAACACCTGTCCCCCAAAATTGAGTCGATATCATGCAGCCAAAATGAAGGGGCGGAGACTCTCCATCCCCGCCCCTTTCATCATGGTCAAATTGGAAAAACGACTTACTCTTCTTCCGCGTGAATCCTTCCTTCGGCTCGCGCGTGTCTTATCCGATTACGGAAGCGACGTCCAAGCGCAAGCCTTCGATACTATGTGCCGCCGCTTCTTCGCCGCGTTTGAATTCTACAGCGACTTGATAGATGCCGTTTGAGGGCTCGGCGTAAAGCTCAATTCTTTCCTCCGGCAGATTGACGAGCCACACCTCTTTGATCCCGGCCTTTGCGTAGAGCGGAATCTTGTAGCGGCGATCACTTTCAACGGTCGTGTCGGCGACTTCGATGACGAGCATCACATCGTCTGGCTGCGGATGCGCGTGACGGTAGAAGTCATCGCGTAGGCGCAGCAAAGCAACATCCGGTTGAGGTTCGGAATAGTTGTCAAGCCGGATAGGATTTTGAGTGCTAATAAGCATCGTGTCCCCAACCGTGCGATTCAAAAACCTATTCAGGAATCTAACACACGCCGCATGACGGCTTCCGATTGGCGACAGTTCGTAGATTTCCCCTTCGAGCAGTTCGAGGCGGGAATCAGAAGGAAAGATTCCCGCCCCGCCCATGCGCTCGTATTCATCTACAGTAATCCAATGCTTGGCTAGCTCCTGTGCCATCGTTTTCAGCTTCCTCGTTACTCTTCCTCTTCCGCGCGAATCCTTCCTTCGGCACGCGCCTGCTCGACAATCTTTTGTGCGATCTGGCCGGGGACCTGGTCGTAGTGGGAGAACTGCATGTGATAGGTGCCGCGCGCGGCGGTGATGGAGTTGAGCGTTGATTGATAGTTGAGCATCTCGGACATGGGGACTTGCGCTTTGATGACCTGCTGGTTGCCGCGCATCTCCATGCCCTGCACGCGCCCGCGACGCGAGTTCAAATCGCCCATCAGGTCGCCGCTGTATTCCTGTGGCGCGACCACCTCTACGTCCATGATGGGCTCAAGCAAGGTGGGCTTGACCTTCTCCATCGCGGCGCGGAAGGCTTTGCGTCCGGCGGCGCGGAATGAGTGCTCGTCGGAGTCAACGGTGTGGTATGAGCCGTCTACTAGGATGGCTTTGAAATCGACGAGCGGGTATCCGGCGACAGCGCCGGAGGTGGCTGCGTCAACGATTCCTTTCTCAATCGCGGGACGGAAATTCTGCGGCACTGAGCCGCCGAAAATCTTGTCTTCAAAAACAAATCCCTCGCCGCGCGGCAGTGGCTCGAAAATGACTTTGCAATCGCCGAACTGCCCGCGACCGCCAGTCTGTTTTTTGTGGCGTCCCTGTACTTCTGCGCGCGCCGTGATGGTCTCCTTGTAGGGAACTTTCGGCGGGTGAAGCGCGACCTCTACGTTGTAGCGCTTCTTCAATTTCTCGACCACGGTTTCGACGTGGAGCTGGCCCGAGCCCGACAGCAGGAACTCTTTGGTCTGCGCGTCGCGGTCGAAATGAAGCGCCGGGTCTTCTTCCAGAATCTTGTGCAGAGCGACGGAGATTTTCTCTTCGTCCTGGCGCGACTTGGGCTCTATGGCAAAGGCTATCGCGGCTTCAGGATATTCGACGCCGTCATAGACGACGGACGCGTTCTTATCACAGAGGGTGTCGCCCGTCTGCGTCTCCTTGAGCTTGACGCAGGCGATGATGTCGCCCGCGTGCGCTTCCTGAACCTTGTCCAGTTGCTTGCCCTGCATGGTGTGGAGCGCACCCAAACGTTCCTGTGTGCCGCGCGTGCAGTTGAAGACGTTGGCGTCCGTGGAGACGTGGCCGCTGATAATCTTCATGACGTTGATGCGGCCCGCGAACGGGTCTGCGATGGTGCGGAAGACGTAGGCGGAGAAGGGAGCGTTGTCGTCGTACTGGCGCGTGACGGGCTCGCCGCCGTCGGCTTCCGGCGCGGTGCGACCGTGCTCCTCTACGTGGTGCGCGGGGTCTGGCACAAACTCTATGATGTGGTCTAACAGGGTGGAGAGACCTGCGAGCGAAGTGGCCGAGACGGAGAAGACAGGGCAGAGCTTGCTGTTGGCGATGGCGTTGGTGATGTTGGGCAGAATGTCTGCGTCGTCGAGCGTGCCCTGCTCGAAATATTTTTCCATCAGGGCGTCGTCCGATTCGGCGACCAGCTCGATTAATCTTTCGCGCGTGCGGTCTACAATGTCGCGTCCTTCTTCGGGGACGGGAATCTCTTTCGCCTTGCCGTTCGCGTCAAACTCGTAAGCCTTCATGTGGACGACATCGACGACGCCGCGAAAATCCTTCTCCTTGCCTATGGGGAGTGTGAAAGGGATGATGGCGCGGCTGAAGGTATTAGTCGCACTCGTGAGCGCCGTGCCTAATTCGGCGCGCTCCTTGTCTAACTTGGTGACGACCATGATACGCGGCAGGATAAATTCGTTGGCATAGGCCCATGCCTTTTCGGTCTGCACCTCTACGCCGTTGACGCCGTCCACGACGACGAGCGCACAGTCTGCGACGCGCAGGGCGGGGCGCGCGTGCGCTATAAAGGCTGCGTAACCGGGCGTGTCTATAAAGTTGATTTTGGTGTCGCGGTGTTCGAGGTGCGCCAGCGCGCTGTTGAGAGTAATTTTGCGTGCAATCGAATCCTCTTCGTGATCGGTGGTCGATGTGCCTTCGTCCACCTTGCCGTGACGGGTCGTGGCTCCGGCGACGTAGAGAAGGGAACTGATAAGCTGTGTTTTGCCTGCGTCGCCGTGGCCGATGACGGCGAGATTGCGTATGTTTTCGGTCGGAAAGACTTTCATGGTTGTGAAAAGGGGTTCCTTTCAGACATATGAATTTTGATGAGAAGGATAGCCATCCGCGTCCGTTTAACGCGCTAAAGACGAGGGCCTCGATGCGCTCCGGTGAGACGCTAATTTATCCGAGCCACGCGGGTAAAAGCAAGCGAGCATGAGTTCGATTTCTGAGAGGTTCTGGATAATATTGGCCGTAAACGCTCACCGCCGAGACGCAGAGGACGCGGAGACGACGCAGAGAGTTAAATTTCTCTGTGCCCCCTCTGCGCTCTCTCGGGTCTCTGCGGTGAACTATTTTCTTGACTGACCCTCACGCTTTCATCTACTCTCAAAGAAGCGACCGGCTCATCCGTAGCTGGTCAAAATGACCATCAAGTTCGTGCTATCTGACCGGTCAGGTCGCCCCGCCTCTCATTTCCAGTAAAGGTCAGCGCCCCAATTCTTAGGAAATATCCGTAATTTTTCTGTAACGGCTGACGGCACATAGATTGCCAAAGCTCTGGTGCGGTCTCGACGCATCTCCGCTAGAGATTCTGGCAGGCCGCGCGCAATTCCATATCAGCTAATTTCCGCCCCGGATTTTTCCTCCCACAACCGATTTATGGAAGCTACGGGTAGACAGCGTCTGGCTCAACCCTTCATGGTGCTGACCATTGTGGTCGGCGCTGCGATCTGCGTCATCTCGGCGCACAGGGTTGTGATCGGAAATCTGGACATACGCTTTGTACTGTTGGCGCTCTTAACGCTGGGCATCGGCTCGCGTCTGGGCGTCAGGATTCCGCGCACCAAGGGCGAGATTACCGTTTCGGATTCGCTGGTCTTCCTGACCATGCTGCTCTTTGACGGCGACGTGGCGGTCCTTCTGGCAGGGGCGGAAGCCTTCTGCACTTCGCTGCGCGTTACTAAAAAGAAGCTCTCTAGGGTCTTTAATACAGCCGTCATGGCTTCCTCGACTTTTCTCACGGTCCAGGTTCTGCGCCTCGCCTTCGGCTCCATCCCCGCGCTGACCGAAGGCGCTTACTCCAACACTTTCATCATCGCCCTCTGCCTGATGGCGCTCGTGCAGTACGTCACCAACTCAAGCGCGGTGGCCGCCTGCGCGGCGCTGAAGACGGACCAGCCCGTCTGGCAGACCTGGAAGCGCAACTACCTCTGGACCTCCATCACCTACTTCGCGGGAGCAAGCGCGGCGGGCATCATTGCCAAGCTCATAGGCCTCGTAGGCTTCTACGCCTTCGCCGCGACCATCCCGATTATCGCCATCGTCTATTTTACCTACTGGACCTATTTGAAGAAGGTCGAAGCGTCAGCCGTACAGGTCGAGCAGGCAGAGCGTCACGTCGCCGCCATACAGGAGAGCGAGGAGCGTTTCCGCTCGGCTTTCGATTACGCCGCGATTGGCATGGCTCTGGTTGCGCCTTCGGGCCGCCTGCTTCAGACCAACCGCTCGCTGTGCGAGATTCTTGGCTACACCGAAGCCGAGCTGCTCGATACGGACTATCAATCCATTACGCACCCGGACGACCTTCCGACCGCGCTCGTGCAGATGGACCAACTGCTGCGCGGCGTCTCGCCTGCTTTCCAGTTGGAGAAGCGCTACCAGCATAAGCACGGCCACACGGTGTGGGTGCTGCTGACGGTCTCGCTCTTTCGCGACACGCTCAACAAGTCCTCGCGCTTTATCTTTCAGGTGCAGGACATCACGGATCGCAAGCGCGCCGAAGACCGTCTGCTTCACGATGCTTTCCACGACGGGCTCACGGGCTTACCGAACCGCGCTCTCTTCGTGGACCACTTAAAGCTTGCCGTCGAGCGCGGCAAGCGCGGCGACGATTATCTCTTCGCCGTCCTCTTTCTGGATTTGGACCGCTTCAAGATTATCAACGACTCCTTGGGCCACATGGTCGGCGACCAGCTTCTGATAGGCATCGCGCGTCGTCTTGAGACGTGCCTGCGTCCCGGCGACACCGTTGCGCGTATGGGCGGAGACGAGTTCACGGTTCTCTTACAGGACATCAAAGACACGGATGAAGTCGTGCAGGTCGCGGAGCGTTTACATCAGGAGCTATCTTTGCCCTTCAACATCGGCGGCCACGAAGTCTTCACCACGGTCAGCATAGGCATTGCGCCGAGCACGCTCGGCTACGACTCGCCGGAGAACTTGCTGCGCGATGCGGACACGGCAATGTACCGCGCGAAATCTTCGGGCAAAGCGCGCCACGAGATTTTCGACCGCGCCATGCACGATAACGCTATGGACATGCTGCAAGTCGAGACGGATTTGAGGCGCGCGGTCGAGCGCGACGAGTTCTTCTTGCAGTATCAGCCGATTGTTTCGTTGGAGACGGGCAAGCTGCGCGGCTTTGAAGCTTTGGTGCGCTGGCGTCACCCGGAGCGCGGGATGATTCCGCCTGTGAAGTTCATCCCCGTGGCGGAAGAGACGGGCTTGATTTCCATCATCGGTCAAAAGGTGCTCAACGAAGCATGCCGGCAGTTGCGCGAATGGCAGCGCAAGTATCCTGAAGCGCGCCAGCTTTCCATGAGCGTCAATCTTTCGAGCAAGCAGTTTGCAAGCAACATCAACGACGAGATAACGCGCGTCCTACTGGAAACGGGACTCAAGGCCGAATGCCTGCATCTGGAAATCACCGAATCGGTCGTCATGGAGAACACAGACAACGCCATCGCTATGTTAAAGGAACTGCGCGCGCTCGGCGTCAAGCTCAGCATAGACGACTTCGGCACGGGCTATTCCAGTTTGAGCTACCTGCACCGTTTCCCGTTCGACACTCTGAAGATCGACCGCTCGTTCGTCGGTCGCATGGAAGAGCAGACGGACAACGTGGAGATTGTCAAAACCATCATGGTGCTGGCCCACAACCTCGGGATGGATGTCGTCGCCGAAGGCGTGGAGACCGAAGAACAACTGGCCCAGTTGCGCTCCATGCACTGCCAGAGCGGTCAGGGCTATCTCTTCTCGAAGCCTGCGGACGCCGAGGTCATCGAACGCCTCCTGACCGGCGCAAACATGTACCTCGTAGCCCCCGCCCCCGCCTTCAAGGAAGACCCCCACGTCGTCCAGAGCGAAATGATCGCCTGAAAATAGTTTCCACTCAAATTCACCGCCGAGGTGCAGAGATGTCGCGGAGTTAACGCAGAGAGTTGAATTTCTCTGCGCCTGCTCTGCGCTCTCTGCGCCTCTACGGTGAATTATGTTTTCCTTATATTTAAGTTAAAACTGTTCCGATTAAGCATCCCCAGCACGCACCGGGGCATCTCAACTGTGCGAAAATTTAGTTCCCGTGGGACGGGCTGAAAAGCGTTCTCTCCAGGGCTTTTGTGCCGCGAGAGTGCGCTTCTTGTATGAAGGGCGCGACCCCGAAAACAGGGTTTTAACAAACGTGCTCAAGCCACGCCGGCGGGACATTAACAGAAGGAAAAGTAAAATGTTTCAGGGTGCAGGAAAAATCTACTCGGTACTGGCGGCATTTGTCCTGATGGCCGTCACGTTCGCGAGCGTCGGGGCCACAAGTGCGTCGGCTGCCGTTGATAAAAAGAGCACGGGTGAAGCGCGCGTCGAAGCGCCGCTCAATCTGGCCGTGCTCATTCAGGACGACCTTGTTTCGAGCGTCGGCAACGAGCTTGGCGTCACGCGCGACTTTATACGCTCTTTGCCCGCGGGCTCGCGCGTCATGGTCGGCTACATCACTGCCGGAAAATTGCAGGTGCGCCAGCCCTTCACGGAAGATTTGGAGCAGGCCGCGCGTAGTTTGCGCATCCCTGCTTCGAGCGAGAGCGCTTCGGCTTATAACCCCTACGTGGAAGTCATAGAAGCCCTCCGCAAGTTTGAGAAGGAAGGGAAGAACCGCAACGCGCTGCTTCTGGTTTCCGACGGGCTCGATACCTCGCGCGGTCTGGATGCGACTTCAACCGTCAGCTCGATTGATCTCCATCGCGCAATTAGCGAAGCGCAGAAACACAATGTCTCTATCTACTCTTTCTACGCTCCCTCGGTTGGCTTGACGAGCCAGAGCCGCACCTTCGCCAGCTACGGCCAGAGCGCGCTCAATCGTCTCTCGAACGAAACCGGCGGGCGTGCCTTCTTTCAAGGCACGAGCGGCTTTGTGACCTTCAACTCTTACTTCGACCGCCTGCGCGAAGCTTTGAACGAGCAGTTCGCCAAAGCTTACTAACGCAGACGAAACGCGCGACGACGCGGATTTTCATCACCAATCGTCCACACTAGAGAAAGCTGCCGGGAGAATGAAACGTCTCCCGGCAGCTTTCCTCATTGCGGAATGCGAATTTCGGATTGCGGATTTTAAGAATCAAGCTCTTGCTTTGTCAATCCGCAATCCGAAATCCGCATTCCGCAATCGACAGGTTTCGCAATCGAGAAAAGTTTTGCCGCGCGGCTTCGGGCGGTGGTAAAGTTACGGGCTGTGTCGCGCTCTCAAACCCGCAGCCCTTCCGAGTTTTGCCAACACACACCACAGAGCGCGCGTGCCCCGTGCCATGACCAAAGGACAAGAATACTGTCTCATAGTTGAAGGCGCTTACCTGACCGAATCCGAAGCCGAACATGCTTTGCGCGACCCCTTCATAGAAGACTGGGTCGAGCAGACCGGGCGCTTTCGTATTCACAACATGGGCGACATAGAAGTCACGCCCGGCGTGGCGCTCGGCATGCTCGGCGTGCGCCAGTTGGACGACCGCCTCTTTGAGATTGCCAGCACAGACCCCGAGCACCCGCTCAATCTAAATCGCGCGCGCGGCGTCGCCGAAGCCCTGCGACGTCAGGACATGTTTGACGAAGTCACCGTCGAAGTGCGAGAAGAGGAGGAAGAAGAGTGACAAGTGACGAGTGACGAGTGACAAGTTAAAGATTGTTCCTGCTCGTCACTCGTCACTTGTCACTTGTCACTGTAATTTATGGAAACGTTTTTGAGCGGGCGCGTTCTAGTGACGACGGGCGACATTACGCGCGAGCGTGTGGATGCCATCGTCAACGCGGCCAATTCGTCTTTGATGGGAGGCGGCGGCGTGGATGGCGCGATACATCGCGCGGGTGGCCCGGCGATTCTAGCGGAGTGCAGGGAGCTTCGCCGCGCAGAGTACCCTGAAGGATTGCCTGCGGGCCGCGCTTGTATCACCACGGGCGGCCTGCTTCCCGCACGCTTTGTCATACACACGGTCGGGCCCGTCTACGGCCAACACGACGGGCACGAAGCGGAGCTGCTGGCGAGCTGCTACCACGAATCGCTCCTGCTGGCCGCGCAAAGCTCGCTCCGCTCGATGGCTTTCCCTGCCATCTCCACGGGCGCGTTCGGCTACCCGCGCGAGGAAGCCGCGCGCGTCGCGTCCGAGAGCCTCAGGAATTTTTTAGAGACGGATGACAAGTTAAGCGAGGTGCGGCTGGTCTTCTTTAACGCGTCGGACGCCCGCCTATTTTTGCAGCACCATCGTTTTGATTAGACTCCGGCGCTCGCAAGAAGTATCCTACCGCGCTCGATTGCGGATTTTAGATTTTGGATTGGAGTGGTCGCGCAAGTTGAATAGCTTCAATCCGTCTCGTTAATCCAAAATCTAAAATCCAAAATTGTTATTACTGACTCGCTCGATAAACTTACAACTTCTGGGTTACGGATTAAATGGTTCAAGCGACGACTCCGATAGAACAATGGGAATTTCGCACCGAGAGAGAGCTGCCCGAGCCGCTCCTCGGCCTCGAACGGCTGGCATGGAACTACTGGTGGAGCTGGGCTCCCGACGGCGCATTTGTTTTTCGTGACCTAGACCCCGGCGTGTGGGAAGAGTGCGAGCACAACCCGCGCCGCCTGCTCAAGGAAGTTTCCGAGTTTCGCCTGATGCAGATGGCGACCGACCCGGAATACGACGCGCGTGTGCGCCGCCTGACCCGCCGCTTCGATGCTTACATGGCAGACAATCAAATCTGGATCAACGGCGGCGTCGAGCCTGCCGTCACACCCAAAAATCCAGTAGCTTATTTCTGCGCCGAGTACGGCATACACCATTCCCTGCCGCTTTATTCCGGCGGCCTCGGCATCCTCGCGGGCGACCATCTGAAATCGGCCAGTGATGTGAACCTGCCGCTCGTCGCCGTAGGGCTGCTCTATCGCTACGGCTACTTTCGCCAGCGCCTGACCCGTGACGGCTGGCAGGAGGAGCACTACGGCGAGACGCATCCGGCAGAGCTGCCTATTCAGCGCGTGCTGGACGATGCGGGCGAGCCTCTGCGCGTAGAGGTCTTGATGCGCGGGCGCGTGGTGCGCGCGCAGGGGTGGCGCGTCGCCGTGGGCCGCGTCGCACTTTATCTTCTGGACACCAACATTCCCGAAAACCATGAGATGGACCGCTGGGTGACGGGCCACCTCTACGGCGGCGACCGCGAGACGCGCATGGTGCAGGAAATGATGCTCGGCATCGGCGGCGTACGCTTGCTTCGTCGCTTAGGGATAGAGCCGCACGTCTTTCATTTGAACGAGGGCCACTCGGCTTTTCTCACGCTGGAGCTGGCGCGCGAGCTGACGGAAGGACCGGAGCAGTTGAGCTTTGAAGAGGCTGCAAAGCTTGTGCGTGAGCGTTGCGCGTTTACGACGCACACGCCTGTTGCGGCGGGCAACGACGAGTTTGAGCCCGCCGTCGTCGAGAAGTGTTTCGGCGACACTTATGAAAAGGCGCTCAAGCTCACGCATGACGAGTTTCTGGATTTGGGGCGCGTGGACACGAAGAACGACCTTGAGTGGTACGGCCTCACGCCCCTGGCAATTCGCATGTGCCGCTCTACAAACGGCGTGAGCCGCAAGCACGGCGAAGTCTCGCGCGCGCTGTGGCAGCGTCTCTTTCCGGAGCGCAAGCCCGATGAAGTTCCTATCACTTACGTCACCAACGGCGTGCATGCGCCGACGTGGGTTGCGCCTCTGGTGCGCGAGCTTTATGAAAAGTATGCTGGTGAAAATTGGGCTTCGACCTGCACGCACGACCGCGAGCGCTGGCACGCTGCCGTGGCTGCGATGCCGGACGAGGAATTGTGGCGCGCTCATCGCTTGTTAAAGCAGAGGCTCGTTGCCTTTATACGCCACCGCTCGTATCACGCACGCCTCCTGCGCAACGAATCCACGGATTACACGGAAGCAGCGCGCATCCTCTTTGACCCGGAAGCCTTGACCATAGGCTTTGCGCGTCGCGTCGCAGGCTACAAGCGTTGGAGTCTGCTCCTGACGGACACAGAGCGCCTCCTGCGCATGATGCAGAGCGAGGCGCGCCCGATTCAGTTTGTCTTTGCAGGCAAAGCACACCCGCAGGATCAGGGCGCAAAGCTTATCCTGCAAAAACTCGCGCAGTGGAAATATCATCATCTGGTGATGCATCGCGCGGTGTTCTTGCAGGACTATGATCAGGAGATTGCGCGCCAGCTTGTGCAATCCGTGGACGTGTGGATGAACGTGCCGCGCCGCCCGCAGGAAGCTTCCGGCACGAGCGGCCAGAAGGTCGCCATGAACGGCGGGCTGAATCTTTCTGTGCTCGACGGCTGGTGGGATGAAGCATACGACGGCACAAACGGCTGGGCCATAGGCGAGCGTGAAGCGTCCGACGACCCCAAAGAGATGGACGCGCTCGACGCTGAATCGCTCTACAGGGTTCTGGAAGAAGAGGTCATTCCGACTTATTACCAGCGCCAGGGCGGCGACCAGTTCCCGCGCCGCTGGGTGGCGATGATGAAACGCTCGATTGAAACCCTCGTCCCCATCTATAACAGCGACCGCATGGTCGAAGAATACGCCGCGCGGATTTATGATTGAGTTTTTTTAGCCCCGTAGGGGCGAGGATGTTTATAGCTGGCAAGTGATAAAAGATATCAAGCTCCGTAGGAGCGGCATGTTCAGCATCCGTGACATGACGCTCCTACGGAGCTTGATTCTTAATGATGACAATCAAGCTATAAACATTTTCGCTCCTACGGAGCTAAAACTTATCCGGCATCCAAGTCATCTTGAGCCTCGCTCGGGAATCGAGCCGCGCCGACCGTCTATGTTAGACTCTTATCCCGACAGTTGATTTGTTCCGTGTGACCTTTTCGATTCAGGCTAATTTCTCCGGATGAAAATCTGCCGAAAATGCGGGACGCGCTATGACGACACGGGGAGCTTTTGCCCGCGCGATAGCGAGCCGCTTTATATTGACCACGAGAGCATGGTCGGGCGCTCGCTTGATGGCCAGTACGAGATAGAGGCTTTTCTGGCCGAGGGCGGGATGGGCGCGGTCTATCGCGCGCGTCACACGCTTTTGGGCGACCGCGTCGCCATCAAAATCCTTCCGCCGGAGATGCGCCACAACGCCGAATGGCTGCGGCGCTTTCAGCGCGAAGGACAGGCCGCGCGCCGCTTTCGTCATCCCAACGCCGTCGTCGTTCACGACCTCAGGACTTCGACACAAGGCGAAGTCTATCTCGTCATGGAGTACGTCGAAGGGCAGACGCTTGACGAGTGGGCGCGTGCGCGCGGCGGCAAAATTAATCCCGTGGAGAGCCTTCTCGTTATAGAACAGGTGGCGAGCGTGCTCGATGCAGCGCACGCCGTCGGTGTAGTGCATAGAGATTTGAAGCCGTCGAACATCATGATTACGGCTGAGTCTGCGACGGTGAAGCTGCTCGATCTGGGCATCGCCAAAATCAACAGCCTGACGGATTCGGGCACGGTGCTGACGCGCTCGGGCCAATTTCTGGGCACGCCCTACTACATGGCCCCGGAGCAGTGGGGCGAGATGCCGCGCGATGGTCACGAAGAGATAGACGGGCGCGCGGACATCTATTCTCTTGGCGTAGTCGTTTACGAAATTACTGCGGGCGTGCTCCCCTTTCAGCATTCGACGCTGATTGCCTTGCGTCAGGCGCACTGTAAAGAACGCCCGCGCCCGCTTGCAGAGGTTGCGAGCGGTGTGCCTGCGGGTTGGGCCGCGGCGGTTGAGCGCGCGATGTCTAAAGACAGGAGCGACCGGCCCGCGACGGCTGGCGAGTTTGGGCGCGAGCTTCGCGCGTCGCTCGGCGCGCTTGCGCCCGCACGCGACGCGTCAATACTGGACGACCGCGCCGCCGCACCGACCATCAAGGGCGAGCTATTGGAGACCGGGTTGGCCGGGCGCGGGGCGACGCCGCAGGGCGTGCCAGCCGTTCCGACGCACGACCACGCCGCAATAACAGCCGCGCCAGCCGTCCAGCAAGTTGCGCAACCAAAACGCTCATGGACTTTGGGATTGATGACCTCGCGCGGTTGCCAGGTTTCTTTGACGGTGGCCGCAGTTCTGGTAATTACGGTGTTGGGTGGCGGTTTCTGGACCTTCTTACAGGTGCGCAATAGCGGAACAGAAAGCGCTTCGAGCAACATGACGCCTCGCAGGCCGAGTGTCGCGGCAGGGAATCCTGCAACGTCAAACGCGAACAGCACAGCGAACACGAACTCTACGGTTCCCGGCGAAGCGGTCATGAGCTATTACCTGCTCATCAGTCCCACTATACTCGACACGCAGAAGCGCGTGACGGGCGAAGAGGCCATTCCGCCGGGGCAGAGCTTGCAGTTCGTTTTCAAACCGAGCGTGGACGGCTACGTCTACGCCGTCGGTCACGATTCGCGTGGGAACAGGGTCTCCTTCCCGCTCGGAGACCTCGACGCGGATATGTCTGGACTAAAAATAGGCAAAGTGGTCAAGGCGGGTCAGGAGAACCCTGCTCCGGTTCTGGCCCGCATCAAACTGGACGACATGGCGAACACGGCGGAGTTTATCACCATCATCTTCTCGCGCGAGCCGCTCAAAGCCTCGTTTCTTTCTGCGACATTGCCAATGGACGGCTCGTTTCGTAAATTAACGGCGGACGAACTTCGCCAGCTTTACGAATTAAAAAAAGAATCACCGCCCGTCCAGACGAGATACGCGGGCGCGAATAATGATAGAATGGCTCTTGTCCAGCAGAGCGTAGAAAATGGCAAGCCGGTTGTCTTCGATATCAAGCTCAAACTTGAGCGCCCGTGATTTTTAGTCCCTTTTCCATCAGACGAGACGGAACAATCCGAAATGAAATACTGCCCTGTTTGTAGCACCAAGTACGACGACACCATTTCATTTTGCGCCACCGACGGCGAGGTGTTGGAAGACGACCCGACCAGCATTGTCGATTCCACACTCGACGGCCAGTATCACGTCGAAGCCATGCTCGGCAAAGGCGGGATGGGCGCGGTCTATAAAGCGCGTCACATTCTGCTGGGCGACCGCGTGGCAATCAAAGTCCTGCCCCCGCAGATGCGCAACAACGCCGAATGGCTGCGCCGCTTTCGCCGCGAGGGTCAGGCCGCGCGTCGCTTTCGTCATCCAAACTCCGTCACCGTTTATGATCTACGCACCACGCCCGACGGCATGACCTACATGGTCATGGAATATGTCGAAGGACACACCCTGGATGCAGAGCTGAAAGGGCGCGGACGATTAAACCCGCGCGATGCTTTCGAGATTCTTGAGCCTGTGACGAGTGTGTTGAACGCCGCGCACGCGCAGGGCGTAGTGCATCGCGACTTGAAGCCCGAGAACATCATGATCGGCAAGGGCGGCGAGGACAAGCAATCCACCGTCAAGCTGCTCGACTTAGGCATAGCCAAAATCTCGGACCTCGCGGGCTCCGGCGGCGCAAGCACTCCGGGCACAACCGCGCTCACAGTCGCAGGACAGATCCTTGGCACGCCTTATTACATGTCGCCCGAACAGTGGGGCGAAGTCCCGCGCGACCGCAAAGAGGAGATAGACGGTCGGGCTGATATTTACAGCTTGGGCGCTGTCTTTTACGAGCTTATCGCCGGGCGAAAACCTTTCATGGGATTGTCGCTCGCGGAGTTGCGCGGCCAGCACGTCAAGGCCATGCCGCAGCCGCTCCACGAATTCATGGCGGACGTGCCCGAGCCCTTCAGCCGCGCCATAGAGCGTGCGCTGTCCAAGGATAGAGGCGACCGTCAGGCGACCGCCGGAGAGTTTGCCAACGAGCTGCGCGCCGCGCTAGGGCTGCCGCAACTGAGCAGCACTGGCTCCATGTTCGGAACTTCAGGGCCGAGCTTGCAGGACGCGCCCGGCGCTCAACCGCCGCCCGCCGGGCCGCAGACGATGGATCAGTCCGCCGGTAGACCGACGACGAACGAAGCGCCCGCGCCTACGATGGTCACTGTGGACGCGCCGCCTCGTCCGCCGGACACCGGAGGCCCGCCCCCGTGGGGACAACAGCCGCCGCCACAGCATCCGTCTTATGCTCAACAACCGCCGCCCTCAGCAAGCAGCACCTCCCCTGTGATTAGCAGCTCGACTGCGGACAACTCGCCGCAGGGCGGGCCCATGCCGACCATGATGAGCAGCAGCAGCGTGGGCCAGCAGCAGCAACAACAGTACGCCGCGAGCAGCCCGTCATACGGCACAGGCGCACAGCACGCGCAGATGCCTTCTTACGCTCCTGCTCCTGCGGCGCAACCCAAGGGCCGCTCGCTCGTTCTTCCTATTGTGGGCGGACTCCTACTGGTTCTGCTTCTGGTCGGCGGGGTCGGCGCGTTCTTTGTCATACGCAGCATGGGAGGCTCGACCGAGACCAAGACCGACACCAAATCGCAGGGCATCGGGACGACCGATAGTAAGGACGCCAATACGACGCCCGCGGCGAACATGAAGGAAGCTATACGCTACGCGCTGGATGTCGAGCAGACGAAGGGCGGAGACGTAGTGCGCGTGGCAGGCATTGTGCCGCTCGCCTCTAAACAGGCTTTCAAATTCAACTTTACCCCGCAGGAGGATGGCTACCTCTACATAGTGGGGCCGGGGCCGGGAAATGTGCCCATGACTTTTTTGACGGCCAAGCCCGTCAAGCAATCAGGCGTCAAGACGAACGAGGTCACAGCCGGAGAGGATTACGTTTTCCCGGACGGGGACGGCAACTGGATTACGCTTGACGAAAATCCGGGGACGGAGGATTACACGGTCATCTTCTCGAAGACGCCGCTTGAAGAGCCGTCCTTCTTAGCCTCGCTGGCGGGGCTCACGCTCTCGGAAGAACAGCAGAGCGAGTTCTATAATTTTGTCGGCAAGTACAAGGCAAACGGGGCGAAACCCGACGTCTCGCAGGCGGAAGCTGCCGATCCATTTGTGTCTATCAAAGTGCCCGAAGGTCGCGCGGACGACCAGCCAGTCATCTTCACCGTGCGTATAGAGCACAAGTGACGCGCCCTCTCGTACGAGAGAGAGGCATGTCCGTCTGAATCACAATCACGTTTGGGCCGTAGAGTTTTAATCTGTAAGGAGCACAATTTTTCATGCGTTATAAAATGATGATCTCCGTCATCGCTTTCGCGCTCATCGCCAGCACCACTTTCACGCTTGCTCAAAATGAGGAAGAGATGACGCGCGGCGGCTTTATCACTTCCAGACCCGCGACCGCCTCTGCCGGTGTGGGCGGTTCTGTAGGCGGCTCTGTGGGCGTCAGCACGGGCGGAAGCAGCGCGCCGCGCAGAAAGCCGCGCCGCCGACCGGCAGCCGCAAAGACCTACTCGAACACGAACAAGAGCACGACGGCGAGCGGCAAGACGAACGTTACGGCCAACGCGAACACGAGCGTCAAGGCGTACACGCCGAAGCCCTTAGGCATGGGCTACACGCTCTTTATGCGTGACTTCGGCGGCGAGGCCGTGCGCGTTGACCCGACGCGCACCTTTAAGACGGGCGAGCGCGTACGCATCGCGCTCGAAACCAACGAGAACGGCTATCTCTATATCTTCAACACGACGGACAACGGCGACCCCGTAATGATTTATCCGGACCCGCGTCTGGACCAGGGCGGCAACTACATAGAGGCACACGTCCCCGTCGAAGTTCCTTCGGGCGAAGAGGCCGACGAAAACTATCGCTGGTTTACCTTTGATAACAAACCCGGTGTGGAGCGTCTCTACATCGTCTTCACGCGCGAGCCCCTTCCGGTCGTGCCCATCGAGGACGATTTAGTCAACTACTGCAAGCAGGGCGCGCAGAACTGCCCGTGGCGTCCAGTGCCCGCCGTGTGGGCGCAAGTGCAGACCGCCATGCGGGCGCGCGTTCAGGTGGCAAAGAGCAAGACCTACGGCCAGAAACAGACGGCCACGGAGCGCGACGCCACCACGCGCGGCGTCGGTCTGGCAAAGGGCGCGCCCGAGCCTTCCATCATCCGCATGAACGCATCATCGGACACAGGCATCCTGATAACCGTGCTCGAACTGTCACATAGCTAACGACAAGGGATGAGGGATGAGGGAGGAGGGATGAAAGAAAAGCTACTCGTGTTGAATAGCTTCCTTTTCATCCCTCATCCCTCCTCCCTCATCCCTGCTTTTATCCCTCTTGGAGGTAAGAAATGAATCGAAGAACCACCGCAGCCGCGCTCATGCTTTCGTGTGCGGTCGTGCTGAGCGGTCTGCCCGTAGCTTTGGCCGAGGCCGGAGGAGCGGCAACCGCAGCGCCCACTGCTGCCGCGACGTTTGCGCCCCCGCAAGGCGACCCCAAAACCAATTTAGAACAGGGCCGCAGCCTCTTGAAGCGCGGTCAGGCGGATCGGGCGCTGGGCTTGCTTGAGCAGGCTTTGAAAGGCTTTGAAGCGGCGAACGACGCCAAGGGCACTGCTGTTGCGCGCGACGCTTTGGGCGACCTCTACAATCGCCAGGGACAGTACAGCGTCGCGCTCGACCATTACCAGAAGGCGCGCGCTGCCTACGGCTCTGCTAATGACTCTTACAACGCGAACCTGATGTTAGCCAAAGTCGGCGAGATGTATTTTCGTCAGGGCAATGTCAGTGAAGCCCGCTCTGCTTATTCGCAGATGACTGTGACCAAGCCGGATACTTCGGCTGCTGGCACGGCCAAGGATGCGAAGAAGAAGGCTGACACGGGCAAGAGCATCTTTGGCAAGGTGCGCGGTATTGGCTCGGGCACGCCGAGCGCCTCGACGGTAGGGGACGTTGCTTCTGTCGGCGCTGACGTGCAGGGCGAAATACAGAAGACGCGCGAAACCTATCGCCAGTTTATCCTCTACGCGACTTATGAGCTGGGGATGGGCCGCGCAGATTACCAGTCGAACCAGATGGACAGCGCGAACACGCACTTTAACAACGCGCTCTCGGCGGCGGACAATCCGCTCTACGGCAGGTTCGGGCAGGCCAGACGCTGGCGTGTGGCCGCTCGTACAAGCCTGGGCGACGTGGCCCTGAATCAGGGACGCTACCCCGATGCCGTCAAGTTCTACACGGCGGCTGCCGACAGTGCGCGTAAGGACAACCGTCCAGACCTTGTATGGCCCGCGCTGCGCGGCATTGGCCGCAGCCGTTGGGCGCTGGCTGCCGCAGAGAAAGACCCTAAGAAGTCAGCGAAGGGACGCGACGATGCTATCGCCGCTTACCGCGATGCGCTGACGACTATCGAAGCGATTCGCTCGGGCAGCCTTTCGGCAGACGAAGCGCGCACGACGTTTCTTGCCACCACCAAGGATGTCTTTGACGAAGCGGCGGGCGCACTCGCCGAGCGTGCTTTGATGACGCAGCCCGCGGGCGGCGCTCTGACGGGCGCGGCTCTCACGGACGCTGCCGAAGCTTTCAAGATTACGGAACAGTCCAGAGCGCGCTCGCTTCTGGACATGCTCGGAGAAATCGGCGCGGACCTTACGCAAGGCGTGCCCGCAGACCTCATAAAGCGTAAGCAGGATAATCTGGACCGCCAGCAGGAGATTGCGCAGGTTCTGACGGGCGCGAGCCTTTCGGAAGGCGACCAGAAGAAATCCAACGCCGACCTTGAGGCCGAGCTTGATAAGCTCCGTACCGAATACGACAGCATTGAAAATCAGATTCGTTCGGCAAGCCCGCGTTACGCTTCTTTGACACAGCCCGCGCCGCTTTCGCTCTCCGAAGTCCAGCAGCAGGTTCTGGACGACAAGACCGTGCTTCTGGAATACAACCTCGGCGCGCAAAGCTCCTATCTCTGGGCCGTGACACAGAGCGGCGTTTCGCTCTTTAAGCTGCCCGCGCGTTCCGCAGTTGACCAGCAGGCGATTGACCTCCGAGCACAGCTCGTTCCTTCCAAGCTTCGCACTCGATTAGTCGGCGCGGATGTCGCGAGCGGGCAGACGCGCGGTTTAGGTTTGAGCGCTGCCCCGGCGGACAGTGCTGCGGTCACGGCGTTTGCGAATGCTTCAAACGCGCTCTACAAAACCGCTGTCGAGCCTGCGGCCAAAGACATAGGCGACAAACGCATCCTGGTCGTCGCCGACGGCTCTTTGAACTACGTGCCGTTTGAAGCGCTCGTTTCTGCTTCCGGCGGTGCAGATTATTCGGCGCTGCCTTATCTGGTCAAGACCAACGAGATTGTGTACTCGCCATCGGCGTCCGTAATCTCGGTCATCAGAAAACAGGCGAAGCCCGCGACGGGCAAAAGCGTGCTGCTCGTGGCCGACCCGGTTTACAACTCGGCTGACCCGCGCTCACGCGGTGCAGCCGGAGCGGCGGCAGGCGGAGGCGACACGCGCGGCCTTGGGCTTTCGAGCGCCATTCAGGACGTGGCGGGCCAGTCAGCCGGAGCGTCCGGCGCAGCCGGAAGCGGGCTCCCGCTCGCGCGCTTGATGGGGACGCGCACCGAAGCCGAGCAGATTTCGCAGATTACAAAAGCATCGGGCGGGACAGCCGATGTCTGGCTCGACCTCAACGCGAGCGAGGCCAACGTCGCGACCAAGGATTTGAAGAACTACCGCATCGTACACGTTGCGACGCACGGGCTCTTGAACGCAGAGCGCCCGCAGTTCACGGGTCTGGTGCTCTCGCTTGTGGGGAACAAGACGGGCGACGGCTTCCTGCGCACGGACGAAATCTTTAATCTCAATCTTGGCTCTCCGCTCGTCATGTTGTCAGCGTGCGAGACGGGCTTAGGAAAAGAGAAGCGAGGCGAAGGCGTCATCGGTCTCACGCGCGCCTTTATGTACGCGGGCGCGCCGACAGTGGGCGTGAGCCTCTGGTCAGTGGCCGACAAATCGACGGCAGACCTGATGACAGGCTTCTACAAGAAGATGTTGACAGGTCAGGGCATGCCTGCGGGCGCGGCCATGCGTCAGGCTCAGACGGACATGATCGCCGGTAAAAAATATGCCGCGCCATTCTACTGGGCTCCGTTCGTGCTTGTCGGCGACTGGCGCTAAACTTTCTTTCACGGAGCCGTAGACTGGCAAGCGGTCTACGGCTCTTTTGAACCCCGGCAGATTTTAATTTCCGGCAACCGGAGGGTTATCATGCTGGCGCTCGCACTTTAATGAGCGAGCGCCAGCGCGTAACCCTCCGGCTTCTATAGACGGGTTGGCTCTCTCTGTCTGTAGAGACGCGGGCAACCGGCCAGACGCTTTTATCCTGACAAAAGATTCGTGCGGTCGGTCAACTATTTTGAATGCATCAGTCGCCTGACTTTCAGGTGCAACACAGGAGGAGGAAATCCCTATAATGAAAACTAACAGATGGAACATGGGGTTGGGACTCGCTCTGGTCCTGGCCTTTGCGTGGGCCTGTAATTTTAGCGCCAGCACGGCCAACATCAGCAGCCTCAAGCTCGGCAAAGACGAGAAGGTAACGACCGAAACCACCAGCTTCGGCCCGAAGGACAGGGTTTACGCCATCGCCACGCTCTCCAACACTTCGGACAAATGGAAGATGCGCGCACGCCTCTATTTCGACGACGTGCCGGGACAGAAGAACGGCGAGATGGTTCCCGATTCCGAGAAGGTAATTGAGCTGCCCGGCGCGGGCACGGCGACCTTCTGGTATTCGTGGGGCGGAGCGGGCTGGCCCAACGGCAAGTACAGAATCGAAGTCGCCATGATTAACGAACAGGGCGAGGAGAAAGACAAGAAGACGGCCACCTATACAATCACGGGCGGGGCTGCGCCCAGCTCCAACAAATCCTCTGACGACGACGACAACAGCAACGACTAAAGAATTTCGGAATGCGGATTTCGGATTGCGGATTGAAGAATAAGAAGCGACAACCTTCTTTCTTTTCAATCCGCATTCCGCATTCCGAAATCCGCAATTGATTTATTCCTGTTTGTGCCACGCGGCGCGCGGAGCGCCGGATGAGAAATCGTAGAATTCCAGATCGCTTTGCGCGAGCATCTTGGTGAGCAGGATAATCTGCCCCGTGTGCATGGAAAAATGTTCTACGACATGAAAGACGGCTTCGAGCACAGTCGTCTCCGTGCCCTGAATTCGCCGTCGCTCAAGCAGCGCGGATGTGGGAAGCGCGGCCAGCACGGCGTCCACCTCTTCGAGCGTTCTACTGAGATGCGCGATTAGCTCCGCGCTCGGAACCACGGAGCGCTCGTCAAATTCCATCTGGCGCGTGCGGTGGTCTTCCGCCCCGCCGACGCCGCTCACAATCCACTGCCGCACGTTGCCCGCCAGATGCAGTAAGAGATTCCCTATACTGTTGGATTCTTCGCCCGCACGCCACCACACCTTCTCGTCACTCAGCTTTTCCAGGCAACGTTCTATCTTGGGCAGGTAATCCGTCATCAAAAGTGCGCGGGCCTTTGCGACGAAAGCGGCGGCCACTTCGCTGTTTGATTCGCGCTCTGACATCAGGTCTCCGGTCTTCAGGTTTAACGGCAAGCTTTCAGCCATCCTGTCGGACGGTCAGGAGCGAGTTTTATCCCTCGTCGCCTTCGCCCTTGGCAGGAGGCCGCTTGTGCTTGGCCGTGCGGCCAGCCGGGTGTGCACGTTCTTCAGGCTTGGCCTGACTAAGGGGATGGCCCGGCGGTGCTAAGGGTTTGCGCAGGCCGGTGAAGATGGGGCGCTCTGTTCTGTTCTTGATAGATTTACGCTCGGATTTTTTCACGTGAGTTCCACCTTTCCCAAGGCTCTCTCTACTAGAAGGGCGAGGATCATCACGAATGCTAATCGCCCACTCGCCACCATGTCAATCGATTGTGGAATGCGGAATTCGGATTGCGGATTAAAAAGCAAGAAGGTTTCTGTTTCTTCAATCCGCATTCCGCAATCCGAAATCCGCAATCGAAGAAGGGCGGCCCTTCGCGTTGACGCGGTGGCCGCCCCTGGCTTGCGATTAAATTTTTGTGTGCGCTCGCGCGCGTGGCGCGTCGCGGAGCAGCATGTAGGCCACGGTTGCGGCCCGTTGGTTTATGCCTCGCTCGGCTGCGGCGGGTCGGGAAACAGGCTCTTGATGGCCTTGGAGGTTTCCGCGCGTCGCTTCTGCTGGAACTCGTTGACCCAGGTGCTGACGGTGTTGACCATCTCGCGCGCGGCTACCTGCGCGGTCTTCTTGGGCTGCTCTTTTTCCTGAACGGTTTCTTCCGTCCGGTTTCTCTCGTTGCGCTTGATTATTTTTATCGGGGCTTTCTTAGTCATAATGACCTACCATTTTCGGTCCGAATGATTGCTTTATCTTCGGATGATTCTTTCTGTAAAACGAAATCCTCGTTCTAGAGTTCAATCTTTGTTGATTGGTGAACCTCGTAACGGTTCACGCCCTACTTGTCTTGCAAACTGAGGGCCACAATTTATCTGACGGGCACATCGAGCAAGCTTTGCGTAAGATGATTCACAGCTTTAGACGCCGCCTGCCCGCTTTTAGCCGAAGACTTTGACCCTCTGCGTCCTCCTTGATTTGAACGAAAATCCCGCGCTTTCTTGCGGTCTTTCGATCTATTCCTTGAAAAGCATAAGGGCATGCTTCTATCGTTCCGGACCAGTTTGGAACAGAAGAAACGCGCGCGTGCAGCGCTTCTGTTGGCGTGGCTTTATTGCATACATTTTGGTCACGCCACGTATTATTTCGCATAGCGTCAAACCGGAAACGGTTAAATGATGCACCTTGGTTTAAATGACCCGGCCAATGAACCAGGGATTAACCGGCGCACGCCGGAGCCGTCAAACCTTGCATCAGAAAACTGCCGCGCCGTTCCTGCATCATCTCCTTCACGTCCGGCTTGCCGGTTAGTTCCAACTCCTCTCGCTGGCGCAGGAACTTTGCAGAATGCCAAAGCCTCTTTGAAAACTTGCGCATTGCAAGGCGCAAGAGAAGTTCCAAGTTCGCGTCACAAAGGCCCGCACGAAGGCTTACAAATTGTCTAAGTGTTTTGTACGCAAGCTGAAAAGCATTACCCAAAAAGCGCGCATGGACCATTCCACCGGGCTGGCATGAACGTTGCCCCTGAGGCTTTGTGCCATGAGATTAACTGAGACGATGACCATCTATCTGGCGGCGGGCGCGCCCTTCGGCGTCAGCGCCTACTTGCGCGAACAGTCGCAGCCAAGCGGTGAAGCGCGCAAGCTTGCGCATGCGGCAGCCGCCCTGCTCTTCTGGCCTCTGGCGCTGATTGCAATTCTTTTTCGCTTCAATCGTCATCAGGTTGATGAAGGAAGCTTGGACAATGATACGCGGGCCGAAGCAAAAATTGACGAATCCACACGCGCGTTCCTACGCGCCGTCCAGAAGACGTTGGAGCTTGCGCGCACGCCGCGCGCCGCAGCAGAAGAGGTGGAACGCACCCTTTACGCTCTGCGTGAAAGCATGGAGCAGTACGTCGGGCTGGCACGAAGCGAAGCCGAAGAAGATTCGGACGGCGCTCCCGTCAAACACGAGATGGAGCTAAACCGCATCGCCGGTCGGCGTGGAGATGATCTCATAGTGGCGGGGCGCTGCGTTCACCGCCGCAATGTCGCGCGCCTGATTGCACGCCGCAGGCGAGCGCGCACGCGCCTGCTACACGCGCTGGCAGAGCTGAGAGTAGAGGAAGGGAACTCTCCTGATGGTGACGACGCGGGCATGGACGCAGGCAGCGTGCGGCGCGAGATGTCGGAAGCGCGGCTGGAGATTTTCAACCGTGCTATAGATCTCCTCTCGCTGTTGGATGACACGAGCGCAGTGGCCTGCGCTGCGCGCCTGATGGACGCGGAATGCTCGCGCCTGCGGCGTCTTCAGGAAGCGAACCAGGAACAGGCGCACGCAAGCGCCTTTGTGGAGGAAAGATGTACGGAACACAGACCGCAATTGATTTTCAGAGACCGCCCGAGGGAAACGACGTTTTCGCAAGGCTGAGCTGGCTCGTGGCCGCGAACGGCTACGACGAGCGCCGTCGTCGATTATTCAGGACCGCTTCGGAAGAAGACGAGATGCTCTTGATGCGACGGCCCATGTCCATGCGGCGCACCTACGCGCTCTTCGGCCTGCTGCTCGGGATTTTCCCACCCGCAGCCATTTTCACAAAGATGTTCGGCTACGGGTTCAGCGAAGGAAACGGACTGGTGTTTCTGGTTCTCCTGTTTATGAACATCATCTGCGCCGTGACGGGCTACTGGATGGGCGTTGCTTTGAGCCGGTCAGTCGAATATATAGAGCGCGATTCGTGGAGCACGATGATGGTGCTCGTCCCGGTTCTTGGCATGGGCTGGGGCGCAATCACGGGCGCTGCCGGAGGCTTTATCTTCTTCGGCATCGGCGCAGTTTTCGGCGCGTACATGGCGATGGCCGTCGGCGCTGTGGCCTTCGCGCTGTTCGCCGCGCTTCACCGTCTGGTCTGGCGCGGTGGTATGATTGACGCGCGCCATTTCTGGCCGCTCGCCTCCGGCGTGACGCTCGTCATCAGCGCGCTGATTTTAGGGATGTAAAAAGTAAGAAGTAAGCAGTGAGCAGTTAAAGAAAGCGAGCGGCAATCCGGGTCGCTCAGTTTTTCGTTTGACTGCTCACTGCTTACTGCTTACTGCTCACTTTCTTATGCTTCTCGCCCTGCTTCTGCTGGCGTTGTTCCTGCTCGTGCTGCTCGGCTTTTACGTCTTTGTCGCCGCGCCGCGCAGCCGCACGCATCAGACGTTCGCGGCCTTTATAGCCTGTCTAGCCCTCTGGACCATCAAGGACATAGCCTTCTGGGGCTTCACGCCCGCGAACGGCTCGGCCCACTGGTGGGCCAGCTCCAGTTTCATCATCGCGCTCTTGCTGCAATACTCGCTCGTCATCTTCGCGTGGGTCTTTCCGGAGAACGGGCCTGTGCCTTTGAAGCGCGCGGCGGTGCTTTTCGCGCCGGGCGCGGTGCTGATTCCTGCGGCTGCGCTGGGCTGGATGTGGACAGCGGCCCGCGTGCAGGACGGCCAGTTCATGATTGATCTGACGTCGCTCGCCTACGCTTTCGGTCTCTACTCCTACGGGCTTTTCGCTTACGGCTTCAGTCTTCTCTACAGAAAATATCGTCGCTATCGCACGACACTCTGGGGCAAACAGCTCGGCGCAATCCTCTGGGCGTTAGTCTTGACAGTGACGCTCACAACAATCGCTTCCATCGTCCTGCCGCTCGCGGGCTTCTATCGCTTTCTTGAAGCCGGAGCGATTTTCATTGTGCCCGGTGTGCTGGTTTACGCTTACGCCATCTCGAATTTTCGTCTCTTCTCGCTCCAATCCGCCCTGGACCAGTTCAGGCTTTTCCCGGTCGCCTACAAGGTCGCGCTTTCGATTGCGGGCGTGGCTGTACTGAGCTTTGTACTTCTACAAATCCCTATTGTCTGGTGGAGCTTCGGCACGGGGCCTGTGCCGGATGCGTGGCGTCGTTATCTGGTCTTCAGCGTGATTACGGCGCTCGTCCCGAATCTACTGCTGGTGGCGCTCATCATTCGCACTATCTCGCGTCCCGTCAGGCGTCTGACGGAAGCGGCGGTCGAAGTCGCGGGCGGCGCATACGGAACGGAAGTTGATCTGCACAGCAATGACGAGATGGGCCTGCTCGCCGATTCTTTTAACGAGATGAGCCGCAAGATGGCCGCCGACATAGAGCGACTGCGCGAGCTGAACGAGCATCTCATACGCGCCGAAAAGCTGGCCGCCGCAGGCACGCTCGCCGCCGGAGTCGCGCACGAAGTCAACAACCCGCTCGCCTCCATCTCGTCGCTCATACAGATTCTTCAAGCGCGCAACGTGGATGAAGAGACGCGCGAACAGCTCCGTCTCATCTCCACGCAGATTGAGCGCATCACTCAGGTCCTGCGCGACATGATGGAGTTTGCGCGCGCGCGTGCGCCTGAGCGCGTGCCTCTTGACATCAACCGCGTCATCGAAGCTTCTTTGCGCCTTGCCAGTTTCGATAAAGCGTTTCAGCATCTTCGCGTGACTAAACGGCTGGACATGGACGCGCCGCTCATAGAAGCGGACGCGAACCAGCTTCAACAGGTCTTTCTCAACGTCCTCCTGAATGCGCGCGACGCTATGCCCGAAGGCGGCGAGCTAACGTTGCGCACGCTTTATGATGCTATCAGTAATGAAACGGTCGTCGAGATTAGTGATAGCGGGACAGGCATCGCGCCCGAACATCGCGCGCACGTCTTCGACCCTTTCTTTACCACCAAGCCTGCGGGCACGGGCACAGGATTAGGGCTTGCCGTCTCGTACCGCATCGTCACCGCCCACGGCGGTCGCATAGAGATTGGTCCGAACAACGGACGCGGCACAAAGGTTCGCGTAGTCCTGCCCGTGCAAACGGAAGAGGGAGCTTATGCCGGTCATCAAGCTTGAGACATTTATACGCGCACCCGTCGAGCGCGTCTTCGACCTTGCCCGCAATGTCGACGTGCACACGGCTGCCGCTGCCGAAACGATTGAGCGCGCGGTCGCAGGTGTCACGTCCGGCATTCTGGAATTGAACGACGAAGTGACCTGGGAAGGGACACATTTCAGAATCCGCCAACGGCTCACTTCCAAAATCACCGCGCTTGAAAGACCGCGCATGTTTGTTGACGAGATGCAGCGCGGCGCTTTCAAAAGCCTGCGCCACCTGCATCTCTTCGAAGCCAGAGATGGCGGCACGCTGATGACCGACGAGATGACTTTCAGCGCGCCTTTTGGCATTCTGGGTCGCGCGGCTGATGCGCTCTTTCTCAAGAGCTACATGCGCCGCTTCTTAATCAAGCACAACGAGCACATCAAAAAAGTCGCGGAAGAAAATGTAGAAGCCGGAATGGAAAGAATTTAATCATTGATTCATTTCTTCATTGAATCAATGAAACAATGAACCGATGAATCAGTTGCTTTCATTCATCACTTCTTATGAACACACCACCTCTTATCCTTGTCGCAGAAGATGAAGATTTGATGCGCGCTATCCTGACGCGCTTGCTGGAAGAGGCGGGCTATCGCGTCTCGGCGGTCGCCAATGCGGAAGAGGCGCTTGAGCGTTTCGCGCTCGAAGACGTGGCGCTCGTCCTCACGGACATACGCATGAGCGGGATGGACGGGCTCACCCTGCTCGACCGCATCAAAGACATCACGGGCGACGCTCTGGTCATCGTCATGACCGCCTACTCGTCCGTCGATTCGGCGGTCGCAGCCCTGCGCAAAGGCGCTTACGATTACATCACCAAGCCCTTCGTCAACGAAGACCTTCTTCAGTCAGTCAAAAACGCTTTACGACAACGCGAGCTGTTTCGTGAGAACAGCGCCTTGCGGCGCGAGCTTGACCGCCGCTACAGCTTTTCAGAAATCATTGGCACGAGCCCCGCGCTGCAAGCCGTCTTTCGCCTCGTCGAAAAAGTCGCCGCCACCAACACCAACATTCTGATTGAAGGCGAGTCGGGCACGGGCAAGGAATTGATAGCGCGCGCCATTCATCACAACAGCCCACGGTCGGCTCGCCCCTTTGTCGCCATCAACTGCGGCGCGCTTCCCGAAAGCCTCCTTGAGTCGGAGCTATTCGGCCACACCAAAGGTGCATTCACGGGCGCTGTGACAAACAAGCTGGGGCTCTTTCGCTCCGGCGAAGGCGGGACAGTGCTGCTGGACGAGATAGCTGAAATAACTCCGGCCATGCAGGTGCGCCTCCTTCGCGCTTTGCAGGAGCACGAGGTCACTCCCTTAGGCTCGTCCACGCCCGTAGAGTTTGACGCGCGCATCATCGCGGCTACGAATCGCGATCTGGAAAAAGAGGTGTCGGAAGGCCGTTTCCGCGAAGACCTGTTTTATCGCCTCAACGTGATAGAGATACACCTGCCGCCTTTGCGCGAACGGCGCGAGGACATCCCGCTTCTGGCGCGCAGCTTTATCACGCGCACCGCGCGCTCTCAAAGCGCAGATGAAAAATCGGTCGCGCCAGAAGCCATGTCCGCGCTGATTAACTACACGTGGCCGGGCAACGTGCGCGAATTGCAGAACGCTATCGAGCGCGCTTTCACCCTGAGCGGCGAACGCATTGACGTCGACAGTCTCCCGCCGCGCATACGCGACACAGTAGAAGCCGCGACTCCAAATTCAATGCGCGACCCCGACGGCCTACGCCCCACGCTCGACGAAATCGAACGCCGCTACATCTTCGAAACCTTAGCTTCCGTCAATCAGGACAAGACGCGCGCCGCCAACATTCTAGGCATAGACCTCTCCACGCTCTACCGCAAGCTCAAGCGTTACGACGAAGTGTGAACGCGCGGCCAGAGAGCGTGTGAGTGAGTTGCATGAGCCGTTTACTCATTACGCAGCGCCATCATCGGGTCAATCTTCGTGGCGCGACGCGCAGGGATATAACAGGCCAGGAGCGCCACGCCGACGAGCAGCGCGGCGACGCCCGCGTAGGTCAGGGGGTCGGTCGCGCTTACGCCGAATAGCCAACTTTTCATCAACCTCGCCAGCAAGAGAGCCGCCGACAGACCAATGCCTACGCCGACGAGCGCCAGCACCATTCCCTGTCCAATGACGAGTCTTAAAACATCTCGTGCTTGCGCCCCGAGCGCCACGCGAATCCCTATCTCGTGTGTGCGCCTGTGGACGGTGTAGGACATCACGCCGTAAAGCCCTATTGCGGCCAGCACCAGCGCCAGCAGACCGAAGATGCCAAGCAGCGTCGCCGCGATGCGCGCCGGAAGGAGCGGCATTGCCAGACGTTGAGACAAAGTTCTGGCGCTCGCAAGCGGCAGGATCGGGTCAAGCTGACGGACCTCGTTACGAATCACGCCGAGCATCTTCTGCGGGTCGCCGGAAGCCGTGCGAACGATGACTGTATTTGTGCCCACGTAGGCTTGCGCCATCGGGCGGGAGAAGTACGGCTGCGGCGGTTCGTTCAGCCCTGCGTACTTTCCGTCTTCGACTACTCCGACGACCTGCATCAGCGGCTCGTTCGGGCCTCCCTGACTGAAACGTTTTCCAATCGGGTCTTGTCCGGGCCAGAAGCGGCGCGCGAAAGTTTCGTTGATGATGACTACGGGCGGCGTGTTCTCCGTGTCCTGCTCCGTGAAATCGCGTCCCTGCACAAGACGTGTGCTCATCGCCTGAAAATAGCCCGGACTCGTGCGGCTGGTCATGGCTCGCGGCGCATTCGCGGGACGTTCGGGCGGCTGTCCTTCTATGACCACTGAGCTTCTGGAGAAATGCAAGTCCACGGGCGCGAGGTCAACAATTCCGGCAGCCTCCACGCCCGGCAACGCACGCACGCGCTCCAACAAGCGTTTCTGAAACTCACGCCCGCGCGCACGGTCGTAGCCCTGCAAGCGCAGGTCGAACGATGCCTCGACGGCGTTCTGCGGGTTGAATCCAAGATTGAGCGCTTGCGCGCGTTGCAGTGCGCGCAACATCAAACCGCCGCCCACAAGCAGCACGAGCGACAAAGCAACCTGCAAAACTATCAGGCTCGATTTCCACCACGAGCGCCGCGAATCGCCCGTCGAAGTCTCGTCCTTCAAAGCGGGCAGTAGGTCAACCTTGGTTGCCTGTAAAGCAGGCAAGAGACCGAACAGCACACCCGTCACAAGCGAGACAAGACAGGTGAAGGCGAGCACGCGGTAATCAATGTGCAGGTCTATAAAAAGAGGAACATCGACGGGCGGCTTGTAAGCAACCGCGAGGCTGACGAGCCAGTAGGCCAGCAGTAAACCGCACGCCCCGCTTGCAAACGACAGCAGCATGCTCTCGGTCATCAGTTGCCCTACGAGCCTGCGACGGCTCGCGCCTAACGCAAGGCGCACGGCAATCTCTTTGCGTCTCTCAACCGCTCGCGCCAGCAGGAGATTCGCCAGATTCGTGCAGGCCAGCAAAAGGACGAACGCGACGACGACCATCAGTAGACCCGCAAAGCCCACGACAGCCCCGCGCATCGTGCCGCCCATAAAGCCCGGCGGTCTAATCATGACGCGTTTGTCTTCGTTGACGTCCGGGTATTCGCGCTCAAGCTCGGAGGCAATTGAATTGAGCACCGTTTGCGCTTGCGCGACGCTCGTGCCGGGTTTGAGCCGTCCCTGAACGAACAGGCTCTCCACCCCGCGCTTGTCCAACCAGTTGCTGCCGACTTCGATTTCTCCCTGCATCGCCATCGGAAACCACAACTCCGGCGCGGCTATAGTCTCGGTCCCGAAAAATCCCTGCGGCGCGACGCCGATGATAGTGTAATCACGACCATTGGCAATCAGGCTCTTGCCAATGATGTTCGGGTCAGCGCCGAACCTTTGCTGCCAGCATTGATAGCTCAAAACAGTGACCGCGTGAGCACCGGGCTGCCTGTCATCATCGGTTGAAATCACACGCCCGAGGCTTGCTCGCACGCCGAGCACTTCAAAATAGTTGCCGGTCACGACGTAGCCCCACAACCGCTCGTTCACGCCGTCGTGGCTCAGGCTCAAGGGCGCGAAGCGATAACCTATGAGGCCCGCGAAGACATCGCTGCGGTCGCGAAAATCTTTGTAGTTTGGATAAGAGAACGTAGGGAACAGCCTGTTTCCGGCAGAGTTCGTCAGCGACACTATTTCGTCGGGCCGCTCGACCGGCAGAGGGCGCAGCACGGCAGTATTAACCAGACTGAAGATGGCCGTGTTGGCCCCTATGCCTAAGCTGAGAGAGAGCACGGCGATTGCTGTAAAGCCCGGACTCTTGACGAGTCGGCGTAGACCATAGCGCAGGTCTTGAATGAACGTCTCAATCAACGGAAGACTCCTTTGCCTGCGGTATTCTTCTTTCGTAGGCTCGACGCCGCCGAGTTTGACGAGCGCTTCGCGACGCGCCTCATCCTCAGTCATTCCGGCCCGCAGGTTATCTTCGATATGCATCTCAAGATGGCTTTCCAACTCCTGCGCCATCTCTCGTTCCCGCTTCTCGCGGTTGAACAGGCCGTAGAAGCGCACGGCCAGCGCGCGTAATTGTCTCAGACGCATCAGGACTCCTCCGCCGGTTCAAAGAACCGCGCCAGGATGGCCGTGGTCCGCTCCCACTCAAGAGCTTCGCGTGCCAACTGCCTGCGGCCCGCGCGCGTCAGCTTGTAAAACTTGGCCTTGCGATTATTGTCCGAGACGCCCCATTCGGATTTGACGTAGCCCTCCTGCTCAAGCTTGAGCAACGCGGGATAGAGCGTGCCGTAGTTGATGGAGAGCAAGTCGCCGCTCGTTTGCTCTATGCGGCGCGCGATACCGTAGCCATGCTGCGGCCCCATAGCTTCGAGGGTCTTCAATACCATCAGGGCAAGCGTGCCTTGCCAGATGTCCGTCTTGTCGCTCATCAAAAGAGCCTCCTATTGGTTGGGCATAGGAGCATCTCACACTTCGTATGGCAAAGCAATAGGAAGAGAGCGTAAATCGTAAATCGTGAATCGTAAATAGAAGAATTGCTTTCGTCTATTTACGATTCACGATTTACGATTTACCCGCTTTGTGTGGCGAGAGCTAGATAAAGACGACCGATTGCGAATTGGGTATCTCGAATCGCTTGCGGCAACGCATGTTTTTGCAGGCGAGCATGTCGTCTATGCGGACCATGTAGTCGCGCGATTTCTCGAAGCGGCGGCGGTCCTGTTCGTTTGCGCCGCGCGGCGGCTGCCGCTTCCTTGTACGTGTGAGCCAGCGCACGTCGTAATCCGCGCGCTCGCGACAATACGGGCAGCTAAAGCTGGCGCGCTTGGTCTCGTGCTTTTCGTCGAAAAAATCTCTTTCGTTCATCGTAATCCTTTACTCCTCCGCGTAGAGATTGATTCAATAACCAATCTCTTCATCCCCTGATTTTCTATACGCTCACGCGCGCCCGGTCTCCATGTCAACGCGCGCACCCTGTTGCTTATTCTTTTTGCCTTCACGCCGCTCGCGTCGCCTGTGGCGAAAGACGATCGCGAGCCCGAGCAATCCGTTCAAGAGCATGAGGGCATTGGTAACGACAAAGACCCAGTTGCCGACCAGCCAGCTATAAATGGTAAAGCCGAGCGAGGCTGCTATCTGGCCTATGAAAAGCCATTTCGAGACCCCCTCGCTCGAACCCTCATGCCACTGCTTGTAAACCTGCTTCGCAATGGTCAGCACCAGAAGAAAAGAGCTGACCCATCCTATAGCTTCAACCATAAATGAAATGCAAAGTGCAAAGTGCAAAAGGCAGAATGAAAAGAAAGACCTTCTTTAATTTTGCACTTTGCACTTTGCATTTATCCTTCCCCTAGCAGTCTTTCCACCGTTGACATAAAGCTGTCGGGGTTGATGGGCTTCGGCTCAAAGGCGGTTGCTCCCTGCGCGAGCGTGAAGGAGGCGTTGCCGGTGCCGAAGCCTGTGGTCACGAGAATCGGCGTCTCGCAGATGTCGGGCGTGTCGCGCACGCGCCGGACCAGATGCACGCCGTCGGCAGCGGGCATCGTCACGTCCGTCACAATCAGGTCGGGCCGAACGCGCACGGCCTCGTCATAACCCTTCATACCGTCCTCGGCGGTGAAGACCACGTAGCCGCGCCGCTCCAGCGCCATGCGCAGCAACTCGCGCGCGACCTCGTCGTCTTCGACCACCAGAATTTTCTTCGCGCTGTTCATCTGGGACACTCCATGAGCATGAAAAGCGCCACTCAAAGAAGACTGATTTTTTATCCCTGCTCGTTCTGCTCGCACAGCTCGCGCAGGTAGCGAAAGCTGTAGATGCCTGTCTCGTGCCCGTCGCTCCAGCGAAAATTGAGCGCATAGCGACCGACAATCTCTATGTCGCCGATGGTGATGGCGTCAGAGATTGAATCGGGACGAAGGGTGCGCTCGCCCGTCCACTCGTTGACGCAGGCCGCGCAGGGACAGACGCGCCTGAGCGCTGGCGCGTCGTAATGACAAACACGCCCGTCGCTCCAGGTGACGCGCAAACGCGCATCCCCCTCCTGCATAATCTCGCGCGGCTCAACCATTATAAAGCAGTGACAAGTGACGAGTGACAGGTGACGAGCAAGAACAAGCGTTTTAACTTGTCACTTGTCACTTGTCACTTTTCCTTTCATTCGTGTTCGCGCACGGCTTGCTCGACCGCTTCGGAGGTGACGCGCCAGTGCGAGGCGTTCCAGACGGCAAGCCCGCGTCGCAGGACGATGGCTTGCGGCGATTCGTGTCGTACGCCCGTGCGTGTTGCCACCTCGCGCGCGATTTCACGCGCACGCTGGACGACGATCAAGGAAACATCGCCCTCGAAGTTGGACATCTCTTTGTAAGCTGCGCCGCTAATCGGGCACGTCAGGCTATGCTTAAACAGAACCACTGGCCGCTCGTGCGAGCGCGCAAATAGGGCTTGCAGCCCGTCGTCGTCGTTAACGGGAATAAACTGGTTCTTCATGCTCGGACAACCCTCTGGCTCTAATCATCCGACAGTTGTAAGACGAGGGGGCTTTTGTGCTCGGAAGTGATATTAGCTTACACGCTTGCCGAGCACAAAACCAAAAAGAACAGTGACGAGTGACGAGTGACAAGTGACAAGTTAAAACAGCTTCTTGCTTGTCACTCGTCACTCGTCACTTGTCACTGCTTTTGCCACCTGTCACTTGTCACTGCTTTTTTGCTTTCAAATCTCGCCGGTTCATGCTTAATATAAGTCTGTTTTCCAGACTTGTGGTTCACAAGGGGAGCGAGACGCGCATCGTTTGCCAGACCTTTGTTGGAAGCCAGCCGCGCCATCCCGCGTCCATCGAGCATGACCGCAAGGGCCAAACATTCCCCGTGAGGAGGTTTTTTGTCAGATGACCTACACTGTCGTGGAGCCATGTATCAATTGCCGTTATACGGATTGCGCGCTGGTCTGTCCGGTGGAGGCTTTTCACCTGCAACCGACCTGGCTGGTGATTAATCCGGAGACCTGCATTGACTGCGATGCGTGCGTTCCGGAATGTCCAGTGGAAGCGATTTTCGAGGAGAGCAAAGTGCCCGAAGAGTGGGCACATTATACTGCGCTTAATGCCGAGCTATCCATGGACGGTTCGCCGACCATCTCGGAAAAGCTGGACCCGCTCTGCTAGGAGAGAGAGGGCCGCAGGTTTTCATTGTCGTCTTAAACCCTGTACACTTCGGACGGCGCGCGTCAAACACGAGACTACAAAACTCGGACGACGCGCGCCGTCCTTAGTGTCTGAGGTGCAAGAGATGAAGAGACGCACGAAACAAATACTGGGAGGCATGGCCGTGGCGCTGGGCGCGGCTGGCGCTCTTGTGCTCAAAAAAAGACGGCCTCGCCTGCGTCGCGCCGAGAGAGCGCGCACGCAGGATGTCTGGGCGCGTCCGGGCATGACGGTCACCTTCCGCGCGGAAGTCATGCCGGGCCGCGAAACTTCAGAGAGAACCTTCCGTATTATGGAACTACTGCCGAGCGGTCGCGTTCTTTTGGATGGTGTCTCAGGCGAGCACGCCGCAACGGAATTCGAGCGCGTGCGTTGAAAAAAATCGTGCGCTAAATTTTTTGAGGAGTGCTGAAAGTGTCGCAATCCAGAATCGAAGTTTTCGAGCAGATGGCCGCTTCGCAGCCGGACGATGTGATGATCTGGTACGGGCTCGGCAGCGAATACATCAAGCTCGAAGACTGGGCCAAGGCCGCGCGGGCGCTCCGTCGCGTCGTAGAGATAAACGCGGACTACACGGCTGCCTATCAGATGCTCGGCACGGCGCTCCTCAATCAAGGCCAGACGGCGGAAGCGCGCGAGGTCTGGCAGCAGGGCATAGAAGCCGCCACACGCACGGGCGCGTGGAAAGCTCGCCAGCACATGGAAGGCTTGCTCGCCGGAGCTACGGATAAAGCTGATTCAGGATTATGCGCTGAATAGGGGAGCAGGTTTTACTTTGAGAGGATGAGGTGGCGATGGCAAAGAGACTTAAAGATTTGAAGGAAGTAAAGATTGAGCGCCCGCCGCGAATCAAGCTGTCAGCGAAAGAATCGTTGAAGCGAACAGAAGAGTTCGATAAACGAAAGGAACGCTTCATTGCCTCTATCAGAAAAGGCAAGAATTGAAGTTTACCTGCCCGATTTACCGCAGGCAGCGTATCTGGACTTATTGAACACACTGGCGCAGGAGTTTACCTATACTTTCGGCGGCTGTACGATTATTCGTGGGCTTGATGGAAGTTATCTCTCTCGGGCAGGCACACAGATTCAGGATCGTATCAATCTGATTTCACGGATACATCATACGCTTTTGGAGAGAATTTTGAAATCATCTCAACATACACAGATAAGCTTAAATCCGCTGTCGCACATGCCTTGGAAGAAGAAGCAATTCTTATTGTCGTAGCCGAGGTTTATCACTCCGAGTAATAAGCAATCTCAATCTACCACTCGTAAGTGTGTCCCGGCTCCATGACGCGAAGCTCGGGGATGCCGAGGGCGTGTAACTCTTCCACCACCTTTTCACGATACGCGGGCTTGAGGTGGACGGTCAGGATGTCCAGACCGTTGTGCTTGAGCTTGCGCAGCTCTTTTTTGAGTGAGGCGGGCGTGAAATGGCGCGAGACTTCTGCGAGCTGCGACATGGAGTTCGGGAATGAGGCTTCTATAAAGAGCGCGTCGATGTGCGGCGTGCGGTTGACCAGTTTCCAGAACTCTTCCGTCTCGGCTGTATCGGAGCTGAAGGCGAAAGTATTCTTGCCGTCCGTCATGATGAGGCCGACCGTCGGAACAACGTGGTTGACATTGACGGCTGTGATTTTGAGATGGGCGACCGTGAATTCCTCATTGGTGCGAAACGGGACATACTCCATGACGCTCGTTCTATCATTCTTCAATTCGGAAAAACGCGGGTAGACGGTCCAGTTAAAGATGTCGCGTTCGAGCGTGTCTATGACTTCTTGTGTGGCGTGGATGCGTATGGGCTCCGTCAACTCGCCGAAGAGGTCGTCTATGAAAATCGGCAGGGTGGCGATGTGGTCCATGTGCGGGTGCGTGACGATGATGTCGCGCACAGATTGGCGCTGCGGGTCGGTGAGCGCAAGCGCGATTGAGCCTGCGTCCACCGTCACGCGGTCGTCAATCAGGTAACAGGTCAGGCGCTGTTCGGGGATGGCTCGCCCTTGGCCGTCGAATGTGCTTGGCAGAAGTTGAATGTTCACGGGTCAGTTAAGTTCAGTCCGAGCGATGCCTTTTCTACGCAGGCAAGTATAAAACATTCCGCTCCACTGTGGCGCGCACATTTTGCGGTTCGCGCCTGTGGAGCGAGAACTTTTTTTAGTGCGTGCCGAGACGCTGCCGCAGGTCTCTGAGCATCTGTATGATGGCCGCCTCGCGTTCGACGACCGACTGGTCATTGGGCACGACTCCGCGCGCCACGCGGCTGCGATGAAAAGCCAGCTCGCTCGCCATCTGGTGAAACTGCCTGCGCGCGCGCCAGACGCCGAAGCCGCCGCCGCGAAAAGCGTTGAACGATGAACCCATGCGCCCGCGTATAGTGCCGAGTCGCTCATACTCTTCCTGCGAAAAGAGTCCCTGCTGTAGGTCCAGCATCAGGTGCTCGCGTATCAGGCGGCCTTCACGAAAGAGCGCGATGAAGACTATGCCGAGCGTAATCAAAAAAATCGGGACCATCATCACCACGTACGCGACTATAAAAGCGAAGAGCGAGCCCGAGAGAGTCGCCGTCAGGTTCCACAGGAAATGCAGGAACATCGCCATGCCGAGGCCGATGAGCGGCAGGATGGCTTTCAAAAAGCGGTTGCGCACATGACGCGTAAGGCCGAGCGCGATGCCCGTCATGCTCGTAAAGAGCGGGTGGGAAAAGGCCGCCAGCCCGCCGCGTATAAAGTAGAACTGCTGAAACTCTGTAGTGAGAAGTCCGGCGTCGCGTATGAACTTGCCGTAATACTGAAAGTTCTCCGTCATGGCAAACCCGAGGCCCACCATGCTCGCATACACGAATCCATCCACGGCCCCGTCAAACTCGTCCTTCTTCCAGAAGAAGAGAATAAAGAGGATTAGCCCTTTGGCTATCTCTTCGACGAACGGAGCGGAGATGACCGCGCCGAAGACCTGTGCCGCCCCGACACTCTGCGTCAGGATGGCGACTGTGATGGCCGCGATGGTGTTGAGAAGGTAAGCGATAAAGACGGCGACGGTTGCGCCCCAGAAGAAAGCCACCGCAAGCATCCACAAAGGCTCGGCCTCGAAACGGTCGATCCAGAGGATGAGCATGATGTAGAGCGGGACGGGCAGTGTTGCGGCGAGCATCCCTGCGATGAGGGCCGCGAGGCCTGTCTCCGCGCCAATCAGCAGGAGCACAATCGCGCCCAGGAGCGCCGCGACCAGCGCCGCGAAAACGGCGAGCACCCACTTGAGCGCGCTCTGGCTCTTGGGACGTTTGTAGACAACGGTCGGGCCTTGATACGAGTATGCACCGGCGGGAGTCGGCGCGGGGCTATTAGGGTACATAAGCTAATCACCAAGCCTTGGGGGTTTTAGTCGAGCCCATACAGCTTTCATCCGGCAAGCACCGCGAGCGCGCACACGTTTTCCCGCGATGAAAACAACGGCGAATAGAGACGGGGCGCGAGACGGCGCGTTCCCTGGTGGCGAAACCGGGCCAAGTATAGCGACTTTTGCGCTTGAACTTCTAGCAGAATTTCGCTACCGCGCACAGGTTTGTGCGCGGCCCCCGTCAATCGAGTAAGTCGCGCCCGTAATCCACGCGGCGCGCTCCGAAGCCAGAAAGAGAATGAGGTCGGCCACTTCACTTGCTTCGCCCACACGTCCGAGGGGGTGCGTCTGCTGCGAGCGTTCCAGAAAAGCTTCATACTCTTTAGTGCTCATGCCGCCGCGTTTATGAATCTCTGTGACGACGACGCCGGGATTGACGGCGTTGACACGAATCCCTTTCGGCGCTAATTCAAGCGCGCTGCAACGCGTCAACTGGTCAAGACCGGCCTTCGACACGCAATAGGCCAGCACACCTGGAAAGGCGCGCAGGCCCGTCACGCTCGACACGTTGACGATGTTGCCGCGCGTCTTCTCAAGGTGCGGGATGGCCTGTTGCATCAGGTTAAAGATGGCGCGCAGGTTGACGTTCATCATCGCGTCCCACTCGGCCATCGTCGTCGTCTCAATCGTGCCCGAAGAGAGATGGCCCGCCGCGTTGACTAGAATATCGAGCGCGCCGAATTTTTCCACCGTCTCGTTAATGATGCGGCGCGGGATGGGTTTCACAGTGACGTCGGCGCGAATAGCCAGAGCCTTACCGCCGCGCCTTGTAATCTCTTTGCAGGTGGCTGTCAGCTCCGCATCTTTGCGGCCCACCGCAGCGATGCGCGCGCCCGCCTCCGCGAACTTGAGCGCCGTGGCGCGTCCGATTCCGCTCGTCGCGCCCGTGATGAGCGCCACCTTGCCCGCAAGCTCCTTCTCACCCATCTACGTCTTCTCCTCAAAAATTTAACGGCCAAGTGTCCCACAAGCCCTCGGGCTCTGACAAACTTGGAAGGAGGATGGTCAAGGGTTAATTTGAAATTGAGCACCGTGCGGATTGAGATTCACCGCCGAGACGCAGAGAAAATAAATAACAGAAGTCCGAGAGAGGAATGTGCAAATCTTGCTTAGCTCCGTTAGGAGCTTGGATGTTTATAGTTAGCAGATGACAGATGTAGACAAGCTCCGTAGGAGCGGCATGTCACGGTTGCGGAACATGCCGCTCCTACGGAGCTTGATTGTTGATGATGACAATCAAGCTATAAACATCCTCGCTCCTACGGAGCTACAGCTTGTCCAGCATAGAATGTTAATTGAACAAGAGATGTATTCTCTCTGCGCCTGCTCTGCGTCCTCTCTAGTCTCGGCGGTGAACTCTGTTTATCTCTCATTCATCTTTAAACTGACCCTCGACACATCATCGTGAAGTATTGACAGAAGAAGCTGAAATGTTGACTATAAAGTTCCACCAGTTGCGGTCCCGGCCCTGGCGTGGGTGGTCTTAACCGCCTTCGATACGTGAGCGACCGCAAATCTTGAGTGACAGGTCAAAGATGGCATCGCCCCTCTAGGCTAGAGGAGAATATTTGCGCACCAACTCGGCGGATCAGGTTTTCCACAGAACCGTGCGGCCACACACGCGCTCCGGGCGTGTCCACGCGCGCCCGAGCGCGGCGACAGTGGCCGCCGCGAAACGCAACGCACGCGCGCGCTTGCCCTCTACCTCCGGCTACATGCTGGCTGCCGGAATTACCGCCGCCTCGCTCTTTTTCGTTCTCTGGTGGATGCTGCACTCAAGCGGCGACGAAGCGCCATGGTTTCCGGCGGGGCTCGCGGCCAGCGTCGTGATGCTGGTGGCCGCAGCCGCACGGCAGGTCGTCATGCGCCGCGCATGGACGCGCTACATACTGGAACAGGACCGGCACGACCTGAGCGCCAAAAGCTCAAGCAAGCATCAGAACACAACGTCGTCCATCCCCGGCAGAAAAGGCGACGCTTACTATAATGCGTTGCGCATCGTGCAGAAAAAGTCTTCGGAAGCGGACGCGCTCGGCGAGCTGCCGGAAGCGCACCTGGAAGCTTATCACCTGTGCCATGATTATCTGACGACCACGGAAGAGGCGCTCAAGAACGGCGGCATCGGAGGCGAAGCCCGCGCCGGGATGCGCGCCGGACAGGAGCGCGTGCGCCTGCTGCAAAAGCATCACCTGCTGGCGTGGGCCGCGTGCTCGACGCGCACCATTACACAGGACGCGCAGCGTCGCGTCTCTATGTCGGACAAAATAGAGACGGCGCAACGCGCGCTCGACATTATTCGCGCCGCCAGCAAGATCTATCCGAATGAGCCTGATTTAATCGAGTCGAAGGGAGCCGTAGAGGAGTTTATGGCTTCCGTCAAGGTCGCACACTGGGTCGAGCTGGCCGAGCGCGCTGCCTTTAAGGGCCAGTACCGCCGCGCCATAGAGCGTTACCGCGACGCGCTCTTTTATACTTCGCGCGAGGGCATGACGAACGACACGCGCCTTGAGGCCGCCGAACGTATCAATCGCGAGATTGGGATTTTGCGCGCGCGGTTGAAAACGACTAAACTCTCGACTCGAAAAAACTCTTCCAACGCCACGCCTCCCGACAAGGCCCGAGAGGGAGAAGAGATTTGATTAGTCAACGCTGTCCGAAATGTAAATCATCACGCATCCGGCGCGGCTATCGCCCGACACCGTGGTTTATGCGGATGTTTGGCATCTACAACCTTTTGTGCGATCATTGCAACCTGCTTTTTCGAGGGTTTGCAGTGCCCGGCACAGTGGCTAAAACAGGCAACCGCCGCAAGAAAGATGCAAAGCCCGAAGAGGAGCCGGTTCGCCGCGCTTCATGAATGATAATCCGGCTCGGGGAGCTGGACTCTTCAAAGACGCAAAAGCTCACGCGCCACCGGAGGCAGCCCGACGCCGCCCGAGTCGCATCTTGAATGTAGTTTTACTGATTACCTGAGCCGACAGCCGCGCGTGACCAAAGCGCACCGCGACGGCTGCGGATTTTGGAGCCCGAAAAGCTCTCCATGAGGAATAGATTATGAAGGCCACCGCTTATACGCTTCTCTTTATCCTGACGTTTCTGTCGCTTGCGCCCTCCTCGCTTCGCGCGCAGGAGCAGCAACCCTCGCAGGCGCAGCCCATGGTTGTGCAGCAGCCAGCCTCCGCGCAGGTCTCTATGGACAGCATGGGCGTGCGCCGCTATCTGCTCGGCCCCGGCGACACCATTGATGTGCGTGTCTTCGGCCAGGCCGAGATGAACTGGACCGGAGAAGTGGACGGCGACGGCAACCTCGGCTCACTCCCGTTTGTCCAAAAGCCTATCAAGGCCCTGTGCCGCACGGAAAACGACGTCGCCAAAGACATACGCGAGGCCTACAGCAAGTACATCAAAGACCCGCAGATTAGCGTGCGTGTGACGGGGCGCAACAGTCGCTCTCCGGCCACGGTGGTCGGCGCAGTTCGTCTCCCGCAGCGCTTTACGATGATGCGCCGCGTGCGGCTCAACGAGCTGCTGGCGCTCTCGGGCGGGATGACCGAAAAGGCAAACGGCAAGGTAGAAGTCATTCACACGGAGTCTCTCATGTGTCCAGAGCCGGGCGAGGACGCAGAGCCGGTTGTTTTCGAAGGCAACAATATACAGGCACCTTACAAGGTTTATAACATCAAGGAACTGGCCGCCGGGAACCAGGAAGCCAATCCACTGATACGCCCCGGCGACGTCATCAGGGTGCTGGAGGCCGACCCGATCTTCATCACCGGCAGCGTCGTCTCTCCACAGGGCTTGTACTTGCGCGAGGGCATGACGTTGAGCCTCGCTCTGGCGATGGTCGGCGGCGTGCGCAAGGAAGGGAAGCTGAGCGGCGTCATCATCTATCGCGTCAACCCCAAGGCCAATAAGCGCGACACCATCGTCGTTGACCTTGAGGCCATCAAGAAGGAACAGAAGCCTGACGTAGCGCTTCAAGCCTACGACATCATAGAAGTGCCGGAGAAGGGCACGTCCTTTATGCGAATCCTCGCCAATAGTGTCCTGAACCTTGGCCCGCAAGTTCTTTCCACGGTCGCCACGGGATTGCCCGGTCGTGTGCTTTACTAAGTCCGTGCGTGCGTCTTTTATCAAAGGGCCGGTCTGAATCGCTCAGACCGGCCCTTTGATTGTCTGTCAGAAGCGGGCTCGTGTTTGGGCGTTCGCCTGCCCGCCGCGCTTTATGATACATTACTGGATTCGACCGGAAGCCGTATTATTGTCTTAGAAGGAACGATATGAGCAAAAGAGCAACATCCAATCGCGGTTATGAAAAAAAAGGTCCGCGTCTTTCAACCTGGCTGTGGGTTGGCGGATCGGCCTTCGCCATTATCCTACTGCTTTACTTTGAGCAGACGGCGATTCTCTACGTGCTCGCAACTCTGGGATTGTCTGCGCTACTGATTGTCGTCGCGCTGGCGGATTTGAAACGCGGGCCGACCACGGACCAGATACCCGTCCCCAACGATGACGCGGCAGCCATCGGCACAGGCATCGGCTCAACCATCCCCGCCTCCGCCACCAGGGCGCGCAACCTGCGCCCCGCCAAACGCGGATAACGATTGCGGATTTGGGATTGCGGATTGAAGAAGCGGTTTTAAGAGTCCCGCAAGGGACGATTGACAATAGCCCGGTGCTTTAGCACTGGGAAATAGTTAGGGCATAAAGATAGAGTCCCGTAGGGACGACTGAATAATAGTTTCAGTCGTCCCTACGGGACTCTATTTGTTTTGTCGCGCTTATTCCCAGCCATAAATGGCTGGGCTACTATCAATCGTCTCTTGCGGGACTCTTAAAACTACCTTCAGAAGAGTTTAATTAAGTGTGTGCGTTGTCCTTGCGGCGTATTTATTTAATGCAGCCGAAGCCCACTAGGGCTTTCGCGCATCTTTGATACTGACGACCACGGGCGCTCTCTGTGCGGCGCGCATTAACGTCATACGATGATTGAATTTAAGGGAACTAACGGGGAAGCCGTGGGTGATTAAAAAAGCGCACGCGGCGACCTCAGGCTCGCGTGGCCCGTTCGTTGCAATCAGCTTCCTTGTTGTAAAGTATTCTTTGACGGCTCTATGGAAACGGCTGGGGGGAGCAAATGCGGCGCGTTCTGACATCTTTATTTCTGATGGTCGCGTTGATTCACGCGGCGCAGATTCGCGCTCACGCTTATGCCCTGCAATTCAGAGACACCACCAGCGCCGTTCAAATCAAATGGCCGGGCAACACCATCACGGTCGCCTTCTCGTCATCGCTCTCTAATCCGCCAACGAACATCAAAGCAGGAAGCGACGTCACGGGCGCACTGCGTCGCGCGCTCGCGCACTGGTCCGATGCCGCGAATGTTCAATTTGTAGAGACTGCTTCAAATGCGCTCTCCATCAGCCCTGCGGGGACAAGCGGCGACCGCACGAGTCTCATCACCATCGCGCACACGCCCGATAACGTCGCGCCGTTTGCGGGCGCGGCAGCCGAGATGGCCGGACGCACGCGCGTCTTTTTCACAGAGACCGGCGGCATCACCGAAGCAGACATTGTTCTCAATCCGCGTCAGCAATTTTCTTCCGACGGCACGCCCGGCACATTCGATCTCGAAGCAACTTTCACACACGAGATAGGTCATCTACTCGGCCTTGAGCATTCAGGCGCGACAGCTTCGACCATGCAACCGCGACAGGGCAAGAACGGCATCTATACCGTCGCCGCTTCCAGCCAGCGGACTCTTTCGGACGACGACCGCGCGGGCGCACGCGCCATCTATGGCCTGCGTCCCGGCACGGACGCGCGCGGCGCAATCGCGGGCAGCATCACGACCACAACGGGCGCGCCCGCCTTCGGCGCAAACGTCTGGGCCGAAGAAGCTACGACGGGCCGCGTCATCGCCAGCAACATCACTTTAATAAACGGCGCGTACCGCATAGACGGCTTGCTGCCCGGTAACTATCGCGTCATGGCCGAGCCTCTGGACGGCCCCGTGTTCGCTTCCGAAATCGCCTCGCAGAACGGCGCGTACGCCGGTTTGGCAGACGCTCCGCCAGTGGCCTTTCGCACCATCGAGATTGGGCAGGTCGGCGTGGCTGCCGGACAGGCTACGACGTTGAATGCGCAACTGCCCGTTGACGAGCGCACAACCTTCAACGCTTCACTGGTAGGCTTGAACGGACATCTTTCGACCATCAGCGCGCCCGTCGCTGCGGGACGCACCTACACGGTCTATGTGGGCGGCGACCGCATCAACCTGCGTGAAATTCCGGAGGGCGGCATCGCTTCGACTTCGCCTTTCATCACTATCAATCCGGCGAGCGTGGTCGAGCAGGAGCTGGACGGCTCGCTTTCCGTCATCAGCTTTGACGTGGTTGTGAATGCCGGAGCGCCCGCAGGCGACTACAGCTTGCGGCTGCAAGCTACGACGGGCGAAGTGAGCTACATCGCGGGCGCTTTGACTGTAGACGGCGCGGGCGCGCAGGCCGTTGCAGAGCAGACCACTAACGAGCAGACGTTTATTGCTCCGGCTGCTGTGCCGGAAGCTGCGGGGAACGCACTCGCCGCCGGAAGTCTGGCCGTTGTCTCCGGCGCAGAGTTGAGTGAAGAAGATTTTAACGCCGAGGACGAGGACGCAGAGCGCGCGGGCGTGCAGTTGCCCCTTGAGCTTGGCGCGACCACTGTGAACCTCACGCTCTCAAACGGGATGACTGTTTCCGCGCCGCTCACCTTCGTCAAGCGTACGCGCGTAGGCTTTCAGATTCCTGAAGAAGCGACCGCCGGAACGGCGCTCGTGGAAGTTATGAATGGCGGTGAAGTCGCGGCCCGCACGAGTGTTGAGATTACGCGCGCGCAGCCCGCTCTGTTTACGCAGAATGGTTCGGGCGAAGGATTGGCCCTGGCCTTTAATGAAGAGACGATGCTGCCCGGACCTTTCAGCTTTGAGATCGGCGATGCGACGCGGCTAGACCCGCGCACGCGCATCATCATTTTCGGCACGGGCCTGCGCAACGCTTCTCAACTCACGGCAGAGCTTGGCGGTCTCGCATGCGATGTCGAAGGGGTCTCGCCCGTGGAGGATTTTCCCGGCCTCGACCGTGTTGTCATCGTGCTGCCCACTGAAGCTGCGCTGGCAGGCACAAGGGATTTCCGTCTCATCGCCGACGGCAAAGAGAGCAACAAAACGGAGCTTGCCATCACGCCTTAAAACAAGGCAAAAGGCAAAAGGTAAAAGGCAAAAGTGAGGCGGAGAACCACTTTTAATTAAATGTGGCTTCCCCTGACTTTTGCCTTTTACCTTTTGCCTTTTGCCTTCCCATCGGCGTCTCTGCGGTGACTTTTATTTGAAACTGAAACCTTACCGTAAAGAGTTGAAAGTTGAGGCCGAGTTGTGCATAATCCGGCTTGCGTTCACCTCCCCGGTGGACGAAGTGGTCGCGTGGGGTGAGGACACGTGGCCTTAGGGCGGGGGCAGTGGGAGGCTCCCGCCCGCTTAATTTTAAAACGCACCTTTCGTGTGGCCGACAGCCCTTTGCGATTCTTCGATTGACTTTCTCTGAAATCGTCTTACTATACGCCGAACGGTCTCAGAATTTACGGATCGCGTCCCCCATTCGAGATAGAAAGCTTGTGGACTTCTCACTTCATCTAAGAGAGGAGACAGAGGGACTTCACTCTGTTTTGTGAGCCGCACAATGGCCTCGATGACTAGATCGAAAAGGCGCTTCAAGCTTTGGCTATTTAAAGGAATCAAGGAACCGGAAGGGCCGCACGAGCGGGAAGGCCAGCATCAACAGCACCCTTGGTGGAAGGTGATGTGCCTGACAGGCGTGGACTATTTCTCCACGCTCGGTTATCAGCCCGGCATAGCCTTCCTGGCCGCAGGCGCTCTCTCGCCCATTGCCACGCTGGTCCTTGTGCTGCTCACACTCTTCGGCGCGCTCCCCATGTACAACCGCGTCGCGGAGGAGAGCCCGCATGGCGACGGCTCCATCTCGATGCTGGAAAATTTGCTGTCGCGCTGGAAGGGCAAGCTCTTTGTGCTCTGCCTGCTCGGGTTCGCGGCGACCAGTTTTATTATCACCATCACGCTTTCTGCGGCTGACGCCACGGCGCACGTCATCGAAAATCCTTATGCGCCGACCTTCCTGCATCACCGCGTCGCGCTCACGCTCTTTTTGATTGCGGCGCTCGGCGGGGTCTTTCTCAAGGGCTTCAAAGAGGCCATCGGCATCGCCATCATCATCGTCGCCGTCTACATCCTGCTCAATCTCATAGTCATCGGGGTCGGCTTCTACGAGATAGCGACGCACCCGGATAAATTAGCCAACTGGAAGTTCGCGCTTTTCCAGAACTACAGGAATCCGTTCATGATGATTGGGGCCGCGCTGATTCTGTTCCCGAAGCTCGCACTGGGTCTCTCCGGTTTCGAGACGGGCGTGGTCGTGATGCCGCTCGTCAAGGGCGACAAGGAGTTGACGGAGAAAGACCTCGAAGACATTCACACGACGCGCAGCGGCTGGAAGATAGAGCCCACAGCACAGCAACTTCTGGAAGGGCGCATACGGAACACACGCAAGCTCCTGATGACGGCTGCTCTCATCATGAGCGTGCTTCTCATTGCCAGCAGCATCATCACGACGATGCTGATCCCGCCCGAAGCGTTTCAACCGGAGACCGCCACGCAGGAGGCCGGAGAAGCGAACGGGCGCGCACTCGCCTATCTGGCGCATCATTATCTGGGCGACATCTTCGGTACAATTTACGACCTGAGCACCATCTCCATTCTCTGGTTCGCCGGTTCTTCCGCGCTGGCCGGACTTTTGAACATCATCCCGCGTTACCTGCCGCGTTACGGCATGGCCCCGGAGTGGGCCAGGGCCACGCGTCCCCTGACGCTCGTGCTGACGCTGGTCTGTTTCGCCGTCACGATTCTTTTCAAGGCCGACGTGGACGAGCAAGGTGGAGCTTACGCGACGGGCGTCTTGGCCTTGATGACTTCGGCGGCCATCGCCGTCACGCTTTCGGCGCGGCGCAAAGGACAAAAGATGTGGTGGGCGTTCCTGCTTATCTCACTGGTCTTTGTCTACACGACCGTCGTTAACATCATAGAGCAACCCGAAGGCATCAAGATTGCCTCGTTCTTTATCGGCGCGATTGTCTTCACCTCTTTGTTCTCGCGCGTCTGGCGCACGACCGAGCTGAGGGTCAAGCAGGTCATCCTCGACGACAGCGCCAAGGAGATAATCAACGAGGCGAGCAAGGGCACGATTCGCATCGTCGCCAATCGCTGCGACCGTGGCGACGCGCTTGAATATCAGTTGAAAGAAAAAGAGAAGCGCGATGACAACCACATCCCCGCGAGCGAGCCTGTCATCTTCTTTGAAGTGAGCCCCTCGGATGCTTCCGAATTTGCCGACGTGCTGAAAATCCACGGCGAGTACGTTGACGGCTACAGGGTTCTCAGGACGGAGAGTCCGGCAGTTCCGAACGCCATCGCGGCCTTCCTGCTTTATCTGCGGGACAAGACCGGGAAACTCCCGCACGTCTATTTCGGTTGGAGCGAAGGGAATCCACTGGCTTATCTACTGAAGTACATCGCGTTCGGTGAAGGCGACACCGCGCCGACCGCGCACGAGGTCTTGCGTCAGGCTGAGAAAGACCCCGAGCGCAGGCCCACGGTTCACGTCGGCGGTTGATAATGCCGGGTTGCATTAATTGCTGAGCGGGCATAATATCCGCTCGTTGAAAATCTGTCTGCCGAAGATGCTCGCACCGATGCTCGAACAAAGAGCGGGGCGGGCAACGCGGGGGAACCACTGCCACACTTTTTGGCACGGGGCGCATCGTGAGACACGAGCTGCTTTAAGAGAGAGCCGCCGGTCACATCACGTAGGACACTTCCGAGTCCGAGCCCGTCAGCTAACCTCGTAGGTATAAACGGAAGAGATAGCCACAGCTATTTCCGTCTTGCCTAAACCACTAAGTGTGTCGGGAGAACCGTACGCGCTTGGTGGCTTTTCTATTTTGCGCAGCCGACGCCCGCAAGGCAGAACAAATCAAAGGGGTGAGTCTGAAAATGGCAATCCTGCAAACCAGATTGAAAAGGCGTTTCAGGCTTTGGTTTTTCAGCGGGGTCGGGGAGGTAGAAGGGCCGCACGAGCGGGAAGGCCAGCACCACCAGCATTCCTGGTGGAAGGTGATGTGCTTAACAGGTGTGGACTATTTTTCCACGCTCGGCTATCAACCCGGTATCGCTTTCCTCGCAGCGCAGGCGCTCTCGCCCATCGCCACACTGGTCCTTGTTCTACTCACACTCTTCGGTGCACTTCCCATCTACAGCCGCGTCGCAGAAGAGAGCCCGCACGGCGAAGGCTCCATCTCGATGCTTGAGCACCTGCTGTCGCGCTGGAAGGGCAAGCTCTTTGTGCTCGTCCTACTGGGGTTCGTCGCCACAGACTTCATCATCACCATCACGCTCTCGGCGGCTGACGCCACGGCACACGTCATCGAAAATCCTTTCACGGAAAGATACGCGCCCTTTCTTGAACACCCGGTCGGCGTGACGCTCTTTCTGATTGCCGTGCTCGCCGCCATCTTTCTCAAGGGCTTCAAAGAAGCCATAGGCATCGCGGTCCTACTCGTCACGATATACCTGTTGCTGAATCTGGTGGTCGTCTCCGTAGCGTTGTACGCCATCGTGATGCACCCGGAACACCTGCCCGAGTGGAAAACGGCGCTCTTCAGTCACCCCAGGGTTCATGGCAATCCATTCCTCATCATAGGCGTCTCGCTGCTTCTGTTTCCGAAGCTGGCGCTCGGGCTTTCCGGTTTCGAGACGGGCGTGGCGGTGATGCCGCTCGTCAAAGGCGACAAGGATTTGACCGAAGAGGAACTGGAAGATATTCACACCACTCGGAGCGGGCTACAGATTAAGCCTAGCGCGCAGCGACTCCTGGAAAGCCGGATTAAAAATACGCGCAAGCTCCTGCGCACCGCCGCGCTCATCATGAGCGTCTATTTGATTGCGAGCAGTTTCGCCACCACGCTCCTGATTCCCGCTCATGAATTTGAGGAAGGCGGAAAAGCCAACGGGCGCGCGCTCGCTTATCTCGCACACAACTACTTCGGCGACCTGTTCGGCACGGCTTACGATATTTCCACCATCCTGATTCTCTGGTTCGCGGGAGCTTCGGCGATGGCAGGTCTTCTGAACATCGTCCCGCGTTACCTGCCGCGTTACGGCATGGCTCCGCAGTGGGCCAGCGCCACACGGCCCCTAGTCATCGTCTTCACCATCATTGCCTTTGCCGTCACCATCATCTTCAAGGCCGACGTGGACGCGCAGGGCGGAGCTTACGCGACGGGCGTGCTGGTCCTGATGACTTCGGCGGCCATCGCCGTCACGCTTTCGGTCAGGCGCAAGGGCGGCCCGTGGTGGGTGTTTCTACTGATTGCCCTTGTCTTCGCCTACACCACCGTCGTCAACATCATCGAACGACCCGAAGGCATCAAGATTGCTTCGTTCTTTATCGGCGCGATTATCTTTACCTCTTTGTTCTCGCGCGTCTGGCGCACGACCGAGCTGCGTGTGAGGAAAGTAGAGCTGGACGATAAGGCGAAGAAGATTATCGAGGATGCGAGCGTGGGCACGATTCGCATCGTCGCCAACCGTCGCGATCGTGGCGACGCGCTCGAATATGAATTGAAAGAAAAAGAGAAGCGCGAAGACAATCACATTCCCAATAGCGAGCCTGTCATCTTCTTCGAAGTAAGCCCAAGTGATGCTTCCGAGTTCTCGGGCGTGCTCAAGATAGCGGGCGATTACGTGGACGGCTTCAGGATTCTACGTACGGAAAGCCCCGCCGTGCCCAACGCCATCGCGGCCTTCCTGCTTTATCTACGGGACAAGACGGGGAGACTCCCGCACGCTTACTTCGGTTGGAGCGAAGGTAATCCACTGGCCTACGTCTTCAAGTACATAGCGTTCGGCGAGGGCGACACCGCGCCGACCACGCACGAAGTCCTGCGTCAGGCAGAGAAAGACCCGCAGCGTCGCCCTGTGGTTCACGTCGGCGGATAGTTTTGTGGCTTGCAGAAAGCGTTCGAGCCACGGCGAGCAGAGAACATAGTATCTCGTGCTCGCCGTGGCTCGTCGTTTGGGTAATCGGGTTGTTAGCGGCTGAAAGAAAAAATAGTTCGTATCGTTCGCGTCAACGGTCAGACGGCGCTGGCGTCCGGCACACGGCCTGCCAGAAAGCAGGAGCGACAGTAAACCGGGCGGCCCTGCGAGGGATAAAAGGGAACGGTCGTCTGCTGACCACACTGCGCGCACTGCACCGAAACCTCTATGCGCTGGCGCACGCCCGAAGCCTGTGCCGCGGCAATCGCCGCGAGCCGCTCGTTCTTGGCCTGCTTGCAGGGCTTGCAGCGTTTGGGCTCGTTCCTCAATCCCTTGTCCTGAAAGAAGAGTTGTTCACCGGCGGTCCAGGTAAAACTCTCCCCGCAATCCACGCATTTAATCATGCGATCGTCGAACTCCGTCTCCGAATGCGTCCATTTGCCATTCGAGCCGGCTGTGACCTCTGTTTGTGCCATTTTGAAATCCCCCTCACCGGATGGTGCGCTCGCGACTGGCCGGGCATTAGCAGGGTGAGGCGCTTTAGGTCCACCTCAGAGCGCGGCCAGATAATTTTTGGTCGTCAGAAATTGCGAGGGAACTCGTCGGAAAGCCTCGGCTGCTAAGACAGCATGATGCGTCTCATACCGCCGTCTCTCAGGTATGCGTTGGGCTTGGTGTGTATACGCGACTGCCACAAAGCCTGAAGCGACCAAGATTGACCCCGACAAAGTACATCTGTCACAAATATGTGTCAAGGTCTAGCCGTCTAAATTCAAACTTAAAAATCACGCACGCTTGACAGCCACGCCGTCGAAGTGGGAGCATCCGCCTCTCAAGTTTCACTGACCGGATTACAAAACCCCGTAGATGCGTAGCGTGAAGGCGCAAGCTCGAATGAAACTTCTTGTCATAGGCTCTGGCGGGCGCGAGCACGCGCTTGCGTGGGCGCTACAAAAAGGAGCGCGCCGCGAAGTTGAAATCCTGTGCGCGCCCGGCAACGCCGGAATAGCAACCCTTGCACAATCCGTTTCCATCAACGCAACCGACACACGCGCGCTCGCAGAGTTTGCCGAGGAGCAGAGAATCGATCTCACCATCGTCGGCGGAGAAGCGCCGCTCGCGGCAGGCATCGTTGACGAGTTTGAGGAGCGCGGTCTTCTGATTGCCGGGCCGCGCGCGCATGCCGCAGAGCTTGAAGCGAGCAAAGCCTTCGCCAAAGATTTCATGGCGCGCAACAACATTCCGACCGCACGCTACCGCGTGGCCCATTCCCCGGACGAAGCGCTTGAGGTCTTGCGCCGTGGCGAGTTCGGCCCGGAAGATAGTTCTGTTGTCGTCAAAGCCGACGGGCTGGCGGCGGGCAAGGGAGTGGTCGTGGCACGCTCGCGCGCGGAAGCCGAGCGTGCCGTCATAGACATGATGAAGGAAGGCGCGGTCGGCGCTGAGGCCGCGCGCCGCATCGTCATCGAAGAAGCGCTCGAAGGCCGCGAAGCCTCGCTGCTGCTTTTCTCAGACGGTCGCGATTACGCGTTGATGCCTCCCGCGCGCGACCACAAGCGCGTGGGCGAAGGCGACCGAGGCCCGAACACAGGCGGCATGGGCGCAATCACAAACAGGGACGTGCTCGACACGGAAACGCTCCGTCGCATCAAGCGGGAAATCGTCGAGCCGACCCTTGAAGGAGCGCGCCGCGAGGGCTTTCCCTTCCGTGGCGTGCTCTTTATAGGCTTGATGTTGACACCGGACGGCGCGCGCGTGCTCGAATACAATGTCAGGTTCGGCGACCCGGAAACGCAGGCGATTCTAGTGCGTCTAGAAAGTGACCTCGTAGACATCTTTGAAGCGGTGGCGCGTGGTGAAGGTTTAGCCACAGTCCCGGTCAGGTGGAGCGACGAAGCTTCAGCCTGTGTGGTCCTGGCCGCGCGCGGCTATCCATCAAAGCCGGAGACGGGAGCAATAATCACAGGTCTTGAACGCGCGGCTCAACAGGCGGGCGTACACGTCTTTCATGCCGGAACGGCACGCAATGATGCGGGCGAATGGATTACTGCTGGCGGGCGCGTCCTAGGCGTGACGGCCACGGACGGCACGCTCGCGGGCGCGCTCGAACGCTGTTACTCTACAGTCGCATTGATTAACTGGGACGGCATGCACTACCGTCGCGACATCGGAAAGTTTTTGTAAAAATAGATAAACGGAGGAAACAGAACTCAGAATTCAGGAGTCAGAATAAAAGCTTGGCTCTCTTTATTCCGACTTCTAAGTTCTGAATTCTGATTACTTGAACTCATGGCTCAATCAAATCCACAGGTCTTAATTCTGATGGGGTCGGACAGCGACCTTGAGGTTATGTCGGAGGCGGCGCGCACGCTCGAACGCTTTGGCGTCTCTTACGAGATGGATGTCAGTTCGGCGCATCGCTCGCCCGAAAGAACGCGGCGCATCGTCGCTGAAGCTCCATCGCGGGGCGTGCGCATTTTTATCACAGGCGCGGGCGCAGCGGCGCATCTGGCGGGTGTGGTCTCTGCCGAAACGACGCTGCCCGTTATAGGTGTGCCGCTCGACGGCAGCGCTTTACGCGGCATGGACGCGCTCTATGCGACCGTGCAGATGCCCGCAGGGATTCCCGTCGCGACGATGGCGATAGGCAAAGCCGGAGCAACCAATGCAGCCATCTTTGCCGTCGAAATACTTGCTTTGGCGGACGAGGCGCTCGGGCAGAAGCTCCTTGAGCACAAGCGAAAACTGGCGGAGGGTGTAGAGCAAAAGTCTGCGGCGCTAAAGGAGCGTCTGGGCGCGTCCGATTCTTAAACGACATGGATTTTCAGACAGCCTCTCAACGCGCGCCTTCGCTCGGGCGTCCGGCTCTGGTAGCGCGCACGCCCTTCCTGCTATACTTTCCCGTAGAGAGATAGCTTCTGATTGGAAACTGCAACTGCTAGGGGCTTTGCAACGTACAATCAAAAGGCGCGGGGCGCGCTTTTTGGAGGCGCTGTTGTCTCAACCGCTTTTTGAACGAAGCGAGAAATCATTTTTGGCTGGAGGAGAGAGATGGGATTGTGGAGCAGGTTTAAGCGATCTATGCGCGCACTTTTCGGCGGCGTGATAGAGAAGACGGAAGACCCGGAGCTTATCCTTCAGCAGACCATACGCGACATGCGCGACCGCGTGCCGGAGTTGAACAACGCCGTCACGCAGGTCATGGCAACCGAAAAATTGCTGGCGCGCAACAAGGAGCGTTTGTCCGAGCAGGTTGTTGATCTGGATGCGAAGATTAAAGCTTCGGTCAAAATGGGCCGCGACGACATCGCCACCGCTTACATAGGCCAGTTGCAGCAGGCGCAGGTCGACCTGACAAAGACGACGCAGCAACTTGAGACCGCGGAGCTGGCGTCCAAACAGGCACTCAAGGCGCGCGATAATTATTTGATACAGATGAAGCGTCGCTCGGACGAAGCGATGCGGCTCATCAACCAGTCGAAGCAGGCCAAGCTGCAAGAGCAGTTGGCGCAGACGATGGAGACGTTCCAGCTCGGCGACGATGCTTCGACCTTTAACGAGATGCGCGACAAGATTGATCGTCGCGTGGCAGCCGCTGAAGCCAAGATGCAATTAAGCTCCGCCTCCGTGGATACGCAGATGCAGGAAATCGAGCGCGAAGCGATGGACATGCAGTTGCAGGATAAGCTGCTGGATTACAAGCGCGAGATGGGTCTGCTGGGACCGGGCGGCAACTCGCAGCCCGGCGCGCTTCCGGCCCAGGGCGAATCGAGCGCCTCCACGGATGAACGCGCGATGATTAAAGAGGGCACTGAATAAGCACGGGCGAGACAAGTGCCAGAGAGCGCCACGCAAAAGGTTATTCGTCACGGCGTCCATTGGACGTGATTTGACGCCAGAGAAGTTTCAAAAGGTTATGGCAGGCTTACCCAAAATCGATCTCAAATATTTGAAAGAGGCTTTAAAAGAGCCCGTCAACTTCTGGGGCATGGCTGGATTCGCCGTCGCCGCAGCCTACACGCAGCACGTAGCACCCCTGGCCGCTGCGCTCGTCGCCGAAGGCATTTATCTTGCGGCTGTGCCCGCCAGCTCGCTCTATCGTCGGCTGGTGGACAATCGCACAAAGGCGCGCCTGCGTGCTTTGCGTGAGCGCCAGCGCGAAGAGTTGATCAAGGGCTTCGACCCGCGCGAGCGCGAAGCGGTCGAATATCTGCGCTGGATGCGCAACCAGATTTACTCGAACTACAAAAAGTTCACCGGCACGAAAGAGATTCCGTCCACCATCCAGAGCCTCGATCAGAGGTGGGAAGATTTCGTGGATCTGCTGGACGTTTATCGTCGCCGCAAGAATCACCTGCGCTCGATTAATCGTCAGGCCGTGCAGAATCAATTGACGCAGGCCGAGCGCTCCGTCGAGAGCTCGCCCGATGATCGCACCAAGCGCGTCCAACAGGCCAACGTAGAGATTCTCAAGCGCCGCATGAACTCCTTCAGCGAGCTTGAACGTTCGGTGAAACTGGTCGAAGGACAATTACAGTCCATCGAAAACTTCTTCGGCCTCGTCAACGATCAGGTCGTCACGCTGCCGACACCGGAGCGTGTGTCGTCTCTGGATTTCGAGCAACTATCGGATTCCATCGCGATGACGAAACAGATGCTCGAAGACACATCGGACATGATGGGCTCGCTCGACCATCACAACCGCGAGATAGGCAATTACGATCTGCTGCCCGGAACTTCTTCGGGCAAGTAAGACGTCGATAAAGGTTTGATGAATCAGTAAGCTTCATAACAGGGAAGCCTCTACGAGCTTCCCTGTTAAGCTTTAAGTGGTGAGCATTATGAAGACCGCAAAGCTTCTCTTTTACGCACTGGTTCTTTTTCTCATGGTCCTTGGCGCTTTCGCCTTGTTCGGTTTAATCGTCAGCGCCGCGCAGTATCTCATCTGGCTCGGAGCCATCGTCCTTATAGGCTTCGTCGTCGTCAAACTTTTGCAGAAGAAGCCGGAGCAAAGACCGGAGCTTGAAGTGAGCCAGGCGGAAAGAGAACTGCAAGCCGCCATCCGTCGCATAGAAGAGATCAAGCGCGCACAGCTCCCTGAAAAAAAGTAGCTGGACATGCTTTCTCAAAACTAAAAAGCCCGCCGAAATTCTGGCGGGCTTTTCCCTATAGCAATTCTTTCAACTTCATACTCAACCGGCATTCTCCGTCATGATTCTTTTCATCTCCGCTTCGTTAATCGTGTACGTCTCGTTGCAGAAGTGGCAGGTCATACGCGCGCCCTTGTCTTCGCGCAGCATCGCTTCCAGTTCCGCGCGGTCAATCGAAGCGATAAGCGAGGCGGCGCGCTCCTGCGAGCAGGTGCAGGCGAATCTCACAGCTCTCTCCTCAAGCATTGTGAAAGGGAGAGTGCCGAGGGCGGCCTGTAAAATTTCCTGAGGCTGCGCGCCTTCGCGAATCATGGTCGTGGTCTGAGGCGCGCTCCTCGTGCTCTGTTCAATCGTGGTTACGGTCGCTTCGTCCGCGCCCGGCATAATCTGAATCATCAACCCGCCCGCCGCAGACACAAACGCATCTTCAGGCCCGTTGGCTCGCATGTGCACGCCGAGCATGACAGCCGAAGGAATCTGTTCCGACTTGGCAAGATAGTAAGCGAAGTCTTCCGCTATCTCGCCGGAGACAAGCGGGACAGAGCCTCTATACGGCTCGCGATAAAGACCTATGTCATAGCCGGATTCGCGCGTGACGTAAAACATGCCTGAGCCGACCACGCTCTTGACATCAAACTTGCCCGTCTCGCTCAAGGGCGCATGCGCCTCCGGGTGTCGCACGTAACCGCGCACCTCGCCCTGCGCGTTGGCTTCCGCCGTAATGCCTCCAATGGGACCGCCCGCGACAATCTGCACGGTCAAACGATCCAGCTCTTTCAAGCTCGATCCTAAAAGAAGCGTGCCGGTGAGCGTGCGCCCCAGTGCGGCTGCGACCGTTGGCGACGTGTTGTGACGACGCGCGGCTTCGGCCACTAAATTTGTGGTCACCGCCGCCATGCACCGCACCGTTCCATCGGCAGCCGTCCCGTGCACGAGTTTATCCTTTGACTCTTTCCCGTTGCTCAAAATCCCTCGCTCGACTTTCCTTTTAACTGAACCCAAATTTTTTTGGTTGTACGGACGACGAACCCGGCCGGAATTTGTGTCTCCCGCTTGACGGTTTTGACAAACTTCCACGGTTAGCCCTCCATTTCGGTTCTCTTCAGATGCGCCGGGGAGCGAAAAGTTGGCTCAAAACGAGGCGTTAACAGACGGTAAATAACTCATTCTAAATGTTGATGTAATTCCTTAGCTTATACACCCTATTGCTATGAAAAAAAAGATAGGCACAATATATTGACATCCGTTTCGCAAAGGAGTATATTCCGCTCCGCTTGGGACGAGGCGGGCCGAAACGGAGACGGATAGGCCATTGGGGGTCTTTGCTCCGCTTAAGATTCCGTCGCTTCAGATAAGCCAACCGAAGTATCCGAACCACATCTTATTAAAGAGAGGCTCGGGGCTCGACTCCCGTGCGCCCTGAACTTTTGACATCCGTCACCAACATTGCCTCGCACTCTCCGTTAGAGTGCGGGAAAGGCAGAGATGAATAATGAGCACCGTCATTGACCCGAACCCTCGCAACCAGAACGGAGCCGCCGCGACTCCGCAGACCGCCCCCGATTCAGCGCCACACGCGACGCAGCCGCTCGGCCTCAACGCTCAGCGCGTGGTCAGCAACCGTTACAGCATGAAGGACGCGCAGGGTAAAGCGATAGAAGAGTGGCCCGATATTGTGCGCCGGGTTGTCGGCCACGTTTCACGCGGCGAGACAGACCCGCAGAAGCGCGACGAATTTTATGCTGCCATGTCGGACGTGATGCTCAACCGTGAATTTGTTCCGAACACGCCGTGTCTGGTCAACGCGGGCAAGGTCAATGGTCAACTCGCTGCCTGCTTCGTGCTAGAAGTGCCGGACTCTATCTCTGGCATCATGGAGCACGCGAAGGCAGCCGCGACGATTCACCAGACGGGCGGCGGCACGGGCATGACTTACGAGTTTCTGCGACCGGCGGGCGCGATGGTCAGCTCCACGCGCGGCGTAGCGAGCGGGCCGGTCTCCTTTATGAACATCGTCAATCAGGTGACGGACGTGGTGAAGCAGGGCGGCGTGCGTCGCGGCGCGAACATGGGCATGATGCGCGTGACGCATCCGGACGTGCTGCGCTTTATACATGCCAAGAACGACCAGCACTCTCTGACAAACTTTAATATCTCCGTCAACGTCACAGACAAGTTTCTGGAAGCCGTGGACCGTGAAGAATGGTTCCAGCTTGAATTTAATAATGAAGCGTGGACTGATCCGATTTTTGATCCGGTGCAGGATGGCGACTACGCTATCTATCGCAGGCCGGACGGCTCGACCGTGACGTTCCGCGACCGCGAGTCGTTTCAGGCTGCTGATCTTTCAAACGCCGTGCGCGAGGAGCCGCCGCGTCCCGGCATGGTCTACGCGCACGATATCTGGAATCGCATCGTTGCCTCCGCACACAAGTACGCAGAGCCGGGCGTGGCCTTTATAGATGAAGTCAATCGCCACAACCATCTGATGAACTCCATGGGCGCGATCTATTCTTGTAACCCTTGCGGCGAACAGTTTCTGCATTTCTCTAATTCGTGCAACCTGGGCTCGATTGATCTTTCCAAGTTTTACGTCAAGGCTGGTGAAGGCACAGACCCCGACCGTTGCATTGAATGGGACCGTTTGCGCGAAGTCACGCACCTGTGCACGCGCTTTCTGGATAACGTGATTGACACCTGCACGTGGCCGCTCCCCGAAATTGAGAAAGTGGTAAAGCGCACGCGCCCCGTCGGCTTGGGCATCATGGGGTTCGCTGACCTCTGTCTGAAGCTTCAGGTAGTTTACGGCTCGCCCGAATCAATTGACTTGATGGACAAGATGATGGGCTTTGTGCGTCGAGAGGCGTGGGTTGAAAGCCTGAACCTCGGGGCAGAGAAGGGCGCTTTCCCGGAGCTTGAGGAGAACCGCGAAGCTTACGGCAACTTCCTTTACAACGAGATCGGCATCCCGCGCACCACGGCCCTGACGCCGCGCAACTACGAAGTGACGACCATTGCTCCGACCGGCACTATCTCGCTCGTAGCGGAAACCTCTTCGGGCGTTGAGCCCAACTTCTCCTGGGCCTATGTGCGTCAGGACACTTTGGGGACGCGCACCTACGTACACACGCTGGCGGCGGAAGCCCTCGGCATCGAAGTCGATCAAACGGATCAGGATTCAATCAACCGCGCGGCGGCTCACGTCGTAGAGCATGAAGCGGAGTTACCGCCCTACTTCATCTCCGCGATGAAGATTGGTGCGGAGCAGCACGTGCACGTGCTGGCGGCAGCGCAGCGCAACGTGGACAACTCCGTGTCGAAGACCTGCAACGGCGCGACCACGGACACGATTGAAGATGTTGACGGTCTCTATCGACTGGCGCGCCAGTTGGGTTGCAAGGCCGTCAGCTACTATCGAGACGGCTCGCGCGAAGGACAGGTCTTGACCTCTATCAAGCAGGAAGACAAGGAGAAGGGCGAGCTGGCCTGTAATCCTGAAGCGACCATTGAAGTGATTGACGAGCCGCCCGCCACGCACGAGGACGCGGCGCACGTGACGACTAGCCTGACGGCTGCGGTCGAAGAACAGACGGTGCGTATAGAGCGACCGCGCGAGCTTCGCGGCGCGACGTGGCAGATTCCCTTCGACGGGCAGAACCTGTATGTGACGGTTAATCACGACGGCCGTATGATTCAGGAAGTGTTTGCCACGGGGCCAATCTCGGGCGGAGTGGGACTGCTTGCATCGAAGATGCTGCGCGGCGGTTTTGACGCGGCGGAAGTGGCGCGCAGCCTCAACAAAGTCACGGGCACGCACGCCGTCTGGTTCAACGAGCGTCTGCTGACAAGCCCCGAGCAGGCCGTCGCAGAGTGTCTTCTGCTGACGAGCCGCCGCCTGGCAGACCTTCCGGATTCAGGACGCGCCGTCAGTAAAGCGCAGGCTGCTGTCACAGGCGGCACATTCCCCGTCATGTCAAACATGATCGGCACATGCCCCGAATGCCACGGCCAGTTGGAACACGCATCGGGCTGCGATTTTTGCCGCGACTGCGGTTATTCAAAATGTAAGTAAGCCTTAGGTTCATAAGCCGGACGCAAAGAAGCTCTGAGTTTAGCGCGCTAAACTCAGAGCTTCTTCTTTCTCTATTTCGGTTGATGAAGGGGAATGGGCTACAATGCGCTTTCTGAATGAGCGGGAGGGAGTGAATGTCTAATCGCGAGAAAATATTGGATGTAGTTTACAGGGCCGTTGACGAATTGAATCGTCAGTTGCCCGCGGGCGTCCATGTAGAGAAATCTCTGGACGCGCCGCTCTATGGAAAGACGGGGAGGCTTGAGTCTCTGGACTTTGTGACCTTTATCATGGAAGTGGAAGACAAGGTGCGTGCGGAGTTTGACGTGGACGTGATGATTACGGACGAGAATCTTTTGTCCAAAGAGCGGAGCCCTTTCTCAACACTCGGCACTTTGACGGAATATCTGGAAGGCGTGTTGAAGGAGAGCGGAGTCGAAGGCTGAAGCGCGACTCAATACGATTTTTTATGAGAGAGAGCAAAGCAGCCATCAAGGCCATCGCATCTTATCTCCCGCCGGGGAAATTGACGAACGAGCAGTTGGCCGAAGAAGTGGGGGACGTGAACGCGAGCTTGATTTTTGAGCGAACGGGGATTGCCGAAAGAAGCGTGGCCGCCCCTGACGAGTGTGCTTCGGATTTAGGCGTGATGGCTGCCAACCGTTTGTTTGAAAGCGGCGCGTGCGCGCCCGACGAGATAGACTTTCTACTGCTCTGCACGCAATCGCCGGACTATTTTACGCCGACCACGGCCTGCGTCATGCAGAGCCGTCTGGGTCTGAAGACAACAAGCGGCGCGATCGACATCAACCAGGGATGCTCGGGCTACGTGTACAGCCTCGCTGTTGCGAAGAGTCTGATTGAAACCGGCATGGCGCGTAACGTGCTGCTGGTGACGGCGGACACTTACACGAAATTTATCAACAAGAGAGACCGCACCAATCGCACGCTCTTTGGCGACGGCGCGACGGCGACGCTTGTGGCGGCCGTTGATTCGGAAGTTGAGCTGCTGGGGCCTTTTGTCTTCGGCACGGACGGGCGCGGCGCTGAGCAGATTATTGTTCCGGCGGGCGGGCTTCGCAGGCCGTTAGACGATGACACGTTGATTGAGAAAGAGGACGAAAACGGCAACTGGCGCTCCGAGCGTAATCTATACATGAACGGAGGCGCGGTCTTTAACTTCACTTTGCAGACAGTGCCGCGCGCCCTCGATGAGCTTTTTCAAAAGAGCGGTCTTTCAGTGGACGAGATTGATTGTTTCGTCCCGCACCAGGCGAACAAGTTTATGCTCGAACGCTTGCGTGCGAAGATGAAAATCCCTGTGGACAAATTCGTCATAGACATGGAGCACGCGGGCAACACCGTCTCGTCCACTATTCCGCTGGCGTTGGAGAATGCCACGAGGCGCGGGCAGGTCAAGCGTGGAGACAAAGTCGTGCTCGTGGGTTTCGGCGTCGGCTACTCGTGGGCCGCTGCGGTGGCGCGTGTGGTCTGAAAGAAAGCTGGCGCACGGCGCGCGGAAAGCTGTCAGATGAGTCTTCGAGATGTTGCCAGAAAAATCCTGCCGCGCGGCGCGTATGAAAGAATCGCTCGCACCCGAAAGCGGCTGGATCGTGCGCGCGTGGCGCGGCTGCCGCAGCTCACAGAGCAGGATTTCGAGCACATTCTGGCGCACGACCTGCGCCTGGAAACAGGCGACGTGGTCTTCGTCCACAGCTCCACCGACCAGCTTAATTTAGACTTTCCTTTCTACAGAATTCTTTCACTTGTACGCGAACGGGTTGGAGCGCAGGGCACGATTCTCTTTCCGACTTTCCCGAATCGAAAAATTTCTTCCTACGAATATCTTCAACAAGGGACGGTGTTCGACGTTCGCCGCACGCCTTCCTATATAGGTCTCCTGACGGAGTTTGCACGTCGCCAGCGCGGCGCTCTGAGAAGCCTGCATCCGACCAAATCCGTGTGCGCCATAGGCCCGCTCGCGCACGAGCTAACGGCGACGCATCAACATTCGCCTTACCCTTACGACACGCCGAGCCCCTTTCATAAGCTCGTGGAGCGTGGAGCGAAAATCGTGGGACTGGGAACGTGGACCAACAAGCTGACTTTTGTTTACACGACCTGCGATGCGCTCCATAAAGATTATCCCGTGCGTATTTATCACGACGAGCTTTTTGAAGCCCGTTGCGTCAATTACGAAGGCGAGGTCGAGGTTGTGCGAACCTACGCGCAGGACATGCGAAAGGTCGGCTCCGATGTCCCCGCTTACATGAAGGCGCACGTCTCAAAAGAGATTGCCTGCGATCTCATGATTAAAGGGATGAGATTCTTCAAGGCCGACGCCGCGCCGCTCTTTGACGCGATGGTGAAGCTGGCCGAGCAGGGCATCACGCCGTTTGATAAGGCTGTGTATTCAAAAGAGTGGAAAGCACGTCTCGGAATTTGATAAGCAGTAGGCCGACGCGCACACCTCATCCTTTATGCTGAAACCTTTCTGATTGGAAACTCGCCTCTTTCAAGTTTCTCGACCAGTTCAGTCTGCGTGATGAATCTGATGTCTTCGCTTGCGGCTGCTTCACGGATGAAGCGCTCTATCGCGTCGAAATCTTTGATGTCTTTCGAGTGGTTGGCGAGCACGGCGGGCACTTGGGCGAGGCCCGTGCGGCGCGCACGCAGTCGAATAGAATCGAGCATCTCATGCATCAATGCGTAGTTGAGACGGCTCAAATCCGCGGTCAGATACCAGCCCTTCAAAAAGGGTGCGAGCGATTTGTCATAAGCCAGCAGCAGCTTTGAGGCGTGCCGCTTTTCCCTCCATTCGTCGCGCGCGTAAGCGTCCGTAGAAAGTTTGTTGCCCTGTGTTCGAGATGTCGCGCGGCGGCAAGCATACTTTGCAAGAGCTTTGCCGAACTCGCGGCGCGAGCCGTAGAAATGCTGTACGGGAACGCAAACGATCTCTTCCTCTTCGCTTGAGACGCGGCGCGCGTCCGTCATGCGCGGGTAAAAGGGCAAAAAATCTTCTTCGCAATCGCGGTAATCAACCGTCAGATGACGCGTGTCGTGATACATCCCGCCGACGATGCTCATGTCCAGCTTGATGCCTGCGCGCGCGAGTGTGCGTAGGATAAAAGGCGAGGGCGCAATCACGCTTGAGCCTGCGCGAAAAGAGACGCATCTGTAAGAGGGATTGATGGGACGCAGTAGATTTTCAAGATAGTCGCGCCCGGCGCTCAGGAGCTTGAAAGCAGTCTGCTCGTCATAGTTGAGGATTGACCAGTCGCCAGACAAGCTCCATTGCCCGTCCGCGTACGCGGCCTTTGTCCATTGTGTATGAAGATGAAGCTGTACGTCGTGGCCCGCTTTAAATGCTTCGCGTACGTGCTCGTCCCAACGGTCTGCAAGGACGCGCAGCTCCGGAAATTCCAGCTCGAATTGTCTGAAGGTGAGCTGTTGCATCACCTCCGCGTTAAAGGTCGAGCGCACGTTGTGGCGGTTATAAATTTGGACCATCTCGCGCATGGGCCGGAATTGAATCTCTTCAATCGAGCCGGAACCATTGCCGCGCAGCTCCCAATCGTCCGTCAGCGAAAGATAGATTACGGGTTTCACAATCTACAGCGAGAGAGAATCCTTTGATTAGACGTTCAAGAGCGAGCGCACAGGTGAAGGGAGCGACCGGGATGAGCCGTGCGCGACTTTTCCCTTATCTATTAATCGAAGTGTAGAGCTTGTTCGCCAGATGCTCATCCAAACTTTTCAGCGAGTTGTACTGCTCCATCGCGGCTGTTTTGTCGCCAAGCTCTATATAAGTCATGCCGAGGCTGTAATAAGCTGCGGCGTAATCCGGCTTGTGACGAATCGCCTGCTTGAGCTGCGCTGCTGCCTGCTCGTTGATTTCCAGAAAGCGATAAGCCTCGCCCAGACCGTAGTAGGCTTCGGCGAAAGTGGGCCGCAAGGCAATCGCCTGCTTGTAAGGATTGAGCGATTCGCCGTAGCGACCAAGGTAGCTGTAGGCATCGCCCAGGCTGTACCAGCCGTCCGCGTTGCGTGGCCGCACGCGCGTTAATTGTTTGTACGTCTCGATGGCGCTTTCCGGGCGTCCCATGTTCAGGTAAGCATCGCCCAGACCTTGAAGCGCGTAGCCGTTGTTGGAATTTGAGCGCAACGACTGCTTGTAAGCTTCAGCCGCTTGATCGTAGCGGCCCTCGTCTGCGAAAGCGTCGCCGCGATTCGTATTCTCGTCAGCTTCACTTGCAAGAGATGTGTCTTCCGCAGGTGCTGAGGGCTGCGTGCCCGTGCGTCGCGTGCCGGTCTTTGTGGCAGCTTTGCCGGTGTTCTTCTTCGACGTGCGTTTGGCCGAAGCCGCGCCGCCCACGCTGCCCGCCGTCGAGGTCGAAGCCGGTGCGGGCGCTGTGCCGGTCGTCGCGGGCGTGGTCGAAACAGGTCGGCGCTGCGCCCACGCGGCATCCGAGGCTACAAAGAGGGCTGTGATTAAAAAAGCGGAACGTACAAATAGAAGGGGCATCTTCATTATCCAAATCTCCTCGCGGGTCGAAAGCTCTGACGGACGGAATTTCCAAGCATGAAGTCTCGCGGCTTGCCGTTTGAATCGCGAGCATACAACGGCGTCGCCGCTGCCGTAAAGCTTTGCATAAAAGAGTGAGGGCATATCGGCATTGAAAATCTATAGAGCGACTCTACATTTCTCGCGCGCGGCTCCTGTGGTAAAGTAGCGCCCGCCTTCGCAGCCCGGAATCCTTACACAAGAGGCGTCAAAAAAATGAAACGCTGCCCCGCCTGCCAGAACACTTACGACGATGACGCGCAAACCTTTTGCACCAGAGAAGGCGCGCGGCTCGTGCGGGACGCGCCCGCAGAGCTTGAGTCGGCGCCGACCATGTTCGCGCCCACGGACACCATCGTCAGCAATCCCTCGCTCTCTAAGGAGCTGCGCCCGGATGTCAATTCCGGCAGTTGGTCCGGTCAGGCCTCGTGGCCGCCGCAATCCGCGCCGTCCGTTTCCACATCAAGCGAAACACCGTCGCCCAAGCGCAGCCCTCTCTTAATGATCCTCGGCGGCTTGCTCCTGCTCGTCACAGGTTTAGGCATAGGTTTCGCCGTCGTCACCTTTAACGGAAAAACATCTTCTGTACAGACTCAAGCGAGCCAGCCTGCTCAGACCGCGAGCGTCAAGACGCACGGCGAGGAGGCTGTCCTCGCGGAGCTGAAAGAGCTTGAGTCGCAGATGACCAACGCCAGCATCAAGGGCGACAAGGAGACCATCACGCGCATCCTTGCAGACGACTACACGGGCACGGGAGCCGACGGCAAGTTCTACAACAAGACGCAGACGCTCTACTCTACCGAGGCTATGCCTTCGGTCACGTCATGGTCTATAGACAACCCGCGTCTCTTAAGTCGCGGCGAAACAAACGCGACGCTGAGCGCCGTCATCACTTTCAGAAGCGCGACCAGTTTAGAGCGACAGCAAATCACGGATACTTTCGTGCGCCGCGACGGTCGCTGGCAGCTCCTGGCCTCGCAGAGCACGCTCCTCAAATAGCTTCTCTTTCATCATCCAAAAGACTCACGAGCAGAGCCCGCGCGCTTTGAGTTTGCGGCGCGAAAGCTGTAACTTAATTACCGCATGCCCGCGCCTGAACCTGCTCCGACCCAAAGCACCGAGAACGTCTCCCGGCCACGTCGCTCATCCTTCAACGCACTTCGTCACAGAGATTTTCGCCTGCTCTGGCTGGGCCAGCTCATCTCCGGCACGGGCTCGCAGATGCAGCTCGTCGCCATCAACTGGCACGTCTACATCCTGACCAAATCGGCACTCGCGCTCGGCGTCGTGGGCCTTGTGCGCGTCGTGCCGATTATCATCTGCTCGCTGATGGGCGGCGTGGTGGCCGATGCCGTCAACCGCAAGCGGCTGATGATGGTGACGCAAGCCTTGATGATGTTGAGCGCAGCCGCGCTTGCGCTCTTTACATGGTCCGGATTGAAAAGCGTCTGGCCGCTCTATGTCCTGACGGCGATTTCTTCTGCGGCCATCGCTTTTGACAATCCGGCTCGACAGGCACTCTTGCCCTCGCTTGTCCCGCCCGAAGAATTTCCCAACGCCGTCAGCCTAGGCTTGATTGTCTTTCAGCTTTCCATGATCGGAGGCCCGGCCATAGCGGGACGCCTGCTTGCTTCCTACAGCCCGGCGATTGTTTACGCGGTCAACGCGCTCTCGTTTCTGGCCGTCATCGCGGCGCTCCTGATGATGCGCGCAAAAGGCAGCGTCGAAGAAGATGACGAAGCGAAGGAAGCTTCGCGCGTCAGTTGGAGCGCACTCCTTGAAGGATTGCGCTTCGTGTGGCGCACGCCCATCATCGTGCAGACGATGACGCTCGATTTCATCGCCACGTTTTTCGCTTCGGCGACGGCGCTCCTGCCGATTTTCGCGGAAGAGATTCTTCACGTCGGCGCGCGTGGCTTTGGCATACTCTCGGCTGCACCGGCAGCAGGCGCGCTTCTTGCCGCGCTCGTCATGGCCCGGTTCGGCAATCTACGCCGTCAGGGCGCTGTGGTCGTCGCATCCGTCGCCGTCTACGGCGCGGCAACCATCGCCTTCGGTTTCTCGCGCGTCTTCTGGCTCTCGGTGCTGATGCTCGCCGTGACGGGCGCTGCCGATACCGTGAGCACGGTTCTACGGCAGACCATTCGCCAGTTGGTCACGCCTAACTTTCTGCGCGGGCGTATGACGAGCGTCAACATGATCTTCTTTATGGGCGGGCCGCAGTTGGGCGAGATGGAAGCGGGCGCGGTGGCGCATCTCATCGGCGCGCCCCTCGCCGTCATCACGGGCGGCGTCGGCTGCGTCGTCGCCGCCATCGTCGCCGCCCTCAGGGCGACACACCTCATGAAGTACGAGGGAAAAAGATGAAAAGAGAATGCAAAGTGCAAAGTGCAAAATGATGAATGAAAAGAAAGAGCTTTTTTTAATTTATCATTTTGCACTTTGCGCTTTGCATTGCTTTTAACTTCTCTCTTGCGCGCGCAGACTGTCGAGTGTAGTATGCGGCACGAAAGAAGCCAGCCTATCTGGTAGCAGTGAAGAGTGGGGGCTGTAGATGCTTGTCGAATGCGTTGCGCGCCCTGAACTCAGAGCGCCCGTCCTCGCATTAATCAAAAGAATTTCAGACGCGCACGCGACGGGCGAGTTCACCATCGCGCTGGCGGAGATATTTGTGACCTTCGGGCTGCCGCTCGAAAAATCGGAGCAGGCGAAATTGCAGTCGCGCGGCATGGTCAGGTTCAGCCCGCGCTCCGCATCACACGGCGAATTCGAGAACACGGGGCGCGCGCAGGAATTGCGCACCGAAGAAGGCTTGACGATTGTGGTTCCAGAACGGCTCGCAGGGGATTACGTGACGACGATAAGCTCCCTGACGCTGAAGTTTGCCGAAGGCGCGGCGCTACGCGGCTGCAAGCGCGTCTTTGTGCTCATCTGCCAGGACATCATCAAGATTGACGCAGACGAGCACAAGCTCTATATAGATTTGCCGGGCGAGAAATACGACCTCTGTTTTGTTTTCTGAGCGAGAATTTCTTTGTCATCAAAAGGAGCAAAGGGGCGCGCGCGTGATGACGGTCGAATGGTTGCCGCTGGAAACAAGCCGTCATCAGGATCACGTTATCGCGCACGTTGTGGGCGCAACCGTGCTGGGTTTTTTCCTGACGGACGGGGCCGCGCATCTTGTGCTCGACATAGGATTTATCTGGACCGTTTATCTGGACGGCGAGATGGCGCTCCTGCCGCAGGGCGTGGCCGTCGAGGAGCTTGAGCTGGAAGAGAAGTTGGAAAGAGAGTTGCTCCACGATATAGAGCGGCTCAATCAAGACGACTTGACAGGGCTTGCGCGTGTGAATCAAGCGCCGGTCGAATGTTTGATACGCGAAGTGAGCTTTTACGCTTCGGGCGACGGTCGCCGCGTCCTGCTCGAAGGCGAAGATGAAAGTATCGCTATTGAAAGCTCGCTCGCATCCGGCGAGATACATGTGCTCGCGATTTAATCACGGTGTCGGGCGAATCTTTCTAGTGCTCTCTCGCGCGGACACAAAAATCAGGCTCGCCGCCCGTGCTTCAAAGACAAGGGGAAACTTTCTGCCATGATGCTGCACAATTCTACAAGCTTGATTTTCATGAAGAGTCTCGAAGCTCAAATGCTTCGAGCGGAAGCTTTCGGAGTGCTTGAAGCTGCTGGCCGCACAGCTTTCGAGCATTCCATGTCTGCGGAAGACGCGCCGCCGGAGGAGGAGGGAGATGCCTCATTGGACGAGGCCGCAGAAGACGAGCGCGAGTACGTGCGCCGTCGCCTGCGTGACGAGCTGGGGCGCGAGCCTTCCGAAGAGGAAGTGGACGAGTGGCTCAGACAGCACACCGAAGGATATTAACAGGCCGTCTAACCGCGCCCGCCGCATCCATCAAGCGCGGGCGCACAGCTTTCCCACCTGCTCAATTTGAAGGAGACCCACAATGGCAAGAAGAGAGGCCAACGAATATCAAGCGAGGGTGACGGACGATGCCGGAATCTTGCGCGGCAAAATTCCGTCACCGCTTGTCAGAGAGTTGGGAGCACGCGCGGGCGACTACATAGTCTTCAGACGGGACAACGCTGGCCGCGTCACCGTCAGCCTCGCACGCTCATCCCGTGGAGGCGGCGCGAAAGCGTCGGCAGGCCGCACGACGGGCGCACGCAGAGGCGGGAAAAAGAGCGTCAAGAGACGTTAGCCGCTCCGCGTGTCGGCCTTCACGACGCGCTCTGGAGCCGACGGGCGAGGCCGGAATCGCTGGCCCAAAAATTTCCAACAGCCTCGCACGCGCGAAAGCTTTAAACCACCGGCACTTTTGCTCTACCCTCCCTTCTCGCTTCCGGCACTTCATCAAAATGCCGAAGGGCGTGAACGGGGAGGAGTGTGGGAAGAAAGTGCAAAAGTCAAAATGCAAAATGCAGAATGAAAAGAAAGACATGCTTTACTTCTGCACTTTGCATTTTGACTTTTGCATTTTCCCTTGATTTTCGTGAGCAATCGGGCATAGAGTTTGACGGATTTTTCCTCGCCGGGAGGTCAATGCTTGGCAACCGAGATTGAAACGGTCGCGCCGACTGTTGCGGCAGCCGAAAAAGTTGTATCAATCGAAGAAGTCTCTTCGTCCACGGAGTGCCGTAATTGCGGGGCGTTGCTGGAAGGCAAGTACTGCCATCGCTGCGGGCAGAAGAGAATTGATCATCACGAGTTTGCCCTCAAGCACTTCTTCGGCCACCTCCTGCACGAAATTACGCATCTCGATTCGAACAAAATTTTCAAGACCATCTGGGCGCTTCTCTTTCGACCGGGACTTCTGACCGAAGAGTACGTGGCGGGCCGCAAGGGGCGTTACATCAACCCGATTCGGATTTACCTGACGATTAGCGCCATCTACTTTCTCTTCGCGTGGGGGCCGCTCCTGGCTGCCAGAAGCTCGGACATGAGGATGAACGCGGCCAACCCGCGATTCGTTGCCACAGCCGCGCGCAAGGGTCTGGAGCCCGCCGTCTTTGCCGAGAAGGTGATGCAGAAGGCGGAGAAATATTCCGCCATCCTGCGATTCGCCAGCGTCCTTCTGTCGGGGCTGTTTCTCTCCGCCTTATACTTCGGGATGAAGAAGTATTACGTCGAGCACCTGATCTTTTCTTTGCACTACTACTCGTTCGATTTTCTATATAAAGCTTTCATGGCCGTCCCCTTCGTCGTCGCTACCGCCTTCGGCTATAAGCTTCCGGCCATGGTCCTAAATATCTTTTACCCCGTGGCCTTCGTCTACCTGCTGTTTGCTTTACGCAGGGTCTACAAGGAATCATGGACTCGAACGGGCATCAAGGCCGTCATCCTCTTTGCCTGCGAGACGGCGCTTTTCATGTTCGTCATGATGGTGGGCTTCATCATCGCTTTCATCAAAGCCTGAGAGCGCGAAAAAAGTTTCAGCCCCGTCAGGGGCGAAATAAAGTAGCCCACGGCGTGAGCCGTGGGACAGCAGGCATTCAACATGAAGAGAGCCCCTGAAAGGGGCGAAAGAAATCCGAACTTCTTTCGCCCCTTTCAGGGGCTCTTAATCTTTATTCGTCACATGTCCCCACGGCTCACGCCGTGGGCTATTATCTTTCGCCCCTTGCGGGGCTGAGCTTGAATTCTCGCAAGTGATTTTTAGTCCTGCGATCTTGAATCTGTGGCGTTCGTGACGACAATCTGGTTATCCACGCTCTTGACGCCTTTGATTCGCGCCATCCGTTCGATGCGGTCCTTCATGGCGGTCGAATCGACTGTTCCCATCAGCGTCACCTTGCCGTCCAACACCGAAACGGTGATGCCGAGCGCGCGTAGTTGGGGGTCGTCCGAAAGCTTCTTCTCGATGTTTGATTGAACGGTCGAATCATTAGACGCGCTGGACGTGTCCGTGCTCGAAGACGTAGTGGTTGTCGTCGTCGCCGGGACGGGCACGATGATAGGTTGCGTCGTGGTCGTCGGAGGCATGACCACTGGCTGCTGCGGTTGCGTGACAGGAACGGGCACAATGGTCGTCGTCGTGATGGGCGTGGGCTGAACCGCAGCCGAGCGCGCGTTGATGTTGATTTCGTCTTCGTTCGGTCTTGTCAAAGCCCAGACCACCATCGCCGTCAGCACAACGGCTGCGAGCGCCACGATGGCTACGACCCCTGTGGAGACTCCGCGTCGCTCCGGCACGCCGTGAACGGCATGCGTCTCGACTACCTCGCGTCTGGCCGCCGGTGTCTCCACCACAATCCGGCGTCTCTCCTGATGTTCTTCATCGTATGACATCTTTTATCTCCTACTAGTTTGTTATTAAGCCAACCATAACGCGAGGATTAAGATTGAGAGAGAGCGGCAAGAGCGCATCAAGTAAAAGCTGGATGCGCTCTTGCCATTCTCAGGTTTAGTAACGACGATAGATGCTGCGCTGGCGACGGCGATAGACGTATGAGCCGGTCGCTCCGATGGCCGCGCCTGCCAGGGCAGCGCGCTTGCCGCCGAAAGCTCCACCGAGCCCGCTGCCAAGGGCCGCGCCCGACGCCACTGTTCCGATGGTGCGCGTGCGCCCCTTGAAGTTGCGTCGCGCCGCGCGACGATTAAACGCATAGAGTCCCGCGCCGCCCGCGCCTATGGCCGCGCCTTTCTTTCCGCCGAGCAGTGCGCCGACGCCTGCGCCTCCGGCGATGATTGCTACCGTGCGCGCCTTACGACCGAAGCGCGAGTGCCTGCGCCGGTCCTGCGCCGAAGCAAACGCGGGCAGCGTCGCCGCGAAAATCAGAAAGCAAAGAAATAAGAGAACGTATCTTTTCATGATGGCCCCTCCTCAAAAATTGCCTTTTCGTGTCTCTGTGGAGAGAAATAAATTTACTACGCCCGTAGATTCAGCAAATCGTGGGCCATCAGCGGTAAGAAGCTGAAAATCCCTGTCCTGTCAGCATTTCGCTCTAATGAATCTCCCGGCTGTTTCAATTTGGACCGCGCCTTGACCGCAACCCGCGTATGCTTTTAATTCGAGCAGATTAAGAAAGGCAAAAGTAAAAAGGTAAAAGGCAAAAGTGTGGACACGCTTTCAGCGTGATTTTCAAATTAAAGATTCAAAGCCGCTAGGCTTTGTCCTCACTTTTGCCTTTTGCCTTTTACCTTTTTACTTTTCTTGTGTTCGCTCGCATAATCTTTTTCATGAAGACAGCTATTGTTCATCATCCGGTTTTTCGCGAGCACGACACGGGGGACTATCATCCGGAAAGACCGGAGCGTTATACGGTCGTGATGGAGGCGCTCAGGCGTGACGAGGATTTGTGGTCAGGGCTTTTAGAGTTGGAAGCAGTGGAAGCGACGCGCGGTGATGTGCAAGCGTGTCACACGCCGCAGCACTACAAGCGCGTGGAGCGTGCCGTGAGCGAAGGCACGAGCTTTCTTGATGCGGACACGGTGGTCTCTATGCGCTCGTTGGACGCGGCGCTGCGTGCGGCGGGCGGAGCGTGCAGGGCCGTGGACGCAGTCATGAGCGTAGAAGCGCGCAACGCTTTTCTCCCGGCGCGACCTCCCGGCCATCATGCTACTTCGGAGACAGCGATGGGCTTCTGTCTCTTTAACAACGTGGCGATTGCGGCGCGCTACGCGCAGAATCGCTACGCGGAAATAGAGCGCGTTGCCATCGTTGACTGGGACGTACATCACGGCAACGGCACGCAGGGCATCTTTTACGACGACCCCACGGTCTTCTTCTTCTCCATGCACCAGTACCCCTGGTATCCGGGCACGGGCGCGCGTGGCGAAATGGGCACGGGACGTGGGCGCGGCTACACTTTGAACGCACCCGTGCGCGCCGCGACCTCTCGCCACGAGCAGCGCCGCATGTTCGACACCGCGCTCGAAGAGATTGGCTCGAAGTTCAAGCCCGATCTGGTCATCATCTCTGCGGGCTTCGACGCGCACGAGGCGGACCCCTTAGGGCAGTTAAAGCTTGAGGATGAAGATTTCGTCTTGATGACGCGCTCGGTCAAGCAGTGGGCCGGGGAAGTTTGTCAGGGCCGCATCATCTCGTCCATGGAAGGCGGCTATAACCTCGACACGCTGGGCGAGACCGTGCGCGCTCACGTCGTCGCGCTCGCTGGCGATGAGTAGCGAAAAGCGGATAGGTAAAAGAGCGCCCATGAAAAGATTGCTATCACGGGCTCCGGTTGAATGAGTTGTTAGGTTGCGTTTTTATTTCTCGGATTCAACCTTCTTTTTAATTTGTTCCTTCTTTCTTTCCTGAGTTATCTGCATCACTTCATACGAATACAGCGCCTTATATACGGACGCGCGTTTGGTTTGCTCATTGTCACGATTCGCCCAATCAGCAGCCGTCAGCCCATTATTGTCTCGTGCATTAGGATCAGCACCAGCCTTGAGCAACTTATCCACCAGTATTTTGTTAGTGTCAACATGCTGTGCAAATATTAGCGCAGTCATACCGCCATTCGGTTTAGCATTAACATTAGCACCAGCTTCAATCAGAGCATCTATGACTTGCTCCCGCGCCATATCACGAGAAAGATTATAACTGCGTCCAAGGTCTGGTGCTCCGCCTAAGATGGCAAGGAATAAAGGGGACATATCCGAGCCACATTTAGCAGTATTTACATTAGCTCCACGTTGGATGAATTCATATACTTTATCAAAGTTATTGTCGAATGCAGCCATACATAAATCTTGGTCAAGTATCGTTTGCTCTTTATCAGATAGAACTTTTTTCGATTTACATCCAATCATCAAAGCTATGGCGATTATCGTCAATACTGTAGCTGCTTTCTTAGGCATAGCATTCTCTCCTTATGAGAGTATTCAATCTCTTACGCAATCCGAAGCAATCTAACTAATATTATGCCGATTCATTCGGCCTAAGATGCCTGAGCGTTTGTATTATGCCCGGTGCTGTCGGGAAAATACCAGAGCCTTAGAGCATTGGATTCCTTAAGGCTGAGAGGTCTATGGTTCGCGCTCGCACTTTTGACCCGCGTGGCTCTGAATAATGCTGTACAGCGGCGAGATTGGTGCGTTAAACTGCGGTTGCCTTCGGAAAGGGTTCGAGACGTCAGGGTATCGCGTTCGGAGTCTTGTCAAAGAGAGGCGCGTCTAAGGGCTGCGGGTTCCTCGTGCCCCGTGCCGGACGAATCAAGGCGGAAATCAAGCAGTACGAAAAGCGTTAGGAGCGCCGGGTGTGAGGCTGCTCGCGCGCCAGCCTACGCAGAGGAAGCGGCGAAGCTTCGACATGGCTTCGCTCTTCAGAGGAGAAAAAGGTCATGCCGGACGTGGAGATCACTTGTGCCGATTGCGGGACGACGTTTCCTTTTACGGAGAGGGAGCAGGATTATTATCAGGAGCGAAATCTAAGCCACCCGAAACGCTGTAAGGCTTGTCGCGATTCGCGGCGCGCCAGCTTTGGCGGCGGCGGAGGCCGTGGAGCGGGCGGCGAGCGCGAGCGCTTTGAGATTACATGCGACCAGTGCGGTAAGACGGACAAGGTTCCGTTCAAGCCGACCGCTGGCCGACCCGTTCTCTGTAGCGAATGCTTCAGCGCGCAACGCGCCACACGCACTTAGCAGAATTTTTGTGAACAAACCTCTGGCCCGTGCCGTATAGGGCTCTTGTCTGACTAAAACAGAAGGGCGCGAAAAATAGAACGAGGGGGAAGGAACGCTCCTTCCCCCGCTATCCTTTTTAACGGATGAGTTACGAAACCGTACAACTGGAAATGCGTGAGGACGGCGTGGCGGTCATTACTTTGAACCGCCCGGCAGCCTTGAACGCGCTCACGGTGGAGATGGGCAAAGAGCTTCAGAGCGCTTTGGGTGAAGCCAGGGAGCGCGGCGCGCGCAGCCTAGTCCTGACCGGAGCGGGACGCGCATTTTGTGCGGGCGGCGACCTGCGCGCGATGCAGAAGGTGGCCGAAGAGACGGGACGCGTCGAAGCCTTTTTCGACGAGCCCCTGGGGCTTTTGAATGAGTGCATCATGCTGATTCAAAGCTTGCCACTGCCGATCATCGCTGCCGTCAACGGGGCTGCGTCGGGCGGCGGGTGTAACTTCGCGCTGGCCTGCGACATCGTCATCGCGGCGCGTAGCGCAAAGTTCAATCAAGCCTTTGTCAAAGTCGGTCTCTCGCCCGATTGCGGCGGTACATACGTTCTGCCTCGCCTCGTGGGCTTGCGCCGCGCGACAGAGCTTTTGATGACGGGCGATGTCGTTGACGCAGAGCGCGCCGCAGAGATGGGGATGATTAACGCGGCGGTCTCGGACGACGAGCTGATGGACATGGCGCTCTCGCTCGCTGCAAGACTGGCACAAGCGCCGACCTCGGCAATCGCTCAGACAAAGAAGCTTCTGGCCGCGAGCGCAACCAACAACCTCGCTGCTCAACTGGAAGCAGAGCGTCAGGCGCAAATCGAGTCGGGTCAAACAAAGGATTTCAGAGAAGGCGTCGCAGCCTTTATAGAGAAACGTCCTCCACGCTTTACGGGTGGATAAAATGTTTCTAAAAGCTTAGACAGGCTGCGAGCCGCCAGGATGAAAATCCGGCGGCTCTAGTTTTTGGAGTAAAAGGAGATGTCAACACCGTTAACATACATGCAACTGCTCGGCGGCAATCGTTCCTTCAGGCGATTGTGGACGGGACAGGTAATCTCTGAACTCGGCAACTGGTTCAACTTCATCGCCGGGCTCGGGCTGGTGCGCGCCGTCGCGGGCAACGCGCCGGAAGCGACTGCTATCCTGCTTGTCCTGCGGCTCGCGCCGTTCGCTATCTTCGCGCCTCTGGCGGGCGCGTTTGTGGATCGCTGGTCGCGCCGTCGCGTGATGATCGTCTCGGACCTTGCGCGAGGCGTCGCGGCCCTTGGGTTCCTGCTTGTGCGCAAGCCCGAGGACTTGTGGATAGCTTACGCCTGCACGACCGCGCTCACATTGCTCGCGGCCTTTTTTGAAGCAGCCAAGAACGCCGCCATGCCGAACATAGCGGGCAGCCGTGGATTGCTGGCGGGAAACGCCTTGATGTTCTCGTCCCGTTTTCTGTTGATGTCTGTCGGTGCGGCTTTGGGCGGCGCGGCCTCTGCGCGCTTCGGCTACGAAGTGGCTTTCATCATCAACGCCCTGTCGTTTGTCGCTTCCGCTCTCTCCATCTGGCTTATCCCTGAAGATGATTTGAGAGAGGAGCAAGGCGTTCATGCTTCGCAAGCTGTAGAGAGGCGCGCGCGCGTGCGTGTCTTCTCGGACGTGCGCGAAGGGTGGGCCTTTATCGCGCGGCACAGGTTGGTCGCAGGGATCATAGGCATCAATATCCTGTGGGCCACTGGCGGCGGCGCTATCAACCTCGTGACCGATCGTCTGGGCGGCATGGTCTTCGCCGGTCAGGGCGGTTTTAAGCCTGATGCTGTGGTCGCCGTGTTCTACGCAGCCGCAGGCATAGGGCTCTTCATAGGCATGATGCTGGCGCGTCGCATAGGCGCACACGTGGAGATGCATGGCACGACGGCTGGCTTTATGGGCTGGACGCTCGCCGTGCACGGGTTGCTGTTCGCGGCAATGGGTCTTGTGCCGTCTTTGTGGATGGCGTCTGTGTTGATGCTGGTCTCGCGCGCTCTGCTCGGCGTGGAGTTCGCCGTGCAGGAAACGCTTTTGATGCGGCTCGTGCCGGACGGCTTGCGCGGGCGCGTGACGACTACGGACCGCGCGGCGGAGATTCTGGTGATGAGCATCTCTACGGCAGTGGCCGGTTGGTCGCTCCATGCCATCACGCCGCGTACGCTGACGCTCATCTCCGGGCTTCTTTCCGCAAGCCCCGGTCTCTTCTGGCTCCTGCTCGCGTGGACAGGGCGCGTGCGCGTGCCCGAAAGATTCGAGGATGAGAAAGAAGAAGAAGAGTCAGAGACGGAAAAGGCCGTCTTTGCGTCGGCGGGTTAATCACAGAGAGCCCGCCGACGTCTTTCATTAAGAGAGTTCGACGAGGACTCACCGCAGAGACGCAGAGTTTACGCAGAGGGTTGAATTTCTCTGCGCCTGCTCTGCGCTCTCTGCGTCTCTGTGGTGAGTGTTTTGATGAGATTCCTTTCTCAAATTTCAAGAGAACCCGTTGACCGGGAAGAATGGTTTCTTTGAGCGTGCGCGCGGCCTCACGTATACTGCTCGGACGCGTTTATGTTGTGGCCTGATTCCGAAGGAGGCGAGAGTGGCGCTCAAGCAGCTTGAAGGAGCACGGAGCGGTGTGAAGCGTGGACTGTCCGGCGCGGGCGTGCAAAGTGCGCGTGTGCGCGCGTGGCTCAGACGCTGGATGCCACGCGTCGCCATTCTCGCCGCGCTCCTCCTGATCGCGCGCATGCTCGCGGGCCGCACGGCGCTCTTTAGCGATAATGTGTTCGGCAACTTCCTGCGGGTCGTAAGCTCGCTGCTCATCTGCTTCACGGCCCTTTATTACGGCCTCAAGGCTGTGCGATGGATGAAGCGGCGGCTCCTCTGGCGCGTGCGCCGTCGACTGGTCGTGACCTACTTGTTCGTGGGGCTGACACCGATTGTGCTGCTGGCATTGTTCGGGCTCATTGCCTCGTTTGGTGTTTCGGCAGAGGCCATGTCGCGCATCGTCGCCGCTCAGAATAACGCGACGGATGACGAGACCGCGCGCAGCGCTCAGGCGCTCGCAGATGCTTTCGCTAGACTGCCTGCGACGACGAGCGACGAGGGCATAAAAGCCTGGCTGGAAGAGCGTGCAGCATTGATCCGAGGCACATTACCGGGCGCACGCCTTGCTTTGTGGCGCGGAGCAAATGGTGAAGACCGCGCTGCGCTGGGTCATAAAAGCGAAGCTCAGTTTGTCATTGAGACAAATGATGAAGCGACGCGCGGCGTCGGCCCGGACCAGACACCCGTGGGAGCAGCCTTGCCCGGTTGGCTCGCGGGCCAGGACCAGTGGCACGGGTTCTCTTTTTTTCAGCCCCCAAATCAGGAATCTTTCGGCACGCCCTCTTTTCGTGCGCTTGTGCGTGGAGTGGCCGCGAACGGCAGGCCGTTTGCGCTGCTCGTGGTTGTTCCCGTCAGCCGCGCGCTCGTCGAGCGCTACCGCGAACGCACGGACATTTACGTGCGTCCCTTCTTCGGCGCATCCAGACTCGTGCGCAGGGGAAGTCAGTTTACGTTTGAAGAACGCAGGGAAGCGAACGCCAACCAGCAGCAGGACGCGGCCTCGGAGGCTGAGCGGGAACGCCGACTCGTAGAGATGTTTAGCCGCGACCAGTTCGGCGAGCCTCTGACGGGAGCGCAGTACTTTGCGATTTACAAGACGAACAATTGGATAACCGGAGAGCCCTCCGTACAGTTAGCTTACATCTTCAACTGGTCGTGGGAGATTGCCGCCCGGCAGTTTCTGGGACAAACGGGGAGGGGCATCCCCTGGTGGGATATCTTGAAAGTCCTCAGCATCGTCTTTCTCGTTCTGGAGTTGCTTGCGCTCGTGGCCGCCGCGTGGATGACGCGCGCCGTCACAAGCTCCGTGCACAAGCTCTATCGCGCAACGGAATATATCAAGCGCGGCGACTTCTCTTACAGGGTCAGGGTGCGCTCGCACGACCAGTTGGGAGAGCTGGCAGGGTCTTTCAACGACATGGCGGCCAACATCGAATCGCTGCTGGAAGAGCGCGTCGTGCGCGAGCGTCTTGAGCGCGAGGTAGAGCTGGCGCATGAAGTACAGGCGCGACTGTTTCCGAGTCGTGTGCCCGACCTTTTGACGCTGGGAGTCGCCGCCGAATGTCGCGCGGCGCACGGCGTGGCCGGGGATTATTACGATTACGTGGAAATCACGCCGGGGCTCGTAGCCTTTGCGCTCGGCGACGTTTCGGGCAAAGGGATGAGTGCTTCGCTCGTGATGTCGAATCTTCAGGCGACGTTGCGCGCGCAGGTGGCGATTACGGGCGAGCGTTTGAGCATCGCGCGGCGCGCGGCGGTCGCGGCTTCGTCCACGGGCGGCACGGACAAGCTGCTCGTGCAGGTCGTCGGTGAAGCGGAAGTGGACGGCGCGGTCTCGCGCAAAGTCACCAACATCAACGCGCAGCTTTGCCGTAGCACGGACGCCAACCGCTTCGCCACGCTCTTTCTGGCGCTTTACGAAGACCGCACGCGCAGGCTGTACTTTACCAACGCGGGCCACAACGCGCCCATCCTCGTGCGCGCAAGCGGCGCGGTCGAAAGACTGACGACGGGCGGTATGATGGTCGGCGCGTTCGAGTGGGCCAGCTACGAGGAAGGGAGCACCGATCTTGATGCGGGCGACGTGCTCGTCATCTACTCGGACGGCATCACCGAAGCCGAGCGCGCACCCGATGAGGAGTACGGCGAAGAAAGATTGGTGCAATTAATCGTCGAGCACAGAAGTTTAACGGCAGATGAACTGCGACGCATCATCTTCGACGAGATAGACCAGTGGTCCGGCCAGAAGGAGCGCGGCGACGACCAGACGCTCGTCGTCATGAAAGCGCACGATTGAAGAACTTGTAGTTATGAGAGAGATGCTCTCTTGCGGTCGGGTCGAATGACCTGTTATCAGGGCGGCTTGATTATATCGCAGCAACAAATTCGTCAACTGTCAGATTAGCCGAGCGAATTAGGCTTCTTAACGTGCCCTTTGCCACCTCTTTATGATTCGGGATAGACAGAGTTACAATCTCGCCCTCTTTAGTCATGATGATATGACTGCCACGCTGACGCGCAACACTCCAGCCGAACGACTCGAATACCTTTACAACTTCTTGTCCGCTTAAGGCTGGAAGGTTAGCCATTACGCGGCTACCTCAACCTGCCGCGTCTCGATTGTCAGCGGAAGACCTTTTTCCGCGCGCACTTCGAGACAAAGAACAATAGCTTCCTTAATATTCTCTAATGCTTCATCTTTGGTTGAGCCCTGACTCACGCAGCCCGGAATTGAAGGGCACTCAACAATCCAAACTCCATCTTCATCCCGATCAATAGTGACGTTAAATATCATCTTCGTCCTCCTCGTAATAATCATGGCACGAGTGAAAAGAGGAGGCAAGACTCCTCTTGCTTTCATCGAACTAACGCCGTCCGCAAGAAGCCTCAGCCATGTTACCGGGCAAGGTAAAACCGCAGACTCCCTATGTCATGCTGTGATGACGACGGCGCGGACGCCCATTAGCTCCGAGTAATCTTTGCTGTAGATGGTTTCGACTTTGCGCAGGCGGGCGATGCATTCGACCAGCTCGTTGGTGGCGAGAAAGCCGTCTTCGACGTGGGTGATGGCCCACTTGGGAAGATGTAGCGCCGTCGAGAGGAGTTCTTCCAGAAGATAAAGATATTGCTGGCGGCTCTCGACGGGCGCGCCGAGGCGTCCGGCGCTGGTGCGCGTCCATTCGTCCCAGAAAAGATCGTTGCCGCGCAGCCACTCTTCGCGCCACGCTCCACGATCGCGCTCGTGCGAGCTTTCGGCGCGCTTGTGCGGGCGCGGCAGCCGCAGGAACATGAGGTCTGCGCGCTGCTCGGCCAGAAAGTCGCGCGCCTGTCGGTTCGAGCTGGTGTTGGTACGTTTGTTGTCAACCGGCGGCGTTTGCGCCTGCCACAGACGATAAAAGATTTTCGAGAGCGGCTCGCGCAATTCGCGCGTCTCCGTGTCGAAGGAGAGCGCGTAATCTCCGACCATCATGCCAAGATTGAGCGCAAGCGAGCGCGCAACCGGCGTGTCCAGCTTTTCCGTATTCTCCAAAACGTTCTCAAACCACCACGCGTCCGTCTCGCCAAAGCGACGGGCAAGAGCAGGATTGCTGAGCTTGTAGTGCGGAACATATGCGTCTTCGAGCACCGTCTCGACATCCAATTCCGCGAGCCGTTCCGTGTTGTTCTCAATCAAGGCTTGAGCCCTGGTGTGTGCCCAGCGCGCCTCGTCGTTGGCAGCCACGGTGACGCCCCATCTTTTGAGGTAAACGCCCAGCTCCGGCTCGGCCATAAAGGGAATCGCGACCGAGCGGAATTTCATACGTCGCAAGACGCTCAGCTCGAAAGCCAGCCAACTGTTCGCTCTGTTCATAAAGAGTCTGGAGTCTAGAGTCCAGAGTCCGGAGTCAAAGATGTAGAGCCGGTTTCCGACTCCTGACTCCAGATTCCGGAATCCGGACTCTCTTCCTTTTTAGCGTAGGACTTCAGTTCCGGGAAATGGTGTAGCGAGAGAAAGGCGCGGACCACACGCGGGTCAAATTCAATCCCGGCCCATTCTCTTAAATGTTTGCGCGCTTCATCTTCAGTGCGCGCTTCGCGGTGTGGCCGCGCATCTGTGAGCGCCGCGTAGGTGTCGCAGACGCGAATGATGCGCGCCCCGAGAGGGATTTCTTCTCCGCGCAAAGCGTCCGGATAACCCGCGCCGTTCCAGCATTCCTGATGCCAGCGCACGAGAAGTTGCGTGGCGCGGTCTGCGCCCGAGCGCGCGGCCTCCTGCTCGCCTATCACCGGATGACGATGAAGATCAAGCCGCTCGTCTTCGGTCAACGGCCCCGCGCGTTTGATATAGTCGCGTTCCATAGCCACTTCGCCCAGGTCATGAGCGAGCGCGGCGATGCGCAAAGAGTGGCGGTCGTGACGCGCCAGGTTAAAGAGCTTGGCGATTTCGTCGGCCATCTTGGCGATGCGCGCCGCGTGCGGGTGGGCGTAACATTCAAACTCGTCCGATGCGGTCGCCAGCCGCATGAACACCTCTATCGAGACGCGTTCGTTTTCTCTCATTTCTGTGTTGATGGAAGCCATGCTTTCTAATCTCTACAGGGTGAGTTCCTCGCAGCTTGCTGCGTTAAACTGGATGAATGAGCAAGTTCATCCACAAAAGCCATAACGTCTCGGTGCTGATGTACCATATTGTCTGTCCAGCGAAGTACCGGAGGGCGGTGTTCACACCGCCAGTTGACCAAAAGCTCAAGGAAGTCTGTCTGGAGATCAGCAAACGATACGAGATTACATTTCTGGAAATAGGAACAGACCGAGACCACGTGCATTTTCTGGTGCAAAGTGTGCCAATGTACAGTCCGCAGAAGATCGTGCAGCGAATCAAGAGCATCACAGCGCGAGAAATCTTTCTGGCATGTCCAGAAGTCAAGAAACAGTTATGGGGAGGAGAATTCTGGACAGACGGGTATTTCATCAGCACGGTCGGGAAGCACGGGAACGAAGATGTGATTAAGAAATACATCGAGAATCAAGGAGCAGAGGTAGAGTACGAGCAACTACACAAGGAACAACTCAACCTCTTCTGATACACCGCAGCTTGCTGCGGCGAATTTCATTCTTAAAGCCCGCGAGCCCCTTCGCCCCCGGTCAAAGGTTTGAGCTTGCGACTGTCTCAAGTTTTAGCGCGCATCGGGACGTGAGCGCAACTCCGAAAGCAGCCTGCGCGCATCCTGATGTTGCGGTTCGAGGAGGAGCGCGCGCTCAACTTCTGCTAAAGCGCGCCGCACGAGCCCCTGATCGCGGTACAGCTCCGCCAGCATCAGGCGATAAGAAACGTCCTTCGGCTCAAGCACGATGGCCGCTTGAATCTCGCCTTCGGCATGATGGCGCAACTCGGCTCGGGCCGCCAGGGTGCGTCCATACCGTGCACGGTATTGTGCGTTTTTCGGTTCAATCCGCGCCGCTTCCGCGAAAGACGCAAGCGCCAGCCCGTGATCGCCCTGCTTGAGAGCATGCAGCCCTTTTTGAAAACTCTCTGCCGCGCGCTGCGCCATTGATGAGACCTGCGAGCCAGCGCCGCCGCCCGTCGCAGAGTGCGGCGCATGTGTCGCGGCACGCGTCTGCGCCGCCTGTTGATGAGCCCCGGCCTCCCTTAATCTCTCAAGCTTGAGGTCATAGGTCGCTCGCTTCTGGCGGTCACGCAAAGTCTCGTAAGCCTGCGCAATTTCCGTGAAGGCGTTTTCGACGCGCGCGTGCAATTCAGCATCTCTATGAAAGCGGTCCGGGTGAAAACGACGCGCCAGCGTGTGATAAGCGCGCTTGATGGAGTCCTGGTCTGCGCTGCGCACGACGCCCAGGATTTGATAGAAGTTGGTCGCGCGCCCGACACGCTCGAACAGTTCTTCCACTTCCAGCTTTTCGTCCACCTCCGGCTTCGCATCTTCGGCGGGCGCTGTCTTCTTCTCTGCGGGAAGCGGCGTCTTCGGCTGGGCTGCGGCGCTGCTCGCAGGCGTCACGTGCGTTATCTTGCTTGCGACAGCGCGCACCTTCTCTATCTCTTCGGGCGTCCACGCGCGCGACCAGCCCTCTCGCTCTATCAAGCCTCCGAGCGCAAGAGAGTAACACGCATGCAGCGTCTCCTCTTCCTGAAGGCCGCTGATGGCCGTCAGCCCGCGCATGGAGATGGGAGCATCTATGCGCGACAGGACGAAAGCTTCTTTTGGCAGAAGGTCAAGTGTATTTGTCGAACCACTCGCGGGCCGCAAAGTTTCATTCCGGTCCCTGAATCTACGCGCGGTGAAATCCTGCGGGAGACGCCGCGCAGCTTCCATCAGAAGCTCCGGCATCTCAACGCTCGTTCGCACCGCTTCATTGAGCCGCACGCGCGCATCGAAATTCCACGTCCCGTCCGTCCATAGAAGCGCGGCCCGCAAGACATCCACAGCCTGCCGCGAGCGCAGCTCTTCGAGCGTTTCCGCCTTCAACACCCCTCCGTTGACGAGCGATGCGCCCACCTCCGCATCCGTATTCCCACGAGCCAGGGCAAGCTGTTCGTCCGTGAGCACACGCCAGCGCTTGAGCGAATCCGCCAGCCTGTGAAGACGATGATTGGAGGCCGCAAAGAGCAGCAACCCGCCCTCGAAATAGACAACCGTCTTCACGGGCGCGCGCTCCAGGCGCAGCGAGCCCGAGAGTTCTTCCGCAGCTATCTCGCGTATCAACTCAGCAAGAGGATGCTCGTTTAATTGCCCGGTCATGTATGCGGCTTCTAAGAGAAGTGCCCCCTTGTCTTAGGTCTCGCCCGGCCCTAGACCAAGCGCCCCTTCATCATGATAACGCACGCCGATGCGAAACTACAGTGACAAGTGACGAGTGACAAGTGACAAGCAAGAGAAAAGACAGGCTGCTTTAACTTGTCACTTGTCACTCGTCACTTGTCACTGTATATTTCTCTCAAGATAACGACCAACAGAAGTTTTTATCCTTTCAGGTCTCGCATGGGCGCTTTAGTGTGTGCGGCGCATGAGCGCGTGCGGTGTTTGAGGAGCGAGCAAGTGGAGAACAAATCGAGTCAGACAACACTGGACAGCTCGCAGGATGCGCCCGAGCGTCTATTGATGGAATTCCAAGCCCTGAACCGCGAGGTTGTTGATCTCTTCTACGATCAAATCTTTGCGCAGAGCAGGATCACTACGCCGTCCGCCGTGTGCAAGGCTTTTTCCGACATCCTTCAGCGTCACTGGCAGTTGTGCTGCATGGTCATCTACCTGCGCGACCGCGAGGGACACTTGACGGAAATCGCCGTCAACGGCGACGACTACGTGGACGACGCGCGCGCGAGCCAGGTCGGCGCAATCTTTGCCGCCGCGCTCGAAAACAAGGCGGGCGAGCTTCAGGTCTGGCTCGACGATGAGGAAGATAAAGAGCCTACGAAGACCGTGGACGACGCAGCATGTCGCGCAGCCCTTGCCGAAGCATCCTTGCGCGCGGGTGTGGCCGTCCCCATACACGCACACGGCGCGCTCGTCGGCGCTGTGGTCGTGCTTACGCCTTTCAGTGAACGGCTGCGCGCGGCGCTCGACGGGCTGCGCTACATCGCCGCGCCGATCATGATTGCCGTCGGCAACGCGCGCCGCACCGCCGCCCTCATGGGCCAGCACGAGCGCATAGATGACCTTGTTGAAGAAGCGAGCGAGCGCGAGGACGAGCTGCAAGAGGCGAACCGCGAGCTGCGCCGCGTGGCACAATATCGCTCGCTCTTTCTGGCGCGCATGTCGCACGAGCTGCGCACGCCCCTGACCTCCATTCTGGGCTTCTCAGAGATTCTCATAGACCACGAGAATCTTTCAGATTCGCAGCGCCGCTTCTGCGAAAAGATTCAATCCTCAGGGCAGCAGCTTCAGACGAGCCTCAACCACCTCGTTGATTTATCAAGGCTCGAAGCCGGTCAGACGGAACTCTTCCTGCACGAATTTTCTTTGCGCGAGGCGTTGCGCGAATCGGGCGCAGCCGTCGCGCGGCTGGCGCACAAGCACGACGTTCGCATCGCCTGCGAATCCGAAGGCGACATCTCGACCATCGTTTCCGACGAAGGCAAGCTGCGACAGGTCTTCTACAATTTTCTGGCCTACGCCATTCATCGCAGCCCCACCGGAGGGCAAGTGCGCGTGCGCGCCGAGCGCATCTCACAGTCCCATTTTTGTGTGAGCATCGAAGACGAAGGCGAAGCGGTCGAAGACCTCTCGCGCGTCTTCGAGCCGATTGACATAGAAGCCCCGACCGAAGCGGCATCGAGCATGAACGAGCTTGGATTGGTCATCGCCCGCCGCCTGATAGACGTGCTCGGCGGCACAGTCCGCCTCGAAAGCAACCCCCCACACGGCCTGCGCGTCTTCATAGAGCTTCCGGTACGACCGACAGAGAAAGGGATGAGGGATGAAAAGCAGTGATGAATGCAAAGTGCAAAATGCAGAATTAAAGAAGGTCTTTCTCTTCATTCATCACTTTGCATTTTGCACTTTGCATTTCTTACTTCATCCCTCATCCCTCCGCCCTCATCCCTTTTATGCTATGATGCCGGACGGGTGAAAGCGCGTGCCCTTTGTTTCTGTTTGTAGTCGCTCCAGGTGCTTGACCTCCTGTTTATTTCGGTCGCGCGCGTGCCCGTGCCACGCTTCCTTTATTACCTACACTGAAGAGACTAGAGAGCTTGTAGCGTGTTGCAAGCTCCTTCCATAGCTTAATTTCTTATGGCCTCGACGACGAGCAAATCGGATGCAGAGACGCCGCTCAGGGAGAGCGCATCTGCGTCCGCCGAAAAAAATGGTGTGCGCGCTGCGACGCGGCGCAAGAAGCGTTCTAAAAAGAGCGGCGCTGGCGCGAACGGCGCTCAGGCCGGAGCCGTAGAGGCGCTTGCGGGCGCGCTTGCGGGCGGAGACCTTGCCGCCGACATGCGTTTCGACGGCGAGACGGGCGAGATTAACGAGAGCACGCGCCGCGCCTTGCGCGAGCTTTCGGCCATGGCGCGTAACATGCGCCGCACCGTGAGCCGTCTTCAGCGCGCAGCCGATTCCATCGAAGACATCTCCCGCCGCGTGCTCGAAGGCGGGCGCACATTGTCCTTAAGCGTGAGCGACGAAGCGGCCTCCGTCGATTCCACCGTCAGCTCCATCGCGGAAATCAGTGCTTCGGCTCGTTCCGTAGCCGAAGCCGTCCAATCGCTCGCAGGGTTAGCACAAACGACCTCCACTTCTTCGCTTGAAATGGCGGCTTCGATTGATGAAGTCTCTGCGAACGCCGATGCCTTGACGGCTTTCGTCGAAGAGACGGCGTCTTCCATCGAAGAGATGGCAGCTTCGGTTCGAAACGTCGCCGCTTCGACGGAATCTTTGGCGAACGCGACGGACGAAACCGAGCGCTCGATGCGCGCTATTGACGATTCGACGCAGCGCGTCGGGCTCGCGGTTGGAGAAACGGCGGTTCTTGCGGAAGAAGTCCAGCATTCGGCAGAGCAGGGGACGCACGTCGTCCTCGAAACAGCCGAATCCATGCGCGCCACCCGGCGCGGGATAGAGAAAGCCGCCGAGACCATCTCTGCGCTCGGCGAGCGTTCGGAACGCATCGGCGCAATCACGCGCGTCATCGAAGAAATCGCAGACCGCACAAACCTTCTGGCCTTAAACGCGCGCATTCTGGCCGCGCAGGCAGGCCAGCAGGGGCGCGGCTTTGCCGTCGTCGCAGAAGAAATCAAAGAGCTGTCGGAGAGGACTGCGCGCTCTACAGCAGAGATTGACGAGCTTATCAAGGGCGTGCGCGAAGCTGTCTCGACGGCGGTCGCGCAGACCGCAGACAATCGCCAGCTCGCGGATAAGGGCGTGGAGCTATCCGAGCGCGCAGCCTCTTCGCTCAAGGAAATCAGCAGCAAGACGAGCCTCGCAGCTTCCGCCATACGCCAGATTGCCGAAGCCTCCACCACGCAGAGCCTCGAATCTCATCAAGTCACAGAGCTGATGGGACAGGTGCGCCGACGCGCGCAGGAGATAGAACGCGCGACGAGCGAGCAGGCCGAGACCTCCAAGCAGATAGGCGAGCGTGCGCTGCACATGGCCGAGCTGACAGAGCAGGTGCGCCGCGCGATGCAGGAACAGGCCGCCGCTTCCAAACACATCGCGCTGGCGATGGAGCAATTGACGGAAGTTGTAGAACAGATTGGCGGCGCTGTGGGCGAGCAGCATCGCGGCACGGAAGAAGTCCTGCGCGCTATCGAAGTCATACGCGATGCCGTGACGCGCAATCAGGCTTCGATTGTCCAGATGAACTACACCGCCGGGCTACTGGATCACGAAGCTGCTTCCCTGCGCGATTCCGTAGGCTACTTCCAATTGCCGGAGCCGCGTCGCGGCGGTCATCTCTCCTTCGGCGTGGCGGATCACATTCCGTCGTTCGACGTGCTCGAATCAATCACGGTCACAAGCTCGAACCAACTAAGCCTCGTCCTAGAAGGATTGGTTGCTGCGGGTGAGGGCGCTGGGGTTGAGCCTATGCTCGCGGAGAGGTGGGAAATCTCTTCGGACGGTCGGACCTACACGTTTCACCTGCGCGAGGGCGTGCGTTTTCATAACGGGCGCGTGATGAATGCGGATGACGTAGTCTATTCCATACGCCGCACGCTCAGGGAATCGCGTTCGGGCCGCTGGGTCTTTATGAACCTGATTGGCGCGCGTCCGTTTTCGACGGGCGAAACGGATGAGCTGCCGGGTGTGCGCGCTACTGCTACGCACACCGTAGAGCTTGAGCTGGTAGAGCCCCTGGCATTTTTCCTGCCGATGCTCTGTTTGAGCTTCGCTGCGATCGTGCCCGAAGAAGAGATAGAGGCAGACGGAGGAGAACGCTTCAAGAATCATCCCATCGGGACGGGCGCGTTTCGTCTGACGAGCTACGATACGGAAAAGGGCAGGGTCGAGTTGGCGCGCTTTGACGATTACTGGGACGGGCGCAAGCCGTATGTTGACGACGTGACGATTCTTTATGACGAGGACGGCGAAAAACTCTTCGACCGCTTTCGTCAGGGCAAGCTTGCTTTCCTGCGCGAAGATTCCGCAGAGCGCGTCGGGCGTTTGACTTCCGACCCCGAATGGCATGCCAACACCGTCTTTGCCACACAACTGCACACGCAATTTTTAGCCTTCGACGCAGAGCAGGAGCCTTTCGATGACGTGCGTGTGCGTCGAGCGGTCGCGCATGCGATTGACCGGGAGCGGCTCGTGCGTGAAGCTTATGGCGGGATGGCTGTCGCGGCAGCAGGGCCGATTCCGCCGGGCTTGATGGGCTACGATGCGAGCTATCGCGGGCTTGAATACGACCCGGAGCGCGCGCGCCGTTTGATGAAAGAGGCGGGCCACGCGAACGGCTTGAAGCTGGAATTGTGGCGCTCCGTGCCGGAACAATCGGCATCGGAAGAGGCCGGGACAATCATCTGCGAGCAGTTGAGTGATATAGGCATTGAGTGTGAACTAAAAGTAGTTGACATAGAAGAACTGGTTCAGGCTGCGCGCGAGGGGCGTGCGCGGCTGGCAGAGCTTCGCTGGTACGCCGATTACGCAGACCCGGACAATTTCACTTACATGCTGTTTCATTCGGCCAACCGCCAGTCGCGCTGGCGCACGGCGCGCGTGCTTGAAATCGAGCATCTCTCGGAGCGTGCGCGCACCGTTGTTAACCGCGCCGAGCGCGCGCGGCTCTACACAGAATTGCAACGCATGATTGCCGAGCAAGCCCTTTGTGCCTTCTTAACGCACCGCCGCGCCGCGATTGTTCACCGCAGCGACGTAGAGGGCTTGCGCGTTCATCTTGTTTCCCCAACCGTGCGCCCGCGAGAGATTTGGCTGGCCGAAAAAGGCGCGGGGGAAAAGGGAGGAAGCCGTAAATCGTAAATCGTAAATCGTGAATAGAGGAGCTGCTTTTCTCCATTCACGATTTACGATTCACGATTTACGGCTTTTCGAATTCTCCTCATCAATTTTGTCGAAGACATCGACGGCGCGCACGGTTGACCGAAAAATTCCGCGCGTCGAAGGGGATTGGTTTACCGAAATGACTTTATAAGTTTAGAGATTTAGGTTAAGAGTAGAAGCCACAACGGAAAATTCAAAACTAAATGCTTGGCGGGGAAGATAGCTGGAATACGTTTGAAGTCTTCGACGTGCGCGAATGCACGACCATCGAAGAGTTCGATGCGTGCATTGAGTTACAGCGTGAAGTCTTCGCCCTTCCCGATTTGGAGATTAGCCCGCGCCGCCACTTGATTGTCTCGCGCCGCGCGGGCGGCTGGACGCTCGGAGTTTTTGATAAAGAGAAGCTCGTAGGCTTTGTGCATCAACTGGCCGCCGTTCGCGGGCAGAGCGAAGTCATAGGCTACTCGCACATGATGGCCGTCAAACAGGAATACCAGAACCGTAAACTGGGCGCGCTGCTCAAATGGGCGCAACGCTCCAAAAGCATTGCCGAAGGAAAAACTTTTATCACCTGGACGTGGGACCCCATGCAGGCGCGCAACGCACACTTTAATCTCAACCGGCTGGGCGTCGTGGTGCGCTCTTACGTCGAGAACTTTTACGGCACGGATTACAGCACCTCAAGCGCCTATGATGTAGAGGCAGCGCGCGGCATCGACAGCGACCGCCTCTTTGCCGAGTGGGAGCTTCAGAGCCCGCGCGTTGTCGCTCTCAGCGAAGGCCGCGAGCCCGAGCAGATGCCCGCGCCCGCTCGCACGATAGAGATTCCGCCCGACTGGTACGGGCTCATACGCAGGGACGCCGACCGCGCCCGCCGCGAACAACAGCGCGTCCGCCGCGAATTTGAAGAAGCATTTTCCACGGGCCTCGTCTGCCGAGCCTTCGAGCGCGACCCCGAGCACCCGCGTTACTTACTTTATAGAAGGGATGAGGGCGGAGGGATGAGGGATGAAAAGGAAGCTATTCAACATTGAGTAGTTCTTCTTTCTTTACTTCATCCCTCATCCCTCATCCCTCATCCCTTGTTTTGCTTATGCCGTTTACTCGTTTCGACCGCCACGTTGATCGTCATGCGCGCACCTTTACGGAGCGGCTGCAACAGTTTTGTCGCATGCCGTCGGTGGCGGCGCGCGGGACGGGCATGCGTGCGATGGCCGAGTCGGCGGAGCAGTTGATGCGCCGCTCGGGCGTCGGCACGCGCGTCTTCAAGATGGGGAGCGGCTATCCGATTATCTTCGGCGAAGGCGGCGCGGGGCCGCATTGTTACATCACTTATGGTCATTACGACGTGCAGCCCGTTGGTCATTTGACCGAATGGTCTTCGGGGCCGTTCGCGGCGGAAATCCGTGACGACAAGCTCTACGCGCGCGGCGCTTCCAACAGCAAGGGCGACTTGGTCGCGCGTCTCGCGGCGCTTGAGACATACCAGAAAGTTTACGGCAAGCTTCCCGTTTGCATCCGCTTCATAGTCGAAGGCGAAGCAGGCATCGGAAGCCCCAGCCTGTATCGCTTCACGCAGGACCACGCGGATTTGCTGGAAGCAGAAGGCTGCATCTGGGACGAAGGTGCTAAGGATACGCGCGACCGCTTTAGCATCAGTCTCGGCTTTAAGGGCATAGTCTTTTTGGAGCTGCGCGTCCACGGCGCGCGCACGGACCTACATTCAAAGTGGGGCGCGATTGTGCCCAACCCTGCGTGGCGCTTGGTGCAGGCGCTTTCGACCATCACAAGCCCTAAGGGCGTGATTACGATTGACGGTCTTTCGTCGCACATCGCTCCCATCTCGGCTGAAGATCACGAGGCGCTGAAAAACATAGAGATAGACGAAGCGGGTTTGAAGCGCGAGTTTCGCATTAGCCACTGGGTGCGAGGGATGCGTGGGCAATCATTAATCAAGGAGCACATCTTCGGGCCGACCTGTACCATCTGCGGCATTCACACGGGCCACACCGAAGCGGGCGCAAAGACAGTGCTGCCGAGCGCGGCTATGGCCCGCCTGGATTTTCGTCTCGTGCCGGATTTGACGCCGCCTCTGGTCGTGCGTCTACTGCGCGAGCACCTGGACGTGCGCGGCTTCTCGGAAATAGAAATTGTCGAGCTGGGAAACGCGCCGCTCGCTAAATCATCTGTTCGCTCAAGCGTGGCGCGCGCCGCTTCCATCGCCGCCGAAGAGATTTACGGCGTCTCGCCCGTCATCTTTCCGCTTGACCCTTCGAGCGGACCCGTCGGCGCGGTCTGCGGCGCGCACGACCCGCCCACTCCGGTCGTCTCCTTCGGCACAAGCTACACGGGCTCGAACCCACACGGGCCTGATGAAAACATACGCCTACAGGATTTCATAGAGAGCATCAAATTCTTTGGCCGCGTCATCTTTCATCTAGGCAAGATGTCCAAGCGCGAATCAAGCGGCATCCGCCGCGCGCCCGCTCTCACAGAGCACAAGGGCTAAACTTTCCGCACGCATTCGGCTATCATGAAAGCAAAGCTATTGAACATTTAAGGTGAAGCCGAAGGACTGAAAGCTTGTCTTCCACACGCCGGACAGTTGAACGCGAAATCATTTCCCTGCGCGAAGAGATTCGTCGCCACGAAGAACTCTATTACATACACGCCGCGCCGGAGATTGCCGACGCGGAATACGATGCGCTCATCGCGCGACTGGTCGAGCTTGAAACAGCACATCCAGAATTAGTCTCGCCCGACAGCCCCACACAGCGCGTCGGAGGCCGCCCCGCCGAAAGCTTTACGGAGTACGTGCATCGCCGCCCGATGCTCTCCCTTGACAACAGCTACAACATAGAAGACCTGCGGGCCTTTGACGAGCGCGTGCGCAAGCTCGCGGACAATCGCCCCTTTGAATACGTCGCAGAACTCAAGATAGACGGTCTTTCAGTTTCGCTTCATTACGAAAAGGGCGTGCTGGTGCGCGGCGTGACGCGCGGCGACGGTCGGCGCGGCGAAGACGTGACGCAGAACGTGCGTACGATTCGCAGCGTTCCCCTGAGCCTGAAGAAGACTGTGGAAGGTCTGGAAGGCGAGGTTGAGATACGCGGAGAGGCTTACCTGCCGCGCGCGGTTTTCGAGCGCATCAACCAGGAGCGTGACGAAGAAGGTCAGCCGCGCTTTGCTAATCCCAGAAACGCTGCCGCCGGAACTATACGCCAGCTTGACCCGCGTATTGTCGCTTCTCGCCGTCTGGAAATATTTCCTTACGACGTGATAGCGGGCGAGCGTAAACCGTTTGCCGCGCACTGGCAATCCTTCGAGTGGCTTGAGCGCGCGGGCTTTCGCACCAACCCGCACCGCCAGGAGTGCAAGACCATCGAAGAGGTCATCGGTTTCTGTCATCAGATGGAGCTGCATCGAGACGAGCTTGATTACGAGATTGACGGCGTCGTGGTCAAAGTCAATTCCACGGCCTTGCAGGATGAATTCGGTGCAACGTCGAAAGCGCCGCGCTGGGCCATCGCGTACAAGTACCCTGCGCTGCAAGCGACTACACAACTTCTCTCGGTCGTCGTGCAGGTGGGCCGCACGGGCGCGCTCACGCCCGTCGCCAATCTTCAACCCATCCTGCTCGCGGGCACGACCGTCTCACGCGCCACGCTGCATAACGAAGATGAGATAAAACGTCTGGACCTTCGGATAGGCGACTGGGTGTTGATTGAAAAGAGCGGCGAGATAATCCCCAAGGTCTTGAAGGTCATTGAATCGCGGCGCACGGGTGCGGAGAAACGTTTTCGCATGCCTAAGAATTGTCCCGTCTGCGGCGGCCTTGTTGTGCGTCCCGAAGGCGAAGTGGTTTCGCGCTGCGTGGCTGCGGATTGCCCCGCGCAGCTCAAGCAGAACATACTGCATTTCGCCTCTCGCCGCGCCATGCGTATAGAAGGTCTGGGCGAAGCGCTTGTCGAGCAGTTGGTTGAAACAAAGCTCGTGCGCGACGTGGCCGACCTCTATCATCTGAAGCTGGAAGACATCATTGCTCTTGAGCGCAAGGCGGCAAAGAGCGCCACGAATCTTCTGGCGCAGATAGAGGCGAGCAAGACGCGCGACCTCTCGCAGCTACTTTACGCACTCGGCATTCGCCACGTAGGGGAAAGAACCGCCGGAATCTTAGCGCGCCATTTCCGCTCGCTTGAACGCTTGAGCCGCGCGACTGTGGAAGAGATGGACGACATACATGAAATCGGTTTGACGGTGGCCGAAAGCGTGCGCGATTGGTTTGACGACGAAGGAAATATAGAGTTGTGCAAGCGTCTCGGCGATGCAGGCGTCCAGACGGAAATAATAAATGCTTCCTCCGTGGTCGTAACGGAAGCCTTCGCGGGCAAGCAGTTTGTGTTGACGGGACGGCTCGAAACCATGACGCGCGACGAGGCGCGTGCGCTGATAGAAGCGCGCGGCGGGCGCGTGACCTCCACCGTGAGCAAGAAGACGGATTATGTAGTCGCGGGCGAAGAGGCCGGGTCAAAGCTTGATAAAGCGCAAGCCTTGGGCTTAACCGTGATAGACGAAGCGGCGCTCCGAGCGATGCTTGAAGAGAAGACGAGCGATGCGTCTGTCTCTAACGGTTAGCAGGCGAGTTATCATGACATGGATTTTCAGAAACGGATTAACGTTTGACGGGAGATGAAATGGCAGCAGAGGAAGAGACGATTAAGCTCGAACTGGTTTATACGCTTCTGTGTGAAGACGTGCGTTTGGAGATTGGCAACAAGCTTTCGTTCATGGGCGTCTTTCAGAACATCGTCGTCCAGCAGTTGCCCTTTCACATGTTCAAGCTCATGGTGGTCAATCAATGGCGCGGCGAAGGCACGTATCTGACGGAAGTACGCATCCTCACGCCGGATCGCCGCCAGCCCATCACGTTTTCGCAGCCTTCCAGTTTTGAAGTCACCTCCGAAGGCGTCGCCGACAACATCACCTTCTTCGCCAACGTCGTCTTTCCAGAGCCGGGCCAGTACTGGATACAGACGCTCATCAACTCGAACCTCTTCGAGGAGCGTCAACTGACGGTCGCTGAGATGCGCCTGATACAGGGAGCGGATGACATCTCGGAAGCGGTCAATTAACGAGTCCCAAGTCCCAAGTCCCAAGTCCCAAGCCCCAAGTCTGAAAACTTTCTTTGACTTTGGACTTTGGACTTGAGACTCGGGACTATCTTAAGGAGGATAAGATGGGCGGTCACCCCTGGTTTTATTTCGTGCCTTATGACGAGGACATCAATGCAGCGCTTCAGCGATTGCGGCAGCAGGAATTTGAAGCGGGCAGATACAATCCAGCCGTCTGGTTTCCTGAATTTCCCGTCACGCCCGCCACGCCTGCGCCCGGCGCACAACACGACTCGATTGAAGAGGCACAGGAGGAAGCGGACGCAGACGGAACTCGTTCAATCCTCGACATGGAAAGAATCTCGGACACGCCTGACTTCGGCGCGGTCACGCCCCTTCAGAAAGAAGAGTTGCTGGAGCTGTTCGGCACGGACAAGCCCACGCGCGAAATGCTGGAAGCTAACGACGACCTCTTCGAGCCGATTGAAAGAGGGCAGGGCATCTACATCGTCGTTTATAAGGATGAGCAGCGCAGCGAGATTTTCTTCGCTGGCTACTCTTACGATTGACGCTCGAAGAGAGAGCAACCGGATAATAAAAAGGCGAGGCCGTTTAGCTGGCCTCGCCTTTTTGTGTTGGCTGGAATGCGGATGAGAGGAATCGAACCTCCACGATCTCACGATCACAGGCTTCTGAGACCTGCGCGTCTACCAGTTCCGCCACATCCGCATAAACTGGAAAGCACGAATATACGGACGCGACGGCGCGCGTGTCAAGCGAGCACTCGGACGACCCTTTTACGGTCTGCCGATGATGTCGCCAAGAATCGTGCCCAGGCGTCCGCGCCGCCCGCTTCCCGTGCTGTTGCGGTAGCCGTCGTCGTAACCCTGACGATAGCCCTGTCGGAAGTTGGTGCGGTAGAAGTTAATGTCGCCGTAGCTCGAATTATATCCAGCCGTCGCGTCACGATAAGTATTGTGTGACTCAAGATCGTAGCCGCGACCACTCGCGCGGTCGTTCTGCCCGGCGCGTAAGCCTTCCTGATAACCCCTGTCGAGCGCCTGACGGCGAATCTCCGTGCGGTCGTTCGTGCCGTCGTAGTCGCGGTCGTTAGTGCGCCGCCGCCGACCGTTACGATAATCATCGTCATCGTAATAATCGTCGTCGTCATAGCGGTCATCGCGATCTGTGCGCGGCCCGCGCCCGTCCCAGCGACCGTCGCGCGCGTTCTGACCGTTCTTAAATTTCTCGGCTTTCTTGGCAGCCTGTCTGGCCTTGTTGCGCTCCTTGTTGCCCTTGCCCTGAGCCAGCGCAGCGCTCGGCATGGCGACAGCAAGAATGAGCGTCAGGATGGCTGTCCACAGGACCGTGCGTCTTTGAAGAATCCCTTTCATCTGCTTCCTCCCTCAAATCTACAGTTGGCCCGCGCCGGGATGAGCCGGTGCGAGCCGTAAGTTTTCTAAATTTCTTGAGAATAAAAAAATCGGGGCAGGCAAATAACTACAAGCCGCGTGCCACGCGCGCTTTGCGGCTAAGTCTTTGAAAATAGGAGCAGCAAAATACGGGCGAAGGCCGCGCTGCATACGATAATGTAACGTCCGGAAACCGTATGGGATAAAGCGGCTATCACCGCCGAGGCGCAGAGGACGCGGAGGACGTGCAGAGAGAATTGAAGTCCTTTCTCTGCGTCGTCTCTGCGCTCTCTGCGTCTCGGCGGTGAATGATTTAAGTATGATCCGCTAAACCGGCTTGCTACTTTTCGAACGGCGCGGTTGCTGTAAGCGGCGGGCGATTGTTATATTTGTCTTGCGAAAATTATTACCGCGAAAGAAATGCAAGACCATTTGCCGAGCCTTGAAGAGTTAAGGGAACGATTAGGATTCGTGCGCCGCCGCATTGCCGAAAGCGCGCGTGCCGCTCATCGCAATCCTGAAGAGATTACTCTCGTCGCGGTCAGCAAGACGCATCCGCCGCAAGCTGTCACGCGGGCCATTGAAGCGGGCGTCACGGACCTCGGGGAAAATCGCGTGCAGGAGGCCGAAGGCAAGATTAAAGAGGTCGGACGCGACCGAGCACGCTGGCATCTGATAGGTCACCTGCAATCAAACAAGGCCCGGCGCGCAGTTCAGCTCTTTGACCTTGTTCACTCGCTCGATTCCGTCGAGCTGGCGTTGCGTCTAGACCGCCTGTGCGGCGAAGAAGGGCGCGCGACGTTGCCCGTCATGATACAGGTTGACCTGGGCGGCGAAGAGACCAAGGCGGGCGTCAACGAGAGTGAGCTTGACGGCCTTGTGGAGTCAGTCATAGCCTGCGAGCATTTACTGTTGACAGGCTTCATGACGCTGCCGCCGTTTTTTGAAGACGCGGAGCGCGTGCGCCCTTTTTTCCGTCGCCTGCGTGAGCTGCGCGACCTGTACGCGGCGCGCGGGATTTTCAGAGACGGGCGAGGCGAGCTTTCGATGGGCATGAGCCACGATTTCGAGGTGGCTATCGAAGAGGGCGCGAGCGTTGTGCGCGTCGGCACGGCCATCTTCGGCGAGCGGCAGAAGATTAGGACGGGAGCAACAAGTTCCGGTTCACTGACTTAAACTTTCATCATTCGGTTATTTCAAAGGCTTGATTTATGACAGCCATTCAAACTCTTTACGTCATCATCACCTACGCGGTCGTGGGCGTTATCGTCGCGACGATTGTCCTGATGCTCGTGCAGCTCCTGATGAACTACATGGACGTCAATCCCTTCACGCGGCCCGCGATGATGGTGCGGCGTCTCTCCGACCCGCTGCTCAATCCTGTGCGCCGCTCGCTGATGGGATTTGGATTTCAACCAAACTTCGCGCCGCTCGTAGTGATACTGATAGCGATTCTGCTCGGCTGGTTCGCCGTGCAGCTTGCAAAGGATGTTCTGGGCACGGCCAACGGCGTTATCCTGAGCGCAAGCTCCGGTCGGTTTATAGCGCTCATAGGCTTTCTGCTCTACGGCGCGTTGAGCGTCTACGAGCTTTTGATTTTCATACGCATCATCTTCTCTTGGGGCGCGGTCAGTTACGCGAATCCAGTCATGCGTTTTCTGATCAAGGCCACGGACCCGCTGCTCAATCCTTTGCGCCGCATCATCCCGCCGCTCGGCATGATGGACATTTCGCCGATTGTCGCTTTCATCCTGATCTGGCTGTTCAAAAAGGCCATCGCCGGAACGCTGCTCTTGATGTAACGCGTCGAGCGGCGCGCGTTGGCTTGTGCGATTTGCGAGAGGTTCGATGATGCTCAGATGCACGGAGCGGGACGGCTCTATCACCTTCGCCGTGCGCGTTGTGCCCAGAGCCTCGCAGAGCCGTATAGAGGGCGAGCACGACGGCGCGTTGCGCGTGCGCCTTGCTGCGCCGCCCGTCGAAGGCGCAGCCAACGAGGAACTCGTGCGCCTGCTCACACGCGCTTTCAGTGTTCCGTCGCGCGCCGTCCTGATTACGAGCGGCCACACTTCAAGACTCAAGCAGGTGCGTGTCGCGGGCGCAAGCTGCGCCGCGCTTGAAAGTCTCGTGGCGGAGAAGTAAGCCCCGGTTGCGGCCTCGAAAAAGCGCGTGATATATTCCATGCCCGCTTCATCACAGGGATAATCGTCTCGAAGGAAGAATCTAAAAATGTCTGGACATTCCAAGTGGCATTCCATCAAACACAAGAAGGGCGCGCTCGATGCCAAGCGCGGCAAGCTTTTCACGAAGCTGATTAAAGAGATTACGGTCGCGGCCCGCACGGGCGGCGGCGACCCGGACGCCAACGCACGCCTGCGCAAAGCCATCGCGGACGCCAAGGGCGCGAACATGCCCAACGACACGATTGACCGCGCGGTGAAGCGCGGCACGGGCGAGCTGGAAGGCGTCAACTACGAAGAGATTACTTACGAGGGTTATGGTCCGGGCGGCGTCGCCGTCATGGTTGACTCTATGACGGACAACCGCAACCGCACGGTCGCAGAGATTCGTCACATCTTTTCCAAGAACGGCGGCAACCTGGGAACCTCCGGCGCTGTCAACTGGATGTTTGATAAGAAGGGCTACATCGTGGTCGAGAAAGCGGCCAGGGCCGAAGACGAGCTTTTTGATTTAGTCATCGAAGCGGGCGCGGAAGATTTGCGCGACGACGAAGACAACTTCGAGATTATCACCTCGCCGGACAGTTTCGAGACCGTCCATCAGGCCGTCAAAGCCGCAGGCATCGAGCCGCTGGTCGCAGAGATAGAGATGGTCCCGCAGAATTACATCAAGCTCGAAGGCGTGGACGCCAAACAGATGCTCAAGCTCATGGAATCACTGGAAGACCACGACGACGTGCAGAAAGTCTCCGCCAACTTCGACATCAGCGAAGCCGACATGGCAAGCGCTTAACGATTTTGGATTTCGGAATGCGGATTGCGGATTGAAGAACAAGAAACAGCAACTCTCTTTCTTTATCAATCCGCAATCCGCAATTTAACCGCAACATTCCATTTTTCTGAATAAAAAATACGACATCACAAATTTCTACGCCGCGGTCTTTCGCCGCTGATAAACTAAGGGCTTCTCGTCAAAAGATTTATCCGCCCGCCCTCGTGCGGGTATAGCCTTTGCCTTGTGTAAAAAAATACGTGTTGATTTACACAATATCTTAACCCTGACCATCGGACCGGGCGCTGGAGGGTGATGATGGAGCGAACGCTCCCTTACGGACACCTGTACGGAAGGACGTTGAGGAGAAACGAAGCGGCAGGTTTCGTGCTGATGGAGTCCGTCTACGCCCCGGGTCTGAAAGTCCCTATGCACTCGCACGAGCAGTCAGGGTTCTGTTTCGTCCTGCGCGGCGCTTTTGAAAGAGTTTACGAGAGGAAGAGCCATGCGTGCAGACCCTCAGACCTCTCTTTTCACCCCTCGGGCGAAAAACACTCCGAGCGCTTTTATGACGCGAGCGTGCACCTTTTCAGTATTCAGGTCAGCCAGCAGTGGTTAAGCAGAGTGCGCGAGTATCGTATCCACCTGGACGATTCGGCGGTCTTCTGCGGCGGGGTGCTTTCGCAACTGGCGACGCGCGTGTACGTTGAATTTCGCCGAATGGATGAAGTCTCCGCGCTCGCTATAGAGGGCCTCACGCTCGAAATCATGGCCGAAGCTTCGCGTAGATACTTACCCGCCGAGCGCGCCGTCGCGGGCTGGCTCAAACAGGCGCGGGAATTCCTCCACGAGAAATTTAACGAGCCTTTGACACTCACGGACGTCGCGCGTGAGGTGGACATACACCCTGTGCATCTGGCGCGCGTCTTCCGCCGACAGTACCACAGTTCGGTCGGGGATTACGTTCGTCAGCTCCGCGTCGAATTCACTCGACGCGAACTCTCCGCCACCGACAAGCCGCTCTCCGAGATCGCACTCTCGGCGGGCTTTTCCAGCCAGAGCCATTTCACCACTATCTTCAAAAAACAGGTCGGGCTCACCCCCGCCGAATACCGGCGAATCTCACGCCCACGCTAAGCCTGTTGAAAAAAGTTTCAAGCGTGAAAGACTAATCCGCCAACGCCGTATAAGCTGACCGCTACCCTGACTGATAATTAACAGGTTCAATCTCCCCCCACACGTTCCCCGAATCTCTACGCGCACGCCCGGCGCGGTCGTGCCGTATCAATAACGAAACTTCCACCTGGGAGGTAGAAAATGAAAAAAATAAGTGTGATTGCCTCGCTGGTAATCATCGCGGCAGCCGCTACGCTCGCTTTTACGCAAGGCTTCAAGAACATCAAAGAGTTCCTGGTTGGTTATGAGGAAGTCCCGGCAATCTCGACCACCGGCAACGGCGTACTCCACGCACGAATCAACAACGACGACACGGAAATCGCCTACGCGCTGAGCTACGCCGCTCTGGAAGGAGACGTCACACAGGCGCACATTCACTTTGGTCAGCGCGGTGTCAACGGCGGCATCAGCGTCTGGCTCTGTGCCAATCCCGAACTGCTGCCTCCGACGACTGTAATCCCGCCGGGGACGCAGCGCTGCCCTACGCCGCCCGCGACCATCACAGGGGTAATCAATGCTGACGATGTCGTAGGACCTGTGGGTCAAGGCATCGGGGCGGGCGAGTTTGCCGAGCTGCTCCGCGCCATGCGCGCCGGAGCAACCTACGTCAACGTGCATAGCACGTTGCGGCCCGGTGGTGAAATCCGCAGCCAGATTGACCATGAAGGCGGAGATAATCACTAGGAAAGTAGAAACGGGCCGTGGTGGAATAACGCCCGACCAATCGAGACCCGAACAAATCCTTCCCCGCGACCCGACTGTTTAAGCGTCCATCCCCCGCTCACGATTCATGTCTCCTGATGGATGAGAGAGCAGTCGGGTTTGTAAACCCCTCTTTCATCCGTAGCAGGTCGTGTGTCCCCGCTGCAATCATGCGGCGAAGACTGTTTGAGTAATCCATGTGGAGAAAAAGGAGGTTATTTATGAAGAAGGCACGCGCATCTCTCGCATTAAACCGTACCTCGATTCGCCGCGCTCGGACAGGGAAACGACGCTGCGTCGCGGCCTGTGCGCTGTTGGCATGTCTGGTAGTCGTCATCTTTTCCGGCGCGAGCAGGTTTGCAGAGGCGCAATCCGGCGGGCCGCAGATGCTGGTCCCGAATCTGGGGGTGAGAACGGTGGTCTCCGGCCTGGACAATCCCATCAGCATAGCCTTTCTGGGCGCGAACGACATGCTGGTGCTGGAGAAGAACACGGGCAAGGTGCAGCGTGTTGTGAACGGAGTTGTGCAGAGCACGGTGCTTGATTTAGGTGTGAACTTCGCTTCCGAGCGCGGCCTGCTGGGCATCGCCCTGCATCCGAACTTTCCCACGGACAACGGAGTCTACCTGTACTGGACGTGTCAAAGCACAGCCCCGCCAGCCAATGAATTTTTTCCGGATGAGCCGAGGTGTCTGGACTCAAATATGTTTGCGCCGGACACAGACAATATTCTACAGGTGCCCCTGCTGGGCAATCGTGTAGACCGTTTCACCTGGGACGGCTCCGCGCTCACGTACGACCATAATCTAATCATGTTGCGCGCCTTTCAGAACGACGGCGCTCCAGTGCCTGCCGGACAGGGAGACGAGGAGCAGCCGCCGCGCGGAAACCACGACGGCGGCGTTCTTAGATTCGGACCTGACGGCAAGCTCTACATCGTTATCGGCGATACGGGGCGGCGCGGCAAGTTGCAGAATCTTCCGTGCGGGCCGACGGCCAACTGCCCCGGGCCCGTGATGCAGGACGATCAGTTCGGCGGGCCTGACCCGGACGACGCGCACCTGACGGGAGTCATCCTGCGCCTGAACGACGACGGCTCGACGCCGACGGACAATCCTTTCTTCAACGCTCAGACGAATTTGACGGGAGAGGCGGCGGCGAACATCAAGAAGATTTACGCCTACGGTTTGCGCAACAACTTCGGCATGGACTTCGATCCCATCTCAGGCTTCCTGTGGGAGCAGGAGAACGGCGACGACAGTTTCAGCGAGCTTAATCGCGTCGAGCCGGGATTTAATTCCGGCTGGGTGCAGATTATGGGGCCGCCCGAGCGTATCGCGCAGTACAAGGCTATCGAAACCAGCCCCGACAATGATCCATGTCTGGGGACACCTTATTTTGGTTTACAGCAATTAAGGTGGTCGCCGACGCTCATCGCCGACACGCCCGGCCAGGCTTTGTCCAGACTGTTTATGTTGCCCGGCGCACACTACAGCGCGCCGGAGTTTAGCTGGAAGTTTGAAGTCGCCCCCGGCGGCATAGGCTTCGTGCGAGGGCGTGGGCTCGGGCCGCAGTACGAGGGCGACCTCTTTATGGCCGGAGCCCGTCCCTTTCTTGAGGGAGGGCATCTGTTCCACTTCAACCTGACGGGCAATCGCCGCAAAATCGGCGTGGATGACGCCCGGCTGGAAGACCGCGTCGCGGATAATCTGTGCAAGTTCGACATCACCGAAAGCGAAAGCCTGCTCATCGGCAGAAACTTCGGGGTCGGCACAGACATTCAGACCGGACTGAACGGCAACCTGTTCGTGGTCTCAATCTCGAACGGTGCCGTTTACGAAATCTTCCGCCGCCGTTAATCGGACTCGAAAGCGTCTGTCTTATGAAGCCTGCTCTATAACAATCCTCGTCCTGTCTCCAGCGACAGTGGCTAAAGGGAAGAGAGCGGCGAGTCTTATCAACAGACTCGCCGCTCTTACTTTTGAACCGGGCACGTTTTAGCCGCCGGGCATCTGCGTTATTTGTTTCGCAACGACTTTATCGCTGGCACTCGTCCTTGTTCCCGAACAATAAAGTTCTTCTCTGAAGAGGGGATAAGTTCTTTATTTTGGATTGCCCAACTGGACTGATTTGAAAATAAAGTTCTTCCCTAAAGCCAATTTTCCCATTAGGGTAAGAAATCGAGTGGAAAATAAGGTTCTTCCTTAATCATGAGATACTTACCCAGCAGCTTAGTAGTGAGTACATTTTGATTTATGATGATTACAATTCAAGCAAGACTCCATACATATACGTAGCTTCTCCCTTAACCAAAAAGCCTTTAGACGTAATGCACTAACTGTCATTCCAAGTTCCTGAGCTAGACGCTCTCGAGAAACTATCTTGGCCTTTCCTTCTCCATCTTTTTCATGGTACCGCCTGATTAGCTCGCGCTCTATAGGGCTTAAGCGTTGTAAACACAACTCGAGACATTCATGTTTTTCCTCTAATTCAAGTTGCGCATCTTCTAGTACTAACATTAATCGTTGTTCTTATTGTTTGATTCACTTATTTGGCGGAGCAAGGGAATACTTCTAACAATATGGCTAATTACTGTCATGAAATTTGATTCTGATAGATCATCAGATCGCCTTAGAATTAGAGCTGCAACAAGCAAGAAGATAAGAATGGTAGCAATTAGTACTACGCCTAATACTAGTGGCGAGGCCCATCTCGAAGCTAGAACAACTGCGCCAATAACAACGACAAATGCAAGGAGAAAGCCAATGAGATCACCCCATATACTTGGCTTTTTTATAGGTGCTGTGCGAGTAGGATAGTGTGCGTTTTCTAAATTTTTTTTGGCTCTTTTTACTGAGGTTATAGTTGGGTTATTACGGACTTCTTCAAATATAGTTCGAACAATCAGTCTGATATGCTCTAAGGTCGGAGTAACACCGAATGGTATGTACTCAACTACTCCGTTATTATCCCAAAAGAACATTCCTGGAAGCTTAGAGTAAGCTACAGAACCCGAATCTCGGATCACATCAAGATGCTCAATAAAATCATAAGCATCAGCTGCATTTTGAAATTGATCTACACTCTGATGGATATCGCAGAAGTCTCCTGATAGCGTATCAAGGGCCCCCCAATTGTCAGCGATATATGCTTCAACGGTTTTATCCTCTGACGTATACAAAAACATAGCATGGAGAGGTACTTTTCTGTGACGCACAAGGATGTCGCTATCTTCATCGAGTCGAACGGAGCGTTTAGGTTTAGCTCCCAGTCGAGTCATCTCATCCGTTAGAGTCTGGTAGGTTTTACCTGCGCGTAAGGCTTTTAGATTTCCTATATACTCGTCAACATCTCTTATACCTGTAGAAGATAGATATTCATGAAGTAAAGAGTCTATATTCTTCTCTTCACTAATTGGGGCAGTATGATGCCTATCATTCAGCCAAGCCCGAAAACCTGATAAGAATCTTTCGATTTCAGACTGTTCCATATAACGAATTATCTTGGTGTCTCTTTGATGAACTTATGGAGACTTCAATAAAAAGTCCAGAACAACGAACTCGATAGAGAGACGCTGGAAACGCTGCGAGGTTCAGAAAGGAACACTTAGAACCCAGCACCCGCGCTTTGTATCCGTAGTGAACCTTTCCGTCGCTACTTTCTCAATCAAAATCTGATCTGAGCGTTTGCCTTGCCAGATCATAACCCTCCCAATCGCCCTGATCTTTAATGAGATAATTGAATCCGATAAGCCACTTTGCTTTCAAAGCAGGATTTGCGGAAACTTTTCCCTCCTCATACTCATCAATGAGCCTGACCAAATCTTCCTCGCTCAGGCTTCTCAAGTCATGCACCTCAGGGTGAGAGTTCGTAAGCCAATTAAGGAAGTTGAGCATCGTGTAGCCCTTAACAGGATTCATGTTGAACCTCCCAACATTGAATTTCAAGGCTGAACTGAAATGACATTTACTGTGAATTCTTTTCTGAGTCAATAGTTGGCTGTGAGTGGATTTGAGGTGTTGAGCGTTCTGTGGCTTAACTTTTTGCACGTAGCGCGCAATTTTATTGCGTGGTAAGCAACTCTAATACATGGTATGCAACTTTATTGCTGTCTCATGACCACCTGAATGGAATAAATGCGGTTGTGCCAAAAGAAGTTGGACTTATGCAAGAACTTTATTTTTAAGGTAAGGACTTTATTTATTGTAAACAGTGCTGATTTTATGTTATTTGAGAGCGGTGCGTGTGTTGGGCGTTGATCCGGGAAGCGAGACCACGGGGTGGGGCGTCATAGAGACAGAGGGACGCGTCATCCGGCTGGTCGAATTCGGCGTTGTCAAAGCGCCGCCGCGCGAAAGTTTTCCGAAGCGGCTCTTGAAAATCTACGACGGCCTGGAAGCGGTCATCGCGCGCTTGAAGCCCGATGCCTGCTCGATTGAAGAGGCTTTTTACGCGACCAACGTTAAGACCGCGCTCAAGCTCGGGCAGGTGCGCGGCGTGGCGCTACTGGCCGCCGAGCGCGCACGTTTGGAGATTCATGAGTACAGCCCGCGACTGGTGAAGCAGACGGTGGTGGGCTACGGCAACGCCGAAAAGCATCAGGTGCAGGAGATGGTTCGCGTGCTTCTTTCGCTTGCCAGTGTGCCGGAGCCGCACGACGCCGCAGACGCGCTCGCCAACGCCATCTGTCATGTTCATCACGCGGGCGCGCGTGAACGTATTCTAGCCGCCGAAGCGCGCGTGAAATTGTCTGCTCAAGGGCTCTCTACGACCCGTCGGCGCTCGCCGCGTTAGATTTGAAAATCCTCGTCCGCCGCGTGCACCCGTGCGCGGGCTAAGTGCTAATCCTTCTTGCGCCTCATTCATCTTGCGCCTCATTAAAACTCTGGAGGCTCAACCCATGTCTTTTCTCTCCTGTAGAAAAACAGTCGCGTACTTCTTTGTTTCTCTCTTCGTCACGCTCTTTGTCTACACGCCTGAGGCCATTGCGCAGCAGCGTCGCGCGCCTGTGGGCGGGAGGCTTGCGGTTGTGGTCGATGAAAGATTGTCTGCTTTGCGCGACGAGCCTAGCCTTTCTGCCCGCCTCTTGCAGCGCATGAGTCGCGGGCGCATGGTCGCCATCATGGGAGCTAAACCGTCTGCGGAGGGCGTGACGTTTTATCGCGTGGCCGTGACGCGGCGGACGCGCGGCTGGCTGCAAGCCGATGCGCTCATTGTGCCCAATCGCGCGGGCGATGATGAAAGACTCGTCAGGCTCATACGCGGCTCGGAAGACTTTGACCGCATCGCGCGGGCGCGCATCTTTCTGGACACGTTTCCACGCTCGCCTCTGCGCCCGGCAGTCCTGATGCTGTACGGCGAGGCGGCGGAAGAGGCCGCGTCGAAGCTCTCGCGCGAGGCCGCGCGCCGTCTGGCAGAGCGTGAGATGACGGCCAACGGCGCGCCCGTCGTGAGCTACTTCATGAACTACAACGGGCTCGACCGTTATAATCGCCAGGGCATCATCTTCGTCTTCGACCCGAGGGAGAAGCGATTTCGTTACGACGGCTGGGCGTGGCGCGAGGTGTTGCGCCGCCACCCTCGAAGCCTTGAGGCCGAAGCCGCGCGTAAGCAACTCGAATCGCTCTCCGTTATAAAAGCACCGGGCTAGGCTTTGTTAAGTCTTAGAAGAGAAAAGCTTAAGCCCGCTCGCGCGATGGAGCGAGCGGAGGCGGAGGGTTGTGTTCAACAACGGCCAAAATAATGATTGACACGACCTTTCGGCAACAGTAGTCTGATTAAGAGAGGGGCTGTCCGAAAGAGATTGCCCTTTACATGAAACGGCGGCCCGGGTTCGCGGGCGCGCGCGTTTCGTTTGAAAGACGACCGATAAAGGCACACCTCGTGTGAGCGGGGGTCGCAAAGCCTACGGAAGTCTCCGAAGTGGAGAACGAAATGTTTCTCTTATTCGAGACTTGGCCGGGTTGCCGAAGTGAGTGATTAGAAACAAAGAACCGACAGCTCGCGCAAGAGCGACTGTGATAGCCCTTCCTTCTTCTACGGTTCAATCCCCACACCTCTGATACACGCTTCCAGCTTCTTTGCGCACGCAGAGTCTCGCGCTCACTCCCTGCTCATTCAGTGCCATATGCGACTCAGCCTTTACGTGTGAGCCGCTCCTCGTAGCTACCCGCTTAAAAAGCAAGCCAGCACCCTCGCGCTATTGGAAACATTACCTCTTCGCTGGAGCGAAGTGGCCTGGAGGGAGTTTGATGAACAATCGTTTGAGAGTCGTGTGGGCGGCTGGTCTGGTCGCGCTCTTAGTTTTGTTGCCGCTCAGGTTCGGCAGAGTTGCGCGGGCGGAAAACTGGAATCGGCAGGACGAGGTCGAAGAACAGTTTGTTCCCGGCAGAGTGCTTGTCAAGTTTCGCTCCGGAACATCATCGGGGCGCGTGCGCGAGTTGGTCTCAACGCATGGCGCTCGTGATAAAGGCGAGATTGGCGCGACCGGCGTTCGCGTGTTACAGCTTCCCGAGCAGGCCAGCGAAAATGCTGCGATGCGTGTGTTTCAATCCATGCCGGATGTGGAGTTCGCAGAGCTGGACCGCTTGGTCGCGCCGGACGAGATGATTCCCAACGATCCGAATTACGGTGCGGGCGAGGCATGGGGGCTGCGCAAGATAGACGCTCCGAGCGCTTGGCCTGTAACGACCGGAAGCAGCAGCATTACCATTGCTATTCTGGACACGGGCGTGGACGGCACACACGAAGACCTTACAGGGAAGATGGTTCCCGGTTGGAATATTTATAGTAATAACTCGGATACGAGCGACGTGCATGGGCACGGGACAAAGGTCGCGGGCACTGCGGCTGCGAGCACAAACAACGGGACCGGCGTGGCCTCCGTGGCCTGGGGATGCAGGTTGATGCCTGTACGCGTAGCCGATTCCACCGGATATGCAACATATTCGTCAATGGCGAGCGGTCTTAACTGGGCGGCGGACCACGGTGCGCGCGTGGCAAACATCAGCTTTAGCGGCGTCTCCGAAAGCTCGACCGTCACGACCGCTGCGAAATACTTTCAGAGCAAGGGCGGAGTGGTGACGGTTTCAGCAGGTAACGCAGGGACTTTCGTCTCCGCGGCGGATAATCCTTATGTCCTGACCGTCAGCGCCACGGATCAGGCGGACGCACTCTCCTTCTTCTCCAACACGGGTAACAATATAGATTTGGCTGCGCCCGAAGGCGCATTAACTACCATCAGAGGCGGCGGTTATTCGTACGTCGGCGGCACATCCTTCTCCGCACCGTTTGTAGCGGGCGTAGCGGCGCTAGTGCTTTCTGTTAATCCCGCTTTGACGGCAACGCAGGTGCAGGACATTTTGAAGCAGTCTGCCAATGATCTAGGGGCAGCCGGGCGGGATACCAGTTTCGGTTGGGGCAGAATTAATGCTGCGGGCGCTGTGAATCTGGCTGCGGGAAATCCTGTGCCACCGCCTCCTCCTACCGGGGACGTGACAGCGCCGACCGCAGGCTTTAACTCGCCCGCTCAAAACGCTACCGTTTCGGGCGTGGTCTCCGTAGACGTAGCAGCCAGCGATAACGTGGGCGTGGCGTCCGTCAGCCTGAGCGTTGACGGGGTCGTGGTTGGAACGGACACAGCAGCGCCTTATGTCTTCTCGATTGACACTAAGAGCAGGGCCAATGGAGCATGTACGTTAACAGCGACCGTCAGAGATGCAGCCGGAAACGCGTCGAGCGCGACCAATGTCGTGACCGTCAACAATGTCACGGACTCGCAGCCTCCGACTATAGCGATCACCTCGCCGTCAAACGGCTCAAACATCTCCGGTAATATTAATGTGACGTTCGGCGCGACGGATAATGTGGGTGTGGTCAGGGTGGAGTTGTACGTGGACGGTAAGTTGAGCGCTTCGTCAACGACGCCTCCATTCGCTATGAAACTGAACACGCGCAAAATGTCTCTCGGTGCTCACACTCTACTAGCCAGAGCATATGACGCGAAAGGCAACGTAGGGGTCTCACAGTCTGTGACAACCTACGTCAAATAAAGAATGCGTCTCGCACAAAGTTGCAGGCAATCCGTGCGAGGCTGTAATCAACTCAAGAGAAAAGGGTCGTGCCAGTTTAAGTGGCACGACCCTTTTGCTTGTGGAAGATGAGCGGACGGGAAAGCTAATTTCAGAATGCTTTCCCCGCCGCGAATTAACTACTCCGTTTCCGCAAAGCTGAACCCGCAGGGTTGGGCCTGTACGAAGTTCAGGTTGTTGTTGGCCCTGTCCAGAGCGTTCTTGAGGTTTTCCTGATAGGTGCGGAACGAGTTGCCGCTCAGCACAAATCCGTGTAAGCCGAGTTCCGTGTTCGCAGCGTTGAGGATGGTGTTGACGCTGGCGAAGCCGCTGGGCGCTACCGTCGGCAGACCCGGCGCGTAGATCAGAGCGTTTCCGTTGACCTTGTTGTTATAGACGTTGAGCTTCATGGCGGACATCTGTGCCGACAGCATATAGGCCATGTTGGTCGCGTTGGCGCTCAAATCCCAGTTGCGGAACGCAGCATAGTTGGCGGGATCAAAGTTGTTCCCGCCGGCATCGCGCAGGTTGAGCGCGACCAGTTGCGCCAGATCGTCAGCTCCGATAAGCGCCTGACCGTTCTTATTGCTCCAGAAGCCGAGCGTCAGGCCGCCTCCGGCTCCGAGACAGACGTTGCCGAAATTAAGCGTCTTGTCCTCGCCTTCGGCCAGCGACACGGCCTGCGGATTCATGGTCGTCGTGACCCAGTTGGTTTCGATGGGCGCGAACTCCGTCACGGCGTAAGTGTCCGGTGCGACCACTATGTCAACGGGCGTGAAGCGAATGATGTCGAAGCCATCCTGTATGCGGAACTTCCAGCCATCGAGCAACAGCTCGCCTAGGTCCAGAGTCCCGTTGGCGTTGGCGTCATAGAATTTTCTGACGCGCAGGATGGGGTTCTCCTGAACGGTCCCGCCGTCTTCCTCGACCTTAAAGTTATCGGTCTTGCTCGCGCTGTTGGTAAAGGAGCTTTCGGTGCTCACCCAGACTTTGTACACGCCGCCTCCATTCGACGTGGTGTCGTAACCGTCTGGCGCAACGGGGTACGGCCCCGCGTTGCTCGCTTTGCGTAGAATCGCTTGCAGTTGGTAACAGGTAACGAATTCGCCACCGCTGATGACGACTGGCGTCTCATCCGTCGTGCCGACGCTCGTGCCAAGCAGCGTACCGTCGGGCTCCGTTACCTGAACATAATATTCGCCGTCGGGCAGTCCCGCCGAGCCCGGATGCGCCGGGCCGCCGTTAAGATGGACAGCAGCTTTACTATCGAAGATGTTGACGTTTGTTCCGTCGCAGAGAGATTCGGTAGTGAAAATCGCTCCTGAAAGAGGGGCCATAAGGGCGCTCGATGTTGCGAGGAACACCAGCGCGATGGTGAGCGAAGTGATAAACACCATGCGAAAGTTGCGCATGCTCTTTCGCGAAGCGTTAGGGGCATTGAATTTCATGAGAAGAAAATCCTTTCTTTAATCCGAAGCAAAGCGGGCCGGGGGTTTCCAGCGCCCGACAGGCTCGGATGGGGAACGGGGGCGGAGCATAGTAGCTTGATTGTTAGCACATCAAAGCCAATCCGCGATTGCGAGTGAAGCGGCTTCAACTCGCGCTGGGCCAAAGCGAAAACGGTCTACAGCTTGAGACCTGTGGCGGAATTGATTAAACCTCAGAGGATTCTCTCGGGAGCCTGCCAGCTCTTAAAGGAATCGGTGATGGGTAAACGCGACGGCGAGGCCAAACGTACCACCGGGCTGAGGGTCAACCCGTAACACCACACCGCGAACAGCCAGCCGGGGAGCGCTCGTCGCTAACAGCTCTACGTTGGAAAAACGTATCGCCATCGCGAGTTGCGCCCCACGCTCGATTGGGCGCGCCAGTTTGAGATAAAGCCCTCCGGCGCTCACGTTATCGAGCCTGACAGCATCGTCAAAACCAGCGCCGCTTGAATCCACGCCTTCGACTCTGACGGGGAACTGTTCGTAGATGCGCGGCTGCTGCCGACGGTCCAGGGTGCAGTCTGTTTTCAAATGGCCGTTGTTGTGTTCAAGGTCGAGTACCATAACCAACGGCCTTTCCTAATTGCCGGTCGTGGCAACCGGCAATTATTATTTTTTCGTGATAAGAATATTACACTGCCGTCACTAAAGAGCGCATGAGACGCTCCACCATTTCTTTTTAGGACTTTTCTCCCAGATTTTCAGAGCCGAAGCCGGGACAAAACTCCTACGCCCAAAGAAAAAGTAAGCAGTGAGCGGTGAGCAGTAAGCAGTAAAAGAGAGCAAGCGGCAATTCGTGCCGAGCGGTATGTCGTTCGACTGCTTACTGCTTACTATTCACTGCTTACTTTTTTGCAAGGTCGTGGCCGAGGGCGTACATGAAAAGCTCCAATCTGTTGGAGAGCCCGAGCTTGCTGTAGATGGCCGTGAGGTGATTGCGTAAGGTCGATTCGCTGACGTTCAACTGCTCTGCGATTTTTCTGTTTGTAGAGGGGCTGGTCGTGACGATGGCGTGGATGACATCGCGCTCGCGCGGGGTAAGCTGAGCGATCTTTTCAGCTTCCGGGTCCGAAGGGGTTGCGCCATTGGTTTTGGACAACTGGCTGAAGACTCTGCCCGTGGCGGCGCGGTCAAGCCAAAGCTCGCCCGCGTGAATCTTCGCAATCGCCTTCAGAATCACATCCGCAGACTCTTCTTTTGAGACCACGCCGCGCGCTCCCTTCATGACGGCGTGGTCATGAATCTCCGGGTCGCGCATTCCCGTCAGCACAAGCACCCGTGCCTTTGTCTCTTTTAACAGCTCAGGCAAATGGTCAAGACTGTTCTCGCCAGCGAGGTCAACGTCGAGCAGGATAACGTCTGGCTCGTCGCGCCGCGCCGCCTCCATTGCTTCCGCGAGATTTGTGGCCGCGCCCACGACTTCCATGCGTGGCCGTTCCCCCTCAATTAATTTGACGAGACCCCAGAGCAGGGTTTTGTGGTCGTCAACCAGGAGCACGCGTATCGGTTTGGCGGGAGTGTTGGTCATTAAAGTTTATACGACAAGAGAGCTAGAGCGGGATTTCTATACGCACGACGGTTTGACCGTCTGCCTGCTCAATCAACGTTCGACCGCCGAGTGCCGTCGCGCGTTCGGTAATCGAGCGCGGCGTAAAAGCTTCCGTGGAATCAATCGCGCCGTCATTTCCTATCTTCATGATGAACTGGTCGCCCGCGCACGCGAGGTCTATGGAGGCCGAGCCCGCCCGTGTGTGGCGTCGAATGTTGCTCAAGCCTTCGCGCAGGATTTGGAAAGCCTCTGCCGCTAGACGGTCATTAATGCGCAGCTCCGTCTCTGCGCGCACGTCAACCTTGATGTGGTAGAACTCTGTGAACTTGGCTGCGTGTCGGCGGACGGCGGGCACAAGGCCCGTGTTCTCTTCGCGCTCACGCTCGCCGCGCGAGATATTTCCGACCAGCGAGCGGAGATCGGAAATCTGGTCGCTCGCCATGCGGATTAATTCTTCTATGTCCGCACTGATCGCATCACCGGGCGCGACCTTGCGCGCGAGCGCGTCCAGACCGAGCTTGAGACCGATATAAGGTTGAATGGCGCTGTCATGCAAATCGCGGGAAATCTTCTGCCGCTCCTGTTCCGCCGCTTCCGTGGCGAGACGGTCGAGCAGGCGAATGTTTTCGATGACGGGTGCGATGTGCTCTACAACCTGACGAAGAAAATCCACGTCCTGCGGGTAGAAGCGATGGCGGTCGGAAGTAAGAAACATTCTGCCCGTAGCCTTGCCCTGTCTGACGAGGGGCAGCGTGACGACCGATTGCGTGCCGAGCATATCGGCCAGCGCCTCGCTCGCCTCGCGTAAGCCGTCGAGCCGTTCATTCGTCTCCACGTCGCAGGCGAAAGCAAGCGCACCTCGCACCGACCAACGCCTTGCGCGGTTGTAAGCGACCGCAGCAGTTGGCGGTAAGCCGAACAGAATCGCAGCCGTCTCGGGCGTCAGGGATTCCGCGCGCACGGACGGGTGCGAGTTCCTGCGTTCACAAAGGCGCGCGACGTGGCCCCTGCCTTCGGCCATGACGAGCAGGCACGAGTCCGCCTCATAAAACGCGCTCACCTGTCCCATGATGGAATCGATGGTCTGGTCCACGCCGAAGCGCGGGTTGGAAAGCCTGTTGACCTCTTTGAGGAGCGCCAGCCGACGTTTGAGCACAAGCTCCGAGCCGCCGCTATAAGCGATCATATAGCCGAGCACGATGAGATAAATCGGGCGCAGTAGAAAACGGTTCAGCTCGAAATGCGGTTCGGCGGGCGCGCTTGCGTAGCCGATCACCGTGAACAGGATTGCCGAGACCACCGCCACGCGCAAGCCTTCCTTAAATCCTTTGCGGAAGGAGGCGACCATGACTGCGAAAAAGAAGAAGAAGAAAAAGATGCTGCTCGTGCCGGAGGAGAGCGTGACGAGCAGGAGATAACAGGCAACGTCCACCCAGTGTGCGTAAGGAGTGAAAGCAGAGACGAGCTTTGGACGCCGGAGCGCGAGCAGAAAAAGAGCGGCGCTGTAGAGGCTGTAGAGCACGAGCGCGCTATAGGTCAGCGCGGTGGAGCGATCCGGCTGCAACGGGTCAATCTTGATAATGAGGAGCGCGGAGAGGGCAAGAATCAGCCGCATCAGGCTGATCATGCGGTCATCAACCGATTCAAGCGTGACGTGCCACCGGGGCGATTGTTTATGCTCCGCCTGCATGCTTAAGCAGCGCTACGAAAATCAGATCGAGCGTCCTGTTCCTGAAGGGTCAAGTTTTTGAATCCACTCAATTCGGCTGAGGCGTCGGGAAGTGCTCTGCCGCCGGTAAGTTAAAAAGCACACGTGTGCGAGGTCAGGGCGCGAGGCTGTTTGGCTCATACTAAAGTCGGCTCATTTGAAAAAGGCTCTGGGCTGCGTGAAACGATATTCGTAATTGCCGCGCCAGTCAATCAATTTCAGGGCCGGGACGACGCCCGCGCGCGTGCGTGTTTACAAAAGCGCGTTGGTGCGTAGAAAAGTTTCCAGCTTCTGTGCGTACCGCCGGTTGGCAAGCGGGCTCGGGTGGCTGTCATGTGGCAGGTTCATGTTCTCGGCTGCGCGCAAGTCCACGGAGATGTCGGTCGCGAGCCACCCCTCTCGTTCACAATAACGCAGGACGTCTTGTGTCGTTGCATCATTGTAGATGCCTGCGACGACCAGCTTGATATTGTTCCGGCGGCAGAGTTCCGCGAACTCGCGCAAGACGGCGCGCGAGACCTCGTTGCTGTGGTAGAAGCTGTCTTCCCAGAGGTTGTACCGAGTCTCTATAAAATGCGCGAAGGCCGAGCGGCGCATCAGTGGAAACTCTTCGTACTCCACGGGGCCTGTGAAAAATTCGAGCCGGTTATCACGAGTGAGCCGCGCGTAAGGCTGAAAGGGAGCGACCAGCTTGTTATAGGGCACGGAGAGTTTTCGCCAAGAGCGCAGGAACGTATTTCTTTGATCATGAAAAGAAGCGTAGGTGACAATGGCGACGCGCGGCGGCTTGCGTTTCGACGCCAGCGCCTCTTTCATCTGAATCAGTGCTTGCAGGTTGCCGTAGCCGTCAACTCCGAAATTTCTGACTTCGTACGCGGGCAGCTTCTCCTGCAAGACCCACGCGTAGGTCTCTTCGTCGTTGAGCGACCAGCCATCCGTGAAAGAGCAACCAAAAATCCATATCTCCTCTTTGTCGAGCGCTGCCTCCACGGGCGGGTGCGTGATGCGCAATCGGTCGTCTCCGTAGGTCGCACGAAAACTGTAAGAGTGATTAAGAGTTATTGTGTACTGACCGGGCAGGTGAACGTAGCCGAGCGACGCATCCTTCGCGTAGAGCCTTCCACCCGGCTCGACCATAACATCCAGCTCGCCCGGCTCCCACGGATGCCAGCCCTTCACGCGCAGCACGATTTCCGAGGCGACCAGAAAAGAGACGGCGAGCGCGACGTAGATAATCAGATGAAAGAGCGCGCGCTTGCGTTTCGACAGCTTGTAGACCTGTGGGGGCATCGGAAGCAAAAAGAGCGGGCAACTTTTGACGACACGGATTTTTGAAATCCCTCTGCCCTAGTGTTTACAACAATCGAGCGCACTTGTTCAATAAAAAATTCGATGCTCAACAAGCTTTAGCTCCGTAGGAGCGAGGATGTTTATAGCTTAACAGAATCAATCAAAAATCAAGCTCCGTAGGAGCGACATGTTCCGCATCCATGATATGCCGCTCCTACGGAGCTTGTCTCCATATCGCATCTGCTAACTATAAACATCCTCGCTCCTACGGAGCTAAACAGGATTTGTGCCTTCTATCTCGCGCCTCTTGTTATTTCTTTTCTCTGCGCCCCCTCCGCGTTCTCTGCGTCTCTGCGGTGAGTCTTGCACGCTCGGCTATTGCCTGAGCCCGTGCGTCTCTGTAATCTATTCCGGCGTAGGGAGAAAATCTTATACCTGTAATCATGGGAGGCAGCCGAGACTGCTATGAAAGAAACGGTAAGCATGGGTTCGACCGTCGTGGCGACCAAAGAGCACATCGCCTGCGATTTGTCGGGCGAAGCGGCCATTCTCAACCTCAATAACGGAGTCTACTACGGGCTGGATGCCGTGGGAGCGCGCATCTGGCAGTTGATTCAAGCCCCGGTGCGCGTGACGGAAGTGCGCGATGCCCTGCTTGAGCGTTACGAAGTGGAAGCAGAGACGTGCGAGCAGGATTTGTTGGAGCTGCTCTCGGAGATGGCCGAGCAGGGATTGGTCGAGATTGAAGACGCGCCGCGTGCCTGAGGGCGGACGATACAAAAAGCTCTACGGCATGCCGTAGAGCTTTGGAAAGCTCCGGCGTTCAGGGAAGCGCCGCCGCTCTCCTTGTGCCGGTGGGAACGGCGGAGCGTGTGAGCGAAGCGGCCTTGAGCCTCTGCAAGTCAATCACGGAAGCCACGGCCTCTGCCACGTGGCGATTAAAGTTGGGGCTGTAATGCACGTCATCTAAAATAGCCTTCCTTCCTTTACCAACCCCGAACGTCTCGAACAGTTGCGAGAGCGAAACGAACCCTGAGTCTTTGCTCATCTCTTCGTAGAATAACTGTCTTTGCTTCATGGAAGTCCACCACGTGTCGGGCAGGGCGCGACGGTAAAGCTCCACGGGATAGTTATAGACAGGATCGGGCTGTAGAAAAAAGAGCGTCTCCGCTCCATACTCCTCGCCGACTCTTTTCATCACGTTGCGATTCTGTTTGAAACGCTGTAGCACGTACTGAACCTGCGTCGTCTGCTCATTGGTCAAAGGCTTCTCTCGCGCCGCGGGATTGTTGCCAGTGTGCTGTGAGTCCGTCTGCCGTCCGAGCCTGTACTTAATTGAAGCGGCTAGGCGGAGCATGGGAATCCATTTCCACAGCGCGTTTTTTAGTTGGGCGGCTGCCATCTCACGATTTTCATGTTGGAGGTCGAAGAACGCGCGTTCCAGCTCGCGCGTGAATTCCGGCGCGTCCTCGTCCGGCCCCCAGTTGATCCCGTCCATGAAAATCAGCATGTGCGGGCGATGGCCGTTCCGGAAGAGGTCTAGCGCGAGCGCCCCTTCCATCGTCGGATAGTATCCGGCGCATCCGTAGTTTGTGACCCTGACTTGAACGTCGAGCCCTTCGGCCTTTGCGCGCTCGTTGAGAATCGCGGTCAAATAGCTGGGCCACGTCTGCTCGTCCGGGACGTAATAGCCGAAGGTCGTGCTGCCGCCCAGGGTGAAGATGTCTATCACGGGCTTTGACTGGTCCACACGTGGAGTCGTAGTTCTACGGACGGTGATGCCCGATTTGCCCGCTTCAATCGTCACACGTTTTCCCTGAAACGGCGGGCGCTGGTACTGCACCCACGGCTGGTAGATATAGCCGCCCATGTGCATGTCGTAAAAATCGTCGAGCACCTCTGCGGCCTCTTGTTCGCTCATCTCGCGCGTCGCGTTGTAGTCGAACCATTCCAGATGGTCTCTGAGACGCTTGCCGTTATCCACGGGCGAGCCGTCCTCGTTAAAGAGCTTCGACGGGCGCGCCGCGCTCCGCAGGGTGTAAGCGTCTTTGATGAAATAGAGCGCGCCGAGCAGTAGATTTAAGATGACGAGTAGAAGCAGCGTGTTCAGAAAATGGAAAGCTGCACTTTTATAAAGCGTCTTGAAGCTCTTCATCCGTCTCCTGTCTTTCGGAGGCCCGCGCTCCGTGTGGAAAGCTACGGGCCTTGACTCGTCCATCTGGGCGCGCTCTCTGCTTCCCGGTAAGTAATGCAAAAGAGAAGGGCTATGTCAATGATGATAAATAAGTGTACACTCGTCGGGCCGAGGCCACGACGCGCGTGAGACTTGAGAGCGATGATTCAGATTACAAAATCAGGTCTTGTTTCCAGCACGACTGCCGCCGAGCTGGACGACCTGCGCGCGCGCTTCGACCGTCAACACTGCCTGCGGCTGCGCCGGTTCCTGGACCCTGAGCTACTTGAGATAATGCAGCGCCAGATAGAGCGCGCCACGTTCCACGAAAGAATCCACGAAAGGCTCGACCCTCCGCCGGTCGATCTGCGCATGGAACACAACGCGGCGCTCTCCGGCCTGCTGCTCTTACTCAACGACGACGAATTATTCGCCCTCGTGCGCCGCATCACAGGCTGCGCCGGGATAGGCTGTTTTACCGGCAGCGTCTATCGCATGAGCGCCGCGCTTCAACACTTCGATACGTGGCATGATGATCTGGTCGAGCATCGTCTGGTCTCGCTGAGCGTTAACTTGAGCACGGGCGTCTACGGCGGCGGCGTACTCTATTTAAAGGACACGACGACGGGCGAGGTCGTACACGAAGTAGCCAACACAGGGTTTGGCGACGCCATTATTTTTCGTCTCGCGCCGAATCTCAAACACAGGCTCTCGGCGGTCGAAGGCCCTGTCGATAAAGTTGCTCTCGCGGGCTGGTTCGCATCCGAGCCGGATTTTCAGACCATGATGAGGGATAACTTACGGCGTGCGCGCGCGGAGCAGCACGCTACGGAAGAGTCCACAACTCAACCGGCGTGAGTAAAGCTTTTCACAGCCAGCACAGCCCGGCTAAACAAGCTCTGTAAACAGGTCACAGAAGAAAACTAACCGTCAACATGGATTTTCAAAAATCTACAAAGGAGAACTGGCGCAAGCTGCGCGCCCTCACGAGGGGCGAGATGGCCGCGCTTCTTTCATCGCTCGTGCTGCTGCCCCTGACGGCCATCGCTTTGCGCCTCACCAGTTTCAAATGGTGTCAGGCGGCGCTGGCTGTGAAAGGACAGAACGCCGACGGCTTTACCGACCGCGAGGGCTCTGAGGAAGTCGCGCGGCGTGCGCGCAGCCTCGCACGCATGGTTCGTGTAGCGGCAAGGCGCGGGCCGTATCGCGCGAATTGTTTGCCGCAATCGCTCGTCCTCTGGTGGCTCTTGAAGCGGCAGGGAATCACCTCTCACCTGCGCATAGGCGTGCGCAAGGGCACGCCGGAGTTCGAGGCGCACGCATGGGTCGAGTTAAACGGCGTCGCGCTCAACGAAGCCGCGAACCTGCATGACCGCTTCAAGCCCTTCGACGGGACTGTGCTCCCGGCGCGGCTAAAATTTCAATGAGCGGCATCGTCGGCATTATCAACACTGGCGGCGCAACGCTTCAGCCCGCGATGTTGGAGCGGCTGGTCGAGACAATCATGTATCGCGGCCCCGACGGACGCCACACGTGGCTCAAAGAAAATTGCGGGCTGGGCCACACGCTCCTGCGCACAACGAACGACCAGCCGCGCGAGCGCCAGCCGTCGAGCCTTGAAGGCGAAGTCTGGATTAGCGCCGACGCACGCGTGGACGCTCGACGGGAGCTACTGAAAAATTTACGCAAGCACGGGCGCGCGCCCTCAACGGACGCCACGGATGCAGAGCTTCTACTCCATGCTTATCACGCATGGGGCCGCGAGTGCCTGAAATATTTGGTAGGCGACTTTGCCTTTATCATCTGGGACGCACGCACGCAGAGCCTCTTCTGCGCACGCGACCATTTCGGCATCAAGCCCTTCTACTACGCGCAAACCCCCGATGCTCTCATCCTCAGCAACACTCTCGATTGCGTACGCGCGCACCCTTCGGTCTCGGACGAATTCAACAATCAAGCTATCGGTGATTTCCTGCTTTTCGATTTCAACTACGAACCGGCGACCACCATCTTTCGCCATGTTCAAAGGCTGCCCCCTGCGCACATGCTCACGTGGAGCGTGAGCGAAGGTCTCAACATAGAGCGTTACTGGCGGCTTCGGGTTGACGGCGGTGTTCGTTACGGTCGCGCGGCTGATTACGTGGAGCATTTCAAGGAGCTACTGGAAGAAGCAGTCTCCGACCGCCTGCGCACGACGAGCGCCGTCGTCTACATGAGCGGCGGTCTTGATTCGACCACGGTCGCAGCCGCCGCGCGCTCCGTGCAAACGAAAAGCTCGGGCGTCTTTGACCTTTGCGCTCACACGACCTACTACGAGCATCTCATCCCGGACGACGAGCGCCATTACGCAGAGCTTGCCGCCACACGGCTCGGCATCACGCCTCATTATCAGGCGGCGGACGATTACACGCTCTTTGAGCGTTGGGACGAGCCGGAGCTTCACGCGCCCGAACCCGTCAACGATCCACTGACGGCCATTCCGTTTGACGGCGCACGCCTTGCGGCGGAGCATGGCCGCGTGGCGCTCACAGGCTACGGGGGCGATGTCTCCTTCTACTTCCAGATGCAGCCACACCTCCTGTCGTTAATCAAAAAGCGTCAACTAGTGCGCGCCGGTCAATCACTGTGGCGATATCTTCTCTTACATCGTCGCTTGCCACGGCTTGCTTTACGCGCGAGGGTCAATCGCCTTGGGGGACAGACATCGGGGCAGAGCCACTATCCGCGCTGGCTCAATCGCTCGTTCGCCGCGAACATGGATTTGCCTTCGCGCTGGGAGCAAATTTATAAACAGCCTTCTTTGCATCCTTCCAGACCGCACGCCTACTCCGGCATTACAGACCCTATGTGGCCGTTCTATTTTGAAAACTTCGATCCGGGCGTGAGCCGCTCGCCTGTGGAAGTGCGCTATCCGTTCTTCGACGTGCGTCTTGTCAATTACGCGCTCGCCGTCCCGCCCATTCCCTGGTGCATTAATAAGGAGCTGATGCGGCGCGCCACCCTTGGCGTTCTGCCCGAAGAGGTGCGCAGGCGTCCGAAAACGCCCATGCTCGCAGACCCTGTTTACGCGCGCGCGCGAAAGCTGGACCCTGAGTGGCTCGCACATTTTGAGCCTGTGCCCGAGCTTGAACGTTACGTTGACGAGAAAGCTCTGAAGGAAACAGCGCGTGTAGAAGACCCGCAACACTTCTGGACCAACCTGCGCCCCTTGAGCCTCAATCAGTGGCTCTGCGGCTTCCGCGCATTTCGTCAAAAAAGAGAAAGCGCCGAATGCTTCATCAAGGTTTGAGCAAAGCTTCCATCTTGATTGAATAGGACGGAGCGCTCGTCTCGAAATAGAAAGAGGCCGGTTCACAACGAACCGGCCTCTTTCTTTCTCTGGAGTGTCGAAGGTTTGATTAGCGGCAGAGCGCGCCGTAAACATCCAGCCGTCCGTTTGTGCTGACCTTGCCGCTCAAAGACGAGGTAAAGACGGCGCTGTTTAAGACTGCGTTCCTGATGGTCGATGGCGTGGCCCACGGATACGCTGCGGCATAGAGCGCCACCGCACCCGTCACGTGAGGCGTCGCCATAGATGTTCCGCTCATCATCAAGTAGGTGTTGTTCGGAGTGGTCGAATAGATGCCCACGCCCGGAGCGCCTATGTGCACGTTCTTCGCGCTGTAGTTGGAGTCGGAAGCCAGAGCGCCGCCCGAGCCTATGGAAGCAACCGCAATCACCGCGTTATAACTGGCCGCGCTCTCGGTTGATGTTCCGACGCTCGTGTCTATGCTCGCCGGGAAGAGATTGCGCTTGTCAAGATACTGGCCCGCATTACCAGCCGCGACCACAAAGAGAATGTTCTGCTTGGCGGCGCGAATAATAGCGTCGTGCAAAGCCTGCGAGTAACCGCCACCGCCCCACGAATTGTTCGTCGCCACGATGTTCAGCTCAGGGTGACGCTTCTTCATGTTGGTGACGTAATCAATCGCTTTGATGGAGTTGGCCGTCGTGCCGCCCTTCGAGCCGAGGAACTTGACCGGCATGATTGTCACCTGCCAGTTGATGCCGACCAGCCCGACACCGTCGCCACCCCCTGCGCCGATAGTGCCTGCGACGTGCGTGCCGTGATCGTCCGTCACGTTGTCGCCGACCTTGCCGTCATAAACAGAATTATTGCCGCCAGCAAAATCCCAGCCGCGCACGTCGTCCACAAAGCCGTTGCCGTCGTCGTCTTTGCCGTTGACTACTTCGTAAGGATTAACCCACATGTTGGCCGACAGCTCGCGGTGATTAAAATCCACGCCCTCGTCAATCACTGCGACGATGACGCTACGCGATCCCGTATAGCCGCCGTCCCATGCTCGTGCAGCCTGGCTGCCGTATGAGTTCGACGGAGCAGTGACGCTGCTGCTCATCCCCCACATATACCCGCTCATGTAGAAAGGGTCGTTGGGGCTGACCTGTTTGCTGAGCACCCAGTTCGGCTCGGCAAACTCAACTGCCGGATGGTTCTTCAAAGAGCGAACCGTATCATCGACGCTCGCTCCCTGGGCCACTGCGTCAAGCTCAAGATCGTTGTCGCCCATCTCGCCGTCGACATCCTTGGATTTGAGCCGCTCTTTTCGGCTCGCACGCGCGAGCTTGCGTGCGTCAGCTTTATCCATGTCGCTTGCGCCGCTCTTGAACTGGACTATCACTTCGCCCGGAACATAAGTAGGCTCGGCTGACGCCTTGTTTGTCGCCCCGTCATTGCGAGCGGGCTTGTCGCCCAGAACTCGCGCCGGTACAAAGGCGGACGCACACAGCACAGCCAGCAAAAAGAGACCGAAAACCTTCTTCATCTTTCATCCTCCAGAGGACTCTTCAGAAATTCTTTTGAACCTATGAGCTAGTTTTTGAACCAGGAATCGGCACAGTCTCCGCAGCAGTTAGGAACTGCATAACTATCAGCCGGAAGAGACATATCCAGATGCTCTCCATGATGAGACAGGCACTTTTGATAAAGACATTGAGGGAAGGTGGGAGATGGAACTGGCAGACGGTAAAACGCTAACTATTTTCCGGGTGCTCGACCATCTCACTTCGGTAACCCGGCCAAGTCAAAACATTGAAAGCGACGCTACGCGTTTTGACTTCCGTAGGCTTTGCGACCCCCGCTCGCACGAGGTGTGCCTTTATCGGTGGATTTCAACCAAAGCAGCATACCTGCCCTCAACGCGGCACAGGTAGCGACCAACTAACAGTAACATAATGGGTACTAACACACAACATCGTTTTTAAACAATTGCTAACAATAGATTGCTCTCAAGACGGAAAATGATTTTCTTGGAATATCCGCCCGAAAGGCTGTTTATAGAGGGTAAAGGGGCTGGAAAATCAGGGCTTGAGCCGAAATGAGGCTGTATTTTGCCCGTGAATTGTATCTGAAGCGAAAACTGCTCGTCCGCCGGTCAAGGGAGAGGGAAATCAGGCGGGTTTGGAGTGCGGCAGGGAGGCCTGAGTGAGCCGATTTTTAGAATTTCCAGAAGCGCATGGGATGGCCCGGCGTCTGCTCATAAAAGATTGAAAGCAAAATTATTGTTCTTCCGAGTCTAAGGCTTTGTCAGCCCAAAAGACAGCTTGAAATTGTTATTTGCATACACCTTTTTGATGATTGACGGGATGTGGAAATTAATGTATCGTCCGGACAATTAGCAAGTTTGGATAGGCCCTCCGGGGAAGCATGCGTGCCCTACGTTGCTCACGCGTTGTTTTTCCAGCCTTCTAGTGTTATTGCCCCAACCAGCGACGTGTTGCCCCCCTCGCCCAGGAGTTTCCAAGAACCATGAAGAAGAAAATATTTCTCGCCCCCGTGTTGCTTGCTGTGTTTCTTTGTCTGATGCTCGTCTCGCCATTTGCAATTGCCCAAAAAGGCGGTAAGGGGAAAGGCGGCCAAGGCGGCCCGGATTTCCCGAATGGCAACTGCGGTTCCTGCGCCTCCAGAGCTTACAGCGCATGCGTGAACGCGGCAGACCGATGTGCATGTTGGGAGGCTGAATTCACGAACGGGTGTGGCGCGCACTTCAACTGCTCAAACATCACGAACCCGTTTCTTCCCTGCAGTTAATCCCCAGCAGGATTTTCTTAGCCGCCACAACAAAAGGGTTCAGCTTAAAGGTCAAAACTCAATTGCCTTTGCCTGCTTTGCCGGATGTGAATTTGGCACAGCAGGCATTGCTGACCTTTTTGTTTCTTGCGCAGATAATATAATTCGCTTATGGGCTGGCAGCTTGGCTCGTGCAAGGCTTTAAAGAGTGGTGAGACGAGAGCGGGACGACCGCTCTCATCTTAATTAATCATTGACTGGCGGGCATTTTTAGCTTAAAACTGCCCTACTTATTTGTGGCCTTGTGCCACTCTAATGCCCCGACATAGGAGAAGTCCAGTGAGCTCACAGGAAAAGAGTTCCGCCAAAGAGAGCTACCGCAAGCCAGAGTTGGTCGTCTATGGTGACATCCGCGAGTTGACTAAGTCCACGAATATGGGCGCGGGTAATGATGGCGCTACTCGCGGCAACTCCAAGACCGGCTGATTCTCCGAAATCTAATCCTTGTTTTATTCTGTTTACGGTTTAAGGCTCAAAACTAATCTGCCCATCCCCGGATTGATAACGATACCCAACCCGCTGGAAGTGGACGTTGAGGTACGGCTGGGGCAGATGCCTATTTGGCATGCGGAAGGATTAGAAGGAGCGCGTCCCTGGTACACGAGTCCGGTTCGTGATGCCACGGGCCAGCCTGTTTTGAGAGTCTGGATCGAGGGCGATTACTTCAAGCTCTTTTACAGCGACGGCACGCGCTTTTTAGTTGATAGCTCGGGCCGAAACATCTGGGCCACGTGGCCCGACACCCTGACCCTTGAAGATACTGTTATTTATCTGGAAGGGCCTGTGCTCGGGTTTGTGCTGCGCTTGCGCGGTGTGACCTGCCTGCACGCCAGCGCCGTCGCCGTGGATTCTCAGGCGCTGACGCTGGTCGGGCCTGCCGGGGCCGGGAAATCAACCACTGCCGCGACATTCGCCAGCCTAGGGTTTCCAATCTTATCAGAGGACGTGGTCGCTCTCTCGGATGGAGGCGCGTCGTTTCTGGTCAACGCGGGTTATCCGCGCGTGCGACTGTGGCCGGAATCTTTCGTCAATCTTTACGGGTCGTCTGACAGCCTGCCGCCACTGACGCCGACCTGGGATAAGCGCTATCTGGATTTGACGGAGAACGGTTATCGCTTTCAAAATGAGCCGCTCCCCTTAGGCGCGATCTATTTTATAGCGGAGCGAGCGAGCGACGCTTCCAGGCCGCGCATCGAAGCCGTCGGGGCGCGCGAGGGAATGATGCTCCTTGTGAAAAACACTTATACCAACTATATGTTGGACATGACGCTTCGCGCACAGGAGTTTGAGTTATTGAGCAGGTTGGTTGCGCATGTGCCCCTGCGACAGATTAACCCGCACACAGACCCAAAGCATTTACCGCAACTGTGCGAGGCCGTCCTCGCGGATTTTCGGTCGTCCACAGTCTTCGCTCATTCCTGAACGCATCTGAAAGAGGTTGATGTGTATAGCATCTCCGGGCATGGCAGCATGATCGCCGACCGCGTGCGGATGCAGGCTTACACGCATGCGCTCGCACGTGCCGTCAAGCCCGGCATGGTCGTTCTGGACATAGGCACGGGCACGGGCATCTTCTCTTTACTCGCCTGTCGTCTGGGCGCACGTCGTGTTTACGCCATCGAGCCGGACAACGTCGTGGGGATGGCGCGCGAGATGGCCGCGACGAACGGCTGCGCGGACAAGATAGAGTTCTTTCAGGATCTCTCGACCAACGTCAGGATTGATGAGCGCGCCGACCTCATCGTCTCGGACATACGCGGCGTGCTGCCGCTCTTTCAATCTCACATCCCTTCAATCGTCGATGCGCGCACCCGGCTACTCAAGCCTGACGGGCTTCTGATTCCGCAGCGCGATTCTTTGTGGGCCGCCATGGTTGAAGCCGACGACTACTATCGCGAGCGCATCAGTTTTTGGGAAGACACTGGATTTGATTTCGATCTGCGGGCCGCGCGCGGTTACGTCGCGAACAGTTGGACAAGAGTAATGCTCAAGGCGGAGCAACTGCTTGTCGAGCCGCGCTCGTGGGCCGAGATTGATTACCACTCTGTCGAGAGCGAGAACGTGGGCGGCGAAGTCTCGTGGACAGTCGAGCGCGAAGGACGAGCGCACGGGGTGGCCGTCTGGTTTGATTCAACGCTCGTTGAAGACATCTCGTTTTCTAATGCGCCCGGAAGGGCTGCGCTGATTTACGGGCAGGCATTCTTTCCTTTGCTCGCGCCGGTCGCGCTCTCTGCGGGCGATCAAATCTACGTCAAGCTTCGCGCGGACCTCGTCGGTGAGGATTATATCTGGCGCTGGGACACGGTGGCGCGCGACGCTTCCGGTCATGAAAAGGCGCGTTTTCGACAGTCGAACTTTTTCTCCTCGCCGCTTGCGCCCGCCGCGCTTAAAAAGCGCGCGTCGAATTACTTGCCTGACTTAAACGAAGAGGGAAGGATTGACAGCTTCATTGTTTCCATGATGAACGGCGAGAATCGTCTGGGCGACATCGCGCGCCGCGTCGCGGAGCGTTTCCCGCATCGCTTTCGCAGTTGGCCGGAAGCTCTCAATCGTGTGAGCGACCTTTCTACTAAATACAGTTAGACAAACGAAGCGCGGACGCGCACAGGCGAGCCATCTTAAAAATCCGCGTCTCGAAATTTTTGAAGAAGCAGATGATGAATCTTTCGCCCAGCACCATTCTACAGCGCATTCCGGACCTGCGGATGCGTGTTGATTCGACGGGCGGCGCGCAGATTTTTACGGACGGCGGCGCAATCGAATGCGGCTCTCATTGTCTGGCTGTGCTCGATGCTTTTTCGCGGCCCGTCTCTCTGGCATCAGCGCTCGAAGAGTTGACAGCGCGCGCGCGTGGAACGCAGGACTGGCGGGATTTGACGAGCACCATCATACGGCTTTACAGGGCGGGCGTGTTGCTTGATGAAAATCACGCTCGGCCCATGATGGATGCTGAAGGCACTGGCTACAACGCGCCGCAGGTTCACATAGAGATGCTGAATGACCGCGCGCGGACAGCTTGCTTCATAGACGCGATTCGCGAAGTCGTGCGGCCCGGCGATGTCGTGGTCGAAGTTGGAACCGGAACGGGCGTGCTTTCCGTCGCGGCGGCGCAGGCCGGGGCGCGACACGTCTACGCGATTGAGGCAAGCGGCATAGCGAAATCGGCGCGCGCCGTCTTTGAAGCCAACGGGCTCGCGCATCGCATCACCCTGTTGGAAGGCTGGTCCACGCGTACGACTCTGCCCGAGCGCGCCGACGTCATGATTAGCGAGATGATCGGCAACGAGCCGCTTGCCGAGCAGGTGTTGGAAATCACGCTCGACGCGCAGAAGCGTTTTCTGAAACCTGATGCTCGTCTAGTGCCCGAAAGGGTGCGTGTCTTTGGCTTGCCCGTCTCTATTCCAGAAGAGGTGCTGGCGAAGTACACTTTCACGGAAGAGGCTTTGAGCAACTGGCGCTCGTGGTACGACGTGGATTTCAGTCCCTTGTTGGAGGCCGAGCGTAATGCGCCGCACGCCTTTTACATCAATCCATACAAGGCGCGCGAGTGGCAGACGTTTAGCGAGCCGGTCCTGCTCGCGGATTTGGATTTCAAGAACGCGAAGCAATCGGTCGTGGATAATCGAGCCACTGTGCGAGCGTCTGACAGTGGGCTGGTGCAGGGCTTCGTCGTCTATTTTGAATTGCAGCTTGGTCCGGCAACCAGATTTTCGACGCATCCGGCAGAGGTGGATTCGAGTAATCACTGGCTGAGTCCCGTCTGGGTGCTGGCGGATTCTTTGGAAGTGAGCGAAGGGACAGAGATGGTCGTGGAGTACAGGCACGGGACTGTGGAGACTCGTCACGCGCTCAGGGTTTCGCGCGCTTGAAATTTGTCTCGCGCTTTTTGTCTTTGAGACTTGGAAGGCGTTCCGAAAAATTGTGGCCGGGAATTTCGATTACATCAAAAGCAGGTTAGGTAGAGCCTTCGGCCAACTGCCTTATCTTGCGCGCACGCTCAGGCTCGTCTGGACGGCGGCGCGCTACTGGACCGTCGCGTGGGTCGCGTTGCTCGTCGTGCAGGGCTTGCTGCCCGTCGCAGTCGTTTACCTGACGCGGCTTCTGGTGGACGCATTCGTCGTCGCGTATCAACAGGGCGGCGCGTGGGAGCCCGTTCGGCACATCTTAATTTTAGGCGTCGCGATGGCCGCAGTGCTGCTGTTGATGGAAGTCTTGAGAGCGGCGTCGAGCTGGATACGCACGGTGCAGTCTGAAATCCTGCGCGACTACATCAGCGCGCTGATTCATCAAAAATCCATCGCCGCTGACATGGCCTTTTACGAGCTGCCAGAGTTTTACGATCATCTTCATCGCGCTCGTGAAGAAGCCGCCTACAGACCCATCTCGCTGCTTGAAAATATAGGGAGCCTACTGCAAAGCGGCATCACGCTTCTGGCGATGGGCGTGGTCTTGATTCCTTTCGGCTGGTGGATGCCCGTTGCGCTTTTCCTGAGCACGCTTCCGGCATTCTACGTCGTCCTGCGTTACACGTATCGCCTGCATCGTTGGAGGCTGCGCACGACAGCCGACGAGCGCAAGACGTGGTATTACGACTGGCTGCTGACGACGGGCGAGACGGCAGCCGAGTTGAGATTGTTTGCGCTCGGCAGCTATTTCCAAAACGCTTACCAGACCTTGCGTCATCGTTTGCGCGACGAGCGTTTAAGGCTCGCGAGAGATCAAAGTCTGGCGGAGCTGGCGGCGGGCGCGGCTGCTCTCATCATCACGGGTTTGGCGCTTGGCTGGATGATCTGGCGCGCGCTGCGCGGGCAGGTGACGTTGGGCGAGCTGGCCCTTTTTTATCAAGCCTTCAACCTGGGCCAGCAGTTGATGCGTGCTTTGCTTGAATCGGTCGGGCAGCTTTATGCGAACAGTCTCTTTCTCGGAAACCTGTTTGAGTTTCTGGCGCTTGAGCCAAAAGTCATTGACCCGCCGGAGCCTTTGCCCGTTCCTCTGCCGTTACAGCAAGGGATACGTTTTCGCGGCGTGAGCTTTCATTATCCGGGAAGCACGCGCGCCGTGCTCGATGGTTTCGACCTCACAATTCCGGCGGGTCAAATCGCTGCGATTGTGGGGACCAACGGCGCGGGCAAGTCAACGCTCATCAAGCTCCTGTGTCGCCTGTATGACCCGAATGAAGGCTCGGTCGAGCTGGACGGCGTGGACCTGCGCGAGTTGTCCGTAGAAGAGTTGCGGCGGCACATCACGGTTCTTTTTCAAGAGCCTGTTCACTACAGCACGACGGTTGCGGAAAACATAGCGCTCGGCGATCTTGCGGCGAAGCCTTCGGAGGATGAGATTGAAAAGGCTGCGCGCGGTGCGGGCGCTGATGAAATCGTACAGAGATTGCCCGAAGGCTACGACAATCTTCTGGGGAAATGGTTTAAGGGCGGGACTGAGTTGAGCGTGGGCGAGTGGCAACGCATCGCGCTTTCAAGAGCTTTTCTGCGGGAAGCGCCCATCATCATCTTGGACGAGCCGACGAGCGCGATGGACCCATGGGCCGAGGACGATTGGCTCGACAGGTTTCGCCGTCTAGCGCGCGGTCGCACGGCGCTTATCATCACGCATCGCTTTACGACGGCCATGCGCGCAGACGTCATACACGTCATGACCGAAGGCCGGATTGTGGAATCGGGGCGTCATCTGGAGTTGTTGAATCGCGGCGGTCTCTACGCGGAATCGTGGACCGCTCAAATCGAAGCAGAGGCTTGAGCTTTTAGTTATGGAAAGCAAGCGTCTTCCTGAAGAAGCCGTGCTAATGCTGTTGGAGCAATCAAGGCTTCAGGCAGAGGAGGCGGAAGCGCGTCTCAGGGATGCGCTGCGACCCGACTACTGGCGTAGCTTGAATCCGCTCCTCGCGATTGATGACGAGCATCATGAAAAGATTGCTATTGATGATGTGTTGGATGACGAGCGTGAGCTGGTCTCGAAATTTCGCAAGCAGGGTTACTTCGAGCTTGAGCCGCAACTGCCTCTGAACGTGACGGAGCGCATGAGGGAATGTGTTGAGAAGTTAAGACGCGAGGGCTGGCCGCCCGTCTTCGCTTATGTGTACGACGAGTTCTGGCAGGTGTGGCGCGTGCCTGCGCTTGAAAAGCTGTTGAGCGCTTTGCTCGGTCAGGCTTATCGACAGACCTCGCACGTGTGGCTTCATTACGTGCACACGCACGAGGGCTCTGGCGGTTGGCCGCCGCACATAGACGGGCACAGCAATTCCAACAGGGTTTCGGTCTGGATTCCGCTGAGCGATGCGACGCTGGCGAACGGCTGCATGCATTTGATTCCGCGTCATCTTGTGCCCGCGAGGGTCGCGGAAAATTTTCTTGAGCTTGAGACGGTCAGCATGGAGGAATTAAAAATCCTGCTGCAATCGATGCGCGCGATGCCCGCGCGCGCGGGTTCCGTCCTCTGCTGGGATTACGGGATGATTCACTGGGGCGCGCGCGTGCTTGAGCCTCTTGAGCCCCGTATCAGTCTCGCCGCGAGTTTCATAGGCGAAGGAGCGGAGCCGACCGCGAAGGAGCCACCGCTTCTGGATGGACGCGCGGGCTGGCCCACTTTTACAGAGCGGTTGCAGTTGATAGGCAAAGCCATCATCACCTACGAAAAGCGCGAGCCGTTGATGCGTCGCTACGCACCGCTCGCAGAGCGTCTCAGGGATTTGACCGCGAGCGTCGGCGTCGAAAGCTGACAAAGACGGATTGACGAAACATGATTAGCGCCCAGAGCGATAAGCAGGAACTATTCTTACGGCTGCTCGAACAGTCGCGTCTACCGGAGCGCGAAGTCGCGGCGCTTTATGAAAAAGCGCTCAACGTGTCTTACTGGCGCGAGCTGAATCCGCAGCTCTCTGTTGAAGACTTGGGGCGCGCGGGCGCGCTTCAAACAAACGCGCTTGGGGAGGAGCGCGAGCTAAAGCTTCTGAAAAAGATGGAGAGCGAGGACTACTTTAAAATTGAGTCGCTCTTTTCCACGGAATTGATGAGCCGCATGAGGGAATGCGTCGAGCGTTTAAGACGCGAGGGCTGGCCGCCCGTCTTCGCTTACGTGTACGACGAGTTCTGGCAGGTGTGGCGTGTGCCTGCGCTTGAGAGGTTGCTGACCGGCTTGCTCGGTGAAAGCTACAGGGAAGTCCTGCATCACGTCTGGTGTCATTACGTGCACACGCACGAACGCTCCGGCGGTTGGCCGCCGCACATAGACGGGCATCGCAATCGCGTCACCGTGTGGATTGCGCTCGGTGATGCGACGCTGGCGAACGGTTGCATGTATTTGATTCCGCGCAATCTGACTCCGCAAAGAATCCTCGGGCGCTACAAAGAGATTGACGCTTTCACGATTGCGGAGCTGAGAGAGCTTTTACAGTCGAGCCGCGCTTTGCCTGTCCCGGCGGGTTCTGTGTTGGGCTGGGGCTATGACGTGATTCACTGGGGCGCGTCCGTCGTCGAGCCGACCACGCCGCGCATCAGCATCTCGCTCGAATTCGCGAGCGTCGAGCTTGAAACAGCGTCAGACAAAATTTACAGGCCGGAGATTGACGGAGGCTTACCATCATTCTCTATGCGTATCAAAATCGCGAGCAACGCGATTCTCGATTACAAAAAGTTCGAGCCTCTGGCTATCAGATACGCGGGGCTCGCAGAGCGTCTCTTGCAAACTTGAAACGGAAAAGCTTTGAAAGCTCTCGAAACAAAAGAAGCGATGCTTTCAACTTCGGCCTTGCGGCCCGAGGCAGAGCTGTTGTACCTGTGCGCGCGGGCGCGTATGGATGAAGAGACGTCGCAGCGCATACGGGCTTTGCTCGATGAAGATTTGGATTGGGAGCTACTGGCGCGCACGGCTGTCTGGCACAAGCTCGCGCCGCTTCTTTACTGGCATCTCAAACAGCTTGCGCCCGAGCGTGTGCCCGCGCGCGTGATGGACGAGCTTCAGCATTACTTTAATACCAACGCCCGTCGCAACGTTCGCCTGACGGAAGACCTCGTGCACGTCTTGAAGCTTTTCACGGAGAACGATGTGCCGGTCATCTGTTTTAAGGGGCCGACGCTGGCGCTCAACGTCTACGGCAATCTGGCGCTGCGCAATTTTACTGACCTCGACATCCTGATTCACCCGGAGGATTTTGCGAAAGCGAAAGACCTGTTGCAAGCCGCAGGGTATGAGCCGGAGATAGCGCTCAAGGGTGCGCGCGAGGAGCTTTTTGTTCAATCGCAACACGAGCTGCTTTTCCGGCGCGCGTCGGATGAGAGCATGGTCGAGCTTCACTGGAAGATAGACCCGAAATATTTTTCGTTCCCGCTCGAAGCTGAAGAATTATGGACGCGCACGGAGACCGTGAGGCTGGCCGGAACCGACATCACGGTTCTAAAGCGCGAGGAGCTTGTGCTCTATCTCTGCGCGCATGGGGCCAAGCACATGTGGGAGCGACTGGAATGGATTTGCGGCGTGGCCGGGTTGCTTTGCCAGCAGGAATTTGACTGGGAGCAATTGACGACGCGCGCACGCGCGCTTAAGAGCGAGCGCATTCTTTATCTAGGGCTGCTGCTCGCGCACGAGCTTTTGAGCGCGCCGCTTCCGCCTGACATTTTACAGGCAGCACACGCCTGCGCGCCCGCACGCTCTTTAACCGCGTGGATACGCGCCGAGTTTTTCGGCCCGCGTTTTCTTGAAGCGGAGCACACATCGCCCGCGCTTGCAGCGTCCGCGCGATTTTATTTCCGTCTCAACGACCGCAGGCGCGACGGGCTGCGTTGCGGTTTGCGCTGCGCGCTTGTGCCGACCGTGGAAGATTTGGCGCGCTGGTCTTTGCCGCGCGTGCTCTTTCCTTTTTATCTCATCCTGAGGCCGATGCGACTGGTGACGAAGTATGGATGGAATCAGTAAGAGATCGTCGAGCATGAAAAGCTTCTGGTCGCGGCGGAGTAGCCTCTGGCGTCTGGTCGTGCTCTGTGCTGTCTTTCATCTGGCGCTCGTCTGCTCGCTTTATGTGGCGGGGCGTTTCAACCTGTTCCCCGGTGTGATTGACGCGGGCGGCATGATGACTGCTTCCGACAGCTACATCTACCGCACAGAGACCGTGATGCTTGCCGACATACTGCGCGACGAGGGAATAACTGCGTGGGCGCGCGCGCCGTATCCTTTGCACCTCAAGCTCTACTCCTTATCCTTCGCGCCGCTTCAAAAATTTTTTGGCACGAGCGTCCTGAGCGCCGAGCCCGTTAACCTATTTCTTTACCTGACAATCGTCGTGCTGGTTTATGCGCTGGGCCGTGAAGCCTTCGACCAAAGCTCCGGATTGCTGGCCGCGTCTATGGTCGCCGTGTGGCCCACTTTTCTACTGCACACGACGCAGTTATTCCGAGACCCGCTGTTTGTCGCGCTCGTGCTCCTGCTCGTCGGAGCACTGCTGCTGTGGCTGACTAGAAATTTTTCAATCAAGACAGGAGCGCTCGTCGGAGTTGCGGACGCGGTTGCGCTCTCGCTCCTTTGGCTCGTCCGTGTTCGGATGTGGCCTCTCTTTGTCGCCGTCGTGTTGTGCGGCGCGGCCTGTTTCGTCGCGCGACAAATTCGCGAGCGACACGCGCTCAAGGGAAATCTAGCGGGCGTCGCGAGCTTGCTGGTCGCCGTCTTCTTCGTGCCGACGATTGTAGGCAAGCTTCAAGAGCCGGACATGTCTCTGCCCGCACCATATATAGAGAACGGCGTGGTGCAGAGACGAACCGTATCTGTGGAAGCGAGCGAGGCGCGTGAAGCTTCAAAAGCGGGCGAGCCGGTTTTGTTGTGGCGTATTGTGCCGCTGATTAAGTTGAGCCGCCAGGGCTTTATAGATTATTCGGGGGGCGGGACGAACATCGACGCTGATGTGGAGTTTAATACCACGCGCGACCTTTTAAGTTATCTTCCGCGCGCGACGATCATCGGTCTCTTCGCTCCTTTTCCGGATGCGTGGTTCGCGGAAGGGCGCGTGTTGGGACGCGCGGGCCGCGCGCTCGTCGGGCTGGAAACTCTCTGCGCGTACACGGCCTTTGCGCTCTCGCTCTTTGCGCTGTGGCAGAGGCGGCGAGATTTTTCTGTCTGGTTTCTTCTCTTTGTTGTTATAATCAGCGCCACTGCATTCGGTCTGGTCGTTGTCAATCTAGGCGCACTGTATCGCTTACGGTACGCCTTCTGGATGTTGCTCGTAGTCCTCGGAGCAGGAGGAGCGCGGGCAATCATGTCAGCTCTGGTTTCGCACAGGAGCCCAATCCTCGAAGAAACTGTCTCGCTCACTTAAATCTTTTGAGCATCGTTCCGCGCCGGATTGTTGGGCGGAGATGTCTCTGCGGTGTTGACTCGAAACGGCGTATGGCTGCTGAGAAGACAAAGCAATACGTTTACGTGATGGCGATCGTGGCCGGAGGCTCGATCATCATCGGGCCGCACTATGGGCCGGAGCCCTTGGCTACTTTTGCGCTCTACGCGCTGTGGGCGTTTCTCTTTAGCTTTATCTGGCCGAGCGACGGCTGGCGCTGGGGTCTCATCATAGCTTTTCCGGCGCTGGTTTTGAGCGGCCTGCGTGCCGTCAATGCCGGAACGCCTATGGTGCTCCTGGGCGAAGCGCACACGATCGCGGGGATGCTTGTGTTCGCCTGCGGCGCAGGCTTCTACGGCGGGCGCTGGTCTTTTAGAAGAGTCGAGGTGGCGAACGCTTATTCGTGGCGCGACGCGCGCAGCTCCACGCAGCAATACATACACGTGCTGGCGATTCTCACGGGCGGCATCATCGTGCTTGCGCCACGCATCGGTCCAGAAATCCTCAGCGCCTTTTTAATCTACTCGGTGCTCGCCGCGCTCTTTGGATTTATCTGGCCCAACGACGGGTGGCAGTGGGGAATCTGGATTTCACTTCCGCTCGTGATGCTGACGGGCTACAAGATGGCGCTCACGAGCAGCATCAACCCGCTCATGGGCGACGCCAACATGCTGGCGCAAGTTATCGCTTCGGCTTCGGTGGGCGCGTTCAGCGGCGCAAAGCTCTCGCTGCGCAAAGCCGTGAATAACCCCTCTGTCTTCTACCTGCAATATTACGAAGGGCCGTCGCTCTATTTAACTTACGGGCTGGCGATTATGGTAGGCGGCGCGGCCATCCTCTTCCCGCGTTTCGGGTCAGAGCTTGTGAGCATGCTTGTCATCTACGGCGGGCTCGCATTTCTTTTCGCGCTTATCTGGCCGAAAGAGGGATGGCAATGGGGGCTCTGGTTCTGCATGCCGCTCCTGATGATGAGCGGTTACAAAGCGGTCATGAGCGGAGGCGTCAACCCGCTCATCTCGGACGCTCATCTTCTGGTTCAAGCTTTGCCCGCCTCCGGCATAGGAGCTTTCCTAGGCTCAAGATTGTCGCTGATGAAAAGAAAGCGCGCGCAGGCAAAGGCGCGTTTGGTTGTGCCGCCGCAGGCTTCCGTCCTTGGCTTAAACGATGCGCGCATCTTCGTCCCCATGCGACCGAATGGAAACGGCGTGCCCCTTAAGAAGCTGTCTCTGGTGAGTGAAATCGTGCCGATTGGCGTGGCTAAAGTTAAGCCCACTGTCCAGGGGAAAGGACTGACGATGATGGAAATCAAGCAGCAGATAGAAAATATGATTCGCCGGAAGGAGCGCGAGATTCACGGGCACGAGATTCAAGTCAGGGAAGCGATTGTCTACATCAGCGCGCTCAACGACGTGCTCGCCGCGCTTGAGCTTCACGAGCAGGCAGAGGAGCACGAGCAAGCCGAAGAACCTTTGATGGCCGCTCAAGCCATGACAGCCTGATGGGATTGCGGAATGCGGAATGCGGATTGAAGAATAAGAAGCAGACACCTTCTTGCTTTCCAATCCGCAATCCGAAATCCGCATTCCGCAATCGAATGTTCCGCATTCCGCATTGTGTAAACACGGCGTTACAGGAAAGCTCGCCCCTCCCATCAGGGGCGAGCTTTCGTGCGCAAACGCACATTTCTTTTCAAGTTCTTTTCCTAATGGGAAAATGTATGTTGCAATTATGGTTGCGACCGAGTTAGATTGTCGCCGTTCATACACAAATCTAGAGGTAGGGGCTCCCTCATGTTCAAGCAGGTGCGCCACTGCCATGAATCTTTAACTTGCGCTGGAGGAAAAGGAAAGTGCCGACCGGAACATGCCCCGAATGCGATGCCGACGTCCACGTCGATACGGACGCGGACAAGGGCGACATCGTCTCTTGCGAAGAGTGTGGGACCGACCTCGAAGTAGTCGGGCTCGACCCCGTCGAACTGGACATCGTCGAAGAGGAAGACACCGACGATGATTTAGACGAAGAGGAAGAATACTAAAAGCAGTGACAAGTGACAGGTGACAAGTGACAAGCAAGAGAAAAGACAGGCTGCTTTAACTTGTCACTTGTCACCTGTCACTTGTCACTGCTCTTATAGCTGGGGCGGCTCTGGCGGATGGTAAGCCCGGGCGGCCCTTCTATGCGTATGGTGTGGAGGGCACGGTCGCGCCGTTTCTCCTCGCTCGGATAAAAGGCCAGCACGTAGCTGGATGTGACCTCTTCGGCGAGCGAGCGAAAAAGAGGCTCGAAATCCCTGTCCGTGGCGTAGATACTCAGCCCGCCGGTCTTCTCCGCCAGCCCGCTCACGTCCAGAGGCGTCGGCAAAGGCTGGCGCTCAGACGAGGCAATCATCCGTGAAAAAGAGGGAAGCGTGACGGTGTAAACGGAAACGTCCGCCGCGTTGGCGCGCTCAATCACCGTGCGCGGCGCAACCACATCGCCCACCGGAAAGCCGTCCGTGATGACGACGACGGCGCGCTTCAAGAGCCTGCGCTCGCGCGTGCGCGGGGCGTTTCGGACGAGCATCCGAACGGCGTCGTCAACCGCGTCATAGGTGTGTGTTGAAAGACCGCTCGGCTCGCGCTCCAACCGGTCGAAAGCGCGCTCCAGCTTCTGCTGGTCATTAGTGAAACTCTGAAGCGTCTTGACCTTCATGCCGAAGGTGGTGACGGCGAAGACGGACAAAGGATTGTCGGCCATGCGCCGCGCGAACACTTGCATCGCACCGCGCAGGCGTCGAAGTTCTTCCACCGTCATGCTGCCCGAAACGTCCAGCGCAAAGACGACCGCCACGGGACGCTTCTGACCACTGCGGCGCTCAACATTAAAGAAAGCTATGGGTCGCTCTATGCCGTCCTCGTAGAGCTTGAAATCCTTTACGCTCAAGCCGCGCACGGGCTTGCCCTCTGCGTCCGTGACAGAGGCATCCACCATCACTAGGTCTGTATCAATGCGCAGTATGTCTACGGGCTCTCCCTGCGGCGGCGGCTCGTCCTCCGGCTCGGTGACGCGGCGTGGTCGCTCCTGCGGCGTCGGTGCGGGCTGCTCTTGAGCGTTGGCCTGAGCAAATGACGTACTCGCCACGGTGCACAGCACAAGGAGCGCTTGAAGCAATAATCTAGTGGCCGAATATGAAAGGTAAAATCTCATCAATCTTTGTTACGATTCCCGGTCGAGGAGAGTTTCGCGCCGTCTCTAACCGAAAGGGAGCGATTCATTATATGCAAGTTCGAGCGCGCCGCGCCAGACCTCGTTTGAAGGCAACATAAGCGAAGGCCGGGACATCAATCCTTCCTGAGAGGCAGGCGGAACTCCCCGCTCAACCTGCTCACGGGCCGCCCGACGGCGTGGTATAATCAATCGCTCCCAAAAGTCCGGCAATGCTTTCCCTTCGAAGGGAGCAATCATGTTCGAGCAAGTTATGAATAGATTCAGCACAATCAGCGCCACGATTTTTGTTCTCCTCTTGATAGCAGCTTCGGCTGTCGCGCAGGATAAGTCTACGGGCAGCATCAAGGGCAAGGTGCGCGTGGAGACGGGGAGCGCCGCGCAGATCGCCGTGATAATCCGCCAGGGTGAGCGCGAAGTGACGCAGGGCGTGACGACCAACAAGGGGGATTTTTTAGTAAGCGGTCTCAAGCCGGGCCGCTACAGCGTGACTTTTAGAAAGCCCGGTCTGGTCGTCGGCACGATTAACGATGTGGAGGTCACAGCAGGCAAGACACGCACGCTGAGCGACCGTCTCTTCCTGCGTGTAGACGATAGCTCTCTTGCTCTCCTGCGCGGCAGCGTGTTCGACCCTTCGGGCCGCAGCGTGCGGGGCGCGCGTGTCGAACTGGCGCGCATCGAAGCTGATGGGAGTCTGAAAAAAGTGGGTGACGCGCGTGTGACGACCGAAACGGGACGGTTCATGTATCGTCTGCCTCCTGACAAGGCTACGTATCGCGTGACGGTCAAGGCGCAGGGCGCGCAAGAGACTAGCAAGGAAATAGTGATAGACGATGCCGTGGCATACAACATCGCCGTCACGCTCGAACCCAAACAGCAGTAAGCTAAAACGTACCGGACCGCTCGGGGGTGAACTTTACGTATGACAGCCGCAACACCCCGCACAGACGAAGCGCGCGAAGAATTTTTGACGGCGCGGCAGCTTGCAAAGATTCTGCAAGTGTCTGAGACGACCGTGCGCAGGCTGGCGCGCGCGGGGCGTATCCCGACGATTCGCCTGACGCCGCGACTCATGCGTTTTCATCTGGGAAGCGTGCGCGAGGCGCTCGACGGCGCACAACGCAAAGGCGCACGCCGCGATGAAGCTGAAGACGAGAGCCCGCAACTCTCCTTTTCCGATTTGTTCTGAAAAAGAATTAAAGCAGAGACAGCGCAAGAAGGAACAGCTTGAGTGAGCCCCTGAAAGGGGCGTCATATCAGTAGCCCACGGCGTGAGCCGTGGGAACATGCGCCGAATAAATGATCAAGCCCCGGAGGGGCGACATTGGATGTCGCCCTTCCGGGGCTTGATGATGTTTGCTCATGCCTGACCCACATCTGACGATGTGGGCTACTGTTATTTCGCCCCTTTCAGGGGCTACTGTCTGTCGCTCCCTTCGGGGGCTGGTTAATTTCTGCGTCGTGTGGCTGCGCGGACGGCGTTTGTCACGTCCACCCAGCGACCGTCGCGCTTCACATAAATACGCGGGCTCGTGGAGCTTAAGCCTGCCTGTGGCGAGCCGGTGGCGACGCGCCACTCGCCGTCCTCACGGACGAGCGTTTGTTGTGCGACAATCTTGCCTTCGCCCGCCGTGGGTTTTAAGACGCGCCCGTAAATGGTAGTCGTGACCGTCGCGCGGTTTCCGCGCACGCGCACCCTACCGATTTCCATGCGGTCAAGCTCGTAGATGTCGCGCGTGCCCTCCATGCTCCTGATAAAACGCTGGCGCGTGATGCGCGAGCGCGACGAAGAGGAAAGCGAGTCGTACACCTCGCCGTATTGCCCCGCCCGCAACTGGTCAAACGACCGCCGCACCGCCTGGCGCACTTCCGCCGCGTCATCCGCAGCGCCCACACTTGAAGCGCCCGCCGGAAGCGCACAGATAAACATAAGGGCCACGGCGATAAATGAACTAAAGTGTCTACTCGTCTTCATCTTTCTCTCCGAAATCTTCTTCGTCAACATCCTCGTCCGATGTCGGGATGGATTTTTTCAAACGTGTTCTTAAATTGAGAAACCAGCACACAAGCCCGAGCGTCGCGGCGACGAAAGCCACTTCCACATTCCACCGCCAGAGCAGCGCCACAGCCGCGACCACCATGCACAGGCCCGCGACGACCATCCACAAACGCTCGGCCTCAAGTCTCGCGCCCAACATCAGCTCCTCCGACCCACGCCCTACTTAACGATGACGGAAATCACCGTTTGCAGGTTTTTCGGAGGATAGCATACCTGTTCGTCGCACGCCTGAAACCGCAGTCGCGCCGAAACATTGCGCTCGCCTTTGGTCGCGCCTGCGGCGGCAGTGACCGGCACGTTGATGGTCGCTTCCTTTTCGTAGACGGCGAGGGGCTGTTCCGAAAACTGAAACTTCCTCGTCAGCGAAGCCGGGTAGACGGGCGCACCCGTGGTCAAGCCGTCCGAAGGCTCGACCGTCAACTGCGTCGGAATCTGATACTGCGACGCAGGGTTGCCGTTGATGTGATAGCCGTCCTTGATGGCTAACTGCACGACGGCGGGTGCGGTCTTGCCCGCCTGGACTTCGATCTTCGAGACCGTCACGCGCAAGACGTCTTCAGGCAAAGCCTTCGTGGAGGCTTGCGCCTGATTCGCGCCCGGCTGCGATGTGTTCGCAGCCGTTTTTTCCGCACCCTCTGAACAAGCGGCGTTGATAAGCAGAAAGAGAAGGGAAGCTGTGGCTAAAAGTTTTCGCGTCATACCTTTTTCGAGTGTCATGATGCTGGCGTTGCGCTGGTCGGCGGCGGCGGCACGACCGAAGGCTGTGTTGGTCGGCGCTGCGCGCGTCGCACAAGGTAACGCACGAGCAGAAAGATAGGTAGAAAGATAAAGAGAACGATGGGCAGAAGCCCTACGACGACTTGTACGAGCGCGAGCGTGATGGCGGCGGCCACGTCGAGCCCGTTGTTGAAGGCACGCTTGACGCTGTAGACGAAGCCCGTCGTGCTGACAATCTGCGTCGGCGGCTCAAGCTTGACGGTGATGGTCGAGAGGCTCGACTGGCTTTCCAGAAAGCGGCGACGCCCTTCGTGCCGCTCTATCTCTGCGCGCACTTCTGAAATCTGCCTTTGAACTTCGAGCGCATCCTGCACAGTTTTGGCCTGCTTCATGATTTCCATGAACTGCGCTTCCAGCGCCTTCTTCGCACGGATGCGTGCCTCAAGGTCTATGTATTCTTCGGTGACGTCCTGGCCCGTAATCTTTTCCAGCGCGACGCGGCTGCCCGTGCCGCGAATCTCCTGTACGACCGAATCGAATTGCGCAGCAGGCACGCGTACAGTGATGGACACGACCATCTCGGGCTTTAACTCGCCCGACCCATCTTTTTGTTTCGCTTCGGAAGTGACGACAAAACCGCCGCGCGATTCCGCGATGGAGGCAATCTTTCGTTGCCCTTCCGCCGGGTTGCTCGATTCAATGGTCAAATCGGCGTTGCGTATAATCTTGCGCTCGGTCACGGAAACGGTCGCCTGCTCGGTCTGCGTCAGCGAGACCTGCTTCATCTGCGCATCGCCGGATGATTTCGCCGCTTCGGGTGCGGCTGTCGTAGAAGTACCAGCCGGAGCTGTAGCCGTTCTGCTCGAAGGCTCGCTTTGCGCCTGTCTGGCTGAACGATCCATGCTACTACTACAGCCGTAGAGAAAGAGGAGCGTTGCCGTTAACAGGGAGATGGCTAAAAGTCGCATGAGTGTTCTCCTTTGAGAAAAGATGTCGCACACATGCTTTTGAACGCAGGGCGTCGCGGATTTTTGCATCTCTTGATAAAGTCTCTCAAACATAATCACGAATAGCGACGACGGGTTCTTTTCAAGCACGGGCTTAACACACAGTTCACACGCGCGCGGCTTCCGCCAGCGGCTTTCCATTCAGAAAAGCCCGCACGGCCCTCACCATGCGCCGCACGCGCCGCACCACCTTGCGCATAATCCACACAAAGAAGACCAGAAAAACCGCCACCAGCACCAGCGCCGCGAGCGGGAACAAGACCGCCAGCACAACTGCTCCAATAGCCACTACGTCTTCGACAATCGAGAGCGTCCAGTTTGAAAAAGGCTCCGGGCTCGCGTTGGCTCCGGCTCGCACAGTGGCCTTTGTGCCGTGCGTCGAGAAAGCCACGCCGCCGCCCAGCAGCATCGCGACCACCACCACGGTCGGATGAAAATCCCACGCCGCTGCCGCCGCAATCACAGCCCCCGCCGGAACCCGTATAAAAGTATGAACGGCATCCCACAGCGTATCCACGTAAGGAACTTTGTCCGCGATGAACTCTACGAGGTAGAGCGCAAGCGCCAGTCCTATGATGAGCCAGTTGTCCAGCACATGAAGCCCGCCCGGCAAACGCGCCAGCCCGAAATGCTGCAACAACCCAAGCACGGCCACCGTCGCGTAAAGATTAATCCCCGACGTCCAAGCCGCGCCAAGCGCCAAGCCTAAGATTTGAACGAGATTCATAAAAGAAAGGGATGAGGGCGGCAGCGATGAGGGATGAAAGCGTGGCTATTCAAGATGAATAGTTTTTCTTTCAGTCCTCATCGCTGCCGCCCTCATCCTTCATCCCTGCCTTTCCCGTCCGGCTTTTTGATGCCGAATTTTTCGAGGCGGTACTGGAGCGTGCGGAAGGTGAGGCCGAGCAGCTTGGCCGCCTTCGTGATGTTGTAGTCGGTCTGCTCCATGGCCTGTATGATAAGGTCGCGCTCGACCTCTTCAAACGAGATGCCTTCGGGCGGCAATCTAAATGTCCCGGCGGCTGCGGGCTGCGTCTCCTGCCGAATCTCAAGCGGCAGGTCTTCGACAGAAATCATAGGGCCTTCGCACAGCAGAAGCGCGCGCTCGACCGCCGATTCGAGCTGGCGCACGTTGCCCGGCCAACTGTACTCCTGTAAGAGACGCCGCGTGTCGGGCGTCAAGCCGTTACACAAACGCGCTGTGTTGCGCGTGTACTTGTTCAGAAAATGGTTGATGAGAATCGGTATGTCGTCGCGCCGCTCGCGCAAGGGCGGCACATCTATCGAGAGAACGTTGATGCGGTAGTAGAGGTCGTCGCGGAATCTTCCGTCGGCGACCATCGCGCGCAGGTCGCGATTGGTCGCGGCGATGACGCGCACGTCCACAGAAACTTCCTTTGTTCCGCCGACGCGCCGAATCTTGCGCTCCTGAAGAGCACGCAGGAGCTTGGCCTGCATGCCAACATCCAGCTCTCCAATCTCGTCCAGAAAAAGCGTGCCGCGATCCGCGACCTCGAAGAGTCCTTTCTTTTCGGCGTGCGCGCCCGTGAAAGAGCCTTTCTCGTGGCCGAACAGTTCGGATTCCAGAAGGTTCTCGTTGATGGCGGCGCAGTTGACGGCCTGAAACATTTCGGTGGCGCGCGGGCTCTGCGTGTGTATGGCGCGCGCAATCAACTCCTTGCCCGTCCCCGACTCGCCGCGAATCAAAACGGTAGAGCTTGAGCGCGCGACCTTGACGATCATCTTCTTGACAGCTTCCATCTCGGACGAATCCGAGATGATTTCCAAATCAAGCTCGTCCAGACGGGCGAGCGCGCGGCGTATGGAGCCTAGAAGCTGGTCGCGGTCGTAAGGCTTTTGTAAGTAGTCGTAAGCGCCGCGCCGCAAAGCCTCCTTGGCCGAATCAATCGAGCCGTGCGCCGTCAGCAGAATGACGATGATGGAAGAGTCATGGCCCAGAAGCTGCTGCAAAAGCTCTATGCCGTCCATCCCGGTCATCTTCAAATCCGTGAGGACTAAATCGAACCGCCGGTCGCGCGCGAACTTCAAAGCCGCCTCGCCCGAGGCTGCAGTCGTCACGTCGTAGCCCTCGCCCGAGAGAATCATCTCAAGGATTTCACGCTGCGATTTTTCGTCGTCAACCACCAATATGCTTTTGCGTGCCATGTCAGCTCCAGATTATGGATTAAGATTGCAGAGCAGAAAGTGATAATAGCGCACAAACTCAACGCTGTTGAGACGCCTGCGCCTCGGCAATCTTGATAAGTAGTCGGAGAGCCTCGTTAACAGACTTAGCATCGGGGAAAGCTGCTGCCACATCAGGCTCAAGTCTGACCACGTTTGTGCCTGCTTGATAACGCTTAACATACTTGCCGCGAACCCTACCTTTCAACTGCGAAAAATCATACTCGGCCCGCAGTTCGTCTTCTTCCATCTCACTTTCTACTTTCTTCATAAAACCTTTTTCTAAAAAGCTGTTTGAAAAGGCAGTGTTATTGGTTTAGCTCCGTAGGAGCCGGATGTTTATAGAATACCGTACTCCTTCTGAACAATAAGCTCCATCGGAGCGAAATGTTCGACATGCCGCCCCTGACGGGGCTTGAACAAAAAGGAAACGCACGCCATCTATAAACATGAAGTCCCTACGGGACTTTTCAGAGAGCTTCTTAGCGCGACTATCTTATCCCTGAAAACGAGAACGAAGATACTCCTTATACTTTGGCGAATCTTGTTTGTGTTTAGCTTTTTTTATTTCCTCTTCTTCTTTCTTGAGTAAATGATATTTTAACCAAGCCCGCTCATAAACTTTTCTTGGTTTAGCTGACCCGACTACTACTTTTAGGAAATGTTTTTCATCTTCTGTTTGGGGAGCTAATGTACCATGTGCTAAAGCCCAAAGTCTTGTACCATTCCTTTCCAATGATTTCTTCTCGCGTTTAGAAAGATCGTCATCAGTATGCTTAAAACTCTTCACATAAAATGGAGCAAATATATTCATTCCTTCTGGATAAATAGCTACTCGCATTTCTTCCTCCTCTCAGCTTTAGTCATCATTTTGTTTCGTCGGCAGCGTAATCGTAAAGGTCGTGCCCGTGCCCATGTCGGATTTGACGCTGATTGTGCCGTCGTGGTCTTCCACTGCTTTTTTGACGATGGCTAAGCCTAAACCTGTGCCGGTCTCTTTGGTCGAAAAGTAGGGCTCGAAGACCTGCGAGACGTTTTCGGGGAGGATGCCGCGTCCCGTGTCCGTAATCTCTATGCGGGCGGAGCGCCCATCGTCATCGCGCGCGAGCCGTATGGTGAGGCGGCCTCCTTCGCCGTCAATCGCCTGTAGGCCGTTGATGATGAGATTGGTAAAGACCGAGCGCAGGGAATCCTCGTCGCCCTCTATGGTCGGCAGGTTGGTGTCCGCTTCGATGCGTGTTTCGACGCCGCGCTCCATGGCCTCTACCTCGACCATGCGCAGGGCGTCTTCGCACAACGCGCGCAAGTCCAGTGGCTCTAACTCAAGGCGCGCCGGGCGCGAGTAGTTGAGAAACTCCGTGATGCGCGAGTTGATGCGCGCGACCTCTTTTTTGAGCTGCACGGCGAGCCGCTCGAAGGTCTCGCGCTTGGAAGCTTCGGCGGGCGCAAAGGCCGTGCGCAGGTGATCGAGCGTGAGGTTGATGTAGTTGAGCGGGTTTCTGATTTCGTGCGCGATGGCAGACGCCAGACGCCCGACCACAGCCGAGCGCTCCGCCTGATAAAGACGCCCCTCCAACTCGCGCGTGCGGCCCACGCCCGCAATCATCTCGTTAAAGCGCGCGGCGAGCGCGCCCATCTCGTCGCGGCGGTCTGCGGGCACTCGAAAATCAAGCTCGCCCGCGGCTACGCGCCGCGCCGCTTCCGACAGGTCTTTAATCGGGCGCGTAAAACGCCAGACGAGCATCGTCGTCAGGACAATCATGACGGAAAGCACCCCGAGCGTGTAAAGCAGGGTGCTGGCTTCTTCGCGGTTGACAGCCCCGCGCGGCGCGTTCGCAGACCCAAGGGCGACGATGACGTATTGACGGCCTTTGTCCGTCTCGACGGGGAAGGCGAAGGCGCGCGGCTCGCCCGCTCCCGGCGCGTTGGGCGCTTTACAGGATTGTGGCAACTGCGAGACTTCGCCTCCGATCTCAATCGGATTAATCAGCGGCGGCAGTTTCACTTCATGCAGGTACATGTATTCGAGCGTGCCGTCGGGCTTCTCTATAGGGTTGTAGTCCTTGAGGCTGTCTATGACGCGGCCCTCCGAGTCCACGATGAGGATGTTCATCACGCGCCCGGCCTTTTCGTCAAGGAGCGGCTGGTTGGTTTTTTTGTGAAGATTATAGAGCCACTCGCCCCTTGAGATGCTCTCGACGCCGAGCGCGACGGCTGCCGAAAGAGCCTGCTCCTGCTCGGAGATAACGCGCGCGCTCTCCTGACGTGCGCGCTCATTCAGAGCCGCCTGCTTTCTCTCTGCGCGGCGCGTCAGGTAATACTGCAAGCCGAGCGTCGCTATTAAGAGGAGCGCCAGCACCAGCAGGAGCCGTATGCGAAAACTGTTGAAGATCTTGAACACGCTCATGATGAACCCCAGCGGGAGAGCAGGATTTCCAAAATCAGCAAAACCGGGCACGAGCCATCGGCCCGCTTTGCTCACAGAACCAGTAAAATTTTAGTACAGCCGACTGTCAGCTTGACCGTTTATTACCAAATCTTTGCCTTCCGCTGATATTTTTATTGCTGCGTCTTTAAATCCAATGTTATAGTTGCAAGCGGTCTCGATGCAAACTCCCCAGAGGCCGCCACTACCGGGAACTCTCCCTCCTCTAATTGAAGTGAACCGAAACTGAAGAGAACAATAAACTGTCATAAGACTATTTTGATGCAGACTTTCAGCACTCCGAATCCTATTTCTCTTTTTCGTCGTTACGGCGGCGAACCAGAGCATGCCCTGAAGGAGATGGAGCGCGAGAAAGTTTGTGGCAGAGGTTCGCGCGGGAAGCGAACCCGTCAGCAGTAAATCCCTTAAATCAGAAGAGAGGCCCTTACAGATGACCCTGATTAACCGTACCCCTACGCGCGTTGCGCTCAGTCTCCTCCTTCTTCTTTCGCTCTTATCTTCTATCACCCCTGCACAACGCCGCCGCGCCGCCAAGCCAGCGGACAAAAAGCAATCGGCTAAAAAGCAGACAGCCAAATCCGCCAAGAACACGCGCGCCGACCGTTCTTCGCGCGACAAATCTGCGCGCGACTCGCGCTCAGCACGCGGGCGCTCGTCGGCCCGCGAGAAAGAGACTGCCCGCAGCAAGCGCGACGATGACCGCAAAGGTGGCCGCGCCGGGTCAAGACGCGAGCGGCAGTTAGAAGCGCGCCGCGATGCGGAGCGCCGCCGCCGTGAAGCCATGGAAGCCGCGCGCCGCCGCGAGCAGGCACGCCAGGAAGCCTTAGCGCGCCAGCGCGCCGCAGACCAGGCGCTGCGCGATGAGGCCGCAGCCAACATCGCACGCGACGAGACGACCGGCGAAGATTTGGAAATTCGTCGCATAGCGGTTGCCGCTCTGGGCAATCACGCCGGAACAGTAGTTGTCATGAATCCGAAGACCGGGCAGGTCTACACGGTCGTCAACCAGGAATGGGCGCTGCGTCGCGGCTTCAAGCCCTGCTCGACCGTCAAGCTCGTGACCGGGCTCGCGGGCTTAACAGAGCGTGTGATTGACCCGGCCTCTGTTGTCAATGTTTCTTCCAACGCGCTCGACCTGACGGATTCGCTCGCTTATTCCAACAACGGCTATTTCCAGAACGTAGGCGGTCGCGTCGGCTTTGACCGCATGATTCAGTACGCGAAGGAGCTGGGCTTGGGCGAGCGCACAGGGATTAACTACCCAATGGAATCGACGGGCCGCATGCCTGTTTACAAGACCGGCTTTGCCATGAACCGCATGTGCTCGCACGGCGACGATTTTGAGGTCACGCCGATTCAGCTTGCCAACCTCGTATCGGCCATCGGTAATGGCGGGAAATTGATGGTCCCGCGTCTGCCGCGCACGCCGCAGGAGACTTTCCAGTTCAAACCTGAAGTGCGCCGCAAGCTCACTATCCCGCAGGAGAACCTGACGCGCATGTTGCCGGGCATGATCGGCGCTGTTAACTACGGCACGGGCAAAAGCGCTTATGATGCGATGATGCCTGCCGCAGGCAAGACCGGGACGTGCATCGGTCAGGGAAGCTGGCTCGGGCTGTTCGGCTCGTTTGCGCCGGTGGTTAATCCGAAACTGACTGTGGTTGTAGTCACGCGCGGCTCTGGCGAGCGCGGTCGCATCGCCGCCGCCATCTCGGGCAAGATTTACCGCGCGCTCAACGGTCGCTTCGGCGTCCTGAGTCCGGGCGGAGACCGACTGGCAACCACGCCCGCCAACCTGACGCCGCGTCCGAAGATAGACCCGCGTGCGGCAGCCGCCATCTCGGACGAGGAAGAAGGCGACACGGTTGAAGCAACAGGCGATGTCCTGACCGACACGCTGCCGAGCACTTCGGGTGCGTCCAAGAACCGCAGCGTTATCATGACGGCCCCGACGCGTCCGACCGAAGTGACGATTAAACCCACTGCTCCTCCTTCTACGGGTGCGAAGCAGACGGGCACTTCAGGCACGGAAGCGCGACCGCGTCGCGTGCTGACGACGCAGCCCTGACAAACAAGCTCGGCTTCAAAATCCGAGCGCCGCTTGAGCGCCGTACTTTCCCTTGAACTCTTACGGGAAAGTACGGCGCTTTATGCTTTTCCTGTGCTGCAAAGAAGATGTGCGGCGGCGGGCCGCGCTGGTGGGCGCGAAAGAGCCCGGTTTTAAGAGCGCAAGAGGCTTGACACCGGGCGAGTGTTGCAGGATTATTGCGTCTCAAAATTATTTTCGGTTTGCCCCTGTCGGCAAGCGTTCATTCGTGGCATACTCACAGTTTGCCACCCACGGTTCGCTCAAACGACAAAGCGGCAACCGCCCGTCAGGCCCGTGCATCTGAAGGGTGGCGTGATGCTGATTGCGGCCCGCTCGATAGCATGACCCCCGTTAGAAAATTTGGTAGAGAGGAAACGGCTTGGAGGATATGCGCCCGATGAAAACATTGGTGAGATTCTTGGCGCTGAGCGCGCTTGTGACCGCGCTCTGGCTGCCTGCTTTAGCACAACCTACTCAATCACAACCCACTACGACGACAGCCCAGCAAGGCGAGGAAGAAGCGAAGAACGCCTTGTACCAGAAGTTCCTTGATAACTATAAGAATAATCCGAAGGTCGCCTACGAAGTGGCGAAAGAGTACTTGCAGAAGTACCCTGCGGAGAGCACGCAGACCGCTTACCTGAAGAAGTGGAACGCCGCTTACGAGGCCAAAGAGAAGAACGACCGCAAGGCTCTGGTCACCACTCAGCTTCGCGAGGGGAAATATACCGAAGCCTTCAACTCGGCCAAGGCAATTCTCGCGACCGAGCCCAACGACGGCGATATGTTGACCAGCGCGGCCTTCGCAGCCTTCTACGCTGCGGGTGTGCAGAAGAACGACAGCTTTAACGTCGAAGGCGCGAACTACGCGCGCAAGGCCATCCAGGTCATACAGGCCGGACAGCCTTTCGAGAAGCGCGACGAGACGCTCGGCTATCTCCACTCCATCATCGGCTTCTTCACCTTGAAGACGAACCCGTCTGAAGCCGTGGCTTCCTACATCAAGGCCGCGCAGTTCGAGGGTGCCGTCAAGAAAGACCCGCAGACCTATTTGTTCTTAGGCGATGCGTACCGCGCCGCCGAGTACACCGCGCCTGCGGCGGAATTCAAGACGAAATGCGCGACCGCCGAGCAGCAGGCGACGCCGGAATGTAAGACGCTGACGGATCGCCTGAACGCGGTCATGGACAGAATGATTGATGCTTACGCTCGTGCGGCTGCGCTGGCGACCGATCCGAAGTTTGCGCCGATCAAAACGGACGCCATGAACGCTTTGACGCCGCTTTACAAATATCGCCACGGAGACTCGGACGCGGGGCTCCCCGGTTACATCTCGGGCGTGCTCGCCACGCCGCTGCCGACCGGGCCAACTACCTCGGCGGCGACGGCTCCGACCACGCAGACGACGCCTGCGACCGGCAGCAACGTCTCGACGACGACCAACGCGACGAACAACGGCACGACGACGCCCAACACGACCGGAACACAGCCGAAGACAACGACGCCTTCGACCACCACGCCGGCGACTACCACGCCGCCCAAGACTCCAAGACGTTAATCGCCTTTCTCGCAAAACCGGAGAGCGGGCCACTTCAGGCAGCCGGGCGCTACACGCTTCAAAATTGAAGACGCGTAGCGCCCGGCTTTCTCATGCTACAATCCAACGCGTTGTGAAAAGACGCAATGCTACCGATGAAGACCTGCGCGAGCTGGAAACGATTCTCGACTACGAGTTCCGTGAGCGCGCCCTTCTCGAACGCGCCATCACGCATCGCTCGTGGGCGCATGAACAGGTCGCGCCCGGATCGGAAGAAGAGGCACGTCGTCTTCATAACGAAGCCTTCGAGTTCGTAGGCGATTCCGTGCTCGGCCTCGTCATCAGTAATCATCTCTTCCTCTCTTACCCGCACATGACCGAAGGCGAGCTGTCGCGCATGAAGCACAGGCTCGTCAGCGCCTCCACGCTCGCCAAAGCATCAAAGGAGCTGAGGCTCGGAGAGTTCTTACAGCTCGGCATCGGAGAAGAGAAGACCGGCGGGCGCGGCAAACGCGCGCTTTTAGCCGACGCCTTCGAGGCCGTGCTCGGCGCTGTCTTTCTGGACGGAGGCTTAGAGGCCGCGAGCGCCTTTATACATCATGCGCTGGCGGCTGAGTTGGACGGCGCTGACCCGGAGCAGGCGGCAGCCGCCGACTACAAGACCATGTTGCAGGAGCGCTTGCAGGCCGAGCAGAAGGTCGCGCCGCAGTATGAAGTGGTGGAAACGGAGGGCGAGCCGCACGATCGCACTTTCCACGTCGATGTCTTCTGGGGCGAGACGCGCGTACGCGGGCTCGGGCGCACTATCAAAGACGCCGAGATGCAGGCCGCGCACCTCGCGCTGGAGAACATGGAGAAGAAAGAAGAAAGTGAGCAGTAAGCAGTCAAAAGAAATTAAGTGGCAATCAGAGTCGAGCATTTTTTCCGACGCGGCTTACCGCTCACTGCTTACTGCTTACTGCTTACTGTCGCTTGACCGGGCGCGTCGAGCGCGTCTAGGATGTTTTTTATGAGTGAGGATTACACGAGCGCAGGTGTTGCGGAGCCGCCGGTTAAGATCGAAGGGCCGGACGAGACTACAAAAGCGCGCGCGGCGAGTCGCAACGGCAACCGTCCCGCGAAGGACGCGGACGAGACGGAGACCAAACCACTTGGGCCGCCCAAGAGCATCTGGCGCGAGTATTTCGAGTCGGCTGTGGTGACGGTCATCATGGCGCTCTTTGGCATGACCTTTATCGTGCAGGCCGTCAAAGTGCCCACGGGGTCCATGCAGAACACCATCCTCATAGGCGATCACTTGCTCGTCAACAAGTTCATCTTCGCGCCGGGGCCGCCGCTGCCTTTTCTGCCGCAGCGCGAGATACGCCGTGGAGACATCATCGTCTTCAAATATCCCGGCAACCCGCATAACCCTGTGGGCGACAACCGCCCGGACAACCTGCCGTTTAAGACCAACTACGTCAAGCGCGTCGTCGGATTACCGGGCGATGCGGTGGAAGTCAAGGGCGAGCACGTTTACATCAACGGGCAGCTACTGGACGAGCGACGCCTGACGGCGGACGACCCCGGCCACAACGCTCCTCTGGAACTGGAGTCGAAGCCCGCCCCGAGCGGTAACGGTCCTTACACGGTCTATTACGACGCTGTGACGAGAGAAGGCGGCGAGGACAATTCCGTCTTCGCCGGATTCAACTACGCCGTTAACGGCAAGCCCGCGCGCGTGCCTCCCGGCCACTATTTCGTCATGGGCGACAACCGCAACAACAGCGCCGACAGCCGCGAATGGGGATTCGTCCAACGCGATTTCATCATCGGACGCGCGATGTTTGTCTACTGGTCCTACGACGAATCCGCACCCACGGGCGACTCCATCATTGACCAGATTTCAGCCTTCTTCACCAACACGCGCTGGAGCCGCACAGGCACCATGGTCAAGTAAGAAAAAAGTAAGCAGTAAGCAGTAGAAACGAAAACGGCTCTACACGCTTGCCGCTCGCTTTCTTTTACTGCTTACTGCTCACCGCTTACTGCTTACTTTCCTTCATGTCGTGTTAAGATTCGCGTCATCCGTACGAGACGCCGGGGCGGCGCGTGTCCTTCGCGCGCGCTCTCTCTTTCGACGCACAGATTATTTATGAACTCCTTCTGGCAGAACGTGCAGGCCACAGGCACGAGCAATTATTTGTGGGTCGTGCTCGGCTTTATCGTCGCCGCTTTCATCCTCGCGGCCATCGTTCCCACAGAGCGCCCGCGCATACGCGCCGCACTGCTCTTGTTCGCGCTCTCTTTTACGGGGATGCTCGCCAGCGGCGTGCTCCTCTCTTACGGCGCAGACCCGAAGGGCGCGGCCTATCGCTGGACTGCTTGGGCGGCGGTCTTCATCCAAGCGATCGCTATTATTAATCTCGCGAGCGTGCTTATCTTCGACGTGCTGCTTAACGCCGTGCGACTGAAGCCGCCGCGCATCATGCGCGACCTGCTCGTAGCTTTCTCTTACATCATCGTCGCCATCACGCTCCTTTCGAGCAGCGGCGTGGACCTGACGGGCATCGTCGCCACGTCGGCTGTCATCACCGCCGTCATAGGCTTCTCGCTGCAAGATACTTTGGGCAACATCATGGGCGGGATGGCGCTTCAGATGGAGCGCACGATTGGCGTCGGCGACTGGGTGCGTATAGACCAGCAGGAAGGCATGGTCAAGGAGATTCGCTGGCGGCAAACTTCTATCGAGACGCGCAACTGGGATACGATTGTGATTCCCAACAGCGTCCTGATGAAAGGTCAGGTCACACTGCTCGGCAGACGCACGGGCGCGCCGCGACAGCATCGCCAGTGGGTCTACTTCAACGTGGATTTTCGTTACGCGCCCACCGATGTTATAGAAGCTGTCGAGGCCGCGCTGCAAGCCGAGCCCATCCCGAACATCGCGCGCGAGCCCGCGCCGCATTGCCTCGTCATGGAATTTCATGACAGCTACGCCCGCTATGCCGCGCGCTACTGGCTCACAGACCTTGCGCTCACAGACCCCACGGATTCCGTCGTGCGCGGGCGCATCTATTACGCGCTGCGCCGTGCAAACATCCCGCTCTCCATCCCCGCGCAATCGCTTTTCGTCACCGAGGACGACGACGCGCGCCGCGAGCGTAAACGAGAAGAAGAGATAGAGACGCGGCTCGACGCGCTCTCCGGCATAGAGCTTTTCCAGACACTGACGGACGAGGAGCGGCGGCAATTGGCCGCGCAGTTGAGCGTTGCGCCCTTCGGGCGCGGCGAAGCCATCACGCGCCAGGGAGCAAAGGCGCACTGGCTCTATATCATGAACAAGGGCAAGGCGGAGGTGCGCGTTACGGTTGATGGCGACAACCTGAGTAAAAAGGTAGCGACTTTAAGCGCGGGCGATTTCTTCGGCGAGATGGGTTTGATGACGGGCGAGCCGCGCACGGCGACCGTCGTTGCCGAGACCAACGTCGAATGCTACAAGCTGGATAAAGAGGCTTTCCACGAAATCATCCAGCGCCGCCCGGAAGTCGCCGAAGACATCTCGCACGTACTGGCGCGTCGCCGCGTCGAGCTGGAAGCCGTGCGCGAAGGCTTGAACGAAGAGGCCAAACGCCAGCGCCTCCGCCACGCACAGGGAGACCTCCTCGCACGCATCCGCAACTTCTTCACGCTCGAAAAGTAACAGAGGTTAGTAAAAGAGATTGAGCCCCGCGAGGGGCGGGATAACAGTAGCCCGGCACGTCAGTGCCGGGACAACGTCGTCACCATTGTTTGAAGCCCCGTCAGGGGCGGCATCAATCTATGTCGCCCCTGACGGGGCTCAATGATTTATTCGCTGCATGTTCCCACGGCTGACGCCGTGGGCTACTGGTATGACGCCCCTGACGGGGCTCAATGCTTTTTACTAACCTCTGGCCTCTGACCTCTTTTTCTGTCAAAGTTGTTTCCGCCACACTTTTGCATTTTTAGTTTTACCTTTTTCTTTCTTATCTGGCTTATGGTTTGCCTGAATGAGCTTGAGAGGTGAATAAGGTGTCGCGTAATAAGACAAAGAAAGCTTTGAAGTCGCTGTGGAGCCTGGGCGGGCTGAGTTGGAAGGAACTCGCGAAGCGCGTCTGGGGGCAGATGAGCGAGGATGACGTGTGGGGTCGCGCGGCGCAGCTCTCCTACTATTTTCTGCTCGCGCTCTTTCCGCTGCTGCTGTTTCTCACGGCGCTTTTGGGAAGCTTCGCGGAGTCCGGCACGGAATTGCGGCAGGAATTGATGAGCTATCTGGGGGCGGTGGTTCCGCCGTCGGCCACGGACCTGATTAACAAGACGCTCGAAGAGATTACCAAGGCGAGCAGCGGCGGCAAGCTCTCGTTCGGTATTCTGGCGGCGCTGTGGGCGGCTTCAAACGGCATGGGCGCAATCAGCGAATCGCTCAACGCGGCCTACAACGTGAAGGAGTCGCGCCCGTGGTGGAAGGCGCGCCTCGTCTCTATCTTTTTGACCATCGCGCTCTCGGTTTTAATTATCGTGGCGCTCGTCCTGATGCTCTACGGCGGGGACATCGCCTACAAGGTTGCGGGCAAGTACGGCTTCGGCGGCGTCTTCACAACTGTCTGGCTCGTCCTACAGTGGCCGATTGTGCTCTTTTTCATTCTCATGTCCTTTAGCCTCATCTATTACTTCGGGCCCGATTTGAAGGATCAGGATTGGAAATGGGTGACGCCCGGTTCTTTAATTGGCGTTGGATTGTGGGTGCTGGTCTCGCTCGCTTTCAAGCTCTATCTGGAGTTCTTTGATTCTTACAGCGCGACCTACGGCTCGCTCGGCGCGGTCATTATTCTAATGCTCTGGTTTTATCTGACGGGTGCGGCCATCCTCATAGGCGGCGAGATAAATTCCGAGATTGAGAACGCGGCTGCCGAAAAGGGAGCGCCCGATGCTAAGGAGCGCGGCGAAAAAGCGCCAGATGAGTTTGAGAAAAAGGGCAAGCGCGCCGATAAAAGCAAGACGGCGACGGCCTGAAAACCTTTTGTTTACGAACCTCCGGGCGGAGCTTGAGGAGTTAACGATTTCGTAATTGACAAGCGACCGATTTCGGGTATATAAGCCCTCATTGACTTTTTTTGGAGACGAAAATACGGCGCGGCCCACGGAGAGCCCGAACGCGCCCTCCGGTTGCACTTCGCCACACGCCCGGAGGATGCGAGCCGGGGCACGCATCTCTTAAAAGCTGCTACACATTCTCGCTCTTGACGTTTATCGCTCTAGGTTGCCTCGTTGTTTGCTTCACCAAGGACTTCTCGAAGTCCACGCGCACATCCTCGCGCTTGAATCCATGTGAACCGTAGAAGGCTATCGAAGAACAGTAGAACGCGAATAAATTCTTTCATGACCGGGCCAAGGGTTTGAATCCGTTTTTGTCCTACCCGCGCATTTGCACCTAGCCCCCGCGCCGCCTCGAAGTCAATCCACATGGCGCGTGATGCCTTTGCCGGGATGCCGTTCTTCAGAGATGCGTGCCCACCGCGCGCGGAGGTTATGATGATGTTGCCTCATTCCGAAGGAGTGCCGAGCGATTCATCTAAATCAAAACGCCAGACAACCATGCGTGCGAAAGACGGCCAGCTTGTGTCCGTGCTGGACGACGACCCCGCACGTTTAGAGAGAATCAAGCGCACGCTCGCTCCCTTCGAAACCGCGTTTGAAAAGCTTGATAACATTTCTTTGAAGCCTGTTTCAGGCTTTCCTTCCCGCACCTCTCTAGTGCTGATCGCGCTCAACGGCTCAGTGTCTGAGAATCAGGAAATTCTTGAGGGCGTGCGGCGTTTGAAAAGCCGCGAGCTGAAAGTAGTTTGTTACGGCGACCGTACGGACACGTGGCCGCTCGGTCAGCGCTGCGGTGTTTTAGTCGCGGGAGCCTCCACGCTGCTCGATAGCGCGAAGCCGAGCTTTGACGAAGAGCTGCGGCGCGCCGTCGAAAAGCTCCTGCGCGACGAACGCGCGAAGCGAGGCGAAGAAGAGAGCCTCAAGAGCACCATGAAAAAGCTGGGCGTGGTCGGCGAAAGCGCCTGCATGCTCGCAATCTTTCGCTGGGTCCTGCGCGCCAGTCACTTGAGCGACCTTCCGGCGCTGATTACGGGCGAGACGGGGACTGGAAAAGAGCTGCTCGTCAATGCCATACGCCAACTGGATGCGAAGCGTGCCGGTGGGCCGCTCATAGCCTTGAACTGCGGCGCAATCAGTCAGGGGTTGGCCGAGAGCGAATTGTTCGGCCACCGTCGCGGCGCTTTCACAGGAGCGGACGAGCATCGCAAAGGCTTGATTCGCGCGGCACAGGGCGGCACGCTTTTTCTGGACGAAGTGGGCGAGCTGGACGAGCATTTGCAAACCAAGCTCCTGCGCGTGCTTCAGGAAAATCGCGTGCAGGCTGTGGGCGAAGACCGCGACGTTTCAGTCAACGTGCGCGTCATCGCCGCGACCAATCGAGACCTGCGCGAGATGGTACGCGAAGGAAGTTTCCGCGCAGACCTTTTTCATCGTCTTAATATTCTCTCCGTCAACATTCCGCCTTTGCGCGAGCGTCCCACGGACCTCCGCCCGCTCGTAGAGCATTTCATTCACAAGCACAGCGCGTTTGCCGAAAAGCAATCGCTCGCCGTCGCGCCGGATTTCGTAGAGGCTTTAATGGAAGTCGAGCTGCCCGGCAACGCGCGCCAGTTGGAGAATTTCGTGCGCTGGTCGCTCGTCAATAAGGAAGACGACGGCCCGCTCAATCTAGCAGACCTCCCGCCGGAAATCTGGCACGAGCTTTTGAGTAAAAGCGGTGGCGACAGCGCCCCGTCCACAAGCGTTGAAGATAACGGCTCGCAAGCCTCACCGGACGCGGCACAAGAGCTTCACGCGCGGCTTCTGGAATTGTTGAGCCGGAAGGGCTGGAACCTCTCCGAATCGCTCGCGCATTGTGAAAAGCTGATGATCGAATCGGCCTACGAGCACGCCAACGGGAACCAAGCGCAGGCCGCGCGCCTTCTGGGCATCACGCCGCGCAGCGTCTACAATAAGCTGCGCAAGCATCAACTGTCTTAGCTCTCCACGGCGAACATATTTTCGCGCCAAGATGCGGGGCTTTTCCTGCCTTAATAATAGCTTTTGCCGCTCCTGACCCGGGAGAGTGTCATTCGCCACGCTTTCCGCCCGAATTCCTGAAATGCTTTGCCTTAAAATCTCATATATCTACAGGAAGCAGTGTTGAGGATAATTGACTCCGGCGGCTCAATTTTGGGGGAGGCGACGTTGGATTTGGCCTTGGCGCAAGACTCAAATTTTTGTTGACTTGCGATTTTATAAGGGCTATCTTACGTCCATTCTCAGCTTCATTTCTTTCGAGCAATTGCCTTTCCAGCTTTCTCGAATGAAGTGAAAAACTAAATCAAACTAGCTGGCTTTGATACTTTTTGCTTAGCCCATCTTTTGTACGCCGGCGCACCTATCAACATCCCCGCGTGATTAACAAACATTAAGCACGCGGCCACAGGCCCAGACAAGGTTCAGGTTGCCTCAACCCGTAAATACAGAAGCTTCCAAACTGCGAGGTTCAAAGTGTCAACTAATCAAATCTTCATTAGTTACAGCCATAAAGACAAAGATTGGCTGGACACGCTGAAAATCAGTCTCAAGCCCTACTTGCGTGAGGACGACATCACGGCTTGGGCCGACACGGAGATCAACGTCGGGGCCGACTGGCAAGCCGAGATCATGCGTGCCATGGCGGCCACCAAAATTGCCGTGCTTCTGGTGACGCCGGATTTCCTCGCTTCGGATTTTATCTACAAGCACGAACTTCCTTATTTGCTCCAGGCGGCGAAAGAGCAAAAGGTCAAGGTCATCCCTGTGGCCGTGCGCTACAGCTCATGGGAACAGGTCGAGCGCCTCAGCGCGCTGCAATGGGCCAACAATCCCGCAAAGCCCCTCGCATTACTCACACCGGGGGAAGTAGACCAGGAGCTTGTCCGCATCTGCAAGCTAATCGCCAAATTCTTCCCCGAGACTGCGATCCCGGAGACGGCGCGGCCCGAGGACCCGAAAGAGGATCAGGACCCGGAAAAGGTTGTCAAGGCTGTCAGCCAATCAGCCGAAGAGGGATTGAAAGTGCTCATCTCATTGATGGGCAATGCGGATGTGAAAGCCAAGGTAGCGACGTTTGAAGCGGACTTTGCTAATGCCTCCGAGCAGATAGAGCTGCTTGGCTACTACAAGGATTTACACGACATTCTGCATGAGTTGCAGTTCGCCTGCTACAACTACTTGACGGGTATCATTCGCGACGCAAAGAGCGACCCGGATAACCCCTCCATCTGGGACAACGTTGTCAATTATGAATTGTCTCTGCGCGAGAAAGTGGTCACGAGGCTGCATAGGGTTGGGGAAAGGAATCCTTCGGGGCACAGCAAACAGGATTGGATACCACGGCTGCTTGGTGATTTAGACGCATTGTTTGAGGCTATCGAACAGAACGATGCTTTCGGCGTGGAAAAAGCTATCAAGCCTATTCAAAGAGTGCTTGCTCAAAAGCCCGTACCCATTAATGCGAGCCTGGCGACGGCAGCCGAAGCCCTGCGGCTCTCAAGATTGGTCGTTGCCTTGACTGATGTGAGCCAATGCCTCAACAAGGCGCAGCTTAATTCTGAAAAAGTGAATAAATTTACCGATGGCGTCAAAGCTCTGAACGGCTTGAAGGAGAGCCTCAACGGATTAAAAGACAGCCACAATGAATGGCAGGAGGTTGACGGTATCCTGCGGCTCGTGGATGGAAGCATTGCCATTGATGATAGCGAGCTTAAAGACTTCTGGCCCGAGCTGAAACAAAAGATCGAAAAACAATGCGAAGGTTTTGATGAAGACTGGGCCGCGCTCCTCAGGAAAGAGATTGAGAAGCTCGAAAAGGCTATGGCCGAAGCTGATAGTGTTCGGATACGCCGATGCTTTCAGAGTCTCAAAAGCAGAGCCAACTCTCGTTTTTATCAAGTCGATCTGGCGCTGAAAGAAGTGTGCGAGCAATTACGTAAAGTTGGTGAGCCCCTTACCAAAGTCTGGGAGATGATTAAATGAGCACCGCGAACATTGAATCCAATGGCGCAAACGCCCCCTTTCTTTCGCTGGCGGACTTAAAAGAAGTCCACACGAAGCTGCTCAGAGGCTACAAAGACGGTGAGAAGGGGATGCTGGATGAGGTAGATTCTTTTATCCGGCGAGCCAGCGCCGCGGGCGCTGTGCTCGATAGCGACAACGACCGCTACGCCAGCCAGAGCATACTTGATTACTGGATGACGGTGCTCTACCGGGCCAGCCGCACGCCGCCGGACGCCACGCTGGCCGAGTTCAACCCCGCGCTCTCGCCCAAGCTCGCCGACGACCTCTGCCCGTATCGCGGCCTGAATGCCTTTCAAGAAGAGGACAAGGAGATTTACTACGGGCGGCAACGCCTGGTCGAGTTCCTGCTGGAGAAGATCAAAAAAACCAGACTTCTGTTTGTCGTCGGCTCATCCGGCAGCGGCAAGTCCTCTCTAGTGCTCGCCGGTCTGCTTCCGGCCTTAAAGACAAACAAGCTCGACGGCAGCGAACGGTGGCAATACTTCCCGCCCATCCTGCCCGGTCGCAACCCGCTCAAAAACCTTGCCTCGGCCATTAGAAAAGAGAACCAGCCCGCCGAATGGCTCCCGCAGCAAATCGAAGCATTTAAAAAAGACCCACAGCATCTGTTAAAGACGCTCACGCGTTTCAGCCCCGAGCCCGCCGTTATTATCGTGGACCAATTAGAAGAGGTCTTCACGCTCTGTACAGAAGATGAGGCGCGCGATGCTTTCATCAACAACCTGCTCGCGGTGGTGCAAGCGCAGGGGCCGCGCCACATAGTGGTCCTGACTTTAAGAGCCGATTTCGAGACTTACCTGGCGCAGAATCAGAAGCTGATGTCGCTCTTTGAAGAAGGGCAAGTGCGCGTCACTCCGCTCACGCCCTCGGATTTACACGCCGCCATCGAAGAGCCTGCCAAACGCATCGGCCTGAAGTTTGAAGAAGGGGTGGTAGATGCTTTAGTCAAGGACATCCTCGGAGAACCCGAAGGGCTGCCGCTACTGCAATTCACCCTGCTCCAGTTATGGAAGACGCGCGAGGACGGGCGTAGCCGCATTACCTTAAAACAGTACAAAAAGCTGGGCGGCGCACGCCGCGCACTGGCCCTCACAGCCGACCAGCTTTACAAGACGCTCAACAACGCCGATCAAATCACGTTTAAGAGAATCATGCTGCGGCTGGCATTGCCGAGCGGCAACCTTGAAGTGACCAGAAATCCGGTGACCCGAAGCACCCTCTATTTTGAAGACCCGAGGCGGGTAAATGATGTCTTAGACCAGCTTCGCATAGCGGGGCTCGTCCGCGTCACTAAAGGCGACACGGAGGAGAATGACAAGATCGAGGTAGCGCACGAGGCATTGGTGCGCCACTGGCCGACGCTGGTTGACTGGATTGAGAAGGAACGCGTCACGATGCGACAGCGGCGTCGCCTGACATCTGCCGCCGAGCAGTGGCGCGAACATGGCAGAGACGAGGGCGGGTTGCTCGGCGGCTCCTTGCTCACCGAGGCGTTGCAGTATGACGATCTCAACGAGTTGGAAAAAGAGTTTGTTGCCGCAAGCCAGGCGGCCATCGAGCGCATCGAGCTTGAGAAGGAAGTAGCGCGCCAACGTGAAGAGCAGCTCAAGCAGAAAGCAATGCTGGCTCTGGAACAAAAAGCCGAACAGACGGCCAGGAACGCCACAAGGATGCGACAGTTTGTAATCTCGCTGGTTGTCCTTACTTTTATCCTCCTCGGCGCGACTGCCGCTGCGTTCACGCAAAGCTGGCGCGCCTCGGCCAGTGAGCGGGAGGCGACTGTAAAAGGAGAGGCCGCAACCTTAGCTCTGAAAGAGGCCGAAGCTCAAAGAGCGAACGCTACCGCCCAGAAAAATTTAGCCGAGCAAAGGAGACAGGAATTAGAAGACAGCGGGATAGCGCTGAAGAAAGCTCTAACTCAAGCCGTGGACGCGAAGAAAAAGGCCGAGATAGAGAGTCTGCGGGCCAAGGAGCAGGCGAAGCTTGCAGCCACTCGCCTCGTCGAGGCGAACGTGGCGAAACAGCGCGCCCTGGATGAGAAAAAGCGCGCAGATGAATATGCGGCAGACCTTAAAATGTATAGCGATGAGAAGGAGAAACAGCTCAAGTTAAGACAGCGCCGCGACGAGTTTACCGAAATCAGTAAGAAGTCCGATGGCTTACTGAAGATGGGCAAGCCGGATGAGGCAATAGCAGGTTATCAACGACTGCTTAAAGACTACGAGGACATCAGCGAGCTTGAAGGAAGAGAAGACATCCTCAGTAAGTTATCCAACGCCTACTTCTCTGTTGGAGATAGACTGAAGAGAAGAGGCGACCCGGAGAGTGCCAACAGGTATTATAAAATGGGTGTGGACAGGTACGAGCAGGCCGAAACACTCATCAAGGACAAGGTGAAAGCGGCGCAGATCAAGGAACTCATGCCGGCTCGCCTTAAGCTGGCGCAGTTCTATCGCGACAATCGCAGGCCATTACAGGCAGAGTTGGAATACTGGGAAGCTTTTAAACAGCAGGAAGCGACGCTGTCGGCGCTCGAATACTCGAATTTCGAAAATCTGGTTGAAGTCGTCAGAGAGTTTTTCGTTAGCCAGAAGGACCCCGACGGTCTCGAACGCCTCTATCAACGCGTGATCGACGCCAAACTGAAGCTCTACCCGGATAAGAATGACCGCGAGATCTATGACGCCTACAATGCCCTGGCAGGCTTCTATCTTGAACAGAAGAGAGACGATGAGGCCGAGCAGCCGTACCTCAGTGCGCTGGCAGTAACCGAAAGCGCAATCAAGAAAGACCCGTCAATTGAAAATGACGTGTTGCCCTACGTCTTTGAGAGCCAGCTTAACCTTGGTGACCTCTACGTTAAGCTGGAAGACTATTCGCAAGCTGCGGACTTTTACGAGAAAGCCCTGGCCACGCAGCAACGCGTGAAGGGAATGGATAAGAGGAAATTGGCCAACATCTATATTAAGTTGGCCGAGGTGCGTAGAATACAGGGCCAGTACGACTCGGCCCTCACCCTCTATGACAAAGCGATCGCGGCTACTTCTGATGGACATGGGAAGGAAGCTAAGGCCATTGTTCCGATACTGAATGATGCCGGAGAGACTTCCCAGTCCAAAAGCGATTACAAGAAAGCCGAAGAGTTTTACAAGCGGGCGCTCGCCATCTTCGGTAGCGTAAATCCTGAGGGAACCGATGTTGCCGAGCTGGCAAGAACGCTCCTCAATCTGGCCGGCATAAATTACATCTACGGTAAACAGAACACTGTAGAGTCGGAGGCCGCCAAGAGCTTCGAGCAAGGCGACCAGTTCCTGAATCGCGCCCTGTCGATTTATCCAAAGGTGCTGGATGCTGCTGAAGAGAGACGTAACTCGCTCTTTAGAGACAAAGGCACGGCGCTCAACATCGAAGAATTGTACAGGGGCGCGTTGGAGCGGATGCTAAAGAGAATCAAAGAGGGTGACAAGAGCCAGATTCGCACCGCCGAAGTTTTATTCCAGAAGTTAGCCCGAATCTACACCAGCAACGCGCAGGGCGATAAGCTGGCCGTCATCTACGAACAGACGCGAGGCATCCTGGAGATCAATTCCCAAACCTTCTACCAAAGCCTCTGGAGGGTATACGATCAAAAGGGCCATTCCTTAGAAAGCTCCGGCAAGTTTGGGGCCGCCGAAACCATGTTCAAGAAAGCGCTGGAAATCGGTGAAGGGCCGCTTGCCAAAGATCCCGCGCGCGCTCAGTACAGCGTTATAGACTTGACGGAGCTTTACATTAAACAAGGAAACCTCGCTGCCGCAGAGGCCCTTTACCTGAGCGGCAAGACACGCCTTGAGAAGCTTGGTCAGGGTGAAAGTTCGAGAATGGTAGAGTTGCTTAAACGTTACGCGAAGTTTTTACGCAACGCTAAGCGCCCGGCAGATGCCGATAAGATAGACGAAGAAATTAAGAGACTCACTAGCCGGGTGCAGAAGTAAAGAATAAAAAGCGGAGGTCTGTTACGGAGTTGCATCCGTAACAGACCTCCGCTTTTTTTTTGTTTTCAGTAGCCACTAGAAGTACAGTCTGCCTTTAACCGCCGCCCGCACAGGGACGGCACGCCTCCTTTGTCAAACGGTCGCGCGCGATTCCTCACACCAAGCGATTCCTACTTTACGCATACCGCCATCCGGAAAATTCTTTCCTTCCTGCCTACACGTCTTGCCGGAAACATTCTTCTTAATCCGCCACGGGCAGGGCTGTCTCTAAAAGCCCCGCACAAGCATTAACCTTTAGTTTCAAGCCTGACCGGAAAATCAGAGCGACCCCATGCTGACGGCACGAGTCTTGCCGGGCCAGAGGGTCGAGCTATGCCGAAACCGCCCGGAAGATGAGATGGTCGTGGATTTAAGAGACAGATATGTGCGTTTCAAAATTTGCGACATCTATCTGCCTGACCCGCAGGAGGTCCTGCGCGAGCTACACGGCAACGACCTCTTGCAGGGATGTGTCGTGGACTTGTCCGACAGCGGCGAGCAAAGGGAAGCTTTCGCAGTCATCAAGGTCGCGGGCGTCGAAAGGCTGATGATCGTTCCCGTCGATCACATCATTATGGATTGAAAAGGCAGTGACAAGTGACAAGTTAAAAACTTTTCTCTTGCTCGTCACTTATCACTTGTCACTTGTCACTGTTTTCTTATGGCAAACCTGCTGGCGATTCATTCCGTAGGGGCTTCTTTAATCACTTACCTGCGCAACTCTTATCCGAACGAGTTGCGCGCTGAGCACCCGTGCGAGTTTCGCCTGCTGTCAAGCGGAGAGCTGGCCGAGCCGGGCGACATCGGCACGGCCCTTTCACTCTTTCTTTACCGCGTCACGATGAACGAGCACCTGCGCAACACAGGTCGCATGGACAATCCTGCGGACGCGAATGTTCCGCTCGCCGTTGACCTACATTACCTGCTGACTGTCTGGGCCAACAATGCTCATACAGAACAGGTCGTGCTTGCGTGGGCCATGCGGCAGTTTCATCTTCATCCTGTGCTGGACATCTCTTCGCTCTCGCCGGAAGCGGCGTGGAGCGCGGGCGATATTATTCACTTGATTCCTGCGGAGCTATCGAATGAAGACGTGATGCGTATCTGGGACGCGCTCGACCCGCCCTATCGTCTGAGCATCTCTTACATCGCGCGCGTCGTGCGGATTGATCCGGACACGACTGCGGATGCGGCTCCGGTCGTGGCGACGCAGTTCGCTTACGGCAGCCGCGAGGCCGTGCCATGACGTGGGAGAGATTGGAAAGACGTGTGCTTGGGGCCGTGCGTTTTCTTGACGCGACGACAGGGCTGACCGTTTTCTCCCCGCTCATCGTCGAAGCAAGCGGCGTCCGCACAACGCGCAATCGCAGGGGGCTCTATGTCATAGAGAGCGCGCCGGGGCTCGAACTTCATGCACATAGTTTTGAAAAGCCGCCCGCCGCTCCCGCCATTGGAAGCGTCGCGGTCGAGCTTAAAGTTTCCGACTCCGGAAGAACGTATCTTGCGCGGCGAGCCGTGGTGAAATTGCCGCTCGACGCCGACCCGAAAAAAAAGGATGCGCTCCTGTCGCTCTTTAACCCGCAGGAGGTGGAGCTTTTTCCTTCGACCACCGCGCAGCTTGCGCCCGGATGGGCCGTGATTCGCGCGACAGTCCGTGAAGAAGGAACACAAAAGCGCCTGCCGTGGTCTTTGATTCGCGTCAAGCGCAAGAGCGACGGTCGCCCTTTAGCGCGCTCGCAGGCGGACGCGCGCGGCGAAGCTTTAGTCGCCGTCCCCGGCATTCCCGTCACCACCTGGGAAGAAGGCGCTGGGCCTGTCCTCGCCTCGGAAGTCGAAGTCATCGTCGAAGTTCTGTTTGATCCGGCGCTTCGCGTTGTCGAAGACGTGACCGTTGACCCGAACCGTACGTTTACGCCCGACCCGGACGAGATGGAGAGGCGTGCCGCCGCGATGAAGTCGAATACTTTTAACCGCAAGCTGCAATCGGGCGTCCTGCTCGCGCCGGAGTTGTCCGAATTGTCCGTCAATCTTGCATAAAGAAGCGAAAGCTCCACCACGATTAGTGAGGCGCTTTCATGAATGAAAGGAGCGACTGCTGTGCCTGAATATTTAGCGCCGGGCGTCTACGTCGAGGAGACGAGTTTTAGAGCCAAATCAATCGAAGGTGTGAGCACATCAACAACCGCCTTCGCCGGGCCGACGCGGCGCGGCCCCTTCGGCGAAACGCCGGAGCTGATTACCAGCTTCGGCGATTTCGAGCGTGTCTATGGCGGTCTCGAAAATTTAAGTTTCGGACCCAACTACATGGCCCACGCCGTCCGTAGCTATTTCAACGAGGGCGGCTCGCGGCTCTACATCTCGCGCGTCTTTCTGGCGGCGGGAGGAAATGGTGCGGCGGGACACGCTGCATCGAGCAACGTCATTCCCGGTGCGGCGGCTTCCGCCGAGCAGGCGGGTTTCATGGCGCGCTTTCCGGGCAGCGCCGGTAACGGTCGCGTCGGGCTGCGACAGGTCGAGACGCCCGTCACGCGGCGCGGCCTCGACAGCGCCCCCGAAGGCTCTTTAGTCCGCATCGGAGGCGGAGCACAACCGTCAAGACCGGCGCGTTTGAGCGGCGGCACGCCGCCCTTTTCGATACCGAGCGGGAGCAAGCTTCTGCTCACGGTCGGCGACCAGAACGTAGAGGTAACTTTTCGCGGCGAGGCCGCAGAGGTCGTCGGCGCAAAGCTCCCGGCCAACGTTAACCTTGATGATAACAACCGCACGTTGCGCGTCACCGTGGACGGCGTGCCGCAAAGCATCACGCTCCCGGCGGGATCAACCAAGCGGGAAGAATTGGCCGCTGCCGTCAACCGCGAAATTCGCGGAGGCTATGCCCGTTTGACTGATGATGACAAGCTGGCTATTGGAAGCGACCGGCGGGGCAAGCAGGCGAGCGTGGCGGTTGAAGCCAACGCGGCGTTCGGCTTTGCCAGCGCGGCGGCTGCCGCCGGAAACGTTAATCCTAATAACAACGTCGGCGATATTCTTCGCGTCACGGCTGACGAAATCAACGCGCTCCTGACCTCTGCCAACATCGCTGCGCGTGCGGCGCAAGACCCGGAGACGGGCGCGCTCGTCGTCTCGACCACAACATCGGGCGCGGGCTCTAAACTCGGCGTGCGCGATGCGGAAGGCTCTGCGCGTGCGGCGCTGGGGCTGACCTCCGGTCCACCTGCGAGCGGAGCCGACGGGCCTGCCTTGAGCTACTACGTCAAGAGCGGCGGCGGCTGGCGCGACTCAAACAATGCGGCGCTGGATTTGAGCGGCCTGCAACCGGGCGACGCACCTCAGGGCGGCGCGGACCTTCTGACCCTGACCGTTGCGACGGAAGACGGCAGCGGCAACGTGCGCGTCTTCGAGGACATGGGTTTTGACCCGCGACACCCGCGCTATGTAGGGAACGTCTTGAGCCCTACGCCTTCGCGCCGCACGGACGCGCTGGAAAATCTCTTCGCGTTTGTAGCGGGACCGGGCGTCAGTGCTCTTGAGCTGCGCGACGGGCTGTTTGCCACCGGGCCGGAAAGACTCGTCACGCTTTCGGGTGGAGACGACGGAGTAGAGCCGACGACCGCTGCTTATGAAGCGGCGCTCGCGGAGCTGCAAAAGCTGGATGACATCTCGATTGTCGCCGCGCCGGGCCATTCCAGCTACGCGGATTTTCAAGGCATACAGGGCGCGCTCATCACGCACGTCGATAATCCCAAGTTCTCGCGTTACCGCATCGCCGTCCTGGATACGCAGGAAGGCGCAAGTCCGGGCGAGGCGCGCGGCGTACGCAGCCGCATAGACTCTACGCGCGCGGCCATTTATTACCCGTGGGTCATCGTCTCGAACCCGCTCGCGCGTCCCGGCGTCGAGGATGTGCCGAGTGAGATAGCCTTGCCGCCTTCCGGATTCGTCTGCGGCATCTACGCGCGCAACGATGTGGAGCGCGGCGTCTCGAAAGCTCCGGCCAACGAAGTCGTGCGTAGCGCCCTTCGCTTCGAGCGCGAGCTGAACTTCGCGCAGCAGGAGATGTTGAACCCGCTCGGCGTGAACTGCCTCCGCTACTTTCCGGGCCGTGGCTACAGAGTCTGGGGCGCACGCACCGCGACCAGCGACCCCGAGTGGAAATACGTCAACGTCCGCCGCTACTTCAACTATCTCGAATCTTCGATTGATCGCGGCACGCAGTGGGCCGTGTTTGAGAACAACGGCGAGCGCCTGTGGCAGAACGTCCGCGACACCATCACGGGCTTTCTCTATAACGAGTGGATTTCGGGCGCGCTCCTTGGCGGAAGTCCGGAGGCGGCGTTCTTTGTGCGCTGCGATCGCTCGACCATGACGCAGAACGATCTGGATAACGGAAGGCTCATCTGCCTGATAGGCGTCGCGGCTTTGAAGCCCGCCGAATTCGTCATCTTCCGCATCGGTCAAAAGACGGCTGATGCGCGCAGCTAAATTTTAACGGGAGGTAAAGACAAATGCCGGGACGCATTACTCCTTACGGCGCGTTTAACTTCATCGTCAGCATCAATGGTGTGACGCCGGATGCCAACGAGCCGCTCGGCGGGTTTTCCGACGTGGCCGGTCTCTCGACGGAAATCACGGTCGCCGAATATCGCAACGGCAACGAGAAAGAGAATCACGTCAGAAAGGTTCCGGGCGTCCACAAGACGGGCGATGTCACCTGCAAGCGCGGCATCGTCAACTCGAAAGACCTGTGGGCGTGGATAGAGGCCGTGCGGCGTACGGGCGTGGCGGCGAAAAAGGAGGTCGTCATCACCCTGCGCGATGAAGCGGGACAAGGCGTTCAGTCCTGGAAGCTGCACAGCGTCATGCCGTCGAAGTACACGGGGCCGACGCTGGCGGCCAAGGGCGGCGGCGACGTGGCGATGGAAGAACTGGTTCTCTCGGCGGAAGGCATAGAGTTCGAGTCGCTCGTCTAGAGAACGCAAGCGAGCGGCCTGCGACAAGAGCGAGCTTCACTTTCATCAAGAGCAAGCAAGCCGCGCCCTTGTCACTCGGTCTTCCGCGCGTCAAACAGCATCCTTAACAGCATCCGGTGTCTTTCAATGTACGGGATAGTCTTTGAAGATCAACCGCCAGTGGTGCAGAGCCACCCGAACCGCGCCGACATAGCCTGCTTCGTGGGTTTCGTCGAGAGACGCCGCGCGTCCGTGAGCCGCGAGGTGCATCGCTGGCTACGGGAGCGCGGGTGGGGAGAAGCCGTGTCGAAGCGACAGGCTTCGCCACTCTTTCAGCCCGCGGATTTTCATGATGCCGCGCGCTTTGCGCTCCAATTGCGCCGGGGCGCAAGACCGCTCGATGCTTATCTCAGCGAACAGCTTGAAAAGGAAGTGCCGCGACTGTTCGATGATGTAGAGCCTGCTGTTCCGGCTTCAAATGATTTCGCGACGGTACTCGCAAGCTCTCTGAACCTCCTGCTCGAATCCGCTCCGCTTTATACGGAGGAGCGTTTCGCTGGAGTTAATTTATCGAGCGAGGCTCTCAGCCGCACGCGCATCCAGACGGTGCGCCCGGATGAACTCGCGCACATCAATCGCTTCCTACTGGAAGAAGCCTATCCGTTTGAGATTGCCCGCGACGAGAGGGGCGCACCATCCCTGTACGAATTGCTGGACGTGCCCGTGCCCATCGAGAGCTGGGAAGTTTTTGACAGGCTCTTTGCGTGGGAGGAGCGCGTCGTGGATCGTCGCGGCGAGCGCATAGCGACTTATCTCGGCGCAGCCGTGCGCTCGTTTTTCGCGCAGGGCGGGCGCAAGTGCTACGTCGTGCGCGTAGGCGACCCGTGGGTGCGCTCCGCGTCAAGACGCTCGCGCCTGCGACAGATAGAAAAGCTGATTCCGGGTTATCCAATAAGCTTTGACGCCTCGCCCGTCGAGCGCGAGACGTGGCGCGGCGCAGCGCATCTCTTCGGTCTGCCGGACGTATCTTTCCTGTGCCTGCCTGATCTACCGGACGCGGTCGGTCTAGACCCCGAGCCACTCCCCGAGCCCGAGCCTCTGCCCGCCGCAGATGAACAGTTTGTAGAGTGTTCGGACGAGGAGCCGCTCGCGGAGAAGGAGAGCGCCGCGCGTCTACTGACAGCGCCGCGCTGTGACGCGGACGGCTATGCTGCGTGGGCGCGTGCTCTTAATCTGTGCGCCGATACCATCTATCGAAAACAGAGAGAGGTCCAGTTGGTCGCGTCTATCCCGATACCGCAGGCGGGAACCGTGATGGAGCGAGACCTGCTTGACTCTCTGGTTGACGGTGGGCGCGGCCCGCTGGCGCAGGGCTTAGGCCAGAGCAGGCTGGCGCTCGCCAGCGCTTTCGTGCAGCTTGTTTATCCCTGGGCGCGCACGCCCGGCTCCGACGATTTACCGGAACAACTCGAAAGCCCTGACGCTTTGCTGGTCGGCACATTAGCGCGCAATGCCTTGACGCGCGGAGCCTTCCGCAGCGCGGCTAATCAACATCTGGCGGATGTTTATGATGTCGCCCCGGCTCTCAACCGCGAACAGATGTGGCGTGTACGCGAAGTTAATTCTCGCGGGCGCATCACGCGCCGCGCGCTTGCCGAAAGAGTTTCGCTGCTCGGTCAAACGCCGGGAGGGTGGCGTCTGTTGTCCGACGCGACGACAAGCCTTGACGAAGCTTACCGGCAGGCGAGCGTCAATCGCCTGGTTTCAACCATCGTGCGCGCCGCGCGCCGCGTGGGCGAAGACATCGTTTTTGAATCGTCGGGCGAACATCTCTGGGGCAGGTTAAGGGAGGGGTTGAACACGCTGCTCGCGGGGTTGTTGCGTGCGGGCGCTTTGCGCGGCGCAACTCCGGAAGATGCTTTTTACGTGCGCTGCGACCGCTCGACTATGAGCCAGAACGATATTGATGGCGGGCGCGTCGTCGCACAGGTAGGCTTTGACGCGAGCATTCCGGTCGAGCGAATTACGGTCGTGCTGGCGATGGACGACGGCGGGCGCATCTCGCTCCTGTCCAGAGGCGCGGAAGAAGTGGAAGATGAAACATCTTTAATCGCACCGACCATGACGAAGGGGCCAGCGCGCACAGAGCTTTCGAGCGCGCTCGCGGGCGTCGGTCTGCCGAGTGTTTCGAGGAGAGAGAGCAATGCTTAAAGAAAACCTCCTCGCGCCGCTTCACGCTTTTCGCTTTCACGTGGATTTTCAGGAAGAGGCGGGCACTGATGTCTCTATATGCAGCGGCGCGTTCTCGGAGTGCACGGGATTGGAAGCCACCATGGAGGCCAAGGTCATCAAGGAAGGCGGGCGTAATTACGGCGCGGTGCAGCGCGTCGGCCCCGTCACGTTCGCGACCGTCGTTCTCAAGCGAGGCATCACGGAGACGCGCCATCTATGGACGTGGTTCGAGTTCGTCACGGGCGGCAACTACGCTTATCGCTTGTCGGCAATCATCACGATGTTCGACATCTCTGGCAAGGCCGTGCTGGCGTGGAAGCTTGAGGACGCCATGCCCGTCAAATTCAAGACCGCGGATTTGAACGCGCGTGCGACGGAAGTCGGCGTCGAAGAATTGCACATTGTTCACGAAGGCTTGTTAAAGGTCGAGCCGACGCGCACCGATCTGGCTTTAATCGAATAATAATTTCGGGTCAAGACGATGACGATTCCTGCAAACTATCTTCGCGCCGCGTTCACGCCGAAGACCGAGAAGACGACGGGCAAGCGCTTTGTCGTGCACTTCAATCCGTCTTCTCTCTCCTACACCATCACGAACACGATGAAGGAGCAGGGGCAGGGCAACACCAACAAGCAGTATGTCAGCCAGTCTACGGGCAAGCTCACGATGGATTTGATCTACGACTCCACAGACAGCGGCAAGGACGTGCGCGTCTTTACCTCGGAGGTAGCGAAATTGATGGAGCCGGATGCGAAGACGCATATCCCGCCCATCGTGCTCTTTGAATGGGGCGTCTACAAGTTTGAAGGGATGATGGAGAGCTACAAAGAGACGTTGGACTTCTTCGCGGCCAACGGTGTGCCGCTGCGTGCGAGCATCAACCTGACGCTCTCCCGTCAGGACAAGGTTTTTGATTCGGGCGCTAATCAGGACGGCGCGCCGCCGCCGGAAGCAGTGGAAGTGCCGGGCGGCCCGGCCACCACCGCGACGAGCATGGCTACGCAGGCGGGCAATCCGAACGCGGGCCGTTCAATCGCCGCCGCGAACAATCTTGAGAGCATGCGTTTTACGGCGGGCGCGGCTATGACCGTCGGCGGCGGTGTAGAGCTTGGAGGGCCGGTCGCATTCGCCACGGGCGGGGCGGGCTTGAGTCTGGGCGCGGGGGGCGGCGCTGGTTTTGGCGCGGGCGCGGGCTTTGGAGCGAGCGCAGGCTTTGGGGCCGGTGCGAGTTTCGGAGCCAGCGCGAGCGCGGGAGCAAGTTTCGGAGCCGGGGCAAGCGCAGGATTTGGAGCAAGCGCAAGCGCCGAAGCTGGCGCAGGCTTCGGAGCAAGCGCAGGGTTCGGCGGAGCAAGCGCGGGCTTTGAAGCAAGCGCAAGCGCGAGCGCGGGCTTTAGTCTCGACGGAGAAGGATTCAGCGCCTCTGCGAGCGCCAGCGCGAGTGCGAGCACGATGATGGGCGGTGTGGTGACGGGCTCGGCCTCTGCGGGCGTGGCCGCGACCGAAGGCGCTTTCGCTGGCTTGCACGTCGAGAAATCAACCTCCTTTACATCCACTTCGCTCGACACGACACGATTGGTCGAGACCAGTCAATCCTTCAGCTTTGCCACAGACCGTGGCGCGGATTTTTCAGTCGGCGGGCAAGCCACAATCGAAGGCTCTGCAAGCATGAGCGCAGACGTCGGCGCGACGGCCTCCCTGCGCTCGCGCATACAGTTTGAGGATTGATAAGCGATGGGCGTCATCATTGATGAAATCGTCGGCGAAGTCGCTCCCGTGGAGAGCGAAACGACGCGCGGCGGCGAAGCAAAGGGCGGCGGAGCAGGCGGCGAGGCTGAAGACAAAGAGCAGCGCGCACGAAACATCAAGCGCGAGCTGGTGCGCCTGGTCGCTCGCGAAGCTAGATTACACGCGAACTGAGAGAGCAGGGATGAGGGCGGAGGGATGAGGGATGAAGTAAAAGCAAAACGCTTTTCTTCTTCTTTCATCCCTCATCCCTCCGCCCTCATCCCTTAAATTATATGGCTGAGAAACCTATCAGCGAGAGGGCCGTTTACAGCGCGACGCCGACGGTGCGCGTTGATGCGACCGAGTATCCGAAGCTGAGCGAGCTGCTCGTCGCGATGGAGATGCGCGAGCGTGAAGGCGGGATGTCGGCTTTGGAGCTGCGCGTGAGCAACGTGGCGTCGGATACGGGCGGCGGTGCGGACCTTGCTTTTGAGGACGACAAGATTCTCAAGCTCGGCGCGCAGATAGCCGTCTACTGCGGCGACCAGCGTGCGCCGCGCGAAATCTTTCAGGGGAAAATCACGGGCCTCGAAGCGGAGTTTTCGCAGGACGGGCCGCCGGAGCTTCTGGTGCTGGCCGAAGATGTCTTTCAACAGGCACGCATGGCGCGGCGCACGAAGGTTCATGAAAAAGCGACTATTAAAAAGTTAGCCAGTGATCTGGCGAGCCAGCTCAATTTGTCGCCTGTGGTGACGGGCTTTACGGACGACATCGGCACGGAAGTTCAGCTCAACGAAAGCGACCTCGCGTTTCTGCGTAGACTCCTTGCGCGCTATGACGGCGACATGCAGGTCGTGGGCAAAGAGCTTCACATCTCGCCGCGCGGCGATGTTGCGCGAGGCACTGTGGACCTCCTGCTTCACAGTCAACTCATGCGCGCGCGCGTGCTCGCGGATTTAGCGCATCAGGTAACGGAAGTCACCGTCAGCGGCTGGGACCACGCGAAGGGGCAGAGAGTTTCGGCCAAGTCAAAGGGCGCGCAGAGTGGTCCGGGCGCTGGACGCACGGGCTCCAAGATTTTGAACGATGCTTTTGGCAACCGCTCGGAGCATCTTGGACATTTAGCCGTGACGACCACTGTTGAGGCGCAAAGTCTGGCCGACGCTGTTTATGACAATCGCGCTCGCCGCTTTGTGACGCTCGATGCGACCAGTGAAGGCAATCCGTCTTTACGAGTCGGCACGCACGTCAAGGTGGAAGGTGTGGGGCCGCGCTTTAATAACTCTTATTACATCACTAGCTGTTGTCATCGCTTTGACATGACGCGCGGCTACGAAACGGATTTCATGGCGGAGAGCGCCTTCTGGGGAAGAGGATGATTGAGACGGATGTAAATTTTGAGATTCCGGTGGGGGCTTTGAGCGCCAGCTATCTGGCCGAAGTCATCAACGTCAGCGACCCTGAGAATTTGTCGAGGGTGCAAATCAGGCTCTACAGCTTTGACGGCGTGGGCGAGCAGGATGGGCCCGTCTGGGCGCGCGTGGCGACCGCGTTTGCTGGAAACAACTACGGAGCTTTCATGATTCCAGACGTGGGCGAAGAAGTCCTGGTGCAGTTTATCAACGGTGACGCGCGGCTGCCCGTCGTTGTCGGCAGCCTGTGGAATGGAAAGAGTAGCCCGCCTGAAAAGTTGGGCGGCGACCGCGTTGACCGCTGGACGCTGGTGGGAACAAAGGGCACGCGCATCGCGATTGTGGAAGAGACGGACGCGACCATCTCGTTCGAGACGCCGCAGGGCGTGAAGGGAACTTTGACGGACCAGAGCGGAGGCAAGATTGAATTTAAAGCGGCGGGCACGACCATCACGATTGATTCCAAAGGCGTGTCTGTTGACACACCCGCGACGGTCAAAGTGCAGGCGAGCCAGGTCGAAGTCACAGCCGGGATGGTCAAGGTGGACACTACGATGGCGAAGTTTTCAGGGATTGTGAAGTGTGAAGTCCTGCAAGCGACAACGGTCGTGGCGAGCATGTACACGCCGGGGGCTGGAAACATATGGTGATGGACGAAGTCATCCTGCGCGGCGCAAGCCCCAACGGTGCGGGCAAAGGGCCGACCATTCTCGAACGCACGGACCAGGAATTTATCCCGGCGGTGCTGGACGAGTTGGGTGCGCCCGAAGGCTTGAACAAAGCGCTGCGCACGTTAGCGCGCACGAAAGACCATAACGGTGCGCTCAAGCTTTACCAGCCGGTGCATCGCACGTTTCATGTGGCCTTGATGGAAATTGTTTGCGACACGTTTGGCGAGCCGCGTCTGGACGCGCAGAAAATCGAGAGCGCTGGACTGGTCGTGCGCCGCCTGCGCACGGACCCGCGCAGAGGCCGTGTCATGCAGGCGTGGCGGCGCTCCGGACAAACACTTCAGGGGTGGATGAGCTTTCACAACCCGGCGGAGATGAACGACGACCCGGAAGTGGCGCGCCGCCCGCCCGCGCTTCGTGCGGGTAATGATGAGATTAATCGTCGGCTTGCGCTTGCGATTCCCACGCAGAGCTTTGACGAAACGACCTCGCCGCTTTTCATAGCGCCGCCCGAAGTTTGCAGCGCTCTTAAACGAACAGTTCTTTACGGCCTTGTCCCGCTCGCGAGCACCGAGCAGAGCGAGACGCCCGCGAGCCATCCTCCTTTTGATAGAAACCTGCTGCGCTCGCACGTCCCGCGCTTTTTGAGACGCGGAGGCCCGCGCCCCATCACGGCTACGAAAACGACAGTGACTTACGCGGACGTGACCAATCCGGTTATGGCCGCCGAAGACCCCGGCCTCGCGGAATTTGTAGATAACCTCCGGCAGCTCTCCATCGAATTCGAAGCCTTCGGCGCGAGCGTCGCCGCGCAGAATCTTTTCCGCGAGCTGAACAAGCTACGCCTGCGCTTTTCCTCCGGCGCGACAAAACTCGCGGGAGATTTTTTGAGGGATGCCGCGCGCAAGTTGGTCGAAGGCGAGGGAAGCAACGCTTCGACGCAACCGAAGGTGACGCTGCCGTTGGAGTGGCCCGTGATCTCGGAGAATCAGGCGGAGAAGCTGGTCGAGCTTGCAGAGGGAGCCATGCGCGCACGCCTTGAGCAGATTGCGCCGCGCGAGGGACGCTTTGACGACGCGCAGGCTCTTTACGTGGTGCGAGCATTTGCGCGCGTCAAGCGAGACGACGGCTGCCCGCCCCTGACGGTGTGGAGCGACAATAGCCAGCCTTTCACCGTCGCGCAGTGGTTTGAGGCAAGCAATGCCGTGCCGCCCGTGCGTGTAAATCTGCCGAACCCGTTTGATGGAAATTTTCTCAACAACGTGAAGCCCAACGTCGCGTTCGGTGTGCCGAAAGACCTTTTCAACTTGATGCAGGGCATCAAGCTCAAAGACATCATGGATGGAAAAAAGCCTTCGGGCGGCGGCATCGACCTCGATTGGATTTGCGGCTTCAACATTCCGATTATCACGCTCTGCGCTTTCATCGTGCTCAATATTTTTCTCTCGCTCTTTGATCTCTTTTTGATGTGGATGATCAAAATCAAGATTTGCATCCCCGTTCCGAGACCAAGGTGATGGCGAATTCGACACAAAGCTTGATTGGCTGGCCGCTGATGCCCGTGCCCGACGCGCACGGCGAGCTTCACTTCCCGACGCTGGAAGAGAGCGTGCGCCAGCAGATTCAGGTCATTCTTCGCACGCGTCCCGGCGAGCAATTGATGCGGCCCATCTATGGAGCGGGGCTCGAAAATTTTCTGCACGAGCAGAACACGATTACCACTCGCCGCCGCATACAGGATGCAATCACGGACGCGCTCGCATCATGGGAGCCGCGCATTAATGTGAACCGCGTCGAAGTCAACGAAGTGCCGGACGAACCGGCACGGCTGCGCGTGGAGATTTCTTATCAACTGAAACGCACGGGCGCGCAAGGAAGACTTGGCGTCACGATGGAGTTGGAGGCTTAAAGAGTAATGCCGCTCAGGCCGCCATCCTTAGACGATAGAAGTTTTGACGATCTGGTACAGGAAGTCGTCGCGCGCATCCCTGCGCACACGCCTGAATGGACCAATCCCAGAATCGGCGATCCGGGCCGAACCCTGATAGACCTCTTCGCATGGCTCACGGATACGCTGCTCTATCGAGCCAACCTGATTCCCGAACGCCAGCGCCTTGCTTTCCTGCGCTTGCTCGGCGCGCGTCTGAGGCCCGCGACACCTGCGCGCGGTCTCGTGAATCTCGTCAACGACGAAAAGGATTCGGTCGCGTCCGTCACTTTAAGAAGGCTGGCGACTCTGAAAGGGCCTGTCAATTTTGAGACGCGCTCGGAAATCACTGTGCTGCCCGTTTCGGCGGAGGCTTATTACAAGCGACCGCTCGCGCGTGATGAGAAAGCGAAGCTCGCGGAGGTGCTCGCCGGGTTGCAGCGGATTTACCTGCTCGACAGACCTTCCGTGCCTTATGCGACGACGCCCGTTTTCAGTGGCGGCGCAAGCGTCCCCGAAGGCTTTGACCTCATAAGCAAGACGATTGACAGCTCGCTCTGGCTGGCGTTGCTCGCTCCGAAGCCCGAGCTGGTTAGTGAAGCCAGAAAGAGTCTCGGAGAAAATGAGCTTGGCGGCCAGCAGATTATCAACATCGGCGTGATGCCCGCGATTAAACTCCCGGCGCTCTTTGAAACAGTCCAGGAGCCTACGGCGCGCGTGCCGCACGTCTGGGAAATCAGCACGGGCCGCGAGATTGCGCGCGAGCCGGAATATCTCACGCTGGATGTTCTAGCCGATACGACCTCTGGTTTGACGCGACGCGGTGTGGTGCGGCTACAGCTTCCCAATGAAGCCAACCTCGGCGCGCTCAATAACGACGTGCGCCGTTCGATTAACGCCGGTCTTGGCGACAGGCCGCCGCGTCTTGACGATGCGAAAAAAGCTGCGCGCCTGATTTGCTGGATTCGCCTGCGCCCGACGACGACCATGCAATCGTTGTCGCTGAGCTGGGTCGGCATCAACGCCGTCGAGATAGACGGGCGACAGACGATTACAAATCGCGTCGTCGGCCAATCGGACGGCGCTGGCGATCAGGAGATGACGCTCTCGGCTCAATCGGTCGAGCCCGATTCGCTTGAGCTGCAAGTTGAAGAACGCGGGCGCGGCTATCGTCCGTGGCGGCGCGTGGACGACCTCGCAACCGCGGGCCGCGACGATGGAGTCTTTAGCCTTGATGCGGAAGCGGGCACGGTTCGCTTTGGCGACGGAGTGCGCGGGCGCATTCCCGAACAGGGATGCCGCGTGCGTGTAGGCATGATGCGCGCTGGCGGAGGTCGTGCAGGAAATCTTCCGCCGGGCTCGCTCACAGACATCACAGCGCGAGACCTGCGGGGCGCACCCGTTACCGCAAAGCTCAAAGTGCAGCAGAGCCTTCCGACCACGGGCGGCGAGGACGCGGAAAATCTTGCCGAAGCAGAGCGACGTATCCCCGCGCTCTTTCGTCATCGCGACCGCGCCGTCACCGAAGAAGACTACAAGCGTCTGGCGGCGGATACTCCGGGCATACGTCTTGGGCGCGTAGAAGTCTTGCCGCGCTTTAAGCCGCAGCAGCGACGCGAGAATGTGCCGGGCGTGGTCTCCGTCATGGTGCTGCCCTTCAAGGAAATGAGGACGGCCCCGAATCCTTTGCCCGACCGCTTCTTCATAGAATCCGTGCACGGCTATCTGGACAAACGGCGGCCTCTCACCACGGAGCTTTACGTCATCGGCTGCGAGTACGTCCCCTTGGGTTTAAGCTGCGGCTGCACGATTCGCGACGGGTTCGGGCGCGACACGGTGATTAACGACGTGCGCGATGCGCTGCGCAGATATCTCTGGCCGCTGCCACCGGGCGGCAGTGAAGAGACCGGATGGCAGTTGGGCCGTCCCGTGTCGGAGCGCGAGCTTGAGATAGTCGTGGCGCGCGTCGCGGGTGTGAGCGGCGTGGTCGGAATCAACCTCTTCGAGCAGCGCGGGCCGGATTGGCAGATGATACGGCGCGCACAACCGGGCGCGCCCGTCGTCAAGCGCCTTCGTTCGTGGCAACTGCCCGAATTGCTTTCGCTCGTCGTGGTGGCGGACGCCGAGCCGCCGACAGTTTTGAGAGGTGCGCCGAATCCGTTTGCCGCACGCGACGGCGTGGCTGTCCCCGTCGTGCCGGAGGTCTGCTAGATGGACGCCAATTATCAACGCTTCTGGATGCTGGCGGACGAGGACCACTGGACGCTTCCTCCCGCTTCGCACGTAGAGTATGACGGCGAGCGAAAGATTCTGCGCTTGGCGAGCGAGCGCGCGGGACAATCGTGGATTGAAGTTGAAGAAGCCGCGCGGCTGCGTCTGGATGTTGTGCCGGAGGCGCTTGACGATTTCGGGATGCGCGCTTTCTGGGATGAAGCGTCGCGCAGCATTCTCGCGACGGGCGCTCTCGAAGGCTCGCTTCCCATAGTGCAATTCTCTCTGGGCGAAGCTCCGACCGATTTAGTGCTCGGCCATGATGGCGTGCTTTACATGGCGGTCGGCGGGCGCATACGCATGCATGACCTGCGTCATCGCTGGCCGCCGACAGAGCCGGAGGCGGAGACCCTTGAAGAGAAAAATTTTCGTGCGTGGCGGCTGGCGGCTGCGCCTAGTGGCGGCGTGTGGGCGCTTGATAGAGAAGGGAAGAAGCTGGCGAAAGTTGAAGGCTTGCCCTTGCGCGAGCGGCCCTTTGCAGAATATTCGCCGGGGACGTTTCGCCCGTGCGTGGAAAATCCCGATCCGCCGCGCCTTCACGTTTTGACGAAAGCCGCGTGGCCCGCAGATGAAGAAGCGGTCGCTATTAGTGCAAGCCCGCAGGGCACGCTCTCGCTGCTCTCGTGGGTGAAGGATGAAAATCCGCGTCTTCGCATCCTCGCGGACAACGGCGCGTTTGGTCCGGCCACGAGCTTAAAGGAGATACGTTTTCCTTTCAGTCTCGCATGGGCCGGGGAAGATTTGGTCGCGGTCCTTTTGGCCGGAGACAAAATCTTTGCCGATGCGAGCGAAGCTCCCGTCTATCGCATCAGCGAAAAGGAAGGAGGCGCGCGTGATGTTGCCACGACGAGCGCGTCGCTTCCGGTGGGCGACGTCTATCCATTAAGAGGCCACTCGGGCGGGCCTTTTCTACACAGCCCTCAATTGCCCGCGCACTATCCTACGCGCGAAGGCGACGCGCCGCTTCATCATCTCTCGCTTCCGTCTTTCGCCGCCGAGGGCGCGGCTTCAAACCGCACGCTCTTTGATAGCGGGAGCGCGGATACAGAGTGGCATCGTCTTTATCTGGAAGCGGCGATTCCGCCGCACTGCGGCGTGCGCGTGTATTTAGCAGCAAGCGATGTTGCGTCCGCGCCTGACGCGGAGGAAGCATGGCACGAGCACCGCTTTGGTGAAGCTTTCGCGCACGTGGAAGCGGATGGTGTGCCGCGCGGCGCGTGGGTCAAGCACCCGTCGGAGATACCTTTTCACGAAGGGCTGCTCGCGTGTCCGCCTGTGCCGAATCAAAACGGACTCTTCACCGCGCTGATTCAACGCGCGGGCCGTCGCGTTCGCACACTGCGCGGAAGATACCTGTGGGTGCGCGTTTTGTTATCGGGCGACGGGCGCACGACACCCGAAGTCGCCGCGCTGCGTGCCTATGCCTCGCGCTTCTCATATCTGAATCATTATCTGCCGGAGCTTTATCGCGAAACAGAGTTCGGCCCTGATGCTAATTCTTTCGCGCCCGCGACGCGCTCGGATTTCCTAGAGCGTTTTCTGGACAACTTCGAGAGCATATTGACGCCGCTCGAAGACCGTATAGGCCACGCTTATCTTTTGACAGACCCGCGCACCGCGCCCGAAGAAGCGCTGGCGTGGCTGGGCAGTTGGATTGGAGTCGCTTTCGACACGGCGCTGCCCGCAAGCAGAAGGAGAAAGCTTCTGGAAGTTGCGCCGCGACTTTACAGCATGCGAGGCACGCTCGATGGTTTGCGTTTGGCGCTGGACGTGGCGACGGGCGGCGCGGTCACGTCGGGCGAGATTGTCATCGTCGAAGACTTCCGCCTGCGCCGAACCTTCGCGACCATCCTCGGCGCAGACCTTGAAGACGAAGAAGACCCGCTGTTGGGCGGGCTCGTGGCGAGCGGAAATTCCTACGTCGGCGACACGCTTTTCGTGGGCGACGAAAATCGCAAAGAGTTTCTGGCGCTCTTTAGCCCGGACATCAGGCTCACGCGTGAAGAAGAAAAATCGGTCGAGACTTTTTTCGAGCGGCTGGCGCATCGCGTGACGGTGCTGGTCCACACGGAAGTCGTCGAGCAGGATTTGGGTCTCATACGCCGCATCGTCCAGTTGGAAACGCCCGCGCACGTCGAAGCGCGCGTCTCGCAAGCGAGCGCTCCCTTTATGGTCGGCGCGGCATCGCTCGTCAGCGTGGACACTTATCTTTCAGACAAGCCAGGCCCGCGCGTGGTCGAAGTTGGCCGCAGCCGTCTGGGGACGGGCGACCGCGTGCAGGGCGCGGCGAGTCTGGACCCGAGGCTCGGCGGCAGCATCCCCGAGTTGGTGGAGCAGATTTTGGAAAAGCCCGTGGCCGATCCCGGGCCAGATCGCGTTGTGCGGAAGGGCGAAAGTTTCGAGCTGGACGCGAGCGAATCGCGCGCTCCGCTCGGGCGCACGCTCGTCAGCTATCAATGGAAGAGGATAGATAAATGAGACGATTGATTCATTGATTCATCGGTTCATTGAATCAATGAACCGATGAATCAATGAATCAATTTCTTATGAAAGGAGTAAGGCGATGCCAGCTTTTAAGCCGGGACAGAGCTTTGAAACGCGAGAGCCTTTTATAGAGGTGACGGTGGACGAGGCCAACCCGCTTCCGTTCGGGTCGCACACTTTTCAACTGGTGGTCGAAGACGATGCGAAAAACGTATCGGAGCCGAAGACGATTACCATCATCATCGCCGACACGGACAAGCCGACGGCTGTCATCTTCGCCGAGCCGCAGGGACCGATTCCCTTCGGCAAGAGCTTCCGGCTCATCTCGAAGAGTGTGGACGCGGGCGGCGGCCAGATTGTCAAACATACCTGGACGCTGCTTGAGCAGTTGCCCGGCGGCGGCCCGATCAAACCGCAGCCGGGGCCGATTTTGACGCCGCCCATCTTTACCCGGCCCGGCCCGGTAAATAAATAGCTTCAGGGCGCGCGCCTGTTTGAAACCTTTGGAGAACTGTTATGGCCGAGGTTGTTTTTACAGTGGGCAAATCGGTCGAGACTCGCGAGACGGAAATCACCGTCGCCGGAGGTCTGCAACCCGGAACTTACACGTTTCAACTCGTGGTCGAAGATAACTCCGGGAACGTGAGCGCGCCCGCGTTAGTCAAGGTGTCCATTGACGTACCGGGGCGACCACCGCCGGTGACAGACACAACCAGGCCGGACAGGATAAACATTAGAGACACGGTTTTGGGCGGCAGGTTAGGCAACAGGATTGTTAATCGATAGCTGTTGCGGAGCCGGACGGTTCAAGGAGAGTTTTCCGATGACGAGAGGAATAGACCCGCTCCTGGAAGCGGAATCGCCCGACCGGGTTCATTACGAGACGGGCGTCTTGCTCGATGCGACTGACTTCACGGCTGAGCAAAGCTATCACCGTGGAAGGCTCGCTCGCGCGCTGCGTTATCTGCATGGGAGCGGAACGGTGGCGGGGCTGCGCGTCGTCCACCGTCCCGCGATTGAGCGTGAAAAGGATGCTCAATTTCCAGAAGGCCGTGAAGAAGAGCTGGAGGTCCAGCCCGGACTTGCTCTTGATCGTCTGGGGCGCATCATCGAAGTCCCGCGCCGCGCCTGCATTCGTCTCAACCGCTGGTACGAGAGCCAGCAGCCCGACGACGTCAACGCCGCGCTCCACAATGACGCGCGCTATAAAGGCGTCGTCGTAGACCTCTTCATACGCTTTATTTCGTGCGAGCGCGGCAAGACTCCTGCGTTCGCGACAGGGCCATTCGATGCATTGGACGCCCTTACTACGTCGCGCCTGCGCGACTACTACGAGCTAGAGCTTGTCCTGCGTAAAGAAGGTAACCCGCCCCTGCCCGTCACCAAATGGCCCGACCTCGCGGCGGTCAAGAAAGCAGACCGGGTGCAGACGCTGCGCGAAGCCATCTTCAACTCGTGGCCCAAGGGAACGGACCCGAATCAACTGGACGCCAACCCGAACGACCCAGAGCCCGCGGTCGAGTACGTCGAAGGGCAGGACAACTCTTCCGTCTTTCTGGCGCGCATAGTCATCCCCGCGACGCGCACCACGGACGAAAAATTACCTGCGCGCACGAAAGCGCCCGTCACCGTCGATAACGACGCGCGCCTTTTTGTTTATCCGCCGAGGGCATTGGCCTCGCAGGCGGAATAGGAACGAGGCAGGTGAGCGAATCAGCATGATTTTCGATTTTGGATTTTGGATTTTCGATTGGAAGCGGACAAATCAGAGATTTGAAATTAAAAGTCTTTCTTTCTTTTCAAATCGCAAATCGGCAATCGAAAATCTAAAATCGCCCGACTCATTCATTTGGAAAGCGAGGGAGTGAGATGTTTATTCCTACCAAAGGGCCTGCGCGAGAGCGGCTGGACGAGCGAGCCGTCGAGCGCCTGAAAACCACCGGCACTGTGATTACGGATGACAGGCGGCGACGACCCTACTATTTCGACGGTCGCTTTCTAGCGGCGCGCGATCTCGTGCGCGAGCAGACCTATTTCCTGAATCGTCAGGCGGATTTGGGGCGCGCAGGCGGCGCGGGCGTCGTCCACGGCCTCATGGTCTCGCGCGGCGACAGCGCCACTTCGATTCGCATCAGCCCCGGACACGGGCTCACCACTTCGGGCGAGATTGTCGTCCTCGCTCAACCGCTTTCGATTCAACTGGCCGACATGGCCGAGATTCAAAAGCTGGACGCCGCTTTCGGGCTCATTGAGACGCCGCGCGAGCCCGCGCGCAATCGCTCCGGTCTCTTTATCGTCGCGCTCCGCCCCGTAGAGTTTACGGCCAACCCCATAGCCTCTTACCCGACCTCTATTTCCGGCCAGCGCACGGTCGAAGACGGAGACATCGTGGAAGCCGTCGCCGTGACGCTGATTCCCTTTGCGGATGAAGGAGCGCGCGAAGAATTGGATAACAAGCGCTCGCGTGTTGCGCGTCGCATCTTTGTCGAGCGCGGCTCGCGCGGTGTTCCGGCGGTGGCGCTGCCCATCGCCATGGTTGCGCTCAATCGCGGTCTCATACAGTGGGTCGATTCCTACATGGTGCGCCGCGAAGTCGGACTTGAGCATAGCCAGATTCTGGGTCTCGGGTTTACGCCGCGCGCGCTGCGCGAAGCGCATCTCTTGCAGTATGAACAACACCTGCGCGAGGTCTTGAATGAAAGAAGGGCGCGAAACTTAGGCCAGCGTTTCGCGGCCTCGGAGCATTTCTTTGCGCTGCCCCCTGCGGGACGCATGCCCGCCGCGGCCATCAACACGCAGGATTGGACGCAAAGCTTTTTCCCGCCCGAAACGGAAGTTGACCTTTCTCTGATTGCCGAAGACGAAGTGGCAGCGCTTCTGGAAGACAGCCTGCTTCTGCCGCCGATTGATTTAATGGCGGGCGGCGATGCGCTTGAATCAACCTCCGTGCTGGTGGTTGTCCCGCTTCCACGTCATCGCCTCCATGCACTCAAAGAAAAGTTGGATGCATTACCGCGCACGCTGCGCTCTGCGGCGCAGGGGTTAGTGTCAAAACGCAAACCCCTTGAGAGCTTGATGGGCTTGAAGCTGGCGCGCACGTTCGACACGGTGACATTGGCGGCGACAGGGACGGCGGCTGATGCTGCGTGGGCCGAGGCGCTCGCGGGCGCGGAGTTGTTGTGGTACGTGCGTCGGCGCAATCTACAGTTGACGGGGGAGCAGGATGTCGACAACGTGCGCGCCGTCGGCGACGACGTGCGCGAGGAAAAAGCTTTGAACGACCGCATGAAAAGCTTCGGGCTTCACAACCAGTTCGCGCGCCTCCAAACGCGCGCCAGCAGTGAAGCGCGAGCCGAGATGGTCAATCTCTTATCTTCTGCGAAATTCGCCCAGTCGAAGAATCTGGCCGAAGGCGCTCTCACAGAGCTTGACCGCGAAGAAGAGCTGAGCCGCGCCTCTGTGCACGAAGTCGCCGTGCGCTTTTCCGACCCAAAGTTTGGACAGGGACTCTTGCGGCTGGAAGAGGCGCACCCCAAGGTGAAAGACGATCCCAAGCTCTTGCAGAAGCTCGCCAAGCTCGGAGAGCTGCACGAAGTTGACGCGGAGCTTCGCCTGCTCGATGCAGATGAATTAGCGGAAGTCGCACGCACGGTCAGCGGCGAGACGCGCCGCGCTTCAAAGAAGCCGGGGCGCACGGCCACAAAGACGCGCCGACGAGCCGCCGCTAAAGAAACGGCAGCGACGAAAGAGAAGACCAGCGCGAAGAAAACGCGACGCCGCTCCTCCGGCAAGAAGAAAGCGAAGGATACGGAATAATGAAGGTCAAGCACATTCAAAACGCCCTCGCGGATGAACACGTCGTGGCCGTTTCGCCTGAGATGAAACCGCAGGCTGATGCGGGCTGGCAACGGCGTCTCAATCTCTACACGGGACGCGCGTTGAGCGACACGGCGCTCATCATGGAGCAGGAGGGACGCGCGGGCCGCCTTGCGACGCGCGGCCAGATGGTCAGCCCCGGCGTCGTGCTGGGTTTGGAAGTCAGTGTCGAAGAAGAGAAGGAAGGCGATGCGGTCGAGCGTTATTTTCAGATTTCACCCGGCTTCGGTCTGACGGCAAGCGGCGAAGATGCGTTTGTACAGAAGAACTGGCGCGTCCGTTCAAGGGACATCCCGATTTTTGTCCCGGCGACCGTGAAGAAAGAAGTCGCACCCAAAGAAGCCAAGCCGGCGGGCGCACGCACAGCAGCCACAATCGCGGCTCGTCCCACAATCGCCACCGCGACTGCGCGTCCTGCCACAGCCACGACCGTCGCCACAGCCCGCCCACGTGTTCCCACGACGACAACGACAACCGCGCGTCCTGTGAAACCGGGAATCGTGCGCGAAGACGTGACGATGGATGACATCGTGCGTCCGGGGGGCAGACCTCCTGTCCGTCGTCCTCCCATCAAGCCGCCCATAGAGAGGCCGCCCGTGGATACGCCGCCCATAGTTGGACTGCCGCCGCCGCCGCGACCGCAACAGCCGCCGCCAGAGCCGCCGCCGACTCCGCCCACGCCGGAGACGCCTGAGCCTGAGCCCGTCGGCGAAACGCCGCGCGAAGAGGAGGGCGGCACGCCCGAGACTCCCACGGAAGAATCGTCCGAGCCCGCCGCGCCCGAGACTCCACGGCCTCCCAGACCTAGAGTGCCCGGGATTGACCTGTCGCGTCTGCAAGAGCGCAGGCGTACAGGCGGCAGACCGGTTATTGTTCTGGATCGCCTGCCGCGCGCCGATGTCATCGCCGAGAGGCTTGACAGCATCAGGGAGAATGCACGGCTGCGCCGCGTCGGCGTGCTTGTCTTGCAACCCGTCACGCTCGAACTGCGTGGAGAGTTCAACGCCGACGACCCGTGCGAAGAAGACGCGCAAAATTATGCCTTTGAAGATTGGCAGGAGATTGACGGCTGCCGCCTGATTTTTTACCCGTGGCCCGCCGAATGGAAGGTGGACGCAGGCTTTGTCAACCAGTGGCGTAATCTTCTGGCCTACGAAATCTTCGAGCGCGAGATGCAGTTGGGAGCCGACGAGGTGTTGCCGTGGGAAGAAGTAGGCGTGCCGCTTGCGCTCGTCAGCTTTGACGAAAAAGGCGCGCTCGAATTCATAGACCGCTTCGCAGTTGTTCGGCAGGGAGGCCGCCCGAAAAGAAGAACGCCGCTGGTCCAGAACGCGGGCAGCCCCTTCGTGTGGCAGGCGCGCATCGAACAGTTTGCCGAACAGGTAGCGGACGCGCCGGGCGACGGCGCAGACGTCACAGCGCTTGCCGAACAATTTCGCTATCTGCCGCCCACAGGCATTCTTCCCAAAGAGGCCATCAACGCGCAGGCGGGGCGCACTGCCTTGCGCAACAATTTCTTTCCCGCTTCCTTTGAAGTCGAAGCGCTGCCCGCGCCGCTTGAGCAACTGGATGCCATCGTCTCCGCTTGCGCCGCGCTTGCACCTTTAGACACAGCCGACACGGTTTCACACGACAACGTGCGCGTCGTCCTGCCCGTCCCGCAGGAGTGGTACGAGCCGCGCCTGCTGATCACGGAAGAAGTAGACGAGACTTTTCAACAAGCCATCGACCAGTTCATAGAAGTGCGCGCAGAGCGTCTACAGCGCCGCGCCTTTGTACGGCAAAGAGCGGCGGGATTGGGCGAGGTCATCAACGGTCAGACAACCGTCTTTCCTTCGCCCGACCCGGATAGTCTTGAGCCGGACGAGAGTGTGCGCGTAGGCGAGCTAGACCCTCCTGAGAAGACTCAGGGCTTCACGAATAGTGGAGGAGTTGAGCGGACAGCCAGGCTTGAAGCCGAACTCCGCGGCATCGGCCCTTTCATGGTCAAGGAGCTGGAGCGATACGGAAGAGACGAGGTGAAGAAGGGTCTCGGAGGCTTTATTAATTTTCTGGATGCCAAGGTGCGGCGGGCCGAAGACAAGATTGATTTCGGTTTTCTGCGCGCGCAGACAGACATCTATCGCACGCGCCAGCTCATGCTCGGCACTGTGGCCGCGAGTCGTCTGGCGACCTCGCCCGCTCTGGCTTCCATCGCCAAAGGCGAGAGCGCGATTGCTACGCGCGACGACCTGACCAGTTTTCTCACGCGCATCAAAGCCCTCGAAGGTGTCAAGGCTTTTGAAGGCCCTGAAAGCTCCGGGCCTAAAGAGATTCCACGCCCGACTCCAAATACGCTTGCCAAGAGATTGCCGGACACAGAGACCTTGCATGTTCCGGGCGAAACCGTAGAGCCAAAGGAGGTCGAAGCCAAAGGCGAGGCCAAAGCGACATTCGCTTCGAGCATCGGCAGAAACATCGGTCGCGAGACTCTAGCCGCACCTGTGAGCAGGACTCCGGTCCGAGTGGAACGCGACCCTGAACCGGCTTTCTCCATTGATCGGCGCGAAAGAGAGGCGCGCCAGATAATTCTCGGAGAGAGTCGCATCGACACCACTTTGACCAGGCCTCCGGCGGGGACGACCAAGCCCCCTACTTCGAACGAGATTGTTTTGAACACGCCGATTATCGGCAAGTTCTACGATTTCCGCACCGTTACCATTGCCGAAAGAATCAGGGAATCGCCCGCGCCCGAGGCGAAAAGCTACAGCGTCGCGAACAAGTACGAAGTGCTCAAAGAGATTGCCGCATTCGACCCGGAGAAGGGCGACATAGACGTAGACGACCTGAATGTCCCGGGCTTTTACGAGTACACCGGCACGACGCTCAAACAGGAAAATTTTAGCGTCTTCAGAGGTACACAGGCCATCGCTTCAAGAGCAGTTCCCATCGAGAGGAAATTTACCATCAGTGAGATAAGGGCCAACGACCTCAAGATTGCGAAGGAAGTTTTACAGGGACGCCACGACCTTGAACCCGGCGACGGCGACGAAGCGGCCTTCTTCTCGGTCGGCGTGCGTGCGCTGGACCACACCATCGCCATCCTGCGCGCCGTCGAAGGCCGCGTGCAAAGCTATCGCAATGCCATCAACATCTGCCGCGCCGCGCTCAGCGAGCTTCAACTGCTGGCGCTCGACGTCAATAAACGTCTCAGGGAGCTGGACGATGACTTGGCCGAGGCGCGTCACGACGTCGCGGTCGCACGCGCGCTGCTCGCGGAAGAGACCCTGCGCATAGAGGGCATCAATCAAAGACGCGACCGAGTGGTTAACGAGCACGTGCGCTTTGTGCTCTATTATCGCCCGCGTTCGACCATGCTGCTTGCATCGGCTCCCGTGCGCGAGCTTGAGCCCGGTCTGATACAGTCGCCCGTGCCCGCCTGTCTTGAGCATGCCGTGACAGCGCCCGACGAGCTGCGCGACATGATAGACCTCTTGCGCGAAGCTCCCGTCAAATGGTTCACACACATTCCCGCGCTGATTGATAAGCTTGATCGCCCGTACACGATCTACGAAGCGCTCCTGCGCGCGCGAAACCGTGCCGCGCTGGAGTTGGAGTCTCTACCCTTCGCCAGGGAGACGGAGTTTCGCACGAATAATCTGGGCCGCTCAATCAACAATGCCTTTATGGCGCAGCGCGAAGTCGTCGCGCGTTATCGCATGAGATTGACGCAGCTTGATCTGGGAGCGGTGGCCGAACAGAGCTGGCTGGCGGCGCGCGACACGGCACGCGCCGCCGTGTCTCTGGGCGATCTCATCTCGGATGCGGGCCGTGGCCGCGCGGAAATTGCGCGCCGCGCCGCCGACGAGTTAGAGCAGATAGCACGCATCGCCTCGTGTCTCTACGTGCAGATGAGCGAAGTCCTGCCGACGATACGCCTGAGCTGGGCCGAGCGGCTGAGCCAGTACGACGAGCCCGTCAACCTGCGCAACCTCGGGAGCCTGCCGCGCTGGGGCGAGATCGAATTTCTGGACCGCAGGCAGATGCAAGCGCTCGTCGACTGGCTCTTTCAGCGCGTGGATGTCAGGGAAGCGGAAGCCGTCACGCTCATGAGCGAGGTGGTGCGCGTCTCAATCCTCCTGGCAAGCCACGCGCCCGTCAATCAACTGATAGCGGGCCAGCTCTCGCAACAGACCGTCGTGCGCGAAGGCGTGCGCGTTGATGTGACGGCCAACCTCGACCGCGTGCGTATAGGCATGCACGTCCTGATATACAGGGGAAGCAATGTCGTGGCGCGCGCCGTCGTCGAAGACATGGCCGCGGGACAGGCTTCTGCGCGCGTGTTAAAGGTGAGCGACACGAGGCCGGACGGGCGGCCCGCGACGACCGTCGAGCTGACACAGGGAGCGCGCGTGCAGTTTGCAGAGCCCGACCGACGGCTTTGAACGCAACCCGCTCTCGCGCGCCGGTAGATAATAGAAAAGCAATGATGAATGCAAAGTGCAAAATGCAAAATTGAAGAGGGATTTTCTGTTCATTCATCATTTTGCATTTTGACTTTTGCATTGCCTTATGAACACGCATCGCACACGCAGGGTTAAGAGGGTGCGCCTCGGGGCGAAGCAACCGGAGCTTGTGCGGCGCGGCGCGATTCTGCTTGAGGATGCGCTACACACGGCGTCGCTGCCCGAAGCGGAGCGTGCGCGCCTTCTCATCGTGCGTTCTTTCAACGTCGGCGTTATCCGAAGCTCGCAGAGCCCTGCGGCGCTTGCGCTCCGTATCGAGAGACAGTTTCGCCTGATGCGCGGAGGGGCCGTGTATGCGCTTGACCCGTCGGCGCGCTTTTCAGAGGCGGTCTATTTTCAGAACGACACGGAGCCTTTCGTTCTGCTCTGCGTGAAGCTTGCGCGCGGCGAGCGTGTGGACGAATGGTTCTGGCCTCTGGCCGTTCCGCTCCTGCGGAATGCTGTCACGAAGGAGGATGCGCTGCGGCTTCTACTCTTCGCTGCGTCGGAGCAGGAGCAGGGCGCGGCGCGAACCGCGCTCCTCATGGGCGAGCTGTTTGCGCTTGGTGCGCTTGATACTTTACTTGCGACGCTGCGGCCCGAGGACGGCGCAATGCTTCTGCGCTCGTGCGGCTGGAATGAAGCGGGACGAGCGCCGCGTCGCCACGCTTCTTACGCGCACGCGAAGGGCATCGCAATTCCGGCGCAGTGGCAGGCGCTCGTTCTGAATTGGGTCACGCGCTGGGGCGCGTACGACGCGCGCTCCGTGTGGCTGGCTGCCGCCGCGCTCGTTGCTCTCAAACCGCTTCGCCTTGCCGACGCACGTCTTGTGCGCCGCGCGCAGGAATTAATTCAAGAGGTCACTGCGAAAAGTTTTGAGGCTCAAGCGCACGCGGAGAAAGCCTCTCAAGCAAAGAGCGAAGATTGTGACCTGTTGCTTGAAGCGGAGAATGGTTCCAGCGTTTCTGTGGAAGATGAAAATCTAGCTCGGATTGATGCGAGCGTTGCGCCCACGCCGTCTAGTGAATCTTTAGACGCGGGGCCGCAGGATAAGGAAGAGTTCGCGAGCGCGCAGGCGTTGATGGAGGATGAAGAGGATGCGCGCGTTGATTCGCCGAAGCTCGCGCGCGATTCGTTGCCGACCGCTTACGCGGGACTCTATTTTCTGTTGCCGTTAATAGCGCGGCTCGGCATGTCGGAGCTGCTCGGCAGGCACGAGCATTTGATTGAGCTGGATTTTCCTCATCGCCTCTTACGACACGTTGCCGCGACGTTGGATGTTCCAGAGGACGACCCAATCATGCGGCCTCTGGTGGTAGAGCGCGAGGTTGAAGATGAGTTGGCGGCCCGTTGCGAGTTTGTCATGCATGTTAGCTGGCGCGAGGAGTTTAATCCGTCGCGTCGGCTTGTGATGCGCAGGCTAGTCGGACAAAAGGGGGCGCATCTTCTCTTTGACGAAGCCGAGCAGATGGCGCTGGCGCTGTGGCGCGGAAAAGCTTCACGCGCGGCAGAGGCTTTGATGGCGGGTGTGTCTTTGAAAAAGGGCGCGGCCCTGCGTGTTGAAAGCGAGATGAATTTGTTACTCGATGCGTGGGTCGTGGCGATGCGGCGATGGTTGATGCGTTACGCAGGGATAGGGCTTGAGGAAGTAGTTTGCAGACATGGAAGCATCGTTGCGACGCGCACGCATCTGGAGATTTTCTTTGGTCTCGGTCAGGCGGATATTTCCGTGCGGCGTGCCGGGCTTGATCTTGATCCGGGCTGGGTCGAGTGGCTCGGGCGCGTAGTCCTGTTTCATTACCTTGATGGAGAACTGAACGGATGACAAGCGGCCCATCGTTAGCGATGCCTGAAGAGAGCGTGAGTTCTGCGAAGGGAGAGCACGCTACGAGCAACGCGCAGGATGCAACCAACGCGCAGGATGCAGGCGGCGCGCAGGCGTCGGCGCAACAGGCTACGTTGCGCGATTATGCGCTTGCCGCCGTGGCCTCTCGCTCCGGCGCGCGCCGCGATGCCGCGGAAGAGTCTACGGAAATCCTCTTTCTCTTACAGCATCTTGAACGGGTCGCTGCCGCGAATGAGCACTGGACAAAAAATCTGGCGGGTTATCTTCGACAGCCCGCTTTGGTGGACCAGCCGCTCCTGCGTCTGGCGAAAGGGTTGGGGCTGACGTTGATAGAGCTTTTGGCCGTGCGTTTGGCCGCGTCGGTCGAAGACGAGTTGATGGTGGGGCGTGCGCTGGCGCGGCTGCAAGCGCCCGTCGGCGGCTCGCGCCCGACCGTGGGCTTACTCGCGGATGCGTTCTCGGAAGTTGCTCCCGCCGGAGTGCGAGCCATAGATGCTTTAGCGACGGGCGCGGGTGTGCAGAGCGGCCTGCTCGCTTTGATGAACGAAGGCGCGCCGCTCGCGGAGCGCGCCGTGGCCGTTCCGCTTCACCTCTGTCTGGCTCTGAATGGTTACGACGGGAGCTTGCCGGGAACGACTATCGGAATGGGCGCAGCCGAGCCTGTGGCTTTGCCTCCTTCGGTTCACGCGGAAGCGGCGCGACGCGCACAGGGACTTTTAGCATCGGTACGCAGCGCTTTGGTCGTGCGTTCGGGCTCATCTGCGGAAGCGCGCTCGGTCGCCGCCCTGATTGCCGATGCGATGCAAAGACGTCCGCTCTTTATCGAAACTGAAAAGACAGTCGGCCTCGGGCCGTGGCTCGCTTTGCGTCATCTGCTGCCGGTCTTCTGTTTCGAGCTGTCGCCGGGAGAGCGCAAAGTCTTGCCGCCCGACGCGTGGTACGACGGCCCTGTTCTTGTTTTGTGCGGGCCGGACGGGAGCGTCGTCTCGCAGGGAGGGACGGTGACGAGCTGGTCTTTGCCCGTGCCGCACAGGGACGAGCGCGAGCAATTGTGGCGCGACGCTCTGGGCAGCGACGAGCTGGCCCACGAGCTTGCTTTTTATCATCGTCATTCGAGCGGGCGCATCGCTCACCTCGCGCGCCTTACCGAATATCAACGAGTCTTACATGCGCGCGAAGAGGCTACGCGCGAAGATGTCTGGGCGGCTTCGTGGAGCGGCGAAGGCGCAGACCTTGAATCCCTTGCACAGCCCCTACGCAACGTGATTCCAGACGAAGCGTTGGTGACGACGCCGACGCTGCGTGATGATTTGGACACGCTGCTCCTGCGTTGTCGCACGCGCGACCGTCTGGCAGAAGGTTTGGGTGCTTCTGCGACGGCGCGTTATTCACCGGGCGTGCGCGCTCTCTTTGTAGGCCCGTCGGGCACGGGCAAGACGCTTGCTGCCAGTTGGCTCGCGTCGCGGCTGGGGCTGCCGCTTTACCGCGTCGATCTGGCGAGCGTGACCAGTAAGTACATAGGCGAGACGGAAAAGAATCTCGCACAGCTTCTGGCGCGCGCCGAAAGCTCCGAGGTGATACTTCTTTTTGACGAAGCGGATTCGCTTTTCGGCAAGCGCACGGATGTTAAAGAAGCCAACGACCGTTTCGCCAACGCGCAGACCAACTATCTACTGCAACGCATAGAATCATTCGACGGCATCGCGCTTTTGACGAGCAACAGCCGCGTGCGTTTCGATTCCTCGTTCTCGCGCCGACTGGACATGATTATAGATTTCCCCGCGCCCGGCCCCGAAGAGCGTCGCTCTATCTGGCAAACGCATCTGGGGGAAAGCCACAGCCTGACGCAGAAGGAATTGAATCGGCTGGCGGCGACAGCGGATTTGAGCGGGGGCAATATTCGCAACGTCGTCTTCGCGGCCAAGGTGCTCACGAGCCGCGAGGACGACCGGCAGATTGAATACGGGGATGTGCTGCAAGGGTTAATCAGCGAATACAGAAAGCTCGGCAAACAGTTGCCCGCAGAGCTGAAGATGAACTCGTTGAATCTGTAGGCAAAGTGAGACGGACGTGAAAGCCGCTTTAACCGTTACGCCGGAGGAGAAGAAGAAGGGCCAGCTTCGCACGGAGGCTCGCTCCGATACTTCCGTCCCGGCGCACGAGGCGGCTGGCGCGCCCGCAGGCGTCCCGCTCTTTTTACAAAGGATGGCTGCTGATGCTGCTCCGCCCGCGACCGAGGGGCCCGCGCCTGAAGAAGAGGAGGAGCAGGAAGAAGAAAAACCTGTTCAGACCAAGCTCGTCGCAGAAAAGCTGGATGATCCTGCGGAGCTAGAGGCGGATGATGCGGCTCTACAAATCGCGTCGATGCCGGAGCGAAGAGAGGATGATGCGCGTGCGGATGATGCGCGCGCGAATGATGCTCGCTCTATTGACTACGGCAACACACTGAAGCCGCCATCAGTAGTTAGTGTTCCAACGCATGCTCCATCGCACGCTCCTGCTCACGCTCCGCCTGTGACGCAGGACGTGAAGCTCGGGCTACAGCGCACTTCCGGAAGCGGCCAGCCCCTGCCTAATGCTGTCAGGGATTTCTTCGAGCCGCGCTTCGGCCACGATTTCGCGGGCGTTCGTGTTCACACGGGCGCGGATGCCGTCGATCTCAGCCAGGAGCTAAACGCGCGGGCTTTTACCCGAGGGCACGACATCTATTTCGGGAGCGGCCAGTATGCCCCGCACACGCAGGCCGGACGAGAGCTGCTGGCGCACGAGCTGACGCACGTCATACAGCAGGCCGAAGCCCCGCCTGTGCGAAAGACAAAAGCCGCGCAGGAAGCGGTCTCGTCGGGCGTAGAGATTGATGAAAGCTCTGCTATTGAAGACACGCCGCGCGCTGGTTCCGCTCTAAATGCCGAGCCGCCGCCCACAGAGGCGCGAGCATCAACACGCGATGAACTCGCGTCAACACGCACGGAGAATTCGTCGTCTCGTAAAGAACCGGGCACACGCTCCGAGGCTTTAACTTCAAGTCCTGTTTCATGTCCTGCTTCAAGAGCCACTGTTCAATTCAGTCATGCTGTCAGCAAACCCGATGACCCGTTGGAGCTTGAAGCCGATGCGGTTGCAGGCGAGGTGCTTGGCGGCTCGGGCGTCGCGGGCGTTGCTATTTCATCCGCGCCGCGCGGGTCAACGAATGTAATTGCGCGACAGGCAAACGATAAACCCGAAGACCGTGCCGAAAAAATCGCCGATGAAGTTGAAGAGATTCTGGATAAAGACCCCTGGGATTCGAACGAGACGGCGAGCCGCAAGCTGGTCAAGCTGGACAATGCGACGCGCGAGCCTGTCATTGAGAAACTAAAAGACCGCATTAACTGGATGGTGTGGTCGCGCTTCGCCACGCTGCTTTCGGAGACGCCGCCGCCCGTGATGCAGAAACCGCGCGGAACCCCGGACGCGCGCGCCGCCGAAGCAAGCACAGTCAAGCAGGCTGCATCCGAAGTCAAACAGGCCGCACAGGCCGGATGGATAGACGCTCCAAAACCGCCTGCCAAAGATGAAGTTGTAAACGAGGCGAAGGGGAAATCGGAAAAGGGTAAAGGAAAAGAAGGAGCCAAGGGCGCGAAGGGCGCGAAAGGCAAAGCCAAGCCGGAGAAGGCCGGGCCTGCCACTGTACCAAAGGGACCGCCGCTGCCTACGGCTCGTCCTGACGTAGAGCCCTTGGTGCCCGCACCGCCCGCAGGGCTCACGCCTGCGGCGGAGAAACGTTTTAAGGGCGTGCAGGGCAACGCCAAAACCGCCGCCGTCAAGCAGACTCAAAAGATACCCAACGCGGAAGAGAACGTTAAAGGCGCACGTAAAGCCGTCACAGAACCCGAAGCCGAAGCCGATGCCAAGGTTGAAGACAAGCTCGTCGAAACTCTGGGGGCTCGCCCGGAGCCGAGTCCGGAGATTGAGGAGCTGTGCCAGAAAATCTACGAAGTCATACGCGCCAAGCGCCCGCCCGATGAAGACGCTCTCGTTAAGGCCGACACGAAGGCTATGGCAAAGGCAGCGGGCGGCGAGCTGAATGAAACCGTAGAAGGCGACGTCAAGCGCGTTGATAAGAATTACGACGCGATGGACGACAAGCCCAAAGGCGCTCCGCCGCCACAAGCGCCGCCCCTGGAAGCCCCGCCCGGTCCAGCCGATAAACAGGACATCAATGCCAAAGCGGCTGTGCCCGACGCCGTCCCCGCCAAAGACGTCTCGCTTGATGCAGACGTCAAAGACAATGAAAAGAAGATGGAAGATGCCGGGATGAATAGCGAACCGGCACAGCTTGTGGAAGACGGGCCGATTGCAGAGGCGCGCGAAGCACAGGGCGAGCTGAAGAAGAAGGCCGAGCGAGACCCCGCGGAAGTTCTTGCCGAACAGCAAGCCGCACGCGCCGCCGCCGGAGCGGACATGCAGGCGTTGCAAGCGTCCGCGCTCAAAGCTTTGACCACAGCGCGTTCCACGACCGTCACGGATGTTCAAACGAAGAAGACGGGAATGGTCGAATCCGAGGAGCAGACGCGCAAGCGTATCAGCAAGGAAGCCCAGGGCATTTTCAGCAAGGCGCAGACGGAGGTCAACACGCTGCTGACGCCGCTCCCGAAGACGGCTATGGAGAAGTGGGAAAAGGGCGTCGCCGTCTTGTCCGAAGAGTTCAAACAGCATCTGGCGCGCGTCAAGTCCTGGATTGACGAGAGACATTCGGGCGGGTGGGGCTCTGTCGTCAGCCTGTGGGACTCCGTGGCGGGCTTGCCCGACTGGGTGACGGAAGAGTACGACGAAGCGGAGAAGACTTTCGGCGACGGCGTCTGCAAGCTGATTCGTGAAATCTCCGTCGACGTCAACAGCGTCATCGCCACTTGCGAGGCGCTGATTGACGGCGCTCACAAAGAGATAGCGAAGCTCTTTAAGGACCTGCCCGAAGGGCTCAAGGAATGGGCGCTTCAGGAGCAGGCGAGCTTTGATAAACAACTGGCCGGGTTGCAGGACAAAGTTACCAAGACGCAGAAGGATTTCAATAAAGATTTAGCCGACCGCGCCGCACAATCCGTGCAGGACGTGCGCCAGCAGATACACGAGCTGCGCGAAGCGGCCAAGGGATTAATCGGTCGCATCGCCGACGCTATCAACGCCTTCCTTGACGACCCCGTCAAGTTCATCATCAACGGTCTGCTCAAATTGCTGGGCATCTCGCCTTCGGCGTTCTGGGCCGTGGTCGCGAAAATCGAACAGGTCATCTCGGACATCGCAGACGACCCGTTAGGATTCGCCAGCAACCTGATGGATGCCGTCGGCCAGGGCTTCCAGAACTTCTTCGACAACATCGGCACGCACTTGCTGAAGGGAATGCTCGACTGGCTGCTCGGCGGATTGTCGGATGTCGGCGTTACCATCCCGACCGACTTGTCCATCAAGAGCGTCATCACTTTCTTCCTGCAATTGATGGGCATCACGTGGACGCGCGTGCGCAAGCTTCTGGTCAAACACATAGGCGAACAGAACGTCGCGCTCATAGAGAAAGCTTACGAGATCATCTCGACGCTGATTGAGAAAGGCCCGGAAGGTCTCTTCGAGATGATTAAGGACCAGTTGAACCCGCAGACCATTCTCGACATGGTGTTGGAGACGGCGCGCGATTTTCTGATAGAGGCGCTTATCAAGCAGGTGACCGCGCGCATCATCATGCTGTTCAATCCGGTGGGAGCTATCCTACAGGCGCTCGAAGCTATCTATCGCGTGCTGAAGTGGATTTTCCAGAACGCGGCGAAAATCTTTACGCTCATCGAAACTATCGTCAACGGCATCGCGGACCTCATTGCAGGCAACATCGGCGGGATGGCGAAGGCCGTGGAGAAGGCGCTCGCGGGATTAATCTCGCCCGTCATCGCTTTCCTCGCGGACTATCTGGGATTGGGCGACCTGCCCAAGAAGATCAAGACCACGGTCGAGAAGATGCAGAACTGGGTCGAAGGCATTCTGGACCGCGTCATCGGGTGGCTCGCGGAGAAGGGCCGCGCGCTCCTGAAGGCGATTGGTCTCGGCGGGCCCGATAAGAAACCCACAGGCGATTCGGAGGGAGAGCTGGGCAAGACCGTCAAGTTCAGCGCAGAGGGCGAGTCGCACCGCGTCTGGGTACAGACTCAGGGCAAGCAGGCGACCCTGATGGTGGCCTCTGACGCCCCGCAGGCCATCGTGGACAAACTAGCCGAGTGGTCCAGGGACGACAAGCTCAAGACGGTTGCCAACCCGACCAAAGTTAAAGGCGACATCGCGAAGGCACGCCAGATACTAGGTATCGCGGATAAGGAAGCGGACGGCCTCGCGCAGAAGATGGGCAGCGCAGCGGACAAGCCGGGTGCGGAGGGCAAGGCCGATATAGAAAAACAGGACGATACGCTGGAAGCCGAAGAGCAGGATCTCGCCACTATCCTCAAGGGCCTTTTCGAGGCGTTCGGCGAGACGCCCGACCCGAAGGTCATCTTTGGCGTGGAACTCCAGAAGATGGACAGCAACGCCGTAGAGGAGTTGCGCCTGTACATGGACCCGGATAAGAAGAAGAAGGACATCAAAGACAATATTAAAGACTGGGCCGCCTTCAAGCTATATCTGGAAGGCACGGCGGGCTATAAGAAGATGTACGACGGGCCGCTCAGCAAGGGGCACAAGTTTGGTCGAGCCATGTTAGACAAGCTCACCATCCCGGTACAGGAGTGGATGGACAAGAACAAAGAGAAGACCATTGACATAGATAAGAAGGCTGAAGAGTACGTGGAGAGTAACAAGGGCACGACTGTCAGCGCCGGGGCGAAACTCCTGCTGCAAGGGCAAATCTTCGACGCGACGAAGATGGACCAGGCGATGACCGCGCTCATCGCTGATTTCACGACGAAGCTGGAAAAGGATTATCCGGTTGACCCGAACAAAGTCTTCAAGACCGATCTGGACAAGATGCACGCGGAAGCCAAAGCCACGATTGAAGACGCCCTGAAGCCGGGGCTTGAAGAAGCCAAGACCAGCCTGACAGACTGGGCTGCCTTCAAGGCTTATCTGGAAAAGACCAAGCGCGGCACGGCTATGACTGAATCCCCGCTCTCCGTATCTCACAAGTATGGCGAGTATACAACGACCAATCAGGCCATCCCCGCCTTGCAGGCTGCCAATACAGACGGAGTCATCGATGTCACGAAAGCCCCGGCGATCTATAAGGAATACGTCGATAATCGGAAATCCGCGATTCACAATCAAGGAAAGCCGTTTGCCAAATCTGTCTTAGAGCTGCGCACACAAATCTGGACTGGCTCGCATGAGCCAACGGCCACCACGACGCTCACCAACGAATTCAAGGCCAAGCTCAGTCAAGACCAGTATGCCGAGCTGAATCACGTGGAGGTGAGGGCCGCAATTAACGCTGTGGTTGACACCGCTCCGGCGGATTGGGTCGCCGTCTTTGCGACCGGCGGAGTCAAGCTGACGCGTCAGCCCGCAGCGCCGGACCAGGCAGGCAAAGCGATTACGCTGGGCGAGGTCATGGAGGCCCAGCCCGGCGGCATTGGGGCGATAACTGCCGAAGTGGCCCGGGCGGCGAAGAGAACCTTCGACATGGACCCGGACTACGTGAAGGCTCATCTGGCCGGTAAAGTCGTCGGAGATGAGGCGGAAATCCTCGCCACGGGTATCGTCAACGACATGAGGAAGGTAGAGTTGTACTACATCATGGACACAGACATCCCCCGCTACGTCGAAGAGACAGGGAAGCATGTCAGAGTTAACGGCAGCGCAATCATCTCGAAGAGGCAAGCCCTCTATCCGCAGATTGCCGAGAAGTCGAAGATACCCGCCCTCACCGCGCTCAAAGGCACGGAGCTTCACCACATCGTGCCGCTCTATCTTGGCGGCTCGCACCCCTTAGCTAATCTTATGTCTGCGCAGGGTAAGGCGAAGGTGGCAGCGGACGCGCACGGCATCATGCACGGCGTCATTGACAGAATGAGCGTCGCGGCCTGGCTGGATAATAATCTGAAGAACGTGAGCCTGGAGTATAATCAACTGACAAAGGACATTCCGCGCAATGCGCTCAGGATTATCATCGGAACGCTGCGCGCAACCGGCCAAATCGATTATCAAGAGACCAAGTTGGTCTACGACGTGATTATCAACGAGAAGAAGCCTGTGCCGCCGGGAATGCCATGAAGTTGCAACTCGCAGGACGTATCACCAAAGTCGAGCCTGCTTTCGGGGCGCTCTATGCCGGAGGGCTGTGGGTTTTCAGGTCACTCTATGAAGCCTACGCTTGTGATGACCTCTCGACGGCTCCCGTCTGGCTGACGGCCCTCGATAATGAACAGAGTTTCTTAGTCCCGCGAACGATTTATAGTGTCGGAGACCTCGTGCTCAGCGTGGAAGACTTCGGGGCAGATTACCGCGCGCGAGTGGTTGCGCTGGCGCTCGGCGATGGGGCGCTGCGCTGGGAGCAGAAGTTTGAGCTACAGGTCGGCATGTTAGGTTTCGCAGTGCTCGACGATAGGGTGCTTGTTCACGGGAGGACGAAGGAGGAAGGATACAAACTGTTTCAGTTGGAGGCTGCGACAGGCAAGATTATCTCTTCAATCTCGACCGAGCAGGGAAACGGCGTCTGCGCCGTGGCCGGTCGCATCTATCTCCCGACGTTTAACGGTCTCTTCGTCATGGAGCAGAATGAGACCGAGCCGCGATTGGTCATGCCCCTCTGGGCGCATATTTTTTCGCACGACGAAGGCGCGCTCTACATTCTCCAGCATGAGGGCGGAATGCAGCGAGCCGTTGTTTACGTTGACGGAGAGACCGCAGAGGAACGCGGCAAGTATGAACAGTTAGGCGAAGGGATTATCAACCGGCTCGTCCCCTTGCGAGAGCCCGGCAGGGTCTTGGTTCTCACGGAAAAGTCCGCAAGGGTGCTAGACCTCGTCGGGCGCTCGCTCGTTTCCACCTTGGATGTGACAGAGGGCTGGACACCGATCAGCGCCGCCTCAACATTGCACGGCCTCAGCCTCTTGCTCAAGGAAGACTCTACCAGGAAAAGAGCTGTGGCGATTTATGACGCACAAACGGGGCGCGCTCTGGCGCAGTCGGAGGTTGAGGGTGGCTTGCTCTCGAACATCTTCTATCTGGGAGAGCGCGTTGTCGTCTGCGGAACAGATGTTCTCTTCTTTCGCTTGAGCGACGACGAGAATGATGCGGGCACGCCCGCGCCCTCCCCCGCGCGAATTCAAGCGGACGCTCCCCCTTCGGGCAAGCGGGAACACGCGCACGTAGACGCGGCGACAAGCGAGGCTGCCGAGACGGAGATAGACAATGAGCAGAACCTTACGGAGCAACAGAAGCGTCTCAAGGAATTGATCGATCTGTTTATAGAGTGCATGCAGATTGACCCTGATTCCGCAGAGTACAAAGAGTGCGGGCGGCGATTCAACGGGCTCTTTAAAAAGTACATGGATGAGAACTCTGAGGAGAGCCTTGGCACTTTCGCCTCGCGCATCTCCAGCCTCGGCGTGCCTTATGAGCAAGCCTTCGCAGACCTCATGCACCTGCGCATACAGGGCGCTGATGCTAAGACCTGACCTTCTTAATGCTCCGGCTTGCTTAAGCGGCGCGCGTTGCTTGTCGAACTGTTACAGGATAATCATCAACAGGAGCTTTTTTTGAGACGGTGACAAACACCGGGAGCGGAGCAGGAGGCCATGCGTAGAACTGCCGGATTCAGGTTTAGACGAAGAAAGCATAAAGGCGACGCTCAGGAAGCGGAGCCGCAATGGCACGCGCCCGCGCGAGACACGCGCGAAGGCGTCTCCGAAGGGATGCCGCGCTTTTTAGAAAGGACCGCCGCGCCCGCGCCCGCTCCGGTCCAGCCCGTGTTTCAGCCAACTCCGAAAGCGGACGACGCCACCGCCGCACCGCCGCCAGTGATGGAAGAAACGCCCGCGCCCGTCGAAGTGCCTGTGCCCGCACCCGAGCCGGTGGCCGCGCCTGAACCGGAGCCGGAGCCGGAAGCCGAAGCCGCTATAGCCGAGCCCGCGCCGACACCCGCGATTGAGCCCGTCGAAGAAGAAGCAACCGGACCTTACGGCGGCACGGTCGAGCCCATAGTCGGCGAGCCTTTGGAGACATTCGGATGCGGCGACCATGCGAGCAATGACGGCATGAGTTATGCGGTCGATGCTCCCGGCCAGACCATTACTGCGGCGTCACCATCGCGGCTCAGGGTCAATGCTCAACTGGCATTCTATTCATCATCGGGCAGGCAGTATGATGAAAACCTGATAGCGAAAGCTGATGCTGTGCAGAGCATGCTGGCCTCCGCGTCGAGCACCACGCAGGGCGGCGTGACGCTCAAGCCCACCGTCTTCGGGAGTGAATTCGCCACCTACTCCGTGGACTATATTAACTGGTCTTCTACCACGCCCGGAACGGTCAACGTCAGCGCGCGCGTCTTTCTGGATTGCAAGTGGGACGTGCAGGATCGCGGGAGAACAAACATCCCGAGCGCGAGCGACGCGGCAGTTACCAAGGAGTCGTGGCCGAAAGTCGTCACGAGCCTGACACCCAACGCGAAAGGTAATCCGCCGCGCGCAGACTTCTGGGCGCGAGACCTCACTGAGAAGCACGAAAAATTTCACGCAACCGATGACATAGGCCGCGCCACGCTCTATTTACCCACGGGGAAAGCATGGCTCGACACGCAGACCGTCAGCACCCCGACAGGAACGTCCGGCAAAGACGCAAAGGTGGACGGGGAAGTAAGAGCCCTCATGAGTACCTTGAAGGGAAAAGTCGAGGCCGACGGCTGGGCTTACTATGGTACGGGCGGCGAAGACCGCGCCTACGCCGACGGGAAATCGTCTTACGAGTCGCGCGTCACGGACGTGAAGGCCCGCGCCGTCAAAGAAAAGTGGTAGTGACACAGCCCATCCCATCGAGGCCCGAAGACGAGCGACGCGCCGAAGCGAGCGCAGAAAGACTTCGTGCGCTCGGCTACGACGCGGATACACAGGACGGCCTCGCGCGTGCATTAAGCTCTGCGAACATGGCCGTGCGCGCCGAAGCCGCTTTTCTTTTGGGCGTCGCGGGCGATTCGTCCGCGCGAGAAATTCTGCTCCCGAGTCTGAAGGATTCCGATGCGCGTGTGAGAGTCGAAGCCGCGCTCGCCTTGGCGCGAACGGGAGGCGCAAGAGAAGAAACCAGCGCAATCCTGCTCGACGAGCTGCGAGGCGAATTGTTTCAGGATGCCCCTTTGCGCGCAGCGCGTGCGCTTGCGCTACTTGGCGATCCTGCGGGCTACGAGCGCGTCATCGAAGCCCTCGAATCAGACCTCCCCTCAAATCGCATGGAAGCCATCAGAGTGTTGCCCGTCTTTCTTCCGTTTAAAGGCCGCGCGGTCGAAGGCCACGTCGTAGACGTTGTCGCAGCTCTTGAAAGAGCGGCAGCCGACCCCGAACCAATCCTGCGCCGCGACGCGCTCACGGTGCTTGCGCAGGTTGCCGACCCGAGGGCGACACAACTACTGGAAGCCGCGCGCAATGACGCCGACGCCGGTGTGCGCGAGCTGGCGCAACAGTTGTTGCAAGATAGCGAAGAGGGGAAATAATTGTAGATTAAATCTATTCGATGCGTATCAGGCCGATGCGTATGGCGTAGCGCGTGAGTCCCGCTTTGTCGTGGATGTTGAGCTTTTCCATGATGTGATTGCGATGGCTCTTGACGGTGGTGACGCTGATGCCGAGCGTGGCGGCAATCTCTCTCGAAGAACGACCTTCGGCAATAAGCTGCAAGACCTCGCGCTCCCTGGACGAGAGCGGGCGCACGCCGTCGTCAAATCCTGCGCCGCGTGTGTCGCGACCTCCTCCGGTTCGGTGAGCGATGGCTGAAACAGCAGCGCTCGTATAGACGCGCCCGCGCCCGCCCGTCCGCACCGCCTGAATCAAATCCTGCGCCGCGCCGCTTTTGACGATGTAGCCGACGGCCCCCGCCTTAATCATCTCGCGCACGTAGGTTTCGTCAGCGTAGTTGGAAAGCACTATGACGCGCGTCGCCGGGCATAGCTCGCGTATTCTTTTAGTCGCTTCGATGCCGTTTAGCTCCGGCATGGCAACGTCTATGATGGCGACGGCGGGTTTGTGCTGTGTTATCAAATCAAGCAGCTCACGCCCGTTGGAACATTCGGCGACGACTTCGAAATCCATTTCGTCACGCAGGAGCGCGGCGATTGATTTCCGCACCAGCTCGTGATCGTCCGCGAGAATTATCGTGGTCCTCATCTTTTAGGCGTTCCACTCAATTTGAAAATCTTAGAGCCAAGACCCGCGCGCTATGTGTATCGGGCGAGAAGGTTACGCGCTTTGTGCGCTCTCGCCCGCGGTCAAACCGGGGGACGTACGCGCAAAGTAACCTTTGTCCCACTGCCGACGTGCGACGAGATAAGAATTTGCGCCCCGATCATGTCCGCGCGCTCGCGCATGCTGACAAGGCCGATGCCTGAAGCGGCCTCAGGACGGCGCGTGTCGAAACCGCAGCCGTCGTCTTCAATCGTAATCAACACGGCCTCGACGCTGGATGCGAACCGCACGCGCACCCTTCGCGCGGCGGCGTGTTTGAGGGCATTGGTGACGGCTTCCTGCACGATGCGATAGATGGCGCTCTCTTCGGTGGGGGAAAAGCGTGGGAAATCCTGCGGGATGTCTGTCGAAAACTCGACACGGGATTCAGCGCTCTCTTCGCGCAGGAAAGAGCGCACGGCTTCGTGCAGGCCGAAGTGTTCGAGCACGGACGGGTGCAGCGTGTGCGCCATGTGGCGCAAGCCCTCCTGCGTCGCCTGTGCTATGTGACGCAGCTCGGCCATCTCGGCGCTGACAAAGGCGTCGTCGCCGTTGCGTTCCGCAAACTTGCGCTCCAACCGATGCAGGCGCACGGCGAGCGCCGTCAATGCCTGTCCCGCTTCATCATGAAGGCTGCGCGAGATGCGACGGTGCTCGTCCTCCTGCACGGTCGTCAAGCGGTCTGCAAGACGGCGCAGCGCCTCTTCGGCGCGTTTGCGTTCCGTGATGTCCTCAATCGTTCCTTCGTAATACAGGATTTGGCCGTTTGCGTCGCGAATCGCGCGGGCGCTCTCGCGCACGGTCATGATGGAGTTGTCCAATCTGGTCCATGAAGATTCGAGCCCTATGATCTGGCCTTCGCGCGCAAGCGAGCTGTGAAACTCGCTGCGCTTGTAGTCCGGCTCAAAGCCTTCCGTCTCCAGATTGCGTTTCGCCAGCTCTTCAAAAGAAGAGTAGCCGAGCATACGCACGAGCGTCGGGTTGGCTAAAAGAATGCGCCCGTCTGGCGTGGTCCTGTAGAGCCCTATGGTGGCGTTTTCAAAGAGCGAGCGAAAACGAGTTTCGGATTCGCGCAGCGCTTCTTCAATACGCTCGCGCTTGGCTATCTGGTCTTTCAGGATCAAGTTGGCTTCGCTTAACTCGGCTGTGCGTTCCGCGACGCGCGTTTCCAATTCGTCGTGCGCGCGGCGCAAAGCCTCTTCGGCGCGCACGCGCTCCGTGATGTCCTGCGCGTGTCCTATGACGTAAGGGTCTTTGCCAGCTTCTTCATAACGCGTGTTGCGATACATCCAGATGCGCTCTTCGCCCGTTTTCGTCACCACGCGCATCAGCCCGTAGCCCGAAGGCTCGCGCTTTAACTGTTCAAGGTATACGGGAATGCGCGCGTGCATGGACGCTGCCATGAAGTCGCCAAAAAAGCGTCCGACCATCTCTTCCGTGCGATAGCCAAGGAGACTGGCGGCGGCTCGATTAACAGACAGGAGCTTGCCTTCCATGTCGTGCGTGGACATCAGCCCGAGACCATTTTCGACCAGATCGCGGTAGAGATTCTGGCTCTCAAGCAAGAGCCCTTCGGCGCGCACGCGCTCCGTAATCTCGCGGATGATTGCCAGCCCGCCTACGATCTCGCCCGCTTCGTTGTAGAGCGGAGAATAGTGTCCTTCGAAGAATCCTTCGCGGCCCGTGGAGGCGATTGTGTAGGGTCTGTTTTTAGTGACGTTGCTGCGGCCCGCGAGGGCTTCTCTAAAAAATTCGTCTTCGCCTGTTTCACGCAGGAAAGGGAATAGCTCAAAGGCATAGCGGCCCAGAACTTCTGCGCGCATCATGCCGGAGATGCGCTCCATCGCGGGGTTCCAGAGGATGTAGCGGCAGTCGTGGTCAAAGGCTAGAATGCCGTCCACGCTGCTGTTGATGAGAATATGCGAGAATTCTTTCTGCACGCTTCCAACCCTTTGACGGTTTCGGCCCGCTTGCACACACAGAGAGTTAGTTTTTCTGGAAGAGGCTGTCGGTGGCGTGGCACCCTCTACACCGTAGACACAGGAGTCGAACCGCGGTCGCTCTTAAAGACAGGAGTACGTAACAGGCTACACGAACGGATGCCTTTCGGAAAGCATGACTCAAAGACGCGCCGTTCGTTCGGCTTCAGACATTTTATCGCAGAGAGCGCCCTTTACGCTAAGCCTACGGGACAGAACGTGTGCTATTGTTTCCGGTCATGCCGAATAGCCAGCTTTTCAAACTCAGCCGCGAAGTCGAAGAAGCGCTCGCGTCCAATCAAGCTGTGGTCGCGCTCGAATCCACGGTCATCGCACACGGGCTGCCGCGTCCTTTGAATCTACAGGCTGCGCGCCGCCTGGAACAAATCGTGCGCGAAGAGGGCGCGCTCCCTGCCACCATCGCGATTCTCAAAGGTGTGCTCACGGTCGGTCTAAGTGAAGACGAGTTAGAGCATGTTGCAGAGAGCCGCGACATCAAAAAGATTAGCCGACGCGATCTCTCGCTCGCCGTCGCGCGCCATTGGGACGGGGCGACGACCGTGGCTTCGACCATGTGGATTGCGCACCGCGCAGGCGTGCGCGTCTTTGCGACGGGCGGCATCGGCGGCGTGCATAGAGGGGCTTTGCCCGACGTCTCTGCGGATTTGCCCGAGCTGGCCCAGACTCCCATGATCGTCGTCGCGAGCGGCGCGAAAATCGTGCTCGACTTGGCGGCCACGCGCGAGTGGCTTGAGACGCACGGCGTCACGCTCCTTGGCTACGGCACGGACGAGCTGCCTGCGTTTTACTCGCGCACAAGTGGCCTCGCCGTGGACGCGCGTGTTGACGAGCCGCAGGAGGTCGCGCTCATCTCGGAAGCGCAACGCGCGCTCGGCATGGAAGGCGCAATCCTGGTCGCCGTGCCCATCCCCGCCGAGCACGAAGTGCCCGCCGCCACTCTGGAAGAAGCATTAAAGGCTGCGCTCTTGGAAGCCGAAACACAAGGCATCAAGGGGCGAGACCTGACTCCTTTTCTCCTGACGCGCATGGGCGAGCAAAGCGGCGGCGCAACGCTCGCGGCCAACGTCGCACTGCTTGAAAATAACGCTCGCGTCGCGGCCCGCATCGCCCGCGCTTTGTCTTTAAAGGCTTCTTGATTAAACTCTCATACCGTCGGCATCAAATAATAAGAAAGTTTTTTCATCCGAAGGGAAGAGAGCATGGCAATAGCTTGCATACATCTGGATCAGGTCCAGAACCCTGCCCCGCGCACGAAGGGCTGCGAAGAATGTTTGAAGATGGGGGATCGCTGGCTGCACCTGCGTTTGTGCGAGACCTGCGGGCACGTCGGCTGCTGCGACTCGTCCAAGAACAAGCACGCGACCAAACACTTTCATGCGACCGAGCACCCCGTTATTAAATCCTTAGAGCCCGGCGAGGAATGGGGCTGGTGCTACGTGGACGAGCTGTTCTTCGAGCAGCTTTAAGAGCGTGTTGCGCTGCTTGAAACGTGTGGTCCAAATCTTGACAAAGATGCATTTGTAACTATAATTGTTACTGATGTTGATTCTTAAGTAGGGCGGGTGAGTTCAGAAGCGAATCATGCCATCCAACAGTCGTTTTGCCATCGCCGTTCACATCCTGACGATGATGGCTCAGGCCGGGGACGAGCCGTTGAAATCAGAGGAAGTGGCCTGTAGCGTCAACACCAATCCGGTGGTCATACGCCGTATTCTTTGTGCGCTCTCGAAAGCGCAGCTCGTCGTCTCGCAGACGGGCGCGCAGGGCGGCTCGCGTCTGGCGCGTCAACCCGGCCAGATAACCCTGCTCGAAGTTTACCGCGCCGTGGACGCCGGAGAAATTTTCGCCCTCCATTCGCAGCCCCCCAACGCCAAGTGTCCCATCGGCATGAATATCGAAGCGGCGCTCTCTTCCATTCTGGAAGAGGTTGAAATGGGTGTCGAGCGCGTGCTCGAAAAAATCACGATTGACAAGGTGCTGAAATCCATAGTACCTCGCGCCGCGCCTAAACGGCGACGGGCACGAGCCTTAACTTTATGAAAGCGAAGACGAAGTAAAACGAGGAGAGAGTGATGAGTAAATACGTATCTGATGTGACGGACAGCAGTTTTGAGCAGGATGTGTTGCAGTCGGAGAAGCCCGTGCTGGTGGATTTCTGGGCCGTGTGGTGTGGGCCGTGCCGCGCGCTGACGCCGACCATAGAGGCGCTTGCGGAAAAGTATGAAGGCACGGCGCGCGTCGTCAAGATTAATGTGGATGAAAATCCGGCTGTGACCAATCGTTACGGCATACGCGGGATGCCAACGCTGATTCTTTTTAAGCAGGGCAGGGAAGAAGAGCGCGTGCTGGGCGCTGTCAGCCGCGACGCGCTGGCGCGCATGATAGACAAGCACGTCAATGGCGCGGGCGCGTAAATCTTTCCGAACGCTCTCAACTTAATTTTGGATTTTAGATTTTGGATTTTGGATTGGAGTGGCTGTTCAACTTGAATAGCTTTAATCTCGTTTCGCTAATCCAAAATCTAAAATCCAAAATCCAAAATCTAATGTGCATCATCCTTCTGGCTTACGGAGTCCACGCGGAGTTCCCTTTAATCCTGGCGGCTAACCGCGACGAGTTTTTTGCGCGCCCGACCGAGGAGGCCCGGTTCTGGGAAGATGCGCCGCAGGTTCTGGCCGGTCGAGATTTGGTGCGCGGCGGGACGTGGCTCGGTGTGACGACCGGCGGGCGCATCGCGGCGGTGACGAATTATCGCGAGATGCGCGAGCAGCGTGAAGACGCGCCCTCACGCGGGCATCTTGTGAGCCGCTTTTTAGAAGGCGATGATCGGGCAGATGTCTATCTCTCTAAGCTCGACGAGCGCGCCCAGGACTATAACGGCTTTAACCTGATAGCGGGCGACGCCGACGAGCTTTATTATTATTCAAACAGGGGCGCGCGTGCGCAAAGGTTGACGCCCGGTGTTCACGGGTTGAGCAATCATCTACTGGACACGCCGTGGCCCAAGGTCGCGCGTGGCCGCGAAGCGCTGGCCGAAGCCGTCGCGTCTAATAGCATCCTTTCTATCGAGCCTCTTTTCAAAGTCCTTGCAGACGATGCGCGTGCTGTTGATGCCGCTTTGCCCTCTACGGGCGTGAGCTTAGAATTAGAACGCGCTCTCTCCTCGCTTTTTATTACTACACAAGCTTATGGCACGCGCTCTTCAACCGTCGTACTCTTTAGTCACGAGGGCGAGACTACTTTTATAGAGCGCACCTTTACACCCGAACGGGGCGCATATAAAGACGCGGGCTACAAATTCAAGACGAGGAGCGAGGCATGAAAGCGATTCGCGTTCACGAATTCGGCGGGCCGGAAGAGTTAAAGCTTGAAGAGATACAGGAGCCGGAGGTCGGGCCGGGTCAGGTCATGGTGCGCGTCATGGCGGCAGGCGTCAATCCCGTTGACACGTACATACGCATGGGCGCGCACGCGGCGAAACCTTCATTGCCCTACACTCCGGGGATGGACGCGGGCGGCGTGGTCGTCGGCGTGGGCGAAGGCGTCAAGCGCTTTAAAGTTGACGACAGGGTTTACGTCGCGGGCTCGCTTTCGGGCACGTATGCCGAGTTGACGCTCGCGCATGAACAACAGGCTCACCCTTTGCCGGAGCATCTTTCTTTCGCACAAGGGGCTGGCGTGGGCGTGCCTTACGTCACGGCCTATCGCGCGCTCTTTGTGCGGGCGCGAGCGCTTCCGGGTGAGACAGTCCTCGTGCACGGCGCATCGGGCGGCGTCGGCGTAGCGGCCACGCAACTGGCTCGCGCCGCAGGCTTGCGCGTCATTGGAACGGGCGGCACGGAAGAAGGAAGACGGCTCGTGAAGGAAGAAGGAGCGCACGAGGTTCTGGACCATCGCGCGCCTAATTATCTTGAGAAGCTGGTGGAACTGACAGGCGGGCGCGGGGTGGATGTGGTGTTGGAGATGCTCGCCAATGTGAATCTGGACAAAGACCTCAACGTGCTGGCGAAGTGGGGGCGCGTGGTGGTGATAGGAAGTCGCGGGCCTGTGGAGATTAACCCGCGCTTGGCGATGATGCGCGACGCAAGCATCCACGGCATGACGCTGCTGAACGCCACGCCCGAGGAGTTGACGCGGATTAACGCGGCGCTCGGCGCTGGTTTGGAGAATCGTACGCTCCGCCCCATAGTGGGCCGCGAGTTTCCGCTCAACGAAGCCGCAGAGGCGCACAAAGCCGTGCTTGAACCCGGCGCTTACGGCAAGATAGTTTTGATTCCATAAAGGAAATGTTTGACGATGAAAGAAGTGGTCGTCGTGGCGCGAATCCGTGCGCGCCCGGAATTTATTAAAGAGGTCGAACAGGCGTGCTTAAAGCTCGTAGAGCCCGCGCGCTCCGAAGAGGGCTGTATCAACTACGACCTGCACCGCGGCGCGGACGACCCCACGCTCTTTATGTTTCACGAAACGTGGGCGAGCCGCGAGGCTCTGGATCGTCACATGGATATGCCTTACCTTGACGGCTTTGACGAGCAGACAAAAGGGTTGCTGGCCTCAGAGGTGAAAATCACGCTCTGGGAAAAGATGTGACCGGGCGCGCGTAAGCTTTGCGAGCCTTGACAGATTCTTTTGTTCTGCTACGGTCAGAGAACAGTAAATTTTAAGAGAGGTCCATATCAAGAGTGAGAGACGACGAGCTACAGATGAAAGTGCAAAGCAGCCTGCAAGAATTTGAGGACGCCGTCGAAAGGCTCGACACAAATTACGCGGAGTTAGGGCAGCGTAGTCTGGCCGCGCTCGACGAGTTTATAGAATTCTGGAAGAACCATCCCGAATCGCCGGAATCAAAAGCGAGCGAGCGCGCTGAGGCGGGCGCGGACGATGCTTTAAGCGACAACGACATGCGAAAATTCGTCGCGCGCCAGCTTGAATGGGCCGAGTCGCAGAAAGAGCGCGTCCGGGCGCATCTTTCAAGAAAGTAGAAACGTCATGGACAGGGACAAGTCTTTACGCGAGCACCTGCTCTCTCTTCTGGGCGGAGGCAGCGCGCACATAGATTTCGAATCGGCGGTCAAGGATTTCACGACGGACGCCATCAACCGCAAGGCGGAGCATGTGCCTTACACGCCGTGGCACGTGCTCGAACACATGCGGATTGGGCAATGGGACATACTTGAGTTCAGCCGCAACCCGGCGCACGTTTCGCCGCCGTGGCCTGAAGGCTACTGGCCCGCGAGCGACGCGACGGCGGACGAAGCGGCGTGGAACAAAAGCGTGGAGGCTTTCCGTTCTGATTTAGAAGAGATGAAGCAGTTGGTCGCAGACCCCGCCACGGACCTCTTCGCAAAGATTCCGCACGGCGACGGCCAGACCATCCTGCGCGAAGCGCTGCTCGTCGCAGACCACAACGCCTACCACCTCGGCGTTCTCGTCACACTCAAGAGGATTCTGGCGTCATAGAACAGTCTTAATATTTAGCAACCCCTGAAAGGGGCGTTATAACAGTAGCCCACGGCGTGAGCCGTGGGAACAAGCCGCAAATAAATGATTAAGCCCCGTAGGGGCGGCATTGGATGTCGCCCCTACGGGGCTTAAAACAATGAGGACGACGTTGTCCCGGCACTGACGTGCCGGGCTACTGTTACACCGCCCCTTTCAGGGGCTAAAAGCCAGCCGCACCAGCGCAATTTGCTCTAAATTATGATAACAAACGTCATTCCGGCGCGCACGCGGGCCGCGCCGTGATGCAAAAACCTGAATCCGGCGTGCAATTTCTTCAATCCGGAGTGCAATTTTGCCAATCCGGCGTGTGAGAATCCCATTCCGGCTTGCACAAACCCCGTCCCCGGCTGCAATTTTCCCATCCCCGAGTGCAATTTTGCCGTCCCCGTGTGTGATTTTTCCATCCCGGCGTGTAAGAAAGCCATCCCCGCGTGTGAGAACTCCGTCCCGGCGTGTGAGAATCCCATCCCGGAGTGCAAGATTCCCATTCCCGTGTGCATTTTTCTCATTCCGGAGTGCGCCAATGCCATTTCCGCCCGTACTTTTCCCATTTCCGCGTGCGCCAATCCGAATCCGGCGCGCGCCATTCCCGCGCCGACGTGTACCAGTACCGCGCCGGGGTGTGCCAACGCCGCGCCGACGCGCGCCGTCCAGAATCCGGCCTGCGCCAATGCGAATCCGGCCTGCGCCAATGCGAATCCGGCCTGCGCCAACTGCATTTCCGCCTCTTCCACGGCGGAGCCGCAATGAGCCGAAGCCGCGCCGCCTCGCGCCGCACAGAAGGGCGCAAGGACAGGCTTGAAGATTTCCGGCGTCATGTTCCAGCCGCACAGTCAACAGGTTAATCTTTACGCCTGCTGTCCCGCGCGTCCATAATATCCCGCTCAAATTCGGGCTCGCGCTAAAAATCTCGCTCTTGGGCGTTAATAATTCGAAGGGAGGGACGTTTTATTAGTGGAGATAACGCAGAAGGAGGAAGTCGTGCAAGCTACTGCTGCTCGAACGCGACCGAAAGTGCTCCCCAGTCCCCCGCAAACAAGCCGTGAGTTGGAGAGCCTCTTTCAAGAACATTATGAACACGTCTTTCGCACGGCCTACCGCGTGACGGGAAGCCCCTCGGATGCAGAAGACGTGCTCCAAACAGTTTTCCTACGGCTCTTGAAAAGCAGCGCGGGGATTGAGGCGGCGGAAAGCCCTAAAGCCTATCTCCTGCGCTCGGCTGTTAACGCCTCGCTCGACCTTATGCGCAGCCGCACGAGGTCCAGATCAGTTGCCATCGAAGATGTTGAAGCGGATTTGATGACGAGCCCGCACGATAGCCCCGCGGCCTCTGCTGAAGACCGAGAGCTGCGCAGGCTCATTCAACAAGCGGTCTCGCGCTTGGGCGAGCGCGCGGCTGAAGTCTTCGTGCTCCGTTACTTCGAGGGCTACGACAACCACGAGATTGCGGAGATGCTCGGCACTTCGCAGATGGTCGTGGCCGTCACATTACATCGTGCGCGCGGTCGCATGCGGAAAGAGATTGGCGAGTACCTGGAGAAGCATCATGAAGCGTAGTCGTAAAGAGTTAGACGAAATTTTGGACACGGTCACAGACCGTATAGCGCATGAAGAGATGAATAGCGCTACGTTGGACGCAGCACGCGAGCGCGTCTGGGCAAAGCTTTCAACGGAGGTGGGCGTTTCTGCTCAGCCGTCTGTCGAAACAATGCAGGCGACGGAGATTCGCGGCTGCGCTGATTTTCAGTCGCTGATGCCTGCGTATCTCTTAAAAGAATTATCTGCACCGCGCGCCCTGCTTTTGGAAGATCACACGCGCGAGTGCATTCCCTGTCGCAAGGCTTTGAAGACCGCGCGCGAAGGTCGCGCGGCGGAGAGCCGACCGGCAAGCGTTGCGCCCTTCAAGCGCGCGACCGTCAGCCACGCGCCCGTCTGGCGCTGGGCGATTGCCGCCACGCTCCTCGTGAGCCTTGGGCTCGGAGCGTTTGTCTTCTTCCAGCGCTTTTATGGGCTCGACCCGCGCGCGACCGTCGCGTCCGTCAACGGTTCCGTTTATCGCGTGACCGATTCTTCCATGACGCTGATGCAGCCCGGCGACCAACTCGGTCGCGGCGAAAGAATTCGCACGGCGAGGGATTCGAGCGCCGTGGTTGCTCTCAAGGACGGCTCGCAGATCGAGATGCGCGAGCGCGCGGAATTCTTCGTCTCGGAAAATTCCACGGGGACGACGATTAACCTCGCGCGCGGCAACGTCATCGTCGAAGCCGCCAAGCAGCGCGACGGAAATCATCTCTACGTCGCCACGAGCGACAGCCTGACTTCCGTTGTCGGCACGGTCTTTTCCGTCAACAACGGCACGAAGGGAACGCGCGTCAGCGTGGTCGAAGGCGAGGTTCATGTAAACTTTGCTGGTAAAGACGAGAAGCTTCTGCCGGGCGACCAGACCACTACGACTGTGAACGTCGAGCGCGTGCCCGTGCAGATGGAAGTTGCATGGAGCCGCAACGCGGAGCGTTACGCGCAGATAGTCGCGGGCCTCTCGGCAGTGCGCAGGGAGTTGAATACAGTTCAGCGCCCCGGCGTGCGTCATTCGACGCGCTTCCTGAATCTACTGCCCGAAGGCACTGTGCTCTACGCGGCGCTGCCGAATCTGGCGACGACGCTTTCCGAATCCAACCGCATCATGCAGGAGCGCATACAGCAGAACCCCGCGCTTCGAGAGTGGTGGGAGAAGGAAAATTCTTCGGACACAGATAAAGCGAACGTCAATCAAATCATGGGACGCGTGCGCGAGTTTGGCGAATACCTTGGCGACGAGATTGTAGTCGCCGCAGGGATGGGCCAGACGGGCGAGCCCGAAGGCATCATCGTCCTGGGCGAGCTGAAGAATTCGGCGGGCTTCCGTCCGTATCTGGAAAAACAGTTGGCGCAGCTCGGCACGACGGCAAAGGGCGCACCATCTGTACGCATCATTGACGACCCGATGACGGCCACGCAGGCCGCGCAGAGCGCGGACGCCAAAGCGCCTACGGAGATTCTGGTCTGGATTAATCAGGACTTCTTCGCTGTCGCGCCGCGTCTCTCGGATTTGCAGCAGTTGGCCGAGAGGATGAAAGCGCCGGACGCTAATCCGTTCACGCAGACTCCTTTCTACACGCGCGTCTCTGAAATCTACAGCGACGGCGCGGGGCTCATCGTTGCCGCAGACTTGCAGAAGATTATCGCGCAGTTGACGCGCAAGGACGCCGGAAGCCCCGAAGGCGAAAAGCGTCTGGCGCTCTATCGCCAGTTGGGTCTTCTGGACCTCAAGCACTTCGTCGTTGAGCAGAAGGAGAAGGACGGTCGCACCTACAGCCAGGCCGCGCTCTCCTTTAACGAGCAGCGCAAAGGCATCGCGTCGTGGCTCGCGCAGCCCGGCCCGATGGGTTCACTGGAATTCATCTCGCCGGAGGCAAACGTTGTCGCCGCGTTCGTGGTCAAAGAACCCGTCACGCTCGTTGACGATTTGCTCGGCTATCTGGAAACGGCTTCGCCCGGTCTACAGCAGAAGCTGAAGCAGTTGGAGACCGAGCACAAGCTGGATTTACGTCGCGACATCGCAGCGCCGCTGGGAGGCGAGTACGCCTTCGCGATTGACGGGCCTGTGCTGCCGACGCCTTCGTGGAAAATGATCTTAGAGGTTTACGATCAGGCGAAGTTGCAGCAGACGCTCGAACGTCTCGTCGCGGAAGTCAATCAGGTTGCCGCGAAAGAGGGCAAAGCGGGTCTGGCGATACAGAGCGAGACCGTCAGCGGTCAGACGTTCTACATCTTGAAGTCCGTGGACTTTGGGTTGGAGTTTCACTACACCTATGCGAACGGCTACATGATTGCGGCGGCCTCGCGCGCGCTCGTCGGTCGCGCTCTACAGTATCGCGCGGCGGGTCAGACCTTGTTGCAATCTGCGCGCTTCCGCGCGGGGCTCCCTGCGGACGGCAACACAAACTTCTCGGCGGTCTTCTATCACGACCTCGCACCGCTCTTGAAGCCGATTGCCGAGCGCATGCAGAACAACAAGCAGTTGCCCGAAGGCGGGCAGGAAGCTTTGCGTGCGATGGCTGCGGATCAGCCGCCGACACTGGCTTATGCTTACGCGCAGAATGAGCGCATCACGCTTGCATCGAACACAGAAGGCGGCCCATTCGGTCTGAGCCCGGCCAGCCTTCTGGGATTGCCCAACTCCTTCGCGCTTCAGAAAATTTTGAGCGAAGGCATGAGCACTAAATCCGCCGGGAAGTAATAACGCGACGCGGAGAAGATAGAAGAAAGGTAAAAGTAAAAAGGCAAAAGGTAGAAGTCAGGCGGAAACCAGTTTTATTAAATTGGCTTCCCAGCACTTTTGCCTTTTACCTTTTTACTTTTGCCTTCTTCTGTCTTCTTGCTTGCGGCCTTCCTTGCTGGTAGAACATTACACGCTATCAGAGCGCGCTCCTCTGTATCGGCACGCTCCGTTCGGGTCGAGCATCGCATTTAGTTCGGGCTTTATTTGGAGTAGGCGGAAACAAAACCTTCTCGTGATTCGTTCTTCAACCATGTGCGTGATGAAAATCCGGCTCGCATCCGTGGTTCGAGGTTTGATTCGATGACTAATAATGTAATTGATCTCAAGGGTCTGAGCGTGCGTTTTGGCGCGCGTCCTATCCTGACGGATTTGAACGGCGACTTGCGCGGGCGCGCTATAGGTCTGTTGGGGCCGAACGGCGCTGGTAAGACGACGCTCATTCACACGCTGCTCGGCTTTCACGAGCCCAGCTCGGGCACGGCGCACATCTTCGACCGCGACATTCGCACTGATGCGAAAGAGATTCGCACGCTCATAGGCTACATGCCCGAGCGCGATGCTTATATAGCGAAGATGTCATGCGTGCAGTTCGTGCGCTTGATGGCGGAGCTATCTGGCCTGCCTTCGGACGCGGCGCTTGAGCGCGCGCACGAAGCGCTCTTTTACGTTGGCTTAGGCGAAGCGCGTTATCGCACGCTCGATACTTACTCGCTCGGCATGAAGCAGCTCGCAAAGCTTGCGCAGGCGATTGTGCATGGACCGCGCCTGATTATCTTGGACGAGCCGACGAATGGATTGGACCCGCCGACGCGGCAACGCATGATTCGCCTGATACGCGAGATACGCGACGGAGGCAAGGCCAACATACTGTTGTCGTCGCACCTCCTGCGCGATGTAGAGGAGTGCTGCGAAGAGATTCTAATCTTGAAGGAAGGGCGCATCGTCACCTACTGCAATCTGGAAGAGGAACGCAAGGCCAACCGTAAGTTTCTGGAAGTGGAAGTGCGCGGCGGCGACGGGCAGTTTGCCGAAGCCATCGGGCGTTTGGGCTGCGAGTACGCGCTCGTGGGCGAGCGGCGCATCAAGCTCGTCTTGAACGAAGGCATGGAGGTCAGCGACCTCTACCGTCTCGCCGCCGAACGGCAAGTACAGATTCGCCGCCTCAACTACAAGAAGGATTCGCTGGAAGACATCTTCCTCAAAGCGATGGAGTAAAAAGAGATTGATTCATCGGTTCATTGTTTCATTGAATCAATGAAGAAATGAACCGATGAATCAATTCTGTCACTCGATTCGGAGAATCATCATGGCTGTTTATGAGCACACGTACCGGCAGTATGAGGGGCCGCAGACGCCTAAGTGGTCGCGGTTTCTGATTATCCCGCAACATGCTTACCGGAGCGTGTTTCAATCAAAATTGTTCACGGCCTTTTTTGTCATCTGCTTTGTTTATCCGCTCGTCGCGTCGATCTTGATTTACCTGCGTCACAACACGAACGCGCTCGGTTTGCTACAGCTTCGGATTAACGAGCTGCTTCCGATTGATGCTTCGTTCTTCGAGTTCTACTTGCAGATGCAGGGATGGCTGGCTTTCTTTCTCACCCTGCTGGTCGGGCCGCCGCTCGTTTCGCGTGATGTGTCGAATAACGCCCTGCCGCTTTATCTGTGCCGCCCGTTCTCGCGCGTCGAATATGTCGCGGGCAAGATGTCCGTGCTCGTCATACTGCTTTCGGTCATTACGTGGATTCCGGGCCTGCTGCTCTTTCTCTTTCAGGGTTATCTGCAAGGCGCTGGATGGTTCGCTGACAACTTGCGCATCGCGTGGGCCATCTTCATAGGCAGTTGGGTGTGGATAATTTTGCTCTCGCTCCTTTCGCTCTCGATTTCGGCGTGGGTCAAGTGGCGGCTGGCGGCGAGCGCGGCGCTGTTTGGTCTCTTTTTCATCCCGTCGGTCTTCGGCGCTATCATCAACGAAATCTTCAGGACGAGGATCGGCAATCTCTTCAGCCTCGGCGCTCTGAGCCGCGCCGTGTGGGCGGGGCTGTTCGGGACGTTCACGCGCGAATACGGCGGGGTGCGCGTGCGCGCAGGCGGGCGCTGGTCAATCATCACTTTGCTTGAGCCGCCGCTGTGGAGCTCATGGCTCGTGCTCATTTTGGTCTGCGCTGCCTGCCTGTTTCTGCTTTACAGGAAGGTCAGAGCCTACGAGGTGGTCAGATGACGACGGAAAATGGAGAGCGGATGATAGTCTTTGAGGACGTCTCGAAATTCTACGGAGACATTCTAGGCGTCAACCGCGTCAATCTCACAATCGCGCCGGGGATTACGAGCCTCGTCGGCCCGAACGGCTCGGGCAAGACGACGCTCATGAACTTGATGACGGGGCTGCTCAAGCCGACGCGCGGGCGTATCAGTATCCTCGGCACGGGGATCAACGAGCCGGAAAAACTTTTCCGCCGCGTAGGCTACTGCGCGCAGTTCGACTCCTTCCCGCGCGGCGTGACGGGCCGCGACTTTATACGCTCCTACCTGCTCGTGCACGGCTATGACAAAAGCCATGCGAATGAGTTGACGGAGCGTGCGCTCGTGCGCGTCGGTTTGCAGGAAGCGGGCGGGCGAAAGGTCGCCGCTTACAGCAAGGGCATGCGCCAGCGCATCCGTCTAGCGCAATCAATCGCGCATAATCCCAGGGTGCTGATTCTGGACGAGCCTTTGAACGGCCTCGACCCTATGGCGCGCGCCGAGACGATTCGTCTCTTTCGACAGCTCGCGGCTGACGGGCTTCATCTCATCATCTCCAGCCACATCCTGCACGAAGTTGATATGATGTCGGACTGCGTGGTGCTCTTGAATAACGGCTACGTGGTGGCAGAGGGCGACATTCACGGGGTGCGCGATGAGATGGAAGAGCATCCGATGCAAATCCTTGTGCGCTGCGACCGTCCGAGCCGCCTCGCCGCGCGTCTGTTCGAGCAGGCCGAGACGGTCGAGGCTCGCCTGCATGAAGACCGTCGGGGGTTGTTTGTGAAGACAAAGGACGCGGATAAATTCTACGTGCTGATGAATCGCGTCGTGCTCGAAGAAAAGCTTAACATCGAATCGGTCGCGCCTGCGGATGACGACCTGAATGCCGTGTATCAATACCTGATAGGCTCGGAGGGAGCAAGCTGATGAGTTCCGCGACGGACGTTGCAACGGTGGAGAAAACGGTCGAGCAGACCGCCTGGTCGCTCTGGCTCAGGCAGGCTCTGGCTATCTTTCGCCTTGAGCTGAAAAAGAATCTCTGGGGCAAGCGCCCCATACTTATCTACCTGCTGGCGCTCTTTCCCGTTTTCCTGACGGCGATGATGGCCGTGGTCTTCCGCGAAGATATGCGTGCGGAGTTCAACGAGGCCAATCAAATCTACGCCTTTATCTATAACGGGCTCGTGCTGCGCACGGTAATCTTTTTCGGCTGCGCGTGGATGTTCATGAATCTGTTTCGCGGCGAGGTAGTGGACCGCAGCCTCCATTACTATTTTCTCAGCCCTGTCCGGCGCGAAGTTTTAGTCGTCGGCAAATATCTTTCGGGGCTCGTGGCGGCGATTATTCTTTTTCTAATGACCACGATTGGCTCTGTCTTTTTCTTCTACCTCGGGGGCTATCCGACGAGCACACAGTTTCTCTTTAACGGGTCGGGGCTCGGGCAGATAATGGCCTACATAGGAATCACCGTGCTCGCCTGCGTCGGCTATGGCGCGGTCTTTCTCGTCATAGGGCTCTTCTTCCGCAACCCGATTGTGCCCGCGGTTGTAGTTTATCTCTGGGAGTCTGTTAACTTTCTGCTCCCGCCCATCCTGAAGAAAATCAGCGTCATCCATTACCTGCAATCGCTTGCGCCCGTGCCGTTGTCGGAAGGGCCGTTCGCCGTGATGGCCGAGCCGACGCCCGCGTGGCTCGCCATCCCCGGCCTCATCATTTTCACCATCGCCGTCCTCGTCCTCGCCAGCTTCCGCATACGGCGCATGGAGATTCGTTACGGCGGCGAGTAGAGTTTTCAAAGAGGATTCACCGCAGAGACGCAGAGGACGCAGAGTTTACGCAGAGAGAGTAAAGGCGAGAGAGAAAGGTACAAAACAGTCTGTAGCTCCGTAGGAGCTTGGATGTTTATAGTTAGCAGATAACGTACAGAGACAAGCTCCGTAGGAGCGGCATGTTCATCATCAATGACATGCCGCTCCTACGGAGCTTGATTTTTAATGATGACAATCAAGCTATAAACATTCTGCTCCTACGGAGCTACGCGAAATTGAGCTTGCTATCTCGTGTCTCCTCGGAAAACTTTTTAAGCTTTCGTCTTGATGCCGCTGCCCGTGGGGAGGTTCATTCTGCGTAGCAGGTTGCCAAAGCGCGGGTCGGAGCGCAGAGGGTCTAGCTTGGGCTCGACGTTGAGGAAAATCATGTGCGGGGCGCGGTCCGTGTAGCAGCGTTCGAGCCACTCGAAGACCGTGTCAGTGTGGCCCAGGCCCGCTTGCAGCTCGACCATGAAGTAGGGCGAGACGTACCTTTGCTTTGAGGCGGCGAGGAGTTCTGCGACTATCGCTTCCGCTTCGTCTTTGCGGCCCGAGACGGCCAGCGCGTGGCCGAGCGAAGCGCGCAGGCCGATGTCATTTTCATTGATACGCTCGGCTGCCTCGAAAGCTTTTATCGCTTCGTCAAACACGCCTGCCTGCAAGAGCGCGGAGCCCATGTGCTCGTGCGCCACCGCAAAGCCCCGGTCCATTTCCAGCGTCTTGCGATATTGCTCTATCGCATCCGTGTAGCGGCGCGCCATGTAGTAAGAGACGCCGACGCCCGTGTTGATGCTCAAGGAAAGCGGGTCTAGCGCCTGCGCCATCTGTAGATTGCTGATCGATTCGTCGTGACGGCCAAGGGCGGAGAGCAGCCGCCCGTACCATTGATAGGCCGTGGCGTAGTTTGGATTCAATTCGATGGCGCGCTTGAATTCGCCTTCAGCGCCCGCGTAGTCCCACTCGAAAAACATACGCGCAAAGGCGAAAGATGTGTGAGCTTCGGCCACCGTGTCGTCAATCTCCAAAGCACGGAGCGAAGCCGCAATCGCGCGCGGGAAAGCGTCGCGCGGCGGCAGCGCCACGCCCAGCAGCGCGTAGGAATCGGCCAGCCCCGAATAGGCCAGCGCATAGGAAGGGTCCGTGTCAATCGCCTGCTTGAAATAGTCCAGACCCTTTTCGAGCGCATCCTGCGTGCGCTTGTTCCAGAAATAGCGGCCCTTCAGATAAAGATGATAAGCCTCCGTGTCGTCCGTGTAGCGCTTCGCCAATCGCTCCTTCTCTTCGCCCGTGAGCTTGAGCTGAAGCTTCTCGGAAATCTCTTGCGCAATCTCTTCCTGCACGGCGAAGATGTCCGCCTGCCCACGATTGTATTGTTCACCCCAGAGCAGCGCCCCGTCCGCCGTGTCCACCAGCTCGGTGACGATTATCAAACGATCATCGAAGAGTCGCAGCCGTCCTGTAAGAACCGTGCGTACGCCCAGCTCTTCGCCCACCTGAAGCGGGTCTGCGTCGCGTCCCTTGTAGCGGAAGACGGTCGAGCGCGCCATCACGCGCAGGCGCGGCAACCGCGAGAGGCTGTTAATGATGCTCTCCGTGATGCCGTCGGAAAGATATTCTGTGTTGGGGTCTCCGCTCGTGTTCGTAAGCGGCAGGACGGCGATGGAATCGATGGCACGATCTAGCGCGCGTCTACGTAAAATAGAGCTTTGACGTCTGTTAAAGGAAAAGGCGCTTGACGAAGCATGGCTGGGCACTCTGGACGGCGTCGATTTTTGCGCGGGGGGCGCAACTTTTATCCCGGTGGACATCGTGCGCGTCAGCTCGCTCTGAAAGGCAAGGCGCTGGCGTGCATGCTTGAGATGCTCGCCCATCTCCTCTATGGTCTGGTAACGGTCGCCGGTATTTTTAGCCAGCGCACGCGCGACGATGCCGTCAAGCTCCGGGGGCGCGTCGGCGGCATAAAGCGAGATGGGCGGCGGCTCGCGTTCCAGTATGGAGACGATTTGATCGGTGGCCGTCGGCCCTTCGAAAGGCTCGCGGCCCGTGAGCATCTGGTAGAGCACGACGCCTAAGCTCCAGATGTCGGAGCGCGTGTCTACGACAAGGCCGCGCGCCTGTTCGGGCGACATGTAGCTGACCGTCCCGACGACTAGGCCCGGCTCCGTGTTGACGAGCGTCATCGCTTCGGGCGCGCTCGATTTGCGCTCGATGGATTTTTCCGTCAGCTTGGCTAAACCGAAATCCAGCACTTTGATATAGCCGTCGCGGCGAATCATGATGTTGTCGGGCTTGATGTCTCGATGGACTATGCCTGCGGCGTGCGCGGCTACGAGCGCGGCTGCGACCTGCGAGGCTATCTCTAAAGCTTCGGTTGCTTGCAGGTCGCCGCGCATGATGCGCTGGCGCAGGGTCTTCCCGTCGATAAACTCTGTGACGATAAAATGCGTGGACTCGGCTTCGCCGACTTCGTAGATGGTGATGATGTTCGGGTGATTGAGCGCCGAGGCTGATTTGGCTTCCTGTATGAAGCGGCGCATACGCATCTGGTCGCGCGCCAGATCGTCCGGAAGAATCTTGAGGGCGACCGTTCTGTCCAGTTGTTTGTCCTGCGCCAGATAGACCTCGCCCATCCCGCCTGTACCAAGCAGTGAGCGTATCTCGTAACGACCTAAAAGAGTCCCTGCGCCGATAGCCATCTGGAGGAACGTTTCTAGCCGGAGTCTCTGGGCATTGCAATCGCGGCTATGGCTCTGTCCCAAATTTTCGTAGGCCGCCCCATTGTAGTCCGTCGCGCCCCTTGCGCGCTAGGATTTTTGTTGCTCTGAAAAAGATTAACCGGAGATTGATTTAGTGAAAAGGGAAGGATGGAAAAGCGAGCGGCAGGCAAGCTCGCGTAATTGATTAAAGCAGGCGATGCACGGCTTCGAGCAACCCGTCTATGTCGGGCTTGGCGACGTAATCCTCAGCGCCGACGCTCAAGCCTTCGGCACGGTCGGTCGAATAAGCATCGCCGGAGTAGAAGATGACGGGCGTGTTCGGATGCAGTTGTCGAATCTCACGGCAGAGTGAAAAGCCTGTGCCGTCGGGGAATCGCTTGTCCAGAATAAAGAGGTCGAACGTTTCACGCTGCGCAATGCGGAGCGCTTCGCCCACGCTCCCGGCGGCCAGTGCCTCGTAGCTGGAAAGACCGAGCAGCACCACCAGCATGGAGCTGTTGTCTTCATTGTCGTCCACGCAGAGTATGCGTCCTTTAGAAGGGTACATGAGGGTACTCCTGCAAATAAAGTTCGAGACCGAGCCTCCCACTGCTCAGAGCTTTATACAGGGTCGAAATTACGACGTAGAGTCTAAATTGTTACCAACGAATGAAAGAGGAGCGGTAGCTTCCCAGGGCCGCAGTTGCCGCCTCTTCGGAGCACATGATGAACACGAGCGACTCTAGACGAAGGGATAAACTCCTGTCTGTACGGCGACGGACATTAAGAATTGCGGAATGCGGATTTCGGATTGCGGATTGAAAACCAAGAAGATGTCTGCTTCTCGTTCTTAAATCCGCAATCCGAAATCCGCATTCCGCAATCGGTTTACTTGGGCGAGATTTGAATCAAACGATTGACCGGGTCAAACGAGAGCTTGAATGGATAGAGCGCGTCGCGCCCGATGATGATGGGCGCTCCGGCTTCCACGCCGGTCAAAAGGTCAGTCGGCACGTTACGCAGGGTGAGAGCGCCGATGCGAACTGTGAGCGGCGTTATTCTGTGTCCCGCCACGCTCCCGCCGCCGAGGTCGCGCACCTGGCTCGGAGACCTTCTGACGCGCGGGATCAGCCCCATGCTTTGGGCTTCGCGTTCGCTCAGCGCCAGACCAAAGCCTGAGCCCGTATCAATCAGCGCACGACGACCGTTATCGAGGCGTACAAACGGGCGGCGGTTTGCGCCTTGAATAATCCACGGGACGACCGCGCCTCCGGGTGGAACATCGCCGGCGCGCAGGGGCGTAGAGCGCGGGTCAAAAGCGGTGATGGTGCCGTTCGGCAGGTCAATCGTGTAGCCTAGCGGCCAGTAGCTTTCCGTTGGGTCGAGCACGCCGTCTATTCCTTCGGGCAGACGACCCGTGACGACGACAGTTGATTGCGACGGCAGGAAATTTTCCCTGTCGCCGATGGCTAGGCTCGTGAGTTTGGCTTCGCGGCCCGTGGCATTGCCTGCGCCGCTCAGGCCGCCGATGGTAATTTGTCTGCCCTGATAACGCACGCCAGCGCCGCGCGCCGCGCGCTCGGAGAGAAGGGTCGCGCCCGCGCCCGTATCAATGGCAAAAGTGTATGGCCCCTGATTGTTAATCCATGCGTTGACGAGAAGCCCGCGCCCTTCGGCTTCGCGAAAGCGCACTGCAAAGGGCAGCCGCAACGCGGATGCGCCGCTGCTCAACTGAGTGCGCGCTTCCGCAGCGCCGCGCGCCGGTGTTGTACCGCGCGTCTGTGTCGCGTTGCGAACTTGCGCCGCGCTCCAAAGCGTCCCCTCTCGCACAAAAACAGGGGCAGCGCCGGGGGCTGCCCCTGTTTTTAAAGCCAGAGTAAGGAGGAGTGCCGAAGCGACGACGACCGCTATCCTCTTCAGGCTCGGTTTCATCTACACAATGCCTCTCGCCCTTGAAGCCCTATTAGTAGCGGCGAGTGCGATTGCGCAGCTTGTAGGTGTAGAGCGCAGAGCCGCCAGCACCGGCCAGAGCGCCAATGAGCGCGCCCTTCTTGCCGCCGATGAGAGCGCCCACGCCAGCGCCAGCGCCCGTGCCCATCGCCACCGTCAGCTTGTCGCGGTGCTTGGACCAGAAGGAACGCTTGCGCGGCTGTTCGTAATCGTAATAGACGCGGCTCGAATTGTTATAGGAACGCCCTGTGCTGCGGCCACTGCTGCGCGTGTTGCGATAAGTCACGCGGCTCGACGGAGCACCCTGACGCTCGACGATGGTCGTCGCGTTCTTGCCCTCTTCCAGAGCGAGGCGCACGCCATCAGCGAAGCCGTCACGATAGGCGTTGTTCTCTGTGTTCTGCGCGACCAGGTCTGTGCCCGCCGTGGTGCTGGGCGTAGTGGCCTGCGCCGGAGCGGTCTGGACAACGCCAGCCGTCTGCGCCGTCTCGGTCTTGCCCGAGCGCGACACGAAAGCGCCCACCGTCCCGCCTAACAGGGCGGTCGCCAGGGCGATTGATATAACTCTCTTATTGTCGAATGTCATTTGTCGGCATCTCCTCAGGAAATTGTCTGGTATGAATACCCGTGAGCAACAATGGCAAATACTATACCTCTGCGGATTTAGTCTCAGCCCTTGCTTTGTCACCCACGCTCGCGCGCTCGATTATCCTAAATCCCAGCCGTTTTTTGCCGTGAGCAACTGATTCACAATCAAATTGTAAGAATGAGACGGCGAAGGACACGCGCCGTGGCTTCAAGAGCTATGCCGCATATGGTGTTTTCGTAACCCATATCGAAGTAGAAGCAGAAAGTCAGTACCGCCTGCGGTAGCGGGCGGGTCTTATAGTCTCGTCAATATCTGCCCGCTACCGCAGGCGGTACTGACCTGTCTTACTTAGTGGCTGCTCGTGCCGATGCAAGCGGTCGGGGGCGTATTATCTCATGGGCGGCGAGCTTCGTTGAATCAGATGTAGGGGCAGGGCTTGTCCCTGCCCGCCGCGCCGGGGGGCGCGGGGGATGTTGGATAAGGTCAATGTTGATTATCGTGCTGGCGCACGATAGGGGCAGGGACAAGCCCTGCCCCTACAGGTAATCGCAATCAAGTCGCTTTAGGGGGCGATTTTGGTTGCGGGGTTGCTCCAGGCGGTTTGGCCGCCTGCGCCGAGGGCGGCGACGCGGAACCAGTAGGTTGTGCCGGTCGTGAGCCCTTCGATTGTGGTTTGTGAGCGTGTGGAGACCGCCGCGTGTGACCATGATGTGGCGGTCGGCGGGTCTGCGCTCTTTTCTATGACGTAAGAGCGTGCGCGCTCCGTCTTGTCCCACTGTAAATCTATCTCGCCGGTCTGGTCGCCCTGCGTGGCGTTGAGATTCGTGGGAGCGTCGAGCGTGCCTGCGGGTGTGGAGGCGGCGCGCACGTCCATGCCCGCGCTTTGAATCATGGCCTCGTCGCCGCCCGAGACGCTTTCGACGTAGCCCGCCAGTTGCGACAGGATGCGGTCGAAAGTTTCTTCCGCCTGATTCAAGACGGTGGTGCGTTGTTTGGCAGCGGCACGCGCGGCCTGTGATTCCGCGTAAGCCGTGTCGAGGTCGTTGACGGTCGCCGTCACCTGTGCCAGCGCGGGCTGCGGCGTCGGAAAGCTCGCGTTGCCCGTCAAGGCCGTGACGATCTGCTGTGCGCGTGCGATTTTTTCAGGGACTGATAGGTTCTTGATGTTGAGTTTTACTTTTGGCATCAGATGCCTCCTTGAGGTAAAGGCCAAGAGATTGATGAGAAGCGAGGATAACAGAGTGCGTAAGGGAACCGCCGCGAAGATTACTCTCTTGTTATGATTAACGCAAGAGTTTTTCCGGCAGGGCGGAGAGCCTTTTGCACGTACATCCAATCCCCATGCAAAACTTTATGCGCGAAATCGTGCTATCGCAGCTAAATCCTAGAAAATCTTACGTTTATCCCATTAGAAGCGGAAACAAAAGCCACTCGGACAGGAGCAATCCCTTCGGGGATTACAATTATCCCCGAAGGGATTGCTCCTGTCCCTAAAGAGATAACTCTAATCTCCAAAGAGATCGGAGCTATCCCCACGGGGATGAGAGTTATCTCCAAAGGGTTAGCTCTTATCCCCTTAGGGATTGCGCCTGTCACTGAAGGAATTAGAGCTATCTCTAAAGGAATTGCTTCAATCTCTGTGGAGATAACTCCAATCCCTGTTGGGATAGCAGCTAACTCCGGAGGGATAACTCCTATCCGAATGCGATTAGCTCCAATTCCTTTAGAGATAGCCCCTGCCCGAGTGTGAATTGCGCCGTTTCAATCTTGTCCTGCGCCCGTACGTGTGTGATTTATCGTGATTCGGGACGGGACAGCGGGCATTCAATTTGTCTTTAAAGAAGTTGTTTGAAAAGTCCCGTAGGGACTTGGATGTTTATAGCTGCACGTCACTATAGCTACATCAAGCTCCGTAGGAGCGGCATGTTATGAATGCGAAACATGCCGCTCCTACGGAGCTTGATTTTTAATTATAACAATCAAGCTATAAACATCCTCGCTCCTACGGAGCTAAATGAATGACAGGGACTTTTAAAACAGCTTCTAAGGTTTTTCGTAGCCGAGGACGCGGGCTGTGATTTGTTCGGCGGTGGCCGGGTTGGTCTTGAAGGTGACCCAGCCTTCGCGTGTGGCTTGACGCGGGAGGAAGGCGACGACGAATTCGGAGCGTTCCAGCTCGCGGCCCTGCTGTATGAGTTGGACTTCGATGTGTATGCCTTCGGCGGTCTGGTCTCCGTTGTTCTTGATGGAGACGGGAATGATGTAATTGCCAGCACGCTCGACGGTTGGTTCGAGCCGGATTTCTATCACGGGCGGCTCGCTTCCCATCGTCAGCGCATCGTAGACTAGATAGCCGAGCGTGCCGAGGACGAGCACGAGCCCGACGGCGAAGACACTCCATTCAAGCCAGTTCTTTTGTAGTTTCATGAGGATTGTAAAAGTAGTCGCCCCGCGCTTGCTCCGAGCGTGGCCGCTACGCCGAGCACCACTATCTCCGACAAACAGGTCGCAAGCGTTTGACCCCCAAAGCGGTCGAAGAACCATAGAATCATCGCCGACGAAAGAAGCGCGACGGCGTAAGTGATGACCGTCCCGGTAAGAACCCCTTGAATTCCTTTCGATGGCGAGAAATTCTGCGCGCCTCTGAAATCGCTGTAGTAGAGAATCAACATGCTCAAGGCAAGGGAGAAGAAGACCAGACCTATGAGCCTCCACACGGAAGTCTCGACGGCAATCAGGACGACCTCTTCGGTCGGCGCGACGTTGGCTGCAAAGAGCACCGCGCCGCAAAATGCTATCACTACTTGCCCGCCAAAATGTACGCCATCAGAGCCGCCGCCTTTAGCAGCCCTGTGCATCGGGCCTTCTCCCTGATCATTCTCCTTCGAGCCGCTTAACTGCGCCGTGCCCACCGAGACGCCGATTGCCACGGTCATAGCCTCTATGGCTATCTTGCCCACCATCTCGTTCGCAGTCATCTCCGACGTCAGACGACCCAGCAGGAAAAGCATCAACGCAGAGATGACAAGCCCGAGGCCCATCTCCTCTATCGAGTCAATCATCACCTCTGCCACGCTCGCGTCGTGACGCAGCCCAGCGTAAAAATTGTAGCCGAGCAAAAGAGTGAAGGTGGCTAGAACGTAAAGTATGAGGCGGGACGGATGCGCTGTGAAACCGGCCCACCACATCTCCATAGTGTAGAGCAGGGGCAGGCTGAACAACAGACCGCCCGCAATCCCACGCCCGTACTCCTTCAGGGATTTACTAACGGGGCGCACCTTTGATCGCCGTGCCTTGCCGGGGCTCATGCCGAAACAATCTGCGCGACGTCTATGTTGTACTTGCGGATTTTGCTGTAGAGGCGCGGGCGATAGATGCCCAGAAGATTTGCCGCCGCCTGTTTGTTGCCGCCCGTGCGCTGCAAGGTTTTTTCAATCACCAGCTTTTCAATCTCTTCGAGCGTCATGTTGGGCGGCACGTCCCAGCCAGATGATTGCGCAGAGCCTTCCGGAAGACTCCCGTTGTCAAAGGGCAAATCAACAGGCTCTATCTTGTTCGATTTCGCAAGCAGCACGGCGCGCTCCAAGACGTTCTGCAATTCGCGCACGTTACCCGGCCATGTGTGCGCGAACAATCGTTGATAAGCGGATTGTGAGACGCCCGTGATGGGCCGGTCGTACTTCTGCGCGTACATCTTGAAGAAGTGGTCCGTCAGGAGTTGTATGTCCTCCGTGCGCTCGCGCAAAGGTGGAACGTGAATCGTGATGGTAGAGATGCGATAAAAGAGATCGTCGCGCAGGAGCCCGTCGCGTATCGCATCTGCGGGCAGACGATTCGTAGAGCAGATGAGACGAAAATCCACGGCGTAGGTCTTCTCCGAGCCGACCTTGCGATAGCTTCGGTCTTGCAGGACGCGCAAAAGTTTCGGCTGCAACTCGACAGGCATCTCCGCGATTTCGTCGAGCATGAGCGAGCCGCCCGCAGCGTGCTGCACGAGTCCTTCTTTGTCTGCGTGCGCGCCCGTGAATGCGCCCTTGGTGTGGCCGAACAGCTCTGACTCAATCAGCTCTTTAGGCAGCGCCGCGCAGTTGACCTTGATGAAAGGCTTCTTGGCGCGAAGGCTATTATAGTGAATGGCGTTGGCGATTAACTCTTTGCCCGTGCCGCTCTCGCCTACGATGAGCACGTTGGCGTCTGACTTGGCAACAGACTCTATGGTTTCGTAGATGGTCTGCATGGGGCGCGATGCGCCTATGATGTTGAAGTACTCGGCGCGTGTGGAAAGCTGGCGGCGCATCGAAGCTGTCTCTTCGCGCAGCTCGCGGCTTTCCAGTGCGCGCTGGACCAGAGGAAGCATCTGCTCAAAATCGAAGGGCTTCTCTACGAAATAGAACGCGCCCGCTTTCGTAGCCTCCACCGCTCGCGCTACAGTGCCGTAACCCGTGACCACAATCACTTCCGTAGAAGGCCGCGTCTCCTTCATGTGGCGCATCACTTCGAGGCCGTCCATGTCCGGCAGTTGCAGGTCGCAGATTGCAAGGTGATGGCCGCCGCGATCAAAAAACTCTATCGCTTCCGCGCCCGTCGCCGCCGTGTCCACAGTAAAACCTTCCTCGGCCAGATTCTGTTTGAGTGAATCGGCCATCATAGGCTCGTCATCAACCACCAGGATTCGTGCGTCTTTACGTTCCAACTTGTTCACTCCTAGCTTGTCAGAGAAATTGATTCATTGATTCATCGGTTTATTGATTCAATGAAGAACTTATTAATTGAATCAATAAACCGATGAATCAATGAATCAATCTTTTAGGGGAAGCCGTACGCGCAAACGACCGTCTTCGTGCCGCGCCTCCCCGCCGTGCGCTTCGATTATCTTTGCGGCCAGCGACATCCGCAGCGCGTCGCCGCCAGCGTATGAATGAAAGGGATCGGTCGGTGCGTGCAGCCCTCGCCACTCGATGACGGCCTGCGCTTGACCGCCCGCTTCGTCGCGCGCAACGAGCACACGCAGACGCGCATCCTCTTCACTGCGCGGCAAGAGCGCAAGCGCGCCCGTCATGATGGCCTTGAAAGCTTCCGTCAAAGCCGACGGATCAAACTCGCCTTCGAGCGAGCCTTCCGCGCTCTCGGTGCTGATTAAATCTTCGCCTTCCATCCCGCCCGCGGCTTCTTCGACGAGGCGCGCTAGATTGATGCCCGGTTGTCGGCGCAGCTCCACGGGACGTCCCAAACGCACGAGCGTTGTCATGTCGCTTGCGGCGCGCTCCAAACCCTGAATCAGCTTGCCCACGGTCTCGCGCTCGTCTTCGGGTCGCGCCGCTTTCTCCATACGCTTGCGCAGGAACGTGGCATAGAGTTTGAGACCATTTAATTGGTTTTTCAGGTCGTGAACAATTTGTACGGATGCCCGGCCCAACTCCTCCAGTATATTTGTGTCGGTTACTTCCGATTTTAACGGCTTCATATTGCTCGCGAACCCTTAATTGTGGGTTGTCACGTCTCACGTCCGACGACCGTGGTGGTCGTCTCTCGTGTACGAAATAGACCCAAGGAGATTCTGTTTTTGTGTCACGTTTCGATGCGGCATCTTAGCAAAAAAAATCAACGTATGCTAGTCATGCAGTAAGAGACCATGGCAAAAGCCGATTGACGACATGTATTACAATGGGGGCAACGCTGGCCGGACTGAAAGCTTTAGTGATGACTGGGAATAATCAAAAAACCATCATGGTGGTCGAGGACTTCGAGGATAACCGTTTTATGATGAGGCGTTTGCTGGAAATGAGCGGATACCGCGTGGTAGAAGCCGTCAACGGCGAGCAGGCCATAGAAGTCGCGCAGGCTGAAAACCCTAATCTGATTCTGATGGATTTGAGCCTGCCCATGCTCGACGGGCTCGCCGCCACGCGCCGCATACGCCAGCACGAGGCGCTCAAGTCTGTGCCCATCATCGCGGTTTCGGCGCACGACACCTCGGATTTTCATGCCGACGCGCTCGCCGCAGGCTGCAACGACTACGTCACCAAACCCATTGATTTCGACCAGTTGGAGGCACTCCTGAGCCACCTTTTGACCAAAAACCATCAAGACTAGCAAGCCAGCCCGGCCTCGCTAAATAGCTTGCCTCCCATGCCCGAAAGATTCGAAATACTTATCGGAAAGCACGAAGACGCTATCACGCGCGCGTGGGCCGATATGATTTATGCAGACCCGCGCACGGGCCTCTCGACCGTGCTCTCTTACGAGCAACTGGTAGACCCTCTCCCGGATTTACTGGCAGAACTGGCGCTGGCCCTTGACCGCTCGGCTGGCGAGAGGGAACTGGCCGAGATTGCCAGACGCCTGCGTGCTTACGCGCAGGTGCGCTTTTATCAGGGTGTACTGATTGACGAAGTGGCACGTGAGTTGATGACATTCCGTCAAGTGTTTGAAGATTTCCTGTGGCGAGAATCATTTGCAGTGACCTCTGCGGAAGACCTGCGCAGGATGCGTGGCGCATTGAGACGCGCCAATCGTTTCGTGGACGAGTTGCTGGTCCAGGCGGTCCTGATTTATGCGGCAAGCCTGCGCCCGCCCGTGGAGACGCGCGGCTCCGTGTGGCCCCCTGCGTTGCGGCGGCGTCGCACGGACTGGCCGCGCTCCGATGGTGATGGTGATAGATGAAGCGGACGAGACAAATCCCACTCTTTCATAGCGTACGCACCAGGCTGCTGGTGATGCTGGCCGTGCTGTCTCTGCCGCTGCTCATCATCAGCCTCGCGCAGCTCAACAACTATCGTCAAAGCCTGCACGAGCAATCGGAGACCATCGCGCGCATAGAGACTGCCGCTGCCACGGGCACGCTCCAATCATGGCTCGAAAGCCATCCGGAGAGAGCAGCGGACGCGGCGCTTCTGTCCCAGCACGAAAAAGCGGACTTGTATAATCGTCTTCAACAAAACGCTTCGCCAGATGCCGGAACTATTATCGCCGTCTTCGATTCGCAGGGGCGCGCGGTTTTGAATCCGTCGTCTGCGCCGTCCCTTGATGTTAACGGGCTGGCCGCGTCCGAGAAACGTCTGAAGTGGAATGACGGGACGGAGCGCGTGACCAACATCCGGCGCGTAGAGCCTTTCGGGTGGAGCGTAGTCATCGGCGTGCCGCTCCTTGAAAACACTCTGGCGGGCCGCTCTGTCCTCAAGCTGACGGCGACGTGGGCCTTTGCGCTTTTGTCTTCCATCCTCCTCGGCATCTGGGCCGTCGGGCGATTCACAAAGCCCCTGCGCCAGTTGGCCGTCTCGGCTTCGACCTTCGGCGACGGAAATTTGCAGGAGCGTGTGGCCGTCGAAACAGAGGACGAGGTGGGAGCATTGGCCGAAGGCTTTAACACGATGGCCGGTCATTTGGAGATAAAGTTCAACGAGCTGCAAACGCAGAGCGCTTTTATAGAAGAGGTGATGGACGGGCTTCCGCTCGGCGTGCTCGTGTTGGACAAGAGCCTGATTGTCAGAAAAGCCAATCCGACTTTCGCGCAGGCTCTTGGTCGTCAGCCCGTAGCCTTGACGGGACGCGGGCTCTACGAAGCAGCCGCAGGGCTCGCCGTCTTAAGCGACGTGGTCGAAGACGTGCGCCGCACGCGCAAGCCTTTCGTCACCTACGGCCTGCCGCTCAATCTGGTCTCGCGCGTGCGCGCGGACAAATCGGTCGAGCCCAATTACTGGGACATCACCATCTGGCCCATCACCGAGCGGAGCGCGAGCCGTGGCGATGTGATTCTGATTCTTTCTGAAGTATCAAAACGCGTGCGCGCGGAGAAACTGGCGACCGCCGCCTTTGCGGCTGAGCGCGCGCGCGCCGCAGAGCTTGAGAGCGTCATCAATCGCATGAACGAGGGCGTGGTGATCATAGACCGCGACGGGCGCTACAGGGTCAATCCGGCGGCGGCAGAGATTATGGGTCGCCGGAGAAGCGAATTTCGCGATGGGGCCGAGGCGCTGATAGAAGATTTCGTGCTCAGGAAATTGGAAGGCTCTGAATTAGCCGCGACCGCGTCGCCGCTTTACCGCGCGTTGCGCGAACATGAAATCATCTCGGGCGAGCAGTGGAGAATCGTGCGGCCCGACGGCGAGATGCGCGTCATCGCCATCAGCGCCACGCCTCTGACGAGCGAAGACGGCTCGGCGGAAGGCGCGGTCGCCGTCTTTCGCGACATCACTGAAGAAGTCACGCAGCATGACGAGCTGGTGGCTGCCTACGACCGCCTGCGCGAGCACGACCGTTTGAAGTCCGCTTTCGTCTCCAACATCACGCACGAGCTGCGCACGCCGCTCAATGTCATCATCGGTCTCTGTCAATTGCTTCAGCGTGATTCTCAGCTTCCGCTTGCGCCTTTGCAGAACGAGGCCGTCTTTCGCATGGAGCGCAACGCGCGCTCGCTGCTTGAGCTGGTCAACGATCTGCTTGACTACTCGCGGCTAGAAGCGGGCCGCGCCGCGCTTCATCTCGAAAAGCTCGACGTCCGTGAAGTGGTTCGTGAGATTGTAGAAGACTACAGCGCGGAGATTAAAGACAAACGCATAGACTTGCGCACGGAAATCTCTGACGACCTTGGTCCGGTCCTGATGGACAGGTACAAGCTGTCGCAGGTGATCTCGAATCTTTTGGAAAACGCCATCAAGTTTACGATGGCGGGCGCTGTGACCATTCGTTGCGTGCCCGTGGACGAGGAGCGCTGGCGTTTGGACGTGAGCGACACAGGCATTGGCATCTCGCGCGACGCGCTGGCTTTTATCTTCGACGAGTTTCGTCAGGTGGACGACCGCCTCGCGCGCTCCTACGGCGGGACGGGGCTCGGCCTCGCCATCACGCGTAAGATTGTAGAGCTGATGCAGGGCGAGATTGCCGTCGAAAGCAAACCGGACCAGGGCAGCAGCTTTAGCATTATCTGGCCGCGCGCCGTACGCCAGCGCACGGGCACAGGCTCGCTCGTCGAAAGGGACGTCCCCGCGCTCGTACAGAGCTTGCGTTCCCGCGCGCTCTGATTAAGATTATCAAGCCGGTCATTCTCCCCAATCACTTTTATCCTCAACCTTATCGGGAGGTTGGTAGCGGGTCGTTTTCAATCTTGAACAAGGATTGAGATTCCGGCTGTGTGTGTTAGCGCACATACAGACGCCCTTTCGAGTGATTAACTCAGCACTCAAGCTTTAACAACCCGACATACGGCGAGATTCAGCAACCCCCTCCTTATCCGACAAAGATAAGCAAGGCTTATCTTTATTTGTTCACCATTGAAAATAACCTGCCACAGGGAGGTTCATGATGACGAGCATGTTAAAGGCGTCCAGATTCGCCTGTGCGCTATTTGCGTTTCTTATCCTCTCGTCGGCCACGCATGCGCAAAGTGAAGAGAAGCGTTACGCGGAGCTTCCGAATTTTCACCAGATCACTGCCACGCTTTACCGTGGCGGGCAGCCCGCCGAAGGCGGCTTCAAAATTCTGGCCTCGCTCGGCATCAAAACGGTCGTCAACCTTCGCGACCGGGACGAGCGCGAGCAACTAGAAGAAGCGGAGGTGCGCCGCGCGGGCCTGCGCTATTTCAACGTCCCTCTGGATACTTTCGACCGGCCCAGCCACACGGATGTCGAGCGCGTGCTGGCAATTATCACTGCGCCTGAAAATCAGAAGGTCTTTATTCACTGCAAGCGCGGCTCGGACCGCACGGGCATTGTCATCGCCTGCTATCGCATTACGCATGCTAACTGGACGGGCGAGCAGGCCAAATCGGAAGCCAAGCGTTACGGCATAGGGTTCTGGCAAGTGAAGATGAAGGACTACATAGGCGATTATTACAAGCGGCGTGTGGAGGAGCAAAAGAAGGCTCTCGCCGGAAGGGTGGAACAATGACCGCGCGCTGTTGTCTAAAACTTTGCTGTCTAAAATTTTCGCTGAGCAGAGTCTCAACGAAAACGCAAGACTTTCGGCAGAGTTGATTCCGGCGCTCTCGTGTTATGATTCATGCCCATCTTAGCTTTAAGGACGCATCATGTTTCTAACCAAGAGGAGTTCCGTAGAAGCAATCGTCTTCGAGCGCCGCGCCGTAACTTTAGCCTTCGCGCTTCTGGCGACTCTCATGCTGGCCGCGTGCGGCGGCAATAGCGGGCAACAAAATCAAGCGCCCATGCTGCGCGCAGGCTCGCCCGAGTTTGAAGAGCTAAGCAAGAAGATTACCATCACCGATAAAGACGCGCTCGAATCGCCGCGCCCCATCGGAGACATCATCATGACTCTGCAAGGCACTGTACGCAATTTCACGGGCCGGACGCTGACAGGGCTGGAAATACGCGGCGTCGTCGTGGACATCACAGGCAAGCCCATCAAGGAGCGCACGATCACAGTCCTCCCCAAAGACACACGACAGGAGCTGGAAAATAATCAGACGATGCCCGTCTCCTTCAACATCGAAGGCTTCTCCAAAAACGACCCCCGCGCCAACTTCGACCTACAGGTCACAGGGCTCAGAGTCAAATAGCGCGTAAATCGTAAATCGTAAATCGTGAATCGTAAATAGAGGAAAAGCTGTTTCTACTATTTACGATTCACGATTTACGATTTACGCGCTATTTCCTTCTGACAGTGACTCCCGGCGGAGGGCGAAAGTCGAAAGCGTCCGGGGGCGCAACGTAGTTCTCGCGCACGTTTTCGAGAGCGAACTCCGACACCGCCCCGCCCCAGTCCATGAGCTTCACTTTCATGATCTGTCCATCAGGTTTGACGTCCAGGAATATCTCTCGAACGCCGCCCGCGTTGATCTGCGGGACGAGGCGCAGAGTGCGCGCGCCGTCGGTTCGTGTGCTCGACTGTTCGACGAGCGTGACGGTGCGGAACGCGCGCCGCAGGTTGGTCTGGCCGAGCAGAAAAAGGAAGGGAAATCGCTCGTCCGAAATAGAGCCCGCGTCCGCAAGCGTCGCCTCGCGGTCAGCCGGAACGTAGAACCAGACGGCGCTGCCGTTGACGATGAAAAGCTTGCCCTCGTATTCCCAGCGCATGCGGCGTGGGCGCGCCAAAAACAATCGCCCGCGTTCGCGCACGGGCTGTTGACCGCTCTGCGGCGTGTAAGTTTGCTCAAACTCTGCGGCCAGCCCGCGCATACGCCCGTAACGCGCCTCTACACGTTTAATGAGCGCGTCCATCTCGCCCGCTTGCGCCTCGACGATAAGAGAAGAGGGGGAAGAGAGTAAAAGGGGAAGAGGGTAAAAGGAGAAGAACAAGAAGACGCTGGCAATCAAACCGTTCTTTATCCTTTTACCCATTTTCCCTTTTACCCTCTTCCCCCTTCTTAATTATTTCCCGCGTCGCGCATGAAAAGTTCTTCGAGCGATTGGCGGACGGGTTGAACGGAGACAAGGCGTCCGCCTGCGTGACGCAGGGCCGCGAGCGCCGCGTCTACATCTCGCTCGTCTCGCACTTCTATGCGTGCGCCGCTTGCCGTCGCCGTCACCTGCGCGTCTTCAAGGCCCGCCATGTGGCTCTCTATGATTTCAGCCTGCGCTCCGGCAACGGTGATTTCTATCCTTGCATCTTCGCCCGCGCTTTGGCTGAGGTCTTCCAGGCGGCCTTCTTCGGCTAGACGACCGCGCCTTAAAATCGCTACGCGATCGCAGAGCACTTCGATGTCCGAAAGAATGTGCGAGCACAGGAAGACGGTCGTGCCCTGTGTGCGCAAAGAGGCTATGAGGTCGCGCACCTCGCGGCGGCCAATCGGGTCCAGGCCGCTCATGGGCTCGTCCAGAAAAACGATTTCCGGGGCGTTGATAATCGCCTGCGCGATGCCGACGCGCTGCAACATGCCCTTGGAAAATTTGCGCAACTGTTTGTCCCACGCCTTCGGCTCAAGGTGGACGCGCGCCAGCACATCTTCCGTGCGCCGCGTGCGCTCTTTGCGGTCAAAGCCGAATAGCTCCGCGCAGTAATTCAGAAATTCGCGCGCCGTCAGGTAATCATAAAAGTATGGCTGTTCCGGCAGGTAGCCTATGCGCGCGTGCATGCGTACGTCCGAGATATTCTGGCCGAGTATCTTGGCGCTGCCGGTCGTCGGATAAATCAATCTCATCAAAAGCTTGAGCGTAGTAGTTTTCCCCGCGCCGTTTGCGCCCAGAAAGCCGAAGATTTGACCGGCCTCGACGCTCAAGGTCAAACCGTCGAGCGCGCGCACGCGCCGCTTGCGCAGGAATCCTATTTCGTAATCCTTCGTCAGGTTTTCTATCTCGACCACAGGAGTCATAATCTTTTTCTCTGTCACTTAAAACTCAACGACGCGGAATCCTGCTCTCCGGATGAAGCTCGGCCACGCAATTTTTCTGGTCAAGCACGTAGGGTGCATCCGTAGGGTCAACGGGCACGCCCGTCGAATCAATTCTCAAGCCCGCGGCGCGTAGCTGCGCTGCCGTCTCTCGCCACGAATTAGCACAGCGACCCGTGCGCGCTTTCGAATCTGCAAGCACGCGATTAATCCTTTCGCGCTCGGCCACTGAATCAAGTTGCGCGAGACGGGAAAGCGCAAAGAGCTTGACCTGTTCGTCGGTCGTCTCGTCGTGCATGCGATGATAGACCTCGCGCGCAAACTCCGGCGTCCCGCCCTTCGCCATCATGTTCGCTTCCATGCTCTTCATCCACACGGGCGCGCCCGCGATGCGAGAGCCTGTGCCGTAAGCCTCGGCGGCAGCCTTGTAGTCGCCACGCTGCCAGTGTATGTAGCCCAGATGATGGTAGAGCCGCCAAGCCTTCGGGTTGGCCGCGATGCCTTTTTGGAGGAGCGCGATAGCCTCTTCGTCTTTATCAACATCGCTCACGACGGGAAGCACGACCGCGCCGTATTCATAGACGGCCATGAACTGCGGGTCGAGCGTCGCGGCTGTATCAAGAAGCGGGGCGAGCAGTTGCAAATCAAGCTCGCTCAATTTATCAAGCCTGAGTCTTTCTACCTTCGTGGTCTTGCGCCCCAGGTATTGCAGCGAGCGCATCCAGTACCAGTCGGCGATGATGGCGTTAAAGCTGAGGCTCATTCTCTTGGCCGCAGGACCTTTGATATAGAGCCGCTCCTCGGCAGGAAGCACGCTTGCGCTCGTGCGGCTTTCCATCCAGCGCGCGAGTAGTACAACTCCAATCAGGCACACGACCACGAGCAGGGAAAGCAGCGCCGTGTGAATAAAAGCGCGGCGCGTTGTCGCGTGCTGTGTGCTAGAAGAAGTCATTTGAAATTGCGGCGGTTGAAGATGAGCGTGGCGGCGGCCAGAAGCGCCGTGATGTAAGCGAGCGCGTAAAGAATCGCCACGCCTGCGCGCGCAGCATCCGGCGTTAACCCGTGCCCCGCTTCCGTGATAAAGCTGTAGTTGGCAAAGTTGGGCAGAAGATAATAGAGCGCAGTGAAAAACCAGCGCCCCGAGCCTGTGCCCAAAGATGTGCTGAGCGTCTTGAGGTCCGCGCTGAAGTGGCCGATGATAAAGACGAAGAAGGTCAGCAGGGCGGAGAGCGCGGGCGAAGAAAAGGAAGAGAAGAGAAGCGCAACAGCCGTCAGAATCATCAGCTCGACAAAGATTAGCATCACTGCAGGCCAGATGCTCAAGATGAGCGGGTCCCAGCCGCGCTTTACATACAGCAGTGCCAGCGAGACGCCGACTCCCATCACGACGATGTTGACAAGGAGCGTCAAACACAGGCCCAAATATTTTCCGACCAGAAATTCGCCGCGCCCGACCGGCTTGGAAAAGATGGCATAGATGGTGCGCCGCTCAAGCTCTTTATAGACAAGGCCGACGCCGACAAAGATGCTGATAAACGCGCCGAACAGAAGCATCGCGCTCAAGCCTAAATCGACAATGACCTTGGCCTCTTCGCCCGCCGACAGCTCGCCTACAAAGATGGCGCTGGCAATCAGCAGCAGGACAAAGAGCACGAGGTTATAAAGCACGCGGTCGCGCACGGCTTCGCGAAAGGCGTTGCGCGCAATGGTCAGTATGCGCGAGACGGGACTGATGGAAACGGCGCGTTGTCCCGTGTCTTCGCCGACGTTTGCTTGAAGGATTTCCAGTTCTTTACTCATCGAAGAAGTGCCGGAAGACGGCGAAGAATCGCCGCGAGCTAATATACCCTAGACGAGTAGTTTCATGAAGGCGGTAATTTTCTAACGCGTCTCAGCCGTCACGGAGAATGCACCGTCGCGGTTGAAGACGACCGAAGGCGGGCGCTCTCCGTTTTCAAAGAGGATGAGAAAAACGGCGTCGCTCGGTACTAGAAAACCCGGCGCGGTCACTTGCGGATCGTTTCGCGCCGCCATCGTCGCCGCATCTTTGCCGGAATTAATCAACTCCTGCCAGCCGCGCGCTGCGGGCGCATAAATAGCACGCGCGCGCTGAAGCTCGTCCTCCGCCGCCTCTCTCTTCCCGAGCGCAAAGAGCGCAGCCGCGTGACGTGCGCGCAGGAAAACGGAGCGTGGATAAACTTTCAGAGCTTGCGTTAGTGTCTGTTCCGCAGCCTCAAGCTGGCCTGTCTTGGCCTGTGCGACGGCGAGCGAGGCGTAACAGACGGAAGTGTTCATGCCATGCTCAAGCCCGTAACGAAGGTGCGGGATGGCCTCCGCGTAGCGTTTCTCGTAGAGAAGCCGCGTGCCGAAACTGATATGCGTTGCCCCGTCATATGGATTCCAGAAGAGGGCGGAGCGATAAAAGCTCTCCGCAGACCGGGCGTCCCTGCTCTCCTGCGCTGCCCCGTGCAGTAAGACGTTCGCAGCTTGAACGCACAGCGCGCCAAACATCAGGACGGAGAAGACCAGAGCGCACAGAGTCGCCTTTCGCATCAAAGGCGGAGCGAAACTAATCTCCAGCCGGTCAGCCTGCGCCTCTTGCCGCACACCGACCGCCGCGAAGCGCAGCACAATCGAAGCCGCGAAAAAGAAGATCAACCCGCTTCCCATCCAGCGAAACGAGACAGAGCTTGCGCCGGAGCTGATGGCAAACACCATGAGCGTGGCGACGGCTCCGGGAATCAAAGGGCTGCTCGCGGCGCTCAGAGCGCGCCACGCCGCCCACACCAGCGACAAACAGAATAAGAGAAAGAGCGCAAGCCCGACCGTGCCCAGCTCGGCCAGCATTTGCAGGTATTCATTATGAGCCACCACTGCCAGGTGGCCTTCCAGCATCTCTACCAGTTTTGAATCAGGGTGAGAAGCGGCAAACTGCGAGCGCGCTTCCGGAAAAGCAGTCGCGTAGTGATTAGCACCTACGCCCGTGATCGGATGAGCGCGCCACATCTCTATGGCCGTGCCCCAGAAAAGAAAACGCGCCTGCGTATTCTCTTCCGTCAGAGAGCTTGAACGGAGGCGGCTGATGACCGTGTGCGAAGGAGTCGCGAAAAGCTTTGGGAGCAGGGACGGCAATGATTGAAGCGCTGCCACAGAGACGAAAGCTGCGATCAAAATTCCTGCGCGCCACGCGCTGCGCGGCCTGAACTTCGGCACACAGAGCATGAGGAGCGCGAGCAGCAAGAGCGCTGCAACGACGGCTATGAACGGCGCGCGCTCGTATGCCTGAATCAGTGCCAGCCATGCGAGCACCGCCGTCGCGCCGCAAAACAGGGCTGCCCCTCGTCGTCTCAGCGAAAGCGCCGCCGACGTCAACAGGGGAACGGCGAGAGCAAAAGGCTCTCCCAGCCCGTAGCCGCGAATAAGCGAAACGGGCGCGCTCCATGCGCCGATGATGGACGCGAGGCTGATGATTGAGATGACCAGCGCAAAGGTTGCGAGTGATACCGGAAGCAGTCGCGGGCTGGCGGCGACGCGGCGCATTACCAGAAAGAAGAGGAAGTAAGCGCCCCAGACGAATGCGTAATGCAGGACCGGATAAACGTTACTGGCCCAGATGATGGAGAGCGCGCTCCACACTGTGAACAAAAGAAGCGGAGCGAATGAGAAAAGCTCGCGGCGGTCAACAAGCAATGACTCGCCGTCTCTTTTTTTGCGGCCCATGCACCTGAAAAGCCCGTACAGCGAGAGACAGAGGAGCAGCGCCAGAACAATTTCCTGTCGCCATGGGAAACCACTGGGCTCCGGCCTTGGCAATCCCGGCACAAACGGAGCAAGCAGGGCGAGCGGCCACAACGCTCCCACTATAAACAAAGGCTCCCTACTCGCGCGGCGCAGCAGTCTGTGCATGACCCTCACTAACGAATCTGAAAAACTGTGAGACGGAGTTTTACGAAAGAGGCTTGAAAGACTTCTCAGTTATTAAAGCAGAGCGCTCCCGCTTATGGTCGTAGGCATTGTCGTGACGTCATTCGTGTCGTAGTAAATGACGCTCGGGGTATCTGATGAAAATCTACGGCTCCCCATGCTGGTGCTGATAGCAGCAGACCCGATAACAAATGAAGACTTGTCCGCCGGAAGAGTGACGCCGAAAATGTAGCCGTTCTTCGCCTTCGCCGACACGGTGGCATTAGCCAGCACGTGATCAATCATGTCTCCCGAAAGCAGTTCGGACATGTCTGCGTAAATGGAGCCGCTGCCGCTCGTGTGTCTAAAGGTGGCTTCGGCGCTGGTCAAGGTGCGGACACCGGAGATGGCCGACGCCTCGTTGGCGGCGCGGCGTGAAGCCATCAGGTTAGGGATGGCGATGGCTGCAAGAATGCCAATAATGGCGACGACAATCAGCAGCTCAATGAGCGAGAAGCCGTTCTGTTGTTCTGTGTACCGCATCGTAATTAGCGCTCCTCCGAAGTCAAGCGGAGTAAGAGAACACGAGTCGTGGAAGATGACATTCGACGTTGGCCGTGACTACTCGCCTGAAAGATAATCAATCTGAGCGAGGCTCTCATCATCCTTCTTTAACAAAAGCTGTGCCGCGCGACTCATCGCTGACGATGATTGAAAAGTGGGCGCGACCGCAGCGCCGGAAAACAGGCAAAAAGTAAGCGGGGGCGCAGGCTGTTCTTTGGCCCCGCCCCCGCTAAAGAGTTGAAGTGTTGAGTAGCTTAGTTGCCGATGGCCGAGCCGGCGGTGGCGGTCGGAAGCGTACCAGCCGTACCGGTCTTCGTCTCGTAAATGATACCGGCTTCGTCAGAGGTAAAGAAGCGCGTACCGCTCGAAGAGGCAGACGGGCATGAGCCGGTGATGTAGGTTACAGCCGGAGTGCCTGAGCCCTGGTTGGTATCAAACAGGTAACCGCTCTTGGCAGTCGTCTTGGCGGCACCGAGCGCCGAGTCAATCAGGCCGTTGGACAACAGTCCGGCCAGGTTCGTGTATCCACCGCCGACGGCGGTCGAAGAGTAGGTGGCCTGCGAGCTGCCGATGGTGCGGACGCTGGAGATAGCGGAAGCTTCGTTGGCGGCGCGGCGCGAGGCGAGAAGGTTAGGGATAGCGATGGCGGCGATGATGCCGATAATCGCGACGACGATCAAAAGCTCGATCAGGGAGAAGCCCTCTTGGCGTTTGTTCTGCATTGGTTCTTTGTGCTCCTTCAAAATATGGTCAAGGGGTTAGAGAGTAATCAAAATCGGTCGCGACGGGCGCTTCTCGGTCTCAGGCTCTCGTGCCGCGCTCGCGTGCGCGATTGCAAGTCGGGATGTCCAATAACAAACGGTGTGCCGCAAGGCTGAATGATGGCGGGAACAGGGAAAAGAGGCGGAAAACCGAGCAATTAGGGGCGGAAAGCAGAATTCGTTGCTGCCGGGGAAGGAGCCGGAAACCGGCTGGCTGACAAAATCCGGCAGCCGCCGTGTGACGCAAACCGTCAACGACGGATTGTTAGAAGCCGTGAAGGATTGTTAGAAGCAATGTTCTAAAGTCCCGTAGGGACGTGGATGTTTATAGCTCGCAGGCGGCAACACAAATCAAGCTCCGTAGGAGCGTCATGTTCCCGCATTCATGACATGACGCTCCTACGGAGCTTGATTCTTGATTGCTCTCATTAAACTATAAACATCCCCGCTCCTACGGAGCTAAGACGAATGCAGGGACTTTGAACACTGCTTCTTTGAGGCTATTCGCCCACGCCGCGTGCGGCAGAGTCGCGCATCTGTGCGGTCAGGCTGCGTATCCCGTGCTTGTCCAGAAGGTGACGCAGCGAGCGCACGGAGAGATGCAGTAGTTCTGCGGCGCGCGTTTGATTACCACCTGTGCGTTGCAGGGCTTCCATGATGTAGGTCTTCTCCAACTGGTCCAGAAAGGCCGTCATGTTCACGCCCTCTTCGGGTAGGTCCAGCGCCGAAGCAACGCGCGCAGGGTTGTAGTTGGTGATTTGTGAGGGCAGACGGTCTGGCTGAATCTCGTTTGTGCTTTCGAGCGCCACGGCGCGCTCAATCGTGTGCTCAAGCTCGCGCACGTTGCCGGGCCATGAATAAGCTTCGAGCAGGCTCGTGGCCTTCGGGCTGATGGAAAGAGAGCGGCTCGATTGCTCGCAGAATTTTTTGACGAAGTGCTCGACCAGCTCGGGGATGTCTTCGCTACGTTCGCGCAGGGGCGGCAGCTCGATCGGAATCACAGAGATGCGATAGAAGAGGTCTTCGCGAAACGTGGAGTCCTTGACCATCTGCGCGAGGTCGCGGTTGGTGGCGGCGATGACGCGCGTGTCTATCTCCAACTCTTCGTGCGCGCCGACGGGCCGCACCTTTCGCTCCTGTAAGACGCGCAGGAGCTTGACCTGCATGGCAGGCGACATCTCGCCTATCTCGTCAAGAAAAATCGTGCCCTTCTGCGCCGCTTCAAACAAGCCCTTGCGGTTAGTGTTCGCGCCCGTGAATGCGCCTTTGACGTAGCCGAAGAGTTCCGATTCAAGAAGCGTTTCGGTAAAGGCTCCGCAGTTAATCGAGACGAAAGGTTTTTCGGCGCGCGGGGAGAGGTCGTGTATGGCGCGCGCGACCAGTTCTTTACCCGTGCCGGATTCGCCGTAGACGAGGACGGTCGATTGGACGGCGGCGACGGTTTCAATCATCTGGTAAACGGCCTGCATGCGGTCCGAGCGGCCTATGATGTTGCCGAGGCTTCCGCGCTCGCGCTGCGCGCGACGAAAGGCGCGGTTCTCTTTGACGAGGTCCAGCTTTTCGAGCGCCTTGTTGACAATCAGCTTCAGCTCGTCAACGTCGAAGGGCTTTTGAATAAAGTCGTCCGCGCCGAGCTTGAAGGCTTCGCGTGCTGTGTCCACTGTGGCGAAGGCGGTCATCATGATAACGGCCACGTCCGGCAGGAGCGTGCGCGCCGCACGCAGTAGTTCTATGCCGCCCATGTCCGGCATCTTGACGTCCGAGACGATGAGGTCTGCGGGCTCCTGCTTGAGCAGCACCATCGCCCTGGCCCCGTTTTCGGCCACGCGCACACGATGACCCTCGCGCTCAAAGACAATCGTCAAGAGCTGTCGTATGCCCTGCTCGTCGTCTACGATCAAAAGCTCAGCCATAATAAAACAGTGCAAAAGTCAAAGTGCAAAATGCAGAATTAACAGAAAGAGAAGCCCGGACGCAAGACAATAATATGGAGATTCGGCAAGCTAAGGCAAGCGAAGAAGGGATGAGGGATGAAAGAAGAATGCAAAGTGCAAAGTGCAAAGTGATGAATGAAAAGAAAATCCCTCTTTACTTTTGCATTTTGCACTTTGCACTTTGCATCTCTTTTTATCCTGTGATGGTGGCGCTGACGGTCTGGCTCCAGGGGCCGGTCTCGCCCTTCTTGTTAATCCAGCGGAGCATGTAATGGGCCTTCTTGCCCGCTTCGGTTTCGTCGTATTCAGCGACGTCCATTATTGAACTACGCAAAGGACACGCACTACCACAATTGCCAAGATAATATGTATGACCAATCTCATGTTTAGTAGTCGCAAGTAGTGTCCCATCGCTGATGTTATTCTGACCAATTACCATTGTCGCTAAAATTATTCCAGTAGTAGGATGACGGGTTACTTCTACAGCAGAGCCGAACTCTTGCGTTGTGATCCAGACATAAGAACCAACATTTGCGGTTGAAGGCTGTTCGGCTAATTCTATATATGCAGAGTCGTTGAAAGTCACAAGGGAGCAGTTTACAAATCTATGTGATTCCCACGCCTCAAACGCCTCCTTCATTATATTTCGCTGAGTGGAATTGAAATGTCCTTGTTTGAAATAAACCTTTACAGAAGCCCCCGTAGGCCAGTATGGATCGTAAACGTCAACTTCACTATATAGTGGCGGACCTCCGCAACCAATTTGAGCTACTACTTTCGCTTGATGAGATGGGAGGAGGATGGCAAAAACTAATAATATGACGGCGAGAATGGAAGATTGAATGAGCAACGTGAGGCGATTGTTTCTCATTGTCTCCTCCTATTCCGGGGATGATTGTGAGGGAATGGAGAGTGAGCGTCTTATTGCATCCAGGAAGCTTGCCGCGTCTTTGCCTTGATGTTCCCGGAAGTCTTTCCCTGTTGCAAAATCTAGCGGATAAATTCGGTTTTCTCGTATTTCATAAGCTGTCAGGATGTGTCGGCTCATATTGCCGCGTGGTCCTGTCAAGCTCTTCGTACCAGCGTCATATGGATTAAATCCGAGGAAGAATACGTAACGGAGTCCAGCTTCCGGCGGGTTCTGGCCTGCCACACGGCTATTCTCAATACGACCTGCGGGGAAGCGCACGCGACCGCCCTGTCGCTCTGTGACGACTAACTCTCCTGCGTTTATCGAACCCGCACCATCGTTTTTAAGCACTTCCTCTACCCGAACTGTAAATTCAGAATAGATATTTGTTTTGTCTTCGGATAAATAAGCTTGCGCCTCCGTGACCTCGCCAATAATAATTGCCACACTCTGCATCGCCGGTAGAGTAGATGCCAGTCCAAATTCCCAATCATTATTCAGGGCTCCCCGGTCAAGGGGCGAAGCCGGGTCAAACTTCATTCGATTCGGGGAATTGAATGCTTTGTTCTTCTCGCGCCGTTTGGCCCTTTTCTCCGGCTCGGAAAGTTCTGGAGAGTCATAATCAACGACAGGCCACTTACTTAAGCGTTCTTTCACTTTTTCTGTGCCGGGACGCGAAGTGTCGTTTTTGTCCTGCGCACGCAATACGACCCCCGCGATGATGATAGTCGCAGCAAGTACAGCTAAAAGTAGAAATTTACGTTCCTTCATTATGGAATTCTCCTGAGTTTAAGCATGAGCAAGATTCTTGAGGAATGAGGCTCTTGCTTAACGTGAAAACATCAACGGGTTGTTAGATACTCCTCTTCCTCACCCCTGTCAACAAAAATTCACTGGCCCAAACGACTAATTGGGAGTAGGAACTCCGCGCGGGGACGGGTCTCTATCTGTTGGTCTCTTTGATGGCAGCTATGTGTAGAAGCACGGCACGCAGGGCCGGCAAATTTTCTTTGACCAGCTCGCTTGCCCTAGTCTTGCGTAGCTCTATCGTCACGACCGGGACTTTGCGGTCAACGCCCATGTAAGCGCCAAGCGAGCCCGGCGTCTCGTATCCAAGATAGGGGCAGAGCGGGTAGCCGTTGATGGGAGCAATCACACGCGCCAGCGCTTCAGCAGGCCCGTCCCAGTTGACACATCCCATGGCGGCGTGGAGCGTGATAATAAAGTCGGGCGGGTAACGCCACATCATGTTGATGAAAGCGCGCGTCTCCGGCTCGGAGGCGGGCTCGAAGCCCGGAAAGCGAACCGCGTCCGGGTAGTCGTTGCGCCACGAGAGGGAAGGAAAGTTGCGATTGATGTCTACGCCCCTGGCGTTGACCCGTGTGTTACTGAAAAGTCCGTCCGGGTTGAGGTCAGGAATGACCATGATGGTTAACTCCGGCGGACCTGATTCCTGCCCGAGCGAGCCTATGAAGGCTTTGGCGACGATGGAAGTATCCTGCTCGTTGCCGTGAACGCCCGCCACGAGGAGGACGCGCCGTTTCCCCTCGCCGAAAATAGTAGCCGTGATGGAATTGCCACGCACACTCTTGCCCACCTGTATGTAGCGCGCGGGCGGCGGAGCTTTTTTCTTCTCCTCCTGTGGCGGCGGAAGAGGTGTGGGCGAGGGCAAGGCTTGCGTGACGACTGCTACGACCTCAACAGGGGCCGTAGCAGTCGTCCGGCTGCGTGCTGAGCTTTGCGCGCCCGTACACGTCAAGAGAAACCAGAGGGCCACGACGAGCAGTCTTTTCTCTCGCACAGCCTTTTTCACCCGAAGCCTCAAAGGATTTTATAGAGCGCTCGGAACCGTGCTGCCTCAGAACTGATCCTTGAAGGAAGCATCGCTGGCGACAAAGAGCAGGTCGCCTTTGGTCCAGCGCGCCTTATACTGTGACGAGGGCACGCGCTTTTTCATTGCCGTCTCTGCGTCAGCCGCCGAAGCGTATTTCCCACCCATCACCTGCACCTTCTTGGCGGCGGCGTTCTTATAAATCGCTCCCATCACGTCCTGCGCGCCCGGCAGCAGCGTGTCGTCGCCCTTCAACTCACTCTTGGGATAAGTGTTCGACAGGGTGTACTCGCCGACCTTTTGCGGGAAGGCGTCTTTGAGAGTGGGCTTCGGCGTGGCCGCAGGCGTGGGCGTCGCCATATTGGTGTTCGTTTCTTTATTGGTATTGGTCCCGGTCAGCTTGCACATATTACAGAGGGACGCCATGAGCGCCAGCGCCGCGACTGCGAAGACAATTCTCATTTGATTTCAAACTCGATTCTCAAAGGGGATGTGTAGAGCAGAAAGCTTCTTATGCCAATTCCGGCAAGTAGTCAATCTTTTTAGTTGAGAAGGCGCACTCGAAAGACTCCAAGCCGCCATCATCAGCCGCCACAGAAGCCAGAAAACGAGCTTTTTAGGAGAATTTATCGCCCCCGGTGTCAAAATAGCCGTCTTCCCGGTTGATGGGTGCCTCGCTGGTGTCAATATGCCACGCAGCCACGCCCGAAGGCTCATTTGGGTTCATACGATACAAACGGGCGAGCTTTCAAAGGATAGAAGAAAGAGCCTCGGATTCCCTGTAAGTGCTGAAAGGAAGGTGGTTTATCAGGTAGAGCGTGATGGCGGCACGCCTGTTGCTCTTTGAAAGTTGCCGATTTGCTTACAGCAATTAGCGGGCAAGGTTCACAGGAAAAGGGATGCTTGAAGCGCCGAGCGTGCGTTAAATCTTAAAAAGAGACTCATCGGCCCAATGCTTCCGGCGATTTGCGTTACAGCTTAAATCAGTGTAATCTCACGCCTTTTGCTCCAAGCCCTTGGCTAACGGCAATAATTCATAACGTAGAGAAGGAAAAATAATGCGTCCGATTAAACACGTCGAGAGAGGCTTGACCATCGTAGCCGGTGGCTTGTTCAACACCATCCAGTTCTTCAATAAGTACAAGCCCAACCCGTCATTCACGCCGAAGTGGTCCGATAAGCCGCTTCTCAAATCGTGGCAGAAGACCAAGCCGACGCTCGGCTGGCCGCGCACCACGGATTCTCTCTGTCCCAAGTGCGTCATCGAAGCGCGCGAAGAGATTATCAGCGGCAAGAAGGACTACACCGTTCTGATGAACGAAAAGGTGGGCGAGGTCAAAGCGCAGATCATAGAGCGCGACGGCCAAATCTGGATGGTCAAGGATTGCCCGATTCACGGCCGCATAGAAGACCTGATGGCGATGGATGTGAAGTTCCTTGAGCACATCGAAAGAATGTTTCCGGGCCGCGACATCGCCGCGCACAACGACGAGAAGCTGCACAACCACGGCTCCTCGACTATCAAGCACGGACGCGGCGCAGTCCTGACAGTGGACCTGACCAACCGCTGCAACATGATGTGCGACCCCTGCTTCATGGACGCCAACCAGGTCGGCTTTGTACACGAGCTGAGCATGGACGACATCAAGGAGATTCTGGACAACGCTATTTCGATTAAGCCGCGCCGCCAGATGTCCGTGCAGTTTTCGGGCGGCGAGCCGACGCTCTCGCCACACTTTATAGAAGCCGTCAAGTATTCGCGCAAAGTCGGCTACAACTCCGTGCAGGCGGCGACGAACGGCATCGAGTTCGCGAAGTCCAAAGAGTTTTGCCGCGAGGCCGCCGAAGCCGGATTGCGTTACGTCTATCTACAGTTTGACGGTATCGGCAACGACGCCAACAGCCACCGTCAGGTAGGCAACCTCTTCGACGTCAAGCTGCGCGCCATCAATAACCTGCATGAAGCAGGCGTGGAAATCGTGCTCGTGACAACGCTCGTCAACGGCATCAACAATGATCAGGTCGGCTCGATTATCCGCTTTGCACTCGACAATCCGAAAAAGATTGCGTTCCTCTCGTTCCAGCCCGTTTCCTTTACGGGCCGCGACGAAGAGATTACAGAGCAGCGCCGCTTGCAGCAGCGCTACACGCTCTCGCACCTTGCGCACGACGTTAAAGATCAGGTGGGCATCACGGAGCCTACGCGCGACTGGTTCCCGCTCTCACTGATGGGCGCGTTCGCGGACTTCGCGGACCTGGTGCACGGGCCTGATGCCGAATGGGGACAGGTCTCCTGCGGTTGCCACCCGAACTGTGGCGTGGGTACTGCGGTGATGATTGATAAAGAGACCAAAGAGATGAACCCTGTGCCGGAGTTTCTGAACATTCCGGGCTTAGTCCGTGACATGCAGAAGATCACGGACGCAGCGCGCGGCAAGTGGACTTCAAACCTCATGATGGGGCTGACGCTGCTCAAGCATTACAACCCCTACAAGTCGCCTACGCATTTCACGCTTTACGAGTTGTTCAAGAAGTTCGATAAATCGTTCGGCCTGACCGGCAAGAACTACGGCAAGGTCGAAGGCGACCGCACGAAGGAAGACATCGAGATGCGCCGCGCAGATCGCTGGAACTTCCTCTTTATCGCGGGCATGTGGTTCCAGGATTTGTTCAACTACGACTTCCGCCGCACGGAGATGTGCATCATCCCTTACGGCACGCAGGAAGGCGAAATCTCCTTCTGCGCTTACAACACAGGGATAGGCTGGCGCAACATCATCGAGAACATGCACCAGAACGCGACCGTCGCGAAGTGGTATCAGGAGCATGGCCGCCACGAGATTTTTGCCGCCGGTAAAGACGTTCACATGGACGACCCGTCGCACGGCATGATTCTGAACGAAATCGATTTGGAGCGCCCGCACAAGCCGCAGATGGAAGGTCCGAAGACGGCTGCGGAAGAAGTCCAGTTGATGCGCAAGCTTTATCAGGACATGGTGCTCAACAAGGGCAAGGTCAGCGCGGAAAATAAACCCGTGCAGATTAAAGGCTTGAGCCGTAACAAAGAGACGGAATCGACCGCCGTTTCCGCCTGAGTAGATTTGAAAAGAAAGCGGTGAACTCGGAAGAACCCCGCGAATTGTAAGAAGGTATTCGCGGGGTTCTTCCGTGTGCACTTGACCAGTGTGTGCTGCGGCGTGTTTAATAGGTGATTCAAAGGCCCCCCGAGCCTCTGAAAATCAGCATCTTAACTTGTGAGAATGGAGAGGTTTTCCAGCTAATGGCAGTAGTGACAGTCAATCAAGGCGAATCAATCGAGAGCGCATTGCGTCGCTTCAAACGCAAGGTGATGACCGAAGAGATTATCAAGGACGCGAAAAAGCATGCCTTTTTCATGCCGCCGGGGCAGAAGGCGAAGCTCAAATCTGCTCTGGCCCGCAAGCGCAATAACAAGAAGAAGGGCCGCGCTCGCAGCCCGCGCGACTAGGCTTTCCTCTTTCCGAAGAACAGGCCGCGTGCCAAGGGAAGCTGTCCGCGCTTCGTAATAATTCCAGCCAGCAGTTTCCGCTTCATACGGTTTTCGGTTTCCAGAAATCTTTGCGCGTACGGTTAGCCGTCAGCCCTTAGTGAGCAAGGACTCGCGTTTTCGGTCGCACCTTGTTCCGAGACAGCTAATAGCCGGGACGCGCATCAATGTCTTTGGAGAGCGTGCGGCTTAAAAGCGCCGACGCCTGCGTGAAAAAGATGACGCGAATTCTCGTCACCAACGACGACGGCATACACTCGAACGGCCTCATCAAACTGGAAGAGGCGCTGCGCGAGGTGGGAGACGTTTACGTGGTCGCGCCCGCTTCCGAGATGAGCGGCGCATCGCACAGTCTGACGCTGGCGCGCCCGCTTCGCATACGCCGTATAGACGACCGCCACTGGACCGTGGACGGCACGCCGACCGATTGCGTCACACTCGCCCTCCACAAGATTCTGACCGAAGTGCGACCGGACATCTGCGTCTCAGGCATTAATCACGGCGGCAACCTAGGCGACGATGCTACTTATTCGGGCACGGTCGCGGGCGCTCTTGAGGCTACAATCCTCGGCGTGCCGGGTCTGGCCTTGAGCCTCGTGACGCGCGAGAAATTTAATTTCACAGAATCGGCGCGCTTTGCCGTGACCGCCGTGCGCAAAGTCCTGAAGGACAAACTGCCCGAGGGAACGCTTCTTAACATCAACATTCCACCGGGCGAAATTCGCGGCGTGAAAGTCACACGTCAGGGGTTAAAGAACGCGCGGCCCGTCATCAGCGAGCACATAGACCCGCGCGGCAAGCCCTATTACTGGATCGGCGAAGAATATTTCCCCTCGAACAGGGAAGACGGCACGGATTATCAGGCCATCGAACAGGGCTTTGTTTCCGTCACGCCGTTGCGCAGCGACATGACGGACCATCGCGCGCTTACCGCTATCGAGTCCTGGAACTACATCAACGCCAGCGAAGTATTGCAAGGTTCGTGAAGAGTGAAAGGTTTAGGAAGTAAGCAGTGAGCAGTAAGCAGTGAAAAGAAGAACGAATTTCGTTTGACTGCTTACTGCTCACTGCTTACTTCTTACTAAAGCTTATGAGTTCCGCACCCCTGCGGCCCAGTTCGTCTCAGTCCGACTATCGCATCCCACGTGAGCGCATGGTGGAGCGTCTGCGTGACCATTACGGCATACGCGACCGTCGTGTGCTGGACGTGATGCTCACACTGCCGCGCCACCTCTTCGTCCCCGAAGCTTTACAGTCGCGCGCCTACGGTGACCACGCCCTGCCGATTGCCGCCAACCAGACCATCTCGCAGCCTTTCATCGTCGCACGCATGACGGAATTGCTTGAGCTGACCCCGCGCGACCGCGTGCTGGAAATCGGCGCGGGCTCCGGCTATCAAACGGCTGTGCTGGCGCGACTCGCCGCGCAGGTTTACAGTATCGAGCGCATACCGGAACTTGCGCGCGAAGCACAGGCGCGCATCCGCAGCCTTGATATACACAAAGCAACCGTGAAGTGTTTCGACGGCACGCTGGGTTGGAGCGCGCATGCGCCCTACGACGCTATCCTGGTCGCGGCGGGCGCGCCCGAAGTTCCGGAGCCGCTCCTGGCGCAGCTAAAAATCGGTGGCCGTCTCGTCATCCCCGTCGGCCAGACGCGCGAGTCGCAACACCTTGTGCGCGCGATACGAACGGAGCAGGGCTACGACTACGAAGACCACGGCGCGTGCGCCTTCGTCCCGCTCATAGGCCACTACGGCTGGTCGTCCGAGATGAAAAGCTAAAAGAAAATGATAAGTGCAAAGTGCAAAGTGCAAAGTGCAGAATGAAAAGAAAGAGCTTCTTTAATTCTGCACTTTGCATTTTGACTTTTGCACTGAAATTATCATGAGAATCCGTTTCGTCCTTCCGTTATTTTTTCTGACAGCATTGCTCTCGTTCGCTCCCTTGGCCGCGCAGGGCCAGCAGGGCGCGGGCTCTAAGCCCGTCCGGTTGGGCAGGATCGAGTGGACGGGGCTTGAGCGTTACAGTCAGGAGCAGGCCAATGCCGCGACCGGCTTACAGGTGGGCCAGATGGTTGAGCCCACCATGCTCGACGCCGCCGCGCAAAGGCTTTATGAAAAGGGCATCTTCAAAAAGCTGAGCTACCGTTATCGCGTCAGCAACAATCAGGCCGTGGTGACCTTCATCGTCGAAGAGATGAAGGGAGGCGTGCCCATCGTTTACGACAACTTCGTGTGGTTCACGGAAGAGGAGTTGCGCGCCGCGATACGCAAGGAGATTCCGGGCTTTGACGGCACTGCTCCGGAAGCGGGCGGGGCGACTGAATCTATAGCGCGTGCCCTTGGTGCGCTGCTTCGCGAGCGAAAAATCGAGGGCGAGGTCGAGTACATGCCGGAGGCCACGGCGTCGGGCGCAAACGCCCGTCACATCTTCTTCATCAAGGGCGTGCGCATGCCCATCTGCACGCTGAGCTTTACGGGAGCGAGCGGGATTCCTGAAAGCGAGCTGGTCAAAAAATCAAAAGACTTATTCAAGCACGACTATTCGAACGAGTTCGTCTACAGCTTTGCCAGAACCAACCTCTTTCCGCTTTACCGCGAGCGCGGACAGGTGCGCGCCGCCTTCAGTCGCCCGCTTGCGAAACCCTTCTCCGGAGACGACTGTAAAAACGGAGTCGCCGTGACCATTCCGGTCACAGAAGGAGAGGTTTACTCTTTGGGCAAAGTGTTGTGGGAAGGGAACGACATCATCTCCACCCCGGACCTTGAGCCCGTGCTGGGGATGAGAGAAGGCGAAGTCGCCAACGGCATCAAGTTCGACACCGGTATCGCCGCAGTTTTGAAAGCTTACGGCAAGCGCGGCTTTATCATGGCGAAAGTTTTACCCACGCCTGAGTTTGACGACGCGTCGAAAAAAGTGTCCTATCGCATCACGGTCAAAGAAGGCGGCCTCTATCGTATGGGCTCGCTCACGGTTCAGGGGCTGCCGGGAGATGATCAGGAGCGCATCAAGATGGCATGGAAGCTCAAGCCCGGTGATGTTTACGACAACTCTTATCTGAAAGAGTTTCTGGGTAAGCCGCTGAGAGATTTGATTGATTTCTCGCTCTCCACGAGGCCCAGGGGAACCGAGACGAGCGAGAAGCCCAGACAGCAGAATCAAACCGTCGACGTCACACTCACTTTTAATTGAGCGCGCGTCGAGCAAAACTTTTTTCGTCAAGACTGGAAGATAATGGACTCGCTGTACGAGCTTTTTCACCTGCTCAAACAATATCTTGACCCGAAGACCATAGCGGGCGCGGGCTATGCCGTGCTCTTTTTCGTGGTCTTTGCGGAGACGGGACTGGCCGCAGGATTTTTTCTTCCCGGCGATTCTCTACTGGTCGTGGCCGGTCTCTTCGCAGCGCGCGGCGACCTCAATGTTTTTATTCTGCTCGTCTCGCTCTTTGTCGCGGCGGTCGTGGGCGACGCCGTCGGCTACTACTCCGGCCTCAAGATGGGGCCGCGCATCTTCAGCCGGGAAAAATCGCTCCTCTTTCGCCCGAGCCACTTAAAGAAGGCGCAAAGCTTTTACGACAAGTACGGCGGCAAGACCATCATCATCGCGCGCTTTGTGCCCATCGTTCGCACCTTCGCGCCGATTGTCGCCGGAGCAGCCAGGATGCCCTATCGCCGCTTTGTCGTCTTCAACGTCGTGGGCGGCTTTCTCTGGGTCTTCTCCATGATTCTGTCCGGCTATTTTCTGGGCAGCATTCTCAAGTCCCGTTTCGGCATCAATCTGGACGAGCACATCGAATGGGTCGTCATCATCGTCGTCGCGCTTTCACTGATGCCGCCCCTCATAGAATTTCTCAAATCACGACGCGAGAAAGCACGCGCCGCCAAATCCGAGGAGCGCGCCGTTTGACTTAAACGCGACGCTCGCTTACACTCCAATTTCAATTTGTCGGGGCGTGGCTCAGCCTGGTAGAGCGCTCGGTTCGGGACCGAGAGGTCAGAAGTTCAAATCTTCTCGCCCCGACTTTAAAAACAAAAAGCAGTGCGCCGTCTGGTGCGCTGCTTTTTGTTTTACATACTCTGTTAAGAACTCTTTTATCATGAAGACCTGCAAATACTGCAATACAGTAAAGCCTGAAGAATCCTTTGAGGTTTGTAACATCGTTGCTGGCAAAATCTATCGTCGTCTGAAGTGTCAAAAATGTACGCGGGCTGACAAGGCCGCTAGAAGAAATAAGCTCAGGAAATGGCTCGATGATTATAAGAAAGGACTGACTTGCGAAAGGTGCGGGTTTGCAGATTTTCGGGCTTTAGATTTTCATCACAAGAACTATGATGAAAAAGAATTCAACGTCGCTGACATGCTCCGGCATGGCTTCGCCATCCACATGATAAAACAGGAAATAAGCAAATGCGTTATTCTCTGCGCTAACTGTCATCGAATTAAGCACCATGAGGAGAGAGCGCAATCCGGTTCAATAGTTCATGACATCCCGCCTAGTTTCTTCACCCTAAAGTAAAAGTTCCACCTGCGTCTGTTAATAAAATCAAACCTTCCGGCGTCTATATTCGTAGAGCCATGTGGTCCGGAAAGCCTTGTGGGGGCGGCGCACGCGGCTTCCTTTCGATACTCTCATGCGAAGCGTTTATACATTTTATGCGGATGCGGCGCGGATTGCGCTCCAGTCCATTTTCGCGCACAAGCTGCGCGCGTTTCTCACGCTCATAGGCATCATCATCGGCGTGGCGTCGGTGGTCGTCGTCGGCGCTTCCATCAGCGGGCTCAATACTTATGTTATTGAACGCGTCTCCAAAGTTTTGGGCGCGAACCATTTCATGATGGCGCGTATGGCGTTTGCGGGCCGTATGAGCGACGAGGAATTCGAGCGGCGCAACCGTCGCAATAAGCGCATGGAGTGGGACGATTTTGAGTGGGTGCGCGACAACTGCCACTCGTGCGCGGAAATCGGCGCGCAGGCCAATAACGTCACAGACCTCAAACAGGACGGCGTGGAGTTCCCCTCGGCGCTTATCTTAGGCGTCACGGCGAATATGGTTGAGATCGAAGATAAAACCGTGGCTGATGGGCGCTTCATCCTGCCCGACGAAGTCGAGCGCTCGGCGCTTGTGGTCGTCCTTGGCGGCGATATCAAAGACAAATTCTTTCCGAACGTTGACGCCATAGGCAAAACGCTCAAGATACGGGGCTTGCCCCTGCGCGTGGTCGGCGTAGAGGAAAAACGCGGCTCTTTCTTCGGCGATTCGATTGACCGTCACGTCTACATTCCCATCACGACGCACCGGCAGATTTTCGGGCGCGGGGCCAACGGCATACAGATTCACGGGAAATCTTCGAGCCGCGAAAACCTTTCCGCGACCATTGAAGACGCGCGGCTCGCCCTGCGTAATAAGCGCAAACTGAAGGGCAATGAAGATGATGATTTTGGCGTGGTCAACGTCCAGGAGGTCAACAATCAGGTAGACGAGTTCACGGGCTCAATCGCGAGCGTGGTCATTCCCATTACCTTTATCACGCTTGTTGTGGGCGGCATCGTGGTCATGAATATCATGCTCGTCTCGGTCACGGAGCGCACCTTCGAGGTCGGGCTGCGCAAGGCTGTGGGCGCAACCAGAAAGCAAATCCTGATGCAGTTTTTGATAGAGTCGGCGCTCCTTTGTGCGTTGGGCGGTATCCTCGGGCTCTTTCTGGCGGCGGGCGTGTGCTGGCTGATAACCATCGCCGCGTCGATTCCGATGACGATCACCGTCGGCTACATCGTGCTGGCGCTGGTGGTGTCGAGCGCGGTCGGGATGGTTGCAGGAATCTATCCTGCATTCAAGGCGGCGCGGCTTGACCCCATCATCGCGCTTGCCAGAAAGTGAGAGGTCGAAGGATGAGACTTCCACGCTTCTTTCCCAAAGAGATTCTACTGATGGCGCTCGACAGCATCAGAGCGCACAAGTTCCGTAGCTTTCTCACAGTGCTCGGCATCGTCATCGGCGTGATGACGGCCATCGTCATCGCCTCGCTGCTCACGGGCCTGCGCAGCAACATCATCGCCATCATCGAAGACTACGGGACGAATAACATCTACGCCTTTCATCTTTCCACAGGCCCGCGCACTTCCGAAGACCGCATGGAACGCTTGCGCAAGCCCTTGACGGTCGGCGACGGCGAAGCGATTAGGCAGGCGGCGACGGCTGTGGAAGACGTCGCGCACGTTGCGCCCAACATTGGCTATTCGGGCGGCCCTTTCGACGACAACATCACTTATCAGGGACACAACTATCGCTGGGGAAATACGCAGGGCGTGTCGCCTAGCTACGCGGGCATCACCAACATCATCATTCGCGAGGGCCGCTTTATCACCGAAGCTGACGATGCGCAGCGCCGCAACGTGATGGTCATCGGAGTCAACGCCGCCGAGGCGCTCTTTCCCGGACAGGAACACAACATCGTCGGCACGGAAGTCAAAATGGGCGGCTACAATTTTGAGATTGTGGGCGTGCTGGAAAAAAGAAAGGCCGGGTTCTTCGGCGAAAACGAAGAGGACAACGCCGTCTTTATTCCTTTCCGCACGGCGCAGAAGGTTGCGCCCGCGAAAGGCTACCTGCTGCTCATCATCAAGGCGCGCTCAGGCATGACGAGCGAAGCGCTTGAGCAGTCGGAAGAAATCCTGCGCCGCCGCCGCAACGTCAACTTTGACCAGCCCAACAACTTCGACATCAAGACGGCTGATAAATTTATAGAACAGTTTGACGCGATCACTGCGATGGTCGGCTTGATTGCCATTGCTATCTCAAGTCTTGGATTGCTGGTCGGAGGCATAGGCGTGATGAATATCATGCTCGTGTCTGTGACGGAACGCACGCAGGAAATTGGCGTGCGCAAGGCCATCGGCGCGCGCCGCCGCGACATCGTTTATCAATTTCTCTTCGAGGCCATGACGCTGACGTTCCTGGGCGGTCTACTCGGCGTGCTCCTTGCGGTCGGCATCAGCCAGCTCATCATGCTTTTGATTCCGTCTCTGCCAGCTTCGATTCCATCGTGGGCCGTGATAGCGGGCCTCGGCGTCTCCATCGGCGTCGGCCTCGTCTTCGGCGTCTGGCCCGCGCGCAAAGCCTCGCGCCTCGACCCTATAGAATGTCTCAGGTATGAGTGAAGAAGAGAGGTCAGAGGTTAGTAAAAAGCAGCGAGCCCCTGAAAGGGGCGGAATAAAGTAGCCCACGGCGTGAGCCGTGGGGATGAGCGATGAATCAAGATTAAGAGCTCCTGAAAGGGGCGAAAGAAATCCGGACGTGAACTTCTTTCGCCCCTTTCAGGGGCTCTTATAATTATGGCCGACGCTTGTTCCCACGGCTCACGCCGTGGGCTATTATCTTTCGCCCCTGCCGGGGCTAATTGAATTTTTACTAACCTCTAACCTCCGACCTCTGACCTCTCTTCATATAGATTTTTCGGCCAAAACCGCCCGGTGTGCGTCAAAATTAAGGATTCACCGCTCTGGCGCTGGTGTGCTATAGTTTTGTTGCCTGAGCAATTCTAGGATTGCCCCTCCACAAAGTTTCAAAAACAAGCCTCATTGTTAACTTCGCGCGACGAGTCACGCGAAAGAGAGCGGCAACGTATGAAAACGTGTTTCCCCCGTGCCTGTCGCAGACGCCTGCTGCTGACCGTCTGCTCGTGTGTCCTGTTGATGCTCGCGAGCGCCAAAGGGTTTGGACAAACAACAGCTCCGCGATTGATTAGCGAGCCCACTTCGACGCGCGCCGTGGCGCTTGAATCGCCAACGTGGGCGCGCGAGCCCTTTCAGCCGACCTCGAACGCGCCCTGGTCCGCAGACCGTCGCACGCGCGTCATGCTCTTTGCCATGAACATCAATCTCCTTCCGGGCGAAGGGGCCGGCGCTCTGACGGCGGACGCCGAAGACGCGGCGCATCACATCTATCCGATGACGGTAGAATACGTCGGCGTGATGCCGGGCTTCCCATGGCTCTACGGCGTCGTCGTTCGGCTCAATGATCAGATGGGCGATTTGGGGGACGTGCTCGTGCGTCTGACACTGCGCGGCGCATCGAGCAACCGCGTGCGCGTTGGCATAGGCCACATCGGCGGCGGCCCTGCGGACGATCAAGGCGCGGTGCCCACGCCTGTTCCCAATCCGCCGGTTCCTGTTCCAACAGCAACTCCGACTCCAACACCATCTCCAACACCTACACCGTCGCCGACTCCGACTCCAACACCAGTACCAACTCCGACACCGACGCCTTCACCAACGCCTTCGCCAACGCCTCTGGCTTCAAGCGCCGACGCCGTGCGTTTTCTTGAACAGTCTAGCTGGGGACCGAACTCTGCGGAGTTGGCGCGCGTCCAGACGCTCGGCGTTAGGGGCTATCTGGACGAGCAGTTCGCGCTGCCCGCTTCAGGCTACCCGCAGCTTCCGCTACAGCAGATTGACCAGAACATAGGGTGTCCGGCTGGCTCGGCTGCAACCTGCGTGCGCGACAACTACACTATGTACCCGCTACAGTTGCGCTTCTTCCAGAACGCTATGTACCAGCGTGACCAGTTGCGCCAGCGCGTGACCTTTGCGCTTCATCAAATTCTGGTGGTCTCGGGTCGCGAGATTGGTCAGCCGAGCTACATGGCGGCTTACCTGCGCATCCTTGACCGCAACGCCTTCGGCAACTACCGGCAGATTCTTTACGAGATAACGCTCAACCCTGCGATGGGCGATTATCTGGACATGGCGCGCTCCAGCCGCCAGAACCCGAACGAGAATTACGCGCGCGAAGTCTTACAGCTTTTCTCCATCGGCGTTGACCAGTTGAACAACGACGGCACGCCCAAGCTGGACGCGCAGGGCAACCGCATCCCGACCTACGACCAGACCACAGTCGACAGCTTTGCACGCGTCTTTACGGGCTGGCGCATTCTTGGCGTGGCGGGCCAGCAGGGTGTGGCGGATTACATCAACCCCATGACCGTGCCTTCGGAAAACAATCATGACGCGGGCGCAAAGCAGCTTATGGTTTACCCGGCCACGACGGGATTTCTGCCCGCAGGCCAGGGCTCAACCGCAGATTTGAACGCGGCGATTGACAACATCTTCTATCACCCGAACACAGGGCCGTTCATCTCGAAGCAGTTGATTCAGCGACTCGTCACAAGCAACCCCTCGCCCGCTTACGTAGACCGCGTTGCGACCGTCTTTAACAACCGTCGCACAGACCCGCAGCAACTGCGCTACGTTGTCGAAGCCATACTTCTTGACGTGGAAGCGCGCGGCGACTCGAAGACCGCGACCTCTTACGGGCGCTTGCGCGAGCCCGTCTTCTTTATCACGGGCATCATGCGCGCCTTCGACGCGCGCGCCTTTAGCGGGACGGGACAATCCGACGGCAACTTTGCAGGCAATGCCCTCAACATGGATCAAGACCTCTGGCGGCCCCCCTCCGTCTTCAGTTATTTCCCGGCGGACAACACGCTCGCGGGCTCTGATCTCTTCGGGCCGGAGTTCGGCATCCTCTCGACCTCCACGGACCTGCGCCGCGCCAACTTCGTCAACACGATTATTTATAGCGGCCTCGGCGTGAGCGCCAATTCTCCCAACGGCACTTCGCTCGATCTAGCGCAGATGCAGGCGCTCGCTTCGAATCCGAACGACCCGACGCCGCTCTTGAATGCGCTCGATGCGCTCCTGCTACACGGCACTATGTCGCAGGCGATGCGTACACAAATCGGCAACGCTTATCGCGGCATCACGGCGACGGACGCTTCGGGCAGTTTGCGTCGCGCGCAGACCTCCATCTATCTGGTTTTAACTTCGGCTCAATATCAAGTGCAGAGGTAAGGCTTTTATGGCACAGACACGTAGAGAATTTTTACGGCGCACGGGATGCGCGGCCCTCGGCGCGGCAGCCTTTGCGTCGAGCGTCGAGCGGTTCGGGATGATTAGCGCGCTGGCGCAAACGGGCGCGACCGATTACCGCGCGCTCGTCTGCGTTTTCCTAAACGGCGGCAACGACGGCAACAACATGATCGTGCCTTATGACGATTACGCTGCCTACAACGCCGTGCGCAACGCCGCAGGCTTAGCCGTCTCGCAAGCGAGCCTCTTGCAGGTTACAGCGCCGAGCCACCAGAGCCGACGCTTCGGTTTTCATCCGAACATGACGGAGCTGCAAACGCTCTACACGCAGGGTCGTCTGGCCGTGCTCTGCAACACGGGCACTCTTGTACAGCCTTTGACGCGCGCCATCTATCAGTCGACACCTTCGGCTCGTCCCTATCAGCTCTTCTCGCATTCGGATCAGGTAAACCAGCAGCAATCCTGCGTCTCGAATGGACCGGCGCAGACGGGCTGGGCAGGCCGCGCAGCGGACGCCATGATTTCACTCAACGGCGCAGCGCCGCTTCCCATGATTATCTCCATCTCGGGCGCGCAGCTCTTTGCCTCCGGGCGCAACACGCGCCCGCTCGTAGTGGCCGATTCCGGCACGCCGCTCAACCAGCTTCTGGTACTCAGCATGTCCGGCTCCACGGCAGAGCGTACGGCGCGGCGCGCGGCCTTCGATCAACTCATCGCCGCCGACAACGAAAACCTTCTGGTCAAAGCCACCAACGACACTACCAATCAGGCTCTCTTAGCCAGCGCCGCTCTGAGTCAGGACCAGACCGTTACGACCACGTTTCCCAACACCTCGCTTGGCAGGCAGTTGCGACAGGTAGCGAAGCTTATCAAGGCCAACCAGACGCAAAGCGCGCTCGGCTTGAAACGACAAATCTTTTTCTGCCAGATTGGCGGCTTTGACACGCACGCTAACCAGCGTGGTGCGGCGGGCAATACGCAGGACGTTCTACTGACGCAGGTCAGCCAGGCTATGGGAGCTTTTTATCAATCGACGATTGAGCTGGGCATTGCTTCACAGGTCACAACTTTTACGCTCTCGGATTTTGGACGCACTTTGCAACCGGCAGGCTCGGGCGCGGGCGTAGGCTCAGACCATGCGTGGGGCAATCACATGATGATTATGGGCGGGGCCGTACGCGGCGGAGATTTTTACGGAACCTATCCGACGCTTGCGCTCTCAGGCCCGGACGATGCTGATTCGCGCGGGCGCTGGATACCCACGACTTCGGTCGAGCAATATGCAGCCACGCTCGCCGCCTGGTACGGCTTGCAGAGCGCAGACCTTGCGACAGTCTTCCCCTTCATCGGTCGCTTCAACACCTCGAACCTCGGGTTCATGATGTGAGAAGCTGATTGAAAAGTCCTGTCATTGTTTTTAGCTCCGTAGGAGCGAGGATGTTTATAGTTGGCAGACGACAAAACATATCAAGCTCCGTAGGAGCGGCATGTGATAGATACAGAACATGACGCTCCTACGGAGCTTGATTCTTGATTGATGTCGTTAAACTATAAACATGAAGTCCCTACGGGACTTTTCAATCAGCTTCTCAGACAGAAAGAAAACGCGCGACAGGGTGCATTGATGCCAAAGCGAGACAAGATAAAACTCCTCGTCATCTTCGTCTTTATCACAGGGTTCCTCATTGTTCTCTTTACCAACAACAACGTCAACAAGAGCGCGTATGCCAACGCCTCCGGGCCGCCCGTCGGACACACGGGCGCTCCCGGCGAGTTTACCTGCGACGAATGTCACACGGACCCCAACACGGGCACGGGCCAGATTCTCATAGACGCTCCCGCGACCTACGTCCCCGGCCAGACCTACCAGATAAGCTTCAGCCATGTGACCTCGGACCAGACACGCCGTCGCTGGGGCTTTCAATTGACGGCGCTCGACACCGCAGATGATCAAGCCGGAACATTACAGAGCGCGAACAACCTGACGCAGGTGTTGACAAACGACGTCGCGGGCCACACGCGCCAGTACGTGGAGCACACCTCGCTCGGAACATTTCAGGGACAGCAGAACGGCGCGAGCTGGATTTTTAACTGGACCGCGCCGCAGAGCAACATAGGCCCCGTCACCTTCTGGGCCGCAGGCAATCAGGCCAACAACAACGAGCTGCCCTCGGGCGACAACATCTATCGCTCGTTCATCACCATCCAGCCCGCATCCGGCGCGGCTGACTTCGGCGTGCAGGCCGCGCCCGCCTCGCAAACTGTTTCACAGGGTGCAGGCACGAGCTACAACATCACAGTCACGCCGACCGGCGGTTTCACAGGTCAAGTCATGCTCAGTATCAGCGGCTTGCCCTCCGGCGCGGGCGCATCGTTTAGCCCTGCGAGCATCAATCTCAACGACGCTTCGTCTAAAACTTCGCAGCTTTCAATCACGACCACCGCTTCAACACCAGCCGGAAGCTATCCCCTGACCATCACGGCCCAGAGCGGAAGCGTGCAGCACACCGCGAGCGCGACGCTCGTCGTACAGGGCTCGTCAAGTGTTGATCTCTCCGTCAGCCAGACCGCTTCACCTAACCCCGCGCTCGTGGGTGTCGCGCTCGCTCTCAGAATCACGGTCATTAATCAGAGCAGCTCCACTGCAACCAATGTGACGCTCACAGACACCTTGCCTGCGGGCACGAGCTTTGTCTCCGCCACGACGACGCAGGGCTCTTGCAACGGCACGGGTCCGGTCGTATGTAGCTTGGGCGCGCTCGATGCGGGAGCAAATGCGGTTGTGACCATCAACGTCACGCCCAACGCCGCAGGGGACATCAACAATTCCGCCACCGTCGCGAGCAACGAAACGGATTCCCTCCCGGCCAACAACACGTCCATCAAAAGCGTGGGCGTCATCACGCCTTCGACGACGCCTTCCATGCTCGACCCGAACCTCGTGGTGCGAACAGTCGTCAGCGGCTTAAACAGCCCTACGAGCATGGCCTTTATCGCCGCGAATGATTTTCTGGTGCTCGAAAAATCGACCGGCAAAGTTCAGCGAGTTCTGAACGGCGTGTTGCAAACGCCTGCGATTGATTTAGCCGTCAACAATGCCTCGGAGCGCGGGCTTTTGGGAATCGCGCTCCATCCGAATTTTCCCGCGACGCCCTTCGTCTATCTCTACTGGACCGAATCGAGCACGGGCGCGGACACGAGCAACACTGACGAAGTGCCTTTGCTTGGCAATCGCGTTGACCGTTATTTATGGAACGGCGCGACGCTACAGTTTGATCGCAATCTGATACGCCTGCGCGCCTTCCAATCGGACGCGGGACAAACGCCGCGCGGCAATCACAACGGCGGCGTGATTGCGTTCGGCCCGGACGGCAAGCTCTACATCATCATCGGCGACGAAGGCCGTCGAGGGCTCTTACAGAACGTGACCTCCGGCGGCACAGTGCCCGACGACCAGTTCGGCGGCCCGGAGCCGGACAACGCGCATCTGACGGGTGTCGTCCTGCGCTTGAACGACGACGGCTCCACACCCACTGATAATCCTTTCTTCAACGCTTCAACAACTCTGACCGCAGAGGCTGCCGCGAACATCAAAAAGATTTTCGCTTACGGCGTGCGCAACAGCTTCGGCATGGCCTTCGACCCGCTCTCAGGTTTTCTCTGGACGCAGGAGAACGGCGACGATGCTTTTGATGAAATCAATCGTGTTGAAGCCGGAGCCAACGGCGGCTGGATACAAATCATGGGGCCTGTGAGCCGCATCGCGGAGTTCAAGCAGATAGAAGTGAGCAGACCCGGCGGGCTTCAACAACTACGCTGGCCGCCCTCGCTCATCGCGGACACGCCTGCCGAAGCGCTTGCGCGTCTCTACATGCTGCCGGGAGCGCGCTACACGGGCCCTGAGTTTAGCTGGCGTTACGCGGTCGCGCCTTCGCCGCTCGGATTTTTAAGAGGCCGCGCACTCGGCCCCGAGTACGAAGGCGACATGTTTGTAGGCGCATCGCGCACCACGCTCTACAACGGCTATCTCTTCCGCTTCAAGCTCAGCGCCGACCGCCGCCACGTCGCGCCCTTCGATTCAAGCCTGAATGACAATGTTGCAGACAACGAAGACAAGTTCGACATCACGGAGAGCGTGACTCTGCTGGCGGGCCGCGACTTCGGCATCACGACCGACATAGAGACCGGGCCGAACGGCGCGCTCTACGTCGTCTCTTTGAGCAACGGCGCGGTCTACGAAATATCCAGACCTTTCATCAGGTTCGAAGAATCGTCTTACACGGTCGCGGAACAGGGCGGAAGCCGGACCATTACGGTCATACGCTCTGGCGATCTCTCGCGTGCCGTGACGGTCGATTACATGACTTCGGACGGCACGGCCTCGCAGCGTTCGGACTACACGCTCGCACTCGGGCGGCTGCGCTTTGCGCCCGGCGAATCCAGTAAGAGCTTTAAAGTCTTCATCACGGACGATTCCTTTGTCGAAGGCAACGAGACCATCAATCTCACGCTCGCGAATCCTACGAACGGAGCTTTTCTTGATAGCCAGAGCACAGCGCAGTTGACCATCACGGACAACGACACCACGCCTACGTCCACGAACCCGATTGACGACCAGAGGTTTTTTGTACGCCAGCACTACCTTGATTTTCTAAACCGCGAGCCCGATGCGGCGGGCTGGGATTTCTGGACCGACAACATCACGAAATGTCTGGACGCCGCGCGCCGCCCCGTAGGGCAATCCATAGAGCAATGCATAGACAAGCAGAGAGTGACCACCTCTGCGGCGTTCTTCCTCTCGCCCGAATTTCAATACACGGGCTACTTCGTCTATCGCGTCTACAAAGGGGGATTAGGGCGCGTGCCGACCTTCCTGGAATTCATGCGCGACACGCAGGCCGTGGCCGCCGGGATTATTGTTAACGGCCAGTTGTCCGGCGCGGTCATAGAAGAGAACAAGCGTGCGTTTGTCGCGGAGTTCACGGGTCGTCAGGAATTTCAGACGAGATACATGGACGCGAACAACCCTGCCTACGTCAACAGTCTTTTCGGCAATACGAATGTCAACGCCAGCCAGCAGGATCGCGCGGCGCTCATCAGTGGATTGGACAACGGGACGGAGACGCGCGCGTCGGTCTTACAAAAAATCGTGGACGGTGTCGTGGTCATCAGCGAAGGCAACCAGCAGTTTACGACCACCTACGGCAAGGCGTTTTACGACGCGGAATTTAATAACGCTTTCGTCCTGATGGAATATTTCGGCTACATGCGCAGAGACCCCGATGCGCCGGGCTACGCACACTGGCTCGGCAAGCTCAATTTCTACGGCAACTACATTGATGCCGAGATGGTCCGCAGCTTCATCATCTCGCCCGAATATCGCCAGCGCTTCGGCCCGCAGTAAAGTAACGTGAGTTCGAGGTCAGAGGTCGTGGCGCTCCTAAGCCCCTGTAAGGGGCGTGATAACAGTAGCCCACGGCGTGAGCCGTGGGAACAGGCAATGAATAAATGATTGAGCCCCGTCAGGGGCGATATAGATTGATGTCGCCCCTGACGGGGCTTCACCATCATGGTCACGGCGTCGTCCCAGCACTGACGTGCTGGGCTACTGTTATCACGCCCCTTACAGGGGCTGATGGACATAGTCGCTTAAGTCGAACTCACGTCAAAGCACTCAAGTCGGAATCTGCTCGCTCAAAATTTAAGGCGGACAGGTTGAAAGTAAAAGCTTTCAGCCTGCCCGCCTAAAGAGTGTTCAAGACAAACGGATGAGTCGTCTTTATTCGACCTCAGCCCACGCCTTACCGTTTTTGTAGTAGAGCGTGACTTTAGAGATTTCCAGCAGGTTCAGGTTTTCCCATTCGATGCTGTTGCCTGCGGTATCCTCTACTCTCAAGTCCCACATTTTAGCCTTCTCTTTACGGCTAAACTGTATGTCAACGCTCTCGCCCGCGGGCAGCGTGTCCTGTCCGAGGATGTCATCCTCCCAGTCGTCCGAGCTATGGGGGGTAATGTAGACACTGTTAATCTCCACGCTGGTCTTGTTGACGAGCGTGAAATCTTGCTTGCCCTGTGCGAAAGCCGACTGGGCGAGCAGCATGGAAAAAGCGCAGGCGAGGACAATCGTCGTCATCCGGCGCAAGCTAGTAAACGTAGCGTATTTCATTCGACCTAAATCCTTTCAGAGTAAATGGGGAAACGAGGAAAAAAAAGCGGCCTTGATTCCCGCTATTCCGTTTCAGCGGTGGCCTTGCCGCCTTTGTAATAGAGTGTGACTTTGTTGATTTCGAGCAGGTTCAGATTATCCCACTCGATGGCGTTGCCCTGTTTATCTTCCACTCTCAAGTCCCACATTTTGGCCGTCTCTTTGCGGCTGAACTTGATGTCGACGGTTTCGCCGTCAGGCAGCGTATCGCGCCCGAGTATGTCATCCTCCCAGTCGTCCGAGTCGTGCGGGGTGATATAGACTTTATCAATCTCTACACCCGTCTTATTGACCAGCGTAAAATCCTGCGCGGCTGCGGTCGTCGAGCTGGTGTTGCTCGCCGCCGTGTTCGTGTTCGCAGGAGCGTTCGTCGTACTGGTCGTGTTGGTCGTGGTCGTCGTGGTCGTCTTGGTGTTCGTCGTCGTGTTGGTGTTGGCGGGGCTCGGTGACGAGCAGGCAGCGGCAGCGGCGAGCAAGACTGCGGCAAGGCCCGCGACTAAAGATTTATTCTTCATCGATGATCCTCGTTTTCTCTAAGAAATTTTGTACCCTCAAGGGTTCAACGCACATGGGCACACCTCGAACGCGCCAAACAGTCGAGGCCTGTAAACACATAATTTTAGATCGGGAAAACTAGCGGAAAGATTATCAAAAGAATTAAGTAGATGGCACAGTATGAAAAACCTCGGAGACTTTAAGCCAAGCGTCCCTGTAAGTCAATAAAATTCAGACGCGGCGCGGGCCGGAAAAGAGCGCGTACGCGCATCGTGTATATTAAATGAGCTATAACTCCGTCAATTAAAACTGCTCGGCTTCATAATACTCTTCCAGCAGCTCAAGCATCCTTCTATCTTCATGGCTCAGCGCCGTAAAGCTCACTCCGAATCCGTCATCGCCTCCCACACGCGCGACCTTGCCCTGTGCCTCTATCCATCGCTCTGTCGGCGTGCGGAATTGAATAGAGAGCGTGGGTTTTGCAGGCAAGCCATTATTGCTCCGCACGAAACATCCTGCGCGGCTAAAGTTCGTCGCATGTCCGCTTGCCACCGACTGCGTAGTCAAATCCCAAATGGCATAGAGAGATGCATTAGTTCTACGGGCCTGCCTTCGCTCTTCCGTCATCATCGTCCAGCCTCAAGCACCAAGAATTCATGAGCGCCAGCAAGATAATCACCTCCGCTGTGATTGTCAATAATTTAAGACACCAGCTATATGCCGGGCGGCAAGCTGTCATATAGACCTCCACACGGGGTTAGTGGCTGTTGAAGCGAGGAGCCACGGCCTCAAATTATTCGGACGCGGATTTTGACAGGTCGCGTTTTAAGCTTCAACAAATTCGCCGTTGCTTTCCAGCACCTTTCGGATGGCGGGCGAACTCATAAAGAGGGCGCGTTGCTCGTCGTCTGTGACGCCGTCAGCGATTGTGTTGATGGTCGAGACCGCGCGTGCGAAGGCTTCGCGCGCGCCCTGTGTGTTACCCTTGCGCGCGTGCAAGTCGCCGAGCGCAGCGTAGACTTTCCAAGCGACAATCAGGACGGGATGTGTTTCCAGTTGAGCGAGCGCAGAGTTTAATTCCGCTTCCGCCGCGTCCGTGTTATTGCGTGCGAGGGCCACTTCCGAAAGGAGCTTGTGCGCGACTGCTTTGTATTTGCGCGCGCCGTAGTGTGTTGCCACTTCGAGCAGGCGGCGCGCATATTCTTCCGCTTTATCAAGGTCGCCCTGTGCCAGCCAGTGCTCGCTCTTTCCGGCGTGAAGCCGTATTGAGTAGCGCCAGCGAAACCACGAATCCTGCTGGAAGATAGCTTCGACTTCGCGAAAAGCTTCCATAGTGCTTTCGCTTTCAAGGCCCGCACGCCCGCGATCAATCCCCAGATTAATCAGGGAGTTTGCCTGAGCTTCCAGCACGTTGACCTCTTGACCTATTTTGAGACCGCGCTCGTCGTGCTCAATCGCGCGCGAGAAATCTTGTAGCTCTCTGTAAATCCAGCCGACGCAGTTTGGCATGCGCGGCCCCCAGAACGCTTCCTCATAACGGCTCGACAGCTCAAGCCCTTCGCGAAAGGTCTCAAGCGCTTCGGACATGCGCCCGAGGTTGCCGCGCACCATCCCCAGCACAAAATAACTTTCGAGCAGGAAGAAGCTGTCACGCATCTCTGTGGCGAGGCTCTGCGTCTCCTTGAGCATCTCTTCGGCCTCTGGATATTCCGTCTGGAAGAAATGCACGAGGCCGCGCCACGCAAGGCTGGAGAGCAAAATTGATTGATGATTAAGCTTGCGTGCGCCTTCCACTATCTGGTCAAGCATCGGTCTTGCTTTATCAAGCTCGCCGTCGCCTAGATGCTTTAAGGCCAGAATCAGCATCGCCTCTATGCGCAGGGATTCGCTCCCGGCGCGTTCCGCCGTGCGCAGTATCTCGTCTGCGCGCGCTGTAATCTCATCCAGACGATGAGAATAAAAGAGCGTCATGTTGAGCGCGTTCAGCGCCGCAGATTCCTGTGCGGTCGAGCCAAGCTTGCGCGCTACTTCAAGCATCTCCGTAAAATCATCCACGGATTTCTGGAATTTACCGAGCGCGAAATTAATCTTGCCGCGTTTGTGATAGAGCGTGAGCCGCGTCTCGTCCTGATTGTCGTCCTCGTTTTTCTTGACCAGCTTGAGCGCGTGGCCGTAGTGCTCCGCGGCCTCTGTGTTGGCGTATAGACGCGCGGCGTTGTCGCCCGCGTGGATCAGATATTCTATGGCGCGCGGGAATTCGCGCCCGCGCTCGAAATGCACGGCGAGCTTGGCGGCGATGCGCGGCGCTCGCCTTCCGTGATGCAGCGCCAGTTGTTCTCCGGCCTGACGATGCAGTAGAACGCGCCGCTTGGCTACAAGGTCTCCGTACAACACGTCCTGATACAGAGCGTGAGCGAAGCGATAACGCGTGGCGAGGCTTCCGTCCGGCAATTCCTCTTCACCGCGAGCTTCTATCAATCCGTGTGTTCGCTCGACCGTGGCGAGCCGTTCTTCCAAGTCAAGGTCGTCAATGCCGAGCAGCTTGGCCGCGACCGTCGAGAGAAACTCCTCGCCTTCGACGCTGGCGTACTGTAGAGCGCGACGGTCTTCTTCAGCGAGCGCCTGAATCTTCTTGCGAATCATGCTCCTTACATTTTCGGGAGCTTCCAGGCCCATCTTGGAAAGTGGACGCGCGAGCGACCAGCGCTCATTCACTCTGGTAATGTCGCCGCTCTCGGCTAAGAACTGTATGAGGCTGATGGCGAACAGCGGATGACCTTCCGTCTTGTTGTAGATAAGCGCGGTCAAATCTCTGGGGAAATCATTCGGCCTGAAATTCGAGTCGAGATAGCTGGTGATGTGCGCCTGCGCCAGAGAGCCGAGCGCGACCTCTTCGGATGTTTTGTGCGCCTGCATCTCCAGCTTGCACATCTTGAGCGGGTGCCCCGTCAACTCTAATTCTTCCTGTCTGACCGTTCCGATAATCAACAGGCGCTGGTCGTCGAAGCGATGAGCAAGATGACGCAGCAAGTCTACGCTGGAAGGGTCGGACCAATGTAAATCTTCGAGTAGAAGAATCACGGGCGAGCTGGTAGAGAGCGCGGCGAGCATGTCTCCCATCTCGCGCAGCATGCGTTCCTTGCTCGCTCCTGCCGTTTCCTGTTGCAGCTTTTCGATGGCGATGCTCGAAGCGAAAGCGGCGGGGAATTGTAAGCACCACGTAGGGGCGTAGGTGCGCAGGTGCGCGATGATGCGCTCGCGGTGCGGGCCTGTGAGGAGCGAGCCGATGGCTTCCAGAAACGGCAGGTAAGCTTCCCCCGTGCCGTACTGCTCGACGCTCCGCCCGTGCGCGATGGTGATGCCGACGTGCTGCTTACGCGAGCGCCGCAGGAACTCACGCACAAGGGAACTTTTACCGATGCCGGGCTCGCCCGTGATAAAGACGACGCGGCCCGCGCCGTTTACGCTCTGCGCTAATAGCTCGTTGAGCTTCGTCAATTCCGGCTCGCGCCCGACGAATGATTCCGGCTCCGCATCGGCACGCGAAGATTCGGCGAGGTCTTTCAGGCTTTGAAGGCCCTCCGCTGAAACCCCTTTCAGAGAGCGCAAGGCTTCGGCCAATTCAGCCGCGGACCTGTACCTGCGCTCGCGGTCTTTCGCCAGCGCACGCTCGACTATCATGTCGAATTCCATGGGGAGACCGGGGCGAATCCTGCTCGGCGGCACGGGGTCTACAGAAGCTATGTCGTGCGCGATGGAGAGGATGCTCGGGCCGCGAAAGGGCAGCGTCCCCGTAGCCGTTTCGTACAACACACAGCCGAGCGAGAAGATATCGGAACGAGAATCAAGGGGCTCGCCGCGCGTCTGTTCCGGCGACATGTAATAGACCGTGCCGAGGACGACGCCCGCCCCCGTCAAGTCAATCTTGGTCGGAGCCTCCTGGTCTATCGCGCTCAAACTCGTCTGAGACATTTTGGCTAAGCCGAAATCAAGCACCTTCGGTTGAAAGCTACTGGTCAGCAGTATGTTCTCAGACTTGATGTCGCGATGAACAATGCCGACCGCATGCGCGGCGGCGAGCGCGTCGGCAATCTGCGCGCCCACGTCGAGCATCGGCAGTAGATCAAGCGGCCCTTGCTCGACCACCTTTCTCAAAGTCTCGCCTTCTATGTACTCCATGACGATGAAGTCCACGCCGTCGTGATCGTCTATGGAATAGATGGTCACGATGTTGGCATGATTCAGGGCCGACGCCGAGCGCGCCTCCTGCAAGAGCCGCGACTTCGCGCGCTCGTCTTTCGTAGTCTCCTCCGGCAGGAGCTTGATGGCGACATGACGGCCCAGCTTTGTGTCTTCGGCCAGATAGACGTGCCCCATCCCGCCCTGTCCAAGTTTTTTAACGACCCTGTAATGCTTCAGCGTCTGTGTAGGCTGTAGAAAACTCATGCCAATAATTCTTCCATCAATCAGGCCCGCAAAAGCCTGTCAGCGACAAATTTCCAAGAGCTTGATTTTCATCATCTTCAGCACCCGTCGCGTGCTGTTGTCGAGTTATGTTCGCGAGGCAAGACTCAACAGGCTAGAACTATAATTTGCGGAAGCAAGAGAAATATTTAGCGGCCCCTGAGTTTTTTCTGAAAAAATTCTGAGCGACCCCAGGGCAAGCGCCGACAGCCTGAATTTGTATGTTGACTGAAGTCGGCTCAAGCGGCAAGCTTGAGTCGCAAAGGATGCCGGAGAAGCTGTGCCTGAATTATGACCACAAGAGTCAGTGGGTTAGTAAAGCTCCCGGTATCCATCCCGTGCAGCGCTCAGAGGTCGGACAGTATCCTAAGCCGCTTGCTCCGTGAAGCAGAGCTTGTATCTGCAAGTTTGGCCCGCGCCGCATCTCATTCGAGAGGAGTTCACCACCATGACAGCACCGGCACCAGGCATTGACATCTCGAAACTCAAGTTCAATGCCTGTCTCATCCAGCCAAGCGGTAAACTCAAGCACAAAGTCTTCCCGAACACCTCAGCAGGCTTTGAGCAACTGCGTGACTGGCTCTCCAAGCAACGGGTCGAGAGCGTCCATGCCTGCCTCGAAGCCACTGGCTCTTACGGCGAGGCGCTGTCGCTCTTTCTGCACGAGGCGGGTCACACGGTGAGCGTCATCAACCCGGCTGCCGTCAAAGCCTTCGCCGCAAGCCGACTTTCACGCACCAAGACAGACCGCATTGATGCTGAGCTGATCTCACGCTTTTGCCTCGCCCAAGCGCCTCCCAGATGGATGCCACTGCCCGCAGAAGTGAGAGAACTACAAGCACTTGTCCGCCGCTTGGAGTCACTCATCGAGATGAAAGTCATGGAAGAGAATCGCCTTTCTTCAGGCATCACGGTTGAGGTTGTGCGCGAGAGTGTCGAAGACCTGCTCAATCATCTCCACACTCAGATCAAGCGCACAGAAGAGTTGATCCGCCAACACATCAACAATCATCCAACACTCAAGCAGCAGAGCGAGTTGTTAGACTCTATCCCAGGCATCGCCGAGACGACCGCCGCGCTGTTGCTTTCAGAGATCACAGAGATCAAGCAGTACCGTAGCGCACGCCAGGTCGCCGCTTATGCGGGCCTTGTGCCGCGAGAGCGTCAGTCAGGAACGAGTGTCAGGGGGCGTACCCGTCTGTCAAAGATCGGGAATGCGAGGCTGCGGCGAGCACTCTACTTTCCGGCGATCACGGCGCTGCGGTGCAGCCCGTTCTTCCAAGCATGGGCCGAGGGCTTGCGAGCACGTGGCAAAAGCAAGATGAGTGTGATCTGCGCCGTGATGCGCAAGCTCGTACATCTTGCTTACGGTGTGTTGAAGAATGGTCAGCCATTCGATCCAGAGTGGGCAAAATCTGCTTGACTCTCAACACAGTATCTAACCTGTGCAGAGCTTAAAACATTTGAGATTAGCGAACAAGAAAATGATGAAAGGAATTTGCCGGCGAGGTGTTAGGTTAAAACGGTCTTGATTTGGAAGCCGTTACTTATGTTTCAACATCTCTTCGATAGTAAGACCAATGTCTTTTGCAATTTGTCGCAAGAGAATAGGTGAGATGTCGCGGCCTCCATGAAACGGAACTGTTGTGCTACGTCCATCGACATGACGATACTGTTTATGTGAGCCGTGCTGTCGAACTTCTACAAAGCCAAGCCTCTCCAAAATAGCGGTTACCTCTCTGGGTTTCAGAACAGGGTGCTTACCCATCTTTAGGCGACCTTTACTGTCTGCATCCCTACGAATTCAGCTTCCAGATTCGGCTCGCCGTCTTCGAGCAGCATTTCAATCACCTCTTGCATATTATGCTGCAATTCATCAAGCGTCTCGGCCTGACTATGAGCACCGGGAAATCCGGGTACGTAACCGACGTACAGGTCTGTGTCGGAGCATTTTTCGACAACGTAGTTATAAATTCTCATACTCAGTCCTCAAAATTACCTTACCGCATATTCAACAGGCGTCTAGTATTCTAACTATCTGCGCCGAGTGAGGCAGCATTTTACCTGATTTACAGAGCAGCTTGAAAGAGTTGCTATCGAGCGGTCGGGTTGAATGTGTTGCCAGATGCGGCATTGTAATTACAAACTTCTATTACAAGCTCGAAAAACTTTTCTTGTCGACTATCAAGTTGGGCCAAAGGTTGATTATTAATCATGTAAATTTAGCTCTTTTTGGCGCGGTTCAATTTGATATTGATTGAGAAGCCTGAATAACCTTTTACTGAGTGACTGACATGAGAAGATACCTTTTTCAGTCCAAGAAGGAGTATCCTTGAATCCGTTTATCTTATGTACTTTTTCTAAAAGCTCGTCGTGAGGGTAAAGATACCAATCGTTATTACGAGGAAAAGCTATGTGAAGGTCTTTCTTTATATAGTGCTTACAGAACGTAAAACGCCCCTTCAACTGTATTTTTAAAAAGGTTTCGCCATCAATGTGCTGTGCGATGAGGTCAGCGCCTCTCCAGTCGGAACTCAGCCGCATTGTGACAAAGCCGTAATCAGCCAGTGCGGCAGACAGTTTTTGATAATTGTAATTTTCTCTTTGCCTTGCGTTTAGGTCTTTATATTTTATTCGGGTGAGAGTTAGTTCCATATTTTCTCTCCTATGTGAGATGTAGTATATCGGGCGCAAACCTCTCGAAGCCTCTGACATATAGGAGGCGTAATATTTGCCACCGGTAAAGACCTATGCGGAAACCTATCTCCAATAATCTTCGTGGACCTTGCGCGCTTCGTCAAGCAGGAGCGGGCCTGTGATTTCGACTGTTTCGCGTGTGCGTGAGAGCAGCTCGCGGCAGGGGATTAGAAAATCGTCTCCTGCGAGCTTTGCCAGTTCTTCGCAGGGGAGCGCGTAGACCAATTTTCTGATGCCGGACCAGTAGAGCGCGCCTGTGCACATGGCGCAGGGCTCGCAGCTTGTGTAGAGCGTGGCGCGCGAGAGTTGTTCGGGCGTGAGAAGGGCGAGGGCTGTTTTGATGAGATTGGTTTCGGCGTGGCCCGTCGGGTTGCGGTCTGTGTTGACGGTGTTTTCGGCGCGGAGTGCGACTCGCGTGTCTATCACGAGCAACGCGCCGAAGGGATGATTGCCATGCGCGCGTGACTGCTCTGCCAGCCGGAGGGCTTCGCGCAGGAATTGTTCTTCGTGGCTCATGCGTGCGGTGCTATCAGGCAAGCGTGTGCTTTCAATTTAGTTATCGCAAAAATCAATCTGGTCCTGAAAGACAGCCGTGCAGCCGGTCTTGAATTCATCCATCCCGGCTTTGCGGCATTGCGCCGTCTTCCACTCGTCATCCTTAAAGCTCCAGAAAGAGGGCACGCCGTTGCAGAAGCCGGGCGTGGGGCGGCTCGCCTTCAAGCACTCCTCTACAAAACCACTGTTCAGGGTGAGCGCGTTGACGTCTAAAAAATTGATCCCACGGGCGCGCGACAAGCCTTCCTTCATGCAGCCCTGCTGGTCCGTGCTCTGACCGTACTCGCGTCCTTCGCCGCGACGGGTTTCGTACTTCTGCGAAAACTCCGGGTCGTAAGTCGCGATGACACCGACGATGACGATGGCAACGACGACGAGACCTATGAGGCCAGCCGCGATGCCGAACGCAACGAGCGCTTTGCTGATAAGCGGATCAAGAGCCACGCTTGCTTTGCCTCCTTTCGGGGCAGGATAAACCGGCCAGTCGCTCTCTACCGGCTAGACGCGGTTAACGATGATGGACGCGACACGCTTCATTTCATCAAGCGAAGGGGCGCGATCCGTGCTGCCAAGCGCGCTGATTAAAAATGCCTTCTTGCCCTTACGCACGTGTAGCGTGAGGGACGAATTGTTCTTTTCCAACCACGCAGCGTCGCCGATGCCGCTCACTTCTTCAATCGTCGCCGTTTTCGCCTTTACGCTACGGGCTATCTCTTCGGCGGACTTGACGTGTTCTTCCGAGGGGAAAACCTGAAGGGTGAGCTGCACGCTGTTGGCGCTGCCTTCTCTGGTGCTTGCGTAGATGCAAGTGCTCTGGTCGGGCGCGTCCGTTTGCGATTCGAGGCGCACAGGCTCGCCCAGAATTTTTTCCGCGTCCGCCTCTTTGAGGTAAGCACAGGCGCTGGTCGATCCCAGCAGGCCGCTCGAACACCCGGCGAACAGGATAAAACATGACAGCAACAGAAACAGGCAATGTCGTTTAGGGAGGCTCACGCATTTGTTCCTTTCTCGAACATGAAACGCGAGACGACCGGAGCTTTAAGCGGTGTGATACACGGGAGCTTTCTCTCAACCCCGGCCCGATGTGGGCGTGGAGTATAGCAGAAAAGGCAATGCAAAAGTCAGAGTGCAAAATGCAGAATGAAAAGAAAAGGGCTTCTTTAATTTATCATTTTGCACTTTGCATTTTGCATTGCCTTTAGCGTGTGGCGGGTGAGCGGCGCGGGGCTTCTTTCAATAGCAATTCTTTTAAGATGAAATCGTCGGGGTCAAGGCGCACGCTTGAGGGGCGGTGCGGGAGATCGAAACGTGCCGTCGTTTCTTTGCCGGTGGGCTTGAGCGTTTCGCGCCGTGCCGGTGCTCCCTGCATCGTGAACTCCACTGTGAGCGGCATTAGAAAGGGCTCGTCGCTCTGTGTCTGGCGGAGCGTGATGTAGAGCGTGCCGGCCCCGCGCGTCGTCGGCTCGCGCCAGTCCCATGTGGCTTCGTAGCGGGGGTGGCCGCTGCCGTAAATCCAGCGCGTGAAAAATTCTTTGAGGTCTTGTCCTGATGCGCGCTCCATGGCGCGGCGCAGGTCTTCCGAGGTCGCGGTCTTTTCCTTGTGCGCTTCGTAGAAATCGCGTATGCCACGGAAAAAGGCTTTATCGCCCAGAAGGCCGCGCAGCATGTGAAGCACCCACGCGCCCTTCTGATAGCTGTTGCCGTTTAAGAGCGCGAATAGCTCCGTCGTCTCGGTGTCGTGCATCGGGATGCGACGCTCGCGCTCAAACTGAAAATAGGTGGCGGCCTGCCGCTTCATGTATTCACGAAAATCCGCGTGCCCGTCAAACTCTTCTATAAAGAGACCCGCGAAATAAGTGGCGAAGCCTTCGGAGAGCCAGAGGTCCGCCCACGTTGCTTCCGTGACTGAATCTCCGAACCATTGATGCGCAATCTCGTGCGCGGTGACTTCTTCCAATCCGCGACGAATGCCGAAACGTCGGCTCAGGTTTGTTGTGGGTCTGTTATCGAACAGCGTGCCGGGGAAGACAATCGCGCCGGAGTTTTCCATCCCGCCAAAGCGAGTGGAGCTGACGATGAGCGCGAGCTTGTCATAAGGAAAGGGCGCGACCGTCGAGCTGAAGAAATCCACCGCGAAGGGCGCGGAAGAAAACCCTTTGACAGCGTAATCGCGGTCAACCTGCGGGACGTAGTACTGAAGCGGCGTGGAGGCGCGGCGTTCCGGCTCAAGCAACGCGAACTCGCCGACGGCTATTACCATGCAGTAAGGCGGAATGGGTTTCTTCTCCGTGTAAATCCATGTGCGCGTGCCTCCCTCGTTGTCGCGCTTACTGGTCAACTGACCGTTGGCGACGACGAGCGTGCGCTGAGGCGCTGTAACGGTAAAGCGCACCGTAGCTTTGGCAGACGGGTGGTCCAGGCAGGGAATCCAGTGATGCACGCGGTCGGGCCAGTTGTCGCCCGTGGCCGAAGGCTTGCCCGTCTTGTCCTTGGTCAGGATGAGACCGTCTTTAGGCCGCCCGTGATATTGGACGACGACCATCAATCGCTCGCCCGCTTTAGCTGCGTTGGGCAGCGTCACAAGAAGCTTGCCCTCGCGCTGCTCGAATCGCGCGTCCTGCGAATTGACTTTGACGGCGTCCACAGTCATCTCACCGAAATCCAGATCGACGAGCGAGAGCGGCCCTTTCAAGACGTTGATGTTGAGCGCCGCGCTGGCCTTTGTTATCTCTGAGAGCTGGTCGTTGAGGACGAGCGTGATGTCGTAATCAAGCGGTTGCCACGCGTCTATGAGACGCTCGCGCCGCTCGGCGTGCGCGAGCTGAATGAAGATGAGCAGGGCAAGGAGCGTGAAAGAAAATCGCGTCGAGCGCCGAAGGATTGTGGTCATGGAATATTTTCGTCTTGAGAGATCTATAGGCTTAACGCAGCCCGAGCATCAGTAGAGCGGAGCGGTCCGAGACTTCGCCTCCGCGCTCGCGCCATTCTTCTAGGGCGGCCAGCTCATCTTCGGAGACGGCGTGGTTGCCCAGACGCGCCGCAGGCGTGCGCTCAAACGCACGGTCGGTCAGCGCCATGTGCGCGCGCCGCGTGTGTAATTCGTCAGGGGATTGGAGCGCGGCCTCGGCAGTCTCAATGTCCGGAAACAACTCTTCGTAAGCCTTCAGATGCCAGACCGTGTTGGCGCTTTCGCCCTCCACGGCCAGCACGCGCAGCAGGCCGAAACCGCTTTCGAGTTGGAAGATAAGATTGTCGCCCGGAGCGAACCCTTGCGCCATAACCTTACTATCCGCCTGAGCTTTGAAATTAGAAGAGGAGATTAACACAAACCAATTGAAAACTCAGAAGCTGTTTGAAAAGTCCCGTAGGGACTTCATGTTTATAGTTTAACGCCATCAATCAATAATCAAGCTCCGTAGGAGCGGCATGTTCCGTAGTTATAACATTACGCTCCTACGGAGCTTAATTCCTAGAAAGGCATACGAGCTATAAACATTCAGCTCCTACGGAGCTAAGGACGCACACTATTTTGCATGCTGCTTCTCAGATACAAAGCTGCAATTTCTAGTGCGCCCGTCAAGAATAACGTTGCAAATCCAAAACTCAAAATCTACAATCCAACATCTCATGGCGCAGTTCGACGCACATAAGGATTACTACTCAATGCTCGGCGCGGAACATGATTCGACGCCGGGCGAGATAGAACGTCTTTACAAGCGGCGCGCACGAAGCCTCCATCCGGATTGCGGCGGCGACGAAGAGGAGATGAAGGCGCTCAACGAGGCTTACGCGGTGCTGCACGACGAGACGGTGCGACGTGCTTACGACGCAGAGCGCGCGCCGGATGTTGATGAAAGTTTCGCTCCTTATTCATCGCCCTCGGCGCAGGCCGATGCAGCTTCGGGCCAGTGTGTGGGCGCGGCGCTGACCATCGGCGCGGGACTCTTCCTCCTGCTACTGGTGCGTTTCCAGTGGATGTGGTTTCTGTGGCCGCTCGTTATCTTGTCGTCGTTGATTCTCATCTTCGGCGTGCTCATGGCGCGCGGCGCGATGCTGGCGATTCGCGGGCAGTTCGACCCCGCGCATCCAATCGCTCGTCATACGCGTCTTCAGGAAGCTGGTTTCTGGTCGCTGGTCTGTGCGGGCGGCTACGGCGTGTATCTGGTAATGACGGCGGTGTGAAACGAGAACAAAAGACGGGCGATGAATATTACGGGTCTCGATCTGCTGTTTCTCGAAGTCAACAGCCTGGAAGAATCTCTAATCTTCTATCAAGAGCTGTTGGGGCTCTCGATAGAATCTCATGCGGCGGAGGCCGAGCCGCCGATGGCGACATTGAGCGCGGGCCGCTTACGCATCACGCTGGTCCAGCAGCCCGAGACGATGCTCAGACGCGGGCGCGGCGTTCACTTCTTTCTCGGCGTCGAAGACGTAGACGCTTTTTACCAGCAGTTGCGTGCGCGCGGCGCTCATCTGCAACCGCCTGCGGATGAAGGCTGGGGCGGGCGCTTTGTCACTCTGGAAGACCCCGACAAGTACAGGCTTTTCTTCGTCACATGGGAGCGAGAATGAGCAAGGCGCGGGCGCGTTAAAGAAGGCGAGGCCGTGCTCTATGATGCTCAAAGAGACCTCTTGATAGCTTGCAGTTCATCTTTGATGAAAGGGGATTCACGCGGATGGGATTGCAGCATGTAGAGAATCTGCTGAGGCGCTATCGCGGGCAGGTCGTCAACATCAAAACCTGTTCGGGCGGCATCTACGAGGGGAAAGTGGCAGAGATAACCAACGACTATGTGGCGCTCGTCGTCGAGACCGAAGACGAGGGACGCGACACCGTCTTTGTCGTCATACACAGCGTCGAGTCCATACTGCCGCGCGGCTCCGTAGGATAACGAAAGCCCTGCTATAATAGCTTTGCGTCGAAGCAAATAAATTAAGTTTCAAGGCTCCTCCCGAAGCCCTCATCAAACCGTCATTATGCGTTACGTTCAGAACCCGCCCAACCCCTGGCTGCGGCACACGGTCGAGTGGATTGGAGAGCCGCCCGAAGCCGAGCTGGAAGTCTTCGAGGAGACCGAGACCCGCTCGATTATCACTCAGAACAAGAGCCCCGATGTCGGCTTTGATTATTCCGTCAACTGCTATCGCGGCTGCACGCACGCCTGCACGTATTGCTTCAGCCGCCCGACGCATGAATATTTAGGCTACGGCGCGGGCACGGATTTCGAGCGCAAGCTAGTAGCAAAGATACGCGCGCCCGAACTCCTGCGAGTGGAGCTGATGAAGCCTTCGTGGCAGGGTGGGGAGCTGACCTTCAGCTTTACCTCAGACCCTTACGTGCCTATGGAAGCGCACTACGAGTTGACCAGAAAGTGTCTGGAAGTTTGTTTGGAATTTAGAAATCCCGTTGGCGTCGTTACCAAATCCGCACTGGTCAGGAGAGATAAAGATGTGTTGAAGGAGCTTGCGATGCAGGCTTCAGCTTATGTCTTCTTCTCCATCCCGTTTCGCGACAACGAAACTGCTCGGGCTTTAGAGCCTTTTACCCCATCGCCGGAGGCTCGCTTCAAAGCCATGCGAGAATTGGCAGATGCCGGGATACCTGTCGGCCTAGCACTCGCGCCGGTCATCCCCGGCCTTAATGATTCGCATATTCCTGACCTTTTGAAACGCGCTCGCGATGCAGGTGCTCAATCGGCTTTTATCAACATGCTGCGGCTGCCCGGCAGCGTCGCACCCTATTTTGAAGAACGCCTGCGTGAGAAGCTACCTACAAAAGCCGACCGCATCCTCAATCACATAAAAGAAGAACGCGGAGGAAGACTGAATTCGAGCGAGTTCGGAACACGTATGCGAGGCCGCAGCGAGCAATGGAGAGTTGTGCAACAGCTTTTCAAATTACACTGCGACAGACTGGGCTTCAATCAGCCTGTATCCGAAGCGCAAGCTGCGCGTCCTAACACTTTCCGCAGGCCGTCTGCTCAAGGCATGTTGTTTGAATAGAACGCTCGGGGAGCGTGATGTTGATTTAGCTACCGGGTATTCAGAGCGGACGACTTCGCGTACATCGCGACCTGACACTTTTTACCAAAGGATGTTGAACCAGCTTCTCGCGCGTCCCCGTCAAGACTCTCGGGGTACTTATTTTCACAATGAGATTACTTTTTGTCGTCATCTCGCTTGAGGCAAATTTTTTGATTGACGCGGGCTCCATCCTCTTCATTATAATGTCCGGCAACTTTATCCACTCTACAAAAAACAACAGAGGAGGGAGAGCACGAAGATGATGACCATCAGGGACGTGATCAGCAACCGCGAGCCGTATTCCGTGCCCATCACTTGCACAGTGCTCGAAGCAGCGAATTACATGGCCGAGAGAAAGATCGGCGGAGTCTGCGTTCTGGACGATGGCGGACGGCTCGCAGGCATCATCACCGAGCGCGACCTTCTCAATCGCATTGTCCTTGAGCGGCGCGACCCGGCGGACGTTCCCCTGCGCGATGCGATGAGCGAGCTGATGGCCGTCATCGAAACCACGGACACCTGCCACGAGGCGCTGGAAAGAATGGAGCGCACGGGCCGCCGCCACTTACCCGTGGTCGAAGGCGAGCGCTGGGTCGGCATGCTCTCGATGCGCGACATCCTGCGCGTCGAAGTCAGCGAGCAGGGCGACGAGCTAAAGCTCCTGCACGAATACATCTCCCACTGATAGCACAGGAGCGAAAATCAGAGCGCGCTTCCTTAGAAGCTGTTTGAAAAGTCACTGACATTCGTTTAGCTCCGTAGGAGCTAGGATGTTTATAGCTCGCACGTATTCCCAAAAATCAAGCTCCGTAGGAGCGGCATGTTCCACCGTCCATCACATGCCGCTCCTACGGAGCTTGATATGTTTTGTTGCCTGTCAGCTATAAACATGAAGTCCCTACGGGACTTTTCAATCAGCTTTTTAGAAGCGCACGCGGCGTGCGCATCCATCCAACAGAAACTTTTATCTCTTTCGTGTGAATTCGTGCATAACTATCTGGCATGAATCGCGCGGGCAATAAAAATGTGATTGGAGAGCAAGGGTGTCGAATCATGAGGAAAAGGATGCTGTTTCTGATTGTGTCTGTGGGGGTGGTGTGGGCGATGGCGTGCGGGAATAGTGCGCCGCCGGAGGGGAAGGGCGCGGGCGAGGTTGAGAGCGCTCAAAAGGGTGCGGTGCAGTTTCGCGTCGAAACGGTCGCGGGCGGTCTTGAAGTTCCGTGGGCGATTGCTTTTGCTTCGGATGGCCGCATCTTCTTTACGGAGCGGCCCGGACGTGTGCGCGTCATAGAGCAGGGGCGTTTGCGTCCTGAACCAATCGCCACCATCGAAGACGTACGCGCGGCGAGCGAAAGCGGCCTCATGGATTTAACGCTGCACCCGCAGTTTGCTTCAAACCATCTCCTGTATCTTGCTTACGCTTACGCTGGCGAGGGCGGGCAACAGGTGCGCGTCGTGCGTTTTCGAGAGACGGGGACGGCGCTCACGGATCGCCGCGTCATCATCGAAGGAATTCCGGCTGCGCCGAATCACGCGGGGTGTCGCACGCGCTTTGGACCCGACGGTAAGCTTTACGTCACGACGGGCGATGCTACTGACCGCACGCTGGCTCAACGGCTGGACTCTCTAGCGGGCAAGACGCTGCGCCTGAACGACGACGGAAGTGTGCCGCCCGATAATCCTTTTGTGAATCAACAGGGAGCGCGCGCGGAAATCTTCTCCTACGGCCACCGCAACGCGCAGGGCATAGACTGGCAGCCCGGCACGAATCTACAGTTTCAGACCGAACACGGCCCATCCGGTTTTGACGGCCCCGGCGGCGGCGACGAAGTCAACCTCGTGGAGCGCGGAAAAAATTACGGCTGGCCTGTGATTCATCACACGCAGACGCGCCCCGGCATGGAATCGCCGCTTCTGGAATACACGCCAGCTTGCGCGCCTGCGTCCGCCATGTTCTATCGCGGCACGGCGTTCCCGCAGTTTCGCGGAAATTTTTTCTTCGGCTGTTTGAAGGGAGAGCGTATCATTCGCGTAGTGCTTGACGGCAGGCGTGTGGTGAGCCAGGAAAATCTTTTGCAGGGACAGTACGGGCGTATACGCGAAATGGCCGAAGGGCCGGACGGCGCAATCTACTTTTCGACCTCGAACCGCGACGGGCGCGGGCGAGCCGCGAAGGACGATGACCGCATACTGCGCCTTGTCCCTGTTAAGTAGAAAAGTTTAGACCTTCTGCGCGAGCACGGCGGTCTTGGTCCAGCCGATGGGTTCCAGGGGCGGGAAGCGATAATGATTGACGACGCGGAAGTGGCGGCTGGTGTTTTCGGCAATCGCTTTGGGCGGGTGTGCTTTGAAGCGAAACATGACTTCGAGGAGCTTGCTCACGGGTGAGGGGCGCACAGGTAGATGTATCATGTAACCGCCGGGCGCGAGCACACGCGCCAGCTCCGTAAAGCCTTCGGATAAGGAAACGTATTCGAGCACGCCGCTCGTCATAATCAAGTCAAAGCTATCGTCTGCGAAGGGGAGCCTGAGGACGTTGGCCTGTGCGAAGCGGACGCTTTGCGTGCGGCCCGAATTCTCTGCGACCGCGCGCCGCGCCGTCCCGATTGACGATGATGAAAGGTCCACCGCCGTAATGCGCAAGGGCTGGTCAAGGACTTTCAGGAGTGCAAGGGTCAAAAGGCCCGTGCCGCAACCCGCGTCCAAAACCCTTGCCTGCGCGGGCAGGGGCGGCAGGCGCTCTTCCAAATATTTCTCCAGCGAGCGACTGTAACCGTTAAATTTAAACGTGATGTCGTACAGAGCGGCAATCCGGTCGTAAAACGAACCCGCGCCGCAATCAATCTCCATCGCCTTCATTCAGCAGTTCACCTCGCTCGTCGGCCCTCACCCTTCCAGGCCGCATAATCTCAGATAAAAAAGAGGAGGGGAATAATCGAGCCCACAAGATGACAGAACTTTGTCGCTAAATCTTCACGCAAAGTTCAGGATAGCAAATAAAAGCTCCGGGATGAAATCCATTTCAAGTCCTGCCGCTAATCCGATGAGCCCCCACGGTTTCCACATCGGAAGCTGCTTTTGCATCCATCCGCGTCTTTACGTTACTATTGCCACGTCTTCATAAACTGATCGCAGAGGCTTTCCCTAAGCTGAAACCGCCTTCAAGAAAGTAAGCGGTAAGCAGTGAGCAGTAAGCAGTAAAAGAAAAACCGCGTTAAGCCAGACCAGTCAGTTTTTCCGACGCGGCTTACTGCTCACAGCTCACTGCTTACTTTGTTTGATGAAAGGAACAAAGGATTTGCTGATTAGATTTTTGCTCGCGCTTGTCGTGCTGTTGTCTCCGACGCTTGCGCTCGCCCAAACAAAGACCAACCCGAGCGACAAGTTCAGACAGTTAGAGGAAATATTGCCGACGCCGAACGAGCAGCGTGCGGCCTCTGGCGCGCCCGGCGCTCGCTACTGGCAGCAGCGAGCCGACTACACGATTGACGTCGAGCTGGACGACGCCAACCAGCGCATCACGGGCTCTGAGACCATCACTTACCATAACAACTCGCCCGACACGCTCAGCTATCTGTGGCTTCAGCTTGACCAGAATGTTTTCAGTAAAGATTCCGATAATTACAAAACACAGACCGCGCCGGATTTCGCGCAGATACCGTTCCGCGTGCTGGATAATCTGGTGCGTCGCGATTTCGACGGCGGCTACAAAATTACAGCCGTGCGTGGCGCAAACGGCGCGGCGCTGCCGCACACAATCGTCAAGACCATGATGCGCGTGGACCTTGCGCAACCACTCGCGCCCGGACAATCCACGGTCTTCAGCGTTGACTGGAACTACAACATTAATGACCAGCGCCGATTGGGCGGTCGCACAGGCTACGAGTTCTTTCCCAAGGACGGCAACTATCTTTACGAAATCGCGCACTGGTTTCCGCGCATGGCCGCTTACAACGACGTCTCCGGCTGGCAGCACAAACAATTTTTAGGCGCGGGCGAGTTCACGCTCGAATTCGGCAACTACAAGGTCAGCATCACAGCGCCGGACGACCACATCGTAGCCTCTACAGGCGTCTTACAAAATCCCGCGCAGGTCTTGACGCGCGCGCAACGCGACCGACTTGAGCAAGCTAAGACCGCGCGCCAACCCGTGCTCATCGTCACGCCGGAAGAAGCGCGTGCGAACGAATCAAACAAGCCGCGCGGGAAAAAGACGTGGATTTTCAACGCCGACAACGTGCGTGATTTTGCCTTTGCCTCGTCGCGCAAATTTATCTGGGACGCGCAGCTTCATGACGTGGGTGGCAACCGCGTGATGGCAATGTCGTTTTACCCGAAGGAAGGAAATCCTTTGTGGGGACAGTATTCGACGCACGCCATCATGCACACGCTGAACGTCTATTCGCGCTACACGTTTACTTATCCGTACCCTGTGGCAATCTCCGTGAACGGACCCGTCGGCGGCATGGAATATCCCATGATCTGCTTTAACGGCCCGCGCCCGGAAGAGGACGGGACTTATTCGGCAGGCACAAAGTACGGGCTCATCTCCGTCATCATTCACGAAGTGGGCCACAACTTTTTTCCGATGATCGTCAACTCGGACGAGCGCCAGTGGACGTGGATGGACGAGGGGCTCAACACTTTTCTACAGTATCTGTCCGAGCAGGAGTGGGAGCGAAATTATCCTTCGCGGCGGGGCGAGCCGAAAGAGATTACGGAATACATGGCAAGCGAAGCGCAAGTGCCCATCATGACGCAATCGGATTCGCTCTTGCAGTTTGGCAACAACGCTTACGGCAAGCCCGCTACCGCGCTCAACATCCTGCGCGAGACCGTGATGGGCAGGGAACTGTTCGACTACTCTTTCCGCGAGTACGCGCGGCGCTGGAAGTTCAAGCGTCCGATGCCCGCAGATTTTTTCCGCACGATGGAGGACGCTTCGGGCGTTGACCTCGATTGGTTCTGGCGCGGCTGGTTCTATTCCACGGACCACGTTGACATCTCGATTGAGCGCGTGCGCCTGTTCACGCTCGACACACACAACCCGGAGGTGGAGAAGGAGCGTGCGCGGCGCGAGCGGGCTGAACAGCCCGAGACGCTTTCTCAACAGCGCAACCAGAATATCCCCAAGCGCGTCGAGCAGTTTCCATCCTTGAGCGATTTCTACAACACCTACGACGAATTCAAGGTGACGGAAGCAGACCGCGTGGAGTTTCAAAGATACCTGGCGACGCTCACGGACCAAGAGAGGGCGCTCCTGCAAGCGGGCTTGAATTTCTACGTCGTGGATTTGAAGAACGTCGGCGGTCTTGTGATGCCCGTCATCCTGAAGATTGATTACGTAGACGGCACGACCGAAACCTTGCGCATCCCCGCGGAAATCTGGCGACTGAATAACACGGACATTTCCAAGCTCATCGTCACAGGCAAAGAAGTCAAAGCAATCACGCTTGATCCGAATCTGGAGACGGCCGACGTTGATTTGGAGAACAATTCGTTCCCGCGACGGCCCGTGAAATCCAGATTCCAGCTCTACAAGGAACAACAGAACGGGCGCAACCCTATGCAGATGCTCGAACGCAAGCCTACGCCGGACGCGCCCCGTCAGCCATGAAAAAAGTTTTAAGCTCTATCGTGATAAACAGCCTGTCGTTCGCGCTCGTCGGCCTTGCGTTGTCGGCAGAGCCCATGCGGACTGTCTCGGCTCACACTTTTCACACGAGCCTCATGCAGATGGAATACAACGCGCGCGAGCAGACAGTAGAAATCGCCGTGCAGGTCTTCACGCACGATCTGGAAAACGTGCTGACCCGTCGGCGCGGAGGCCGTGGGCGTGTGCGGCTGGATAAGACGCCCGAGGCCGCGAAGCTTGCGCTCGATTACCTCAACGAAGCCTTCACGCTCAAGAACCGTCAGGGCGAAGCGAAGACCTTCAAGTGGGTCGGCATGGAGCAGAGCGCGGAAGCTGTCTGGCTCTACGTAGAAGCCGCGATGCCCGAGGGGCTGGCGGGCGCGAGCGTCCGCAACCGCATCTTTTTTGATCTACTGGACGATCAGGTAAATCGGGTTCACGTCAAATTCGAGGGCGGGAAAGCGGATTTAGTCTTCAAGCCCGGCGACGATTTTAAGCCCATCACCGTGAAAGCCTCGTCAGGTCAAAGAATCGGCCCTACAAGAAAAGGTACGTTCGACGTATGAGATTTTAGCTCCGTAGGAGCTAGATGTTTATAGCTCAATGAATAAAAAAACAATCAAGCTCCGTTAGGAGCGGAATGTTATTGTCACAAAACATTTCGCTCCTAACGGAGCTATGTTCGTTTTCTACTCTAGATACTATAAACATCTAGCTCCTACGGAGCTAAAGACCTATTGCACGCTCCGACATTGAACTCACGTTAATATAAAAATTCATCTCTTCAATCTCCTTCGGTGCAAGAAACTCACACGGCATGCGTTCTCTGGAATGTGGGGGAGGTGTATTTGCTGAAAGGAGGAGCGAAGTTGATGAGAAGGAAGCTATTGGCGCTCTCTTGCGCCGGGTTGTGTGTCGCGGCGCTGGCGGTGTTGGCCTCTGCGTGGCCGCGTGTGGAGGCCGGGGGAGCGAGCGCGAATGTTGAGACCGTTTTTGCCGGGACAGTCGCAGAGCCCGCAGATGTTCGTTATGAAGGGTTCGAGGTGGAAGTTTTAGTCTATGGAAGACCCGTCGAGCAGTATCTGGCCCGTGGCCGTCGCTATGTTGAGGCTCTGCGGGGCGCAGAGTACGAGCTGCGTATCAGAAATCCGCTGGGGGTGCGTGTGGCCGTGGCGCTGTCTGTGGACGGCTTGAACACGATTGACGCGCGACGCTCCCCTGCTTGGAACGCGAGCAAGTGGGTCATAGGCCCGTATCAGACAATCACGATTCGCGGCTGGCAGATGTCTTCGGCGCGAGCGCGCCAGTTCTACTTCACGACGGAAAGAGATTCCTACGGGGCCAAGCTCGGCCAGACGGCTAACCTGGGCGTCATCTCGGCGGTCTTCTTCCGCGAGCGCACGCCCGTTACGGTCGTTCCGCCGCCGAGACCATACGAAGACAGAGACAGGCGCGGCCAGCGAGACGAGAGCGGCGCAGACGCGCCTTCGAGCGCGCCGGAAACTTCAGCGGGCGCAAACTCTGCCAAATCCAGACGCGCGGACGTCTACCCGCAGCCGGATGACGAAGCGGCGGCGACCGGCATAGGGCGCAACGTGCGCAACGATGTGCGCTGGGTCAACATGGATTTGGATTCACGCCCGGCGGCGGAGGTCAACGTGCGCTACGAATATCGCGAGGGCTTAATCAAGCTGGGCATCATCCCGCGCCCCTCGTACCCGTACCCTGACCCGACAGACAGGCGCGAACGCTCAACAGGCTTTGAAGACCGCCGCTATAGCCCCGAACCGTGAAAAGCAGTGACAAGTGACGAGTGACAAGTGACAAGCAAGAAAAAGCTCTTCTTTTTTTTACTTGTCACTTGTCACTTGTCACTTGTCACTGCTCTCGCAGGTCTGCCGTGTAGAGCTGCTTGTAGGCGCGGTAGTTGGCGATGACTTTGAAGACGTAGCCTTTGGTTTCGGAGAAGCCGACCTCGGAGGCGAAGATTGCGGGGTCGTGGTGCTGGCCGCGCTTGAGCCAGCGCGCGGCGTTGTCTTCGCCGCCGTTATAAGAGGCCGCGACCGCTTCGGGCAGGTTGGGAAAGAGCCGCTGTAGTTCTGCCAGATACTCACACGCGATAGCGATGTTTACTTCGGGACGATAAAGATCGTCCTCGCGCACGACAGCGTAGCCCGCGCGTGCGCCGTATCTTTGCGCTGCGTCAATCGTCAGTTGCAGCAACCCGCGCGCGGCGGCTGTAGATTTGGCGCGCGGGCGAAAGCCGCTCTCCTGTCTCATAATCGCGAGCACGAGCCTCGGGTCCACCCCGCGCTTTGCGGCCTCGCGCACGATGATTCCAAGATAAGGCGCAGGGTACTGCGAAGAGGCTGAAGAAACTTGCGCGCGTGCGCGGGCTGCGCGCGACAACACGAGCGGGCGACGCTGTGCATCTACGAGCGCGCCCAGGCGCTCTGTGGCAAGCGCGCCGTAATAAGAATCAGCCCTGTCCGTGACGGAAAGATAAGCGGTCACAGCCTCTTCTTTGCGCCCCGCGCGCTCCATGCTATAGGCACGCAGGTACAAGACCTCATCCATGTTTGTAGACACACCGCTCCCTAGCATCATGCCGCGCAAGGTGTTCGCAGTCTCAATGGCGTGTGCCCAATCGCTCGCGGCGATGTCCAGCCTCAGGCGCGCGAAGACGGCATTGGTATCGGTCGCCGTGTTTGAAAATCTATCGCGCGTGCGTGCAATCCAGTTGATTGCTTCTTCGGGGCGGCCAGCTTCGCGCAGGCCGTCGATGACGTTTAGATAAGAGGCTTCGATGCGCTCGCCCGTAGGATATTTCTCCGTGTACGCGCGATAAAGCGCCACGGCTTCGTCGGCGCGACCCATGCGCAGGTAGGCGGAGGCGTGAGAATAGAGCCCTTCGCGCCCGTCTTTGGTCTGAGGGTAATCGCGCACGACGCGCTCGAAGAAGGGAAGCGATTCTTCATATTGCCGGTTTTGAAAAAAGGAGCGCCCGAGACCATAGAGCGCCGCCGAAACATTCGGGTCCGTGGGATAGCGTTCAATCACGGCCTTGAAATGCTCGCGCGCCTCCGCAAACGCGCGGTTGTTCATGTAGACGCCCGCGCGCCGCAAGTGCTCCTGCGACGTGAGCTGTCCGACGCGCCCGTCCGCGCCACGTTCCGCGCGGTCCTGGCCGCGCACGGAAGAGAGCGCGTCTTCGCCCTGCACGGATGCGCGAACCCATAGAGCCGCGCCACGCGCCAACGGCTCGCCCATCGAACCGTGATTAGCCGGTGCGGAGCTTAAAGCGTAGATGAGAAGCAGCGAGGTCAGAAGTCCCATTAATCTTCCCCTGTTGTGATAACTACAGACAGCCTTCAGACGCCGCGCGCCGAGCCGTGCGTTGTCCGTCAATGCTCTTAATTAAAAAGACGAAAAGAGCGCGCAAGATACTTTTTCATATCCTGCGCGCCCTTGTCTATGTGCGCGTGGCTTTCGATTCGGTCTCTGCTTTTTGTCGTGTCCCGTCACGCGGGACAATCAATTGCGCCTTATCAACCTTCTACGGCGTCCTGCATACGCATCGCAGATTGCTCGTAGTTGAAAATCGTTGCGACGTTCTGTTTCTCAATCACGCTCAAGCTTGTTTCCGCAAAGCGCGGGTCGGGCTTGTACCAGTCGAAGCTGGAAAAGTAGCGGCGGAGTTCCTCGTCTTTGAAGACTTTGCCGTGGCGCGCGTAAATCTCGTTGCGCAGCTTGCGCGCGTCCTCCTGAAAAAGCCCTGACAGAAACTCTTCCGCGATCTCCTTTGTGCGCAGCTCCTCGCGCAGCCTGTTCTCGTATCGCTGTACGGTCTCCGCGTTCTGCTTCTCGATTTCCGTCAACTCCTGCTGGCGGCCCGTGGGCGAAGGCGCGTACCAATCCTGCTGGTCAAAATATCGCTGTAGCCATTCGGCCCCGAAGCGACGGCCACGCCGCGCGAAGATTTCATTACGGAGCAATCGCAGCTCGTGAAGAGTGAGCCCGCGCAGCATCTCTTCCTTGATGAGCGTCTCCTGAAAAATCTCCATGTCGCCGGGCGAGAGCGCGACGTCGCGCTGCTTCTTCTGCGCGGCGGCAATTACTTCTATGTTCCTGCGCTCGATTTCCGTGAGCTGTTTGGAATCGTAGTTCGGATTGGGTTGATACCAGTAGCGCTCCTCGAAATATTTCTGAAGCCAGGGCTCATCTGGAAAGCGTTTGCCGTAGATGGCCTCGACCTCTGCGCGCAGGACGCGCCACTCCGCGCCCGTGTGCCAGCCGAGCATCTCGGCTGTAATCACTTTGTCTCGATAGAAGCGCAGGTCGCCCGGCTCAATCTGCTCATGATTTTTGGATTCGGCTTCGCGGATGATGTCCAGATTGTCGCGCTCTGTTTGATTGAGCATCGAGTTCTGAAAGCGCGGGTTGGGCTTGTACCACTTGCGGCCCTGTAGATAGTCCCTGATAAACGGGTCTTTGAAGATGCGCCCGTGATGTCCGAAGACAATCCCGCGCAGGAGCTTCAGACCCGCAGGCGACATCTCTGCCAATTGCTCGGCCTCGATGGTCTGTTTGGAGAAATCAAAGCGCTCCCACTCCTTGACCGATTCTTCCTGTGCGTATGCGGTGTGTGCGAAAAGAAGCGCGAGGGCGAGCAGGAGAATTGTGTGGACGATTGAGCGCAAAGGAGCGCGCGGCATAGATTCGAATCCTTTCCGAAGCGGCGCGCGCGCCGAGGCGTTTTTTGTTCGCAAGCCGCCAGCCTCTCGCGTCAAAATCTTCGGTCCTCGGTTCCGAATGCCCCGGCACGCGCCGCAACAACCTCGCTGGCGCGAGTGGGACGTCGCATGCCGAAGACTTTTGCATAGATGCCAGCGGGCTATTGCGTGTATGAGCTTCAGGCTTTCGCTTTGTCTTCTTCTTCTATAATCTCGTAGCTTGAAACGATTTCGACCGTCGGCCTGAGCGTCGCCGCGACGCTGCAATACTTCGTTTCCGATAGCTCTATTGCCTGCGCCAGCGCCTTCTCCGAAATGTTATGGCCGTGAACAATGTGGCGAACCTCCATCCGCGTGAAAGCGCGCGGATGTTCTGTGCGGCGCTCGCCGCGTACCTCCACGCGATAAGCGGTCACGCGCTCGCGCTTCTTGCGCATGATGCTCTCGACATCGACGGCTGTGCACGCGCCGAGCGCAATCAGTAGTAACTCTACGGGCGTCGCGGCGCTCGCGCGCTCGTGATTTGTATCAAGCACCTGCGCGTGGCCGCTCGGCGTAATGCACACGAACAAGTCATCTCCACCAAAATGCACCACCGCTTTTGCATCCTGTTTTTCCATACACTTAGGGCCTCCCTCTGGCCGAAAGCATAACACGACGGCCACAATTCACGAGCCGATTGAGAGGAGCCGTACTAACCCATATCAGTCTTTAATTTAGCGTATATGAGTTGGACGTTGTTGGATTTGGTGCAGCCCTCGCGGATGATGAAAGTGATGCTAATTGTTGCAAATCGGCGCTATTTTGGTGAAGGCTCGGAGATGTTCTGCGCTTTGCATATAGAATAAACGGATGCTTGACGAAGGTGCGCGCGAACCGTTGTGAGAGCAGTTTTCCCCTCTTCGCGGTGCTTCGGCATAAGGTTTGCGAGAACAACGGGTAGATTGCTCTCGCAGCTCCCTTTGGGGCAAGGCCAGAGCAGCAAAATCTTGCCTCTCCCCCTTCAATTGATAACGTGGCTCTACTGTTCAAAAAAAGAGCAGCCTGCTTGCGTATCACGGATCAGAAGACGCGAGAGGCAGAGCCAATGTTGAGAAAGCTAAATAGCAACCGGTGAAATACTGGAGGGAAAGAGAATGATTAGAAGAATGAAGTACGCAGTAATGACGGCGCTCGTCCTGGCACTGGCAAGCGCCTCGCTGACGGTTCAAGCGCAACGCCCGTATCGTAACGATAGAGCCGTGCGCCAAATCTTGACCCGCATTGATAGCCGCACGAGTCAATTTCGCAACGCTCTTGATAATGCGCTCGACAACAGCCGCATCAACAACACCAGGCGCGAAGACAACGTCAACCAGTTCACCACGGATTTCGAAACAGCCGTGAATGAACTGCGCAATCGCTTTAACAATCGCACGGAGACCACAGCGGACGTGCAGGCAGTTCTGGACCGCGCCGCCCGCATAGACAATTTCATGAGACGCAACCGTGTAGGCGGTCAGGCCAACGTTGTGTGGTCGAACCTGCGTACAGACGTTAACCAGTTGGCGAGCGCCTACAATCTGACGGCGCGCTGGGATACGCAGGCGACCTATCCGCCTGTCGGGACGACCTACCCGCCTATCGGTCAGGGACAGGGCGGCTTCAGGGGAGCGAACCGTTTGACGGGAACTTTCCGTCTGGACGCTTCGCAGAGCGATGACGCACGAGCGGCAGCCGAACGCGCCACGCGCAACATCTCTTTAAGAGATCGCCAGCGCGTGCTTGATGCTCTGACAGCGCGGCTTGAAGCGCCGAGCATGATTTCCATAGACCGGCGTGGCCGCAACGTGACCATCGCTTCGTCGCGCGCTCAGCAGATTTCGTTTGACGCAGACGGGCAGACGCGCAACGAGCAGTTGCCGAATGGTCGGCAGATACGCACCCGCGCGGCCTTAAACGGCGACCAGCTCATGGTCACCACGAGCGGGTATCGCGGCAACGACTTCGAGGTCACTTTCGACCCGATTGATAACGGCAACCGCCTGCGCGTGACGCGCCGCGTCTCGGTAGAAGGTCTAGCTCAGCCCGTCTCTGTGCAGAGCGTTTACGATCGTACAGCAGATGTTGCGCAGTGGAACATCTACGAAGGCAGCCCGAACTATCCGACCACTCCGGGCTACCCGTCGGATACCACGGCTGGCGGATTCATCATCCCGGACAATTCGCAGCTAGTGGCTGTGCTTAACTCGGACCTTTCAACACGCTCGGTGCGCGAGGGCGACCGCTTTACCATGACCGTGCGCTCGCCCGGTCAGTATTCAGGCGCGGTGATTGAAGGCTACGTCTCGAACATCAATCGTTCAGGCCGCGTCTCGGGCCGCTCCGAGCTGAACCTGAACTTCGACAACATACGCTTGCGTAACGGTCAAACCTATCGCTTTGCGGGCGTCATCGAAGCTGTGCGCACGCCCGAAGGCGAAGTAGTCCGCGTGGATAACGAGGGCGCGGTGCGCGACGACAACCAGACCAACAAGACCATACAGCGTACGGCGATTGGCACGGCGGTCGGCGCAATCATCGGCGCAATCGCAGGCGGCGGTAAGGGCGCAGCCATCGGCGCAGTCGTCGGCGCGGGCGCAGGCGCAGGCAGCGTCTACGTTCAGGGACGCGACGATCTGGAATTACGCAACGGCACGGAAGTAACCATTCGCGCCAGCGCACCCAGATAAGCTAAGCAAGAGACGCGGAGACGCGGGGACGCGGCGACAGGGAGAGAAGACAAATGCTTTTCTCTCCGGGTCGCCGCGTCTCTCTTTCTCTACGTCTCTCTTTTCACCGCGTCCCCGCGTCCCCGCGTCTCCGTGTCGCCGCGTCCCCGCGTCTCCTTAATGGTCCAGCGATAAAAGTTTTCAGCAAGCTGCGGGAAATGTTAGGATGTCTTTGAAGGGAAACGTCAAGAATTGGCAAGTGCGACCACTGCTCTCAGCAATCTACCAAATGATGTACGCATCCTACGCCTGGAGGCGCTCGTAGAAGCGAGCGAGACGCTCAACCGCGCTTCCGGTCTGGACGACATTCTTCATGCCATTCTTGATCTCATCTCCGCGCAGCTTGAGTGCGAGCGCGCCACGGCCTTTCTACGAGACCGGCGCACCGGAAAGCTACATGCGCGACAGATGGCAGGCTCCTCCCAGATAGAGATTGTGTTGGAGAAGGGCGTCGGCCTCGCGGGCTACGTGGCTGAAACGGGAGAAAGCCTGCTCATTAACGACGTGCGCTCAGACGCGCGCTTTGACCCTTCGACAGACATACGCACAGGCTTTACTACCAAGACAATGCTGTGCGTGCCTTTGCGTAAACAGGGCGATGCGGTGATGGGCGCTTTGCAAGCCATCAACGCGCGGCGCGGCGAGTTTTCAACCGATGAGCTGGCGTACCTGGAATCTTTCGCCGCGCTCGCGGCCATCGCCGTAGAGCGCGAGCAGCTTGCGCAGGAAGCTTTGCGCGTCAAGCTTCTTTCGACAGAGCTTGAACTGGCGCGCACCATCCAGCAAAGACTTTTGCCCGCGCCCGGCGTGATTAGTTTGCCGTGGCCCTTTTCCGCTTGGGGCATGAGTCAAGCCTGCTACGACGTGGGCGGCGATGCTTACGACGTGCTGATGTTGCCGGGTGGCGAGTGCGCTTTCTGGGTCGCGGATGTTTCGGGCAAAGGAGTTGGAGCGGCGCTTTTGATGACGACGTTACAGACGGAGCTGCGCGCGCTCGTGCGTGCCGAAAAGGATTTGTCGCAGCTCGCCTCTGAGTTAAACAAGAGGGTCGTGGCCGTTGCTCCGCTCGGCACGTATGCGACGCTTTTTCTGGGCGTCGTTTCGTCGAACAAAGAAAGGATGCGATACATCAACGCCGGACACCTGCCGCCCGTGTGGATGCACGCGCAGGTTTCGGAGGAAAGGGATTTCGAGCCGAGCGGGATGCCTATAGGGCTTCTGCCGGATAGCGAGTACACGGCGGGCGAGGTCAGGTTCGCAGCCGGTGAACGGCTCGCAATTTTTACGGACGGCGTGACGGATGCTGAAAATACTGTGGGAGAAACTTACGACTTCGCCGGACTCAAGGCGAGCCTCGGGCGCATCACCTCAACGGGCGTGAGCCGTATAGGCCCGGCTGTTTTCAGCGACCTTGATCGGTTTCGCATCGGCGCTCCCGCTAAAGACGACACCACCTATCTTGTCATGGGTTTGGCTTGAAAGGACTCCTCATATGGCTGCCATCTTAGTAGTTGATGACGACGAGATGATACGCGACATGCTCTATGATCTTTTCGAGGAGCAGCATCGTTGTCACACGGCGGAAACTGCCGAGCGCGCACTCTCCTATCTGGAGACGGGCCACTACGACGTGATTCTGACAGACATCTCGATGCCGGGCTTAAGCGGCGTTGAGCTATTAGGCCGCGTCCGCCAGAGCCAGCCCGACACGCCCGTCATCGTCATCACAGGGATACAGGACCAGTCGCTCGCGCAGGGACTTATCAAACTGGGAGCGTACCACTTCCTCTTAAAACCCTTTCGCCTAGAAGAGGTCGAAGGGAGCGTCGCCCGCGCGGTCGAGTTCCACCGGGAGCAGTTAAAGAAAAGGCGTGATGAAGAAGGGAAAGACGGCGGGGGAGAATGAATAGCGGATTTCGGAATGCGGATTGCGGATTAAAGAAGCAACCGTCTTGCTCCCGGAAGTTGTTTGGAAAGTCCCGTAGGGACTGAATGTTTATAGTTTAACGACATCAATCAAGAATCAAGCTCCGTAGGAGCGTCATGTTCCACCGTCCATGACATGCCGCTCCTACGGAGCTTGATTCCTGGAAATGCGTGCGAGCTATAAACATTCTCGCTCCTACGGAGCTACACAATTAAGACTTTTCAAACCGCTCCTTCGACTCCGCAAGCCATTTTTACGGCTCGACAGGCCATATTTATAGCTCGACGGCTGGATTTTCAGGCTCGACAGGTCAATTTCCCACCCTGACGAGTGAATTTTCCTCTTCGACAGGTCGATTTCCACGCTCGACACCTCAAATATCACGCTCGACAGGTCGATTTTCCTGCTCGACAACTCGATTTACCGCTTTGACAACTCAATTTTCCTGCTCGACAAGTCGATTTTCCAGCTTGACGAGTCAATTTCCACGCTCGACAGGTCGATTTTCACGTTTGACAGTTGAGGTTTACGGCTTGACGGGTCGAGTTTACGGGTTGACAGGTCGTTTCAACGGCTCGACATGTAATATTTTCGGCCTGACGGGTGACGTTTATGCGGCGGCGATGAGGTTTGTTCCCTGTCTCTCTGTTGTGCTCTGTTTCGCTTCGGATTGTCTTTGCGCGACTTCCTGCGCGACTTCCATGATGCGGCTGGTGGTGAAGGGTTTGGTTATGACCCAGTCTACTTGAGCTTCCCTTTGCTCGTTGCTGCCGACGGCCTCGCCCCAGCCAGTGATGACGGCGATGGGGATGCGCTGATTCCTCTCGCGTACGGCGTGCGCAAACTCCCAGCCGCTCATGCCGGGCATGCCTATGTCTGTGAAGACGGCGTCGAATGGCGCAGCGTCGAAAAGCGCGAGCGCTTCCGCTCCGCTCGCGGCGACACTGACCGTGATGCCTTCGCCCTCAAGTATGTCGCGCAGGAGTTCGCGCACGTATTCCTCGTCGTCTACGACAAGGATTGTCGTCGGGATGGAGCGCGGCTTCACGTCGTTTGACGGCAGAAGCGCCGCGAAGTCGTCCTGTTGAGAAACAAGCTCGGTCGCACAGATGTTTTTCGCGACCGGCATGCGTATGCAGAAGGTCGTACCCCGCCCGACTTCCGATTCCACCAGAATGATGCCGTTGTGGCGGCGTATGATGCCGTAACCGACAGCGAGGCCCAGGCCCATCCCGGCTTTGCCCTTGGTGGTAAAGAAGGGGTCGAAGATGCGCGAGCGTACTTCGGGCGTCATGCCTAATCCAGTGTCGCGCACGCTTATCTCGACGTGCCCGTCTCTCTCTTCGGCGGAAAGCGTGAGGCGTCCTCCCTGGGGCATGGCGTCCACGGCGTTGAAGACCATGTTGACTAAGACCTCGCGCAGCTCTGAAGCTTCGCCCATGACATACGGCGCGGTGTTGATTTGAACGTCAAGATTGATATGCACGTTCGCCGTTTCGGATGCGACCTTCCAGCGCGGGCGAGTGATTTCGCTGACGTCGAAGAGAAGCTGATCGACGGCGACGGGAGCAAAGTCGTGGTCGCGTCGCTGGCGCGCAAAATCCTGTATGCGCTTGACGGTCTTCGCGCCGTCTTCAGCCGACTTGATAATGATGTTGAGGCCGCGACCCAGCTTTTCAGGGTCCATGGTTCGCTGTAGAAGCTGAGCGCGACCGAGGATGCCTGCGAGAGTGTTATTGAAATCATGCGCGACGCCGGAAGCCAGCTCTCCCAGAGCGGAAAGTTTTTCCAGTTGCGAGAACTGCTCGCGCATGCGCTCCTGCTCGGCAATGTAGCGCGAGAGTTCTTCGATGTGTCGCTGCGCCTGCTCGGCTGCGGCCTCGGAAGTCTCTACGTTCTTCAAGTAGGTCTTGTAAGTGAAAAAGATGACGGCAATGATGGGCGTCATGGCGAAGATGGCGTAGAAGCCTACGCCAAGGACGAGCTTGGCCGTGACGGCGGCAGCCGATGCGCCCGCGAAATACGAGAGCGAGGTCCAGAGATAATATCGTTTCCAAGTGGCCCACACCGGATGCCCCGCCATTAATGCCCCGGCCAGCGCTACCAGACCGGAATTCGTCACGTATTGCACCAGCGCCATCATGCAGACGGCAAGCGCAAATTCGGCGGAGAAGTCCGAACGCGTGAGCACGTAAATCGGACCAAAAATTAAACGCAGAGCCCAGACCGTCAGAAAGGTCGAGAGCGCCATCACCGCCGCATTGAACAAGTAGGTGATGAGCTTCTTGCCGAAGCGCATGGAGGAGAGCGCAGCCTCTACAGCCGCCAGCAGGATGGCCGCCTCGCCGCCGTAGAGCATCATCGTCAGGAGGATGAAAGTATCGGAGACGGAGATTTCCGATTTGAAGCGCGGGATGCTGATGGAGATGCGCGAGCCTATGCCAGCCGTAATCAGAGCGAGCAGTAGAAACTTCAGGTCGAGCTGTGCGAAGGGAAGAAGGTAGAGGGAGAAGCAAGCGACCACCATGCCGAGACAGACCACCGCCCACATGTACGGCGTGGCGATGCGCTGTCTACTCAAAGCTTGCATCGGGTGCTCCCCGTTCCCGGCCAGCTTGCTTCTACTCTTTAGTGGTTTTGCTGGTTAAGGAAGATGGTGTCGTAAGAGCCGCGCAGCTTGTAGCCCGCGCTCAGATAAAAGGCTTGCGCCTTCCAGTTGCGTTCGTTGACGAGGAGGCAGAGCGATTTGGTGCGCGCCAGAAGATTGCGGCTCAACTGCGAGAGACAACGCAAACCGTAACCGCGCCCGCGCTCCGCCGGGTTGACGTAAACTCCTTCGAGGTAGATGCCTTCGGGAGTGTCGGAAACAACATCGGCCTTGAACAGGAGTCGTCCTTTTTCAACCCAGACCCAGACGCGGCCCTGTTCTATGCGACGCGCGCAGCGCAGGCGAAAGCCGACCGCGTCGCGCTCCAAAGGATTCACACCGCTCTCTTCAAAAGCCATTTCGGCATGCACGGGCATGATTAAATTCAGATCGTCGAGCGTGGCCTGTCGTAATCCGCGCACGGCCTCGCGCACCTCTACGGGCCAGCGTTGCTCAAAGAGCAGTTCGCGGCACAAAAGACGCGGCGAAACTTCATCCTCTTCGGAGTGGTAATTCCAGAAACGCTGAACCTTATCCTGCTCGCCCATGAGCATGTGCGTGCTACGCGAAGCGCGTGCGATGTGCGCGAAAGCCCTGAGAGCTTCGTCCGATTCTGTTTCAATGAGCGTGGCGTGACCAATGAGAGCGACGCCGACGAGCTTTCCTTTACGGTTGCGCGCCGCGTAGAACTGGCCGCGATTCAAAGGGCTCACCAGACCGTTATCGCGAATCAGGCCGACCATGGTCAGCGTGTGAAGCGGACGTATGGCTAGAAAGGCCAGGACTTCGCGCTGGTGCGCGTTGGTGGCTTGCTGGACTGTCAAAGAGCCTGCGCTCGATTGATTAATGCCTCGCGCCGCAGCGTCCGTTTCTTTTTTAGCTAGACCGAGAGACATTTTCTTTACTCCTTTTCAGACAGCAGGTGTTCGCCTGAAACTCAAAGTTACATCAGTGGATGCGTATAACTTTGCTTACTTGCCTTTCCTGGAGTTGGAGCCGGAAGATCCGGAACCAGATGAGCCTGAGCCGGAAGACCCGGAAGACCCTGAGCCGGATGAGCCGGGGCCGGAATTTCCTGAGCCTGTCGAGTCAACTATAACCGGCATGAATCTTGAGGCCTCGCCGTTGAGCATTGATTGTCGCGCTTGCGTGAGCATGTCGGTCGCAAGCTCGACATCGCTAATCAGGACGCCGTCGCTAATCAACACACCGTCGCTAATCAACACGCCGTCGCTGATAAGCACGCCGTCGCTAATCAACACGCCGACGCCGCAGAAGAAGACGCCTTCGCTCATGGTAATGCCGTTGCTCGTCAGTATGTTGTCGCTGATGAGCACACCGGCTGACATTTTCAGCGCATCGCTAATCAGGACGCCGTCGCTAATCAACACACCGTCGCTGATGAGGACGCCCGTGCCGTAAATCTTCTGGTACTTGGTAAGAAGTTCCGTGCCGGTGGCGAAGCTTTGACTTAAGACGATGCCTTGCGACCACTTGAAGGTGTTATTGGCAATCGTCGTTTGCGCCGTCGGCGCAGCAGCCGTCAAAAGCGGCGCGCCAACCGCCGTCGAAGCCGTCAAATCCGTGCGGACCAGCTTGGCCGCGCGAATCGCGCCTTCAAGGTTAATCTGGCCCGAGCCCTGCTCGAAAGTGTTGTAGCCGGGAAGAGACTGTGCCGTGTACATCAAGAGCATTTTGACCATGTTCGGCGTCAGTTTCGGGTTGGCCTGAAGCATGAGGGCGGCTGCGCCAGCGACCACCGGAGTCGCCATCGAAGTCCCGCTCATATACATCATTTTACGTGTGATGGTCTGGCTGACATTGGCATCCATAGAAGGATTCTGCGAGACGAGATAGTTGTTTTCCGCCTCGGCCCAGATAACCTTGTTTCCGGGAGCGACCACATCCGGCTTGATCAAATTGTCGTAGCGACGGGCACCGGAATTGTCTGTCCAGTAGCCGCGAGTCGGCCCGCGCGAGCTGTACGTCGCAACGCCATCGTCGGCGCGCGAGTTAGTCCCGTAAGTATTGGCCGCACCTACCGTGATGGCCGAGGGCTCTGTGCCGGGCGAGTGAATCATGCCATAGACTTTTTGGCCCGCGCTGTTTTTGCCAAGGTTGCCCGCAGCAGCGGCAACCACCACGCCCGCGTCAACCAGTTTGCGCACGGCTTTGCACAGCGGATCGTTCTTGTAAGAATCGACGGCTGTCATGCCGAGGCTCATGTTGATGACGCGGATGTTGTAGGTGGCGCGGTTGGTGAAAGTCCAATCGAGCGCGTTTAAGAGCGAGGACATTCTGCCCGTGCCGCGAGCGCCCAGAACGCGCAGGTTGATGATGTTGGCGTTGGAAGCAATACCCGTATAAGCGCCCTGCGAGATGTCATCGTTGCCTGCGGCAGCCGAAGCGACGTGCGTGCCGTGTCCGTAAGGATCATCGGTGCGTCCTTCGCCTGTGAAATCGCGGTTGTAGACGATACGCGACGCAGTGCCGCTGATGTCTTTGAACATCTGGTGATTGGGGTCAATGCCGGAATCTAGAATGGCTATGCCGATGCCTGTGCCGTCGAGCGTCTTGCCTACAATAGAGGAGCGGACGGCATCAGTGCCCGTGGTGAGCGAGACGTGACCGAGCGTTTTAACTTCTCTGTCCAATGCGACATACTGCACGTCGGAACGGTTCACAAGGTCGTTGATGTCGGACACAGGAAGCTCGACCACGCGGGCGTTGAAGTTTTTGAACTGCTTCTTGATTTTATTGCCCTTGCTCTGGATGGCGTCGTCAAGATCGGGGTTCCACGAGCCGTTCGGCTCGACGATGACCGAGACTGTTTCATCACCCTGGCCCCTGGAGAGCTTGTCTTTGAGGTCCGCAGAGACCTTTGAGTCGGGGTCCTGCGATTTGGCTCTGGCGTTCTCTGTGATAAGAATGCCGGAGACGCATCCGAACAACAGAGCGAGGCAAGCCAGCCAGGTGATAAAGCGTGAACGTTTGATTCTCATCATCTCGATTCCTTCGCGCGCAGCGTGGGAAATTTTCAAAGGGGAGTGGGCTTTCTTCAAAGAAAGACGCACTGCGCGCACAGCACCGTCTGCAATGACCATGCCGCGACAGGCGAAGTTTGTTATAAGCTTTATTTTCTTGACTTTAACTATACGCGGACGCTTTCGTGAGGCTGCCCACTCTGACCGCATCGGTCAGGATGAAAGAGGCCGTCCGTCAGAATGAAAGAACTCATTCATCGGTTAATTGATTCAATGAACCGATGAATCAATGACTCAATTTCTTATGATTAAATCTTTGCCGGAAGACATGGAGGATTATCGCGACCGCATGTGGCGGCGCGAGGCGGAACGGCGTATAGAGAGCGCCGTGGAAGCGGAAAGGCTCGTCGAAGATGTGGGGTTCTGCGCGGCGATGACGGACGTTCGCCATCCCGGACCTTCCATCTACGTGGCCGTCTGCGGGCGGCGTGACGCGCACATGCCGCGCAACGTACAGAAAGACCCTGAAGCCAGCCTCGCGTGGGTTATCAAGGACGAAGTGATGCGGCGCGGTCGTGTCTACTACGCGAAGCTAGGGCGCGGGCGCGCAACCTTCGTCGCCCCGCGTCTCATACGCCACTTCAACGCCGTGTGGGGAATCACGCGCCGTGCGGAGAGCAAGGTGTTGTCAACGGAGGCGCGCTCGATCCTGCGCGTCCTGCGCCGCGAATGGGAGATGGCGACAGGGGATTTACGCGAAGAGTCCGGAGTCCTTGACCGCGCGCGATTCACACGCGCTCTGGATGAGCTGCAACGCACGATGAAAGTCATCCCCGGCGAAGTCCTATACGAGCCGTGGTTCACCTACATCTGGACGCTCGCCGAATCACGCTTCGCGCCCGAGCTTGCCATCAAGATCAAACGCGAAACGGCGCTGCGCGAAATCGCCCGCGCCTTTCTACACGGAGCGGGCATGACCCTGCTCGGCGAGCTGGCAAAAGTCACCGGTCTCTCACGCCCCGACGCTGGCTTAGGCAACCGCGCCCTCGTCAAAGAAGGCTACGCCGAACGCTTAGAGACAGGAGTCTACAAGAAAGTGACAAGTGACGAGTGACGAGTGACAAGTGACAAGCAAGAGAAAAGAGAAGTTGTTTTAACTTGTCACTTGTCACTCGTCACTTGTCACTGCTTTTCAGATTCCTTCGCCGTCGATGCCGCGGAGGGCGGCGAGGAGGGCGCGGCGCTCGACTTCGGCGGCGCGCACTCGTGCGACGAGGTGTTTGTCGGCGGTGGTGGTGGCGTGGATTTCGATTGATTGAAGGGCGGCGGGCGGCTTGCCTGTGAGCGCGCCGTTTAAGGCACACTGGAGCGCGTCCCATGGAAACTGAAAGCCTGTTCCCATGTCTTGGTCGTCAATGAAGACGCGCCAGCGCCCGTCGTCCGTGCGTACCAGGTTGATTTTGGTCGAGCGATTATCCGCGTCTGCGCTCATCTATTCGTCCCTCGCTGCGGTCAAAGCGCGCTGGTCTCGGTCGTGCTTCATGTCGTCTTCAATCTCCAGCCGCGCCTGCTGCTCCTCGCGTATCGATTCCAGCGCAAGCGGCATCTGATCGCGGAGCGCGCCGAGCCGCTTTAAGGCCATGTTGGTCTCGTCAAAGCTCGCGCCACGGCTGGCCGTAGCCTCTATCATCTGCAAGCGCGATTGAACTTCCGCCAAGTAACCTGTGCCCTCGTCGCGTATATTTTGCAACCGCGCGCGGTCTGCACGAAGCTCCTCCTGTAGGCTGCGCGTGTCCGTGCCCTGAATGTAGGCGGCGCGGTTGATGCGACGCTCGACCAGTAGCAGCTCGCGCTTGGCCGTGGCGAGCACGCGCGAGGCCGTCAAACGCGCGGCCAGCGTCTCGCGATAAGCATCGGCCAGAAGCGGGTTCTGCGCTTCTATGGAGCGCAGGGTCTGGCGCTCGGCGGTCGTCAGCTCGGACATGAACCAGTCAAGCTCGTCGGCGGTGACGCCGTCCGAAGCAAGGCGCTCGCGCACGCGCTTCGTCCAGCGACGTTTGTAGAGCAGTATGAAAATCACTGCCATGAGGCCCGCCACGGAGCCTATGACGAGCGAGATAAGCGTCAGAAAAATAAGGATAGCCGCGCCTTCTATGGTGGCTGTGGTCAGGTAGAGCAGAAAAAAGATGATGGGCGCGGGCAGCATGATGACGAAGAAGCCCAACCACGGAGCATAGCGCAGCACGCGCGTCATCAAACGGTCTCGCGGCGTCAGTTTGTCGCTTCTTTCTACCATCCGGAGTCTCTTTACTTCTTCCATGCCTTTCAAAGTGTCCGGCCCGAAGCCGCCACCTTTATTAGATGCAACCGGGCGCTTATGATATACGCCGCCTCGTGCCGATTGTTTACTTGAAAGACACGAAATATACTATCTTGTAGTTGCATTAGCCAACGGTGCGCCCGGCAGGCGTTTTCGGGCTATCCGTTTTTTGCCCGTTAGGGGATATAATGTCTGACACCGTGCCGGTCAGCCATTTTCTCTAACCGTGAGGAGAAGCGATGCGCAGAATCCATAGACAAGCCGCGATATTTCTCTCAGCCCTGATGCTCCTTTGTCTGGTGGCAGGATTTACAGCCACGGCGCGTGAGGATGCGCAGGACCGTCGCAAGGGCAACCGCGACGGTGTGAGAACGGTCGTCATCCCCGTCACGATTCGCCAGAAAAAGAGCCCCGCGCGTACGCAGCGCGAGGAGTTGGAATCGCTCGACCTGCGCGTCTTTGAAGACGGCGAGGAGATGCGTAAGCTCTCCATACGCTGGCTGGGGAATTCGCCTCTTAGCTTAGCTGTGCTCGTGCAGGACGGTCTGGTGCCTTCCATCGGCAACGAGATGAAGGGCGTGGGCGATTTTATACGCAGCCTGCCCGAAGGCTCGCGCGTCCTTGTGGGCTATATACGAACGGGCTCGCTCGAAGTGCGCCAGAAATTTACGACCGATTTGGAGCGCGCCGCCGGAGCGCTCCGGCCTCCCGTGAGCTTTGCCACCGCCGCGCCTACGAATCCATACATAGAGATTATAGAAGCCCTCAAACGCTATGAAGGACTGCCGCAGGGCAGGCGCGCGATGCTTGTGGTCTCCGACGGCCTGGACTACTCGCGCGGCTTCGATACCGTGACGGTCGTGCAGAGCATAGACCTACAGCGCGCCATCAACGAAGCGCAGCGGCGCGGCGTCGCCGTCTATTCTCTCTACGGCCCGTCGGTTATCTCGGCGGTTCGCACGGACACTCTGCTGGCCGCAGGCGCGCAAAGCTCGCTCCAGAGGCTATCGGAGGAAACGGGCGGGCGTGCCTACTTTCAAGGCATTAACGCGCCCGTCAGTTATGACCCCTTCCTGAAAGACGTCTCCACGTCCTTCACGCGCCAGATTGCGCTGACCTATCTTTCGACCAACGCCAAAAAGGGTTTCCATCGCATACAGATTAAGACCGACAACGACGACATAGAAGTCAGCCATCCTGCGGGCTACACGCGAAAGTGAGATTGTAGAAGCGGGAAAGAATCTGAACGTTGCCGCTCTCAGGCAACCCTCTCCTGGCTGGCGGCGCGGCGGCGTTTCATCTCGCGAATCTGCATTTCAAGCTCCATGATGTGCAGGTCTATCATCAGCTTCAGCTCGCGGTTTATCTGCAAACACCGCTCGAAATCCTTGCGCGCGGAATCGTGGTCGCCCTGGCGCTTGAAGGCCACGCCTCTATCGGCGTAGGCCAGTGGGTTGTTGGGGTCCAACTCTATGCCGCGATTAAAATCTGTGACCGCGCCCTTGAGGTCGCCGCTGATGAGTAGCGCGCGCCCGCGCTTGATGTAACTTTCGGCGTCGTTCGGGCTGTACTTGATGGCTTTGTTGAAATCGCTGATGGCCCCGTCCATATCAAGCTGGTTCGAGCGTATGTAGCCACGGTTGCTATAAGCCTGCGTGATGTCGCGGTTGTTTTGGCCGAGGCGCGGGTCAAACTCGACGGCCTTTTCGTAATCGTCAATCGCGCCGTCCAAATCGCCCTTGGCGCGCCGTGCCACTCCACGATTAAAGTAGGCTTCCGCTTCACGCGGATTATTTTCTATAGCCTTGTTGTATTCGTTGATAGCGCCCTTGAGGTCTCCGCGCCCGAAGCGCGCAAGCCCGCGCTGCACGTGCTCGCGCGCGGCTTTCAGGTTCTGAGCCGCAACGTCGGTCGAAGATGCGAGGACGAGAATGAAGAGAAGCGTTAAGAGAAATGTACGTCTCATGATTCACCTCGCCGGAGAAGGTAACTTTGGGGGAGACGGGAGCCTGGCTTTTCAGACGTAAAGAAACCACATAAACAGCACCCGAAGCAAGAGCCAGCCGTCGTGCTGGTTAACGCAGGCGCGCGGGCTCCGGGCTTCTACGCTGTAGAAACAGCAGGATGCACATGATGGCGGTGAGCGTAAAAGTCAGGAACGCAGAGAGCAGACAGTAATCGCAGTATTCCTCTATGACGAAGGCTTGCAGGTAGAGTAGGCCGAGAGTTGTGAGCAACATCAAGGCGATGATGGGGAAGAGAAGCCGTGCGGCGCTGCTGTAACCAAAGGCCGCGAGCGTGGCGAGACTAAAGACTGTGAAGTAGGCCAGCGCGCCGAGGGCGGCAAGCGGGATGCCGCCGACGCTGGCATAGACGCTGCCCAGAACTTTGGAGCAGCCCGTGGTGACAAGACACTGCGCGCTGCGGCCCGATAGATGTTCGACCGTCAGATATACCGCATCACCGATGCCGACCAGAGCGACTATCGCAGCCAGCGCGTAAAAAAGCGCCGGGTCTCTGGCAAGGCTCTGCTTCTTGACGGCTTTGTCGGGCATGAAAGAAATTTGCGATTTTAGATTTGCGATTTTCGATTGGAAGCGGACAAATCAGAGATTTGAAATTTAAAAGCTTTCTTTCTTTTCAAATCGCAAATCGGCAATCGCAAATCGAAAATTCCTTATTGTCCTTTGGCGGCGAGCGCAGAGTTGATCATGCCGCGCAGGCCCGCGTCCGTCATCTGTTCCTGCGTTACCAGCTTGCCGTTGATGAAGAGGGTTGGCGTGCCCTGTACGCCGAGCGAGATGCCGCGCCGGTAATCCTGAATGACGCGCTGTTTGACCTCGGCGGTGTTCATATCTACCTGAAGGCGTCCGACATCCATTCCCATCTTCTGCGCCGCATTAAAAAACATCTGCCGCGCGTAAGGGCCTTTGTGCCACTCCTCCTGGTGCTCGTAAAGCCACGCGTGCATCTCCCAGAACTTCCCCTGATTCCCTGCGGCCTCGGCCACCTGCGCCGCTTCGAGCGCGTAAGGGTGAATCTGTGTTAAGGGGAAATGGCGAAAGACAACGCGCACGCGCTGGCCGTAATCTTTCTCGATTTGCTGTAGCTCCGGATGGAGCGCCGAGCATGGCGGGCACTGAAAATCACCGAACTCCTCTATGACGACCGGCGCATTGGGGTCGCCTTTGGAGCGCGCGGGCTCTGCGCCGGGTTGCGGCCCGGTGCTGGTATTACTACTACTGGGCATGTTCGTGCTCGCCGTGTTTGTTTTGGGAGCGCGCAAGAGCAGGGCCGCGACTACGATGGCGCTACAGAAGACGATGGCAATGATGGCAAAGGGCAGATAGCGTTTCATCTTTCACTCTAATCATAGTCCAAAGTCCCAGGTCCAAAGTCTCATGTCAAAAAAAAGAAACGGATTTTTGACTTGAGACTTTGGACTTGGGACATGGGACTCTTTTTTTACTCCGTCTGAAATTTTTCCGGCGCTCAATATGAGTTCACTCTATCATCACGGCGAAAAGATTCCGTGTCAAATCTGTAGCAGGGGGTTCGGCGGGCGCGTGCGGCCCTGAAGGAGATGAAAGATTCCGGGCGCGCAAAGTCTCACACGCCCGGAATGCTTGTGGACGGCGCGGGCGAAATAAACCGCAGCGCCGTGCGAAAGTTGATTCGCCAGAGACGGTAGTGTAAGGCGCAGAGCCTTTTTGTCTATTCCGGCTGGCCTTTACAACCCGATCCAAACAGTGCCGGTATCTTGGCGCTGATGGTCGGATAGTTGGGTGCTTCCTCGACGTTCAATGCCAGCCACTCCGCGTAATGCTCCGGCAGTGAAGACTCCGCGAAGATGGCTTCGACGGGACACTCCGGGACGCAGGCATCACAATCAATACAGGTATCGGCGTTGATATAAAGCCTGTCGGGCAATTCATGAAACGCCTCGACGGGACAGACCGCCGCGCAGTCCGTGTATTTACAATCAACACAAGGTTCGGTTACTACGTAAGTCATGTTCGGCTCCTTAAAGCTTTTGTGTTGCACACTCTCTTTACTCAATTCATACTGGTTAGTCAACATCTCTTTTTCATCTTTGTCATTGAGAGCGCAAGAAGAATCGGAAACTGAAGACGAAACCATCCGGTAGAAACGGAAACAAAGGATGAACGACCTGGAGAAAGCGGAGAAACAGAGGGCGCGGAAAATTCTAAAGCTTCTGGAGCGCGCGTACCCGGATGCTGCGTGCACGCTCGATTACACGAACCCGCTTGAGCTACTGGTGGCGACGATTCTCTCCGCGCAATGTACGGACGAGCGCGTCAACGCGCTGACACCCGCGCTTTTCAGAAAGTATCGCGATTGCAACGACTACTTAAAAGTTGAGCCGCAGGAATTAGAACAGGACATTCGCCCGACAGGCTTTTATCGTAACAAGGCGCGCAGCATTCAGGGCGCGTGCCGCCTGATGCTGGAAAAGCACGGCGGGCGCGTGCCTGACAATCTGGAAGCCCTGCTGGAATTGCCCGGTGTTGCGCGCAAGACGGCCAACGTCGTGCTCGGCAATGCGTTTGGCGTAGCCGTAGGCATAGCCGTCGATACTCACGTTGCGCGCGTCAGCCAGCGTCTGGGACTTACTCGCGAACAACAGCCGGAAAAGATAGAGCGCGACTTGATGAAGCTCGTGCCGCACACGGAATGGACACGCTTTTCACATCTACTGATTGCTCACGGGCGCGCGGTGTGCAAAGCGCGCAGGCCGCTCTGCGAAGAGTGTGTAGTAGAAAAGCTCTGCCCGTCATCGCTACTCAAACAAGGCGCATGAAAGCTCTCAATATCTACAAAAAATTCTTAGCCGGATTTTTACTCCTGCTCGTCCTGCAAACTTCGCTCGCGGCGACACAGGGACAAAGCGCCCGCGCTCAAGAGCCGTCGCCGGTTCAAAGCCCGACACGGGGCGGTGCTCAAACATCTTCGTCCCGTGCGGCTGCCGGTCGTAGTCTTCGCCCGCTCTGGCCGGGCTCGCGCTGGACCGAGCGTGACCGCGCGCGCAGTGTGCGGCGCGGCCTGCAATTCATTTACCGCACCGCGCTTGAAAAGGAAAATTTCGCGCAGTACGGGAGCGATTATCTATGGTGCTTTTACAGCCTGAGCGAAGCCTTCAGCGATAGGGAAGCGAAGGCGCTTGCGCGACGCATGGGCCGGGAGCGCGCACGCCGCTGGCGGCTTCTGCATCCACACTTGCCGCCTTATGCGGACCCCGGCACGATTGCGGATTACGCTTTCGGGAGCGATGCCGCCGATAGCTTAGGCGTGCGTGACGAGCGTCTCAAAGAAGAGATTCGACGCGCCGCCCCGCGCTACAGCGCGCGCGCCTATCTCTTGTTCGATCCTTTGAAAGAGCCGCCGCCCGCAGACGTGCCGGACCAGTGCGACTCTTGCCACGCTTATAACGTGCGCGGCACGACCGCGTGCGCGGTTTGCAAGCGTCCTTTAAGGATGCGTACGCGCTACGACGTCTGGTACGACGCGCTGATTATGACCTACAGCGGCGAGCATTACGGCGTCGTGCTCGGCGCAAAGTATCGCGACGTGCTCGCGTGGCTCCCCACCTTGCGGCCCTACATCGTTAACCGGAACGAACTGACGGACGAATTCTTCGACACGGTCTATGCCATCACGCACGTCGTATACACGCTGAACGATTATGGTCTTTACAGAATCAACCCGCGACTGCTCTCCTATGAGTTCGAGTTTCTCAAAGCCAACATGATGGTCGCCGTGAGAATGAACGACGCAGACATGCTGGGCGAGTTTATGGATTCATTGCGCGCGCTTGGGATGGAGACAGAGGATGCGCTGATGCGTAGCGGCATGGAACACCTGCTCGCGCGGCAGAACAGCGACGGCAGTTGGGGCAACACGCGCGAAAAGGATATTTACCTGCGTTATCATCCGACGTGGAACGCCGTCGCGGCTTTGAGCGAATACGCATGGCGCGGCGAAGGCTTGAGCCATCCCGAGCTAAAACCCCTGCTTGAAGAGTGGGCCGAAAAGAGCCGAAGCCCGCTCGGCCTCCTGACCTTTCATCATGATTGATTCATTGATTCATCGGCTCATTGAATCAATGAACCGATGAACAAATGAACCAATTCTTTTTTTATTGTCTGCGGCAAAGCGAAGGACTATACTGGCGGGCGCTGACAGACCCTAATCTTCCTTTACGCGAGGTGAGCCATGAAAACCCTTCGCGCCCTTTCCTGTGCAGGACAATTAATCAATCTTCTCGTCGTCGCACTCTTTGCGTGTGCCCTTGCGGGGCCGGTCTGCGGGCAGAGCGGCGCGCCGCCGCCGCCTTCGCCCAACTCGCGCCGCGAGCGCGACATGGCCGAGCGCGAGTGGCTGTTGAGAAACATCGGCAAGGGAACTAGAAAAGAGACCGAGAACGAGCCGCCGCGCCTGACGCTCTCGCAGGTCAAGAAGGATTACGAGGGTTTGCAGTTATCCAACAACCAGATACTGAGCATGTTGCAGGCCGGGCCGCTCAACTACGAGTTAATCGCCACGGCCACTTCGGATATTAAAAAGCGTGCTGGTCGATTAAAGCTGGCCTTGCAGCTTCCAAGCGCGGAGAAGAACGAGAAACGCGTGAAGACGACGGACGAGCCGGACATCAAGAGCCTCAAACCGTGGCTGCTCTCCCTCGATGCCCTAATCTTAAGGCTTGTCAATAACCCTATCTTCAAAGACGCTGGCCGTGTCGTCGACGTTGAAAACTCCACCAAAGCAGGCAGCGACCTGGACGACATCATAGAGCTGAGCGGAAGAATAAAACGCAGCGCCGAGAAGCTCGGGAAAAACTAACGATTGCGGAATGCGGAATGCGGAATGCGGATTGTAAAGAGATTGACTCAATGAACCGATGAGTCAATCTCTTTACAATCCGCATTCCGCAATTCCTAGAGCCAGTCGCGTGTCATGTCGCACCAGAGCGCCAGTCCTTGCCACTCACAAAAGCGCGCATAGCGGCGCGCAATTTTCTTGTCCGTAACGGGACGACCGCGCCCGTACATGCGCGCAAACTTTCCCCTGACCCATGAATCCAGAGCCAGCCCGTCGTAACGCCCCACCAGCCTGAGCAACGTCTCTGCCGCATAATCGCCCACGCCTTTGACGCGCTTCATCTCGCGCTTGAGCATGTGTGTCGGCAGCTCGCTCGCGAGCCAGCTTTCCACGTCCAGCTCTCCGCACGCCACGCGATCCGCCAGCTCTTTCAGATAAGGAGCGCGATAACCTGCGCGCACCACGTCGCTGTAAAATTCCGTGGGAGCTTCGGCCATCAATTGCGGCGTGGGAAAACTACGTCGTCCGTCCGTGCCTTCACGCCCCAGATGATGAACGAGCCCCGTGACCATTTTCACCGTCAACGCCCACGAGCAGTTGGTCGTGCAAATAGCTTTGACCAAATCTTCAAAGACGGTAGGCGAGCGCAGGAGACGGCCCGCGCCTTGCTGCTCGACCCATGCGAAGACTTCATCCTGCGAGACGGCTTGATAAAACGGCGTCATATCATCGTCGAGCCTGAAGATGTGACGCACATCATGCACGACTTTCGCCGCAGCGCGCTTACCCAAACGACGATTCGTGCTCACCTCAAGCTGCTTGTTGCCATTCGTCACGCTCACCGTCACGGGCCGGTCTGCTCCCAGATCAATGACGCGCCGCAGCGTCCACGTCTCTTGCTCAAACTCAAAAGGCAGCAACTCGCACCAGCCGTGACTAATAGCCGTGCGCTTGAAACTAAAATTAGCAGGAACGGGAATCTGAATTTCCATGATGAATAATAATGCAGAAAGCTCTCGGGTCTAAATGAATGCGGCCACCGATGCGGGTGGCCGTCGGTTAAGAAAAATTTTCTTTGGCCGCTACCGGGCCTGTCCGCTGAACATGAACCTCCTGTAATTAAATTGTGCAGCGGTTTTTCGTCTGTGGCAATTGGCGCACCTGACCTCGCATTTCTGTATTTCCGTGAGAATATTTTTCCAGGATGCGTTATTAAGTATCATTTGAGTAACCGACTCAAACTTATCAGCACTATTTCTATGGTCAAATTCAAGAACTATAGGATCACTCTCGCCACATTCTACGCAGGGATGTTGTTTTAGATATTCATATGTCTGACGGGCTTTTTCTTCACGTAGCCGGTTTCTGCTTTCTGTATGCCGTTGTTTGTAAAGTGCGTGATTTGTATAGTACCGCTTCCGCCAGTTTTCCTGAAAACAGCTACGACACCATGTAGCTTTGCCATCCTTCGAGCGTTGTCGAGAGGAAAACTCAATCTCGGGCTTTATGATTTTATAGTGAGTGCATTGTTTCATTTGCTGAAATACTGATGAGGATTTTATGTGGGAGTTGCGAGCTTACGCAGAAAAGAAGTATGCAGCGCAACTTTATAAAAACAGGGGCGGCTAGTCGGGCTCGAACCGACGACCTCTAGATCCACAATCTAGCGCTCTAACCTACTGAGCTATAGCCGCCACAAAGAACCTTGGCTCGTGAAGATATTTACACCACCCGGCGCGATTCTTCAAGTTGATAAGATGCCCCCGGCACGGCTCGAACGTGCGACCCTCGGTTTAGAAGTCTAAACAAGGCTGTGTTGTTGAGTTTAGTTGAGTGCGAAAGAGTAATGTATTATTGCTTTTCCGCACTTTGCTATGATGGCTGAGTATGGCTCAGAATGCCTGGTTTGGCTGAGTTGGCACACAACTGGCACACAAGAAAAGGATCACAGTTAGAAGAGAGTGCTTTCCAGAGCGCGGTCTTAAAACGATTTGCTATTCTCTAACAGGACATTCCGAACTGGAAGCGATAAGGCGGGAGGCCATGCAGCCAATGCGATAATGCCTCAAGGTTGTATTGGAAGGCAGGCCGCGATGACCGTAATAGTTGCGGTAAAATCCAGTTGTTTCAGGTGTTAGACCGCATGATTCGGTAATTTACAGCTAATAGAGTGATTAGATACCGTCTTCAGAGTCAAGCAGTCTTCATCCGCGGGTCGAACGGCTGGCCGCTCTTCAGCACTCCGTATGCGAGATGAACCAGCTTTCTCATTGCCGCGCCGATGATCTGCATCGGGCACTTGCCACGCTTTTTGAGTCTCTCGCTCATCGCCCTAACATGCGGGTTGTATCGCATGGCCACGATGGCCGGGAAGTACAACGCCTTGCGTAGCCGCGGCGCGCCGGTCTTCGACAGTCGTGCCTTGTGCCTTACACTGCTGCCCGACTCGTGCAGCCGCGGTACGAGCCCCGCGAAGGCGGCCAGTTGGCGCGCACTCTCGTAGAGTTTGACATCCATGATCTCACCCAACAGCTTAGCTGCTGTGGTGTCGCCGATGCCAGGGATCGAGAGCAGGAGGTCGCGCTGCTCTCTGAGGCCGGGGTGGCTGTCGATGTGCGAGCGGATGAGCGCCTCAGCCCTACTGATCTCGTCGCCGAGGAAGGCGAGGTGCCCGACCAGCGACTCTGTGACGACCGCGACGTCGGCCGTCACCTCAAGGCGATTAGCCTCCATCCCACGCATCTCAAGCAGGGCATCGAGGCGGCGGATGAGTGCCTGCAGCACACGTATTTCTGCGGGTAACGGCCGCCACTCGGGAGGATGCCGCTCCTGGCAGAACTGCGCGATGAGGCTCGCATCGGCCTTATCAGTCTTGGTGCGCGAGAGGCGACTCTGGCCGTAAGCCTTGATAGCCGCCGGATTGATGACACTCACCACGTGACCGGCATTCGAAAGATAGGTCGCCACAGCTTCTGAGTAGGTGCCGGTGGCTTCCAGACAGGCGTGGACCCGCACAACTTTCTGCTTCTCCAGCCAGGCGGAGAGTTGAAGAAAGCAGGCAGGGGTGTTGGGGAAGACGCGGTGCTTGAACTTGCCATTGTCGCGCAGGAGAGCGACGTCGAACTTCAGTTTGGAGATGTCGATGCCGAGAGCGGAAAGAGTCATTGCAGTTGCTCCATGTCAGGGTCTCCTTGCGGCGGGCCAGTCTTGTGAATGCAAGCTCAGCTTCGGGTGAAGCGGCTTAAGATACCGTCCGGCCTATGGTGTCGCAAAGTTGAGCGCCGGGAGCTGATCTAATCACCAGGCTCAGTGGCCTCAGGCCGCTATCAGCTTCACCGGCGCTCAGTCTCAGCCGTCGCTGAGCCGTCTGCATGAGCACAGAATGTGCAACCAGCAGACTTTCGTCAACATACAAGACTGCTGGCGGTAATATACCCGAATTGCCGTAAATTACCGCTATTGGCGGTCCAATAGTAGTTAGATTCCTGTTGAATGCTCTGGCTCAGAGACATGTATTACCTTCACAAGTCGTGAGAGACAAAGTTATCCTTGAGTGCTGATTCATCTTGAATGCTCTGAGCCCGCGCCAGCATCGAGGGTTGAGGATAATCAAAGATGAATCGCCATGCGGCGGTGGGTACGTTGAACGATACAATCAACGCAGAAGGCTCGCGCAGCCAGGAGTGGTCACGTCGGACGAAATCTAACAACTCATTCGACCGTAGCGCGGATTGGATGGCTTTCATCATGCTTGAGTCTCTTACAAGTTGATTCTATTCGCCGCGCACGGTCAATTCGGGCGTTAGGCGGCTTCAATTGAATGGAGGATACATAAAATGTCTATAGACCTTAAACAATTGCTGCGAAAATATATTGATGCTATGCACGAAGGAGATGCTGCCCTATTTATTGGTGCTGGTATGTCGCATCCGCATGGATTTGTCAATTGGAAAGAGTTAATGCGTAACTGCGCTAAAGAACTGAACTTAGATATTGACCGAGAGCATGATGTCGTAGCCGTGGCTCAATATTATCTTAATCGTAGTGGCAGAAATCGCTCTCTTATTAATCAAATATTGCAAAGCGAGTTCGACAAGCCTGCAACTTCTAATAAGCCCAATCATGAAATTATAGCCAGGCTCCCTATCTCAACCATTTGGACTACGAATTACGATAAGCTGATCGAAGAGTCTTTAAGAGAGGCTCACAAGAATGTTGACGTTAAGACGAAAGACAAGGATATAGCTAGACATAAACCGGGTCGCGAAGTTGTGTTGTACAAAATGCACGGTGATATAGCCAACCCAGACGAAGCAGTTATCTGCAAAGAGGATTATGAACGCTACGCCCGAAATCATCCGATATTCCAGAACACTTTAGAGGGGGACTTACTGGGCAAGACTATTCTGTTTCTTGGCTTCAGTTTTAGTGATCCAAATCTGATATACATGCTAGGTCACCTTCGCTCTATTCTTGGTGATGATAAGCCAGAACATTTCGCAATTATGCGGCGCGCCCGCCTTAACACGAAAATTAAGAACAAACTCAAAGCGCAACAATTATATGAATATGACACCAACAAGCAGGCCCTCCAGATCGAAGACCTGCGCCGATACAGTATTCAGACTCTTCTGATAGAGGATTTCAAAGAGGTTACTAGGATTCTCGAAAGTATTGAGGAGCATTATTATCAAAGATACATATTTGTCTCTGGTAGCGCACATCAGTTCGGAGATTTTGGAGAAACGAAGATGCGAGATTTATGCGTACGACTGGGCGAGAGGTTGATTGAAAATAAGTATAAGCTAATTAGTGGCTTTGGATTAAACATCGGCAGTTCTGTCGTGGAAGGTGCATTACTGAAACTTTATGAAAAAGGTGCATCAGCAATCGAAAAGCATCTTATCTTGAGACCCTTTCCGCGAAATCTTCCGGCAAAAATGAGCGAAGCAGCATTTAATCGAAAGTATCGAGACGACATAATAGCAAAATGCGGTTTTGCTATTTTTATAGCGGGAACTAGTCGCACCCATCCAGAGTCAGAAGGAGTTCTCGAAGAGTATGAAATCGCCAATGCGCTCAAGAAAATCCCTATTCCGATTGGCGCAACCGGATTTGCAGCGCGGCGAATTTGGCAGATGATGGAGACGAATTTGGAAAGAGTCTATCGGGGGGCTGTAAAACCGAGCACATTTCGGCAGCTTAACGACCCTAGTCTCAGCAACGAGAAATTATTAAATGTGGTTTTCGATATTATTCAAAGAGTGTCAGACGTAGCGCCGCCTAACAACTCATTCAACCCGACGCCTCGATAGCAATTCTTTCATCGTTCTTTCTTATCTCGATGCTCGAATGCTGCTCGTCGGCGCGGGTTAATTCGGGCGTTAGATTCCTGTTGAATGATAGAGTTCAAGGGCTTAAATCAATCGTCTTGAATGTTGAGAGGCTCGGGAGTAGTTGAGTAAAGATGTGGCTTGAATGCTCTGAGCCCTTTCAAGCATCGAGAGTTGATGCTAATCGAAGCTGAATCGCCATGCGGCGTCAGGAATGTTGAATGAGACAATCAACGGTGAAGTCGCAGGAGACGAAGAGAGGTCACGACGAACGAAATCTAACAACTCATTCAACCCGAGCCGATGGAGCTTGCTTTTCATCCGCGAGGCTTGAATGCCTGATACAATGCTTCTAGCCGGGTTAATTCAAGCGTTAGGTGCTTGTAATATGAAACTAACCAATGACAGCTATATCATCTTGATAGGTACCAAGAACTTCACCGAGCGCTATTACCGCGATAAGACCGGTTGGTTAAAGGTCAGTGCGCGTGGCCGAAAATTCCGGATGACGGCAGAGCAGGTCTTGAATCATGTCCTTCCTGCGCTAGCTGGCATTAAACCGAACCTCACCGTTAAAGTGGAGCATCATGAGCAACGCTCACAAAATGAATGAAGCGCCTAAATCGGAAGGTGTAAAATCCTTCAGAGCCGCGGGGAAATATTCTAGATGGAATTGATTCAAATGACAGGCTCTTGTTTAATGACAACGCCGCACATAACAACTCATTCAACCGGAGCGGAAATAGCTCGGATGTCATCGTCAACTCGGATGCTGCTCGCACATGCTTCCCGCCCGGTTAATTCGGGCGTTAGGCGCTACGTGTAATAAATCGTAAGATATGTGGCTATGTTTTGTCCGAACTGTGGAACCCCGGAGCAGAGTCCTGACGCCTACTGCAAAAAGTGTGGCACCTACCTGCGCGACACCTCATTTCGCGGGTGGTTACTTGGTGGTAATAATCCGGGGAGGGCCGCATGGTCTATAACTATTTCCAGCATTTTCATTGCTATTCTTTGCGTGTGCATCAGCATCCTGATCATTAAAGCCGAGAGAAGCGGCGATCTCACGTATCTCAAATATGCATTCGTCTTGTGCTGGGCAATCATCGGGTACTTAGTCACACTTTCTCTGGTTGGCTTCAGACTGTGGAGGAAAATGCGGCGCGCCCAAGGTAGTTTTAATGAGTCGACCTTAGCAAACAATTTCGGAGGGGGCGCTCCATCGCCGGATCAGCGTACCAAACGACTCCTTGGCGCCGAGAGTTCAGGCGAGGCTGACACGGAGTTGTTAAGTTCAACCCCTCGTGAGTTCGAGGAGCGTAAACAGGTTCGATAAACTAGAGGCCGCGCCTAACAACTCATTCAACCGGAGCGCGAATAGCACGGCTTTCATTCGCGAGACGCCCCCAATTCGGCGTTGTCTGCGCGCCCGGTTAATTCGAGCGTTAGGCTGCTGTTGAATTCTCAATTTTTCTGTCAGAAAGGATCAAGGCCTAAACATGCTCGAAACAGACTTGCAAGCCCTGCAACTTGATTTAGCAAAACGAAGCAGATGGAATATAGGCTACTTCTGTGCTGGTTTGATATTTTGGCTCTATGTGACGGTTGTAGGCGCATACATCCCACTGGAATTGGCGCGAATATATTGGCTTGTCGGTTCGTTTTTTATTTTTCCAATCGCAGTCCTCATGTCACGTATTATCGGTGCCGATCCCTTCACAAAGGGGAATAGTCTTGCCGATCTTGTTGGATATACGCATATGAGTGTTATCACCATGACTTTTCCAATCGTTATCGCCGCCTTTTTATATTTCCCTCATGCGCTAGTTTTTGTAATGGCGATTGCTTACTGCCTGGACTTTTATGTTATGACATGGGCTTTCGGGAGTCGCATATTTGGCATTCATGCTGCATTTCGAATGATTACGGCTAGCATAATCTGGTTTGCTCTACCCAATTGGCGCACAACCGTGCTACCGGCGACCGTGGCATTTGCCTATCTTGTAACTGTTATTTTGCTTCCCGTTTTACGTCGTCGATGGCTAGCAGCCAACGCGTGAACTTTTTCGTTTCGGCACGCGCCTAACAACTCATTCAACCGGAGCGGCAACAGCGTTGATTTCATGCGCGAGACTTGATTATTTGTTCAGGCAATTGCCGCCCGGTTAATTCGAGCGTTATACGCTTACTACATTTAGACTAAGTTTGTGAACAACTAAGAAGTTATGAGATATAACGACCTACGAAGAATTAAGAATCTTGAATTTGATTGTCCGGGCGCTGATTGTAGTGCCGTCCATAACTGGCCCAGATGTGTATACACCAATAATAATGCTTCATCTGTACCCTTTCCTCTTCTAGTTTGTCCTGAATGTAAATTATTTATAGAAATTAATCCGCGAACCAACTATGACTTCTTCGTCGGCTGTATCACTGAAGCAGTCGCTTTAGAGTTGAAGGTATTCAGGGATTACATAGAATGGGTGCCGGAGTTAGTTAGGGAGGCATTAGAAGAATCTCTAATGTCACCGTGTGGGGGCTTGGCATGGCTCTATTGCTTTGGCAAGAAAAGTTGTTGAAATCATGGCAACTGATTTGGGCGGACAGGGGAAATCATTATTCAAACAATTGGAAGACATTAAAATCAAGGGACTTATCGCCAAAGAATTTTGGATACTAGAGGATAGTGTTAGGAATTTAGGGAATCTTGCTGTTCATTATGACCCTAACAATCCTAAAAAATGCAGGAGCATAGAGGCAGATTGTGCATTAGCTTATGCCTATGAGGTGAGTAAACAAATATATCTACGTCGTAGATTGGAAAGGTTCAAAAAGGATTTTCATAAGCGCAGATACTTGGAATTCTTAGACGATATTAAATGGAGCGAAAAATATGGAATTCATCCCATGCGGTTCTGTCATCTGCTTTCAAGCAAGCTGTGCGTTGGCAAATGTTATCGCGTAATCCCTGTGAGGCAGTTGAGTTGCCGCGTTATGTTCGGAAGGAGATGCAAGCATTCTCCCCTAAAGAAGCGAAATGTTTTCTCGAATCTGCGGCAAAAGATTCGCACGGCGTTATTTTCGCTTTTGCGCTTTCAACCGGAATGAGGCCGGAAGAATATCTCGCACTAAAATGGTCAGACATTGATTTAAGTAAGGGTACGGCGACCGTACAACGCACACTGCAACGGCGCAAAGGCGGAGGCTGGTATTACGGCGAGCCTAAAACATCACGCTCGCGCCGCACCATACCTTTACCTGTCTCAGTAGTGCGCTCTTTGATTGAACATAAGCGACAGCAAGCCGAAGCGCGGCTGAAAGCCGGAGCGAACTACCAACAGCATGACCTTGTGTTTGCCAGCTTAGACGGGACGCCTTTTATGCTCTCAAACCTCACGCGACGGCATTTCAAACCGATTCTAAAAAGGGCCAAGCTGCCGAGCACTTTTCGGCTCTATGACCTGCGCCACTCGTGCGCGACCGTCTTGCTGGCGGCAGGCGAGAATCCAAAGGTTGTGAGCGAACGCTTAGGGCACGCTAGTGTAGTCTTAACGCTTGACACTTATTCGCACGTCCTTCCAGACATGCAACAAGAAGCTACACGCAAGCTAGAGAACATTCTGTTCGAGGGTGCTAGAAAACAAAGCACAGTCTGAAGAACTGGCACACTATTGGCACACAAAAAGTTTAGGGCGACCGATGTGGTCGCCCTATCTTATTGAATTTAATGATGCCCCCGGCACGGCTCGAACGTGCGACCCTCGGTTTAGAAGACCGATGCTCTATCCACTGAGCTACGGGGGCTCATCCTTCCACTGAATAAATGGATGTTAACATGCGCGGCGGAGTGTGCGTCAACCGGGCCGGGGCGCAAGATTTTATACGGGTGCGTGACCCGTTAGTCAAAATTGAGCCGGTGGTTCGCAATCAAACGGCTTGTGCTAAAGTGTGCGCAAATTTTGCGCTGGGGGAGACGGATGAAAGAGCGAAAAATTCAAGCGCGGTGGCTTGCTCTGGTGGTCGCTACAGCCATCGCGCTCTACTTGTGCTGGCTGATGGTGAAGCCCTTCGTCAACGTGCTGGCGTGGGCCGCAGTGCTGGTCATTGTCTTTTACCCTCTGCACAAGCGGCTGGTTGCGCGCACCCATCGCCCTGCGACGAGCGCGCTGCTTTCGAGCCTGCTTGTCATCCTGACGATTCTCATCCCGCTCACGTTGATTACCATCGCCGTCGCCAACGAACTCTCAAACGCCGTCACTTATGTCCAGCAAAATATTGAGACGCTGTTCGACCCTGCATCACCTATCGGTAAAGCGGTCGACTGGATAAACCAGTACGTCAACCTGGGCGACCTGCGCTCACAGGAAGCTCTGGCCGAGCGTATCAAGTCTATGAGCGGGACGATTGCGACGCAGGCGATGGGGTTTGTAGGGGGCGTGGTGGGCGCAATCGTGCAGACCTTTTTTGTGATCTTCACGATGTACTACCTCTTTCGTGACGGCGAGCGTTTTGTACGCGCACTGCCGGACGTGCTGCCGTTGGAGAGAGAGCAGAGCGAAAAGATTTTCGAGCGTACGCGCGACGTCATCGGTGCGAGCCTCTACGGCGTGCTCGTCATCGCCGTCATACAGGGAGCGCTCGGCGGGCTCATGTTCTGGATACTCGGGCTGCCGAGCGCGATTGTGTGGACCGTGGTGATGATCTTTCTCTCCATGATTCCGATGGCCGGGTCTTTTCTGGTCTGGGTTCCGGCGGCTATTTTTCTGGCGCTCACGGGCCACCCGGTCAAAGCCCTGATACTGGTCGCGTGGGGCGCGCTCGTCATCGGGACGGTGGATAATTTTCTGCGGCCCAAGCTGGTCGGCGAAAGAACCAAGCTCCACGAGCTTTTCATCTTTTTCGCCGTGCTCGGCGGCCTACAGGTCTTCGGCGTGGTCGGTATAGTGCTCGGTCCCGTGGTGCTCGCCATCACGCTCGCGCTCCTTGAGGTCTTCCGGCAGACGGAAAAACATCCCGGCGAGACTCAAGCCCAAACCGAACCCATGCTGGTTGAAGAAGTGGCGAGCGGTGGCGGCGACGCGAGCGGTTGAGATTAATTCCCACGTGTTGGTCTCGTTCCTGCTTCAGGCTTTTAAAAGTTTAAAAGACCACTACCCAATGGGGCGGCGGTCTTTTAATTGAAAACTTTTTGCTCTGGCCTGTTTTAGGCAGCGCGCCGGTCGTCCGAGGTCTCGGCATAAACGCGACGACCGTTCAAGGCGTCGTCGATAATCTCACGCACGGCGGAGATGTCCGGGTTAACGTCCATACGGTCGCACGCGCGCAAGTGACGCAAAATGCCCTCAGTAGCGATATCCAGTGTCGTGCCGTTCAACTTCGAGAAACGGCGCGCCTGAATGTGGTCAATTTTCAAAATCCGCTCATCCAGCGGCAAGTGCTTGTCAAAATTCACGTCTTCTCTGACTCCTTCAGTTCCCGTGGCTTGGCCCGCGTCCTTTCCCCTCAGACCGCAACCCCGGATGGTTTCGTTTGGGTAGATATTAGATGTATCTGTAACAACTTTGGATGCAAAAGTGTTGCATTTCCAAAGCTATTTTGTCCGGAAAGACACACGCCTACAGCATTTACAGCATATAGTGCGCGAAAATTGTCTCCGACAAAACGGGCCAGTATAGAGGAAACTTATGGAAAATGCCAGACAAATTTTCAGCCACCGTTTAGGCTTCGCCGTCAAGACTTTAGCCGCCCAGATTCCCTCGCACGACACGCGAAAATTTCAATCCGCGCCGCACCTGCGCACAAGCCTCTCGTACTTTGAACGGATGCTGGATCACCTCGCGGCCAACCGCATCGCGCTCTATCGCTTATCGAGCGAGTTCGCCCCATTTTTGACGCACCCAGACCGCCCGCAGTTTCATCATCAAATCGAAGAGGCTGAGAGCGAGATAGAAAATGCGGCACAAAAAGTCTCTAAGCTTGGCCTGCGCCTCTCCTTTCACCCTTCGCAATACATCCTGCTCAACTCGCCGGACGAGGATTTAACCGAGCGCTCGGTCAGGGATTTGGACTGGCAGGCGCGTCTTTTGGAGATGTTCGGGCAGGGGCGCGAGGGCGCGGTCGTGCTTCACCTGGGCGGCGTTTATGACGACAGGCAGGGAGCTATTAAGCGCTTCTGCCGCCGCTATGAAAAATTGTCCCCACACATTCGCCGTCACCTTGTGATAGAAAACGACGACACGCGCTTTTCCATCACGGACGTTTTAGCGGCGCACGAAAAGACCGGCGCGCCCGTCGTCTTTGATTTTCAGCATCATCATTGCTTCAACCCCGAAGGCATGGCGCTCAGAGAAGCCATGGAGCGCGCGGTCCGCACGTGGGACGAGGCGCGCGTCCCCGCGAAAGTCCATTTTTCCAGCCCGCGCACGGAGCTGCGCGAAGTCGAGCGACGGGCGAATGGTAAGCGTATCAAAGAATTACAGCCGCCCCTCACGACCCAGCACGCCGACTATATCAACCCCTTCGAGTTCGCCTATTTCATACGCGAAACCGCAGGGCTCGCCTTCGACGTGATGCTGGAAGCCAAGGCCAAAGACCTTGCGCTCCTGCGCTTGTGCGACGAGTTTGAGAAGCGACCGTGGCTGCTCACAGCCGACCGGCCAGCGTTTTTGGATGAGCGGGAGAATAAAAGGAGTAGGGCTGTGGGCTAAAGGATCGCGGAAATTCGCGCCGGAAAAGACCGACGCCGTCTGGGCATCCGCCGCGCGCTTCGGGGGCGCGCCGGAGACTCAGACGGCGTAAAATGTATGTACTAAGACTACCGGGAGAGAGAAAATCTTTTACTTCTTTTTAGGCAAAATAGAATCCTTCATGGCTTTGCCGACGCGAAACTTGAGCGTGGTTTTGGCCGGGATTTGAATCGTCTCGCCCGTGGCTGGATTACGCCCTTCGCGTGCTTTTCGTTCGGAGCGAACAAGCTTGCCAAAGCCCGGCAAAACAAACTCGCCGTTGGCTTTAACTTCCGTGCCCGCAAGATTCGCCAGTTCCTCAAAGAACTCTTTGATTTGCGCGCGCTTCATGCCCGTTTTTTCCGCAAAGTGGTTGATGACTTCCGACTGTGTCATGCGCTTCGTGCCAGATGCCGCTGTCGCCATAGCTGTAGTGTGATTACCTCCAGTGAATCAGGGAAGATTGAAAAAGCTTACAAAAGCACATATATCACACCGCGCGCCGCAAGTCTTCACAAAAATCGCCATTTTCGGCCCTTTTAAGAGAAAAATTACGGATCCGCAAGCTTCCCATGGTTAAACCGCAGAGAGAAGTCACGCGGAAGCGGCAAGTCTTAAAAGAAAGAAGCGACAAGGCTTGAAAGAAAAAGGAGCAGCCCTTTTATGACTGCTCCCTTCCGAAATTAAATCGGGGCGGAGAGACTCGAACTCCCGATATCTTGCTCCCAAAGCAAGCGCCATAGCCACTAGGCGACGCCCCGTTCATACTCCCGAACTTTTCTAACCCGTCTATTCTAGCCGTCGTCTATGAGCGTGGTCAACCAACGTCCGGAAAAAGTTTGACTAGGAAACTGCGCGTGGCATGGAGCGCGTGTGCGCGGTGGCTGATGCTGTGTTTGATTTCGGCGGGCAATTCGCCAAAGGTCTGCTCAAAATCTTCTGGGATAAAAACGGGGTCGTAACCGAAACCTTGCGTCCCACGGGGCGCGTGCGCGATGCGGCCACGGCAAACGCCCTCGGAGAGATTGATAATCTCGCCCTCGGGCGTCGAGACGGCTATGACGCAGACAAAGCGTGCGCGCCTCTCCCGGTCGCCCGTGCGTCCAAGCTCCGCGAGCAGCCGCTCTATCCTCTCCGCATCGGTTGCGCCTTCTCCTCCGTAGCGCGCGGAAAAAATACCGGGCGCGCCATCCAGAGCCTCTACTTCCAGACCGGAATCGTCAGAGAGCGTCCACTGGCCCGTCTCGCGCGCATAAGTGGCGGCCTTCAACTGGGCGTTTTCCGCAAAGCTCCGGCCCGTTTCTTCCACCTCTACGACCTCGGGCCAATCCATCAGGCTTTGCAGCTCCAACGGTAAATCCACGAGCAGCGCGCGAAGCTCCTCGAGCTTGCCCGCGTTGTGCGTGGCGACCAGCAGGCTCTTTGGAAGCGATGCGGGCCGATGCTTAATGTTCATGATGCGTCTTTCCTGAGAAGATAAAAAGTTGAACGAGGCCGAATAAATTTACATGAAAATTTTGCATGCGGGAGCATGAAATGCTTACAATCAAAGAGGGGCCGTCCCACGCTTTGGCCTGCTTGAGCCCGGATTTGGTTCTATGGACCTGGTGGACACAGAAAGCTTGATTGCCGACACGCTCGCGCCCGAGAACGCGACGACCGCCGCGCCCACGAAACAGGAGCGCGGCGCACGCCTTGCTCTCGAAGATAAAGAGGAGGCGCGCGCGCTCGGCCTCTACCTCAAATCTGTACGCAGCTTCTTTCAACTGCGCAACCATCCTTTCTCCGAAACCGAGCAGCCGAAAATCTCCGAGCGCGACTGGACCAACGAGCTGCGCATTGTTCGCCGTCTCCTGCTTGAAAGCACGCAGCTTGCGCTTCAACTAAGCGCGCACGGCGGCGCGGCCTCGAACGAAACACTCCTTGACGACGCCGGCGGCCTGGACTTACCCGAAGAGTTCGCGCCGTCGGAATCGGTAGAGGCGGCAAACACGGGCGCGGAAAGTGATGCTCTCTGTGAGCTGGCCGAGACGCTCGCCAACGCCACGGCCCTCTGTGAAGCGATGCTCGAAGCGCGCGCCGTAAGTCTAAACGTCTGGTCAAGCTTCGGCAAAGCGCTGGCTAACGAGCTGGCGCAATCCAAAGTTGCAGAAAGAATCACGCGCGCCGCAGACCATCACGCCGCAGCCTCCTTGCAACCTCGATTCATCACCCTGGCCCGTCACACGGTCAAGCCGCAGGCGCTCGCCGCAGACACGCTCGCCATCTTTACGAGCCTCGCGTGCATGTTGGAAAGATTGCGTTTCATCGAAAAAGTTTTGCGGCGCGACCAGCCGCTCAAGCCTCTGCTTCCTATTTTCGCGCTCGTCCACGAAGAGGCGCGTTGTTTGGTCGAGTTCATAGAGACGCGCGCGATGCGCAACGAAGGCATTGACGATTCGGTGTTCGACGCGCTCGACGGAACAAACTACGCCATCTCTATGGAGCTGAGAAAAGTTTTCGCGCACGAGCTTGTGGGCTTGAGCGCGCAGAGGCAAGCGCCCGCCATCTACGCCAAGGTCGAGAACGCGCACGGCCTCCTGCGTGATTGTTTCCAACAATCGTCTGTCGGGCTGGCGCAACTCTTCGACCCGTCTTTGGAAGGCGCGCAACTCTTCGACGCTTTTCAGACCAAGCTCGAACAATCGCTTGCCCTGCGCAAAGATTTGTGGACGCTGCTCCAACTGGTCCGCCGTGCCGAGCGAGAGCGCGACCAGCAATTGGTTGCGCCGCTCCTTAAACGCCTGAGCGAATTTCGCGAGACGAGCCTGCGCTACCTGATGTACAAGGATTGGGAAGCGTGCGAGCGTTTTATGGAAGAGGTTGACGCCGCGCGCGGCGCAATCGAGCTTGCGCCCGTCCTTCACCGCTTCGGCGCGTATCTAGAAACCCTCCACGGCCAGGTCAACATGCGCGCCGTGCTCGCCGCACACCCCTTCGATTATGCTGAGTTAGAAGAGTAGAAAGAAATTAACAGGGATGGACAGGATAGACAGGATACAGAAGAAGTGATAAATGCAAAGTGCAAAGTGCAGAATTAAAGAATAGCTTTTCATTCATCATTTTGCATTTTGACTTTTGCACTGCTTTTATCCTGTCTATCCTGTCCATCCTGTTTGAATCTGCTTTGATCATCTAGCAAGTGTTAACCAAAGCAAACGCGGACGAGATTCAATCTTTCCTGTCGGACGCCAGCAACATGCGCGGCGGTCATGCTGCGCGCGTCGTGTTTCCAGAAAGCGCGGACGAGGTTGCGCGCGTGCTCCGCGAAGCGTCGCGCGAGGGCACGCCCGTCACGGTTTCGGGCGCGGGCACTGGACTGGTCGGCGGGCGCGTCCCCTTTGGCGGCATCGTGCTTGCGACCGACAGGCTCAACCGGATTAAAGCGATTCAAAAAGAGGACGAGGGCGGGCGCGCCGTAGCGGAAGCTGGTGTCGTGCTCGCGGATTTTCAGCGCGCAGTAGAGACGCGCGGCCTGCTTTATCCACCGGACCCGACCGAGCGTAGCTGTTATCTGGGCGCGACTGTTGCGACCAACGCTTCGGGCGCGCGCACTTTTAAGTACGGCCCGACGCGCGCTTTCGTCCAGAGTCTACGTGTGGCGCTTGCGACGGGCGACGTTGTTGACCTTCATCGCGGCGAATGGAGCGCGGGCGCGGGCGGCCACCTGAAAATCCCGCTCGCTGGCGGTCGCGAGCTTCTTGCGCATGTGCCTTCGTACAGGATGCCCGCGACGCGCAAACACGCTTCCGGCTACTACGTCGCGCCCGGAATGGATGCGATTGATCTCTTCATCGGCAGCGAAGGCACGCTCGGCGTCATCACGGAGGTAGAGGTCAAGCTCCTCGCCGCGCCGGAAAATGTTTTGAGCGGCGTCGTCTTCTTTAAGACCGAAGATGCGCTCTTGAGTTTCGTGCGTGAAGCGCGCGAACGCAGCTTGCAAACCATGAGCGGCGTGGAAGACCCGCTTGCTGCACGCGCGCTCGAATACTTCGACCCGGAATCTTTGCGCTTGCTGCGTACAAAATACGCGCTCGTGCCGGATGCGGCGACGGGCGGCGCAATCTTTTTTGAGCAAGAGACGACTGCCGAGACTGAAGACGCAGTGATGTCTGCATGGCTCATGCTGTTGGAAAGACACGAGGCGCTGCTTGACGATTCGTGGTTTGCGATGGACGAGCAGGGCCGCGCGCGCGTGCGTGATTTTCGTCATCAATTGCCGGTCTTGGTCAACGAATGGCTCGCGCGTCACAATCAACGCAAAGTCTCCACGGACATGGCCGTGCCCGACGCGGAGTTTTCCGCCATGCTCCGTTTTTATCAGGAGACATTAAAGGCGAGCCGGTTGAAGTACGTGATTTTCGGCCACATCGGGGACAACCACGTACACGTCAACATCATGCCGCGCGACGACGAAGAGGCCACGACGGCGCGCAGCCTTTATGCACAGTTTATAGAGCGCGCCGTTCGCGCGGGCGGCACAATTTCCGCAGAGCACGGCATCGGCAAACTCAAGCGCGATTACCTGCGCGTGCTCTACACAAACGAAAGCTTGCGCGAAATGGCCGCGCTCAAACGTGCCTTCGACCCGGCCTGTATTCTGGGTCGCGGCAATATTTTTTCAGAAGAGTACTTAAAGGCAGTGACAGGTGACAGGTGACAAGTGACAAGATGAAAATCTTGCTTTAACTTGTCACCTGTCACCTGTCACTTGCCACTGTTTTTATGTTTCGCTTCACCACAGCCGGAGAATCTCATGGGCGCGCGCTCGTCGCGGTGGTCGAAGGTCTGCCCGCTGGTTTGCCGGTCGAGGTCGAAGAGATTAACAGGGAACTGCGACGGCGACAGTGGGGCTACGGGCGCGGCGGGCGCATGAAGATTGAGGAGGACCGCGCGGAGATTTTGAGCGGCGTGCGGCACGGTCTGGCGCTCGGCTCGCCGCTCGCGCTCTTGATAGAAAATAAGGACTGGGCCAATTGGACGGAGGTGATGGCGGTCGAAGAGGTAACGCTTTCGCCGGAAAAATCGCGGCGCGTCAAACGCCCTCGACCGGGGCACGCCGATCTGGCGGGCGGGCAAAAAACGGGAGCGCGAGATTTGCGAGACGTTTTGGAACGCGCCTCTGCGCGCGAAACGGCTGCGCGCGTTGCCTGCGGCGCGCTCGCTCGACAGTTGCTCAAGAGCTTTGACGTACAGATTCTCAGCCACGTCATACAGCTCGGCGGCATCCCCGAAAAGCCTCTTGAGCTTGAGTGGGATGCTATTGAAAATATTCCTGAGGACGCGCCCCTTCGCTGTGCAGATAGCGACATCCAGACGCGCATGGTCGAGTTGATTGATGAAACCAGACGCGCGGGCGATACCTTGGGCGGCATCTTTGAAGTAGTGGCGCGCGGAGTTGTGCCGGGTCTTGGCTCGCACACTTCATGGAACGAAAAGCTGGACGGGAGATTGGCTCAAGCCTTGATGTCGATTCCGGCGGTCAAGGCGGTCGCCATCGGCGCTGGTGTTGAAGCAAGCGCGCTGCCCGGCTCTGAAGTCCACGACGAGATAGCTTATGACCGCGCGAGCGAAAAGTTTATACGCCAGACCAACCGCGCCGGAGGTTTGGAAGGCGGCATCACCAACGGCGAAGACGTGCGCGTGCGCGGCCACCTGAAACCCATCTCGACCTTAAGGCGCGCGCTCCGCTCCGTGGACATAGACACGAAAGAGGCCGAGTCTGCTTCGTTTGAGCGCTCCGACATTACGGCTGTCCCGGCGGCGGGCGTGATAGGCGAAGCGATGGTCGCGCTCGTCCTGGCCGATGCGATGCGCGAAAAGTTTGGCGGCGATAGTTTGGGCGAGATGCGCCGCAACTACGAAGGCTATCGCGAACAGTTGCGCGGTTACTAGCTTGCGGATGAAAGGCTCGCCGGTCTGCGCGATGGCGCGTCATTGAGTGGTGGAGCTTGAAATGTCTGGCTTGACCGCGTCCTCTTCGTCCAAATCATCGCACATGTGCATGATTTCGTCCCATTCGGCCAGCTTCTCGGGATTGTCGCGCAAGTGCTCGCGCACTGCCGGGTCCAACTCACGCCGGACTAAATCCTCCGCTTTATCAAGCAGAGCGGCGATGCGCCGATCTTTCTCTTCGTCCGTGATGGTCGGATTATTGTCGAGCGACTTGACCTCTTTGATGATACGGTCCGTTCGGCTGGAGAGTTTTTTGCGTCGCATCTTGGGTCGCATTCTGGTGAGTTTCCTTTCTTCATGGCTTGAGGATCATGCAGGAATTTTCCCTCAGATTGGTCGAAAGGCCAAGCTCAAAATTACGTAGTTACGGCCAGCCACCGGCTAGAGCGAAATAAAAGGTGGAGCTTCTGTTTTCATGATGTTGGCAACTCGTGAGCGCGGTTGCGCTTCAAATTCGGCTCGGCTGGCGCGAGTTGCCCGGTTTGTCGTAGAATCGGAACGCGCCGTCAGGCGGTGCGTATTATGTGAGCGATGCGCGCAGACCTTTTTGAGGGAGCGCGGAAGGGCTAAGAAGAGATGGCATTGTTGGAGATTGTGAAGTGGCCCGACAGGGTGTTGGAGACGCCGGGCGACGTGGTGACGGAGTTTGACGAGCAGTTGAAAAAGCTCGTTAGCGATATGTTCGAGACGATGTATGCAGCGCCGGGCGTCGGATTGGCCGCGCCGCAAATCGGCGTCTCGAAGCGTCTCTTTGTGATGGATTGCTCGGGCGGCAAAGACCCCGCGCAGCGCATCGTGATGATTAACCCGGAAATCCTCGCCATCGAAGGCGACCAGACAGGCGACGAGGGCTGCCTGTCGTTTCCGGGCATCTTCTTCCCCGTCAAGAGAAGCTTGCGCGCGGTCGTGCGCGCACAGAATATAAAAGGCGACGTGTTCGAGCTGGACGGGATGGAGCTGACGGCCCGCTGCATGCTGCACGAGACGGACCACTGCGACGGCATAGTCTTTTTAGACAAGACCACGCCGCTCAAGCGCGAGCTGGTCAAGCGCAAGATTAGAAAGATGCAGAAGTCGGGGCAGTGGGTCTAAAACACGAGCGAAAATTTTAGGCTGACGGCGGTCGTCACCCTCTTACGGGGCGGCGACCGTTTTTGGTTTGTTGTGGTAACATGAGGCAATCAGTTTTCAGTTTTTAGTTTTCAGTTTTCAGTCGCTCGGGGCGGGATGGCCTGGGCCTCTGATTGCTAAAACGCGCGTGTCCGAATGCAGTCTATCTGAAAACTGAAAACTAAAAACTGAAAACTACGAACGGAGTGAGTGGTATGGTAAGCGAATTTCGTAACGAAGCGTTGACGGATTTTTCTAAAGAAGAGAATGCGCGCGAGATGCGCGCGGCGATTGAGAAGGTGAGGGGCGAGCTTGGGCGCGACTACCCACTCGTCATCGGCGGCGAGCGCATCATGACGGGCCGCACTTTTGAGAGCGTCAATCCCGCGAACAAGACGCAGGTGGTCGGGCGTTTTCAAAAGGCTACGGAAGAACTGGCGCGCCTCGCCGTGGAATCCGCCAACGAGAAGTTTCAGACGTGGCGCGCGACGCCTGCGCACGAGCGCGCAGACCTCTTGTTTCGCGCCGCCACGCTCCTGCGCCAGCGCAAGCACGAGATGTCCGCGTGGATGATTTTTGAAGTCGGCAAGACGTGGGCCGAGGCCGACGGCGATACGGCGGAAGCGATAGACTTTCTGGAATTCTACGGGCGCGAGATGCTGCGTTATGCAGGCACGCAGCCCATCACGAAAATCGAAGGCGAAGACAATCGGCTCGAATATATTCCGCTAGGCGTCGGCGTCATCATCCCGCCCTGGAATTTCCCGCTTGCCATCATGGCAGGCATGACGGCTGCGTCCGTTGTGACAGGCAACACGGTCGTCCTCAAGCCTTCGTCCGACGCGCCGACCATCGCCTACAAGTTCTACGAGCTTTTTGAAGAAGCAGGCTTGCCCGCAGGCGTCGTCAACTTCACGACGGGCTCGGGCGCGGAAGTCGGAGACGTCATCGTGGACCATCCACTGACGCGCTACATCTCCTTCACAGGCTCGAAAGAGATTGGCCTGCGTATCAACGAGCGCGCCTCGAAAGCGCAGAAGGGGCAAATCTGGATCAAGCGCGTCGTCGCAGAGATGGGCGGCAAGGACGCTATCATCGTGGACAGCGACACGGACCTTGAAGAGGCTGCGACCGGAGTTGTGCAAGCGGCCTTCGGCTTTCAGGGCCAGAAGTGCTCTGCCTGCTCGCGCGCAATTATCCACAGGGACATCTACGAGCCGATGCTGGAAAAGATAGCTGAGCGCACATCGAGAATAAAAGTCGGAGACCCTACGGACCCAGCGACGACGATGTCTGCGGTCATCAACCAGAAAGCTTTCAGGACCATCAACGAGTACATAGAAAAAGGCAAAGCCGAAGGTGGCCGCCTGCTTTCGGGCGGAGGCTCAGACGGCGAGCAGGGCTTCTTTATAGAGCCCACAGTGATTGCGGACGTCAAACCCGGCGCGACCATCGAGCAGGAAGAAATCTTCGGCCCCGTGCTGGCAGTGATTCGCGCGGACGATTTTGACGACGCGCTCAGGATTGCCAACGACACCGAGTATGGACTGACGGGCGCGCTTTACAGCAACGACCCGGAAAAGCTTGAGCGTGCGCGCCGCGAGTTTCACGTCGGCAATCTATATCTCAACCGCAAGTGCACGGGCGCGCTCGTCGGCGTTCACCCTTTTGGCGGCTTCAACATGTCGGGCACGGATTCAAAAGCGGGCGGGCGTGATTACCTCGGACTGTTTATGCAGGGCAAGCTCTCTTCGGCCAAGACGGCAGCCACGCAAGAGACGAAAGCGGAAAAGCGCGCGGTCATCTAAGAAGCTTTTTGAAAAGTCCCGTAGGGACTAAATGTTTATAGCTTCCAAGCGTTTCCAACAATGAAGCTCCGTAGGAGCGGCATGTGCGAGACATTGAACATGACGCTCTTACGGAGCTTGATAGTTGATTGATGCTGTCAGGCTATAAACATCCTCGCTCCTACGGAGCTAATCAATCAGGACTTTTCACGCAGCTTCTAAGACACAATAAAATCTGAATGGAGACAAGTTGAAGATGAATCACCCCCGCAGGTCTTTCTTTATCGCGCTCCTCTTAATCACGCTGGCGCTCATGGGCTCGGGCGGGCTGGTCGCCGGAACAAGCGTTGCGCCCGTCGTGCAGGATGGCCGGAAGGGCACTGTTGTCTTCGCCGTCTTCGGTGATGCGACACAGCCGCGCGTCGCGACGATGGAGCCCATCCTCGTCATCGACGGGGGCAGCTACAAAGCGCCCGTCGCGGGAGATTCCGACGCGGCGGAGATTACACGCTTCTCGAATGCTTATTATCGCAAGGGCGATACCTACCGCTTGCTCGCGGGCGGAGGCGCAGCCGGGACGGTCGCCGTCAAAAAGTCCGGCAAGGACAACGAATGCTTTCGCACGGGCGCGGACGTAGAGCTTCAAACCGCCGTGCGGCTCAACAAAAACGTGATGGCGCTGGCGACCGATTCAAAAACTTTAGGGCAGGCTGTGAAGTCTTCGCGCCGCGCGCCGACTGCGGCAGAGCGAGCCGCCGCGATTGAGTTGGCGCGCACGGCTTTCACCAAAGAGGGCGTGCCTTCTTCCGTGCTCTCTACGCTTGAGACCATCAATCTCACAGCCATGGACCTTGACCGCGACGGCAGGTTTGAGCTGGTCGGAAGCTTCGTCGTCAGTAAACGTCAAAAGCCGCAATGGAGGCGCTGGCTCTTTCTAGTGGCCGAGCCTGAAGGCAAAAGCTATCGCGCCGCGCTAACCACCAGCGAGCAGTTGACCGAAGACGCCATCATGTCCGGCGCAAACATTAACATCGTCAACGACGGCATCTACGTCCAGCGACTCGTCGATCAGCTTGATTTGGATGGAGACGGCAAAGCGGAAATCGTCACCACCTCGACCGGCCTAGAAGGCGTCGGCTACACCATCTACAAAAGACGCGCCAACTCCTGGCAAGCCGTTTACGACTTCAGCAACTACCGTTGCGCGTTCTAAAAACAGTGACAAGTGACAAGTGACGAGTGACAAGATAAAACCTTCTTGCTCGTCACTTGTCACTTGTCACTTGTCACTGCTTTTATGCGTTTAATCTTCATGGGCACACCGGAGTCTGCCGTGGCAAGTTTGCGGCGCTGTGTGGAGGACGGCCATGAGGTCTTGGCTGTGTGGACGCAGCCGGATCGTCCCTCGGGGCGTGGGAATAAAATTCATGTGCCGCCCGTTAAAGAATTCGCTCTTCAAAACAATCTGACGGTTCATCAGCCTGCGAAGATTAAGACTGAAGAGGCGCGCGGGCTCTTTGCTTCGTATGACGCGGACGTGGCCGTGGTCGTAGCCTACGGTCGCATCTTGCCGCCGGCATATTTGAGCGCGCCCGTGCACGGCTGCGTCAACGTGCATTTCTCGCTGCTCCCGGCGTATCGCGGCGCTGCGCCCGTCAACTGGGCCATCGCGCGCGGCGAAGCTGTGACGGGTGTAACGACGATGCAGATGGACGAGGGGCTGGATACGGGCTCGATTCTCTTGCAGCGTGAAACAAAAATCGTAGACGCGGAGACTGCGCCGGAGTTGATGTCGCGCCTCGCAGTGATGGGCGCAGAGCTGTTGAGCGAAACGCTCGCGCGATGGGAAGAGATAAGCCCGCGCGCGCAGGACGAAGCGCACGCCACGTTTGCGCCCATGCTCCGGCGTGAAGACGGTCTGATTGATTGGGCGCTGGATTCCACGCTGATTGAGCATCGCGTGCGCGGCTTTCAGCCGTGGCCCAATGCTTTCACGCTTTACGATTCGCACAGGCTCATCATCTGGCGTGCGGAAGCTTTGAAGGACGAAGGCGCGGGCGAAGATGAAAGCTCGGCTATTAGTTCACCGGGCGAGATTGTGGAAGCGCACGGCGACCGGCTCGTAGTCACATGCGGCGAAGCGACGGCGTTGCGCTTGCTGGAAGTCCAGCCCGAGGGCAAGCGGCGTATGAGCGCACGCGATTTCTTAAACGGCGCGCATCTACGCGCGGGCCAGCGTCTAGGGTAAAAGCTTTGAAGCGCGAAAGCAGAAAAAGCGCCGGGCCGAAGGCTAAAGAGCCGCGCGTCTCGCCCGCGCGCCGCTCCGCTTTTGAGACGCTCAGGCGCGTCGAAGAAGAAGGAGCGTTTGCCTCGCTCCTGCTTGCTTCAAACACGGAGGAGCTGCGCGCGGAAGACCGCGCCCTCGCCTACGAGATTGTGCTGGGGTGTTTGCGCTGGCAGCTCTGGCTTGACCATTTGATAGAGCATTACGCGGGCCGCTCTGCGTCGAAACTTGATACACCTGTCCGTCTAGCGCTCCGCATCGGCCTCTACCAGTTACGCTTTCTCACACGCATTCCGGCTTCGGCTGTCGTCAACGAATCCGTCAACCTGGCCCACGCGGCGCGTGTGCGTTCAGCCGCAGGGCTCATCAATGCCGTGCTCCGTCGCGCCGTGCGCGAGCCAGCCTTTGACCCAGCAGCGAATCTCGCGGACCCTTTGGAAAAAATTTCCGTTCAATGGTCGCATCCCCTCTGGTTAATCCGGCGTTGGGCCGCGCATTTCGGTTTGGAGCTGGCGGCAGAGTTTGCCGCAGCCAACAATTCAGCGCCGCCCGTGTCTTTCCGTATAGTCAGGGGGATGGAAGAGAGCGAAAAAGTTTTAGAGCAATTGCGAGCGGCTGGCGCTTTTGTAGAGCCTTCGAGGATTGCGCCCGAAGCTTTTCGCGTCGAGGGAGCTTCCGCCATGGTGCGCGAGCTTGCGCGGCGCGGTCTCATATACGTTCAGGATGAGGCTTCGCAGTTGGTAGCCCATGTGCTTGATGCTCGTGCGGGCGAGCGCATACTGGATGCCTGTGCTGCGCCGGGGAGCAAGACTACGCACATCGCTGACAGAAGCAATAACGGCGCGCTCGTCGTCGCGGGCGACATTTACAGGCATCGTTTACAGACCGTGTTGGAATCTGCCGCGCGACAGAATCTTTCTAGCATAAGGCTTTTAGAGCATGATGCCGTTGGGGCGCTGCCTTTCCCCGAAGCCGTTTTTGACCGCGCGCTGGTGGACGCGCCGTGCAGTGGAACGGGCACGCTCCGGCGCAACCCGGAAATCAAGTGGCGCATCACAGAGGAGGACATCGCGGACCTTAAACGGCGGCAGCTCAACATTCTACAAAATGTCGCCAAAACGGTGCGCCCCGGTGGACGGCTGGTTTATTCCACCTGCTCTGTCGAGCCGGAAGAGAATGAACAGGTAGCTGCTGATTTTCTGGCGGAAAACAGCGCGTGGCATGGCGTGAAGGTGGATGCGCCCGCAGGTCTTGAGAATAAAAACGACACGGCGCGCACGTGGCCGCACCGGGACGGAGCGGACGGCTTTTTTATAGCGGCCTTTGAACGCAGGGACTAACGGGAAGGGTGGCCGGAAAAGGTTTTGCGCTTGCTGTCAATCATAGCCGGGTGTTAGACTTCGCAGCTTGATTCGCTCACGGTAAGCGAGAGCGCGCACCGTCTGCTCCCCGAAGGGCCGCGCCCTTGTTGTAAACCCCCGAAAGGCATCGTAAGGATTGTGAGTTTTTTTAACCGCGCGTGGACGACCTTTAGCAAGATTGCCATCGTCATCGCTATCGGTGTCGCGTTTCTCTTCGGCATGACAGGCACGGTTTACCTGAGCCTGCGCAGCCCCGAAGTGACAGTGCCGGACGTGATAGGCAAAGACCGGCAGGCGGCTGAAGACGAGCTGAGCCGCGCGGGCTTAAACATTCGCGTTCGCGCGACGCGCTACAGCGCCGATGCCAAACCCGACACCGTCCTGCTGCAACTGCCGCGCTCTGGCGAAGTAGTCAAGACGGGGCAGACCGTGGCCGTGGACGTCAGCCGCGCCACCGCCAAAGAGGGTGAAAGCTCTACCTCAATCGTCTCCGCCGAGGAGAAAAAGAAAGAGGACGAGAAGAAGGAAGACGAGAATAAAAACAATTCCAACTCGTCGGCCAATAATCAGAACGAGAACGCAAACAAGCGCCCCCGCAATAAGAACGCGAACAATAGCAACAACGCTAATAACAGCAATAATCGAAACAGTAATAATCGTAACAGCAATAACGCAAACGCCAATCGCACTGCGCCCGTCGTCAATCGCAATACGGCGAACGTGAGCGGAAACGGCAACCGTCCCGGCAACACGACGAACGCAAACAAGGGTGCGCCCACAATCGCGCCGAATCCTGCCGTCAACAAGCGGCCCTGAGGAAGTCCAAAGTCCCAAGTCTCAAGTCCAAAGTCAAAAGACCTGGCTTTCTGACTTGGGACATGGGACTTGAGACTTGAGACTTTTTAGAAAATGGTTGAGATCGCGCCTTCAATCCTGTCTGCGGATTTCGCCCGATTGGGTGAAGAGATTGGTGCGGTCGAGCGCGGCGGCGCTACGCTGATTCACGTAGACGTGATGGACGGACATTTCGTGCCCAACATCACGGTCGGCTTGCCTGTGGTCAAAGCTGTCGCGCGCGAGACAAAGTTGACGGTTGACGCGCACCTGATGATTGACGAGCCGGGGCGCTACGCGGAACAATTTGTGGAAGCAGGCGCACAGATGGTCTCGGTTCACGTGGAGACGGACGCGCACCTGCATCGCACGCTGATGGCAATCAAGGCAAAGGGCGCGCAAGGAGGAGTCGCTATTAATCCGGCAACTCCGCTCTCTGCGCTCGAAGAAGCGCTCCCCTACGCCGACTACGTTCTTTTAATGTCCGTCAATCCCGGCTTCGGCGGACAAAAGTTTATCCCGACCTCGCTCGACAAGCTGCGTCGCCTGCGGCGCATGATTGACGAGCGCAGGCTCTCTACGCGCATCGAAATAGACGGCGGGATTGACCGCACGAACATTACAGAGGTGGTACACGCCGGGGCGGAAATCATCGTCGCCGGTTCGGCCATTTTCAATACATCGGACCCCGCTCAGGCCGTACGCGACCTGCGTGAAGCCACCGTGCAGTGGGTCTAAAGGATTTGCGATTTTAGATTGCCGATTTGCGATTGAAAGCGGACAAGAAATTAATTTTTTAATTCTTTAGTCCTTATCCAATCGCAAATCGGCAATCGAAAATCTAAAATCATTTATGGAGGTTTTTATAATGCATTTACGTTACGTCGCGTCGGTCGCTATCTGCGCGATGCTCTTTTTATCGGGTGAGGCTTCGCAGTTGGCGCGTGCGCAGGGACAGCAGCAGAAGCAGACCGGGTCAAGCAGGGGCGATACTGCGACCAGCCAGCGTTTGGAGATTCTGCGTCAACGGCTGGAAGCCATGCGCCGCTCTTTGAACGGGGCCATCGCGGGCTTTAACGCGAAGGACACCGGCGACAAGAAGACGGCGGACGACCCGCGCGAGCGCCTGCGCGGGTTGGAGAAAGAGGCCGGGTCGCTCCTGCATGAAGTCAACGACGCGACGAACAAGGTTCAGCGCGCCGAGCGGATCGAGACCGAGACGATTGACCGTCTTGAAACGTCCGTCAACGATCTGGACTCGCGTGTGCAGTCTTCCCTGCGCGAGACGGCCAACCAGCGGAGCGCGACCACGGCGGGCACAGAGACCGGCATCAAACAGAAAAAGAAGAAGGGCAAGCTCTTCGGGCTCTTTGGCGGCGGCGACGACGACAAGTATGAAGAGCTGACGGGCACGATTGCTCCGGGCCGCGACCGCGTGCTCTTTGAAGAAGCCGCGCACGAAGTTCGCAAAGGCAACTTTGAAGTTGGGCGCTATCTCTTCAACACCATCATCACGGCTTATCCAGACTCGCAATACCTGCCTATGGCTAAGCTCGCCATCGCAGACTCCTTCTTCCTGGAAGGCACATCTGCCGCGCTCATACAGGCCGGAGCGGCTTATCAGGATTGGCTGACCTTCTTCCCGACGCACCCGCTTTCGGACGACGCAATGTTGAAGCGCGCCGAAGCCGAGATGCGACAGATGGGACTGGCCGACCGCGACGTCACGCACGCGCGCAAGGCCGAGCAGCTTTTAAAGGCGCTCATGCAGCAGTATCCCAACACGAACCTGCGCACCAACGTCGAGCTGCGCCTGCGCGAAGTGCAGGACAATCTGGCGATGCATAATCTACAGATTGCTCGCTTCTACTTAGACGCGCGCTACAAGAACGAGAAGGGCGGATTGAAGGGCGCGCAAAGCCGCCTGCGCGAGATTGTGGAGAAGTATCCCTACTTTACCTGGATGGCCGAAGTGCTGTTCCGTTACGGCTACACCTACCAGCAGGAAGAGGAGACGGACGAGGCCGCGAAGTATTACCAGCGTATCGTGCGCGATTATCCCAATAGCCCCTACGCCGAAAAAGCCAAGGAGCAGTTGGAAGTGATAGGCGCGCCCGTGCCCGAGCCCGACCCGATTAAGATGAAAATTCCTGAGCCCGAACGGCCCGGCATGATTGGAAAGCTTCTGACGGAAGTCACTGGCTATGCCAACGTCACGGTCGATAAAAACGGCGTGCTCATTAACAAGGACAAGAGCAAGGAAGAGAAAGACCTGCTCGATGCGGTCATCGCCAACCAGGGCTTGCTTCCGGAAAACGTGACGCCCGTGACGGCCCCTGCCAATCGTCGTCCGCCCGCACAGCCGCGCCCTGCGCCTTCGAACACCACCGCGCCCGCCACTAACCGACAGGGCGCAGGCGGAGTCCAAATTGCTCCGACACAGTCCGGCGCACCGGCCTCCCCCAGCAATCCGGCTTCGACCACCACGCAACCGCCCGCGAATTCGACCACGGGCACGAACACGACCGGCACGACCACAACGGGTACGAAGCCATAAGAGACTGACGCGCGTCATCTTCGACACGCGACTTTTCATCAAGCCCTGTGCCGTCCGAAGACAGAGAACGCACAGGGCTTGATTTTTATCAATTGCGGAAAGAAAGGATTGATTCATCGGTTCATTGTTTCATTGATTCAATTAATAATCTTTTCATTGAATCAATGAAACAATGAACCGATGAATCAATCCTTCGGCTGAGTCGCATTCATGTGCGAATTGCTATAGAATTTCAAGCACGATAGAAATCGCAACCGAACATAAGAGCGCAGGATAGTCGAACGGCAAACTGATGGAGAGTAGAGAGAAAACAGTAAGCCCCGTGCAGGCCGAGCTGGTGCGTCGTCATCGCGTCGCGGCGATGATCGTGCGCGCGCTCATTGCCCTGACCATTGCACTGATTGCCGTCGCCTTTACGGGCCGTGCGCCTGTCTTCGTAGAGGGCAAGTACGACCCTATGCCGTTGCGCATTGCGATTGTAGTGCTGGGTATAGGTGCTGTGGCTTTGCGCCGTACAAAATTTTCCGCCATGCGCTTGCAGGACATCGCCGCTCTGCGCGGCATCTCGGGTATGCTCGCGACCTTGCAGAACACGACCGTACTGGTTGCCGTCGCGGGCGGCGTCATCGCTATCATGGGCTTCATTATCATGATGATCACCGGTGAGCCCTCTGACATGGTCTTTATAGGAGTGGCCGCACTGGCCGTCCTGCTTTACGCTTACCCGCGCCGCGCCGCTTGGCAGCGCGTGGTACATGGAATCGAACTGGCGGGCGATGCCAACGACACGTCCGCGAAAGGGAGGGTCGCTTGAAGAGTTTTAGGAGCAAGGTATGGATCGCCGCGTTGTTATGTTTGACGGCGGCGATTTCCGGGCCGGTCGCGCGGGCGCAAACTACTACGCCCCCGCCTCCTCCGCGTCCGGCGGCCACCCCCGCAGAAGGACGTTCGGCTTCGACTTCCGGCGTGGTGCTGCGCACTGACCCGCAGCTTTCCGGCCCGATGCTGCCGCCGACGCGCGAGCGACGCGCGCAGGCTTATGCCAAACTCATGGCGGGCCAGCGTTATCTGGCGACACTGACACGCGCCAACATGAACGATAATGTGAAACTCGCCCGACAGGCTTTTCAGGAAGCGGCCACGCTCGACCCGACGCTGGCCGAAGCGCACACGGCGCTCGCCTTCGCGGCCTTTCATTATCCGCCTTATGATTTTGACGAATCGGCGCGCGAAGCTGCTATCGCCGTCCGCATCAATCGCAACAACTTCGGCGCGCAGCGATTGCTTTCGCGCGTCTATGCGATTAAGAGCGGCCTGCGCGAGAGCAATCTGAATCAGGGCTTTGTCGAAAAAGCTGTCGTGGCGTTGCGCGAAGTCGTACGGCTTCAACCAAACGACGCCGAAGGGTGGGCTTTGCTTGGCGAGTACTATTTTCAGGCGGGCCGCTATGATGAAGCCATAGACGCTTTGACACGTTGGGCTGCGGCCCCTGCTTCGATTGAGCCGCGCTTTTATCAAGCCGTCACCAACGGGCGCGAGCTGTCGCCCGATGCTGCCGCCGCGCGTCTCAGTCAGGCGCTCATGCGCGCGGGCCGCTACGCAGAAGCCGCCACGGCCATACGGCGCGCGCTCTATCTTGAGCCGGACAACAAAGAGTATCTGGAAATTCTGACGCAGGCTCTGGCCTCAGGTGGGACCAACGACAGCGCAGCCATCAATGAGTTGCAGCGTATGTCCGAGGCCAACCCGTCGAACCTGACGACAGTACGAACCCTTGCGCGCGCGCTGGCCCGCGCCGGTCGCGTTGATGATGCGGCGGCCACACTGCGCTCTGCACTGATGCGTAAGAGCGTCGGCGAAGACGAGCGTTTGCAACTGCGCGTCGAGTTGGCGACGATACTTTCGGACGCTCTGCGCTATGCGGACGCCGTCAACGTGTATGAAGAACTGCTCAAGGACCGTGGCGTCACCGATGCGCCGCTCACGAGCGACGAGGAGAGAGAAGCCGTCACGGAGATTCTTCAGCGCATCGTCAACCTGCAACGCTACGCGGGGCTTGAAAAGGAAGCTCTGGGAACGGTCGAGCGCATGCGCCGCGTGCTTGGTCGTGAAGACCCCACAGCAGACCTGACGCTGATAGACATGCTCAGGAGTCAGGGCAAAAGACGCGAGGCGCTCGCCGCCGCACAGGCCGCGCGCAAGAGTTACCCGCAGCAGTTGGAGTTTCTGCGTCTGGAAGCGCAGGCTCTCACAGACCTCGGGCGCGTTGATGAAGGGATAGCTATTTTACGCGAGCGCATGAAGGGCTCGATTCAGGACTTTGACCTGTACCTGACAATCTCGGCCTTGTACACGCAGGCAGGGCGCGGGCGCGAGGGTGTCGAAGCGGCACGCAAGGCTTTGGAGCTTGCTCCCGCCAATCAGAAGGCGTACGCGAACGCCGCTCTGATTACGATGGCGTCTGCACAGGAAAGCTCCGGCGACACGAAAGGCTCTGAGGAATCTTTGCGCCGCGTGCTGGCGGCGGATCCGAACAACGCGACGGCTCTTAATAACCTCGGCTATTTCCTGGTCGAGCGCAACGAGCGCTTGGAAGAAGCTCTCGGGATGATTCAAAAGGCGGTTAACTCGGACCCTACGAACTCTTCATTTTTGGACAGCCTTGGCTGGGCCTATTTCAAGCTGGGCAAGCTGGACGACGCCGAACGCTCTTTGACCGAGGCCGCGCGCCGCGACCCGACCTCTTCAACCGTGCAGGAGCATCTGGGCGACCTCTACCAGAAGCGCGGCAAGACCGTGGAAGCGCGCGCCGCGTGGCAGAAGGCACTGGCGCTCTCGACCGAACCGGACGAAACGGCGCGCATCAAGGCCAAGCTCGGCGGCAAAACGAAATAAGCTAAAGAGAAAGTATCGAACGCTCTCTTTTTTGACGGCGCGGGTCGTGGCAATAAATTCACAACAAAGCGCGATGTGAATTTCGTTGACAAGCCCGCGCCGGATTGTGTCTAATTAAATTGTTCATGATTGACCGTTCATGCGGGCATTGTGAGCACTGGTTCTTTTGTCAATTTGGGTTGCACACGATAAAGGCAAACCTGCCGCGAGGCAGGGACGCAAAGCCGTGAATCTCCGTCGAGCGGAAATAAGATTTCCCCTGCCGCTCGTGCTAGACGCGAGATTGTCTGGTTGCCGAAGGCAAGAAGAAAGCTCTCAAAGCTTTATAGACCTCGTAGACCTTTCTTCCCCCGACGCAATCAAACACACAAAGCATTAAGCCTTTATCCTGTCTGAAGTCTCGGACAGAAGCCGTCATGTGTGTGCGCGATGTGCGGTTCAGAAAGCATTACGCTTTCCAAACCGTCTCGCGGAGCACGCACCAGGAATTGACGCTCTCTGTTCATGGGCTCCGCCTGCGTCCCATGCTTGTTGGACGCACTGTGAGCCGTCACCGACAAAGGGCACTCCCGCAGCGATGCGGGTTCGCAAAGCCTAGGAGTCTCTCTCCCCTAAAGAGATAGTCCGGTTACCGAAGTGAGGTTCAAAAAATGAGGAGCACAAATTCATACGCGCCCGCGCGGCGCTCATCGCTGTTTCACGCGCGCCCCTATCCTGTCATCATCCTCAGCTTATTAATTCTGGCGATGCCGCTCGCGGGCTTTGCACAGACACAGACAAAGCCCCGGCCCGTCGCGCGTCTTATCACCTCGTCGAGCCAGGTGACGCCAGAGCCCAGACGAGCAAGGCAAGTTACTTCAACTTCCACACGCGAGCGCACCACCACAGCGCCGAGCGCCTCTTCAAACTCAGGGGGCGTTTACGCTTTAGCTTCCGCATCGAGTCTTGAAAGACGCGCCTTTGATCTGGTTAACGAGGAGCGCCGCGCGCGTGGCGAAGCGCCGCTTGTGTGGGACGCGGAATTGTCGCGCATGGCGCGCACGCATTCCAATAACATGGCTCAGTCGGGCTATCTGGATCACAGGAGCCCGGACGGGTTGGACATGGCCGAGCGCGCACGCTCGATGGGAATTCGAGGGTGGCGTGCTCTGGGCGAGAACGTGGCGTTGAATCAGGGCTACAGCGACCCGAGCGGGTTTGCAGTCCAGCGCTGGATGGGTTCGCCCAAACACCGCTCCAATATTCTGAGCAGCCAGTTCACACGCACGGGCATTGGTGTTGCGCGCGGCGCGGATGGTAGCATCTACTTCACGCAGGTCTTTATGAGCTAGGGCCGCTCGAACGCATTTTATAATTACAAAAAGGGGGCGGCCCGTCCTTCTTCCTGATGAAAGAAAGGCTGGCCGCCCTCGGTGTCTAATGGGTCGTTCACGCTTCCGGCTTACGCCAAGATAAACTGGCGGCTGCATGTTTTGGGCCGACGCGCGGACGGCTATCACGAACTCTGCACGGTTCTTCAAACCATCACGCTCCACGACCGCCTACACTTCGCTCGACGCGACGACAACCTTCTTTCGCTCTCCTGCGACGACCCGTCGATTCCGGCAGATGACAGCAATCTGGTCTTGCGCGCCGCGCGTGCTCTCAGCGAAAAATTTTCCGTACGCAAAGGCGCGGACATTTATTTGGAGAAGCGCATCCCGGCGCAAGCTGGCCTGGGCGGCGGCTCAAGCGATGCGGCGGTCGCTTTGATGGGTTTAGCACGGCTCTGGCGGCTACAGGCTACGCGCGACGAATTGGCCGCGATAGGCGCGCGGCTGGGCGCGGACGTGCCGTTTTTCTTCACGGGCGGGACGGCGCTCGGCCTCGGTTTGGGGACGGAGATAGCTCAACTCTCAGACGTGCGCGCAGAGCATCTACTGATAGTGAAGCCGCGCGCGGGAGTCTCTACTGCGGAAGCTTATAAAGTATTGCAGCGGCCCGCCTTGACAAAGCAAACGAGCGACATTATTCTTTCTATTTCTCGTGCGGAGGCGCTCTTTAGAGATTCACTACCGGAGGCCCTGCACAACGATTTCGAGCCGCCGATTTACAGTTTGTACCCGGAGATTGGACGCGCTCGCGAGCTATTAATCACCATGGGAGCGCGCGGCACACTTTTAGCTGGCAGCGGCGCGAGCGTCTTTGGTATCTTTGACAGCAGGGAAGAGAGCCGCAAAGCACAGAGCGTCCTTGAACGTGAAGAGGGCTGGCGAGTCGAGCCTTGCAGTACGCTCGCGCGCAGTGAGTATGAAAAGGCGCTCGGGTTCGATGCCGCTTTTCCCTTCGATTCAAGGGATTGACATTGGGGCGTAGCCAAGTGGTAAGGCACCGGTCTTTGGAATCGGCATTCGTAGGTTCGAATCCTTCCGCCCCAGCCACACAATAAGTCTCAAGTCCCGAGTCCAAAGTCCCAGGTCGTCCGGCTTTGGACTTGAGACTTGGGACTTTAGACTCGGGACTCTTTATGAGTACAACCGGCGGCATCAAGGTCTTTTCGGGCAACGCGAACCGCGCGCTGGCGCAGGAGATTTGCCATTTCCTGAGCTGCGATCTGGGGCGCGCCATTACGGAGCGTTTCTCCGACGGCGAGTTCAACTTTCAGATTGACGAGAACGTGCGCGGCGGCGATGTCTTTATTATCCAGCCGTCGTGCCCGCCGACGGATGCCAATCTGATGGAGCTGCTCGTCATGCTCGACGCCTTTCGCCGTTCTTCGGCTGAGCGCGTGACGGCAGTCATTCCCTACTACGGCTACGCGCGCTCGGACAAAAAGGATCGCCCGCGTGTTCCGATTTCGGCCAAGCTCGTGGCGAACCTGATTACCGTCGCGGGCGCAGACCGCGTGCTCACGATAGATTTGCACGCTTCGCAGATTCAAGGGTTCTTTGATATTCCTGTGGACCACCTGTTCAGCGCGCCCGTCATGATCGGCCACTATCAGGAGCACATGATGCCGAACCTGACCGTGGTTGCTCCGGACACTGGCGGCGCAGAGCGCGCACGCGCTTATGCGAAACGCCTCGACGCGGAACTCGCGCTCTGCGATAAGCGGCGCGAGAAGGCCAACGTGGCCGAAGTGATGAACGTCGTCGGCGACGTGCGCGGGCGAAATTGTTTGATTGTTGACGACATGTGCGACACGGGCGGCTCTTTGACCAAGGTCGCACGCGCTTTGAAAGTGGCCGGGGCCGAGCGCATACACGCTTGTTTTACGCACCCGGTTTTGTCCGGCAACGCCGCAGAGAAACTGGCTCAGTCGGACATCGAGCAATTTGTGGTCACGAATACTATCCCGCTCCACGACCGCGCGTGCGAGCTGGACAACATCAAGGTACTATCAATCGCGCCGCTACTGGCGAAAGCGATTAAGTCGATCCACGAGGAGACAAGCGTCTCTTCGCTCTTCGTCTGAAGGGCAAACACTGAAAGCTTAAGCTTCCAAAAGCAGTCGGTCACCAGCTTTCAGCCATACAATTCGGGTCGGGCCCGTGTGCAGGATTCCTTCGTTGAATCTTGTGCCGAGGACGCGCGCTTTTTGTGCTGAAGGCCAACCGGGTGGCTGGCTGCTAATTGCTGATAGGGGAATTAAAATTATGGCAGAGAGAAATGACATTACGGTTCGCGCCCAGCAGCGCGAGGGTCGCGGGAAAAATGAGTCGCGCCGCGTCCGCCGAGAAGGACTCGTGCCCATCACCGTTTACGGCGGCGAGGCGGAAGCGGTCACAGCGGTCGCAAAGCTCTCGGAGCTGGCCGCGATTCTTCGTTCCGACACCGGCCACAACACCATCTTCACGCTCGACATAGAAGGCGTCGGCGCAAGCGAAGTGATGTTTCAGGACCGGCAGATTGACCCAGTCAGGGGTCGTCTGGTGCACGCGGATTTGCGTCGTCTAGTGAGCGGCCAGAAGATGGAGTTCACCGTTAACATTCACCTCACGGGCGAGCCCAAGGGTGTGAGCGACGAAGGCGGCTTCCTAGAACAGCTCCTGCGCGAGCTGGAGATTCGCTGCGAGCCGCGCAACATTCCCGAGTCAATTGACCTGGATGTGTCGAATCTTGGCGTTCACGACCTCTTGCACGTCTCGGACATACCTGAGAATCCGGAGATAGAGATTCTGACTCCGCCCGAGACGGTCATCGCGACAGTCGGCGTGGTGCGCGAGGAAGAGCCGGAAACGCCCGCGCTTGAGGAAGAGCCCGCCGAGCCTGAAGTCATAGGCAAGGGCAAGAAGGAAGAGGAAGAGGGCGAATAGCCGAAGAAGCGGCGAAGGGGCGACGCGGAGACGCGGGGAAAGATTATTGTCACCGTGTCTCCTTAATCTCCGCGTCACCCCGGTCTCTATGTCACCGCGTCTCATTGTTGGGCTTGGCAATCCGGGCGAGCAGTATGCCTGGACGCGCCACAACCTGGGGTTCATGCTGGTTGACTTGTTGGCGCGCGAAGCGGGCGCGCAGGTCAAACGGCGCGAGTGCCGCGCGCTCATCGGAGCGGCCTCTATAGAAGGCGAGCGGGTGGAGCTGGTCAAGCCGCAGACCTTTATGAATCTGAGCGGCGAGGCCGTCTCCTGCCTGCTCTCGAAGCCGGAGCGCGACGGCAGCGACCCGTCTTCCATCATCGTCATCAGCGACGATCTGGCGCTGCCCTTTGGAACGATTCGCCTGCGCCCGCGCGGCTCTGCCGGTGGGCACAACGGATTGAAGTCGATTATCGCGGCGCTGAAAACGGAAGAGTTCCCCCGGCTCAGAATCGGCGTCCAGCCCACGCATCCCGTGAGCGACACACGGCGTTACGTGCTCGAAGAATTTCCCCGGAGCGAGCGCCCCGAAGTGGAAAAAGTTTTAGAGAGAGGCGCAGAAGCACTGCGCACCGTCATACGCGACGGCATTGAAAAAGCAATGCAGCAATACAACTCGTGAATCGTAAATGGTAAATCGTAAATAGGAGAACGGTTTTTATCTATTCACGATTTACGATTCACGATTCACGAATTTCCTTCTTGCTTCATCAACAAATGAAGCTGGACATCCGAGAGGAGGATGAATTTTGGCAAACCAGAGAACTTATGAGGTGATGTACATCGTGGATACAGAGGTGTCCGGCGATGAGATATCACGTTTGAGCGAAAACCTACAGCAGATCATCACGGATCAGGGCGGCTCCATAACGAAAGCGGAAGACATGGGCCGCCGCACGCTCGCCTATCCCATCAACCACCGAAACGAGGGCCACTACATGCTCCTCGAAATCGACGGGTCGGGACGCGAGATAGCAGAGCTTGAGCGCCGCATGCGCGTCAACGATCAAATCGTGCGCTATATAACCGTGCGTGTTGACGAAGACCGCCAGCGTGCCGAAAAGTTCAAGGCCAAGCGCGCGCGCAAAGCCAGCAAACGCCCGTTCAGAGGCGGAGGCGGCGGCAGCGCTTCGGACCGCAGGGACGTTGGCAGAAGCTCTGTCGCAACTGATGAGGATACGGAATAAAAGACCTGCATTGAGTCGGCTCACGGGACGCTGGTTAAAGCCCGTAAACTTTTAATTCCGGGATTTTCATCAACCAGAGTTGACCGAAACTTTTGAGCCAGCTTCTTGCAACAGTCTTTGAGAAAAGGAAAGATTATGTCTAGCAATTACTCTGAAGATAACGAGCGTGGTTTTGATCAGGGCGGTGGCGGCGGTGGTCGAGGTCGTGACCGCGACCGCGACAATCGTGGCGACAAGGGACGCGGCGGACGCCGCATGCATCGCCGCAAGGTCTGCGGTTTCTGCCGCGAAAAAATCGACATCATTGATTTCAAGGACGTGAAGCTCCTACAGGGCTTCGTCCCCGAGCGCGGGAAGATTTTACCGCGCCGCATCTCGGGCACTTGCGCTCCGCACCAGCGTATGCTGGCCGAAGCCATCAAACGCGCGCGCAACATCGCGCTCTTGCCCTACGCGACAGACTAAAGAAGGAGGAAGAGAGATATGGCACACACAAACGTCCTCCTGCGCGAAGACATTGACGAGCTGGGCGCGCGCGGCGAGATCGTAAAGGTTCGCGCGGGCTACGCACGCAACTACCTGTTGCCGCGCAAGCTCGCCGTCGAAGCCACCGCGAGCAACGTCAAACAGATCGAGCAGGAGCGCAAAGCTCTTTTGAAGAAAGAGGCATCGGAGCGCGCTACTGCCGAAGCACAGGCCGCACAGCTTGGCGCCCTGCGCTTGAACTTTGAGCGCAAGGTCGGCGAGCACGGCCTGCTCTACGGCTCCGTGACTTCGATGGACATCGCGGAAGCTCTCAAGGAGCGCGGCTACGAAGTTGACCGCCGCCGCATCACTTTGCGCGAAGCGATTAAGGAGACGGGAGACTACACCGTGCCCGTGCGCCTGCACCGCGAAGTGACGGTCGAGATCCCCGTCATCGTCACGGGCGAAGGCGAAGCGCGTGCGGCAGCAACAACAAAAGCTGCCGCCGAAAGCAAGCCCGCTGAAAGCGAGCCTGCCGAAAGCGAAGCCGTACGCGAGGACAACGCGGAAGGCTCGCCGGAAGCTGGCGCGGAGTCCGCTTCGACGGTCGAATAGCAGAAAAAATTTGCTGCTTTAACCTCACGCGCTGGCTCGAAGAGAATGCATTGTCGCGCGTGCGCGCCCTATGTTATAGTGCGCCCGCGCGCACGCCCTTTCGAATCTTGCACGGCTGCAAGCCGGGCTTACCCTTTGGTTGGGTGAACGCGGCTTGCAGCCATTATTTTTTTTCCTAATTTTTTTAATCTTAATTTTCATATTATAGAAGTCCCGCAAGATGGCTAACTTTGCTGCTGACACGGCACGTGATCAACTTCTCGAACGGCCACTGCCGAACAGCGCTGAAGCTGAGCGCGCCATCCTCGGGTCGGTCATCCTCGACAACGGTCTCGTCAGCCAAGCCATAGAGCTTCTCAAGCCCGAAGATTTTTATGTTCCCTCGCACCGCCGCACCTTCCTTGCGATGATTGCTCTTTTCGAGCGCGGCTCGGAAATAAATCCCATCCTCATCGGCGAAGAACTCCGACGCGAAGGCGAGTTGGAATCGGTCGGCGGCGTGACCTTCGTTACCAACTTAACTTACGGACTTCCTCGCTTCACCAACATCGCCCATTATGCAAAGATAGTTCGCGACAAGTCGCTCCTGCGCCAGCTCATCAAGGCCACCAACAAGATTACAAGCGAAGCCCTAGAAGAAGAGGACGAGGCCGAAGTCATCCTTGACCACGCCGAGCAGGCCATCTTCGCGCTCGCCGACGAGCGCACACGCCAGGGCTTCTCACACGTCAAACCCGTTGCCGACCACATCCTCGAAAAAGTTCAGGAGATGGCCGGACGCACGGCCATGCTCACGGGTCTCACCACGGGCTTCAACGAGCTGGACACAATGACCTCGGGTCTGCAACCCTCCGACCTCGTCATCGTCGCGGCCCGCCCGTCAATGGGAAAAACGTCATTCGCATTGACGCTGGCGCAGAACGCGGCGATTCATGCGCAGGCTGTGGTGGGGGTCTTCTCGTTGGAGATGTCGAAGGAGTCGCTGGTCATGCGTATGCTCTGTTCAGAGGGGCATGTGGACGCGCATCGCTTTCGCAGCGGCTTTTTGTCGCGCGACGAGTGGGGGCGGCTTGCGGGGGCGCTCGGGAAATTGGCCGAGACCAAGATTTACATAGACGACACGCCCGGCATCTCCGTTTTGGAGATGCGAGCCAAGGCGCGGCGGCTGGCTGCCGAACAAAAGAAGCTTGATTTAATCATCGTCGATTATCTACAGCTCATGTCCGGCTCTGCGCGCCGCACGGAGTCGCGCCAGCAAGAGGTCTCGCAGATTTCGCGCGAGCTAAAAGCGCTGGCGAAAGAATTGAACGTGCCGGTGCTTGCGCTCTCTCAATTATCACGCGCGCCCGAGTCGCGCACGGACCACCGCCCGCAGCTTGCAGATTTACGTGAGTCCGGGGCTATCGAGCAGGACGCGGATGTCGTGGCTTTTATCTATCGCGAGGAGCAATACAACCGCACGGAAGAGAACGCAGGCATCGCGGAGATCCTCGTCTCCAAACAGCGCAACGGCCCAACGGGCGTCATCAAGCTCGCTTTCCTGAAAGAGTTCACGCGATTTGAAAACATGTGGCGCGAGTGAAAACGGCCCGGCGTTAGTTGAAGCATGAAGCTGGCGACGTGCATCCAGCTTCTCAAAGCTGGGCAGCGGCAGATTAAATATCTATTGACATCCCTCCTTGAAGAGAATATCTTGCACGGGTCCAAAAGGTCAGCCATCGTAGCACTGATGTTTCAATGAGAGCTTGATTTTCGCTGGCCGCAAAATCTCTGAAATTCTGCTCCCACAATTTAGCAAGCGCCAATGTTGACGCCTGTTGCCATAAATGTTTGAGGACTGGAAAGTGATAAAGGCAGACCTGTCTTTACGTCCTGCTCCTGTTTCATAGCTTTCCAACGGTGGTCGCCTGCGCGTATCTAACAAGGCATTATTCCAGCTTTAGCGGGGTCACTTAACAAGTCGTTGGAGTTCTTCGCTGACAGGCTCCAATTAACCCCGTTACTCTCACTCGATTGATATACAAGCTAACGGGTTGACAACCGATTGCTCCTGCTCGTGTAGATGACCGCCGCGCTCCGCTTCATCAAGCGACGCGGCGCGCGACGACGGGCCGCAGGGTGAATCATGTCAATGTGGAAAGAGGCCTGAGCCTCACGGACGGAAGTTTATTCGCGCAAAGCGTATTGAAAGGGGAGATTAGCATGGCAGCACCTGCGACAAAATTTCATATCTTTCATCAGAACATGATGGTCTTCGGCGGCGGCTCTTCCGACCGTAACGAGGCTTTTAAGACCCAGATGTGGAACATCTCCATTGCCCTCGGCTCAAGCCGCGTCCTCGTGGCCGGCTTCACGGAAATCGTCAATGACGGAAAGACCATGGACGCGATTAAGGCTATTGCCGTCAAACTCGATCCGGGATTAACCAGCAATCAAGCCTTTGCCTGTGGGATAACTGCCTGTAACAAAAAACAGATTCCTGAATATGTGATTATCAGTATTTTTAACTCGGCCTTTAAGGGAGCCTTCGCATTGAAAATTTCAGGCCGCGTGCTGTTGGTCTTAAACAATCAGGCCAGAAAGGTCTGGCAATGCTTCCCCTCAACCGAGCTGGCAATTGATCAGATGCCGAAGAACTTTGTCCCTGATTCGCGCGGTGTGGCTTATGTCGGAGGAACATATCAGGGAAAGGACATGATTATAGGATTTATGCACAACATGTATGGCGAGGGAGACCGCTTCGGAGGCTTCCAGAGTCTGGACGATACGGCAGCACTAATCAGGGTGAAGCATACAGACGCCGGGTGGGGCGACAAGGATGTCTTCATCGGGGGCGATTTCAACGTCGACCCGCGCCCCATCAAACAGGATTCTCAACTGTGGACTATCTGCGCGCGTACAGACCCTACTAATGCAGAATCTGCTGCGGTAGTTACGACCTCTCATCATGCTTATGACTTCTGGCTTTCCACTTATTTCCTCACTGCCGATTATGCCAATGTCTGGACACAAACCAGAAACAAGTCGAACCATCTTTCCGACCATGCAGGGGTCAGCCTGAAATTGCCCTGGTGGTAGTTGAGGACAGAGAGTCAGCTATAGAGCAGTAGAAGAAGGAGGTTGATGAGATGGGTCAAAACCAGTTGGATGATTCTTTTCCGATAACAAACGGTGCGCTGACGCTGACCGCAAGCTCTCTGCCGGGCACGCAGTTCGACCAGTTGCTCACTGCTTATAACGGCGGCCAACCGCTCACCATCAGCAATGCGCGGAAGAAGAGCAACAAAAAAGGCGTGACCGTGACGGGGACTGCCTCCTTCATGCGTGTGCCGTCGCTCAATGTGACAGCAGATTTTACGCTCGATACCAACGGGACGCCGATCGCCACGCTGCGCTTTACTCTCATCGACGCGCAGCCCGGTCCAAACTCATGGCGATTCAGCCAGAGCTTCCCACGGCTTCCCGTCTTTAGTAAAGATACTGCGCCCGCGCAACCTACTTTCCTGGATACGCTCGTACTCTCGCAATCCGCTTTCGTCCTGACAACCTTACAGGATGGCAATGACGATGTGACGAACGCGCCTCTCTCCTTTGGACTAAACTTCGTCGGACAGCTCAAGCCCACCGGCCTCGTGGGGCTTTTCGACTCGCTTCTCGGCGGCAAAAAAACGATAACGCTCTACGGCCAAATCATCATCCCGCCGCTGGCCCAGGTCACACCGCCCCTGCTTCTGTTTAAGACGCCCTGGGAGATGAGCTGGACTGTGCCGGGTATTCATCTACAGGCAGACCTCGGCATTGACTTCTCCATAGCAAATACAAAGCTACGCTTTAGTGACACAAAGCTGCGCATCTACAGTCCGCTGAGCGTTGAATGGCTCAACGACAACGGAACGTATAGCCCTCTGACCGCTGTGACCGGTCGCCTCACCGTGCCGAGCGCCAGCATTTCATTGAACCTGACGGCAAAGCTCCAACAGAACATCCGCGCCATGACGCTCGCAGGAGATTTCGACGGAGTGAGCTTGCAGAATCTGAGCAAGCTGGCGGACCTCTCGGGCGGCAGCAATCTCTTAAACCTCTTGCCGGACGAACTCAAGGGGAGCGTCCAGACGCTCAGCGCTCTGAGCCTTGAAGCCATGGGCATCAGCTTTACGGATAGCCTTTCGCCAAGCAACATATACCTCACCGTCGGTATGCCCGGTGTGCAAATGGTCTCCCTGCCCGGCTTCACGGTGGAAGACATTTCAGCCAATTTTGCCATCGGCCAACCCTTCTCCGGCAACTCCTCCTTTTACACGACGCTCGACGGGACCATACATCTGGCGGGCGCACCCTTCGATGTGTCTATAGAGATGCCTGACCTCATCGGGCGGGCCACGCTCAAGGAGAACACTTCGCTTCCTTTGAGTGTCCTCTTCGAACAGTTGTCGCTGCCGTCGCCCCCCGACCTGAGCATTAGCATGATGGACCTCTTCGTAGTACCCGGTCAGGGCTATACCTTCAACGCTATCCTGGCCGACAGCCCGCCCTGGGAGTTGGACCTTGGCCCCACACCGATGACCATCAAGAACGTGCAACTCGCTCTCTCCAGTGGAGCGGGTAGTACGCGCGGCTCGTTTAGCGGCATGGTGCAGTTCAGTGACGACCTCTTGCTCTCTATGAACTATACGCTGCCCGGCGATTTTATTATCCGTGCCGACCTGCCCGAGGTGAAGCTCTCGGAGCTTATCTCTCGCATGAACGAAATCGGTATAGACCTCATGCCCGGTTTTGACATCACGCTCGATCAATCCTATATCCTCATCACCAAGCAGGGCAGCAACCTGACCTTTAGCGCGGCCACGGCTGTCGAGAACTTTGGACTCTTAGCTTTCACAGCCCAGAGACAGGGCCAATGGGGATTTGCCGCCGGCCTGGACCTGGGCGCTGCCGGACTCTCCGCGATTCCCGGTCTGGGGCCGCTCTCCGCGTTTGAATCTTTCATCGGGCTGGAAAAGCTGATGCTGGTCGTCTCGTCGCTGGACCAAGCGGGTTTCCAGTTTCCGGACATGGCGAATTTTAACGCGCCCGCACTTGGTAATCAGAGCCTGCGCTTGCCTGCGCAAGCGAGCGGGCTCGTGCGCGGCATGAATCTCTACGCCAGCTTGAGCACTTCGAAGAGTCAGGGGTTCAGGGCGCTGGCGCAATATCTGAATATCAAACTCGACGGCTCAGTAGGTATCACGCTGGCGGTCAGCCTGCCGGACCCTGTCACCAATTCCAAGCTTTTCATCTCCGTGAGCGAGGAGATACAGAGCGGCACTTTCCTGACGGGCCAGTTGGGCGTGATGATGCGAGGCTCAGATGTCGCAGTCTTCCTGCTCGCCAACGTCAAGACACAGGTGCAGGGCCAACCCATGGAGTTCGATGTCATGGCCCTGGTGCTTGCCAACGGCGTCCTCATTACCGGAAGCATGAAGGGGACCATCAGCTTCGGCCCCGTGCAGCTGAGCAACCTCGCGCTTGTTATCGGAATAAGCTTCGAGTTGATTCCGAGCCTAGGCATCGCAGCCACAATCAATGTCACTGACTTCAATAGCTCGCTTGCAATCTTCTTTGATTCAGCTAACCCCTCAAAGAGCATGGCCTCGGGAGCTGTGAGTGACCTTTCGCTGCTGAACATAGCGAAAACCATCGCCGGACAAAACGATATTCCGTCCCCGTTGAGCACAGTGCTCGGCATGTTCGCGCTCAAGGGTCTGAAAGCCTTCGAGATGCCTGCTTCGGTGGCGGACGCGCTGGATAACCGCGACCTCGGTGCCATCTCCGCAGCCTTTCAGCAACATGGCAGCGTCGCGCTTCCTGCGACGAGCGATAGCATCCTGCTCGTCATCAACACGAAAGGCTCCGTGTGGCACTTGACGGACATGTCCACCATGTTGCACTACAGCCTGAGCCGCAAAAACGGGACCATCAATGTGGACCTTGAAGCGCAGTTCTACTGCGCTCCGCAGACGACTTTCATCGGTGCGATTCAATTCCCTGAAGGCTTCCACGTCATCGCCGAGATTAATTACCTGCTGTTGAAAGCGGAGATTACCATTCTCATTAACCCGAACACGGGTATCGCTGCTGAAGTGGACGTCGCGCCGATTATCATTCTTAACCAGAACTTCTTTGCCTTGACGAGCGCTAACGGTCAGGGCGGCCCGCGTCTCTCTCTCTCAACCTACGAGCAGCCGAATCTGGCAGATGCCAACTTGCGCAGCCCGCACCTCATGATGTCCGGGAACCTGCGAGTGCTCGGGGCAGACGTCTCGCATGTTTATGTGTCCATCAGCGAGCACGGCATGGTGTTCGAGCTGGGCGAGCAGGTCAGTCCGGTTCTGCATATTGAGATGCATGGCACGTTCGACAGCCTCACAAATATCAACGCGGGCGGGAGTATTGTGGTTGGCATAGACCGTGGGCTGGACCTGGGGCCGCTCGGCAACATAGACGTCAAGGTCAACGTCAACGGCTCGCTTGATATGGGCTATCAAGGCGGGAGCGCATACGCCAGGTTCCAGGGCGGCTTCGCTTTTCAGGCGGTTCAGTTCAATCTCCCGCAAATCTCGCTTGATGTCACAGGCCCCGCTCTCCAAAACATCGCGGAGACTTTATGGGACGACATCAAAGACGCTATTTCCAAATACCTGCTCGACCCGGACCGTTGGCTCAACTGGCTGAAGGACAACATCATCTCGGGCATAGTGAACACTGCTGAAAATGTCGGCAGGATTCTGGGCGACGTCTACCAGTTGGCTGCAAACGAGATTGCGGCGAAGACTACAGAGATAATGAACTATGGAATCGAGGGAACGGCGCAGGCGCTAAAGGGCGCTGGGGTCGCGGCGGAAGAAGCTGTCGGCGCTTTGCAGAGCGTCGGCTACCAGACCGCAGAGATTGCTTCGGCTATCCCCAACGTCTTCAAAGACGCACACGTGGACACCAGCTTCGGCCACATAGATACGCCCGCCGGCCCGCACGTAGACACTCCGGGAGCGCCACACATAGACACTCCGGGCGCGCCGCACGTGGACACTCCGGGCGCGCCGCACATTGATACTCCGGGCGCACCTCACGTTGATGTGTCGGGGCAACACGCGGATTTCAGCACCCATACAGACGAGGGAACTTTCATGGGCCACTGGGATACATCAGTCGGGCATTCGGACAGGCAGGTCACGCCCCACCTGGACACACAGGCGTACCCGCACGTGGATACTCGGGCATACCCGCACATTGACACTGCCGCGTACCCGCATGTTGACACTGCCGCGTACCCGCACGTTGACATGCAGACGCCGCCGCACGGGGATACTGGAACCCATATCGATACTTAAAGTATGGATGCTTCAGAAGTGAAAGCGCGCGTGAAGAGAGAGGAAGGAGAGGCCGATGGGGGTGGAGCTAAGACCCTTTGGAGTTGCCTGTAACATCGCCTGCCGGTACTGCTACCAGAACCCGCAACGAGAGGCAGGCAACTTTCGACAAGATTATCAACTGGACAAAATGAAGGCCGCCGTCTTAAAGGAGGGAAGTCCCTTCACGCTGTTCGGCGGCGAGCCTCTGCTGCTACCGCTCGCAGACCTTGAGGAGTTGTTACGTTGGGGAATGGAAAAGTTCGGGATGAGCGGTATCCAGACCAACGGCCTTCTCATCACGAGCGAACACATTACTCTTTTCAAGAAGTATAACGTGCAGGTTGGCGTCTCCATTGATGGACCGGCAGAGCTTAACGACCTGCGCTGGCATGCGAGCCTTGAGAAGACGCGTCACAACACCGAAATTATTCTCGCCAACATCGCGCGGCTCTGCCGCGAGCACCAGCCGCCGGGGCTCATCGTCACGCTGCACCGTCTCAATGCCACCGAGGAGAAGCTGCCGCGCCTGCACGCTTGGGTGCGTGAACTGGATGCTCTCGGCATTCGCTCGATGCGGCTGCACCTGCTGGAAGTCGAATCGGAGTTCATACGCCGTGCTTACAGCTTGAGCGACGAAGAAAACGCGCACGCCCTGTTAAGCTTTGCGACCTTACAGGAGGAGTTGAAGAACATTCGCTTCGACATCCTGAACGAGATGGAGCGCAGCCTGCTGGGCCGTGACCAGCATACCTCCTGCGTCTGGCTCTCCTGCGATCCTTATACTACGGAGGCCGTGCGCGGCATCGAGGGTAATGGTCAATCAAGTAATTGCGGTCGGACCAACAAGGACGGCGTTGATTTTATCAAGGCCGAGAAGCGCGGCTTCGAGCGTTATCTTTCGCTCTACCACACAGGTCAGGAGGACGGCGGTTGTCGTGGCTGTCGCTTCTTCCTGATGTGCAGGGGGCAATGTCCGGGCACGAGTGTCGGAGGCGATTGGCGCAACCGTTCCGAGATGTGCGGCGTGTGGAAGCGCGTCTTTATACATCTTGAGCGGAAGCTGATTCTGCAAAATCACGTGCCGCTGTCCATCCATCCCGTGCGCCATCGTCTTGAGCGTCACTTGCTTGATCATTGGACGCGTGGGAGCAATAGCACTATTCATGCGCTTTCCTGGGACGCTCCCGCGACCGGCTCCGACGGTCATGGCGCAACGCTCACCTCTATCGCGGATGATTGGCGTCTGCCGCGCTTCCTGCGTCAAGCCTTCACAGGCTCCGCACAACGCGCGACGTGGGCTCCGCGATTGGACGCCGTGCGAGCATTGCTCAATCGAATATGCGTCCGGGCCGTGGCCCGTCGCATAGTCCCTGTCTCAGTCGTCAGCGTCTCTCGCTCCGAGGTCTTCGAGCTTCATAATCTGGCGGCAGCGCATGGCCTGCACACTCTGCTTCCGGATAACTTTGAGCACGAGCGTCGCGGGCTGCTTGTCATTGGAAGCCAGGAGCAGACGGCGAGCTACAGGCGCGCGCTGGAAGCATCAGATGCTAATGCGATGTGGGAATTGACGGGAGTCCCTGCCTGTTGCCGGAGCGCGAACCTGAAGTTTCGGGAAGCCGGTTTGATTGATCCTGTCTGGCAGACGGCGACGGCTCGCTCACGGAGCGAGGAAACAGATAGTGATGTGCGTTGCGTGCCATGGATGAATATTCTGTTGCGACCTCTGGGAATTGACCCGCTCGGCTATGTGCCGTGCTCTTTCGATTGTGAGGAAAGCCAGCGACTGGGCGCGGCGCGTCTCTCCTTGGGCCGCGAAGAAGAAGCGACGGAGGCTATGACCTGGCTGGAAGAGATGCTCGGATGGCCCGCCGAATGGTCTGCTCTACACGGCATTGCCGAACTCAAGACAGCCATCCTGAAGATTGCCTACAACACTGACTTCACTTCTCAGAAAGTAACGCTTCGCTATCATGGTCGCGCGCTTGCGGCGGACGCGGCACGCGGTCTCTCCTTCGCCTACAGGGAACCGCGAGACAGTTATCTTGAGCCACAGCTTCCCGTTGTGAATGAGTGAAAGCATGAGCTTCGTCAACCTGAACGCTGTAGATTGGTCGCGCATGGCCGAGCCGCAAGGCGACCGATACGACACAGAGGTAACGCTCGCGCTGGCGACTACGACCGGCTCGCCGCTTCGTCCGCTGCCCTACGTGCGCCGCAACACAGACGGTTGCCCTACGGTCTGCGACGGCGAGGTAGCCGTCTCCTATCTGGACCAGCCGGAAATGTCCCCGCCAAATTTTCATCTGGCACCCGTTGACCATCCGAACCTCTTGCGAGCCATCGAATACCTGCGCTCGTGGCCTGCCGCTTACGAGCAATTCAAGGCGCTCGTTGATACCATCCATCCGTGTCTTAATCCAAACATCGAGCCCCGGCATCGGGACATCATCGTCGGCTCATCAAGTCATTCTTATGAGCAACACTTCGGCGCGGTGTGTGTCACGGTGGATAACGCCATCGGGTGCGCGCAAGCTCTGGTCCACGAGATGGCCCATCAGAAGCTGCGCGCCCTCGGAGTCTCTTTGGAACAGGCCTGGCGATTAATCACGAATCCTCTGACGACCCTTTATCCAAGCCCCATCAAGATTGGCAAGCAGCGGCCCATGACTGCCGTCTTTCACGCGGAGTATTCATTCATCTACGTCACGGAGCTGGACATACGCATGCTGGAAGCCGAGCGCGACGAATTGAGCAGGCACCATCTTCTACAACTTCTCATGCGCAATGTAGTGCGTATGGAGGCGGGCTACGAAACCCTTATCCACCATTTGCAGACGGACGCGGACGGAGCCGTCTTCACCCGCGCGTTTTTAGACTGGGCGCGGCGAGCCATCGAGCGCGGCCACCAACTCCTCAATGAGAACGGATACGAGACGCGACTGGCGTCCTCTTTCTGAGAGCATCGCTATGAGTCTATTCTGATTGTTGTCTGCTCTTAAAATCCATAGCTTTTAACTGTCTGCATCGTGATCGATTGTGCTTGATGAGGACTAAGATTTCTCATCCTGAGGACATTCGTGTTATATGTTTTGGAAGTTATGTTGCATGAGGAGAGGGAAGACGAAGAGTTTGCCGGGGATGTTGAGCCGTTTGCGCGCCGTCCCACCTGGGCGGAGATAAATCTTCAGGCGCTCGCCGAAAATTTTCACGCTGTGCGCGAGCGCGTCGCTTCACACGTCAAAATCATGTGTGTCGTCAAGGCCGATGCCTACGGGCACGGGGCCGTGGCGTCTGCGCGCCGTCTAGCCGAAGTAGGCGCGGATTGGTTCGGCGTAGCCCTGCCCGAAGAGGGAATCGAGTTAAGAGAAGCCGGTATCACGCAGCCTATTTTGTGTCTGGGCGGTTTCTGGGCCGGTCAGGAACAGGCTTGCATCCAACACGGTCTGGTCCCCGTGGTCTACCGGCTGGACATGCTCGAAGCGCTTGACCGCGCGGCGCTCCGGGCGGGTGTCGTGGCGAACGCTCATCTCAAGATTGATACGGGGATGGGACGATTAGGCGTCAGGCACGACGCGGCGCGTGAGTTTATTGAAGCGATGCGCGCTTTTAAGAACGTGCATATTGACGGCGTGATGTCTCACTTAGCTGCGGCGGACGAGCCAGACCGCGAGTGCTTCACACGCGACCAGATTACGCGCTTTCGTGAAGTTGTAGAGATGATGCGCGAGCGCGGTATAAATCCGACCTATGAGGATTTAGCTAATTCCGCCGCGACCTGCGCTCAAGAATCTTCGTGGGGCAACATGGTCAGACCGGGCGGCGTCCTCTACGGGCTGTGGCGCGACACGCTGCCGCCGATAGATAAGCCTTTAAACTTGCGCCCGGTGATGTCGCTTCATTCTCGCATCATGCTCTTAAAATGGGTGCGCGCGGGCGAGACGCTCGGCTACGGCTGCACGTTCGAGGCTTCGCGCGATACGCTCGTAGCGACTTTGCCCATAGGCTACAATGACGGCTACCTGCGCTCGCTCTCAAATCGCGGGCGGGTTATCCTGCGCGGTCGGCTCGTGCCCGTGGTCGGGCGCATCTCCATGGACATGACGCTGGTGGACGTGACGGGCGTGGAAGGCGTTGAACTAAACGACCGTGTGACTCTGTTAGGCGAAGAGGACGGCCTCAGTGTTCCGGCTGAAGACATAGCCAAAACCGCGGGCACGCTCTCCTACGAAATTACCTGCGGCATCAGCCAGCGCGTGCCGAGATTTTATTTGCCGGTCGAAGACAAGTAAGACTAAAGCGAGGCACAGTGATGAAAATCCGCGTCACTGTGCCTCGCTTTGTCTTTCATGAAAAGAAGCTCTCGCACACCTGCTTGCTTGCGCGGTCACTTCCGCAGCACAAAATTGAACGTGATTATTCCTTTCGCTTTGACGGCCTGCTCGGAAACGTAGGTCGGAGAGAAGCGCGCACGCAGTGCAGCCCTGACGGCTTCCTGTTTGAGCAGTGGATGCCCGCTCGTAGTATGCGCCGAGACGACCTTGCCTGTTTCGTCAATCAAAATCTCTACGGCGACTGTGCCCTGCACGCCGGCGGCCTTGGCTATTGGCGGATAGACAGGCTCGGGCAGTTGGAGCGCGCGGCTGGTGACGACTCCCAGATACTTTATTTTTTGCTTGTCGGGAGGCTCCTTCTTAGCGAGCCCGGGCGCATCTTCTTCGATAATCCCGCCGGACTTACCGCCGCTCTTTGACGACGAAGACCCGTCGTCGCCTGCGTTCGGGTTGTACGGACCTGTGCCGAAATTATAATTCCTCTGTGGCCCGCCGCCGACGTTCGGCAGTTTTTGAGTCGTCTCTGTTTTAGCCGTGCCGGAAAATATTGTCGGGTCCGGAGAGATATTTGAGTTTACCGTTTTACCCGAGTTGCCCAAATTGCGCGACCCCATCGCTTCCTGCTGCTGAGTGGCCGGGGCTACTTTGAGTTTGGGCGGAGCTTCTTTTGGTCGCTCAGGTTCGTCCATGTCGGGCGGGACGAGCGCGACCAGTTCAAGATTTTGATCGTCAATCTGCGCCTCGTAGGCGTAAACGCCGACCACGCCCGTCGCCATCAGCACCAGAGCGTAGGCGGCCAGCGTGGCTAGAAAGAACGAGCCCTTGCGTTTGAAATCTCCCGTGTGCAGGTCTGATTCGACCAGATGCGAAAACATCTTTTCTCTCCCTCTTCAGCCGGTGCCATGTGGGTCGAAAGGGGAGCACTCGCGCGCTCAATCGATTAGACAACCGGCGCGCCCGTCTTGTTCCCGAAAATTTTTCTGCGATTTCAAATCGGAACCACAATCATGCTCTTAAAAGTCTGTACAAGGGCTCGTCTAATAATTTAGGATGAGAGCCCGCCGGGAATAATTTGTGGAGGTTGAGCAGAATGGCGACAAGCGCAGAGTGGCACGAAAATCGTGAGGAGATGAGCGAGGAGGCGTTGAATTTTTCGCGCGCGGTCAAATCCGTACAGGAAGAACTCGAAGCCGTTGACTGGTATAATCAACGCGCGCAGGCCACACGCGACGACCAGTTGCGCCGCATCCTTGAGCACAATCGCGACGAAGAAATAGAACACGCCATGATGGGCCTTGAATACTTGCGCCGCATTAATCCGGTCTTTGATAAACACATGCGTACTTATCTCTTCACCGAAAAAGACATCGTCGAAGTGGAGAAAGAAGATAAAGATTAGAAGAAGGGATGAGGGATGAAATAAGAAAATGCAAAAGTCAAAATGCAAAATGATGAATGAAGAGAAAGAGCTTCTTTAATTCTGCATTTTGCACTTTGCATTTATCGTTGCTTTTCATCCCTCATCCCTTCTTCACAACCCATAACACGTGAGCCGAAAAGCTCTCTTTTCCGGCTCGCTTTGCCTGGAGGACTATAACCTATGCCGCCCCAGGAAGCCGTGACCAGTACCGCCGCCGCCGAAGAAGAACTCAATCCTTTTGAGATTGCCAAACAGCAATTCGAGCTTGCCGCCGAATATCTTGAGCTTGAGCCTTCAATGCGTAACGTGCTGAAGAACGCCAAGCGCCAGCTCGTCGTCTCGATTCCCGTCAAGATGGACGGCGGCGACGTGCAGGTCTTCGAGGGCTATCGCGTGCAGCACAACATCGCGCGCGGGCCTGCCAAGGGCGGCATACGTTATCACCCGAACGTCACGCTCGATGAAGTGAAGGCGCTGGCCGCGTGGATGACGTGGAAGTGCGCCACGGTCAACATCCCTTACGGCGGCGGTAAGGGCGGCGTGGTCTGCGACCCCAAGAGCCTGTCCATAAACGAGCTTGAGCGACTGACGCGCCGCTACGCCTTCGAGATTGCGCCCATCATCGGGCCGGACCGTGACATTCCCGCGCCCGATGTCTACACCGACGAACAGACGATGGCGTGGATTATGGACACCATTTCGATGGTGCGCGGCCACACGGAACTGGGCGTGGTGACGGGAAAGCCAATCGCTTTGGGCGGCTCGCAGGGACGCAACGAGGCAACGGCGCGCGGTTGTCTCTACACGCTGCGCGAAGCCTGCCGCGTCAAGGGAATCGATTTAAGGGGCGCGCGTGTCGCCGTTCACGGCTTTGGCAACGCGGGCTCACACATCGCGCGCCTTGTTGCGGCAGACGGCGCGCGCGTTGTCGCCGCCTGCGATTCGCGCACAGGCGTTTATGCGGAGAACGGCCTGAACGTCGAAGCCATCACACGCCACAAGGTCGAGACGGGTTCTTTGCGCGGCGCATCCAACACCAAAGAGATTCCGTGCGAAGCCGTGCTGGAAGTTGAATGCGACATCCTGCTCCCGTCGGCGCTCGAAAACACTATCACGCTCGCGAACGTAGAGTACGTCAAGGCGAGCATCATCGCAGAGCTTGCCAACGGGCCGACCACGCCGGGCGCAGACCGTGTGCTCGCGGATCAAGGCGTCTTTCTCATCCCGGATATTCTGGCTAACGCGGGCGGCGTCACCGTCAGCTATTACGAATGGGTGCAGGACCAGTACTCTTATTTTTGGAGCGAAAGTCAGGTACGTGAAACTTTAGAGCAAACGATGCGCACCGCTTTTCGTACGGTTCACGAAACGGCCCTGCGTTATCACACGGACATGCGAACGGGCGCTTACATTCTGGCCGTCGACCGCGTGGCCGAAGCGACACGCGTGCGCGGCATCTTCCCGTAAAAAAATTGGAGGCGTGTAAAAAAGATGGCGGACAAGATTACCGTTTACGAAAAGCCGACTTGAAGCAAGTGTCGCGAGATTGACAGGCTGCTCCGTGAGAGCGGCATCGCATTTGAGAAAGTCAACTATTACACTGCGCCCCTGACCGAGCAAAAGCTACGCGAGCTGTTAAAGAAGATGAAGCTTCAGCCGCGCGACCTTTTGCGCACGAGCGAAGCCGTCTATCGCGAGTTGAATTTAGGCAAGCGCGAGCTTTCCGACGATGAATTGATTGCCCTCATGGTCGAACATCCGGATTTGATTCAACGCCCCATCGTCGAGCGTGGGCGTCGCGCAGTGCTCGGTCGCCCGGTCGAGAACGTGAAAGCATTGTTAGATTAGAAGCATGAAAATCAAGCTCGCCTCCCGTAAAATCCGAGGTTGCAAATCCCGTTTGCGCCGCATCTAAATCTTTACATTAAAGGATCAAGGGGAGAGAAAGAATTGGCGAAAGCATCTGCAACTATTTACGTCTGCCAGAAGTGCGGATTTCAGTCGCGCAAGTGGCTGGGAAAATGCACGGACTGCGGCGAGTGGAACTCGCTCGTCGAAGAACGCGCGCGTCCGGCAGCAAGCAAGGGAAGCTCCGCGCGCGGCGCTGGCGGCGGATTCCGTCTACGCGAAGTCGAGCCGGTCGCGTATCACGCTATCGAATCGCAGGACGATACGCGCGTGCCATCAGGCATTGCGGAGTTTGACCGCGTGCTTGGCGGCGGCATCGTTCCCGGCTCGCTGATTCTTATCGGCGGCGACCCCGGCATAGGGAAATCAACACTGCTCCTTCAGGCGGCGGATAAGCTGAGCGCTGGCGGGACGACTGTGCTCTATGTTTCGGGCGAAGAGTCGGAGCGCCAGATTAAGCTGCGCGGCGAGCGCCTCGGCGTCGAGGCGTTAAATCTTTATCTACTGCCGGAAACCAATTTGGAAAATATCTTTCACGAGATAGAGCGCATGACGCCGGGCGCAATCATTGTCGATTCCATTCAGACAGTCTTTTCCTCAAACATAGAATCCGCACCCGGCTCTGTCTCGCAGGTGCGCGAAGTCGCGGGCCAGTTTCTACTGCTGGCAAAGAACCGTGGCATTCCAGTTTTTCTCATCGGCCACGTCACTAAAGAAGGATCAATCGCCGGGCCTAAAGCCCTTGAGCACATAGTGGACACCGTTCTCTATTTCGAGGGCGAGCGTCATCACAATCATCGCATCGTGCGCGCGGCGAAGAATCGTTTCGGCGCGGCCAACGAAGTGGGCGTCTTCGAGATGACCGGGAAGGGATTGGAAGCGGTTGCCAATCCTTCGGAAGTTTTTCTAGCGGAGAGACCCGTTGGCGCTTCGGGCTCTGTCGTGACCGCGTGCGTGGAGGGCACGCGGCCCGTGCTCCTTGAAGTTCAGGCGCTCGTCTCCGGCTCAAAGTACGGGACGGGGCGGCGCATGGCGCAGGGGTTCGACGTCAACCGTTTGGCGCTCCTGATAGCCATGCTGGAAAAGCGGCTCGGGTTTCATTTGATGGGCGACGACGTGTTCGTCAACATCGCGGGCGGTCTGGAAGTTGACGAGCCTGCGGCTGATTTGGGCGTCGTCGCCGCTATCGCTTCGAGCTTTAAGAATCAGCCGATTGATTCGCTGACGGCTGTGTTTGGCGAAGTCGGACTGACGGGCGAAGTGCGCGGCGCGCTGCAAGCCGGTGTGCGTGCGCGCGAGGCGCAATCCTTAGGCTTCAAAAAAATCATCATGCCCGCTTCGAATACCACCGGGCTCGAACGCCTTTTAGGATTGCGCGTCGTAGGCGTTCGGTCGGTCGAAGAAGCTCTGGACGAGCTGTTCGAATAGACTTTAAGAGCGTTCATCATTCACCGCCGAAGACGCGGAGGACGCGGAGTTAACGCAGAGAAAAGTTTTAACTCTCTGCGCTTCCTCTGCGCTCTCTGCGTCTCTGCGGTGAAGTTGATGAAAAACTGGCCCGCCCACGCTTGAAAACTGTTTCCGGCCCAAACTGAAATAAAGTCAAAGACATAACTCGAAGGCCGTGTTAATATACGTGCCGGTATGCGGACAGACGTCGTACTCATACGCCTTGTCTTCACCGCGGTTCTTGTGGCGGCTGGATACGTCTTGCATCCTATTCCCGGAGATAGACTTATCTCTGCGGTCGCGGCCTTCCTGATTGCCCTCGCCATTATCTTTTTTGAAATGCGTATCCGGCGCGCGTCCTTGAAGACTCTGATCGGCGCAGCCGTCGGCTCCATCATGGGCATCACCGGAGCCTATCTCATAGGCTCGCTCATCAGTCGCCAGGAAGCTGGCGCGGTCGCCGCCGAGACCAAAACCTTTCTCACACTCGCGCTCACATTCTTTATGGCTTACGTCGGCCTGATGGTCGGAGCGGCCAAGGGAGATTATCTGGACCTCTCCGCTCTGGGCGGCATCTTTAGCGACAAGTCTTTGCGCCGCGACTACAAGATACTGGACACTTCGGTCATCATCGACGGGCGCATCGCGGACGTGGCCGAGACGGGTTTTTTGAGCGGCACTATTATCATCCCGCAATTCATCCTGAGAGAACTGCAACAGGTAGCCGACTCGCCCGACAGCTCCAAGCGCCAGCGCGGACGGCGCGGCCTAGACATGCTCAACCGCTTGCAGAACAACTCCACGCTCGATATTCAAATCATCGAAACGGATTTCCCCTCGATTCGCGAAGTTGATTTAAAGCTCATAGAGCTGGGCAAGCAGTTGGACGCCGTCATCGTCACCAACGATTTCAACTTGAACAAGGTCGCGCAGCTGCGCGGCGTCAGCGTGCTCAATATCAACGAGCTGGCGAACGCCTTGAAGCCGGTGGTGCTGCCCGGCGAAGCCATGCGCGTCTTTATCCTGAAAGAGGGCAAGGAATACAATCAGGGCGTGGCTTATCTGGACGACGGCACGATGGTCGTCGTCGATAACGCGCGCAAGCTCATTGGCAAGAACGCGGACATCGCCGTCACGAGCGTCCTCCAAACGACTGCGGGCAAGATGATCTTTGGCCGACTGTGGGAAGAGAATACCGATAGCGGCAGCTACGCCAACGGCGGCGAGCATCACCAGCAGCGCGCCAACGGAACCCCGCGCCGCTCCGGTCCCTTGCGACCCCCACGCGAGGTCGCCGCTTCGGCCCCCACGCGCGTCACGGACCACAGCGAATCGGTAGCAGATTGAAAAACAGTGACGAGTGACAGGTGACAAGTGACAAGTTAAAAACTTGGTTTGCTTGTCACCTGTCACTCGTCACTTGTCACTGTTCTTATGAACGTCGCGATTATTGCCGCCGCAGGGGAGGGCAGGCGTTTGGGCGGCAAGCGGGCCAAGCAGTTTCTTGAGCTTGCAGGCATTCCCGTCATCATTCACACGCTCCGTCGTTTCGAGCAGTGTGCCAGCATACATGAAGTTGTAGTAGTGTTGCCCGCAGCGGACACGGCAGGGTTTCTTGCGCTCGCCGACCAATACGCTTTGCGCAAGCTGGCGCGCGTGGTCACGGGCGGCCCAACCCGCGCCGAATCCGTCTGGCGCGGGCTTAAAACAGTTCGTGCCGCGACAGCCGAAATCATCGCCGTACACGACGGCGTGCGACCCTTCGTGACGCCGGAGGAAATCAGCGCCACGGTCGAGGCCGCGCTTGATGGCGGAGCTGCCGTGCTCGCGGCTCCCGTGGTGGACACCATCAAGGAAGTGCTTGATGGAATGGTCGTGCGCTCCCTTGAGCGCGCATCTTTGCGCCGCGCTTTGACGCCGCAGTGCTTTCGTTACGAACTCCTGCACCGCGCATTCAGAGAGGCGCGCTCTTTAGGCGAGGACACGACCGACGATAGCTTTCTGGTCGAGCAACTAAACGTCCCGGTGCGCGTGGTCGAAGGCGACGCCCGCAACATCAAGATCACGCGGCCCGAAGATATCGCGCTGGCGGAAATTTTGTTAAAGCAGAACTCAGAATTCAGGACTCAGGGGTCAGAATAAAAGCTTTTCAAGATAAGCATCTTTCCTGTTCTTCATTCTGACTTCTGAATTCTGAGTCCCGACTCCTGCTTTTATGTTTCGCATCGGCATCGGCCACGACACGCATCGTTTGACGGAAGGATTGCCGCTTGTTCTGGGCGGCGTCGTCGTTGAATCGTTCCGTGGGGCGGAAGGACATTCGGATGCGGATGCGCTGTCGCATGCTGTGGCCGACGCTATTTTGGGTGCGCTTTGCGAGGGCGACCTCGGCGTTCATTTTCCCGACCGCGACCCGCAGTGGAAGGATGCCGATAGTCTTGACCTCCTGGCGCGCGTGGTGTGGCTGGCGAAAGAGCGTGGGATGCGAGTCTGTAACGTGGATGCGACGGTGATGCTGGAAAGACCACGGCTTCGTCCTTACGTTTCCGCCATGCGTGAAAATCTGGCGTTGACGCTGGGCGTTGATTTAGGGGACGTGAGCGTGAAAGCTAAAACGGGCGAAGGCGTGGACGCCGTGGGGCACATGGAAGCCGTGAAGGTCATTGCTGTTATCTTATTGGAGAGCGTGTAAAGGGCATTGAGCTTGAGACCACAGGACGTGATTCGTCGCAAGCGCGACCGCGAAGAATTGTCGCGCGAAGAGATTGCGTCTTTCGTGCGCGGTGTCGTTCAGGGCGAGTGGGCAGACTATCAAGCGTCTGCGCTTTTGATGGCCGTGTATTTGAACGGCATGACCGACCGTGAGCGCCACGCTTTGACAGAAGAGATGCTGCACTCGGGCGAGCTGCTGGATTTCTCGGACATCGCGCGCCCGAAAGCAGACAAGCATTCGACGGGCGGCGTCGGCGACAAGACTTCTCTGGTGTTGGCCCCGCTGGCTGCGGCGTGCGGCGTGTGCGTGCCCATGGTTTCGGGGCGCGGTCTTGGTCACACGGGCGGCACGCTCGACAAGCTCGAAGCCATTCCGGGCTTTCGCGTTAATCTTGAGCTGAAGGAATTCCGCCGCGTGCTTGAGCGCGTGGGCTTCGCCATGATCGGGCAGACGAAAGAGCTTGCGCCCGCCGACAAAAAAATTTACGCCCTGAGGGACGCGACGTCGACCGTGGAAGCCATCTCGCTCATCGTAGCTTCGATTATGTCAAAGAAGCTCGCGGCGGGTCTCAGCGCGCTGGTGCTCGACGTGAAGACGGGCACGGGCGCGTTCATGCGCGAAGAGGAGCGAGCGCGAGAACTGGCGCGCGCTCTGGTTGCTACGGGAAATTCTTTCGGCGTGCGTACAGAGGCGCTGATTACCGATATGAACCAGCCGCTCGGCCAGGCGGTCGGCAACGCGCTTGAAACCAAAGAGTGCATAGAAATTCTGCGGGGCGAAGCGACGGAGCGCGCGCGTCCCGTGACGGAGCTATCAATAGAGCTGGCGGCGCGCATGGTCTTGCTCTCCGATATTGAATCAACGCTCGAAGCGGCGCGCTCTTGTGTCGAAGAGGCGCTTCATTCAGGCCGCGCGCTTGAGTTGTTCCGGCAGTGCGTGATAGAGCAGGGCGGCGACGCGCGCGTCTGCGACGACCCACGGCTTCTGGTTCCCTTGACGCTTCGCGCCATTCGGGTAGAATCGCCGCGCACAGGCTTTGTCACATCGGTCGAGGCGAATGAAGTCGGGCACGCTGTCTCTATCATGGGCGGTGGCCGCACGCGCGTCGAAGATAGCATTGACCCCGCCGTGGGTTTCATCGCAGACGTCGGCATAGGCGATGAAGTTCGTGCGGGCACACCTTTGGGCACGCTCTACTATCACGACGAGGCGCGCGGGATGGAGGCCGCTGGTATCATCCTTTCGAGTTATGAGATTTCTGACGAGCCCCCTCAAGAATTACCCACATTGATTAAGGAAGTAATAACCGCATGAAGTATCGCGCATTAACATCTCGCGCTCTCGTTGCTCTCATCGTGTTGGCCGTCATCGGTCCGGCGTGCGACATGCAGAAGCTGGACGTTGACGACAGGTCAAAAACGCGCGTCGGCATCGTCTTCGACATCGGCGGCAAGGATGACCGCTCGTTCAACGCGGCGGCGTGGGTCGGGGCCAAGTGCGCCATGGACGGGAAACTGCCTGACGGCCAGCCGTGCGAAAAGCCCGCGCTCAATATCCTGCTCCGCGACGTAGAGCCCGGCAACCCGACTTCCATAGAGCCCGCGATGCGCGTCTTCGCGGAGCGCAGCTACAATCTCATCACCGGCATCGGCTTTGCCCAGACGCCTATCCTTGAGCGCGTGGCAAAGGATTACCCGAGCGTCAACTTTGCCATCGTGGACGGCGTGGTTAATCTACAAAACGTTGCCTCGCTCGTCTTCCGCGAGCACGAAGGCTCGTACCTTGTCGGCATGATTGCCGCGCGCGCTTCCAAAAGCGGCGTCATTGGTTTTATAGGCGGCATGGACATCGGGCTCATACACCGCTTCGCGGGCGGCTATGAAGAGGGCGCGCGCGCCGTCAACCCGAACATTCAGGTCATACGGAATTACGTCGGCGTCACAGACGCGGCGTGGAACAATCCGGGCAAGGGAAAAGAGCTGGCGCTGGCCCAGATTGGAAAAGGCGCTGATGTCATCTTCACGGCGGCGGGCAATTCCGGTCTCGGCGCGTTCGACGCCGTCGAGACGTACGGGAAAGACGAGACGGGCCGCGCACGAAAGTTCGTCATCGGTGTTGATTCGAACCAGAACGGCGTCAAACCCGGCTACGTCCTGACCAGCATGGTCAAGCGCGTGGACAACGCCGTCTATCAAATCGTGCAGGATTTAGTGAACGGAAAATTCGCGGGCGGCTTTCACGTCTACGGCCTCAAGGAAGACGGCGTCGGCTATGCCTACGATCAATATAACAAGGACTTGATTTCACCCGAGACCATCAAGGAAGTCGAAGCAGCCAAACAGAAGATCATCGCGGGCGAGATTACAGTCAAGGACGCCATGGCCCAATAAAACAGTGACAGGTGACAAGTGACGAGTGACAAGCAAGAAAAAGCTTTTAACTCGTCACTCGTCACTTGTCACTCGTCACTGCCTTCTTATGATTGAGCTGAGAAACATTACCAAACGATTCGGAGAGGTGCTCGCCAACGACCATGTGAGCATCAAGGTCGAGCCCGGAACGATTCACGCGATTGTGGGTGAAAACGGCGCGGGCAAGTCAACGGCGATGCGTATCGCCTACGGGTTTTACACGGCGGACAGCGGCGAGATTCTGGTCGAAGGCGAGGTGCGGCCTATCGCGACGCCGCACGACGCCATTGCCCTCGGTATAGGCATGGTGCACCAGCATTTTATGCTGGTCGAGACAATGACCGTCGCCGAAAACATTGTGCTCGGCGCAGAGCCGGGCTCCGCCGCAGCTCTTGATCTCACAAGCGCGGCGGCGCGTATACGCGCTCTCTCGGAAGAGTTCAAGCTCTCCATTGACCCGAACGCTCAGGTAGAGCGATTGTCCGTCGGGCAACAACAGCGCGTGGAGCTTTTGAAAGCTCTCTATAGAGAGGCGCGGATTCTTATCCTGGACGAGCCGACCGCCGTGCTCACGCCGCAGGAGGTCGAAGAGTTCTTCGCTATTCTCAGGCGCATGCGCGAGCAGGGAAAAACGGTCGTCATCATCACGCACAAGCTGTCGGAAGTTTTGGCTATTTCGGACGACGTGACGGTGATGCGCGATGGTAAGGTTGTCGGTCGAGTGAAAACGAGCGAGACAAACGCGGCGGAGCTGGCGCGATTGATGGTCGGGCGCGACGTGCTCCTGCGCGTCGAAAAGCCTGAGCCGCAACCGGGCGCTGAAGTCCTGAGCGTGCGCGACCTTTACATCACGACCGAAGACGGCGCGCGGCGCGTCAACAATGTTTCGTTTGACGTGCGCGCCGGGGAGATAGTCGGCATCGCGGGCGTCGAAGGCAACGGCCAGACGGAGTTGATAGAAGCTCTCGCCGGATTGACAGAGCCCGCGCACATGAACGGCCGCATAGAATTTTCGGGACGCGAGATTACCAGAGAGGACGCGCGCGCGCGTAAAGCCCTCGGCATCGCGCACATTCCTGAAGACCGTCACCGTCGCGGCCTCCTGCTCGATTTTGATTTAGCGGAAAACTCTATTCTGGGCGTGCATTATCGCAAGCCTGTTGTGATGGGCGTGGGCGGCGTCTTGCTCGACGAAGGCACAATCCAAAGACGCGCCCGCGAAATTATCAAAAACTTTGACGTGCGCCCCGCCAATCCTGACTTGCCCGCGCGTGCGCTGTCGGGCGGCAATCAACAGAAGCTCATCATTGGCCGCGAGTTCGACCTTGACCCGAAGCTCCTGCTCGTGGCACAGCCGACGCGCGGCGTAGACATAGGCGCGATTGAGTTCATACACCGCAAGCTGGTCGCGTTGCGCGACGCTGGCTGCGCCGTGCTACTGGTTTCGGCTGAGCTGGAAGAAGTGACGGCGCTGGCCGACCGTCTACTGGTGATACATGAAGGAAAGATTGTCGGAGAAGTTGATCCGAAAGTTGCTACGACCGAAGAAATCGGTCTCATGATGACAGGCGGACACAAGTGATTTTCGATTTTGGATTTGCGATTTTGGATTGGAGCGACTGCGAATCTTGAGTAGCTTCAACCCCGTCTCGCTAATCCAAAATCTAAAATCCAAAATCTAAAATCTGAAAATCCTATGAAGCATCTTTACGATCTGCTCGTTCCTCTGACCGCCGTGATTGCTGCCTTTATTGTGGGCGGCATTTTTATACTCATCATCGGCGACGACCCCATACTGACCTACAAGCTTTTAATCGGCAGCGCGCTGTCGTGGCCCGACGGCATCGGCTACACGCTCTTTTACGCGACGCCGCTGATTTTTACGGGGCTGGCCGTGGCGGTGGCCTTTCGCTGCGGGCTTTTGAACATAGGGGCCGAGGGGCAGTTGTACGTGGCCGCGTTTGCCGCCGCGTGGGTCGGCATCAAATTCGGCGGCACGGTCGCCAAGGTCGGCACGAACGAGATTAACTACGCGTGGGCGAGCTTGCCGTCTTACGTGCTGGTTCCAATGGCCTGTCTGGCGGCGATTGGGATGGGGGCTCTGTGGGGAGCGATTCCCGGCTACTTAAAAGCGCGGTTCGGCTCGCACGAAGTCATCAACACCATCATGTTGAACTTCATAGCGATTGCGCTCGCCAGCTACTTCACGCAGTACTACTACAAAATTCCGGGCGATCCGATTATGGAGACGGCGGAGATAGGCGCTGCCGCACAAATCCCGCGCCTCAGCAGCCTGATTCCCGGCATCCCGGAGCGCATCCCTCTGAACGTCGCGTTTATTTTAGCCATCCTCGCGTGCGTGCTCGTCTACATCTTTTTGTGGAAGACGAAGTGGGGTTATGAGATTCGCGCGACGGGTGCGAATCCGTCGGCGGCGGAGTATGGCGGAATCAGTGTGCGCAAACAGATTGTGCTGGCGATGGCCGTCTCAGGCGCGCTCGCAGGCATGGTCGGCATCAACGAGGTGCTCGGGTTTCGCTATCGCTACTACGATGGGTTTTCGGCGAACTACGGGTTTACAGGCATCGCCGTTGCGCTGCTTGGGCGCAATCATCCGGTCGGGGTCTTTTTCGCAGCGCTCCTCTTCGGGGCATTGATGCGCGGCGCAATCCCTGTGGACGCTTTTACAGACCACGTCTCAAAAGACATTAACGAAGTGCTGCAAGCGATTGTTATTTTATTCATCGCCTGCGAGGCTCTGTTCCGTGGACCATTCAGCCGCTTCGGGCTGTTGAAGCGATCAAAAGTTTAGTAAAGCAATGCAAAGTGTAAAGTGCAAAATGATAAATGAAGAGAAAGAGCTTCTTTAATTTTGCACTTTGCACTTTGCATTTATCATTGCTTTACTGACCTCTGACCTCTGATGGAGAATTATGGAAGTCATAATTGTCACCGCAGGCATTCTTTTCTTCTCGATGATTCGCCTGTCTACGCCGCTGCTTTTGGCGGCGCTGGGCGGGCTGTTTTCCGAGCGCGCGGGCATCATCAACATCGCGCTCGAAGGATTGATGCTGGCGGGTGCGTTTACCGCCGCCGCCGTCACGTATTACGCGGGAAATCCCTGGCTCGGGCTTCTTGCGGGCATCGGCGCGGGCGTCCTGATTGCTTTGATTCACGCCGTCGCCAGCATACGCTTCAAGGCGGATCAGGTGGTGACGGGGACAGCCATCAATATTTTGATGATTGGTCTTCCGGCTTTTGTGAGCGGCGCTCTTTTCGCTTCCACGGGCTCGACGCCGCAGATTCCGCAAGAGCATTTGATTCCGTGGACGCCCATCATCATCGGTTTCCTGCTCGTGCCCGTGACGTGGTACGTGCTTTATCGCACGCCGTTTGGTCTACGATTGCGCGCCGTGGGCGAGAACCCGGAAGCGGCGGACGCGGCGGGCGTGAGCGTCAAGCGCATGCGCTACAGTGCCGTGCTCATCTCGGGCGCGCTCGCAGGCATCGCCGGCGCTTATCTGTCCATCGGCCAGTCATCGCTCTTTACGCGCAACATGACATCGGGGCGCGGCTTTATAGCGCTGGCCGCTCTCATCTTCGGCAAGTGGCGGCCCGTGCAGACCATGCTCGCGTGTTTGCTGTTCGGGTTGACTGAAGCCATCTCGATTCAGTTGCAGGGCGTGCGCCTGCCTTCGGGCGAAGACATCCCGAATCAGTTCATTCAAATCATTCCCTATGTTCTAACCATCGTCGTGCTCGCGGGCTTTATAGGCCACTCTCGCGCGCCGCGCGCTCTCGGTTTGCCATATCAGAAAGAAAGGTGAACAATACGGGAGCGCCCCTTGCACCAAAACGTTCTAGCATAATTTTCACCCTGAAGATTTCATGACGAATCTCGTGTCTGAAGAACACAGCCACTTACCTTTGTACGAGCGTGCAGAGCATGCTGCGCGCACAATCCGCGCACGCTTTGACGAAGATGTGCGTATAGGCGTTGTTTTGGGGAGCGGCCTCGGCGCTTTCGCGGACGACCTTGAAGAGACGGTCATCATTCCTTACGAGGAGATACCGGGCTTTGCGCATCCGACCGTAGAGGGCCACGCGGGCCGACTGGTCTTGGGCCGCACGGGCAGCACGACGGTCGCCGTCATGCAGGGGCGCTTCCATTTCTACGAAGGCTACGCGCGCGACGAAGTGACTTTTCCGATGCGCGTCTTCGGGCTGATGGGCATCAAAGCGGTCGTCCTGACCAACGCCGCCGGGGGCATCAACGTCAGCTTCGATCAGGGCTCGCTGATGATTATCAGCGACCACTTGAACCTGATGTGCACGAACCCTCTGCTCGGGCCGAACGACGAGCGCTTCGGCGTGCGTTTCCCCGACATGACGGAAGTTTACACGCGGGAGTATCAGGAAATTGCCGTCGAAGAAGCGCGCGCTCTCGGGCTGGAACTCCGTCGCGGTGTGTATGCAGCGCTGTCCGGTCCTAGCTACGAGACGCCTGCCGAAGTGCGTATGCTGCGCACTCTGGGCGCGGACGCCGTCGGGATGAGCACCGTTCCCGAAGCGATTGTCGCGCGCCAGATGGGAATGAAAGTGCTGGGTCTCTCCTGTATTACAAATCTTGCGGCGGGCGTCGTCGATCAACCCATCGTTCACGACGAGGTTATAGAAACAGGCGAGCGCGTCCGCGAGACTTTCAAAAATCTCTTGCGTCGTGTGATACCAAGACTGACGACATAAAAGCAGTGACGAGTGACAGGTGACAAGCGACAAGTTAAAAGCTTGTTCCTGCTTGTCACCTGTCACTCGTCACTTGTCACTTAAATTTATGATTATCGGAATTTCTGGCGGGACGGGCTCGGGCAAGACCACTGTGGCGAATCGCATTCTGCAATCCGTCAGCGCCGACGATGTTATCTTCCTGCAACAGGACTCCTACTATCGCAATCTCAACGACATGCCGCTGGATTATCGACAGGAGGTAAATTTCGATCATCCGGATGCGCTCGATAACGACCTTCTGGTCAAACACATACGCAGGCTCAAATCAGGTGCGCCCGTAGAGCTTCCCATCTACGATTTCAAAACGCACATGCGCTTGAACGAGACGCAGCATGTCGAGCCGAAACCGATTATCATCGTCGAAGGCATACTGATTTTTGCGGACGCGCGCCTGCTTGAAGAGATGGACATTAAAATTTTTGTCGATACGCCGGACGACATTCGCTTTATACGCCGCCTGCGCCGCGACATAGCCGAGCGCGGGCGCACGGCTGAATCCGTCATCGAACAATACCTGGCGACCGTGCGCCCCATGCACATGCAGTTTGTAGAGCCCAGCAAACGCTCAGCCGACGTGATTATTCCAGAGGGCGGGCACAACCGGGTCACCATTGATCTTATCAGCGTCAAGATACGCGAGCGGCTGGCGCGCGATTTAACGGCAACGGGAGGAGTAGCGTGAGCGAGAGACACACACGGGAAGAGGTAATTGAAGCAGCGCTCAGGGCGCGGGAACGCGCCGTCGCTCCCTTCTCGGGCTTCCGCGTCGGCGCGGCTGTCGAAACCGAAGACGGGGTGATTTACACGGGCTGCAATATTGAAAGCGCGAGCTACGGGTTGACCGTGTGCGCCGAGCGCGTCGCCGTCTGGAAAGCCATCTCGGAAGGCGCGTGTTGTTTCGGTCTTTTTGTCGTGGCCGTCGATACGGAACATTTGACTCCGCCGTGCGGCACCTGCCGCCAGATTATCTGGGAGCACTGTCGCGACACGACCATCCTGCTCGTCAACCTGCGCGGCGACACAGAGGAGCTGCACATTCAAGACCTCTTGCCACGAGCCTTCGATGCGCGTTATTTGAAGGAGCTGGGAAGCGAGAAGCGAGGCGTTCCCGATGAGTGAGAAGGGCGGCAAAGGCAGCGGCAGCGGTGGCGAGACAGAGGTCGAGGGGACTTCGGTCGAGCGCGTCCTTAATCTTTATGTAGGCAACGCTATTCACCTGTTTCTCTCCTTGCTGGCGATCATAATTCTGGCGGCAGCTATCGTCACGACCTACGATACGCTGGTGCGTGATTTCCCGAAGCTCTGGCAGCCGACCGACGAATACAAGGCGCTGCAACAGATCATCGAGAATCTTTTGCTTATCGCCATTGCTGCCGAGCTGGGACTCCTGCTCCTTTTTCATCGCACCAGCTCGGCGGTTGAAGTCATCATGTTTGTCATCGCGCGCAAGACCGTCAATCCCGGCATCGCCGCGCTGGATTTAGTGCTCTGCGTGGCCGCTCTGTCGGCGCTACTGGTCGTGCGCTTCTACTATTTGCCGGGGAGACCAAAGTAGGGAGTTCTTCGACTCGAACCGAACATGTCAAAATACTTCTCATCATTCTTACTCTTTTTTCTGCTCGCCTCGATTTCAATGCCGCCTGCTTTGCGGGCACAACAGAGGAGAACGCGCGTGGATTTGATTGTGCGCGGCGGACAATTTGTGACGATGGACAAGACGCGCCGCGTGATTGAAGACGGCGCGGCGGCAATTTCCGGCGGGCGTATTGTCGCCATCGGCCCACGCGCCGAAGTCGAAAGTAAATACACGGCGCGCGAAACCGTCGATGCGACAAACAAGGTGGTCATCCCCGGCCTCGTCAACACGCACACGCACATTCCCATGACGCTCTTTCGCGGGCTGGCCGACGATCTCGATTTACAGGAGTGGCTGACGAAATACATCTTTCCGGCGGAAGCCAAAAACGTCACGGAAGAATTCGTGCGCGTGGGCACGCAGCTCGGCCTCGGCGAAATGATTCGCGGCGGCACGACCACCTACTGCGACATGTACTACTTCGAGGACGCGATTGCAGACGAGACGGCGAAAGCCGGAGTGCGCGGCCTGCTCGGTGAAACCGTCATAGACTTTCCGGTGGCCGACAACAAGACCAACGCCGAAGCCATGGCCTACACCGAGCGGTTCGTCAAAAAGTGGCAGGGCAATTCTTTAATCACGCCCGCCATCGCGCCGCACGCGCCCTACACCGTCTCGGAGGAACACCTTCGCGCCGTGCGCGCATTTTCCGACCGCACGGGCGCTCCCATAGTGATTCATGTCGCGGAGACCCGCAAAGAAGTCGAAGACCTGGAGAAGGCAAAGGGTGCGCGTCCCGTCAACTATCTGGCGCGGATAGGCTTTTTGAATAACCGCGTCATCGCCGCGCATGTCGTCTTCGCTAATCAGGAAGAGATTACTATTCTACAGCGCGCGGGCGTCGGCGTCGCGCACAACCCGCAGTCGAATATGAAGCTCGCCTCGGGCGTTGCGCCCGTGCCGCAGATGCTCGCCGCAGATGTCGCGGTCGGTCTAGGCACAGACGGCGCGGCCTCTAACAACGACCTCAACATGTGGGAAGAGATGGACACGGCGGCCAAGCTGCACAAGGTCTTTTCGGGCGACCCTAAAGTCTTGTCCGCCGAGCAGGCTTTTGAAATGGCGACCCTGCGCGGCGCGCGTGCGCTTCATCTGGACCGCGAGATTGGCTCGCTTGAGGTGGGAAAACGCGCCGATCTGGTCATTGTCGACATCGACGACCTCAACCAGACGCCGCTGTATAACATCTATTCGCACCTCGTTTACGCGACCAAGGCGGACGACGTGCGAACGGTCATCATCGAAGGCCGTATCGTGATGCGTGACCGGAACTTGCTAACTTTGGACGAACAGGGTATAAAGACTCGCGCGCGCGTCTTTCGCGAGCGCATTAGTCGCAGTCTCGCACAGCCGAATTCATAAAACAGAACAATCAGGGCAGTCGCAACTTGCGCAATCTGGCTCTTGAGGCCATAATGTAGGCCATCATTTTGTTGTACCCCTACAAGCGAGCCTCTAAAGCTCGCTTTTAGCTTTATGGAGTTTTGTCTAGTGAAGGAAAGCAATGTAAGCACCCGATGCAGCCCCTTTAAAACCCTCATCTCGATAATTTTTCTGGTCGCGCTCTCTGCGACCGCCGTCTTTTCCCAGGCGGTCACCGAAGCGGACGCCATGCAACGGCGTCTGATGCGTGCGCGTGCGCTTGCCGCCGCACACAATCTGGGGGCGGCGGCTGCCGAGCTGGATAACATACGCAACACTGCGACGGACGATTCCATCAAGGAGATCGCGCGCATCATGCTGATGGGCGTCTATCTTGAGGGCGCGGATTACACGCGCGCGCTCGCCTTGCTGGATGAGACCTACAAAGCGCGCTCTGCGAGCAGCGAAAGCTCCGTACGCGCTTACTACACATTAGCGGGCCAGAGCGTTCGGGGCGCACGCGAGCACCTTGACCGTTACCGCTCCTTCGGCATCAATATCGCCGACAGGGAACTACCGGCAGAAGCCGCTGGCGACCTTGATCGCCTGCGCCTATTGCTTGAGCGTGTGGCCGAGCAGGCCAAGCAGATGTGCGGCGAAGATGCCAGGAGCACGGAAGCCGTCGCGCTGCTCGAAGACGTGGCGAGCGTGCGCGCGACCTTAGCGCGCAATCGAACGGATCGCCAGCAGTGGCAGAATGAAACTGCCGAAGCGCGTCAAAAGCTGGCCGTCTCGGAAACACGCGTCGGCGGTCAGACCAACATGCAGGGCAGGCCCGTGGGCGCAATCGTGACGCCTGCTTCCACGAACCCCCCGGCAATGGCCTCGAATAACACGACCTCCAACCCGCCGCCTGCGGAAGCTAACGCGCAGATGCGTGCGAGCCAGCCGCTCACCAAGAAAACAGTCGCCACGACAGAGACGCGTCCGCCGAAGCCTGCGAAACAGGACGAGCCCGCGCGCTCCAATCCCGCGCCCGCTTCGGCTGCGAACGGTCAGCCCGTCGAAGTCGGCTCCTTGATTGAAAAGGCCACGGCAAGGGTCGCGCCGAGCTACCCGCAGACGGCCAGAACTGCGCGCATCACAGGCGAGGTCAAGGTCTTTTTAATCATCAACGAGAACGGCGAAGTGACCAAAATCCAGAGTTCGGACGGCCCCGCGGTCCTCAGGGGCGCGGCGGAATCAGCGGCCCGGCTCTGGAAGTTTAAGCCTGCCCAGAGAGACGGCCAGCCCGTCCCCATGGTCGGCTTTCTGAGCTTTAAATTCACTCTGTAGTTGGTGACGTGCGAGGTCCGTCATTCCTCTTCGGGGTGACGCGGAAATCAGACGAATACTTTCAAAGGTGTGAGAAGGCTTTTGCCCTTTCGCACCTTTTTTCTTGCGTTGAATCACGTTCGCTTGGGAATTAGTTGGCGGGCCGCTCCCAGACCGAGCCGTCAGAGTATTCGATGCGTACGATAAGCACCTGCCCTGTTAATATCGCCTGTCCCTTTTTACCCAACGCGCTGGCGCTGATGGTTTCCGACAGCGGGGTGAGAATAAAGACGGACATCTCTTTTTCTTTACCGGGACTGATCCGTTCTTCGCTCGTCAACTGGCGACGCGAAATCTCTTTCTGAGTATCCGCGTCATAGAAAATGTAATTCCAGTCAATTACTTTGATTGTCCTGGCCCCTGTGTTCCTGACCGTGAGTTTATATTTATAGCCGTCGCGCGGACGCTCCGTTTGCTGACCGACCTTTCGAGGTTTGGTGGCCTCCTCGCGCATTTTCGCGTCGCGCTCAATCCTCGCCACCTCCCCTTTATTACCGCTATTGCGTGCCTGTCGAAGACTGCGCTCATCACGGACGCGCGCGATCATGTCATCGTAGGTCTCGTAGGGCCGACCGAAGGGGTTGTTTTCCCAGCCGGGGAGGCGTTCTTTGACCCAGCTAAACTTAATCACCACGACATCCGACGGCTCTTGTGCAGTGGATACCTGTTGCGCTCGCAGAGCGGTCGCCATTCCAAAGAGCAATAATAGAATGGGGCTCTAGAGTAGCAAAACTAACCTAGAGCGAGTTCTTTCTCAATAGCTTCAGCAACTCACGATACAAGTTTTTGTTCCGGTTGTTGAATCTGTATTCGCACTCTTTCAAGTGCAAGTTGAATGTCTGATGAGAGACTCCGTTGAACTTCTGCAAGCGACGCTTAGCAAAGCTCCAGAAGCCTTCGATACCATTAACATGGGTCGTGCCTCGGACGAACTCGTTCGAGCCATGGTTGACTCTGAAATGCTTCGAGTATCCAACATCAACCAGGCCATCGTAGCCGCGCCAGCCATCACTGTGGATGACTGCTTCTGGCGCGACTCTGCCCCGAATAATAGCCTGCAACGTGGCCTTTTTGCAGTCCGGCACAATCTCGGTATAAACGCAGCCGTTACGTTTGAAGATGCCGAAGACGATGGTCTTACCCGACGCTCCACGACCACGCTTGCCACGCACGCGTCGAGCGCCAAAGTAAGACTCATCAACTTCGACTTCGCACTTAGAGAAAGGCGAGGCGCGCTCAGCTTCTTCCGAGATGCACTCTCTGATTTTGAGAAAGATCATGGTGACGCTCTTGCGCGTCAGGCCAGTCAACTGAGCGGTTCTGCTGGCCGTCAAATCGAGCGCGAAGTGGCGCAGCACCCGGAGGAATTTACGTTCGCTAATTTTGGAACACCGATAATAACGGTTTAGCTGTTCCATTTCAGTAGCTTAGCACTTTCTTTCATGTGCTTTGCTACTCTAGAGCCTATGCAGAATTTGGATAAATTTCTGGAAATTGATAAAAGATATTCCCTCATTTCAATAAGGTATTCCTCATCCAGTTTTCATTGGTGAATAGACGCTATTTGCTTAGCAGACAAACGTTTACCTATTGTTGACAAAAAAGTCAGGTATGCTACAATGAGTTTCGAAAAGCGTCCGATTGCAGCCCCAGGAGTTCTGTTATGAAAATCTCCGCACAGGAAGAGTATGGTTTGCGTTGTTTGCTGCAACTGGCTTATCTGCCAGACGGCGAGTCGCTCACGCTGGCGCAGATAGCCGAGCGCGAGGGGATTTCTGTGGCGAATGCCGGAAAGCTCCTGTGGCTTTTGAGCAAGGCCGGGTTGGTGTTGTCCGTGCGTGGAAATCGTGGCGGCTACATGCTGGCGCGTCCGGCTTCGGAAGTTCGATTGAGCGAAGTGATAAAAGTTTTGGACGGCGATCTGGTCGAGGAGCATTGCAAGAGCTACACGGGCGTCATGGATGTTTGCGTGCATACGGGCGATTGCGGCATACGGCCCGTGATTGTGGGCCTGCACGAGATTGTGCAGCAGGCGCTTTCGGAAATCACGCTTGCACAATTGATCGGCACGGAAGCAAAGGTTGATGCCGAGCTGCACCAGATACAGGGTTTGCATAAGCGATTTGAGCCGACGCGCGCGGGCGCTTGAGCCGGTAGAGAAATCCGGAATTATTATTTTTACGATGCGCGTTTTCTAAAGTAGAGAGGGTAGGAACAAAGAGATGAGTAGTATCGAGCTACTTGCTAACCAGGAATACAAGTACGGTTTTGTCACGGACATCGAATCCGACACCATCCCGAAAGGGTTGAGTGAGGAAACAGTTCGGCTGATCTCTGCCAAGAAGGAGGAGCCGGAGTGGATGCTGGAGTTTCGCTTGAAGGCTTATCGTCAATGGCTGACGATGACCGAGCCGAAACACTGGCCCAACATCTCGTACCCAGAGGTGGATTATCAGGACATCATCTACTACAGCGCGCCGAAGCAGAAGGCCAAGAAGGCGAGCCTGGACGAAGTAGACCCGGAGTTGTTACGCACGTTTGAAAAGCTCGGCATTCCGATTCAAGAGCAGAAGCAGCTTGCGAACGTGGCCGTGGATGCGGTCTTCGATTCCGTTTCGGTGGCGACGACCTACAAGGAGAAGCTGAAAAAACACGGCGTCATCTTCTGTTCGTTTACGGAAGCGATACGCGAATATCCTGAGCTGGTCAAGAAATATCTGGGCTCGGTTGTGCCTGTCGGCGACAACTACTTTGCGGCTTTGAACAGCGCTGTGTTTTCCGACGGCTCGTTCGTCTTTGTTCCGAAGGGCGTGCACTGTCCGATGGAGCTTTCGACCTACTTCCGCATCAACAATCAGGAGTCCGGCCAGTTTGAGCGTACGCTGGTGATTGCCGAAGAAGGCGCTTACGTCTCTTATCTGGAAGGCTGCACCGCGCCGAAGTTTGACAAGAACCAGTTGCACGCGGCTGTCGTGGAGTTAATCGCTCTGGACGATGCGGAAATTAAATATTCGACCGTGCAGAACTGGTACGCGGGCGACGAAGAGGGCAAGGGCGGTATTTATAACTTCGTCACCAAGCGCGGCAAGTGTGCTGGAAGAAACTCCAAGATTTCGTGGACGCAGGTTGAGACGGGCTCGGCTATTACTTGGAAGTATCCGTCGTGCATTCTGCTTGGCGAAAATTCCATAGGCGAGTTTTATTCCGTGGCTCTGACGAACCACGCGCAGCAGGCAGACACCGGCACGAAGATGATTCACATAGGGCGCAACACGCGCTCGACCATCATCTCGAAAGGCATTTCGGCGGGCCGTTCAAACAACAGTTATCGCGGCCTTGTGAAAGTGATGCCGAAGGCAGAGGGCGCACGCAACTATACGCAGTGCGACTCGATGCTCATCGGCCAGCGTTGCGGCGCGAACACTTTCCCCTACATAGAGGTGATGAACAACACTTCGCGCGTCGAGCACGAGGCGTCAACTTCCAAGATTAGCGAGGAGCAGTTGTTTTATCTACAGCAGCGCGGCATCTCGCAGGAAGACGCCGTGAGCCTCATTATCAACGGCTTCTGCAAGGACGTTTTCTTGCAGTTGCCTATGGAGTTCGCGGTTGAAGCAACGCGCCTGCTCGGCCTCAAGCTTGAGGGCAGCGTTGGATAATAAGAGCAGTGACAAGTGACAGGTGACAGGTGACAAGCAAGAAGAGGTTTTAACTTGTCACCTGTCACCTGTCACTTGTCACTGCGGTTAAGGAGTCATAAACCAAAGTGTCATTGTTGGAGATTCGTGATTTACACGCAAGCGTGGACGGGAACGAGATTCTGAAGGGCATCAATCTCGTGGCCAATCGCGGCGAAGTCCACGCCATCATGGGACCGAACGGGTCCGGGAAATCTACGCTTGCCAAAATACTGGCCGGTCATCCTTCGTACGAAGTGACCAAGGGCGAAGTGCTTTACGAGGGCAAGAATCTGCTTGAATTAGCGCCGGACGAACGCGCGCGCGAAGGCATCTTTCTGGCTTTTCAGTATCCGGTGGAAATCCCGGGCGTGTCGAACGCGCAGTTTCTTCGTCTCGCTTACAACGAAAAGATGAAGCACAGGGGCGAAGAGGAATTAGACCCGCTTGAGTTTAAGGATTTACTCGCGGAGCGCGCGAAGATTGTGCAGATGGATGCGAGCTTTATGAGCCGCTCCGTCAACGAAGGCTTTTCCGGCGGCGAGAAAAAACGCAACGAGATTCTACAGATGGCTGTGCTTGAGCCGATCCTTGCCGTGCTTGACGAGACCGATTCGGGTCTAGACATTGACGCGCTGCGCATTGTGGCCGAAGGCGTCAACAAGCTGCGCACGCCTGAGAATGCGATGTTGCTCGTGACGCATTACCAGCGACTTCTGAATTACATCGTGCCCGATTATGTGCACGTGCTGGCGGGCGGTCGCATTGTGCGCGAGGGCGGAAAAGAGCTGGCGCTGGAACTGGAAGAGAAGGGTTACGACTGGATCAAGGGCGCGACGGCGAGCGAAGCTGCGTCGGCAGAGCGCGCGAGGTAAGCTGAAAATGGTGGCCGAGGTTACAAAAGAGAAGAACATTTACGCGTCGGCGTTCGACGCGCAATCCGCGAGGCTCGCGCAAGATGAGCGCGAACCGTCATGGGTAAAGCATCTCCGCACGGACGCCATGGAGATTTTTGATCGGCAGGGCTTCCCCACAACCGCCGATGAAGAGTGGAAGTACACGAACCTCGCTCCCATCGCGCGCACCAGATTTGAGATAGCGTCTGATGACGAGCGGAGTCGCGCTCGTATTAAGCAGAGCGACATTGAGCCCTTCATTTATGACGAAGCGCGCGCGAGCCGTTTGGTTTTCATCAATGGCATTTTCCGTCAGGAGCTTTCCAAGCTTGAAGCTTTGCCCGAAGGCGTGGTCGCAATAAATCTGGCGGACGCGCTGCGTGGCGGCGAATATGAAGCGGCGGTGCGCGAGCGGCTTGTGCGCACGGAAAGCTATAACGAGCAAGTCCTGACGGCGCTCAACACGGCTTTTCTGTCCGAGGGCGCTTTCATACTGATTCCCAAAGGCGTGCGAGTCGAAGCGCCCGTGCACCTGCTTTTTCTCTCCGACCCTGACCAGTCTCCAAGGGTTTCGTTTCCGCGCGTGCTCGTTCATGCCGAACGCAGCAGTGAAGCGACGTTGATAGAGTCTTACAGCGCGCTGGGTGATGGCCGCTACTGGACGAACGCTGTCGTGGAAATCGAGCTGGAAGACGGCGCGCGGCTTGAGCATTACAAAGTCCAGCGCGAGGGTCTGGAAGCATTTCACACGGCGACGACTTCGGTTGAGCTGGGAAGCGCGAGCAGCTTTAACACGACGACGATTTCGCTCGGCGCTGAGATTGCGCGTCACGACATCAACGTCTCTCTTAATGCGCGCGGCGCGGAGTGTTGGGTAGACGGACTTTACGTCACCACGACGGGCCAGCACATGGACACGCATTCGCTGATTGACCATCGCGAGCCGCATTGCACGAGCCGACAGCTTTACAAGGGCATTCTCGATGGTAAGTCGCGCGCCGTCTTTAACGGCAAAGTTTTTGTCCGCGAGGGAGCGTTGCAAACCGACGCGCAGCAGACGAACAGGAACCTACTTCTGTCAGGCGAAGCGCGTGTTGATACCAAGCCGCAGTTGGAGATTTTCGCGGACGATGTGAAATGCGCGCACGGCGCAACCGTCGGCCAGCTCGAAGAAGAGGAGCTGTTCTATTTAATCAGTCGCGGACTCCGGCCCGAGCTGGCGCAGAATCTTCTGACCTACGGTTTCGCCGAAGAAGTGATTAACAAAATCCGTGTCGGCTCAATCAAAGCGCAGTTGGACGAGGCCGTCCTCAACCGCCTGCACGCAAAGCTGTAAAAGCAGTGATAAGTGACGAGTGACAAGTGACAAGATAAAATGCTTGTTCTTGCTCGTCACTTGTCACTCGTCACTTATCACTGAGTTCTTATGAGCGTAATTGAGAAAAGTTTGTTGGAGACGCCGTCGGGTGATGAGCCCTGGGATGTCGAGCGCGTGAGGGAAGATTTTCCTGTGCTCAGGCAGACCGTCAATGGCAAGCCGCTCGTCTATCTGGATAACGCCGCGTCGTCGCAAGTTCCGCAGGTCGTGATTGATCGCGGCTCCCGTTACTTGCAGGAAGAACATTCGAACATTCACAGGGGCGTGCATTACTTGAGCCAGCGCGCGACCACGGCGTATGAAGGAGCGCGCGAGAAGGTGCGGCGCTTTATCAACGCGAGGGATGCGCGCGAGTGCATCTTCGTGCGCGGCGCGACCGAAGGCATCAACCTGGTGATGCACGGCTACGGGCGCAAGTTCGTCAAAGAGGGCGACGAGGTCATCATCTCCGCGATGGAGCATCATGCAAACATCGTCCCCTGGCAGATGTTGTGCGAGGAAAAGGGCGCTCGTCTTCGCGTCATCCCGATGAATCAGGCGGGCGAGCTTCTGCTTGACGAATACGACGCGCTGCTCACGGAGCGGACGAAGATTGTCGCCGTCAACCATGTCTCCAATGCTCTTGGGACGATTAACCCTATCAAGGAAATCATCGCGCGCGCGCACAAGATGGGCGTGCCCGTGCTCATAGATGGCGCACAGAGTGCCCCGCACCTGACCGTTGACGTGCAGGATTTGGATTGTGATTTCTACGCCTTCTCGGGTCACAAGATGTTTGCGCCGACGGGGAGCGGCGTCGTCTACGGCAAGGCCGAGTGGCTTGAGCGTATGAATCCTTTTCAGGGCGGCGGCGATATGATTCGCACAGTGACTTTTGAGAAGACGACCTATGCAGGCTTGCCGAATAAGTTCGAGGCCGGGACGCCCGCCATCGCATCACAAATCGGGCTGGGCGCGGCAATTGATTACTTAAACAGCATCGGACGCGAGCGAGCCGTTCGCTACGAGCACGAGCTTTTGGCTTACGCGACCGAAAGGGTTGCGGCCATAGAGGGCGTAACCTTAATCGGCACGGCGAAGGATAAGGCGAGCGTGCTTTCCTTCGTCATAGAGAACGTGCACCCGCACGACGTCGGCACGATTCTGGATCAGGAGGGCATCGCCGTGCGCGCGGGCCATCACTGCGCCCAACCCGTGATGCAGTTCTTCAAAGTTCCCGCAACCGCCCGCGCGTCCTTCGCCTTCTACAACACGAAGGAAGAAGTGGACGCGCTCGCGCGTGCGATTGAAAAAGTGATAGAGGTCTTTTCGTAAATCATGTCGGAACTGAGCGAGCTTTACCAGCAGGTCATTCTGGATCATAACAAGAAGCCGCGTAACTTTCGCCGGATGGAGACGGCGAACCGTAAGGCCGAGGGCTACAACCCTCTGTGCGGCGACCAGCTCACGGTCTACATGGAGCTTGACGGCGACACGGTGCGTGACGTGAGCTTTGAAGGCTCGGGTTGCGCCATCTCGAAAGCGTCTGCGAGCATGATGACGCAGAGCGTCAAGGGCAAGACGCGCGCCGAGGCCGAAGAGATTTTTAACGAGTTTCACAGGATGGTGACGGGCGAGCTGGACGAGCAGACGACGCCCAATCAACTGGGACGCCTGACCATCTTCTCGGGCGTGCGCGATTTTCCGGCGCGCGTCAAATGTGCGACGCTCTCATGGCACACGATGCACGCGGCGCTTCGAGGCGAAGAAATAGTTTCGACTGAATAAGCTCGGAAAGCATCGCCATCAAAAAGCTTGAGGACGGTCACGATTGGCCGTCCTTTTTGTTTTGGCCGAAGCTTCGATGCTGACAAAGAAAGCGGAACGCAGGCATAATGTCTTATCAGTTATCTTATGAGAGGCATGAAAATCACACGGGTTGAGTTGCGCGAGATTGGTCTGCGCCTCGTACATGTTTTCGAGACAAGTTTTGGTCGCACGACCGCGCGACGCATCATCCTCGTGCGCGTCGTGGACGAGGACGGCGCGGAGGGCTGGGGCGAATGCACCGCAGGGGAAGGGCCGTTTTATTCCGAAGAGTGGACCGAAACGGCCTGGCACACCTTGAAGGATTTTCTCGCGCCGATGGTGCTGGGAAAATGGGTTGCGAACGCCGCGCAGGTGCGCGATTTGATGCGCGCGGTGCGCGGGCATCGTATGGCGAAGGCCGCGATTGAGACGGCCTGCTGGGATTTGGAAGCGAGACGCGCGCGCGTTCCGCTCTGGCGTCATCTGGGAGGCGTGCTGGAAGAAATTCCCTGTGGAGTTTCCATAGGCATACAGGAGTCCGTGGAAATCCTGCTCGACAAAATCGAGCGGGAACTGGCGGCTGGCTACCGTCGAATCAAAATCAAAATCAAACCGGGCTGGGACATTGATGTTATCGAAAAGGTGCGCGCGCGCTTTCCCGGTATAGCCCTGATGGCCGACGCTAATTCTGCTTACACGCTGGCGGACGCGCCGCTCTTTCGTGCGCTGGACGAATTCAAGCTAATGATGATTGAACAGCCACTCGCGCACGACGACATCCTGGACCACGCAGCGCTTCAGAGAGAGATTCAGACGCCGCTCTGTCTGGATGAATCCATACGCTCCGTCCGAGATGCACGTCATGCGCTCGACGTGGAAGCGTGCCGGATTGTCAACATCAAGCTCGGTCGTGTGGGCGGTCACGCGGAGGCGCGCGAAGTGGAAGCGTTGTGCCGTCAAAGAAATATTCCTGTGTGGTGCGGCGGGATGCTCGAATCCGGCGTGGGCCGCGCGCACAACATAGCCATGTCAACGCTCGCGGGCTTTACACTGCCCGGAGATGTTTCCGCCAGCTCGCGCTACTGGGAGGAAGACATCATAGAGCCTCCGGTCACGGTTAACGCCGGTGGAATAATCCGAGCGCCGGAGGGCGCGGGGCTGGGATTTGAAATCAAGCGCGCACGCATTGACGCGCTCACGCATCGACGAGAAGTCATCGAAGAAAGCTAAGGGATGCCGTCACGGATTTCCAAACAGGATGCCGGAAAGCTGAAGCGTTACATGACGGAGCGCGAGGGCGCGTTGTTGTCTGCGGTGCGCTCTCTGGTCGAAGCGGAATCGCCGTCGGGTGATGAAGAAGGAAGCCGCGCGGCTGTAAAGCTTTTGGCGGACGCGGCTCGCACAATCGGCGCGGTCTACTCAGTCGAGCGAATTCCGGTTCCGACTTACGGCGAGCATCTGCGCATTCGCGCGTTTGCCGATGAGAGGGAGACGCGCGAGAAGCTCCTGCTCGTAGGCCACACGGACACTGTACACCCGCGCGGAACAATTCTGTTGCGACCGTGGCGAGACGACGGCGAGCGAATTTATGGACCGGGCGTCTTTGATATGAAGGCCAACTGCGTGCTCGTGCTTGAGGCGTTGCGCGCGTGCGCCGAGCTTGATTTGACGCCGGGACATGAAGTGACGCTGCTGTTGACTTGCGATGAGGAGACTGGAAGCGAATGGGGCCGCGCGCTGATTGAAGCGGAAGCGCGTGCGGCGCATGCGGCGCTTGTTTTGGAGCCTCCGGCGAGCGGAGGCCGCGTCAAGACCGCGCGCAAGGGCACGGCGCTCTTTACGATTGCTGCGCGCGGGCGCGCGGCGCATGCGGGGCTTGAGCCTGAGAAGGGCGCGAGCGCCGTGCTGGAAATCGCGCGGCAGATAGAGCGCCTGCACTCTCTGGGCAAACCGGAGCTGGGCACAACGATCAACGTCGGAGTGATAGAGGGGGGCACGCGCGCCAACGTCGTGGCCGCCACGGCGCGCGCCGAGATAGACGTGCGTTTCTCGACCGCCGAAGAGGCGCGTCGAATAGCAAACGAGATTATGAACGCAAAGCCATTTGACGAGCGCGTCCAAATTTCTGTCACGGGTGGAATTAATCGCCCGCCGCTTGAGCGTGGGCAAGGCGTCGCGCGGCTCTACGAGCATGCAAGGGAGGTTGCCGCCGCGCTCGATTTTGAATTGGGCGAGGCGAGCGTAGGCGGCGCGTCCGACGGCAACTTCATCGCGGCGATGAACGTTCCCGTCCTGGACGGCTTAGGCGTTGACGGCGACGGGGCTCACGCCGAGCACGAGCACATTCTACGCACGGACATCGCGCGTCGCGGCGCTCTGCTCGCGGGGTTAATCGCTTCGCTATAAAACAGTCAGGAGAGTCAAAAACAATAATTTTCGGAATCTAATAGGGCTGTCTGAAAAGCCCCATCAGGGGCGGGGATGTTTATAGCTCGAAGCATATACAATTATTATCTAAGCTCCGTCAGGAGCGAAATGTCACATGCCGCTCCTGACGGAGCTTCATGAAATTAATGAGCCGCTGAGCTATAAACATCGTGCTCCTACGGAGCATTAGGAGATGGATTTTCTAAGTCTCTCTGAACTCGAACATGTTGAAGATAGCGACCTGGAATGTGAATTCGGTGACGGCGCGGCTGCCGCTGGTGATGAAGTGGCTGGAAGCGGCGCGGCCCGACGTGCTTTGTTTGCAGGAGACAAAATGCATTGACGAAAAGTTTCCGGCAGATTCGTTCCGAGAGCTGGGCTACACATCAGAGACGTACGGTCAGCGCACTTATAACGGCGTGGCTATCCTGTCGCGAGAGCCTTTGGAAAAAGTGGAGCGCGGTTTTCCTGATGATGAAGAGGGCGCTCACGCGCGTCTGCTGGCGGGAACGGTCGGTGGCGTGCGCGTTGTTAATGTGTATATTCCGAACGGCGCGTTTGTAGGCTCGGATAAATATTTTTTCAAGCTCGATTGGATGCGGCGCTTGCGCGCGTTGTTCGACGCAAGCTACAAACCAAGCGAGCAGGTGTTGCTCTGCGGTGATTTCAACGTCGCGCCGGAAGAGCGCGATGTGCACGACCCGCGCCAGTGGCAGGGAAAGATTCTCTTTAGCCGCAGGGAACGCGAGGCTCTAGCGGAAATCAAGGGCTGGGGATTCGAGGATGCTTTTCGCCTGCACACGGAAGAGGGCGGACATTTTTCGTGGTGGGACTATCGCGCCGGTTCGTTTCGCCGTAACGCGGGCCTGCGTATAGATCACGTCTGGGTGACGGAGAAACTGGCCGCGCGCTCGACCTCTACATGGATTGATAAAGAGCCGCGAAGCTGGGAGCGGCCATCGGATCATACGCCCGTGGTCGCGGAGTTCAAGTGACTGTTTGAAGAGTTGCACGCGATGCCGCTTGATGAGTCATGTGAAATATATTTGGGTCGGCTATTAGTCGTGAGGCCATGCGAGTATAGCTGGTGCTGGCGGCTTGCGGATTCCTCGGGCAAGACTTTCATTCACGTAAGCGATGAAGGCCCGGAGCCATTTAGGTTTCGTGTGCAGGATTTTGTTTTTGTAGCGGATCGGATGGTCGGCGCTGTCGGCTTAATTGAACAGCCGGGGCATGTCTTCGACCTGATGCAGATCATCGTGACGCTTAGCCAGAGCGGCGTCAGCGCCAACTTCACGGACAAGTTAGGAGATTTCGACATCGAAATCGGAACCAACCTCTCAATTGAAGAAGATGCAGAGCTGGAGTTTCCAGACGGCTATCCAATTCTCTTCGGCTTTGGTTGGGTCGGAGCTTCGCTCAAATCCATCGACGCAAACATTCGAAGGTCAGTGAAAAGGATGAAGCATGAAAAGGCGGAACAATGAGGCTTTAATTTGGGCGGCGGCGGGCGCGGGCGCGTTGTTGGCCGGACGAAGCCTGGTGCGGCGGCTGTTCGAGTATAGCTTTCGCGGCAAGGTGGTCTTGATAACGGGCGGCTCGCGCGGGCTTGGGCTGGTGATGGCGCGCGAGTTTGCGCGTGAGGGCGCGCGGCTGGTTATCTGTGCGCGACGGCGCGATGAGCTGGAAGCGGCGCGCGCGGATTTGAAACAGCGCGGGGCTGAAGTCATGGCTATTCCCTGTGACATCACAGACCGCGCGCAGGTCAACGAAATGATGGGTGTTGCGCGCGACCGCTTTGGACGGATAGACGTGCTGGTGAACAACGCGGGCGTGATTCAGGTCGGCCCTGTGGACGTGATGACGGTCGAGGATTATGAAGAGGCCATGAAGACGCATTTCTGGGGGCCGCTCTACACGACGCTCGCGGTGCTGCCGGAGATGCGCAGGCGCGGGCAGGGGCGCATCGTCAACATCTCTTCCATCGGCGGCAAAATCAGCGTCCCGCATCTAGTGCCCTATAGCGCCAGCAAGTTTGCGCTCACAGGTCTTTCCGAAGGCTTGCGCGCAGAGCTTATGAAAGACGGCGTGCTCGTCACGACCGTTTGTCCGGGGCTGATGCGTACGGGCAGCCCGCGCAACGCGCTCTTTAAGGGACAGCACCGCGCCGAGTATGCATGGTTCGCCATCAGCGATTCGCTGCCTGTGACGAGCATGAGCGCAGAGCGCGCCGCGCGCCAGATTGTAGAGGCAACCCGTCGCGGGAGCGCCGAAGTCATTCTCACGATTCAGGCGCAACTGGCCGTGCGCTTTCATGGTCTGTTTCCGGGCCTGACCGCAGACTTGCTCGGTCTCGTCAACAAGCTCTTGCCGGGGCCGGGCGGCATAGGGCGCGCACGCGCGAAGGGTAAAGATAGTCAATCGTCGCTCGCCCCCAGCGTGCTCACTGCTTTGACGGAACGCGCGGCGCGCGAGAACAACGAGATGTTGTGATAAAAGCTTTGCTGGCTTGAGACCTGAGAGAGATGAGAAAAAACACGCGCGAGGAGCTGAACAAGCTGCTTCAGGAAAGAAACGAATATCCGGAGAGGTCGCAGGAAGTTGATGCGAAGATAAGGGAGAGCTTCTGCGAAACGCATGCCGTTATGGTCATGGACATGTCCGGCTTTTCGCGTCTCACGATCAAGTACGGCATCATACATTTTCTGGCGATGATTCACCGCATGAACCAGATTGTCACGCCTGCGGTCGAAGAACACGGAGGCCACATCGTGAAGTATCAAGCCGACAACGCCTTCGCTATCTTCCATGACGTAGAGCCTGCCGTGGAAGCGTGCGTCGATATTATCAATCGTCTCTCGGCGGCCAACACTATGCTGCCGGAAGAACTGGACATGCACGGCAAGTTCGGCATCAGTTACGGCGAGATACTGGTCATCGGCGCGGACGACCTCTACGGCTCGGAGGTCAACCTGGCGTCCAAGCTCGGCGAAGACCTCGCGCAGCGCAACGAGATACTCCTGACCGACTCGGCCTTCGCGCATGTGGAAGAAGGGAAGCGCGCGTACGAAAAAGTAGAGCTGTCCATCTCCGGACTTTCTTTAGTCGTTCATAAAGTAAAACTGTGACACTTATAAGAACACAGACACCTAATTCCCGGCTCCGTAGGAGCCAAATGTTTATAGCTTTTTCACATCAATCCAGTACCAAAGCTCCGTTAGGAGCGTAATGTCATAAACTGGAACATGTCGCTCCTACGGAGCTTGATTCGGTTGTGGGCACGCGCGAGCTATAAACATTTGGCTCCTACGGAGCTAATCATTGTCTGATGCTAATTCACTTTGATTTATGAAAAGAAAGCTCTATCACCGCAAGGGAAAGACAGCACGCTTGAGCCTCACCGAAGACATTCTACAAACAACTGAGCCCGTGCTTTTAACTGACGAGTTATTACGTCGTTGGTCTTTGCCGCAGCCTGCGGAAGGCGGCGATAAGGAGGAGCGTGGGCGTGTGCTCGTCGTCGGAGGCTCGCGGGAGATGCCGGGCGCTTTGATTCTCGCGGCGACGGCGGCTTTGCGCGCGGGCGCGGGCAAGCTGCGGATTGCGACTGTCAAAGGGAGCGCCACGCATCTGGGCGCAGCCGTGCCTGAAGCGCGCGTCATCTCTCTTGCCGAAACAAAGACGGGTGCCATCTCGTCGCGCGCTGCCGCACGGGTCATCGAAGAAGCGAACAAGGTGCAGGCAGTGCTCATAGGTCCCGGCATGATTGATGAGCAGGCCGTGACGAATTTGATGAAAAGATTGCTGCCCGGAATTGTGCGGCCCGTGGTCGTGGTGGATGCGGAAGCATTGTCATGTTTCGCAGACGCTCCGGCGTTTCTAAAGAAAGTTAAGGGCCGCATGGTGCTCACGCCGCACGCGGAAGAGATGTCGGACATGATTGGAAAGAGCAAGGGTGTGGTCGAGCGTGCGCGTGCGGCAGTGGCGCTCGATGCTGCGCGCTCGTTCCGTGCAGTGGTCGTGCTCAAAGGCCGCGAGACGTTGATTGTCCAACCCGAAGGCGCGAGTTATATCAATCGCGCTGGCAACGTTGGGCTTGCCACTTCCGGCTCGGGCGATGTGCTGGCGGGGATTATCGCGGGGCTTGCGGCGCGTGGCGCTGAACCGGCGCAAGCGGCAGCGTGGGGCGTTTACCTGCACGCGCGCGCAGGTGACCGTCTGGCGGAACGAGTGGGACGTTTAGGATTTCTAGCGCGCGAGCTGTTGGACGAAATCCCCGCGCTGATGACAGAGCTTCACGAAGGAGCGTAAGCGATGAGCAGCAACAGATTTCAAGCTGAACCCTTACCTTATTCTGTGCTCTTTACTCCGTGATGTCGCCCTTCACATAGGACGCGGCGGGCGTCGTTGCCACAGCCGCCGTGTGGCTTTCCATTGGAGCGTGCTGTAGGCCGTTGCCTTCTGTCGCAAGCTCTGCTTCGGCATTGAGGATGATGCCGGTGGTTTGAATCACAGTGTCCGGGTTGAGTGAAATCGAAGTGATGCCGCGCTCGACCAGAAAACGCGCGAACTCCGGATAATCAGACGGAGCTTGCCCGCAGATGCCTATCTTTTTTCCGGCGCGGTGTGCCGCGTCAATCGCCTGCGCGATCATTTTTTCGACTGCGCCGTTACGCTCGTCAAAAAGATGCGCCACCATTTCGGAATCGCGGTCGAGCCCCAGGGCCAGTTGCGTCAAATCGTTTGAGCCAATGGAGTAGCCGTCGAAGATGCGCAGGAATTCGTCCGCGAAGACGACGTTGGCCGGCAATTCGCACATGGCGTAAATCTCCAAACCATGCTCGCCCTGCCTGAGCCCCTGCTCGCGCATCAACTCTATGACCTTCTCGCCTTCTTCGACCGTGCGGCAAAAGGGAATCATCGCTTTGACGTTCGTGAGACCCATCTCTTCGCGCACACGTCTCAGCGCCATGCATTCCAGACGAAAACCTTCTCGATAGCGGTCGTCGTAATAACGAGACGCGCCGCGAAAACCGAGCATGGGATTTTCTTCAACGGGCTCGAACTCCTGACCACCAATGAGACGCGCGTATTCGTTCGACTTGAAATCCGACATGCGTACAATCACGGGCTTCGGGTAAAAGGCGGCGGCAATGCGCCCTATGCCTTCGGCCAGGTTGCGTATAAAAAAGTCGCGCGGGTCTTCCTCGTTGATGCGCCGGTCTATCTCGCGCACGTCCTCTTCACGCTTCAGGCGCGGGTAGCGCACCAGCGCCATCGGATGAATGCCTATGTGGTTGTTGATGATGAATTCCAGACGCGCGAGCCCTACGCCGTCGTTCGGCAAAGCGGCGAGCGCGAAAGCGTGGTCGGGGTCGCCGACGTTCATCATGACCTGCGTGCGCGGTCTTCCTTCACTCGTGACGGCGCGTCTTTCAATCTTAAAATCAACGTGCCCCTCGTAGATGTTGCCCTGCGCTCCTTCAGAGCAACTGACGGTCACGTCCGCGCCCGTCTCAAGTGTGTGCGAGGCGTTGCCCGTGCCGACGATGCAGGGAAGGCCCAGCTCTCGGCTGATGATTGCAGAGTGACAGGTGCGCCCGCCACGGTCAGTGACGATGGCCGCCGCGCGCTTCATGATAGGCTCCCACGCCGGGTCGGTCATGGAAGTAACGAGCACGTCGCCTGCTGTAAACTCTGTGAGGCGGTCCGGGTTGTCGAGCACGTGGACACGCCCCTGCGCAATCTTTTCGCCGACGGCGATGCCGGTCACAAGCGGGCTTCCATGCTCGCCTGTTAATTTATAAGTCTCTATATAATTTTCGCGCTTCGTGGAATGAACGGTCTCTGGCCGCGCCTGCACGATGAAAATCTCGCCCGTCTTCCCATCCTTGGCCCACTCTATGTCCATGGGCTGCTCCGCGCCCGCGCGTTCCGAATAGTGCTCTTCAATCACAGCGGCCCAGCGCGCCAGTTGCAGGACTTCGTAATCGTCAAGCACGAAACGTCTGCGCTGCGCTTCGACTACTTCACGCGTCCGCGTGCCGCGCCCGTCGTAGCCGTAAATCATCTTCACCTCTTTGCTGCCCAGACGACGGCTGACGATGGGACGCGCGCCCGCGCGCAAGGTTGGCTTAAACACAATCCACTCGTCCGGCGTCGCCATGCCCTGCACGATGGCCTCTCCCAATCCCCACGCGCCGTTGATCACCACCACGTCTCGAAAACCCGATTCCGTATCGAGCGTGAACATCACGCCCGAGCACGCGAGGTCAGAGCGCACCATCGGCTGCACGCAAACTGACAGAGAAACGTCGAAGTGGTCGAAGCCGCGCGAGGCGCGATAAGAGATGGCGCGGTCTGTCCAGAGCGAAGCGAAACAGCGATGACAAGCTTCGATTAAATGTTCCTCGCCGTGTACGTTCAGTATCGTGTCCTGCTGGCCCGCGAACGAAGCGTCGGCCAAATCTTCTGCCGTGGCCGAAGAACGTACGGCGACTTCGCAAGCGCGCTTGCTCCTGTCACACAAACGCCTGTAAGCATCAAGAATCGCGTCGTTGACTTCCGAGGGCAAAGGCGTGTCCAGCATCAGCGCGCGCGCCTCTCGCCCCGCGCGATTGAGCGCCTCAAGGTCATCCGAATCCAGACCTTCCATCAACTCTCGCAGCCGCTCTCCAAGCCCGTCTGCCTGAAGCAGCCGCTTGTAAACTTCGGTCGTAGTCGCAAAGCCGTCCACGGCGCGCACCCCTCGCTTCGTGAGCGCGCGAAACAACTCGCCCAGATTTGCGCCCTTGCCGCCGACACGCGGCCCGTCGTCCGCGCCGACTTCGATTAAATCCAGAACGAGCTCACGCGATGCTTGTTTCACCTTGCCCTCCGAGCATGGTTTATAAACTACACTTCGAGCGCGAAAAAAAGGTCGTGTTGCTTTGGTGAAATTACAGACGCGGGTAGACAAAACAAAAGAGCCGGCCTCACAAACCCATCAAAGGTCGAGGCCAGCCCCTTATATAACACAAGTGAGGACGCGTGCCCTATGAAAAGTGCGCCGCTTCAGTTGCCGGTCATCGTCTCGGGCTGGCAGTTTGGCAGTATGCGCCTTGATTGCTTGCTGACAAGCTCGTGCAATTACTCCTGATTCCGGGCGCGTTTTACCTTTGACTTACTGTCATCAGAAATAAACCATGCGCCCTTCTCATTATCGCGCAAATCATTGTCCTCGATAATCCCACCACCAGCATTTATAATTTGAATAGCGTAAGGTACATTGTTATTGATGCGATTATACCGCAAAGTGGGATTACCACTTTCTCTAATATCAATACCTGAATCAACATTGCCAAAGATGTCATTGTCTTCCAGTGTCCCTTGTCCGTTCTCATGAATATAAATACCACTGCCTTTCCCGTCATGGATGCGGTTGCGGCGCAAAGTGGGATTCCCATTTTCTCTAATCTCTACACCGGAAAAAGCATTGCCGAAGATGTCATTATCTTCTAGTGTCCCTTGTCCGTTCTCATACACAAATACCCCATTTGCCTTCCCATCATGGATACGGTTGTCCCGCACAGTGGGATTCCCGCCCCCCCTGATAATCACGCCAGCATTGGCATTGCCAAAGATGTCATTGTCTTCCAGTGTCCCTTGTCCGTTCTCATAAATATAAATACCACCGCCTTTCCCGTCATGGATGCGGTTGCGGCGCAAAGTGGGATTCCCATTTTCTCTAATCTCTACACCGGAAAAAGCATTGCCGAAGATGTCATTATCTTCTAGTGTCCCTTGTCCGTTCTCATAAATGGCAACACCACCGCCTTTCCCATCATGGATACGGTTGCGACGCAAAGTGGGATTCCCGCTCTCACGAATAGCTATACCGGTAAATTCATTGCCGAAGATGTCATTATCTTCCAAGGTCCCTTGTCCGTTTGTATAAACAAAAACACCACTTTCCTTTCCATCATGGATACGGTTGCGGCGCAAGCGAGGGTCAGCCCCATCATGAATGCCAACACATGATAAGCTTTGGCTGGTAATATCACATCCTTCCAGTTCTAACCTCCCTTGAGCAATATCTACACAAAAACACTTTCCGCCCCCCATCTGACGCAATGACAGATTAGAGATTCGTCCCATCGTCGTTTTAAAAAGCACCGTATGGTTTCCAGTGGCTTGGATCACTATCTCGCTTGGGGCGCCATCGCCAATTATCTCCAAGGGTTTGTCAATTATCAGCACCTCCTGATAAAGACCGGGCCTAATAAGAATCCTGTCCCCTGGATTTGCCGCCGCAATAGCTTCCGTAATGGTGGGAAAATCTCCGCGGTGCAGCGGATCGACAATCTTCGTTGGTGGTTCGGTTTTAACCGAAGGAAGCAGTGTTGTAAGGCCACTCTCTCCAGACTCGGAAGCTTGCTGTGGAGAATCAGCGCGTTCGTCGGGACGTTGACGCGCGATAGCGGCCTTGGTTTTTGAAGGTTGAGCTTGTTTTTTTATAGCCTTTCGTTTGACGGATGATTTCTTCTGGGGTGAAGGCTCGCGCTCCAACGCGTTGCGGATTTGCATGGCAAGCTGGGCGAGTGTTTTCCCAACTTGCGGCGAAGTTAAGGGCTCAAAACGTAGCTCTCGCCAATCTGCAAGCTGGCGTTTAGCAATTTCTTGAGCTAGTTTGTCTTTCGCGCGCTTCGATTCCTCATCTAGGAGTGCGCAACTCACGTAATAAACTGGAAGAACAAGGTCGTTGCGCTTTAAACTCTTCTCAAGCTTGAGGAACAATTCTAACTCGTCGCAGCAGGCCGTGCTCTTGAAGAAACTAGGGGTGATGATTGGTATCAGGAATGTAACCTCGCCAATTGATTCCTCAATACGCTCCTTCCAATTCTGGCCCCATTGGATGTCGTTACGGTCTTGAAAAATCGGAAAGTCTTCGCCGGTTTGCATATGTACTTCGCGGCTCAGACGTTCACGGAATTCAGTTAAACGACCATCTTCATATTGATCGTTCAACCGGACGTAGCTCATGAAAGCCAGTGGTGGGCGCTGCTTCTCAGCCATAGTTTCCTTCGCCTTATCGTGAAGATATAAATTTTGGCGAATGAAAGAATCAGTCGCCGGTCATCGTCTCGGGCAGGCGGTCGGTCAGCTCGCGCCATGTGACGGGGTTGCTGCCGTCGTCTAGACGGACCATGGAGATGCAGCCCGGTGAAGGACAGACCAGATAGCAGAGATTGCAGCCGACGCATTCCACTTCGTCCACGACGGGGAAGCGTTTGCCGTTGATGTTGACGAGAGGGATACACTGGTGCGCGCCGTCTTCGCAGGCGATGTGACAGAGATTGCATTGTATGCAAAGGCTGTGGTCTATGCGCGCGACCGTCTTGTAGTTTAAATCCAGATTGCCCCAGTCGGTGACGCGCTGGACGCTCTTGCCGATAATATCGGTGACGCTCTGAAAGCCTTTTTCGTCCAAATAATTTGAGAGGCCGTCAATCATGTCCTCGACGATGCGATAGCCGTAGTGCATGACGGCTGTGCAGACCTGTACGGTGCTCGCTCCCAGAAGAAGAAACTCCGCCGCGTCGCGCCACGTCGAGATGCCGCCGATGCCGGAGATGGGAATATTAACTTCGGGGTCGCGCGCTAATTCAGAAACCATGTTCAGCGCGATGGGTTTGACGGCAGGGCCGCAGTATCCTCCGTGCGCCGACTTGCCGTTGACGTTCGGATGCGGAATCATCGTGTCGAGGTCAACACCTACGACGGAGTTGATGGTGTTGATGAGGGAGACGGCGTCGGCTCCGCCGCGCGCGGCGGCACGACCGGGCGGGATGATGCTCGTGACGTTCGGCGTGAGCTTGACGATGACGGGAAGCCGCGTTGCCTCCTTGACCCATTCCGTGACCATGCAGGTATAGTCTGGAACCTGTCCCATCGCCGCGCCCATGCCGCGCTCACTCATGCCGTGCGGGCAACCGAAGTTCAGCTCCACACCGTCCGCGCCCGTGTCTTCGACCTTCTTGGCTATCTCGTGCCATGCCTCGCGCTTTGATTCGACCATGAGCGAGATGATGAGCGCGTGCTTCGGATACTTGCGTTTAACTTCGCGTATCTCGTTGAGATTCACTTCGAGTGGGCGGTCTGTGATCAGCTCTATGTTGTTCAAGCCCATCATGCGTTGTGGGCCCATGTCCACAGAGCCCAAACGCGAGCAGACGTTTTGAATCGGCTCGCCAAGGGTTTTCCACACGGCTCCGCCCCAGCCCGCCTCAAACGCGCGCTCGACCATAGAGCCCATGTTCGTCGGCGGAGCCGACGCCAGCCAGAAAGGGTTAGGGCATTTGATACCAGCAAAATCTACGGTTAAATCTGCCATTGTATCCTCCGTCCATGTAGGAAGCGGCTCGCGCACTTCAACGCGCTCTTAATGAGTCTTGATGTCCTGCGTTTCTTCAAGCACAGGGATTTTCGCTCCCGCGAACTCGACCGTCTCGCCTGTGACAAACTGGTGAATACCCATCGCGGCGAGTTTGCCCATCTGCGAGGCGTCCACGGCTTCGCGACCGCCGTTGACGCAATCGCCGCCCGCGAAATATTTCGAGTTGCCGGTCTGCATCGTCTCCTTGTTAACACGGACACGACCCGCTTCGTCAAGCTCTACGCCCTCGATGCTGCTCAAAAGCTCGCGCCGTTTTGATTGCCCCAGAGCTTTGATAACCATGTCCACAGGAATATCAAAACGCGAGCCTTCGATTGCGTGTGCAGAGCGTCGCCCCGATGTATCCGGCTCGGTCAGCTCCATACGCACGCAACCCAGCGCAGCCACGCCGGAGCCGTCTTCCGCCGCCACAATCTCTACGGGCGCGGTCAGCCACCAGAACTCCACGGCGTCCTGCTTTGCCAGCTCGTACTCGTACTGGTAAGCGGGCATCTCTTTCTCAGAGCGGCGATAAATCATGAGCACGCGCTCTGCGCCCAGACGCTTGGCCTGCGTGACGGCGTCAATCGCCGTGTTGCCCGCGCCGATGACGGCCACGTTGTGCCCTATGGGCACGCTTTTCCAATCGCGCGTCTTGATACGCTCTATAAATTCAAGCGCGTCGTAAACGCCCGGCAAATCTTCGCCGGGAATATTAAGACGCGCAGTCGCGCCCAATCCTGCGCCCAGAAAGACGGCGTCGTGCTTTGCTTCCAGATCGCTGAACGAGAGGTCGCGGCCAATCTCCGTGTTCATCTGAAACTTGACGCCCAGACGTTCGACCATCGCGGCCTCGTCCGTGGAAACCTTCTGCGGCATCTTGTACTCGGCCATGCCGTAGGTATCAAGGCCACCGGCCAGCGGCTTGCTCTCGTAGATGGTCACGTCATAGCCGAGACGCGCTAGATACGTCGCACACGAAAGCCCCGCCGGGCCGGAGCCGACAACGCCCACGGATTTTCCGTTCGAGTCGCCAGCGCGCAGGACTTCGCGCCCATTGCGCATCGCGTGGTCGGTCGCATAGCGCTGAAGACGTCCTATCTCGATGGGCTTTTCCATGAGCGTGCCTTCGACACATGCGCCTTCGCACAGCACGTCAACGGGACAGACGCGCGCGCAGGTTGCGCCAATCGGATTGGCGTCGAAAATCACGCGAGCCGAACCCACTAGATTACCGCTCGCAATCTTTTTGATAAACGAAGGCACGTCTATGTGCGTCGGGCAGGCGCGCGTGCACGGCGCGTCAAAACAGTAGAGACAGCGATCGGCCTCAAAACGCGCTTCGGCTTCCGTCATTTGCGGCGCAATCTCGCGAAAGTTCCGCTCAATCTGCACGAGGTCTAAAGGGGAAGTGTGTGAACTCATTTTTTTATAGTCTCAAGTCCCAAGTCTTAAGTAAGTCTCAAGTCCCAAGTCCAAAGTCCCAAGTCAAAAACAGCGCACCGACTTGGGATTTGGGACTTGAGACTTTGGACTAATTTTTAGTCTGCGACGATTGGGCCGTAGGTGTCGGGCCTGCGGTCGCGGAAGAACTGCCACGTATTACGGACCTGACGAATCATGTCAAGGTCGAGGTCTGCGACGACCAGATGGTCTTCATCGCGCGGGGCTTCGGCGATGATTTGCCCGCGCGGGTCGCAGAAATAGCTCTGCCCGTAAAATTCTCCTATGTCCCAAGGCTGTTCGTGGCCGACGCGGTTAATAGCCCCGACGAAGTAGCCGTTGGCGACGGCGTGCGCCGGTTGCTCAAGCTTCCACAAGTATTCGGAAAGACCCGCGACCGTGGCCGAAGGATTAAAAATAATCTCCGCGCCGTTTAAGCCTAAGCAGCGCGCGCCTTCGGGAAAGTGGCGGTCGTAGCAGATGTAGACGCCTATGTGCGCGTAAGCGGTCTGGAAGGTCGGGTAGCCGAGGTTGCCGGGTTTGAAATAGAACTTTTCCCAGAAGCCGGGCGCGACGTGCGGGATATGATTCTTGCGATACTTGCCAAGATATTTTCCGTCCGCATCAATCACGGCAGCCGTGTTGTAATAGATGCCCGTGATCTCTTCTTCGTAGATGGGGACGACAATCACCATCCCGTGCTCGCGCGCCACGTCCTGCATCAAGCGCACGGTTGGTCCGTCGGGCACGCGCTCGACCGCTTCGTACCAGCGCACCTGTTGCTCGGCGCAAAAATAGGGCGTGTTGAAGACCTCCTGCATGCAGAGAATCTTCACCCCTGCGCGCCCTGCGTCTTCAATCATCTTCAAGTGCTTTTCGATATTGGCGCGTTTAATCTCTTCAATGGGCGCGTCCGTGGGCGCGGCGTTCGCTGCCTGAATCAAACCGCATTTGACAGTGCGTGACATAAACTACTCTCCTTTAAGGTTCGGGTGCTGACGCATTAAAAGGTAATAGATGACAAAACCCAGCGCAAAGGTGACGAACCATGCGTAGGTATAGAGCGTGTCGAAGATGTTCGGGTTCTGGACCTGCCCGCCGGGCGTTGTCGCCGCGCGCACAAAACCCGGCACGACGGGCGCGATTGCCAGAACGAGCGCAACCATCGCACGCCAGTTCCACCCCGCATGATAAGAGTAACGCCCGCGCGGATCAAAGAGCCCGGCGAGGTCCAGCTTCTGGCGGCGCAAGACCCAGTAGTCGCAGATGAGAATCCCAGCTATTGCTCCCATCAATCCCGAATAGCCAATCAGCCACGTGAAGATATAAGCTCCCATAGAGCCCATCAGCTTCCAAGGCATCATGACAATCCCTATGAGCGCCGTTATCAGCCCGCCCGTGACATAGGAGATGAGCTTCGGGTTGAGGTTGGAAAAATCGTTCGAGGGCGAGACGACGTTGGCTGCCATGTTGGTCGTCAACTGCGCTGCAAAGATAACAGCCGTGGCAAAGAGTACGACAGCGATGCTGTCAAAGCGCGCCATCAGCTTCACGGGGTCGGGGATGGCCTCGCCGTAAATCAGGAGGGTCGCGCTGGTGACGGCCACGCCTATAAAAGCAAACGCCGTCATCGTCAAAGGCAAGCCAAGGGCTTGACCCATCATCTGCGATTTCTGCGAGCGCGCGTAACGTGTAAAGTCAGGGATGTTCAAACTGAGCGTAGCCCAGTAGCCGACAGATGCCGTGAGCGCGCCGGGAAAGATGAGCCAGAAGTTGTGATGCTCTTTCTGTAGGCGGCTCGATTCCGTCAGGACGCGGCCCAGACCCCCCGCCTTCCACGATGCCCAGATGAGCAGCGCAGCGCCCCCCGCGAGCAGAAGCGGCGCGCTCCACGTCTCAAGGTGCTTGATGCCTTCGATGCCCTTGACGATGATCAGGACTTCGATGCCCCAGAAGAGAAAGAAGGCGAGCCACGTATGCAGCGGCACGCCTAAAAGCCCTGCGCCGCTCGCCAGATTAGCCCAGCCGCTCCACATCACGCTGAACAATCCGTCGAGGGCAGTCCCACCAATCCACGTCTGTATGCCGAACCAGCCGCAGGCGACGAGCGCGCGCAGGATGGCCGGGACGTTCGCTCCCATCGTGCCGAACGCGGCGCGCGACAGCACCGGAAACGAGACGCCGTATTTTGTCCCGGCGTGCGCGTTCAAAATCATGGGGATGAGAACGATGGTGTTGCCGAGCAGGATTGTGATCATCGCCTGCCACCAGTTCATCCCGGCTTCTATAAAGCCGCCCGCGAGCGTGTAGGTCGTAATCACGACGCTCATGCCTATCCAGAGCGCGGCGATGTTCCACGTAGACCACGTGCGCTTGGCGATGGAAGTCGGCGCAAGGTCGCGATTCCACAAAGGGCTTGAGGACATGTCTTCGCGCAACTCCTCAAAATCCCTTTGCGTCACGGCGATGTCTTTAGAACTAGCGGTTTCTGTTGCCATGAGACTCTACTGTCGCAAGAAGCGTTCAAAGCGAAAAGAGAAGGGAGCGGCTTTCTCTCCGTTTATAATAAACGAAAGCTGACGGTGACACGCGCCGAAATTTTAATCATCCCCGGCGCAATCGTAGAAGTTTCATCATCCGAGTCGCCGCCCTCGATGGTAGCCATGTTGTTGGACGATACGTTGGACATGCTGCTGCCCGCGTAGCTGTACCCTTGCTCGCGTATAGAATAAGCCTTGCCGACTGACTGGCCTATCTCTTTGGTCATGGCAATGGCCTTTTCCTGCGCGGCCCTAATAGCGAGTGCGCGTGCCTGATCCTTATACTTGCGGATAGCGGTCGTCCGAAAATCCACGTCGCGCACGCGGTCCACGCTGGATTTGAGAAGGTCCGACAGCAAGCCTTCGAAGCGCGAGATGTCTTTGAGTTTGATGACCACCGTCTTTGAGACTTCATAGCCGTCGAAGATTGCTTTGCTCTCCGTCACAACCCCGTCAACGCTGCGCTTACTCTCAGTGCGGTACTTAGGCTCGACGCTGATGTAATCGGTCTGGACATTTTGCGACGGGATGCCGTACTTGCGCGCCAGTTCCATCACACCGCGCACAATCTGATCGTTCTGCTCTTTCGCCACAAGGAGGTCTTTGTCCCTCTTCTTCACTTCGAGCGTGAAGACGACTTCGTCGGGCGCGACGTTGACTTCCGCCTGCCCGTTGACGGTGATGAGCGGCGGCTCTACGGTGGCTTGCGCCTGCGAGAGAGCAGCCGCCGAGAGCAACACCATCGCAAAGAGAATTGATTTACGCAAGATTAAATTCATTGCTCAGCCTACAGGTTTGATTGGAGAAGGGAATCACGCTCGTTATTCCGTACAATCGAGATTTTTTTCGAGCCCGCACTGAAAAAGCTGCGGCACGTGATTCAAAGTTAATTCGCGTGTGTTTCGCCAAACCTTTGTCTTCTCGTACAGCTCCTTTGTCCAGCCGAGCCGCTTTCGGTTGCGCCACGTCTCTTCGAGCGCCACAGGCTCGCCCGAGCCCTTAAGATGATAAGATTCATGCAGCAGAATCAACGCACGCTCGGTATCGTCTGTGGCATGGTTGAAGAAGTCATAGTAGAGCGTGACCACCTCGAAGGGAAAGTTGACGGCTGCATAAGCCTCCTGATGCCCGGTCCAGCGATTCCACCAGTTGTCCGTCGAGCGATACGCAACCAGATTCCTGAGCACGAAAGCTTCCTGTCCGAAACCCTTCTCGTCAAGGATGGCTATGCTTCTCGCGACCATCTGTTGCTGCTCAAAGCTGAGGGGCTCGGACGTTTTCAAAAGCGAAGCGTAAAAGAGAAACAGAATCCCGAGCGTGACCGCGACGACAACCAGACCCCTGCGGATAATCGGATGCAGACGTTTGCGGCGTCCCGTCGATTCCGGCTCGTCTAAATCCGCCGCGACATAGTCTTCTGTGAATTGTTCTCCACAACGCTTGCACGCCTCGTCCGTGGCAAAGTTGACGAGTCCGCAGCGAGGGCATTTGCGTCCATTCATTAAATCAATCTTCTAGTCTTGAAACGAAAGTCCAAAACCTCTTCTCCCCTTTTGATCTTGAAACGATACTCGCGTCCCTCTTTCCGAAACATCTCGCGCAGTGCGTGCAGGGTATAAGAGGATGCGGGCCGCCCTTCGACCTCTAAAACGATGTCTTCGGGTTTGAGTCCGGCCATGGCCGCCGGAGAGCCTTCGATGACGCGGTTAATCCTGATTTGTTTGAAGACGGGGCTATCGGTGACGAGCGCCAGACCGCTCATGTCGAAATCAAAGGCTTCGCCGTATTGATTGTTCGGCTCAAGAATCATGCGCTTGCGCGAGTAGTCGAAGATGACTTTGAAGCGGCGCAGGATGAGACCGCCGATGTTGCCCGCCGCGCCTTCACGGCCAAAGAAACCTCTTTCAGGAAAGGCCGTCGTCGGATTATGGAGCTTGAAGCGCCCCAGCTCCAAACTCTCGACGCGCCCGATGGCGATAGCGAAATCGCCGCCCACGCCGCGCGCACGCGACTGAATCACAGGGCTCACATGCTCCAACATCTTATGCTTACCGGCGAAAGCCGGGAGCATCGTGAGTGCGAAATTAGAGCCCGCGTCAATCACGAAATCTCCCTCTATGGGCGGCTGGCCTTGCAGGTTGACGCGGCCCCGCACGTAAGGATGATTTTGCGCGAAGGTGAGCGGCAGGATTTCGCCCTTGCCTTGATAGACAAAAGTTTGCGGTTCGTAGAGCGTGATGAGCTTCGATGCGTAATCAACCTCGACGACATAACGCGCGAACAGCTCAGCACCCAGGATAACGTCCATCGAGCGACCGGCGCTGGCTTCAATCGAATCGAGCGCGAGCGCCATCACGGTCAGGTTGTTCAGCTCGACACCGGGCAGGCTGAACTTGATGCCGCTCAGGCGCGAGCTTTCGACCGTGCCGCCCGCTCCCTGTGCACGCGAATTACCGGCGAGCGCTAGACCAAGCTCGCGTGCGCGCCGCGTGTTGATGACAGAGGCCGCCGCGCCCGTGTCGAGCGTGAACCAGAGCGGCTCGGAATTATTGACGCGGCCTTGCAGGAAGACGTGGTTGCCGTTTAACTCAAAGGGAATGCGGAAAGCCTGCGGAGCCTGAGCCGTCGAGGCTTGAGCGACGCGCGCGGACGTGGATTGTTGTTGCGCGTGTTGCGATAAAGCGAACAGGCTGAGAGAGCAAGCGAGCGCGAACAGTACGAGCCAGAAGCGCAGGTTGAAATCAACCACCGCCCCTCTATTTATCGTTCGCGCCTGTATGGCCTGCTCCGAGTTAAATAGCAACGCACGTCCCCCGCTTCAAAAATTTTCCGTCGCCCGGCTTGCCCTTGTATTCTCCATTTTCAATCACGACCTGCCCGCGCGAGAGCACCCACTCGACAACGCCGCGTATGCGCTTGCCCTCGTAAGTATTGTAGTCCACGTTCATGTGATGCGTCTTGACGGAAAGCGTCTGTTCCTTTTCCGGATCGAAGATGACTATGTCCGCGTCCGAGCCGACGGCAATCGTGCCCTTCTTCGGGAAGAGGCCGAACATCTTGGCCGCAGCCGTTGAGGTCAGCTCCACAAAGCGGTTAAGACTGATGCGATTCTCCACCACACCGCCGTTATAGATAAGCGGCACACGATTCTCCACACCCGGCGCACCGTTCGGAATCTTCGAGAAGTCATCCTTGCCCAGCTCCTTCTGCTCCTTCATGCAGAACGGGCAGTGGTCCGTGGAGATGACTTGCAGGTCGTCCATCTTCAAGCCCTTCCACAGCTCGGCCTGATTCCACTTCTCTCTCAGGGGCGGCGTCATCACGTACTTCGCGCCCTCAAAGCCTTCGCCGTAATCGTCAATCGAAAGGAAAAGATATTGCGGGCAGGTCTCTGCGAAAGCAGGGATGCCACGGTCGCGCGCCTGCCGCACCTGATTGAGCGCATCCGCGCACGATAGATGGACTATGTAGACGGGCGATTCGGCCATCTCGGCAATCGCAATCGCGCGATGCACGCCCTCTGCTTCAGCGATTGTCGGTCTTGTCAGCGCGTGATGCTTCGGAGCAGTGCGTCCTGCGGCCAGCGCGTGCTTGATAATCTCGTTGATGACGATGCCGTTCTCCGCGTGCATGCAGATGAGACCGCCGCGCTCGCCCGCCGCACTCATCGCGCGAAAGATGGTCGCATCATCCACCAGAAAGACGCCCGGATAGGCCATGAACATCTTAAAGCTCGTCACGCCCTCGTCCATCACCGTGTACATCTCTTCGATTTGATTATCTTCCAGCTCGGTCGTGATGAGATGAAAGCCGTAATCAATCGCCGTCTTCCCCTCGGCCTTCTTGTGCCAGTTGTCCACGGCTTCGAGCAAGGCTTGACCCTTGTACTGGACGGCGAAATCAATAATGGTAGTCGTCCCGCCATGCGCCGCCGCCCGCGTGCCCGTCAGAAAATCATCCGACGCCTCAGTCCCGCCAAACGGCAGCTCCATGTGCGTGTGCGGGTCAATCCCGCCCGGAATGACAAGCTTCCCCGCAGCATCAATCACGCGGTCTGCTTCCATCTCAAGCTTCGCGCCGATGACCGAGATGGTTTCATCTTCAATCAGGATGTCGGCTTTGTAATCGTCAACGGCGGTAATAATGCGACCGTTACGGATGAGAGTTTTCATAGGATGACTCCGTAGTTAATGAATGCGCTCGATACTAGCATTAGTAATCTCAGCAGTGATTTGTGTGGTTCGGTTGACGCTCTTGATTTATGTCCCGTAGGGACATAATGTTTATAGCCTGAAGCGTAAAAATGTTCTAGCCCCGTAGGGGCGTAATGTTCTTAGTCATCAAGAGATGCGAAAACATACTTATCATCGTGCTCAACATCGAATCTCTTCAGCAATTCCAAATATTCGTCCCTAAACGATCTCTGCCGATGGTGTTGCTCCTGGTTCTGGATATATTTAATGACAACATCTAATTGAGAATGCGAATAAGAGAATGCCCCAAAGCCTTCCTGCCAACTAAACTTGCCTCTAATCCATCTTTTTTCATTAATGAACTTTGTTGCATGAGACTTAATGTCGCCAACTAGATTGGATAAAGTAATTTCCGGTTTTAGCCCGAGCAGTATATGAACATGGTCCGGCATGCTGTTAATCGCAATCAGTTTCTGATCCTTGTTTCGCACGATTCCGGTTATGTATTTATGTAGCTCCTCTTTGTGCTCCTTACGGATTAAGTTTTGTCTGCTCATCACAGCAAATACTACCTGAATATAAATCTGGGTATAAGTGTTAGCCATACTTTGAACATTTCGCTCCTAACGGAGCTAGTGAGGTATTTTGTCGTCAAACTATAAACATATAGCCCCTACGGGGCTTACTTAAGCGATTTACTGCCTGCACGCTCGCGCTACTGTTTCACTTTCTGGCGTGTAAACGGCCCCTGGCCTTTTATCATGAGCGTGTCTTTCTTTTTATTAATGGTGATTTCAATCTGGCTGTTTTCGGTTCCGAAGTTGCCGCTCTGTTCGTAAAGCTCAAGCGTCATTTTATTATCGGCGTTCTTAACAATCTTATATTTGCCTTGCTGCGCGAGCGGTGGATAGCCCTGCAAGGTAAACTTGCCTTGGTCAAAAGTCCATTCCAGATACCAACTGTGGCGGGGGTCGTTCTGGCCTGTCAGACGCCATGTGCCCTGTATGATTTCTTCGTTGGTCTTTTTGGGGGAGTGAGCAAAGGCGAGGAGCGAAGCAAGGGCGACGATTATGAGGGCAGGGGGTAAGAATCGTTTCATCACTCGAAGCTCCTATGGTTAAATCGAGTCGAACACGAATTCTGTTATCACAGAAAGCGAGGGCTTTCAAGCATCATCAAAATGCTTGAAAGCCCTCGCCTTCGGTTTCAGGCGCTACTCGGTCAGCTCAGTAGTGATAACTGCGCCGTTCATCTGCGCCACGGTGGCGGAGGTCTTGAGGACTTTGCGTGTGTCCTTGGCGACCCAGATGTAGGTCTTGTCGCCGCTGCCGTCGGCGTTGGTGATTTCGACCTTGTAGGCTTCAAAAGTGCCCACCGGGACGGTGACGCTTTCGAGGCCCATGACCTTCAACTGCTTGACGCTGATTGCTTGCGTCATCACGTCGAAGTTGCGGAAGGTCGCTGTGTAGCCCGGTGCGAGCGGCAGAGCCGCCATGACGTATGTCGAGCCTGCGCCGTCGGCAAAGAGCGCGCCTTCCATGTCAACGGCAACCGCTTTCGGCTGACCGCCATTCATAGTCAGTGTGCCCGTGGCTTTGGTGTTCGTGAAGTCCATCTCGACTACCGCCGGACCCTGCTTGATGCTGCGCTTCCTGAGAACCAGCGTTCCTTTTTCAATCGTCGAAACGTCGCTCATCACACCCATAGGCGTGTCAGCCGTGTTGGTCACGACCCACGCGCCGTTCTCTTCCTTGACCTCGGTCGTGATGGTCATAGGGATGGTTTGACCCGCGACGGCAATCGAGCCTTTGTAGCTGGCCTTGCCGGGCGCTAGGTCAACGGCAGGCTTCGGCACGGTCACAGAAGCCGTGATGACCTTCTTCGGCCCCTCGACCGTTTTGATGTCAACCGTAATCTCTTTGAGACGCGCGGAGACTTCGGGTGTCATCGTTTCCTGATAGCGACCGCCGATGTGCTTCGCCAGAAACTTCTCTGCGGCGGCGAACATAGCCATGTTGTTGACCGGACGCGCGAAGCCGTGGCCTTCGTCGGGCGCGACCAGGTATTCGACGGGGAAGCCACGCTCGCGCAGAGCGACGACTATCTGATCCGATTCCGCCTTCTTGACGCGCGGGTCGTTTGCGCCCTGCACGACCAGCAGCGGCTTGTTGATTTTGTCCGCCGAGTTCAGAGGCGATTGACGCTCAAGCTGTGCGCGGCCCTCCGGCGTGCGCGGGTCGCCCATGCGCTTGTTAAAGAGCATGCGTATCTGCTCCCAGTAGGGCGGAATCGAGTTGAGCAGCGTGATTAAGTTCGACGGGCCGACGATGGAGATGCCCGCAGCGTAAACGTCTGGCGTAAAGGTCAGGCCCGCGAGCGTCGCGTAGCCGCCGTAGGAGCCGCCCATGATGGCGACGCGCTTCGAGTCCACAATGCCCTGCGCGACCAGATGCTTGACGCCCCACGTCAGGTCGTCCTGCATCTTCTGTCCCCACTCGTTGTTGCCCGCGTTGATAAACTTCTTGCCGTAGCCCGTAGAGCCACGGAAGTTCGGCATCAGGACGGCGTAGCCGCGATTCGCAAGGAACTGCGCGAAGCTGTTGTAGCCCCAGAAGTCGCGCGCCCAGGGACCGCCGTGCGGTACGACCACGAGCGGCAGGTTCTTTGCTTCCACACCCTTCGGCAGAGTGAGGAAGGCAGGGACTTCCAGACCGTCAGAAGATTTGTAGCGAATGGGCTTCATCTCGGCGAGCGCCTCGCGCGGGAGCTGCTCGCGCAGGCGATATTGAGATGTCAGCTTCTTGGCCTTGCGGTCGAAGAGATAAACTTCGCCGGGGTCCGTGTCGCCGTTGCCGGAGACGAGCCAGAGATTCTCATCCTTTGTCGACGAGGCTAAATTAACCTGACGACCGGGAAGCTGCTTCTGTAGCCAGTTGTAGTCGGCTTCGAAATTCTTGTCTTTCCAGTAAATCCGGCGGCGGTCGTCAACGTAGATGGTGGCAATCAAATCGTCCGTCAAATCTGAAAAGTACGAGCCCGTGAAATCAACTTTATTGAGCGGGTCGGATTCAAGCATCTCCTCTTTGCCGGTCGCCGGGTCAAACAGGACGAGGCTTATCAAGTCCGATTGGTCGCTCTTGTTGGTAAGAAAGTAGACGCGCTGATTGTCTTTGTGGAAACGAATCGGGCCGCACGATTGAAAGACGTCGCACGAATAGATTTTCGTGAATCCTTTGTCGTCCACGCGCATGATTTCCGTGTCGCCGTTATCGGCAGAGCGCGAGGCTAGACGTAGCTGGCCTTTGTTGTCGAAGACCCATCCCGTGACGCGCTCGCTGTTCTGGCGCAGAAGGGTGCGCTCGCCCGTGGAGATTTTGACTTTGTAGAGGTCGTGCCATGCCTTGTCGCGGTCATTGATGCCGACGTACATGATATCAGGTTCGTTGCGCGGCACGTCGTAGATAATCGCGCGCACGCCCTTGGCGTCCGTCAGGTTGCGCGCCTGCGGCACGTCCTGACCGGCGGCTGGCGATTCGGCAGGGTTCACCGCGTAGACGTTGAAATTCTCGTCGCCGCCCTTGTCCTGCACAAAGAGAATGTATTTGCCGTCGCGGCTCCAGAAATAGCTCGTGACGGGACGCTTCATGTCGTTCGTCAGGGGCTTGGCCGCGCTAAAGGGCTCGCTCGTGCGCTTGACCCAAACGTTGCGTGTTCCCTTAAAGGGTTTGATAAAGGAGATAAATTGCCCGTCGGGCGAAATCTGCGCGCCGGAGATTTCCGGGTCGCCGAAAAATAGTTGGCGGTCAATAAGGGGTGGCAAAGTGCCTTTTTGCGCCTGTGCGGGCCGGAGCATTGCTCCCGTCAACATCAGAGAGAGCGCAAAAAGCGTCCACGTGAAAAAGCTTACCGAGCGCAGGCGAGGATGGCGCTCGAAGAACGGTGGTTTACTTCTCATTTCTTCTAACCTTTCGTTAGTGGGTTTCGCTGATAGCGGATGGCATGAAAGAACTCAACACCATGTCAGTACGAATCCCGGCCACGTTTGTTTCAATTACGGAAGCCCATTTTCAGCCCAGAGTCGCAAAGGAAGCATCGAGCGCCCCAACAAGCTTGTCTATGTGATCGCGTGTCGCAATGTCATCTAAGCCTTCGGACATCTCCTCAGGCAGTTTTAGGTTGCTCTTTTCGCCAGAAGATGGCCGCGAGCAAGAGTGCGAGCCCGGCGGCGCTTAAGACGGATTGAATAAAGCCTGCGACCTTAAAATAGGTCGTGATGTTGCTGACAGGGACGGTTCCTCCCCACGTTCCCAACCAGAGGTTAAAGATTATTGCGAGCGCTGTCTGTAGAAAAAAGACCAGTAGCCCCGCGAGCGCGAGCATCGCGGCGCGCGGGTAGCGTCCCCAATAGATGATGCACAGGACGACACCCGCGAGTTTAGCTAAGTGGGACGGCAGATCCGCCAGCAGGCTGTAAAAGATAGAGGGGATAGTTTCCACGAAAGGGTTCCTCCATCGCTGAACATTCCGCACGGGCGGGGCTCGTCCCTACAAGCTCGTTAGTACAGATTACCCTCCCGTTTACGTCCAGTGTAATCAACATAAACGACCTTCAGCTCGGTGTAGAAATCGAGTGCGGTCGAGCCCTGTTCGCGCTCGCCGATGCCTGTGGCCTTGATGCCGCCGAAGGGGATGTGCGCTTCGCCGCCCGTCGTAGGCGAGTTGATATGCGTCATGCCCGTCTCTATCTCGTCCACAAAACGAAAGATGCGCTCGGCGTCCGACGTGAAAATCGAAGACGACAAACCATACTCCGAATCATTCGCGGCCTGCATCGCTTCGTCAAAATCCCTGACGCGTATAACGGACAGGACGGGGCCGAAGATTTCCTCGCGCGCGATACGCATCTCCGTCGTCACGTTGTCAAAAATAGTCGGCTGTACGAAATAGCCCTTGTCCAAACCATCGCCCGTCGCACGCTCGCCACCGCACGCGAGCGTTGCGCCGTCTTCGCGCCCGATGTTGATATAGTCGAGCACGGTCTTGAATTGACTCTCGTCCACGCTCGGTCCCATCTCTGTCTGCGAGTCGTTGCCGTGACCGATACGCAAAGAGCGAGCGCGGGCCGCGATGCGCTCGACGAACTGGTCCGCGACGTCATTGACGACGATGGCGCGGCTCGTGGCCGTGCACCTCTGGCCTGTGGAGCCGAACGCGCCCTGCGCTGTTGATTCGACGGCGAGGTCCATGTCCGCGTCTTCCATGATGACCACAGGGTTCTTGCCGCCCATCTCGCATTGAACCTTTGCGCCGCGCCGCGAGACCTGTTCGTACATGCGTATTCCGATTTGATTAGAGCCCGTGAAGGAAACGGCCTTGACCGCCGGGTGGCCTATGATCGCGTCGCCCGCTTCCGAGCCCGAGCCGATGATTAGATTGAGCACGCCCTTTGGTATCCCCGCTTCTTCAAAAAGCTCCACGATGCGGACGGCTGTGGCGGGCGTCAAACTGGCGGGCTTGTAGACGACCGTGTTACCCGCGACCAGAGCAGGCGCGATTTTCCAGACCGGGATGGCAACCGGAAAATTCCAGGGCGTCACGCACGCCACCACACCGAGAGGCTGCTTTACGGTGTAAGCGAAATTCTTCGGCAGCTCCGACTGAATCGTTTCGCCGTTCATGCGGCGCGACTCGCCCGCGCAGAACTCCGCGACGTTAATCGAGCGTTGAAGCTCGCCGCGCGATTCGCCTATGGTCTTGCCCTCTTCGCGCGTCAGAAGCTGGGCCAGCTCTTCCTTGTGGTCTTCCATGAGGCGTGCCGCGCGCGCGACTATGCGCCCGCGCGACGGGGCGGGCGTAGAGCGCCAGCCGCGAAAAGCTTCGGCTGCTGCCTCGACGGCGCTGCGCGCTTCTTCGCGCGTCGCCTGCCTGATTGTGCCGAGCACGTCGTCCGTGTTTGCGGGGTTAACGTTCTCCGCGGTCTTTGAAGAAGAAGATTCCGTCCACGAGCCTGCGATGAAATTACGATAGGTATCCATGATGCCTTTAAAGTTTCCGACCGTCTCGGTTTCCTTGAGTGATGTTGAAGAGAAATGACAAGCCTGACGTCGCGCTCCGGAGCGCCGCCAGAAAGGAATGCGCGCCCTGCCCCCGGCAACCTTGCCCGCAAGAGGGCCACGACCCGCATGTATTGATTCCGGCAGCGCGTAATATATCATAAACAGAGGGGGCGCAGAGAATGTGATTCAACTCTCTCTGCGCTTCCTCCGCGACATCTCTGCGCCTCTGCGGTGAATCTGATTTCAAACTGACCTGCTACCATCCGTGATGGTGCATCGTCGGGCGGCGTAAGATATCATAGCCGTCTATGAAGCAAAGCCGGAACACGCCCACGGGCGACGCGTCGCGAGAGCCGCGCTCTTTGCGCGAGCTGCTTGAAAGCCGCCGACGTGCGACGCCCGATAAACTTTTTCTCTTTTCCGAAACGGATGGCCGCCGCTTCACTTATGCGGAATTTGACCGTGCGGTCAATCGCGCGGCGCTTCTTCTCGCATCACACGGCATCAAAAAAGGCGACGTCGTCAGCCTACTGATGCCCAACAGCGCGGAATACATCATCGCCTACTTTGCTTGCTTCAAGCTGGGCGCGCTCGCCGGGCCTATCAACTCCCTGCTCAAATCCGAGGAGACGGCCTACGTCGTCGGCAACTCCGAAGCCAGGGCCGTCATGGTCCACACATCCCTGCGCGCAAAAGTGGACGAGGTGCGCGCCGGACTTCCACATCTGGAACACGTCATAGAGTTTGACGACGAAGCGAAAGCTACTGCTCAATTCGCCGCTGATGAAAGTGAATTAGCAGAGGTCGAACTCAATCCTGATGACGAGGCCATTATCATTTACACTTCGGGGACGACGGGCAAGCCTAAAGGGTGTTTGCTCACGCACGGCAACCTCATCAGCAACGCGCGCCAGATAGCCCGCTGGCTCAAGTTTACGGAGAGCGACCGTCTACTGACCATGATGCCGCTCTTTCACATGAACGCCGTTTCCGTCACGACCATGACGCCGCTCTACGCCAACGGCTCGACCGTCGTGAGCACGAAATTTTCCGCCTCGCGTTTCTGGCAAATCATTTCCGATTACCAAATCACTTCGTTCGGGTCCGTAGCGACCATGCTTCAGATGCTTCTGGAAACTTACCCCGATGGCGTGCCTGCTGGACTCAATACGACGAGTCTGCGCTTTGCCATGTGCGGCTCCGCGCCCGTGCCCGCCGAAGTTATGAAAAATTTCGAGGAGCGATTCAATTGCCTGGTCATAGAAGGCTACGGATTGTCTGAGTCCACCTGTCGCTCTACTTTTAATCCGCCGGACAAGCGGCGTCGTCCCGGCTCGTGCGGTATGCCTATAGGCAACGAGATGAAAGTAGTGGACGACGAGGACAGGGAAGTGGCCGACGGCGAGCTTGGAGAAATCGTCCTGCGCGGCGAGAACATTTTGAAAGGCTACTTCAGGAACGAGGAAGCGACCGCGCGCGCCTTTCGCAATGGCTGGTTTCACACGGGCGACATAGCCTATCGCGATGCGGATGGTTTCTTTTACATCGTGGATCGCAAGTCGGACATGATTATACGCGGCGGCGAAAATATCTACCCGCGCGAGATTGACGAAGTGCTGTATCGTCATCCGATGGTCGCGGCAGCCGCCGCCGTAGGCATCCCCGACCCGCTCTACGGCGAAGAGGTCGCGGCCTTCGTCGTGCTCAAAGAAGGAGCGCAAACGACCGAAGACGAGCTGCTGGAGTTTTCGCGCGCCGCTCTGGCCGATTTCAAATGCCCCAAGAGCATCCATTTCGTCGCCGACATTCCGAAAGGCCCGACGGGCAAACTGCTCAAGCGCGAAGTCGCCAGGCTAATTCGTAAATCGTGAATCGTAAATCGTAAATAGATAAAACCCGTTCTCCGATTTACGATTCACGATTTACGATTTACGTTCTACAAGCGGCGTGCGTTAAAATAGCAGCGACTTGTTATGTGTCTTCGGGATTGACACCTCCCTCGTCTTTTGTGTCTTGAGAATTTGATTGTATGTTCGTAATTCATGAAGCGGACGGTTTAAAGCGGCGGTGGGAACTGCCCGAGGGAAGAAAGCTGACCATCGGGCGCGCGCAGGACAACGACATACGCCTTGACGACCTGCGCGTCTCGCGTCATCACGCGGAGATTCGCTCCGTCTCGCGCGATCAGGCCGAGCTGTGGAACGTGAGCAACGGGAATCTGGTGCTTGCCAACGAGCGCAAGATTACAAACGACCCGCACATCGTCTGCACGGGCGACCAGCTCAAAATCATCTCCGCTCTCTTTACCGTCTCGTGGAAAGACGAAGCGCCGCTGCGCTACGTGGACGAGCCGCTTTCGATGGGCACGACCATGGCCCCCGCTTCTTCGAGCGTCGCCTCGCTTCTCACGACCACATTTTCGTCACGCAAGGAAGAAGAGATTAAAGAGCTACGCCGCAAGGCCGATATCCTTGCGCAGTTGTGCGAGATGAGCGCCAAGCTTTCGACCGTTTACGACATCGGCACTATCCTCGACCACGCGACGGAAGTCGTCATGCGCTCGATTCCTGCGGATTGCTGTGCGGCGCTCGTCGCGGACCAATGCGGCGACCCCAAGCCTTTGAGCATACGCTTTCGCACCGATAGCGGAGGCTTGAAGGAAAGCACCATCAGCCGCACAGCCGTCCGCACCGCCATGGAAAAGCGCGTCATGCTCTCGTCGCACGACGTGGCAAAGGACGTGGACTTAAACGTCAGCCAGTCTGCCGTGCTTCAGGGCATACGCTCTCTGGCGTGCGCGCCGCTTGTGGGCCGCAACGGCGTTCACGGCGCTCTCTACATAGACCGTCGCGACGCGCTTGAGACTTTTACGGAAGTGGACACGCAGTTACTCGCGGCGGTTGCAGCGCAGGCGGCCACGGCGCTCGAAGCCGCGCAGGCGCACGAGCGCGCGCAACGCGAGGCCAGCGCACGCGCAGCCTTCGCGCGCTTCATGCCCGAGCACATCATCAAGGAGCTGGTCGAAAACCCGCAGAAGTTTCAACTGGGCGGGACAAACCGTCGCGTCACAGTCCTCTTCTGCGACGTGCGCGGCTTTGCCCGCCTCTCGCACCGCGCGCGTCCCGAAACCATCGTAGACCTCCTCAACATTCTCTTTACAGAAATGGCCGCAGAGATTTTCTCTCATCACGGCACGCTCAATAAATATCTGGGCGACGGTCTGATGGCTCTCTTTGGCGCGCCCGTCAAAGGCGACACGGATGCCGTGGATGCCGTCGCCGCAGCCATAGGGATGCAGCGCCGCATCAAGGCCGTCAACGCGCAACTGGCAGCCAAGCGTCTCCCATCGGTCATGCTCGGCATCGGCATCAACACGGGCGAAGCGACCGTCGGCTGCATCGGCGCGGAACAGCGTCTCGAATACACCGCCATCGGCGACACCGTCAACGTCGCCTCTCGTCTCGAAGGCATAGCCGAGCCCGGCCAGATTCTCGTCACCAGTGAAACTGCCAAAGAGCTTGACCACCGCTTCCACTTGAGCGAGCCATGGACCGTTCAGGTCAAACACATAGAAGACCCCGTCGAAGTGCGCAGCGTCCGCTACACAACCGACATAGAAGCTTCCACGCCTTCGGCTAAAGAATGAGCCGTTAGCGCTTGCCACGTTCTCAGCCCCGCAGGGGCGGAATACAATAGCCCACGGCGTGAGCCGTGGGACTAAGCAGCATTCAAAATAAAAAGAGCCCCTGAAAGGGGCGAAAGAAATCACAGCATGAACTTCTTTCGCCCCTTTCAGGGGCTCTTAACCTTTATTCTCGACGCATTCCCACGGCTCACGCCGTGGGCTATTGTATTCCGCCCCTTTCAGGGGCTCAGAACAGCATGACCTCGGCGATTGAACTCAGCGCGTGGGCCTGTGTGAAGTTGTCCGACCGATGTCTACAAAAACTGTCTTCTTGCCTGTCGTCTTGCTTTGATTATCTCCACAACTCCCGCAGCCCGTCTCACAGGTGGATGCAGCTCTTTTGCTCGCGCGAAAGGATTGGAGGCGCGCGAGGCCACGGCGCGCAACGTAAATGGCTGCGGCTAATACTGCGAGCGCGACAAGGATTGTTTGCCAGTCAGGCATTGCGAGCTAAAGACCTCTTAAGCGAAACCGAGCAGCCGCCCGCCCTGAAAGGTGATGAACGAGGCGACGTAGGCGAGCACCAGCATGTAGCCCACCATGAATAGCGGCCAGCGCCACGAATTCGTTTCCCGCCGCACGATTGCCACCGTGGACATGCATTGCAGCGCGAGCACGAAGAAGACCATCATCGAGACGGCGACGAGCGGCGTCCATGCGGGCGTGCCGTCCGCTCGTTTAGCCTGACGCACGGCGTCTATCAAAGACGACTCGTTTTCATCCGAGCCGACGTTGTAAATAATGCTGAGCGTGGAAACCAATGTCTCGCGCGCGGCGAAAGATGAGATGAGCGCAATGCCCATCCGCCAGTCAAAACCGAGCGGCGCAATCACAGGCTCGATTGTGCGCCCGAGGCGGCCCGCGAAACTATTGCGCAACTGCTCGCCTCGCTCCACCGCGCCTTCATCTTCCACGAGCGCCGCGCTTCCATCTTCCGCGCGCATGCCCGTCTGTCTTTCGGTCGCTTCAGTAGCGACGGGCGCGTTCTCGTTGTTTACGGTGTGCGTGCGCGGAAAGGTTGCGAGCGCCCAGAGGATAATCGAGATGGCTAGAATCACTGTGCCCGCGCGGCGTACAAAGAGCCACGCGCGCGACCAGATGGCCTGCGTGATGGTCAGGACGTTGGGCAGGCGATAGGGAGGCAATTCAAGGACGAGCGGCGGCGGCGGCGATTTTAAAATCGTCCGCTTCAAAATGAACGCGACGCAGATTGCCACCGTGATGCCAAGAAGATACATCGCCAGAATCATCAACGCGCCGACGCTGATAAAACCGAAGACCTTCTGTGTAGAGAAAAACGCCGCGATCATCAGCGTGTAGACGGGCAGCCGCGCCGAACAGCTCATGAAAGGCGCAATCATGATGGTCGCTAAACGGTCTTTGGGATTTTCAATCGTGCGCGTCGCCATGATGCCGGGAATAGCGCAGGCAAAGCTCGACAAAAGTGGCATGAAGGCTTTGCCATGCAGCCCCACGACGCGCATCAAACGGTCCATCAAAAAGGCCGCGCGTGCCATGTAGCCAGTGTCTTCCAGAATGGCTATGAAGAAAAAGAGCAGCAGGATTTGCGGCAGGAAGACGAGCACGCCTCCGACGCCCGCGATGATGCCGTCTACGAGCAAGTCAGTAAAAAGACCGGGCGGAAGCGTTGCGCGCGTTATGTCGCCGAGCGTGCCAAAGCCTCGGTCAATCAAATCCATAGGCAGCGCCGCCCACGAGAAGATGGTCTGAAAAATGACCAGCATGATGAGTAGAAGCAGGACGGGGCCGAAAATTTTGTGCGTCAGCACGCGGTCAATGCGCTCGCCTGTTGTCGGCGCTGAATGGTTCGTCTCCGGCTTTGCTTCAGCCGCGACGCGCTCGATCCAGTCGTAACGCGCAAGGAGCGGCTCCTGCCACCAGTGCTCGTTCCATTCTGCTAGGCGTGCGCGTGCGCGCTCGATGGCCGCGCGCCGCTTCTCTTCGGCGGGCAAGTCTTCGGTATAAAGCTCGCGGACGGCGGCGTGACGCTCCCGGCCCTGCCCGTCCTCGCTCCCTAGCTCGCATGTCGTGAGCGACGCCAGCTCACGCTCCGCCTCTTCGGACAAACGCCAGCTCGCACCCGTTTCACGTTTAGCAGTCGCTTCCAGACAAGCGCGCGCAAGCTCCGTTAATCCTCTACGCTGCGAAGCCGTGACGGGAACGACCGCCACTTGCAGAGCTTCTGACAAACGCTTTGCATCCACCCCTAGCTTGCGACGCTCCGCAAGGTCGTACATCGTCAGCGCGATGACCAGTGGGCGACCGTATTCCAAAAGCTGTGTGACCAGATAGAGATTGCGTTCGAGGTTGGTGGCGTCCACGACGGCGATGACGACGTCGGGCGCTGGGAGTCCAGCGATGCGGCCCGTCAAAACATCGCGCGCGATCTGTTCGTCTACGGATGCAGCGTCCAGGCTGTAGAGACCCGGAAGGTCAACCAGCCGCGCGGGCGGCGCACCCTGTTGAATTGTCCACGCGCCTTCCTTGCGCTCGACCGTCACGCCCGGATAGTTTGCGACCTTCTGCCGCAAACCCGTCAGCGCATTAAAGAGGGTAGTCTTGCCCGCGTTCGGATTGCCCGCAAGCGCGACGGTCAAAGGGCGCAGCGCGGCGCGCGGCTCGTCGTCGGTCGCGTGATCGCTTCGGGAAGGGGATTCAAGGACAGTGTGCATTTAATAGCAGGGGGACAAAAAAAGAAGAGACTCGAACGTCGAGCGCAAAGTCTCTTCAATAGCTGTAGCGTCCGGCGCTCAGTTGACCGTGACCGTAATCGTCTGCGCTTCCGTGCGCCGCAGGGCCAGATGATAGCCGCGCACGCGGACCTCAATCGGGTCGCCCAGCGGAGCCGTTTTAATGACGCGCACCTGCGCGCCCGGCACAACGCCCATCTCCATCAAGCGGCGCGCGATTGCGCCCGATCCGTTGACGGCAATCACGCGCGCCTCGGTGCCAATCGCCAGATTGGCTAGAGAAGATTTGTCGGTCTCAATCTTGGTTGACATGGCGGAGAGTATATGCGAATTGAAATTAAATTTCAATTTCAAAGCTGTATCGGCCAAGGGGCGTTAATCCGGGCCGCAGGTGCAGGCGGTAATGTTTTAGACTAAGCGTTGATGCTTCACTGTTGAGCGACGGGGATGATGGCGAGGTCGGAGCGGACCAGCCCGAGCTGCGTGGTAATCAGGATACGCAGGGGCAGGCGGCGGCGATCATCGGAGACCCACATGCGCAGGTTATAACGGTCGGCCTGCGCGTCGTCCGTGGTCAGCGAAAGCTGAATGGCCGGAAGACGCTGCGTGCCTATCTCTATGGCTTCGCGTTTGACCGAAGTGATAACGAGCGTGAGCGGGCGATTGTTGACCAAGAGCGAGACGGCTGTACGGCGCGGCGGCGCGAGGTTAAAAGAACGCAGCGCGTAGAAGACGGAGACGAGGTCGTGTGTGCCGACCGGAATCTCTATGCGCGTCCCCTTGTCTGTAACCACGGTGCCGCGCTCCTGATCTATGGTCAATGTCTGTGTCAGGCGGCGGCGTCCCTCCTGTAAATTCATCTCGGTGCGAAAGGGAACGAGCGTGGTCGGGTCAACATAGGAGTTGATCTGATCGTTGGCCGTGAAGACGCGCGCGACCGCGCCGCTTGTCTGGGCGCGTGCGGACAGGAGAAGTCCTTCGCGCCCGAAATATTTTGAGCGCGCACGCACCTGAAAAGAGCTTGTGCCGACGGGCTGCGGGCTGTCTCCAAGGTAGACGTTGAAATTAAGCTGCTCGCCGACGTTGAAGGGAAGCCCGGAGAGCGGCGTCGTGGCTGAAGCGTTGTTGCCGCTCGGGTTAGAGGGCTGCTGCGTCGTCCCTGTGCCTTGCGGGTTCGATGGCAGGCGCGGGGGATTCGTCTGCGGCGGGCGCGTGTTCGGGTTAGTGGTGACCGGGCCTGTCGGCTGTGTGGGCGGCGGGCTGGCAGGCAATTCCGAGCCGACCAGCTCCGCGCGAATCTCTCCGACCTTGTGACGGGCCGTGATGAGAACGGGCACGTGCCGCTCGTCATCGCTAAAGTAGATGCGAACTTTGTAATCGTTAAACCTGTCGTTGTTGTCGGCGCGAAGCTCCGCGACGATGGTATTGAACGAGCCGACCTTGGTTTTAATCAGCTCGCTGCCCCTGACCTTGAGTTCCGCGTTGTATTCAATCTCGTCGTACACGACGTTGAAGTAGTAGGTCGAGCGAGGGTGAAGCGGCAGCGCGCGCACGCGGTAAAGGGCGGCGAGAAAATCGAACGTGCCCGCAACCTCGCCGACGCGCATCTTGGCCGGAATCGCGTCCGAACCGAGCGGCATGTTGTAATCGCTCGAAGCTTCGGAGGTGCTTCCTCCCTCGCGTATCACTTGCTGCGAGCGATAGGGCTGCCCCGTGGACGGATCAATATAGGTCGTGTAGTCGTTGTTGATGGCGTAGAGCGCGGCGCTGACCACTTCCGTAGTCTCGACGTGTGCGCGCAGTTGTATGCCGTCGCGGTCAAAGTAGCGCCCGCGCTCGGCTATGTATAGCTCTATGTGCGCGGCGTTGATGAAGTTGGAGAACGACACATTGTAGGTCAGCCGCTCGCCGACGCGATACACGGTCGGCGAGAAGGAGATCGAAGTGATATCACGTTCCCGCTGCGCGCTCAGCGGCGCGAGCGCAGAGAAAATAATCAACAGCGCTGACAGTATTGTGAAAGTTCGTTTCAACCGTCGTATCCCCTTTTTGATTTGAGATAGCCGAAGCCGCAAGAGGCCGCGCTTCCTAAAGAACAACAGGGAGCCTGATTATACACGCGCGCAGAGCCCGGCAGTTCCTGATACATAGGGACGCGTGCGGCGCGCCGTGTTTCGGACTTCCTGCGTCAGGTGCGTCAAAGGCATCTTCTATGACATCTTCTCAAATGAAATGCAAGCTTCGAGTTCACGCGGCAAGCCGTGTTTGACGCGAAAGATTGTTCATCAACTCGCGGCGCTTTCCATTTCCTGAATGATTAAGCGGGCGGCGCTGGCCGGATTCTGCGCCTGAAGAATGGCACGCCCGACGACGAGGTAATCCGCTCCGGCGCGCACGGCCTCCAATGGAGTCATGACGCGTTTCTGGTCGTCGTGCATGGAGCCGCCGGGTCTGACGCCGGGCGTGACGACTAGAAAGTCTTCGCGCCCGACCGCGTCGCGCACGAGCCTTACTTCGTGCGGCGAAGCCACGACGCCGTCCATGCCGCACCGCGCGGTAAGGGAAGCGAGCCTGCGAACCTGTTCTTCAGGCGTAGACGAAAATCCCGCTTCGGCCAGCGTCTCCCGGTCGGCGCTCGTCAAAACAGTGACGGCGATGACGCGCGGGCGCGTGATGCGTTCACGCTCGCAGACTTCGTCAACTGCTTCGAGCGTTCTTTTCATCATCTCGCTTCCGCCCGCCGCATGTACGTTAAAGATGTAGACGCCGAGGCGCGCTGCTTCCACTCCGGCGGCGGCCACGGTGTTCGGGATGTCGTGGAATTTCAGGTCCAGAAAGACGCGCCCGCCCGCTTCCACAATCTCGCGCACGACCGCAGGTCCGGCAGCGGTGAAAAGCTGCGAGCCGATTTTGAACATGCCAACGTCGTCTTTGAGCGCTTGAAAGAGCGAGAGCGCCTCGCGCCCGGTCTCAACGTCGAGCGCGACGATCAACTTATCCTTCGCGGACTTGCTCGCGGTGTTCGGGGCCATTTGCCCCGCGACGTTGTTGCTCATGATTGATGCTCCTTCGTTCAATGCTCTAGGCCGCAGCCTGCTCGCCCGAGCGACAGCCGACCGCTTCATCCAGCGATTTAAAGCCGTGCTCGCAGAGCCGCGCCTTTAGTCCCCGATTGATGTCGCGCACAACGGACAAGCCTTCGTAGACAAAGCCTGTGTAAAGCTGTACGAGGCTTGCCCCGGCGCAAATCTTCTCCCATGCGTCCTCGGCGTTGAAGATACCGCCGACGCCTATGATTGGAATCCGCCCGCGCGTCAGACGATACAACGCGGCGATGATTTCGGTCGAGCGCGTTCTGAGAGGCGCGCCGCTCAAGCCTCCCTGACCCAAAGCTTCGACGACGCTCGCGGGCGTGCGCAAACCACTCCGCGTCGTAGTGGTATTGGTGGCTATGATTCCAGCAAGCTCTGCACGCAAGGCCACCTCCACGATTGATTCCAGCTCGCGCTCCGTCAAGTCTGGCGCAATCTTGACGAGCAGGGGCAGTGTGCGCTTGCCCTCGCTTTTGGCTGCCAGCTCGCGGTTGCGTTCCTGCAAGGCTGCGAGCAGGGCGTAGAGATGGTCGGGGCGTTGCAGCTCGCGCAAGGCGGGAGTGTTGGGCGAGCTGACGTTGATGGTGACGTAATCCGCCACGTCGTGAATCAAATCAAAGCTCGCAAGATAATCGGCTGTGGCTTCTTCGAGCGGAACGGCGCGGCTCTTACCTATATTGACGCCGAGGACAGAGGGCGCTGGGCGGAGGGTGCGCAAATTTTCCGCGACGCGCGCGGCCCCTTCGTTATTAAACCCGAGGCGGTTTAGAAGCGCGCGGTCCTGTGGAAGACGAAAGATACGCGGGCGCTCGTTTCCGGGCTGCGGCAAGTGCGTGACGGTCCCGACTTCTACGAAGCCGAAGCCGAGCGCGCCCAGGCACTGCACGGCCACGCCGTTCTTATCAAAGCCCGCGGCCAGCCCGACAGGATTGGAAAACTTGAGGCCGAAGCGTTCGAGCTTCGTGAAAGGCTCGCTCGCAAACCTGTGCTCCACAGCTTGCCTGACAAGACGCGGGCGCATCATCGTCCGGCAAAAATGCAACGCCATCTCGTGGGCCGTCTCGGGCGGCAACCGGAACAATAGCGGTCGAAGGATGGAATGGTAAAGCATCAAAAGACAGTGATAAATGACGAGGAACGAGTGACGTGCAAGAAAAGATTTTAACTTGTCCTGTGATTATTACCAAAGTGGCTACAGTGATGATACCTATAGGATTTCCAAAAGGTAACTTTTTAGCGGCTAATTGCACTCAACTTTTGCCTTTTGGAACCAAAAGATTTCCGAAATGGAATCATAACGTTTCCGACAGTACATCACCTCTCTTGGACTCTCACTACTCCATTCAAAGCGGTCAGCTCATAAAATTATCAGATTTATTCAATTCGCTTAGTAAACCTTCAGGTAAGACTTTCCGCGACATTTGCCCAACTTAATGGCTTTAGCGTCCTCGATTATGGGGCTTGTAAAGGGAATGAGCGAGATCAAGCCCTCCCCTTCATCCGGCCTATCAAATAATTGCTGCACACCAGTCTTTCCAAGACCTTTTAGTCCTTGATTGAGTTCTTTAAGGAAAATATTAAGCACATCATCATATGAAGAGCCGGTTTGATAATAAATTGTTTTGGGGAGTCTGTGTCGTGGCCCTAACCTTGGTAACTTTGACCACCAAGGTAATTTCTTTGAAATCTCTCCCACGGTAATTGACGCCAGCAAGAGCATGTCCATCACGGACTGGAGCTTAAATAAAGGCTCTTTGCGTTGATCACTATTCCCCTGCGCGCCTCCAATGATTTCCATTAGTTGGTCGCTTCCACTTTCAGGTAAAGATAGAGAGAATTGGCGATTGATTGTTTGCATATAAATTTTAAGATAATCGGCAAGAATAGAACTTTGAACTCGTATATATTTTCTCCTAACGAAAAACCCTATGGATACTATCAGCCCGTCTCGCCCACCTTCATCTGTCACTTGCGTAGGTAATAGCACCGCGACGCACACCTTGGAGTGAAATATAAAAGCTCTAGCAGTCATCTCTTCGATCTTATAGCTACCTATGTGACGGTAGAGGCTGTTAATAAATTCGTCATGAACCTCTGCGACACTCTGTGGGCCTAACACTAAAGTATCTTGAGAAACACCGACCGGGGCCACGATAAATGGCATAAAGGGCGAGTCAATTAATACATTGTCTGCGTAGTAATGGGGTAACTTGTCTAACACGACGCTAAGAGCCATAAAGCGTTCTCCCAACAGTTTTGATCAATTCTTCGCAGTTCCAGTTTTTTAGGGCGCTGCCAATGACTACATGGAACTTAATCCCTGCTTTCTTAGCTGCTAATTCAGCACTACTGATATGATCAGCGAAAATGTGTTTGAATTGTTCTCGTCTTGGTCCTGCCGTTGTATCGGTTGGCGGCAATGATGAAAAAAGGTCGAACTTGTTTAAGTAAAGAATGATTGCTTTAGGTTTTCTGGTTCGACGAGCGCCCATCGCACCTTCAATGAAAGCTCGAACATAGCCTAGCTGAGTATCAAGGTAAGATTGACTCTTAGATTTACTATCGCCATTACTGCTCTTTTCTATTGTTGTAGCAAGCGTTACAACAAGAGCGTGCGGATTCCAAAACCACCTGAACCAGAAGCCAGTAAGTTCATCCCACACATAGGCGGGGGTTCCTCCGGGTACATCCGTGAGTCGGGGATGAATTTCGTATTTTCCATGTGGGATAAAATTACGCCCCACCATTTTTTGCAGAGCGGGCGTCGGGCCAAGCTTAAGAATCGTCTCTTCTTCTATGCCGGGATTTAGCAAGCGCAGATACAGCGCTGTTTTCCCCGCGCTCGGTTCACCGATAATGAGTAAGCGGAGCCGTCGCTGAATGTAGAAGCGGCGATACAGATAAGCGAGGGCAGCCGCGCTAATAGCACTCATAATGCCAAGAGGTGAAACAATCCAATCCCACAAAGCTTTCCCCCAATTGTATAGATTTGTACCGATCTGACTTATCACAGAAGGACCTTCGGGGGATTCGTCTGGTGTGGGAGTTGACCTTCTTGACGGCGTGGTTGCGGTTGAGGGAGACTGTGCTGGTTCGGATGGTTTCTCCCAATCTCCTTTACCTTCCTTTTTTGCTGTTTCTTGAGCTACTCGATATTCCTCTGAAGCCGCATCAAAGTTTTTTAGTCGAGCTAATCCTACTGATAATAGCATGAGCTTGAAGTCCGGCTTCTGCGACCAAAATAGGTTTAGCGAACTAGGCAGAACAGTCTTGCCAATGATTTTATCGGATAAGATTAAATCCGAGAGATCCTCTCGCTGCGTTTGAGTCAAGCTGTACTGATCATAAATAAGATGATCAGTACCAATCTGTTCAATTGTTATATATTGCTGCGGTGCCCCATTGCACGTGAGCGATACTACAAATAAAACGAGGGAGGCAATTAATGTATAACGCAGCGGTTTTACTGGGTGAGTAAGTAGGCGGGATTTCAAGATAATCTCCTTTATGGGCGTGCAAGGCCGTGGAACTGAGGTGCGCCATAATTATTGGTTGTGCGGCTATTGTTCAAGTTTTATAAGGCCGCGTTGTCCAGTGATTCAAGAGCATCAACCATTCGACTTAAGCCACTTAGAGAGAAGCTCCTCGACCACCTCTGAAAATATATTTCACACTGTGTCGGCTCCCCATATATTATCTGCTTGGATACTCATATTGCACGCGATAGGCAAGCACATCGCGAGCAGAAAAGCAATGTCGCCAACAATCAGCCAGCATAGTAATAATCACATGTCCCTCGTCACTTGTCACCCGGCACTGTTCTTGTTAGTATCCCGACACCAATGGAATTTATCGAAAAGGCACGCATCATGGACGGGGCGCGGATTAATCGCGCGCTCGCACGTCTGGCCTCCGAGATTGTGGAGGAGAACCACGGCGCAACGGACCTCTATCTGGTAGGTATACGGCGACGCGGTGTCCCTTTGGCCGAGCGCATGGCCGATAAGATCGCGGACCTGGAAGGTGGGCGGCCTCCCGTAGGCGTTCTGGACATCACGCTCTATCGCGACGACCTTTCGACCGTCGGGATGAACCCCGTGGTCAATCGCACGGAATTACCCGGCGACATAGAGGGACGCAACATCGTCCTGATTGACGACGTGCTTTACACAGGGCGCACTATACGTGCCGCGCTCGACCAGTTGATTGATTTCGGTCGCCCGCGCCGCGTGCAACTGGCCGTCCTTGTTGACCGTGGCAAGGAGCATCGTGAGCTGCCCATTCAGGCCGATTACATAGGCAAGGTCGTGCCTACTAAAAAGAGCGAGATTATCAAAGTCATGCTCGCTGATTTCGATGACGAAGAGGGCGTCGCCATTGTCGAGCGACCTGCCACCGAAACCTGAAATGAAGCGGTCAGCAATGGCCGCTTTTTTAGTGGAAGAAATTAACAGGGATGGACAGGATGAACAGGATAAAGAAAGGGGAAGAGGCGAAAAGGATGAAAAGCTTTGCCTCCTTTCCCTTTCCCCCTAGTTTTTTATCCTGTCTATCCTGTCCATCCCTGTTTGAATCTGCCTGATATAATCTGAAAAGGAGTTGATGAGCACGAATTTCACGCGCAAAGATTTGCTTGGCATACGCGAGCTTGAGCCGTCCGAGATTACGCACATCCTCGACACGGCTGAAAGCTTTCGCGATGTCTCGCGCCGCGAGATTAAGAAAGTGCCGACCTTGCGCGGGCGCACCGTCATCAATCTTTTCTTCGAGCCCTCTACGCGCACACGCACCTCTTTCGAGATTGCAGCCAAGCGGCTCTCCGCAGACGCCGTCAACATCAGCGCCTCCGCGTCATCCGTCACCAAGGGCGAGACTCTTCTGGACACGGCACGCAACCTGGAAGCGATGGCTCCCGACTGCATAGTCATACGCCATTCCTCTGCGGGCGCGCCGCATCAATTAGCGCGCATCTGTCGCGCCGGAATCGTCAACGCGGGCGACGGCTCGCACGAGCATCCGACGCAGGCGCTTCTCGATGCCCTCACCATACGCGAGCACAAAGGCGGCATCGCGGGTCTCAAGGTCGCCATCATCGGAGACATACTTCATTCGCGCGTGGCGCGCTCGAACATACACCTTTTGACAAAGCTCGGCGCAAGCGTGGCTGTCGCGGGGCCGGGCACGCTCGTCCCTCTGGACTTCGCGGGGTTAGTCGAGACGGGCCTCAGGCTTGAGCGACGGATTGAGGATGCGATTGAGGGCGCGGACGTAGTGATGATTCTGCGCATACAGCGTGAGCGGCAGACGAGCGCCTTCTTTCCTTCCATGCGCGAGTACGCCGTCCATTACGGGCTTCATCTTAATCATCTTGAGCTGGCCGCGCCCGATGCGATTGTGATGCACCCCGGCCCCATGAATCGCGGGATAGAGATATCGTCGGACGTGGCGGACGGCGCGCGCTCCTTGATTCTGGATCAGGTGGCAAACGGCGTGGCCGTGCGTATGGCTATCCTTTATCTACTGGCTGGCGGCGCGCGCACAAGCGTTGAAAGTGAAGACGCAACGAAGAAGACAGGGGATTAGGTAGTGAGTCAATTAGGAGTTGAGAGAGCAATGCCGGTCGAGATTCACCGCAGAGACGCAGAGATGTCGCGGAGTTAACGCAGAGCGTTGAATTATCTCTGCGCCTCCTCTGCGCTCTCTGCGCCTCTGCGGTGAGTCCGATTAAATAGGAACAGGCGATTGAAATGAGACTGTTGATTGCAAACGGCTACTTGATTGATCCTTCGCAGGGCATCAACACGGGTCAAAAAGATGTGCTGATAGAAGACGGGCGCATTGTTGGCTTGCCGGATAGAGGCGAGCCTGTGCCCGAAGGCGCGGAAGTCTTTGACGCGACGGGCATGGTCGTCGCGCCCGGCTTCATAGACATGCACGTTCACCTGCGCGAGCCCGGTCAGGAATATAAAGAGACGATTGAGACGGGCGCACGCGCTGCGGTCGCGGGCGGCTGGACCAGCATCTGCGCGATGCCCAACACGGACCCCGTTAACGACAGCCCCGCCGTCACGCGCTTTATCATAGAGCAAGGGGAGCGCGCACGACTCGCCAACGTCTTTCCCATCGGCGCGATTACAAAAAATTCCGCCGGGACTGAGTTGGCCGAGATGGGCGAGATGCGACGCGCCGGAATCGTGGCCGTCTCAGACGATGGCCGACCTGTTCCTTCTGCGGGCACAATGCGCCGCGCTATGGAATACGCGCGCGGTTTTGATTTAACTGTCGTGGACCACTGCGAAGACCGCTCGCTCGTCGCGGGCGGAGTGATGCACGAAGGCCGCATGTCCCTGCTACTCGGTCTAAGCGGGATGCCAGCCGCAGCCGAAGAGATGGACGCCGTGCGCGACCTCATGCTCGCGGAGATGACCGGAGCGCGCGTCCATCTGGCCCACGTCTCCACGCGCGGCGCAATCGAAGCCGTCCGCCGCGCGAAAGAGAAGGGACTTGCAGTGACCTGCGAAGTCGCGCCGCATCACTGGTCGCTCACCGACGCAGCGGTCGAAGGCTACGACACCAACACCAAGATGAATCCCCCCCTGCGCAGCCCCGAGCACGTCGCGGCCATCCTCGAAGGCTTACGCGACGGCACGATTGACGCCATCGCCACAGACCACGCCCCCCACCACGCCGACGAAAAAGCCCTTGAGTACGATCAAGCCCCCTTCGGCATCACCGGCCTCGAAACCGGCGTCGCCCTCGCCCTGGACCGTCTGGTTCACGAAGGAGTAATCGGTCTTGAGCGCCTCGTAGAACTCTGCTCCGTCAACCCCGCCCGCATCTTCAACCTCACAGACCGAGGCACCCTCCGCCCCGGCGCATGGGGCGACGTCACAATCCTCGACCCCGACTTAAACTGGACCTTCCAAGCCTCCCAATCCAAATCCAAAAGCCGCAACACCCCCTTCGACAACTGGCCCCTACGCGGCGCACCCACCGCCACCATCGTCGCAGGCCGCATCGTTTATCAGCGCCCGGAAACAGACCGTAAGAAGGTGGACGAACAGGAAGTGACAATTAAAAGATAGCGCCTGAATCGGAGAAGACAACGATGAAAGGAATGCTATTCGTGCGGTGGGCTTTGAATGAGTAGTTACGTTTCGCTGTTGCCGGAATCTATTTCAAGCATTCTGATATCTTCTAAATCCTTATTTCGCCCGGCAGCGCGCTTTGAGGCAATCACGTCCTCTTTCGAGGCCACATAGAACTCCTGTCCCTGATAAGCCATAGCTACTCTGTTTTGCCACGCCTCCTCAAATTTTATCCCCGGAGTTGAAGTTTGCACATCAATCCGCACGCGGTCTCTAAAGATCGTAATTTCATGAGCGAGCAACTCGTCGGCGGTGATTAGCGTTGCGGTAGCGAAATTCGCTTCGATGAGGGCATCAAGCAATTGCTGAGCGTTTTCCGGTGAAGCTTCAATCAAGATGTCCAGATCAAATGTAGCGCGCGGGACGCCATGCAGAATAGCGGCAATGCCACCAATGACGAGGTATTTAACCTTATGCTTTTGAAAGGACGCGAACACGTCCAGCAATCGGTTTAGCATCTTTGCGCTCAGCGACCAGCGGGTTATTTTCTAAGACTAAATCGGTGAAGGCGCACAATAAATCCATCCGCTCTGAGAGCGACAGAGATTGAAACCAGCGAGCTTTGGCCTCTGGCGTTTCATCCGCAAGATCATGAGAGATAGTCATCACCATGGCAATTCAAATAATACCTCAGATGTCGGTCAATCAAAAAATAAAAGAAAGGCCGTTCGAGCTCTCCCCTTCTCGAACGGGCCTTTCTTTACGCGGTCGCTCGCTTACGTCTTAACTGGAACGACCGATGTCGATTTGGTTTTTGTTGGAAGCCCGCCCGAGCTCTCCCCTTCTCGGGCGGGCCTCCTCCGCACCGGCAACACTAAGGTTACCGATCTCGTCAAATTCTTTTTTAGCGCACGGTGGACGCGGGCAGCGAGACGCTCCTGTTGAGTATCACGCCGAACTCGGTCCCGGGTTTCACAATTGCTTCCTTGCCCTTGGAGAAGAACGCGCCCGCTACGCCTAAGCCTGCGCCGACGCCAGCGCCTATGCCTGCTCCCTTGCCGCCGCCCGCAATCGCTCCTATGAGAGCGCCTGCCGTTGCGCCGCCGCCTATGAAGACCACGTTGCGTTTAGTCGAAGAACCACCCTTGACCTGTCCCTCGTTGTCGTAGGTGACATTGTCGCTTGAAAGGTCTGTCAAAGAACCGTTGATGGTGCGCGTCGTGCCGTTGGGCAGTTGGAGCGAGACGAAAGAGACTCCAAGCCAGCCAACCTTTCCCTTGCGCTCGGCGCGGCGTACGTCCGTCACGCGCCCTGTAATAATGCTGCCCGCCGGGATGACCTCTATGCCGCTGCTATAAATCGGAATCATGGTGGTCGCTGTAAAGCGGTCGCCTATGCGCGCCGTCTCGGAGCTTAAGTGCTCGTTCACGCGCGCGCGAATCACCTGATTCGCAGGAATTGTGTAATAAGCAGGCGACGTGTTGGGCACCGTGCGCGTGGCCTTTCCCATGCGCGGCGTGCGGCGCGTCCGGCGCGTCTGAGCCAGAGCCGGAAGCGTGCTCGCCGCAAAAAGCGCAACGAGAATAAAAAGGCTCAAAGCTCTGTGCCGGAATTTGTTATTAATCGTCGCCATGATTTCAACTTGCCCAAAAAACCCTTTGCTCGTTCAAGCCGGAACCGCAACGCCTCTAATTAAGCTCATCACATGGGCGTTGCCTCGGCCCGCGCCCTATATGGCAATGAGTGTGCCAATCCAGGGGGATAACCAGAGGGATTAGTTAAGCTAAACTATTTAAGCATTTAGAAAAGAGAATGGGGATAGAGCCTGTGGACGTGAGAAGATGAATTAAACCATGTGCGCAACTGTCTGCGGTTTGCTTGCACGATATGGTGTGAAGGCGCGGATTCGAGATGGAAAGAAAATTCAGAATGGTTCGTGGCTCCGTAGGAGCCGGATGTTTATAGCTGACAGGTGACAAGTTGAGACAAGCTCCGTAGGAGCGTCATGTTCAGCATCCATGACATGACGCTCCTACGGAGCTTGATTCTTGATTGAGGTGGTTGACCTATAAACATTAAGCTCCTACGGAGCTTCTTTCTTCTTTATAAACAGCTCCTTTTGCACCGGGTCGAGCCCGAGGGCTTCGCGCACGCGCGAGAAGCTGCGGCGGTGTATGGGCAGCGCGCCCAGCTCCTTTAAGGCGCGGCAGTGCGCGGGCGTCGGATAGCCCTTGTGCGCGGCCAGACCGTAGCCCGGAAATTGTCTGTCCAGCTCTTTCATTAACCGGTCGCGCGTGGTCTTGGCGATGATGGAGGCGGCGGCGATGCTGGCTGATTGCAGGTCGCCGCGAATAATGCCGCGCTGCGGGCACGTGCAATCGGGAATCCTGCGCGCGTCCACCAGTAGAAAGTCGGGCTCAATCCTTAAGCACAGGACGGCGCGGCGCATGGCTAAAAGACCGGCGTGATAAATGTTCAGCTCGTCTATCTCGTCTACTTCGGCAAAGCCCACGCCCCAGGCGAGCGCGTCCTTTCTAATCTGCACGGCCATCTCGTCACGCTTCGCAGGGTCCAGAATCTTTTTCGAGTCGTTCAACCCGCGCAGCTTGTAACCCTGCGGGAGAATTACTGCCGCCGCGACCACAGGGCCAGCGAGCGGAGCCATCCCGGCCTCGTCCACGCCCGCGATGAGCTTGAATCCTTCGGCCCACAACTCGCGCTCGAACTGTAAAATTTTATTGAGGCGCTTGCTTTCGGCCCGCTCCTTGCGGTTGCGCGCCCGCAGCTTTTTCGCCAGCTCGCGCGCCGCGCCGCGCGAATCCACATCGAGCGCCGCGAGCAACCCTCGCGGCATGGCTTCAACACCATCCAGAAAACGCGCCTTTAAGACGGAGACGGAGTCGGCCAGAAGCTCCGCGAGGGAAGGGGAAGAGACGCGTTGACGCGTTGACGCGTTGACGCGGCGAGGAGAAGTGTCATGACTTTGTTGTTCCTCTATGACGAAGCAAGCTTCCGCGCTCTCTTCACCGTGGCGCATCGTCTCTGCGTCTACGCGTCTCTCTTCTTGTTCGTCCGTAGTCATGATTACGTAAGATTGTTAATGAGATTGTGGTCGAACACTATGGGTTAAGCTAACAGGAACTTTGCTGTGTACGCAAATTGCAAGCCGTTATAAAAGCAGTGACAGGTGACAGGTGACAACTGACAAGATAAAAGCTTCTTGTTCTTACTTGTCACTTGTCACCTGTCACCTGTCACTGCTTTTAAGGAGGATGAGGATGGCGAAATCAAAGAGGGTCAAGAGACTGGAAGAACTGGCGGCGCAGATTCGCGTGTGCACGAAATGCCCGCTCTGGGAATCACGCACGAATGCTGTGCCGGGCGATGGCAAGCCCGATGCCAAAGTCATGATCATAGGCGAAGCGCCCGGTCGCGAAGAGGACGAATCGGGTCATCCCTTTGTCGGCGCTGCCGGAAGATTCCTTGACCACGTGCTCGAAGGCACGGGTCTTGACCGCTCGGACTTCTTTATCACCAACACGGTCAAGTGCCGCCCGCCGAAAAATCGCACGCCGCGAAAATTGGAGATAGAGACCTGCACTTCTAATTACCTGTTTGAGCAGATAGAGCTGGTAAATCCGAAGCTGATTATGCTTTTGGGTCTGGTGGCGGCGAAACGAGTGCTCGGCGTGAAAAGCATCAACGAAGCGCGCGGTCGTGTGATCGAACACGAAGGGCGAAAATATCTGGTCGGCTATCACCCTGCGGTTCGTTTCTATCGCGAAGATTTGGGCGAGAAGGTCAAAGAAGATTTCGCGCTCCTGCGTCGGCTGCTCAAAAAGTTATAGCGCGTGAAGCGGGAAGTTAATTTGTTCGGAAGCGTACTGAGTCCTCTACTTCGAGCATGTTACTTTGGCAACACGCTTGCTTTACCCTTTGTGATTCCCTCGAACAAGAGGAGCAGTCAATTGCTCTTTACTACAGAGATATGCGCTCGAAGATGTACGGGCGCAGTTTCCCCTTTCTCAATTCCGGGTGCTTTGTAAACGAACGGTCGAGGCGTTCGACTGTTCTGGAACTAATCAACCGTTGAAGCACAGGGCGATCAAAAACGCAGTGAGTAGAGTTGCGTTGTGAGTGATTAAAATTTTCGTGAAGGCAAAGGATAAATCGTAGATGGCAAAGAGTAGCAAAGCAGGGAAGTCTGCAAAAAAGGGGAGCGCCGGAAAAAGCGCACGGGGCGGAAGACGGCTCGCGGCTCGTAGCGGCGGAGCGAAAAAAACTGCGACGAAAAAAAGCAGGGTGAACGTAATGCAGGAGGAGCCACGCTCGCCCATGCCCGCGCAACATCAGAAGAAGCCGGGCCTTGAATCGAAGATAACGCCCCGGCCTGAATACGAAGCGCCGCTCTATAAAGGCTGCGGCAAGCTTCATTACAAGGTCGCGTTGATTACGGGCGGCGATTCCGGCATAGGCCGCGCCGTCGCCGTTTTGTTTGCGCGCGAGGGCGCTGATATTGCTATCGTTTACCTTCCGGAAGAACAATCGGACGCCGAAGAAACGCAACGCGCCGTCGAACGCGAAGGCCGTCGCGCGCTGCTCATTTCCGGCGATGTACGCGACGCGGATTTTTGTCGTCGAGCCGTAGAACAGACCGTCAGCTTCTTCGGCCATCTGGACCTACTGGTCAACAACGCTGCCTTTCAGCAACACCAGAAACGGCTCGAAGATGTCACCGACGAGCAGTGGGATCGTACATTCAAGACGAACATCTACGGCTACTTCTACATGACAAAGGCCGCGCTCGCGCACCTCAAAGAGGGAACGGCCATCATCAACACGGGCTCTATCACGGGTCTTGAGGGAAGCAAAGAGCTGCTCGATTATGCGGCGACCAAGGGCGCGATTCACGCCTTCACGAAATCGCTCGCGCAGAATCTGGTCGAGCGAAAAATCCGCGTCAACTGTGTTGCGCCCGGCCCCGTCTGGACGCCGCTTAATCCGTCGGACAAGTCGGCCAAAGACGTGGCTCAATTCGGAGCCGACACGCCCATGAAAAGACCCGCGCAGCCGGAAGAGATAGCGCCCGCGTATGTCTATTTCGCCTCGGAGGCGGATTCAAGCTACGTGACCGGCGAAGTGCTCACGCTCCTAGGAGGCGAGACCACAGCCGGTTAAAGGAAAAGAGGTCAGAGGTTAGAGGTTAGTAATTGCAGAGAGCCCCTGAAAGGGGCGACATATCAGTAGCCCACGGCGTGAGCCGTGGGAACAGGCAGCATATAAATGATTGAGCCCCGGAGGGGCGACATAGATTGATGTCGCCCCTCCGGGGCTCAAAACAATGGTAACGATGTTGTCCCAGCACTGACGTGCTGGGCTACTGTTATCACGCCCCTTTCAGGGGCTGCTATGCTGGCTCTTCCGTCACGCCACCGCGATAAAGTCTGGGCGCGCTCTGACGTTTGAGCAGCGTGCGCAGCTTCATACGCGCTTTGTGAAGCTGTGATTTTGAAGTGCCGACGCTGCATCCCATGATGCGCGCGACCTCTTCATGCTCGTAGCCTTCTATGTCGTGCAGCACAAACGTCGTGCGATAACCCGGCGGCAACTGCTTTATAGCGTTGTCCAATGCTATGCGGTCCACGACCGGCATCGCGTTCGGATTCTCCGTGCCCGGCTCTGCGCGGTCGGGCGTTTCCTCATCCTCCGAAGACCTTTCGTCGCGCACCTTCTTCTTGCGAAAGTGCATCAGAACCTGATTGACCGTCATGCGGTGCAGCCATGTCGTAAAAGCCGACTCGCCACGGAAGCTGCCGACCTTGCGAAACAACTGGACGAAGACGTCCTGCGCCAGATCTTCTGCCTCCGACTGGTTCTGCGTCATGCGCAAACAGAGCGAGTACACACGACGATTGTGACGCTGGTATAGCTCCTCAAAAGCCGTCATATCGCCTTTGGCGGAAGCCTGCGTCAATTCGAGGTCCGAGGCTGTCTGGACCTCCAGGGATTCGTGCCCGGACGCCCCTTTTTCCTCTACCCCTTGCCAGATTGGATAAACCTCAGTGGTTGTCATATGCATCAAATAATTGCCCGTAAATACTGTCCCTATAACCCCTTTAGCCAAATTGGCTGTTGTCTTTCCGCGACAACCGATATTATACTTAATGCATCTTAAATATTCAAGTGGATTAACGACGTGAGGCGGGGGAGGAATATGGCCGAAATTGCGCCGCAGGGGGTAGAGGAAGTCTTGAATGCTTTTGGCGACGTAATGTCGCGGCTCATGGTCGAGCAGTTGCAGAAACACCTCTCGGAGCTTGACCTGACGCTCCCGCAGGTGCAGGTCTTGAGAATCCTGCGGCGCGAGGGCGCTGTCCCGACTGGAAAGCTGGCGTGCGCTTTGAGGATTTCCGCTCCTGCGACCACGCAGTTGACAGACCGGCTGATTCGCAAGGGGCTGATTGAGCGTCAGGCAGCCGAAGACGACAGGCGCACAGTTCTGGTGGCGCTCTCCTCGAAGGGAACGGGTCTGGTGGATCAATTTCGCCAGCGACGCAACGCCGTCTTTGGCGCGGCCCTCTCGCAATTGAGCGCAGAGGAGCAGGCACAGGTTCTGGACTCTTTACAAAAAATCATCGCGGCGCTGGAACGCTTCGAGGCCAGTACCATAGGTAGTAAACCGATTAGACATTAATCGGGTTGGACAAAAGGGAAAGAAGAAAATGAAATCGATCAGAAACAGAATTATTGCTCTCGCGGCAGCGGTCGCGATTGCTGCTTCGGCGGTTGTAGCTCAGCCGAAGGCCGCGAACGAAAACAATCAGAGCTACGAGCAAATCTCAAAGAAGGTGCGGCACGAGCTTGTCAGGCTGCCTTACGCGGGCGTGTTCGACAATCTGGCCTATCAGGTCGAAGGCAACACTGTGACCTTGTACGGTCAGGTCGTGCGTCCTTCGACGCGCAAGGATGCGGAGCGTCGCGTGGCGCGTATCAAGGGAGTCGAGCGCGTCGTCAACCGTATAGAAGTTTTGCCGCTCTCGTCCTTTGACGATTCCATACGCATCAACACTTATCGCGCGCTCTATCGCACGGGCGGTCTCTACCGCTACCTGCGCGGCGCGAACCCCTCGCTGCGCATCATAGTCAATCGCGGGCACGTAACCTTAGAAGGCATGGTCGCCAACGAAGGGGACAGAAATCTGGCAAACATTGTCGCGCGCGGTGTCTCCGGAGCTTTCTCCGTGACGAACAACCTGCGCACGGACCGCGACAATGACGAGTACTAAATTAGAAGTACTCATTCGCGCTCAGTCATGAGCAATTCCTGATAGCCGGACGGCAATGAAAACGTCCGGCTATTATCTTTCTCAAAAAGCAGCAGCTTCAAAAATCATTCATACGGGAAACAATGGCAACCGCAGTTGACAATCAATTTTATTCGGAGCAAGAGAGCAGAGAACACGTTCGTACATCGCGTGCGCGCGCGAGATGGCCTGAAAGCCTGCGCGCGCTTCGTCATCGCAATTTCCAGCTCTTTTTTAGCGGGCAGTTCGTTTCGTTGACTGGCACGTGGATGCAAAGTGTCGCGCAGGCGTGGCTGGTCTATCGTTTGACAGGCTCGGCTGCGATGCTCGGGCTGGTGACGTTTATGGGACAGGGGCCGGGATTTTTGCTTGTCCCCTTCGGCGGGACAATCGCCGACCGTCGAAACCGCAAAGCCATCCTCATCAGTACGCAGGTCGCGGCGATGCTGCTCGCCTTTGTGTTGGCTGCCCTGACGCTCTCAAACCGGATAGAAGTCTGGCACGTCTTTGTATTGTCGGCCCTGCTCGGCGTCGTCAACGCCTTCGACATGCCCGCGCGTCAAGCCTTTGTCGTTGACATGGTGGGCAAAGAAGATTTGATGAATGCCATCGCTCTGAATTCGACGATGATTAACGGCACGCGTCTCGTAGGGCCTGCCATAGCAGGACTCCTGGTCGCGGCCATTGGCGAGGGCTGGTGCTTTTTCGTCAACGGGGCGAGCTACGTGGCCGTCATCATTGGACTCCTGATGATGAAAGTAACGCTCGCCGCAACGCGCGGGCCGCGCAAGGCTTCGGCTCTTAAGAGCCTGGCGGAAGGCTTTAAATTCGTCGGGCTGACGGCTCCGATTCGCGCGCTGATAATTCTTCTGGGAATCATCTGCCTGATGGGTCTGCCCTATTCGGTCTTGATGCCGGTCTTTGCAGACAGAACATTTCAGGCGGGGCCGGGCGGCCTCGGTCTACTGATGGGAGCCGCCGGGACCGGAGCGCTCATAGGCGCTTTAACTCTGGTCGGGCGGCGCGTCGTCAAGGGCTTGGGGCGCTGGGTCGCTATCTCAAGCGCGACGTTTGGCGTGAGCCTGATACTGTTCGCCTGGTCGCATTCGTTCTGGCTTTCGACAGCGCTCCTGCTGCCCGTGGGCATCTCCATGATGTTGTACATCGCGTCGTCGAACATGCTCGTGCAGGCGATGGTCCCGGACGAATTGCGCGGGCGCGTGATGGCGCTCTATTCGATGATGTTTGTAGGGGCTGCGCCGGTGGGCGCGCTCCTGGCCGGAGGGTTGGCCGAAAGAATCGGCGCATCAATGACCGTTGCGCTCGGCGGCGTGGGCTGTATCCTCGGCGCGATTATCTTTAGCCTGCGGCTGCCGCGTCTACGAAGCGAAGCAAGACGCCTGCTCACGATCGAGAACGAAAATTTACAGCATCAGACAGGATGAGACATTGAAGAATGCGGATTTCGGAATGCGGATTGAAGAAACGGAAGCTCTCTTGTTATTCAATCCGCATTCCGCATTCCGAAATCCGCATTTTCAAAGAGGCGGTCGTACTCGCGTTTGACCGTTTCATAACACTCGCACGAAGCCGCTTCGAGTCATTGCCGGTCCAGAATTTGTATGTGGCCTCGTTTGTAGGTGATGAGTCCTTTTTCCTGAAGTCTCATCGCCGCCACGCTGACGCCCGCGCGGCGCACGCCGAGCATACCAGATTTCCTAATTAGATTGATGGCCGGAAATACAGTCATAGCAAAGGCTCATCTATGATTTATGTCTTAAACCGTACAGACCTCGCCGTGTGCGCCTGCTATGATTTCCGCACGCTAAAAACTCTCCCGACCGAGCATGGACGCTTTCTCCCGAAGCCGTGCGTCCCGTTCGGAAGCGAAAATATTTTCCCCTGAAGCTAGAGCCGTAGAGCGGCTCGTCCGGCTGTTAAAAAGTTTCGGTGAGTGGCTGGCTACTCGCCGGATGTCGCATCGCATTGGCAATCTTTCGATTACATCAATCGCGATGCAGAGCGAGCAAGGGCGGGTGAAGGGTGAGTCTGGCCGAGTCCATGCTCACCCTTCGTTTTACGCGCACGCTGAAAATCACGCGCGCCGACAATCCGAATTAAGAAGAAAATCCGCAGGCATGGAAGAGCGTTTGATTACTCTCTCCGCTGCCTGCGGATTTTCTTCTTGATGCCGAGGGCGGGACTTCGATCTCTGCAAAAACTTCAATTTTGCTGAGTGTTTTTAACAAATTTTTAGCTCTACTTAAAAAGTCTCCGCTTTCTCTCCACTCAGGAACCCCCGTTGGAGATAATTTCCATCAGGTCCGTATGTGGAAGCGCATGTGAGCCGGCCTGCTCGAAGTGAAAGCTTGCCGCCGCGTACTCGACCGGCGCTGGTGAAACATCTCCATAAGTGGAAACGCTCTCGCGCCTGCTCGACTGCGCCAAGCGCGCGCTAGAGACGGAGAAGAGAAGGAGCGATGAAAGGTCAGCGCTCCCTTCATCCACGAATCGCGCCAGATGCAGGAGATAGTAAAGCGCGTGCAAAGAGTGGCCGCGACGGAGAGCGCAATTCTTATCACCGGAGAGACGGGCACAGGCAAAGAGCTACTTGCACGCCTCATTCACAGGGGGAGCGGGCGCACGGGCCAATTCGTAGCTATCAACTACGGAGCTATCCCAGAGACTCTCAAAGAGTCTCAACTGTTCGGACACCGCAGAGGCTCATTCACCGACGCCACGGCGGACAGCCCCGGCGCAGCTCGTCAGGCAGCAGGCGGGACACTTTTTTTAGATGAGATAGGAGAATTCAGCACAGGTAATCAAGGCAAGCTGCTGCGCTTGATTAAGAACCGAGAGATTCACACGCTCGGAGTGCCGCAGCCGGAAAAGATAGACGTGCGGATCGTGGCCGCGACCAACAGCAATTTAGCGGAGATGATGCAACAGAGACAATTCCGTCAAGACCTCTTTTTCAGACTTCAAACTTTTCAAATAAATATCCCGCCTTTGAGAGAGCGCCCCGACGACCTTGTAGCGATAGCCAGATATTTGATAGACGAAGTATGCAGGGAGCATAAGAAGAAAGTTACTTTCACGCATGAGGCCATCGAGTCCATGAAGAAATTGAAGCTCAGGGGTAACGCACGCGAGCTGCGGGCGATCATCGAGCGCACCGTGATTAACGCGACAGACGGAACGGAAGTAGGACGTGATGCGGTCGAAGCATTAGCAGCTAGGCGCTCAGGTTTGGTAGGGCTTACAAACGTGTGGGAAGGTTTTAATCTCAGTTCTGATGTTCATAACTACGAGCGCGCGTTGATCGAAGCGGCTCTCAAGCAGGCTAAAGGTGGAGTGACCGAAGCGGCGAGACTTTTAGGCATCAGTCACCAGCTGCTAAACAGGAAAATCAAAACCCGGTATAAAGATTTAATGGAAGCGAGGAAAGTTGTAATTCACCGCCAAAAATCTATCATCAATAAAACGAAAGTTGCAAAAGTTTTAAGGCCGATAAGAAAGAAGAGTTAGCAGGAGTACCCTCACAGATACGTTTCATATTTACCCGCCCGCCTCATTCAGCAGGCCACGTCCTTTCTCAGCAGGTCGGACGATTGAGCGAGAATTTCAGGTATTAGAGTGTAGCGGCTCACTGGACGAATGGAAAGTTGCTGTTGAGGAGAGAGGTGAATGGGTTGTTAGGCGCGGCTTGTCTATAAAAATATTCGGTTATTTCACCCCTGATCCCGCCGAGCCTTTTTTTCCTAGCCAAGTCTTCTATCATGATAATATCTCATTGCAGCTCGGACTGACGGATTCACGTTTTCGTCAGAGTATATGTTACCTGACTAAGACTTACAGTGATACGAAAAGAGTCATCCCATTCATCTTTCCTATCAAATGAAATCTTTCGATTAATTTTGAAATTGTGTTAAATGTTATCCTTGATGGGATAGCCGAGCAGGTATACGATCGGAAAAAACCCGAATCCCGCCCGCTCCTCTCCGATCTCCCACTGATACTCAGGGGTTGACAATTCCGAGACGAGCACTTTTAACTCGACAGGAGTGTAGGTACGGAAACAAGATACTAGCCCATCGAATAGCGCCACCATAGGAACAACAGGAACAACATACGTCCATACTAGCCGTGACCACCGGAACGGCCGAATAAATGGTATGAATAACAGCACAAATAACGGGGTCGCAAGCATCCACAGGATGGTAGCAGGAGAACGCTTCGTTACCTCAAACACGCCAATCCCGCGACGCTGCTTGACCGCATCTGCGAGAATGGCTCTGGCTTGCGGCGGCGGAAAATGGTGAAATGAGGAAAAGAGGGTGCGGAACCCGCAAAGTTCTGGTGGGATCGCGCTGGCATCGATGGGATCATCGCGAAACACAATCATATCCATCGAAGCAGATCGTACATACTCGAATGATTGCGCATTTGGAAATTTATCTGTGAGACATATAACCCTCGGGATTGGGTCTTGAAAGAATCGGTATAAACTAAGCCATGGCCCCCCACTGCCGGAACATAGATCTACAATCTGATCTTCCCGGAGATAGTTGAGGATGTGCTGTAGCCGTGGAAGGATGCGTAGGTATAAACGGAAAAAGGTGAACACGAATTGCAGATAGTCCGTCACGGCATCTCGAATGCTGGTCGGAAGCCATGCCTGATCTTCTAGTTCAATAAGGTTTAGACGCTTCATACAGGTGATAAATAAGGCCAGCGATTGAAACCATGTACAACGAGAGACGTCATCACAATGTTCAATCCAGCCGCGCAGATGCCTCCCGCAGTGACGCAGCCGTCCGAACCTTCTGCATCGAGAGAGTCTGATTCACACGCTTAGCTCTCCAACCCTACCTGCCTTCTTAGTGTATGCATAATATTAGCTCTCCCAAGATGTTTGATTAAGACCCAATGTCTCGGCCATTTGATCCATTATGCGTACGAATTTCAGATTTTGAACATGGACATACATCACACTCACCCGGTCAGTATATGCATCACATTTCAATACACCAACCGTTGGCACAGTCTTCAGTCCCATACGAGCAAGGATTCGGTCTTGCTTATCTTCTGTCTCAGCAGAGCAAACTGCAATCTGGAATCCCAGGCGTTTTGCGAGCGTAGCGGCCCCAGCGGCCAACTGCACTCTAGGGCCGCCCTTCCGATGTTTCGGATGCACCACCCACCGGCCGATCTCAACAGTTGTTGTTCGCTGCGCTCCGAGTTGAAGGAGCATCTCCGTGAATGCCTTCTTGCCCAGGATTGTCTCGGTAGTACAGCAGGCCGCATCTGACGCCAGCGGGTAGATCCGTATACACCCCACGAGTTGATGATCGTGGTAGGCCAGCACATGATAAGCGTGAAGATCAATAGGGTCGGGGTCGTAGTATCGCCCTTCAGCGATCTTGAACTGTGAGCGGCGGCCGTCCGCGTAAAGAACGGAGCCGCGGAGTGAGCGGACATCTTCCACCCAATCAGGTATCAAGGCTGGCTCTCCATTCTCATGTGTTTCGGGAGGTAATCGCACTTGCCATGACAGGGAAGGGGAAGGAGTGATGGAACTTTGAACCGCTTGGGAATGACGTTCTGCGAGTTGCGCACAATCGGCGAGGAACTGTGCGTAAGCATCCAAGGCGGCCGTTCCCGCAGCGACCAGCGCGGGCAGACATGTCGGATCTAGTTCGATAAGCTTCCCTAGCTCTCGAGCATTAAATTTGGTGTGTCCCACGTCCAGGTCAACGTGTTGAGTCACGAAACTGAGACAGGGGAGAATGTCGGCCCCAAGCAGTTCGATGCAGCGCGCGATCAGTTGTTCGCCATAACGCAAGGGCAGCGTTTCGATCTCGTACTCGATCGCGATTTGGGCGTACGGTGTGTCGCTGGTGATGTTATCTTCATGGAGTTGGCAGTAGCGAATAGCTCCGAGGCTGGGCGGTCGGCAAAGGAACTCGTCGGCGTCTACGGGAGGCTGGCGACAGGTGTTCCAACGAGTAGCTAGCGATCTAACATCGGCCATCATCATTAAGTGGTGTCCTGCCTCAGCACGCGCGTGCTGGTCCAATGCGTGCGCGAGTTCCGGCAGCCCAAATATCTCACACCGTTCGGCCGAACGGTGAAGCCAGCTCTCCACTGATTCCGTCATCCGCGTCCCGATAGCGCAGAAGTGCAGAAGGAATGACTCCATTAGGACAGCGTCTACCGTTGGAGACTCCAAGAGTTTCAATCCCGACTGTGCCGCAAAGCGCTCACGCGCCGGAGCAAGAAGCCGTTCATATTCATCTAAGGGTATTCTCGAATTCATTCTCTTGATACAGCCTCTATATAAAACTGATCATCTATGGCTAAAGTGCAGCAGGCGATGTTATACAGTACAACTGCCGCTACCGGATAAGGAACGGTTGTACTTTGCTCGTCGTTAATCTCAATTAGACAGCTTTAATATTCATTATCGTCACTTTGACTACATATAACTCCAGATAAGTACCCAGACCAAATTACATTAAACCACCAGATTGTGAGTTGACACTTGGTTTCCAGTGGTTCAGTCGAGTCTCAGAGCATTAAGCCTACATTATGGTTAAAGCCCATTACTGTTCTGGTACTGAAGATTTATTCAACGCCCCTCATTCGTAATAGCGACTCCTCACTGCAAGTTGGGGCAGAGCGAGACAGAAGACAGGTGAACGCTCGTGTTGGAAGCTGTCTTTCACGAGCAAGCACACGCGCGCGTGCGAGTGTAAACTGCACACCCTCACATGCTACAAATAGACGCGCTCCGCTGCACGGATGTTGCGGTAGCGCTCGAAGGCTTTGCGCTCGTCTTCCAAGCCAAGAAGGGTCTTGAGTGTGCCGCCACGGTATCCCCATGCTATCAGCCGGGGTATATGTCGCAGCATGAAGAGCGGGTCGTGGGCCAATGTCACTCGCGTGTGCCGCAGCTTCATCCAGCGCTCGGCTCGCCAGCGCATAAACTCGACCTCATCCGCCGTCAAGTGCTCGGTACGAACCACGGCTGTAGTGCCGTCGTACGCCTCGACCTCCTGATTGATGATCAACCCACGCTCACGAAAATCCTTGGTCATCGGTGTGCGCGGGTAGGGCGTTGGGTGCTGGATGTAAGGCCAGTCAACATATTTGCGGGCAAAATCCAGGTTGGCCTCAATTGACTCGCGTGTATCGTCGGGGTTGCCGACTATAAGACCACCGATGACGTACATATTATTGCGGTGGATGTACTCAATCGCTTTTAGCGTCGCGTTGCCGGCACGGTGTCCATTCTTGCGCTTGGTGTTCTTGGAAGTCGCGCGCAGGAACCGGAGACCGTCCTCCAAAATGTTCTCGATACCGAGAAAGACGTAGCGAAACCCGGTCTGCCGCATCAGCGGCGCAAGCGTCTCGCCGTGATTAGCCATGGCCGAAGTCATGGCCTGCACGGTGTAGTCAATATCGTTCAGCCCCGCCGCAATGATTGCTCGGCCCAGCTCCTCGAACCGTCGGACGTTCAACGTAATATTGTCATCGATTAGGAAGATCACCTGCGCGCCGTAGTGGCGTGCATCGCGGATGTCGTCAAGCACCCGCTCGATGGAGTAGGTATGGAAATTGCGCCCACGCATCTCGACGATCGAGCAGAAGCTGCAATCGAAGGTGCAGCCGCGCGATGTCTCGATCACATCGGCTTGACGACCCATGCTGGTATACCCTTGGAGCACGCGAGCCGCGCGGTTTGGCAGCCGTATTTCTTCCCCTTGCAGTCGATGCGCTGGCCGGTCGATATTGTGGCGGAAACGATCACCATCGCGGTAGGAGAGCCCGGTGATCTTTTCGTAGCTGCCGCCGTTTTCGATAGCGCGCAGTAACTCCCGGAACGTCACCTCGCCCTCGCCACGCACAATGAAATCGACCACGTCGCCCGACAGATCGAGGTACGCTGCCGGATCAAGACTCGGGTCGTAACCGCCGACGACAATCTGCACATCCGGCTTGATCGTTCGTACTAGATTGATAATTTTCTTGGCTGTTTTGCGTTGGAAAGTCATCACCGAAAGACCAACCACATCCGGCCGCTGCTCGCGCACTAGCCGTTCAACGGTTGCACGGACCTGTCGCTGCACGAGGATGAGATCTGCGACGGCTACGTTGTGATGCAGATCGACGTTTCCTGCAAGTGATGTGAGTGCGCCATTCGGCATACGGATGACAAGCGACGGCATGTGTTCGAACGAATCTGGCATGGACAGCAGCAGGATGTTCATCGTAGCTCCTCTCCCGTACAATTGGGTGACGAGATGCTGGAAGGTGCAGTTAAGGTGAAGATGTCCTTCTTAAGAGGTGTGTTACGGAGAGCCTTTACCGAATATACTAGAGCTGGGAGGATAGACACTCTCGTCAGACTGGGATAACCTCCGAGAATCTGCTCGGCAGTTTCTTCAGCAACTAGCCTCTTAGGGATAGGTTCAACAAGAATGCGCGTGCCTGCATTATATGCATGCTAATCAGAACAGCAGGTTCATATCGGATGAGGTTTATGTCCATAGCGATTTAGATTATACCTCACAAAGCGCTAGCGCCTAACGCCCGAATTAACCGGGCGCGCATTCAACGCATCAAACATCCAAGTTGGTGAACGAAAGGCAAGCTAACTCGCGCTCCGGTTGAATGAGTTGTTAGGCAGCGGTGTAGGGCTAAACATGTTCTAATATTTTCCCACAAAATTCGCAAACAACCTCTTCATGCCAATTATACAGACCGCAATCAAAGCACTCCTTATACCTAGTCTTATATAATTGAGTCGTTGGTGTCTTTACTCCTAACATCTTGTTGTAAGATTGCTTTCTGCTTTGTTCTTTCGTATCTGTGAAGGATAACCCATCTGGTGTGTCATATAGCAAAGGTTCCCAATTCTTTCCAAATCTAATATGCATGTTAGAGTCAAGGTTTATAGGCAACTCACAACCCAATATAACCTCTGCGTATGGTTTAAAATCATTATAATAGCTAATGGCGATATTTGGGTTTGAAGCATCAGCTAGAGAGATAATGAGACTCTCTGGCTCTAACCTCTGCCGTGCTATTCCAAGTTCCCACAAAGTACCCTGTGAGATTCCAGCCTGAATGATCACAAGCTGCGAAATTGACATAAGATAGATAACTCCCGCGCGCCAGTTATTTTCATCAAAATAAAGTTTGACGGGACCTGGCATAGGGTCTTTATCGTCAGGCCCCGCGATAGCTATAACTGGCCCATACTGGTCATAATATTCTGCTATCCTTTCATCCACTCTCCTCGTAAGCTCCAGTGGTAATTCATAAATAGGATCAAAGGAAAACGAGCGCAGATACAGAATTGGTGCCCGCTTATCAGCACACAACTTCTTATATGCATTGTGGCGATAACGACGCGCTGTCCACCTTTCACGCCTAAATTTATGCTCAATCCGTGCCAACCATTCTAGAAGTTTCGGCATAACCTGTGTACCTAAATAACCTACCCCAAGGAGCCCAAGGAGCCCGCTATACACCCCGTACACGCCCAGCACAATACTGCCGATAATAACGAGAGACAAGAACAGTCCTGCGGAGAAGAATACTGTCCACGCGGTAATCTCGTTTCTCACGCCATATATGTAAGTGTTCGTAGTATGCCTAACAGCAAAGGCGATTGGCTGTAGATCAGGGTTAGCGAGCGGGATGTCGCTAACGTTATTAGCTTCTAACCTCAGCCGTGCATTATGGACGGAAATAGCGCATCCTACTTCTGATAGAACTCCATTCAAAATTTGCTTTTGCCTTGGGCTTAAGTCAGCCGTGTTGGTCATGGATTTTTCTCTAGGCTCTAGAGTAGCAAAGCACATGATTGAAAGTGCTAAGCTACTGACATGCAACAGCTAAACCGCTATTACAGGCGGTCGAAAATTAGCGAGCGTAAATTTCGTCAACTTGTGCGCCACTTCGCCCTCGATTTGACAGCCAGTGACGCGGCTCAATTGACAGGACTTTCGCGCCGCAGCGTGACCACGATCTTTCTCAGAATGAGAGTCCGCATCGCCAAAGAATGCGAGCGCGCTTCGCCCTTCTCCTCTTGCGAAGTCGAAGTGGATGAAAGCTACTTCGGTGCTCGACGTGTCAGAGGCAAGCGTGGTCGTGGGGCCAGTGGCAAGACCATCGTCTTCGGCATCTTCAAGCGTAATGGCTGCGTTTATACCGAGGTCGTGCCAGACTGCAAGAAAGCTACTTTGCAGGCCATTATTCGTGGCCGTGTAGCTCCCCAAGCGATCATCAACTCTGATGGCTGGCGCGGTTATGACGGCTTGGTAGATGTCGGCTACTCGAAGCACTTCAGAGTCAATCATGGTCAAAACGAGTTCGTGCAAGGCACACATCACGTCAATGGCATTGAGAGTTTCTGGAGCTTTGCTAAGCGCAGGCTTCAGAAGTTCAACGGAGTCTCAGCGCGCACCTTCTACTTGCACCTAAAGGAGTGCGAGTATAGGTTCAATAACCGGAACAAAGACTTGAGCCGTTTGTTGCTCAAGCTACTTGAAAAACACCCGCTCTAGATCAAGTTTGCTTCTCTAGAGCCTTCTCTAATATACATATGAGATTTATCAACTCGGAGCGCCTAACGCCCGAATTAACCCGGCCCCCGCGAGCAGCCTTCGACATTATCAGAGAAGACGACGATGAAAGGGTAGCCAGCGCGGGCTCGGGTTGAATGAGTTGTTGGGCGCGGCGTTGATTCTAATGTGCTGCTTCATTCATAGTTAATGCTCAGTTCCTTAACAGCCACAGAATCCGACAATTTGTACTGTTTGCTCGCGGGCACCCTTTATGACAGTGATAGTGCCCGCATGGTCACGACCCTCGCCATAATCCTTTCCAATAACTATATCCATTCTAACTTTTATATCGGGTGCGACGTATCTGCTAACGGTTCGCTGCCCCCTTCTAGCTTCTCCTTTGGGAGTGGACACAGAGCTAACACGACTCAATTTCACGTCTTGACCATCGATATTCATCCAGATGTTCACAAAATTGTCAGAATAGACAGCGCCGCTAGCTTTGCCTTTGAAAGAATATATACAGCCACATCCGTCCACGACATGCTCCTTTCGGACGTAACCAATCAATGTATCATTAGTCGGTTTCTTCGATGGAGCAATGCGTCTAGATTGTGAAAAGCTGTTCGCCGCAAACAGCAAAATCGCTGTCAGACACAAGATGCATAATTTAGTCATCGCTTTTCTCCTGCAAGTTTGTCAGGTTAATGGCAAGCGTCCAACTATAATTGGGCGTGGTGTCTATTGAATGCGTCTCCTTTGTATGTTTTTGTCTGGAACAAAAATACTACCGTTCCATTGGTATGTGACAATATCAATGAACACTGGTTCATATGGCCCCTTACTATAGTTTTCGTCATCTGGGGCGTACTGTTCTACAAAAAGGAGTCGGCGCTCTATTCTTACGTTACGAATTCCACCTCTACCGCGATCACCCCCTACGATCCCTTCATAGGGGCCATATCCTTCTCTGTCTCGTGACTTGAGTTTTTCCAATCGCCCATTTTGTAAGGTGTAAATCATAGCCGAAGAATCTACACCGCTACCACCGCCGCTTTCAGTAATAACCACGACAGCTTCTTCTTTCTCATCACCTGTTAAATCACCGTACACAATTTTATCAACTCTTGAAAAACCGCCGGTTGGAGAATTAATTGTTTTTCCAACTTTACCAAGATTGGCTTGGCGAATATCGGTTATGACCTTTGTTCGTGCTTTTGTATTTGGTCGTTTAGTCCGAGATTGAGCAGAACTATTTGTAACACACAGCAAGATTACAAAAAAGATCACTGCACTCCGCTTCATAATTTAGACTCTCCTTTCATATTACGAAAGAGGCAAGCGCCCAATGCGACTCGCGTCGGGCAAGAAGCGTCCACCAGCCTTTGTAAAAGTCAGCGATGGAAAGATGCTGTCGCGGTGGCAGGTTCAATGAGATGCTGGGGGCTTCCGAGTTATGCACGCTATCTAACTTCGACTGTGCCACTGATAGTTACAGTATTAAAGCCATTACCAACACGAACTTCTTTCAATACCCACCGTCCATCGTTGTAACGCTTGAGCACCGCTAAGCCATTAGTGTTATATGTTTTTAACCTTAATCCAAAGGTACTGCTTGGCATCCCATATCTATCGTAAGTGACGGGCGGCGGCTTCTGCTTGGACAATCCCCCTTCATAGGTTGTTGAGCATACCCAGTTGACAAATTTAAGGTCTGCTGTGGCGGCGTTTTGATTGGGCAACTCTTGAACGCCTTCAACGTTAATACTGCCTCCTTTCGTAAATTCACTCATAAAACTTCTGACTGCTCGTTGTACATTGCTATCGTTAATCCCGCTCCCTGATGAACCGGACTCTGAAGCTGTGACGGTGGTTGTGTTAGTGGTTGCGGCTGGGCTTTGAGAATTGTAGTTGCTGTTTGCATTTGAACTCGCAGCCGACTCCGATTGTTTCGCTCGACTTTCGGCTGCCACAATCAAATTGATATTGGCTTTATCGTTAGACGTAATCATATTTTCATTGTAAGAATCGCTCGGTTTATACCAAGAGCGGGTATTGAAATAATCTCCAAGTCCGGGGCTATCGTATTTACGTCCGTAACGGGCAAAATGCACGTTCCGCAATACGCGAAGCTCATAAGCAGATAATCCTTCAATATCGCTGTCGCTCAAGGTTTCGCCACGTAAAATCTTTTCCTCGATTTGCTTTGCTCTGTCACTCATCGTCGGAGTAGGAGCAGGCGTCGGAGAAGTTGCTGCTACGTTAGGCTCAGTGCGATTTTTTTTATAAAGATACGTGCCTACGAGTCCTGACATCAGAAGGCCGATAGCCGCAACTCCTACAATCAACAATATGGGCTTGGAACTTATCTTCTGCGCGCCTTTAGCGGTTACAATGGTGGCGCTCGAATCCGATGCGGATTTTGAAAGGTCGAACGCGCAATGCTTACAGAATCTTGCGTCTGCATCTACCATGCCGCCACACTGCGAACAAAACTTTTGGAATGTATCATCCGCTTCGTTCATAGCATTTCCTTTCAAGAACTATGGATGAGGCAACCGTGAAAGAGGGCGCATTCTATCACCGAATCTGTAAAAGGCAATTATTCTTTAGGAAAAGGAAGACGACCAACGCCGGAATTGAGTCGCCGCGCACATAGCCTCGAAACAGTTCAAGTTCTCGATGAGAAGCAAGCTTATTCACAGTCGGCTGGAATGACTTGTTGGGTGCGTGGTCGGCTGAACATATTATTTCTTTCGCACCCCTACACTAAAGCTTCCTAAATTATCGAAAAGCCAATCAAACCTGTCATTAATCATAAATTCAATTACACCATCTTGGGAACCTGTTATAGAGGTATTCTCCCCTACGAAATACACTTTGTCCCCAATCCTCATAATGAGCGCCCCGGTGCCTGCTTCCTGAACGGGAAACTCCCAAGGTTTATCATCAACTTTTGATGCCTTACCATAACCGTTAGGTCCAACCGTGCCTTGAACCGTATTTGGATTAGGATCCCAAGTTACTGTGCCCGAAGCAGTAATCTGAACTGTTTCACCCCTCCTCACCTTTAATCCTGTGCTTTGCCAAGGCATTCTTGGATCTACGTTTCCCTCCCAGGCTGTGATCTCAGCTTGTCTCCGTCTGAGTGAAGGGCGTCCTACTGTATCTTCATCAGGAGGGGAAACTTGCCCGCTACCCTCAGTAATTTTGCACCAGTGAGGGTGCTCATCATTTCCGGCAAATGAAACCACTTTCTTTAGTCCAGTTCCATCAGCACGAATAACAAAAATGTCCCGGTTTCCATCTCGATCCGAGGCGAATGCGAGCAGGCTACCGTCCAGTGACCACGTGGGATGGCGGTCGTCTGCCAGGTGCGAAGTGATACGCTTAACATTTGAGCCATCTACATTCGCTACATAGATGTCGAGCCGGTCAGATGCGCTACTATCTCGATCTGAAGAAAAAGCTATTTGAGATCCATCTGGTGACCAAGCAGGGTAATCATCGTACCAGCGATTACTCATTAGTCTGGTGAGATTTGTTCCGTCAGCATTCATCACGTAAATTTGCCTGTTGCCATTCCTTTCTGAGGCAAACGCAATTTTTCTTCCGTCAGGTGACCACGCAGGATGGACATCTTCGGCACGATGAGTTGTCAATCTTCTAAGACCATAGCCATCGGCACGAATAGTATAAATTTCATTGTTCCGTTCCCCGTTTCTTGTAGAAGCAAATACCAATGATTGTCCATCCGGTGACCAATCCATATAGCCATTTCCGCCACGATCTTTAGTTAGATTCTGCTGTCCTCTACCATCTCGATACATCAGGTAGATTTCCCAATAACCATCTCGGTTAGTAGCGAAAGCTATCCTCCGACCATCAGGTGAACATCTGGGATAACCGTCATCACCTTTACTTTGACTTAGATTGGTAGCACGTCCTGTTGTAATGTCTATTAGATAAATCTCTTGATTGCCATCTCTTTGAGAGGAGAATGCAAGGTAATTTGATTGGCTTATTTGCTTGCCGCCTGAAGGCCGCCATGTCGTTCCATCATAAAAATAAGTAACTGGAATTTCCCTAGGGGCAAGCTTCCTTGCGTTTCGATTGTCATTACCGCTTGCATATAAATTACCTTTACCTCGCATCGTAATATAGTAAATATTATCTCTGAACTCTGCCGTTGCATTCTCAAAAGGACTACGCCCAAAGATAGTTCCATACTCTCTTTCATCTTCATGAGGTATATCGAACACATTAATTTCACCAATGGCTTTCAAGCTCTCGTTCTTATATTCAAATGCATAGTTACCGCAAAAACCGCCATCCCCCGCCACCAATGTGTAAACAGTGAGCACTCTATCCTGCCCTATAAAAAAGGTTGGAATTATATTTTGACATGATACTTCTCTATATACTCGGCTCAACTCAACAAACCTTTCGCCTTGCTTCTTAATTAGGAAGAACTGGGTGTTCTCTACATACATTACTATCAAATATAAGTCGGTAGTTGGGGGCATCCGGGAGATTCTAATCGTTATAGGGTCTAACTTTTTATATCGTTCAGCGGCGTTGTTGCATAAATAGCTACGGAGACGGCAGTGCTGGTAATCTTGATGTGTGACCAAGAAGAAAACCAAACGCACTTACCGTCTCCGCAACTGGAGTCAATATAACAAAGCTCTGGTCAGGCGTGGAAGTCTGACCGTCTGGCTCAGCCAAGATGTCCTTGCTGCATGGAATAACACAGCGCGCACGGGCAAGCGCGGCAAGACGGCCTTCTACACTGACACCGCTATCCTGTGCATGGCGACTTTGGAAGAGGTGTATGGCTTGCCCTTGCGCGCCACCGAAGGGTTGACGCGCTCGGTTGTCCGGCTGCTCGGCGTCGAATTGAGCGTGCCCTGTTACACGACGCTCTCGCGCCGTCGCCGATCCTTGGAAGTCGAGTTGCCGCGCCTTCGCAAGTCGGAGCCGTTGCACATGGTGGTGGATTCGACAGGCGTCAAGGTCTATGGCGAGGGCGAATGGACAGTGCGTCAGCACGGATACACGCGTCGCCGCACATGGCGCAAACTGCATCTGGGTGTGGACGAAGCCACGCATGAGTTTGTCGCGGTTGTCGTCACAACCAACTCGTTCAAGGACTCGCAGATGCTTCCCGACTTGCTTGAGCAGGTCGAGGACGAGATCAAGCAAGTGAGCGCCGATGGAGCCTACGATAGCCGCAACTGTTATGACGCCCTGAGAGCGAGAGCAGCGCGGGCGGCGATCCCGCCGCAGAAGCGGGCACGTATTTGGCAGCACGGCAACACGAAAGCGGAAAGGCACATCCGCGATGAGAACTTGCGTGCCATCAGGCAAAAGGGGCGGAGACAGTGGAAGCGCGAGAGTGGTTATCATCGCCGTTCTTTGGCTGAGACGCAGGTCTTTAGAGTAAAGATGATCTTCGGCGAGCGGGTTAGTGCACGCAGTTTTGAGGGGCAGGCGGCGCAGTTGCTGGTGCGGTGTGCAACGCTGAACCGGATGACGCACTTGGGAATGCCTGTGAGCTACGCCGTGTGAGCCACGGTTGATTCCAATTGTGGAAGAGACTGTGCTCATTTCGATTTATGCAACAACACCTCGTTCAGCTATAAACTTATCAAAGGCTTGAACAGTTAATAAAGGTATATCTTTATCAAATTCAATACGGGAAAATTCTCCACCGCCGTAAACACGCTTATAAGTTTCCCTATCTAGTTCTGGTTGGTAACGCCTCAACTGCTGATTTTCACGGGCTATCAAAGGATTGGTTGACGATTGTGCCGACGCACATGTTGCAAACAATACTATTGTCATCAGAACCATAAACCGATTGAGTTTCATAGTGATCTCATTTTACTCTAGGTTTAGCTACAGCGAAGCGCCCAACTACAATTAGGCCGCTAGTAGCGGCAATATATCCCGAATCTTGTAAATTACCGCCAGCGGTCTAATCACACTATAAGTTATCAATTACCGCTCTTGGCGGTCTAACGCAGTCAATAGATAAAAATACCTCTCACGATCTTGGACGCGAGGCATTGAATCAATGAGCAATGAGCAGTTAGAGCAGGTGGAAGATAGTTGCAGTAGGTAGGGAAGTCAATAGTCAGCCAGATGCCGCTTTATCTTCAGCTTTCAGGTCACGAAGCAGTCTATCAAATGCTTACTGAAACAATGCTATCGAGGCGAGGGTTGAATGAGTTGTTGGGCGGCGTCGTGATTATTACATTCATCGTTCTACTTCAACCCTCTGCCCGAAGGTCTTTAATTAATCTATCAAAAGCCGACTCAAAGGCATCATGATTTTTCCAATTTGAAAAGTCAGGGATAAAATATTCGCGCACCTCTATTGCCAAATCCTTACCGCTATCAACATCAAAGCACTCCCACTTTCTGATTGTTTCAAAATCAGCTAACCGAATGGGAAAGAGCTTACGTCTCCCACTTTCAATCTCATTTATACGTGCCTTGCGGATTTCAGTCATAACCCATTCGCTTTGCAAACTATGTTCAGAAAGAATTATCAACAACTTGTCATAAACTCGTATTGCACGGTCAATTTGCTCGTGTAACTTCTCGCCACCTCTAATATCTTCAGGCGCAAACCAGACGCGAAGATGCACATCACGCATGCGCGAATGTAGGCGCTTAGCAAACTCTTCATCCCTATGACTGTAACTAATGAAGCAAGAGTAAAATTGTATAGGTTGGATTGTTAGAGAGCGCATGTAAGTGATGAAATCATCCGACACTCCAGCCTCGCGTAAGAATACCTCTGGGATTTCACCTTTGGAGTTATAGATTGTGTCAATACCAATGGCCGAAGGCCCTGTATGACTTATAGTTTCAAGCCCTTTAATTTCACTTAGATTGGTGCTACTGAATATTGTCAATCCAATTTTCGCTCGATTGAGGTCTGCGCCACTAAAGTTGACATAACTGAATATGGCACCTTCAAGGTCGGCGTCGCTAAGGTCAACCCCATTGAGGTCAGAATCTATACAGACAGTCTCCTCAAGATTAGCTCTGTGAAGTTTAGCGCCAGTCAGGTTTACCATTCTGAGGCTTGCTCTTTTGAGGCTTGCCCCGCTTAGGTCAGATGAGTAGAGAACAGCACCATTAAGATTTGTGCCATTTAGTAATGCCTCGCTGTAGTTTTCACCCGGAATGTACACGCCGCTTAGATCAGGTTTTACATCAGGATTCTTAGTTCTCCACTGATTCCAAGCATTGACTCCTTGCTCAAAAATATGAAGATGTTCTTCGTTAGCCATTGCGGTTAGCTCCTGTGAGGCTAGGGTAGATCAACGAGAAGATAGTTACAGGGTGTGGAGAGTGTCAATGGTTATGCCCTACCCATGTAAATACCAAAGTATGCTGTGAAAACTGTAAGTAAAAATGATTATTCGCACATGGGGGATTGAGCTTATCCCTTCATATCTGCACTAATTGCTTTATGAAACGCGAAAGGCTTTGCCACACAATTACAATCTCCTTACGAATAGAGATTAAGCCAACAATTGTAGCGAGGCCAACTACAAGCGTTAGTCCATATGTAACCCAAGCATTCCTAGAAACTAGATATTCAGCATACCATGTCCTAAGGTGAGACAATTGTTTGTTCAAGCTTTCAATTAGCCCGCCTATTAACTTCAATGGTGCATCTCTTAGATTCTCCCTTTCGTCTTCTTCTGTTCCTAGAACTGAACGGTATGCTAATAAACTCATCATATTACTCTGCCGACCTTTTGACTCCGTAATTTCCTTAACTCTTTCACCCCACTCAAATGATAGCCTATCCATAAACATCGATTCTTGTTGAATCTGGCTATTGAGCCTAATAAGAGGACGCATATGCGGCCAAAACCAAGACCACCATCTGAATTGCATTTCTTTAAGAGTTGCTCGTTTCAAATTGCTTACTCGTTTTCTAACAACATGTATGTAGTGCCAGATAATTATTAGTGGAGTTAAGTTGTTCAGGTCTTCCTCGAATTGAAAGTTGATGTGGATTTCATCATGTAAAGATTCGTGTCTTGAGTATTTATAAGCTTCTGGGAAGAATACAAGGCGATGTGGGACGCTGCGAAACCAAGAATTTATAGTCGCCCACACAAAAATCATTGTCCGACTCTTAAAGGCAGCGAAGAAAAAATCAAAGCCTAATGAATCCCACCACCCCCTTGAATCCTCTATCCATTTGCTGAGTTCTTCCTCTTTAGCCGGAGCGCCATTAAAGATAAATACCTCTATAGCCGGGAGAATGGATTCACCATGTAAACGAGGTTGGCTATAGAAGTATCCTTTGAAATACTTTGCAAATAGTCTCTCTAACTCAGACTGCCACAGCATGAGTTGTTTAAGTGTTGCCTGCCGTCGCATTACGACTGAACTGTGCTTCTCAAAACCTTTACGGAGTAGAATCCATTTAAGACGCGTTATAAAATGGATTTTCGGTAGATACTGTTGAGATTGCAATTCTACTACCCGTTGAGTAGCTTTATCGGTCATGTGAACATCCAAACATAAGGCGAAAGAGGAAGCTGTAAATTTTATGACTTCAACGTTGATATGACTAACCTCTTCGGGTAAGGTTGCCATTTCCCGAAAAGGCATTCCAATAAACAGCTTTGACCGCGCCACAAACCCGATTCTCCAGTGAGCAGCTGTCATGAAAATATCACTTGCATCCTTGAGCAGAGATTGGATTGTTGGTTTGACGTTTAAGTCATATTCAATCCTCGGAAAGAGGTCTAGAATTCCTCGCTGTAGTCTCTCAAGTTCTTCAATCTGGAATAACTCTATAAGCCTGATGGAGCGCAAGTGAAGCTCAACTCCTTTGGGTGGCCTACTGAATTCGTAATCCTTCTGTGCACGTTCTTCATCGAATTGTTTATCTCGTATGTCTTCTATGGTTACAAAACGCTGATAGATGGCACGGTTTTTTAGCCACTTGATAATAGGCTGAATGTAACTCTTCTTAAAGAGACGAGATTTATACTGTCCCGCCTTTGCTTTTTTGGTAGTGGTTGAAGCAGGTGTTACTTCAGGGGATTCGGAATTATCGCCACTTTCATTTTTTGCGTTTGTTTTCTTCCCCTTATCTTGTTTTACTTGTGAGGGCATAAGGTATTATTTAGCTTTCTTCTTACCCGCCGTCTTTTCAGCTTTAGCCTTCGGCGGTCTGCCTACCTTTGGGCGTTCTTCAGCCATTTTTAGATCGTCTTCATTAATAACATAATCCCTGCCTACCTTTTGAGCAGGCAAGCGTCCTTCACTAATTAACTGATAAATGCGCGGCTGGCTTATGCCTACGCTCTCTAGCTAATGGTTACGTTGATTTCGACTCGCTGGACGAGCTTGGGCAGGCTGTAGCAAGCGCCATCCGTCTCATCACCGAGCATGAGCAGGGCGAGCAGCCGTTGCCCTTAGACGCTGCGGCCTACCGCGTCACCGTCTACGAGCCAGTGACCAACTGACCAGACTTGTTTGCCGACACTCGCCACTCAGCTGATGCAGACCTCAAAGGAGACCATTCAACGTGCGGCGGGCGAAGAGAACCGACAACAGTACGCGGCATCTACGGGGAGTCCGGCCAAAGACAAGCCCCGTACACGCCGCTCGAACACGCTCCGGAATGAAGCAGGAGAGGGAGCGCACGAATCACCTGCAGTAGGAGCTACGCGTTCCCTATCCAACCCCCGGCCCGGGCGAGAGAGGAATGAAGATGCCGGATGAGACCACAGGCGGTGAGCGATACCGCGAGCGGGTTTGCCCGACATTAGCCCCTTGCCCGCTAATTAAATAGCTTGCCCGATAATTAGGATTGCGCTAATCTACTCTCGAAAATTGAATAAGGCTTGCTCCGGCTCTAGAGTGAGGCTCTAGGGGAAAGCCGTTAGGAGCTTGCCGCCTTCGCCCGCACTAAATGTTGAATCGCGTGGCTTGAGGAAGGACGCAGTTATTTGTGTCTAATTCTTGAGCGCGCGATTTTTGCTTTTAGGGCTGGAACGCAAGCCGGAAAGGGGAACGGAATATGATAGCCAACATTATAATGGGAGTCGCATTGAATGAGATTCCCAAAGCGATGAAGCAAGGTGATGGTCTTGCTATCCTCTTGTTGCTTGGCATCGTTGCGGTCTGTGCAATGAGAAGCGGGAAGTATACATATTAAGGGTTCCGAGTGCAAGAAAAATACAGAGCGGATTGCGTTCTGCGGTTTGAAACGATTTGTCGAATATCTTTCGATAAACTTCGGGTTTGCACGCTGCGCCTTTCCGTCTTTCAGTGTTTGCGTCTTTCAGTGTTTGCGTCTTTCAGTTGACTTTCTGCCCGCAAAGGCTATATCGTGTCGTTGCTCTTACACCCGTCCATGCCAGCGGAGGCTCGACCACGCTCGACTTCTTTCTATTACACTCTCTTCGGAGGCAGTATGGATAGAATTTCGTTGCGCAGCATCTCCATAGCGCAGTTGCGTCGTTATGCTCACCTCGCGCGTGGGCAGGATTCCATTAGCTAGGGCCGAAGCGCGCTCGTCAAGATATCGCCCCAAGCCTTCTTGAGATAGTTAGAGTTTTTGATCATACAGTCGACATCCCGCTTGTGTGTGAGGCAGGTGTGGTGGCACGCCAAATACTCTCAATTGGAAAGGAGAATGGTCATGCAGTCAATTGGTAAGTTTAGCCTCCGAAATCAAGGCGGTTTTGCCACCAAACTTCAATGCGTGTATTGGGATGAGAATGGAACCAAGGTTCATTGCGATGGCACAGGTAGCTTCCCTATCGCACAGTGTGAATCGCTAGACCCCGGTCAGGCTAGTCCGCCTGTACCGGATGGATCTTCCGTATCTATCTACGCCTTCGTGGTGTGGGGTGACGATAACACGGGCTCCCAACTGTTCACGTACCAGAGTGGCAATGCAGCTACGGCTAACTATGTCATTACCGGAACTACACTCGACAACCAGTTGGGCGTAACTAGTATCGGGCCGAATACCTGTACCTGATAAACGGCAACGTAGGCAACTCCGTCAATTGCGAATGATGTGGGTTTGACAGCCTGGTGCTGGAGAAGCCCGCTTAGCCGCCGGCATCAGCCTTTGCCTGATCCCAAAATCAGCTTTTTGAAGCGCGCAAAATCAGCGATTGATCGACGACGTTTCGAGCATAGGGAATGTTGTCCAAACATTTGAAAAGAGGATACGCATGCAATCAATTGGTAGGTTTAGCCTCGAAAATAAAGGCGCTTTTAACGTCAAACTTCAATGCGTGTATTGGGATGAGAATGGAAACAGGATCCTTTGCGCAGGTACTGATAGTTACCCTGTTGGACAGAGTCAATCGCTAGCCCCCTGTAACGCTAATCCCCCTGTGCCGGATGGGTCTAACGTCGCTTTGTTCGCTGATGTCGTGGCTGGTAATGATCAGATCGGTTCCCCGATGTTCATTTACCAGCAGAACAGCGCAGTTGAAGCTAGCTATGTTATTACAGGAACTACGCTCAACAATGATCTTAAGCTTACAAATGTTGGAGTACCGCCGTGGAACAACTGGGCCCAAAACATCGTCCATTCTTTTTCTGGCAGCGATGCTTATTACGTTCCCACCACTCTCTCTCAACTTCGGGCCATTGTGAAAGCCGCCGCGGCGGCTGGTGGGGTGACGCTACGGACGTCCGGCCAGCGCCATTCACAACCACCGTTAGTCGCGGCTGACAATCGCACGGTTACCGTTCCGCCGCCGACCTGGCTCGTCGACCTTTCGTGTTATGCAGACCTTGGTCCAAATGGGGACCAGCGCATGGTGCTGGATGCGTCACAGCTAAAGGTTACAGTGAACACCGGCGTTCGCGAGGACGAGCTGGGTGCGTTCCTTACCGCTAATAACCTGATGCTTCGAACTGTTACCGCCGGTGGTTTCTTCAGCCTTGGCGGGATGACGGCTGTTGACGTACATGGTGCGACTGTGGACGCACCAATCTTCGCGGAGACTGCCTCAGCCTTCGCGATCATGGGCCCAGATGGCGTCGTGACGACGCTGGACGAGAACTCACCAGTCGTAGATTCATGGAGGCCGATACAGTTCGCTCGTGTCTCGCTCGGTGCTCTGGGGCTCGTGACCTCCGTAACGTTGGATGTGATGCCGCGGCCCTGGGCCACGACCTTAGTGCCCAGCAGAAAGAACTACACGTTAGACGAGAGCCAGTTTGTTGCTCTATTCAAGACGTTGCTTGCGACACCAAATTTACGCGTAGAGACTTTCTTCAATCCCTATTCCAGCGCATTCCTTACATTGTCCTGGGAAGTCGATGCGTCGCCATCAACGAAAATACCGAACAGCGCGCCTACAGTCCCGAACGCATGCGCGCTCGCGGGAAACGACGAATTCGGCGCGCCTAATGAAGGGCAGGTTCTCGAGCCTATCGCGGAGGCCACCGCAATCGCGGCTCAGGGCTCTCGCGTCCGGCTTTTTGCAGCGACCATTATGGACACCGCATTCAAGGCTGTTGAGAGCATGTTCGACACTGCCACGACGACTTATTCAGATATGTGGCTAACCAAGGCGGCGCGCGTCATCTTTATGTCCTATTTTGTTGAACTGCCGGCCCTCGACGACGCTGGGCTGAGCCGAGCTTGGCAGGGTTTAGACGCTGTGGTCAGTCGTCTCAACAACTCAAGTGACTTCCTGCTGGTCGGTCCGATGGAGTTTCGTTTCGTCAAGGGCGGCGACAGCGCATTGGCTGGTACTTACACCCAAAACGCCAATTCGATCTTCGTCAATTTCGATCTCATCGCCTTCGTGAAGCCCACGCAAGCGTCCGATTACCCTGACGCCGTGCTGAGTTTCTTCGCCGACATCGAACGCGCGTGGGTCGCACTGGGTGGAATGCCCCATAACGGAAAAATGTATGGCTTCTACGACCCTGCGGGTGCGGCAGGATCTTACACGCCGCCATTCAACCCGGCTTTCCTTGGGGACCTGGCGACGCGGCGTGCCGATCGGATCAATGCCTTCGAGGTTTATCGCCAGGAACGCGATCCCAGTGGTATTTTCTCTAACCAGTTCGTCGCCGCGTTACTGGGACACCCGAGCTCACTGGACGAATAGAAAGATGCTATTGGGGCGAGGATTGAATGAGTTGTTAGGCTTGTCGTTAATGTTGATAAGCACTTTTGTGTATATCTTTATCGAGCGCTAAACCTCATTTTCCAAAGGGTGCTCAATTTGCTTTCTTTGTACAAATCCAACTTGCTATGACGAAGTAGCTCATCTTCGGTTTCAGGCTGGAAAATACTTAAACCGGAATACTCTGAATCATGTTGCCCATCACGAAACCAAATGTCTGTGAACAACTCCTCTCTAATCCAGTTAAAAAATGCCTTTTGGTTTGTGCCCTCTACAGCGTTCGTAACTGCTAACTGCTCAAAATATCGTTTAAGGTCGTAGGTGACTTCACCTCTTGTTGAATAAATTATTCGCTGGCGAATTGGGGCAACTAAAGTTTTAGCGTTTAATAAAGGGGAAATTGCTGCGTTGAGTCGGCTTGGCACTTCTGTGAGCTTTTCTGTTCGCAGGCAGGTGTAAATTGTATAGTCACGATCCTCAGCGCTAATTTTTGCAGCAACTTCTCTGCCTGTAGCATTCGGATGTTTACCCAACCATTGATGAAGCGCAGTATAGTAAGTATTTGGTGCGCCTATATCAATCGGTGAACTCATAATGAAGTTTGCTGTTCCGCGAAAGCTATAAAGATTTTCCAATGAACCACGCCCACATTGCTGAAGGAACAACAGCTTCCAATCTCCTGCCATCTTTTCCCTGAATTGGCGCAACTTCTCGCCCAAAATGCGTCCAGACATCCACCGTTTACCTTCGGTATCTGGATTCTCATCAAAGCACATCTCATCAACCCCACCGCCGTGATTTAGAAAGATAATGATGTACTGTTTGGAAGGATACTTCTTAGCAAACCAAGCTAGATAAGAAATAAATTGTTCCTCATTAGCAGAGTCATCAGATGCAATACGCCTCTGGCGCATGCCAGTAGATTTAATTGTGTAGCGGTACATTCCACCAGCATCTGTAAAATCAGCTTGAACAGCAGCAATTGTGCGTGGAGATTTTACCCCGGCGCGAATTGCTTCAATAATGCCTTTGCCTAAGTATTCCAAGTTATTGTCATAGGACATATAGTAAATGATGCCCCAATCGTAAGGCTTCACTACATTTTTCCTACGAGAAACAGGAGATTTAGCTTTGATATTGACTGGCTTCTGGGCCTTGACTGAGTTAGCTGACATGACAAGAAACAAAAGAACAAGTGAGACCACTAACTTCACAAGTTAACTCCTTACGCAAACTAGAAAAGCCTAACGCCGAATTAACCCACTCAATTAAAGCAGCGCGAAGATAGTAGCCTCATGTTATGAAGTCAATGGCGAGGGAGAAAGTTTGAGTTAATGGTTGAATGAGTTGTTAGATTTCGCCGTTATCATGGAACAACTGTAATTGTTTCGGCTTCATTCAGATCAATGATTTTTTTTGAGCCGTCTTTCATTTTAATGACTAAGGTTCCTTGTTTGGGTAAGCATTTCCCAAGATCATCTGTTTTGTTTCTTGAACGAATGGATTCTTGAGTAGCATCCAAGAGCGGGTCAACATTTTCGCGTTCAGTAGTTGGTTTGTTTTGACTGAAATCTACAGGCCCGCTGACTTTCAGTCGATATTTCCCATAGCCTGCGCTAAACCGCGACATTTCGATGAGAACCACTACACGCTGACGTTTCTTTAGGTTAAAATTTTCGACTCCCTGTGCCGTGCCACCTAAATAGGTTGCGACGTATTTCGTCTCACCAAGCTGAACCTCTCTTTCGTCGTAGAGAATTAAGTGGGCCTGAACTACGTTGTCTCGTCTATTTTCTGCTTCAACGGTGAGTGTAACAGTAACGTCACCGGGATTCGCTACGAAAGAGTAGTAGTATTTATCCCCTTTTTTATCAGGACTGAGCGTACCCGAAATTACATCCGACGTTAAAGGGGTTGGGTTGTTTAGGTCTTTGGATTGTGCATTTGCAACATCGCCTACAACGACAAGCGTAAGAAAAGAAATAATTGCGGCGTAGATTTGACGACGATTCATAGACAAAGACTCCTTTTCAACGTATTCACTGTCGGTTTCACAGAGAGAAATCTAACGCCGGCCTTCAGCTGCGGCGCGCGATCAGCATTCAGGCTAGAGGAATCGGCTGACTTGAGAAGCATGCTATCGCGCCGTCAGCTGCAAGGCTTTGTTGGGTTTCGCTGACGGTTTAAGGTGCGGACGCCCAGCTTTTGGTCAAAGGGAATGGTTCTGGCCTCTTTACCAATTTACCTATCCATCCCGTTAGATCTTTTTTGTACCAGTAGGTGAAGGATAATTCCCCTGAGAACGAAGCGAAGCACCCACGACCTTCCGTCACAGTGGACAACCTGACAACCACAATTCCATTTCTTAGAGAAATACTCCTGATGACCACATAGTCAACAACGTACTCCTGTTTCAACCTTTCTATTTCGCGGGCGGTCATCAATGAAAAGCCGTGTTTCGCTATCCGTGTCGCTGAAACCGAACCTATGTTCTCGGACGAAAAAATCCTGATATTTCCGGGGCCTGGGGTTTTGATTTCTGATTGAATCAAAGATTCTAATATCTCGGCTTCGTCCTCATCAGAGAGAATACCGCTTTGGCTTTGGCCATTGGTAAGCAACACGCTACTCGCTATCAACAGCCCGAGAATCGAAGCAACAAACCGTCTGATGAACATCTTGGACATTCTTATCTCCTGGGAAGTACGAAGAAACCCAACGTTTGAGTTGACCGGGCGCGGCGATTACATCCAACCTTGGATTCAATCAAACAAGTTGAGAAAGAGGCTATCCGCGCTCCGGTCCAACGAGTTGTTCGGCGGGGCGATCGCGGTGTCCTACTATTTTTTGGCTGCGAATTCCTCAAGCAGCTCCCTATGGAGTTCATTTGTCGCCGCGGCGGCTTGACCGCTGTTGGAAGCCGCAACCACCGCCGCATCATGCTCCGGCACGATCAGTATCCGAACAAAGAACCATCCACCGCTCCCTGCCCCAAAGTGCATCAAGCCCCAGCGCTGGTCTCGCCTAACTCCCCACCCTAACGTAAATCCGTCCTCGCCTCCGTCGAGTGGGCGGTGGAGCCGCTGGTATATCGCTTGAGGGAGCAGGGCACGCCGGCCGCGCAGCCCGTTCAGGTGGTCGGCCGCGTAGAGGGCGAGGTTCCTGATCGAGCAATGCACCGCACCCGCCGGCCACAGGCAAACTGCGAGCGCTCGCGATTCGTCGAGCGGGAGTTCGACTGCGCGCCCATCGCTCTCGGAGTGACCGCGCGGCTGGTTCGGAGTCGATGCAGTCGCAGGATATCCGAAGCCCAGACTATTCATCCCCAGAGGCCGTGCGAGATCGCGCCGCAAGAGCTCCTCCCAAGAGGTTCTGGCCGCTCGTTCCAGCATCGCCCCAACCGCGACATATCCGGCGTTCGAGTACGCGGCGTTGCCCGTCCCGGTGTTCGGCTTCTCCGTCCCCAGCACTTCCGCGAGGAACGCCAATCGCTGCTCCGTGGGCGTACCCTTGAGCGCCCTCAACTGCTCTCCCCTTTGCGGGCTGAACTGAGTATAGGCCGGGATCCTCGCCTTGTGCGCGAGCAGTTGTTCCAAAGTCGCCGCCCGGTATTCGGGCCGCACCTTCTCGGCAAGCGTCGGGAGTCCATCGACGAGAGACGTCGTCCAGTTGAGTTGTCCGTTGTGAACAGCCATGGCGGCTAACGTCGCGGTCATTGATTTCGTGCACGAAGCGATGTGGAATCGGTCGTCAGGCTCAATCCTGTACGGTGCTCCCTGGCGTCGCACGCCCGTCACCCCGCTGGCCACGACCTTGTCGCCGCGCACCACGGCAGCGGCAAGGCCGGGAAGTTTGTGCTTCACCCAAATCCGCTCGAGAATTCGCTCCAACTTTGCTGCCGAGGATGCAGGCGTCGGCTGCCGCCCCGTCGATAAGGGAAAACAGCCGCTAGCCCAGACCCAACCGAATCCTCCGAAGGCGATGAGGCGAGTCGCCTCTCGTCGTGTGATTTTCGACTTGGGCATTCCGTTCGTACCTCCCGCTCCGCCGAACGCCGAATTAACCCGGCGGGAAGAAACTAATCAAGCATTCAATCTTGCGAATGAAAGGCACGCTATTTCCGCTCGGGTTGAATGAGTTGTTAGACCGCCTGTTGAGTACATCATTCAACCCGGCAACTGGTTTTCTGAGCTTCACCACCCAAGACTTGACTCTCTTGTTTCGCGAAGCGTGTCTAACGCCCAAATTGACCGGGCGCGGAGCAATCTATTAAGTACCCTTACAATTCATGCGCCTTTCTGCCCTACACTCTCGTATAGGCCGCGCACCGAATCAGAAATACGACCTACAATAACGTAATACTCCGACGTCTGTGCATCCTTGAACAACTTCGGCGCTGAAGATGACGGCCGGCTGGGGCTAGTAAAATCGCGAAGGCCGTCAATCTGGATTTCATTAAGGTGAAATGGTATTGTAACGATTATAGTTGAGCGTTCGGGCGTCCGTCGGCTTTAGGAAATATGGGTGCGAAAGTCCGTTTGCACGTGCGGGCAGAGCCTCATGACGGCCCGGCGCATACGTCTCCTGCGAGCAGGATTTCCTTAATACATTCCTCAGGAGCTGCATCGTGTTAGTCAAAATATGGCTTTAGTCATCGCTTGATAGACGCGCTACTCGCCGGCGTGTTCGTAGAAAGTTGAATCCTACTCGTACCCGCTGAGGGGGACAAGGTTATGGAGCGTTTGATACTGGTCAACGAGAACGACGAGGAAATCGGTAGCGGGGAGAAGCTCGAAGTTCACCGTGAGGGTAGGCTACACAGGGCCTTTTCAATCTTTATCTTCGATTCTGCCGGACGCCTTCTGCTCCAGAAGAGGTCGCAATCGAAGTATCATTCCGGCGGACTTTGGACTAACACCTGTTGCGGCCACCCGCGACCGGGCGAAACGGTCACTGCTGCTGCTCACAGAAGATTACAGGAAGAGATGAATTTTGATTGTGAGCTACGCCCGTGCGCGCGTTTCATCTACAGGGCTGACGTAGGCCGTGGACTGACGGAGTGGGAATACGACCACGTTTTAGCCGGCATCCATGATGACGACCCGCAGCCGAACGAAGCGGAGGCCGCCGACTGGCAGTGGGCTGACCTGGACGAATTGAAAAAGAGACTGGCAGAGAACCCCGGCAGTTTTACTTACTGGTTCCGCTTCGTCATGATCAACTTTGATTTGGCCGCCTTTGGTAAACAAGCTCGGCTGCCTGTTCTTCATCGGAGAAACAAATGAGTGACACAGACCTCAAAGAGCCGCCCCGAAGTGTTGACGACAACGCTGGACTCTTCCGCCATAAAGAGCACGTCAAGCTGGCCTGGCTATATTTACGCAAATACCCACTCATCGAAACCATCGTCAAAGTCTCCGAAGCGCTCAAGATGTTTGCGACTGTCAACGGGGCTGAGAATCGTTACAACGAGACGCTCACCTGGGCCTACATATTTTTAATCAACGAGCGCATGGTGCGTATGCACGACGGGCATACGTGGGAAGAGTTTTTCGACGCCAACTCCGAACTCTTCGACTGGAACCAGAACATCCTGAAGTCTTATTACCGCGAAGAGACGCTCAATTCGGAGCTCGCCAAAAGAGTCTTCATCTTCCCGGACCGTCTCGGGAACAGAGAGTCTTAAAACGATATGAACACTGCACAGCGAGAGAAGCTTGAGGCCCAGTTTGAAGAGTGGAATCGCTTTGATAGTCCTGGCTGCGCCGTCGGGATTTATCGAGAGGGCGAAACGGTCTACCAGGCAGGTTTCGGCATGGCCCACCTTGAGCACGGCGTCCGCATCAATCCCTCTACGGTCTTTCACATCGCTTCGCTCTCGAAGCAGTTCACGGCGATGGCGATTGGTCTGCTGGCGCGCGAAGAGAGAATCTCGCTCGAAGATGAACTGAGAAAATATCTGCCGGAGCTGCAAGCCGCTTCGGGCGTAACTTTCCGTCACGTCATACACCACACGAGCGGACTGCGCGACCAGTGGGACTTATTACGTCTGGGCGGCTGGCGACACGCAGACCTGAAGACTAACGGCGATATTCTGCGACTCGCCGCCAACCAAAGAGAACTCAACTTCCCGCCCGGCACGCGCTTTCAATACATCAATACCGGATATACTCTGATGGGCATCGTCATCGAACGCGTCACAGGGAAGTCGCTTCGAGAATACGCGGACGAGCAGATCTTCAAGCCCCTGGGGATGCACGCCACGTTCTTTCAAGACGACCACCAACAGATTATCAGGAACCGCGCGCAAGCCTACTCGCCGGACGGCGACGGCAACTTAAAAATCAACGTTCCGGACTACGAGACGGTCGGCCCGACAGGTTTGCTCTCGACGGTCGAGGACCTTGCTCTCTGGGAGAGAAATTTTCTCTTCCCCATAGTCGGCGATGAGGATTTCATAACTGAAATGCTCACGCCGGGTCTACTTAACGAGGGCCGCTCGACGAGCTACGGCTTCGGACTGCTACGTGGAAGTTATCGCGGCCTGGAGACCATCGAGCACGCAGGTGGAGATGCGGGCTTTCGCGCGCACTTTCTGCGCTTTCCCGATGAACGTTTGGCGGTCGCCGTTTTCTGTAACCTGTCGGAGATGAGACCGGAGTTGCTCGCGCGCCGCGTGGCCGGGGTCTGTCTCGAAGGGCGTTTCAATGGCGCGAATCCAAGCGAAGAGAAACCGTCGCTTTCCAGCCGCGCTGCTGGCACTCTCGCGCACTCCGCCGGATTGCTTGAGAACAAGCACGGTCTCTACAAAGATTCGCTGAGCGGGACAACGTGCCGTATAGAGTTGCGCGAGGATAATCTCTTCCTGGTCGCGGCTGGCGGCGGAGAGTATCCATTAGTCCCCGTCGGGAAAGAGCATTTTCGATTCCTTAACGTGGAGGAGGCGGAATGCATCTTCGAGCCTGCGGACAATGAGCAGCCCACGCGCATGATAGTGAAATACGCCGGGCAGGAGACGGCCAGATGCGAGCGCGCGGATGATGAAGAATTGGCGCGAGCCTCAAAGCCTACGGAGTACACGGGTCGTTACTACAGCGATGAGCTTGAGGTTCAATTCGTAGTCGAGTGGGAGGGCGAAACTCTTAGGCTTCGGCGTGCGAAGTTTTCTCCTGCCATTTTACGCCCCATCTCCGAAGACGAATTCTCCGCCACGGGCGAGGGCATTCATCTTCACTTCGTCCGAGAAGAGAGCGGGCGCATCAGCGGCTTGAGGGTCAACACCGAGCGGGCATGGAATATCAGTTTCGCACGTCTTAAAGGTCAAGAAGTCTGCTCGCCGCTTTGAAATGCCCAGAGAGAGGCATAGAGGCCGCGCTGCGCCAGGAGCTCCTGGTGGCTTCCCATTTCGCGGATTCTTCCCTTTTCAAAAACGATAATGCGGTCGGCGTCGCGAATCGTGGACAACCTGTGTGCAATCATCACCACGCTCCGCTTTGCCGTCACCCTCTGTAGCGACCTCTTGACGGCGAACTCCGTCTCGTAGTCCAGATGAGAGGTCGCTTCGTCGAGCAAAAGAATCGGCGCGCCTTTCAGTAGCGCACGAGCAATGGCGACGCGTTGCCTCTCGCCGCCAGAGAGCAGGTGTCCACGCTCGCCGACCTCCGTTTCCAGACCGCGCGGCAGAGACTCAAGTAAATCGAGCGCGCCGGCCTCTCTCAAAGCCTCTACGACTTGCGCCTTCGTAGAATGCGGGCGGCCATAGAGGACGTTTTCTCGAACCGTTCCCGGAAACAGATACACATCCTGGCTGACTAGACTGACGGCCTTTCGTAGCTCACGCAGGTTGAGATGTTGAATGTCCCTGCCGTCGAGCAGGATGCGCCCGGAGTCCACGTCGTAGAAGCGCATCAACAAGCGTAGCAGAGTGCTCTTTCCTGAGCCCGTCGGGCCGACGATGCCGAGCGTTTCGCCCTCTCTCAATTGAAACGAGACATCCTTTAATACCTCGACCGAAGGGTTATAGCCGAACGAGACATTCTCGAAGACGACTTCACCGCGCGCGGTTCCCCCAGGCAGACGCACGCGCCCGCTGCGTATGCTTGGACGTGAATCGAATACTTCGGTCAAACGCGCGGCTGAGACGGTTGCGGAGTGATAGAGTTTCGTTATCTCTTCGACACCGGTAATCGCCCCGAGCAGATGCGGGAACCAGTAGACCGTTCGACTGTATTCGTCCGCGCTGATTTTACCCTTGAGGTGAATCCGGCCACCGTACCCTGCCATCAGAGAGGAACCCAGATAGTAGGTGCTCTGGCCGATGTGGAACAGAAGAGAAGAGGTCGAGGAGGCCTCGAAAGAGGCTTCGCCCAGCTCCTTATCGCAGGCGTGCAGACGCCGTGCTTCCCGCTGCTCGGCTGTGAAGCTCTTGACCACCGCAATCCCGCTCAGGGTATTTTCCAGTCGTTGACTGTAACTGCCGGAGAGTTGTCCCAGCCGCGCGTACTGCCTGGCCGCCGCTCTCTGAAAGTAACGTGACGCAGGGAAAATAATTGAGACGGGCAAGAGAGTGAAGAGCGCCAGGCGCGGCGACGCTTTGGCCAGCCCGACACCTGCAACCACAATCAACAGTCCCCTCTCGATGCTCGAATCACCTGCGCGGTCTATAAACTCTCCTATGTGCGCCGTATCTTCGCTGACGAGATTGATGAGCCGCCCCGTGCCGTAGCGGTCGAAGAACTCCATGTCCTGTGACTGGATATGACTGAACAGCCGCGCACGCAACGTGTGCTGCGTGGTCAGGGCCAGTCTCCTCCAAACCCTCTTACGATAGTACTGCAACAACAGGTCTGCGCCAGCGAGCAGCAATGAGACGGCGGTCATAAAGAACAGACGCGAGCGCTGCTTCCTGACGCCGAAAATGCGCAGGAAGCCCGGCCCGCTGCCGCCCTGCGCCGTGTGCACCGTGCTGATTAAAGAAGTGACCTGTAGGAGGTGTATTGACTGCCCCGTGACGGACAGAGCCAGAGGCGTAAAGAGTTGCTTACGTTCCGGCAGAGAAGTCTTGAGGATGCGGTATAGCGGACTGCCTTTGCCATCGCTCCTGAATGAACTACGAGCAGGCGAAAGAAGTATGTCGTTGAGGCAATCTTTAATCAACGACTCGATATCTAGGTTGGGTACGTTCGGGCTGTAAAAAATCAGGATTCGACCGGAGATAGGATTGGCGTGGGCCTTGAGAATGCCGGGCCGCTCCATTAACGCCTGCTCCAACTCCTGGGCCACGTCCGCCCGACCGGCGAGAGCCTTCACCTCCCAGCGCTCGCGCCCGCGTGTAGCAGAGCGCAGGCGAATATCCCAGATGTTCATCCCGGAGGCTCGACGCCTGTCCCTCACGAAACCGGCTCGCTTTCCTGCTCAGAGAGTTCCTCCAAGGCTTCGGCTGTCACGTCTTCGATATCCTCAAGCGCTTTTTGTGAAAACTCCCTGAGCTTGCGTCCGGCCTTAATGCCCGCCTTAATCCCGCCTTTGGATAGACCTTTCCAATTCTGGGCGAGAACTATCCCTGAGAGCACCCCCGCGACAAAAATCATTTTTTTCATATGATTCAGTTGAACCGAGAATCAGCGCGACTCAGGGCCTTCCCGTAAAGAATCATCCGCATCCCTGTTCGTTGTGCTACTGCCTCCGAGGTTGAGATGTTCAAAGAGGTGGCGGCCTGTCCGTGCCTTCACAATGGAGTTGGCGGAAACCAGAAGGAGTCCGGGCAGTCCAAAAAAATACTTGGCGGCAAAGCCGGCGACGACGTGCAGTCCCGCCTGTTTATAGTCTCCCTTGACGATGTGGCTGCCCCCCGGCACGACATATTCACTGGCGTAGGTGACGACATCCGCTTTCGCCTTCTCAAAATCATCCGACTTGTTTGGCATCTGGTACGCTCCTTGAGTGTTGAAATCCGAAGTGAATTCGTTTCAGTGGCTGGTACTCTGACCACTGTTGCCCCGGTTGAGACTATAAGACGTGGAGCTAAATGTATCGCCGTTTCAGGTTTTCCGCAAGAATTTTTCCGGCCCTTTCATACAGGTCTGCGTCATCATTGATAATATCATTGCGTGTCGGCCGATGTAGAGCGTCGGGGATAACGCCCACATCCTGCAAAGTCTTTCCCATGTTATCGCGCACTCTACGGCATCTGCGCACGGCTATGCGAAACGTGGGCGCGTCCGGCAAGGGACGAAACATCTCATTTTCCGACAACTTAAAAATCGTGCTCTGATTCCAGGCGGATGCCCCTCCCCCGCCCGTCTGCCGCGCTGTTCCAAGTATCGTTCCGATGCGGTGGTCTTGACACCCTGCGGCGAACATCTCCGCGCTGCTGTAGGTGAGCGCGTCCACCAACACCACCAGCGGGCCAGCATACCTTCGACCGACGCCGTTCGCCCTCTTGGAACTCGTCAGCGTCCGCCAACCGGAGTATCTCAAGCCCTGGCGCGCAGCTTCTTCAACTGCGTCGCGCCACTCGTGTAGAGCTGGACAGTTTCGCACGAGTTGAAGCGTCAACTCCGTCACTCTGAATTGAAATGACAGAGGCTCAATTCTCTGCGCTGTGAAAAGCTGAAGCAGTTGCTCCGCCGTGGGCACGACTCCATCCTCACAACCGCGCAAGTCCAGAATCAGTCCATCTTGCAGTAACGATTCGAGGACTCGCATAAAGGATGAGAGGAACAGTTCGGGGCGCGCTCTCAGAGATGCGACCCGCACGCAACCGAATGTTCCGTGAGAGGTCTCTACTACTCTTGGCCGTAGAAAATCGCTTGTTGAATCCTCACACGCGTTCGCGCTCTCAGGAAGCGATTTGAAAAGAAGGTCAAGGTCTGAGCCTCGCGCGACCTGCCACTTAAGGCTCACTTTGCGGCGGTGTCCTTCAGCATTCACACATTCCAACAGCACATCGTCTTGAACGGGCGGCGGCATCAGGGCCAAGGGGCGCAGGGTCAGAGTCTGCACAGCCTTCGCGCATCTCGCTTCGCTGTTAGCGCCGAGTTGAAAAGACATCTGCGACCATACCTGCTCAAATGCCGGAACGTTGTCCCATGAAAAGAGCGTGTCGCCTCTGCGAACTTCGTCAATGAGGCTTCGAACGACAATAAGCCTGCGCTCTCCATCTTCAAAAGCCTCGCGCACGATGAGGGGAAGGAAGGCGACCGCATCGGCGAAGGGCTGAGGCAAACGGCAATGAGTATGGCGATCTCCGAATTCTGAAAAGATGGAAAGCAGCGCGCCATAGAACTCCTCTTTTGTACGGGGAGGCTGTGTGCGCAAACGCTTCAACCGTTCGATAGGGTCAGTACGGCCTTGCTCGACAGGCAGATGGACGCAGGCTTGTTCCAGCAGGGCTATGGCCTGCTCTAGCACGGCTTCGCATTCATCGCCGCAAGAGTTTCCGGCTCTTTCATAAAGAGCGGCTATGGTCTCTGTCGTCTCTTGCTGCTCCACAAGTCGCTCCAAGAACTACTCCCAGACCAGCACGCTCGGCAACGCACGCGGGCGTGCTATACGCAACAGTTGATAACCGATGCCCGAAAGACCCTGAAAAAAAGAGGGGTCAAAGAAATCTCTTCCGGCGCGATCCGACAAGCTGTAGCCGCCTGCATGGCGCGCGCGCGCGACGACAGATGATGCTACGAGGGCTGCGGTGCTTTCTGTCCTCGCCTCTGCGCCCGTCGTCGCGGCGGCGAGCAACAGTTCTGCTCTGCCCAGATTGCCACAGCAGAGGCCGTCCTTCTCACCTAACGCGCCCTGCGAAACAGTCTTGAGCGCAGCATCAATATCTCGCCCGACTTCGGGCGAGTCGAAGGTTGGCTGTCCTGAAATTCTGGCCAGGCCGATGCCGGTCGCGCCGTGACACCATGCGTTCCTGAAGATGGGGCGACCCATTCTGCTCTCACGAAAGTCAGGCCAGTTGTGCGCCGCCTCGTCATAGAAGGTGTCTTCAAAAGCAATCGCCTCTTGCGCAGCTCTCCTGAATGCTTCTTTCCCTGTGGCGCGGAAAAGACGCAACAGCGCGAGCGCTATGCCCGCCGCGCCGTGCGAGAATCCGGTGATGAACTCACCGCGCCCCGTACGCCATGCCGCGCCCTCTCCGGCCAGTTCCTGCTTGAAGAGCAAATGTTCGCCGCAGCGTACGGCTTTCTCAAGCACTTCAGAATTGCTGGTTTCGTCATAGAGCACGAGCAGCCCCAGAATCAGACCGGCCACCCCGTCAAGGACATCTAAGGCCGCGTCCGCCTCAACCCACTCCGGGCTCAGCTTTTCAGCCGTCGCCAGCGCATCGCAGAGAAGCTCAGGCTCGTCCACCAACACAGCGCAACGACTGAACGTGTAAATCAAAGAGCCGAGCCCCGTAGCCGCGCCGAGCGGATAGCCTTGATGAATCAGGCGCCGCGTTTCAGTCGCCCTGACGAACCTTCGCAGTGACGCGAGGGCGGCGAGCGCAGTGTCACGCCCCTCGCCCGTCACCTGCTCAAGCGCGGCGTAAAACAAGGCCACTCCCGCAAGCCCGTTGTATAAGTCCATGCGCAGCGGCCTGAGCGTGTAATGAATCGCCCCAGGCAAAAGCTGAGGCGCAATCCACGTGAGGCTGCCGTCGGAAGCACAAATTGCTTCACGCTCTATCTCGGCGGCGATGGAGCACGCTTCGGCAATCAACTCGTCGGATGTGAGTAATGGACTCTCGTTCTCTCTCTGTGTGTACCCCTGCAACGCGTGCGCGGACGCCTCGTGCGCGAGGGAGATAACAGAGGCTCGCAGAGATGCGTTTATGAAACGCTCCTGCACTTCGGCGTCCGAACGATTCAGAGACGAGAGCTTGCGCCGCACGCGTTCGAGCGACGAGTCGGCGAAGGCGTTCTCCAAAACCTTGCCCGTCGGGAGTGGCAAATCGAGTTGGTCGGCGCGTATGGTGAAGCGTGGAATATCGAGTCGCTCCAATGCAGCAAGCTCGGCTTCTAGAATCAGACGGAAACGCTCCTTCCGCGGCGATTCAAGATAGAGGCGGCTGAGGAAATCTATTTGAATGCTACGCTCCACCCCGCTCTTCAAATATCGCGGGGCGTAGAGCCGCTTCAGAAGCAGGCTGTAGATGCGTGTCGCGTGAAAGACGAAACGTGTTTCCTGATGTCCGAGTTCATCTATGAGCCCAGCGGCAGCCAGCAGTTCGTTACGCAACTTGATGAGCAAGTCGTATAGATAACGGAACCCGCAGACAATTTCCTCGGCGTAGGCCGAAGCCGACAGCGCAACGCCGCGTAGGCGCGGTAAGTGCTCTTCCGATTCAACACGAACGGGCTCGTGTTCCATCTCTAAAGCATCTGTATTAACGTTTCGCCAGCGCCTCTTCAAATAGGGCGTGGCCTGCCCTGGCTTTGCGCCGAGGCCGCTCATGTCGAAGTGCGTGCCGTCGGGGCCGACCTCCCACGACGGAAGAAAGCCCGTGCGCAGAACCGAGTCGAGTAGAAGTTCGTCGGCTGTAGCTTCGGCTGGCAGGAGGTCTGCGGTATGTCGCAGGGTGTGGTGCATCAGGGTTTCCATATCAATCAGCACCGGATAACCTGCGGACGCGATGATATTCTCGTAAAAGCAATCATATCCATCCAGCGCGTAGAGCAGGCAGAGCAACTGGCCTGCGCGCGCGTAGAATTGCTTCGCCTCGGCCGCTTCGCGGCAGGGCGCGTGCCGTGCGGCTTCGACCCATCCATGCCCGTCGCAGTCGAGCACCCTCAGAACGCGAAAGTCACCGCCACGCTCGTTTAAGAATCGCAGGAGCTTGAACCAGGTCTTCTCGATTCCTATGTCGCGCGGTTTATAAACAAGCCGCAGTCCATGTTCAAAGTCGACGAGCGCGACGGTTCGACCGCCGTTGTGCCCATCGGAGTGCGAGGGCCTGACGGCTGCGACCCGACCGACGGCGTGCTCACCGCCGAACACTTCATGAATGCGCGGCAGGTCTCGGTCCAGAGCCTCCGCGAACTCCGAGATATTTCGCGACCACTGCTCTACGGTCAAGCAAAGCAGCCGTGCAAGCGCCGGATATTTGAGAAAGAAATTTTGAAGCCCGCTTTGCAACATGCCGGACGAGAAAGCCTGGAAAAGCTTTGTCCCGCCGTCACCATCAGTCGCCGCGGTCGTGTCGCCCCGCGTCGTACGAAAGACGGAGAATTCAAGGTAGAGCGTGGGCGCGGCTATGTGGCTGAGTTGTCGCAAGAGGTCGTCGGCGAGCCCATTGAGAATCTCCAGCGTGAATTGCGAACGGCAAACGGGCGCGAGCCGCTCTAAGCCGACTTGTGTGAATGGCGAGAGGATTCCCCCGAACGGGTGTGAGGATTCAGACGCATACACCTCGGGCGCGGACTTCAGCGCCGACTCTAAAACCTGCGTCCACGTCGGGAGGCGTTCTTCAGGTCGAACGTTGCCGAGCGCGCCCGTCACTTCACGCGGCGTCGTCCCAAGCCACTTCAGCCGCTTCTCGAAGATTTGAGGATTGCCGCGCGCGATTTTTTCCCGCCATGCCTTGAGTCTCTCTTCCGCAAGTGTCGCGCTCTCAGCATCGTGAATGAGTTCATACCTGCCCGCTAAACGTTCCCAAAGGGATGAGGCTTCAGCCGCAATGATGCTCAGCGCAAGAGACAGCGGCATCTCAGCGTTCTTCATCAGACGCGCTCCTCTCCAGAAGCCCTTCGTTGATGAGCCTTCGCGCAAGCACTATCTTTTCCCTATCATTTAAATCACCCGGCAGTGAACGCACGACGAACGAATGATTCTGTTCGACGTAATCGAGGGTGGGGCCTATCTTCTCCGGGCCGGTGAGTCTTCCGCCGGAATATTGTAGAACCGCATAACCTGGGCCATGCGAGGCGCGGCAAATCATCCCACGGCGTCGCCGCAAGGTGGTATCGGGCGCGAGGTCGGCGTCAAGAGTAAAGAAGTCTTCTTCGGGCGGCGGCTGCCCGGCGACGATTAACTGTTCCGCGAGTTTGCCGAGAGCATCGTCCAGACGCAAGAGGCCGGGCAACTGCTGAAGTAAGTTTTGAAACGGCTCCTGCAACTTCTCCTTCGCGTGGAAAAAGGCTGGCGGGAGCGCTTTGCGAAATTGTTTATCCTTGCTGGCGGTCGCAACTGCCGCCGCCAGAAAGTCCATCCACGTGATGACGTTCACGCCCACGGAAACATGGAGCGAAGTCTCTCCCGTCGTCTTGCCCGCGTGCACGTAACCACGCGGCATGTAGAAGACGCTTCCGGCGCGCAGTTCCGCCTCGAACACGAGCGGCGGAAGTTTATCCTGCGGGATGTCGTAGTGTTCGCCTGGAAGCGGCAGGTATGACGCGGGCTCACGCACCTGCCACAGTTTGCTGCCTTCGATTTGAATGACGAAGACATCCATCACATCGAAGTGGAACGCGAAGCCCCGCGAGTCCGGCGGCGTCAGATACAGGTCTGTGTCAATGGGATGGTGCAGTCTCTCTTGCAGCGAAGCCTTCAGGCGCGCGACAGGCTCCCACATATCTTCCAGTTGATTGATGAGAATCGTGTGGCCGTTGCGCCACGCTTCGCGCACCTTTTTGAGTTGCGGCGAGCCGTCAACGTTCGTCCACCTGGTCTGCGCCGGTTGGCCGCCTTTGACGACGAGCAACCCTTCGGGGGTTGACGGGCGCAGGTAGTGCAAGAGCCGACCCATATCTTTCGAGGAGAAGAGATGAGAAAAGCGTTCGGGAGCGCCTTCAATCAAAACGGGGCGCTTTTCCCAGTACTCCTCAAAGAAATGCGCTGGCGTAATCGGATGGATTAGTTCCTCGAAACTGATGGATTGCGACATATCTTGCTCCACGCCCTGCTGCTCCGAAAGGCCCTTTTATCTTTCCGTCAAATCCACTCGCGTGAGTTGTGCGCGTTAGCCACCTGCGCCGACAGGGGCGGCCCGCCCCCCTTGTCAGGCGTGCGTCAGGAATCCGGCCAGCACCATCTTGCGCGCCAGCACGATCCGTTCGTTCTCACTGAGCGCTCCCGGCAGAGAGGCCGGTGTGAAAGTTTCCGTCTCGACTATGTAACGCAGGGCGTCGCCTATTTTGGATGGGCCGAGAACCTGATTGCCGGAGAACTGTATGCCGGCGATGCCGTCCTGCTGAAAAATTCTGGTGAGAGAGGTGCGCCGCTTTTTGAGAAGCGTCTCGGCAGTGATTTCCGCGTGCAGCACGGAGAAGTGTCCGTCGGGCGGAGGCGGCTTCTTGACAGCCAGCATCTCCGTGTGTTTGCCGACAGCATCGTTGATGCTCACACGCTCGCGCAAGAGGTCGAGCAGGATTGCGAATTCAGTCTCAAGCGAACGCATGGCGTCGTCGTTATTCAGGAAACCTACGGGAAGCGAACGACGAAAGCGCGGGTCTCTTTCAGTGATGCCGGAGAGCGCGTCGGAGAGAAAGTCGTGCCAGGTGCGTACGAGCACGTCCAGGGTGATGTGCAGCGAAGGGCGAGGGCCTGCGCTCGCCTCGTGCACGAAGCCTCGCGGGATGTAGAGCACGTCGCCGGGCTCAAGCACTATTTCGCAGACGGGCTCGGAGAGCTTTTCGCGCGGAACAAGCGTGTAAGAACCCTCCACGCGCGGGAACTCCTGAACGGGTGCATAAACCCGCCAATGCTTCGAGCCTTCGACTTGAAGGATGAAATTCTCCTGCGTGTCGAAATGCGGGTTGACGCCGTGGAAGTTGGGAGGCGTCACGTAGACGGAGACCGCCAGCGGATGGTTCAGATACTCTTCGAGCCTGAACGTGAGCAGGGCCAGAGGCTCCCACGTCTGGTCAAGCCCGTTGAGGATGATGGTGCTGCCCTTTAGATAAATCTCCCGTACCAGTTTGACGTTCGCCGTGCCGTCAGGGTTCAGGAAGTTGTCGCGCACGAAGCCCTGCTCTGTGACCAGATCGAGGCGGCCCGGCACGGGTCTGAAATAGACAATCGCACGGTCAATGTCCTTCATCGAAAAGAGAGGGACAAAGATGTCTGCGGCGCGGCCTCGCGTCACAAGCGGTTTCTTCTCCCAGTAGTCTCTGAAAAATTCTTCCCTCGTCAGAGGGGCAATCAGCGTTTCAAAGTTGATTTCATCCACGCGGTCGCTCGCAATTTCGGGCCGCGCGCCCGCCTCGGCCCGTTCGGCGGTGCCAACTCTCGCGTCGTCTTTATTCATCATCTCGGCGTGCTTCCTAAAAAAAGTCACAGCGCATCCCAGGAGCGGCTGTAGACGATGGGCGTCATAGGCCCCTCGGCCAAGTCTCCGGCCTTCAGGCCGGGCAATGAGGTGTCGCGGTTCTGTTGTCTGATGAGTCGTGCGTAGAATTCCTGCGGAGGCGAATCCTTTTGTAGAACCGGGTCGGCAATCATGCGCGCCCCGTCTGCGAAATAGACTATGACGATGGCTTCCCTCATCAGCGGCGACGTATTCGTGCGCGAGCTATGAAGCGTCCAGGCAGAATGCACCGCCACGTCACCGAGGGCGAAAGACCCGTAGTTGAAGACCTCGAACCCTTTGGCGCACACCTCTTCCTCGAAACTATCCATCGAAGCATCATCGCCGTTGGACGTTCCCATATAGCCGGCCCTGTTTGACCCCGTGACGTAACTCATGGGTGCCAGGTCGGGAGTGATGTCCGTCAGCGGAATCCACATGGTCAAGACCTTGTCTGTATCAAGAGGCATGAAATAAGCGTCCTGATGCCAGGGGGTGTTCGCGCCGTGCGGGCCTTTGAAGTAGGACTGGTCGCGGAAGAGCCGGACGGTGTCAACCTCCATCAACTCTGCCGCGATGCGCCCCAGACGCGGGCTGAAGACGAATCGTCGCGCCGCCTCGTCCAGCGTCCAGAGATTGTTGACAAACCTCCAGTTCTTGCCGAGGCCCGCGACCTTCTGCTCCATCGCATGGCTGTCCGCGCAATACGTGTCAACGACACGGTTCAGGTGAGGCCGGTAGACTTCAATCTCCTGCCGCGTCAAGACTGAAGGAAGCTTTATGTGTCCGTCGCGGCGAAAGCTCTCGACTTGCTCCTGTGAAATCCGATAGCTCTCGCTTATCTCCGGCAGCGATTCGGACACGGTCTGAGCATTCACGGCCTTTCCTCCTTCTACCCGGTTGTGACTGAGATTAACTTTCCATGCTTTCGGCTGCTTCAACGCCTCGCGCGCCGGAATCTTTGCGCCTTGAATAAACGATGGGATTCAAAGGGCCTTCGGCCAACTGTCCCGGAGCCAGGCCGGGGAAGCAACTATTCAAAATGTTCTGAATGAACGGCCCGCCTTCGCGTCTCTCTATGCGCGCGCCGTCGGCGAAATAACAGATGGCGAAAGCCTCACGCGTTTGTGCGCTTGAGTTTTTCAAAGCGCCGTGAAGCGTCCAGCCCAGGTGCAGGGAGACATCGCCTGCTTTCATCGCGCCGTTCTGCACCAGCGGGAATTGCTCTGCACCTCCGAGCGGGTCGTCCAGGTATCCGTGCAGGTGCGACCCTTCGGCAAAGACCAGCGGAGCCATCTCCGGCGTGATGTCCGTCAGGGGAATCCAGATGGAAATCACCTTGTCCGTATCAAGAGGAATATAACTCAGATCCTGGTGCAGAGGCGTTGGCGGGCCGCCGCCAGGTTTGATGAAGCCCGCGAAATGTAGAACGCGAAGAGCTTCGACTCCAAGAGCGCGCACAGCGATTTCGCCCAAGCGTGCCGAACGCACGAAGGCGGCCACTTCCGCCGGAGCGTCCGCAAGACTGTAGGCCGGTTTATTCGCCGGAGCTGCTGCGACTTGGCCTCGCCTAGTCGCAGGCACTACGCCCGCATCGCCTGTCGCAGCGAACGGCGTCGCATCCATAGCATTTGGAGACTTCGCCTGCGTGCTCGCAATATAGTCCAGAAGAAGCGCACGGTGTCCCGCCATCTCATCCGGAGCGAAGACGTTGCGCAGCACGCACCAGCCGCGCCGGTGAAGCTCCTTCACCTGGTTGATGATAAATCGGTCTGTCCAGTTGATGACTGTCAAGGCAGTAGTAATTTCAGACTCTAATCGCGAGCCCCGCCAAGAGCGATAATTTCACCGAGCGCGCGCAGCACTGTCGCCGTCGTAAAGACGCCGTAATGGTCTAAAGAGAAGATGTTGAAAGTATTCTTCAAAATACTTTCCAGCGTCGGCACGCCGGGCGGCATTCGAGTCCACAAAGACCAGCTTCCATTCGTCTCCGGCACGATTGCTTCAGGATGCGGAACGCGCAGCCGGGCCGACGCGGGCCATGACCCGTCAGGCTTCTGCAACTCGACGAGTTTGCGCAATCCTCCTGCGAGCGTGTCGCGTACCTCTTCGGGCTGATGGCTGCGGGCCAGCACACGAAGCGACTGTGCGAGCGCGAAGGCGGAGCTCTTGTCTGCCGCCGACAGCAACGCAACGCTTCGCTGCCGAGCCCAGTTTACACCTCGCGCAATCGCGAAAGCGAGACGGGAGTCAGAGTCAGCCGGCGTCAGCTCTTTTCCGGCGAGCGCCGTCACGGCCTCCGCCGTAGAATATTCATCATCGAACCACCAGTAAGCCGCCCACCTCCCGTCTTCCGCCTGGTGCTCAAGAAGATATTGATGGAACCTGCCGCGATAGTGGCTCAGGTGCGTGCCCGCCGCTGTGACGCAGACATGAGCCTGAGTCCAGCCGCGAAAGGCTATAACCGGCGGAAGCCCTATGAAGTTTCGCAACGGCGAGGCCGAGGCGTAGGTGGTCAGGCCGCCGGTCTCTCGAACATGCTGCTCCAGAAACTCGCTCGCCGCCTGAGCTCGCTGCGAGTTCTCGCAGCCAACCTTCTCGGCGAGCCGAAGCCCCCAGAGCGTGCTGTCGGCATCGCATGGAACTGTCGGATTATAACTCCACCCGCCCGCGTTGCTCTTAACCGATTCGAGAAACCGCCACCCGTTGAGCGCAGCTTTCTGTGCTTCGGCTGCGGGCAGGGTCGCCAGCGCCTCGCCCACATAACCCGTCACCCAGACGTTGCTATTACCGGCTGGAAGAAGAAAATCCTTCCATGCGCCCTTCTCATCCTGCGCCGCCAGCAGATAATCGGTCGCCGCGCGTATTACACGCGTCAGGTCAATCTGGCTCTTGGCAATCATGTGGCTCTCCCCAAAGCGCGGTGCGTGATGCCGAAATAGGCCTTCGCTATTGCAGCTCCATCATGGCCCAGGACGACTTTTAAGTGGCTCAATCCGCGTAGCAGAAGGGTTTCATCATCGGGGGAAAGCTTGTGATGACCAATCCAGGCGAGGAGCGCTTCTTTCTTCTCGGGAATCAACAGACGGAAGCGTGAAAGCTGCTCGAACTGACCCTCCCAACGCGGTTCCAGGTGCGGCTGCCTCGACCAGCAACTGGCATCGAAGGCCGGCTCGATGCCGATGTGCGGGTAAATTTTTTCTCCCATGTCTAAATGCAGCGCGATAAAGTCTGCGTATGGGCGTAGACCGTCAACGTACTCGCGCAGCTTAGCGCGCGGGCCTTGCCAACCGATACGTTCGAGATACGGCTCAACCTCATCGTCCGGCAGGTCAAAGATGCAGACTCGAACAGCCTGGAAACTTCTGGAAAACATCACTCCGATTTGGAAATCTCTAGTCTCCGGCGGGCAAGCCTGCAGACAGCGCAACACGTTCTGTTTCAGCGCAGGCGACACGGACTCTCCGAGCAATATCGGAAGAACCGTCTCCGTGAGCCATTCGGGAGGTCTGTGAGTCTCAGGCTTATCCGGCCAGTACCCGAAGAGTAGATTCGGCGCGGCTACTTCCTCTGAGGAATCAAACTCCAGCCAAGTGGACGTGGCATCGGAGTAAGGTGTTTGACGCGTGTCGCCCCATTCCTGAAAGAATCTGCGTAGCTTCTCCCAGGGGCCGTTTTGTAGACTCGGCGGCGTAGGAGACGCGGAGCGGCCGGCCAGCATCCTGGCCCCGTCCGGCGTCAGGTTCAGAGCACAGTCCGTAGGCCCGTTGGTCGTCCCCAGTCTGCACTCGAACCCGAAAAAATCAACGGCGGAGATAGGCCATAACTGCGCCACTTTCCGTATCCGTGTGAAACTGTCAGGGGACATCAGAAGGGAATGGCAGTAGTCACTGACTAGTTCTAAAGAGGCGTCGAGCCTTCGGGGGGTATCGTCTCGCATGGCATGCTAACGTAATCTGAGCCGTCTTAAAATTATCCGCTCTGGAACGCACAGCCTTTGACTAGCCCACTGCGGCCTGTTCGTAGTTGATCCGTCAAAAGGGCAGGTGCGCTGCCTTCGCCTATAGTCTAAAAGAGGATTGCTAAAGGTAAGAAACCCGGCGGGCGTGCTAATTGAGACGGAGGCCCGCAATTAATCGAAATAAATATAGCACACCAAATTATAAATTTCGGACTGGAACTCAGTCTGGATAAGACCATCAGGCTTCGAGCCGAAACTTGTAACTTGGTGTGCCTCGAAAATCTACTTGGAAACTTGTACCTGACTACGCGCCGCAACGGCCTGTGCCCCATGTGCAGGAGCCTTCGGCTAATTCCAGAAGTTGCTCATCAGTCAGTTCCTCTTGCATAGAATCAGTCAAGGTTATCTCTTCACTGATCTCGATTTCAGCGACCCCTTGCACTTCTTTGGTTTCCTCCATACGTTGTCTCCTTTTACACACAGTTTGTGTTATTACGGTGCTAGCAACGGCCTGTGCCCCATGTGCAGGAACCTTCGGCTAATTCCAGAAGTTGCTCATCCGTCAGTTCCTCTTGCATAGAATCAGTCAAGGTTATCTCTTTACTGCTCTCGATTTCCTCAACCGCTTGCACTTCTTTGGTCTCCGCCTCCATACGCTGTCTCCTTTTACGCACAGTTTATGTTGTTACGGGGCTAACTCTGTTTCACCGTGATGGTGAGACAGAATTAGCTATTGAATTATGAGTTTTCAAGGCGAGCTAATCGCGGAAGGCATATTACCACATGATTAAAAATCTGCACAACAATTCATTACACCCACCGCGAAAATTGTGAAATGCTTTGCTAGGAGCAGATTTGTCTACCCGGCGCGAGCCCGTCACTGCCTCTGCGCTAACGGAAATTCATTAAGAATTGAATTGATAGGTTGAAGAAAGAGGTCGCAAGCCCTGCCGATAACTGCCACAAGTGTCCCGTAGGGCGCCAAGGACTCTACCTGTAGCGCTGCCTTACGGCGACGCATCAACTCCTCAAGCGCAAAGGCGAGCGAGCCGGAGCGTTTGAATAAGTCTTTAGCTTTGGCGATGTCCTCGACCGTCGTGTGGTCTCGATGCTTATCAAGCACGCCCCTCAACCACTGCGCGTCCTCAGTCCCGGCCGATTCAAGGCAATGCACGACGAGTATGCTGCGCTTACCCTCTCGCACGTCGTTGCCGGGCAGCTCCTTCCCCTTATCTCCGTACATATCCACGATGTCATCCTGAATTTGAAAGAGCATGCCGATGTGAGAGGCTGCTTCTCTGAGCCCCTGTGCCACTTCTTTAGAAGCGTTACATAACAACGCCGCACCGCCCATCGGAAGCGCGAAAAAACTGGCCGTCTTGCCCTCAGTCATCCGCAAATAATCAACCAGAGCCACCTTGCCCTGCCCCTTCAGGTCAAGGTCTTGAACCTGTCCATCTATGACCCTTATCATCTCGTTCAGCGTGAGGTTGATAATTCTCTCTTTCTGCTCGGCGGGAACCTCCAGACGACACAAGAGCAGGATGGAGTAAGCAATCATTGCGTCGCCGAGGTTAATCGCCTGCGACGTCCCGAACTTCTTCCACGCGGCAGGCTTTCCGCGCCGCGTACTGTCACCGTCCTGCAAGTCATCATGGATTAGAGAGGCGTTGTGCAGTACCTCGCAGGCGGCCCCGAAGGGCGCAAGCCGTCCGGGGTTACAACCAAGAGCTTCAGCTATTAACAGTGGTAGAATCGCACGCAGACGCTTTCCGCCAGACTGCTGCTGATACTCAATCATCTGTCGCAGCAATGAGCCTTCAGGATGTGACATTAGTGTGACTTCATCAATCAGCGCACTAATCGAAGGCCACCATCTCTGACGAAGCGATTCAAAGCGCATCATCAGCTCAACATCTGACTCTACAATAGTCTTCTGCGATGTGTTTAAGTTCATCTTCATTAGCCTGAATCCCTTGGATTAAATCAAGTATGCAAGAAAGCGGAGGAGCGTGCGTCGAGCATGTCGAGCGTGTAAGCGTTTATATCTGGCAGCATTTCGATATTATTGTCAAGCTTTATCTAAATCATGGCCGTCAGCTTCAGGGCGCAGCGCGGGCACCCGTGTTTGCGCGGGCCCCGCGCATTGCAGCAGCGCATGAAGGGGTCAACGGTATGCATTAAAGACTCGATGCCTTGCTAGAAGCGGCGCGAGCGGCGGGATGGCCCTAACAAAAAAATGCTTGACAGCACTGACACGAAGACATAGATTCGACCTGCACCGTACGAGCACTCAGTATATCTTCTCGTCACATGCTCGTTCCGTCGTTCAGAGCCTTAGACCTCGTGAAACTTATTCGGAACGCTCGCAGGCCGTAACTGGTGACGTAGATATAATAATCATTCTTGTCCCTGTCAAACCGCTTCTCTATCCTGTTCATCTCTTGCTGAAAATCGACAAATGTAGGTGTTATCCTACTGATTTGCCGAGCGGACAATATCTTGAAATTGATGCTCTTACAAAGAACCTCTAGAACTGCAACACTCTTCTGTATATCAACCGGGCTTGTTGAATCAGACTCTATAAGAATTCGCATATCAACACTCCTGATTTAGTAGGACCTAACGCCCGAATTAACCGGCGAGTAATCAACGTGGAAGATTAAAGCCGCGCTAATTCCGCTCCGGTTGAATGAGTTGTTAGGCGGAACAATCTTACCCACTACGGCGCATCTTTATTGAGCTTCCAGTGTGTCGATATCAATACTTAATCGTAATCCAATAATCCGTTTGACCCCCAGATCTCGTTTTGACAGTTTGCGGGGGGCTTCCGAAATCGGTGTAATAATGGGACGAGTAATAAACGTTCATTGGAGAAATTGAAACCGGACGGTCTGAAACACTGGCTCTTCCGTAAAAGACAGGTGTACTCTCCAGAGTGCGGTTTGTGTCATTAATAATAATGGTATATGTATCCTGATCCGTCTGAAAGGTTACCTTCTTCTGATTCTTAAACGTGTATTCGGAAGAGCCGAAAAATCGCATCTCCTCCTTGGTCGGAGATCCTCCCCCTTCTGTTTCCTGAATAATCCAAACTCTAGTGAAATATTTTTGTAAGATGATGTAGGGCATGACAAGCGCGCAAATCAACGCCGCAAGGTAAGCATATTTCATGAACGAGAAGTACCATTTATCCTTATCAAACATCCTTTCTAAGCGATTGAAGAGAATAAGGATGGTTGACACCAATAGGATCATCAAAGCCCAAAAGCCGACAAGGACTTTAAATTCAGAGATCATCCTGTACCTCCCACTGCGTGCGACTTTGCACGCTGAATCTTAAGCTTGAATCCCCCAACTACTCAACCCAACGGTTAATTCACTCATGAAAGCCTAACGCCCGGCATCACCCGCCGCCCGCCGCAATCACACAAGCCACAGCGCAGGATGCAAGGTTGATAAGAGACACGCTGCGGGCGGTCGGGTGCATGCCGTTGTTGGGCGCGGGCTGATGATAGCCTACTCCTCAGATTACGCCTCTGAGCGCATCCCATTTCACTAGCCTAATAATCATTTGGTCACATTAGTTTTTCCAACAAGCCACTTAAATAAATGCACATACATTTTGGGGTACTCTACAACAAAGCCTATAACGTATTCTTCCCAGAGGGCATTAATCCATTTCTCAGTTTCATTGAGGAACGAGGCGATGGCATCTGAACTGTTGGTGAACGCAGCGTAGATGAAAACTAGAACTAACATCAAAATCCAACCAGCCCCAGCCAACGGCAATACCAAAGGCGCAAGACCTATAGCTATACATAATATGATTACTTGGATCGCGAGCAGGAGAAAGGCCCCAATCAAGAAAAACGGTAGGCGAATGAGGAAAAACATTATGTCCATGATTTGCCAATCTCAGAAGTGAAGTACATGGTAGCGCCCAACTACAATTAGGCCGCTACTAGCGGCAATATATCCCGAATCTTGTAAATTACCGCCCATTCCGGGCCTATTGCCCGCAGGGATGGTGTTAGGAGCGGCTGCGCGGGTCAGTGCTTGCTCGACAGAAATCCACCTTCTGGAGTCATTCGGGTCGCGCTTCATCAGCCGCCCGGCCCTCCACATTATTCCGTCATCGAAGATGACAGTCCTGAGGTCTATGACGGCGTGCTTGATACTCTTGGAATACTTCTCCTGGTCCAGAGACTGTTTAAGCTCTGTATATATTGTCGGAGATAGACTCAAAACCACTTCTTCGCCGGGCTTGATGGGGGGTGAGTTAACCGTTGTCTCCGTGTCCGGCAAAAGCCCCTGCCCGTAGATTAAAGGGAAGACCAGTGGAGGAACATCATCCGACCTGGGGAATTCAAGCTCTAGCCCTATATAGGTAATAGTCTTCTCCGAAATGTTCTCCAGACTAAAAGACAATCCCTTCAGCCAATCGTCATCATCAAGAAACTTTTTGCTTATGTTAACGTCACCTTTTTTCCCTTTAATAGCTTTGATCCTCAAAGGTTCTTTTCTATGCACATATTTCTCTAAGAGTCTCTCCTGATTTTGTTGCGCAATACCAGGAGCGCCCAGCAATGTACTTGCAATCACTGCCGTCAGCATAAGAAACAAGATTCTTTTTGAACGCCCTAACTTTTCTGAAGTCTTTTTAGAGGAAGATGACATGGTAGTTTCCCTTATCAGAGTGAACGGTTATATGAGAGTAAGCAGGAACGAGACCTTGCTTAGCATAAAGTTGAGGCGCAACGAATTGTTAATTATATCTGATTTCAAATAAAGTCAATAAAAATACGGTAGTGGGGTATTAGTTTGTTTTTGATCGGGAAGGGAGCAAAGTCAGGCCAGCTACATCTATAAGTCGTGGCTGGCCTGACGATGGGGTTTTTTTGTGACTATTCAGGTCTTCAATGAGTTGCCGGGCTATTGGTGAGTGGACCAGCCTTGCTAATTTGGTTCAACTCATGTGTACGGCCGCGAGATACTATCTGGCCTGTGTGGCGCGCTTCGGGGAGGCACCGAGGCTTTATCTCATCCTCTGGCTCTGTTGGTCGGATGCCGGGCGTTAGGCGTTTTCCGGCGCCGGACGGGGCAAGCGGCTCATCGGGGCGGAGTCGCTTTGCGCTAGCGCTTGAAAGCGGCGATGGTTATTCGGTTATAATCGGTCACATGGCTAGATGCACAGCACCAGTACAAGGCCATCGCACAGCGAGCGGTCGAGCGGCCTGCCCTGCATGCGGTGGCCGCTATGGCCGCTACAGCGGCTACAGCAGCTACGGGTCATACTCGTCCCCGTCCTACCCCTCGTCGGGGAGCGGCGGGGTCAGCCGGAGCAGCGGCGGCGGGTCCGGCAGCAGCGTAAGGCCGAGATGGTCGCGAGCCGGTTCGTCCGTGACGTACACGCCTGCCGAGGTGCGGGCACTCACGCCGGTCCGCGAAAGCGTCGAAAAGCGAGCGCCCCTGCCAGACCTTCGGGACGTCTTCCTCTGCCATGCGTGGGACGACCGGCAGGGGGCCGCCAAGGAACTGCACGATCTGCTCGAGTCACGCGGTGTCCGGGTCTGGTTTAGCGAGAAGGACGTCGCCCTCGGCACGCCATTGCTCCGCGAAATAGACAGGGGACTGGCGAAGTCGCGAGTCGGGATCGTGCTGGTGACCCCTGCGCTGTTGCGCCGCATCCAAGGAGAGGGCATCGCCGACAAAGAGCTATCGGCACTCCTGGCGCGTGACCAGCTCGTCCCCATTGTGCATGAGACGACGTATGATGCTCTCCGCGAAGTCAGCCCTCTGCTCGGCTCGCGAACCGGCCTGAGCACTGCAGAAAATCCGATGGCAGACGTCGCGGCCAAGATCGCCGAGCTGGTCACCCTCTAGCTCTATTGCCGGGGTGGTCGGCCCCACGTCGCACAAGCGGTCCGGTCGCCGACGCGACGGCACTCACCGGGCCGCCGCGCCAGTGTATTTCCACACACCCATTGCTACGACCGCCCAGCAGCTCCTCTAAATGCTGTTGGTCGAAGCAATCCTACAATTTAAGGAGAAAAACACGCGTCCGATAAGGGCCGACTTTTCAGGCTCTCCCGCACTTTTGATGACGCGCCGAAGCAGCTCAGTCAAAGTGAGCGGGAGCGGCTTTTGCCGCTTTCATTATCCATCCACAGGACGCACCCGCTAACTGATAGTATTACCTTTGGGGCGGGTGATAATGAAATCGCGTCCAGATAAGGGAAAGTATTATACGGCGAAATTCGCCGTATAATACAAAGTTAGACGCCAAGGAGACATCATGACGGTCAAGCGTATGGACAACGTCGGCATCGTGGTAGAAGACATCGACGCCGCCATTGAGTTCTTCACCGAACTCGGCCTCGAGCTCGAGGGGCGCGCCCCAATCGAAGGAGACTGGGCAGACGGCGTCACTGGATTGCGCGACATGCGCGTCGAGATTGCCATGATGCGTACGCCGGACGGTCACAGCCGGCTCGAGATGTCCCGATTCCTCGCGCCGCCTGTGGTCGCCGATCACCGCAGCGCCCCGGTGAACGCTCTCGGTTACCTGCGCGTCATGTTCACCGTGGAGGACATCGACGATACACTCGCCCGGCTCGGCAAACGCGGCGCGGAGCTGGTCGGCGCAGTGGTCCAGTACGAAGACACGTATCGGCTCTGCTACATCCGGGGCCCCGAAGGAATTCTCATCGGGCTTGCCCAAGAGCTCGGGCAGCAGACTTCCCGATGAGCACAAGTGACAGGTACAGACCTGATAGGGGTGCGTACTCGCGGTGGCTAGTTTCCGTTTGAGGGCGCCTAGCAAATCGCTCAAGCCGACCCCTCCGGCCTTCGGCCTCCGGGGCGGCTTAGCTCAACCGTTCGACGGCGCAAAATGGGCGACTTGGCTTCTATAACGTGGGGATACCGATTTGCTTTACATAATTATCGAACAGTTTAAGAATCAGGATCCGGTGCCTGTATATCAACGCTTCCTGAGTCGTGGCCGACTCGCTGCGGCGGAAGCGTGAACTGCAGGATGAAGGATGAAAACGGAAATATGAATTAACGCGCCGCTTCGTGCTTACCGTGGTCAGGCGCGTGCGTCAAAGTGGAGGAATTTGATGCGAGAAGATCTTGCCGCAGTCAACGTCACCCGGACGTATACGCTCGCCGCGTCGAACATCGCCATCTTCACCTTCATGCTGTTCTTTCTGTACCCGAGGTTCGAGAGCGGCAGGATCAATCCTTTGTTGTTCCAGGCCACACTGATTGCGATGGGTGTCGCGACCTTCTCACTCGTGTTCGCGACGTTGCACTACTACCGGTGCTCGCTTGGCGGAGCGATGAGCGACACCGACAGGGCGTTGCACGCCCGGCGAGCGGATCGCTTCTGGCTTCTGGGTTATACCACGATGTTCCTTGCGCCATGTCTGGTCCTGTTCCTGCTTAGGCTTCGTATCGTCGCATCCGTCTGGCTTGCCTTCTGGCTCGTGTACCTGTTCTTCGTGGCCCGCTACTTCCCGAGGATTCAGACGCCGCGAGTGTCCCAATAGAATAAGGACCGCGACATGAAGATCGTCGTTATCGGCGGCACCGGCCTGACCGGCATTATGCGCCCCGAACAAATCGTTGGACGCGAGCGGCGGAAGCACGTTTCGCAAGTTGATTGTTGCGGCGAAGGTTGAATGAAATCGCGCCGCCCTGGTCAACTCGGGCGTTGGGCGGCTACCCCGGTCGCAGTGACGAACATAGGGAGAAGAGGAGCGATGCGATGCATATCCTGGAACATCTGTTTCTAGTCGGCGAGTTTCCCGAGCGAGCCCGCCTGCTGTCCGGGCTCACGCTCGCGCAAGTCACGCTCTGCCCCGAAGGCGCGTCGCACTCGATCTACGAGGAGCTGTGGCACGTCGTGGCGTACCAGCAGAGTGTCATCGAGCCCGGCGACCCGGCCGGCGAGGCGTACCCGAGCGCGGCGCCGGAGCACGAGCACCAATGGCACGACTTGGTGCGAGTGTTCCTGGACGGCGCTCGCGCTGCGGCAGCGATGGGGCAGGCGCCTGAGCGGTTGACGCTCGAGGTAGAGCCGGGCGTGACGATGGCCGACGAGCTGAACAGTGTGGCGGTACATAACGCATATCACCTTGGCAAAATCGTTGCGTTGCGGCAGCGGATCGGCGCGTGGCCGCCCACGGCAGCGACGGACGAGTCGTAACCGCAGGCGCGGTGCGACGCCGCCCAACTAGCAGTTGCACCGGACGCCGCGCATCGACCTTGTTCGGTAGCTTCAAGGTGCTCGCGCGGCGCCGGTGAACCTTGTCGTTAGATCTCCACCATCAAAAGTGCGGAAGACCCAGTAAACCTCGCCTTATTTTCCTGTTTTTTATGGGTTTAGGTGGAGGCTCTCCCGCAATTTTGATGATGCAGGATTAGATAGTCGATTGTTTTGTCCAATCAATTTTCTTCGCAGCGAGCTGAAGAGTATAAGTAATGATATTCCAGTGAGAAGAAAATCAGCGATGCCAGAGTGGCGAGTTACGACACCTCAAGGTCACTTCACTCTTTCGTATTCCTTTTTCGCTTCGATCAGCAACGGCAAACCGGCATCAGCATCTTTCCAGAGTGCAAGGAAGTCCTGATAAGCCTGGCGCGCTTTCGTCGCACGGTGCGCTCGCTATGAATCTTCGCGGGCAGCGGTGACCCAATCGCATTAAGTAGGCGGAGCTGATCACATGCCTTCCACTCTCAATGGCTCAACAGTTACGGCTTGAGGCCGATGCGGCGAATAAGGTTAGCGAAGCGCGGGTCGGAGCGCAAAGGATCGAACGCCGGGTCAACGCCCAGAGTCCCCAACTGAAGGTCATGTGCAGCGTAGGCACGTTCGAGCGACGCGAACGCCTGCTCTCGCTCGCCTAAAGCGGCGTAAAGATTAGCCACCTCGCCGGGCGAGACGTACTCCTTTGTCGTCTGCAATCGCTTGAGGATCGCCTGTGCTTTCTCCCGCTGCCCAGCGCTCGCGTAAGCCACGCCCAGAGAGATTTGCACACTCGTATCATCTCCACTTAGCTTGATAAATTTTTGGTAGGCGGCGATGGCTTCCGGATACATCCCCTTCGCCGCATAATTGTAGCCAAGAAAGACGTACGGCAGGGCAAAGATCGGATCCAGTTCGAGCGTCTTCTTCAAAGCTTCAATCGCCTGATCGTGCTGCCGAGCAAAGTAAAGTCTGGCACCAACACCCAAGTTGACGATGAGCGAGAGAGGATCAAGCTCTCTGGCACGTTTGATCTCGGCGATGCCTTGCTCGTGCCGTCCCATTAAGCTGAGGTAAACGGCGTACTCGTGATGCGCTCTAGCGAGATTCTGGTTCAACTCGAGGGCCCGCTGATACTCCCGCTCGGCAGCTGCCCAGTCCCAGGCATTTCGTTTGATTCCTGCTAGCGCGAGATGCGCTTCAGCCAGGCTCTCATCCAACTCCAGTGCCCTGCGCGCCGCATCTTCTGCTTTGGGCATTCCTTCTTTCGGGTCGAGAAAGCTATCATGAACAAGACCCCAGTAGACACTGGACAGTTCGGCATAGGCGGGTGCATAAGCCGGATCAATAGCAATCGCCTGATTGAGATATTCGACACTTTTCTTCCCGTTCTCCGATCCTCCCTTAACACTGTAGAAACGCGCTTTGAGCAGCAGTTCATAAACTTGGGGGTTCGCCGTCTCGCGCTTGATGAGCTGCTGCTGCTCAGCATTCGTCAGTTTCAAACGCAGCCGTTCGGCAATCTCACGAGAGATTTCCGACTGCACTGAGGCTAAGTCCGTGGCCTTGCGGTTGTACTGCTCTCCCCATACCTGCGTCTTATCACGCGCATCCACCATCTCAACGCTGATTTGCAACTGATCGCCGCGCTGCACAATTCTGCCGGTCACAATCGCCTGCACGCCCAGCGCTCGCGCCACCTCTTGCGGGTCAATCTCTTTTCCCTTGTACTTGATAGTGGAGCTTTGAGCGATGACTTTAAGTTGCGGCAGTTGCGAGAGGCTGTTAGTCAAGCTCTCGCTGATGCCGTCAGAGAGATACTCGGCGTTCGGGTCATTCGTCATGTTCTTGAAAGGCAAGACCGCCACCGAATCTATCACCGTCTTGCCGCTTTGGGCGAAATAGAAGAAGTAAACCAGACCCGCGATTGCCAGCAGCAGTGTTGCCGATGCTAGTATTATCACACGCTTATGCTGCTTGATTTCACCCGCGATGTACTCGGTACTCGAAGTCGTTCTAGTCGATTGTTCAATGCTAGACTGGCCGGACGTCTCACTGCTGCCTGATACTGGCACAGTGGTATCAATCTCCGCTGCCCCGACCATCCGCTGTCTCACTTCCTTGATTTCGAGCGCCACGTCCTTGATCGTCTGATAGCGCTCGTCCGGGTCCTTTGCTAGACAACGGCGGATAATTCTCTGCAAGTCAGACGGAGCTGAGGGATTGAACTCTTTGATTGGCGGTGCAGCCTCGTATGCAACTTTGTGCAACAATTTGATAATTGACTCGTCTGCGAACGGCTTTTGCCCGCTCACCGCCTCAAACAGAATGCAGCCGAAAGAGAAGATGTCCGAACGCTGGTCAATCTCTTTCACCTTCCCCTGAGCCTGCTCCGGCGACATGTACCCCGCTGTGCCCATCAACATGCCAGCCAAGGAATGCTCCACCATGAAGGCAGTCCCGACTTCACCCGACGCAACGCCGCTTGAGCCTATCGGTCTTTGTGGTTCGATCAGTTTAGCTAAACCAAAGTCGAGAATCTTCGCGTAGTCGTCCCGCGTAATCATGATGTTGTCGGGCTTCAGATCCCGATGCACAATGCCTGCCGCATGCGCTTTGCTCAGGCCCTCTGCTACCTGGGTGAGATATTTCAGGAGCTTCTTTAGCGGAGCTTTGTCGCGATGGATCTTATCGCGCAACGTGTCACCGTCAATGTGCTCGATGGCGATGTAATGCGTGCTTTCGCTCTCACCTATTTCGTAGACGTGCGCGATGTGCGGGTGATTGAGTGCGGCTGCGGCTGCGGCCTCTTGTTCGAAGCGGCGGATTCGATCCCGGTTAGAAGCGACTGCGGCAGGCAGAATCTTCAGCGCTACCTTGCGATGCAGCCGCATATCTTCCGCCAGATAAACTTCGCCCATGCCGCCTTTGCCGAGCAGTGAGTGAATCTCATAGTGGTCGAGACGAGTATTGGGGGCAAGCGAGGTGACCTCGGCGGTGCCGTTATCATGCTGCGCCAGATACAATCCGGCGGCTATATCCTCAGGCGGTTTCTCTGTATAGGCTCCTTGCTCATGGACAGCTAGCAGGGATTCTAACTCGCGCCGCAGATCCGCATCGCTATTAGGAAGCTGGTCCAGAAAGACTGCACGCTCGTCGCGAGCAATCTCCAGGGCGGCATGAAACAGCTCCGTCAACCGTTCGTATTGTTGCGGCGTCATACTTCACCTGCTGGCCGGAGGGCGCGGTGCAACCAGGTCTTAGCCATGCTCCAATCGCGCATCAAAGTGTCGGGAGAAACTTCCAGAACCGTGGCCGTCTCCTCCACGGTGAGGCCCCCGAAGTAGCGCAATTCCACCACCCGGCTCTGGCGCTTTGAAAGTCTCTCTAATTCTTTCAGCGCCTCGTCGAAGGCAACCAGTTCGGCGGCCCGTTCCTGGGTCACAAGCGCAGCCTCTTCCAGGGAGATCGGACGGGCGCCGCCGCCTCGCTTGGCCGTCTGTCGTTCGCGCGTGTAATCGACCAGGATGTGACGCATCGCTTGCGCGGCGACGCCAAAGAAATGGGCGCGGTTCTCAAAGTGTTTCTCTTTCTGTTTGACCATGCGGAGGTACGCTTCATGGATGAGCGCCGTGGTCTGCAAGGTGTGACCGGGGTTTTGCCGTTTCATGTAGCGCCTGGCCATCTTCCGCAATTCCTCGTAGATGAGTGGCATCAACTTGTCGAGCGCCTCACGATCACCGTGATTCCACTGCTCCAATAACTGCGTGACTGAATGCGCGTCCGACATCCGAGATACCTTTGAGGCTGGAGAAACCTGGCTTGTTGCAGGGAACTATACCACCTTCGGGCAGACTCTTTAACACGATTCTAACCGCCGGGACTGGAAGCTCTGGAAGGCATGCCAGTTTTTGCTCACGAATCTCGTTTCTATAGGTAGAGATCAGAATATTAATTCATGCTGCTGTGATCCACGCGGCATGAAGCTTTCAACCGGGATTAGCTACTCAAACCCCGCCGTTCTGATCCCGGCGAGCGCGCTGAGCCTCAGTGCGCGCTGCTACTCAACCGCGCCTAGTGCGCCTTATAACAAAGAGGAGAGAAAGTCATGAGAACAAGATTAATGAGAACCAGCCTTTTGACGCCGATCTTACTGGCGCTGCTTTTCGTCGCCGCCGGGAGTGCATCGGGTCAGCAACCTAACCCTAATCTTTTGTACAGCATCTCGGCCATGCACAGCTCCAAATGTCTTGATGTAGAAGGTGCCGCCCTCGGGAACGGATCGGCAGTCAACCAGTGGGACTGTCATGGCGGACACAACCAGCAATGGCTCTTCACCCCGGTCGGAGACGGCTTCTACAAAATCACCGCGAGGCACAGTGGCAAGGCCCTTACCGTGTATGGAGGAATATACTCGACAAACGATGGTATCGTCGTCCAGCAATGGGAGTATAACGGCCTCTTCAATCAGATGTGGAGCGTGAGCGACCTCGGCGGCGGTTACTACGAAATAAAGGCGAGGCACAGCGGCAGGGTCTTAGACGTCAGGTGGGCTTGGCTCCACAACGGCGCGCCGGTGCAGCAATATTGGCCCAATCCTCCCCTCGGCCCCAATCAGAAATGGAAGTTGATCCCGCTCGTCGCTTGCCGGTGACACAAATCGGCGGCGGCACAGGAGTCTGTGACCCCTAGAACGGAAGATTGAAAACTTCCCTGAACAGGAACAGTAGCTCGGTCAAACCGAGCTACTGTTCTGTAGCTCAGGAATGTCAAAACTGGACGGCTCAATTCACAAACGGGCTTAAGTTTAGTTCTGCTATAAAAAGCGGTATGTTAGTCACCGCATTACTTGCTGACCCAGAAGGGGCCAGACTGTAAGATTCTTTAAGCACCAGGAGGATATACCCATGTTATGTTAATGTCACGGCAATAATTTATTGCCTAACGCCCGAATTAACCGGGCGGGAAGCATCTGCGAATAGCATCCAAGTTGACGATGAGAGACAAGCTGATTCCGCTCCGGTTGAATGAGTTGTTAGGTGGCGTGTAGGCCATTTATTCGTTATTTTAAGAACTCAAGAGATCAAAGTGAAATCCTATTAAAAGCAATAACATACTAATAACCTTTATCCATTTATCAATATGCTTTCTTTCAATTACCCAAGCAACTGGCTCAATTAAGAGGGAATCAACTAGCAGGCCAAAAAGCACGAATATCAGAAGGAATAGTATTGTTATAACTGGCGACATAGTAAGAAGAAGCATAACATAAACACTAAATGCGACCATCAATACTCTCCACCACGATAGTTGAGGCCACCACGAGTATAAAATTATACCTGTCAGAATAAGACAAATTAGAAAGTTAATATTATCTGCATTAAACGCTTGGATCTTGAACTTTGCTTCATTAAATTTTTTGGATTCAATGGATATACTTTTAGGACTTCTTAAAACTTTCCTGGGATTACTGAATATAAATTTGAGTAGTAAGAGATATTGCCACCATGATGACCAAATAGCTTTAACCCAATCCATTGAGTCACGAATATGACGGGCCGCTTTCTTTAAGGTAAAAGTTGCATGCATCGAATTGCCAAAAGATCGTAGTCGCTCAGGCCCAATAATCTCCGCGATTATTGTAAGGGCAGCCGCAAACTGAACTAGCTTTCCAAGCCTTCCCCACCACAAAATGTTCACCCCCCATAGCAATGAATCATGTACTTGATTACCCGATAACCATAACTTCCATGCCTCCATAAGGCTGACCGTATTCATGCATCTGACTCCTTTGTATATGAATTTACACGCCCCTCTATATCTTCGCTGGCATACATTGAGTTGTAGCCACCTAACGCTCATTAGACCGCCAGTGGCGGCATTTTTGGGCTATGGCTGACTTTTACGCTAACGGCGGTCCACTATCACGTAAGCTGACAAATACCGCTCCTGGCGGTCTAACACAGCTCAAAGATGACTTTTACCGCTCAGTGGCATGAGGCTAATGAGAAAAGGTACTCAGCAGCAAGACACGCAAGAAGCAGATGTCGGGCAAGATATTCCTGCTTCAGATGGATGTCAACATCCGTATGCAGCAGAACTATTGTGCTTGGTTTGCGTAGCGCAATAAACTGATTATTCGGGCAGAATCGCTGTTTGCCCTAAAAAACTGACGCTTGCCTGATAATTCATTAAAACTGAGCGTTTATCGGGCAGCGCCGTTAGGCAGTGCGATAATTTGCCTCTCTATGATGGATTAGACCGCAGTAGCATTAAATGAAAATTACTGCTATCGGTAAAACATAGTGAGAGCGACTGCGGCCCAATTGGCGTTATGCGTTTGCAATCGGTGAGTTTATAATTAGTAAGGATTTTTACGCTATAAATTCAGAAATTTATGATTGACGAAAAAGCCAACTTTGAGAATTTACGTTGCGAGTATTCGCAGGTGAATCGGAACTACCGTCATTTTGAAAATTTACGCCTTGCAGCTTTTTGTTTCCACTTCATCGTATTTTTCGGGACAGTTCTGTTTCTTACCGGAATTTTAAGTGTCGGCTGGTGGCTCGGAGCGAAGCGAGTTTTATGGTCAAGAACTCTAGGTATTTTTTTTACTTTGGCATTTCTAGGTTTTGATATTTATTGCCAAGTCAGCTTATGGCATTTGCGGAAAGTTCTAAAAACATTAGAAGAATCTTTAGGTTTGCAGCAGTTCAGATTACTAACATCGCCGCAAATAATTTGGCCGCAATATATGATTTTGGGTTTGTATGCGGTATTTCTTATTTTCTGGGTGGCTTTTAACTAAGAAAACACATAACAAAAAGTACGCATTTCCTCTGACGGCATCTGCTAAAAAGAAGGTACGGATTCATAGGTAAGTGTTACCACAACGCCACGCATAACAACTCATTCAACCGGAGCGGAAATAGCTTTCCTTTCATCCGCTAGACTTGAAGGCTTGATACAATCCTTCCCGGCGGGTTAATTCGAGCGTTAGACGACTCTGAAATCATGAAGACATCCTCTTTACTGATCTTGGTGCTCTTCGCATTGTCGGCGTGGAACGGATGTTCGCGCGAGACTAATAGCACGCCACCGCCAGCTTCTGTTCACGAGAGTTCCGAATCTGGGGGTGTCACAGAGCCGCGATTTACGACAATTCGAGTTGATGCTCGAACAGAGCGCATTGAACTTTTCCTACGGGACGATGCGGGACGCACATTCAAGCGATTCGACCAGCTGAAGTCTTTGCTCGCGAGCAGAAACAAACAGCTGCGCTTCGCCATGAATGCCGGAATGTTCCAGCCTGACCTTTCGCCCGTCGGCTTGTTGGTGCAGGACGGTCAACAAGTCTCCCCTCTCAACCTCTCTGATGGCACCGGCAACTTCTTCCTGAAGCCGAATGGCGTATTCTTCATCTCCGAGTCCGGGCCGAGAATCGTTGAATCGAGTGAGTACCCAGCTCTCGCTCAAGGCGTGCGTCTTGCAACCCAATCGGGCCCTTTGCTTGTCCGGAATGGTGTTCTTCATCCGGCGATCAATGCAGCGTCAACTTCACGGCTGCTGCGCAATGGCGTCGGCATCTCAGGCGACACGATCATGTTCGTGATCAGCGAGCAGCCGGTCAATTTCTACGAGCTCGCTATATACTTTCGCGACGAATTGCATTGCCCGGACGCTTTATATCTGGACGGGGTCGTATCCAGCCTGTACTCGACCGACCTGCAACGGAACGACTCCAGAGCGGACCTGGGCCCAATTGTCGGAGTCATTCAGTGACAGCGTCGTCTAACAACTCGTTCAACCGGAGCGCGAATAGCATTGCTTTTATCGAGAGCTTGAACCTATTGGCGGTGTCTGCGCACCCGGTTAATTCGGGCGTTAGACGCCTTCTGATGACACTGTAATTAGAAAAAAACTTGATAATTTGCCTCTGTTGTGGCGTCATACACTCCTCACTTGAATGGAGATAATGACATGAAAGTTCTTGCCCCAATTCTTACGCTTATATTTATCGTCAGCATTGCTTGCGCTCAGGATATAGATCGAAAACTGCTTGACTGGGCTTTCCCAACTAGACATAGGCCAGGCCCAGAATTTCAAAGTTCTGAATCAGTCAGTATTGAGCTAGGCGTAAGAGACAAATACGGCGAATTAGGTTCATTCAAAGCGACTTTCATTGTTACTGGCCTGGACGGAAAAAAGTATGTGGCTCAAGCCCAAAATGAAGGGGGAAGTGAGTGGACATCTGTTAAATTCCCAGATGATTTTAATCCTTCCTATGCTCCTGCGGGCAAATATACATGGGAGTGCTTCGTGAATGGTAAATTAACCTTACGCGGGCGATTTGAGTTCGCAACAACATTTAATTCACCGCCTGTAAGAAGAAGAGGGCGGTGAAAGGTATATCCCAAGCGGCGTCTAATTAGCGTTATGCCGCTGCGCATCAAAACGGAAGTCGAGTTGAATGAATCGGAGCGAAGGAAGTCTACTGCGACAGTTGAATGGTACAATCAACGGGCGGCATAACAACTCATTCGACCGGAGCGGAAATAGCTCGCTTTTCATCCGCAAGATTGAAGGCTTGGCCAGGTGCTTCCCGCCCGGTCAATTCGGCGTTGGGCGTCTCGTACATGGCTTCTTGTGGTAAGAACAAAGCATGAACTTCTATTTCGTCGTCGCGGCGTTTCTTATACTCGCAATCGGTTTGGCTCATTCATGGTTGGGTGAGCGTTATATTCTTATGCGTCTCTTTCGGCGGCAGGATATACCGCATCTATTTGGAAGCGATGATTTCACCAAACGCACATTGCGCTTTGCGTGGCATCTTACGACGGTCGCGTGGTTCGGTGCCGCGGCCTTGCTCTTGATACTTGCTTCATATCCGCTTGATGCTTCTGCTCGTATGTTATCCAGAGTAATTGCCACAACCTTTTTGGTAAGTGCGGTTGTTGCTTTGGTAGGCTCGCACGGGCGTCATTTGTCGTGGGTAGTATTTCTGCTAATAGCGGGTCTGGTTTGGATGGGTGCCGGATGAATCTGTCCCCAGACACGCCGCCCAACAACTCATTCAACCGGACTCGCAATAGAGCGGCTCTTTCATCTTCAAGTTGATTGCTCGCCGGTTAATGCAGGCGTTAGGCTTCTTCCTTAAATCTAAGGGGTAGATACGTGAAAGCTTATCCTAAAAAGATAAAGAAGTTGATACGTCATTATGCCGGTGTGGCATACGAAGAAGAATTGAAACGCGAGCTGAGGAAGTTACATATTCATTTTGAAGAATGGAGAGACGAAGATATTAGCAGCAGCCAATTAAGTGATTTAATATATGCGTTCACGAAGGGGCCATCCAGAGAGTTGTTTAATAAGTACAACAGCAGTTGGTTGGACTTGGCCGTAGCTCAAGCTATAGCGAGCGGTATCCTTGACCAGGATGAATTGCCTAAAGAATTAGTTGAGAGCCTCAGCAATGCGGTGCAGTTTGTCGATCAGAGAGATGAGTAAAGGCAAGGGCGAAGCCTAACAACTCATTCAACCGGAGCGGAATTAGTTCACCTTTCATTGAGAACTTGTCGCACGATGTAGTTGATTCCCGCCCGGTTAATTCAGACGTTAGATGCTAGCCTTTAACGCCGGGGATAAGTTGTAATATAGTTTTTTCGTTTGGCAGGGAACGTTCCCTTTCTTGTTAGCGCAGAGATGATGGCAGCCAAAGCTTTGAGATAAGAGAGTAAGAGCTGAAGGAGCAAATCTAATGTCCACTGATTTCCAAGACGTCACTATTATTGCTAACCCGGAACAGGCTCAGGTGCGTGACGGCTCCAGGAGACACGCCAAAAAGTTCCCCTTCCGTCTTTCTGCCGCCCCCACTCCTGAGTGGGTCGCCCTTTTTAATAGGGAATGGTCAATGAGGTCGGTGCCGAACCGAGCGGCCAGCGTTCATGGGGACATCCTTGTCCTGGAATGTGCCATTGAAGAGTTGCCTGTGCTCGCTGAGAATTTAGAAGTTGATATGGCTACTGCCAATCAACAGTACCGGGAGCGGCTGCTACGGCAGGGAGCGCACGAACGGCAAGCAGGTCACGAGGGGCAAGAGCGGGAGCGGACAGACGATAATGCTGCGATAGGTGAAGCTCTGGGCATGCTGAAGAAAAGATGAAGGAGATATAAGGCTGGCTAAAACTTAGCCCAAGGTGATTCCAACCTCATCAAATTAATTGAAGCACACCGTCTATCGAAGTAGCGTCGCTTTTACTTCGCAGTCCCGCATCTAACAACTCATTCAACCCGACGCCTCGATAGCATTCTTTTCATGATGCTTCCTCTGGTGTAAATTGTGTGCTTTGCGCTCGGCGCGGGTTAATTCGAACGTTGGGCGTCTTCGCTTATTGTCCCAAATTCTGAATTTAGTTAAACTAAATCGTGAAGTGAATATTGGTTCTTGGAGATACTTGAATGACTACTGAAGAAAGATTATTACGACTTGAAAATGCTTTTGCCACACTCTCGGAAATTGCCAGCCAGTCCAATAATCGTATTGATCTTTTGATCGAGCTCGCCCGTAGCGCAGACGAGCGAATGGATACCCATCAATCGTGGATAAATGAATTAGGCGCAGCTCAAGCTAATTCCGAAGCCAGAATTGCAGCATTAGCTGATGCTCAAATTAAAACAGATGAGGCTCTGGTAAAGCTCGCAGAAGCACAAGCTCATACGGATCAAAGGTTAGATGCCCTGATTGATATTGTTCGAGAATTGCGTAATGGGAAATCGTCTTAAACTCAACGCGCCGCCCAACAACTCATTCAACCCGATCCCGCGATAGCTTTCCTTTCATCGTTGTCTCCTCTGGTTTGGTAGCATGCTGCTCGCGCGGGGCGGGTTAGATACTGTGTTCTCTGTCAAGCAGATTTTGCCCACTGCGGGTCGAATGGCTTCTCTGACTTCAAGACGCCGTAAGCGAGATGGACGAGCTTGCGCATCACAGCACAGATGACACTCATCTTGCACTTGCCCCGTTTGAGCAACCCTTCAGCCCACTGTTTAAAGAAGGGGCTGCACCGCAGAGCTGTGATAGCCGGGAAGTAGAGCGCTGGGCCGTCAGACGCAACGGACGGACGCTTTAGAATGGTATCGCTTACGATACTGGGACTATGCCAAGCGCCTCCGCCGGGCGGTGTGTACAAAAGTAGTGGGGTGTCCTCTCCAGTAGACAATTTTTTTGTTAGTGCTGGACAGCAAATCGCGCCGAATTGTTCAACTAGATGATGATTTGATGAAATGACTTGTGTCTGGCATGGGCATTGCGATATTGCCGGTTGATTTGACAAATACCTGGCTTCTGCGGCTCTGCCGCGGCCTCAAATTTTCAACCAGGAGAGAAGCCATGCCCGCTCCCACCGGAAATGCAATCACTTGGTCAAAAGAACATCTGGAAGCCATTTCTTATCCAGGCAGAACTAAGAGCCTGCTGGTAAGCTTTACCAGCACTACTAATTTAACGAACCTGGAGATTGAGCCTGTGCCTGCTTTGGGCAGGCTATTACGCGTTGAGCCGAGCACGATAGCCAGTGTCAAGGCGAATGAGCCAAATTCAGTCAAGCTGATTTTCTCAATTCCTGACGATGCAAAAGCCGGAGTTCGTGAAGGTACAGTTCACCTGCGAATTGGACATAAGACTGTTCCTCAGACCCTGAAGGTCCGTCTCCAGATAAAGGAGCCTCCCCCGATAGTAGACGCAGGCCCTATTGTGCCTGAGCACGTGATTCTGACGGGTGTAGACGAAAGGGGGTTTAACGCGCGCGTCAATTCCATCCGCTTAGAGTTCACAGATGTCGTTCTTTCGACCGACCCGACGACCGTACACCTCTTTCTAAACCGTGCCAAGGTCACGATAAGTAACCTTCAACTGACACAGGAGTCCATCTCTTTCGGTATCACGCTGGCTGAGGGGAAGAATGAGCTATGGTTATTTGCCGAGGATGAGTGGGGGACTTTGGTATGTAAGGTTCTGACCCTATGGGCCGGTAGCCGCATACTGAGAGTGTCAATCTTGGATGAGCAGAGCCAGCCCGTGACCGGGGCCACCGTGGTGGCCAGATTGGGTGATGACAAGACGGTGGCGGCTGCCGTCGAGAGCCTCAACGGCAGCGCACAGTTCATCAATATTCCAGACAGGACAATCCTTCTTTGTGCCACCACCTCCGATAACCGCTTCGCCTCTCGTACAACTACTGGCGGAGTCGGAACTGCCCGCCTCAAACTGATCGGCTGGAACGCGCCGAGTCCGATTGATAACAACGATTTCAGCCAGGGCACCGCGGGATGGAATATAGGCACGGCGCCCGTACGGATTGTTCCTCACGTAGAGGCAGTTAAAAAGTTGCAAGCGGTTTCGGGTATCAAGTCACCGGCAGTAGAAGCGAGCGCCGATTCCGAGGCGCTCGAAAGCGAGCGCGAAGCGCGCTGGCTGGCTTTCCAGGAAGAACTCAAAGCTGCTGGCGAGGAGAGTGGCTCGAATACCCTCTCTAAGGAGGCCGGTGCCGGAGACGTAGATTTACAGTTGCGTACGAAGGGGGAAGGGCCTCAGAGCATCTCACGCACCTTTGAGACTAAGCCCGGCACACTGCGCGTAACTATCAGGTACAGGTTCCAGACCTCTGAAATACCGGGCGGCTATTATGGAACCAAATACAATGACAGTTTTGACATCAGCATGCGCACCCAGGAGGCAGGCAGCGTGGAAGTTTCTGAAACCATGAATGACCTGGGGCGCGAGGCTTTCGACGACGCGGGATGGACAGACTGGTATAAGACGAAGCTCAGGGTAAATGAGGAGGGAGATGTCGTTCAGATTGATGCCAGCGTTTCAAATGTCGGCGACGGTCTCTTCGACTCGGCGCTATATATTGACTACGTGGACACGAGTGGCGTTGAGATAGGCTCGCTCTTTGCCGTCCCTAAGAATGGTACAGCCAGCGTCGAAGTTAAAATGGCGGCCGAGCATCCGCCCGTCACCTTGACGCTGGAGACTAGCAGCGGTGAGGGAGAAGCGACGTTTGCCGATGGCTCGAGCGAGATGACTCTTACGGAGACCAAGACAATCGAGATTAAGGGCGTCGCCGCGAGCAGCGAAGCTGACAATATTCGACTTGAGGCAAAGGATGAAGAGGGGATGGCGCTGGACAGTCAAGACTTCAGCGTCGTCTGGGTGAGAGTAGAAGCCAGAGGCTCCGGGCTTATCTCGAATGACAATGATGCGATAGTGTATGCTGCCGACACGCAATGGTTGGGAACAACCGCCCTGGGGTTTTTCTATTCGCCCAATTTACACGCCTGGACCAACTTGATAGAAACTGTCGGGATTGTGACCCCGAGCGATTACAAGCGCCCGATAACCCTGAAAAAGAGATACGTGTCGCGCTTTTTTCTGAATACGTCACTCACTGAGGAGTCAACTGACTGTGAAAAAGACAGCGCGCAAATGAGCGATTATTATGCTGAGCCTAACGGTCGTGTTTATGCTCTGGACGCCCCTGGCTTCCGCCCGATATTAAAGAGAGGAGGCGAGACCTTTCGCGCACGTTATCTTTTCCAGCAGTGGGCCGAGTTGGCAGACGATGTCTGGGCAAGACCTGTGAGGGAATGCGAGCGGCCGGACAAGATAGTCTCTGAACCGATTAATTGGTACTCGGCTATTTCCTTCAAAAAAGATGAGGAGGGTAAATTAGTGCCCGTCTATGATGTGCCGGGAGATAATCAGGGCGGCCAAGGAGCGATTCCTCTTACTTGGGACTTGAAATAGGCTCGGAGCTGGACATGCTTGTTCAGTCCGATAAGACCCCGTTCAGTGCTTTGTTGGGCAAGCTGTTATTTCCTCGAAGGCACTGACCTTTTCGGCCTGCCTACGGACAGCCAGTAATTAAGTATGGTGTCCCCAGAACCTACTATTCCACCCTCCCGTACCCATACGGCCACGATCCCGCGCGCAACTCAGTTAACTCATCGTTGCTCAGGAACCGGTCGTAGATGCTCCACGTCCCCACAATCACGATCCCGGGGCAGCCCGCCATTGTGGGATTTGCCGGGTTACTTGACGGCCTCCAAAACTCCGTGGGTTCATTCGAGGCGGGCAGGGTAGGGACGCGCTGGCCCGCGCCGATAACGAGGGAGTCCCAGTTCTGAGGCGGGCCGTCGGGGATCGTTCTGCCGGCCGCTGTCTCGCCGGTGGGGTGACGCAGCCATGCGTTGCCGTTGCGGCCGACTTGGACGCGGATATCCTGACCCCGAGGAGGCGCCAATATCATGTCGAGGACGTGGCTGCGCGGCGGCGACCCTGCCGGCCCTTGGCGCACGTAGAGCGCGATCATGTCGCGAGCGGCATCGTAAGCAACCTGCCAGACCCCGACGTTGTTCGCGACCATACCGAAGAGCGGGCACGAAGCGTGCAGACAGTGTGGAAGCCTGAACGTGCCGTCGATGGTGAACGGTGCCAATGGGTCGAGCGGCAGCACCCGGTCGGCGAAGAGGCCCGCCCAGTCGGGTGAAGGCGGGTGCGGAGGCACGGGCGGACACGGAGGCGGGGGCGGGGGCGTACCTAACTGGATGCCATCGGGGTGAAGGGGCGAAGGCTCCGCGGGCGTCCCCCACTGCGACGGTGTGCTCCCCCCCCACTGCGGTCAGCGCCGTCGGTAGAATCGCCGGCAACGTCCTCGTCGTCGTCGTGTCGAATTCGGCGGGGACGTTCCTCCTCATGGGCTGAATCGGCCAGACGTGACGCACGAGGTTGAGCGCGGAGAGTTGCGTGCCGTCCCGATGCTCTGGAGTGCCTAAATTAAGGAATTGCCTATCGTCCCAGCGCGTTTCATCGTAGCCCCACGGAGCCGCAGGCCCGCTTCGGAGGAGATCGCGCCGATATGGGTCGGCCCAGACGCGCTCAAGGTCGTTAATCCCGGGGCGGACGAGGTAGCCGGGGAACCTCTGCTGAAGTTGCCCCATCAGCCTGAGGAATTCGGCCGCGGCTGCCGGCCAACCGCGTGCCGACGACCGGCGGTAGCGCTCGGCGTTAGGGTAGGTGGTTAACGCCCAGAGCTCCATCCGCTCGCGCCCGAGTACGTCGGTGACGTAGATCAGGTCTTCGCCCGAGTTTTCACCAGCGGGGTAGAGCGCGACCGAGGCGTTTGTGGCCTGGAGGGCTTCGATGAACGGCTGCATGGCCGCGCGGAGCTGCGCGACTGAGAAGCCGGCCGAACCGAGCGCGGAACGCGTCGGCTCCACACCGGGGCCGGAGTAGTTCTCCATGTCCAAGCCTAACCACAGGTCGCCGGGGAGTCTGAGCGCGGCCGAGTTGATGAGGCGATTGGCATTGGTCTGCCAGAAGGCGGAGGACACGTAGTCCGCGAACTGGAGGGGCTGCGTGCGGAACGCCGGGTAGATGTGGAATCCCATCCCGGCGGCGCGATTTCGGGTGTCTTCGTAGTCCTCGAGTTCCGTCGGGATGAGCGGCGCATTGACGAGGACGTGGAGATCCCTGTCGCGCCAGCGTCTCAGTTCGTCGGGATGTTGAGCGAGATTGTTGAGCAGCCTTCTGATCTCCGTTTCGTAGCGGCGGATTTGCACACGTCTGGGGTTAATGTCGAGGTCTCCTTTCTCGGGTTGTCAAGATAATACTGTAGACGTCGATCCTTCAATCGTACCTTCTCCTACGTGTTACCGTTCTATGACAGCTGGACGCTGCCTTGCTAAAAATCGCCGATATCTTCCTCTCTTTCTTTTATGACCACCTGTATAGCCAATGCTGCCCAACGCCCGGCATCATCGGGCGCGCGGCCCGATTGAAGGAACATGAAAGCCGCCGTGTCCGCGCTCCGCTGCATGCCGTTGTTAGACCCCGCCGCGGATAACAGGTTTCACCCCCCCTGCCGCGACAGAATCACGTGCCTCCAGAATATAGAGCGAGACTTCGCCGAAGTCCCTGAAGTCCACACTCCGCTCGTACCTCATCCCGATCTTCTCCGCCACGCGAACAGACCCTACGTTCTCGGGATTAATGAGGGCCACGATGCGAGGGAACCCGTACCGCTCGAAGCCGAGTCTGACCACCGCGCGGGCCGCCTCCGTCGCCAAGCCACGGCCCCAGTAATGCTTGTCAATCAGATATGAGACTTCGACCACCTGCGCGCCTTCGACCGGCTGGTATATTAAACCGCAGCGCCCGATCAGCCGGCCGTTCTCCTTTAGCACCACCGCCCACAGGCCGAACCCGTGCTGCTCATAGTAGTTGGCGATGTGTCTACGGATGTGGTACCGCTCGAACTCGACCGAGTCGGGCTGCCGGCCCATGAACCTCATATTCTCGGGGTCGGTGTAAATCCGGTAATTGTCGGCGGCGTCTTCGGGCGTAAAGCGCCTAAGCAGCAACCGTTCAGTTTCGAGCACAACCATTGGACTCATACTTAAGCCACCTGAAGGGGTCTAACGCCCGAATTAACCGGCGCGCATTCAACGCCGATACAGACAAGTTCTCGATGAAAGGCAAGCTAATTGCGAGTCCGCTTGAATGAGTTGTTAGACGCGCCCCCCTAACTGAGCTTCCTTAGGTTTTCTACTTAGCTATCGGATTACTTCCCTAGTATTTCGTCTCTCGCCTCAGGCCATCCTCGCCCAGGTTTAAGCAGGAACTGTGGCGGGGTCGTGAGGGCCTGCGGCATCCTGGCCACCTCCTCTCGCGCCTCAAGATGATCTATTGCTTCTGTGATTTCGTCAGTCGTCATCCCTAGAGCAGGAGCTAATTTGTCTTCGCCTATCCCTTGCCCTTCGAAGTCTGTTCTGTTCTCTACGAGCCATTGAGCGACCCGCTCTGCTTTGGGATCAATTCCAGCCTTGTGTTCATCAGTCATTTCAAAACTCCTTCAACAAACCTTCAGGGAATGGAAATTCTACATCATCAAAGTTCTGTAAGGAATAGTGACGAGCGCCTTACACCCGAATTAACCCGCCGCGTGCTGTGCAGCCTTCAACTACACTGCCAATAGAGATGATGAAAGGCTTGCTATCGTGGGGTCGTGGTGAATGAGTTGTTAGGTGCGATTTGAAGGGCCCGAGTTGAGCCCTGCATAATGAAAATGGCCTCAAAATATTTACGCGCATTAAAGTAATCTTTGCAACGGAGCCCCTCTTTGTACTCAAAGCTCCCGCCACTTGATCAAAATGAAAGCATTAACTCGCCTGCCATGACAAGTTTCAACAAAATATTGTATATTGACAAATAGTTGGTACAATATATCGTTTTAGCCTCCGGCATTTTAAGCTGAGACTATGAAGAATTTAACGCATAAGATTTAACTGAATGATAACTGACACGGACAAGAAAATTTAGGTCGAGATGGTTCTTGCATGAGGCTGGCTATCAGGGGGCGGGCGCTTTGAATCCTAGCATGAGGTGCATTTGATGTCGGGGAAGTTCTATGCGCTAAAGGTATCCATTCTGATTCTTACATCTCTTGCCTTCGGCTTTGGTCTGGCTTTCCTCTGGGCAGGCCTTGAAGCACGCTCTAGCCAACGCCCATCTTCGATTGTTCTCCTTGATAGTGATAAGGCTCAAGACGGGCTTCTCGGACCCGTCCATCAGACACGAATTGAAACGGCGAAACTCTTAAGCAAATCAGGCAAGATGATTGAGGGGCCGCGCCAGCTAATGGGATTCGCAATTTATGACCAGAAGGGCCGTCGCGTTGAGAGCGCGCACTATCTAATTTCTATTAGCTCATATAATGGCACACAGGAATATGAGTACGACGATAAAGGTAATATTGTCGGCATGACTATCCGCAGCGCTGACAACGCTGTTCTGGGCAAAGAGACTTATAAATATGAATTCGATACTGTAGGCAACTGGACGAAGATGACGACCTCAAAGGTTATCTCCGAACTGGGTAAAGAGACGCCTCAGCCCGACGAGGTGACTTACAGAAGTATCTCTTACTACTTCGATAAAAATATCGCCAGCTTATTTGAGCAGAATCCCTCACAAACAGTTGAAAGCAAGAACGAATCACCTTCGGAAGTGAGCGAGGATGGCTCTGGGCGCTCCAAAGAAGAGTTGCCGGAAACATTCGCCGTCCTGGGCCGTGCGCTCGACGAGTTGGTTAAAGTAACCAACGCGCGCGATATAGATAAAGTTATGGCTTTCTATGGTCCAAAACTCCTCTTCTACTACCGCTTGAGAAGCGTCCCGAGTGAGACTGTGCGAAAAGACAAGGCCAGCATGTTTGAGCGCGCGGAGTTGATAGACGTGCGCGTCGTTGGTGCGCCCGATATCACCCTGGATCGTGATGGCCTGACGGCAACCATGCGCTTTCGTAAAGAATATATTTTGAAAATCAAGGATAGGCTACGTCATGGAGAGGTTCTGCATGAATTACGTTGGCAGCGCACGGATGACGGTTGGCGAATTATCGGTGAGCGTGACGCTAGAGAGTTCCGCTGAATTTTATGACAAGAGAAAGGGTGTACTCCGGCAGCTATTTTTAGTGTAGAGAGAATACGCAGCATCAAAGATGAGTCAAGTGCGGGACGCAAACTTTGTGGTGTTGACGGGTCATTTGAATGACTACCCGTTGGCGGATTTAATATCGATTCTACGTCGGCAGCGTAAGACGGGGCGTCTCGTCATAGAATATCAGATTAGCCCGTGCGCTTTATATTTCAAGCAGGGCGATCTGATTGATGCCCAACTCAACACGTTCGTCGGATTACAGGCTATTTTCGTAGCCCTCTCACAGCCCAACGCCTCTTTTAATTTCAACCCGCTCATAGAGGCGTCACGCCATTCGATTAATGAGACTTCGCAGAAGGTCATACTTGAGCTGCTGGGTTGCACGGAAGAAAAGACCATAAACCTTGAGCCTTCGTCCGCCGAAGTTGAGCAAGCTATCTCGACTATATCCGCGCAGGTAAGCCCGCAACCGATTGATGCCGAGATTGAGTTCACCGAGACTGAAAAAGCAGCGCTCCTTGCCGCGAAAGAAGTGCTGGCTCTTCCGCCTGCGCCCGCGAGACAGGCAAACAACCGGCGGGTAATCTTCATCAGCGCACTGGTTTCCCTGGTTGTTAGCCTGTTAACGGTTGTCGGACTCACAAGCTGGCTCGGCAGCAGAGGTCGTCAGGAATCTTCCGCGCAAACATTAGGGGGCGTGAGCCGCAATCCATCTGAAGCCGGCGCTTCTAATTCCCTGACGGTTAAGGTGGTGTTGCAGGTGGAAGGCGGGCTTGTCAAGCAGGCTTACGTTGCCGAAAGGCGTCCGGGGCTTGAAGCTTATGAGGCGCTCGCACTAAGGATTGCCCGTGGGCGTCATTATCCGACAGGTATTTCGGGTCAAGACACCGTGTCGGTCACGATCATTGCGCCTCAATGATTCGGGTGTAGAAAAGGGCGACCACTTGATATCTGATGCTTTTGATAAACAGCGAATGATGGGAGATGCAACCATGCTGTTCCTCGCAAGTAGAATTTTAGATTATGACACTGCCGATGAGATACGCGTTCTCCTGTTGGAGAAATTGGGCGAGAGGGGATTGCTACCATTCATCCGATCTATTCGGCTCAACTGTTACGAGCAGGCTCTTTCGGAGGCGGCACACGTCGCTGAGATGGAACAGGCCGTTGCTCTATCTACCAGACTGGAAGACCGCGCTCCGTACATACGCGGCGACGTTTTCCTCTTTGACAACCATATATTTTCCCTCGTCTTCGGAGACTCGGAATCCCTCTTTACGGGCATCCGCGCCGGGATTGTTTACGAACCGCATATCTCAGAGCCTTTAAGGCGACTGGACGGTTTCTGTCAAAATGTGAGCGACTGCTTGATAGAAGCAATAAACGAGATCACAGGCAATTCTAGGAATGACGCGCAGAATTTAAGAAATTGGCGGCAGGAACAATCGCCTGCTCAAAGCGGATTCGAGCGTTTTGTCACTCGTCAGGATAGGGATTCGCTCTCTACGGTTGTTCGCAAGGAAAGCTCGCGCGAGCGCATACGCGCCGCCGAGTTGCTTGAGAATCCTTATGCCAGGGCTTTCCTGCGTAGCGCCAGGCAGGCTTTTACGGAAGGCTATGCTGGTAGACTCCTCGCCGAGAGCACTGGCAATCCGTCATCCTTTTCATTAGACAGGCTAGTGGAAGTTGGGCTGTTGCGCCGCGAGGTTCTTATCAGTTGCCGTCAAACAGGGCATACTCTACTCAGCCTCCCTACATCGGCGGCACTCGCTGTCGTCACCGTCAGCGACGCGACCTGCACAGAGTGTGGGGCGAGAATCGCCGACGAGAAGATAGAAGAAGTGGTGGCCCCTACACACCTCTCTTCCGCTCTGCTGGACGACGGGGCGTGGCTCGTCAATCGTCTTCACTCCATCTTACGCAGGATGGGTATATCCGAGAGTGAGATTGCCATCCAACCGCCTGAAGGCTCGGGCGAAGCATACATGATAGCTAATGTCTGCAACGAGCCGTCTCTCTTCGCCCTGAGGGACGGAGATTTGACCCCCGCTTTCGCGCGACGCGCAGTTGATATGCAGATCGAGACGGATGCGCCGCACCTGATGATCATCGCTACGGGGATGATCCATAACGAAGGCCGTACGTACCTGCTTAACTACGCAAGTCGTCTTGTGCGAGGCGGTAGAGAGTTTGAATTGATCATAGTAGACGGCGCTGAGTCGGCTACCGCAGAACTGGGCTATGCGGTCGAACGGATTTCCAGGAAGGCTATAGCCGAACAGTTATGTGAATTGAATACGAGTCTAGGCTTCAGCGTAGCGAGACTCGTCAGTGCTCGTTTCGAGTTGCTTCAGAAATCTAAAAAAGATGCGGCCTCTGCACAATTGCCTCCGGTCGCTGAGTCTGCTACCACTTTGCAAGACGACGAACAAACGGGTGCTCTGATAACATTTCCTGGCGTAAAAGATGAAAGGGAAGCTCTTGCGGGCTCGGGTTGAATGAGTCGTTATGCCACCGACTGCACAACCCCACTCCCGCGTGCCCAGAGAGTCAGCAGCCCCAAAACCGCTGCCACTACAAACAAAGCCAAAACATCACCCCACAGGTGTCCCATGCTATGCGGATAAACAAAGGACTGCACCGCCATGATCCCGCCATGAACGATGCTTGACCAGACCGTGAACCAGATAAGACTCAGGTGCGCGAGCGGGTTGCGTGAGGCGAGGATGAGGAAGACACCGAGAGTAGCGTAAATGCCCAGTATCATCTCAAGATATGGTGAACGGCCCTCGGCATGCCATGACCAACCTGAAGGCCAAAGAACGCCTAGCACTAAGCGGCGGCAACGATTTCCTGAACAGGCGCAGTAAGAGGCCGCCTCAGGACAACTTCCGGCTTAACCAGGAAGACGAGTCGGCCCAATCTATTAAATTGAAGTGGCGTTGTTGCATAAATAGCTACGGAGACGGCAGTGCTGGTAATCTTGATGTGTGACCAAGAAGAAAACCAAACGCACTTACCGTCTCCGCAACTGGAGTCAATATAACAAAGCTCTGGTCAGGCGTGGAAGTCTGACCGTCTGGCTCAGCCAAGATGTCCTTGCTGCATGGAATAACACAGCGCGCACGGGCAAGCGCGGCAAGACGGCCTTCTACACTGACACCGCTATCCTGTGCATGGCGACTTTGGAAGAGGTGTATGGCTTGCCCTTGCGCGCCACCGAAGGGTTGACGCGCTCGGTTGTCCGGCTGCTCGGCGTCGAATTGAGCGTGCCCTGTTACACGACGCTCTCGCGCCGTCGCCGATCCTTGGAAGTCGAGTTGCCGCGCCTTCGCAAGTCGGAGCCGTTGCACATGGTGGTGGATTCGACAGGCGTCAAGGTCTATGGCGAGGGCGAATGGACAGTGCGTCAGCACGGATACACGCGTCGCCGCACATGGCGCAAACTGCATCTGGGTGTGGACGAAGCCACGCATGAGTTTGTCGCGGTTGTCGTCACAACCAACTCGTTCAAGGACTCGCAGATGCTTCCCGACTTGCTTGAGCAGGTCGAGGACGAGATCAAGCAAGTGAGCGCCGATGGAGCCTACGATAGCCGCAACTGTTATGACGCCCTGAGAGCGAGAGCAGCGCGGGCGGCGATCCCGCCGCAGAAGCGGGCACGTATTTGGCAGCACGGCAACACGAAAGCGGAAAGGCACATCCGCGATGAGAACTTGCGTGCCATCAGGCAAAAGGGGCGGAGACAGTGGAAGCGCGAGAGTGGTTATCATCGCCGTTCTTTGGCTGAGACGCAGGTCTTTAGAGTAAAGATGATCTTCGGCGAGCGGGTTAGTGCACGCAGTTTTGAGGGGCAGGCGGCGCAGTTGCTGGTGCGGTGTGCAACGCTGAACCGGATGACGCACTTGGGAATGCCTGTGAGCTACGCCGTGTGAGCCACGGTTGATTCCAATTGTGGAAGAGACTGTGCTCATTTCGATTTATGCAACAACACCAATTGAAGTTATAAACTTGAAGGAGGTTGCTATGTCTCGCACAGGCTTGAAAACTCTCTTTTTGACGTTGCTGTCTATCGGTGTTGTCGTCGGATGCTTGATCGCTTCCAGAGTGCATTCTCAAACCCAGCGGGATGAATCGGATGCTTTCTACTATTTTGAAGGCAGAAAGATTCCGTTCACGATTGCTCTCAACCAGATAGGCGTGTTCTTGAAGGAATCGTCCCGTACCAAAGATTTCGCGGAACTGAGCCGCCTGCCAGGCGCGCGCGTCGCACGCCAATTGCCCGGCGGCCTCTTGATACTTGACCTGGGACGAACATACACGCGAGCGGAACTGTTCACGCTCGCACGGCAAATCAAAACTGGCTCGCCCGACACGATTATCCGGGCCGGACTGGTCGTTACTGCCGGAGGCGCGGAAGACCCTGCGCTTCTGACCGACGAATTTATCGTCAAGCTCAAGAATGATAATCCGAAAGCGCAGATTGATTCTCTGACCAGAGAATATACGGTGGAGGTGGTCAGGGAGAATCCTTTCGTCAAGAATGAATTCCTGCTAAGGATGACACCAGCAGCAGTAGACCGGCAGGATGCTTTAACCACTGCGAATCAACTCAACGAGAGCGGCCTAACCGAATACGCTTTCCCCAATTTCGCGAGCCCGGTTATCAAAGATGATGCTCCGCCGCCGATTGTGCCTAATGACCCGCTCTTTGGCGACGAGTGGCATTTGCGAAATACCGGACAGAATGGGGGCACTGTCGGCGCAGATTCTCGTGCTGCTGTGGCGTGGAATATCACGCAGGGGAGTCAGAACATTGTCATCGCCGTGCTTGAACCCGACGGATTTGACGCGAATCATCCTGATTTAATACCGAACCTGTGGGCCAACCCGGGCGAAGTAGGCGGCAATGGCGTTGACGACGATGGCAATGGGCTAATTGATGATACGCACGGTTGGAATTTTGGCCCGTGCGAGACCAATAATGTCGCGGGTTGCGGCAGCAATCAACTGACGCCGGAGCAACATGGAACCAATTCGGCGGGCGTCGCTGCCGCCAGGGGGAATAATTCAATCGGAGTCAGCGGCTCATGTCCAAACTGCGCGTTAATGCTCATTCAATTTGGAGACTACGACGATTTCTTGCGGAGCATGGCCTTCGACTATGCCCGTACGGAGGGAGCGCATATCATCAGCAACAGTTGGCACACCGCGAAGATGACCTTTTACCCCAAGTTGCTCACGGCGTTTAATACCGCAGCGACCGAAGGAAGAGGTGGCAAAGGAATCGTTATCTTTCAAGCGGCTGGTAATACGTATAAAAACATCTGTGTACAGACAGGCCCAACGCCAGATATTCATAGCGGCTCTTTGCCTAACGTGATAAGCGTCAGCACCACTAACCACAAGGATCAAAGAGTAAATGTCGTTGGAGAAAATGCCAACGGATTCGGCAATTGCGTTGACATTCTTGCCCCTACCAACTGGATCGTCACCACAGACGTTTTCAGCCCGGACGGTAATTCCGATAACGATTACAATAAATTCTACAGCGGGACATCTGCGGCCACCCCGATAGCCGCAGGCCTCGGCGCACTGTTGCTCACAGTGAACCCTAATCTGACGCGCCAAGAGGTGCAGCATCTGCTTCAGGACACCGCAGACAAGGTCGAGCCGAGCGTCGGAAATTATGATTATGCAACCGGCTTCAGCGGCCCGGCGTCGCATAGCTGGGGGCGGATTAACGCCTTCGAGGCTGTGCGCATCGCCGCACCCACTTCATCAAGCGGGGGGAAAGCTGGCGTAGATATTTTTCTGCGCGACAACGTGTTGGACTGGGGCAATACGGACCAGCCTAGTAATACGACATTTGAGCCGACTCGTGGATTTATTCCGCACTGGCAGAGCGCTGACATCAAAGTAGATTCTCCAGGCTCTAGCGGAACTTTCCAGCCCGCTCCGACCTCAACGGCCAGCTTTGAAGCGCTCACAGATCTTAATGCGGTGTCCGGCGTGACGAATCGAGTATATGTCCGTGTACGCAATCGTGGTCCTGTGGCTGCTTCTACTGTCACGGTCAAGCTGTACTGGGCTTTTGCCGGACTGGGCTTGCCCAGCTTGCCCACGGATTTCTGGAAAGCATTCCCTGCCGATTCCGCGGATTCTACTCAATGGCATCCGCTCGGCACGCGGACCATCACCAGCCTGAATTATTCGGGCGCTTCGGTAGCGAATTGTCCGGGACGAGCGCAGCCAGATTGCGGCGGGGCCACGGACGCGGCGCAGATCGTCGCGTTCGATTTTCCTGGTCCTCCCATTGATTCAACGAAGCTTAACCCGGACCACTTCTGCCTGCTGGTAATTCTTGATTCCGACCAGGATCATGTTGGCCCCAGGACCAAGCCGCCCGTGCCGTCTGACTTCGTGCCGGACTATCTGACCCCTATGGACAACAATGTGACGCATAGAAACATAAAGGTCGTTAGCTCGTCCGGCCTAGCAGACTTTGGTGACCAGTTATTCATCAATAATCCTACGGACCAGAATGTTCAGGCCGTTCTCAGGTTCAGCGGGCCAAAGTGCTGGATCGTCAAGCCGAATAGATTCGGGTTCAATAAGCCATTCTGGCTCAAGCCTAAGGAACAGGTCCTGGTCAAAGTACGATTTTCTACACCGGATTGCGACGCAGGCGGGAATATGACCATTCGACAGGAAACTCTGGCCGGCAACAAAACGTTCATCGGGGGGATGACCTATAAACTACGCAAGACCCGCTAAGATTCGCGAGCGCAGCGGACCAGAGCCGGAATTAAGCGATGGCGACTACTTTTATAGACCTCGCAGATTCCGGCTTTGGTCGCGCAATTTGATTCTTGATTATCAAGGCGGAGAATTGTTCCTGCGAATCTTCTGAATGAAGGCAACGGGTGAAGCGAAGACATAGTGCACGCCTGATGCTTTTGAAGGCGTCTAGTCACAAGCTATTACTCCATTACCGACGGATATGCTCTCTACTCATCTGTTACCTTCAAACCTCATCAAGCGCCCTGCCTAATCTTTCAAGACCCTCTTTCAATGTGGGGTTCTGTTGCGAAAATTATTTAGAGACACAAAATACCAGAGTTGGTCTTAAGTTATGCAGCTATCTAAAATAGGCTGGCAACAAACTTCGCTTGGCCAACTGCATCTCTCCTATCTAATCTTTTCACTTGTCCTTTCCTCATCATGTTCACTGCTTCAACTCCTTGAAGTGTTCGCTCGGCAGTATCAAACGAGCGATAACCAAGACATGATCTAACTCTCTTCTTAATGAATCTATGGTCCTGCTCGATGATGTTATTCAGATACTTCACTCGTCTCAATTTACAGTCATGAGGTATCACTTTATCTTTTTGTGAAGTGATAAACGCCTCTGGATAAGCAGCATTCTTATCAACACTAATCGTAAAGGGTAATCTTCGATGATCTGCTCTCATCATTTTCTTAAAGAACCGCTTTGCCGCAGAAACATCGCGTTTAGCAGAGAGCATGAATTCTATTGTGTTCCCTGCTGAATCAACGGCGCGGTACAGATATTTACAGCTCTTCCCAACTTTAATGTAAGTCTCATCAACTCTGTATGAAGCTCCAGCTAATTTGAGATGTGGGCGGATTCTTTTGTTGATTTCTGACGCATATCTCTGAACCCATCTCCACACAGTGCTATGATCCACAGAGAGGCCACGCTCGCTCATCATCTCTTCCAGATCGCAGTAGGATAGCTGATATCTGCAATACCAGCGGACGCATAAAAGGATGATTGACGGCTCAAAGTGGCGCCACTTGAACGAGGATTTAGCTTGTTTCAAGATGATGAGTCCCGAAAGTATGATTGATGAACTGGATTAGGATAATAGCTCGAAGGTAATTGCTGCAACACAACCCTATTAACTATCAATGACTTCGTACTTAGAATCTACGATGCAGCACAATAAGCTCTCACTGGAGAGCGCTCCGTTTTGCTCGTGAGTTTAATAACTACTGGCTGGTCGAGTGTCGAAGCCGCCGGATCAGCTTCTCTATAGGGCCGAGCTCGTGAGAAGCGCGCTCTTTCACCAAGTAGCCTTCCAGTTTCTCCAGACGCGGCAGCAGGGCGGCACTCTGGGGCATGTCCAGAATCAATTCTCTTGATAAAAGTTCCCATTTCGGCCATTCCTCGATCAAGTACTTCTTTGATGAAGAGGAAATCTTTATCACGGCCTGCCATCAGCTTGCTGACGCACGTGTCATGTATTTCGAGGCAGTATGCGTGTAACGTGCCCTGCTCGTCGGCCAAAGGCAGCAGACGCTCCTGCCAGCCCGTTGGCAATACCACAGTTGCCAGTCCGACGGCGTCTGCGTAGTAGCCGTGAGTCTCCTGAAAGCTACTCGCAAACCCGATCTGCTCGATGACAGCACGGTATATGGGCGGACCCACGGCCAGCAGCAGGAAGTCACATTCAATGGATTGTTTGACGCTTTCAGGTACGAAGGTGGTTACCGCGTAGAGAGATTGAGAGCCCACGATGATCGGCATCTCGACGCCAGCGACGAGCTTGATGCGCTCGGTCAGATCAAGCAACTGCTCTTTGTTCACAGGCGGCGAGTATCTCCAATCTTTTCTCGGGCGAGAGTGTGCCGACAAAGGGCGAGGACGAGCGCAGGCGTTGCCCCTCATCAGAAGTGTCCGTAATGATCTCAATCAGCCGGTCTACGTCTGACTCCTCCAGGATCCTCTGCCACTCTTCGAGGGGCTGAATTTCACCCGAGCCTCTTTCGATCCACCGAGTGAGATTATGACGCGCGTGATTGATGACAGCCACGGGCTCTCTCAGCAGACGCTCTGCGACCGCGCGGTGATAGGCAAACGCAAACTCGTCCAAAAAGCGGTGGCTTCCAAGGGCACTGCCTGTAGTCTCGATATCAGGAATAGTTGTGCTCATCATCTACCAAATGTCCTAACTGAGAAGCCTTCTATACAGCAAATTAGATGTGGTTCTGCTAAACGATCGTACCTTCGTTTAGTTGGCATTCCAACGCATTGACTATTATATCATCATAAGAAACATTGCTAACCTACCTTCTAAGCTTGGAACAACCCTTCCTGGCTGCGGTTTCATCTGTGGGACGTTGTCCCATCCTTATGATGCGTGATATTATCAGGCCGCAATTTACGGGCGCTATTTGATTCATCTTATGTTATTTGCCCTTCATAAGATAGATCTTGGGGAATGTAAGTAGTATGGCGCGGGGTAAGCTGATTTTAAGGTAGAAAGCCAAGGGCACTAAAACGACGCAATAGGTAATCTTCGGCGGCTGTCTCATGTGACTCAAACCTATTCACGATTATTCAGGAGCGCCACCAAAGCCCATCCGGCTACCCCGCCATAGAGACCTTGGCTTGTGATGTATGCCACACTATCGCCAGGCCAGAGACGCGGAGCGAATTTCGTCGAACGGCAGAGTGCAGAGATCGAAGGAGCGCTCGACTGGAAGTCAGGCTCCCGCCGACACGAACCGTCAATGAACGGTGATAGACCACCGCGAGTAACAGCGCCGCAACCAACTGCATTCCCACAGAGTGGGCGGAAGGAGCAGAGGAAGTATGAATTCATACGCATCATTTTACACGTAGCCGTCTAATGCTCGAATTGACCCGCTGCGAGCGAGCAGCATTCTACTAAACCAAAGAACTCAATGATGAAAGAGATGCTATCGAGGCGTCGGGTTGAATGAGTTGTTAGATTTCTTGTTCTGCGATTACATTTTCTGTAGCAGTTTCATTCTCTTTATGACTTACCGTAGAGCTTATATGCTTCCTTCACCTCTATACGCCTCGCTCTGATTAATCCATCTTTTAATTTCTCACCACCTAATGGATCAATATAATCCCTGCCAGTGAATCCTTCCGACGCATTGATACCAAACACACCAATATTGAACATGAAGACTGGCTCACCCAACGCCTTGAACCAGTGTATATTATCTTTCCCGTCGGAGATTGTTGAGACAGCGCCGACGCTCAGCACCTTGTCTATGGTCGGCTTAATCATCAAATACTGCGCTTCATCAGAGACGCGCTCAAACTGCCAGCTATGCGCTTGTCCTTTGAGCATCATGTGCATGGAAGCCATATTACGATGACCGTGAGGAACTATCGCCACCCCCTTTTTCATGGCATAAAAATAGGGTGCAAAGCTTAATTCTGCGGGTAAGCCTTCGTTCCGAGAAAAATCAACATTTTCAGCCGACTCATGGTCTTCGGGGAAGATAGCGTTTTTCGCTAAGCGGTCATAATCGATTGCCGATAATAAATCCTTCAACTCGACGCGAGAAAGCAAAGATTCAATTTGTTGTTGCGGCCTTGCACAAATATTCAGGTTAAATGAATAAAAGTCGTAAATTATGCAGCATTTACTGAATAAATGTGCAAAGCCCCTACCACGCTATTTGCACCGGAACCGTCAGCGGAAAGTCACGACTCCCGCGCTCGCCGTGAAGCCAACACCAAAGCCGACGATGATGCCAAATCCTTTCGGAACATTCTTCTCCGTCAGCATGAATCCGGTGGAAGCGCTTGAGAGATTGCCGTAATCCCGAAGGATGTCGTAGGAGACACGAACCTTATCTGAGTCCGGTGCTAAAGCCAGTTGCGAACAGACGCCGTCGAGTATTTTCTTGCTCCCCGTGTGAATCATGCAGCCTTCCACCTGGCTGAGATTTGAGACGGGCGATTCAGGATGCGCCAGTATCTTGTTCACCGTGTTAAGCGCGTAGTGTGCACCCCGGCGCGCCACGTTCGACTGCATAAAATATTGCGGCCTGACGTTGACGCACGGATGGAGACTGCCTCCCTCCATCGTGAGCAGGTTGACATCTTCCGGGTCGTCATTGGTGAGGTGCGCGACGGGGCCGAGCGTTGCCTCTCCCTCTCCCGCGCCGAGCAGTAAGGCGACCGCGCCGTCGCCGAATAGCATTGCCTGTATGACCAGCGTGGTATCCGCCCGTTGCTGTTTAATTTCATCTTCATTCACATTGCGGTTCTTACGCATACGAACGATTTCGCGGAAGCCGTGATACTCATCACGCAGCAACGGCGTGATGTGCGGCGTGTGTGCTTCAGACAGCAACACGAGCGCGACCTTCCGGGGATTGGAGTAGAGATACCACTGAGCCACCTCGACCGTCTTGAGCAGGACGGAGCAGCCCTGCGCCTGCATGCTCACCGTGCTGATTGAGCGCGAGAGCACGCCGTGCAGGCTAGCCATCACCTCCGAAGCGAGACACGGTAGAAGCTGCGAGGGCGTGTTCGTCGCGGCGATCAGTAAACCGATATTGCGCGGGTCGCCGCCCCATTGCTCGATGCACTTCTTCGCGGCTTCGACGCCGAGATCGGTCGCCGAAGTCGTCGAGTGCATCGCTTCTCCCGAAAGGAAGGCCGGAAAATTCTCCAGCGCGGAGTACCTTTGATCAACTCCTATACTGCTAATCGTTTGAGTTATATCGGGCGATAATTTGTTACCAAGTGATGCGATAAGCTCCGTCGTAGTGAACCTATGCGGAGGCAGAGCCGTTGCTGACGAAAGTATATTTATCATGGCTGTGAACTCTTCCTTTGGTTACGAGGTAGGACGCGTACGGGCAGGTCGGGCGACTCGCTAAGCCACCATCGCACGGCGGTCATAAACGGTTACGAAGTGAAATGCTGACGGTCGTTTATGAAGAACGTTTCAACGTAAAGCCTCGCGTGAAGTTTGATAAAAGCCGGGGATGCTGCTAATAGATGACGCGAGATAAAAGACACGATACATGTCAGGGCGGTGTTGAGGGTACGGGCAGGCGTCCGATGGCATCTTCACCGAGGCTGCCGAAGTAAAGTTTCCCGTTGTGCTCAAGCACGCTTGAAATCTGCGCGAAGGATTTCCCCGACGGGTCTTGGAGATTGTTAACCACGCGTCCCTCGCGGTCTAATCCGAGCACAAAGCCGTAGCGTTGCGGAGCCGGTTGCAAAAAACCGGGCAGACGCGCGAGGGCTTTTCTCAGAAATGGATATGGCATCAACGCGTCCAGAAGGCGATTGCGTGGGGTGATTAGCGCCAGCCAGAACTTATCCTTGCCGTTGGATGTGATGTTGTCGGGGAATCCCGGTAAATTGTCGATGAAGACATCGCTCTTTCCTTTTTGCGCTCCTGCAAGCCATACACGATGCACTCGATATTCGCCCGTTTCCACCACCAACACAAACGACTGGTCGGGGCTGACCGCGACCCCGTTGGCAAAATGAAGCCCGTCAAGAATGACGCGGATCGTCTTTGAGACGGGTTCGTAGCTCAACAGTCGCCCGTGTGGGCGATGCTCGATGAGGTCTTGTTTATAGAGGGAAAGCGGAAACTTGTCTGAGGCGTCGGTAAAGTAGATTGTCCCGTCGGCGGCAATGTCCAGATCATTCGTGCAGCGAAGCGGGACGCCCTGTGCTTCTGTGCTTAAAACACCGACTGAGCCATCCCGTCCAATCGTGAGCAGTCCTTTATTCGCATCGGCGACGATCAAGTTTCCGTTCCGGTCGAAATCCATCCCCAGCGGTCGCCCTCCCGTCCGAGCGAACACCGTCGGCTGACTGCCGTCCGCCTGAAATCGCAAGATGCGCCCGTCCTCAAGCCCACTGTAAATTTGACCTTCCGCATCAATCGCCACGCCTTCGAATGCAAAGCCCGCCCCAAACCCCACACGCTCAACATTCGAGATGTATGTATTCGGCTCGTATGCTCCCGCAAGAGGCGGCGGCTCCTGCGGCGACCACGCCACGGGATCGATTGAAACAGGCCAAAATAGCAAGTACAACAAGCAACAACTCGCAGCAATCAAGACGCCGAGTGAAACTTTTCTGAGTGAGACTTTTCTTCCAGGTTCTGTTGACATTTCAGCGTATCCAAACGCGTGCGCTAACGAAACTGAGAAATCCAAGTAGTTCAGGGGCACAGCTTTCTGTTTTTAGCTGCGCCCCCCTGTGCCTCCGTGGTCAAAGCCCTCCTCTACACGCAGAGGCGAAGCACCTTACGGTACGCTACAGATGATCGCCACCACCTGACCCGTGCCTCTGTGTCCGGGGGCAGGCCCGTAACTAGGATAGGTCCGAACGACGACGATTCGCTTTACGTCCCCGCTGATGACCCGGCCGTTCTCGCTCACATTGCTCGAAACAATCACAGCCATGTACTGCGGTATGGTCGGCGGAGGGTTCGAACTGTTGCCGGGCTGGCTCGTCCACGTGCTGCCGCACGTCGGCGTCGCTGTCCCGTTCTCGAAACCCTTGAACGAGTTCGGGGCAGGCCCGCCGCTCATGGGGTTGTTCTGCGACCACTGCGAATCCCAGAAGTTGATCGTGGAATCCCAGAAGTTGACCGTGTCCCCGCCGGACAGATCCGCCAGATCGCCGATAACGAACTGGCCCCCCGCCGGGAATTGGAATGGCGTGCAGGCGTCGCCCACACCGTCGCCGTCTGTGTCTCTCTGATCCGGGTTAGCGATGGTCGGGCAGTTATCCACGTTGCCGCAGACCCCATCCCCGTCGGCGTCGTTTGCGGGATCAAACGGACACGCGTCGCAGGCATCGCCCCTGCCGTCGGCGTCAGAGTCAGCCTGGTTGGGATTAGCGGTAGTCAGACAGTTATCCACATTGCCGCACACGCTATCCCCATCCGTATCATTGGCCGAGTCGAGCGGGCAAACGTCGCAAGCGTCGCCCCTGCCATCACCATCTGTATCTCTCTGGTTAGAGTTTGCGACGGTCGGGCAGTTGTCCACGTTTCCGCACACACCGTCACCGTCGGCGTCGTTGGCGGGGTCATTCGGGCAGGCGTCGCAGGCATCACCTGTTCCGTCGCCGTCAGAGTCTTGCTGATTAGGGTTGGCGGTAGCCGGGCAGTTATCGACGTTGCCGCAGACGCCATCCACATCGGCGTCGTTATTCGGGTCGAGGGGACAACTGTCGCTACAGTTCGCAATCCCATCCCCGTCCGCGTCCGCGTCCGGCACGCCGCAGCCGCAAGCGTCGGGGTTAGTCTTCGCAGGGTCGTCGGGACACTGGTCGAGGCAATCCGCCGTGCCGTCGCCATCGGTGTCCGTGTCGGGCACGCCGCAGCCGCAGGTGCCCGGCTCAGTCTTGGCCGGGTCAGCCGGACAGTTATCAACATTGCCACACACGCCGTCGCCATCCACATCGTTTGCGGGATCGTTCGGGCAGGCGTCACAGGCGTCGCCCACGCCGTCCGCGTCCGCGTCCGCCTGGTCGGGATTTGCTACTGTCGGGCAGTTGTCAACGTCGCCGCACACGCCATCTTCGTCCGCATCGTTGGCGGGATCGTTCGGGCAGGCGGTGGCTGCGGGGCCGAACTTAGCGACGATCCCCTTGAAGATGTTGCCGGGGCTTAAGGTCGTCTGGTACGCACCCGCCGTGGTCGGGAAGTTGCGCGATTGGGTCCAGCCCGTCACGTAGGCGGAATCGGCGGAATCCACGGTGATGCCGGTACCGAAATCCGTCAGTGAGCCGCCTAAGTAGGTCGAGTAGATGAGCGACGCACCGTCCGCACTCAACTCGGTCACGACCATGTCGTATTCGCTGGCGCTGGCGCGTGCTGGCTGAAAGGCGTCTGCTGTCACTGGGTAATCGGACGACTCTGAGGGCCCAGTCACCCAGGCGTGGTTGGCGGAATCAAGGGCAATAGCGTTAGACGCTTCATTTCCGGTGCCGCCGAGGAAAGTCGAATAGACGAGGCCTGAGCCAGTCGGGTTCAGCTTAGTGACGAAGAAGTCGCCGGTGCCGCCGTAGGTCGTGTCAAAAGCTCCCGCCGTCGTCGGGTAGTTGGGCGAGGCAGAGCCGCCGGTGATGTATGCGTTGCCGGTGGGGTCAACCGCGATCCCGAGTCCGTTGTCCAAGCTGTTTCCGCCAAGGAAGGTCGAGTAGACGAGCGACGCCGCGCCGATGAGCAAGGGGTCGAATTTCGCGGCGAAGACGTCGGTGCCGCCGCCGCCGTAGGTCGTCTGGAAAGCGCCCGGCGTGGTGGGGAACGTGTTCGTAGCGGCCTGAATGGCGGTCTTGCCGGTGACGTAAATCTTGCCGAAGGTGTCAACCGCGATGCCCGAAACGTTGAAATTCTCCGTGCCGTTCCCACCTAGGAAAGTCGAGTAAATGAGGCCCGTGCCCAAAGGATTCAGCTCTGTGACGAAGGCGTCGAGATCCCCTCCGTGGCTGCTTTGAAACGCGCCCGGAGTTACGGGGAAGGCTGGCGAACCGGTCGTCCCTGTCACGCAAGCGTTATCCGCCAAGTCCACCGCGATGCCGTGGGCGACCGAGCCGCCGCCGCCGATGTAGGTCGAATAGACAAGCGCGTTGCCCGCAGGGTTCAGCTTGGTGACGAAGGCGTTGGCTTGGGTAATCGTCCCGTTCTTCGTGGGCTGGAAAGCGCCCGGCGTGACGGGGAAGTCCGCGGAGGTCGTCCCGCCCGTCACGTAAGCGTTACCCAGCAAGTCCACGGCGATGCCGCCGCCGGTGCTTGCCTCATCGCCAGTGCCGCCGAGGTAGGTCGAGTAAACGAGCGCCGAACCTGTTGGGTTGAGCTTCGTCACGAAGTAGTCCGTGTGGGAGAACGGGCCGCCGTTATTGATGGTCTGGAAAGCGCCCGGCGTGGTGGGGAAATCGGTCGTGGCTGTCCAGCCCATCACGTAGGCGTTCCCGGCCGAGTCCACGGCAATGTGACTCGGGCGGGTTTGATTTCCGCTGCCGCCGAGGAAGGTCGAATAGGAGAGCGTCGGGTCAATAACGAGCGGCTTCGTCGCATCGTAATCGCCGACCACGAAGCCGACCTCGCCCCGCCGGTTGACGCGGAAGCGGCTGGCGACCGTTCGCTTCTCGCCGTCGATTTCCTGATAGGTCACGGGCTTGTGCTGGCGCACATCGCCCGTCGCGGTGCGCAGGATAAGGTCGCCGCTCGCGGCGTCAATACGAACTCGCCGCGCTCCGGAGAAAGAGAGCTTGATGCTCTCCGGGTTCGCGCCGGGTGCGACACGGAAGTCGTATTCGAGTTGCTGCTGATTGCCGTGAAAGATCAGATCAACGCCCTTGTAAATTTCGCGATACTGCACCTTCGCGTAATTCGGCACGTCTGTGTGCCACTGCTGCGCGTCTTTGCCGATGAGATAGTTGCTGCGACCGGGGAGCAGGTCTACACCTGTGACTTCCGGTGCGGGCTGCGCGCCGACAAACTTCATCCGCAACACAGAGGCTTTGAGGTTGGCCTTCCGGCGGCCTTGCGTCTTGGCGCTCGCGTTCGGCGACAGAACCATCACGGCCTCGCCGTCGGTCAGGAAGAGGCTATAACCCGCACCGCGCGAGATGAACTTTACTCGCTCGTTGGTCTGCCCTTGGTTGGCCTCGAACTGGAGCGGGAGTTTCCCGTAAGCGCCCTCGGCACGCGTCCGCGCGGACGCGTCGGGTTTAGACGCGGCCCGCGTGGCCGGCTCGCCCGGTCGCGTCGTCGAGGTTTTGAACGGCGCTTCCGTGCGTGCACGGCGGTATGAAGAGTGGCCGGCCAAGGGGGCTACGTTCGTGACCAGTATCAGAGCCAGAATAAGGCCAATATACCTTCCGGCGATTCTTTGTGAGTGCATAAGTCTTTGCTCCTTAATGATTGCGCTGTGGGGTTCAGGTGATCTGGAGGATCCCAGAGGAGCTGAGAAGAGAGTAAGCGGACTCGGTTCGGTACAGTCTTAACACTAGAAAACTGTATATGTCAAGTATAATATATATATCATACATGAAATATATTGCATAATCAATATATTTCATGTATGATAAACCATTAATAACAGGAGGGGCACACTTTGATTGAGATTCGACTCGACAAGTTACTGGAAGGGCGGGGGCGGACTTTCTACTGGCTGGCGAAGGAGACTGGTATCAGCCACACGACGCTGTGGCGGCTGAAGAAAGGTAAATCGGTGGGCATCAATTTTTCCACTCTGGAGCGGATCTGCCAGGTGCTTAGTTGTCAACCGGGTGATGTGCTGAGGCTGGCGATCGAGAAAAAGAAGGGCAAGAGGCGAAGCTTGTGAGGAAGAGATGAATAGTAATGAGATGCTAGAGGATGGCACTGCACCGCCCTCGGACTCGCAAAGGCTTTTGGCCAGGCAGTGTTGCAGGAATCGTTTCTCTGGCTATAATCCGCACTTCGGCTCACCTCTTACTCTCTAGGAATTTTACTGTCCCAAGCCGCTAGTGCAAAGCTATGCACTTTCAGTGCAAGACTTTCAGTTGCGACACACTTCTGGAAATGCTAGAAGTGCGAGTGAATGAAAGAGAACAGATACGGCAGCCATACTGTCAGCAGATTGACCGCGCACCTGATATGGGCAACTAAGTACCGCTATCATGTGCTCACGGGTGACATCAAGGTTCGGTGTCGAGACCTGCTCATTCAAATCTGCGACGCCGAAGATGTCCGAATACTCAAAGGAGTGGTGAGCAAAGACCACGTCCACATGCACATCGAGTATCCGCCGTCTAAATCACTGAGTGATTTAGTCAAACGGATGAAAGGGCGCACCTCTCGGATGCTGCAACAAGAATACCCGGAGTTGCGCAAAAGATATTGGGGCAGACACTTCTGGGCCATCGGGTACGGTGCATGGAGCACGGGCAACATTACAGAAGAGATGGTGCAAGAATATCTTGAGCACCATCGAGAAGCATCCAACACAGAGACTGAAACATTCATCCTCGAATGAGATGGACTTTCAGTCCTGGTCAAATCTCTGCACTTTCAGTGCAGAGTGATTTAGTTGTGAAGCAGAATAAGTTCTCATTCAAGGGGCGCCACTTCGAGCCTACAATGATCTTTTCTGTGCGTGCGCTGGTACTGCCGCTACCAGTTAAGCTACCGTAACTTGGAGGAGATGATGATAGAACTCGGCCTCGCCATGGATAATACGACTGTCTTGCGCTGGGTCCAGAGGTATGCCCCTGAGATCAAGAAGAGGATGCATCCTCACCTGAAGATGAGCGGCACTTCGTACCGCTTGGATGAGACGTACGTCAAAGTCGCTAAAGAGTGGAAGTATCTTTACAGAGCGGTCGATTCCCACGGGCAGATAATTGAGTTCATGCCCAGCGCGAGACGCGCCGTTTCCGCGGCACAACAGTTCTTCAAGAAGGTGATGAGGGCCGATCACCGACGAGCGCCTCTCATCGTCGGAGACGATAAGCACGCTTCTTACCCGGAGGCTTTCGCCACTTCGGTGAAGGAGGAAGTCCTTCCTCTTGATTGTAAGCTCAGGCGAGTGAAGTATCTCAACAATGTCATCGAACAAGACCATCGAGCGATCAGGCGGAGGTGGCTGGCAGCACAGTGCGACCGCTCCTTCCACACTGCGGAGCGGACGCTGGAAGGGGTTGATCAATGCACATGATGAGGAAAGGTAAGGTCAAAAGGTTGGACGGCAGAGACGCGGTGGGGCAGGCAAGGTTTGTCGAGAGCCTCTTCGGTGTCGCAGCCTGAGGGAAGCTCGGCAGGGCTTCTTCTCGCCTCGAAATAATTCCTGCAACACAACCTGCCATTTAAGGATAAAGCGTTTGGGCTTACCTCTAAAGAATATTGCTGAGAAGGAGCGTGAATTCAGGTTGGCGCAGGGAAATGGCGCGCGTGGGGCCAACTACTCTTCTGCCACATCCACGCGCGCGACGCCAGCGAGCCAACTTGACTCGGCGCTTCTCCTGCTCGACCGAGGGCTTTCGCGGAAGGCCGAGGCGCAACTCACAGACCTCATCAAGTCCAGGCAACATGACGAGACACTCCTAGCGCGTGCGCATTGTGCGCTCGCGGAGGCTCGGGCGATGGATGGTCACTTCAACGACTCGCTCGCCGCTATTCAGTCATACGAATCGCCGGAAGCGCGCAGAGGTCTCGACCCGGAAATAGACATTCAACTCCGCGTACAACTCAGCCTCGCCTTCAACTACACGGGCGATTACCCGAAGGCTATCGCACTGCTGAAGACGGCCCTGCGCGATACGCCGGAGACCGGCGCGGACGCCGCGCGCGCAGTTGTCTTCAATGCGCTGGCGCGCGTCTACCGGAGCATTAGCGAATACACGATCGCGCGCGACTACGCGCAGAAAGCCCTGGAACACTGTCGGCGCGGAGGTGACTGGCGCAGGTTGGCGGAGGCTTATAACGGCTTGGCGGTTGTGGACATTTTGCAAGGTCACTACGAATCCTCGCTCACACATTCCGAGCAGGCGGCCAATCTCATAGGGAATCGCACAGCACCCTACCTGCTCGGTAAAATCTACGCCAACATGGGGGGGGCCTGCTGGTTTCTACGCCGTCCTCACGACGGCATACGCCATCTCGAAAAGGCTATTAAGTACTACGAGCGGACGGAGCACAAAACAAACGCCGCGCTTGGCTATAACAATCTCGGCATCAATCTTATACTGATAGGCAAGTGGGAGCGCGCACACGAGGCACTGAAACACGCGCTCGAACTCGCCTTTGAAGTGGACGAGCGCGGCGCGCAGGTGCCTATGATCCTCGACTCGCTCGGTGAACTGCGGATGATGCGCGGCGAACTGGAGGACGCACGGAACTTGCTCGAACGTGCCGTCAAGCTCGCCAAAGAGAACGGCAATAAATGGTATGCGGGTCAAGCCCTGCGCACGCTCGGACGCTGCCACCTCGTAGCGGGCGACGTTGAGCGTGCGCTTGAGATGGGCCGTGAGGGGCTCGTGCTGGCCGAGCATATCGGCGACCGGCAGGCCATTTGCGAGTCCAACCTGTTGCTGGCCGAAGCGCGCCTTCAACAAGGGGAGATGGATGTCTGCGCCGCGTTGCTGAAGAAGGTCACTGACCTGCTTGAAGACTTCGTCTGTGACATGGCACTTGCGAGCGAGGCTCAGCGGCTCAGCGGTCTGTTCGCCATGAAGCAAGAGAACGCAACGCTGGCCGCTCATCACTTCGGTCGTAGCGTCTCAATCTATGAAATACTCGGCGACCGATACCGTAGCGCCCGCGCCTACTTTGAACTCGGCTGTGCTTACGCCGCAGCACAACCAGAGCGCGCGGCTGAGCCGTTGGCGACCGCCGAACGAATCTTTAGCGAGTTGGGCGCACGCATGGACCTCAAGCGAGTCCATGAAAAGCTCACCGCACTCGGCCATCACGGATCGCAAAAGGTTTCCGCCGAGCCGCTCGTGCGCTCGCAAAGGTTTATCCTGAGAATGGCAGAAGCTGTGGCCTCGCGCGAACTGCTGCTGCGCGAATTCGCAGCCCTCATTCGCCATGAGACGATGGCGCGCAGAGTCCTCATCCTTGAGCCTGGAGAGGATGAATCGCTGCACAAGGTCGTCGTGGCACACGGCTACCCCACGCGCGATGGCGAGCGCTTCGCCAAAGCGTGGGCAGCGGCGCGGGATGATGAAGCAAGAGAGCGTGTGGCGGCGGAGCAAGACGCGGCTGTGATCCGTCTGCAAGTCAAGAACGCCGCGCCTGCTACCCTCTTCATTTCGCCGCGCTCGTCGGTTGAGTTGGCAGGGGGCGAAGCGATTGGGACGCTGCTCCGCGTAGCCGAAATGGGACTAGACCTGAACGCTGTCCGCGAGCGGTTGCGCAAGGAAAGCAACGGCCCTTACCAGGCGTCGCTCCCGGGCGCGAGCCTGATACCCGGCTTCATACATTCAAGCCCTGTGATGACGCGGCTCATCGAGGAGGTGCATAAGATTCGCTCGTCCAACGTGACCGTGCTTGTGACAGGTGAATCCGGCACGGGCAAAGAGTTGGTCGCGCGGGCCATCCACACGCTCTCCTCACGTCGCAACAAGGTCTTCGTTCCCTTCAACTGTACGGCTGTTCCGAAGGAACTGTCGGAGGCGTATCTCTTTGGCTACCGGCGCGGCGCGTTCACCGGCGCTGTCAAAGACTCGCCCGGTATCATCCGCACCGCAGAAGGCGGCACGCTCTTTCTGGACGAGATAGGCGACCTGCCTCTGGACTTGCAGCCGAAGCTGCTGAGATTCTTGCAGGAGGGCGAGATTCAGCCGCTCGGCGAGCAGCACCCACAGAAGGTAGACGTGCGTATCATCGCGGCCACCAACAATGATTTGGAGGGGATGGTCGAGCGGAAGCAGTTCCGCGAGGATTTATACTATCGTTTGAACGTTATCCGCTTGCAAGTCCCTCCGCTGCGTGAGCGCAGATCGGAGATTCCGACACTCGTTGACTATTACGTCAATCACTACGCGGATAAGTTCGGGCGACGCGACATCACGATCACGCCGCAGGCAGTAGACCTCCTGGTGGTCAACGACTGGCCGGGCAATGTCCGCCAGTTGTGCAACGAGTTGCAACGTGCGGTCGCGCGCGCAGAGGACGGCGCGGTCATCAACGCCGACCAACTCTCACCAGAGCTTCGCCGCGTCCCGTCGCCGCCGTCTGAGTTGCAGGCGTCGCACGACTCATTCGGCGCGGCTGCCAGCAACCTCCCGTCAAACCTCTCACTACAGGAAGCGGTGGAAAGCGCGGTGGAGAGCGTGGAGCGCCAGTTGATCACCGAGGCGCTCAGAAAGCTCAATGGCAACATCACGCACGCCGCACGCGAACTCGGCCTTTCGCGTCGCGGCCTACAACTCAAACTCGGACGCTACCAGATTGCCGCCACCGCATAGAGTTGAGAAACTAGTAACGATAAGCAAACTCCTCATTGTTTATCCGGTATACATGTGAAGCCGCATTCACACCTACGTCGAATCCTCTCCAAAACCTGATAAACCCCACACTTTCGCGTAAATAAACCGCAGGGCAGCACCTAGAAGGACAAGAAGTGTGAACGTGGCTTCACGTTTGCAGCTTCGCGGGCATTTGTCGGCACGGCATTCGTAATGCAGAAAAAGGCCAGTTTTATTCGGGTTTGGACTCGACAGAATTTCCAAAGCGCATTGGCACGGCGGTTGTAACAGAGGGAGGCAGATGATTGACAGGGACTCTGGGGAGTGTGAGAGGAAGTAGAAAGTCGCTCCTTGAGTCAGGCTGGAGCCAAGAAGGTCTCTTCGGTCGCACCTGTCAACATTCCAAGCTCTTTGTCACAACCATTAAAAATAACCTCGTGCCTCGATTACTTCAACGCCTGTGTGAGGAAGGGCACGCAAGAAAAAAGGATAATCCACTATGTTCCGTCGTCTCACAGCTTGCTTGGCCGTCCTGAGCCTCCTGTTTGTCTCTTTTGCTCCACCCTCTTTGGCAGCCTTCGCCGCTGCCCCTGTTTCCCAGCGTCACGGCCAGCAGAAGCACGACCGTAAGCTCGCGCCGGAGTTTGATACCGCCGCCGGTTCAAACCAAACCGTGCGCGTCATCGTCCAAACGAAAGGCCACCCCAACGCCGCGCACGATCAGGCGATTAAAGGCAAGCGCGGCAGGAAACTGCAAACGCTAGACGCGTTGGACGTGCTTGTAGCCGACATTCCAGCTGGCGAAGTAGCCTCGCTCGCCGCGCGCGATGACGTAGCCTACATCTCGCCCGACCGCATCGTCACGGCGCAGATGGATGTCACGCGCGAGACGACCGGCGCGGCCCTTGCGCAGGCTGGCAGCGCGGGGAATATCTCCGGCCTTACGGGCAAGGGAATCACCATCGCCGTTATAGACAGCGGCATCAGCGCCTCTCACCCGGACTTCCAGAAGAAGAATATGACAGGGTCGCGCGTCCTCACTGCCGTGAATTTCACAGGCAGCGGCACGGGCGTGAAGAGCAACGGCGTCGTGTTAGGTGACGGCATCATAGTAAGTAGCGGCGACAGCGATGGTCACGGAACGGGCGTGGCGGGCGTCGCCGCCGGTAACGGCGCGGCCTCGCAAGGCTATACGGGCAACTACGCAGGCATCGCCCCGGAGGCGGACCTCGTTGACCTCAAGGTGCTGGACGAACATGGCGCGGGTACGACAAGCGCGACGCTCAATGCCATCAACTGGGCCATCACGAACCAGAAGCGCTTCAACATCCGAGTCATCAACATGAGCCTGGGGACGCCCGTGCATGAGTCGTTCCGCACAGACCCGCTCTCGCAGGCGGTGGCGCGCGCCGTCGGCGCTGGCATCGTTGTCGTGTGCAGCAGCGGAAACAACGGGCGCACAGACGAGGTCGTCGGCTACGATGCCAACGGCGATCCGGTCTACCGCAAGGTCTTCGGCGCGATCAACAGCCCTGGTAATAGCCCTTATGCCATCACGGTCGGCGCGACCGATACGCGCACGACGGTTCGTCGCTCAGATGACACGATGGCGCAGTTCTCCTCGAAAGGCCCGACGCAGTTCGACCACCTCCCGAAACCGGACCTCGTTGCCCCGGGCCGACGCATCGTCGCCCCCATGTCGCAGAATAACCCGACGCTCGGCTCCGAGTATTCCGACCGCATCGTCCAGCCGACGGGCGCGGATGCTATGCAGAACGCCTATTTCAAGTATTCGGGCACGTCTTTCTCGGCCCCTGTCGTCTCCGGCGTGGTGGCGTTGATGCTCGAAGCGAACGAATCGCTGACGCCCGTGCTGACCAAAGCCGCGCTGCTACGCACGGCTAACGCGCTGCCCGTCTCGCTCTTCCACAGCAAGACAGAGAGCCTGCTCAGCCAGGGCGCGGGCCAAGTCAACGCCCCCGCCGCTGCCGAGATGGCGCGCGTCATAGTCCCCGACGCGGACAAGCTGAAAGCCGGAGACAAAATCTTCCGGCACGGCGAGAGCCTTCAGACGCTCAGCCCCTCGTTCAACATCGGCGGCGAAGCCGTCACGCAGAGCGCACGCGTGCTCTACTCGAACGGAGTCATCTTTGCCAACCGCCCTGTGCTCACCAACGGCATTATGATCACCGATGGGGTCGTGCTCGGTGACGGCATCATGCTGAGTGACGGCATCATCGTCGGCGACGGCATCATGCTTATGGACGGCATCATGCTCATGGACGGCATCATGCTCGCCGACAGTATTGTCATCAGCGATGGCATTGTACTCGGTGACGGCGTCGTACTCGGCGACGGCATCATGCTTATGGACGGCATCATGCTCTCGGATGGAATCTTGATCGGCGATGGCATCATGCTCTCGGATGGCATCATGCTCAGTGACGGAATCATTCTGGGTGATGGCATCATGCTCGGTGACGGCGTTGTGCTCGGCGACGGCCTCGTAATTACGGATTAATAGACCGAGACTGAAGCACACATGTAGGGCGCGGGCGGGGCTGAATGAATAAGCGCTGCCCGCGCTTCTTTCGTTTAAGAAGGCGCGTTATGTGAAGATGATTCCACCCATGGGCTGATTCTGGGTACTGTCAACTTAACCTGATGAAGAAATAAAATAGTCCGATTAGGTTCAGGGTTAGCCATTGTGGTTAGCTCCGATTATGAAAGGTAGGCATCGAGGCGAGGGTTGAATGAGTTGTTGGGCTGCGGATTGAGGGAACTATTCAACCGTCAATTCAGGTACATGCTCATCTTCATACTTTTCGATTAAGATGCTGATAACTTCCATCAGCGACGCGAGCGGATGTGATTCATTCTCTCCTACTTCATCAATTAAGCCATCAAGCAGCGCGACAAGCCGCTGATACTCTTCTTCCGTATGCGGCACAAAGACCGTACCAGCGAGAGAAGACCATGCGTCTGCTGTTTTATTCACGTCTAGATTCTGCATAACTTATTCCTTCCATTTACCCTCATCATATTCGGCGTGAGTCAGCACAGCACGAATATAAATTCTGTTCCGATTATAATGGATTGCCGCGATTAGGCGAACTTTATTCCCGCCAATATTGAATACTGTGAGCTTACCCACTTGGTCGGCAGATGAAAATATTGTCTTCAATTCAGCAAGATTCGAGAAGTTATGATGCTTCGCCAAGCTATACCAATTAGCAAGAGCGGTTTTCGTTTCAGGATATTTCTCGGCAAATTCATTAAGCCGTTTGCGAGTAATTACATGCATGTGTGAATGATAAGTCTCTTACTTGTGAGACACAATACGCAGGCAGCCTAACGTTCGAATTAACCGGGCGGGAAGTATCTGACCAAGCCTTCAATCCTCGCGAATGAAAGACTGGCTATTTCCGCTCGGGTTGAATGAGTTGTTAGGCGGCGCGTCAGGATAAACCTCTCTTTAATCGTTTTATATTTAGGGTCTACCTTGACGGCGATCAATCGTAAAGATACCTGATCGGGCTGTAGCCCTACCTCCTTGTTCCAGAATAACCGTGATTTCAAATTGTGCGCGGGGAATGTAAACGATTCCGTTCATCTGATACCTGTCCCGATATACTTGGGGATAACTTATCCCGCTCTCCGATTGAGTCGTCACATAGTGAAGTTGAAAATTAGCCCTTCGAGCCGGCGGTTCAAGTAGCTCGGTTCTCACACCTCGATTTGTACTCAAGTCTATTAAAGTGAGTGAGATCGTCGTTATATTTTGTCCCTGAGCGAGAACTATTGGGTCGAAATTTACAAGGACATCATTTCCTGTAACATTCATATCGCTTACAGGCGTATTGACTCTCACTTGTGCCAATGGAGGAGGCGCTTCAGGTATTCCAGCCACCTCAGCCGTACAAGCGTAGTTAGCGTTATTCGTCCTTACAGTAAAATTGATTGCATCATTTCTGCCACTTCCAGTACGCGCAAATATGATGGGAAAAACATTGGTGCTGAGTTCCTCACCTATTACATTTTCTCTTGCGCTCACATTCGGAGACGCAGTAATTGATCTGATTGTCAGTGTGGGGGCAGGAGTCGTTAATGGGCGAAATTCAATATTGAGATATACTTCATTAGGATTTCTGGTTTGGTCTGCCCAACAGACAAGCCCCCTTCTATTTCTAACGCAATCCCTCCAAGCCGCAACTACATTTTGGTTGACATTACGAAATTCTTGATTGAACCTGTTGCGGCGATCGGTATTTCTACTAAAAAATTCAGAGAGCGCTCGCCCATATGTTCTGGTAGAACTACTTGATTCATCAATACCTAGCTCCACGGGCGTAGGAATTTCTGTTGGTAGAACTACACCAACCTTCGTGGCGAAATCTTTCGCTTGTTCTATAGTCCTAATCTCTTGCTGGCTTAGCGAACTCAAAAAAGATTCGGATAAACTGGTTTCATTGCTCGTTGTTGAAATATCGTAGATACCATGTTGGAGAATGTCTGAACACTGTTGCGCCTTAGCTGAACTAGGTGTCAGCAGTATCGAAAGCAGGGCAAGAACAAAGGATGCCAAAGCGAAATGAGCGCCTTGTGCGTGGACTTTAAGTTTGAGCATGGTTTCTCCTTTCAAGGTCAGGTTGAAGATTAGAAGTAACCGGCAGGACTACAATAGTCTAATCTACCTATTAACGCGAAGCAGCCTAACGCCTGAATTAACCCGCGCCGAGCAAGCAGCATACAACATAATCATCGGAGCACAACGACGAAAGAGATGCTATCGAGGCGTCGGGTTGAATGAGTTGTTATGCCGAAGCTTAGTTAGGCTTCGAGTCATCGTCCACTTCATCAATCATCTTTTCATCTGTTTCGTTCGTGTCTTTTTCATCCGCATCTTCAATCAATTGAATTGATTTGATTGGCGGATGTTCAATTGCGAATGGAAAAACGCTGGAACGTAAGCTGTCAATAAACTCTTCACGAAGTTGCTTATTTGGTATCTTCTTTACGAGATTTAATGCCGACGATGCATTTTTAATTCGTTGTTCGAGCACTTGCTCACGCATCATTTGAATTTCAACGCTTCGCTTTTCACGTTCGAGATCAATAAAGAGTAAGTGATTTATAATGTATCGAAAAGACTGTGCAAAAGCTTGTTGGATTCTTTGGACTAATTTCTTGGAAGCAAGCTCTATTAAGAGAGGGCTTTCCATTCTTATGCGGATGATTGTGAGAACTGCATCGTCTAAATCCTCATCCTCTCCTGTTGCCTCTATAAGCCACTTATACTTTCGTTTATATGGATCGGAAACTATATCACCAGATCGAAGTCGGTCTGCCGCTAACGCATAGCTGACAATAGCCATGTGCTGAATATCAAGTAAAATTCGTGCCAAGCCTATGGGATGCAGTTCATAATCATCAGTATCAAATTCAATTAGAATTATTACGATTTTCCTTCACGCACCATATAACACAAATTAAGTTCTTCGGCATAACGCCCAAATTAATCCGCCCCGAGCGAAAGCAATTAAAGCTAGTGGAAGCAAAATAACAACGTAGAGAATGCTGTTGAGCGGTCGAGTTTAATGGGTTGTTAGACCGCCCATCGATTGTCTCATACAACGTTGCGCTTTCCTTTCCGGCTTCGTTACTCAAGACTCAACTCTCTTGTAATGCACAGCGTTAGACACGCTGTGCCCAAGCGCCCACCCGAGATGAATGAGAGGGTGCGTGGCGGTGGGTTGGCTGCCTCCCGCTCTTAGGCTGGCCCTGTTTGTGGCATAAAGCACTGCAATGCTGCTTTCATGCTGCAATCTTCAGGCGTGCCTAATGCTTGATTGACCGGATCGTCGCCGCATATTCCGAGAAAACCATGCGAAATTCGCTTAGGCGTCCCCGGTCCAAATGTATGCTAGAACTGTTTTTACTATTACATTGATGGCAAATCAGGTTCCTTGACCTATCTTTGCTGCAAGAATCTCTTGCGCTCCTCGGATGTCAATTCTCTTATAATTCGGGTCCGTGCCAAAGAAAGTAAGTCCTCTAAACTGCCGCATATGGCGCACTCATATATCTTCGCTCTGGCGGGAGACCCGCTAACTACAAGAACCCGCTTGTTATCAGAGCTAAATGCTGACCTAAACATCTCGCCGTCATCGAGAGGCAGTTCGGCCAGAATATCTCCTGTCCGAACACTCCATATCTGCGTAATGCCGCGGCTAGCTAATGTCAAATACCTGCTGTGGCTAGCTGTTGTCAAATACCTGCTGTCAGGACTGAATTCTCCAACCCCCTGCGTCTGTCCTCGTCCTGACAACTCCATCAAACTTTCACCGGTCCTGGCATCCCATATCTGTACACTGCCGAATTCACCGTGAGTCGCGACAAGCTTGCCGTCAGGGCTGAATGCTACAGTTACGTCTGAAGGGAATATGCTGGACGTAAGTCCTTGCAGTTCGACCAATCTTTTACCCGTCTTCGTATCGTATATCCACGAAGTGAAGTCATCGTCCAGTTTGACTTCCAAATTCTTTCCGATTCTTGCTGCTGCGTTGGGCAAATCATTGGGATGGTTAACCGGTGCAGCTACTCTCTCGCCAGTGGTTACATCCCAGTATTGCTCGACATTATCCTCACTTGCTGTGATGACGAACCTGCCGTCGGAACTGAATCTTGCAGTATCCAAATTATCCATATTCCCGTGCAATTCAGCTAAGATGTGAGGGGAACTGATTCCCCATATCCTGACGGTTTTATCCTCACCTGCTGTGGCTACAAATCTACCGTCAGGACTGAATGCTGCATCCTGGACATTAGATGAGTGACCTCGCAGTTCAATCACAACCTCACCCGATTCCGAATTCCATATCCGCGCGGTATTATCTCCACTTGCTGTCAGTACGTATTTACCATCTGGACTGAATGTCGCATTGGATACGTCCCCCGTATGGCCTCGGAATGTGATTAGCATTTCGCCTTTTTGTGCGTCCCATAGCTGCGCTATTCTGTCGCCAATCGCAGTCACTACGTATTTACCGTCTGGACTGAATGCTGCGCTTGTCATACCGTTATTTGTATCCGTCTCGAATTCAAGGAGTTCCTTACCCGTGCTCACGTCCCACAGACGCGCGATGCCAATCTCTTCGCCAACGGACGTCAGCAGGTGTTTACCGTCAGGGCTGAAGGACGCGCTCGTTACCATGTCATCACCCACTTCCACCACCATCACAGTTTGGTGAGTTTTCATATCCCATATCCGAGCAGTTCCGTCTAGGCCAGTGGTGACTACATATTTACCGTCAGGGCTGAACGCTACTCGGAGCAGCAATTCGGTGTGACCGCGAAGTTCGGCGACACTCTCACCGGTCTGTGCGTTCCATATTCTTGCTATCTTGTCTTGCCCTGCCGTGGCTACGAATTTACCATCAGGACTAAATGCTGCGCTGAGCAAGTAGCCCGTGTGACCGCGAAGTTCTACCAGCGGTTTAGCTAGGGTCGCATCCCATATGCGAGCGGTTCCATCCATGCTTGCGCTCACCAGGTACTTGCCGTCAGCGCTGAATCTTACGCTAGAGATACTGGCTTTGTGACCACGCATCACGGCAAGTAGGCGCGATTGCGCCAGCACTTTCCTCAACGCAGCTTCGGCCTGTTCGGTACGGGCCAGATTAACCGCTCCCGTAGCTAAACGCAGGCTAAGTTCAGGATTGATTGCTAACTGACCGACCGCGATGGCCGCTAGTTCCTGAGAGCGAGCGATTTTACGCTTATCTTCGGCTATCATTTGCTGGCGCTTCGCCGCTTCAGCATTCTTCAGAGCGGCCTGCTCTTGAATCTGAGCTTTGAGATCTGCCTCTGCGGCAGCTTTTTTATCGAGCAATGCCTGGGCGGTCGCGGCATCGGCAATTCTCTTTTGTTCTGCCGCTTCAGCTTTTCGCTGTTCAGCATTGGCGGAAGCATCCTCAGCGGCTTTCCTTGCGATTGCTGCCTGCTTAATGGCAGCGTTCGCTGCTTTAACCCTGTCCTGAATTAGGAAGATTGCCACTGTAGCTCCAACAAAGAAAAGTAATATGCTTGCCAGGATTTGTGAACGCACCCGTGTATTGCGCCTTGTATATTTGAACAACTTATCTATGCTATCGACGACGCCGGGTGAAGGGAGCGCTTTGGCAAGCGCATCTTTCGTCTCATCTATCCAAACAATATCCCGGTCTTTGATTACACGCCAGGGTGGGTCTGCCAAGGTTCCTTCAATATCTATAGGAATTATGGCGCGCCCCGTTTTGGAGAACTCCGTTATTTCCAACTCAACATAACGCGAACTGGATGCTCGCTCCGTCCCTACCAATACCAGCGTAGCGCTTCTCTTTATTGCGCGTTTGAGGCTTCTATTAAGAGAGATTCCGACGGGAAGCTCCTCGTAATCCAGAAAGCACGAGAAATCTAAACTTGTTAGTTGTTCTTTGAGTTTGAGCGCATATGCTCTCCCGTCTTGTCGAGCGTAGGAAATAAAGATGTCATACCGAAAAATGATCTTGAAAAGAAGCCTATAGAGATAATCAGATATTGCTGTCACTCTTGAGCTAATGGTCATGTCTTGCCTCCGTATGTTGCCAGAGAATGTCGTTCACCGGCATGTATCCTATCTAAACTCGGCTTTATTTCTGAATCGGTGCGTCATTACAGGTGCCAGATCAACAGCTTAGGGTCTAACGCCCGAATTAACTGGGCGGGAAGCATATAACCAAGCATCCAAGCCTCGCGGATGAAAGCCACGCTATCCCGCTCCGGTTGAATGAGTTGTTAGGCGCGGCATCGAATAAAACAATCCTACTGAACAGCCTCAATGCGATAGCGTTATATATTCAAATGGTAGTTTCTCGCTTGGATAACTATCCTTAGTTGAAACGCATAGATTTAGCCTCTCGACGATTCGTAAAGAGCTAGGAATATTTTTGAACTTTAAGCTTGCAGTTACAGATTGCCCATTGCCCGGCAATATGAGATTTGCCCTACCGCCACCATTCCCAGCAATATACGCCTCTGCTGCTACATACCTATTACCATCAGCAAACATAGTTGAGTAAAACCCTAAAAAACCGTAATTCCCGCCATCATTACCGCCAATGAGGAATCTTTTATCTATGGAATTTGTATTCGTTACCTTAAAATCAAAACTAACTGAACTTCCGACAATTTCACTTTTTGTCAGTTCGATTAGAATGCCGTCGTATTTCTGAGTAAGGATAGGTTTTTTCTCAGTAGGAGGATTTGGTGTTGATTTCGGCGTTGGCGTCAGCGAAGGGTTAGATGATGTGGAAGGAGACGAAGGGGATTTTTCCGTAACAACATCATCTTTATTGGAATTAAGTATTCCTAGCGGCCTCACATCAGATTGATTGTTATTTTGGTTTGAGCTTGGCGACCGATTAATGTAGGCAACTATGGCAGCGCCAATTACGGTTATTAAAGCTGCTGCAATTGTTGCGAAACAGCCAATTTTAGCAACTGATATTTGTTCGGATTTGGGAGGTTTCATGATAACGATTAGCCTTTCTATAAAAGTAAGCGCCTAACTACAATTAGGTCGCTACTAGCGGCAATATATCCCGAATATTGTAAATTACCGCCAGCGGTCTAATCACTCTATAAGTTTTCAGTTACCGCTCTTGGCGGTCTAACACAGTTAATAGATAAAAATACCGTTCATGAGCTTGAACACGAGGCCGATGAATCAGCAAGGAGCAGTTAGAGCAATGGGAAGATAATTGCAGAGTGTAGAGAAGTCAATGATTAGCTAGACGCTGTTTGCTCTTCAGCTTTCAGGTCACGGAGCAATCTATCGAATGCTTTCTGGAACAATGCTATTGAGGCGAGGGTTGAATGAGTTGTTAGGCACGGCCTATTCTAAATTGATTCGTAATAACAGTTTTTTTATCTTTAAGTAATGGGGAAATAGCTTGATAAAAATCTTCCGTGTGCCTTTTTACAATGTCGAGAGAGTCATTGCTAATGATGTTCTGTTTACCTTCTGTAGAAACACAAATGCCAACAGTGTATTCGGGATTTAATGAAGGGTTATATGAATCACAAACGATTGACTTTATCCTCCTACCTCCCGTTACTAGAAACTCGCATCTATCATTTGCAGAAGTTGGTTCTCCGTTAAAAGATGAAACTATAACTTGGGCACTCTCATCGTCGCGTCGCACAAAATGATTTGGGTTGGCAAATGCACAACCAATAATTGATGACTGGTCTGCGGGAAAAGAAATATATGTGGCTTTCTCGTCAGTTGTACTGAATTGATAAAGTGTTCCATTATGTATAAACCAATAAGAAACAATCAATTCATCAACATCGTTATGATTTTCAATTAAACTTCTAAGTTGATCTTTCGTTTTGTTAGCAATTTCTCTGCTTGGAAGTTGCAGATGTGTAGCTTCCCGATCCTCTCTGATGACAACCATTGAGAGTGTGATAGCAATTGCCAGAGCTACTACGATTAGTGCGCGCACTAGCGGTGGGTAAGAGGAAAGTCGCAGCATCGCGAGATAATTTTGCAGAGACACCCGGATGATGCGGATGTTATTCTTACGTTTCAAATAGGAGCTATTGACCGATAGCCACCAACATTCTAGAAGTTTTAGATAAACTTTGGTTTTAAGTGAGACTAAACCCCTTGCTGCATGACTCCCTGTCTGAACTCGTACTTTAATGTACGTTGCTCCTCGAATAATAAGGCTATAAAGAAGTTGTGCCTGCTCGATGATACGATGCCACTTTTCAGTCACTTTTACATGTATACTGGTAATGACTCTGCGTCGATAAGCGTACCTACAGGCTTCATACAAAGCATTCGCCAAAAGCGAAGCGAGTACGCCAAGTATGAAATTTTTTGTTTCATCTCGAAGTAACACGCTTGATATTTTCTAGCAGAAAACCTATGAAGTCAACAAATTCTACGGGCCAATTATTGACAACTCTATTGTGTGGCAATCAAGGGATTGTAAGTGGTAATTACAGTCGCAATATCATAGTATTTAAAATCCCACTACCCACGAAACGCCTAACGCCCTTATTAACCGGGCAGGAAGTATCTGACAAATAATCCAAGTCTTGCGAATGAAAGCCGAGCTATTTCCGCTCCGGTTGAATGAATTGTTAGATGTCGGCAAGCATTGAAATGCTTCCCTTTATGCTCACACCTCACACCAGGCATGACCGAAATTCTTGACTTTCACCAGCATTATAATAGAGTAAAGCCATTATTAGAGTAGAGTTTCCATTGGAACCAACATTAGGGCCGCCCGTGGAGGCCAAACTGTTTTTGTTAAATCCTCATGCCACACCAACTGGAATTCGAGTACGATGTATTTATCTCCTACAGCAGCCACGACAAAGAGTGGGTGCGCGGTGAACTGTTGAAGGGAATCGAAAAAGTTGGCCTGCGCGTCTTCATTGACTTCCGTGATTTCAAAGGCGGCGCGCCAAGCATCAAGGAGATGGAGCGTGGTGTGAGTACATGCCGCAAGACTCTTCTAGTGCTAACGCCTGATTACATTGAGAGCGAATGGTGCGAGATCGAAAACATCATGTTGCAGGCACTAGACCCGGCCAATCGCGACCTTCGCCTCATCCCGCTGCTCAAGACTCAGTGCAGAAAGCCTCTGCGCATTGGCGCGCTCACGCATGTCGATTTCACCGAGGGCGCGGACTTCGACCTCGCCTGGCGTCAGCTTCTTACCGCGCTTGGTGCGCAGGCAGAGCGGCCCGCTGGAAAAGCCGTCCCAACCGAAATCCAAACGAAACTTAACAGGGCCGCCAGTGACGTTGCCAAAAGAATCCGAAAATACAAATCCAGTTTCGCCATCGCATTATTGGCTTTATTGCTCTCGGCGGTTGGGTTGGTCTACTGGTTTTCCCACAATCCCACGCCAATCGAATCAATCGCTGTCTTGCCGTTTGTCAACGTGAGCGGAGACCCTGACGTCGAGCATTATTCAGACGGCATGGCCGAATTGCTCATCAACAGCCTCTCACAACTTCCCAATCTGTCAGTCAAAGCGCGCAGCTCAGTGTTTCGCTACAAAGGCAAAGAGATCGAGCCGCAACAAATAGCTGCGGAGCTGTCTGTGCAAGCTATCTTAAATGGGCGTTTCGTGTTACACGGCGACGACGTCATGTTGTACCTGTCGTTGGTTGATGGGCGGACGGGCAATCAGCTTTGGGGCGAGCAGTACAATCGTAAGCTGACAGACCTTCTTTCGTTGCAAAAGGAGATTGCACGTGACGTTTCACAGAAGTTGCGTGTGCAGTTGTCAGGCGCGGACGAGCAGAAGTTGGCTAAGAACTATACCGAAAATGTTGAAGCCTATCAGCTTTATCTCAAGGGGCGTTACCACGCTGCCAAATTAACACCGCCGGAACTGCTAACAGGCATTTCATATTTCCAACAAGCGATTGCAATTGATCCGTCTTACACGCTCGCCTACGTCGGACTCGCGGAAGCATATCGCGCGCTTGCAGTGGCGGTCGAGATGCCCGCAACCGAATTTCTTCCAAAAGCGAAAGCGGCTGCGCAAAAGGCAATCCAAATTGACGACACTCTCGCCGATGCTCACGCCGTACTCGGGTTCATCATATTTTGGTACGACTGGGATTGGAACGCCGCCGAAAATCAATACAAACGAGCCTTTGAACTCGATCCGAACAACGCTGACGCTCATACGTTTTACGCGCATGTGCTCTCTAATACGGGACGGCACGCGGAAGGACTCGCTGAAATATAACGTGCCATAGAACTCGACCCGCTTTCTGCGAGAAACAACGCGCTTGAAGGGCAATTTCTGCTTCACGCCGGACGAACCGACGAAGCATTAGCCAGACTGCGGAAGACTTTTGAACTAGCCCCGGATTTTTGGCTCGCATACTTATTTGCTGCGAGTGCCGATATCGAGAAAGGTATGTTGGACGAAGCCATCGCCGAAGCGCGCAAAGCGAAAGAACTTTCCGGCGTTAATACGCTCCCAATCGCGTTCGAGGGTTACGCTTTGGCGAAGTCGGGCAAACAGCCAAAAGCGCGAGCCGTGCTTACAGAACTGTTGCAATTATCAACCAAGCGTTACACTTCGCCTTACAGCATCGCCCTGATTTATAACGGCTTGGACGAGCGCGACAAGACGCTTACTTGGCTGGAGCGGGGTTATACAGAGCGCGACCCTAAAATGGTTTTTCTGAAGGTCGAGCCGAAATGGAATAACTTGCGCGACGACCCCCGTTTTCAGGATTTGCTGCGGCGCGTCGGTCTCATGCCGTAACCAGTGTGAGAAGAGGGAAGACATCTAACGCCCGAATTAACCGGGCGCGGCGAACAGCATTCTACATTCATCGCAGAATTGACGATGAAAAGCATTCAATCCGCGCTCCGGTTGAATGAGTTGTTAGACGCGGACTGCTCTCGAAAAACGACTCTATTTTGCTGTCCAGCCGAGATTGGTGCTGTCACCCGTTTCTTTGACGTACATGGTCGCTCCGGGTGTGCCGTCGAGACGCTGGAAAATGTCTCCGACGTTACCGATGACCTTGTTGTTTGGGTCGCCCAGCCCGGTTATGAAGCGTCCAGCGCCGGAACGCGCAGTTGTGCCACCTCTACTCGTGGCACCGCCGACGACTACGCTGGCGGCGGGCAGCGTTTCGATACCAAAGAACGGAGTCGGCACATCATCAGCAATCCGGTTAAGGGCGCATACAGGTGTTTGCGTAAAGCGGTGAATTCCTGTTTGCCTAAAGAGGTCATCTGCGAATACCACGCCCTGAGCTGCGCTACGGATGGAATTCCCGATGACCGAGACGTGACCAATCTGATTGTCCAAGTTTGTGGCAAGATGGACGCCGACCCCCCATTTCCCTGTTCCTTTCACTGTCACGTCGTTGTCTCGTATTGAAATGTTGTCCATGGGTGATTTCTCGGAGCGTATGAAGATGCCGCTCAGGCAGGAGTCCGTCGCCACAATCATGTTCCCCTGTATGGCAACGTCATCGCTCGAAAGGCACTGAATCCCGTGGCCGGAACGGGACAGGCAAAGGTTGTTGGCGACCAGCGCACGCGTCACCTGTCGGCTATTGGCCTCTTTCAGGGATATCACGGCCTCATTAGCGTTGTGGTCGTTGACGAGCAAGTTGCCGGTAATTACGACCGACTCGCCGCCGCGTGGAACCTCAACCGGGATGCGTTGTGTGGTCACGAAGATAATATTGTTTTGGATGGTAAGTTGATTAACGTCTACGCAGAAGACCTGACCGCCCAAGACGATGTTGTCGCTGAACTTGCAACGAGTCAACGGCTTGGATCCGCTGATGCCGCTCAAGTGCACGGCGCTTGCCTCGTTCGTGTGGTTGATGATGCATCCCTGGATTAACACATCCGTCGGCTTGTCCGTACTGCTCGGCTCTATATCAATGGTATTGTCGGACTCGGTTGCATCGAAAACGCAGTTTGCGATGATGATTTGTTCAATCGCGCGCTGAATAACGATTCCGGATCGTTTGTTCGCCTGAAACAAGCAGTTCTCAATGCGCAGCCGCTTAGAATGCGGGCTTGCCTGACTCTCTCCCCCCAACACTTTCATGCCGTCACCAAAGCACTCGCGCAGGATGCAGCGATCAACCACGAGGTCTTCCGTCCCGGACTCAACTTCGATACCGTGAGACTGCTTGTCAGGATTGGTCAGTCGGCTGCGGTTCCCGTCGATGACGAGGTCCTTAAAAACTACTCGTCGGCACTTGTTGCGTAAGAGGAAGACAAACCAGTCACCAGTGTTACCAGTCTGCGCGGTTGTATCCACCAGCTTCACGACGGATTTTGGTCCCTCACCCATGACCATGAAATCCTCTACGCCGTTCAGGTCAAGCGAACACCCCCCACTACTGGGCACGTTGACGCGCGAGACGCGATAAGTACCTGCCGGAAAAAAGATGCCACCTTGCGGCGTAAACCTGACCGCGTTGTCAATCGCCGCTTGGATAGCCGCACGATCATCTTTGATCCCATCGCCGCATGCACCAAAATCTTTGACGTTGTTTAGCATGACTTCTCCGTTCTGCGTATTTGCAGATTGAATTTAGATTCTCTTGGTTACTGCAACTTGATAATCGACAGCGTCCAACTCGAAATATCTCTCGCGTTGCGCCGTTCATGAGCATCAGCGCTAAGAGTATAACCGGCCGCAATCGTGAAGAGTTGCGGCAGGTCTGCCGTGGATTTGCTTATTGTCTTAAGAAGAACAGCCAAGTTGCTGGGCTTGTGTCTCAAGTTGACCTCTGGCAATAAGGAGTCGCTTTCTTTCGTTCACATCTAAGCCTTCTTCGTTGAGTTCTTCATCAATGTTTGCGATTTTTCGAAGAATGTCCGCGCAGCGCGGGTCGGCAGGGCGCTCGATGTGCACAGTGAATCCGCCGGGAATGGCGCTTTTGACTTGCACCGTAACACCGGAGGTTGACGTGAACTTCTGTCCAAGTTTGAGTGCGGTTTCGGTCAGCAGCTTGACCGGGGCGGTGTTGTTCTGCGCGTGCCCGAGTGGGTCAGAGGTCTGAACCTGGTAGACGATGACGCCTTCGCTACGAATGTTGGCGTCGAACTGATCGACCTTCTGTCGTGCTTCGACCATCAGGAACGGAACCTGCGAGCCGATACGCACGGCTGCCACTCTGCCGGACGGTGGCGGTTGAACCAGACCGACCGTGTGCAATTTGTGGTCTTTCGCGCGGACTTTCTGCGATACGACGGCGGACGCATCAAGCCAGCCGATAGCCGCTTTCGTGTAAGCCGAGGGATGAGTGCCGCAGGCGCAGGCCATCTCGTCGAAGGCACCCATGTTGCCGTCAAATGGATAAAGGTCGCGGAACGCGGTCAGACAGTGTATTAACTCCATAGCCCACACCCCAACGCCTTCGACCATGACGAACCGCGCCCAGAAACCGCCACTCTGAGCCGAGCCCGCGCCGACTCCGCCGAGCATCACAATTGCCGCGACATTGAAGCCCTGGCTTCGCAACTGAGCACCAAGCTTACCTTCCAGAAAAGCCACTGGCACGTCCTGCTGATCGACGCTCTCCCTCGGCAACACGATCGCATCGAGGTCAGCCCGCCCGGACGATGCGGCGTGGATGTAGGCGCGAAGCGAACGATCAGCCCCGGTTGTCGGGTTGGGGTCAAACAGGACACGCCGCAGTATCTGGTTTTCCCAGTCCGTGGGAATCTGGTCCGGCGGATGAGCGTTCGGGCGGAACAACGGGACAAACGCGAGTTTCTTTCTTCCAATCCAAGTCATGTTTTCCTCCTTACCTATCGGCAATCTATCGAACGCCCGAATTGACCTGCCCGCGTGAACAGCCTTCGACATTCGAGACGAGAATTGTGCTCCGCACACGGTCGGTATTGCTATGCGTTGCCGTCACGCCCTATAATGCGTCTCATCGAAGACGCTTCCATCTAGCGCGGTGGACAGTACATCGGCCCCGCATCCGAAGTCCTTCCCTCTAGCGGAATTTTCTCGGAACTTTTCCTGAACGCGGCCATGAGCAGCCGAGTCAAACACTTCTACGAGTTCGGCCCCTTTCGGCTGGAACCCTTCGAGCACACGCTCTGGCGCGACGGGCGGCCCGTGCCACTAAGGCCGAAGGTGTTCGACATCCTGCTGGTGCTGGTCGAGCGTCATGGGCACCTGGTCGAAAAAGATGAGTTGATGCAGGTAGTCTGGTTGGAACAGTTCGTCGAGGAGGGGAACCTCAACAAAAACATCTCAATGCTGAGGCAGGCGCTCGGTGAGGGCGGGGCCAGTTACATCGAGACGGTGCCGAAGCGCGGCTATCGCTTCGTTGCCGCCGTCCGGACTGTAAAGGAGGACGGGGACGCCGAGTCGGTCGTCGAGGCACACACAAGCGCGAGTCGCATCGTCGAAGAAGAGCCGGACGACGAGCCCCCGGCGGCGGATTGCGGAGCGCGGGTGGCGGAGGCGGTTGTAGTGAAGCCGACGATGGAGACGCCAGCGGCCTCAGCTCAACTCGCCGGGAAGTTTGAGCGACGGCTCAAAAGCAGGGCGCTCCTTGCTGCGGCAGCCGTCATCATTGTACTCGCTGCCGTCGCCTATATCTTTTACACCGCTCGGGGCGGTAAGGAGGCGATAGACTCTGTGGCGGTCTTGCCCTTCGTCAACGAGAGCGGCAACCCGGACATGGAATATCTCTCCGACGGAATCTCGGAGAGTCTCATCAACATCCTCTCACAACTGCCGGGCGTGAAGGTCATCGCCCGCAACTCAAGTTTCAAGTACAAGGGCAAAGATGTTGATGTCCAGGAGGTGGCGCGCTCGTTAGGCGTCGAAGCGATCTTGATAGGCAGAGTTATGAAGCGTGACGATCAATTACAAATCAGCGTCGAGTTAATGGATGCTCGTAATAACACGCAAATTTGGGGCGAACAATACAACCGCAATGCAATAGAGTTACTTGCTGTGCAGGCGGAGATTTCCAGAGAGATTGCCGGGAAGCTGCGCTTGCGCTTAACCGCAGGCGAGCAAAAGCAACTCGTTAAGCGCAAGACTGTGAATCCAGTGGCTTATGAACTGCTGCTCAAGGGTCGCTTCTACTTGAGCAAGGCGACGGAGGGTCAAAAGAAAGCTATCGAGTATTTCAACCAGGCGATAGCTGTTGATCCCACTTACGCGCTTGCCTACGCTGAGCTCTCCTCCACATACAATAGTCTTGTTAACGAAAACGTTCTCGACCCGAAAGAGTTTTCGCCCAAAGCGGAGATGACGGCGCGTAAGGCGCTGGAATTGGATGAGAATCTTGCCGAAGCGCATCTTGCCATGGCAGGAATCGAATTATTTGCCTGGAACTGGGCGGCTGCCGAGCGGGAGTTCAAGCGCGCCATCGAGTTGAATCCAAACCTCGCCCCGGCGCATACCAGATACATGTTTTATCTCATCATCCGGGGGCAACACGAGCAAGCCATCGCCGAGTCCAAACGCGCCAAAGAGCTGGACCCTCTCTCGCTCGGTGCCAATGTAGCGGTCGTCTATGGACTAATATTGGCACGCCAATATGATCAGGCGATTGAGTCTGCGAAGAAGTTGCTCGAACTGCATCAGAGCATTCCCCGATTCCACACCCTCCTCGGCGATACTTACGCGGCGAAGGGGGAGTACCCGGAAGCCATCGTCGCCTACAAGGATGGGATCAGGCTGGGCGATGACAGCCCAGACACGCAAATCGCTTTGGGTGAGGCTTACGCGAAGGCGGGCGAGCCTGAAAAGACGCGGGCGATTCTTAAGCGATTGGAGACGGGAAAGGAATACGTCTCGCCCGTGGGGTTGGCAGCGCTCTACGCCGCACTTGGCGAGCGCGAGCAGGCGTTCGTGTTGCTCGAACGTGCTTACAGTGCACACGACCAACAGTTAATCTGGTTGGGCATTGAGAGGGGGTACAGCTCTCTACGCTCCGACCCGCGCTTCCGGGACATTATGCGCCGCGTCGGCCTCACGCAAATGAGATAGTTCACTAGAAGCGCAAAAATCAGGAGGAGCGGGAATCACTAAGACCATTCACGGGACTTGACCCGAACTCGCAGGAAGGGCGATGGCAGAGAGCATACTGTAGAGCAAATGGCATCCCCTACGACGCTTTCTCTGGCGCGGCGCAGCAGAACGGTCGAGTAATATCCACCAACCCGCACATCCACTTGGGACTGCCCTCCACAACAACGGCAGAGGATTATGTGCGTGGGACTGTCAGGCCGTCGCGCTATCCGCGCTCTCCGGTCAATCCGATGGCCGCTATGCCCACGCAAACAGGCCAGGCCATGAGAGACGCCGCGAGCATCAGGGAAAACGCGGCTGTGCAGGCGTCAGGCAACTATACTGGCGCGATTATAGAAAGTAGCGGCATTGCCAGAGACGACGAGATACAGATAGCCAATGCGCAGGCAGGCCGTGAAGCTGGCATCGCGTGGACGGCTAACGGTATCCGAGTCTCAGGCATCAACACGCAGGAGAGAATGAGCCTCAGAGCTAATCAGGTGATGTTCGAGAAGGGCAAAGAGGCGATTCAGATAAGAGAGGATGCGGCTATGCAAGCTGCGTGTGTTCGTGCGGCAGGAGCGGTAGCCAACACAGCAGGCCACATACTTTCTCAGCAGGTCGGACGATTGAGCGAGAATTTCAGTTATTAGAGTGTAGCGGCTCACTGGACAAATAGAAAGATGCTATTGGGGCGAGGATTGAATGAGTTGTTATGCCGCGCGCGGAAGAAAAACACTCACATAATAGCTAGAAGCGGCTCCTCAAATTTGCTAAAACTGCAAACCTTCCAGTTTCCGAAAACTTTCTGTTCCTTATAGCTATATCATTCTCAACGATGTAGTTTCCCAAATTATATACATCTAACAGAAGTTTATTGAGAGTGGAGTCAACTTTCTGCCCGCTCTCTTTTTCAATAAAGTGCTCCTCTGGCTCATCAGAATAGATATATTCTTTAGAAACCTTACCATTTGTAATATGAACAGAAAAATAATAAGAAAGACTGGAATCACCTCTACCAACTGAAATGGTTAAATTACGTCTGTAATTAAAAGAGACAATTTCAAAATGACATAAACCGCCGTCACATTCTCGATTGATAGTAAATTCCAGTTGCGTTGACCGTTGGTTCGTCCTTCTCTGTGGCAAGGTGCGAGAGATTTTAGGCTGTGGGGTTCCGTAGGCGGTTGTTAGTGTTGCTACATTAACTTGCACGTTAGAACTTCTGATAACTTTGCTTCGGTTCTGCTCTGTGCATTCATACGATTCATAAGGATTACAAACTATGTCTATCCGAACTCGAAAGGCACTATTATTTATCCAAGTAAAATTTTCTTCTTGAAAATCATGCATCTCGATATTTTTCGTAGGGACTTTAACCGGAATCTTCCTAACTTGAAATGTCGTGAGATTAACAATAAAGAAAATCGTATTGATCCCTTCCCCGCCTACAACTGAAACAAAATACCTTTCATCTGGCGACCATGATGCCCAATGTCCTAGTGACTCGCCCTTGGGTATGATGTTTCTGCTTAAAACCTTATTTTGCTTGGTGTCAATAATGCGCGCGATGTCATCATAAACACACTTAACTAGAGAAAGACCTTTTTTAGCAGACGGTTTTGATATATAGACATCGCCCGCACCCTCCATGTAGTTACATCTCATTAGCAACCCGCTATTGAAGAAAACAGTTCCGTCTTTACGGAACTCGACACCAAGAGCACTTTGCCCGCCTTTCAGGTAAAGCCAACTATCATCCTGCACCACTTCCTGCCCGTAAATAGAATGAATGAACAAAACGGTGGATACTAAAACAATCAACAGTTTTCCTAACATGAATTTACTCCTCCGAACGGAGATGCATTGGCGTCAGCATCCTAATTCTGTCGAATTATAAATGCAATGCTAAGAAAAGCGGCATAACGCCCGAATTAACCGGGCGGGAAGAATCTAAACAAGCATCCAATCTTGCGGATGAAATGCAAGCTATTTCCGCTCGGGTTGAATGAGTTGTTATACCGCGTCACGGCTCAATGACATAGCCGTAATACACCCACTCATCAGCTCCTTCCATAGCCTTGTCAATCTCGTCATCACCGACCTTGTCGGACGAATAAGGAATTTGCTCAATCTTTGTTACCCGGCACCAACCCTTGTCAGGCATCTCGCATTCTTGATTCTCACCAATGATAGCCGGGCCAGTCGTAGTCCAGAGAATTTCTTCGGGGCCTGCCATAAAGCTGCGCCAACGTTCAACCTCTGCTTCAGGTAACGTAAATCCAATTATCTTTAGCCAATCACCAAGCGGGCTATCAACAGAAAGGTGGTAGTAGACCTCAGATGTTCTGAGTTCTTTCCACTCTGAGTAAGGGACATACTCACTAAAGCCAGGGACTCGCCGCCGCTCGATGGTATGGTTTCCTACCCATCGCCATTCGAGATAAGGACTTTCATCATCAATAAAAGTTACGTTGTAATGATTCGGATTTATGGGCGCTCGCGGATCAGCGGCTAGGAGGGCCTCCCACGCCGCCGAATGGCTTGCCTCATCGGCGAAGTTACGGAGTATTTGCAGGCTGGCAAGGACATTGAAAACTCGGACTTCTCCCCTTTGCCTGCGGTCAGTGATTTCAACGAGGTGATAACTCGCGTCAACCGGTTTAGCGATAAGTGAATCTTCCCCGCCACCTATTCTCTGAAGTTCTTGATTGACGGCCTCTGCATATCTCGATCTGAGCTTTTCAGGGAGGTCTGGATCGGGAGGCATCGTCCGCCACTCATTTGATTCAAGGTAAGGTGAAAGATTCGACGCCAGGAACCACTCTCGACAGTTTATCGGTTTATTAAGTCTATATCTCTTACCGTCTGTCTCCACGATTACCCGCCGACCGATGCCGGGGAAGTATAATTTTTCTCCTACCTCATATTTTCGTTCGTTCATTGGCATCATCCTTGAAACTAAGCGGTATAACGCCCGAATTTGTATGTTGACTGAAGTCGGCACAAGCAGCAAGCTTTAGTCTTAGTGAATGTTGATGAGTCTATTAGCAATGAGCAGTTAGAGCAGGTGGAAGATAGTGGCAGAGGGTAGGGAAGTCAATAGTTAGCTAGATACCGTTTCCCCTTCAGCTTTCAGGTCACGAAGCAGTCTATCAAACGCCTTCTGATACGAGTCGTGATTCTTCCACTCTCTGAAATCTCCGATGTGTCTAGTTCTGCGAATCAGCGCCGCCCATGCTTTACTGCTCTCCATTACAGCATCATCCAGGCGAATAGGAAACAGGATTGTGCGGCCTTGCTGCCTTTCCTCTTCCAGTGCGCTTTCTACTTCATGCTCCACCCAGTCGCTTGCTATGGAATGCTCGGATAGAATCAGCAGGAGCTTGTCACGCAGGCGGATAGATTCGTCTATGCGGTCACGAATCCTGTCACCTATCTTGAGGTCTTCAGGGGCGAACCAGCAGCGCACGCCTTTGTTTTGAAGGTCTGCATGAAGTCTGTTAGCGAAGTCATGATCTTTAGACGAGTAGCTGATGAAGCAGGAATAGAATTGAATAGTTTTTCCAGCCTCTACTAATGAACGAGCATAAGTTATAAATTCATCAGGGACGCCGCAACCGCGCAGGAACACTTCAGGGATATTGCCCTGTGAGTTGTATATAGTGTCTATGCCAATGCTTGATGGTCCATGATGAACGACAGTTTCCAGTCCGTTGACAGTGCTCAAGTCATTACCAGCGAATGTTGTCCATCCAATCTCGGTCCGACTGAGGTCTGCGTAACTGAAATCTGTCCCCTTCAAGTGTGCGCCGCTTAGATTTGCCTCACTTAGAATAGTGTCGTTAAGTTTTGCATAACTGAGAATGGCCTCGTGCAGTAAAGCTTTATTTAGCTTTGCGCAACTGAAATCTGCCTCATAGAGGTCTGCATAGGTGAGAACTGCGCCGCTGAGATTTGCCCAAGCTAAGTCTGCCTCAATGAGATGTGCTCCATTGAAGTTTGCCCCATTGAGGGTTGCCATGCCTAGGTCTGCTTCGTTGAGCCATGCCCCGCTCAAGTTTGCCAAGTCGAGGCTTGCCCTGTAAAGACCTGCTCCTCTGAGGTCTGGGATTATTAGAGGATAATCAATTCTCCACTCATTCCACGCCTTCACCCCTTGTTTCAGAATCTCAAGATGTTCAGGGTTAGCCATTACGGTTAGCTCCAATTATGAAAGGTAGTTATCGAGGCGTCGGGTTGAATGAGTTATTAGGCGGCGCGCCCGCGCCAACCTCCGGACTGTCATCGGCTACTGGTAAACCTTGCCGTTATGTTTAATCCAGCCCGCCGGGTGACGTTTGCTTGGGTCACGGTGTGTCCAGTGAATTACGCCGCCTTCGGGGTTCCATTCATACTCGCCGCTGAACGACACAACATCGCCTTCGTGAAGGCCGACAACTCTCGGCGCTAGATCGATGTTGTGCGCGATGAGCAGCGTCTGACCCGAGGCGAGCGCCACGATGAAGCGCTGATGACGACTTCCGTCGTTATCGTCCGAGAGCACCTTTTGAACAATGCCTTGCCCTTCCACCTGAAGGTTGCGTGCCCGTTGCTTGAAGGCGCGGGCGAGTGCCTCGTCGTTGCCCGATAACGCCTGGTTCGACTGAGTTACAGTTGATTGTGGTGTGGTTGACTGGGGTGCAGAGGCCGGCGAGCAACCGACGGCAGCAGCGCACACGAGACCAAGGATGAAAGACAAGAAGCGCATCAACTCTATTGTAGCAAACCCTTTGAACCGCCTAACGCCCGAATTAACCGGCGAGCTATCAATGTGGAAGATGAGAGCCGCGCTATTGCGAGTCCGGTTGAATGAGTTGTTAGGCCCGGCCTAGTTATGTGCCGTCCCTTAGCGAAGGTGATCTCGCCTCGCTCGGTCGCTCCTCGATGATTTTTATGTCACTCTCTTTGGCACCTTTGGTTAACTCTTGGAATAATTCGAGCTTTTGTTGAATCTCTCTTTTACTCATGCTGCCCTGAATCTCTAATTCAATATCCCCTCTCTTCAATTTAATTCTCCTCTCTTTACGCTCTTCTACCCAAAGCTTTACCATCTCAAGAAGCATCTTCATCCCTCCGGCAGCAGAGAGCATGACGGTAGCTGCTGTGACAACTTCTCCAATAGCTTCTTTACTCTCTATATTACCCCCTGCTCTAGTCCCGTCTTCAATATTAAACGAATCGGAATTTACAGCAGCGTCAGATTTTTGCTTACTCATTATTTTCTCCTTTGAGCAACCACGCTAGGGCCTAACACCCGAATTAACCCGCGCCGAGCATGAAGCATCCAAGATGAAGAAACCAAACAAGCATGAGAGGTATGCTATCGAGGCGTCGGGTTGAATGAGTTGTTGGACGGCCCTTAATTGAGGCGCGCCGGTTCGCCTTCTCGCCGAAAAGAACAGCCCCACGCCTCTTTCCCGAGTCCTCGCAAGCGAGGGCTAACACCTTTATCTACTTTGGACACTCCCCGAAGGATAGATCATCCACACTGAATCCTGTGGCCGAGGAAGCGTCTATCTCAAACCTGTAGATTGGCCCGATAGCTCTGATCCCGATAAACGTTTTTGTGTCCGCATTGGAAACGATAGATGCGTTCCCTGTTTCATGAAACGCGGCGTTGTAAGTACGAAGCGTCACGCTCGTTGACCCGGTGTTATAGACGCCTACGGCGCAGATCCGCCTTGAGAAAAAGTAGCGCGCAACCAGCGCACGCTCCGTGGGGTTTGGTGCCGTCGCGCCGAGCGCGTTAGGCGGCGATGCGTCCTATCTTAGACTATGAGGAAGATGCAGCTTAAATGAAATCAGCTAAATCAAAGACTCTCGTTTACATGAATTGGGGACTCATCACCATTCTTTTTTCGGTCGTCGTAAAGTACCGTACAGATATAAGCTGGACGGCCAGCCTGGTGCTTTCGCTCGTGACGGGACTCTTCGGCTGCGCCATCTCCATCTTCATGTGCAGATGGACTGACCGGCAAAATATAAGTCGGCTCAACCTCATTATTTTCTGTGGCGTTGGATTGTTTTTGACGCTCGTGATCCCCGCAGCTAAAGGCGGCTCGTTCGACCAGACCGGGAAGAAGATGCTGCTATTCAACTCTGCCGGTCTTGTCCTCACATCCTTCTTTCTGCCCAAAGTATTACCCCAGGCAAAAACTGAAAATGTGACGACAGTGGCGGCCAAAAAATAGCCGGTGCGAACGTCTACACCGACCACGAAGCAGCACGTCCGACTCACCCTGGTTGGCTCGCAGCGCGCTGCGGCAAGTCCTCCTTCAGCGATTCCGCAATGCTCTTAGAGTAGTCATCGTCGAAAGCCTCTTCCAGCCACGCAAGCAGAGGATTTACGTGCTCGGACTGGAGCAATTTCTTAAAGACGCCCGTGGGCTTTGTCAGGTTGTGTTCGCCCACGTACTTTATAAAGTTTTTGAGGGTGGCTTGGGCGAAACCCAACATCAGCCAGTAATTTTTCACCGACGCGATGCCGATGCCGGAGCCGTGTACGACCGTGGACCTCAGCTCGTAAACGCCCAAAACTTTTTGGGGCATATAATAATCATCAGAACCAACCTCCTGCTCCAGCAAGTATCCTCTGTAAGCGATCTTTTCCCCTTTCAGTCTGTCGGCCTTCGTAGTTAGGAGTGTCTCCAGGGCGGTACAAAGGAACGAGATTTTTAAGTCAGGGTCAATCTCGGAAATCGACAGCCCGATCCAGTGAAGTGTCCTCTCGATTAAATCTCTCATGTTGGGCGGAAACTGTTTTATCCGCTCGAAATCATTGTTAGCCTCCCCGACATGCTCGACCAAAAATCCCGCGTAGTCGTATTCGATGGGGGAATTCTGATTGTCGAGTCCCCAGCTAACGATTTTGCCGGTTTCTTCTTTCTTAACTGCGTACTCATTCGAGAGTTCAAAGAGCAACTGCACATCATGGATAAATTCGACTTTTAGGTAGTTCTGCAAGACCCTCAGCCTGCGCGTCGCTTTAACCCTTGCACGGTTGACGACCTGGGCGATGTTAGTGCCTTCCTCGCGTACAACTATGACAGCTCGATTCTCAAAATACTCCACGCCGACGGGGTAATTCTTCTCGGGGTCGAACCCCCACGCGATGAGCTGCTCCCTGTCGTAGTTTGCGATTACACAGTCCCAAAACGGAGTCTCCTCCACCTTGGTCTTCAGATTGAGGATTCTGAACATTACCCGGTAAACCTCTTCCGGCTTGATGATCTCCTCTAAAAATTCATCAATACGGCTATTAAGTTTAGTTGTATTGACGAACTCCTCCTTACGCTCCAGCGCCTCCAAGACAAGTTCACCGAGCTTTTCGTTCAGCTTCCTATCATCGAGGTGCTCAGTCCGATGGTCTTTCCTCAGCTCCCGGTAGCTCGTGTATAAAAGCTGCTTTTCATTGCCTGTGAACTTGAGGCCCTGTTCCTTGAAGATTTTCTGAGCTTCCTGCTCAGGAATCCATCCCAGCAGATACCCCCAGAAGAGTCTCTTCTGTTGGACAGTGTTGCCACAGTTCTGGAGGTAAGTTTGCAGCAAGGTTTTCAGGTGCTTTTTATGATTCATATCTAATTGCCTCCATCACTACAGTAAGTAATAGCGCGCGTATGCTTGCGCTCAGTTGTTTGAATCGTAAAACGGAAGCTGCACAAGCCGCGAAATCAGCGCGCAACTCGTAACTTTTGCCGCGCGATTACGTTTCCCGTTTAGTATGTTTTCAGTTTAGCCGATTGCCGACAGTTTGGTGACAATTACCGCGCGAGATTAACCGGGAATCACCGGGAAAACGCCGGGAAAAATCCGGGGAGTCGCAAAAGCTTGCGATTCCGGTTTACTGCAACCTAGAAACGTGTATAATTCCCTTACGGTATCCCGCAAGGATATAGCTTTCAGGGATACAGGCAACCGCTAATGGCGGGTCGCTGTGAGGGAAAACGGCGACAAGAGGAGGAGCAAACGACCAATTACATATCCTCCACAATTACTTAGCTTTAATAAAAACGGGACGAGGTTTTGACGCCCCGTCCCGTTAGATGTAAGGGTTCACACCCTTACGTTGATTTAATGCCGATGGTGATATTGCCGTCGCTGTCAATCTCAACGGTAATTTTCACTTTCTCGGCACAGTGATTATGGATTTTCAGACTAATCACTGATGTTTTACCCCCTTTCTTCAACATGGTGTGGAGCGGAAGGGAATCAAACCCTCAGCCTCCGGTTCGCAAGGCCACGAAGCTGCTAATCTGCCCGCCCCGTAATGAGAAAGGGATATAAGACAGGTCTTGTGGCTCACGTCACAAGACCTGTCTTGCTTTGACCGCACTATACTACACGGGCGAAGTTCATAACAAATCATTTTGCTGCGTGGTCCGCGCGCTTAAACCACAATGATTGGTAGTGGGGTAACGTACACACACCACCTATCAGTTAGATATTTGATTGCCTGGTTATCTTCAAGGTTAACGCCATGATTAAAAAAAGGCTTGTCTTGTATTGCGCCGAATTCATTAGCAAAGTGCCCCTGCCGGCTGATGCTATACCCAACCGATTCATCGTCGGCTATTTATTGTGGGATGGCGTAGAAGACTTATCCCACAAAGCAAATGCGGATGCGCTGGAGCGACTGCCCAAGATGTATCCCCATCCTGAGAAGTGGAAGGTTCATGGTATATTGTTTGAACACATTAACGATGAGGTGGTTGAAGAAATTTGTGAGGAGGTATTAGGGATAGATGTAAGGGCTGATTATAAGGCAGATGATAGCGTACATTAATCATCCCTTTGTGCATGCTCCGTTCCGCGCCCTTACCCAAGAGACTGCGCTACAATCTGCGACATGAGACGCTTACCACGATTGCCAAAGCCGATGAAGCAAACGATCATCCTCATTCTTTTCGCGTTGATCGCGACTCCCTGCTATGGTCAATGAAGGCCGCCCGTAAAGAAGGAACCGGCTAAGGCTCCAGCGAAGACGGTTGCCACGGCCAAGACCGAAGACGGGCGCACGGTACTGCTCAAAGACGACGGGACTTACGAGATTCTTCCCGGCCCGGCCACCCCTCCTGCGCTGGCTAAAGTGAGCCTTGATATTGAAACAGGACTTGTCTTCACCGATGGCAGCGTCGTCCCGGCCACCCGCACTACTTTTTATATCCTAAAGGTGTTGTTGCATAAATCGAAATGAGCACAGTCTCTTCCACAATTGGAATCAACCGTGGCTCACACGGCGTAGCTCACAGGCATTCCCAAGTGCGTCATCCGGTTCAGCGTTGCACACCGCACCAGCAACTGCGCCGCCTGCCCCTCAAAACTGCGTGCACTAACCCGCTCGCCGAAGATCATCTTTACTCTAAAGACCTGCGTCTCAGCCAAAGAACGGCGATGATAACCACTCTCGCGCTTCCACTGTCTCCGCCCCTTTTGCCTGATGGCACGCAAGTTCTCATCGCGGATGTGCCTTTCCGCTTTCGTGTTGCCGTGCTGCCAAATACGTGCCCGCTTCTGCGGCGGGATCGCCGCCCGCGCTGCTCTCGCTCTCAGGGCGTCATAACAGTTGCGGCTATCGTAGGCTCCATCGGCGCTCACTTGCTTGATCTCGTCCTCGACCTGCTCAAGCAAGTCGGGAAGCATCTGCGAGTCCTTGAACGAGTTGGTTGTGACGACAACCGCGACAAACTCATGCGTGGCTTCGTCCACACCCAGATGCAGTTTGCGCCATGTGCGGCGACGCGTGTATCCGTGCTGACGCACTGTCCATTCGCCCTCGCCATAGACCTTGACGCCTGTCGAATCCACCACCATGTGCAACGGCTCCGACTTGCGAAGGCGCGGCAACTCGACTTCCAAGGATCGGCGACGGCGCGAGAGCGTCGTGTAACAGGGCACGCTCAATTCGACGCCGAGCAGCCGGACAACCGAGCGCGTCAACCCTTCGGTGGCGCGCAAGGGCAAGCCATACACCTCTTCCAAAGTCGCCATGCACAGGATAGCGGTGTCAGTGTAGAAGGCCGTCTTGCCGCGCTTGCCCGTGCGCGCTGTGTTATTCCATGCAGCAAGGACATCTTGGCTGAGCCAGACGGTCAGACTTCCACGCCTGACCAGAGCTTTGTTATATTGACTCCAGTTGCGGAGACGGTAAGTGCGTTTGGTTTTCTTCTTGGTCACACATCAAGATTACCAGCACTGCCGTCTCCGTAGCTATTTATGCAACAACGCCTATCCTAAATAAAAGTGCGACCGAACTTGCCGATGCCGCCGGATTACAACCGAGGGCTGAATTTGGGCAGACCACCTCAAAAGAGGATTTGTTTTTCAACGTCCTCATGTACGCGATCTTGTATGAGAAAGAGCCCGAGATGGTCAATGCGGTTTTAAAGGTGCTCAAAGAAGCTGTTGTGACCAGCTTTGAGACCGACTTTGCTGGCAAAGGAAAAGTCTCTGTGCAGCCGGGGAATTATTATTTATACGGCCTCTTTGAAACGAGAGGCGCAGGGCGCTCGGCCTCTTCTATAAGTTGCAGTTGGTTCGTCCCGGTCGCTCTAAACTCCGACACTCACCTGATTCTTGATAATAAGAACGCTCAGCGGTGCTCCGGGAAGAGGAGATAGAGAGAGGCTAACTGACCGCAAGCACCCGGACCGATCTGGAACATTTACTCAATGGCAAACAACTCGCCTTACAGAATCACTTCGGGTAGGTGAATAGTTACAAGTGAAAACCCGCGTCCGATAAAGAACCCGAATCCACTTTTTCCCCACCAGCCCGAAAAGAAAAATAAGCCGTCGAGCTTCGTCAGGACCACTCTCGGCGCGCGGAAAATAAAGCAGTTGTTGAAGGTTAATTGTTGCCGCGACCGCCAAGTTATTCGGCTTGTTTTGTGGAATGGGTTACTGGTTGCCGGTTGCCGTGCTGTTGCCGGAATTTTGTTCGCCCAGGTACTCCTGAAAGGCGGGTGTAATTACAAGTTAGACGTACTAATCGCCGTATCGGATTACGCCCATTTAGCCACTTAATCTGCCGGGCCTCGTCAAATTGCTAAGAAATTTGTGTGAGCCGAGGGAATCAGGCCGCCAATGCTGGTGGTGGAATTACACGCGGCGAACCTTGCTGATCATCAAACACGTACTGGGTGCCCTGGGTCGGCGAGGGTGAACCGTACTCAGCGAGCAATTTGCCGCTCGCGTCGTACACGAGCACATTCGTCAGCGCACCCGCGAGCTGCGTTGCCACACGCTGGCCGCCCGCGTCGTAAACACTGACGGTCGCAGTCGTGCCGTCGCTGCTCTGTTTCTGGCGATTGTTCGCGTCGTATTGGAACGAGAGATTGCGGAACTTGTAATCGACGGTCACGTTGCCTGCGTCGTCATACGTCAGTCCGGCCGCGTAGCGATTCGTGTTCTTGTTGATGTCGGCATCTTCGGTCCAGATTTGCATGAACGGATTAGCGAGATTTTGTGCCTGCTTCTGATAGCGATTCCCAAATACATCGTATTCGTAGTTCGTCAACCAAACTTGTCCCGATTGAGTGGGATTGTCGCCGCGAAACTCGCGCGCTGAAGACAAACGCCCTAACACATCGTAGGCAAAATTCTGTTGCCAATGTTTCGCGGTCGCGATGAAGCCTTCGATCCGCGCAATCTGGCCGGTATTCTTGCTCTCATCAAGCGTGTTGTTGGCCGGATTGTAAACACCGTACTTGTAGTCGTAATGCTGAAGCTGCATTCCGTTCTTCGTCAGATCAATGCTCTTCATTTGCAAGCGTGAGTTGTAAAGAAAGCTTTTGACGGCGCCATTGCCGAGGGTCACCTGTTTCAAGAGACCCTCTGACGTGCTGTAATCGAATTGATTCGCGTAGACCGTGCTGCTGCTGGAAACTATGGACAGGCGGGCGGCGGCGTCGAAGGCGTAATTGACCACGCGGCCGGAAGGATAAGTCTGGCTGCTCGTTGCGCCCCAAGGGTCTGTCGACCTCAACTACATTAAACAAGGAGCGCTGCTCAAACGTACGGTGTGATCATCAAATCGTGGTGCCCGCTATTCAATCCGACTTGCCAGCCAAGCTTCGCGATATGTCCTTCGGGCCGGCACGAGGCGTCGATTAAGAATAAGATCTTGTGATACTTGGCCTAGATCATTCGATTCGGTCTTGTATGCTGCAGCGTACTTTAGCGCTAATGCCGAGTCGATCTGGTAAATTGAATGCAACGCATCAGCGCGGATGTAATCAAGCTCTGATCCATCTTGAAGAATGGTCTGCAACACGGGGAGGGCTTGCTTATAAGAGCCGTTGCCAAGGAAGCCAATGGCATATCTGCGTCTAGGCATCTGCCTGTCCTTGATTCTTTCAATCACTAGGGGCACGACCGGCTCTCCGGCGAGGATGAGCGGATCCATCAACGTTTCTTCAGGTCCCTTATTCATGTAAAACGCTTCGAGGGCCTGCGCGGGTGTCCCAGAGGGAGTCGAACAGGCCGAAGTAACCCAAGATCCATACATGCCCGTGATCAGCAGACACAGGGAAACTATTCGCTGACCAAGCGATCTACGTCTATCAGGCGGCCATCTGTTGAAGACTTTCATCTATTTACCTGTCTCGTCTAAGCACAGTCAGACTTATCTTACCGTCAGTATCTGCTTTCATCCACCGAACCAACCGAATGGTGGCGCTGTCGCCTGCGAGGCCGCCACCCACATCGATGCACCCTTTTGAGCCTTCCTTACTGCCGCCGTGCAAATAAAATCCGTCGCGGCCAAATGTTTCTGTTCCCGGAAGAGGGTGAATTGGGACACGAAAAGTTCCCCAATCGCCGTTGCCTGTTGCCTGTCTCGCGAGTTGGCGCACAACTGATGCTTCCGTGAGATCCTTCGTGTTTATTTTGTAGTGACCTTCGGGGATTGGGCCCGTGTCCCTTCGGTTCATGCACTGGGTGTCGTTCATGCAGTCTCCAACGCCTGAAGTCACATTGTTTATAATGAACTCGCCATCGTGTTTGGGTATTCTATCGCTCGGGCTTTGAACAAATCGCGCGATAATTAACCGCTTATCAGCAATGAAATACACGAGCGAGATGTCGGTCGTTTCCTTTTGGGCCGCAGCAAACGGGGCGTCCCCGCCGACAACGTTAATGGAAGCTGTCGCGGGAGGATCGCCTTCATTGCGTGAGCCGCCCGCGTTTCCCGTCGGAGGAGGAAGTCCTTCCAGACCCCCTGCGATTCCACCAAGACTGGCGGTCTGGACGCGGTGAAAAGTGGCGCGACCGGTCTTCTTGTCATATTCAACCCTGCCTCCGTGCGAACGAGCGTACTGCTCATTAACCGCCATTTGATGCGCCCGCAGACTCTTTTGCTCTTCGCGCCGGGCTTCGGCAGGGTCATTGGTCTGAAATACGCCAATGTCCGAGAGCATTAGTCCAAGAGGATCGACTTTGTTGACGGGGTCATTTTCAACATACGCATAACGATTGAAAGACTGTGGACTCGCGATCGACATACTTCCGCCGTAAGGATCGGGTGCTGTCCAACGCGCCGACAAATTGTCGTACTGACGCCAGAGCGTATGCGACATGCCGGTCGCATCGTCATTTTCCATCCCCGCGTACTTCTGCCTGATACCGTCGAGTTGAGCATAACCCGAGGTGCCCGAGCGCATGCCAACGCTGCCCGGAATGTCTTCGCCGAAGGGCGCATAGTCATGCCGGGAAACAACGGTGGCGGATGCATTCATGATTACACGGGGCGAGCCTTGCAGATCGCTGGTCACGAATTGAGTTCCGGTACTTGCTGGTGGTAGCGGAGCGGAACCGTACTCGGCTACAAGTTTCCCCATCGCGTCATAGACAAGCACATTCGCTAGCGCACCGCCAATTTGCGTCGCGACGCGCTGTCCGCCGGCATTGAAAACACTTACGATTGCGTTCGAACCATCAAGGTTCGCACTCTGCCTCCGTCGATTGTTGGCGTCGTACTGGAACTGAAGGTTGCTGAACTTGGAATCGACCGTGAGGTTGCCGGCGTCATCGTAAGTCACACCGGAATTGTATTGGTTGTTCGCGGGATTGATTTGTCCGTCTTCGACCCAGACCGGCGTGAACGGGTTGCTGCCGTTCTGTGCCTGCTTCTGGTAGCGATTGCCAAAGACGTCGTACTCGTAATTAACCAGCCATACTTGTCCTAAGGGGGTCGGATTATCGCCACGAAACTCGCGCGCCGATGACAGCCGACCAAGCGAGTCATACGCGAAGTTCTGTTGCCATTGCATCTGCGTGGCGATGGAGCCCTGGATGCGTGCGATTTGGCCGGTGTTCTTCGTCTCGTCAAGCGTGTTTGTGGCTGGATTGTAAACACCATACTTGTAATCGTAGTGCTGAAGCTGTACGCCGTTGCGAGTGAGGTCAATGCTCTTCATTTGGAGCCGTGAGTTATAGCTAAAGCTTTCTACCGCGCCATTGCCAAGCGTCACTGACTTGAGCAGTCCGTGCGTCGTGCTGTAGTCAAATTGATTTGCGTAGGTCCTGCTGCCGCTGGAAACTTGCGAGAGGCGCGCGCCATCGTCGAATCCGTATGTAACTAACCTGCCGGAGGGATATTTCTGGCTCGTGAGTGCGCCCCCGAAATTGTAAGTGTATTGATCCATCATGTAAGACTGGTCACCCACTGTTTGCTGGCTGTATCCGACCCGTCCCATCAAATCGAACATGTAAGTCTGCGATGTTGCTGGAATCGCTCCTGCCGCCGCGGTAGAAGCCTGCGTGAGGTGTGCCCTGTTGAAGTAACCGGTAGCCGGTTGATCGTAGAAGTTGCTGACCGTTGGCGTGCCATCTGAGTAACTCACCTGATAAATGCGATTCAGATTATCGTAACGAAACTCAGTGCGAATGTTACGCGCATCGTAGCCGCTGGTGAGCAGGCCCGAATACGTCACGCCGCCAATCGTCTCGTCATAAACGAGCTTGCGCGACCACACCGTGTTGCCGGTCAAGGGATCTGAAGCCGTGTGTGTGCCCGCTTGTTCCACCTGCCGCTCGTAAGTGAGCCGTCCCAGCGCATCGTATTTGAAATAGCGATGTTGCATCGTGCCGCTGCCCGTGCCCTGAGTTATGTGGACCAAATTACCCTGCGTGCTGTAGTCGTAATATGTTGGCTGTGTGGGCGTATCAACGGCACCCAGACTGCCGCTCAAGTTCGGTTCATCAACACGCACAATTCGGCCCAGTGCATCGGTCTTCTGCCGTCTTTGCCGACCGGCCTGATCTGTGACAGTCGTATAGTTTCCCTGATAGGTGGTAAGGACCTGCGACGCGTCAGGCAGCGTGACGGAATCCAACCGCGACATTGCATCGTAGTGTGAGACCATCCAGTCGGTCGTGTGGGTAATATCGGCAATTCCGTTGAGCGTCGTCGTGCGATATGGATTCGAGACCTTCCAGACCCGGCCAATCTGATCATAAATCGTGTCGGTGGCAATGTAATTGCCGCCGCCTTCGCTTGCGAAGCTGCGGCTGACTCGCCCCATTGGATCCGCATACTGATAGACCTTAACGGTGCGGCTCGCATCCTGTTGCGTTTCCGTCAGGGTGAACAGGTTGCCGAGCGTTTCGCCAAAACTGTATTTGGTCCAGCTCCCATCAGGCCGCGTGACTTTGCGCAAGCGGTTCATGGCGTCTTGCTGGCTTTGATCGTCCGTGTAACTGAAGGTAGTTACCTGTCCGTTGACGTCGGTCGCCGTCAACAGTAAACCGGTCGTGTAATCGAAGGTGCTGCTCGAGGTAAAGGCAGCGTTCGATCCGTGCGCTCCAGTCGGGTCCGGAATCGCCGTCGTCGATTCAGTGGCATAGGCGTGCTTGTAAGTGGACGAGTATTCGACCGACGATTGGATGCCACGTTCGTTCCAGGTGTTTCTGACGTTCCCGCATTGATCGAACTGCGCGTGTGTTTCGAGATAGATACCAGCGCCAATGTCTGAATAACGCCTGGCCGTGGTTACGTTGCCGCGAGCACTGGTGCCCGGATCGTTGTAATCAGGACCGGTGAGGTCACCGTACGTGAGCAGCGGATAAGCCGCCTCGTCATAGAACGATTCGCTCTTTGAAACAATATTGCCGAGTTCATCCTTGAGTAGAACCGAAGTTGCCAAACCGAGAATATGCCGACTCTGATAAGCCGCATCATCGAGATATGTCGTGACCGAGCTGCTCGCGGACGGAAACGTGTACGCCGTGGAAATCGTGGCAACGTTGTCAGCCTGCGCCGACGACTGGGGAACTGAGGCGAAGTGAGTCTCAGCCATATCAGTTCGATCGAAACCGGTCGTGAACCTGTAAGCCGGATTCGAGTTGTAGCCGTAAGTAATCAACTTCGCGAGCGCATCGCCGCCCGTATCGAGAATTAGACTTACGCTCTTAGTAGGACGCGCGTTGCGAAACGCATGCACCCACTGCTCGCCCGGCAGACCTATCCGCGGCGGGATGGAATTATCATCCCAGGCGAAATCCGTTAATGAACGTCGAAGCATGACGCCTCCCTGACTGGGCGGCTTGTCATACGTGCGTTCCTCGTAAACCATTCCCTGCCGCGCGTCTTCCCACCCGAACGGCCAATAGTGCGGATTGCTATGAGTCCCGGGTTGAAGCGGGGCCTCAAAGTTGTATTTGTAGACTTCTGAATAAGAATTGTCGGGCGCCGTCGTTGAAATCACCTGTGTCGTAGGGTTCTGAGTGTTCGGTAACGCAGAGACGGCGTACTGCCAAGTCGCCAGGTCGCTGCCATCGCCTTTCGCGCTGAGTTGCCTCTGCGTTACCACGCGGTTCATTTGGGCGTACGGGGGTTTGAGATCACCGATGGGCGGCGCGTCGTCCAATGCATATTGCTCGTACGCACCCGTGGGATAAGTGATCTTGTCGATCTCACCATAAATGTTATAGCTGAACTTGTACTTCAGGCCATTCGGCAGTTCGACCTCGGTAAGCACGATCGCATCGAAGGGCGCAGTGCCGTATGGTGTGCCCGGAACATAGCGCTGAACAACGTAGGTGAATGGCGAATCCGTGTCCGGTTGGTCCGTTACGAAAAGGCTATTCAACCAACCTTGCGGATAATTACTGCCGAGATAATTCGTCGGCGCTTGCCCGGGACTCGACAAATAGTGGCTGGCCACTGGCTTCCGCGCCGGAGGTTGTCCGGTCTGCGGATCAGGTGTGAGCACGCCGGGATCTGAAAGGTTCTTCCAGACTAACTTGTACGGCAAGGATAGACCTTCCGCGTGGTATTCCTGCGTTCCGACGGTGGGACTAGCAGGAAGCGGCACCGTGATCACTCTTCCCAAGGTGTCTGTCCATTGCCGCGTTGACGCGGTGTAGTTCAGGGTGTTCCCATTCCGATCGATGAATTTCGCCGTCGATCCGTTCAGGACGTAACGCGATCCGTCCGGCATACAGAGCGTCCCCGTGTTGGCGCTGGTGCTGTCGTAGCGCAGGCGCGAGCCGTCAACAGCATAGAACGTACCGGTTACCCTCATTGCGCCTTCGTACGGTTGATCGCTCTCGCGCAGTTCATGTTTCGACCCGTCAGGCATGATGATGTAAACACGTGCGACGCGAAAGCGGCGGAAGCCTGAGTTACATATGAAACAGAACTGTTTTCCGGTGTAGTAATACTGATCCTCTTCTTTCGGCCATTCAATAATCGGCAGGTCGAGACTGGTCTTCCAACCAGCCGTTGAGTGTTCGGCATATATCGCTTCGGTAATGGTTGTGTAGTAAGAACCATCGTTGACAGTGCCGAGGTGTCCCAGCCGCCACACTCGCGATGAGTAATACAGCGTCACCGGCAGGCTTGCGCCGCGACCGGGATAACCCATGATTGGAATTTGAATCGTGTTGTCCAGGCCGGATCCTACGCTGCCCTGCGTGAACTGAATATTCTGCGCGGCTGTGTCAGCGGTAATACAAAGGAACGTAGAACTGATCGCCAACGCGGTCACGAGGATTCGGAGCAATGGGGTTGAGTATCGCTGGTTCATCAGACTTCACTCCTCTAACGGACACATTGCCGCAGTTCATCGATATATTTTTTTTGGATAAGGACTCCCACGGCCACGTTCGTGTACGAACAGGGCGGTAGACTCAAAGCACCTCGAGCCTGATCCAGATTTGTGCGCAGAGTCTGAATATGATCAGCTTGAACGGTGGTTACGCCGGCGGTGATGCTTTCTCCCCAGTTCGCGGCGGGAAGATTGGCAGTCGCGCGGACAGCGTCTACTGCTTGTCGTAATTCATTTATGTGTGCTGCTTTGACGAGCGTACTGGCGATGTAAATAGTGTCGTCGGTAATGGTGATCGCGGTCGCCACATCGAGATTGCTGTACGGTGAGACGTTGCCGCCGCCGTCCACAGCCCTGACTCGGTAAAGGTAAGCCGTGACGCTGGTCACCGTGTTGTCGGTAAAGGTGGTGGTCGCCACGTTGGAATTGACAACGGTGTAGGTGCCGCCCAGGTTAGTCGCGCGCTCGACCTCGTAGTGATCAGCGCCAGGAGTGGCAGTCCAGCTAATGCTTACTTGCGCCGGCGTCAGGTTCGACAAGGTTAATGCGGCAAGATTTGCCGGCGCGACCAAAGTCACCGGCGCTTCAGTTGCCACCAGTTTGCCGCCCGCGTAGATGTACTCTTTGGAAGGGTTGCTTGCGGGTGGGATCGGGGGCGGTGGTGGCGGCCCCCAAATAGGGCTCGAATACTCTTCGCGCCGCGAGTGTCTCTCCAGGGACCAGCGACCGTGCCCAGCGAAAGTAAAATAGCCAGCCCAAGCGCGCCGACAATGACATGCTTCTTTCGTCGCGAGCGTGTGGACTTTGATTTCCTCTGTCGCGAGCCTTTTCTTTTCGACATAGATAACCTCTTCAGTTGAACTTGCGATTAGCACAAGCAGCAATTCCATTACTGCAAGCTGAGGAGCACTAAGATTTCACCTGAACCTTTCGCGAGCGGTTCGAGAGCTTTGCCGATGATTGTTCCGGGGCGATGGAACTGGACGCCGCTGATATTGACTGGCTCTGACTTCATTGCCACGCCTTCCTGCTCGCTCGTCACTAGCAGGTCTCCCACTTTGATTGGCGAGCGTGTGGCGTCCACTTTGACCTTCACACGGCCTGTGGTTGCGACCATCGCCTTGTTCTCTCCGGCCTCACCAAGAATCACTCCTGGCTGAGCCGAGACGACGCCTGCGACTTTCGTGTCGTAGGCGCGGTTTGAAGCTGTCACCTGATTGGATTGTTCTATGTCGAGCACGACGACCGTGCCGGCGGCGAGCTTTTGGCGTGAGGGAACCCACTCGGCTATGTCCTGATATTTGGCCGCGATGTTACCGGCGACAGTGACATCGCCGGGGAAGCTGAAGTTTCCTCCACCTGTGTTCTGACCAAACTGTCCGGCTGAAACATCGGCCGCCGACGTTGGGCCTGAAGCGGAACTGTTAATGATGATCTTCTTTGTCGCAGCATTAAAAGAGACGGTAGTTCCGCCAGTCCCTTCGAAGCTCAGAGCATCATTATTTGACCCGGCGGAGAACTGAGTCGCGCCCGCGCCGTTGGCAATGTTCTTGAAGATTGATTGAGAGGAGCCGCGATCATCATTGGTGAGCGTGACGTTGCCGCTTGTTCCGCCGCCCGTCAGCCCTGCGCCAGCCGTGACGCCTGTGATTGTTCCTCCTCCAGAGACTGCTGCTGTGGTCTGCACCGTGCCGTCAGGAAACTTGAATCCGCCTGTGCTGGAGCGGATCTGGCCTGCCACGTCGAGTTTGGCGGTCGGTGAGATCGTCCCGATGCCGACGTTGCCGGCGAAGAAGTTCTTAGAATTTGCGCCATCAGAGTAGATGTTAAAGCTGTTGGTCGAGCCCACGGCGGACTGGTCTCCGATATGCAGACCGTAGTTGTTGACGAAGGTCCCGCCGTAGTTGGTGGCAGAGAGGATACGCACGCCGTAGCCGTTAGTAAGGGTTCCCCCCTGGGTATACACCTTGAAACTGCCACCCCTGGCTTCTGATATGGTGCCACCCCATATGTTACCGACCGACCCATTCACTCCTACGGCATAGGTAATGGTGCCGGTTGTTACATTCTGCACGACGCCGTCCAAGGCCTGCGCCGCCGACAATGTTCCTGTAGAGCCATTGACGATGTAGGCGCGGTTGCCGATCACGCCGCTCACCGTGCCGGTGCCTTGATGGAGTACGTACTGCTGAGTCCCCCACAAGTAACCGAAGTTGCGCGTGTTGCCGCTCGCTGTCGCCAGGGTTGTGTTAAGTCCGTAGACACTACTATTGCTATCAGCCACGGGGTTCAGAATCAACGTCGGCACAAGACCGGCGTAGTTGCTGGCAGTCGTTAAGTCTGTGATAGTCTCGCGGGCGTCGAGCAGAGACCGCACCGTAGCAGTAGAACCAAAGAAGGGTTGGTTGATGCCGCCGCCCGGGCCGATAGCAATGCGTTCGGTTGCTTTAAACGTCCCGGCCACTTCCAGTTTTTCGACGGGGCTTGCGGTGCCGATGCCGACATTGCCGCTGGCATTGAGAATAAATTTGACGGTGCCGTTGACTCTTCCGAGAAAGACCGGATCGGAAGTCTGTCCATTGTCGGCAATCAAAGCCGCAGAGGTGTAAGTTGGTAAACCGTTTTGCAGTCCGAAGTAGCCGCCAACCTGAGTAGCGGATGCTCCGCTGTTAAGACCAAAACCGGCGACGCCGATATTTGTGGCGCTATTTTTACTGGTTGTTGACCGCCCGAAGAAGCTGTAGTTGAGATTGCCATTTTCCGCCAAGCCGGAGACGCCGATGTTATTACCCGTGGTCGTCCCCTGCGAAGTCCCAAAGACACCGAGATTGCCGAAACCGAAGGCAGTAGATGTCCCAGGCACAACGTTAGCGCCGCGCAGCACCTGTGTATAAGTCGTCCCGGTATAACTGCCGTCCAGTTGGAAATAGCCTCCGGTGATATTAGTTGGTGTGCCTGAATTGATACTAAAGAGGTGCAGTTCGCCGAAAAGATTACCGGTCGGCCCGTTTAGCGTGCCGCCTACATTCAGAGCGGAAGAGCCCGTATTCAGCGAGCCAGCCTGAAGGTCAAGTTTACTTCCGGGCGTGGTGGTCCCGATGCCGACATTGCCCGTATTGGTGTTGTTGATGTTGTTGCCGTTCGTGGTCCATTGACCCTGGGCCATGACTCCATTGGAAAGACCCAACCACATCGTCAGGGCGAAAGCTGCCAGCAGGTAAGCCCGCAGTGCCGGTCGGAGGCTTCTTGATTGCTCATCTTTGTTCACAGTCATCTCTCCTTCTGTCGATCTTTGCCGGTTTTAGATAATAGCTTGCTGGCCTCTCAGCCATTACTTCACACGAGGGCGCGCGCTCAGATTTAAGATTTGCAGGGATTGGTGAAGAGAAAGGGCGCATCAGTGGCGCTGGCTCCTCGAACTTTCAGCTTGAGTCGCTGCCGCCTTGTGCGCTAAGATGCAGGCTGTCTAGGCGATGCATCTCTTCTGCACACAAGGCAGCAGAGGTTGTGTTGTTAAAAAGCCCTGTCACTACTTGCTAGCAGTGACAGGGCCTTATCATTTGATTAACTCAGAAGACAGTAGGCAGTAAGCTCGCTCGATAACTCAGACACATCATGATTGAGAAGAGCAAATGAATTGCTTTTCACCAGAGGATGAGACGTGAGTAGAGGGAACTGCATGACGAATGTTTCTGATTGTATTACTTCAAGTAAAGCTAGAGACTTGGGTGAAAGCCTCACAGGACGAAAACGCGACTTGCGAAAAGTAAACGTCTTGATACGGAGATGCAAGAACTATTAGCTGGCTAAAATGATTATTTGTTGGCAAAGATGGCTAAAGGGTGGTCATTATGGCTATCCGTGAGAGAACATCTTTTGTTTTGCCATCAGATATCGAGTTCGATATTGTGAAGGGGACAGCCCGTAAACTTTCTTGAAGCCTCTGATAAAATGGCTTTTGTCTTTCACGCCAACTTGAAGCATCACTTCCTTCACGCTCAGGAATGTAGTCTCTAACAGTTCCCTGGCTTTCTCCATCCTTTGCACTTTGAGATATTGCACGGGAGAGAGCCCCGTCTCATCCTTGAACAGGTGGCGCAGGCGGGAGGCTGAAAGATTGAGTGATTGGGCTAACTCATCGAGCGATATTTCACGGCGGAGATCAACCGTCATCAGACGGATAGCTCTGTGAATTCTCGGCTCCATTTGTCTCACCTCGATTCGGAGAGGCGGCGGAAGAGAGACGTACGTCTGCATGCGAGGAATCTCGCAGACGATAACAAATCGTTAGGCCGACTGAGTATCTGCCATTTGATATGGTCGGGCTGAGTACCGAACATATGGGAGAAGTCTGGTCAACAGAGCAGTCTGGATGAGAAGACTCCGGCAGATGGTTGTGGATTATATCCCCCGTGCGGTCAAAGTCAATAACAATCCCCCCTGACCGCTTATCACTTTTGAGAGGGTAAAAAGAAGAGGGCTCACGCTCTGTGGTAGAAGTGTAGTCGCCAAACCGCCACTTTTACCGGAGACAGAGCCATGAACCCGCTCAGAAGATACCCCGTCCTCTCCACTTTGTTAAGACCTTTCCGCCTTTCGCAGCAGAAGACCTGCGCCGCCCTGGTCGCCGCGCTGTGCCAAGCGGCGCAAGCCTCCAGCTTCGCCATCGCCGGCCAACTCTCCTGCCTGACTGATGTTCAACTCGGCAGTGCTCTGACACGCCTTTACCGCTTCCTGCGCAATGCGCGGTTCGACAACTGGCTCTTGACGGAGCAGATGTTGCGACTGTTGGGCGGGCGGCGCGGCCCGCTGCTCCTGGCGCTGGACTGGACGTGCTGGCAGGGGCGCTTCAGTGTGCTGACGGCTGCGGTCTGCACGCAGACGCGCTGCGTTCCAGTCGCCTCCTCGGCCTGCGTCTCGCGCAACCTGGCGCGCTCGCAGAACCTCTACGAGGAGACTTTCCTAAGACTCGTGGTGGATCGCCTGCGCGCGGCCCGAGTATCAGCCGTCTGGCTCTGTGACCGCGGCTTCCACCGCGTCGGCTGGCTCAAAAGACTGCTGGAGATGGAGCAGCACTTCGTCGTCAGGTTGAAGCGCGACGTGACTGTCCATCTGCGCGACAGGGCGTGCTTGCTCAAGAGCTTAGAGGTCAAGGAAGGCGAGAGGGCGCGACCTGGGCTTCGTCACCTTGCGCTCGGACGAATATGTCCGTGTCCGCCTCATCGGCGTGTGGGCTAAGGGGGCCAAGGAAGTCTGGTGGCTGGCGACCGACTTGCCTAATGCTGTCTCGAAGATTGTTGCCTACTACGACCGGAGGATGGGCATCGAGGAGCAGTTCAGGGATGCCAAAGGAGTTCGCTTCGGCGTGAAGTTGAAGTGGACGCAGTTCACCCGAGCGGAGTTCGTCGAAAGGATGTACCTGCTGGTCGGCGTCGCCTGGTTACTCTGGACGAGCGTCGGACGCGCGGTCGAAGATGAAGAGCCGAAAGTGAGACTGAGAAGTAAGACAAAGGGAGCGCGGCTCTCGCTGGCGCGCATCGGCTCCTACTACTGGCACAAGATGAGCAAACGACTAAGACTCACGGCTCGCTTCGTCAGAGAACACTTGCCGCCGCCGCGTCTCAGAGTCTTCAAGTGGTTGACTGCTCCCCAAAAGTGATAAGCGGTCAGCAATCCCCCTGACCGTGGGAAACGGAACAAACATGGTATCCCCCTGCGCAAGCTCAAGATTATGGGCAAGACTGGACTGCAAGTTGTGCAGGACTGGAAAAAGACAGTGGCTGAAGAAGTGAGTAAAAAGACTGGACACATCAATCGGCTTCAGCGGCTTTGCCCGACAGTTCGATCTGGAAGGGTAATGGTCGGGCAGACTTAGAAATTGTCGGGCAGGATCTAGGCAATAATATAGTTAGATCACCTGCGCCCAGCAGGAGGCTCCAGCAGCTTCGAAGTGTCTTGCAAGTCCTTTGTTTTCAGTGGGCGTATGTAGCCTATCATTCCAAAGCACGGTGCAGGTGAGTCAAGTATATTTATACCCAAAATAGATTCTTCGGCCATGGAAAGCAGATGCTCTCGCTTGAAACGCCTGTAGGCGACGATGAATACTGCACACTCGGGGACTTGATACCAGGCTAAATGTGGCGTGAGATTGAATCCGATCCGGTGCTGGTCATTAGAACGCAGACTATGCTGCCGGATAAGGCAAGGTCCTAACAAATTACTGTAGCTGACAATCTGGTGGCTTATAAAGCAGGATATTAAGCAACATAAGGAAGTGTTTATGTTGCACAACGCCCGAGCCTATCATTGCAGTGATTTCGACGCGCATCTTATAACGCAATCTTGAAGCGGCGTGCGAGGTCTTGGAAGCGTGGGTCGTCGTGCAAGGAATCGAAACGCGGGTCAACTTTGAGCAGGCCCAGAATGCCTTCGCGGTTTTGATAAGCCTTGTTCAGTTCGACAAATGCCTTGCCCTTCTCACCGAGTTCCGCGTGAAATGTTGCTACATTATACGGAGTTAAATTAGCCGGTCGGCGTTCGTCGGTCATCGCTCGTAAGAATTCTTGCCATCCGCCTCTGGCAAAACTCTCACGCATCAACGCCGCAGTTTGTTCTCCGCCGATTAGCTCCTGAAATTTGGCAAGTTCTTCGACGCTCTCGGAGTATTTGCCTATCATTCGGTAAGCGACACTGAGAGTGCTATGCCCTACCGCAAAATTAGCATCGAGTTCAACCGTCTTTTTCATTTGTTCGATGGCCGCATCATATTGCCGTGCGAAGAGCAGACTTGCGCCATATTGACGATTGAGGATGAGCGAGAGAGGGTCAATCTCCAGTGCCCGCCGTATTTCCGCTAACGCTTCTTCATGTTTGCCGAGACCCATGAGCAGTTCGCTGTACCAGTGATGCGCTGTCGCATAGTTCGGGTTCAACTGGATGGCACGTTTGTGTTCGCGTTCTGCTCCGGCAAAATCATAGTCGTAGTAGATGATAGTATTACCGAGCGCGGCGTGTGCTTCAGCGAGGTTATCATCAAGCAACACGGCTTTCTGTGCGGCTTCGCGCGCTTTCGGCATTATTTCATGCGCGGGGCTTCCGGCATTCGCCAGCAGCGTGTAAGCATCGGCCAGCCCAGCGTAGGCGAGCGCGTAAGAAGAATCGAGCGCGATAGCTTGCTTGAAGTGTTCGATTGACTTCAGCAAATCCTGTGGCGCACGCTTGTTCCAGTGGAAACGCCCTTTGAGATAAAAGTGATAGGCTTCAGCGTTTTCCGTATCGCGTTTGGTCAAATGTTTTCGTTCCTCGCCGCCCAACTGCAACGCTAATGCCGTCACTACTTTGTTTGCAATCGCGTCCTGAACAACAAAAATATCGGTGAATTTTTCGTCAAAAGTCCCAGTCCAAAGTGAAGTGCCGTCTTCCGTTTTGACCAGTCGGACGTTGACGCGAATGTTTTCGCCCCAGCGTTGAATACTGCCGTCGAGAACCGAATCAACCGCCAATGCACATCCCGCCTGCGCCGCGTCTTGTTCCAAACCACTGTATTTCCTAACCGAACTTATCGGGCGCACGACGATTTCCCGATTGTTGCCCAGCCGTGAAATTAAAGTGTCCGCCATTCCTATTTCCAACGCCTCTTCCCGATTTTCCGCCACCAGAGACTTGAATGACAGAACGGCGAGAGTTTTTATCGGCTTGGCTGCGATTGCTTGTTTCTGGACTCTAACTTCGCCGTTAAAGCGATAGCCGCGCTTCGGCACGGTTTCAATGTACTTGTGCTCGTTGTGCTCCCCGCCCAATGCCTTTCGCAGAGTGTAGACGCACCGCGCCAGATTCGCCTCTTCGACAAACGCCTCAGCCCAGACCAAGTTCATCAACTCTTCTTTCTCGACCAAATGACCGTTGCGCTCAACCAGCACGACGAGCGTTTCAAAGACTTTCGGCGTGAGCGGCACCTGCACGCCATCGCGTAGCAGTTGACGCTCCGCCGGGTCTAAACGGAAAGCGTCGAATTCATATAAATGTCTGATCTCACGGCTCATGGCAGAGGTGGAGAAATTTAGGAGAAGTTTTGGAGAAATTTCCAAAGACCGTATACGGAGTTTCAGCCTACAGTGTGCACCGCAGTCAGAAAAGCTGTGATTACCGTCTGAGACGAATGAGTTCCTTGCAGGACACATTTTAGTCTCAGTCTGAAGCCTGAAGCAATCGCCTTCACCGGAGAGAAGTTTACGAGCGGCGTGAAGATGCGAGTGCCAGCAATGTGGAAAGCAGTACTTACCACTTGAAGCAAAATTTAGCAAATCACTCGTAAGCGTCTCTTATTGTTATTCTCACCAGAAGCTTCATATCTATTTAGAGGTGACAATCTATGAAGTCAGATATTTGGATGATAACGGAGACCCGCGAGTCCCAAACCCAGACGTCACTCAGTTCTTCTAGTAGAACTTGGTGGGCTACCCGCATAGAGAAGGCGTCTTGCCGGCGGCCCCCGCTTTACCATGCTCGCGTTAATGAGATTTTTACTCTTCTTAGCCACTCACAATTTTCTTGATAAGGAGAAGATCATGCCCACCCGAACACAGCCCGATGTCGCCAACCAAGACCCACATTACCAACCTGATCACGAGCCTCCCTACGAGAGCCAAAATCCATGCCGCCCTTGGGAACTGCCCGGAGTTGACCCCAAAGCGCATCATGCTCCCTGCGACTGTTGTAATCCTAAGCCCGAGCCGTCCGACCCTTGCCGTAAGCCGCCTCGAAGCAGAGGCAAGGATCAGGACTGTTGTCAACAGATTTTGGAGATTTTGCGGCGAATGCCTGGAGGAAGTGATATTCGCTTAAGAAAGCCTAAGCAGTCCCCCAAAGTTAAGGTCGCCAATCTATGTTGCAAACTGCCCATCAAAGACGCTGTCATCCCGATGCTCTTGCTATTCCTACGCCGGTGGTTAAACGGGACACCCCCTATAAACGATTTCGAGAAGGGAATTCAAGACTTTCTCGTTGGACTGCCTCCCAAGAAGATTGATGGACTGAAAATCGGATTGGATGCTTACGACAAGATGCCGCCAAGCATTCGCGAATGCGTCTTCGAGACACGCTTCGACGGATGCGACAACGAGGATATGCTCGACCCTCAGTTTCTGTTCAAGGTCTGGCTCAACGAGGCGATCCACATCGGTCGTTCCACTCTGTACGACAAGCACGACGGCAAATTGGGCGCGGGCAAGGTGCGCCCGTGGGAATGGATTTATCCCAAAGACCCCGAGCAAAACGCCAAAGTCGAGACCGCGCCATGGCCTTGGATTTGCGCGGTCAATCCCGGCGCGGACGGGCGTAATTGGTACAAGAATACGGAAGTCACGCAACCCGGCAACCTCCCTTTACACGAATTCCGCTTTGAAGACCATGAGTTCTCCAAAGTCTGCGCCCCGATTCCAGACCCCAGCGCCCCTTCCGGTATCAAGTTCAATTGTGATTATGAACGCCCTATCGCTCTGCCTCCTAGCGAAGGCACTTTCGGGTCGTTCGGCCCGGACTGCCAAAACAATAGACGCTACAACTATCCCAACTCCAGTGGGACGGTCTGCTTGAATGTTCCGAAGACGTATCCCGGTCAAGGCGTGGCAGTGCGTGGACTGAATTTCTGTTCTCCCAACTGCAAAGCGCTCTTGCGTCGAATAGGCGGCGGATTTCAGGATTTACTTCTCGATTGTGGAGTTATCGGCGACGACGAGATACCGGAAAAGCGCGATGGAAAGATAGTTGCTTCCTGCGAAGTGCGCGATGTCGCCACGTTCACCATCCCGGAAAAGGTCAGGGTCGGTCTCAACGATATACCTGTCCCACCCGGTCGCTATACGCTGGAAATCATCGTCCCCAACGACTCGAATTACGCTCCCGCGCCGGGGATTGTGCCGAAAGAGTTCATCAGCCGTAACAATATCTGGCTGGATATGTTACCCAGCCCCGATCAGGAATATCGGTTTTGGACTGATGACGCATTCTGCGTCGAAGAGACGGACGGGATGGGTTCCGATGAGCCGTGGTTCCAAGCCTACACTGTCCGGTTTGTCCCGTCCGGGACAAGCCTTGAGACAATGTTGCCGCAGCAGAGCCTGACTATTTTGCGACAGGAAGATATTGATTCTGGCGACTCAATTTCTTTCGGTGCGCCGGACTTCTTCAAAGGCAAATTCGGCATTGGCGAAGTGTTTGCGATGAGTGTTTACGGTCTTGAAGTGGACAGCGAGGATGCCGCCAAAGAGCAGATTGATAACTTTGGTGATGCCTATGCGCAGTTTTGGGAGAAGTTCTTCTTAGGGTTCATTGGTACTGATGTGTCAGTGGTCGGGTTGCTGGTCAAAGCTGGCGTCACGACCGGAGCCTCACTCGCCGTCGGCGTGGCGGGCCTCTTTGCCTTCGCAATCGGCGGGGTGTTCTATGCGGCATGGGCACCAGCCGATCCCATCGGTTACGACTTCATAACATTCGACGCCGTGGCGCTCTTCGATGTGACCAATCCGGGGACGCCGCTCCCGGCTTCCATCGCGAAACAGATGGACGAAGACCTTTCGCTCATTGTCAACGGTCTGGAAAAGAAAGTCCAACCGGGCGGTACGCAGGCCCGCTATTCGGAGGAGCATATTTATCGCAACGATGACGAGGACAGCACCTACCGCTTCGTCTATCGCGCCGAGCGTATCTGACGAGTTGCTCTGGAAATTGCCGTCCCATAAAACGGAAATTGATCCTGCACAGGTCATAGCAGAGCCGTCGTCACTGAGCGCTCAGTGACGACGGCTCTGCACCCAGAGAGTAACAACGCCGCAGTGTTAAATATAGGGTTAAAGGGAGCCAAGAGAGTCCCTTTTGAATGAGACAATATGATTGTTCTGACAAGTTAGACGCTACTCAATAGCTCCTATCCTTGAGTTTTGCATTTCTAGCTATCACCAGATTTCAACTGTAAAGTCCAATACGAAAGATTCTCATAAAAGAAGGGTGGTCTCTGTTTTTCTTTTTGCAGTATTATGCAACATAAAGGACGTTATGTTGCGCAATATCCCTCATAAAGCTTCTTACTTAATCTTGCTCGCGAATCTGGTCTGTATCATACATGCTTTATCCTCCCCCTCTTAAGTAGCGTCTGATGTTAGTAATGTGGCTAATATTTTGTACTCAAAACATTAAACACAATTATATTTATCGGGCTCCGGGTTATCTCGGCTGATAAGTTGGAAAAGTGCCCTCTACCCAAGCAAAGCCGCCCACCAGTCACCTGACTGGTGGGCGGCTTTGCTTTTTTGTCGGATATGCACTATTGACCGGGAACGAGGAACACGTCCCACGCCCAGCGCCCGACCTTATTGCGCCCTTCGCCGTCCACCTTCGCCCGATACCTGAACACGTTGCCGTGCCGGTCGCGGCGCTTGGAGTCGCGGTAGTCCAGCGAGATCGACGTGATGTTGAGCGACGCCAGGTTGCGCAACTCGCCGCTCTCCGAGACGCCGTTGTGGTTCGCGTCCAGCCACAGGCGCAGGGACGTGAAGACGGCATCGAGGTGGCTGATCTTCCCGTCGCCGTCGCCGCCGTTGACCGGCTTGTCGAACTCGGCGAGCGCGAGGAAGCCGTTCGGATCGGGCGAGGCGGGCTGCGGCGTGAGGTCGCCGAACAACTCCGTGCCGTTGTCGATACGGCCGTTGCCGTTGCGGTCGAGCACGAGCCATGCGTCGTCGCTGCCGGCCTCGGTCCACGACAGCCGGTTCGGCGCTCCGTTGCCGTCGATGTCGAAGTCGACGCCGCCTGCCGCGTCGGTCAAGCTAACGCCGCCGCCGCTCGTGTCGAGCACGACGGGCGTGTAGCAGTTGCCCGTCGACGTGTCGCAGTAGGCCCCGACCGCCGTGCAGCGCGCCTCGCAGTCTGCCCAGCACTCCTGAAGCCCGTCGGTGATGCCGTTGCAGTTGTTATCTATCCCGTCGTTGCAGACCTCGGCCGCGCCGGGGTTGACGGAGTCGTTCCAGTCGTCGCAGTCATCGCCGCCGCAGTCAGCGTTCGTATAGCTGTCGCCGTCCTGATCGCCGCAGCAAACGGATGTAAAAGCGCAGTCTGAGTCGTTACAGTCTTGATACCCGTCGCCGTCGTTATCACGGCCGTCACTACACGCCGTATCCGTGTTTTCAGGCCCACTATATTGAGAGCAAGAGTATAACTGATAATCTGTGCAGTAAATCGGTCCGCTGTTAGGGTCGGTACAGAAATCACTCGTGCTTCCAATGATGCGACATGCACCCTCGGGGTCTCCAGAGCCTACGAAGGTAGGAGAGGGGTGCTCGGGATTTTCAGGATCGCAGACTCTCGAGCAAACATAAGTGCCCATTTTTACAAAGCTACAATTTGTCCCGGGACAGTTTATATCTGGGCGAGGCAGAGTTGTGCCCGGCAGTAACTTAAATGTCTCTGCCATAGAAAATTTCACCGGCAGGAAACTGGCCGGCAGGAAGGAGACGGCAGGCTGTGTGGCAGAGTCAGAAGCACGGTGCGGCGGCGCACATGTTGCGTTGCGAGCGACTGGCTTGCGTATGTCTACGGGTGTCCCCCCAGTATCAGCATAACCAGTGCCATCTCCGAAGTTGAGCACCTGAAATATAAGTTGGATTCTTTTCGGCTCAGGGGTGTGTTCTTTAGCCTTTAAATAATCCAAACCTTTCGCACTGTTTGCAGGGATTTTGAAGATATGAGTGCCGCCGGGTTGGATCGGCACGTCAGCAGGCTCGACGGGCGTCGTAAACTTAACAAAATCAATCCTGCCATATCTAAGTGGGAAACCCACGTTCGGGCCTGCGGGAGATTTGATTTCCGGCAGAATGATGTGGAGATCTAAAAAGTAGATGGGCTTCTGAGAGATATTCGTCACCACGACCTCTAGATCGTGCGCCCATTTACTGTTATTCAGGTTGTTCACCTTGACTTTAATCGGCAGATGGCGCGGGATAATACTTTCCAATCTTTTCTGCTGCTTTGGAGGGGCTTTCACACTTGCCCGTGCTGAGGTCTGAGCCTTACTGGAACTGGTGCCAAGGTCACGTCCAATGATAAAGCAAGCAAATAACAGAAGCGCCAGGAGAAGCAGGACTCGAATTTGCAGAGAAGAGAAGCTGCGGTTAGATGTTTGAGGATGCATGAGATTACTCCTTTGCTACTTTACAGACAGGAGGCCAGGGGGAATTTGAGGATCTCGTCAGCCTAAGCGGCGGGGGCAAAATTGAGGCGAGGGTAAAACTATTGCAATTTAAACCTATCGATAGCCACCATATACTCTTGTGAATTGTGCTTGTCAACAATAATCATTCTGAAGGTCACTCTTTTTTGCTTTGCCCCGAATGCCTGCGGCTTTTCGTCCATGAACGGGCAACAATACCTCCATCTACAAAATAGGATCAAACCCAATTCCACTTGAGGAACGGGGCGGGGAGTCCAGAGGAGCGCAGCACCCTCTGGTCGTGAGTGGCACGCACGTCTGAACGTCCAGAGCTATAGCGAGAAGGGGCGAGAGCAGAATGGGAGGAATCTTTATATCGAAGCGCGCGTGAAGATAACCGTAAAATGCGAGTAGTAACAAAGCTCCGTACACTGTGTTTTGAAGAAGGGAGAGGTAACACATCTTGAGCAGGAAGGCAGACCCGGCCAGACAAAGCAGGATGACTATAGGGAACTCAAGACGTTGTATCAGCCGATTCATCACAAAAGCATTATATTGCATGCACGCGACACTGCACGATAACTATCTCTGCGGGTCAGTTTTCATCAGTTCACAGCAAAGAGGCCGCCTAACGCCCGAATTTGTATGTTGACTGATGTTCGCTAAAGCATCAAGCTTTAGCAACAAAGGATGCCGGAGAAGCTGTGCTCGAATTATGACCACACCGAGTCAGTGGGTTAGAGAAGCTCCCGGCATCCACTCTGGCAGCGCACCGAGGTCGGACAGTATCCGAAGCCGCTCACCTGTGAGCTGAGCTTGCATCTGCAAGTTTGACCTGCGCTGATTCCATAGGAGTAGACCACCATGACAGAACCAGCACTTGGCATCGACATCTCGAAACTCAAGTTCAACGCCTGTCTCATCCACGAGAGCGGCAAACTCAAGCACAAAGTCTTCCCCAACAATGAGACAGGCTTTGAGCAACTCCGTCAGTGGCTCTCCAAACTCGGGGTCGAGAGAGTTCACGCCTGCCTGGAAGCCACCGGCACTTACTCAGAACCACTGGCTCTCTTTCTTCATGAGGCTGGTCATCGGCTCAGCCTCGTCAACCCGGCGGCGATTAAAGCCTTTGCGGCAAGTTGCCTCTCACGCACCAAAACAGACCGCGTCGACGCCGGACTGATCGCTCGCTTCACGCAGGCACAGCAGCCACCTCAATGGACCCCGCTGCCCGCAGAAGTGCGAGACCTTCAGGCACTTGTCCGCAGACTTGAGTCGCTCCAAGAGATGCGCCTGATGGAAGAGAACCGGCTCTCTTCAGGCATCACGGTTGCCGTGGTGCGCCAGAGTGTTGAAGAACTGCTTACTCATCTCAACGCTCAGATCAAGCGGACGGAGAAGTTGATCCGTGACCATATTAACAAGCATCCCGGGCTCAAAGAGCAGAGAGAACTCTTGGACTCTATCCCAGGCATTGCAGCGACGACCGCCGCGCTGTTGCTCTCGGAGATCACAGACATTAAGCAGTATCGCAGCGCACGTCAGGTAGCGGCCTATGCGGGCCTTGTGCCGCGCGAGCGTCAATCAGGAACGAGTGTCAGAGGTCGCACACGCCTGTCAAAGATCGGCAATGCTCGTCTGCGGCGAGCGCTTTACTTTCCAGCCATCACGGCGCTGCGGTGCAGCCCCTTCTTTCAAGCCTGGGCGAAGGGCTTGCAGGAGCGCGGCAAGAGCAAGATGAGTGTCATCTGCGCGGTGATGCGGAAGCTCTTGCATGTCGCTTATGGTGTGTTGAAGAATGGCAAGGAGTTCGACCCGCAGTGGGCAAAATCCGCTTGACAGATAACACAGTATCTAACCCGCGCCGAACGAATGGCATTCTACCAAATCTGAGTGAGCAATGATGAAAGCCATTCTATTGAGGCGTCGGGTTCAATGAGTTGTTGGGCCGCACCTCCGGACGTGGGCATTCAACCTGTGAATTTCTTCTGGCTGCTTCGTCACATTCACCGCAGCTGTTGTGTAAATGCGAGGCGTGCCCAACTACAATTAGGCCGCTACTAGCGGCAATATATCCCGAACATTGTAAATTACCGCTCATGAGCTTGGACGCGAGGTATTGAATCAATGAGCAAAGAGCAGTTAGAGCAGGTGGAAGATAGTAGCACGATGCGGGTAAGTCAATAGTCAGCTAGTGGCAGTTTTATCTTCAGCTTTCAGGTCACGAAGCAATCTATCAAATGCCTTCTGATACGAATCGTGATTCTTCCACTCTCTGAAATCTCCGATGTGACGAGTCCGGCGAATCAACGCCGCCCATGCTTTACTGCTCTCCATGACAGCATCATCTAAGCGAATGGGAAAGAGAATGGTGCGCCCTCTTTGACGTTCTTCTTCCAGCGCGCTTTCTACTTCATGCTCTACCCAATCACTAGCAATAGAATACTCGGATAGTATCAGCAAGAGCTTGTCACGCAGGCGGATTGATTCGTCTATGCGGTCACGAATCCTGTCTCCAATCTTCAAATCTTCGGGAGCGAACCAGCAGCGCACGCCATTGTTCTGCAAGTCGGCATAGAGTCTATCTGCAAAATCTTGATCTTTGCTCGAATAGCTGATGAAGCAGGAGTAGAACTGAATGGGTTTCATAGCTGCAATGAGTGAGGGGATTTGTACGATGAAAGATTCAGGTACGCCGCAACCGCGTAAGAAAATTTCTGGTATTTTCCCCTGTGACTCGTAAATAGTGCTGATACCTACTTCTGAAGCTCCAACATGCTTAACTGCATCTAATCCAACAACTTCACTTAAATCTATGTCCGAAAAGGTCGTTTTCATTAACCAAGCATTATTGAATGTTGCACCCTTGAGGTCTGCGCTAATAAAGCTTACATAGGAGAGAGTCGCGTTGTTGAGGTCTGCATTGATGAGATACGCGTAGCTAATCTCTGAATGGCTGAGGTCCGCATGGCGGAGATTCGCGTGTTCAAGGTCTGCATGGGTGAGGTCTGCATGGCGGAGATTCGCAAAGCTGATGTCCATATTGCGCAGGTCCAACATGCTAAGATCCGGAAAAATTTCAGGATTTTCATCCCTCCACTTATTCCACACCTCGACCCCTTGTTTAAGAATTTCAAGATGTTCAGGGTTTGCCATCGCGGTTAGTTCCAATTATGAAAGTAATGCTATCGGGGCAAGGGTTGAATGAGTTGTTAGGCGCGTCGTATTTTCAATTGAGGTTCTCCAATTCTAAAGTATCACTATAGAAAAGGCGGTTTGTTAAATCAACGGATTCAAACCTATGCCAATCAGGATTAGTCTCCCTATCGTCATCGAGGAAAGATGTGTAAGCCTTTAAGCCATCTAGAATGACTTTTACCTGTTTGGTCTTTTGGTGTTGGCTAATTGCATGAGAAATATCTGGATCTTTTCTGAGTTCCTCCTTGATTTCAGTGCTATCAATATCAAGATCAAGGTCTAATTCTATGCGCACGAATCTATTATCTTCGGAAACACGCACTGGCATCTCGCCAATCATCCGCACCTTACGCACTCTGAACTTTGCTTCTGAGATTTGTACCTCTGTTGCGCTTAACTCGCTGATCTCCCAACTAAGACCAAGCCACGCATTAAGAATTCCTACCTGAACTCGTACATCAGGCTCCTTCTCGACACGTATTTTCGCTGAGTTTCTATCGGGAGGAACGAGGCTGAAGAGGTACGGTTCTTCGTCCATTGAGCCGTCAGAAGTTAGGGCACGTTCATGTTTTTTTCTGAGCGTCGCAACGTGTTTGTCTACCCATTGCATAGAGCTGATGTAAAAGTGCAGGGTGCCGGTATCTATGATTTTGCCTAAGGAAAGCAGGAGAAAGGATTTCATCACGAGCGCCATCGCCACAAAGGTATACTGCATGCTTGCGCGCAGACTTAACTCAATATCAGGAGCAAGCGAGGGTAGGTGCTGATTTGACGCGGTTCCAGTAGCACTCAGGAAAATGTATGGGAACAGAGGCTGGATCAATGCGTAGCCGTAAAGGGTAATAATAACCGCTTTGTTAAGGCCGATATATTTGCTGTCAAGGCGCCCGATCAGGAGAGCAGTCGCGATTCCTACAATAAGGCCATTGGCGGTACCAGCTAACAAATTAAGGTCATCATAGAATTTGACGGGCGCGGTATGAGCAATGATCTGAAGAGTTGCGACTAAAACAATAAACACCGCCGGCAACGAGAGTCGTTCACGGGCTGCCCATCTGGACGATCCTGTGTATTCAGCAGTCGTATACATACCAAAAAAAGCAAACGCACCAATAATATTAACGTAATCTCCGACGAGCGCGGCTATCTTCGCTAGGTCTTTCAGATTTTGGTAATCGTCTCCCAACTCAAGTGCTGCGGGTGCATCTGCAACTGCACGGCATATATAGAAAAAGAGCCAAATAAGGACTAAGAGAATAAGCCAAATTTTGAATTCCCTGACTGCCTTGCTGATGGTATCGCGCGCACCTCGGTTGTGATGAGGACGACCGACTCCAAGACGCGGAAGAAAGAAGAATAATGCTGTCAGTAACAGGACAAAATGACCAATATCGTTAATATAAAAAAGGTATTCCCTCTGCTTAGTAGGATCAGTTAGAGCAACAACAAACCCAGCTATGGCACCGATAATTCCGACGACATTAATAACTGGTAAGATTTGAACCAATTTGTCATTAAAGATGATTGAGTGCACGCGCGGCCAAGCTCGTCCGAGCCAATCAGAGAACCAGAGTTGATGAGCATTATTTTGAGAAGTAGTCATGATTAGAAGAATAATACATCCAAATTAGTCACTCAGTCTGCCATTTAAATCAATTTAGAAGCGCCTAACAACAATTAGGCCGCTACTAGCGGCAATATATCCCGAATCTTGTAAATTACCGCCCGCAGTCTAATCACTCTATAAGTTATCAATTACCGCTCTTGGCGGTCTAACACAGTTAATAGATGGAAATTACCGCTCATGATCCTGGACGTTAGGGTAATGAATCAATGAGCAATGAGCAGTTAGAGCAGGTGGAAGATAGTAGCAGAGGGTAGGGAAGTCAATAGTCAGCCAGATGACGTTTTATCTTCAGCTTTCAGGTCACGGAGCAGTCTATCAAATGCTTTCTGAAACAATGCTATTGGGGCGAGGGTTGAATGAGTTGTTAGATCGCACATTGGTTATATCATTCAACCCCACATCTGTTCTCCGAGCCTTTTAACGTGAGCCTCAAATTTCATGTTTCATCAATTATATCTCTCTTGCATAGCTTTTGCTTGTAAGTTGCAATCAGATTGAAGTATAAGGCTTAGCATTCGGGTGGTATGACTCTGAAATTGACAAGGGATAGTACGCGGCCATGTAGCCGACGCCGACGTTGTCATCACCGAGTTGGAAGGTAGCTCGATTGCACCGTAGCAGCGCGTCGAAACGGAGAGCCTTATGAAAAAATACTTTTACATGCTTGTGCTCCTACTCTTGGCAATCATTCCGGTAGCCAATGCGAAAAACAGAGCCCAGACATGTCGATCGGAATGCTCCCGCAGGTACAATAAGTGTCTACAACAGGCGCGAGGGAGTGAGCCCCGAAAGAAAGAGTGTGAGAGGTACTATCGCTCGTGTGTAGCTAAGTGCGATAACCAGACTACTCTGCCGTGAGACAGCGGGCGGCCAAGTAGCCAGCGCGATCAATTACTTCATCGTCGGCCTGGAAGGCGAGGGACAAGTTGCTCGTCTCCCCAACGATAAGCTCGCTTGAGCACTATTTCATGTGCAGCATTCTGAATCTCATAATTTAATCTGTACATTTCAACGAAGCGATCTAACGCCCGAATTGACCAGCGAGCAATTAACTTTGAGTTTGAGAGCCGCGCTATTGCGAGTCCGGTTGAATGAGTTGTTAGCTGCGACGTTCACTAGACTCTTCAACCAGCAACTGTAAGCCGCGAGCCAGCGCTTCATGCAGCAACCTTATTCTGCCTCCGAGCTTTGAACGGTCTGCGGTCTTTTGCTCTTCGCTCAGGCCAAGTTGTGTTACGAGAGAGGCGAACCGCGCAATATCTTCTGGTAGAAGAACGGGATTGTGAAGCAATTCCTCATGACACTCGTAACAGAAAACTGCGGTTTGCCCTTCGTAGCCCCACGGGCATGACTGAAACACGCCCTCTGTGCGCGTGCCTCGGCGATTGGAAGAACGTCCAAAAAAGCGTTCTGCAACAAAGTGATGCTTCGTTGCGTGCCCGCGCCCTTCGAGAGTAGGACGCGCGTAAGTGCCTGCTGTTCGATGCAGGACACAGTTACAAATTGCACATCGTTCAATCATAGTATTGGTAGCAGCTAACGTCAGAGTTGACCGGGAGCGGCGAACAACATTGGCGGAAGGATACAAGTCTCGCTCGCCGCGCTCCGGTCCAACGACTGGTTAGGCTGCGACCTGCTGTAGCACCTACCTATTCCCAGTCCTTCTTGAGCAGCAATTCTTCAATCCTGTAGGCATGAAACATCTCGTGCGTCAGCAGATGTCGGAACATGATCCAGACCGAATAATGACTGAATGCCTCATGCACAGCCCTTCGCTGCCAGTCCTCCACCGATAGTTCCTTCAGCCTCTTGACCAGACTGGCTCGCTCTCTCACATACCGGTCGAGTGCTTCGTCTAAATCAATGCTCAGGAGCGCTCCCGATTCCTCCTCTGGAGAATTAATTATGGACCTGATAAAAGGCTCGGGAGCAGATAACATCAAGTCGAGGCGTGCGAGGAATGGCCCATCACTGGCGGAGAGATGACAAGCGTGTTCATGAGCGGACCATTTCGTCGGGCTGGGCCGCCGCTTCAGGTACTGGGGCGGCACCTCACGAATCAGGGGAATGATAATGCCAGGGGCATTTTCTAAGGCGGCTATTAAGGTTGTGGTATTGCTCATCAACTTCTCCTACGTTCATCTCAGCTTGTAAGCAGCCTAACGCCCGGCATCACCCGCCGCGAGCATAACTTCGATACGGCCAAGTCTTGCGCATGAAAGCCACGCTATTCGCGGTCGGCTGCATGGCGTTGTTAGATGCGGCGTAGAAATGAGCCACACGCCTATGATGGACTTGACTCATTCCATCGCTCTAACAACCTGCTTTCGTGCGGCAAGTCCGCCAAGATAAGCTGCGGCGAACTTCGTTATAAAAGAAATAACAAAGAGCAGTGCCAACCGGCTAAACTCCCCCGCAAACACAAGAACGGTTATATCAATAAGGAAATATACCAACCAGACGAGTAGCGCGGCAGTAACACTAAACCGCGCCGCAAACTTTTTACCTATCCATCGGCATACGAGGAACATCAACGGCATCCCGACAAAAATACTCGAATACGGTGCGCTCAACTGCGCGTGTGCTTGATAATGGGCCATGTCCTGACCCGGATTGATGAGATAGCTGTACGCCACCATGTACAGAATATGGACTGCTACGTTGATGACCAAGACAGCGATTGCTGCCGGAATAATCCAGACCCAACGGTTTTTCGTCGTGGAAGTTTGCTCTGCAGTCATTGCATCCTCAAGAGTTTCCAAAATTGAGAGCATCTAACGTCCGAATTAACCCGCCGGGAAGCATCAACGGTACGGCCAAGTTGACGATGAAAGCCGCGCTATTTCCGTTCGGGTTGAATGAGTTGTTAGACGGCGGCCTTCGCGTATTTAGCCAACACGCGAAACTGATCGGATGTGATTTCAGGCGGGTTCTGCGTACCCGGCACTCGCCCGAAGATAGCATGGAGGTCTGAGCGCCGCAGCACGGGCGGACGCCACAGCTCCAAAAAATCGGCTTTGCAGGCCAAGAACACACCGCACTCCTTCGCACGCCTCGCATACGTACTATCCCAAAGCCTGACTGCTAGTACAGGATCAACTTCAGTATCAACTCGCGCCACGACGACGGCGGGCGGCTTCTGATTCGTAAGATGGTACGGTTGCGGCGGATTATCCGGCACAATGCAATTGCTCGGTACGGCGAAATCGTTCGTGCGATACCATTCGGCGGCTGTCTCATGTGACTCAAACCTATTCACGATTATTCAGGAGCGCCACCAAAGCCCATCCGGCTACCCCGCCATAGAGACCTTGGCTTGTGATGTATGCCACACTATCGCCAGGCCAGAGACGCGGAGCGAATTTCGTCGAACGGCAGAGTGCAGAGATCGAAGGAGCGCTCGACTGGAAGTCAGGCTCCCGCCGACACGAACCGTCAATGAACGGTGATAGACCACCGCGAGTAACAGCGCCGCAACCAACTGCATTCCCACAGAGTGGGCGGAAGGAGCAGAGGAAGTATGAATTCATACGCATCATTTTACACGTAGCCGTCTAATGCTCGAATTGACCCGCTGCGAGCGAGCAGCATTCTACTAAACCAAAGAACTCAATGATATCGAGGCGTCGGGTTGAATGAGTTGTTGGGCTGCCCGCTATTGGAATCCCGCAACGTGACTTTCTTGCCTAACCGGAGCGACCCGGTGTGCGCTGCTTCAACTCAATACAGTTGGAACTTGCCTTGTTGTTCTACTGACGAAGATCAGAGGTCACGAATGTACCCAAGGCTGAATCAGTACAATTCCATGTAATACTCATTCCACTGGGAGATACTACCCCCACACAATCTCCAGTTTGCTTGTACCCGTTTGAATAATCTACGGTGTAATGCAAAGTTAAATTTTGCCCGGTGATTGTGCCGCCCCCCGATGACTTGAATGAAATTCCCTTCACAGCACCCGTTCTAGTTAACCGAAATTTATTGCCATCTTGGGTTATCTGATAAATGCTACTTGGATCAGTGGCATTGCGCCAAGCGCCACTGATATTCAGAATCGGTTCAGCTTTACGTGCCGGTGGGGACTGTGTAGAGGAAACAGTTGTTTGGGAACCAGGAGTAGCTTTTGCCTCAGCAGTTGTTCCTTTATTTGTGCCGGAGAAATAGAAATCCCCTACCAGTGAAGAGGATTCCCAGGGAGTCTGTTTATCTTTCGTCAGGTCGCGGACTGATATTCGCACACGCTTGAATACTTCTTCTATTGCTAAACCCGGCGTTCTCATGCTCTTCAGCAATTCTTGAGTATAGATCCCATTTCGCCCACTTCCATCACTCGCTGTCGAGTTTGGCGATGTTGAATAAGCAATCAACGTCCCGCTTGGCGCATTCATCTGAGCTAACCCATTTGAAGCAGACCTGAAACTACGAGCAAAAGGATTGTTGCGACATGCATCCAGAATTACAATGTTCATCCGGTTTCCAGCATTATCCATTTGCGCTAAGACAAAACCCGCATCAACACATTCATATTCGACTTCTGTCTCCTTTTCAATCTTAGCCCCGATGGGGATTAGATAATTTGCTCCATTGACCTGCGTGCCATGACCAGCATAGTAGAATAAGGCAACGCCACCGCCTTTGATCTTCTCACCAAAAGCACGAATCGCGCGTTTCATATCGTTCTGATTCAGATTCTCATGATAAATCACATCGAAGCCAATCTCTTTCAATGCCTGCGCCATATCCTGCGCATCATTGACAGGATTTTTGAGGGGAGCAGTTTCATAGGCCCCATTTCCAATGACAAGGGCGACGCGCAGCTCAGATTTTGAGCTTTCCAGTCGTAAGCCACGATCTTGAGGAAAAGCTGAAGATGCAAACAAAAGAATACAGCACAGAGAGAAAATCAGTTTAAGATTTGAAGCAGAAGTAAGTTTGATAGGCTGTGGGAGTCTCATTGTCATCTCCTTTCAAGCAATAGAGTAAAATGGAGACTCTGAGAAGAGGTGCCGATTCTACCACCAAAATCATCAATGACAAGTCCCTATGTTGCCGGATAGGAAGCAGCCCAACGCCCGAATTTGTATGTTGACTGAAACCGGCATATGCATCAAGCTTTAGTCGCAGAGGATGCCTATGATTCAATGAGCAACGAGCAGTTAGAGCAACGAGAAGATATTAGCAGTAGGTTGTGAAGTCAATAGTCAGCCATATGCCGGTTTCTCTTCAGCTTTCAGGTCACGAAGCAGTCTATCGAATGCTTTCTGAAACGATGCTATTGGGGCGAGGTTTGAATGAGTTGTTAGGTGGCGCATTATCATAATTCAAGCCGCTTTAACGTATGCTCAATGGCTACTTCGGACCAATTTCTATACGCACAGCAACTACCGGATCCATTAAAGTTATTTTCTGATCAGGAATGTCCACAACGAGCTGCGGAACAGTGAAACCTTCTTTTCGTTCAACAATCGGAATAACTTCGGTCAGCGCTTTCGACAAAGCATTAACATGACTAGCGGGCCCGCGCACTCTCACTCTATTGGGGCTCACCTTGACACTACGTAGCTCGTAACCTTTAGCCGGACTGCCTTCGAGTCGCACTTCAACCTCAATGTCACGCTCTACACTCCGCTCAAGTTGCACCGGTACTGTCTCTGGTTCAATATTAACAATATAAACACCACTGGGCAGATTCACTTTGGTATTCTCTGGTGAGAGGCGCACGACGCGATCGCCTGGTGAATAGTTGCTTATGTCAACTACTGCGACGAGAGCCTGCGTTCTTATCCCATCGAGATCCCGCGCGCCGCCCTGCACCATAATAAACACGTCTCGACGTGGATCATTGGTAATCTCAAGTTCGTTCGATACCAGAAAAGTAAGAGGCACACGACGAAAATCCCTAGTAGTGGGTTGTTCTCTTAACACAACGAGAAAGGAAATTAGTGCCAATAGAGCCAAAGAAAATGTAGCGATGCGTAATCGTAGACGTCGGCGGCTTCGGGATAGTAATGCTTCCTTTTGAATCCTTTTAGTTCCCCAGACTATAAAAGGTTTGTGACGTCGAATGAGTAATAGTTCACGCCAAGTAAACAGATAGCGCGAAGTTCGATTATTACCCATCCACTCATTAACGCGTCGTTCAAGGAGTTGGTTAGCCTGATCAGTCTCAGAGAGTTCCTGACCGGCAATTCGTCGTAGAGCTGGGATAAGCCGTTCATGAGCAAGTTCATAAGCACGAGTGCCGTCCCGCTCGACAGGTGTAATGAGGCGTACGTCACTACGCGATAACCATTCAATAGCTTCTTCTATCTCCTTAGGAGAGATAGTACCTGCTGTTTTCTCGTATACTTCATCCAGCGTCAACGTGCCAGCTCGTGTATTTTGCTCCAAATCCGTCAAAACCAGTAAAACTTTCATCGTCGTTTGGCGGCGAGCCCCAAATTCGCGAGCGTCCAAGGCGCGCTTCAAAAATCTTTCAAGTAGACCTTCGACGCCACCAAGTTTTTGATAAACTCTTCGATTGAAAGCTCGCTCATCTGCGGTCATTTGCCCCGCGATCATCCAAGCTAATATCTGTACATCCACAGGTGAAACTAATCCATCGTCATGGCTGGCGAGTTCCTGTGTAGCCATTTCCTCTACAAATCTTTCGTCAAATGCAATACCTTCAATTTCGGCAATGATGCGAAAAACTGCGGTCGCTTGTTTCGGTTCAAATTTTTCTATACGAAATACCTCTTGCGGTCCAAGTGAATAGCCTAATGCCTTTTGTAGCTCTATTAGCCGATCACTGAAATCCCCACGCAAACAGGTCAAAATTTTAATAGAGAGTGGAGGTTTTCTTTGATACCATTTTGTCAGATCCTGAATGAAATTTTGGCGTTGATATTTGCTTTTACGGTGAATAAAAAATTGCTCGAATTGATCGAATAACAGAATGATGGGGCTTGAGTCATCCTGCACAGAAGACTCTAATAAGGAAAGAAAAGTGGCATTCTTCGTTATTTCTATAGGTACTCGGAGGCTTTCAACGAAAGCTTGTCTGATTGAATCTAGAGGATCAAGGTCGCTAAATTTTACATAGACACAACGATGATTGTGCTTTAACAGGTTCGGCCAGAGACCCGCTTGAAGAAATGAAGTTTTCCCACAACCTGACTCGCCGCAGAGAATGCCAAACCGAAAATCCCGGTCTGAAATTGCGACTAGACACTCACGCAAATTTTCACCTCGTTCCAATCGTGTGAAAATTTCAGCATCACTGAACGTAAAAGGACGCAAGCCTTTGATAGCTCTACGCTCACTTAGTGATGTTTGTTGAACTCGCGGTCTAGTTCGTAATGCAATAACTAAGGCAACGATGAAAACAGCTCCAATAATTCCTCCCCAAACAGGTGCATACCAGGACAACAGTTTTAGGTTGTAGTATTGCAGGGGTAAAGAAAGGGAAACTGGATTTAAGAAGATTAGAAGAATAACTTCAAGTAGAAGCAATGCACGTACCCAATTTTTGCTTTGCCACGTTTCTACAAGCCATCTTAAGAAGCTTTCCTGCTTCTCGACTGTTTCCTGAATATCTTTGGGTGAAGGCATTACATTAAGCTCTCTTCATATAAGAATCTTTTTAGTAAGACGGAGCCACCTAACGCCCGAATTAAACGGTTGCAGAGACAACGTCATAAGCGGCGAGTCTCGCGGATGAAAGCAATTCTATTCGCGCTCCGGTTGAATGAGTTGTTATGCTGCGGCCTTTAGACTACTAACCCAACCACCACGCACAACTTATATTGCTAAGTAAGCTGTTGCTGCAAATATAATGAGTATTATTAGAAACACATACATATATACCCTTGTGACCCTGTGAACTATAGGTTCATATAAAATGAGTGCCTCTAACTCCTCGGCGGTTATTGCCTCTTCGCCCTGAAGTTTGATTATGCATTGTCTCCATTCATTACATTTGTTCCACGCCCCTGCCTCAACCTCGCCTGCAATAATGCCAAGTCCCCAAAAACCCAATGCAGCCAATACTATTGCTATCCAAGTACCCCTCGTTTGCATATTTAGGCTAAACCCATTCCTCTGAGTTGCTACGATGATCGAACCGAGAACTAGGAAGGGTCCTACCCACAGTGAAAAGGATATTCGATTACGACAATTTGTGGTGTTTGTGGATAACGTCTCTATTTCCTTAGTAAGATACTTAATCATTTCAGTTTTGTTCATTTCCGTACCTCCGTTTGCATCTAGACTGTTCTTTCTCAATAGTTCCGTTTCTGAATTCTGACGATCACCTAATCATAACAAGTAGAGCTAATAGCAGCATAACGCCCGAATTAACCGGGCGGGAGACAACCAACCAAGCATTAATCTTGCAGATGAAAAGCAAGCTAATTCCGCTCCGGTTGAATGAGTTGTTGGGCGGCGCGTCATCGAAGCGCGCCACCCGGTCACACCCTGTCTTCTCTGATGTTATTTGATGGTGATGAGCTTCCCATTTGAGGTCTTACCCGCCGCTGAGTTGAAGACGTAAAGCGTATATGTTCCCGGAGTACCGATAGTCACAGGAATGCTAAGGCTCGTGCTGCTCTTATTGGTGATCACATCATTTGGGATAGCGCATTTTCCAAAGGCGTCGCACCAGCCTCCATAAATCATTCCGCGCGCGCCAGAAGCTTCGAATCCGGCTCCAATAACCGTAATGTAGAATTGCTGTCCGGCTGTGCCGCTAGATGGTGACACAGAATCGATTCGAGGCGATGACTGCCCGGAAGGATACCTCGGATCAAAATAACCTAGAATGCCGCGTGATTCCGGCGTTACCGGGCGTGTTGTAATAGCACAGTCGCCATAGTTTGACTCTTCTATGGTCAAATTTATACCCCCATCTGGTTTGAGCACAACGTTACGAACGACCGCAACATGACCGTACTGCGCGAGAGTTCCGGGTGCAGGCATCACAGCCACTGATCCGACTGTCGGGAATCTATGGTTAATAATATTCTGCTTTGCCTGATAGTACGTCAGACCTGTCGGCAAAGAAGGGACTTGCGACCGTGCGTATAATACACAGTTACCCTGTAGCGTATTACTGTCACAGACAAAAGCATTTGTAGGCTGTGACATTAGTAAAGCTGAACTAATGATTGTGAGGGCGACGAGAAAAACGAAAGCTCTCTTCATCTTTTACCTCCTATGCTGAAGAACACCTAGACATAGGGTACCATCAATCCTTAACATCTGATAAGCAATAGCAGCCCAACGCCCGAATTAACCGGGCGCGACGAACCGTGATAACAACAGAGTCTCGCGCATGAAAGCCATGCTATTCGCGCTCCGGTTGAATGAGTTGTTAGGCGGCTTTTAGTCACCCATCACGTAAAATAATAAAGTTAAGATTTCTCCATCTTGAACGCCGTTATCCTCTAAGCTGGGCTGAGCTTGGTAAGTTATCACTCATCTTTGACACCCATGCGTCCACTAATATGGCAGGCTGAGTTGCGATACTGATTTTCGCAGAGGCTACTGCTGGCGCGGCGGCCATCGTCGTAACGGTCGCCTACGTGTGCGACGTGCTCGGGCGGGGTAAAACAACCTTCGCGGTAGTCATGGCGGGACTCGGGCTAGGCTCATCGCTGGCGGCGGTCATTTTGGGGCGCGCGACTGGCCGTTACGAGCAGGGCGCGGGCAATCGCGCTGTGCTGCATGGCCGAAGGCACGCCTGGGCGGCGCGGGCTCTCATCATGGGCGGTATCGTACTGGGACTGATCCTTTTACCCGGCGCTCTCAAGCCGCCGCTCATCATCTTCGCTCTACTCTGGATGCTGAACGGCGCAGGACAAGCGTTAATCGCCATCCCATCGTCAACGCTCTTGGCGGAACACACGGTCGAGGAAGAACGGAGGCGCGCCCTACGCCGCACATTTCGCGTTGACGCACGCCTGCTGGCTTATCACGTACCCAGCGGTCGGCCACGCCGCTGCACGATGGGGTGCGCCTACGCCATTTACAGTGGCGGGTTTAGTATGCCTGCTCATCACTGCTGTTGCCTTTGCGCTCGGTCGAGGCGCGGCGCACTGCGCGCATACTCACTTCAGAAAGTATCCTCGAATCAATAATGTCCATGATGTTCAAGGATTCAGACGAAACCTCTTAAAAACGATTTATCTTATACATCTTACAGGCCTTCCAGCCGGAAGATTTTACGCCATAAATCTCCCGTTTTCATTCACTTATTCCGAGTGTAAATTCATCATTCAGGCAGGCAGAATAAGCTCTGATTCGGCTTGTCGAGAAAGAATTTAGAGGTGATTTTTATGAACGGACAAATTAGTCAATTGCAATGTAGGAAATGCGCCCACACTCCTGCTCTTCAGCCATCTGGGCATTATGACGATGGCTCGCTACGGATGCTTTGTGGATGCTGTCAGAGCAACGGTGGCGTGCTTCACCGCTGCTGGCACTCGCACCCATCTTCGCCTCCAAAATGGCTGCCTTTGCTCTTAGCAGGCATCGAGATAGTTTGCCCAGACTGTAAAGCCGCTTATGATTTAGGAGTGAAGATCGAGCCGGTGTTCCCAGAGTCGGGAGAAGCGCTCAAAGTCGCAGGAATAATCGCCGGGGTCTTCATCTTGGCCGGAGTTGTCGCTGATATATTACAAGGGAAAAAGCGTCGTCGCCGCTGAGGTTGAATACACAGTTCGTCTTAAATCGAGATATTGCGAGTTGGCCGAGGGGCTCATAGCCTATAGTTCTGTTCTCTATTACGGATCATCCAACGCTGAAGAGAGCTTCAAATTAAATATAGTTTTTATTGGCCTGACCTCATGCGCTAAATATTTCACGACTACAGTAAATCTTATTACTATAGTCTTGGAAAGTACGGTTCATTGTCTTCAAAGGGGCAGCTTTAACCTGCCGAAACATTTCCTCGCGGATAATCATGGATCACTTCTTAGGTACCCATTTTGGTCTCCACTTTCTCTCCACTCTATATGCGAAAAGTGCGAGTAGTGCAAACAATGCAATACGCGAGGCGTGCACAAAAGCCAATAAAAATGCGGTTTTCCTTGAATTTCAAGGAAAACCGCATCCTCTTTTGATGCCGAGGGCGGGAATTAACGAAATTTTCATCAAACCCAATATTTGACGCATTTCTTGATTTATCTCGTAAATTAAACGCCCTCCGCATATCGGACAAACCGGACAAACCGGACAAACCGGACTCAGCCTGACTCTCAAACGACTCTCGCGCGGGCTACACGACTCCAACCATGAGTTCTTCAAGCAGCTCCGCCGGAATGTTTTCTTCACCTCGAATAATCTTCGCGAGCGAGAGCGCCGACAGTCGCCCCGAGGCGACCAACTCCGAAAGCGTCGCGATTATTTCCTCTGTGAGTTCCGGAACTTCTTTCTCGGTGCCTATCCTGGAAAACGCTTCGCGGACCTCGGCTGCGTGAGCGCGCGAAGTGGGCGTCGAATGCGAGTAATAGAGCACCATGGTTCGGTTCGCCCATCCCATCTGCTCCTGCACAGTCGCGGGCGTGACACCAGCTTCAAGGAGGCGTGTTGTTACGTCATGACGCGCGTCGTAGAAGACCAGGCCGCCTTCCACGTCACGTCCATACACGATTCCGCACGCCTCGCATGCACGCTTGAAAATTTTATAAAACTTCGGCGTCTCGTTGCCCGAGCGAGTGAAGACGAACTCGGTTTTGCTCCGCGCGCAAAACTCCCGCAGGATTTCCAATTCCAAATCAGTGAGCGGCCTGATGTATCGCGTCGGATTATTAACATATTCCGTCTTCGTCCCGACGATTTTGAGAGAGCGCTGCGACCAGTTGATGTCCGTTTTCCTGATACGGTTCAGTTCGCCGTGACGTAAGCCGACGGAGAGTGCGAACTGAAGCTTGCGCCCGATCCTGTAGCGGCCCTCGGGCTGATGGCCGCGCTCGCCTTTCATCTTCGGAGCGAGCAAATATTCGACGAGGCTCTTCCTCTCCTCATCCGTAAAGATGCGCTCACGTCTTTTCTTTGAAACTTTCGGGCGCGGTATCTTCGGAGTTTTCCACTGCGCAAGCTGCGGGAAATATGTGTCCGCCGCGTGCATCGTGGCAGAAATAATATTCAACTCGCGGTTAATGCTCTGCGGCTGGACGCCGTCCACCACACGCTTCGCGACAAAGAGGCGGAGGTCGGAGGTCGTCAAATCCTCGACTGTTTTTTTCGGTTCTTTAATCTCGGCAATTTTCTGATACTCGTGGAGCACACGTTCAACGCGCTCGCGCTCATTCAAGTTTTTATTGCTAGGAAGACGCAGGGCTATCTCTACGATCTTCAGGAAATCGTTCAGCACCCGTTCGGAGCGGACGCGCTCGTTCGGATTTTTAATGTCCGGGAGCCGTGAGTGTATAAGGTCCGAGAGGAGAGGCGGGGCTGGACCAGGGCCGAAGCCGTATCTCTTTTCCTTTTCAGCGAGACGTATCTGGGCGATTGCAGCCAGCGCGTCCGCTTGAGTAAAGAAGCCCGACTCGCGCTTGCGCCTGTCGTCTGCCAGTGTAATGTCGAAGCCGTGCGACCACCATTTCTGTTTGCGGTCGTCCCACTTCCACGCGGGGCCAGGGCAGCGCCCTTTCTTACCCTTCGAATAGACTTTCTTGTAGCCCATCTCAGCACACAATGCGGAACGAACGCGCGCTCTTGTTATTGAAGTGCCGCAGCTTTATCAATGTGCTCGCGAGCTTTGGACCAAACCGCGCTGAGCACGTCGGCTTTGAAAAGGATTGAACGCTTCGAGGCCGGGAGGACATTCGGTTCCAACTTATATTTCTCGACGAGCATGACCCCGACCTCAGAAGAAGCATCCAGGTAACCGGTGTTGTAGCGGTCGCGTCTCATCTCGTCGTTGATTAGCTGCCAAATCTTTGAAGCTAGAGTGTATTCGGCCATCGCGAGTGTAAGCTCTGCCTTCAATGCGCTTTCAGGGAGTTGCCCGAGAGCATTGTCCACCTCAGCTTTCGCGTCAATCAGGCGGGTTCCGTATTCGACGAATGACACACCAACCGACGTGGCGCTCTCCAACCTTCTGAGCGCGCGGATGGCATCGTCTGCTGCCTGTTTTACCCCGGCTTTTTGAGTGCTTATAGATTCGGAGAATGTAAGACTCGCGACGTCGGCCATGTTTAGTTGCTGGCGGGAGGAGCCGACCAGGATTGAAACTGTTTTTGAGTTGGCGTCCAGAAACTTTCCCTTAATCGTTTGCCCGTCTCGGAGCATGACGGTTACGGGAATCGTTTCAGTTGACTGCGCGGGCTGGGGCGCAGTCGCTCGCCTCCTGTTGGTTTGGGCCGGAGTTGAAATGAGAAAAAAAGTAAACAATAACAGGACCGCCAACGCGGCCCGCGAAGGGATATTCATGAAGAGGCTCCTTTGTGCCGAGGATGTTTGGCGACGATACTCTTGCGCCTCGTTCTCTGTGGCCGTCGCTCTTTCAACAAGTCGGGGTGCTTGATTCGGAGGTAAGCGCTGAAGCCCTGATGCGTGAAGCCGAGCATCCGTGCCGCCGGAGTAATGCGCCCATCACAAACTCTCAGGGCCATCTCAATATATTTCTTCTCGAACCGAAGCGACTCCACTCTCAAATCAATGCCTCTCGTCACGTCGTGGAGAATCGTGGTCTCGGAGTCGTGGTGTGCGCTCACCTTCTCGACCGCCGCCGCCGTAATCATCCCGTTCGCGTGGGAGACGATGAGGCGTTGGAGGAGCGCATACAGCTCATAGGCGTTCCCGTAAAGCGGGAGCGCTTCGAGCGCCGAGATAGCTTCAGCCGAAAGGCTTGACTGGATTTGCAGCACCTCCTGAATGTGAAGGCTAAAGTAGCGGGCCAGCACGGGGATGTCTTGGGGACGTTCGCGCAGGGGCGGAATGTCAACGGACATCCCGTTCAAACGGAAGAACAGGTCGCTCCTGATGCGCCCTTCATCTTTGGCGGAGATTAAGTCGGCGGTCGTCGAGCAGATGATTCGCACATCCACATGCTCGGGAAGGGCCGCACCCATGGCGTAAACTTCCCCCGTCTCAATTAAGCGCATGAGCTTCGCCTGCCCCGCCGGGCTTAACTCGGTGAACTCTTCAACATAGAGAGTGCCGCCAGCCGCGTGGCGTGCTGCTCCCGGCTGTTCTCCGGGCCGGCAGATGCCGAACAGTCTTGCCTCAACCTCGCCCTGGGGATATTGTGTGCAATTGACGGCAACAAACTCTCCACAAGCCCCGCTCCATTGATGAATCATGCGCGCCAGCGTTTCTTTGCCCGTTCCTGTTTCGCCCGTGATCAGCACAGGGACCGGGACGGGCGCAAACTTTCTGGCGCGGTCAACGGCAGCCTGAGATTTCGCGGCGGCGTAAAAGAATTGAGCAGATGGTTGGGCTGGCTTCGATAAGTCGCTATGAGCTGATGGTGAAAGGAAGCGCCGAACGCTGAGCCGGAGTCTCTCAAGCAGCTCCGCGTCGCGGGTTTCGGTTAGCAGGTTGTCAGCCTTGATGTAGAAGCTGCGGATTTCGCCGACGGTTAAATGAGCACACAACTCCTCAAGAATAGTTAAGGCGGCGCGGCCTGCGCCGAGCGCATCGCCCGCCGTCTGCGCTACGGTCATGGCGCGCTCAAGCGCAGCGCGCGCCTCGTGGTATTGACTGAGGCGCGCGAGCGCGCAGCCGAGCGTAGTCAGCGCTTCTGCGAGGAGAGCATACTGTCCACCTTCTTCCAGCCTGCGGACGGCAGAACGGGCAATGCGTTCGGCGAACTCGGGTTTATCCCTTGCCAGAAACACACGCGCACGCGTGTCGTCAACCTGCGCGATGCTTCCGCTATCCTTTAAACGGACGAAGAGTTTGCGCGCCTGGTGGAGATGTTCCCCCGCGTCCTCAAATCTGCGTAGAGTAAAGAAGAGAAATCCGAGATTATTCTCGACACGCGAAAGATAGCGGATATGACCTGCTTCTCTGAAATGAAAACTGGCGGCGCTGTATTGGATGAGTGCCTGGTCAATAAAATCATCCCGCGCTTCGGCCTTCCCTATATTTCTACAAATCAGGGCGAGCGTGTTTCTATACATTCCCTGTAAGACGTGAGATTTAGTGCCAAACAGATGCTCGGATGAGAGGAGAAGATGAAGGGCCTCTCGCATCCGGTTGAAATTAAATTCCATATTAGCGATGCGGACGAGACCCAGGGCTCGCAGCTCGCTATCTTCATCCCCAAGTATCTCCAGAGCCTGCGTCACTAGCACGCGCGCTTCATCGAACCCACCTTCGCGCCAGTAACACAAGGCCAGTTCGATTTTGCTCTCAGCGATTTTGTCCCGGTCTCCAAGCTTCTCAAAACGGCCAACGCTTTCAGTGATTAAGTCCTTGGCCTGCTCCTGTGAATGAGTGATCTGCTGCACGCTGCCGAGCCAACCGGTCAGTGTGCCTGCACGCAGGAGCACCTCGGCGGCCACTGGCTCATCAAGATTTACGACGGCGGGACGTTGGCCGATACCGCCCCAGACAGATGCCAGTTCCGCGCGCGCTTCCTCGTAATGGCCTCTCCACTCCAATTCTTTCGCGCGCGCGCAGGTTGCCGTAATTGTCTCGGATAGCTTGGACGTGGGAGCCGGGACAAGATTCTGTTTCTTCATGAGGAGCCCTCTTGTTAGCAAAGCGTTTGCTAACAATGATATGATTCGTGCGCTCAATCTTTTAGAGGCGAAAATCGAACCTAATCGCCTCTCCCAAACTTGAAATTTGCGAGGAACCTTCCATGAACATCACCACTTCTAAACTCCAAAAGCTCATCGCTGCATTCTGCCTGATGTTGGTGCTATGCCTCTCCGCGGCAGCCGGAGAAATGCAAACTCCCATCACCAATCCGCCGCCGGGAGAGCCCGGACAATCTCAAATCAGCCCAACAACTCCGCCGTTAACTGCCAGCACAGACGGAGGGACGCTGCTCTCGATGCTTGAGATCGGGCTGAACATTTTCAACCCGTTCCTGCTCTACTGAGCTAACGACCACATGTCATAGGAAAGGCTACTGCCCTATTGAGGAGTAGAGGGTGGTGGCCAGCTATTAGTGTGTCGCGCTCAAGCTCCAAGTGCGCGAAAAATCTCAGGCTCTTTTTTTGTTTGAGCCTCCATCTTCATGTTCCGATTTTTCTAGCGGTCGCATTCCTGGTCGAGTAGGTTTGGTCCGCTTGCCTTGTTTCTTTTGGGGAGATTTAGGAGCAGCTTGAGGACGCTCTCCATGCAATCCAAAGAGCATTTTCGCGAAGCCGCGGACTTCTTTCTGTCTATCCTCCGGGATGCCACGGTAATGTCTCAGCAGTTGCCTTTCACCAGCATTCAAAACGTCTGGGCCGGTGCGTCCGCGATAAATATCTATGAACTCTTCCTCCGGCACCTTGAACGCATAAGCCAAGGCTTTCAGGGTCTCCTCCCTCAGCTCTCTCCCGCGCGCATGTTGCACTGCCCAGACCGTCCCATTAGATAGCGTAAAGCCTCCCTCTTTGGCTGCGGCGGCTACGTCGTAGGTGCTGCGGTATCCACATTCCACCATTTTCTGGCGGATATACTCAGCAAAAGCTTCACGGTTAATGTTCACAACATTATATTTACCACATTTAATATTTAACGTGTGAAATGTTTTAAGTAAAATATTACTTGACATATATCACCCATTCAATGTATTAAACAAAACGTTTAAGGAGGAAATGTCGAGTGTACGACACCACACCAATTGAAACCGTGATGGAGCGCGAGGATTTGACTAACGAAAAAGTGGCGGTCAAAGCCGGACTCTCTTCCAGTACCGTGGGCCGAATTCGGCGCAAGGATGAAAGCACGAATTTACAGTCGCTTAAAAAATTCGGCGACGCCCTCGAAATGGACGTGGAGATCCGATTCGTGCCGAGGAGAGCCCGCCGAGCGGTCCAACACGGATAGGGAAACGAACCATGAAAAAAATCACCCCCCAAACGATGGCGCAGGCCATCAAGCGTTCGTTCGAGCGCAAGTGTCGCGTGCGACGAATTGATGACAGTCAAATCGAAGTGCGCTGCCCAAATCTCGATCACACCCGTCATGTCGTGAGCTTCGAGCGCACGCCGACGGGAGAACTCAGAGCCGAGTGCGCGCTGCCGGAGCAAGCTGAGATGTGTCCCGCCGAGCTGGGGCGCATGCCCTGTTATCACATCACGTCGGCGCTGCCGCTCTTTCTCCTCGTGGAAGCGCGCCGCGCGCTCTCTGCGAGCCAACAAACACCCCGACAAGCAACGCGCCGCACACGGAACGTTCGGAGAGAGCGCGAGGACAAGCCGCAAGCTGCGGAAGCGGCTGATTCTTCTCACTCGGTGATCTTCCGCAGCTCGGCGCGGGGCGAACACGTCAACGGCATTCGCATTTAAGCGCACGGAGATTCGAGGCATGGCGGGAAGACTCTTGATTAAACCAAAGAGCACGAGCCCCAAAGCGTGCACGCAGTTTGTCCTCCCGCTACATCACCAAAGGTTTGCTACTCCCACAAATTACCGCGCCCCCCGGCGCATGTGCTACTTCAACTTTTTCGCAAAGTTGAAGCACAAGAAAGGCCAACAGGAGATGGACAGACAGGAGATGGAAAGTTACCGAGCGCTCCACCGCGCCGCCGGTCGAAAAGGCCCGAAGATCGCCAAAGGGCTGCGCATCAGCTATTCGCGCTTTCGACGGATGTGCCGCGCTCCTAATCCGACGAGGCGTGCCAAGAGCTACAAACATGCCACCGGAGAAAAGAACTGTCTCGACAACGTGGCGGAACTCATGCGCGCAGTCCACGAGCACAATCCGGGCGGCGAAGCGGAAATTCTTTATTTCGTGTTGAGAGTTTTTCTCGGCCTTCAGCAAGACACCGCCGAAGGGCTCAATCCGGTCGAGATTCAAACCCGGATGGCCGTCGAGTGCGGGCATGGAGTCGGCTACTTCCTCGCCGACTGTAAAACTGAACAAAAAATTGAGGAGCTGCTCCACGCATGGCAGGCGGTCACGCTGGGCCTTGTTGCGCTCGGAGCAGACTTCGAACTTGCGGCCATCACCGGGGGGATTTGGCCGCAGGCTGAGCTGGGCGGGCGGCTTCAAGAAATTCCATCTCCTGGGCCGCCCGCCCGCTCGCTGAGCAGGAGATGAGCGTTTCGGAGAGGCCGCAGATTTTAGAGGGAAGGTGAGTTATGGGTGGATTAATTCGTCGGGGCAAAGCCCAAGTGAATGAAAACGACTATGCGGACGAGGAGTTATGCACGCTCCGCGAGGCTGCCGGGATACTGCGACTTGACGAGTCCACGATCAGGAAGCGTCGGGGAGGGACGCAACATTTAACTCATGTCAGACAAGGCAAAGAGGGAAGCCTGCGGCCACGCCTCATGCTCGTGCGCGCGGAAGTTATGGCGCACCGGAGTCGGTTAATCAGGACCGCGAAGAAGAAAAGTAATAACGGGTTGGAACTGGTGTGGGGCACGGGCTCTTAAAACTAACGGGCCGTCTCGAGGCGGGTGGAATCGCTTGAGACAGCCCTTGAACATTCGAAAGGAACTCGAAATGTCAGGGAATTCTACACGACCTGAATCAAACAGCACAACTTTATTAGGCGCGGAGTTGCCACCGCGCTCGCGTGAAGCTCTTTGGCTTCGCCAGCGACTGTCAGAAGCGGCGCTGCATGAGGGCGACGATCCGGTCCGGCGCGCGCGCCTTTTGAGACTCATGGAACGCGCCAACGAGCGCTTCGAGCGCAGGGAGAGACGCCATCGCGAGGAAAAAGAAGCGCAGTTGAGCCCGCGACAATTCACGACTTTGATAATGGTCTAACAAGGAGCTGGGCACATGGCACTTTATGGAACGCGCGAAGTAGCAGATGACCCGGAGCTGGCCGACAAGTCCGCTGCGGATTTGCAGAGCATGCTTTCAGAGGTCAATCAGCAAATGGCCGAGCAGAGCAGCCTTGGTAGGAAGCTCAGCAACCGATGGATTCAGATTAAGTCAGCTCTCGATAAAGCGCGGGATCGGGAAGCAGCTCATGCAGAGGAGGCAGCGAGTAATGCAGAGACAAGATAATTTCTTTCTACGCGCCGCGCGCTTGAAACAGCAGGGCGTCTCAAGCGTCTCCCGGCGCGCACAGATTATTGATGAGGAAGCCTACCTCATCGGGCGACGCCTGACGAGCGTGTTCTTGCTCATCACGAGAGAGCAGCGTGAAGTTCTTTGCGACCCGCGTTACAGCGGGTCATTCCAATTACGTGAGTTAATCGCGCCCCGAGCGCGCATAGACAAAGAGAGCATCAGCACTCTTAACCAGCGCTGATGCCCTCTCGCCACTTCTAAACTTCCGATTGCCAGAGAGGAGATTACCAGAGATGTCATTCACATTCAAGAAGGCTAAGAAGCTGCAACGAAAGCTGCGCATGGCCTTGATGGGTCCGAGCGGCTCCGGCAAGACTTACACGGCCCTTACCTTCGCCACGGAACTAGCCCCTCACGGGGGCAAGATCGCGTTAATTGATACGGAGCGTGGGAGCGCAGCGCTCTACAGCGATAAATTCAATTTCGATGCCTGTGACCTCGATACGTTCGACCCTCAGAACTACATAGACGCCATCGCCGCTGCGGCTCAAGCCGGTTACGACGTTCTTATCATTGACAGCCTCAGCCACGCATGGAGCGGCGAGGGCGGCGTGCTCGACCAGGTCTCAAGGCGCGGCGGGGACTTCTCGCAGTGGGGAAAGGTAGGGACGCCGCTCCAGAACAAGCTCATTAAAGCCATCTTAGACGCGCCCATGCACGTTATTGTCACGATGCGCGTCAAGACCGAGTACGCAGTCGAGCAAGATGATAAGGGGAAAATGAAACCGAAGCGTATCGGCCTCGGCGCAGTTCAGAGAGACGGTGTCGAGTATGAGTTCGATATCATCGGGACTATCGACATCCAAAACAACCTCACGATTGAAAAGACCCGCATGGACTCAATCGTCGGCGAAACAATTACGAAGCCTGGTCGGGAGTTCGCGCGCAGGATTATGGCTTGGTTATCCGACGGCGCAGCGCCTCCAACTGATGAGGAGATGCACGCTCAGCTCGACGCCGAGATTGCGACCGCTCGGGATGCGCTGCCGCGCACTGACGCCCAGCTAAATGAGTACGTCCAGAAAAAGTTCAAGACCAAGGGCACTTGGCAGGAACTCCCTCTCACCGACAAGCGCGAGTTGCTTGATTTCCTCAATAAGAAATTGAGCGAGGATTTGTTCGCAACGCAGGGGGCGAAATCATGACGGTTGCCGCATGCCGACACTACATGCTTGGTCTTTGCAACCTCTACAAAAATGAATCTCTGGCAAGACAGCTTTTTCCATGAAGGGATTGGCTCAATGACAGAAATCACAGCCGAGGAGCGGCGCGAGTTGCTTGTGCAGGAAGTGCTGCATCTATGCGAGGAGTTGAACAAGGCGGGAGCGGACCCGCTTTGGACTCCGGTCCAACTGCACCTCTACATCAATGAAAAGTTTGAGGTGATGTACGGCCTCGACAGCATGAGCGGCCTGTCATTCGCGGCCCTCAAACTTGACCTCTCTTCAAAGCTCGACCAACTGAGAGCGGCAGATGTGAGCGCCGCTTAGGAGGATGAATGCCTAGTCACGATCCCGAATTCACGGACATAAGGAACTGGCCGCCGCAGTCTTAACGCGCGGCTTGCCGGACGAGGCGCGCTCTTGCTTGGCGAGCGCGGCGCGCCCCGTCTGTGCTCTACACCTATCGAGCAGGAGCAACGAGCACGTGTCTATTGTGCCATCAGAATCATACAAACGGCAGCGTGAAATTGAGACCGGAAATGCGTGGAGGCTGTGGACATATCTTTGCTGGCGGAGACACACCGTGACCGGACAGTGCAATCCATCACAGCAGACTATCGCTAACGATACGGGCATTGAATATACGAGGGTGTCCGTAGCGAAGGCTGAGCTGATCGCAAAACACTGGGTCACGTGGACAAAAAAGGGAGGCTTCATCCTGCTCGTCGGAGTGAAGGATTTTGAGCGCGCGCGAAACAAAAAACTGGCCGAAATTGCGAGGGAAGAACGGCGCAAGTTTGCGAAACGCAAAGTAACCGACCCCAACTTTGCCGAACGCAAAGTGAGCGGCGACTTACCCGGCGAAACGCAAACTCCAACTTTGCCAAACGCAAACTCGCACTTTAAAGGATATGAACGAGTAGTTGAACCAGAAAAAGCTGTAGTAGTAGCTGGCCCAGTTGCTAATGCCGCAACTACTACTATGACTACAACTACGAGTTCGCGTCCCGATAAAGACGCGTGGAAACAGGAGCCCGCCGACGAAGCCTTCTGCCAGGAGTTGGTGCATCGCGCCCTCTTCTCTGACGGAGTCGTCGAACAAGCGTGGAAGGAGCTGATGTTCAAGGTCATTCAGCGCGGGCCGGGAGCGATTGCGACGAAGGGAGAGCTGTGGGCGTTCTGCTTCCAAAAGCAAAAGACAGGGATTCTCCCAGGCGTCCTCGGCCCTACTGGATTGGTTGGAGCAGATAACGCTCGCACGCAGACCTCCGCTCCTCAGTCCTCAGGCCAAGTTGAAGTGTATTGCGAGTTTGATAGTTCGCAGTTTGAGAAATGCCCGCAATGCTTTGGCACGGGAATGGAAGTAGTGGCGGGGAAGGGCGCGCGCAAATGTTCTAACAGACGCTCTCGGATGGTCGCTGGCGGCTGAAGGGGGAACGATGTTCGTTGCAATCCTTATCGCGCAAGCTCTCGCGCTGATTATCACACTCGCCTTGAAGCGAGAGTTCCGTCTCTACAATTACGAGGCCTTTGCGCTTTTCGCGGTCGCGTCTGTTGTCTTCGATATGCTCGCGGTGCTCATCGCGTTGTCGCAGCCGCAGGGGTGAAAGTGGACATGAGCAGTATGTTAGCTCGTGAAGCGTTGGGACAGTGAAAAATAAAAGAACAAGGTCGTTGGACGCGACCTTGTTCTTGGAATCAATCTGGAGATTAAATTCAATGTCAGTAGCCAAGGAAACTTTACCAACTAATCAAAGCACTTTCAATCTCGCACAGCCTACCCGGCACATAGATTCGCTCAAGCCGCATCCGGATAACCCGCGTGAGGAAATCCGCGAGGACGATCCCCGCATTCAGGACTTGGCCGGCTCCATCATCACGAACGGCATTATCGAGCCGCTCGTCATCAACAGCGCGAACCAAGTGTACGCCGGGCATCGTCGGCGCATCGCCTCGCGCGTCGCCTACAAGCGGACAAAGGATAAGAAGTTTCTGACCGTGCCGGTCGTTATCAGCGACCGCCCGCCCGAGGCTGCGCTTGAAATCATGCTCGCGGAGAATAAGCAGCGCGCCAACCTCACGCCGCTCGAAGAGGCGCGCGCTCTGGGTACGCTCCAGCAGCGCAAAGGGTTGACCGTCGCGGCGCTCGCGCGTTCACAGGATTTACCGCCCAACCAGGTCAGCCAGTCCCTTGCAATCCTCAAACTGGAACCTGAGGTGCAGGCGCTATACCACGCGAACGAGCTGCCTCTCTCTGTGGCACCGCTCCTGTCGCGGGTGGCTACCGCCGACAAGCAAATCTCTTATGCCGGACTGATCGCCCGTCGCCAGCTCAACGTCACGGATTTCCGCAAGGCGGTGGAGAAAGACCTTGCCCCGCTTCCGCCCGACTCCCCGCCGCGCGCGGGCGAGCCGCCCGGACCGCCGCAGCCGTCTCTGCGTGCCAAACCGAAGCCGCACTTCGGCCCGGTGAATAAGAGGTCAGTCCCGAACGTTACCTCCGGCATCCGCGAGCACCCGACGCGCGCCGAAGCCGTCGCCGCATTGTCGCGCAACCTCTCGACGAAGGTGAGCATGATCGCCGTCAAAAACGTTCTCGAATCCGTCTGCTGCGCCTGCGGGATGACCGAGCGGTCGGACGTGTGCCGCTCGTGCCCGTTGCCGCGGCTCATACTCGGCTTGGTCGGACGTGCGGACGCACGTCCGACCAATAGTTCCCGCGACGAGGAAGAGGAGGACTAAAAGCGTGTGGAACGAGTCGCGTAAGCGAAGCGAGTACTGGAACAAGAGTCGCTTGCTGGCCGGACTCCGCTTGGCGGCGCGCGAGCTTTACAACAACGACCCGGCACGGTTGCCGCGCGACGTGCATCTCTACGGGTACGACACGACGCCGCACGACGCCGGTAAAGTCGGCCCGCAGAGGCGGTATCCTCCGCAACACATAATCCACCGCCACTTCGAGTCTTTGACACACGCCTGGCACTCGCTCGGCCTCATAGACAAAGAGCAACTCTACGTCGGCCCCGTCCGATGGTGGACACGCGAGCGTATGATCGAAGCAGGCGCGGACTTCTTCCGCGAGTTCAATGTCGCCCCGACGAACGATGCCTGGTGGCAGGAGATGACTGCTGGCACCGCCCGCACGCCCACGGGAGAGAACAGCAATCGGGCAAAACTCAACCGCTTCCCATCATGTACGACCATCCAGTTAGAGTGGCAGGGGATGCGCAGCTTCTGGGTGGACGTGAAGGCGGCGCACCCGGAGCTGGAGATTAATCTCGACCACACTGATATGCCGTGGACAGCGATTGAGGACTGGTTCATCACCGAATCGGTCGGCATCCTGCCGCGCGAAGAGGTTGCGCGCCTCATGGAAGAGTCGGGTATGGGCCGCACTGAGCCTGCCATCAAGCGCCGCCTCTACGACCTTGGCGTCAACAGCTATAACCGATGGGGATGGACGCTCCACAAGATCGAGCGCGTCATGGGAGTTCCACGCGACCGCCTCGTCAAGTACATCGCAAGCGGAGAGCTGCCTTACTTTCGCGGGTCGAAATGCATCTACGTGGACCCCGCAGACCTGACCACCATCCGCGACTATAACTGGGCGAAGAAGCGCCACCCGAAGGAGCTTGAGCGCGACGTGCGCGCGTCGCTCGTTCGCCGTCTCTGCTTCGTCCTACTCCGCTTCGACTGGCAGCGTTTCAGTTATCACCGCGCCCGACCAGTTGCCGAGTACGAGGCGGGGCGCGAAGAGAAGGCTGCGCGCCGACGGCCACAGCCTTCTGAAGCGCCCAAAAATATTCGCGCGGGCCACTGGGTTAGGCTCACCGGCGAGTGGAGGTTCAAGACTCCAGGCGCGAGCGAGCGCGTCGGCTACGTGAGCCGGGTGTATTGGTCATACGAGCGCCAGCGAGCCACGCAGAAGTCCCCTGCGCGACCTGCGTGCTGGATGGCGACCGTGGAGATGGAGCAGGTCTCGAAGCACGGCGAGAAGCGAGTCGGCTACCGTCGAACGCGCTATAGCATCCCGCTCGATAAACTTGAGCGCGTGCGTAAGCCCTACGGTTGCGAAGTGCCGGTGGCGAACGTGTACCCCGAGCGCGAAGGGCGTAAGAAAGGGCCGAAGCCGAGCAATGGTGCCCGGGCCGCCAAGATTACAGACCTTCCGGCACGCTACAGGTGCCGCCTGTGCGGGAAACAGAAGAAGCGCGAGAAGATGGTTGTCGTCCACATCAAGGCCGAAGGCATCTATCGCATGCGCGCACGCTGCAAGGAGTGTCATAACGAGCGCGAGCGTGGTCACCGGCGCGAGTGGAAGACCGAATACCTCCGTCGCTGGCGCGAGGAAAACAAGGGGCTGAATGACAGCTACTGGCAGAACCCGCGCGCTCAAGAGAAGCTGACAGAGAACGCGCGCCGACGGTGGCTGGAGAATCACGACGCCATCCTCATCCAGGGCAGGATCAATCGTAAGGGCTACCGGGTTTCTCTCTCAGAGGCCAAAGAGCTGCTGGAGAAATTCGGGCCGTGCTACCCGACCCGCTTCGGGCTGACAGAGGAAGGCCTGCGCCGTTGCGAGAGAATCCGTAATCGCCAGCGCCGCAACGCGCCCCGGCGTCCGCTCTCCCCTCTCGAAATTCGGATGCAGGTTTACGACGAGGGACTTTTCATCAAGCCGCATCTTCAGACGCGGCCTTATCAACACGCCTCGACGACATTACGCCTGTGGCAAGCTGCACAGCGAGACAAAAAGAAAGCTTCGCCCGCGGGGGCGGGTACATCTCAACCGGAAGTGCGCGACGGACGCCGCGCATGAAGCAGAGGAGGTGGAGCACGTCTTCTTTCACTGAGAACCGCCCCCGCAAAACTACGCATGATTTATTTTGATTTCAATCCGCAGCTCCGAAAGCTCAGCCGCTCGCAATCGTGGCTGGCTCGACAATCCGGCGTGAACCTTTCGACGATTAAAAGATACCAGGAGCGCCGAGCGAAGGGTTTCAGATGGAGCACGCTGGATAAGCTATGCCGGGCGCTCGATTGTCAACCGGGTGAGATTTTGTTCATGGAGACGAAGAAGGAAAACGGCGATGAGAAAGAGCAAACGAAAAAAGAGAAGGGCATTAAAGAGGCAAGATCGTGAAGAGGCTCTGAGAGTTAATAGAGTCCCCGTAACTTTATCGAATATTGGATTATCTCTTCACACTGGAAATCTTCTTCAAGCTCAATATGAAACCAGTTGTCTGCTGAAAGAAGAATATCCAAAGTATCGCAAGGTAGTAAGACGAAAAAATTGGAGTAAGAGTCCTAGAGTTGCTAACTGAAAAATGAAATTCAATTCTTGGGTTGATAGGGAGCAGAATATGAGGATGAAAAAATACGTCAAGTTTTGCTTAGACACGGCGCTGATCGTGGCGCTGGTAACGCTGGCAGCAGCGATTATCAACGTCATTATACCGAGATTTCTCAAGTGGTGGGATGAGTATCAAGCTTTGAAACGAGAGTCACAAAAGTAACATGGACGAATTTACACTAGAAACTCTTCGACGCGGCGAGAGTCGTATAACGTTTTTATGCTGACAGAGGAAGAGACCTCCGAGTGTTTGAGGTAGAACGGAGAAATGATGCACCTCCACGAAAAAGCGAAGCAAGTAAGAAACGCGGCACTCACCGACATGAGATTGGCGCACGAGGCGGGGCACACGGACCTGGTTCGTGAGCTGGCGATGAAAGTAGTGCGCAACACACGACTGACTGAAGACTTCGCGATGTCCAGCCTGGGCGCGGAGTATTACAAGCTCGATGTAAGTTTTAATCACGAGCAAGCGCGACGCACAGCATAAGCCCCTCGCGCATGGAGTTTGGTGAAAGCGGCTCTTTGATGGCCGCTAATTTTAGGGGTTCACCGTTCATCACATAAAACGTTATGTTTAATTTGTAGTAATCATTTTAAGTACTCACTATTGAGTAGGAGGTCCTGATGGGAACTGACAATCAATTTTTGAACTCTGTCTTTGAGCACGCGATGAATGCCGCGCGCATGACATTTGAAGGCGTGGGCCGCGTCGGCGCGATGGCCGCAGGCCATACGGAAGACAAGATGGTGATTATCCCGATGCCGTTTCGCACCCCGCAGGAAAAGGAGCTGATGTGCGCCGCCGTGAGGCTCATCTTCGCCAAGTTCAAAATTGAGCTGTACTCCTTCATGTGCGAAGCGTATGTCGCAACCGTCCGATGTGCGCAGGGAACGAGTCGGGAGGATGTGAGGAGAGAGGCCCGGAACTATGTCGGTAAAGCTAAAGAACAGCCGGGAAGCGAAGAGGCAATCCTCGTCTTCGCCATCTCGCGCGAGAAACGACGTCAAGGGGGCTACACAATAATTCGGACGCCGGGCATGCGGGCGCGTCTCCAGCGCCGCGAGGAGACGAATGACACGGAGGGGCTGTTCTCGGAGCTGCTGCCGATGGAGAACTTGAGCGCGACGCCTGAGGAGCGCTCGATGGCTGAGATGTTGATGCGGTCAATCCGCACGCAGAAAGGTGTGCATAACTAATGCCTGAAATTAAGAAGAGTTGCGGAGGCGAGATTCCGACCGCGACCATCCTGGGCTTCATCGAAAACACGCTCGGCACAATCGGGGGCGTCGCCAGTCAACTGGTCGCTCTTTCCGAGCAGGCTTTAATTCTGAAAAAGGTCTTTACCCTTCACACCGAGCATTGCGAGCCCTGCCGGGCCGAGACGGAGAGGGCGCGCGCGGAGCAGGAAGAGTTCAAGCGCATCGCGCGTGAGAAGGGACCGCTCGAAGCAATCAAATTCATGCTGGAAAGGGCAGCGGCCCAGGGCAAGGCGGCTGAGGACGAGTGGCCTTCGACAATCGGCGGCGGTGAAAACGCCTTAGGCGTTTTCACCATAGCGAGGACGATTGCTTTATGAAAAAGAGAGAGCACAAACATAAATGTTCAAAGTGCCTCCGCATTTTGAAGTGCGACGAGAAAACTTGTCTGGCGTATCCCAACCAGAAATTCACCTGCAAGGAGTGGGACGGGAAAGAGTGTCGCGGCGTGGAGCTGAGGTGACGGGAGGAAAGATGGACGGGTGGCGATTGACCTTTGATTTCAAAGAATGCGCGAACTGTATTGAGCTTGAGCTGATCGGCAACGAGCAGGCAATCCGGTTCGGCCTCGGCCTGGCCGCTCTGACCGCCGGGGAGCGCATCAAGCAGCGGATGGCCGCAGGGAACTTCCCCGCCGGATTACTCAAAGACGCGGCGAAGCTCTTAGGGATTCGCGGCGGCGCTGCGCTCTCCGAGTACGAGGGTGATTTTCTGCGGATCGAGTCGCTTGCAAAAGTGACCGGGTTAACCACCCGCATCAGCGTCGAATGGAGCGACTAAAAAATGATGAAGCCTCCACGCCTTAAAAGCAAAGCGCGGTTTCCTTTGAATTTAATCGGGAGTTGAGAGGTCTATATGAGCAGTCACTACACCATGCGCGTTCCTCCTGAAATTGAAGACGAACTTGGGGAGTTACTTGAGTACATGGCGCTACTTGAGTCTGAAATCGAAGCCGCGACTGACTACTACGAACAGTGCGACTTGAAACGTGCTTTCGATGCCGCAGACAAGCGGCTGCGTGAGTTGAATGAGACGGCGCTTGAAAACGCGCCTGACTAGGCTGCGAGGTTCTGATGAAAACAATTTCATCTCTCAACTTTCATTCGTTGCTTGCTGACATTGGGGTTCGGATAAAGAGGGCAGGAGCGGAGGGCGTCCTCTTGAAAGACTTCGATGCCGTGGACGCTTACCTGTCAGCGATCCACTGCGTTGAAGGAAATGCGGCGGTCAAAAATACGCCCGAAGGCGCGCGTCTCGTGTGGCTCGAAAAACAAGCCAAAGGGCTCACCATCATTGACGAATGCTGAAATGAAAATGGGCGAACGAGGCTCAATTTTTAGTGTGCAAGTTTCGGCCATGCGTCCTCGGCGCGGTTTCGAAGCTGTGCGGCGCTGGGAAAGGCCGTTTTTGCTGGGAATTTCTTTGATTTTTGTTAATCCGTGTTTTGGTTACGGGAATAAGCATTTCCGGTAGCGATTCTAGTGAGGAAAGGAGACTGAATTTGAGCCTCAGAAAGAGATGGAGATTAGCGGTCGAAAGACGCGCGAATGACCCCGGATGGTGGCGTTCCAGATGCATCTGGGATGTGGGTGAAGCAGTCCTCTTAATCGTCTGCGGCTTCATCGTCAATCCGACCGAGCAGACGCCGCCGTGGCTCTTTCCGGGATTGAAGTTCGTCCTGTTTGGGTTCGGCTTAGGCTCAGCGCTCTTCGCACTCCTGAGCGCCTACTTCTGGTGGACTTTAACCCGGAGGAAATGAGATGGCCGCCGAGATGACAGAGCAGGAACTGTCTTGCGTGCAGCGACTACGTTTGCCGACCGTCGCTTTCCATGCCCGCGGGCTTTACCGCAAGTGCGGTTTTTTCGCGGGCTGTGGGCACGAGTCGCAGGCTTGTTTTATTGACCCGGCCTGCACCGCACTCTCTTTTATCTGTCCCTGCTGCCTGGCGCGATGCCTGAAGCTCAACCCGGGTTTTGTGGCGCTCGGCGTAAGCCTCGTCGCTGGTGAGTGAATCGGGAGAGTCGAATGGGCAAGCGTACCTACCGATGCCGGCAGCAAGGTTGCCCGAACGTCTATACCGAAGTTCTCGGCGGCGACGCGGCCTTCGGAATGAACTATAGCGGCGCTGATTGTATGCCCTGCTATTTCGCCGCGCTGCTTGTCGAGTACGGTCAGACGCCCGAACAGATCGAAGAGTCGGAGCAGTTAATGGAGATGTTTCATCCTTTCCTTGAGAGGACAGGTTGGAGTTGGGACAACGTGAAAGACAGTTACCAGCGTCGCCCTCAAATCATGTGATGAACTACGTCACAAGCATTCTTGTCGAAGACGACAACTCCGAACGGCTACGCGCCTTCGAGAGTGAGGAGAAAGCACGCGGCTATGTCGAAAGACTGGCAAACCGCCTCTTCGAGTTAAACGAGAAGGACAAGACTCGCATGTACGTCTCAATCGCCGATGTCTTCATCATCCTTCCGAGCGGGGTGATGCGTCAGGTCGCACATTTCGACGGCAATGCTGGCAGCGACGGGTACTGGCACGGATGGAGTGATGAGAAATGAAATACGAGCAACAGACGTGCGCGGAATGTGAGCAGAAGTTGATGGCCGTCAATGGTCGCGTCGTCCAGCACTTCGTTCGCGGCACTAACATCGACTGCGAAGGCTCTCTCGAACTCTCCCTCGAAGCGGAAGGACTAATCACCGGCGCGCCCGTGCAGGAGAAACCGGCTTCGGTACCGCGCGCGGTACAGCCCGAAACGGATACGAAAGTCGAGCCCGCGCCGGAGGAGCCTAAGCCGCAGAGGGAACTATTGCCCTCCTTCAGACGCCGTCCCTTAGAGGTTGAGATTGAACTGGCGCGCCAGCGGCTCAAATACGGCCAGGCTGCGGGTGGAGCTACCGGCTCTCTTGACCTGGAGAAACTTTTGGAAAGCGGCTGTCCTTCATTACAGGAAGCAATTCTGGAGTACATGGACGAATGAAGAACTGCCTTTGCAGATTCATTGATGCGTGGCGCTGCGCGAGGGAGCGGTGGCTTTTTAGAATTAACTGCGCCTGCCCGTGTCACAAACGAATAACCCGGCGCGGTTCCTACGAGCTAAAAGACGGAGGCTTCTACGTGCCGTCTACACAACACCGCGTTCACCTGAGGTCGTTATGAACAATTGGCAGCAGCTCGCTTACAAAGACCCCTGCTTCAGCCAGGACGATGTAATCGCGGTCGGGGATGACCGCAGAAGGCGTTACTTGCACGTAGATGACTGTCTCGTGCTCGCCTGCCTCACCGTTGACAGATTAGGAGAGGAGACGGGCGTTGATGCGTGCTGGCACGCTTCAATCGTCGTGCTCGATCGCACGCGGCAACCTGTCCCGCCGGCGCGGGTACCGGACGGCCTGCGCCTCAGGGTTGATTCTACTCTCTGGTCTATGGTCGCCGACGTCGGCGAGCGCAGGCACGGCCAGCGCTGGGTGAAAGGAGACGCGGCCTTTCACTTTTACAAGCCGCTCACTCGCGGAGAACTGGCCGACCTGAGGATGTGTCGTGAGACGGCGACAGCTTAGGAGTGCAGATGAGAACCTTTAACGAACTCTCTCCAGATGAACAAGCGCTGGCCGTCGCCGTCTTCACGCGCCTCCTGTTTGAGCGCAGCCCGCGTTCGTGGCCTACGGAAGCGCAGCTCAAAGCTTTCGAGGTTCTCTCGGTCAACCGGGACATGAGCGAGCTGGACGCCGACGTGATGTTAACTGACATCGTGAAGCCCCTGTTGGAAGAGAGAGCGCGCCAGTGGGCCGAGCGCTCCTATTACCGAGAGCGGGAAGAGACTGTGATGTGTCTCGACGAAGCTTTGCTTTGATTGGATCTATGCCGGACGTGAGCACAAAAGAAACAAGAGCGCCGAGTGAGAGCCTCCAGCTTGTCAGGGGCGGCCAACTCGTGCGCAGCGAGGACATCTCGCCCGTCGGCGTCTTTATCGCCTCGCTCAATTCCGAAGAGTCCAAGCGCTCGATGAGGGTCTGCCTCCGGCGCGCCGCTTCCATTATGAGCGACGGCGCATTCTCGACCTCAGACGTGGAGTGGCAATGCCTGCGCTTCGCTCATCTGGAGATGCTCAAAGAAAGGATGCAGCGCCGGAAGTTTCAGCCCTCGACGATTAACACGACCCTTTGCGCTTTGAGAGGCGTGGCGCGCGCCGCGTGGATGCTCCGGCTCCCGGAAATGTCGGGCGAAGACTACCAGCGCATCCAGGCTGTGCGCGGCGTGCGTGGAAAGCGCGACCGCTCAGGCCGCGCTCTCTCCGTCCGGGAACTCGAAAAGCTTTTTCAGACTTGCGCCGCCGACCCTTCCATTGCCGGAGCGCGCGACGCCTGTTTGATTGCTTTGATGGCCGGGGGCGGCCTGCGCCGCAACGAGGTGGTCCTGCTCGACCTCTCCTCTTACCAGCTCAGCTCGCACAAGCTCAAAGTAACGGGCAAGGGCGACCGCGAGCGCACCATCACTTTTGAGGACGGGGCGACGCGCAAATACGTCTCCGTGTGGATACGTCTGCGGGGCGTCGACGCAGGCCCGCTCCTATATCCCGTGGATAAAGCCGGGCGGATCGCGCCGCGCCGGATGTCGGCTGAAGCCGTCTTTAAGATTTTGCGCAAGCGCGCACGCCAGGCGGGAATCCGCCGTGTCAGCCCGCACGACTTTCGCCGCACGTTTGCCACGGAGCTGCTCGACCGGGGCGCGGACATGTCGGCGGTGCAGCAGCTCATGGGACACGCCTCCATCGAGACGACTGTGATCTATGACCACAGGAAAGAGCGCGGCGCACAGAAAGCGATGCGGGCCGTGTCTCTGCCCTGGGCGAGACGGCGCAAGGTTCATTCTCGCCGCCGGCGGCACGGTAAGAAGCGGCACTTCAAACTGTAGAGGAAGGCTGATGAGTAAATCAGGAATTGAATGGACGGACGAGACGGACAACATCATCGTCGTCAAAGACGGGGGATGGTGGTGCCGAAAGCTCAGTCCGGGCTGTGACCTCTGCTATGCAGAAGAGACCAACGATAACGCCTTCTTCAAAGGCAACCATCTGCCTTATACGGGCAAGCCGCCGGAGCTGCACCTGCGCCGAGAGATGATCGCGCGCTGGCAGAGGCAGCGTGTGCCCCGCAAGCATTTTGTCGCCAGCATGACGGACGTGTTCGGCGAGTGGGTCGAGCGCGCGTGGCAGTTTGAATTTCTCGACGGGATGCTGGCCGCCCCTCTGCAAACTTTTCAGCTCCTCACGAAGCGCGCCGCAGTACTTCTCAAAGCGGTCAAGCTCTGGATGGCAGCGCGCGGGATTACGACTCCGCCGAAAAATATCTGGCTCGGCTTTACGGCAGAAAATCAAAAGGAGTTCGACCGGCGCTGGAAGTACATGAAAGAGCTGGCCGAGATGGGCTGGACCGTGTTCGTCTCCTGCGAGCCTTTGCTTGGGCGCATCGTCCTGCCGGATGACTTTCTCGCTTTCGGCTCGCAGGTGCAGGTGATCGCCGGAGGCGAAAGCGGCAAGCATGCGCGTCCCGTGCATCCGGATTGGATCAGGGGCTTGCGCGACCAGTGCCTATTCTTCGACGTCCCGTTTTTTTTCAAGCAGTGGGGAGAGTGGATACACGAAACCCAATTCACCGAAGAGAGTCAGCGTGAAGCAGCACTCGGCGCTGAGCGCTATCTGTGGAGTGAACTGGCAGGCGATGAGTGGGCGTTCCGGGTCGGTAAGAAAAAGGCCGGGCGACGCCTTGACGGTGGTATCTACAGCGAGTTTCCGCGAGCCGCTTATGGAACAGCAACCTGAAATCCGCTGCTATGAGTGCTCGATGAAAGAGACCTCTCGCATTCACCAGGAAGGGCATGAACATTACCACCAGTTCAAGCCTCCCTTAAATAGCGAGAACATCTTCGAGCACTTGCAGTACTTGAGAAAGCCCACGCCCTATCAACTCTGGAAAGAAGCGGGCAGGAACCCGCAGAAGTATCTGGAGTTGATGCGAGCGAGCGGCCACATCACACCGGGCAAAGATGATGCGCACTTCGCCATTCTTTGTACTGGCCGTCGAGGGAGCTACTTCCCGCGCTGCGCGTGCGGCAACGTCTCCGACCGGAGGTGCAATGCCAAGCTGGCGAACAGCAAGACCTGTGATGTTCGCCTCTGCCGGAGCTGCGGCATCCGGGTCGGGCGAGACTCCGATTACTGCAAAGCAAGGCACAGGGAGCAGGCGCAATCGCACGCCGCCGAGCTGAGAAGACTACATGCCGAGGAGCAACGAGCGTGAACCAATCAAAGCACCGGAACATTACTCGCGTGGATTATGAAAAAAGAAATGAACACGGCTGGTCTGTGCGGGTTACTTATGCCGGTCGCAGCCTCAGCCGCTTTCTGGCAGACGCGAAATACGGTGGGCGGCAGTCGGCTCTTGATGAAGCTCTCAGAGAGCGCGAGCGCATGGAAAAGGAGCTAGGCCGCCCGCACACGGATCGTCGAGTCGTCGGCCTGCACCCTCGCAACACATCGGGCGTCGTTGGTATTGGGCGTGACGGCAAATCTTGGCGCGTCCACTGGCAGGACGAGGTTGGACGAAAGCGCACCAGGTTCTTTCCCTTCGGCGAAGACGAGCAAGCAGCTCTGAAAAGAGCCGCTGGCTTCCGCCGGAGGAAGGAGCGCGAGCTGTACGGCACAGCACTCTTAGTTAATTGGGAAAAGGCAATCGCTACTATCGCAGCATGAGAGACCAAAATAAAAACTACTACATCCTGCTCGGCGGCCCGGAGCATTACGATTTCTTCGAGCATCACGAACGCTACAGTGGCGACACTTGGTTTTGGACGATGCTCAAAGGCGCGCGCGTCGGAGATATTTGCTTCGTTTATATGTCTGCGCCGGTGTCGCGCATCGTCGGGCAATTTGAGGTTACGGGAGAGCCGTTCTTTCACTTCGGCAATTCTATGTTTGATAGCCCGAAGTTGCGCGACCAGTACGTAGCCGAAATCGGGAACGTTACATTTTTCGAGTCGCGCCCCGAACTCACAATCAAAGGATTGCGCCAGCTCTTCCATGATTGGGGCTGGCCTCGTTATCCCCGCAGCAAAATAAAAATCCCTGCTGAAATCATTAAGCCTTTTCTGGAGTTGATCAGGAAAACGAAAGGGAGCAAAGCTCGTGCCTCAGTCTGAAATCCGAGACGACTCAGGGAGAGTCTTAGGCTACTTCTACGGCTGCTCGCGCGGTAGCACTCCTGCGCTCTGTAAATTCTGTAAGCGCGGGCAGGGAACGAAGCGCTGCGACTACAAATTGCGCGGGGGCAAGACCTGCAACGCTTACATCTGCGAGGACTGCGCGGCGCACCGGGACCCGGACAAAGATTATTGTCCCGATCATCGTGAGCGCGTGGGCCTCGGGCCACCGCCCAGAGTAGCGCGTCTACGTGAGATCAGAGAGGCGCGGCGGAAAAGAAAAGCGGCGCGTTTGACTCTGCCCCCGCGCTGGATTGAGCACGCCCGCTATGCTGGCCGTTGTAAAGAGTGCGCGGCCCAGACAAAAGCAGGCGAGCGCATTCTTTACTTCGAGGGGGATAGAAGCGTGATGTGTGAGCGTTGCGGATTAGAGCTTGAGGGACAGCAGCGCCTGCCGTCGGGAGTTATGGGATGAAGAAAGTTCATAAGATGGTCGGGCGACGCGCGCGAATCAAATGCGGGATTGACCGCAGGCGTATCTCTCAACAACTCACTGCCACGCGAGGCTGTAAAAAGCGAGGCGAGTATCTATACGTCACCTGCCTCAACTGTCTGAGAGGGACTAAATGAAACAACTTCAAATCGCTAAAAATCTCTCCCTGCCCCTTGATGCCGTCACGCAGAAGATCGCTGTGCTCGGGATGACCGGCTCTGGCAAAAGCTATTGCATGACGAAGCTCGCCGAAATGATGCTCGATGCGCGAGCGCAAGTCGTCATCCTTGATCCGAAAGGAGAGGCGTGGGGACTTCGGTTAATGGCCGACGGCAAGACTCCCGCTTACTCGATTCCTGTTTTCGGCGGCGACCACGGCGACATTCCCCTCAAGCCTGATATGGGACGGCGTATCGCCGATCTGCTGGTAGACGGGGATTATTCGGCAGTGCTCGATGTCTCCGAGTTCATCTCATCGGAGCTGGCCCGGTTCGGTTACGACTTTGCCACACGCTTATTCGAGCGCAAGAAGCGGCAGCCGGGAGCGATGTCGCTCATGATTGACGAGGCACAAGACTTTATCCCGCAGAACCCTTCCACCGGCGCAGGAAGTTATGAGCCGAAGATGCTTGCCGCCTTTGAGCGCGTCGGGAAGCAACTCCGCTCGAAAGGAGTCGGGATGGTGCTGTGCGGCCAGCGACCGCAGGAGATTAATAAGAAAGTTTTAAACATGTGCGAGTGCTGGTTTGCTTTCCAGATGACCGGGCTGCAAGAGCGCGACACGATGGAAAAGCTCATCAAGGACGCCGACCGCGAAGTGGCAAGCAGATTAAAGGAGCTGCTGCCCACGCTGGAGACGGGACTCGCGCACATCTGGAGCCCGCGCTGGCTCAAGGTCTCCGACACTTTCCACATCCTCGAAAAGAAAACTTTCGACTCTTCGGCCACACCCGAGGTCGGGGCGCGCCGCGTCGAGCCGCGTAAGCTTTCGCCTGTGGACGTGGCCGCGATAACTGAGGAGATGGAGGACGTCATTGAAGAGGCCGAAAAGAGGGATCCCGAAAAACTTCTTGAGCAGTTAGCGCGCGCCGGAAGACTGAACAAGGAACTGGAACGCGCAAAGGAGCGCCTCGAAACGGAGCTTGGGAAAGCGCGCGCCCAAGCTGTCACCAAACAGGTTGCAGTGCCTGTCATCAAACCGGCTGAGCTGAAGCGGTTTGAATCGGCGATTAAGAAGCTTGAGAGCATTATTGAAGATTCGAGCAAAGTAGAAAAGATGCTGGCCGATTTCTTCGAGAAGTTTGACGCGGCACGATGGGACGTGAAGAACAAAGCGCACCAGCTCTCCGATGCTTTAGCACGAGCCGCAGCGCCTCCGCCAGTAATGCCGCCGCCTATGCCGCCTCCTCATCCTTCCCGGCGAGCGGCTGCACCAACTCGGCGCGCGGTTGATGCCCCGCCGCCGCGGCGGACAGTGGAAGAGGGCGACGGTCAACTTACCGGCCCGGAACAGCGCATCCTCGATACGCTGCTGAGCTTTGAATCGCTCGGCAAGTCGAACATGAAGAGGAGCAACCTTGCGGCCTTTGTTGGATACGCGGCGACGACCAAAGCATTTAAGAATAGCTTAAGCTCGCTCAACACGCGCGGCCTAATTGAATACGACGGTCCAGGAACCGTCGCGCTCACGGGTGAAGGGCGTCCTCTCGCCTCCGGCTCAGTAGTCGTCCCCGACCGCCAAGCCCTACACAAAGCATGGTTCGAGCGCCTATCGGGACCGGAGCAGACGATGCTGCGGTTGTTAATTGACGTCTACCCCGACCCGGTGACGCGGACTGAACTCGCCAAAGCTGCTAATTACGCCCTGACGACAAAGGCGTTCAAGAACGGACTCAGCCACATGCGCTCGCTCGGGCTGATTAATTACAGCGGGCCTGGGAATGTGGTCGCGACCGACATGCTCTTTCCGGAAGGGCTGAGATAGGAGCAACCGGGATGAGCGCTGGATTTCAAACGAAGCGAGTTGATCTTGAGCCTCTCTCTGCTTTCATCCTGGGTTTGATGTTAGCCGCAGCGAGAAGCCTCAAGGACGTGGAGGGCGAGCGGCTGATCCTTAAACTGAAAGCGGCGCACGAGCGGCGCGACGTTGCGGAAAGAAAACTACTCATGATCGAAATCGAGCGCCACGTGAATTCTCAAGCCAGAGGAAGAAACAAATGAGCGGTTTCCACTGTGTACCAGATGTCGAAGACGTAATCGCCCAGCGCCGTCTCTCGGATGGGCGTCACCTCGCAGTGTTCCGCCTCTGGGATACCGTGCAGGAGACCGGCTATTCCTCTTATGTGCAGCGCATCGTCGCGGGCGAGGTTGTAGTTTATATGCGACTCACGCGAACCTTTATGCGCACGGCACAGAAACTCATTGGTTATGCGCTCGTCGTCGAAGATGATCACGGAATGCCTGAGAAGTGGCGCACGCTCGCGGTGCGCCACCAGCGTCCGGCCATCCTCAAGCTGTTTACAGATTTCAAGGAGGGCGACGACGACCGACGCAAACTCCAGATAGAGGAGCATCCGGGAAGGAGAGAGAGCGATGGATGAACTTGAGGAACAACCCTTTTTAGACGCGCGCCTCGTGCAACTCGTCTTCGTGCTCTCCGCTCTGCTCTGTGTTGCCTTCGGAGAGCCGCGCGCCGCGGGCGCTCTCCTCGGTTACGTTCTCGCCTGGCGCGTGCGGGCTTTTCAACACGTTCTGCATGCGTGCGCAGTAATAGCAGAGTACAGGCGCGAAAAACTCGCTCAGAAGCTACGGGAGTGCATGCGCAAGGAGTTAAAACGTGCGCTCGTTGAAGTCCGCAAGGAGCTGGCGGGCGTTAGTCCGGGCGCGGTGATCATCGTGAGGCCGGAACCGCAGTGTCTCGACGTCGTGCGCGAGACGGTCAAAGACTCCTACGGCAACACGCACGCCATCGAGTGGGATTGCGAGCACGACCTGGAAGCCAAAGGGCTGCGCTCGCAGGTCGCAGGCTTGATCAGGGAGCGCAACGAGGCGCGGGGAGAGCGCGACGTCGCGGAGCACAAGCTGCGGGAGTATGGCGCAATTGATCAGGGCTTGCGAGCGCTCGCGCAGGCGGGCGTGACGGCGGAGGAAATGATACGCGGCCTCGCGCAGCTCGTGCACAAGCCTTGGTCTCCCTGCTCCGTCTGCCTCGTCGCGGAGCGCATGGACGGCACAAACGTCTATCACTGCACTGGCAAACCGGGCTGCGACCCTCCGCCCGCAGTACGGGAGTTCCTGACAGACCTCCAAAAATCACGGCAATAATTTTTTTGCTCAGGGCGTTTAGACTGTTGAATAATTTATGTAACATGCTATTCTTGCTCGAACACACGCGCCGTCTTCAGGCGGCATCCATCTCAACCTCTTAACTTTAAGGAGCTGATTTTTATGAATCCAACCGAAGACCCGAACATTAACCCCGATGAAGTTTTGCGGGCGTTCGCCACGAACCTTAACCCGATGCTCAAGCAAAAGAACATCCGCATTCCGCAGCAGGGGGATGAGGGCGGAACCGGCACAACTGAATTGCAAGTCAAAAGTTTCAACGAGCGCGGCTGGTTTGAATGCGAGGCGATAGGCGGCGACGGCTCGGTGCTCAAAGTCCCGGCCAACGAAACTTACGTCCCGCTCGTCTTTCAGAAGCTCGGCATCTTCGCGACACACGGCGCTGGCGCGGAGACCGCTCGCTACTAACACTTCATTCACAACAAAGTTTGAGAGGGCCGGAGGCTGAATAAAGCCTCCGGCCCTCTCTTTACTTCTTCTGTCTGACTTTCTTGTGCTTCAACTTTGGTAAAAAGTTGAAGTAGCACATGCGCCGGGGGGCGCGGTAATTTGCGGGAGTAGCAAACCTTCAGCGAAGAGGCCTCAAATGAATCAAAAGCTCAAGCTCGTAATCGCCTTCCTCGCCGGGTGCGTCGTCGCGGCGAGCATCACGTCGGGCGTCTTCCTTTACCGCCAGCGAAGGCTCGTTGATCAGGCCGCACGCATCAGGGCCGACCAGCAGTGCTATCAGGTCTGGATGCGGTGCGTGGCTGTTAAGGCGCTGCCGCCGGAGCAACAGGAAGAGCTGCGCCGGGCGGAGGAAGAAAGGCGACGGCAGACGCAGCAACAGGCCCGATAGATTATTGGGCCGCCTGCTCTCTGGCAGCACGTAGATCGGCGAGCAACTTGTTGCGCGCCTCGGGCGGGACGCTCAGGAAATCGAACGCCACGGGCTCTAGCTCCGGCAGCTTGCTCTTGACGTAAGACGCCGTGATGTTGTTTACCTGCGTCTGTAATTGCTCGGTGAAGTATTGCTCAACGGTCGGGCGCGCGGGCAGCTCCTCAAGCGAGTCCGGCGCGGCCTCCGGGTAGATCTGCGCCAGCAGGCGCTCAATGGCGTCGCGCTCGATGAGCGTTAAGGCGGAAGCGTCAACTTTGATCATGTGTGTTCTCTCTCTCTCTTTAGTAGTCGCGGGTCTCAGGGCCTCCGCCCGAACCGAGCGCAGTGTTTGACGGGAGCGTGCCCGCGTCCGCCACCTTCACGCGCGCGATAATCGCGTCGTTGGCGGCGTTGGGCGTGTAGTTGAGCGTGTATTCCGTGGCGGTCGTGGAACCCAGCGACACGTCCGTCCATGTGGGGCTCGCCTGGAACGCGGCGTCGTAGTAGGCCCACTGAAAAGTGATGTTGCCCGTGGATGAGCCGAGCGACCACTTCCAGGTAATTTTCGGCGCTCCGTTATTCCAGCCCGACGCGGCTGGGTAAAAGCCGTAGGGGTCTTTGTTGGAACTCTGCGGCATGGTGATCGTGACGGGTTCGCTCCCGATGGATTTTGACGTGCCGTTGTTATTGAAGACGACCCAATAGGTGTAGGTTTCCCCTGCCGTCACCGTGTCCGTTTTGGAGTAGGCGGAGGGCGGCGCAGTTCCGACGATGCTGGTGATCTTCGTGAGGGTTCCGTCCGAATGCTTGAGCCGGTAAAGAATGAGGTCGTCCGACTGCGTAAAGTTGACGGGGTTGGACTCCATCGAGAGCGTGACGCTCGTGCTCGAGGCGACGAGCGCGCGGAGCTGGAACGGAGCCTCGTCCGCGTGATAACCGGCGACATAAGGCGCGTGCGTCTTGAAGCGGACGATGTTGCTGTATTCGCCCGTCGTCGTGTTCTTAACGCGCACTTCGTACCATGTGTTAGAACTCAAGGCTTCGGCCCACGTCGCGGGCGTGCCCGTTGTAAAGTTTGTGGTATTGGGCAGGGCGGTCTCGTTGATGGTCGAGCCGAGGTTGACGTTTGAGTCCTGCCACGCCGTTTGACCGGCTTTGCGGAAGTGGATGCTTTGCGCTCCTGCGGAGTCAGCCGCCAGCCGCCAGCCGAACGACGCGCCCTTCGGCGCTCGCCCGACGTTTAATTCCTGCGGGCTCGTCGTGCGCCTCGATCGCGGCACGTCCGAGAGCTTGAGGTAAACAATCCCGCCGCGCATGTACACTTCTTCCTTGGACCAGCCAAAGCCGTTGTAAAACTTGAGCGCGAAAACGGCCTCCTCTGCGGGGTGCGCATACTTCCACTTGTAACGCCCTTCGGCGCACGTCCCGTCTCCGAGAAAAGTAAACTTCTGCGCCCCTCTCACTTCCTCGTGGAAATGATTGAGCACGCGCACCTGGCACTGACGCACAGATTTCGTGTTCGCGTAGTCGTCCGTGTCCATGGGCCACGCGACTGAGATTTGATAGGTGCACTCGTCCAGCCCGTCGTCGGGGAAGCCGTAAGACTCAAGCTTGATGGCCGTGATTTTGTGCGGGAGCACGACGTCCGCGTCTGTGGAGAGGAAAACGCCGTTGCTGTTAAAGAGCGCCACGGAGCGCGCGCGCAGGTCGTCAACTAAAACATCCAGAATGGACACACCGTTGTTAAAGGCGGCGGGGCCGTTGGGGGTCGCCTGCCAGCCCTGCCCGAGCGCTCCCGCTTTGAAGAGGCGCAAGCTCTTGGTGTAGGAGTTGAGCTTATACAGGGACGTGTCCACGATGAGCTGCGCGCCGGTGGATGAGACCGTGGACGTGTAATAGATTACGCCGTTGCGGCGGTAAACAATTACGCCGCCTTCGCGCGCGATGCGGATGCGGTCGCCCACCGTGAGCGCCTGCGTTCCCGTGCGCGCCGTGCCCGACTCGTAGATTGTAAGGTTACCGAGATGCACCAGCGCCGCCCACCCGATGGAGGCGTAGTTTTGGTCGGCGTCCGTCGTGGACAACCCAACCATGTGCGACTCAGTTGTGAGCGAGTTGATGACGAATTCGATGCCGCCGTCCTGCCCTTCCGGCAGCACTTCTATTCCGCCCGTGGAAAAACCCGCGTCGCCCCAGGTGTCGTTTGTTCCGCCCGACTTGTAAAAGTCGTCCGCCGCGTCGAGGCCCACATAGACCGCATTGCGCGGGTGAACTTTAATGCCCGCGAGCGGTGCTTTGCAGCCGTAGATTTCGAGCTGCGGAATAACCGAATACAGCTCGCCGGAGACGGCCATTGGCACGAGCGCGCGCTTGGTGGCCGACAGGACGCTCGTATGCAGAAGCGTCTCGGAGCCGTCGGCGAAAACCCTGTAATACTTCACCGAGTTGTCGGAGCCGATGACTATCTTTCCTTTGTCGGTCGCGTTGCAGCTTATGCCTATTTTGTTGACTCCGCTCTCATACACGTACATCTGCGAGAGCGAGGAGTCTTTGTAATGGCGCATCGCAAACTCGATGTTGGTGTGTGCGTATGAAGGCTCGCCGTAGGAGTAGCCCCAAAACACATCCGATGAGCCGCCCGCGCCCACGGGCGGCATCGCCATCGTGAGCGAGCCCGCGCCCGTGTAGAGGGAGCGCGCGCCTCTCACGCCAGCGTTACTGAACGAGCCGCCTGCGGCCGTCTTAACGAAAGTGCCGTCCGACTGGATTGTGCCGCCCGTCGGGTTCGTCCACTCAAGGGTTTCCGTCGTCGGCGACGCCGAGCCGTGCTCGATAAAGTTGCGCGAGCCGATGTAGTCGGCAAACACGATAAAGGCGTCCAGAGTGTCAGCGACGATTTTGTTGGCGCGCAACTCGTTGATGTTAGCGTCGTCAATTAAGACCTGCTTGAGGTCCGCGATGAACGACGTAAGGCGCGGGATGAGAACTGAAACGTCTAACTGCCTGTCCGGGTCGAGCGGCTGCCCGAGATAAGTTTTGAGGACGTTGCTCCCTGCGCCGCGCTCAAAAAGCGGGTAGTGGGTTGTGTTGGAAGTTTCGTCCGGCTGCTCATAGGTCGAGAGCGTAACGACGGAGAGCGAGGCAGTGGTCGCGCCCATCGTGTGCACGGCCACGAGGCGCTCTCCCGCCGCTAAGGTTGTTCCCGTCGTGTTGGCCGCGATGGTGATTGTGTGCGAGGAGGAGACGGCTGCCGGCAATCCCGTGATGAGAATGTCGGCGCTCCATTTCACCTTGAAGTCTGAGGTCCACGTAATGACGTCGCCGCCCGAAATGACGGGAGCCTTCATCGCGCTCTTTTTGAGAAACACGCTCGCCGGGTCAATCGCCCCGTCGTTGAAGCGGGGAAAGGTGTAGCTCTGCGTCGCGCTCCATTGATGGTCGGAGAGCGTTTCGGAGTGGTCGTCCTCGTGCGCGATGCGAAATTCTACTGCTCCGCCCGCCGTCCACAACACGTCCACGCTTCCGGGAGCGCCCGCGAAGCGATACGTCCCCGACGTGCCGGAGGCGATGCTCGGCCACGCGCCACCGGGCGCGCGCACCTGGAGCACGGTCGAGCGGATGAGCGACTTACTGGTTGCGGTCGCAACCTGCACAGGCAGGCGGACGGGAGTTGCGCGCGCCGTGTCCTGCGTTAAGGTTGGAGCGGCGGGAGCCGTCTTACTCGCTGAAGCGGAGAGCCACCCGCTCTTTTTGTCGGCGATGTTGATGGAGCGGATATAGCGCGTGTAGAGGCGCGACGTCTTGGGGAAGCCCGTCTCGTCAAAATGAAAGTCCTTGCGCCGCCCGATAATGTTTGTGCCGTCGTTGGCGCGCGCCAGCTCATACTCAAGACCGTCCGGCAGCGTCGCGGGCGCGGTGTAGTCGTGCGCAATAGTTTCGAGCAGGCACGTTAAAACGTAAGTCGCCGGGGCGCTCGGCGCTGGCACTGTAAACGTCGTCTCGGTGTAGGAGGTTGAGACGATGCCTGCGTTGTTGACGGCGTAGAAGCGGCGTGTGTACGTGTCCACTCCCGACGTGCACTTTTCCGTCCACTCCAAACCTATCTTGTCCGCCAGCAGTGTGCCGCTTCCGTCTTTCACCAAGTAATGAGACACACCCACACTCGGAGATGCGGTTAAGGTCCACTTGAGTTCGAGGCCGTTAAAAGCAGCGCCTGCGGTAGCGGGCGGGCTCGGCGCGGGCATCGTGAGCACCGTCTGCGCATAGGTCGTGCTCTTGAGCCCAATCCGATTGATCGCAAAGGCGCGGAACGTGTAGGACGATTGGCCGTATGTTGGAGTGCGCTTAAAAAATAGCTCCTGTAGATTCGTCGCCAGCACGTTGCCTGAGCCGTCCTGCACTTCGTAGGCAACAACGCCAGCGCTCACGGAGGCGGGCCAGTCCACGATTATGTTTTGTCCATCCCAGGTGCTCGCTGCACTGGCCGGAGGCGCAGGGTTCGCGATGGCGAGCGTGTAGGAGCCATAGTTCGCGCTCAGATTGCCGAGAATGTCCACAGCTTTAATTTTGAGCGTCGTGGATGCAGTGGTCGGGCGCATGACAAAGGGAGGCTTGGGCTGGAAGCCGATAAACGTGTTGGCGCTCGTGTAGAGGTTGTAGCCGACAACGCGGTCCTGCACGTTTGCAACTTCGGTCCACGTCCACGAGGAGTCGAGCCCGTCCCATGTGGCCGTAAAGCCCGTCACGTCCGGGACCGCAGTAATGAGCGAAGTCAAAGCCGTGGGAGCGCTCTTGAGGAGCGAGACTTTGGCGACCGCCACGAGGTAGACCGTGTAGGAGTTGACGCCTGTTTGAATGTCTTCCGTGAAATATGTGTTGTCGCCCGAGTAGAGGAGCTGCGTGAGCCCTGCGTCCCTGTAGGCTTCGTAGTGCGAGAAAATTCTGTTGGGGTCTGCAACCGGATTCCACGACCAGCGCAGCTTGTTGGCAATCACGCTCGCCGCAAGCCCCGAAGGGGTGGGCGGCGTGAGCGGCGCGCCCGTCCACGTAAAACTAACTTCCGGCGCGTCGTCTATGCCCATGCCGAGCGCGACGAACTTATGCGGGCGCGCCACGGCGTTCTCCGTCATCTCGACGGCCACAAACCGGAGCGCGTTATTGAGGAGCACAAAGCGCTCGTTGGCGACGTGCGCGTTTACTGCTCCGCTCGTGTTGCGCGCGCCCCTGTTCGTGAGCCCCGAAAGACGCCAGCGATTGCCAGCCCCTCCCGCGATCGGAGTCGCGCTCGTGTACTGGTAGACCTCGTCGCCCGAGACGACGTAGCCCGAGCCTTCGGCGACCGCGCCCGCGTCGTAGCTCTCAAGCTCTCCCGTGCCGTAGATGTCCACGTCGGCAGTCGTTGACCCGGAGTTGAGCGTTGTCACCATCCGGCCCATCGTGGCCTGCTGCGGCAGCTCGCAGACGAGTTCCCAGCCCGTGCCGCGATTGCGGTAGACGTTCGCTGAGCGGTAATCGCCGTTGCCTAAAGAAGTGGCCGCGACGTAGTAGCCCATGCGCCCGTCGTAGGTGTCGCGGTCGCGCAGGAATCCGACGTTGATAAACGTACCAATGACAGTCGCGGGCAGGCGCACTGGCGGCGGCACGTAAGGAGTAATAGGCGCGAGGGGGATAGAGTAGTCGGCCTGCTTGACCGGCACTCCCGCAATCGTCAAGGATCCCGGGATGGCTCCCGTAATCTCTTTAATGCGCACGGTGAGCGTCTTCACTCCGTCGGAGACTTCCACGACGTCGGTCGGCACCAAGGGAGCGTAAGTGTGCGGCACGGTAAAGGAGACGTCCTCGCGCTCCTCACGCCAGGCAGTTTTGAGCAAGCGGCGCGCGACCTGTTTCATCTCAGCGCTCGTCAAAACGATGTTGAGTTCTTCCGTGCGCTGCACCTGGCTGTTTACGACCTGACGCCAGGCGGAGCCCGTGTTGATTTCAAAGTCGCGCCCGGGGTCGAACGCCTTGACGTCAATGCGGCGCGGCAGGTTTGTTTCCGAGAGCTTGAGCTTGGATTTTATTTTGGAAGACACACCGCCTTTGCGCTTGCCCGTGCTGGAGGTGTAGCCGAGATGCTCCTGCGGAATCGTGTAGGCGGCTGTGCCCGAGCGCTGGACCGCCGTGAGCTTTCCATTCTTTTGCGTCCAGTCGAGCGCGAACACTTTGGCGAGAGTGTTTTCCGAGACCTGCTTTAAGCTCGTGCGGTTGAAGAGTCCGAGGCCTCGCACGTAGGTTGACGCGAACGCTGTGACGTCCAAGTCTGAGGCGTCCACATTCGAGCGCGCGGCCAGAGTCGTTAAAACCTGCGCGAGCGTGCGGACATTTTTGTTGCGCACGACGGCAGTAAAATTCGGGACACGGCCGTAGCGCGAATAGTCGAACTTTTCCAGCACGACAAAGGAGCGCCCGAGGTAAGCAGGGGTCTTGCCCACTCCGAGGTCGGCTTCGATGATGGGGTCAATCCCTTGGGTCTCCGTGCCCGCGTAGAAGCGCATCGAGCTGTAAGCGCCAGCGACGAGCGTGGCGGCCATCTCTCCCTCGGCGTTCATGGATGCGACGAAGTTAAAGCGCTCGTCCGGATTCTTCGGCATCGCGATGGGGCTTGTCGGGTCGGGCGGGAGGAACGGGTCTATCGGGTTATCGGGCGGGAGCGTGGGGTTAACAGTGCCCGAGCCTGGAAGAGGCACAGTGCCGGTGGGCGGAGTTTCGCCCGCGACGCCCGCGTAACAGAGGATGCGATCAATCCCAAGGTTATAGGTCGGGCTATTGTTTTGAATTTTGATTGTGTTCGTGCCCTGCACGAGCGCGACCGCAATCGTAAAGGAGATGAAGCTTTCGTTTGACGCGGGCAGAGTGATTGATTGCGACACGCCGTTGACCCAGAGCGTCGCGGCCATTGCGGGAACGTTGCCCGTGCGGTAACGGATTGTCAGCTCGCGCGTGGCGGCAGACGCGCTCCGCACGTTATTAAACTGCACGCTGGCCGAAGGGTTGAGCGTGAGTTCCTGCCCCGCACTCGCGGTCGAGTAATTCTGAACTGAGGTTGTGCCCGCGCGAGTATTTGAAGCGTCCTCGCCCTCGTATGAATTGAGCGCGCCGTAACGGTTGTCGAAAATCAGGTCCGCGTCGGCGTAGAGAGCCAAAAGCTCAAGCTCTCCCTCGCCCAGCATGATGGCGAGGTCGCCGTCATACGTGATCGTCGTCGTGGCGCTTGAGCCTCCGCCTCCGCCCTTGCCGCCGCCTCCGCCGCCGGTCGCCGGAGTCGTGTTCTCGTGCTTTCGCACGTTCGACATCCAAATGATGTTTCCGGCGACGCGCATGCCGTGCGCGACGTCCGCAGGGTCGGCGGGCAGTCCTCCTAAAATAATCGGGATCATCTGCCCGTAAGAGGAGTCCTGCACCTGCACCATGCCTTGCAGCCTGCCCCTCTCGGTGGGTTGCTGCTTCGGGGCGAGCGCGTAGTTGATGGAGTAGGACGCCGCACTGACGGCGGCTCCAATCGCGGCGGCGATTGCTATCTCAGCCACGGGCCACCTCCATGATTTTGCTCAGCTCGCGGATGCGGAAGGCGTGAGTAATTTGGTCGGTGTTGGCCCAGGCGTTTTCGACTACCTTGCGCGAGCGGCGCGAGGAGTGCACGCAACGCACGTCGTCGCCCGCCAGCTCCGTGACGATGCCGCAGTGTTGCGGAGGCCGCGAGATGTGCCAGCGAACGCAGAGCACGTCTCCGGGGAGGGCAGAGCGCCAGTGCGGCAGCTCGTCCATGTGCTCGCTCAGCTTTTCGATCAAGTAATAGCCGTTCGGGTCCATGCTGTAGGAGGCGTCGTCCTCAAACTCGAAGCCGTGCATCGCGGCCACCGCGAGGAGCACGCCCAGGCAGTCCAGCCCGCGGCCCTCGTGCAAGCGCCCTTGGTGCCTGTAGCGCATGTCTAGGAGGCTGCGCGCGCTCTCCACCACGAGCGCGCGAAACTCGCTCTCGGTCAAAGAGAGAGGTCGCGCAGGGGGAAGCAGGCGCGGGAAGCGGCGAACTGCGCGCGCGGTGTTGAGCCTGAGCTGAACTTCGCGCGCGGAGACGAAACGGCCCGAGCGGCGCGAGCGAAAGCGCGCGCTCTCTGCGTCGAACGTGATGCCTGTTTCCTGAATCAGCGTCATGGGGGTTAGTCGGGCCACTGGATGACTTTGTAGAGGCCGGGAAGTTTGGGCTCGGCGCGGATGCGCTCGACGTTGCCCTTGAGGATGCAAGCTTCGTAGGTGTTGAGGCAGCCTTCCTTGAGTGTCACGGCGTCGCCCGCCGTGATTGCTTTGAGCATCGCGTCCGCGAGCACGACGCGGAGCAGTGAGCCTTCCTGCGTGGCGCTCTCAATCTCCATCTTGCGGCCCGCGTTCAGGCCGGAGGTCCACTCCGCCTTCCCGAAGGTGAAATAGTCGTCGTTCGCTTGTGTGTGCGTGACGAGAAATTCGGAGCGTGTGACAACCGTGTGCACCGTGAGCGCGTGGCTGCCGGGAGTGCGCCCGCAGTCCGCGTCGCCGTGCTCGGCGCGGCAGTTCTCGGAGTAGAGATTTCCGATTACTTGTTGAAACATCACGGCGAGGTCTAAGACTTCCGCCTTGAGCTGGCCGTTATCCGTTTCCGAGGTAAAGAGAATGCCCGTCCACGCTCTCTCGACCGCCGACGTCGAGTAATTCCAGATGTAGATTTCGACGCGCGCCTGATTCCACTTGCCGCCGCGCAGGTCCTCATCCGTGACTCCGCCTGCGTCCAGGGGCAGGATGATTTCTAAATTGGACGGGTCCAGATTTTCGATGAGCTGCACTTCCGAGGGAGCGACCGCGCCGGGCGTGAACGTGCTCCCGCCATAGACGACCTTGCGCGTGCCGCTCGTCACGCAGACGGTCTGCGTGCCGTCCGCCGTTTTGAGCTTCCACAGGGTCGTGACGAAAGTTGTGCCTTCGCGGGTGAGTTGAACTGGCATGGTCGAAAGAAGAGGAGAGCGGAGGGTGAGAAAGGAAGGTTATAAGCTTCTCAGCTTACACACGCGTTATTCGCGCTCCTCCATCAAGATAATGTCGGGCATCTCTCCGTGCCCCGATTTGTTGGAGAGCCTAAAGAGCACTAAGTCCCACTCGATTTCGTCAGACTCGAAAACTACCGGCACGTAAAACTGTCCGGTCCAGTAAGCGGGTGGCTGCGCGGGCGCGACCGCGAACGTTACTTCGCCAGTCGTGTAATTGATGGTGTAGCCCGAAGCGATGAGGTTGAGCGAGGCGTCATAGAGCTGCACCGTCCCACTTTGCGGGCGCGTGATGCGGCGCGTGTACGTGCGCGCGCCGTTAAAGTATCTCTTCTCAAGCTGGAAGACAGTCGTTGAGCCTCCGACGCTTGAGACGTGCCCGCGCTGCGTGCAGCCTGCGGGGAGAGATGTGGCCGTATGCGTCGCCGTGTAATCCTTGTAGTCGCGCATGAGGAACCCGATGGCCGAGCCCTGGCAGGCGAGGTGAAAGGTCTCGACCATCTGCTGGTCCGCGATAGTCTTGATGCCCGGCGCAATGTTGAAGCGATGCAAAGGGTCTTGCCAGTCGGCGTTGCGGACCTCTTCGCCGTTTGTGCCGCGCTGGCGGCTCGTCTGCCAGATGGTTGCACCCGAGAGCTTTTTTCCGATGAGTGGAAATTCGATTGAGTCAACGGCCATTAGTTCTTCCCCTGCTCAGTCTGGAGCGCGCCCATGGCCGAGCGCGCGAGCTGGCGCGCCGACTTGTAAAACTGCTCCGGCTGGTCGGTGTGTATCTCCTGCGTGAGATAGAGGTTGGTATTGGTGACAGAGTATTGTGAGGAACTGCCCGAGACGGTCGATGGCGGAACGTAAGAGCCCGCGAAGCCTCCGTCGGCCATGTGCGGCATGCGCCCCGTCTCGTTCATGTAGTCGAGCACGCCCAAACCGAGCGAGGAGACGCTGCTTGCTCTGAACACGAACTCGCCGTTGGAGAGCATCGCGTAAATAGAATCGGAGGTTGACGTGCCAGCGCCCCAGACAGGACCGCCCATGGCGCGGTGAATGCCGCCCGTGTGCGTGCCGCCGCCACCGCCTTCGCCGCCGCCCGACGCTCCGCCTGCGAACGCATTAAACGCCCCATTGATTGCGCCGACTGCGGCTGCCGCAAAGAGTCCCGACCAGAAGCTCCCGCGCGTGTTGCTTGTCGCGATGATTGAGCCGATGGTGAGAAGCCCCGAGACAATTGATTGGCCGACGCTCGTGAGCGAAGCAGCCTGCGTCTTGCCCGCCGCTTCGACTCCGGTGCGCGATTCCTGCCCGGCGGCATGGATGGCGTGGCTCATGTGATCGCCCGCCGCGTCTATCGCGCCGACGGGGTCAGAGCCTCCCGTCTGCACGCCCGGATTTGCTCCGCCCAGGTTGAAGAGGCGACGGAAGATATCAAGGAAGTTAAAGCCGCTCTGCCCGGCTCCCTGTGCGCCCTGAGTTGAACCAGGAGCAGGGATGTTCCAGATGTTGCGCAGGACGGAGAGGAGTTGTGACTTGAGCAGGTCCATCGTCATCTGCAACAGCAGGTCGCGGAAGTCTTCGCCGATGGACTTAAAGAGGCCGCCCCAGCCTTCCTCTTTGTATCTATTCAACGCCTTGTTGAGAATGCCGATGCCCTTATCGACGATCCCTTTTAAGCGCTCCTCCTGCTTTTTGTAATAGTCTTCGAGGATGTTGTTGCGCTTCTGTGTGAGTCGTTCTTCCTCGGCGGCAATCTGCGCGTTGAGGCCTTTAATGATTTCGGCTTTGCGCTGTTCGTTCTCCTCAAACTTCTGGACGTAGTCGCGCTGCGCCTCCAACTCGCGCACTCTGCGCGCGGTCGCTAATTTCTCCTGCTCAATTTCGAGCTTCGCCTGGCGCTTCCAGATTTCACTCTTGGAGACGCCCGCCGCTTCGAGGATGCGCAGCCGGTCGCGCTCCGACTCCATCTGCATATCCGTGATGGCGTTCCAAATGTCGGACATGCGCAGGGCGTGGTCGCGCTCGCGGCTGTAATCTTTCTGGTTGGCTTCCGTCGCGTCCATCGCCATGCCGTCGCGGAAGTTTTGAATGCGCTGCTGGATAACCAGGAGCTGTCCTTCGAGAGCCTTTAAGAGAGCAGCGCCGGGCGCTAAGCCCTCCATCTGTTTCTTAATGTGCCCTTCCTGCGCGAGCAGGATTTCGAGCTGCTGGTTGGCGATAGTTTGTTGCGCCGCGGCGAACGTCATGCGCCCGCGCTCGGCCATGCGCGAGTAGATGTCCTGATACCCTTGGGCGACTTCCTGCATGAGACTCAATTTGTCGTCCCACGCCTGGCGCTGCATTTCCTTGCGTGCGTCTTCCGCATCGCGGTCTATTTTTGTGAGCGCGTCCTGATACTTTTCATTGAGCGCGACGATTTTGTCTTGAGCCTCACTGATGGCCGTCGCGCGCTCCGATTTGTCTTTTGTCAGCTTGGCAACTTCGAGTTCGGCCTGCGCAGCTTTCATCGCCGAATCGAAGATGCTCTTTTCGGCTGCTTTACGCGTCGCCACGTAACTCTCAAGATTGCGCTTGCCCTGTTCATAAAAGCGCTGCTCCGAACTCATCATGCGTTCGTAAATGCGCTCCTGACCGGCCTGCACAATCTCCAACATTTTGAGGTTCGACTTGGCCGCTTTAATGATCGGAGACTCGCCGCCGCCGCCACCGCCGCCTTTGCCTCCACCGCCACCGCCCATGAGACCGGGCAAGCTCTTACCGGTGCCGCTCCCGCTTTCCCACGCGACGCTCCACTGCGGCTGATTACTCCCGCCGAGGTCGCCGCCTGCGACCTGCGCGCTGATGGTGAGCGGAGCTGCGCCCTGCGCGCCGTCGTAACCCGCTTTGATCCAACTCCACAACGTCGCGCCGCCAGCGTAGAAGTTTCCGGCAGCGTCGCTCACTGCGTTGTTGACCATGTATGAAAGGGCGGCGGCGACCGCGCCGGGTAGAGCTTTAATCCCATCAACAATCGCCTGGCCGATAGCCATTGCGAGGTCGCGTCCCAGTGTGAAAAACAGGACCACGGCCTGCCCCTGAATTGAGAGCGCAGCCTTTAGTGCCGCCCACAGAATGCGACCGAGCCCGGAGAGGATTCCCGTCCACGCCTGCACAAAGGAACGCGCGATCTCCTCTGCCGCTTTGAACGCGCCCCGGTAGTCTCCGTCAATGAGCTTGAGAATGAGGTCTATCGCGTTGCCGAAGACTCCGATGATCCCGCTCCAGAAGCTGTAGATGATGTCGTAGTAGGCACGAACGACCGAGACGATTGTTTCGCCGTGCTCTTTCCAAAACGCGGAGATGATGATGAGCGCCTTCTGCGTTAAGGATTGCAGAGTGGGCCAGATGCGCGACCAGATGCCCGTGAGCTGAGCAAAGAGCGCGGAGGCGTAAGTCTTAATCGCCTCGAAAATTGCAAACGTCTTTTCGCGAATGCCGCCGAAGTTTGTCGCCCACGCGGCGGCGATGGCAGCCGACGCGGCGGCCAGCACGATTGCCACGCCCGCGACGATTAAGCCGACCTTGAGCGCAACCAGTGCGACGGGAGCGAGAGCAGCGACGAGCGTTGTCCCGGCAGCTCCCGCAATGGCAGCCGCGACGTTCCACGAGCCGACCGCCGCGACCACTCCAATGACAGCACCGGCGACCGTGGCCGCGACTGTAATCACAGGGCCGAGCGCCGCGACGAACGCGAGCACGCCAGCGATACCGGCCTTGACGCCGGGGCCCATTGAATTCCAAGCGTCGTTGAGATTAGAGACGACGCCCGAGATCATCTGGACTATCTGCACCATCGGCTCTTCCAGGTCCTGGAAGATGTCGGTAGCAAAAGTCTCGATGGTGGACATGAGACCGTCCCACGCGCCGGAGAGTCCCTTCGTATTGCTCTCCGCAACGCGCTGCGCCGTTCCGGCCTCAGACATGGCCGCGACGTATTTTTCAAACTCCTGTCGCCCCTGACCGAACAGTGCGATGGCGACGCGCGCGCCGTCAGAGCCGAATACTTTGTCTAAAAACGCGTCGCGGCTTTCTTGATTGAGCCCTGAGAGAGCGGTAGAGAACTCATCAATAATCTGCGGGAGTGACTTGAATTGTTTAGTCTGGAGGTCGTAGGCCGAAACGCCCAGCTCATCCATTGCCTTGCGCGCTTCGTCCGAAGGCCCGCGCAACGCGAGCAGGAAAGTCTTCATGGACGTGCCCGCGTCGCCGCCCCGGACTCCTGAGTTCGCCATGACGGAAAGCACGGCGAGAGTTTCTTCGAGCGAGATTTTTGAAGAGTGCGCGACCTGTCCTGCCTGAGCCATGCCCATGGCGAAGTCGGTAATTTCCCCGGTGGACTTGTTGGCCGCGTTGGCAAGAGAATCCGCGACTCTGCCCGCCTGGTCTCCCGCCAGACTGTACGTGTTGAGCGCACTGGCGGAGATGCGAGCAGCTTCCGCTTCCTGAATCTGGGCGGCGCGGGCTAATTGAATCGTGCCGCGCGCCGCGTTCATGGACTCAATGATGCTGAGGTTGCCCTTGTTGAGTTCCAGCATGGCGAGCGCGGCGTCTTTGCTCGATGTCCCGGGCAGCGTGAGGTCCGCGCCCAACTCGCGCGCTTTCTTACGCACGAGTTCCATTTCCTGCGCGGTCGCGCGGGAAACACCTTGAAACTGATTAAGGGTCTGAGAAGATTTCGAGCCTACAGACGTGATGTATGTGAGAGCACCGATAATGGGCAGCGTGATTCCGGCTGTGATGGCGATGCCGAGGCTGCGCGCGCCACTTGCCGTCTGCTGCATTTGGCCCGTGAGTTGGCCGAGCAGATTGGTATTTTCCAGCGTGGCCTGCGCCATCTGCTGCTGGATAGTCTTGAAGGCAACAAACTGTCCGGAGCCATTGCGAAAGCGCTGCGTGGTGTTATCGAATTTGACGCCGAGGCGGTCAAGACCGCGCTCTGCATCATCTCCTTCCCACGCAGCGCTGACAACGAGTTCCTGTAAGTCTGACATTAGCTTTCACCGAGCTACTTGCTCAGGTCTTCTTTTTGCTTCTGGAGGTCGCGGGCGATTTTTTCGCCGAGGTTTTCGGCCTGTTCGGCTGTGAGTGCCCACTGCGTGAGGAGAATCGGTCGGCGCGCCAGCTCCTCGACTTGGTAAGCGCCGTTGTAGTAGCGGCACGCGCGAACCAGCGGGTACCAAGAGGGCATGCTTCCGCCCTGCCCTCCGGTACCGATGAATTCAGCTAGTTCGTCGCGCTCTGAGGGTTTGCGAGTGCACCCAGTTTGAGAGAGATGGCCCGCGCGATGCAGGAGAGCATCGGGAATGAGAGGCGCGCGAGATTCTCGTATGTGGGCGGGTAAGGCTGTTTGTCGTTGGTTAAGTCCCAAGACTCGATTAGCTCAGATAAGAGGAGCGCATTTTCATCCTTGTCCTGCGTCTCCTGGTCTTCTGCGCCTTCCGATTTCACGCTCGCCAGGACGACGAGTTGCGCTTTGTACTCAGGCGTCAGTTTTTCGGTGTAAACCTGCGCCTTGATTTCAAGAACGCGGTAAGTGATGTCCACCTCGATGGTGTCGTTGAGAATAGAGAGAAGGTCTGCCACGGTTCGCTGTGCTCCTTGTTGTGGTGTGGTTGAGAGGTGAGCTTCAGGAGCGCGCCGTATGGTGAACGGCGCGCTCTCCTGAAGCAAGGTTGTGTTATGACGACAGCTCGGGAACGCTTTACGCGTAGGTGCTGCGGGTGGCGTCGCCGGTGACTTGAAGCTCAGCCGTGAAGCCCGAGACGGCGTTGACCGCCGACGTCTTCTGGAACTTGGTCAACAGACACTTGCCCGTGTACTTCGTCGAGCCTGTGGTCGAGCCTTCCGGCCCGTACTCGAAATCGAAGCCCTCGTTGGCGGTCTGGCCTGTCGGCTCCGACTGCCCGAGGATGGCGTTGAATTGCGCGTCTATGGCCGCGTCCCAATTTCCTTGCAGACTGATTTTGTTGTCCTTGAATCCGACGATGTAGGTTTTGGCGGTCGCCTGGAAAGTTGTCGTTTCCAGTAGCTCCGCCTCCTGTGGGAAGTCCACGTTTTTGAGCTTCGTGGAGATGTCCGTGAGGACGTTCCCTAAAGTGTCGAGCTTGAATACTGTCTTCTTGCCATGAACAGGCATTGCTTTGTGTTACCTCCAGAGGGTGTGTGGTGTGTGTGCGGGTTGAGCGCCCCGCTCTCTGTAGCTCGCGGGATGAGGAGCTACAGGGAGAGCGGAGCGGCGGGAAATGCGTTTGGTGCTCTTACCGGGGCAGGAGCGCGAACGCGACGACGAACGTAGCGCCGTTCGAGCCGGTGAACGTCCACTTGGCGCGGACGAAGCGGCGCACGTTGCCCGTGATGACAATGCGCTGCGATGCGGCGACGGCGGCGGCAGTGAATGCGCCGATCTGCGCCCAGCCCGTCGTGCCGTCTGCTGAATCTTCAATCGTCACGGTGACGGAAGTGGTCGCGCCGACCGTGAAGGCGTGAAGCTGCGCGGCAAAGCCGTTCGTAGTCGCAGCGCCCAAATCGTAGGCCGCCGACTGACCCGTCACGGTGCGCGCAATCTTTTCCGCCAGGAGCACGCCGACGTTGACTCCACCCGAAGCCTGCGCCTCCGCCATCACAGACACGGCGTTGTTAAAGGGAGAGGTGACGCTGTACTTCGTGCCTTCCGCATCGCAGAACGAAGCGTTGTTTCCGAAGGTGTCCATGCTCTCCGGGCAGATGAGCATGAGCTGCGTAGCGTCCTGGTCGCCGAGGAGCGGCTGCAACACGTCGTCTACTTCATTGGGGTCGCCGGGGGTGGCGGGGTCTTTGCTCCCGAAGTAGCCGTCGAGGGAGAGCTTGGCGTCCGTGTAGCCGATGAGCCACTGCTTGGCCGTGGCCGTGAAAGTTGTGATCTCGATCAGCTCGGCTTCGCCGGAGATGTCAACGTTCTTAAAAAATCTTGAGAGGTCATCGCTGTTGACGACGACGCCTGTATTTTTGGCATGAATTGCTGTCATGGTGTGATTGAGTCCTTACAAGGCGGGTGTGGAGAGTTAGGCGGGAGCAAGGATGATTTCTGCCAGAATTCCCTCGCTGAAGGTGTCGGCGGAAGTCCCCTTGGATTCATCCATCGGCGGGATGCCGCTCATTGCGCGACACAGGATGACGTTGTAACCGGTGACGGTGAGTGTGCCTTCGTTGATGATGCGAAAGATATGTCCCTTGAGGGTGGAAGCGAGTTCTTTCGCGGTCTTCGTCGGAGTGTCTTGTGCATGGCCCGTAATGCGGTAGACAAAGCGGATGCACGAGAGGCCCTGGAAGACATAATCGTAATTCTCAATGACGAGGCGGAACTTCGTGAGTGGGAGGGGCGTGCCTTCGTCGGCGCGCATGTCCCACGCGCCGCCCGGGGCGAGCGCCGCGTGCTGCGAGTCCGAGGTCAATAATGTGTAGAGGCCTGCGTTGAGCGCGTCCATTAGTTGAGGGAAAATATTTCGTTGAGGTCTGCGGTGAGTTGCTGCCGGCAGGCTTCGAACGCTGCCAGCAGAAATGGAGTGCCTTCCATGAAGGCCGTTCCGTCGTGAACGAAGCGCGCGTAAGGAGAGGTGTAGCGGACCGATTTGGCGACGCCCTTCTGGCGGCCGTCGCCCCGCGTGTTCGCGTAATCAACAATCTCGCCGGAGGCTTGCAAGTCTCCTTCGTCTACGGGAACGAGGTCTTGGCTGATGGCGTAGACGTTGCGCGCGAAGTCGTTGATGGCGCGTCCCGCCCGAGGCCGGAGCTTCTGCTTTAGTTCCTCGACGCGGTTGTGGCTGGTGACCTTAAAGCTAATCATGGGGTGACCTGCTTGACCTCCTGCGCCGTGATTACTTCCACGAAGAGACCGACGATGCGCGCGGGCTTCACAATCTCCATCTCGATCTGAGGTTCAGCACCGTTGGCTTCCATCCGCAGCTTGTCGTCCGCTTTAACGTCTGTCGTGGAGGGGAGCAGGAAGCGACGATAGATGACGGGCTTGCGTTGGGCCGCGCGCTGCTCATCGAGCTTTTCCGTGTTCAGGTCCATGACGGAGTAGAAGCATCCGAGAGCTTCCGCAGTCGTCGGGTTGTAGGTTTTACGAGTGCCGCCGCGACCGTTCTGCGTGGAGCTTTCCCGGAGCACGAACACGTCGGCCATGCTCATATTTTGAATGAGCTTGTCCGTCGTCGCGCTGAGGCGGTTAATGAGTTTTCCGACGCTGCCGATCATTATGCCCTCACGAGTCTGACCTGCCCGGGCGCGCTCTGCATGAGGTGGGAAATCATGCGGAGCACGTGGTCGGGAAGCGCGTCCGTGGCGGGAAGCTGGTCGCGCATTTCGAGATTGATGGCGTTCGCGATGTGGAGACGCTTGAATTGTTTGAGTGCCGGGTCCACCGCGTCATCCGGGTTCTGCTTGAGGTAGTAGAGAGCGAGTTCACACTGCGCTTCTTTCATCGCGCGAATAATTTCATCCTGGTCATACCAGTTGCCCTCGTCGTCTTCGACGTAGGCGCGCGGGTGTTTGAGGCGTTGCTCCGTGTTGGTCTTGCTGCCCTTGTACGTCTCCTGCTCCAGACGCAGGCAGGCGCGAATGAGCGAGTTGTCCTTCCGCGTGTTGTCGGCGCTCGACCACTCCGTGGCGTAGAGGTGATTTGAAAAGAAGTCGGCGGCCTCCACGCGCGTTTGATACGAGTTTGCGTCCGCCCCGCCTAAAGTTGCGTCCAGTGTTGCCATGAGCTTTTAGTCCAGGTCGTCCGTGATCTTCAGCGACATATAGCCTTCCGCCGGGAAAGTAGTTTTTTTGTTGTTGGAGAATGTGACTTCCCATTCAACGTTGAAATCACCGGCAGTGGCCGTGTCGTCCGTGTTGCCGCCTGTGTTCCACGAGCGCGTGACGCGTGCCGTCGGGAGGTCGTCAATCGTTGCTGCGCCTTCCTTTTTTGCTCCTCCGCTCGTCGGCCTCCACTTGCAGACCACGCTCGCGCCCGTTAAGTCAGGGATTGAGTCGTCGCTGTATGAGAGGAGCGCACTGATTGCCGGTGCGTCGTCGTTTTGTTTAATCGTCCAGTCGGCCATGTGTTTTTAGGATGGAGGCGCGAGAGCAGCCTGAGCCTCTCTCGCTGATGCGGGTTGAGCGCGCGCGCCGAGGGGAGCGGGCAGGGCGTACGCTGTGATTGAGAGCGCGGGCATTGCCTGGGCGAACCGCGCACTGGAAGCCGCAGCTTGCGCTTTAAGGGAGCCCGTTGGAGAGGCTGTCGGGCTGGCAGAAGCCTGCACAGCTAACGCCGTGACATTTGAGCGGAGTGCGACGGATACCTTACGGCCAACGCCGCCGAGCCATCGCGCTAAGAAAGAACTGAATCCGGCTGCCATCGTTTACGCCGGGTCTGAGCCCGTGATGGGATCTGCATCCGGGTCCGTGGTGAGAGTGGCAGTCCAGGCCGTTGTCGTGTCGTCCTCTTTGGTCACGGTGTAGGTTGTGCCTGAGACTGAGAATTTGTTCCTGAGCGCGCGCAGCGCGTTCAGCACCGAGCGCGAAGCCTCGCCCGCGACCGTCGAGAGGTCGAGCTTCAAGAGCGCCTCGGCGATGGAAGTGCGCTCTCCGGCGGTCAAGGTCATCGCGGAGCCGACTGCCGCAGGTGATGCGGGGAGGTTGTTGGTCTTCGCCATGATGGAGGCGAGCCGCACTTCCGCGTCGTCGGCGTAGGTCATCAGCGCGCCGAACTTGGTCGAGTTGTCGTCCATCTCGGAGCGCACCGCCTCGGCGATGGCCGTCGTGTCCACGTCAACGGGCGCGGCGACGCCGCCCTGCACGACGCCGTTGACGTCGCCCGCCACGTATCCGACCGACTCAAGCACGTTCGTAATGGTGGCGGAGGCGGGCAGGATGATGAACTTCGTGGTGTTGTCGGGCTGCACAATCCAGTTATGCGTGACGATGGCTTCGCGCAACGCTCCGGTGTACGCGAAGACGTGGCGCGCTTGCCCCGCGCCGGTTCCCGCATAGAGGTAAATCAGGAGCCCGATATAAAAATCGTTCTGAGAGCTTGCGCCCGCGTCGAGCGTGATGCGCTGGATGTTGCTTGAGCCCTGCGCCGTGCCGTTGCGGATAGCCTGCAACCGCTCGCCGAACGTGCCCGCTCCGGTGTGCGAGGCGCGGTCTTCGTCCCACACGCTATCCGCGATTGAAGCGGCGGTGGGCGGCGCGGTGTAGGAGGCCGACGCGAGGCGCGTGCTGACGGCCACATCGAGCTTCGTTGAATTCGCGTCCATCTCCGTGCGGACGTTCGCCGCCGTGTGCGACGAGCGCGTGCTGATGGCCGCGTCGAGCTGATTGTCTTTTATGGCTTCCTGGCTGTCCGTGGTGTTGTCGTAAGTGCCCCCCACATCAGAGGGCGTCAGTGAAGCGTCCTTGCGCATGAGGGCGCGCAGGAAGCCGAGGACTGTATTGAGTCCTGAGCCCGCGAACGCGCCGAGTTTGGAATTGATGGTGCTGATGGTCGTGTTGTCGGGCGCAGTATAAGAAGCCGAGGCCAAGCGGCTGGAAACTGTCGCGTCCAAGTTCGCCAGCTTGGTAGAGTTGGCGTCCATTTCAGTGCGCACGTTAGCGGCGGTATGTGACGAGCGAGAACTGACCGTCGCGTCCAAGTTCGTCAGGCCGAGGCTCGTCGCATTGTCATAGTCAACGGGCGACTGAGCTGAGGCATTGCCGTAAGTCTCGATGATGATGAACTGGTCTTCGACGGCCTTGGTCGCGGAGTCAACAATCTGGATCGTGATGCGCGCGGCCTGCATCTCTGTGGCCGTGAGAGCGAGCTTCCAGCTCGTGCCGGAAGCGATGGCCGGGAGGTTCGTGGTGTTAGCGGTCGCGCCCTCGTCCTTGGAAATCTTCGAGTCGCCGGTGGCAGGCGTCCAGTCAGCGGTGACGGCCAGGTCCACAACGCCGCGCTTGACCATCGGGAAAACGATGGTCGTGGCCGTTCCGTATTTGCGCTGGATAATCATCGGTTAGTACATGCCTCGGAATACCCCGCGCAAGGGGCGGCGCTCCAGGTTCGTCATCGAGAGCGGCGTGTAATCAACAATCACGTAAAAAGTGGTGCAGCGCAGGTCTCTTGCTTGCGTGTTGCGAATCTTGATTTCAAGGTTCTGGAGGTCCGTGAGCGTCCATGAACCGCCGCCGGGCTTCGTCGTGAAATCATCCTGTGTGTTGGCGTACGAGGTCGCGCCGGTTTGAGAAGCGCCGTCCGTGGACGAGGCTGACAGCACAGTGGAAACAACAAAGTTGCAGTTCTGAGCACCGCCGCGTTTGCAACGTGCGACGATGCGAACGAAGTTGATGACGGCATTCGCGCTGACCTGTGAGGGGTTGGCGACCGTGAACTGCTGAGTAGTGCCGCTGGTCGTGCCGCTCGCGATGTATGACGTGTCGTCATCATCAGGCGTGTTGACGGCTGCGACCTTGGACGCTCCGGCGCCGAGCGTCCAGTTGGTGGTCGCGCCCACGGCATCAACTTGTAAAGTTTCCTGCGCCATGCTGAGCTAGACTTACTTTTTGTCTTTGTCGGCGGCTGCCTTGGCTTCTGCCTCGGCCTTTCTCGCGGCTTCGGCTTGCTCGCGCTTCAAGCGCTCGAAATCCGCCGCCGGGACAGCGCCGTAGAAGCGCGTGATGATGGGCTCGACAAACTGAACTTCCTTGTCTTCGACGCGCAAGCGTCCTTCAACAAAATTGAAGTTGCCGAGGTTGATAGTCTTTCCTTCGTTGGGACCGATTAAGCGATATTCTTTCATGATTAACGTTTGTCCTTTTTGGGTGTGTGGTTAAAAGAAGGGAAGCGGGAGCGCAAACAAGGACGGCGAACCTGCGCTCCCGCCGGCGGGATGTGTGCAAGCCAGCAAAGTGAACACACATCCCGCCTGAAGTGTGCGGCGGGCGGGCTCCTCTTTTAGTTGAGGATGCCCTTGACGACGGCCAGGCCGTTCAAGCTGAACAGCGCGAGGCCGCAGTACCACTTGACGCGCGTGATGCGCTCGTCCTTGGTCTCGGACTCGCCAACGTCCACAACCTGAATGCCTGCGGCGTCGGACGCCGTGAGACCCGCGATGCCGTGCATCATCGAGCCATCGTCGAGCGTGCCCGCGATGATCGAGGTGCAGGTGGAGGCCGAACCCTGCGTCTGGTTGATGGGGATGTAGTCGTTGCGGAAGATGGGCACGCCGCGATAGACGTGCACCTTGCGGCCCGAGGGCAGCTCAATCGTCTCCGCGATGCTCGCTCCACCCTGAGCACGCAGCGCCTTGAGGAAGCTGCGGATCGTGCGGGAGTTCATCAGGAAGTAATCGAGTTCGCCGTCCTTGTCCGTCACCAGATCGATGAGGATGTCCAGGTGCTCAAGGTCAAAGTTTGCGCCGTTGGTTCCGGCGGCAATGACCTTGGAGCTGTCAACCAGCCCGAGCAGGCCCAGAAACTCGTCGCCCGTGCCCGTGCCGTTGATCAGCATGTCCTGGAACTTGCGCCCGCAGGATTTCGCTTTCGAGCCGACCTGCACGGCCTGCTGGTTGTTCTTGTTGCTGCGCGTGGCCTGAATGAGACCGTTTACTTCGGCATCGCCGATGATGGTCGTCAGAGCCGACGTGACCTTGGTGAAGGTCGCAGCATTCTTTGCAGTAATGGTTGCGCCGACGCCCGCGACCTGCACGTCGCCGAGCGCGTTCTCGCGGTTGTAGGCAAGCGAGTTGCCGTCAATGCCCTCAAACGGCAGAGCGTCGAAGAACTGGTTAACGGTCACCACGTTCTCGATCACACCCTGCACGAGCATGTCCTGTGAGAGCTTTGCGCTCTCCGCTAAAGTCACTGAAGCCATGAGTTGTTTTTCTTCTCCTTCGGAGGGATGGTGTGGGTTATTGGTAGGAGCGCTTCAGCTCTCACATGAGGTGGACTAGCGCGTGCGGTTTTGAAGTCCCTGCGCGATCTTGTCCGTGGCGTTCATGTTCGAAGCGTCACGCTGTGAAGTAGTGTTGCGGTTCTGCTGGCCGGTGGTCGCGCCGGAGCCGCCTTTGCCCGATGCCTTGAAGAGACCCATGAAGCCGGGCTTCTTTTTGTACTCTTCAACAAGCTGTTCAGGAGTCATGTACTCCGCGCCGACATAGCGGGGCTGCTTGTCTCCGCCGATGATGCGGGTGACAAACTTTTTGTCGTCGTCCTCGCCATCTTCGAGCATGTCCATCGCAGCGACGATGTGCGGCTTGAGGGCTTCCACTCCACCTTCGATCACGCCTGCCTTCTCGATGGCGAGCTGGGCGACGGCGTCAATCATGTGGGAGCGGAGCTGGGTCATGAGAAAGTCTTCGCGCTGCTTGGCTGCGGTCTTAACCGTGTTCAGCTCCTGCTCGTGCGCCTGCTTTATGGACTGCTCTTTGCGTTGCAGCTTTTCGGCGTCGGTGAGCTTCGAGGCTTCCGCCTGCTGATGCTTCTCGACAATCTCCTTGAGCTTTTCGGCGTCGAGTCCGAGCGCTTCAAAAGCGGCTGCCTTATCGGCGGCGGCTTTCTTCTCCGCGATGACCTGAGCGTTCTTGGTTGTGAGCCTTGTCCGCTCAGCGACGATTGTGGGGTGCAGCGAAAAACTGTTGTCTTCGCCTTTGACATAGAGCGAGCGGTCCTGCTCACCGAGCTGGCCGTGTTGCTCCTCTGTCAGCTTGTCTGCTAAATCCGGCATGGGTGTCTGGTGTCTCCTTGCGCCACAGGCGCGGCAGGTGCGCACTCACAGAGCGCGCGGGGGTTGAGGGGTGTGGGTTGAGTTAAAGAAGAGGGAGAGCGCAGGTTTAGGCCACAGGCCTAGGCGCTCTCCTTTGTGTGGAGGGATTAAGTAACGGTGACGGCGCAGGCGTTGGACGTGATGGTCTGTCCGCCCAAATGCTTCGGCAGCGTTACGGAAACAGTAATGTTGGTAGAACCGGCTGCGACTTTCGTCACAAGACCTGACTGACTGACGGTTGCTTTAGTTGGGTCAGAAGATGCCCAAAGATAGGTCGGCGCGTAGTCGCCTTCAGAGATGGCGCTCACCGCTTGGTCTTTAGGCGTCGCGGTGAGTTGCTGAGTCGGGCTGCCAGTGGAGACTGCTCCTGTACCGGGGAGGGCGATGGAAACGAGTCTCAGGAAGAATGATGTGTCTGCTCCGTGTCCCAAAGAGTGTGCCTTCTTTCTGTAGGGTGAGCTTCCATCAGCCAAAAAGAAAAACGCCCGCCACGCTCTCGACTGGGCAGCAATCACGGATCGCTGGTAAATCGAGAATGTGACGGGCGTTTTTCTTGGACTCGTGAAAGCGCGCGGCCCTATACGGGCGGGGCGCTCACTTCGGTCGGCTGATGAAGCCCTTTAAGTTGTGTCAAAAAAGTCTGCTCGAGGCGTTCGAGGGAAGCGACTTCCGCCAGCTTGGCTCGTCGCTCGGCGCGAACATGCGCGAGCATCGCGTTCAACGCGTTAAACAGAATAACACAACCGGCTGAATTTGCAAGCACTTCTTTTTCGTCTGTCACTAACGCTTCCTCCGGATGCGAAACTCAATCCAGCAACGGCAGAACCAAAGGCATTCGTGCGAGCCGATAGGCGGAAGCCGGTCCAGCGTAAACCACTTTTCTTTAACTGAATTGCAGCCCCGGCAGTTGTCGGTGCTCGACCCGAGGTGGCGCTGTCCCATGACGATTAAGCCGGGCTGCTCCTGGAAGCGGCGGATGGTAGTCTTCCAGAATTCAAGGCGGGCGTTGGCCGTGTAGGAGCGGGCCTGCGACCGCACGTGGCCGCTCGTGCGCGGGAGGATTCCCCTGGCGATCCGGGTGGCGAAATCGTTCAAATACCCGTATTCGCTCCTGAGCCGCGCCCCAACCTCGCCCCAGAGCTTCGGAGTCATGTTCTCAACTCCGCCGTTCGCAATAATGCCGACGGCGATGTGGAGCGTTTTGATTTCCGTGCGTAGCGCCAGCTTGAACTGGAGCAGAGTTATTTCCTCACGCTGGAAGCTCTCGGTCAGCCGCAGGATGCGCCGGTCACTGACGGCGATGATGCGGTTGAGCTGAGTGAATATTCTCCGGTGAGGGACAAAGCGGCCCGTCCCACGGTCGCGAAAGCGCAGGGTAACTCGGTCCCAACTATAACGGGCTGGTTGTGCAGGCATTTTAATTTGCGCTTAGTTGCAAAAATTTACGTGAGGCCGGAGGCAAACCCTATGAGGCAAACCGACTGATAAGGGTATAAGGGATAGGGGAGATTATCCGGTTCTCCTGTTCTCCCTTATCCGCACATGGTCAGCGCTTAGTATCATCTCCAGAAGCACAGGGCTTCCTTCCCCGATGAGCTGAAGCGCTCGCGACACATCCGAAGGATAGATATTAGCCATCAGGCTTATCTGCTCCTTTGCCCAGCGCGGGTCCGGCTCGCCTTTAGGTTTCATTAAGGGGTTTCTCCTTCCCCTTTGTACCATCCGGGTCAGGCGGCTCATCCTGGCCAGAGCTGCGTGTCGTGTCCAGCATGGCCGTTAGCTCTACCTGAGATTTGCCCTCCGCGCCTTCGCCAAAGAGACGTTTCAACTCTTTCTTGATGTCGAAGTCTTTGCCCAGCTTTCCGGCGCGCTTGAGGAGTTCCAGCAGAGTTTCTATTGAAAGCATGGTTTCAGAGACCAGCTCTTTTAACAGGCGCAACTCTTCGACCGAGAGCACGAGGCGTTCGTAGACCACGTTTAATTCCAGCGTTCCTTTAGGCTCCGCTTTAGGATTGTCGTAACGCTGCATCGTGTCGAGCATCAGTTGCCCGGCGAGTTGAAGGCTCTTGACGACAAGCGAGAGGGCAGAGTTGGATTCCGCCGCGTCTATGAGCGCACCCGTCGCCGTCTTCTGTCCTTTGCCCTCTTTGGACTTTGGCCCTTGCGCGCGCGGCGCAAAGAGTTCAAGCGCGGCCATCGCCATATCTGTTTTGAGCGAGTCAATATCCTTCTGTGCCGCCTCGATGGCGTGCCCCTGGTGCTCCGCGAAGCCGATTTCCGAATGCTCGCCCTTGAGGTCTATCAGGATGCTCGGGCCGACCATCTGGAACGGCACTTGAACATTACGGTCACGCGCCCACATCACGGGAACGTTGGCGAAGTGAAGAATGTTGTCCAGGTCCGATTGCTTTTGGAAGAGCTGGATGTTCTGGTGCGCCAGTTCCAGGAGCAGCGGGTCTGACTCAAACTCTCCGCTCTTTTCGCCGTAGACGGGAAAGACCGGGATATAATCGAGGTTGGTTGCGCCATCCCTTTCAAACTCAACTTTACGCCCGACCTGACGGTAGAGCGTCCATGAGCGGGGACGCAGCACGCGAAAGCGTACCACCTCCTTCTCTCCGAAATCGCCGTCCGCCTCCTTGGTGCATTCACGAAAGACAATCATCGTGAGCTTGGATTGCCCGTCAATGACTTCCGTGCGGAAGTTAACGGCCTGTCCCTTGCGGTAAAGAATGGCGTGCGGGCGGATGTTCGCCAGCGCTTCGTCGTGAAGGGTCGGCTCCGGGCTTTCGGTCTCGCTCTCGGTGATGGGCGGCGGCATGTCCACGTAGATTAACGAGTGGCCGTCCTTGGCAGCTTGGAGCAGTGCGTCCGACAAAAAGACTTCGCCGCTCGTGCCCGCCCCGTCAATATTCTTCCAGTACTCCCGTATCTGGTCGGGAACGTCTTTCAGGTTTGGCTCCTCGCGCATAATCATGCCGACAAGCTTCTGGAGCGCGCGTTTGAAGAAGGGATGAAAGACGGCGCGTTTGAGCCGGTTGGCATACTCGCCGTCGTCCTCGGCAGGATTGCGCGGGAGATATGTGGTCGAGCATGCGCGCATGCGCAGCGTGCCCGCGAACACGTCTTCGACGATCCTGAGCGCGGGGAGCGACTTAACAAATGCCGCGCATTCAAAGTCCGCTCGATTCTTGTTCTGACTAGCCATTTCTTTCCTTTGCTTGCTGGCGGGTGTGGGTTGGAGGTAGGAGCAAACTATTGTTAGGGAAAAACAGTTTGCTATCTGCGCAGGCGGGTTGGTGTGAAGGAGTCTTGCGGCTCTAAGTCAACCGTGGCGATGCGATAGCGAATGCCGTCGCATCCGTGGTCGTTCTTCTTAACGGGCTTGCCGTCCGGCCCGTAAACGTAAGAAAAAATCTCTTCCAGCGTGGAGGTCGGCAGATGCTTCTCTTCCAGCTTGTGGTCTTTGCTCCAGACGGCGTCCCTGCGCACGTAGACGCGGGCGCGCCCGTCGGCCCTGACCTTCAGGCGCGTGCGCACGGAATCTAATCCGGGCTCGACATCCTTTTTGGCTGCCGTCGTGGAGAGCTGAGAGAAGCGCCGGTTTTTTCTGAGGTGCTTGGTGAGCGTGGCACGGTCTTCGGCGTCGTGGTCGCAGTAGATGTCCTCAAAGTCCGGCTCGTCAAAGGTCTCGCAGATTTTAATTATCTCTGCGGCGTGGTCTTCGACCGTCACGCCCGTCATGTAGATTTCGCGGTAAAGATAAAGTCGCCCGTCAGAGTCTTCGGCCCAGAACTGGGCAACGAAGGGAACGGAAAAGCCGAAGTCTACAGAGAGCGTGCGCCGCCATGATTTGGGTGGGTCTGTGGAATAGGTAGTGCGCTCGCCGTCATAGTGGCCGCGCAGGTCATCGCGGACGAGTTGGTTATTTTCATCAAAGCCGTTAAAGACGTGCAGCTCCTCATCGAAGCCGTCAAAGCACATCCCGTCGGTCATACACCAGATGCCGTCGCGCAGGCGCTTCAAGCGCACGCCCGTCAAATCGTTCAGCGCCTGCATGTACTCTCTGCCCTGCTTGGTCCATGTGCACTCGCCGTCCTCGGGCGTGCCGTCAACCTTCCCGCCGAAATTAAAGAGCAGAGGGTTGTCGGTGTGGCGCGCATTTATCATGCGCAATTTCGCGGCGTCGCGGCGCTTGATGAGGTAGTGCAGCGGGCTATCCGGGTTACACATTAAAAGGAGCTGCTGGTAGCTCGCTTTGAAGTTGCGCAGGCGGGTGGTTAACGATTCGTGATTGTCTTCGGAGAGTTCCGTGCCTTCGTCAACGAGGATAAAGTCCCACTCGGTTGACATGATCTTGGCCGACTTATCCATCCCCGCGATGGCGGCAATGGACCTGTTGGGATACCGATACTCCTGATCGCCACCGTGGTAATAAACGAGCTGCCTTGAAGGCTTCTCTGAAAACCGTGGGCCGAGAACTTTGTTTTCGTAAGTGACGAGAGTTGACTGGACAAGCGAGACGCGCGTCTTACGCACCATCAGGCACCGGCAGCCGGGGAAATAGCGCGCAAAGGTATCGAGCTTCCAGAGGCCCGTGTAGCTCTTGCCAGTACCGGCAGGCCCGGAGTGCACTACCTCGCGCCGAATCTCATTTAATACTTCAATGCCCGTGCCGCGGGCTGAAAAGTCCGGCTTACGCTTGGGAGGCATCGGTTGAATCCTCCCGCGCGCGCGTGTCCGCTTCTTCCTTGTCCTTAGCTGCCTTGTCCCACTGTTTGGGATCGAAGCCTTCAACCAATGTCGTCGGCGGGAGGTTGAGATTAATCTCCTGCGGCCCAACCAGCTTGAGCAGGTTCTCGATGCGCGTCTGCGCGCGGTCCACGACGAGCAGGAAACGCGGGTCGCCGAGGAGCTGCTTGCGCTTGCGCTTCGATTTAGTTTTGAGAGCAGGGACTTTGAAGCGTTTCTTGCCGCGCCGGTTGAAAATGATTTCGGACGCTTCCCTGTCGTCCTCAAAAAACTCTTCGACGCTCGTCGTTACGTCCACCTGGCTCTTTTCTTCGACGAGTTCATCCGCCACCTTCTTGGTGCGCTCGTAATCAGCCCAGGCGGTGTCGTGCAACTCTTCGGCGGCGGCTAACTGGCGGGCAAAATGTTTCTCAAACTTCTCCGTGGAATGTTTGATTAACCGGCGCTCGATGGCCTTCACGTCATAATCAATCATCTGACGTGTGAGCGTGTAAGGCGGATTGATGGCGGGAATAGGCTGACCCGAAGGGAGTTCGCCCAGGTTAGCGAGCGCCTGACGATATTCTTCCTCGCGACGCTGGTTGAGAATTTCGGCGATCCGTTTATGTGTCATGCGACGGTACCGCGCGAGTAGCGTTGCTATCTCGTCGCGGTCCCGTTCGACTTCCCATTCTTCACGCTTATTCTCTGCCATTGAGGGAGGTATGCATTAGCATGCATTTGCATGCATTAGGCGGGTGTGACTTCGATTGCCCCGCCGCCGATGTCGCGCACGTTGGCGAGCGAGAGCTTGCGGAGCGTGCGCTTGAATGAGAAGAAGCGGTGAGAGCGTTGCTCGGCGCGCGCCTTCACGCTCCCGAACGTAAAAGGAGTGCGGCCCGTGCGCTCAGCCTCGGCCAGCCCTTTGCGGACCTGCGCCTGAATTTGTTTTGGTGACTTGCTCCGGCGCGCGGGTCGTACGCGGCGTGAGAGCTTCGAGGGGCGGCGCAGCGCCTTGCGCATGCGCTCCGTTCGCTCCTCAGCCTGAATGAAGTCGTCCGCCCACTTGAGCAGACATTCGGGTGCCAGATCACGCGACTTTAAGGAGACGGCAAGGTGACGAGCGGCACGGGCCTGGAAGCGGCTCCATCCTTTGGGCAGACCGCGCGTGTTCTTGCGCGCAGCTTCGCGCGTGCCACGGCGCACGTCGCGCGCAATCGCCGCCGTCATGGACGACTCGAATGTTCCCTTGCGCGCCGTGACGGGAGTGTTGAGACGATTGATGGCGGCCTTGGTCTTTTTGATTCCGCCGTAGATGGCCTCTATTGCCTGCTGAAATTTGTTCTGTAGAAACTTGAGCTTCATGTGTGCTGGCTATCTCCTGTTGATAAGGGTGTAGAACTCGTCGCGGACTTCGTGACGGCGAAAAGCGCCCCGGAGGACTGAGTTGTTCATTGAGCATTCAGTGCGAATGCCGCGCATGACGGCGCAGGTGTGCTGGCCGTCCGAGCACAGCACGGCCACGTCAGGCGTGCCCGCGATGCGCGAGACGAGGTCCGCGATCTGCTCCGCGATGTTTTCCTGCGTCTGCAACTTGTGGCCGACGGCGTGAGCGATGCGAGGAAGTTTTGAGAGGCCGATGAGTCTCCCCCTGGCGATGTAGCCGATGGAGACTTTTGTGGAGAACGGGAGCATGTGATGCTCGCACATGGACCAGATGAGGATGTCCGAGACGGTCACCATCTGGTCGGCGACCTGCTCTTCCGCAAAGGTCGTATCAATGCGGCCAGCTTCCCAGCCGATGAACTCCTGGTAGAAGCGAGCAACGCGCGCGGGCGTCTCACGAATGCTCGGGCGCGACACGTCCTCGCCCAGAGCTTCGAGAATCATCCTCACGGCTACTTCGATTGTGTTCGTGTCAATTTCGCGCGGAAGCAGTGGAGCTTCCGCAACGGATTGAGCAAGGCGAGAGACGGCAGCGCCCAACTCGTCGCGCTCATCTGTCTTTGTGGCGAGCGTGCTCAGGCGGATGGCCGCAGGCATGTTGTGGATGTTGTCTAAGACAACTCCCTCTTCGCCCCGCAGCGCTCGAATGCCCGCAGGCTCATATTGCGCGGCTTCGATAAACTCGACGCGCGCCTGCGCATCTCCTCTGCCGAGCGCGGCGTCCGAAGCGGAAGGCACTCCCTCTGCGATGCCGTTGCCGATAGCGTTAAGGCGTGCGCGCTCGCTCGCGTCTGCGGAGGTAGGGACGGCGGGGCGCAGCAGACGCTCTATGTCTTCGTCTGCGCGCTCTCGCACGAACGCCCATATTTCGTCTGTGCTCTTTGCGCCCGCTGAAACGGCTTCACGCTTGAGCGCTTCAAGGCGCTCCTTAGCAGCGCGTTGAGTGCGCGCCTCGCGCCCCGTGACGTAGCCGCCGCGCGTGTTTTCGTCTGCGTGTGTGTCGTTCATAAGAATTCGATCGAGGAGTTGAGGGGTTAGAAGGGAGGCGACGAGAGGGCCGCACATGATGATGAATGCCGCGCTCATTCGTAACGCGCTTCGGCGAGGAAGTCCGGGCCGGGTTTATGCCTGCGCAGGCTCTCCGCCAGTTGCAGATTTTCTTCGCTGCGGCTGGGGCGCGGTCCTGTTCTAAAAACGACGGGGCGCGCGTCGCGGATGATGACGCCGCGCGTGTCCGCCTCCAGCTCTATGTCCGCGAGCGCTTCCATGTGCACGACGGGCATGTCCGCAACGTGCACGTCCACACAGACGCGCTTGAGATACATGGAGATTTCCGTGTCGCCCACATAGACGCGCGTGTTCTTGCCATGGCCGCTCGTGACGATGCGCAGGCGCGGGCGCTTTCTTGTGAGCTGAGCCTGCGCGGTTACTTCCTCAAACCACGGCGTCGGCTTCATAAGGTCGCGCAGCTCAAGGAGCGCGCGCATGAGGAGCACACACACGAGCGTTACGAGGCGCACAATTTCGGCGCGCACGTCTTCTGTTACTTCCTGAAAAGTTTTCTTCATTGTTTGCCTTCCTTGAGGACGTCTGCGAAGTTGCGGCGGGTCTCATCCCACCAGCTAAAAAGCTGCGGGCATAAAGACGGTGGCGGGCACTCGTGCGGCCAAAACTCCCCTTCGCGCTTGGCGACGACGACGCGGAAGTCGTTGGCGAAGATCTCGCTTCGTGAGAGGTGCCACGTCCGGCCTCCGTAGTGCGCCGGCGGCTCGCCCGCCGCGCGCATCTCTGCGTAGGCGTCCATGTTGAGGAGCTTCGCCTTCTCAAGCCTGTACTGGACGAGGTGGCCGTATTCGTGCGCGACGAGGTAGCGCGTCATGGCGGGGTGCAGGGGGATGCGCTTGCCGCTCATAACAATCGTGCCCGTTGACAGCGGATACTCGTCGTTTACCATCGGGGCGTTGTAGTCGTAGCCGGAGCTGGCGTGTGCGTTCGTGCGCCCCACGGTCTCGAAAGAGGAGACGTAAACGTAAACCTGTAGGTCGAGCGGGAAGAGTTCGGCGACGCGCGCGAGTTCCGCGCGCACTAGCCCCGCGTCGTGCGCGTAGGCCGGGAACGGGTCTATGTGCTCGTTCCGCGCGTAGCAGCCGTCAACGGTCGAGAAGGAGGGCTGGCTATTATCGAACGGCCAGCAGATGTTGCGCTCGTCTATCTCTACGACGTGGAGGTTGTTAGACACCTTGCTGATTCCTCCAAACGAGCGTGTGAATCTGCGGGATGATTGAGACGTCATACCAGCGGTCGCGCCGGATGCGTTCCACGAGCCAGCGCGTGCGCGCCATCACTCCCTCAAGATCAAACTCGTCATCGTTACGGTTGTATTGCATGCCCGCGGGCGGGGTGTGATTGCCCGGAGTGATGTAGAACGGGATGCGGTAGGGTCGGGCGAAGCGCTCACAGACTCGCTTCGCAAAGAAGTAGTCGTTTTCTGTCATCACGACCACTTTTAGGGAGAGCTGAGGCCCAGGGCTCCCGTCCGCCTTGTAGCTCCTCACGCGCGCCGCGTCTATGCAATCTTTGAGGCGCGTCTCGCGGAACTCCATCATGCTTGAGGGAGGCTTCGGGGAAAGGATGAGATGGTCGAGCCCCGCGAACCACGGCTTGACGATTGAGCCCTGCGTCTCCATCGCAAACGTATATCCGCGCTCAGCTCCGAGGCGGAGCAGAGGAGCGAGAGGCTGCAAGGCAGGGTTTCCGCCCGAGATAGTGACGAGCAATGGAGCTGCCCCTGACAGCTCTTCCACGCGCGCAAAAACTTGGTCTGCGCTCATGGGCTGCCAGAGGCCCTTGTGCTCCCGCTTGACGGCGTGAGGTGTGTCACACCATGAGCATTGAAAGTCGCACCCTCCCGTGCGCACAAAAACAGTCGCGCGCCCCGCCAGTGCGCCCTCGCCCTGAATCGTCGGCCCAAAAATTTCACGGATTAAAATCTTCTCGTGCATCACAGATTGAACAGGAGAAGCGCGGCGGCGGCGTTCTGCCAGCGCTCATCAGCGAGTAAAAGCATGAGCTGAAAGAGTGCCGGCAGCGCGCAACTAAAAAACCAGTTCGTCATTTGCGTGGCGGCCTGCGAGCTTAGGGAAGGAGTTCGTAGCCGATGGAGAACGTGGAAGCGGCGGTCGAGACTGTGACGCTTATGCGCACGTTCTGCGGGAGCACGTCGTTGGCTTTGAGGTTTGCTGTTTCCGCGACGCCCGGGAAGATAACCAGGCGCGCCGTGCCCGTGGCGTTAATGCCTGCGCCGGTCGCGGCGGACGAAAGAATGTCAATCCACTTCCCGGATGAGGGGTCGCGGAACTGAATCTTAAACTCTACGACGGAAGACGCGCCCAGCACTGTAAGGTCTTGATAGACCACGATGCCGCGAAAGCCCTCGCCGTTATTAATTTCGTGCGTGTAAGTGTTAGCGGCGCGCGACGCGCTCACAAATGCTTCGCCTTGTCGCATGGCGGGAGTGTTCCTTTACTTGTCGAGAATGGACTTGATTGAGCGGAGGGTGAGTTCAAAGTTGAGCGCCTGAAGAGCAGTGCGCGGTATCTCCGCGTTGAGGTTGATGTGCAGGTGTCGCGTGGGGACGGGAGCAGGCCTGCGATACTCGCTCATCGTCTTGCCGGGAGTTTCCGAGACGCGCACGGCAACAATCGGCCACGAGGTTGTTCCGGCAATCCAATCGTAAAAATGCTTGGCGAGGTTTTCAGCCGTCGGCGAGAAATCGAACTGCTTGTTGAGGTCTTTGTGGTCCATGCGACCCTTTGCGTATTCGTCGAATACTTTCAGGTCGCCGTAGTCCACGACGAAACCGTGCTCGTTAAGCTGTTCGCTCGCCAGTTCAAGCTCGATCTCGTAATTGTGCCCGTGATGATTCCCGCACTGGTGGCCGGCGGGAACTGTCGTCAGATGGTGAGCTGCGCTGTATGGGCCGAATTTCTTTTCTATTGTGTACATAAGAAGGGAAGGGACTGAGCGAGCTATGAAGAAGGGTTGCCGAGTTTTATCTGACTATCGGCGTCACAGTCCGGTTGGCCTCTTGACGGGTTCGTGCAGCGTGCGAAGAAGGGCCGGGTAAAACTGTAAGTTGCTATTTGCCCTCGACCGGCGCGAGCTTTCCTTCGGAAACGAGTGCCGCTTCAACGCGCGAAAGCTTTTCCACGTCCACGAGGCGAGGGGTTTCCCCCTCTCCGCTCTCAAGCGGCGTACCGTCAGAAGCGACGAGGCCCTGCTTAACGCCCGAGATGTTATTGTCCGGCGTGACCAGTGACGGACCTTGCGGCGCGTATGCGGTCAAATCCTCGACCTCAGCCAGCTCGAAAGCTTCACGCCTCTCCAGACAGGATTCGCACTCCCCGCAATGCACATGGCCGTTACGCTCACAGCTCCACGTTAAATGAACGGGCGCGCCGAGCTGCTCTCCCAAGCGCACGATGTCGGCCTTGCTTGCGGTCACGAAGGGCCTCAGCAGGCGCACCTGGCTGGATTCGCAGAGCATCGCCGCAGCGTCCATCACGGACGCGAACTCGGGACGACCGCCCTGCATACCGTGGCCGACGTATCCATAACCTTCGCTCACGGCATAGCCGATGCCGAAGCTCATCAAGATCATGTCGAAGTTGAAAATCTTTTCCTGGCTCTCTGTCGAAGGGGAAACGCTTAGGCGCTGTAAGCCCAGCATGCCAGGCATGTATTCAGCTTCGAGGTTGAGGCGCTGACAGAAATCGTCCGCGACTTCCAACTCCCGCTGGTTAACCTGGCCGTAATTAATGAGCAAAGGTTTGAGACTGGCCCCCTTTGCCGCGAGCAGGTACAGCAGAACGGTTGAGTCAAGACCGCCTGAATAGAGCACGACTGTTTTATTTGGTGTCACTTTTCTTCTTTTCTTTCTTCACGTAGTGCTCTTTCCCAAGAGCCTGTTTCATGTTGCGCGCGCCCCATGAGCCGCCTTCGGACTCGGACATGCAGCACGCGAGGCGCACGCTCGGAGAGACTGTCTCAGCTCCCTCGCTATACTTTTTTTCGAGCCCGATCTTGCCTTCGCGCTTGGGCCTCACTTGCGCCGAATGAGCCAGACGAACGTGCGGACCAGCGAGTGCCTCTCCGCGCTGTTCTCCGCCATCGCGCATGTTGCCCCCCAGAGAGAGACGCACGGCGGGCGCGGGCTCTTTGAGCTTGGCTAATTGGGCCATCTCCTTGCGCCAGCGGAACTGAGCTTTGCGCTCAAGCTCCAGATACCACTCGACCTCGGCGCGCAAGTTCTGGTTGCTGCCGCGCACGCTCATCTGTCCGAACGATTGCCAGCGACCGAAACGGCACGGCCCGATTTCCCAATTTGTCGCGTCCGTGGAATGCCAGGGGAGCCCCATGATTTGAGACTCGCTCCCGAAACCGAAGCCGTGAATCTTCTTCGGCCACACACGCGCGAAACACTGCTCGGCCCACTTCATCTTGCGATTGCCGCCAGCATAGGCGACTCCGCCGAGAGCGATCTTGGGATAGTCGCGCGCCATGTGCATGAGCGCCTCCCACGGTTCGCCAGCGTGAAAGCAGGGAATCGCGGGAACGCCCTGACGCCACATCTCCTCGCAATTCTTGAGCGAGGCGCGCCAGTCGCCGATGACGTCGAGCGCGAAGACTTCCGTGAGCGTGGAGTCTGTTTCAAATAACTGCTTGCAGGTGTCGATGTAATCCTGAAGCTTGATTTCAACGCCGGAGTTGTGCGCGGAGAATGCGCCTGAATCAAGAACCCAATCGCGATAATGATAGCGGTGGCGATGTTTGAGAAAACCGGGGAGGTAAACGTAGGAGACGAGCAGCGCCGGAGCGAGTGGTTGACTCTGCTTTTGGGCGCGCCCTCCATTTTTGGTGTCGGGGGTTGTTGGGGGTGCGTTCAAGGCTTTGTAAGAGTTGACTGGCCCAGGATTGTAGGCCAGTCTGACAGTAGGGCCGGTGTTCATCTGCTTCTCAACCAGCCCGTTGAACCGAGGAAGTAAAAGTCCTTCGCAAATCTGCTTAGGACTGCGGCCAGCCGGAGCAGACCAACCAGCACGCATAAACCAAAAAATGCTATTGAGATTGCGATGGCAATCATTCCAGCGTCAGTCCTCACGCGAGTTTCGCAAGATGTTTAGGCAGGCAGATTAAAAATTGTCGGAGCGTGTGGAACCTGAGCAGTAATGCTCGGGATAAATTGTTTGCAGTAGTGGAGCACCCGAGACATAAGGCGTCGCGGTGCTCCTGTTTATAGCGACGTGCTTTCTCTTGAGTCCTGTTCATAATTATTCGACCGTTCCGTCCAAAAGCTGGTCGCGGGTTTGTTCGGGAAGGGGAGCGCCAGCCAAATAGTCGGCGCATATCAACTCAATGCAACGGCCTTCGGTCAACGAAAGCTCGCCGCAGACAAGACGCACGCGCTCAATCGCCTGGTCAATCACCATGCGCATGTTGGGCGTGCAGATGATGGAGCAGGAGTCGTCGGCGCGGTCGCCAGCTTCAAGGTCTTCGTGCGGGTCTCGGCCTGTGCCAGTTGTCTGGGCAGAAGTCGCTGCGGCCTGTGCGCCTGTGCTGTGCTCTGCGCCAGCGTTTGACGGCAGGTGAGCTGGAGGCGCGGCCTGCTGCTGGTCAGCGTCTACCGCCGGAGGCTTCCACTCAGCCGCCAGCATCGGAGAGACTTCGTGGTCTTCAAAGCACAGCTCATCGTTCGAGAATTCCATCTCGGTGCCGTCAAGCTCTTTCAACTCTCCGATATTCAGAGCGAGCTGCTCAAAATTCCATTGGGATGAAAGAGCGGAGGCGTTGTCCGCCACGGCGTATGCTGTAGCTTCCAGTCCTTCGAGATTCGAGACCTCAATCCAGATGTGCGTCCATCCCTCAAGCTCCGCCGACTCGTGCGTCCCGTTCCCTTTCAGGATTTTGCCGTGGCGGTCAACTTTAATCGCCGACTGCTGGCCGCGCTCGGGGCGGCGCAAGCTCGCGCGCACGTGGCGCAGATTACGATCCGGGTGCAGGCGCGCGTTCTCCGGATCCCGGTGGACGGCATTGATGGGAACGATGAGGCGCGACGGGTCCGGGTGCGTGGGCTCGCCGTGATAGGGAGGATAGACGTGGTCTGAAAGATTAATCTCTGACATGAGCGGGATTAGCGTTGACGCTGCTCTTTGCTCAGCTCGCGCAGGGAGGTTTTAACCTCCTCGGTATCCTTCGTGTACATGTTGTAGAAAAGATTCCATTCCTTTCTATCGACCATGTTCTCTCGGATTTCCCTGAGCTGTATTTTTTGCTCCGTCTTAATGGTCTCGACATCCTTTTCAGTTGCCGTGACGCGCGTCTCCATAGAGCCGTTCTTGTATTGGATCGTGCCCCATGTCGCGAGCGCCGCAAGGACGAGTGAGCCGAGCCATTGAATCAGCGGGAGCTTGTTGAAAAGAGCAGGGGAAGCGGTGTTTATTTTGGGAGGCATGAGAGCCGCGCTTTCTTTTGCGGGCTGGCCTGCGAGGTTAATGGTGAGAGCGTGGTGTGTTGCCGGGCACAAGCGGGTTCGCCGGTCGCTCGCGCTGGCTTCACACACACGCTCCGGGAAAAGCTATTGTTCGCGTGGGGTGATTTCTTGTGCGCGCGGAAGCGGGAGTGCCGCAAGTGCGATTGCCAGAGCGCTCTTTCCGATGCGGATGCCTCTGGTTAAGGTTTGGAGCCTCCGCTTTGCCTTCTCGCTCTTAATAGGTGACAGGCCCTCGGTGTCGAGGCGGCTGTTAAGTGCAGAGATTTCGGTGAGCGCGGAGGAAAGCAATTCTCTTTTAGCTTCCGGCGTCCACTTGTCGTATTTAGCGGCCCTGTCGCCGAGGTTGGTTGCGCTCTGCATTAGCTCATCCGCGATTGCGACGACGCGCTTTTCGTCTTCCTCGGAGATGTCGCCTGAGCGGCGGAGCTGAGCGGCTTCGTCTTTGATTTGCTGCGCGGCTTCGCGTGCAGCTCCCGCTCCGGCGCGCACGTCCTGCGGGCCGCACGCGGTCTGCGTGAGCGTGCCAGCCAGGAGTAAAAGAGCAACAACCAGCGCGCCGAGACTACGAAAAAGGGTGGAGAATTTCATAAGCTTTCCTTTGAGTGATGAGTGATGAGCGACAAGTGATGAGTGACAAGTGACAGGTGTCAGAGGTCAGAGGTCAGAAGTCAGAGGTTACAGGAGCTTCGCCAGCTCGAAATGCATGCCGTCGAGCCTGTTAGAGAAGTGGCCGCCCCAGTAGAAACCGAACTTATTTGCCAGCTCGACCAGGTCAAGCAGGCAGCCTTTCATGCTGCGCGCTGCCGGCAACTGGCCGAGCCCGTTCCAGTGCGCGTTGATATCGAAGGCCGTGCCGAAAGCATGATTAGAGAGCACTGAGCGGCTGCCACGGATGAAGCGCGGAGCAAATGAGCCGCCCCAAGTGAGAATGTGCTTTTTGAGGCCAGCCTTCTCCCATGCATCGAACAGCGCGACGAGCTGCGGTGCGCCCAAACGGTGGAAAAGGACTGCACCATCATGCGGCGCATAAGGGACGCCGACGAGCTGAGGAACCTCGACCCGCTTGATGTTTTCTTTCTGCCATCCACCATAGATCACGACGTTCTCGGGATTACCGTCAACTGGTTTGGCTCCGTAGTGGAACGCGCCGAAAAGCTTCTGGCGTTCGAAGGTGGAAGCGAGCGGCGGGAATGATGGTTTGGGCGGAAGGTCTAGCTTTGGCACGAATGGTTCTCTGAGGCGGCTGTTAGAAAATGGTCACGCGCTGGTGTTCGCTCGACCTATGTGGAGACAGAAGGGATTTTCCACGTGGTAGGGGGTCGAATCTCTTTGAGAGAGGCGGGATGCTTTGTCCATTAGCGGCTGCTGAAAACGAGCGCGTGATGTCGTTGGGAGGCTCTCGAAGTGCCGGATGTGGCCCGGAGCCATCACAGAAATCAGAAGAAAGGGTTTGGGAAAAAAGGTCGGGAGCGATTGAACCTTTACGCTCCCGGATGCGAGAAGGAGCTTGCCTTGAGCGGCTTGCTATACGCGCTAAACGTTTCGTTTAACGTCTTAAACAGATTAGCAGAAAACTTGTGGGATATGCAAGCGGTCAATTTTGGGGGAATCGAATCTCAGCTTGCCATAAGCATACTTTAGATTTTAGATTAACAAAACGAGGTTGAAGTTCTACAAGCTTCCTCGTCATTCCAATCCAAAATCTAAAAGGGAGAGAGCGAATCATAGAAGAGCTTACCGAAAAAGAAGCGGCTTATCTTAACGAACTCAGAAACTACGAAAATAAGTGGGTTGCCCTGCTTGAGTCTGAGGACGGGGATATTATTGTCGGTAGTGGCAATGACGCCGTGGAGGCCACTCGGGACGCTCAAGACAAGGGCTTTGCTGACATTGTTCTATTCTGGGTAAGGCCGACTAATATGGGCTTCATAGGCCTGGCGTATTAGTGCTCTTCCTGCTCCCTTTGGCCGCATTCGACACACCACAGCTCTGGCTCGCGCTTGTAGAGGGCGGAGAGGATCCCGGGCATACGCTGCAAACACTCTGCGCCGAGCGGTCGCTTGCACTTGCGGCAGCGCAGTGGCTCGCGCGGCAGCGCGTAAGGCGGCCTGCGCAGGCCCATCGCTACCTCGATGTCGCGCTGTGTGAGCGCTCCGGGGCGCTCGTCAAAATGGTTAATGAGGAGCGGCACTCTGCGCCACTTGGCCGTGTGCGCTTCGATGTGCCTGTCCGTCATCTTTGTGAGCGTGTACGTAAGCTGAAAAACAAAGTTATCAATGCCCCCTCGTTCGGGAGCGCAGGCGACGGCGATGTAGGGAACGGCATGGCGAGTGTAGAGGCGTTCGCGCGCTGCGCATGGACACTCATACTCGATGGTGACATCCAGCTCAGGCGGGAGCTTGCGTCCGGACCCGACGAGCCGAAAGCTCCATCTCCAATCGGGGCGCATTTCGAGGAGCTTAAAAAGCGCCTCTATCGGTATGGGCTCAAGGCATATCTCCTCGCGGTGCAGTTCCGCGAGAGGAGGTACAGTCACAAGATCAGTTCTTACGTCGTCCATGGTTATTCGGAGGGGATTATTGTGTGCTGGTCGAAAAAGGAATCATCGTCCGTGCGCTCGCCCGCTCCTTCTATGCACTGCTCTACCGCCGGAGCAGTCGCGCCTTCGATCTCTGCGCGCACCCGTGCAAAGCTGGCGTTAACCCGCTCGATATTTTCTTTAGTGGTCGCGACGGCTGCGTAACCGGCGCGCAGGAAGAGAGCGCGAAACTCCGAGAAGGGAAGCAGCCATAAGTAGCGCGTGAGAGCTTCCGTATCGCCGCCTTCGATACGCTCAGCCCGCGAGAGGATAAACGCAATATGGTCTGTGAGAATACTACTGTCAGCGAGCATGACCTCCTGTACGGTCATTTCGCGCGTTGAGAATTCAAGGTTAATCATACAACTCCGCACAAATAGAGAAATCCAATTACTGCTAGGAACATTAAAGCCCACGCGACCATTCCGATTTTATTTTGCCTCGTCACTCCTGCACCCCCTGCGAATGGACACCACTTACAGCCTAGTCAGATTGGCCGGGCTGGGCCTGGGCGGGTTCGCTCCCGTCCTGACTAAGCGGGAAGCGGTTGATAAGAATTTCAAAAACTTGGTTCATCGTGAGCTTGGTTCCCACACGTTGGCATTCCGACTCTTTGATTTGGTCAAGCCTGAGCTTGGTCGCATCATCAAGATATGCTCCGATGTAATTAGTTTTTGTTCTTCCCGCTCGTGTTGCCATTTACTACTCCTTTAGAACCGACCGTCGTACATCGCGAGTCGATCAACATCACTTCCTCTTAGTGAGCACCAAGTTTAACTCGGCGCTGCTCCTCGTGAGTGAGTTGCACACCGCAATCAGGACAAAACGTAAAACTTATGCTCCATCCGAAAACCTCAACGCTCGACACGGGCAAGTCGGAGCGAAAAATTGCAAGGTCGCTTGAGCGAATTAAGCGCTGCCCACCAAGGCGATGCCCGACCGCATGATTGCACTGCTCATTCGCCATTACCGCTCAGCCCTCCTTCCGCGCAAAGCGCGCGGGGTCGAGCGAGAGAATTCCTGCTTTAACTTTTTGCAGGATGCGTTCGACTGAGAGATTGTCAGCCGTGCGCATGCGCCCTGGCACGGCCCAGAAGTCGCGGATCGCGATTGCCACGACCTCCTCTGCCGCGCAGACGCGCAGGTCTATCAAGCTTTGCTCGTTATAGGGATGAGCTTCCTTCGCCTGCTCATTGACGTGGGCCACATGAAGAGATGCGGTGAGCATTGTGTGGATCTCATCAAATTCCATCTCGTGCGTCATGCAGAACGCGAGCGCTTCTTCCATCATTTGCTTTGGTGAAAGATCGCGGTCGAGCCTCATCCTAAAGCCCATGCCACGCGAGCTGGTCACCTGAATTGAAAGCGCATAAGCAGTCTGTAGCTGCTCGACATTTACATCACAAGTGAGAGAGTTGCGCGGGAATTGATTGCCTTGGGGAACTCGGCGCATGCCGTCATAAATCGCGTCCGCAAACTCTTGTGGCGTAATCATGAGGCGGTCGCGTGCATAGTCATAATCGCCGCGAGCGGTACAGTCTTTGAGGTATTGCTGCTGGACAAGAGTAGCTTCCACACCGCAATCAAACTGCACGGCTGTAATTGGCGGGAACTGCGGAGCGCTGGCGGCTGCAACGTGCGATGCAGGGGTGCGCGCAAACTCCGTGCCCGCTCGCACGTCTTCCGCGAGCTTGAACGCAGCGCTCACGTCACGCGCGACCTGGCGAGAGGAGCGCCTGCTGCTCTCGTGCAGCTCACGCAGGCGGTCTTCTACCTCGCCCGCAATCTCCCTGCCCGAGCGCTCAATGATGGGGCGCTCCGCCTTCTCAATGGCGCACTTTATGAGGGTGACGAGGTTGGGCTTGCTGAGCGCCACGCAATCGCCTTCGGGATACTCCTCTCGCACGATGCGCTCGGCAATCGAGCGCGCGGTGACCGCGTGTGTGTTCGCGTCGAACTCCGCATAGACGCCGGGCAGTTCCGGCTCGTCGTCCACTCCCTCAAACCACGCGGCGCGCGTGCGCGCTTCCGCGCAGTCTATCTCCCTGTAAGACGCCTTGCACTCTGCGACGGCAGGCGCGGCCTCGCGCGCTCCGCCCGCAATCATCCACACGACGGCGCTCATCGTGCGGCAGCCGCGCAGGCTCGGCAGTAAAACAGTTTCCTTCGGGGCGTAGACGGCGTAGCTCGTAACACCCGCCTCGCTCGCGGTCTCGTAAGTGTGGTCGAACGTGACGAACTTCTCGTCCGAGTTGAGGAAGATTCGCCACGTCGCGCCGCTCGCGCGGTCGTAGCCTTCAAACTCTCCGCTCCCTTGCTCCGTCTCCACAAACTCGACGCGCTCACACACACTGACGGGAGAGGTGCGCGGCTGTAGCTCGGGCGGACGCTTCAAAAAGACTTCCAACTCTTTTTCGAGGTCTTCGGGCTTGATAACGGTCGCGGCAAAGAGCTGGTTTGCGGGAGCGCCGTCGTCCTTAATGTTGACGCGCCCGTAAGAGTTCGCAATGTGGCAGGCGAGGCGCTCCGCCATGCTGCTTATTGCAGCGTGAGACAGACTCCCGAAAATTGCTTTCTGTCCGCTCGGCCTCGACGGCCAGCGCTCGCGCTGCGCGATGATGGAGAGCTGCTCTGTGAGGAGCTTTCGCACTTCGGAGCTGTAGGCGTGCAGACCCTTCGCCTTGCAGAGCATGCCTGCGTTCTCCAGCGCCTGCGCGACGTGGACAGCGCTCATGCCTGCGTCAAAGAGCTTGCCCTTGCCCGCGCGCTCAAGACCGGGCGACGTGGGCGCTCCTGGGCGATACTCGCGGTGCAGGCAGATGCCGCTTGCGCTGTAGTACATGACGCACATTACGGAGCCGTCCATGCTGCCCCAATCAACGCCGTAAACGGCGTGGTCGTAGATTAGCTCCTCGCCCGCATACATTTTTTTGAGTGTGAGCGGCCCTTCTGCTACGACCGGCACGTCCACGCTGTAGACGTGGTCGAGGCCTCGCACCTCCGCGCTCGTCTTGCTCACAGAGCGCACGTCCTCAATTACAATCACGCTCTCGTTGACCAGTTGCAGCTCCGCATAGATGCCGCGCTTGAGGTCGTTGTTCTTTGTGAGCCTAAACAGAGGAGAGCCCTGCATCTGCATGTCTTCCTTGATAGCTCTACACAGGCCGGGAATGCTCTCCTCTGGCGCGACGAGTAGGATGCGGTCGCCCTTGTGCTTTAGCGCGTGCTCAATGGCAGCGTCGAGCGCGCGTGTTGAGCGCGTGGCGCTCGTTTCTCCGCACGGTCCCCACGCGACGGGCTTGAGCTGAGCGGGAGCGCTGGGCTTTGTGAAGCCTCCGCGCTTTGCGCCGCGCCGTGTTGGCTCCTCAACATGGAAGCGCACGATGCCGGAAATGCGCGCCGCTCCAAACACGCGGTCAACGTCGCTCAGCACTGCATCGCAGACGAGCTTGGCGTGCTCTCCCGCGAACTGCACCTCCGCCTCGCCGTCCACGTCGTCCACAAGGAGGTCGAGCCCCGCGACAATGTTTGTTTTGTAGATGCGGCTGCCTGTGCTCGTCTCCTCAAGGCTCGTGAATAGCTCAAACGATGTGCGCCACTCGCCCAGGTCGTCGTAGCCTCTAATGAGCCCCGAAGCTTCGCGGAACGGGTCGCGGTCTCGCTCGCGCCACTCGTGCTCAAAGCGCGCGCCTCCGTCCTCGCGTGCTCGCGTCTGGAGCGCGCGCCTCAGCTCCGCATGTTGCTGCGGGTAGTGCGCAAACGGGTCGTCTCCGCCGTAGACATACGTTTGCAGCTCCTGCCCGCCGTATTGGTTGTCGCTCGTGCGCACGTCGTCCATGCGACCGCGCCGTGTGTGTGCGTCGTTAACCGTTGCCATCGCCGTCTCTTCCTCCGTCTCAGGCCAGCGCCCGAGAAGTAAAAACTTTATCCGCTCCGGGTGATACATCTGCGCGAGCTTTCGTTCGAGCGCCTGGCGCGCCGTCCCAACCGCCATCACAAACCGGGGCATGGGCGGAGCGTCCGTCTTAAACTCGCAGACGTGCGCGTCCTCTCGCGGATACATCGCACCACATCGGTCGCATGGAACCTGACTATTCACCACTGTTCCGCTCCAAATCTGGTTTTCTGGCTTTCTGGCCGCTCTCCTCGCGCGGGAACAGTCGCGCCACCGACTGCATCTCCTCGCGCGGACCGTAAGACACAACCGGAGAATCGCCGACGATGGCGACTGTCCCGTCGCGGTACTTAATCACGTCGCCAAGCTCAGGCGAGTTTTCGGTTAGCGGTTGAAAATTGAGCTTGCCGAGCAGCTCGTCTAAATTTGCGAAAGGGAATTTCTTTGCCATCACGCCTCCTCTGGCTCAAGCCAGAATTATTTGATTGCCCTCAGCTCCACTTACGAACCGAATAGCGTTTGCCAGTTTCCAGTTGCAGCCGCAGCGCTTGTCGTGCCCGCCCAGATCCGGCAGCAGATAGTCGCGCGGGTCCCCCGCCGACAGGTAGACGCGCCGGTCGGTGAGGCGGAAGAACCACATCGTCGCGCGCGCCAGTTCAGACCAGCACCAAAACGTATGTGCGAAAGCGCCGGCGGCACGGGCCTGAGCAATGAATTCGCTCTGCTCGTCCGTCAGGTCGCCGTCGCGCACCTTTAATTCCCCTGCGAGGTAGAAGAACCTGCGCGAGGGGCGAAGGTTGAGCACGTCTACCACGCCGCGCTTAACCCCCTTGCGCTGGCGCTGTTGGTAGCCCGGCCCGTATGTCACTTGCTCGCCGCCTGCGCGCGTTACAGTAATTGGAGCAAGCAAGCGCTCGTTTTCAGTGTGAAAGCAGAGCCGACCTGCGAGCTGCGGGTACTCGTGTTCCCATTGTCTTGTCCAGACAAAGTAGCTGATGAGATGGTCATCCTCTTTCTCAGCCTGTTTAGCTGAGAGCGCTCGTTTACGAACACACAGAGGTCGAGCTGGTTGTTTACGTCCGGTCGGAGTCTCGAACGGCAGACCGCCGGAGAGATTTTTGTGAAACTGTTCTGATTTTCGTCTGGACATGCGGAGTGTATGAGGGATGCGGAAAGGTAGGATGGATTGCGGATTGCGGAATGCTGAGAAAGGCAGGATGAATGAGGAAGGGAATTGAAGGCGGGAGGCGGGACTCGAACCCGCACGCGACGCGAGGCAATGGGAGATTCGCCTCGCATCACACGCCCTGGTCAACGCACGCGATGTATTGTTTGAAACAAATTGTTTCAAATGACTTGTTTCAAACAATACATTCGTGCGCTCACCTGGGCGCGCGGCTGCCAGTTTCGCCACTCCCGTCACAAGGGAGAAAGTCCCCACGTCATCCGTCGGCGCATAGCGCGTTGACTGCGCGCCTAATCGCTTTCGGGATGGCCGGTCTAGTGGGGCGTGCTCTAATCCGGCGCTGCTGACCGCCCCTTTCTTGTCAAAGATACTCACGGTCAGATTTGAGAAGTTAACAGGGCCTTGCCCGCGCGGGCCTTTCGAGCATACGCGCGCGGACTCGCAAGCTGCCTCTGAAACACGCGTGACATGTCCACGCACCTTGGAAGAGGCGCTCGCGCTGCTCGCTGGCCCAAGCTTTGTCAGCGTGAAGGCAGCGCTCGAGGCCACCCATACACGCTCCAGCAGCAAAGCTAAAAAATCGATGGGACTCGCGGACAACGTTGGACCTGGCCGCCCGTGCCGCCGCTTAAACGCCTGGAACCTTGCATCACAGAAGCGCCGCGTACTGTGCACAGCCCGCGAACTCTCTCCTCGATTCCTGCGCCGACCCGCTGTGCCGTTGTTCTCGGGATGCCACGAGCGCTGCGAGTCGTATGTGGCCTGCGCCGCCCCATCGAGCGCTACGACCCGCGCAGGCGGCCATTGACCCGCGCGAGCTAACCGGCCACAAATCCTTTGTTCAAATCTCCGGCGCACAATAATCAGTTATTAGCCAGCCCGGCAGCAGGAGCGACCGCGCGCGCGGCCTGCGTGAGCTGCTCAGAAAAAGTTGAACTCTCAAGAGGGATTTTTGCGACTTCTGCTTCGAGCGAAGGGAGGATGTAAATAAACCGTTCAACCAGGTCAGGATCAAATTGAGTGCCTTTGCCCTGGTACATCGCCAATATCGCTTCAGCACGGGTGCGAGCAGCTTTATATGGCCGCGCCTCAAGCATGGCGTCAAAGGCATCAACTACCGAAATAATCCGGGCGAGCTTGGGAATCTGGTGACTATTAAGCCCATCCGGGTAGCCACGCCCGTCCCATTGCTCGTGATGATGGCGGATAGCGTCTCCCACAACTTGATTGAGCCTGAGCCGACCCGCGATCTGCGCCCCGACGACCGTGTGCCGCTTGACGATATTGAACTCATCCTCAGTCAGCTTGCCCGGCTTATTCAAAATGTGGTCAGGCACGGCCACCTTGCCGATGTCGTGCAGGAGAGCGCTGGCTTCCAGGAGCCGCAGCGTCGTGGGTGGAAGTTGTAAGTGTCGCCCGAGGCCGACTGCGTAAGTCTTAACCCTGAGCGCGTGTTGGTGAGTCGTCGGGTCTCTCGCATCGAGCGCCAGCGCGAGCGATTCAACGGTCTCACCGCGCACGGTATCTTTCGGGGAAAGCAAATTTACTGCTGCTCGCCAGCATCGGCGACAAACCGCCGGAAATTTCATTGGTCAAACTCCTAAGCCTGAAGGGGAAGCGGTCTACGGCGAGTGAAAGGATTTCGGGGGGAGCAGTTCTCGCCGCCCTACCATGATGAGAATGCTTGATTTGTGTCTGTTCTGTCAATTAAACAATTCGTTTAATCCATTAACTACTCTAAGAAATAATTTTTGCTATCTCAGGCGGGATGCAAACCCTTGAGGCAAACCGAAAAAGGAGAGCTGATAAGAGGGAATTATCTGGATGGCGAATCGTGAATCGTAAATCGTGAATGGAGCATAACCTGCTGGGCTGTCTTAATCATTCTCTAGATATATCTACATCCTAGACGCGGATAACAATCTCAAAGACTGCTTACTCTATACTCCGTACTCCTTACCCCTTACTCCTCATCCGCCTCATATTTCAACAACTGCCCGGGATTCGAGTTAAGGCTGCGACACAGACGGTTGAGCGTCTTTTTATCTACGCGCTCAAAGTCGTCTTTCCAGAGACGGATCGCCATGTTCGGGGGGATTTCAGCTCTTTTTGCGAGCTGGTGAGCGTTCTGGATACCGCGCTTTTCCGCGATTTCTCTGATGTGGCTAGTAATCATGTCCCCGATGCTACCCAAAACTAAGAACTTACACAACCGTAAATTTTTTTTATCCCGCAAGGCATTTTCGGGGTTGCCGAGTATTTTACACATGTGTAAAATGCGCCTCGTAGTTAAGACATTAAACAAAACAGTTAAGGAGATGGACATGAAATCGAGCAAAACAAAAAAGACGCAAAAGTCAACGGCAGCAAGTGAGCGTGCGGCACGCGAAGCTCGCGTCACAACGAAAGCCCCCCGCAAATCAAAAGCAGCGCAGGAAGCTGAGCAGACGGTCGTCGCTCTGACAAAGCAAGCCGATCCCACCCACATTGACCATGACCCCAAAGAATTAGAGACGGAGACGGTTGCTGTGAGTGAGCCACGAGCGGCTGAAATCGAGAGAGCGCGCGCGCTTGGGATTGAACTTGCCTCGGACGAGTTTTTGGAGCGTCCCGAGAATCTCCCCAAAGACGCGAAGGTGATGAGGGTTGTAACGCGCTTTGGCAAGAAACTCCCGCAACCGATATTCCGCGTCACGATTCCTGAGAGCGCGCGCGCCGAGGAGCAGAGCGCGGGAAAGAGTTCCGGCAAGAAGCGCGCAGGGAAAGCTGCATCAGCCCCGAACGTGGGCGCATGGAAGAAAAGCTCCGTCGAGGGCGAGAAAGCGCAGGCTCTGCTCGCCAAGCTCCGCAAGGGCACGCACGAGAAGCCTGTGATGGCCGCCAAGTCGCTCAGCGACAACGAGCGAGCGCTCGCGCGTCGTCTCTTTGCGCACCAGCTCATTCAGCGCGACAAGTTTGAGGAGGGCATCGGCTACTTCGCATAGGTGCTCACTCAGAACGGGCACGAGATTCCCGGCGTCTCGTGCCCCTAACCTTTAACCATTAACAATTGGAGGGAGTTTGATGACCGACGACAGGATACAAGAATATTCAATCCTCCTTGCTACCGATCCCAGCTCGCTCAGCAGTCAGGTTAACGCCCTGATCGCCAAGGGCTGGAGGCCGCAGGGCGGAGTTTCGCAATCAACCGTCAACGAGGAAGGTGAAGGGGAACAGACGCAGTGGGCGCAGGCAATGGTCAAAGCAAGCGACGCATAATGCGAGTGCTCAACTAATCCGTTCCCCATACACGAAAGCCCATGAGACGCAATCTCATGGGCCTTCGAGTTTCAGGCTGTTCGAGCAGCCGGAAAGAGTTTAACCGATGAGAAAATACCAGAAGAACAAGGAACATACAACACGCAATCAACCGTCCTGGGCCGAGCTGCTCAAAGAAGCGGTCGAGAAGCCCGGGCGGACGCTGGAGGCTTATCGCAACTTTCACAACTATAGCCTCGGCAATCAAATTCTTGCCATCTCGCAGTGTTACCTGCGCGCGATTGAGCCCGGACCTATCGCCACTTACGCGGGCTGGCAGCAACAAGGCCGACAGGTGCGCAAGGGAGAGCGCGCCATCGTCCTATGCATGCCGATCACGATTAGGAGTAAGCGCGAAAAGGCCGTAGGAAGCTCCTCCGAGGGCGAAGCTTTCTATATGAATTTCATCTACCGTCCGAACTGGTTTGTTTTGAGCCAGACGGACGGCGAGCCGGTTCCTCAGCCTGAGACGCCGGGATGGGATCGCTCTCTCGCTCTCACGTCGCTCGGCATCACGGAAGTCCCGTTCGACGTTGCGGACGGCAACACGCAAGGGTTCGCACAGAAGCGTCAAATCAGCATCTCTCCACTAGCCCAGCTCCCGCATAAAACAACTTTCCACGAACTCGGCCACGTCGTCTTAGGCCACACCGAAGAGGCGGATTTCGCAGACACGGAATTTACGCCCCGGAGCTTGAAAGAGGTCGAGGCTGAATCGGTCGCGCTGCTGCTCTGTGAAAGCCTCCAGCTTCCGGGTGCTGACTATGCGCGCGGGTATATCCAGCACTGGCTCAATGGCTCGGAGATTCCCGAAAAGAGCGCGCAGAAAATATTCCGCGCGGCAGACACCATCCTCAAGGCAGGAGCGCCGAAGGCTGTGGAGGTACAGGGAGCATGAAAGAGCAAATCCTAAAACTCGTTGACAAGCTAAAGACGAAGCCGTCCTGCATTGAGCAGAAGGTCTACGGCCTGGAGCGGGGACAGCCCGCTTCCTCTTACCGGATAACTTACAGCTACAAGGGAACGGTTAAAGATTTCGGAGTGTGGCTGTGCGGGATCATTGCGGAGCTGGCCGCAATTCAAATCGTTGTCGAGCAGGTCGAGAAAGCAACTCTCTATCCGTACTACGATTCCGGCGCAAACGACCTCAATGCCGAAGTGAAAGGCCACGCCGTTCTGAAAATCAAAACCCTCTCCATGATTGAGCAGGAAGAGGAGGAACGCGAGGAGTGGGCGCGCGCCGCCGTGCATGCAATCGTCAACGAGCGCGCGCCGAACAGAACGAGCACAGGGGAGGTGAGATTATGAAAGTCAGAATCGTGGATAAAAGAGAGCCGAGATTCAAACTGCTCGGCACGATGGAGGCAGTGGTCGGGATGGTGAGCACAGTGGGCAATCCGATCCGCTCGGTTGGCCCTACTTCCTGCCGAATTGAGTTTGAAGGGCGTCTCGTGCGCAAGACGGACGTGTCAATTGACATCACGACGGCGCGCGAGTACGGCTGGACGGAAAACGGTGAGAACGGCTCAGCCCCTGCGCGCTCCGCCTTAGCTCGCAATGCGAGCGCATCCGGCACGCCTCAACGGAGCGTGAACGCGACGAACGGCTTAAAGAAGCCGAAACGCGACGCGGATTTTTGGGAGCACAAGGCAGGGGAAAAGCTGCGTGTAGCGGAGCGTGATCTGCGCCCTTATGAAGCCGCGCGCATCAACAAAGCCAACCTTGCAGAATATGACTACCGCGTTCAGCGCGGACTCGAACACCAACAGTGGGCCGCCGTCCTCTCAGCCCTCGCCGAAAAAGTGCGGAGCGGTCAACTCCCGCCCGTCCTGTACGGCCTCACGAACGATATCCAGGTGCGCACGCTCATGCAGTGGAACGAGAAGGACAACTGGCGGCAAGAGCCGCGCAACATGGGTCCGACTATCAAGACTCCTGAACAGTTAAAGGAAGCCGCGTCGGAAGTGCAAATCTTGATGCCTCAGTTGGAGCATGACCCAAATCCTAATCCTCGCGCCGGAACAAAATATGAGAAGGGGGCGTTAACCAATGACAGACTATGACCCTTCTCAACTAAGCAAAGATGGGCGCAGTGAATTCGGCTACTCACGAACGGTCTGCGGCTGTCAGAGTTGCACAATCAATTGCCGCTTTATGCCCGGCTATCTCATTCCGGCAGATCTTGAGCGATTAAGGCAGCGCTTCGGGTTCGAGACGCAGTGGGCGTTCGCCTTTAGTTATTTGCTTGCGAGCCCCGGTGCGCTCGTCGTCAAAGGCGGGCGTGAATTTCGCATTCGCACGCTCGTCCCGAGACGCGCAAATTTGCTCAGCGAGGAGCAAGGGAATGGCTGTATCTTTCTGGATAAAGACGGTCGGTGCTCAATTCATGAAATCTCACCTTTCGGGTGTGCGTTCTTCGATGCACACATGCCACCGTTCAAATATCAACCGAGGACGCAAGCAGGTTTAGTAGCTGTCCAACAGGCCTGGGAGGATGACGCGGAGTATGCGCGCATCTGGTGTAAGCTTGACCGGCTCGGTCGGCGCGCGCCGCTTCCCGAACGGTCTATCAAGCTGATGCGCAAGCGCGCGCTGATTGAGGGAATTCCTTAAAATATAAGGGTCGAAAACGATTTGCCGTGACGCTCGATTGACTCTCAAATCAAGCGTCACGGCAACTCTTTTAGATAGAACACCTAAAGACAGGGTTCATGCCGAGGGCGGGACTTGAACCCGCACGACCTTACGGTCAACGGATTTTAAGTCCGCAGCGTCTGCCATTCCGCCACCCCGGCTTGTCTCATGGAGGGAAGATAACATGCCTTTCGCGCCTGGTTCAAACCTTCACACAACCATGCGGCGTTGTGTTAAAATAGCTTCACTTTAAGAATCTCGAAAGTAGCACAAGGGAATGGTTCAAGACTTTTCAGAAGAGAAAGAAGTTTTCCAGCAGCACATCCAGAAGGCTGGACTAAAGCGCACGGCGCAGCGCGACCACATTCTGGAAGTCTTTCTACGCACCGAAGAACACCTGACGAGCGAAGACCTCTATCGTCTTGTCCAGAAGGAAGACCGGAACATCGGACAGACCACGGTTTATCGCACGCTCAAGCTCTTGACCGAAGCGGGGCTGGCGCGCGAGGTGCGCTTTGGCGACGGTCGTTCGCGCTACGAGCACAACTACAAGCACCAGCACCACGACCACATGATCTGCACCGAGTGCGGCGCGACCATAGAATTCTACTCCGCAGAGATAGAGGCGCTTCAGGACGCCATCGCCGCCAAGCATCGTTTTCAGCCAACCTATCACTCTTTGCGCATCAACGGCATCTGCGTTGATTGCCGCCGCCGCGCGCGCGGAGAGAAGCACCACGAGCTGACCTCGCAGCCCCATGTCCGCCTCGCGCCCCCGGAAGAAAGTCAAAAGGTAGAGGGGAAAAGGTAACAGCGAGAGGTTAGAGGTTAGTGAAAAGCATCATTTTGGTAGAAGCATAAACATGATTCTTAGCTCCGTCAGGAGCTAAATGTTTATAGCTTGGTTGTTATAATTAAATAACAAGCTCCGTAGGAGCGACATGTAATCCAGGAACAACATGCCGCTCCTACGGAGCTTGATTCTTCTCTGGCTCCTATTGGCTATAAACATCACGCTCCTGACGGAGCTTAATTCGGCTGATGCCTAGCTGGCGCTTTTTACCAACCTCTAGCCTCTGACTTCTAACCTCTTTCTTCCTTTTACTTTTACCTCGAATTGGGTGTAAGTTCGTTGTGTCTTCCCCGTCTGAAAATTTTAGAGTTATTATCGAAGCGCGTCCGAGAAAAGGGAGAGCGAGCTGGCATGAGCGTGAACGTGAAATTCGAGCCCGATGGCCGTAGCGGCATTGTCGCCGAAGGGACCTACCTGTGGGATGCCGCCAAGCGGCTGGGGATTTATCTGCCCGCCGAATGCGAGGGCCGTGGCGAGTGTGACACCTGCGCCGTCATCGTCAAAGAAGGCGCAACCCTTCTGTCTTCTTTGACCGAGTCGGAGCGTGTGCGCCTGAGCCCCGAAAGATTGGCCTCGGGCGAGCGCCTCGCCTGTCAAACCAAGGTCGAGCATTCGGGCGATCTCGTCTTGCAGCCCGTGCCCACGACCGAGCGTGCCGAAACCAGCGAAGAAGCCCTCAAGGGATTTCGCAAAGAGTTTCGCGAGATGCCGCTGGATAAAAAATTAGCCACGCTCGTAGAGCTTGAAGCGGTCGCCATGATGCAGACCTTGAACGCCGTCTTCGGCGTGCCTTCGATGCTGAGCGAAAAGGTCTTGAACTTCATGGCCGGACGCGGACGCCGTATGGAAGCGCGCGAGCGCGAAGCGCACCGCCCCGCCGAACACCGCGCCGCCGAAGAAACAAACACAAAGGAGTCAGACGCATGACGGATGAATCGCTCATCGGCGACAGCTCCCAGCATACCAGCCGCGAGCCCACGCCGGAGGGCGGCTTCTTTCGTCACCGGCTCACGATCCGTTTTACCAACGGCGAGACGTTTATCTACACCGTTGACGAACCGCTTCACGCCGAAGACATCCCGGCGGGCGTGCGCTTCGTCGTCATCACTTCCTACGAGTGCGAGACGCCGGAGAAGTGTGACGAATTAGTGCTCCTGAATCTCAACGACATCTCCTACATACGCACGGAGCACATCACGGAGGCTGAGCTACAGAAGGAAGAGCTGACGGCGAAGGAGACCGCGCGACAGCAATCAACACTCGGCGCAGGCCAACGCCGCACGCGCATAGGCTTTATCTAGTCCCAAGTCTCAAGTCCAAAGTCCCATGTCCGATGATTGATTGACTTGGGACTTTGGACTTGAGACTTGGGACTAGATTGAATTTTTGATTCCGGACATTCGATGCACACACCAGAGACTGACATCAAATCTTGCGTGCCTGTTTTAACCATGGCGTGGCGCGTGCTTGTCTTATTGCTCGTGGCGCTCCTCTTCGGCGCGGCGGGTTGTAAACAACAGCCAGCGCCGCCGCAGCAGAACGCTAACCAACCGGTGGCGGCTTCCACGCCTGCGCCAGCCACGTTCGACGCGGAGCGCGCCTTCGCGCACGTGCGCAAGCAGGTCGAGATAGGCCCGCGCCCCGCCGGGAGCGAAGAACTGGCGCGCACGCGCGAATATTTAATCAACGAATTGAAGTCTTACGGATTGACGACGACCACGGACGAGTGGACGGCGACGACGCCCATCGGCCCGCGCAAGATGGCGAACGTCACCGCCGAGCTGGCGGGCGAATCGAGCGACTTCATCATTCTCTCAAGCCACTACGACACCAAATATTACAAGGACATAAAATTTGTAGGAGCCAACGACGGCGCATCCTCTACGGGCACGCTGCTTGAGCTTGCGCGCGTGATGGCTGCCAAAGGTGCGAAGCCGCGCTATACCTACAGGTTTGTTTTCTTCGACGGCGAAGAGGCATTTTGTGAAGGCTGGGACCAGTGTAAAAATCCTGACGGTCCGGACAATACTTACGGTAGCCGTCGTTACGTCGCGCAGCTCAAGAGCCAGAACCAGCTTGAACGCGTGCGCGCTATGATCCTGCTCGACATGATTGGCTATAAAGAGCTGATGCTCGGGCGCGACGAAGAATTGAGCACGCCGTGGCTCGTGGACACGGTCTGGCAAACGGCGCGCGAGCTTGGCTATGGCCGTAATTTCGTTAACGTGCCGGAATCCGTGGGCGGCGACGACCACGAGCCCTTTCATAAGGCGGGCGTCGATTGCATGGACATCATCCAGCTTGAAACCTATCCCTTCTGGCACACGCCGGAAGATACGCTCGACAAGATTTCGTCGCAGAGCTTGAAGATTGTGGGCGACACGGTGCTCGCCAGTCTTCCGCGCATCGAACAGCGTTTGGGAGAGATGAAAAAAGCTGCTTGACGCAAAGCTTTGGTTTGCGTCCGAGCCGAAGAGAGGAGGTATTCAAGAAGTGCTGAAAGCGCCAGACATACTTGTGCCGGTTGATTTTTCGCCCTGTTCCCTCAACGCCGTGCGCGCCGCGCTCGGCATCGCAGACCCCGAAGGCGACCTCACGCTCCTCCACGTCATAGACGAGCGCTTCGTGGACGAAGCCGTAGCCGCATCCTTAGGCTCAGCCGACGAGATTACGGCACGCATGCGCGAGCGCGCCGAAACAAATTTTTCCAACATGCTCGAAGGTCTCGACACGGGAAGCGTGGATGTCGAGCGCATGATTGTCGTCGGCGTTCCCTTTGTAGAGATTCTGAAAATCACGCGCGACCTGGACCTGCCGATGATTGTCATGGGGATGCGTGGACGCTCGACACCGCCGGAAGAGCTGCTCTTCGGCTCGACCGCCGAGAAAGTCCTGCGCGGTACACGCGTGCCCGTCCTCTGCGTGCCGTTTTGAGCTGAAGGGCTAAGAGAAAGTCAGTTTAATAATCGCATCACAGAACGGAAATGACGGAAACCAAAAAACGCATCGCCGTCGTCGCGGGCGACGGCATCGGCCCCGAAGTCATACGCGAAGCAGTTCACGTGCTTGAGCACGTCACTCAAACGCACGGCGTTCCGTTTGAGCTTGAGCACTTTGATTGGGGCGCGGACAAATACTTGCGCGAGGGCGTCAGTCTTCCTCCCGGCGCGCTCTCCATGCTCACGCAGGATTTCGACGCCATCCTCGCGGGCGCGTTCGGAGACCCGCGCGTCCCCACAAACCAGCACGCCGAAGACATCCTACTGGGGATGCGGCGCGGCCTCGACCTCTACATCAACCTGCGGCCTGTGCGCCTTCTGGACGAGCGTTTGACTCCGCTTCGCGACCGCAGAGCCGAAGAGATTGACTTCGTAGTCTTTCGTGAAAACACCGAAGGCGCTTACTGCGGCGCGGGCGGTTTTCTAAAAAAAGGAACGCCTGACGAGATTGCCACGCAGGAAGAATTGAATACGCGGCGCGGTGTGGAAAGAATCATCACGGCTGCTTTTGAGTACGCGCGCTCAAAGGGGCGACGGCGTGTGACGATGGCCGACAAGTCCAACGTACAGCGTTTCGGCGGCGACCTCTGGCAGCGCACCTTCAGGGAAGTGGCTGCCGGTTACGCTGAGATAGAGGCCAACCACCAGTACGTAGACGCGATGGCGATGTTCATGGTGCTGGACCCGGGCCAGTATGACGTTATCGTCTCGAACAACCTGTTCGGAGACATCCTGACGGATTTGGGCGCGGCGCTTCAGGGCGGTCTGGGTTTGGCCGCTTCAGGCAATATTCATCCGGGCCGCGTCTCTCTCTTTGAGCCCGTGCACGGCAGCGCCCCGCCGCTCGCGGGAAAAAACGTTGCCAATCCGGTTGGAGCTATCCTCACTGCCGCGATGATGCTAGAATATCTCGGGTTTGAAGAAGCAAGCCGCGCGGTCGAGCAGGCCGTGCGCGATGCAATCCGCGAGCGCGAAACCACACGCGACCTCGGTGGAGAGCTTTCCACCGCCGAAGCAGGCGCAAGGATTCGCAAGCGCATTTGAGACGATTTTGGATTTTGGATTTTGGATTAGCGAGACGAAATTGAAGCTATTCAAAATTCATCGCCACTCCAATCTAAAATCCGAAATCTAAAATCCAAAATTCTTATCATGGGTGCTAAGGGAAGAGAAGCAGCGCAGAGGGTTCTGGCGATCATCGTCATCATCGCGATGCTCGGCGTGATGGGCATCCCGCCGTCAGTCATCATCTTTTTCACCATCGTCACCTACTTCATCTATCGCGCCGTGCAGCGCTCGGAGCATCAGGAAACGGGGCGCGTCTTCGAGTTCTACATCTCGGCCAACGAAATTCTCCGCGACGAAGAGCGACACTGGTACGGCTTTGAAATCATGGAAGTCATAGAGCGCGGCCAGCGTGTGCTGCATTCGATGACCGACCCGCCGCCCCTTGTCTACTTCGCGCTCGGCTCGCTCTTTCATCACGCGGGCGACCATGAATCAGCGGTCGAGCATTTGAGCTACGTGGTCGAGAATGATCTTTCAGACGAGCGCCATCGCTTCGCGCCTTCGCCAGAGCTGTCGCGCTACGTGCATGTTTTGAGAAAGCTTGAGCGCGAGCCTTCGGAAGCGCCGATGACGATGGCAGCCATACGCAGCCTTGAGCGCGCGCGCCGCAGCCGCGCCGCTTCCATGCTGGCCGAAAGCCGCGAGCGCATGGAATCAATCCCGGCGCTCCAACAACAGCCGCCGCAGCCAATGAAGAGTCCGGCCCTGGAGCAGGCGCTCTATGCGGGCGATTCCTCGCAACAGCAACAGAGACGACCACAGTCTCCGCGCCGCAATGGCGCGCATCCGCCTCCGCCCATCGCCGAAGTCCTGCGCGACGTTTACGAAGAGGGGAAGAAGACTGCCTGAAAGAAAGTTAAAAGGTAAAATGCAAAAGGCAAAAGTAAAGCAACTGTCTTCACTTTTGCCTTTTGCATTTTTACTTTTGCCTTGAGAGTTGAATTGTGGCAGACGAGACCGTCATCGGCAATTACCGTATTGAAGAGCTTATCGGGCGCGGTGGCATGGGCGTGGTTTATCGCGGCCAGCATCTGCAACTGCCGCGCACGGTCGCCATCAAATCCATAGACGCGCTTGCTCCTTCGGACCTGCGCCGCATGAAATCGCGCTTCGAGAAAGAAGCCTACATACAGTCGCAGCTAGACCATCACGGGATTGTCAAAATCTACGATTACATCGTCGGCACGCAGACCTACTACATCGTCATGGAGTACGTCGAAGGCCGCTCGCTCGCGGAGCTGTGCGCGAGCGACGAGTGCCCGCTGCCCCTGGACCGCGCGCTCGACATCTTCGAGCAAATCCTGGAGGCCATCGCCTACGCGCAAAATTTTACGTATCGCGACCGCGACGGCTCCTTGCATCGCGGGCTGGTCCATCGCGATTTGAAGCCCGCCAACATCATGCTCACGGAAACGGAGCGCGTGAAGGTCACGGACTTCGGCATCGTCAAGCTCGGGGGCAAAGATATTACGGACACTTCGGGCGCGGGCTACGGCTCGCCGCAATATGTCTCGCCCGAGCAGGCGCGCGGGCGTGATGTGGATCAGCGTTCAGACATCTACAGCCTGGGCGTCATGCTCTACGAGATGCTCACGGGTGATCCTCCCTTCGGAGGCTCTCACGATTCGCTCTCGCGCACGGAAATCCTGCGCGCACACGTCAAAGCCGAGCCGCGTGCGCCCATGGAAATTAATCCGGAAGTCACGCCCGAGATAGAAGCAATCATCCTGCGCGCTCTGGAAAAAGCGCCCGAGGATCGTTTTCGCTCGGCGCTGGAATTCCTGCGCGCCATACGTCATGCGCGGGGCCGCTCGACGGACGATCTCACACAGCCCGAAACCATTCCAGCGCCGATACGCGAAAACGTCGGCACGCAGGAAATCTATGACCCGCAGACCGAGCACACACTGCGCGAAAGCTACAACACGCAGCCCATACGCGAGCGCAAGTGCCCCGAGTGCGGCGCGCAAAATTCACCTAGCGACGAACACTGTCGAGCGTGCGGCCACGCTCTCGGGGATTCTTCGCCAGCGACGGCGCGTCTGACCAAAGAGGACGTCGCTTGGCAGAAGGCGCGCACCATTTATATCGCTCTCGCAGCATTGCTATTGATTGCGCTCGTCACCATCGGCCTGCTTTACGTGCGCCGTCGAAACAACATGGAGGAAAGACCGTCTCCTCCTGTGATGCCAACGCCGCAGCTCACACCGCAACCCGCAGCCGCACTGGCAGAGCTTCGCCCCTCAGGCGTCGCGGTTGATTCGAGCTATAACGGCTACGACGCGTCGCCTCTGACAGACGGCGAGACGGACGTACAAAAGATAGCGCGTATGCGTTACAACCGTGGCAACTGGACGTCGGCTGAGACGCCCGAGCCGCACTGGATAGAGCTGCGATTCGAAAAGCCTGTGAGTGTCGCCGCCGTCTATGTCTACTGGGGATTCGACCGCAATCGCTTTATGCCGTCGCGTCGCGCCGCGCTGCAAATGCCGGAACCGGACGGCAACTGGCGCACAGTCTCCGCAATCGAGCCGGGGAACGATTACGACCGCACGGCCTTCGAGTTTGCGCCCATCAAGACCGACCGCCTGCGCATCTTTCAGGACGCACGCGAAGGCCCAGCCAACAGACCCTTTGTGATGTGGGTGCGCGAAGTCAAAGTCTTTGGAACGAACGAGTGAAAAATTTTAGATTGCCGATTTGCGATTTTCGATTGGGTAAGGACAAATCAGAGATTTGAAATTTAAAAGCTTTCCATCCTCTTCCAATCGCAAATCGGCAATCGCAAATCGAAAATTCTTATGCTTACTGCTGAAATCATCGCCATCGGTTCGGAGCTTTTGACGCCGGATCGCAGTGATACAAATAGCCTGTGGCTGACCGAGCGGCTGAATAGCATCGGTATCGAAGTCATGCTCAAGACTGTCGTGGGCGACGACGACGCTCGTTTGGAAGAGGCCATCAAGGATGCGCTCAAGCGTGCCAGCATTGTGATTACGACGGGCGGGCTCGGGCCTACGGAAGACGACATCACGCGCAAGATTGCCGGGCGCGCTCTGGGGCGCAGGCTTCAGCTTGATGAAAAAGTTCTGGAAGAGATTCGCACGCGCTTCCTGCAATTCGGGCGGCAGATGCCGGAGATAAATTCGCGGCAGGCGATGGTCATAGAAGGCGCAGAAGTCTTGCCGAATCCGAACGGCAGCGCGCCCGGCATGTACATAGAGCACGATGGCCGCTCGGTCGTGCTCTTGCCGGGGCCGCCGCGCGAATTAAAGCCTATGTGGGACAACTTCATACAGCCGAAGTTGAGCGAGAAGGCCGGAGACGTGCGCGTCGTGCGGCGTGTCCTGCGCGTGTCGGGCCTCGGTGAATCGGCTGTTGACGAGCGCATCGCGCCCGTCTACACGCAGTATAAAAATCCGCAGACGACGATTCTCTTTAACCGCAGCGAAATCGAGATTCACCTGACGGCGCAGGCCAAATCGGAACAGGAAGCGGAGCTTCTGTTAGACGGGCTGGCCGGACAGATAGAGGAGCGCCTGGGCCATTCGATCTTTGCTTTTCGCGGCGAGACGATGGAAGAGGTCGTCGGGCTGCGTCTGGCCGTCACGGGCTTTACGCTCGCCGTGGCCGAAAGCTGCACGGGCGGTCTCATCTCTCAAAGACTGACGGAAGTCGCGGGCTCAAGCGTCTACTTCATGGAAGGTGTCATCGCTTACTCGAACGAGGCGAAGACGCGCACGCTGGGTGTCGATGCCGCTTTGATAGCGGAGCACGGGGCCGTCAGTCCGCAGGTGGCCGAAGCGATGGCGGAGGGCGTGCGCCGTCGGGCCGGGACGGACTTCGGCCTCTCGGTCACAGGCATCGCGGGACCGGGAGGCGGAAGCGAAGAGAAGCCCGTCGGCCTTGTCTACATCGCGCTTGCGGACGACGCGCACACCGAACATCGCAAGATAATTCTTCCCGGCGACAGACATTTGATTCGCTGGCGCGCATCGCAAGCCGCGCTCGACCTCTTAAGGCGACGATTGATTTAAAAGAGCGACGTTCAAAAAAAGAATGACTGAAGAGCCTGAGAAAAATCCCCTGAACGTACCGGGCAGGTATTATGTCACCGAATACTGCCTTGCCTGCGAATCTTGTCAGGATACAGCGCCTCATCATTTCCGTTACGATGAAAACTCTCAGACCTATGTTTTTAAACAACCTGAGACGCCGGAGGAAGAGGCCAAATGTCGGATAGCAATGATGGAATGTCCGATGGAAGCTATTCAAGATGACGGAGAAACAGCCACGCGCTTTTAGGATACTACTTCGGTTAACCCTTTACCCGTTTTCCCTTTTCCCCCTTTCTTGTTATATTTCCCGTTCGCCCTTCCAGAGCTTTTCCTCGCTTTGGGCGCGGAGTGTCATAACGTGCGACCCGTGCTGGTTCTCATTGCGGCATACATTCTGGGCTCTATTCCTTTCGGCTATCTGGTGGTGCGCGCGCGTACCGGCGGCGATGTGCGCGAGACGGGTTCGGGCGGGACGGGCGCGACTAATGTTTCGCGCCGCGCGGGAAAGCTGGCGGGCGTTTTGACGCTCGTGCTCGATGCAGCGAAAGGCGCGGCGGCGGTCTTGCTGGCGCGCTGGCTTCTGACAGCAGATTTCGGGATTAACTGGTGGGTGGCGGCGGCGGTCGTGCTTGTTATTTTGGGCCACTGCTTTCCAGTGTGGCTCAGGTTTCGCGGCGGCAAGGGAGTGGCGACGGGCGTCGGAGCATTTCTTGCGCTCTCGCCCCTGGCGGTAGCCATCGCGGGCGCGGCTTTTATAGTTATCGTCGCGGCGACGCGCTACGTCTCGCTCGGCTCAATCACCGCCGCAGCCCTTTTCCCGCTCTGCGTCTGGCTGCTCGGTCGTCGAGGCACGAATCAACAACCGGAGCTTGCGCCCATGTTGACGGCAGCCGTCGCGGGCGCGCTCCTGATTATCTTTATGCACCGCGCCAACATCGGAAGATTGATGAGCGGAACGGAAAGTAAATTCAAATGATGAATGCAAAGTGCAAAATGCAAAATTAAAGAAGACTCTTCTTTTCATTCTGCACTTTGCATTCTGACTTTTGCATTGCTTTTATGCGTGTAGCTGTTATCGGCGGGGGAAGCTGGGGGACTGCGCTCGGGATTGTCGCAGGGCGCGCGGGGCATGAGGTGCGGTTGTGGGCTCGTGATGCGGAGGTGGTGGAAGAGATAAAGCGCGAGCGCATTAATAAGAAATATCTCGCGCCTCATTTGATACCCGATAATGTAGGCCCGACTTCCGATTTGAAAGAGGCTTTGAGCGGGGCCGAGCTGGTCTTGCTGGTCGTTCCTTCACACGCGACGCGCGGGCTTGTGACGGAGATGCTGCCCGATCTTGAAAAGGATATGATCTTTGTCAGCGCGACCAAGGGCATCGAAATCGAGACGGGAAAACGTATTTCCGAAATCGTGGGCGAGACCGTAGGCCAACGCTTTGAGCCGCGCTTTGTCTGTTTGTCCGGCCCCTCCTTCGCCAAAGAGGTCGCAGAGGGACAGCCCACGGCGGTCGTCGCAGCAAGCGCGTGGATGGATGATGCGCGCACGGTTCAGGAGGCGCTGAGTTTTGAAAATCTGCGTATCTATACAAACACGGACGTCGTCGGAACAGAGCTTGGCGGGGCTGTCAAAAACGTGATGGCCGTGGCTTCGGGAATGGTCGCGGGGCTGGGGCTTGGGACGAACAGCGTGGCCGCGCTGGTGACGCGGGGGCTGGCAGAGATGGCGCGGTTTGCAGAAGCGCAGGGCGCGCGCGTGGAAACCATGATGGGGCTGGCGGGTCTGGGCGATCTGGTCTTGACCTCGACGGGCAGCCTGTCGCGTAATCGTTACGTCGGGATGGAGCTTGGACGCGGGCGCTCACTCGAAGAAATCCTGAGCGGCATGAAGGAAGTGGCCGAAGGCGTGAAGACCACACGCGCCGTCTATCATTTAGCCGAGCGGCTCAAGGTCGAGATGCCCATCACGGCGGAAGTCCACGCCGTGCTCTACGAAGGCAAGAGCGCCGCAGAGGCGGCAGAAGCTCTCATGATGAGACCGCTGCGGGAAGAAAGATAGGGGATTTTCGATTTGCGATTGCCGATTTGAAAGACGAACAAAAATTAAAAATTAGTCTTCAGTCCTTATCCAATCGAAAATCGAAAATCGCAAATTCACTTATGGCTGTTAAAGAAGAAAAAGTGCTGGTGGCGAATCGCGCGGCCTTTCACGAGTATCACATTCTGGACAAGTACGAGGCGGGTGTGATGCTCAAGGGCACGGAGGTCAAGAGCGTGATGGAAGGGCGCGTCCAGTTAAAAGATTCTTACGTTGCCGTCCGGGATGGCGAGGCGTGGTTGTTTAATGCCCACGTTTCGCCGTATTCTCATGGCAACCGGGCGAATCATGAGCCCATGAGGACGCGTAAGCTCTTGCTCCACCGTCGCGAGATTGACAAGCTTGAGGAAGCAGCGACCACGCAGGGCATGACGCTCGTCGTCACGAAAGTCTATTTGAAGAACGGGCGCATCAAGCTGGAAGTTGGCGTCGCCCGTGGTAAAAAGTTGTACGATAAACGAGAGACTGAAATGCGCCGTACCGTCGAGCGGGAGACTCGCGCCCAATTAAAGGAGCGAAACCGGTAGGCGCTTTGTGTAGCTAACCTTTTTTACGGGAGAGAAGAGATGGAAATTTTGGGGAGTGCGGGAAAATATCGTGAGGAAGACGTGCAGGCCCTCGCCGTCGCCGTCTTTAAAGATGAGAAGGCGGACGAGGGTCTATTAAAAGAGCTTGATGAACTGACGGGCGGCCTCATTCGCTCTGTGATTGAATCCGAAGAGTTGAAGGGCAAAGAAGGCGAATCAGTTTACATGCATCTGGGGGGCGGAGGCGCGAAAGCGAAAAGACTTCTGCTCATGGGCGTAGGCACGCGCGAGGATTACAAGACGCCGCAGATTTCGCAGATGGCTGGCGCAGCCGTGCGTACTCTTCGCGGCAAGAACGTCAAGTCGGTCGCCATCCTGCCGCGCGCCGAAGGTGACGCCGAACAGGTCGCTGCTGCGGCTGCCGAAGGCTCTGTCATCGGTTTGTTTGAGCCGGACAAGTATCGCACCGTAGATAAAGAGGAGCGCACGATTGACCGCGTGGTTGTCATGATGGACGGAGCGGACGCGGACGCCCTTCAGCGCGGCGCAGAGCGCGGGCGCATCGTAGGCGAATCGGTAAACTTCACGCGCGATCTGGCAAACGAGCCGGGCGGATACCTGACGCCTACCGACATGGCCGAGCGCGCCAGAGAAATCGCGGGCGAGTTCGGCTTGAGCATAGACGTTCTGGACGAAGCGCGCATGGAGCAGGAAGGGATGGGCGCTCTCTTGAGCGTCTCGGCGGGCTCGGAGCAACCGGCCAAGCTGATTGTCCTCAAGTACACGCCGCGCAACGCCCCTGCCGAACAGAAAGAAGGCGAGCTTCTGGCTTTTGTCGGGAAGGGAATCACGTTCGATTCCGGCGGCATCTCTATCAAGCCGGGCGAGAACATGGAGTTGATGAAGTATGACATGTCCGGCGGCGCAACCGTTCTCGGAGCCATGCGCGCCATCGCGCAGTTAAAGCCGCCGATTCCTGTGCTCGGCGTCGTGCCCGCTTCCGAGAATCTTCCTTCGGGCAAGGCCACCAAGCCGGGCGACGTCGTGCGTGCCATGTCAGGTAAGACCATAGAGATTATCAACACGGACGCCGAAGGGCGTCTCATCCTCGCCGACGCCATCGCTTACGCCAGAAAGCTCGGGGCCAAGCGCATCCTTGATATGGCGACTCTGACGGGCGCTGTCTCCATCGCGCTCGGCGACGTCAACACGGCCATCCTCGGCACGGACCAGGAGTTGATTGACGAAGTGATAGAGGCGGGCCGCGAGGTCGGCGAGAAATACTGGCAGCTTCCGCTCGATAAAGAATATTCCAAGCAGATCAAATCCGACATCGCCGACATCAAGAACACTGGCGGGCGCAAGGCCGGAACCATCACCGCCGCCGCTTTCCTCAAAGAGTTTGCAGATGGAATCTCCTGGGCGCATCTGGACATCGCGGGAACGGCGTGGGGCGACGACGCCAAGCCCTATCGCTCCAAGGGACCGACCGGGATAGCCGTCCGCACGCTCATCAACATGGTCGAGCGCGCCTCGCGCACACGCCCGGAAGGCAACGGCGATAAGAAGAATTAGCTCTGCCGTCAAAGCCCCTGAAAGGGGAGATATATCAGTAGCCCAGCACTGACGTGCTGGGCTACTGATATATCTCCCCTTTCAGGGGCTTTGCGCATCACGACCTCTGACCTTGAACTGACGTTCTTTAGATTTTCAGTCGAGTGTCTACAATTTTAGACAGCAGTGTGCACAGAAGAGAACACAGCGAAGGCGATTGGTCGCGGATTATTAAGCTTTTTTCTGTAATCACGTCCGGGCGGCCACTGGCATAATCGTTGCTTAATTATTCTTGAGCCCAAGGGAGCGATGACCACTTTAAGTCCTCGCCCCACTCGGAAGCCCCATCCGAGACGCGTCGCACCCTTGGTTTCCTCACCGAAAACAGGGGGCCCGGCCCGCCAAGGGCTCCTGACTCAATCTCTTCAACCTTTCCCTTTTATAACCGCTTCCGGTGAAGACGAAAACGGCTCAACCGTGTTATATTACTGTTCGGTTGAGGGCGTACCTCCCTGCCGCAAGGGCCTTTGCGGGACACCCACCCACGGCCTCGCCGTTCCGGCGAGACAAAGAGAGACGAACGCTGTGGTTGATTACTACAAACTTCTTGGAGTTAAGCCTTCGGCGACCGGGGCCGAGATAAAGAGCGCCTACCGGCGCTTGGCGCGCAAGCGTCACCCGGACGTCAACGGCGGCTCGACACAGGCGGCACGCGATTTCGCCATGCTCGCCATGGCCTATCGCACCCTGAGCGATCCGCAGGAGCGTGCCTTCTACGATGCACAGGTTGCGCGCATACGCTACGGCGGCAGCTCTGCTGCGTCTGCGTCCGTGGTGCATTCTGACAACCCACACGCGCGCCGCATGCGCCGCGTCGTCGCCGCACAGCGCCGCCTTGACCGCGTCGTGGACAACTGGATTGAAGAGGGACGTCGTGAAACCTTTGCGCTTCAGCAGGCAGTGTTCCCGACCGTGACGCTCTTTCTCTCCACATTCTTTGTCATCATGCTCAAGCCCAAATTCTGGGAGGGGCTTGGCTGGACGGGACGCGCCATTCTGGTCACGCTTTTTTTGATTGGCGTCTGGCATCTGACCTCGCGCCTGCGTCTCTCGCTCGAACGCTACACCTATCGCCCGAACACTATTCATACTTCGCTCATGCAGGAAGACGAGAAGCCCGAAAAGCCTTTCACGCGGTTGACGGCCTACCTGTTCCTCGTCATAGCTTTTGTAGCCAGCGTTGTAGCCGGTTACTTCATGGGCGAGCACATGCACTACATCATCCTCGATAACATGCCCTTCTTCTTCAGCCACGACGTCCGCCCGGACCTTCTGTTCTACCCGCCCATCGCCGTGCTCATAGTGGACACTATGCACTCGGTGGCCTCCAAGATTGACTAATGCTGGGCCACACCCCGCAACGCACACGCATCGGCGTCATCTCCGACACACACGGCCTCTTAGACGAAAAAGTTCTAGAACTCTTTAACGGCGTTCGCTCCATCATCCATGCCGGAGACATAGGCAACGAGGACATTGTCTGGCAACTGGAAAAAATCGCGCCCGTCATCGCCGTCCGAGGCAACAACGACTCCCAGACAATGTGCTTCCCGAACGAAAGGATGGCGGTCCTTGAGGGACGCACCTTTTACGTGCGCCACATCTTCGCGACCGTCGAGAAGATGACGCAAGCGCAGCAGCGCATCATCGAGCGTCACATGCCGGACGTGGTCATCTTCGGCCACAGCCACAGTGCCTATTCAGACTCATGGCGCGGCACACTCCTTTTCAATCCGGGCAGCGCCGGACCAAAACGCTTCAGCCTCCCGCGCTCCGTCGGCCTCCTGGAACTAGACGAAGACAGCATCACACCACACATCATCAATCTGGAATAATTCGAATCAAAGCACTCACCGCCGAGACGCAGAGAGCGCAGAGTTTACGCAGAGGGTTGAATTTCTCTGCGCCTGCTCTGCGACATCTCTGCGTCTCGGCGGTGAGTTTGATTTGAAACTGACCACTACTCATGACTCTAGACTCTCCGGACTCTTTCATGTATATTGCGTCTGATTCACCCCCAGGCAAGTTGATTTTCATCTTCGAACAGCGCGCGCCAAGGGCGTCGAGCTGATCACACTGGATTACAAGAGACTGGAGATTCAACACACGCTGGTAAAAGACTGTCAAGCGTGCTCCCTCGCGAGAAACAATCGAGCCCGACGGCCTCCTGAACGTCGCTTACTCTCTTAGCGAGAGCCTGCCCGCAAGGGCACATCGGGGCCGTCCGCGCTTCCGAACGACTCAGGAGCAAAGAGATGGCTAAGCGTTTAACTGAACGTCAACTGCTCGCCTTAAAACTCGACGTCCTCAACGATTCCGAAGTCAGAGAAGTTCTGGACTACATCTCTATTATGGAGACCATGCGCCGCGCGGCCATGACGAGCGGTTTGTGGGAGGACGACCTGATCTCTTCGCTGGCGGACGCACGCGAAAACAGGCGAGCGCAACAGGCTTATGAATGGGAATCCGTCCGCCGCCGGGCAGAGCGTCGCGCCAGCGCGCCTCTGGCGCGGCTTTAGACAGAGCATGCACAACCCCCGGCGAGCTTCCCCTCCATCAACACCAGCCCGCACGCTTAGAGCGGCGTGCGCGGTTGTAGCTCTTCTGTTTTTTCTCTCAGCTTACTCAAACGCCAACGCGCAAAACTCTTCAACGCAAGCATCGCAAGCTTCCGCTCTCAATCCTTTACAGCGTGAGATTGAAAGAGAGCGCCGCCGTCTCTCTTCATCCGATAAAGAAGAGAGACGCGATGCCGTGATGCGTTTAGGATGGATGGCGCGTCCCGACAGCTCGCGCGTGGCCGCCATCGCTCTGAAAGACACTTCGCCGATTGTGCGCGCCACCGCCACACGCGCAGTGCTTTCAATGCCCGCCGACGAAGCCGCCGCCGCGCTCCTGCCCCTGCTTCAGGACAGGGAAGAGTTTGTACGCCAGGAGACGGCTTACGCGCTTGGCCGTACGCGCAGCCGACAGGCTGTTCCCGCGCTCGTTAAAATACTTGAGCTGGATAAAAAAGAGAGCGTGCGCGGCGCGGCTGCCGTCGCGCTCGGAGAAATAGGAGACGAGGCGGCGGTCATCCCTCTGACCGGAAGACTGACGGCGCGCGTGCGTGCTTCAGGTCTCTTTAGCAAGATTACGCGGGGTCGGACCAGCGAGAATGAATTTGTGCGCCGCGCTGCTGCACGCTCGCTGGGCCAGATACGCAGCCGCGCCGCTGTCCCGGCCCTGATTGAAACGCTCACGGATGCGCGCGCAGAAGACGATGTACGCCGCGAGGCAGCACGCTCGCTCGGCCTGATAGGCGACGCCGCAGCCGTCCCCGCTCTACGCGGCGCGCTCGCCGCCAGCGATCCTTATCTTTCACAGATAGCTTATGAAGCGCTACGCAAAATCGCTCCCTCGGAAACTCCGCGCCCTATGTGAAAGACAAGCTGTTCGGGCAGACGCCGTATCAAATTAAAAGCGCCGGAAGGGTGATTCCCTCCGGCGCTTTTAATTTAATCGAAACCGCGTGCGGGCTCTTTAGCTTTCGCTTTTTTCGCCGCGTCCCTGGCTCTTGCGAGCGACTTTGGTCTGCGGGATTGGCATCGCGACGCCGCCCGATTTTTTCTCTACCTCTTCAGGGCCTTCTTCTAAATCCGGCTCCTGAATCAACGCGCCGCCAGAACGTTTCGAGAAGACGAGCTTGCCGCTCGACTCGTTCAAATCCACGTTGACCAGATCGCCCAGTCCGACCTGTTCGGTCGCCACCAGATTCGAGAGCGGGTAAACGAGGAAACGCTCTATGGCACGCTTCAAATGGCGCGCGCCGTACTTGAGGTCGATGCCTTCTTTGAGCAGCATGTCCTTGGCCGCGTCCGTGCAGCGAAACACAAACTTCGTGCCCGCGCTGACCATGATGCGATCCTGCACGGCCTGCAACTCAAGGTCAAGAATCTGTCGCAGGTGATGCTCTTTCAAAGAGCGGAAGACCACGACCTTGTCTATGCGATTCATAAACTCGGGGCTGAATTTACGCCGCGCCGCTTCGAGGGCCGTGCGATAAATCTTCTGGTCTACGTCCGAGTCGTTCGGGTTCTTCCCGCCCTTGACCGGCGCAAAGCCGATGCCGCCGGAGATAAACTCAGACATTTCGCGCGCACCAAGGTTGGACGTCATAATCACCATCGCCTTGGAGAAATCCACGCGGCGATTGTCGCCCAAAGTCAGCGTCGCTTTATCCAGAATGCCGAGCAAGAGTTGCCACAGAGAGTCCGAAGCCTTCTCTATCTCGTCAAAGAGCACGAGCGAGAGCTTGGTCTCTTCCGTGTGATAGCGATCAAGATTCTCCTGCGTGAGCATGGGAGAAGTCTCGCGGTGGCCCAGGTAGCCCGGAGGCGAGCCGATCAGCTTGGCTATCTCATGCGAGTGCTGAAACTCCGCGCAGTCAATCTTGATGACGGCGTTCGAGTCTCCGTAAAGCACTTCGGCGGCGGCCTCTATGACGCGGGTTTTGCCTGAGCCTGTCGGTCCCAGAAAGAGCATCGTCCCGATGGGTCTATTGAGCGGGTTCATGCCCGCCAAAAAAATCTGGTATAGACCGCTCATGCGGCGCACGGCGCGCTCCTGGCCGACAATGCGTGCGCCGAGTTTTTCTTCAAACTCCTGCGCGCGCGGGCTCTTTTGGTCTGGATCAAGGAAGACCGTTTCCATAGTCTCTTTATGTTTTTCCATTTGTGCAATCACTGGTCGTCCTCCTTTGCTGAGCGGCCACGGATTGGGGAAAGCGCCTCTTGTGCTTCCCTCCTGCTTATTAAAACGCCAGATTCGACCAATCGGTTACTAACTCCCCATGACTCGCTTTACTGATTAGTCGAAGAACTGGACGCTTGCCTTACGCTTTGAGACGCGGACTCCCCTCCTGTCTCAAAGCCCCGTGCCGTCTCTATGCAAAGAACGAACCGCTCATCAGATAGATGCGCGAGCGCGGGGGCGCGTTTACCTCCGAATGAGCCGCGCCGCCGCCCTCCATAGAGTTGCTAAACGCTATATATACGACATCGCCTCAAATGTCACCACAAAATATTCGAGGCAATAGTTTTTAGAGAAAATTTCTCAGGCGCGAGCGCAGCGGGCGCGGTGACAATTCGCGTCAGGAAGGGTCTGACAAATAGTGTCGCAAAGGAGGCGGGCTCAGTCTTTTGCCACACCTAAACGTCTGGCGAAGTGACCAAATCGTGGCAAAGAAAAAGGCGCGTCCTGCAATTCGGGAGCGCGCCTTTTTTGTAGACTCGGAAGTGAAATCCGTTGGTCTCGCTCAGTCGTAATATTCCAGACCGAGGTGCGTGATGAGGTCTTCGCCGCGCAGGTAGCGGAGCGTGTTCTTGAGCTTCATCAACTGTATGAAAAGATCGTGCTCCGGATAAAGTCCCGGCGCGGTCTGCGGCGATTTGAAGTAGAAGGAGAGCCACTCCTGCACGCCCTTCATTCCGGTGCGCTGGGCCAAATCCAGAAAGAGCGCCAGGTCAAGCACGAGCGGCGCGGCGAGGATAGAGTCGCGACACAGAAAATCAATCTTGATCTGCATCGGATAGCCCAGCCAGCCGAAAATATCTATGTTGTCCCAGCCCTCTTTATTGTCGCCGCGCGGCGGGTAATAGTTAATCCTCACGACGTGCGAAAAATCTTTGTAAAGCTGCGGGTAGACATCCGGCTGAAGGATATATTCGAGCACGGAGAGCTTGGATTCTTCCTTGGTCTTGAAAGAGTCCGGGTCGTCGAGGACTTCGCCGTCGCGGTTGCCGAGGATGTTTGTCGAATACCAGCCGTGCAGACCCAACAGGCGCGACTTGAGGCCGGGCGCGAGGATGGTCTTCATCATGGTCTGCCCGGTCTTGAAATCCTTGCCGCAGACGGGCACGTTCATCTGGTCTGCAAGCTGCATGAGCGCAGGAAGGTCTACCGTCAGATTCGGCGCACCGTTAGCAAAGGGCACGCCCGATTTCAAAGCCGCGTAGGCGTAAATCATCGAAGGCGCAATCGCTTTATGATTATCGCGCATCGCCTGCTCGAAGGACTGAAGCGTCTTATGGACGCCCTGCGGCTTGAGGAAAATTTCCGTAGAGGCAGCCCAGACCATCACCAGCCGCGAGCACTTGTTACGTCGCTTAAATTCCGCGATGTCTTCGATGAGCTGCTCGGCCAGCTCCATCTTGTTCGCGCCCTCTTTGACATTCGTCCCGTTCAACCGCTTGACGTAAGACTGATCGAAGACAGCGCGCATCGGCTTAATCTTCTGCAACGGCGTTTTGACTTGCGCGAGCAGGTCTTTCTCCAACACGCCTGCGTGCATCGCCGCCTCGTAAGCCGAATCGGGAAAGATATCCCACGCGCCGAAAACCAGATCATTCAAATCCGCGAGCGGCACTAAATCCTTGATGAGCGGGACGCGATTCTCCGTGCGTTTGCCCAACCGAATCGTGCCCATCTGCGTGAGACTTCCAATAGGCTCTGCGATGCCCTTTTTAATAGCCTCGACGCCCGCTATAAAAGTCGTGCTCACAGCGCCCAAACCCACGAGCAGAACCCCGAGCTTCCCTTTAACGGGCGCAATCTCCGCACCCTTTGCAATAGCCACTTTGTATCGACTCCTTCGGAAAATTGATAAACAGAATCATACACCGCCGGGGCACACGCCATCTCAGCAAATCTTGCCCAAAATCGTCGCTCGCTTGCTCAAAAGCAGAGGCGGCAAGTAAAATGTTCCGGTACGCGCGCCCTCAAACTATCTAACGTGAAAGATGCCGACAGACTTATGCAAAGAGAGGATGAGCAGTGCATAGAGGTACCGCCGGAGCCACCCAGATTCCTTACGTCCGAGCCTTTTTTTTACTCTAAGTACTATGCCGAAAAATATAAGTGTGATCTGGCTGTGCCCGGCTACATAGGAATTGGCAGCCTTGTTTGTTACACGCGTCTTGTTGAGGCATTCGCTTTGCGGGCTGGTCGCCCGATACGGCTACTAACGACTCCGCTGAGTTATTCGTGGTATGGACGTGTCGAACATGAGATTGATTATCCGATTTGGGAGGGCAATCCGTATATCGAAGAGCTTGTAGATGCCAATCAATACGACCCGGACATCATGGAGAAAATCAGTGCGGAGATGGATAATTTTTGTCAGGCGTCGCATGAGATAGAGAACATTTGCGCTCCCTATGGATTACGCCCGCGAAAGCTATGCGGCTCTCTCTTCTTATCTCAAAAGGAGATGCAGTGGGGATTGCAAACGCTTTCCCATCTCAAGCGTCCGGTCGTGGTTTTATGTCCCTACGGACGTTCATCAAGCCTGCCGGAGTCTCCATGGTATTTTGAGAAATGGATTCAGCTCATCGAAACGCTAAAAGAGCAAGTCGGCTTTTTCCAGATAGGCAATAATCATTTCAAACAAAAAGAGCTGCCGGTCTTTACGCCGGAAACAAATATCAGGCAGATGATGTCGCTTATCTGGGCCAGCGACATGTACGTCGGCTTCGATACAGGCCCGTCGCACATCGCCACCGCGCTGGAAAAACCTGTGCTGGTTTTATGGGATGCTGTGCGAAAGTCCTCCCTCGAAGAGGCAAAGCAGGAGGGCTTTAGCATGGCGACGCTGGGGCGCTGGGCCTATCCGCAGAACAGGAATCTGGTGATTCTAGGCGAGAGGGAAAACGAAATTCTTGAGGATTGTTTCGAGTTCATTTTGAATGAAGCGAACAAGCTCCAACGTCCCAGCTCATACGTCAGGCAGTTATCAGCTTAACTTAGCATCGGAGCGGCTAGATTCCAGCTCTCAAATTTCCGGCGGGGTTCCGTTTAGTCTATATTTCCAATTCTCAAACGACTACAACCGGAACAATGTGTTCACTGGAAGGTGGGATTGTAAAGTTATAGCCGCGCGCGCCAAAAAACTCTCCGTTAAGAAAACCCAATCTTAGAGAAAACAGATAATTCTCTATAGCCCCGCCTGTTGTTATGCAGGGAACCTGAGATGGCGGAAAATATTGCTGGGCGATATACCTGTCACGCGCACTGTCAAAAACCTGTTCTATGCTCTCGACAGAGGGCCGTATAAACAGACCTTTGCCGTGATAGTTGTCCAGAGGCTTGAGCACGAAATCCTTGCCCTCGAACCTTTGCATAAGCTCACTCGGAGATGAGAAATCCGAAAGCATGTAAGTTTCAAGAGAAGCCTTTGTAATAATCTCTACGTCCTTTTCTTCCAGTCCGAAATTCTCGTTTTCAAGGTTATAGCAAACTGCCTGAAGTCTCTTTTGGCCGAGCCTCCAACCAAAAGGATTCGGGAAGAACATCTCAGGATGATGTTTATAAGCCAGCGTAAATTTGGAGAACGGTTCAGGATTGTCTTCCCAGATTCTTGGTATCACTAAATTCAAAATCCTGTCAAACGGTCGCCCATCCCACATCGGGCAGAAGGCTTCGTCCATTTGAACGTCTGCCGCATAGACGACCCTGCTTTCAATACCATGCCGGGAAAATATCTTTTCGAAGTATTTGTAATGAGCCATGTAAGGTTTGCTGGCGGCTGTGTGATTGACGCCGACGGCTATCTTTGTGTAGCGGCGATGGTCTGTCACAGCATCTACCAGTCTCTCCTCGAACCCCTCATTGACTCTGAGCGCATGCGGCACGTCGAAGGCGTTTAGGAATGCTCCTTCAAGTAATTCCAGAAAGCCTACGTGTCCGGGCGGGTTAAAATTTACTTCGAGTATCTTGTCTTCGACGTCGCCGCAATGAAACTCCACGTCACCGAAATAATCCGTGGGCCGCATCGTGTGGTGTGGTAGAAACCAGGAGGTCCGGGCCGTCTGTTCATGATAAGCGGGCGACTTGAGCAGCTTGAGGAGCGAATTCGTAATCTCTACGAGCCGCTCGAACCTCTTTCGCGGAAGAAAGTAAGGAGTCGTGCTGAAACTGTATTTCTCGATGGTAACGCCCAGGTTGCGAAGATAGCTTTCGTACTTCTCAGTCGTGAATCGCTCAAAAAACTGTGCATAGTGTTCTGTCGTCTTCATCGCTTATCCTCCGGTGGCTTCCTCTACGCGTTGGAGCCCGCGCGTGCCCGGTCACGTTTCTTGATAAATCTGTAATCCTGTTCAATGATGCTGCCGGGATATTTATTCATTAAGTCTAGCTCTTACATCCGACCTGCTTTGAGGAGCAGTTGAAGTGAGAATAGCATACGCGACTGAGCATGATCCTTATGACATACATGGATTTTCAGGGATAGGATATTACATGATGAAAGCGCTCGTGAACCAATCACTAGACGTTCAGCCGATTGGTCCACTGAGCAGGCCCGACGCGGGATATGCAGAGGTTATCAAGAGTCTGAACGAACAGGTCGCGCGCAAGCTTGATAAGCTTAAAGTTGATGTCGTCTTCGCTTCCGGGTTCAATCACATTTGTCTCCTTGAGTGCGAGCAGCCCATTGTCTTCTGGCATGATGCAATGTTTGCCAGTGTGCGTGGCTACTACTCGCCACTGGAAACCGATTCAAAAGAGACAATCGAAATGTTTGAGGCGGTTGACAGGATGGCTTTACAAAATTGCACGCTGGCTATCTTTGCTTCGGATTGGGCCGCCCGAAACGCAAGGGACAGGTACGATGTAGATAGCTCAAAGATTAAGGTCGTGCCTTTCGGCGCGAACCTTGAATGCGGGCGCACTCCAAATGATATCAAGACAATGGTTGCTGCTCGCTCGAAAGATAAATGCAAATTGTTATTTATAGGTTATGCGTGGCAGAGAAAGGGCGGCGACATTGTTCTCAAAATCGCAGAAGAACTCAACAGGCAGGGATTAAATACGGAGTTAGCAATCGTCGGCTGCGAACCGGAAATAGAAGGCGCTGTGCCTGATTATGTGAAGATACTCGGATTTATTTCCAAGGCGACGCCCGAAGGGATGAAGACGCTCGATAGATTATTTTCCGAGGCTCACTTTCTCGTCATCCCTTCCAGAGCGGAATGTTTCGGAATCGTTTTCGCGGAAGCCAGCTCATTCGGCCTGCCCAGTATCGCTACTATCACCGGAGGTATTCCCGCAGCAGTTAGAGACGAGGTGAATGGGAAATTGTTTTCGTTGGATGCGCCCGTCTCCGAATATTGCTCCTATATCTTGAGTTTAATGTCAGACCCCTTGCGATATGAAGAATTATCTTTGAGCGCGTTTAATGAATACAGGACACGCCTTGACTGGGACGTGGGCGCAAGGACTGTCAAAACTCTGCTGGAAGAATGTTGCGCTTGAGATTCAGCAGGTCTTGGATAATGCCATGAGCTTTGAGGCGTTGCAGGCTAACCCTTAGGGAGAATGTTTATGAAGCTCTCTTTCTGTACTCCGTGCATGGGCCGTTATCATCATCTGAAAATAACACTGGATCATAATCTGGAAACCATCGCGCGCTGCGGAGCGGCTGTCGAATGGATCATCGTTAATTACAATTCACGCGACGGGATGCATGAGGGCTTGAGAGAGTATGTCAGGTTTATTGAGAGCGGACACCTGGCCTACTACCACACCACAGACTTTCAGTATTTCAGCTCGCCTCATTCCAAGAACCTGGCACACCTGCTCGCCGGTGGCGATTACGTTGTGAATCTGGATGCGGACACCTTTATCAACACTGAAGGGGTCGCCCGTCTGCTTCGTATTTTCGAGCAGCATCCGGACGCAGTGTTGAGGGGGTTCACAGGGTTGGTAGGGCTCAAGAAATCTCATTTCCTGTCGCTGGGAGGATACGACGAGGATTTTGCAGGGTGGGGATTTGATGATGACGATTTAGTTTCCAGAGCGCGGCAGGCGAAGTTGCAATACATTGAAGAAGAGGGTCTGGTGAGCCGCATCGAACACGATGATGCCGAAAGGATCATGAATTTCGATCCGGCAATGTTAGAGCTTTTTGAAGTGCGCGATGCGTCTCAAATGAGATGGGAGATGCAAAGGAGAAACTACAACTTATCAGTTAAAAACCTGGAAGAGGGAATCATCAAGGCTAATCGAAACAGGGTGTGCGGAAAGGCCCGGGTGACGAAGAACTTTTCAGAAGAGATAATGCAAGCCGGATATTTTGTTGAGTGAGACCAGAATTCATAATAAATGACGCTCGGCATCTCTCGTAAAAATCCGCGCCACATTTTGCCATGTATAAGGAATGACGTGCTCACGGCCCTTTGTCTCAAGCTCGCGGCGGAGTTTCTCGTCAGAGAGGATGGCTTTGAGTCGTTCGTAAAACTGCGCTTGATTGCCGGGCGGGATTCGCTCGTAACCGACGGTCTCTTTGAGCGCAAAGTCATCGGTCGTTAAAAAGACTGTCCCGCAAGCCTGCGCTTCTATCGCGCTGATGCAGAAGACTTCCTCACAGTCTGTCGGATAAATCACGGCTTTACTTTCAGCTATGTGCCGGTACAGGTCGCGTTGTGTAAAGCTTCCTATCGAGACGGGGAAGCCTCGTTTGACGAGCTTGTCAATGCGTGGCTGGTAGCTGTCCCAGAGCGGCTCTGCCTTGCCGTTCGGCGAACAGTAATAGCTACAAATCAAGAACTCCAAAGTGGTGTCTGCCAGTCTCTCATACAATTCAAGGGCTTGATGCAACCCGCGTTTTGGACGCGAGGTGAACATGATTTTGTGCCGCTTCCCGCGCACGTCTTTCGTGGCCCTGAGGATTAAAGCCGGGTCTATGCCGTTCATCAATTTTCGTAACTTCGGTTCTAATGCCGGAAGAGCCTCGCGTGTGTCATGGCAGTGATAATCGGAGAGGCAGTAGACAGCATCAATCTTGTGTGAGACGAATGATAAATTCTGAGCCTCATTATTCGTCAGCAGTTCGTGCATCCATAGAAAGCTGGCCCCGGCGCGTATGTTTTCGGAAAAGACGGAGAAGTAGCGCGAACAGATAAACAGGTCGCAGGCTCTCTGGCCCAACTCGTGAACCTTCGAGACATCTCGATAGATGACACCATCGTAGACAGCTTCATTCGGACACAGGCAATATGCCGTCACAGTGTGGCCCATGCGCGCCAGTTCTCTGGCAACATGAATAAAAGCCGTCTCGGAACCCCCGAGCGACTGGCGCTCAAGTGTATCCCCTGTGAAGGGCAAGCCTTCCGTGTAAAGGACTATATCCAAAACAATCTGCTCTTGATTCGTCTGATTGTGCAGAGCCTTCGTAGCTCAGGGCAACGCGGCGCAGGTTAGCCCAGAGCCTCGCTGTACACTCTATGTACCTGCTCTATGATGCGCGGCCAGAGCCACCTTGCGCGAACCTCGCGCGCCGCTGTCTCGCCCAGATTCCGGCGAAGCTTCGGCTGATGGACGAGTCGCAGTAAGGCTTGTGCAATCGCTTCTACATCACCCGGCGGGAAGAGAAGTCCGGTTCGCTCGTGCTCAAGAATTTCACGTGGGCCGCCGACGTTCGCAGCGGCGATTGGCAGCCCGTGCAGCATGCCCTCAAGAATCACCATCCCGAACGGCTCATAACGACTAGGCACGACCAGAATATCCGCCGCGCGATACCACTCGACTAACTGCTCCATCGAAAGCCATCCGGTAAAGCTGATGCGATTGCGAAAAGGGGCGCAGGAGGCAGGAAGCCAGACCTGCTCTAACTCTTCAGCACTGGAATTTACGGGGCCGCCCGCAAATACAAAGCGCATGTCGGGCGAGCTATCAAGTACCAGCGGTATCGCATCCAGCAGGTCGCGGACTCCCTTGCGTTCAACGAGCCGCCCCGCATAGAGCGCTAGAAGAGATTCATCCGACTTCTTTCTGCGTGCGGCGTGGCGGGCAGTTTGCGAATCGTCAATCCCGTTGCCCACGACGCGTATACGCTCACGCGCTTCCGGGTAATAACCGCTCGTCAGTGCGGCTTCGTCATGCGTCAGCGCGATCACTCGCCGCGCCAGCCCGATGGTCGTCTTCTGCTGGCCGCTGTATTCGAGGATGTGCGCGGGCTCGCGCCCGATGTCGAAGGCCGCGCGGAGCAGACAATGAACGGTGTAGACGACGGGGACGCGAACCCTTTCGAGGATGGAGCGCAAGAACGGTAAGACCCAAACGACATGCAGGTGGATGATGTCGGGCTTCCACTCCATGGCGATGCGGGCCGCGACTTCCGGAGGGTCGGAATCGTAAATTTGAAAGAGCGTGATAGCCGGCGCCACCGCCGCAGCGCCACCATCATCGACCGCTGCAAGATCGGCATGGCTGGCATCGTGTACGGGGACTCGGCGACCTTCGGTGAAACGCTCGACGCGCTCGACAACCCTGGCGAGCGGCGCGTCTATAATGAGCAGCACCCCGACCTCGGCGCTGGCGCGGGCGCTCGCGCTCGCCAGCCCTCCCAAAGCCGTCCCGAGGCCGCCGACGACGAACGGGGGAAACTCCGTCGTGATATGTAGAACCCTTAAAGACCTTGCCACGGAAAAAACCCCTTATGCCTCGCTCGCCTCCGTCAAAAGCTTTTGAATCTCGATGCGCTTGATTTTTCCAAGCTCGGTTCTGGGAATAGCATCGAGAAAAATAATTTTCTTCGGGACTTTGACAGGCTCAAGCTTCTGCCTGCAATGAGATTGTAAAAGCCCTATAAGTTGTTCCCTATCTCGCGCGGACTCTGTCACGACGGCTGCGCCCACGCGCTGGTACGTGTTGTCGTCGGGCAATCCGACGACCGCAGATTCTTTGACCTCCGGATGAAGATTCAGAATCGTTTCCACTTCCAGCGGCTGGCACTTCATGCCATCAACGCTGATCTGATCGTTGATGCGACCCCTGACGGTCATGAATCCATCCGAGTCAATCACGCCCAGGTCTCCGGTGTGAAACCATCCGTCTTCATCTATGCAGGCGACGTTTGCTTCTCCCCAGTATCCCGGCATGACGTTCGGGCCTTTGATGCAAACTTCGCCCGCGCCTGTCGTCGGGCCAGGGTTTTCAATTTTGAGGGAGACTCCTTTGGTCGCACGTCCTGTGCAGCCGAGCTTGTTGGGATTCAGGTTATAAAAATTGTATGCGCTGCGGCTGGCTTCGGTCAGACCATAATACATGTAGATGCGCGTGCGTGGCAGTAGCTCAAGCAGGCGTCTGGTAAGCGGCACGGGCATGGGAGTGCAATTGATGACGATATAGCTGAGATTGCGCGCTCGTGTTGCGAACTCGTCTCCTTGCTGCTCGACCAGCATTTTAATCATACCGGGCGACGCCAGAAATCCTGTGATGCCGTCACTACCAATAATATTCAGAATGGCCTCTGCGTCACGCATGGAATTGAAGAGATGCGCCTGCCCTCCGAGAATCAACTGGCTGTGAATATGTCCGAGGCCAAAGGTAAAGGCGAGCGGCAGACAGATCAGCTCACGTTCAGACTTCGTAAGCTCTGCAAAGTCAATGATGGTATTAGCGGTAAACAGCACATTTGATTGCGAGGTCATGACAGCTTTCGGGAGGCCGGTCGTCCCGCTCGTGTACATCATGTAAGCAATCTCGTGTCGCTCGTTAGTCCAGCGTTCAGGATGGCCGTCGTCAAGCTCTGGGAAAGGAAGAATCGGACAGGGAAAGTCTTCCCACGTTTCCGCATGGTTTTGTGTGACGACCAGCTTCGCCCCTGTATTCTTCGCGGCGAATTCGACAAACTCAAAAGGTCTCTCCGTATGCAGCAGAACCGGAATCGCGCCGATGCCGAGAGCGGCAAAGTATGTGATGAGATGTGCAATGCGCCCTTCGATAATCAGGATCACGCGGTCGCCCATTTGCACGTCATGGGCAGAGAGGAAGGCAGCCATTTTTCTGACTAACGAAAACGTTTGCCCGAACGATAGAGTCCGGTTGTTCTCCGTTAGAAACGGGCTGTCCGTGTGCTCTACGGCCTGCTGCTCCAGATAATCTACGATTGACTTCATAGCTAATCGCTCACACTTAAAGTTTGATTCCGAGACGCGCAAGGGTCGGATATGCTCAGGCGATTTCCAACGCCGCCGAAACGGGATCAATAATCTCCACGCGCCTGAGAAACGCCTTCACCTGTTCGCTTCCAGATTTATTTAAGGCTTCGAGAATGAATGGTATCTCCGTGCATCCTGCGACAACACAGTCGAACTCGCGCCCGTGCGCAAGGATTTCATCGAAGAGGCTTGCGCCTCCCGCTAAGCTCGCCTCGGTGTCAAAAGCTTTGACCCCGCTGAAAATCGAATGCATCAACGATTGCTCAAGAGTTCCCGTCGGCTCGACATAGGAAATCCCCTCCTCTATGAATCGCTGCGAATAGATGCGGCCGAGCCTTGTTCCGCGTGTGTAGAGAGCCAGAATCATGCGATACCCGCGTTGCCGTATGGTCTCAATCGTAGCTTCAATCAGCGAAACGAAGCGCAGGCGCGCAGCCGTCTCCGGCTGGTGCGCGCGCAACCGCCTGAGCGTTTCGGAAAGGAAAAAGTGGGAGGTATTGCAGAGCGCCACTAGATGAACCGGCTCGACATTTGATTCAACGTGGGCCACTGCTTCTCTGATAGCAGACTCAAGCAGGTCAAGCATGAGAGCGTATTCGGGTGAAGGCTGCACACGCGCTTCCGCGATTTTTATCAAGGCCAGGGTTCTGTCCGGGATGGAGCAAGCTTGAAAGAGCACGATTTCTCTAGTGTTGAGAAACCGTCGGCAGGCACGCTCGAATCCGCTTGCGCCTGCGAGCGGCCCCATGCCGCCAATCAACGCCAGAGGCGGTAAGGTTCTGTGCGCCGGCCTGAGCGCGAACAGCTCTGTGGGATAACGCTGATCGCAAGGCTCATGGCCCAGCCATTTCTGTTCCAGCGAAAAGCGGTGCAGCCGTTCTTTGTACGAACGTATCGCGGTGAGCGCGTCTCCCACGTCGCTGAAGAAATGTTTCTGCTCAGATAGCAGACTGGTTTCCGCTATGATGTGCCCCATTTCCTTGTTCCTTCATCAAGTCCGCGAGAGTCCCCATGATATTTCCAAGCCGCGACAGGTATTCCTTGAACAGTTTTTTCGCCTGCTCGTAATCGGTCGGGATGCCTGTAACTTTGTTGTAGTAGTCCAGTGCCTTGACGACGACCAGAAAGTGGCTCACCTCCGTTTCATCCTCTACGTGCGCGCTGATGTAGAGCAATGCCTTCCTTTTTTTATCCACAGAAAATTGGTAATGCCGGTCTATGTAATCGGAAAAGGCAGAGAGGGCGAGCGAATATTCGCCATGGTTATAAATCTCTGAAAATATATTTGTCAGCAGACCAATCCGGATGTCGTTGACCACCATGTTCTGGTAAATCCAGCGCTTGAACTCAAGTGCGTCGGGCAAAACGAATTTATCCGATTGCCACAAATCATGCTCCACAAAAGTCCCTGCGAAATCATCGTAGAGTTCAGCGTGTGTTTCACCCTTGTAATCAAGCCCGAGGTCTTCATAGCTTGTCTCTGCATTGAGGGCGGCGGCAATCAATAGCGGATGCTGCTGGTCCATGCCTGCCGTGGAAAGAGCGAGTCTTTGTAAACGGCAAGAGAGGCCGTAGATGGCAAGCATCTTAAGATGGCTTGCTTTCCATGAATGAAAAAACCGGGCCAGAAGATTTTGGGACCAGCGCGCACTCGGCAGCAGGTGAAAGCAGCGCTCGATTTTTTTTACCGCTTCCACGGACTCCTTAAAACTATCTGTTAAAGCCGTACGCAGATTTTTGTCCGGGATGTGGTTGATGACACTGGCGATGTGTCTTGTAAAAGGTTCTTGTCTCATGACTTTGGTGGGAGCGATAAGTGCTTAACAGCAAAGGCCAGGCCCGTCAATCTTGCGATATGCTGGCCGGTGGCCGGATGCGCTATGTAACGCGCTTCATTGTTTATTGAAAAAGACTAGAGAAAATCCGTCCGGTGATTATCTTGCGATAGGATGAAGGACAGAAGTCTTATAGCCAATGATTTGTCAATACATCATGTAACAGGACGACTTCAACGAACAGAGCTGCCCGGAAATTAGAGACGGCACGCCCGAAAGTCTTATAGAATTAAGAGTGCCGCGCTCCCCTCACTCTGCAACTCATACAACCCCAAAGACGATTTACCGAAGCCAAATACAGTTCCGGATGCGAGAACGTAACAGGCAAACTGTCTTGTTAACCTTGGATAGGAACTTCCAATATCGTAACTGTATTTAGATAAAGGTGTCAATAAAAGTTGCCGTAGGGTAGTGTCCTAAATCTGTATTGCTGATTATTGCTTAGGTTTGGGCCGTCGTCGAGCATTGTTACAGGCGGCTGGTTGGCATCAAGTGGCGAAGGGGGAAAGTCGGCACACGCGCCTTCATCCACGCATTCATATTTGACAGCCAGCTAAGGTAGCTCAATGTGATTCGCAATCGAGCCGCACCGACTCCATCACCAAAAAGCCCCAGAGCCGCTTTGCGCAGGCAATCGAGGAGGACTGCTTTATCTATCATCTCCCGGTCTACGTCTGACTCCATGATCAGTGTTTCCAGTGCATCCTGATGTCGAGCGTATCCGGCCAGCAATTCGCCGAAATGTGACTTGCGGCTTCGCCTGACGATTTTTTCGGGCAGGACATCACGTATCGCGGCTGCGAGCGCGGGCTTGCTCTGCTCGGGCACCGCTTGCAGTATCTTCGGGAGACCCAGCACTAAAGATATTACGCGCGTATCCCAGAAAGGATGAGTGATGTTAATCCCATGAGGCGAGCCGATGTACCACCGGTACCACTCGCCCACGTTGAGAGCAATATCTCTGGCCTTGAATAGGTGACTTTCAGACCGGGAGGGCTGGAAAGTCATCGCATGAGCTTGAAGCCGGTTACGTCTGGCGAACTCCTTTGTGAACCACGGCGGGAGTGTTCGCTCTGACTGCTTTTCGAAAGGCGCGCGCCCGCCCGCCAAAAACGTCCTGACCCCGTCGCGCGCAGTTGTCGGCAGAAGGAGTCGCGCGGCATTCAACAATATTCTCCATGGCCCCTCGCTCTGCACGCGCCCGTAGCGACGGGCTAGCTGTAGCGCCCCGCGAACGTCGCGTTTACGTAGCATGTCCGTTATCAGGAATAGCATGGGCAGGTCGAAGAGTTGATCGCCGCCCTCGCCACCCAGTATGGTGTCCGCGCCCGCATGCGCCGCCGCGAGGACTAGCGCTTCGTTGAATTTGAACCGGGAAGTCATGGCGAATGGCTCGTCGGACAAAGGCAGGCGCTCCTGGTCATCGTAATCCAACATCCCGTCGGCTTCGATGTAATGATGTATGATCGCCTCTCGTCCCGTAAGCGCGGATTCGATGTAGTCACGCTCCTGCGCGAGCACATGGCTGCGATTGAATATTATCGATAAGGCATGGAGTTGCTCGCCTCGGGCTGCCAACTGTTGTTCGGCCAGTAGAGCCAGGCTCGTGCTGTCGAACCCGCCCGAGAAGGTACTGGCCGTCACATAGCGACGGCTTAACCTCTCCCGCACTGCCGCCGCCAGCCGGTCGCGTACCAACTGCCCCGCCTCGTCAATCGTTTTAACCGTAGGAGCCTCTATCTTCTCTTGCCAGTCCCAGTACGGTCTGCTTTCAACCCGGCCAGTCGATACGTCTACGTCGAGCAGCCATCCCGGAAGCAGCCGCTTAATCGCACGGTAGGGCGTGCGCTCGCCGGGCATCTCGGCGATCCCTGCGTCCGGGATCACCAAGTAGTCAATCGCGTACTCGGAGTCATGCTCGACGGAAGTCGGAAGATCGATTAGAGGGCGTATGCTTGTGGAGAGCGAAACGGTTTCTCCCTGACGCGCCCAGAAGATCGGATAACCACCCATGGGATCGCGGATAGCCATCAAGCGGTTAGACTTTTCGTCGAAGCACGCCAGCGCAAACTCGCCTTCCAGACTGTACAGACCATCGACTCCATACACCCGGCAGATTGCGAGGGCAAGCTCGGCATCCTCATCACGACAGAGTGCCAGAGTCTGTTCGTCAATCTTGCCGCGCAGTCTGGTCAACTGCTCACTGCGGTAGTAGAGCCGCCCGATTAATATAATCGTGTAGAGGTTGTCGCGCGCCGTTGACATGAGCCGTGACGCTGTCTCCACGCGTTGAGCGAATGGCTGGAAATCTACCCCGGTGGGGCGAGCCGTGACCGTATAACCCACACTCATCATCTGTGTAAGGAACCTTTATTATTAGTATCGGGCGACGGGTTCGTAAGGCTGGCAATGCTCAGGGTCATCACTGAGAATTCGGCCCGCAGACTCGACCCAGACATGCCCTTCAAGCGGTGCGAAGGTCATCCCGATGACCAGCTCGGCAGGGAATCCCTCATGACGGCACAGGGCCAGACAGGCGAGCCCACGTTCCTTGCATTGTGCGTTCAGGAAATGGCGCGACGTGGTTTCGCGAACAACCGAATCAATCACAGACAACATCTCCGCATCCTGCGGCGCAGCGCCTGTGACAGGCTGAGGGTAAAAATGATTCCAGCGTCGAACGGCGGCGGCCAATCCGAATTGCGTGACAGCCCATCTGGCGACCAAAAGCAGGCCCCATGCTTTGCGGGGCAAATCCTTCGCTAAGAGATGGACCATGCGGAGCGCTACGGGGATGCAGACGCGCGCGGCAACCGCCTTGATGTGCTCGGCTGGCGACTTGATAGAGCTATGGCGCTGTATGATCTTCTGTTTTTGGAGATGTCTGACAAACGCCTGAACGTCTGCGTGGGCCTGCGCCTCCTCGACCCTGTACTGCTTCATCAACTCTTCTGCCGACTGCTCCGGGCCGACGCTGAGAATCGAGCGCAGCAATTCAGTTGAAGCGGCATCAATGGCGCAAGCGTTCGCCGCCATGTGTAAAAGGCGTGACGACCCGTCTGGCCTGACAATCCATATTACGTCTGGGTGAAGTCGAAACTGGCTCAAAACTGGGCTCGCTGTCGAAGTCGCATTCAGTGCGGAGACAGGATGCCTCCGCACTGAATGGTTAGTAAAAGGTTTAGGGTAGCTGTTGCACTAAATGACGGACACCAACTGATCCCGTCATCCGCTATCCTTGGATTTAAACCGCTTTGCGAAGTCTTCCAAGCTGCCCATATTACCGCCTCTCAAAAGATCGACGGTCTTGCCGGCCACGTAAAGACGGGGCGCCTTGTATGCTGCATCCTTCGTTTCCCTGATTTTTGCAGCATCCTGGTTCCCGTTCTCCTTTCCTTTCATAGTCTGCTCCTTTTAGATTCAGCGTTGTTTTCTACTCCCGTCCAGCAATGCCTGGAACAAGGAAAGACCTTGCCCGTTACGGAAAGCGGTAAAAGCCAGGTCTAAAACAGGCACATGGGACGGAAGCGCGGTATGCTAAACTTAAACACTCTGCATGTACTCTCTTCATAATAAAAAGTCAAGCAATACCATTTGTGTACGCCGCTTCACTGCGGCCCGCGCTCGCCGCTTACAGCCGAACCGTTGTTTTCTGTGCCGCGATTAAATCCGCCAGCTCTCTACTGTCAGGGATGGCGAAAACATACGTGGTGGAGCGCAGCTTATTTTTCTGGTCCGGCTCGCTGCGAGTTTTGTCATATAGAATACCTTCAAGCTCGGCGGCCATCGGCGGGTCGCAGGTATCTTCAAAGACGATGAAAAAGCGGCCCTCGCCGTCGCGCCTTAATCGCGCGGCAATATCACGCCATGACGCCCAGTCATCGGTCGTGATTCTATAGCTGAGCGAGCGTATCTGGCGCGGCGTGAGGCAAGGGTAATACGGTAAACCTGTTATGTAGTTGCCGCCGTTTCGTTCAACCGGAATACAGATGTGCAGCCTGCGCGTCTGCTTCCTGTCATCCCATGCCCTGACGGAAAATCGTATCCCCTCGATCACACGCGCCTGCAATTCCAGCCCGCCACACGGCAATAGGCATGACTCTCCGCGAGCCAGCAGCCTGTCAATATCGCGCGACGCTGCTGAAACCCTCTTTTCAATAAAAAGACGGATCACATCTGTATCGCCGGTCGATTTGTATTCCCGCACTGCATTCCCGCAAGCTTGAAAAAAATCGGCGCGGTATAGCAGCCTCATCGGTCTGTTCTCAAAAGCCGCGCGTGATTTGATAGACTCCTGCATGCTCTCCACGCCGTCATAAAACTCATCGGCATAGCCCCGGCAAGCGCGCATCAATTGCTTGTAGACATCGGCAAATTCCTTTATCAGAGCATTGACGTTGGCCCGCTTCTTAGCTACGTGAAACCTGTTGCCTTTATAGACCGGCTTTAGTTGAGAGCGAATGAACCTCGTTTGATTAGCATCCGGGGCTTCGAAATACCTGCCGGGGAAATTGCCCAAAAGCCCAAACACGTCGAGCACCGTGGCGTCTTTAATCAGCAGCATACTGGCTCTCACGACCGTCGGATTCTTCAGGTCGGTCATCTTCATGAGCACTTCTGTAAAGCGTCGCGTCAGCTCCGCATGCCTTGTTCGTAACCGCTGCGCCATTTTGCGCTTTAGCCCGGCGGCGCACAGCAGGTTTTCCTCTACATAGTTGAGGTATGCTTTATCCATCTCCGCTCTGATATTGAGCCGGGTCGCGTTGAGCAACCCACGCCTTTCCTTATCAACGCTTCTCATGACCGCTCTGTAAAGCCGCTCCATCTGAGTCACGCGGTCGGAATAGTCTGTGCAATAGGATTTCTCCGGGTCTGCCGGTCGAGGCTGCGGACGGATTGCAAAAGAGCGTGGGTGAGCGCGCTCTGTGACCACGTCGAGCATTCCACCGTTCATCTGCATGTTGGACGTGCTCAATGCCGAGTGCGTTATTCGCCACCGCGCCTGATCGGCAGCCACGCGCGCATGGTCGTCAATTACCTGAAGCATCGTGCCCCTGACGTCAGGAACCTCCTCGCCTGTAGCCGTGTCTTTCCTCGTCAAGAGCTGTCCGGTCGCTCCTGTGATACTGACGAAGATGTCCAGCCTTGAGCGCTGTCCTTGAAGACGCTGCGCCAAAACGTGGCCGGGTCGAAGCTGGCAGCCTGTTCGCGCCACTATCGCGCGGAGCGATCTTTCACCATCCGGATAGTGCGTGTAGTCGTCCTGATCGATAATAGCCAGGATGCGACTCGAATCCCGGCTCATGAGGTTTGCGTTGATTTCTCCCCAAACCACTTCGGCAAGTCCCTCATCCATGTCGAAGCCTCCGTGTGAATGAGGGAAGTCGTCCGCGTTGTTATGCCTGAACAGCGGCGTGTGTCCCACACCTTTGAGAAATATGTCCCCGAAAGGCAAGTAACCGGAACGGCTCGACCCCAGAGCCGGCGCAACGCCATCGCCGCCATATTTATCTGCGTACATCGTGAGCGTCTGTTGATCTTCGGAATTAAGGCCCGGCTGCAACACCCTGTAGGAGAGCGCATCTATAATCTGGCGGTGAAATTCCGGCGTCATACAATTTGACGGCGGGACTTTAAAACCGAGTTGGCGTGCCACTTCATAATTACACCAGACGACATTACCCTGAACTCTCAGAGCTGTGAATTCCGAAAACATATCCGGACTCAAGATAGAGAGCGCACATGACGCGCCGAGCAGATCAAAGATGTGTTTGATGGGGCCAGACTCAGTATTTCGCGCCCGATGCGCGGCGGCGTCACTCGGCTTTGCACAAATATTCATGTGGAATGAATAAAAACGGTGAATTATGCAACCTCTTCTGAATGTTTGTGCAAAGCTTCTTGATAACGCTCGGGTGCGTATCGAGTGGCAAGCAAACCGGTTGCCTGTTCGATATTGATGGCCTGGACCAGTACGCCTTCCTGGCCGTAGGGTAAGTAGGCCTGGCATTGGCCGGATGGGGCGATGAGACTTGTCGCCGATTCCTGGAAGCGCAAGGCATAATTGACGCTGGCAAAGTAGATTGTGTTCTCAAGGCTGCGCATCATCATCGCCTTCTCGTAGTAAGGCGCACTCGTCGCGCCCCACTCGGTCAGTCGGACACCTGCCTGTTCGTTCCCAGTGTGCTGTGGATGAAAGACGATTTTGGCTCCCCGCACGGCTGCCCATCTAACGGTCTCCGGATAGCGCCAGCCCTCGTGGCAAATCGAGATGCCAAACTTGAGCCCTTTGATCTCGAAGAGTCGCCGTGTATTTCCGGGTACATAGAACTGCTCTTCGGTCGGGTCCAGTTGGTTCTTGGTTTGATAGCCCTGAAGCTGGCCCTGAGCGTCAATGACAAAGGCGGCAATCTGGCGACCCGCCGTCGTGAGCCTTTCCATCCCGAGGATAGTTGCCACCTCGTAGGAGAGCGACCACTGCGCTACGGTCTGAAGTACACGTTCCTGCTGCGTCTCGTCAAAGGGCACTACTTCAAAATCCTGTCCCCGCAGACCCGGAAGATAGGCTTCCGGGAAACAGATTATCTCCGCGCCCTGAGCCGAGGCTTCGGACATGAGCCGCTTTACCTTGTCTAAGCCTTCATCAAGGGCTGAGGCGACACGGGGCGACGCCAGGGCAATGATCATGTATGACCTCCGATGAGAATGGATTCGACTAGAATAGCACGAGCGCCCAACGCCGGAATTAAGCCCCCATCTGTAAAGACAAGCATGAAAGGGATGCTATTAAGCGGTCGGGTTTCGATGAGTTGTTCAACTCGGCACTGGCAGGAGTAGAACGCGGCTTTAGGCTGTCATCACAACACCAAAATTTTCGCGCAGCATTGCCGCGTACTCTTCTTGATCAGTTAAATTTCGTTCCTGCCGCCCGCCATCCTTGGACGTGGTAATAAAACGCATTTCGCTCAGGGTGACGCGTCCTTCCTGTGTCGCCCGCGAGCACACGCGACGCTGCGTGAAATGCGATTGCGGCGAAGTTTGATGATAGCGACACATCTCTGCAAAGTCGGAATAATTATGGGGCTGCAAAGTGAAACGATACTGGGCTTTCCATTCGTCGCCATCATCACGTTGCATGAGAACGAGGTGTGCGCCGTCAGGAATAATCTGATATGAGCGCGCGCCCTGCGCTTGTGCGCCGCGTTCGTCGAGGAGCAACGGTTCAAGAAATGAATCACCAAAGCCTACATCGGCAAGCCAACGCTGCTCTAAGATAACCATCAGCGCCATGTGGTCGAAGTCCGGCCCGAAGCCGCCTTTCGCATTCGCAACCCCGGCGGAGAGCATCACTACGTTAAAGCCAAGCTCGCGCAACAGGGTGGCGAAGAGACCGTTTAATTCATAGCAGAAGCCGCCGCGATAACGCTCGACGATTTTGTTAAAGAGCGCGTCATCTTCAAGAATAATCGGCTCCCCGGCATGAATGCTGAGGTTCTCAAAAGGCACTGACAAGAGATGCGCGACCTGCAAACGGCGCAGCGTCTCGGCGTTGGGAACAAGCGAGCCATGATAATTAATTCGTTCCAGATAAGCCTTGACGTTCAAGCGGCTCTCCTTGATTGACTCTATTAATTAACGCGCGTCAACAAGCGGCATACTACCAATAGAAAGTCTGATAAGACACTCCTCATACGGGTAAATAGAAACTGGCCTTTAGACTATGCGCGCGATGGCCTCTTTGTAAGAAGACAGTAACTCTGCCGTGAACATTCCGGGCCGTGGGACGCGCTTCCACCCTGAAGGGTTAATGAAGCGGCCCGGCTGGCATTGTTTCCATGCGTTGCGCCCGTGCCGTATGTAGACGAAGAGACCCGGATTGATCATACGCATGAGGCGTTTTCCGTCTTTGACGGCGCGGCGAAGCAGATAGGCATCTTCCGCTAGATTGATTTCGGGATAGCGCAGACCTTGCGAGAGCAACTCCTTGCGATAAACGAGCGTGCCGCCGTGTACGTCGCCGACGAACATCCTCTGATGAAGCTGCGAGTCTACGGTCCAGAAATCACCGCCGGGTAATTCGAGCACGCAGGTATTAATCAACCCGGTCATGTCCGCGCTGCCTTCTACGAGCGGCACTACCTGATAGCGCAAACGATCGGGGGCATACCAGTCGTCGTCGTCCCAGTGCGCGATGATTTCGCCACGACTATGCTGGCAGGCGATGTTTCGCTTCGCGCCGATGGAGGTCTTGCGCGGTAAGTGAATGTAGCGCACGTCCGGCAGGCCGTCGGCCAGATCGCCCACAGGGTCCGTGCCGTCGTCAACAATCACGAGTTCTTTGTTCGGGTAATCCTGATAAGAGAAATAGCGCAGGGCGAGCGGCACGAGCGGCCTGCGGTTAAAGGTCGGCATGATGCAGGTGACGAGCGGCCACCCGGAGGGCTGCGCAGCCGAATAGCCTGCGCGATAGAGAAAGCGCTCCTCGCCTAGCAGCCCGTGAATCCTGTCGCTCGGGCACGGATGCCAGTAGGAGCCGCCGGTCGCCTTGCGGCTGGTGTTGTGCGTATGAACTGTGGCGACGCAGAGCGAAGGGTCCGCGAGGTCCGAAATTTTTTTAGACTGCCTGGACCAGAGAAAGCGCGAGTCTTCTCCGACGCTGATGTCTGGAAATTTGTTGCGCTCCCAGAAGTCCTTGCGATACGCAAGGGTGTTTCCACCGACCCACGAAGCCTTTCCGGACCTGTACCTGTACTCCCACGCGCGATCCGCGACCGCGTCGTAATAAAAGATTCGGCTCGTGCCGCTGACATCCGACGAGTTGCTGACGAGCGCTCCCACCTGCGCGCTCACACGATGCGGCGGATACCAGTCATCGTCGTCCCAGTGAACTATAAACTCGCCGCGCGCGAGACCGCACGCGAGGTTGCGTTTCGCCCCGATCTTGAGCTTCCCATCAAGACGCACGTAACGTATGCGCTCGTCCTCAGGCACGCAATCGCGCACGGGGTCGCTACCATCGTCCACGACAATTAGCTCAAGGTTCGGGTAGTCCTGTCGCAGGAAGCAGCGGATTGCCTGCGGCAGGTAGCTGCGACGGTTAAAGGTCGGCATGATGCAGCTCACGAGCGGAGAATCCAACGCACTGAACTCCACCTTCGGCAAAGGGGGGACTGCCGGTTGCGGGACGACGACGGCAGCGGCGGCAGCGTCTTGCGAGCCGGATTTTTGTAATCGTGCTCGCCGAGCGGCGCGGCTCGGGGACACGGACGGCAGCGGGGCGAGGCGAGTCCTGACAGCGGGGAGGTCGTAGCGAATTTGAATCAACGAAGCGGGTGCGAAGTTGGGGCAAGCGTCGCCGCGACAGTGCTCTCGAAAATCAGATTTCTCGCCACGCAATCGCGCCCCGCAAAATTTGTTCTGGTAAAAATTTTTACTGGCCTCGAAGTGGTGTGCTTCCTCCTGCTTGCGCCGCGCGGTGAAGGGCATGCGGTGCACGTAGGCGGCGCAGGCCCAGACTCCACGGAAACCTGCGCGAGCTGCCCTGATGTTGTAATCCATCTCCCAGCACGGGCCGCGTTTGTAGCCTTCGTCCGCGCCTCCGATGGCCTCTATCACTTCGCGCCTGACCGCGTAGCAGAAGTCCGAGAGGCTATAGAGCGGTTCCAGTACGCGCGTCTCGCTGGCGAAACGCCGCTCGGTGTCCCTCGCGACGCGCGCGATGTCGTGCGTTGAGTTGCTGCACCGCGCACGTATGTTTTGCTCGTTCCAAGAGCGGTTGGTGGATGGCCCTGCCAGCCCGTTGCGTGGATCTGCATCCAGCGCCGCAAGTAAATGGTTCAACCATTGCGGCCCAACCAGCGCGCCGCTTTCGAGCAGCACCACGACGCCCGCGTCGTTGTAGTTGGCGAGACGGTTGAAGCAGGCAGCCACGCCGAGAGGTTCTGCGGTGGCTGCCTGCGGCAGGTCGCTCGTTCTCGCGAGCGCCGTTTTCGTCGCCGCGTCAGGCCCGTCCGGCAGGAGCAACAGCTCATAGTCGAGCGTCGTGTGGGCGCGCAGAGCGGCGAGCGTCGCACTCAAACGTGCGGGCTCGGCGTGAACGTGTATCCCTATAAGGATGCGCTTCATGCTGACTCCTGACTCTTCACCCTGCAAACACCTACTGCATATCACACTGTCGATTAGTCATCTTCGTACCGGCGGTTCTCTATAAGCGCGAGACCCAGATGGTCGTCCTCTGCGACCCCGCCCTCGGCTGTCCACAGTCTGGTCACTCCGTAGCCGTCGGCGCGTATGCGCCGCAGCGCCGCCCCCACCGTCCCGTGCTCGTAGACGGGGTCGTGGACCAGAATTAATCCGCCGGGACAGACGAGCTGCGACGCCAGTTGAAATTCCGCCCACACTTGCTCCTCCGTGTGGAGGGAGTCGAGCAGCGCCGCCTCGTAACGCTCGCCAGCCTTTAACGCTTCCGTCATGCCTTCAAGCGAATCAACATCGCGCGCTTCAACGCAGTCTCTAATCTCTTCCGGCAGCGAGGCCCACAGCTCCTCACGTTCGGGGAAAGAGCAGATGTCAAAGGTGACGACGCGTCCTCCTTCGCGATGGGCCACGGCTGAGGCGATGCAGGCAGTGGCGATGCCGCGCGCCGTTCCGGTTTCTATGACACGCACGCAGCCGTTCGAGCGTACGAGGTAGTGTAGTGCGGCGAGCAGCGGAAAAGTAGAGGGGTCGCGAACGCGCGCGCCCGTCCCGTTCGTGGTCCCGTAAAAAGACCATGCCAGTCCGCTGGTTCCGCGCCGACCGACCCACGCGCGCAGTGCGCGCAGGAAACGAGCGTAGCCGTCTCCGTCCGTTCCAATCAACGGGTCCGGCACAGAAGCGAACAATCCCTGCCATTGAGGATACTTGCGCTTTGCGCCGCCGCAGAAGTGCAGGACGCGCACCCGTTGCCCACGCCAGTCGGCTGCGATGCGCGACCCTTGCTGGCTCAAGCTCACGTTCTGCACGTGTAGCTGAACGTTGTAGGTCGAGTCAAGCTCTACGCCGCAGCGCAGGCGGGCCAGCGCGAGATTGAAGACGAACTGGTTGCGCCACCAGCAGCGACGGCTCCCGTCCGTCCACGAGACGGCGTGCGGCATAGAGCGAATCACGCCGTCAACCGCCATCAGCGCAGAGCGGCTTCCAGCGAATATCCCGTCGTTGATGACCAGAGAATAGGCGGCCTCGTCGGGCGTGATGCCCATGCGCTCAAACTCGGAGCTGCTGCCCTGATAGTTGCGGAAGAAAGTATCGCCGACGTCTTTGAAAGGGTGGCTGTTTCCTTCGAGGCAGACGAGAATTTTTTCCGGGGGCAAGACCTCCAGCGCGGAAAATATAGGGCGCAGGCTGTTGAGCACGAGCATGTCTGCGTCCAGACAAATAAACTGCTCCGCATCTACGACGCGCGCGACAGAGTAGAGCAGCGCTTTACTCATGGCGTTGACGGGAGCGCGCGAGCGGCAACGAACGACGGTCGCATGATACTTGGACGCCACGCGCTCGCATTCCTCGCTCGTGTTGAGTAAGAAGACTACGCGCAGCGCGTCGTCGCAAGCGCCGTTGGCCGCGAGCGAGCCGAGCATGTCGTCAAGAAGGCGCTCGAAGCCGGGCGAGCCGACCGTCGCAATGCAGCGCTCGGCGCGCGGCACGACGCTTGGAAGCTCTATCTCGGCGCGGCCCAGACAATCGAGCAGAGTGCTTTCAACTTTCTCGACGGGCGTTTCGCTCAACTGCGGGTCGAGCCAGACGGCGTGACAATATTCCCAGCGCCTTGTCTGGACCAGCAATTCCAGATTCCGCGCGCCGTCAATGTTGACGCTGATGGTGCGCGGCAGCGTTCCGGCCCAGACGAAAGGCTCGCTCGCGAGCGGGCGGCCATCGGCCACGACCGCGAAGGTCGCGTTGGAAGCGCCAGCCGGTACGTCGTCGTTGAGCGCCACCTGACAACAGAAACTGGCGTATCGCCCGTCCAATTCGAAAAGAAGCCGCGCAGGCCCGTGCGTGCTCAGGGCGTGCTCGTAAGATTTGCCCCCGACAGATACCCGCAGGTTCTCATAGCCAAGCTCGCCGTTCACACCGAGGCCGCCATAGCCGACTTCGGCGACGAGCGGCGTGAAGTTACCCAGATACATGCATGCTCTCCTGATTTACGCAAAGCTGAACTATAGCCTGGCAAGCGTGCCCTGCAGGTCCGGATCGTCGCCGTCTTGATACAGCACCCAGAGGTATGTTCCATAGAACCCTATGGTTCCAGTTAACGCTATACCATTGCCTGTAATTAGAATAGGGTTTTGAGCTGATGGAGCCAGAGTCCCGTCGCTGACCTTAAACACGAATCCGTAACCATTAAAATTCGCCACCCAGATATAAGTACCATCAAAGGTTATAACCGTCGGCTGGTAGTATACCTGGATGGGCTGCCGTGCGAATGGGGCCGGAGTCCCGTCGCTGGCCTTCAACACGCTCACGGTGCTATCACCATTATTCCCAACCCAGATATAAGTCCCGTCAAACGCCAGAGCCAACGGAGCGGACCCTACCTGGATGGGCTGCCGGGCGAAAGGGGCCGGGGTTCCGTCGCTGGCCCTCAACACGCTCACGTTGTCACTAGCTGTATTCGCCACCCAGATGTACGTGCCGTCAAACACAAGAGCCGCCGGACTATTTCCTACCTTAATAGGCTGTTGAGCGAAAGGAGCAGGGGTCCCGTCGCTCGCCTTCAACACGCTCACGGTGCTATCACCATAATTCGCCACCCAGATATAAGTCCCGTCAAACGCAAGGGCCCGCGGGTTGGCCCCGACCTTAATAGGCTGCCGGGCGAAAGGGGCCGGGGTCCCGTCGCTCGCCTTCAATACGCTCAGGGTGTTGTCGTTATTCGCCACCCAGATGTACGTACCATCAAACGCAAGGGACCACGGGTCGGGCCCTACCTTAATAGGCTGCTGGGTGAAGGGGGCCAGAGTCCCGTCGCTGGCCTTGAACGCGCTCACGCCCCATTCATGCGCCACCCAGATGTAAGTACCGTCAAACGTCAGAGCATCCGGCCATGGCCCTACCGGAAATGTCCCGGCGTCTTCAGCCACTATGATTTCCGCTTGAGCCTCGCGTCCGTCCTCCACTTTCGCCGTCAGGATGTAAGTCGAAATCCCCGTCGGGGAGACCTCGTGACCCGTAGACTGCAGATCAACGCTTCCGAGATCGATGAGACCCGCCTGCCCCGCGATACTCTGCTGTAGCGTGGCGGAGGTCGCAGACACAGTCTCCCAGGACAGGCTCGCGGGCTGGCCCGCCGGGGGCAGAGATTCCGTCGCAGTGAAGGAGGAGACGGAGGGTGGGTTGACGTTGACCTCGACGTTCACCTGCGTATGGGTCTCATTAGCGCCGTAAGCCGTCAGTGTGTAAAGGGTGTTGCCCTGCGGCTGGACCGTGAACTGGCCCGACCCGTTCGTGGCCGACTCCGACTGCCCGCCCGGCTCTATCGTCACGGAGTTGGCGTAATCTGTGCTCCACGAAATCTGTACGTCGCTGAGCGCGTTTACGGGGGCCGTGGGCCCCTGCGCCGATATCTTCACGGCCTCGACCATCACCTGCGCGCGAGAGGCCGTATAAAGTTGCCCGGCGTAGGCAATCAGCTCGTAGGGGGTGTTCTGCTGCGGCTCAAGCGTGGCCGGCGGCGTAGGGTAGGAGGATGCGTTGGGTGGCGTGCTCGTCTCGCTGTCGTAAAGGAGCTGTGCCGCGTCTACGTCATATAACTGCCAGTGGTCGGAAGCTGCCAGCGTCCACGACATCTCTATCGAAGTACCCGGGTTAACAGGGGTCGGCGGGTTCACGCTGAAACTCTGGATGGCAAGTGTCGGCGTCTGTTTCGAGATGGTAATCTCTCCCTGCACACCGGTCGGGTTGCTCGACGGGCCGGTGACTTCCGTAATCACGAACGGCGCTCCGCCCTCTCCTACCGCATGGTTGATTAATATCCCGTTGAGATGAAAGACCAGACTTTGATTCGGAGCTAGCTGATGGTTAGCCATCCTCGAAGCAGGCGCGCTGAACTGGTAGAGCGTCGGCGAGTCTGGACTCACACTTGCTTGCGAGCTGATGGTCCAGTTGCTTTGGTCAGATGAAGTCTGTATCCCGGCGGCGCTCGTGGTTAAGTCGCCGTACAGCGCGCCGACGTAGAAGCCGAACTTGAACATCTGGCAGGTGACGGCGGTGGACTGCGGGTTGAAGACAGTGATGGTCAGGTTGGCGTAGAGCGTCTGTGCGTTTGTAGAAACAAAAACCGTGTCGGGGCTGATGCTGTATTGCAGGACGGATTGCGCTGGCGGCGGGGTGTTGTTTTTAAGAAATTGTAAGCTCATGGACTCCCTCTTTCCGTGCGCCGTTGATGTTGACGCTGATAGTGCGCGGCGGCGTTCCGGCCCAGACGAAAAGCTCGCTCGCCACCTCGCGGCCATCGGCCAACACCACGAAGGTTGCGTTGGAAGCTCCAGCCGGGACGTCGTCATTGAGCGCGACCTGACAGTTGAAACTGGCGTATCGCCCGTCCAATTCGAAAAGAAGCCGCGCAGGCCCGTGCGTGCTCAGGGCGTGCTCGTAAGATTTGCCCCCAACCGATACTCGCAGGTTCTCATAGCCAAGCTCGCCGTTCACACCGAGGCCGCCATAGCCGACTTCGGCGACGAGTGGCGTGAAGTTACACAGGTACATGCATGCTCTCCTGATTTCCCAAATCCGAAAGAGACTGTCTTAAATCTTTATCGCCCAGACGGACATGCTATCCGCACTCCTTGCCAGTAACCAGAAGCAGGTTCCGTCGAAAGCTTTAGACGCGAAATATGGTGCAATCGTGAAACTCGCGAGCGAAGTTCCATCGCTTGTCCGTAGAAGCTGCAAAGCCTGCGAGTAAGTCTGCGTATTCGGGTCGTAGACTCCTGTGGACACGCAGACTACGTTCGGGGTAATGATGGGCTGGCCCATGGTTGGCTGGATGCCGGTCGCGGCCAGTAGACTCTTCAGAACGTTCCCGTTGTTGTCCAGTTGCTTGACCGTGCCGTCACCGCATGAGGCCCAGATGTTGGTTCCGTCGAAGACAACCCACTGCGGGTAAGACTGTTGAAGATAAGTCCCCTGTACTGTCCCGTCGCTCGCGCGCAATTTGGTCAAGCTGGAACGTGATGCTACCCAAACGTTAGTGCCGTCAGAGGCGATGCCTGACGGGATGAGCTGTACGGCGGCGGTGGCTATTTGATATTCACCCTGTATTGAACCGTCGCTGAGGCTCAGTTTAGAAACGTAAGCGCCGTTATATTGCAGCGGCACAGTTGGATCGCCGGGCTGCGGGTTGATACTCAACACGTAGGCGACCCAAATGTAATTTGCGTCTACGGTGATAGCGTATCCGGAAGGGAAGTTAACGGGCTGGGTAAAGGACGACGCAGTATAAGCTCCCTGGACGCTGCCGTCGCTGGTGTTCAGCTTGATGATGTAACAGTCGTTCTGGCTGAGCACGAAGATGGAGCCGCTGTTCGGGATACACGCCAGAGCCCAGGGAGTGAAGATAGGGCTCGGCTCGCTCGCCGGATAGGCTCCAATCACAGAACCGCTGCTGGCCTGTATCTTAAATGCGCTCCGCCAATTCGCCACCCAGATGTTGGCCCCGTCGTAGATTAAATCACAGGCCAGCCCGCCGCCTCCGGTTGATGCAATATTTTGCTTGGCGAGTAGTTGAACTGCGGTCGCACGAGCCTGAGCCTGCGTGCTTCCGATGGGTATCACCTGTTGTTGAGCAGCGATGACGGTAGCCTGCGCCTGACCTCCCTGCCCAAATACACCCAGGAGGTACTTGATGATTCCCTTGGGATACGCCTTATATGCGGACTGGTTGGTGGCGACAGGGCCTAGGTCGGTCTGCGTGTTTGTGACCAGCGCCGTCTGCTTGAGGTCCGCGCTGGTGGTGTAAGCAGTTTCCCACGACAACGTGACGCTTCCGTCCGGGTTGCTCAAGATGGGGTTTGTTGTGAAAGAGAGGACTGAAGGTGCTGGAAGATTTATCTGGACCGTGACCTGTCTTGTATCAGTCGCGGTGATGCCCTGTGCGCTCGCCGTCAGTATATAGGTCGTCTGCGCCGTAACAGAGTTGATGGTGTACTGCCCCTGCGCGGCGGGGACCGTGGCAGTTATGAAGCCGGGGGCCGTGATGGTCACTGTGTCTGCGTGCACGGTGTTCCACGAGAGGACGGTCTGTCCTCCGGGGTTGACCGAAGAAGGCGTGGCTTTAGGGTCAGGCTGGATGAACTGCGGAGCGTTGACCATCGCGTTCGCAGTCTGCACGGTGAATAGCTGCCCTGCCCATGCTATCAGCTCATAGGTCGTGTTTCGCTGTGGAGAATCCGTGTACGAAGTAGCGGGCGGGCTCGTAGTGCTGTCATAGAGCAACACGCCTGTATTCAGGTTGTAGAGTTGCTGACGACTAGAGCCTGTGACCTTCCAGTTGAGCGTCAACGGATTGCCGGGATTAATCGGAGTCGGCGGGCTGGCCGTGAATGTTTGAATGGCGAGCGTCGGTTGCTGTTTCGAGATGGCAATCTGCCCTTGCACCATCACAGGGTTGCCCGACGGGCCTGTGACTTCCGTGATGACAATCGGCGTTCCGCCCGCTCCGACCGCAGAGTTAATCTGTATCCCGTTGAGATGAAAGACGAGGCTCTGCTGCGGAGCTAACTGAAGATTAGCCATCCCCGAAGCAGGCGCGCTGAACTGATAAAGCGTCGGGTCATCCGGACTTGGCGTCGCCTGTTTGCTGATGGTCCAAGTGGTCTGGTCCGACACAGATTGTATCCCGGTGGCGGTTGTAGTTAAGTCGCCGTACTGTGCGCCGACGTTGAAGCCGAACTTGAACATCTGGCAGGCGACGGTGTTCTGCGAGGGGTTGAAGACCGTGATGGTCAGGTTGGCATAAAGCGTCTGCGTGTTGGTCGAGACAAAAACCGTGTCGGGGCTGATGCTGTATTGGAGGACGGATTGCGCGGGCGGCGGATTATTGTTTGTGATGTACTGAAGATTCATTTTCTCTTTCTCCGGTGAGGCCGAGCGCGCCTCGCGTTAGCTTTCTGTTAAGAGCAGGGTATCAAGCGGGAGTGATTTTCATTCCCCGAGCTATATCTTTGTCACCGTGCTGTTGAGGCTATTCGCCACCCAGATGTGAGTGCCGTCAAAGAGCATGGCAAGCGCGTAATCGCCTAATGTGAAAGTCGGCATCGCCTGCGTTCCGTCTGCGGCATTCAAGACGGTGATAGTGTTAGCACCGCTATCCGCCAGCCAGATGTGAGTGCCGTCATAAGCCATAGCGCTTGTCTCTCCCACGGAAATGGGATTCGCAACAAAAGGACTGCCGGCCATCGTTCCGTCGCTGGCATTGAGTACGGTGACAATCGAATTCTCCGGATTCGCAATCCAGATATGAGTCCCGTCAAAGGCTATAGCCTCTTCATCATTCCCTACGGGCACAGGGTTGTGTGTGAAAGGCGCTCCGGCGAGGTTGCAGTTGGTGGAATTCAACACGGTGACAGTGCCGTTAATGCTGTTCGCCACCCAGATGTAAGTCCCGTCGAAAACCATCCCGCTGATATACCCCACATGAATAGGGTTCTGGCTGATTGAAGTGACGCTGCCGTCGCTCGCGTTCAGGACAGTGATGTTTTGATCGTTGAAGTTCGCCACCCAGATGTGCGTGCCGTCATAGACAAGAGCCTGCGGAGCGGTCCCCACAGGGATAGGATTCCGGGCGAATGGAGCCATGCTGCCGTCGCTGGCGTTCAGTACGCTGACGGTCCCATCCGTCGAGTTCGCTACCCAGATGTGCGTGCCGTCAAAAGCAAGGGCCGCAGGGTATTGCCCCACAGCGATGTCTCTCAACAGAGTTCCATCGCTGGCATTCATCATCGCCACGGTATTGGCATAAGAATTTGCGACCCAGACGTGAGTTCCATCAGAGGCCAGAGCGGACGGATAAGTGCCCGGATAGGGAAGCTGCGGCCCGGTTTGAAATGACTGCGGATTATTAATCACGACAAGTTGCGCGGTTGCCTGACCCTGACCCTCCACCGTCAGAATGTAAGTGGAGATATTTGTCGGGTGCACTGTGTATCCCGTTGACTGCACTTCTACGCTTCCCAGATTGATGATGCCCGTTTGCCCCGCGATGCTCTGCTCAAGCGTAGCTGAAACGGCGGACTTCGTTGCCCATAAAAGAGTGACGGGCTGACCCGGTGCGTACGTCTGTTGTGAAGGAGCGAAGGAGGTAATCTGCGGAGGATTGATATAGACGGAGACGGCCAGGGGCGCGCCCTCGTAGTTTTCATTCGAGGGCGTCAGGTTGTAAGTAGTATCGGTGGTCGGCGTGACAGTAAAACTTCCCTCTCCGCTGCTGGCATCGGCGGTCTGTTCTCCCGGCTCAAGCTTAATCGTCGTGGCATGCGCGCTCGTCCATGAAATGACGACTTGCGAGCCTGCATCCACAGGCGCGCCCGGTCCCCTGGCGGTGAGGACGGTAGGGACAACCACCATCGCTTCGGCATAAGCGGTGGTGAACAGCTCGCCCTTGAAGGCGATTAACTCGTAGTTAGTATTTTGCTGCGGGGAGACAGGCCCGTAGGAGAGAGCATTGGGCGGCGTGCTCGTTTCGCTATCATAAAGAAGCGTTGCCGTGTCGAAGTCGTAAAGCTGCCAGTGGTCCGAACCCGTCACCTCCCAATTTAATGTCACCTGTTGACCGGGAGTGATAGGAGTGGGGGGAACAACTGACAGTTGTGCCGCAAAGGTCGGCTCAGCCTTAGAGATGGCAATCTCTCCCGAGACAACCGAAGGATTACCTGAAGTGCCCGTCACTTCAGTAATCACAATCGGCACGCCGCCTTCTCCGACAGCTTCGTTGATTAATATTCCGTTGAGATGAAAGACGAGACTTTGATTCGGAGCGAGTTGCTGGTTAGCCATCCCCGAAGCTGGCGCACTGAACTGGTAAAGCGTCGGAGTGTCCGGGTTCTCCGTCGCCTGCGAGCTGATAGTCCAGTTGCTCTGGTCCGACACAGTCTGTATCCCCGTGGCACTCGCAGTTAAATCGCCATACTGTGCGCCGACGTTGAAGCCGAACTGAAACTTCTGGCAGGTGACGCTTTCTGATTGAGGATTGAAAACGGTGATGGTCAGGTTCGCGTACATTTGCTCTGTTGCCGTGGAGACAAAGACCGTATCCGGGTCTACCTTGTATTGCAGGACGGATTGAGCGGGCGGCGGATTTGTGTTGGTCAGGTATTGTAAGTTCATTGCCCATTCCTTGTCTGAAACATCAATGGAATCTTGCGTCACTCCAGGGTGCGAGCGTTCCTGGCGCATGTTCGGCTAAAATTTAAAGAGATGTGAAATACCGTCATTCTCCATGCCAATAACCCAGATGGACGCGCCGTCGAAGGCTAATAAGTTCGGATTTACCTCGATTGGGAATGACGCGAGCAGTGTCCCGTCCGTGGCATTGATCATGGATATCGTTGAGTCGGCGGAATTCGCCGTCCAGATATTTGTCCCGTCAAAGATAATGTCATTGGGAAAGTACCCGCAGGGGTAACTTGCGAGCACGTTTCCTTCGCCGTCAAATTTCCGCACATGGCCGTCCCCACAACCCGCCCAGACGTTGTTTCCGTCAAAGGTCAGACACCATGCGCTGCTCGGTACATTCTTGATGATGGTCCCGTCGCTCGCCCGAATAAGATACAATTCCTGTGTGCTGTAAACGGCAACCCAGGCATTAACGCCGTCGAAGGCGATGTTCCTCCACTGCCCTGGGAGCTGTAGGTCCGGCCCGGCAAGCGTCTTGTCGCTCGTTTTGATTCTGCTCAACACGCCGTCATGCGTCACCCAGAGAATTTCGTTAACGGAGTCGTAGAAAATGCCACCAGTAGTATTTATAGATCCCTGCTGGATGCCGCTCGCCACCACGGCCCCGTCGCTGGCCTGGACCTGAGCCAAACCGTTTTCCTGCAGGCCCACCCAGATGTACGTGCCATCAAAAGCCATCGCTAGAGCCGCGGGGCCAAAAGAGACGGGCTGGCCGATCATCGTCCCGTCGCTGGCTTTGAGCGGCACGATTGAGTTCAGACTTACTACCCAGATCACCTGACTTACGTTATCGTAGATTATTCCCCCATATGGATAACCGCCGGCATTTTGTGTGAGGTCTTGCGGCGCGGGAGCGACAGCGATCTGGCCCGTGGTCTGCCCCTGTCCCTCCAATGTCAGAATGTAAGTGGTGATGCCCGTCGGCTGCACCGGATAGTTATTATTGTTCACATCAACGCGGCCCATCGAGATGACCTCATTGCTTCCGAGCGTGATGTAAGAGAGCGAGGCCGTAATGGTGGATTGCGTCTGCCACGAGAGGCTCACGGTCGCGCCGGGCTGATAAATCAGGGGCGTGGCCGTAAAGGAGACAACGGACGGCGGGTTAACATAAACCTGCACGCTCGTATGTGCGCTGGTGTTGTCCATTCCCGTCGCTGTCAGCGTGTACAAAGTGTCTTCAGTCATCTGCACGGTAAACGTGCCCTGCCCGCTAGTTGCATCGGCTGTCTGTCCTGTAGGTTGAATCGTCACCGTCTGCGCATACATCGTCGTCCATGAAATCTGCACATCGCTCAGCACATTAACCGGATTTTCCGGCCCGCTGGCATTAATCACCACCGCCCTCACCATCGCTTCAGCATAAGCGGGAGTGAATAGCTCGCCCTTGAATGCTAATAGCTCATAGTTGGTGTTTACCGGCGGAGAAATAGGGCCGTATGAATGTGCATTTGGAGGGACGCTCTTTTCACTATCATAGAGCAAAGTTTCATTGTCAAAGTCGTAAAGCTGCCAGTGGTCTGAACCCGTCACCTCCCAACTTAATGTCACCGGCTGACCGGGATTAACAGGAGTCGATGGGACAACTGACAACTGTGCGGAGAGGGTCGGCTGCTCTTTAGAGATGCTAATCTCTCCGGAGACAATCGAAGGGTTACCGGAAGTGCCCGTGACTTCAGTAATCGCAATCGGCACGCCGCCTTCTCCGACAGCCTCGTTGATTAATATTCCGTTGAGATGAAAGACGAGGCTCTGATTCGGGGCTAACTGCTGGTTAGCCATCCCCGAAGCAGGCGCGGTGAACTCATAAAGCGTCGGGTCATCCGGGTCGACACTCGCGTCTTCACTGATAGTCCAGTTGCTTTGATCCGACACGGTCTCGATGCCTACGGCGCTCGTTGTCAGGTCGCCATACAGTGCGCCGACGTTGAAGCCGAACTGAAAATTCTGGCAGGTGACGCTCTCTGATTGAGGATTGAAGACAGTGATGGTCAGGTTGGCGTACATCTGCTGCGTCACAGTAGAGACAAAGACCGTGTCCGGGTCTACCTTGTATTGCAGTTGGGACTGTGTCGGAGGAGTGGTCGAGTTGTCGTAGATGTATTGTAGGTTCATGATTTCATCCGTTCTGCATCCATTTAAAATCGCGAGATTGTGCCGTCGTAATTCGCCACCCACACGTAAGTCCCGTCAAAGCAGAGCGCCGTCGGCATAACCGACGCCGGGATTTTTTGTGGCGAGCCTCCGCCGACCGCCGGGATGACCAGAATGTAATGGCCCTCCGTGCCGTTTCCGACTGCCACCCAGATGTTCGTCCCGTCGAAGGCCATGCTCGTCGGAAAATCATAAAATGTCAGCTGGATGGTCTGCTGTACGCTGCCGTCGCTGGTCCGCAGCTTCACTATGCATCTGGGGTCTTGAAACGTAGTCCACACGTAAGTCCCGTCGAAGCTTATAGCCACGTCCAGAGAGGCAGGCATTTTGAAAGCCGCGAGCACGTGGCCGTCGCTGGTTTGCATCCTGACTATGTAGTTGTCGTTGCCGATTGATGCCCCGCACCATATGTCTGTGCCGTCGAAAGTCACTGCGAACGGACTGTAGCCTCCGGGAATCCAGAGGTCCTGCGTGCTCGCATCGCTGGCCTTTATCTTGACCAGCTTGCCGTTCATGTTCATTGCGCACCAGACGTAAGTTCCGTCGAAGGCGAGCGAGGTGGCGCTCCCGAATTCGAACGAGTTTAATATCTTGCCGGTGCTCTCCTGTATCGTGAACATGCCGTAGCTGCTACTGACAAAGGCCGACGTCCAAACGTTGCTCCCGTCAAACGCCATCCCCATGCCGACCCAGTTGCCCTCATATGTGCTGCCCAGATTGAGGTAAGTCCCCAATGCCTCGAAGACCTGCGTCTGGCTGATGACTTGCCCCTGTCCCTGCACAGTCAGGTAGTAAGTGGAGATGCCTGTGGGCGACACGGGGTAGGCGTTGATGTTGGTCGGAAGATTAATGCCGACGGTGATAACACCAGTCGTTCCTTTGATGGTCTGTTCGAGCTTGGCATTCAGCCCGGACTTAGATTGCCACGAGAGCTTTACGGGCTGGTTTGGAGGGAACGTCACGTGGTCCGCTGTAAAGGAGACAATCTGCGGCGGGTTGACGGAAATCTGCACCTGCCCCTGCGCGTGGCTGTTGCCCGGACCGTAGATATCCAGCGTGTAAGTAGTGGACACCGTCGGATTGACGGTCCACTGGTTGTTGGGCGCATCAGGGAAGTGGTCGAACTGTCCTGCGGGGGCGTTCAAAGTGACCTTCTGGAAATTGGGGTCGGAGGCGGAGATGACTAGCTGTGATGCATCTCGGGTCTGCCATGAGAGGATTACCTGCCCGCCGGAATCAACCGCTGTGGGATTGCCCGAAGGATTGGTGATGAACTGCGCGGCCCTGACAATCACGTCGTTGAATTGGATTGTGTAGAGTTGACCGGCCCAGGCTTGCAGTTCGTAATTCGTGTTTTCCTGCGGCGCTAGAGGCCCGTATGAAGAGGCGTGCGGAGGCGTGCCGGTCCTGCTGTCGTACAGTAGATTGCCGCTGTCGTCGTAGAGGAGCCAGTAAGCTGCGCCCGTGATTTGCCAGTTGAGCGTCACCTGGTCGCCGCGATTAATCGGCGGCGGCGGCTGAGCGCTGAAGTTGTTGATGGAAAACGTCGGCGCAGCCTTGGAGATGGTAATCTCTCCCTGCACCACTACCGGATTATTCTGGTCCGCACCCGTCACTTCGGTAATCGCAATCGGCACTCCGCCTTCTCCCACCGCTTGATTAATTAATATTCCGTTGAGATGAAAGACAAGGCTTTGATTCGGTGCTAACTGCTGGTTAGCCATTCCAGACGCAGGCGCGGTGAACTGGTAAAGCGTCGGAGTGTCCGGGTCTTCCGTCGCCTGAGAGCTGATAGTCCAGTTGCTCTGGTCCGACACAGTCTGTATCCCCGTGGTGCTGGTAGTGAGATCGCCATACTGTGCGCCGACGTACAGGCCAAACTTAAAGGCGCGACAGGTGACGGCGTAAGACTGTGGATTAAAGACGGTGATTGTCAGGTTCGCGTACATCTGCTGCGTCACCGAGGAGACAAAGACCGTGTCGGGGCTGACGCCGTACTGCAAGACCGACTGCGCGGGCGGCGGGGCCGTGTTATTAATAAAGTGTATGTCCATTATTCATTACCTTCCGCCGGAGCGTCGCTCTTTGCTTTCGACACGGATGCAGAACTTTCGCTCGATGATGATTGGAAGCTGGTCGAAAGTTTCATCACTACCCCGACCGGATTGTTGGAATCGCTGAAATTTATCTGCCCCAACCACATATAAGAACCGTCGAAGAGGAGAGTCACAGGGCTGTACCCGGGCGTCACAGTCGCCCAGACGGTTCCGGTGCTGACATCGAGCAGCGACAACGTTTGATCCTGAGCGTTTACTACCCACAGATACTTCCCATCAAAGGCCATTGATGACGGGTAGTTCCCGACGCCATACGTTCCCAACACAGTCCCGTCGAGGTCCAGCTTGATTACGGTGTTCGCATACAAGAGTCCCACCCACATGTACGTCCCATCGAAATAGAGTGCGTTCGGGCCGTTCTGTATAGAGAGCGGGAAGGGCGCGCCGACGGATTGGGCGTTGCCGAGCTGTAGCTTGTCCACGGTGTTGCCCGCCCGATTAGCGACCCATATGTTCTGCCCATCGAAGGCGATGGACATAGGCTGGTTGCCTATCGAAAAGGGTCCTTCCAGCGTGGTGGGACTTGAGGCGAGCGATTTAAGAAGGTTGTTGTTTGCGGCGATGCTGTTGGCGAGCCACAAGTACGTCCCGTCGAAAGCCATCGCGAAGGGGCCGAAAGGCAAGCTCACGCCCCACGTCGGTTGGCTGCCGTCGGCTGCATTGATGCTGCTTAATGTAAATGATCCCGCGTAGGCTACCCAGATCAAGTTGTGGACTGAATCATAGTTCAGCAGCTGCGGAGGACCGAAGGTCGGTTTGATGGTGTCCTTGATTGAGCCGTCGCTGCCGTCCACCATAAACACCGCGCCAGCTACAGGGTCGGCCACCCAGATCACGTTATTGTTTTTGGTATAGACTATGCTCTGAAGAAATTTCCCCACGTTGGCTGTGACTGCACTCTCAATCACCAGTAGCTGGCTCGTCACCTCGTTACTTCCGGCGGAGACCGTCAACTCGTACATCGCGCCGCCCGGCGGCGTCACCATTAAATTGTTCTCGACGACGTTCACCGACTGGCCGGGGTCCGGCGTGAGCGTGGCCGAGACCGCAGACGCGCCTATCCAGTTGAAGGCGACTTGCTGGCCCGCCGTGTAGATTTCGGGCTGAACGTTGAAGAGAGCTATGGACGGCAGATTAACCGAGATAGTCACCTGGTCCTGAGCCGTGCTGTTGCCCGGTCCGTTGATGGTCAGCGTGTAGGTAGTGTTCTCGACCGGGTTAACGGTCCACTGATTATTGGGCGCTTTTGGAAAGTAATCATACTGGCCCGCAGGAGCCTGAAGATCTACCTCCTCGAAATTCGGCGCGGTGATAGTAAGCTGGCTTGCATCCTGTGTCTGCCACGAGAGGATGACGTCCTGTCCTGCGTTCGCCGTGGTCGGCGTTCCCTGTGGGTTTCCTATAAAGTGTGCCGCGATGATCATCGCTTCCGCGTAGGCCGTGGTGAAGACCTGACCCGTGAAGGCTATAAGCTCGTAGTTGGTATTTAGCTGCGGGTACACAGGCCCGTAGGAGGAAGCATCCGGCGGCTTGCTCGTTTCGCTGTCGTAGAGCAGCGCCCCGGTGTCGTAGTCGTACAACTGCCAGTGGTCCGAGCCCGTCACTTGCCATTGCAGCGTCACGCCCTGGCCCGGTGTAACAGGCGTCGGCGGTATCACGGAAAGTTGGGCCGCGAGCGTAGACTGCTCCTTCGAAAGCGTCAGCTCGCCCTGGACCATCGAAGGATTGCCCGACGAGCCTGTGACTTCCGTAATCGAAAACGCCGCTCCGCCCTCTCCGACCGCCGAGTTAATCAGCACGTTGTTGATATAAAAGATGAGGCTCTGCTGTGGGGCTAACTGAAAGTTAGCCATCCCCGTCGCAGGTGCGCTGAACTGGTAGAGCGACGGGTTGTCTGTGCTCTCCGTGGCCGTCTTGCTGATGCCGAGGTCACTCTGCGCGGACGAGGTCTCAATCCCTGTCATCTCCGCCGTCAGGTCGCCGTACTCGGCCCCTACGTAGAAGCCGAACTGAAACATCTGGCAGGTGACGGTGTCGGTCTGCGAGGGATTGAAGACAGTGATTGTCAGGTTCGCGTACATCGGCTGTGTATCGGTGGAGACGAAAACCGTGTCGGGGTTCACGCTGTACTGCAAGACCGACTGCGCGGGCGGCGGATTATTGTTTGTGATAGGTTGCAAGTCCAAAACTACACCTCTCTTTCCTTGTCATGTGCTCTCGAATCTCGGTCAAGCTACGGCGCGTGCTGTGGCAAGTTGCCCTAGAGCATTATCTGCGCCACCTGATTGCTGCCTTTAAGAGCGACCCACATATTTGCGCCGTCGAAGAGAAAAGACGAAGGGTCGCCCGCTATCTGGAAGGTCGCCAGCACCGTGCCGTTAGTCTCCATGATAGTGATTGTGTTGTTGGCGCTCGCTGCCCAGATGTTTGTGCCGTCGAAGCCGAGCGCGAAGGGGCCTGTGGCAACATTGTACTGTCCCTGGATGCTCGCGTTCTCGGCCAAAAGCTTTGTGATGTTGTAGGAGGAGCTTCCGCCGGTGTCGGCGCTTGCGACCCAGACGTATGTGCCGTCGAAGAGAAGCGCAGAGGGGCTTGGCACGTCGATGGTGCTCAGCAGCGTGCTGGGATTGTCAGTGTTCATCTGCCAGACTGTATTTTTGGTCGTGTTCGCGGTCCAGAGATTGGTGCCGTCGCTGATGACCACGCAGGGGCCGTCTCCGATGCCTGAACCCCAGAGGTCCGACCAACTGGAGTCGCCGTCCTGACGGAACATCCCCAACCCGTTGTTCGTGAGCGGAATCCACAGCCATGGCCCCTGCGCAGAGAGGCCGAGAGGATATTGCGACGAGGAAGCGCCGAACGCGACAGGTACAATCATGGGATACTTGTTTCCTAAAATCTTGATTAGATTCCAGAAGGTCAAGGTGTTCATTTCGGGGACTGTGAAGATTATCCCACTTGCGTACGAGACCGCTCCGTTGGAATTGTTATATATCGCGTAAATGTTCGTTTCGTTGGGGGCGATGATGGGAATCTGCGTCAGCCCGCCTCCGACGTCCACGGCCCACACATTGCTGCCGTCGGAGGTGAGCGCGACCGGGCTTGCTTTGAGGGTCACTACGGCGGCGATGGCGCAAACTGTTGCCGTCGCCTGCGCTGGCTCGCTCGAAGCGTTCTGCGCTGCCAGCGTGTACGTAGAGATTCCCGTCGGCTTGACCGTGTATCCGGTGCTGCTCAATCCGACGACGCCCAGATTGTTGATGTTGGGGTTGCCGAAGATGGTCTGGCTGAGCTGGGCTGACGTGGCGGACTGCGTCTCCCATGAGAGGTTGGCGGACTGTCCCTGCTCGCACGACGTGGGCGAGGCCGTAAACGAAGTAATCGAGGGCGGGTTGATATTAACGACTACATACTGTGGTTGAGACTCGGAGTTGTTCTGACCCGTGGCATGAAGCGTGTAGGTGATGTTCTCTGCGGGTTGGACGACGAAACTGCCTTGCCCGCTCGTGGCGCTCACAGTCGCGGGACCGGAAGCAGGCGGAGGACTGATGGTGACGGTCTGCGCGTAATTTGAAGTCCAGTTGATAGTCACATCCGTCAGGGCGTTCACCGTCGCGTTGGGGGGCTCCGCCGTGAGTGTCGGCGCGCTGACCATCGCCGTGGCCTGCTGCGCCGTGAAAAGCTGATCGGCCCATGCGAGCAACTCGTAGGTGGTGGTCTGCTCTGGATAAGCCGTGTATGAGCTTTGCGGCGGGTCCGTCTCGCTATCGTAGAGGAGCGTCGCAGAGTTCGTATCGTATAACTGCCAGTGGTCGGACTCTACCAGCGACCATTTCACGTCTATAGCAGCACCGGGATTGACAGGGGTGGGCGGGTCCACGCTGAAATTCTGGATGCTAAGCGTCGGCGTCTGTTTCGAGATGGTAATCTCTCCCTGCACAAGCGAAAGATTATCCTGGTCCGCGCCCGTCACCTCGGTAATCACAATCGACGCGCCGCCTTCGCCCACCGCTTCGTTAATCTGTATTCCGTCGAGCTGAAAGACAAGGCTTTGATTCGCAGCCAACTGCTGGTTAGCCATTCCAGACGCAGGCACGCTGAACTGGTAGAGCGTCAGAGTGTCCGTATTTTCCGTCGCCTGCTCGCTGATAGTCCAACCGGTCTGGGCCGATGAACTCTGTATCCCGGTGGCAGTGGTCGTGAGGTCGTCAACCTCTGCCCCGACATAGAAGCCGAACTCGAACATCTGGCAGGTGACGGCTTCGGTCGAAGGATTGAAGACGGTGATTGTCAGGTTCGCGTACATCGGCTGTGTCGCTGTGGAGACAAAGACCATGTCGGGGCTGATAGAGTATTGGAGTACGGATTGCGCGGGCGGCGGCTCGGTGTTTGTGATGTATTGCAGGTCCATTACTCTCTCCTTTGCGGATACTGCACAGGCTTATTTCCGGCGAAGGCATCAAATAGCCGCGCGCCGTTGCCTCCGGGCAAACTTGAAGATGAAAGGGTCGTGCGCGTTAACCGGGAAAGAAGAACCAGACATACGATTCAGGCCGCTTGTACCCCGGGCCAAAGATGAGCCAGAGACGCCTGTCGAAGACGACAGACGCGGCCGGCGGCGCAGCGTCTTTCCATGGTACCGGGTCGTTCGCTTGCGTCCACTGACCACTCTTATCCATGACCCAGACGTCTGCGTAAAAGTCGCCGCCATAACCACCGGTTACCCAGAGTTCGTTATTTAAGGATTCCACTCGCGGGTAACCGCGTGCCTTCCAGGGAACTCGCGCCCCTCCATTCCATTGCTGCCAATGCACTCCGTCATTCGTGTACCATGCTTCCGCAATCGCTGTTTGCCCCAAGAAGCCGCCGCACATCCATATCTGGTCGTTGAAGAATGTGGCCGCGAAATCCCAGCGCGGGGACCATGCTGCATTGTTAGTGACCTGTGTCCAGTTGATGCCGTCCGGAGATGACCAGACATCATTCAGTGTATGGCCTTTGGAAGTTATTCCTCCAAAGAGCCAAAGCTTTTTCTGAAAAACGACGCACCCGTACTGGCGGCGCGCTAAGGATTGGTTTGCCGGAGAAGTCTTGATGGCTTGTGGTGTCCAGTTCACACCATCTTTGGAAGACCAGACGGCCTTGTCACCTTCACCCATCAGCATCCACATGGTGTCGTTAAAATATATCCCCGGCCCTTCCAACTGCCCTGCCCAGGGCGCTTTGGCGGTGGCTTGCGTCCACGTCACCCCGTCGACTGTATACTGGACCGTCCCGGCGTTCGACATCACCACCCAGAATTTGCCGCTCATGGCGGGGGAGGAAGACGAAGAGGTGTCGAAAGCAAAGATGTAATCAGTTTCCTGCTGTGGGCCGTTGGAGGTTGCCTGATACCAGCCGCGTTGCTTGATGGGGCTGACGGTTTTTTGCCGGGTTTTCGGCCCGTCCTGACCGTTGGCCGTGAGGATATAAGTTGTCTCCACCGACGGAGTGACCACCGTGCTGCCGTTTACCGGAACCGTTCCCGGCGCTGGATAGATTGAACACGACGCAGCAGATTTCGTTTCCCAGCTTAATGTAATCTTGTCGCCGATGATGCTCATTTCCGGTGAATACGAGAAGGAGTTAATCGCTACCGGGTTGACGTAGACGGTGACGGTCGCCGGAGGCTGGCTCTTGTAATTTCCCCTCAAGCCCGTGAGCGTGTACGTCGTGGTCTGCGTGGGCTCAACTGTGAATTGGCCCGACCCACTGCTTGCATCAGCCGATAGATCGCCCGGCTCCAGCGTCACGCTGGTAGCGTGTGTGGTGGTCCAGGTGATAATCACTTTCGTCAAGGCATCAACCGGACTCAGCGGTCCCTGTGCAGAGATTTGTGGCATCGCAACCATCACCTCCGCATAAGCCGTGGTAAAGAGTTCCCCGGCCCACGCTACCAACTCGTAGTTGGTGTTGTGCTGCGGGTACACAGGCCCGTAGGAGTGAGCATTCGGCGGCTTGCCTGTTTCGCTGTCGTAGAGCTGCGTTTCGGTGTCGTAGTCGTACAACTGCCAGTGGTCCGAGCCCGGCACTTGCCATGAAAGGTTCGCCGCGTCGCCGGGATTGATAGGCACGGGCGGAATCGCCGCCAGCGTCGCAGAGAGTGCGGGCTGTTGCTTGTTGATGTTGATAGCTCCCTGAACAATCACCGGATTACCAGTCGTGCCCGTCACCTCGGTAATCGCAATCGGCACGCCGCCTTCACCCACCGCCTGGTTAATTAATATTTCATTGAGATGAAAGACGAGGCTCTGGTTCGGAGCTAACTGCTGATTAGCCATCCCCGAAGCTGGCGCGCTGAACTCGTAAAGCGTCGGGTGGTCTGGATTCATACTTGCTTGCTTGCTGATAGTCCAGTTGCCTTGATCCGAGGAAGCCTCAATCCCCGTCGTCGAGGACGTCAGGTCGCCATACAGTGCTCCGACGTAAAAGCCGAATTTGAACATCTGGCAGGTGACGGCTTCGGTCGAAGGATTGAAGACCGTGATTGTCAGGTTGGCATACATCTGCTGCGTCGCGGTGGAGACGAAGACCGTGTCCGGGCTGATGCTGTATTGCAGCACTGATTGTGCTGGCGGCGGATTTGTGTTGGTTATGAATTGGAAGTTCATTCCTGCGCTCCAACGCGAATTGTCTTTCGGCCTTGAATGTGGAAAGTTTGGCTGCCTGTAGAGGTTCCTCTCGCTTGACTACAGCTTTAGCTTCGTCAACCTGTTGTTGCTATAAGTGCCGGAATGCCCTACCCAGATGTGAGTCCCGTCGAATGCCAAAGAGGACGGAGTCTCTCTGACTGGAGAATCTCTGACTATAGACTCTGCGACGGGAATCGCCCCCAGCGAAGCCCCCGTGGCTGCATCCAGAATGGATAGAGATTGGGACTGGGCGTTCGCTACCCAGATATAGCCCTTACAGAAAAGGAGCTTGACCGGCTCCCTTTCCGTCGGAAAAGTTCCCAGCACAGTCCCGTCGCTCGGCCTCAGCTTGGTCACAGTATTGCTTCGAGCGTTCGCCACCCAGATGTTTGTTCCGTCAAAGAGCAGGTCATCGGGGAACTCTCCCACGGTATAAGTCCCCAGCACGGCCCCATCACTCGCCCGAAGTTTGGCGACGTTGTTGTTGCTGGAGTTTGCGACCCAGAGGTTTTGTCCGGCGAAAGCTATGGCTGCCGGAGAGTAGCCCAACGGGTAGTTCCCAAGCACAGTCCCGTCGCTGGCCCGCAGCTTAGTCACACTATTGCTGACGGCATTCGTCACCCAGATGTTTTGTTCGTCAAAGGCCAAAGAAGAGGGAAGAATCTGGGTAGGATACCGTCCGAGCACGGCCCCATCGCTCGCCCGAATCTTCATCACATTGTTGGCAGAAGCATCGGGCTGCCAGATATTCGCCCCGTCAAAGACCAATGAGGACGAATAGATGGTGCTGTCAGCATGGAGCTTGTACTGCCCGATTACCGTCGCATCGCTCGGCTTCACCTTGTACAGAGTTTGTTCGGGACCGCACCAAAACCAAAGGTTGGTGCCGTCGAAAATCATGGGCGTTGGGGTGCTTGGGAAGGAGAATACTCCGGCTCTTTCGGCAGCTATTAAGTGGCCTGTGACCGCACCCTGCCCGAGCAACGACAGGCTGTACATGATGGCGCCGTACGGAGGATTTACCTCATAGCCTGAGTGGTTGACGGAGACTGTGCCGCGCTGATAGGTCTCCCGAGATTCCAGCCTTGTCTCCGACAATGAGGCTCCGTAGGCATAGTCCGTTTGCCATGCCAGTTTGATGTGCTCAACGGAATTACGGACGGCGGGCGTTGCCGTGAAGGATTTGATGGTAGGTTGCGGAAGATTGACTGAGACCGGCACGTATCTATGGTCTGTGCTTCCGCCCAGCCCCTTAATGGTTAAATTATAATGGGTCGTGTGCGTCGGGCTGACTGTCCACTGGTTGTTGGGTGCTTCAGGAAAGTAGTCATACTGCCCGTTGGCCGCATTGAGCACGACGCTTTGGAAATCCGCCGCCGAGATGATGATCTGGCTGGCATATTTTGTTTTCCACGACAACACGGACGACTGCCCGGGGTCTATGACCTGGGGGGTGGCCTCCGGCTGGCCTATGAAATGGGCCGACGTGACCAGCGCTTCCGCGTAAGCTATGGTAAAGAGCCGTCCGGCCCATGCTATCAGCTCGTAGGATGTGTTTTTCTGCGGCTGGAGCTTGGTCGGCGGCGTCGGGTAAGAGTTGGCGTTCTTCTTCGTGCTCGTATTGCTGTCGTAAAGCAGCATGTCTGTGTCGTGGTCGTAAAGCTGCCAGTGGTCCGAGCCAGTGAGTTGCCAATTGAGCGTCAGCGGGTCGCCCGGATTAATAGGGGTTGGCGGGTTGGCCGTGAACTGCCCTATGGAGAGCGTGGGCTTCTGCTTCGAGATGGTGATCCAGCCTGCCACAGTACTTGAGCTGGACCCGGTCACCTCTACAATCTCGATGGGCGCTCCTCCCGCTCCCACGGCCTGGTTTATCAGCACGCCGTTGAGATGAAAAACGAGGCTCTGCTGCGGCGCGAGCTGAAGGTTCGCCAGCCCCGCCGAGGGGGATTTGAACTCGTAAAGGTGCAGGTTGTCTGGATTCACCGCCGCTTGCTGGCTGATGTTGAGTGTCGTCTGATCCGATACGCTCTGTATGCCCGCGGCGCTTTCGGTCAGGTCGCCGTACTGTGCGCCCACAAGAAAGCCGAACTTGAAAGCCCGGCAGGCGACGGCCGATGACTGCGGGTTGAAGACAGTGATTGTCAGGTCCGCGTACATCTGCTGCGAGGGCGTGGAGACGAAGACCGTGTCCGGACTGATGGCGTACTGCAAGACGCTTTTGCTCGGGGGGCTCGTCGAGTCATCGTAGATGTACTGGAGGTTCATCTTGAGATCCATCACGTTCTCCTTGCGTCAAATCTTTCTCACTTTGCGCGCGGGCCGCGCCTTACAGCTTGGTGACTGTGCCGTCAGCATAGTTCGACACCCACATGTCGGTCCCGTCGAAGGTCAGACCCATCGGGCCTTTCCCCACAGTAAAGTGCGGGACCATGACTTCCACCGCGCCGTTGTTCATACGCATGACCGTCAAGCCACCGCCGCTGTAATTGTTATGTGAGTCGCCTGAGTTCGCCAGCCAGATGTTGGTCCCGTCGAAGCAGAGCACGGTCGGATTGACGCCCACCGGGAAAGGCTTTACCACTTGTGACCCGTCTGCGGCGCGCAGCACACTCAAGGTGTTGGATAAGTTATTCGCCACCCAGATGTATGTCCCGTCGTAACCCAGAACAGCCGCACCTTCACCCACAGGAATAGGGTTTTGTTGAAAAGGTTCCCCGGCGGGGCTTCCGTCGCTGGCATTGAGCACGTACAAGTTACCCTCGGGGCGATCCGTTACCCAGACGTGCGTGCCGTCGAAGATTACGTCAAAGGCCACCTCACCCGCGGGGAACTGGCCCAGTATTTTCCCGTCGCTAAGTCGGAGCTTAAACACGGAGGTGCCGTCATTCCCGCAAATCACCCACAGACATTTGTTCACGTAATCATAGGTCATAACCGACGGGGAGTCGTCTACCTGGTAGGAGGTCGGCCCCGCCTGTATCGTGTTGCCGTCGATTCGTAATGTGGTCACATAGCCGTCGAAGTCTTGGTTCATCGCCAGTGCCCAGATATTGGTTCCGTCGAAGGCCAGGTCCACCGCTCGAATACTAAAAGCTTTCGCTGGCTGAGTGCCGTCGCTGCGTTGAAGCGCGGCCACGGTCATATAACCGCACGTCACCCAGACGTAAGTCCCGTCAGAGGCCAGTGCAACAGGTTGTTTCGCCGCCGGATATGTTCCAGCATTACCGATAGCTGTGATTTGATTACTTGAGATCTGCTGGTTGTCCTGACCCCGTAACAACAACGTGTAGGTGCTGATTCCCTTTGGCTGCACCGTGTAAACGGAGCCTTTATATTCCGAGCTGTTAGTGGCAACGATCTGCGGAAGCTGAAGGCCGCTTCCCGGCATAGACTGCGTGAGCAAGGCAATGGTCCCGTAGGATGTGCCCCACGACAGATCTATGGTCCCCCCGGGGCCGACCACCTGCGTTGTCGCCGTGAAGGTGTTGATGACCGGCGAGGGAAATGCCAACAGGACGGTTACCTGTCTTAGGTCCTGACTGTTGCCCGGGCCCGAGATTGTCAGCGTGTAGGTGTTCGGGGGCACCGCCAACTGGTTGTTGGGCGCTTGCAGGAAGAGGTCGTATTGCCCGGGCGGTGCAGTCAGCACTACCGTCTCGAAACCGGCGGCGGTAATGACGAGCTTGCTGGCGTACTGCGTCTGCCAGTTGAGCATGGAGGTCTGGTTGTATTCGACCTCCGAGGGGTCTGCGTAAGGCTCGCCGACGAAACGCGCGGCCTTGACCATGACCTGCGCCGTCTGAACGACGAAGAGTTCTCCGGCGAAAGCCACCAGCTCGTAGGTCGTGTTTCTCAGCGGGTAATCCTTATAGGAAGTCTCGTTCGGCGGGCTGCTCTTTTCGCTGTCATAGAGCAGCTTGTCACTGTCATAGTCATATAATTGCCAGTGGTCCGCGCCCATCAGCGTCCAGGATAAAGTGACTGCCGCGCCCGGATCGAACGGCCCCGGCTGTGCGAGCCCGAAACTCGTGATTCCGAGCGAGCCCGTCTCCTTGCTGATAGCAACCTGCCCCCACACTATCTGCGGGTTGTTCGGGTCCGCGCCCGTCATCTCCATGATAAAGATGGGCACGACACCTTCGCCGCCGGACGAGTCGCTCGCTTCGGCCTTGTTGATCTCGATGTCGTTAAGGTGGAAGTAGAGAGATTGTTCAGGCGCAAGCGCCAGACTATGCACGCCACCGGCGGAAGGTGTAACGGTGTAGTTGTACTGGTTCGGGTTATCCGGAGCTTCCGTCGCCGTCTTGCTGATGCTCCACTCAGTCTGATCGGACGAGGGCTGTATGCCTATGGCGCTCGCGGTCAAATCGCCGTACTCTGCGCCGACGAGAAAGCCGAACTGAAAAGCCATGCAGGTGACGGTCTCGGTCTGCGAAGGGTTAAAGACTGTGACCGTCAAACTCGCATACATCGTCTGCTGGTCCGTGGAGATGAAGACCGTGTCAGGGCTGACGCTGTATTGCAGGACGGATTGCGCGGGTGGCGGCGCAGTGTTTGTGATGTATTGGGGGTTCATTACTCTCCTCTTACGCGAACCGCGCGGCCCGCGAAAACTGGAATCGGCTCACGCGCTGAACTTCGTGATCATGTTGCCGGTGTTATCCGCCACCCACATGTGGCTGCCGTCGAAGCAGAAGGCAGAAGGTTTGTGCCCCAGGGGCGCGTTGAGGAGGGTCGCCCCGTCGCTTGCCTGAAAGATGGTCAACCCGGTGCCGCCCGTCCAAATATAAGTCCCATCATAAGCCAGCATGGAAGCACCAGAACCCGTCCCGATAGGAATAGGATTGCCCACCTGCGCGCCGCTGGCGGGGTTGAGTATCAGTACCTGTGCATCGCCGCAATTCCTCACCCAGAGGTGCGTGCCGTCGTAAACTAATCCAGAGGCGATCAGTTCACTAGTATACGGATCGCTGCCGACGTTAACCGTGAATGCAGCACTCCCGTCGCTGGTTCGGATTCCGGTCACCTGATTGAGGCCCGCTGCCCAGACGTACGCTCCGTCGGAGGCAATTGCGGTAGTGGTCAGAATGGACATCGGGAATTGTTCGTTCTGTAGCGTCCCATTATTCAGGGTCAACTTGAGTAGGACGTCTGATCCCATCTCCTGAGCACAGGCCACCCAAAGACACCGATTGACGTCATCATAAGTTATAGCCGCCGGGAACAAAGACGGGCTTTGATATTGAAGCGGTGGGCTTTGCCAAACTGGCCCGTTAGAGGTGGCCCGCATCGCGGTCAGAGACCCACCCATTAAATTTGCAATCCAAACATACGTTCCGTCAAAGGCCAGAATTTGTGGGACAAGAAAATCATGCCCTGAAAGGGGCTGCCCCACCTGTGTGCAATTCTGGTCTAACATTATTATGACTCCCTCCCCCACCAACCCTGTCGCCAACCAGATGTAAGTTCCGTCGAAGGCCAGTGCCGTCGGGGCCGTGCAGGAAAACGTTCCCTCGACCTCCAGCGTCACGGCCTGTGCGGAGCTTTGGCCCTGCCCCTTGACCAGCAGCGTGTAGGCGGTAAGCCCGGCGGGCGTCACCGTGTAAACCGAATTAGGATAGTCGGACGAATTAAGCGCGACTATTTTAGGGAGCGTCGGCGGGCTGACTGCTCCGCTGCTGTTCTCCATCAGCACGGCGATGGTCGCGTAAGAGGTTTCCCATGTCAGGTTGACGCTCTTTCCGGTGTCGAACATCGGGGGGGTGGCCGTGAAATTGTTGATCGCGGGCGTCGGGAGTTGGATAGAAATCATGACCTGCTGCTGGTCCTGACTATTGCCCGGGCCGAAGACGGTCAGCGTGTAGAGGTTCGGCGGAAGCGACACCTCGTTGTTCGGCGCTTGCGGGAAGTAGTCGTACAGGCCGGGGGCCGCGTTGAAAATCAGCGTGGAGAATCCGGGGGCGCTTATCTGTAGCCGCGTGGCGAACCTTGTCTTCCAAGCGAGGATTGCCGTCGCGTTGTAGGCAACCTCGGACGGGGAAACGGACGCTTCGCCGACGAAGCGTGCGGCCATTACCATCACGTCCACGGTTTGCGTGGTGAAAAGCTGGCCCGCCCACGCTACCAGCGTGTAGGTTGTGTCCTCCTGCGGCGTGTCCGTATAGCTATCCGCGTCCGGCGGGCTGCTCCAACTGTCGTAAAGCGGCTGGTCGGAATCACTGCCCATTAACTGCCACTTGTCTGCACCCAACAGCTTCCAGTTAAGCGTGACATCGCTGCCGGGGCTGAACAGCCCGGGCTGTCCCGCAGGCTCGAAGCTTGTTATCGACAGGCTGCCTGCCACCTGCGAGATTTCAAGCTGGCCCTGCACGATGTCAGGGTTTGTCGTGTTCGCACCGGTCACCTCCGTAATGACAATCGGCACGGAGTCCTCGACCGTCGAGTTGATCTGTATATGGGCAAGGCCGAAGAGCAGGCTGTCGTTTGGGCCGAGCGAGTACGGGGCGGAGGGTGCAGCGCTGAACGCATATAGGGAGGGGTCGTCCGGGCTCTCCTGCGCTTGCTTCGAGATAGTCCAGCCCGCCTGTGATGAAGACGACTTGATGCCGGTCGCTTCCGGCGTGAGGTCGCTCTCGCCCGCACCGACGTAGAAGCCAAACTGAAATGCCTGGCAGGCAACGGCGGAAGACTGTGGGTTAAAGACAGTGATGGTGAGGTTCGCGTACATCGTCTGCTGGTCCGTGGAGACGTAGACGGTGTCTGGACTGATCGCGTACTGCAAGACGCTTTGGGTCGGGGGATTCGTCGAGTTGTCGTGGATGTATTGGGGGTTCATTGATTCCTCTCTCAACAGCAACGCCTTGATTTTTATTCGACCTTCTCCGACGGCGGTTCACAGGGACCGGGTTGGAAGACGGGGGCCGCGTCGCCGCTCAGTTGAATGGGTAGATTGTTCCCGGACGTGTCATTGAAAGGCAGTTGTGAGAAATCGAAATAGGCGACCAGCCCCGGCTGTGGAGGCTGCAAGTTGCAGCTTGCCGACTGGACCTCTTCCGCGCTGCGCCAGACGTTCCAGAGGCGGACCCCTTGAACGTTTCCAACAAAGCCCTCTTTGGCAAACCCTATGACTAGCGGAACGGCGTTGTCGAAAGTCAAAACGGCGTTAGGGCTTGGAATGACATTTAATGGACTGTCCTTTTGTCCGAAGTAGAAATAAGTGTTTGTGCCGTCGCAGGCTAACCCAACGAGTACCCATGTGTTCGGTGGTGCTATTTGCTCAGTTATTGTGACCGTGACGGGATCACCACCGGCTGATTGCGCGTTAAAGCCAACTTGAATAGACCCCTTGTTCGAGTAGTCCGAAATCCACCCGAAACTAAAAGATTCGGTCTCCGACTGCAAGTTTGAAGACAGCAGTATCTGCCCTGTTTCGCTGTCTGCTGTTGTCGGCTGGAACCACATCTCGACAGTAAATTGATTAAACGTCGCATCGGTGAAAGGTCCGCAGGTGGCAGAGCCTGAGCTGGAAAGCGCGAGCAGGGGTGAGAGCGTCAGTGATTTAATGGCGGGGCCGTCCTGCCCGTAAGCCTTCAGGGTGAAGCTCTTTTGTTCGCCTACATCACACTCATATCCTTTGGCGCTCGGGGGGAAGGTCTTCAACACGACGCCGTTGTTGTCGAGTTCAATCTGGGTCGCGGACTCGACCGTCCACGAAAACTGTGCGCCCTGTAGGGTCGGGGCAGCCGTGAAGGGACCCATCTGTACGGGGTTGATGTTGACGATCACATACTGTGTTTGAGACTCGGTCTTGTTATCGCCCGTGGCGTAGAGCGTGTAGGTAGTGGTCTCTCCCGCATGTACGACGAAACTGCCCTGTCCTTTGGTCGCGTCCACGGTCGCGGGGCCGGATGCCGGGGGCGGGTTAATAGTCACGGTCTGCGCATAATTCGCGGTCCAGTCGATGGTCACGTTGGTCAGGGCATCAACGGTCACGCTCGGGGGACTCACAGAGAGCGTAGGCGCGCTGACCATCGCCGTCGCTTGCTGCGACGTGAAGAGCTGCCCGTCCCACGCGATTAACTCGTAGATGGTGGTCTGATTCGGGTGGTCCGTGTAAGAGTCCGCATCCGGCGGTTTGTCCTTCTGGCTATCGTATAGAAGCGCGCCGGTATTCGTGTCGTATAACTGCCAGTGGTCTGAGCCAGTCAACACCCACGAGACTTCTATAGAGTCGCCCGGATTAACAGGAGTGGGCGGAACCACAGAGAGTTGGGCTGAGAGCGTCGGCTGCTCCTTCGTGATGGTTATCTCGCCCTTCACGACTGAAAGGTTATTAGGGTCCGTGCCCGTCGCTTCCGTGATAACGAACTGAGCCCCGCCTTTGCCCACGGCCTCGTTAATCAGAATCCCGTTGATGTAGAAGGTCAGGCTTTGATTAGGCTCAAGCACTAAGGCGGCCATCCCGGAAGGGGGCGCTGCGTAGTAGTAGAGCGTGGGCGTGTCCGGGTCTTCCGCAGCCTCCGTGCTGATGCCGAGCGAGGTCTGACCGGACAAGGTCTCAATACCCGTGGTCTGCGCCGTAAGGTCGCCATGCTCTGCGCCGACGTAGAAGCCGAAGTGAAACATCCGGCAGGTGACGGCGGTGGACTGTGGGTTAAAGACCGTGATGGTCAGGTTCGCGTACATCTGCTCAGTCGCCGTGGAGACGAAGACCGTGTCGGGGCTGATAGAGTATTGCAAGACGGATTGCGCGGGCGGCGGCTCGGTGTTTTTGATGTACTGAAGATTCATAGCGCGCTCGACTCTGTGAATTATCTTCGGCCTTGAAGGGGGAAGCCTGAGCAATAAAAATTTCTCTGTCCCGGCTACAGTTTCATCAATGTTTTGACGTGGCCGGCAGCAGTCGTTACCCAGAAGTAAGCTCCATCGAATGCTAGAAACTGTGGTCGAAAAAACTGTCCGACCGAAATCATTCCCTGCAAAGCCCCTGTGTTGGCGTCCAGAATGGACAGGGTATTGTCAGCGCTGTTAGCCATCCAGATATAGCCAGCCTGAGAAAGAAGCTTGTACGGAGCGGCCTCCATCTGAAAAGTTTCCAGCACAGCCCCGTCACTCGGCCTCAGCTTGCTCACACTACTGGATTCAAAACTCGACACCCAGATGTTGGTTCCGTCAAAGATCACATCATAGATTCCTACTCCCACGTCATAATTCCCCTGCGAGCTCCCATCACTGGCTCGAATTTTGGTCACACCGTTATAATTGGCTACCCAAATGTTCTCCCCGTCAAAGGCTATGCCTCCGGAATTCTCGGACGGGACAATATTTTGTCCGAACGCAGTCCCGTCGCTCGGCCTCAGCGTGGTTACAGCGCCTTGACCGGTTACCCAGATGTTCGCTCCGTCAAAGACCATCCCTCCGGGATACCCCCCCGGGATAGGATAGTTTCCGAGCACAGTCCCGTCGCTCGCCCGAATCTTCGTCACATTGTTGTCCGCATTGGAAATCCAGATGTTCGCCCCGTCAAAGACCAATGAGTCCAGCGCAGTGCTGGTCATGCTGACCGAGTACTGCCCGAGCACTTTTCCGTCGCTCGGCCTGATCTTGAACAGGTTAGTCCAGATATCTCTTATCCACAGGTTGGTGCCATCGAAAATCATGGGGCCTAGTTGATCCAGGCCGAACATTACGGGGCTCTCGGTCACAATCAACTGTTCTGTGACCTCGCCGCCCTGTCCGATTACAGACAGTACGTAGATGACGACGGAGCCCGGAGGAGTTACCGGGAAGCTCGTTTCGACGTTAGGGACAGAGCCGAATGAAGTGGTCTGTCCGGTCACCAGATTCTTCAGCGACAATGTGGCGCTCGATGAGTTGGACGTTTCCCATTTCAGTGTGACGCTCTGCCCCGGAGTATAGGGCGTTGCCGTGAAGGAGTTGATAACAGGCGGCGGGACGTTGACCGAAACCGGCACGTATCTTTGGTCCGTGCTTCCGCCCGGCCCCGTGATGGCTAAACTGTAGCTGGTCGTTTCCGTCGGGTTGACCGGCCACTGATTATTCGGCGCTTGAGGAAAGTTGTCATACTGGCCTGCGGGCGCTTCAAGCACGACGCTCTGGAAATCCGCCGCCGAGATGGTGAGCTGGCTCGCATATTTTGTTTTCCACGACAGGACGGACGACTGCCCAGGGTTTATGACAGAGGGTGTGGCCGTCGGCTCGCCTATGAAATGAGCCGCCATGACCATCGCTTCCGCGTAAGATGTCGTGAAGAGCTGCCCGTGGAAAGCGATCAGCTCATAGTTGGTGTTCTGCTGTGGAAGGATGGGCCCGTAAGAATCTGCGTCGGGCGGGCTGCCCGTTACACTGTCATAGAGCAGCGTGTCTGTATCGTAATCATATAACTGCCAGTGGTCTGAACCCGTCACCTGCCAGTTTAATGTTACGGGAGCGCCCGCCTGAACAGGCGTAGCTGGAACAACCGAAAGCTGTGCAAAGAGCGTCGGCTCTGTTTTCGCAATCGTAATCTCACCCTGTACGACCGTAGGGTTACCCTGTGTGCCTGTGACTTCATTAATCGCAATCGGCACGCCGCCTTCTCCAATAGCTTCGTTAATCAGTATTCTGTTGAGATGAAAGACAAGCGTCTGGTTCGGAGCTAACTGCTGGTTAGCCATCCCCGATGCCGGGGCGCTGAACTGATAGAGCGTCGGGTTGTCCGGGTTCTCGGTCGCCTGTTTGCTGATAGTCCAACTGCTCTGGTCAGATGAAGTCTGTATCCCGGTGTCGCTGGTCGTGAGGTCGCCGTACTCTGCCCCGACGTAGAAGCCGAAGTGAAACATCTGGCAGGTGACGGCTTCCTGCGAAGGGTTGAAGACCGTGATGGTCAGGTTGGCGTACATCTGCTGTGTGCCTGTAGAGACGAAGACCGTGTCGGGGCTGATGCTGTATTGGAGCACGGACTCGGCGGGCGGCGGCTCGGTGTTGGTGATGTATTGTAGATTCATGGCGTGCTCCATTCAGTGAATTATCTTTGGCCTTAAAGATGGAAAGCCCGGGCACCAATTAAGATTTTTGTTGCCCGGTTATAGTTTCATCAATGTGCTGTCTTTAAGTATTGCCTGCCAGGTGTAAGCTCCGTCGGATGCGAGAGACCGTGGATTCAATCGTCGTTCCTTTCCTGACTATGAATTCTTATCGTCGTCGCCGAGCGCCCCGGAAAGCTTGAGCCAGCCTTCGCGGACCGAGAGAGGAATGTCGGAGAGAATGGCCTGCGGGTTCGCTTTGGTGAGGTCGGTCGTCTCCTGCCAGACCGTCACGCTTGGCTGTTGAACCCAGGACCAGTCGCCCTTGTTGCTGGCGGGCAGCGGCATCTGCAATTCCTCGGTCGCGGTGAGCAGCGGCCCCGTCTGAAATGTCACCTCCATCTGGGAAAGAGCGGGCTGCACGTACCATGCGGGAATCGAAATCTGCTGCACCGGCAGGATGCCTGTGCTCGCATGAACCGAGCCCCTCGGGTCAACCAGCATGGTGATGTAGGCCGCGCTCTCGCCGACGGGGGAAGAGAGGTCAATCCCCGTAGGCGGTGATGTCAGGTCGCTGTTTAGTTGTAAATGTAAATTGTTCTGGACGACGTAGGGCGGCTGCTCGTCCGAGTCGGGCAGGTGCACGGAATTGAATTGCTGGTAGTTGTCGCCAAGAAAATATCCTAGAAGGCCGTCGTCCGGAAGCTCAAGGCTGCCGAGTTCGACCGTGAAGCTGACCTCTGTGAAGCCTGCTGTGTTCTGGAAGTTGGGTGCGGTCGGCTGAGTCGCGGTCGACATCTCGTACAAGCTCTTATCGTAGACGGGCTGCCCGGATATCTCGTAGGCAACCGAGGCGCGCGCAAGCGCAAGGGGTCTGCCGATTAAGACTGAAAGGCTCTGATCTGTACGAGCCCCGAGCGGGTCAATGGTCCACAGGGTTTCGTCAATCACGTCCATGAGCTGTCCGAGCGCGGGGCCGCCGCCGTCCGGTTGGTTGAGCACTCCTTCGACGAAGCTTCGCAGGTGAACGTTTGCAATCGCGGGCGGAGCGCCCACCGGGGCAGGGCTGTCCGGCGCTGGCGTCCAGCGTGCGCGCTTATTAGTACTGCCGCCCACGAGTTGCAATTCACCTAGGGCGAGGCCGCTCGCGTCGTAAATAGCTAAACTGTTATCCAGATGGTTTGGTAGCACCCAGCCGCAGACGGGATTCGCGCCCGGTACATAGGCAGTCTCCTGGCTGTCATCCTCCGCCGAAACGAACGAGAAGGAGAGGCGTATGGGCTGCACGACCCTCGGCGGCAGTTGCATCGGCGTCGGGTCATAAGTGCCGGGTGTGGTCAGCCAGTCGCTGACGGCGGTCGGGCTGAAGGGTTTGTCCGGTTGATTGGTAAGCGCTTCGCCGATGTTAAAGACCTGGCCGAAATCGTCAACTATCCAGAGCTGATTGAGTACGAAATGGCCCGCGCGTATTGGGTTGTAGCCAATCAACGACTGCCCCGTTCCGTTATCGTAGATGGGAATGGCGAGATCGCCCGTCCCAATCAGAGGCCCAAACGTAGGGTCTGTGCATTGTATGTGCTGCCCTGTGTCCTGTTGTATTAGCTGGTAGTGAAAGCCGCTCATGTTTTGAGAGAGCATGTCCCACTGGCTGACGATTTTTAAGACCTCTCCGAGCGCTTCAACCACGTCCGGCGGCGGCGAATAACCATAGGTCGGGTCGATCAGGGGACTGGACATCCCGCCGCTGCTACTGCCGCTCTGGCCCAGGCTGCCCAGCAACTCCTCAAGCCGCGCGACGAAAACATCCGTCGCCTGCGGCGTCAAGAGTGTACGTCCCTGAAGGATGTAGCCCGGTTGGCTGGTGGGCGCTGTGCCGCTGGTCCATGAATAATCCAGCTCATTGTAAGCCCAGCCGGAGAGCGGATAGGGCGGGTTATGTGGAGGCGTGATGGATTTCGGGTTGACGACGTAGTAGTAAGAGGGATACCAGGTGACTTGCCAGTCCATGAAAAGCGGAGACCACGGAGGCGTCCAGGGGGCTATGGAAATCACGTAGGGAATGTCGCCGTCGAATCCTGTGGCCGTGGCCGCCACGCTCTGGTCAATCGAAGGATAGACAATCGAGTTCCAGAAACAGGTTTGCTGGTTTTGAATAATCTGGACCAGTTGGGCAAAAGTGATTGAAGGATCGGGCGGGTTGAGGTTGGGCATGGCAAGCTGCGCAATCATCCCGGCCTCGGTCGTGTCCAGCAGCATCGACTCGCCGAAAAGAGCTGTGATGTTGCTGAAGAGGTCCGTTAATTCCGCAGGGACGGAAGGCTGCGACCCGGGCGCGTCGAGGTTCGGATTCAAGGCTGAGGCCAAGACGGTCGCCTGCGAAGGTTTGGAGCCTGCCGTCACCGTAATCGAGGTGATGGCCTCGCCCGTGATGCGGCAGGGCAGAGTGCCGTCCGGGTTAAGGCGAGCTTCAGGCCCGTGTTTGAAAGAGCCTTTCGCGCCGCAGATGAGCACGACCGGGTCAACAGGCTGCCAGAACCTAGGCGCTTCCGACGAAACTAACTGAAGCGAATCGCCGAGCAAGGCCGTCAGTTGATCCTGAATGCTTTGAAGTCCCTGGACGCCGCGCGAGCCATAGATGATAGCGTTGACATCGTTCGTCTGGATCTGCACGGACTTCAGAAGTATCTGCAAATAAGCATTGACACGGTTCCCGGTCTGGCTCATGAAGAACGCCCATTTCAGCCACCAGAAGGCGTAAAGTTCCCACTGCATCGAAGACAGGATGCGTTGCTGACGGTCAAGCTCTTTCTGTAGCGCGTTCAATTGCCCGAGCAGCGATGCCTGCTCCGGTGTGAGCACGGGCTGTGTCTGCCCTTGCTGGGGCGGCGAGACGGGCGGCGATTGATTGTCGTTCTGCGGCGCGATTACTTCCCAGATAGTGCCGCCCGGCCCGGAGCCGAAACATGCCTGGTGTCGTTGCTGGTCCACCTGAACTTGCCCGCCCGGTTGGTCCCACAACTGAATCAGGTTGTACTGGAATGCCTCCATGATGTCGGCCACCTGCTCGCCCGCCGCCGGAGACTGTTTCATCACCTCTACGACCTGCTGCTCTATCAGGGCGGCCAAAGCTTCTACGCTCGTGTTGCCGACGGCAATCAGGGGAACGAAGGATGGTGTGGAAGTCACAGACGGCACGCCGCTCTGTGTAGGACCGTTCGGGCCATACCATTTCACTTCGTATGTCATGGCGTGGCACAGAATCTGGTTGGGATAGCCATCGGGGTTATCAACCGCCCAGTTAAACTCGCTCATCAAGTCTTTCCAGTTCGATTCGGTCGCGCCATAGAGCGGGTCTGCGGTCGGGTCCGAGTACCATCCGAAGACCATGTAGGTCAGCGGCACGTAAGAATTATTTGAGAAGGGGCCGGGCAAGTCCGACATGTCATCCATGAAGGAAAGGACGTTGCTGATGTTTGCGATGTACGCAGGGTATGTAGCGTCGCCCACGCCGACGGCGGTCAGGGGCACGCTCTGCGGCGGACTCTTTTGCTCCGCAGGCCAATTTTGCAGCCACTGGTCCAGCGTATAATTCTGGCCCAGATAAGCAGGCGTCTGTGTGTTCTGAATCCAGAAGTTCGGTTGTGATAGCGGCGAATTGGCCGGGGCCGTGGTGCTCACGTCGTCGCTTTCCAGCACCCACGACTTCGTGACTCTATTCGACGGGTCGTTCGGCGTGCCCGACGGGTTTTGATAAGTACGCACCACGAGCCAGCGATTCGGAATCAGGGGGTAGACGATTTCATTGCTGGGAGGTGACGCGGCTCCGCCGTTGGAAGGTGGAGAACCGGCGGACTGCGTCCCGTGTCGCAAGGACTCCGGCAATGTCCAGTGGAGCACGATACCTGTCCACACTTGACCAGTCTGGCCGCCCGGCAGGAGTAGCCCTCCGGTTTGACACGGCAGCGGATCGACGGGAACCTTGTAGGGCACCTGCAAGTTGGTGTAGTTCGTCTGTAGAATAGACCAGCTCGCCGCGCTCATATAATCTTCCGTGACCACGAGCGCCTGAACCGTGACCGGGACCAGAAGACGCGGGCCTGACCACGGGCTGCCGGGCGCTGCCGAATCGAAGTTGCTAGTCTCTACCATTTTCTACTCCTCTACCATTGTCTGCCGGTGGGATTGCTTGCGGGCGGTCTCTGCGTCTACAGAGCTTCTGAGTCGGCCCTTGAAGGCTCTGGTCTCAATCATTCTCGAAAGCCTGCTGCTCCGGAGCCTGGACCATTTGGATGGCGAAGTCTGCCGCTCCCAGCGATTGTGCGGGAGGCGATGAAGGAAGCGCACCCTTTGTGATCAGCGCCTGCTTGAGCACTCCCTGCATGCCGTTGATGTCGAGCACGCGCGTATTCTGGTTGTTGTTATCTTTCCTATAAACGGCTGTCACGTTCGCGAGCGGCTTTAGCGGAACACCCGCCGTGTGATTGCCGTAGCCCAACCCGCGCAGCGTAATGAGGTCGTCGTCTTCAATGCCGAAGTGCAGCCCCTCGGGCGGCTCTGCTACCTCTACGTTGACGGGGATGCCAGCGAAGATGCAGATCAAAACGTCTGCGGCCAGACGGTCCATCCTGAGCAGGGGGAGCTGGTCCTGCTCGGAGCTTTTCCCGTAGGCTTTGACCACCAGACCGGGCCAGCCCGAGACCGCCGCCGAACGCATCAGGAGCCCCGTCATAGGGCCTCCGAGCGTTACCTCCTGTGGCGACGGCACGCCTTGCAGGCGGCTGCGCACTAAAGGTATCTCCGCCTCCGCCGTCTCGCGTATCGCTTGTATCAGCAGTTGTATAAAGGCCGCGTTGCGGCTGGAGTGGACGCCGACGCTGAACACGCCGTCCACCATTGCATCCAGCCAGTTGTGGTCCAGATAGAAGAACCGTATGGACTCAGGCGGGAGCATGCGATCGTCTATGACCAGATTATTGAAAGGCATCCCGTAGAGCAGGCACGTCGAGCCGAGCCACTGCTGCATCACTTCGGGGAGATCGGAAAACATCTCCACGATTAGCGCCTGGTTGTAGGGGTCTGCGAAAAACGCCTTCAGGTCGGCGAGGTATTTGTCCTGCGAAATAGGTGATGACATAGCTTGTGCCTCGTTCGCTCTCTTCTTCAGCGCTTCAGGAACATCCTGCGTATAAAGGCGGAGGGGTCTGTTCCCGTCGCCAGCAACTCTTCAACTTCTTCTTCAGGCAACAGCCCCGGCAGCTTGTCGCGCACCTTGCGAACGCCCGTCGGGTCGCGGCCCTCGCCGAACATGCGGCCCTCGCCCGGCCCCTCCGACAAAACCCTTTCGGCAAACTTGGTGCTCAAGTACGTTACGACCGAACGCATCATCTGCTTTCTGTCCACAGAAGGCTTGCCGGAGCTGGCGAGAAGCATCACGGACGGGTCCGGCATATCAAGCACAGCGCCGTAAGCCTGGGCCTGCTGTTGCTGCTCTATAATCAGGTCAATCAGGTAATTGGCCTCCTGCTGCCAGTTGAGCAGGGCGACCGAAAATTCTTTATTGGCAAGTGTCAGAAGTCTGCCGAGCTGCCATGCGACCGCATACGAGAGGTCGAACATTCCAGTATTCGGGTCGTAGATTTTGGCTTCGTCGGCAGAGCTGAACGGGACGCGCTCGACCGGCTTGACGGGGAAGGGAACCAGCGGCCCGCGACACCAGCCGACGCTCTGCTCGCCCTGCTGGGTCGTGTAGTTGAGCGGCACATAGCCGGTCTGGAAAGCCGCCTTGACCATCTCTTCAATGTTGGCAGGCGGCGACGGAGTAATGAGAGTCGGCGGAGAGGTGTCCACCGGCAACTGCAAAATCCCGATATCCAGATGCTTCATCAACTCCCTGAAGTTAAGCCCCGTCGTGGCGCAGATGAAAACCCAACTGGCGAGCGAAACCAGCCGCACACGTTGTATGTTGCCGGGAATCGCCTTACTTCCGGGTCCGGGCAAGTAGTCCTGCAAGCCTTCCAGCGAGACCAGGTGCGCGATGTTTCTGGTCCCGGCGGGAGGGCTGCCCACCTGCGAACAGTTCGACCTGCGATTGGCAATCACTACAGAGAACCAGCCGTCGGCGTTGATGCCCAGTATCTCTTTATTGCCGGTGTTGACCGCCCTACAGTGGGCCAAAAGCGGAAGCTCGCTAAGCTGCGGCGCGATGCTCAGGAAGACTTGCGGGTCAACGTCTATGGCGAGACAGGTAGAAGTGGCTGGCGGGCTATCAACCTGAAACGTAATCTGCGGGCTGAGGATGTCGCCCGACAGGCTGAGATTAATCACTTCGGAGAGCGGGAGAAGCTGAGTCTTGGTAGAGTTGCCGGGCTGCGCCGGGCTGCTCGTGAGGATTTCGTCTTCGTCGAAGAGTAGAAGCGCGAGCCACGGTTGATTATTAGCGCTCGGCTCAAGGCCGTCCAGCGTGCGCTCCCATGGGAGCGTGCGACTGTTGAGGACGATGTGCGGCATCGTCCCGCTGTAATCGGCCAGAGCGTTCGGCGGCGGGTAGACCGAATAGACCTGCGAGGGGTCCAAAGTAAACTGCGGCCCCTGTACCTGAAAATATTGCTGTGTGACGTAAGGCGCGGCCAACGGTTGCGTCGTATTGTTCTGCGGGTCCACGACCTCGTCGATCTCCTGCTTGACGCTTATCATGTAAGTGCCGTCAATCAACGGGGGCATGTAGTTGTCGAAGAACTGTATGTCGCCTATGGGAATCGGAGGGCTTCCCTGGTTGTCGTCATCTACGTCGTCCAACGCAACCGCGACCCCGCCAACAGCCGTTTTTCGCTCTTTCATCTTCGTTTCTCTTTCCAGTATTCAGACAAATGGAAGCGGGCCTCTTCAGACCCTCAGCTTTAATCGCGTGACGTGATGCTCCGCGCCAGCTCTTGAGACTCCTCGCGGATTAATCTTGATTCCGGACCACAGCGACTTTGCGCTTACAGTGTTGGCATCCGAGAGTCCGATGACACCTTCCTGGACCAGTCCATCACCTGCTGTCACGCGCACACGCAGCGTCGCTCGCGTGGCCTGTAGCTCCGGGTTCGGGACAGAATAAAGTAGGTGCGCGCCCGACCCATCCTCGAACACCTCGTCCGCCGTCAGTCCGACAAACTCGACGCGCTCTCCTGTTTCATCTTTGACAACCAGAGCCGCCTGGACGCTGACGCGGCTTGCGACATCCCCCAACGTGTTTTCGGCTTTTATGTCGCGACCGATCATGACCGCGAAAGTGCGTATTGAAGAGGGCATGATGGTTTCAATCCACCCGCGACGGCGCTCTGCGTCGCCAGCCTCTACCATGTTTCGCTCCGCGAGGGACTTGCCCGTGAGCAATCCATAATCGGCATGTCGCCTGCCCTGCGGGACACGTACGGGCGACTGCGGGTGTATGACTACGCCCTCGCCGAGCAGGACTTTCGGCGTCACCAGAATTAGCGATGACGAGCTGTGCCAGCCCACATGCGGCGGCGCTTTCTGCTCATCCTCCGCAGGGGCGAAGACCGTCATCGACAGAAAGAATGTGTCACCGGGCAGTTCGTATGAGCCGTCCCCGTCCTCACCGACCACGACGTCGGCTATGATTTTATGGAAACGGTCGGCGGTGACGATGCGAACAGGGAGTACGCCATCGAATTCGACGAGGGACCGGCCTTGCGCTCCGTGCTGAATCTCCCACAGGAGGGTCGCTCCGGCGTTCAGCTTCATCTCATGTTGCGAGCCTTCGCCGTTGGATTCTTCCGCCGAGATGAGACCGCCTATAAGTTGTCTGTCATGCAGTCGGGCGTGTAGGCCCGACGATTGATACGCGCTGCCGGTGACATGATCGGTCGTCTTCACACGCGAGAGCGCCTTTGATGAAAGTCCCTTCGGCGCGCGGTGCGGGGTGGCGTACTGGCGTATCATCGAGCGCAGGCGTGCGCCCGCAACCGGCGCTTCGGCAGCGACGAAGGCCGAAGGTTTCAACGACGCGGTCTTAACCACTTCGCCCGGAACTACCTCGGCGTTGAGAGTCACTGCGTCCACCGCTCCCAGCATGGGCGGAGCGGTGAAGGTGGTGGCGGCGGTCGCGGCCATCACGTCCAGTCGTCCCCCGGTCTGGACCAGTGTTCCCAGATCAATAACTTCCGAGAGCACGGAGTTGCGATACTCGACCACGGCTTCGTCCATTACCGTCTGCTCTATGATAAGGAGTGAGCCGGGGTCCTGTACGGGCGGGTTGGTTGCGGGACCTGTTCCGATTAAAGGCAACGGCCTATCGGGCAGCGGGTCGAAGGAAAAGGCCAGGAGCAGGTCAATCGGAGGCGGCGGCGTGGTGGTCGGGCCTGCATCGTTCGGGCTAAGGCCCGTGACGCCGACCAGCGCTCCCCACATCAGCTTGGAATCGGGCGTCAGGTTCCCGTTGTTGGGTTGCGTGTCCCACAGCGCGGCGGGCACGCCGCTCGTGTTCGCGGGCAAACCATTCGGTCCCGTCGCAGGCTTCCAGTCGCGCGCCAAATCCAGCGACTGTGTCTGTGTGCCCAGATACTGTATGGAGACAGTGTGCGGCGTGGAGATTAAAGTGAAGCCCATGGGGCGTATCCCCAAAGACGTTGCGCCCTGCACGATGTTGTCGGCGGAGATGCCGCCGCCGGAGTAGATAACTTGAGTTGCAGGAATGTTCGTCGCGGTCGTGAGCACGAATTTGTCCGACCTGACAACCCACACCTTACCCATCTGCGGGTCGTCGAACTGGCTTAACAGTCCGTTAGCTGCCGTGGTCGTGCAGATGGACTGGTCTGTGGTGACGGAGTTGCCCACGGACGACTTGGCAGCCAGAGCGGCGAACATAGTAGGCGCAGGCGTCTGGCAGGGTTGCTTCTGCGGGTTGAGGAAGTAGTTGTAGAATTCGCAGTACTCGGCAATCGTCGTCGGCTGGTTCGGGTTGGAGTCGCCCTCGCCGAAAGAAATCGAGAAGGAGATGATGAACCAGTGGACGTGTACGACCCCCTGCAACCTCGGTCCCCAGATGTGCAGGCTGCAACCAAGCTCTATGGAAAACGTTTTGGTGACGATGAAGTGGAGCGTGTAGGAAGCCCCGATGCTCACGCTCAGGTAGATGTCGTAGTGGAAAGGTTTCCACGCAATCAGGAAATCGGCTTGAGCATCGAACCACGCTTTTAAGTCCCCGGATTCGTAGGTCGCCGACAACGCGCCCCCGGCCATGACGCAGGAGGGCGTGAGCGCAAAGTAGGCTCCGCCCGAAATCTTGATCTCGGAAGTGACGGGCCAGTTAAAGCCGAGCCTCGGCTCGGTCGGGTAATAATCGGGCGGGGTAAAGAACGGGCTGTAGCCGCCGAGCGTGACGACGAAGTCGCCTTTGTACTGGCCGCCGAACCAGACGTAAAAGGCAAAGCCGCCCGTCAGTCTGCAATTCTTATCTATGACGTAGGAGTTGGGCGTGAGCGTCATCGTCACGGCCAGGAGTCCCGACGAAGGCTTGAAGACCACCTCCAGTTGCAGCTCTGCGTAAACCAGCGCGTCGTCGCCTGCTCCCTTCGGGAGCGTCAGCGTTGACAGCCCGATCAGCGCAATCTCGAACTCCGTGCCGAACTCGACCACGAGCAGCACGATTGATTGCAGGAGGTCGAAGGAGGTGAACTGTACTCCGGCGGCAAGCCAGTACTCGCCTATGGCAGGCGGGACGTCTTCGTTAAGAACTTCCAGCGGATTCTTGCCGCCGAAGACGGACGGGTCGGAGACGCCCGCGACGAGCGGAAAACGCATCACATCGTTTTGTCCGGGCAGAATGAGCGAGCGGTTGTAGCCGAACCCTCCGCAGATGCCCGTCACGAAGAAGAAGGCCGGACCACCCAGAGGAGCATCCACCATCACGAAAACGAAAAGCGACGTGTGGCCGCTGACGATGGCGTAAGACCCCATGCCCGTGATGGAGAAGGTCGTGACTTTGATTAATATATCGCCCGTGTATTCCGTGTACTCGTTGGGCGGCGAACCACCCTTTGACTCCAACAGGCCGCCGCCAATCTCCACCGGCCCGCCGTTGAAAGTCACGTTCATGCCCTGAAGCCCGAAGACGTACTTGTCGTAGTCGAACGGCGTCGTGACGGGAATGCCTATGGAGAGGTCGTTGAGGTTGACGGCTAAGCCCGCGAGCGAGACCGAGCCGACGAAGGAGACGAAGAGGTCTTCCTTACTCTCTTCCCAGCCGACTCCTATCTTCTGGCAATTGATTGGCCCGAAGGTGCGCTGGATGGGGAACCAGATCGTGTTGGTCGGGTCGCCCGGCTGGCCGCCGTAGAGCTGGAAGTCGAATTTCTTGACGTAGGCCGCCGCCATAGAGAACACAGGGTTGACGGCGTTGGTTCCGTCAGCACCGTTTGTTCCAGACTGCGGGCCGCCGCCGCTACTGTTCGTGTTGCTTGAGCTTGATTGCAGTAGGTTCTGCGCCACGGGGTTGCTGTTGCCCCCGCCGCCTGTGAGCTTCGGCCCGAGCGGAATACCTATCTCGTCGCACCTGACGGCGACGCCGAACTGTGTTGCGTCGATGTCGCTCACGTCGAGGCTCAAATAGACGCGCGGCTCCACACCGCCGAGCCTGAAGCCGCTCATGTTCAGGAGCGGCTGATTGCCGTACCTCAGAAAATCCATGCCGACGCTGACCAGATCGAGTTTGGCGTTAAACTTGAAATCGGTCGGGCTCTTCTCGCGCAGCAGATAGAAGGTGACGCCGAGTTCCTCGTCTGTAAAGTCAGGCCCGCCTGCTCTGCCTATCCACGAATCAGAGGAGGTATCGCCCGTGGGCCACGCTCCAATTTGCAGCATGATTTCGACGCCCGGTTGCGCCGCGCCTGTGCCCGTGCCGCCCGATGCGCTGGTGTTCGAGGTTATCTGGAAATTCGTGAGCTGCACGCGTATGCCGTAGTCAGTGTATGTCGGGTTGGTCGGTTGGTCCGGCGTCCCGGCAATGTAGATGCCGCCGCCGTTCTGGAATCCGAAAAGCTCTACGCCGCTCAGAACCTGTAAGGCGCTGAAGATAAGTTTCTCGACGATGGTGGTCGCGTCCATCCCTGCGAAGGCGGTCGGGAGGTCGGCCAGTTTATAGTCCGGGGGCGGGGTCAGTAGTCCGAAGTTGGAAAGTATGCTCCCCGGCGTGACGGTGGGGGGCGAGCCTATGCCCATGTTCAAAAATTCGCTGACGGCAGGCGTCTCAAGAACAATGTCTGCGACGAGCGGGATGAGGAACTGCACGGCGAATTTATATATCCAGTCCTCGAAGCTCAATACCTGGACAGAGCCCTTGGTTTGCAGCGCGAACTCAGGCGAAGGGAGCAGCTCTATCAGCAAGCTGCCGTCGGATGACGTGGACGAACTGCCGACGGGATAAAAATTGAGCGAGTAATGGAAGTCGCCCTTCGTGTCGGCGCTCAGATCCAGTGACAGCTCCGGCCCCCGTCCGTTCCACGGCAACTGGAAGCTTTCGGTATCAACTGCAATGTCTACACCCAGCATGAAATCAAGGTCGATGCTTCCCGTGAGCGGGAGCGCCACGCCCGCCGTCGCGTCCAGTATCAGCCAGCTCTTTGCCACCACCGGCTCGACCCAGATGCCGAAGACAGTCTGGTTGTTGACCGTCTGGTTGCCGAAGCTGACGGTAATACGGCTCTGCCCCGGCGGCGACGTGGCTTCTATTTCGTGAACGTACTGGATGAGGCTCTCGCCCCCGGCGTCGGCCCAGTTGAAGCCCTCAATCTTCAACGTGTCATTGAGGAGCGAATAGATAGACTTGAGCGAAGCCGCCACGTTGTCGGGGCTGAATTGGCTCGACAGCCATCCCATAGGATTGGCAACGATGGCTTCGACGAGGTTAATCAAATCGCCTATGCTCTTGACGTTGAAGGCCGCTGCAAAGCTTATGAGGTCCGAGATGAAAGCGTTCAGCTCCGCCGGGAGCTGGTCTTTATGCTCGTCGTAAATTTCGCCGATCTTTCCGGAGACGAAATTCAGCAGGTGGTTGAGTTCCTGCGCGTTGGGGATGAACTGGTTGAGCCCTCCGAAGGGAATGAGTTTTACGGGGTACGAATCGCCGCCAAAATCCGCCGTGATGTCCAGCGTGAATGCGCCCCGCTCGTAGCCGCTTTCGATGGTCAGAACCGTGTCGCCCGGAGGAGGGCTGAACGCATCAGCGCCCGTTCCGCTTAAGTCAAACGCGAGCTTGATGTCGCCCATCACGGCCACGCCCGCACCGACTCCGAAAGACATGCCCGCCTTGATGTCCACGCTGGGGATGGGCGGCGACATGACCGGCGCTATCTCAACACCGATTCCGACGCCGTTCGTATCGTCCGAGCTGAACGCGACCGACACTCCATAGGGCAGGCCGGAAACAACCATCCCGCTCGTGGCGGGCTTGACGGTGATGCCGCCGGGACCATCCAGGCCCGTCCCCGGCAATTTGTTCAGCAGTCGCCCGACGTTGCTCAAGTCAAGGTGTCCGTTCCCGTCGCCTAACACCTGCGGGCTGAGAACCCAATCCTCCGGGTGCATAAAGATTCCGAGGAGCGAAGTGATACGGAATGTTCCGTCGTTCTGCTCCGCCGCCAGTCCGAAGGCGTTGAAGAGGTTGACCGCGAAGGGATACTTCGGCAGCACGTACTCGTTGAGCATGTTGCTGGCGAAGGAGGAGAGTATGAACAGCGGTATCTCCTCTGCGAGCTTCAAGAGGTACTTCTCAATGGACTCGCTGTCCGGCAGCGGGTAGATAACCAGTGGATCGAAGGGAGCCGGAAGATCAGAGGGCGGCGATTCAAGCGCCAAGCCCCAACTGCTCAACAGGTTCTCTGATTGGTCCATAGAGAGCGTGTACTGGAACGCCAGCGCGGAGCCGACCACCTCGGACGAGAAGACCACGTCAATGCCGAGCGTCAGGGCTTGCAGGTTCAGGACGATGGCCCCCGTAATCTGCAACTCCTCGCCGATTCGAAGCGGCTCATTAATAGCCAGAGTAATGCTGTTCCCACCCGTGACGCTGAAACTGAGCAACGAGGAGAAGGGCGGTGATTGAGGAACGGGCAGGTTACTCAGCGCCGTAATCAACTGCTTCCGCAGAGCAGGGCTCTTGAGAAGGTTCGACCCTGCGTTTTCCAGAAACTCGACCGGGTGCTCAAAGAGATTCAGCCATGCCTGAATCGAGATGGCGTAGCCGCTGGCGGAGGTCTGCATGAGACCGAGCGCAGCGAGCAAATCGGGCAACCCGTCGAGCGCGGGCGGGAGCTTGAAGCTCTCACGGCCCACAAGTGTCGCCAGGTGGTTGAAAAAAGCGGGGCAGAGTGCAGGGTCTTGTAGCACTCCCGTCATCTGCGTTTTTAAGAACGCCACGGGATTGGAGAGCAGCGCGTCCCATGCTCCCATGTTGATGCCGATGAAAACCAGCTCGGGCGGCGAGGCGGGCGGGGAAGTCGTCACCGGGACGGTCTGCATAAGGCCGAGGTCGTTGAACAACTGGAACATGGCCTCTAATTCGGGGAACTCGCCTACCGCAGGCGCTACGGCTTCCGTCAACTCGACCATCAGCGCGTTGAGCAGCGTCTCCAAATCCTGCAAGCCCTGCGGCGAGTCAATCACTTCCAGCAGGTTGATTGTCGCGGGCGCGTCCGAACCCGTGAGCTGAGCGTCCAGAAGCGAGACGACCGGGTTAACATTGAAGCCCACCGAAGGATTTAAATCGGCGTAGACGCCCATCAGCCCGCTGCCGATTGTCAGCCCCGTGTACGGGTCATGAACGAGCGGGGCTCCGCTCTTGGTATTCGTGAAATTACAGACCACTGAAACTCTGGGAAGAACCGGCTCGGTGTCCGAAGGGGGCGAGACGGCGAGCGCCTGTTCCATGGCCGACGGGACGCTCAAGCGCGCCATGTCCACACGAACAATCGAGTCCATGTGTATGCCCGTCTGATCCCCGTTGTTAAGAATCTTGTCCGCCGAGAGCAGCACTTTTTGCAGGCCGAAACCTATGCGGTCAGGCACAGAATTGTTCTGCGATGAGTCGTCTCGTTCGGCCCACACCAGCACTTCCAGATTCCACGCGTTGGTCAGGGTGACTAACCAAGGGTCATCGAAAGTACCCGCTGGCAAGACGGCGGGCACGGTCGGCACTTCATTTGTCACGGCCCAGCCTATTAATTGCATCAGCGGCTCGGCAAACTTCGTCTGAGAGAAGAGTTGACCGAGCTGGTTGCGTATGTCCGCCCAGGGATTTTCAAAGAACGACGCCGTGTCTGTAATAGTTAATATCGGCCAGTCCGTGGGCAGCACGAGACCCACAGGGAGTTCAAACGGCTGGTCCGGCGGCGACGAACCGTTGATGATTTCCGGCAGCGTCGGCAACAGCCCGAGCGCAGCCGTCAGCGTCATGCCAAACCTGCCCCCGTGCCCCACAAGCCACAGACCGACGGCGTTGAGAACAAGCTGGGCCAACTCTCCCAGATTCTCTATGTCCTGCTGTAGCGACCCCGAGCTGAAATCCAGCTCAGGAATAGTTATAGAGCTTGAGCCGTCGTAGTTCAGTTGTGCGTTGACGATGCTGGCGGCCCAGTTAAAACCAAGCCTGCGGTCCCAACCCGTGGAGACCAGTGCCGCGTCAACCTGCACGCTCACGCCCGCGAGCGACGGCGTCTTGAGCGGCGACGCCGTTCCTCCCGCTGTCGCTCCCGTCACACGCAGTTGTGCCGCGACTCCCGGCAGCCAATCTGTCCCGAACGAGCCGGAGCCGTCTGCTTCGGGCAAGGTCAGGTTCAGCAACTGCGCCTGTAGACCGACGTTCACGACCACCTCTGCGAGAGGCGGAGGGGCATCGCTTACATGAATCGTAATCGGCACGCCGAAATAGAGCGCCAGACATATCTCGTTTGGTACGAGAGGCGACGACTGCGCGCCCGGTTGCCACGCCTGTAGGTAGACCGCCGGGCCTTCATCGAAACTCAGCAGCTCGACCTGCCAGGGCTCGTCAGCCGTGCCCGTCTGTTCAGCCGGGATGAGCTGTCCGGGCTTCCCGCCCATGACCTGTGCGAAGTAGGGTAAAAGATATTTCCATATAGGCTGACCGCTCTTGTCCAACGTGGTCACGCATCGTGTGTAATAGCTTCCCAGCGCGGCCAGCGGATTTCTCACGAGGGCTTCGAGCGCCTCGGTCGTGTTAATCAGCATCTCCGAGACGGGCCACGTCCCGCTCGGATAATCCGGCGGCACGATTCCTAAAATGACTGCGAGACCCTCTGCGATACTTCCCGCCTCGCCTCCCAGAAAATCGGTCAGCGCCTTCTTGATGATGTTGGTGATGAGGTCTTCAAGAATGTTCAAGTCCTGATCGAAGTTCGTCAGGTCTATCACGTTCCATGCGCCATAGAGAGTATCAACGCCTGTGAGGTTAAAGCTGGGCGTGAAAACTCTGCTGCTATTTCCGCCGGAGCCGACGGGACTCGCCGGGGACAGCTCCATATAGCTGAATCCGATTTGAACTGTGCCGAGGCGAAAGCGCGGGGTGCTTGATAAGGGGCTGTCAACGGGCGAACCCGGCGGCGACGGGTCTTCAACGTCCAGTAGAGGCAGCGTCGGGTCAATTCCATTCAGGAGGACCACGGCGAGGTCGAAAGAAGGGAAGACGACGGGCGACGACTCTGCGTTCTGCGACTGGTTGAGGGCCGGGATAATCAGCTCGACTAACTCGACCGAAGCACGGCCCTGAACTCCCAGTTGTTTCATCAACGAAGCCGAGGAACCGAGATTCTGGCCCGCTGAAACAGGATTGATTGTTTTCGTCTCAACAAGAAGACCGGGATAAACATAGAGCGCCCCGGCGGAGTCAACCTCGGTCGCTATCGTGAAATACATGCCAAGCTCGTCCGCTATCTCGCTCAGTTGAATAGCAAACGGATCGGAGCGTGTGCCCGTCCCTATGACATTCCCATCCGTAGAGTTGTCCGCCGCAGAGATGCCGTAACGAAGGCAATACCAATCGTTGAGCCATGTCTTGAGCGTCGCGGGCGAGCTGGCGATGGAGCGAAACCAGTTGGTGAGCAGTTCGACAATGCTCTTGGGGTCATGGTAGAGACCGTCCCAGTCGAAAGAAGGAACGCTTCCCGTGAGACCCAGAAGCGACAGCACGTCGTAGACCATGGCCCCTATCTCGTCCAGGGGGCTCGATAGCGAACCGGCCTTCGAGAGCTGTGCCGCGAAGACCGAGACCGCCATCGTAATCCACTCATCAATAGAGCCGTGCTCTATGAGGTCTATGAGCGATTGATTCTTTGGGGTCTCCTGACCGGGCAGCTTCAGGTTCAGGAGGACAATCTCGGGCGTGATGTCTTTGGAGAGTGAGCCGCCTGTGAAATCTATGCCGACGGCTACTTTCAGGCCGTCGAACGAAACATCGCCGCTTCCGAAGGAGCCGCTCGTGCTGGTGATTTCCAGCCCCAGCTCCACGGGTTCAGAGCCCAGCACAAAGTAGCTTCCGCCCAGTGGCGGAAGCTGTATCAGCGGCAGGTAAGCGTAGATGGTAAAGTTGATGGACCCGAACGTGAAGGGATACATCAGCCCAAGCCCGATGAGAAAATTCTCGTTGGCATCGACGGAGGGAGGACTGCCCGCTCCGGTCGTGACGATGTAGACGCCGGTCGGCTCGTTGTTCCCCTTGGCATCGGGCACAGGATTTTTGATGGGATACCAGTTGCCGGACAGAGAGTTGTCGGGCGTGCCTACGGCATTGCCCGCGACGCCGCCGAGGAGGCTCTCCAGCAGGGTAATAATCTCCGCCCCGCGTTTTGACGGAATGTCGTTGATACTCTCAAGGGGATTAGAGAACCAGTCCGTGTTAAGGATGTAGGTAGTAGCGTCTGCGCCGGGCTCAAGCAGCCCTGCGAGAATACCTATCTGGATCAGGTTCGGGTCAAGGTCGGCGGCGTTGATGTCAATCTCTGGCAAGGTATTAACCCTTCTCGTCGGCAGCCCTACAATTACACGTGTTTCTGACCGGACGTCGAACACGATCAGAAATTTCGCCCTTATGAGGTTACCCTTGTGAAAGCGCCTTACCCCTGTACGCAATCACCGGTATCCGTTGAGAGGTTTCGGAAAGAATCCGTGATGTGAGCGTTTGAGAAGACGAGTCGTCATGCCGGGCATTCCTTTCGGATGAAATCCAGCATGCCGTATCAGTAAATTACAAATAGGAAAGAACTACAGATACAGCTACACAACGCGGAAAGATGAGAGCTTTTCCGTATCGTAAATTGCCGGGGTGGCCCTTAACGTAATTCAAATGGAGTGAATGAAATCGTCCGCATCTATGTGCAGCGTGACGGATACTATAATTTGGGTGAAGCGCTGTCAAGAAAACTTTTCCGACACACACCGGATACACTGAAAGGTTCCGCGGCGAAGATTAATTCGAACGAAGTGAAGTGGTATTTCCGCTACGCAGCAACCCGAAAGAGATTCTAGACAAACCTCGCCAGTAATGCGTCACAGTTTCAAATCAAACTCACCGCAGAGACGCAGAGGACGCAGAGCAGGCGCAGAGAAATTCAAGCAACTCTCTGCGCTTCCTCTGCGCTCTCTGCGTCTCTGCGGTGAATGCTTCGATGCGAATCCGCTTCCGGATTTCAAAACTCCCGCTCACCTGTATCAAACAGAGCGATGCCCATAGGATACGCTCGACCTCACAAAGATAAATTTCCGTCCGGGAATTGCTTACAAGGTATTTGTAGGCTTAGGTATCGCCAGCAATATTAACATTTAACTTGACATTGTACGGTTCGTGCGTATGATGCGGGAATGGTTTGCAACGCGTAGATGCCTGTCTCTATCCGGGGCATTAGAGGGTCGGCCAGCGTGATGCTATCTCACCAACGGAGGAAGAATGGATGATGAATAGGAGAACGGTCGCCACTAAAATAATCAGAGCACTGCTTCTTACCATGCTCTTACTTAGTGGCGTTAATGTGACGCCTCGTGGGCGCATAGACAGCAATCATGAAAAGAATGGCACACTGCGGAGCGCGCCCGCGCCGGTGTCCGCAGCACAAGTTTCGAGCGACAGTTTGATAGCATTTTCTGCCGACGATCAAATATATGTTATGAACGCGGACGGGAGCGATGTCAGGCTTCTCACCGACGGTCTTCCCGGCACGTTTCGCTATCCAGCACTCTCGCCCGATGGTAATCGTCTTGCCTTCATACGCGACGACAAATCCCTGTATGTCATGGGCACTGACGGCAGCCACCTGCAACTCCTGGCCTATAGCCACGTGGCTCTGGGTGAGCCCGCATGGTCACCCGATGGAACAATGCTCGCCTTTGTACGCGGTTACGACACGACCTCTGGCGGCTATGCCAATATCACTTCGTGCGGACAGGAGATTTACGTCCTCTATCTCGCCAGTGGTATAGAAGTAAATCTGACGAAAGGTCTGGGAGGCACAGACCCCGCATGGTCACCAGACGGGACGCGGATTGCTTTCAGCAGTGCCCGCGATGACGACTACGAGATTTATACGATGGGTTTGGACGGAGAGAACATTGAACAGCTTACAAAGAACATCGGGTCAGCGGAAGCCGAACCGGCGTGGTCGCCTGACGGGAAGCAGATTGCTTATGCGGCGAACCTGCTTCATGGTGCTTTCCTCTGCGGCTTTATGCCAACGCCGCGTCCCCCCGGAGTCCCAGACGAATCGACGGCAGGCGTTTATGTTATGAGCCCGGATGGCACAGACCAGACTCTGCTGGAGGGAACCGAAGGCGGCATAGAGCCCGCATGGTCGCCCGACGGTACGAGCCTCGCTCTGGTTATCAATGGCAAGGGTGGCGGGCAGATTTATGTAGCCACTGGGGGCGCGAGGCCGACGAAGCTAACTTCGGACGCGACGCAGAAATCATCGCCGTCGTGGTCACAGTCAAGCCCCAGATAGGATGCGTATAACCGCTCGCATGCGCTTTGGGCGGTGTGGACGCAACGCGCGTTGCGTCCACACCGCCCGTTTTTTATACTGCCTTCTATCAAGCAGTCTGAAACAGTAGATGAATCACACGCATCGCATATTCACAGCGCCCGAGCTGGCAGACGAAGAGACGCTGACTCTCAGTGAGCGTGCGCTGCTGCGTTGCCGTTTAGCGCGGAAGCTGGAAGACTCCGGCGAGTATGAAACTGCGCGCGAACTGCTGCGCCCGTTCTGGTCCAATATCAATGAAAGCCCGGATGTCGCGGGGCTTGAAGCAACGGCGGCGGCAGAGGTTTTGCTGCGCGCCGGAGTGCTGGCCGCGTGGCTCGGCAGCAAGGCCGAAGCCGCCGGAGCGCGCGAGATTGCCAAGGACATCATCAGCCAGAGCTTCCCTTTGTTTGAAGAGGCGGGCCTCGCGGGCAGGGCGAACGAAGCGCGCGTCGAGTTGGCGTTATGTTACTTTCTGGAAGGCGCGCTCGACGAAGCACGCGTGCTCCTGCAAGAGACTCTAAAGCGGCTCGGCGGTAACGAAGAAGCGAGGGCGGTCGCACTGCTCCGGCTGGCGATAGTTGAAGGAGCCGCCACCAAGTTCAACGACTCGCTTAAAATTCTCAAGGATGCTGCTCCGATCTTCGAGGCGAGCGAGAACCATTCGCTCAAAGGAAGCTACCATAATCATCTGGCCCACGCTCTACAGAGCCTAGGCTCGGCGCAGAACCGCGCAGACTACTTTGACAGCGCCATCGTCGAATTCACCGCCGCCAGTTTTCATTTCGAGCAGGCACGCCACACGCGCTATCACGCGCACGTCGAGAATAATCTGGGACTGCTGCTCCACTCGTTAGGCAGGTTCGAGGAGGCGCACGAACATCTGGACCGCGCACGGCATCTGTTCATCAATCTGGGAGACAACGTCTACGCGGCACAGGTTGACGAGACGCGCGCGCGTGTCCTGCTTGAACAGGGACGCGCCGAGGAGGCCAAGGAGGTGGCGAACCATGCGTCCGAGGTGTTCGAACGCGCTAATGCTCCCAACCTGCTGGCCGAAGCTCTGACCACGCTTGGAATGTCGCTGGCGCGACTCGGGCACACGAGCGAGGCGCACGCCGAGTTTGAGCGAGCCGCCCCAATGGCCGAACAGGCTGGAAGCGTAGAGGTCGCCGGACTTGCCGTGCTAACGATGTGCGAGGAGCTGAGCGGCTTTCTTGGCGCAAGCGAATTGCGTGACGCATACGCGCGCGCAGACCGCTTGCTGGCGCACTCGCAATCTCCGGAAATACTCGCGCGCCTGCGCCGCGTAGCGCGTCATGCGCTTGACGTCCTGTCAGCAACCCGTGAGCCGCACGCTCGCGCAGCCAAACAAATCAAAACTGCAAATGACGGTCATGCAGCGGGACTGTCGGCGGTAGAAAAACTTATTCTAGATGCGCTGCGGCGTCATGAGAAGCAGGTCGTCTTTACGCCCGAAGCGGTGGAAGCTATGAGCCGCCTGTTTCTGGCCGATGGCGTGAGTGTCCTCGGTGAATTGATAGAGCAATCCGTTGCCGCTGCACCGTCCGACACGGTCATCTCGGCTGACGATGTAGATGTAGTTGCTATAAGGGATCTCACACCGCGCGGCAACTTCGCGCAACCATGGGCAGGATTCTCTCTCAAGGATGAGCTGCGCCAGCCCGAGAAGCGCTTTATAGAACTCGCGCTCAAAGCCGCCGACGGCAAGATATCTGTCGCTGCGAGGCTGCTCGGGCTTGAGCACAACGAACGACTGACCTCAATTATTAAGAGCCGCTACCCGGAATTGCTCGCCGCCCGGACCCCACCCATCGCACGCAAGCGCAGCATCATACGCAAGCCGCGACGCTAAAGCCCTGACGACCTGTTGGATAATCCTTTCGGAGCTGGTTGGACTTTTCCGCCAAGGTTTACAAAAAAGTTGTAGTACAGCTTAAAAGCCGCCATTTCAATAATTTCCGTTGACATTAGATTGAAATAGTGTATAGTCACGGGCACAACAGCAGGGCGCATCATCAAGGCAGTCAGGGGGATGATGTGGGTCATGCGAACACCGCTTTTCATTAATCTGGAAAGTCGTATTAAACGAACATGCTTAGCGAAGAAAAATCGTTCAGTCGTTCAGGTGAAATCGTTATGACCGTGGCACGCAGCCGTACGCCGTGCGTCCAGATGATGTGTGCGGCTGCCGCCCTGACCCGGCTCTCCAGTCGTAGTAGAAAACAGCGCCCGGACATTACTTGCAGGTAACGTCCGGGCGCTTTGTCTCGAAACAACTTCCGCCGCACGTATGCGCTGAAGATGCTCCGGTTCGACGACCCGCATCTTAGCGCAGCGGGCGGCGCAGGCACAATAGAGGATTGAGCCTCGTGCTTCCTGTGATGCGCAATCTCGTTTTACGTTCTGCGGAGCTGTCTCGAATTTACAGCGCGCCGACGACCCGCACGCAGGCTCAACTCAGCTCTCCGGTGTTGTCGGCAGCAGTACTCATCCGGCGCCACTACAGTTCAACTCTTCTACGTGCGCCCTGATCGAAGCTCGATAGGCTTTCGGTCAGGGCGCGTTTGTTTACCCGGACTAAATCACTTTCTCGTAAAGGACATCCGAGCCGCCTGATGTCATGAGGAAAAATCAAACAAGATACTGAGGAGAAAATGCGATGAACGAGAAGACAAATAAATACCCGGCTCAAAGCCGGCTCAAAATTTTGTTGGTGACGGCCATCTTGTTGATGGCTTCGTCGCTGACCGCTAATGCTCAGGACCCTGTGCCGCCTGACCCTCCTGAGCCAACTACCAGAATAAGAGGGACGATTAGAACTTGTGCCGGAGTGCCGTTGCCCGGCGTCACCGTGAACATCGATGGTGACTTTGGCAGCGCGGAGGTCGTGACAAACTCTCTGGGTGTGTTTTTCGCACAGTTGGAGCTTGGCCTCTATACCGTCACACCCGTCCCTCCGCAGGGCTATTTCTTCAGCCCCCAACAACGTGTAACCGGCACTACCAATAACGCTAACTTCACACGCTATCCGCGCGACAATCGCGCCAACTTCGACGGCGATTGCAAGACGGATGTTTCAGTCTTCAACCGTGGCTCAGGGGAGTGGCGCGTGCTTAACAGCTCGAACGGACAGCTAGTCTCTTTCTTCTTCGGACAAAGCGCAGACATCCCTACGCCCGGCGATTATAACGCCGACGGCAAAACCGACTACGCCGTGTTTCGTCCCGGCAATGCCACCTGGTACATTGCGACCGACACGAGCGGGTCATTTTATGGTGTGCCGTTCGGGCTCACGGGCGATATTCCGGTCGCACGCGATTACGACGGCGACGCTAAAACAGACATCGCAGTTTTTCGTCCGGGGACTGCTACGTGGTACATCCTCAGAAGCAGTGACAACGGCCTGACCGCCGTGCAGTTTGGTGAGACGGGTGACCGTGTCGTGCCGGGTGATTACGATGGCGACGACAAAGCAGACGTTGCGGTCTTTCATCCCGGTTCGAGCGGCGTCTGGCGCATCCTCAATAGCACTACCAACACCGAGACCACTGTGCAGTTCGGTGTCACCAGTGACTGGCCCGTGCAGGCTGATTACAATGGTGATGGCCGAACCGACATCGCGGTCTTTCGTCCGAGTGATACTATCTGGTACATACGCCGACCGGATGGCACGTTCTATGGCGCTCAATGGGGTTTGGTCGGTGACAGGACTGTGCCGGGCGATTATGATGGCGATGGTCTCGCGGATGTCGCTATTCAACGTCCTAACTCCACCGGAACGTGGTGGATTTTATTCAGCTCGGGCGGCCACACCGCAATTAATTTTGATAATGAGTTCCCAGTTCCGGCGAAATACCTGACGCCGATTTTCTGGTAACAGTTTCAGGAGCAGTTGCACGAAAAGAAGGGGCAGCTTCGTTGAAGAAGCTGCCCCTTCTTTTCGTTGCTTGTGATTAAGGAAATAGTATCTATTATCCAAAACAGAGGATTGGTTAATCTGCTTTCAAGGCTGATAAAAATCTCGAACCGCAGTATATTGCCGGAAGCGAGAAGAGACGCGCGGCCTGTTTGACGGTAAAGTCTGCAAATGCTGCTATCTCACACCTCGTTCAACGCGGACGCCTCTTGTAGCATTCCTTTCATCGTCATCTTGTTGACTTATCTTGAATGCTTTATGCCCGGCGCGAGTCAGAGCGGCACGAAAGGTGATTCACTCCCGATACGGGTCATTGGCAGGTGAGGTTGGTGGTACAGAATATTGATAAAATCCTCCTTCCTTTTTTGCAAGCGCGAAATGAGTCAGAGTCGGAGAACCTGCTCGCGCGGCTGGTTTATGAGTATGCCGACCCGGTCATTAAGGGCATCCTCAAACGCAAGCTGGGAGTCTCCTTAACAGTAGCCGACGGGAGTTACGATAATCAAAACGCTTTGGAGATTGCCGGTGATGTTCATGCCCTGTTGCTGGCCCACCTGGACCGTCTCAAACGACAACCCGCCGCCGCTTCAATCCATAACTTTCGCGGCTATGTCGCTATCAAGACCTATTCCGCCTACAATGCCTACCTGCGCCGGAAGCATCCAGAGCGGTGGCGATTAAAAAACAGGCTGCGGTATCTCTTCTCTCACCATCCGTCTTTCGCGCTGTGGGAGAACGCGGAAGGGGAATGGCTGTGCGGGCTCGCGGCGTGGCAACACGACAGGGCAAAGCAGGCGGTCGGCGTTCGGCATCGCGGGCAGCTACGCGCACACTTGCTGTCATCTGAGAAACTGCGGCTGCCGTCTGGCCAAAGTGAAGGGAACGAGCTAACCGGGACGAGCATCTCGGTCTTCAACGCGGCGGGCCATCCTGTCGAGCTGGACGAGCTGGTCAATGTCATCAGCGAAATGTTGGGAATCAGAGAGCCTACAGAATCCACTGCGCTCGACGAAGAAGAGACCGGCAAGACCTATAACGATCCCGCGGACACGCGCGCGAGCGCTGATATTAGCCTCGACCAGCGCTTCTATCTTCAACGGCTGTGGAGCGAGATTCTTCAATTGCCTCCCAGACAGCGCGCCGCTTTACTGCTTAACCTGCGCGACGAGCAAGGCGCAGGAGTGCTTGCCTTACTGCCGCTGATTGACATCGCAAGCATGGGAGCAATCGCGCAAGCCCTGGAAATGACGGAAGAGCAAATGGCAAAATTGTGGTATGACTTGCCCTTAGACGATAACGTGATTGCCAGACAGCTCGGCGTCACGCGCCAGCAGGTGATTAATTTGCGCAAGGCTGCGCGCGCACGCCTTCTGCGGCGTATGAAATCGTTTGATGAGAGATGACATTCATGACAGAGCATCTCACAGAGCAACAAATAGAGTCCTTCCGCCGAAGAAAGTTGTCGCCGGAAGGGTTGCGCACGGCCCATCAACATCTTGCCGCGTGTGAGATGTGCCGCACGAGGCTCGGCGCTTCGGGACAGGTCGCGCTCGCGTTCGGGGCTTTTAAGAGGGAGCTTCAACAGGCGGACGCGGAAGACGATCACCTGCTCTATCAACAACTATCCGGTTATGTAGACGACGAGCTGCACGAGATAGACCGCGAGATTGTCGAGAGCCACCTGGAGGCCTGCGCTGTGTGTGCGGCTGAAGTCCACGACCTGCGCGACTTCAAATCCACCATCACGGCCAGAGAGCATGAGACCGCCCGGAAGCTCACACGAAGCGAACAATACCTCGCGTGGTGGAAGTGGGGGATACGTCCGACTCCGATTCATGCGGCAGCGGCGGCAGCAGTTATAATCCTTATATTCATAGCAGCGCTTTTACTGCTTCGTCCTAAAGTCTCTCGTCAAGACAAAGCGGAAATAGCTCAAGCGCCTCAAACAAGTAGCGAGGCCACACCTCAAAACTTGCCAGCCCTCCCATCGCCATCCGCTCCGCCGCAGGTGAAAGAGGGCGGGCCGCCGGACAAGCCTTCGGATATAAACCGTGTGAGTCCGTCCACTCAACCTGAGAAACAATCTACGAGCAAGCGTGGCGAAGCTGGACCGACTCCCACATCACAGATTGTAGTTACCCTCAAGGACGGCGAGCGTGTGGTGACCATGGACTCTCGCGGCCAGATTAACGGTGTCGCGGCCAGCGAGCCCGGCGTGCAACGGCTCGTCACCGTGGCGCTCCGGTCTGAGCGTCTTGAGAAGCCGCCCGCCCTCGACCGGCTGATTCGCGGGTCGAGCACGCAACTGGATATCCCCGGCGACGGTTCATCATTTGCCCTTCAGCGACCCGTCGGCACAGTTGTCCAGAGCGACCGTCCAACGTTCACCTGGAAGCCATTGGATGGAGCGTCCGGTTACGTCGTGTCCGTCTTCGACTCTCAACTCGACGAGGTCGCGCGTAGCGAGTCGCTGACGACTACCGTGTGGAGTCCGCCGCGCGCACTCCAACGCGGCGCGATTTATCGCTGGCAAGTCATCGCACTTAAAGACGGTCGTGAAGTAGTGCTGCCATCGCCGACAGCGCCGGAAGCAAGATTCAAAGTACTGGAACAGGAGCAATCGCAGGCTCTCATGCGCGCCCGCCGTAGATATGCCGATTCGCACCTCGTGCTGGGCGTGCTCTATGCGCGACGAGGATTGCTGGACGATGCCGAGACGGAGCTGCAAGCACTGGTCAAAGATAATCCCACCTCGACGGTCGCCAGAAAACTACTGGCGAGCCTGCAAGCGTGGCGCGCCGCACAGCAGAAACTACCCGTTGAGGGCGCAGGTACGTTGCGGCAAGAGCAACTGCGTAAACGGTAACAGGTGACAGGTAACAGGAGACAAGATGAAAAACTTGTTCCGCTCCTGTTACCTGTCACCTGTCACGGCTTTTACTAAAACCCGTTGCCGATTAGAACAAAGGGAGCCCAGTAATAGGGCAGCTCATACTCTTCACTCCTGAGCAGGGTGAGCATTGCCTGACGCAGCGCTTGAGCCTTCCCGATGACTGGCGGCTGCCGACGTTGCCGCTGAAGATTGGCGTGAAACTCCACCATCAGCTTCGAGGTGCTGCGAGTATCAACCTTCCATTGACTGACAAGAGTTGTCGGCGACCCGGCGACGAACAAGGCCCACGTCATCCCTATCACTCCCTCGCCAGCGCCGACACGCCCTCCCGCCGTCTGACACGCCGAGAGCACAACCAGTTCGGCCTGCAAGCTCATCTCCATAATCTCACGAGCTTCGAGCAATCCGTCCTCGCTCGTGCTGCCTGTTTCCTGTGCCAGCAGCAGGTGCGAGTACAGAGGGCTGCGGTTATCGAGTATCCCATGCGTCGCAAAATGCACAATCCTGTAGTTGCCTATCTCTGCCTTGACACGTTCTTCGCGCGCCGCTGCTCCGATATAGACCTGGCTGCGCGCGGCTCCGTATAACTCGCGCAACGAGTTGACCTCGCGTTCGGCTTCGGGGAGCTCGCCCAGTTCTTCGCTGCGATACACGGCTTGCTGGCGCACGAGCGTTTGCGGATTAAGCAGCGGGTTACCGAAGGCCAGCAAGGTTGGCGAAGATTGTTGTTGAGCGGCGGCCCCTGGGCTTTGACGCGCGCCCGTTCCAGACCCTGCGAGGACGGGTGTAATTGTCGGAGCGCGCCCTTCACCCGTGCCCTTCACTGGTTTCATCATTTCGCGCAGCGTGGTCAGCGATGGCGCGTAGAAGATGGCCTGTTCTTCAATCAGGTAACGCCGGGCCGTGGGCTTCAAAGCTTGAAAAGGCAGTTGCCACAGCACGCCGTCCGGCACGATGCAGAGCAGGTCTTTGCCTCGCAGTTGCGCTTCGGCAGGCTTGAGCAACAATTCGTAGAGACGCTGGGCGAGGGAGCTGAAAGCAAGGTTGCGTTCACCCAGGCGCTTTTTGAAGCTCAGGACCAGAGCCTCCAACTCTTTGCTATTGAGGTCGAGCGGGTAGACTTTCAGGACGATCCGGGGCGTATCCTGCTTGCTCGACGGCGCTGCTTTAGTCAGGACAAAGAGGAACGACTTGTCATTGGCGATTGAATATTCGACCAGCGCCGTCTTGCCGTCCGCCGGGAGCAGGCGTGCCGCTTCATTCAAAGTCAGCGGAGGAGTTTCGCCGCGCTGAATCTTCAATCCCGGATGCGCGGCATAGAGGGTTGTCTGGAAAGATTCGTATTCGATGCGTGCTTTGTCCAGGCGGCGCGTGAGGTCGAAGAGCGTGGCCGCATCAGGGTTGGGTTGCAGCTTCTGCCTCGCGAGCTGTGTGTTGAGCGAGATGAGCTCCGAGTTTAACTTCTGCTCCCGGGCCTGCTCGGCAGTGGTCATTGCTTTGGTGATGTTGGCTCTGCCGCTGCGCAGCACGTCAACCAGGACACGTCCTTTGGCGCGTTCGGCGAAAGCGAGAGCTTCGGCCAGCTTGTTCTGTGCGATGAGGAGGGCGACCATCTGGTAGTAGGGCGCGAGCTTGTTCTCGAAGTATCGCTGTTGCTCCTGTTCATTGCCCGCGACCTGGCCGCGCAATCTCTCTATGGTGGAGATGGCATCGTCCAGAGCACGGCGAGCGAGCACGGGCTGGTTGAGAGCCTGATGAGCTTTGCCTGCGATGGTTCGCGCTTCCCAGAGCCTTTCCAGATTGCCGATTTGTCCGGCGAGAGAGGCCGCACGGTCTGCAAGCTCCAACGCTCCGGTGTAGTTGCCCTGCGCTTCATAAACCATGCCGATGTGGGTCAGCGTGCGGGCAATCGCGGCCTTGTCCCCTAATTCTTCTCGAAGCTTCAAGCTCTGCCGGTAATACTCCAACGCCTGCGCGTAGCTGCCTTGATAGTAGTGAATAAGACCGATGTTGTGCAGCGCACGTGCAATCCTCTCCTTGTCGCCAACTTCCTCCGCCATCTTGAGGCTCGTACGGTAGTACGCAAGCGCCCGCGCATAGTCGCCCTGCGCTTCATAAATAACCCCGATGTTGGTGAGCGTCGCGGCAATCCCGGCCTTGTTGCCTAATTCCTCTCGCAGCTTGAGACTCCGCTGGTAATACGCAAGCGCCTGCGTGTAATTGCCCTGCAAGTTATGTACGTTCCCGATGTTGTTCAACGCGCGCGTAATCCCCACCTTGTCGCTTATCTCCTCTGCCAGCTTCAGGCTCTGCTGAAAATATTCGAGCGCCTGTATGTAGTTGCCCTGCGATTCGTAAACGTTACCGATGTTATTCAGCGAGAGAGCAATCCCTATCCTGTCCCCTATTTCCTCTCGCAGCTTGAGGCTCCGCCGGAAATACGCAAGCGCCTCTGTGTAATTGGCCTGCAAGTCTTGAACAACGCCGAGGTTGTTCAGCGTGTTGCCAATCACAATCTTGTCGCCCAGTTCCTCTGCCAGCTTCAAGCTCTGCTGGTAATACTGCAACGCCTCTGTGTAGTTGCCCTGCGAGGAGTAAACAATCCCTATGTTGCCCACCGCACGGGAAATCAATGCCTTGTCGCTTATCTCCTCTGCCAGCTTCAAGCTCTGCCGGTAATATTCGAGCGCCTGCGCGTAGCTGCCCTGCGCGTTATGTATGTTCCCGATGTTGCGCAGCGTACTGGCAGTCCCGGCCTTGTCTCCGAGTTGCGCGGCGATTTGGAGGGCCAGGTTATAAATTATCTGCGCCTCGGCGTAGCTGCCCTGATTGGAGAGTTTTTGACCATGACGGACCAATGCCTTCTCCAGCTCGACCGTCACTAAATCCTTATCTGCCTCAAGGAGCGACTGCCGCTCTCCTTCTGTCTTCGCTGCGACGAGAGAGACGGCCAGCTCCTCCTCGCTCTGGACCGACCGCCAGACCTTCCACTCTACGCCTTCCCTGACCAGCTCCAGCGTCCGGTGCAGCCTCCCAAACCCGGCTGCGGGTTGGCCCGTCTTTGCCTCGACCGCGCTTATCTCGACAGCGATGCGTATCTTCGCCCTGTCCGTCTCGATTGTTGCTGTGCCGAGCTTGACGATGTTCACGACAATCTTCTCGGCGTCGGCAAATGTTTGCTGCAAGCTCTGGCGTGTAGCCGCGACCTCAGGAGACTTTGCGCTCCACAGTGACATCACTCCCTCGACGTCCTCTTTCTGATAGGCGGCAAAATAATTTTCCGCGAGGCGGCGAATCGCGGTCTGCTCATCCGCCTGCGGCAAAGCAGGCGCGGGCAACGAGCAGAGCAGCCAGATAGCCAAACCCAGAGAGCGTAATGCAATGGACCAGCCGTGATAGACGGGTGACATCGGAGAGTCTCCTTTAACAAAAAGATAACCTGCCGGTTGGTGGGAGCTGGAGATTAAACCCAGAGCATCCTGAGCTTTTATCTGCTCTTCAATATTTGAAGTGCTTTATATGACGAATCGTTGCTCCGAATCAAATTAATCTTTGCGCCTCGCATCAGCGGTTGAAAAAATATCCGGGCGGGCTGGTAATATCGCCGCCCTTTATGCAGCTTCACATGATGAGCGATTAAGGATAACTGTTGAGGCAGCGGAGTGTCTCACGAGCGTCGTAGTGTCTCGTTAGAACTCCGGGTCATTCACTCCCGAATAATCAATCATTCCGAGGCGCGCTCTCTCTACCTACTCTCAATTGAAAAACCACAAGGAGAAAGCAACATGAAGAGAGTTAGTATTTTACTTCTCGCCATCACATTGGCCGCACTGGCTGGCCTCGCTGTCTTACCCCTGTACTCAGACGTTCGGAGTTCTGCTCAGGAAGCTCCGCCTCCGGGTAAATTCCGAACCGTGGAAAGAGCAATTCCCAACCAGTATGTAGTGGTCTTCGCGGACGAGGAGGTCGCCGCACAGAGCGTCTCTTCCGTGGCTAACGAACTGGCAGCCACTTACGGCGGCACGACGGAGTTCGTCTACGAGCAGGCGCTCAAGGGCTTCTCCGTTCAGATGCCGGAGCAGAGCGCCAAAGACCTCAGTACAGATTCGCGCGTCGAGTATGTGATTGAAGACGGCGAAGTCAGCATCACGGACACACAGTTTAATCCTCCTTCGTGGGGGCTTGACCGTATAGATCAGGGAGACCGCCCGCTAAACAGTGCCTACACCTATGACGCGACGGGCGCGGGCGTCAACGCCTACGTGATTGACACGGGTATTCGCCCGACGCATCAGGACTTCGGCGGGCGCGCTTCGATTGCCGCAGATTTTGTCAACGACGGAGCGGGCGGCAATGATTGCAACGGGCACGGTACACATGTTGCCGGAACTCTCGGTGGAACTGCGTTTGGCGTGGCAAAGGGCGTCAGGATTTATGGAGTGCGTGTGCTTGGTTGTAGCGGCAACGGCAGTTTGTCAGCCGTTATCATGGGCGTCGACTGGGTAACTCGTAATCGCACGTTGCCCGCCGTGGCTAACATGAGTCTAGGGGGCGCTCCTTATGACCCGCTCGATAGTGCCGTCAGGAACTCTATCTCCTACGGCGTGACCTACGCCATCGCGGCGGGTAATGCTTCTACGGATGCCCGCAATCAATCGCCTGCTCGTGTGAGTGAAGCGTTGACCGTCGCCGCGTCGGATATTTCCGACGTGATGGCTAGTTTTTCTAATGGCGGCCCGGTGGTGGACCTGTTTGCGCCGGGCGTGAATATTACTTCGACATGGATTGGCTCTGACGGGGCAACGGCTACGCTCTCGGGCACGTCCATGGCAAGCCCGCACGTCGCGGGTGTCGCAGCGCTTTATCTACAGAATAACCCCGGCGCGTATCCTTCCACCGTACACGCCGCGATTGTCAATAATGCCACCGTAGGCAGGATCAGCGGCATCTTCATCGCGGGCACGCCAAACCGTTTACTGTTCTCGCGCTTCGGACCGCCGCCGACGCCAACACCCACACCGACGCCAACTCCGACGCCGACTCCAGATCCAACTCCAACTCCGACTCCCACACCGCAGCCGACGCCGATTAGCACCTGGACGAACATGGTCGGAGTCGTACTTAACAGCAGCAACGGCTTAACCAAAACGAGCCAGAGCGCAGGCTGGAATGCCGGTGCAATTTCAACCAAGACAATTTCCAGCAATGGTTATGTAGAATTCTCGACGGACGAGCTGAGCACCGGCAAGGTGTGCGGCTTGAACCACAACAACACGGGACAGAACTACACGGAGATTGACTTTGCCATCTCGCTCGGCGCGGGCAACATCGTGCGTATCTTCCAGAACGGAGCTTCAATCAACAATCCGAGCACAGGCGCTGTCTCCTTTGGTCCTTATACTACGGCAGACCGTTTCCGTGTCGCGGTCGAAAACGGCATCGTCAAGTACTACAAGAATGGGGCGCTGCTCTACACGAGTAGCTTGACGCCGACATTTCCATTAGTGGTGGACACTTCGTTACACACACCCGGCGCGACCATCAGCGATGTGGTCATCGCCTCAAGGCCGACGTGGGTGAACCTGGTCGGGGTGGCGGTTAACAGTAGCGGTGGCTTGACCAAAATTAGCCAGACCGCAGGCTGGAGCGCGGGAGCGAACTCCACCCAGATACTCTACGGCAACGGCTCGGTCGAGTTCTCCACGGCTGAAGCCAACACCTCCAAGATATGCGGGCTGAGCCACAGCAGCACGGGACAGAATTATAATGAGATTGACTATGCCCTCTCGCTCGGTGGTGCAGGGTTGATTCGTATCTACGAGAACAACGTTGCGATTACCAACCCGAACACCGGCAGTGTCTCCTTCGGGACATACGTTGCGGGAGATCGCTTCCGCGTGGCGACCGAAGGTGGAGTAGTCAAGTACTACAAGAATGGAGTGCTGCTCTACACGAGCAACTCTCCGCCGGTTTTCCCCTTGATCGTGGACACTTCGCTCAACACGCGCGGAGCCACCATCACGGCTCCAATCATCTCCGGCGCATGGAGCAATTGAGACGGCACAACAGGTGAACAGTCACCTTGATTGCAACAGCAAAGCCTGGAGCCTGGTTTGCATGATTCAGTTCGCAAGCCAGGCTCTAGAGCGGTTTTCAACTGAGCAGACGGAGTAGGGGCAGGGACAAGACAGGCATGCCTGTGAAGATTTCCTGGCTCAAATCAATTATCTCAAGCATAGCTTATAGGCTTTCTGATTTCGGGCGGAGACGTTTTCGACGATTCGTTAGTTCCAATGTTTGAGGCTCGGCCATAACTCGCTCAAGGGTTGCTTCAGGCCGCGACAGATAAAGATCGTATATTGTTCCTCTGCCATCGCAAAGGGATGACTAACAGTCCCCACTGCTTCCACACTGTTGCAGTTTCGCTCGGCGTCCGCGCGGTTTGACTGCAACACTATTAGCGCTTCGCCTGTGTAGTCGCGCGGCCCCCACAAGTAATAGGATTGATGCGGGCTGATTGCCTTTGGCAAGCCATAGCGAGGCCCGAATAAATCTATCGCTCCGGCTTCCCCATAATTGTTCGCGTAGATGGCTGTCCGGGCGCGCTCGTCGGGCGGCAGGTTGTTGTAAATTTGAGCAACCCTTTCGACCATCTCGGGCCACCCGAACCTGTCTCCGAAATGCTGCGGCAGTGGACCTCTATGCCCGACTTCTGTTTTCGGCGGCTCAAAGCCCAGCGCGCGTTGATAACGCAGGTACGTCTCGACAGGTAGAAGCGGCACAGCCATCGGCGCGAATATAGCTCCCGTAACGCATAGCAGCACAGGATAGACGACCTTCAGCCACGCGACACGACTCTTGTGCTGAAGCAATTTCTCCCACCACACAGCGCCGCCCGCAAAGAGCATCGGATAGATGGGCAACAGGTAATAGTTCTTGCCCTTGAGCACGATCATCGTGATGAGCAGAACTAAATAGGCGATGCCGAGCAGGCGATAACGTTTTCCCTCTGTGTCGAAGAGGAAGTACCAGAGACCGGCTAACCAGACCGGAAGCGTCAGCGGGTGAAGGATAAAGATTTGCTGCGCGATAAATTCAAACGGTGAGAGAGAGACGTTCTTGCCAGACTTTTGAACATTGCTCAGTAGCTCAAGCGTCGCCCAATCGTGACGTTGCTCCCAGATAATGTTTGGCAGGAAGAGGGCGAAGGCAACTGCGCCGCCAATCCAGAGCCAACGGCTCATGAAGAAGCGGCGCGCAGGTGTTAAGAGTAAGCCGACAAAGATAGCGAAGCCGAAGAAGAGCGTTGAATGCTTGTTCATAAGTCCAAGTCCGGCCATGAGTCCGAACCAGAGAAAGAAACGCGCGTCGTTACGTTTGAGAGCGAGGATAATGAAGTAAGCGCCGCCCATCCAGAAGAGCGGCTCGAAGGCGTTCATAGAGAAGAAGCTGTCAATAGCAAGATAGCCTCCGATTAACACGCACAGGCAGGAGAGCATGACGGCGAAGCGGCGACCATTCAGCTCTCTGGCAATCAGGCCGGTCAGTAAAACTGTTATCGCACCCGCCATAGCCGGAAAGATACGCAGCGCAAAGAGTGAATCTCCGAACATCGTGCGGGAAAGCCGAACCAGCCAAATGGACAGCGGCGCATGGTCAACGTAGCCCCAGTCCAGATGTTCACCGCAAGCGATGAAGTAAAGCTCATCACGAAAATATCCGTATTGATTATTAGTGAGAAGATGTATGAGCAGTTTGACAAGCGCGAAGAAGATGGCGATGGCTAAGGGGCTTGTCCACCGGCTCTTAACGACTTCGCTATGATGCATGGAATGGATAGTGGTTGGAGCTATGTTATTTAAGTCTCTGCTCGAATTGAGCCGTCGCCTGCAATCTTACCCGTATTAAGAGTGCCTGACAAAACTGTAGGGGCAGAGGACTTGTCCCTGCCCGTCTTCTAATGGGAGGGAGAATTAACAGGGATGGACAGGATAGACAGGATGAGAAAAGCAATTCTATTTTTATCCTGTCTATCCTGTCCATCCCTGTTAATTTTAGTTTATACACGGGCAGGGACAAGCCCTGTCCCTACAAAATATTCGCCGTTCGTGGTTTTGTTGGGCGCTCTAAGGAGCTTTCACGTTGGGCGTTCGTTGCTCGCGCTCGTCTATGGCTACGAGCGGTTGCTTTTTCAGGACGGGCGCACCGGGCGGCGGCGTCTTAGTTTGATCCTGCGCGGTGGTGTTTGTCGTCGGGGCAGGTCTGTATATATAGCTGTTGCGGGCGCGCACGGCGAGGTCGGCCTGACGGACACGTACTTTAATGCGGCGACGTTGGCCCGCCTGCCCCTGCTGCCGTGGGTAGTAGCCCAGACTATACTGGCGACGCAACTCTTCGGCGATGTGTGTGAAAGCGTCCTTCAGATAACGCAAGTCTTTGCTTGCTTCATAGACACGCCCGCCGGTCAGCTCCGCCAGGTCTTGTAGATAGCGCTCGCCGCGAGCATAGTCGGCCCGGCTCGACCCGTTACTGCCGCCGCTGCTACTTCCACCACTCGTCGGCCAGGGGATGGGTAAGCGACCGAGTATGGAAGGAAGGCGCGAGCTGGATGGCGGTGCGGACGAGCCGCCCATGTCGCTGGAAGGGTCGTAAGTGTCGTAACGTATGGGATAGATAATCGCGTCTAGTTCTTCGGCCAGCCGCACGGTGCTCTCGTAGGTGGCATCGTTGCTGCTCGCATCCACGCCGTCCGTAAAGAGCACCACCGCCTTGCGTCCCTGAATGCTGCCAAGGTACTTCGTCATCACCTTTTCAACCGCGTCATAGAGATGCGTGCTCAGTCCACGGCCTGTGCCCTGTATGGCTTTACGTATTTTCTCCCGGTCGGTTGTCGCTTCGCATTTGACCGTGAAGCCTCTGGCAAACGAGACGACCATCACTTGATCGTCCGGGCGTAGCTGTTCGACGAAAGCCACGGCAGCGTCACGGATTTGTCCAAGCTTAGACCAGACGGAAGAACTGGTGTCGAGCATCAGGACGACTGTGAAAGGCTTGTCTACGGTGGCAAAGTAGGCGACCCGTTGTTCTACGTCGTCTTCGTAGATATAGAAATCTTCCTTTTGCAGGTCGGGGACATATCGCCCGTAGCGATCCGTGATGCTGACCGGGACCGTCACCAGCGTAGTATCAACACGCACCACTTCACCTTCTCCGACCTCCTCGCCCTGCTCGGTTGCAGCCGCCTGTCCAGCCGGAGCAGCCGCAGGCGGGTTGCCTACACGACGAGGGCGCTCCTGAGCCGGAGTCACCTGCGCCGCGAACGCAACCAACAGGAGCACAACCAGAGCGTTAGTTCGGATCATAATCCACCTCACATTCAACATACTTTGACTAAATGCGATGGGAGCTATCTTAGAAGACGTGAATTGTAGCGCTCTTGTTAACGCAAGAGAAGATTTATTAAGCCGCACGGAGCCGGTCGTGTAGACGATGGAAAGGGAAATCAGGAGTGTGATAGAAGAGAAATGGGATTATAGTTGAAACCTCTTTCTTGCAAGAGAGCCAGATAGAGCCGGATTTACAGTTTTAGTTTACAAGTTGAGTTCACCAATCATCGAAGATGTCTGAAACCGGAAGAAAAAATGCAGGCAGGATAATTTGGCCGCCGTATTACTGGCGGAGGGCGCTTGTTCTCTTCGGCGTCTGGACTTTGTTCGGTCTATTTTTCGCTTTCCACGCCTACGTCAATTACGCCTACATCGGCAGGCCCATTGAATTTAAACAAACACTCGTGCCGTGGCTCGCTTGCGCGTACATCTGGGCGTTGCTGACTCCGTTTGCCGTCAGGATGGCGCAACGTTTTCCGCTTGAAAAGGGAAGATTGTTGCGCGGACTTTCTGTTCATTTACTTGCGGGCATCATATTTTCTCTGCTCCAACTGGCGGTTTATGTTTTTGTTCGCCAGTATCTGATGGGCGATTTGTCCAAACCTTTTTCTCCGGTGCAATCTTTCCAAAATATTTTTGTCGAAGACTTTCACGCCAATATTTTGATCTACTGGACAATCGTCGGCTTGTGGCAGGCTTACGATTATTATCGCCGGTTCCGGGAGCGCGAGCGCCGCGCCGCCCAACTGGAAGTTGAAGCCGCACAGCTTGAAACGCAGCTTGCACAGGCGCAGCTCGATGCGCTCAAGATGCAGCTTCACCCGCACTTTCTTTTCAACACGCTTAATTCAATTTCCGTTTTGATGCGCGACGACGCAACAGCCGCCAATCGAATGCTTATCCGTTTGAGCGAGCTGCTTCGTGTTGCGCTCAAGAGCGAGGGCAGGCAGGAAATTCCGCTCCGGCAGGAGCTGGAATTTCTGCGCGGTTATCTGGAAATCGAGCAGACGCGCTTTCAGGATCGTTTGATGGTTGATTTCGACATCGAAAAGGAGACCCTCGACGCGCAAGTGCCGAATCTGATTTTGCAGCCGCTCGTAGAAAACGCGATTCGACACGGTATTGCTCCGCGTGCAGAAGCAGGGCTGATTCAAGTTCAAGCCCGCCGCGAAAACTCTTTTGTAGAGCTGTGTGTCAGCGACGACGGCGCAGGCTTAAATGAATCTGAAATGCAGGGCAACGGCATCGGGCTTTCAAACACACGGAAGCGGCTCGAAAAACTTTACGGCGAACAATATGGATTTGAAATATCTTCTCCGGCAGGCGGCGGTTTGCAGGTGAGGCTGAAAATTCCTTTTCATACAAACGGCGATGGAAAATAAAATTCGAGTTTTGGTAGTTGATGATGAACCGCTCGCGCGTCGCGGCATTCGTCAGCTTTTAGATACGGAAAAGGATTTCGTGATTGCGGGCGAAGCCGTCAACGGGCGCGAAGCCGTCTCCGCTATTCAAAAACTTGCGCCCGACCTTGTGTTCCTCGACATTCAAATGCCGCTTCTGGACGGCCTTGCGGTCGTCGAAAAAATCGGCGCGGAGAATCTGCCCGAAATAGTTTTCGTGACAGCTTACGACGAACACGCGATTCGCGCTTTCGAGGTCAACGCGCTTGATTATCTGCTCAAACCGATTGACGCGGAACGCTTTCAAAAAACTTTGAAGCGCGTGCGCGAGCGCATAAAAAATGAAAAGGCAAAAGAGATTGACCGCAAGTTTTCCACTTTGCTGCGCGTCCTCGAATCAGCCGGAGCAAACGGTGACGAGCCTGATTATCTTGAGCGCGTCGCCGTGAAAGAAGCGGGGCATTTCACGTTTGTCGACGTCGGCGAAATCGTCTGGATTTCGTCCGAAGGCAATTACGTACAGTTACACACGAAAAGCAGAACTCATCTGGTGCGCGAGACGATGGATGGAATCGAGCGCAAACTCAACCCGCAAAAATTCCTGCGCCTGCGCCGCTCGACCATCGTTTGTATAGAGCACATCAAAGAGCTACATCCTTTGGTCAACGGCGAATACGTTATCGTTCTCAAAGACGACACGAAGCTTTCTTCGAGCCGCCGCTATCGTCAAAATCTCAACCTGTTATTGAAAAGCTGATTCTCACAACAGCCGTCTTTCACCGCTTCGCTGCCGCTTTTCACTCGACTACGACCACAAATCACAAACTCGTTGCGCATCTTCGGCAAGCCTTAATATGCTTGCGGGTATGAACAAAAATCACGCTCTCTTTATTCGCCTGTCGTGCCTGCTCCTAACACTTTTGCTGTTTAGCGGCTCGGTACGATTGGCGGAGCCTCAACAAAGCGGCATCAAGCGAATCGATGCTCCTATAAGCGAGACTGATTTGGGGAAGATTCTTGACCCGATTTTTTCCGAGCAGATAGAGAAGCTGCATATTCCGGGCGCGGTCGTCGCCGTGGTCAAAGACGGTAAAATAATTTTCACTAAAGGCTACGGCGTTGCCGATATCGAAAAGAAAACTCCGGTCGTTCCAGACAAAACAATTTTTCGCATCGGCTCGATTACAAAAGTTTTCACCGCCACGGCGGTAATGCAGTTGGCCGACCGTGGAAAGATAAAACTGAACGACGACGTCAACAAATATTTGAAAGACTTCAAAGTTCCGAACACCTATCCGCAGCCCATCACGTTCGCCAATTTGCTCACGCACACTTCCGGTTTAGACGAAGTTACTCCGGGCAGAAGGACCGGCGATGAAACTAAAATTATTCCGCTCGGCGCATTTCTCAAGACCCGTTTGAGGCGGCAAACGCCGCCCGGCGAAATTATTAGTTACAGCACTTACAGCGCGGCCCTGGGCGGTTTTCTTGTAGAGCAAATAACTGGAACGCCTTTCAAAATTTATCTTCAACAGAACATTTTCGAGCCGCTCAAAATGAATCGCACGAGCATCGCGGCGGTGAAAGCGGAAGACAGGCAGGATCTGGCGACCGGCTATGAATACGCCGAAGGGAAATATCAAAAACTGCCCTTCCAGTGGTTCAACACCTATCCGGCATCGGACATCAACAGCACCGCAACCGACATGGCGCGTTTTATGATGGCGCACCTCGCGGGCGGCGCGTTGGAAGGCAAACGCATTTTGAGTGTGCGCGCCACACGCGAGATGCAGCGCACGCATTTCAGAAATCACCCGCGCGTCAACGGCTGGGCTTATGGTTTCTACGAGGGCGAACGAAATAATGTGCGGTTTGTAGAACACGGCGGCAGCATGGACGACGGCTATTCTGCTTTGATGACGCTCGTGCCGGAGCATAATCTTGGTTTGTTTGTCGCCTGCAATACCGAAACGGGCGGATTCGATTTGGGGGGAGCGGCCAAGAACGCGCTTTTCAATCTCTACTTTCCTGCTCGCAATAAATCCGAAAATGTAAAGCCGACGATTAAACAACCGCGCGCGGCTTTGGAGAGGTTCGCCGGAAAATATCGCCCGTATATTTATTGCCACACGTGTTCGGGAGAGGCGGGCGCTTACTTTCCGGACCCGTTCGAGGTCACGGTCAACGACGACGGCACGCTTTCTTTTCAGGATGAGCGGTGGAGGCAAATTGAGCCTTTGCTTTTTGAGCTGGCGAGCGGCGCACGCGCAGGCCAGGTGCTACTCGCGTTCCGGGAAAATTCCGAGGGGAAAATTACTTACATGTTTCAAAGCGCGTATCGAGTCTATGAAAGAGCCTCGCCCTGAGCGTTTGAAAATCGAAAGGAGCTTAAGATGAAAAATTTTGTATTTGCTTTAGTCACAATTCTGACCTTGTGCGTGTGCGAAGCCCGCGCGCAAACGGTGACAGCCTCCGCCGCCGACCAGACAGCAATCAAGCAGACCGCGCTTGATTACATAGAAGGCTGGTACGAAGGAAATGCCGAACGGATGGAAAAGAGCCTGCACCCTGAATTAGCGAAGAGGATTGTCGTCACCGACCCGCAAACCGGAAGAAGCGCGCTCAGGCAGATGAGCGCCATGACGCTGGTGCAGGGGACGAGGGCAGGCGGCGGCTCCACATCGATTCCCAAAGAGCAAAGACAAAAGGATGTCACGATTCTAGACGTGTTTGAGAATGCGGCGAGCGTCAAAGTTGTGGCCGCGAGCTGGATAGATTACCTGCACATGGTCAAGTGGAATGGACGCTGGGTCATCGTCAACGTCCTGTGGGAATTGAAACCGAAGCAAAAGTAATCGCCGGACGTTTTGTAAAATCTGCTGTACAAAAAGCCGCCGCTTGATGAGTAGTTTTATCGCTCTCTAACGGGCCGCAGCGATACGGATTTAGCCTGTCCGTCCCTCCATAGAAGTATTTCGTCACAAAATTCCTGTATCTTGTTCCGGATTTATATATCATCGCCCGCAAGGTCTCGGTGAAAATGCGGATTGATGAGGTGGATGATGGAAACCATATGGCATGATCTGTGGTATGGATTGCGGATGCTTTTTAAGAATAAGGGCTTTGCCATCGCGGCCACCTTATCGCTGGCGATTGGCATTGGAGCCAATAGCGCTATCTTCAGCGTGACTGATGCGCTTCTTCTGCGCCCTTTGCCTTACAAGGATGCAGACCGGCTGGTTATCCTCTGGAATCGCTCTCCCGGCTTGAACGTAGCGCAGGACTGGTTTTCGCCCGGTCAATACATAGACATTAAAACGGAGAACCATGTTTTTGACGAGACGGCTGTGGCTCTGGGCGGAAGCTTTAACCTGACGGGGCAGGGAACGCCAGAGCGTGTTGACGGCGCAAGGGTCTCCTCCTCCTTCTTTCCACTGTTCGGCGCGCAGGCAATACTCGGGCGTGTCTTTCAACCGGAAGATGCTGAGAAGGGCAAGCCGCCGACAGTAATTTTAAGTTACGGATTCTGGCAGCGACGCTTTGGCGCAGACCCCGGAATCGTAGGAAAAACGCTGACCTTAAACGGCAACACCTTGCCCATTGTCGGCGTCATGCCACGGGAATTTACCCTGACCAACGAGGTCATGCCTGCCGTTAACGGTATCGAAAAGGCCGACGTGTTGCTGCCCATGCCTATGAGTGATGCCGATAGAGCGGAGCGCGGGCACGAGGACTTTAATATCTTTGCCAGATTGAAACCCGGCGTCACCGTGGCGCAGGCACAGGCCGAGATGGATGTTCTAGCCAACCGTATGAAAGAGCAGTACCCGGCTGCTTATCCCGCGCACGGCGGGCTCACCATCAGCGTCGTGCCGTTGCTCGAACAGGTTGTCGGAGACCTGCGACTGGCTCTCTACGTGCTCCTTGGATCGGTCAGTTTTGTCCTGCTCATCAGTTGCGCGAACGTCGCCAACCTTTTGCTTTCACGCGCCGCCGTTAGAGAGAAGGAGATTGCTATTCGCGCCGCCATTGGCGCAAGCCGCCTGCGCATCGTCAGGCAGCTCCTGACGGAAAGCGTGTTGCTCGCGCTGCTGGGTGGACTGTGCGGGCTCGGGATAGCGCTGTGGGGCGTACAGGTGTTGCGCGTCCTTGGCCCGGATAATATTCCGCGCCTCCATGAAGTCAGCATCAATAGCCGCGTGATGTTATTTACCTTCTCGGTTTCCTTCTTGACCGGCATTCTGTTTGGACTCGTCCCGGCATGGCGAGCCTCGCGCGTTGATCTCAACGAATCGCTCAAAGAGGGAGGCCGCTCCTCGACCGGAGGCGGAGCTTTTGGTCTGAGCCATCATCGCATACGCCGCTTACTGATTATCACAGAGGTTGCGCTGTCGCTGGTGCTGCTCATAGGCTCCGGCCTGCTCATACGCAGCTACCGGCGCATAGCGAACGCCAATCCAGGCTTCGATGCCCACAACGTTCTTTCCCTGCGTCTTTCGCTGCCCGCCTCGAAATATCCGAAGCCGGAATCTCTGACGGCTTTTTACCGTGAGGCGGGTGAAAGAATAAAGAGATTGCCGGGAGTCGAATCCGCAGGCGTCACCTATTCGCTTCCGATGAGCGCGGTCGCGCTCGCGTGGGAGCCGGTCGCGGTCGAAGGCTACGTCTCAAACACGGGTCAGAACTCGACCATGTCGAACGTGCGTATTGTCAGCCCCGGCTATTTCCGCACGATGGGCATTCCGCTTTTGCAGGGACGAAATTTTACAGAGCAGGACACCACGGGCCAGCCCGAAGTCGTGATTGTCGACGAAGCGACGGCTGAGCGCTTCTGGCCGAATCAAGACCCGATTGGCAAGCGATTGCAACTGACCAGAGTCCTGACGGATTCGCGTTGGACTGTGGTGGGAGTCATCAGCGCGGCTAAACAATATAGCGCGGAAAAAGAACCGCCCGTCACCGTCTACTTTCCATTTGAGCAATACGTCTCAAGAAACATGTACATGCTCGTACGCACCACTTCCGACCCCCTTCTGATGACGGGAGCGATTACAAAAGAGATTCAAACGCTGGACACGGAGCTTCCCGTTTTTGATGTTCAGACGATGGAGCAGCGTCTATATGATTCGCTGGCGCGGCAACGCTTCGCCATGTTCCTGCTCGGTGTGTTTGCGGCGGTCGCTTTAATTCTGGCCGCGATAGGCATCTACGGAGTGATGAGCTACTGGGTCAACCAGCGGACTCATGAAATAGGGATTCGCATGGCCCTGGGCGCACAACCGCGTGCCATCCTGCGACTCGTTATTCGACAGGCATTGATACTCGTCCTCTGCGGCATTGCCATCGGCCTCGCGGGCGCATACGTCTTAACGCGTTTTCTCTCAAGCCTGCTTTTTGAAACCAGCGCCACCGACGCCCTGACGTTTGTCAGCATCCCTCTACTGCTCGGCAGCATTGCCTTGCTGGCCGGTTACATTCCCGCCCGCCGTGCAGCCAAAGTAGACCCCATGATCGCGCTGCGCCATGAGTGACGAATAGCTTAAATACCGGGCCAATCTGTACCGGACGATTTCAGAATGCGATTGAGGAAGCGATTAAAAGCTTCCTCAAGAGCCCGGCCAAGGGCTAAAATCCAGCCCGGTAAATCCTGTGCTTATCAGGGAAATGAAAGCCCGCTTCCAGACCGTAGATTGGTGAGAAAAACTATGCGCTACACCTACTTGAAGATCATCCTCCTGGCGGTGATCTTGTTGCTTGGTAGTATCCCGCAAGCACACCCCCTGAGAGTTCGGGATAAGACGCACGGTCTTGACTTATCAGGCATGGACAAGACCGTCCATCCCGGCGACGACTTTTTCGGCTACACCAACGGCGGCTGGATGAAGGCCACCAACATCCCTGAGGACCGCGCCAGCTACGGCGTGTTTGACATCCTCGCCGAAGAGGCCAGAGAGCAAACCGCCAACCTGATTAAGGAAGCGGGCAAGTCGGCCACAGATGCAGAGGCGCGCAAGATCGGTGCTTACTACGATGCCTACATGGACGAGAAGGTCATAGAGGAGCTTGGCTTGAATTCCGTCCAGGTGGAGCTGGACGAGATTAAGGCTATCAATAACAAGACTGCGCTCGCGGACGTACTGGGCAGCCAGTTGCGCGCAGACGTTGACCCGCTCAATAGCACGAATTTCTACACGGACAGGTTGTTCGGTCTGTGGGTCTCTCTGGACTTCAACCGTCCCACACGCAACGTCGCCTACTTATTACAGGGCGGGCTGGGGCTGCCGGACCGTGATAATTATCTGAGCAAGGAGACGAGCGATGTGGAGCTGCAAACCAAATATCGTGAGCATATCGCCACCGTCCTGAAGCTCGCAGGGCTGCCGGACGCGGACGCGCAGGCCGCTCGCATTTACGAACTTGAACGCAAGATTGCGCAGGCGCACACCACCCGCACTGACTCCAATGATGTACACAAGGCTAACAATCCCTGGCCTCTTCAATCATTTTCCGCTCGCGCGCCGGGGCTCGACTGGAGAAGCTACTTCAAGGCCGCAGGGCTCTCCGCTCAACCCATGATTATGGTCTGGCACCCGGCAGGGGTTAAAGGCATCTCTGCTCTGGTCGGCAATCAACCGCTCAACGTCTGGAAAGAGTATCTGGCTTTCCGCGTTCTTGACCGTGCTTCGCCGCTCCTGCCCAGGGCTTTCGCCGACGAGGCGTTCAAGTTCTACGGCACGACGCTCAATGGTATACCGAAACAGCGTGAGCGTTGGAAGCGGGCGGTCTCCGCCACCAGCAATGCCTTTGGCGACGCGGTCGGCAAGCTCTACGTCAAGCGTTATTTTCCGCCCGAAGCCAAGGCCGCGCTGCAAGTCATGGTCAGGAACATCATCGAAGCCTTCAGACGACGCATAGATAATCTCAAGTGGATGTCGCCCGCCACGCGCGCCAAGGCCAGGGCCAAGCTGGATACTTTGTATGTCGGCATAGGTTATCCGGAGCACTGGCGGGACTACTCCGGCTTCGAGGTTGTGCCCGGAGAAGCGCTGCGCAACGCACAGCGCTCGGAACTCTTTGACTATCACTGGAGTCTTTCCAAACTCGGAAAGCCCGTGGATAAATCAGAGTGGTACATCACGCCCCAGACTGTGAACGCTCTGAACCTGCCCATACAGAATGCTTTGAACTTCCCGGCTGCTATCCTGCGTCCGCCCTTCTTTGATATGACCGCCGACCCCGTAGAGAATTACGGCAGCATCGGAGCGACCATCGGTCACGAGATTAGTCATAGCTTCGACGACCAGGGGAGCCAGTTCGACGCACAGGGGCGACTTCTCAACTGGTGGACGCCGCAGGACCTCGCCCACTTCCGCGCTGAGGCAGCCATGCTCGCGGCTCAGTTCGACGCCTACGAGCCGCTGCCCGGTGTGCATGTGAACGGCAAGCTAACGCTGAGCGAAAACATCGCAGACCTCGCAGGGCTGTCGGCTGCTTATGACGGCTACCGTAGCGACTACAAGGATAAGCCCGCGCCGGACGCCCAGGGCTTCACGGGTGACCAGCGTTTCTTCATCGCCTATGGACAGAGCTGGCGTGGTAAACAACGGCCAGAGGCATTGCGTCTACAGTTGGTGACCGACGGTCATGCTCCTGATGAATATCGAGCCGACATAGTGCGTAACCTGGACGCCTGGTATCAGGCGTTTAACGTCCAGCCCGAGCGCAAGCTCTATCTCAAGCCAGAGAAGCGCGTCAGAGTTTGGTAAGATGATGAGCGAAGCAACAAGCGAGAATGAGCGACGCGCATGTCGGCTTCGCTCATTCTCGCTTGTTGCTTCGTCTCCGGGCAGCCTTGCGTGATGATGGTCGAGGCGATGTTGATGATTTTCCATCCTTCATTGACGCGCATGAGCTGAATTGAGTTGTAGCCGCAGTTGGTCCGTTTCGCGCCGACATGAAAATCATAACGGCCCCACACGGTCGCCATGTTGCCTCGCACTCGCACTTCCGTCTCGAACATCCTTTCGCGGTAAGGCTCTTTCGTCTCCGCCACCATCTTCAGAAAATCGTCCAACGATAAGAGCCGCACCGTCGCTTGTCCCTGCTGCGTGAAGGTTGAAACAAGACGTCCTTCGGGAATGAATAAGCCGCGCAAGGTCTCCAACTGTTTCGTCTCCATCGTTTCAAACAGGCGATTGACGATGCTCATCACCTCCGCCTCGTCCGTGCCTCTTTGTTCGTTGACGATGATTTCCGCAAGCTCCGTGATAAATCGCCCGAGCGGTTTACCCGTCGCGCGCGGCACACTCGTATTGACTTGAACGGCGATGGCTGCTCTGGCTTCCGGAAAATACATGACTTCGGTGAGATAGCCGGGAAAGAAACCGCTGTGACCGTAAGCGATGCCCTGCGATGTCGGGCGTATGATGACGCCGAGACCATATTGAGCATCGCCGCCAAGACGCGCCGGAACGCCCTCAAGCATCCTGCTCAACAGGGAAGGCTCGAAGGCTTTGCCCTCGTAGAGCAGCTTTGCCCAGCGCGCGAGGTCTGCGGCTGTCGAAGCGATGCCGCCTCCGGTCCATTCGAATTGAGGGTTGATGACCATCTCGCCCTTTGTGAGCATCGCATCCGTGCCGCCGAAAGGATTGTCCTTGCCAGCATAGCCCTGCGCCAGATTGGGAATCGTGCGCCGGTCGGACGGGACGGTCTGGCGCAATCCAAGAGGGACTAAAATTCTGCGCGCCATCTCCTCGTAATAAGTATGGCCCGTGATGCGCTCGATAATCATGCCCAGCACGATGTAATTCGTATCGGAATAGTCCCAGCCCTTGCCCGCCGCGAAAGGCGCAGACGTGTCCAGAATGTAAGCGACCAGCTCTTCAGGTTTCCAGACACGTTCGGGATTAGCCGTCAAATCTTTCGTGAATTGTTCTTTGAACTCGTAGCGTACAAGACCGCTCGTGTGATTCATGAGCATGCGGACGGTGATGTCGCGCGCGTTCGGCAGGCGCGAGAACCATTTTTCGCTGCCCAGATATTTTTCAATCTTATCGTCGAGACTCAGCTTTTTTTCCTGTACCAGTTGCAGGGCGACCGCCGCGACGTAAGTCTTGCCGACACTCCCTTGCAGCATTAGGTCGTTTGGAGTCATGGCGGTGTTGGTCTCGACGTTGGAGAGGCCGACTGCCAGACCGAAAGATGTTCCGTCGGCGAGCGCGAAGCCTGCGCTTCCGCCCGGAAATTTTCCTCCGGCATGAAACTCGTTGAGCTTCGCCTGAAGCTTTTGCCGGAGCGCGCCCTGTTCTTTCTCCGGTGCGGGAGCGGACTGCGCAAAGCAGCACAGCGACGAGGTAAATAACAGGAAGCACAGGACGCGGACTCCGGCATGCAGTTGATGAATCATTCTCTTTCCTTCTGTTAGCAGATTGGAATACGGCTCAGGATGTAAGCCCGATTAGCGTAACACGACAAACGGAAACTTTATTCAAAAGTGTGATGAGACGGTCAAACACAAGGACGAACGGGCAAGCGACAAGGACGAAATCCAATGGGAGAGTGGGTGAGTTTCAAATAGAACTCACCGCAGAGACGCAGAGATGTCGCAGAGGGGGCGCAGAGAAAATAATTCAACTCTCTCTGCGTTATCTCTGCGCTCTCTGCGTCTCTGCGGTGATCGGCCATCGTATGACCATTAGGAAGGCTTGCTTGATCGCTCACGATCAATCAGGGCGCGCTTTCTTGCGAGTCCCCAGCGGTATCCGCCCAACTCGCCGTTCCCGCGAATCACGCGATGACAGGGAACGACCAGTGCGACCGTGTTGGCGGCGCACGCACGCGCCACTGCCCTGACCGCCGTGGGTTGACCTAAACGGGCGGCCACTTCGCCATACGATTGAACCTCGCCGTAAGGAATGGTTTGCAGATAGCTCCAGACACGCCGCTGGAATGCTGTCGCGCGCACGTCCAAAGGCAGCTCCAAACTTGTTTGCTGTCCTGCCAGATGCCGCAAGATGACTTCAACGTACTCGCCCAGCGACTCTGCGTCTTTGCCTATCGACGCTTCGGGGAACTCTTCACGGAGCATGCCTTCGAGTTCCGCCTCGGAATCGCCCAGTCGCACGGCACATAAGCCTCGCTCGGTCACCGCCACGAGCAGGTGGCCCAGCTCGCACGCGGCGACGGTGTAAATAATCTGCGCCCCGGCCCCACCGCGCGCGTAAGACGCTGGCGTCATGCCGAGTTCCGCGTCCGCCTTCTCATACAGACGGCTGCTTGAGCCGTAGCCCGCGTCGTACAATGCGCCCGTCACTGTTCCTCCATCCTTGATGCGTGCTTTGAACTGGTTGACCCTGTGAGCAACGGCGTACTGGCGTGGGCTGACGCCGACGATCTTCTTAAATGTGCGCTGAAGATAGTACTGGCTCACGCCCAGCTCCGCGCCGAGTTCCGCAAGCGATGGCGTGCCCGTCTCGTGCGCCTCTATCAATCGACAGGCACGCTCGACAAGCTCGACCTGCGCATCGCGCGCCTCAACGACACGCGGGCGACAGCGGCGACAGGGACGAAACCCGGCTGACTCTGCATCACCTTGAGAGTCGAAAAAGAGAACCTGTTCGCGACCGGGTCGCCTGGACGGGCACGACGGCTTGCAATAAACGCGTGTGGAGCGCACGCCGTAGAAAATTATCCCGTCGAATTGTGAGTCGCGCGCCGAGACCGCACGCCAGCGCGTCTCCTCATCTATCATCCGCAATTCTTCAACCAGTGTTTGATTCTGTTCCATCACAATCACCTCTATGCGGAGCATTCTACCTGCGCTCGGTCGGCTTCATCTATCCGAATCTTGCGGGCAAACTTTTTCTTTCTTCTACAATTATTCGGCTAACCTCTGACGATGGCGGCGCGAAAGGCGCGCGGGGTGAGCCCTGTGGTCTGGCGAAAGGCTTTGGTGAAATGGCTGGGGCTTGAGTAGCCGACGCGACGGCTGACTTCTGAGATGGAGATGTCTGTTTCGGCGAGCAGGCTTTGCGCGCGCTCGACGCGCAAAGCGGCAAGGTAGGCGTGCGGTGATGTGCCCGCCAGTTTTTTGAAGAGCCGCGCAAAGTGAAAGGGAGAGAGATAGGCCGCAGCGGCCAGCTCTTCGAGCGGAAGGTCTCTGTCCATGTGCGCGTGCATCAGCTCGACGGCGCGGCGTATGCGACGGTCAACGAGGCCGACGCGCGATAGCTCAAGCTCGTCCGAGCGCCGTACGTTTGTGTGACGCCGCAAGAGATGCACGAGCATTTGTTCCACGAGCGCCGCGACCGCCAAGCCCTGCCCGGCTTCTTCTTCTGCCAGCTCGTCGGATAGATCGCGCGCGAGCCGCGTGAGATGTTCGTCCGTGTCAACCAGTGCGGCGCTAAACATCACACGCGCGCCCGAAAGCGTGAGACCCATGCGGACGGCTGAATCAAGCACCAGCGACGGCGCGAAAGTCAGCGTCAGCAATTCCGTCTCGACGCCCGCGCCGCCACCGCTCGTGGCCGCTTCAGCCGCGACGCCCGGATCAATAAAGAGCGCGCCCGCTTCACGCAGCTCAACACCTTCTCCCGCCACCAGCCCGCGCAAACGCCCTCGAAGCAGAAAGAGCACCGCGTAGTCCGAGCGCGCAGAATTCGTCCAGCGCACACGACGCGCGCGCCTGTAATGAAGCGTATACTGCGGACGCAAAAAAACTCTGTCCATAAAATAAAAAGAGGTTAGAGGTCAGAAGTTAGAGGTTAGTTAAAACATCGGATTGCCACCAGCCGGATTTAGCTCCGTCAGGAGCGTGATGTTTATAGCAAGTGGCAACAAAAGAAGAATCAAGCTCCGTAGGAGCGGCATGTGCTTCATAGATGACATGCCGCTCCTACGGAGCTTGATTCTCTTAATCCTGCGTTAACTATAAACATCACGCTCCTGACGGAGCGAGGAATCATGCTTATCCTTCTCTCGAACCGTCTTTCTCTTACTAACCTCTGACCTCTAACCTCTCTCCCTAAACCGTGCCGGGTCGTTTGTGATGAGGGCGTGGATGCCGCAATCGAGCGCGCGCTCGATGTATGATGGATTGTCAACGGTCCACACAACGGTCTTTAATCCACGTCGCCGCGCTTCCGCAGTGATGCGGCGCGTGGCAAGCAGGCGGTGAAGCGCAATCTCGTCGGCCTTGACCGCGAGCGTGCTTTCCATCAACCAGCGCGCGGAGGGAGCGGGGCGCGTCCACTTCGGCTCAAAGAGCGCCGCCGTGCGAATCTCCGGGGCGATGCGTTTTATCTCCGCGATTGCATCGAGCGTGAAGCTTTCGACGACTACGCGATTCACAAGCGCATGCTCTCGAACCAAGCGAGCTACTTCAACGGCAAGCGCGCGGCCTTCTTCAATCAGGCACTTCATCTCTACATAAAGCAGGGCGTTGCCTGCATGAAAATATTCAAAGACCTCTGCGAGGGTCGGAATTGTGGCGGCGTCGTATTCGGGGCGCGCGCGACGCGGAAAGCGCCGGTTGAACCAGTTGCCCACGGTCGTCCTTACAAGCTCCGATGATAAAAGGGAAGCTATAGAGCCTTCGGTCAATCCTGTGCGTCGAAGGTCCGGGTCGTGAATCACTACGGGGACACGGTCGCTCGCCAGTCGCACGTCAAACTCGATGCCGTCGGCTCCGTCCGCGATTGCGCGCCGGAAAGAGACAAGAGTGTTCTCGGGCGCAACCGCCGCCGCGCCCCTGTGGCCGATGATTAAGGGGGCGCTCAACGGTCTCTCTTCACTGCTACTGTTCACGCCGACCTGTACACGCGGTAATCAATTTCGGAGAAGATGTTATCGCGCCATTCGATTTCGGCGAGGCGCTCTTCGTCAATGTGGCCGCTTTCGATTTCACCGGCGAGGTGATTAAAGCGGCGTATGTGAGAGCGGAAGCGGCGCGTGGCATACTCGACCGTGGTGCCCTGATAGATTTGAAAAGCCCAGTCGCTTGATTGAGCGAGCAGAAGCTCGCGCGCCGTTTGATTAAGCGCGCGGCGCAAAGTTCCGCCCGATTCGGGGAAGCGGTCGGCAAGCTCCGTCATGCGCGCTTCCGCTGCGTGCTGGTGCGGGTACATCCAAGCGTTGGCTTCGTTCAACCAGACCTTGTAGTAACCTTCTTCGCCCCAGCTCGAAGCAGAAGGCTGCTGCGTTTGAATCGGCATCCCGCTATCAAGCAGGTCACCGGGCGCGACAGGCTCTATAGCATCCGTGTCCCAATGCAGTTTGCGGAAGAGGAAGTCTATGAACTGCGGGCCCTCGAACCACCAGTGGCCGTAAAGCTCCGCGTCGTAGGGCGAGACGACCAGCGGCGGTCGCCCAAAGCTTTCATAAAGATGCTGTGCCTGCTTGATGCGTTCATTAATGAAGTGGCTGGCGTGCTCGGCGGCTTTCAGGCGTGCGCTCTCGGGGTCGTAGGGCTGCTTGTCCTGCTGCGAGACGTTGCGGCCCGTGATGCGATGATATTTCAACCCTAGGTGACGGCGCTCGCCTCCCGCGTGAAGATGCGGCAGTAGATAGTCGAGCGGCGCGTCCCAGCCTAGGTCGCGGTAGAACTCCCTGTAAACATCGTCGCCGGGATAACCGACCAGAGAACTCCACACTTGCTGGCTGGTTTCCAGATCGCGCGCGAAGACGGCCACGCCGTTCGGGCAGCGCACGGGCGCGTAGACGCCGTAGCGCGGGCGCGGCTCGCCGTAAAGAATCGCGTGCGTGTCCGAGATGAAATATTCGATGCCCGCATCTGCCAAGAGATATTCCACACCCGGCTCATACGCGCATTCGGCGAGCCAGATGCCGCGCGGGCTGCGGCCAAAGTGTTTGCGATAGTTTTGAACCGCCACTTCAACCTGTGCGCGTCTGGCTTCGTGCGTCTGGATGAGGGGCATGAAGCCGTGCGTCGCGCAGCAAGTGATAATCTCTATCACGCCTTCGTCCTGTAGCTCGCGAAAAGCGTTGACGAGATTGCGATTGTAACGCGTGGTCCAGAGATTGTGCGCCGCGCTCAGGTGCTCAAGGTACATGCGCGCCACAGGTTGAAACTCGGGCGCTTCGCGCGCCGTGCGTTCGACTTCTTTCCCGGCAAGCGCGAGCAGGTTTTCAAGATGGCGCGTGTAGCGGTCCTGAAGCAAAGGGTCGGAGAGCATCTCGCACAGCGGGGGCGAGATGTTCATCGCAAGACGAGGGCGCGCGCCCATCTCGTAGAGGTTCGAGAAGACAAAGATGAGCGGCAGGTAAACTTCCGTAATCGCTTCGTAGAGCCAGTCTTCTTCCAGAAACTCCGGATGCTCAGGATGGCGCACAAACGGCAGGTGCGCGTGCAGGACGAGACTGAAATAACCTATAGGCACAAAATTAAAAAAGGGATGAGGGATGAGGGATGAGGGATGAAGTAAGAAAAGCGGAACTCAGAATGCAGTGTGCGGAATTAAAGACCTAATAGCTTTCCATTCATCGTTCTGCATTCATCGTTGCTTTTCATCCCTCATCCCTCATCCCTCATCCCTTTTCCCTTATCCCCTTCAGAGCGCCGGGCGTCATGCTCGGCAGCCAGAGATGAAAAGGTCGCGAGGGCAGGTTGACTTCACTTGCGCCGTGGACGACGCGCGCCGGTCGACGACGCGCAGCCTCGGGCGGAGCCTCGAAGGGCTGTTGGCTCATCTCTATCCCGAGCGTCGCGTGTAGAACTTCGGTCAGCCGCGCCGCGTCAAACGTCGCTTCGTCAAGACCGTCGAACCACTGGCCGACTTTCGGCGTCAACATGGGCCGCAGGCTATTCCAGGGCATCCCGAACGCGAGCGCCGTCAGCAAGCCGCGCAGCTCCGCCAGCTCATCTGCGCTCATCTGCGGCAAAGCGTCTGCGCCAAGGTTATGTGCCACGCTTCGCGTCGCGCCGTTGTGCGTCACCTCGTCCGCCGCTTCAAGCACTACTTCGAGGGCGTCGCTCACATAACCCGCATCATCCAGCACGCGCGCAAAATCTATGGGCGATACATGCCATTCGGGCGTGGGCGCGGCTTCTCGCGCAACGCTCGCGCGCGGCGTGCGCTGTGTGTTGGACGAGAGCAGGCGAATAAAGGAGCGGCCCGGCGCGTAAAGCCCAACTTCAGCCCTGTAACGGCGGTCAGGTTGCGCGTCGAACCATTGCGAGCGCGTCCCCGCAGCCTCGTGCAAAATCTCCTCTTCACTATCAAGGTCGTAGAGGCGCACGACTAGACGATAACGGTCTGCGCTTGCTCCAAAGGCGCGGCGCAGCGGGGCAAAGGGGTCTTGCGCCAGCTCCCAGTAGAGAAAGATGCGGCGCGGCGATTGCGCCAGCAGCCGCACGCGGTCCGCATTGTAGCTCGCGGGCAAAGGCTCATCCGTGGAAAGCTCCGCCAGTTTGTCGCCGTTCGCGGGCAAAGGCGGCGCGTCCATGACAGGCGGAGCAAAATATAGTTCGGAACTTCCGGGAAAAAAAAGGGGCATACTAACCTTCAATCATGCCGTGCGATGGGCAAACTTGTCCCGCACGAGCTTCTCAGACTTGCTTTTCGCTTAACTTAGAACAGGTCAGTTTTACGGATTCGGGCGGGTGATGTCAACATAAGAGATTGATTCATTTGTTCATCGGTTCATTGATTCAATGAACCGATGAACAAATGAATCAATTCTTTTTGATGCTTTTGAGCTTGATGTCGAGCGTGCCCATCTCGTGCTTGATTTCGGCGCGGACGGCGACGCGGCGCTCGTCGGTGGTGAACCAGATGTGGATTTGGCCTTTGCCGCGTATGAGGCGGCCTTCGCCGAACAGCTCCGGCGTCACGCGAATGGTTTCGACCTGCCCGAGGATGGTCTTCTGCCGCTTCTTTTCGCCGACGCGAATCGGGATGCGGTAGACCTGACCGGAGTCGCTGACGTTGACTTCAAAATTCTGTCCCGGCACGAGCTTCTGTGTGCGTATAAAATAGAAGACAGAGGCTAAGTCCTGAACCGTGCCTTTGAATTCGTTGGAGACGACGCGCGTCTCGCTCGTGGGGTCGTTAGGGACGCGCTCGGTCCACGTCACGCGCTGTGTTTCGAGATCAAAGACGGCTTCGCTCGCGCGCTTGCGATTGCCCTGCTCGTCCAGCTTGACGGTGCGAATGACCGTGAAGAGATTGGGCTCGACCGTGGATTCGATGTGTTGACGAAAGCGCAAGCCCGAAAAGAGTTTCGGAAAGAGACCTTTTGATTCCGCGTCCGCCGTGAAAAGCAGGGTGGACGCTGTAGCTGCTGTTGTTCCGCTCCCTTCCGCGTTTGCGGTCGCGTTGACGCGTCGCGCGATAAAGCGCAGCGTCGCCACGTTAATGCCTCGCAGAAGCGACCTTGAAAACTCGGCCTCGTAAACCGATTCTTCAAGGGGCTCAAAGGGCAGCGCCTCGCGTTTGACCGTCGCGCTCACTGCGCCTGCGCGTTGCGCCGTCAGGACGGAAGTAAAAGCGAGCAGCGCGACGAGCGCGAGAGCAAAGACCGTAAAACGAACAATTTTCATTTCGTCAAAACTTCAGCTCACAAAAAAGGCTTTGAGCGTGAGCAGCCCCCAGGCTATCAACAATCCCAACGCGGCGCGATACTCGCGATAGCGTATGTACAACTGCGCGTCGAATCTCACGGCGCGCGTACGTTCATCCCTGTAAGGCACAAGCCGGGGGAAAAAGAGAGGGACAGAGAGCGCGTATGCTTCGTAATCCTGACCGAACAGTTGGGAGAGGGTCGCAGCTTCGACGCGCATGACCGGCAAATAGATGCCTAAAAAGAGGGCCACAAAGAGAAGCCCCAGAAGCAGTTGCCCCGATGCGACGGTGAAGCCCAGGCCCAGCAGAAAGCTTCCTAGATAAAGCGGATTGCGCGTGTAGCCATAGGGGCCGGATGTGGCGAGCGCGGAATTTTTTCTGAGATGCCCCGAAGCCCACGCGCGCAGGGCAAGCCCCAGCACTGCGATGACGCCGCCTGCCGCGAGCGTCAAAGCGCGCGGCTTTGCGAAGACTACGAAGAGCACGCCGCACATGAATCCCAACGGCACGCGCCAGCGCTGCACCCATGAACCCTCTTTAAGCATAAGTCCCAAGTCTCAAGTCCCAAGTCCAAAGTCTTCCGTCCCGCTTTTGACTTGGGACTTGGGACTTGGGATTTGGGACTTCATTAATCTCTCGCCGACCGCGCTCAAAACACGCTCGACCTCTATGTCCATGCAAATCCAATTCGAGCACGCGCGCCTGTGACAATCCGTGCGGCAGCCTATGTCGTTGCGCTCGACGCACACGTCAAGCGGGCGCGGGCTGCCGTTGCGCCACCATTCCGTAGGCCCGAACAAGCCGACCACGGGCGCTTGAGCGGCCACGGCCAGATGAGTCGGCCCCGTGTCGCCCCCGACGTAAACGCTCGCCCCGCGCGCCAGTGCATAAAAGCCCTTAAGCGAGAGAGCAGAGGCGCGTGCGCGCCCCGCTCGTGCCCCTCGCACGACCCCGGCAGCTAACTCCTGCTCGCCCGGTCCATAGGTAACGATTGATTGAAGCCCGAAGCTGCTCCACAGCTCGTCCGCCAGAGCGCCGAAGCGTTCCGCGCTCCAAAGCTTCGTAGGCCAGCCCCCGCCCGGATTCAAAATCGCGTAGCGCCCGCCCGTCCCGGCCGAAGCCTCAATAGCTTCCGTTTCATGCTCGCGGGTCACACTGATGGGAAATTCAAAATCTTCGGGGCTTGTGGGCACGGAAATATTTAGGGCTTGGGCGGCCAGCGTAAGATTTTTTACGATAACGTGTGTGCGCGCAGGCACTCGGACGGTTTTGGTGAGCAGAAAGCGGCTGGCTGGCTCGCGCAAAGCGGGGCGTGCGAAGCCATAGACGCGTGATGCGCCTGAGAGCCGAGCGATGGTTGCTGATTTAAGAAGTCCTTGAAAGTCTAAAGCAAAATCGAAGGATGAGGCGCGTAACCGACGTAACTGCTGGCGCGGTGCCCGCAGCGTCTCCCCAGACGACGGCCAGCGCCTCAGAGCCTTCGTGTCGACTTCGATGAGGGTTTTTAAAAACGGGTTGTCCCTCAGGATTTCCGCCGCACGTTTTTCTACGACCCAGCTAAACTCGGCGCGCGGCAGCGCCCGCCTCATCGCCGCCAGCGACGGCAAAGCGTGCACGATGTCCCCTATGCTCCCCAGTTTGACGATGAGAATACGCATAACAGCAATGATGAATGCAAAGTGCAAAATGCAGAATTAAAGAACGAATAGCTTTTCATTCATCATTTTGCATTTTGACTTTTGCATTTACTATATATCCAAATTGCCGCTCGTGTCTCCGGCGGGCTGGCAGAGAGCTTTGAGCATTTCCGAGGTCGAGTGCTGTTTAGGATCTCCGACAATCGCCACGCGCCCGCCGTAGGCGCGGACCACCTCGCGCTCGGGCACGGTCTCTTCCGTGTAGTCGGTCCCCTTGGCGTGAACGTCCGGGCGTATGGCGCGCAGGAGCGCCTCGACGGTAGGCTCCGGAAAAATCGTGACGAAGTCCACGGCACGCAGGCTGGCGACCATCTCGGCCCGCTCGCGCTCGGGCACAAGCGGGCGTCCCTCGCCCTTGAGGGCACGCACCTGTTCGTCCGCGTTGACCCCCACGACCAGCAGGTCGCCCAGCGCGCGCGCGGCTTCAAGATAGCGCACGTGGCCGACGTGCAGGATGTCGAAGCAGCCGTTGGCAAACACCACGCGCGCCCCGTTCTTGCGCGCAATCGCCACGCGCGCAATCAAACGATTACGATCAAGAATACGTGCTCCCGAATCATTCATGATAAAAGCAGGGATGAGGGCGGAGGGATGAGGGATGAAATAAAAGCAAGAACTCTTTCTTTACTTCATCCCTCATCCCTCCGCCCTCATCCCTTTCCTTCCTCCCACTGCCGCAGGGATGCGAGCAGTTCTTCGCGGTTGGTGGAGGCCGTGCCGCGCTTCATGACGACGAGACCTCCTGCGTGATTGGCGAGACGTGCAGCGTCCGCGAACGTTGCGCCCGAAGCGAGCGAGAGCGCGTAGGTCGCAATCACAGTGTCGCCTGCGCCGGTCACGTCCACGGGCTCGTGCGCGCCGACGGCCTCTATGTGAAGGGGGGCGCGCCCTCGCTCAAAGAGCATCATGCCGCGCCCGCCGCGTGTCACCAAAAGCGCCTCGTAGCCCAGCCGCTCGCGCAACGCTGTGCCCGCTTCGGCGAGCTTTGAGCTTTCGGTCAGAGGCTTGCCGAAGAGCTGCTCGACTTCGTCTTCGTTGGGCGTGGCGGAAGTAAAGTGCGGGAAGAGCGGGAGATTGAAACGCGAATCGACGAGCACGGGCAAGTGGCGCGCACGCGCCGCTTCGCGCACGCCTTTAGCGACCCATTCGCTCGCCACGCCGTAGTTGTAGTCGGAGATGATGAGGGCATCGGATTCGTGGGCCGCTTCCTTGAGCTTGCGGCGCAGCTCCGCATGAACGTTCAAGTCTGCAATCGTCTCGCCCTCGTAATCAACGCGTATGACTTGCTGGCGTGTAGCGCGCGAGTGGCCCGCGAGGATGCGTACCTTGGTCGTCGTGCGGCTGTTGGGCTGTCGTATAACGCCGTCGCATTCGACGCCCGCCGCAGAAAGTTTTTCCACGAGCGCCGCGCCCGCCTCATCATCGCCCGTGACTCCAAAGAGCGAGACACGCGCGCCAAGCGCAGCCAGATTCAGAGCACAGTTGGCCGCGCCGCCCGGAACGGTCTCCGTCTTTTCATGACGCAGGATGAGCACGGGCGCTTCCCGCGAGACGCGGCTAATCTCTCCGAAGAGAAACTGGTCGGCCACAAGGTCGCCCACGACCACCATCCGTCGCTCCTCGAATTGCCGCAGGATGGCCCCTAGACGTTCACGCTCGGGCACGCTCTGCTCGTCGCTTTCCGGCGTCTCCTCCGCCTGACTCAAAACGGCTTTCTCCTTTCTACAACGCGCGGCTCTGTCGCTTATTCGTTAAATTTATTCTTATCATTCGCCGCGCCGTGTAATCTGCTTCACTGCGTCCAACAAATCTTCGGCGACTAAATCCGGCTCGTGCTGCCAAACGTCGCGCTGGTATTCCCACTCGCCGCGCCCGTAGCCCGACATCACAAACGCCGCGCGCACTCCGGCGTTACGCGCCAGTTCTATATCGCTGTAACGGTCGCCAATCATCCAGCTCTCCGCAAGGTCTATATCAAACTCTTCCGCCGCGCGACGAATCAGGCCGGGACGCGGCTTGCGGCACTCACAGTCCACGCGATAAGGCACGGAGCCTACCGACGGATGATGCGCGCAATAATAGATAGCATCCAGATGCGCGCCCTCGCGCTCAAGCTCGCTGCGCAGGATAGCATGCACCTCTCCGATTAAATCTTCCGTGAAATAGCCGCGCGCCACGCCCGCCTGATTCGTCACGAGAATGGCTAAGCGATCCGACTCGTTTAAGAGACGCACGGCATTGGCCGCGTAAGGAAAGACGCGATAACGCGCTGGATGATTGACGTAGCCAATCTCTTCCGAAATCGTCCCGTCCCGGTCCATAAAGACCGCGCGCCGCGTCATACGCGCACCTCCGCGAGCCGCTCTTTCATCATCCGCGTCGCGCGCACAAAAACTTCGTCCGCCGTTATCGCCGTCATGCAGCGATGGTCAATAGGGCAATCGCGCAGCATGCACGGCGCGCAATCCGGCGGGCGACGAATAATCTCCGCACGTTTTGAAAAAGGCCTCGTCGTGCGCGGGTCTGTCGGGCCGAAGATGACTAGAGTGGGGCGCTCCAATGCGGCGGCGATGTGCGCCGGGCCGGTGTCGTTCGTGACAAGCACTTCGACCATGCTCAGGATGCTGACTAATTGCGCGAGCGTGGTTTCGCCTGTCAAGACAATCGCTTTATTCCGCATCAGGCTTGAGACTCTAAGCGAGACATCCAGCTCATCGCGCGCGCCGACGAGCAGAACTTGCGCGCCCGCCTCTTCTACGAAGCGGTCGGCCAGCGCGGCATAGCTTTCGGCGGGCCAACGCTTGGCGCGGCTGTTCGTAGAGCCGGGACAGAGCGCCACGAGCGGCACGTCCAAACGCGCTCCATGTTTATTCAACATCGCCCGCGCCTCGCGCTTGCGCGCGGCGGAAACTTGAAGCTCAAAGCGCGGCTCACGTTCTTCCATCAGCGATGCGCCGTCTAAGAGACGCTCAAGCTCATGGACGATGTTGAGATAGTAAAAAACTTCGTGCCTCTCCCCGCGCCACGAAGGAACGGCTATCGGGTGCGTCAGCAGCGCGCCGCGCCTGTCCGTCCTGTAGCCCACGCGCGCTGGAACTTTCGCCAGCCTCGCAATCAACGCGGCTTCAAACGCATTCTGAAAAAGCACCGCGAGGTCGAACGAACGCCGCCGCCACTCCTTGGCCTGACGCAGGGCCGCACGGAAATCTCTACGCGGGCGGTCGTAGACCAGAATCTCGTCAAGAAAATCCGCGTCCGAGAAGAGACCTTCGGCCCAGGGGCGTGTCGCCAGCGTGATGTGCGCCTGCGGCAAGACGCGACGCAGCTCGCGCAGCGCCGGGATAGTCATCACAGCATCGCCGACCCAGTTTGTCCCGCGCACGACGACGCGCTTGATGCTCGCTCTTTCCAGAACTCGGCCACTCATAACAAGCTTCTGAGTCCCTCTTCGATGCCGGTCTCGGGTTGCCAGCCAAGCTCGGCGCGTATGCGCGCCAGATCGGAGACGTAGTTGAGCGGAACGGGCGCAAGCGTGTGCGCCGCGTCCTCTATCTTCGGCACAAGCTCTATCATGCGCCCGACCCTTTCAACTATCTCGCGCAATGATGCTGCGTTCTCGCGGCCACCGCCGATATTATACATTCCGCGCGGGAGCGAAGAATCAATAAAGGCGCGGCAGGCGCGGGAAAAATCGTCTACGTGTAGGATGTCGCGGCGGGGCGCGCCTCCGGCTGGAAGACGAACGGGCTGGCCGCGCTTGACGGATTCAACGTAGTGCGTGACGAAGCCCGGCTCGTTGCCTTCCGAAGGGCGCGCGTAGACGGTGGACATGCGAAAAATGCAGGCGCGTAAATCCCGCTCGGCGGCGTAGTATTCAACATAGCGCTCGCCGATGAGCTTTGACCATTCGAACGCGCTCTGGCCGCAGTAGGCGGTCGAGCAAGTCTCCGGCACTTCCTCGTACTCGTCGGCGTGTGAGCCGTAAACGTCTTTCGTAGAAGCGTAGATGAAGACCGCGCCTTGCCGCACATGGCGCAGGACGTTGGCAGTGCCTTCGGCGTTGATGCGGAAACATTCTTCGGCTGCCTTCGGGTCTTTATCCAGATGCGCGGCCAGATGTATGACGACGTCGTAGTGTGCGACGCGCGTGAGGTCGTAGATATTGAGTATGTCGTGATTATTGCGGCGCGAAAAATTGAAGGCGTCGAAGAAACGGCAGACGTGTGTGCCCAGATACCCGCTCCCGCCTGTGACCAGAATTCTCAAAATAAGTTGGCTCTACTTCTAAACTGAAGTCTTCGGTTTATTGACACCGGCCTGATGCGTCAATTCCATCAACCCTTCGGCGCGACCGATGGCGATGAGCATGTCGCCTGCTTCGAGCACGGCGTCGCCCGTCGGATTAAAAATCATATCGCCGCCACGGCGGCGCACCGCGACGATGACGACATCCAATTCGGAGCGAATGTTTGTGTATCTCAATTTTCGCCCGCAGTAGGCGGAGCTTGATTGCAGCTCGACTTGCTCGAAACCCAGATCAAGATTCTCAGCGGTGATTGAATCCATAAAGTCCGCGACCGCCGGTCTGGTTAAAGCTTCGGCCATGCGGCGGCTGCCGATGATGGTGGGCGAGACGACGCGGTTCGCTCCCGCACGAATCAATTTCGGCTCGGCCTGTTCTTCGACAGCGCGCGCGACGATGTGAAGCCTGGGGTTCATGTCGCGCGCCATCAACACGACATACAGATTATCCGCGTCGTTGGGCAGGCAGGAGGCGAGCGCGCGCGCACGCTCGGCACCGGCTTCGCGCAGGGTCTCTTCGAGCGTGGCGTCGCTAACGATAACGTACTCGCTCTCCATCAGCGCGGCGACCTTCGCCTGGTCTTTTTCGATGACCACGAAGAGGCACTTTTCGCGCTGCATCTGGCGGATGATGCGCGAGCCGACGCGGCCCGCGCCGCAGATGATGAAATGGTTCTGTAGCTTGCTCATCTCACGAAAACGGCGTCGCTGGGTGACTGCTGCAATTATTTCCCACTGCACAATGGATTGCACCGTGCTTGAGAGCGCGTAGGCCACGGTGCCGACGCCTATGAGCATCAGGACGATGGCAAAGATGCGTCCCCCCTGGCTCAGGGGATGGACCTCGCCGTAGCCGACGGTCGTGACGGTCGTGACCGTCATAAACAGGCTGTCGGTGAAGCTCCATCCTTCTATCAGACGAAAGCCTATCGTGCCGAAGGCAATGACCAACGCCAGAGCAATAATGGCGTAGCGTACGCGAAAGCGCACGCGGGTCAAAAGGCGCGGGGGGCGCTGAAGCTTTAAACTCATGGAAGCTCGCGAGCATCAAAGTGGCCGGAGTCGCCTAATACAGAGATTGTCACGGTAGCGAAAACCGTAGGCGAGTGTCAATTAGAGGTAGACAGGTTCGTGTTAAGAGTTTACAGTTTTAATGCAGAGTGCAAAATGCAAAATGCAAAATGATGAATGAAGCAAGAGATGCTATCAATAGACAGTTGGGAGATTTACAGGCGAGAACAAAGAGTTTCGCTTTGAGAATAATTCGTCTGTATGGCTCTTTACCTAAAACGACGGAGGCACAAATTTTAGGTAAACAGGTTCTGAGGAGTGGCACATCGGTTGGCGCGCACTATCGAGAGGCGATGAGGGCACGGTCTCGGGCAGAATTCATTAGCAAGATGGAAGTCGGATTGCAAGAACTTGAAGAAACTACGTATTGGCTTGAACTATTGGTTGATGGAGGAATTGTCGCTGAGGAAAAGCTCAAAGAGTTACGTAAAGAGGCAAGAGAGCTAGTAGCCATCTTAGTATCTTCTGTGAAGACAGCCAAAAAAGAACATTAACTGGTTTTACGTTTTGCATTTTGCACTCTGCATTTTGCATTTTTTTATGGGCATCAGACATCCACCCGATAATCGCGTGCCGCCTGTGGCGAGGGGAGGGAAGCGTCCTTCTTCCAGGAAGCCGCGTATCGTCCGCTATGCGGAGCCGGAGGCCGGATTCTTTCGTCGCTGGACGCGCAGAATTTTTCGCCCGCCCGTTATCATCGCCTTAGTCTTTCTCTCCACCGTCACCATAGGCATCCTGGGCTACTACTGGTGGGTCTTTTCGGCGCGCATTGACGGACTTCTGAACGGCGAAGTCTTTACGCGCTCCGCCGGAATTTACGCCGCGCCGAGAGAGCTGCGCGTGGGCGAAAATCTTTCCGTAGACGATCTGGTAGCCTATCTCAAACGCGCGGCTTACGTGGAGAAGACGCAGCAGGCAGACGCCGGGCGCGGTCGTTATCGCGTCGCGGGCGGGGCCGTGGAGATTGAGCCGAGCGGCGACGCGGTCGTTGACCGCCAGCGCGTCTTTGCTTCCCTGCGCGTGCAGTTTGCACGCAGCGGCAAGGGCATCATCGCCATCTCCGATTTGAAGAACGGCACGCGCTACGAGAAAGCACAGCTTGAGCCGGAATTGATTAGCTCCGTCACTGGGCGCGAGCGTTCCAAGCGTAGGGTCGTCACCTTTAACGACCTGCCGAAAAATTTAGTCAACGCCATCGTCGTCACCGAAGACCGCAGCTTCTTCGAGCATTACGGCGTCAACATACGCGGCATCCTGCGTGCGCTGATTCGTCGTTACGACGCCGACCCCAATTCGCCGATTGCGCGACAGGGCGGCTCAAGCATCACGCAACAGCTAGTCAAAAATCTTCTTCTCTCGCCCGAGCGCAGCCTGCGACGCAAGCTTGCGGAAGCCTACATGTCCATCATCCTTGAGACGCGGCTTTCCAAGGAGAAGATTTTCGAGCTTTACTGTAATCAGGTTTATCTGGGCCAGTCGGCGGGCTTTTCCATCAACGGTTTTGGCGAAGCGGCGGACGCTTATTTCAACAAGGACGTGGCGTCGCTCACTTTGCCGGAGGCAGCTTTCCTCGCAGCCTTGATTCGCAGCCCGAACCGTTACAACCCGTATCACGATTTGGAGACGGCGACCGCGCGCCGCAATCAAGTACTTCAATCGATGGCCGAGACCGGCGTCATCTCGCAGGAGGAGTCGGACAAGGCACAGGCAACGCCGCTCAAAGTCGCGCCCGTGCGTGGACGCGTGGACCTGTCGGACGCGCCCTATTTTGTGGACTACGCGCAGGAGCAGTTGACGGAAACCATCACGGACCAGGGCACGGCCGAGCATCTTAGAATCTACACGACCGTTGACATGGAGTTGCAGCGCGCGGCCTATGCGGCTGTGAATAAACAACTGGCCGTGCTCGATAAAGCTTTCGCCAAACGCAACATCGAGCCGGGGACGTTGCAGGCGGCGCTCGTGGCTATGAACCCGAAGACGGGCGAGATAATTGCGATGGTCGGCGGGCGCGATTATTCCAAGAGCCAGTTAAACCGCGCGGCCACTGCAAAGCGCCAGCCCGGCTCTGTCTTCAAGCCCTTCGTCTACGCGACGGCGCTCAATTCGGCTTACGATTCCATGTCGAGAGTGATTACGCCCGCCACTACTTACATGGACGAGCCCAAGACCTTCAACTATGACAACAAGGAATACTCGCCCGGAAATTTCGGAGACCAGTATTCAAACGCGCCCGTGACGTTGCGCGATGCGCTCGTCAAAAGCCTGAACGTAGTGACGGTGGAAGTGGCAATGGACGTGACGATTGGCCGCGTGATGAACCTGGCGGCCAAAGCCGGAATCCCGAAACCTCCGAAGCCTTATCCGGCAATGGCGCTCGGCTCACATGAAGCGACGCCTTTACAGATTGCTTCCGCTTACACAGCCTTTGCCGCATCGGGCTCGCGCACGACACCCATCGCCATCGCGCGCGTGGCGACGGGCGACGGCACTACAGTCGCTAAACCTTCTTCGCAGAAGAACACAGTGCTGCGCCCGGACGTGGCCTATGTCATGACGGACATGCTCAAGGACGTAGTCAATCGCGGAACGGCTGCGCGATTAGGCGCGCGCGGGTTTAAGAACATTCCGGGCAAGGTGGGTATCGCGGGCAAGACGGGCACGTCGCGCGACGGCTGGTTCGCAGGCTACACGCCGAATCTCGTGTGCGCCGTGTGGGTAGGCTTTGACGACGGCTCACAACTTGGTCTGACGGGCGCTGACTCTGCTTTGCCCATCTGGGCAGACTTCATGACGGCTGCGCTCGAAGCTCATCCGGACTGGAACGGCGACTGGCAGATGCCCGAAGGCATACAGCAAGCCGAGATAGACACACGCACGGGTCAGCTTGCGACCGACGCGACGCCCGCCGGAAATCGACGCACAGAGCTTTTCATCAACTCGACGGCCCCGACCGCTCCGAGCACCGCTCCCACAGAGGACGGCACGACGACGGGCGACACTACGACAGGCGACGACGGCTACACCTACGAGCCCGCGCCGCTGCCCAACGCCTCGCCCACGCCCACCCCGCGCGCAAAGCAAACCACGGAGAGCCCGACCAAGCTCGAAGGAACAATCACACTCGACATTGACCCGACCACTGGACTCATAGCAGACCCCAACGTCTGCCCCGTCATACGCTCAAAGACCTTCCAGATAGGGCAAGAGCCACGCCAGTACTGCGGCCCCCAATATCACGTCGGCACAACCCGCAAGCGCACCGTCAAGCCATAATCGAAGGCGTCACAGCTTTGGTGAGACGCCCGCGTTGATTTGAAGAGTGAGAGTAACCCAGTGGCCTTTGTAGCCCGCAAATGTATACACGTCTAACATCATTCTTAATCTATGCTTTCCATTATATGCATGCAGAGTCTTTCCTCCCGGGGCAGTCGGCGTATTCTCTTTTACTTCGACAAACCAGCTCGATTCTAAGAGAGGCTTGATTTCTAAAACCTTCTTCTCAAAAATCGCTCTGGCCTTCTGTTCTTCAACGTCTTTGGCAAAAATAGACTCAAAGTAATACCGGTCGCCATCCATCTGCCAAATCTTGTTACTGATGGCTTCGCGAAGAGAGAAGCTGCTTTTGAATGGCATTTGCTCAGTGTCTATTGTGGCTTCTTCTTGTTCCCCCTTGATGTCTTGAAAATCGTTCTTTGCGTATTCAATCAACTGTAAGAATTCTTGTTGGAAAACCGTTTTCGCCTGAGCATCCTTAGCTTGAGTAGCCTTCGTCTTTGGAGTTTTGACGAGCTTCAGCTCGTTGCCCAGCTCGAATTTCGATGGCACTTCGAGCAGTGGCGCTCCAACGATTTGTGTAATTGCTTCCAACATCATGGTGACTTCAGGATTTTCTTGCCCAGCTTGCCAGCCGATGAGGTTGGCTGTTTGAAGCCGCCGGAAACCGAGAGGGATTTTGGTCTCTTCTATTAAGACGGGGATGAGAATCCCGCGATTCAAGCCTTCATTCGCTTCGGTGATGACCCAGTGCGAGGTCACAGACGATTTCGACCACAGGACAAGCACGCACTTGGCCGCATCCAACGCCTGCTCAATCACGTGATCAAACGTCTTGCCGATAGGGATAACTCTATCCCACCAGACGGACCATCCTCGCTGCTTCAGCAACTCGGCCAGGCTTTTAGCCGTGGCCCTGTCTTCCGCCGCATAGCTGATGAAAATATCCGACATGTCTTCTGCCCGCCCCGCCGTTTTTCAAGCTCTCGCACACATGTTGAGTATAGCTGGCATGAGCCTGCTATTAATACTCTCTTGCGCCGACAATGATAGCGACGCTCGCTCTGGTCAATTAGCCAATCACACACCCCGACGGGCGCTCAATTATTAAGCCGGTTGTAAGTCAACGGCGCATTGTGCGCAGCGCGTGGCTTTGAGCGGGATGGTGGACAGACAGCGCGGGCAGTCTTTGGTCTTGACTTCGCCCGTGTCCTGTTTGCTCTTGATGCGGTTGACCATCTTCACGAGCAGGAAGACGACAAAGGCGACTATGAGAAAGGTCACAGTGTCGTTGAGAAACTGGCCGTAGGCGATGACGGGCACGCCCTTCTCTTTGGCTTCGGCGAGCGAAGATGGAATGCCCTTGGAATTATCAAGGACATAGAACATGCTCGTGAAATCAATGCCCTGCAACAGCATTCCTATGGGCGGCATGATGATGCCATCGACGAGCGCAGTGACGATCTTGCCAAAGGCTGCGCCGATGATGACGGCCACCGCCAGGTCTATGACATTGCCCCGGCTGATGAAATCTCTGAACTCTTTCCACATTGAAAGTAATCCTCTCGTTTGGCTGAAAGTTGAAAGATCAAGCCGAATGAAAAGCGCGAGGAAGGAAATTAACAGGGATAGACAGGATGAACAGGATAAAAAATTAAGAAGAACCAAAAACTTTCTCTTTATATCCTGTTCATCCTGTCCATCCTGTTTGAATCTGCTTCGGACAGATAATCAAGTGCGGCTAAGCTTTCGCCACGGACGCGAGCACGGCGCGCAGGGTTTCGATAGCGAGCGCCGCCGCGTGCTGTTTACGCGCAGGCAAGCCGTCGAGCGCGCGTACGAGGTCTTCGCGTTTCAGGTTCGAGGCATCCTTTGTGCTCATGCCCTCAAGCATCTCGGCGAGCGCAGAGCCGCAGGCAATGGTCGGCGCACACCCGTAGGCCAGAAACGAGACGGCTTCGATTCTGTCCCCCTCCACACGCAGGAACAGCGACAAGCGGTCGCCGCACACCGGATTCGTCTCTTCGGCACGCGCGTTCCAATCCGCCAGCTCGCCTGCATGTCGCGGATGAGCCAGATGCTCCTTGAGGGTTTCCGAGTAAGACAAGAAAAAGAGAATGCAAAATGCAAAGTGCAAAATGATGAATTAAAGAAGCTCTTTCTTTTCATTCATCACTTTGCACTTTGCATTTTGCATTTCCTTTCATCCCTTCGTAGTTGTGCACGCCTGTTCGGACAGTGCTTTGTGGTAGAGCGGGGAGAGGCTGCGCAAGGCGTAGACCGCGCGCGCGAGGGCTTCGAGCGCGTAAGCGACATCCTCTTCCGTGTTGTCTTTGCCGAAGCTGAAGCGAATCGAGCCGCGCGCCAGCTCATCCGTGCGCCCGAGCGCGCGAATCACCGGCGACGGTTCAAGCGACCCCGAAGAGCAGGCCGAGCCCGTAGAGACCGCTACGCCCTGCATGTCCAGATTGATTAACAAGCCTTCACCTTCGACGTAGCGGAAAGAGATGTTCGAGAGGTGCGGCAATCTCTGTTCGCGGCTGCCGTTAAAGACGACGCTCTCTATGCGCTCGGCCACATCCGTTTCAAAGCGGTCGCGCAGGCGGCGCGTGTGCTCCATGCGCTCCTCTATCCCTTCAAGCGCCAGACGCGCAGCCGCGCCGAAAGCAACTATGTTCGCTACGGATTCAGTTCCCGCGCGACGCTCGCGCTCCTGATGGCCGCCCACGGTCTGCGATTGGAAGCGCACGCCGCGCCGCACGTAGAGCGCGCCCACGCCCTTCGGCGCGTAGAGCTTGTGGGCCGAGAGCGAAAGCATGTCGCAGCCCAAAGCTTCCACGTCCAAAGCCATGCGTCCCGCCGCCTGCACCGCGTCCGTGTGTAGCCACAGGTGTCGCCTTCCATCGGCGCGCAGTTCGCGCACCATCTCGCCAATCTCCCTGACGGGCTGAACCGTGCCGATCTCGTTGTTGGCAAGCATGACAGTGATAAGCACCGTCTCGGGCCTTAAAGCCCTGCGCACGTCTTCGACGCGCACGAGTCCTTCTTCATAAACGGGCAGCCTTGTTATCTCCCAGCCCTGCTTCTCCAAAAAGGCGCAGATGCCGCGCGTCGAAGGGTGCTCGATTTCGGAGGTGATGATGTGACGACCGTGTGTTGCAGAAGCTTCGGCGAGGCCGCGCACGGCCAGGTTATTCGCTTCCGTGCCGCCCGAGAGAAAGACAATCTCGTTCGGTCGAGCATTAACTAGCGCGGCTACCTCGCGCCGTGCGCGGTCCACAGCCGCACGCGCCTCCTGACCGAAATAATGTACGCTCGAAGCGTTGCCGAACTTTTCCGTGAGATAGGGCAGCATGGCTTCCAGGACGCGCCGGTCTACGGGCGTGGTCGCGCTATGGTCTAAGTAAACTCTACGCATCACAAATTCCTTAAAGGAGTGCCAACCAACGCGAGCCCGAAAGGCATCAGAAGCTTTGGAAAATGGCCTCTCCCTGGCCCGCGTGTGCCGCCTGTTCCCCTCGCAGTCCTCGGGACAAAGTACTGGATCGAGTCTATGGCGCGCTGGCGGAGTGCGTCAAGCAGCATCAGGAAAGGCGCGGAATATGATAGCATTTACCGCGAACCCGCTTTTGCCCGCGCCTGTAACGGGAGGGGAAACGGGGTCGGCCTTTTTACTCTTTGGAAGGAACCAAGCATGAAGATATTTAAGATAACGGTCGCCACGCTCGTCATGGCGCTACTAGTCTCGCCGCTTTTGCCTGCGGCAAGCGCCAAGGGGTCGCTCATCCCTTCGGCTTCCGCGCCGCAGGATTCGCTGAGCGCGCTTCAGCGCGGCTGGCGCACGGGTTATTCGGACGGCTACCAATCTGGCTACGGGGATTCGGTCGAGCGAGCGCCGAGCGATTTCAAAAGCAAAGAGGATTACCAGCGCGCAGACCGCGCTTATGTCACGGCCTACGGCCCGCTAGAAGATTACAGGGACGGCTACCAGCAAGGTTTCGAGACGGGCTACGCCGCCGGGTACGAGCGTCGCGGCTTTGACTCGACCGTTCCTCCCAATCTCAGTCGTCGCGGCACTTCGACGCCTCCGCAGATGTCCACTGCCGGAGGCAGGCCAACCAACCCGAACGACGATACAAGCGACGATAACATCAGCACGAGCAACACCGGCAGCACGACGACGGTTGCGAATGATAACCTGCGTGGCACGGTCGTCATCCCGCGCGATACGTTCCTGCGCGTCGAGCTGTTGACTATTCTTTCGACCGAAGCCAGCCAGGAGGGCGACCGCTTTCAGGCGCGCGTCATGGAGCCTGCGGAATATCAGGGAGCGATGGTTGACGGGCGCGTGACGCGCGTCAAGCGTCCCGGCAGGGCCAAGGGCAAGGCGGAACTTCAGCTTGCCTTTGAGCAGATTCGTCTGCCCGACAATCGCTGGACCAATCTCAACGCGCAGTTAGTCGAAGTCATCGACAGTCCCGGCGGACAATCGGGCGATGTTGATGAAGAAGGCGGCGTCAAAGGTAAGGGGACGACCAAGGGCGACATTGCCAAGATCGGCACGGGCTCGGCCATAGGAGCTATCATCGGAGCCATCGCCGGAGGCGGCAAAGGCGCGGCCATCGGCGCAGCCATCGGCGGCGGCATAGGCTCGGGGGCCGTCCTCACACAGCGCGGCAACGACATCTATCTGCCGCAAGGCCAGCAGCTACGCCTCCGCACCAACTCCGACGTGCGGATTCAGTAAAGAAGGGATGAGGGCGGAGGGATGAGGGATAAAGTAGAAGAGTCAACGAATGAATCTTCTGAGCTTTCATCCCTCATCCCTCCGCCCTCATCCCTTGCTTCTCCCGCATCCCTTCCTCTAATCACTCTTCTCACAGATTTCGGAACATCTGATTATTTTGTCGGCGCGATGAAGGGCGCGATTCTTGACGCGAACCCGCGCGCCCGAATCATAGACATCACACACGACGTTCCGCCGCACGACGTAGAGGCCGGAGCGTTCACGCTTCTCGCCGCGTATAGCGCTTTTCCAAAAAAGACTATTCACCTGGCCGTGGTCGATCCGGGCGTGGGCTCCGAGCGGCGGCCCATTCTCGTAGAGAGCCGGGACTACTTTTTCATAGGACCGGACAACGGGCTCTTTAGTTACGCCTGCGAACGAGAGAGCCAGAGCCTACGCGTCTTTCATCTCACCGACGACGAATACTTTCGTCATCCCTTGAGCCATACCTTTCACGGGCGCGACCTCTTTGCGCCGGTCGCGGGAGCGCTCTCAAAGGGCGTAGAGCCCTCGCGCTTCGGGCCGGAGATAAAGGACTACGTTCGCCTCGCGCCCATCAGTGTCAGGCGACTTTCCGAAGGGGCCCTCGAAGCCACAGTGATTCACGTTGATCGGTTCGGCAACTGCGTCACAAGCATCACGCGCGAGGATTTAACCGAAGAGATGATACGTGCGGGCGCGCATCTTGAAATCAACGGCCACGAAATCAAAACCTTTCGCCAGTTCTTTGCAGACGCTCCGCCGGACGAGCTATTCGCCGTCTGGGGCAGCGCAGGCTTTCTCGAAATCGCCGCCTTCAAGACCTCCGCCGCGCGCCTCCTCGACATTGAGCGCGGCCAAAGCGTAAGAGCAGTGACAAGTGACAAGTGACAAGTGACAAGCAAGAAAAAGCTTTTCATTTCTTTAACTTGTCACTTGTCACTCGTCACTTGTCACTGCTTTTGTCACTTGTCACTTGTCACTGCTTTTGTTATCTTCGCTTTATTACAAATCAAGGACAAGAATCAATGAGTGACACGAAGACTGCCGGAGGAACGGCCAGCGCCGCCGGGCTGCGTGGAGTTGTGGCCGCACAGACCACCATTGGCGATGTCAACGGCGAGCGCGGCGAGCTTATCTACGAAGGCATCAATATTCACGAACTGGCCGAGCACTCGACCTTTGAGGAGATTGTCTTTCTACTCTGGCACGGGCGTTTGCCAAAACAGGCCGAGCTGGACGAGCTGCGACGCAACCTCTCCGGATGCTACGAGCTGCCAGAAGAAATATACGACTTGCTGCACCGCTTCCCGCGCGATGCGGAGCCTATGGACACGCTGCGGACAATAGTTTCCGCGCTCGATTTTTATGATAAGAGCGCGCACGACACCACGCGCGAAGGCGGGATGCGTACGGCCACACGCCTGACGGCGCAGATGCCCACGATTGTCGCCGCAATCGGACGCCTCAGGCGCGGCGAGGAGCCCGTTCATCCAAAACCCGAACTCAACATCGCGACCAACTTTCTTTACATGCTGCGCGGCGAGATACCCACGGAAGAGGACGCGCATCTTTTTGATGTCTGCCTGATTCTTCACGCCGACCATGAATTGAATGCTTCGACTTTTACGGCGCGCGTCGTCGCGGCCACGCTCGCAGACATCTACGGCGCGGTCACGGCAGCCATCGCCGCGCTCTCTGGACCGCTGCATGGCGGCGCGAACACTAACGTCATGAAGACGCTGTTGGAGATTGGCGAGCTTGCGAACGTCGAAAGCTATATCAAGGACGCGCTGGCGCGCAAAGCCAAGATTATGGGTTTCGGCCACGCCGTCTATCGCACGGAAGACCCGCGCGCCACGCACCTCAGGCGATTCTCGAAAGAGGTTGGAGAGCGCGCAGGCGACACGAAGTGGTACGACATCTCGCGCAAGGTGGAAGAGGTCGTGATGCGCGAAAAGGGTCTGTATCCGAACGTCGATTTTTATTCTGCTTCGGTGTACTACATGATGGGAATCCCGCTTGAGCTGTACACGCCGATTTTCGCCATCAGCCGTGTCGCGGGCTGGACCGGCCACATCCTTGAGCAGTACGCCAACAACAAAATCATACGCCCGCGCGCAGAGTACACAGGCCCGAGGGATGTCGCATACGTGCCGATTGATAATAGGTAAACAGAAAACGTAGAACTGAGCCCCTGAAAGGGGCGATATAACAGTAGCCCACCGCGTAAGCGGTGGGAACACACGTCGCGATTAATTCAGAAGCCCCGTAGGGGCGGCATAGATTGATGCCGCCCCTACGGGGCTCAATCATTTATTCGCTGCTGATTCCCACGGCTTACGCCGTGGGCTACTAATAACTCGCCCCTTACGGGGCTTGTTGAGAATTGCTGTTGCTTGAATTGTCTACGGGTGCTGGCTGTGATTTATTCGTCGGCGGTTTATCCGGCTGCGTTTTGTCAGGCTGTGGCTGGTTGTCGTAGCTGTTTCTGTCGTCGTCGCTGTCGCTGAGCGAGATGCCCAGAATCTTCGGATTGTCCACAAAATTTCTGAGCGCCTTCGGGTCAATCTTGACGCGCGCCAGTGCGGCTTCACGCTCGTTGATAACGAGCACGGCGAGCCTGATATCTTTGCCAGCCTCCCGCGCATAAACGTAGACCTGATCGCCGTTGCGCCGCCGGACGCTGACGAGCGGCAACCATTCGGGGCTGAGCGAGTTTCTCATCATCGCGCTCAATTCGTTGTCAGGCAGCTTGTTCGTATTCTTCAATTCTTCAAAGAGCGTGATGTTAAAGCTTTTGACGCCCGCGGGCTTAACAATCCTGACGGCGAACTTGGCTAGACCCAGAAGGGGAATGCCGCGCTTTTTGGCTTGATAGCGTGTCTTTAAATGGTCTCGTATCTGTTTGAAGCCGCTGTCCTGCGCGTGCGTTGCGGTGTGGCCGAAGGAAAGCGCCGCGAGCAGAACCAGTGCAATGGTGACGAGCTTGATTGTCCTTCCAGACATGTGCGCGCTCCTTACTTTGTCTTATTGATCTCGAAATCGGGGATGCCGAAGTTGCCGCGAAGCTCCGCCAGCTTGTCCACATCGACGGGGCCGACGATGTTGACGACCGTGACCTGTCGGCGGTCGAGCGCGATGATGACGACACCGTTGATGCGGCCTCCGTCAATCATCGTGAAGACGTCTATGTTCTGGCCTGCTTTTTTGCTCCGCACTTCGACAAGCTGCGACCAAAGGGGAGAGCGTAGCTGTGCTCGTATGGGATCGACCTCGTTGGGCGAGAAGAGATTGTCCTGATCGAATTGAAAGCTCTTGACGTAGATGCCCTTGATGCCGGAGACGGCCTCTTTAATCTTGGCCTCGTTCGGCTTTTTGGTGTCCAGAAACCTGAAAGCAAGTTGCAGGATTTGGCCGTCGAGAGTGATGTTGACGGTCTGCTCGGCGCGTGGTTCGAGCTGGTCGAGCATACTGAGCTGCAACCGCCCGGCGTCTTGAGCCTGTAAGGGCGCGAGCGCGAAGACAATAAAGAGGGCGGCGCAAAATAGTTTCGCTCCGGTGGCGGCCAATGATTTCATAACTGCTCCGTTCATGTGGCTGATGCTTCCTTTAAAGATTTAGGTTGATGGGCGAGCCGTTTTGTCGCCCTGAACTTTTTTCTGCACAAAGTCCAGCTTGCTGCTGGTGATTTGCAGGGCCTTGATAAGCTGTTCTTTCGCCAGCTCTCCCCGCGCCTGCTCGCGCTCGCTCAAGAGCGTTTCTCTCAAACGATTGACGCCGCGCCGCCGTACTGGAACGACGGGCTTATCCTGAGCTTCTTTAACGCCCTGCGACGCACGGTCCTTTGCGCTTGTGGAATCGACAGTCGTAACCTCTTGCTTATCTTGCGGCGTCGCGGGCTGAAGCTCTACGGACGCGACGCGAGCGGCGTTCATCGCTTCACTCTTTGACTGGCGCAACGCGAGCCACGCGCCGAGCGCTAGAGCCACGAAGGCCAGTGCTGCTGCAAGTGCAAGCGCCTTGTGGAACATGCGCGTCTGTGGCCGCCCGAGCTTTTCATGCTTGTCAAGCACGTCTTCGGGCTTGCCCTGATGACGCAGTTGCCCGAGCACACGCTCCAAGTGTTCTATCTCCGGGTCGGGCTCGCCCGTTTTGTCCCACAGGTAATCGTCTTTCATGATGTCTCCGTAATGCCCAGCCGCTCGCGCAAAATTTTCATGCCGCGATGTAGATTGACGCGGACGGATTCTGGCGTCAGCCCCGTGCGTCCCGCAATCTCCGGCCCCGTCATGCCTTCGACTAATCTCAAGATCAGCGTCTCTCGATAAGCCACCGGCAGCGCGCGAATCACTGCGAGCACTTCTCTTGCTTCGGCGTCCAGAAAGCTGCGGCCCGCCAAATCTTCCGGCAACTCTTCTGTCTCGCGCGTCTGTCTGTAAAAATCCATCGCGCGGTTGCGCGCAATCATCGCCACCCACGGGCCAAAGGCTGCTGCGTCGCGCAGAGTGTGCAGGCGTTTAAAGGCGACCAAAAAAATGTCCTGCACCATGTCGTCAACTTCCGAGCGGGGGACGCGCGCCAAAAGTATGCCGTGCACCATCGGCGCATATGACGCGTAGAGCTTGCCAAAAGCATCGCGGTCACCTCCTCGCACACTCTCCACGAGCGCGGCATCGGGAGAGATGTCGGTCAGGGGGGCAGAAGCAGGCACAGCGTCACGTTGTCCGGCCAGCAGAAGCAGGTCGCAGCTCATTTCCATCTCAGACATCAGACACCTTCGCCCTTGAGCCGCGTGGCCGGAAACCCGAAGGCCCGCCACCGGCATCCGCCAGCAAAAGCGCTCTCTCTGCGTTGCTTCTCATGAGTTTGAAAGTGCGGAAAAGCTTTACCTTTCAAGCCTCTCCGACCACTAAGACGCTGCCTTGGAGTTAAGCGTTAACGAAGGATTTAGCTTGGGAGAGTAATTAATTGAAAAAGCTCAAAGCCCGGCGTGCTCCGTAGGAGCAGAATGTTTCATAGCTACGTTCATGACCCTTTTGAAATTCCAGCTCCGTAGGAGCGGCATGTAACATTTCGCCCCTCACGGGGCTCGGAAACAAAAACTTGGCGGTCGGCTATAAACATTCTGCTCCTACGGAGCAAAACGCGCGCGCTTTGCTCTCGAACTCTTAAATGCCAGGCTTCAAACTCGCGTGCTCCTCGTTTATCGTCGGCGGAGGCAACAGGTCAGGCTTAGGGTTTTCCTGATCCGTCAAGCGCAGCATCTCTGGCGTCGGCTTTAGGAACGGTGCGCGCCAGATAAAGATGGTCGAAATGATGAGCGCGATGGTGCAGGCCGCGCCGCCCTCTATGCCGTAGGAGCCGCCCGTCAGCCATGCAGGGCCAACGTCCGTCGCGCGCATGAGAGGCGCGCGCGCCAGTTCTTCAATGCCGCTCACCGGAAGACCGAGCACGGAGCCCATCGTCCAATTCCATGACCAGTGAAGCCCCAAAGGAAACCACAGGCTGCGCGTGCGCAGGTAGCCCACGGCCAGCCACACGCCCGCGAGCAAAGTATTCACAAACGTCCAGCCACGCACGACGTTCGGATTGCCCATGTGCGCCAGCGAGAAGCAGATGGACGTGAGGATGACGCCGAGCCATGCCAGACGAGCGCGCGCCATCGTCTGTAAAGGATAACCGCGAAACAAAACCTCTTCGGCAGCCGCCGCGATGACAAAGACCACGCAGGAAGTTAAAAGCGTGTTGGCGACTGCCGCCGCCATCCCCTGCATCTCGAAAGAGAATCGCACGCCCCCTGCCAGAAGAATCACGAGCGCTGCGAGCACAAGCGATGCCGCGCCCAAAAGCGTGCCTTTAAGAAAATCAAAGTGCCAGCCGGGGTGTAAGCCCCACCCGAGCGAGCGCGGGGGCAAGCCTTCGAGCACACGGTTGCAGAAAAGCCCCGTGAGCATCGCCGCCGCAAACAGAATCAACGCCTGCGCTATCCAGCCCCATGTGCCGGACAAAGCAGTATTCAGCGGTATGTCCGGATAGAAAAGATACCAGAGCAGGAGCAGGCTGCTCAGCGCCACCGTGAGCACGAAGTTGATGATGACGAAGATGAGCAATCGCCAGCCGCTTCGCAGGCGACCGTAAGCGTTGAAGAAGATTTGTGCGAAGTCCATGAAATGAATGCTGCCGGATGTTGGAAGTTAAAAGAAACCGCCCGCGCATTCTAACCGAAGCGGTGCGGGCGAGGATACCTTTCGCGGCGGCACGCGAGCATTTGCCCGAATAAACAAAGCATGTGCCTTGATAAAGAGAGCATTCGTCATGACACATAGACTGTTTGTCATGACGAATGCCACATTTACCTCGACCGACAGAGCATTTGCTATGACGAACAAAGCGTTTGCTGTGACAAATAGAGCATTTGTCTTAATAAATGCTCCGCTCGTCATGGCAAACGCTTCGTTCGTCATAGCAAATGCTCCATCTGTCACGCCGAATACTCCGCTCGTCATGGCAAACGCTCTGTCGGCTGAAGCAAACGCGCCATTTGCTTCGACGTTTGTGGGGTTGATGATAGGGGTGGCGCTATTTGTGCGGGCTGCGGTTGCAAGCGGCTCAATCTTCGCGGCTCGGAACAAGAGCCTTAGAGTTCGGCTTCGGGCAAATGCCACGGATACTCGCTTAACGACAGCTTGTGAGAGGTCGTTTCGTCGCGGGGCTATGATAAACTGCTCTCCTGTTTTATGAGAGACCTCGAACACGCAGAGAGCGGGCAGAAACGACGCGAGATCAGGGCGCGCAGGCGTAGCGCGCCGTGGCTGCTGGGGAGCCTTGTCTTGATTCTGCTCGCGGTGCTCGTCGTCTTGCAGGCTTTCGGGCTGGGCTCGTTCGTTCCGCCTGATACGGCGTCCGATACGCTCTTGCTCTACGCTCTCTCGTCGCTCAATTTCGTGGCCTTCATCGTCTTCGCTTTTATCTTCGTGCGCAGCCTTCTGAAGCTCAGGCGCGAAAGACAGGAGCGGCGGCTGGGGTCGAAAATAAAAACGCGGCTCGTCGTCTATTTTATCTCTTTGAGCCTCCTGCCGATTACGGCGATGGCCGTCTTCTCGTATCTCTTTCTTAATCGCTCGCTCGAAAAATGGTTTCGTCAATTGCCGGAAGAGGTCATCACGGAGGCCAGCAGTTTTGAAAAGGAAGCTCTTAAGAATCAGACGCGCTCTTTGCGCGAGACGGCGCAGATGCTCGCCGTTTTGATTAACGAGCGGCCAGAGCCGGAAACGAAAGCCACGCTCGACCAGCTAGTAGAACAGGGACAGCTCGCCGCCATAGAGATAGTTTCAACGAGCGGCGAAGTCTTGGCGAAAAGCGTGGCACGGCTTCCGCCTTTCGAGCGCGCGGAGCTGGAACGTGCGCTTGAGACTGCGAGAGCCGCGCCGGATAACGAGACCCTGACCGACGGGCGCGGCTATGACGTGGTGGCTGTTCCGCTCAATGGCGATAGTCATCTGCTCATCGCTCCCGTCCGTTACAGCGACTCGAATTTGAGCAAGACCATCACGGCCTCAAACGTCGAGTATGAAAAGCTCAAGGCGCGACAGCGAAAGGTGCGCCAGCTTGGTCTCTCCACGCTAGGGCTCTTTACGCTCTTACAGCTTTTCGGCGTGACGTGGATTGCGATTCATCTGGGCCGTGGATTCGCCGCGCCGATTCAGGCGCTGGCCGAAGCTTCGAACGAAGTCGCGCGCGGCAATCTTGGTTATCGCGTCAATACTGTTGCGGACGACGAGCTGGCGCTGCTGATCGGAAGGTTTAACCAGATGACGGCGCAACTGGAAGAGAACCGCCGCCGCATCGAAATGAGCGCCACAGAATTACGCGAAAAAAATCTTGCGCTCGAAGAGAGACGCAACTACATAGAGACCGTGCTCGAATCTCTTTCGACGGGCGTAGTCTCTTTCGACGGCTCTGACCGCGTGACGACCATCAATGCTTCAGCCACGATGATGCTGCGGCTCGATAATTTGCCGGAAGCGGGCGCGCGGCTTGCGGAAATCACGAGCACGGAAGACCGACTGGTGCTTGAGCGTCTCTTGCGCCGCGCTCGCCGCATGGGCCGCGCTTCAGAACAGACGGAGCTGGCACTGGGCGGAGCGCATCACGAAGTTTCCGTGCCGGTGGCTTTGACCGCTACTGCCTTACGGCGCGCGCCGGGTGAAGAGGGCGCGGGCGTTGTGCTCGTGATAGAGGATTTATCCGAATTGCTGGCCGCGCAGCGCACCGCCGCGTGGAGCGAAGTCGCGCGCCGCATGGCACACGAAATCAAAAACCCGCTGACGCCGATTCAGCTTTCAGCCGAGCGCATCATGAAGAACTTCGAGCGCGGCCCGGACGGCAACGGCTCGCAGGGCGGTAACGGCAGCGACGAGCGCGCACGCGTCTCGCGCGTGGTAGAGGAATGCACCGCGACCATCACGCGCGAGGTCGCAGGGCTCAAGGCTATGGTGGATGAGTTCTCGCGCTTCGCGCGTCTTCCGCACGCGCGTCTTGAAGCGGCAGACTTAAATGAAGTCGTGCGTCAGACGGTGGCGCTCTACGAAGACCGTCTTGACGGGGCGCGCATGGACGTGAGGCTCGCACGCACGCTGCCTTCTGCCATGCTCGATGCGGAGCAGATGCGGCGCGTGCTGGTCAATCTGGTGGACAACGCGCTTGAGGCCGTGGCCGTGGTCGAAGGTGAGCGGCGCGTGACCATCGCGACGGCCCACGACCCTGCGCGTGCGCTTCTCCTGATAGAAGTCGGAGACACGGGCCACGGCGTGCCGCGCGAAGATTTCGCGCGCCTCTTTCAACCCTACTTCTCTACGCGCGAGCGCGGAACGGGGCTCGGCCTCGCCATCGTCCAACGCATCATCACAGAGCACGGCGGGCGCATACGCGCCGAGCAGAACCGCCCGCGCGGCGCACGCTTTATCATAGAATTACCAGCAACTACTTAAAAGTCAGGAGTCTCAGAGTCTGGAGTCTGGAGTCAAAAGAAAAGCACATGGACTCTTGACTCCAGACTCCAGACTCCAGACTCTTGACTCTCTTATGTCTGATTCAGTTCTGATTGTTGACGACGAGCGCGGGATACGCGAGACGTTGCGCGCCGTGTTGGAAGATGAAGGCTTCGCTGTTGAGACCGTGGCTTCGGGCGAAGAGTGTTTGAAGGCCGTGGAGCGGCGGGCCTACGGGTGCGTGTTGCTGGACGTGTGGCTGCCGGGCGTGGACGGGCTTGAGACTTTGAAGAAGTTGCGTGCAGGTGGCTCGGACGCTGCGGTCGTGATGATTTCCGGTCACGGCAATATTGAAACAGCCGTGCGCGCGACGAAGTTGGGAGCGTTCGACTTTATCGAAAAACCGCTCTCGATTGAAAAGACCGTCCTCACTATTCGCAACGCCATCAAGCAGAAGCGGCTCGAACAGGTCAACGCGGAACTCGTGCGCGAGCTTGACCGCGAGTACGTGATGATCGGCGAATCGGTCGCCATGCGCGCGCTGCGTAAACAGATAGACGTCGTCGCGCCGACCGACGGGCGCGTGCTGATTTACGGTGAATCCGGCACGGGCAAAGAGCTGGTCGCGCGTGCGCTCCATGCTCAATCCAGACGCGCGGGCGCGCCCTTCATAGAAGTCAACTCGGCGGCGATTCCCGAAGAGTTAATCGAGTCCGAATTGTTCGGCCACGTCAAAGGCTCTTTCACGGGCGCTACGGGGGCGAAGAAGGGGAAGTTTGAGATGGCCGACGGCGCGACGCTCTTTCTGGACGAAGTGGGCGACATGAGCGCGCGTGTGCAGGCCAAAGTCCTGCGCGTCCTCGAAGAGCAACGCTTCGAGCCCGTCGGCAGCACACAGAGCGTGAGCGTTGACGTGAGGGTTCTGGCCGCTACGAATAAACGGCTCGACGCGCTTATCGAACAGGGCTCTTTTCGACCCGACCTCTTTTACCGTCTCAACGTCATCCCATTCGAACTGCCGCCTTTGCGCGAACGACTCGAAGACGTGCCTCTGCTGGCCGAACACTTCAATCAAAAATTTTCCACCGCCTACGGCAAGAAGCCCAGGCGGTTTGAAGCGGACGCCGTCGATGCTCTACAGAGCTATTCATGGCCGGGCAACGTGCGCGAGCTTCGGAACACCATCGAGCGCGTCTGTATCATGCATTCCAAGACAAAAGTCTCGGCCACGGACCTTCCGGCGCTCGGCGGCGAAGAACCACCCGCCGCGTCCTTTCGCTTCCCCTCGTTCAAAGAGGCCACGGATGCTTATCACCGCGAGTTCATACAGCGAAAACTCCTCGAAGCCGAAGGCAACGTCTCGCGCGCGGCGGAGCTGATGGGCGTGGACCGCAGCCACCTCTACCGCCGCATGCGCGCCCTCGGCATACAGGTGCGCGGCGAGCGTTAAGGCAAGCCGAGCTATGCCTGCAATCCGTCTTTGCATCAGGAGGATGGCTTTCAATGATCACGAATTGGAGTAAGCGTTTCTTCGCCACGCTCTTTATCGCCCTCGCCGTAAATCTCAGCTCCTTCGCCAGCCAGCAATCTGTTGCAGTTCCGATTGCTATTCTGGGAATACCTGAAGAGACCGAAGCCCTGCTGGCCCAGTTGACGAATCAACGTGAGGTAAAGATTCAGGGTCTCACGTTCATCGTCGGTGAGCTTCGTGGTAAGCAGGTCGTCCTCGCCCGCGTCGGGTTCGGTAAGGTTAATGCCGCGATGGCGGCAACACTTCTCATAGAACATTTCAAACCCGAAGGCTTAATCTTCACAGGAGCCGCCGGAGCGCTCGACCCTCTGCTTATTCCCGGCGACGTCGTTATTGGAACTAATACTACAGAGCATGATTTCGGCATGCTCACAGACAAGACGTCAGGCACGCCCACGGGTTTTACTCACTGGCGCACACGCAATCCGATCACTAACGAAAAAAATCCGCTCTTTTTCACGGCGGATAGCCGGCTGCTGCTGGCAGCCGCGAGAGCTGGAAAAGTCGTCAGGCTCGAACGGGTGGTCCCTGATCCCAAGGTGAGAGACCCGGAGGTTAAGGAAGGGGTCATCGTCACGGGCGATCAGTTCGTCTCCGAGAGGTCGAAGAATTATGAGCTGCGCGCCTACTTTGACGGCGACGCCGTGGAGATGGAAGGCGGCGCGGTCGCGCAAGTCTGCTGGCAGCTCGGAGTGCCGTGTCTAATCATTCGCAGCATCAGTGATACGGCCAGCGGCTCATCGCTTATCGATTATTACAAGTTCGTCAAAATAGCTGCCAGAAATTCATCGGCGCTCGTCGCCGAAACGATTACGCAGTTAATCAAACTCGGCCCCGCTCCACCGAAGCCTTCGGGTACGGCGACGTGGCAATGGAAGCTGGCGTTCGAGCTGGCGTTTGGTGAAGACACGCCCTACAGCAATAAATTCCCGGCCCTCTACAAACTGCCTTACGACGTCAACCTGAAAATTACAAGGGAAGTGCTGGACCAGATTGTCGAAGTGATGCTGAAGGAAACTAAAGCGAAGCGGATAAAACTAACCTACAGCCCCGGCGGCTTCCAGGATTTTCCGGTCGTGCCGTCGGCGCAACTGGAAATAGAGGCTACGGATGCGACCGCCGAAGATGCCATGAATATTCTGGGCTATCTGGCCCAGCAAACGACCGTCATTGCGTCCAGAAAAATCGAGACCGGAAACAGGCCCGCCCTTCAGATTATCCAGACCAGTGGTCGAAATTTAGCGAATCCAAAATTTGTTGAAGACTTCTGGCATCGACTCGGCGAGTCCGCGCCGAAATTGCAGCCGGGCTTTTCATCTATCGAAATGGGAGGGAAGCCCGGCATCTATATCATAGATTCGGACGGCGACTGGCTGGCGAAAGATTTGAAGTCAAGATTCAATCTCATCATCGATAGAGTGTCCAGAGAGTTTGGCATCTCTACCGCGACCAGCATCTTCACGGTTGATTATGTGGAGCGTAGCAATAACTGGAAGCTCGATGCCAACGGGGAGCAGTATCTTCGCAGGTTTGACGAGAAGGGGATGAGCGCTCTGCGGCAAAGGCTTGTCAACGAGTATCAGCCGAAGGTCGAAGAATGGATTAGAAAGGCTTTTGAAAAGTATGCCCCTGAAGCTCTCAGACAAAAGCAGCCGCAAGCCATGCGTGTCGAGCCCCTGACGGGCACGCGTCTGAACGCGCTGACGATTCCTGTATATTTTTATCTAAAACATGACGCGCGAACCTCTCGGCGCATCAAAGCACTTCTCCCATCAACATCTGCTCGCGCGGTTTATTGACAGGGGTTTTCGTGCCTTGGTTGACATGGCGGGTTAAATGCTTTATCAGTTAAGTTTAACTGTCGCGTGAATGTGCGACATGATTGATGCGCGTGGGCCGCGTTCCGGCCTGTGCTGAGGATGTTTCAGGTAAAGAGATGGATTACACAACAAGAGAGCTTTTGAAGCGTTACGCGCGGCTGGCCGTGGGGCAGCCGTTCGCGCCCGTGCTGCTTAATATTCTGGTGACGAGCGTGTGCGACATGCGCTGCACGCACTGCTTCTTTACGGACGAGCTGGACGACCGCCCGCGCAAGAAGTTGCAGATGAAGACGCACGAGATTGAGAAGATTTCCCAGACGCTCGGCGGTAACCTCGGCGTGCTCATACTCGCCGGGGGCGAGCCCTTCACGCGCAAAGACCTGCCGGAAATCGTCCGCTCCTTTTACGAGAACAACCGTCTGGAATCCGTCTACCTGATGTCGAACGGGCAGATTCAAAAGCGCATCATGCCGGACGTAACGCGCCTGCTGCAAGAGTGCCCGAACCTGAACGTGACGGTCGCGCTCGGCATTGACGGTCTCAAAGAGCAGCACGAAAAGATTCGACAAAAACCCGGCTCGTGGGACATCGCCATCGACACCGCGCGACAGCTTCAGGCCATCAAGAAAGAGTACCCGCGTCTAGACATACAGACCTGCACCTGCTTCATGCATTCGAATCAGGATACTATTTTCGAGTGGTACGATTTTCTTAAGTACGAATTAAAGCCCGACAAGGTCAACTTCAATTACATACGGCCTCCGTCAGCAGACCCCGTGGAGCTTGATATAGACCACGAGCGTTACGCGAAGCTGGCCCACATGATTGACGACGATTCGCGCCACGCCGCCATCAAGAACAACTACGGCGGCGACGCTGGCTTCTTCAAGGCCGCGATTGATATCTACATGCACGGCCTGATTACGAAGACCAAGGAGGAGCAGCGCGCGCAGTTGACCTGCTATGCGGGCACAGCGGGCGCGGTCATCTACGACGAAGGCACTGTCTCGTCCTGCGAAAATCTTGAGCCGGTAGGAAACCTGCGCGAGTTCGACTGGGATTTTCAAAAACTGTGGCTCTCGCCCGCTATGAAAGCACGGCGCGTGAAGGCCGCGGACGGCTGCTTCTGCACGCACGAGTCCAACTGTTATTACCCGAGCCTGCCGTTTAATCCGAAGCACTTGATTCAAATCAAGCGCCTGGAGCGCGAGATGCGAAAGGCGCGCCGCGAGCACGAGCGCCTGGAAGAAGAGACGGCTGGCGTGGCCGTCAAAGCTTGAGGCTGGCTGCGACTAGCGAAACAAGCGCGACGGATAAGAATGAAAAGAGCCGCCCCGACACTTGCCCTGCTGCTTCTGACAATCCATGTCGGAGTTGGAGCGTTGGCACGGGCGCAGGCTCAAACGGCGGTCGCGTTTCAAGAGGTCAAAGGCGAAGATGCGGTTTCGCCAGCTCTTTACGAGTTCTCGACGGCAACCGGCAAATACGCTATCTCGAATAGCGGGCGTGGCGAAAGGATTGATGGAGCGTCCAAGCGCCGGTTCAGCCTGCGAATCGGTTACTATGATCTTTTAATGCGCTCCATCTACTACGCGGATTACGAGGGCGACCTACTGCTCGTGTGCGAAACGAGCAACGGCGAATCGGGCACAGGTTTTGTTGCTCGCCTTGACGGGCGCACTTTGAGAACAAAGTGGAAGCGACAGATTCCGGGCTTCAACGTCGGGCGTGCGTTGATGGAAGGTCGTTATGCTTACCTGACGGCCATAGGCTTTGTCGGCAAAGTTGATTTGACATCGGGCGCATACGTCTGGCGGCACGATAAATTGTACAGGCGCGACGGCGCGTTCAACTCTTTCGAGCTGCCGGAGATTCAGGGCGACAAAGTTTTGTTTAGAGAAAGCGTTGACGTCGGACAGCGCCAGCCCGAAGTGATTCGCGTCCGAAAGAGTAGCGGAAAAATAGCGAGGGACGGCGCGTGAGCGTAAAAACTTCTCGCAGGGTTTGATTCCATTATGTTTCGTGCAAGGGTTCCAAAGATTCTGATTATCTCGTCCGACACGGGCGGCGGCCATCGCTCTGCGGCGGCGGCGATTGTCGCGGGCGTGCAGAAGTTTTTTCACGGCGAGTCTTACGCCGTTCGCACCGTGCGCGCCATAGAGGAATCGCACGCCATCACGCAAAAGCTGGTCGTCATCTACAACTGGGTGCTCAGAAATCGCCAGCACTGGATGAAATATCTCTACTGGGCCATCAACCGCTTCCGCCCCGAAACGAGAGAGTTTTTCTACAAGCGCACGCTCGGCTACATGCAGGATTTGTTCGAGCGCTGGTGTCCGCACGTCGTTGTTAGCGTTCACCCCCTGACGCAGCACGCCTTTGCGCGCGTCCTCAAAGAGCTAAAGCTTGCGGATAAAATTCCTCTTATCACTGTCGTCACAGACCCCTGCTATGGATTCTGGAAGGGCTGGGCCTGCGACGACGTGCGGCTCTACCTTGTGGCATCGGAAGAGGCGCGGCAGCAGCTTATAGACTACGGCGTTGAGCCCGACCGCATAAAAATTTCGGGGATGCCCGTGCATCCGAAGTTCCAGTTTCCGGGCGAAGAGGCCGCTCAGGCTGCACGTCGCGCGCTCGGGCTCGACCCGCATAAGTTCACAGTCTTCGTCAACTCGGGTTGGGTCGGCGGCGGCAACATCCCGCAGATTTTTCGCGAGCTTGTGCGCGGCAATCTGGACATGCAGGCCATTTTTCTGGCGGGCCGCAACGAGGAGCTGCGCGCCGAAGTTGAAACGCTCGCCGCCACAGCGCCTTTCCCCATCAAGGTCATAGGCTATTCCGAACAGGTCGAGCAGTTGATGAGCGCCGCCAACGTCATGATTTCCAAGCTCGGCGGGCTGACCACTTTTGAAGCCATGGCGTGCCGTCTGCCAGTCATCGCGGACGCGACCACGCCGCCCATGCCGCAGGAAGCCGGAGCCGCCAATCTCATAGTGCGGCGCGGCGCAGGCATCCTGCTTGAGCGTTCAATAGACATCGTACCCGTCGTGCGCCGCATGATGGAAGACACAAAGCATTACGCAGCCATGCGCGCCGCGACCGTCGGCCTCGCGATTCCCAACGCCACACAGCGCATCGTCGAAGAGATTACGGCCCTCATCCCGCTGCCCGTGATGGCGCGAGAAGAACCCGTGCTCGTGGATGTGTCGCAGCGAGTCAGTTAATCCGCTCTCGCACGGGTTTGACCTCCCGGTGCTGTTTGGGCTTTAATCTCGAAACACCGCAGGCGAAGCAGTCAAAATAATTTCAGCCCGCTTCCGGAGCACCGAACGCCCCGGCGGGCTTTTTTTGGAGATACAGACAACTTTGAGTCTTTTGCTGGAAGGGAAAAGAGCATTTATTACGGGCGGCTCGCGCGGCATCGGCGCAGCGCTCTGCGAAGTCTTCGCGCGCGAAGGCGCGGACGTCGCCTTCAACTATAACGCGCGCGACGATCTGGCCGAACAGAGAGTCGCCAAAATCAAGGCGCACGGGCGACGCGCACACGCCTTCAAAACCTCCATCACGGATCGCGTCGGGATGAAACGCCTCACGCGCCAACTCGTGGAAGAGTGGGGCGGCGTGGATGTTCTGGTCAACAACGCTGCTATTAATCGCGGCGACAATTTTGCTACGACGACGGACCGCGCGTGGGACGAAGTCATCAATACCAACGTCAACGGCCTCTTTGCCGTCACCAAACCCATCTACAAACAGATGATTCGCCAGAGGAAGGGAGCCATCCTCAACATCACTTCCATAGGCGCTATCCGCGCGCTTCCGACAGCCGTGCATTACGCGACATCGAAAGCCGCCGTCATCGGCTTCACCAAATGTTTGTCGCGCGAGGCAGCCACCTTCGGCGTCACCGTCAACGCCATCGCCGCCGGAATCTTCGACACCGATTTAGCGCACACCTTGCCCGACCGCCTGCTTGAAATGCACGACTTCTGGGTCTCGCGTGGCCGCCTTGGCCGCCCCGAAGAACTGGCCGAATACGCTGCCTTCATGGTCTCCGACCGCAACAGCTTCATGAACGGCGAAGTCGTCATCGTAGACGGCGGCGCAGTCACCTAAGAATTGCGGAATGCGGATTTCGGAGTGCGGATTTAAGAGGAAGGACTTGTCTTATCAATCCGTAATCCGAAATCCGCATTCCGCAATCGACTTGTTGGAACTGAAATCGAATTTCAAATTTAACTTATTGATACTAAAGAGTTTATGGTTGACAGGGCAGTGTCTTCGCCGTATCATTCGCGGTAGCTTGGAAAGCGTTTTGAAAATCGGGGGAGACAAGAGAGATGGCAAACACGGCTTTGATTGACAACCTGAACCGCGCGCTCAGTATAGAGCTGGCGGCGGTCATACAGTACATGCAGCATAGCTTTTTGATTACGGGCACGGAGCGTGAGGTTTATCGCTCGTTCTTCAAAGATCAAAGCAAGGAAGCGCACGGGCATGCGCGTATGCTCGGTGATAAGATTGTGGCGCTGGGCGGCGTGCCGACGGTCGAGCCCGCTATGATTCGCCAGGCGACGCAGTTGGCCGACATGCTCAAACAGGATTTGGAGTTGGAGCGAGAGGGAATTGCAGCCTACATGGCCGCATGGGAGTCCTGCCAGGAGCAGGAACTTCCGACGCGCTTCCTGCTCGAAGGTCGTATCGCGGAGGAGCAAATCCACATTGAAGAGTTGGAGAAGCTGACCTCGGAACGCAGGGCCAGCGTCACGACCGAAAAGATTACGCTGCGGCAGGTCAGTTAAAACGGCACGCTAAAGAAAAGCGTCCGCGTAAAAATTTGAAGGCAGCAAGCGCGAGAGCAATCGGCTCTCAAGGCTTGCTGCCTTCTCGTTTTCAAGCTCTGAAAATTTTTTAAGCGACCGTGGGAAGCTGAATCACAGTCGCGGGCGCGCTCAGTTGGCCGCTCTCGGCGCGCTTGCGGTTGATGCGATGACGCGCCACCGTCAACGCGCGATGTAGATCGTCAAGGTGCTCGCCGTCAAGGCGTATAGTCTTCTGCCCGCACCAGCCAAGACCTTCGACCCACGTCGAATAACGCAGCACGACCCGTTCCTGGCCTTCATGGGATTCCAGAAGGACTTCTACCTTTTCGTCATCGCGCGGGGAATCAAGAATTTGCAAACTCTGCGGCACGCTGTCACTCCCAAGTGGAAAAATACCTTTTTGAGGCTCGAACCAGATTTTCTTTCGTCTTGGACGAAATTGAAATCCGTTTTCAATTCCCGATTATGCCCGCCCACGGCCCCGGCTGTCAAGCCGTTTTTTCTCCCGGCCCGCCGACCAGTTTCTCCAACTCCTTAACGCGTGCTTCCAAGGTACGGACGGTGCGCTGCGTGTCCACGAGCTTTCTGATAGCGGCCATAGTACGCAAGGATTCTTTGTGCTCGAAGGCAGGGATGCCGCCGGACAGGATGCTCTTCGCGGGCACGTCGTAAAAGACGCCCGCCTGTGCCATGAGCACGGAGTCATCACCTATGGTGAGGTGGCCACCGACGCCGACCTGTCCCGCGAGGATGACGCGGCTGCCGATGTGCGTGCTTCCTGCAAGGCCCACCTGTCCGCACAGGAGCGTGTCTTCACCGACCGTGCAGGAATGGCCCACCTGAACCTGATTATCAATCTTGGTCCCGCGCGCGATGCGCGTCGCGCCCACAGAGGCGCGGTCAATAGAAGTGTTTGCTCCGACCTCTACATCGTCTTCCAGCACAACGTGGCCCGTCTGCGGAATCTTGAGCCAGTGCCCGTGCTCATCTTTGGCAAAGCCGAAGCCGTCCGAGCCTATGACAGTATTGTTGTGAACAATGACGCGCTCGCCCAGGATAGTGTTCTCGCGAATCGCCACGCCGGAATGAATCACAGAGCCGCGTCCTATACGCGCGCCTTCGTAAACGGTCGCGTTCGGGTAGATACGCACGCCGGATTCTACGACAGCATCGCGCCCTACAACCGCGCACGCTCCAATCCACACGTCTTCGGCAACACGCGCGGTCGGGTCAACGACCGCTGTTGGATGTATGAACGCTTCAAACTCCGGTTCCGGATGAAAGAGTATGAGGGCGCGCGTGTAGGCAAGATAAGGGTCGCGCGTTCGCAGGATGACTATGTCTTCGCGCGCGACCTCTGCATCTTCTCCGACGAAGATGGCAGAGGCGCGCGTGGTCTGCACCTGCGACGTGTACCGCTTGTTGGCTAGAAACGTCACGTCGCCCGGCCCGGCCAGCTCCAACCCCGCAGCCGCTTTGATTTCCAAGTCGGCGTCGCCTTCAACGCGCGCGTCCGTCTGTGCTGCAAGCTCTGAAATTTTCATGGTGGTATTCAGTTTTCAGTATTCAGTTTTTAGTTTTCAGAGGAAGAGCGAAAAGTTTTTACTGAAAACTAAAAACTGAAAACAGTTTCCTTTACATCAGGTTCACTGGGTCTATCTCAAGATTGACGGCGCGGAGGTCTGCGCCGCGCGCGGCTGCTTCGGCGAGCGCCACGTCTATCACCTGTCGCATGCGTGGGCGGCTGCGTGATTTGAGAAGAATCTGTATCCGATGCTCGCCGCGCAGGCGAGAGAGCGGCGCGGGCGCAGGCCCAAGGATTCTACAAGCCTGCTCAGCATTGGCTTCGTCAAGAGCGCGCCTGAGTTCGGCGGCTATGTTTAGCGTGCGCCCGAGTTCTTCTCCATGCACGAGGAGCGAGGCGAGCGAAACAAAGGGAGGGTAGCTCATGCTCTTGCGATAACGAATCTCCTCTTCATAAAAGCGCTGGTAGTCCTGCGCCGAAGCGTGGCGGAGCGCGTAATGATTCGGATGATAAGTTTGAATCAGCACTCTGCCGGGAAGCGAGCCGCGACCCGCGCGACCCGCGACCTGTGTAATCAACTGGAAGGCACGCTCGGCGGAGCGAAAATCCGGCAGCGCTAATCCAGCGTCCACGCTCACGACGCCGACCAGCGTGACGTTCGGGAAGTCGTGGCCTTTGGCTAACATCTGCGTGCCGACGAGCATGTCCAGATCGCCCGCAGAGAATTCCATGATGGTTCGCTCAAAGAGCTTGCGACGGACGGTCGTGTCGCGGTCAAGTCGCGCGATACGCAGGCCCGGAAAACGCTTCGACAGCAACTCTTCAATCTGCTCCGTGCCTTCGCCCACGTAGTAAATATATTTGCCCGCGCACGCAGGACAACGCGACGGCGCGCTCTGTCTATGATTGCAGTAGTGACAGATGATGCTCGATTCGCTGCGGTGATATGTAAGCGTGACGTCGCAGTTGGGACAGCGTATGGATTCGCCGCAGGAGCGGCACAGGACAAAGCTCGAATAGCCGCGACGATTAAGCAGGATGATGGATTGCTCGCCGCGCGCGTGTGTCTCTGCGATGGCCGCGACGAGTTGGTCAGAGAAAATCGTCTGCTTGCCCTGTGTGGCAAAGACGGCGCGCATGTCTATCAGCTCGGCGCTCGCCATCGCGCGGTTGGCGATTCTGTCCGGCAGGTGCAGGTAGTTATATTTTCCGCCGCGCGCGTTGTGAAAGGATTCGAGCGAGGGCGTCGCGGAGCCTAACACGACGACCGCTCCCGATTGTCTAGCGCGCACGATGGCCGTGTCACGACCATTGTAAAAGGGTGATTCCTGCTGGCGATAAGAGGTCTCGTGTTCTTCGTCTATGACGACGAGGCCGAGGTCGGAGACGGGCGCAAAGACGGCGGAGCGTGTGCCTATGACAACGCGCGCTTCTCCGCGTTTGAGTCTGCTCCATTCGTCAAAGCGCTCGCCCGTGGTCAAAGACGAATGAAAGATGGCGACGCGGTCTCCGAAATGCGCGCGCAGGCGACGCGAGAAGACCGGCGTGAGCGCGATTTCCGGCACGAGCATCATGGCCGAGCGCCCGCGCTTTAAGGCCGCGCGCATGGCGCGTATATAAATTTCCGTCTTGCCGCTTCCGGTCACACCGTGTAGCAGAAAGGCGCTGTATCGTCCCTCCTCCATTGGCGCTTCGATTTCCGAGAGAGCCGCGCTTTGCGCCCCGGTCAGGCTCAAGTTTTCCGCGTCGGGCAGGACGGCATCTGCGAGCGGGTCGCGCCGGACATCGCGCACGAAAACTTCCACGACGCCATGCTTCTCCAAAGTCTGAATCGGAGCGGCGCTCGTGTCCGCCGCTTCAAGTAAGTCTGTGAAGGCCATCTCTCCGCCGCCGCTCAAGAGCGTCTGAACAATGCGCTCCTGCGCGGGGGAAAGAGCGCGCGCGTTTTCCTGCGTCGTGTCGGCTGCGGGCGGAACGAGACGCACTGCCTTTCGTCTTTTCGCACGCGCGAGCACAGAACGCGCGCGGTGCGTCAGCTTAATCCAACCGGCGCGCTCCAATTCGCGTGCGACCGAGCGCGCGCGGGCTTCTCCAACATGACGCGCCAGATTACGCAAAGATGTTTCCGTCTCTTCCGCTACCAGTCGAAGCGCGCGTGCCTTGGCCGTCGCCGTCCGGTGCAGTGGCAGACGCGCCAGCTCGTCTCTCCCTTCGGCTGTGATAGAGAGCACCTGTTCGATGGTGGCGTTTAAGCCTGCGGGCAGCGCGGCCTTTAAGACCTCGCCCCACGGCGCGGCGTAGTAATCCGCGACCCAGCGCGTAATCTCCAGAATCTCCGGCGTCACGAGCGGCTCTGCGTCGAGCAGTTCTTCCGCATCCTTAACATCGCCTTCCGTAAAATCGCTGGCCGGGTCAAGCTCCGCGTGCAGCGCGACGATGTAGCCCGTCACACGCTTGCGGTTAAAGGAGACGAGGAGGCGCGAGCCGACCTGCGCCTCGTGCCGCAGCGAGACCGGCAGGCGATAAGTAAACGTTCGATTGACGCGCAGAGGGATAGCCACTTCGGCATAAAGCGGCGCGGGCTCAGGCGCGGTCTGTTCGTTTGCAGAAAAGAGCTTGTCGGAAATTTCAGAGGGTCGTTGCACGCGAAGTAGAACTCGATTGAGCCGCTAAGGGAGAAACCAGACTGTTTCAATCAAGGGAAACTATAACACAGTGACAAGTGACGAGTGACAAGTGACAAGCAAGAACAAGTTTTTCATCTTGTCACTCGTCACTTGTCACTGTCTTTAAGTAGTCGCGAATCTTTTTCATGTCCTCCCAGACTTCGCGCTTCTTCGTGGGGTCGCGCAGGAGATATGCCGGGTTAAAGGTCGGCATCAGTTGCGCGCCCTGGTAATCGTGAAACGTGCCGCGCATCTGCGAGATAGGTTTTTTAGTGCGAAGCAGTGCGCGCGTCGGCGTGTTGCCGAAGGCGATGATGATGCGCGGAGCAACGGCGCGCAGCTCGCGATGCAGATAGGGCGTAAAGAATGAAAGGATGTCCGGCGTCAGCTCGTCGCCCGTGGAAATATATTTGACCGTGTTCGTCAAATAGCACTCGTCGCGCTTTAATCCGATGCTGCCGAGGATGCGCTCAAGCATCTGGCCCGCAGGCCCCATAAAGGGGCGGCCTGAATCAATGTCGGGCGGCCCGGGCGATTCGCCCACCACCGCCGCACGCGCACCCACAGGCCCTTCACCCAGAATGAAGACACGATCCTTCAACTGCGGAACGGAACGCGCGCGACTGAGCATCTCCGCGTTAATCTCTGCCAGCGACTCGTTCGCCTCCGGCGACGGCTCATCAAAAAGTAAAGATTGCGAATCCATAAAAATCAGTGACAAGTGACAGGTGACAAGTGACAAGATAAAAACCTGTCTTAACTTGTCACTTGTCACCTGTCACTTGTCACTGTCTTTAAGTAGTCCCGGACCGTCTTCATGTCTTCCCATGCTTCGCGTTTCTTGGAGGGGTCGCGCAGAAGATAGGCCGGGTGAAACGTGGGCATGACCTTGATGCCGCGATAGTCCTGAAACTTTCCGCGCAGCTTGGTGATGCCTTCCTTGGTGTCGAGCAGGTTCTTCATCGCCGTGTTGCCCAGAACCACTATCACGTCGGGGCGTACGACGGCGATTTCGCGCAGGAGGAACGGCTTGCAGATGGCTGCTTCCTGCGTCGTTGGAGTGCGATTCTGCGGCGGACGACAGCGATTGACGTTGCCTATCATGATGTCTTCGCGTTTGAGGCCGATGGCTTCGATGATTTTGTTGAGAAGCTGGCCCGCGCGGCCCACGAAGGGACGACCCGAAGCGTCCTCGTCTGCGCCGGGAGCTTCGCCTACAAACATCAAGCGCGCCTTTCGATTGCCTTCGCTGTTGACGACGTGCGTGCGTCCCTGACAGCAGAGCGGGCAGCGCATGCATTCGCCTATGTCCTTCCAGATGTCTTCGAGCGTTTCGTCCACGCGCGGCAGGCTCTCCTGATCCTGCGGCGTGACCTCGCCGAACAAAGTATCTTGCGGCGGCGGCGGGACTGGGTCAGGATATTTTTTAGTTTGTTTAGCCATCTCTGTCTGGTCCGTGGTCGGAGGCACTGTGCCCGCGCTCTCGGGCATGGCGGGGGACGTGGCGGCGGAAGACGGCACAGTAGGTTTCGGCGCGGCTTCCGTTCTTAAGCCTGCGGCGGCGTTGCGCTCAAGCACAGCGCGCTGCTGAGGCGTGGGCGTTTCTATTCGAGGCGCTCTTTCCGCAGAGACAATCGCCGCCCCGGTCGCGCCTGATGTGCTCGAAGCGTCTTCCAAACCTTCGACGCCAAGCTCGCGCAAGTAGCGTAGATACTCCGCGGTCTCTTCCGCGAGCGCCAATACTTCCTGTAAATCCGTTTCAGCTTTCATAGTATATAAAAGTAAAAAGAAAAAAGGGAAAGCCAGAGGTCAGGATAAGACAGCTCCGTAGGAGCTTGATGTTTATAGCTTCATCGCACAAATAAAGTATCAAGCTCCGTAGGAGCGGCATGTTCTGTCTCTATTACATGCCGCTCCTACGGAGCTTGGTTCGGTATTGTCACATCTCAGCTATAAACATCAAGCTCCTACGGAGCTAAGAACAATAAGCCTGTTCTTAGCTCGAACGGTTGTTAATTTATCTGAATCTGTTCTCCGCTTCACTGTTGCCCTTTACCTTTTGCCTTTTCCTTTTGTCTCAATCGCACAAGCTCGTCGAGGATGCGGTGCGCGGCGTCGGGCTTTGACATGAGCGGAAGCTCAAGGGGCTCGCGGTCGCGCGCGATGAGCGTGATGATGTTGGTGTCTGTGTCAAAGCCTGCGCCTTCGCGCGTCACGTCGTTGGCGACGACGGCATCCAGATTTTTGCGCGTAAGTTTTTCGCGCGCGTGCTTTACCATGTTATTAGTTTCCGCCGCAAAGCCTATGACGAGCAGTCCGTCCCGGCGGTTTCGCGCGACCTCGGCCAGTATGTCCGGCGTTGGCTCAAGCTCAAGCGTGAGCCGTGAGTCGGACTTCTTGATTTTCGTCGCGGTGCGTTGCGCGGGGCGATAATCGGAGACCGCTGCTGCTGCTATGAAGGCTGTCGCGTTCTCTATCTCTCGCTGAACGGCGTCGCGCATCTCTTCTGCCGATAGGGCGCGCACGACCTTCACCTCGGCGGGCGGCGGCTGGGTAGTTGAGCCAGCGACGACTGTCACTTCTGCGCCGCGCGCGCGTGCGGCTTCTGCGAGCGCAAAGCCCATGCGGCCAGACGAGCGGTTCGTCAGAAAACGCACGGGGTCAATCTCCTCGCGCGTCGCGCCCGTGGTAATCAAAACACGCTCGCCCGACAAATCCTGCTCGCGAACTTTATCTTGCTCGCCCGCTAAATCCTGCACCACGCTTTGTCCAGCCGCGCGCAAAAGCTCAAGGGCTCTTGCGACGATTCTTTCCGGCTCGCTCAATCGTCCGGGGCCGACCGTGCCGCAGGCCATCTCGCCCGCGTCCGGCTCTATGATGTGCACGCCGTCCGCGCGCAGTCGCTCCAGATTTCGCTGCGTCGCCGGATGCTGCCACATGGTAGTGTTCATAGCCGGGCAGACCAGAACGGGCGCGTTCGCGGCCAGATAAGTCGAAGTGAGAAAATCGTCGGCCACGCCGTTGGCGAATTTGGCGATGATGTTGGCGGTGGCGGGCGCGATGACGAAAAGGTCTACGGTCTGCGAAAAGGTGATGTGAGCAATCGGGTCCGGATTGTCGGGCGCGTAATCATCCACGATGACGTGCGAGCCTGAAAGCGCATGAAAGGTCAGGGGCGTGATGAACTCGCAGGCGCGCGTCGTCATCGCCACGCGCACAATGCATCCGGCGCGTTGCAGCCCGCGCAGGATTTCCGCGGCCTTGTAAGCAGCGATGCCGCCCGTGACGCCCAGAGCGACACGTCGCCCGCGAAACTCCGCTTTTGTTATCTCGTCCGACATGAATGTGAAGCCCGTGCTGCTTAAAATTTAACACCCGGAGCCGGAGGCTGGCAACGAGGCGTTCAAAGTCAGGGAAGGCGCGAGCGATTCTTCAGAAGCCTCACCACAATCCAGGCGGCAGGGGGAATGAACACAAGCGAAGCTGCGACCGCAAGCGGGCACACCGGCAGGCATTGCGCGCAAGCCCTGATGCCGTTTGTGCCACTGAAAACATTACAGAGCGGGAACGCCACCAGCACAAGTACCACAAACAGCAAAGCTGCCAGACCGGCCACGAGCGCGGGCAAAAAGAGCACAGCCAGCACACCCATCACCACCGTCCAGACCTGTTTGGAGAGCGCGTTCATCAGAAATGGATGATATACTTTTCCGGATTCCCCGGCTACAAAGATTAAAAAGAGGCGTGATATCATTGCGGCGCGCTTGCTCCGAAGTGAGCGCGTCCCGAAACCCCCAATCCGTTTGCGCGCCGAACCCGAAGCTTTACGGAAGTGATGAAGAGACAGCAAGCCGTTTTTAAAGTTCTGGCAGCAATACTGTTCTGCGCGACGTGTGCAAGCGTCGCGCGCGCACAAACCGTCGAAGGACGCGACGAAGAGTTTGGCCCGGTGGTGCGCGCCTACCTCGGTTACCTGCGGAACGAGCAGGAGGTGGTTGACGACCGCGCGAGCCGCCATGAAGTCTCGCGCGCTTATTACATACGCAACTCGAACCGTATACGCGTGCTCAGGCAAACCGCCATCCGCATTGCACGCGAAACCGAGAACGATTATTTGCCGGAGCTGGAAGCGGCGGCGCGCGACGAGCTGAAGAACCTCTTCGAGGAGCCGCCCAAAATGTCCGCCCTGCGCGTCGGCGAAGTCATCAACAACACTTTCCGTTATCTCGGCACGGCGCGCGCAGGCGAACTCTTTTACATCTTCTCCCGTTTGGACCCCTACGAGCAGGCCGAGCTGATGGAGAAACAGAAACAGCCTGCGGCAGTTGAAACAATCAAGCCGACTGCGCCGCCCATAGAGCCCGCGGCAGAAAACGGGACCGAAGGTGCGAGCCGACCGCGCCGCGCAAGCTCTCCCTGAGCAGCTTGAAACTTAAAAACCCGATGCTTTCATCAACCGCAACCGAGATGAGCCAGCCAAACCTCTTCGACAAGAAACAGAAGCGCGCGACAACAACGGACGAACAGGTCGTGCTCTATGCGCTCGGAAATTTTCAGGCGCGCGGGCTCGTACTGGCCGGGCGCGACCTGCCGCTTGACCGCCTGCGCGGCGCGCTACGTCGTGCCAGCGAAGCCTTCGGCGTCGATGAGCTTTCCGACGAACAAGCGGTTGCCATCTTTCAATCGCTCGGCGCAACGGTCAGCCGCCGCCACCCCTTCGCCGCCAAACACCCCTTTCACATCATCGTCCACACCGCATTGGCCGAGCGCGCGCGCCTCGCTTACGCAGAGATGACCGCGCCGCAATGATGCCCGTCTCGTTTAAGAGATTGTTATCGGCCCTTCAATTTGCTAACATCCAGAGCGTTCCACAAAAAGCTTCGGCCAATTTCAAGAGCGAGCCCCTTCTTTTGCCGGGCAATGGTTTGTCTATCCAGATGAAGCGCGAAGAAAGTCGTCGGAAATTCCTTGGCGATGCAGCCATTGGTTTGGGCGCTGCTGCGCTCACGGCCAACCTCGGCTCAGCCGCCGCACAAAACACGCAGGCCGCATCAGCGAGCGTCATTAAAAACACGCCGCCCGCTTTCGGCTTTGTACTGCACGGCGGCGCAGGCACTATCGAAAAACGCAACATGACGGCGGAGCTGGAAGAGGGCTATCAGTCAAAGCTCAAGGAAGCTTTGCTCGCGGCCTACAAAATCCTGAAGGACGGCGGCGCGGGGCTCGACGCGATTGAAGCTGCGCTCAAACTGCTTGAAGACTCGCCGCTCTTTAACGCGGGCAAAGGCGCTGTCCTGACTTCCGCAGGGACGGCAGAACTCGATGCTTCCATCATGGAAGGCCGCACGCTCAAAGCCGGGTCTGTGGCTGCGCTCAAGCACATCAAAAATCCTATCACGCTCGCGCGGCTCGTGATGGAGAAGTCGCCCCACGTCATGATGGTCGGCGACGGCGCTGAAGAGTTCGCCAAACAGATGGGCATCGAGATGGTTCCCAACGAATACTTCATCACGGAACGTCGCCTGAAGGATTACCAGAAGAAAAAAGAGGCCGAGCAGCAGCAGCAGCAACAGAAAAAGCAGGGCCACTTCTACAGAGAACCCGTCTCCACTTTGGGAGCATCAATACCCGAGATAGAAAAATTCGGAACCGTGGGCGCGGCGGCCCTCGACAGGCAAGGGAATCTGGCGGCAGGGACTTCCACTGGCGGGACGAGTTATAAAAGGTTCGGGCGCGTCGGCGACTCGCCCATCATAGGCGCGGGTACCTACGCCAACAATAAAACCTGTGCCGTCTCGGCCACGGGCGACGGCGAATATTTCATACGCTCCGTAGTCGCCCACCACATCTCTGCGCTCCTGGAATATCGCGGAATATCTCTCAAAGATGCCGCCGCCATGGTGCTCGACAAGGTAGACAAACTGGGCGGCAAGGGCGGCGTAATAGCCATAGATCGCCAGGGCCAGATTGCCATGCCCTTTACCACTTCCGGCATGTACAGGGGCTCTATAGGCCCGGACGGCAAGCCTTTTGTGGCGATTTACAAGGATTAGTAGCCCTTTAAAGGTAAAAAAGGGATAAGAAAGGGGTAAAAGAGTCAAGGGAAAGGGCCAATAAAGCTTTTAGTCTTTCCCTTCTGCTCCTTTTCCTTATCTTTCACATTTGTCATAAGGGCAGTTAGAGACTCTTAGACCGAGGGCATGCGCTATGGCGTTTGCGACAGCGAACTTACTGAAAAAAAAGCGCCTTCCCGGTCTGGTTTTACGTAAATGTTTGTTGACACGCGGCCTGGATTCGTGTAAAAAGACCAAGACATAAAGCCCACGAGGCTTGTACTACCGGCTTTTTTAATTCAGGTTGTTTCGGCGCACGCTTGTCTTAGAGCTTTATCGAGACGGGTCTCGGGCGAGAGGACCACAACGTCTCCCGCTAGATTTGCGACGCGCTCTTTTAACCTTTTCACAATACGGGAGGAGAATTAATGATCAGCAGAACTTGGAGCCGCAAGTCCATCGCGTTCTGCCTGGCCATTGCCGTCTTGAGTGTCTACTCGATGGTTTCGCTGGCAGCACCGGGACAACAGGGGCCGGCAGGTGAGTTGTCTGTTTCGGGTAAGGTCACTGTTAACGGCCAGAGCGCGATTTCCGGTGCTACCGTCTTTTCGGACAGCACCATTGTTACGGGGCCGAACTCTAGCGCCACCGTCAGTCTCGGCAAACTAGGTCGTCTTGAGCTGCTTCCGGGCACGACCCTGAAGCTCAGCTTCACAGATAATAGTATTTCCGGCATGCTCGATTCGGGACGGATGCAAGTTTCCGTACCGCAGGGCATCGCCACTAGCTTTTCCACCAAAGATGCCACGGTCGTTTCGGACACTACCCAGGCGGACGTGTTCACGATTGACCTTGAGTGCGGCAATACCATCGTCGCAACGCAAACCGGTAAAACCGAGCTTCGCGCCGGCGACCGCACCCAGCAGGTTGCTGCTGGTCAGGACGCTGCTGCGGGAACGGCCCAGCCGGGCACGCGCTGCACGCGCCTCAAGACCGAAGGCATGAAGGGTCTCAGCGGTGGAGCTTTGGCGGCTCTGCTTCTGGCAGCCGGCGGCGCAGTCGCCGCAGCCATCATTGCCGGACTGAGCGAAAACAACGACTTGAACTTCGGTGGTACGGTTACGGTTGTCAGCCCGACCAAGTAACCACGGAGCCGAGTTCGTTACGCAGACACCCTCGCGGCGCTTCTTCCAACAAGCGCTTGACGGATGAACTGTAACCTTGCGGGTCACGCGAACCATTTGATGGGGCGTGACCCGCAAGGTTTTGCTTTGCAACCCAACTGGCTTTAATCAGAATGCACATCGCAGTAATCGGCACAGGATACGTAGGACTGGTGACGGGCGCGTGCTTCGCCGAATTCGGCGTGGACGTGACCTGCGTGGACGTGGACAAGGAAAAGATTGAGCGGCTCAAGGAGGGCGTCGTCCCCATCTACGAGCCCGGTCTTGAACAGATTGTGACGAAGAATATGCAGGCCGGGCGGCTGCATTTCACGACCGACATTCGCGCGGCGGTCCAGGAAGCGCTCGTTATCTTTCTCGCCGTCGGCACGCCGCCAAAAGGCGACGGCTCGGCTGATTTAAGATTCATAGAAGAGGCCGCGCGCTCCATAGCAGAGCACATGAACGGCTACAAGGTGATTGTCACCAAGTCCACCGTGCCCATAGGGACGGGCGAGCGCCTGCGCCAGTTGATACGCGAGCACCAGCAGAAGCGCACCAACTTCGGCATCGTCTCCAATCCTGAATTCCTACGCGAGGGCGCAGCCATCAACGACTTCATGCGACCGGACCGCGTCGTCATCGGCACTAATGATGAAGAAGCCGTCGCCATCATGCGCGATCTTTATCGTCCGTTGTATCTCATCGAAACTCCTTTCGTCATTACATCTCTGGAAGCGGCGGAGTTGTCAAAGTACGCGGCCAACGCTTTTCTGGCGACCAAAATTTCTTTCATCAACGAGATTGCCGGTTTGTGCGACCAGATAGGCTGCGACGTTCATGATGTGGCGCGCGCGATGGGCATGGACCGCCGGATTGGGAGCAAGTTTCTGCATCCGGGTCCGGGTTTTGGCGGGTCGTGCTTTCCAAAGGACACGCGTGCTCTGGCGGCGGTCGCGCGCGAGTTCGACTCCGAATCGCTCATCGTGGATGCTGTCATAGAAGTCAACAATCGCCAGCGCGGGCGTATGATTCCGAAGATAGAAAAGCTGGTCGGCGACCTTCGCGGCAAGACCATCGCCGTGCTGGGTCTAGCCTTCAAGCCCGAGACGGACGATATGCGCGAAGCTCCGAGCGTCGATATTATTCGCGGGCTGATTGAGCGGGGCGCGACTATTCGCGCCTACGACCCTGTGGCAATGCCCGAGGCGAAGAAAATCCTGCCCGACATCATTTACAGCGACGACGAATATGAGACTGTGACGGGCGCGGACGCGCTTGTCTTCGTCACCGAGTGGAATCAATTTCGCGCGCTCAACATGGAGCGCATACGCCAGTTGATGCGCGAGCCGAAAATAGCCGACCTCAGAAACATCTACGAGCCCGAATCAGTACGCGAGCTGGGCTTCGCTTACGTCGGCGTGGGAAGATGAAAGAACAGTGACAAGTGACAGGTGACGAGTGACAAGTTAAAATCTTGTCTTTGCTTGTCACTCGTCACCTGTCACTTGTCACTGCTTTTATGTCTCTTTCAGGAATAGTTCTGGTAACGGGCGGGGCCGGGTTCATAGGCTCTCATCTGGCGGCGGCGGCGGCTGAGCGGGGCGCGCGTGTGCGTGTGATAGATGATCTCTCGACGGGTGCGCGCGAGAACTTGGAAGAGATTGGCGGCGATGTAGATTTTATAGAGGCGAGCCTGACGGACGAGGCGGCTGTGCGTGCGGCACTTGAAGACGTGGAACTGGTTTTTCACGAGGCCGCGATTCCTTCCGTTCCGCGCTCGGTGGAAAACCCCAGGGACACGCACAGGGCGTGCGTTGATGCGACGTTTTCGCTGCTGCTACATGCGCGCGAGCGCAATGTTCGCCGCGTGGTTTACGCCGCGTCGAGTTCGGCTTACGGAGACCAGCCGGAGCTGCCGAAAAGGGAAGACATGCGGCCCGACCCGCTTTCTCCATATGCCGTTGCCAAGCTCGTCGGAGAGTATTACTGCCAGGTGTTTACGCGCACCTACAATCTGGAAACAGTTTGCCTGCGCTACTTCAACGTCTTCGGGCCGCGCCAGAATCCGACCTCGCAATACTCTGGCGTCATCTCTCGTTTCATCAGTGCGATTTATTCCGGCGAGCGTCCAGTCATCTACGGCGACGGCGAGCAGACGCGCGACTTTACCTACATCGCGAACGTCGTGGACGCGAACATGCGCGCCGCCGAAACCGCGAAAGCCGTGGGCGAAGTTATCAATATCGCTGCCGGGAATCAGATCACGCTTAATCAGCTTCTGGAAGTTCTGAAAAACATCTCGGGCCGCACGGGTCTTGAGGCAGAGTATCAGTCGCCGCGCGTGGGCGACATCCTTCACAGCTTCGCGGATATCTCGCGCGCCCGAGAGCTTTTGGATTACGAGGCGCGCGTCGGCCTGGAAGAAGGTTTACGCCGGACGATTGAATGGTGGAAGCAGAGCCGCTTTGCGAAACCAGAGTAGTTATCGCTATATCAAACCGCACCTCACACAATCACCTTTCCACAGAACATAAGCGAGCATGTGCTTTAGGCTACTTGCTCTCAACTAACCGCCGCAAACTCTCCACATAAGGCGGGCGGGCAACGCCCTTGTCCGTGATGATGGCGGCAATGAACTCGTGAGGCGTGACGTCAAACGCAGGGTTGTGAACCTCTATGCCTTCGGGAGCGAGTTGGTGGTTGCTCATGTGTGTCACCTCGCGCGGGTCGCGTTCTTCGATGGGAATCCCTTCGCCCGAAGCGACGGCTAGATCAATCGTAGAGATGGGCGCGGCGACGTAAAAGGGAATGTCGTGTTGGCGTGCGAGAACTGCGACCATGTATGTTCCGATCTTGTTGGCCGTGTCGCCGTTGGCGGCGATGCGGTCCGCGCCGACCACGACCACATCCACCTTGCCCTGCTTCATGACATGCCCGGCCATGTTGTCAGTAATCAAAGTCACGGGGATGTCGTCTTTCGCGAGTTCCCATGCTGTAAGCCTTGAGCCTTGCAGGAAGGGGCGCGTTTCGTCCGCGATGACGGCGACGCGCTTGCCCGCATCGCGTGCGCCGCGCACGACGCCGAGCGCCGTCCCGTAATCTCCGGCTGTGGCGAGCGCGCCCGCGTTGCAGTGCGTCAGCACGGTCGAGCCATCCGCGATTAACTCGCCGCCAAAACGCCCCAGGCTGCGATTCGCTTCGATGTCTTCAGCGAAAATACGCTTGGCTTCATCAACAAGCTGTCGCCTGACCTCTTCGACATTATCCGTCTCGGCCCGTGCGCGGCGCAGGCGGTCACGCATGCGCTCGATGGCCCAGAAGAGATTGACAGCCGTCGGGCGCGTCTGTCCCATCACGTCGCACATGTAGTTGAAGTCGAACTCAAGGTCCGCAACGGAAGTCGTGACCGATTGCTGCGCGCCGAGCGCCAGCCCCATCGCCGCCGATACGCCTATGGCCGGAGCGCCACGCACGACCATCTTCTTGATAGCCTCGGCCACTTCGTCATAGCTTCGCAAGATAAGATACTTCTCTTCAGTCGGCAGCAGCCGCTGGTCGAGCATACGCACGCCTTCGCTTGTCCATTCGACAGTCTTAATCACTTTGTATAATGACTCCTCGCAATCAGATTGATTTCGCCAGAACGGGAATCTTAGAAGGAAAAGGAGAAAAGGTAAACTGAAGGAAAGAGGTCAGAGGTTAGAGGTTAGTAAAGACAAAATGCTTTTACTGACCTTTAGCCTCTGACCTCTGACCTCTCGTTTGCCTTTTGACTTTTGCGGGAGGCGCGTGATAACGTCCGCGCGGTCCCGAAAGGAATAGGACTGGTTCTTTTTCAGAAGCAAAGCGTCCGGGTGTCCCGCGCCTCAAATGTTGAGCGAGGTAAGCGGGAGAATTAGGGAAGCGGGTGAGAATCCCGCGCGGTCGCGCCACTGTGATGAAACTCTGAGGTGCTGGAACTCATGCGCTCTTTTGGAGCGCGTAACGAGTCCGAAGCAGAGAAGCCTTCGTGTTTCTAAGCCAGGAGACCTGCCCGTTTTTTTGACGCCGCAGCAGCCTTTTTTTTGAGCGCCTCGCGTAAAGGTGTTCAGGCCGCGCCACGGCTTTTCCTCTTTCTTCCCGCAAGAGTAACGGCCCGTCGCCTCCTGTCGCCCTTCAAACGAAGCGCGATACGGAATGAAAGCGACGGGCTTTTTGTTTAGAGTCTCGCCACAAAAATTTCAAAGCACAAGAGCCCTCGGCTTCCTGCTCATCCTCTGCGCGCTCGCGTTAGCGGGAGCGTGTGACAGGCGCGATAAGGGAGCATCTCAAAGCGGCGCGACCGATGCTGTGCGCGAAGTCGTGGACGATGCCGGAAGGCGCGTGCGCGTTCCCGCCAGACCGTTGCGCGTCATCACGCTTGCGCCGAATCTGACGGAGATTGTCTACGCCGTAGGCGCTGGCGACCGGCTGGTCGGTAACACAACCTTCTGCGATTATCCTGCCGAAGCCAAACAGGTCACAAAAGTCGGCGACACGCTGCGCCCGAGCATTGAGCGCATTATATCTTTGCGCCCGCAGTTGATTCTGATTTCGACAGCCTCGCAGCTCGAAGCCTTCACAGCACAGTTGAACGAACAGAACATCGCGGTCTTTATCACAGACCCTCATGATCTGGAAGGCGTGTTTCGTTCCATCAAGACCATCGGAGATCTTCTGGATGAAAGTGCGCGTGGCGAAAGTCTGGTACGTGATTTACGCGCACGCACCGCATCGATTGAAGAGAAGGTCAAGGGCTTCAGCTCGGTGTCCGTCTTCTACCAGTTGTCGGCGGAGCCGCTCTACACGGCTGGGCGCGATTCATGGATTACGGATTTGATTAGACGCGCAGGGGGGCGCTCCGTCACAGAAGGTGTGCCGGGCGAGTGGCCCTCCTTCAGCGACGAAGCGGCGCTTGCCGCGCGCCCCGAAGCCGTCATCATGGCGACGGGCGATTCGATGGGCTCGCAGGGAAACATGGACGTGGCCGCGTCGCTCAAACGTTCTCCGGCGGTCTTGCAGGGGCGCGTGTATCGCATCAACGGAGATTTTTTATCAAGACCCGGCCCACGTCTCGTTGAAGGTCTAGAACAGATGGCGCGCTCTCTGCATCCGGAGGCTTTCAAATAGTGAAGAGCGCAGGGACACAAGTCAAAGCGAGCGGCGCGCGTGTTGGAGCAGGCGTTGCACGCGCCACGCTTCGTTATGCGTTCATAGTTTGCCTGATACTCGTGTTCGGGCTCTGTTTCATCATGCTCGCGGCTTCGACGGTGGGAAGTGAACGCTTGCCACTGAATGCCACGCTGTGCGCGATTTTTACTGGCGGGAGCGAGGCGTGCGGTCTGAGCGCTTCAGAGCGAGCCATCCTTTTCGACATCCGGTTGCCGCGTATTTTTTTAGCGGCTACGGTTGGCGCATCGTTGGCTGCGGCGGGCGCTGGCTATCAATCGCTCCTGCGCAACCCGCTCGCAGAGCCTTATCTGCTTGGCATCTCAAACGGCGCGGCGGTCGGGACGATGATTGCGCTCGTCTTTTTCGGCGCGTCGGAATGGAGCCGCCCGGTGATGGCATTCGCGGGCGCGCTCTGTGCGACGTTCGCGGTTTATCGCCTGGCGCGCGGGCGAGCCGGTGCGACGCCTGAAAGGCTTATCCTGTCGGGCGTCATCGTCACAACTTTTCTTTCTTCCACCATCGTCTTTGTGACGACGCTGATGGACGCGACGCGCATACGCTCGTTCACCTTCTGGCTGCTGGGCGATCTTTCGGGAACGACCACGAGCCTCTTGATTATAGCGGTCGTCACCGCCTTTATAGGCACGGGTGTAATGACGCTGCACGCGCGCTCTTTAAACTTGATGATGCTCGGCGAGCGTGATGCTTTTGATTTAGGAGTTGAGACGGGGCGCGTGCGCGCGATTGTGTTTCTGGCTGCGAGCCTGCTGGTGGGAGCATCGGTGGCGTCCTCTGGCTCTGTGGGTTATGTGGGCTTGGTCGTGCCGCATCTGGTGCGTCTTTCCGTCGGCAGCGATAACCGTTTGACGATTCCGGCGGCGGCGCTCGTGGGCGCGTCTTTCGTCATCGTGGCCGACACGGTGGCGCGCACGGCGATTGCTCCGCGCGAGTTGCCCGTAGGAGCTATCACGGCGCTCATCGGCGCGCCGCTCTTTATTTACCTGTTGCGCAGAGGATAGATGGTGCTCGAAGCTCTGGACATCACGGTCTGTTACGGTGCGCGCGAAGTAGTCTCGGGCGTCACCTTGCGCGCTGCGCCGGGCGAGGTGACGGCTGTGATTGGACCGAACGGCGCGGGCAAATCTTCACTGATGCGTGCCTTGAACGGCGCGAAGGAAGTTGCTCGCGGCGAGATTTTGCTCGACGGAAAACGCTTGAGTGATTATGCGCGGCGAGCTATTGGGCGTCGCATCGCGGTCGTCGCGCAGGAAGCCGAGCTGAGATTTCCTGTGACGGTGATGGAGTTTGTGCTGGGCGGGCGTTATGCATGGTCGAGCACGGGCGCGTGGGGCTGGGAGACGGACGAGGACATCAATGCTGCGTCGAATGCTTTGCGTGAAACCGAGCTTGAAGATTACAGCGCGCGCCTGATGAACGAGCTTTCCGGGGGCGAGCGCCAGCGTGCGGTGCTGGCGAGGGCTCTCGCGACCGAAGCGGAGATACTTCTGTTAGACGAGCCGACGGCGAATCTTGACCTGGCACATCAGGCCGCGATGCTTCAGCTTGTGCGCGCACGCTGCGACCGCGACGCGGCATCTGCGGTCGTCGTCACGCACGACGTTAATCTTGCGGCCACGTTTGCAGACCGCGTGCTCTTACTAAAAGCTGGGCGCGCACTCGCCGTGGGAAGCCCGCGCGAAGTGCTCACGCCCGAGCTTTTGCGCGAGCTGTTTGAGATAGAAGTTCTGGTGGACGCGCATCCCATCACGGGCGCGCCACGCATCACGCCGGTTCATCAATTTCGTGGGCCGGTAATTTGACAACCGCACGAGCGACCGCATCAGGGAAGACGGTGCGAAGGGAAGCCAGCGATGCAAGCGCGCGTCGCGAAGCTTCACTTCAAAGCCGGCACTGCCCGCGCAACTGTAAGCGGTAAGAGCGTTCCGGCATCAAGCCACTGCCCCGAAGGGAGCGGGAAGGCGGGAACGCGGAAAAGCTAAAGGGATTGATTCATTGATTCATCGGTTCATTGATTCAATGAAGAAATGAATAAATGAGTCAATCTCCTCGCTTTTCATCGCCGCGAGTCAGGAGACCTATCCGGTTGCTCTCTATGAAAAGCTCGCACTGCGACGGGCAGGAGAAGCTGACGATGATACATCTAAAATTTTTCGCAAGGGGACAATCTCGCTTTCAACTCAAAGCGGCGGGCGTCGGGCTCTTGCTCGCGCTCCTTCTTTCGTTTTCCATAAATAGTTTCGCGCAAGGGGGCGCGACTTTGACGGGGCGCGTGACGGACGAGCGCGGCGCGAGCGTGGTCGGCGCAGAGGTGCGCCTGCGTTCGCGTGGCGGTCTGCTGATGATGGCGCGCACGGACGAGGGCGGCGTTTACGCTTTTAGTGGATTAGGGACGGGCGATTATCTTCTGGAAGTAACGGCGCGCGGATTCGCCGTAGAGACTTCGGAGGAGCAGCGTCTTGAGCGAGGCCAGAAAGTGAGTCGCGACTTTGCGCTCAAGGTCGCGGCTGTTAATGAGAACGTGGTGGTCGTTGCTACCGGAACGGTGCAGCGCACGGATGAAGTTGCAAAGGCTGTGGCGATTCTTGACGAGAGAGACGTGGAGGAGAGACGCGAGGAGACTTTGACGGAAGCACTGCGCGGCACTCCGGGCGTGCGCGTACAGCAGCAGGGCTCCTACGGCGCTTTGACAACTGTTCGCCTGCGCGGGCAACGCAACTTCGATACGGCTGTGCTCTTTGACGGGCTGCGCATACGCGACGCTTCGGACATCAACGGCTCTGCCGTCTCTTTTATCCCGGACCTCCTGCCGGTGGATTTCGAGCGCGTGGAAATCCTGCGCGGCTCCGGCTCAAGCATCTACGGGACAAACGCCATCGGCGGCGTGCTCAACATCGTGCCGAAAGTCGGAGCGGGCTCGCCGCGCTTTGAAGCAGGCTTTGAAGGCGGCTCGCTGGGGCTGACGCGAGAGCGTTTGCAAGGCTCGGGCGGCATTGGAAGTCGCGCGGGTTACAGTTTCGGGCTGACGCGCCTTGACGTGCGGCGCGGCGTCGATGGAAATGACGAGTACGGCAACACTGCCGGGAGCGGTCGTTTTCAATTCAACATCGCGAGGGACGCGACGTTGTCCGCGAATTTTTACGGGACGATTTCCAACGCGCGCCGCAACGAGAGCCCGTTTGCGCTTCCAGCAGCTTTTACTGCGGGCGAAGCTTTTCCGAGGGCCGTTCCCGGTGTGACGTTCCAGCCGGATTTTAATGATCCGGATTCGGGGCGGCGCAATCGCGTGCTCGTGGGCTCTCTAAGATTCACGCAGCGCGTGAATGATTTGTTCTCTTACACGGTGGCTTACCAGCGCGTCTCCACGCGTCGCCGCTTTTACGACGGGCCAGAGGTTGACCCTGCCTTTGCGGCCTTCTCGCCCTTCGGGGATTTCCCGAACTATTTTACAAACAACGGCTCGACCGACACGTTAGACGCGCGCGCTCACTTTCGTTTGGGGCGCTACAACCTACTGACCGGCGGCGTAGAGTTTGAGCGCGAATCCTACTTTCAACAATCCACGTTTAGCCCCCTGGGCACGACCGACCGCCAGAGGACGGCGGCCATCTTCGCGCAGGATCAGATTTTCCTGCTCGACGGGCAGTTGCAGATTTCCGTCGCCGCGCGCGGGCAAGTGTATCGCATCAGCGCCGCCGACCGTCCGGGATTTTTGAGCAACATAGACGCGCGGTCTTCGCTCACGGGCGATGGAGCCGTTGCCTACTTCATACGCTCTACGAACACGAAGCTGCGCGCGCATGTCGGCAACGGCTTTCGCGCGCCGTCTCTCTTTGAGCGTTTCGGTGAAGGGACGATTAGCGGGATGTTCGTGCGCTTTGGCGACCCGACAGTACGCGCCGAACAATCCATCAGCGCCGACGGCGGGTTTGACCAGCGACTCTCGAATGATCGAGTGGCATTTGGCGCGACCTACTTTTACACGCGTCTACAGCGCGTAGTTGATTTCGCTTTCGCAGACCCTTTGGGCGTGCGGCCCTTCGGCGGCTACTTTAACCGTCCCGGCGGAATCTCGCGCGGAGTGGAAACATACGCGCAGGCTACGCCGTGGCGCGGAGCTGATGTGAGGGCTTCCTACACTTACACGAACAGCGACCGCTTCGCTCCTGCGACGGGCTTAGCAAGCGAGTTTGTGATTCCGGCGCATCTCTTCAGCTTTAATCTCAACCAGCGCTATCGCGCATGGATCGTCAATTTCGACCTCAACCACACGGGCTCGTACATCGCGCCCGTCTTTGAAAACGACTTGCCGTTTCGTCAGGCGAACCTGCGCTTTGACGGTTACACCAAAGCCGATCTCTTCGCGGCCTACGAGCGTGTATTGACAGAGCGTGTGACTATTATCTTTTTCGGCGGGGCGGACAACATCTTCGACGTGGAGTACTACGAGAACGGCTTTCGCGCGCCGGGTGCGGTGGGACGCGGCGGAGTCAATCTGAGGTTTTAGAGTAGGTTCGACTAAAGAGAACGTAGTCGTTCACCGCAGAGGCGCAGAGGGCGCGGAGGAAGCGCAGAGAAAAGAATTCAACTCTCTGCGCTTCCTCCGCGCCCTCTGCGTCTCTGTGGTGAATCGCTATCTCCCATTCTAATCCGTGGCGCGGGCGACATCGGCTTTGGTAATTAAGCCGCCGATGAGAAAGACCAGCCCGAGCAGGACGTGTACGAGGTGGTCCATCGTGCCGAGTTCGAGTTGTCCGGGGATGACCGTCAGCAGGCGCGAGTCCGCACCCATGCTCGCCATGCCGCCCGAAGGCGTGCCGGGTGCGCCGAGCAGGAATCCACACACGCCCAGAAGCAGGTACACGGCTCCGAAGACCAGACAGAAGAGGCGCGCGGCGCTCAAACTACCGGCGAGGCCGAAATACAGGGCAAGAGCGCCGGAAATAATGTGCACCAGGTTATGCGCCAGACTGAGATGCGTTCCGAGGAAGGTGGGCATGATAAAGCCCACGATCCCGACCAGGATAAACACAATCCCTAAGACAGTTGAGATGGTTTTTGCCATGATTCTCTCTATTCTCTCCTTTGTGTGAGAAACTAGGTTAACAACCATGAGCGGCGGGCCGCCCCGGCATAGATGTGGCGCGGTATCCGCCTCCAAAACCCCGTGGTGTCTGCAAGATGGGCGAATTGTACACTAAAGAGACCCGCTCGCCAGTAAAAGTTTTTGCCCGCAACGGTTTGCCGCAAATCACGCTCCGTTGAGCCAGCCTTTCGTCGAGTGCTATACTCCAGACCTCTCCCGCGAAATTTGAGAGCCAACACACGGCTTGAGGTGACGATATGCTTCACAATTCAGAATTACGCATGAGGGCCGCGATTGGATTTCTCGGGAGCCTGAAACGCGCCTCTGCCACGCTCCTGCTCCTGATAATTCTACCCGTCGCCGCAAACGCCTACACCGTCGTTCTGCTCAACGGTCGAACACTGGAAATCAATTCCGTCTTGCAGTTCACACGCTCCGGCATTACTTACGAATACGCGCCCGGAATTTTCGTGACCATCCAGCGGACGAGCATCGACGTCCCCGCCACCGAGCGCGCCAACAACGAGGCGGCGGGAACCCTCGCAAAGCGTTTTGAAAATCCGCAGGCTCTTATGAGCACGACTATTCCCGCTACGCAAACTGAAAGGAGCGCGCGGCGCACTTTGACGAACGAGGATTTAAAGCCCGTGCGTGCGCGGCGCGAAGCGAGCGAGGCGGATTATGAAAAGAGGCGCGTTGAATTGGGCTTGCCGTCCCTCGAAGAAGTGCGTCGCCAGCGCGAGGCGGAAGACGCGCGCATGAGCGAGATGGCGAGTGTGGCGGAGGCTCGAACTGCGGAAGCCGAAAGCTACTGGCGCGAGCGCGCACGAGAGCTGCGTACGGCCATCACCACGACCGATGCCGAGATTAACTACTTACGCCATCGTCTGGACGAGGCGAACGATTACGCTTCGACAGTCTCATTTTCAAGCTTTACGAGCTTCACGCCTTTCCCCGTCGTGCAGCCCGTGTTCGGCCAGATTCCACGGCGCGGATTTCCTTCCGCGTTTCCTTCTTTTCCACAGACTACATGGGGACAGCGCCCGAGCCCGCGAAGGAATTTCAACGGGCGCGTCAATTATTACGAGCGGCGCGACACAGACCCGCGCGGTCCTTCCATTGGTTTCCGTCGTCGCGGGATGCGCGCGCCCGGTGTTGTGGCGCTGCCCGTGCCTGTTTACGGCGCAGCCTATCCGGCTTACAACTATTCTCCGGCTTACAATTATTCTTACGAGCAAACAGCTCTGGTCACGAGGCTGCACGAGTTGGAGGCGCAACGCGCAGGGCTCATGGCTCGCTGGCGTCTCATGGAAGATGAAGCGCGTCGAGCGGGCGCGTCGCCGGGCTGGCTCAGACCATGAAGAAAAGGAGACGTAACGAAATGCAAAGTGCAGAGTGCAAAATGATAAATTAAAAGAAAGAAATTTCTTTCTGCTCATTCTGCATTTTGCATTTTGACTTTTGCACTGCCTTATGAAAGACGGTTGGGAAACAATCATCGGTTTGGAGATTCATGCTCAGTTGAGCACTGAGTCGAAGATATTCTGCGGCTGTTCGACGCGTTTTGGTGACGAGCCGAACTCGAACACTTGTCCCGTGTGTCTGGGCTTGCCCGGCGCGTTGCCTGTCTTGAACTGGCGCGCGGTCGAATTGGGCGCGCGTGCGGCGCTTGCGCTTGGCTTGCAGGTAAACGAACGCTCCATCTTCTCGCGCAAGAACTATTTCTACCCGGACTTGCCCAAGGGTTATCAAATCTCGCAATACGACGAGCCGTTTTCCGAGCGCGGCTTGATAGAGATTATGACCGCCGAGCGCGACGAGGGCGGGCACACGCGCGAGTGGCGACCCATGCGCGTGAACATCACGCGTCTTCATCTGGAAGAGGACGCGGGCAAGAACGTGCACGAGGGTCTGCCCGACGTTGACCGCTACTCCTACATTGATTTGAACCGCGCCGGGACGCCGCTCGCGGAGATTGTCACCGAGCCGGATTTTCGTTCCTCGTGGCAGGCGTATGACTACGTCAACCACGTGAGGCGCGCGCTTCAATGGGTCGGCGCATCCGAAGCCGACATGGAGAAGGGAAACCTGCGCTGCGAAGCGAACGTTTCCGTGCGTCGCATCGGTGATGAAAAGTTCGGGACGAAAGTTGAATTAAAGAACCTCAACTCCGTGCGCTTTATGCAGCGCGCCATAGAGTTTGAGATAGAGCGGCAGATTGCTTTGATTGAATCGGGCGGGCGCGTCCGACAGGAGACTAGGCTGTGGGACGAGCGCGCGGCGGAGACCCGTCCCATGCGCTCGAAGGAAGAGGCGCACGACTATCGCTACTTCCCCGAGCCGGATTTGCCGCCACTGGTCGTCTCGGCGGAGTTCATAGAAGGCGTGCGGGCGTCCCTGCCGGAATTGCCCGCCGACCGTCTGCGCCGCTTCGTGGAACAATACGGGCTCTCGCACAGCGATGCTTCGCAGCTCACGTCCGAAGCGTCGCTCGCAGATTATTTCGAGCGCGCCGCACAGGCAAGCCCCAGCGCACGCGCGGCAGCCAACTGGATCAGGTCTGAGCTTCTGCGCGAGCTTGAGGCCTCGAACCTACACGCGCGCGCCTGTCCCGTCACGCCGGGAGAACTGGGCCGCCTGCTACACGCGATTGAAGAAGGGAAAATCAGCGGCAAGCAGGGCAAAGATGTTTTGATTGAGATGTTCAGGACGGGCAAGGGCGCGGATGCCGTCATCAGCGAGCAAGGACTCGTGCAGGTAAGCGACGAAGGCTTGATTGACAGCATCGTTGACGAAGTCATCGCCGCCAATCCGAAACAGCTTGAGCAATACCGCGCGGGCAAAGAAGCGCTCTTCGGGTTCTTTGTAGGCCAGGTCATGAAAGCCTCCAAAGGCAAAGCCAATCCGAAGGTCGTCAACGATAGACTCAAAGCTAAACTACAGTGACAAGTGACGAGTGACAAGTGACAAGCAAGAGAAAAGAGAAGCTGCTTTATCTTGTCACTTGTCACTCGTCACTTGTCACTGCTTTTCTGAGGTGAGAGATGAATCTACAGGGCAAGGCGGCGATTGTGACGGGTGGGACGAAGGGGATTGGGCGTGGGATTGCGGAGGCGCTTGTGCAAGAGGGCGTCAACGTCTGTATCAGCGCGCGGCATGAGGATGAGATTGAGCGTGCGGTCGCGGAGTTGAATGAAGTGGGCGAGGCGAGCGCGGCGGGGGCTGTGTGCGACGTGAGGGATTACGAGCAGGTCCGCGCGCTCATCAGTCACGCGGTCGCGGAGTTCGGGCGTCTGGATATTCTAGTGAACAACGCGGGCATAGGCATCTTTGCGCCGGTCGAAGAGTTGACGCCAGAGGATTTTCGCGCCGTGCTTGAAACAAATCTCTTCGGCGTCTTTTACTGTTGCCACGAGGCGATACCGGAGATGAAGAAGCAGGGCGGCGGCTACATCATCAACATTTCCAGCCTGGCCGGTGCAAATCCTCATCCGCGCATGTCGGCCTACAATGCTTCCAAGTTCGGCCTCAACGGTTTCAGCGAAGCCATGATGCAGGAGGTTCGTCACGACGGCATCAAGGTCAGCTATATCATGCCCGGCTCTGTCAATACGGAGTTTGGCGGAGACGAGATGAGCGCTGACAAGAGCTGGCAGTTGCAGCCCTCGGATATTGCGCGCGTGTGCCTTGACCTACTGCATCACGAGGAGCGCAGCCTGCCGAGCCGCGTAGAGATTCGCCCGAGCCGCCCGCCCAAAAAGTAGGAGACCGATAGAGAGATGAAAGCGTTGCTCCTCACCCTCTGCCTGCTGGTCTGGTGCGCCTCTTTTGCTCCGGCTCAGAAGAGCGAGAGCCGTGCGCGTGAGCCTCAAAGCAATCAGGCGACTCAAACCGAGCTGACGGCTGCGGAGGCTGCTGAATTAAACGAAGCGGCGCGTCTGACGGAACAAGCCGTCAAGCTTTACAATGAAGGAAATTATGCTGAGGCGTTGCCGTTAGCCAAAACGGCGCTCGCCACTGTGAAAAAAATCTACGGGCCGGAGCATCACAGCGTGGCTGCGGCCTCGCGCACGCTCGCCGAAATTTATCTGGCGCAGAAAAAATGGACGGACGCCGGGCCGCTCTTTCAAAGCGCGCTAAAGGTTTACGAGCAGACACTGGGGGCGGAGAATCCTTTGCTCAGCGAGATTCTGGAACGCCTCGCGCTCGTCTATTTCTCGCAAAGCGACTACTCAAAGACCGAGCAGTCATACTTGCGCTCGCTCTCTATCAGGGAAAAAAGTTTCGGCACAGAGCACGCGCTTGTTGCCGCGTCGCTCGTCAAGCTCGCCGATTTTTATCAGGTGACGGGCCAGTACAAAAAGGCCGAGCCAGTTTTCGCACGCCTCGTGCCGATGAGAGAAAAGCTTTTTGGCGCGAAGAGTAAAGAGCTGGCCGAAGCTCTGGATCGCTACTCCTGTCTGATGCATCGCACCAATCGTAATGAGGAAGCGAAAAAGCTGGAGGAGCGCGTCCTGGGCATCTACTCTGCGGACGGGACGCCCGAGATGATTTTTGAAAACCCTGAGAGCCTGAACGAAAAAGCCATCAAGCTGCCCAGACCCTATTATCCTGCGGAAGCAAGAAGGTTGCGCATCACTGGCACTGTCACCGTCAGGGTCATCGTCAACGAAAACGGCAAAGTTATTTTCGCCTGCGGGACGGGCGGCAATCCTTTACTCATACAGGCGTCCGAATGGGCAGCCTATCAGGCCGTCTTCAAACCCGCGACGATTGCTGGCAAGACCGTCAAAGAACGCGGCATCATTACTTACCGCTACGGTTTTTAAGACCGCGCGGCACGCAATCGTGTGCTGCGCTTGAAAAACACTGGAGGAAAATTATGGAAGCGAGCGATGCTGCCGAGCAGATACTGGACATAGACGATGGAGGTGACGAGGGAGAGAAATCAGCGGACTCGAAGTTTCGTTCGCTGGCGGCGCTGGCGATTGCCGTGATGGCTAGTCTGTTGGCGGTGACGAGTCTGGGCGGGGGCAATGCCGCCGAAGACATCATGAATTACAACATACAGGCGAGCGACACCTGGGCGTTTTATCAGGCTAAGACGATACGCAAGACGAGCGTGGAGCTGGCGGCGGATGCGCTTGAGGCACAGCTCGCGGCGTCTACGAATTTACAGCCGGAGCAGCGTGCGGCGCTGGAGAAGAAGATTGCCGAGTACAGGCAGACGGCGGCGCGATACGAGAGCGAGCCGGATAAGGGCGAAGGGCGCAAGGAGCTTTCACAGAAGGCGCAGGCCTTTGCGGCCCAGCGAGACCGAGCGATGGAGCAAGACCCCAACTTCGATTTCTCGGAGGCTCTTTTCCAGATTGCCATCGTGCTTGCGTCCGTGGCTATCCTTGCGACGTCGCGCAAGATTTTTATAGCGGCTCTGGCCGTGGGCGCGCTCGCGTTTGTGCTGATGCTCAACGGCTATTTGCTGTTCTTTAATCTACCCATTTAAGCGGCATCAGAGAGACAGGGAATCGTGCGAGCCGTATTACAGCGCGTGACGCGCGCCTCTGTGCGTGTCGAGGGAGAAACGGTCGGCGAGATAGGCCACGGCCTCGTCGTGCTCCTTGGCATCGCGCGCGACGATACCGAACAGGACGCGCGTTACCTGGCCGAAAAGATTGTCTCTTTGCGTGTTTTCGAGGACGACGAGGCTCGCATGAACCTCTCCGTGCTGGACACAAGGGGGGCGCTGCTCGTAGTCTCGCAGTTTACTTTGTACGGCGACGTGAGGCGCGGGCGGCGACCCAGTTGGATAGAGGCGGCGGAGCCGGAGCGTGCAGAGCCGCTTTACGAATTCTTTGTCGCGGAGGCGCGCCGCAAAGTTTCGGAAGTGGCGACCGGCAGCTTTCGTCGTATGATGGAGGTCGAACTTGTGAACGATGGGCCGGTGACTATTCTACTGGACAGTCGTAAGCTATTCTAAAAGAAAACGTGGGAGGCTAACTTTTAGTGAACAGACAAGAGGCGCGCGAGCCTGTGGGCGTGCGCTCCATACGGAATGCAGGCTCGTGGTGGGCGATGCTTTTTTTGTGCGCGGCGTTTGCCCTGACGGTTGCGGGGTGCGGCAAAGGCGACGCTAATTCAAATTCAAAAGATTTTGATACGGGCACAGACCCTGCGGCTCAGGCCGACCCGCCGAATCTCAAAAGGGGAGTCAAGCCCGAGCCGGATGCGGAAGTCGCCGTCATTGAAACGCAGGATTACGGCAACATAGTCATAGAGCTTTACCCGAACCTTGCGCCCAACATGGTCGCGCGTTTCAAGCAGCTCATACGCGAGGGCTTTTACAACGGCGTGACCTTTCATCGCATCGACCCGCGATTGGGAATCATCCAGAGCGGCGACCCGCTCTCAAAAGACAATAACCCTATGAACGACGGCTCGGGCGATTCGACTTACCCGAACGTCGCGGGCGAGTTCAGCGACGTTCCCTATGAGCGCGGCACGCTCGGCGCGGCACGCAAGGGAGCATCGCAGGGCTTTGCCGGTCAGCCCGGTCTGACCGAAGCACAGGCGCGCGACACGGCCAACGCGCAGTTCTTCATCACGCTCAAGCGCCAGCCCGAGTTTGATAAGCGCTATACTATCTTTGGGAAAGTAATCGAAGGATTAAACAACGCCGACGTGATTATGAACGCGCCCACGGAAGAGGGAACCGACCGCCCCGCCGACCGCATCGTCATCAAATCCGTCACACTCCAACCGCGAAAGCAGTGACAAGTGACGAGTGACAGGTGACAAGCAAGAGAAAAGCTTCTTAACTTGTCACTTGTCACCCGTCACTTGTCACTGCCTTTTAGATCATGTCATCTGTGGCTTTGGAGTTTTCGTCCAGCTCGAAGCGGTCGCGGTCGCGGCGCTCTATTTTTTCCAGCACGTTCAGCTCTTCGTTGTCCTCGAAGCTCACGCCGACGGCGAGCGCGTTCTCTTCGACGAGCGATTGGTCCGGCGTCGGGTTGTCGCCCGAGACGGACTCCGTGCCGCTGTCGTTGACGTCTTCCCACGAGGCGTCCGGGTCGCCGCCCGCATCCCTCGGGCTGGCGGCAGTGTTCTGCCGTAAGCGCTCGGCCAAAAGCTCAGGGTCTTTCGGCGCGCGCGCAATCTCTTCTTCCATAAACTCTTCGATTTCCGGGTCGGGCACAAAGTCCGGGTTGTTGCTCAGGTACTCGAATTCTTCCGGCTGTTTCTTGGGCATCTCATCTCCTTAAAAGTCCAGAGAGTCTAGAGAGTTCGTAGAGTCCGGAGAGAAGAAAGCTTGCGACTCTCCGGACGCTCAAGACTCTCAGCACTCTCTAGACTTTTTTAATGCTCGAACTATAACAAATGGCTCGAAAGATGGGCAACGCCCATTGTCATGAAGATGTGAAGAAAGCATCCTCTTTACGCTCTCTTGACGAAAGCGCATGCGAACCTTACACTTTAGTTTTGAACCAGCATGAACACTTTCGGTTAACTCTAATCTGTGCGCCGTCTCTCGCGGGAGCAAGCGCACCGTAGACGGTACGACTGTCCTATGTCACATAATCTTTTCAACACACTCCAGAGTTTTCAAGCGGGCAAGTTCTATTCGTTGCCGCAGCTTGAGCGTGAGGGCGTTGGCCCTGTTTCCCGTCTGCCCGTCAGTTTGCGCATCGTGCTTGAATCTGTCTTGCGCAACTACGACGGCAAAAAAATCACGGAAGAGAACGTGCGCGCGCTGTGCGGCTGGCGCGCGGAATCGGAGCGCACCGAAGAGATTCCCTTTGTCGTCGCGCGCGTGCTCTTGCAGGATTTTACGGGCGTGCCGCTTCTGGTTGATTTGGCGGCGATGCGCTCTGCGGTCGGGCGCATGGGCCGCGACGCGGAGCTGATTGAGCCGCTCGTCCCCGTCGATCTGGTCATAGATCATTCGGTGCAGGTTGATTATTCCTCCACGTCGGACGCCTTTCAGAAGAACATGGAGATGGAGTTCAAGCGCAACAACTCGCGCTATCAATTCCTGAAGTGGGGCACGCAGGCGTTCCAGGGCTTTCAGGTCGTGCCGCCCGACATAGGCATCGTGCATCAGGTCAATCTTGAATATCTGGCTCATGGCGTGATGGAGCGCGACGGCGTCTTTTACCCTGACTCGCTGGTCGGCACGGATTCGCACACGACGATGATTAACGGTCTGGGTGTGGTCGGCTGGGGCGTGGGCGGCATAGAGGCCGAAGCGGGGATGCTCGGCCAGCCGGTCTATTTTTTGACGCCTGATGTCGTAGGCGTACACATGAGCGGAAGCTTGCGCGAAGGCGTGACGGCGACAGACCTTGTCCTGCGCGTGACGGAGATGCTGCGCAAGGCGAAAGTCGTTGGCAAGTTTGTAGAGTTTCACGGCGAAGGCGCGGGCGTTCTTCCTGTGGCCGACCGCGCGACCATCGCCAACATGGCTCCCGAATACGGCGCGACGATGGGCTTCTTCCCCGTAGACGAAAAGACTTTGGAGTATTACCGCGCGACGGGCCGCACGGAAGAACAGATTGAAATCATCGAGAGCTACTTCAAAGCGCAGGGCATGTTCGGCATTCCGCGCGCGGGCGAGTGTGATTACACGACCGTCCTTGAGCTTAACCTGGAAGAGATTCAACCGAGCGTGGCCGGACCAAAACGCCCGCAGGATCGTATTGAGCTGACGGAGCTGAAGGAAAAGTTTCTTGAGTTGTTCGAAAAGCCCGTGGGCGAAAACGGCTATGGCAAGTCGCTCGAAGAATTGAAGCGGCGCTTTGAAGTCGGAAACGGCCATCGCGTTCTTCCGGTGCTTCAGAGCGTGGCGGGCGGCGGCGGCGCGCAGGAACAGGAGACTCAGCCCGAAATCGTCAGCGACGGGTTGAGCCAGAAGAACACGAATCCTTTGACCGAGACGGAGATGATGAACAATCGTCCGACGCCCGACCGCGTAGAGGACATTCCGCCCGAGGAATTTCCTGACAGGTTGGACGATCTGGGCCACGGCGACGTGGTCATCGCGGCCATCACTTCCTGCACGAACACTTCCAACCCGAGCGTGATGCTCGCCGCAGGACTCTTGGCGAAGAAGGCTGTCGAGCGGGGCTTGCGTGTTGACCCTTCGGTCAAGACTTCGCTTGCTCCCGGCTCGCGCGTCGTCACTGCGTATTTAGAGAAGACGGGGCTTCAGCCTTACTTAAACGAGATTGGATTTAACCTCGTGGGTTACGGCTGCACGACCTGTATTGGAAACTCCGGGCCGCTCGACCCGCGCATAGAGGAAGTCATCCTCGACAACGACCTTGTGGCGGCGAGCGTGCTTTCCGGCAACCGCAACTTTGAAGCGCGTGTGCATCAGAGCGTGCGCGCAAACTTTTTGATGAGCCCGCCGCTGGTTGTAGCCTTCGCGCTCGCGGGCCGCGTCAACATAGATTTGTCCACGGAGCCGCTCGGCAAGGATAAGCGCGGCGAGGACGTTTACCTGCGCGACATCTGGCCCACGCTCTCCGAGATTCAAAGCGTGATGGCCGCCGCTTACAACCCGGAGACCTACCGCTCGCTCTACAAAGACTTCGCGGAGCAGAACCCGCTCTGGAATGAGATACCCTCTTCGACGGGGCTCGTCTACGATTGGGATTCTCAATCAACTTATATTCAAGAGCCGCCGTACTTTGAAAAATTCAGTATGGAGCCCGGCCAGATTTGCGACGTGCGCGGCACACGCCCGCTGGCTATCTTTGGCGATTCCGTGACGACCGATCACATCAGCCCTGCGGGAGCAATCAAGCCCACCTCCCCCGCGGGCGTCTATCTACAACTGCGCGGCGTCTCGGTCGAAGACTTTAACTCCTACGGCTCGCGGCGCGGCAACCATCAGGTCATGGTGCGCGGCACGTTTGCCAACGTTCGCATCAAGAACCTGATGGTCGCGGGCACGGAAGGCGGCGTCACGGTCTTGCAGCCCGTCAACGAAAAGATGAGCATCTACGACGCCTCTGTTCATTATCAAGCGGCGGGCGTGCCGCTCATAGTCTTTGCGGGCCACGAGTACGGGACGGGCAGCTCGCGCGACTGGGCCGCGAAGGGCACGCGGCTTCTGGGCGTGCGCGCCGTCGTCGCTCAAAGCTTCGAGCGCATACACCGCAGCAATCTGGTAGGGATGGGCGTGCTCCCTCTTCAGTTCAAGGAAGGGACAAACGCGCAGACTCTCAATCTGGACGGCACGGAAGTCTTCGACGTCACGGGTCTTGAAAGCAAGATCAAACCCCGGCAAGACGTGACGCTGGTGATTCATCGCCAGAGCGGCGAGACCGAAGAAGTGCCGGTCATCTTGCGTATAGATACGCCGATTGAGATTGACTACTACCAGCACGGCGGCATCCTGCCCTACGTGCTGCGCCAACTGCTCGCAGGCTCTTGAGAGAGCCGGAAAGAGACTATAGAAGCAGAACCGCCCGCGAGGTCTTCGTTCGGACTCGCGGGCGGTTCTGTTAAAGCTCATTGCCCTGTTTATTGTGCTGTCAGAAAAACGTCCCACGCCCAGCGTCCTGATTTAGCACCCTTTGCATCATCTACTTTCGCGCGATAACGAAACTGGTTGCCGTACTGGTCTGTCCGTTTGGATTCTTTGTAATCAAAATACAGCGCGGCAACGTCCAGTTCCGGTAACGCGCGCAGCTCATCTGGCTCTGAGATGCCGTTGTGATTTTTGTCTTGCCAGAGCTTTAGATTGGAGAAGATAGCATCTCTATTATCAATTACCCCGTTACCGTTCCCGCCGTTTTTCAGCTTGTCATATTCGGCCAGCGCCAGAAAACCGTTGGGAGCAAGCGATGACGGCTGCGGCGAGAGGTTGCCGAATAATTCCTGTCCGTTATCTATCGTGCCGTTATGGTTGCGGTCGAGCACCAGCCACGCATCGTCAGAGCCTTGATCCGTCCAGGACAAACGCTCGCGAGCACCATCGCCGTCTATGTCAAAGTCCACGCCGCTCGCGGCATCTGTCAGGTTGAAACCGTTTCCCAGTATATCTATGAGGAGAGGCGTAGGTTGGTTACAAATCCAATGGCCGAACCTACACCGGCACTCACAAAAATCTTCGTTCCACATCCACCCCTGAGTCGAGGATGCTTTGCAGTCCAATTCCGCTTGTGGGTCGCAGCCGCCGCCGCCGCTAATGCAATCAGTACAAGCTTCACTTTGTGACCAGTATTTATCCTCCTGAATTTGGCATACCTGCGAAGCAGCGTTGAATACTCTACTTCTGACTCTTTGCTGCCAAACACCTACTCCATTGACATTATCGAACTTCTCGGCTGGATAAAATTCCGGATAGCAATCTGCTACGTTACCGTTACTATTTAGACCGCAGTTTCCCGTGCCTGTGACTTCATAGTTAACGCGTGTGGCATTAATCGTCCCGCACCCGTTTGTCCAGTAGATATTCCAGTACACCTTTTTTAGACTGGTCGAATTATTGAACAAACTACAGCTCTGATAATATTCACCGTTTCCGGGTTCGTATGACACGGTGCAGATTTGAGCATTAACTGTGAGGGAGACAACAGCAGCAAATAGTAAGAGCGTCAAAACTCGAAGTGTGGGTCTCATGTTGGGGCTCCGTCAGGATTAAAGAAAAGTCAATAAGGAAAGGACCGTAGCTGAGCCTACGGGCCATGCGACTCCGGGTGCGAAGAGGGAGTTACAAGCTATTGGCTATGCGCGTCGTCTTAACCTTGATGTCTTGTAAACCTTCTTTGAGGCCGGTCTTTCTTTGTTTGAGTTCGTTGAGAGCAGAGCGCACATCGTCTTTGGCGTTTTGGAGCCCGCTTTTAACCATCGACGGCTGCCCGGCGGACGGCTCGATGGTCAAAGCTGAGACTTGTGCTTCGATGCGAGCGAGAGTATTTGGAGTAATCTCGCCCGTCGCCAGAGCAGATTCGAGGATGCCGTTGATGCGTTGCAGTTGTAATTTAGCGCCGAAGCGTCTTTGCTTCATAGGGGCGACGGCTTTGTAATCCCCATCACTGGTTCCATCATCAAACAATACCGCGCGGATGGTAATCGGGTTGAGCGGCTGATCTAGAATGTTAGACCCGCGTAGATGTGAAACAGGAATCCTCTGCTGAGTGGTTTCTCCGGGTGATATGATCCGCTCGGCAGTCGTCAGTTCAACATCGACTGTCGATCCCGGGCCCGTGCCGATAGAATATCCATTGATATTCTTATTGGAGGTATTTTGGAGGGTTAATAAATAAGCATCTCCGGCGGCATTGAGTTCCAGATTTGCGACTTGAAATGACTGGGTCTTATTTTCAATCTGCGGTAAGTTTTGCGGCGGGCGATAAGCCCGTGAAGTGGTGACTAACGTAGCGAGGACCAGAGCCATGAGAGAGAGGCCGAAAATCATAAGTTTTTGCCTGTGAGCAGTTTGATTTGCCATGTCGTTCTCCTGTGAAGCGGGTTTTAAGGATAAAAATCGTCAATTCTTTATCCCTGATTGGCCGTGCAAGTGTGAAGTTAAGCAGGAGCAAGATGAGTAATTCGCTGATGAGGCCCTTGCTTAACGTGGAAATCGAAAAGCAACACGCTGATAAATACTCCTTCCTTACTTCCTTTGTCAACAAAATTTTATTGGCCTGAATGACGATTTATGAGCTTAAGCTACGATCGGCAAACTTCCTCTCTCGGCTGGAAAATCTTGCACCATGACGATATGGTAGCTTTGCAATTAGATGTTAGAGATGAAGATTGATAACAAAGGTGAAACTATCTTGAAGTGAACCATGTGAGGGATAGATGGTGAAATAGCTCATCCATTTTCATCTCAAGGCAAACAACATTTGCCGATGAGCGTTTGGACTTTCATCGCACCGGAATGTTAGATTACCTCTTGTATTCAAACTTTTCTTGCAGACGAATCACTGATCAGATGAAGGAGATCGAGATGGCAAGTTCGCAACCTGCCGGTGTGGATACGGTGCGCCGGTATCAGCTTTTGATAGATGGGCAATGGGTGGATGCCGAATCGGGAAAGACTTTTACTTCGCCGAATCCGGCGACGGGCGAGACGTTGGCCGAAGTGGCCGAAGCTGATAAGGCAGACGTTGATAAGGCCGTTGCCGCAGCGCGCCGCGCCTTTGAAGGCAAGTGGGGCAAGATGAGCGCGCGTGATCGCGGGCGCTTGATGTACAAGCTGGCGCAGCTTATTGAATCGCGCTCGAAAGAGCTGGCAGAGCTTGAGACCTCGGACAACGGCAAACCGATTCGCGAAGCGCTCTACGTAGACTTGCCGCAGGTCGTGGAGAATTTTGAATACTTCGCGGGCGCTGCTACCAAAATTGAAGGCGAGACGATTCCCGTTCCCGGCCCGTTCTTTAATTACACGCTGCGCGAGCCCCTGGGCGTCTGCGGCCAGATTATTCCCTGGAACTTTCCGCTCCTGATGTCCGCCTGGAAACTCGCGCCCGCTCTTGCAGCAGGCAACACGGTCGTCCTCAAGCCTGCGGAACAAACACCCGTCACCGCGCTTGAACTAGGAAAGCTTTTTCAGGAGGCAGGATTTCCGGAAGGCGTAGTCAACATCGTTCCCGGCTACGGGCAGACGGCTGGCGCTGCTTTAGCCGCGCACCCGGACGTGGACAAGATTGCCTTCACGGGCTCGACCGAAGTCGGCAAGCTGATTGCCAAAACGGCTGCCGAGAATCTCACCAAGGTCTCGCTGGAACTGGGCGGCAAAGCGCCCAACGTGGTCTTCAAGGATGCGAACATAGACCAGGCCGTGGGCGGCGCGATGATGGGCATCTTCTATAATCAGGGACAGCTCTGCACGGCGGGCTCTCGTCTCTTTCTGGAAGCGAGCATCAAGGACGAGTTTCTGGAAAAGTTCAAAGAGCGTGCCGAGCGCATCAAGGTCGGCGACCCTATGGACACGGGCACGCACATGGGGCCGCAGGTATCTGAAGACCAACTTAACCGCATCAAGGGCTACGTGGACATCGCGCGCAGTGAGGGCGCGACCGTGTTATCAGGCGGCGTGCCTCCGCAGCTTGAAGGAAATTTCCAGCACGGCTATTTCTTCCAGCCGACCATCTTCAGCGAAGTCAAGAACCAGATGCGCGTTGCGCAGGAAGAGATTTTCGGACCCGTCGTGAGCGTCATCACGTTCGAGGACGAAGCGGATTTAATCAAGCAGGCCAACGAAACTATATACGGATTGGCAGCCGGAATCTGGACGCGCGACGTCACACGCGCGCACCGCTTCGCGCGTGAGGTCAAGGCCGGCGTGGTCTGGATTAACACCTACAACATCCTGAACGCCGCCTCGCCCTTTGGCGGCTACAAACAATCCGGCTACGGGCGCGAGATGGGCAAGCACGCCATAGACCTTTACACACAGGTCAAGAGCGTGTGGATAGACCTCTCGGATAAACCCGTCGGGTGGTTCGGAAAGTAGGCACGACGCGGAGACGCGGGGAGTGGGCGACGCGGTGAAAAAGACAAATGCTTTTGTCGCCGCGTCGCCCACTCCCCGCGTCTCCGCGTCGCATCTTGAAAGGGTGCGTGTTATCATCCCGTTTGCTCTCCCGAAATTCTGATTTGAGACATGAAGGAGATGCAGCATGAGTTTGCGTATTCGAGCTATTGGGTTAGCGGTCGTCCTCGCCGTCACTTTCTTCGTTACAGCCTGCCCGCAGCGTGAGACAATCTCAAAGATTAACGCCGACCCCGGTAAATACAGTAACAAGGAAGTGGCCGTCGCGGGGACAGTCCGGGACAGCTATGGCCTGTTGAATTTTGGCGTCTACGAGATTGACGACGGCACTGGACGATTGATGGTCGTTACGCGCTCGGGCGTGCCTGCGCGCGGGTCGAAGGTCGGAGCAAAGGGACGCGTCTACACGGGCGCAAGCTATGGCGGGCGTAGCTTCGGCACGGTGTTGGAAGAGACCGAGCGGCGCGCTAAGTGAGCATCAAGGTCAGTACCGCCAGCGGCGTAGCGATTTTGGATTTTGGATTAGCGTTGCGGGATTGAGGCTCTTCAAGATTCGTTGTCACTCCAATCCGAAATCGGCAATCCAAAATCCAAAATCGGCTTGTCCGGTTAACCTGATGAAACAGTTAATCTCGTCTCTGGACGAAGCGTTTGCCCGTCTTGATGCGCGCTCGCGTGCGCTCGTGGAAATCGTTCCGGCGGAGCGGCTTTACTGGCAGCCGCGCGCATCAAGTGGCGCGTTCCCCGTCTACTCGTGCGGCGAGCACATCCTGCGCAGCGCCGCCACAGTCGAGCAGACCTTCGGCGGCATCAACGCCAATCTCTGGGACGACCCCTTTGAGTGGACGCTGCCGGAAACTTTACAAACGCCCGCCAGCGTTCTTGAATACCTGTCGGAAGTGGAAGCAACGCGCGCGAGCGGTTTCGAGCGTTTCTCTACGGACGAAGATTTGATAAAAGAGATTGCGCTGCCTTCGGGCGAGACGGGGCGGCTGGGCGCGCTTCTCTTCGAGACGCTCCAGCGTGCCGCTCATCATCAGGGACGCGCTTTCAGCACGTTCAGATTATTTTCAGACGCCAGGCTGCCGCGCGTCTAAGAATTGCGGATTGAAGACGGATTGATTCAATGAAACAATCAACCTACGAATCATTCTTTTAAATCCGCAATCCGAAATCCGCATTCCGCAATCGAAGGAGGAGAACTTTTCAATGTACTGCCCGCAATGCGGTCAACAACAAATCTCCAGCGACATGCGCTTTTGTTCGCGTTGCGGTTTCCCTCTGGAAGGAGTTTCGATGTTGCTGGCGACGGGCGGCTCGCTTCCTGTTTCCGGCGCGACGGGGGAAAGCTCCGCGCCAATGTCTCCCAGACGCAAGGGCGTTCGACAGGGTGTTGCGCTGATGCTCATCGGGCTGATTGTGACGCCGATACTCGCCATCCTGAGCGAAGCCGTCAACCTGCCCGAGGCGATAGTCGCTCTCGCAGGCGTCATCTTCTTCTGGGGCGGCATCCTGCGTATTCTCTACTCCCTGATTCAGGATAAAGGCCCGAAAAAAAGTTACGCCACAACGGGAGCGCCGGTTATTCCGGCTCCTCCTGTGTCTCCGCCGCAGATGGCCGCTGGGCTGCGCGCTTCCGTTTTGCCTCCTGCGCCGGGGCAGCCAGTGGGAAACTGGCGGCGGCGCGATACCGCCGAACTCCAAACGCCCCCGAGCGTCACCGACCACACCACAAAGCTCCTCGAAAAAGTTGACCCGGAATCAGGGCCGCCTGCGGAATAGAAGAGCCCGTTCATGAACCGCCGCAACAACACACGCTTGATCTTCTGAGCAGGAAATTTTTTTGAAGTGAAGGAGAAGAGTCCTACTCCGCTTGCAGAACGTTTGCGCGCGCGTATCAAGCGCGAGGGCGCAATCTCTTTTCACGACTGGATGGAGGCGGCGCTCTACGACGAACGCGAAGGCTATTATTGCCAGCAGGATTTTCAGCGTTGGGGACGTCTGGGCGATTACCGCACGAGCCCCGAGCGCAGCCCGCTATTTGCCGCCACCTTCGCGCGCTTCTTCGCACGCCTGCACGAAGAGCTGGACTCGCCCAAGCTCTGGACTATCTGGGAAGGGGGCGCGGGCGCGGGCCACTTCGCACGCGTAGCTCTGGACACACTCGCCGTCGATTATCCACAGGTTTTCTCAGCAACTCGTTACACGATTGACGAGCGGAGCGCATCGTCCAACTCAACCGCGCTCGAACGTCTAGCGCCATACGCCGCGCACGTCGAGCAACATTCCTTATCTGAAACGACCGACCCGCAGGGCGCTGGTATCGTTTTCGCCAACGAGCTGCTCGACGCTTTTCCGGTTTACCGCGTCGTGTGGCGCGGGCGTCGCCTGCTGGAAATGTGCGTCGGGCTGGATGAAAGCGCGGGGTTTGTCTGGCTTGAAAGAGAGCCGCGCACGCCGCACCTCGCGGAATATTTCGAGCGTCTGGACATACGGCTCCTGGAAGGTCAGGTGGCCGAAGTAAATCTAGACGCCCTGGGGTGGCTCCGGCGCGCGGCAAAGCTTTTCACACGCGGCTATCTCATCATAGTCGATTACGGCGCGACGGCGCGCGAGCTTTATGATCCGCAGCTTCGTCCACACGGAACATTGCGCGCCTTTCGCCGTCACCAATTTGTGGACGATGTCTTCGACGCGCCGGGCGAGCAAGACCTGACGACGACTGTTGATTGGACGAGCGTTCAAAGAGTATGCCGCGAGTCAGGTTTACAAATCGTCTCGCTTGAAAGACAGGATCAATTTCTGCTCCGCTCGGGTCTACTGGAGGAGTTGCAGAAACGAACGGACACAGCCCAAGCCGATGCGGCCTCGCTCAGCCTGACAACGACAGCGCGCGAAATGATCTTACCCGGCGGCATGAGCGCCAGCTTTCAAGTGCTAATAGCGAAAAAGCAATAATGAGTGCCGCAGTGATGAATTAAAAGAAGAAGACACGCTCTTTCTTTAATTCATCACTCATCACTCCGCACTCATCACTTTCCTAAATCCGCATTCCGCAATGTTAAAGAGGCTCGGGCTTTGGAAATGGGCGATTTCACCTGTTGACTCATGGGTGATACGGCGCGCTCGTCGTTTGCTCTACGCTGTGTGGGCTACGAAACGGCTCATCTTGCCTGCGGCATCCTGCTTGCACTCGAATAAGTGACCACAACAAATTCGGGACGAAACAAAATGGCTAGATGGCGAGTGTTACATAGACGTTGGCGTCGGCAGGCAATGCGTCAGCAGCATTCCAGGACCTGCTGCCTGAAGTCCATGTGGAATAATTTGATAGGTGATATGTTTTTGCTCCAATTAACATATATTTGTAGAGAAAGGCTTGTGGTAGCATAGAGGAATACGAAGAGTTCTTAACAGCAAATAGCCTAGAGCACTTTCTCAATCAAGCCTCGTAATATTCAATTAGCTTTTCATAAGTTCAGAGCCCGAACTGGAGGTTGCCGGACATGTCGGACGAAACATTGAAGGATAGTGTGGTCAGTGGCGGTACAAAAAGCTTCCTCGAAATACTCACTCAGAAGCCGACTATCAATATATTGATTTACACAGATGGGAAAATTATCGACGCCACTGGCGACTGGGGTATTTCAGAGTTGAAAAATCAACTCAAGGCGCATCAACCGGCCTCTGCCGATATATGTGTGATTTTGAAAAACAGGATGACGGGCAAGCCGGAAGACAAGCTGGACAAGTTATTACATGATGACACCTACAGCCAAACTTGGTTCTTTGGCCACCGGACGTTAAATAAAGAGGAGCACAATCAGCCACTCAATCCGCCTGAATATGATCAGGCTGAGTTAGTCGAACTATTTAAGTGGATGAAGAAAGGCAGTGTGTTGATGGCCGGAGACCATTCTGAGGAAGACCCGCGCTTAAATCCTCCCGAGCAGAATAAACATGAAAACTACTTGGGACTGGGGCGGGCATTGGGACGCCAAGTGCCGAGAGCGGGGCAGTTGCGCAAGTGGAAAGGCCCGCCCACCACCGATCCGCGTGATAGCCATAACACGCAAGTCTTGTTGTGCCACGAAGACTTCCATAACAGTGTCTTTGAGAGTGATGCCACACCTCAACTATTAATCCTGAAGACTTTTGACAGTGTAACCGGAGAACCACTTCCAGTTCCTCTTCCTTTTCCTAAGGGTCGTCCGCATCAAATTTTTGAGGGGATGAAGGATGGAGAAAGGTGTTTGATTCGAGTGTTCCCGGATCATACCCACGATGGCGAGGTTATTATCCCGTCGTGCGATGACTTGGAAGAATGGCCGGAGGCTAACGGCGGTGTCGCACCTTATCCAGTAGCGTGGGGCATAGATAAGCGTCAAGGGAAGAGGTACATTCAGCTTGCCCTTTACGATGGTAATCGGGCCGGGGTGGGGCGTATTGCGGCTGACTCCACCTGGCATCATTACTTAAATGACAATTTACGCGGGTTCACGACAAATACAGCAGACCCCTCCATCATCAATCGGATAGGGCAATTCTATAGTAACTTGGCCTTGTGGCTTGCATCCTTCGACGTGCGCCGATCGATGGCCTTCTTCACGTTTCACAAGCTGGCCCAACATCCGCGAGTTTTAGAAGAGATGAGCGGCCCCGTCATCAACGTAGGTGACGTTGCATATAACATTCTATTGAAGGAAAAGGCAACGCCCTGCGAGATTCACGAGCTTCTTCAGGTGGCCGTTCCCGCCGAGACCCGTAAACAATACCCGACGCTTTACTTCCCGGCATCGAACTCAATCGCCAGCCCTCTGCCTTCGCAGCAGTTACTTCTAGGCTCTATCGTAAGCAAGTGGCATCAAGAAATACCGGCAGTAATTGATTCCACTGGCAACGACGAAGCCAAAATTGCACAGGCTGAAAAGTTTATCAATGAAGCGTACGAAGATGCGGTGAAAATTCACTGGGCCGAGCTGGCACAGATTTACAAGCAAGCAGACAAATTTCAGCAAGCGCTAAAGCGTGATGATGTAAGCAGATTATGACCGAAATCGCCGTGCAAGGCTGATATGTTTAAAGCTATTTCGGCATTAAATGTTAGAGGTGAAATACTGAATGCCAAGGACTGAATGAGATGGAACGCGGGGATTCACAATGCATTGTTCGAGTTCCTGCATTGTAGCAGGATGACATCCACTTATCCTGCATGGGAAATATTTTTAAGACTGAGAGGAAGGATATTATGAGTAGTTGTGCCTCAATGGATTGGGAATTCTGGTTACCTGAGCCTAACCGAATCATCCGTTTCAATGCCAGGATTGAAGATACGGTAGCTCCCGGCGTGATCGAAGTGTGGATCACTGCGGTTAACGGTCAGCCGGTAGAGCCTCCTATAAGAATGGGTGAAGGCGTGTGTAACGCACGTCTCGGCCAAAGTTACATGTGCTTCAACCTCAACATTCAATTAGAGGACAGTACGGTAATCAGAAAATACATTTTAGCCGGGTTTGTCACAACAACCGTGAACGCAAGAATCAATAAGACGGAAGCGAACTTTACCGGCAACTACTTTTTTACCGGTACGGGGGCTGCAACAGACCCGGTAATAACGGCTGCGGACCCGGGCGATACAGGGACCGGCGGCGGCAGTTCGGGAGCGTAAATCGAGGGGCCGGGGCTACAGTGGCCTTCCACCTCGTCGCGGCTGAAGAACGGGCAGAGCTACATGTCCTTCGTTTACGTACAAACTTGTGAGCGGGCAGTCTTCGATAAGCTTGGTTATAGCATCAAGGGGAGTGATATATCAGAAAAACATGCCTCACCCCAAGAGGCGCAGAAAGGGAGGAGTAACAGCGTCACCCCACTTCTCTCTCTGTCTGCGCCTCCATATGGTGTATGGGCCTGAGAGCCCTGGAGAATTACTGTGAAGACAGTTGGCCGCGAGAAGTAGCAAGAATTACTGAGGCGAAGTACAGAAGCCGGTTTATCGTCTTGCCCCGCTATCAAGAAATGCGTTGACATTTAAGTGCCTCACAATAAAATTCCGGTTGTCGCAGTTCCCGCCCAGAATTTATTTGAGTGTGCCATGTTCTCTTTGTTCATCAAAACGGCCTTACGACCTCAGACCGCGCGCGCGAAAGCACTCGGTCTCCTCTCTTTCAGCCTTCTCGTTCCTCTGATAGTAAATGCTGCTCCCGGCTTAAGCTTGGGCGAATACCAGACGACGGCTCTTTATTTCCTTCAAAATTCTCAATCCGTTGACGGTAAGAAAAACTTTGGCTTTCTCAGGCCCGGTGAGACGGTTGAGCAGAAAATGGGGGCGGGCGAGACGCACACTTTTCAAGTCGCGATGGCGGCGGGCCAGTATTTGCGCGCAGTCGTAGAGCAGAAGGGTATTGATATCATCCTGAAAGTCCTGGGGCCGGATGGACAAGTAATCAGGGAAATTGACAACCCGAACGGGATGCTCGGGCCGGAGTCCGTTTCCGTTACGGCACAGGTGGCAGGAGATTACACCCTGGAGATAAGCTCATATAAAACCGTCCCATCCGGCGGCTACGCGGTAAGAATCGAGGCATTGCGCGAACCAACGCCAACAGATGTCAAGCGGTTAGCTGCCGAACGTCTGTTTGCGGAGGCGCAAGAACTGCGAGCCAAGGGGACAAAAGCGAGTCGAGAAGCTGCCATTGAAAAATATAAAGAGGCGCTGGCTGTCTGGGAAGCTCTCGGGGATGTTCAATCCGGGTCTTATGCTCTCTGTAATATTGGCCGTGTGTTCAGAGCTTTGGGCGTTTTCTCGGATTCAATGACTTATCTGAATCGAGCGCTTCTCCTTCTGCAAGACACTGAGCACGTTGCCGAGCGGGCCTTTATATTAAATGAGATAGGCGCAACTCATAGAACTCTGGGCGACCCACTTGAGGCCATACCTCCTTACAACCAGGCTCTGGAACTTAGACGAAGCATTCGGGACCAGTGGGGACAGGCCCAGATGCTCAATAATATAGGGATCATTTACTGGAACACGGGTTACCAGCGCAAAGCTATTGAGAATTACGAAGCAGCCCTTCATCTCTGGCAAGAAGTGCGCGACCCCTACAGTGAAATGAACACACGCAATAATCTTGGAGAAGCATATGCTGAATTGAGTGAGCTTTCCTATGCCTTTGATATTTTCCAGCAAGTGCTGAAGTTTTGTCAGGAGACAGGTGATTGGCGACTTGAAGCCTATGTCCGCAATAATATTGGCAAGCTCTTTGAGGCTTGGGCCGAGACGCAAACGGCCCTCGGCTATTATGAAGAGGCGCTCAGGCTCTTTCAGGAAAAAAATATACGAAGCGGCGAGGCGCTGGTGCTCAATAATATTGGAATAGCGCATGCAGAGACTGGCGATACGGAACTGGCGCTTGAATACTTGAAGAAGTCGCTTGAAATACGGCAACAGTTGAATGAGCCTTTAGGTATTTCTATTACCCTCACGAACATGGGGTACGTTTACGCGCTCCAAAAAGATCAATCAGAAGCCCTGAAATATTTTGACCTCGCGCTGCCGTTCGGCAAAAAAACTCATAACAAATTGTTTATAGGCTATGCGCTTCTGAGCGCCGGGATGGCTCACGCTTCTTCCGGCGAGCCGAAGAAAGCGCTGGAATATTACCAGCAGGCTTTAGACGCCTATCAAGAGATAGATGACCGCCGGAATCAGGCGAAGACCCTCGATAAGATGGGACAGGCTTACGCTTCGCTAGGTGAATTAAGCAAGGCTTTTGAATGCTACGACCGGGCATTGCCTCTTTGGCTGGCCCTGAAAGATAAGCAGGGACAGGCCCTCACGCTTTACGGCATAGCCCGTGCCGAGCTTGACCGGAACAACTTGAGTGCATCTCTCAGCAAGATTGAGCAAGCAGTTGAGATTATAGAATCGCTCCGCACCAAAATGACCAGCCAGCGCCTACGGCTAACTTACTTTGCGACAAAGCAGGATTTTTATGCGCTGAATATCGAAGTCAGAATGCGTCTCTCTGAGGCTAAAGGTTCAGCCGAAGATGAAGTGGCTGCGCTTCATATCAGCGAGCGCGCTCGTGCCAGAAATTTCCTTGACCTGCTCACCGAAGCCCGCGCCGATATTCAGACAGGAGTTCCGGCAGAACTCCTTGAAAAGAACCGTGAACTGGAGCGTGAGATCAATGCTCTGGCAGAGAGCTTGATGCGCTTGCGCAATCTCAAATGGACGGAAAAAGTCGCTCTCGCAGAACAACGTCTAAATCAGCTACTTATTCAGCACGATAACTTACAGGCGAAGATCAGGACTAGCAATAAGTCTTATGCCGAGTTGAAACAACCGCAGCTGCTCAGGCTCAAAGAGATTCAGCAACTACTGGACGACGAGACGGTGTTGATGGAGTATGCGCTCGGCGAGAAGCAAAGTTATCTATGGATTGTGACGCCGACCAATGTCATCAGCCGCTCCTTGTCAGGCCGGGCGGAAATAGAGAGAGCGGTCAGCAAGGTCAGGGAACTGTTAACTGCCTATGAGCCGCCTCGACGGGGCGAGAGTAGTCAACAATCTCTGGCTCGTCTGATGAAAGCCCAGACACAGTATTGGCCGCAGGCCGCCGAACTGAGTCGCATGGTGTTCGGTCCTACCTTCTTAAATCTGAGGGCGAAACGTTTGGTCATCGTAGCCGACGGGGCTTTGCAATATATTCCTTTTGAAGCGTTGCCTATACCTGATGCCTTAAGGCAATCGAATGAAGCGTCAAGATCCAACACAAACAAACTAACAGCAGACCCTCTTCCGCTCATATCACAGTACGAGATCATCTACGAGCCATCGGCCTCGGCCCTCGCACAGTTGAGAAGCGTTGCGCCAAGACAGACCGCAAAGACCGTGGCGGTCCTAGCCGACCCTGTCTTTGACAGTCGCGATGAACGGATGCCAAAGGCCGTAAAGAATCTGCCGCCTGATGCATCCGGGTTATCCAAACCAAGGAGCTTGAGCCGGGCTTTAAGGGACACAGGCGATACAGGCACGCAAGGCGAGTTGGAGCGGCTCTACTATTCTGAAATAGAGGCGAACAAGATTGTAGCCGTGGCTCCGGCGGGAACGTGGATGAAGGCGGTTGGGTTCAAGGCGAATCGGGCCACGGCCACGAGCCCTGCACTTAAGCAATATGCAATCATACACTTTGCTACGCATGGCATCCTTGATGACCAACATCCTGAACTCTCCGGTCTCGTCCTCTCATTAATCAACGAGCAGGGGCGCTCGGAGGACGGCTTTTTACGGCTCCATGACATCTATAACCTGGACCTGTCGGCTGAGTTAGTCGTTTTGAGCGCCTGCCGGACGGGAATCGGTAAACAGGTCAGAGGTGAGGGATTAATCGGACTAACAAGAGGTTTCATGTATGCGGGGGCGGAAAGGGTGATAGCCAGTTTGTGGAAAGTTGATGATGAGGCGACAGCCGAGCTAATGAGGCGCTTCTACCGGCATTTGCTCAAAGAGCGAAAACCGGCGGGAACTTCGTTAAGACTGGCGCAGCTCGAAATTATGCGAGAGCGAGAACAATGGCGTGCGCCATACTACTGGGCCGGATTTATCCTACAAGGAGACTGGAAATAGCCGCCCACTTATGTTAGATAACATCCACTCGCTGTCCATTCATTCTTTGGCCCCATCCGGCAGGAGTGGCAAATTTTTGAGCGCATTGCCCCCAAAGCAAAAGTGGGAGTTAACTCAGGAAGCCTTTGATAAGTTGCTTGACTGGCTTAACCCGGATCGTGAAGAAGCCGGGAAAGAGTACGAGAAAATTCATTCTAAACTGATAAAAGGTTTCAAAGATCATAACTGCACTCAATCCGTAGCTGAAAATCTGGCTGATGAGACAATCAATCGCGTCGCCAAAAAATTGCCTGAGATAGAAGCAATCTATATCGGCGTTCCTTCTCGTTACTTCTTCGGCGTAGCACATAAAGTGCATCTTGAGCACTTGAGAAGAGAACCCAGAACGGTGGAATTGCAGCCCGATGTTTTCCCCCATACAGATTTATCACCTGAAAAACTTATGGATGATAAAGAGCCGGAGTATATGTGCCTTGAGCAGTGCATACAGCGGCTAACCCATCGCAATCGTGAGTTGATATTGCAATACTATCAGGGCGAGAAGCATATTAAGATAGAATTGAGGAAAGCACTGGCGCAGCGTTTTGGCATTGAATTGCCGATTCTCAGATTACAAGCCCAGCGAATCAGGACGAATTTGAAAAAATGTATACTGAATTGTTTGGCTCAAAAATTCGCGTAACGAGGCGGGGGTTGAGCGGTCAACGATAAGAAGTTAATCCAAATGAAATCGCTGGTCGAAGATGAGTTGGTGCTGAGAAGTTATTTGCTGGGGTATTTGAGTCCCGAAGAGCAGGTGCGGATAGAGGAGCGGCTCTTTTTAGAAACAGATTATTTCCGTCAACTGGAGGATGCCGAGGATGCGCTGATAGATGATTACCTCACGGGCGATCTTTCGCCGGACGATAAGCAGAGATTTCATAACTTCTTTCTCTCTAAACCTGAACGATACGAGACCCTCCGGATTGCCATAGCTCTACGGAAGTATATCAGTAAAAATGTTGTTACGGCTTCGCCTGCGTCGGACAATGAAACCCGCACGACTGCTCGGTCGAAATCCCTGTTCCTACCTTTTCTGCATCTTAATCGTCCTGTGCTCAGGTTTTCGCTCGTGGCTGCGTTGCTGCTGATTACGCTAGGCGGTTTATGGGTAGTGGTTAAAGTGCTGAGAAAGCCGAGCGCGTCCGCTCCAAGTCAAGCTCAGCGGCAATCACAGCAGGAGGGGAAGACAAAGGAAGGACCACCTGTAAATGCGCAGCCGGATGGCGCGGTTAATTCAAATACGAACACGCAACGCGAGCAATATCAGTACGCCGAGCAACAGCCGCCAAAGAACGGAAATGATGTTGTAGCTAACGTCCAGAAGCAGAAGAATCCAAAACGTCCGGGGAAGGATTCAACACAAGAGCCATCGGCTCTCTACTCTGTCTTACTCCTTCCGGGCGGGCCTGTCAGAGATGGGGGAGAAGTCAACACTTTAACCATTCCTCCCAAGGCCGATTTCGTCAATCTCCGATTAGCTTTAATCGGAGATACGAACTATCGCTCCTATCAAGCGCGGCTTAAGACCGTCAATGACAGCACATTACTCACCAGAATCGGCTTAGAGGCTACTGTCATGCCTTCCGAAAAATCTGTTTCCTTCAGTGTCCCCACACAACTGCTAAGTCAGCAGAAATACCGTATAGAGCTTCTCGGTGTGACCGCCAACGGTAAGCTAAGAGAGATTAATGTCTACTCATTTCAAGTGAAAAGATAGTCTGCAAACAGCGCAACGCCCAAGCCCCTCAAGGATTGATCGGCCAAGATTATTGCTCAGGGCATCCTCGAAAGCTTATCCATTTTCCGAAAAGTAGTTACCCCGCACAACTTTCATTGCGCTTCTTTAAGTCTTTCTTCAGACCAACCTCGGCGACCGCCTCTTCCTCGTTACTCATTACAGCCGATGCAGAAAAATCTTCTCTCGAAACGGCTGAAGCACAGATATATTTTTCTGCTTCTGGTCATAGGTAAATAGAAAGGCCGCCTACAAGGAAGCAGTTGGTTAAGGATTTGCACTGGGCGTATTCCTTCTCCTGAAGACGATGCACGTCCTAGGCTGAGTCAAAAAAGGTCTGGGCGAGAAAAGGTGCTGGCTTCGAGTTTATCAATCACATTTCAGTGGTAGGAGAATACAATGACACACGACAAACGGCGAACAGTTACAACCCTCTACACAATCATTGTGACTTTGATTCTGCTTTTGGCGGTTGGGCAAGACGGTTATGGGCAAACACCAACGCCGGAGCCCGCGCCCGCGCCGACCCCTACTGAAGAAGAAAGAAGACTGGAGCAAGAGAACCGTATTCTCACTTTGCGGAAGAATCAAGCGACATTGAAGCAGGAGATACGTGACGCTCAGCCGACCGCTTCCGCGACACCCCTCGAAGGTAAGACCGAACTCGAAAACGTTTTCATTGAAACGCAGATAGTAACTTATAAAGCGATGGCGGACGCAACCGACCGCATCAGCGAGCAGATTCGCAGCCGCGTTTCCCCGGATGCTCCGACAATCGTCATCTATAACGCGGAAGACGTAAAAGGCTGGCGATATTACAAGGCGATGTATCCCGCTTTTAAGGAGCGGCTAAACAATTTCAAGGCCAATTACAATACTTTACTGACGCCCCTTCCAGCCGTCGCCGTTAGCGTATCTGGAGCCCCTGCGGTGATCAGTGCTTTTGAAACGGGCTCGAACGTTCTTCGCTCGTTCGTTGACCTCATATCAATCTTCAGAACCGACACCAAGATTGAGGGTAAAGAAGTCACTATTGAAGAGAGCGCCTTGATCGCCGAACTCTTCCGCGGCTTGAAAAGCCAATACCCGCAAGGCATCACGCTTTACTATCCGAAAGTCTTTCCGCCCCGAATAAAAGAGCCCGAGTCGGGACAATTCATTTCCCAGACCGTCAAACTTATCGAAGAAGTCATCATCCTCAAAGCCCAGGCCGACAGCGTGGTCCGCGTCAAATCGCGTATTAAAGAGGCGAGTAACAGGATTACCGAGCTAGAGAAGGCCATTGCCAAAAACGGCGAGGAGATCGAGAAACTCAACAAGGCTGTGAGCGATAAGCGGACGGCGATTAAGAAATTGAAAGCGCAACTCAAAACGATCAAATCCAAGTCGAAGAAAGCAGCGGTCCAGGCCGAAATCGCGAAACTCGAAGAGGAGATTCAACAAACCCAAGAGCCTCTGGCAAAGCTCGCCCAGAACAACAGCGATGCCGAAATGGAAAAAGGCGAGCTGGAAACAGAAGTTCAGAGTCTTAAAGCGACGGCGGAGGCAAAGGCACCGGGAAGGCTTGAGGAGTTGAAGGCCCTGAACGCGAATTTCGATAAGTTCTTCGAGGACATAGTCAAGGTTGACACCAACACCGGCCTTAACCTGCTGGCCCTCTTCGTCAAAGCGGAAGATTTAGATAAGGCATTGCTAAAGAACAATACCTACTGGCTGGAGATTAAATCCGTCAAAGCAGGGGGAAATAATAGAACGCGCAGGAATCTCATCCGCTACTTTATGGGGGCCAAGGTGGACCATAGCGGCGGAGTAATCATCGAGTACACACTCTATAACAAGGACGGCTCTGTCGTCTGCGCCGACAAGCTCTCTATCTATAACGGATATCTTGAGCCGAAGAAAATAAGAGCGTTGAACTGAAGGCCATCGCCCTCGCGCGAGCTGACCCTGGAGGTAAAAATCTCAAGGGGAGTAATGACCCACACCACAACGAAGGAGGTAGATATGTCTGCTCAATCGCAACTTAGATCGGAAGTCATGGCTCTGTCCTCTACGGAACGTAAACAACTGGCTATTGAGGCGGCTCAAAGCCTGAACACCGATGATAGGAGAGCTGTCGCCAGCGCCCTTCCAGATCCCTCGCCCAGTGTCGCGGACAAAATCTGGACTTGGGTAGTGGCAGCCTTCCTGATTGTCTTCGTAGGAGCTTTTCTGGCAATGGCTGTTTACCTGTATAAGGGGAAAGAGGTTGATAAGCTGCTCACGGTCTTTACCACCGCCAGTGCGTTTCTGGCTGGCTTGCTGGCTCCAAGTCCGGTGACACAAAACAATGATTCGGGCCGGTAATCGGCGAGCCCTGACATGTGAAGGCCAACGCGGCCAAGAGCAAAAACTGAAAACCCCCGCGAAGTAATTCAAACATGCGGGTGGCAAGTCGCCATTCGCTACCCGTTACGCACAACGAAAATGGAATTATACTTTAAGGAGTAGATGAAAATGGCAATCACAGATGATATGTTACAGGCCAAGCAGGTCTTGAGTGCTAGGTTACTTCAGGCCGGAGTGCGTGGAGGAGTAATAGGGATGACGCGCGGCTTGCGCGTCAACACGGCCGTTTTAGCGGCGGGGCATAACGTTCACGCCGTCGGCGTCGGGCATAAGATAGTCGAAGGAAAGACGACGTCCGAGCCATGCGTGCGTCTCTACGTAGTGCAGAAGATTGCCCCGTCTCTTTTGTTACAGCGAGATGTGCTGCCTGAACGTGTGGATGGAATCGCGACGGATATTATAGAGTCTCCGCCAGCGCTCATTCAGCCGCGAAAGGCTGCATCGCGTAAGGCGACCCGCAAACGGAAGATGACAGACATGAATTTGACCGCCGCCGCAGCGCCCGCCTGCACCAATGATCGGAGGAGGAGACAACGGCCCATCAACGTAGGCATTAGCACTGCTCATTTTCAGGTCACGGCAGGGACGATTTCATGCTTCTGTCGCTCGGTTCAGCATGGAGATAATCCTTCCACCGTCTTTGTCTTGAGCAACAACCATGTGTTTGCCGACGTGAACCGCGCGCACATCGGAGATAACTTATTCCAGCCCGGCCCAGCGGACGGTGGGGGCCAAGGAGATCATTTCGCAGAGCTTCATAGGTTCGTCCATATTCAACTTGGCGGCACGGCACCCAACCGGGTAGATGCAGCCATCGGTAGACTCCTGCCGGGCATTGATATTAACAGGCAGGTATGCAGCATTGGAGCCATCACCGGTATCAAGCGCGCCGAAGAGAATTTGGAGGTACGAAAGCACGGGCGAACGACGGGCTTTACTGAGGGCTTCGTTTTCGATCCTTCGATAGATTCATTGGTCGGTATGGACCATAGTGACCCCAGTGTCGTTGCTCTTTTCCAGAATCAAATGCGCATCAACGTGAGCGTGCCTTTCACGGCTTTCGGATTAGGCGGCGACAGCGGCTCACTGGTTCTTGATCGCTCTAGTGGCGAGGCTGTCGGTCTCTACTTTGCCGGACCTCAGGGAGGCGAGTATGGCCTTGCTAATCAAATCGAGGATGTCGTGACAGAGTTACAAGTTGAGCTGTTGTAATAAACTGCTCATAAAAATTTATCGCTCGGGGTGAAATATGGGAAAGTCGCTGGACGAGCTTAAGGAGCAGTTGTCGAATAAGTATTTGGGTAAAGCGGGGATTCATGGGATCGGAATCAGCAGGTTGCATGATGCCATTCGGGTATATCTGCAACCCGAAGCGGGAGACGAGCAGGAGAATATCTTGAAGGAGATTGAGAAAGAAGTCGCGCCCTTTAAGGTGCTGCCAGTCAAATCCAACCGACCCACGATGAAATAATTTCTCCAGAGAACGGCTTAATTTCTCTGGGTAACAACTCAATTTTCTAGAAACAGTTGTAGCAGCTAAATAAAGTTGCGTACTGTGTGAAACATTTGTGGCATAAGTTAGTAATCTCTCAACTCTCATCTTTGAGGCTAATAGACTACAGCACGTTAAATCATCTTGTAGGATTAAACTCCATTGAGCCAACGTCGCCGAATTTCCTTTAAGCTTCCTCTACACTCGATTAGGATAATCTTGCCCCTACGTCATTATATCTAGGGAATATTTAGGAATAATTTTTTGTCTTCCCTAAATGTATTCTTGATAAACATTTTAATCAGTTCAGAATCGGTCCCTTCAAGCTCGATAGGGAAATCACATTTAGATTCAGCAGATGTTAGCTTTAACGCTATCGCTGTTCTTGCTTGCCCCCACTGAATCCCCATTCGGTTATATAAGAAGTGCGCCGCACCATATAGATCTTTAGCTTTATCTTTGTCCTGTCCAAGCCGCTTGGCTTCTGCCAGTCCGAATAATGAATGAGCGTATTCGGCCCTCAGACAAAACTCGCCATTTTTTGCTAAACCTTGAGCTTTCTCGAATAATGAGGAAGCCTGAGCCAGATCTTCATCAAGGTAGTATCCGCCCACAATGAGAAGATAGTATAGTCTTCCAAAAAGATAGCTTGTTTCTTCAGTCTCTGAGAGACGTTTCATTTCTTCAAGTACCAGTAACAACTCATTATTGCCTTGTACACGTAGTAGCTCAGCTTTACTGCGAAGCACACGTGAGAGGAGTCTTAAATTGTTTTTCTCTCGTGCTATCCACTCCACCTCTTGATACCATTCTAAAGCATCCTCATGCTTACCAAGCAGTCTTAGAGATTCGGCCTGCCCCAACCTTGAATGGTGGAATAACCCATTACTTTCGCGCAATAGTAGGGATAAATGGTAGCAAGCAAAGCATGAGGCCAATAGCAGTAATGACTCCCCATGCATATGCCCTCCCTCCTCGCCATTCCTTATAGGCGAAGTAATCTTGCGCCGGGCCAAAGAGTAGGTGAATAGTCGGCACAACTATTACTAAGATAGCCATAAAATCAGCGATTGGGATAATGACAGCAGTTGAGCTGAGGGATGATTTCCATATCTCCCATAAGGGGATTGAGATACCAGATTGTTGCATGTGGGCTTCAACAACTCTTAGATAGGCTCCTTGACGATGGATGAAATAATCGAAGCGAACAATAGATGCCGCCCACGCAAGAGAGAGCAGCGGCAGGACCACACTCATAATTGATTTTCGACTTTCATTCAGCCATATTCCGACTAAGAGGATGAGCACTACTAACAGAGTGGTCACATGCATTAGCACATGATTAGTCATGATCTCGCTTCTAATAATCTTATAAATATCAATCTCATTCATACTCAGATACCTTCTTGCTAATTAGCCTCAGCGTATAACTCTTTTCTCGGTCTTTCTTAGCAATTCGTCCCACCTCTGGTTGAGCCTGGATGTTCGCCATGAAAATATTAAGCTGCATGTTACCAATGCGAACGCTCCAACAGAGAACCAGTTCCGCGGACTGCTCCAGTGGTTGCGCCCGGCTTGTACCCACCACTCAAAAGACCAATAGAGCCCGATTATCGCGTATGACACTATGGTTGGGAGTGAGCCGATAAGCACGTAATAAATTCTCCTGATAGGCTCAGGTCCTCTTTTACCGGCGAAAGTTTCGCGCCTATAACGTTCCCACTCGTTAAATGGCACTCCTAAAGTTCTCCATACATTCTCGGCAATAAATTCATATTGATATTGTGCGATCTGCTGTATCTGGTATCCCTTGAAAGCCATAGCAAAGGTATATAGCGCATTTATGATTGCGATGGATATAATGAAGTAAGCATTATCGCCATCAGCGTACAGACCCTTTAAGCCACTGTATTTGTCGCGATTATTCAGAATCCAACTGATAACTAAAAGGAGCGCTGTGACATACAATGTTATCCAGCGGTTGTTCTCATTTTCGAAATTAAGCAGTTCCTGCCATCTCGCTTTAAAATCTTCCAGGTATATAGAAACAGCCAGCTTACGCTCTTCTAACGCTAACTTCTCTCGCTCAAGCATAAGTTTCTCACGCTCAAGAGTACTTTTCTCTTGATCTACGCTGACCTTTCCCGCCTCTCTGCGAGCTGCTGCTTGTGATTTCTTGCGGACACTCATAGATAGACTTCTTATTGATAAAGTGAATGATTTGGGTCAGCGAATAAGTTCCAGCAAACAACTAAGTACTATAGCAATATAGGGCGTTGTTGTTACTGTGGAACTTATGTGAGGCTGTCGAGAAAAAACTCTCCCGGCAGCAGAAAAAAGGTCTATACAGCGCAGACAAAATATGTCTATAAAGAGCACAATGTCAACGTTTATTGGATACTGGGCGTATTTAAGGCTTACGTGCAAAACCAATGGGAGATAGTTATGCCAATATCATTAAATCAAGAACAACTCCAACAAGCCCTAGAAGCTATGCGAGCTTACTTAACTGCGCCACCAACTACTGAAGGCCGCAAGCCAGTAGAAGCTGACACCGAACTAGATCAGCAGCGGATAACCCTCATCGAGGGCGAGCTAAAACCTTTGACTTCAAAGTATTTGTCTAATCAGATCACTTTAGTCGAGTTCAAAACTAAAGTTGACAGCATCAATGAGCGGAACCAGCTGTGGGGTATTAAGGGCCAGATGTTCTTCAATCTGATTCTGAACGTTGCCGACGATGAGAACGAATGTGATCAGGAACTGAAAACGGCCATCGCGCTACCAGCCAATGAAGAGATTGCTTCAAGTCGTATTAAAACTTTTGCGAGCTACATTAAGCGTATAGGGGAGCAGCACGTAGAAGCCGGAGGATCGAAACACGGCAAGCTGAATGTTAGCAGCGTCCCTTTTTTCCTTTCAAACTTCTGGAGGCGGACGTGTGCAAACCATCAGCATTATCGGCGAACAGAACGGCGAGGAATTGCATCGGGGACTCTTGGTGAGCGAGCGGCAAACAATGATGTTTCACTTGGACGAGGCGTGCATGCTCCGCGCCTTCTGTAAACTGTTGAAAGGCTTCAACGCGAAACGTGATCTCGTCGGTCACAACATCTTTGTATTTTGACCTAAAGTTTGTCTATAAGCGGAGCCTCATTCAGCGCGTCCGCCCAAGCGTGAGACTCTCATTTGCCCTCTACCTCTGTCCGGCCATCTTTGGCATGGTGTATGAGTGGAAGAAGTGGCGTTGTTTACTCTTCTATTAGGACCAAGACCTCGTATCTGACATTTACCGTTTCGATCCCGTTCGGCCGTTCGCGATGGCTAAAGCGCGTTCAAGTTTCTCACTCACTGGACGGCCTCCGGCATCCGCGTCAAACACGTCTCGCCCGGCCACATGGATGCGATTGTTATGCTTTTCCAGTTTCTCAAGGAACGAGATATAGTGTTGTTCGACCTCATGCAGGCGGTATTTCGTGGAAGTCCAAGCACTTTGGAAGATGTTGCTAATCCATAGCAGCACGGTTCCCGATGTCGGGAGGACCCGAAATAAATCCTCCGGAGAGGCGACGATGTCAGCTAGCGTGAACTTAAAATTGAAGTGCCGATAACGGGACCAGAAATCAGCGAATTCCTCCTCACCGCCCCAGGAGTCGAGCACTTCTCGCCACAGTGGCCCCGTCTCCTCGAACGGCAGAGGGCCGGGGAATGCATAGCTGGTTCGAACCTCTGGTGAGTTCCTGTCCTTAAAGGAGCGGTTAAAATCCAGGAAGTTTCGCCCATCCCATTGTTGTAACATCTCACTGCGATGAGCGAGTGGCAGAGGACTAAAGTCGTAATAAATTATCTCTGTCGAACTTGTCGCGCCCACGCCAAACGCTAGCCGCTCGGTCTTGAAGCCGCTGGGAAGCCCGACAATGCAATCGGGGATGACAGGCGGATACTCCGACTTGCGAATCCGCTCCGTGTTGAAAATGAATATGCAATGCTTCCACGCCTCCACGTCGCGACGAATCTTCGCAGCAAACTCCTCAAAGGGGGTGCCAGGCGTGCCCAGGTCGAACGGATCAAAACAACGTCGGTGTGGCCGAAGGTCTTGAGTTACCGATAATAAAAACGATTCATTCTGAATAGGCAGGCAAGCCAATTCCAAACGCGGTCGGCCAGCCTTAATGTAAGCCTCAAGGTTTATCAAGCATGCGCCTGCCGCCTTCGGGTTTTCGTCGCAGTCGTAGAGTACCGCAGCATTCGAGTGTCTAGTCGCAACCGTCTGCAACACGTCAAAATAGTCTCGATCGGTGATGACGTAGCCGGCGCATAGCACTAGAAGGTAATGAAGATTCGGCTCGGCCGACAACACGGCCGTGACCAGTTCCTCAATACTGCGTCCGTAGATGAGCAACGGTTTCCTGCCACTAGAGATCGCGGGCATTCGGCGGTGCTTTGCGTCGCACTTGAGGCCGCGTTCCGTGGTTAAGATAAGAGCCTCAGCCGTCTCTGCTGCCTTTTCGAGAGGTTCAAGGCTAGGCACAATGATCGCGTACGCGCTTCGTTCAAGTAGGACGGCGGCGTTTTTTTGGTTTGTAACCGAATTTGTCATGCCCCCTCACCGGAATACAGAATCTTGATCACCTGGGCGTCTCCAACAAAGAGCGTCTCTGAAAGCGTGCCCTCCACACCGCCCCAATACCGCGCGCACGCATTGCGCAAATGTTCAATACTTGAGTGTGGGCCGAGAAGATGTTGTTCGGCTCCGGTATGCAAACGTCCGCGGGCGTGCAGCAGAAGAACTCTGAACGGCCCTGTCGGTCGGAGTTGGTTTAATCGCACTTCGGCCTCACTCTCACTCAGCACAGCCCACAAGCATGTGCGCCGGGATGGGAGGTGAGGACAAATGCTGGAACGGACAGTTTCTGCTACCAGTTCTGTCGCGTGTCGCAATGCGTGTTGTAGTAAGTCTGGCAAGCCTGATGGTTCTGACTTCAAGTTTGCTTCGAGCACCTCTAGCTTCGGCAGAAATTCCGCCTCACGGCTCATAGACTGCACCCAAGGTGGAATCGGCTGGCCCACGCTACATCTGAGCGCTTTGGTAAGGTGGAGTGTGAATCGTGCTCGGGCAGCATCTGCCTTTAATGAAAATGAATTGGTTTCCTGCCCAACAGCGAAGCGCTCGCTTAATTGAAGCAATGGACGTGAGGAATATTTGTGAAGTCGATTAATGTGGTAAATGTTGAAGGTCTCAGGCATCAACTTCGCTGTTGCTCCTTATACTTGGCCAACGCACAGCGTACGCGCCTATGGCGCTCATTGCTCGCTACTCAGCCAACGCGCAGGATGCTGGGAGATGGTCATCTTTGTGTCTCCCTGATTTGAACCAGGTCCGCGCCAGGCCGAGCAGCCTTGCCATAACTCCCCGAAAAGTCGCAAACGTTGCATAGCTTCATGTCGCGTTCGGCGCGGCCAAGTTTCTCGCGGTAAAAGCTTGCAGTCGGGCTATTGAACGCCTCTGCAATTGTCGTATTGCGTAAGTCGCCAAAAACAACTTCGGCTCGCCAGTCGCAACAACAGAGTACTACTTCACCTAGGTAGGTTACGTATAACTGCTTAAAGGGTCGAAAGCATGAGCGGTTCAGGGGTTGCCTCGGGCGCGCCGCACCTAGAACATTTCCTGCTCTGTTCGAGAGGTCTGAAATTCGCCATTCAGTCGCATCCACCATGGCAATTCTACGAGGTTCTCCCGGACGGCGGGGTTCTATCATCGCCTGAAAATCGGCCACACAGATGTGCAAGTCCCGGACAGTACGCTGAATCTGCGGCAACAGGGTCAGTAAAGCGGTGAGACTCTTTTTGTCGTAGGCGCTAAGGATCAGGCTATCTAATCCTGACTCGTAGAGTTCAAACGCCCGACTTAGGTTAAGCGCGTCCCCGTTGCTGTTGAGAAAAATCAGCGCCTCGGGAAGTGCCGCGCGGGCATCTGCTATCAGCGTCGGCAGGCGCTTATCCAGAAGGGGCTCATTTCGCAGATAAGGCGAGAACCGGCCGGCGAAATTCTGAGCTGCCAGTTCAGCGAGAATCCGGCGATACAGATCCCGCGGCATCAATTCCTTGGGTTGCGTAATTACAGCATTTGGGCAGAATTCACAATCTCTGTTACACCAACTGCTTGTTTCTACCTGCACATGCTCGATTGCCAGATGTGCGTTCCCATGTGTCATAACGCCTCCGTCGAGCTAGTCGGTTTCGCCTGTCACGGTACAAATGTTGTCGCGCAATCGGCGGAGTCTCGGCCCGAATGTCTCGTCATCGCCAGCGCCGATAGCCTCAGCTGTGGTGACCCAGAGAGCGAGATACTTGACATAAGCTTGGGGGGCACGCTCGACGAAGCGCTGGTGGGTTCCAGACCAGTGATCGGAACTCTGTTGGCCAATCAGAATCTCCCCTGCCTCGAACGGGTTTGGCCCCACGAAGTGCACAATTTGTGCTGCTTCATTCACGCCCCAGAACGGCTTCCAGTTGTACTGGCTAGGGAGGCGCTCCCACTCTCCCCGAAAGAACACGTTCCACGCGCCCTGGTCGCAGGGTCCGAAGCCACTGCTTTCAAAATCGAACTTATTGTCCATCAGGAACTGGCGGAACGCGCGGAGTCGGTGCCGGAGCGCCGGTAGGTTTAAAACCAACACGCCAGTATTCATAAACTTAAAGTTGTCAATAGACCAACAGGGTGCTCCGGCGACCAATAATGGTCTCACGTTCGGCAAACTGAATTTTGGCGTAAACAATACATCAACGTCAACGTACAGCACAAACTCGTCCATATACCCGAGCGCCGAAAAGGCATCGGGAATCTCTAGCCGCAAGTAAGTCCCAAGCGCGTGCGACAACGTTTTGTTGCCGCGATACGTTGCAGCTATGTCATCCTTGAGAGACCCGGTATGAAATAACACCTTTACGCCGGCAGCTTCGAGCCACCGCGTGAATTCATCGTCAACACCTTGGTACAGGCAGTGCAAGTTGGACAACCCTTGATCCAAGGCGGAACGGACCATGACTTTAGCCAACAACCTGTACTCTGATGATGTCGAGTCAAGTGCGAAGACAATCTTCATGTTTCAACGTCTCAAAAATTTTTCGCCATACCCCTATGCCCGATCTGGTCTGTAACGAAGGGCGGCAATAGAGAGAAAACGCATTCCGACGCGAACTTGCTCGCAAACTGGGCGTTGCTGCGGCCGATGGAAGCGCGGTAGGGCTCATCGGCAAGAATCTGAGCGATTGATGCCGGCCAGTCGCCAATGGATGTTGTGCCCGCGCACCAGTGCCTGTTGGCGACACTTACAGCCTCTTCAATGCCGCCTGAGCGGGCACCAGCCTTGTAAAGAATGGGAACGCCTCTTGAGGCGAAGATCACCGCGACGCTGCTAATCGCCTCCACAAACTCGGATGCAACGTCCGGCTCAAGTCCGCTCCCCATCAGGCATAAATCTGCACGACCTGTAAGCACGCAAACCTGCGGGAAACTCAATGAGCCGACCCACGCTCGGCCGTCTGCGATGAAGCCTGCCAACACACGCCTGAGTTCTTCGGTCAGCTCTCCTGACCCAGCAAACACGGCGACGGCTTTATGGTCTGCCGAGAGAAAATCGCGACAGGCACCCGCGACCTGTAGGACACCCTTCTCAAGTGAGAACCTGCCCGCGAACACCAACACTGGCCTGCCATATCCTACGAGCGATAACAGGCTCTCAGGCAGTGTGGTGTTCTCTACCTGCGGGCAGTAAGACGTGGGCGGGACAATGCCATGCACTGTCAAGCCATTTTGCGACGCTACGCCGGCCAGGTATTCCGAAACAGCGAAGACCCGGCTGCAAGAAGCGACCGCTTCGCGATAGCGCCGCCCTGAGGGGGAGAACCGCCAGGGTGATCTTAAGAGATGTGTGTCGGTGCCGCGTAGCAAGCAAATAGACGGCACATTTCGCATTTCAGGTAGATTCAACACGTCCGCAATGAAATTCAGTGGAGACACGAACACCACGCCCAGCGTCTCATGATTGTCGGACTTGAGGGCATCGGCCAGTTCATCGGCCACGGCGCACGACGACATGGCTCGCGGAAGCTTTTCGTGCTCCATCTGGCTGGCGATACGAAGCGCATAGCGATTATCCGGGAGGCTCGGCGCGATGGAAACATCGTGCACTCGTGACTCGTCTGGACTATGCGTGATGTGTATGACACGCACCCTGGTATTACTATGCAGATAACTAGCGTACTGCCAGGCGAAGATGCTGTGTCCGCAAAGATAGCTCTGCGGATTTCGTGAGATTATGACTACCTTAGCCAATATAAACCTCCCCTGATTCCAGCCATGAGTAGAGGTTTCCGAGACTTTGTTAGATGACTGTTTTCTGGATATCAGATTGAAGACTCATGCGGCCTTCTTCGCCGCACTCCTTGACCCAATCTCTATTTTTATTGCAACTCGATATAAGTTGATTCACTGGCCGAGTGTTCGAGGCACGCGTCCTTGACGATGCGACCCTTCTCCACTGCTTGGGGGACGATTCGCGCTTTGCCGAATTCAGTTTTCTGCATCGGTGATTTCCTTTAAGGTCTTGTTTTGCCCGTAAACTTCCACTTTTATCATGGCCGAATTTTAAGGGATGGCTGCGCCTCTAGTCGACGGCTCGTAGGCTGAGGCTCCGCGAGAGTGGATTAATGTTTAGGAATTCATTCCGGCGTATACTCAAACGAAGAGGCGGCAAATCCAATCCGACATTCGCCTGCTCTTTCACAAGCGAGCCTAGCGTATCATCATGAATTAGAACGTTTGGTTGTTGGATGAGCAGGTTCCACGACGGATGCGGAAGGAACTTCCGCCATATACCACGTCCTCCTTTTATCAGCACGGCTGTTTCACTGGCCGATAAGTCGCAGAAGAGGTCCTGCACTATTCGCGGCATCGGCTCATGGGGCGAACCATCGAAGTGGGTAACCTCAGTCTTGCGTCGGCCAGCCGACACCTCCCACGATGCCACGGTGCCTGGCTTGCTGATGAAGCCCTCGAACAGACCGCAGTGGGTAACTCCCAGCATGCACAGGGCGGAGCCGAGGGCCGCATCCGCCAAACCGAGGTCTGATGATGAGCGCAGAGTACCATACAAGTCACGCAACGAGGGCGAAGGGGACCGGGCGAACAACACAAGTCCGTTCGAGACGTACAGATCTTCCCCGTAGCTTTCAGGGCCCTGCGCCGCAGGTGGGATGTTGGAGGCCGCCCCTATCACCACGAGTCGCTGGAGGTTCGGGAAAACGCACAAAGGGGTAATCAAATCTATACCGCCGAACGCGTGAAACACCGTGGTGACCCGCTGGGCCCAAGGGCTGTTACGCAGCAAGTTCAACGGCCGCACTGTCTTCAAAAGAATGTCGCTGAGTCCCGGAAGGATACTGACGGCTACCTTGCTGGCTCGATGCGACAAGGACAGCACGGGGCAAATTCCGTTGCGCATGCGCCGCGGCTTCGCGAGCATCGCATTCACTTCTGCCTTTAATATTTGGCTTTCCTGACGCTCCTCGTCCGAATGCGTATCCCGTTCCAGGACAATGCCGTTTTCAACTCGCCGGCACATTCTGACTGTTCCTTCAGCATGCGGGAGCCTTTCAATGCTCAGCGTCATCTCCCGAGATACTGTTCGCAGCCCTACAGCCGTCTCAAATCTTACCGCACTGCAATGGTTGGCCTCCGCATCAGCATGGGCGGCGAGCAGCTTCCCGCTAACTTTCACGTGCGCCAGATGAGGTGAGCTGGCGAAGATCTGGGCAAGCCGAGAGATGATGTTTCCGTGGAAGCCCACGTCGTAGACCACCAGTTCCACGGCGTCGGACGTGAGGCAGGGAAGATGGTCCAAAATCCAATGAAGCACCGATTCCGGCGTCGAGTTGACCGCTGCTGCCCGACTTAGCGGCAGCAAGGCTACCCGTTTATCCCTTACCGGCCCTGGCAACAGGGCGCGAACAACCTCGTAGGCGTAATCCATGTCGCGGCCGAGCATCAGCACTGCCTTGCCGGATTCGAGGTCAGCCTGAACGTCGCCGAGTGCTAGGGCTCGATAGACTTCGACATGTTCCACCAAGCGCAAGGAACGGGCGCGCTCCACCATAGGCGCGCACACGTCTGAAAATGCCCTGTACGTAGATGTCGCATGGGCGCGGCTGTTTATCCACGCGCGCTGTTCCTTGTTCTCGCCCCTCGCCAGCCCCTCAATGAACTCGATCTCTAGGCCGGCCATTCCCAGAAGCTCACTCCAGCTTCTGGCTTGCGACAGCGCCCAACTCATAAAACGGAACGGAGAGAGACCGCTGAGCCAAACGCGGTCCGTGATGTCGAAAGCCTTGGCGGAGTTGCCCTCTGCGCCATAATAGGCGGCCATGTTGGTTAGCGAGCCGAAGGGGATGACCGAGAACGCGGCCACGTGACGCGGCTTCAGGAAGGTAAGATCAAAGTAGGGTTTGTCATCGGCCACGACGATACGGCGCTCGACCTTCGGGGACGGGAGTCGTGACAGCAGTGCCGCGGCTCCATCTAAGTCGCCTTCGGCGATCCGCGGCCCGATACCTTCAACATCGTCGAGTAACGCCAAAGCCAGTGGCTTGCGTCTGTAAGGCTTGCCGGTAGCATTGGACAGGGCCTTGTCGGAAGTGCGCTCCGGCTCCAACCCATGAATTTTGCAAAACAGGTTGATCGCTTCGGCGCCTAAGCAAGCATCGAAGGCATCAACTGCGCTAGTCCCCCCGAGCGCCAACTTCTTTGTCACCTCACATATCTTCGCCTGCGGCGCATACGACAGAAGAATACGCTTCCGCCACGGCCGTCGAATGATCCGCTCAAGCTCCTCAAGGCCCGCACGTATCTGGTAGCGTCGCCCGGCCTCCGCGTCGATTGAGATTTCTCCGATAGTGTCTATGGGAAACGGAGTCGGGAAAGACGGTAACGTGCGGGACGGACAAATAAGCGTTTGATCGAGATCGATCACCAGCGTGCACTCGGCGAGTGTATCCTTTAAAGGAGTCCGCTTAGCAAGGCGCGCACCAAATCCTTTGGGTGAGCGTTTCTGCACGGCGTGTGCGGGCGCAGGGCGTTTCGACGCCAGAGTCTCATACAATTGGAAGTAGTCGTGCGCGTAGCGATCCAACGTCAGGCGGCTGGCGGCGACGTGACCCTCATGCGAAATGCTCTTTCGTAAGTCGGGGAAGAGGATCAATCGCTTGAGTTGCGCTGCTAGGTCCGCGGGGGACGTTGGCGAGAACGTCAGGCAAGAGCGCTCTGACTCAGTATGCTCGACGAGGCCAGCGTCATTCGCGAGGACCGCACAACACCCGAGCAGCATCCCCTCAAGATGACTGCGGCCAGACCCCTCATTCAACGCGGGGTACGCAACAACGTCGGCAACAGAATACAGGGCGCGCAACTCTTGACGCGTCAGCACCTCAAGCAAGTGAACTTTGCCGGGCCAGCGAGCGTGTGCGAACCAGTCGGCCAGCTTGCCCCGGTAAGGCCCATTGCTGCCGACCGATTCCCCGCAATGGACGAACTTCAGGTTCCTTCCCGAAGAGTGAATCTCAGGATCGTCCAGGAGGAGTTCGGCGGCGGCCAACAACAACTCGTGGTTCTTCCGTGGGTGATAGCGCGCGGGATAGAGGATAGTGAGGTCGGATGGACTGAGCTGTAGCTGCTGTCTCCAACGCTCGACTTCCTCCGGCTTAATTCTGGACTCAGTCCAGAATGTCGTGTCGATAAAAAAGCCCTGATAGTCTACGGGTCGAACTCGGATCGCTTTGGCTGAGTGCTTTGAGATCGCGCAGCGAAAATCCGCAAGCCCCGAGGCTTGCTGCAAGATCTGGTCAGCCTCGTCGCTTTCAGGAAGTCCCTCATGGTGGGTAATCACCACGGGGATTCCTGCCGCCCGCGCCAACTCTACAGCCGCGAGCTGGACCCGGTGCTTTACGAGATGCACATGACAAACGTCGGGACGGCGTCGCCGAATAAGCGCGGAGAACTGACGACGGAACCACTTGAGCGCCACCTCGGAGTCCATGTCAGCGCGGCGCGGAGCCCGCTGGGGTGTGTAGCACGGAAAGAGGTTAACAGGGGCGTTGCTCTGGAAGTGCGACCGGCCAACTCGAACCACGCGGCCGCCGCTAATCAGCAGCGGCTCGTCCTCGCGGCTAATCAAGAACGCCTGGTCGATCTCAACTCCGTGGGCGCGTGCCAGCTCCTTGTTCAAGCATCGCAGGTGGACCATCATTCCGCCTGTATTCAGTAGATAGTCGTGCGAAAATCTCAAGACGCGCATTGTTGGCCTCGATGAAGAGAGTTGTGCTGAAAGAGGGTACGTAGTTCTTGATTGAGCGAGTTGAATGCCCTCGTGCCTGATTTCCGCTCACGAGGAGCATCGTCCGCTCCTAGCTCACGATGATGTGTGAAACAGGGTCTTACCGCCGCGGCCGGTCTGGTGTCCAGAGTAAGACACCGTAGCGCTGATCTTCAGTTGCCCCGAAAAGGTAGAGCCATTTTCAGCCCATCCGTTGATCACCTTCACGACGCATACTGCCGCGCGCTCCGAAGTAGAATATTCGCTGCCGTATGTGGTTCATGCAAAATCGTCCTCGGGCACACACTCCAGCTCATCTCCTAAGCCGCTAGCGAAGTGATTTTCGATACTTCATAACGCTGCGGGAGATTAGGGAGTTCCAACGCGTATCACCGTCATCCAGAAATGTAGAATGAATGATCAAGTGATAGCGGTCCTCATCAGAAAGGTTGACGGCCGCGTGTCGGTTGGAGACATCGAGCAGGAAAGCGGTGCCCGGCTCAAACGGCACAATACCATGTCGCTCCATTTTCAAGAAACATCCCGGCGGTTGATTTAGCGCGACGTTGATGGGCTCAAGTTTGGAGCAACTCGTATCAGAGTGGGGCAGTATATAGCCGGCAGCCGCCAGTTTCATTATTCTGACCCGATGGAATCGCCGAACCGGAATACTCTGTAGGAAAGCGCGGATCGCCGGACACTCGTCGGCCGCCTTAGTCCAATCCAGGGGCGCATTGAGGTCGTCTGCATAGCCGTACTTTTTGGCGCTTTGTGTCATTCCCTCGCCGAGGCCATGAAGACAGATGCTGCTCCACCCGCGGCCGGTGCTCGCTCGGTGCGTAACGAAGCGGGAATCCAAAGCCCGCACTTCAGACAGCATCGCGGCAGCATCGAAGGGTAGGTCTAGCCGGAGCCAGGGCAGCCCTGAACGGATGATGTTAGAAGGATTCATACCAACCGCTCCGTAATCTCTTCAGCGAACCACTCGCATAGCTCATCCGGCAAGTAAATGTTCGACGGGCATCCCTGCTTCGAAGGCGCAAGAGCGGACATCGGTCCCGATGCCAACGCACCGTTGTTGTCTCGGCCTATACCCCACAATCCAGGATGACGGCCCCACTTCCTGAGCCAATTTGAATAGGACCAATAGCAACGATCTTCACTTAGCGCAGCATGGGTAAAGCGGGAATGGAATAAATCCCCCCAGAAAACCAGCCCATTCGTCGGAACGGTGTTCACCCAGTTGACTATGCCCAGCACGTCGCTTGTGAAGACATCGGCCAATTGGAACACATGCTCTAATTTTCGATATCTTGACCACAATCTGGAAAATTCGACGCTGCCGCCCAACATGTCGGTCAATTGTGATAGAGCCGCCTTTGCGCTGGTGATGAGTTTGTCCCGCTGGGGGCACTGCTCCCACAATGAGAGTGGCTCGACTCCATCCCATGTTTCGAGAAGCCAACGCCAGAGGTCGAGTAGCGATCTACAGTCGGAGTATATTAGAACGCGGCAGCCGTCCGCGCGTGAATGGGCTGAAGCGAGCACGGACGCGAAGGAATTCGCCGTCGACACTATACAATCCAACTCGCCATGTGTATGCCGAAGAATAGCTTCTATTTCTAGGTCCCGTAGAGGACGCAGGCAGTGGGTAGCGTTCTGGGATGAGCGCTCAAGTTCTGCAATTTTGCGGTAGAAATTGCCGGGCTGATCTGGGTACAGATGCCCCTTCGCAGACCTCATCTGCTCTGTATAAGGATGCGCTCCGACCCCGGCTTCCAGCGCCCGATGCACAAAGTTCCAACCTGGCCCCTGCGCCTCGTACCAAGAATGTTCGCCCGTAGCACGGATCCATAGCGGGGTATGTGCATCGTGGTAGTTCTCCGTGCTCCGTGCCGGACGGTGCAGTTGCCTCCGTGTGGTGTTCTCATCGCCGAATGCCGGACGACCGAGGTCCTTCCAAGTTGTGAGATCAATGAATATGCATTGGTGATGAACCGAGAAGTATTGCCGCCCGAGATCCAGTATATGCCCGTAGAAGAGAAAATCTGTCTTAAATGCCGAAGTCAGTTCTGAGATAAATCGCTGGCGGTCGCGAAAGTAATGACCATCGCTTTGAAGCAGTAGGTATCGATATCCTTTGAGAGCCGCAGAGAACAAAACGGCGTCGACGCTTGGCCCGCGCACCACAGTAGTTGGCCAGTCAGCGTTCTCATAGGCCAAATTCCGCTCTGTGACTCTCCGCGCAATCTCCGCGGGCTCGCCCACGGCGATTGGATCAGGCCGAAGGGCCAAGCCTACGTGAAAATCTCTGAGCCACTTGGCAAACGAATGACAAGAGAGCATTCAAATTCTAAATCCAATCCCCAATATCACAGCTCTTATTAGTGGGGACCGATGATCGCTTTCGGAGTAATAAGCTGCGACGAGCACGCACTAGCAAACCGATTCTGAGGCGGCAAATGCAGACGTTCTAGCAGCGCTTGACGCATCCTTATGTAAATCAAAGTATGTGAGATAGTCAAGTTTTTCCGGACACCAAATTATCGGGTTGTGGCCTCATTACATTGGGGATTCATCACGGGTCTGCGCTCCGGTAGCGTAACATCTCTTCAATGCGCCAGACGTGATCTGTGATCCCTTGCCTCATTGCCGGCGTCTCATCTTTGAGCCCGCGATGTTTGCGACAGAAGCTATCGACCGTCTTGTCCACGGCACACAGATCTCCCATGTACCGGCATAAGTCCTTACCGCAAAAGGTAAGGACTTAATTGTTTTGGTAAGAACTTTATTTGTTAGGTAAGAACTTTATTGTTCACAAACAGCTGTTCACAAACAATAAAGTTCTTCCCAATCTTCTGAAGGAAGAAATGAAAGTGCATTTTAAGAGCCAGAGAACTGCAATGAGCAGTTCGCAATTCGATTCTCAACGAACGCTAGTAGAGTTAGGAAATTCACTTACACTACATTCCCGGCCTGCCCCATAAAAATTGAATGATGAAGTTCCTGCATTCCTGCAAGTAAATCTAAAAGAGGGCTATCTGAAAGCTTATACCCATAATCATTAATTCGCTCTGAAATTTCTTTCCACTTTTCTTCATCATTATCTTCTACTGCAATCTCAGTTAATGCCAAAAGCCAGATCGAGAGTACCAGACGGGCCGCTGCTTCTTGATGACTAATGTCTTTAACAGTATCTGACGCAGCTAAAACGCACTCAGAAGGTGTTCCATTTAGTTTTTCAATTTGTCTACTGGTCAATTGTTGTAATTCGTAGGCTAGATTGAGCTGCCTTAATCGTATGTTTTTAACTAATTTATAAGGATTAGGTGTGGTAGTCGTTAATTGTTCTGCTTCTTCAAACGTATCACGAATAAATTCATCACATTGCCTAATAATATCGCGCGGAACTCCAAAGGCAATAGTCGCAATTAGTCGTGCGATCCGTGGAGGTAATTGTTTACTTTCAAGATTTTTTTGCAAATAGGTTTGGGCTACCTTCTCTCCATCATCACATGATAGAGAAGGCACTCGTACAATGTGGTCAAAAGCGCTATCAATCTCGTTTTTACCAGTTGCAGTTCCTAGATATAAGGCTCGTAACGTGTCCTCAGCAATTGATATATAATAATATAAACCGGGAATTTCAAAAATTGCCTTGATTCTTCTAATAAAATCACGAATCTCTTCGAAATCGACAATTTTGTCTAACTCGTCGATGCAGACTAAGATTGTAAATTTGTTGTCATTACCATAATTTAAGGCACCACGATCAAGTCTATAAACTACTGTTGAAGCGAAAGTTCTATAATCAACCATTAATGACATCAAGGTTTGCCCGCCAGCCCAGTTACCAGTTTCACCTCTTTCAGTTTTTCTGAAATAGTATAGCCATAACACTCCGACACTGATAAGAACTAGTATTGCGCCCCATAAGATAATGTTAGTTCCGCGTGGAGTTGGATTCTGCATAGCTATAGCTAACCATAAAGCCGTTCCTGCTATTGTAAAACTGAGGATTCCAAGAACTATTGATTTGCCCAGTCCAGAAATGCCTTTTGCCGCTTCTTTGGTTTGCCCTTCAAAGGAATTAAGATTGAGGGTTCTCAAAACTTTATAAACATCTTTGTAGAGAAGATATGTATGAGGATTTTGGCTCTTTTCTCTCTGGAGCCATGAGGTCAGATTAACAGGCTGAAGTTTGGTGATATAACGCGCGAATAGACCTAAGCTCGTGAAGATTAAAACCAAAATAGGAATCCAGATGGTAACAATATCAGTTCGCGAAAGCCGATTAGACATGTAGTAAATAATAATACCTAACAGAGTCAAAGCAGCCCCAAAGCCCCAGGTGCTTGATATAGCCATCTTATTTTCGATAATTCTAGTAGCTAATGGTTTAGCCCCAAGGAAGTTAGCTATGGCGCTCTCTGTGCTCATGGCTAATTGTTCATAAATACTTACAATAAATTCCTCTTCGCTAAATTTGCTTGGAGAAGATACCCAAACACGAATACTCCGTGCTTTTTTATAATCAGGGGTATCATTATTGGAATAATCATTATCTGAAACGGAAAGGGCATGCAATATTCTTGATTTTCCAACACCCCGTCTTCCAACAATGCCAATCGTACTCCATCCGCGTTCAGCTAAATTTTGCAACGTTCTAATTAGAGTTCCGCGCCCAAAAAGATCAACGGGAGTTCCAAGAGTATTTCTAACGTCAGCAAATTCTGAATGCTCACTTGAAATAACCTCTCGCATGCGATCTCTTGTTACTAGCATGCGAGCAAAAAATGCTCCGAGTAACGTAAAAGCAATTAGTAAAGGAATACAAAGAATCGTTGCGCAAATCCAGCCGGCATTGTCACTCCAGAAACCAACTTGCGCAATTAATAAGCGAATTGGGTCGAAGGAATGGAGGCCACCTGGCTGGTAAAGTGAAATAGCTAATTGGTGGAGAATGTTCTCTTGATCATCATGTGTAAAATTACGGAATTTTTCTAAGCTAAGCGCAAGAGACTCTTTTGTGCTTTGATTATTTGGTGCCTCTCCCTGGTTATTAGATAAAACCTTGGTTGAATACCAAACAGGATCTAAAACAGCTGTGAGGAAATCTTTTTGTTGATTAGTCTCTAGACTAAGACTGATTTTATCAATAATGTTTAGAACAGTATCTGTAAAAAGATACTCAACTGGAAATGATGGGCCTGTGTAACTAAATTCAGAAGTCTCAAGTAAGGTTGCTAGAGTCTTTTTATCATTGGCATCTAATTCGCTTAATTTCTTAGCAAGTGGTTTAAGCCTTTCATCTATATTAGGTGGATTGGGGCCTAATTGCTCTCTAATCTTTCTGACTTTTACTGGATCATCTGAAGAAATAAATTCCTTGAAATCTGTTCCATTAGATTTTAATTTAGAAAGCAAAGCTAAGACTTTTTCGATATCGAGGTTGTTTTGCTTTACTAAGCAGTAATAAAGGGCTTGTTGAGATTTTTGACTCAACTGCCCAATTGCCGTTAACCACTCATCAATTTTATCATTTTTTATTTGCTGTTTGATTTGTTGAGCCGCAAAAGCTTTGTAATCCTTATAAGCAATAAGAGCCTCTTTATCCAAAGGCAAGCTCAATTGCTCTTTTAATAAATTGGTGATTTGAGGGTCGCTATTAGTATGAGAATCTAAAGGAAATAGATTCGGTTTATAATAAGCGTTACTCAGAATGTCCCTTCGGTCGAAATCATCATAATATCTATAATCTTGCCTGGCGCGTTGAAGTCGTTCGGCCTCATCCATGTAATAGGTTCGTACTTCATCGGGATATGAGAATTCTACAAACAGCTCTTTGCGTTGTTTTTCTTGATCATGAAGGATAGTTGTCAGTCTATAGTTTGAAATGATACTTAGACGCTTCCTAGCGGTTTTATCTGGCAGGGTAATAACAGCTTCACTGTTGTTTCCAAATCCGACCGGATGTATCCAATTTAATCTCTCTTTTAGAGTCGCAGTTTTTTGTGTAACATTCAGACTGTCTGAAAATTTTCCAGCTAATAGTTCAAGACGAGAGTTACCTAATCGGCTGGTCTCATACTCATACGCCTTCTTTCGGTAATATTCGTCCAGAAATGTAGAGAACGAAGTAGTTCTAGGAGATTCCTCATATTCTCGCCTTATATCATCAATTGTTTTTTTCTCAATTTGTCTAATCTGCTCTGAGGTCATTGTGGGGCTATTTGGTGATGGACTAGGAACAGAGACCGCACCACCACCGCTATTAGAAACCGTAGCTGCCGTCGAAGGGACTGTAGAAGGATTAGATGTAGTTGGAGACGGAGTAGGTAGGGGGGCGGCTTGTAAGGGCTGCGCGGTATAATATTGGTTTTGATAAAATTCTGTGAGAGAAATTTCCGACGCAAAACGGTAGAAATTACGTTTCTCATTTAGGGGTTGTTTCATCACAGAGCGAGCGAAATCTTTAACTTCTGGACTAGAGAATTTGGGTGTTCTTTTATCCTTCGTAATGTAATCGTCGATCTGCGTTCCAATCGCTATTGCAGCAAAGATACCTATTCCCGCTAAGGTGAGAAAAACTGCTAGCCGGCTTCTGTGCGCGACATTATGGCTTAAAGGATTTCCAAAAGAATAGATCAACATTGTTGATGTAATAGTTACTAAAATAATAACCGGAACTAATAGAAAAATGTTCAGTCCAGCCTCGCCGTTGCCAACTTGCTCTTTATTAAATGGCCCACCTGGAGAGATGATTAGAATAGTCAGTGTGATAATGGCTAAAAAGCCGATTACCTTTTCGGTTTTATTAATGTACCAAGCAGTCACCATGATAGCGACATATACAAAGGTAATTAAGATGACTAAGAAAATTGAGAGTAGGCCCGGTCCCGGATTTCTTCCTGAAACAATTAAAGAATCAGTTGTGAGCAAAGAAAAGAAAGCAGCACATAAAATTATAAAACTTAGATCCAAAATTGATTTGCCTTGTTGGATTTGCTCTAGGATAGTTGTTGGAGGGCGTTTGGTGGGTACCCCGGCAGAGTCTTTAGAAGTTGCATCTACAAGCTTTGTGATTTCTCTCGCCAGCAAAATCAGTTGGCTAGAAACACCAACAATAGAAATTATTATTTGAAGTGTTTCAGGACTCATACAGAACCCCACTTCTTTCTAAGGCTTGATTAATAGAAAGACTTATAAAATCATCAAAATGAGCTATTTATCTCACTACATCTGCAATGTAGGGCAACTAAGGATAATAGCTTCTGTTAAAGAAAGTAAGTTTAAGCTAGAGATGCAGCTAGACTTTAACTAACAACGAATCAATGAATAAGGTTGGCGGGTTGGATTCAAATTTGGCTGCATTCATAGCCACTCACGCAATATAGTGTGAATCTTTCTCCACAGTCCAATCTTGCATTAAGAATGAACAACCCATACTTAATATGGCTACTTTGGGAAAAATCTATCGGGATAGTAGTACCGCACAAATATTACGTAGGGTATAAAATAGCTCAGCGAGAATCTTGCTGATGTCGATTGGTGCCATGCGGTGCGCCACTCAGTGGATTGGGTAGAGTATGAAGCGCACACTCTTCATCTGTTAGAGCCTTGCTTTTGGCATTGGGTGCAATCCAAAAAGTTTACTCATTTTGAATTTCCACCGTTTTCTTGACTTACCGTGAGAAGTCTTACGATTAACAGCAAAATAACGAAATGAATTTAGCCCCCCATCATAATAGTGTCAAGAAGATTTTTTACGTTTGATCGCTGTAATTTAAGGTCGAGATTACCTTCATTATGGAATCTACTAATTGGCTTTATGACTGTGAAGATCTTAGCTAGAGAATTGAGTGAGCAATAAAGTTCTTCCCTAAACACCTCTGCCGCATCATCTGTTTAACTTTTCGATAGCCCTTGTCACTACATTTATTAACTCAGTATCATCGCAGGTGTTTTGAAGGGCTTTCTCTAAACAAAGATTTAAATGAGGCAGAGCATTACCGTGGTTGCTTTATCCAGTGCTTGATGCTTCCCAGTCCGAAAAGCGTTTGCTCGGCGTGGATCTTTAAATCGAATCAAAAGCCGCCTCTGATGTTAAACGCCAGAGGCGGCTTTAACTTTTTCAGGACGCATCTTGTAGGTAAAGCATCTCAATTGCAGCTAACGTATCTTTATTTGTCGCAAACACAAATGTAGCAAAGAACATCGTTCCTATAGCAAAGAAGATTATTTCCCAGAGACCACCTACCACACTTGAGGCATTTCGGAACAACTTTATTATTTTAGGAACGACTTTATTGTTCGCGAACAACAGCAAGCACACCTAGAACAGCTCGAACTTGACCGTTAGGTATTTCTTGGGGTTCTGGCGGAAGTCGTAGATGAGCTTGACGCCTTCGGAGGAGAGCTGGTTGACGTTGTTGTAGAGTTGTTCATCGGTGATGAGCTTGCCGAGGGTTCCTTCGCCGCGCTGGGCGCTGCTGACGACGTTGTCTATGCGTTCGGCGGTGGTGTTGAAGCGGGCGATGGCTGTGCGGGCGTCGTTGTAAATCGCTTCGTCGGTGATGAGCTTGCCGACTGTGCCGCGGCCCGCCTGTATGTCTTCGATGATGGCGTCTATCTTGTCGACCGAGCGGTTGAGACGCGCGACTGTCTGGTTGACGTTGTTGTAGAAGGCTTCGTCCTTGTAGAAGCGGCCAATCGAGCCTCGGCCTGCCTGTATGTCGGTGGCGATGGTTCGCAGTTGAAGGGCAATCTCGTTGGCGTTGTTGTAGAGCGCGGGGTCGTTGACGAAGCGGCCCGCAGAGCCCTGACCCGACCTGATCTGTGTGACGACGTCGTCCACGTCGCGGATGGTCGCGTTGAGGTTGTTGTAGAAAGCTTCGTCGTTGACGAAGCGACCGAGCGAGCCTTCGCCACGGTTGATGCGCGCGACGATTTCATTGACCTGATCGGAAATCTTGTTGAGGCGGCCCACGAGGTCGTTGCCCGAAGCTGCAAGGTCGCCGAAGGAGCTGCCGGAGGTGGCGGGCAAAACGGCGTCCTCCTTAATCGGCTGGCCGACCGCTGTGCCCGGCGTGATGTTGATGAGCTTCTCGTTGCCGAGCAGGCTGGGCGAGCCGAGCTGCGCAGTTGAATCTGTGCGTATGCGTTCGTTGGCGGGGCGGCCATCAATCGTGCCGTCAATAGAGAGACGCGCTTCGACCTTGGGCGCGTTCGGGTCCGTCGAGGGAGCGAGCAGCTTAACCTCTTCGACTTTGCCGACGCGCACGCCTGCCAGGCGCACCTCCGCGCCCTCGCGCAATCCATCGGCGTTCGCAAACTGCGCGCGCAGGTGCAGCTTGCGGGCAAACGGATTGATGTCGCCCGTCGCGTTCAGAATCAGGAAGATGAGAATGGCAATGGCGACGACCACCAGAATGCCGACGCGCAACTCGCTCAGGCCGATGGTTTTTTTTGCAGGAGGCATAGTCTTTTAAGGGATGAGGGCGGAGGGATGAGGGATGAAAAGGATTGATTCATCGGTTCATTTCTTCATTGATTCAATGAACCGATGAACAAATGAATCAATCCTTTTCATCCCTCATCCCACATCCATTATCCCTTCCTTTCAGTGTCCGCGAAGGAACTTCTGTATGTATGGGTCTTCGGCCCGGTGCAGCGTCTCGTCCGTGCCGCTGAAGATGATGTCACCGTCACGCATCATCAGAACCTTGGTGTTAATCAAACACAGCCGCTCGCCCTCTTTCTCGAACACCACTTCGCCCTCGTCGTTGACGACGGCGTATTCGGAAGACAAATATCCCAGATTGTTCATCTCGTGCGTGACGAAGATGGAAGAGACGTCTTCCAGGTCGCGCAGCTTCATCGCCAGCTCGCAGATAGTGCGGGCTGTGGGCGGGTCAAGCCCGGCGGTCGGCTCGTCGAACATGACAATCTTGGGGTCGCCGACAAGCGCGCGCGCGATGCCGACGCGACGGCGCATGCCGCCCGAAAGCTCTGCGGGCATCTTGTCTATGGCGTCCTCAAGGTTGACGAACCGGAGCATGCGGCGCACTTCCTGCTCGACCTCTTCTTCGGGCACGCCCTGCTCGTGTAGCTTGAAGGCGACGTTGTCATAGACCGAGAGCGAATCAAAGAGCGCGCCTTCCTGAAAGATCATGCCGATCTTCTTGCGCACGCGCATCATCTGCGGCTCGTCGTAGTTGGTGATGTCTTCGCCGTCCACGAGTATCTGGCCCGAATCCGGTTTAAGCAGACCGAGCACGAGCTTGATGGTCGTGCTCTTGCCGCAGCCCGAGCCGCCCAGAATGATTTTCGTCTCGCCCTTCATCACCTTGAAGGAGAGACCGTCCAGAACCTTGCGGTCGTCAAAGCCCAGATGGACGTCGCGAAACTCTATCGCGGGGATGGCGCGCTCGCGGTCGTCCACCTCCGCGAAAGTGGATTCGGCGGCGTCCTCGCTCACTTGCCCGTCGTAGGTCGAGTGAATCGAAGGCTGTGTTACATTTAAATCAGTTGAAGCCATAACGCTCTAACAAAAACTCTACTTTCTAAAAAAAACTTTACGCTATGCGGTCTCCATCCCCAAGAGGTATTGAAGCGCGCGTGCGAGGAAGAAGTCCGCGATGATGACGACGATGGAGGCTGTCACGACCGCGCGCGTCGTAGAGCGCCCGACTCCCACCGTCCCGCCTTCCGTGCTCAGTCCTTTATAACACGCAATCGCGCCAATAATGAGCGCGAAAACGATGGGTTTGATGACGCCGCCCAGGATGTCGTCGGTCGTGATGCCGTCCCGCACGGCGGTCAGAAAGGTCGAAGAGTCCATCCCGTAAAGACCCGTCGCAACGGTCCACCCGCCGCCGATGCCTATGACGTCCGCGATGACGGTCAAAAGCGGCAGCGTGATAATCAAAGCAATGAGGCGCGGGGCAACCAGCTTGCGTATGGGGTCTGTGCCGAGCGCGCGCATGGCGTCTATCTGCTGCGAGACAGTCATAGAGCCCAGCTCCGCCGCAATCGCAGACCCGACGCGTCCAGTGACCATCAGCGCCGTCAACACAGGACCCAGCTCGCGTATCAAAGAGAGCGCCACCAGATAGCCTGTCTGACTTTGTGCGCCGTAGTATTTCAGGGTCGGAAAAGTCTGAAGCGTGAGCACGCCGCCCGTAAAGAATCCCGTCAGGACGATAATCGTCAAAGAGCCTACGCCGATGGTATCCATCTGCGCGATGGTCTCGGGAATGTAGCGCGGACGCTTAAAAAGACCGCGTGCGGCGCGCGCCACCAGCAGCGTCGTCTCTTGCAGCTCAAAGAGCGCGCGCAGAACAAAGTTCATGAGAGAGTCAGAAACCGGAACGCGGCCTGAATGCGCGTCTCGCGGACCCTTCGCAGCCTGGCATGAGCGCGGGCTTTCGCTATCAACTTACATCTTTCTCACGCCGGAAGGCTCGCGCCTCTCCTAACCGGACGGCTAGGTCATCTCGGGCGCGAACTGTGAACGAGCGGCCTATCATGCGCAAAATAGGTTCTACCCGTCAAGCAAGAAATGCACGGGGCCTAAAAGCAGTGACAGGTGACAAGTGACAGGTGACAAGAAAAAGTACTGAGTACCGAGAGAGAAATGCTTTTACTCAGTACTCAGTACTTTTTCTTGTCACTCTATGGAAAAGCGCAGAAGGCCGCGCGACGTCCGGCGGCCTTCTATAAAATTAATGCTGCTTCGCTACGTTCAGGGACGCCCCGCGGGCTGGCGAGGCGAAAGACCCTGGCCGTTATTGCCATTTGTTTGACCGGGCGAGTTTGGCCCGCGACGCAAGCCCCTACGCAGGGGACGCGGATTTTCATCATCCCCCGGCGGGCGGTTGGCATTCAAAGCCCCACGGCGACGGTTGCGCCCCTGCCTCTCCGCCGCCTGTGCGCGCAGGTTGCGCAGGGTTTCCAACTGCTGCGGCGTCAGTATGCGGCGAATGCCAAGCTCTGTCATGGCCTGTAGACGAATGTTCGCGGCCTGCGCTTCGGCCAGCTCGCGCGCTCGCTGCTCAACCACAGCTTCGTCCGCGTTCTCCACGTAGATGGCGCGGTCTAGCGCCTGTCGAGCAGCACGCAGACGCATCCCAAGCGTCTGCCGCGCCTCTCTATTCTGCTGGCGTATGGCGCGTATACGGGCAATCTGGTCGGGCGTGAGATTCAACTGGCGCACCAGATCGCCTTCGGGATTCGCGGGGCGGCCCTCATTCACAGGCGGCGGCCCTTCCGGCTCCTGCGCACGAATGGGCGCGGGCGCGTGTGTAAGGAAAAGCAGAAAAAGAGCGAGCATGAAAATCCTGCTCGTCTTTCTGCCGTCTAGTTTCTTCATCATCAAATGACCTCGCAAAGCTTCTAATTATCGCCGCTCGCGTCTTCGAGCAAGTCTGAAAGTCTCGGTAACGAATCGTCCTCGCGCGTGGAGGATTGGACAAGCTCTGCCAACTGCTGTCGCACCTCTTGCGGTGCTGTTGATTGGCCCGGCGTCTCCCGTCTCTGCCGCTTCGCGACCGTGGCAGGCGAAGAAACCTGACGCGGCGCTTTCTCAGGCTTCACCACGGCGTTCTCTTTCGGGGCTTCGACATCCGAATTGTTGCTCGCGGAATTTTGACTGGCGAGTTGTTCCTGCTGACGAATCTTTTCCATCTCCTGCTTTACTAAAGCATCAACTTCCGCTTGCGTCGGAGCGACACGGACAATAACCGTCCGGGGCTCGCTGAACATGCGCGTGGCTGTGAAGACTACGAGCGCGCAGACGAGCACGGCTGCGGCTGCGGTGGCGGCGCGCATCCAGAGGGGCGAAAGAGAGAAGAACTCGCTGATGGCCGCAAACGCCGAACGCTTCTCTGCGCGTGTGCTGTCAGTCGCAGCAAAAGCGTGCGCGATGTTTGGCGTTGCCGCGAAGGCGGGAAGCGAATGGTTGCGCCACTCGACTACGCCTGCGCGCACCTTTTTGAAGGCCGCCGCTTCGTCGCGGCACGCGGCGCAATCTTCCATGTGGCGAGCGAAACTTACAGCTTCGCGCTCGCTCGCTTCGCCGTACAGGTATGCGACCAACTCCTCTGCGCGACCGCATGTCTCCGAATTGTTCTTCATCGTCTTCTCCAAAAACTTCTTACTTCAAATCATGCGCCATGTTTTTCGAGCCGCATTCTTAACTGCCTGAGCGCCGTGTAGAGACGGCTCTTCACCGTGCTCAATGGAAGCTCAAGCGTCTCGGCTATCTCCTGAAACGTCATCTCCTCGAATTCTTTCATGACGATTACCTGCCTCAGGTCCGGCGGCAAAGAGCCGACCGCACGCCTCACAGCCTCTGTGCGCTGGCGGCTTTCGGCGTTCATGGCCGGAGATTCGCGGGCCGGAATACTAAAAGAGCCTGCATCCGCAGTGGGCTCGTCTTCGAGCGCCGTTTCCGAGCGGACGCGCGCGCGCCGCTGGCGAGTGATGCACTGGTTGACGGCTATACGATGCAGCCACGAAGAGACTTTGGCTTCGCCGCGAAAGCCGCGCAGGTTGCGAAAGGCCGCCAGAAAAGTCTCCTGCGTGGCATCGCGCGCCTCTTCCTCGCGCCCGAGCATGCCTAAGGACAGGGCAAAGATGCGCCGCTCCCAGCGCCGCACGAGCTCGCCGAAAGCATCACCGTCGCCCTGGAGCGCACGCTCCACAATCTGCTCGTCGTTAGCCGTCTGCATCCTCTCTCGTGCCGCAAAAGGGAAACGCGCCCACCCTCTGTCGGAGCACCTCAAAAACGCTTCCTGCTCCACGCGCTCAACACTTTAGACGCACCCCGAAAGCTTTCAGTCTGTAAAATTATCTTACACTCCATGCCCGCAGACCTCCAGACTAAAGATACGTCGCTCCGCCACGATTCGTGGGTTTTCAAAAGAGGGTAAAGCTTTGAAAGGATGTGGAAAATCCCGCTTTAACTCTTTAAGTTCAGCAAATTAAAGATGGCTAAACATTGACAGGCAGAATTGGCCCGACGTATTATAGGCAAGGCTCAGAGACGGCCTGTGGTCTTGGGTCGTCCTCTTTGAAGCAATCCCTGGCCTGCCCGTTTCAACTGAACGATTGCCCCTTGGTAATCGCCCGAAACCCTTTTTACCTTCCATGCTTGATCGTTTCCGGCGCGTGCGCCTCCTCTACATAGTTCTCGGAGTGCTGCTGGTCGTGGGGCTGTTCCCGCTGGCTCTGGCGGGGTGGCTCCTGTCTGGCCGCAGCGCGGATGAGCTGCGCTCTGTTGAAGGTCGCTATCAGGCACAGCTTGTGCAGGACAAGGCGCGGCAGGTAGAGCTTTACGGGCAGCGTTATAGAGACGTGGTGACGGGGCTCGCACGCGCTTTTGAGCTGGCGGGCGGCGTTCGTGCGCTCAATGAAGAGGGCGCGGACCAGCGGCTCTTAAAGACCTTGCAGGAAGACCCGAACCTGATTGCGCTTGCCATCCTGCCCGTGCAGGGCGAGCCGCACAGGGCTTTCCAGCCCGACGTGATTCAGCGCGACGAGGTGGACGCGCGCGTGGGCGAAGTCCTTGCGCGGATGAGCGGGCGCGGCCTCGTCGTCAGCCGCCCGCAGATTATTCGCTCCGGGCAGGAGATGGGATTGACCATCGCCGCGCCCGTGATGGGAGGCACGGCGGGCAGCGAGGTCGTCGCAGCCGTCGTCGCCATCATCTCCTTTCGTGATGTTTTCAGGGCCGTGCAGCAGCCAACCTCAAAGGGCGAGCGCGAGTTGTTGGACGCGGGGCTGCCTGTCGTTTTTGTAGTGGACCAGAACGGCAGGGCCGTGGCGCACCCGGACGAGCGCGTGGCTTTTACAGAACGCTCAATGACGGATTTAAAGGTCGTGCAGGAATGGCTTGAGACAGGCACGCAGGTCCAGTCTGCGCTTTCGCCTTTTAGTGCCGAGCGTGATGGGCGAAAGGTAGAGATGCTCGGCTCCTATGCGACCGCAGAGCTTGGCAGCAGCTCAAGCAGCTCGCGTCTTGGCGTGATAGCCATTCAGGACGAGCGTGCCGCGCTCGCTTCTGTCGCGGACATGCGCCGCCAGACGTTGCTCATCAGTTTGGTCGCCGCGCTGTTTGTGCTCCTGATAGGCTTTATCGGAGCGAAGCGTTTGACGCAGCCCGTCAGGGAACTGGCCGACGCCGCGCATCGCATCGCGGGCGGTGATTTCTCGCAGCGCATCTCCGTTCGCAGCCGCACTGAGCTGGGAGATTTGGGACTCTCCTTCAACATCATGACCGATCAGGTCGAGCGTTTTATCACGGACCTTCAACGCGCGGCTGATGAAAATCGCGAGCTGTTTATAGGGACTGTGAAAGCGTTGGCCGCCGCCATCGACGGCAAAGACCCTTACACGCGCGGCCATTCGGAACGCGTCTCGCGCATCTCGGTCGCCATCGGCGAGAGATTAAACCTATCGGATGAAGAAGTTGAAAACCTGCGCATCAGCGCGCTCCTGCACGACGTAGGCAAGATTGGCATTGACGACAACATCCTGAAGAAGCCCGCGGCTCTGACCAAAGATGAGTTCGAGATTATGAAGCAGCACCCGCAGAAGGGTTTTAAAATCATGTCGCAGATTCCGGCGATGAAGGGCTTTTTACCCGGGATGTACATGCACCACGAGATGATTGACGGCAACGGTTATCCGCAGGGCTTGAAAGGCGACGAAATTCCCATGCAGGCGCGCATCGTCTCTGTCGCAGACACCTTCGACGCGATGACTACCGATAGACCTTACCAGAAAGCCATGAAGTTTGAAGACGCGCTCGCGCTCGTCAAAAAATTTGTCGGCACTCGTTATGACGACGCGGTCGTACAGGCACTGGTTGAAGCCTGCGAGTCCGGGCAGATTGCTCCGGGCCGCGTGCGCCTCTCGAAGAGAGCGAAGGAATCGGGGAGCCCAAACGGAAACGGCACTAAAGCTCCTGTGACAGCGCCCGAGCCTTCCGTGGGCAAGGAAGTTCCAGCAGTCTGAAAGCCCCTGCAAGGGGCGATATATCAGTAGCCCAGCACGTCAGTGCTGGGACAATCGTAGCACAAGTTATAATTGAGCCCCGTAGGGGCGGCATAATGGGATGTCGCCACTACGGGGCTCACTCATTTATTGGCTGCCTGTTCCCACGGCTGACGCCGTGGGCTACTGTTATCCCGCCCCTTGCAGGGGCTTCGGAGCATCTGAGATTTATAACTACCGCGTTGCACTTTTGTCGCAACGCGGTAGTTGCGTTTATAATGTTAGATTCGACAACCGACATCAATTCAAATAAGGGTAATCATATAGTTCATGGCATTCTGGCGACGTAAAAGTAAAGATCAATTCATCACGCTCGGGCTCAACGAGCCTGCAACTCCGGCGCGAGAGGCGACGCCACCACCACCGCCTCCTCCTCCTCCAACCGCCGCGCCTGAAACAAAGCGCGAGCCTTTAGAGCCGCCCGCCGCGCTCGGGCAAACCGCGCAGGCTGAAGCCGCGCCGCAAGCTGCGGCTGCGCCCACACCTCCTGCTGCGCCGCCTCCGCTTGAGCCGACGCCGACGGGCGGTGCGCCTACGCCCACTCCCGCAAACGAAACTCATTCGGTCGTTGAAAGACCGCAGCCGGTTGCTCCTGCGCGCACCGCAGCACCCGCCGCAGCCGAGCCAATCAAGCTTGCTGAGCAACGACCCGTCCCTTCGCGCTCCACGTTTTCATCATCCATCCTCGGCCTGGATCGTTCGATAGAAGAATTGCAGGCCGAAGAGGCTGCGCTTGAGCAGGAGTTTGCCGCGCGCTTTCGTCGTGCGGTGGCCGCCACGCGCGAGACTCTCTCTGAAAGAATTGACACGGTCTTTCAGGGACGCAAGCAGATTGACGCGGAGCTGTTGGACGAGCTGGAAGAAGTTCTCATCGCGGCGGACATCGGCGTGCAAACCACGCTCGATATTCTGGAAGCCGTCAGGCGCGGCATCGCGCGCAATCAGATTAACGACGTCGCGGCGCTGAAACTGGCTATCAAGACCGAGCTTCTCAACATCCTTCAGGCTTCCGCCGAGCAGGGTGTCAGCGCCGAGACGAGCGTGCCGGAAACGGTGTCGCCTTACGTGATGATGATTGTCGGCGTCAACGGTGTAGGGAAGACCACGACCATAGGCAAGCTCGCGCAGCGCATCAAGGCCGAAGGCAACGACGTGCTGATCTGCGCGGCGGATACTTTCCGCGCCGCCGCTTCCGACCAGCTTGCCATCTGGGCTGAGCGAACGGGTGTCCCGCTCATTCAACAAAAGCAGGGCACCGATCCTGCGGCTGTGCTCTTTGATTCGCTCAAGGCTGCGAAGGCCAGAAATTCCGACGTGCTGATAGTGGACACTGCCGGTCGGCTGCACAACAAATCAAACTTGATGGCCGAGCTGGAAAAGATGAAGCGCGTCGCGCACCGCGAGGTCGAGGGTGCGCCGCACGAAACGCTGCTCGTCATAGACGCCGTCACGGGCCAGAATGGTTTGGAGCAGGCCCGCCAGTTCTTAAAGGTCGCAGGCGTGACCGGCATCGTCCTGACCAAACTCGACGGCACGGCCAAAGGCGGCATCGCCGTCGCGATTGCCAAAGAGCTGAACCTGCCCATACGCTACGCGGGCATCGGCGAAAAAGTTGACGACCTCGTGGTCTTCGACGCCGAGCAATACGTCAACAGCCTGTTTGATTAATGAGTCCCAAGTCCAAAGTCCAAAGTCCCAAGTCAAAAACAGTTCATCGACTTGGGACTTGGGACTTGGGACTTGGGACTAAGGTTAAGACTTGGGACTTGAGACTTCAGATTTTGATGAGCGTATGATGCGCCGCGCGCTTGAGCTGGCGGCGCACGGTGTGGGACAGGTGAGCCCGAGCCCGCTCGTCGGCTGCGTGATTGTTGACGCGGCGGGCGAGATTGTTGGCGAAGGTTTTTATCTTTACGAGCATTTGAAGCACGCCGAAACTCTGGCGCTCGAAGCGGCTGGCGGGCGTGCGCGCGGCGGATGCGCTTACGTCTCGCTTGAGCCGCACGCGCATCATGGCCGCACGCCGCCGTGCACCGACGCTCTGATACAGGCCGGGGTACGCCGCGTCGTCGCTTCCATCGAAGACCCCAATCCGCAAGTCTCCGGCAAAGGCTTCGCTCACCTGCGCCGCGCGGGGCTGGAAGTTTCCACCGGAGTTCTGGCGCGCGAGGCCGAACGGCTCAACGAAAAATATGTGCTCGCGATGCGAGAGGGTCGGCCCTTCGTGCATTTGAAGCTGGCCTCTTCGCTGGACGGGCGCACGGCGACGCGCACTGGCGATTCACGCTGGATAACCGGACAGGAAGCGCGCCGTCGTGTGCACGAGCTGCGTCATGAATCGGATGCGATTCTCGTAGGCGCGGGCACAGCCCAGACTGACGACCCTCTGCTGACGGATCGTTCGGGTCGCAAGCGACGTCGTACGCTTGTGCGCGTCGTGCTCGACGAGCGTTTGTGCATCAACCCTGACTCACAGCTTGTTCGGACGGCGCGTGAAAATCCCTTGCTCGTCTTCGCGTCGAAAGAGGCGGACGCCGCGCGCGTCAAGCTTTTGGAATCCGCGGGCGCAGAAGTCGTGCAGGATGAGACGGGCGGGCGTAATCTGCGCGCGGTCCTTGATGAACTCGGTCGCCGCTCGCTGCAAAGTGTGCTGGTGGAGGGCGGCTCTACGGTCGCGGGTGCATTTGTGGATGCGTGCCTGGTGGACAAAGTGACCTTCTTTATAGCGCCTCTGATTATCGGCGGGCGCGATGCAACGGCGGCTGTGGCGGGCCGCGGCGCTGAAAGAATCGCAAACGCACTTCGCCTTGACGATGCGGAAATCAAGCAGCACGGGCGCGACGTGGAGATTACGGGCTACCCGGAGAAGGGCAGGGATGAGGGCGGAGGGATGAGGGATGAAGAAGAGACGCGGTGAGGGAGAGACCGAGGCGACGCGGCGAAAGAGAGAGGCTTTTTCTCACCGCGTCACCGCGTCACCGCGTCACCGCGTCCCTTCTTCACTGCCGCGCGCCAAAAAGAGTCTGGGCCAGAATTTTTTGCGCGACGAGCGTGTAACGGGTCGCATCGTCAGCGCGTTTGCTCCGCACGCAGATGAAACGGTCGTGGAGATAGGACCGGGGCAGGGGGCTTTGACCGCTCAGTTGGTTGAAAGAGCGGGCCGTCTCATCAGCGTGGAATTTGACCGCGAGCTTGTGCCGCACTTGCGGGAAAAATTCGGCGGGCGCGATAATTTTGTTTTGGTGGAAGCGGACGCGCTGGCAGTTGATTTCTGCGACCTCATACGGCCTGATAAAAAGGCGCGCGTTATCGCCAATCTTCCTTACTACATTTCCACGGCCATCCTGCAAAAGCTGATTGAGCAGCGCGCGTGTCTCACAGAAATGGTCCTCATGCTTCAGCGTGAAGTGGTCGAGCGCATCAACGCGCCCGCGGGTTCATCCGAGCGCGGCTATCTCTCCGTGCTGGTCGAAGCGTATTGCGAAAGAGAAGTCCTCTTTGACGTTGCGCCGGGCTCTTTTCACCCGCGCCCGAAAGTTTGGAGCACGGTTACTAGATTGCGTTTGCGAGAGCAGGCCGGTGTCGAGGTTGGTGATGAAAAGCTGCTATGGAGAATCGTGAGCGCGGGGTTTGCACAGAAGCGTAAGACGATTTTGAATAACCTGCGCGGTGCTCCGGAAGAATTGCGCGCGCTTGTTGAAAGAGCGGGCGGCGCAAGCGATGTGCTCCGCGCGGCTTCTATTGAAGAGTCGCGGCGTGCCGAAAGTCTGGCTGTGGAAGAATGGGCCAGCCTTTCAAGAGCCATCGAGAGCAAGTTGTAGAGATGTAGAAAAAATTTGCTGATATTAGCTCCGTAGGAGCTGGATGTTTATAGATAATAAATGACAAATCGTTCCTAAGCTCCGTAGGAGCGGCATGTTTCCTAGTTATGACATGTCGCTCCTACGGAGCTTGATTTTTGATTGATGCGATAGAGCTATAAACATCCGAGTCCCTACGGGACTTATCAAACAGCTTCTGACAAATCAAAGCCTCCGCCGTAGTGGGATGATCTACGGCGGAGGCTTTGGGGGCTGCGCCCGGTTCGCCTTAAAGGGTTGGCATCTTGAGGAGTTCCCCAACTTCCAAGATGGTCGCTCCCTTTAGCGGCTTTTGACGAGCGCAACTGTCACGCGCTGGCGCTGCTCAAGGCGTGCCAGGTCGCTGTCTTTAATGTCTCGTGCCAGCTCGCGTTCCGTGTCGCGCTCAGAGCGAGAGCGCGGGAGCGTGTGGCCGAACTGGTCGCTGCCGGTCCAGACTTCTGCCAGAAAGTAGCGGTCGCCGTATTGATTGAACACGAGGCTGGCTCGCTCTGTGGCCGAGCCCTTCTGCGCCGTGTTCATCATGACAATCCGGCTCACGCGACCGTCCGTGCTCTTGATGAGAAGCGCGTTCCTGCCCGAATCCTGGTTGACGAACTTGATGGTGTAGTCGCCTGCGGGCAAAGTCTGGTTACCGATGTTGAACTGGAACGGGATGCTGGCTGTCGTCTGGTTAGCGGACTGCGCATGGGCTGTCGCCGCACCAATCGCGAGTGTTAGAATCAGCATCGTGAAAATGCTCAGAACCTCTTTTTTCATGACAATCTCCAATCTTTTCTTTCCGGCTGCGGCGGCGCAACGTGCGCCTCGCGGCCCTTGTTTTGGGGGGCCGGTACGGGGCGCGTCCGGCTCTCTCAATCGTTCGTTTCAAATCCCCTCTACTTGTTAACGCGCAAGGCGTGAGGGAATTCCCTCACGGGCCGGAAAATTTTTGGAGTAAAATCAGCCTGACTTGCAGGAACGAGCATCAAATGGCCTGAAGTCGTGCCGAAAAGCGTCGCTCTAAACTGTCAGCCCTGATTTTTGGAGAATGTTACATGCCGGCGACTGAAGCCGTGACACAACTCTTGATTGATTGGAGCAACGGCGACCAGGCGGCGCTCGATAGATTGATGCCTGTCGTGTATGACGAATTGCGGCGGCTGGCGAGCAACTATCTGAGGCGCGAGCGCGTGGGCCATACCCTTCAACCGACGGCGCTCGTCAACGAGGCTTACCTGCGGCTGGTGGATCAAAGAAAGGCCAAGTGGCAGAACCGCGCGCAGTTTTTCGGCGTCGCTGCACAACTGATGCGGCGCATCCTTGTGGACCATGCGCGCGTGCGACAGGCGCAAAAGCGCGGCGGCTCGGACCAGCAGCAGCTTTCCCTGAGCCACGCCGACCGCATCGCGGAACATCCTGAAATTGATTTACTGGCGCTGCATGAAGCCTTGAACCAACTGGCAGTGATTGACCCGCAGCAGGCGCGCGTCGTCGAGCTAAAATTTTTCGGCGGGCTGACCATAGAAGAGACGGCGGAAGTGATAGGCATCTCGCACGCTACGGTCGAGCGCGACTGGACAATGGCGCGCGCCTGGCTCCGGCGCGAACTCGCCTAGACTTTCCGGCGTATTCATTTGAGGGACTTACTCAACGCCCTCCGCGTTAATAAATAAGAGAGAGAGATTCGTACAAGGCCGGGGGACTCGACATTTTCATCATGATGACGATGAATCGCTGGCAGCAGGTCAAAGAACTGTTTCATTCGGCGCTTGAGCGCGAGCCTGCATCGCGCCCGGGCTTTTTGGCCGAAGCCTGCGCGGGCGACGACGCTTTGCGCCGCGAGGTGGAATCCCTCATCGCCTCGCATGAAAGCAAGGACAGCTTTCTGGACGCGCCCGCCTACGAAGTCGCCGCCTCTTTGTTTGAAGAAGCCGAGCCGCTCGTGGGCCAGCTCATGGGCCATTACAGGATAACGGAGCTTTTGGGGCGCGGCGGGATGGGCGAAATCTATCTGGCCGAAGACACCAAGCTCGAACGCCTCGTAGCCTTGAAGCTCCTGCCCGCTGAATGGACCGGAGACGCGAGCCGTCTCACACGCTTCCAGCGCGAGGCCCGCGCCGCCTCGGCTTTGAACCATCCGAACATTCTGACGATTTACGAAATAGGCGAAGTGGCCGGGACCAATTTCATCGCCACCGAATTTATCGAAGGCGAAACTCTGCGCCAGCAGATCAAGAACGGGCTCAAGTTAAGCCATGCGCTTGATGTTGCAACGCAGGTCGCTTCGGCTCTGGCCGCCGCGCACGAAGCCGGAATCGTTCACCGCGACGTCAAGCCCGAGAACGTCATGATTCGCCGCGACGGTTACGTCAAGGTGCTCGATTTTGGTCTGGCTAAACTGGTGGAGCGACCGGGCGAGATTCATTCCGAAGGCGCGACGAGGGTTTTGAACAACACGCAGCCCGGCATCGTCATGGGAACTGTGCAGTACATGTCGCCGGAGCAGGCGCGCGGTCTTCCCGTCGATGCGCGCACGGACATTTGGAGCCTCGGCGTCGTGCTTTATGAACTGGTCGCCGGGTGCGCGCCCTTTGAAGGCCCGACGGTGACGGACGTGCTCGCGGCGATTATTGACCGCGAGCCTGTGCCGCCCTCGCACGTCTCCGACAAAGCGCCCGCCGAGCTGGATTGGATAATACGCAAGGCGCTCTCGAAAGACCGCGACGAGCGTTATCAAACGGCACGCGAGCTTCTGGGCGATCTACGTCGCTTGAAGGAGGAGCTGGAATTTGAAGCCAAGCTCGAACACTCTGTTGCGCCGGATAAGCGAGCGGTCGAAGCGGTAACCAACGGCTCGCGGCAAAGCATCAGGCCCGCGCATGAAAATCCAGCTCTTGCTACACGCGCCGTTCCTGCTGCCGTCTCGACCGCCACGAGCTTTGAAGCTCCGCTTCGTCAACCCGGCAAACGGAAAAAAACTTTGCTTTGGGCGAGCGCCGCTTTCATCTCTCTTCTAGTCTTGATTGGCGCTTCTGTCGGCGCTTATAAATTTCTGTGGCGCGCACAGACGGTTTCGCATTTCAATAAGATTCAGGTCACGCAGTTGACCACCAGCCGTAATCTCATACACGCGGCCCTCTCGCCCGACGGGAAATACATCGCCTACGTCGTCAGCGACCGCGAGCAGCACAGCCTGTGGATCAGACAGGCCACAGCCGCCAACGATACGCTGGTCGTGCCGCCTGCGGCTGTCGGCTTCTGGGGCGTGACCTTTTCGCGCGACGGCGCGGACCTCTATTACGTGACGCGCGCAGCAGAGACTAAGGCTTCGCTCTATCGCGTTCCGGCCCTCGGCGGCACGCCCCAAAAAATACTGACGGACATAGACAGTCCCGTGACTTTTTCTCCGGACGGAAAACGCATGGCGTTTGTGCGCGGAGCTTTCCCTAAGCCGGAAGAGAGCGCGCTCATCGTCGTTGACGTCCAGAGCAAAGCGGAGCAGACGCTCGCCGTCAGGCGGCGTCCCAACCGTTTTTACCCGGCCAATTTTACTGGCCCGTCGTGGTCGCCCGACGGCCAGTTCATTGCCAGCGCCGTGGCGACGCCAGACCCTCTGGTCGGGTATCAGCTCATTGTCTTTCGGGTGAGCGACGGGACGGAACAGCGTTTGACCTCGCAGCAATTTACACAGATGGGGCGCGTCGAATGGCTCAAAGACATGAGTGGTCTGGTCGCGGTGGCGTCCGACCAGTTTGCGCCCGACTTCCCGAGTCAGATTTGGCATGTCGCTTATCCGGGGGGCGAAGCGCGCCGCATCACAAATGACTTGAACAACTATCGCGCGCTGAGCCTGACGGCGGATTCGACCCGCCTGGTGACCGTCACTATCAAGGATTTTTCCAATCTCTGGATTGCGCCGGAAGGCAATTCTGTGCGCGCTAAATCAGTCTCGACCGTGACGGCGCGCGGCGGCGTGGCTTGGACGCCCGACGGTCGCGTGGTCTTCGCCACCGAGACGGGCGGGACGTGGGACATCTGGATTATGAATCAGGACGGAAGCGGTCGCCGCCAGTTGACCCAGGGCGCAGGGCATAATGTTGACCCGGCGGTTTCGCCCGACGGCAAGTGGATTGCGTTTGTCTCGACGCGCTCGGGTAAAGTTGAGGTCTGGCGGATGGGGCTCGACGGCAGTAATCCGATGCCCATGACCAACACCGGGTTCACCTTCAATCCCACGTTTTCTTCTGACTCAAAATGGATTGTTTATATAGGCCCGGAAAGAAGGGCTGACAGTTTACACTCCCCCAGGTCTTCAGGGATTTGGAGAATCCCCGTCGAGGGCGGCGAGCCCGTGCCTTTGTTCGACAAGGCCGCGTACCGCCCGGCGGTCTCGCCCGACGGACGTTGGGTCGCCTTTTTCTACAACGAGCCGGAGGGTCCAAAGAGCGAAAGGGGTTTCAAGCTGGGAGTCGTTCCTTTTGACGGCGGAGGGCCCGTCAAGACGTTTAAGTTTAACGTCAACCCGACCACGCGCGACGTTCTGCACTGGACGCCGGACAGTCGCGCGCTTCTTTACAATCAGATGAACGATAACGTCTCGAACATCTGGCGACAGCCACTGGACGGCTCGCCGCCCACGAAGATTACGAACTTCACGGACAGCCTGATTAACGATTTCGACTGGTCGCGCGACGGCCTGCTGGTCTGCACACGCGGCACGGTGATTCGCGACGCCATCATGATTACCGATATCAAATAAGAGGGTAGTGGTTCAGTTTGAAATCCGCGAGCGGGTTTTAAGCGAATAACTCACCGCCGAGACGCAGAGATGTCGCGGAGGAAACGCAGAGAGTTGAATTCTTTTCTCTGCGCCTGCTCCGCGACATCTCTGCGTCTCCGCGGTGAATCCGTTTGGAAACTGAATCACTACCTGTTTGCCGGTGGGTGAGAGAAAGCCGTGCGCGTTGTGTTATACTGGCGGGCTAAATTCAGTCATGCGAAAGTTGCTCTTTGAAGGGCTTTCGTGTGGCGACAAGGAGAGTAGAGTAAAAGATCACAGTGGGTAATGTACTGGAGATCATCCCGCTCGGCGGCGTCGGCGAGTTTGGGATGAACTGTATGGCCGTGCGGTATGGCGACGACATGATCGTCATAGACGCAGGCATGGGTTTTCCCGAAGAGTCGGTTTACGGCGTGGACGTCTCTGTCCCTGATTTTGATTTTCTGGAAGAGTATCGAGAGCAACTATCGGCCATCGTCCTCACACACGGGCACGAAGACCACCTCGGCGCGCTCCCCTACATCCTCAAAAAATTCAACGTCCCCGTTTACGCTTCGCACTTTACAGCCGGGCTCGCAGACCGCAAGTTAGACGAGCACGACCTTCTCGAAAACGTGCTCGTGCATCGTGTAGTGCCGCGACAGGTCGTGGAGATTGGTGTCTTTAAGGTCGAGTTCATACGTGTCTCGCACTCGCTGGTGGATTGCTTCTCGCTGGCGATACGCACGCCGGTCGGCACAATCATCCACACGGGCGACTACAAGGTAGACGAAACGCCGGTCATCGGCGAGCCTATAGATTTGCGCACGCTTCGCAGCTACGGGCAGGAAGGCGTGCTCGCGCTCCTTTCGGATTCTACGAACGCGACCGTTCCGGGCCGCACGCCTTCGGAGCGCGCCGTCATCCCAGCCTTCGAGGAGATTTTCGAGGAAGCCGAAGGGCGTATCTTTGTAGCGGCCTTTGCCTCTTCGATTCATCGTATACAGATTGTGCTCGATGTCGCGCACCAGTTTGAGCGCAAGGTCTGTGTTCTGGGTCGCTCTATGCAGAAGAACGTGGAGATTGCGGAGGAGCTTGGCTACTTAGACATTCCGGACGGCCTGCTCGTTTCCGTGAGCGACACGAAGTCAATGGACGACGACGAAATTGTTTTCCTCGTCACGGGTTCGCAGGGAGAGTCGCGCGCGGCGCTGGCGCAGATGTCAACGCAAGTGTACAAGGGTCTCACGATTGAAGAAGGCGATACGGTGGTGCTTTCCGCGCGCATCATCCCCGGCAACGAGCGCGCCATCTCGCGCATGATCGGCCATCTGTACAAGAAGGGCGCGAACATCATCGAAGAAAAGCGCCGCCTGATTCACGTCAGCGGCCACGCTTCGCAGGAAGACATACGCATCATGACCGAAGCCGTGCGGCCCAAGTATCTGATTCCGATTCACGGCGAGTATCGCATGCTCTTTCGCCACAAAGAGTTTGTCAAAAACCATCTCAACTTTCCCGAAGACCGCATCATCCTGATTGAGAACGGCGACGTTTTGGAGACGGACGGCGAGCGCGCTGCCGTCGTGGACAAGCGCGACGTGGGCCGCACCTTTATAGACGAGACGGGTTTTGAAGAGATAGACAGCGAGACGGTGCGCGAGCGCAGGCAGATAGCCTACGACGGCGTCATCACGCTCGTTCTCACCATCGACGAGGAGACGGGCGAGCTTGCCGGTCCGCCCGAAATCGCCGCGCGCGGAGTGATAGGCATGGAATCCTCCAACGGGTTTATCAAGGAAGCGCAGCGCGTCGTCACCGAAGCAGTCGAGAAAGCGAAGCCTGCGGAGCGCAAAGACGTTTCGCTTTTGAAGGAGCACGTGCGCGTCGAGCTGAAGCGTTTTATTCAAAAGCAGAACGGCGCAAGGCCCGTGATTCTTCCTGTCGTCGTTCAGATTTGAAAATCACTGTGTTAAGAGCAGGGCTTGTCCCTGCTCTTACACAACTCTAAAATCAAGAGAGCCTCCAATTGACGGGTGAGAAACAGACCGCCGACGCATCCTCGCTCCTGCGTATGACGAGGGTGAATGTTGCGCCCGCGAGCTATTATCTGGTCGGTTTACGTCACGCGGAGTGGGCGCGGCTGCTGGAAACTCCCGAGCTGAGCCCACGGCCCGATTCCATCTTCATGCTGCTCAGGGACGAGCACGAAGTAACTCTTTTACTGGAAGAAGAAGACTGGCGCACGATGCATCACGCGGTGCGCGACGCGCGCGTAGAGGGCGGCTTCCGGCTGGTCACGCTGGACATAGAGCTTGAGTGGACCGTCATAGGTTACCTGGCGCGCGTCACGGCTCTCCTTGCAGGGGCGGGCATTAGCTGCGGCGCTCTCTCTGGCTTCTCGCGCGACCATCTTCTTATCAAGCAGGACGACCTCGCAAAGGCGCTCCGCGTTCTGGGCGAACACGTCGCGGAGCTATGCTAAAAAATAGTCACGACTCGTATGCCTGTTGATTGGTCAAAGAAGGTAGTCTTTATCACGGGCGCGTCCTCTGGCATCGGGCGTGCGCTGGCTGTTGAATTAGGACGGCGAGGCGCAGCGCTCGGATTATTGGCGCGGCGTGCGGAAGTGCTCGAAGAGATTGTCGGCGAGGTAGAGGCGGCGGGCGGGCGTGCTCTGGCGCTTGCGGCGGACGTGAGAGACGCGGGCGCTGTTCGTCGTGCTGCCGATGAGCTGCGCGCTCGTTTCGGCCCGGTTGATGTGCTGGTGGCGAACGCGGGCGTGGGCGCGACTGCGGACGCGCGGGAGCTGAAGCCGGAGGCCGTGGCCGATGTGATTAATATCAACGTCATCGGAGCAGTCAATAGCGCGACGGCTGTGATACCGGAGATGGTTGAACGCAGGCTTGGACAACTGGTTGTGATATCGAGCCTCGCCGCTTATCGCGGATTGCCGAAATCGGCGGCCTACTGTGCGTCGAAGGCTGCCGTCTCCGCCTTTTTCGAGAGCCTGCGTGTTGACCTCCGTTCGTCCGGCGTTGACGTGACGATTATTCATCCGGGCTTTATCAAAACTCCGCTCACGGCGGGCCGCCACGCCAACATGCCTTATCTGATGGAATTGGACGCGGCGGTCGAAAAAATAATCCGCGCCATAGAGGGCCGGAAGAAGTCTTACGCCTTTCCGTGGCAGCTCGCGACCATCGTGCGCGCCGCCATGCTCATGCCCGTTCCGCTTTATGACCGGATCATCTCGAAACGTTCCTACCGGGAATGAAAGGAATTTGCGATTTGCGATTTTAGATTTGCGATTGGAAGAGGATGGAAAATTTTCTAGTTTCAAATCTTTGATTTGTCCTTCTCCAATCGAAAATCGCAAATCTAAAATCGAAAATCACCATGTCTATTCTTCAAGCCATTATCCTCGGCATTGTTCAGGGGCTGACTGAGTTTATTCCCATCAGCTCGACGGCGCATCTGGTGCTGGCGAGCCGCGCCCTCGGTCTTGAGCAAACCCTGAGCGCAGAGCAGTTCACTGCCGTCATGGCCGTCATACAGTTGGGGACGCTGCTGGCCGTGCTCATCTATTTCGCGCGCGACATCTGGCGAATCGCGCGCGCCTTTGTCGTCGATCATCTCTCGCTCCTGCGCGGGCGTAAGAGCGAGGCGGCGCTGGATATGACGATGATGGGCCAGCGGCAATCGCGGCTCTCGGACGAAGCGTGGTTGGGCTGGCTCATCATCATCGGCTCCTTGCCCATTGCGACGGTCGGGCTCTTGCTCAAGAAGATTATCGAGGGTCCGTTCACAAAAAATTTGTGGGTGATTGCGACGATGATGATTTTCGTGGCAATCCTGCTGGGCGTAGCGGAATTTGTAAGCCGCCAGTACCAGCGTCGGCGCGAGATGAATGAGCTGGGTGTGAAGGACGCGCTGGCCGTGGGCGGCGCGCAAGTGCTGGCCCTGATACCGGGCGCGAGCCGTTCGGGCTCGACCATCATGGCCGGGTTATTCGTCGGCGAGGCGCGCGAAACGGCTGCTCGCTTCTCGTTTCTGCTCTCCATCCCGGCCATCGCCGCGAGCGGCCTGCTTGAGCTGAAAGAGGCCGCTGACAAGTTGCCGCCGGGGAGCTTCGTTTCGCTCGCGGTCGCGACAATCGTTTCCGGCATCGTAGGCTATCTTTCCATCTGGTTCCTGCTCAGATTCCTGCGCACGCACACCACAGGCATCTTTATAGGCTATCGCCTGATAGTCGGATTTTTAATCTTCGGCCTGCTGTTTACGGGCATGGTCAGCCCTTACTACGGAACGGCAGCCTCGCCCCAGCCATCGCCGACACCGACGCCCGCGAGCGCTCCCGCCGAGCAAAAACCAGCCGGGCCTTTGCCAGAGGCCGGGTCTGAGACTAACAAGAATCCCGAAGATACTGTAAACTTTAATCGCCCCTCCTCCAGACGACCCAGACGAAAGAGAGGGCGGTAAGCCTCAAATGAGTGAAGAAACGAGACCCGACAAATCAGTTCCATCACAACGCCCGCGCAGCCCGCGCGTGCCCGTAGACTTCACGGTCGAACTCGAAGGCCGCGCCGACGACGGCACGCCTTTTAAAGTGCAGGCCGCAGCCGTCAAGGTGAGCCGTGGCGGCGCAACCCTCATCACAGACGCTCCCCTGGCCGTGGGCGCGCAAGTAAGACTGACGCCCCCCTTTGGCCGTCGCCTTGAAGCCGAAGTCAACGGCGTCTGGACCGACGAAACCGACGGCAAGCAACGCATCGGCATCAAGCTGCTCGAACCCAACGGCTGGTTCGCGGACTAAAAGCAATGCAAAAGGCAAAGTGCAAAGTGATGAATTAAAGAAGCTCTTTCTTTTCATTCTGCATTCTGCATTCTGCATTTCGCATTGCATTTTTTATGAGCGTGAAGCGATGGATCATGAACGAGCAGGACGTGGGGCGCGTTGGACAACTGGCGCGTGCTCTCCAGACCTCGCCCGTGCTTGCTTCCTTGCTCATTGCGCGCGGATATGACACGGAAGAGTCCGCGCGGAAATTTCTCTATCCTTCGTTTGACCAGTTACACGATCCCCTCCTGATGCTGGGCATGGAAGCGGCGGTCGGGCGCATCCTAGGCGCGATTGACGCGGGCGAAAAGATTCTCGTCTACGGCGATTATGATGTCGATGGTACGACGGGGACTGTAGTCCTGCGCCGTGCGCTTCAACTGCTCGGCGCGACGACGGGCTTTCACGTTCCGCATCGCTTCACGGAAGGCTACGGTATTAATCAGGCCGCGCTGGAAAAGGCCCGCGACGAAGATTACAAAATCGTCATCAGCGTGGATTGCGGCATACGCTCGCACGCGCCGCTGCGCTGGGCCGAGGCAAATGGCCTGGACGTCATCGTTACAGACCATCACCTGCCGGATGACGAGGAAGGTGCGCCGCCAGCCTTTGCCGTTCTCAATCCGAATCAGAAGGGCTGCAACTATCCGGACAAAAACCTTGCGGGCGTGGGCGTGGCCTTCAAGCTCGCGCATGCGCTCTTTCGCGCGCGCGGTCGCGAACAACTCGTCAAAGGCTTTCTCAAGGTGGTTGCCATCGGAACGGTCGCGGACGTTGCGCCGCTCGTCGGTGAAAATCGAGCTATTGTAGCGCTCGGGCTGGCGGACTTGCCGAAGGCTACTAATCCGGGCCTGCGCGCTTTGATGGAAATCGCGGGCTGCGGCGACGGGCGCGGGCTGACGGCGACGGACCTTGGATTTCGCATCGGCCCACGCATCAACGCGGCGGGCCGCATGGACGCTGCGCGCGCCGTGGTCGAGCTGTTCGAGGCCGCTGATAAAGAGGAGGCACAACGTCTAGCGGAACATCTGGACATGCGCAACCGCGAGCGACAGACCGTGCAGAGCGAGATTATCAAGCGCGCCTTTAACGAGCTTGCCACGAGCGCGGACACAGAGGCGCACACACACGTTGCCGTGATTGCGGGCGACGGCTGGCATCGCGGCGTGATTGGCATCGCCGCCTCCAAGGTTGCGGAAAAATTGAACCGCCCCTGCGTCATCATCTCGCTCGATAAAGAAGGACTGGGCCACGGCTCCGCGCGCAGCATAGAGGCTTATCATCTCTTAAACGGTTTGACCGAATGCGCGGACCTCTTTGAACAGTTCGGCGGCCATTCGCACGCCGCCGGATTGACCATCAAGCGCGAGTGCATAGAGGAGCTGCGTCGCCGCTTGAACGAGCACGCTGCGCTGCATCTCAAGGGCAACGATTTAATTCCGGCCTTGCGCATAGATGCCGAGCTTGCGCCCGAATCAATCACCCTCGCGCTTGCAGAAGAGCTGCGCCGTCTAGAGCCCTTCGGCGCAGCCAATCCCCAACCGATTTTTATGACTCGAAACCTGCGTGTCGCCAATGAGCCGCGCGTCCTTAAAGAGCGTCACCTGAAATTTCGCGTTGCGGGCGGCGCGGGACAATTTTTCGACTCAATCTGGTGGGGCGGGGCCGAAGAACTCATTTCCGGGCAAACGCTTGCGCATGGCACGCGCATCGAAATGGCTTACACGCTTGAACTCAACACCTGGCAGGGCGAAACGCGCCTCCAGTTATGCGTTCAAGACGTAAGGATTGGTAAATCGTGAATCGTAAATCGTAAATAGACGAACGCGCTTTTATCTATTTACGATTTACGATTCACGATTCACGAACAAGATGCAAGAGATTCGACGCAGAAGAGTTTCGATTGTAGATTTGCGGGCGCGCTTGCCGTACGTGACGCGCGTGCTGGCGCTTGCTATCGGCGTGGTCGGAGTGCTCTTTGTCGTCGTTTCGTATTACAAGCTGCGCCACAATATTCCGTTTCGCATGCGCGGCGAAGCGCCCGAGCTGTCGAAGACTGTGACGAGCGTGGTCGAGGGCTACGAGCGGCGCGAGATGGACGGCGACCGTCTTCGCCTGCTGGTGCGCGCGGCGCGCGACATTACTTTCTCGGACGGCCATCACGAGCTGGAAGAAGTTCAGATCGAGTCTTACCCCGAAGGCAGCGATAAGCCCAACCAGATTAAAGCGCGGCGCGCCATCTTCGAGCAGGAGAAGGGACGCCTGCAGTTCAATGGCGAAGTCGTTGTCCAGACGCGCGACGGCCTTGAAGCTAAATCCGAACAGGTCGTCTACGATTTGAAAAGCGAAGTGGCCGAAGCCCCGACGCTCTTAACCTTCACGCGCCAGAACATGGTTGGACAGGCGGCGAGCGCCACCGTCAATGCTAAAGAGAAGTCGCTCACCTTGCGCGGCAACGTCGAGATAACTGTTAACCCGGAAGCTGAAGGCGCGGCCAAACAATCTACGCGCGCACAGCCCGTGACCATCCGCGCCGCGCGCGCCTCCTTTGAAGAGACCACGCTGCACCTTGTCTTCATGGGCGGCGCAACCGCCGAGCAGGGGCCGGACATCATGAGCGGCGATCTGCTTTCGGCCCGTCTCAACGAGCGTAAGCGTTTACAGAAAGTAGAAGCACGCGGCAACTCTTACCTGCGCTCTATGAACGAAGGCCGTGCTGCGGAAGCACGCGCCCGCGACATGGATTTTTATCTTGATGCGGACCAGCAATTGGAGCGCGCCGTAGGCACTGCGGACGTGACGGCACGCAGCCTCAACGCAGACTCGGAAGCACAACTCACGGGCGCGCAAACGCTCACCGTCAATTTCACGCCGCAAGGCGACCGCAGCGTCCTCAAAGAGATGCGTACGGAAGGCCGCTCGGTTTTGACTCTGGGTGCGCCAAAATCGAAAGCCTCTGACCCGCGCGCCGCTAACAAGCGTCTCACGGCGGATGCCGTCAACCTCTTCTGGCGCACAAAGGGCAAAGACCTTGAACGCGCCGAAGCCATAGGCAACGCCGAGCTTTTCATAGAGCCCACGCAGGCGAGCGCGACCGCCGACCGCAAGACTCTCACCGCGCCGCGCTTTGACGGCGACTTCTACGAGAGCGGAAATTTAGCGCGCACCTTTAACGCGACCGGCGGAGTCAAAGCTGTCTTTGACCCCATGCAGCCGACGGAAGAACGCGCGCAGCGCACGCTCACCTCCGAGAAGATGACGGCGGCGTTCGTGCGCGAAACGCAGGACGTCTCCCAACTGGACGCCGCAGGCGACATGAAATTCAACGAGCGTGACCGCAACGGTCGCTCTGCCAACGGGACTTACACAGCCTCGGACGAGACCATACGCCTTCGCGGCGGCGACCCCACGGTCTGGGATTCCCGCGCGCGCACCAAGGCTCTGGAGATTGATTCGGACACGCGCTCAGACATCTCCTATAGTCGAGGCAAAGTAGCTACGACTTACTACAGCCAGGAACAGACGGGCGGCGCAACGCCTTTCCAGAAGGTCAAAAGCCCCGTCTACATCACCGCCGAGCGCGCCGAGTTTAGACACACCACGGGCGTCGCCGTCTACACAGGCAACGCGCGCACGTGGCAGGACGACAACTTCGTGCGCGGCGAACGCATCACGCTCTATCGTGAAAATCGTCGTATGGAAGCCGACACGAATGTTCAAAGCGCGCTCTATCAAGTGCGACGCAAGGAGAAGGACGGCAGCCGCTCCGTCGTGCCCGTCTTCGCGACCGCCGACCGCATGTGGTATTCGGACTCGGACCGCGTCGTGCATTACGAAGGCAACGTTGACGTCAAACAGGGAACCGAGCGCATCACGAGCGCCGTCACGGACGTCTATCTTTTGAAAGACACCAACGACGTCGAGAAGACCATCGCGCAGCGCAACGTAGTCTTAACGCAACCGGGCCGTCGCGGCACTGCCGATTGGGCGCAATACACTGTGGCCGACGAGTCCGTAGTGCTCAAGGGCAACCCCGCGCGCGTCGAAGATGCGGAGAAGGGAAGCTCCGAAGGGGGTCGTTTGACTGTCTATCTACGCGAGAGTACAGTTGTCGTAGACGACCCTCGCGGCGCACAATCAACGGGTCGCGTGCGCTCCAAGCACCCGATTAAAAAGCAGTAAGCACAGGTATCTGATTATGGCGAAGATAACTGTTAAGGAAGTCATAGCAGAAGCTAAAGCCCTTCCGCCTGAAGATCAGCAACAGCTCGTCGAATTGTTAGAACGTCTCGAACAGTTGCAGATAAGGACAAAGAAGATAATATCTCTATGGAAAAAGATGCAAACGCTCAAACCAGATGAGTTGCAGAGCGCACGCCGATTGCTCGAAATAGAATTATTAGTATTACTCCCCTCAGAGCGTGAGAGCCTTGCGCGTAGCATTCGAGGCAAATACGCGCACATCCGAACCAGTAGCGAAAGATTCGCTCAACTCAAGCAAGAAGAGATTAAGATGGAAGACCGCCACAGATGATTTACGTGCTGGATGCTTCCGCGATGCTCGCTTTTCTACGCGACGAGCCGGGCGCAGATGTGGTTGAAGCTGCTCTACTAGACACAGAAAGTCAGTGCCTCGCTCACGCGATTAACCTCTGCGAAGTTTATTACATCTTCCACCGGGATAGCGGAGAGAGGGATGCTGAAAACGCTATCGAAGATTTAAGGGCACTTGGTGTTGTCGAGCGCAATGATTTTGACGAGACCTTCTGGAAAGAAGTGGGCAAGCTAAAAGCCGGAGGCGGAATTTCAATCCCGGACTGCTTTGCTATAACTTTAACAAAAATGGTTGGGGGTACAGTATTGACATCCGACCATACGGAATTTGACCCCGTCGCAGCAAGAAGCGCTTGCTCGATTACTTTCATCAGGTAAGGGGAACAAGCTTTTTATCTTCTATATTGACTGATGAGCACGCAAGCGGAAGAGTTCACAGCTTTGGAGAGTAAGAAGGAAGAGGAGCAGCCTCTTCAACAAACTCGTGCGGGCGGGCGTGCCTCCGTTGCTCCTTCCGCGTCGGCGCTGGCTGCGTCTAATTTACAGAAAACTTATGGTCGCCGTCGGGTGGTGGATGGCGTGAGCCTGCATGTAGAGCAGGGCGAAGTTGTAGGACTCTTGGGGGCGAACGGTGCGGGCAAGACGACGACCTTTTACATGATTACGGGTTTGGAACGGCCCGACCGTGGGACGATTCGTTTGGGCGAGCGTGAGGTAACCAAGCTTCCTATGTACCTGCGCGCGCGCCTGGGGCTAGGCTACTTGCCGCAGGAGCCGTCGGTCTTTCGCAAGATGACGGCGGCGGAAAATATTCTCGCCGTGTTGGAGACGATGGGCTTGCGCCGCCGCGAAAGATACAAACGGCTCGAAGAGTTGTTGGAAGAGTTCGGCATTGCCCATGTGCGCCACACGCGCGGCGATGCCCTGTCGGGCGGAGAGCGACGCCGTACGGAGATTGCTCGCGCGCTTGCCACCGAACCGCAGTTTATCCTGCTCGACGAGCCTTTCGCCGGAATTGATCCGAAGGCCGTGGACGACATCCAGAACGTGATTCTTTATCTGAGGGATCGCGGCATAGGGATTTTAATCACGGACCACAACGTGCGCGAGACTCTGGGCGTGACGGAGCGTGCCTACATCATGGCCGAAGGCCGCATCTTCCGCTCGGGTGCGCCGCGCGATTTGACGGAAGACCCGGAAGTGCGTCGTCTCTATCTGGGGGAAAAATTCCGCATGTAAGGAAAATAGAATTTTTCCGCCTGCCTTGGCCCCCGGCCAGCAAAATCACACATTATATTCATCTAACCGTGTGGAGGCGGCCAGCGCCGTCCCGGAAAATTTTTCCACGCCGCGAGCGGATTACTGACGGCGGGCACGGATTTCGGTTATAATCTCTCCCGGTACACAAGCGACCAAAATTTACTCGAAGATATTATCGAACTATCCAGATCAAGGTATGTCCGTTAAGCTCACTACCAATCTTTCGCAGCGCCTCGTTCTGACGCCGCAGTTGCGACAGCGCATAGAGATGCTGCAAATGACTTCTCTGGAATTAACAGACCTCATTCAGCAGCAGCTTCTGGAAAATCCTGTGCTCGAAGAGGTGCAGTCTCAGGAAGAGATTCAGGAGCTGGCCGAGAAGATTCTGGACCAACAGGCCAGCGCAGACCCTTCCTCCGCTTTCGATTTTGGCGACGAGACAATGGGCAGCGCTTCGGCTTCCGCTAACGGCGCTGGCGATGCCGAGATGGCAGCCACCTACGTCGAAGGCGCGACCGAAGCCGTGGGCACGGGCGACGAAGGGGCTTCGGCGGGCGAAGAAGAGTTCGGCTCAGACCTTGAATCGCGCGACTCCTTTGAGGAGATAGATTTCGGGCGCGAGTTTCAGGATTATCTGGACCCCGGCTACAAGACGCAGGAGTTCGAGTACAAAGAGGATGCGCCGACCTTCGAGCAATTTTTGACGCGCCCGCCCTCGCTCGCGGAGCATCTCGAATGGCAGCTCCACATGAACCCGATTGAGGGCGAAGTGTGCGAAGCCGCGCTCTGCGTGATTGGAAATCTGGATGCCGACGGGCGACTTAATGCGACCAATGAAGAGGTCGCGGCGATGGGCGAGGGGTGGACGGAAGAGTTGGTCGAGCAGGCGCGTCAGGCCGTAATGCGGCTTGAGCCCGTCGGGTGCGGAGCGCGCGACGTGCGCGAGTGCCTGCTGGTGCAGTTGGAGGCGCAGGGCGACGCGAATCGTCTTGCCGCCAGTTTGATTCAGGACCATCTACAGGATTTACAACAGCACAAGCTTCCGAATCTCTCAAAGCAGATTAACGTTTCGGTCGAAGACCTCCTCGCAGAGCTTCAGGTGATACGCACGCTCGACCCCTATCCGGGGCGTCGTTACAGCTCGGACGAGCCCGTGCTGATTACGCCGGAAATCTATATCGAGAAGGTCAACGAGCTGGTTGATGATATGGATGAGCTGGGCGGCTACATCATCTACTTTGCCGACGACGGCAGCCCGCGCCTGCGCATCAATCCTACTTATCAACAAATGCTGAGCCGCCCCGCGACGACCAAGGAAGAACGCGACTTCATACGCGATAAGATGCGCTCTGCCGTTGACCTCCTGCGTAACATAGAGCACCGTCGCCAGACCATCTACAAGGTGGTCGAATCCATCGTTCGTCGCCAGCGCGACTTTCTGGACCAGGGCGTGGAGCACATCAAGCCTATGATGCTCAAGGACATTGCCGAAGATATAGGCATGCACCTCTCCACGGTTTCGCGCGTCGTCAATCGCAAGTACGCGCACACGCCGCAGGGCGTCATAGAGCTTCGACGCTTCTTTACAGAGGGCATGATGAACGAAGAGGGCGAAGAAGTCTCGACCCGCATCATCAAGCTCCGCATCAAGAAGCTGATTGAAGAAGAGGATTCGCACAACCCGATTACGGATGATCAGGTTGTCAAGATTTTAGCCAAAGAAGGGATTAAGCTGTCGCGCCGCACCGTCGCCAAGTACCGCGATCAAATGCAGATTCCGGGCTCGCGCGAGCGCCGCGCCGTCGTCTGAAAAGCAGTGACAAGTGACGAGTGACAAGTGACAAGATAAAAAGCTTGTTCCTGCTCGTCACTTGTCACTCGTCACTTGTCACTTTTTTATCTAGGAGGGAGGGCTCAGATGGAGTTTGAGTACACGGGGCGTCACGTTGAGGTGACACCGACGATACGCAACCACGTCGAGGAGCATTTCGGAAAAATCGAGCACATTTTTGACGATACGACCGCTCGCGCGCACGTCATCATAGATGTCGAGAAGAATCGCAAGATCGGAGAGATTCTGGTTCACTGGCGCGAGCACACGCTGACGGCGCGCGACACCAACGCCGATATGTATCAGGCTTTGACGCGCGCCATCGACAAGATTGAAAAGCAGGCGCTCAAGCTAAAGAAGAAGATAATTGACCGCAAGCAGAACTCGCGGCGCATATCTTTGGTCGCGCCGCCGCCGGACGGAGAGCTGAATGCCAGCCCCCGCCCGCCGCGTATCATCAACGCGCGCCGCTACAATGTGAAACCCATGACGGCGGAAGAAGCCGCGCTGCGCCTTTCGGAAGAGACGGACCAGTTTCTAGTCTTTCGCGATGCCGACACGAACCGCGTCGGCGTCATCTACAAACGCGCAGACGGCAACTTCGGTCTCATAGAACCCTAAAAGCAGTGACAAGTGACAGGTGACAAGTGACAAGTTAAAACCTTCTTGCTCGTCACTTGTCACCTGTCACTTGTCACTTCTGCATTTTAAGGAGAACTTCCCCCATGCTCAGAAAATCTCTCGTAGTGGCTATCGCTTTGAGCTTTTTGCTGGCGATGCCTGTCAGCAGCGCCACGCCCTACACGGTCGATGCCAGTCATTCGAACGTCGGGTTCAATGTTTCCATCCTCGGCGGTCTTTCCAGAGTCAGAGGCAAGTTTGCCAGCTTCACCGCGACGATTGATTATGACGAGAACGACGTCAGCAAGTCGTCCGTCACCGCCACCATCAAGGCCGACAGCATAGACACAGGCATCGCGCGGCGCGACGATCACCTGAAGACCGCAGACTTCTTCGACGTCGTCAAGTATCCGGAAATTACTTTCGTCAGTAAGCGCGTCGAAAAGAGCGGGAAACAATTTGTAGCCCACGGCACATTCACGATGCACGGCGTCTCGAAAGAGATTTCCATCCCCTTCACGTTGACGGGCAAGGTTGTCGACCCGGCGACGAAGCTGACCACCTACGGTTTTAGCGCGCGGCTCACTTTGAAACGCAGCGACTACGGCATCAACTACCAGCACAAAACGATTCCGAACTGGATCGGCGACGACGTGGAAATCGAGCTTGATTTGATTACGGCGCGCCCGGTCGAGCCGAAAACTGCCGAGACCAAGACGAGCTAACGCGCCGGATGATTGTAGGGGCAGGGACAAGTCCTCTGCCAGTATCGTGCGCCAGCACGATAGTCAAGGTTGATATTACAAAACATCATTCGCGCATACGCGCGACGGGCAGAGGACTTGTCCCTGCCCCTACAGTTTTATTATGTCTGGCAGCGTCGCTAATCATCAGCCGGTTATCACCGTCGAGGAGTTCATCTCGCATGCTCCGGCGAATTTGGAGCTGCGCGTGCTTGCAGGCGTGAGCGGCGCTGCCTCGCGCGAGCTGACGGTAGCGCGCATACAGAAGTTGGGGCTGGCGCTCGCGGGCTTTACCAATTACATCCATTCGGGGCGATTGCAGATCGTCGGCCAGAGTGAAATCTGGTATCTGGGACAGCTTGAGCCGGAGCAAAGGCTCGAAGCGATTGGCAATCTGGCGCTCGAAAGAATCGCGTGCGTGCTTGTCACTAAGGGGCTTGAGCCGCCGCGAGAATTCGTGGAAGCGGCTGAGCTGGCCCGCCTGCCTTTGCTGCAAACTCCGCTCGTCAGCTCCGTTGCCATCTCCGTCGTCACGCACTATTTGCAGCAGGCGCTTGCTCCGCGTCTCTTGCTTCACGGAGTTTTAATAGACGTCTACGGCCTCGGGATTCTCATCGAAGGAACTTCCGGCATAGGGAAATCCGAATGCGCGCTCGATCTCATCTCGCGCGGGCATCGTCTGGTTTCGGATGACGTGATTGAAGCGCGGCGCATCGGGTCGGAAAGGGTCATCGGGAATGCGCCGGAGCTTTTACGCGAGCACCTGGAGATTCGCGGTCTTGGCATTCTGAACATACGCGACCTCTTTGGCGTCTCGGCCATCAGCGCGTCGAAGACCATTGATCTTTCCATCAAGCTTGAGCGTTGGGACAGGGCAGGCGAGGTGGACCGTCTCGGCATAGACCAGAGACACACGGAGATTCTGGGGGTGCATGTGCCGCAGGTTTTGATTCCCGTCAGTCCGGGGCGCAACCTCTCGACTCTGGTTGAAACGGCGGTGCGCGTTCAGCTACTTCGCGTGCGCGGCTACGACGCGGCGCAGGAATTTGTCGCGCGCCACACGGAAATCCTGGAGAGTAAGCAGTGAGCAGTAAGCAGTAAGCAGTCGAACGAAAAACTGCTCGACATGGATAGCCGCTCAGTTTCTTTTTACTGCTCACTGCTTACTGCTTACTGCTTACTCGTTAATATGGCTAAAAGTAAACGAGAGACGGAAACGGGCGGCGCTCCCGATGTCGTTATCATCACGGGGTTGAGCGGGTCCGGCATGTCCTCGGCCACGAACGCTTTTGAAGACCTGGGCTTTTTCTGCGTTGACAATCTGCCGATTATGATGCTCCCGACTTTCGCGCGGCTCGTTCAACCGGGCGAAGACAAGGAAGCACGCATCGAGCGCGCGGCGCTGGTGATGAACATACGCGAGGGACAGTTTCTCTCGGAGTTTGGAAAACGCGTGCGCGCTTTGCGTCGCCAGGGCTTGAGCGTCTTCGTCCTTTTTCTGGAAGCTTCGGATGATGAACTGGCGCGTCGCTTTAATGAAACACGTCGGCCTCATCCGGCGGATACGGGACAGGGACTAACGCCCGCGATTCGCGCCGAGCGTCTCGCCATGGAAGACATACGCGCGCAGGCAGACCTCATCATAGACACCTCTTCACACACGGTTCACACGCTCCGTCGTCTTCTGGTCGAACGCTTCAGCCCCGACACCGAAGGCACGCCGATGCGCGTGCAGGTCTTGAGCTTCGGCCACAAGTACGGCAGCCCCGGAGCGATGGAGCTTTTGTTCGACGTGCGCCATCTGCCGAATCCGTATTTCGTACCGGAGCTGCGCGATCTTTCCGGTCACGACCGGCGTGTGGTTCAATATTTGAAGCAGCATCCGGAAGTCGAAGAAACCCTGCGCCGTTTCAGCGAACTGCTGGAATATCTCTTGCCGCTTTACAAACGTGAGGGAAAGTCTTATGTCACTGTGGGCATCGGCTGCACGGGTGGACGCCATCGCTCCGTGATGATTGCCAATGCTTTATCGGGACGCCTGCGCCGCCTCGGGTTTGAAACGCAGGCCGTGCATCGCGACGTGAAGAAGGTTAAACGTCGCGCCGCGAAAAAGAAGCAAGCGGCTGCGCACGCCGAGCGACACGAGTTTCACGCTAAAGAGAAGAGGTAAAGAGTTTTGGAGAGCCCTGATAAAAAGAGCGTTGCGAATCCGGCGGAGGGGCGCGTCGCGGGCGTCATCGTGACGCACGGCCACCTTGCCAGTGAATTGCTGGCCGCCGCCGAAATGATCGTCGGCCCGGTCAAACACATCACGGCAGTCTCTATTGGCTGGCACGACGACGTGGACCTTGCGCGCGAAGAGATAGAGCGCGCCATCGGTCGCGTCGGGGAAGGACGCGGCGTGTTGATGTTGACGGATATGTTCGGCGGCACTCCGACCAACATCGCTTCCATGTTTCTCGCGGAAGGCGAGGTCGAAGTAGTGACGGGCGTGAACCTGCCGATGGTGATTAAGCTGGCGAGCCAGCAGGAGCAGGAATCTCTGGCCGATGTCGCGCGCCGCGTGCGCAATCAAGGGCAGGAAGGAATCTATCTGGCGGGCGATCTTCTTGCGCCGCAGAAGAAGGGCTGATGGTCGAAGCGGCGGTCGTGGTCGTCAATCGTCTGGGACTTCACGCGCGCGCGGCGGCGCAGGTCGTTCGATTGTCGAACCAGTTTCAGAGCACCATCCGGCTTGAGCGCGCAGACGGCAGTGCCTCGGCTGATGCTAAGTCTATCCTGAGCGTGTTGATGCTGGCCGCATCGCGCGGGACAGAGTTGAAAGCGACCGCCGAGGGCGAGGACGAACGCGCCGCGCTCGACGCTTTGTGTCGGTTGTTTGCGGAAGGGTTCGGAGAAATGGAAGTGTGAGGGAGCGCATCGAACAAACTGAAAGGGAAGAGAGCTGGCACGGTCTGGGGGTTTCCGACGGCGTCGTCACCGGGCGCGTCCTCAGGATTCATACAGGAACGCGCCACGTCTATCGCGCGAGCCTCGACGAAGCCGACGTCGAGCGCGAAGTCCGTCGCTGGCGCGCAGCCCTCAGGCTCTCGCGCCGCCAGCTTCTTAAAATAAAGGCGCGCGCCGAAGTCGAGCTTGGCGCTGACCATGCTTATATCTTCGACGCGCATCTTCTGATGCTCGAAGACCGCAAGCTTCAGGGCGACGTGGAGAACTTCATCCGCAACGAGCGGGCCAACGCCGAGTGGGCCGTCAAGGTCGTGGCCGACCGCATCCTCGCCGTCTATGCTGAAATCAAAGATGATTACTTACGCGAGCGCGGCTCCGATATTGAAGACGTCACGCAGCGCATCCTTGTCGCTCTGAGCGGCGAGCACCCGCGTTATCGAAACCTGACGGAAGATGCCGTGATTGTCTCCGAAGACCTACTGCCTTCGGCGGTCGCAGAGCTTGATTTTAATCACGCACGCGCCATCGCGACGGACGCAGGCGGCTGGACTTCGCACACGGCGATTATTGCGCGTGGCTTAGGAATCCCGGCGGTGGTGGGATTGCGTGATTTTTATCGTCGCGCGCGCACGGGCGATGCCGTCATCGTGGACGCGCTGCACGGCGAAGTTATCCTGCATCCGTCGAAAGAGACGCTCGAACGCTACAAGTCTCTCTCTGCTGATACGCACAGCAAGTCCGGGCTCGCGGTTGCGGAACAGGTCACGGGGCCGCTGCGCACCGAAGACGGTGTGGAAGTAATCCTGCGCGCCAACCTTGAGCTGCCCGCCGAATACGAGGGCGTGCGTCGCTTTGGCGCGCGCGGCGTGGGGCTTTACCGCTCGGAGTTTCTGCTTTCGCAGCGCGGCGGGATGCCTTCCGAAGACGAGCAGGCCGAAGCTTATCGCGAGATTGCCAAACTCGCGGGCGAAGACGGTGCGACGATACGCCTTTTCGATCTTGGCGGAGATAAACTCGGCGGGACGATGGTCGAGCCCGAGCGCAATCCTGCACTGGGCCTGCGCGCCATTCGCTACAGTCTGCGCCATGAAGAAGTCCTGCGCACACAGGCGCGCGCAGTGCTACGCGCGGCGGCTGACGGTTGGCTGGACATAGTGTTGCCGATGGTCTCGGACGTGACGGACGTGCGCGCAGCGCGTCGCATTATCAACGAAGAACGAGCGCAGCTTTTGACTAAAGGTGTGGAGACCGGGCCTGTGCGTGTGGGCGCGATGATCGAAGTTCCTTCGGCTGTCATCTCCGCCGAAAAGATTGCGCGCGAAGTTGATTTCTTCAGCCTCGGCACAAACGACCTTGTGCAATACCTGCTGGCCGTAGATCGCGGGAACGACGACGTGGCCGATTGGTTTCGCTCGCTTCATCCGGCTGTCTTGCAGAGCGTCAAGCGCACGATTGATGCTGCGCGCGCGGCTTCCATCCCGGCGGTGGTCTGCGGCGAGATGGCCTCGACGCCTGCTTACGCGGTGGTGCTTGTCGGATTGGGCGCAACCGAATTGAGCATGACCGTCTCGGCCATTCCGCGCGTCCGTCGCGCCATCGCAGGCGTGGCGTTCCGCGATGCGCAAACGGTGGCCGCCATGTGTCTTGAGGCCGACACGGCGGACGACACGGAAGAACTGGTGCGCAAAGAATTCTCCGCGCGATGGCCGCATCTTTTCCCGGCAAAAACCTTGCCAGCGCCCAAAAGCCAAGAGTAAAATTCCGGTCTGAGCCGAAGCCGACTTTGCCCCTCGGTTTCAGCTCCCAACCCATGCAATCTCGGACGAGCTTTCAGAGCGCGAACTATCGTCCATAACAATACGAGCGAGTGCAAAGAGAGAGACCGGGGAGCAGCAAGCTTTTCAACCGGGACTCCCGCAAGCGGATGAAGGTCTTCAATAATTAAGTGAGGAGCTTATGCGAAATCGCAGAGGTGCGGTGAGCGGCATACACAATTTTCATAGTCGCCGCAGCAGGCGTACAAGCTGGCTGAGCCTCCTGGTCTTTCTACTTGCGGGAAGCCTTGGCTTTGTCTGGTGGACGGGCGTGAATCGCGCTGCTAACGACGCTCCTCCGGTCAACCTGGTGCGGCTCGTCTTAACTGCGAGCGAAGGCACCGCGCGTATAGAAGTGGTCGCCGACGGCGCTTTGAGCGAGACGGCTATAGAGCGATTCACGCGCGCGGGCGAAACCGTTATACGCATACGCGGCGCTCGCTCGCTCCTGCGTCCGACCTACGCCGCCAGCGACATTGTCGCGCGCAACGTTCGCACCTACAGGGGCGAAACAAACGGCGAGCCCTTCGTAGACATCGTCATCAACGTCACCGTGGGCGACGCCCTCGTCCAAAGAAAAAATTTCAACCGCTTCGTCATCGGCATCACCAATCAAATCGCGCGCCAGCGTTTCCAATCGCAGCAAACTCCTCCCATAGAGACACAGGCGCGGGTTGATTCTTCCGGCACGGGCGTCGTCTCGATTGATTCCGCTCCTGTGACCGACTCGATTCCTTCAAGCGGCTCAAGGGTTGCGACCGCGACCACTCGCTCCGCGAATTCTTACGGGACTTCTTACGCACCTACAAGCGCAACACCCGCGACTCAATCAACGCAGACGGTAAACACTAACGTCTCGGGAGAGACGTTAGTGGCGTTGCCGCTCCCGGCTCGTGCTCCCGCGCTGTTCCCCGAAGGGCCGACAATTTCTACCACCGCGCGCGTGAACCCGCCGACCTTTACGTTTCGTGGGCGCACCCTGTGGCTCAATAATTTTGGGCCGGGCATGCCTGTGCGTCTGGGTAATCTTCGCGGCGTCCCCTCGACGTTCTGGCAGGGGCAGACTTACGCGCCTGCGGACATGGCCGGGAGCTGGAGCTTTGTGCCGTTGATTATGGATGCGCCGGGACAAGCGCAGGGCCGTTGGATTCCGGGCACAAGCGTCGCGCTCAGGGATGAAATCGGAGGGCACGCCTTCGGCCCCGGACTTCTGCGCCCCTCGGTCGAGCTTGGCGGAGTCTTTGACGACAACTTCTTTTATCGTTCAGCCACCGGGCGAAACCTCGGCATCTTCACTCTCGCGCCCCGGCTAGAATACGAGATACCGGGCGACACGAGCGGCCTGCGCATGATGTACGAAGCGCGCCTGCGCCGTTTGACCAACGGCGAGTGGGCCAACGGCCAGACCTTTGATTTCGACGTACGCACAAATCTTGGAAGCTACGTGCGCCTCGCGTTTCGCGACCACTTCACGCGCTCTGCGCTCGACCCGCGCGAATATGATCCGGCGGGCGAAGTCTACATCGTCGGCGATACTTTCTGGCGCAACGACGGCGCGCTCCGTGTGGACTTTCTGCTCAGCCCGCGCAGCCGTCTGGGCGCAGGCGCAGGCTACAACCTCGTGCGCTGGGATGAAGACCACATCAATGGTGCGCCGCTCTTTATAGACTACGACGAGCTTTACACGGACCTGACCTACGAGCGCGATGTTTCGGAATCCACGACGGCGCTCGTCACGGCCTCCTTCGCTAACACGAATTCGACAGACCCACTGCGCCCGCAGTTCGAAGGGCTCTCGGACCATTATCGTTACCAGTTTCAGGTCGGCGCGCGCACGCAGATTACAGAGACCAACGGTGTGGCCTTCCGCGTCGGCTACGAGCGCACGGACTTTCGTTTCGCGCCCACGCAGAACGACTACAACACGATGATTTTCGACCTCCTTTACCGCCGCGACCTCTCGGAAAGAATAAATTTTCAGCTCGCGGCTCTGCGAAAAACGCAGGTTTCGACATTTAATCTAGAAGGAGGCAACGCACGCCTTCTCTCGACAGGCGCAAGGGCGCGGATTGAAGGACGGGCAACGGAGGCTCTGAAATTGGGTTTAGGCGTTAATTATCAACAGTTAGGCTTTCCGCTCGCGGTCGTTTTCGACACCACGGCTTCGGGCGGCGTAGCCCTCGGAGCTTTCGCAGGCGAGCGCCGCAAAGACCACCTGTACGGCTTTTCCTTCGACGCCGCTTACCAGTGGACAGAGCTTGTTCGCTCCCGTTTCGTCTACAGTTTCACGCGCCGAGACTCGACCCTTCCGGTCTTGACCTATAACCGCAACCGCCTCTCGCTGGTCATAGAGTTCGGTCGCCGCAACAACGCGCGCGGGCGACCCTTTTAACCCCAAGGTCCGCTCGCGGAGCAAAGCGGCGCACAAAACCTCCAATGCCCGGAGGCCGCCGCTCCAACCCCGCAGGACACGAACATTAAAGAGTGCATCATGAAAAAAGTTCTATTCACGCTCCTCGTCGCGTTCATCACAAGCGCGGCGGTCCAGGCCGCATCACCTCAATCAACTGTTCCCGCTTCCGGCTCAGCCGCCGAGAAGGGAAACAACATCGCCCCGCGAACCGACAAGGCTGGCAAGAGTGGAAAGGAAGCGCAGGGGAAATCCGCCAAAGCTCGTAATGAGCAGAAGCAGGATCAGGCCGTGACGGCTTCCGCCGCGCCCATCTCCAACACCAACACGAACTCGACCACGGACGCCCCGCAGCCCAAGGCTGTGACAACCGTGCCTACTTCGGGCGCTGCGTCGAATAACGACCCCGCAAAGAAAGCTTCGGACGCAGGAGCAAAGCCCTCTGGCGTGCAGCCTCCGGCTAACCCTGCGGCCTTGATGAGCATTTATCGCGTCGGCGTCGGTGACATTCTGGACATACGGCTTCTCAACACGCCCGCGCGCGAATCCACGCTCTACACGGTTTTGCCCGGAGGCATTCTTGAATATCCGCTGGCGGGCGACCCCGTGAAAGTTGGCGGGATGACCGCCGACGAGATTGGCGCGCGTCTTCAGTCGCTCATACGGCTTTACGACAAGCCGCAAGTAGCGGTCAACGTCCGCGAGTACACGAGCCACACGGTCATCGTCACAGGCTTGGTCAACGACCCCGGCATGAAAGTCCTGCGCCGCGAGGCCGTCCCGCTCTACGTGCTCATCACCGAAGCGCAGCCGCGCCCGGAGGCGGCCCGCGCGACTATCATGCGACAGGGCAGCCCTAACGTGAGCATTGATCTGGCGGACACGCAGGCGATGGCGACGCCCGTCCTGCCGGGCGATGTCATACGGCTTGCGCCTCAGCCGCCGCAGTTCTTTTTTATAGGCGGCGCAATCAACTCGCCGGGACAGAAAAATTTCCATTCCGGTTTGACGCTCACGCAAGCGCTTCTAGCCTCGGGCGGCACAACGCGCTTTGCCGGAAGCGAAGTCAAAGTTTCGCGACAGGGCGCGGACGGTCGTCTCGTGACCACCAAGTACAATTTGAAGAAGATAGAGGAAGGCAAGCTTCCGGACCCCGTGCTTCAGGCAGGAGACCGCATCGAAGTCAGCCGGGACGGCTGGTAAGTAAATGCAGAAGTCAAAATGCAAAAGGCAAAAGTAAGAAAGAATGCTTCTTCACTTTTGCCTTTTGCATTTTGACTTCTGCATTTCTTTTGTCTTGTTCGCCGGCTTCGGAAAAGAGTATGATATTAATTGCGCCGGAAGCGTGCGGCCACTGCTCTCTCCGGCAACCCTTGATTGCAATCATCGCTGGTAGCTTTTGTCTCTAATCCGACATCAAACATGCACCCTCTTCCCCGGAGGTTCACTACTTTGAATACCCGAAAACGAACGGGAGCACTCATGCTTGCCACGGCGCTCATGCTCGCTCCTTTCTCTTCTCTATTTGCCCGCAGCGTGTCCGCCGCTCCTGTACTACAACAAGAGTCTGACGTTCCGAGCGACGCCGAGCAGGCCATGTTCTCTCGCGGGCAGACCCTCTACAACCAGGGCCGCTACGAGCAGGCCGTGGGCGTGCTGAAAGATTTTCTCAAATCCTATCCGAACAGCATTATCACGGATTTGACGCTGCTCTGGCTCGGTCGCTCCTACATGCAACTGGGCAAGATTCAGGATGCGGAATCGGTGGGCCAGCGCCTGCGCGGCATCAAGGACACGCCCTTTGCGGAAATCTACGAGGGCGAATTGCAGGCTGCGCGCCGCGACGTGGGCCCACGCAGCCCTGCCACCACTACTGCCGCCACAGACACCAGAACGACAACCACCACAACGCAGCCGCCCGTCGTCGTTCAACCCAAACCGACGCCTACACCACAGGCCATCGCCGCCGTGACGCCGACGCGAACCACTCCTCCGGCTACTACTACTACTCGGAACACGCGAACTCCGGCGCTCGTGATTAACAATCCCACGGCTAATGCTAATACAGTGGCGCGCAACCAGCCCGCGCAACCCGCGCCCGACACAACCGCGACTCAAAGAGGCCGCCGCCGGGGCAGGGGAAGACCGGCACAGCCGCCGCAGGTTGTAGCGAACGCGAATCAGACTTTGTCTACGCCGACCACAACCGCGACCACGAACAGAAACACGAACACGATGATGGCGGCCAACAATCCGCCTCGCACCAATCCGCCCGTCACGCCGTCGCAGCCGACAATTTCGACAACCAACACCAACATTCAACCCGCCAGAGTCGAAACACCTGCGGTCGATAGCAGCCCGACGCAATCGAGCGGTCTGAGCTTAACGGTCAAACAGGTTCCGGCCCTCTCGCTGGCGCTGCGCACAGCCGCAGAGACCGCCTCGCCCGGCCAGTTCGTGCAGATGCCCGTGACCATCCAGAACACAGGTAACAAAGAAGACCAGTTTCGTGTAGAAACGGATTTGCCCGCAGAGTACCAGCCGACCTTTAGCCTCTCCGGCGCACAGGCGACCGAGGCGGGCCTTCCCATTCTAGTCACCCCGCAGCTCAATCGCGGCGCGAGCATTGATGTCATGCTCAGGGTGAAAGTTCCCGAGACGGCCACCGACGGCCAGCAGCGCCGCTTCTTCGTGCGCGCCGCTTCACAGTCGGATTATCAGGTGCTGAAGATTGTTGACGGCGCAATCAGCGTCGTCGCTCCTGCTCTTTCAGCAAATTCAAATGTGTCGCAGGCTTCGGTGATGCCGGGCGAGACATTTACGCAGACGATTCAAGTGCGCAACATCGGCTCGACCTCTGCGCGCAGCTCGCGCGCCGACTTCGTCTTTAATCCGAGCTTCGAGCTGGTCAACGCCAGCCCCGCGCCCATCGCTTACGACCGTCCGTCGCGCACGGCCATCTGGGCGCTCGGAGATTTAGGCGGGCGCGATTCGAAAGAGATTAAAGTTACGCTGCGCGCCATGCCCGAAGCAATGGCAGGCACTAACCCGCTCGGGCGCGGCATGATGAGAACACAAAGCCTCCCTTATGGCTCAAACTTTGATAGCCCGAGTATTACGGTCGGCAAAGTCCCGCGCGTCAGAGTTGACGCGGTCTCTCCGGGCGTCACAGTCACCCCCGGCGACACGACCTTTATTCCCTTTGCCGTGCGCAACCTGGGCAACAGCATGGACGCTTTCGAGCTGCGCATCACGGCTCCGGGCGCGCCCCCTGCCGTTGCCTACGCAGACATCAACGGCGACGGCCAGCATCAGGACGGCGAACCACTTGCTACTCAGACGCCGCCGCTTGCGGCGCGCGACGGTCAATTCCTGATGCTCCTGCGTGTGCCCGTTCCTGCAAACGCGCCCGACCGCGAGCAGTATTCCTACTCGGTCGTGGCGCGCTCTCTGGCATCAGCGCGCGTGGCAAACGAAGCCAGCTCTGTGCTGACCGTCGGCACTCCGCGCGTGCGCGTACGCACCGAACAGGTGACGGATAGTTCCGCTCCGGGCGATGCTATTTATTATCGACTGGTGCTTGTCAATGAAGGCAGCGGTCTGGCGAAGAATCTGGTTGTGACGGAAACACTGCCGGATGCTTTGCAGTTCGTCAGCTCCGACCCGTCCCTGAACTCACAGGACGCGCCGGGAGCTGCGCAGCGATTTGTCTGGCGAGTCGCGGATCTTGCGCCGGGCGATACGGCTGTCCTGCGCATCGCCGTGCGCCTGAGGCCGAACCTCGCCGCCGAAACAAATTTAACCACGAGACACACGCTCACGTATCAGGACGGTAACGGCAACAACTATCAGGGACAATAAGAGCAAGGCAAAAGGCAAAGTGCAAAAGGCAAAAGTAAGAAAGAACGCTTCTTCACTTTTGCCTTTTGCACTTTGCCTTTTGCATTTTTGAGATGAAGTCGCATAGCACAGTGCGAGGGCTGGCGCGGGTGACGAACTTTATTATCGCTAAGTCCATCATCGAGACGCTGTTTGTCGCGGCGCTTGCGCTCGGGTTTTATCTGACGGCGTTCAATCCTTTCTTTCGCGGCTGGACGGACGAGGCGAATCAAGCGCGCGTGGCGGGCTGGGCCGTTAATCGTCTTGCGCCCAATGATCACGTAGAAGTGCAGCTCTACATAGACGGCCAGTTCGTCGCAAGTCGAAAAGCAAACCAACCGCGCTCTGATGTGCGCGAGGCGGGCCGTGCTGCGGATGACTTTCACGGCTTCGTGTTTGAAACGCCTGTGCTTTCAGGCGGCGAGCACGAAGCAAGGGTTTACGCCGTGCACGCGAGCGCAAGCGATGCTCGCCGCACCATGCAGCTTATAGGCAAGCCCCTGCGCTTTCGCAGCCGGTAGGTGCGAGCCTCTCAAAGCTGCCCCCTGGATGAAGAGAACCGGAATCGAGATGGAGCGGAAAGAGCGTAGCGGCGTGCACGCGGAGCCTTCGAGCAATGAGAAAACTCTCGCGGCGTGGGAGATAGTCTCTGTCACGCTTTCTTTTCTCATCATGGAATGGGTGGTCGTGCCCTTTGCAGGTGAGAATCGTTTCGCGGCGGCCATTCCGCTCGGCCTCGCCTTCATACTGATTTTTCTTTCGCACCGCGCACGCCGCGAGACCGCTCGCGACATAGGCTTTCGCACGGACAATTTCTTTCGCGCGACGCGCCTGCTCTTGCTTCCCACCGTGGTCGCGGCCCTTGTGGTTCTGGTCATCGCGTGGCGTCTTAAAAATCCGCGTCTGGATAACAGGGAGTTCTGGTCATGGGCGCTGTGGCTGGTGGTGTGGGGATTGATGCAGCAGTACGTGCTGCAAGGCTTTGTTAACCGCCGCGCGCAAATCATCTGGGGGCGTGGCTGGCCGAGCATCATTTTGGTCGCGTCCGTCTTTGCGCTTTTGCACCTGCCGAACCCGTGGCTGACGCTGGCGACGTTCGCGGGCGGGGCGGTCTGGGCCGCCGTTTACCAGCGTGAGCCTAACCTTCTGGCGCTCGGCCTCTCGCACACGCTGATGGCGCTCGTCCTCGCCGTGGCGCTCCCGACCGACACGCTCAACAACCTCCGGGTCGGGTTTAAGTACTTTGGCTGACAACAGTTTAAGTTATCACGGGAGCCATCGCGCGAAGCCCTTCACTCATCTAAAGACGGACCCGGAGAGGTGATAATTTTGTGCTGTACGTGTTGAACAATGATTGCTATAATCTCCGGGCCTTGCAAGAGAGCAGGTCGGGCGGTCGCTGCTACAGCTTCTTCTTTTTCGAAAGAGGAAGCTGAGGGAGAGGAAAGTCCGAACACTACAGGGCAGCGAGCCCGCTAACGGCGGGGCGTCCCTTGCCTGAAGGAAAGGCATGCGCTTTTTTCCAAAGAGCGCGCCTTTTCCGAGGCTTGCGGACGACGACAAGTGCAACAGAAAACAGACCAGCCAGCGGACCTGCAAAGGTTGCGGGTGATGGGTGAAACGGTGCGGCCCCTGTGGCTTAATGTAAGAGCGCACCAGCGCGGGTGGTGACACCTTGCGGCTAGGCAAACTCCTCGCAGTGCAAGACCAAATAGGGAGGCGTCAAAAAGGGCTGCCCGCCCGAGCAGTTGAACTCTTTGGAGTTCGGCTCACGACCTCCGGGTAGGTCGCTTGAGCCATCCGGCAACGGATGGCCTAGATGAATGATCGCCGCTTTGCTTTTCCTAACGGGAGAGCGGAGAACAGAATTCGGCTTACAGACCTGCTCTCTTGCTTGACACAAAAAAGGCGTTTCCGTCGTCAATCACAAAAGCTATGTCTTGCCCGATTCGACCTCAATTCATTAAAGGAGAAGCAGGAAGAAAATGGCGAACCGGAAAGGGGTCTTCATAGGCGCGTACGTGCCTAACGATCTCAAAGAAGCTTTGCAGCACCGCGCCAAAGCTGAACACCGCACGCTCTCACAGGAAATCACGCGCATCCTCGAAGAAGCCATCAAGGGCAAGCGCCTGCCTCCCGGCACGATTGATAGACGGGTCAGCGAGTCCGTGCCACGACGACGTGCGACAGACCCTTTGCCGCGCCGCCGCGAACACGACCTGCCAGCCAGCGCCCCTGAAGGAAATTCAGGCGACGACTGATTCAAAAATTTTTTAAGCTCAAAGACCCGGCATGAGAGAGGAAAGTCGCTGAGGCTTCCTTCTATCAAGTTCGGACGAGTTCAGGACGCGCGTTCTCTTCTATCTCAGAAGAGAACGCGCGTCGCCTTTTCCGGGACGTTTTGTTAGACTTCCATTCATACGAATTTTGATTCTTAATCTGATTGACGAGCAGTGAATAAACGCAACCTACTTTTCGCAGCCATCGGAATCCTCGTCGGGTTCAGCATCGGTTTCATCCTTGCCAATTTTCTGAATCAGGAGCGTAGACCCGCAGCCTCGACGACGCGCGCGGGCGCGCAATCGTCTCAAGCGGCCAACACCAGCAACGCGAAAGACGCGGCCCAGGCTCTTTCCGAAAAAGAGATACGCGAAGCCATCTCGACCACGGACGCTCGTGCCACCGACACGGATTTGCAGAAGCGTTTCGGCCTCGCTCTCTATCGCTACTCGAACCAACAACGCGACCCGCGCTTTCTGGCCGACGCCGTGCGCTTTCTCAAACGCGCCTACGATGCAGACCCCAAGGACTTTCTCGTCACGGTCTCGCTCGCAAACGCGCTTTTCGATTTAGGCCAGCTTGGCGACACGGCGCGTTTTACTGAAGCGCGCGTCTATTATCAGAAAGCGCTTGAGCTAAAACCCGACGACGTGAACGTGCGTACGGACCTCGGCCTCACTTATTATTACGGCACGCCGCAGGACGCAGAAAGCGCCATACGCGAGTATCGTCGCTCGCTCACGATTGACCCGCGCCACGAGCCGACGCTGCAAAATCTGGCGACGGCGCTTATCAAGACGGGCAATCAAAAGGAAGCGGCGAAGATTATAGAAACTCTGCGGAGCGTTAATCCGAAGAACGCTGCGCTCTCGGACCTTGAGGCGCTCCTGGCGCAAGAGGGCGTGACGAAATCACGCGACTAAGGAAAATTTTTTGAAGTACCTGATTATCTTAGGCGTCATCGCCGTCATCTTTTATCTTCTACTCTTCTGGCGCTTGCGTCGTTACTTCCCCTTAGCGCGCCGCATCTTCGGCATCACGCGCGATATTTACAGGATGACAAAACCGGAGGAAGGCTCGCAGCCTTTGCGGCGCACCGGGAGCGCCGGTAGTGAAAAGCTCGTCCGCTGCGCAGCCTGCGGTACATGGATACCCACGGGCCGCGCCATCTCTCTACGCTCATCAACCTATTGCTCCACCGATTGCTTAGAGAACAGAACCGCAGCCCCTCAACGCGAACGCCGCAGAAAGGCAGTGACAAGTGACGAGTGACAAGTGACAAGCAAGAGAAAAGAGAAGCGGCTTTATCTTGTCACTTGTCACTCGTCACTTGTCACTGCTTTTAATCTCTTCGGGCAGATAGTTGCCTGCTTCGTGGACGGCGCGGTCTGTGTCGGTGAAGAGAAGTATCAGGAGGCCGACGATGAAAAAGAAGATGAGCGCGAGCAGGGCCTGTCGGTAAGAGCCTGTGGAAGCGACGACGATGCTGAAGACGAGCGGCCCGAGCCACGATGTGCCGCGCTCCGATACTTCGTAGATGCCGAAGAAGGAAGCCTCGCGTCCTTTGGGAATCATGCGCGAAAAGAGCGAGCGCGAAAGCGCCTGCGACCCGCCGAGGACAATCGCAATCAGCGCGGCCATGACCCACGCCTCGTTGATGGTGGATAAAACAGCGTAGCCGTAAATCACTATCCCCGACCAGATGACGAGCGAGATCAGGATGGCGCGTTTAGTTCCAAACCAGCGCGCGATGCGCTCAAACAGTAGCGCGCCGAAAAAGCCCACGAACTGCACCATCAAAAAAATGCTGAGCAGGAACGACGGCGGAGTCTCAAGCCCGCGCGCTTTGAACAATTCCTGCGACAAAAATACTCCCGCCGCGCCAATGACGGTTTGAATGCCGTCGTTGTAGCACAGATAGCCGATTAAATACCGTAGCGTGTAACGCAGCCTAATCAATTCGCGAAAGGTCGAGCGAATCTCCGAAAATCCTATGGTGAAATAGCTTTGATCAGGCGGAAGGGTTCGGGGCGCGGGCCGCTTCTTGAGCAGCCAGAAAGTAATCGCAGCGAAGCCGCCCCACCAGAGCCCAGCCGAAAGCAGCGACAACCTGACAGCCATCAGCTTGGAGATGCCAAGCTGTTCCGCAAACTGCACCAGCAGGAGGTTCAGCACCAGCAGCAGCCCACCTCCCAGATAACCGAAGGCAAAGCCCCGGCTCGAAACTTTATCGCGCTGGTCTTCGGAAGTGATTTCGGAGAGATAGGCGTTGTAGAAAACGACGCTCGCGCCATAAGACACGTTGGCGAGGATGAACATCGCAGCGCCGAAGAGATGCCAGCCCTCTTTGACAAAAAAGAGCGAGCAGGTCGCGGCCACGCCTATGTAGCAGAAAATCATCATCAGCCGCTTTTTCAAATCCGAGTAATCTCCGAGCGCGCCGAGGATGGGCAGGATAAAAATTTGCAGAAAGACGGAAACGGAAACAACTATGGTCGAGAGCGATTTCGCCGTCACAGAGCCAAGCATGCCAAAGCTCAGGACAGTGCCGTTTTCTCCGACCGCGCGCTGCGCCATCTCCGTCAGGTAAGGGCCAAAGAGCGCGCCCACAATCGTCGTAAAAAACGCGGAGTTGGCCCAGTCGTAAATAATCCAGCCGAAGATTTCGCGCCGGTTATTGATGTCTTTATCTACCGGATGAAGATGCTCTGGCGTAGTCCCGGCGTCCGAGACTACTGTTTCTGAATTTGTCATCAGCTTTGTGTTGTCCGCTCGGAAAGAGTTCTGACAATAGCTGGTGTAATGTCCGCGAGCGAGCGCACCTGCGCGGAAAAAGATTTAGCGCGAGCGCCCCACACGATGGTCGGGACTTGATTGAGCGTATGAGTCCGCACGCTCAGGTCTTCTATGTTGCCGTGGTCGCTGGTCAAGACGAGCGTTGTGCGCGCAAGGTCAAGATGTTCGAGCAGGCCGCGTACGAAGCGAGCTAGATTTTTAAGAACCAGTTGCGCCAGTCCCATGTCCTGCAAGTGCCCGACCTTGTCCGTGATGAAATATTCGTACAGCGTAAAGCGGTGCTCGCTTGCTAAATCGGCCAGCACGCGCGCGGCATCTTCGGGCGTGCGCAGCTCAACGTCCTCGCCCCACTCTCGTAACATCAGGTTCGTGTAATCCTGAAAAACGGCGCGGCCTTCTTTTAAGTCTTCGAGGTCGCGAAAAGTCATCCCGGCTGCCTGCATGGCGGCTGTGGTGGCCGAGACCCAGCGCGGGCGCGTCTCGAAAAAGCGTTTCGTGTAAGCATTGGCGAAAGTATTAGGCCCAACGCGAGCGCGTGCAAGCTGTAGAAAAATCGAATGCTCGCGGATAACTTCCAAGAGCGCCTTGTTGGGAAATCCCTGCTTGTGATAGCCAAGGAGCGCAGGCGCATTCACACCCGTCAAAATAGTTGTCTGTCCGGAAGCGCTCTGCGGGCGGCCCGCGACGCCGAGGCTTGCATCTGTACGCACGAGCACGCCGCGCGAAGGAAGCGCGGGCTCCTCGTCCTGAAAAATCGCCAGCGGCGCGGCCTCCTCGCCCAACATATCGAGCGGATTATGCACCCCGCGCGTGCCGATGCCTAACCCATCAATAAAAAAAAGTAGCACGGACATCGAGAGCGATGAATAACATTAAAGAGTGACAAGTGACAAGTGACGAGTGACAAGCAGGAAAAGGAAGTACCAAGCGCTGAGTGCTGAGTTAAAGACAGAGGTTGTTATCTCAGTACCCAGCACTTTCTTTTCTTCTTCTTGCTTGTCACTCGTCACTTGTCACTTGTCACTGTCTTTGAGTTGGGAAGCGTAAGTAAAAGGTCGTGCCTGTGCCGGGGGAACTGTCGAAGGTGATCTGGCCGTTGTGTAGCTGGACGGCGCGGAAGGCTTGTGCGAGTCCGATGCCGTGGCCTTCGCGCTTGGTGGTGAAGTAAAGATGAAAGATACGCTCGCGGGCTTCGACGGGGATGCCCGCGCCGTGGTCTTTGATGGAGACGACGACTGTGCGGTCGTCTTCCAAACGGGTGGCGACTTCGAGGCGTCCGCCGTGCTCCATGGCTTGAATACCGTTGATGATGATGTTGAGAAAAGCTTGTTTGAGCAGGTCGCCGTCGCCTGCGATTTGTGGAAGCTCCGGCGCAAAGTCGCGCGCGATTTCGGCCCCGTGCGTCTCGGCTTCGGGCGCAGCCAGCGAGAGCGTATCTTCCAGAAGCCGGTTGACGTCGAGGGGGCGAAAGGCTACGCGCGGCGGGCGCGTGAAATGTAGAAAGGTTTGGACGACGCGGTCAAGGCGTTGAATCTCGGAAGTGAGAATGTCGAGCTGCGGGCGCGCTTCGTCCGCGAGCGGCGAGACGCGCTCAAGCTTGGAGCGCAGCAGTTCCAAATGAATGACCATCGCGTTCAAAGGATTCTTTACTTCGTGCGCGATGCCGGAAGTGATGCGCGCGAAATCTGCTAGGCGTTCGGAATAGCTCAGTTGCGATTCGAGCTTGGCGACGGTGTCGCGGTCGCGCAGTGAAATCAGAGCGCCGACGGTTTCGCCGCGATCAAGAATGGGCTGAACGGAGAACGTGTAATCGGCTCCGCCCACAGCCGTCTGCGTGGTGGTCGTTGATTGCCCGCCTGCGTTGAGCGCCTTACGCGTCAGGAGCGTGAGCGCGTGCGTGTCGCCCAGAATCTCTTCGAGCCTCCGGCCTTCGTTGATGGCCTCGACGCCCAGAATCTCTTCGACGCCGGGGCTGGCGAGCATCACGCGCTCGTCCGTACTCACGAGCAGCAATCGTTCCTGTAAGTTTGAAAGAATCTGTTGCAGCCGCCCGCGCGTTTCTTTGAGCTGTGTGCGGTCGCCTGCAATCTGGCGGCTCAATTGTTCTATACGATCCGCGACCGCTTCTATGTTTGTCTTCTGCGGCTTTGCCTGCGCAACTTCCGTTGAGTCGAGCGCGCCTCCTGCATCGCTCTTTTCAATGCGCTCGATGGTAGAAGTGATGGCGCGCAAAGGCGCTGTCACGAGACGCGCGGAGCTGATGGCGATAAAGGTCGCGGCGGCGATGGCAGCGAGCGCAATCAAGAGGTTGATAACGAGGCTGCGCACGACTTCCTCGCGCACGGCGCTCGTGTTGATCTCCAGGCGCAAGCGTCCAAGACGATGACCTTGATAATCAAGCTCGCGGTAATACCCGTAGGCCTTATCGTTGGAGGAGAAGAGAAGACGGGGCGTTCTGGGAAAATTCATCAGGCTGCTGAATGATTGCTGCCCGCGAATGCCCGCGCCCTGCGGGACTTCCAGAAGAGTTGTGCCGTCGCTCGCTTCAACCGTTAAGGACGTGATAAAGCCCGCGCGCCGGACTATGCTCTGCGCAAACTCGCGCAGCGGCTGCGAATCGCGTATGGCTTCCTGCGGCGTCTGGCCGGGCGCATCGGCGAGCGCGGCTTCAACTGCCGTGGCGGTCTGCACGGCGACGGCTTCGGATTGCGCGCGCGTGCTGGCAAGAAGCGAACGCGAGAGACGTTCGGTGTTAATCAGTATGAGTAGGAGCGAGACGGTTCCGACCAGAAGCGTGATGAGCGTGATTTGACGAAAAAGGAGCGCGCTTGCCGCTTTCATCTCGGGTCGCCTGTTCTACGCTCGGGCACGGCTTCCACCGCGCGCAGCTCGCCCGTGTCGGGCATCAGATTGCGGTCGCGATAGAGGCGCAGCTTATTGTGCAACGTCTTGAGGCTGATACCCAGAAGCTCTGCGGCGCGCGTCTTGTTGTTGTCGGTTTTTTTGAGCGTGCTCAGAATCATCTGGCGCTCGACCTCTTCGATAGGTGTGCCGACGGGGAAGGTGACGGTGTCTTCGCTGCGCACGCGCGCGCGCTGGTCAACAGGGTAGGGCGCTAAATGATGACGCTCTATTTCTTCGCCGGAGCAGATGATGACGGCGCGCTCAATGGCGTTGCGAAGCTCACGCACGTTGCCCGGCCAGTGATGCGAGCGCAGGACGTCGAGCGCGCCCTGTGTCATAAAGCGCGCGGGCCTGGAATGTCGCTCCGATAACTGCGCGACTAGATGTTGCGCCAGCAGCGGAATGTCCTCTTTGCGCTCGCGCAAAGGCGGCAGGTGAATCGTGATGACGTTCAAGCGATAAAGCAGGTCTTCGCGAAACTGGCCGACGTGTACTGCCTCGTGCGGGTCTTTGTTGGTTGCTGCCAGAAGGCGCACGTCCACCGGAATCTCGTGCGTGCTTCCGAGCCGACGCACGGAGCGTTCTTCGAGCACGCGCAGGAGCTTGGCCTGCAAGAGCGTGGGCATCTCCGCTATTTCATCCAGAAGGAGCGTGCCGGAATTAGCTAATTCAAAACAGCCCTGTCTTCTTGAAGCAGCGCCCGTGAACGCGCCCTTTTCATGACCGAATAGCTCCGATTCCATCAACGTCTCTGGAATGGCGGAGACGTTGATGGCTACAAAGGGCGCGTTCTTGCGCGGGCTCAAATTATGAATCGTGCGTGCAACGAGTTCTTTGCCCGTGCCGGATTCGCCTGTGACGAGGACGGAAGCGGAAGAAGGCGCGACCTGTTCAATGAGCGCGTAGATGCCGCGCATGGGGTCGCTCGTGCCGACCATCTCGCCAAACGCGCCACGGTCTCGAAGCTGGCGACGCAAGGCTTCGTTCTCACGTCGCGCTTCGCCGTACTCGACCGCTCGCTCGACAACGAAGCGCAGCTTCTGCATGTCAATTGGCTTCTCGAAATAGTGATACGCGCCCTCTTCCTGAATAGCGCGCACGGCCATCTCTACGGAGCCCTGGCCCGTCAGAAGGATGACGGCAATTTCCGGATAGCGCGAGCGCACTTCTCGCAGGAGACCGAAGCCGTCCATGCGCGGCATCAAGACATCCGTGACGATGACGTGCGGGTGAAACTCATCGGCACGCGCAAGGCCCGCCACGCCGTCCGCTTCCGCCACCGTTTCATAACCCCACGCCGCCAGCAGCTCGCGCAATCCTTCAGCAGCCGCCGGTTCATCATCAACAATCAGCACACGTCCCTTCGCCATATGCGGAAAGTTTAGCACGCGTAGATAAAGAAGTCCCAAATCCCAAGTCCCAAGTCCAAAATCAAAGACAGGCTCTTTCTTTTGACTTGGGATTTGGGACTTGGGACTTGGGACTTATTTCAGATAGTAGTCCGCGATGGCGCGGGCCAGCGCCGTGGTGGTGAATTCAGTGGGCGTGATGTCTGTTTGAAGACCGAATTCGGCGGCGGTCGCGGCTGTGATGTCTCCAATGCAGGCGACGGCTACGCCGCGTAGCAGGTTGCTTAAGTCGGCGGCATCGAAAAGCTCCGCGAAGTTTCGCACGGTAGAGGAGCTGGTAAAAGTGATGCAATCGACGCCGCCGCCCGCGAGCAGCGTTTCGATGCGGCGTCGCTCCGTGTTGTGTGGGGCGACCGTGCGATAGGCCGCGACTACGTCCACGCGCGCGCCCGCCGCTTCCAGTGCGCGCGGCAGATAATCGCGTGCGACTGCTGCGCGCGGGATTAAAAAATTGAGGTTGCGCAACATCTGCGCGCCGCCGACAAAGCTTTCGAGAGCAGCGAAAACACCTTCGGCCTTGAACTCTTCTGGAATTAGATCGACGTGAACGTGCGCGTCGCGCAACCGGTCTGCGGTCGCAGAGCCAATGGCACAGACACGAACATCGTCAAGCTCGCTCAAGTCATGCCCGAGCTGAGCGAGACGATTGAGGAAATGAGCGACGCCGTTTGTGCTCGTGAAGATGAGCCAGTCGTAGCCGTAAAGATTTTCGACGGCCTCGTCCAGTGGCGCGTAGCTTTCCGGCTCGACAATCTCGATGGTCGGGCACGCGATGACGCGCGCGCCGTAGCTTTCCAGCTCGGCGGCGAATTCAGCCGCCTGAGCCCGTGCACGCGTGATGATAATCGTGCGCTCTGCGAGCGGCTGCTCGTTTCTCTGACTCAAAGAAGCGTCCGTTTCAGATTTCGACATAGCCAAAATTTTTTCTTCACGCTACTCCGGTCTCTCCCATGAGCAAACGGTCTGCGCCAAGCTCTGTCAGCCGGGCGGCAAGCGTAGCTCCTGCCTGTTCGGCTTCAGACGCATCGCTTGCGAGCGCGTCGCGTACGACCACATCGCCCGTGCGGCTGGCGACCAGCCCTTCAAGCCGCAGTTGATTATTACGGAGCGTGGCGTGAGCGGCAATCGGCAACTGGCAGCCGCCGCCTAAGGCGCGCAGTAGCGAACGCTCGGCTGTGCAGGCGGCACGCGTTCCTGCGTGGTCAAGCGTGGACACGAGTTGTCTTGTCTCCGCATCGCGAAAGCGCGTCTCTATGCCGAGCGCTCCCTGCCCGACCGCGGGCAGCATCAGGTCCGTGTTGATTAGCTCGTCTATGCGATGCTCGAAGCCCATGCGGCGCAAACCCGCAGCCGCTAGAATAATCGCGTCGTAATCGCCCGCGTCCAGCTTGCGCAGCCGCGTGTCCACGTTGCCACGCAGCTCTTTAACCAGAAGGTCGGGCCTGAGATGTTTTAATTGCGCGAGGCGGCGCGGGCTGGAAGTGCCGATGACCGCGCCCTGTGGTAGTGACTTGAGCGAAGCATGAGCGCCGTGGCTTTGACGCTTGAGGATGAGCGCATCGCGCGCGTCTTCGCGCTCGGTAACGGCTGCGAGCACCAGACCCTCGGGCAGAATAGTCGGGAGGTCTTTGAGCGAGTGCACGGCGACGTCGATGCGTTCGGCAAGAAGCGCTTCTTCAATCTCTTTGGTAAAGACGCCCTTGCCGCCGATGACGGCGAGCGGTTCGTTGCTCAAGATGTCGCCGGACGTTTTAATAATCTCAATCCGGACATCCAGATGTTTGTGAAGCGACATGAGCCGCTCGCGCGTCCACTCGGCCTGCCACAGAGCAAGGCGCGAACCGCGCGAGCCGATAATGAGACTCGTCTTAGTCAAGCTTTATCTGACCACCCTGTCCTTGTCACACACGTCACTTGTTCTCGTCTTCCAGACCGAAAATTTCGCGCCACGCCTGTATGTTCTCTTCGTCGCCCGCGTCGTAGGAGCGGCGCATGCGATGCATGACGGGATGAGAGATTTTGTTGACGGTCGAGACGAGAAGCTGTTCGACGGCCTTTTCCTGTTCGGGCGTGAGGGGGCCAAGACGATGACGATATCGCTCAAGCTCGTCGCGCGCGATCTGTTGCAGTTTGTCGCGGAGCGCGCCGATGGTCGGCCCTATATCCAGAGCGCGCAACGCACGCTGAAACTGCATGACTTCGGATTCGACAATCAATTCGGCGCGCTCGGCCTCGCGCTCGCGCTCGCGTATGTTCGAGGCAATGACGGATTCCAGATCGTCTATGTCAAAGAGAAAGAGGTTGGGGAGACGGCTGATTTCCGGCGCGACGTTGCGGGGCACGGAGATGTCTATGATGAAGGAGGGACGATTGCGCCGCGCTTCCAGAGCTTCGCGTGCCATCTCGACAGTGACGACATAATCGCTCGCGCCCGTCGAGCAGATGACTATGTCTGCCTGCGACAGGTGATGAGAAAGCTGCTGGAACGCTACGGGCTCGCCGCCGAATTCTTCAGCGAGCTTGCGCGCCGTCTCATCCGTGCGATTAGCGACCATGACGCGCGACGCGCCTGCCTGAACAAGATGACGCGCGGACAGCTCGGCCATCTCGCCCGCGCCGACGAGCAAAACGGTCTGACCCTTGAGCGAGCCGAAAATCTTGCGGCCCAACTCAACGGCCATGTAGCTGATGGAGACGGCGGACGCGGCGATGCCTGTTTCGGAGCGCACGCGCTTGGCCGTGCGAAAGGCATGATGCACGAGACGATTAAGCACGCGCCCGGCAGTTCCGGCTTCAAGCGCCACGGAATAAGCGCGGCGCACCTGTCCAAGTACTTGCGGCTCGCCCACGACCATGGAGTCGAGGCTTGAGGCGACGCGAAAGATGTGGCGCACGGCCTGATCGTCTTCGTGGCTGTAGAAATGGCTTTGGAAATCTTTGTCGCTTAAGCCGCGCTCGCGGCTGAGAAAGCCCGTGATGCGCTCCAATGCTTCCGAGAACGGCGCGCCCGCAATCTCGGCCAAAACTTCGACGCGATTACAGGTCGAGACAATCAATCCCTCGCGCACGACTTCGCCGTCCACGAGCGCGCGCAATGCTCCCGAACAAGCTTCGTCCGAAAAAGCAAGACGCTCGCGCACCTCCACGGGCGCGGTTTTATGATTGAGTCCGACGAGAAGAATAGACATAGGGGATTTTTGATTTTCGATTTTGGATTTGCGATTTGCGATTGGAAGAGGACAAATCAGAGATTTGAAATCTGATAAAGCTTTTATCCTTATCCAATCGAAAATCTAAAATCGCAAATCTAAAATTTTCTCAGCCAAACACGTGATAGCTCCCTAAGAGGCGCGCTCCGAAAAATGTGCAGAGGACTAGAGCGAAGCCTATGACTCCGAGCCATGCGGCGCGTCGCCCGCGCCAACCGGCCGTTGACCTGTAAAATATCAGCACCAGATAGAGCAGCCACGTCAGCGCCGCGAAAATCTCTTTCGGGTCGTTGTGCCACAGCCGCCCGTCGCGCTCCTGTGACCAGAGCATGCCTGTCAAAACGCCCAGCGTCAATAAAGTAAATCCGATGGCGGCGGCATGCGTCGCGATGTCGTTGACCGTCATCAGGCTGGGCAGGCGATGAAAGAACGCGCCGAAGTTCTTATCTTTGAGCGCGCGTTCCTGCATCAGGTACATGATGCTCGCCGCGAAGACGACGAAAAAGGCCGCGTAAGCGAAAAGCAGCAGCGTCGTGTGGAGCGGAAAAATCCAAGGCGCGCCCGCGCTACGGGCCAGCTCGCCCGTCGCTCCGGCTGAGTTATCGCGCGCGACCATCGCCGTAAAAGTCAGTATGGAGACCAGCGGCAGCGTAAAGCTGCCCAAAGCGACGGTCCTGTAGCGCGTCAGCGTCAGAAGATAGGCGACCACCAGCGTCCAGGCCAGAAATGAAAGCGCTTCCCTCAGACCGAAAAGCGGGTAGCGCCCGTCCTCTACCCAGTCCGTGATGAGCGATGTGGTGTGAAGCGCAAAGCCCGCGGCCAGCGACAGGAAGGCCACGCGCTCCAGAGAGCGGCGCTTGTGCATAAAGGCCAGCACGTAGTGAATCGCCGCCACCACGTACGCGGCCAGAACCATGAGCAAGAGGGGTTTCATCTAAACTGCTTCGGACTGAACACGGCTATTGTAATGGAAGAAGGAAATCCCCTACAAGCACACGCGCTCTGATGAGGGGACAGTTTCAAGTCTGATTCACCGCAGAGAACGCGGAGGAAGCGCAGAGAGTTGAATTTCTCTGCGCCTGCTCTGCGTCCTCTGCGTCTCTGCGGTGAATGATTCACACGGACTTGTTCACGAGGCAACTGCCGTGCTAGTTTCTGACGCAAAGAGAGGAGTAAAAAGAGTTGGATTTCGAGCTGACCGAAGAGCAACGCATGGTGCAGCAGAGCGTGCGCGAGTTCGTCAGGGCGGAGATTGCGCCCCGCGCCCATCAATACGACGAAGAGGCGCGCTTTCCGCACGAGCAGTTGAAGGGCCTGGCCGAGATGGGCCTGCTCGGCATGATTATCCCTGAAGAGTGGGGCGGCGCGGGGTTTGATTCGGTGGCCTACGCCGTGGCGCTCGAAGAGATTGCGCGCGCAGACGCTTCTGTGTGCGTGATTGTCGGCGTCACCAATTCCGTTTGCTGCTACCCGATTTTGAGTTTCGGGACAGACGAGCAGAAGAACAAATATTTAGTCCCGCTCGCACGCGGCGAGACCCTTGGTGCTTTCTGTTTGTCGGAGCCGCAGGCAGGCTCGGACGCTACAAACTTGCGTACGCGCGCCGTGCGCGACGGCGACGATTACATTATCAACGGCACGAAGTCATGGGTTTCGAGCGGAGGCGTCGCGCAGACTTATATCGTCATGGCCGTGACGGGCAACGAAGGTGGCAAGAGTCGCGTGACGGCTTTTATTGTCGAAGGCGACACGCCGGGTTTGACCGTCTCAAGCATCGAGCACAAGATGGGACAACGCGCTTCGCAGACCGCCGAGATGAGCTTCGCGGACGTGCGCGTGCCCGCAGCGAACGTGCTCGGTGGTGAAGGCAATGGATTGAAGATAGCCTTTAACAGTCTGGACAACGGGCGTATAGGCATCGGCGCGCTCTCGACAGGGATTGCACAGGGCGCGCTCGACGAAGCGACTAAATACGCGAAGGACCGGCACGCCTTCGGCCAGCCCATAGCGGAATTTCAAGCCATCCAATTCAAGCTCGCGGACATGGCGACGGCGACAGAAGCTTCGAGGCTTTTAACCCTGCGCGCCGCTTCTTTGAAAGACAGTAATGACAAACGCGCTGCTTACTATGCGGCGATGGCAAAGCTCTACGCCTCAGAGACGGCCAACCGCGTCTGCGCCGACGCCGTACAGATTCACGGCGGCAACGGCTACTCACGCGATTACCCCGTCGAAAGAATGTACCGCGACGCGCGCGTCACCACCATCTACGAAGGCACAAGCGAGATTCAACGCATCGTCATCTCAAGAGCAATACTGAAAGAATGATAAATGCAAAGTGCAAAGTGATAAATGAAAAGAAAGTCTTTCTTTAATTTATCATTTTGCATTTTGACTTTTGCACTGCATTGTTATGCCTGACAGAAACGACGCATGGGAATTGTTGTGCGAGTATACGAAGGGCGATAGCCTGCGTAAGCACGCGGTGGCTGTGGAAACGGCAATGCGCGCGTGCGCGGCGCGTTATGGCGGGTCGGAGGCTGATGTTGACGAGTGGGGAATCGTCGGCCTCCTGCATGATTTCGATTACGAAATGTTTCCTGACCCTGACGGCGGCCATCCCTTTAAGGGCTCGAATATCTTGTGCGGGCGTGGCTATTCGGATCGCATCATTCGCGCGATTCTGGGGCACGCGACTTATACGGGAGTTCCGCGTGACACGGAGATGGCGCGCGCGCTTTTCGCTACGGACGAGCTGTGCGGCTTCTTAGTAGCGTGCGCGCTGGTGCGCCCCTCGCGTAGCCTTGACGATCTGGAAGTCTCTTCCGTCAAAAAGAAGCTCAAGGACAAGGCGTTTGCGCGGACGGTCAATCGTGATGATATTCGTCAGGGCGTGGAAGAACTCGGAGTCGAATTGGACGAGCACATACGCTTCGTTATAGATGCTTTGAAACTCGTGCAGGCGGAGATTGGGCTGGGCCGTGTGGAAGCGTGAAGCTCTTTCTTGATTGAACGGTGCGCGCTCCCGTATGCTCGTTGAAAATCCGGCTCAGGCTGCGTCGCGTGGGGGCGGTGGAGGTGGCTGCGTGTCCACGCGCGCGGTGAGCACGGAGGCGACGATGAGGACCGTGAGCGTCAGCAGGATGGACAATAGCGCAGTGGCTAAGGCTTGCGTCTTACGCCAGCGAGCTGTGTGGCGGTAGACGAAGAGGCTCGCGAAAAAGATGCTCAGGATGGGGATGACGAGCGTGAGGAGACCGTAAAAATCGCTTGTGACGAGCCTGCGGGCAGAGCCCATGAGGCCCAGCACCAGCGAGAGCGTTCCGCCCGCGCCAACGATGGTAGCGGCGAGCGCCGCGAAAATCAGGAGCTTCCAGCGCATTCAGCTTCTTGTTCCTTTGCTCTTTCGGAGGGCCGCGCCCAACCGGGAGCGCGACCCGTTGATTGTGAAAGCGAAACCCTGGCGGGCGCAAGCATAACACCAAAGCAGTGACAGGTGACAAGTAACAGGTGACGAGCAAAACCTGATGAAAGGGCGAAGAAAGTGACAAGTGACGAGTGACAAGTGACAAGCAAGAAAAAGCTTTTCTTTTTTTAACTTGTCACTTGTCACTCGTCACTTGTCACTGCTTTTAAGATGGTGACAAGAAACGCGCTACTTTTTCTTTCGCGTCATGAGGGTCTGAAGGATTTCGCGACGAAGTTTCGCCCCTTTAAGCGCATGACGACGCGCTTTGTCGCGGGCGAAGATATAGAAGAAGCGATTGCGGCTATCCGTGTCATTAATAGTCGTGGGGCGACGGCTTCTTTTGACCACTTGAATGAGTCGGTCGAAAATCGCGCGGAGACCGAAAACGAGGTGCGCGAGTACCTGGAAATATTGGAGCGCATAGACGCGACCGGGATTCGCTCGAACGTTTCCATCAAGCTCACGCAGTTCGGTCTGGAGATTGACCCGGAGCTGGCTTACAAGAATGCGCGTACAGTGGTTGAGGACGCGGCGCGGCGCGGCAACTTCGTGCGCGTGGACATGGAGGCTTCAAACGTCACGCAGGTCACGATAGATATCTTCAAGCGGCTGCGCGCGGAGTTTGGCTTAAATGATGTGGGCATCGTCCTCCAATCCTATCTTTACCGCACGCTCGACGATGCTAAAGAGCTGTTGAAGATTCCGGCACGCATACGCATCTGCAAGGGCGCGTATAACGAAGGGCCGGATGTTGCTTATCCTGACAAGAAGGACGTGGATGCTAATTACGTGCGCGTGATGCAGCTACTGCTTGCGAGCGGGACTTATCACGGCATCGCGACGCACGATGAGCGCATGATTGACGAGACCGTCAACTTTGCGCAGCGCGAAGGCATCCCGAAAGACGCTTTCGAGTTCCAGATGCTTTACGGCGTCCGGCGTGATTTACAGGAAAGGCTGGCGCGCGAGGGCTACAACATGCGCGTTTATGTTCCTTACGGCAAACACTGGTATCCATATTTTATGCGGCGGCTGGCCGAGCGACCGGCCAATATCTGGTTCGTGATGAAAAACCTGCTAAAGGGCTAAAGGATAAGATGGAGAACGTAGCTTGGATTCTCTGGGCGGTGCTGGGCGTAATCTTGATTATCGCGGAAATCTTTACGCCCGGTTTTGTCCTCCTGTGGTTCGGCATCGGCGCGCTCGTCGCAGCCTTCGCGGGACTTGTGGGCATCACGAGCCTGACTTTGCAGTTCCTGATTTTCATCCTCGTCTCCGTGGGTCTGACGGCAGCCTCGCGCACCATCTTCGTCAACTACTTTTCGCGCGAGAAGACGGGCTCGGATTTGAAGACGGGCGTGGACGCGATGCCGGGACAAATCGGCACGGTCGTCTCGTCAAGTCGCGGCGCTTTGAACGAGGGAGCGGTCAAGGTTTACGGCTCGACGTGGACGGCTTATCCGGCGGAGGGCGAAGACCCGCTCGAAGCGGGCGAGCGCGTGACGGTCGAAAGAGTGCAGGGCGCATCCATCTACGTCCGGCGGATAGAGCAAGGACGCGACTGGCGCAGCCCGGCCCTGCCGCAATCCGAAGACGAATCCTGATTGACTAGAGAGAATAAAAAGGCGCGGCCTGAAACCTTGAAAGTTTCAGGCCGCGCCTTTTTATTTGGATGCCGGTTTGTTTTATTCCCCGGCGACCATGGTAAAGCGTGCGCTCGGGACGGCCGTCTGAATGTCGTAAGAGTCAATGTTCAGGTCTGCGAGACGCTGGCCGGAGAGCTTCGTGACGACGCGGAAGGGCAGCATCAGGCAGCTTACCTTGCGATAGTCCGAGCGCTCCTCTTCCACCATCACGCGGCTGTTGTAGCGCGAGACCAGGCGGCTAATCAAAAACGTCCGCTTGTTAATCCAGAAGCGAACAGTGTCGTTCGGGTTGAAGGGGACTTCGACGACGTAGTGCGGTTGACCGTTGTACCTCTCGTCGGGCATACGCCGGGAGGGCAGGTTTCCGTCCGCCGCGCGGTTCAGAGTCGCAAAGCCCATCATCGCCCACTGGCGCGAGGCCGCGACGTCCGAGACGCGAAAGAGGTTGCCGAGGAACATACCGCCGCCCTCTGTCCCCGTGTAGACGAGGAAGGTCTGTCCCCCCATCACAGGGCCGGTCGGGCTCACGTCCAGACGGCGACGCAGATCGCGGTCCTGATAGTCCGTGATGCTGACCTGGACTTCGACCTGTCCGGTGGCTCCGATGCCGCCGCCAAGGCCGACGGCTGCGAACGGAGCGATGTTGACGAAGCCGTGGCTGCGGGCCGTCAGGTATTGAAGCCCTCCGTATTCAGCGCCGCCCTGCGCAACGCGCGTGACCTGCATCAGCTCTATGCCGGAGAGGTCGTCCGCCTTCGTCGTGCGTGTTGCTGTGGGCAGGGCGAGCGCACTGACCACGGCGCAGCAGGCTAGAAAAATAATGAGCTTTCTTGTTACTAAACGTCGAAACATGGTGGTTTAATTCCTCCTCATATCTCAATCTGCGCGAGAGCATGCCCGAACTTTCAGTAGGTCTCGTGGGCGCATGGAGCGCGCAGATGGGGTCGGGGGTTGGGTCACAACCCGTTTATTAGAGACGCTCTCTTAGGCGCGTGCGCGCGTACCAAATGTTCCCAGCGCACACGCGAGGCGACTGAATGGCGCGTCCCTTTCGTGGTTTGTGCAGAAAACATGCCGTAAAGATAGAAAACTATTTCACGGTCGCTAATCGCAGGGCAATTAAGCCAGACAAGCCCAGGCACGAGCGCGAGAGGTCGTTTTGAAGTCGAAGACGCGGGGCTCGTGCTTTTTTGCAAGAAAAAGAGCGTCCCCGTCTTGAAAGAGAACTAGAGTCGAGCGGTGAAAAACTGCAAGTGGCTTCGCGCGCCAGCAGCCGTCATCACGATTCTACTCGATGCTTCCTGAAGAACTCGTGCGGATGTTACCGATGGCTGCGGCGGTTGTCAATAATCAGAATTTATTCCGAAAAAAAGGAAAGGCTTAAGGGATTTCTGTGGGCGCGTCCGAATTCATATCGCCGAGCGTAGTGTCTTCTTCAAGCGGCGGCAGCTCGATGGTGATGCGGCTGTCGGAAGCAGCATCCAGGTCGTCGCCTGTAAAGCGCGCCAGGACGACCGTAATGTTGTCTTCGCCGCCGCGATTGTTGGCCTCGTCAACCAGTGCGTTACAGGCGGCGGCCAAATCTCCCTTCGACTCTTCGACGATGCGCTTGATGTCATCGCCGCGCAGCTTGCCGGAAAGCCCGTCGCTACAGAGCAGCAGGATGTCGTCGCGCCTGATGCGGAGGCGGCCCGTCACGGGCGACAATTCGCGCTGCGCGCCCAGAGCCTGAAGGATGACGTTGCGGAACATGTGCGTCTCGGCCTCTTCCTCGCTGATCTGGCCGACGTCTACTAGCTGCTGAACGAGCGACTGGTCCTTGGTGGCAAGCTTGATTTGATGGTTGCGTATGACGTAGGCGCGGCTGTCACCGACCTGAACCAGATCGAGCAGGTCGCCCGTGACGGCAGCGCCCGTCAAGGTCGCGCCCATGCCGCTGCATCGAGTGTCCTCCTGGCTCTTGTTGTGAATCGCCAGATTGGCGTAGCCCGTGGCGCGGCGCAGGCATTCGACCAGCGGCGTCTCGTCGCTGCATCCTGTTTCTTCATCCTCGTCGCTGCCGATGAGCATGTCGCGCACGCTCTCGACCGCCATGCGGCTGGCGACGTCTCCGGCCAGCGCGCCGCCCATGCCGTCGGAGACGACCATCACGACTCCCTTGCTGCCGAGCACTATGCGACGCAGCTCCGGGGGAGTCTCGTCGCCGTCAGTGCCGGTCCAGAATTTTCCGCTCGACAAATCGAGCAGCAGGAAGTTGTCCTCGTTCCCACGGCGAACGCGACCGACATCGGACTTTGCGTGAAGCTCTATGATCATAAAGGGTTCGTGAATCGTAAATCGTCAATCGTAAATCGTAAACGTAAAAAGACGGCTCGTCCATTTACGATTCACGATTCACGATTTACGGTATTTTTGCCAGAGCTTGATCCAAATCTGCGATAATGTCATCCGTATCTTCTATCCCGACAGAGATACGCACCAGGCCTTCTGTGATGCCCAGACGCGCGCGCGTCTCAGGCAGGACTGATGCGTGCGTCATGGTGGCCGGATGCGAAATTAAGGACTCGACCCCGCCGAGGCTCTCTGCCAGCGTGCATAGCTTAACAGATTCGAGCACAATTCGCGCATTCTCAAAGCTGCCGACGTCAAAAGCGACCATCCCGCCAAAGCCCTTCTGCTGGCGCTTAGCCAGTTCATGCTGGCGATGCGAGAGCGACCCCGGATAATAAATCTTCTGAACCTTCGGGTGCTCCTCCAGAAAAGCGGCCACGGCGCGGCCCGAGCGGTCGTGCTGCTCCATCCTCAGGGCGAGCGTTTTTGTTCCGCGTAAAACCAGCCACGAATCAAAGGGCGAGAGGATTGCGCCCGCGCTATTCTGCACAAAAGCGAGCCACTCCGCATCCTTTTCGTCGTTCAAAACAACGATGCCGCCCACGCCGTCCGAATGGCCGTTGAGGTATTTAGTCGTGGAATGCACCACAATGTCAACGCCAAATTCGAGCGGGCGCTGCAAGTAGGGCGACATAAAAGTATTGTCGCAGACCACAATCGCGCCCGAGCGGTGCGCGACATCCGAAATGGCTTGCATGTCCGACACAATCATGACGGGGTTCGTAGGTGTCTCTATAAAGACCATCTTCGTGTTTGGCTTAATAGCAGCCTCTACGTTCGAGACATCCGACGTATCTACAAAATCAAATTCCAGATTGTAGTTGGTCAGGATGCGGCTAAAGAGCCGGAACGTGCCGCCGTAAGTGTTATCAGAGACGATGACGTGCTCGCCCGCTTTGACGAGCCTTAGAGTCGCGTCAATGGCCGCCATCCCTGAAGCGAAAGCGTAACCGAAACGCGCGCCTTCGAGCGCAGCGATGTTGCGCTCCAGCGCCAGCCGCGTAGGGTTGTGCGTGCGCGCGTACTCGAAGCCCTTGTGCTTGCCAAGAGCTTCCTGCGCGTAAGTCGAAGTCTGGTAAATCGGGACCGTGACCGCGCCCGTCGCTTCGTCCGGCTCCTGCCCCGCGTGAATAGCTATTGTTGAGAAACCCATAGAAACACCAATTCAAAATGCAAAAGGCAAAGTGCAAAATGATAAATTAAAGATTGTCTTTCTTTTCATTTTGCACTTTGCATTTTGACTTTTGCCTTAATCAAAAATTCCCTGGCTCATGTAACGCTCTGCGCCGTCTGGAAAGAGTGTGACGACGCGGCGGCCAGCGCCTAAGCGTTCGGCGATGCGGTAGGCTGCGGCTGCGGCTGCGCCGGATGAGCCGCCGGCCAGCACGCCTTCTGTTTCCGCAAGCCGTCGCGTCGTGGCAAATGCTTCGTCGTCGTAAATCATGATGATTTCGTCGGCCAGCTCAAGGTCGCAGTTCTTAGGTATAAACTGCGCCTGCCCTATGCCTTCGACCTTGTGTGTGCCGGGAGGTCCGCCGCCGATAATCGAGCCTTCGGGCTCTACGAGCACGCAGTATACGTCAGGGTTAATCTTTTTGACGGCGCGTGTGACGCCTGTGAAAGTCCCGGCTGTGCCTGCGCCGATAACGACGGCGTCGATGCGTCCTTCCATCTGGTCTATGATTTCGCGCCCGGTGGTCGCTGCGTGAAAGCAGGGGTTTGAAGGATTCTCAAACTGCTGCGGGATGAAGCTGTCCTTGATCTCATCGGCCAAGACGCGCGCGCGCTCGATTGCGCCGCGCATGCCTTCCTCTTCGGTGACGTACTCGATTTCGCCGCCCAGCGCTTCCATGAGCTTCATCTTCTCGTGCGAGTAGCCGCGCGGCACACAGAGAATGACGCGGTAGCCGCGCGCCACGCCGATTAGAGCCAGCCCGATGCCTGTGTTACCGGCGGTCGGCTCGATGATGGTCGAGCCGGGGCGCAGGATGCCGCGCTCCTCTGCGTCCAGAATCATGCCGAGCGCTGCGCGGTCTTTAACAGAGCCGCCGGGGTTCATGTATTCGAGCTTGGCATAGACGTCGGCCAGCGGCGGTCTGCAAAAACGTGATAGATGAAGGAGCGGCGTATTCCCTACGAGTTCAATAATGTTCTCGATAATCCCCAGCGCCATTAACTTTTCTTACCACTCAAAAGATTCATTTTAACGGAACAGCGTCTCGCCATAAGTGTTTTGGAAAGAGCATGGTAGCCTCGCACGCGCGACACTGTCAAATAAGGGATGAGGGATGAGGGATGAGGGATGAAGTAAGAAATGCAGAAGTCAGAATGCAAAATGATGAATGAACAGAAAGAGCTTCTTTAATTCTGCATTTTGCACTTTGCATTTATCATTGCTTTTCATCCCTCATCCCTCATCCCTCATCCCTTGTTTTCATTGACACCCGGTCACAGGCAAGATAATGTGTAATCCCGTGAATCACACGGCCTCAACTCTTCGGCCACAAGCGGTGGCGATTATCCCGGCCCGGTACCAATCGACCAGACTCCCCGGAAAACCCCTCGTCGAAATCAATGGACGCCCGATGATCCTGTGGGTCGTGGAGCGCGCGCTCGCGGCACGCAATATCACGCGCGCCATCGTCGCCACGGACGACCATCGAATCGTGGACGCTGTCCGCGAAGCGGGCTTTGAAGCCATGATGACCAGCGCCCATCATGCAAGCGGCTCAGACCGTTTAGCCGAAGTCGCTGCCGGTCTGGACGACGCAGACATCATCGTCAACGTACAGGGAGACGAGCCGCTCATCAGCCCACGCACCATAGAGCGGGCCGTGGACGAGCTTTTGAACGCGGACGAGGCGCTCATTGTCACGACTTCGGAAATGATAGAGAACGCGGCGGACGTTTTGAGCCCGGACGTGGTCAAGGTCGTGACGGACAGAGGCGGGCGGGCGCTCTACTTTTCGCGCTCGGTTGTGCCGTACCCGCGCGATGCCGTGAGGCGTCACGGCAGCCTTGAAGCGGCGCTTCAAAACGAGCCCGAGCTATTGAAAAGCTTTCGCAAGCACACGGGGCTCTATGCTTACCGTCGCAGCTTTTTGTTAGAATATGCCGGATGGCCGCAAAGTGAGCTGGAACGCCTGGAAGCTCTTGAGCAATTAAGAGCCATGGAGCGAGGCGTCACTATTCTGGTCGTGGAAGCCGACGAGCCTTCCATCGGCGTGGACACCTTTGAAGATTTGGAACGCGTGAGAGCGCTGATGTTAAACAAACCCTCTTCAGCAGACGTATCAACCGGAAAGAGGAGGACGAATCAGCCATGAACGATTGGATTGGCCTCGGCATAATTCTACTAATCGTGGTCGGCGGCTTCTACGCCATCGTGCGCGCCAACGGGCCGCGCTCTTTGACTGAAGAAGAGTTTCAGCGACGCGCGCACGAGAGTCGCGGGATGCTCGGCGCAGGCTTGAGCGTGCTTCAGACAGCGCTCGACCCCGCAAAGGAACGCGCCGAGGCCGTACAGCAGGATTTTCGTCAAGGCTTATACGACGGCGAACAGGAGTCGGGCGACGGGAACGACACCGCGCCGGATTCTACAGAGGACACAACACAGGCAGACAGAGAGGAACGAGATGCCTAAATACATCTTCGTCACGGGCGGCGTGGTTTCGAGTTTGGGAAAAGGATTGGCAGCATCTTCCATAGGCTGTTTGCTGGAAGCGCGCGGGCTTCGAGTGGCGCTTATCAAGCTCGACCCTTACATCAACGTTGACCCCGGCACGATGTCGCCCTTCCAGCACGGCGAAGTCTTTGTCACGGACGACGGCGCGGAAACGGACCTTGACCTCGGCCACTACGAGCGCTTCACGCACGCGCAATTGTCGCAGGCCAACAACTGGACGACCGGGCGCATTTATCTTTCGGTCATCGAAAAGGAGCGGCGCGGCGATTATCTAGGCAAGACGATTCAGGTCATCCCGCACATCACCAACGAAATCAAGGACGCCGTCCGCGCCGTTGCCGAAAAGGATAAGCCCGACGTCGTCATAGTCGAAATCGGCGGCACGGTCGGCGACATCGAATCGCTCCCTTTTCTTGAAGCCATACGACAGATGGGAAACGAAGAGGGGGCAAGCAACGCTCTCTTTGTCCATGTGACGCTTGTGCCCTACATCGCCGCTGCCGGAGAGTTGAAAACCAAGCCCACGCAACACAGCGTGCGCGACCTGATGCAGATAGGAATCGCGCCCCAAATTTTATTGTGCCGCACGGATAGACCGCTCTCGCGCGATTTGCGCTCCAAGATTGCTCTCTTCTGTAATGTCAAAGAACACGCCGTCATCACAGCCGAAGACGTCGGCACGATTTACGAAGTGCCGCTCGCATTTCACGAGCAGGGCTTAGATGATTTAATCGTCTCGTCGCTACAGCTTCAGGAGCGCGCTCCGCACACAGACCTCTCACACTGGCGCGATCTGGTCTCCACCATACGCGAGCCCTTATCGGGCGAAACTTCCATCGCCATCGTCGGCAAATACGTCGAGCTGGAAGATTCCTACAAGTCTTTGCGCGAGGCTCTGACGCACGGCGGCGTAGCCAACAACCTGCGCGTGGACGTGCGCTGGATTGAGTCTGAAGAGTTGATGAATGATGATTTTGAAGACCGCCTGCGCGACTTCGATGCCATCCTCGTCCCCGGCGGCTTTGGCAAGCGCGGCGTCGCCGGGATGATTAAAGCCATACACTACGCGCGCAAGACAAAGACGCCCTACTTCGGAATCTGCCTCGGCATGCAGACGGCCTCGATAGAGTTTGCGCGCAACGAATGCGGTTTAAAGGACGCCGATTCGACGGAGTTCGATCCGGACACGCCGTATCCTGTCATCTTCAAGCTGCGCGACCTTGTGGACGTGGAAGAGTTAGGCGGCACAATGCGGCTCGGCGCGTGGCCGTGCAGGCTTGCGCCGGATTCGCTGGCGCGCGAGGTTTACGGCGGTGCGGAAGAGATTAGCGAGCGTCACCGTCATCGCTACGAATTTAACCCGGAGTTTCGCGAGACGCTTGAGCGCGCGGGCTTACGCATCAGCGGCGAATCGCCCGACGGAAAGTTTGTAGAGATTATAGAGCTGCCCACGCAGGTTCACCCGTGGTTTCTGGGCTGCCAGTTTCACCCGGAGTACAAGTCAAAACCCTTGCAGGCTCACCCGCTCTTTGCTTCGTTCGTGCGCGCGGCCTACGAAAACCGCATGCGCAACGAAACCTCCATGGAGAAAGCGAGCGAGACCGAAGCCCTTGTACATGACCACGAGAGAGCGGGAGTCGCGGGCGATGATTAATATGGTGAGCGACGTTGGAGGATTTGTAGAGACCGAACGTCTGCGCCTGCGCATGTTCCTCCCCGAAGATGCCGAGCCGGTTTATCGTATTTGGAATAACCCGGAAGTGGTAAAGTATATAGACCCGAACTGGAAGCCGTCGCTCGACGATGCGCGCGCTGCCATGACTCGCCTGGTCCAGCACTGGCGCGAGAAGGGCTTCGGCCAGTGGGCCGTGATTCTCAAGGATGAAGACCGTCTGATAGGCTACATAGGCTTCAAGCTTCTTGAACAGAAGGGGCCGGAGATAGAACTTCTGTATGGTCTGGATGTGCCTTACTGGAACAAGGGCCTGACGACCGAAGCGGCGCACGCCGCGCTTCGCTACATCTATGACCATACGAATCTGGACAGGATTGTGGCGGTCGCCAATCCGAAAAACACTGGCTCGTGGCGCGTCATGGAAAAACTCGGCATGAAATATGAAGGGATGGCGCATCATTACAACGTAGACCTTGTCTTCTACGCCATCCGTCGCGATGATTTCAAACACGGCGACGAAACCTACGTCGTGCGCTAACGTTTGAGCGAGAATAATAGTTTTCAGTTTTGAGAAGCAGTTTGAAAAGTCCAGATACTTGTTTAGCTCCGTAGGAGCAGGATGTTTATAGATTAATGTCACCAATCAAGAATCAAGCTCCGTAGGAGCGATATGTTATGCATCCGTGACATGCCGCTCCTCTGGAGCTTGATTTCGGAAAATGCGTGCGAGCTATAAACATTCAGTCCCTACGGGACTTTTCAAAACAGCTTCTGAAAACTGAAAACTGAAAACTGCCTTTATGCTTCAATGTCCCAAATGCGGTCGTCGCTACAGTGACGACGTACAGGTCTGCGCCGAAGACGGCACGGCGTTGGCGGCTGATTCGACCGTCGCCACGGAAGCTTCCGCCGACCCGCTCGTGGGCCTCACCCTTGATGACAAATATCGCCTTGACGCGCGGTTGGGCGAGGGTGGCATGGGGACGGTTTATCGCGCGACGCATCTTTTGATTGACCGCTCGGTCGCAATCAAAGTTCTCAACCAGCGCTTTGTCGAAGACGAAGCGGCGCAGGAACGCTTTCGTCGTGAAGCGCGTGCCGCCGGTCGCTTGCAGCATTCCAACGCCGTCTCCGTCACGGATTTCGGGCGCACGGCGGACGGTCTGGTCTACATCGTGATGGAATTGCTGGAAGGCAAGTCCCTGCGCGATGTGCTGGCGCGCGAAGCGCCGCTCGACACGGCGCGCGCAGTCTCGCTGATGCTGCAAATCTCTGCTGCTGTCTCGGCAGCGCACGAGGCCGGAATTATTCACCGCGACCTCAAGCCCGGAAATATTTTCGTCGTTCAGCGCAAACACGCGCCGCCCATCGTCAAAGTCCTCGACTTCGGCATCGCCAAGCTCGCGACCGAAGCCGGAGAAGTAGTGAAGAACCTGACGCAGACGGGCGTGATGATTGGCACGCCGCGCTACATGTCGCCAGAGCAATGCGACGGCGCGGAATTGATGCCCTCGTCGGATGTCTACAGCCTCGGCGTCATCCTCTACGAGATGCTCACGGGCACGACGCCCTTTTCCGGCCCCACGCCTCTGGCCGTCGCTCTCAAGCATTCTTCCGAACAGCCCAGACCGCCGCGCGAGTTCATCGCCGCGATTCCTCCCGCGCTCGAAGAGATTGTGCTCCATGCTCTGGCAAAGAAGCCCAACGAGCGACCAAAGGACGCGGGCGCTTTCCGTCGAGAGCTATACGTGATGGCGGAAAAGCTCGGTCTCGAACATGCGGCGGGCTTTAGCGCGCCGACCATCGAAACACTGCGCGACGTCGGAACGGAAACTCCGTCTGGGCGTCTGGTGATTGATCTTGAAAAAATGCGCGAGCGCCGCGCTTCGACCACTCAAGCGCCGGGCGCGTCGGCCACCGCCGAAGAAAAAGTGATAGAGACCGGCGGCGCTGTGGTCGCGCCCGGTTCTGAAGCGTCAATACCTGAAGCCGATGCAGCCGCGCCGCCTTCGGCAGACTCTTCAGCACGAGCCGCTTCGGCTTCATCGCTCTCTGCGGTCTCCGAACAGGCGGCGGCGCAGCCGACACACGTAACAGAGGTTGCACCTCCGCGCAACCGTGTCGAGGCGTGGAAGAGATTTCTCACGCAGCCCGTCGTGATGGTGATTCTGGCGGTCGCCGCAGTCCTACTGGTCGTTTCGCTCATAGTCTTCACAGGCTCGCGCTCAACGAGCACGACCGCCTCGGCAGGCAACGAAGCTGACGACGCTATGGGCCGCGACTTACAGCAGGAGGCCAAAGGACCGCAACGTGCCGCGCCCACGGGCGAGCCGCGCAAGGCCGTGGATTTTTATGAACGCGGCGCGTACTTTTTCTCCGTCGGAAATTTCGACGCCGCCGAGCGTGATTTTCGTCGTGCAGTTGAATTACAGAACAACTATCCCGCGGCGCACAATCGACTGGGGCGCGCGCTCGTGATGAAAAGAGATTACGGCGAAGCCGTGCGCGAGTTTCGCACGGCGATTCAACAGAACGGGAACAACTATCCGACGGCCTATTACAATCTGGGCTTCGCCTTGCAACAGCAGGGCGACAAAGACGGCGCGGTCAGCGCCTACTACAACGCCATCAATCAGCGCGGCGGAAAATATCCGGACGCCTTCTATCAAATCGGCAGCATACAGTTAGAGAAGGGACTCAACCGCGAAGCCTCGGACGCCTTTCGCCGTGCGATTGACCAGAGCGGCGGGAGCGATTGGCTCTCCTTTTTCAAGCTCGGCACGGCGCTCGCCATCGAAAAAGATTTCGCGGGAGCCGAGCAGGCTTTTCGCTCCGCGCTCGAACAGCGACAGGGAAATTTTCCGGAAGCGCATAAATTGCTCGCCAAAGTTTACGAAGAATCAGATCGTCCAATGGACGCCGCGCGCGAGTATCAGGCATATTTGGAGCAGCGCCCCGACGCCTTTGATCGTCAAATGATAGAGCAGAAGATCAAAGCCCTTGAGCGCAAGGCGCAACAGAATCAATAACAGTAGAGCGAAACAGAAATTGCAAATGGAACAGACTGTGAAATCATTCGAGGTCGGCCCGGTCACGTTCGGCGACGGGCGTTTGACCATTATCGCCGGGCCGTGCGTCATAGAATCTTTTGAACACGCGCTCATGATGGCGCGCGAGTGCAAGGAGCGGACGGAGCGCGCGAGGCTCGACTACGTTTTCAAATCATCTTTTGATAAAGCCAATCGCTCGTCCGTCAAAAGCTTTCGCGGCCCCGGTCTTGAAGAAGGGCTCGATATTCTTCGTCGCGTCAAAGAAGAAACAGGTGTGCCCGTCATCACCGACGTACACGAGATTTCACAGGTCGAGCGAGCGGCAGAGGTTGCGGACATCCTGCAAATCCCCGCCTTTCTCTGTCGCCAGACCGATTTGATTCAGGCGGCGGTCGAGACGGGTCGTGCCGTCAACATCAAGAAGGGACAGTTTCTTGCGCCCGCAGATGCGCGCAACATCGTCGAGAAGGCACAGGCGGCAGGTTGTGAGAAACTGCTTTTGACGGAACGCGGCGTGAGCTTTGGTTATAACAATCTGGTCGTGGACATGCGCTCATTCCCCATCATGCGTTCCTTCGGTGTGCCAGTGGTTTTCGACGTCACGCATTCGCTGCAACTGCCCGGCGGCTTGGGTCATGCAACGGGCGGGCTCTCGGAATACATCGAACCGCTTGCGCGCGCAGGCGTGGCGTGCGGCGTGGACGCGGTTTTTATGGAAGTGCACGACGAGCCGGAGCGCGCGCCCTCGGACGGGCCGAACATGCTCCCGCTCGCCAGATTGGAGGCGCTGCTCTTTGTGCTTAAGGATATACACGCGCTCGCAAGGCGCGAGATGGCCTTGAGCGAGAGCGCGCGTTGATTGACAAACGAAGCTCCTTTGAACATAAATCTTCCCCGGACACCAAAATTTTCATCATCAAATTCCGTCTCTTATGAAACTTAGATTGCTACTTGTTTTTTGTCTTTTTATACAAACCCTCTGCGCGCTTTCTTCGGCGCGTGCACAGGACGAGCCGCGCGCCGCGTGGCAGGTCACAAAGTTCGACATCACGGCGAACGTCAACGCACAGGAGCGCGCGCTCACGTCGCGTGCGGCGCTCGCGGTGCGCAACGTAGGCCGGGGCGCTGGCTCGACCTTAACACTGCGGATTAATTCAAAGGCCGAGATTAAATCGGCGAGCGTCGGGGGAGCTTCCTCCACCTTTCGCGCTTCGCCGGAGTCGCGCGGCAACCTACAGCGCGTGACCATCAATCTTCCAACACCAGCGCCGCCCGAAAGCACTCTCAACGTCGTGCTCGAATATCGCTTGCCAGCCGGGGACAATTCCGGGCTCATGGCAATCTCGCCCGTGGGCTCGCAATTCCTGCCGCTCGCGTTCTGGTATCCTTCGCCCAACACGCCTTTCTCTTTGCGCGGCGCGGACACGGCTCCATTTCGTCTGACCCTCGCGACGACCGGTGGTGAGACAATCGTTGCGCCGGGCAAATCTTCCGGCAGCACTTTTGAGCAGACGCTCACGGGCCAGCCATTTTTTCTGAGCGGCAACTGGGACGTGGTCGAAGGCGCGGGCGAAGCGCGAGGCGCAACGGCCTATCTTCCAAAGGGCGCGAGCGCCGAAGAGAGAAAACAGGCCGAAGCCATTCTTGCGCTGGCTGCCGCTGCCAGAACTTTTTATGCAGGCATGCTGGGGCAAGCGCCCGATACGCCCATCAAAATAGTGGCCGTGACGCGCGGCGGTGGAGTGAGCGAGGGCGGCATGCTGCTTTTGTCTACGGCTGCTTTCCGTCGCGCGAAGATTGATTCGGCGACGGCGCTTTCGGTCGGCGAAGCGGTCGCGCGTTTATGGATTGGCGGAGCAACGCCCGTCAGGGGCGAAGGCGTGGGCGTTTTAACCGAAGGCTTGACGCGATATCTGGCGAACGTTTTTATCGAAAAACAGTTTGGCCGCGAGACTGCCGAAGCGGAACGATTGCTACAGCGCCTTCTATACGCGCCCGTGGCTAAACGCGACGCGCCGCTCTCGCGCACCACTCCGCAAGACAGCACATACTATTCATCGGTTGCCAACAAGGGCGCGATGGTGTGGCGACTCGCCGCGCGCGCGCTGGGGCAGGAAGCTTTTACGACCAGCTTGCGCTCTCTCTTACAAAAGGGAGCGACGGGCGAATCAGTTTTTTCGCTCGAAGTCCTGCGCGCGTCGCTTCAGGGACGAGGCGGAGCGGAGTTGAAAAGCGTACTCGATTCTATGCTCGACCAGCCGACGGACATGGACCTCATGATCGGGTTGCCGCAAGCGCGCGGCGCGCAGTCGGTCGCGGCCCTGCGCAACATGGGGTCGTTCGACGTGACTGTGCCGGTCGTCGCCATTACGCAAACGGGCGAGCGCGTGACGACCGACGCGACGATTGCGGCGCGCAGCTTTGGCGAAGCCGTGTTTAAGACTTCGGCGCGCATCACGCGCGTAGAGATAGACCCCGACAAGCTTTTCCCGCAGTTGGATTATGGTAACGACAGCGCCCCTCGCGTGCGCTCGATTGACGAAGCCCTTGGTGAAGCCAAGGCAACGCTTGCTCGTTCGGAAAACGCCAAGGCGGAAGCGACGGCGCGCGAGCTTCTCAGCGTCAACCCGGGCTTGCAGGAAGCGCGTATTCTGCTGGCGCGCAGCTTGCTCGCGCAGAATCGTGTGGACGAAGCCGAGCGTGATTTTCGTGCTGCTCTGGATGATCGGTTGCCGACGCCGAACACGCTCGCGTGGGCCAACATAGGATTGGGCGAGATTGCTTTGCGCAAGGGACAGGCGGCGGAAGCCGCACGACGCTTTAACGAAGCCGTGCGCGCCGAAGGCGATTACGCCTCGATGATCGCGGCGCGCGCCGGTCGCATCAAGGCCGAGGCTGCTGCTAACGCTTCGCCTGCGGTTGAAGAGGCTGTGCGCGCTTTTATCGCGCAGCTTGATCAGGCAATCAAGACCGGAACTAAAGCCGACATAGACGCTCTCATAGTGGCGGGCGAGCTGCCTGCCTTTTCGCGCGGCATCATCGGCAATCGTCCGGAAGTCTGGCAGACGCGTATCGTGAGGACGGAAAGTCTGGATGCCAACCGCATCGCGGTTGATGTCAATCTCAACGTGCGCGAGCTTGGACGCGATCAATCGGGCACGGCGGTTTTCATACTGGCGCGCGTGGGCGGCTCCTGGAAGCTTGCGGGAATAGAATTTTTGGAAGTACGTTAAGAGCGTGAGCGATTGGACAGCAGAGGTGGAGCGACGCGCTGCGCGCATCAAGCTCGTCTTGATGGATTGCGACGGCGTGTTGACGGACGGGCGCATCACGCTCACGGGCGACGGCGACGAAGAGAAAAGCTTTCACACGCGCGACGGCCACGGGATTGTTTTATTACACCGCGCCGGATTGCGCTCCGGAATTATTTCCGGAAGACGCTCCACGCTGGTCGAGCGCCGCGCCCAGGAGCTTGGCATGACCTTTGTGAGGCAGGGTACGTGGAACAAGATTGCGGATTTTGAAGAGGTGCTCAAAGAGGCCGGGATGAGCGATGATGAAGTCGTCTTTATTGGAGACGACGTGACGGACATCCCGCTCATGCAAAGGTGCGGGCTCGCGGTCGCGGTTGCGGACGCTGTTCCTGAAACGGTCGCCGCCGCTCATTACATCACACAACTTCCCGGCGGCTTCGGCGCTGTCCGCGAAGTCTGCGAGCTAATCTTAAAAGCCCAGGGACGCTGGGCCGAACTGATGACGAGATACATAAGAACAGTGACAAGTGACGAGTGACAAGTGACGAGCAAGAACAAGCGTTTTCTCTTGTCACTTGTCACTCGTCACTTGTCACTGCTTTTGGAGGTTAAATGGGAGACGAGACGCGGCAGATTCTTTTTGTGGAGGACACGACCGATACGCGTGATCTGGTCGAGTTCAGCATGCAGCAGGAGGGCTTTAAGGTTGTGCCTGCGCAGACCGCAGACGAGGGGCTTGATCTGGCGAGGACGGGAAACTTCGCGCTGATCCTGCTGGACATCGGCTTGCCTGACAAGGACGGGCTCGAACTATGCCGCGACATACGGCGCTTCGACCAGCAGACGCCGATTCTTTTCTACACGGCCTTTGCGGACTTGCTCGACGATAAGGAAGCCGCAGAGGCGGGCGCGCAGGGCTGTCTGCGTAAACCCGAAGACACGGCCCGTCTGGGCCAGATCGCCAGAGAACTGATTGAGAAACACCGCGCATCTTAGCGTCGTGAGAGATGCGCGCATTTATTTGACAGTGTCATCTGATGTTGATTATCTTCTCGACGACGCTTGAGCGGATATGGCGCAATGCTGGCGCGTTAGTTAATGGAAACTAGAGAGAAGGGTAACCTGGCGGAGTCTAAAATCTTGGCTGCTTTAGTCGCGGCGGGTTATTTAGTGTCTATACCTTTTGGGGAAGGGCACAAATACGATTTTATTATTGATGATTCGGTGAGCCTACGGCGCGTGCAATGTAAAACCGGCAGGGTCAAAAAAGGGGTCCTGCTATTTAATAGCTATAGCCAGTCAGGGAATGGTGCTACAAAGAAGGGCTATCACGGTCTAGCGGACTTGTTTGCCGTTTGGAATCCAGATAACGGTGAAGTATATTTAGTTCCGGTTGAAGGTTTCGGGACAGCCGGTATTTCTTTAAGGCTCGTGCCTACGTTGAGCGGGCAGGTTCAAAAAGTCAATTGGGCTGTTGACTATCTTCTAACGACACTCAATCATGAAAGTTGATTTTAAGCGCGAGTAGCTCAGTGGTAGAGCATCTGGTTCCCAACCAGAGGGTCGCGGGTTCAATCCCCGTCTCGCGCTCCAAAACTTCCTGCCGGTCGAAATCAGCCAGTAAATTCCATCTTTTCTACCAACGCGCGGGCGTATCGTAAAAAAACGCTCGGGGCCGGAGGTGCGTATGCTTTTGCACTGGAAGGCCGGTTTATCCGTGCGCAGTGGCTTTGAATACATGTTGATGAGAGGCTGGCATATCGGTTGCTCCCTTGTTGGAGTTGATTAAATCTCTCTTGAGGGAGGCAGAGAAGAACGTGCGTACCAAGTTTATATTGAGCCTGAGCGGGTTCTTGCTGGCGGCGCTCGTGAGCGGTTGCGCCGGCGATGCCAACACGAATACGACCACCACGACTAACACGACGACCAACACTACCTCGACAACCACCAACGCACCGGCCACCACTTCGACAGCCGAATATGATTCGACGACGACGGAGAGCGGCGGGACCAAGACCGAGACGCGGGTTTACAAGAACAACAATCGCATCTCAAGGGTAGTTATCACGACGCGCGCAGACGGCACGCGCACCGCTCGTGTGACTTCGACCAAGGGCGAGGAGCGCGACATCCCTGCCGATAAAGTTGAAGCGGCTTTGAAGGGCACGGGCGAGGCGATTGCCGACGCCGCAGGCTTTGTCGCGGACAAGGCGGAAGACGTCGCGGGCAAGGCCAAAGAAGGCGGCGAGAAGGTAGTCGAAAAAGGTAAAGAGGGCGCGGAGAAAGTAGGCGAGGGCGCGAAGAAGGCCGGGTCGGAAGTCGCGGACAAGGCCGAGGACGCCGGCGGCAAGGTCGTCAAGGGCGCGAAGAAAGCCGGGTCGGCTGTGAAGAAAGCTATTCCGTAATGACTCGTGCAAGATAAGCTCGACGTACAAAGCAGTGACGCTCTGTAGCCCCGTAGGGGCGTTATATCAGTAGCCCACGGCGTGAGCCGTGGGAACAGGCATCCAATAAAATGATTAAGCCCCGTAGGGGCGACATCCCATGTATGTCGCCCCTACGGGGCTTAACCATCATGGTCATGCCGTTGTCCCAGCACTGACGTGCTGGGCTACTGATATGACGCCCCTACGGGGCTTACCTCTTAACTATCCTCTGACATCGAACTCGCGTTATACTCGTCCGGAATCTTTCCCCAAGGAGTAAAGGTCATGACGGACGCCGCCCGATTTACAATTATTTGCCCCTGCTGTGAAGCCACCATCAACGTCGACGCACAGACGGGCGCAATCATCTCGCACGAGGAAAAGAGCAAGCCCGTCGCTTCTTTCGACGAGATGCTCAAGGGACTCGACAAGCAGAAGCAGCAGCGCGAGCAGATTTTTCAACAGGAGCTTGGCTCCATGAAAGACCGCGAGCGCCTGCTCGAAGAAAAATTCCGCGATGCCATGAAGCGCGCCGAAAAGGACAAGGACAAGCCCTACATCAACCCGCTGGATATTGATTAGCCCGCCGCAAAGATAAAAATCCGGCCCGCCGAAGCCGTGGGGCTAAAACTTTTGCGTGCCCGCGTGCGTAAACCTCCCCGGTTGTGTTACAAACCCGAAGGTTAAATTTTGCAACAGCCTGACCCGCAAGGCGCATCCAAACGCACGGAAAATGCTTCAAAGCTTTGAAGCAATCGCGTTCATTCCCCTTTTTTGGAAGGAAACACTATGCTCCGTACTTTCGTCGCACTGCTTGTTTTGTGCGCCACAGTTTTAGCCAACGGCACAGCGATCGTGCCCACGGCTTCGACGCAAAAAATGCCGAAAATCAGCTATCGCCAGCGCACGCTCAGTAACGGAATGAAGGTCTACACCCTCGAAGACCATTCGAGCCCCACAGTCGCCATACAGGTTTGGTATCACGTCGGCTCAAAAGACGACCCCGATGGTCGCTCCGGCTTCGCGCATCTCTTCGAGCACATCATGTTCAAGAGCACCAAGAATATGAAGTCAGAGATGCTCGACCGTTTGACCGAAGACGTGGGCGGCTTTAACAACGCCTTTACGGCTGACGACGTGACGGTCTACTTCGAGGTCGTGCCGTCTAATTATCTTGAGACGTTGCTGTGGGCCGAAGCGGACAGGCTCGGCGCTTTGAACGTGGACGACTCGAACTTCAAATCCGAGCGCGACGTCGTCAAGGAAGAGTTCCGGCAACACTACGTGGCCGCGCCTTACGGCGAGCTTGAGCTGCTCATACAGCAGAAGTCATACTCCGTACACCCTTACAAACGTCCCGGCATCGGCAACATAAAGGAGCTTGACGCGGCAACCCTGCGCGACGTGCAGCAGTTTCACAAAAATTATTACCGTCCTGACAACGCGACTGTAGTCATCGCAGGCGACTTCGATCAAAAGCAACTGGACGCATGGGTAGATAAATATTTGGCCCGCATTCCCAAGCCGAACACGCCCCTGCCGCGCGTCAGTACGAAAGAGCCTGAGCGCACCAAAGAACAACGCTATGTAGAGTACGGCGAGCACGCGCCCCTGCCTGCCGTCGTCATCTCATACTTAGCGCCGCCGCAGGCCAGCGAAGATGCCTTCGCCCTCCAGGTCGCCGGAGCAATCCTCTCGGCGGGTGAATCTTCCCGCCTCTATCAATCGCTCATCTACAAACAACAGCTCGCCTCGCAAGTAGGCGCTGAAACGGATTTTCGTGAAGATCCAGGTCTCTTTCTTTTCCGCGCCACGCTTGCTTCGGGCAAGACCGCCGAAGAAGGAGAACGCGCACTGCTCGCAGAGCTGAAGCGTTTACAGAACGAGCCCCTCTCGGCTGCCGAATTGGAGAAGGCCAAGAACCAGCTCATCACCGAACGCCTGCGCGCACGCGAAACCAGTAACGGCAAGGCGCTCGCGCTCGGAGAAGCCGCCGTGCTCTTAGGCGACCCCGAACGCATCAACACGGACAACGACCGTCTTCAGTCAGTCACAGCCGAAGACGTGCAGCGTGTCATGCGCAAATATTTCACAGACAATAACCGAGTCGTCATACACTTTCTACCGAAGCCAGGAAAAGGCGGCGGCATGAAAATGGGAGGCGGACCCGCCGGAGGCATGATGATGCCTCCATCAAAAAATGATTGGCGCAAAGGGGGAGAGTGGAAATGAGATTCGGAAAAATTTTAACGACCGTCACGACCACGCTTTCCCTCGCAGGGATACTGATGATGCCTGTTAATACACTGGCGCAAGCGGTGGAGCAGCCTCCGCCGCCCGCCGACCCACGGCCCGTTAATTTCCCCAAACCCGTCGAGCGCACGCTCTCGAACGGCCTTCGCGTCATCGTCATCAATCGCGGCGGCACGTCTTTAGCCACCGCTCAACTGCTGATTAAAAACGGCGGCGAAGTTGACCCTGCGGAACTCGGCGGACTCGCAGACATGACCGCGAGCCTCGTCACCAAGGGGACGACGAAGCGCACCGCCCCGCAAATTGCCGAAGCCATAGAAGCCCTCGGCGGCACGCTCAATTCGGGCGCGCGCTGGGACGCCTCGCAGGTTGAAATCAACGTCGCCTCGTCGCAGTTTGACCCCGCGATGGAAATCCTCTCGGACGTCGTGCGCCGACCGACCTTCAAAGAAGATGAAGTCGAGCGGCTGCGTCAACAAAATCTGGATTTCCTGAGCCTCATGCTTTCAGAGCCTGGAACCTTAGCGCGCTACGTCGCCTCGCGCGTCACCTTCGGCGATTCGCCCTACGGCCATCCCTTAACGGGCACGCCCGAATCTCTCAAGCTCATCAAGCGCGATGATATAACGCGGCTGCACGCGACTTATTACCGGCCCGACAACGCCATGCTCGTCATCGGCGGCGACCTGGAAGCGGACGATGCATTCCGTCTCGCCGAAAAATATTTCGGTGACTGGGCCAAGCCTTCTACGCCGCTTCCTGTTTCCAACGACAAGGACATCGCTCTGGCGAAGAAGACCGGACAGCGCGTCGTCGTCATAGACATGGACCACGCCGGACAGGCCGCAGTGATACTGATGCGCACGGGCTTGAAGCGCACGGACCCCGATTACTTTCATGGCATTGTTACCAACTCCGTGCTCGGCGGAGGCTACAGCTCGCGGCTCAATCAGGAGATTCGCATCAAGCGCGGGTTGAGCTACGGCGCGGGCAGCGGGCTCGACGTGCGCCGCAACATAGGGCCGTTCTACGCCATCACGCAAACCAAAAATGAGTCCGGCGCACTGGTGGCTTCGCTCCTGATGAAGGAGCTTGGACGTCTTGCAAGCGCCAGCATTCCGGATACGGAGCTGACGCCGCGCAAAGCTGCCCTCATAGGCAACTACGCGCGCGCGCTGGAAACGTCCGACGGTCTGGTTCAGCAAGTTGCACAGCTCGCGCTCTATGGTCTTGATCTCAACGAGATTAATACCTACATCAACAACGTGCAGGCAGTGACGGCGGGCGAGATTCAAAAGTTCGCGGGAGCGCGTCTGGACGCACGCACGGCAGACATCATCATCGTCGGTCGCGCTAAAGACTTTCTCCCCGCCCTGCGCAAACGCTTTGCGAAGGTTGAAGTGATTCCCGAATCGCAGCTCGACCTCAATAGCGCCACCTTGAGAAAAACGACCGCGACGGGCGGCAAGAGCGGCAAAGCAAAGAGCAAAAAGGCGCGAATGAATAAGAATTGATTCATCGGTTCATTTCTTCATTGATTCAATGAAGAAATAGAAGAGTTCTTTTACTCGTTTATTGAATCAATGAACCGATGAATCAATGTATCAATTCTTGTGGAGTGGGTAGATGTTGAGACCGCAAAAATTGTTCGTGCTTCTCTTCGTCGTCGCTCTTATCTCGGCGGCGAGCCTGACCGTGCGGGCGCAGGATGAGGATGATGAAGACGTAGCTAATCCGAACGCGCGTGTGGCGGCGGCTGCCGCAGCACGCTTGACGAGCCGCGAGCCGGAGGTCAGGCAGCAGGCGGCGGAAGAGCTGGCGCGGCTCTCTGCCAACGAACAGCTCACGCTCGTAGAGGGCTATCACCTGCAAGAGAAAAACTCCCGCGTCAAGCTCGCTCTGGCGTGGGCGCTCTATCGCATGGCCCAATCCAAAATGCTCTTCTCAATCGTCCGCGATCTGGATTCATCGCGCGCCGAACAGGCCGCCGGTTACCTGCGCACGCTCGACGACCCCGAGCCGCTCTACATGTTCCTGAACAACGCCAAGCGCCGCACACAGATTGAACTCTTGAAAGTACTGGCCGACATCGGCAACCAGACCACGCTGGCACAGATCAAGCCGCTCGAAGAATCGTTCGATCCAAAAGTCGGCAGCGCCGCACAAACGGCCGCGCGCACAATCACGGAGCGTCTACAACAAGCGCCCCCCGACGCTCCAACCCGCCCGCGACAGGTCGGACAGAGCACGCCTTAAAAGCAGTGACAAGTGACAGGTGACAAGTGACAAGATGAAAATCTTGCTTTAACTTGTCACCTGTCACTTGTCACTTGTCACTGCCTTATGCATCCGAACCTACGCTCATTCCTTGAACTGCTCGCGCGCGGAGGCGATATAGTCGCCGTCGAGACGGAAGTTGACCCTTATCTGGAAGTGGCCGAAATCCATCGTCGCGTGATAGAGCGCGGCGGCCCTGCGCTTTTGTTCAAGCGCGTCAGGGGAAGCCGTTATCCGGTGGTCACGAATCTTTTCGGCACAGCGCGACGCATCGAGCTGGCTTTTGGCAAGAAGCCTGAATCACTGGTGCGCGATGCCGTGCGCGTGGCCGAAGCATTGCTGCCGCCGCGCGCAGGCGAACTCTGGCAGTATCGCCGTCTGGCGCTCGAAGCCTTAAAGCTCGGGACAAAAAATGTGCGCCGCGCGCCCGTTACTCAAGTCATGGACAGACCGGCCCGGCTGGATGAGCTGCCTGTGCTGACGACGTGGCAAGAGGATGGCGGACCCTTTATCACGCTGCCGCTCGTCTACACGGAGCATCCCGTCAAACGCAAACACAACCTTGGCATGTATCGCATGCAACGCTTCGACGCCCGCACAACAGGGATGCACTGGCAGATACACAAGGGCGGAGGCTTTCATCATCACGAGGCCGAGGCGAGAGACGAAGCGCTGCCGGTCACAGTTTTTCTGGGAGGGCCGCCCGCGTTGATTCTCTCCGCGATTGCGCCCTTGCCGGAAGACGTGCCGGAGCTTGTGCTGGCGTCCGTGCTCGCGGGCGAAAAAATCAGGATGACGAAAAACCCGCTCGGCGAAAACGCGCATCGTCTCGTAGCCGAAGCGGAGTTTGCGCTCGTAGGCCGCGTGCCGCCTCTTGAAAGAAGACCGGAAGGGCCTTTCGGCGACCATTACGGCTACTACTCTTTGCAGCACGATTATCCAGTCTTTCACGTCGATGCGGTCTTTCATCGCCGCGATGCCATCTATCCCGCAACCGTCGTCGGCAAGCCGCGACAGGAAGATTTCTACATAGGCGATTACTTGCAGGAGCTTCTGTCGCCGCTTTTCCCTTTGGTCATGCCGAGCGTGCGCGACCTGTGGACTTACGGCGAGACGGGTTTTCATTCGTTGTGCGCGGCTGTCGTGCGCGAGCGCTACGCGCGTGAAGCTCTTGTTTCGGGCTTTCGTATTCTTGGCGAAGGGCAATTGTCGCTCACCAAGTTCCTGATTCTCACGGACACGCCGCAGGACTTGCGCAACTTTCGCTCGCTCTTTGAGCACGTGCTGGCGCGTGTGCGTTGGGAGACAGACCTCTTCATCTTTTCCAACGTCTCCATGGACACGCTCGATTACACGAGCGGGAAGGTGAATGAAGGAAGCAAAGCTATTCTGCTAGGGCTCGGAGAAGCTCGGCGCGAGCTGCCCTCGGAATTTCGCGGGACGCTTCCGCGCTCTGTCACCCGCGCGGAGGTTTTCTGTCGCGGGTGTCTGGTCGTTGAGGGAGCATCCTTTGAGAAGGAACCGGAGCTGGCCGCGCAGCTTGCGCGCGAGGAAGCTTTTCGCGAATGGCCGCTCGTCGTCTTACATGACGATGCGCGCGTCGCGAAAAACGTGGCCGATTTCCTGTGGGCGACGTGGACGCGCTTTGAGCCTGCGGCGGACATTCACGCCGCCGACGTGAGCGTCCGTCGTCACCATCTCTCTTATCACCCGCCCGTCGTCATAGACGCGCGCCTCAAACCCGGTTTCCCGGATGAGCTGGTTGTGCGCCCGGACATCGCAGAACTGGTTGGTAAGCGATGGCGTGAATACTTTCCGCAGGGGCTGCCGGATTAAGAGAGAGTTGTCTTAGCCGTAGAGAAAATATTGTCGTTTCCTGAGCCCGGAAGGTATACTCTGCGCTGTTTCGGGTTGAGGATGCAGCGCGTGGCCTTCACACAGGAAAGATACCTTCATCCTCGCGACACATTGTAGATGCTCATAGCTTACTGACTTCAGCATATCTTTAGCGTCCCCTTCCGCCCAAGGCTCACGGCTCTTAATCAGAGAAGGCGGGCGTCAACTTCTCGCCGGAGGAGCGCCATGCAATTATCGGATTCGCTGTGGAGCAAACGCTCCAGCCTCTTCAGAAAAAATGATTCTGATCAACAGAGGCAGATCATCTCCCTCCTTGAAAGAGAAGGGAGGTTGATTGATCTTACCGCCGCCTCGGTTCAGATTTTTCAGACCTGTGCGAAGAAAGAGGCCGCCGCCCCTTCTTTTTCATCATCGGCGCAGGCATCTCGAAGCCTCCCATCCCGCTGGCATCGGAAATCGTCAAGCATTGCCAGGAGGATGCCAGGAAATATCATCCGGATGCTGCGGACAGCATCGGTTCCGGTGCCATCGACGCATACTCCTACTGGTTCGGCATGGCTTACCCGCAAAGAGCCCTGCGCCAGAATTATTTGCAGCAGTTGATGCGCGGGCAATACATCCCAAGCTCACACCTGCGCCTTGCGCATCTACTCCTGACGAACAAGATTACGAACCTCGTGGTCACGACCAACTTCGACGACCTCCTGACGCGCGCGCTCCTGATGTTCGGCAAAGAGCACATCGTTTGCGACCATCCGAAAACGGCGCTGCGCGTAGACCCCGAGCGCGAAGACCTCCTCCAAATCATCCACGTTCACGGGACATACTGGTTCTATGATTCGAGCAACCTGCGCGGGGAGATTGAAGAACGCGCGGGGAACTTTTCGCAGATGGAGCCGCTCCTGGCAAACATGTTATGGGCGCGCTCTCCACTGGTGCTTGGCTACGGCGGGTGGGAAGGCGATGTCATTATGAAAGCGCTCAAACAGCGTTTGCAAAGCGACCTTCCATATAATCTCTACTGGTTCTGCTACAAATTCACGGACGTTCTTTCACTGCCCGAATGGCTCGTCACCAACTCGCAAGTGCAATTCATCGTTCCGGAGCGCGAGCCGGACGCAGAGACCACGGATGATGGCCGGAGCATGCAGGCGGACACAGCCGCGCAGGCCACAGCCACACCGCGCGGCGACGCTGCCGCCAAGAGCAGCGTCAAATACCAGCAGCCCGCCGTCAAAGTCCTGGACCAGCTCATCCGGACCTTCGAGCTGAAAGAACCGAACCTCACCGAAGACCCGCTCAAATTTTATGCGGAGCAGTTGAGGCAAAGCCTCGAACGCGACGCCGACGGAAATATCATAGACAACGATTACTACATCAAAAAAGTGATTGACACGATTGAGCTGGCGAAGCGTTTGTATGATGGAAGAAGCCCTCATCCGGAGGCCGTCTCGCAGGAAAAAGCGCAGCCTCAGGCGGAAGCTTCTACACAGGTGGAAGCTTCTCTACAGGTGGAGGCCGTCTTGAATGCTCTGCGGCGCTCGCAGCATCGTGAGGCGGTCGCGATTGGCAGCACTATCCCGCCCGACAGCTTAAACCCGCAGCAGCTTCGCGTTCTACTGGACGCCATGTGGTCTGCGTCGGTGGGAATTTATGACAACTCGGACGAGGAGCTGCTCGGCTATGAGATGGTCATCAAGTTCGGGAAAGAACTCAAAGACAAGTGGCAGCAGGACGACCCGCAGATACGCATGCACGTAGCCAAAGCGCTCTACAACATAGGCGTGACGCTCGGCGCGCGAAATGAAAATGAGAAAGCGCTGGACATGTATCAACAGGTCATCGATCGCTTCTCTACGGCAACGGAAACCGACGTGCAGGGCATGGTCGCGAGGGCTTTCTTCAATAAAGGAAGAACTCTCAGCGCTCTCAAGCGTTCAGATGAGGAGCTTACCGCTTACTCCGACCTCATAAAGCTTTTTGAAGAAGCTACGGAGCCTGCGGTTGCCGAATGGGTAGCCAGCGCCTACAACAGCTACGGCTTCCGCCTGCTTGTCGAAGCGAAACAGGCGTTGCTCGATGGAGACAATCAAAAGTGGCAAGAGCTATTAATAGAGGCGGACGAGAAATTTGAGGCAGCACTCCGCCGCCTTCCGGACGACGCCGTCTTCCTGGGCAATAAAGGCTATAACCTCTTTCTGCGCGACGACGTAGATGCGGCCAGAGAAAACCTCACACGCGCGATTACTTTAGGGGGCGAGGAGATAAAGAAAGCCGAGCTTGAGGATTCCACCGTCAACGAGCTGCCGCAGGACGAAAAGTTCAGGGAGCTGGTCAACTCAATCCCGGCCCCTATCGTTCTGACTCCTTAAAAGCTTCTACAGGCACGCGCACGGCTACACCGGAAGACGAATGGTAAAGACCGCGCCGCCTTCCGGGCTATTGGCCGCCGCGAGCGTGCCGCCGTGTTCGGTGACGACGCGATGCGCCAGCGCCAGACCGATGCCGTGGCCTTTCGATTTGGTAGTGAAGAAGGGAATAAAGATATTGCGCAGGTCCGCTTCGTTGATGCCTTCGCCGGTATCCGTGATTTCGATAACGGCCCACATGTTTCCCGCCGAATCTTTTTCAAGCGCGCCCCGCACACGTATGCTCCGCACAGCTTGATTTTCATCAATCGCTTCCGCCGCGTTGCGCAAGAGATTTAAAAGAGCCTGACGCAGCATGCGCTCGTCTGCGTGTGCGGTCGCAAACTCGCCCTCTATTTCCACACGGACGCGGCGCTCCTTCAACAGCGGCTCAAGCTCCGCGACGCACTCGCTTAACAACTCTTCGAGGGAAACATCCGTGCGGTCCAAAGGCTGCGGGCGCGCGAAGTTTAGAAAGGACGTGACCATCTCCGTCAGGTTGCGCACTTCGGCAAGGAGCGCGCCCGATGCCGCGCGATTGCGCTCCGTCTCCGCGTGCATCTGTAAAAGCTGCGCGTAGCCGTGCAAAGTAGCGAGCGCGTTCTTAAACTCGTGCGACAGTCCCGCTGCCATCTCGCCCAGACTTTCCAGGTTGCGCTTCAAAGCCACCTGCTCGCGCAACTCCGTCACTTCCGTAATGTCCGTCAACAGGCAGAGAGCGCCGCGCACGCCTTCGCCTCCCGGATCAATCGGAGCGACCGTCACACCCAGACGACGTGTGCGTCCATCATGCGTGCGCGCTTCTATCTCTTCGCGACGATAAAGCTGGCCCGTCGAGAGACAGCGCTCGACCATCTCGGCCAGCATGGGCGCGCGTGTAAAGACGCTGCGCGCAGGTAGACCGAGCGTCTCGCCGTCGGCTTCAATCAACTTGCGCGCCGGACTATTCAAAACGGTCGCGTGTCCCTCGGCGTCAAAAGCTATGAGACCGGAGGGGACGCTGGCGATGATGCGCTCGCTGAATTTTTCTGCGGAAGCGGCACGCGCGCGCGCCTCTGCGCTCAAAGCTTCAAGCTCGCGCTGCTGAGCCTGAAGACGCGCGACGATGCCCTGAAAAGTTTCGAGCACAAACTCCGCCTCGTTACGCGCATTCGACGGGCGCACGGCGACGGGCGCTCTTTCAGCTTCACCGACAAGCTGCCTGTAAGGTCGCAGGAGCCAACGCAACAGCACGATGACACACAGCAACCCCGCGATGATTGTCGTCAGAAAAACCGGTACAAGAATAGTTGAGCGAGTATTTCTATCAGGCGGGACGAGCGCCAGCACCGTCACCGCAATCAGGTTGGCAAGCAGAAACACCCCCACCAGCACCGCCAACACCAGATTCGAGCGACTCCGATAACGCATAAAAGCAGGGATGAGGGATGAGGGATGAGGGATGAGGAACGAAAGAAGAACTACTCAATGTTGAATAGCTTCCTTTTCATCCCTCATCCCTCATCCCTCATCCCTTCTTATGGTCCGAATTGTCCGGCGTACCAACTGATGATGCGCGCGCCGACGAGGAGCGCGATGATTGAGCCGATGCCCAGAAAGATGCCGAAGGGAAGAAGCATCTGCATGTTGCGCTCGCCGCGCCGGAGCATCAAAAGAATTCCCGTGAGCGAAGCCGTCACCACGCCCAGAAAGATTGTCAGCACACTAAGCCGCCAGCCCAGGTAAGCTCCCACCATAAACATCATCTTCACATCGCCGAGCCCCATGGCTTCCACGCCGCGCAGCTTCTCCCATAACCAGCCCATCAACCACAGCGACCCGCCTCCTGCAAGCGCGCCCAGAACTGCGCCCACGAGCGAGACGGCCCACACGGGCCAGCCCGTGAAAATCTGGCTCTGCGTGAGTTGGCCTAAATCATCGAAAGCGTTTGTGCCCATCAAAAAGGGAAGCACCACGCGCGCCACGACAGCCAGCGCGATGCCCGGATAGGTGATGGCGTTTGGCAGAATCATGTGCTCTGCGTCTATAAAGATGAGCGCGATGAGCGCGGCCACGAGCACTAAATCAAAAGCGAGCGCCGGGGTCGGCCCGTCCCGTCCGATAACGTCGTGTAGAAAAACCAGTACGAACATCACACCCGTCAGGGCTTCGACCGCAGGATAGCGCCAGTGTATACGCGCGCTGCACGAGCGACAGCGCCCGCGCAGGACCATCCAGCTCAGGATAGGAACGTTGTCGTAGGCGCGTATGGCCGTGGAGCATTGCGGGCAGCGCGAGTTGGGAAAGACTACGGATTCTTCGCGCGGCAGGCGGTGAATAACGACGTTGAGAAAGCTTCCGATGATTGCGCCTAAAGCGGCTACGAACACGCAAGCGACCGGGAGCGGCAGACCTAGAGGGGACGGGTTAAAAAAAAGGCTCGGAAAATTGTCCATCGAGAGTGTATCCTGTAGTCGGAGGCCGAGCGGCGCTTCGGTTTTTGTCAGCCGTCACGCTTGACGCGCCGCAGCCTTTCAGCATCATACGGCTTCCAGCGCCGTTTGCGAAAGATGTTTATCACATGGGCGCTCGAACGCAGTAAAAGTCACAGGCTTTCGATTTCTTGTTTTTGGTCCACACTCAAGCCAGACAACTCTTAAAGTTCTATCGCTTCAGGGGAGAAAAGATTTGCGCGATCCTCGTCGCCACGTCATTGTGATGCTTGTGCTTGGGATTCTTCTCATCACAACGCTTGCGCTTATTCCTTACTCGCTGACGTTAAGCATAGAGAGCGGGCAGCCCGCGACCGTGGCTGTCTCTGCGGTCGGCGCTGAGCCGGGTGTTGTTGCCAAAGTCGCGAAGGGCGAGCCTGCCTTTGACGTGGCCGTCTGGTATGCGTCGCGCGGCGAAGAGCCGGAAACGCACGGCGTGCTTATCGAATCGCTCAATCACGAGCGGCTTTTCGCCTCGCACAACGCCGACGAGACTTTTAATCCGGCCTCTCTCATCAAGCTCGCCACCTCGCTCGTGGCCCTCAAACGCCTTGGAGCCGACTACCGCTTCGAGACGCGCGTTTACATGGACGGGCAAGTGGACAGCGCGGGCACGCTCCACGGGCTGCTACATTTCGTCGGTAACGATCCGACGTTCGGAGATTTGAGCGCCGCCCTGATTGCTCGCGAGCTGCGCGCGCGCGGCATCAAAAATATAAAGGGCGGGATTTTCGTCTCGCCCGATTTTTGCTTTAACTTCTCAGAGTCGGCACAGGATTCAGCCGCACGGCTCGCCAAAATTTTTAATTTAAGAGACGTCACCACAGGCGTCGCTGCGCAGCCTTCAGGCACGCGCATCTTCGCTTACAACTCGTACCCTTTGCGCGACATACTGCTTTACATGAACGCGCGCTCAAGCAACTTCGTAGCCGAAAGAATCGGCTCGCTCGTCGGAGGAGCAAGTGGAGTTCAACAGTTCCTCATAGACGAGCTGCGGCTTCCGGCCACGGAAGTCACCATTGAACGCGTCTCGGGACGCGAGCACAATCGCATGACGCCGCGCGGGTTGCTCGCGGTGATTCGCGCGCTCGTCGAAGAAGGAGAGCGTCAAAACTTACGCCCCGAAGACCTGATGCCCGTAGCGAGCGATGACGCCGGCACGCTCCGCAGGCGCTTGACGGGCACTGGCCTCGAAGGCGCTGTGGTCGGCAAGACCGGCACGCTCACCTCCGAAGTGGACGGCGGCATGGCGAGCCTCGCGGGTGTGGTCTACACGCGCGACCGGGGCCCCATCGTCTTTGCCATCCTAGACCAGGGCAATCGCATCTGGGACAACCGGCAGATGGAAGACCAACTGCTCACGGAAGTCGTCACCACGCAGGCCGCGCTGCTCCCCATCACCAACGAAACGCGCCGCCAGCTTCTCCCGCCATCGAAGCTGAGAATCGAAAAGTAAAAGCCGTAAATCGTAAATGGTAAATCGTGAATAGACGAACTGTTTTTTCTCTATTCACGATTTACTATTTACGATTTACGGCTCTTCTGCATTTCCCACAAGAGAAGGTGCTTGAGGAAATCGTTGTGCGCGGCAAAGCGTGCGATTGCGTAGCCCGCCATGCGGTCTCGGAAACCACCCTTGAGGATAAAGCTGCGAAGGAAAGCTGCGGGAGCAGCCGTCGCGATTCGTAGCGGGGAAGTGCGACGACCGGCTTCGTACATCTGCCGCGCGGCGAGCGGCGCGTAACGCTCCGCGATCATGCGATTATGATGCGAGGCGTCGCGTATGCTGTAATGCAATATGTCGCCTGCGAGCGTCTCGACGCGCGCGCCCTCGTGCATCTTCACAGACTCGTGTATGTATTCGCCCTTCCATGCGGCGCGCGATTTTCTATAGAGCCGCAATTGATAGTTCGGATACCAACCCCCGCCGCGAATCCAACGGCCCATGTAAAAAGAGCGCCGCGCGATGCGATAACCATCAGCGAGCTTCGCTTCATTAGTGTAAAGCAGGTCTTCAACTGAATGACGCAAGGCATCGGAAACGCGCTCGTCCGCGTCAAGACTGAAAACCCATTCGTGCGCAGCCTCGTCCGCAGCAAACTGTTTCTGTGCGGCAAAGCCCGGCCACGCCCTTTCAATCACACGCGCGCCGCACTCGCGCGCAATCTCGCGCGTACGATCCGTGGACTCGGAATCGACCACCAGAACCTGGTTGGCCCACGCCACAGACTCGCACGCCGCGCGTATGTTCTCTTCTTCGTTGTAAGTGATAATCGTCGCGGTAATCTTCATGAAAAGGTTGAGACGTTGCTTCACATGCTCATCGAATCGATGAGCATGTGAAGCAATATTTTTATCCCGCAACACTTATAGAAGCGCGAGCGGCGAGCCGTCAACTCTGTGACACGCTCGCCGCTCGCGTTTGTTAAATTGAAGACTGCCCTTTCAGGGCGCGATGGGGCTCTCGATGATGATGTTATGAGAACGCAATGTCGTCGATGTCGCCCTCTGGAGTTCGGCAACAGCCTTGTTGTACTCCGTCTCCGCCCTCACCTCCGCACTCCGCGCATTCGCCAACTCGTTCTCCCTCTGGATCAGGAGGAAGGTTGTCGACCGCCCCACCTGATACAACCTTCTTTCCCCCTCCATCTGCACCTCCGCACTCTCTCTCGCCGCTCGCGCCGTCAACACCAGTCTTCTCGCGGTCTCCACCCTCTGCGCCGCATTCCTCACTTCCACTTCCACTACCTGCTCCGTGTTCCGCCTCTCCGCCTCCAACCTCGTCTGTTGGATCCTCGCTCCCGCTAAATTCGCCTCCGCCGTCTTGTTCTTCCACGGAATCTGAATATTTACTCCAAAGAGCACGTTCCTCGTCTCTAAACTCAGCAGATTCCTCAGCGTTCTCCCATACCCTCCGATCAACCTCTCCGGCACTCCGTTCTCCACCACCACGCTTGGCGGCACTGCCGCCGGTAACCCCACACGCACTCGCGCCTCGTTAATCTGCTGCAACAGAAAGGCCTCGGCTGTCGTATTGACCGCTCCCACATCAAACAAAGACCGCTCGAAGCTCTCCGATGTCGGTGTGCCCGACAGCCCCGTGGTCGCCACCGTCCCCACTAAATCCACCTGCGGCTTGGTCTGGTTACGGAAGTACTTCTGGTCGATCTCGTTAATATCTCGCTCTAAAGTCAGGCGCTTGAGTTCAGGACGATTCGCTCTGGCTTCGGTCAGAGCGTCGGTCAGATTCACAGGTGTCGCATCGAAAGAGGGAGTGTCGGTCGGGACCAGTTGTGCCCCCCACTCCACGGCCAGCGGCTCCCTCAAAATCAACTGTTTCAAGCCATTCTCGGCCACCGAGACATTCTGGACGGACTGCAAGAGGTCACTCTCTCGATTAGAGAGTTCGGTCTGGACTTCGGCACGGGTAAAGGGAGCGGCTGCTCCTGCCGCGATCTGCGCTTCGATGCGACGGAAGTTCTCGCGTGCGAGGTTGAGGTTAGTAATCTTGTTCTGCTGGTCTCGCAGCGCAAATACCAAGTCCCAGTAAGCCCTTTGGACCTGTGAGATGACTTCGATAGTTCTTCTTCTGAACTCGGCATCCGATTGCTCGATCCGCTTTTTCTGGATGCGAATCTGCCGCCGGTTATTATCGATGGAGCGGTTCCTCCAAAGGGGCTGTGTAAACTGCACTCCCAGTGAGCCGGAATAGACAGGATTGAGCTGGTTGAAGGTGGAATTAGTAGTTCTCCGGTTATTGTTAAAGAAGAACTCGTAGGAGCCGCCGCCTGTGCGGACGAGCTTCTGTGCGGAGTTGTTGAGCTGAAAATCGGTACGGGTAACGTTGCCAGATGAACCAGAAGCGCCTCCTAAAGTGGACTGCTGGCTCTCCACCACATTATTAATCTGGGGGTTGAAGTTGAGAGTGGGCTCGTAGACTCCTTCCAGGGCACGCAGAGTAGTTTCGGCAAAGCGGACATCCTGGCGAGCCATTTCGATGTCGTTGTTTTGTTCAAGTGCGCGGCGGATGGCGTCGTTCAAAGATAACGGGATGGTAGTGTCGGAGGAGACTCCGAGCCGCACTAAAGAAGGTAGTGGTGGGACGGGTCTGGGTTGTTCGGTTGGATAGACCGGGTCTTGCACCACTCCGCTCTGGTCCTGGCCGCTCTGCGATTGATCGGTTGGTGTCGTGGGCAATGGCGAAGGCGTCGTCACAGGCGACACGATGGGCTGTTGCGGGCCTGTGGGTTGTGTGGTCGAAGGTTGAGTCGTGACACCGGGAGCAGCTTGTGGGCTGCGCGGTTGTGCGCCGGGAGGGGCAGCCGGATTGGTGGTCGGGCGTGCCTCTTGCGGCAGGTTAGGGTTGGGCGTTGTGCCGGGCGGTTGCGTCGCTTCCTGTTGGCCGGTAGTAGGCGTTGGAGCAGGCTCGGCGGAGACGACGGCTGTTTCGCTCGCGGCGTCGAAGACGACTTCCAGCCTGTTGAACTTTTGAATCACGCGCGCAGTGGTGTTCGGGTTCAGGCGGAAGGAGATGACTGTGTCGTTGCCCTGCTTTTGAATCCGCGCATCCTCAAAGCCGCGCCCGCTCAAGCTGCTCTCGACACTCGCGACGCCCGCCGAGCGAATCACGACGTAGAAGCGCTCCTCGCTCCTGTAGGACGCGTAGTCTGCGAGCGTTGCGTCCGCAGCGATGGTGACGCTTGAGCCCGTCGGCGTGTCGTTGACGCGCAAGAGCGAGATGGTTCGCGCCTGCAAGCCCTGCGCCGGGGCCGCCGGAGCGACGGCACACGCGAGCAGAATCAAGATGGCAGTTGTCCAGAATATCCGTCGCACGGAATTGATGTTCATCCGACCGAAACTCCCTCGTTAAAGCTGGAAAAGTAAGAGCACGTAAAACTTAATCGTCGGGCCAACCGAGTTGCGATGAGCCATTGCGTACTACGACCCGCCAGCCTGTACGGTTTCAAAAACATGCTTGCAAAACCGATATTGCGGGCATGTTTCAAGACGCCTTCATGATAGAGACGACTGAGCATGGGCAGAGATTACCAGAGATGTTAAATCATTTCTCTACGCACTCGCGCTCGTGTCCAACGCGTCTGCGGCGGTGAATGATAAATAACCCAAGTTGCTAGTTAGAGCTTGGCTGCTCTTTGAAAACGAAAAGCCCTTTCCTAAACTTTTGTTGCCAAACAAAAAGCCAAAGGAAAGGACTTCTCGCATGTACGACCGTACACTGGCAATATACTGTTTCATTGATGACCTGCTCAAGGCTATGCAGCACAGCGAGGACTCGCGCGCCGAGTTCTCTGACTCGGAAGTGGTGACGACCGCCATTGTTGCGATGCTCTTCTTTGGCGGCAACTTTGAACGAGCACGCAGCTTTCTGCATTCCTCCGGCATGATGCCTCGGATGCTGAGTCGCTCGCGGCTCTCGCGCCGACTCTCCCGGCTCAGTGAACTGATCGAGTTGGTCTTTCACCAGTTGGGGATGACGATCAAGGAGTTGAACGTGGAGAGTCGTTATAGTCTGGATTCCTTTCCCATTGCCGTGTGCGACAACATTCGTATCCCGCGCTGTCGACTCATGCAAGGCGCAGAGTTTCGCGGCTATCTGGCGAGCAAACGCCGCTACTTCTTTGGCGTGCGGGTGCAAGTGATAGTGACGGTCGCAGGCGTGCCGGTTGAGTTCTCTGTCCTGCCCGGCAGCCTCTCCGACATTGAAGGGATGGCGGCTTTGCCGCTCGCTTTGCCAGATGGGGCAGATGTGGCGGCAGACGCGGCCTACACTTATTACGAATGGGAAGATGCGCTTGCAGAGAGCGATGGCGTGCGCTTGCTTGTCGGACGCAAACGCAACTCGAAGAGGCGCGATGTGCCGCCTCTGCATGATTACAAACAGTGGTTGCGCCGTCGCATTGAAACGGTCTTTGGTGAAATCACGAAGTTGTTTCCCAAGAAGATACATGCGACCACGCTCTCAGGCTTTATCTTGAAAATCAGTCTGTTCTTGTTTGCTTATCAAGTTGATAAGGCGTTCATTCAATAACTGGCAACTTGGGTTAAATAGAGGAAAAACAGTGCTTCTATTTACGATTCACGATTTACGATTCACAGCTTTTCTTCGCTCTGGCTTGACAGTCTGCGTGAGCCCGCATTATCTTGCCTCTTCTTATCAACCGGACGATTTTTCCTCCATTATTGTAGCGGGACAATCCCCGCCCTGGAAGCAGTGCGTCGTCCGCGAAAACTAAACGGGCGCGCGCTCCCACAGAGAGTTGCCCGCAGGCTTTTTGGCGAGCCTGTTTCTTTAACCAAAAGCAAGGCTAGGAGGCTGGAAAATGGCAGTGAAAGTTGGCATCAACGGTTTCGGTCGCATCGGTCGCAACGTCTTTCGCACCGCGCTTGGCGACAGCGAGATTGATTTCGTCGCCGTCAATGACCTGACGGACACAAAGACGCTCGCGCATCTCTTGAAGTACGATTCCGTGCTCGGCAATCTTGAGCACAACATTACCGCGACCGAGCAGGGCATCAAGGTCGAAGATGAAGAGTTTCGCGTCTTTTCCGAAAGAGACCCGGCGGCGATTCCCTGGGAAGAGGTCGGGGCCGAAATTGTCATCGAATCAACCGGGCACTTTACCAAGGCAGAGGATGCGCGCAAGCACCTGCGCGGCACGGTCAAGAAAGTCATCATCTCAGCGCCCGCCAAAAACGAGGACATCACGATTGTGCTCGGCGTCAACGAAAATAATTACGACCCGCAGGCGCATCACATCATCTCCAACGCCTCGTGCACGACCAACTGTCTTGCGCCCGTCGCCAAAGTCATACACGAACAGTTCGGCATACGCACGGCGCAGATGACCACCATTCACTCTTACACCAACGACCAGCAGCTTCTCGACCTGCCGCACAAAGACCTGCGACGTGCGCGCGCCGCAGCCATCTCCATGATTCCGACTTCGACGGGTGCGGCTAAGGCCGTGGCGCTGGTCCTGCCGGAATTGAAAGGCAAGTTTGACGGCATCAGCGTACGCGTCCCGACGCCGAACGTTTCGCTCGTGGATGTGGTGATGGAGGTCGAGCGCGAGACGACGAGCGAAGAGGTCAACAAGGCTTTGAAGGACGCGGCCAACGAAGAATTGCGCGGCATCCTTGCTTTCTCCGAAGAACCTCTGGTCTCCGTGGATTTTCGCAAGAACGACAATTCATCCATCGTCGATGCAGAGTATACAAAAGTCATCGGCGGCAACCTCGTCAAAGTGCTCTCGTGGTACGACAACGAGTGGGGCTACTCGTGCCGCGTGCGCGACCTCGTCAAATTCATCGCGCAGAAAGGACTGTAAGAATTTTAGATTTGCGATTGCCGATTTTCGATTAGAAGAGGACAAATCAGAGATTTGAAATTAAAAGCTTTTCATCCTTATCCAATCGAAAATCGCAAATCTAAAATCGAAAATCCATGAACAAGCTTTCCATCAAAGACCTGGACCTCGGGGGCAAGCGCGTTTTTGTGCGCGTGGATTTTAATGTGCCGGTTAAAGAGGGGCGTGTTGAGGATGACACGCGTATACGCGCGTCGCTGCCGACGATTCAGTATGCGATTGGCGAAGGCGCGCGTGTGATTCTGGCTTCGCATCTGGGAAGACCGAAGGGCGAGCGCGTGGAAAAGTATAGCTTGCGCCCTGTAGCTGATCATTTGTCGGGGCTGTTGGAGAAGCCCGCGCAGTTTGCAGACGATTGCGTCGGGCCGGAAGTAAAAGCGCTAAGCGAGGCTCTGCGTGAGGGCGAGGTCTTGCTGCTGGAAAACCTGCGCTTTCATCCGGAGGAAGAAAAGAACGACGATGCGTTCGCGGCGGAGCTAGCAAGTTTGTGCGACGGGCTGTATGTCAACGACGCTTTCGGCGCTGCGCATCGCGCTCATGCTTCGACAGTCGGGATTACAAAGCACGTCGAGCGGGCTGCGGCAGGATTGTTGATGCAGAAGGAGCTGGAATATTTAAGCCGCGTCATCAATAACCCTGAGCATCCGTTTGTAGCCATCCTCGGCGGCGCGAAGGTCTCGGACAAGATTCCGGTCATCAATGCTCTGATTGATCGCAAGGTGGACAGGCTTTTAATCGGCGGCGCGATGGCCTACACGTTTCTCAAGGCACAGGGCTTTACGGTCGGGAAATCTTTAGTCGAAAACGAAATGCTCCAGACGGCGCTCGACATTATGAAGCGCGCGGAAGAGAAGAATGTGGCGCTGCTCCTGCCAACGGATCATCAGGTCGTGGATTCTTACGAGCCTGTGAAGGGCGAAGATGTCGTCAGTAAAACCATCCCCGTGGAATTTACCAACGCGGGCCACGTCGGCCTGGACATAGGCGTGGAAACCATAGCGCATTTTACAGCAGCCCTCGAAGACGCGCGTACGATTATCTGGAACGGCCCGATGGGCTACTTTGAACAGAAGCCTTTTGACCAGGGAACAATCGCCATCGCGAAGGCTGTGGCGGAGGCGGCTGACCGTGGCGCGATTGTAGTCGTCGGCGGCGGAGATTCCGTCGCGGCCATCACACAGGCAGGCGTCGCCGACCGCATCACACACATCTCCACGGGCGGAGGCGCAACCCTTGAATTCTTAGCTGGCGACGAACTCCCCGGCGTCGCCGCTCTTAACGATAAATAAGTCCAAAGTCCAAAGTCCAAAGTCCAAAGTCAAAGACAACTTCTTTCTTTGGACATGGGACTTCGTTATGACTTGGGATTTGGGACTTGGGACTTGGGACTCTTATGCGAAAACCTGTTATTGCCGGAAACTGGAAGATGTACAAGACCGTGAGCGAGTCTGTCGAGACGGCGCTTGCGTTGAAGCCTCTGGTCGCCAACGCCAATCATTGCGAGGTCTTGATTGCGCCCGTGTTCACGGCTTTGAAGACGGTGGCCGACCGTCTCGAAGGCTCGAACATACACGTCTCTGGGCAGGATTGCGCGACCGAGATAGAGGAGGGCGCGCACACGGGCGAGGTGGCCGCTTTTCAGCTCAAGGATGTCGGCTGCACGCACGTCATCGTGGGGCATTCGGAGCGGCGACAGCTCTATTGCGAAACCGATACGTTTGTGAGCCGGAAGACGCAGGCGGCGCTGGTCGCGGGGCTTACCGTCATCATGTGCGTCGGGGAAACGCTTGAGCAGCGCGAGCGCGGGCAAGCCGAAGCGGTCGTCAGCGGCCAGATAACGGGCGGGCTCAGCGGTTTGACAGCCTCGGACCTCGCGCGTATCATAATTGCCTACGAGCCTGTCTGGGCTATCGGCACGGGACGCACGGCGACGCCGGAGCAAGCGCAAGAGATGCATGCGTTTATCCGGCGCGTTTTCACGCAGAGGCACTCTGAAGACGCTGCCCAGGGCTTGCGAATCCTCTACGGTGGCTCGGTCAAACCCGATAACATCGCCGGGCTGATGAAACAACCCGACATCGACGGGGCGCTCGTAGGCGGAGCGAGCCTCAAGGCAGAAACTTTCGCCCAGATAGTTAATTACAGGTCGTGAATCGTCAATCGTAAATAGAGAAAACGATTTTTTTACGATTCACGATTTACCATTTACGATTTACGAGGACAGCGTTTTGTTGATTTATATTCTTTGGGGTCTTTTTCTACTGTCGTGCATTGTGCTGATAGTTGCCGTCCTGTTGCAGCCGGGCAAGGCCGACGCGGGCGCGCTCTTTTCGAGCAGCGTTTCGAGCACGGCTTTCGGCCCGCGCGGCACGCAAACGATCCTTGCCAAGATTACTATCGGCGCGGCGGCCCTCTTCTTTTTGTGCGCCCTGGCCCTAAGCCTGCCCGCGCTGACGGGCTCGCGCTCCGTGCTGCAATCCGAGTCGGATGAAACGCAGGCTCCGGCGACCACAGCGCCCGCTGCCAACACCAACACGGCTCCGGCGCAACCCGCACAACCCGTGCAACAGGAAGGCGCGCAGCCGACCGCAAACGCTCCGGCAGCAAACGCCAACGCGGCGCAGCCCGCGAACACGAATACAACGACGAACGCCCCGGCGGCGTCTAAGACGGCGAATTCCAAGACGGCTAATTCAAAGTAAACAGAGGCGAGAGCGCCGCTTTGAAAAACGAGCTGGAAGGGAAATCTTCTCTTCAAGCATTTTGACAATCTGGATTGGGGATGTGGCGGAACTGGTAGACGCGTACGTTTGAGGGGCGTATAGGGAAACCTGTGAGAGTTCGAGTCTCTCCATCCCCACCAAAATATTTATAGCCGTGTGAGGGGCTTGTTCACCCTTTCGGCATTATCATTAACATCTTCCCGCTCGACCGCATTCTAAGGAGCCAGAGTTGAGTAATACCTTATCCGCTCCTCTTCAAGCCATTCGATTCATAGCTTTTTTCTTCTCGCTCCTCTTAGTCTTGGGCGCTGCTTCTACCCGCGTGCGCGCGCAATCCACGGACATCGAGCGGCCTTCGCCCGTCACCTCCAACGAAATCTCTGGCAGCATCACGGCGCGCGACATCGGCGACTCGCGCCAGACCAGACACTTCTTTATCCTGACAGGCACGCCCGGCGACCTGGTCTTCACGGTCGAGAGCCGCAACCTTGACGGCGACATAGACCTTTTTCAAGCAGGCACGCTCCGGCCCTTAGCCAAGGTCAGCATGTATTCGGGCGAGCTTGCATCGAGCACTTCCAAGAGCATCTACCTGCGCCAGCGAGAGACCATCATCCTGCGCGTAGAGGCGCGCACGCCCAACGACCGCGAAGGCTCCTACCGCGTGCGCTTCAGCGGCGGTTTTGAAGCGATGGCCGCTCCAACGCCGAACGAGACTGAAGCCGTTGCTGAGACACAGCCAACGACGCCGCGCCGCGATCGCAACACGCAGCGAGTCAACTCTGTCGGCGCGCGTATAGACGAGCCCGTCGAAACGGCCAAAGGGGGCGAGCCTGATTCTCAGACAGCGGAATCCACGCAACCCGCGACCGATGATTCCGCAAAGCCCGCGACGGACAACACGACGACTACGCCCGAGCCCGTGACAACGGCGCGCAGGCCCGCTCCGCCCAACACTCGCGGCAGGCGCAGACGCGGGCGGGTCACGCCCCAGAAGCCGCCCGAGACCGCTTCTTCTCAGGACAACACCACGTCACCGGCAGACCCCGGCGAGCCTCCCGCAACGGTCGCGCCAGCCGAAGCCGGTCCGAAGCTCATCATAGAGACACGCGACGGCATGAGAATCGAGCGCTACATGACGAGCGTGCGCCGCGTGACGGTCGAGCGCGGCCAGATTGTCGTAGTCACCAACGACGGCAAGATTACCAGACACCCCATGACCAACGTCCTGCGCATGAGCATAGAGCCCTGAAGTGGTTTGTGATTCCACTCTTAAAAGTTAAATCTATCCAATCCTTCCCGTCTTGCATTATCATCAAGGCCGCGCTCTACAGAGTTCACTGCACGGAGACCATGAGTGAGCAGAGGCTTTGAGGCTTTCGGCTATCCGGGCATAGAGCCCCGTTGGACCTCTAGCTCGAAGGAGGGAATCGGCACGGCTCTCTCTGCACGTTCGCCCGTCTGGTTTACGCTCGCCTACGGCATTCTCAACGAAATCTATTTTCCACGCGTCGATTGCGCCAACACGCGCGATGCGCAGTATCTCATCACCGATGGGCGCACCTTCTTTCATGAAGAGAAGCGTGATTTAGATCACCTGCTGGAATATGCAGACCCGCGCGCTCTTTTCTTTCGCCAGACCAACAGCGACCGCGCGCGGCGTTATCGCATCGTCAAAGAAACCATCACGGACCCGCTCGGCGCGGTCGTCCTTGTCAACACACGCTTCGAGGCAAGGCAACCCGAGGCCGACCGCTACAACATTTTCGTCCTGCTCGCTCCGCATCTTGGCAATCAGGGAAAGAATAACAACGGGCGCGTGCTCGCTGTAGATGGTCACGCTGCTCTGGTGGCGGAGCGCGACGGCGTGGCGCTGGCGCTGCTGGCTTCCGTTCCTTTCTCGCGCCGCTCGTGCGGCTTTGTAGGTGCAAGCGACGGATGGACGGACCTTCATGACAACTTCCGTATGGATTGGGAGTTCGACTCCGCACGCGACGGCAACCTTGCGCTGACGGGCCAGCTCGACACGACGCAAGGTCATGAATGGACGCTCGCCATCTCGTTCGGCGCGAATGCGGAAGAGGCCCTGCGCGCAGGCCGTGAGTCGCTCGCGCGCGGGTGGGAGGCAGCGCGTGCGGAATACGTGCGCGGCTGGCACGAGTACTGCGACGGCCTCGAAGATTTAAGCAGTGAAAGCTCGGATGGCGGGCGAACCTATTACACGAGCGCGATGGTCCTGCGCGCGCACGAGGATCGCGAGAACGCGGGTGCTGTGTGCGCTTCGCTTTCGATACCTTGGGGCGAGACGCGAGGCGATCAGGACATAGGTGGTTATCATCTGGTGTGGCCGCGCGATCTGTGTCAGGCAGCGACGGCGCTGCTGGCCGCCGGGGCGAAAAATCTGCCGCTCAGAATCCTGCGTTACCTGGCGAGGATTCAACTTGCTGACGGAGGGATGCCGCAGAACTGCTGGGTGGACGGTCGCCCCTACTGGACGGGAATCCAGCTCGACGAAGTAGCTTTCCCCGTAGTGCTCGCGTGGCGTCTGTGGAAGCTTGGCCTCGTAGAAGATTTTGACGCTTATCCGATGGTGCGCGGCTGCGTCTCTTATCTCATCAGGCGCGGGCCCGCGTCGCCGCAGGAGCGTTGGGAAGAGGACGCGGGGCTTTCTCCATCCACGCTCGCGGCGGAGGTGAGCGCGCTCGTGTGCGCCGCAGAGATGGCGAGCGCGCGTGGTGATGCTCAAACAGAGCAGCTTTGTTTGAGCATCGCCGATTGCTGGGCGTCGCACATAGAGCAGTGGACTTTTACAAACAGGGGAACGCTTGTCGAAGGATGCCCGGAGCATTACGTGCGTCTTGAATCTCTTGACCCGGAAACTTTGGAAAGCGATCAGGACCCGAACACGGGCTACATACACATCAACAATCTTCCGGCTGAAACTTCTGGCTTTCCCATCTACGACATTATCGACGGCGGCTTTCTTGAGCTGGTGCGTTACGGATTGCGCGCGCCCGATGATCCGCACGTTTTGAAATCGCTTGTGGTGAACGACGCGGTTCTTAAAGTCGAGACGCCGTGCGGTCCATGCTGGCGTCGCTACAATCACGACGGCTACGGGCAGAAGGCAAATGGTGAAGCCTTTGACGGGACGGGTGTGGGCAGAGCGTGGCCGCTTCTGACGGGCGAGCGCGCGCACTACGAGATTGCTGCCGGACGCGACGTGGAAGAGTACGTCAAAGCCATGGAGTGCTTTGGCAACGATGGCTCGATGATTACGGAGCAGGTCTGGGACACCATCGACATACCGGAAAAATTGATGTACAACGGGCGGCCCACGGGCTCTGCCATGCCGCTCGCCTGGGCGCACGCCGAATATATTAAACTCCTGCGCAGCCGCCGCGACCGCAAGGTCTTTGATTTAGTCGAGCCCGTCAGAAAGCGTTACGTCGAAGACAAGGTCGTGTCGGATTTACAGAGCTGGCACTTGAACCACAAGATTCACGCCGCCCGCGCGCGCAAGCGTCTGCGTATAGAGGTCTCCGCGCCCGCGCGCCTTCACTGGTCCGCGAACAACTGGGTGAAGACTACCGATAGCGAGATGCTGGATCAGGGCTTAGGGCTTTACGCCTACGAGTTTGCGCCACAGGTGCTTTTACCGGGCGAGGTTTTAAAGTTCACCTTTTATTGGACGGCAGAGGATAGATGGGAGGGGCGAGATTTTCAGATAACCGTTCTATAACAGCCCCGCAAGGGGCGTCATATCAGTAGCCCGGCACGTCAGTGCCGGGACAACGTCGTCACCATTATTTGAAGCCCCGTAGGGGCGACATCAATCTATGTCGCCCCTACGGGGCTTGATTATTTATTCATTGCCTGTTCCCACGGCTCACGCCGTGGGCTACTGATATGTCGCCCCTTACGGGGCTACGCTTGGGCATTGCTCGCTGATGTCGAACAAGGATTATCTAACTTTTGCCTTTGGCGGTCGCGGGAGGCTGTCCACTGTTCAAAGCTTCTAACTGCGAGCGCATCTGCGGGAGGTCAGGGTTGTTGGGGCTGACTTTTTCCAGACGTGCGAGCATCTCGCGCGCCTCTTTGGCCTGTCCCTTTTTGGTGTAGGCGATGACCAGATTGTGAAGCGTCTGCTCGTGGTTGGGATTTGTTTCCAGCGAGCGGCGGTATTCCTTGATGGCGCGGTCGAAATCCGGCGGGATGCGCGCCATGAAGGTTGTGCCTAAATCTGTGCGGACGTTGATGTCGTCCGGCTTCTTCAGGAGCGCGCTCGTGTACCACTGCTCGGCGCGCTCATACTTCCCGGCCTCGAAGTAGGCGTTGCCTATGTGAACAATCGTTTCGTAATCGTCGGGCTTGAGCTGGTTGGCCTTGAGCCAGAACTCAATCGCTTCGTCCCAGCGCTTAATCTGGTAGAAAAGCTCGCCCGCGCGCTTCTGTGCGTCAAAGTTATTCGGTTCGCTTCGCGCCTTATCAAGCTCTACCTGCACGGCGGCCTGCATCGCTTCCGGGTCCGGTTGGTCGCGCACCGCGTTGGAAGCAACCTGCGGGTGGTCCGGCGGAAGATTCATCTGCGATTGCGACTGTGCAGCCGCAGCCGTGCGCGTTGTTGTCTCGCGCTGGTTCGCGGAATTGGCAAAGATAAAACCGACTATAAAGCCCAGCAGCAGCCCGACCAGTGTAAACAGTACGTTCTCTTTACTCATCTTTAACCCGCTTGCGCAGTCTCTTCTGAATCTGCTTCGTCCTTCAGTATCGCGCGGATTTCCTCGCGCAACTCCGGCGTGTCCTCGTGTCCGTGGGCCGAAACGGCGTGCTGCACAGCCGCGTCAAGCACCTCTTCTTCCGTCCCCGAAATCGTCAGCGTGCAGTTCTTCTCGCTTGGATAGAGCCTGCAATCCGCGACCTTTCTCAGAGCCTTAGGCATAAGCTGAACCTCCAGATTTTACGCGTAAGAGTGCAGCCCCGGCAGCAAGTAGCTCACACCTAGATATGTAAAAATCACGAGCAGGAATCCGGCGATGGCGAAGTAGGCCGAGGAGCGTCCCTTCCATCCTCTGGAAATCCGCGTGTGCAGGAATGCCGCGTAGGTCAGCCACGCGACGAGCGCGCCCGTCTCCTTGGAGTCCCATCCCCAGTAACGTCCCCACGATTCGTTGGCCCACACCGCGCCCGTTATCAAGAGGATGGCTAAGCCAGCGAAAGCGACCGAGCCCGTTTTGTACATCAGGCTGTCCAGCTTTTCTTTCGACGGGAGAGCCAGTCGTAGCTTCTCCGTGCGGAAGCTAAAGATGATGACAAAGAGCGTCGCGGCAAAGGCCGTGATAAAAGCCGCCAGCTCGACCGGGTTGGCGTTGATGCTAAGGTATAGCTTCGGGCCGCTCTGCGTCAGAAATTCTCTGGCCGCCATCTCCAAACGTTCCGGCGCGACTTGCGCAATCTCGTTTGCCTTTAACCCCTGCTGTTCAGCAATCCACTGGCCCAGTCGTTGATAACTTTGCGGGTCAGCCGAAAGCTTCGCCTGCAAACGCGGCCACACGTCCGTCATAGTTTTCACGCCGGAAACCAAAAAGGCTATGGCCGAAGCCTGAGCCACGAGCGAGAGCTTCAAGATTAAATGACCCCACGCGCGCGCCTTCTCGTTCTTTTTTGAAAGATAAATCCAGAAGAGGACGATGGCCGCCAACAGTAGCAGCGCCGTGAGAAACAGGAGCGGCCCCACCCACGGGATGTCCACGCGCAGAGGCACTGGACGCCCGCGCCCGCCCGCGCCGCTCGGCATAAAGAGAGAGGCGCTGTAGGTCAGAGAAGGGATGACGGAAAAGCGGCTCACCGTGGCTATGACGGCAAGGCCGAAGATGCTCGACCAGATAGCCATCGCTTCCGTCTTCACGCCGTCCTTCAGTAAGTAGATGACCGCGACGGCGAAGCACACGAGCGCCACACCGTAGGAGAGCGAAGCCACGCCGACGTGTATGGGCCGCCAGTAGGAATCAAGTATAGGCGGCAGGTCTATAAACTCGTCGCCTATAAAACGCGCCAGCAGCAGAATCAAAGAAGCGAGCGGCAAAGAAATCGCGCCTAAGAAGCGGAAGTTCTTCCGGTGCGCTATCAGTAGAGTTGTTATCCCTGCGCCAAAAGCAAACGCGAGGCTCAAATCATAAAGATTGGCAAACGGAATGTAGCGGAAGAACCAGGGCATCTGTTCCGGCCCGTAACCGTTACGCTGCAAGATTGCCAGCTCGCGGTCATGCGCTGCGAGCCAGCGCACGCCCCAGCTAGACAGGTTGAAGAAGACGCCCGCCGTAGTCATCCACAGCCCGACCTTCTGCGCCATCTCCGAAGGAGCATAGAGGTTCGTCAGGTAAAAGACGGCTGCCGTCAGGTAACAAGCCAGCGCCAGCATCATCATCGCGCCGTCCGAGATAAAACCCGCTCCGCCCATCTGCCAGCGCAGGATGACGACGAGAATCGAGCCCGCAATCGCCAGCACGGCGGGCAAGTAGCCGAGCATGGATGTTCGGAGCCCGATTTCAGGAACGGCGAGTTGAGGTTGTTCTAAAACTTCGCTCATGAGTGCTCTACCTTTCGCGTCTGGCCGTTGATTTCTCCGGCCAATTTCTTGAAGCGGTCTTCAAACCCGAGCTTGTTGCGGTTGGTGTTGCCGCCGAGGATGACTTCTACGTGGCCGTCTTCATTTTTTTCAAGAAGCGCCCACACGCGCTGGTGTGAAAAGAAGAAGACTGCGCACAGCGCCAGTATAAGAAGCGCGCCGCCCACGTAAAAGGTGATTCGACCGGGGTCTTTCTGTACGGCAAGCACGTGCGCGTAAGGAACTTTCTCAAAATCCATGATGCGATACTTGTAGCCGCCCACGGGTGCTCCGACGGGCGCACCCGACGGCAACTCCATCGCGAAGGCGTAAGCCTGAAGCTGCTGCCCCTCGGGCGTTGTCACTTTGAGGACGGCTGCCGGGTTGTTGTAGTCGCCGGATTCCGTGTCGGGCTTGCCGTTGATAATGCGGAAGTCAGGGAAGAAGTCCACGTAATCAAGACGCGTCCCGTCTGCAAGCTGTGCAGAGCCGTTGCGCGGAATCACCACGTCCTGTGTGGACCCGTCCGCCTGCGAAGTAAGGCGCAGGCTTATGTTGCGCGCGCTGCCTTGCGAGATAAAGCTGGCCTGAAAAAAGCGATAGCCGCGATAGTCGAACGGCCTGTTCAACTGCACGACAGCTTCACGCTCGCCGTACTCATCCTTAATCCTGATGCGCGTCAGCCAATCGATGGTGTTGTTCGCCATGATCGAGCCGTCTTTTTTTATCAGCTTCTGCTGGATGTCCGTGCAGATGACCGTGAAGGGCAGCCCGACAGGGATTTTCGTTATCTTCAGCTCGTCGTCCAGCTCGAACTGCAAGTTGACCATCTCGCTCGTGGTCATTCCGGGCGTGAGCGGCATTTGACCGTCTCGCCCGAGCTGCGTTGTCAGAAAGCCGCCCAGAAAAATAGTCAGCAGCCCGACGTGCACAGCCAAGTAGCCCAGCCGGTTCCATGTTCCGCGCTCTCCGAAAAGATATGCGCGCCCGTCGCGCTCCGTGAGCTTTGTGCGGAGACCCTCGCGGCGAAAAGCGTCGCGCGTCTTTTCCGCTACGGCGCTCAGATTGCCGGACGCTACCGCAACGATTTCGTGCTGCTGCTGGCCACGCAGAAAATTGCGGCCCGCCTCCAGCTTCTTGTGCTTGACGAAGCGCCATGAAGTCGGGAAGCGGTCAATCGACGCGAGCACGATGTTCAAGGATAGGACCAGCAGCAGCGTGTTGAAATACCACGTGTGATAAATGTCGAAAAACCCCAGCGTCCCGAACAGCAATCGAGTCGAAGGCATCAGCTCGACGTAATACTTGTCAAAGCCTTCGACGTTCTGCTGCATGACGAGCATGCCGATCATGCTGGCGATGACGAGCAGGACGAGCAGAGTCACGCCGAACCGGACGGAGCTGAGGAGCGCAATCAGCTTCTGTAGCGCACCGGACAAACTCACGCCGCTCTGGGGGGGCGCTTTCACAGGGGATTGGACAGTTGCTTCGTTTTTAGTTTCTTCGACAGCAGACATTAGATTGTAATTTTGAAGAAAGGGATGAATGCATCAAATCTTCCGAACCCGAAAAGACCAGAGAGCCTGAAACGCAAATAACTTTAGAGCCGACGCTGCTACAGCCTCTTCGAGGCCCGAACGGTGATTGGAAGCACAATCATAACCGAGAGCCGTCGCGTTTGTCACCCACGCGCTCGTCAACTCGTATTTATCAACCCACTTTTCAAATCCTCCTTGCTCACCCGCATGCTTTTCGGTTAAATAGTGTGCGCTTCAATCAATCGGGCTGAAAGCAAGCGAAGTGCGTGCCTGCCAGTTAATTCATGAAAACCAAGCGCCAGTCGCATAAAACTCTACAGCGAAGGGGAGTCTCCCGGCGTCTCGTCTATCCTTTCGCGGCCATTGTCGGCCAGGACATGATGAAGCTTGCGCTCATCCTGAATGTGATTGAGCCGCGTGTGGGCGGCGTGCTCATTATGGGACATCGCGGCACTGGAAAATCAACAGCCGTGCGCGCTCTGGCAGACCTGCTGCCGCAAATGACGCGCGTGCGAGGTTGTCTTTACGGCTGCGACCCAAAGGATGAAGAAAGTCTTTGCGCGGATTGCGCGGCGCGTCTTGATAAAGATGAAAAGCTAGTGCGCGAGCGTGCTCCCGTCCCCGTCGTAGACCTTCCGCTCGGCGCAACCGAAGACCGCGTGTGCGGCACGATTGACATCGAGCGCGCGCTGGCGGAAGGCGTCAAGGCTTTCGAGCCCGGCTTGCTCGCCCGCGCGCATCGCGGATTTTTATACATAGACGAAGTCAATCTTCTGGAAGACCATCTGGTTGATTTGTTGCTCGACGTGGCGGCCACGGGCGTCAACATGGTCGAGCGCGAAGGCATCTCCGTAGAGCATCCTTCGAGCTTTGTCCTCGTCGGCTCGGGCAATCCAGAAGAGGGCGAACTGCGCCCGCAGCTTCTTGACCGCTTCGGCCTGCACGTAGAGATTCGCACGACCACTGAGCTGGACGAGCGTTTAATGATTGTGGAGCGGCGCGAGGCGTTCGAGCGCGACGCCGGGGCATTTCGCGCGTCGTGGGAAAGCGAGCAGAATAATCTTCGCCGTCGAATCGAGCGCGCACGCCGCAACGCTCACGAAGTTAAAATCGAGCGCGAAACTTTGCGTCGCATCGCGGAGCTTTGCGCTCATTTGGAAGTGGACGGCCATCGTGGCGAGCTGACGATTGCGCGCGGCGCGCGTGCGCTCGCCGCGTTTGAAGGAAGACGCGTGGTCACGGATGAAGACGTGCGCCGCGTGGCCGTGATGGCCTTGCGTCATCGCCTGCGTAGAGACCCGCTGGACCAGACGCCGGGAGGCTCACGCATAGAGCAGGCTCTGGAAAAATCTTTCCCGGCGAGCGCCGACGAGAGGACGACAACCGCCGCGCGCTCAGTCAAGCAGGATGATTTGGAAGAGGACCATTTCGCGGGGAGCGAGCCGCGAAGCGAAAGCTTTGATAAAGAGCCGGACAAATCTAGCGAAGACGCGCGCGGCAAAAATGTTGAGATGGAAGCGCCGCCGGAGCTAAGCCCGCGTCTCTCCGATAAAGAGCTTGAAAATCCGGCTCGACAGGACGCGGGGCGGCGGCGAAAGTCGAAGCCTGTGGAATCTGCGCGCCGTCAGGGACCAGCCCCGAAAGCTTCGCTCGACCGCCTGCGCGGGCGATACGTGCGCGCCAGCCGGACACACGCGCCCGGAGCAAAGCTTGCTCTGGACGCAACGTTGCGCGCTGCCGCACCTTTTCTTTTAGACTCTCGGCTACCTGCGGACGCCTTGCGCTTTAAGCTTTTCAAGCGCAAGACGGGCACGCTCTTTATCTTCGCCGTAGACACTTCGGGCAGCATGGCCCTGAACCGCATACGTCAGGCCAAGGGCGCGCTCGCTCATCTACTTGAGCGGTCATACGTCAGGCGCGACCGCGTGGCGCTGGTCTCTTTTCGCGAAGAGTCGGCGGAGATTCTTTTGCCGCCGAGCCGCAGCGCGTCGCGCGCGCGTCGCCTGCTTGATGCGCTTCCGGTCGGAGGCCGCACGCCGCTCGCGGCGGGGCTCCGTGCATCGCTAGACATAGCCGCGCGCGCGCAACGACAGGGCCGCGAGCGAATCACGCTCCTCCTGTTTACGGACGGGCGCGCGAACGTGCCGCTTCAAGCACATGGATTTTCAGAAAAAGAGCTGCGCCGGAAATTCATCACAGGGGAGCTGGAACATCTGGGCGCGCTGCTCAGGCAGTCGAAGATTACGAGCGTGGTGGTTGATACGCAGAATCGTTTCGCCGGTGTGGGCGACGGGCGCGCGCTTGCTTCAACGCTCGGCAGCCATTACGTCTTTCTCCCGCACGGCGTGAACGCTTTGCAAGAGCTGGCGGCGCTTGAGGACGGCCTTGGAGAAGCGGGACTTTCAGTCTCAAGAGAGAAAGCGGAGGCGAACAAAACGGTTTGACGACGCAAGGCTATAAAGAGGACTCGGTGTGTGAGAGCGAAGAGAGAGACCGTCGCGTGCTCGCGCTCTACGAGCAGGTTGTGGAGATAGAGCAGCGGCTGATTCCTACGGGGCTGCATGTCTTCGGGCGCGTGGACGAGGAGCGCGCACACGTTGACATGCTGCGCATGGTGGCGTCCTTCGACCGACCGGAACAGGGCGTGCGCTCTCTGCCGGACCTTGTGGCTGCGGCGCGCGGGCTCGCGAGCTACACGGAGCTTCAGCGAAGAAGCAATGAGGATGAAGAGATTTTACAGGCGCGCGAAGAGGTCGAGCGGATAGTAACAAGCGCCGTGGAGGTTTTTGTTAAAGAGGGTGCAAGCGAGGCTATTAGCTGGTTGGAAGTGAACGCTTCGGTTACGAGCGTAGATTCCGAAAACTGTTTTCGCTTGCTTGAAAAAATCTCTGCCGGGTTAAAGACCAATCAGGAGATGGAAAGTCTCTTGCGCGCTTTGCGTGGCTCTTACATAGAGCCGGGGCCGGGCGCGGACATCGTGCAGAACCCGGACATACTGCCCACGGGCCGCAATACACACGCCATTAATCCATATGTCGTGCCGTCCGAAATCGCTTACGCGCGTGCTGAAGCGGTCGTCAATCACTTGCTTGAGCGTCACACGCGCGAAACGGGCCGCATCCCGCGCGCGATGGCGCTTGTGCTGTGGGGATTGGATAACATCAAGACCGAGGGCGAAGGCGTGGCGCAGGCGCTGTGGCTGTTGGGCGTGCGGCCCGTTCGCGACTCGCTGAATCGCGCGACCGACGTGGAGGTCATCCCGCTCGAACAGTTGAAACGCCCGCGCGTTGACGTGGTGATGACCGTCTCCGGGATTTTTCGAGACCTCTTTGGCCCGACCATTTTATTGCTCGACCGTGCCGTGCGCCGCGTCGCTCTGCTGGACGAGCCCTTGGAGATGAACTACGTGCGCGCGCATGTACGTGAGCAGATGGAGCGCGAAGAGTGCGCGATGGACGAAGCGATGGTGCGCGTCTTCTCGAACGCTCCGGGCAACTATGGCACGAACGTCAACTTCATGGTGATGGATTCGGTGTGGGACTCTGCGGACGCGCTCGGCGATCTCTTTGTCACGCGCAAGTGTTTCGCCTACGGTCGCGATTCAAAAGGGCGTGCTCTGGAAGGAACGGAAGCACGACGCGCCATGGACCGCGCGCTTTCGCGCGTCGAGGCCGCTTACCAGAACATAGATTCTTTTGAAGTCGGCATCACGGACGTAGATCATTACTTTGAATACCTTGGCGGCGTGTCGCGCGCGGTCGAAAAGCGTGCCAGCGCGCGGCCAGCCATCTATGTCGCGGACTCGCTCACACCGGACGCGCGCGTGCGTACCCTCGAAGAGACCGTCCGGTTGGAAACGCGCACCAAGACTTTAAATCCGAAATGGTACGAGGGAATGCTCAAGCATGGTTTTCGCGGCGTGGCCGAGATTGAAAATCACGTCACCAATACTTTCGGGTGGAGCGCGACCGCCAACGCCGTGGACGATTGGGTCTACACGGAAGTTGCCAGAACTTTCCTGCTCGACGATGCGATGCTCGAACGCCTGCGCGAGCTTAACCCGCACTCCGCGCGCTCGCTTGTGGGGCGATTGCTCGAAGCAGAGGGGCGCGGGTTCTGGGAAGCGGAAGCGGGGACGATAGAACGGCTGCGCGAGATATTCTCGGAGCTGGAAGACCAGATAGAGGGCGTTGCCTGATGAAGAGTGAGCGGCTACAAATCGCTGTCTGCTACGTCGGCACGAGCCTGCTTGCGCCGCTCAGGGAAGCCGAGCGCGAGATTAATCGTGAGTACGGTTTAGACCTCCATGTGGCGGCTTTTAATTTCGGCGCGCCGCTTGACGCGGACGAGTGGGCGCAAGCTGAGCGTGATTTACAGGAAGCGGATCTGGTTTTCGTTATCCACGTCATGGACGGCGAGAACGCCGCGCGGCTGCTCTCCGCGCTGGAAAAATATCAGTCGCGTCATCACGCGGTCATTGTCATCAACTGCATGCCGGAGCTGATGCGACGGACGCGCATGGGACGTCTGGACTTCGGGAGGATGTTCAGATTCGCAAAGGGGGAAGGAGACGCGGAGACGAGGAGACGCGGAGACGCGGGGAAAGAGAAGCGTGCTAAAAATCTGGCTGGAAGAATCGGGACGTGGATGGGCGAGCAGGCGCGCGCGCATGCGAAAAAGAGCAAGCGTAATCACTCGCAGTATCTAAAGCTGGTTGATCGTCTACCGGGTTTGCTCAAGCTTGTCCCGAGCGCAGGCCGTTTGCGCGACATCAAACATTACCTCTATCTCTTCTGTTATTTCCTGCAACCAACGCCCGCCAACATTCGCTCGATGCTGCTGTATGCGCTAAAGCATTACGTGCCACGGGAGCGTTTGCGCGCGGATGAAATCAAAGTCCCGCAGCCGGAGGCCGTGCCGTCGGTCGCCGTCTATCACCCGGACGCCGAGAGGCTGTTTGAAACTTTTGAGGATTACCGGAAGTGGTACGAGCGGCGCACGCAAGAGAACGGCGCGCGCAAGATTCTGGCGGCTGAAGAAACGGTCGGCCTTCTGCTCATGCGCCCGCAGATAGTGAGCCGCGCGCGTCGTCATTACGACTACTTAATCCGCGCCATCGAAGGGGAAGGCTTGCCGGTCCTGCCCATCATCTCCACGCTCATGGACAACCGCGAGGCGTGCGAAAAGTTTTTTGTCGAAAATGGGAAAGGAAGAGAAAGGGGAAAAAGGGTAAAAGGGGAAGAGGGGAAAGGGAAGCGTGGGCAGAGCGCGGCGAGTAAAGATAATCATGAAGCGAAGCGTGCTCGTGTGAGCCAGATTGTTTCGCTGACGGGCTTTAGCTTTGTAGGCGGCCCGGCGATGAATGACAGCGAGGCGGCCTCGCGTTACCTCAGTGAGTTGAATGTTCCGTTGCGCTCCGCCGTCAGCTTGGATGTGCAGGCGATTGATTCGTGGCGCGCGTCGCGTGCGGGCCTGAATCCGGTGCAGGCGGGCATGCAGGTCGCCATTCCCGAGCTGGACGGGGCGACAGAGCCTTTTGTGTTCGGCGGTCTCCCAGGCGGAGGCTCTGAGCCGGAGCCTCTGGAAGAACGCTGCAAGAGATTAGCGCGCCGCCTGCGTCGCTGGAGCTATCTGCAACAGGCGGAGCGCGCATCGGTCAAGGCGGCTGTGATTGTCTACTGCTTCCCGCCGAACAAGGGGAACATAGGAACGGCTGCCGAGCTGGAAGTTTTTGAAAGCGTGTGGGGAATCCTGCGGCGCATGAGCGAAGAAGGATACGACGTGGAAGTTCCTACGTCGGCGCAGGCGTTGCGCGAAATGCTCACGGGTGGTAACTCCGCTCTTTTCGGCTCGACGCTCAATGTCGCTTATCGCATGAGCGTTGACGAGTACATGCGGCTGTGTCCGTTTGTCGAAGAGATTGAGCGGGAGTGGGGCGCTGCTCCCGGCTCTGTTAATTCTTTCGGCGGGCAGCTTCTCATACAGGGGCTTCACCTGGGCAACGTCTTTGTGGGAGTGCAGCCGACCTTCGGTTACGAAGGCGACCCGATGCGGCTCCTGATGGCCGAGAGCGGCGCGCCGCATCACGGCTTCATGGCCTTCTACACTTACATGGAAAAAGTTTTCGGCGCGGACGTGATGATTCACACGGGCACGCACGGCGCTATGGAATTCATGCCGGGCAAACAGGTAGGGCTCAGCGAGTCTTGCTGGCCCGACCGTCTGGCGGGCGAGTTGCCGAACATCTATATCTACAGCGTCAACAACCCGTCCGAAGGCACAATCGCCAAGCGCCGCTCCTATGCCGAGCTGATTTCATACCTCACGCCGCCGATTGAGAACGCTGGGCTCTACAAAGACCTCGCCGTGCTCAAAGAACAATTGACGGCCTATCGCCGGGCGCGCGACGAAAATGAACGCGCGCGGCTTTACACTTCGATTGAAGAGACGGCGCGCAACTTGAATTTGTGAGCCTTTGACGGCATGGACTAGCGGCCTTTGTCATTGCAGCTTCAATGTTTGGAGCAGCCGTAGATATCGTTAATCAGGAAAACCAGAATTGATAAGGAGAAACTTATGAAAAGAGGCTGTTTATGCTTGCTTTTGGCGATAGCCTTCTCATCTCTTCCGATAAGCGTCGGGGCGCAAGCGCCGCAGGGCGCGAACCCTCCATCCAGCCAAAGCTCGGACGAGTATGCGTTCCGGCTTGCATTCTTTATTGTTGAGAAGCTTGAAAGAAGCACCGCTAACCCATCGAGCGATCCGCTGGTTCAGGCGGCGAAGGAGTTGTTTGCTCCTGACAAGCAGGAACAGATACGTAAAGAGCTGGAACGCAGAATCGGCCCGCCCGGTAACCCGAAAAGACAGGTCAAATATGATGCCTTACTGTTTAAACTTGACCAGAAGTTATCGGACAAGAAAATAAAAGAGCTACGGGAAGAACTGGCAGGAAAAGGCCGGGGCGGCATTGCCGGTTGGCCCTGGCCCTTATGCGTGATAGTAGGCTGTAGATAAAGTGTACGAAGGCGAGCGCGTCCTGCTACGTAAGAGTAGTGGGTCAGGTTCAAATCAGACTCACCGCCGAGACGCAGAGAGCGCAGAGGGGGCGCAGAGAAAGACTTCAATCCTCTGCGTTAACTCTGTGTCCTCTGCGTCTCTGCGGTGAATAGCTTTAGAGCATCGGCTTTAACCTGCTCCACTATCCCTTGTTGCGTAAGAGCCGGCGTCGAAAATCCTCTGCGGTCAGGCGGTGCTTGAAGGCTTTGCGCCCGTCGATGGCGATGACTGGAATCTCGTACTTGTAAAGCTCGTGTGCCTCGGGGTCTTCTTCTATATTAATCTCTTCAAAGGTGTATTCGTCCGAAATCGCGGCCCTTTGCATCTCCTGTTTGGCCTCGTCGCAGAGGTGACAGCCGGGCTTTGTGTAGAGCGTGACGTGTGGCTTGTGTGGCATCTGAAATGAAGCCTTCTTTCCTCGGTACGGGATTTAACAGGAGTGTTAGCGAAAGCGTGGCGGCGTGACTTCGTCGTAAAAAATAAAACTTGCCTCCATTTCGCAAAAAGGAGTATAAATAGCAGCACCGGACCATTATATTCATAAATCTGGTGCGGCGCTCTTCATGACAACGCATAGCAATTCAGGGTCTTGTCGCAGAGTTTAATCCCTGTGCTTGGGATTTCTATAGCTCTGTGCCGTGTTCTTATAAGTCGCGGTCTATCAGCAGGATTGCCTGTTCGGAAGCCGCAAGGCCATCTCGCAAGGTTCGCCAACGGAGGAACTGCGGCGTGGAAGAGAACTCCAACCGACCACCCGAGAGCACTGTGGATGCTCCACAGACGAGCGAAGCGCAGAGCGCGTCTTCGTCACCCTCGAAACCTGTCTCGGCGGCACAGGACGCAACCGCGACTTCCGTGCCCAACGAAGGCGTGCCTTCGTCGTCGCCACCGCCGTCAAAGCCTACGGCTAAAGAAGTGCCTGCCGGGACCAAGCCCGCCGCGCGTGTTGCGCCCGGTGCGGCCAAGGCCGGAGCGACGCCGACCGCCACGGTCGCCAGGGGTGTGCCGAAAGCAGCGGCCAAGCCAGCCGTCGGCTCGGTCGTCGAAAGCACGCCCGACCAGCCCATCAACAAGATGCGGCGGCGCATCGTCTGGGCATCGGTCGCAGGTTTCTTAGCCACCAGCTTTTTGATGTTCGTGCGCTTCTTCCTGCCGCGCGCCATCTTCGAGCCCTCGACAGTCTTTCGCATAGGCTTTCCCTCCGATTACAACCTCGGCGTGGATACAAAGTGGCAACAGCAATATCGCATCTGGGTGAACAAATCCCCCGACCGCCTGTTTGTCATCTACGCGCGCTGCACACATCTGGGGTGCACGCCCGACTGGAAAGCGAGCGAGAACAAGTTTAAGTGCCCGTGTCACGGCAGCGGCTACGATAGCGATGGAGTCAACTTCGAAGGCCCCGCGCCGCGCCCCATGGACCGCGCGCACGTTGCCCTGGACGCCGAAGGACAGATTGTCGTCAATACCAACAGGCTCTACGACCATCCCAAAGGCGGCACAGACAAGTTCAACGACGATGGAGCATTTATAGCGCTATAAGAATTTTCGATTTTAGATTTGCGATTTTCGATTTTAAGAAGTTGAAGTTTTTCTTTTAAATCGAAAATCGGCAATCGCAAATCTAAAATTCACAGTGAGGGTCTTATGCCTGAAGGTTCTGATCCGAAGGGGACAAAGCCCGCCGAGAGCGCCGGAGACGGTGGCAGCACGAGCCTCGTCGAGCGTGTGCGTGAAGATTCAATCGCTATTAAAGAGCAGGCTGTCGAAGAGGCTAAACAACTCGCCGCTCCGCAGGAGACGCAGCTCTGGAAATCCATCTTTCGCGTCTCGCACGACCGCTCCGACCCGCGCAATCGCTCCTTAGCCATCCTCTCAAACGTCTTCCTGCATCTTCATCCGGCCAAGGTCAACCGCGACGCCGTGCGCTACCAGTTCACATGGGGCATGGGCGGCATCACCTTTTATCTTTTCATCGTGCTCACCTTTACGGGTGTGCTCCTGATGTTCTACTACCACCCGACCAAGGTGCAGGCTTTCCGCGACATCCTTTACCTTGAGCACGATGTTCCTTTTGGCAAGCTTCTCAGGAACATGCATCGCTGGGCCGCGCACCTGATGATTATCACGACGTGGCTCCACATGTTCCGCGTCGTCCTGACGGGCTCCTACAAACGCCCGCGCGAATTTAACTGGTGCGTTGGCGTGGTGCTGCTGGTGTTGACCCTGCTTTTGTCCTTCACGGGCTATCTACTGCCGGACGATCAACTGGGCTTCTGGGCCGTGACGGTTGGAACCAACATGGCGCGCGCCACACCTATGCTCGGGAGCGAGGGACCATTCGGGCCGGAGCTTGGGATGACGCCCTTTAACGACGTGCGGTTCGGATTGTTGGGCGGCTCGGTCGTGGACGCCAACGCGCTTTTGAGGTCTTACATCTGGCACTGCATAGGCATCCCGCTCGTCGCTTCGATTTTCATGGCCGTCCACTTCTGGCGCATACGCAAGGACGGCGGAATCAGTGGACCTGCGCCCGTCGTGCTCGAAAACGAAGTGAAGCCGCCGAAGAAGCCTTCGGTCCTTGCGACCATAGGCGACGGCAACGGCTCAAAGACGGCGACACCCGTTGCGAAACCTGCGGCGCGACCTGCGCCAGCGGCCAAGCCGGAGCAGGCCGAGCAGGAGCAGTGAGTTTTTTGTAACTTCGGAGAGAGAAGAGAATGGCAGATCGCAAGTTCAAGCTAAACGCGGGCTGGATTATTGTGATCGTTTCGCTGGTGCTGCTGGTCGCCTACGCGGCCTTCCTCGTCAGCGACTGGCACCAGCTCGGGAAAATCGCTTTCGCGCCCGACAACATACCCATCCTCGGGCTGCTGGTCATCGTGCCTTTCTTTACGTGGCTGGGAGTAAAACAGGCGCGTGATAATGATCGTCTCATCGAACGGCTCGAAGGAGACGCGCCGCTCGCTAAAACGCATCACCGCAAAGTCGAGCCGTGGCGTCCCGGTTGGGCGCGCGAGCTTCACGTCTGGCCCTATCTGGTGCGTATAGAATTTCTGGTCGCCGTGATTGTGACCGTGATTCTCTTCGTCTGGTCCATCACCTTGAACGCGCCGCTGGAAGAACCGGCCAATCCGAACCTGACGATGAATCCCTCGAAAGCGCCGTGGTACTTTCTGGGCTTGCAGGAGATGCTCGTCTATTTTGACCCTTGGATTGCCGGGGTCGTGATGCCGAGCCTGCTCCTCGTCGGGTTGATGGTTTTCCCTTACGTTGATTCAAACCCGCTCGGCAACGGTTATTACACATGGAAGCAGCGACGCTTTGCCATAGGGATGTTCGGGTGGGGCTTCTTCATGTGGATTATCCTGATCATCATCGGCACGTTTATACGCGGGCCGGGATGGATTTGGTTCTGGCCGGGACAGACGTGGGACCATAACACGGTCGTATTCGATAAGAACAGAGACCTGCACGAAATTATCGCGGGCTGGTGGCCCGCCGGACTCGGCTGGCTGAACGCATACCCCTGGAAAGCCATCTTCGGCGCAATCGTGGTCGGCGGTTTCTTCCTGCTTGGCGGCCTGTTCTTCCACTGGCTGATGCTGCGAGGCGGAATGGACCGCATTGACCGGAATCTGCCTTTCCACAAGCGCCTGTGGCTGTGGATGACGACGCCGTCCGAGTTCGAGAGAAAGATTCTGGCGCGAACGAGTCTGCTGCAATACATGACCTTTCAGTTCTTCGCCATCACTGCGCTTTTGGCGATGCCGGTCAAGCTGTTTTTACGTCTCGTCTTTACGATTAAGTACGTTTGGGTTACGCCGTGGTTTAACGTTTAGTTCGCGTGGAGGAGAAGAGACAGGTGGCTGATACTCCGGATACCGACAAACTCGTTGTCAAAGAGCCCGAGCGGCCTCAGCCCGATCCGATTACGAAACGCACGACGAGCAGCATCCTGCTTATCTCGGCGCTGCTTTTGATGGGTGTGCTCGCGTGGGCGCTCTACGACGAAGCCTACTCGCAGCGTCCCTGGAAAGACATGCAGCAGGAGTTCGTCTCGCGCTACAGGCGATACCTGCGCTCCATACAGCGACGCGCGGGCGAGAACGAGCAGCAGGTTAAGGACTCGGAGGAATATCAGCGTCTGGACGCGGAAGCGAAAGCTGCCCGCGAAAAGGTCGATCCGCGTTTGAAAGAAATAGACCGCGACGTCCTTTCCGTCCAGAAGCAGCTCGACGCCATCACGGACCCTTATCAGGATGCGCGCGGTCGCATCACAGTCAAGTACTACAACGCGGAAACCGCCCACGGCTCTGCCAAACAGAAATACCTGAAGGAAATCGAAGAGGACAAGCAGAAGAAGGTTAAAGTCCGTATGCCCGCGGACGACGGCTCCGACAAGACACAGGAGAAGGAGTTCGCCTACGCGGAGTTGGAGAACAAATACACGGAGCTGAAGGACCGCAAGGGCGCTCTCCTGACGGAAAAGGGCGTGCTCCTGAAAGAGCCTACGGATTTAGCGAAAAAGCGCGACGATTATCTAAAGAACCAGTTGTCCGGCCTACGCGAGGATCAGGTTCGCGGTCTTATCACGAAGACCAGAAACTTCGACTTCTCCATGCGGCAGATTAACGTGGCCGAAGCAAACATTGTGGACCGTTGCGAGACGTGCCACCTTGGCGTGCGCGAGCCCGTCACCTTGACGCCCGCAAACCTGCGGCCCAGACGCGGAGGTAAAACCAGAGCGCCGGACGAACTCTCTCGCGCTTTTGTCAGCCACCCGAGCAAAGAGCTTTTAGACATCCACAACGTAGACCGCTTCGGCTGTTCCCCCTGTCACTGGGGCAACGGTCGCGCCACCACGAGTATTGAAAAGGGTCACGGGCGTCACAAGTACTGGCTGCACCCTCTGTTTGAAAAAGAGAACATGCAGGCGGGCTGCCAGCAGTGCCACTCGCAGGACCGTGTCACGCAGGGCGCGGAAGTGCTTAACCAGGGGCGCGATTTATTCCAGCAGCGCGGGTGCGTCGGCTGTCACCGCTACGAAGGCTTTGATCGTGAATCGGACGCGCTGTCGAACACGCGCCAGACCATCACGCAACTCGAAGAACAGATTACCAACAACGACCGCGAGGCGCGCATCGCTGCCGAGAACGCCGGACGCGCCACGTCCGACACCGAGGCGCAGCAGCTACAGTCGCGCGCCGAATCCCTGCGCGTCACCAATAGCCAGATTGCCGCACGCATCGACCAGCTCAACATACAGTCGCGCTATCTACTGCAAGACCAGAAAAAGGTCGGGCCGAACTTAAAAGACGTTCGGCTAAAACTTCGCAAGGAATGGATACCCTACTGGCTGCACAACCCGCAGGAGTTTCGACCGGGCACGAAGATGCCTACCTTCTGGCGCATCGACGGCCAGGACAACGCGAAGGAGGCAGATAACAAGCAGGAAGATGATGAGCGCAAAGCTATCGCAGCGTTTCTCTGGCAGGAAGGCTTTGACGGGCGCATGGCGCAGCAGCGAGAAGGCAACGCCTCCGCAGGTCGCGAGCTTTTCGAGACCAAGGGCTGCATGGCCTGTCACTCCGTGGGCGAAGGCGACCAGCAGACGGGCGGAGAGTTTGCCGCTAACTTAACGCGCGTCGGCGACAAGGCCAACTTCGAATACATAGTCCACTGGATTTACAACCCGCGCGAGCGCTGGGCTCCCTATTGCCCGAAAGAGAAGCGCGATTTGACGCGCGAGGATTACGAGAAGAAGGGCTTGCCCTATCGCTTCGACGCGGATCACTCCAAGTGCCCGAACGACGGCGCGGAGCTGCAAATCCAGAACATGACGGTGATGCCCAACTTCCGCCTGACCGAACAGGAATCGCGCGACATCGCCACCTATCTCTTCTCGCTACGCAAGAACCAGCAGTACGCCGACGCTTCCTTCATGGACGACCCCAAGCTCAAGGAGCAGGGGCGCACGGCGATTAAGCAGTTCGGCTGCGCGGGCTGTCACGAGATAAAGGGTCTGGAAGACGAGCAGCGCATCGGCAAGGAGTTGACCACCGAAGGCTCTACGCCCATCGAGCGTCTTGATTTCGCCATGCTCACGCAGGACGCGGAGTACGGGCGCGACCCGTCGGGGCTCTACCAGAAAGGCCGCGAGTGGTACAACCACAAGGGCTTCTTCGACCACAAGCTCAACAATCCGGCTGTCTATGACATGGGCAAGGAGAAGGAGGCGAAGGACCGTCTTCGCATGCCCACGCCGTACCTGAAACCCGAATGGCGAAACGCGCTCGTCACGTTCCTTCTAGGCAGCGTCGGCATTGAAGGCTCCAATGTTCCGCGCTCGCTTTTCTATAACCCTGCGGATCGCCGCAAAGATATTCAAGATGGCTGGTGGGTCATCAAGAAGTACAACTGCGTCGGCTGTCATAACGTGCAGGTCGGGCAGAAGTCTGTCTTGAGCGGCCTTCCGCTTTATCAGAACGCGGACTGGCAGCCGCAACTGCCGCCGCAGTTAACAAGCGAAGGCGCGCGTGTTGACCCTGACTGGCTCCTGCGTTTCCTGCTCGACCCGTCGCTCAGCGGTGATTCCGGCGTGGCTCAACCGGGACGTTCCGACAAAGAGGTCGGACCACAGCCCGTCCGCTCGACCGAGACGCAATATCCGACCGCCGGTACGAACGCACAGCAGGGCGGGACAAGAGCACAGAACGGCGCGCGTGGCGGCGGCACTCAGGCGGGCACAGGTGGTAATCAAGCAGGCACGAGCGGTACGCAGGCTAATGCGGGGGCCGCTGCTTCCGCTCAGCCTCCGAACATCTTCAGGCCGCAGCCCGGATTGGACCGCAACGGCGTGCGACCGTATTTGAAAGCGCGCATGCCGACCTTTAACTTCTCGCCCAACGAGCTGCGCGCCTTGGTGCGCTTCTTCATGGCCGTCTCGGCGCAACAGGAGCCGTACATCAAGGAGAAGCTGGAACCCATGAGCGAGCAGGACAAGCTGCTCGCACGCTCGCTCTTTACATCACAGGGCGCGCCCTGTTTGAAGTGTCACATCACGGGCGACCCCGTGCACGACAAGACGGCTTCGGCTCCAAACTTCCTTTTGGCAAGCGAGCGCCTGAAGCCCGACTGGACATTCCGCTGGCTGCTCGACCCGCAGCAAATCGCGCCGGGCACGGCCATGCCTTCGGAATTGTTCAAACGCGAGGGCGACCGCTGGGTCTTTAACGGCCCGACGCCCGATGCGTTTAAGGATTATCACAGCGACCACGCGCGGCTGCTCGTGCGCTACATGTTCCTGATGACGAAGGATGAACAGGCGCGACTTGGCACTGGCTCGCCGCCCGCTACGAGCGGCACAAGCCCCGCGCCGAAAGAGACTCCGCCGCCTGCCGCTACAGCGCCGGGACAGCCCGTGAGCCGCAACACGCGCGCTGGCCCACAGCGCCGCCGTAATTCCGTGGCGCTGACGACGGAACGTGCACGCTCGCGTTCTTCGGGAGCCGCACGCGCCGCTCGTGCGGGCGCGCACAGGCTCAAACAGTCGCGGAAATAATTCTGCGTGGTTGCGTGTTGCTGCCAGAGTGCGTTATCTATTTACCCGGAGGGTAAAAATTATGTTTCCTAAGCGAGCTAAATTCTGGCTCACATTCTTAATTCTCTTATCGCTCTCGTTGTTCACGCTTGCAGGTTGCAGTAAAGATGATGACGACGATGACGGAGGCGACGACGCGGCGGAGCCTCAAGGCGTGGCGTACAAAGCGCCCGCGAATCCGGGTAGCATCACGGGCGCTGTGGCGCTGAACGGGGCTGCGCCCGCGCCGCTGCCGATTGACATGAGCGCCGACGGAGCGTGCGCTGCCAAGAACCCGAACGCCGTCGCGGAAACCGTGGTGGCTAAGGACGGCAAGCTCCAGTACGTTTTCGTTTACATCAAAGACGGACAGGTCACCGGCGGCTCGCGCATCAGCGGCTACAACTTCCCGACGCCTTCGACGCCCGCAACGCTTGATCAGGTCGGATGTCATTACGCGCCGCACGTCGTAGGCGTCCAGACCAATCAGAAGTTTCAGGTCATCAACTCGGACCCGACGGCGCACAACATCAACGTCCAGCCCAAGCAGGGTAATCCCGCTTGGAACGTCTCGCAGCCGCCCAACACGCCGCCGATTGAAAAGACTTTCGCGCGCCCCGAGACTCTCATCCCCGTCAAGTGCAACCAGCATCCGTGGATGAAAGCTTACGTCGGCGTGCTCAAGCATCCGTTCTTCGCCGTCAGCAGCCCGGACGGCTCTTTCACCATCAAGGACGTGCCGCCCGGTAAATACACAGTGGTCGCGTGGCACGAAAGGTTTGGCGAGCAGACGATGGAAGTGACTGTGCCGGAGGGTGGGGCGGGCACAGCCAATTTCGCTTTCGACAGCAGCAAGACGGTGGCCGAGGTGACGGGAGGCTCATTGCAGCTTTTGCCCGCGCTGGAGTTCCCGATGCTCATGGGGCATTGAACGTGTGAGCAAAAGAAGCGGCGGGTGACAAGTGACAACTGCGAGCCTTTCTTGTAACCTGTCACTGTCACCCATCACTATATTCGGCACGAGGTGAGCAAAGGCGAGAAGGCGACACGCTTTATCTTCCGCATCTCGCCCGCGCTCTTGATGCCCTGGAAAGGATCGCGTCTGCCGTGTCTTCCTGCTTGAGGAAGGGAAGACCGTAAACTCGAATTCATCTATTTATGAAAGGTGCTGTCTTAGAACTGGAACAGGGAGTTACAACGGCTGTGGCCGCTGTCGAGCCGCGCGCCGTGGAAGAGGTGCGTCTCTCCATGACGGAGCGCGTCTCGGCCTATTTGGAATTGACCAAGCCGCGCATTACTTTTCTCATAGTGCTCACGGCTGCCGCAGGCTTTTGCCTTGCGTCGCCCGCCGGAGCCTTCAATTATCCGGTCTTCGCTCACGCGATGCTGGGCATAGCGCTTCTCTCGTCCGGCATCGCGACGCTCAATCAATTCATGGAGCGCGATTTGGACGCGCGCATGCGACGCACCATGCAGCGCCCTCTGCCTTCAGGGAAATTAACTCCCGCGCAGGCGCTTCTGTTCGGCGTCGCTTTAACCGTCGTAGCTGAAATTTACCTTGCCTTCTTCGTCAATCATTTGACCGCAGCGCTCGGGCTCACGGTCATCGTCGGCTATCTTTTTCTCTACACGCCTTTGAAGACGCGCACGTCGCTTTCCACAGCCGTCGGCGCTTTTCCAGGCGCGATGCCTCCTTTGATGGGCTGGACCGCCGCGACAGGTGAAGTGACCGTGGGCGCGTGGGTGCTCTTTGCCATTCTCTTCCTGTGGCAGTTCCCGCACTTTCTGGCTATCGCGTGGATGTACAGGGAAGACTACGAGCGCGCGGGGATTTTGATGCTGCCCGTGGTCGAGCCCGAGGGGCGCGTGACGGCGCAGCAGATTGTCGTCTACACTTTGATGCTCGTGCCCGTGAGCCTGATTCCGACGGCGCTCGGGATTTCGGGCTCAACCTATTTTTTCGGTGCAATAATTTTGGGTCTGCTGTTTCTCTACAGCAGCATGTGCGCGGCTGTCTCGAAGACCAGACAGAACGCGCGCCGCCTGCTGCTGGCGTCCGTCTTATACTTACCTTTGCTGTTTGTTCTGATGGTCTTGAATAGGTAAATCGTGAATCGTAAATCGTAAATAGATAAAACCGTCTTTCACCATTTACGATTCACGATTTACGATTTACGAATCGAGGAGCTTCTATGACAGGTCGTGCGCTGGCTGTAGTGATCTGGCTTCTGACGATCTTTTCGGTGGGCCTGTTTTTCATGGGCTGGTGGTTTCCGCCTGCCATCACGGAGCACGGCCCCGCCTACGACCAGCAGTTTCTTCTAACCATCGTCATCGTCGGAATCTCTTTCGTACTGGCGCAAGTGGGCCTGGGCTACATGGTCTGGCGCTACCGCGACACGGGCCGGGGCGAGCGCGCGCTCTACTCGCACGGCAGCAACAGGCTGGAAATGATCTGGACGGTCATCACCGCCATCATCTTTATCTCGCTGGCTGTGCTGGGACAGAGGGTCTGGGCGCAACTGCATTTCCAAGCCGCGCCCGCAGGCTCGGCCCGCATCAACGTCGTCGCGCAGCAGTTCCAGTGGAACTTTCATTACGCGGGCGCTGATAAAGAGTTCGGCCACACGGACGCGAAGTTTGTGAGCGACGCCGATTTGAACTTCGTCGGTCTGGACCACAGCGACCCGAAAGCCAAGGATGATTCGGTCGTGTCGACCCTTGCGATCCCGGTTGACCGTCCCGTCGAATTAATCCTGCGCGCAAAGGACGTCACGCACAGCATCTGGGTTCCGCCCTTAAGATTCAAACAGGACTTAGTTCCGGGCATGACCATCCCTGTTCATTTCACCGCGAAGAAGGTCGGCAAGTACGAGCTGGCGTGCGCGGAGCTTTGCGGGCAGCTTCACTACAAGATGAAAAGCTACATGCTCGTGCTGCCGCAGAACGAATACGACGAGCTGGTCCTCTTGCCGCAGGCGCAGTTTCAGGCGCGCATGGGAGAGTTGTTGAAGAAGTATCAGTAAAGGGAATTTTAGATTTGCGATTGCCGATTTGCGATTGGAAAAGGAATAAAACTTTTCAGATTTCAAATCTCTGATTTGTCCTTATCCAATCGAAAATCGCAAATCTAAAATCTAAAATTGGAGGACGATATGGCGGAAGCCGAGGCTGTTCATGCGAGTCACGCGGGAGAGGTGCATCGTCATCCCGCGCCGACGAACTTTATACGCAAGTACATCTTCAGCATCGACCACAAGGTCATAGGGATACAGTATATCCTGCTGGCGATGGCTTCCGTGTTCGTTGGCATGTTCCTGTCCGTCCTGATGCGCATGAAGCTCACCTGGCCCGACCATTCGTGGTGGCTGCTGGGTAAGTTGTTTGAGACGGGCGCACCGGGCGGCGTCATGCAGCCCGAGTTCTATCTTTCGCTGGTCACGATGCACGGGACGATGATGGTCTTTTTCGTCCTCACGACCGCGCCGCAGGGCGGCTTTGGCAACTACTTTCTCCCGATTCAAATCGGTGCGGACGACATGGCCTTCCCGACGCTCAACATGATGAGCTTCTGGGTCACGTTCGTAGGCTTCATAGTTCTCCTTGCGGCCTTCTTTGTCGAAGGCGGAGCGCCCATCGGCGGCTGGACGGCTTACCCGCCGCTGAGCGCGCTCGGCAAGGTCGCTGGCCCCGGACAGGGAACGGGGATGAACCTGTGGATTATCAGCATCGCCATCTTCTGCGCGGGCTCGCTCCTCGGCGCGCTCAACTTCATCACCACACTTCTGAACATGCGTGCGCGCGGGATGAGCTTGATGCGTATGCCTTTGACGTGCTGGTCATGGTTTACGACGGCTGTGCTTGCGCTCTTAGCCTTTCCGGTCTTGCTGGCCGCAGGCGTGCTGCTTCTACTTGACCGCACCGCCGGGACGAGCTTCTTTATTCCGGGCGGCCTTGTCGTCAGCGACCAGATTATTCCGCACAAGGGCGGCTCGCCAATCCTGTGGCAACATCTGTTCTGGTTCTTCGGCCACCCGGAAGTCTACATCGCCATCCTGCCGGGCATGGGCGCGACTTCGCACATACTTTCTACGTTTGCGCGCAAGCCCGTCTTCGGTTATCGCGCGATGGTGTTTGCGATGTTCGGCATCGGTCTGCTGGGCTTCTTCGTCTGGGGCCATCACATGTTCATCAGCGGCATGAGCCCTTATTCGTCGCTCGCATTCTCGATCCTGACGCTATCCATTGGCGTGCCTTCGGCGATTAAGACTTTTAACTGGATAGGCACATTGTGGGGAGCGCGTATACGCTTTACGACGCCCATGCTCTTTGCCATAGGCTTTGTCTCGCTCTTTGTCGCGGGCGGCATCACGGGGCTTGTGCTGGGACAGACTTCGCTCGATCTTTCAATGCACGATACCTATTTCGTGCTCGCGCACTTTCACCTTGTGATGGGAGTGGCGGCGATTTTCGGAATCTTCGCGGGCATCTATTTCTGGTTCCCGAAGATGTTCGGGCGCATGATGAGCGAGCGCTGGGGCAAACTCCATTTCTGGGTCACCTTCATAGGCGTCTATATCATCTTCGTCCCGATGCACATCATGGGCATCGTCGGCATGCCAAGGCGCTACTCGCAGTTTACGGAATACGAGTTCTTGCAGCCCTTGCAGCCGCTCGTCATGCTCGTCACCATCGGCGTCTTTATGACGGCGAGCATCCAGTTGGTCTTCCTTATCAACTTCTTCTGGAGTCTATTCAAGGGCAAGCGCGCGGGCGATAACCCGTGGGAAGCGACGACGCTCGAATGGACAGTCCCGAGCCCGCCGCCGCACGACAATTTTGCGGGCATCCCGCCGGTGGTCCATCGAGGGGCTTACGAATTTTCCGTCCCCGGCGCGCCGGACGATTTTATTTTACAGACGGAGCCCGAGCCGGGCGGGGTTTCAACCCCGGCGAGCACGAAGGGAAGTAGTGGTAATGGTCACGACGGTCACCAGCACTGAGCGCGTCAAGGAACGCCCGCGCGAGACACAAATTGTTCCGGGGCCGCACGGCGGAAGCGGCTCGCGCGGCAACGGCTCGCGCGGTGGAGGTAACGGCAGAGGCGGAGGCGGTGACGACAACGATGCGCGCTCGCGCGACAACCGTGCGCGCTTGGGGATGTGGGTGGCGCTCGCTTCCATCCTCATGCTGTTTACGGCGCTGACGAGCGCCTACATCGTGCGCGCAGGATTATCCAACGACTGGCGGCCCATCAGTATGCCGCGCCTGCTGTGGGTGAGCACAGGGTTAATAGTTCTGAGCAGCGTGACGTTTGAAGCTGCGCGACGCGCGCTCCGCCGCTTCGAGGTCAAAACCTACAGCCGCTTGATAGCATTGACGACACTGCTCGGCGCGAGCTTTCTGGTCACGCAGTTCATGGCATGGCGGCAACTCGTTTCTCAGGGAATTTATCTGGCGAGCAACCCGCATAGCTCTTTCTTCTACGTGCTGACGGGCGCGCACGCGCTGCATCTTGTCGGCGGCATCGCTGGATTGGGCTACCTGCTCTTGCGAACGTGGGACAAGCTGGGAAGCCGCGAGGCGGTTTTGAGACGCGAGACGGCGGCCTCGACCATAGGCATCTACTGGCATTTCATGGACGGGCTCTGGATTTACTTGTTCTTGCTCCTTTTCCTTTGGAGGTGAAGAGTATGAGCGCGGAAGCGCGAGCGGACCAGGTGTTGGCGAGTGAGTGGAGCGGCGGCGCGCTCCCCTATCACATCGGGCATAAAAAGCTGGGGATGTGGCTTTTTATAGTCTCGGATGCGCTGACCTTCTCGGCCATCCTGATCGGCTATGCCTACGTTCGCGCTTCTAGCGAACAGTGGGCCACGCCCTATAAGATTTACCCGAGCATCATCTTTTCGACGGTGATGACGCTGTGCCTGCTCTCGTCGAGCTTCACGATGGTCATGGCCGTGCGGGCTTCCGCCAACAGGGATTTCAAAGGCGTCAGGCGCTGGATTTTCGGAACCATCCTCGGGGGCGGAGCCTTTCTAATTCTCCACTTGATTGAATGGAAGCATGTGTATGACGAAGGCTTGAGGCCAAACGCGCTGCCGCACGAGTGGCTTGAGCACTGGCCCAATGCGTCCACCAATTTCGGCGCAGCCTTTTACGGCATCACGGGCCTGCACATGTTCCACGTCTTCACGGGCGTTCTTTACCTCGCCGTCATTGCCCTGCGCGGACGGCGCAACAAACACGAGGACGTCGAGATTGCGGGGCTCTACTGGCACTTCGTAGATTTGGTCTGGATGTTCGTCTTCCCGCTCATCTACCTGATGTCCGTTGACATGAGCGGCTGAAAGAATGGATTTTCGATTTTAGATTTGCGATTTTCGATTGGAAGCGGACAAATCAGAGATTTGAAATTTAAAAGCTTTTCATCCTTATCCAATCGCAAATCGGCAATCGCAAATCGAAAATCGGCAGGAGAATCTGATGAGTCGCCTTTTTAATTCGACAAACCGAGAGGTGCTAATCCTCAACGTGGTCTGTGTCGTGATGGCGGCGCTGTTTATCGCCATCGCCATCATGAACATAGATTGGGCCGGGGACATCCTGACCACGGACGGGCTTTTCATGTCCGTGGTGATGCTCATGCTGGCGGGATTTTTTCTCATCACGCCTTTGCAATGGGCCTGGGCAAACGGCTACATAAAGAATCCCTTCGCCGGTCGCGAAGGGCATGAGGTGGCTGTTGATACCACGCCGATTCACTTCGAAGGCTCTACGAAGCTCTTTCTCTCCATCCTTGGCTGGTTGTTGGCGCTCACCATAATCGAAGTCTTTCTGGCCTACATACACACGCCGCTCCACATCATGCTGACCATCCTGATGGGGCTTTCGCTGGTCAAGGCGGCGCTCATCATGGCCTACTTTATGCACTTGAGGTTTGAGCGCCTGAGCCTCGTCTTAACGCTTGTGCCGATGCTGGTCGTCTGCATCTGCCTGCTTTTTGTCTTCTTCCCCGACAGTATGCGATCATCCAGCCTGCGCTATAAGACCAGCACTCCGGAACCGAAAGCTGTTGAAGCGAAATGAGAGCGAGGATAAAGATAAAAGGGCTGCTATTGAGCATCTGCTGCGCGTTTGTTTGTGTGGCTCAGGCTTCCGCCGCTTTCGCGCAGTGCGCCATGTGCAGGGCTTCGGTGCAGGCTGCGGGCAGTGCGAACACCGCCGCCTCCGAGACGCTTAACCTGGCCATCCTCGTCCTGCTCATCCCTCCCGTTCTTATCTTCTGCGCCATCTTTTACGTCGCCTATCGTTACGGCAAAGCAAGCCATGAACAAGCGCGACCGGGGTTCTTACTGAAAACTGAAAACTAAAAACTGAAGACTGTTTTATGAACTGTGATGGCTGAAAAAGAAGAAGAGATTATTCTGAACCTCGAAAGGCAAAGCATACGCGGTCGCGCGTGCCCCGTGTGCGGCGGAAAAATCATTCCGTCGAACCGCGCCGTCTATGCGGGCACTGGAACAAACCCTGAGGATGTCTTGCCGCTTTGGCAATGCGAGCGCTGCGGCTACGAAGTAATTTCGGAAAAGCCCAAGGCAGCGGCCCCCGCGCACAAGCCTGCGGCAAAGCCCGCACCCGCAGCTAAACCAGCACCCGTAAAGAAGCTCGAAGAAGAAGGATAAAGTGATTTGCGATTTTAGATTTGCGATTTGCGATTGGATAAGGACAAATCAGAGATTTGAAATCTGATTAAGCTTTTATCCTTATCCAATCGCAAATCGGCAATCGCAAATCTAAAATTTTTTGTCAGAAGGCTCGCCGCGAAATACTTTCAACATGGAACAGATCGCTCAACAAATTCTGCGCATGTTCAATCGCTTCGGTAAAGAATCGCTCGACCTGCACGAGCTGTTTGAAGCGGGCGGCAACGACCCCGAAGAGCGAAAGGAAGTCTTCTTCGCCATCGAGCGGATGGTCGAGGAAGGTCTGCTTGAGGAGCGCGGCAACGATTTCTACGCTTTAACGGCGGAAGGCCGTGAGGCTGCGGCCCGCGTGCCCGTAGAGCCTGAGCCGGAAGAAGGAGACGTGAGATATTTTTAAGAACCAGTGGCTATGGAGATTGTCTCTCTGATGAGGCGCTCTATGCTTTGAGCCTTCCGGCGCGTTCTTTGAAAAGCGTTTCGTCAAGATGGAATATACACAACTGCCGCACTTAAACGCGGTCTTGAACAGCTTGAGCGCGGTCTTTCTCATCGTCGGCTATTACTTTATACGCCGTGGGCGAATCAGCGCGCACCGCGCCTGCATGATCGGCGCGCTCTCGTCGTCCATACTCTTTCTAGTCTCCTATCTCATCTACCATTTTGTTTTTCACGGGCTCACGCGCTTCACGGGACAGGGAATCATACGTCCCATCTATTTCACTATTCTCCTGACGCACACGGTGCTCGCGGTTGTCATCGTGCCCTTTGTCCTCGTGACGGTGTGGCGTGCAGCGCGCCGTGATTTCGCGCGTCACCGAAAGATTGCGCGCTGGACGCTGCCGATGTGGCTCTACGTTTCCGTGACGGGCGTGGTTGTGTACCTCATCCTTTATCAACTCTACACGCCGGGTTAAGCTTGTTTCCGCCAGAGTAAAAAGCGAGTTTAGATGAGCGGCAATAATCACAAGTCTCAACCAACGCCTGCGCCGCAAGAGCACAGGCGAACCCCCTGGCCTCTGGCACTGGTGGCGGGGCTTTTCGTCATCGCCGCGTTCTTCACCTGGTACGGGACGTGGTTCGGTCGCGACCTCTCGGATGAAGACATGGCGAAGTACCTGGCCGAAGAAGAGAAGCCGCGCAAGGTCCAGCACGCGCTTTCGCAGGTAGCCGAGCACATCTCACGAAAAGACCCGCAAGTTCGGCGCTGGTATCCGCAAGTTGTAAAACTTGCCGCGAGCCCCGTCGTGGAGATTCGCCAGATGGCTGCGTGGGTCATGGGACAGGACAACTCTTCCGAAGAGTTTCGCGCAGCGCTCGCCAGCCTTTTGTCAGACCCCGAGGTGGTCGTCAGAAGAAACGCTGCGGTCCAGCTCGTACGCTTCAACGACGCGCGCGGGCTTCCCGAATTACGCGCCATCTTCAAGCCGCATCCCGTCACGGCCACGACCGCCGGGCGTGTTGATAACGCTCTCTCGAACGGCACGGCGGTTCATTACGGGACGCTGCTTGCGAAGATTGAAAAGGCGGCTGGCGAGCGTGAAGAAGTGCGCTCGCCTTTGCCTGGAAAGGTGACGCGCGTGCAGGCAGCAGAAGGCGCACAGGTCAAAGTGGGCGACACGCTCTTCTCAATAGCTTCGGATAGTGAATTTGTGTGGGAGGCTCTGCGGGCGCTCTACTTCGTAGGCGAACTGGAAGACCTCGCGGAAGTGGAGCGTTACGTACAAGGCGTAGATGGGATGCCTGTTCGTATAAAAGAACAAGCGGCCCAGACGGCTCAAGCCATACGGGGCCGCTCTCAAAATTCTGTTGCGCCTTAGGGCTAACGCGCAATAGGAGCGTCGGAGAGAACCACGCCGTGCGCCGATTCCCAATCGTCTGTCGGAATCATCTCGATGGCATCCCACGGGCAGCCGTCCAGAAACGCGCCGTCCGGCCCCTTGCTGATACATTTCTGACAGCCTATGCACAGGTTCGGGTCTACCTCTATGCGGCCAAACGGCGGGTGGTCTTCATCCGGAACCCAGAACATGCAGGCTTCAATCGGGCAATACTCTATACAGGCCGGAGAGCCCGCGCAGCCCGTGCAGCAATCGGTCGTGATAGCCAGCAGACGCGGCTTTTTCTTCCGCGTCGCCTTGCCATCGCCCTCAGACATCGGCCAATGCTTTTCAATGATTTCGATCATGCCAGATGATTTTCCCGGAAAGCGTGGTCTCAAGAATTATAAGAGCTTCAAACATTTCTACTTTAACACGGCGCGCATCTTTCGCTCAATGATTCTCTTCGGTTGTGCTCTGCGGACGCGCTCTTGTGGTATAAACAATACAACAAACTTCTACAGACAAGGAGACCGCTTGAATGATTTCAGTCGCCGGAATCTTCAAATCTTACGTCGAGGCGAGCCGCGCTGTCGAGAATTTGCGTCAGGCTGGCATCCCCGAAGACCGCATTAGCCTGCTCGCGCCGGGCACATCCGTGGAGGAGTTGGAGACGGAAGTCCCAACGACCGAAACCGAGCAGCCGGGAATGGGTAAAGCCCTGGGCGGCGCGGTCGGAGGCGCGCTCGGCGTCGCCGGAGGGATGCAAATAGGCGCGGCAGCTGCGAGCCTTTTGGTTCCGGGCGTCGGTCCTGTCATCGCCGCCGGGCTTATCGGCGCGGCGCTCCTTGGGCTCGGCGGAGCAGCCACGGGCGCTCTGGCGGGCGACAAGATTGAAGATGCGCTGGACGAAGGGCTGCCGCACGACGAGCTTTATGTTTACGAAGACGCGCTCAGGCGCGGGCACACGGTCGTCATAGCCTTCGCAGAAGATGACGAGCAGGCGGAAGCCGCGCGCGTTGTGCTGGGGCAGGCAGGGGCAGAGAGCCTTGATGCCGCGCGCGAAGATTGGTGGGTCGGCTTGCGCGACGCCGAAGAAGAGAAATATGTGGAAGAGGGCGGCGACTTTCACGCTGACGAAGCGGCTTTCCGCCAAGGCTTCGAGTCAGCGCTGCATCCGAAAGTGCGTGGCCGCAGCTACGAGGAAGCGCAAGCTGCCTTGCGAGAGCGTCACGGCGACCAGTGCACGGTGGAAGCCTTCCGGCGCGGCTATGCGCGCGGCTGCGCCTATCAAAGCGAGTTGCAGGAGAAATACAAGGGTTGACCGAAACCGTCTTAGGCTTTGCGCTGCTGGCGGCGATACTCGTCGTGAGCGCGGTTATCACCAACTGGTTCACGACCAGGATGTATCATCGCTGCGCCAACTGCGGCACGCTCAACGCCAAGCGCCGCGCGCAATGCCGCGCTTGCAGTGAGGAAATACATTAATTCGAGATAAGACGTAATTAGCTCCGTAGGAGCTTGATGTTTATAGTTAACGAGTAACAAAAACGAATCAAGCTCCGTAGGAGCGATATGTCACGGATGCGGAACATGTCGCTCCTACGGAGCTTGATTCTTGATTTATTGTGACGGAGCTATAAACATCAAGCTCCTACGGAGCCAAGAACATTTGCACGCGCCTATCCAGGGTTCGGGTTCTAATAAATTCCACGCGCGAGGTTGCTACGCTCTTTGAGCCAGATGACGACAGATTCCAGCCACGCGGCAGATTCGTGCGCCCCGATAGCCTTTTGAAATTCTTTGAGCGCCGCCTCGCGCACCCTCTGGTCTTCGTCCCTCGTCCCCCGGTTCAAACTGCGTACGGCCTCCTCCGTCTTAAACTCTCCGAGCGCAGTGGCCGCCGCCGCGCGCACCCCGAAAAATGAATCCTTCCTGAGAGCGCGGCCCAGAGCCTGAATAGTCTCCCGCTCATCTTCGGGCGAAGATTTCCGTAGTTGCGCGAGCGCTTCGGCGGCTTCGATGCGCGCGATGGCGTCCGTGCCTTCGAGTAGCTGAAGAATCAGTGCTGCGCGCTGCTGCGGGAAATCAAGCTTCTTCAGGATGCGCTCGCCCTTGTCAAAGCGAACGGCGAGCGGTCGGCTGTCGAGCTTGAAGACAAAGCGCGACGAGCGTTCTGTAATATCCACTCTCTCGTTAAGGATGCCCTTCGCGGTTCTAATCTCCACTTCGACGCCGGGCAGGCGAAAGACTGCCGGGGTGATGGAATCGGGCGTCTGCGTTTGCTGAACGTCGAGCGTGAGCTGGCGCGTCGCCGCGTTATAGTTCTGCCGCACACGCAGCTCTGGATAGCCTGCTTTGAATAACCACTGGTCGAAAAACCAGTCAAGGTTTTTGCCGGAGACATTCTCAAACACGTCCTTGACGGTGTTGACGTCCGTGTTCTGGTACTTGTGCTCGTTCAGATAAACATTCAAGGCGCGCCAGAAAACTTCGTCGCCCACCGTTTCGCGCAGCATGTGAACGACAAACCCGCCCTTTTTATAAACCGTCGCGTCGAAGAGGTCCACAGGATTGCGATAACGGTTGGAGACAATGGGGCGACGATATTGAAATGAGTCTTCGGAAAAATATTCGCTGGTGTCTTCACGCAGCTCGTACAGGTAAGCGTCGCGGCCTCCCTCGTGCTCGTTAAAGGCGGCTTCGAAAAAGGTCGCGAAGCCTTCGTTGACCCAGAGGTTCGCCCAGTCCTTCGCGGTCGCAAGGTTGCCGAACCATGAGTGCGACAATTCGTGCGCGACCAGGTTGTCTGCGGAAAGCGAAGGGTCGTCGTCTTCGCCGCTCAAAATCTCCGTGTCGGCCTGCGTAGTGGCCGTGATGTTTTCCATCCCGCCGAAGATAAAATTGGTGACGACGGTTTGCGCGTACTTGTTATAAGGATATTCGTAATTGAAACGCTCTATAAACCAGCGCATCATGGCCGGAGTCTTGGCAAACGAGCTGCGCGCTTTTCGCTCCGTCCCCGGATAGGTGTAGTACTCGACGGGAATATTTTTGTAAGCGTCCTCAATCTTCGAGTAGTTGCCGACCACGAGCGAAATCAAGTAGCTCGAATGCGGTTGATTCATCTTCCAGTGAAAGGTGCGCGTCGAGTCGCCGTTATCCACAGTCTCAATCAGCTCGCCGTTGGAGATGGCAATCTCGCTCGCAGCGGTTGTGATGAACTGCTCGCTCGTCGCCTTGTCGTCCGGAAAGTCGTAGCAGGGAAACCAGTGATGATTGTCTTCGGGCTCGCCCTGCGTCCAGATTTGCGCGGGCTTGGCCCACCGCCTGTTACGCGAAGCGGGACTGGCCGGGACGAAATAGAGACCGCGCTGCGGAGTGGCGCGATAGCGTATACGGACCTCGATTGTTTCCGACGATGAGTAAGCGCGGTCGAGCGCGATGTAAAGCTTATCTTCAGGCGTCGTCCACTTGAGCCGCTTGCCTTCCGGTTCAAGCGTGACTGTATCAAACTCCATGTTCGAAGCGTCGAGCTTAAAATTTTGAAAGCCGTTCGCGAGCGGCTTTAAGGAGATCGTCACGTCGCCGAAGACCGTTTTGGCTGAAGCGTCAAAGCGCGTGCGTATCGTGTAATGCTGCACATCGTAGGTGCGTGCAGGGGATTGATGAGCCGTTCCGGGCAACTGCCTGCGCAGCGGCTCGCTCGCTGGCTTAGAGGCCGTGGACGGCGCTCGCCTGGAAGTTTTTCGTCCACGACTTTGCGCCGCGACGTCGGGAGCAAATCCTGAAAGGACAAAGGAAAAAAGGAGCGCGAGAACGATTAGCTTGCGTGCGGCTTTGTCGAAGTGCATCAAATTATTTTCCGGCAATAGCAATAATTTCAGCATTAATTTCCGTGGCTTCTTTGACGCAATTGTGCCCTACATCTGTTGCCGAGGTAAAGCTTAACGCTTCGGCAGGAGGTCAGTATCACAGCGAATTCACCGCCGAGACGCAGAGGGCGCGGAGTTAACGCAGAGAGTTGGTTTAATTTTTCTCTGCGCCTGCTCTGCGCTCTCTGCGTCTCGGCGGTGAGCTTGAATCACTATCCCAAACTTTTCATCTTTCGCTACAGGACGCATGAGTCGTATAGTAAAGCACGCTCGTACAAAAAACCGGCTTGGAAGCTCTCTTGATCAGGAGAAGATTTGAATGCCCCGTGCACACATTGTCTTCGTTAGCATTCTGTCTCTGGCGCTCTTACACATGAACAACAACGCGATGGCTCAAAGCCCTACACCTCCCGTGCCGCCTGAATGGCAAACGCGCGCGGAAAAAACAGACTACCGCGAAACGCCGCGTTACGATGAAACAATCGCCTATAGCCGCAAGCTCGCCTCAAGCTCTCCACTGATACGCTACCAGACGTTCGGGCAGAGCGGGGAAGGACGCGAGCTGCCGCTGCTTATAGCAGCCGAGGGCGGGACGTTCACGCCTCAGGCCGCGCGCCGCGCAGGAAAAGCAATCATGCTCATACAGGCTTGCATCCACGCGGGCGAGTCTGACGGCAAAGACGCGGGGCTTGCGCTCCTGCGCGACATCGCCATCACCAAAACCCGAAAGGGATTACTGGAACGCGCCGTCATCCTCTTTATCCCCATCTATAATGTTGACGGGCACGAGCGCTTCGGTCCCTACAACCGCATCAACCAGAACGGCCCCGCAGAGATGGGGTGGCGCGTGACCGCAACCAATCTCAATTTGAATCGCGATTACATGAAGGCGGATGCGTTGGAGACGCGCGCGTGGCTCAAGCTCTGGAACCTTTGGCAACCTGACCTACTGATTGATTGCCACGTCACGGACGGGGCCGACTTTCGCTATAACCTGACGCACATCTACGAGCATCACGAGCACGTCCCGCAAGCTGTTGTCCAGTGGCAACGCGAAGCCTTTGAGCGCCGCATCTTTCCGGCCACAGAGGCGGCTGGGAATCTGGTGGCCCAGTACATGGTCTTTCGTGACAACCGCGATCTACAAAAAGGCATTGACGCTTTTATCATGCCGCCGCGTTTTTCGACCGGCTACACACCTTTGCGCAACCGTCCGGGGCTCACGATTGAAACGCACATGCTCAAGGATTACCGCTCGCGCGTGCGCGGCACATATGACCTGCTCCTCTATTCTCTGGAAGAGTTGAACCGCAATACAGCCGCTCTCTTAAATGCAATCAAGAGCGCGGAAGAAGAGGCTGCGGGGATGGGCAGCGCTTATAATCCGGCGCGGCAGGTTCCGCTCCGGGTCGAGCTGACGGACAAGTCCTTTCCATTTCAACTCAAAGGCGTAGAGGCGCGTAACGAATTGAGCGACGTTTCGGGAGCGGTGCGCGTCGTCTTTGGGACAAAGCCTGTGGATTACACCGTGCCGTTTTATGATGACACGCGTGTCGCGAAGGCTGTTGCGCCGCCGCTCTATTACATCGTGCCGCCGCAGTGGAAAGAGGTCATAGAAGTGCTCGGGCTTCACGGCCTGCGCCTTCAGAAACTCGCCGCGCCCGCGACCATCGAAGTTGAAAGCTATCGTTTTCAGGATGTGAAGCTGGCCGCCGCGCCTTTCGAGGGGCGCGTGATGCCTTCCTTTAAGACAGCGCTTGTGCGCGAGCGTAGAAATTTCGCCGCGGGGTCTGTCGTCGTTCCCGTGTCGCAAACGGGAGCGCGCGTGGCGCTTCACCTGCTTGAGCCGGACGCGCCAGATTCTTTTGTCGCGTGGGGATTCTTTAACGCCATCTTTGAGCAGAAAGAGTATGGGGAAGATTACGTGTTGGAAACTCTGGCGCGCGAGATGATGGCTAAAAATCCAGCTCTCAAGGAAGAGTTCGAGCGGCGCGTCTTAAACGACCCGGCGTTCGCGGCTAATCCACAGGCACGCCTGAACTTTTTTTACGAGCGTTCGCCCTACTGGGACCGGCAACTAAACCTCTACCCGGTCGGGCGCGTCACGGCTCCGCTCAACCTGCGGCTCTTGGATTTTTAACTCGTGGATTTTTAAAAGAAAGAGGGACGAGAGATTTTTAGACACTCTCGTCCCTTTTCGGTTGGTACAGTCGAAGCTAGTTTGTCAGTTCGTCCGGTCAGCTTAAACCGTGCGGCGACCGGTCAACAGGTTAATCACCAAAACGACCAGAGCCACGACGAGCAGCAAGTGAATCAAGTTGCCGCCGATGCCGCCGATGGCACCCACTAACCACAAGATCAAAAGAATCACCAGAATCGTCCACAACATAATCGCCTTCTCCTTTTTTTTGAGCGTCGCTAGTTAAAATCTCTTTTCGGTTCTATTGAACCCACCCGACTCTCTGGTTGGCAATGGCTGTGCCAACCCTCCGAGCACCCACTGCCGTTTACCTGTAAGTTAAAGACAGTGAATGATTTGAAGCTCAATACGCGGCTTTTGCGAAGGGTCGCTTTGAGTGATTATGAAGGGTTGGATGTACTAAATTACACCGCATGGGCCGCATCAGTCCTGTTTTGATTTAGGGCAGGGCGAGAAAAGTTGAATGAATCTACGCCCTTGTGCGGCAACCGGCGGCAGTACATATACATCGGACGAAATAAGGCGGCTCGCATACGCCGGTTTTATTCTCTAAATGGCGCGGGCCGCTGAAATTATTTATACAGGTCGAGAGTAAGATTTTTATAGGACTGGACTTCACGAGCCTCTGGCTGGTAAAGTGTTGTTTGCCGTTCACGTGCGGCCCTGCCTTGTGAACGTTCAAAATCCGTTGAGCGACCCCCACGCGTAAAACTCTTTGGGGTTTGTTCTCGCGCACCGCGTGTTCTTGCGTTACCCCTGACACTGTTTCTTTGTAGTTCTAATCACATCTCGGACGCGAAGGATTTATTTCCCCCGAAAGAATCCCCGCGCCCTCGGAGAATTTTCATGGCTTCCCCTTTACCGCGTTTAATCCCCCAATCTCAGAAACCAAGCTTCATCGTAACGGTCGGGCTCTTTCTGCTTCTGGCTGTCACCACCGCCGTCGTCTATTACCAGCGTCATCAGCCGCCCGTGCTCACGATTGACTACACGGAGCTGAGCCGCCTGAGCCAGAGCACAGAGGCTGCCTCGCTTCAGATTGACGGCGAAGTGATGAACGTCACGAAAAAAGACGGCTCGCTTCTGCGCACGATTGTTCCCGACAGCGCCGCGCAGAAAGAGGTCATCGCGGGCTTCGTCAAAAGCGGCCTTCCAGTTCAGTATCAGAGCCTCAGACCAAGCCCGCTTTCGACCGCTCTCAACTGGGCCATCCCGCTCCTGACGCTCGCCGCCTTCGGCTTTATAGGCTGGCGCGTCTACGCCTCCATAGGCGGGCGCGGCGGTGACTTCACCGTGGTTAACGGCAACGGAAATCAAACGGTGACGTTTGCAGATGTGGCCGGAGTTGATGAAGCCAAGAACGAGCTGGCCGAGACCATCGAATTCCTGCGCGACCCGGAGCGTTTCGGACGTTTGGGCGGGCGTGCGCCGCGCGGCATTCTCCTTTCCGGCCCTCCGGGCACGGGCAAGACCTTGCTCGCGCGTGCGGCTGCGAATGAAGCAGGCGTGCCGTTTCTCTCTGTCTCCGGTTCCAGCTTTCAGGAAAAGTTTGCGGGCCTTGGTGCGGCGCGCGTGCGTCGTCTCTTTACCGAAGCGCGCAAACTAGCGCCCTGCGTCATCTTCATAGACGAGATAGACGCACTGGGCCGCCAGCGCGGTCGCGGCAACGATTCCGCCTCCGCCGATCAGGACCAGACGCTCAACCAGTTGCTCATAGAGATGGACGGCTTTAATCAATTGGGCGGCGTCGTCGTGATTGCTTCCACCAATCGCCCGGACATTTTGGATCAAGCCCTGACACGACCGGGGCGCTTCGACCGCGAGATTACCGTCAATCTGGCAAGCGCGGGCGGGCGCGAAGAGATTTTGAAAGTTCACGCTCGCGGCTTAGTCCTTGAGCCGGAGCTTGACCTTGTCTGGATTGCGCGCGGCACACCCGGATTTTCGGGAGCCGATCTGGCGAATCTTTTGAACGAGTCGGCCATCGCCGCCACGCGCGACAATTCCGACTTTATCATGCGCAAGCACGTCGAATACGCGCGCGATAAAATCCTCATGGGAGCAGAGCGCCACGGCTTTATGATGGACGAAGACGAGCGTTACGCCACTGCCGTCCACGAAGCGGGCCACGTGGCCGTAGGGCTTGCCGTCAAAAACGGCGACCCCATACACAAGGTCTCCATACTGCCGCGCGGGCGCGCTCTTGGCGTCACGCAGAGCCTGCCCGAGCGCGACCGCCTGATGAAGAAGCGCGAGTATCTGGAAGACCAGATAGCGATGCTTCTGGGCGGGCGAGCCGCCGAGCAACTTCTGCTCGACACTATGACCGCAGGGGCCAGCAACGACATAGAGCGCGCCGTAGAGATAGCGCGCAAGATGGTCGCGGAATTCGGCATGAGCCCGCTCGGGCCGATTCATTTGGGAAGGCCCGACGACCCGCACAGTCAAGCCTTGCTCGACCGCATAGAGCAGGCCACGGGCGAGATTATGAGCGCGCAGATGCAGCGCGCCTGCGAAATCGTGGACGCGAGCCGCCCTGCGATTGCTCGTCTGGTCGAAGGCTTGATGGACCGTGACACGCTCGAATCCGAAGAGATTCAGGTCTGCTTCGAGCTGGAAGCGGCCACTCAAGCGGCATAAGCTCAAAGAAACATCAAGGAAGCAGAGGCGCGGCGAAGGGAATCAAACACTCTTCGCCGCGTTTCTCTTTGTCTTTCTTGCGTTTCTTTATGTCTTCCGTTCGACGCTCGCCGTCTTCTCTTGATTGTGGTACGGCTTCTCCTGTAATTTTATCGACGAAAGATGAAAATCACGCTGTTTCCTTTGGGGCTCTTTCATCTTCCTTTAGCTCCCGGACACTTTCAGGCGATGGCATATCCCAGCGTAGCGCGCATAGAATTGCCTATCTTGCAGGAACTGCTCGCCACGGGCGGCCACGAGGACGTGCGTTTTCTTTACGAGCGGCTGGTGGCCTATTTCCCGCAGCTTGAAGATGATGAAGTCGGTGCTATTGATAACGGGCACAGGAGCCAGTGGCGTAGGCTTGTGCAGCGCGCCGGTCGCACTCTGGACGACAAGCGTGAGATTGAGCGCCGTCAGGGGCTCTGGACAATCACGGGCGCGGGACGGCGTCGCGCCTCAGACGAAGCACAACTCTTTGCGCTCGCCGATACATCCGAAAACGCTCAGCCTCGTGCGGCGCTGACGCACACGGACGTTCAGCAGATGCTTCTGGACATAGGGCGCGTGCTTGGCTACTACGCGCAGGCCGAGTTTGAATACTACGATGTTGTCTGGCGCGCGAGTCGGTCGAGCCCTCGCCTGACACACGTTTTCGAAGTTCAGCACAAGGGCAACATAGACGCGGCGCTCGCTAAATTGAAACGCGCTTACGAAGCGCAACGCTCGAAGCCTTATTTAGTCTTGACGAGCGAGCGCGATACGGCGCGTGCTCTTAAATCCATGACGCCCGCGCGCACGGGTGCTTTTCACGAGATCGGAGGGGCCACGACCATTCTGAGCTTTGAACAGCTTCATCGCCTTCACCGTGCGCTCACGTCGGTCGAAGACCTCTTAACGAAACTCTCCGAACAATGACGGACACAACGCCACTCAGAAAACAGTATCTGGAAATCAAGCGACGCCACGGCGACGCGCTGCTCCTGTTTCGCATAGGCGATTTTTATGAAGCCTTTGACGATGACGCGCGTCTTTTGGCGCGCGAGCTGAATATTATTCTCACGTCAAAGCCGATGGGCAAAAACCTGCGCGTGCCTCTGGCCGGTATCCCTTATCACAGTCTTGAGCGGCATCTGGCGACGCTCATCTCGCGCGGCCACCGCGTAGCCATCTGCGAGCAGTTGACGCAAACGCCTGTCAAAGGCCCGGAGGGAAAGCCGCTGATGGAGCGCGACGTGGTGCGCGTCGTCACGCCCGGTACGGTCCTTGAGCCCGGATTGCTCCACACAAAATCCAACAACTACCTGGCCGCTTTCGTCTCGGACGGCAAACGCGCGGGCATTGCCTACGCCGACGTGACGACCGGAGAATTCGCCGCGACGGAAACGGACGAGGAAGCTGGCGTAGCGGAGCTTCAACGAATAGCGCCTGCGGAATTGCTCGTTTCGCGCGCAAGCACAAAGGAGGAAGTGGACGCGCTTCCGGGTTTTGTGACGCGCTGCCGTGAGAGCTTCTTTGACACGGCACATGCGCGTGCGGCGCTGCTGCGCCATTTTCAGGCGCGCACGCTTGCGCCCTTCGGCCTTAAACAATGGCCGCTCGCAGCCACAGCCGCCGGGGCCATTATCAGTTACTTAGACGACACGCAGGAGACTGTCTCGGGCCAGCTCGCGCGCCTGACGAGCTATCATACCGAAAACTTTATGGTGCTGGACGCGCACACCGTGCGCAGTTTGGAAATCTTCGAGACCGCTTCTGAAAATCCGACTCTCCTTGGTGTGCTGGATAGGACGCGGACGGCGATGGGCGGGCGCTTGCTTCGTCGATGGCTGCGCCAGCCGCTTCTGGATGTCGCGTTGATTACGAGCCGCCACGAGCACGTCTCATGGTTTCACGCGCAAGGGAAAGCGCGCGGAGAGCTTGCGGCTGCGCTTGAGACGATGCACGACCTTGAGAGATTGTCCGCGCGCACGCGTGCGCAGGCCGCGTCTCCGCAGGAAGTGCTCGCGCTCGGTCAAACTCTGGAAACGATTCCGCGCGTACGAAGCGTGCTCCAAAAGGACGCCCGGCGGTTCGAGACGATTCTTTCATCATTTCCAACGTGCGAAGCCCCGGCTCAATTGATACGCAGCGCGATTTCGGATGATCTGCCGACGCGCGCAGAACGTTCCAAGGTGATTCGCGAAGGATTTTCGGAGGAACTGGACAAACTGCGCGAGCTTCTCAAGAACGGCAAGACCTATCTGGCCGAGATGGAGCAGCGCGAAAGGGCGCGCACGGGAATCAAAAGCTTGCGCGTCGGCTACAACAAGGTCTTCGGCTACTTCATAGAGGTGACGCGCCCAAATCTTCACTTAGTGCCGGAAGATTACACGCGCAAGCAGACGCTCGCGCAAGGCGAGCGCTTTGTCACTTTAGAGCTTAAAGAGCACGAATCGCTTGTCATGCACGCTCAGGAGCGGATTGACGAACTGGAAACGAATCTCTTCCGCCACATCTGCATCGAGATTGGACGAAGCCGCGAACAGATTCTCACAGCCGCTTCGGCTATAGCCTACCTGGATGCCATCGCTTCTCTGGCCGAAGTCGCGGAAGAGTACGGCTACACGCGCCCCGTCGTGGTCGATGCGGCAGAGTTGACGATTGAAGAAGGCCGACATCCCGTGCTGGAAAGAGTAGTCGAGGCGGGCACGTTCGTCGCCAACGATGTGGAGCTTAGCGGCGAGGCCTCAGCTCCGCAGATTCTTTTGATTACCGGCCCGAACATGAGCGGCAAGTCCACTTACTTACGCCAGACGGCGCTCATCGTTTTGATGGCGCAAGTGGGAAGCTTTGTGCCCGCGCGGCGTGCGACCGTAGGACTTTGCGACCGCATCTTCACACGCATAGGCTTGTACGACCGCATAGGCAGCGGCGAATCAACCTTCATGACCGAGATGGTCGAGACCGCGCAGATCCTTCATCACGCATCCACGCGCTCGCTTATCCTGCTCGATGAATTAGGACGCGGCACTTCGACTTACGACGGCCTGGCCGTGGCGCGAGCCGTCATCGAATACATACATAATCACCCGCAGCTTCAGGCCAAGACGCTCTTTGCCACGCACTATCACGAGCTGACGGAGCTGGCCGAACTCCTGCCGCGCCTGAAAAACCTTCACGTAGAGATTGCCGAAGAGGGAAGCGAGCTGGTCTTTCTATACAAAATCTCGCAAGGGGTTGCTGTGAAGAGTTACGGTGTTTATGCCGCGCGGCTCGCGGGTCTGCCGCGCCCCGTAGTGCGCCGCGCCGAAGTCCTCTTAAACGAATACGAGTCGAAAGGCGAAGGCCCGAGCGCGGGCGCGGAAAGCCCTACCCACGACCGAAACGCCGCCGCCACCACCACGCGCACAGCCGAACTCACACGCGCCATTCTTGACGTTGACCCCAACGCGCTCTCCCCGGTCGAAGCCCTGATGAAACTCTTCGAGCTACGCCGCCTCGCCGAACGCGAAGACACCACCAAGGGCAGGGATGAGGGCGGAGGGATGAGGGATGAAGTTAGTCGAGTGAAAGCGTCAATTGCATGAATCACTCAAGCACTTTCATCCCTCATCCCTCCGCCCTCATCCCTGCTCTTAGTGGCTGAGCGCGTCCGGGTGTTCGGCGACTTCTTCGAGGGCGTAGCTTTTTTCGCGGCGGGAGACGACGGCGACGCCAGCGAAAATCAGTAGAGCGGCAATCCATGTGCGCGAGTTGAGAGGTTCTTGCAGCAGCAGCGGCGCAAAGACGAAGGCGATGAGCGGTTGCAGGTAAATATAGACAGCGACGGTGCTCGGCGCGACGCGGGCCAGCGCCCATGCGTTCAGATAATAAGCCCCGACCGTCGGCACTAGAATAATGTAGAAGACTGCGAGCCAGATTAGCGGAGTCATGCGTGCGAGCGCATCGCTTGCACTGATGCTCCATGCGCCGATGGGGACGGTGACGATGCTCCCGAAGACGAACAGCCACATGATCACAGTCAGCGCCCCGTAGCGTTTGACCATATCTTTCGAGATGGCTATGTAGGCTCCGTACGAGAGCGAGTTGGCGACAATCAGGATGTTGCCGAGCGTCGTGTTGGCCGAGAAATCCGCGCGCAGAGGGTCAACCAGATAGATGACGCCCGCAGCGGCGAGCGTGATGCCGGAGACCCTGCGGAGCGAAAGACGGTCGTAGCCCAGAACGAGGCTGACTATCAGGGTAAAGACGGGGATGGTCGTGCCGAGCAGTGTGGCATTGATGACCGTCGTCATCGAAAGCCCCTTGACGAAGAGAAATTGATTAAGCACGACGCCGAGCAGGCTGTAGAGCGCGAGCCGCGCGTAATCCTTGCGGTCAATGATCCGGACGCGCCCCAAAAATCTTTGCAGGATGAGCAGGCAGACGGCCCCGCCGCCGACGCGGAAAGCGACAAGGCCGGTCGTGGGCAGCGCACGCAGCGCAAGCTTTCCGACAATCGGCCACGTCCCGAACATGAGCTGCACCATGAAAAGCGCCGCATGCGGAGCATAGCCCGCACGCCGCGCGCGCAATGCAGCTCGACTCAATGAATAGTCTCCGGCCATAAAAAAGGTAAAAGTAAAAAGGTAAAAGGCAAAAGTCAGGACAAAGCCTCACGGCTTTGATTTATTATTACGGTTTTCGATTGAATGCGACTAACAATAAGGAGTAAGCTTCTCGCCATGAAAGCTTATTCCTTAGATTTGCGCCAAAGAGTCGTTGCCGCTTACGAGCAAGGCAAAGGCTCTCTCGCTGAAGTGGCCGAACAGTTCAACGTCGGGCAGACCTTTCTGAAAAAGATGCTCCGACAGAAAAGAGAGACTGGCTCGGTTGCGCCCTTAGCGCATGGCGGAGGTCGTCAACCATCGCTTTCAGAGAAAGAGCATCGCTTGCTGCGCAAAAAAGTGAAAGAACAGCCTGATATTTCTTTGGCAGAGCTGCAAGAGCATCTCTCGGCTAAAACCTCGGTCACAGTCTCTCTGCCAACTATTCATCGCAGCTTGCGCACGAGCGGCTTGTCGCGCAAAAAAAGAGTCTGACAGCCTCAGAGCGCAATAATCGTAAGCGTGCCTGGTACTGGCGCAAAGTCAAAGCTCTGAGGCAGCGAAGGCTGCGCTTCATTGATGAGACCGGGATCAATATTACGCTGACTCGCCGCTATGGCCGTGCACAGCGTGGCGAGCGCATCACGGAATCAGTACCGAAGAACTATCGCGAGCAGCGTTCGATTATCAGCTCCATGGGCTTAGGCGGCGTGTCGGCTTCTTTTATCATCGAGGGTGCAGTTGACCGAGATGCTTTCAATACTTATGTCGAAGAGGTGCTGCGACCGACAATCAAAGCAGGCGACATCCTGGTACTTGATAATCTAACTGCTCATCATGCCAGTCGAATCGAAGAGGTCGCCCACGAGCGCAAAGCTCAAGTTCTGTGGCTCGCGCCCTATTCGCCAGACTTTTCACCGATTGAGCTGTTGTGGTCAAAGATCAAAACCAATTTGCGAAAAGCAAAGGCGCGCACTATTGAAGAGTTGAGCCAGGCATTAAACAAAGGGCTTGAGCTAATCACGAGTCGTGACTGTCGTAGTTGGTTCAAGCATTGCGGTTACTCGGTCGCATCCACTTGAAAACCGTAATAATTTGAAAATCACGCCTGCAAGGCGTGTCCGACCTTTTGCCTTTTACCTTTTGCCTTTTTACTTTCTCTGTGTCTCACACGATAAGGTACAGCGGGTTTTCTAAGATGCGCTTAAAGGTTTGCAGGAACTTCGCACCCGTCGCGCCGTCTATGACGCGGTGGTCGCAGGACATGGTGACGCGCATCATCTGGCGCACGGTGATCTGTCCATCGCGCACGACGGGCGCGGGCTTCATCTGTCCCACGGCTAGAATGGCGGCTTCGGGGGGGTTGATGACGGCTGTGAACTCGTCTATCCCGAACATGCCCAGATTGCTGATGGAGAAGGTCGCGCCCGTATATTCTTCCGGTTTCAAACGCCGGTTGCGTGCGCGCTCGGCCAGCTCGCGCACTTCTGACGCAATCTGGCTCAGGGATTTTTTATCCGCGGCGCGAATGACGGGAGTAATCAGCCCGTCGTCAATGGCGACAGCGACGCCTATGTCTGCGTGCTCGTAGTAGCGAACCGTTTTGTCTTGAAAAGAAGCGTTGACCTGCGGGTGTTCGACGAGCGCGGCGGCGGCAACTTTGATGATGATGTCGTTGACGCTGATTTTCAGGTCCGGGTCAAGCTCTTTGAGCGAGCCGCGCAAGTCCACAACCCTGTCCATCTCGACTTCCGTAGTGAGAAAGAAATGCGGGATAGGTCCGAGGGATGTGACAAGACGACGGGCGATGACGCGGCGCATCTCCGACATGGGTTCGTCGCGATAAGCGGAAGCGCCCGTCTGTGCTGGCTGTTGTTGTGCCGATGGCTCGACCGCGCGCAGGTGTCGCGTAGGCGCTTGAGCCTCTGCGGTTGTTCCGGAGGCGGCCTTGATGGCTTCTTCTATGTCGCGCTTGACGATGCGCCCGCCCGGCCCGCTACCCTGTAGGGAGCGCAGGTTGATTCCGGCCTCTGCGGCCATGCGCGCGGCAAGCGGCGAGACGATTAATCTTCCACCGTCCTCCTGAGCAGAAGCCGCGCCGTTGCCTGACGACGATTGAGAAGCGCTGCCGCCGCTCGTTGCGTCTGCACGCGTGGCTGCTGCTGAGCCTGCTGTGCCTGCTTGAGCAGGTTCACTGGCTGCGGTTTGAGAGCTTGAGCTTCCGGCGTCCGCTTCGGCCTGCGCGCCGCCGTCAGTGTCGGCGGTGTCTTCCGCGCTCGGGGTGCTCTGTGCAGCGCTGCCGCTTTGTTTCGCCTGCTCAAGCACACCGGAGATATCTTCATCCGGCTCTCCGATAATCGCTATTACCTGACCGAGCGGCGCACTCTCGCCCTCTTGAATCAGGATTTTTCGCAAGACGCCGTTGCCGAGCGACTGCATCTCCATCGTCGCCTTGTCGGTATCAATCTCCGCGAGCGGCTCGCCCATGGAAACCTTGTCGCCCTCTTTCTTGAGCCAACGTGATAACTGACCCTCCTCCATCGTCGGAGAAAGCTTCGGCATTACAACCTGAGTCGCCATAGAATCCTCAAAAGTGATGAGTGCAGGAGATTGATTCATCGGTTCATTGTTTCATTGAATCAATGAAGAAATGAATCAATCTTCTGCACTTAGTCCAAGTATGCTACTTCGCGCACGGCGTCGATGATGTGCTTGACGCTGGGGATTGCAAGGTTTTCCAAATTCTTTGCGTAGGGCATGGGGACGTCTGCGCCGGAGACGCGGCGCACGGGCGCGTCCAGATAATCAAAGGCGCGCTCCGTGACCTCTGTGCTAATCTCCGCGCTCACGCCGCAGAAGGGATGCGATTCTTCTGCGACGACCAATCGATTCGTCTTCTTCACGGAGTTGATGATTGTCTCTATGTCCAGCGGACGAATCGTGCGCGGGTCTATGACTTCGCAGGAGACGCCCTGTTTTTCCAGCTCCTCGGCGGCTTTCAAAGCCAGCGGAACTGTTAACGAGCGCGCGACGATTGTTGCGTCCGTGCCTTCGCGCTTGATGTCTGCGACGCCGAGCGGGATGGTGAAATCTTCATCTTCGGGAACTTCGCCCTTGCTGCCGTACATACGCTCCTGTTCCATAAAGAGCACGGGGTTATTATCGCGGATGGCGGATTTCAATAATCCCTTCGCGTCGGCAGGCGTCGAAGGCATGACGACCTTGAGGCCCGGAAAAAATGAGTACCACGATTCAAGCGCCTGCGAGTGCTGCGAAGAGACCTGATAGGCTGAGCCGTTGGGGCCGCGAAAGACAATCGGAATGTTGAACTGCCCGCCGGACATGTAGAGCATCTTGGCAGCGGAGTTGACAATCTGGTCCGAGGCGAGGATGGAGAAATTAAAGGTCATGAACTCGACCACGGGCCTCAGGCCCACCATCGCCGCGCCGACACTGAGACCCGCAAACCCAAGTTCTACAATCGGCGTGTCAATCACACGCTTGTCTCCAAACTCCTGCAACAACCCTTTGGTCACCTTGTAAGCACCCTGATAGGCCGCGACCTCTTCGCCCATCAGAAAAACAGTTTCGTCGCGCCGCATCTCCTCGGCCAATGCCTGATTCAAAGCCTCGCGAATAGTTATGACAGCCATTTGAAACCTCGTGAATCGTGAATCGTAAATCGTAAATCGACGAACGGCTTTTATCTATTTACGATTCACGATTCACGATTCACTAATCTGCGTAGATGTCCGTGTAAAGCTCTTTGGGGTCGGGTTCGGGGCTTTCCTCTGCGAACCGGACGCTGTGCTCGACCACTTCGCGCACGCGCTGCTCTATCTCTTGAATGCCGTTGTCGTCAATCAGCTCCTTCTCTTTAAGAGAGGCTGTGAAGACTTTGATTGGATCGCGCTCCTGGTGCTTTTCTATCTCGGCGCGCGTGCGATAGTTGCCGGGGTCGGACATGGAGTGGCCCATGAAGCGATAGGTACGCACTTCCAAAAGCGTCGGCAGCGAATCCTTGCGCGCTCGCTCGACGGCGCGCTCCACTGCTTCGCGGACGGCGAGCACGTCCATCCCGTCCACAAATTCTGAGGCCATCTCGTAGGCGCAAGCCTTCTCCGACACATCCTGCAAAGACATCGCGCGTATCAGGGACGTGCCCATCCCGTACTGGTTGTTCTCGCAGATGTAGATGCAGGGAATCTTCCACAACTGCGCCAGGTTAAGCGACTCGTGAAACGCGCCCTGATTGACCGCCGCTTCACCGAAAAAGCAGAGCGCGACTTTATCCGTCCCCTTGTATTTGGCAGCGAAGGCCACGCCCGTCGCCAGAGGAATCTGACCGCCGACGATGGCGTGTCCGCCAAGAAAATTAACGTCCTTGTCAAAGATGTGCATCGAGCCGCCTTTGCCTTTGGAGCAGCCAGTGGCTTTGCCGTAAAGCTCGGCCATGATCTCGTCGGCAGAGACACCTTTGGCAAGCGCCTGACCGTGCTCGCGATAGCTGCCGAGCACGTAGTCTTCCTTGCCTATGGCCGAGAGGGCTCCGACGGCGACCGCCTCCTGACCGATATAGAGGTGGCAGAAACCGCCTATCTTGCCGAGGCTGTAGCTTTCGGCGCACTTCTCCTCGAAGCGGCGTATGAGAATCATCTGGTATAGAAGCTCAAGGAGCAACTCGCGCGGCAAATCTTCGACGCGGTGCTTCTGTTCTTCCTTGCGTTGCGTGTGCTCGGCCTGAAGCTCGGACGGGTTAATCTCGTCAGTGACTTCCTGTTCAAGCACGCCCGCCGCGCTCTGGTCTTCAGCTTTGGCACGCGACTGTGTAGGTTTAGCTTGTTTGCTCATCTTGGTTTGTCTCACGCTCCGCAACCGCAGCTCAGAGGAAAGAGTATTATCCTTCTGACCTCAGGGCGCGCGGCTTAAACAGCTCGCCCCGGCCTCTTGAGCCTGATAAAACTTGATTGCGGTCGGGGAGAATTATACGCGAGATGCGGAGCGGTGTGCAAAAGCACCTGCTTCTCGAAATAAAACGCACACCGCAGAAGGGAAGCGGTATGCGTTGAAAAGGGCTCGTTCAGTTCGGTTGGTAATCTATTTATCCTGAGTCTGACGCCGTAGATTTAGCCCCGTAGGGGCGAGGATGTTTATAGCTGACAACGGACAACAACAAAACAAGCTCCGTAGGAGCGGCATGTTCTGCATCCATGACATGACGCTCCTACGGAGCTTGATTCTTGATGATGAAAATCAAGCTATAAACATTTAGCTCCTACGGAGCTGAAAATATTTAGCAGATTCTTCATCTTCATCACGTTCTTACGTCAACATATCAATCGAAGCGATGTTGGAATTGGCGCTCATCGCGGGGCCGAGCTTGCGCGCGTGTTTGTCGCGCTGCATGTTGCGGTCGGCGGCCATCAAAAGCTCTTCGGCGGTCTCGCCGTCCTGCGGGAAACAGGCTATGCCGACGCTTAGACCGACGCGCGCCGTGCGTCCCGTCCTCACAGTATATTCATGCGATTCGACCGCCGCGCGAATTCTCTCCGCGATGATGCTCGCCATCTCGCCCGAAGCCATAGGCATGATTGCTACAAATTCGTCGCCCGCGTAGCGTGCCAGCACGTCCATCTGCCTGAGCTGCTTTTTGATGACATCGGCCACGCTCGCCAGCATGCGGTCGCCCACCGCGTGCCCGTAAAGGTCGTTGACCTTCCGAAAATCATCCATGTCCATGCTGAGGATGGAGACGGGCTCGCGTTTCAATCGCTGGCACTCGGCGATGCGCTGTTCGAGCGTCATGTAGAAGGAGCGCGCGTTGGGTAAATCCGTCAGAGGGTCCGTCAAAGCGCTCTCGCGTGTGCGCTCGAAAGTAATCGCGTTGTTCAGCGCAGACGAAGCGTGCAGCGAAACGGATTCAAGAAGACGCACATGCTCTGTCGAATAAGCTGTGAGCGTTTTTGAGTAGAGCGTGATCGCGCCGAACGAGCCGTCTTCCCTGACGAGCGGAGCAACAAGCACACCGCGAATAGATTTTTTAACCTCGTCGGGCACGCCGATTAGATCAAGCTCGGGCGGGGTATTGCACATCGTGCGCGAATTAGCGATGACCCAGCCCGTGATGCCGTCGCCGACGTTGATGCGGCGACGCATGAAGGCTTCCGAGTGTTCGCCCGCGACGTGGATGGCAATGGCCTTGCCGGTTTTTTCGTGCACGATGTAAATAACGCACGTATCGAAGGGAACGATAGCGCGCAGCTTGCTCGTCACAAGGGTCACAGTGTCGTTGAGATTGAGCGACGAGCCTATGGTTTGAGCTATCTCGTGAAGCGCAAAGACCTCGCGCTGTGCTTCCGTGATGGAGCGGAAGCCCGCCGAGTGCTCCTGCACGCCCAACACGTCGGACGCCAGCCCCCTGTCAGGCTGAGCGTGATTTTCAACATCCGTCTCGCCGGATTGAACCTGCTCCTGTATGTCCTGGCTGGCAATCAGCGCGTCAAACTCTTCGACGTGCTCTATAAACATCTCCACAATGCGCGGGTCAAAGCTCGTGCCCGCCATCTGACTCAAGAGCGCGAGCGAATCTTCACGTCGCATGCCCTTGCGATAGGGACGGTCGCAGCGCGTCGCATCGTAAAAATCAACGACCGAGATAATGCGCGCGACGAGCGGGATGGCTTCGCCCCTTAAACCTTTCGGATAACCCGTGCCGTCCCACTTCTCGTGGTGATAGCGCACGATGGCTTCGACGGGGTAAGGGAACTGTACGCGCCTGAGAATCTCCGCGCCCACGGTCGGATGAATCTTCATCTTGGCAAACTCGGATTCCGTGAGCTTGCCCGGCTTGTTGAGAATGTACTCGGGCACGGCGAGCTTGCCTATGTCGTGCAGGAGCGCGCCCGCCGTCAAAGCCTGCGTCTCCGCATCCGTGACGTTCAAGAGCCTGCCCATCTCGCGCGCGTAAATCTGAGTGCGCCGCACGTGCCCGTGCGTCGTCTGGTCTTTGGCATCAATCGCGATGGCGAGCGATTCGATGGTGTTCATGTGCAGGTCCGCCATCTCCTGCAAGTGACGCGTCTTTTCCGCTTCCGAGCGGCGGACTTCCTCTATGCGCTTTTCGTCAAAGCGATAGAGCAGGTAGACCAGACCCGTAATCAATAAGCCCACGAAAAGATACGAGACGCTCGCGGTGTGTAGGCTGGCGTAAAAGAGGCCCGCGCTCGCAGCCGCCGCGACCTGTGTGATGGAAGTCCAGACAAGGCTCTCCGTGGAAAAGGTCAGGGGCTTGCCCGAAGAGAAAGCTGCAAAGGCCGCGACGCCCAGCGTGCTCAAAAAATATTGCACGAGCGCAAGCGCGCACACAGGCAAAAGTAGAGCGCTCAGAGAAAGGGAGCGCGGGCCTGCGCCGCCATCCATGAGGTTCGCGAGCAATCCGTAGAGGGATGCTGCTGCGTATGTCGAGATGATATTAGCGCCGACGGTAAAGACGATCATGCGCCTCGGCTGCGTGCGCCATGACGAGAGAAAACCTACCGTCGCCGCCAGCAGGACGGCTGGGCCTGCGGTGGCCGAAGCGCCTGCCGCATACATCATCGCCGCCAGAAAAATAAAGGCATCGGCGACCGATTTATTACTGCGGCTAACGCCGTCTGCGCTCGCGACAGAGACCGTAAAGCGGCTGGCTGCGACGGTCAAAAACAGCAGGGCTCCAAGGGGCACAAGACCCGTCCAACCGGAAAGGGGCAGCCCGGTGAGCGAGCCCAGAGCCATGACGAAGAGCACTGCCGACAGCATGGCAACGGCACTGAGGAAGGCAAGAGTTTTCCAATTTCCTTGTGGCATGACGGTGTCTGATTTTTACTGGTAGCGGTCCAAAGTCCGCTCTGATGTGCTTGTTTTAGAAGTGCGGCGTAAAAGAGGCGCGGGCCAGTTTATTGTTACCGGGTGATTGAAGGCGCGCATTCGAGGGCTCGCCAGCGGCCAGAGTTGGCAATTATTAAGCCAGTGCCAAACGTGTTTAGCACTCCTGATTACAATACAGGCTCAGCCCCTCGGGCGTCAAGCTTTTTGTTGACAAGAAGGGGGTTAGCTCTATTGCAAAGGCGGCGTTTTGTGATATTCTCCGGCGGCTTTGAAGCCTGTTCGTCGCCACGGGCAGAGGGGCTGCCCGGAGGCGGTTGAATCCTTTGAGTGAGGACCGTGGACGAGGGTTGAGAGAGCTAAGTTTGCCTTGCAAATTTATCCGCGAGGCGGTTGCGAATTCGAAATTTTTCGTGTATTTCTAACCGTTCTAATGCTACACTGCGCGCGCCATAAAACCATTTGAGTCCTGAAAAGCCTGTGGGACGGGGCTCTAACGACCGCGAAAGCCTATCTCAACTGCGCTCGTTTTGGATGGCCGGAGCGATCATCCGAAGAGGTATCAAAAACCGCGCGTATTAACTGTGTCATTCAGCGTGCTGCCGGGGTCACGGAGGCCGCACACGTCCCTTTGAAGTTTTAGCCTGTGCGTTTAAGAGCAAGAGTGTCACCGACGGGACGCCGGGCGAAATTGCTTGTCAAGTTTAACAGGCCCTCGACTCTCCCCTTCGAGTATAAAAAAGTTTTGGGCGAAGGGAAGAGGCAAAGAGCGGCTCGGACTTTAACCGAACTGGTGCTGGCGCGACGCCTTCCCGCAAATCTCGGCTCGCCCAGGATAATCAGTTCCTTTACAAAATTACCCCTCTGGGTTACAGGAGAAAAATTCGATGCGAAGAACCTTAGCTTGTCTTGCCTTGCTTGCCACGGCCTCTCTCTGGACGGCGTGCGGCGGAGAGAACACGAATACGACCAATATGACGACGACCAACACGACGACTAACACGGTGACCAACACTTCGACGACGACCACGCCGCCCACGACCACCAACACGACCAATACCTCCAACATGAGCAACATGAGCAACGCCAACAAGGGCAATGCTAATATGAGCAACATGAACATGGGCAACGGGAACAAAGGCGCAGCCAACACGGCCAACACCGGCAACACCAAGCGCCCGTAGTCGAGCGCGTGGCAAACGAGTTCAGGGCGCGTTGAGTTTTCAGCGCGCCTTTCGTTTTACGTTCAAGCTTCAGCGATTAACGAATTGTCTTCCAGCGGGCCAGCAGAATACGACAGCCTCAACCTGGATGCCGCCTATCGCGTCATCACAGATAGCGGCGAGGCCGCACGCGCGCTCGCCCTTCTGGAAACAGAAGCCGTCATAGGTCTAGACACGGAAACCTACTGGGACTCGCAGGCGAACCATTCCCGTGTCTCGCTCGTGCAGATTGCCGCGCGCGCGGGCGAGATTCTCGTCATAGACCTTTTAGAAGTCGAAGCCTCCATTCTACAGCCGATTGTCGAATCGCCTTCCGTCATGATGGCCGCGCACAACGCGCGCTTTGACGAAGGGATGCTGAAAACCGAAGGGCTCAAGCCAGCCGCTTTTGTAGACACCCTGCGGCTCGCGCGCTCGGCCCTGCGCCTTCCTTCATACAGTCTGGCCGGAGTCTCCGCGCATCTCTTCGGCATCGAGCTTGATAAGCGTTATCAAAAATCAAACTGGCGGCGGCGACCGCTAACACGCGCGCAGCTTGAGTACGCGGCGATGGATGCTCGCATCACGCTTGCCGCTTATGACAGGCTTACGCGCATGCTCGCGGACGAGGGCAAGCTCGAAGCAGCCTTGCGCTTTGCCACGCTCGATGCTGTCGTGGAGAGAGGCGCAGGCCCGCGCCGTCGTAGACCCCCGCAGCCGCCGCCTCGTCCACTGACGGATGAAGAACGACGCGTGCTCAAGGAGCTGAAAAAGTGGCGGCTGGAAAAATCGCGCGCCGAGATGGTCGCGGCCTACATGATCTGTCAGGACCGCACGCTGGAGCATCTGGTAATGGAGAGGCCGGAGACGCTCGACGCCTTGCAGGCCATTCACGGCCTCGGCGCTTCCAGAATCACGCGCTTTGGCGAAGAACTCCTGGCAACCCTGCGTGAGGCGATAGAGGCATGCAAGGGAAAGAAGTAAGCGGCAACGCGCTGATGTGAAATTTAAAAAGCCGTTTGAAAAGTCCCGTAGGGACTCTGATGTTTATAGCTCGCACACGTCTCCAAGAGTCAAGCTCCGTAGGAGCGGCATGTCATGGATGCATGACATGCCGCTCCTACGGAGCTTGACTCTTGATTGGCGCGATGAACTATAAACATCTAGCTCCTACGGAGCTAACCAATAGTGGCTTCTCTTCCTTTTCTCAAATCTTACGCCGCGCCGTGTGCTCCGCGCTCCGTCGTTTGCGTGAGCTGTGCTACCAGCTCCTTAGGGTCTGTAGTCGGGCTCTGACAGGTGTAATGCTCGCAGACGTAAGCCGTAGCGTGACCATTGGAGAGCGTCCTTTCGCGTAAGAGCGGGATGAGTTCCGCCGCACGCGCGTCTCCCTCTCGGGCTTGGACCAGAACTTTGTTCGGAAGATACGGCCTCCACACTTCGCTTAGAAGCGCGCGAGCCTCGCTTTCATCTTCGCCTTTGATAATGACGACTTCCTTCGGTGATGAAAGATAAAAATCGAGCGCGCATAGCAATCTTCCGAAGGCCGAAGGGTAACGCGTGAGGGGAGTGCTCAGGAGTCTGAAAATCGTGACAGCTTTGCGCGTGTAATCTTCGTTGCCGGTGAGGAGTCCTAAGCGCAGCAGAACATCTGTGGCGACCGAGTTGCCCGAAGGCGTCGCGTTGTCGAAATAGTCCTTGGAACGAACGATCAATTCTTCGTGGCTCTTTCCCGTGTAGAAAAAGCCGCCCGCTTCCTCGTCCCAGAATTCTTCAATCATGCGCTCGGTAATCGCGTTTGCTTCCGTGAGCCATTCCAATTCGCCCGTCGCTTCATAAAGCGCGACGAGCCCGTCGGCTAGAAAAGAATAGTCTTCAAGATAGCCGTTGAGCTTCGCCTGTCCGTCTTTGTAAGTCCGAAGCAGCAGACCGTCTCGTCGCAGGTTGTCTAACAGGAAACGCGCGTTGCGTCGCGCAGCCTCCCTGTAATCTTCACGCTCCAAAACGGCGCTCGCTTCGGCAAAGCTAGCGAGCATCAAACCGTTCCATGCCGTGAGAATTTTTTCATCTCGTCCGGGCTTGATGCGTTGCTCGCGCGCGTCGAAAAGCTTGCGGCGGCTGCGCTCCAAAGCTTCCTCTAAATTTTCGCTCGAAATATTTTCCGCACGCGCCGCTTCTTCGATTGAACGGCTGACGTGCGGGATATTCTGGCCCTCGAAATTTCCGCCCGGCGTGATGTCGTAGTAAGAGGAAAAGAGCGCGGCGTCCTCTTTGCCCAGAATCTCTTCGACTTCCGCAGGCGTCCAGACGAAAAACTTTCCTTCGTGGCCTTCCGAATCCGCATCCTGCGTGGAATAGAATCCGCCTTCCGGGCTCGTCATCTCGCGCAGGACGTAATCGAGCGTCTCCTCCGTGATGCGCCTGTAAAAATCGTCGCGGGTCTGCTGGTAGACGTGCAGGTATAGACGCGACAAGAGCGCGTTGTCATAAAGCATCTTCTCGAAATGCGGGACGAGCCACTCGGCGTCGGTCGAGTAGCGATGAAAGCCGCCGCCTAACTGGTCGTACATTCCGCCTTCGGCCATACGCCGCGAGGTGTGCAAGACCATCTCCAACGCGCGCTCGTTCCGCGTGCGATGATAAACGCGCAGCAGAAATTCCAGCGTCATAGGCGCAGGAAATTTCGGAGCCGCGCCGAAGCCGCCGTGACGCTCGTCGTAGTTGCGCGCAATCTGCTGGAAAGCCGCATCAAGCATCTCCGTCGAGACGCCCTCGCCCGATTCGCGCGCGATGTCCATGCGGCGCAGCTCGCCCAACATGGAGACGGCTGTCTCCGTCACTTCGTCGGGCCGGGTGCGATAAGCTTCCGAGACCGCCGCCAGAATGCGCGGAAAGCCCGGCATGTTGTAGCGGTCTTCGGGCGGGAAATACGTGCCGCCGTAAAAGGGAACTCCTTCGGGCGTGAGAAAGACCGTCATCGGCCAGCCGCCGTGCCGCGTCATCAACTGCACGGCATTCATGTAAATCTGGTCAAGGTCAGGCCGCTCCTCGCGGTCCACCTTGATGTTGATAAAATTCTCGTTCATCAAAGCGGCAATCTCTTCGTTCTCAAAGCTCTCGCGCTCCATCACGTGACACCAATGACAGGCCGAATAACCTATGCTGAGCAGGATAGGCTTGTTCTCCTCACGCGCTTTTTCCAAAGCTTCTTCGCCCCACGCATACCAGTCCACGGGGTTGTGTGCGTGCTGTAAAAGATAGGGGCTGGTTTCATTAATCAGCCGATTGGTGTGCTTCGCGTCTGCCATGATGACCTCGGGAAATTTTTAGTATGACTGATTCTACAACCTCCCGCGCCTTCGAGCCTAATCAAGCTACTCACCGCCGAGACGCAGAGGACGCAGGGTTAACGCAGAGAGTTGAATGGTTTTCTCTGCGTCGTCTCTGCGCGCTCTGCGTCTCGGCGGTGAATCCATTTTTCAGCTAGTTCCCGCTTCGACTAAACTAGTCGCACTCTGCTATACTCCGCTGACTGAATGGTCATTCATTTTTTGTTCAAAACACTATCCGAGCTTTTTGTAAACGAAAGGCCACTGTAGAGATTTGTCATGACGAGAGAAAGAATTGAGCGAGATAAGTTGGAGATGGACGTGGTGTTTGTCGGGGCTGGCCCGGCGAACCTGAGCGGGGCGCTTCATCTGGCGAGGCTTGTGCGCGAGCATAATGAAGCGGTCGCGGGCGGCAAGCGTGAAGGAAAGCCGCTCGGCGAGATAGAAATCGGCGTCATCGAAAAGGGCGCGAGTGTTGGCGCGCACATTCTTTCGGGCGCGGTCATGGACCCGAAGGCTTTGCGCGAGCTGATTCCTGATTTCGTAGAGCAGGGTGCGCCGCTTGAATCGCCTGTCAACGAAGATTATTTTCTGTACCTGACGAAGCGGCGCGCGATTCGCTCGCCCATTACGCCGCCGCCGCTGAAGAATCACGGCTACTATATCGTCTCTCTAAATCGTCTTGTCGCGTGGCTGGGGGAAAAGTGCGAAGAGGCCGGAGTTAACATCTTCCCGGAATTTCCGGGCGCGGATATGCTTTACGATGAGGAAGACCGCGTGGTCGGCGTGCGTACGGGCGACAAGGGGATAGACAAGGAAGGCAAGCCCAAGGAGAATTTCGAGGCGGGCGTTGACCTTCTTGCAAAGGTCACGGTGCTCGGCGAAGGCCCGCGCGGCTCTTTGACGAAAAAGCTTTGCGAGCGTCTTAATCTAAACGACGGGCGCGAGCCGCAGGTCTATAGCATCGGCGTCAAAGAATTGTGGGAGCTGCCTGACGACCGTTATCCTGCCGGACGCGTGACGCACACGCTGGGTTATCCGTCCGACGCCAAGACCTACGGCGGCGGTTGGATTTACGGAATGCAGAATCGCATTCTGAATATTGGCTACGTCACCGGGCTGGATTATCAAGACCCTTTGCTAGACCCGCACGCGGAGTTCCAGCGTTTCAAACAGCATCCTTACATCGCGCGTCTGCTTGATGGAGCAAAGATGATTCGCTACGGTGCGAAGACCATCGCGGCGGGCGGCTATTTCGCCATGCCGCAGATTTACGCGGACGGCGTTTTATTAGTTGGAGACTGCGCGGGCTTTCTCAATTCGCAACGCCTGAAAGGGATTCACACGGCGATTAAAAGCGGCATGCTCGCTGCCGAAGCTATCTTTGAAGCGTTACTGGCGGGGGATTATTCGGCCAATCAGTTAAAGCGTTACGAGGAGCTGGTGAAGGAGAGCTGGATTGTGCCGGAGCTGCGGCGCGTGAGAAATTTCCACGCGGGTTTTCGTCGCGGGCGCTGGCTGGGGATGGCGAACGCGGGCTTGCAGTTCATCACGGGCGGTCGCTCGTGGGGACTCTTTGATCGCGCGGCGGGCGAGCCCGGACACGAGGCGCTCAAAAAACTTTCGGACTACGGTTATCGCGGCGACGATATTTCGCAGCGTTACGACGGCCTGAGGTTCGACGGCAAGCTCACCTTTAACAAGCTGACGGACGTGTATCACGCCGCCGTCAAGCACGACGAAGACCAGCCCGTGCACCTGCATGTGCTCGACACAAACATCTGCTCGACCCGTTGCGCTGAGGAATATGGGAATCCGTGTCAGAGGTTTTGTCCCGCAGCCGTTTATGAGATGGTCGAGGGCGGAGCGGATGGCCGTCGGCGCTTGCAGATAAATTTCTCCAACTGCGTCCACTGCAAGACGTGCGACATCATGGACCCGTACCAGATTATTAACTGGGTGACGCCTGAAGGCGGCGGCGGTCCTGATTACAAGGGGATGTGAAGAAACTCAACACCTGTAGGGGCAGAGACAAGTCCTCTGCCCCTACAGGTGTAGCTGCGCTAAAGATTAATCTTCGTCTATGATGGAGAATTTCACGCGGCCTCGCTCGACCTCTTCGAGCGCGATGCGTGTGGGCTTATGCTTTTGCGGGTCAAGCTCTACGCGCGGGCGCGCGCCGCGCTGTAGTTGTTTGCTTCTTTGAGCCGCTACGATAATCAGGCGATATTTTGAATCAAGCACTGGGGCTTCCTTCTGCTCGGTGGAAGCTTTCGTTGCTTCAATAACTTTGGACATAATCTGCTGACCTCCCTGGCCGATTGTCCCGACGTATGATTGCTCTGAATCTTTTAGCGGGGGAAACTTTCTACGACTGCTCGGGCCGCTTGCTCCTGGCGCTCGCGACTGGCTCTCTCCGCGTAGACGATTGAAGCCAACTGACCCGCTGCCCTTTCGGCATCGTCGTTGACGATGACGTAATCAAACTCCCTGTAACGCTCTACCTCGCTACGCGCGTTGCGCAGGCGCAAGGCTAAATCATCTTCCGTCTCTGAGCCGCGTGCCCGCAGGCGCTGGCGTAAAATCTCAAACGACGGCGGCAGGATAAAGGTGCTCACGGCTCCGGGCGCGAGCGCCCGCACGACGCTTGCGCCCTGCACGTCTATCTCCAAAATGATGTCGCGCCCCGCTTTTAATTCGCTCTCGACCTGTGCGCGGCCCGTCCCGTAAAGGTACGAATGCACTTCGGCCCATTCCAGAAACTCCCCGGCTGCTATCATTTCGCGGAATTTTTCTTCCGTGACGAAAAAATAGTGGCGGCCTTCCACCTCGCCTTCGCGCGCGGGGCGCGTCGTAAACGATACAGAATAGCCAAGATTAGGCACAGTTTTCAACACGCGGCGGATGAGTGTGCCTTTGCCGCCGCCCGAAGGCGAGCTGACGATGACGAGCATCCCGCGCGCCGCAACGGGGCCGCCCGCGCAAGCATCCGCTCGCGTTCCCGCTTCTTCCTGTGTCTCACTCGACATTCTGGACCTGCTCGCGAAGCTTCTCGACCTCGGCCTTAATGGAGAGCGCAGCCTCTTTGATTTGAAGGTCCGTGGATTTTGAGAGCACCGTGTTGGCTTCGCGGTTCAACTCCTGCAAGAGAAAATCCAGACGCTTGCCGACCTCGCCGCCGCTGACAATCGCTTCGCGAAACTGGACGAGGTGGCTGCGAAGGCGAACAAGCTCCTCGCTGATGTCGCTGCGGTCTGCGAGATAAGCCAGCTCCTGCGCGAGCCTTCCCTGATCAAGCTCTATGGCCTGACCGTCGCGCGCCAGAAGCTCGCCGACTCTTTTCTGAAGACGCGCGCGATAAGCTTCTACAAGACCGCTCGCGGCGCTTTCGATGACCGGTATGTGGCGCTCTATTTCCACGAGCCGCCCCAGCATCTCGGCGACCAGGGCTTGACCCTCGCGCTCGCGCATCTCTTCAAGCTCGTCGAGCGCTTCATCCACGGCGCGCTCGACACCCTTAATCATGTCTTCGTCTATCCCGTCGCGCACGGGCTGCATCGCTCCGGGCAGTCGAGCCAGAATGTTGATGTCAGGCTCGCCCTGAATATTAAACTCCTGCTGCATGGCGCGCATGGCCGAGATGAACCCGGCAATCAGAGGGCGGTTCAGCTCATAAGTGACTTCGCCCGTGCGCTCGAAGGTGATGGAAGCATCCACGCGCCCGCGCGAAAGACGGTCCGAGATGCGTCGTTTGATGAGCGCCTCGATGGCCGACAGCTCCGCGCCCGTGCGCAGGTGTATGTCCAGAAATCTGTTGTTGACGGTCTTCAGATCAACCCCGACCGAGAAGTTCTCGCCCGTCGCCGAGCCGCGACCGAAACCTGTCATGGATTTCATAAGCTGGTAAATCGTGAATCGTAAATCGTAAATGGTGAAAGACAGTTTTTATCTATTCACGATTTACGATTTACTATTGACGAGTAATTCCTCCTCTTCGTCGGCGAACTGTAGTTCGTAAAGCCTCTTGTATTGCCCGTCGCGCGTTAATAGCTCTGTGTGACGGCCCATCTCGACGATGCGCCCCTTTTCGAGGACGACGATGGCGTCGGCGCGTCTCACGGTGGAGAGGCGGTGCGCGATGACGACCGTGGTGCGATTCTGTATCAGGTTAGCCAGAGCTTGCTGCACGAGGCGTTCCGATTCCGCATCGAGCGCGGAGGTCGCTTCATCGAGCACGAGCACGGGCGCGTCCGTCAAAACAGCGCGCGCAATCGCTAATCTCTGGCGCTGGCCGCCCGAAAGAAAGATGCCGCGCTCGCCTATAATCGTGTCGTAGCCTGCGGGCAGTTCCATGATGAAGTCGTGCGCGAAGGCTATGCGCGCGGCACGTTCCAATTCTTCTTCGGTCGCTTCCGGACGACCGTAGGTGATGTTGTAGCGCACCGTGTCGTTAAAGAGAACTGTTTCCTGTGTGACAAGCGCAACCTGTCTGCGGAGCGATGCAAGCTTTGCATCACGCAGGTCCGTGCCGTCCCAGAGCACTGTGCCCTCGACCGGATCATGAAAGCGCGGGAGGAGTTTGGTCAGCGTGGATTTCCCGCCGCCTGATTCGCCTACGAGCGCGACCATCGTGCCCTTTGGAATATGTAGGCTGATGTCGCGCAGGACCGCCCGCGAGTCATTCTCGTAGCCGAAGGAGACCCCGCGCAGCTCTATCTCTTTCGCGAGAGGTTTTAATTCAACGGCGTCGCGCCGTTCGGGAATCTCGCGGTGCTCGTCCATCACCTCCCAGACGTGACGCGCGGCAGCAAGCGCCTGCTCCATGCTGTTGTGCAGGCGCGAGAGCTTGCGCATGGGGTCGTAGCTGCGGAAGAGAAAAATCAGGAAGGTTAGAAACTGCGCGGCGTTCATGCGCCCGAGCATGATTTCGCGCTGGCCGAAATAGAGAAGCGCGACGATGGCTATGACGCCTATCATCTCTATCGTCGGTGGTGAAAGGGCTGCTATTTTGGCCGAGCGCAGGTTGGCACGCACAATCTGAAGCGCCACGTCGCGAAAGCGCCCCTGCTCGCGTGCTTCGGCGCGATACGCTTTGACGATTGACTGGTTGGCTAGAGCTTCCTGCGCGGTGTCTGTCAGGTGCTTGTTGCCTTCAAAGCTTTCGCGTGCGAGATTGCGAAGCGCGCGGCTAAAGCGTGCGGTCAGGATGGCGATGACGGGCGCAATCAGGAGCGCGCCAAGTGTCAAGCGCCAGCTATAGTAAAACGAGGCGGCTAGAAAAAAGATGAGCGTGAAGCTTTCGCGCAGCATGTCGCGCAGGGTGTTCGAGACGGCCTGCTCTATGGCCGATGCGCTCGTCACGAGCCGCGAGACTAGATAGTTTGTCCGGTGGCGCTCGAAAAACGAAGCCGATTGCGAGAGCACGTGACGGTACAAATCCTGTCGTAGATGCAGCACGCTTGATTGGCCTACACGCGCCATGAGGTAGGTCGAAAAATATTCTGCGACGCCCTTGGTGGCTGTAAAGATGATGAGAAGGATGCTGATGTTGCGCCACGCGGCAAAGCCCGAGTCCGGGATGATGCGTTGGAGGCCGAAGAGAGTAGGGGTGCGTTGGCCGTTCTGCGCAAAGGCCTGGTCAAAGATGGGGACGATGAGCGCGTTGATGGCGCTTTCCAGCACGCCGACCGTGACCATGCAAAAGGTCGCGAGTGCGAATGTTCCCCAATGTGGCTTGAGGTATCTTAAAAGTCGCCGCAGATCGTGCATTCGTCGCTCGCCGAAGGCGCGTGCTCTCCTGGTGTCCGCCAGCGCGCTTGATGGGAGGGGATAGAACCGAAAACTTCGGTCATCAGTAAACCAAAAATATACGGCCCTCAAAGCATCCCGTCAAGGCGAGCCGGGAGCAGATAATGGGTTAGATTAGGACGAAGAAAGAATTAACAGGGATGGACAGGATAGACAGGATATAGAAGAATTGAAAATAGCTGCTGTTTCCTTCTGTTTTTTATCCTGTGCATCCTGTCCATCCCTGTTTTGAATCCCTCTTACATAAATTGACCCATTACCCGGGAGCCGCTTGCGCTCCTCCAGCCATTAATGATTCGGCGAGCGCGAAGTTTTTCACTCCGGCCCGAGACGGAACTGCGCTATAATCCGTGGCGTTCATAAACCCCACGGGCCGCCACGCCGAAAGCGAAGGCAAGCTGTGCCTGTTTGCATCATGCGGGCGCGTCTTCAAATTTCATGAAAGTTTTGACGGCCAAAAGGTCATTACATTAAACTGCCTCGCTTGACGAGCATGAACAGCAGGGCCGTCTGGACGAGCCACGGCTGGAAGGGACATCTTGGAGATAAATTCTTTGCGGCGCGACGCGCAGGAGCGGAATTTGGATCAACAAACGAGTGACAAAACTGGCCGACGGCTGCTCATCGTTGACGACGATTCGAGCCTGCGGCTGCTGCTGGCCGGTTATCTGCGGCGGCTGGGCTTCGAGGTAGAGGAGCGCGAAAGCGGGGCCGAGGCGATTGAACCGGCCACTTCAGGCCGCTTCGACTGCTTTATCTTCGACGTCACGATGCCGGAGATGACGGGCTTTGAGCTTCTGCGCCGCGTGCGCGAGCGCGGCGTCACCACGCCAGCCATGTTTCTGACCGCGCACGACGAGGTTGAAAGCAAAGTCGCGGGCTTTGAGGCAGGCGGTGATGATTATCTTGCGAAGCCTTTCAACCCGCGCGAGCTTGAGCTGAGAGTCGAAGCCTTGCTGCGTCGCTCCGGAAGCGTTGCCGCTCAGGCTCACGGCGATTCGGACCGCATAGAAGTCGGAGACCTTGTGATAGACAAGCGCCGTCATGAAGTCCTGCGCAGCGGCGAGCGCGTGGATTTGACGCCGCTGGAGTTTCAGATTCTGGAATTGCTGGCATCGGAACCGGGCCGCGCGTGGTCGCGCAACGCCCTGCTGGATCAGGTCTGGAGCACGGATTACGAAGGCTATCAGCGTAACATAGACCCGCACATCAACCGGCTCAGAAAAAAGATTGAAGACGATCCTAAAAATCCGCGTTACGTGCTGACGGTGCGCGGCGTAGGCTACAAGCTCAACGAATCGCCTTGAAGAAACCAATAACTATCTGAGACGCAGGGCCGCTTCTCTTCGACTATCCGAAGCGGCGCGCGCGTCGCGGCTTTTGAAAACTACCATGCCCCAAATCTTACGCCTCTCAATGCGCCCGGTTTTTCTTCTGCTCGTCGTGGCTTTGTGTGTGCCTCTCGCTCAGACGTGGGCGCAGAGCGGCAGGCCGGAAGCGCGGCGCGTGCAGACGCAGTTTCGCATCAGTTGGAAAGCGCAGCCGGGCGTCAAACGCTATCGCTTGCAGGTGGCGCGCGACACGCAGTTCACAGACATAGTCCTTGACCGCATCGTCTTCGGCACGGAATACAACGTGACGGAATTGCCCGGCGGCTCCTACTACTGGCGCGTCGCCCCCGCTGCGGACGAGACGGGGTTGTACTCCCAGCCTGCGCCCGTTCAAATCAACGAAGCCAGAGGCGGTGCAGGAACGCAAACCACGACGACGACGGGCGGCGGTGGCGGCGGTAGTAGTACAGCCGTGGCCGCGCCGGACAACACAGGTTGGCGCACGGCTACGGGCAACGTCATGCAGCCGATTGCCGCGCCCCTGCGAAGCAGCGCAAGCATGGACCTCGTCGGCGTCAACGACGACGGCATGGTCTACGGGCTGGACGGAGCCAACGGCGTGGCGTTGTGGACGGCGCGTTTTCGCCCGCGCGCGAAGCGCGGCGAGCCCACGGGCAACAGCGGCGCGCTGCCCTTCACGCCCGTTATCATCAACACTGCGAAAGGCACTTCAAACGTCCTCGTAGCCTTTGAAGGCGGCGTGCGAGCGCTCGAAGGCGGCACGGGGCGCGAGTTGTGGAAAGCCACTGTGCCCGGGCGAGCGGCGAGCGGCATCTCAGCCGATTTGATGGGCGATGCCAAACCGGAAGTCTTTATCGTGAGCGATGGGACGCCGACTCTGACCGTGCTCGACGGCGAGACGGGCAAGATGGTGTCACAGTCAAAGCTGGACGCGACGGCGCTGGGCGCGCCAGCACTTTACAGGACGCAGAGCATACGCGGAGTGGTGCTCGCGTTTGAAGGCGGCCTGATAGAAGTCCGTAGCGGGAGCGCCGAGCGCGTGCTTTCCATCAAGCTCGACGCGGCGATGACTACGCCCGCTCTGTTTGTTCAGGCCGCGCCCGCGCCCGTCGTGCTCGTGGGCACAGAGCGTGGATTGATTGCGCTCAATGCCAACGATTTGAAACCGCTCTGGCGCGTGGCGACCGACGAGGACGCGCCGCGCGGAGTATTGAATGCCGCAGACCTGGACGGCGACGGTCTACAGGACGCGGTGATGGTGACGCGCCGTGGCCGCACGGTTGCCGTCAACACGGCCAACGGCAAGATTATGTGGTACGCGCCGGGAGCAAATGACGCGTACGGGGCTGCCTTCGCGGATTTGGACGGCGATGGCTCATCTGACGTGCTTGTCGCAGCCGGTCCTGCGTTCGCCGTGGGTTATAGCGGGCGCTCGGGCGCGATGATCTGGAAGGCGGAGGACGAAAACCGTCGCGCCGCCGCCAGCAGCGAGCCTAAGACACGCGCTCTGGTGACAGCGCCTGTCAGCTCCGGCGCAGGCTCTTACGTCATCGGGAGCGACCCTGCGCGTACGGGTCTTCGCGCCATAGGGCTGCCAAGGGGAGCCGTCAAAGTCGCTTCGCAGTAAAGTAAGAGAGCGTCGCTGTAACGTTTGAGCAGAAAGTTTTCGGTTGGAGGAATAAAGGGAAATGCTCTGGGTGATCGCGGTGATTCTAGTCATCGCATGGTCTGTGGGAATGATTCTTCATGCGGGCGGCTTTATACACATGCTGATTCTCATTGCCCTGGCCGTCATCGTCGTTCAACTGGTGGCAGGCCGCCGCGCCGTGTGAAAAAAACAGAGGTTAGAGGTTAGAGGTTAGTAAAAAAAAGTTTGCGCCGGGGCATCCTTCGCGTTGATGCCCCGGCGCAAAGTTTTTTGAAAGCTGAGCTGTAGAGATTTTCCCGCGTCTCTAGTTTTTCGGGTTGCCCAGGACGTCGCGAATCGCGCGGTTGACCGTGCGGCGAACGTTATCTACGTCGCGGTCGTTCGCGTTCTTGTTGGTGCTTTTCTTGTTGGTGTTGGTGCTCTTGGCGGTCTGCTGGTTTTTGTTGCCGGAAGATGCCTTGCTCGTCTTGTCGCCGCTTGAAGACGTGCCCGTGTCCGTAGAGGAAGTGCTGGTCGTCGTGTTCCTTCCTTTGTTCTTGCTCTTTGTGGTCGTGCTCGAATCAGAGCCTTCGGAGCCTGTTGAAGTCGTATCGGTGCTCGTCGAGGTAGAGGGAGCTTCTGTGTTCGACGTGTTGGCGTTGGCTTCGGTCTTGGCCTTCTTGGCGCAGCCCGCGAACGCGACGGCTGCGATAATGATAAGTGCGAAAAACTTAATGCTGTTCATTGCCTGTATTCTCCTTAAGGGTTTCAAAGAGGGAAGCTTCATCGAGCCTCTCGCGTGCGTCCGGGCAGATAACATGACGGCCACCGCCCTTTGATTTGCTGTTCACCTATATGCCAAGTCCAGGCGGAAATCAAGGATAAAAGCCGTGAATCGTAAATCGTGAATCGTGAATAGATAAAACCCGTTCTGTCTATTTACGATTTACCATTTACGATTTACGGCTTTTATCCTTGATTCCTGACTCCGCCTTCGGCAACAATGCCCGCGTGAGGCGCATCAATTGATGTGAGAGACGGGGCGCTTCCTCCCCGTTCAAGGCGTTTTCCCCGCATGAATTGCACGATTTATCATTAATAGACAAAGGAGCCATGTATGAACCAGCGCTCTCCTTTACGCCGTTCGTCATTTATTACAGCTTCTCTACTGGTCCTTCTCTTCGCGGCGCTCGCGCTCGGGCAGAGCGACCTTGCCCGTCAAACGGTCGCCATTACTTACCCTTTGGACCAACAGGTGACGGTTAAATTTCGCGGCACAACCCGTCTGCCGCGCCTCAAAGGCGAAGCCAAAATCCGCAGACAGGGACGGCGCGGCACGCGCGTCGAGCTGAGCATTGAGAACCTGCCGCGCGCGACGGAATTGGGCGGCATCTACACGACCTATGTCGTGTGGGCCATCTCGCCCGAGGGCCGCGTGGACAGCCTCGGCGAAATCAAACGCGGCGGCAGCATGTTTGTAGACTCCAAGCTCGACGTGACCACACCGCTTCAGACCTTTGCCTTGCTCGTCACCGCCGAGCCGCACTTTCTTGTACGCATTCCCTCGCGCATGGTGGTGCTGGAAAATCTTCCGCCCCTCAAGCCCGGCGATGCCGAAGTTGCTACCGTCAACGTGCAGTACATGGGTAACACGAGCGATTACTTTCGAGATGCGCGCGTGCCCGACATCGCCGATCCGGATTACCTGCGCATGCCTACCACTCTTCTAGGCGCGCGTCAGGCCATACGGCTTGCGCGCTACGCCGGAGCTGAGCGCGACGCTTCCGCAGAGTTAAAAGAGGCCGAGGCGCAGTTGGAGCTGGCCGAAAACGCATGGCGTCTCAAACAGTCCGAACCCGAGATTGACGCCGCCGCGCGTCAGGCCATTAGTCTCGGCGCGCGCGCCGAAGAGATTGCCGAAGGACGCAAGGCCGCGCGCCTGCGTCGTGAAGAGATTGCAGAGCGTGACCGCGCCGTGCGCGAAGCGGAAGACACAGCCGCCACCGCCAATCAGCAGATAGCAGATTTGAAGGCCGCGCTCGACCGCGAACAACGCGCCCGCGAGTTGGCCGAACGCGACTCTGCCAACTCGTCGCAGCAATTGCGCGACGCACGGAGCGAGATAGCACGCCTGCGTGAAGAGATTCAACAGGTACGCGCCGAAGGCGAAGACGCGAAGATAAAGCTTGCGCGGATTGAAGGCGAACGGAGCGCCGAAGCTGCGCGCCGCGAGAGCGAGCAGCGTGGTGAGCAGCAGCGCGTGGGCGCAGCCGCGCTCAAACAGACGCTCGCGCGTTTTGGCTCCGTGCGCGAAACTCAGCGCGGCTTGGTCCTGACGCTGCCCGAATCCATCTGGGCAGACGCGCGCGATTCGGCGCTTTCGCCCGCTGCCTCGTCAAAGCTAGAGCCGCTCGCAGCGCTCCTGGCTAATAATCCCGACTACCAGATTATGATCGCCGCTTACACGGACAATCGCGGCGACCGCGATGCGTTACAACAACTGACGGACACACGCGCGCGTGTGCTGGCCGAACAGTTCATCACGGCGGGCGTGGACAGTGGCCGCATACAGGCCAACGGTCTGGGCGCTGCGAACCCCGTCGCGTCAAACACCAAACAGGCTGGCCGCCTGCGCAACCGCCGCATCGAAATCACGCTCGTCCCCGCAGGCCAACAGCCGACAGCCAACGCGGGAAGCAACTAAGCAAGGGATGAGGGCGGAGGGATGAGGGATGAAGTAAAGAAAGAATATCTTTGCTTTTAATTTCATCCCTCATCCCTCCGCCCTCATCCCTTTTTTCACCATGTCTCTCCTGGAAGTCTTACAACTTATCGGTTACAGCACGGGGGCGGCGCTGCATCTGTGGATGAGCGGGTTGTTGTTAAAGCGCCGGTCGAGTTTGGGGAAGATGGAAAGGGTGCTATTGTTGCTCGCCTTCTCCATCGGCGCTTGGCACGCGGCGAACCTGCTTATCACGCTGCACGCTTCGCTCGGTCTTGACCCGAATCGCTGGATTGTTCCGCTCAGGCTCACGGATTCAATCGCCGTCACAAGCATCACGCTCTCCTACTCCTTTCTGCTGCACGTTCACCTGCACCTGTGGGCAGGCGCGCACGAGCGCCCGCTCAAGCTCAACGAGCGCGTGCGCGTGTACCTGACTTATATCCCGGCGCTCTTTCTCTTTGTCGCCGTGCCGCGCCTGTGGGTCGGCCCGTATCAGCCTATGATGGAGAAGCTGAACGACATGGTGCTGCCGTTTGCGCTGTGGGCGGGTTACGGGCTCATTTTTGTAGCGGTCACGGACCTGCTTATCTCGCGCGTGGCGCGTGAGCGCAGCGAGAGAAATTCCATGCGCGCGCTCGCGGCATCTTTCATAGGCATCGCCGTCTTGCTTGTTGCGGCTTATGCTTTCGGCGTGGGGCAGGGAACTACACTCGGCCACTACTTAAAAACTTTCGCCAACCTAGGCTCGCTCCTGCCTTCTGCGCTCATAGCCTATTACATCTATCGCTATCGCTATCTTGAGTTGATTATCAAAGAGAGCCTCATTGTCGCGACGCTTGCTACGGTCGTGCTGGCCGTGTATCTCTTTGGCATACGGAGCTTCGCCGCGTGGCTTGCGGGCAATTATGGTCTGCGCGCTGGCACTATCGAAGCGCTCTTGATTCTCGGACTGGTGCTGGCCGCAGCGCCCATACGGCAGTGGCTGGAAAATCGTTTTCATAAACTCTTCGAGCGCGAGGCGGCGCTTTACAGAGACGTGGTAGGGCGCATAGGCCAGCGCGCGGGCCAGCATCAAACGCTCGCGGAACTCCTGCGCTTTGTCGAAGAACGCGCCGCGCAGGCTCTGGAATTGAGACGCGTTCGCATCGTCGCCGTAGAGAGCGAGCCTGTCGTCACTGCTAAACAAAGCGATGCTTTAGAGGTTGAAGAAGAGGCTCTGACGAAGACGGACGAGGACGTGTGGGCAGATGATGTGATGGCCCTGCTTCGTACGCACAAATGGTCGCCCGTCGAAAGCGAAAGATGCTTGCGCGAGCGTGGCTTCGAGATGGCCTTTGCCTTGCGGCGCGAAGACCGCACGTCTGGCTTCATGCTCGTAGACGCCGCGCCAGACGCTTTGACGCGCGACGTGCGCGCCGTCCTCGAAGTACTGGCCGGACAGGTCGCCATTGCCATCGAAGATTTTCGGCTGGTGGAAGAGAACGTGCGGCTCGAACGAAGGCTTGCGCAAGGGGAGCGGCTGGCGGCTTTGGGGCGCATGGCTGCGACGGTCGCGCACGAAGTCAAGAATCCTCTCTCGGCCATCAAGTCCATCGCGCAGGTCATGCGTGAGGATAAACACTTGGCGGCAGAGTACGCGCGCGATCTCTCGCTCATCGTCGGCGAAACAGACCGCCTGAGCCGCAGCGTGACACAACTCTTGAGCTTCGCGCGCAGCGCTCCGCCCGATGCCGCGCCTTTGAGCGCAGAAGAATTGGTGCGCGCCGTCACAGAGCTTTTCAAGATGGAGGCGCGCACGCGCGGCATCACGCTGGAATGTCGCACGGCGACGACCATCGAGCTTGCGGGAGCCGAAGCATCAGCCGTGCGCGACGCGCTCTCTAATCTTTTGACCAACGCTTTGCAGGCCACACCGCGCGGAGGTTTCGTCTCGGTCGATGCTCGTACACAGGGCGACGAGCTTTTGATAGAGATAGTGGACGGAGGCGCAGGGATTCAGCGCGAGCTGCGCGAGAGAATCTGGGAGCCTTTCTTTACGACCAAGCAGCGCGGTACGGGATTAGGGCTGGCAATCGTGCGCAAGCGCATGGAAGAGGTCGGAGGCCGCGCCACACTTTCCGCGCAGCGCGAGCATGAAGGCGCACGCTTCACCTTGCGCGTGCCGCTCCGCGCCAGCGTCGAGCGCGAAAGAAAGCCCCATCTCGTCGCATGACGAATGCGGAATTCGGATTGCGGATTGCGGATTTTAAGAATCAAGCTCCTGGCTTTTCAATCCGCAATCAGAAATCTAGAATCCGCAATCGAAAGTGTGGCATCGAGTTTGCTAAATAGAGGCGCGGGTGGCGTGCGTTAAAGCGCGCTCGTGGTTGAACAGAAAATTATTTGTGGGGATGAAAGAGGATGAAAGATTCACTGCGCCTGCTGATTGTGGATGACGAAGAGGCGGCGCGTTACGGGATGCGCCGCGCGTTGAGCGGTTTTGGCTACGAGATAACGGAAGCGGAATCGGTCGAGGCCGCGCGCGTCCACATAGAGAAACAGGGGCCGGACCTGCTTCTGCTCGACGTCAATCTTCCGGGCGTAAGCGGGCTCGATTTTCTACGCGAGCTACAGAGCGAAGACGGCGACGCGCCGCTCGTCGTGCTCATCACAGCGCACGGCTCCGAGCGGCTGGCTGTCGAGGCTATCAAGACCGGCGCGCACGATTATCTATCAAAGCCTTTCGAGCTGGACGAGCTTCGCTTGGTCGTCAAAAACGCTCTCGAAACCGCAAGGCTTCGCCGCGAGAATCGGACGCTTCGCCGTCGCATAGAGATCGAAGGCGCAGGTCGTGGCGCTTTAATCGGAGCGTCCGCCGCGATGCAGCGCGTACGCTCTATGATTGAAAAGGTGGCCGACACGGACGCGACCATTCTCGTGCGCGGAGAATCAGGCACGGGAAAAGAGCTGGTCGCGCGCGAGATTCACGAGCGAAGCTCAATCCGTAGGCGCGGCCAATTCGTCGCCGTCAACTGCGCTGCGCTCCCTTCTGAGCTTATCGAATCGGAGCTTTTCGGCCACGAAAAGGGCGCTTTTACTGGCGCAGCCGCGCGTCGTCAGGGCAAGTTTGAGCAGGCCAACGGCGGCACGCTTTTTCTGGACGAGATAGGCGACATGAGCGCCAACGTGCAGGCCAAGCTCCTGCGCGCCCTCGAAGAAAGACGCATCGAGCGGTTGGGCGGAACTGACTCCATCCCCGTCGACGTGCGCATCGTCAGCGCCACGCATCGCCCGCTCGAACAGGACATCGCCGCCGGGAATTTCCGCGCAGACCTCTTCTACCGCCTCCGCGTCGTCACCATAGACATAGCCCCTTTGCGCGAGCGCCGCGAAGACATTCCACTTCTCGCCGAAACCTTCTCGCGCCTCGCCTCCGAACGCTATCAACTCCCGCAGCGCCCCATAGCCCAGAGCGCCCTACGCCTCCTGATTGAATACAACTGGCCCGGCAACGTGCGAGAGCTTCGCAACACCATCGAGCGCTCCATGATTCTGGCCGAAGGCGACGAGCTGACCGCGCGCGACCTCCCCGAAGAGGTCAAGGGCACAGCGCCGGAAACCAAAACGCGCGACACCACCGGCGTCGGTCAGGAAGATGCCCTGAGCGTCCCCTTCACGGCTGATTTCCGCTCCGACCGCCGCGAGTTCGAGCGCCGCTACATAGCCCGCTGCCTTGAAGATTCCGGCGGCAACGTCACCCGCGCCGCCGGGATTTTAGGGATGCACCGTCAATCCCTCCAACACAAACTCCGCGAGCTTGGCCTCGCCCGCCGCTACGTCTCCGTCGCCTCCGGGGAGCAGGATTAATCCGACACCTGAAAGCCAAGAGCTGCACAGAAAGGCTTTGCCCAACGGAAACCTCTTGCCTAACAGAATAGAAGCTTGCCCAACGATTATTAAAGTAAAAGAAAAGCCTCTTTATGTATAATGGCTAATACGGGGTGTAGTTTAATGACATAACCTTTATGGTCGCGCCAGCAGTTCATTCCCTGTGAGGTATCTCTAGTGCACTTATTGTCCTAGGCAACAGTAGCTGCATGATGGGTTATTAAACCGGGAACGGTGGCTGACGTTTGTGAGATCGCCGCATGAGGGTGCGGAGGTGCTGGTTGGATTCCAGCCGCCCCGAGAACTCCTACGCAGCCTCACTATAAAACTTCGGCTTCAAGTTCAACTCATACATTGCCTGAATAAATCTTACCGTAGAATCTTATCCACGCTCGCAGCGGCAATTGGATGATAGGTGGGGCGCGCGCGTGCGTAGATGGCCTGGGCGCGGGTGCGTCCTTCGGGTGTCTTGGCGAGTTCGGTGTAGAGCGGCTCAAGGAATTTGCGGCGACCGACGGAGGTGAGAAATTCTTCCAGCCTTGGTGATGCCGCTTCGTAGCGATTGCGGATTGACATCAAGAGCCATTGAAAAATAATTTCGGAGTTGCCGGAGCGCGTCAACTGGAATGCGCGGTCGAGTTGGGCCATGCGCTCAGCGCCTAAATCTTCGGGCAGGCTTTTCAAAAAGTGCAGCCACTCCTGCGTTGACCATTTGGAGGTGGGAAGCGCATTGAGCTGTATTTCGTTTCTCATCCAGCGCGCGGCCTCGCGTTCTACACGAGAGAAAGCGTCTGCGCGTGGTTGCGGTGCGCTGGCGGGTAATCCGGCTTTGTAAATCCATTCTTCAACGGCGACGCGCGCCGCAAGCTGCGGATAGCGGTCGAGTAGATTCTTTTTCAGGTAGGCTAGAAAGTCTTCCGTCGTGATGCTCTGAAAAGCGAAGTGGTCAAAGTAGGCGCGGAGGAATTGGTCAAAGCGTGCGCGCCCGAAAGTCTCTTCCAGTTGACGTAGAAAGAGAGAGCCTTTCTCGTAGGGAACGCCCGTGAATCCATCGTCGGGGTCGCGCGCTTCAAGATCGACGTGAAGAATCTCGTCTCGCTCGTCAAGCGTCCCCATTTCTTCTTCGAGCGAGCGACGCCCGAGCGCTGCTTCCATCTCTTCGCGCTCACGCCCGTAAAGTGCTTCGACGATGCGCCGCTCTAAATAGGTTGTGAAGCCCTCGTTCAACCAGAAGTCGCTCCACGTCGCGTTCGTGACGAGATTGCCGGACCATGAGTGCGCCAGCTCGTGCGCGATGAGCGAGACGAGGCTCTTGTCACCGGCCAGAATGGTCGGCGTGGCAAAGGTCAGACGCGGATTTTCCATGCCGCCTATGGGAAAGCTTGGCGGCAGAACAAGTATGTCGTAGCGGCCCCAGCGATACGGGCCGTAGAGCCTTTCGGTCGCCGAGACCATCTTCTCCGTATCCGCAAACTCGCGCGCCGCGCGATCAACCACCGAAGGCTCTGCGTAAACGCCCGTCCGTCGCCCGAGCGGTCGAAAACGCAAGTCGCCTACGGCCAGCGCAATCAAGTAAGAGGGAACGGGCTGCATCATGCGAAAGCTGTAGAGACCGTCGGGGCGTGTCACCTTCGAGTTTTCGGCGCTCATGACGGCCATCAGGTTGTGGGGCGTACGCACGCGCGCCGTGTAGGTGACGCGCACCTGCGGCGTGTCCTGAAGCGGAATCCAACTGCGCGCGTGAATCGCCTGCGACTGTGTGAACATGAAAGGCAATTGTTTGCCGGACGTCTGCGCGGGCTCAAGCCATTGCAGACCGGAAGCGTGCGGACTCGTGGAGTAATGAACGCGAACGTGCGTGAGTTGCGCGGGTAATTGAATCGAGAGCGGAGCGCCGAGCACTTTATCTGCATTGCCCATGGAGAATTTTGTTTCCGTAAACTTTAGCCCGTCGTTTGAGGTCTCTACCTTTGACACGCTCAGGTCTCTGGTATCGAGAATCAATTGAGCTTGATTGCCCTGCTTTATTCTCGCAACGCTCAAAGTCGCTGTGCCCTTTAAGACCTTGCCGGGAAAATCTACTTCGAGGTCCAACGCAACGTGCCGCACCCTGACTTCCTGCGGGTTGGAGTAAGAATGTATGTCTTTCGCCGTGCTCGCGAGCAAGGGTTGACGAGCATGATTTTCAGCAACCGCGTGTTGAGTGACAAAGCTCGCGTTCGACAGCAGGACGCAGGCGATTAAAACAAGACCGCGAAATTTCATGTGATTCTCCACTAAGCCAGATAATTTCTTTACACTGGAATTCAGAATTTTTCAGTAATCATCCATTGAATAACAAGACCCGGCTCGATTGGCAACCCCTTCTTTGCTTCGGCTCTCAATTATGAGATATTCCATGCCGCGCAAGACTCCGTCACACCTTGCGCAAGCTTAAAATTCAAACGCGCCTGCCGTAGACTTGTATCGAGAGATGTATTCGACGGCGGCGCGCGTCCCGGGAGTTGCTTACATTGTCCGGCGTACTAAAATTTTTGAAGCTTGACGAGAGAGCGCATCTGCCTACGCGCGGAAGCCCGCACGCCGCGGGGCTGGACCTCTATGCCATAGAGCAAGTCGAAATCGGTCCGGGCAGTTGGTGCGCCGTCAGAACGGGTCTCGCGGTCGCGATTCCGAGAGGGTTTTACGGGCGCGTTGCTCCGCGCTCGGGGCTCGCCGTAGAGTACGGCCTAGACGTTTTGGCCGGAGTCGTGGACAGCGATTACAGAGGCGAACTCCGCTGCGTCTTAATCAATCAAGGGCATGCGACGTTGACTATAGAGCCGGGGCAGCGCATTGCTCAGCTTGTCATCGAAGCAATCATTACTCCACAGCCTGAATGGGCCGCATCGCTTGACGAGACAGAGAGGGGCGCGGGCGGTTTCGGCTCGACCGGCACGGGCGACGGCACATAACAGGGCAGGCAAGTCGTCGGCTTTAATCCGCGAGCTTTAATTTCGAGGGAGAGGTTTTTAAATCATGAAAGCAAGAATTGACGCTATCATCCAACGCGAACAGGCGGAGTATCTTGATCGTCTTCACCCGCAGAACACGGGCGTCGTGGCCGAGATGGAAAGTTATGCAGAAGCGCACCGCGTGCCTATTGCAGACCGCGAGGTGGCGCGCTTTCTGGAAATCACGGCGCGTGCGATTGGCGCTCGCCGCGTGTTGGAGATAGGCGCGGCCATAGGCTACTCGGTCGTACATCTGGCGCGTGCTTTACCACCGGACGGGCTTGTCGTCACCATCGAGCCGAGCGATGAAATGATTAGCCGCAGCCGCGAGTATCTACAGAAGGCGGGGCTCATGGAGCGCGTGCGTATTGAGCAGGGCTTTGCGCTCGAAGTCATGCCGCGTTTAAGCGAGACCTTCGACCTTGTTTACATAGACGCCTTGAAGGAAGAGTACGTCGGCTATCTGGACGCGGCGCTGCCATTGTTGAGGACGAATGGTGTCATCATCGCGGACAACGTTCTCTGGGGCGGGCAGGTCGCGGGCGAGATACGCTCGCCGGAGCAGACTGCATCCACCCAAGCGCTGCGCGAATTTAATCAACACTTCATACGCCATCCAGACCTGCTTGGAGAAATCCTTTCAGTCGGAGACGGCCTCGCCTACGGCGTCAAGATTAGATGACAGCGAGGGATGAAAAGAGCGAGCCTGCGCGCATCGCGACGGATGTTGAGGAAGCGCGCCGCGTCGTGGAAGCGGGCGGCGTGCTGGCCTATCTGACAGACACCTTTTATGGTCTCGGGGCAAACCCCTTTAACCGCGAGGCGGTCGCGCGCATCAATCAGCTCAAAGGAAGAGAAGGCGGAAAGCCGATTCTGATTATCATCTCGGATAGGGATGAGGCGTTGCGTTTCATACAGGATCAAACAAAACTCTTTCGCAAGTTGGCGGAAAAATTCTGGCCCGGACCTTTGACGATTGTAGTGCGTGCGCGCGAGGGTGTTCCGGAAGAGATTACTGCCGGGAGCGGAACTGTCGGCGTGCGCCTTCCTGCGGATGAAGCGGTGCGCGCGCTTGTGCGAGCCTGCGGCGGCGCGCTGACGGCGACGAGCGCCAATCCAGCCGGTCAGGAGCCCGCGCGCTCGGCCACAGAGGCCGCAAATTATTTTCCGCACGAGCTGGATTTGATTGTCAATGGTGGAAGATCGCGCACGACACGTCCTTCAACTGTGATAGACGCGAGCACTGATAGCGTGCGCCTCATACGCGAGGGCGAAGTCTCGCGCGCTCGTCTTGAGCAAGCGCTTCGTGATTTTGGAGAAGAGTTGAAAGACTAAAGCCCCGAAGGGGCGACATATCAGTAGCCCACGGCGTGAGCCGTGGGAACAATCATCGCATAACTGATTTGAGCCCCGTAGGGGCGACATAGATTGATGTCGCCCCTACGGGGCTTGATTATAATGGTCATGCCGTTGTCCCAGCACTGACGTGCTGGGCTACTGATATCTCGCCCCTTCGGGGCTTATCTTTCGGCTCTTACACCGCTTCGCGCTGTCTACTTATTCTCCACCGTCAGGCTTCTCACAAAGCTCCAGTCGCCGCTTCCGTCCACCTTGATGTTGCCGACATTTTTCTTGGCGATGACCATGTTGGCCGGATACCAGAGCGGCAGGAGCGGCACGTCGCGGCTCACAATAGTTTGCGCCTGTGTGTAAAGCGCTTTGGCCTTTTGCTGGTCGGTGGTGTTGAGAGCTTCGTCCAGTATGCGGTCAAGCTCTGGGTTGCTGTAGCGGCTGCGATTGCGAGAGGCGCGCGTGGCCGTAGGTATCTCGCTCGTCGCAAAGAGGTCTTTGTAAAAGATGGGGTCTTGATTGCCGCCCACCCAGTTGCCGGTCGTCATCTGGAATTGTCCCTGGCGCAACTGGTCCAGCACGGTGTTGCTTTCGGCAGTCTCGATTTTGATGGGGATGCCTATGCGCTTGAGCTGGTCTGCGATGACGTTGCCGTACTGGTTGGCGAGCGTGCTCGAAGACGAAAACTTGAAAGAGATGGGGTCTTTGAAACGCATCTGCGGCCCGTCGCCGTCCGGGTCTCGAAAACCCGCTTCATCTAAAAGCTGCTTGGCTCGATTCAAATCATAAGCGTAGGTTGTTCCCTGCGAAAAAGCCCACGACTCTTCGGGCAAGATTGAATGCGCGAGCTTGCCCTGACCGCGCAGGAGCGTGTTGATGATGCTTTCGCGGTCAATCGCATACGCGATGGCCTGCCGGACTTTGACGTTGTTGAGCGGCGGGCTCTGCGTGTTGAAAGTGACGTGATAAATGTTTGCGCCGGGAAACGGAAGGGTCTGGAGCGCAGGGTCCTGGCCCAGCGAGATGATGGAATCGGGCGTCAGGTTCGAGGGAGCCGGAACCAGATCGACGCGATTGCTTTTCAGCTCGGCCTGCAAGGCGTTGGCGTCAGCGATGACGCGCACGCGCAGCTCCTTGATGGCGGGCGCTCCTTCCCAGTAATCCGGATTGGCTACAAGGTCCAGAACCTGCTGCGTCTGGTCAAAGCTCTTAAAGCGGAACGGGCCTGAGCCTAAGGGCTGCGTGGCCTGTTGCGCGGCAGAGTCTTTGGGGATGATGCCGATGGGGACGAGGTTGGGAAGAAGCTGAAGCCAGGGCTTGCGCAGGCGCAGGATGAGCGTGCGCGCGTCCGGCGCTTCGACGCTCGTGATGTACGACTGCTTTGCTCCGTTCACGACTTCAAAGAAGCTCGCGGCCTTGCCGGAGTTGGAAGCCAGCAAGGTGTCCAGCGTGTATTTGGCATCGGCTGAAGTAAAGGGTCTTCCGTCATGAAACTTCACGTTGTCGCGCAGATTGAAAGTCACGGTCAGACCGTCTTCAGAAGTTTTCGGCAACTCGCTCGCCAGATCATTGACGTACTCGAACTTCTCGTTCTTCCGCACGAGCGAGTTGAACAGCAGAACTCGCACGCGCTCGCTGGCAGCATCCACGACCTGCGCCCCCACCGGGTCCAGCGTCGAGATGTTGTTTGATAGCACTATCACGAAGGCGCTGCCGCGATCCCGACAATTCGTAAAGGAGAACGCCGTCAGCGAGAGAACAAGCAGTAATGAGATAAAGAGACGAGCACGCATCAGAGTGTGCCTCCGTAGGTGTAATTGAGTTTCGCGTTGAGGGCCGTGATTTCGTCCGAGAGCGCGCGGAAACGCTGCTGGTCAAAACGAAGCGGAGGCTGTACGAGCGACTTAAAGTCAGCGATATTTTTAAGAGAATGGTTGAGACGCTCGCGCGTTATCTCTCCGTCGCGCGCAGCCTGTAAGAGCACGTCATACCCGCGCCTGATTAAGTCTGACCGCGAACAGATAAGCAGCATGTCCTGTCCCGCATCGAAAGCGCGGCGCACGGCCTGATCAATCGGCGCATGCTTCGCAATAGCACCCATTTCAAGATCGTCCGTCACAACCAGATGGGCATAGCCCAGCTCCTCGCGCAGGAGCCTGGTGACGATGCTGTGGTTCAAGGATGCGGGCTCGACGCGGCCACCGGCCACGCCCTGCCGAATGTCTATGTTGGGAAAGCCGCCGTGGCTGACCATCACGGCGCGCACGCGGTCGTCCTCGCGCTGAAACAGCTCTATGTAGGGCGCAAGGTCCTGCGCGATTAAGTCTTCATGCGAGAGATGCACGAGCGGCATCTCCTCGTGCGAGTCAACCTCGCCCGCGCCGATGCCCGGAAAATGTTTGAGACAGGCCATGCAGCCGCCCGATTGCAGAGCGCGCAGGTAGACCATCGTGTAGCCAAGGACTTCACCCGGCGAGCGACCAAAGGAGCGCGAATAGAGACCGTTGGAAAGCAGGTCGCGCTCGTCGGTCATAATCGACATGACGGGCGCGAAGTTCATGTTGAAGCCGAGTATGCGCAGGACTTCAGCCGTGATGCGCCCAAGAGCGCGCGCGCCCGCGAGGTCTCCATGCTGGCGTATGGTGCGCGCCGAAGGCATGGGCGTCGCAATGCGGCGCAGCCGATCAACAAGCCCGCCTTCCTGGTCTATACCGCACAGGGGCTCGACCGTGAGCATGCCGCGCACGCCGTCCAGAAGGGCGCGCAGTTGACGCGGGCTTGCGACGTTGCGACCGAAGATGATGACGCCGCCCGGCTGCACATGTTCGATGAGCGAGCGCGTCTCGTCGTCCAAATCCGGGCCCGGCAAGCCGACGTAGAAAAATTGTCCGATCTGTGCTTCGAGCGGAAGAGAAAGTAAAGTATCGAGCATGAAAAAGAATTTTAGATTTTAGATTTGCGATTTTCGATTGGAAGAGGACAAATCAAAGATTTGAAATTTAAAAGCTTTTCATCCTCTTCCAATCGCAAATCGGCAATCGCAAATCTAAAATCTCCTTGTCCTCTCGCTTCGGGTCGCAAACTCAAACCATGCGTTTCCGCACGCTCAGGAGAAGCTCGCGCGCCTCGTCTGGTGAAAGCGTCTCTACATTAGCGTCTCTAAGCTCGTCAAGCAAGCTCTGATTCGTCGCGTCAAAAAGGGTTGCTTGCGAAGCGATGCGGCGGCCACGCGCGCGCTGCGCCGCACGCTTTAAGCCCTGCTCCGTGAGAGCCCAATCCTCCCAACCTTCATCGCGCTCGCGCTCGGCATTGAGCGGCTTGGCTTCTTCCGCAAACACGTCCAGCTCGTAACGCTCAAGCCTTTCCAGCACTTCGCGCGCGCGTGTGATGACGACGGGCGGCAGGCCCGCAAGCCGCGCCACCTCTATCCCGTAAGACTTCGATGCGCGACCCTTTTCCAGTCGATGCAGAAAAACTACTTCGCCTTCGCGCTCGGTCGCCGTTATCTGGTAGTTCTGCGCGCCCGCGAGCCGCTCGGCCAGCTCAGTCAATTCATGGTAGTGCGTGGCGAAAAGCGTCTTCGTTGCGTGCGCTGGAGAATCGTGCAGAAATTCCGCGACGGCCCACGCAATCGAAAGCCCGTCAAAGGTCGCAGTGCCGCGTCCTATTTCGTCGAGCAGGACGAGCGAGCGCGGCGTCGCGTTGTGCAGGATAGCAGCCGTCTCAGTCATCTCGACCATAAAGGTAGAGCGCCCGCGCGAGAGATCATCCGACGCCCCTACGCGCGTCCACACGCGGTCAAGCACAGGAAGACGCGCGCTCGTGGCGGGCACGAACGAACCCATCTGCGCCATGATGTTGACGATGGCCGTCTGTCTGAGCACGGTGCTTTTGCCGCCCATGTTCGGACCCGTGATGATGAGCAGGCGGTCTGTGGAGTTGTTCAGATAAACATCGTTCGGGACAAAGGCGTGGCTGCTCACGGCTTCAATGACGGGATGACGGCCCTGCACAATTTCTATCTCGTCGCCGTCGTGCATAGTGGGGCGTGTGTAACGACGACGCACGGCTGTTTCCGCCAACCCGCAGAGCGCATCGAGCGTTGCCACGGCACGCGCTGTTGATTGTATGCGCCGCGTCTCGGCTGTAACACTAGCGCAGACCTCTGTGAAAATCTCCGTCTCAAGCTGGCGTATGCGGTCTTCTGCTCCAAGCACGCGCGCCTCCCAGCTTTTCAGTTCCGGCGTCGTGTATCTTTCCGCGTTGGCTAGAGTCTGTCGTCGCTCGTAATCCGTGGGGACGCGCGCGGCTGCGGTCTTTGAAACTTCTATGAAGTAGCCGAAGACGTTGTTATAGCGGATGCGCAAAGAATTGATGCCTGAGCGCGAACGCTCGCGCGCTTCCAGAGTGGCGATGGTCTGTTTGGCGTTGCGGCTCGTCGAACGCAGCTCGTCCAGCTCAGCCGAATAACCCTCGCGTATGGAATCACCGTCGCCTAGCTTGGCGGGAGCTTCCAACACAATCGCGTTTTCGATGAGACTGCAAACGTCCGGCATCTCGTCGGCGCTCTCGTTCAAAATTTGGAGGAGCGATGATTCAAACTCGCCTAGAAGTTTTCTGAGCGGTGCGACCTGCACCAGCGACGAGCGTATGGCGGAGAGATCGCGCGGGCCTGCGAGCCCCATGTTGAGACGTGCGTTCAAACGCTCAAGGTCGGAAACTTTTTTCAGGAGCGAGCGAAGATGATCGCGCGTGATGTGCGACCCGTGAAGCTCTTCGAGAGCGGCGTGGCGCGCTTCAACTTCGCCCCGGCGCACAGATGGACGCAGGAGCCACGAGCGCAGTAGACGAGAGCCCATGCCCGTCACTGTTTCGTCCAGCACATCAAACACGGTGCGCGTGCGTGATGCTGTTCCAGCGGCGGCACTCCCCGTCTCTACAAGCTCAAGGTTGCGCACCGTCACCTGATCGAGCACCAGATAATCACGCGGCTCGAAGTATTCTAGGTCCATGACGTGCGAGGCCGCCGCCTTCTGCGTCTCCTGCGCGTAACGCAGACACGCGCCCGCCGCGCGCACGGCTTCACCCTTCTGGTCCAGCCCGTAACCCGCAAGCTCTCTCACGCCCAGATGCTCGCAGAGCAAAGCGTGGCAGGCTTCGCCATTCCACAACCAATCGTCTAAAGAGGTCAGCGCCGCGCCGCCGAAGGGCTGAGGAGCATGATTTTCATCATCATGAAAATCACGCTCATCGCCTCCCACGTCCGATAACGCCTGAGACTGCGTAGCAGTCTCGCGTGAAGCAGTATCAGGCGAAGAAGTTTTAGGCGAAGAAGTTTCAAGCGAAGAAGATTCAGGCGAAGCGGTATCCTTCAGAGGAAGAGGAGCAGTGTGTGCGCCGCCTGCGCTTTTGACGAGCGGGGCGAGCGAGGCTGGGAACAACAGCTCGCGCGGCGCGAAGGATTCTATGTCGGCGCAAATAATTGACCATGCGTCAGGGCCGGTAGCTGCCGTGGCGCGAAATTCTCCGGTCGAAAGATCCAGAAAGCTTGCGCCTGCGCGTTCGCCGCTGGCGCAGACGGCGGCCAGGTAAACGCTCTCGCGTGCTTCCATCATCTGCGGGTCGAGCGCCGTCCCCGGCGTGATGATACGCACGACCTCTCTGCGCACAAGCTTTTTCGTTTTCGTAGGGTCTTCGGTCTGCTCGCAGATGGCTACGCGATAGCCACGGCGCACGAGCCTCGCGATGTGTCCTGCGGCGGCGTGATGCGGGACGCCGCACATAGGGATGGGGTCGCCACGCTCTTTGTGACGAGCGGTGAGCGTAATCTGCAATTCGCGCGCGCCCGTGATGGCGTCTTCAAAAAACATCTCGTAGAAGTCGCCCAGGCGGAAAAAGAGAATCGTGCCCGGATACTGGCGTTTCAGCTCGTAATACTGCCTGAGCATTGGGGTCTGGGTGGTCATCAAAATTTCACTGGTACAAATTTCAGGAGTGGAAAGTCCGTGAGACTTCGCCTTCAAACCTCTCGGAGCCTACACACTAAGAGGCGCTTGTGGCAAGCGGGGAAAGAAGTCTATAGAGTCGGGAGTCTAGAGTCTGGAGTCGAAAACAAGAGCCTTCTTTCTTTTGACTCCAGACTCTAGACTCCCGACTCCGAGACTATTTCTAAAAAGTTGGTCAGGATTCTTTCGGTCAATCCCCAGATTGGGCCTTGCTCTGACGGATAAGAGGGCCACTCGTAGACCTCCTCTTCGATGATGAAGCGAAAAATTTCCGACCGCCCGCGCTCCACCAAAAGCGGCAGTGGAATCCAGAAGGCGACCTCTACTTCGTGGCTCAGGGTTAAATGTTTTGGCTCGGTCTGGTCATCGGGGATGTGAAAAGCGTGCGGCGCGATGGCTACGAATGGCGTGACGGAGAATTGCGGCGCGCGCGGGCTGCGAGGCGTCACAGTGTCCAGCCTTCCGAGCAACTCGCCGCCCGACAAAAAATCTACGCCCACTTCCTCCATCGTTTCCCGCGCGGCTGTGAAGTAGAGGCCCGGATCATCCGGCTCGCGGCGTCCTCCCGGCAGCGCCAGATGGCCCGACCAGTGATCACGCTCAGAGACGGCACGCTTGATAATTAAAAGCTCCGGCACTCCCTTATGCTCACGCAGGACGACGGCGACCGCCGCCTGGCGTAAGTCTTTCGCCACAGGCTCAACTTCACGCGCATCATGCAGACGCGCTCGAAGCTCACGGCTAAGCGCTGCGAAATTGTTAGTGCCTTTGATGGTCTCTGCCAGGTCCACTAAATTTCCACTTTCTCTTTAGTCCAGAGAATAAGAGACCACGCGGTTATCCTTGGACGTGTAGAGCAGGCGCGCCGCTTCGTCGCTGATAAATCGCTCGTCGGGGTCGCTCAAGCGTATGGCGCGCTCTGGCCGACCCGTGTTGAGGTTGACGCCGAGGAGACCGTTCCCGCTCCCTTTCAAATCGGTGTAAAAGTACATCCACTCGCCGCGCAGGGCCGCGAGCCGCCGCCTGCGCCAGAGAAAACGCGAGAGCCGCTCCAACTGGTTCGCAGGGTCAAGACGATCAAGGAGTCGCTCCTCAACATCTATCGAAGGGCGAGAGACAATCGTTCTCTGCTGCGTAGAAGTTTGACGCGCGCGGGCCAGCACGCCGAAGGTGCTGAATCTTTCTCTAGCGTAATCGCGACCGTAGTTCGCGGCGAGGCTAGTCAAATTAGGCATCGTCACGTGCGTCGCCAATCCTGACCAGCGCAGGCTCCCTATCGTGCTCAGGAGTCTTGCGCCGCGAAAGGCAGTCGTGGCCGCTCCGCCGTAACGGAAATAGAGCGAAGCAGCGCGCGCGGCAATCGCTCCGACCGTGCGAAGCAGGCCACGACCCGGCGGCGTGTGGCGCTCGCGCCAGACTATCCTGCCGCTCTGGATATCAAAGGCCGCGATTTCGTTGCGTCCGCCGACGATGGCCTGCCCGCGCTCGTTCAAAAGCACGAAGGCCGGCCTGTCAATACTGTGCGAGACCTTGTTGCGGCGCTTGCCCGTAGCGGCGTCTATAAAGATGAGGTCGTCGCGGTCTGCGATGATGATGGTCGAAGCGTCGGGGACGGCGATGTTGGTGATGCCTTTATCAGCGCCCTTGTAGCGCCAGAGCACCTTGCCATCGGCAACGTTGATGGCGCTCACGCCGTAAGGCCCGCGCTCGACTATCTCGCCGTCTTCGAGCCGCGTGAACTGTCCCCCGGTGCGTACAAACAGCACGTCGCGCGCGAGAATCATTTCCGGCGCGAGTCCCAAATCCTTCGCTTCCCACGCCACGTCGCCGCTTGTGCGCGAGACGGCATGCACACGCCCGCGTCCTGAGAAATAGATATAACCTTCGTCCGCCAACGCGTCTGCTTCCGTCAGGGCAAGCCCTTCTTCGTTGACGCGAAACTTTTCGCGACGCCGTTCTTTCCCCGTCGTCGCGTCGAGCGAAGTTACGCCCTCATAAAAGAGATAGAGACGACCATCCAGAAAAACAGGCGGGCGATAGTTGTCCAAAGTATAGGGAACGTCTTCGTCTCTTTCTTCGCTCCAAGCGGTCGGCATCATCTCGATTTCGCTCTCAAGCTCGCGCTTCCACAACTCGCTCCCACGGGCCGCGTCGAAGACGTAAATAGTTGGGCGCTTCTTAAAGCCCGCGCGCGGCTTGCTCTTGGCATCGCGCACAAAGACGACGGCGAGCAGATTGGAATTCGGCTCAAACGCCATCTGCATAACAGCGCCGCGCACCTTGTCCGTGCGCCAGATGGCATCGCCTGTCAAGAGGTCTGCGGCTTCTACGCACGTCTTGTCGCCGCGCTCCAGACTCAAAAGAATAATGTCCGTTCCCGGCACGGGCGCAACGTCCGTCTCGTCGAGCCGCGTGTCTTTGCGCCGCCACAGCACGTCGCCCGTCTCCGCATCCACGCCGTACAAAGATTTCTCCGTGCCGACGACCAGCACGCCCAGCTCCGTCGTTTGATAAAAGCGCACGCGACCGTCGAGCTTTGTGGACCATGTCGGAGCAGGAGGCGCGGCCACGGCCACGGAACAAAGCAGCACCAGCGTAATTATCAGCAGCGCCAGATGGCCGGATAAATTTACGATGACGCGGATTTTTATGAAACGCTCTCTCATGTGCCTGCCTTCGGTTATACTCGTTCTGGAAAATCTCCACGAGAATTATAGAGTTGAAACGACGCCCTGACCAAAGAGGGCGGATGAAATTTTTTAGACGTCAAGTTTGATGTAAAGGAAGCTATTCGAGATGCGTTGCGTTCGAGCGGCCGTGATAGAGGAGCCGCACGCGCCCGTAGAGGTGCGTGAAGTTGCGTTGCCGGAGCTGGAAGAGAATTCCGCTCTGATGGAAGTCGAGCTGAGCGAAGTCTGCGGGACGGATGTTTACCTGCAAGAGGGACGCCTGGAGGGCGTGCCTTACCCGCTTATCCCCGGACACGTTGCAGTGGGCCGCCTCGCGCGCATACGCGGCAGCGTGCGGGACATCGCCGGTCGTCCTTTGACGGAGGGCGAGCGCGTGACGTTTCTTGACGTTCATCGCACTTGTCATGCCTGCTGGCATTGCCTTGTGGCAAAGGCTACGACGCGCTGCCCGGAGCGCAAAGTCTACGGCATCACCTACGGTCTCAGGGACGGGCTGGCGGGCGGTTGGGCGGAAAAGATTTATCTCAAGCCGGGAACGCGCTGTATTGCTTTGGGAGAGGCGGACGCGGAGAGATTCATGGCAGGCGGCTGCGCCTTGCCTACGGCGCTGCATGCTGTGGAGCGCGCGGGAGTGGAAATAGGTGACACAGTGCTCGTGCTGGGCTGCGGACCCGTGGGGCTTTCAAGCATTATTTTCTCTTTGATGCGCGGCGCTCTGCGCGTCCTGTGCATAGGCGCGCCCGAGCTTCGCCTGCAAGTCGCTAAAGACGTGGGCGCGGATGCTGTGCTCGATATAGATAAGCATGACGAGATGGAGCGCGCCGCTTGGGTTCGGGAAATGACGGAAGGTCGCGGGGCCGACGTGACGATTGAAGCGACGGGAGCGCCTGCGGCTGTCACACAGGCGATGCGCTACACGCGCGACGCGGGGCGCGTGCTTGTGGTGGGCCAGTACACAGACCACGGCGAGACGTCCTTTAACCCGCATCTGGATTTGAACAAAAAACACCTGGACGTGCGCGGGACGTGGGGGTCTGACTTTTCACATTTTTACAGGGGCGTGCAAATCATGGCAGACCCGCAAAGGTCCGCCCCGTGGTCGCGAATCAAAGTCGAGCGCTACGGTCTTGAAGAACTCAACGCGGCGCTTGCGGATGTTTCCGCAGGCCGCGTCGTCAAGGCGCTCGTCGCACCTCAGCGCTAGACCCATTTAGCATCGTTGTCGTCAGCCTCGTCCGCGCCTTCGGGTCTTTTGAATTCATGCTCGGGCGTCGTCGCGTCGCGATGCTCAAAGATAGCCTTACAGGTGGTGATGACATCGCTGAAGGAGAGGCCCGTTTTCTTCTTGCCACGTTGGGCTTTTAAGACCAGATCGTTGATCGAGAGGATGCCCTGAAGCTTGCCTGCGGAATCGACTACGGGCAGGCGGCGCACGCGCTCGCGGCGCATGGTTTCGAGCGCAAAGCGTATATCGTCTTCGGGCCGACAGGCGAAAACATTTCTGCTCATGATTTCCTGCACGTTGACGTCCGCGAGCGGGCGGCTCTGCGTCGCGGCGGCCATGCAGATGTCCCGGTCAGTAATCATGCCGAGCACTTTTCCGTCAGCCTCTACGGGCAAAATGCCGCAATCGTTATCCCACATCAGGCGGGCCGCCGCCACAAGGTTCGAATCGGGGGCGCATGATTGCGCACTGCCGGACATCACGTCTTTCACTTTCATCAAAATCGTTTCTCCTTCTAGGGCCATTCGCTTGAGATGTAAAGCTGTTAGTGAGATATATAATAACATTACGAAAACGGACTATGATACAAAGAGCGCAAACAAATATTAGCTCCGTAGGAGCCGGATGTTTATAGCTTAAGCGAATTAAAAAACTATCAAGCTCCGTAGGAGCGACATGTCATTGTCAGAAAACATTCCGCTCCTAACGGAGCTTAGTTTAATTTTGTCAGCATCGACTATAAACATCCGGCTCCTACGGAGCCAGGAACGCTTTGCCGGATTCTTATCTCGAACTTCCTATACTAATATTGATTAATCATGGATAAGCAGCTAAACGAAACGGAAGTGAGGGTGCTCGGGGCGCTCGTGGAAAAGCAGATGACCACGCCCGAGTATTACCCTTTGACCTTGAACGCTCTTGTGCAGGCGACGAACCAGAAGAACAACCGCAACCCAGTGGTCTCTTATGATGAGTCCATTGTGTCCGAGGCTCTGGAAACCCTGCGCGCGAAAAATCTGGTCTACGTCTTTTACGGCAGCACCAGCCGCGTTCCCAAGTACAAGCACATGATGGGCGAGGTCTTTCATCTGGACACGCCGGAGACAGCATTGATGTGCGTGCTCCTGCTCAGAGGACCGCAGACGCCGGGCGAGCTTCGCGGGCGAACCGAGCGTCTATACAATTTTTCCAACCCTGAAGAAGTCGAAGAGACTCTGAACAGGTTGAGCACGCGAGAGGAGCCCGTGGTCGCTCGCATCCAGCGCCAGCCCGGACAGAAAGAAGCACGCTTCGTGCATTTATTATCCGGCGCGGAGGTGGTTGCACGCATGGCTGCCGCAGACGACGCTCCCGTCGAGCACGCGAGGAGCACGGGCGATAGATATTCGCGTCTTGAACAGGAAGTGGAATCCCTGCGCGCCCAGGTGGAAACTCTCCAACGCGAGTTTGCGGAATTTAAGAAACAGTTCGAGTAAGCGAAAGCGCCACCAGTATTTTTTTTCTTCGCGGCTAAGTCTCCATGAATCCGAGAACCGTCACGGCTACAAGATACGTTACGCCGCTTCGTGAAGGCGGGTCGCTGCCCGCCATTGTAGAGGCGGATGACGACGGTCTCTACGTGCTCAAGTTTCGCGGGGCGGGGCAGGGACCGAAAGCGCTCATCGCGGAATTGATTGTCGGCGAGATGGCGCGCGCCCTGGGCTTGCCCGTCCCCGAAATAGTTTTCGTAGACCTTAATCCGGAGCTTGCGCGCACCGAACCCGACCCCGAGATACAGGATTTGATACGCGCCAGCGCCGGGCTCAATCTTGCTCTGGACTACCTTCCGGGCTCGATTACCTTTGACCCGCTCGTGGATAAGCCTGACAGGGAACTCGCGTCGCGGATTGTCTGGTTCGACGCCTTCACCACAAACGTAGACCGCACGGCGCGCAACACCAACCTGCTCGTCTGGCATAAGCAGCTTTACATGATTGACCACGGCGCGGCGCTCTACTTTCATCACGACTGGACGAACTACAGGGAGCGCAGCCGTAACCGGTTCGCGCAAGTAAAAGAGCACGTCCTGCTTTCACTCGCAGATGCTTTGGAGGAAGCGGACGCAGACCTGAGCGCTTCGCTGTCGCCCGACCTCGTGCGCGATTGTCTACGCTTGATTCCGGACGAGTGGCTCGCTACGGAGTCGCGCTTCAGTAACACGAACGAGCACAGGGCCGCTTACGCGGAGTATCTTCTGACGCGGTTGGCGCTGCCGCGCGATTTCGTCAAGGAGGCTCTTGATGCCAGAGCTTTGGCAGTTTGATTACGCCGTCATACGCGTCGTCCCGCGCGTCGAGCGAGAGGAGTTCATCAACGCGGGGGTCATTGTCTCGTGCCCGGCGAAAGATTTTCTGAAGGCAGGGATAGAGCTTGACCGTGGGCGGCTCTATGCGCTCGACCCCTTGCTTGACCCGGCGACGATACAGAAACATCTGGACGCCATTCCCGTTATCTGTGAAGGCGGAGCGGCGGCTGGCCCCATCGGTCTGCTGCCGCCGCGCTCGCGTTTTCATTGGCTCGTGGCTCCGCGCAGCACCGTCATACAGACTTCGCCCGTCCACACGGGCCTCTGCGAGGACGGCGACGAGATGCTGGAACGTCTGCTGGATAGAATGGTTCGCTCGCGCGATGTTGATGAAGAGTAAGCTCGCCTTTGATTCGAGAAGCGAAATTATTTCCATGAAGTCGAAATCAGTAAAAACTCTCTACAATAAAATCAGCGATAAATATCATGAGAACCGTGCGCTGGCGATTAGCGACTATACTGAATTGCCGATGGTGATTTCGCTGGCCGGTCGCGTCCGGGGTAAAGAGGTTCTGGATGCGGGCTGTGGTCCGGGCAGGCACGCGCAGAGATTGGTCAAACTCGGCGCGCATGTCACGGGCATAGATATTAGTGAAGAGATGGTCTCAATCGCGCGCGAGGCTTGCGGGAACCGCGCAGAGATTTTTCAGGCCGATTTTGAACAGGCCCGCTTCAAAAAAGCATCTTTTGATTTAATCATCGCCAGCCTCTGTTTGATGTACTCGAAAGACGTCGCCTCAGTCATCAAAAAGTTCAGCGGATGGCTCAAGCCTCGCGGTCGCTTTATCTTCTCGCTTTATCATCCCGTCCGATTCTTTCTCAAAACAGAGAATTTTGATTTCTCAAAAACCAGAAAGCTCTGGATTCATCTGGAAGGCTGTGACGTTACGGTCTTTAATTACTATCACCCTATGGAAAAATATGTTGACGCGCTCAGCGACAACCGTTTAGAGGTCTTGAAATTCGTAGAGCCCGTCCTCAGCCGTAGATACAAGGGCTGGCCCGAAGACAACTACCGCATCCCGCGCTCGATTGTCATCGAAGCGAAAAAGAAATAACTAAAGAAATTAACAGGGATGGACAGGATGAACAGGATAAAAATAAATGATAAATGCAAAGTGCAAAGTGCAGAATTAAAGAATAGCTTTTCATTCATCATTTTGCATTTTGACTTTTGCACTGCTTTTATCCTGTCCATCCCTGTTTGAATTTTCTATCATGCCTAATCCGCATAAAGCGATTGACGTGATTGCCTTTGATGCCGACGATACGTTGTGGCACAACGAGGGGCTGTTTGTGGCGAGTCAGGGTAAGTTCAAACAGCTTCTGACGAATTATCACAGCGCGGAATGGATTGAGCGCAAGCTCTACGAGACGGAGGCACGCAATCTGGCCCACTTCGGCTACGGCATCAAGGGCTTTACGCTTTCGATGATTGAGACCGCCATCGAGCTGACGGAAGGACGCATCACGGGCAAGGAGATTGAGAAAATCATAGGCTTTGCCAGGGAAATGTTGAGCGCGCCCGTTGAGCTTCTCGACGGCGTTCTGGAAACCATCCCGCTCGTCGCGTCAAATTACGAGCTGATGATGATTACCAAGGGCGATTTGTTTGACCAGGAAGGAAAAATTGCGCGCTCGGGCCTTGGCGATTATTTCTCACGCATAGAGATTGTGCGCGAGAAGGACAAAAGCGTCTACGAGGCAATCGCGCACCGCTACAACATAGCGCCCGAGCGCTTTCTGATGGTCGGCAATTCCTTAAAGTCCGACATCCTGCCTGTCGTTCAGATGGGCGGGCGCGCTGTTTATATCCCGTATCAAACCACCTGGATTCACGAAAGAGTGGAAGACGGCGACTTACTTCAGGCCGAATTCATACGGCTCGAACACATCAGCCTGCTGCCCGCTTTACTGGACGAGCTGGCCCTCGCATCTTCGCGGCGAAAATAAGAATTAAAATCGTTGACAGTCGCGCGCGGGTCTATTATAAGTTGTGCCACCTCGCGTTCCGTCTTTTCCAAAACATATCAGGGGCAGCGTGATATTAGCCTCGCTGGACCAGACCTTTTTGCTTTCCTGTTGCTCTTTTCAGCAGCCAGCAATTCCTGAAAGTCTGCTTTGACGGCAACCGGCACGAAGCGTGAGAGACCAAAAAGGCCGCAGTTCGAGAACCTTTCATACAAAACAGGAGCGAACAATGCGCACGAGAAATCTTCAGACCATCGGGGCGTGGATTAAAAGGGGCGTACTTTGTCTCTCTCTTCTCTTCGTCATCTCGCCTGCGGCGTGGGCTCAAACACAGAGCACGACCGGCACGATTCAGGGCATCGTCGCGGACGAGAAAGGCGGTCTCGTGCCCGATGCGCTCGTCGAGGTGAAAAATCAGGAAACCAACCTGACGCGCAATCAAAAGACGGACACCGAAGGGCGCTTCGTCTTTCTGCAACTACCGCCGGGACGCTACACCCTGACCGTCACCAAAGAAGGCTTTGCCACGCTTGTTGTAGAGAGCTTCCCCTTGACCGTCGGTCAGGCGCTCTCGCTCAATTTGGAGATGAAGGTTTCGCAGGTCGAGGCGCGCGTCGTGGTCGCGGCCATCCCGACCGTCGATACGCTGAAGACCGAAGCCAGCACGACGCTTAACGAAAAGACCGTCAACAATACTCCTATCCTCGGGAGAAAGTTTGAAGACCTGCTGACGATGACGCCCGGAGTAAGCGTTGTTCAGGGACCGGATGGAGACGAGATCACCTTTAGCGGGCAGCGCGGCACATACAACAACGTGAGCCTGGATGGAGGCGACTACAACAACGGCTTCTTCGGCGAGCAGGTCGGAGGCCAGCGCGCCGCCATAGACATCACGCTCGAAGCCGTGCAGGAATTTCAGGTGGTGGCGACGGGCGCAAGCGCCGAGTTCGGTCGCAGCGCGGGTGGCATCATCAACGTCATCACCAAATCGGGCACTAATAATTTAAACGGCAGCCTCTTCTACTTTCAACGACTGGAAGGCTTGACCTCAAACACGTCCGACGGCAAGCCGCTGACGGATTTCAACCGCAAGCAGTTTGGCGGAACCATCGGCGGCCCCATCAAACGCGACAAGCATTTTTTCTTCTTCGCCTTTGAGCAGATATTTGAAGATTTGACGCGCCCTAACTTGAGCGAGCAGCTAGGCGCAGTGCCATGTCCCATTGCCGCTCCGACCATTCTGGCAAACGAAGCTCTGATAAACAGCAACCAGGATTGTCAGCGACTCGCACTGCTGAATTTCTACCGCACGAGCCTGCAACAGGAAGAAGGCTTGCCCATCAAGCGTACTGTCAACAACAGCGCTTTTCTAGGCAAGTACGATTGGAACATCTCGCCCTCGAATAAGCTCGCGCTTTCCTACAACTTCGATCATTCGCGGAACGAGAACCAGACCTTTGACGTGGCGACTTACGGCAATTCGGCCAACGGCATCGAAGGCCCGTCAAAGATTAACGTCGTCAACTTTAATCTTTACAGCTCGCTTTCGCCCACAGTCATCAACGAAGCGCATTTCACCTACGGGCGGGAATTGCGCCCGCGCCTCGCGATTCCCTCAAACGTGCCCCCCGATACGGGCATAGGCTTTTCCCCCAGCTTCAGATTCGGCAACCCTTTCTTTCTGCAACCAAAAGTTGACGAGCTAATCTGGCGCACACAGATCAAAGACAACGTCTCAATCGTCCGTGGCGGCCACACCTTCAAATTCGGCGGCGAGTGGCTGCATACGCTCAACTCGCAAATCTTTCGCGGGTTCTTCACGGGACGTTATATTTTCGACAGCGTCACGGGTTTCCTGCGCTACGCTTCGCCCGCTGCGCTCGGCGCAGGGTTCGGGCCAAACGCGGGCCGTTGTCCGAACGGCGTGTTTGTAGACATAGTAACGGGCGTTTGTCCTGCCGGAGGCGCGCCGACGACTCCTTTGTTGCTTTTCTTACAGGGCGCTAACCGCGACGGCCCGGCCACGGACGCCGCCGGAGCGTCCGAGATTAAGAATGAAGACTTCGCTTTGTTCGCGCAGGACAAGTGGCAGATACGCTCAAACTTTACTTTGAGCTACGGCCTCAGGTGGGAAGCGCAAATATTTCCGGACGTGGTCGTGCCGCCAGAGCAAACGGCCTATGGAATATTTCTCAGCAACCCGCTTCTGAACACGAACGGAACGATTCCCAATCAGACCAAGATGTTCCAGCCGCGACTCGGTTTCGCGTGGGACATCACGGGCAAAGGCAAATCGGTGTTGCGCGGAAGCTGGGGCATTTACAACGCGCGGCAGAACATGCTGACGCAGGTCGGCGCAATCACCACCAACGGCGTGCAGCAACAAACTATCGCCGGAGGATTGGTTGCGAATCCGGGCATTCGCCCGACGTATCCGGGACTCGTCACGCCCACCGCTTCGACGTGCGGCGCTAATCCGTTCCCGTGCTTTTCAGGCGTGCGTTTCTTTAGCATTGCTTACGCCAACCCGCGCATCTACACCACCAACGTCGCCTATGAACAGGAGCTGTTCACGGACTGGGCCATCTATTTCGACTTCACGTGGTCGAAGGGCGTGCATCTGACGCGCTTTCTCAACATCAATCGCGGAGCGCCCTTCCTGCCTCCGAACGCGAATCAGGATACCGTCTCATACGCTTTCCCCGGACCTTTCAATATTGAGCTGGGCGATGTGTTTCTTATCGGCTCGCAGGGCAAGTCGCTTTATCGCGGCTTCACCGTCGGGATGCGTAAGCGTTTCACGCGCGGGTATCAATTGGAATGGAACTACGTCTTCTCGAAAGATTTGGACGACGATTCCAACGAGCGCGACCCGTTCACGGATCGTTCCTTCAACGTCTACAACCTCTCGCTGGATTACGCTCTCTCGGACCGCGACATCCGACACAAATTTAATTTCTTCGCCTACTTTACCTTGCCCTGGGATCTGGAATTCACGCCGCGCGTTCAGGCTCGCAGCGCGCAACCCATCACAGTTAACATTCTGGGCGACGGCTCCGGCGCGCCGTGCAGCCCCACGAATTCCCGCACGCGCGTCGTCAACGGCGTAGACTGTGGACGTAATCACCTGCGCAAAGACAACAAGTTCTTCTCCTTTGACTGGCGCTTGCAGCGCCCCTTCAGGTTCGGCGAGCGCTACTCGATTATACCGATCCTTGAGATGTTTAATACCTTCAACAACGCGAACAACATCAACCCGCTGACGACCCCGCCCCTGTTTAACTTCGACGGATTTCTGCGTCAGGGCGTCGGCGACCCGCGTCAATTGCAGTTGGCCGTGAAGTTCCTGTTCTGATCGGGGCAGAGATTAATTCACCGCCGCAGGCGCAGAGAACGCAGAGGAAACGCAGAGAGTTGAATCACATTCTCTGCGTCGTCTCTGCGCTCTCTGCGCCTCTGCGGTGAAATTATTGTTTCCCACCGAACTGCTCTAAACCTACAATCAACGTCATGCAACCTATCCTGACATCGCATCTTTTTTTACCGCTGCAAACGGAGCTGGTCGCGCTCCTGCGTAATCTTGCGCCGCAGGATTGGTCAAAGCCTACTGTGGCGGGAGACTGGACCGTCAAGGACATCGCCGCGCACCTGCTTGATACGGACCTCCGAAGGCTTTCGGCTCATCGCGACGGTTATCGCCCTGCGTCCACAGGCTCTCCGCCGCGAGACTATGACGACATCCTCAAGCTCATAAATAATCTCAACGCGACGTGGGTTGATACGGCAAGACGTTTGAGCCCGCGAGTGATGACCGACCTGCTGGAATGGACAGGGCCGCAGGTGGCCGCCTTCTTTGCTTCTCTGGAGCCCGAGGGCGAGGCTGCGATCGGCGTGGCGTGGGCGGGCGAAACACGCTCTCGCAACTGGATGGACATTGGCCGCGAGTACACGGAGAAATGGCATCATCAGGCACAGATACGCGATGCGGTCGCAGCACCGCTACTGCTCGGTCAAAAATGGCTCGGGCCTGTCCTCGCCATTTCCATGCTTGCTCTCCCGCACGCTTTTCGTCAGAGCGTCGCTCCCTCCGGTAGCACCCTCAACGTCACGATTGACGGCGAAGCTGGCGGGAAATGGATTCTCATACGCGAAGATGCCGGATGGAGACTTGAGACCGGAGAGACGCGCAACGCACAAGCTCAGGTCCGCATGGATACGGACACCGCCTGGCGACTATTCTTCAACGCGCTCAAAAGAGAAGAAGCGGAAAAGAGAATTGAAGCAGTGGGTAATCAAGAGCTGTGTTCGACCTTTCTCAACACACGAGCCGTGATGGTCTAGAAAAGAAGGGATGAGGGCGGAGGGATGAGGGATGAGGTAAAAGCAAGAACGCTCTTTCTTTACTGTCCCAAGCCGCTAGTGCAAAGCTATGCACTTTCAGTGCAAGACTTTCAGTTGCGACACACTTCTGGAAATGCTAGAAGTGCGAGTGAATGAAAGAGAACAGATACGGCAGCCATACTGTCAGCAGATTGACCGCGCACCTGATATGGGCAACTAAGTACCGCTATCATGTGCTCACGGGTGACATCAAGGTTCGGTGTCGAGACCTGCTCATTCAAATCTGCGACGCCGAAGATGTCCGAATACTCAAAGGAGTGGTGAGCAAAGACCACGTCCACATGCACATCGAGTATCCGCCGTCTAAATCACTGAGTGATTTAGTCAAACGGATGAAAGGGCGCACCTCTCGGATGCTGCAACAAGAATACCCGGAGTTGCGCAAAAGATATTGGGGCAGACACTTCTGGGCCATCGGGTACGGTGCATGGAGCACGGGCAACATTACAGAAGAGATGGTGCAAGAATATCTTGAGCACCATCGAGAAGCATCCAACACAGAGACTGAAACATTCATCCTCGAATGAGATGGACTTTCAGTCCTGGTCAAATCTCTGCACTTTCAGTGCAGAGTGATTTAGTTCATCCCTCATCCCTCCGCCCTCATCCCTTCTTCAGAGCAGCAGCGTTTCGACGCGATGCGCGTGAACCATCTCTTCACATGGCGACCAGGCGAAGACAGTGAAGCGTCCGTCCTGTGATGCTACCAGTGCGACGGCGTCGCGCTGGTCGTGAACAAATTGCGTCGCAGACAGATGCCGCGTTCCGCCCAGTTGCACAGGAGGGACGACCAATGCGTGGTCTCCGACAGTGGGTTCCGTCACAACTACCTGTTCGACCTGTGTGCTGCCCTTACGGCGCGCAATCTTCGCGCCGAAGGCGAGCAGCTCATACTGATTGGTAATGACGGTCGCGCCGTCTACCGCCGTCAGGCCCGCGACAGCTTCGACTGCATCCTGAAACGCTTCCTGCCACAGGCGCTTGCCTCGCGCATCTTCGCCTTCGCGTACGAGGTCGGCCAGCTCGGAAAAGGGAGGAGCAACCGAGTAGGTGACGGGCCAGACAATTGATTCGCGCCATGACTCCGTGCCGTGCGTGACAACCAGAAGCGAGCCGCCGCGACCGTGTGCGCGCATCGAAGCGGCCAGTTGCACGAGCACGTTGATGGAATCGTCACGCAAAGCCGGCGCTCCGAAATCCAGAAGCTCGTCGAGCAGCGCAGGGCAATCCGGCAAGCTCGTGCCCTCTTCGTCCACCTCCTTGATCTGATCGCCCTTGAGGACCATGACGTTGACGAACTTGCTCGGCTCCTGCCCGCGCCTGTACTTGACGACCAGCAGGCCGGGCTCAATCACTTCCAGCACAAAGCAGAGTTTGGGAATGGTGCGCGTGGTTCCCCACACGAATAGCTGCTCGCCCGTGCGCCAGACGCCAAGATGAATACCGGGTCGCTCGACGGCAGGCGCTAGATGCGAGAGGGCTGCGGGCGTGAGCGGAAGAAGCTGCTCGAATTTGAGCGGATGAGCGGCCTGCTCCGGCGGAAGGAAGGCCAGTGAAATCTTCGGCGAGTAGCCTTCTTCGCGCCTGAGGCTTGCCCAGAACGCCGCATCTATGATGGTTTCAATCGCCTCGGCGTCGGGTAGCGGCGCTAATTCCTGCCGCACGTCATGACGCACCGCAGCAAGATGGCGCGCGAAGTGTTCCTCGACCGTGGCGGCGACCACACGTGCCGCCGGATATGCCGGACCCGTCATAGCTTCATGACCTCGACCATCTCAAGTTTTGACCCAAAGACTCACACGAGTATAACCCTGACTCGTGATGCGCGAGAAGATGACTCGACGGGCATCACGCTTACACAACTTGAGTACGACGTAAGGGACTATTTCCTGCAAGCCCCTGTAAGGGGCTAGATATCAGTAGCCCAGCACGTCAGTGCTGGGATTACCGAGGCCCGAATTTTTATGAAGCCCCGTTAGGGGCGACATAATGTGATGTCGCCCCTAACGGGGCTCTAATCATTTATTTAACGCATGTTCCCACGGCTCACGCCGTGGGCTACTGTTATACCGCCCCTTTCAGGGGCTTCGGAGCATCTGTCAATTCAAACAGCTCCGACAGCAGGCCGGTTTGTTTGGGAAGAGGTTTGGAGAGGTGCGCGGCGTGAGCTTCAGCGAAATCTCTGTAAAACATTTCGCCCAGTCGAGCGTAACCTGCGGCGGTCAGGTGCACGTGGTCCGCCTGTCCGAGTCCCTGCTCGACCCAGCGGTTCATAGAGCCCGCGCCGCCCATCGCACCGTAGGCGCTCCAGAACGCCGCGCCCGCTTCATAAGCCGCTCGTCGTTGAGCTTCTATAAGCTGCGGCATCTGGCCGACCGATTGCCAACGGCCTCGGACGCGCTGTGCTCTATCGGGCGGTGCGATGACGAGCAAAGAAGCGTTGGGCGCAAGTCGGCGCAGCCGCCTGAGGATGCTCGCAAACATTCGTTGATAAGATTCGATGCTCCAGTTTCCGTCCGTCACTTCGTTTGTGCCGTAAGCCAGAATGATGAGGTCCGGCTGGCGGCGCGCAAAGTTCGCGGCGAAGATGCGGTCGCTCCAGCTTGTGAGCTTGACGGCGCGTGCGCCGTTGATGCCGAAGACATCAAAGATGACGCCGGGTGTTTTGTTCGCCACCGTGTTTTGAAAATCACGCTGAAAGCTTTTTCTGATTGTGCCTGTCATGAGGTCTGCTGCCGTGTGCGAATCGCCGTATTGAACAAGACGCACGCTCTCTTTGCGACGACCGCTTTTCAGGGCTGCGAGTGATTGATTGAAGGCGGCCAGTGCCGCAGCGTTTTCAATGCCGCGATTTGTTTGCGGAGGCGCGTTTGAAAGTTTGTCTGCGCGTGCGGGCAAGACCGATAAACCTGTAATCAAAAATAGAACCAGCAGGGAAGAGATAAATTTATTTGCGCTCATCGTTACTTCGTAAAATTTTTTTGCCTTTCAAATTGGTTGCCCTAAGACGCAGAAATCCCCGCGCGTCGAGTCGTGTAAGCTCTTGAGCTGCGAAGGGTTATAAGGGAAAGCGTCGGCCCGCCCCGGTTTTAGGAACGGGCTAAGATGCTCGGGGCTGTGGGAGGGATGTCTAAAATCTAATCACGCAGGGGAGCGCCCCCTCAAGGCAATAACGCGGATTGTTGGAACTCGCGATTGAGAGCTTTGCGCAAACGTGCGGCAACACGCGACGGATTCGCAGAGCGCAAAAGGGTCTCCGGTGTCGCGTGCCACGCGGCGCATTCGCGAATCGCTCCGGCGATGTCGTTTATCATTTCGTCATCCACGCGCACACCCGGTTCCAGATGTAGAGTTTTGATTTCAAAGATTCCTTCTTTGCGGTGCGCTTTAGCATCCAGGCGTCCGACAAGAGCGCCACGGCGCAGGATTGGAAGCGTGAAGTAACCGTAACGCCTGAGCGGTGCGGGCGTATAGCATTCAATCTTGTATTCAAAATCGAACATCAAGCTGGCACGCGCGCGGTCCCAGACAAGCGGATCAAAAGGCGAGAGCAGCGTTGTCAGCTCGGCTTTAATCTTGCCCCCGGTCGCTGCTTTAACCAGCTTCATATTATCAGGATGAACCAGCGCGGGCTCTTTCCACCCATCGACTTCAACCGGCAACAAAGCTTTCTCTTTGACCAGCTCTGAAAGAACCGCAAGCGTCTCGCGACGGTCGGTGCGAAAGTAATCGCTCACCCATCTTGCTTGAGTAATGCCTAAGGCGCGCACGGCATGGAGCGCCAACGTGCGCCGCGTCTCTTCAAGAGAGGGAAGTAAAGCATCATCCCAACGTGGAAGCACTCGCTCTCGCAGGTCGTAGACGCGATGAAAATTCTGTCGCCGCGCTATCATCAGCTCTCCGGCTGTCAGGAGCATCTCCAGCGCGCGCTTCTCCGTCTTCCATTCCCACCAGCCTCCGGCCTTGCCGTCCTTGCGCTCGAAATCAGCCGAGCGCACAGGCCCGCGCTCGCGAATTGTTTGAAGAATAAAATCAACCTCGCGCCTGTGCTCTTTGACCCACTGCTTTGAATATTTCCATCCCATCGCTTCGGCGTTGAGCATCCGGTGGCGATAGAGCGCAAAGTCTTCGATGGGCAGAAAACATGCTTCGTGCGACCAGTACTCAAAGATTGCGCCCTCGGCCAGCAGCTCGTCGAGCCAGCGCGGCTCGTAATCACCAAGCCTGCTCCACAGGACCAGATAAGGGCTGCGCGCCACGACGTGTATGGTATCTATCTGGAGCGCGTCCATACGCCGTATGCACGCCAGCACGTCGCGCTTTGTCGCACGTTTCTTTGGACGAGCATCAAGCCCCTGTGCGGCAAGCATCACCAGTCGAGCTTCAATGTGGTTGAGCAACATCAATCTTTAGACCTTGTAGAAAGTAAACGATGATTAAGAGAGAGCGGTGTTGGATGGTACGATGATTACGGTTAATATGAAAGTAGTGAATCTAGCTTCGAAGCGTACTCACCGCAGAGGCGCAGAGGACGCGGAGTTAACGCAGAGAGTTGAATCATTTCTCTGCGTCATCTCTGCGCTCTCTGCGCCTCTGCGGTGAGTACGCTTTGAAATTTGATCCATGATTTAATTCATAGCATGGAACGCTTTGATGTCATTGTAATAGGCGGAGGCGCGGCTGGGCTTTTCTGTGCTATAGAGGCGGGAAAGCGCGGGCGCTCGGTCGCCGTCCTTGAGCATAATGAAACGGTCGGGCGCAAGATTAGAATCTCCGGCGGGGGCCGTTGCAATTTCACGAACATACACACCACGCCAGCGAATTTTATTTCGGCCAACCCGCACTTTGCGAAATCGGCGCTCGCGCGCTACCGGCCCGAAGATTTTATACGCCTTGTAGAAAAGCACGGCATCGCTTATCACGAAAAGAAGCTCGGGCAGCTCTTTTGTGACGGGAGCGCGCAAGAGATTATAGATATGCTGGTGTATGAATGCCGCGCCGTCGGAGTCGAAATCAAGTGCGGTTGTCGCGTGCGAAGCGTTGTCAGGGAAGATGACTTTGTGGTTGAGACAAACCGCGGCGCTTTCAATTCTTCATCCTTGGTCGTAGCCACCGGAGGGCTGTCTATTCCTACTTTGGGCGCTTCGGATTTTGGTTATCAACTTGCTCGGCAGTTCGGTTTGAAGATTCAGCCGACGCGGCCCGCGCTTGTGCCGTTCACATTGACGCAAGAGTTGCTCGCAGAGCTTAAAAGTTTGAGCGGCGTTTCCGTGGATGCCATGGCGAGTTGTGATGGGGCCGAGTTCAGGGAAAACATTCTCTTTACGCACAGAGGATTGAGCGGGCCTGCCATCTTGCAGGTCTCTTCCTACTGGCGGCGCGGCGATATTGTTACACTGGATTTAGTTCCCGGCATTGATGTTGATGAAATGATGGCTGCTATTAATGACGGCGACATGGAGCTTGATAATCTGCTGGCGCGCTTTCTGCCCAGGCGTTTCGCTCATACGTGGTGCGACCTCTTTGTAGGCTCGCGCCCCGTCAAACGGTTTAGCGAAAGCGAGCTTCTGGAGATTCTGAATGAACTGCATCACTGGCAGCTTCGACCGGGCGGGACTGAAGGATACAGGAAAGCGGAGGTCACTGCCGGAGGCGTTGACACGGGTGAGCTATCGTCTAAAACGATGGAGGCAAAGCGTGCGCCCGGTCTTTTTTTCATAGGCGAAGTGGTGGATGTGACTGGACATCTGGGCGGTTATAATTTTCAATGGGCATGGGCTTCAGGCTTTGCCGCCGGTCAATACGTGTAATTGAGCATTCGAGTGGGAGCGAATAGCCGTGTGCTTTACTCTCTTAAATAAAAGCCCCAAATCCCAAATCCCAAATCCCAAGTCAAAAGAAAGAATCTGTCTTTGACTTTGGACTTGAGACTTTGGACTTTGGACTTACCTGTATGTCAGCAGAAAAAGAGACCTTCTGCCAGAGAGTTGTCGCGGCTGCCGCCGCACGCCCCAGTGCGGTAGCGATGATGCTCGTCGGGCCGAATGTCAAAGAGACAACGACCTTCGGCCAGATGCTTGCGCAGGTGAGAAGCATAGCTTTTCGCCTTGGCCTTGAAGATATAGCTTTTGGCGACCGCGTCTGCATCATCGGCGAGAACCACCCGCACTGGGCCATAGCCTACCTCGGCATTCTTTATCGCGGGGCAGTGGCCGTGCCGCTTGACCCTGCGGCTCCCGCTGGCACCATCGCCGCTTTCCTCGAAGACTCGGAAACAAAGCTTGCGTTCGTCTCTCCCTCGGCGCTCGAAAAATTCCGCGCCGCCTGTGACCGTCTGGGCCGAAACCTTCGGGGCGTCGCGCTTCTGCCACTGGAAGCGCCCGACGGCCTTGCGCGTTTTGACGATTGGGCCGAGACGCCCGTCCCGCCTGAATTCGTTTCCGCGCAGCCGCCCGCACGCGCCGAAGATATGGCCGTGCTTATCTACACTTCGGGCACGACCGGCGTGCCGAAGGGCGTGCCGCTCACGCACGGAAATATTTATGCAGAGAGCGATAAGGTCGAAGAGGTCATGAAGATTACAGACCGTGAAGTGGTCCTGAGCCTTCTGCCGCTCTTTCATGCTTACTCGCAGATAGTCAATCTCTGGCTCGCCACCATCATCGGAGCGCGCGTCGTCTACATGACGGAGCTAACGAGCGCCGAGATAGAGCGCGGTCTGAAAGAAGGCGGCGCGACCACTCTCATAGGCGTGCCTCGTTTGTGGTATCTCTTTCACAAAAAAATCTTCGACGCGGTGCGCTCACAATCTGCGCCTGTGCGCGCGCTGTTCAAAACGATGCTGAGCGTCAACGGATTTTTGCGCGATGCTTTAAGCATCAACGCCGGTCGCCTCTTCTTTCGTCGCGTGCATGATGGTTTCGGAGGCCGTCTCAGATTGGCCGTCACGGCGGGAGCAAGCTTTGACGAAGACGTGGCAAAGGATTTTCATCGACTGGGCTTCACCATCCTGCAAGGTTACGGGTTGACGGAAACGGCGGGCGCTGCGACCGTGACGCGTTTTGAGGACAACAAAATCGGCTCGGTGGGAACGCCTCTCAACGGCGTCGAGGTGAGGATTAACGAGCCCGACCACGAGGGCATAGGCGAGGTGCAGATTCGCGGGCCGATTGTGATGCCGGGCTACTATCGCAACCCTGCGGCGAATCGTGAAGCCTTTACTGCGGACGGTTGGTTTCGCTCCGGCGACCTTGGGCGCTTCGACCCTGAGGGGCATCTCTACATCGTCGGTCGAAAAAAGGATGTGATTATCACGCCTTCGGGTAAGAACGTTTTTCCGGAAGATGTCGAAGCTCACTACGGGCGCTCAGGGATGGTCAGCGAAATCTGCGTCCTCGGCGTCCGTGATGAAGCGAGCGATTTCAAGCGCAGTGAAAAATTATGCGCGGTCGTCGTGCCGGATTTTGATTATCTCAAAGCGCAGAAGATAGCCAATGCGGGCGAGGCCATTCGCTTTGATCTTGAAAATCTGGGGCGCGAGCTTCCTGAATATCAACGTGTGCATGATTTTATTATCCGCGCCGAAGCCCTGCCCCGGACCTCCACGCGGAAGGTGCGACGCTTTGAGCTGCGCGACCAGTTGGAGATGTCCGGCGCGCTCGGCGCAAGCGCTCGTCAAACACAGGCCGAGTTAGTCTTCACGGCGGAGGACCGCGCGCTCATGAATTCAACCGCGGGCCGTGCCTTCGTCGCAGCTATCAAACAGCACGCGCGAGAAGCGGAAGAGATTCACCCGGAGATGAATCTGGAAATCGATCTTGGTCTGGACTCGCTTGCGCGCGCCGAGTGCATCGTGAGTCTGGAACAGGCGCTCAATGTAGAGCTTGAGCCGGAAGAAGCGGCTGCCGCCTTAAAGGTGCGTGAAGTGATAGAGCTGGCGGAGGCGAAAGTTAATTCAAGAGGCGCAGCCGCCCTTGCCCCTTCATCTTCAGCGAAAGAAATCAAGGCCGCAACAGCCGGATTGTCATCATCAAAGTTTAGCTGGCGCGAGATTCTTGTCGCAGATTCACCAGATGTTCCCGAGATTGGCGCGCTTACAAAGCGCAAGCCTTTGACATCCCTCTTTGCCTATCTCATCCTGCGCCTCTTCTACTTCGGCGCGCGGCTCTTCTTTCGCATGGACGTGAAGGGAAGCGAAGTCCTGACCACACTCAAGCCTCCGTTTCTCATTTGCCCGAATCATCAAAGCTACCTTGACCCGTTTCTGGTGTGCGCAGTTTACCCGCGCCGTGTGCTCCGGAATATTTTTCACGTCGGCGCAAGCATGTATTTCACAAACTTCCTGATGGCCCAACTGGCGCGCCTGATAAACGTCGTGCCGATTGACCCGGACACGAATCTACTGCGCGCCATGCGTGCCGGGGCCGCCGGTCTTCGCGCGGGCAAGATTCTCAACATCTACCCGGAAGGCCAGCGCTCCTTTGACGGTAAGCTCACGGAATTTAAGAAAGGCGCGGGCGTGCTGGCGACCGAGCTGAACGTGCCTATTGTGCCCGTGGCGCTCGACGGCGTTTATCGCATCTGGCCGCGCAAGTCCCTGCGCATTCGACCCGCGAAAGTCAAAATTCGTTTTGGCGAGCCCATCATGGCGAAGACCTTTGTCGATGATGCTGACGATCAGGAGATGGTTTACGAGAAGGTGACTGCGGAGTTGAAGGCCAGAATCCAGCGCATGCTGGAAGAGATGCGCCAGCCTTAAGACCTGAACGAGAGCCTCATGGGAAAACCGCGTCGGCGCATCACGGGCGTCATACAGATTATCGTGTCGGCCATCGGCTATGGCCTGATAGGAGTTCTGGGGAAGCGCGCCTTTGAAGCCGGTGCAGTGGCAGGGGAACTGCTGGCGCTACGGTTTCTGCTCGCTGCGATTATTCTCTGGGCCTACGTTCTTCTCACGCGCCGTCGCATTTTGAAAATGAGCGCAAGACAGATTCTGTCGTGCGCCGCTCTGGGCGTCTGTGGTTACGCGGTCTTTTCCACGCTCTATTTCAACGCGCTCGAAGGTCTCACTGCTTCGCTCACGGTGCTTCTGCTATACACCTATCCGGTCGTGGTCACACTGGGCGCGCGTCTCTTTTTTAAAGAGCGTGTGACGCGCGTGCAATGGCTCGCGCTGCCCGTGGTTATAGCCGGGCTTGCCCTGCTCCTGTGGGGCAACATCCGTGTGGAGAAGTGGGGCGCGGTGGGTCTGGCGCTGCTCTCGGCGCTCTTTTACGCGGGTTACATTCTGGCTTCGAGCCGCGTCCTGCTTCGTGTCAATCCGCTCGCCGCAGGGCTCTACATCATCACGGCTGGAACCGTGGCGCTGCTTCTTTGGTCGCCGCAAGCCTTGCCTAAAGCTTTCGAGTTAAATAGCGAGGTGTGGATTTCCATCATCGGTCTGGCCCTCTTCTGCACGGTCGCGCCTATGATTCTGTTTCTGATGGGACTGGAGAAACTGACGAGCACGGAAGCTTCACTGTTGAGCACGGTCGAGCCGCTGACGGCAACCGTGGCCGCGATTCTCCTGCTTGGTGAAAAGCTGTCGCTGGTTCAGGTGCTCGGCGGGCTACTGGTGCTCGCGGCGCTCGTGGTTTCCACGCTCAAGCGCCGCGCCCGAGACCTTTCAGAAGAACTCCCACACAGGTCCGTGCATTAGCAGTGAAACCCCCTTCGTTCTGGTTTAGCTCCGTAGGAGCGAGAATGTTTATAGCCTGATTGTCATCATTAAATAACAAGCTCCGTAGGAGCGTCATGTGCTTCATTCATGACATGACGCTCCTACGGAGCTTGTCTCCAATTGCTATCTGCTAACTATAAACATCCGCGCTCCTACGGAGCTACTGCTTGTTGAGCCGCGAATGTTCGTTGAACACGAGCCGTATTATCTCTTCGCACGCTTCATTGTCGCGCGTTTGTTTGAACCGTCTTGAGTAACGCCACCGGGGCTTTTCCGGGTGATGCCTGAAGGGTGCGGCAGAGCTTTAGATTGTGGGACGCCTCGTCAAACTTGCCCCTCGACTGGCGGAGCGCAGCCTCGAATTCCCGCTCGGCTTCTTCCAGACGACCCATCTTCACGAGCATCACTCCCAGATTGTTATGGCTTGCCGGGAACAGGTCATTGGAGAGCGCGATGGCTTCTCTGAAAAGCGCGGCAGCCGCAGGATAATCGCCTTCGCTCATCACCACGAGCCCTAACATGTAGTGGGCCGCCGCGTGCTTTCCGTCCGAAGTCTTGATGGCCTCTCTGAAGGCTTGTTTCGCTTCCACAGTTTTCCCAGCATCCCTGAGCGCGACGCCGAGCGCGTAGAGAGCTTTCGGGTAACGGCCACCGCTTGCCTCAACCGCTTTCCTGTACATCGCTATGGCGTCTTCAGTGCGCCACAGCTCGTAATAGCAGACGCCTATGTTGTACAGGGACTGGGCATAAATTTCGCCCGCAGTTTGCGGCACGCTCCTGTACTCCCTGATGGCCGCTTCGTACTCCGAGCGCGCGTATCTTTCGTTACCGCGCCTGACGGCTTCATCCGCCTCACGCAAACTCATCTGGGCCTGGCCCACGCCGCCCGATAACATCACCAACAGTATCGCCAACAACACCAATCTTTTCTGTCTCATCTTCACTCCTCCTATCGCCGGTTTTGAACGCCGACGATGGAAGGAGCTTACTCGCTGCGAGCGCCTCCGGTCTTTCCCGTTATTGCTGGCGCTTGACTAATCTTGCTACTTCCAAACGGACAGAAGAAATTAACAGGGATGGACAGGATAGACAGGATAAAAGCAATGCAAAAGTCAAAATGCAAAATGATGAATGAAAAGCTATTCTTTAATTCTGCACTTTGCACTTTGCATTTATCATTTGTTTTTATCCTGTCTATCCTGTCCATCCCTGTTTGAATTGTCTTGAATTAAATTTGGAACATCAATCGGTAAGAATTCGGGGTCATTCCCGTGAGCCTGCGAAAGAGTCTGGTGAAGTGGCTCTGGTGGCTGAAACCGGAGAGGGAGCTGACTTCTACGAGCGGTATCTCGCTTTCGGTCAGGAGCGCCTTGGCGCGCTCCACGCGGAAGTTGATTAAATATTGATGAGGCGTTGTGCCGGTCGTTCTCTTAAACTCGCGCGCGAAGTGAAACGTGCTCATCCCGGCCACGCGCGCCAGCTCCGCCAGACTCAAATCGCTTTCGTAGTTGTCCGCTATAAAGGCCATCACGCGCCTTTGCTTTCGACCTGACAGGCCGCCCTTGAATCTCTGCGCCTGCGTGCTGTCGCCCAGGGCCGTGTAATTTCTAAGTAGATGAACGGCCAGAATATTCGCCAGCGATTCAGCGTACAGGCGACCGCCGGGGGCTTCCGAATCAAGCTCTGCCAGAAGCGCCAGCCCGACGCTTCTGGTTACCTTGTCGTTCGGCGCACAGCTTTCTATGACCTCGACCCTGTGGCTTGAAACGACGTGTGCATCTTCAGCCGCGCGCACGACCAGTGAAGGCTCAAGATAGATGGCGAGCTGTTCGGATTCGCCATCGAGTTCCACAGAGAAAGGATGACCCGAAGGAATCACGCACACGCTCTGGTCGTTTGTGCCGCGAGCGCGCATCCCGTTCGCAGTGCGTATCTCGCCGCCGCAACGGCCATTGAGCGGCAGTGTAATCATGTGTTCTTTAACGCTGTGCTCCGGCATCGCACCCTGGCGGAAGCGGAAGTGTACGAGCTTGATGCCGTCCCATTCGGCTTGCCTCTTGAATACGACCGGCGACACGTCACTCATCTCATGCCTCCAAATATTTAAGACCCGTTTGATTAACGCGCAGCAGCAGCGCGGCGGCGTCGCCCTCGCGTCTCTTTGAGCGGCGGCAAAAGCTTTGCACCGCGCGTCGTTGCCACGCGGCGCAGGCGTTCATGCACGGCCTCGCGCGCACGCGAAAACGATTGCCTGTCGCCGTGTAGCTGGAAAGCCCAGTTGGCTCCAAGCTCAAGCGAGATGAACTCGAAGCCTAGTTGAACCGGATCAACCTCGCGCTTTATCTGGCCTGCTGCCTGTGCTTCGACGACCGCACGGCGGAGCGTGGCAAACCACTCTTTCATGATCCCGGCGATGCGGTCGCGCACAAGACCCGGACGGCCATCAAACTCTGAGGCGGCGGCGGCAAAAAAGCAGCCCCCGCGAAAGACTCCGCCCTCTACGTGGTTGAGCCAGATGTGACAAAGCTGCCAGAGACGCGCGATGCCGTGCTCGGCCTCGAAAGCCGGTTGAATGACCTCGCGTATAAAGACGGCGCGCGCCGCCTCTACGGTCGCAAGCTGCAAGTCCTCTTTCGAGCCGAAGTGCGCGAACAGCCCGCTCTTGCTCATGGACAACGCGGTCGCCAGCCGCCCAATGGTCAGCCCTTCCAACCCTTCGGCAGAGGCTATGTCCACGGCGGTTTCAAGAATAGCCTGTCGCGTGCGCTCTCCCTGCGCCTTACGTCCACGGGCTTTACCGGCTTTAACTATCTCGGGCCTGATTTCCAAAAAGAGTCTCCAATGATTTTAAGCTACGGAGTATATAGCACGAACGTTCGTTTTAGGCAAGAGTTGGAACGCGACGTTAGCGGGCCAACATAAGACTTCACCGCAGAGACGCAGAGAGAGCGCGGAGTTAACGCAGAGAGTTGACTCTTTCTCTCTGCGCTTCCTCTGCGACATCTCTGCGTCTCTGCGGTGAGTTATTCTCTGAAAATCCCTTTGACGAACGAGACGATGGCTTCGAGCGTCCGTTCCGGTTGGTCTCGATGCGGGCTATGTCCGCACCGGGCTAGAATCAGGCTCTCGACATCTCCACGGCATCCGCGCTCTATGGCTTCAACCTGACGGAGCGTCCCATACTCGTCATCCTCTCCCTGAATGACGAGCACAGGCCTTGTGATGCGCGGCAGGTATTCTTCAATATTCCACAAACGAAACTGCGGGTCGAGCCAGACTTTGTTCCAGCCCCAAAAGGCACAGTCAACATTCTCGCCGTGATAACGCATGAGGCCGCGCCTTAAATCTCCGTGTTCATAATTTTGCGCCGCACGCGCTATGCTCTCGACGCTGATGTCTTCGACAAAGACGTGCGGCGCTTCCAGCACAAGACCGCGCACTTGCTGTGCCTTCTCGCTTCCGGCGTGAATCAATGCAATCGAGCCTCCATCGCTGTGGCCGACGAGGACGGCTTCACGCACGCCGGTCGCATCAATCACCTCTGGAAGCGTGATGAGAGCTTCGCCGTGCATAAAGAAGACGGGGCGGGGCAGCGATATTCTGTCGGATTCGCCGTAGCCTGCGCGGCTGTAAACGAGCGCGCCGCAGCCCGTGGCTTCCGCTACACGCTGCGGGAAATCACGCCACATAGAGACACACCCGAGCCCCTCGTGTAGAAAGACGAGCGTGGGTGCATCAGCCGGAGGCGGCCCGTGCCAGACGTATTCCAGTTCGTGACCGCCTGCCTTCAGACGCAATCGGCTGGCCCTCCCAGATTCTCAAATTTATTCAGGACGCGTCTCTTGAGCAAAGCTTTTACCTGATTTGAAATTAGTAACCGGAAATGTTCTCATAGCGCTGACGAAGCTAAGTAGCCGGTATTACTTCAAGAGCAAGGATTGATGAGCTGATGAAGAAAATTACCGTCGAAGAGTTCGACGGGTAGTTCTGATGGAGAATCATTAGAGCGGGACTAGCTCGGTGGTCGTCGCTCTGGATTTCGCGCCTCCCATATCCTGTGCATACTTGATAGAGCCCGGAGTCTTGTACTTCTCCAGGTACGCGCGATCAATAGCCGATTTCAAACGCTCGCTTCTAGTCTGCACGGCGCGCACTTCTATCTCACGACCGTCAACGTTGATAGTCCCGCGCGGTTCTTCCAGAAAAGTACGATACCAGCTTCGCTCTTTCAGGCTCCATGAACGGACGAAGACGCGGTCTTCCACCACCACGGCCCAGATGCCTATAAAGCGGTGCGGCTTTGTGCCCGCACGGATGCCAAGTATCTTGCCGTCGCGAATGGATGCCAGAACATCCTTCGGGAAACGTCGCGTTGCTTTCATGCCGTTCGCTCACCTCTTAGAGGACGTTTATAGCTTGATTGTCATCATTGAAAAATCAAGCTCCGTAGGAGCGGCATGTTGAGCATCCACGACATAACGCTCCTACGGAGCTTGATTCTCGATTGAGGTCGTTAAACTAAAAACATCCACGTCCCTACGGGACTTTTAAAACAGCTTCCTCCTGAGACGAGCTTGATTTTCAAGGCCACGCCGCTTGCTGCAACACGACGCGATAACCGTCCGCGTCCTCGAACGTGATGCCCTTCGCGTCCCAGTAGGGATTATAAGACTTCACCGGCTCGTAACCGTGCGCGCGCATCCTCTCGACAACTTGTGTCCACTCGTCATGGTCCGGGAGATAAAAGACGAGCAGGTTTTCTTCCGTCGGCGCGCGGCCCGCTCGATGCCCGCGTCTTTGTGTGAATTCCAGATGATAAGAGCATCCGGGCCGCCCGAGCATGACTCCGTCAAAACCTTCGTGGTCTTCGAACGAGCCGAGCACATCTAGACCTAAGCCATCGTGATAAAACCGTATAACCTCCGTCATGTGATCTGTCGGGCGAGCAATGCGCAGGTGTGCGTGGTCCAGCACATGCGTTTGGTCTACGGTTTCCATCGCACGCTCCGTTAACTCGCTCATATTTTCTGCATCGGTGCGAGAGCGTGCTCCAATCTCTCGAAGGCGTTTCGTAAGACTTCATCTTCACGCGCGATGCAGAGGCGCATGTAGTTGTCCCAGTCATCGCGGTCCGTAAAGGCGCTGCCGGGAACTGCGGCCACACCGGCTTCTCTAATCAACGCCTCGTTGAGCTGCATGGCATCGCTGAAACCTTGCGGGATGCGCGCCCAGACGTAGAAGGACGAGCCGGAATCGTAAATCTCAAAACCGAGCTGCTTGAGAACCCCTGTTGCTCGCTCTCGTTTAGCAGCGAAGCGTGCGCGCAAAGCAGAATAGTATTCCGGATGCGCCATCAAAACTTCTGCGAGCGCGCGTTGAAGCGGAGTCGGCGAGCAGACGTAGAAGACGTTGTTCGCATTGTTCAAGGGAGCGACGAGCGGCGCGTGCCCGTAGGTATAGCCGAGCCGCCAGCCGGAGATGTTCCACGACTTGGAAAACGAATTGACGGTAATGGTGCGCTCCCACATGCCCGGATGTTTGGCTATGGAGAGATGCCCGCCCTCGTTGGCGACGTAATGCTCGTACACTTCATCGGAGATGCACAGCAGATCAAACTCCCGGCACGCATCCGCGATTGCTTCCACTTCGCTCGCCGAAAAAACTTTGCCGGTCGGGTTCGCAGGCGTGCAGAGGATAATCGCGCGCAAGGGGAAGTCCGAGCGGTCTTTCAGCTCGCGGCAGCGTGCGCGCAATTCCTCGCGGTCAAGCTCAAGCGTCGCGGCGTGCAGCGGCAGCGTCGCCACACGTCCGCCCAGTTCCTCTATGATGCGACGGTGATATGGATAATAAGGCTCGAAGACCAGCGCGGTAGTGCCCTGTAGATGTGCCTTGGCGATAGCCACGAGCGCGCCGGTCGCGCCGGGAGTAATCAAAAGCTCAAGCGGCTTGGCTTCGGGGTCAACCTCTATGCCGTTGAGGGCGGAAATTTTTTGCGCCACGGCGCGGCGTAGCTCGTCCGTCCCTTCCGCAGGGCTGTAGTGATTACCGCTGGCGGAAATAATGCGGTCCGCCGCACGCGCCAGCGCGGGGTCAATCGCCAGCTCGCTTTGTCCCTGCACAAGATTGCCGCCCGGGGGGACGAGCCGCGTGATGGCTCGAATGTCTGGTTGTTGTTTGGCTTTCATGGGTTTCAAATTTCCGGAAGCTCCAATTCGATAGTCAGCGAAATTTACCAGCGGGTGCGACGAGATATTAAATCCTCCCGGTTTAATCTTCCAAGGCGAGACGACGCAGTTCTGATCTTTTGTTACAAACAGCCCGCAATGTACCCGGACAATTAAGTAATGGTAGAGACCGCAGGCGTTACTGACATGGCAACAGTACGAGCTGATGACCGAAACTGTTTCGTAGAAATAATATTGACTTCTAACGACAAGCAGTATAAAAGCAGCCGCGCCGAAAAATCATCATCGCCATGTTCTTGATCATCGAAAAGAAGGAAAAAACATCGTGAAAAAAGTTCTCGTTATCGCAACCCTGTTGTTGCTCGTCCCCGTAACGTCCGTCCTGCCCAAAGCTCTAGCGCTTCATGCAGGCAAAGCTTCTACAGCGGAAGCTGCGGCCCGTGGTCTCTATAGCGCCTGGAAGCGCAACCGCCGTAGCGCGGCGCTCGCGGTCGCTTCCCAGTCTGCTGTCAACAAGGTATTCAAAACCAGATGGACAGGGCCGGACTGGGAGTTTAACGGGTGCGAGAAACGCGGCTCGGGCTACGACTGTTTCTATCGCTACGAAGGAGGCGGCGTGAATATGCGCGTCACGGGCGGAACGCGCGCGGGCTATCGCGTCCAGACAGTAAGCTTCATCGCGGACTAAACCGAAGACGGGAGCATCGCGGTTGAAAGTGCCGGAATATGATTACGTCGTCGTGGGGGCTGGCTCTGCCGGTTGCGTGCTGGCTCATCGTTTGACGGAAGACTCGCGCGCGACGGTGCTCCTATTAGAAGCCGGGGGAGCGGACAAGCAGCAGGAAGTCCACATCCCTGCGGCTTTCGCCAAGCTCTTTAAAAGCACGTCGGATTGGGCCTACTACACAGAGCCGCAAGCGGAATTGAATAACCGCTCGCTCTACTGGCCGCGCGGCAAGTTGCTCGGCGGGTCAAGCTCCATGAACGCGATGATCTACATACGCGGTCATCGTCTTGATTACGATGCATGGCGCGACCTCGGCAACGAAGGCTGGAGCTACAATGATGTGCTCCCGTATTTCCGTAAAGCGGAACATCAGGAACGCGGCCCGTCCGAGTATCACGGCACGAATGGCCCGCTCAACGTCGCGGACCTGCGCTCAATAAACCCGCTCTCAAGCTCCTTTGTAGAAGCTGGCCGCGAGCTTGGCTATCCTTTGAACGAAGATTTTAACGGAGCCGAACAGGAAGGCTTCGGCTTCTATCAGGTGACGCAGAAGGGCGGCAAGCGATGCAGCGCAGCCGTCGCTTATCTCAAGCCCGCCTTGCGCCGCCCGAACCTCACGGTTCGCACACACGCGCACGCAACGCGCTTGATTGTAGAAGCGGAGCGCGCCGCCGGTGTCGAGTATGTGCTCGATGGCTGCACGGAAACGGCGAGAGCAAAGAGGGAAGTCGTCCTGAGCGGAGGCGCTGTCAACTCGCCGCACTTGCTGATGCTCTCCGGCATAGGGCCGCCTGATGAATTAGAGCGCGCTGGAATCCAGCCCGTCATTGACCTGCCGGGCGTAGGCGGAAACTTACAGGACCATCTCTTCATCGCGGTCGCATACGGTTGCACACGCCCGGTCAGTCTCGCTACAGCCGAGGCCAAACGGAACATCATCAAATACCTGCTCTTCAAAAAAGGACCGCTCTCGTCGAACGTCGCGGAGGCGGGCGCGTTCGTCAAAACCGAAGCGAGTTTGCCTGCGCCCGACCTGCAATTCCACTTCGGCGCTGCCTATTACCTGAACCACGGCTTCACGCGCGTAAACGGTCACGGCTTTACCATCGGGCCGACGCTCATCCGTCCGCAAAGCCGTGGCCGCATTTCTATCAAGTCAAACAATCCCTTCGACCCGCCATCCATAGAGCCGAACTATCTAGCAAGCGAGACGGACATGCGAACGCTCGTTGATGGCGTCAAGCTCGCGACGGAGCTGGCGCACACCAAGGCGCTCTCCGAATACAGGGGCGCGGCTGTGTGTGAGAAGCTAGAAACGGAAGCGGAGATAACGGAACACATACGCAGCACTGTGGAAACCATTTACCACCCGGTCGGGACATGCAAAATGGGCAACGACTCGATGGCCGTCGTAGATGCTGAGCTGCGTGTGCGCGGCGTCGAAGGCTTGAGAGTCGTCGATGCTTCAATCATGCCCGAGATAGTTGGCGGCAATCCGAACGCCGTCGTCATCATGCTGGCAGAGAAAGCCGCCGACCTGATAAGAAAATAATGAGCAGTCGAGATTCCAGGCTCAACATCCCATCCGACATTGTTGGATTGAGTCTCCGCGAATACTGCTTTTGCCGGAAGCAAAGCTCGGATTCAACCGGCTGTAAAAAGGGCGCTATCTTGTATACAATGAGCGGCAAGCTTTCATCAAAATCTAATCTGAAATCATCACGGAGACAGCAGCATCATGACGACGTCACAACCTTCGCCTGTTCTTTTCTTCGACACGGTTAACGCTTACCAGCGCTCGGCTGCCATCAAGGCCGCGATTGAGCTGGACATCTTCACAGCGATTGGTGAAGACCATCACACCCCAGAGGCTTTGGCTGTACGATGCCGTGCGAGCGAGCGCGGCACGCGGATTCTTTGCGACTATCTGAGCGTCATAGGCTTCCTCACAAAAACGAGCGACGGCTACAGCCTCTCTCCCGATTCGGCTGCGTTTCTAGACCGTAGGTCTCCGGCCTACATGGGCGGCGCGATTGAGTTCCTGCTCTCGCCCATGTTGACGCGCGGCTTTGACCACCTGTCAGAAGCAGTCCGGCAGGGTGGAACCGTGTTGCCGGATGAAGGAACAGTTGCGCCGGAGCATCCCGTGTGGGTTCAATTTGCTCGCGCGATGGCTCCGATGATGTCTATGCCCGCACAGTTGATGTCTAAGTTGATAGGGCCGGAGGAACGCAAAATCAAGGTGCTTGACATAGCAGCGGGCCACGGTATGTACGGCATCACCGTCGCGCTGGATAACCCGAACGCAGAGATTGTCGCGCTGGATTGGCCCAACGTGCTTGAGGTGGCCCGCGAGAATGCGCGGCACGCGGGCGTGGAAGACCGCTACAGCACCATCGCTGGCAGCGCCTTCGACGTTGATTTTGGTGAAGGCTACGATCTGGTGTTGCTGACCAATTTTCTACACCACTTCTCCACGGAAACCTGCGAGCTGTTGCTGCGCAAAGTCCACCATGCTCTCAAAAAAGACGGGCGCGCCGTGACGGTCGAGTTTGTCCCCAACGAAGATAGAATCTCGCCCCCGCCCTCGGCCATGTTCAGCCTGATCATGCTCGGCTCCACGCCGCAGGGAGACGCTTATACTTTTCCGGAGTTCGAAAAGATGTTCAGCCGTGCCGGATTCAGCCGCAGCGAATTTCACCAGCTCCCGCCGACACCGCAGCAGGTGATTATCTCTTACAAATAGAAAGCCGTACGGCAAAGAACTCAGCAGGACAAGCGCAATTAGTTTAGCCACCGTTCTGATTGCCTAACTGGTAGATGGTCTGTTTGAGGGCCGAGCGCACGGCGACGGGGAGCGCCCCCTGCGCGCTCAGGCGGCGCAGGAGCGGCAGCAACTCTGCGTTTTCGCTGAGCGCGAAAAGCCTCACGACGGCCAGCCTCACTTCTGTTTCGGGATGCTTTGCAACTGCCGTCAGGAGCGGCTCGATTTCGCCCGCCTTCAACATCAGGAAGAGGAGCGAGAAAGCTTCGATGGCGTTCTCGGAGCTTGAGCCCGTGAGCTGGCCTATGCACTCTGCGGCAACACCCGAAGAAGACATGGCCGCGCCAATCCTGCGACGACGCTCCGTGTCCGCTTCTCGAATCGCAGAGGTGAAAGCGCCCACGCGGTCTGCACGCTGATTATAAAGGTCTCGCGCCGCACGATTGCGCACCTCCTCCGCCGGGTCATCAAAGGAAGCATCACGGTCAGACAGCAGGGAAGCATTGAGATCGGCCAGCGCAGCTTCCGCTTCAAGCTCACCTGTACGAGGCGCAGCCTCCGTCAACTGTTCAATATTACTGTCTGCTTGAATTAGAAGTTCTTCCTGCAAAGAAGCTTGCTCAAGAGCAGCGCCGGTTTCTTCCGCCTCAACCGTTTCGATCAAGGACGCGTCATCAATAGCTTCCATCTCATCATCAATCTCTATCTCGGAGTTGTCCTTAATTTTCTGGCTTAACAAATCCTCTTCGAGCGCCAGCGTGTCTTCCTCCTCGTCATCAGTTTCTTCTACCGAATAAGAATCAAGCTCCGTGGGCAGAGCTTCACTGGCAGCGAGCGTGGAGCGCTCCTCAATCCCAAGCGTAGAGGTCGTCCCGGCCTGTGCGGCAACATCATGCGCTGCGGTCTCCTGTTGTTGTCTGGAATGCCCGAACCAGAGGAGACCGATTAATGCCAGCAGGAGGACTGTCAAAAGCAGAATCGGAAACCAGTTCCGCGACGTTGCTCCGGCTGTTCTCACGGGCGCGCCCGCAGGAGCAGGATTTACGGGCGGCGCAGTCGTAGACGCAGGGTCTTGTTGTGCCTGTGCTGTTTCGTTGCTGGCGGTCGTCTGCCCTGTGGGCGCGGAAGCATCTCCGGCTGCATCCGTCGAAGCAACTTCCGCTGTCGCCACTTCCGGCGTTGATGCGGCGGCGGCTTCCTCCACTTCAGCCTCGTTCCTGTTAGCGTTTTTGTTACGCGTGTCGGCGGAATCGTTGTTGCTGTTTGAAGCTGAAGTTGAAGCGCCGGAGGATTCCAAAAGAATATCCAGCTTATTGAATCGCTGGCTGACGCGTGCGCTCCGTCCTTCAGGCACGCGAAAGGAGAGCAGCAGGTCGTTACCCCTAGGCTCAACGCGCAACCCTTCAAAGCCCTGCCCCGAGCCGGATTGCCTGACGGGCGCACGCGCGCGCGGGATGATGATAAAGAAGCGGTCGCCCATTCTGTAGGCGGAGTAATCGTTGAGCGTGCCGTCGGAGATAAGCGAGAGCCTTGAGCCTTGCGGCGTCTCGCTGCGGCGCAGGGCCGTGACGCTACGGCTCTGCGAAGGCTGCTGCCTCACGTTGCCGTTCCTGCTCTGCTCCGCGCCCGTCTGCGGCCTGTTCGTCGTTAATGAATCCGTGACCTTCTGAGCCTGCGCCGTAGACATGGCCCACACGACGAGCGCGAGCAACAGCAGAGCCTTCCCTGCGCTCTGCGTGCGCGGGTCTTTGAGAGAGCGTACAACGTCGAATCGCATCCCGATTATTTTATCTCAAAGCCGCGCGCAAAGGGAGAATTCATGCTTCCACCGGATCACGCCCTGATTCTTCACGAGCAGCCATCGTCAGCGACTCGCGCCCGGTCCGCTGGTGTTACGATTCGAAACCTTTCCGCAGAGCCGTCCTCTGTACATGCCGCTGTGTGTCGCCGCTGCCACCTCTCAACTTACCTTCGCTTGATGATGCTGCGTCTGCGTGGCTGCACAGGCGTCCTCAGTTCCATCAATCTCTTGTGTCTCGCCTCGATCATGGCATTGAGAGTCTGGTGTTTTAATCCTAATAGATGCGCCGCCTGTGTAATCCTTCCGTGACTCTCCCTCAAGGCTCGCTCAATCAACCGCTCCTCAAAAAGCCGCACTTCTTCTCCCAGCGAAAACTCCGCCCACGGATCGGCCACCGTGCCTTTACTCGTCGCGCGCAGCAGTAACAGCCTGAATGCCTCTTCCGTGATAGGTTGCCCCTTCGACGTAATCACGGCACGCTCTATAATCGCACGCAGCTCCCGCGCATTACCGTAGAGCGGAAAGTCCCGCAAGGTCTCAACGCTCCCTGCTGTAAAACCTGCCTGCCTCCCTTCGCGCTCTTCAAGCTGTTTAATAAAATGGCGCGCCAGCGCCACAATATCGTCGGGCCGCTCCCTCAGAGGCGGAACCGTTATCTCAAACGCCGCGATGCGATAAAACAGATCATTACGGAACCGATGCTGCGCTACCAGCTTCGATAGCTGAGCGTTAGTAGAAGCAATGATCCGCACATCCACATATTCCGGCACATGTGCGCCCACCGGCATAATCTCGCCCAGCTCGATGAGCCGCAGAATCTTGCCCTGATTACCCTGGCTCAGTTCCGCAATCTCGTCTAACAGCAACGTCCCGCCCGCAGCCTGACGAACCGCCCCCGCGTAATCCGCAACGGCATCCGTAAAGCTGCCTTTGCGATGTCCAAAGAGCTGCGATTCCAGCAAAGTGTCCGTTAGCGCGCCGCAGTTGAGAGGCACAAAAGCGCCACCACGCCCGCTCCAATCATGAATCAGCCGCGCCAGAACTTCTTTCCCCGTTCCAGTTTCCCCTGTAATCAGGATAGGCAGATTAGTGCGCGCCAGTTGTTGCGCCTTCTCAAGTAAGGCAGCCGTCTGCTCACTGGCATGAACAAAAGAAACGTGCGCTTCACGCTCCTGCGCGCTCTCTGCTCTTGGAGCCATCGCGCGGCGGGCGCAGGCGCGTAATCTAGAGATGTCCTCCGCATCCTGCGTCTTCGACAGCCAATCATCGGCGAGCGCATAAACCTTTCGCCGCACCTCATCCTGTATTCTCTCGCCATGCTCTTCCAGAAGCGCGAGCGCCGCACGCCCAGCGTATTCAAGAGCGCCCGCCTGCTCCGCCACATTCATCGCGCGTTGCAGCACCTTGTAGGATTGATCGAAGCGACTGAGCCGCGCCAGCACAACTCCCTGCGTAGTCAACGCCTCCGCTAAAAGCGACTGCTCGCCCCCTCGCTCAAGAAGACGCACGGACTCACGGATAATCTTCTCAGCTTCTTTTGTGTGACCTTGTGCAAATAAGAGGCGCGAGCGGGTTTCATTCACTTGCGCGAGCATACCTTTATCCTTTAATCCCAAGAAGAGGCGTCGAGCACGGTTAAGATGAATTTGAGCCTCATCATAACGACCGATCATCAAAAGCAAGTTTCCGAGATTATTTTCAGCAGTGGCGCACGAACTTGTGTGGCCAGCTTGCTCAAAGTGATAAGTTGCAGCGGTGTACTCGACAATAGCGCGATCCGTATAATCTTGCCGATGTTCAGATGTGCCAAGACGCTTCAGAATGACCGCAAGCTGCCCGTGAAATCTGCCCCTTAAGACATGATCTGCACATGCCTCAAAAATAAGAGCAGTATCAGTCAAAATGCGGAGTGCGTCATGGAACCTGCTCGTTGAAAACTCGACCAAGATGTGTCGGAGTAAAGTTTTAGCTTTGAGTTCAGTGTTATCCACACCAAGACTTGAGAAAACATCCTCCAAAAGCACGCGCGCCTCATCAAACGCGCCTTCGCGCCAGTAGCAAAGCGCAAGCTCGCTACGCGCGCCGTGAGCTTTGTTCAACTTTCCAGTCCTTTCAAAGAGAGCAACGCTTTCACTGATAAGGTCTTTGGCTGCGTCTTGTGCCCCTTCAAATTGGTTGGCGCTACCGAGCCATCCTGACAGAGTGCCAGCGCGCAGCAGCACTTCTGCCGCCGTGAGGTCTACAAGCCCCTTTAAAGAAGGGCGCTGCCCTACGCCTTGCCACAATTCTCCGAGCGCATTACGCGCCGCCTCGTACTGCCCTCTGTGTTCCAGTTCTTCAGCCAGTTGACAGCGCAGCAATGTGCACTCATCCAGGCTCAGCTTCGGATTGTTCAGCTGTCGCAGTAGCGTTTCTGCTAAAGTCATGTGAGAATTGCCTTTCTTTGTGGTTGCAATTGTAACTGCAAGCGCAATTCACCGAGCCTCATAGAAAAATGAGGCGCGTTAAACCAGTTAGCTGGTTTCATTAAATCACCTTACAAGGAAAACTAAGATGAGGAACTTTGGTCAATTTTGCCGCAAATTTGTGGCTGCGTCGGTGTTGGTGCTAGCCCTTACTTGCTCCACATTTGCAGGCGACGTTCAATACCCAGCCGTTACCTCTCAACCGCCAGCAGCAACAACAACCGGTGATATTCCATTCCCTGGCGTTACTGCATCCTCGGAAACGACAAACGGCGAGATTCCATTTCCGGGTGTAACTGAGATTGCACTGACCTTTTTGCAAAGCGCGTTGTCACTGTTCTAAAGGTGCCGCTTACCACTAGATCACGCTGCCGTGGGTAGCTCAGCGCGGCAAGGCTGTCGTGTGCCCGCGCATCATAGCAAGGTTTCCTGTTGTAAGTGAAGGGATTTTTAGAGATGCAAGATTTCTTTCAAGCCGTCTCAGGTCAGGGGCTTTTGAAACGTGAGCTTAACTTTTCAAGATGCTAACTGCCGTCTAATTTTGTGCGGACGGTTTAACTAATTGTGCGCGGTGTGACGTCTGTGCAAAGCCTTATGGAGAGTGATTGTGTTTCTTACATCTTGACACGATGGATGCTAGGCTTTGAACCCGATTGAACATTAAATGATTTAAGGAAGATTTGAGAGCAAAACTATTGACACCCTGAATGGGCCTATGGTACTTATTCGCCTCACCTCAGGTGTTATTAATTAACTAGCCTTTGGCCCAGATATTTGCAAAACGTCAGGGCTTTGTAGACGCTCCCATGCCACGCCACCTCGTTGTGAAGCCCTGTGCTCCTTCCATTAATCCCGCTACAAGGAGTTTTTGGTAGCTTTGAATGGGGCCTGATGGCTCTCTGGCATCAGCGTCTCTGTTGTGACAATGTGGAGTGAATCCTCTTAGAGCTATAAAGCCCGGACGCTCGCCAATCATACAGCTATGATTAAAGAAAAGGAGCGTGCTCTTTGCTCAAGTCGAGTATTGCTTGAGTAACTGAGAGGTGCAGTTTTTTCAGAACGATCAAGGGGAAGCTGGTTTTCTTCTTTCGGCAACGGCGACTCTTCTTTGCGAAACTGTGAGACTGCCCATGTTTCCTACCAGAAAACAGAGCCCAACTACCCTCCATTTTTATGACGACCTTGAGGCATCAAACGGTCATCATGAACGGCCAAACCACGAGCATGAAATGGCGCTGCTGGCCTTGAGCCACACGCCCATAGAGCACCAGCTCTATGAAGCCATGCTGGCTGACACCTCCGCTACCGAGACACGCACAGGGCTCTTCAGCATCCGTCGTTTGATGCTGCTCACGGGCTTGCGTAGCTACAGCACCATACGGCGCGGGCGTGCGGGGTTAGTCAATAAATTAAGTATTGAAAATCGTCAACTGAAGACGGAGGAGGATGGGAACTCCGTCTTTTACGTTTTTCACCCTGAAGAAATTTTCGCCCGCCGACGTGCTTCGGGCATCGCGCCCTATCCGCAGGAGATAGATGGCTTTGAGGAGAACGCTGCCTACAGTCTGGCTATCGAGCGCGTCATCAGCCACTACAATTTGAGTCGCCGCGAAGCACAGGTCGCGCTCCTCTGCGCGCAAGGGCTGACCAACGCGGAGATAGGCGAAAAGCTGCATATCGGCGAGCAAACTGTGAAATTTCATCTACGCAATGTCTTTATCAAGTTCGGCGTCAAGCGTCGTGCTGAGTTAATCGCGCATCTGCTGATGCATGATGTAGGGCAGGGAAGAGTTAGATAAACAGCAATCACTAACAGCGTGCGGCACGGGCGACACGCTTTGGCGATTGGTTTGAAAATCCGGCGCTGCCTCGCGCAAAGAGGCTTCCCCTTCTCGCGAGAAGGGGTACGGCGTGACGATGTGAATCTGTACAAGTTGTGCAGACTCGCGGATTGGGCATGCGATGGCCTCAGTGTGTCTTGTCGAACCGAAGATAAAGAGTCATGAGTAGTAAGAAGAATAAGAAAAAGAAGAAGAAGCGAACGGCGCTTGTCATCTGCCGCGACCGCAAAGAGTTCTGGACCACGCAGGCACAGTTCTGGCAGTGGGTCAGGGAGGGCGTGGTCGAAAAGACGCAAGACCAACCGCTGACGGGCCATTTTCAACGCGAGCATGAAGAGCTGATGGTTCTCCTGAGCAACACTGTGCTCAATCTGGCCCATCCTAACCACATGCGCGAGGCGCTTCTGTCACGCAAGATAGGCATTGCAGGAAAGTAGTCTCATGATGAAAATCATAAAGCTCGATACACGTTGTCGCCTGTGGCGCGCTGCATCTTATCTTTTAGCTTTGCTCTTGCTCGGCGCAGCCTACAGCCACGCACGCGCGCAAGCACCTGCGCCGCCTCCTTTAAGTCCGCCGCCTGCGACCTCTACAGCTTCGACCACGGGCGTTCAAGCTGTTAAGACTTCCACCGAAAACCTATACCGCATTGGGCCGGGCGACGTTCTGGATATACGCGTCTTCAATCGCCCGCAGCTTTCACGCGACAGTGTGCGCGTGGATGGTCGGGGCATGATTCGCATGCCGCTCATAGAGGGCGAGATTCAGGCAGCGTGCCGGACGGAAAACGAGCTGGCTAAAGAAATCTTTAGCCGCTATCTCAAGTATTACAAAAACCCGCACGTCGATGTCTTCGTCAAAGATTATCAATCAGCCCCGGTCGCTATCATCGGCGCAGTAAATTCGCCGGGGCGTTTTCAGCTTCAAAGACGCGTGCGCTTACTTGAGCTGCTTTCGTTTGCCAATGGACCGGCTGATCGCGCGGGGAGAACCATAAACGTAGTGCATGCAGGGCAAGTTTCCGGTTGCAATGAAGTGAACCAAATGGAGGACGCTTCGCTGAGCGGCTTTGTGGCCTACTCGCTCAACGATACTTTGCAGGGAGAAGCCAAAGCGAATCCGTTTGTACAGCCGGGGGACATCATCACCGTCCCCGAAGCGGATCAAATCTACGTCGTGGGCAACGTCTTTAAGCCTTCATCCATTCCGCTCAAAGAGCCTATTACAGTCACTCGCGCCATCGCGATGGCTGGCGGTACGATGCGCGATACCAAGAGCGACCGCATACGCATCATCCGACAGCTTCCCAACGCGACGACCAAAAACGAAATCTATGTCGATCTCAAAGCCATCGAAAAAAAGCAGGCCGAAGACATCGTCCTACAGCCGAACGACATTGTGGACGTGCCCACGTCCAGCGGCAAAGCATTCCTGCGCTCTCTGCTGGGCGCAGTCGTCCCTTCCGTCGCACAGATGCCAGTGCGAGTGATTCCTTAGTGATGCGTAAATCACCAGTACTGTTCTCGCTTGTAAGAGTGAATCTTCAAAATTGTTCGGCCCCTTAGCTATTGGTCAAAGACGATGAAACGAAACAATCAGCTTGTTAAGAGAATTGATGAGACGCGGGAACTGGACCGTCCGTTAGAGAGTTCCTCCGTTAATTCGAACGGCTACGGCTACGGCGTGGAGAATGTGGAGGACAACGAAGTCCATCTGCGCGATTACTGGCGAGCCATACGCAAGCGTCTCTGGCTGGTCATCGGCGTCACACTGCTCATCACCATGCTCGTTGCCGTGTATGTCGCGCGGAAGCCGGATATCTACGAGGCGCGTGCGCGCGTTCAGGTTGATCTTGAAAATAATCCTGCCCTTAATAACATCTCGAAAGACAGCTCTATCATCGTCAATCCGGTCAACGACCCGACGTATTTCAACACGCAGTTACAAATCCTGAGCGGCTCCGGGCTCCTTCGCCGCGTCGTGAAGATGCTGGACCTTGAGCACAATCAGGCGTTTTTTAACTCGCACAGCGCCCAACAGCGTTCCACATGGCAGAACCTTCTGCGCATGGTCGGCCTCGGAAGCAAAGAAAAAGAGGAAGCGAAAGACGCTGCCGCGCAGGATGTTCCGCTGACAAGCTCCGTAGCTCCCGCCACCTCGCGTGATGATTTAGTCGAAGCCAAACGACTTGCTCCCTTTGTGGGTGCGCTTCAGGCGGGGCTTAAAGTCGAGCCCGTCAAAGAGAGACGCGTTGGCTATGACACGACCACACGTTTGATAGACATCAGCTATAGCCATAATGATCCGCAGATTGCTGCCAAGGTTATCAATGCCGTGGCGGACGCCTTCGCCTATTCAAATCTTGAAAAGAAGACGGAGAACACAAATTCGGCGGGCGATTTTTTGCAGAAACGGATTGCAGAGCTACAGTCGCAGATTCGTAACGCCGAGGAGCGCCTGATTAATTACGCCAAGAATAATCAGATTCTCACGCTCGATTCCAGCCAGAACACTGTGGTTGATCGTCTCGCTGCTCTTAACAAGCAATTGCTCGAAGCGGAAAACGACCGCAAGACGGCGGAGGCGGCCTACAAAGCTGCACAGGCTCCGGGCGCAGCTACGGCGCTGGCTAAAACCGACGCCAAGCAGTTGGACGCAACCGAAGCGAAACTTGCCGAGCTGAAACAGAAGCGCGAGCAGTTGCTTGTCGATGCGACCGATGAAGCGCCGGAGGTCAAGGAGGTAAATCAGCAGATAGCTATCATGGAAAAACAGGTCAAGGAGATGCGCTCGCAGGCTACCTCCACGCTGCTGACAAATCTTGAGACCCGATACCGTCAGGCTCTACAGCGCGAGCAATCGCTGCGCGATGCCTTTAATAAACAGAAGGGCGAGACGGTCATGCAGAACGAGGCGGCTATCAACTACCGCATCATCCAGCAGGAGATAGAGACAAACAAGACTCTACTCGACGGGCTCCTGCAAAGCTCCAAGACGAACGACGTTGTGCTCGCAGGCACGCCGAACAACATCTCTGTTATTGATTATGCGCTCGTGCCCGAAGGCCCCGTCGGACCAAACCGCATGCGCGCGGTCATGCTGGCGATGTTTCTGGCCCTCTGCGGTGGCATCGGTCTCGCGCTCTTTCTTGAGTACATGGACGACAGCATTAACTCAACCGAAGACATTGAGAAAATACTGCGGCTGCCCGCGCTGGCAGTGATACCGGCGGTTACCGGTATGGCGCGTCGTCGTCTGAAACAAAGCTCGACTGCCTTACAGAAGCGTAACGGCAGCAGCAGTCCCGAACTTCTGATTAACGCTGAAACGCGCTCGCCGCTTGCGGAAGCCTATCGCCAGTTGCGCACCTCCGTACTGCTTTCAACTGCGGGCGGTGCTCCGAAAACTCTACTCGTGACTTCGAGCCTGCCCGGAGAAGGCAAGACCACGACCGCAGTCAACACCGCGCTGAGTCTCTCGCAAACAGGAGCATCGGTCGTCATCATCGACGCGGACATGCGCCGCCCGCGCCTGCAATCCATCTTCAATTTGAAAGATCAGCGCGGGCTGAGCACGATTCTTTCCAGCGAGATGAGTGAAGCCGAGATGCACAATTTGATTCAGCAGCACTTGCCTACGGGGCTGCACGTGCTGGCGGCAGGCCCGACTCCCCCGAACCCTGCGGAGCTAATCGGCTCGTCACAGATGCGCCGGTTCATCACCGTACTGGAAAGCACCTTCACGCATATCGTCATTGATTCTCCTCCCATCAACTCCTTCACAGACGGCGTCCTGCTCTCGTCTCTGGTTGACGGCGTCATTCTGGTCGTGCATGGCGGCAAAAGCTCGCACAATATTGTGCGACGCGCACGCCAGCTCTTACATGATGTCGGCTCGAAAATCTTCGGCGTTGTCCTGAATAACGTGGATCGCCGCTCGCCCGATTATGATTACTATCGTTACTACAACGATTCCTATTACACCTCGGAAGCCGCCGAGGCAGACGAGGTCGGCCCGGTTGGAAAGAGCGCAGCCGGTTAAGCTTCGGCGCGGTTTGTAGAAAATTCACATCAGCCGGATTAAGCGAATCTCTGCGCGAGGCTCTGTGGGTCGAGTCTTTTAAATACTGATGGCGACAAGCAACAGCGTAATGGATGGCGAAGTCTCTGCGACTGAGACGCAGAGCCTCCTGATAAAGCCGCCGCAGGGCTGGATGTCTCTCGGACTGTCGGAACTCTGGGAGTACAGGGAGCTGATTTACTTTCTCACGTGGCGCGACATCAAAGTTCGTTATAAACAGACGGCGCTTGGCGCGGCATGGGCCGTCATCCAGCCGTTCTTCATGATGGTCGTCTTCAGCCTCTTCTTCGGCTATCTGGCGAAAGTGCCTTCCGACGGAATTCCGTATCCGGTCTTTACCTTCTGCGCGCTTCTGCCATGGCAGCTTTTCGCGCACTCGCTCGGAGAATCCAGCAACAGCCTCGTCGCCAACGAGCGACTGATTACAAAAGTCTATTTCCCGCGTCTGGTAGTCCCGATTTCTGCTGTGCTCGGCGGTCTAGTGGATTTCGCCATCGCTTTCGTAGTGCTACTCGCCATGATGGCTTACTACAGAATTGTTCCGACCCTCGCCATCGTGACTTTGCCGCTCTTTATCATGCTCGCGGTACTGACTGCCCTAGGCGTTGGCCTCTGGCTTTCTGCGCTCAACGTTAAGTACAGGGACGTGCGTTACACCATCAACTTCCTGACGCAATTCTGGCTCTTCGCCACGCCGGTTGCTTATTCGAGCAGCCTGATACCGGGGCCATGGCGGGCCGTTTACGGTTTGAACCCTATGGCCGGAGTCGTGGAAGGATTTCGCTGGGCTCTGTTGGGAAAGGCCGAGCCGCCGGGGCCGATGCTGCTTGTTTCAACGCTGGCCGTTTTGGTAATTCTCTGCGGCGGCCTCTTCTATTTTCGCCGCATGGAGCAGACCTTCGCCGACGTGGTTTAAGAGATGACGGACATTGCCATCACCTGCGACCGCTTGAGCAAGCGCTACCAACTCGGACAGATGGAAGGCTACAAGACTCTGCGCGAGAGTCTGACGAACGCCGTTCAAGCTCCGTTTCGCCTGCTCAGACGCTCCAACACTTCGTCTAACGGTCATGGCTTAAACTCTAACGATCACATCTGGGCCCTGCGTGACGTCTCCTTCGAAGTCAAAAAAGGCGAAGTCGTAGGCATCATCGGACGCAACGGCGCGGGCAAATCCACGCTCCTCAAAATCCTCTCGCGCATCACGAAGCCGACGGAAGGATACGCGCGCATCAACGGTCGCGTCGGCTCTCTCCTTGAAGTCGGCACAGGCTTTCACCCTGAACTCACGGGCCGCGAAAACATCTTCCTCAACGGTGCGATTCTCGGGATGAAGAAGCAGGAGATCAAACGCAAGTTTGATGAAATCGTCGCCTTCGCCGAAGTCGAGAAATTTGTAGACACCCCCGTCAAACGCTATTCCAGCGGCATGTACGTGCGCCTTGCCTTCGCCGTCGCTGCCTATCTTGAGCCGGAAATACTTCTGGTGGACGAAGTGCTGGCGGTTGGCGACGCGAGCTTTCAAAAAAAATGTCTGAACAAGATGCAGGAAGTCGGCCAGATTGGCAGGACTGTTTTTTTCGTCTCGCATAACATGCCCGCCGTCACACGTCTTTGTCAGCGCACGATTCTTCTTGACGACGGTAAAGTTCTGGCGGATGGGCAGTCGCATCAAGTGGTGAGCGCTTATTTGCAGTCGGGAATGGGGACCATGGCCGAGCGCGTGTGGCCGGAGATTGAGCAAGCTCCGGGCAATGATATTGTCCGGTTAAGGGGCGTTCGTGTCAGGACGGAAGACGGGAAGATTAAAGAGGCGATTGATATACGCGAGCCTGTCGGTATCGAGATCGAGTTTGATGTGCTCAAGCGCGGCCACTTACTGGTTCCAAATTATCACGTCATTAACGAAGAGGGCGTCTGTGTCTTTATTGCTAATGACCATGACCCGCAGTGGTTCCGTCGCCCCAGAGAGATAGGGACGTATGCCAGCACCGCCTGGATTCCCGGAAACTTTCTCTCCGAAGGCTCACTCATCGTCGGGGCTGCCATCAGCACGATGGACCCTGTGATTGTGCATTTCTTTGAAAGAGACGCTGTTGCCTTTCAGGTGATTGATAACCTCGAAGGCAATTCTGCGCGTGGCGATTTCGCAGGCACTTATCCGGGCGTGGTCAGGCCGCTGCTGCGCTGGACCACGCAATTTCGCGCGCAGGAATTTGAAGCGAAACCCGTCGTTGAGGAGACTCTGAAATGAACGTAGTCATCCTTGCCGGTGGTCTCGGAACTCGTTTATCAGAGGAGACTGAGCTCAAGCCAAAGCCGATGGTCGAAATCGGCGGACGACCAATCCTCTGGCACATTATGAAGCACTACGCACATTACGGTTTCAGTGAATTCTTTATCGCCCTCGGCTACAGGGGGGAAATCATCAAGCGATATTTTCTGGACTACTATGGTTTGAATGGGAGTATGACGATTCACCTCGCGGACGGAAAAGTAGATGTACATAAGCGCGAGTGCGAGGATTGGATTGTTCATCTGATGGACACCGGGCAGGAGACCAACACAGGGGGGCGCGTCAAGCGTCTGGAAAAGTGGCTCAGGGGCGACACCTTCATGGTCACATACGGCGACGGCGTTTCCGATATAGATTTACAGAAGCTGCTGAAGTTTCATCGTCAGCACGGGCGCGTAGCCACAGTGGCAGCCGTTCGCCCGCCCGCTCGTTTTGGCGGTCTCGTGTTTGACAATGACCTGCTCACGGATTTTATTGAAAAGCCGCAGGCCGGTGAAGGCTGGATAAACGGAGGCTTTCTAGTCTTCGAACCGAAAATTTTTGAATACCTTGAAGACGATCACAGCAGCCTTGAATCAGATGCGCTCGAACGTCTCGCCGCAGATCAACAACTGGTCGCTTACCCGCATGAAGATTTCTGGCAATGCATGGACACCTTGCGCGATGTGCGTCTTCTTGAGAGCCTCTGGCATGAACGACGCGCGCCTTGGAAAGTCTGGGAATGAACAACTTCTGGCTTGATCGTCCGACATTTGTGACAGGCGCTACGGGGCTGGTCGGCGGTTGGCTCGTGCGACGCTTGATGAACTTGGGCGCAGACGTAATTTGTCTCGTGCGCGACTGGGTTCCGCAGAGCGAGCTTGTGCGCAGCCACGCTTTGGACGAAGTAAAAGTCGTGCGCGGCGATGTCAACGATCAGGCGTTGCTTGAGCGAGTGCTGGGCGAATATGAAATCTCTACCGTCATACATCTTGCGGCGCAGACCATCGTCCCGATTGCCAACCGAAACCCTGTTTCGACTTTTGAGACAAACATAGGCGGCACGTGGGCCTTGCTCGAAGCCTGTCGCCGCAGCCCGCTCGTCAAACAAATCGTGATGGCCTCGTCCGACAAAGCTTATGGAAGCCACGAGTCATTGCCCTACGACGAAGCGACGCCTCTACAGGGTCGTCATCCGTACGATGTGAGCAAGTCCTGCGCAGATTTAATCGCACAGTCTTATGCCGAAACATATGGTCTTCCGGTTGTCATCACTCGATGCGGAAATTTCTACGGCGGAGGCGACTTGAACTGGAATCGCATCGTCCCCGGAACGATTCGCTCTGTGCTCAGGGGGCAGCGCCCCGTCATACGCTCGGATGGTCAATTTGTCCGGGACTATTTCTATGTAGAGGACGGCGCGGCTGCTTACACCCTGATTGCCGAACGACTGAACGAAGATGAAGGGCTCAAAGGTCAGGCTTTTAATTTCTCAAACGAAACGCAGGTCACTGTGCTTGAGGTGGTCAATCAAATCCTGCGCTTGATGGATTCTCATCTTGAGCCGGACGTGCGCAACGAAGCGACCAACGAGATTCGCCATCAGTACTTGAGCGCTGCCCGTGCCAGAGAGACTTTAGGCTGGAAGCCCCTTTTTACTATGGAACAGGGAATGCAGAAAACCATCGATTGGTACAGGGATTTTCTGGGCAACTCAAGATGAACAACTCGCCCTGCCGGTCATGCGGCTCCGCTTCGCTCGCGATGGTGCTCTCTTTAGGGAAAACCCCGCTGGCGAACGCGCTGCTTTCGAGCGCAGAGCTTGAAAGCCCGGAGCCGATGTACCCGCTCGACCTGGCCTTCTGCCAGCGATGCGCTCTCTTGCAGATTACCGAAACAGTCTCGCCCGAAAAGCTTTTCAGCGAATATGTTTATCTGTCTTCGTTCTCCGACACGACGCTCAGGCACGCCGAAGAGGTTGCGGAAAAACTAATCTCAAAATTCAACCTTGATGAGCGGAGCCTTGTGGTAGAGATTGCCAGCAACGACGGCTATCTTCTGCAATATTACAAAAGGCGGGGCGTGCCTGTGCTTGGCATCGAGCCCGCCGCGAATATCGCTCGGGTAGCGCGAGAAACGCGCGGGATTAACACTCTTTGTGAGTTCTTCGGCCAAGACCTTGCCAAGAGATTAAGTTATGAGGGCGCGCAGGCGGATGTCATACATGCGAACAACGTGCTGGCACACGTTGCCGACCTGAACGGATTTGTGAGCGGTCTCTATGCTCTCCTGAAAGATGACGGTGTCGCCGTTATCGAAGTGCCATATGTTAAAGACCTGATGGACCATTGTGAGTTCGATACGATTTATCACGAGCACCTCTGCTATTTTTCGCTCACCTCGCTTGAGCATCTCTTCCGGCGACACGGGTTGAGGATGCGAGATGTAGAAAGAATTTCCATCCACGGAGGCTCGCTACGCATACACGTTTGTAAAGAGAAAGGTTATCCGGCGGCAGAAGAGAGCGCTTCGGCTGTGCAAAGAATGCTACATGAAGAATCGCTTTGGGGCGCGCAGAGCCTTGAGTTTTACGAGAGTTTCGGCAAGCGCGTGGAACATTTACGCACGGAACTCTGCGGTGTGTTACGAGAGGCGAAGACCGAAGGGAAGCGCATCGCCGCCTACGGCGCATCCGCCAAAGGAAGCACCCTCTTAAATTATTTTCGCATTGGCCGCGAGACGCTTGAGTTCGTCGTTGACCGGAGCCCCTTCAAACAGGGACTCTACACGCCGGGCACACACCTGCCGATTTTTTCCCCGGACAAACTTCTTGAGCAGATGCCGGATTACGTGCTCCTTCTCACGTGGAACTTTGCCGACGAGATTCTCCAGCAGCAATCAGAGTTCCGCACGCGCGGGGGCCGCTTTCTCATCCCGATCCCGGAAGTGAGAATCGTTTAATCACATACAGAAAAACCCATTCGGTGCTTCTGTCGTAGCCGACACCAGTGATCTTCACGGAAACAAAACTTAAAGGCGCATACATTATCGAGCCGGAACTTATAGAAGACGAACGTGGCTTCTTCGCCCGCACATGGTGCCGGAAAGAATTCGAAGCGCATGGGCTTAATCCAAACCTGGCGCAGTGTGACGTCTCCTTCAACAAAACAAAGGGGACCCTGCGGGGAATGCATTATCAATGTGAGCCTTACGCACAGGCCAAGCTTGTCCGCTGCACACGGGGGGCAATTTACGACGTCGCGCTGGACCTCAGAACGGGAGCTGCGACCCGGAATCAATGGGTGTCTATAGAACTGACGGCGGACAACCGGCGCATGCTTTACATACCGGAAGGCATGGCACACGGGTTTCAAACCCTCGCCGACTCGTCGGAAATTTTTTATCAGATGTGTGATGTTTATCATCCGGCCTCTGCGCGGGTAGTGCGTTGGAACGATCCTGCATTCGGTATCGAGTGGCCTCTAGAGGTTGCTGCTATTTCGGAGAAGGATGCAAATTGCGCAGACGTACAGTCCTAATACGACACCTTTAAGCGAGATGGCAACCGAGATAATTGCAGAGCAAGTGCTGGCTCAATCGCTGGCAGACGCCGGATTAAACGAACGGCTAAGGGAGAAAATCTTCGATGCCTTGCGTCAAGCAGAAGCCCAGGCGGATAACTCTTCAAATTTTCGAGAGCTGGTTCGTTGGCCTTTGATACTAGCGCTTCTGAAAAAGGCCGAGACTCATCGTGTGGTCCTCAAGAATGGTTTGGTTTTCGAGGTTGGGGCCGACAGTCGCATAGAGCAAGCTCTCTTGCTTAGTCCCAGTGAACATCCGGACCACGTTTGGGAGCCGCAGACCACGAAGTTGCTTACAGCTCTCGCCGCCGATGCGTCTCATGCGATTATCGGCGGCGCATATATAGGCGATCATGTTCTCCCCTTGGCGCAGTTAATGGCTCAACATACGCCGCGAGGGATAGTGCATGCCTTCGAACCGATGAGTCATCCGTTTAAGCGGCTGCTTCGTAATCTTGAGCTTAATCACATCGATAATGTCACAGCAAACCGATTGGGCTTGTGGGATACCAGCGAAACGGCGCTCGCCGTTGAGGGCGAATTGGCCCTAGCATCTTCGGTCCCGCTTGATAAGGATCAAAACCTCACGAGCGACGCAATCAACTCCGTAACGATTGACGATTATGTGAGAATCCAGCAGCTACAATCCGTTGGTCTGATTATGCTGGATACAGAGGGCGGCGAGGAAAGGGCACTTCTGGGGGCACGTGAACTCCTGGAGCGCCCGTATCCCACAGCGCCACAAATCGTTTTCGAAATCCACAGACATTTTGTTGACTGGTCAGACGGACTTGAAAACACCTCGGTCGTAAAGCTGCTAACATCGCGTGACTATACGGTGTTCGCTATTCGCGATTTCCACAGTAACTATCCGATGGCAGATCGGCCCATTGAAATCATTCCAGTGGATCGAGTTTATCTCGAAGGCCCGCCACATGGATTTAATATGCTGGCTACCAAGGACAAGGATTTAGTTAGACGCCTGGGACTTCGAATCGTCGAAAATGTTAGCCCGAAACTGCTGCTTGATAAAGACCCTGCCCTGCATCACCCGTTAGGCGGCCTGTGACGATAAAACATAAATCATAGGTTTCGCTTTGGGGACGCATGTTTTTGGATAAACGATAGTGTTTACAATACTGGGCGCATCTGGATTTATCGGGTCTAATCTGACGGGCTGGCTGGAAGCAGAATCGATACCTTACTGGGCTCCGTCACGAGATGAGAACGTTGAGCGCAGGTCCTTAGGGCATGTGATCTATTGCATTGGCCTGACAGCCGATTTTAGAGAACGACCCTTCGACACGGTTCGCGCGCACGTGTCCTACTTGCTGAACATTCTGGAAAAGGCGGAGTTCGAGTCTTTGCTGTACTTGTCATCGACGAGAGTATACGCGGGATTGACTACTGCTTATGAGGATTCCGCACTTCAAGTCAACCCGACTCGGACCAACGACCTATATAACATTTCAAAACTTATGGGAGAGTCGCTGGGCCTTTCATCAATGCGTCCGAATGTCAGAGTCGTGCGTCTCTCCAATGTTTACGGACGAGATTTTTTGTCTCGTAATTTCCTGACCAGCGTTATCAAAGAGGCGGTTGAGAATAATAGAGTGTTGCTGGGAACCAGCATGGATTCGGAAAAGGATTACGTTGATATCAAGGACGTCGTTCCCCTTTTGCCGCAAATTGCGCTTTCCGGACGGTATCAAATCTATAATGTTGCAAGCGGAGTTAATACAAGCAATGGGGAGCTAATGGAAGTGCTCCGGCGCGTTACCGGATGTGCCACGGAAATTGCGGACGAGGCTGTAACGGTTCGCTTTCCGCGTATATCAATTGATCGAATCAGAAAGGAATTCGATTTTTCACCCGCTTTAATTCAGGAATCTTTAGTTGAACTTATTGGCGAGTATCAACAGCAGATGATGCAAAAATGATAAAGATTGATTTAGAGAATAACGTAGTGACCGTGGAGGGCACAGATAGCTGCAAGACATTCGCTCTGGAAAGCCCGGAAGCGTTTTCGGTTATATCTCAGGCGTGGTTGAGATGTGGATGGGATACAAAATATGTCTATTCATTCAGTTGGCTTGGAAGACCCATCATTCAATTGCCGGAGGATTTACTACGTATCCAGGAGGTCATTTACCAAACAAAGCCGGATGTGATTATCGAGACGGGTGTTGCTCATGGCGGTTCTTTGATTTTCTACGCCAGCCTGTGCAAGGCGACCGAGAAAGGGAGAGTCATTGGGATTGATATCGAGATACGTCCCCACAACAGAAAGGCGATTGAATCGCATCAACTTAGTCCGCTCATCAGCTTGATTGAAGGCAGCTCGGTCGAGCCTGCGACAGTCGAGCGGGTGAAATCACAAGTCCGTGACGACGAGAGCGTCATGGTCCTACTGGATTCTAATCACACGAAAGATCACGTGCTGGCGGAATTGAACGCTTACGCGCCTTTAGTAACAAAAGGCTCATACATCGTCGCGATGGATGGGATCATGGAACAGGTAGTGGGCGCTCCAAGGACCCAGCCGGATTGGATACAGAATAATCCAAAGCAAGCTGCTTTAGAGTTCGTTCGGGCAAATCCAAATTTTATTATTGAAGAACCGTCCTTTGTCTTCAATGAGGGGAGTATCAACCAAAGAGTTACATATTGGCCTTGTGGTTTCATTAAGAGAATCAGTTGAGACGACAAAAGGGCAAAATCTAATTGCGATAATGCCGAAATAAAATTTTGATGGCTTCTAAACCTTTATTTTCAATTATCATCCCTACTCGGAATCGCGCGCTCTTATTACGCAACGCATTGCAGAGCGTTCGTAACCAGACTTTCGGGGACTACGAAATCATCGTTTGTGACAACTGCTCTGACGATGAAACGTCACAGGTAGCAAAGGCGTACGACGTTCAGTACGTTCGTCCACCAGAAGTTTTATCTTTGCCGCGCAACTGGGAGTTTGCACTGTCACAGGCGCAGGGCGAGTACGTAACCTTTCTTTCAGATGATGATGCCTTTTCACCTTCATTACTTAACAGAGTTTCACAACATCTCGATCATGAGTTGATAGCCTGGAATTTCTGTGACTACTTCTATCCGGATTTTCATCAGAAGGAGCGAAGAAATTCACTCTTTACCAGATATTTTTCCGGCGAGACACAGGTTGTTTCTGCCGATGCCACTCTTGAATATACTTTCGCCACCTTCAGCCTGTATCGTTTCCCCCAGTTAACCAATGCCATCTATAAAAGGTCGCTGATTGAGAGAATGAGAAGGAAAGTGAGTAATCTCTTTCCTATCGTCTCTGCCGATGTATTTTCCGGCGTTTTGGCTTTGTCATTACTGGACGATTATCTGTTTCTGGATTATCCCTTTACTGTCTACGGAAGACACGAGCAAAGCATTACGGCGATGATCATACAGGGTCGTGAGCATGATGAGCTTCATCAGCTCCCTTACGTGCCACTCAAATTTAATTCTATTACCAACCTGCTTTCAAATGCTCTTTTGACTGCGCGCCATCAAATACCAGAACTTCAGACGATACCTTTTCCATGGGAGCTTTATTACTATGGCACTCTTCAGGACTTGCAGCATTACAAACGAGATGGCGTGAATATTTCAGAGTGGTTAAAGCAATGGAGCGAAGTTGCACCTGATAATCTAAAAGAGCAGTCATCTGACAATGGTAACCGCAATGCGGGGAGACTCAGAGATGCTCTGTCGTTTCTGGAGGTTAAATTGCGCCCTCACGTCAAAAAAGCAAGAACCTTAGTGATCAAAGGAGAAGATGCAGAATTCAGCAATCTGAGTGAATGTGTAAACAAGATAGATGCAATCTTCAGCAGTGGCTTCATGGAGGCAAAGATAGGTAGGTATCACTCAACGGCTGCATGGAGATGAGAGGATGATTAGAAGACACCCTGCACTTGAGCGAATTAAATTACATGGAGACACAGCTCCTAAAAAAATGAAGGTGTGGTTTTAAATCGTGAGAACTATTCCACTAATCAAACCTGATTTGCCTACTCTGGAAGCAGTCGAAGAGCCTTTTCGGGAAATCCTTGAGAACGGCAAGATTACAAACTTCGGCAAATATGTCACGGCCTTTGAAGAAGAGGCGGGCGTTTACTTAGGCGCGCATGCTTTGACGGTGTCGTCTGGAACGGTGGGGCTCGTGTTTACGCTTCAGGCTCTGGGGCTTAAGCGCGGGCAGAAAGTAGTGCTGCCGAGTTTTACTTTTATGGCGACGGCGCAGGCCGTGATGTACGCGGGCGGCGTTCCTGTGTTTGCGGAGATTGAAGACAACCTGACGCTCTCTCCTTCGGACCTGCGGGAGTTGCTCGAAAAGCATGAGGATGTCGGTGGTGTGATAGCGACGCACGTGTACGGAATGCCATGCCGCGTTGACGAGCTACAGGCCGTGGTTGACGAGTACGCGGAGAAGCGCGGGCGTCCTGTCTTTATGATGTACGACGCGGCGCATGCTTTTGGCTCTGCTCTGCCGCAGGGGCGTGTTGGCGCATTCGGGAATGCGGAGGTCTTCTCGCTCTCCGTTACCAAAATGCTGGTGAGCGTCGAAGGCGGAATGGTTTCGAGCCGCGACCCGGAGTTGATAGAGCGCATACGCAAGATGCGCAACTACGGCATCGAAGCGAACTATGATACGCACTGGCCGGGGATGAACGGAAAGATGAGCGAGTTTCACGCTATCATTGGTCTGCATAACCTGCGTCGTCTTGATGCGCTAGTCGCTGAGCGGCAACGCAAGGCTCGCTATTTTCTGGACCGCATACAAAATCGCACAAGGTTTGAGACTTTGCCGTGGCCCGATGGCGTTGTACACACCTACAAGGACTTCACCGTTTTAGTGCCTGAAGAGAAGACCGCCCGGCGCGATGAGGTAATGGCTTTTCTCAAGGAGCAGGGAGTGGAGACGCGCGCCTACTTCTTTCCGGCTGTTCATGAGCAGCAATTGTTCAAGCGTTTTACAGACCGCGCCCTTCCGCGTACAGAATCCCTTTCGCGCCGCGTCATCACGCTGCCTTTCTACACGAGTATGACGGAAGACGAGATGGATTATGTGGTCGAGACCCTGCGGCTCGCAGAAGAAAGATGGTGAAAGTTTTTCGCTACCGGTCCTGTTTTCTGCTCCTGTCATACTTTCACCAGATGAGCTTCCGCAATTCTTCAATTACAGAGAGGCTGTAAGATGAACATCCTTGTCACGGGCGGCGCGGGGTACCTCGGGTCTGTGCTGGTCACAAAGCTTTTGGCGCGCGGTCATCGCGTGCGCGTGCTGGATTTGGGATATTTCGGGCTCGGTCACATGCGCGCGCTCAAGCCCGCAGTCGAGTTGATACGCGAAGACCTGCGCGCCATCGTTTCCGATGCCGAAAGCTTGCGCGCGTTGCTGGAAGGCTGCGATTGCGTCATTCATCTGGCCGCAATCTCCAATGACCCCTCGGCGGAACTCAACCCGGAGCTAACGGAAGAAGTGAACTTCCGCGCCACGGAAACGCTGGCCGAAATGACCAGGCAGCTTCACATCAGATTCATCTTCTCGTCCTCGTGTTCCGTGTATGGCGAAGCGGATGGGGAACTGGATGAAGAGGCTGCTGTTAATCCTTTGACGGTTTACGCCGCGTCAAAAATCAAGGCCGAGCAGACTTTGAAAGAGCTTGCGGATTCTAACTGGTCTCCCATCATCCTGCGCAACGGGACGCTCTTTGGCTATTCGCCGCGCATGCGTTTCGACCTGGTCGTCAATATCTTCAGCCTCTACAGCACTCTACATAATGAAATCAAGATTTTCGGCGACGGTCTGCACTGGCGTCCCTTTCTGCATGTTGCAGATTGCGCACGCGCCTTTGTTTACTTTACCGAAAAACCCGAAGCGAGCCACATTTGCTACAACATCGCGCACGAAAACCTGCGCGTCGTTGATATCGCAGACACCTTCAAGCTCATCAACCCCTCGCTCGCTGCCACGCACCTTGAGCTTGCTGATGAAGACAAGCGTGATTATCGCGTCTCGACCCGCCGCATGACGGATGAAGGTTTCAGTACGCGCCTCAGTGTGGAAATGGGCGCGGAAGAGATGACGGAAGCCATCGTCAGCGGTTTGATACCCGACCCCGAATCAATCTTTTACCGCAACGCCAAGTGGCTCAAAGAGCTAACGCAGCTTGGGTCCAAAAATCATCGCGATATCGTCAATCTGCTTGAAATGCTGGCTCATGTGAACGCGCAGACGCGCGCCTGAGGTGCTCGCAGTTTAATGTCGAATCGTCTGTCAGGGAGCTAATGAAAAACGCGGCCGGTCAAAGGATTTTTATTATCGGCGCGGGCGGACATGGCTCCGAGATTTTCTCTTATCTCCTTGATTTGAGTGCCCGTGACAAAATGATTTCCGCCGCAGGTTTCGTGGATGAGCATAAGGCACGAGGGCCATTTGGAGAATCCGAAATCGTCGGAGGTTTTGACGACCTGAGGCGTCTACTATCCCGCCGGGAAGAAACAGAGTTGTTTTACATTACTGCCGTCGGGAGTAATGCTGTACGCAGAGAGTTAGTCAATAAGCTTCATTCGCTCGATGCGCTGAATCTGAAAGCATGGACGCTGCGCCATCCGCAATCAGTAGTCGGCTTCAAAGTTGAAATTGGAGAAGGTACATGTCTTGCGCCGGGAAGCGTTTTGACGACGAAGATCAAAATCGGACGACACTGCATCGTTAACGTGAACGCTTCCGTGTCGCACGATTGCGTCGTCGGAGATTTTGTGAACCTCAATCCGGGCGCAGTCGTTGCGGGCAACGTGAACATCGGCGAGGGCTGCTTTATAGGCGCGGGCGCAACCCTGATAGATAAGGTATCAATCGGGGAATGGGCCACCATAGGAGCAGGCGCGGTGGTGATAAACGACATCCCTCCCGGAGCGACAGCCGTCGGCGTCCCCGCCAGAGTAATCAAGCGCCGTGACAAATAACACGAATCCAGATCGCTCCCCTCTCATCAGCTTTATAGTCCCTTGCTATAACTACGCTCGATACCTGCCCGACTGTCTTCATAGTATTCTCACGCAGGAAGGCGACTTTGATTTTGAGATTATTGTTATTGATGATGCTTCGACCGATGAGACACCCGAAGTCATCCGCTCATTCACAGACCCGCGCATACGCGTCATCACTCACACAGTCAACATGGGCCACGTAGGTACGATTAACGAAGGATTAAGAGAAGCGCGCGGGGCTTTCATCGCGCGCATTGATCCTGATGACCGTTATCGTCCCGGCTACTTATCGACCGTCATGGAAAAGTTCAACGCTTTCCCGGATGTCGGAATGGTATATGGTGACGTGGCGTTGATGAACGAGCATGGAGAGATTACAGTCGAGCGTTCTGATTCACACCATGACGGGCGAGATTTCAAAGGCAACGAGCTAACGGCGCTCATGGAGAAAAACTTCATCTGCGCGCCCTCAGTTATGGCACGGCGAGATGCATGGCTGAATGCTTTGCCCGTTCCCGAAGGTTTGGCCTTTAACGACTGGTATTTCACTCTTTCGATGGCGCGCGAATATGACTTTTATTATGTGAACCGGGTGCTGGCCGATTACCGCGTGCACGGCGAGAATCATCACAGCAAAATCGTCCTTAACAAAACGGAAGAGACCTCCATCTTCTGGCTCCTCGAACGCATTTTCAATGAACAGGAAAAAACGCCGGGGCTTGAGCATCAAAAGCAGCGAGCCAAGCGACGCATTTACGGGGCACAGTATTTGGATATGGCGAATAAATATTTCGGTTGCCATTACGACAGCGATGCCCGTCGCTGCTATCTCGCGGCGCTGCTCAACTATCCAAACTATGCGTTACGTCTGGAAGTGCAGCGCAGACTATTAGGGACTTTAGTCGGTCGCAAGGTTTATGAAGCGTCTAAGTTAGGCGTTAAATTTATGCTTTCCCCTCTGGCAAAAGTTTTCCGATAAGGCTCGAACTTATATTGCCTCCACAAAGCCTTCGATTGAAAGTCATTCACGTCCCATTCTGTTTCTACCCGGACGCCGTTGGCGGAACGGAAGTGTATGTCGCGTCTCTTGCCAGACATCTGCAACGCGATCAGGTTAATGTACTAATTGCTGCCCCCGGAAAGCAGATGGGAAATTATGAGCACGAAGGCTTACGGGTTCGCCGCTTTGCCGTCAAAGAAGAGGTGGGCGACCTGCGAGAGCTTTACGATGAGGGAGACGTAGAGGCCGCATATCACTTCGCCAAGATACTGGATGAGGAACAGCCGGACATAGTACATCTGCACGCCTTTACCAGAGGGGTTTCCTTACGCCTTGTTAGAGAAGCGCGACTACGCGATATCAAGACGGTTTTTACTTATCACACGCCAACTGTGTCCTGTCTGAGAGGCACACTGCTGCGGTGGGGAAGCGAGGTCTGTGACGGGAAACTGGATGTCAGAACATGCACAGAATGTGTACTGCAAGGGCTGGGAATGGGATTTACAGGCAGCCGTTTGTTAAGTCACGCGCCCGGTTTTGTGGGGAAGCTTGTGGGCGCTTCTCATTTCAGAAACAGTGCTGGGACAGCTTTACGCATGACTGAATTGATAGGGTTGCGCCATGAGACGTTTTACTCGCTGATGAATGAAGTGGACGCTGTGGTGGCGCTTTGCCAATGGACTAAAGAACTGCTTACCGGCAACAACGTGCCTATTGAAAAAATAACTGTTTCTCAGCACGGCCTGCCGATTGAGAGTACAGAAACGCATATCAGTCCTCCCACATCTAAAATGTCAAACGGATCACTTCGGATAGCCTTTCTCGGTCGCCTTGACCGTGAGAAAGGCCCAGACCTCCTCATACGCGCTTTGCGGTCTCTGCCGGAAGAGAAGATTGAGCTGCACCTTTATGGAATAACGCAATCCGATTCAACATTTCTTGAAGAGCTAAAAATACTCGCGGAAGGCGACAGGCGGATTCGATTTTGCCACCCTGTTCAGTCAGATCATGTGGTCGGGCTTCTGCGTAATTATGATGTGCTGGCTGTGCCGTCACGCTTACTTGAAACAGGCCCTCTGGTCATTCTGGAAGCCTTTGCTGCCGGAATTCCTGTCATCGGAGCAAACTTGGGCGGCATATCCGAGTTGGTCGAGCACGGAGTTAATGGGTTGCTGGTAGAGCCGGATTCAGTCAAAGATTGGGCGGAAGTTATCAAGCAATGCTGCCACAACCGTAATCTTATTGAGAAGCTGCGGTTCGGCGTTCGGCCACCGCGCCGCATGGATGTGGTAGCGAAAGAGATGCTGGCGCTTTACGAAAATATTTTACGGACCACTCCTTCTAGCCAATCTTTCGAACAAGCGGAAACAGAGGCACATGCACTCGGTTGAAAGATATTGCATTGCTCTGCGTCATAGCCGGTATTTGAAGAGGGCGGATAAGGTGTGGGATGCTTTTCGCCCCTTCTATGACCGCGCGGTCTCATTCGCCGGAAGAAAAGGATTGAAGCGTGTGATGAATGGGACTGATCCGATTCTGTTATCACCCCGGTTCCGCGCCGTGATTGAAGAGTACGAGCCGGATGTCTGGCAGAGCTTGATGAGTGAAATCAGACCGGGTGATACCTTCGCCGATGTGGGCACTTTCATAGGTCTTTATGCTCTTGCCGTTGCGCGACGCGTAGGGCCCTCCGGTCTCGTCGTTGCCTTTGAACCGGACCCATCAAATCATTCCTTTACAAAAGAGCACATACGTTTGAATGCGCTTGAAGAGCGCGTTGAGCTGGTTAATGCTGCTGTCAGTGACACCATCGAAACCGTGCCGTTCAGCTTGCAAGCAGAGAGCGCGCATATTTCCTTAAAGCAAGATGAGGATACCTGTCTGGTGGATTGCATCACTCTCGACCATCACTTTGCAGAACGACGCCTCGACGTTCTGAAGATTGATGTCGAAGGCTATGAAGAGAAGGTCCTCAGTGGCGCTACAAGTTTATTAAGGGACGAGCATCGAGCGCCGCGCGCAATCTATATAGAGGTTCATCCTTACGCATGGACTGAAGTGGGGACAACCAGCGATTCGTTATTGTCTTTACTCGAAAGCTGCAACTATCGCGCTCTCAATCTGGACGGGAAGCTTATCGAGCGAATCACTAACTACGGGGAGATCATCGCTCGTAGGTGTGATGGATAAGGGTTTGGATACCCCGCTTAATATAAGAATGTCGGACGTGAATCATCGTCACGATGAGTCAAAGCGCATACTCTACGTGCAATTCACGAATCCTGCTCTTTACCCGCCCCTTGAGCATAGCTCCCGCATTCTGGCCGATGACGGCTGGCAGGTCATGTTTCTGGGCACAGGAGCATTGAACGCAGATCATTTATGTTTCTCGCCGCACGAGCGCATCAAAACGCGGCTCATGCCTTTTGTTAATGGTGGATGGAGACAGAAGCTAAGCTATCTCAAATTCCTGTTATGGACGCTCGGTTGGTCGCTTCGGTGGCGTCCACAGTGGGTTTATGCCTCGGACTTTCTCTCCGCACCTGCCGCTCTTCTTTTAAGTTACCTGCCGGGCACGAAGGTCGTGTATCACGAGCACGATTCACCCGGAGCGAACGACAATATCTTTCAACGCTTCTGTTTGACGGCGCGGCGCAGGCTCACGCGCAGAGCAAAGATGAGCATCTTGCCGAATCAAAAACGGGCGGAAATTTTTTCGCGCGATGTGGCAGAAGATTCAGCGGTCCTGTGTGTCAGTAATTGCCCGTCCATGGAAGAGATTGCAGAGCCGCGCTCCCAACATAATGGTCAAGACTTCTGGATTCTTTATCACGGCTCGATAGTGCCGCCGCGTATGCCTCTCACGGTGATTGATGCGTTGGCGCACCTGCCCGAGAGAATGAAGCTTCGCATCATTGGCTACGAGACAGTGGGCTACAGGGGATATGTGCAGCAGATTCTTGCTCAAGCCAACCGGCTTGGACTCGGTCACAGGGTGGAATATCTGGGGACGATACCGGAGCGTAACGCTCTTTTAGAATGGTGTCGCAGGTGCGATGTGGGGCTGGCGTTTATGCCCAAGAAGACGGACGACGTTAACGAGCAGCATATGGTGGGAGCATCCAATAAACCTTTCGATTATCTTTCATCGGGACTTGCTTTGCTCGTTTCCGACTTGCAGGAATGGCGCGCCACCTACGTTGAGGCCGGTTACGCTCTGTCATGCGACCCGGAGAATCCTGAAAGCATCGCTGCCGCGTTGCGATGGTTTTTTGAGCACCCTGACGAGATGCGTGCAATGGGCGAGCGCGGACGACGCAAAGTTGCTACAGAGTGGAATTATGAAACGCAGTTCGGACCTGTGTTAAGCCTCATGAATGAAACGGCGTCATGACAGCAGCTTCCCGCAGATTAAAATACGTTTCGAAAGCCTTGCGATATATTCCGCCGGGCATGAGAGGAAAAACGCGGCTGGCAAGATTGATGCTCGGCTCGTCGTCTCAAGCGGAGGATGTCGAAGTCGTTGATAAATTCAATTGTTCTTTTGTGCTTCCAAGCCTGCGCGAGCCGATTGGCTTTCATCTTTTAATCAGCGGGACTTATGAAGATGAATCTCTGAATTTCATTCTACAAAGATTAACAAAAGGTTCAGTCTTTATTGATGTTGGAGCAAATGTCGGCACGTTTGCTTTACCCGCATCGCGTAAAGTAGGCCCTGAAGGAAAGGTCATCGCTATTGAATCTTCGCCGCGTATCTTTTCTTACCTTCAACACAACATACGTCTAAACCAAGCCTCGAATGTTCATCCGCTGCATCACGCCGTATATAGTCAAGATCAAATTGATGTTCCGTTCTATGAAGCGCCCGCAGATCATTTCGGCATGGGTTCCATAGGGGCGCAATTTCATGCAGACCCGATTCACGTCCCGGCAATTACGCTCGATAGGGTGGTGGAAAACTTAGGCATAGATCATGTGGATATGATTAAGATTGACGTGGAGGGCTTTGAGGCTCACGTCATTCAGGGAGCGCATAAGCTGTTAACCAGCGACCACGCGCCGCAGATTGTTTTTGAATTCTGTGATTGGGCAGAAGCACGTGTGCCAGGAGGAAAGATAGGCGACACACAGCATTTGCTGAAGCAGTTGGGTTACAACATTTGGAGGCTCGAAGATTTTTTAAGGGGAAGAGAGCCATTAAACACATTACTGACTCAGGGCTTTGAAACGCTTCTGGCAGTAAAGAGTTAATAAAGTCAGGCTCGCACATTTATAGTTCAAATTATGAGAGATAATCCACTCAAGCGAACGGTCAAGCGAGTATGTTTCCCCGAGGGAGCGGTGAGACGGATTCGCTTCGGGCCGCTGCGCGGGATGGTCTTTAACGTGAATCAGATCACAGGCATGGCTCCGTGGTATTCGGGTAGTGAAAGAGCGCATCAGCGTGTCTTTCAGAGATTGCTCCGAGAGGGAGATGTGGTGCTGGATGTAGGAGCAAACTGGGGCTTGCACACCCTGTTCTTCTCAAAACTGGTTGGGCCGAGCGGTCTGGTCGTCGCGCTCGAACCATATCCGCCTGCGCTATCCGAACTTGAATGGCACATCAAGACGAACAAATGCGGCAATGTAAAAGTGATGCCCGTCGCCCTGAGTGACGAAAAAGGTAAAGCCACTTTTCATCCGGGTGATTCTGCGGCGACCGGGAGTTTGTTAAAAAACGAGGTCATCGGCCAGCACAATCAGATTTCTGTTGACGTCTGCACTCTGGATAATTTGATTGAGAGTCTGGCGATTGAAAAATTGAGATTGATAAAAATAGATGTCGAGGGCGCTGAAAGCAAAGTGCTCGCGGGGGCATCAGAGACGGCTATGAGGTTGCGTCCCTTTTTCGTGATTGACCTTCACACGCCGGAGCAGGATGTCCTTGTAGCACGCCGGTTGACCTCCTGGGGTTATGAGCTTTCGCGGGTGGAAGGCCCGCCGCTGCTTCGTACAGATGTTGGATGGCCGAACACGGAAGGCGTCTGGGGAACGATTCTCGCCACGCCCATAAGCTAAACGTCATGTTGGCCGTTCTCGAAACACATCCGGTTCAATATCACGCGCCCGTTTACAGGGCTGTGCGGGAGCAGTTCAATGTTCCCGTGACGGCTATTTATGGTTCGGATTTTAGTGTGGCCGGTTATCTGGATAGAGAGTTCGGCGCATCTTTCTCGTGGGATACAGACCTTTTATCAGGATACGAAGCGCTCTTTCTCTCGCGCGTCGAAGCAAACGGGGCAGGCCGTTATGAAGATGTCTCTCCAAAAGGATTGCGAAAGGCGTTAAGGCAGGTTGCCCCGAGCGCGGTGCTTATCACGGGTTATAGCGGGCGGTTCAACCGTGCGGCTCTGTTCGAAGCGTTAAAGGGAAGCTATCCGATTCTCTTCCGTGGGGAAACTACGGACCACGCCCGCGCACGCAATCAACTCAAAGCAATCACTCGCGAAAAGGTTTTAAGCTGGTTCTATCAAAGATGCTGCGGTCTGCTTTACATAGGCGAACGCTCGCGCCAGCATTACAAAAGGCTCGCTTGCCCTGACGAAAAGCTTTACTTCTCGCCTTATTGCGTTGAGACAAGTCCTTTTGAAGTCGATGAAGAGGCGCGGGCAGTTTTAAGAGCAAAGACGCGGCAAGAGCTTGGCATCGATGAAGAAGAATTTGTACTGCTTTTCTCCGGCAAGCTCAGCCTGCGAAAAGGACCGGACCTACTGCTTCGTGCTCTTAAGCATTTGCCTGCGCGTTTGCGTGAAAGAACCGTCGTGCTGTTTCTGGGAGACGGACAGTTAAGGGGAGACGCGCAACGCCTTGCCGAAAGTGATCCTCGTGTTAAAGCCGTGTTCGTCGGGTTCCACAATCAAACGCAGTTAAGCCGTTTCTACCACGCGGCGGATTTCCTCATTCTGCCCAGCCGCGCGGAAGAGACTTGGGGATTGGTGGTCAACGAAGCCTTGTCTCATGGATTGCCCTGCATCGTTTCCGAGAAGGTTGGTTGTGCTCCTGATTTAATAGAAGCCGGTGTGACCGGCTTTGTATTTGAGAAATCGCACGAAAATCTAGCGACCGCCATCAAGCAAGCTTTGCCCTTGGCCGCTAATCCGTATGTTCGACAGGCTTGCAGGGAAAAGGTGAAAGCCTACAGCGTGCAAGAGGCCGCTAAAGGAATTGCGGAAGCTTACAGAAGCGTCGCGGAGAGTAAAGCGGGCTGTGCGACTCGTACGGCGTTGACCGCTTGATTGTTCGTCTATGACGAATGAAGCTCAAAGACACAGGCTTTTGATTGTGGGCAATCCAGAGCCTATACACGTCGGCGCTCACCTGTTTAGTGCCGCAAAGTCTGAAAATCTCGCTGTAGAGCTATGCGACGTTCGTCAGGCTTATGAAGCTCCTCTGCCCGTAGCTAAATTCAACTGGTGGTTGCGTAGTCATCGCCCCTCGCGTCTGGACAAATTCAGCCGCGAGGTTGTCGAAGCCTGTGAAAGATTCAGGCCCCACTACTTTCTAACAACCGGCATCAGCCCCGTGTCTGCGCACGCGTTGAGAGAGATTGAAAAGCTCGGGATTGGACGATTAAATTTTCTGACCGATGATCCATGGAGTCCGTCACATCGTGCGGACTGGTTCATAAGGGCTTTGTCGCATTATGACCATGTCTTCTCTCCGCGCCGCGCAAATCTGTCTGACCTTCAACGCCTTGGCTGCCCTAAAGTTTCTTATCTGCCTTTTGCCTATTCACCCGAGATACATTTTCCAGAGCCGCCGCAGACGGATGAAGAGCGCGCACGGTTTTCAGCCGACGTCGTTTTTGCAGGCGGAGCAGACGAGGATCGTGTGCCTTATATGGCGGCGCTGATAGATTCCGGCTTCGACGTCGCGCTCTACGGCGGTTACTGGAATAGACATAAAGAAACACGCGCGCACGCTCGCGGCCATGCTGATGTCCGCACGTTACGCAAAGCTATCGGCGGAGCCAAAATTTCTCTCTGTCTGGTCCGGCGCGCTAATCGCGACGGACATTCAATGCGCTCCTTTGAAGTCCCGACTATCGGTGCTTGCATGCTGGTTGAGGATTCGGCAGAGCACAGGGATATTTTTGGTGAAGATGGTGAGGCCGTGGCTTATTTTAATAATCTTGATGAAATGCTAACTAAGACCCGAAAGCTTCTAAGTAACGAGGAAAAACAGCGTCAAATGGCGGATAGGGCGTACAGATTGATTGTTGACGGAAATAATAGCTACCGGGATCGCTTGCTGGCGATGATTTTATCGCACAGTGTCGATGTGAGTCAGGTTAAGAGTTCTGCGCATTTGAGCACAGAAGAGAAGATTTTCAATCTAGGCGTTTCAGCGTCTTAAGGCCGCCCGAAAATGGTTTCTCCAGAAGAAGTAGATATTAGAAACTACCAGCATCACGAGGGGATACCGTACGGTTTTACCTATCTCATGCCCGCTGTCAAAACAGCGCTTCGGGACATACCTCCCCCGGCGAATATTTTTGAGCTGGGTTGCGGAAACGGAACAATGGCGGCTGCCCTGAACAAGCTTGGATACGAAGTGACAGCAGTTGACCCTTCGTCATCGGGAATCAGTCATGCAAGGAAACAATTCCCCTCATGCAGATTCGAAGAGGGCTCTGCCTATGACGATCTGGTCGGCATCTACGGCAAATTCGATGTGGTCGTCAGCCTCGAAGTCATTGAGCACGTCTTTTACCCGCGTAAATACGCCGCGACGGTCGCAAATCTTTTGGTCGATAATGGCATTGCCATTATTAGCACCCCTTATCATGGATATCTGAAAAATCTGGCCGTGGCTCTGACAAATAAGTGGGATCAGCATCACGATCCCTTATGGGATTTCGGGCATATCAAATTCTGGTCGCGCGAGACTTTGAGGAAACTTTTTTCGGAAGTTGAATTGGAGCTGGTTGATTTCTATCGTGTCGGTCGCATCCCGCCTCTGGCAAAATCTATGATAGCCGTCTTCAAAAAGGGTTGATTCATCACGTTGCTGACTCGGAGACTCTCTTTAAACAATTGAAGATGCCTTCACGAACATTGGTGCCGAATGGATAACTCGAACCTTCAATGGTGGGCCACTGCTTGGATTGTTGTGGCAGTCGCCATCATTTACAGGCATCGAAAGAAAGAGACTATGGGTGCGGGTTTAATCCTCGCTTATTGCTTGAACCTGTGGCTCATTCACTGGCTCGCTGCCGTCATCTATTTCTTCCCCTGGTATCACAACTTCGATCCAGAGGACGTGGCTGCCGGTTTCAAGCTGAGCACTTATGCGATAACTGCTTTCGGAGCCGGAAGCCTGTTTGTTACTCCTTTGTTAAGAAAGATAGTCGGCTTTCCTCCACCGATGGCTTCACCTAGAAAGCCCGAAGCCAAGCTCTCAACGTGGTTCATCGTCATCGGTCTGCTCTGTTATCTGGTCTTAATGCCTCTCCTCGGCGGCGTGCCTACATTGACCGCGCTCATCTCCGTGGGCTGGAATTTTCTGATCGTCGGTTTAATCCTGAAGTGCTGGGCCGCATGGCGAGAGAGAAAGAAAAAAAAGTTCTTAGGCTGGCTCATGATCGCGCTGTGTTTGCCGTTCATGACGGTCGTCACTCAAGGGTTTATTGGATATGGCACAGTCGCATTAATTGCAGTGCTTGCCTTTGTGGCAGATTTTTACCGTCCGCGATGGAGAGTCCTTGCTATCGGAATCCTGGCCTTCTATCTGGGCATCTCTCTTTTTGTCACCTACATGCGGGATCGAAACGCCATCCGCGAAGTGGTCTGGGGCGGGCAATCCTATGGCAGCCGCTTTGATCGCATGTACATGACGTTTAGCGAGTTCGAGTTCTTTGATCCATACGACCAGCAACACCTGTGGAGGATTGATGAACGCTTGAATCAGAGCGCGCTGGTTGGAGCTTCCATGCGCCATCTGGAAACAGGGTCGGTCGAATACGCAAACGGCGAGACGCTCTGGATGGCTGTCCTGTCGGTTATTCCTCGGGCTGTCTGGCCTGATAAACCGATTGCTGCGGGCAGCGGCGAGCTTGTGTCCAGATACACAGGGATAAGCTTTATTGAAGGCACGAGCGTCGGCATCGGCCAGGTCATGGAATTTTATATCAACTTTGGGGTCACGGGCGTTATCTGCGGATTTATGATTCTGGGCATCATTGTCGCCACGGTTGATAGAGTCGCGGGCGAGCGTCTGGCAGAAGGCAACTGGCACGGCTTTGCGTTCTGGTTCGCTTCCGGTCTGAGCTTTTTACAGGTGGGAGGTCAGCTCGTAGAGGTCACCGCAGGAGCTGCGGCGGCCATGCTCCTGGCTGTTTTGATAAAGCATTTTTATCTTTTACCGATGCGCAATCGAAGATTAGAGTCTGTGTTCAAACCATTGCGCAAGCAGGCTTCGCTCGCAAGGCTTAATGATAACGTTAAAACCTGAAGCCCAAAGGGTCTTGAACAATGAAGACCTAGGAGTGCTCGGCATCTTCCCGGCGATGAGCGCCACGGGAGGAATTCAAACGAGCGGCAGAGTGGCATGGGAAGGCGTCACTGAAAAACTGCGTGCCGGAGCAGAGAATTCATTTCTCTTCTGCTATGGTGAACAGGACGAGCTAAACGGTTGGATTAAGAATGGGCTTGGTGTTCACGCCACCTCTAAGCTCAACGCCGTAGTCACAGCGTTAAAAACCCGTAGGACCGCCAGATGTATGCTCATCTGGCACATAGGTCTTTTGAAACTCCTTCCTTTCCTGCGCGCAGACAAATCACGCGTGGTCCTGTTTCTTCACGGCATTGAAGCATGGCAGCGTCAAGACCCCGTCGGGCGTCTACTGTTGGGGCGCGTTGATCTCTTCCTGAGCAACAGTGATTACACCTGGCAGCGTTTCATAGAACGCCATCCTGAACAGAGACAGGCCGCACACAGAACAGTTCATCTGGGCATGTCTTCATCTCTCAACGAATCTGCCCCGAGGCCGGACGCGAAGCCCGCCGCGCTGATGATTAGCCGTCTCAGCCGCGATGAAGACTACAAAGGGCACAGGGAGATGATAAGCGCGTGGTCGGAAGTTTTAAGACGCGAGCCCGAGGCGGAGTTATGGATTATCGGCGATGGCGATTTGAGAGCCGAGTTAGAAAAATTGACGGTGGAGCGGGGTGTGAGTCAAAGCGTACGCTTCTGTGGACAAGTGTCGGAAACCGAGAAGCAGGAGTTGTTGAGGCGTTGTCGTTGTCTGGCGCTGCCCAGTCGTGGCGAAGGGTTCGGCCTTGTTTATCTGGAAGCGATGCGTCTCGGAAGACCCTGCCTTGTCAGCACAAGCGATGCTGGGAGAGAAGTGGTCAATCCGCCGGAAGCAGGGCTCGCGGTTGATTTAGATAATCAACACGAGCTTTCTGAAGCCGTATGCGAGCTGCTTGCAGTTGGCCCTCGTTGGGATCAGTGGTCGCTTCAAGCACAAAGTCGCTATGAAAATTACTTCACCGCTCAACTATTTCACGAACGCCTCGTAGCGGCGCTTTTCACAGAAACATAATAGAGCAGGCGTTAAGAGCAGATGTGCGGAATAGCCGGGATTTTTACGACAGAAGTTAAAGGTTCTCAAAAGCACGAGCTTGAAGGCTCGCGGTTGAGGGAAACCATCGAGCGCATGACGTCGGGCATGAGCCACAGGGGGCCGGACGATCAGGCTACGACGATGGTCGAAGTCAACGGAAATCTTCTGGCTCTGGGCCACACGCGTCTCACTATCCTTGACCTTTCAAGCGCAGGCCGACAGCCAATGTTTGATCCTGAGACCGGTAACGTCATCGTCTATAACGGCGAGATATATAACTTCAGGGAATTGCGCGAACGTCTTGGCGGTCAGTGGCGAACCCAGACCGATACGGAAATTGTTTTACGCGCTTACGCTCGTTGGGGCAGGGATTGTCTTGAGCATCTGCGCGGGATGTTCGCGTTTGCTCTGTGGGATGCGGGGCGGCAGGAGTTACTGCTGACGCGCGACCGTCTGGGCATTAAGCCGCTCTATTGCTACAGGGACAAAAACTTTTTCGTCTTCGCTTCCGAAGTGCGGACTCTGCTGGCGAGCGGGCTTGTCCCGAAGTTGATTGATCCGGTGGCCGTCTCCGAATATCTGGCTTATCAAACTGTTCCTTCGCCGCGCACGTTGATAAAAGGGGTGGAGGGGCTTGCACCGGGTTCATGGTTATCAATCAACGCACGCGGCAATATTGAGAAGGGCAGTTACTGGAATCTGCTTGGGAATACGGAGCAGGAAGCGAGCGAAGCCACGGAAGCGGCAACTTGTAAGCGTGTGGGCGATTTGCTGCGCGAAGCCGTCGCGTCGCATCTGGTGAGCGATGTGCCGGTCGGAGCTTTCCTCTCGGGCGGGATTGATTCAAGCGCCGTCGTGGGTTTGATTCGAGAGGCGGGATATACGCCGCGCACCTTCTCCGTAGTGTTTGCGGAGAGCGACTTCACAGAGGCGAAATACGCGCGTCTGATTGCAGAGCGTTTTCGCACCGACCATACGGAGATATCTTTGAACGAGCATGAGCTGCTGGATCAGCTCCCCCATGCTCTTGAAGCTATGGACCAGCCGACGGGCGACGGCATTAACACTTATGTTGTTTCTCGCGCAGTTCAATCGGCAGGTGTGAAAGTCGCGCTCTCGGGGCTCGGCGGGGACGAGTTCTTCGCCGGCTATTCATCTTTCAACAGGCTGAAGCGCGCGGACAGATTCCTGCGGCTCTGGGGACACGCGCCCGCAAGCTTACGCGGCATGGCTGCACGCACGACACGCTCTCTCGGAAGCTTATCCGTAGAGCAGATGAAAGCGGCTTCTATTCTGGAAACGGATGGTTCGCTGGCCTCCGTCTATCCTTTGTTGAGACAGGTCTTGTCGCGCGAACAGCGCGGGATGCTGCTGAAAGAGCCGTGGCTGAGAATGGCCGAAGAGAACGGCGACCCGTATGTCCGATTGCTACGCGAAGAATTGTCGCAAGCTCCGCGTGCCGGGACAATTTCCAGAATTTCTTACGCCGAAGGGCGAACCTACATGCACGATGTGCTGCTGCGCGACACGGATCAGATGAGCATGGCACATTCGCTGGAAGTTCGCGTGCCGCTGCTTGATCATAAGCTGGTCGAGTACGTCATGGGCTTGCCTGATGATTACAAGCGACCCAACGGCACGCCGAAACGCCTGCTGGTTAAAAGTCTGAACGGTCTGTTGCCCCCTGAAATCGTCAAGCGACCCAAACAGGGATTTACGTTCCCCTTTGATTTGTGGATGCGTAATGCCTTGCGCCCGTTTTGTGAGGAGCGTTTAAGACCGGAACGCGTCGAAAGAAGCGGGCTTTTACAACCCAAGGAAGTCTGGAAACTCTGGCAAGCGTTTCTGGCGGGCGAGCGCGTCGTCTCATGGTCAAGGCTCTGGGTCTTAGTAGTGCTCGAAGATTGGATGGAAAAAAACGGCGTCGCCTGCGAAGAGTGACGCGAAAGTCTGGCTGAAAGAGCGTTTGCGAAAGTGAAAATCCTGCACGTCATTCCATCCGTCGCGGCGCGTTATGGTGGGCCGAGCATCGCGGTCGTAGAGATGTGCCGCGCCTTGAATGAAAGAGGTGTGTCAACGCTCATCGCGACGACGGATGCGGACGGTGACGGACGCCTTGATGTCAAGCTGGAAAAACTTTCCATGTATCAGGATGTCGAGACCATATTTTTCTCGCGCCAGTGGAGCGAGGCCGTCAAGTATTCCCGGCCACTTGCTCGCTGGCTAACGCGGAATGTCCGTTATTTTGATGCTGTACATATCCACGCGGTCTTCTCTCATGCCTGTCTTTCAGCATCAACGGCGTGCCGACCGGAGAGTGTGCCCTACATCGTTCGCCCTCTGGGAACTTTAGACCCCTGGAGTCTGAGTCAGAAGCGGCGGCGCAAACAGCTCTTTCTCAATTCGGGCGGAAGAAGAATGTTGAAAGAGGCGAGCGCCATTCACTACACCACGCAGAGCGAAATGCGTTTGGCGGAACAGGCCCTCGGTCTACAGCATGGCGTCGTCATCCCGTTAGGTGTGGACGAAGCTTATTTTGAAAGAGCGCACTCCACAGATTCCTTGTCGGAGCGTCATCCTGAGGATGAGCATCCATATGTGCTTGTGCTTTCAAGACTGCATCCGAAAAAAGGACTTGAGCTGCTGATAGACGTTTTTCTACAACTCGCTCGGAGCACGGAGTTCGAGTCGTGGAAACTTTTAATTGCTGGCGATGGCGATGCGGATTATGTTGCCTCGCTCAGGCAGCAAGCGGCGGAGGGGGGCGCGAGCGCGCGCGTGCTGTTCAAGGGCTGGCTTGATGGAGAGGCCAAGATTTCCGCTCTGCGTGGCGCTGCGCTTCTGGCTTTGCCGTCGCGTCAGGAGAATTTCGGATTGTGTGTGGCGGAAGCGTTGGCATGTGGGACTCCTGTGCTGGTCAGCCGCCATGTCAACCTTGCCGACGAGATTGAAAAGGCTGGCTGCGGCTGGGTTGTCCCACTGGATCGTGATGCTCTTATGCATTCGCTCGCAGAGGCTATGCGGGATGCGCCCGCGCGCAACGCTCGCGGGGGTGCGGGACAGAGTTTAGCGCGCCGCCGTTTCCGTTGGGCGGCGGTCGCAGATGGTCTCTATGAGCTTTATGTTTCAATTTCACAAAACAGAGCGAAGCATCCTGTCTTGCAAAGTATTGCGCCGGAAACGATATGAATATTTCTATTGATCCGGGTGTTACCAGTCAGCCCTTTGTCGCCGAAAAGGCTGAGTCGTCTATTAAGCGTCGAGCGCTGACGAAAGCGGGAGTGTTGCTCCTCTTGATTCTGGCCGTCGCTTTTCTGCTGCGATTTACAATCCGCGTTTCTTACGGCGAGGAATATTTCTGGAAGAACAGCTATTCCTTATTTTATGACCTGGCTCAAAATGTTGCCGCCGGGCGAGGGCTTTGTTATGAGTGGATAGGCTGGAAATGCGCGCACCGCCCGCCCGTGTACCCGCTCTTTCTGGTGCTCACCATGATTGGAGGTAAAAACTATCTCCTCATAGTCTTTCTACAGTCCCTGCTCGGCGCGGGCACAGCACTGTGCGCTTTTCTCATCGGGCGGCAACTGTTCGATACCGCGACCGGACTTCTGGCAGCCTTTGGCGTAGCCTTTTATCCGTACTTCGTCATGCACGACACGGCTTTGCAGGAAACAGGGCTGTTTACTTTCTTAACGGCCCTCTCCATTTATCTACTGCTGAAAAGCAGGCGGTCACAATCAAAGCTGGTGTGGATGTTGGCGGGCATAACTCTGGCGCTTGCCGTTTTGACAAGAGCTACGCTTTCGGTCTTTGTCCCGTTTGTCTTTCTCTGGCTGCTCCTGTTTTCCGGCTCAATGAGACGTGAAAGGCTACGGAAGACGGCGTTGGTCGTGGCGGGATTTATGCTGATGCTCGCGCCCTGGCTCATCAGAAATTACGTTGTGGTGGGAAAGCCGACCATGTCTACTCTGAGCGGACTGACGCTCTGGGCGGGTAATAATCCTTACACGTTCGCAAACTATCCTGATGAAAGCATTGACCTCAGCGTGAACCGCGCGTGGAGCGAATTGAACCCGAAGGAGATTGACACGATTCACATCCTCTCCATTGACGAACTCGCTCAAAATAGCTGGTTCATAGATAAGGCTCTAGCCTATATCAAGAGTCATCCGGCAGAGACATTAACGCGCGCTTTTCGGAAAGTCGGCGCAGCCTTTTCGTGGCGACAGAACCCCGGACGTGAAAGGTTTGTGCAAACAGTCTATTTTCTCTCCTATTTTCCGGCGCTCCTGCTTGGTCTTGCGGGAGCTTTGTTGGCTTCTCGTAGGTGGAGAGAGCACAGCCTGATCTACGCCCTTTTTCTGGCCTTCATCGCTGTCACCGCCATCTTTTTCGCACACACCAGCCATCGCAGCTTTCTGGATGTCTACCTGATTGTTTTCTCTGCATATTCTTTGATGACCGTCTACAGGCTTATCACAAAGCGTAAGGAACAGATTCGGCCCGCGCAATCTTGAAAGTAATGCTTGAGCACATCACCCCGCTCATACTGACTTACAACGAAGCGCCCAACATCGCGCGTACGCTTGAGCGCTTGCAATGGGCGCAGAGCATCGTGATTGTGGATAGCTTCAGCACGGATGACACGCTCCGATTGGCGGGCGCTTTCCCGCAGGTGCGTATCTTTCAGAGGGCTTTCGACTCGCACCGCGATCAGTGGAATTACGGTTTGAAAGAAACCGGCATCAAGACCGATTGGGTCTTGGCGCTCGACGCCGACTATGTGCTCACAGAGGATTTTATAGAAGAGTTAAAGAGGCTCGATCTGGAAAACCATGAAAGCGGTTATGTAGCCCGTTTCGTCTATTGCATAGAAGGAAGGGCGTTGCGCGGCTCTGCTTATCCGCCCGTGACGGTGCTCTATCGCCGCGACAAGGCCGCGTATCTTCAGGACGGCCACACGCAGCGCATCTCTGTTGATGGAGAACTCGGCCACTTAAACTCCGTCATTCTTCATGATGATCGAAAGCCGCTCGGCCACTGGCTTCAGCATCAGCAGCGTTATGCGCAACTGGAAGCGGCAAAGATTCTACAATCAGACTGGAAGAACCTTTCCTGGCCCGACCGAATTAGAAGAATGCGAGTCCTCGCGCCTTTCCTGATGGCGTTTTACTGTCTCTTCATAAAGGGCGCGCTCTTTGACGGTTGGGCGGGCTGGTACTACACGTTCCAGCGCGTGCTGGCTGAAATATTACTCGCGCTTCATCTGTTACAGCCCCGGCTTCATCAGGTAGAAGAGCCGGAGCCAGAGGAAACAGAGGCGAACCAGGGGAAAGCATTTCATTACCAGCAGGGTAGCTGAAGGAGTCCGGATGTACATTCTGGGAATCAATGCTTATCACGGCGACGCGGCGGCGGCGCTCACGCGCGACGGCGAGTTGGTTGCGGCTGCCGAAGAGGAACGCTTCAATCGTGTGAAGCATTGCGCGGGGTTTCCCGTGGAAGCGGTGCGCTACTGTTTGGAAGCTGCCGGGATAAGTATCGAAGACGTCGAGCACATAGGCGTTTCGCGCGATCCTTCGGCGCACCTGCACAAGAAAATTTTTTATACGGCTCAACGTGCGGCCAGAAGCCTGTCGGGGAAACGCTCCGACGTTGCGACGGAAGAAAAAGCAGGGCCGGGGATTTTTCGTCAGGTCGCAGACCGCCTGGCGAATGCAGCACGCGTGCGCGACCTCAAGGACGATCTGGCAAAGGCCCTCGATGTTCCGAAAAGCCGCTTGCGCGCGCGCTTTCATAACGTAGAACATCACCGCGCACATCTCGCCAGTTCCTTTTTCGTCTCGCCTTTCGAGCGAGCGGCGCTGCTTTCGATTGACGGCTTTGGCGATTTCATCTCGACCATGTGGGCTGTCGGCGAAGGGAATCGGATAGAACTGCTTGGTCAGGTCGAGTATCCACATTCGACCGGCATTGTTTATACGGCGACGACGCAATTTCTTGGCTTCCCGCATTACGGCGATGAGGGCAAGGTGATGGGACTCGCGCCCTACGGCCAGCCGCGCTTTATGGAAGAGTTTCGCGACATCATCAGGACGGAAGAGGGCGGGCGCTTTCGTCTTAATCTGGATTATTTCCGTCATCATGCCGAAGGCGTGGAGATGACCTGGGATGGAGGCTCGCCTGTCATCGGTCGCATCTTTTCGGATGAATACGCGAAGCTATTCGGCCCGCCGCGCGAGAAGGGCGTGCCGCTCGGAGCGCGCGAGCAGGACATCGCAGCCAGCCTACAATTACGTTTGGAAGAGGTCGGTTTCCACATTCTTCGACATCTGCACGAAGCGACGGGGCTGACCGACCTTGGATTATCAGGTGGCGTCGCCTACAACTCCGTGATGAACGGAAAGATTCTGCTCAACACGCCGTTTCGCCGCGTCTTCATTCAACCTGCGGCGGGCGATAGCGGCACGGCGCTGGGCGTCTGCTATCAAATCTCGAACGCGATTCTCAATCAGCCGCGCGCCTTCTGCATGGAAGGCGCATACACGGGCCCGGAATTTTCCGATGAGAAGATTCGCACGGCGCTCGAAGAGAACGGCCTTGCGTTTGAAAGCTACGACGAGCGTGAGGTGACGCGGCGCGCGGCACAGGACATAGCGGACGGCGCTGTCATCGGATGGTTTCAGGGACGCATGGAGTTTGGCCCGCGCGCTCTGGGCAATCGTTCCATCATCGTTGACCCGCGACGCTCCGATATGAAAGACATACTTAACGCGCGCATCAAAAAGCGCGAGCCCTTCCGCCCCTTCGCTCCTTCGGTGCTGGAAGAGCGCGTCGGCGATTATTTCGAGCAGACTCATCCCGCGCCGACCATGTTGATGGTCTACCAGATAAAGCCCGAGTGTCGCGCGCTGATTCCAGCCGTCACACACGTTGACGGCTCTGGCCGCCTGCAAACAGTCTCAAAAGAAGTGAACGCGCGCTATCACCAGCTCATCACCGATTTTTACGAACTCACGGGCGTGCCCATCGTGCTCAACACTTCGTTTAATGAAAATGAGCCGATTGTCTGCACGCCGCGCGAGGCGATTGACTGCTTCATGAAGACGAAAATGGACGTGCTCTATCTGGGAAACTACGCTGTCCGGCGGGCAAGCTAATATTTCCTGATTACTGATTTTGGCTAAGAAAGCACTCATTACAGGCATCAATGGACAGGACGGAAGCTATCTGGCCGAACTCCTGCTCTCTTTGGGTTATGAAGTTTATGGATTGGTGAGACCTGCTGCTCTCGAAAACGCGGAGCGGAGGCTGTGGCGCATCGGAGACATTCTTGATCGCGTGACGCTCTTTCCTTCGGACATTGAAAACCGCGAGAGTGTGTTTAATATCATCAGCCTTCACGAATTTGATGAGTGTTACCACTTGGCAGCACAGAGCGACGTGGCCGCGAGCTTTGCAGACCTCTTTTCCACGATGAATACGAACATTCAGGGCACGCTCCATGTCTTAACGGCCCTCTGCGAGTTGCAGCCCGGATGTCGCTTCTTCTTCGCCGCCTCGGGGGCTATGTTTGGAAAGACGAGCGACGTGCCGCAGCGCGAGACAACGCCTTTTCACCCGCGTAATCCTTACGGCATCAGCAAGGTCGCGGGCTTTCAGTTCACTAGCCATTTTCGTGAAGCACGGGGAATGTTCGCCGCGAGCGCCATCATGTTCAACCACGAGAGCCCACGCCGGGGGCTCGGATTCGTTACGCGCAAGATTACGAGCGCGGCGGCGCGAATCAAGCTGGGGCTGGAGTCCGAGCTTCTACTGGGTGACCTGGATGCGCAGCGCGACTGGGGCCACGCGAAGGATTACGTGCGCGCCATGCACATGATGATGCAACAAGCGGAGCCAGCGGATTTCGTGCTGGCAACGGGCGAGGCCCACAGCGTGCGCGAGTTCTGCGAGCTGGCCTTCGCAGAGGTCGGGCTGGATTATCGCGATTACGTGCGCGTAGACGAGCGATACCTTCGCCCCTCGGAAGCAAGTCTTCTGGTAGGCGATGCTTCCCATGCGCGCGAGCGTTTGGGTTGGCAGCCGCTTTACACGTTTCAAGAACTGATTCGTGAAATGGTCCATGCTGATTTAGATGTTGCTGCGGGAGCTGCCGAGACGACACTCGCGGCGCAGAGAAATTAATGCTCTGTGAGCTTATGCTTTTAAATCATTGCCTTGAACTCGTATGAGAGTGCTGCTGCTTAACCAGTGTTTTTATCCTGACGTGGTGTCAACCGCGCAGCATCTGACGGATTTGGCCGTCGGTTTGACGGAACAGGGACACGAGGTGACGGTTTTAGCCAGCCGCAGGGGTTATGACGACCCACAGGTTCGCTTCCCACGGCGCGAGCAGTGGAAGGGAATAAAAATAGTCCGCCTGCCGTCTCTGGGCCTGGGGAAAAAATCGAAGTTGAGGCGGGCGCTTGATTTCGCGAGCTATCTGGCGAGTTGCATCGTGCAGCTTCTGTTTCTGCCGCGTTACGACGTGGTAGTGGCGATGACGTCGCCGCCCCTTATCTCCTTCCTCGGCGCGCTCTGCGTGCAGTTAAAGGGCGGGCGACTGGTGTTCTGGGTGATGGATTTGAACCCGGACGAGGCAGTGGCGGCGGGTTGGTTAAAGGAGAATGCGCCCGCTACTAGAATCCTTGAACGGCTGCTTCATCACAGTCTACAGAAGGCAGAGCGGATTGTCGTGCTTGATCGCTTTATGGAGCGGCGCATCGTTGCGAAGGGAATTGCGAAAGAGAAGATCGTTGTGATTCCGCCCTGGTCGCATAACGACGCGGTGTGTTTTGATGCTGATGGGGCAAGGGCTTTTCGTTCCCGTCACGAACTGGCGGACAAGTTTGTCGTCATGTATTCGGGGAATCATAGCCCGTGTCACCCGCTGGACACTTTGCTTGAAGCGGCTGTTGCTCTGCGCGCACGGACGGACATCTCTTTCTGCTTTGTCGGCGGCGGCAGCGAGCACGCACGCGTGAAGAGCAAGGCCAGAGAGCACGACTTAAAAAATGTTCTCTGTTTACCTTACCAGCCTCTAGCTGAATTGAGCGGGTCGCTATCGGCTGCAAATCTTCATGTGGTTGTGATGGGTGAGCCGTTCGCAGGCATCCTTCATCCATGCAAAGTCTATAACATCCTCACGACCGGGATTCCATTTCTTTACATAGGTCCGCCGGAGAGCCACATCGCGGACATCGTGTTGAAAATCAATGATTTGGATTTCGCCTCTACTGCAAGGCATAGAGAAGTAGAAAGAGTAGTGACGGAGATCGAACGCAGGGCACAAAGGAGCGCGGCAGGCCGTCCATCGGAAACGTCAGCCATGCCTGCGGCGGAGTTTTTCAAGGAATCTCTTCTGCCCGGGATGATAAAAGTTTTGGAGTCCGCCCCGCCTGCCTCGTTGGAACGCTCCGCCTCGGAGATACAGCCCGCGTCGGCTTCAGCCGAAAGAGAGATTCCATCCGTGTAAGTTAAGCCCAGAGGTACTTTCCCCATGTACACATATCTAGCCATCTTTACCGTCGCACTTTGTTCATCAATTGTCCTGACTCCGCTTATACGGCGTCTCGGCCAGAGATTGGGATGGATGGATGTTCCTTCGGACACGCGCCGCGTTCACGAGACAGCCATCCCGCGCATCGGCGGCATAGCCATCGTGACGTCCCTCTTGATAAGCATCTCCTTCCTCCCGTTTGTCGATAACCTTGTGACGCAGGCTTTGAAGGGAACCGCCAGCCAGTGGGTCGCGCTTCTTGTTCCCGCGACGCTGGTCTTCTGCTTTGGCATCTACGATGACCTGAAGGGAGCGAACGCGCCTCTCAAATTTATAGCCCTTGGTTTGGCTGGAGCATTGTTCTACCTGCTTGGGGGAAGGATTGACGGGCTCTCCATCCCGTTCCTTGGTTCTGTGCAGCTTCCGCCCGTTATAGGCTTCGTGTTGACCATCGTCTGGGTCGTAGGAATTTCCAACGCCTTTAATCTCATAGACGGTGTAGACGGTTTGGCTACAGGGGCCGCGCTCTTCGGCACGGTGGTGCTGGTGGTGGTCTCTTTGATGATGGGACAGCCGCTGATTACGATTGTGGGGCTCGCGCTCTGCGGCGCGCTCGTAGGGTTCCTGCGTTACAACTTTAACCCCGCCTCGATTTTTCTTGGCGATTCCGGCGCGCTCTTCGTAGGCTTTCTGCTGGCCGCGCTTTCCATACAGGGCGCTATCAAAGCGCCCACGGCCATCGCCGTCGCGATACCGATGATAGCCTTCGGGCTGCCCGTAGTTGATACAGGCTTTACGCTCATCAGGAGATTCTTGAGCCGCCGCCCGCTTTTTCAGGGCGACCGCGAGCATATACATCACATGCTACTGGCTCGCGGCTGGTCACAGCGTCGCGTCGTCATAGTGCTCTACGGCGTCTGCGCAGCGTTCGGTCTGCTCGCTCTACTTTGTATCAGGGACACGCGCAATACTACGGGGCTGGTGCTTTTCATTGTGGGGATGACGGTCGTGCTGGCTGCGGGCCATCTGCGCTATCACGAGGTGGACGAAATCAGGGCCAGCATGAAACGGAATCTGGCGGACCGTAGAGTTCGTGCGGCTAACAATATACGCGTCCGCCGTGCGAGCCGTACGATGTCGAAGGCCATCAACTTCGACGAACTCTTCGCCGCCGTCGCGGAGATGCTTGAGCATAACGAGTTCGTTTACGCACGGGTTGAAATCGGCCTGAACGGCTACGGTAAACAGGGCAACGGTCACGCGGCGCGCGGCGTGACGCTCGAAAAATTCGGAGGCGCGGAGCAATCAAACGGGACTCTGCGCTGGTTCTGGACGAGTAAAGGCATTGATGAAAACGAGGTGATGGGGTCGGATCGCTTCTGGGTCATACGCCTGCCGCTTTCGAGCGAGAAGACAGCTTACGGTTACATTAATCTTTATCGTCAATTCGATACCGAAGATTTGCTGCTCGATATTAATTACCTGTGCGACCTGTTCCGCCGCGAGACGACGGAAGCGATTGGCCGCATCCTGAATCCCGTTGCGCAGCCGAGTGAAACTGCACGGCATAGCCGTGCGGCCTCTACTGCCAGCATCTAGCATGAGTGTTTCAACTCACACAGTAGCCGAAATCGGCAGCGCCGAATCCCACCGGGGAGTGGCCTATAAAATCGCGCGTCATCTTCAGCGCGTAAATTTCTACTCGCTTCTACTGTTGCTGGTGCTCACGGCCATCCCGTTCGGGACAAACAGGGTGTGGACGCAGATGGCCTTCGCCGCCGCTGTTTTTCTGATTACAGCGCTCTGGTTAATCGAAGGCTTGATCCGCTCACACTGGGGAATCACTGATTACAAGCTCTACGCGCCCTTGATACTTCTGATTGTCTTTGCTTACATGCAGACTCTTCCTCTCTTCGGCCAGAGCGACATGAATGCCACGCGGGCCATTTCCGCAGCCCCTTACGACACGCGCCTCTTCGTCATCAAGTTCACGGCCCTGACGCTCTTTCTCATACTTCTGCGGCGATACGTCAACAGTCGTGCTCGCATGCAGGCTGTGATTTACACCATCGCAGGCATTGCTATCGCGAGCGCCATTTTCGGAATTGCGCGGCAAACAATCCAGAGCGAAGGCGCGGATTTTCTGTTACCTCTCAAAGCGGGAAAGGGTTACGCGCAATTTATCAACAAGAACCATTTCGCGCTTCTGATGACGATGGGTTTCGGATTGCTGCTGGGAATTATTGCCAGAGGCGGCGCAGGGCGCGACCGCATACTTCTTTATCTGGCGATGATGACTCCTCTGTGGGGGGCGCTGGCGCTCTCGAATTCACGCGGCGGCATCCTGGCCTTGATAGGACAACTCGTCTTCGCGCTTTTAATCATGGGCGACGTGCGCGCAAATTCTCTCGGGTCTCAGAAACAGGGCGGGCTGAGCCATCTTTTAAAGAAGCTTTCCCGGTCGCTTGCTTTCCGCATCCTGCTCGCCGTGACGCTCGCTGTCGTAATGTTTCTGGGACTCTTATGGATGGGAGGCGAGCGGCTGGCCGCAAACTTTGAGACCACGAGGCAGGAATTTGTTAATGAGGACGACCAGTCGCGCGTGCGTGCGCGCCGTGTGGATTTCTGGCGCTCGACATGGGAGCTGATTAAAGAGCATCCGGTAGCGGGCTCAGGCTTTGGCGCTTACTGGATAGCCATCAACGCGCATCATGATGCCTCTGGCGTCAAGGCTCCCTATGAAGCACATAACGATTATCTTGAACTGGTGGCGAGCGGAGGCGTCATAGGTTTGGCGCTGGGAATCTGGTTCATCTTGATGTTGACGAACCGCATTCGCAGGCAATTTCGTTCAAGCGATAACTTTCGCCGGGCCGCGTGCGCGGGAGCCGTGGTCGCACTCGTCGGAGCGGCGATTCACAGCTTCTTCGATTTTGGTCTTCATCTCATCTCGAACGCGGTCGTGTGCCTGGCCCTGATCGCCATAGCTTCGGTGGATTTCGACAGCATTGCGGAAAGAGAGAGCAAAGTGAATCTTATTAAGGAGGGTTCAGTATGAAAATCGCACCTGACATGAAAGTCATCGTTCCACCCGATGTTCTTGTTTCCCAGGTTGGAGAGGAATCCGTAATTCTAAATCTGGAGACCGAGCACTATTACGGGCTCGATGACATTGGTGCTCGCATGTGGAGTGCTCTGACCACGCTGCCAACGATTCAGAGCGCGTACGATGCCTTGCTCCTTGAATACGAGGTGGACGCAGAACTTTTACGCAAAGATTTATTGGGATTGATTGAAAATCTAGTGGCTCAAGGTCTGATATCTGTCAAACAAGAATAAATGATGAACCCTTTAGGTTAATAGAAACCCATTCCCGATTAGCGACCACATCAATATCAAATGAGCGGTATCGTTGGAATAATTAATGCTGTAGGGAAACCTGTCGAGAGACAGCTTTTACAGCGGATGACTGATTTTTTAGGGGATCGCGGTCCGGATTCACAGAGCGTCTGGTTTAATAAACATGTCGGTCTTGGACACACTTTGCTTAGAACCACGGCGGAATCGGCTTCGGAACATCAGCCTTATAGCTTGGACGGCGAAGTATGGATTACGGCAGATGCGCGAATTGATGCCAGACAAGACTTGATTGCCCGATTGGAGAAAAAGGATTGCTCTAATCTAAAGGAAGCGCCCGATGTAGAGTTGATTCTACGCGCTTATCATCAATGGGGAGAGGATTGTCTTAATTATCTGATCGGAGACTTTGCCTTTGCCATCTGGGATGGGCGGAGCAAAGAGTTATTTTGTGCCAGAGATCATCTGGGTGTGAAACCATTTTACTATGCCGAAGTGAATGGTGGTCTGATCTTCAGCAATAGTCTGAAATGTTTACGTGAGTATCCGTTTGTTTCGGACCGCTTAAATAAGCAAGCTATCGGTGATTTCCTGATCTTTGGATTCTATCAAGAGCCTTCCCTGACTTGTTTTGAAGACATACGACGTTTACAGCCAGCTCATTACCTGAAGGTCTCTGATGGTTTCCTGCGTCTCAAGCAATACTGGGAGCTGCCCGTTGACGGGCATATTCATTATCGACAGTCATCAGAATATATTGATAATTTTAACGAGCTGCTCGGCAAAGCGGTGGGAGATCGGCTGCGTACATCTCGCGTCGGCATTTCAATGAGCGGCGGACTTGATTCCTCTGCCGTCGCCGCTACTGCCTGCAAGCTGGCAAAGGAACAAGCGCCGCTGGAGCTTCGTGCCTTTACCGTTGTTTATGACAGCTTGATCCCGGATGAAGAGCGATATTATTCCGGTCTGGTAGCGAAAGAACTTAACCTGCCAATTCAGTATCTGGTTTTAGATAATTACAAGCTGTTTGAGCGGCATGATCAACCGGAGTTACAAGCCCCCGAACCTTTTGAAGAGCCGCTGGGCGCAATTTATCTGGATCACGTCCGGCAAGTGGCAACGCATAGCCGGGTCGTCCTCACAGGACAGGGGGGCGACCCGCTATTTTACCCGACGAGAAGATATTTTATTGACTTGCTCAAAAGCTTTCGTTTCAAGCGTGCGTTTTCAGGCATCTGGACACACGTCAGATTATACAAGACCTTAGCTGGTCTTGGTTTTCGTGGTGAATTGAAGCGGTTGCTTGGACTGCAAAAAGCTTCGGAAAAGAAACCATTTCCCAACTGGATAGATAAGACCATCCGAGAGCAACTCAATCTGGATGATCGTTGGAACGAAGCCAACAAGGATTTAGCTCCGCTGCATCCATTTCGACCGGAGGCATATAAAAATCTGAGCAACCCCTGCTGGTCTTATATGTTTCAACAGTATGATGCCGACTGGTTCCCCATCCCTGTTGAAGTCCGACACCCGTTCTTTGATCTGCGTCTTGTGGAATATCTACTGGCAATCCCGCCAGTGCCGTGGTGTTTGAATAAAACATTGTTACGTTTAGCGATGCGTGGTATGCTTCCCGCACAAATCTTGCGTCGTCCGAAGGCTCTTGTGGCCGGTGATCCTGTCCGGGCGCGCTTGCTAAAAAGCGACTCCCCATCTTTGGAAAGTTTAATTGACTCGTTAGCTTTGTCACGATTTATTAGCCCAGAAGCCTTATGTAATGCTATAAAAACAGAGAATTATAATAATAGCTGGGGAGCAAGTCTTAGGCCGTTGTATCTTGCCCTTTGGTTGGAACGGCGGAACTTGTCTCTGGAAAACTGCGGGGGAGGATAAGTATGAAAAAACAGAACGAGAAAGAAAACAGGAAGATTTACCACAGCCCGAAGATGGTTCAGTATGGAACCATTACACATATGACAAAGGCTGTCGGTACCAATCTCGCGTCGGGCGATAACGTAGGTATGAATAATAATAAATCGACCTGAGCGCAGCCTGTACGTGCAGCGAGGATATTTGGTCAAACGACTTCTTCTCATTTTCTGCGTCGGCACCTAAGGGTTGATAATTATAAAGTTTGCATGGCAAACAATAAACTTCGCTCGTCTGATGGCGTAGGCTTTTAGAGTTGCACGTACAGGTTGAATCAATCCGCAGTGATTTATCGTATGTTTATACTCTTTATGGCTTAAATCTACATTGCAATAAACCCATTCCTTACCTGCCCGAGACCCTCATCTCAAAACCGGGTGATGTACAAATTTGGTTTGGCTGCCCCCCGGATGATTTGAAGGACGTTTTAAGGTTTCCTTCGCAGTTATGGTATATCAGCCCACAGCTTGACGAGCAAAACGAGCCCTTCTTAAAGATTTGGAAACTCGCCGCCGGTGAATATTTCCGCCTTGCTTATTCAGATGGGGTTGAATTTTTCATTGATCATGACGGCACAAAGGTTTGGTCAGTCTGGCCCGAACATCTCAGCGCTGAATATGTCACAGGATATTTAATCGGTTCAGTATTAGGGATTCTGTTGCGCTTGCGGGGAGACATCTGCCTTCATGCCGGCGCGGTGATGATAGCTGACAGATGCATCGCGTTGCTTGGCCCAACCGGTTGCGGGAAGTCAACCGCCGTTGCGGCCTTTGCAAAGCGCGGGTATCCGGTGCTGTCCGACGATATTCTCCTTATCAAAGAGGACGGCGGAGCGTTCTGGGGGCAACCAGCTTATCCTTTCATAAGACTCTGGTCAGATTCAGTGGCTTCACTTTTCGGTACACCAGATGCACTGCCTACCACGGTGATGACCGGGAATAAGCACCTTTTAGACCTCGCGGCGCATGGCTTTCATTTTCAGCAAAGCCCGTTGCGTCTAGGGGCAATTTACTTGCTGTCTGAGCGTATTGATAACCCGGGAGCACCTGTGGTGGAGCCAGTGTCCAACAGTGACGGCTTGATGGCACTGGTCACAAATACTTTTGCGGCTCATCTGTTGGAAAAAAAGACCAGAGCAATTGAGTTCGCTTTTCTGAGCAAGCTAATAGCATCCGTTCCCGTTCGTCGCTTTGTCCCTCATGTGACGCCGACCAGCATATTTAGCATCTGCGATAAAGTGCTCGAAGATTTTAATGCTCATTAGCTCTGTTTGATTTCTAATCCAACATAAATTTCAGTTACTTTCTTCTAATGTATAGCATTAGCGGTTATGGGAAAATGATCTCAGACCGGATTCGCATGACAGCATACGCGGGTGCGCTGAGACGACATGTGAATTCGGATTCCGTTGTCGTGGACTTAGGAACAGGCACGGGTATCTTTGTTCTCCTTGCCTGTAAGGCAGGTGCGCGTCGGGTTTATGCCATTGAAAATGCCGATGTCATACAAGTAGCCAAAGAGATCGTTGCCGCCAATGGTTACAGCCGCCAGGTCGAGTTTATCCAGAATGTTTCGACAGAAGTGACTCTGCCTGAAAAGGCCAGCGTAATTATTTCAGACATTCGTGGCATCCTTCCGCTTTTTCAAAATCATCTCCCCGCAATCATCGACTCCAGACAAAGGATGCTCTTGCCGGACGGTGTGTTAATCCCCGCCCGCGATTCGCTTTGGGCGGCGCTGGCAGAAGCCCATGAGCTTTATGAGACCACTGTCGGGTGTTGGTCTCAAGAGAACTGGGGCTACGAGATGGATGCTGCGCGAACAATTGAGGTCAATTCAATCTGGAAATCCAGATTGTCTCAAGAGCAGTTGCTCGTTAAACCTACATGCTTTGCCGAACTGAATTACGCAACGATAGAAGAGGTTGAGCTGAGCGCCGAGCTATCCTGGACGGTGACAAAAACGGGAACTGCGCACGGCATATGTGTTTGGTTTGATGCCATGATTGCGGAAGATTTCTCATTCTCGAATGCGCCGGGCGCACCAGAATTAGTTTATGGGCAATCCTTCTTTCCGTTAGCCGCTCCCGTTCATGTTTCCACAGGCGACATAATTTCTTGCAGTTTACGCGCAAGATTAATTGAGGATGATTACATCTGGAGTTGGAAGACAAAAGTTTTCCATAACGATAATCTCAAAGCCAGCTTTGAGCAGACGACTTTTAGGTCATTGTTGATATCTCCCGAACAATTACGAAAGCGCGCTGACAGTTATAAACCGGAGCTTAATGATGCAGGAGAGGTAGACCGTTTTATCCTGTCATTAATCAACGGGGGCGCAACAATAGGTGATATTGCCGCCAGCGTAACAGAGCGTTTCCCCAATCAATTCTCCGGATGGTCGGAGGCAGTAGGTCGCGTCGGTGAACTCTCAGCGAAGTACAGCCGATAGATGAGACGCCCCGCGTTGATAAATACTTTGGTAAGTAACATGACGCCTGAGTGGCAGTTGCTTATCTGCTGCGCACGATTCCGGTTAAGCGAACAGGGCTCGCAGCAGATAAAAGAGCTGCTCAAGCGAGAGGTTGATTGGCAAAGTTTCATAGAAACCGCTGAAATCCATCGCATCTTACCGCTCGTCTACCTGCATCTCTCCAAAGGCTATGAAGATGTCATCCCCCAAGCAGTTCTCTTTGAGCTGCAATATCGGTTCACGGAGAATACGAAACGAAACTTAAGATTGACGGGCAGGCTCTTCAAGTTCCTCGATATGTGCAGGGCGAATTCAATTTTCGCTCTGCCTTATAAAGGCCCGGTCCTGGCCGTCTACCTTTATGGCGATGTTGCCATGCGTCAGTTTTGTGATCTTGATATTCTAGTGCGCAGAGAGGACTTTCCCAGAGTACGCGAGCTTTTAATCTCTTCGGGCTACGAACCACAGTTTAACCTGACCCCGCGTCAGGAACTTTCTCTCCTCAAGTTTCGACATGAGCACTGTTTTCAGCATCCAATGGACGAATGCAGTGTTGATGTTCATTGGTCACTGACACCAAGATACTTCGCGCTCAACCTGGAGAGGGAAAGCTTAGACGGGCTACCTGAATCCGTTGCGGTCGGTGAGCGGCATTTGCAAACTCTGGCGGTTGAAGATTTAGTTCTGTTGCTCTCTATTCACGGTGCGCAGCATCGCTGGGAGCGTCTGAGCTGGTTGTGTGATTTGGCTGAACTGCTCAAAGCTCGCAGCGATTTGAACTGGGAGCACTTACTTGGGCGGGCGCGCGCGCATGGCTTCGAGCGCATGGTTTTGCTCGGGCTCTATCTTGCCCACACGTTGCTGGATGCACCGTTGCCTCCTTTATTGTTGGAAAGGGCTGAAGCAGACGGCTCAATCAAGACGCTTGCGGACAAAACCGTGCGAGACCTTTTTCGGGAAAAGGGACAGATTCTTTTCCATGACCACATCTTTTATATTAAGTCCCTGGAGGGAGTGAGAAGGAAGTTCAGATACTGTTTCGACCAGATTTTTACACCGACGCCGCTTGAATGGGAATTTCTGGCGCTGCCATCTTCGCTCTCGTTTCTTTATTATCTTGTGCGCCCCGTGAGACTCGCCGTTAAATACGCTCTGGGGGCGGCACGGCTGGGAACGGCGGCAAATCATGAGGCAAAGCCCGTCCACGAGGCGTAAGGGCTGTCCGAGCTTTAATCACGGAAAGGACTGACACACACCCTGCCTTGTTAGAGAAAATGATTAAAGGAGAATTACACAGAGCATCTATTGTGATGCTTATGCTTTCCTTGTGTTTCGGCGGAGGCAGCCGCCTCGCGCTCGCTCAGCAAGACCTTGTCGGCGGAGCGCTGCAAGCGCAAGACCTGATAGGCGGAGCTGGATTTTCACTCAGAACGCGCGAGCGTGATATTAGCGGCGGCGCGAGCCTCATGATCAAGCGGTCTGAATGGTCTAGCCCACGGCGTAAAAATTTAGCTAAGCAAAGACAACTCGCAAGCAATAATAAACCCGTCAACAAGCCTCCCGTCCGCACCGTAGCCACAGAGCCAGACCGCAGCGAAGCTTTTAATAAAGAGGGCGATGCTCTTTACGATAAGGGGCAGTATGCCGCGTCCGTCGAGGCTTATCAGAAAGCAATTAATGCTCAGCCTTCGAACTCCGTTTATTACAACAATCTTGGCGCGGCCCTTTATAGCCTAGGGCGTTATGAGCAGGCTCTTGAGGCTTTCAAAAAGGCCGCTTCATTAAAGGCGGATGATGGGGATGCTTTCGTTAATCTGGGGAGCACTTACGCGAAGCTCGGGAAGTACACGGAAGCGGCAGAGGCTTTCAAAGAGGCCGCGCGTATAGAGCCGGATTGGGCGGACCCTTATGCCAATCTGGGCGATGCTTATCTTAATGCGGGCAAGTATGCGGAAGCAGTCGCGGCTTTTCAATCGGCTCTCAAGTTGGAGCCTGATGATTCGGTGGCTCAAAATAATCTGGGGCTCGCTTATTATAAACTGAATCGTTACGCGGAAGCCGTCACGGCTCTTAAACGGGCGACAGAGCTGAAGGCGGATGACTCGGTGGCGTGGAGCAATCTGGGCGCGGCGCTCTTTATGGCGGGGCAATACAGGGAAGCGGTGGAGGCTTTCAAAAAAGCAGTCGCGCTCAAGCCGGACGATTTTGAAGCTCTTAATAATCTGGGCGTAGGCTATTACACCATCAAGCAGTATGACGAATCGGTGGCCGCTCTCTCGCGTGTGATTGAACAAAAGCCCTTGATGGCAGAGGCTTATTACAATTTAGGCAACGTCTACAACATACAGGCTAAGTATGAGCTGGCCGTCACGAATTATCAGCAAGCTATTCGCCAGAGAAAGAATTATCCGGAAGCGCTGAATAATCTGGGCACGGCCTTGAACAGCATGAAGCGTTATGCGGAAGCGGCGGATGCTCTGCGGCAGGCCATCGCGTTGAGCCCGGAGAATGCTGTCCTGCATAACAACATGGGCTACGCTCTGGACATGCTTGAACGCAGGGACGAGGCGATTGAGTCTTACAAAAAGGCCGTGACGCTTAAGCCTGATTACGCCTCTGCCTTTAATAACCTTGGCTATCTTTATCTGCGGATGGGTAAATATGATGACGCCGCGACGGCGCTCCAAAAGTCCGTTAGTCTCAAACCGGATTTCGCGCAGGCGCATTACAATCTGGGCTCGACCTATTACGCGCAGGGTCGTCTGCCCGAAGCGATAGATGCCTTCAAGAAAGCGATTGTGAACAAAGCGGATTTCGCGGAAGCCTTTCTCAATCTGGGCGCGGCTTATTACAGGGCCAATCGTTTTAACGAAGCGGTCGAGGCTTTCAAAAGCGCCGTCGCTTTGAGGCCAGAGAGCCCGGACGCTCATGCCAATCTGGGGAACGCTTATTTCAAGGCGGGGAAGTACAACGATGCCGCAGCATCCTTCAAACAGGCTCTCAAGCTCAAACCGAACGCGGCGGAAACGCACCTGAGCCTCGGCATTACTTACGTTGCGCTGGGAGATCGCCAGGGGGCTGTGAGCGAATATAACAGCCTCAAGACCTTGAACCCTGAGGCCGCCAATCAACTCTTGCAGATAATGACCAGGGGCAAGCAATAGCCTCTGATGCTCGAGCAACTGGCGCTCAAGCCGTTGACTCTTAAGCCACTGACTCTCAAAATTCAAAAAACTAACCCTTCGGTTGGGGGAAAAAAGTTGACCCTCTTGATTTCGAGGGATAAACTGTCACCTCGCTCTCACAAGACAAATTTTTGTGGGATTGTGTGAAACGCATAGAACTCGGGGCTGGTCTTAATCAAGGAGATTTTCCTTATGACCTCAAAAAAAATGATTGGTAGAAAATCGCTCGCCGTCTTGCTTAGCGCTGCGCTCATGCTCATCTCCGTGCAGGCCGCGTGGGCAGCGCCCGTCGTTCAGCAGAACGGAAAGCTTGTGACGACTGGCAACCAGGCCATCTCTGTCAACGGCAACAGCATGAGCAGCGGAGGAACGATTCTCTCCGGCGCGACGATTGAGACGCCTCCCGGTGTCGGCGCGACCATCAATCTGGGCTCCTTGGGCAGCGTGGACCTTGCGCCGGGGACGAAAGCCATCCTTGAATTCAGTAGCGACGGCACGATCAAACTAAAGGTCATTCAGGGCTGCGCCATCGTCAACTCGAAGAAGGGGACCGAGGGCACAATCGAAACTGAGCAGGGCGAGGCCGGAAAGACCAATAAGGAGCAGGGCGGAATTCTTGATATCTGCGTCCCGCCCGGTGGTGGCCCTGCTGTTGTTAATCAGGGCGCGGCGGCTAACGCCGGAGCCGGTGCTGGCGGCGCTGTTGGCGGCGGCGGTGCTGCTGGCGGCGGAGGGCTCAACACAGCTCTACTGGCTGTGGTTCTTGGCGGCGGCTTGGCTGTGCCGGTTATAGCCTTTCTCATCGCTAACGACAACGATAACCCGAGCGAGCAATAAAATCCTGTAGGCTTCAGCGAGCCACGGACAAATTAAACCGCGTGCGCCTCTATTGAGGCGCACGCGGTTTTCATTTATCGCGCGACACGCACAATGACTTTGCCCGCCGTTCTGAAAAAGAAGCACGTCAAAACTATTCTGGCTATCCTGGGAATTGCAGCCTGCCTCTGGGGGATAAGTGTTTCATGGCGGGCGGGCTTCTCACGTCTTCTGGCCGTCTATGCACGCCAGACCTTATCAATCGACGAGGCCAACCGTGCGGTTGAATTGAGCCCCCATGACCCCGAGGCTTATGATGCACGCGCTCATGTGCTATTCAACCTCGGTCGGATAGACGAGTCCATCGCCGACCTGGAGCGCGCCGTGGTTTTACGACCGCGCAGCTATTTTTTCTGGCTTGAGCTTGGGCGTGCGCGCGACATGAATGACGATGAAGCGGGCGCGCTCGTTGCTTTGACCGAAGCCGTTCGCCTCGCGCCGTATTACGCAGAGCCGCGCTGGCAAATGGGAAACGTGCTCTACAGGACGGGGCGTGTGGAAGATGGTTTTAGTGAGATGCAACGTGCCGCTCGCAGCGACTCCAAATTCTGGCCTCTCCTGATTGATCTCGCATGGGGAACATACAAGGATGACACACAGGCCATAGAACAAATGGTGAGCCCCGACACGGATGATACGCGCTTGCTGCTGGCGCGCTTTTTTATCAAAAAGGGAAAGACGAGCGAAGGACTCAAATTGATTAGCTCCTTGAAAAATTTTAGCGACAAGGAAAGAAGCGGGATTATCAATGAGCTAATTACAGCCAGAAAATTTTCGGAAGCATATAACCTCTGGGCCGCACATCCCGAGCGAAAGATAGACGGAGATGGGCGTGGCCGGATTACTAACGGGAGCTTTGAAGGACGTTTTAATCTTCGCGACACGGGATTTAACTGGCAACAGGGCTCGGACATCAGCGGCGTGCAGGTGACACTCGACACCGCGAGCCCGAACGATGGAGCGCAAAGCCTGCTAGTGGAATTTAACGGCAACGCTAATCCGGCTCCTCCTGTCTTGCGCCAGCTTGTGCTGGTCGAGCCTGATACGCGTTACGTCTTAAGCTTCGCGGTGCGCTCAAAAGATTTAGTGACAGGCGGTCTTCCCGTAGTCGTCGTCGCGGACGCCAGCCGTAGTGAATCGCCTGTGCTCGGGCGCTCTCAATTGCTTCCGCTGGCTGAAACAGGATGGCAGAATTTCGCTTTTGAATTTACTACTTCGAAGACAACCGAAGCCGTCATCATCAATCTACAGCGAGACAATTGCAGCAGCAATCCGTGTCCCGTTTTTGGTCGCCTGTGGCTGGATAACTTTTCCCTCAGGAAGATATAGAAGCTAATCGAGCTTCATCAGCTTCACTTTCATCAAGACGGGCAACTTCAAATTCTTAACGGAAGACGCCGGATATGTTTCTCTTGAAAAAAATCGTCTCCCCATTATTTTTTCCGCTCCCCTTGTGTGTCTTGCTGCTCATCTTTGGACTCTTCCTCCTGTGGTTTACTAGGCGACAAAGGGCTGGAAAAATTATCACCACTCTAGGCGCGGCTCTGCTAGTACTTTTAAGCTACGGGCCTGTGCCGAACTTTCTACTGCGCCGTTTGGAGCAGCAATATCCGCCGCTTTCCACGACCGCCAGCGTCGAAGCTCCGCTTGACGAGCGCTTATCCAACGTGCGGTGGATTGTTGTCCTTGGGGGCGGCCACACGTCAGACCCGAAAATCCCTGTGGCCGGTAATCTGTCGCATAGCTCGCTCTATCGTCTGGTAGAAGGCATTGAACTGCATCGCAGGATTCCGGGCAGTCGGCTTGTCCTTTCCGGAAGCGCCATCTGGAGGGCAAACTCGGACGCCAAGGCGATGGCTCTAGTGGCAGAAGCGCTCGGCATTGAACGTCAGAACATCGTGTTAGAAGAAGAATCCAACGACACGGAAGATCAAGCCGTGTTTATTAAGCGTGTGGTGGGCGAGGATTCATTCGTGCTCGTGACCTCTGCGTGGCACATGCCGCGTGCGATGGGTCTCTTTGCAAGGCAAGGGATGAATCCGGTTCCAGCGCCGACGGACTACAGGGTCATCGAAGGGCAGCTTACGCCGCGCGACTATTATCCGAACGCTGGACATCTCATCAATACGGAGCTGGCGATTTATGAAACGCTGGGACGCACGTGGGCAAAAATGAGAGGAAGATTGTGAATTGTTAGGGTCTCGACAACGGATAACATTTTATCTGGACCGTCCCTGGGCCTGATTGGAAGGAAATCTTAAAGGGCACAATTCCACTAAAAGTATTGACCGGGTAATAGACACGTGATAGGTTGCCCGAACCCGGCACAAAAGCGTTTGGCAGTACGCTCTGAAAAGCCGCTGAATCTTTAATTAAAGACGATAAATTTATCTTTCCAGATGGAGGACTCAAGTGGAAATCTCTGAGTTGCCTCGATTCAGATGGAAGTCTACTTGAATGGACAAGGTTGACCGTCTAGGTTGGACGGACGGACTTTCCTTTACGAGTTACGGCGTGCGCGTCGGCGTGCGTGTGAATGACTCTGCGCTGTGCGAGAAGTTGTTCGAGCGTCTCCCGCCCGGCTCGAAGCTCTCGAAGAACAACGTGGTCGGGCAGCTTTACTCGATCTTTGTCGGCGGAGCAGGAGCAAGGGCCGGAGTTCGTCGCTTTAACCTGCTTTACGCCAATGCCGGGAGAATCGCACGCTCGCTGGATTTGGAAGAAGTGCTGGACATTTTTGAAGCCGACCTCAAGCTGTATGTCGCGGAGGCTGCGAAGAGAAAGTTGTTTGTGCATGCGGGCGCAGTCGGTTGGAACGGTCAGGCGGTGATCATTCCCGGTCGCACCTTGAGCGGAAAGACGACCCTTGTCGCGGAGTTTGTGCGCGCGGGCGCGACCTATTATTCGGATGATTTCGCCTTGCTGGATTCAAAGGGCCGTGTGCATCCGTATCATAAACCGCTCGCTATCAGAAACGACGCGACCAGCAAACAGGAAAAGCATGCTGTGGAATCAATCGGCGGGCGTGCGGGCGTGCGGCCTTTGCCCGTGCGGTTGGTGCTCGTCAGCGAATACGAGAAGGGCGCGCGCTGGCGTCCCAGAGCTTTAACGGCAGGGCAGGGCGCTCTGGCTTTACTGGCAAACACTGTATCAGCCAGGACGCAGCCGCAAGTTGCGCTTGAAACTTTCAAACAGCTTGCCCCTCGCGCGGCCTTCCTCAAAGGAAGAAGAGGCGAGGCGAAAGAAGTCGTGGATTCAACCTTGAGATATCTGGACGAGCTTGGCGCTGCCTGAATAGTCGTTGAAGACGACTGAGCAGCTTCAAGCTCTAAAAGTAATGTCCGTGGGAGGCGACGTGAAAGAGATAAACGGAGGGGACTTACCGCAGGCGCGCGCCGAAAAGCTACTGGTTCAGGAATTGGGCGACGAGCTTCTGGTCTACGATCTCGAACGCGACAAGGCTCATTGCCTGAACCGCACGGCGGCGCTCATCTGGCAGCACTGCGACGGGCACACAACCCTGCCTGAACTAGCTCAACACGTGAATGCAGAGCTGAAGACAGAGGCGGGCGCGGAGATTGTCGGTTTAGCCTTGAAGCAACTCTCTCAGCGTCACCTGTTGGACAAAGAGGCGGCGTGGATAGAAAGAGCTGTCTCGCGTCGAGCCCTGCTTCTCAGACTAGGTATCCTTGCCGTCGCGCTGCCACTGGTTACAACCATCGTCGCACCTACTGCTCTGGCCGCCGCAAGCTGCGGCGTGGCGTGCAGCATGGGGAGTTGCCCATCGGGCTGCACTTGCTGCGTTGATAATATCTGCCGTGCGATCTGTTAATCCGCAATTGCTGCGACACGCGTTATGAAGTGAGATGACACGTTCACATTGATGGCTCAAACATCTTACAAAAAAGCTCGTTTGATTGCCGACATGCTCCGAGGCGCGTGGCGTTCGTCTTCTCAAGCTGTGGAGATGAGCATGGAGGAGCTGGCAGCGATTACGCCGTTGCTTCTGACCTCCGGGGCTGGCGCTGTGGCGTGGTGGCGTGTCAAAGAGATTACCTTGCGCACATCTGCGGCGGCCTTACAGCTTCAACAATCTTATCGTCTACATTCAGTTAACGCTGTCCTTTATCGTCACAAAATCAAGCAAGCTGTCCGTCTGCTTCGTTCAAATAAAATCGAGCCGATATTAATCAAAGGCTGGGCCAACGCACGGCTGTACACGGAAGCGGGCCTGCGCCCCTTTGGGGACGTGGACCTCTGTGTGGAACCCGCGCAGTATGCAGAGGCGATGCGAGTATTGGACAGTCCGGAGGGGCTAGAGTGCTGGGTAGACTTACACGAGGGAGCGTGGCGGCTCGACCATAGAAGCTGGGACGAATGGCTTGAGCATTCAAAGCTGGTGCGGCTTGACGAGACGGACGTGAGGATTTTAGGGGCAGAGGATCATTTACGCATTCTATGCCTGCATCTGTTGGAGCATGGCGCGTGGCGTCCCATCTGGTTGTGCGACGTAGGGGCTGTGCTGGAATCTTTGCCGACAAGTTTTGATTGGAACCTGTGTCTGGGACAAGATAAACGCCGCGCGAAATGGATTGCTTCCGTGATTGGCCTTGCGCGAGACATCCTTGGCGCACGAGTCGAGCATTGTCCGCAGGCTGTGAGAGATGCGCAATTACCAAACTGGCTCATTCCATCCGTGCTCAAGCAATGGGAGCGCCCGGGTGTGAGCGAACACGCTCCGCCGCAGTTAATCATGAAATCCCTACGCAATCCCGCGAGCGTGCCGAAGGCTATACTAAATCGGTGGCCCGACCCGATTGCGGCAACCATCAGACTGAAAGGCGAGTTCAACGAATGGCCGCGCCTGCCTTTTCAGATTTGTGATTACGCCACAAAGTATCTCTCGTTCATGACGCGTTTGCCCCGGCTTTTACAGAGCGAACGATAGAAGATTTTCTTGCTCCGGAATCGAAGAGAACCCCGACCTTCGGATAAAGTGCAGGCTCTAGCGGAAATTTCCGCTAGAGCCTCGGAACGGTAACTCAGGAGGGCACATGAAAAAGCTACACACGCTTTTCGCTTCGTTCACCACCTCAACCAATCTTTCGATGCTCAGACGAAGCGCCGGACACGCAACTGCGGGCTTGCATGCACGCATAAAGAATCTGTCCTATCGCAAAGCCCTCTACATTTGTCTAATGATAACCGCCCTCTCCGCTTCCCTCATCATCGTACAGCGCGTCTTGGCAGCTCAGGTGACGATTGATAATAATGCTAGCGGCACAGCTAGCAGCCACAATGGCAGCACTCCAACCGCAGTCTTTATCAGCGATCAAACGGGATATGCTTTTTACAGAGACTCGCCCGGTAATTGCGTCTATAGCAAAACTACTGATGGCGGCACAACATGGGGAGCCGCAGTTATAGTCGATCCTCAAACGGATTGCATAAGAATTGCAGTTTGGTATGACCGCTGGACTCCGGGGGATAACACTGGGACAAATATTCACATTTCAACTGTGGATGCTACTGATCTCTATTACACACGACTCGACACGAGCGGCGACACCTTAACAACTGCCGTAAACGCAACAGGCGCAAACCAGGCTGGTACTTTTGCTGCCACCCAAAACATTAACTCAATCACCAAGGGTACAGATGGTGACCTTTATATGGGGATTCAGGATACCGATGATTCCTTTGTCATCAAATGCACGGGGACGTGCGAAAACGCCGTTAATTGGACAGAGGCTGGAACAAACCCCTTTGACCTTACTGAGGACTGGCTAATCCTTATGCCACTTTCCGGCGGCAATATCATGGCAATTCGCTGGGATTTAGACCAAAACGACGTCCAATCAAAGGTATATAATGATACGCTTGGCACTTGGGACCTAACGTGGACAACTATAGACGCCAACGCAACTAGCAATGCCACTTATGACGCGCCATTTGGCGCGACCGTCAATAAATCAACTAATACGATTCATCTCGCGTATGCGGCTGACGTTAGTTCTCTGGGAACTAATGACGATATTAGAACTGCTTCTTACAATGGGGTGATTTGGACAGCTAAAACAAATGTCTTAACAGATGATGCAAGAGGCATTACTGGTGTCAAAATTGGCGCAAAGGAGAATACGGATATAGTATTTGTTGTATATACCGCTCAACCAACTGCTGGCACAGGTAACGCTGCCAATGTTCACTACAAAAGCTCTACCGATGGGATGACGACTTTCGGTACAGAACAAGGGCCGCTTAACACGACTACTGCTGATCTTTATGGCGCGCGTGTAAACCTCATGTCAGATGAGCGTATTTATGTCACTTGGTTTGATCAGACACTCGGTGACATTCTCGGTAACACCGTCGCAGATATTTCAGCGACGGCGGTGCAGATGGGGAACTTCGCGGCGAGGAGTGATGGCAGGGGAGTGTTGCTTGAGTGGCGCACGGGTTATGAGGTGGACAATCTGGGCTTTAATCTTTATCGCGAGAAGAAGAATGGAAAGCGCGTGCGTGTTAATCCTTCGGCCATAGCGGGGTCGGCCTTTATTGGTGGGCCGGGGAGGGCCATGACGGCGGGGGATTCCTATTCGTGGTTTGACCCGCAGGGGACGGCGGATTCGGTTTACTATCTGGAAGATATTGATTTGAAGGGCACGCGCACGCTTCATGGGCCGATCTCGCCGGTGGCTTCCAATTCAGCAAATATCAAAGCGGGGCAAAGACAGTCGATGATGCTCAGTGAGATTAATTCTCAAAGCGCTTCGACTAATGCAGCGTCCAGGTGGCAGCGGGGTTGGGCTGCGTCGGTGGGCGAAGGGCGCACGTTGCTCTATAGCAATAAGCCCGACGCTGATCGGCAACAGCCGCTTGCGTCGCAGGGGGCTGTCAAAATCTCCGTCAATCAAAGGGGCTGGTATCGCGTGACGCAAAGCGATTTGGCTGCCGCAGGGTTTAATACAAATTTTGACCCGCAATTCTTGCGACTCTTTAATGGGAACATGGAAGTGCCGCTGCTCGTGAATGCGGCTCAGCGCGGGCAATTTGCGCCGGGCGATTCGTTTGAGTTTTACGGCACGGCGCTGGATACGCTTTCGACCGATACAAACACTTACTGGCTCATCGTCGGAAAGAGTAAAGGTTTGCGTATCGCGGCGCGGCCTCCGCAGTCTGCGCAGCCAAAATCTTCGAACAGTCTTCTACAGCAAACCCCTTCGCAGGGACAAAGCGGCCAGTCTGGAACTGTGCAAACTTCGCCCTCCGTCGTCCCGCAGAGGCGGGCCGATTCGCCGCAGATGAATCTCGGCGGGTGGTTCATCGCGCCAACGATTGTTCCGCCTCTCAGGGCTAAAACTGAGAGCGATGATGAGACCGCATCAAAGGCTACAGCGCCCGCTCAAAGTACTTCAGAGCCTCAAGCTGCCGCGACCTCTGCCACGCAGAAGTCCGGGCGCAGGCGAAGCCGTGCTAGAAAACCGCGACGGAAAGCAGCGTCGCGGAATCATGCTGTGAGGCCGGGCATCACCGCGCAGAGTTTTCCGTACACGGTGGAGCTTAACGAGAATTTGATCTACATCTCCGGGCTGAAGAATGGCGAGACGGAGAATTTCTTTGGTCAGGTAGTCGGCGGCACATCGGCCACGCAACACCTGTTTCTGGAAAACGTGTATCAGGGCAGTGGTGGAACGGCGCTGTTAGAGATAGGGCTACAGGGCTATACGCTCGTGGGCCATCAGGTCAGGGTTAAGGTCAACGGGCAGGAAGTCGGCTCGCTCAGCTTTAACAATCAGGAACAGGGGAGCGCGCAATTTTCCGTCCCGTCTTCTTTGTTGCTTGAAGGCGATAATACCATCACGATTGAGCGCACGGGCGGTGATCTGGACGTGAGTCTTGTGGACACGATTCGTGTGACCTATGACCACGGCTATCGTGCGGACGGAAACTTACTCTATTTCTCGGCGCAAGGCAGCACACGTCTGGAAGGGTTCACGAATGGAAACATACGGGTCATGGACGTCTCCGACCCCTTGAGAATCCGCGAGCTGGAACGCAATGTCGAGACGTCGAACGGCGGCTTTGCGGCGACGGTACAGGTGTCCGGTGAAAGATATTGCCTCGCCTTCACAGATGACGAAGTCTTGCATCCTGCGGGCATAGAGCTTGATACGCCTTCCAACTTAAAGAGCGACAGCCAGAGCGCAGACCTGGTGATTATTAGCTACGGCGGTTTTGTGAATAGCGTTCAGCCGCTGGCGCAATTGAGAAGCTCGCAGGGGCTCAAGGTCTCGGTCGTGGATGTTCAGGATGTCTATGATGAGTTCAGCTACGGAGCGCACAGCCCGCACGCTCTCAAAGATTTTCTCTCTTGGACAAAGAGCCACTGGCAGAAAGCGCCGCAGTTTGTCCTGCTCGTAGGCGACGCGAGCCTTGATCCGAGAAACTATCTGGGAGGCGGCGAGACGGACTTTGTGCCTACAAAGCTCGTCGATGTCTCTACGATGGAGACCGCTTCGGACGACTGGCTGGTGGATTTTAATAACGACGGCGCGCCGGAAATGGCCCTGGGCCGCTTGCCCGCCAGAACGCAGGCAGAGGCGACCGGGATGGTTTCCAAGATCGTCAGCTACTCACCGGCAAACGTGCAGCAACAGGTGTTGATGGTGATTGACAGGAGTAATAACAATGATAGTTTCAACTTCCAGCAGGCGAGCACGGAGATAAGCGCATTGCTGCCTTCGTCGCTCACCATGAGGACCATCAGCCGTGGAAACGACACTGACGATTCAGTGCATAATCAAATCCTGAGCGCCATTAACGAAGGGCCGCTCATGGTCAACTACATAGGGCACGGGTCTGTGGAGGTGTGGACCGGAGCGCCCATCCTGAGCACGACGGACATGAGCGCGCTGAATAACAGCAACCGCTTGCCGGTCTTCCTGATGATGACGTGTCTGAACGGCTATTACCAGAACTCTGCGCGTGAGAGCCTTGCAGAATCGTTGCTGAGGGATAGCGGCGGCGCTGTCGCCGTCTGGGCTTCTTCGGGGATGACCGACCCCGCTTCACAGGCAGCAATGAACCAGCAGTTTTATCGCCTGCTCTTCGGCACGGACGCACTGACTTTGGGCGAAGCTGCGCAGAAGGCGAAAGAGAGCATCACGGATCAGGACGTGCGCCGCACATGGATTCTGTTCGGCGATCCGACGATGAAGCTTCAGTGAGAAAAAATCCAGAAGCTGGCCGCAGAGGAGTAGGAACGATTGAATGTAAATTGTTTCTACTCTTCCAGCGGCCCCTGCCTTTTATCATTCCGTAGCCTCACAACTCCGTAATCCTTTAGATAGTTTCCTAAGGCATCCCGCAACTCGAATGCTGCTTCATAGGGATGTGTCATGAATCTCTGTGGAGAAATGAGCATGCGTCACCTTAATGCGGATGGATGGGTGTTGTTCCGGATTGTATTGGCTCTCATGATGTGCGCGGCATGTGGCGGCGCGGTCAGGGGCGCTCAGGCGGAGAGCCTAGAGGGAAAACTCGCAGCCGCGACTGATTATGTGCCGCAAGCCTCTGCGCCTGTGGAGCGGTTGGTAGAGGTCGCGCGTAGATTTAAGATTCCGATGGCGGTCGAATGGGTGGAAACGTCCGGAACTCTCACGCCTGCGAAGACGATGCCTGCCGGGAAAAGAAGCGTCAGAGAGTTGATAGAGGAGATTGCCAGCATCTCGCCCGAGCACAGGGTAGAAGTTGAGGGCGGGCTCCTTCGTGTTTACTCGCCGCAGGCAGCCACGCATCCGTTCAATTTTCTGAACATACGCCTTGAGAGCTATGACGTGAAGGATGACGACCTCTTCGCCGCCGAGGACCGGTTGCGGTGGGCCATCAGGTTCGAGCTTGAGCCGGAAAAATACCGCAACGGCTACGCGGGCGGTTACGGCCACGGCGCAGGCGACGTCTTCGAGTTTCCCAAATTCAGCCTTTCGGCCTCGGACGTGACAATTCGCGATGTCCTTAACCGGATTGCACTGGCACAGGGAAACGCGCTGTGGGTCGCAAAGATTAAGAGCATGGACCTCGACGGACGCGAGGCTTACTGGAAGAGAAAGGGAGCGGATGGCGCGGGCCGCAGTGTCACCTCTGGCTGGCACTTTTATCCCCTGTCGGAGATTTCGGAACTCGCCAAAGAGCAGGTCGCGATTGACGTCTTTGTCGAAGGGCTGCTTGATAAGCGCATGACCACGATTCCTGTCATCCTCGAACACGGTCTGCACGCAGATTCCCTCGGGGCAAGCGGAGGCGCTACATCAGAGGGTAACTCCTACAATTACAGCGCCGGTGTCGAGAAGATAGAAAAAGAGGTCGTGACGCTCTCCATTAATCTAACTGTTCGGCGCAATGGTGAGGCCGAGCGGAAGTTTGAAGAAAAGTTCCAGGTGACCCGTGGACAAGTCACAGAGCTTCGATTAGAACCCCGTATCACCATCAAAGCTTACATAGAGCCGTGTAAAAAAACCTCGGACAATTTCGAATAGACAGCTTTTCATCATCCTTCCGTCTGCTCGGACGCGACCTGAGCGGTCGTCGCGGGCAGCCGTCTCGCCAGCCACGCGCGCAACCTGCGCGCTGCCAGCAACAATCCCGTAAAAACCAGCACCGCGCCTCCCAAAGAAACTAACGCGGCGATTGTTTGACCGACAATTCCCGCGACCTCGCCCGTGTGCGCGAAACGCAGGTACGAGCGCAAGCGCCTGCCCGTCGTGTAGCTGGAAAAAGGTTCCCAACGAACTACCTCACCCGTCGTTCTATTCAAGGCGAGCTGCGCGCGCTTCTGCGGCTGTCCTCCGTTGCCTTGATCAATAGTGAACGTCACGGGCGCTTCCGCTTTGACGGGCATCTGCATAGTGATGCTGCGCCAGCCCTCGACCTGCTGCTCGGCGCGAGCCCACAAATTTTCCAATCCCTCCAACGACACGCCGCCCTCAAGCGGCTTCTCCGCCGTTGCGGCCTGCTGCGGTGGAGGTGCGCTGCGTTGAACCGGAGCGGGCGGCGCTTCGCCTGCCAGACGATAGACAAGATTGCTGGCCCACGTGTAAGAGATGACGACCGCCGACAGGACTACGATGAAGAGCGGCACTAGAGACCAGATGCCGACGACGTTGTGCCAGTTAAAGTCGCGCGCTCTTGAGCGAAGCCCGCGCCTGAACCACAGGATGCTCCTCAACTGTTTCCAGTTTAGCTTTCGCGGCCACCACAAGTAGAAGCCACTCGTGACGATGAACAGGAAAATCAGGTTCGACGCGCCCGTGACGGCCCGCCCGATAGCTCGATTTTCATTGCTGGCCCCGAGCCATCGATGCCAGTCTGTGACCGAGCGGAAAAAGGCTCGAACCTTTGGCGAGCCTTCGCCGAAGACTTCGCCCGTGTACGGATTGACATACAACGTGCGCCCGCCCGCGAAGCCAATCGCGACGGGACGCGTCGCGTCGGCGTACCGTGTAATAGTCGCGGGAGCGGCGGGCTCTCTCTCACGCAATCGGGCAAGTAGTGTTTCCACAGGGAGGCGCGCAGCTTGAGGCGTCGGCTGCGTTACACGGTAGCTACGCGTGTCGGCCCAACTGATAATCTGTTTCTCGTAAGCCAATAACACGCCGGTCACGGACATTATCAAGATAACTATGCCCGCCGTCACACCCGCCGTCAGATGACACCAGAAAAGAAATTTACGAAATGATTTCATGCTTAATCCCCATAATCAATAATAGCTTTATGTTCCGCCGGTTACTTGCTGGAAATAATTTCTAAGCAGCAGTATGAAAAGTCCCGTAGGGGCTGAATGTTTATAGTTAACGACAGCAATCAAGAATCAAGCTCCGTAGGAGCGGCATGTTCCGTATACATGACATGCCGCTCCTACGGAGCTTGATTCTTGATTATGATAACCTAGCTATAAACATCCGCGCTCCTACGGAGCTAAATCATCAGAACTTTTCACACAGCTTCTAAGATACCACAGGCAGATTTATTTCAACGGTGAAGCCTCCATCGGGCGCGTTGGCTGCTGTGATAGTTCCGTTGTGCAGGCTGATGGCGCGCTCCGTGATTGTCAGGCCGAGACCCGTTCCACCGGAATCCTTGTCACGCGCTTCTTCAACCCTGTAAAAGGGACGAAAGATATCATACAGCATTTCCTCAGGCACGCCGGGTCCGTGGTCGCGCACGGTAATCACGGCGCGGCCTTCACCATGCGCGCGCCCGCATGCGAGAGAAATCTCGACCGTGGTGCCTTCATCCGTATAGCGAATGGCGTTGCGCACTACGTTCTCGATGGCGCTGCGCAGAAGGGAAGCCGTGCCTATAGTTCGGCAATCGTCACACGCGAGGAGCGAGACCTCTCGGTTCTGGGCGCGGGCTTCAAAATCAGCGTCCGAAGCAATCTCTCGCACGAGCTGGCCGAGGGCAACTCTTTCCTGTCTGAGGCCGTCCGCGCTGCTCTCCCATCGCACGAGCGTCAGCAGTTGCCCAATCATCTCGTTGATGCGCCGCGCTTCAAGCTCTATACGCTCAAGCGCGCTGGTTGCTTTTTCACCGGAGCGCTTACGTGCTAAATCAAGCGCGACATTCAGACGCGCCAGCGGCGAGCGCAGCTCGTGTGAGATGTCGCGCAGTAGGCGCTGCTGCGAAGTCATAAGAGTTTCAATCTTGGCCGCCATCTGGTCAAAGTCGCGACCCATCGCCGCCAGCTCGTCGCGGCGACCGCCAAGGAGCGGGCCGACGCGCGCGGAGAGATCGCCGCTCGCTACTTCTCTAGTCACGGCGCGGAGCTTGACGACAGGCGAGACGATGTAGCGCGCGAGCAGGTAGCAGAGCAGGCCAGCCGTCAGGAGCGCGGCGAGAATGCGCGGGATTAGAGACCAGAGGTTTTGAAAAGGAGGCGCGGGGCGCGGGGCCGGTTGGATGACGAAGACGTAGCGACCGCCGCTAGTAGTTTGAACGAGAAAGCCGACCAGAGGTTTTTCGCCGGGCTGGTTACGCACCGGCCCCGCTTCGCGAGCGGCGACGCGTGGAATTAAATCCGTCATGCCCGGCAGCGCACCGAGTCCAGATAGCTCCTCGCCCTTCTCGTCAAAAAGACGCGGGCGCACGTTGGTCTGCCGCTCTAAATTTTCCAGATAGCTCGCAAGCCCTGCGCGCCCCTGTCGCTCGTAAGCGAGGGCCGCGTCCTGCGCTATGAAAGCAGTGTATTTGTCTATCAGCGAATCGCGCGGGAATGCCTCGTTCGGGCGCGTCAATTCCGTGGTCAGCACAAGCGCCAGCACGACCAGCGCCATCGCCAACCAGAACCACAGAAAGACTTTTAGAAAAAGACTGCGCATAACAATTCAGGTCTGGAGAGTAAAAAGCATTCTTCTCAGACACTCACAAATCTTTCTTAAAGCCCCGTCAGGGGCGGGATGTTTATAGTCGAAGCAGTTATCATTGTTCTTTCAAGCTCCGTCAGGAGCGAAATGTAAACATGCCGCTCCTGACGGAGCTTCAAATATTTAATGAACTGCATCCTATAAACATCGTGCTCCTACGGAGCAGAAAGAGATAAATTTTCTAACATTGTCTAAGACTCTCCAGACTCGCGACTCTTCGCGTAGATGTAGCCGACGCCGCGCACCGTCTTGATGCGCTCGGCTTCGCCGATTCGATGGCCGAGTTTTTTGCGCAGGTGGCTGATGTGCATGTCTATGCTGCGGTCGTAGGCGGAGAGCTGGCGGCCCAGAACGGTTTTGACTAAGTCCTCTCGACGAACGATGCGGCCTGCCGACATGAGCAGCACGACCAGTATTTCATATTCGACGTTGGTCAATTCCACAGTGCGGCCCGCGTGCCTTACATGGCGCATGCCGGTATCAACTTCTACGTCACCGACCGCGATACGATCCGGCAAGGACAAGGAGCCGGACGGTAAAGAATAACTTTCAGCCGCATCCAGTTTTAGCCTGCGCAGGATGGCGTTGATGCGTGCGATTAGCTCGCGCGGGTTGAAAGGCTTGGCGAGATAATCGTCCGCGCCGATTTCCAGCCCGACGATGCGATCAACGTCTTCGCCGCGAGCCGTCAGCATGATGACGGGCGTGCGCGCTGCTTTGTGTGGAGCGGCACGCAGGCGGCGCACCACCTCGAAGCCGTTCATCTTGGGCATCATCACGTCAAGCACGACCAGGGAATGCTCGCCGGAAAGAGCGCGCTCCAATCCCTTCACGCTCTGGTTCGCGGTCTCTACGCGAAAGCCCTCCTCCTCCAGCAGCTCTTTCACCAGCTCGCACAGCTCCCTGTCGTCGTCAATGATTAAGACGGAATCCACCTGTCTCCCCTTCACCCGCAGTACTCTTTGATGCGCGCGTACGGGGTATTCTACGACATGTGCTTGAGTTGGTTTGCAAAGAATTGTCTAATAGGACGTGTTCGTTGACAAAACTTTACATTGCTTGACCGACTCTCTACGTATTTCTTTGCGACCCGCGCGTCTAAGGGCTATGTGAGAAGCAAAATTTGTGGCTCTCGACTAAAGAATTTGATGAAGGGGAAAGAAGATGAGATTAACCAAAGTGAGAATCGTTGCCAGCGCGATTGTGCTGGCCGGAATGTTGGTATTGGTGGGCGTGGGCTTCGCAGGCTTTGCGCAGCAAGGCCCGCCGCCGGGAGGATTCGGCGGAGGCGGCCCGCGCGGCGGCGGCATCCCCTTCCTGCGCGACCTTAACCTGACGGACGCACAGAAGGCTCAGATTAAACAGATCACGGATAGTTTTGAAGCGAGCACCAAACAGCTACGCGAGCGTCTGGACGCGCTGCACGAGAGCGAGCGGGGCGCTGCGTTCGACGGAACCTTTAACGAAGCGGCTGTGCGCGCAGCAGCACAGGAGCGCGCCAATGTGATGGTCGAGCTGGATGTGGCGCGTGCGCGCATGGCGTCGCAGGTCTTCGCCGTCCTGACCGCAGAGCAGAAGGCACAGGTCGCCGCACGCCGTCAGGAGATGGAGCAGCGTCGTCAGGAGTTCAAACAAAAGCGCGCTGAAAATCCGGGCAACGATCAATAGCGCGTGTGGCCGTTACAGAAACCGCACGGGCAGTAATTCATCACAGTCACGATGAGAACCAAACGCAGGCCGCAGGGGAAAGAGCATCTATCTTTCCCCTGCTAACCATCCTAGTAGTATGAAATATCTCTCCGTAGTCTTACTGCTTCTGCTCGTCTGCGTACAGGGCACAGCGCGTGCTCAGTCCGGACGAAACCGCAACGATCAGGGTACAAACAGCACGGGCACGGGTCGAAGCGGCAAAACTTCCGCTGACCCTGCGACCGTAGATTCCTCCAACGAAGGAGTGACCAATCCACAGGGCGAGGTGATTGAAGGCGACGTTCTCAGAATTGATACAAACCTTGTCACTGTTCCCGTCAGCGTCAGGGATCGCAGCGGCAGGTATATCCCGGACCTCGCGCGCGAAGACTTCCATGTTTTTGAAGAGGGCGTCGAACAGAAGATTACTTACTTCGCTGCTGTGGACCAGCCGTTCACCGTCGTCCTCTTGATGGACACCAGCCGCTCGACCAACTTCCGCCTTGAGGACATACAGGACGCGGCCATAGCTTTCGTCAATCAGCTTCGCTCCGACGATCAGGTGATGGTCATCTCTTTCGACGATGACATCAAAGTATTGAGCGAGCCGACCAACGATTTCGACAAGCTGACAAAGGCCATACGCCGCACACGCACAGGCGGCGGGACGCGTCTTTACGACGCGGTCGAGCAGGTTATTAACAAGCACCTCAGAAACATCAAGGGACGCAAGGCCGTGGTCCTGTTCACGGACGGAGTGGACACGACGAGCCGCCGCGCCACCTACGAGAGCACCCTGCGCGATGCAGAAGAACTGGACGCGCTCGTTTATCCGGTAGCGTACGACACTCGTGACGGCTTTGGCTCAATTGGCGGCGGGCCGGGACAGATTCCACTGCCCGGTGGGAGAGGTGGCGTAATTATCAACTCGCCGTTTCCGCGCATGCCGGGGCCGACGGGCGGCGGTGGAGGCGGCGGCACGACTCCTGAAGAATACAGGCGTGCCTCAGCATACCTGCGCGAGCTTGCTTACAAAACCGGCGGGCGTGTTTACAACGGAAGCTCTCTGCTCGGTCTTTCGCAGGCGTTTGCAGAGGTCGCCGCGGAGCTTAGACGCCAGTACAGCATCGGCTACTATCCGAGCCCGCGCGGGCAGGAAGGGCAGCGCAGGCAGATAAAAGTGCGCGTCAACCAGCCTAATATGGTGGTCGTTGCGCGCGACAGCTACATCTACAATCAAAAGAAGACGAGCCCCGCGGGCGAGAAGGAACAGCCCGTCACGAAGCCTGATTCAAAGCCGAGCCCGCTTGGCGAGTCTCGTTAGTCGTTAGTCGTTCACTCGTCTTTTATCAAACGGTTGACCATCAAGTCATGGAAGACACAAAAACCTTTCCGGCCTTTTCAAGCCCGGCGAGCGCGAGGGAAGAGATTGCGCTGGCGACGGATTACGAGCTGGCGCAGAGGGCAGCGCGCGGCGACATGCAGGCTTTCGCAGAGGTCTATGAAAAATATAACCGGCGCGTTTACAGCCTGTGCATGCGTATGACGCAGAACGTAGCGACCGCCGAAGACCTCACGCACGATATTTTTATACACCTCTGCGCGAAGGTCGGGAGCTACCGTGGCGAGTCTGCTTTCGCCACGTGGCTCCATCGTCTGACGGCCAATCACGTCATGATGCACTTTCGTAAAAACGGGGTGCGGCGAGAGAAAACCAGCGAAGACGGAGAAATGCCCGTCGAAGTTGTCAACGGAACAGCTAATCCCTGGCGCATGGCTATCCTGGACCGCATCGCCCTCGATAGCGCGATTGCGCAGCTTCCACCCGGCTACCGTATGGTCTTTGTGCTTCACGACATAGAGGGTTGCGAGCATCACGAGATTGCGGAAATCGCAAACTGCTCAATCGGGACAAGCAAATCTCAGCTCCACAAGGCGCGCATGAAACTGCGCCGCTTGCTCAGCGAGCAAACCTAATCGCGTTTATCGAATTTTCAGCGAACAATTCACCGCCGAGACGCAGAGAGCGCAGAGTAGGCGCAGAGAAAAGAATTTAACTCTCTCTGCGTTATCTCCGCGACATCTCTGCGTCTCGGCGGTGAGTTCGTAATTGACATTGAGCCACTAACCAGCCTCTATTCGATTTTTCTTAACCCCTCCCAAAATGGTATCTTTATCCTGCTTACAACAAATCGCCTGACTCGGTTAATAACCGGCACAATATTCTTTTGAGGAGAAAAATATGCGGTCACGAACCAGAGTTTTTAGATTAGCGGTGCTGGCGTTCACGATTATTCTGGGTCTTTCGCCCTTCGCGCCGGCCTTTCAGGAAAAATCGAAAAATCAGGGGAAAGCGAAAACCAAGGTGCAGCCGACGGGCACGCCCGTCATGTGGCGCGACCCCGGCGACATCTCTACTCGTAATCTGTTTTTCGGCCCGGGCGGCGAAGCGATGACCCCCGACCTGAGCAAGGTTACATTCATCAAGGACGAGACCGGCGGCTATTCCAAGAAGTATCGCGTGCGCGACGCTCGCGGGCGCGTGTGGGTCGCCAAGATAGGCGTGGAGGCTCAACCGGAAACGGCTGCGAACAGACTGCTGTGGGCAGTTGGCTACGCGACGGAGATTACTTATCTTGCGCCGCAGGTAACCATCGAAGGCAAGGGGACGTTTGAGAACGTTCGCTTCGAGGCGCGGCCTCAAGGGACAAAAAGGCTCACGGAATGGAAGTGGGCGAGCAACCCTTTCAGCGGTAAGCGCGAGTTTCAGGGTCTTAAAATAATGATGGCGTTTATAGAGAACTGGGACCTCAAGGATGACAACAATCGCGTCATCTATGTTCCGGCTGCGGGCGACAACCAGTTGCAATACATTGTCAGCGACCTCGGCGCGACCTTCGGCAAGACCGGCGGGCAGAGTGGGCTCGGCTCGTTCCTGCGCAACATCAAGGGCAGCCGTAACAAGCCGGAGGATTACGCCGGGGACAAGTTCGTGGAAGGTGTCGAAGGGGGCCGTGTGAAGCTGCATTTCAGCGGCAAGATGTCCGACATCATGAACGATATCTCGGTAGAGGACGCGCGCTGGCTAGGCTCGCTCCTTTCACAACTGACAGACCAGCAACTGGCGGACGCCTTCCGCGCGGCCAACTACCCGCCCGATGATGTGCAGTTGCTGGCGCAGGCTGTACGTGGGAGAATCAATCAGCTAGTCAATATTCCTTCAGCCGGAGCGCTATAGACGATTTAGCTCTTGAGGGCTTCACCGCAGAGGCGCAGAGAACGCAAAGATGACGCAGAGAGTTGAATTATTTTCTCTGCGCTGTCTCTGCGTCCTCTGCGCCTCTGCGGTGAACGCGAGTTGAAACTGCCTCACTATCACCCGAACAATTTTTTACCGCGCGACCAGAGGCGTGGTCGTCGTCGTCAACTGCAACGGGCCTAGGCCGAGGTTGACGACCTTGATGACGTAGACGCCTCCCTGCGAGACGGGCTGGAAGATGGTTGCCATTCCGTTTGAAGAGTTGACTGTCTTAAGCGTCAATCCCGATGGACTCACCAGCACCAACTGGAACGGAACGTTCAGGCTCGACTCTGTGACGATAGAGAGCGATTGCGCGTTCTGGGGCACAGCGTAACTGGCGCTCGAAGTTCGACCGCCGCTCATGTCGCCCGAACGGCTCGCGGTTGCGCCCGGCCCGAAAGCGGGGGTCTCCGTCGAACCCGCGCTTTCAAGAACAAAGCGGTCAAGATAAACCACACCATCCATGTTGCGTATTTCCAACCTGTGCGCGCCCGGCGCTAGACCTTCGTAGCGCAACCTGTACACGTTGTTATTAAACTCCGGCGTCTTGGTCGAGCCAGCCGAGCCCTTGTAGTTGACGCTCTCCTTCAACACACCGTCCAGATAAACGTCAGCCGTTCCTCCCTTCGTGCTCCTGGCAAAGTAATACGTGATTGCGCCGGTCGAATTCGCAGGCACGCTGAAGGCAAGCGCGGCCTGATGACCAGAGCCTTTGCCCGTGTGATAACGGAAGTGACCGGCGCTTGCGTTTGTATCACTTGCTAAATGCCACGCGTCGGAATAAGCGACGCGCGAATCGTCGTCCTCTATGGTCTCGGCAACGGGTTCGTCATCGACCGCAATCACAGTGATTGTCACCGTGGCGAGGTTCGATTGGTTCACGCCGTCATGAGCGCGGAACGTAAAGCTATCAGTGCCGTTGTAGTTTGCTGCCGGGGTGTAAGTCACATTCGGCGCAGCGCCGGAAAGCTGGCCGTGTGCCGGGCCTGTTTCGATTGCGTAGGTCAACGCATCGCCATCTTCGTTAACCGCAGCGAGCGTGATGCCGAGCGGCGTATCTTCATTCGTAGAGACAGACTGGCTCAAGGCGAACGGCGGCTCGTTGCACGGCGGCGAGACGAGCAGGTTTGTGAATTGAACATCATCAACCCACCATCCAAGAGCTTCATCTGCGGTTAGGTCATCCGTGCGCAGACGCCAACGGAAGATTGCTGTCTGACCGGCAAGCGCGCCGAGGTCAACTTCCACTTTCTCCATAGTGGCCGGGGCATTCAGAAACGCCTGCGACCTTCCGCTCCATGCCATGCGGCCTGAGAACGGGCCGTCGCTCATCTGCTGGTTATAACCGCCGCTTAGGAGTCGGCCTCCAACGCTCGGGTCCGTCACGTCCCTGTAGCTTGCGCCGCCGTTGGTAGAGACTTCGAGCACGCCGCCATCGTAGTTCAATTCCAAATCAAAGCGATGCCAGAAGACGAGGCGACTCGTAGAGCTTAAAAGCTGGGGCGGGGAAATGAGCCTGTCGTCCTTGATAGCTCCCTGCGTTGCCGCGCCGTCTGTGAAAAAGGACATGGCGGCGCTGTGCGCTTGCGGGTCCGGTACACGAGTCCATGCGACGCTCGCGGGAGCGTTCGCAGGCGTCAATACGGTGAAGCCGTTGTTGTCGGTTTCAAAGTTGGCGAAGAAGCTTCCGGTCGGCACGGGCGCACAGAAGGGCGCAACCGTCACCGTTACTACGGCGCTCGAAGTGCGGCCTCCGTCGCTGATGGTGTAGCCGAACTGGTCCGGGCCGGAAAACTGCGGCGGCGGCATGTAGAGTATGCCGTCATCAGCCGTGTTGGCGGGCGTTCCATTGTCATGAACAATCGCCGTTCCTCCTGCGTTGGTTTGCGATTGAACTGCCGCGATTGAAAGCACCGGGCCGTCAGGGTCCATGTCGTTAGCCATCACGGGGATAAAAGTTTGAGTCTGGAACGCAGCGGTCGTTGCGTCGTTGATTGCCACGGGCGGCTGCGGCGGCGGGTTGATGTAAAAATCTTCGTTCGAGAGGTCAAAGAAAATATTGCCTGTGGCAGAGACGCGCACGCGCGCATCCACCGTGGAAACTGCGGGCACAATGACATCCTGCGAGCCGTCGTTGGGCACGGCGGAGGCCAACAGGACGGGGAATGTCTGGCCGCCGTCGGTTGAAAGATATATGTCAACGTTCGTTGCGCTAATTGGAGCTTGATTTGTGTTGGCAACATTCCACGTCACCGTCTGCGTTGAGCCGACTGGCCACGACTCGCCCCCGTTTGGCGCGCTGACCAGAAACGGCCCGGCAGCCGCAGTGACGTTAACTTTCATCGAGTCGTATTCAACGCCGCCTCCGCCCATGCGATTGTCGCGCGCCGTGACGCGGAAGTTCATAGTGCGCGTCGTCGTCGGAAGCACCTCGCCGTAGCTTGAAGTGTTACTCGCGAGGTCGTTTGTCTTCGGGAAGGTGCGTGAAGGGTCTAGCGTTGGCTTGAAGGAACGCAGGATTGGAGAGCTGCCGTTGTCTGCGCGCCCGTCGCCCGCAGGCCCGAGGTCGAATTCTTCCCACGTGTAAGTGAGAGCGTCGCCGTTTGTGTCGCTGCCCGTGGCGGTCAGCGTGAACGGCGTGTTCGCGGGGATGTTGTAATCAGATCCGGCGTCCACAGATGGCGGGTTGTTGTTGGTCGCCGTCTTGACCGCGCAAGCGTCCGCGTCCGTGGTGATGTGTGTGAGAATCTCGTCGTAGCTCACGCTGTGAAAGTAGTCGTCGCTGTTGGGCTGCAAGTTCTGCGGTGAACAGATGCCCGCGTATGCCTGAATCGTCGAGCCGCTTCCAACTTCATAAGCAGTTCCTTCATTACGATTGCCGCCCGCGCACGAGCCTGTCGAGCCGTTAAAGGTATGATTGCCTCCGAACTGGTGGCCCATCTCGTGCGCCACGTAATCTACGTAGTAAGGGTCGCCCGTCGGCTGTGGAAGGCCCGTGACGCCTCCTGCCTTCTGCACGCTGCAAACGACGCCCAGAAAAGCTACGCCTCCGCCGCCTGTGGAAGCGACGTGCCCTATGTCGTAATTGAGCGGGCCAATCAGCGCGTTCACTGTCGCCATATTCTGAAAGAGCATGACGCTGGCAGTGTTCTGATTGTCATAAGGGTCTGCGGGCGTGTTGAAGATAATCAATTCTTCGTCAGCTACCAGATTCATGTGTACGGCGACCTCGCGCTCGTAGATGGCGTTGACGCGGTTGACGGCAGGGATGATGCCCTGCGCGAGCACTTCTGCTTTATCAGGGATGGTGTCGTCGCTATGAAAATCGGAATACTCGTAGGTCGCGGCCAATGCGAGCCTGTAGGTGCGCAGCGTCTCGCCGTTCGGTCGCGCGGCGGAAAATGCGGCTGCGCTCTCGGCTGAAAGCGTTTCCGTCCCGCGTCCTTCAGCCATGTGCACTTCGCACTCGAAGCGATGAGCATCCGTGCGCGGGTAGTCGCTCTTAAAATAGCTGATGTGGTTGATTAGATCACCGCGCCTGTACGGGTCTATGTAGTACGCGCCGGAAGGCGAGAGGACAACTGCATGAAAGCCGTAAGGCGTGAGCCCGAAGCGAGCGGTCGCCGCGCGGTCGTCCACACCCTGCGCGCGATAAGTTTTGATGAGCGGGTGGCGAGCGGCGAGCGCCGCTTCCATCACGGGAGATTCTTCGACCAGAAAGCGCGAGAATTTTCCATCAGGCGTAGGGAGATTGACCGTCACGCGCCTGCCGCTCGCTGCTTGCGTAGTGAACTCCATGGGCGCTGCGGCAAGAATAGTTCGGAGGGCGACTATATCAAGCGCCACCGTCCGATAACGTCTGGGTTTAATAATCCGCGTGCCCGCCTGCGCAATGGGAAGACGCGCCTCGTCAACATCGCGCCAGATTGCCAGAGTGTTGTCCAGTTGAGCCGCAGAGCGTGATGAATAGATAAACAAGCCTGTGACAAGAAGTGAAAGCGAGAGCAGGCTGAACAACGCGACTCGAAGCAATCTCTGCGGGCTCATCATTTTTCTCCTCGAAAACTGTTTTGGTGTGGTATCCGAGGGTCAATGATATGGAGAATGGTTGAGAGATTCTTGAGGAAGGCCAAATCCTTTGCTGACAGCGTTTCACACGCAAGCTCCGTGATGCCTGACAGAAAGCTCCCCACCCGCAAGATGGTTTAGCTCCGTAGGAGCAGAATGTTTATAGCTTTCGCATCAATCAACAAACAAGCTCCGTAGGAGCGGCATGTGATGAACGCTGAACATGCCGCTCCTACGGAGCTTGATTTTTGGAAATGCGCGTGGGCTATAAACATCAAGTCCCTGACGGGACTTTTCAAATAGCTTCTTAGCGAATAACGCCCAGGTCGCGCTCGCTTGTAATCTTCCAGCCCGTGCTTGTTTTGATCCATCGCAGTTCTTGAATAACTTCGCCGCTCGAAGGTTGCGAGCCTTGAAAGTTCCAGCTCTTGCGAAAAGTCATGGTGGCTGAGCGCCCGTCAGGGCTGACGCTGATTTCCGGATCGCCTGTGCGTATCTCAATCGTGGTTGCCTGTTCGATGAGTCTCTGTTTCTCTGCGCGCACGGCTGCGAGCGGCACGTTGCGTTTGAGATAAAAAGTTTCCATCACGGGCGGATAAAAAGAGATGAGCCGGTTGATGTCGCTCGACACAGTAGCGTTGACCCACTGGTCTCGAAGCGTGCGAAGCTCGGAGCGCACATCCACCGGGCCTGTTTCGGAAGGAAGTGGAGTCGCCGCCGTACCCGAGTCCGATAACGTCCCCGAAGTGTTCGTGGTTTCTGAATTGGCGGAATTGGCAGTGGTCGTCGCGCTTTTTTCGTTTTGATTAGTGGTCGCGTTATTTGCCTGATCGCTGTTGGAGGTTTGTCTTGAGGCCAGCATGAAGGCTGCGACGCCTATGGTGATGACCACGGCGAGGGCTGCTGCCCAGAGCAGGTAGTTTGAGCGAGAAGGAGCAGGAGTTCTACCGCGAGTTTCAGTGCTCTCTGTCGCTTGAGTTGTGTCAATCTTCTCTACGGTCCCGGTCGGTTCGGCTATAGGCTTATGCCTGGAGAGAAGAGGGAACTCCTTTTCCGACTGAGACGCAGCCTCAGTCTGAGACGCAGCCCCGCTTCCTATAGCTTCCTTTTCATCATCCGTCTCTGCGCCTTCCACCTCCTGCAATGCTTCGCCCTGTGCTCTGGCGGTCGAGGCGGAAACTTTGGTCTCAGCTTCTTTGTCCAGCTCGCCATACGAAACGGCGTGGGCCTGAACGCTTAACGGGTCGCTCTCCGGAACTGTAGATGCAGGGTCTTCGCGCGTTGGCTCTCCAGTGCGTCCGGTCTCCGGGCCGTGCTCTGTGGTCTGCGGATTGGTTTGAGTCGCAGCCTTTTCCGCCTGCGCGCCCGATGCCGACCGTGATGAAGATGTTTGCTGCGCTGGAATAGTCGCAGGCAATTCCAGCGCTGCTTCATCCAGACGGCTTCCGAACTCCTGAGCGGTTTGTGGCCGCTCCGAAGGTGATTTAGCGAGAGACTGCATGATTAGATTTCGTAAACCTTCGGGCACGTCGGGGCGAAGCTGTTCGATTGGCGGCGGAGGCTCTTGAATATGCTTGATGGCAATGGCGGTAGTCGTCGGCCCATCGAAAGGCGGACGCCCTGCAATCATCTCGTAGAGGATGACACCCAGAGAATAAATATCGGAGCGCTCGTCCGTCTTATTATCCGCGCACTGCTCCGGGGCCATGTAGCGCGGCGTGCCTATGAGCGAGCCCGTCGCCGTCAGCGCCGCGCCGCTCGTAGTCCCTTCCTTGAGCTTCGCCACGCTGAAGTCCACGACCTTCGCCAGCGTGTGCCCGTCATGGTCGCGCGTTAGAATAATGTTTGAAGGTTTCAGGTCGCGATGCGTAATCCCGTTGCGGTGCGCCGCCGCGACTCCCTTGGCAACCTGTCGCGCAACCATGATCGCCTCTCCGAAGGGAAGCGCGCCGCCCTCGTTCATGCGCTCGCGCAGGGTCTGGCCCTCAACCAGCTCCATCACTATGTAAGCACCGCCATCCGGGAGCGATCCGTAATCGTAAGTATCAGCGACGTTCGGATGATTAAGACGCGCGGCGGCGCGTGCCTCTCTGCGAAAGCGTTCGAGGGCTTCCACGTCGGCGGTGAAGTCGGGCAGTAGAAGCTTGACAGCGACGACGCGCTCAAGCTCTATGTGCGTGGCCTCGTAAACAGCGCCCATGCCGCCGCGACCCAGTAGACGGTCCAGGCGATACTTGTCCGTTATCATGCGCGAGCCGTGACGCGATGAGACAAGTGAAGCGTTGTCAAAAGAGCAGACAGCGTCCGTATCTTCGTAACACCTCTGGCAGACGGGACAGAGTTTCATAGAACCTTTTCGGAGCACCCTTTGAAATAGAGACGACCGCCATATGATATTTCATAGAGCGGTCGTAAAGCCATAAAAGAAGTGACAAGTGACAAGTGACAAGCAAAAGCAGGTTTTAACTTGTCACTTGTCACTCGTCACTTGTCACTGCCTTTTATTAACCGAAAAAGACCTCTGCCACTTTGTAAATCTCATCCGGCAGCTTTTTCAGCTCGCCGACGGCCTCTTCGAGCGGGATGCTGATGATGCTTTGCCCGGAAAGCGCGGTCATGCGTCCCCACTCTCCGGCCAACACCATCTCGAAAGCCTTGATGCCGAAGCGCGTCGCCAGCACGCGGTCAAACGGAGTTGGCGAGCCGCCGCGCTGCACATAGCCGAGCGTGGTGACGCGCGCTTCTATCCCCGTGCAACGCTCTATCTCGTAGGCCAGCAGAGTGCCTATGCCGCCCAGATGTTCGTGACGATAAATGCTCCCGCGCATTTCGTCCGTCAAAAAATTTTCGTCCGGGTGCGGCTGCGCGTCTTCGGCGACGACGACGATAGAAAACGCTTTGCCCTGTGCGCGGCGATGTTCAAGCATCTCGCAGACGCGCGACAATTTGAAAGGATGCTCGGGCACAAGCACCACGTCCGCGCCGCCCGCGATGCCGCTGTAAGCAGCAATCCAGCCCGTGTGGCGGCCCATGACTTCGATGACCATCACGCGGTGATGCGATTCGGCTGTAGAATGCAGGCGGTCCACGGCTTCTGTGACAATCTCGACCGCCGTGTTAAAGCCAAAGGTCATATCCGTCCCGCGTATGTCATTGTCAATCGTCTTCGGGATGCAGACAAGTTGCAGCCCGTGCTCGCGCCACAAGTCCAGCGCAGCCGAGAGAGTGCCTTCGCCGCCGACGACTATGACAGAGCTTAACCCGTACTTTTTCCAGTTCTCGGAAAGCCTGTGAATGTCTTCCACATTGCCTGTCGGATTAAAGCGCGACGTTCCTAAAATAGTTCCGCCGCGCGGGAGGATGCCGCTGACGGAATCACGATTCAGCGGCTCTATAGAATCTTCGACCAGCCCGAGCCAGCCGTTTTTTATTCCCACTATTTCCACGTCCGATAGCTGCGCGCGACGCACAACGGCGCGAATCACTGCGTTCAGACCGGGACAATCGCCCCCGCCCGTCAGAATACCCACTCTTTGTTCTGTTCTCATAAAACCCTTTTACGAATGCTCGGCTCTCAATTTAAGACTTCAAGCTCTCTCTGGCTCACGCTCCTGTATTAAAACCTTCGCGCGTCGCGCCCTTGAATAAGAATAATCGTCTCATCTTTCAAGATGCTTACCGAAATCTGAAGTTTGCCTTTGTTTGAGAGTGCATCCTATAATCGCGCGTCAAAACAGAACCTGTCAATTTTGCATGGCGCTCTCTACGGCAAAGCTCTTTCTAGAGCCTGTGGCCGACAAGAACCAACGGTGACAAGGGAACATCCACTCATCCTCTGTATCGAAACGGCGACGCGGGCCGGAAGCGTGGCCGTCTCAAGCGGCGCAACGCTTCTTTCATCCCGCACTGGAGACGCCACACGTTCGCATTCCAACGATCTTCTTGAGCACATCGCAAGCGCGCTCGAAGAAGCGGGCCGCACCTTACAGGACGTAGACCTTTTCGCAATCGCCACGGGGCCGGGCAGCTTTACAGGCTTACGCATAGGGCTGGCAACCGTCAAATCATTTTCTTCAACACTCTCGCGCCCTGTGGTCGGTGTGCCGACGCTCGAAGCTGTAGCGCGGGCCGGTGGCCCTTCAAAGATGACCGTTGCACTCTTACCGGCAGGGCGCGGCGAAGTCTTTGCTCAAAGCTTCAGGGTCGAAGAAGGAAGCGAAGTCTTTGCTCTGTATGAGCCCGCGCACGTTGCGCCCGCTCGGTTGCTCGAAAGATTGAGTGAGCAACGCGACATCAGGTGGGTGGGCGAAGGGGCACATCTTCATCATGATTTAATCAAACAACGCGCGCTCGAACTCGGCATCGGTTTTACTGAGGCTGATAACGCGGGCGAATCTGTGGAGGGCTGGACGCTTGCGCCTCCGATAGAGAATCTGGCAGAAGTGGTCGCTCGACTCGCGTTTGAAAGATACGAGCGTGGGCTGGTCCACGGGGCTGAAGATTTACACGCCATTTATGTGCGTCCGTCGGATGCGGAATTGAAAGAAAAATGTCAAAGCTAGGCACGGCTGCGGGCGGCGAGCACGAAGCTCCCCTCATCTCGCGCATGACAGAACATGACCTGGTGGAAGTGGTCGAGATAGAGGTGGCTTCCGGGTTGAGCCGCTGGGGCTGGGATGCTTACTACGCAGAGCTTCGACGCCCGAGCGAGTCCATCATGCTGGTGGCGCGGATTATGGAAAGCCTGGACGCGAATCATCTGGCGGGATTTGTCGCCGCGCGTCTAGGCGCTGACGAGCTGCATATCAATAACGTGGCCGTCAGGGAAAACTGGCGGCAGCGCGGCATAGGTGGATTACTGCTTGGCGCTGCTCTTGAAGAGGCCGCACGCCGTGGCGCGCACCGTGCATTTCTGGAAGTGAGAGCCGGGAACGAGGCCGCGCAGGCGCTTTACAGCAAGTTCGGCTTTCGTAGCAACGCGCGCCGTCCGAGTTATTACACGGACCCAACCGAGGACGCCATTGTCATGACAGCCCCGCTCGATGGAAGTTTAACTTGATATTAACGGAAGGTTTGGGATAACATTTTCAACATCGCAGGATAAAGCTCTTGGGGCGCGCAAGGAAGCGACGCTCCGACACGTGACCGAGAACGTTTTAGCATCTGAAAGGAGGCATCCCGGAAATGGAAATGACAACGACGGATAGCTTAAAGGAGCAGCTAATGGCGACGGACGCGGAGTTTCGCGAATTAGCTCGCGAACATGGTCGTTATGAAGCACGTCTGACAGAGTTATCCGCGCTTGCTTACCCGAGTGACGAAGAGCAATTGGAGGAAATTACACTCAAGAAAAAGAAACTTGCCATCAAAGATCAGATGCATTCCATTATGTTGCAACATCAGCACAGTCAGGACTCTTCGCACTGACAAAGGGTTTTGAGGAAACCCACAATTTCTATTCTCGCCAAAGGAGGCGGGAAACCCGAACGGGGGACGCAAACTGCCGGTGCGCCCCCGTTTCACTTACCGGCAGAAACGGATTAGCCTTCCAATGGCAACCACGGAGAGCGCGAGACAAAAGGCCGTAGCTTTAACACATGGATTTTTATAATTAAATGGCACGAGAAGGTTTTCTATACGTTATCATCCCGATTTTACTGGCCGCGGCGGCTATCGTCTTAGGCTACTGGCCCGTGGCTATCCCCTTCATTATCCTCTCGGCCTTCATGGCCTTCTTCTTCCGCGACCCGCGACGCTCTGCCCCCACTGATGAAAACCTCGTCGTCTCTCCGGCAGACGGGCGCGTGACGCGCATCGCCAGGCTTGCGCCGGACGATCCCGTCTCGCCCACCATCGTCAGCATCTTTCTTTCACCCTTCGACGTTCACATCAACCGCTCCCCACTGGCAGGAGTAATTACAAATGTCTCCTACACCCGTGGGAAATTTCTGATGGCGACGCGCGAGGAAGCGAGCCTCGTCAACGAGCAGAACGCTTTGACAATCAAGGGCGCGCGCACGACCATCGTCTGTAAACAGATTGCGGGCGTGCTGGCGCGTCGCATAGTGTGCTGGAAACACGCAGGCGACACGGTCGCATTGGGCGAGCGTTTCGGCCTCATCAAATTCAGCTCTCGCACGGATTTGATTCTTCCGCCGGAAGTGGAAGTCTCGGTCAGCAAAGGGATGAAGGTGCGAGGCGGAGTGACCGTCATCGGGAGGATACGTTGATGTCCGGTGTGCAACGCGTGCAGTTTGAGCAGAAGAAGCAGGAGAAACAGAACCCTGAACGGCGCGGGATCAAAAAGGGTCTCTATTTAATTCCTTCGCTCTTTACAACCGGGAACATAGTGGCGGGGTTTTTCGCCATCATGGGCGCGCTGCGCGGGTTTCAACTGCTAGGCATGGGCGGCGAGGCCGAAGTCGCGCAAGCCGCCGCCCATTTTGATAACGCGGCCAAGGCCATAGGGCTCGCAGTGGTGTTCGATGCGCTCGACGGGCGCATCGCGCGCATGACGAAAACCACCACGGAGATAGGCGTGCAGCTAGATTCCATCGCAGACGTCCTGACCTTCGGCATAGCCCCTGCGATACTAGCCTACGCCTGGGGCTACGGTGCTGCGTTTCGCGAAGGCACGAGCCAGCATAAGCTCGCCTGGTTTCTCTCCTTCGTGTATCTGCTCTGCGGAGCATTCAGGCTGGCGCGTTTTAACGTGCAGGCCACGCGCCCGCGTGTGCTGGCCGAAGGGACGCCGAAAGTCGATAAGAAGAGTTTTGTGGGATTGCCTATTCCCGCCGCCGCTGCCTTGATTGCAGCCATAGTGCATTTCATGCCCAGACCGCTTCTTTCAGGGACGCCCAAGGCAGAGCTTTACGGCGGATTGTTAATGGGGCTCGTCGCCGTCCTCAGCTTTCTGATGGTGAGCACGATTCGCTATTCGAGCTTTAAAGCCGTGGGCGTGCGCAGCCGCAGCACACGCATCATGCTCCTGCTCATAGGCCCCGTCGCCATGCTCATCTGGCTCTTTTCGGATTACGCCCTGCTGGTGATTGCCAGCGCCTATGTGCTGCACGGAATATTGATGCGTATCGGCGCGCTCTTTCGCCGCCGCCCCGATACACCCGCAACCGCCTGAGACAGAGTTCTACGGGGCCAACCTCTTATCCCCGCGCAAGGGCGTCTATATCAAGCCTCTTGCGCGGGGACTTGCGCCTCAAGCCTATTTTTTCTTGGGTCATGACTAGATAAGAGCCATAGAAATGGCGTTAAACTAAGTCATGGCATTAAGTTCCAAGCAATTTGTTCGTGCACGAATTTCGCGTGCTAAATTTCGACAGCTTCTCCGGCTCTTTGCACTTGATTTAACTGCCACTCAGATCACCGCATTGGTCGGTCTGAATCGTAATACTGTCAACCGATATTTGACACTGATTCGCCAGGCTGTTGCTCAATACTGCGAAAGAGAATCGCCTTTTTCTGGCGATGTCGAACTGGATGAGTCTTACTTCGGCGCGCGTCGTGTCCGAGGCAAGCGCGGACGCGGCGCACGTGGTAAGACAATCGTCTTTGGCATCTACAAAAGAAACGGGCGCGTCTATACGGAGATTGTGCCCAACTGCAAAAAAGCCAGTATTCAGGCCATTATTCGCGGAAAAGTTGAGTTGGCTTCGACCATTCATACAGACGGCTTTCGCTCTTACGATGGCATCGTTCACATGGGCTACCAGAAGCATTATCGAGTCCGCCATGACCGAGATGAGTTTGTGCGAGGCATAGCTCACATCAATGGCATCGAAGGCTTCTGGGGCATGGCAAAGACCCGGCTCGTTAAGTTCAAAGGGATGAGTCCCTCTACTTTCTATTTACACTTGAAGGAGTGTGAGTTCAGGTTCAATCATCGAGATGAAGACCTTTATCAACTCCTTCTGAAAATCACTAGATCGGCTATCGCTATCTAGTCATGACCCTTTTTCTTTGATTGAGTTGAAGTAGTGGGTGGACGCGAAAAGGCCATCAGCCCGCGCCGCGTTGTGACTAGCAGGATGTTGCCTGCGGCCACTGGCGACGCAGCCGTATTGTTATCCTCACCGACGGGAAGGGTATTGAGCTGTTTGCCGTCGCGCAGGTCAAGCACCACGCCCGCATCACCGGACAGCGGCGTAAAGAGAGCGCCATCCGTAGCCGTCAAAGGCTCTGCGGCCACACGGCCCGCAAGCTGTCGTTTCCATAGACGGTCGCCGCGCGCGAGCGAAAGAAAGTAGACGAAATTATCCAGCGAGGCGACCAGCAAGCCTCCGCCCGCGCTTGCCACCGCCTGTACGCCCGCGCCCGTACGCATACGCCAGCGAAGCTGCCCGTCCGCGTCGTTCACAGCATAGACATAACCATCAGCCGAGCCGAAATAAACCACCCCGTCAACCAGCACGGCACGACCGCGAACCTCACCCCGAGTCCGATAACGCCAGATGACCTTCCCCGTCTGTTGATCCAGAGCAAGTAGATTGCCGTCGTCGCTGCCTATATAAAGTTTTGACCCGGCAATGGACGGGTGAGAATTAAAGGGCTGCCAGTGCTGCATGACCCACAGAAAGCGGCCCGTGGTTTTTTCCACGGCAAAGACGCGCCCGTCTACCGTGCCGCCGAAAATAGTGGTCGGGCTCGCGGCGAGCGCTCCGCGCAGTGGACGATGAAAGGTACGCATCCAGAGCGTAACGCCCCCCTCACGCCCCAGGGCCCTTAGCGCACCCGTAGCCTGCGGTCCCCGGCTCGCCGGAACAATCGTCTCAGACGCTATATAGACGGCCCTGTCATCCGCCGCCGGAGAGGCAGAGACCTCCCCGCCTATGTCAGCTTTCCAAAACAACTGACCGTCGGACGAGCGCAGGGAGATGATTGTGCCTGCGGCGAGCGGCAGATAAACGCGCTCGCCTGCTGTGGCCGGCGTCAAATTAATCGTCTGCTCGGAATCATACTGCCAGCGCACCGTCAGAGGCTCGGAGAGGGCCAAGTGGCCTGTCAATTCCGTCTGGGAAAGAGGGGAAGGGAAGCCCACGGCCGGGCGCAGGTTTGCTATCAGCAAGATTAAGAGACAAAAACTAGCAAAACGATACATGATTCCGCCCTGGGGTTCGAGGTACGACATTCGTCCGGTTGATAACCATCCTCTTGCGTTCTCATTCACTAGCTCTGTTGTTCTATAGCAGCACCAGCGCGTATAATCTGCCAGGAATCATACAAAAGGAGCGCAATACGTTCTGACGCAGAAGTCTACGCGGAGGTTTACTTTCTTTGACCGAAAAAGAGCAGCATGAAATCGTCATCATACTCGACTTTGGCTCTCAATACACGCAACTGATAGCGCGCCGCGTGCGCGAAGCAGGGGTTTACTGCGAAATCCTCCCCTACAATACTCCTTTAGAAGAGATACGTGCGCGGCACCCGCGCGGATTGATTCTTTCCGGCGGCCCTGCTTCCGTCTACGACGAAAAAGCGCCGCGCCCGGACCCAAATCTACTGGAAGCCTCGAATTGCCCCGTGCTGGGCATATGCTACGGCTTGCAGGTCCTGGCGCACGATCTGGGCGGAGAAGTCAGCCCTTCCGAGAGCCGCGAGTACGGCTACGCGCGTTTGAAAGTACTGGACGAGTCGAGCCCCCTATTTGAGGGGCTGCCGCCTGAGATGGATGTCTGGATGAGCCACGGCGACCACGTCACGACAGTCCCCGAAGGATTCCGCGTGACGGCTGTCACGGATGATGCGCTTAATGCATTCGAGAGCTTAAGCAAGCGCATATTCGGGGTCCAGTTTCACCCGGAGGTAGCCCACACGCCGCTCGGCGCGCAGGTCTTGAAAAACTTCCTTCTGCGCGTCTGCCAGTGCCGCGCCGACTGGTCGCCGAAGGCTGTCATAGAAGAGCAGGTGGCGCGGATTCGAGAGCGGTTGGGCGAGAGCGGTCGAGTGGTCTGCGGATTATCTGGCGGGGTGGATTCGACCGTCGCGGCAGCCCTGGTACACGAGGCGGTGGGCGAGCGCCAGACCTGTATTTTTGTGGACACGGGACTCCTGAGAGAAGGGGAGTATGAGACTACTTTAAGCTTATTCAAGCAACACATGAGCCTGAATGTGCGCGGCGTCAGGGCAGGCGAAAGATTTCTGGACGCTTTGCGTGGGGTCACGGACCCGGAACAGAAACGCAAGATTATAGGGCGCATCTTTATAGAGGTTTTTGAAGAGGAAGCTCGCCGTCTGGGTGGCGTGGACTATCTTGTGCAGGGCACGCTCTATCCGGATGTGATCGAGTCTGTCTCCGTGCGCGGGCCGTCCGCAGTCATTAAAAGCCATCACAACGTAGGCGGGTTGCCGGAGAAAATGAACCTGCGCCTGATAGAGCCTTTGCGCGAGCTGTTCAAGGACGAGGTGCGCGCCATAGGGCGGGAACTGGGCGTCCCCAATGAAATACTGAAGCGACATCCTTTTCCAGGTCCCGGTCTGGCCGTCAGGATCATTGGTGAAGTAACACCCGAGCGTGTCAGCCTCTTACAGGCCGCTGACCGTATTTTTGAAGAGGAGCTGCGACTTGCGGAGCTTTACGATGCCGTCTGGCAGGCTTTCCCTGTGCTCCTGCCCGTCTCGACGGTCGGCGTCATGGGCGACGAGCGGACTTACGAGCGCGTCGTAGCGCTTCGCGCAGTGACCAGCGTGGACGGGATGACAGCCGATTGGGCGCGGCTTCCGCACGACATGCTGGCGCGCGCCTCTGCCCGTTTGGTCTCGGAAGTACGCGGCATAAACCGTGTCGTCTACGACATCAGCTCCAAGCCGCCCAGCACCATCGAATGGGAATAGCCTGCTGAGCTTTACACCTCATGGGTTTCACATGACAGCGTTGAAGCATTTTGTGACGCACTGCCGCGAAAAGCCTTTCTGGTGCTGGGGCTTGTCCCTCTCAAGAGCCCTTCAGCACGATATCTTGACCCTTTCCATTTAAAACATACGTGATATAGTGGCGGCGCTCGCTTGCTGTGAGAGTGCGTTTGCCGCTTGCGGGCCGCTTGCGCCGCTCTCCAACTCAACAGTCCAGAAAGCTTCTATGAACCGAAAAGAGTTCGTACACCTGCATCTTCATACAGACTACAGCCTCCTGGACGGGGCTATACAGATTAAACCCCTCGCGCGTCGCGTCTCGGAACTGGAGATGACGGCCTGCGCCATGACGGACCACGGCAACATGTACGGCGCTATCTCATTCTATAACGCCATGAAGGCGCAGAATGTGAAGCCCATCGTCGGTTGCGAGGTCTACATTACACGGCGCAGCCGCAAGGACCGCGCAGGAGCTACCGGCCCCGGCGAGAAAGCCAACTTTCACCTGATCCTGCTGGCGAAAAATTACGAGGGCTATCAGAATCTTGCGCGTTTGACCAGCAAGGCCTTTACCGAAGGCTTCTATTACAAGCCGCGTATAGACAAAGAGCTGCTGGCCGAGCACAGCGCGGGGCTGGTAGGTCTTTCTGCCTGTATGTCTGGTGTGCCGCAGGCCTTGCTGGCGAAGGACTGTTTTGACGAGGCCGTGGGCGCGGCCAAAGAGTTCGAGGAGATTTTGGGCCGTGGGAATTACTTTCTGGAGATTCAGGAGCACGGCCTGGACGCCCAGAACCGCATACGCAAGCCGCTCGTGGAGCTCTCTAAAAGAACGAATGTGCCGCTCGTAGCGACCAACGACGCGCACTACCTGATGCCGGAAGACGCGCGTGCTCATGATGTACTGCTCTGCATTGGCTCCGGCAAGACCGTGAGCGACCCCAACCGCCTGCGCTACGGCTCGCCGCATTTTTACGTGCGCTCTCCGGAGGAGATGTGGCAGATTTTCGGCAAGGAGATTCCGGAGGTCTTGACCCGCACGGTCGAAATCGCGGAGATGTGTGACCTTGTGCTGCCCAAGGGCGTCAACCATCTGCCCAACTATCCAATCCCTGTGGCTGATAAAGACCTGTCCGTGGACGAGTACTTCGAAAAAGTGGTAAGGGAAGGGTATGAGCGGCGTCGGCAGCAGGTCTGGGAGAGACTGCTTGCCAAGGGTGAACTGAAACATTCATTGGCTGAATATCAGTCTCGCATTTCCAGCGAGATTGCCATGATTAAGCAGATGGGATTTCCGGGCTACTTTCTAATCGTGTGGGATTTCATACGCTACGCGAAAGAGCACGCCATTCCTGTAGGCCCCGGACGTGGGTCCGCAGCAGGTTCCCTGGTGGCCTACTGTATGGATATTACGGACGTGGACCCCTTGCAATACGATCTGCTTTTTGAGCGTTTCCTGAATCCCGAACGGGTCTCTATGCCCGATATAGACATAGATTTTTGTGTGCGCGGGCGCGGCGAAGTCATTAATCACGTGGCAAATCTGTATGGCCGCGACTCCGTCTGCCAGATCATCACCTTCGGGACAATGGCCTCTAAAGCGGCCATCAAGGACGTGGGCCGTGCGCTGGATATGCCTTACGCCGAAGTTGACCGCATAGCCAAGCTTATTCCGCCGCCCGTGCGCGGGCGAAACGTCAGCATCACGCAGGCCCTGGAACAGGTGCCGGAACTCCGCAAAGCCGTTGACGAGAACACGCAAGTGAAGGATTTAATAGACTTGGCGCGACGGCTCGAAGGCTGCGCGCGGCACGCGAGCGTCCATGCCGCAGGCGTTGTGATTTCGCCCAAGCCGCTTTCTGAATTGATCCCTATAGCCGTCTCGGCCAAAGACGAATTGACCACTCAGTATGCCATGTCGGACTTGGAAAAGACCGGGATGCTGAAGATGGATTTTCTGGCGCTGACGGCGCTTACCGTGATTAGCGATTGCTTAAGCAGCATAAAGCAAACGCATAATGCAGATATCGACTGGTCCGACGTCGCGCTCACCGATGAAAAAACCATGCAGCTCTTCGCCGAAGGCCGCACGGAAGCCGTCTTCCAATTCGAGTCCTCCGGCATGCAGGAGATCTGCCGCAAGCTCAAGCCGAAGGGCCTGGAAGACCTTGCGGCCCTCAATGCTCTTTACAGGCCCGGGCCTCTGGACGGAGGGATGGTGGACGATTTTATAGAGCGCCACCATGGATTGAAAAACGTTCGTTATATAGTTCCTGAAATGAAGGACGTCTTGAGCAATACCTACGGCATCCTTGTTTACCAGGAGCAGATCATGCAACTGGCGCAAAAGCTGGGCGGCTACAGCCTTGGGGAAGCAGACCTGATGCGGCGCGCCATGGGTAAAAAGAACCGCGAAGAGATGGCCCGCCACGAGGAGAAATTTATCAACGGGGCTGTCGAACGGAATATCAAGCGTGAGAAAGCGCAACAGATATTCTCTTTAATGGCACAATTTGCCGACTACGGCTTCAACCGAAGCCACAGCGTTGCTTATGCATATCTAGCATTTCAAACGGCTTATCTAAAGGCGCATTATCCGGAGCATTTCTACGCGGCTGTCCTCTCCAATGAATTGCAGGATACGGCCAAGGTCTTTAAGTATTCCATGGAACTGCGTGGGCAGGGAATAGAGCTTTTGCCGCCGGATGTCAACGAAAGCCGCGCAGGGTTTACACCCTTGAGCGGTGCTATCAGGTATGGATTGGCCGCGATCAAGGGCGTGGGCCACTCGAGCGTAAATGCCATTGTGGAGGCGCGCGCCGGGGGGCTTTTCGCTTCTTTCTTCGATTTTGTAGAGCGTTTAGATCAGGGGGGGCTCAACAAGCGTGTGCTGGAAAGTCTTGTTTGTGCAGGGGCTTTCGATTCCTTGAACAAAAATGGATGTGCTCTGCATGAATGGCGTGCGCGCCTGCATGGCGCAATTGACCATGCGCTTTCGCGCGCCAATCGGACGCAAAGAAGCAAGGCCTTGGGACAGAACGACCTTTTCGGTGGGTCGGATAACGTTCTGAAAAGCTCCGATGACGAACTACCGCGCGCGGAAAGCTGGACGCACGCGGCCCTACTGGCTGCCGAAAAGAATGCTATAGGCTTTTATATCACTGGAAATCCTCTGGATAATTTCATGGATGTTCTGGCGGAGCTGAACGCTGTCAAGACCTCCGAGCTGGCTAGATTGGAGAGCGGCACGCGGATTAGTATTGGTGGCATGGTGACAGGGCTTCAGGTGCGTACCACCAAAAAGGGAAGCCGCTTTGCGCTTCTACGGCTGGAGGACCAGGCGGGGGGCGTGAAATGTGTTTTGTGGCCGGAAGTTTTCAGTAAGTTTGAAGCTGCCGTGCAGGCGGATGCGAGCGTGCTCATGACAGGGCGGCTGGAGATTACGGACGACGGGCAGGTTTCGCTCATCGCGGATGAAGTTGCGCGCCTTGACGACTTGCTGCAACGCAAGGCGCGCTCTGTGACCATCAGGCTTCCGTCTACGCCCGATCCGAAACCCATGCTGGAGCGTCTGTTTCAGCTTTTGGACGGTAATCGAGGCGATTGTGAGGTTTTGATAGAGATGCGTCTGGACGACGGCGTGCTCGTACGCGCGCGCCCGCACGGCGCTTTGCGCATCAAGGGGAGCGTGGAGCTTGAGACTTCTTTGCAGGGCTACGGTTGTCAAGTCGAGTGGAGGAATGTTACGTTGAGCCGTTAAGAGAGCCCATCCGTCACAGGATTCTTTATGGCAGACAAGCCCGAACAAACAAAAGTTGAGCCCTCCTCCTCCGCTGTGGAAGAGAATGGTGCGAGCACTGCTTTTGAGCGCGTGCTGTTGGCGCGTCATCCCGAAAGACCTTACACGCTAGACCTGATTGAAAGGCTGTTTGAAGATTTTCAAGAGGTACATGGCGACCGCAGATTTGCGGATGACCCTGCCATTGTGTGCGGATTTGCGCGTTTCCACGGCTTGCCCGTGGCGGTGGTAGGCCATCAAAAGGGCAGGGATACAAACCAGCGGCGGCTGCGCAATTTCGGGATGCCCAAACCGGAAGGCTATCGCAAGGCGCTGCGCCTGATGAAACTGGCCGAAAAATTCGGTCGCCCTGTCTTCTGCTTTATAGATACGCCTGGAGCTTATCCCGGAATTGATGCTGAAGAACGCGGGCAGGCCGAAGCCATCGCTTACAATCTGCGCGAGATGGTGAAACTGCGCGTCGCGGTGATCGTGACCGTGATTGGCGAAGGAGGTTCCGGCGGCGCGCTGGCGATAGGCGTGGGCGATCAGATATTGATGCTGGAGAACGCCATCTACTCAGTTATCTCCCCTGAAGGCTGTGCCGCAATCCTCTGGAAAGACGCCTCCCTGGCGGACAGGGCCGCAGAGAGCCTGCGCCTGACAGCCGAAGACCTACTGCGTTTGGGGCTGGTCGATGCCACCGTGGAGGAGCCAAAAGGGGGAGCGCACACGGCGCATGACGAGACGGCGCGGCTGCTTGACGTGGTTTTAAGTAAGCGACTTGCGGAAGCCGTGAGCCAACCGCCCTCTCTGCGCATGCGCAGGCGTTACGAAAGGCTGCGAGAATACGGCAAGTGGGGGCTCTCTACTACAGCCGGGCAAGTACCCGTGGCTGAAACAGGGGCTTCGGAAAAATAGCAAGGGACCGCGCGTGCGCTCCATGTCGGCACGCCGACACCGCTGTAAACGATTCACTTAAAAGGGGATGTCGTCGTCCGAGAGTTCCGCTTCGGGCTGGTCTGCGGGTGCGGCGGCAGTCCTTGGCTGTTGTGACGCGCCCTCTTCGCCTCGTCCGCCCCCTATAAACTGCATATCAGTGGCATGCACCTCAAGAGTGTAGCGCTGGCGACCATCGCGGTCCGTCCATTCTTCTACGCGCAGCCTGCCCTCAACGTAGATTGGACGCCCCTTGGTCAGGTACTGCGAGGCTGTCTCGGCCTGTCGTCCCCAGAGGGTCACGCGAAACCAGGTCGTCACGTCCTGCATCTCACCTGCGCGGTCTTTACGTTTTTCATTAGTAGCCACTGTGAAACTACAGACAGGCGTGCCCTGTGGGGTATATCTAAGCTCCGGATCGCGGCCAAGGTTACCGACGATGGTGATTTTATTGAAGGACATCTTTTCAGTGGCCTTTCCAAGTCAAAGGTTATAAAAAAGCGCTGAGCTGTGATACTAACCGCGCGCGGGCGGAAGGGTCAAGGTTTAATTCAAAACATGAGGGCAGGAGCCCGAAGCTTAATCAAATACATTTAAGGTAATTTCTTAGTTCCGAAAACGCTTTATGTTGAAGTACCTCAACATCTCTAACTTTGCGGTTGTCGAACAGGTAGCGGTTCGTTTCCGAGAGGGGCTCAACCTGTTGACCGGGGAAACAGGCTCCGGGAAAAGCATCATTGTGGATTCCCTGGGGCTCCTGATGGGCGGGCGCGGCTCCAGTGTGCAGGTACGCACGCGCGAGCGTGTGGCGACGGTTGAAGGAGTTTTTGAACCCCTTGGGGAGAGACGGCTGGAGGTCGCGCGTATCATCAAAGAGGCGGGTGTGGAGGCTTTCTCGGACGGCGAGCTTCTCATACGCAGAGAGATACATGCCAATGGCCGCAGTCGCATCTTCATAGAGGACCAGAGCGTGACGGCCCAGACCCTGCGCGCTCTACAGCCATTTTTAATAGAGATTCATGGTCAGGGCGAGCATCGCTCTTTGCTCAACACGCAGTCGCAGATGGATCTGCTGGACTCCTTTAACGGGGCTTTGCCTTTAAGAAGGGAAGTCGCGGAGGCTTTCCGGCGCTGGCGCAGGCTCAAGGAGGAGCTAATGGACCTCCGGCGTGAAATCCTGGAGCGCGAGCGCGCGGGCGATTTCCTGCAATTTCAGCTTTCGGAAATAGAGCAGATCGCTCCCAAACCGCTTGAAGATGAGGAACTGGCGGCGGAAAGAAAGCTACTGGCGCAGGCCGAAAAGCTCTTGGAATTGGGGGGAGGGGCTTATGCGGAGCTTTACGAGCGCGACGGCAGTCTACTGGAGCGCCTGGCCCTGGTGCGTAAACAATTGGAGGAACTGAGTTCTATAGACGCGCGCATGGCTTCATGGCTGGAGGCTTTGGAGACCAGCGCTCAGTCTCTCGCAGACGTGGCTGACGCTTTGCGCGGTTATGGCGAGCAGGTGGATTTTTCGCCGGGGCGGCTGAGCGAAATCGAGCAAAGGCTCTCGGAGCTTGAAAGGCTTAAGCGTAAACACCAAACGGATTTAGAGGGGATACTTAAGATTCAGGATGAGCTTTCGGAAAAGCTACGCGGGCAGGGCGACCTCTCGGAGCGCGAGAAAGCCTTGGGTGAAGAGCTAAAGAAGGCGGAAGCGTATTACGTACGCGCGGCTGAGAGGTTGACCGCCAGCCGTCGCCAGGGGGCAGAGGCCCTTGCAGAGCGCGTGATGACAGACCTGAAATTTGTAGCCATGGAGCAGGCCAACTTTGTGGTCCATGTTGAAACGGCGGAGGCTGTTGTGGCGGAAGCTTCCGGGGAGGGCTCTAAGGACGCTGTTGCCGGTCCGCGCTTTTTTACGCAGGACGGGGCTGACCGCGTGGAGTTTTATCTTTCGGCCAATCCGGGCGAGGAGCCAAGGCCGCTGTCAAAAGTAGTCTCCGGCGGAGAGCTCTCGCGCCTGATGTTGACGCTGCGCACGGTCTCTCTGGCCGGCGAAGCTTTAACGGCTTCAGGGGCTACCATCATCTTCGACGAGATTGACGTAGGGATAGGCGGGCGTGTGGCAGAGGCCGTGGGGCGTCGCCTGAAGAGTCTGGCAGAGACCAGACAGGTCCTGTGCGTCACGCACCAGCCGCAGATTGCGCGCTTTGCAGATCATCACTTCATGGTAGAGAAGGCTTCGTATAAAGGCCGCACCAGGACAGGTGTGCGGGAGCTTGTGGGCGACGAGCGTGTTAATGAGCTTGCGAGGATGATTGGCGGGGGCGAAGAAGGCGCGCAAACCACCTTGGAAGCTGCCAGATGGTTGCTGGAGCGGGCCGATGCCCCGCACCTTGTGCGCGCAGGCGAGAGAGGGCGGAAAATTTTAAACAGGAAGTAGCAAGGTGTCGCTTTATGAGTGCGATTTCTGTGCTACACTCAGCCCCTTCAGAGGGCATTACAGAATCAAGGCGAAATGAAGAGCGTTTACATAGAAACCTTGGGTTGTCAGATGAACGTAGCGGACACGGAGCGTGCCGCGACGCGTCTACGCGAGGCCGGATATGCTTTGACTGACTCCGATAAAGAGGCGGACGTAGTGGTTTTCAATACCTGTTCCGTGCGTGCGCGCGCAGAGCAGAAGGTCTTTAATCGTGTCGGCGAAGTGCGTCGCGCTAGGCGCGGGCGAGAGCCTTTAATAGGCGTCATGGGTTGTGTCGCGCAGTTGGAGGGCGAGAGCATTTTTGACCACGCACCGGCTGTAGACCTAGTGGTCGGGACGCGCGCCACGGACCGTCTGCCCTCTTTGATAGAAAGAGCGCTCGGCGGGGAGCGCAAACAGTTGGATTTGGGCGAGCGCGCATCTGGCGATGTCTGGAACGTGTCCGCCGTAGAGAGGCATTCTCCCTTTGTGGCCTTCGTGCCGATCATAGAGGGCTGTAACAAGTTCTGTACCTACTGCATTGTGCCCTACTCGCGCGGGCGCGAGACTAGCCGCACGGCCAACGAGATAATCGCAGAAGTCATGCGTCTCAAAGAGCAGGGATACAAAGAGGTACACCTGATAGGGCAGAACGTGAACAGCTACAGACCGCGCACGCTCTACGGGCTTGAAGGCTTTCGAGGGGCGACGCCTTTTTCGCGTCTCCTGCGCGCCGCGGCTGCTACGGGGATGGAGCGTATTAAATTTACAACCTCTTTCCCGCGTGATTTTCATAAAGATATAGTGGCCGCTCTTGAGGAGCACGAAAACCTTTGCGACTGGGTGCATCTGCCCGTGCAGTCCGGAAGCGACCGCATACTGCGCGCCATGCGGCGCGGGCACAAGGTTTCGGATTATTTAGAGCGCGTGGAGGCTGTCAAGAATGCGCGGCGCAGGCTGGCCCTGACGAGCGACATCATAGTGGGTTTCCCCGGCGAGACTGACGAGGATTTTGAAAGCACCATGCGTTTAGTCGAGCACTGCCAGTATGATAGCCTCTATATCTTCAAGTATTCCGAAAGGAAGGGGACGCCCGCAGCTCTTCTTCCTGACAATATCTCTGTAGAAGAGAAACGTGCACGCTTTCTGGCCTTGGAAAGCGTGCAGCGCAAGATTCAGAGAAAGATTTACGAGAGCTATGTGGGGCTCGAAGTCAGTGTTCTGGTGGAGGGGGAGAGCGCCAAATCCGCCTTGGATGTGACGGGTCATACGACCTGCAATAAAGTGGTTAACTGGAGAGGAGAGAGCCGTTTAGCGGGCACGGTCGCGCGTGTGCGTATCAAAGAAGCCAAAACCAACAGTCTCTACGGCGAGATGGTTGCGTAAAAACAGCTTGGGGAGGGCCGTCAAGGCCTAAAGTAAAGGGCGAGGTGCGGACATGGAAATAGAAGTAAAGATTAGGGCTTTAATGATGGACCCGAATAGCGGCACGCCGATCATTATCCTGAAGGACGTCAATAGCGACACGATGCTCCCCATCTGGGTAGGGGCTTATGAAGCCAACGCCATCGCGCTCGAAATCGAAAAGATTGCGCCGCAACGCCCCATGACGCACGATCTCTTGCGGAACTTGATAGTAGAGATGGGCGCTCAGGTAGAGCGCGTGGTGGTCACGGAGCTCAAAGACAACACCTTTTTCGCTGTCATAGAGATGCGCTCCTCTGACGGCTCGCCCATGATGCTGGATTCCCGCCCCTCAGATGCGATTGCTTTGGCGCTACGGGCCGATTGCCCTATTTTCGTAGACATGGAAGTCATACGCGCGTCCCGCAACACTGTGGCAGAAGGGGGCGAGGGCTTGGAAGAAGGGGAAGGGGCGGACGAAGAAGAGTGGCCGGATGTGATAGGTGAAGCAGGCGATCTACCCATGTGAAGCACCCCGTTTTTATGAAGAACGGACGAAAAAAGAGCCCGGAACAGACAGCAGAGACACAGAAGCCGCCGCAGGCTTTGGTCTTGGCTATAGCCAACCAGAAGGGCGGTGTGGGCAAGACCACGACTGCCATCAACCTGGCCGCAGCCTTTGCGCGTAAAGGCTTGCGTACGCTGCTCATAGACCTGGACCCGCAGGCCAATAGCTCGATCTCCTTTTTAGACCCAGTGAGCGTGGACGGCTCCGCCTACGAGTTGATCATGGACGGCATGGGCGAGCTTAAAGAGTTCGTCTACCCTACGCCCGTCAAAGGGTTATGGATGATCCCTGCGCGTATTAACCTGGCTAAACTGGAAGCCAAACTGGTGGGCGACTTTGACGCTCCCTTCAGACTCAAGGACAGGCTGGAGCCTTTGCGCGCGCGCTACGATTGCGTGGTCATAGACACGCCGCCCACCCTGGGGTTGATCACCGTCAATGCCCTTGTGGCGGCCACGCACGTCCTGATTCCCATACAATCCTCCTATTTTGCCCTTGAAGGGACGGACGACCTTCTTGAAACCATAGAGAAGGTCAAGGCGCGTCCCAATCCAAACCTACAGGTCCTGGGCGTGGTAGTTACCTTGCACGACAAGAGGACGACCCTGGCGCGCGAGGTACACGAGCACATACGGCGCGTTTTCGGCGCAAAAATCTTCGAGACGGTGATTACCAAGAGCGTGCGGCTGGAGGAGTCTCCGGCCTACAAGGAGTCTATCTTTACCTTTGCGCCGCATTCATCGGGCGCGACCGAATACGCTAAACTCTGTGACGAGGTGATTAGTCGTGTCTAAGAGAGGACTGCCGACGGGCTTGCGTATGCGTCACGACGCGCATTACGTGGAAGAATTGGCGCAGCACAGGCCCACCCCCATAGGGCGCATGATAGCTGTAGATAAATTGGACCCGAACCCTGAGCAACCGCGCGTGGAGATAGGGGATTTGACGGAATTAACGGATTCCGTGCGGGAAAAAGGGGTTTTAGAGCCGCTGCTGGTCAAGCCTTCAGGGGTGGCTGGTCGCTGGATGATCATAGCAGGGGAGCGCCGCTGGCGTGCTGCGCGCGAGGCAGGGGTACGCGAGGTTCCCTGTATAGAGATGGACGTGGACGACCGCGCCGTGGCCGAGATAGCTTTGATTGAAAACATGCAGCGCAAAGACCTGACACCCTGGGAAGAGGCGGACGGCCTCGCCGCGCTTTGCGAGCGGTTTGGCTACACGCACGCTGAAGTGGCGCGCAAAGTGGGGAAGAGCCGCAGCACTGTGACGGAAGCGATGTCGATTGCGGCGCTTCCGGAGAGCGTGCGCGAGCAATGTCGGCGCGCCGACATCAACTCCAAATCACTCCTCCTGGAGATCGTGCGCCAGCCGGATGAAGAGGCCATGGTGCGTATGGCTGCGGAGGTCATACAGGGCGGCATGACCAGAGATCACGCGCGCGCGACCAGGCGCGCGCAAACGGGGAAGCAGGGCGAGACGTCAACAGCCCGCAGACCCTATGTCTTTCGTTTTGTTCCGCCGGGTAAAGAGTTCAAGCTGGAATTGCGTTTTCGTAGGAGCACAGTCGAGGGAAAAGAGATAGCGGCTGCTTTGAGGGCCGCCGCGGACAAAATCGAGAAAGGGGAATAATTACCCTCTTTACGTCCACATGCCCGCCTGCGTCCGATAACGTCCGTGGTTTTGAGAGGTTATCTTAGTTCATAAAATCAAGAGCTTATTAAGGCCATATTTGCGGGGAGTTTTAGTGAACTCTTACGCGGACTGGCTTTTTTTTCGCTCGGCGGCAGCTTTTTTCTGTAGGTGGCGTGCCCAGCGTTCAAGGGTTGGCTGAAGCGGTTTGAAGAGGCGTGAGCGAAAACCTTTCTCGCGTTCATTCCACTGACGCAGCTGCTTTTCCGTATAGGCACGTACGCTTGCTTCCACCTGGCCTCTTTTGACGGAATGACGCAATGTCAGATAGTAGTGCTGCCCGACCAGAGAGAAGAGCACTGCGGCCAGATTGCCCTTAAAAGAGAGTCTGGGCATCAGGCGCTTGAAGAAGGGCTTGGAGCGAGGCAGCAGAACCCCCACGGCAATTTCCAGCCATGCAGGCTGCCCGCCCTGACGTGGATGGTAAAGACCCGGCAGGTCGGATTTCTGTTGGAGCATCTTAAGACGCGGGTCATTAATGGCATCCACCAGCCGCACGCGATCAATGCCACGCACATGTTCACGTGGCAGGCTCTCCAGAATATTATTAATACGCTCCTCTGTCCCCTTGGGTAATTTTACCTGTGAGTGGTTCTCGATTTTAATAGCCATCAGGAATACCAGCACCTCTATAAAGGATGTCAGGGCACTGTATGAGATGCGGGAGCGCGCGTCAAGAGGCCAGGGTATAGAGGCGTTTTGACAGCAGAGTATTAGTAGCAGAAACAGCCCCTTGGCGTCCGATAATATATATTATGTCTTATACGTATCAGCCATTAATTTGGCAGAGGCTGGACCAACCTTGACACGCCTTTGCTTGATTGTTACAGTACGCGGTCTTTTGGCCAAGAGAGCCGACAGGCTAACTAACAACCTTTCTGAGCATAAAAGGAGTGCCAATTTGAGCGCCGTAGGAAGTTACCTATTCACATCAGAATCAGTTACGGAAGGTCATCCGGATAAGATTGCGGATCAAATCTCCGATGCAGTGCTGGATGCTGTTCTCAGCGAAGACGAAATGGGACGCGTAGCCTGCGAGACCTTAGTCACCACAGGCCTGGTCGTGGTAGCGGGCGAGATTACCACCAGGGCACGCATAGACTTCCAGCAAGTGGCACGTGAAACCATTAGAGAAATTGGTTATACACGCGCCAAATATGGCTTTGATTGCGACACTTGCAGCGTGCTCTCAGCCGTTGGCCGCCAATCAGGCGACATAGCCATGGGCGTGGATACGGGTGGCGCAGGCGATCAGGGGCTGATGTTCGGCTTCGCCTGCAACGAAACGCCGGAGTTGATGCCGCTACCCATTCAACTGGCGCACAAGCTGGCGTTCAGGCTCTCGGAGGCACGCAAATCCGGCGAGCTTCCCTACCTGCGGCCTGACGGCAAATCCCAGGTTACGGTCGAATACAGGGACGGTAGACCGCACAGAGTGGATGCAGTGGTCATCTCCTCGCAACATGACCCAAACGTCACAAACGAACAGTTGCGCGGAGAGATTCTGGAACGCGTCATACACAGCACCATCTCGCAGGAGATGCTCGACCAGCAGACCAAATTCCATATCAATCCCACAGGGCGCTTTGTCACAGGCGGCCCACAGGGCGACGCAGGCGTCACTGGCCGCAAGATCATAGTGGATACTTACGGCGGATATGCCCCGCACGGCGGCGGCGCTTTCTCAGGCAAAGACCCCACCAAGGTAGACCGTTCAGCGGCCTACATGGCCCGCTACGCGGCCAAAAACATAGTGGCAGCAGGGCTTGCGGACCGTTGCCTGGTTCAATTAGCCTATGCCATAGGCGTGGCCGACCCGGTCTCCGTGCTGGTGGACACGCACGGGACAGGGCGCATACCCGAAGCGCAGCTCTCCAACATGGTGCGGGAGCATTTCCGGCTCACCCCGCGCGGGATCATAGATGAATTGCGCCTGCGCAGACCCATATACAAAAAGACGGCCGCCTACGGGCACTTCGGGCGCACGGAAGAGAATTTCACTTGGGAAGCTACGGACAAAGCCGAAGCCTTAAGAGAGGCCGCAGGCATTTAGCAAAAATGCCCCTGGATGGTCCAAATTTCTTAACCAAAACCCTTAAAGAGGAACACCTAAATGACTGCAACGCGTCCAGTTGACTACGACGTGAAGAATCTTGACCTGGCTCCCGACGGCAAACGCCGCATCGAATGGGCCGAGCGTGAAATGCCCGTGCTGCGTCTTATACGTGAGCGTTTCCTAGAAGAAAAGCCCCTCAAGGGGGTGCGCCTGGTGGCCTGCGCGCATGTCACCACAGAGACTGCCAACCTTGTGCGTGCGCTACAGGCGGGTGGCGCGGAGGCCGTACTGATAGCCTCCAACCCTCTCTCCACACAGGATGACGTGGCCGCCTCGCTTGTACAGGACTGGGGCGTGCCTGTCTATGCCATCAAGGGCGAGACGACGGAGACTTATAATAGACATGTGCGCACGGCCCTTGACACTCGACCCGAGATCATCATAGACGACGGCTCAGACGTGGTCGCGACCCTGATCAAAGAGCGTGCAGAGCAGGCGCGTGAAATCATAGGCTCTACGGAAGAGACCACCACTGGGCTTGTCAGACTGCGCGCCATGGAGGCGGCGGGAGCACTGCCCTTCCCGGCCATAGCCGTCAACGATGCGCAGACAAAACATTTCTTCGACAACCGCTACGGCACGGGCCAATCCACCCTGGACGGGATCATACGCGCCACAAACATCCTGTTGGCCGGACGCACAATGGTTGTGGTGGGCTACGGCTGGTGCGGCAAGGGCGTGGCCCTGCGTGCTCGTGGCATGGGGGCCAACGTGGTAGTCACGGAGATCAACCCCATCAAGGCTGTGGAGGCTGTGATGGACGGCTTCCGCGTCATGCCCATGAGCGAAGCAGCCTCCCTGGGCGATATCTTTGTCACGGTCACAGGCAACCGCCACGTCATAGACAGCCAGCACTTCGCGGAGATGAAAGACGGCGCGATTGTCTGCAACAGTGGACACTTTGACCTGGAATTAAACCTAGTGGCTTTAAGGGAACTCTCCACTGGCGACCCCGTGGAGTTGCGCCCCTATGTGGAAGAGTACAAGGTCAGACAAACGGGCAACAGGGTCGTGGTGCTGGGCGAAGGTAGATTGATTAACCTGGCCGCAGCAGAGGGCCACCCAGCGAGCGTCATGGACATGAGCTTTGCCAACCAGGCGCTGTCCGTGGAGTACCTGGTCAGGTACAGGGGAGAGATGAAGCCCGGCGTTCATCTTCTGCCGCAAGAGGTGGATTCTGAGATCGCCAGCCTCAAGCTGCACGCGCTGGGTGTGGAGATAGATACGCTCACCCCGGAGCAGATAGAATACATGTCCAGCTGGGAAACGGGAACTTAAACCCCTGTCTTAGCCTACGTACCGGGAATTGTATGAAGGCCCCGCTCTCACTTTCAAGAGCGGGGCCTTCATGTTTGACCTTAAGTGCGGGCACGGCCCAGTAGATACAGTCCCGTGGCGGCGAAGATGACAGTGGGAGCCCAAGCGGCGACCGCAGGGGGCAGGAGTCCGTAGTTTCCAAGCTGCTGCGCCCCGCTGGTCACTCCCCAGAAGGCCAGCCCTACGGCGACAGCCGAGCTGAGCGCCGTGACCGTGCTGCGACGGCCAAAGGCCAGCGCCAGGGGGATGCCTATAAGCGTCATAACGATAACGCCGAAGGGCTCTGCGTACTTGCGCTGTAGAGCAAGTATAAGCGGGGCCGAGGACTCGCCCTTGCGACGTACAGTCTTTATGTAATCGCTTAAGCCTTTAGCGTTTAACTGGGAGGGCTTGTCGGCCCAGCTCTTAAACAACTCGGGAGCCTCGCCCCTTTCCATCACCAGCCGCTCCAAGCGCTCTCTGCCCGCGCCTGCCCCATCCAAGCCTATCACCTCAGCTCCTTCGAGCGTCATCTGCCCCGAAGCCCAGAGGGCCCTCTCCCCGCGTATGATGCGCCGCAGGTGCACCCCTTCGGCGTCAAACTCGTGTGCGACCAGTTCCTGCGGAGTCTCCCCTTCCCTATCCGTCTCATAAGAATAGAGCCGCCCGGTCTCAGTGGAGGCCAGCCACTGCCTGCCCGTCTGTGTGTAGGCGCGTGCGGCCCCGGAGCGAATCTGTGCGCGCAGCATGTCCTGGCGCACGTTGGCCTCCGGCATCAAACGCTCCTGAACCGCCCACAGCCCTGCCCCTGCGCACAGTGCCACAAAAAGCCCCGGTAAAGAGAGCCTGTAGATGCTCTGCCCGCAGGCCCACCAGGCCACTGCCTCGCTGCGTCTGGCCATCAGCGCATAACTGGCCAGGACGGCCACAAGCATGCTCGGGGCAGCCAGTTGAACGCCTATAAAGGGGAGTAGATAAAGCAGATATTGGACTACGGTGCGGGCCGGCGTGCCTCTTTCTATGATAAATCGCCATAGCTCAAAGAGCGTAAAAACCAGTATCACGGCTGTCAGGGCCGTTAGAACCAGGGTGAAACCTGCAACCAGCGTCTGTATCAGCGTCTTGTCCAGAAGCCCCGGAAATCCAAGACTTCTATACGTTTTAGCGGCTGTGTAGGCGTTTGCCCCGGTAGTCCTGGTAGCAGAGCGGCGACTGAGCCTGCCGTATAGATACCCCCACCAGGAGGTCCAACCGCTTTTGTAAGGTGAGAGCAGTAGCAAAAGCGCCCACATGACTGTCAGGACGCTGGCCATCCAGGACCCCACGAAGGGGTGTATGGTGCCTGCGCGAGCCATCTGTTCGCCTAGTAAAGATAATAGGTAATAGGCTATTAAAACAGCCAGAGAGAGCAGCACGCCCAGACCGCGCCCGCCTTTTCTTACGCGCAGACCAAGACTGGCCCCTAGCAGCGCAAAGACCAGCGGGCCTGCCGAAAGAGCCAGCCGCCTGTGCATTATGGCTAAACGGTCCAGTCTCTCCGAAGCGCCTGCGTAGTCTTTTAACAGATCGCCCCAGTCCATCTCCTCTGGACGCGTTTCGTCCGCGCGAAGCTTCGCCAGCAGTTCCCTGCGCCCTGTATCCTGCAAAACCACGCGCAGTTGCTCGAACCGCTCCGTCACATAGGCCCCCTGCTTTTCCGTTTTGGAGGGAAACTGCGTCAGGACTGCGTCGGATAAAACAAGCTCCGACTGCTCTGCGGAAGAATCTATGCGCCCGGAGCGGGCCGTCACAAGTCTAGTCGCCCCGTCCTTCTCCGCAAAGAGAAAGACCCTGCCCCACTGGCCACGCTCCTTGTCGCCGTCCTTGACGTATATGACGTAGCCCGGAATCTCCGTGTTAAAGGTACGCGGCTCCACGGGAGAGTCCAGCTTGTATAGGGCCGCGCGCAGCCCTGCACGCCGCAGGGTGCGCGCGGCCTCAGGTGCCACCCACATGTTGACCCATAAGGCTATGGAGGCCAGCATGCAGCCCAGCAGGAGCACAGGCCAGAGCATCTGCCATGTACCCACGCCCGCGGCCCTTAAAGCCACCAGCTCGCTGTCCGTGCCCATGCGGCTCAAGCCCACAAGGGTTCCCACGAGGGTCGCCATGGGCAGTGCGAAGACCAGCACGTTCGGGATCATCGCCAGCGAGAATTCCGTCAACAGCGTGGCGGGCACGCGTGCTACTACCAGTATCTCCGCCACACGCCCTGATTGCTGCGCGAGCAATATGGCAGTCAGAAGCAGCAGCGCCATCAATAGATAAGGGGCTATGGCGGCAACTATGTAACGCTGTATGAGCCAGCTTCCTAAACGCATGCCTGTGGGATTTTCTATTTTCTTAAGGATTTTAAGGGGTTTACCGTATAAAGGTGGCCTGCCCGCGCGGCTCTCGCTCCAGCACGCGTCCTATCAAACGCTGCGTCAGTTCCGCCACCTCTTCCTGCGTGCGCGTGTTTGAGCGGCGCGAGCTTTGTGCGAAATCCGCTGGCGAGAGTCTCTGCGCGCTGCGTAATTGACTGAGCGCCTCTGCGGAGAGAGCGGCTCCCAAGCCCTGGCTGCACGAGAGGCAGCGCAGACGACCCTCCGCGTTGACGTGAGCGCCTGCGCCCTCCGAAAGCTTTGCCTTGCAGTCCGCACAGGCGCGCAAATCCGGCAGAAAGCCTGCCAGCCTCAAAGTCCAGACCTCGAAGTAGCGTACAAAGAACTGCAAATCGTCAGGAGCGTTGCGCAAGGCTTCAAGTGTTGCCGCCACCATACGGAAAAGCCTCTCATTAGGCTCGTGCGGCGGGGCGAATTCCAACACCAGCTCGCTCAGGTAAGAGAGCGCAGCCACGGTCTCTGCCTTTTGCGCCAGCTCGAAATAGGAGCGCTCTATCTCCGCCTGTCTGAGCGTGACCAACTCGCGCCCCTCTTTCTCGTGATAGCTCATTTGCAGCAGCGTGAACGGCTCCAAAGCTGCCCCGAAGCGGCTTTTTAAACGGCGTGCGCCATTTGCCACAGCCCGCACAACCCCTGCCCCGCGCGTCAGGCAGACCACTATCTTGTCCGCCTCTCCTAAATGATAGGAACGCAGAACCAAAGCTTCTGTTTCTACCAGACCCATTTGTTCTCTTTTCTCATTTGGGAAAATAGTACGGGACTTCAGACGTTATCGGACGCCTTTGTCAGGCGGGGAGAAAATAGAGCAGCCACGCCAGAGCCAGTCCAATCAAGACGAACTCGCCGAAGACTTTTAACCCATATAGAAACTGCTCTCTCGCGGTCGAGCGCGTGACCACGCCCATCACCACGCCGACGATCGCCGCAAACAGCATCATTACCAGAAAATGCTTCATGACTTTCTCCCTGCGGCAAGGTCAAAGGCATCGAGCATAGCCAGATAGTTTAAGAGCCCCGCGACCAGCAGAAACGTGTTGCCGTACTCGTACGTGGCGAGCTTCATCTGCTCCGGCAGCTCCGCGAAATTCAGATCGCCCGCCCAACTCAACAGGTACAACCCGCCTGCCCCCAGGTTGGCTATGGCGGGCGCTACGCGCAACAGGGGCGTGGTGTTAGGGTCGCCGCCCAGCAGGCTAAAGAGATGGCCGCCAAAAAGAATTCCTATGATGAACATGGCCCACACCGCGCCGCCCAGTAAAAGAGCGCGCCCCCAACGCTTCTGCAATAGATGGCCTGCCCCAGGCAGCATCCACGCGGCCACGCCTACCAGCCATGCCCTTGCAGGCGGGCCGGGCACTCGCTTGGCATCCTCAATCGATTTTTTATCCTTGACGCCCAAAATGTACGTCTCCTTCTACTACCAAGATTACCAAAACTTCAGACGCGCCCCTTGTAGCCCTCGCGCGCGGCGACCTCGTAGCCGCCCGGCAGCACCAGCACGCGTATGCGCCGCCACTCGTCAGCAGCGGCGCGCGGCTGCGGCTTGTAGGTAATAATGTACTGCGTGCGTAACTCCTCCGCCACGGCCTTGTAGGCAGGCAAGAGGTCTTCGTCCCCACGTGGTAGAAAAAGCCTGCCGCCTGTTTGCACAGCCAACTTCTCCAGGCGCTCTTCAGCCTCGTCTATCAGTGCCAGAACCTGCTTGACCTGACGCGGGTCATAGCCCCCCAGCAGACGCTTGAACCTGCCGCCCGTCCTGCGCTCTATGGCCGCGCGCAAGGAAGCCGTCAGGCTCACAACATAACAGCTTGCCTCCGCACGCCGCACGGCATTGAGCGCGTCTGAAAAATTGGCGCGCCTTCTTTCCATGGTGTCTATCCCGTCCGTCAGCAGGATAATGATGCGCCGCCCCTGTACCTTTGCCAGTTGATTTTCTGCCGCCAGATAAAGGCCATCGTAAAAGGCAGTGCTCTCGCCCGGATGATATCGCCACTCCAGAGCCTTCTCCAGTTCGCGCGCGTTGCGCGCAGGCGTCCAGTCCTGTAAAAGCTCCACACGATCCGCAAACTGCATCACGCAGACACGGTCCTCTTCCAACAGACCTTCTATAAACTGGCCGGCAGCCTCGCGTATCAAACGCATCTGATGAAAAACGCTCCCGGAGCTATCCAGCAAAAGCACTATGTTCGCGGGCACACGCCGCCGGTTAAAGCTGGTGATCTGCTGACGCCGACCGTTGTCATAAATTAGAAACTGGTCTTCCCTTAAGCCGTTGACGGGTTTCCCCTCCACGTCACGCACGGAGACGGGCAACAACACCTCATCCGTACGCACGCGCAGGACATCCTCATCACCCTGCACCTGCACACCATTACTATTGGCTGCCCCCTCTTCCGTCCCCGTCTGCTTACGACCGCTCTGCCCCTGAGCCGTCACACACAGGCACACGGCACAGAACAACAAACACGCAAGGCCACGCACCCACAACCTGTTCATCTTTGTGTATACGCTATTCATATATTAAGAGTAACCATTAACCCGGACGTTATCGGACGCGGCTCCGTAGTTATAGTCTTCCGGCTCGCTCGATGTTATAGCTTTAGGTGTCTGCCACTCCTCGCAAGTTGGCTTTCGCGGGCCGCACAGCCAGGCGCTAAAGAACATTGCTCTAATTTCTAAACACGCCCGAGCGCGCCTAAGCTTCCCTGTAATAACCGCCCATAGCGCATGGGCGACAAGCCTTTCGCCCGTCTGCCAGCGTTAATTCGCGCCCGTCGTTGACCCCTTCTCCACAGATCACACAGGAGACGCGCGAGCGCGGTCGCCCGGGCTGGTCCATCTCGCCGAAAGCGACTTCAACCGTAGAGACTTTGAACAACTCTTCGTCCAAAGCCTCGCTGTAAGCACGCAGTTGCCGCTCTTTTTTGTTCTCTATATAGGGATATCGCTCGTCCGCCAATGCACGCGCCTCGTCCAGAGCGGCCACGCGCACGGCCTTGCCCGTCAGTGTATTCAGAAAGGTCGCGGCCACTTTTCCGTAATCGAAGAATTTCAGGCTTCTGCGCCCTAGGCGCGCGCCAGTCACGGCGCTTACGGCGTCCGTCATGCAACGGTCCACCTCTACCCACACCACCAGTTTCTTACGGTCCGCGCCCTTAGGGTCCTCTATCCCTATCAGCCTGCAACCCAGCAGCGCCATGCGTACGCCCAGCAACTGCCCCGCGCAAATGTGCCCGTGTAAGCGGCCACACTCCTCCAATAATTCGTCCAACTGCTCCAAAAATCCCTCTCCCTTCATGTAACACTTTAGAAGTCGGCGCGACGACCCTTGTTCAACCATTGTCTCAGGAAAACCCTTTTATCTACCTGACAGGGCTTAATAAAGCAGAAACTTCTCGCGCACCTTTCGGAACTCTTCGAGCCCCTCTGTCCAAGAGGCAACTATGCTTTCAAGAGATTGCCCACTCTCTATGGCCCTGCGCAGCTTGTCCGTCCCGGCTATTACATCAAAGGGATTTTTGTCGTAAACGTACTCGTAGGGCGGCTCTTTCCAGCGAAAACTATCCGTATAGAAATCATGTGCGGTCTTGACCACGGCCACCCCCATCGACACAGGCTCAAAAGCTTCCCTGTCGGTCACGTGTATCTGCACGCCGCCGCACGTCTTCCCGGCGTGTTTTTGAAACGTTGGCTGAAAACCGCAGGCCCTGAAATATACGCCCGCAAGACCTATCGCGTTCAAATGGCCCGCGAAAACTTCGGCCTCTATGTAAGGCGCGCCCACCAGTTCGAAAGGCCGCGTCGTCCCGCGCCCCTCGGATACCTGTGTTCCCTCCAGATGCACCGTCCCTGGAAAAACTGTTGCCGTCTCCAGCGTAGGCATGTTCGGCGAAGGCATCACCCAGGGCGCATCCCCTTCGTCCATCCACTGCTCGCGCGACCACCCATCCATACTCACGATTTCCAGCTCGCAGCCGATGCCGAAATGCTCGTTAAAAAGACGAGCAATCTCCGCTACAGTCATCCCGTGGCGCGTTGGAATAGGGTACTGGCCCACAAAAGAGGCCCACTCCGTCTCAAGTACGTTGCCCGCGACTATAGAGCCTGTGATGGGATTCGGGCGGTCGCACACCAACACGCGCTTGCCGTAAAGCTTTGCAGCGCGCATGCAATTTGCGAGCGTGTAGATAAAGGTATAGATGCGGCAGCCCACGTCCTGCATGTCGAAGACCAGCACGTCCACGTTCCTGAGCATCTCCTCCGTGGGCTCGCGCGTCTCGCTGTAGAGCGAGAAGATGGGGATGCCCGTGGCCCTGTCAACAGCGTGCCCTGTCTCCACCATGTTGTCCTGCACGTCGCCGCGTATGCCGTGCTGCGGCCCAAAGAGCGTCGTCAGGTTAATTCCCTTCTCCTGAAAGAGGTCGGCCGCGTGCCGCAAACTGTGGTCCACGGAAGACTGGTTCGAGATGAGCCCCACGCGCGCCCCACGCAAAATAGCGCTCTCGTCTCCGAGGAGCTTCTCCAGCCCCAGAACCACGCGTCGCCCGTGTCTTACAGGACGAGTGGCACTATGGCCCAACGCCTTGACGGAAGCCTCCGCCTCCGTGCGCAATCTATCGGCTAAAGACAAAAGCCTTTGCCCGTGTGAGCGTATCTCCGCTATCAAAGCGGAGCCCTCCGCCTCTATCTTTACGGCGTCTGCCGATTCGATTTCTTCCAGACTCTGCACTATTTCGCGTCCTTTCGTCAGGTCAACTCCCTGCTCTCTAAAAATAGAAGCTGCTACGCTCCTTTCCAATGTCAAGAGACCAAGAAGCAGATGCTCCGTGTCTATGTGGCTCTGATTCAGGCGGTCAGCTTCTTTGCTTGCAGCCCACATAGCGCGCTTGGTGGCCTCCGACAGCGGCAGGTTGACGTTCGTTTCTACTTTTTCTTTGACGGGCGAGCGCCCCTCCACCTCTCTGCGCAAAGCATCCGTGCGGGCCATCTCCGCAGGCAGTAGACGATTCAGCCACGCCTTACTTTCGCGCGCCACCCCCAGCAAGAGGTGCTCCGGCTCTATGGCCTCCGCGCCGAACATGCTGGCTTCATAGCGCGCAAAGAAGACTGCGCGCCGCGCCTTCTCAGTGTATCGTTCAAACATTCTCTCAGACGTCCTTTACCCTTTTAGAGTAACGGAAAACCTCGCTTCCCTTTCGACTGAAAGCTTTTTCAACCGCAGAGCACGGACCCGCCGTTTAAGTTCAAGACCTCGCCCGTGATGTGCCGTGCACACTCGCCTGATAAAAAGAGTACGGCCCGCGCCACATCCAAAGGCAGCGCCACACGCCCCAAGGGGATTCCCTCTTCTATCAATTTCCTCTGCCCTGCGTCGCCAAGCACATGCGCTGTCATCTCCGTCTCGACCCATCCGGGCGCGATGGCATTGACGCGTATGCCATGCCCTGCAAGCTCCGCCGCCAGGGCCTTGGTCAGGGCAATCTGCCCGCCTTTGGCCGCCGCGTATCCAGCGTAAAAAGCCTCTCCGCGCTGTCCTGCGGTCGAGCTGATGATGACTATGGAGCCTCTGCGCTGCTGCTTCATAGGTGGCACAGCCGCGCTGCAAGCCGTCCATGTCCCTTTCAGATTCGTATCCAGCACCCTGTCCCACAACTCTTCCGTCATCAACTCCACGGGCGCTCCCTCCCACACGCCCGCGTTACACACCAGCACATCCAGCCGTCCCCAACGCTCACGGCACTCATGTACCATGCGCGACACTTCCGCCAACCGCCTGACATCCGCACGCACGGCGAAAGCCTCTACGCCTAAAGCTTCCGCCTCGCGCACAGTCTCCGCAGCGCCACGCTCGTCCTGCACATAATTGACGCACACGCGCGCGCCCGCACGCGCCAGCTCAAGCACGGAAGCACGACCGATCCCGCGCGACCCGCCCGTCACCAGCGCCACCTGCCCGTCCAGCCTCATCAAGGCTTCGCTCATAGCTCGCTCATCGTGTGAAACTTCCCTTGTCCATCAAACGTCCTTCTCACGGGCGTTATCGGACTCGGGGCGGGTTGTTCTCCAACATCAACCCCGCGCGCGCTTCCCTGTAATCGCACGCCGCCTCCACAAATCGTGCAAAGAGCCGCTCTGAAAACCTGTCGCCCTCCCAGGCTATCTCCGGGTGCCATTGCACCGCGAGCGCAAAGCGTCCCTCGCGCGGGTCTTCCAGTGCTTCCACCAGCCCGTCGGATGTCCAGGCGGTCGCTACCAGGTCGCGCCCCACCGTCTCAATCGCCTGATGGTGATGACTATTGACCATGACCGCGTCCTCGCCTGCCAGTTCCCTCAGGAGGCTCTCTTCCAGAAAGCGCACACGGTGCGAGCGACGCTCGCGCGGCGCGCCCTGCTGGTGTTTGATGGCTGCGGGCAACTGGCTCTCTATGTCCTGTATGAGCGTGCCCCCGCGTGAGACGTTCAAGACCTGCATCCCGAAACAGATGGCGAAGAGGGGAAGCCCCCTGCGCTCTACTTCTCTCAAGACCAGCAGGTCCGTCTCGTCCTTGATTGGGTGCACGCTCCCCAGGCGTGTGTGCGGCTCGCGCCCGTAGAGGTTCGGGTCCACGTCCGAGTCCGAGCCGGGCAGGAGCACCGCGTCCGCCTCCGCAAGCAAGCTCTCAATGTAGCCCTCGCGCGGAATCAGGCTCACGTGAAAGGGCGCTCCGCCCGCAGCCTCCACAGCCTCGCTGTAATAACGCGCAAGATAAAAACGCTGTGTCTCCAACTCCACGCGCATAGTGATCGCCACGCGCGGACGCTTTTCCACTTTCATCCCTCAAACCTTTCCAAATGTTATTCGGAATAGTAGACGCAATAGTTTCGATTCTCTTCCCCAACGACTCTACACTGGAACGCCAACGCCTTCGCTCATCATAGCTCAAAACGGCTGCCCGCGTCCTGCGACGCGTGCACGCTTCTACGCTGACACACGCGCATCAACCCTCTGCGCTTTGACCCCGGCTTGACTTGCGCGCCGACCAGTTCCTATAGTGCTCTCATTCATGATGAAGCGAGATGATTCAACACGTGTGCGCAGCACAACAGTTCTGCTCGTGCGCCGCAATGACAAGGTGGCGATGGCGGGCGACGGGCAGGTTACCATGGGCGAGACGGTCATGAAGACTTCCGCGCGCAAGGTGCGCCGTCTCTACAACGACCGCATACTGGCCGGGTTCGCGGGCGCGACCGCAGACGCCTTCGCCCTGCTCACACGCTTCGAGGGCAAGCTCGAACAGTATCACGGCAACCTTGAGCGCGCGGCCATAGAATTGAGCAAGGACTGGCGCACGGACAAAATCCTGCGCAACCTGGAAGCCTTGCTCGTCGTCGCTGACGACAAGGGCTCTTTTCTGCTTTCAGGCAACGGCGATGTCATCTCGCCGGACGAAGGCGTGCTTGCCATAGGAAGCGGCGGCCCCTACGCACTTGCCGCCGCCCGCGCCCTTTTATCCAATACGGACTTGAGCGCCCGTGAAATCGCCGCCGAAGCCATGCGCATCGCAGGCGAAATCTGCATCTATTCAAACCAGAACGTGATCGTGGAAGAACTATAAAAGCAGTGACAAGTGACAGGTGACAGGTGACGAGCAAGAACAGGCTTTTCATCTTGTCACTTGTCACCTGTCACTTGTCACTTAAAACAAATGGTTATTTATCTCTCAGGTGATGTGGACAACGAGCTGCGTCTGGACGAAATGACGCCGCGGCAGATCGTTGCTGCGCTGGACAAGCATGTGGTGGGACAGACGGCGGCCAAGCGCGCCGTCGCTATCGCCTTGCGTAATCGCGTGCGTCGTCAAAAGCTTCAGCCGGACATGGCCGCCGACGTGATGCCCAAAAATATCATCATGATCGGCTCCACCGGCATCGGTAAGACGGAAATCGCGCGGCGTCTGGCGCGCATGTCCAACTCTCCCTTTCTCAAAGTAGAGGCTTCCAAGTTCACGGAGGTCGGCTACGTGGGCCGCGATGTCGAGAGCATGATTCGCGACCTGTGCGAAATCTCTGTCGAGATGACGCGCGAAGAAAAGATAGAGGAGATTGCGGACAAGGCCGAGCTGAATGTCGAAGAGCGCATACTCGATCTGCTTCTGCCGCCGCCCAAGTCGCAGCTCTCGCCCAGTTTCTTCGACTTCGACGCGGAGGAGGACGAGACAATCCAACCTACGCATGAGCCCGCGACGGATGTCAGCTCCGACCAGTTTCAGCGCACGCGCGAAAAGCTGCGCGGGCAGCTTCGCGAAGGCAAACTCGATAACCGCGTTGTCGAAATAGAGATTCGTGAAAAGAGCTTTCCCACTATAGAGCTTGCGGGACCGCAGGGCATTGAAGAGATGGGCATCAACATGAAGGACATGCTCGGCAATCTCTTTCAGGGGCGCACCAAGCGGCGCAAGATGCGTGTGGACGAGGCTATGGAATATCTCATGCAGGAGGAGGAAGAGCGCCTCATAGACATGGATCAGGTCGCGCGCCTGGCCTTAGAGCGCGTTGAATCCTCTGGCATTATCTTTCTGGATGAGCTGGACAAAATCGCCGGTCGCGAATCCGGGCACGGGCCTGACGTTTCGCGCGAAGGCGTACAGCGAGACATTCTTCCCATCGTAGAGGGCACGACCGTCAACACGCGCTACGGCATGGTCCGCACGGACCACATTCTCTTTATCGCCGCAGGAGCCTTTCACGTCTCCAAGCCCTCGGACCTGATTCCGGAATTGCAGGGCCGCTTTCCCATACGCGTCGAGCTGGAATCCTTAACCGTAGAAGATTTCAAACGCATCCTGACCGAGCCGAAAAACGCGCTCATCAAACAGTATCGCGCGCTGATGGAGACCGAAGGCGTGGAGATAGAGTTCACGCCCGATGCTATTGATTCGATCGCTAACTTTGCGGCCCGCGTCAACCAGACTACGGAAGACATAGGCGCGCGCCGCCTGCATACGATCATGGAAAAGCTGCTCGACGAAATCAGCTTTGAAGGGCCGGACCTTGAGCCCAAGCAACAACGCATTGACGAGGCTTATGTCAATCGCATGCTCGCCGAAACCGTCAAAGACCAGGACCTCAGCCGGTACATTCTTTAAGAAAGGCAAAAGTAAAAAGGTAAAAGGTAAAAGTGAGGCGGAAACCACATTTACAGAAAAGGAATCTGTCAAAGCTTTTCGTCCTTCTCCCTTTTGCCTTTTTCCTTTTTTCTTTTACGTTGAGTTGCGGCAAGCGCAGGCCGCCGCAGCCGCCCGTCGAGAACGTGCCGCAGCGCACGGAAGCTCTCTCGGGCGTGCAGCGCGGCAATCAGGTCATACTCAGTTGGCCCGCCCCTTTGCGTAACGCAGGCGACCAGAGCTTGCAGAGCATTCGCCGCATAGATGTTTATCGTCTAGCGGAAAAGCCCGGCGCGCCCCTGCCCCTGACTGAAGAAGAATTCGCCACGCGCTCGACCCTCATAGGCTCCGTCACCTACGAGACTATAAAGAATGCCGCCGACAATATTACTTACATAGACTCGCTTGAATTGGCGGGCGAGCCGGCGCGGCTGCGTTACGCTCTGCGCTACGTCAACGAAGCGGGACAGCGCGCTTCGTTCTCCAACTTTCTGCTCATAGAGCCCGCCGCGCGCATCGCTGCGCCGCCCGAAATAACTGGACCGGCGGAAGTCACGGAATCCGCCATCACGATTCGCTGGCAGCCGCCCGAAGCCAACATAGACGGCTCTACGCCCGTCAATCTTCTGGGCTACAACGTCTATCGCTTTGACCAATCACAAACCGAATCCGGGCAGACGCCCATTAATTCCACGCTGGTTTCGGGCACGCAGTTCGCCGACAAAAATTTTCGCTTTGGTGAGAAATATAATTACATAGTGCGCTCTGTCTCTTTGGGGACGGGCGGCGCGCAGGTCGAGAGCCTGAACTCTAACACCGTTGCGGTCGCGCCTGCGGACACGTTTAAGCCGTCTGCTCCCGGCCCCGTGACCATCGCCGCCGCGCCCGGTCGCCTGTCGCTCTTTTTCCCTGCCAACCCGGAGCGCGACGTCGTCGGCTATAACATCTATCGCTCGACAGACCCCGCGCTCCCTAAAGATCGCTGGACCAAACTGAACGAGCAACTGTGGACGCGCACCACTTATCAGGATGAGACGGTCGAGCGCGGGAAGCAGTACTATTATTATCTGACGGCTGTGGACGCCGCCGGGAACACGAGCGCCCCATCGGAAGTCGTCTCCGAGACAGTGCCATGAAAATCTGTCGCTTTCTTTCGAAAGAATTTTCCAAAACAGTAGGGCCGCGCTACGGCTTATTGTCTAGTGAGGGCGTGCGCCCGTACGCCGTGAATTTTAATTTTGAACAGGCGGCGGTAGATGCTTTGGGAGAAGATTTGATTCCGCTCGATGAAGTGCGATTGGTTGCGCCCGTCCAGCCGTCGAAGATCGTCTGCGTCGGTCGCAACTACAAAGAGCACGCGGCGGAGCTGGGAAACCCCATGCCCCCGGAGCCCCTGCTTTTTTTAAAAGCCCCTTCGGCCATCATCGGGAGCGAAGATTCCATCATCCTGCCGCCGGAATCCGAAAGGGTCGAGCATGAAGGAGAACTCGGCGTCGTTATCGGACGGGCAGCGCATCGTCTGGCCGATGCGGACGATCCCTTGAGCTACGTCTTCGGCTACACCTGTCTCAACGACGTTACGGCGCGCGACCTCCAACGCAAGGACGTACAGTTTACGCGCGGTAAATCCTTCGACACCTTTTGTCCCGTCGGCCCCTATATAGAAACCGGCATCAACCCGCTCGACGTTGAAGTCACTACGCGCGTCAACGGCCAGATCAAACAAAGGGGCCGCACTTCCCAGATGGCCTTTCCCATCCCGGCCCTTGTGCGTTACATTTCACACATCATGACGCTTTATCCCGGAGACTTAATCGCCACGGGCACGCCCGCAGGCGTCTCCCCTATGAAGCACGGCGATACGGTCGAAGTGGAAGTAGAAGGCATCGGCACACTTCGCAACGGAGTCTCAAACGTATGAAGTTCACAGTCCGTAGTCAAAGATAGCTTCTTGCCTTTGACTTGAGATTTGGGACTTTGGACTTGAGACTTATTAATCAGGAGGTTCTCATGAAATTCTTTCTTGATACGGCCAATTTGGACGAGATTCGCGAGGCCGATTCTCTGGGCATGCTCGACGGCGTGACCACCAATCCAACGCTCGTCTCCAAAGAGGGCGGCGTGGATTTTAAGCAGCACATCGCGGCCATCTGCGAGATTACGCAGGGGCCCGTCTCTGCCGAAGTAACGAGCCTTGATACGGAAGGCATGCTGCGCGAAGGACGCGAGTACGCGCGCATCGCACCCAACGTCGTCGTTAAGTGCCCGCTCACAACCGACGGCCTCAAGGCCACGCGCATACTGTCCGGAGAAGGCACGCGCGTCAACGTCACGCTCTGCTTTTCAGCCGCGCAGGCAATCCTTGCGGCCAAGGCCGGGGCCGCCTACATCAGTCCCTTTCTAGGACGCCTCGACGACATAGGCCAGAACGGCCTCGTCCTCCTCGCAGAGATTGTAGAGATTTATGACAACTACGATTGGGACACGGAGATTCTGGCCGCTTCATTGCGCCACCCGATACACATCGTAGAGGCGGCGCGCATGGGCGCAGATGTTGCCACCATGCCCTTCAAGGTGATGCAGCAGCTTATCAAACACCCGCTCACAGACAAGGGATTGGAACAGTTCCTTGCGGATTGGAAAAAGAGCGGAAGATAAAAGATTTGCGATTTTTGATTTTCGATTTGCGATTTGTGGAATCGCAAATCGGTCGAAACCGAATCGCAAATCGGCAATCGAAAATCAAAAATCATGAACGATACGGTTGTAGAGGCGCGGGGGCTGACTAAAATTTACGGTGACCGCCGCGCCGTAGATGAAATCGATTTTTCAGTCAGGCGCGGCGAAACCTTCGGCCTTCTGGGGCCGAACGGTGCGGGCAAATCCACCACTATGCGTATGATCGCAGCCCGCGCCCCGCTCTCCGCCGGTTCCCTCTTCGTGGAAGGTCTGGACACATCCACAGACGCCCGCCGCATACGCTCGCTGATAGGCGTTGTCCCGCAGGAGAACAACCTTGACCCTGATCTCGACATTCGTCAAAATCTTTTAGTTTACAGTCGCTACTATCGTCTTCCGCACCGCGATGCGGAAGAGAGAGCGGACGAGCTTCTCTCGCTCATAGGTCTTGAGGACCGCGCACACGCACGCGTGGATCAGTTGTCGGGCGGCATGAAACGACGGCTGATGATTGTCCGCGCGCTCCTGCATCGCCCGCGCCTGCTCGTCTTGGACGAGCCAACCACGGGTCTTGACCCGCAAGTCCGTCAGGAAATCTGGCAGCGACTTGAAGAGCTGCGCCGCCAGGGCAACGTCACCATTCTCATCTCCACGCATTACATGGAGGAGGCGGAAAAGCTTTGCGAGCGACTGCTCGTGATGGACAAGGGACGCATTCTGGCTACGGGCACGCCCCGTGGACTTGTCACCGAGCGCGTCTCGAATTATGCGCTGGAGGTCAGAGATGCTAACTCGCAGCCGCTCCTTGCTGTCCCCGCAAACATCACAGCCATAGAGCGCGGCGGCGCGCATCTATACTTCGCTGCTCGTCCCGAAGACTTAACGCCCCTGATGAAAGCCTACGAAGGCCGCCGCCTGCTCATACGGCCTTCCAATCTGGAAGATGTTTTTCTACAGCTCGTGGACGATGAAGAAAGCGAGCGTGCTGTATGAGCGTGATTTCCAAACCGGAGCATGAAATCGTTGTTCGCGCTCTGAAATTCGACCGCCGCGAGCATAGACGCTGGGGCGCGCGTCTTCAAAAAAGAGACGGCGAGCTGCTGGTCCTGGACGCGGAGTTTGATAAAGAAGTGCGCCATCCACAGCTAGGGCTTATCAGACGCGGAACTCTGAGCATTGAATACTACTGGCTTGATCGCTGGTACAACGTCTTTCGCTTTCTTGAGCCGGACGGGCAACTGCGCTCCTTCTATTGTAACGTCAACATGCCGCCGGAGTTTGATGGACGCACGCTCTCTTACGTAGATTTGGACATAGACATTCTGGTCGCACCAAATCTAGACTACGAAATTCTTGACATGGACGAGTTTGAATCGAACGCCGAAGTTTTCAATTATCCGAAGGCTGTGCGCGAGTCTGCGCATCGCGCGGTTCATGAAATCATCTCGCTCGTAACGGAGCGCCGCTTCCCCTTTGACGATTCGAGGTTAATCGAGCCATGAGCGCTGCTATCTCCAATCAAGAGCTGAAGCCTTCGCCCGGAACACAGAGCGCGAACACGTTTGCTTTCATGCGCGTTGACCTCACGGACGCGCTGGCCGTCTGGCGCAGGAACCTGCTGGTCCTCCTGCGCACATGGAAGGTACAGGTCGTTGCGCCCATTATCGAGCCGATTTTTACTGTCTTCGCGTTCGGCTGGGGCATCGGCGCGCTCGTTACGGCGCGCGTCGATAACATGCCCTACCTGACTTTCGTAGGCGCAGGTGTACTGGCCTTCACAGTCATCATGCGCGCCATGTTCGAGACGACTTACGCGGCCTACTTCCGCATGGTCTATCAATCGACTTACGATGCCATCCTCGCGACACCCGTGGATGCGGAATCGCTCGCACTGGCCGAAATCCTCTGGGCCGTCTCCAAGGCTTTGATTGACGCCGTCATTATTCTCGTCATCCTGCTCATTTTCGGCGCTGCCACTTCGCCCTGGGCTTTGCTCGCGCCGCTGCCTTTGATCATCGGCTGTTTCTTTATCGCCGGTCTCTCTCTGGGCATCACCGCGCACATCCACGACATAGACACTTACAACTTCTACATGGCCGTCTTCTTCTCCGTGGTCTTTTTGTGCGGCGCGTGGTTTCCTGTGGACGTGCTGCCGCGCCCCCTGCAATACATCGCGTGGGCTCTGCCCTTAACGAGCGCCATCGATTTAACGCGCGCTTTCCTGACCGGACATTTCCTCAAGCGCCACCTTTATGAAGCTCTTTATCTGGTCGTGGCGGCGCTCGTCTTCGCGGAATGGGCCATGCGCAGTTTGCGTCGCCGCATGGTAGCCTGATAATAATAGGACGCAAGCTTGACCTACTAAATTTTTCAGGCGCGTAAAAAATCCGTATGGCTTCTCAGCAGAAAAAGCAGCAACCGCCCGTTTCAAAACTAGAGCGCATGCGTGAGCGCGCACGTCTGGCCGCAGAGGGCGGAGGCCGCGCCCGCATAGAGAAACAGCACGCCGCAGGCAAGATGACTGCGCGCGAGCGCGTCGAATTTTTGCTCGACGAAGGGACGTTCGAGGAGTTTGACCGCCTGGTCGTTCATCGCTCGCGCGATTTTGGTCTCGATAAGCAGCTTTATCCGGGCGACGGCGTCATCACGGGCCACGGCCTAGTAGACGGTCGCCGCGTCTTTGTCTTCGCGCAGGATTTTACCGTCTTCGGCGGCTCGCTCTCCGAGACGCACGCGGAAAAAATCTGCAAGGTCATGGACATGGCTATGAAGGTGGGCGCTCCCCTAATCGGCTTAAACGATTCGGGCGGCGCGCGCATACAGGAAGGCGTGGTGAGCTTAGGCGGCTACGCGGACATTTTTTTACGCAACACTTTGGCCTCGGGCGTCGTCCCGCAGATTAGCTGCATCATGGGGCCTTGCGCAGGCGGCGCGGTCTACAGCCCCGCCATCACGGACTTCAACATCATGGTCAAGGACACGTCCTACATGTTCATCACCGGCCCGGACGTGATCAAGACCGTGACGCACGAGGACGTGACGAAAGAGGAACTGGGGGGAGCCCTGACGCACAATCGCGTCTCCGGCGTCGCGCACTTTGCCGCTGATTCAGACGAGCACGCGCTGCGCATGGTCAGAGAGCTTTTGAGCTTTATTCCCTCGAACAACATGGACGACCCGCCGCGCGTCAGTATCACGGATTCGCCCGAGCGCATAGACGAAGCGCTGAACACGATTGTCCCCGAAGCTTCCAACCTGCCTTACGACATACGCGACGTTATACACTCTGTTGTAGACGACCGCTACTTCTTCGAAGTCCACGAGCTTTACGCGCCCAATATCGTCGTCGGGTTTGCGCGCCTAGCGGGTCGCCCCGTGGGCATTGTCGCCAACCAGCCTGCATATCTAGCGGGCGTTCTAGACATAGACGCCTCAGTTAAGGCCGCGCGCTTCGTGCGCTTCTGCGATTGCTTCAACATCCCGCTCATCACTTTTGAAGACGTGCCCGGATTTTTGCCCGGCGTGGCGCAGGAGCACGGCGGCATCATACGCCACGGCGCGAAACTGCTTTACGCCTTCGCCGAAGCGACCGTCCCGAAAATCACCGTCATTACACGCAAGGCTTACGGCGGCGCTTACTGCGTGATGGCTTCCAAGCACATCCGCGCAGACATTAATTTCGCGTGGCCCACAGCGGAAATCGCCGTCATGGGCGCTGAGGGCGCGGTCGGCGTCCTCTACCGCCGCGAGATTGCCGAAGCAGAGAACCAGGACACCGCGCGCCGCTCGCGCGTCTCGGAGTTTGAAGAAAAATTTGCCAATCCCTACATCGCCGCCGAGCGCGGCTTCATAGACGAAGTGATAGAACCCGCGCAGACGCGGCCCAAGCTCATACGCGCCCTACAGCTCCTTGAGAACAAGCGCGACACCAACCCGCCGAAAAAACACGGTAACATCCCTCTTTAAAATTGCGGAATGCGGATTTCTGATTGCGGATTTGAAGAAATAAAAGCAGCAGCCTTCTTGCTTTTCAATCCGCAATCAGAAATCCGCATTCCGCAATTGATGCTGGCCTGTCTCTGGTAACAGAAAGACCGTCAAGAGTTTCACGTTCAACTCTTGACGGTCTTCTTTAACTTCCGGAGGGAAGCCGGTGGCTTATGCTGCGGCGCGCTGTGACTGTGCGGCGGGCTTTTCGCGCAGGAGTTCGAGTGCCTTCTTAAGCTGTATGTCTTCCTGCGGCTGCTTGTTGACAGGGCCTGTCTCGGGCTGCACCTCGCGCTTGTCGTTGGGTTGTGTCTGCGACTGTTGACGGACGGCGTCGTCGTCGTTGCCGGTTAGATCGTCCGGGTCAACGGCGTCTGCCAGTTCGGGCCGCTTCACTTCAACGGTGGGCGCAATGCCTGAGCCCGCGCGGTCGTTGCCTAGAAAGGGCTTGCCTTTGCTCGAAGCCCACTTGACGACCGTCAGCAAGAGCCCGTCGCCGTCGCGCAGCGCGAAGAGTTGCTGCTCGGCTCCCGCGCCGAAGGATTTCTCGCCGACCACGTCGCCGCGCTTGCTGTCTATAAAGGCAGAAGCAACAATCTCAGCCGCGCCCGCCGTGCCAGCGTCTATCAGGACCACAACCGGACCGTTAAAGAGGGTCTTGGACGAATCCGCGCCCGACTGCTTGAGCATCTTGCCTTCGCGCCCGACCTTCTGTGCCAGCGTCCCCTCTTTGATAAAGAGGTTGGCGACCGCTACACCTTCTTCAAAAGAGCCGCCCGCGACGTTTCGTAAATCGAGCACGACTTTCTGCGCGCCCTGCTTCGTCAAATCCTGTAGGCGTGCGCGCACATCAGCGGCCTCGCCTTCGGCGAGACTGTTGACGCGCAGGACGCCGACCTTGCCCTGCTCCATGCGTGTCTCCGCCGCAGGGGCTTTGAAAGTGCCGCGTCTGACCGTCAGGGTCAACGGCCTCGAATTGGTTCGGAGGATGCGCAGCTTGACTTCGCTGCCCGCCGCTCCGTTTAAGAGCTGCTTGGCGTCGTAGAGCGAGATGTCGCGCGTGGCTTTATTGTCTATGTACTCTATGAAGTCGCCCGCGCGCACGCCTGCCTGTTCAGCCGGAGAGCCTTTGACGGGCGAGATCACGTAGAGGTAGGAGGCGAACTGCGACAATTCTGCGCCGATGCCCGCCTGATTGTTGTTTGTTCCGGCCTTGTAGTCGCGCACCTGTTCGGGCGTCAGATACGTAGAGTAAGGGTCAAGCCCGTATGCCAGCCCGCGCAAAGCCCCTGCGCGCACCTTCTCCATGTTCGGCTCGTCCACGTAATCGTTCTGAATGTGCTGAAGCACGTTCTCGAAGATACGCAATTGCGCGCCCGGGTCGTTGCCCTCCTGCTGTGCGCGCGTGGACATCCAACCGCCTATGACTGCGTAGAGCGCCAGCGTGGCCGAGGCGACAATGAGCGCGAATTTGCTGCGAAATGACATCTCGTATTTACCTCAAAAATTTCCGACCGTTAAAAGTTAATTCCCGTAGCGCGCGGGGTGCGCGCCTGGCTCTCCCCTCTCCAAATGGAAGCGCGCCAGTCATCATACAGTGGGCCATGTTGTGCGCGCAAGGCAATCGACCGAACCGCACTATAAATCAGAACCCGTCCGCCGCTTGACAGCTTTCACGCGCCGTTTCTATACTCCGCCCACCCTGCGCTTCGATGCAAAAAAAAGAGGACAATCAGGAGACAGCCGCACAAAGCGACCCTAAAGCTCTGCCGTTGGGGCGGCTGCTGGCGCTTGACCTGGGCCAAAAGCGCGTCGGCGTCGCCGTTTCGGACGAGCAGCGTCTGGCCGTGCGTCCCCTTATGGCCCTCAAACGCACGAATTGGAAAGAGCTTCTGCGCGCGGTCTCCGAACTTGTCAGGAGCTTTGACGCAAAAGCACTGGTTGTGGGTTTGCCGCTTATGATGGACGGCACGGAAGGAGACGCAGCCATAGAGGCCCGCAGGCTCGCGCGTAATTTCCGCCTGTCGCTCTCCGTCCCCGTTTTTCTACAGGACGAGAGACTCACTTCGCGCGAGGCCGAAAGCCGTTTGCGCGACGAGGGACATGAAAATGTCGGTGAGCTAGTGGACGCCGAAGCGGCTTCGATTATCTTGCAGGACTTTATAGACAACATGGCGTCTACAGACGGCTGACACGCGCGTACATCCCACAGGCGGGCTTCAAACATCACAGACAATCCCGTACAGGAAAGCATCAGTGACCAAAAAAAGAGTCGTCAAAATTTGCCTGATTTTCATCATCATCGCGGCCATCGCAGGCGGCGCAGCTCTTTATTGGAGCTACAGCTATCTACAATCGCCCATCGTCCATGATAAAGCGGACCGCTACATAGAAATCCCGCGCGGCACTTCCCCTTCTTCGATTATCGGAAGGCTGGAACAAGAGGGCATTATCAGACGTGGGTGGCCGCTCCTGGCCTATATCAAGCTCAAGGGCTTGGGCGGCAAACTCAAAGCAGGCGAATATCGTTTTCCTTCGCCCGTTTCTCCGATGGGCGTGCTTGCCAAGCTGCTCGAAGGCGAAGAACGCTTGAACCGCTTCACAGTCATAGAAGGCTGGACGCGCTGGGACATCGCTGCCGCCATGACGCGTATGCCAGAGCTTCAGCTCACAAGCTCTGAAGAAGCGCTCGCCCTGATGAACGACACCAGCGCCATACGCGACATAGACCCCACGGCCCAGAACCTTGAAGGCTATCTTTTCCCGGACACCTATAGCTTCCCGCCCGACGCCAAATCCACAGAGGTCGTCGGCGAGATGGTCAAGCGCTTTCGAAAGGTCTGGAAACCAGAATGGAACGAGCGCGCAGCACAGTTAGGATTTACTCCCAGACAGATTGTTACCATCGCCTCGCTGATTGAAACCGAAGCGAAGCTCAAAGAAGAGCGCCCCATGATTGCCTCCGTCATCTATAACCGCTTGCGTCAAAACATGGCGCTCGGCATAGACTCTTCGATCATTTACGCTTCCAAGCTCGCCGGGAAGTGGAAGAACGACGGCAAGGTTTACAAGAGCGACATAGAGCGCCGCTCGCCCTACAACACACGCATTTATTCCGGCCTGCCTCCCGGTCCAATCGCTTCGCCGAGTCAGAAATCCCTGGAAGCAGCTCTTTACCCGGCTGAAACCGATTACCTCTACTACGTGCGTAATCCAGACCGCGACGACGGCGCGCATAACTTCTATAACAACCCTACTGATTTCGAGCGCGGTGTGCAGGCCCTGCGCAACTGGGAGCGAGAGCGTGACGCGCGTGCTGCCGCCGCGAAAGCCAACGAGAACGCGCCTGCTCAAAACAACAACGCGCCCGTTCAAAACGTAAACGCGCCTCCTCAATGAGCTTCAATTTGTTTCCGGCGCTCTTAGATTTGAATGTCTTGAGACGCTTTGCTTGTATTTGCCTGAGCCTTGCTTTATGCTCGCGAGTGTTCCCCATTCTCTTTGCTCTAATCAAGAGCGCGAAAGCCATGTCGTCCTAATTGCACACAAGAGGGAGCTATGAAATTAAAAAGAGCAGTCGCCATTTTTATCATCACCCTGCTGTCAGTCGTTGCAGCATACGCTCAGCAGGAGAAGGGTGTTGACAGCCAGGACCAGCGCATACGCGATGGGGCCTCGGGCAAAGCGCCTGCGGAAAACGGCGGCAAGCAGGACGTGGGCGCGGGCCGTGGCGTGAACTTCGGCAAAGGAAAAACGGTCGAGCCGCCGCCGATTGCAAATCCGTATCGCTTCACCACGCGCCGCGATACGCTCATGCAGGCCATACAGGATTTGATGCGCGACCGCAAACTGATTCTGGACGAAGCGGCTTCCAAACCGAACGAAGGCATTCTCATTACTCAACCCTACACCTTTACCAAGGGAGCAGTCGTGAGCGAGTCGGAGCTATTGCGTTACGCGATGATGCCGGCGGCGAATTCTCGCGGGTGGACGCGCGGTCGCTATACGCTCATCGTAGAAGTTCAACCCATAGACGCCGTCAACATCAACGTCTCGGTCAACGCTAAAATCGAGGGGCGAAACGACGGAGCCTCCGGCGCAGAGTGGGTGACGCTGCGCAGCACAGGCGAGGCCGAACAGGATTTTATGGGCGCGCTCGTGGAGAACGTCACGGGCGCTCCGGCCCCTGGCCGCGAGCCTTCAACAACGCCTTAAGGGCTTTCGGAAAAAGCTTACGAAGCAAAGGGGTGAGCGAAGAATGTTATTTCTCCGGGCTTGCCCCTTCGCTTTCAATAGCTTACACTTCTTCCCCTCATAATTCAGCTTAGCTTCTATTGTGGAAATTTCCTGGTATGTCAGGTATTAACGACCCTCAAAATACGGACGCGGTCATACACGACCCGGAAGAATTACGCCGCCGCTCGCCGCTCTTTTTCATCGTCGCTGTCCTTATTGGATTGGCTTTAACGGCAGGACTGCTCGGCGGCTATTTCTACTTGCGCAGCCGTCACGCGGCGGAGACGCTCGCGCAGCAACAGCAGCAACAACAGCAGGCCGCGCCCGCCAAGCCCGTCGCGCCGCCCGAACTCAAAATCTTTGAAGATCAAGCCATGATTAAAGGCAGACAGGTCGTCATCGCGGGCACTGCGCAGAATATCTCCAATGCGCCGCTTGCGGACCTCTCAGTCGAGCTTGAATTAATACGGCGCTCCGATAATTCGACGGAGACGCGCTCCCTTCCGCTTGTGCCAAAAGACCTGGCGCAGAACGAGCAGGGCCGCTACAGCCTGACAGTGCTCTCGCGCGATTGGAAGAAGGCGCGCGTCTTGCGCGTACGCAGCGGCTCTCGCTCAAACGACGTAGCCTTTACCACCGCGCCCGGCGCGCAACGCCCGCCCGGTCCTCCGCAGCAGACGCCCAAGACCATCATCGTCAACCGCCCCAAAACCGGCAATGATGGCTTTATCAACACACCTGACAATCCCGTCAAGGTTCCCTAAGAGAGCGGGAGCGCAAAGTTGGGAAGAGATGCTTCAATGCATCTCTTCCTCATCTCAAAACAGCACTCAAAAATCCTGACCCTTCATGTATTACTTCAGAAGTCGGCGCGGCGACCAACTTCGAGCATAACTTTACCCCTTAATCTGTAATTGACGGATAGGACGAATAGTTCCATCGTCGTGCGGATTATTAAGAAGTGCGGGTCGTGGCGAAAAGTCGGAGGGAAAGTCGGCGGCTTCTGTTTTCAATTCTACGCCGACCGCTGGCCTGAAACAGGGGTTGCGCCTGTACCCTTCGAGATTTCTTCCAGAAGACCGTATAAGGCCGTGTCACGTGTAACCTCGTGCGGGTGCGGGACAAAGAGCAGATTTTTTTGAGAGCCGCGCAGTCGCTCGATCTCTTCCAATAGCGCACGGCGCTTCTCCTGTGGGCCACGGTCGTTGAAGACCAGATAGTCAGCCGTCGCTATGAGCCCTTCGGCGGACGCTTTCCAGAGGCGGCGGCTCGCGGTCGGGTAAACCACCATCACGGTGATGGTCGGAGCAATGCGCAGCGCAAGCGTGTTGCTCTCTATGACCGCGCACGTCGTTCCCTTTAATAACCCGCGCATCTCGCTCCAGGCATCGCTTACAAACTCTTCACGCGCGATGGTCCATAGAACCGGCTGTGCTCCTGCTTCTGCAAAGCGCGCCGTGTCCGTCCCTGCTTGTGTGATGATTGAGGCGCGGGTGATGATTTGAAAATCCCCGCCGAGCGAGCTACAGACGTTGCATCCCTTGCCGCCGTGCGGGCAGCCGCGCTCGCCGTGTGTGACGGTGATTTTGGCAGCCGAAGTCGGACACCATCGCGCCAGTAGATTTGTAATAGCCTCCGCAACGGAAGTCTTCCCTACTCCGGATGATGTGCCTGCGACGACCACCGTGCGCGGCGTCGCATCATCGCCTTCGGTCGTCGCGATTGAAGCTAACTTTTTATCGTGTGAGACAACCATTTATCATCTATCCATCGTCCCAAGGCTGTCATTCCCTTGGTGTGCTTGCTGCGTGCATAGTGTTTTGGATAGAATCACCCCGGACATTGAAAAATCTCCGGCATGAAGTTTCAAGAGCGCAGCGAGCACAAATTCCTAAACCGCTCTTTACGCGAACACAAATGATTCTACGCAATCTGCTACTGCTTTTTCTATTCGCCGCAGCCACAGTTTCGGTCCAGGCTCAAATCCGCCCGGCCACAACCAGTGAGCCTCTGCCCGGAAGTCCTCCGACTTTGAGAAATCCGCTCGGCTCGCCCGAAGATGAGATGCGCGCGCGCATGGAGATCAAAATAGCAGAGAAGGAGCGCGCGGAAAACCTTGAGCGGGCGCGCGAAGCTGCGCAGCTCGGCTCAGAAATCCGGCAAGCCTTTACGAACAACAAGGTGCTCAGCTCGCCGGAGATAAAAAAGCTGGAGAGAATGGAAAAGCTGGCGCGACGCATACGCAGCCGCTCGGGCGGTGACGATGACGACGAGCCTTTGAAGAAAGTGCCGACCGCGCTTGAGACGGCTATAGAGCGTCTGGCTGAAACTTCCGAAGCTTTACGCAAAGGGGTGGAAAAGACGCCGCGTCAGGTCATCTCCGCGAGCGTCATCGAACAGGCCAACGAGCTTCTGGAAATTATTCGCTTTGTTCGTGACAACGCGCGTTAATCGCTCTCTCTGAAAAGTTATGCACACGGGCTCGTTCCTCTCTTCCAAAAAACGAAAGCTTCTGGCCGCGCCCCTCTTGCTCGCACTCTGCTCTGCGCTTCTCTTTGTTCCCTCAAATGCTCAACAGCAATCTGCGGATGACGATGATGAAGTCGTGCGTGTCAATACCGATCTGGTGGTTTTGAACCTGACGGTCACGGACGCGAGCGGGAAATATGTTCACGGGCTCAAGCGCGCGGATTTCAAGCTCTTTGAGGACGGGCGTGAACAGACTATTTCCAGCTTCAGCACCGAAGAGACGCCGTTTGCAGCAGCCGTTCTGCTGGACACTTCAGGCAGCATGGAGACGCGCATTTCGCTTGCACGCTCGGCGGCCATACGCTTTCTGGAAGGTCTCAGGCAGGACGACGTAGCCGCCGTCTACAACTTCGACTCGAAGGTCGAGCAGGTGCAGGAATTCTCCCCTAGCCGCGATCTTGCAGCCGTCGCCTTTACGCTGGGAGCCAAGGGAATGACCGCGCTCAACGATGCTATTTTGAGGGCGGCGCGCGACCTCTCCGAGCGGCCCGAGCGGCGACGCGCTATCATTGTCTTATCAGACGGCAGAGACACACAGAGCATGACCTCCATGGACAAGGCTCTCAATAATGCTCAGGCGGCCAACGCCACCATCTACACCGTGGATTTGAGCATGCCGACGGATAAAGACAGGCAGATGGGCACGGGCGCGCTGCGGAATTTCGCTGGCAAGACGGGCGGGAGATACGTAGCCACACCCGGCGGACAAGCGCTGCGCGATGCCTTCGCAAGCATCGTTGACGAGCTAAGCAATCAGTACACAATCACTTACAAGCCTACGAATCGAGCCCGCGACGGTCGCTGGCGCGAAGTCTCGGTCAAGCTCCAACGCACGGAATTAGCAGCCCGCACGCGCAAAGGCTATCACGCGCCTAAAAGCTAAACTTTGACTTTAAGAAAAGCTCTGGAAGTCATTGTCATTTAACGTTTTTCTTTGCCCGAAAACTTATTCCCAATCGCCCGCGCCTGTCCCACAAGCGGCAACCGTTGAGCATAATTTTCAAGTTAAGACTCTTTACAATCTCTTCCACGCTTTGTAAAACTGATTGGCGAGCTTGATTCGCTAGGCTTGTTAACCTGCTAGATAGATTTTGTGCTTTGCCGGCAGATTCGCTACACTCCCGGCTGCGGCGCGCTTTCCCGCTCAACCCGACTGACCTCTCAACCCGGCGCTTCGGGCGCTGGAATTAATATTCCGAACAGGGTGAAAAAGCTTCTCGAACGTCCGGCTCTCTTTGCATCGTCGCTGCTCCTGTTGATGGCGGCGACCGCAACCGGCGCGCGCGCGCAGCAACAGTGTCCGGAGCTAAAAGTTTTCTGCCAGAAGAATGTGACGGGCACTCAGACCAGATGCGCTGCCCTTGTGAGCGGCAACACGAACACGAACGCTCAGTATGAATGGAGCGTGAGCTTGCCCGTCCCGGTCCAGAAATTCCTGGGACAGGAGAACGAAGTCGGCATTGACCTGAGCCAGTTTCCCGGCTACGCCCTGACCGTGACGGTCAAAGTCACGGGGCTACCGGACGGATGTCCCAACACAGCTTCTTTCGAGGTTAACTCCGAGCCCACGACTCCTGCGCCCCGCCCACTCTCGGGAGGCCCTGAGTTGACGCTGCCGACAGTCGCCGTCAGTTGTCCCGAGAACGTCAAAGAAGGGATGCCAGCTTATTTCAGCGTAGCCATCACGGACGCAGCGCGAGGTACGCGGCCCGACTATCGCTGGGCCGTTTCTTCCGGCAAGATTACGAGCGGCCAGAACACACGCACCATCACAGTCGACACAAGCGATCAAGGCAGGCAGATCATACGCGCGACGGTCGAAGTCAGCGGCCTGGGCCGCACGCGCATGGTGTCATGCGCGACGGAGGTCAAGGCAGTCCCACAAGCTTACAAGCTCGCAGAATACGATGGGCTGGACCTTGCGGAAGAGGAGATGCGATTGCGCAGGTTCTTTCTGCGCATGAAAGCGGGGCTGGACGAGCGCGCATACATCATCGCTTACGGCAGCGCGAGCGGCCCTCGGGACGAAGCCCAACGGCTCGTCAATCGTGCCAGAGATTACTTGGTCGAAACCTTCGGCGCTGATAAAGGACGCATTAGCGTGCTGACGGGAGGGGTGCGCGCACGCGCCACTGTGGAATTGTGGGTCGTCGCAACGGGTGGCGAGCCGCCCGTCCCTAATCCTTCCACGGATAAAAATGAAGCCCCCGAAAAGAAGAAGCCGCGCCCGACGCGCAAAGAAAAGCAGCCGGAGAAGTGACAAGTGACCGGTGACAAGTGACAAGCAAGAGAAAAGACAAGCTGCTTTAACTTGTCACCTGTCACTTGTCACTTGTCACTGCTCTTAAATGCTGGTGAGATTGCGCTGCTTGTCATGGTGACGCTCAAGGGCAAGCTCTATCAGGCGGTCTATGACGCGCGTAAACTTCATACCGGAAGCCTCCCACATCTTGGGATAGCCGGAAACGTCCGTTAATCCCGGCAGCGTGTTCAGCTCGTTCAAGATAAGCTCATTCGTGTCGCGGCGTAGAAAGAAGTCCACGCGCGCCAGCCCGCTTCCGTCCACGACTTTGAAAGCCTCAACGGCGAGACGTTGAATGCGCTTGGTCTGCGCTTTGGAAAGCGGAGCGGGCACGACAAACTCTACGTGGCCTGTGCTCGAATATTTTTCCGTGTAATCCAGAAAGCTCGCGGCCTCGTCATAGACGACATACTCGCCCGGCAAGCTCGCCTCCGGCTCGTCGTTGCCGATCACGGCGCATTCAATCTCGCGCGCGTTCAACCCTTCTTCGACAATCACCTTGCGGTCATAGCGTGCGGCCAGCTCTATAGCATCCCTCAGAGATTTTTTATCGGTCGCGCGCGAGATGCCTACAGAGGAGCCTAGATTGGCGGGTTTTACAAAGCATGGAAATCCAACTCGACGTGCCACGCGGCGCAGGATGGCGTCAGCGTCTTTTTCCCACTCCGAGCGCAGAAACCATGTGTAGTTGCAGATGGGAAGTTCTGCTTCTCGGAACAGGGCTTTCATAGTCACCTTGTCCATCCCGCACGAGGATGCAAGCACCCCGCAGCCGACGTAAGGGACTCCGGCCATGTCCAGCAAGCCCTGAAGCGTGCCGTCTTCGCCGTACGTGCCGTGAAGCACCGGAAAGATGACGTCGAGCCGTTCGACGGGAGCGTTCTCTTCCGCAAGATTGGCGAGCCCCTGATGAGTCGGGTCGCCTATGATGGCAACGTTGCGGCTCGCGCCTGAAACCATTTCCTTCGGCAGCAGCCGCTTTGTTTCGCCCGGCAGGAGATTCGCCGCGTCCGCAGGCGCGAGCCACTTCCCTTCCTTCGTTATCGCGAGCGGAACAATTTCATAACGCTCGCGGTCCATAGCCTCTATGACACTTCGTGCGGAGCGCACCGAAACCTCGTGCTCGCCCGACCGACCTCCAAAGACCACACCCACGCGCAATTTTTTCATAAGCCCTAAGAGTCCAAAGTCCCAAGTCTCAAGTCCCAAGTCAAAAGAAAGAACCTGTCTTTGACCTGGGACTTGGGACTTGGGATTTGGGACTTAAAGAATCGTTTTACCCAAAGCGGAAAGGATTAGCTCGACGGCGAGTTCCGCCGTGCGGTTGCTGATGTCTAGCGCCGTGTTAATCTCGACGATTTCGAGCATGCGCATGCCGCCCGCTTCCGCGATCTTCTCCATCGCCAGATGCGATTCGCGATAAGAGAGACCGCCGCGCACGAGCGTCCCGGAGCCGGGCGCATCGCCGGGGTCGAGCGCGTCCACGTCCAGCGTCACGATGTAGCCGCCCGCCGCCTGTCGAGCGATGGCTAATGCGTCGTCCATTACGGCGCTCATGCCGCGCTCGTCTATCTCGCGCATGGTAAAAAAGCGCATGCCCAGTTGACGAATCAATTCGCGCTCGCCCGCGTCCACGTCGCGCGCTCCGACATGAGCTATGAAACGCGGGTCGAGCTTTGGACGAAACCCGCCGATGTCCGTCAGCTCAGGTGCGCCGAAACCCAGTAGAGCCGCGAGCGGCATCCCGTGTATGTTGCCCGAAGGTGTTGTCTCCGGCGTGTTCATGTCCGCGTGCGCGTCGAACCAGATGAGGCCCATCGACGCCTCTCGCTCGCGAAAATAGATGCTTGCGCCGGAGGCAGAGCCGACGGCTATGGAATGGTCGCCGCCTAAGATGATGGGCAGCTCGCCGTCTTCCAGAATTTTATGAACACCGATGGCAAGCTCCTCGCAGGCGTGGCTAATCTCGCGCAGGTACTTGAGCTTTTCAGTGGGCTCGGCAGGATTGAGCGGGCGCTCCACGCGCATGTCTCCGAGGTCGCGCACTTCGTAGCCGAGTTGTGCAACGCGCTGGCTGATACGAGCCACGCGCATCGCCGCAGGGCCAATGTCCACACCGGCCATCCCCGCACCAAAACCCAGAGGCACGCCCAGAATGCTGACGCGACGTCCCGTGCCGGGCCGCACGCCTCCCGCAGCCTGCGCTTGTTGTTCGATCAGCGCTTCGTTCACACTCTCACTTCCTTTGCCTTTCTGCTGACAATCTCGACGGCCTCTTCCGGCGTGTTCGCAAAGTCGAGCAGTGAAACATCCTTGTCGCTCACGACCAGATGTTGCTGCCAGCACTTAACGATGGGCGGCCAGCATTCGCCAAGCAGCACGAGCGGGCGCGGCTCTATCACGCGCGTCTGCATCTTGTTCCACGCGAGCGAAACTTCCGTCACCGTCCCCATCCCGCCGCGCAAGGCTATGAAGCCGATGGAGCGCGTAATCAAATGCTGCAAGCGCTCGTAGAAATGCGCGGAGGCGACTTTGTCCGTGAGATAGCGATTCGGCTCGGCCTTAAATTGATTCATGACGATGCCGAGCACACGACCGCCGCGCTCGCGTGCGCCGCGACTGGCGGCCTCCATGACGCCCAGATAACCACCCGTGCAAATCACGTAGCCCGCCTCTGCCAACAGCTCGCCCACGCGATGCGCCAGCCTGTACTCGGCGCTCGTCTCATTGCACCGCGAGCCGCCAAAGATTGTGACAATCCGCTCCTGTACGTCGCTCATAATCACACCAACAACGAAGTCTGGAGTCTGGAGTCTGAGAGTCCGGAGTCAGGAGTCAAAGACAGATTCTTGCTTTTGACTCACAACTCATGACTCTCAGACTCCAGACTCTTATGGTTTGAGGCGATAAAGCATGCGAGGGAATGGAATCGTTTCGCGTATGTGTTCGATGCCGCACATCCAGGCGGTGCAGCGCTCTATGCCCATGCCGAACCCTCCGTGCGGGACGCTCCCGTAGCGGCGCAGGTCCAGATACCAGTCGAAAGCTTCTTCCGGCAGCTCGTGCAGTTTGATTTGCTCGCGCAGGAATTCCAAAGATGTGGCGCGCTCGCCTCCGCCTATGACTTCGCCGTAGCCTTCTGGCGCGAGCACGTCCACGCCCAAGGCTAACTCCTCTCGCTCCGGGTCGCGCGCCATGTAAAAAGCTTTCACAGCCGCGGGGTAATGATGAACCATCACAGGCTTATCAAACTTGCTTGATATATAGGTCTCGTCGGGCGCGCCGAAATCTCCGCCCCACTCGAATCGCGTCTCCATCTCTCCGCGCTCGTGCGCTTCGTGCAACATACGCACGGCCTCGTCGTAATGCAGGCGCGGGAACGGCGGCACGATTGCCTGTAGCTTCGCAGGGTCACGCTCTAAAACTTTTAATTCTTCGCCGCGCTCCTCCAAAACGCGCTGGGCGATGTAGGAGAGAAACCTTTCCGACAAATCCATCACGTCGTTCAAAGTGGCGTAGGCCATTTCCGGCTCGACCATCCAGAACTCCGTCAGGTGTCGGCGCGTCTTGGATTTCTCCGCGCGAAAAGTCGGCCCGAAACAATAAGCCTTGCCAAAGGCTGCGGCGGTTGCCTCGTTGTAGAGCTGCCCCGACTGAGTCAAATAAGCTTTCTGTTCGTCGAAGTAATCAACTTCAAAGAGCGTGGTCGTTCCTTCGCAGGCGGCGGGAGTAAAGATAGGCGCGTCTGCCAGAGTGAAGCCGTCGTTGTCCAGAAAATCCCTCACGGCGCGTACCACTGTGTGCCTCACTTTCAAAATCGCGTGCTGGCGTCGCGAGCGCAGCCACAGATGGCGATGGTCCATCAGGAATTCCGTGCCGTGCTCTTTTGGCGTAATCGGATAATCATGCGCCGCCTCGACAACCTCCGCGTGCGTGACGTCCAGCTCGTAACCACCGGGCGCACGCTCGTCCGCACGCACGGAGCCGCGCACAATCAAGGATGACTCCTGCCCCAGATTTTTCAGAGCCTCCCACGTCTCTTCGGGGACGTTCTTTTTGAAAACGACGCACTGCACAATGCCCGTCCCGTCGCGCAACTGCGGAAACAAAAGCTTCCCGCTGGAGCGCAGATTGTAGAGCCACCCCTTGAGCGTGACCTCTTCGCCAACGTGTTCCGATAATTGATTAATGTAAGTTTGTTCCATGACTGAGATTGATTCATCGGTTCATTGTTTCATTGATTCAATGAACAAATGAAGAAATGAATCAATTGCTTCCCTCACTTTTTATTTCCTCATCCAGTCTCTGTTTAATCGTCTGGCGCAGCGCGGGAAAGCGTCCGAGCCATTCAGCCGCCTGAAGCACTATGAGAAAGGTCGGGCGTATGAATTGCGCGTAAGTTTTTCCGCGACCGCAGTGGGCCGTTTGATACGAGAACGTGCCGACGGCTTTCAGGCCGCGCTGCACGGTCATCAAGCGAAATTCGCGCGCGAAGTCGTCAGGGTCGAGGGAATCCAGCCCGCAACGCCTGCGCTCCTCTATGAAAAATAACCTTTGGGCGCGCACTTCCGCCAGCGAGGGTGGCTCCGGCTGACGGTCCATCAGTAGGGAGACCAAATCATAACTCGCTGGCCCCATGCGTGCATCCTGATGATCTACTATGCGAAGCTCTTTCTTGTAATCCACAATCAGGTTCGACGAATGATAATCCCTGTGGCAGAGCACGCGCGGGCGCGCTGCCAGCTCCGCAGCCACGTCGTTTAGCTCCGACTTCAGCTCCGCAGCCTCGCCGTGCGAAAGCTGTTCATGACGTAGGCTCTCGAAATAGTGCTCCAGAAAAAACCCCAGCTCCCAAGCGAGCTTTGCTTCGTCAAAAGCAAGACGCGAGGCGATGGAGCGCATCTCGTAAGCCTTCGAGGTCGCCGCCTGTATGCGTGCGATGAGACTGATGGCGCGCTCCTGATAATCTTCGCGGTCATCTTCGGATGCCGCTTCAAAGAAGAGTCGCAGTTGCTGGTCGCCCAAATCTTCCTGAATGATTATGCCGCGCGTCGCTTCGACTTCATAAATTTCCGGGACGGGCAAATCCGCCGCGTGGAAGAGACGCGTCACGTCTAGGTAGGGATGAAATTCCGGGTCGAACGGCTCAGGATAGACGGCTGCGATGGCGGTCTTCTGCTTCCACGGGAGGCGAAAGTATTCGCGCGTAGAGGCATCTGGCGTAAGGGCAATAACCGAGTGCTCCGCGCCCGGACGCTTCTCTTCCAGAAAGCGCGTCAGTCTTGCGCGCGCCGGTTCGTTAAAAGAGTTGGAGGTGGTTAGAGATGCCTGACCCATTCGAATTTCGCGCGGAGCGCGGAGCCAACGATGCCTTCACTTTGCGCTTATTTGCCGCGAGCGGCGGGACGAAAAAAGATGCTCCCCTGCTGCCTCTGATGTTTCATTGAGAGTTTGGGGATTGTATCACTTCTGGGAGCGGCACGACAAAGAGGCTGCCCCGCACAGAGCCTTTCAGGGCTTTGGGCGGAGGCTCTGCGCCCTCTACAAGCTCTGCGCGCACGACCGCAGCGTTCTCCAAAGTCTCTCCCGCGGGGATGTGCACGCCGTCGCCAAGTATGACACGGCTGAGACGCGCGCCCCTCTCCACGCGCACGTTCTCCCACAACACGGATTCCCGTATTTCAGCTTCCGTATCAATAACAGAGCCTTCACCAATCTCCACATCGCGCCCTTCGCGCGCCATCAGTGCGATGCTGATTTCCAGATATCGCTCGATGGTCGAAAGCTCGTACCACATCCCTTCCGTGACGTGCGCCGCGATGCGCTCGCCGCGCGCGATGGCCTGCGGGTAGACGTCCGTGGTTGAATGCGAAAAACGCCCGCGCGGGATGTAGTCGAAAATCCGCGTATCAAGAATCTGAATCCCCGTAAACATCAAGGGCACGTCCTCTGCGAGCGATGCAGAAGCACCCGATGAGGAAGCGCGCGATGCAGAATTTTCCGGCGACGCGGAGCTTGATACCGACTCAGCACTGGCATCATTTTTATCGCCAGCACCATTTTTATCGCCAGCATCATTTCCACTGCCAGTATCATTTTCACTGTCAGCATCATTTTCATCACCAGCGTCATTTAATGATGACGAGCTATTAACTGATGACGAGTTATCACCGACGTTATCGGACTCGGGGAGCGGCTCGGGCATTCCGCCAAAGCCGGTGACGAAACTATCGCGCGTGTGGACCACGCTAAAGCGTTCGCGCTTGCGGTTCGGCAGCAGAACAAGTGTGGCGAGCGCTTCCGTGCGTCGGTGCGTCTCCAGAGCTTCGGCCAGATTAATGTCGGTGACGATCTTGCCGTTGATGACGACCATCGTGTCGCCTTCGAGCAGATGCCGTGCGTTATCGAGCGCGCCGCTTGTGCCAAGAATTTCTTTCTCTTCGACGTAGGAGAGACGCACGCCGAAGCGGCTGCCGTCGCCTAAAGCTTCGCGCACAGATTCGGGGCGGTGATGTAGATTGACTACGACGTCGCGTATGCCGTAGCGCGCCAGATATTCCGCGACGTAGCCGACAAGCGGACGCCCCAGAAAAGGGATGGCGGGTTTGGTACGGTCTTCCGTGAGCGGCCAGAGTCGCGTGCCGTAACCGGCAGCGAGAATCATTGCTCGCATCGGATTTCAATCCTCTGGAGTAGATTAAAAAATTGCTCCGACCATCATTACACAGAAGTTTTTAAGGACCAAAGCGCGCGCGATATTCAGGCGAGATGATAAACGAGCGAACCATCTCTGCGTCAACATAGTTGCCGTAAAAATTGAGCTTGCCGAGCCAGAACGCATAGCCCGCCTCGTCAGGGTCGCGGCGCATGTATCCGAAATATTCCATCAGCACAAATGCGTTATTAAATTCCGCGTCGTAAAACGCCTTGCCGTAAGTGGTCGTGAACTGACGATTGCTCTCGGAGATGACCAGAATGCCGTCCACGACTTTCTGTAGCACGGAGGCGCGCGTTTCCGTCTGGTTGTTGAGGCCGTTGACGAGGGCGGTCCTGTCTGACTGGCTCGCGTTTATGCCTGTGGTGTTGAAAAGCCTGTCCACGTATTGTTGATTCGTGAGGCCGTTGTAGCGCGCTGTAAATTCCGCGCGCTGTACAAACAGTTCGGCGAGCGCGCGTTTGTTCTGCTCAATCACTGCGCCGGAAAGCTGACCATTAACGACGATGCCCTGACCGACACGCGCAGAGTCCGCGCTGAACTCTGAAAGCTGCGGCATTCTTCCGAGGCTGCCTTTATAGAGACGATAGACAAAGCCGCCCGTGAATTGAAACTCAGGCGAGAGAAAGAAAGCGGCGCTGGTTGTCACACGTTGCTTGTCTAAACACTCTTCAAGCGTCTGCCCAAGGGAGCGCTGCTGGGGGTTGTGGCATTTCATGATGTTCTCGGTCCAGAAATCCCAGCCCGCAGGGTCAGGCTCGCGCCCTAGAAAATCTAGATAGTGTTGTCGAACGAAGAATCGCTGGTCATCAATCGGGTTCGTTGTGTCAGGGGGCGGATTCGAATCCAGACTGAAGTTGTCGAAGATGGCCGTGCCGGGAGATGCGGTGGACGTAAATGTTCCGGCAGAAAGCTCTACGCGCAGGGCCGTGATGGGAAAGTCTGTCCCGTCGGAGCGGCGTACAGTCCAACTCATGCCGTCAGGGCTTGTCTCAAAATTAATTGTGTCGTTGCCCGGTTGATAATGAAAGCGCCAGAAGCGGTGTTCAGTTGGGCTGTAGGGAATATTGATGGACGATTTAGAGCCCTGATTCCTTGCCTGAAAATAGAGCTGTCCTTCTTCAACCACAAAGCGCAACCAGTTGAAGTTGTTTACGCCGATGGCGAAGACAGTGTTTGCGCCTCCGGTGGCGACTTGCAAGACCTCAACGCTGGCGAGCCCGCCCGTCAGATTCCACTGCGCGGCTGAGACATAGCCGTTAAAGTGAGAGCCCGAAAGATTAGCGCGCGGGACAATCTCCAAACGTTGATTGCGCTCGAACACGCCGACGTTTGAGTCGAAACTGGACGACGGTTCGTTGAGCGTGCCCAGTGTCCATTTCGCAGCATCGCGAGCGTTGTCGTTAAAGTCATCAAAGAAGACGCCGCCGGGCACAGGCGTAGGCGTTGGCGTGGGCGTTGGGCTCGGCGTCGGTGTTGGAACTGGTGTCGGCACGGGTGTCGGCGTCGGCGTCGGTGTAGGCGTCGGCGTAGGTGTGGGCGTCGGAGTCGGAGTCGGTCTCGGCGTCGGACTCGGTGTTGGAGTAGGAGTCGGCGTTGGCGATGGTGTCGGACTTGGAGTTGGCGTGGGTGTTGGTGTCGGTGTCGGAGTTGGCGTCGGCGTGGGCGTTGCCTGCGCGGTAAAGACGGCTGTGTAAGTTGTGTTGCTTGCAGGCGTAGAAATCGTGTGCGTGGCTGCTCCGCCGTCCGACCATGAACTGAAGGTGTAGGTTATGCCGCCTACGGTCTGCGTTGGTATCACGCCCAGAGTGCGTCTGATTCCGACCACGCCGTCAAAGGTCAGTCCGAGGCCGGTCTCCATCGGCTGGCCGTCGAGCGTCAACTGTAAACCGACAGGATTAGTGACGAGCATGATTGTTACTTTGCGCGGGATGATGTCGCGGAAAACAGTGTGCGATGCGCCGGACGAATCCGTGACGGTCAAATAAATTCTGTACCAGACGTTGCTGGCAGTTTCGCCGACCGTGGGAATCTGAAACGAGCCGTTGCGGACTCCGCTCAACGGGTTGATAAAGGGATGCGTGTGCGTGTCGTGATGAAAATCAACGCGCCAGGTAAAAGCGCTCGCAGGAAGTTGTCCTTCTTCCGCGTCCGTGCCCGTCCCCGTATAGAAGATGACATCGCCTCCGCTATACAGCGTGCCCGCTTGCGGCGTTTGAATCGCGGCCACGGGCACTTGATTCGGGCTCACTGTGAGCGTCGCTTCATTGCTGGTCGTGCTGCCGACCGGGTTTGTCACGACGCAGCGAAACTTTGCTCCGTTATCGGTCGCTGTTACAGATGTGAGGGTATAGCTAGTGGAGTTCGCTCCGAAGATGTTCGTGCCGTTGCGCTGCCATTGGAAGCTGAGCGGCTCTGTGCCTGTGGCTGCGCAGGTAAACGTCACGGCCTGCGTCTGCGAAACAGTTTGCGATTGCGGGTGCTGCGTAATCGTCGGCGCTTGTCCCGTAGAGGAATTTCTCACCAGACGAGCCGCGGCCCAGTCCGCATGATCGGCTTCGATGCCGTTTCCGCCACTCGTGACGACAAGGCGCAACTGCTGACGCCCCGCGACGCTCAAGTTAATGCTCTGTTTAGCTGAGCTACCCGTGAGCAGACCGCTGTCGTACATCTTGACCTCGTCGACGAAGACCTCGAACACTACGGAGCCGTTACTGCCCACCTCATCATCCACGCCGACGTCTGCCAGAAAACTCGTGTAGCTACCATTGAGGTTGTAAATAATTTCGGACCCGGCATGCACTCCCAACCCCTTCGAATAGGTAGCGCCGTTGAGCGTGATGGTTTGCCCGTCACCGGCTTCAATCTCACCGTTGCTCTGGTCTCGCTCGACAGGCCCCCACCCGTTTGTGGCCTGCGTCCAGTTGAGGTCGCTTAAATAAACTTCAGCGCCCGAAGGCGGCTGTTGGTTCGGAGGGAAAGTGATTTTGAAGACCGAGCCTGTATCGCTGCGAAAGTCTCCGGCCTCACCGCCGGAGCCGCGCGCCAGATAATAGAGACTTCCGTCGGCGCTGACTTTTAAATCAACAGGGCTGGAAATGCCTGTGGCAAAGCCCGTGACCGCGTAGTTGTTAAAGGCATCAAGACGGCGAATCCAGCCGCTGCAATAATCAGCGAAAAAATAGCTGCCGATGTAAGGGGTCGGGAACTGTGCGGTCTGAGGATTATAAAAAGTCCCGCCCGTGATGGCGCAGCCCTCGGTTGCGCTGAAGCCGTGATGATAGGCAAAGAGTGGCGCGCGGTAATTCGGATTGCTCGACGGGCCTTCTATATTGGGCCAGCCGTAATGCGAGCCCGCGATGCCGTCGTTAATCTCTTCCCAAGTATTCTCGCCTACGTCGTTGATAAAAATCCTGCCCGTCCCCGGTTGAATGGCGAAGGTGTAAGGGTTGCGCAAACCCAGAGCCCAGATGGCGCGGTTCTGTCCCGTCGCCGTGTTGAAGAAAGGATTGTCCGAAGGGATTGTGCCGTTCGCGTTGATGCGGAGCATCTTGCCCAGTAGATTGCCGAACGAGTCCGCGTTATCGGAAATGTTGGCATCGCCTACTGCAATGTAAAGTTTTCCGTCCGGGCCGAAGGAGAGCGCGCCGCCGTTGTGAAAAGTCGAGATCGAGAGCGTGTTCATCTCGAAGATGACAACTTCGCTATTGGGGACGGCGACGTCGCCGTTGGCCGTAAAGCGGCTGACGCGGTTGTGGCTCGTGGGACTTTTGGCCGTGTAGTAGATGTAGACAAAATGATTCGTGGAAAAGTTCGGGTCGAACGCGATGCCGAAGACGCCGCGCTCGCCGTCTGCGTCAACCTGTGCGGAAAGGTCTACGAAAGGCGTCGCCAGCAGCGTGTCATTTTTGATGACGACGACGCGGCCCGCCTGCTGCGAGACGAAGAGGCGACCGTCGGGCGCAAACTGCATCGCCACGGGGTTCGCCAAACCTGTAGCCACTTCCCTTTCCGTAAATCCCGTGGGCAAGGTGGCGGCGCGAGCCTCTGCAAAAGAGATGATGATGAAGAAAGATAAGAGTAGGAAGACGGACCGATTGATTCGCGATGCGAATGAACGACGACGTGCGGAGCTTGTAGAGCTTCGTGAGGGCGTCTCAAAAGAAACGGAGCGTGCGAAGACCATTCCTTGTTTCCGTGACATAAAGCTTGAGAATTGACGTAAAACCTGAAAGCCGAAAACCTGTGGCTGCGTTCTTAAGTCTGAAATAAAGAAAGTGTCAAACCTCGCCGAATTCCATTTGGGCGGGCACGAGCAGGGTGCAAGAATTGTACGCTCAGGAGGCCTGGCTTGCGTCGCGCATGACGAGATCAAAAGTGCCCGGCGCGACTTTGCGAAAACGCCCGTTGCGATTGAGCGAGACGGCGATGCTGATGGTCGGGTTGTGGCCTGTAAAGTTGAAGCCGCCTTCGACCAGACGGTTATAGATTTCGTTGACGTGCAGGGGCTCGCCCGCTTCTCTCAAAAGCATGGTCGTGGCCTGCGGGATGGTGCGGTCGGAGAAACGGTCGCTATTGACGACGAGGCCGGGCCGCAAGGGCGGAATGTCGTGCGGAATGGGAATCGTCTTGGGCGCGTAGTGGCCGCGCGCCTGTGCATCGCGCCGGAGCGCCGCCTCAAGCTCTGCGTCCGAAGGCGCGCTCGACGTGGGCATGCCGCTGCCGAGCATCGAAGACATCAGGCGAAAGATGGAGGCTTCCGTTTGCGAAGCGAGCGTATCCATCTCCGCAATCTCCGCGCGCAGGGTGTCTGCTTCGGCTTCCAGCTCGGCAAGGCGTCCGGCCAGCCGGTTACGTGAAGCGCGCGCCTGACGTAGGCTTTGTTCGAGCGTGGCAAGCAGATTTTCGTTCGGCATCTCTGGTTAGCTCTCGCGTTCGATGATGTAGGTTGGAATCGAGCGTAAAGCGTCCGCGTATTCGGAATCGGGCAAGCGTTCGAGCGCGCGGCGCGCATCTTCCGCATACCGGCGCGCTAATGCACGCGCACGATCCAAAGCCCCTGTGCGTTCCACTGTTTCAACCAGCTCGGCGCGCGTCACCTTCGTATAGCCGCCTTCGCGCATCACTTCGCGCACGCGCTCTGTGAGCCTTGGCTCTTTCTCCAGCAGATAGATTAACGGAAGCGTCAGCTTTCCTTCAACAAGATCGAGACCGGCGGGCTTGCCCAGAACCTCGTCCGTCGCCGTGAAATCCAGCAGGTCGTCCGCCAATTGGAAGGCCGTGCCGACGTTCATGCCGTAATCACGCAGCGCCACCTGCTCATCCGGCTCTCCAGCGCCGAGGATAGCACCAATCTCGCAACACGCGCTGAAAAGATAAGCAGTCTTACGCTGCAAAACGTCGAAATACTGTTCCTCCGAGATATCCGTGCGACCAAGAAGCGTCAACTGTAGCAGCTCGCCTTCGGTCATCTTGCGCGTCACCATCGTCAAAATATCAAGGATGGGAAGCGAGCGTTCCGCGAGGCTCGTTTCAAACGCGGACATGTAAAGCCAGTCGCCCATCAGGACGGCTGTTTGATTGCCGAAGCGCGAGTTAATCGAAGCACGGTTGCGGCGCGTCTCCGCGTTATCAATCACATCGTCGTGTACGAGCGTGGCCGTGTGCAGAAACTCCATCACCGTCGCCATGCGTATGGAGTTATACAGCGAGGCATCGCCGCCGACCGCGTAATTTGACAAAATCGTGAGCGCCGGTCGCACACGCTTGCCGCCGGACGCGCGCAGGTAATCACCCAGATACGCAATGACCTGAATGTTGGAGCGAGCCTGCCGCTCAAACTCCTCTTCGACCAGACCCAACTCCGCGCTGATGAGATTAAAGATGCGCCGCGCGCCCAGTTGCGGGTCTTCAACCTCGGCTGTGTGTGACGTGTGCATAATTTTTTAGTGACAAGTGACGAGTGACAAGTGACAAGTTAAAAACATTTTCTTGCTTGTCACTTGTCACTCGTCACTTGTCACTTAATTCGTTCTGTAGTTCGTAAACTGCATGTTGATGCCGAAATCTTTTTGTTTGAGCTGGCTGATGACGTCTTGCAGCGTGTCGCGGTCGCGGCCCGAGACGCGCACCGTGTCGCTTTGAATCGAAGCCTGCACCTTGGCCTTGGAGTCCTTGATAAATTTGACTATCTCTTTGGCCTTCTCCTGCGGGATGCCCTGTTGGATGGCTGCGCGCTGGCGCACAGTTCCACCGGCTGCCGGTTCGATGACGCCGTAACTAAAAGCTTTGAGCGGCACGCCCCGCCGCACCAGTTTCTGTTGCAGGATGTCGTTCATGTTGCGCAGCTTGGTTTCATCTTCGGCAGTCAACAATAGATCGTCCTTTTCCTGCACGACCTCCGCATTGCTGCCTTTGAAATCAAAACGCTGCCGCACTTCCTTCATCGTTTGATTAATAGCATTACTGATTTCGGCGCGGTCAACTTCGGAGACGATGTCGAAAGAATTTTGCTGTGCCATAAAAATATTAACTAAAGATTAACCCGGAACGCTCGGCCCTTTATTCTTTTCCGCAAGCTTTAATGCTCAAAAATCCAGCCCCTCTTAATAAAGCTTCCTCTGGGGAAGCGCGGTCTGAAGCGTCGAGAATAACATCAAACGCAACGCGGGAGAAAGTTTCTAACGCGGGTTCGACGTAAAAGATGAAAGCTCCGTAGGAGCGAGGATGTTTATAGTAAACGGAATAGAAAACGAACCAAGCTCCGTCAGGAGCGGAATGTTTGCTGAACATGACATGTCGCTCCTAACGGAGCTTGATGCTTTTTTTTTACACTAAACTATAACCATCCGCGCTCCTACGGAGCTGAAAGCAGGTAGCACATTCTTATGCCTATCTCACATCACCTTAGTTGTTATCCTCAAGGCTCAGACCAAAGAAGCGGTAGAAATTCTCTGTCGTGATGCGGCCCATCTCTTCGGCTGTGACGCCGTGCAGGTCTGCCAGGCAGCGCGCGGTTTCCACGACGCGCGCGGGCTCGTTCCGGCGACCGCGAAAAGGAACGGGCGTGAGATAGGGGCAATCCGTTTCGACCAGCAGCCGGTCAAGAGGAACACGCCGCGCCACGTCACGCAGGTTTTCGGCCTTCTTAAACGTCACGTTCCCGGCGAAAGAGATCATGAAGCCAAGCTCAAGCACGCCTTCGGCCAGAGCGAGGCTGCCGCCGAAACAATGCATGATGCCGCGCGTGGCCTGCGCACTCGCTTCGTCCTGCAATATACGGAGAGTGTCGTCGTCCGACGAGCGCGAATGGATGATGACAGGCAAGCTCATCGCGTGCGCCGTGCGCAACTGGCGCGCAAAGACCTCGCGTTGCACTTCGCGCGGGCTATGATCGTAATGATAGTCGAGCCCTATCTCGCCCCACGCGATGACGCGCGCGCTTTCTTCTATAAGCTGGCGCAGATGCTGTTCCGCTTCATCATCATAAAGACGCGCGTCGTGCGGGTGAACGCCGACCGCCGCATAGACACCCGCGTAACGCTCTGCTGTACGAACGGCGCGCTTGAACGCATCCGTGCGCGGGTCGCCCGTTCCAACATTCAAAATCGCGCACACACCCGCGCCACGCGCCCGCTCCACCACCTCGTCACGGTCCGCGTCAAACTCTTCCCCATCAATGTGCGCGTGGGAATCAACGAACATAAGGGATGAGGGATGAGGGATGAGGGATGAAAAGGAAGCTATTCAACATTGAATAGTTCTTCCCTCATCCCTCATCCCTCATCCCTATTTCAGCCTTGCTCCGTTGGGTACGTCTTCGGTAAAGGTGGCGAGGACGGGTTTGCCTTCGTCGCCGATGGAGGCCGCAAGAATCATGCCCTGAGATTCAAAGCCGCGCAGCTTTCGCGGCTTGAGATTGGCGACGACTATGACTTTCCGGCCCAACAGTTTTTCCGGCTCGTAATGCTCTGCGATGCCTGCCAGAATCTGGCGCGGCTCTGCTTCGCCCAGGTCAATCGTGAAGCGCAGGAGCTTGTCGGATTTGGGCACGCGCTCGGCGGTCAGGATTTCGCCTACACGCAGCTCGACTTTGGCGAAGTCTCCAATCTCTATCAAGTTGGTTTCGCTCGCTTCACCCTGTGCTCCCTCTTTAACTTGCGCGCTTGCTGCTACAGCGTCCGCTTCGGTTGCGCCGCGCTGTGGCGGCTCGGGTTTGGTTTCGCTTGTTATCTGAGAGCCCGCCACCGCATCGGCTTCCGTCGCGTGCGTGCCATGAGGCTCTTGACCGTTTGCTTTTTCGATTTCACTCATAATCTTTTGTTTTTCAAGTCTGGGAAACACGGCTTCGACTTCGGCAACGCGCGTCCCTTCAGGTAATCCTCCCCAGCGCAGCTCCGCCGGGTCCAGATGACCGGGATGGCCCGTCAACCCTAGCTGCTCGTAAATTTTCTGCGCGGCCTCGGGCATCACCGGATAGAGCAGGACTGAGAGCCAGCGCAAAGCCTCCGCCGCGCGATAGAGAACGGCGTTGAGCGTCTGTCGCTGCTCCTCCTGTTTCGCCAGCTCCCATGGCTTGGCGTCCGAAATCATCTTGTCCACGCGCGCGACGATGCCCCACGCCGTCTCTATCGCGCGGTTAAAGGCATAGTCCTCGAAATAGAGTATGAACTGGTCTCGCGCGTGCTCTATGGCAGAGACAAGCGCCTGCGGGTCTGCATCCACGCTCGCCCGTTTCGCCGCCAGATATTTTTCTTCGCTAATCAAGGACGGAGGCACAAAGCGGTCACAGTAGCGCGTGATCATCGTCAGCGTGCGGCTGGAAAGATTTCCAAGACCACTCGCTAAATCAGCGTTCGCGCGGTCAATCAGAGCCTCGTAGCTGAACTTAGCATCCTGCCCGAAGACGACCTCGCGCAGACAGAAATAGCGCACCGCGTCCGTCTGGAAATGACGATGCAGCACTTCTAAATCAATCGTGTTGCCAAGGGTCTTGGACATCTTGCGGCCCTGACCGTCGAGCAACATGCCGTGCGCGTAGACCGTGCGCGGCACTTCCAAACCTGCGGCCAACAGAAACGCGGGCCAGTAAACGGCGTGGAAACGCAGTATGTCTTTGCCTACAAGGTGAACAGCGGGCCAGAATTTTTCAAACCCCGCGACACGCTCGCGTTCCTCGTTGCCAAAGCCTATGGCCGTGATGTAATTGGAGAGCGCGTCAATCCACAGATAAATCGTGTGCGACGGATCATCCGGCACGGGGATGGCCCAAGAGACGGAGGTCTTCAAACGGCTGACGGACAAATCCTGTAGGCCGCTTTTGACAAAGCTGATGACTTCGTTGCGGCGCGCGTCCGGGCGCACGAAACCCGGCTGCTCGAAAAGCTCAAGCAGTTTGTCCGCATAATCACCAAGACGAAAGAAGTAACTCTCTTCGGCCACGCGGTCGAGCGGAATGTTGTGCTCAAGACAGAAGGGCGGCTCGCCTTCGACTTCAGACTTGCGATACTCGTCCTCCGTCTTATAGGCCGCGCACGAAGCGCAGAACCATCCCTCGTAAAATCCCTTGTAGATGTTCTCGCGCCCTTTCGGTGACAGACGGCGCGCGGCGCGTCGCCACAATTCCTGCACGCCCTCGTAATGAAAGGGCTCTGTGGTCCGCATAAAAATATCGTAGCCGCCGTGCGCCGTGTCCAGGTGGAACATGGCGAACATCTTCTTGAACTCATCGGCGATGCGGTCGGCGTGCTCTTTGGGCTTGATGCCCTGACGGTCTGCGATGCGCTGGATGTTGATGCCGTGCTCGTCCGTGCCCGTCAGGAAAAACTTCTCAAAGCCGCGCTGACGTTTGTAGCGCGCCAGCGCATCGGCAATGATGGTCGTGTAGAGACTGCCAAGGTGCGGTTCCCTGTTGACGTAGTAAATCGGCGTGGTGACGTAGAAGGTTTTCATTCTCCCTTAAAATGATTTTGGATTTGCGATTTTGGATTTTGGATTGGAGTGACGACGAACGTTGAATTGTTCTAATCACGTCTCGCTAATCCAAAATCTAAAATCCAAAATCTAAAATCGGTACGCTAACCTTTAAGTGTTTACGAGCTATGAACCGAATCTGTTCCGGTCGGCGCGTGCGAACTCGTCTCCTTCGTTATAGCGCGGCATCTCGTCTGCATCAGCGATGCGGCGTCCGATGTCGAAGGCAATCAAAGCCTCCTGAATCATGCCGTCGAAATTCCAGCTCGCGCTGAATTCGTCCGAAGGCTGATGATAGTTGGCCGTGTTGTAGGCGCGAAACTGCTGTTCACCCCAACCATTGGGTCGGCCCACAAAATCCATCCCCTCTTTCAAGCTAATCGCAGGCACGCCGACGCGCGCAAACGGGAAATGGTCCGAGCGATAGAAAGAGCCCTGTTCGGGGCGCGGGTCCGGATTGACCGCGAGGCCGCCGTCGCGCGCCACCGCATCGACAATGCGCTTGAGCGTAGAGCGTTCCGCGCCCAGCGGCACAAAGCTGCGCGTGCGCCCTAGGATGTTCATTGAATCGAGATTGACGTTGGCAGCAGTTTTTTTGAGCGGCACGAGCGGGCGGCGCGTGTACCACTCCGCGCCCAGAAGCCCCTGCTCCTCTGCGGTCGGAAATAGAAACATCAGCGACCGGCGCGGTCTTTCGTTTTGTGGAAGCTTTGCAAAGGCTTCGGCTATCGCCAGCACGCTCGCCACACCCGATGCGTTATCAACCGCGCCGTTATAGATACGGTCGCCCTTTTTGTTCGGCTCGCCTATTCCTAAATGGTCCCAGTGTGCCGTGTAAATCACATACTCGTCACGCAGGCGCGGGTCGCGTCCTTCGATGATACCCGCGACGTTTAAGGAGCGGACGCGCTGTATCTCGCTCTTGATATCAATTGAGCCCTTGAGGTTGAGCTTAACGGGCTGAAAATCACGCCCGGCGGCTCGCCTGCGAAGCTCATCCAAATCCTGACCGGCCAATCGCATGATTTTCTGCGCCGTGTCGTTGGTCACCCACGAGCGCATCTTGAGAAAAGGCGTACGGTCGTTGTCATCACGCGCGATGTCAAAGCGCCAAGAGCCGTTGGAGGTTCGCACCACGCTCCAGGGGTAGCCCGCCGATTCGTCCGTGTGAATCAGTATCGCTCCGGCAGCGCCCCTGCGCGCGGCCTCTTCATATTTGTACGTCCAGCGACCGTAGTAAGTGAGCGCTCGACCGCCGAAAAGATTCGGCTCAGACGCGGGGGCGGGCGGGTCGTTGACCAGCATCACCAGAATCTTGCCGCGATAATCGTCGGCGCTTCCCTTGTAATCGTTCCAACGCTGCTCTGGCGCTTCAATACCATAGCCTACGAAGACAAGGTCGCCATCCACGGACACGTCGTCGCGTTGCGCTCCCGTGAAGCCGACAAACTCTTCCGCAAACTTGAACGACTCGCGCTTGCCATTTCCCGAAACTGTCAACGTCGTCGAAGGGTCTGCTTTGACGCCCACGAGCGACACGGGTTGAAAAAAGCTTCCATCGGGAGCAGCGCCTTTCGCACCCACGGCCTCAAGCTGCGCGGCGATGTATTTAGCGGCCAGCTCGCCGCCTCGCCCGCCGGGGCCACGCCCTTCGAGCAAGTCGTCCGAAAGATATTTGATGTGTGCGCGCATACTATTTTCGTTGAGAGAGACTTGAGATGTGCGCGGCGGCGCGCCTCTTCGTCTTTGCGGGAGAGCGACAAACGCCAAGGCCAGCACGAGGATGAGAGCAATAAATAATCTGGCGACGTGCAGGAAGTTTTGATGAAGTCGAAAGCTCGTTTGAACAGGTGTCTTCAACATCAAGGCGCTCCTTCTCTTTAGACGTTTCCCTTAATCAATGCCATCGCTTCGGCGCGCGTGCGCGGGTCTTTGCGAAATCCTCCGAGCACGCAGGACGTGACCGTAATCGCTCCGGGCTTCTTCACACCGCGCAAAGTCATGCACGTATGCTCCGCTTCGATGACGACCATCACGCCCAGAGGCTTTAGAGCTTCGTAAAGCGTGTTGGCAATCTGCGAAGTCAGGCGTTCCTGTACCTGTAGACGACGCGCGAAAGTTTCAGCGAGACGCGCGAGCTTTGAAAGACCCAGGATGCGCCCGTTCTTCGGGATGTAAGCGATGTGGCAACGGCCCACAAATGGAGCAAGGTGATGCTCGCAGACGGAGGCGATGCTGATGTCCTTGATAATCACCATCTCGTCGTGCGTGTCGCCCGGCAAAGGCTGTACGTGCTGTTTGGGGTCTTCGTGCATGCCGGAAGTCAATTCGGCGTACATCTCTGCGACACGCTCGGGCGTCCGCTGCAATCCGGCGCGCTCCGGGTCTTCGCCTATGCCTTCCAGAATCAAGCGCACCCCGCGCGCAATCATTTCCAGATCAACGACCCCCGGCACAGGCTCTTCTCTTTGTTGCTCGACGCTCATCACTCTCCTTTCGTAAATCGTCAATCGTGAATCGTAAATAGACGAACTGCTTTTATCTATTCACGATTGACGATTTACGATTCACGACCTTTCATCTTAGCTAAAGCGGCGCGGGCGGCTTCTTCGACCGTCTTGAGCGGCAGGTTGCCGGCGCGTGCGGCTCGGGCGCATTGGTCGTACTCGGGCATCTCGTTAATAATGCGGCCTCTCAGTCGCGCTACTTTAACATCAATCTCGCCGTAGGGCGTCTCTACGCGCACGGTCTCGCGCCGGAGCGCGCGTCTTCGGACTTCAAACTCGCGCAGGCCCAAGGTTGTGGTCTCCGTGAAAAGCAGGTCCGAGATACTTTCACGCTCTGCCTGCCTGCACAGGATGGAGACGAGCACGCCCGGTCGATTCTTCTTCATCTGCACGGGCGTAAAGAAGCAATCCAATGCTCCCATCTCCAACGCGCGTTCGAGCAGGTAGCCGAAATTCTGCGGCGACATGTCGTCTATGTTCGTCTCAATCATGACGAGCCGCTCATCCTGAAAATCCGCGTCACTGGAATCCGCTTTATTTGATGCGTCTTCCGTTTCGCCGATGATGACTCGCAGGGCGTTCGGGAAACGCGGGTAGTCGCGCGAGCCCGCGCCGTAGCCCGTCTGCTCTACTCTCATTCGAGGCAAAGGCCCGTACGCGCTCGCAACAGTGCTGATGATGGCAGCGCCCGTCGGCGTCACAAGCTCGCCAGTAATCTCGGATGAATAAACAGGAGCGTCCTTGAGAAGCTCTGCGACCGCAGGCGGCGGGATGGGGAATCGCCCGTGAGCCATCTCGACCATGCCGCTTCCGACATGGAGCGGCGACGAGACGAAGCGCTCTATGCCAAGGGCGTCAAAGCCTATGCAAGCGCCTACAACATCGATTATGGCATCGAGCGCGCCGACTTCATGAAAGTGTATGCGCTCGACGGGCAGGTTGTGAACGCGCGCCTCTGCTTCCGCAAGCCGGGAAAAAATGCGCGCCGCGCGCTCCTTCACACTCTCGCTTAAATTTGACTCGTAAATTATTTCGAGGATGTCGCCGAGATGACGATGCGCGTGTTCTTCGGGAACGCGAACGTGTGCGCGCGTGGCGCTCAGGCCCGAGCGATCCGCCGCCTCAAACTCTATTTGATAGCCGCTCACGCGTAGAAGCTGTAGCTGCTCTTTGAGATGACGAGAATCAAGACCTGCGCCGACCAGCGCGCCCAGAATCATGTCGCCGCTCGCACCCGCAAAGCAATCGAAATAGAGAGTTCTCATACAGCGTCCAGCAGTGGAAGGATTTCGCCTGCCCTGCCCTGAATCGTCTCGTCGCAAAGCTCTGAGAGCGGCGTCAATTCGGGGTTAATCTCTACCGTGTAAGCTCCTGCGGCTTTCGCCATCTCTGGCAGCGCCGCCGCAGGGTACACGACAGCCGACGTCCCTATCACAAAGCACAGCTCGCACTCCTGAGCCTTCATAGCAGCCAGCTCAAACACGTCCATAGGAAGCAGCTCGCCAAACAACACAACGTCGGGCCGCAAGTGGTCTCCGCACGCGGGGCAAGCGTCCATGCTTTCGTCTTCCGGTTGAAGACCGAGATCGTATCGAGTCGCGCACGCGATGCAGCGCACGCGACGGATGCTGCCATGAAGCTCAAGGACGCTGCGCGAGCCTGCCCGCTGGTGCAGCCCGTCTATGTTCTGCGTGACGAGCGTGAAATCCGGAAAGCGTTCCTGCCAGCGCGCCAGCGTCGTGTGAGCCGGATTTGGATGAAGCTTTGCAATCAGCCCGCGACGATAATCGAACCACGCGCGCACCTCCGCCAGATTGCTCTCAATCATCGCGGCGGAAGAGATGACGTCAAAGGGCATTCCCTTCCAGACGGCTGTGCCGCCGCCCCCGCGAAACGTGGGCACGCCCGATTCCGCAGAGACCCCCGCGCCCGTCAGCACCATGACGCGCGAGGCCGCTTGGATTCTACGACGCAGCTCGTCCGAGATTAACTTTTCGCTTTGCATGTCTGTGGTTCGCGCCCGGAATGGTAACAGAGTTTCAGGAGACGGTGTCAAGCGAGCGAGTCCGGGATTAGCTTCACATGCAGGCGCGCTGTTATACTTTCAGCTTTGCACTTAGACAAAGAGTTCGAAGGAAAACTATCAAGTGAGATTGTACGATCTACAGGAAGCTTTACGTGAGCGCGTGCGTCGCGCGGCAGCCGAACAATTTGGAGTTGAGCTGGATACATTCGCAATGGAAGTCCCGCCGCGCACGGAGCTTGGCGACCTGGCCTTCCCCGTCGCGTTCGAGCTTGCCAAGCGTATCAAACAGGCCACGGGAGAAAAACGCGCGCCCCGCTCGATTGCGGAAGAACTCCGTACGGCGCTCGAAGCCACCGAGGGTGTCGCGCGCGTGGAGGTCGCAGGCGCAGGCTATTTGAACGTCTTCTACAACCGCGCAAAATTTCTCGCAAGCTTCTCGACTGATTTAGCCCGCGAGCAGCTTGACCGGGCCATACGGGACACGAGCGGTAAGCCCAAGCGTATGGTCGAGCACACGAGTATCAATCCCAACAAGGCCGCGCACATAGGCCATGTGCGCAATTCCGTTCTGGGCGATACTTTCGTACGCATCCTAGATGCGGCGGGCGAGCGCGTGGAAGTTCAGAACTACATAGACAACACGGGCGTTCAGGTCGCAGATGTCGTCGTCGGCTTTATACATCTGGAGCACATGACGCTTGACGACATCAAAGCTCTGGACCGCCAGCTTCCCCCCGAGCGTCCATTCGATTATTACTGCTGGGATCTTTACACGCGCGTCGGCTTGTTCTATCGAAATGATGACCCGAACGGCGAGCCGAACACGGAGCGACTGCGCCTGCGCACGGAGACTCTGCACGCCATAGAAGAGGGCGGCAATGCGACCGCAGAACTGGCCGACTACGTCGCGACGCGCAACGTCGCCTGTATCCTGGACACTATGGAGCGGCTCGGGATTCGCTACGACCTTCTGCCGCGCGAGTCTGAAATCCTGCACCTGCATTTCTGGGACGCAGCCTTCGAGCGCATGAAGGAGCGCGGCGTTATTCATTACGTGACCGAAGGCAAGAACAAGGGCTGCTGGGTCATGCCGTTTGAATCGCACGCGGGCACGGACGAGCATGAAGCGGATAAAATTATCGTGCGCTCGAACGGAACCGTCACCTACACGGGCAAGGACATAGCATACCAGCTCTGGAAGCTTGGCCGCCTCGGGCTGGATTTTCATTACAAGCCATTTCGCAAGTACGAGGACGGACAGATAACATGGATGACCTCTACGGAGCCCGTGCGCCATTCCACTATGGAGTTAATCGGCGCACGCACGCGCCCGCAGTTCGGCGGCGGCGCGACCGTCTATAACGTCATAGACTCGCGCCAGTCCTACACGCAGGAAGTCGTGCGGCGCGGCGTCGCTGCGGTAGCACCCGAAGTCGGCGAAGAGGCCAGCGTCCATCTGGGTTACGAAATGGTCGCGCTTTCCATCGCCGCCTGCGAAGAGCTTGGACTTGAGCTGAGCGAAGAAGACCGCTCGCGCCCTTTTGTAGAGATGAGCGGGCGCAAGGGCATCGGCGTTAAAGCAGATGATTTAATCAATCGACTGGAAGCAAACGCGCTCAGTGAAGTCGAAAAGCGTCACCCAGCTTTGACCGATGCGGAAAAGCGCGAGACTGCGCACCAGATTGCCGTCGGCGCGCTGCGCTACTTTCTCTTAAAATTCACGCGCAGCTCTGTCATTGCCTTCGACTTCAAAGAGGCTCTTTCCTTTGAGGGCGAAACAGGCCCGTACATTCAGTATGCAGCCGTGCGCGCCAATTCCATCTTTCGCAAGCTTGACCCTAATGCTCATAGCGCAGCCCTTGAGACGATTCAAAAAGCGCAAACCGGGAACGGCGGAACCCCTGAGGTCGCACCAATCTTTGAAGGCGAAAGCGGCGATGAAATCTGGTCGCTCGTCACACTCGCGGCGCGCCTTGACGAAGCGATTAAACAGGCCGTGGAACAGACCGAGCCTGCCATCTTAGCCAAATATACTTTTAACCTCGCCAAGTCTTTCAATCTTTTCTACCACCGTCATCGTATTATTGCAGAGGAGGATCGGTTGCGCCGCGCCGTGCTCGTCGCCGTGGCCGACGTCACGCGCCGCCAGTTAACAACGGCGCTTGCAACGATGGGCATCAATGTTCCCGAAAGAATGTGAAGAGGCCAAAGCACCTGCGCGCCACACTTCGGCTGTACTTTTGTGAGGAGCTAAAGGTATAAGGAAGTAAGCAGTGAGCTGTAAGCAGTAAGCAGATTTTCTTTTACTGCTCACTGCTCACTGCTTACTGCTCACTATTGAGGAAGATATGCTTATTGTGATGAAAACCGATGCGACCGAGGGCCAGGTGGCGGACGTCGTTCGCATCGTAGAAGAACTCGGTTACAAGGCGCATCCTTTGCCCGGCGCGACGCGCACGGCCATCGGCATCACCGGCAATCAGGGCGCTGTTGATGCTACGCGCTTTGAGAATCTGCCGGGTGTGGCCGAAGCCATACGCGTCAGCAAGCCCTACAAGTTAATCACGCTCGACCTGAAACCGGAAAAGACTGTCGTGCGCGTGGGCGACGCCTCAATCGGCGGCGACGAGCTTGCGCTCATAGCAGGCCCGTGCGCCGTCGAAAGCCGCACGCAAGCTTTTGCAGTGGCCGAGGCCGTGCGCCGTAGCGGTGCGCGCTTCTTTCGCGGCGGCGCGTTCAAGCCGCGCACTTCGCCCTACGCTTTTCAGGGCTTAGGCGAAGAGGGCTTAAAGATTCTCGCAGAGGTGCGCGAAGTCTACGGCTTGAAGATTGTCACAGAAGCTTTGGACGAAGCGGGCGTGGACATGGTCGAGCGTTACGGCGATGTCATACAGATCGGCGCGCGTAATATGCAGAACTTCACGCTGCTCAAACGCGCAGGCCGCTCGTCTCTACCGGTCCTTCTCAAACGCGGATTGTCAGCCACGCTCGACGAATGGCTGCTCGCCGCCGAATACGTCATGGCCGAAGGCAACTACAACGTCATCCTGTGCGAGCGCGGCATACGCACCTTTGCACAGCACACGCGCAACACTTTAGACCTTGCTGCCATCCCCGCTGCTCGCAGGCTGTCGCACCTGCCCGTCATCGTTGACCCTTCGCACGGCACGGGCAAAAACTACATGGTCACACCGCTCGCGCGCGCGGCGGTCGCAGTTGGAGCCGACGGCCTGATTATAGAAGTCCACGACCAACCCGAACGCGCCCTCTCGGACGGCGCGCAGGCTTTGACCATAGAACAGTATGAGCAACTGGTTAACGAGGTCAGAGCGATTTACGAAGTGGTCTCGCCCGCGCCTGTCGTCTAAAACGCGACGGGGAGAGTAGCAACCGTGTTGCCACTCTCCCCGTCGTGCTATTTACAAACACTCCATTTTATCATCCGTTAATAATCATCTTCCTTTCCCTTCTCCTTTGCTGCGGCCTTGACTTTCTCCCGATTTAGAATTATTCTAAATCCAATTGGAGGATACGAACCATGTCAAATAAGGTGCGGACGGAGTTGACGGCCATGCCGATCAATATCGGTATTAACGAAGAGGACCGGCAGGCGATTGCCGAAGGTCTCTCGCGTCTTCTCGCAGACACTTACACGCTCTATCTCAAGACACACAACTTTCACTGGAACGTGACGGGGCCTATGTTTCAGACCTTGCACTTGATGTTCGAGCAGCAATACAACGAGCTGTGGGCAGCCGGTGATGTGATTGCCGAGCGCATACGCGCGCTGGGGCTTTTCGCGCCCGGCACGTACAGAGAATTTTCCAGGCTCACTGCAATCGAAGAGGAAGAAGGGATTCCCGCTGCCGAAGCGATGATTCGGCGTCTGGTCGAAGGCCACGAAACGACGATTCGCACGGCGCGCTCCGTCTACGCGACAGCCGAGCGAGCGCAGGATGCGCCGACCGTGGACCTCTTGACCGAGCGGATGCAGATTCACGAAAAAACCGCGTGGATGCTGCGTAGCCTGCTCTCGGAAGAGACTGCGTCGGCGGCCAAAGGCGCTTGAAGATGAGGGGGCTTGAATAAGTTAACCTCTGTTACTGACAGAGCTTTATCTGTTCTCAAGAAGGGGAAGACTAACCTACAGTTAGTCTTCCCTTTTCGCTCGGTCCTGTGAATGATTTGTTATCGATGGCTGATGCTAAACGCACAGGTGCGGTTTACTTCTTTGCGCTGTAGAATGGATAGCAATGGTTGTGAAGGAAACAAGCATGCGACACACGCGCACAACGCCCGATGGGGCGTGCGAGCGTGTCGAGCTGCCGATTCAGGGAATGACGTGCGCGGCCTGTGCGCGACGAATTGAGCGCGGGCTTTCGAAAGCTGCGGGCGTCGAACGCGCTGGCGTCAACTTCGCTACCGCTCGCGCGACGGTCGAGTACGACCCGCATGCGACCGGCGTGCGCCAGCTTATTGAGACGGTCAAGGCTGTCGGTTATGACGTTGACGGGACGGCGCGCGTGGCTTTCATAGTGGACGATTCTGCGCGCCCTTCCGGCTCAAGCGTGCAACTGGAAAACTATCTTAACAAGCTCGCAGGCGTTGTGAGCGCCACTTTCAATCTGGGAACGATGGAAGTGCGCGTCGAATATTTGCCGGGCACAACGGAAATCAAGAGCATCCGCCGCGCCGTGGAAGATTTTGGTTATCGCGTGCGCGAGGTGGCGGGCGACGGTTCGGGTCTGACCGCCGAAGAAGCCGAGACGGAAGCGCGCCGCGCTGAATATAGCGACCTCTGGCGAAAGTTTCTAATCGCCGCCGTGCTTTCGCTTCCCGTTCTGGTGATAGCCATGTCGCACGGGCGCATCACGTGGCTGGATTTTCCTGGCGTCAACTGGCTGCAACTCGCCCTCACGACACCCGTTGTCTTCTACTGCGGCTGGCAATTTTATCGCGGCGCGTGGGCGGCCTTTCGTCATCGCGCTGCGGACATGAACACGCTCATCGCCGTCGGCACGGGCACGGCCTATCTCTATTCGGTCGCGGCCACCATCGCACCCCAGTTCTTCGCGACAGGCGACCAGAGCATGGCCGGGATGGAAGGCATGAGCGGCGCGAGCGCAGCGCCCGTCTACTTTGAAGCGGCGAGCGTCATCATCGCTCTGATTCTTTTGGGGAGACTTCTTGAGGCTCGCGCCAAGGGACGAACTTCGGAAGCGATACGCAAGCTCGTTAGCCTGCAAGCAAAGACCGCGCGCGTTATACGCGAGGGGCGAGAGATTGATTTGCCGGTCGAAGAAGTTGTGCCCGGCGACTTAATCATGGTGCGACCGGGCGAGAAAATCCCTGTGGACGGCGTGATTGAAGACGGCGCGTCTGCGGTTGACGAATCCATGCTGACGGGCGAGAGCCTGCCGGTGGAAAAGCGCGCTGGCGATGAAGTCTTCGGCGCGACTATCAACAAGACGGGCGCGTTTCGTTTTCGCGCGACGAAAGTCGGGCGCGAAACGGTGCTTCAACAAATTGTGAAGATGGTTCAGGAAGCGCAAGGATCAAAAGCTCCGATTGCGCGCCTCGCCGACGTCATCAGTGGCGTCTTCACGCCCGTAGTGATTTGCATCAGCATCGCTGCCTTCGTCTTCTGGTTTGTCGCCGCGCCCGTGGACACGCGCCTTGTGATGGCGCTCAATGCTTTTGTTTCCGTACTCATCATAGCCTGTCCCTGTGCTCTGGGGCTGGCGACGCCGACTGCCGTGATGGTGGGCACTGGACGCGGCGCGGAAAACGGTGTGCTGATAAAGGGCGGCGCGAGTCTTGAGATTGCGCACAAGCTGCGCGCCATCGTGCTCGACAAGACGGGAACGATCACGCGCGGGCAACCCGTTCTGACGGATGTTTTTCCCGCGAGCAATGTTGACGAGCGTGAGTTGTTGAGGCTCGCGGCCTCGGCAGAGCGAGGGAGCGAGCATCCTTTGGGAGAGTCAATCGTGCGCGCCGCAGAGGAGAGAAAGATAGAGCTGGCCGAAGTCGAAAATTTCAATGCGCTCGCGGGTCACGGGATTGAAGCGACAATCGAGGGCCGCAAAATTCTTCTGGGGAATGAAAAGCTGTTGACGGAGCAAAATATAGTACTCGACCGTCGTCGCTTTGAAGAACTGGCTGCGCGTTTGTCGGAAGACGGAAAGACGCCCGTGTATGTCGCGATTGACGGCCAGCTCGCGGGGCTCTTGGCGGTCGCGGATGAAATCAAACCGGAGTCGAAGGCTGCTGTTGAAGCTCTTGAGCGAATGGGTCTGGAAGTCTACATGCTGACGGGTGACAACCGTCGCACGGCTGAAGCTGTCGCACGGCGTGTCGGCATAGAGAGAGTGCTTGCGGAAGTTTTGCCCGAGGGCAAGGCTGCGGAAATCAAACGTCTTCAGCAGGAGAAAAAGCTGGTGGCGATGGTGGGCGATGGTCTCAACGACGCGCCCGCGCTGGCGCAAGCCGACGTAGGCATCAGCATCGGCACGGGCACGGACGTTGCCATAGAAGCTTCGGACATCACACTGATTCGCGGCGACCTGCGCGGAGTGGTGACGGCGATTGCGCTCTCGCGCGCGACCGTTCGCACCATCAAGCAGAATCTGTTCTGGGCTTTCATCTACAACGTGGTCGGCATCCCCATCGCCGCAGGGCTTTTGTATCCCTTCACCGGCTGGCTGCTGTCGCCAGTGATTGCAAGCGCGGCGATGTCTCTCTCAAGCGTCTCGGTCGTCACAAACAGCCTGCGCCTGCGCGCCTTCAAATCGCCCGTGAGAGGATGACGGAAATGGATTCGGCGGAGGTTGGTGTCATCATTAGCGGCGCGGGCGCAGTCGGTTTCGTCCTCTGGTATTTTTTCGGAGAGCGCGAGCGTGTGGCTGCGATCGCGACGGAAAGCGGCGTGCAGGAAATAAAAATCATCGTCAAGGGAGGTTACTCGCCGGACGTGATTGTGGTACACAAGGGCAAGCCCGTGCGGCTACTGTTTTACCGCGACGAGACTGCGAGTTGCAGCGAGCAGGTCGTCTTCGGAGATTTCAACATCGCTCGCCACCTTCCGGCTTTTAAGACCACGGTCATAGAGTTCACGCCCGACCGCGCGGGCGAGTTTACCTTTACCTGCGGCATGAACATGATGCACGGCAAGCTCGTCATCGAAGAAGCTTAAGCCAATCACGCCACGATGATGAAAACTCCGAACACAGGCTCTTTCATGCTTAAAGCAAAGCGCGTGTTATCCCGTTTCAGAAAAGACAACAACGCGGATTTTCGTCACCCGCAACGCGCCATCGAGAGCGAAGAGCGGATTGACGTCAAGAGCCTGCTCGCGGAATTGTCCGTAGAGGAAGCAAACCGTCTGGCCGAAGAATATTTCCAGCGTGTGACGGACTGGAATTTTCATCTCTCGAAACCCTTCGGCGCGTTTGAAGAAACGCCACAGCTACTGATTAACTTCGCCGTCATCTTGCAGGGACTTTCACTTTGCAAGGGGATGACGGTGCTGGAATTCGGCGCGGGCACGGGCTGGGCCTCGCGCTTTCTGACGCAGTTAGGATGCAAGGTAATTTCCGCAGACGTGTCAGAGACCGCGCTTCAAATAGGCCGCGAGCTTTATCAACGCCAGCCCGTCTTCGGCCCGCAGCCCGAGCCCGTCTTCTTAAAATTCGACGGCCATCATCTGGAATTGCCGGACCAGAGCGTTGACCGCGTGATGTGTCTGGACGCTTTTCATCACGTTCCTAACCCATGGCACATCCTCTCGGAGTTGAGCCGCGTGCTCAAGGATGGAGGCATCGCTGGCTTTGCCGAACCCGGCCCGGAGCATTCCCTTTCGCCGCAATCTCAATACGAGATGCGTACCTTCCGTGTCATAGAGAACGACATACACATAGACGAAATCTGGCGCGAAGCAGAGAGCGCGGGCTTTACAGACATCAAGCTCGCCGTCTTCAACGTCCCGCAGTTTCATCTCTCTTTGCGCGAGTTCGAAGATTTTCTAAAGGGCGGGCGCACAGCTAGTGCATGGGCCGAAGCGACGCGCGCGTTTTTACAGAACCAGCGAAATTTCTTTCTCTACAAAGGCACACCGGCCACGACCGACAGCCGCTATCGCACGGGTCTGACGGCACGCATCGCAATCGCTTCCACACGTCTTGAGGGAAAAGCGGACGAGCCCTTGATGTTGCACGCCACCGTGACCAACACGAGCCCCTCCGTGTGGCTTCCGCGCGGGGCCGGGATGGGGGCCGTACAGCTAGGCTGTCATGTTTATCACAGGGACGGTCAGCTCTTTCGTCACAGCTTTCACTGGGAAGCGCTCACGCCTGCCGAAGGAAGACCGATCCTGCCGAATGAAACCGTCGAGGTGGAAGTAACTTTGCCGCCGTTGCCAGCAGGAAGTTACCTACTGGAGTTCGACATGGTGAGCTACGACGTCTGCTGGTTCGCCATGAACGGCTCGGAGATAACGCGCGTGGAGTTGGATGTCGTTTAGATAAAGAGGAACCGTAGAGCGGGCAAAATATTTTAGCTCCGTAGGAGCGCGGATGTTTATAGCTCCGTGAACAAAAAAAAAGAATCAAGCTCCGTAGGAGCGGCATGTCGTTGTCAGAAAACATTCCGCTCCTACGGAGCTTGATTCTTTTTTGTTCCAAATACTATAAACATCCGCGCTCCTACGGAGCTACAAACCATAAACTTTTATATTGAACTCCCGTATTTTTTAGAATTGCCCCTGCAAAATTTCGGCCAGCCGGTTTGTAAACGCCGAGCGCGGGAGCACGCGGTCAAAGCCGGCACTTTCGGCTTCCGCTTTCAAAGCAGTGTGAACGTGAGAGAAGAAACCCACCAACGGCACGTCGCGTAAATGCTCGTCTTCCTTTAGCTCGCGCGCAAGCTCAAACGGCTCGCACTTTTGCGCGTGCAGATCGACCACTATTAAATCCGGCGGCTCGTCGTGGATGGCGCGCACGGCCTCCGCCCTGCTTTTGACAATGCGGAGCGCAACGCCCAAGGCTTCGGCTGTCGCGCGAATCTTGACCGCGAAGAAAAGATCGTCCACGGCTGCGATAACCAATCTCTTATCTTTGTTCACTTCGATTATGACCTCTCGGCTCGATTAGATTTTGCATTACGGACGCGCTTCGCGTAAAGATATGGCGCGATGGCAATCATGGTCGATGATGAAATCCTGCGTGCGGCAGGCGAGGTGGAAACGGAAAGCTTCGCCTCTACGGAGGAAGGCGCGCAGGGGGCGAGCCTGATCGTGGCTTCCTACAACATACGCTACGCCGTGGGCTCGTTTTTAATCACGGGCAGCCTGTTTCGTCGCCTACGCATGGGACGACCCGCGCGCCGCCCGCGCCTCGTTCAAGGCCATGTGGAGAAAGCAGCGCGTGCTTTTTCCGACGGCAGGCTTCTGCCGCGTGTGGACGTGCTCTGTTTGCAGGAGGCCGATAAAGAATCGTTGCGTGCCGGTGGTCATCACGTGGCGCGCGAGCTGGCGCGCGGGCTTCGCATGCATTACGCGCACGCCGCGTTCAATCTCCCGCGCGACGAGGAGCCTGAGCCAAGACAGTGGTATCTGGATTTTGAAGAGCGCATAGCACCTTCGGAGACGGGCGACACGGGCATAGCGATTCTCAGCCGCCTGCCGCTGATGGAAGTCGAGCGCCTTGACCTTCCATGGTCCGAATGTGCATGGAGGCCGCGACTGGCTCTGGCGGCTACCGTCGCGCTCGGCGCACAGGAAGTGCGTCTCTTTAACCTGCACATAGACCCGCACGCTACGACGGACGAGCAACTGGAACAGCATCGTGCCGTGCTGGCACGTGCAGATGAATGGAGCGGCGCGGTCGCGATTCTGGGTGACTTTAATACCCTGACGCGCGCGGCGTGCGAAAAGGTGCGCGCCTTTGTGGAAGCGCATGGCTACACGACGCCTATGCCGACGGGTGTTGCGACGTGGCGCGCAGGATTGATTCGCCTGCATCCGGATTGGATTTTCGTGCGCGGCCTGAGCGTCAGGCGCTGGGGCGTCGCGCGCCCGCTCAATGTTTCCGACCACTGGCCCGTGTGGGCGGAAATCGAAGTCGAGAGCAAAGCTTCCGCATGACAGACCAGGTTATCAACAGTCGTCAGAACGCGCTTGTGCGTCACGCGCGCGCCGTGCGCGACCGTCGAGTTCAAGAGCAAATTTTTATAGAAGGCTTGCGTCTCGCGGAAGAGGCGCATCATGCAAAGCTGGCTATTCAGGATGTGCTGTTCAACGTGAAGATGCGCGACGACCCGCGCGGCGCACAGCTTCTGCATGAATTGCGAGCCGCAGGCATACGCCTGTCACTTGTAGCGGACGATGTGCTCTCGTCCGTCTCCGACACGAAGAGTCCGCAGGGGCTCGTCATGCTGGCCTCACGCCCGCGCTCTGACCGTGCGGCGCTCGACGCACGTGTTCGCGCTCCATACTCTGAGACGGAGGCGAGCGGCAAAGACTCTCCTTCCTCTTCCACGCTCGTCGTCATCATGCACCGCATCAACAACCCTGCGAACGCGGGCGCAATTCTGCGCACGGCTGAAGCGGCGAATGCAAGCGCCGCCATTGCGACTGCGGGGACGGCGGACCTTTTCTCTCCAAAGGCGCTGCGCGGCTCTATGGGCTCGGGCTTTCGTCTTCCTTTGTGGACGGGCGCGGATTTTCGCGAAGCGTTGCTCTGGTGCAAAGAAAACGGCATCGAGACGGTCGGGGCCGCGCTCGGCGCAGGGAGCACTCACTCGGCGCATGATTGGACAAAAGCGAGCGCGATTGTCATGGGGCCGGAAGCGCAGGGCTTGACGGCGGAAGAAGCTGCGGCGCTCGACGCGACGGTTGAAATACCGATGCGCCCTCCCGTGGAAAGTTTGAACGTGGCCGTCGCGTGCGGCGTTATCCTGTACGAAGCCGCGAGGCAAAGAGGTAATTAAAGAGAGCACGAGGGTCCGTAAATCATTCACCGCCGAGACGCGTAGAGCGTAGAGGAAACGCAGAGAGTTGAAATGTTTTTCTCTGCGCCTGCTCTGCGCCCTCCGCGTCTCTGCGGTGAGCGCTCCCAAACTTTTCTCGCCCTTGCACTTCTCTCGGGCAAGTGGTTTCGGCTAGAATAGCCGGGTGTAAAAGCGACAGTTGATGATGCGTCCCCATTTGACGCTCGCGGGCTCGTCGGGCGGAGGATGTTCGACAACTCGGAAGCGGCGGACGTTATTTTATTAATAGGGTTAAGCTCATGCTGGCTGGACACTTCCTCTGTCCCATCTCCCTTCCCGTTTCTGACGCTAGAAGTGTCTTACAATGCGCGCTTTTGATTTTCAAATGAAACCTGAGAGCTTTCGATTCGAGCTATGACGAAAACGCCCGCGAAGAAAGAGAAGACCGAGGAGAAGAAAAAAAAGAAGCCCGAAGGCGCGTTGCCCGAGCGCTTCCTGCGCCGCCTCTTTGAAGGCATGGGCGCAGCCGTGGACCGTGGCCTGGGCCGGGAGATTGACAGCAAGAGCGGTCTCACGACAGGCATGCTCATCGAGCGTATGAAGCTCCTGATTGACGAGCGCTCTCGCGACGAAGGCCCGAAAGGACACATCGCCCCGCATTTCTTTAAGCTCAAGATAGAATGGGGCACGCACTCAGAGGCCGAGGCCGAAGTTATAGAGTCTTTGGAGCACGAAGTTTTGGCCGCAGCGATTGACCACATCAACGACCATCGCTATCGCACGCTTGCGCCCGTGCAGGTCGAAACAGAAGTTGACATCTTTATCACGGGCGTAGCCGTTGACCCGACCTACGGCGAGTTTGAAGAAGAACTCAAACAGGCCGACGAGGAACGTCGCCGCGCGCAGGAGCCGGACAAGCCGATTATTCCGAAGAGGGATGTCAAAGTCCACGACGTACACATTACTGCGCGTGCGACGATGCCCAACGGCCCGCGCGAAAAGGTCTTGACCTTTAAGCCCGGCGGAAAACGCCTGAGCGTTGGGCGCGGGCGAGACAACGAGTTACAGTTGGACGACCGCAGCGTGTCTAAGATTCACGCCGCGCTCGTCATGAGCCGCGAAGGCACGCTCATGGTGGCCGACACGGGCTCTACCAACGGGACATTTATTAATGGCCGACGCATCGGTTACGGCGAATCACGCCCGATTGAAGAGGGCGACGTCGTCGGCTTTGGTAACATAGAAGTTCGTTTCCGCAGAGAACGGTAAAAGAATTTTATGATGTATGCACTGCTATTTTTACAACAGGCCGCCGCGCAGAATGCGCCCGTGGTCACCGCACCGGAAAAGCAGCCCGCGCTCCTGACCTTGGTCTACATGGGCGGGCTCTCGCTGATGGTCCTGCTGCTGCTTATCTCTTTGATAAGAAACCGGCGCGCGCGCTCGGCCCTGTCGGCCATCGCGCCGCAGGACTTGCCCGAAGAGGTACGGCGCAAGCTCGGCTCTACGGCGACCAACCGTGGGCTTCGGGCGCTGCGCGTCCTTTTCATCATGATGGCGCTCGCGGTTTTCGGTTTCCACGTCTACTGGGCCAATTACGCCGCCGAGCGTAACGAAGCTTTTCAGGATGCGCGTTATCGAGACATGCGAAACCGCAGGCTCTCTGAATCAACGCTGCGCGGCTGGATTCTGGACCGCACGGGCAACCTCGACCGCGCCCTCGCTTATTATCACAAAGAGGGCAACGAGATTGTACGCACCTATCCGATGGACAAAGAGATGGCGCATCTCTTCGGCTCGGACTTGGGCGATCCGGGGCTTGAGCGCGCGCTCTTTGGCGTGCAAAGCTCCGTCGTGCCCGAAGCTTTAGAGGTCGTGCAGGGCAAGAAGACCACGCAGGATGCGGTCAAGGACGTACGGCTGACGATTGACCGTGATTTTCAAAAAGCGGTCGCGGAAGAGTTGCATAAGAGCGGGCGCAACGGCGCTGTGGTCGCCATCAACCCGCAGACGGGCGCGGTGCTGGCTATGTACAGCAACCCGTCTTTCAGTCTCAAAGAAGTTAAGGACGAAGCCACATGGGCGCGTCTCAATGCAGACAAGCGCGACAACCCGCTCTTGAGCCGCGCGACCGATGCTTATTACGTGCCGGGCTCTACCTTTAAGACCTTTACCATGATCGCCGGGTTTCTGGCCGGACAGCAGGGCCACACTTATACGGCCACGGGCGGCGGCTATGTCGCGGAACCCGGCGCGCGGCCCATCACAGACGACAACGGTTCGTGCGAAGCCTGCGGGACCATAGGGATTCTGCAAGCCTATCAACATTCCAGCAACCAGTATTTCGCCAACCTCGCCGTCACGCTCGGCCCCGATAAATTGAAGAGGGCCGCGAACCTGATGGGTGTGGGCACTTACGACGAGACTGCGGGGCAGGGACAGGGACGCCCCGAGCCTGAGCTTTGGAATGCGACCACGCCCGCCATTCGTCGCGCCATCGCGCCGACGGAATCGTGGCTCCTGACCAATCCGAAGATGCGGCGCTACGACACTGCGCTCGAAGGCTTCGGTCAGGGCTACGCGGGCCAGATGACGCCCTTCCAGATGGCGCTCTTTGCCGCGACCATCGGCAACATGGAAGGCAAGCTGATGAAGCCCAAGATTGAAGAGGACCGTGCGCCCGAAGTCTTTAATCAAGTGGTCTCGGCGGCACAGGCCGCAGAGATGCGTAAGATTATGCAGAGCGTCAACGAAGGCGGCACGGGCACGCGGGCGTTGGCTCCGGCCAAAGCCGCAGGCGTCAACACGGGCGGCAAGACCGGCACGGCCCAGAAAAATATTCCAGAGTATGATCCGAAGACGGGCGCGCCCCGCACGGAAATCAAAGTCAGGCGCGATAACAAAGGCAACGTCATCGGACAGACCGAACAGGTCATCATCGCCGAACAGCCGCGTATAGACGCATGGTACCTGTGCGTTGCGCCGATTGAGAACCCGCAGCTTGTCATCGCCGTCGTGGTCGAAGGACGCATCGGCGAGACGGGCGTTTACGGCGGCAAGTATGCTGCGCCGATTGCGGCCCAACTGGTGATTCGCGCCAAGGCGCTGGGGCTCTTGAACGCTGGCTTGCCCGGCAGCGGCACGCAGAACATGCAGGTGGAAAACAGACGCCGATAGTAACCCGGCTTTCTTTGATAGCAGCTTGCTTCGGCTCTAGTCTGCTTTTGAAAACGAATCTGCTTTTACAGTTATGAAAAATCGCGCTTCATCACATCTCATCGCACTCTTTCTGATTATCGGTTTCGAGATCGCGGGCTATTACGCCGTCCATCGCGCCGGACTCATACGCGGGTATGAGCCTTCGTGGGTGAGCGGCATGCGCGATCTGCTGCTCTATGTTCCGATTATCCTGCTGGTCTTCTGGCTGACGCGCGGCATGCGCTTTATGGGCAACTGGACGCTCTTTACCGCTGCCATTCTTCTCTTCTCCGTAGGGATGCTGGTGCAGTACCGTCTCTACTCCGACCCGGAATACAACGCGCCGCGCGGGACGAAAGAGGCTGCGCGCGAAGAGAAGACAGGCACGATGCGCGAGCGGTTTATACAGGAGACTTACACGGCGGAAAAGAAAGCCAAGATGGGTCTGCCCGCGACGCCTCCCGCGCCCGTTGACATAGACAAGATGCAAGTCAAAGAGGCTAATTACACGATTGGTGACGCGCTCACAGCCGGAACGACGTGGATTCCCTTAGTCTCTTTTCTCATCTTCGCCGTCTCGTATTGGCTCTGCACCAAGGACGGCTTTCTGCTCTGGATTCAGCGCCACAGTTTTATCATCGTCCTTGTGACATTGATTCCGCTCGCGATGGCGGTCGTCACCTCGCAGGCGGGCAAGGTCGAGAACATGACGCCGTGGGAGCCCTCGAAGATTCCTTTCCTGCTGGGGTTCGCGGGAATTTTGACGGCGCGTTACAAAGATTTGGCGCGCACCTACTGGGGCATACCGCGCGCACAGGACGTTGTGCCGCTCGTAGCGATGGCCGTGCTCCCCTTTCTTCCCTTCTTCGTCCTGAAAGATTTCGGGCAGATGCTCGTCTTCAGCGGCGCTTACGCGACGCTTTATCTGGTAGCCGTTCGACGCTGGCCGCAGCTTTTTCTTTTCGTCGGCTCGGTCGCGCTGGTCGTAGGCATTCTGGTCGTGGGCGCTTTGCCGCGCGACGTGCAGGCGAACGTCCCGCTGCTACCGACTCTGGCGCGGCCCGTCAAGGCCGTGCTGCCCGACCGCATACAGCAGCGTTTCCATCTCTGGCTCGACGGCTTCAATCCGCCTTCGCCGGAAACGCCTTGGTGGAAAGACAAGTATGAGAATGCGCTTAAGAAGGAGCGCGAGAAGTGGGACAAGTCGGGCCAGCGCGAGCTGATGGAGAAGAGTTTCGAGCCCGAAAGATTTAACCGCGACGTGTGGTTTGACGACCTTGCTTTCCAGCCCGCGCAGGCTATCTTCGGCATCGCTTCGGGCGGCACAACGGGGCGCGGCGTCGGACTTGGATTTTCAGAATTGATTCCGATTGCCGACTCGGACTACATTTACGCGGCCATCGGAGAGGAGCTGGGGCTTGCGGGCGGCGCGATTGTGATTCTCGCGCTTATCATTTTTGTCAGCGCGGGCGTTCGCACTTCGATTGATTCGCGTGATATGTTTACCAAGCTCTGCTCTGCCGGGCTCACGGCCTTTATAGGTTTTCAGGCTCTCGTCAATATCGGCGGCATCACACGCGCGCTGCCGATGACGGGTATTACTTTACCGTTTGTTAGCCACGGCGGATTTAGTTTAATGACCAGCTTTGCCATGCTCGGAATGCTGATGGCTTTCTCGCACCTCAACGCGCGCGATACACGAGTCGCCGTTAAGTCTTTACGCGATCAGGCCAGAAGAGACCCCTCGATTCCGGAGGCAGTTCAATGAAAGAGCAATCGAACGGCGTTAATCTGAACGCGGCGGTCGTCTCGGATCGTGGGCTCAGTAAAAAACGCCCCCTCAACGAGGATTCCTTCCTGTCCGACCCGGAGCGCCGCATCTTTGCCGTTGCCGACGGTGTGGGCGGCGCGCAAGCCGGTGAAGTCGCTTCGCAGACGGCGATGGAAGTTCTGGACGAAGCCTTTCGCCATTATGAAGCAGGCACGGACATCGAAGACCTTCTTGAGATAGCCATTCAACGCGCCAATTCCTCCATCCATCGCATGTCGCGCGAGCACCCCAAGCTTTCCATGATGGCGACCACCGTCGTCGCGCTTCACCTGGACGGTCGCATCGCAACCATAGGCCACGTCGGCGACTCGCGTCTTTATCGTCTTGCGCCCGACGGCCAACTGCATCGCGAGACGGCGGACCATTCCGTTGTCGAAGAAGAAGTGCGCGCAGGCCGCATGACGCCCGAGCAGGCTTCGAATCATCCGAGCCGTAATGTCATCAGCCGCGCGCTCGGCGCAGAAGAAACCGTAGAGGTTGATTTAAAGACGATGGAGGTTGCGGACGGAACCTCTTTCCTGCTCTGCTCGGACGGCATCACGCGCCACATTCCTGACCCGGAGATACGCTCGCTTCTGACTTCAGGGATGGAACTAAACGCCATCTGCGAAGAGATGAAGCGGCTCTGCTACGAGCGCGGAGCGGAAGACAACCTGACAGCCGTGATTGTGCGCGTCGGAGATGCAGTCACTTTTGATGACGAGCGGACACTGGTGGCGGAGCGTCCGCATCTTGCAGCCACGATGGACGGCGGCCCAGCCGCACCCGCAGCGATGCAGGCAACGGTCGGAGCTGATGCCGCGGCGGTCGATGCGGATTCCGACAACGAGCTACACAGGACTGTAGAGCCTGCGAAGCTCGGCCCGCCTAAGGGAGCGGTCGGAGCCGAGCCTTCGACGGGCGACACCGGCAAACGCCGCAGCGCAGCCGGAACCGTGTTGCGTGCGTTAGGCTTTCTAATTCTTCTGGGCGCGATAGGCGCGGCGGCCTTCTTCGGCGGCATCTTTTTTCAGCGACGCGCCACAGCGCTTGAGCAACAGGCGCTCAACGCCAACACTCCGCCCGCACCTCCGGCTGAGCATGCGAATCCTTCCGCAGAGATGGACCGCAAGCGCCGCGAGCTGGATCAAGACCCCTTTAAGTGGTTGGAGACTACGACGGCCAAGGACATAGAAGCGCGCACCTTGAGGGGCGAAGAGCTATCCAGCATAGACCTTGACAATCTTTTTCTTTACGGGCGCGCGCGTCTTCTGACGCGCAGTTATGATGAAGCCCGAAAGGTTCTACAGGAAGTTGTTCGTCAGATTGACGCAGGGCGCGCGGATCGCGCGGACTTGCGGCACGAGGCCAAGATCATGGCTTTTGCTGCGGCTGCGGGTCAGGCTAAACTGAACGCCTTAACGGAATTTGAACTCAACGTCCCGACTAAGGGGAGCAACGGTGTTGGAGCAGCCCCGAGCGGCGTCAAAGACGGCTCAGTCCAGAAATTACCGGATGCACCCAAACAGTAAAGCAGCAAACAAGATTGTTGCAGGGGCGTTATCCGGCGGAAATAACCGGGCAGGATTTGAGCCTCTGCCGGACGTTAAAAACTGAAGAGTTACTAATTTCCTCCACTTCGAGCAGCAAGAGAAGGGCTGCGGCGTCGCAACCGTCTTTTACACGAGCGGCGCGCAACCCTTTTCCACTCTCCATCGTAATCCGTAGCAAGGAGAGCGAGAGGCATCCCCCGCGCCTGCAAATGGTTCTAATGTAAGCGAATCAGATGACCGAACTGAAGCTCCAAAATTGCAGGCTCGATGGTCGCTACGATATTCAGGATTGTCTGGGGCGTGGCAGCTATGCCGAAATCTACGTCGCGCGCGACCGCGCCGCCACAGACGGCATGCCTTCGATGGTCGTCATCAAAGCCCTCAACGTTTTTTTGCAGGGCGTGCCGGACACAGACCTTGAAAGAACGCTCATTGAAAATTTTCAGAACGAAGCTGTAGCGCTCGACCGCGTGCGTCATGCGAACATCATCAGCCGCCTCGGCCACGGAACGGCCATAGACCTGACGGGCACTACCTTTCACTATCTGGTTCTGGAGTACATGCCGGGCGGCGACCTGGCGACTCTTTGCCGCACCGCTCCGCTCACGCTCAAGGAAATGCTCTTTTATCTTGAACAGGTTTGTGCCGGATTAGCGCACGCGCATCGCGGCGGCGTCATTCATCGCGACATCAAGCCGCAGAATCTTTTGCTCTCCGCAGACCGCGAGGTGGTCAAGATAGCAGACTTCGGCGTCGCTAAATTAGAAGCCACGGAAGGCATCATCACGCGCGTCGGCACAAACGTCTACGCCGCGCCCGAGCATAATCCTTTAGTGCAAACGGGCGCGCTCGATCTGGGGCCGTACCCGCAAGGGCAATCGCTGACGCCCGCCGCAGACATCTTTTCGCTTGCCAAGACTACTTACACGCTTCTCGTGGGCGAGCCGCCGCGCCGTTTTTCGCACCGGCAGATTACGGAGCTGCCCGAGGCAATAGCTGAAGAGGAATGGGCTCCTTCTATCTTGCGCGTGCTTCGCCGCGCGACCGCGATGCGTCCCGAAGACCGCTATCAGACCGTGCAGGATTTTTGGGACGAGTTGGCGGACGCTGCGCTTCCGCCGACACGCCCCCTGCGCCCTGCGGAAGATATTACCGAGGCGGCGGAGCAGAAGCGCGCAAGCTCAAAGCTCATGACCAGCAGTGAGCTGGCCGCGAAGATTGCACCGCCGCGCCCGCGTTTCAACTCGTCGCAGGAATTAAAGCAGCAACAGCTTCCCGTTGATGCGCGCCCGCGGATTGTGGTGCGCGTCAAGGAAGCAGAGCCTGCGCCGCTTGCGCCCGCAGGCCCGCGCCCGCGAGCGCGTGAAATCATAGATGCCTTCTCGGACTCTCCGATAAAACGCAAGCGCGCTGCCGAGACACCGCCAGCCGCAGGGCGCTGGACAAGATTTCTGGTTGCCTCTCTGCTCATTCTGGCATTTGCCGGAATGCTGCTGGCGACACATAATTACATACGCGGTCGCTGGCCCCTTTGGAGAAACAGTCCGCAGGTAACGGAGCGCGACGCCGGGCGCGAGGGCGTGGTCAACACGACGGCCAACCTGCGCACGGCTCCAAACGGCTCTGTTATCCGCGTCGTCGAGAAGGGCTCGCGCGTGCGCGTGCTGCGCTCAAGCGACGATGATAAGTGGTACGAGGTCGAAGCCACGGCCACGGACGGCTCGTCAAACGGTGTGACGCGCGGATGGATGGGGAAAAGAGTGATAGACTTAAACTCGTAGTGCGATATGATTGGCTAACTGGAGGGTAGAAGCAACCGTGGGATTACTCGAATCCATTCGGAAGTGGATTGACGGCGAAGCGGCCATGGACCCGCTTGAAACGGCGGACGAGCAGGCGCGCCCGCGCCGCGTCTGGGAAGAGTTTTTGGTCTTGGTCGCGCGCGAAGTCGAAGCCGTCATGCAACGCGAGATGTTTACGCCGCCCGGCGGCCCTACCTACATCCCGCGCGAATATATCGTCTACTTGAGCAACGAAGACGACAAGGACTGGCAGGGCGACAAGCGCCGTGGTCTTGAACAGGGACTCTTCCACGTCCTTTCGGAACGCGCGCGCGAGTTGGCCGGTGCAACCCAGCTTGCCACCAAAAGCTTTGCCGTAGAGCTGCGCGTTGACGGCACGCTCAACAAGGGCGAGTTTCGCGTCCAGCCCGTCTGGGACGAGACCGAATCCGGCCACACTATGGTCACGGCGCGCCCGCCCGAATTGATGAAGACCTCCATGCCGGGCCTCACGCCCGAAGCGATAGCCGAAGCACTCGGCGGCGCGCCCGAAGGTGCGGGAGCCGAATCAACCGAAGGCGAGCAGACCGTTGTTCGCCCACGCGCCACAGAACTCTTCAACGTAGAGGTCTGGCATCAGGGCGTGCGTCAATCCGTGGTTCCCATCACCAAACAGGAAATCACCATCGGTCGCGGCTCGCGCTCCGTCAAAGTAGACCTCCCGCTCAAAGGCGACCCCGAAGTAAGCCGCGTCCACGCCGTTTTAGATATGGACGGCAACGGCCAGTACTGGCTCACACCCAAGGGCCGCAACCCGACCCTCGTCCAGGGCCGCGAAATCCCGCGCGACACCCGCACGCCCATCGCCGCCGACGAGAAAATAGACATATGCAGCTTCAGCCTCCGCATCCAGCCCAAGTAACGCATAACAATCGCCTGCGTTAAGCGTGCGGCGCGCGGCGCAACGCTGGAATCAAGATTTAAGCCGCACGAGCGGTAGAAGTCACGAATGGGCTGGATTAAGCCGCACAGTGCAGCATTGTCTGACCATTCAGCGCAAACTACCACCCCGTGCCACCTACTGGGCGTTGTGTTGCTTACGAAAGTGCGACATCAACAATGAAAAATCCATATTCAAAGAAAGACATAGCTAAAGAGCAACTAGTAATTGCAATTCGCCTATTCTTCTGTGCTGAATGTCCTGTTTCTGTTCATACCCTCACAGCCGCATCATTAGGTGTGTTGCAGGATATTTTGCGCGTTAAGAAAAAAGACTATCTTTTAGATATTGAGAAGCAGATTAAACCAGAGAAGATAAAAGAATGGAGAGCGTTAATCAGAAAACAAGCTAATTTCCTGAAACACGCAGATCGTGATCCTGAAGGTAGTCTTAGATTCAGCGATACTCAGACACAGTTTATGCTCATAGAAGCCGTTAATGCATTCGCTACCCTATATGGCAAAAAGACATTATCAATGATGGTTTATCAGATATGGTTTGCTTGCGCTTATCCTGGGTTCTTCACCGGACATGGTTGGTTAAGTTTGAAGAATGACCTTGAAGAAATGGGATTTGAAACTGGCAACTTTACTAAAGAGGCCGCGTGTTTCATGCTTGATGTAGATAAGAATGATCCTGAGTTGGATAATTCTGCTTAATCATTTTTATGAATCCCACAGCGCAACATAACAACTCATTCAACCGGAGCGTTAGTTAGCCGGTCTTTCATCGTTGTCTTCCCTGATAGTGACGCTAGATGCTCGGCGCGGATTGATTCCAGCGTTAAATGCCTATGTGTTCGGCTTTGCCTTTTGTCAAGGTCGGCAGCATTGAGAGTATCTGTGGAGCGAGAGGTTCCAAATCTGCGAGGCGGTTTGAAGGGGCGTGGAGAACTAAAACAGCAAGATTGAATTTTGGTAAGTTTTGCTGGAAGGATAAATTCCGGTCAACCGTGATGAATACGTCAAATTCCTTTTCTGCAAGTGTCAACAATTCACCGTTCTTAATACCTGCCCAGCCCATTTGCGGAACAGTCTTAACCTCATGTCCTGCTAAATCTCCAGAGAATCGCCGGTCAATACATTCATCCAGAAGAAGCTTCACCTTACGCCACCATTTTGATGATCTGTTCTTCAGCTTCTTCCAGGAAAGCGATGACCTGCTCTCTGGATACAGTAGGAAATCCTTCTAAAAAATCGTCGATGGACTCGCCCGCTTTAAGGTAATCTAGCAGCGTTTGAGCGGGGACTCTTGTTCCGGCAAACACGGGAGTCCCACCCATAATGTCGGGAGATGAAGTGATGATTGGCTCTTTCATGGTTCTATGGTATCCAAACGGCGCTCTAGTAATCAAGGGCGGCCTCTCACAACTCATTCAACAGGAATGGTTGATGCTGCCTTCGAAACAACAGTCTCTAAGATTAGAAGATAATTGCGCCGTCAGATGTGCTTAAAAGGAGATGAGATGCTGTTTATGGTAATCGAACATTTCAAGAATCATGATGCCGTGGCGGTGTACCGTAGATTCAGGGATGAGGGCAGGATGATGCCGGAAGGGTTGAGGTATATTGATAGCTGGGTTGAAGTGAACTTTGATAGCTGCTTTCAATTGATGGAGTGTGACGACCCGCGATTGTTCGAGCAGTGGACGTCGCAGTGGGAGGATTTGGTGGACTTCAGGATTGTGCCGGTCGTCTCTTCAAAGGAAGCGATGGCGGCGATAACGCCAAGGCTCTAATATTTGAGTGGGGGATAAATGAGGGTGTGGAAAAAGTCTTTGCCGGTTGTTCTGTTATGGGTGCTTGTTTATCTGATGCTCGGCGCTCATGTGGGGCAGGTGTGGGCGCAAACTAAGGCTACGACATTTAATCAGGACTTGGCGTGGTCGCCTGACAGCAAAAGGATTAGCTTCTCGGCAAATTCAGGTGGCGGTTATGATATTTATGTCGCCGGGATGGACGGCTCGTCAGTCAGGAAGATAACCGACGATGTCAAAGGCGATCTCTGGTCGGCATGGTCGCCGGACGGGAAGAAGATTGCTTTTACTTCCGGTAGAGACGGCAGCGTTGACATCTACGTAATGAAGGCTGACGGGTCGCAGGTCAGGCGTTTGACCAGTGACGGGAGCAAAAATCAGGCTCCGTCATGGTCGCCGGATGGTAAGAAGATAGCCTTTATGTCGAACAGGGATGGTAAGTGGCATATCTATGTGATGAAGGCTGACGGAACACAGCAAGTCAAAATAACCAACAACGCTACTAATGATCATAACCCGTCATGGTCACGGAAAGGCTCAAGGATTCTTTTTTACTCGGGTGATGGAAAGGGTAAAGATCAGATTTATGTTGTCAACGCGGACGGCTCTAATCAATCTAGATTGACCGACAACGAGGCTAATAACATTTATCCTTCATGGTCGCCTGATGGTAAGAAGATTATTTTTTGCTCGAACAGGGATGGAAGTAATGCTCTTTTTACGATGAAGGCGGACGGGTCTGACCAGCGAAAGTTGATTGACAAAGTAGCTTTCTTCGCGAGGTGGTCGCCTGACGGCAGGAAGATAGCCTTCATCTCGGGAGGATACCCGTCAACAGAAATTTATATTATGAAGGCGGACGGGACGGAGATGAAAAAGTTAATAAAATAAGTAGTGAAGAATGTATAAAGCCTCATGCTCAGCGCCTGAGCATGAGGCTTTATTTTTTTCATCCCCGGCTTTTTACGCTTTACCAGCCTTGGCCGTGCACACTCCCGATTCCAGCTCCGTGATTAAGTCCTGAAGCATGGGCACGATGCGCTGTGCGTCTACGTAGTCACGGCCCAGCAGCTTGATAATGCGGCGCTCCGTGGTCTGGCCGCTGATCTCTTTCAGGAGCGCGCGGCAGAATGGGATGACAACTTCGGGCGCGAATTGCTTGCCGGTGTTGCGTCGGAAATCGTCCACGACATCCTCGAACGTGCGGCGGCGTTTGTAGGGGCGGTCGGTCGTCATGGCGTCGAAGGAATCCGCGAGGTTGACGATTTTCGCGCCGATGTGAATCTCGTCGCCTTTGAGGCCGTCAGGGTAGCCGCGACCATCCACGCGCTCGTGATGGTGTCGCGCCATCAAGGGGATGTCTGCATATGGATGGTTGATGGGCGAGAGTATTTCATAGCCTGCTGCGGGATGGCGATTCAGTTCGCTGGATTGCTTGGCGTCAATCTTGTAAGGCGCGTTGATGATGTCGCGCTCGACGACCAGCTTGCCGACGTCATGTAGGTAACCGGCGATGGCGATGCCTTCGACTTCCTCCTCAGACCAGCCCATCTCGCGCGCGATAATCTCGCTATACTTGCCGACGCGCTCCGAATGCCCCTGCGTATATTTGTCCTTGATGTCGATGGCCTTGGCAAAGGCGCGCACGGTGTCCTTGTAAATAGCGCGCAAGCCTTCGTAGAGGCCGCGATTCTCTTCCGCCTTGTGCTCAAGCTCCGTCATCAAACGGTGCGTGTGAAGGCCGACGCCTATGTGGCGCGCCATGGCGGCGACGATGTCGCGGTCGTCCGCGCTGAAAGGCTCGCCGCTCGCTTTCGCCCCCAACAGGATTAACCCATTAAGACGCCCGCGCACGACCAGTGGAACGACCAGCTCGAACAATGAAAAATCTATAGTCTCCTGATGACGCTCGATGAAACTCTGAAGAGGATTCCCTGCTTCGTTTGAGATGGGCTGTGGATTCGAGATGGAAAGGGCTTCTACGTCTTGGGTCTGAAGCTCTATGTTTTGAAGCTCAAGGTCTCCGAGCCCGCGCGCGGCGATGAAGCTTAGAAGGTGCTCGTCTTCGACGTGTTGCGCAAGAGCGCCGCGACGAATCGCCAGTGTTCCCAAAAGAAGATGCAGCGATGTTCGCACCATCTCCTCGAAATCATCGGTGTCGGCAATCTCCTGGCCGAGGTCGGCGAGCGCCGCGAAGGTGTGTAAAAGCTTCTTCTGCAAGGTCTCCTGCATCTGATAGATTTCCTTCAGTGGCCCGCGACCGGCGGGGCGACCGAGAATTCCGCCAACGTGTTGATGGCTTCCGCTTCGTCTCGCGCAAGCGCGACGTGCCGCGTGAGACCTAGCATCTCGAAAAGCTCGACCGTGGGCATGTTGACGTCCGAAAAGACGAGTTGCGCTCCGGCCGTTTCGGCGGCGTCGATGACGCCGAGCAGGATAGAGATGCCGATGCTGTTGACAAGCTCCGTGTCGCGGAAATTGATGATGAGCGCGCGGCAGCCCGCTTCTAACCGCAAACGACATTCACGCTCGATACGTTCTCCGCTCAGCTTGTTAAGATAGTCGCTCGCGTAAACTACAGTCATCTCGCCCAGGACACGCGAACGCACAGCGACGCCCGATATTGCTTCCGCCATAAAGTTAAGTCTCCCCTCTTACCTTTACACAGCGAATACTAGGTGGTATTTCGTGAACTATAGATTGTATTTAGGTTGCGATGATGTTGCGCCTGAAGCTCAGGACTTGCGTAGATACTTGGTCATGCGTAGCCGCGTGCCATCGTCCACGCGCTCGAACTCGACTTCGTCCATCAGAGTCCGAATCAGCCCCAATCCCCAGCCGCGACGCTCCTTCGCATGGCTTCCGCCATTGCCTAAAGAACGCTGGGCAAGATCGCCCTCGCCATTATTGATTTCTGCGGGGACGACCCCGCGACTGGACACCGTCACTACTAATCTATCATTTTCCAGGCGAACGCGCTGATAAATTTTTCGGTCGGGGCTCAAACTGTGCTCCGAGGCGTTGATGCAGGCTTCTATTACGGCGGTCTTAATCTGGTTGATGGCTTCGGGCTTGAAGTTGATGCGACGCGCAATCTGCTCGACGGTGTTGGCCGCGATAAGCTCACGTTCTTCGCCCATGGGGATGGTCAGCTCAAACTCGTCCGACTCGGCTTCGCCCGCTCCCTTAACGCCGGCATCGCCCAGACGCGCGGCCAGGAATTCCCACTGGCGACGGCTGGAAGAGTATGCCCCGCGCTCGCGCAGGAACTCTGCGGCTTCCGGCGTGAAGCCTTCGGGAGTAATCAGCCAGAGACGCACACGCTCAAAGGCGCGTGCGCGCGCAAACTGCATTAGGCGGTCGTACCAGATTTCAGCCAGCCCGCGTCCTGCTTCGAGCTTGGAATCAATCTCTGTGGCAATCCAGACTACTTCGTTGGCTTCGGCATAGCTTCCGGCGTCGAACCCGTGCGCGATGGCAGAACGTTCTTCCTCCAACTGCATCTGCGCAGGGGGATGAAAAGCCGTGGAGCTTGCGACCGAAACAATCTGCGGAAGACGCACAAGGTCCGTCTCGGTATCTAAAGCAAGCACGACCTCTTCGGCATCGACGCCCTTGTAGAGACGGCTGAAGTGGTCGTAATGGAGGAGGCTCGCGGGCACGCGCTGGCAATCGAAGCGTTCAAGCACGTGCCTGAGACCGATGGCCGACTGGCGACGATAGCGGCGCGCCATCGTTTGCGGGGCGCGCTTCAAAGCATCTGTGAGCATGGTTGCCACAACCGATGCGCGCGGCTCGGCGGCAATCTCCAGACGATAACGCGCATGCAGGTAGTCGCGCCAGACAGGTGTGGCGTCCGTCATCTCTACCAGACTTGCATTGACACCCGCCAGCTCGTGCACGTGCAGCCCGTGAAGGATGCGTTGCGATTCTTCGGGGCCGACTTCCAGACGCCTGCGCCAGACGTCCGTCACGGATTTTCGACTGTCGCTGGCAGATGTTTCGTAAAGCAGGCGCACGAGCGCGCGGCGCGTCTCGATAGCCGGAGCAATCTCTTCGAGCACGGAAGCGAAATGTCGACCGATGCGACCGCCCATCAATTCGTCAACGTAAAGCTGCTGGCTGTTGCGAAAGCTCTTGAGCGGCAAGTCTCTTTCACGCGCCGCCTGAATGAGCGAGGTGATGAACAAGGGGCTGCCGTCCAGTTGCTGGATGATGAGATCGCGCGTCTCCGGATTTAATTCCACGCGCTCGCGCTCCGCTACATATTCCGCGAGCCGTCCAGCATCCTGATCGTCAAGACGCGGGAGATGAAATCTTTCGAGGTCGTCAAAATCGCCGAGCGTTTTGTGCGCAAGGTCGAGCACCTGACGGCGAAGTCCGGCCAGAGTAAACGGCAGGCGCGAGCGCGTGAGGGCTTGCACGAATTCTGCGCCGATGGAGATTTCGTCTCCTGCTGGCTCTGTGAGCTGCGCGGCGTCAATCATGACAAAGGATTTGACGCCACGGGCGGCGGCGCGCTCGGGCACGCTCAAACACAAACGAACGAGGGCTTGCACGTCGTCTTGAGCATCTTCGTGCTCGACCGCCGAGAGAAGCCGCTCAATCCATTCGTAATCGGCGGGCGCGGTCAGGTCAAGCAGGTCGGCGCGGGTCAACGAGGCGTTCGCGTAGCGCGGCTCACCGAGACGAAAGGCCGCGAGCTGCTGCAAGAATGTGTAGAGGAAACGGCGCGCGATGCGCTCGGGCTTGCGCTCGTTTCTCAACAGCGCAAAGTAGATGGGAACGGTTTCCGTGTGACGATGAAAGAGCTGGTCGTAGGCTTGTCGTAGAAGCTCCGAGACACCAGCCGAAGGAGCTAAGAGCAGGAGTAGGCCGCCCTGTTTGTCGTCCGTTTCCGCGCGCTCTACGAGACGCCGAAGCGCGTCTGTGCGCCCGACGAACTCTGCCGCCCGGACACGACTCAGGATGCGCTCCGTTGTATGCTCGTTAGCTGGTTTCTTCGGCGACATTGTTCTGGGGGATGCGTGGGGGTGTGTCTTCGTGTGATTCCACGCGGTTCTTGCCGCGACTCTTGGCGTAGTACAGAGCGCGGTCTGCGGCGCGTATGATTGTTTCCGGCGTATCGAGTCCCGGCCCGAAAGCGGAGATGCCGAGGCTGACTGTGACTGAGCCCTGCGGTTGCTGTTTGCCGTGCGGGTAGCGCGTGCGCTCCACGCGGCGGCGAATGCGTTCGGCGATAATCCGTGCTTCGGTCAGAGAGGTCTGCGGGAGAAGTATGCAGAACTCTTCGCCACCGTAACGCGCCGCGACATCAGCCGCGCGCAGCGCCGACTTCAAACACTGCGCCGTCATCTCCAAAGCAAGGTCGCCTGCCTGATGGCCGTTGCGGTCGTTGTAGAGCTTGAAGTCGTCGATGTCTATCATCGTAAAGCTCATGGGGTAGTCATAGCGGCGCGAGCGATTCAATTCCTCCATCAAACGCTCTTCCAGATAGCGGCGATTGAGTAGACCCGTCAAAGGGTCTGTGATGGACATCAACTGGAACTGCGCGGCCTTCTCCTGCCACTCGGCACGGTCCATTGCAAGCGCCATCTGCGGCGCGATTGATTCCAAAAGCGAAAGGTCTATCTCGTCGTAACAGCCCAGCCCGGTTTTGTCCGTAACGTTGAGCAAGCCCACTTTACGACCGCCGATGGTAATCGGATAGCTGATAAAAGATTTCGTCTTGTAGAGACGCTCGGCGGGCGCTGGGCTCACGCCCGAGGAAAGAAGATCGCGCACGATGAGCGGTCGGCCTTCCTGAAAGACCGTGCCTGAAACTCCCTCGCCCACGCGCACGCGCGCTTCTGACAGCACGTCTGCGCGTGTGCCGACGGCGGCCTTGACCGTCAGTTCGTTGGCAATCTCGTCAAAGACCAGAAGCGAGCCGCGCTCCGAGCATAAAAGCTCTGTCGAGTGTTGGAGGATGGAGCGATAGGTCTCGGCAGGCTCAATCGCGTACATGCTTTCGGTGAAGGCTTGCAGACGGGAGGCAGTCGTGGCGCTCTTTTCCAACTCTTCGCGCAGGCGTATGACTTCCAGCGGGAAAGCCACGTCGTGACAGAAGCGTGCAATGCCCGCGCGCGTTTCGTCCGCGAGTCCTTCGTCCGCGATGAGCAATGCGCCCTTAATCTCTTCGCCGATGGCGAGCGGGAACATCTCCGCGAGAAGCCCTCCCTTCTTCTGGCGGCCCGTGGAGAGTGGGACAAAACCATCCGGCGTTTGATACACGACGAGCGGCGTGCTCGTGCGCGCCGCTCGCACAAGTCTGGGATCGTTCATACGAAACGGGAGCTTCAATTTCTCTTTACGAAAGCGACCCGTGGCGGACGCGCAGGCAAACTTTTCTTCCTCGCGCAAAAGGAGCGCGACGCTGGCGAGATGATATTTTTCGGAGACGAGGCGGAGCGACTGTTCGCAGGCATCGTCAAGAGAAAGGCCGGAAGTGAAGCTCCACAGCTCGCCTCCCCTGGCGCGTGCCAGACGTTCCTCTTCCTCTTCAGTCATCAATTGGGATTCACCGGCGGCATCGGTGGCCCGTCGCCCGCTCCCTGCGGGTGCGGTAGTTTGGCGATACTCTTCGGCGGCCTGCTCCACGCGGCGCACTACGTTGTTGAGGTCTTCATGTGAAGCAAAGATGACGTTGCGGAAGAGGTCTTCGGAGAGCAGCTCGCGCAGGTCGCCGACGCGGAAACGCTCGGCCAGCGCGCGGTAGTCGGCGGAAGTTAAAAATGCGCGTCCGGCGATGACGGCCATCTTGCGTTTCTTCTGCAACTCGACGGGCATCGTAACGCAGTGCAACCCGGCGTGGCATTGATAATGAACAGGTGCGCCCGCAGAGGTCGCGCGGTCAAAGGCGACGCCGCAGTAAGGGTCGCACAGACGTACATGTTCCGGAGAAGATTGAAAAGCGCGGCAGATGGAGTTGTTATTCGAGACGGCGAGGGCGGGCGGCTGGTGACCTTCCACGAGCAGGAGAGAGAGCCCGGAGGTTGCGGAGAGCGCGTCCTGCACAGCCGTCCAGCCCGCCGGAGGCGCAGCAGCACTACGGGTTTGCGCTCTTGAGTCCTCGCGCTCTGGCGCGGCTCTTTCGTCCATCATCGGATGAGTCACGTCTTGAAAATTATCCGAAATGCGGCTGGAAGGTTGGAACCGCCTTACAAATTAAAAGAGGGGCGCAAAGGACGCTGGAGCCGCACGCGCTTGGCCGGAAGTCTCGAAGGCGGTTGGGGCAAAGGGTGGAAGCGGCCACCCGTGACCCGCTCTGACACTTCGAGTATAAGGGTCTAAGTGCACGTAAGACAAGGCTTTTCTTCCAAATCGGCCATGTCCGCGGGGCTCTGCGCCTGCCGCCCGCCAGCTTCCCCTCCTAGCTCAATGTTTGCTTTATACGACTAATAGGGGGCGTATTTCACGTTGCGATGACGCGCTGGGCATCGCGAAGGCCCGGCGCATCACCCGGAGCGACTTCATCTATGTATGGCTGTTCGGGACTAATACGGATACAGGCGGCGAAATGGTTGGGCTTAATCTCGGCCAGAGGCGGCACGACCTCATGGCAGGCGTCTATGGCGTAGGGACAGCGCGTGTGAAAGCGGCAGCCCGATGGAGGATTGATGGGAGAGGGCACGTCGCCCTCAAGGACTATGCGCTGGCGCGTCGCCTCGACCACGGGGTCTGGGACGGGGACGGCGGAAATCAGCGCCTTGGTATAAGGCATCAAAGGCTCGTCATAGATTACTTTGGCGTCGGCCACTTCGACCAGCTTGCCCAGATACATGACGGCCACGCGGTCTGATACGTGACGTATGGCGCGCAGGTCGTGCGAGATAAAAAGGTAGGTCAGGTTCTTGGCGCGCTGTAGCTTCTCCATGAGGTTCATAATCTGCGCCTGAATGGAAACGTCTAAAGCAGAAATCGGTTCGTCCGCGACGATGAAGTCGGGGTCAACCGCAAGCGCACGCGCGATTCCTATGCGCTGGCGCTGGCCGCCCGAGAATTCGTGCGGGTAACGGCGCAGGAAACGCTTGCTCAATCCGACAGTCTCCATCAACTGCTGCACGCGCTGGTCAATTTGGCCGCCAAAGGTGTGAAGCGACGGCTTGATGCGATAAGCCAGAAGCCAACCCACGGCAGCCAGCACGACCGTTAACAGGATGCGCAGGATGATAAAGTCTTCGCCGATTTCAGTGCCGCGCGCTTCGAGCATCTTGTTGATGCTCCCTGCCCCGACCCAGCCGACCGCGCCGAGCAGTGCGGCCAAAGTCACGCGCAGGGTCTTCTGCGTGAGCAGGTAGTAGATGAGATAGCCCAGCGCTAGACTGATGAGCAGGCCGATGGCTGTGACAAGCAGAAAGACCAGACCGCCCACGAGGCCGCCGACCCAGCCGCCTATGCTGTGATAGAGGCCGTTGAAGTAAGGCACGCTGTAGCGCATTAAAAATTTAAAGCCCAGATAGCCGCCCGCCGCGATGGCTAAGATTGCGCCGAGGATTTTTAACCACTTCGGGCTCGGATCGTCCGCGAGGTTGTGCTGAAAAGTTTCTATCGGCTCGCCTATGATTTGACCGACGGTCATACGCGGGTTGAGGCTCGCATACGGGTCTTGAAAAATCATCTGTAGATGCTTGCGCTGGTCGCGCATCTCGCGCTCCGACAGATGAGCCAAATCTTTACCGTGATAGAGAACGTGCCCGCTCGTGGGCTCGGTCAGACGAAGGATAGCGCGCCCCAGTGTGGATTTGCCGCAGCCCGATTCACCCACCAGCCCCAAGGTCTCGCCCGGATAAATATCCAGCGTCACACCATCCACGGCTTTGACGACCTTGTGGACGGCGCTCCCGCCCAGCAGATTGTCTATCGCAGTGCCGCCGCCCAAATCGAAGTGGACTTTCAAATCGCGTATGGCAACGAGCGGCTCGCGCTCCTGATTCAACTCAAGCGGTGGCGGCTGTGTTCCCTGACTGCTTGCGGGTTGTGTGCTCATCCTAGTTTCCCCAAATGTTAAGCAGACCTAAAGCAGATTCGAACAGGGATGGACAGGATAGACAGGATAAAAATAAATGATAAATGCAAAGTGCAAAGTGCAGAATTAAAGAATAGCTTTTCATTCATCATTTTGCATTTTGACTTTTGCATTGCTTTTATCCTGTCTATCCTGTCCATCCCTGTTAATTTCTTTCTTCTCATTTTAAATACCAAGAACGTTCTCGCCGGATTTGTTGGACGCGCCCGTGCTCGTCGAGGCTGTGCGCGCGTCGCGCTCCTTGCAGGATTTTTCGTAGACCTCTTCGGCAAAGTGGCAGAGCGAAAAATGCTCGCTCGTCAATTGCACGAAGGGCGGGAACTCCTGTTTGCAAATCTCTTCGGCGCGCTCACAGCGCGGCGCAAAGGGACAGCCCGGAGGCAGGTGCGCGACGTCGGGCGGCAGGCCCGGAATCTGATACAGCTCACCCTGCTCGCTCGTCGGGTCGGGCACGGAGCGCAGCAATCCTTTCGTGTAAGGATTGCCGGGACACGCGAATAGCTCTTTGGTCGGCGCTTGCTCGAAGACCTTGCCCGCGTACATGACTATGATGTGGTCGGTCATGCCTGCGACCACGCCGAGGTCGTGCGTGATGAGAATCACGCTCGTTCCGGTTTCCTGTTTCAGCTTTTTGATAAGCTCAAGAATCTGCGCTTGAATCGTCACGTCGAGCGCGGTGGTCGGCTCGTCCGCGATTAACAGTTCCGGCTCGCACGACAATGCCATGGCAATCATCACGCGCTGGCGCATGCCGCCGGAAAATTCGTGCGGGTAACCGTCAACACGCGACGCTGCGTCCGGGATGCCCACGGTTTCAAGCATGCGGACGGCGTGGTCGTAAGCCTGGCTCTTGTTATAGCCCAGATGCAGGCGCGTCAGCTCCATCAACTGCTTGGAGATACGCATGAAGGGATTGAGCGAGGTCATGGGGTCTTGAAAGATCATCGCGATGCGTTTGCCGCGAATTTTCCTGACCTCGTCCACGGGCAGCGCCATGATGTCCTGACCGTCGAAAAGCACTTCGCCCGAGACGATTTTACCGGGCGGGTCCGGAATCAAACGGATGATGGAAAGATTGGTGACGGATTTGCCCGAGCCCGATTCGCCGACAATCCCCAAGGTCTCTCCGCGCTTGAGGTCAAACGTAATCCCGTCAACCGCCTTGACCGTCCCATCCTCCGTGAAGAAGTAAGTCTTCAGGTCACGGACTTCTAAAATGTTTCCGTCGCTACTCATATCATCCTCAGTGACAAGTGACAGGTGACAAGTGACAAGATAAAGCAGCTTGTCTTTCCTCTTGCTTGTCACTTGTCACCTGTCACTTGTCACTGCTTTTCAGACCTTTCTCATATGTGGGTCGAGCGCATCACGCAGCCCGTCGCCCACGAAGTTGAGGCTAAAGAGCGTCAACGCCATCGTCACGCCGGGGAAGATAATCATCCACGGGTAGATGGCTATGTTGTCAGCGCCTTCCGCCGCGAGCGTGCCCCACGAAGAGAGCGGCGCTTGCACGCCTAAGCCTAAGAAACTCAAGAACGCTTCCTGCAAGATGACCGCAGGGACGGTCAGCGTCGCATAGACGATGACGGGGCCGAGCGTGTTCGGCACTATGTGGCGAAAGATAATCTTCCACGTCGACACGCCGATGGAGCGCGCGGCTTCAACAAATTCCTGGTTCTTCAAAGACAAGACCTGCCCGCGCACGATGCGCGCCATCGTCAGCCACGAGACAGCGCCGAGCGCCGTGAAAAGTAGAAAGAGGCTCTTTTCAAAAAGCGACAGGAGCACGATGACGATAATCATGTAGGGCACGGCGTAGATGAGGTCCACGGCTCGCATCATGAAGTTGTCTATCTTGCCGCCGAAGTAGCCCGCGATAGCTCCGTAGCTGATGCCTATCACAAGCGAGACAGATGTGGAGACGAGCGCCACCATGAGCGAGATGCGCCCCCCGACAAGCACGCGCGCGAGAATGTCTCTTCCCTGCGGGTCTGTCCCCATAGGATGCTGCCAGCTAGGGGCCATCGCTTTTACAAGCTCGCGCTGGCTGGGGATAGAGTCGTAAGTTATACCCGTGAGTATTTTGAGAATAATCGGGCCGATGAGCGCAGCGAGGATGATAAAGATGACGACGAAGCCGCCCAGCACGGCGAGCTTGTTCTTTTTCAGACGCCGCCACGCATCGCTCCACAAACTCGTGCCCGCGATAAAGCCTCCGGCAGTCTCCTGCCACAACTTGTTTGCGGGAGGAGCCGAACCCATAAGCTGATCGGCGGCCATCGCCTCCGGCTCGTTGATGTCATCCTCTACGGCGGCGGTTGATGGCGGCGCAAGCGGTGTCGCCACTTCAACCGGCTCGTTCGGATCCGCCGTTGGCACTCGCTCTGTTTCGTGTCGTCTCGCCATACGTTTTGTCCTCCCTTAGCTGTACCTGATTCGCGGATCAATGTAGGCGTAAGCGATGTCCACGAGGAGATTGAAAAGCAGGATGATGGTCGAGATAAAAGCCGTGATACCCAGGAGCAAAGGCTCGTCGCGATTGAGCGCCGCGTTGATGAGATAGTTACCCAGACCCGGCAGCGCGAAGATGCGCTCGACGACTACTGTCCCGCCGACGATAAAAGCGAGCGCCGGTCCGGTGTAGCTCACGACAGGCAGGATGCCGCCGCGCATCGCGTGCCTGATAATCACGTCTCTCTCTTTTAAGCCCTTGGCGCGTCCCGTGCGGATGTAGTCTTTTCTTAACACCTCAAGCATTCCGGCGCGCGTCAGTCGAGCGATGTAAGCCATGTAGACGGCGGAGAGCGTGAGCGCGGGCAACAGTATGTAACGCAGGCGCGGGATACCAAACGGGCCGACCTGCGCGGTCAACTGGAACAACCCGCTCAGCAGGCGAATCAGCAGAGCCAGCAGCAGCGGCACAGTCGAGGCTATAACGCCGTATATCAAAGACTGAAGCATCACCGAATGCGCGCGCCGCGCCCACCACAATCCGACGCCCACAGCGATAATCACCAGTACGAGCGCGAGCACAGGGATTGCCACGCCCGACTGTCCCCAGTTGCTCGCCTGCGTAAAGAGCAGGGCCAGCACCGCGAGGATGACGTTTCCCAGAATGAAGCCGATGATGGTCGGAGCCCAACCCGAAGATTCGCCCTTGCGGTCTTCGACCAGACGGTCGGGGCTGCGGCGGTGCGCCATGAACCTGCGGATTGCAAACGCGACCGCTCCCAAAACCAGAAACGCGAACACGGCCCACAGCACGTACTTCAACCAAGGGAACGGCCCGAACTCCACGAGCCAGTCCCAGCGCGCGGCGGGCAGCCAGTAGAGCGTTAGCCCGAACAGCAGAACAAGAATCGGCCCCAGCACAAAATTAGGCAGACTTATCCCCAGCATCGCCGCTGCCATTGAGCTGTAGTCGAGCGCGGAGTTTTGTTTGAGCGCAGCAATTGTGCCAAAGAAGAGACCCGTCACCAGAGCAATCACGTAGGCCACGAGCCCGATGGTGGCCGAGACGGGCAGCGCGCGCGCCAGAATCTCGTTCACGGTCTGCTCCGGATACTGGCGCGAGAATCCGAAATCGCCGCCCAGAATTTGCCACATGGTCTTGCCGTACTGCACGTACCACGGCTTGTCCAGACCATACTTGGCCCGTATGTTCCTCTCCACCGCAGGCGGCAACCCCTTCGCCGTCGAGTAGAAATTGCCCGGAGCAAGCCTGATCAAAACCCACGTCAGGGTGATAACCAGAAGCACCATCGGAAAGATTACGAGCAGACGACGAATGATAAATCTGAGCATGATTTTCAAGCCTCAGAACAATAGTTACTAAGAGCGCCTGACAAGACCTTAAGCAGATTCAAACAGGGATGGACAGGATAGACAGGATGAAGAAGAAATGATACATCGGTTCATTGTTTCATTGAATCAATGAAGAAATGAATCAATGAATCAATCCCTTTTATCCTGTTCATCCTGTCCATCCCTGTTAATTTCCGTTCTGATGTCTAGGGTCGCTTCGGAGTTAGCTTTCTAATTCATGAACCCGAAAAACCTGTTCCTCCACGTCGTCGCGGCCACACCCAAAGACTCCGCCGTCACCGAGTGGTCTATGTAGACTCCGCGCCAGTCGTGCTGGTCGAGCAGGTTGGGCACAAGGTTCTTCACGTAGGGCTTGCACATGAAAGAGCTTGGGCCGACGAAAAGCGGAATGATCGGCTGCTGCTTGAGCATGTAGCTTTCGGCGTCGCGCAGCATCTGCATACGCTTGTCGTTATCAATCTCGGCGTTGGCAGCCAGAAGCATCTCGTCATACTTCTTATCACCCCAGCCCGTGCCGTTGTTGGCCGATGCGGTCGTCATCAAATCAAGAAACGTGTTCGGGTCAACGTAGTCGCCAATCCAGCCGCGACGCGACAGTCCCTTGAACTCCATCTTGGTCGAGCGCGTCTTTTCCAGATAGACGCGCCACTCTACGTTCGTCAGCTCGGCCTTGACGTTCAGCTCCTTCTTCAACATGGCCTGAATCAGCTCCATCGTCTGCTTGTTGGATTCAGCGGTGTTGTAGAGCAGCTCGACGCCGGGAAAGCCTTTGCCGTCCGGGTAACCCGCCTCGGCCAGAAGCTTGCGCGCCATGTCCGGGTTATAGCCGTCGCCTTCCGCGTTCTGGTAGCCGTCCATCTTGGGCGTAAACGCCGTCAGGGGCATGCGGCCCGGAGCCTGGTCCGCGATGATCTGGCGGTTGACCGCCATGCTCAAAGCCTTGCGCACGCGCACGTCCTGAAGATGCGCGAGCTTGGTGTTGATAGCCAGGAACTCGATTTGAAGATAGGGACCGAACTTGTAGTCCTTCTTCGTTTCCTTCATCTGGTTGCGCCACGGCGGCGGCACTTCGTTCGATTGCGTGCAATCAATCTCGCCAGACTTGTAGAGATTCATAGCCGTGGTCAACTGCTCCGTGGCGGGAAAGATAATCTTGTCGAGCTTGGTGTTGGCGTTGTCCCAGAAGCCCGTGTTGCGGACGACCACGATTTTCTCGTAGGGCTTCCACTCGGCGACCTTGAAAGCGCCGCTCGTGATGATGTTCTTCGGCTTAACCCAGAGTTGGTCGCCGTATTTTTCAATCGCCTGTCGCGGCACGGGGCGGAAGAACTGGTGATAAAGAAGCTTGACGAAGTAGGCGGTCGGAGCTTCGAGCGTGACCTCGAAGGTAAAATCATCCAGCGCACGCACGCCGACATGCTCTTTCGTCACGGGCACAAACTCTTTGCCTTGGAGCACGCGCGCTAATTCGGGCTTGCCCTGTGTCTTCTTCGCCGGGTCGCCGTTCACAATCTTGTTGCGTTCTTCGGCGTCCGCCGGGAGATAGAAATATTTCTCAGTAGCTTTCTTTGCTTCGCCCTCGGCGCTCGCGGCTTGTGCCGTAGCTGATCTTGCCGCCGGAGCTTTATCGAATTTCTCGGGCTCAGTGCCGGTGAAAGTGACGGGGCCGTCTTTGCCCGCGCGCTCGACGTCGCCTTCGGTGGCATACTTGCCCGTCTTGGGGTCGCGCACGAAAGCCGACTGGTTGTTGTAGGGCTCCGCGAATTTGACGACGTACATCAGGCTGCTGTAAGGAGCGGCGAACACAGGATCGACGGCGCGTCGCCACGAGTAAACAAAATCATTCGCGTCGAGCCGCTTGCCGTCCGTCCACGTCGCGTTGTTGCGCAGGTGGAATGTCCAGACAGTGCCGTCCGGGTTCACGTCCCAACTGGTTGCGAGAGACGGCCTGGGCTTCATGGTCACTTCTTCGTATTCGACGAGGCCGTCATAGATGGCGGCGGCGATGCGCGATTCGGGCTGGCCGGTCATGTATTGCGGGTCTAGTGTCTGCGGCTCTGCGCCTGTGATGTAGCGCAAGACCTGTCCTTCGGGCGGTTGAATCTTGCCGAAGTAAGGCTCGTTTCTGGCCGACGCCGAACAGCCTGCGGCGATGATCGCAACGGCGAGGAACAGAGCGCCAAGACGCATTTGAGGTGAACTAAAGCTCAACATAATTATCAACTCCTTTGTGGCCGAAGAGAGCCCGAATCTTTTTCCTGCCAGCAGACACACCGCTATCAGGGCGTTGTGTCGGAAAAGGCTTGACGACTTCAACGCCCTGAAAGATTTCCGTGCCAGAACAAACAAGAGGAAAACTTCCTCATAGCTTTTCAGTGAACCGCCTCTGGACGGGAGAGAAATAATTAAACTGTACGAACGGGGGGTCTCCGAGAGCCCTCACGTTATCACGCGAGAGCTTCAGATTTCAAGACGCAACGTCTTTGCGGCTTACTACTTAACCGATGCGCGGCGGGCTTGCGCGCGTTGCTTTCTTTCGAGCTAAAAAAATCCGATCCTTTTACTCGGATTTGAACCACACGACGCCGGTCTGTTTCTGCTGCCGCCAATTGGTGTCTATACGCACGCGCTTCAGGGATGGCGCGTCCAGCAAATTAGCGTCAAAACCGTTAACGTAAGGCTTCACCAGCGCATAGGAAGAGGCGAAGTAAACGGGAAAAGCCGGCAATTCCCTGAGCGCCTGCGATTCCGAAGAAATGGATGGCACAAGCGGCGGCATCCTCTCCGGCTGTCCCTTTTCCTCGCGCACGCTACGGGCCGCGCTCTCGTTTGTGCCAGCAGGATTTTCAACATTCTCCGCCGCCGAGTTTGCGCTTTCACCCGCCAGGGACGCGTCCATCCCCGTTTCAAACATCAGGCGCATGTTCGTAGCCTCGTCGGTCGTCTGCATGACAAAGCCGCGCCTCACTACATCGTAATCGCCCGCGCGCACAGCCGCTTCGTACTCATCCCAGTTCTTGGAAATGATATCTGTTTCAAGCCCGAGCGCCGTTTTCCACATGGCGGCAATTGATTGAGCGACCATGCGCTGCTGCTCGTTGCGGTTTATCAAAAGCCTGATGGGCGGAAAGCCTTTGCCCTGCGGGAAGCCCGCCGCCGCCAGAAGACTTTGCGCGCGCGCCACATCCTTTTCGAGACCGGGCTTTTGATTCGTCGCCGCAGAGGCTTTGCTCGCCTCCGGCTCCGGAAGAAATTTTTTCGCGGGCTCGGTTGCGCCGCCCATCTCGTCGTCGCAGATGCGGTCGCGGTCAATCACTATGGCGAGCGCTTCGCGCACACGCACGTCCGTAAAGGGCGCGTTCGAAGTGTTAAAGCTGTAGAAGGTGAGCGCGCCGTATGTAGCGCGACGAAAATCCCTGTATGGAGCGAGCAGCTTGACGGCCAGAGGCTCGAACCCCGCGTTGGTAACTGCGTCCACCTCTCCGGCTCTGTAAGCCGAAAGCGCAGCTTCGACATTCTGCGCGGCGACAAACTGCACGCGCTGAAGCCCGACGCTTTGTGCGTCCCAGTAGCTCTGCGCGCGTTCGAGCGTGACGCCGTCGCGGCCCGCGCGTGCCAGTTGAAAAGCGCCGTTGGTGACGGGGCGCTGCGCCTGTTGAGGCTCGGGCTGTTGCGTCTCGGCGTTGTGCACGGGGCGGAAGACGGGATGCGCGACGAGCGCCGGGAAACTCACGTCCGGTCGCACAAGACGAACGCGCAGCGTGTAATCGTCAAGAGCTTCCACGCCGAACGGAGGCGGAAGCTGTGGAGGCGCGGCCTCTTGCTTTTTCTCTCGCTTGACGTCGGCCTTCGCTTCCTTTTTCTCGGCTGGCTGATTCGCGGCTGGTGTTTGAGTTGTGTCCGCAGACGGCGCTGTCGCGCCTCCGTTTGTTGCGGGAGAAGGAAGCGCGCCCGCTATGTTTTCCATGAGGCGTACGTGCGGCGCGTTCGTGCCCAGGCGCAGGGTGCGCTTCCAAGAGTTGACGAAGTCTTGAGCCGTGACGGGCTCGCCCGTTGACCAGCGCGCGTCGCGCCTGAGGTGGAACGTCCACTCGTCGGCGGCTGCGTTTGAAGTCCACTTGAGCGCGACGCCGGGCAGGGGCGTGAGCGTCCTGGAATCGTATTCGGTGAGCCCCTCGTACATGGCGCGCACAACGTCCGTCTCCGGGGGTGCTGCGGCCAGCGCCGGGTCAAAGGTTTGCGGCACGCCGCCATTGCTCCAGCGAAACTCCTGCGCGCGCGGGACGTTGACGCGACCATAGTACGGCTCTACTTCGTGATCCAGAAAACAGCCCCCGCCGGTCAAGGACATGACGAGCAACACAGACGCCGCCACACGCGCGCGCCACTTCGCAAATCTTCTGCTCTGGATTTTTGTCCGTCTTCGCTTCATAAAAGAATTTTCGATTTGCGATTGCCGATTTTCGATTGGATAAGGATTAAAGAACTATTTTTTTCAGATTTCAAATCTCTGATTTGTCCTCTTCCAATCGAAAATCGCAAATCTAAAATCGCAAATCCTGTTGAGCTTGAGCGTGGCTCAAAGCCTTTAACTCTTCGTAAACGGCCCGGGTGCGTGCGCGTGTGGCTTCGTAATCTCCCGAAGTATCAATCAGGAAATCAGCGTAGCGCATCTTTTCCGCCTGCGGCATCTGGGCGCGTATGCGCGCCAACGCTTCCTCGCGCGCGAGGTGATTGCGCGTCATGAGCCTCTTGACCTGTTGCTCGGGCTCACAATGTACCACAACTATTTTATCAAAACGCCTGTATCCGCCTGACTCTATCATCAGCGCCGCGTCCACAACACCGATGCCTTCTGGGTGATCACGCTCCCAGCCGCGCAGCAGCTCGTCCTGCGCGGCAATAATCAGTGGATGCAGAATCGAGTTCAACTGCTTGCGCTTCGCTTCGTCTGCGAAAACTATTGCACCAAGCGTTGCGCGGTCAAGCGTTCCGTCCGGTCTTAAAACTTCCTTTCCGAATTCCGCCACCACACGCTGAAGCCCTTCGGAATCAGGCGCAACCACATCGCGCGCCGTCTGGTCCGCATCAACCACCAGACAGCCCAGCTCGCGCAGGAGGTTTGCGACGTGAGTTTTTCCCACGGCGATTGATCCGGTCAAACCTACGCGCAGCATACAGACTTTCAGAGACCGCGACGACGACGCGCCGCCTCGACCGTGTTGCGCATCAGCATCGCCACGGTTAAGAGCCCCACGCCACCCGGCACGGGCGTCAGACGACCGGCCACGCGCAGGCTTTCGGCCGGATGCACATCGCCCACGATGATATAGCCGCGCCGCGCTATAACTTCCAGACGCTTTTCGGCTTCGTCGCCAAAGAGAGCGCGCGCTTCGTCCGTGTCCGTCACTCTGTTAATGCCGACGTCAATCACGGTCGCGCCGGGCTTGATATGCTCGCCGCGTATAAAGCCCGTGCGCCCTATGGCTGCGACGAGGATGTCTGCCTGTCGCGTGACAGAAGCGAGGTCGCGCGTGCGCGAATGACAGATGGTGACGGTCGCGTCGCGCTGCAAGAGAAGTTGCGCGACGGGACGCCCGACAATCTGGCTGCGCCCGACGACGCAGGCATTCGCGCCGCGGATCGGCACATCGTATCTCTCCAAAAGCTCTATGATACCGGCGGGCGTGCAGGGCGCGAGCACCTTCTGACCAAGAGTTAACCGCCCGATGTTCATAGGATGAAACCCGTCAACATCTTTCGCCGGGTCAATCGCCTCTATCACGCGGGCTTCTTCAACTTCATCGGGCAGCGGCAGTTGAACCAGTATCCCGTCCACGTCCGCGCGCGCGTTGAGTTGGGAGACTAATTCAAGAAGGTCGGAAGTCGTAGTCGCTAGCGGCAACGCGTGTTGCTCGGATTCTAGACCAAGCTCGCGAGACGTGCGGACTTTGCTCGTGACGTAAACGCTGGATGCAGGGTCGTCTCCGACCTGTACGACGGCCAGGGTTGGCCGAACATTGTGCTCGCGCTCGATGCGCGCCACCTCTTCGGCCACTTCGCGCTTGATTTCTTCGGCGACGCGCGCGCCGTTCAGGATTTCCGCACGCCCTTCTTCTTTGACTGTCATAATCATAGGATTCGCTTGGGACGCATCCTAGCACAAATCGCGGCCCGTGCGGCAGAAGCCAAGACACTTATAGATAAGAATAATCCCCGGCAGGGCGACATTAAAATGAGCCCCTGAAAGGGGCTTAATTATCAAGAAGCTTCGTGTCGGCTTTGAGCATCGGAAGCGGCCACTGCATCGTCGTGTTGAGGCTCGGCGCTTATCTCGCCGTTGAGGATGGCGGCCAAGCGTGCGTCAAAGCCTGCGCGCTCCCATTCGTGCCAGCGCGAGAGGGCGTGGCGGTAATGCTTGGCCCGCTGTTTGGAAAAATATTGCAGGAGCCAGACGGCGGCACAGCGTTCCGCACTGTACGCCCCGCGCTCCTCGTCTCGCATCTTCGCGTCCGGTGGCATGTGCGCGAGACGCACGCCGAAATCCTCTATCCACACATCGCAGTCGTGCAGCTCGCCCAGAGAATCCTGCAAGCGCGCTACCTCTTTTGAGAACCAGTTGAGATGCTCGCCCCAGCATTGCGCGAACAGCTCGATGGCGTATCTCAAGCGCTTGGCCGCGATACGCATGTCATGCAAAGGCTCCACGTCGAAAGGATGGTAGAGGCTCTCGCCGAGGTCTTGTAGCTCTGCAAGGCGTTTGAGGATGATGGCGCGGCCCGCCTGTTGAAAGGTCAGCTCTGTTGGACGCCGGATTGCTTCGACCGTGATCGCGGCGCGCTCGATGGGTACTGCCTCCGTGCTGCGCGTCGCCTCGCGAAACCGTAGCGCGAGCTTATCGCGTAAATCCGCCAGATCATCTTCGCTGATGCTCTCCGCTAAATTTTTTCGCGCACGCTCGCGGCGTCGCTCGCGCTCGTGGATAATGCGCCCGAGCCCCTGCGCAACATCTTCGGGCGCGGCCTCTGCGGCCAATTTGTGCAAAGCCTCAATCGCTACGTCCTGATCGCGCACCATGCCGAGGGAACGCGCAAGCTCGCGCAAACGTTTCTGGCGGATTTGCCCGTGAAAGTATGGACGGAAATCTTTCAGGAGACTGCGCAGGCGGCGCGAAGCCACGCGCATGTCATGCACGCCCTCTATGTCGCTCCAATCAAGCGCCGCCGCGCGCAGCTCGCACATCTCGTCCAGCCGTGTAAAGAGCACGCGGCGCATTCCTTCCAGCGCACGCTGGTCGCAATCCAGCCCTTCTACCATTTTCGCTTTCGCCATAACTTTTTACCCGGCGCGTTTCACTACGCTGCTCTTGCTCAACGCGAGCTTGCAGTTAAACGACTGCTCGAACAGATCGCGCTTCTGCTCGGCGGCCCAAATCTCCTTATCGCAGTTAAAGGAGCTGCGCAGCTCCAGATGAACTTCGCCGCGCTCGCGCGTAAACTTGACCGTCTCGACGCGGCTGTCGTGACTTCTATCGAGCGCATCCGAGATGCGCAGGATTGAGCCTAGGCGGCAGACCGTGTCGCGATCCGGCAGGTTTAGCTGAGCGAAATCGGGATGCCGCTCTCTGGGCGTCGCGCCACGATGATAGCGGGCGATGTTGGCTATGACCAGCCGCTCGGCTTCGGAAAAACCCGTCAGCTCGGAATTCTTAATCAAGTAGAGCGCGTGCTTATGATGCGACTCGTGCGCGATGTGATAGCCGACATCGTGCAGGAGCGCGGCTGCCGAAAGAAGTGTGCGCTGGTGGCGCGTCAATGTTTCAGTCACCGCCAGCTCGTCGAAGATTTTCTCGGCCAGCCTTGCTACCTGGTGCGCGTGCGCCTCTTCATAACCGAAACGCCGCCCGACCGCATGCACGCCGAGCAGGCGATGGTCCGCCACGTCGGGAACGGGCGGGCGCGATTCGGCCTCCATCTCGCGCAAAGAATCTATGATGACGCCTTCGCGCAAAGCCCAATCGCAGGTCCGCACCAGATTGATGCCGAGAGCGCTCATCACACCTTCCAGAATCTGGCCGCCCGCGACCACAATCTCCGCGCGTTGCACGCTGATGCCCGGAACAGCGCGACGCTCCGCGATGCTCATCCCCGCGAGTCTCATGTTCAGTCGTTCGAGCTGGCCGAAGACTACACTTGCGCCTGCGGGTTGAGCCGCGAGGTTGCGCGTGTCCACGTCGCGAAGGGTGCGCAGGCGCAAGGCTTCTCCGATGGCTAGAATCGTCCCCGAAGTCCCAGTCGCTTGCAGCCAGCTTGAGCCGCGCAGCTCGCGCGCGGGCCGCTCTAACGCCGCGCGTATCTCTTCTCTCAAAGCGCGTAGCTCTTTCGGCTTCGGCGGGTCGGAAGAGAGAAAGCGCTCCATCAATCCGACGGCCCCGAGCTTGACGGAAAAGAGCGCGACCGGCGTGCTATCGCGCATCAAAGAGATTTCGGTAGAGCCTCCGCCGATGTCTATGTTGATGAGGGGCGCTCCGCGCTCTCGTGCGCAGGAGGTAGAAGCGGCAATGCCAATCAAGCGCGCCTCTTCGATGCCTGACAGAACTTCCAGCCGGACACCCGTGCGACGCTCTATCTCGTCAATAAACTCGGCGGCATTGTTGGCCTCGCGCACCGAAGCCGTGGCGATTGCGATGATGCGCGTTGCGCCGCGCGCTTCCGATATAGAGCGAAAGCGCTTGATGCAATCGGCGGCGCGCTCAATGGCTTCCATGGAGAGATGCTCATAGCGCAAAGTCTCGTGGCCCAGCCGCACGACCTCTTTCTCGCGCGCGAGCACCGCAAAGGAATCTGCGGCTGCGGCTTCGACCACGACCAGCTTGATGGAGTTTGAGCCGACGTCAATGGCTGCAAGTTTCAAATGGTTCGCTTCTGCTCCCTTCACCCCGAGCTTCGGACCAACATCATAAAGCCTGATTGTTACGCTCGTGTAACGCTTACGGGTCTACGGCAGCCCATGCTTCGGATAATCATAGGCGCGATGGGCGCGCACGCTGACGATTTCATTCGTTTCGATAATGTAAGCCGTCAAGAGATGACCGTAGACGCATCCGGTGTCGAGCCCGAGCGCGCGGCGAGCGCGACGCACCTCACGCGCGGGCCAGTGGCCGAAGAGGACGATCTTTTCATCATCGTAAACTTCATACCACGGCGTGCCCTCGCGGCTCTGCGGGTCTTCGCCAAGGGTCCGCAGCTCCGTCAAATCTTCTGCCGTTTGCTCTTCCAGCGGCACGCCGGGGCGCACGCCCGCATGAACCACAACGTGCGTGTTCAAATCAATCATCAACGGCAGAGCTTCCAGAATTTTGACGCAGGAATCGCGGTCCTGTTCAAGCTCGGCCAGAGCCTTTCGGTGCGCGTCCGTGAGGTCTGCGTGTTGCCCGCGCCAGTGGCGCAGGAGCGCAAGGTCCTGATTGCCTATGACGGAAGAAAAGCGTCTATCGCGGCCATCGAACATTTCCAGCACTTCACGATTGCGCGGGCCTTTGACTATGAGATCGCCGACGGCCACGACGCGATCCGTCTCGCTCAGGGAGACTTGCTCCAATAGCTCCTTGAACTCGTCGTAGCACCCGTGAATGTCGCCCACCACAATCGTCCTGCTCATCGCGCTCACACGCACTCGCGCTCTCGTCGCTCAAAGCGACAAAAGCGTTTGCTCCTGTTCCGGATTTTTGTATGACGCCCGGCGCTCATTACACCATAGAGACAAAGGTAAAGAAAAGACGTAAATCGTAAATCGTGAATCGTGAATCGTAAATAGAGAAAACCGCTTTCTCCGATTTACGATTTACGATTTACGTCTTTTCTCTTTTTGTTTTATGCTCTTGCACGAAAGCCGAGTTTGTACATTTCAGAGATTGTTGGATTGCGATGAAGAAACTACTGCTGCTGCGCCATGCTAAATCGAGCTGGGATGATCCCGGCCTCGCGGATTTCGACCGCCCCTTAAACGAGCGGGGGCGGCGAGCCGCGCCGCTCATGGGCAAGTTTCTGCGCAACGAGAACATAGCGATTGATCTTATTCTCTGCTCGCCCGCGCAGCGGACGCGGCAGACGATTGCGCTTGTCACAAAGGCTGCGCGTCTGGATGTGCCCCTGCGCTTTGACGAGCGCATCTACGAAGCGACGCTCGATACGCTCGTCGAAGTCATCTCGCAGATAGAAGAGAGCGCCGTTTCTGTCATGCTCGTCGGCCATAATCCGGGGCTGGAACAACTGCTCTTTTATCTGACGGGTGAAGATGAAAGAATGCCCACGGGAGCGTTGGCCGAGCTTGCGCTGGACGTGGAGAAATGGAGCAAGACGCACGAGGGCTGCGCGCAGCCTGAGCGCTTCACACGTCCACGTCAGCTCGATAAAGAATGAAGCACGCCATTCCTTTTGAATGCGAGACAGGGTTTCGCCCGCGAGCCGTCTATGAAAAGCAGACCGTGGTGGTTTTATAAACAATCAGCCGTCGTCCCCTACAGGCTCAAGGGTGACGAGCCGGAAATTCTGCTCATCACCTCGATACGCAAGGGTCGCTGGATTGTGCCCAAAGGCGTCATAGATTTGGGCACGACCGCCCGCGACTCCGCCGCGAAAGAGGCTTTTGAGGAAGCGGGCATCAAGGGGCGCATGTCGGATGAGCCGTTTGGCGAGTACAGCTACGAAAAGTGGGGCGGCACTTGCCGCGTGCAGCTCTTTCTGTTGGAAGTCGAGACGGTGCTTGACGAGTGGCCCGAAGCTGCGGAGCGGCGTCGAGAGTGGATGACTCCCGAAGAAGCCGCGCGGCGTGTTGACGAAGACGAGTTAAAGCAACTTATTCTTTCCCTTCCCGGTAATCTAGACACAGGCAGACGCGCTAAAAAATCGTCCAGAGGAGCAGAATCAGATGGCGCTCATCAAACGTAAAACCAAAAAGGCGTTGACCAAACAGGTCAATAAACTGATACGCAGGCACGGGACGGAAATCGCCGTCGGCCTCGTCTCCAATCTCATGACCGGCATCACCGCCGCAACCGTCGCCAAATCGGATGACGACAGCGAAGCTCCAAAAAAGAAGCGAGCCAAAAACGGCAAGGCGAAAAAGAAGAAGTCGAAAAAGAAAGAGCGCACACAAGAAGACGACCAACCGCAGGACAGCTCGGATGATTCGCAACTCTAATTAGAGCTTTGGATGCCTTCTTAGTCGCTGGTGGGCGGTGTGTTATCATGCGGCTCGTATGAAGGCGGTGAATCTATTATGTCAGTTCAAATTATAAGACGACATTTCAACGTTGATGAATATTATCGGATGGCAGCGGCGGGCGTGCTCTCGGAGAACGACCGCGTTGAGCTGATTGAAGGCGAGATTATCGAAATGAATCCGATTGGCAGCCGTCATGCGGCTTGTGTAGCAAGGCTAACCGAATTTCTAGGGCGGTTGGCGGGCGGTGAAGCAATTGTTTGGGTGCAGAATCCTGTGCAGGTCAATGATTTCTCCGAACCGTTGCCTGATGTTGCTTTGCTCAAGCGCCGGGATGATTTCTATGCTCAGGCTAATCCACAACCGGCGGATGTGCTGCTAATCATTGAGGTAGCTGATAGCTCGGTTGAATATGATCGTGATATAAAAACTCCTCTTTATGCGGGGGCAGGTATCCCTGAGGTGTGGCTCGTTAATCTGCCTGAAGAAACCATCGAAATTTATACCTCGCCTGTTGGAGACACGTATCGGGAGATTCGCATAGTAAAGCGCGGCGAGTCGTTGGCGGCGAAATCTATTCCGAGCCTGATGATTGATGCCGATGTGGTTCTCGGCTAAAGGCCGCATCTTACAACTCATCCAACCCGAACGCTCAATAGCAATACTTTCATCGTAGTCTTTGCCAATCAGGTAGAATGCCGCTCGCGCGTGACGGGTTTCGAGTAGCCACAAACGGGCCGGGTTATCAAGCTGCAACCTATTTACATTTTCATTTGACCGCCCAGTGATGGAAATCAAGATGAGGGAGACGACCGTGGATTCACCCGTTCTGCTCTATGACGGGGTGTGCGGCTTCTGCAACAAGACTGTGCAGATGATTCTTGATTATGACAAGCGTGGAACTATGCGCTTTGCGGCACTGCAAAGCGAGTTCGGTAAAGAAGTCATCAGGCGACACCCTGTCTTGAACGGCGTTGACTCGGTTGTGTTGCTGGAACGCTCATCAGCCGACGCAAGCGAGCGTGTCTATGTTCGCTCCGGCGCGGCGCTGCGTGTCGCGGCTTACCTCGGAGGCTTCTGGAAACTGTTTCTGGCGGCCTACATTATCCCGGCTCCGGTGCGAGACTTTTTTTATAATCTGTTCGCTCGCTATCGTTATCGAATGTTCGGCAAATACGATAGCTGCATGCTGCCGCCACAAAACGTCAGGGACAGATTTCTGGATGTCGGAGAGGGAGCAGACATTAGCTGAGCAAGGTTAAAATAAAAGCGAGACGGCTAAAATTTGCCGCCTCGCTTTTCACTTCAAAAACTTGCGATTGATTATCAAGTCAGACGTCTTTTGACTTTGCCTTCTTCCCCTTCGCTTTTACTTTGCCCTGCTTTCGAGTGCCCGCCTTCTTTTTCCTGCCCTTCTTTTTCGGCGTCGTGTCCACGCCGCTCTGCGCAAGCAGTTGACTGGTCAGGCCGGAGAGATCAAGTCCCGTCAGCTCCTTTAGCTTGGCCGTGAGCAGAGGGACGAGGACCGTTCCGGTCAGCGCCGGGGCTAGAATATTCATGCCCTGTCGCGAAAGCTCGTCGGCGAAGTGGTCGCCCAGCGCCGCGAGGTGTGAAAGCAGGTGGTCTTCGTTCTTTGTGCCGTGAAGCGAAGCAGACATGCTGTTGCCGATGACGTAGCCGACCGAGAGAGCGCCGACGCACCACGCAACGGGATGGCTGCGGAACTGCTCGCGCCAGTCGAGCGTTTCCGAGACCGTTTCCTTCACAGAATGAATTTGATCAACCACTGTGTCCTTAATGTCCGTCACGGTTTGCGAGATAGATTCGCGCGCCTCGTCCATCTGTCGCTGTAGATTTTCTTTGGTCTCCTCGCCAGCGGTTGCTTCGGCGGTGCGCGCCGCCTGTGTTCCACTCTCTGACATTTATCCCCTCCCTGTTTGCGCTGCCGACTTTCTAAGACGAAAACTTTTGCGACTAAGACGCGCCGATGACGCGGCCTGCGAAAAACATCTGGCTGTCGAACGAGTCCTCGTTCGCGTCCGGTGAGAGCTGTATGTACTTGCCGCCCGGCTGAAGGATACGCACCTTTTTGTTATCGTGCAGGTATGAATCGAGCACTTCGTCTTTGAGGTATCTCTTAATCTGCTCGTCCATGATGGGGACGACGACTTCCACGCGGCGGTCCAGGTTCCGCATCATCCAATCCGCGCTGCCGATATAGACATCTTCTTTCCCGCCGTTAGCGAAATAGAAGATGCGGCTGTGCTCCAAAAATCTACCGACGATGCTTCTGACCGTGATGTTCTCGGAAAATCCGGACACACCGGGCCGTAGCATGCAGACGCCGCGCACGATTAAATCTATGTGCACTCCGGCCTGCGAAGCTTCGTACAGTTCCCTTATGATGTCCGTGTCGGTGAGGCTGTTGACCTTGACGATGATGCGCCCGGTCCGTCCCCTTTCGGCGTGCTCCCGCTCGCGGCGAATCAATTCCGTCATGCTCTCGCGCAAGTTCACTGGCGCAACCAGTAGCTTTCTATACTTGACCTGCCGCGAATAGCCCGTCAGAAAATTAAAGAGGTCAGTGGCGTCCGCGCCGATTTCCGGGTCTGACGTGAAGAGCCCAAGGTCCGTGTAGATGCGCGAGGTCGTAGGGTTATAGTTGCCTGTCGCGATGTGCACATAGCGTCGCAGAGTCTTCTTTTCACGCCGCACGACGAGCGCCACCTTGCAATGAGTTTTCAGACCGAGCAGGCCGTAGATGACGTGCACACCCGCGCGCTCCAACTGCTTGGCCCACTCTATGTTGTTCTCCTCGTCAAACCGCGCTTTTAATTCGACAAGGGCCGTGACCTGCTTGCCGCGCTCGCTTGCGTCCATCAGCGCCTTGACGACGGGCGAGCGCTGACCCGTGCGATAGAGGCAGATTTTGATGGCGAGCACGTCTTTGTCTAGCGCCGCCGCGTTGATGAAATCCGTCACGGTCGCATAAGACGTGTACGGGTGATGCAGCAGCACGTCCTGCTCCTTGATGATGTCGAAGACGGACCTCTTCTGTTGCAGCGCCGCAGGCAGTGTCGTCTGCAAAGGCTTATCTTTAAGCTCGGGCCTGTCCAGATCGTAAAGCTCCATCAAATCCGGCACGTGCATCGGGCCTTCTATCAAGTAGACATCGTCGGGCGTGAGCTTGAGCGAGTTCATCAAATAGTTAATCATCTTCTGCGGCATCGAAGCCGAGACTTCGAGCCTCACTGCATCTCCGAAACGCAACCGCCGGAGATGCTGCTCCATAGAGCGCAGAAGATCGCTCGCCTCGTCTTCTCTAATCTCCATTTCGGCGTCGCGCGTGACGCGGAAGAGATGCGTCTTGCCGGTATGCACGCCGGGGAACAGCGCCGAGAGGTTGGCCGAAATCATGCTGCCAAGATAGACAAAGCGCGTGCCCGACTCGTCAATCGGGATGAGGCGCGCTATCCCCGGCGGCACTTTGATACGCGCGAAACGCGGCTCCGCGTCAAAGAGCGAGGTCAAAGCGCCTTCCGCGCGTTCTTCGGATTCGACCATCAAGCCTAAGTTGAGGCTGCGATTGGAGACGTAAGGAAAGGGATGTCCGGGGTCAACGGCCTGCGGCGTCAGTATGGGGAAGACGTTCTCCATGAAATATTTGTTCGCCGAGCGCTGTTCCTTCTCCGACAAATCCTTGTACGAGAGGATGACAATCCCCTCTTTCTCCAGAGCGGGCAAGACTTCCTTGCGCAGGAAACGCATCTGCTTTTCGACCAGAGCGTGCGCCCGCTCGCTGATTTCCTTGAGCTGGTCGGCGGTTGTCATGCCATCCAGCGACGGCTCTGCGACCTCCTCGGACACCTCCTCCTTCAGAGTGGAGACGCGAATCATGAAAAACTCGTCGAGGTTGGTCGAAAAAATCGAGAGGAACTTGAGCCGCTCCAACAGTGGCAGCCGTGGGTTAAAAGCTTCTTCGAGCACGCGGGAGTTGAATTCCAGCCAGCTTAGCTCGCGATTAAAAAGAAATTTTTTCTTGTGGAGCAAAGTTTCCGGCAGATCTACCTTCTTGCCGGACTTTTCGGTCTTCTGAATCAGTGTCAGTTTGCTAACGCTTGCCATAAACATCAACTCGCAGTCAAAAAAAATAGTTAGCGCGGGTGCGTCTACTCTGCCCGCACCCGTCTCAATATTACCTTAAAGGGAAAGCTCTGGCAGCGGCCCCTCAGCGTTCGCTTGAATCAACGAGGGGCTTCAATGCCGGCGTGTTGAATGAGCTTTGGCGCACGCGGCGCTTTTCTTCCACGGAAAGAGCACGCAGGGTGGAATGCAACAACTGCGCAACCCTCAGGAGTTTCGCGCGCTCGACGCCTTCATAGCTCGTGATGCTGGCGACGACTTCATGGCTCAGCTCGTTGGCAATAGACATGGGTTTTGATTTGCCGCTCTAAAAAATCACCAGTCGTGAGAATAAAATCCGCTCCGTGTGCTCTACCTGAACATATCATGGCGGGGCCGAAACCTGAAAGTAATTCCCGTCACCAAAAGCAAATTTAAGACCGGCCTCAGCCTGCGTTCATTTTACACACAAGGCGGACGAATGCTCCATTCCCATTTTGCAAAGAAAAGCCCCCCGGCGTTATCCTTTTACGGCTCGGGCCAGGGTTTTCTCAAAACCGGCAAAATCGGAGACGGAATGTTCTTTTTTGTCATTATCGGCACACGCTTTTTTTCGTGGGGCTCCGGACAAAACCCGCAGGAGATGCGTTGCGGCAACTGCGGCACGGTCGGCCACTTTCTAGTCAAACGCGGGATGCGATTCATCACCGTCTTCTTTATAGTGCCCGTGATTCCCATCAGCGGCGTCAAAAATCTACTACAGTGCCCGACCTGCAAGACGCGCTATGAAACCACCTGAGGCTCATTTTGAAAATCAAGCTCGCGGTGGATAGTCGCTTCCGCTTTCGTGGTTAGCCACATTTCTCTCTCTCCTGCGTTTAGGTTAGACTCTTTCAAGCATGATTAAAAAGGTCTTCGGGCGATTAGCCTTCGCGCTTTTACTTCTCTGTCTACAGCTCTCGCTTTCAGCTTTTCCTGCGCGGGCGCAAACGGCGCGCGAGCGCAACGAACGCATACGCGCTGCGGTTGACGGCGGCAATGACGGGGCTGCTATTAACGACCTGCGCGCGTGGCTTCTGGCAGACCCGTCCGGGTTCGCGCTCAATAATTACGACTACCTGCTGGCGCGGCTCAGCGCCCGCCAGGGCGACATGGCCGCCGCTTCCACCAGCTTTCAACAGGTCATCTCGCGCCAGTCCGTCCTTTCCGAATACGCGCTCTGGCACATGGCCGAGATGGCGCGCGCGACCGGCAATCCCGTGCTCGAACGAGAGCGTTTGCGCCAGCTCATAGCCACATCACAGTCGAGCCTACTGCGCGACGCAGCCGAAGCGCGTCTCGCGGAGAGTCTTTTAGAGAGCGGCGATTATGCGGCAGCCGTGCGTGCGTTACAGGCGCGAGCGGGCGACAATTCGCCACAGTCGCGCGAAGCCCTCGCGCTCATGGCCGAAGCCTATCTCAAAAGCAACCAGACGGAAGCTGCGCGCGCGGCTTTCACGACTCTCGTGACCAAGCTTCCGGACGCGGCGCGGCCCGATGATTACGCTCTGGCGGGCGTGCGCGGTCTTGATCTACTCGACAGCGGAAACGCGGAGACCGCCGCACAGAAAGCGCCCGAGCTTTCCGAAGCGGAACACCAGCGCCGCGCGTTTATCTACAACTTTAATCGCGACTTCGCAGCCGCGCGCAGGCATTACATCGCGCTCACGGAACGATACCCGCAAAGCAATAGCGCGGCGGACACGCTCTTTCAAACAGGCCGCACATTTTATCAGGAGACGCGCTTTGACGAAGCCATAGATTATTTCCGTCGCGTCGCGGAAAAGTTTCCCGATTCGACGAGCGCGCGCGATGCTTTGACCACGATGGCCGCCGCCTACTCGCGCACGAAAAGACCGGACGAGGCCATAACCGTCTACCAGCGCATCATAGATCGCTACACGGAAACGGACGTGCTTGAGCGCGCCCATCTCAACCTGATAGACGTGCTGCGCGATGCCCAGCGTGACCGCGAGGCGCTCGATTGGATAAAGAAGACCCGCGATCGTTTTCGCGGGCAGGCGGCAGCGCTCGCCCTCTTCTCGCAGCTCAAGATTCATCTCACGCAGAACGCATGGAATGATGCGCTCGTGGATGTAGAAGCTTTGCGTCAGGAATCGGATTTAGGCGGAGGACGTGCTGCGGGCGGGACTAACCAGACAGAGCTTGCTTTCGTTCGCGCCTACCTGCTGGAACAACTTGGCCGCACGGATGAAGCCGTCAATGCTTACCTTGCGATTCCCGACGGGCGCAATGAATATTACGGCTGGCGTGCGACCCTGCGCCTGCGCGAGATGGGACGCGCGGACGCTACGCGCAACCAGCTTGCAGCGCGTCTTTCATCTTTACGCACGGATGCATCGGCATCACTCGCGGCGGGCGATGCGGAACGCGCACGCGCGTCGGCACAGAGCGCGCTGCGCCTCACGGAAGACGCCGCGACGACGCGCGAGCTGCTTGACGTTGCACGCCGTGCTTACGCGCGTCTACCGGCCTATAATCGTCTGCCTCAATTCCAGCTCATGCCCTTCGGGCGACAGGAAGTGCTAACCGAAGGCGCGCGCGCAAAGCTTACGCCGACACACAAGACCTTGGCCGACGAGCTTCTCTTCCTTGGTCTTTACGATGAGGGCGCGCCGGAGTTGGCGGTCGCGGAAAATCTTTCGGGGACAAACGCAAGCGCGGCCTCTTCCGATGCGCGTTACACGCTCGCCGTGCTCTATCGTCGCGGCGAGATGGCAGACCACGCCGTGCGCTTTGCTGAGCCCATCTGGAAGACTATGCCCTCGGACTATCTGTTGGAGCTGGCCCCGAAGGAGATGGTGGAGCTTTTTTATCCTGCGCCCTATCGCGCGCCGCTTCTGGAATACGCCCCGCCGCGCGGTGTTGACCCGCGCTTTGCGCTCTCGATTATGCGGCAGGAGTCGCGTTTTCGCGCGGACGCGAAATCCGTCTCAGCCGCGCGCGGGCTGATGCAGTTTATTCCCTCGACCGCAGACACGATGGCCGCCCAGCTTAACAGGAAAAATTTCCGTCAGGACGATCTTTACGACCCGCGCGTCGCCGTTCTCTTCGGCTCGCAGTACCTTGGAAATCTGTTCAAGCTGTTTCCCAACCAGCCGCAAGCGGTCGCGGCTTCTTACAACGGCGGCGAAGACAACATGGCGCGCTGGCTGGCCCGCTCGCGCACGACCGATCCGGATCGCTACGTGATGGAAATTTCTTACGCTCAATCGAAGGACTACGTCTACAAGGTGCTCGCAAACTTTCGCGTCTATCAAACGCTCTACGACGAGCAGCTACAGCGAAAGTAGCCGGGCCATGTTCATGATGCCTTTATTAAACAGAGCAGGATTTTCAAGAGCGCGCTTTGTGTCTATGTTGCGCTTAGCACTTTTCTCTCTCACGGTCACGCTCTGCGCCGTGGCGTGCCGCGCGCCCGAAGCGTCTCCCAATGCCAAACGGTACGACGTCAAAGGCAAGGTCGTGGCGGTTAATAAAGCGGAGCGCCGCGTCACCATCGCGCACGAGGAGATTGGTGACTACATGACCGCGATGACGATGCCGTTTGCCGTCAAAAAAAAGGATGACTGGGCGCTCAACGTGCTTGCGCCCGGCGACGAGGTAACGGCGACGCTCGTCGTGGACGATTCCTTATCCTGGATTGAAAATATCGTCATCGCCAAAGAGGGCTCGCGCGACGCGGGCGAAGCCTCAAAAACAGACGAGCCTGCGGAAGCACGTCCGGGCGATGTGCTACCTAATTTTTCTCTCTCGAATCAGGACGGCAAGCGCATCAACCTCGCGCAGTATCGCGGGCGCGTGCTGCTTCTGACCTTTGTCTACACGCGCTGTCCCCTGCCGGATTATTGCCCCCTCATGAGCAACAACTTCGCGGCGATTGAGAAGGAGTTGAAAAAGAACCAGCACCTTTACGAGCGCACGCATCTGCTGACCGTCAGCTTCGACCCCGACTACGACACGCCGAAAGTTATGCGAAGCTACGGCGGCGCGTACACGGAAAACTACACTAGCGAAAATTTCGCGCACTGGGAATTTGCCACCGGGACGCCCGAAGAGGTGCGCTCAATCGCGCAGTTCTTCGGGCTGCGCTACTACAAGGAGGCGGACCAGATTGTTCACGGGCTGCGCACGGCTGTCGTAGGAGCGGACGGCAAAATCGTCAAAGTCTATCGCGGCAACGAGTGGAAGCCGGAAGAAATCATGCGCGACGTTCAAGCCCTGCTTGACAGTGCTTAATGATGTAAGACTCACCGCAGAGACGCGGAGGACGCAGAGCAGGCGCAGAGAAAAAATAGATCAACTCTCTCTGCGTTTCCTCTGCGCTCTCTGCGTCTCTGCGGTGAGTTGCTTGCCTGTTATATGTTCGCCCTTTCCCTTGCTTTCCTTCAAAACTGTGTGACACAATTCGCGTCGTCTCCCGTCCGGCTGTTTCGTTCTCGAAGAGGTTCGTCCCCCTTGCGTTTGACGCGCTCCAAATCGCTTCTATTGTTCCGCGTAATCTCGGCGGCGATTTTGACGCTCGCTCTTTTGTCGAGCGTTGTGCCTACAAGCGTGTGGTCAGCCGGGCACTCCTGCTCTATGCCCTGCTGCGCCGGGGGCAGTTGCGCGACTGGCGCTTGCGACAGCGGCGAGCTTTTCCAGAAACCGAAGCAGGAAAAAGAGCAAGACGAGAAGCTCTGCGGCGCGAAAGAAGAAAGCTACCAGACGCACGCCGCTTCCAAAGCTTCAAGCGCAGCGCATCACTCGCCGGACGCTTCCGCAGAAAGCCATTGCAGCCGCGAAGAGAAAGCATCCCCAACCACTGCGCGCACTGCTGCTCCGCAAACAAAACAATCTCCAACAGCGACACTTTCAGCCACAGCCTTAGTCGCGCCATGCCCTAAGGATTGTTGCGCGGCTGCGGCCTCGTCCGTCCAATCAAGACGCGGGCGCGACGAGGGTGACGCTGCGGAAAACATACACGCGCCGCCCGCCGCGCTCGTCACCTTTTCACAGTACGCGAAAGATGCGCCGCCCGTCTCGCGCGTTCCTCTCAAGCGGCTCAGGCCGCGCGGTCCTCCCGCTCCTTCCAACAACCCGGTCTGATTGTCAGAGGTGATTTTTCCTGGGACGCTTTCCACGCTCGCGGCCTAAAGGGCTCTTGCGTGCGGCGAGGCTTTTCAGCTATTTCGGGCGCGCTCTATCTTTCATGCGCGCGGACTCTACCTCTTCATTCAGGACCGGCACGCTTTATACAGAGCGCAAGACAAAGCTTCAAAGCTCAAGGGGCACGCGTGGCTTAAAAATTTTTCCAGCCCCCGCGTCATCCGGCCTTTTCCATTTTGTTTGAGCGCGAAGCAAACCTCTTGCGTCCCTGCCGTCTCTTGAAATTCGTAGAGGTAGGACTAATGAAGATTCCTCCAGGTAGAAAATTTGTAATTTCGATCTTGAAAATCACGCTCGTCGTCTCGCTTTACGTCGCGGGCTGGAGCATCTTGTGCGTCAACGGTCAACAGACCGTCACTTCGGCTTCGTTGAGCGGTCGCGTGTTGGATACAAATGGGGCTGCCGTGAAAGAGGCGCTCGTCTCGGTCGTCAACACGGATAAGAACCTGGACTGGACGGCGACCGGCGACGACGCGGGACGTTTTCGTTTTCCTTTTCTCCCGGCGGGAAATTATCGCCTGCGCGTTGCACACGCGGGCTTCTCGGACGCGGTAGAAAGCTTTGCCCTCGCGGTCGGTCAGGCGCTGGACTTACAACTCAAGCTCTCTGTGGCCGATGTCACGGGAAGCGTCAACATCACTTCGGACGTGCCTTTGATTGAGACCGTACGGACGCAGGTCTCTGAAACCGTCAGCCCGCGCGAGATTAATTCCCTCCCCCTGAACGGGCGCAACTATCTTGATCTGGCGTTGCTCGTCCCTGCAGTTTCGCGCACCAACACGGGCAGCAACCAGCGCTTCGCTGAAACTTCAGCCGTCCCCGGCACAGGCATCTCCGTCGCGGGCCAGCGCAATTTGAATAACAGCTTTATCATCGATGGTCTTTCGGCCAACGACGATGCGGCTGACCTTGCCGGAACATTTTACAGTCAGGAAGTGATACGCGAATTTCAGGTCGTGACAAGCGGCGGCATAGCCGAGTTTGGCCGCACCTCCGGCGGTGTCGTCAACATCATCACGCAATCCGGCGGGAATCTTTTTAACGGAAGACTCTACGGCTACCTGCGCAACCAGCGTTTCGACGCGCGCAATCCGCTCGCCGTCGAAAAAGACCCGCTGACGCAAGCGCAGTACGGCGCAAGCCTCGGCGGTCCCATCAGACGCGACAAGACCTTCTTCTTTACTAACTTCGAGCAGACGCGCCGCAACGACGTTTCCATCATCACCATCACGCCCACGGACGTCGCGGCGATTAATTCGCGCCTGACGCAGACGGGCTACACAGGCCCGCGCATCGAGACGGGCGCTGTCGCGGGCGGTTATGACGTGACAAACTTTTTCGCGCGCGTGGACCACAGGCTCAACAGCTCGAACCTGTTGACGGCGCGCTACAGCTTCTATGACATTTCAAGCCAGAACTCGCGCACCGTCGGCGGATTGAATGATGTGAGTCGCGGCACTAATCTACAGAATCGCGACCAGACTTTTGTGGGAAGCCTCGTTACTACTCTCTCGCCCCGTACAATCAACGAAGCGCGGTTTCAATTTACACGCAGCCGCCTGAGCGCGCCGGTCAACGACGCGACCGGCCCCGCCGTCAACATCGCGGGTGTAGCGAGCTTTGGCACGGCTACTTTTTCGCCCTTAGCGCGCGATATAGATTTGTTTGAAGTAGTGGACAGCGTGACGACACAGCGCGGCGCTCACTCGCTGAAAGCGGGCGCGGATTTTCTTTTCAACCGCGTGGACATTCTCTTTCCCGGTGCATTCCAGGGCGTCTATACTTTCTCTTCGCTCCAGAATTTTCAGGCTGGCCGCTACGTGAATTTTCAGCAAGCCTTTGGCGAGCCCGAACAGGCTCAATCAAACCCGAACCTAGGCCTCTTTGTGCAGGATGAATGGCGGCCTCGCTCTGATTTGACGATTAACGCGGGCCTTCGCTACGACCTGCAATGGCTGCCCTCGCCCATCGAAACCGATTCTAACAATCTTGCACCGAGGCTCGGGATTGCTTACGCGCCGGGCAATCGTAAAACAGTTTTCCGCGCCAGCTTCGGTCTCTTCTTCGACCGCATCCCTTTGCGCGCCGTCTCCAACGCGCTACAGCGCGACGGCTTCAAGTACAAAGTGGCCGTGCTCTCGTTCGGCCAAACGGGCGCGCCCCTGTTTCCCAACGTCCTCGCAAGCTATCCCGCAAACTTGCCTACAAGCATCACGACCATTGACCCTGCGATTGAAAATAGCTACAGCCGACAGGCCAGCTTTCAAATCGAGCGCGAGCTGACGCCTTCCATGTCGCTCTCGGTCGGCTATCTCTCTTTACGCGGCTCGAACATTATCATGTCGCGCAACGTGAACGTGCCCACGCTTTCGGCGGCGGAAGCTACGCGGCTGGGGATAGCAAATTTAGGTCGGCCCGATGCGCGCTTCGCCAACGTTGGACGCTTTGAAAGCATTGGCAGCTCTGCCTTCGACGGGCTGACGGTCTCTTTCAATCGCCGCTCTACGCGCTGGTCAACCGTGCGCGTCTCCTACACCTACTCGAAGGCTATAGACAACGCGGGGAATTTTTTCTTCAGCACGCCGCAGAACAATTTCGATATTCAAGACGAGCGCGGCCTCTCGGACAACGACCAGCGTCATCGTCTTTCTTTAAGCGGCACGATTGAAACAACGGAAGCGAAACCGGGCAGCTCTTTCATGCGCCGCGCCGTGGGCGGATTTCAATTGAGCTACATCTTCGCTTATAGCTCGCCGCTTCCCTTTAATATTCAGACCGGCACTGACCGCAACAACGACACGAACAACAACGACCGGCCCGCAAATGTTGGCCGCAACACGGGCCGGAGCTTCAACTTCGCGTCGCTCGACCTCAGATTGAGCCGCAAGCTTTTGTTCAAAGAGCATTACAGGCTGGAAATAATGGCCGAAGCCTTTAACGTGCTCAACCGCTCGAATCTTCAACTGCCGAACAACGTCTTCGGAACAGGCATTGTGCCTTCAACAAATTTCCGCAGGCCCAATGCCGCCGCAGACCCCAGGCAGATTCAGTTCGGCCTGCGCTTCAGCTTTTAGCAAGGGAGAGATTTTTATCAATCATGCTCAAACACATAAAACTCGTCGCGCTCATCGCGCTCATCATCACGGCCTTCGGTTGCGGGCAAAAGATTTCTGACAGAAAGGCAGAGGCGACCGGCGCGGTCGGAGATTTTTCCGCGCCGCTTCGCGTCTCCACAACAGGCGCGGACGCCGCCGAGCCAGCCATCGCCACGGGCGCGAACAGCGCAATCTTTATGGTCTGGGTCGAGCACCGCGCGAAAAGAGAGGCGGACGTAGTGTTCGCGCGCATGGACGAGGCGGGCAAGGCTGCGTCATCGCCGGTGCGCGTCAACCAGCGCGCGGGCGAGGCCACAGCATGGCGCGGCGACCCGCCGACCATAGCAAGCGCACCCGACGGCACAATCTATGTCGGATGGACTGCGCGCGCTGCCGAGACAGGTCACGCAACCCTTCTTTATCTTTCGACCTCGCGCGACGGCGGGCGCACCTTTGACGCACCCGTTCGTGTTAACGACGACACGGCAGAAGTCGTTCATGGAATGCACTCGCTCGCGGTTGATTCGAAGGGCAAGGTTTACGTGGCGTGGCTGGACGAGCGCAACATCAAGATGGAGATGCCCGACGGCAAGATGGATGAACACAAGATGGAAGCGAACCGCGAGGTCTATGCTGCCGTGTCGTCGGACGGCGGGCGCTCCTTTGCTCCCAATCGTCTGGTTGCGCGCGAGGCGTGTCCATGTTGTAAGACGGCAACGGCTGTCGGCGGGGACGGGCGCGTCTACGTCGGCTGGCGACAGGTTCTTCCCGGCAACTATCGTCACATAGCCGTCTCATCATCGGCAGACGGCGGGCAAACTTTCTCCGCGCCCGTCATCGCTTCGGACGACCGTTGGATGATAGCGGGCTGTCCAGTCTCTGGTCCGGCTCTGGCCGTGGCTTCGGACGCCAGCTTGCGCGTCCTCTGGTACAGCGCGGGGGAAGCAGGCTCGCCCGGTCTCTACTGGTCTGAATCAAAAGATGAGGGCAAGACGTTCACGGAAAGAAAGTCTTTGACGGACGGCTCAGCCTTCGGGACACCGCTTTTAATAGCCGGGCCGAACAGGAGCGTGATGGCCGTCTGGGAGAGCAATCGCGGCGGCGAGTCGCAGATAGTAGTTGCACGTCTGGACGGCACGCGGCCTCCCGTGACTTCCGTGATGCCCAGTCGTGGGCAGCTTCCCACAGCCGTCATCGCGCGCGACGAAGTTTTCATCACCTACATCACCAAGCAGGACGAGCAAAGAAGCATCTGGCTGGTGCGTGCCAAAGCACTCGCGTGAGTTTGATAAATAATTTCAGTTCGACAGCAACAGGAACAAAGTCGAGACGCAGCCCCGCAAGGGGCGTCATATCAGTAGCCCACATCGTCAGATGTGGGAACATGCAGCGAATAAATGATTGAGCCCCGTAGGGGCGACATCCAATGTCGCCCCTACGGGGCTCTAAAAATTATGGGGACGCTGTAACCCGGCACTGACGTGCCGGGTTACTGATATGACGCCCCTTGCGGGGCTATTGGAGTCTCAACTCTTCAGCTTCTTTATCTCTTCAGTCAATACCGGCACGACTTCAAAGAGGTCGCCGACGATGCCGTAGTCTGCGATGTCGAAGATGGGCGCTTCCGGGTCTTTGTTGACGGCGACGATGGTTTGCGAGTTCTTCATCCCGACCAGATGTTGAATCGCGCCGGAGATGCCGAGCGCGATGTAGAGCTTGGGCGCGACCGTTTGCCCCGACGAGCCTATCTGGCGATCAATCGGCAACCACTCTGCGTCGCAGATGGGACGCGAGGCCGCTATGTCTCCGCCTAGAGCCTGCGCGAGTTGTTCGGCGAGCGCTATGTTCTCCTTGCTCTTGATGCCGCGACCGATGGCGACGATGACGTCCGCCTTCGTGAGATCAACCGCCTGCTTGACCTCTTGAAACGGCGGCTCGGGCTTCATGCGAACCTCGCCGACCTCAACCTGCATCGTCTCGACCGGGGCAGCGGCGCTTCCCTTCGCGGCCTGATCGCCGCGATACGCGCCCGACTGGAAAGTGGCGAAGATGGGCGGCTCGCCTGCGGCAACGACGTCCGCGTCTATCTTGCCAAGGAAGATGCGACGCGAGAAGGTCACACGCCCGTCGGCAACATTTGCGCGAATGCAATCGCTGATCATCCCCTTGCCGAAACGCGCGGCCAGCTTCGGCGCGTAGTCGCGCACCAGATAGGTGTGCGGCATCACTACAAACTGCGGGTCAACTGCACGCACCACTTTCTCCATCGCGTCCGTGTAGCCGTCAGGCGTGTAATCCTTGAGCTTCTCATTCTCCGCGTAGATGACTTTGCCCACGTCGTACGCGGCGATGTCTGCCGCCAGATTGTTGACGCCTGAGCCGACGACCACTGCCGTCACGCTCTGGCCCAGCTCGCGCCCCAGAGCCTGCCCCGCGGCAATGGCTTCCAGAGACGTTTTATTCAATACTCCCTCGCGGTGCTCCGCGAAGACTAAGATTCCGCTACTCATTTTTACCTCAGTGACAATGAAGGGATGAGGGCGGAGGGATGAGGGATGAAGCAAAAGCAAAGATATTCTTTCTTTACTTCATCCCTCATCCCTCCGCCCTCATCCCTTTTGTTAAATAACGCGTGCTTCCGTGCGCAGTTTTTCGGCGAGCTGGACAGCACCGGCTTTGGCGTCGCCGTCGCCTAAGAACTGCGTCTGTTTGGTCTTTTCCGGGAAGTAAATTTTTTCGATGCGCTGGAAAGAGGTGCGAGCCGTGGCTTCGGCAGAAGGCTGGACCTCCTTGATCTCTTTCTTCTTGGCCGCCATGATGCCCTTCAGAGTCGCGTAGCGAATCTGGCTGATGCCCGATTGAATCGTCAGAAGCGCGGGCCGCTGCATCGTGTACCATTGATACCAGCCGCTCTCAAGCTCGCGCTTGACGCGAAGCTCCTCGCCCGAAGCATCCACCTCAATCACAATCGTCGCGTGCGGCAGCCCCAAAAGCTCCGCCATAATCACGCCCGTCTGCGCGTAGCCGTGGTCGTCCGATTGCAAACCTGTCAGCAAGAGGTCTGCCGATTCGTCGCGTACGGCTTCCGATAGAATGTTGGCCGCCGAATATGGAGAAAGCTCCGTCAGGTTATCCACTACGACGTGAATCGCGCGGTCTGCTCCGCGCGCAAGGCCGTCCTTGATAACAGCCTTGACGCGCTGCGGCCCCATTGAACAGATGATGACTTCACCGCCCCCGTGCTTCTCTTTCAGGCGCAGCGCCTCTTCCAGAGCGTAGCCGTCCGACTCGTTGACCTCGTAGGAAATGTCCGACTCTTCGATCCAAGTCGAATCCTTATTAATCCGCAGGATAGCGTCCTTGTTAGCCACCTGCTTCATGAACACGATGATTTTCATAAAAATTGATTCATTGATTCATTTGTTCATTGAATCAATGAACAAATGAATCAATCTTTCTCATTCCTCGTATCTCTTAAAAAGCAGCGCCGCGTTTGTGCCGCCAAAGCCGAAGCTGTTGGAAAGCGCGAACCGCACGTTGGTCTCACGCGCCTCGTTTGGCACGTAGTCCAGATCGCACTCCGGGTCCGGGTTGACGTAATTAATCGTCGGCGGCAGACGGTTGTGGTGAATTGCGAGCACGGAGAAGACGCCTTCGATGCCGCCTGCCGCGCCGAGCAGATGCCCCGTCATGGACTTTGTAGAGCTGACGGCAAGCCGTGCGGCGTGTTCGCCAAACGCGGTCTTAATAGCGCGCGTCTCAAACTTGTCATTGTAGGGCGTGGACGTTCCGTGCGCGTTGATGTAGTCCACGTCTTCCGGCTTTGCACCGCCATCCGCGAGCGCCTTATGCATCACGCGTACAGCGCCCGAGCCCGTCTCGTCCGGCATCGTGATGTGAAAAGCATCAGCCGTCATCCCGTAGCCGACAATCTCCGCGTAGATGCGTGCGCCGCGCCGTCGCGCAAATTCCAGCTCTTCCAGAATCACGATGCCAGCGCCTTCGCCTATGACAAAGCCGTCGCGGTCGCGCTCGAACGGGCGCGAGGCGTGCTGCGGGTCGTCGTTGCGTGTGGAGAGCGCGCGCATGGAGGCAAAGCCCGCGACGGCCATAGGTGTGATGGCCGATTCAGCGCCGCCGCAGATCATGGCGTCGGCGTCGCCGCGCTGTATGATCTTGAAGCTGTCGCCGATGGCGTGCGCGCCTGCCGAGCAAGCCGTGGCGGTGGCGGAGTTTGGCCCCTTCGCGCCCGTGCGAATCGAAACCTGACCGGCAGCCAGATTGACAATCGCAGACGGGATAAAGAAAGGCGAGACGCGATCCGGCCCGTCGTTCAAGAGCTTTTCATGCTCGCGCTCGATGGCCCAGAAATCGCCTATGCCAGAGCTGATGTAAGTCCCTATCGCTTCGGCGTTCTCGCTCGTAATCTTGAGGCCCGAATCCGCGAGCGCCTCGTCCGAGGCGGCGATGGCGTAATGAATGAAGGCGCCCATCTTGCGCGCCTCCTTCTTTTCCACGTAGTCGAGCGGATCGAAGTTTTTGACTTCGGCAGCAATGCGCGCGCGGAACTTCGCGGTGTCAAACTTTGAGATATAGTCCACGCCGCTTTGGCCCGCCATCAGCGCAGTCCACGTGGTCTCGACCGAATTTCCGACCGGAGTCACAAGGCCAACCCCTGTCACTACGACGCGACGTTTCAAGATGAACACTCCTTGTAAAAGCAGTGACAAGTGACGTGTGACAGGTGACAAGTTAAAATTTCTTGCTTGTCACTTGTCACTTGTCACTCGTCACTATTTCTTGTGCTGGTCTATGTAGTTATAGGCATCACGGACCGACTGAATTTTCTCGGCGTCTTCGTCGGGGATTTCGATGCCGAACTCCTCTTCGAAACGCATCACCAGCTCGACGGTGTCGAGCGAGTCCGCGCCCAGGTCGTCAATGAATCGCGCGTTGGGTGTGACTTCCTGTTCGTCCACACCGAGTTCGTCAACGATAATCTGCTTCACTTTATTCTCGATCTCTGGATCGGGCATTTCCGTTTGCTCCTCTGTGATGATAATAAAACAGTGATAAGTGACATGTGACAAGTGACGAGCAGGAACAAGTTTTTAACTTGTCACTTATCACTTGTCACTCGTCACTGCATTTTTCAGGCTCGCGGCGTCTTCGACGTTCGAGACCCGGACGCTTCTATCAATCTGCCGGACGAGGCCGGAAAGCACGCGGCCCGGCCCGACTTCTATGAAAGTGTCCACGCCTTCGCGTGCGAGGTACGTCACGGTCTCGTGCCAGCGCACGGGCGACGAAACCTGACGCACGAGCGCGTCGCGCGCCTCTTCACCCTTTGTAATTGCCGCCGCGTCCACGTTGGTCACCAGCGGCACACGCAAATCTTGAAAATCCAGCTCTTCCAAATCCGCCGCGAGCCGCTCCTGTGCGGGCATCATCAGCGCGCAATGAAAAGGGGCGCTGACGTTTAACTTAATAGCGCGCTTCGCGCCTCGCTCTTTCAAAAGCTCTACAGCGCGGTCCACAGCCGCAGCGTCTCCCGCAATCACAGCCTGATTCTCAGAGTTGATATTCGCGGGCGTGCAAACTTCACCCTGCGCCGCTTCGTTGCAAGCCTCCATGATTGCGCCGAGGTCCGCTCCCATAATCGCGGCCATCGCGCCGGAGCCGATGGGCGCGGCCTCCTGCATGTACCGCCCGCGCGCGCGCACAGTCCGCACTGCGTCCGCGAGCGAGAGCGCGCCGGAGACTACGAGTGCGGAATATTCTCCGAGGCTGTGGCCCGCTACAAAATCCGGTTGGGGCGCACCCGCCTCTTCCATCGCGCGCAGGACGGCGACCGAAACAGTCAGGATGGCGGGCTGCGTGTTCTCCGTCAGTTGCAGCCGTTCGGCTGGCCCTTCAAAGCACAACTCGGAGATAGCAAACCCCAGAGCATCGTCCGCTTCTTCAAAGACCTTGCGGGCGGCGGCGGAATTGTCCGCCAGATCACGCCCCATCCCCGGAGACTGCGAGCCCTGACCGGGAAAGATGTACGCCAGCCGCTTACTCATTCGTCTTCAGCTCGCGCGGCTGCAAAGAGAAAGCCACACGCTCTACGCTCTCTCCGACGGAGACTATTTTTTTCTGCGCTTCGTATCCGTCCACTTTAACCACGACGCGATAATTTCCCGGCGTCATCTTTTTCAGCTTTACCTGTCCGTTATCGTTAGCCTTGCGAAAAGTAATCTCGCCCTCTTTCGGAATCACGGTCACGCAGGCATTACGCAAAGGCTGCCCTTCCTCGTTTCGCACTTCGACCACCAGACCGTTTGCGCCGCCCTGAGCAAAGGCAACGACACTAAGCATCAGGACTGAAAAAGCGAGAGCTACGAGTTTGTTCTTCAGCGACAAGGATTTTCAACTCCTACCAGCGTATCAGAACTCCGCCCCATGTCACACCGCCGCCGAAAGAAGCCAGCAACACGAGGTCGCCTTCCTTGACGCGGCCCGCTTCGACGCATTCGTCCAAAGCAATCGGAATCGAAGCCGAAGAAGTATTGCCGTGCATGCTGATATTGGAATAGATGCGCGACTCGTCCACGTTGAGCTTGCTCGCCACGGCGTCCGTGATGCGCTGGTTGGCCTGATGCGGGATAAACAGATCAACGTCTTCTGCGCTCTTGCCCGCCTCTTCCAGCACAGTGCGCGAGATGTCCGTCATGGAGCGCACGGCGACCTTGAACAACTCGTTGCCCTTCATCTTGTAGAAGTGCATCCCACCGGCGATTGTTTCGGGCGTCGTCCCCATCCGAGTGCCGCCTCCGGGAGCGTAAAGCTGCTCGGCAAAGCGCCCGTCGGATTTAATGCGCGCGGCCAGAATTCCGCGCTCCGCGTCCACTGGGCCAAGCACGGCTGCGCCCGCGCCGTCGCCAAAGATGACGCAGGTGGAGCGGTCAGTGTAATCGACATATTGCGTGAGCACTTCAGCGCCGACGACCAGAGCAAGACGAGACTGGCCCGTGCGAACCATGGTATCTGCAAGCGTCAGCCCGTAGAGAAAGCCGGAGCAGGCGGCGGCCAAATCCATCGCGGCGGCGTTGTTTGCGCCAAGCTCTGCTTGAATCAGGCAGCCTGTGGAAGGAAGAAGCTGGTCGGGCGTGACGGTCGCGCAGATCAGGAGGTCTATGTCGGAGGGGTCTACGCGCGCGCGCTCGATGGCCTGGCGCGCGGCACGCACGGCAAAAAGCGAAGTGTATTCTCCGGGGCTGGCCTTGCGCCTCTGTTTAATGCCTGTGCGCGAGGTAATCCATTCGTCGGAAGTCTCGACCATCTTTTCCAGATCGGCATTGGTCAAAATGCCTTCCGGGTAAGCATGGCCCGTCCCCAAAATGCCCGCGTTTACTTTTGCCATCACGCTCCTTTCGTAAGTCGTAAATCGTGAATCGTAAATAGACAAAAACCCGTTCGTCTATTCACGATTTACCATTTACGATTCACGATTCTTCATTTGCTCGCCACGGCTAACTCTCTGGCGTTGGTCTCGGCAATTCCGTTTTCGATGCGCTCGCCCGCGCGATGTTCGGAAAACTCTTTGACGCTGCGAATCGCGCTCCGAATGGCGCGCGCGTTAGAGCTTCCGTGGCCGATGACGACAATCTGCCGCACGCCCAGAAGGGGCGCACCGCCGTACTCCGTATAGTCGAGCCGCTTCTTGATATTACGAAAAGCCGGTCGAGCCAGCATCGCGCCCGCTTTGGTAATCGCCGAAGCCGAAAGCTCGCGTCGAATCATAGAGAGCATCGCGTCCGTCAAGCCTTCGGAGAGCTTCAACATCACGTTGCCCGTAAAGCCGTCCGTGACTATAACGTCAACCGCACCCGTGAAAACATCCCGGCCCTCGACGTTGCCTACAAAATTGAGGCTCGTCAAATCGCGCATCAAAGGAAACGCTTCTTTAGTCAGGTCGTTCCCCTTGGCTTCCTCTTCACCGATGCTCATCAATCCGACGGTCGGCCTCATCGTCCCCAAAACGGCGCGCGAATAAGCGTCGCCCATGATAGCAAACTGCGCGAGGTGCTGCGGCTTGCACTCTGCGTTTGCGCCCACGTCCAGAAGCAGCGTCGGCTTGCTGCCCTTGGTCGGAATCAGGGCGGCCAGCGCGGGACGATCAACGCCGGGCAGCATGCCTATCACCATCTTGGCCGTAGCCATCGCCGCGCCCGTGTTGCCCGCCGAGACAAAACCGTCGGCATAGCCTTCCGTGACCAGCCGCGACCCGACTCTCAAAGAGCTTTTCTTCTTGCGGCGAACGGCAGTCGCAACCGGCTCGTCCATCCCTATGACTTCCGCCGCTTCGACAAATTCGATGCCGCGGTCGCCCTGCCCGCGCCAGCCGCAGCGACGCAATTCGGGCTCGACACGTTCGAGCTGGCCGACAAGGATGACGCCAACGCCAAAATCGCGCGCCGCCGCGAACGCGCCGTCTATCTCGGCGTGCGGCGCATGGTCTGAGCCCATCGCGTCGAGTACGACCTTGCCGGTCAATGGTTGCGGGCCGCGCTTCATCAAAACAAATGCAAAAGTCAAAATGCAAAATGCAGAATGAACAGAAAGAAATTTCTTTCTTTTAATTTATCATTTTGCACTTTGCATTTCGCATTGCTCTTACGCCGTGGGTTCGACCGTGATGATTTCTCTTCCCTTATAATGACCGCACTTGGGGCACACGCGATGAGACATGCGCGGCTCCTGGCAGTTCGGACAGAGCGTGGTTTGCGGCGCACGCAGCGCATCATGCGCGCGGCGTTTGCGCGTCCGCGCTTTAGAATGACGTCGTTTTGGATTAGGCATAACTGATGATTCCTTTAACTACAAATTTGCGATTTTCGATTGCCGATTTGCGATTGGAAGCGGACTAAAGAACTCATGTCCTTATCCAATCGAAAATCGCAAATCTAAAATCTAAAATTTAATATCCTTCAGAGCGTTCCAGCGCGGGTCCGTTTCGCCCGCTTCGCATTCGCACGGGTTCGTGTTGCGGTCCGCGCCGCAGACCGGGCAGAGCCCCTTGCACTCTTCCGTGCAGAGGGCGCGCGTCGGCAGGGCCAAAAAGACCTGCTCGCGCACAAGCTCGTCCACGTCTATCGTCTCGTTTTCAAAGACGGAAACATTCAAATCTTCCGCCTGTAACTCTGCCGTGTCCCCCTCGGCGTAATCCGTGGCCGGGACATAAGTCACGGCGAAACTGGTTTCGACGGGGACGCTGACGGCCTTTAAGCAGCGGTCGCAATCAACCTCTGCGCGCGTCCGTATGGTGCCCGAGAGGCGTACCTCGTGGCCGCTTCTGTCAACCTTGCCCGCGACGTGCGGCGGTTCCGTCAACCGCGAGTGGTCATCGTCGAGCACCAGCTCCTGAGGCTCGTACTGGTGCGAGAACCGGGCGGAGCGCCCTTCCAGTTTATCAAGCTCGATTCTCACGACCACACCCACCCTGCTGAAAATCGCGCTTTCGGGCAGCAAGCGCGCAAAAGGTTGTATTATAGCGGCTTGCGCGCTTGTGTCAACGCGCCACGCGCGTCTCTTGCCGGTCGCTTCCCTAGCTCTCGGACGCGGCGAGCGCATCCCTGATGACGGCTTCGGCCAGACGCTTGTCCCCGCTGGTGACAAGCCGCCGCCGTAGCTTTCGCGCAGAGTTAAAGAAAGGCACGGCGGGCGGGTTGCCCCTGGTGGTCTTTAACATCTGGCCCGCGGCGGCGCGGTAACGCGCTTCGTTCGAGCGGATGGCGCGGGCCGATTTAAAGGCTTCGCGGGCGCGTTCGCGCTCGCCCGTGCGCAGCAGGACGAGCCCGAGCATGTAAAAGGCCGCGCCATATTCCGTGTCCATCTCAAGGGCTTTGCGCAGGTGACGCGCGGCCATGCGGTCGCTCCCCAATTGATAATAAACGCAGCCCACTACGTAATGCGCCTCGGGCGAGGAACGGGCGGCAAGCGCGCGTTTGAATTCCTGAAGCGCGTCGCGCCATCGTTCTTCGGAGGCGAAAATCCTGCCCAGCCCGTAATGCGCGGCGAACGAAGAGTTGTTGCGGCGCGCGGCATCGGTCAAAAACTTTTTGGCGCTCTCGGCCTCGCCTTCGTCGCCCAGTGCAAGCCCCAGAAGCAGACATACGCGGTCGTCGCCCGGAGTGATATCAAAGGCGCGCTGCAAGTAGCTGCGAGCGAGCGCCATCTTGCCTGTGCGGAAAAAGTTTTCGCCTATGAAGGAGAGCAAGGGCGCGTTATGCGGAGCAAGCGCGGTGGCGCGCTCCAAAGTCTGTATGCCCTGCTCGGTTGAGCCGTCGGTCAGAAATTCCATCCCTTCGGCCACGGCCTGCGCGAAAGTCTCATGGCTGGGGCCGCGATAGCGCGCCACTATGTCTGCGCGCAGGCGCTCGCGCCGCTCGATCTCGTCGCGTTCGACCGAGTCGCGCTGGCAACGCTCGCGCCACTCGGTCTCAAGGCTGTCGCCGTCAATCGCGCCCGCTTCGGTCAGCAGGCTGATGAGCGTATCAAGCAGCGCGTGGTCGAAATAGGAATTGCGCGCCTGTCGCAACAGTAGATTAAGGCTCTGTTCGAGCCTGTCCGTGATACGCATCAGGCGGTTTTCAAGCGCGGAGACGCGTTCCAGCAGATGCTCCTCCGCGCCCGCGCTCATGCCGTCCGATTCGAAGCGGTCTGCGGGCGGCTCTATGATGAGCATCAAACGCGTCCCGCAGCGCGCACACAACTCCTGCCCGAACGGATTCGCCGCCAGACATTTTTGGCAATAGTAAGTAACGCTTTGCATAAACATGAAAGTCCCAAGTCCAAAGTCCCAAATCTCAAGTCAAAAGCAAGAACTTGGTCTCTGACTCCAATTCCTGACTCTAGACTCACGACTAATTCTAGTATTCGTAAAACCCTCGGCCCGTCTTGCGCCCGAGCCAGCCTGCGTCAACGTATTTCTTGAGCAAGGGACACGGGCGGTATTTCGGATCACCCAAACCCTCGTAGAGGACGTTCATGATGGCGAGGCAAACATCCAGGCCAATGAAGTCGGCCAGCGTAAGCGGCCCCATGGGATGATGCATGCCTAGTTTCATGATGCCGTCGATGCTTTCGCGCGTGGCGACATTTTCGTAGAGCGTGTAGATGGCCTCGTTAATCATCGGCATCAACACGCGGTTGGAAACAAAGCCGGGCGAATCATTGCATTCGAGCGCCGTCTTGCCAAGCTTTTCCGTGAGCGCACGCACGCGCTCGGTGGTCGCGTCCGAAGTCGAGAGCCCGCGAATTATCTCCACCAGTTTCATGACCGGGACGGGATTCATAAAGTGCATCCCGATGACTTTTTCGGGGCGGTGCGTCATCGCGGCCAACTTGGTAATCGAGATTGACGAAGTGTTTGAAGCAAGGATTGCTTCGGGCTTCGTTAATTTATCAAGGCGACGAAAGACTTCCGATTTGACGAAGAAGTCTTCGGAGACGGTTTCTATCACAAAGCTTGCGTCGTGCAGGTCGTCCCACTGTAGCGTCGGGCGTATGCGCGAGATGATTTCGCGCTTCTCTTCTTCCTTGAGCCGCTCTTTATCCACGTCGCGCTGCAAGCTCTTATCAATAGCCTGCATTCCGCGCTCAAGGAATTCCGTTTTGAGGTCGCGCATGACGACCGTGTAGCCCGCGCGCGCAAACACCTGCGCAATCCCGTTTCCCATCGTGCCTGCGCCGATGACTCCAATCGTCTCGCTCAAAATCGAAAGTCTCCGCTTCGGAAGGTTGATAAAATATTTTCTAACGCTCGACGGCCATCGCGACGGCGTTGCCGCCACCCAGACAAAGGGCCGCGAGCCCACGATGCACGTCGCGCCGCTTCATCTCGTATAGCATCGTCGTCAAGATTCTGGAACCCGATTGTCCAATGGCGTGACCAAGGGCGACAGCGCCGCCGTTGACGTTGACCTTTTTCGGATCAAGATTCAATTCTTTCATGATGGCGATGGCCTGCACGGCGAAGGCTTCGTTCAACTCAATCAGGTCAACCTCGTCGAGCGTCCATCCGGCTTTCTTTAAGACGCGGCGAATCGCTTCGACGGGAGCCATCATGACAAGCTCTGGTTGAATCCCCGAAGTGGCCTGCGCGGCGATGCGCGCCATCGGCTCAATGCCAAGCGCGCGTGCTCGCTCAAGCGAAGTGACTACGAGCGCGGACGCGCCGTCGTTGACACCGGGAGCATTTCCGGCTGTCACCGTGCCGCCCTCTTTTTTAAAGGCGGGCTTGAGCTTGCCCAGAGCTTCGAGCGAAGTATCTTCGCGCACAGGCTCGTCCGTGTCCAGAACCAGCGGCGAGCCCTTTTTCTGCGGAATCTCTATGGGCAGAATCTCGTCCTTGAATTTTCCCGCCTTGGCTGCGGCGGCGGCCTTGCGGTGAGAGTTAAGCGCGTACTCGTCCTGCTCCTCGCGCGTTACATTGTAGCGTTCGGCGACGACCTCGCCCGTGTTGCCCATGTGATAATTTTCAAACGCGCACCACAGCCCGTCGTTAATCATCGCATCCACCAGCACGCCGTTTCCCAGCCGGTAGCCCTCGCGCGCCTGCGGCAGAAGATAAGGCGCGTTCGACATGGACTCCATGCCGCCCGCGACGACCATTTCCGAGTCGCCCAACTGCACGCCCTGCGCCGCCATCATCACGGCCTTGAGGCCCGAGCCGCACACCTTGTTAATCGTCACGGCAGAGACGCCAAAGGGAATGCCGCCATTCAACGCCGCCTGTCGCGCGGGATTTTGACCGAGCCCCGCCTGTATGACGCAACCCATGATGACTTCGTCAACCTGTTCGGCGGGGACGCCCGCGCGGCGCACGGCCTCGCGCACCACCATCGAGCCCAACTCGGTCGCCTTAAAATTCTTGAGCGCGCCCTGAAACTTTCCCACAGGCGTCCGCACGGCGCTGATAATCACGGCCTCGCTTCTCTCTGCCATTACCTTGTACCTCTTTGAAGAAAGTAAATCGTGAATCGTGAATCGTGAATCGCAAATAAAGAAAAGCTGCTTATCGCTCTCTATTGACGATTTACCATTTACGATTTACGCGTTGATTATACGTTGGCATAGAGGGGTGTCAAGCAAGCGCTTTCGTTGTAGATGAAACCGGCGTCGAGGGGTTTGACAGGTCATTACAGCACGTGTACATTAACGCCGCGTTTTCGTTATAGCGGGTAACGAGAGCCTCACTCTTCACCGAGTCTGACTCTTTGTCACTCACACATCCCATCGGCAATATAGAAGCCTACGAGGCGGTGGAGTCTACGCCAGAGGTGTGCTCTGCCTGAAGGTCTTCCCCGGACGTTCATGGATATGAGCAGCACGTACGCGGCTCGCCCGCTCGGCTCAAGCGCCTTCCGTATTGCCCCTATTTCATTAAGGAGACAAAATATGAATAAGCGTAGCAGGATAGTTCTCTCACTGCTCATGCTCTGCGTTCTTGCTTTCGGGGTAGGTTGGCGTAGCCTTCAATCTGCTTCCACCAGTGGAGACTCGAATATGTTTAGTGATGTCGAAGCGGCAGCCAAAAAAGCTAAAAACAATGACGAACAAGCCATCCGAGAATTAGCGGACGCGGTCTTCAACTATGCGGCCCCGATGATACCGGCCATCGCGAGCGCGGGGATGAAAGACCGGCTCGTACGCGCTGAAATAAAGTACAGGAATGGTCATAAGGGAGTCCGTGAGGAACATATCGTCAAAACGGTCAACGACCTCGCCGACGCGATTGGCGCACCCGATTATGCTAAAAGCAGCCGCCTTCAAGTGAGAGTCTTGCGGGTGAGGTTGATGGGAGCCTTTCCAAGCTTTATTGCCCAGGAGCGAGATGAAAAGAAGAAAGGGCTCAAGAAAAAGGTCGGCGAGACGATGAATCCCGAAGCCTCTCCGCTTGAAGGCGCTTTTATCGCCATGATGATGGTTCAACAGAAAATGTTGAATGCCGATTTTCAAAAAACACCGGAAGAATTTGCTGCCACCTTAAACCTGAAGCTTGAGATGGAGAACCGGGACAACGCAGGACAAAAAACAGAGGCTCGGTTGGTGGCCCGGAAGGCTTCTAAAAAGTTGATCGAGATGGACGGCATCATCAATCGAGGAGTCGCGCGCCTCGGCGTTTTGGGTGCGAAGCAATTGGCGGACAAGTCGTTGGACACCCTCGGGATTGAGCGGTAAGGAGAGATGAACATGAATAAGAAAACACATTCACTTACCGCCGTCATTCTCTCTTTTGTCATGCTTGCGATTGGCTGCTCCGGGGGAGAAATTGAACCGGAGATTCCCAACCCGGGGTTTGGTATTTATTCAACTTACCGCGACATTTATAACTTTGAATCTACCCTTCCCGGTGCCAGCACGTACGGGGAAGTCGGGCGCTCATATTTTGGCACGTTGGTAGGCGTAGGGTCTGGTGCCACCGGAGCATATTGGACCTTTGGTGTCACAGCCAATGAAAAGGGCAAAGCTTACGTATATGATACGCTCGCGCCGGCCTTTTACAAGGTCACAGCCGGGACCGGATGGTCTAAATGTACCGGGATGACCGGCACCGTGCATATTGATCGTGGTGTTTTAAACCACCTCGAATGTAAAGAATATAGAATCGGTGGTCCGATCCTTGGAGGGCCATTCTCAAACTCGACCATCAACGTTAACACGGCGGCTGTTGAGTTCACCATGGGCGGGGAAGGAATCAATGCCGCTTACGGGATGCCAACTTTCCAGTTCTTCAATCAATACGGTACGCTCGTAGCCCAAACGCCAGCCACCGCGATTGATACGGAAAACGGAATATGGGCTAAAGGCTGGTCCAACTGTTTAACGGGTCTTCCGGTCGGTCCATATAACGTCTTGTTGATGAATGCGACCGCCGACGGAGTTGGGCAACGAGCGGGAGCCTCGAGCGTGTACCTTGCTGGCGGCCCCGACATGGTTGCCATTGACGATCCGGGTTTCTTCGTTCATCAGCATTATCTGGATTTTCTTAATCGTGACCCGGATGAGGCGGGGTGGCAGTACTGGACGAACCAGATTACCCAATGCGGCTCCAACGCTGCTTGCATTGAGGGCAAGCGGATTGATGTCTCCAGAGCCTTCTGGTACGCCGATGAGTTTCTGCAACTGCATCCGGGTCTGCGTAATGCACCGGGTGTTACGCCGGACTTCAATAACGACGAATTTGTGCGACTCTGTTATCTCATTTACCTGGGACGCTTCCCGGATCAGTTCACGTACAATGCTCGGCTGGCGCAGTTGAACAGCACTAATGACTATAATCAAATCATCAGCGATTTCATCAACTCTGACGAGTACCGTGCGCGGTTTATGCCGCAGGTAGCCGAGGAGCCTCCTCCCAGCCCCACCGAGTGCCCGCCGTGTCCAGCGGGCATGGAATGTATGCCTTGCTATGAATTATAGGGCGAAAATCGCCGCGTGCCATCAGGCACGCGGCGATTTTAATTTCAGCGCAGAATACGATTTCATCTTTCGACTTGCTCATTGATTTGGCCGGAAAACGGGTAGTGGGTCAGTTTGAAATCAGACTCACCGCCGAGACGCAGAGATGTCGCAGAGTTAACGCAGAGAGTTGAATTAGTTTTCTCTGCGCCCCCTCTGCGCTCTCTGCGTCTCGGCGGTGAATGACTTGCAGAGCATATGCTCTCAAATTTGAAACTGACCCACTACCGGAAAACGGCCTCAATTGAAAACGTGCGCGTGCGAGTGTTAGACTCTCAGTCGTTCTTATTCGATTACAAACGAACTCGACAGGGATTCATGCAGGCACTCATTTTAGCTGGCGGCAAGGGCACGCGCCTCAGACCGCTGACCGTTTACACCCCGAAGCCCATCGTTCCCATCTGCAACCGACCGTTTCTGCTCTACCAGATAGACACGCTCCGTCGCGCCGGGATTAAAGACATCACGCTCTCGCTCTCTTACCAGCCGCACAAGATAGAGCAACTCTTGGGCGACGGCTCGGATTACGGCGTCAATCTCAAGTACACGGTCGAGCCGCAGCCGATGGGCACAGCCGGAGCTTACAAGTACGCCGAAGAGTTGATACGCGAGCCGACCGTAGTTTTTAACGGAGACATCCTGACGGACCTTGATCTGAAGGCCGTCATACGCGAGCACAACGCGCGCAAAGCGACGGCGACCATCGTGCTCACGCCCGTCGAGAACCCGAGCGCCTACGGGTTGGTCGAGACCGAATCGGACGGGCGCGTACGTCGCTTTTTAGAAAAGCCAAAGGCGGACGAGATTACCGTCAACACCATCAACGCCGGGACATACATTCTTGAGCCGCGCGTTTTGGATTACATCCCCGCGGGCGAAAATCATTCTTTTGAGTACGGGCTGTTCCCAACCCTGCTGGAAAAAGGCGAGCCCTTCTTCGCCCACATCCCGCAGCGCACCTACTGGATAGACATCGGCACGCCCGAGCGTTACCTGCAAGCTCACATGGACTTGCTCGCGAATCGCGTAGGCCGCATTCATATCAAGGAGCGGCGCGGGAATTTCGACGCGGCCACTGTTTCCGAGATAGACGAGCGTTCCATCATCGGTGACGATTGTGTAATCAAGCCCAGCGCGCAGATTGTTAACAGCGTGCTCGGCGCTGGCTGCTATATAGAGGAGAAGGCGCGCGTCGAGAACTCTATCCTGTGGGCGCACACGCGCGTCGGCGCAGGCGCGCAAGTTTCCGGCACGATTGCGGGCCGTGGCTCTCACATAGGTCGCTCGGCAGAGGTCGGCGCGGGCGCAGTCCTCGGCGACAAGACTTCGCTCACCGACTACTCACGGACCGGAGGCGAGGGCTCGTGAGCGCGCCCGAGGGTTTGACAGAGATTCGCTTCGGCACGGACGGCTGGCGCGCCGTCATCGCGGACGGCTTTACATTCGCTAATCTTGAGCGCGTCGCACAGGCTTACGCTAATTATCTTCATCAACAGGAAGACCTCAAAGAACAGGCGCTTGTTCGGCAGTTGGTTGATGTCGGACAAGTCAGTAAAGAGGAAGCTGAAGCGGATCCGTTTCGCAGCGTCATTCGACAGGCAGTCCGTGACAATGCCGCATCTGCGCTCGTCGTCGTCGGCTATGACTGTCGTTTTCTATCGGAGCACTTCGCGTTGCGTGCGTCGGAGGTGCTCAAGGGGAACGGCTTCACGGTTGCGCTCTTTGCGGAAGCTGTGCCGACGCCGCTCGTCTCCTGGGCTGTGCGCGAGGCGCGAGCCGTGGGCGGTGTCGTCATCACCGCTTCACACAACCCGCCCGAGTTTAACGGCTTCAAGATCAAAGCCCCTTGGGGCGGGAGCGCCACACAGGAGACAACATCGGTTGTCGAATCGCTCGTCGATACACAACCCGTCAAGCGCGAGCCTCTTTCTCCCTTAAACCTTTCCGGCGCAAGCGAAGCTTTGAACGTCTACGTCGAGAGCTATCGCGCGCAGGTCAACGCTTATGTTGACCTCGCACGCATACGCGCATCCCGGTTGACGGTCGTGGTTGATTCCATGCACGGCTCGGGTGGCCGTTGGGTGGAAAGTTTTCTGGAAGGCGGCGCAATCAAAGTTGAGACGATTCGTGCCGAGCGAGACACGCTGTTTGGCGGCGTCAACCCTGAGCCGATTGACCGCAACCTCGCGCCCCTGAAAGAGCGCGTCAAAGAGCTTGGCGCGGGCCTTGGCTTAGCGACCGATGGCGATGCGGATCGCGTCGGCGCTGTCAACGAGCGCGGGCAAACGATGACCATGCACGAAGTCGTGCCGCTCATACTGCTGCATCTGGCGCGGCATCGCGGGATGAAGGGCGGCGTGGTACGCACCTTCTCGCAGTCTGTGTTGACGAAACGCATCGCCGAAGCACACGGCCTGCGGCTTTTCGAGACGCCCATTGGTTTCAAGTACGTCGCAGACCTGATGCTGCGTGAGCCTATTCTCATAGGCGCGGAAGAATCCGGCGGCATAGGTGTCGCGGGCCACATCCCCGAGCGCGACGGAATTCTGAATAGCCTACTGCTCTTGGAAGCCGTAGCTGTCTCGGGTAAAACTCCCTCGGAGATGGTTCGCGACATGCATCGCGAGTTCGGTGAGTTCTACTTTAACCGTCGTGACCTACACATGGACGTAGAGCGTGGTCGTCAGCTTGTGGCAGAGTTGGCGGAACATCCGCCCGCAGAGGTCGTGGGCTATAAAACAACGGGCGTGGAGACGATGGACGGGACCAAGCTCCTGTTTGAAGACGAGTCATGGCTTCTCTTTCGACAGTCGGGCACGGAACCCGTGCTGCGTATCTACGCGGAAGCAACATCGATGAAAAAAACTGAATCCCTCCTGACGGAAGGCGAGCGTTACGCCGTCTCTGTATAAGACGAGCGGCAAATGCTCGCCGGAAGTTTTCCGGCAAAAGTTTGTTGACCCGAAGCCCTTTCCGGGCATAACCTCTGAATGCGCAGAACAATTGAGCGCGGGGCGTGCGTGGTCTTTACGGCAAGCGTCGCGCATGTGTGGTCAATCGTCACTGAAAGGAGCTTCTGGCGATGCTGTATACCATTCTGATAATCGTGTTGATTCTGTTGCTACTGGGAGCCATCCCGACCTGGCCTCACAGTCGCGGGTGGGGCTATTACCCGAGCGGCCTTCTGGGGTTGGTCCTGTTGATTTTGATTATCCTGTTACTGATGGGCCGTCTGTAAATTAAAGTCAGGAGTAGAGAGTCAATGAGTCAGTTGGATTTTCTTTTGACTCCCGACTCTAGACTCCCGACTCCTGACTGTTCTTATGCCTGAGTTGCCGGAAGTCGAACTCGTCGCGCGTGCGCTTGATAAGCTCTTGCGGGGTCGCACTGTCCAATCCGCACGTCTACTTCGCGCGGGTCTTGCGCCGGAAACAGTTCCCGCAGAATTTTCAAAGCTGCTTCGCGGCAGGCTTGTCGAAGATGTCAGCCGTCGCGGCAAGCACATTCTCATTAACCTCAGCCGCGCGAAGGAGCGCGGGCCAAAGCTTGAGCCGCTCGTACTCATCACGCACCTGCGTATGACGGGGCGGTTTCAGCTCGTGCCGCGCAAAGCGTCGTTGCCACGGCACGCGCACGCCGTCTTTCATCTTGACGATCAAACAGTGCTCGTCTTCTCAGACCAGCGCCATTTCGGCATGATGAAGATTGTGCCGCACGCTGTGTTGGCCGAGACGAAAGAGCTGCGCTCTCTTGCGCCCGAGCCTTTTTCCGAGGAGTTCACGCCCGACTATCTTTATCAGGTGTTGCACGGCACGCGCCGCACGCTGAAAGCGATGCTGCTCGACCAGAAGAAGGTCACGGGTCTCGGCAACATTTATGCAGCCGAAGCTATGTTCATCGCCCGCGCCAATCCGTTCGCGCAGGCTTCCGCTTTTTCCAGGCGGCGTGTCGCGCGCCTACATAGCGCCATCCTCGAAGTGCTCCATGAAGCCATTCATCACGGCTCGACCATGAACGTAGACCCGGAAGATATTGACGGGAGCTATTACGGCGGAGGCTACGAGGAGCGCTGGCGCGTCTATGACCGCGAGGGCGAGCCGTGCCCTGTGTGTCGCACGCGAGTTCGCCGCACGACTGACGGCGGGCGCTCGACCTACTTCTGCCCGCGCTGCCAGAAGCGTTGAGGCCGTCTGTGGGTGCGTTTCTACACGCGATTAATACTTGACAGCCCCGGCCAAGCGGCGTATAAGCAGCATTGACAAACGTGGTGAGTTAAGGCGACTTGCGGCCACGAAAAATAATCCGCTAAACAGCTCCGGGAGCCCTTGAAGAGAGTCGCGAGAAGAGGCCCCGCAAACTTCAGCTTTCGTGAAGTCCCGCGTTGTTTAGCGCGGGACTTTATTATTTTCGATTTGCGATTGCCGATTTGCGATTTGGAAGAAGAACAAAGAATTAAATTTTAATCTTCCATCCTTATCCAATCGAAAATCGCAAATCCAAAATCTAAAATGAAAAATTTCAAAGACCTTCTTGAGAGTGATGAGATCAGCGTCGTCGATGGCGCGATGGGAACGATGCTCTATGCCAAGGGCATCTATATCAATCGCTCCTACGACGAATTGAACCTCACTAACCCGGACCTCGTGCGCGAGGTGCATGACGAGTACGTGCGCGCCGGAGCCGACATCATCGAGACCAATACGTTCGGTGCGACGGCTCACAAGCTACAGCAGTACGGGTTGGAAGGAAGCCTTCGTCTCATCAACATCGCTGCCGCCCGCATCGCCGGTGAAGCCGCAGGCGAGCGTTGCTACGTGGCAGGCGCGGTCGGGCCATTGGGTCTACGCATCGAGCCCTATGGCCCGACCTCTTTTGAAGAAGCCAAGGACTTGTTTAAAGAACAGGTTTCGGCGCTTCTGGACGGCGGGGTTGACCTCTTCTGTCTTGAGACGTTCGCGGACATCTCCGAGATGCGACAGGCCATACGCGCCGTGCGCGAGTTGTGCGATCTGCCCATCATCACGCAGATGACAATCCTGCCCGACGGCAACACCTCTTTCGGCACGACGCCGGAAATCTTTACCGCGCGGCTGGACGAATGGGGCGCGGACGTCATCGGCTTAAATTGCAGCGTCGGCCCGGCCATCCTCCTGACGGCTATCGAGAAGATGCGCGAAGTGACGCACAAGAAATTGATTGTGCAGCCCAACGCAGGTTTGCCCCGTGATGTTCAGGGCCGTCAGTTCTACATGTGCTCGCCCGAGTACATGGCAAAGTTCGCGAAGCGTTTTATACAGGCGGGCGCGAAATTTATAGGTGGCTGTTGCGGCACGACGCCTGCGCACATCAAGCTCATCTCGGACGCCGTGCGCGCCGCGAGCCCGCGCCGCCAGAGCGTTGTCATCAAAGAGACGCGGGAAAAACATATAGACGAGCTGACGCCCACGGACATCAAGGTCATCCCGCCCGAAGAACGCTCCGCATGGTCGCGCAAGGTCACGTTCGGAGAATTCGTCACTTCGGTCGAAGTCCTCCCGCCCAAAGGCTGCGACGCCGCCAAGACGCTCGAATCAATCAGGCTCTTAAAGGAAGCGGGCGTCGATGCCGTCAACATTCCTGACGGGCCGCGCGCGCAGACGCGCATGTCTGCTCAGGCCACGGCGCTGCTTGTCGAAAAAGAAATAGGCATCGAGGCCGTGCTGCATTACTGCTGTCGCGACCGCAACCTGCTCGGCATGATGTCAGACCTTCTGGGCGCTGCCGCCTTGGGGCTTCGCAATCTTTTGTTGATTACGGGCGACCCGCCCAAGATGGGTCCGTACCCTGACGCCACAGCCGTTTTTGACATTGACTCCATCGGTCTGACCAACATGGTCAACAAGCTCAACCACGGCCTGGACCTCGGCAACAATCCTATAGGCAGGCCGACGTCCTTCTGCATCGGCGTCGGCGTCAACCCCGGCGCGATTAATCTGGACGAAGAGATTAAACGTTTCGAGTGGAAGGTAGAGGCTGGCGCGCAGTATGCCATCACACAGCCTGTGTTCGACACGGAGCAACTGCGCGAGTTTCTTGAACGGATAGAGCACGTACGCATCCCCATCGTCGCGGGCATCTGGCCGCTCGTCTCTTTCCGCAACGCAGAGTTCCTGCACAACGAAGTCCCCGGCGTGAGGGTCACGCCTTCCATCATGGAGCGCATGCGCGTTGCTTCGGAAAAGGGCAAGGAGCAGGCGCGCGATCAGGGTTTGGAAATCGCCCGCGAGCTTTTAACGGACGTGCGCGACCTGATTCAAGGCGTGCAGGTCTCCGCGCCCTTCGGCAACGTGCGCTACGCACTGGAAGTCTTCGACGCGCTCGAAGATTTCTCCGCGCGCCGTCCATCCACAGCCGACGTGGCCGTCGGTGACTGACACCTTAAAGTCCCAAGTCCCAAGTCTCAAATCCCAGGTCGTAAGAAAGTTTTTGACTTGGGATTTGAGACTTGGGACTTGGGACTATTTTCCTAAGACGTGTCGGAGCGCGGCTTCAAGCTCCGGGTATTTGAAAGCGTAGCCCGCCTCTTTCAAACGCGCGGGCTCGACGCGCTGGCTCGCAAGGAGCGCAACGTCGGCCATCTCGCCGAAGGCCAGCCGCAGCGCGAATTCCGGCGCGGGAAAAATTGTCGGGCGAGAGAGCACGCGGCCCAGCGTTTTTGTAAACTCGCTGTTTGTGACAGGATTGGGCGCGACCATGTTGACAGGCCCGCTTGCTGTTTCATCCGCGAGCAAATGCTCGATTGCGCTGACTACATCGTCGAGCGTAATCCAGCTCATGTATTGCTCGCCTGAGCCGAGCCGCCCGCCAACTCCGAGCTTGAAAGGCGTCAGCATCTTGGCGAGCGCGCCGCCCTCGCTGCTCAGGATGATGCCAAAGCGCATGAGCGCGACGCGTATCCCTGACGAGGATGCGTGCGCTGTCGCTTCTTCCCACTCGCGGCATACCTCGGCCAGAAAATCTTTGCCGGGCTCGCTCTCCTCCGTCAGAATCTCTTCGCCGCGATTGCCGTAATAGCCAACCGCCGACGCGCTCAACAAGCTTCGTGGCTTGCGCTCCAACCCGGCGAGCGTCTTAGACAAAATAGTTGTCCCCAGAACGCGGCTTTCACGTATGCGCTTTTTCTTCTCCCCGGCCCATCGTCCTTCGGCAATTGATTCGCCAGCCAGATGCACAACCGCGTCCATCCCTTCCAGACGGCTCGCATCTTCGACGCCCTCCAAAGGATGCCAGCGAATCTCGCTCGCCTCTTTCGGCTCGTGTCGAACAAGACGAAAGACTTGATGCCCCGCAGCGTTGAGCGTGCGCGTCAAGCTTGAGCCGACCAAACCGGATGCTCCTGTCACCAGAACTTTCATCACGGGCGTCTCCCTTTAGGCTTTTGATTGCCGGGTCTAGAGCGGTGGCGGCGCGTCTTCGCGTTTTCTAGTGTCACTTAAATTAACAGGCTTTGCTTTATCTTTGAACAGAAATTTAAGAATCCATGTGTGAAGCATGTGAGCCGCCAGACGCTCGCCGGGTGTGGACTCCGGGCTGTGGGCTCTTTGCCTCGTGTGAAATTTACCTGTGTGAGACGCGAACTTCAGTAGCCGAAGCCTTGCCAGATAGAAATCGTTTTCTGTAGAATCAGCCCGTCTCTATAACTGTAAGCACGCCCTCGGTAGTCGTCGAGTTCAAACGGGCGTCTATCTTTATTCAACTTTCGCATTTCTCTCTTCTTCCGCAACTTGTTCTTTGGCTAGAAACTTTGCGGCCCGTGGTGCATTTCCCGTCGGGTCGCGCCTCGCGGGCGTCGCCTTCCGAAGGTTGACGCCGGAACGGAGCGCACTCCTTGCTTCGCATCAGACCAGTCGCCGCGCTTGCAGCAATCGCTGTTGTTCTTTGTCTCTTCGGTCTCTGGCACGTCTCGTCACAAACGGGCGTGCTGCGGCGTGTCACCAACACGTCCGAAGAAGGCTTCAACATCAATCCTTCGCTGAGCGGCGATGGCCGCCGCATCGCCTTCGAGTCTTCCGAGAACCTGGCGGGAGCAGGCGGCACAGACCAGTTTCGCGCCATACGCGCGGACATCACTACAGATCCGGCGACCTTTATACAGATGGCCGCCGCGCGCGGCCCCGCTCCCGGCATTTCGCAGGACGGCACGCGCATCGCCTTTGCCGCCAAAGAAAATCCGCTCGGCACAAACGCCGACGGCAACTCCGAAATCTTTTTCTTCAACGGCTCGCAGCTCTCGCAGATTACCAACACCACCCCGGCGGACATCAGCCGCCGCGCAAGCGACGGAAATTTTCTCCCCTCTCTTTCAGACGACGGACGCTTTATAGCCTTTTATTCCAACCGCAACCTCGCAAACAACAACGCGGACGCTAATTTTGAAATCTTCGTCTTTGATACTTCCACACAGACCTTCGCACAGTTAACCAACACGACGGGCACTGTCGGCGCAACCGACGCCAAAATCAGCGGCGACGGCTCGCGCGTCGCTTATATTAGAGACCAGTCTGCCTCGGGCGGCGCGGGCCGCGATCTGGTGATACAGAATCGCACTGGCGGCGTGCAGACCATCCTCGCCGCCAACGTTACCAACCTCGCGCTGACCTTCGGACGCGCCATCAGCGACGACGGCACGCGCGTCGTTTATTCCGGCGACACCGCGGCCAACACAAGTCAGGTCTTTCTCTTTGACGGGCGCTTTGGCAACAGCGCGCGACAGATAACTACTTTAGGCGCACGCGCCGAAGACGTGCCGCTTCATCCGACCATCAGCGGCGACGGTCGGCGCATAGCCTTTGCCACGCGCCGCGCCGTCCCTACCTTTACCAACAGCGATAACAGCATAGAGGTCTATCTTTACGATATCCCTACGGGACTGTTCCAGCGCATCACGAACGTTACGTCTGCGACCGCCGATGGTTTCGACGGCTCGTTGCGCGTCACGGAAGTCGTCAGCTCTTTAAATGACGACGGCACGATTCTGGCGTTCAACTTCCCACGCCGTCTCTCCGGCGCAACCGTCGTTAGCGGCATGGAAAACAATTCGGAGATTTACGTCACCACGCCCACGGCACGTCCGGCTTTCGGCAGTTTAACGATTCTCAATTTCGCTTCCTTCGGCAAAGAGCCTTCGTCAACCAAGGCGGTTGCGCCCGACAGTCAGGCCATCGCTCAAGGCGCTGCTTTAGCCACCTGCACGCAACAGTCTGCCAAACTCGCAGACGGCTCTTTCCCTACGAACGTCTGCGGCACGACCGTCACGGTCAATGGCCGCTCGGCGCAGATTTTTTCTCTCTCTCCCACGGGGGTCGTTTTTCTTGTGCCGCCGCAAACCGAGCTGGGGACGGCCAACGTCGTCGTCACCAACCCGGAAGGCTTCGAGTCGCGCGGAACTGTGACGGTGCTCAAGGCCGCGCCCGGCGTCTTTACCAAAACCGGCGACGGCATGGGCGAAGGCGTCATCATGGACGCCGATACCAATCAGGCAGGCCCGTTTGATGTGCGTCCGGGCAATCGTCGCGTCGTCATCTTCTCGACCGGCGTGAGAAACGCTACGACCGTGACCGTCACGGTCGGCGGTCGTCCCGTGACGGTCGAGAGCTTTATAGCCTCGCCCGATTTGAAGGGTCTTGACGAAATACGTGTGCTCTTGCCTGCGGATTTACCCTCGGGCAATTTGAACCTGATTGTGACGGCGGACGGGCGCGCCAGCAATACCGTCACCATTCCAATTATAGGTCTTACAGGGCCGACGCCCGGCGGGTCGCCCACGCCTACGCCCGTACCCGGCACTGCCGCGATTATCATCAACGAGCTTGATTCCGATCAGGTCGGCAACGATGCCGGAGAGTTTGTAGAGTTGTATGACGGCGGAGCGGGCAATACTTCGCTCGATGGCTTGGTGGTTGTCTTCTTCAACGGCAGCAACGACACTTCCTATGCCGCATTCGATCTCGACGGGACCACCACGGACGCCAATGGCTATTTCGTTTTAGGAAATTCCGCCGTCTCTGGTGTTGATCAGACGTTCGCCAACAACTTCTTACAAAACGGCGCGGACGCCGTCGCCATTTACAGAGCCGATTCCACAAACTTCCCGAACGGCACGCCGGTCACAGCCGCGAATCTGCTGGATGCTGTCGTCTACGGTACGTCGGACCCGGACGATACAGAGTTATTAAGCGTCCTGACGCCGGGCCAGCCGCAGGTTGACGAGAACGCGGGCGGCGGCGGCACGACCAATTCCATTCAAAGATGTCCGAACGGTTCGGGTGGAGCGCGCGTCACGACGACTTATACGACCGCGTCGCCGACGCCCGACGCCGGTAATGAGTGCGGCGGTGGACCACAACCGACGCCGACGGTCACGCCGACGCCCACTGCGACGCCGACGCCGACCGCAACACCTACACCGACTGTGACGCCGCCGCCTTCGGGGACGCCCACGCCGACACCTGTGCCTGCGGTAAACGTCATCATCAACGAACTGGACTCCGACCAGGTGGGCACAGACACAGGAGAGTTCATAGAGTTGTACGACGGCGGAGTGGGCAACACTTCGCTCACTGGACTGGTGGTTGTCTTCTTCAACGGCAACGGCGATGTCTCATACCAGGCATTCGATCTCGACGGCTTCACCACCAACGGCAGCGGCTACTTCACTCTAGGCAATGCCACAGTACCCGGAGTTGATTTAGTCATTAGCGGCAACAGCTTCTTACAAAACGGCCCCGACGCAGTGGCCCTGTATCAGGGCGATGCCGCGAATTTCCCGAACGGTACTCCGGTCACGACCACGAACCTGCTCGACGCAGTGGTTTACGACATCACGGGTGCTGCCCCTGATGCGGGCTTGCTCGTGCTCTTAAATCCCGGCCAACCTCAGGTTGATGAAAATGCAGGTGGCGCTGGGACGACTAACTCGATTCAGCGATGTCCGAATGGTTCGGGTGGCGCGCGCAATACATCGACGTATGCGCCGAACCTGCCGACGCCCGATGCTGTCAACACGTGTCCCGGTGCGACGCCGACGCCGACGCCTACTGTGACGCCGACCCCGACCGTAACGCCGACAGCAACTCCGACTGCGACGCCCACCGTGACGCCAACGCCCACAGTGACGCCGACAGTGACGCCTACGCCTACTCCGGGCGTGACGCCGACTCCGAGTCCGACGCCGACGAACCTGAACACCGTCATCGTCATTAGCGAGTTCCGCACGCGCGGGCCGCTGGGTGCGAGCGACGAGTTCATAGAGCTTTACAACAACTCGGACAGCCCCGTTAGCTTGAGCAACTGGAAGATTAAGGGCTCTAACAGCGCGGGCACGGTCAGCACCCGTCTCACTATCACGGAGGGGACGATCATCCCCGCGCGCGGTCACTTCCTTGCGACCAACTCTGCTGCGAACGGCTACAGCGGCAGCGTTCCCGGCGACCAGACCTATACGGTCGGCATCGCGGACGATGGCGGAATAGCAATCACTCTACCTGATGACACGATTTCCGATCAGGTGGGCATGAGCACAGGTTCAGCCTTCAAGGAAGGCAACGTGCTCACGCCGCTCACGACCAACACGGACCAGAGTTACGAGCGCAAACCGGGCGGCGCTCTTGGCAGCACTCAGGATACTAATGACAACCTGTTTGATTTCACGCTGCGCACGCCGAGCGACCCGCAGAACCTGTCGAGTCCGCCGACGCCCGCGCCCGGAGCGACGCCGACACCGACAGCGACTCCGACGGTAACTCCGACGGCAACGCCGGTCGTCACGCCGACGCCAACAGTGACGCCCACGCCGGATGTGACGCCGACACCAACGCCGACGCCGGGTGTCACGCCGACTCCGACGCCTACGGCGACACCGTCGCCGACGCCTGCGACAAACGTCATCATCAACGAAGTGGATTCCGACCAGCCCGGTTCACCGGACACGGCGGAGTTCATAGAGTTGTTCGACGGCGGCTCAGGCAGTACTTCGCTTGACGGATTAGTGGTCGTGCTCTTTAACGGGAGCACAGACACTTCCTACGCCGCGTTTGATCTTGATGGGTTCACGACCAACGCGGGCGGTTACTTTACGCTGGGAACCGCGGGCGTCCCCGGCGTCGACATCACTTTCAGCGCCAACGACTTCTTACAGAATGGCGCGGACGCGGTGGCGATTTTCGTGGGTAACGCTACGGACTTCCCCAACGGCACGCCGGTCACGACGACCAATCTTCAAGATGCTGTTGTCTATGACACGGACGATGCGGATGATGCGGGCTTGCTCGTGCTCCTCAATGCCGGTCAGCCACAGGTGAACGAGGGCGCGAACACCACTAACTCTATCCAACGTTGTCCGGATGGTTCGGGCGGCGCGCGTAATACGTCAACTTACACCATCAACACGCCGACGCCCGACGCTGTGAATACGTGTCCTGCGCCGACGCCGACGCCGACACCAACAGCGACACCAACGCCTACTCCGACAGCGACGCCGACGCCGGATGTGACCCCGACGCCTACGCCCACGCCGGACGTAACGCCGACGCCTACTCCGACGCCGACGCCAACTCCGACAGCGACACCCGTGGCGACGCCGACGCCAACGACTTCGGCCATCGTCATCAGCGAGTTCCGCACGCGTGGTCCAGCCGGTGCCAACGATGAGTTCATAGAGCTTTACAACAACTCGGACAATCCGGTGGACATCGGTGGCTGGAAGATCAAGGGGTCAAACAGTACAAGCTCTGCCATCAGCACGCGGGTAACGATTACTGCGGGCACGATGATTCCTGCGCGCGGCCACTTCCTCGCTACACATACAGGTTACACGGGAACTGTGGCCGGCGATCAGACCTACGGGACGGGCATCGCAGACGATGGCGGCATCGCGCTCACGCTGCCCGACGATACACCTGTTGATGAAGTCGGCATGAGCATCGGCGCATTCCACGAAGGGACGCCGCTCACGCCGCTCACGACCAACACTGACCAGAGCTACGAGCGCAAGCCGGGCGGCACGTCGGGCAGCACTCAGGACACGCAGGACAATGCGAACGACTTCGTGCTTCGTTCGCCGAGCGACCCGCAGAATTTAGCGAGCGCTCCGACGCCCGCGCCCGGTGCGACGCCGACGCCGACGCCAACAGTGACCCCGACGCCTACGCCGGATATCACGCCGACGCCGACGGCCACGCCTACTCCGACACCAACACCGACGCCGACGCCTGATGTAACGCCGACACCGACGCCGACAGCGACGCCTACTCCAACTCCGACACCGTTCCCGGCTGTCTTGATTAACGAAGTGGATTCCGACACGCCGGGTGCAGACTCGGCAGAGTTTGTAGAGTTGTACGACGGCGGCGTAGGCAATACTTCGCTCAGCGGATTTGTGCTGGTCTTCTACAATGGCAGCAACGACCTGTCCTACTTCTCCGTTGATTTGACCGGCTCCACCAACGCCCAGGGTTACTACACGATTGGTAACACCGGGGTCACAGGTGTTGACCAGACCTTCGCGGGCAACGGCCTGCAAAATGGAGCGGACGCCGTCGCGCTTTACATCGGCACAGCATCCAGTTTCCCGACCAACACGCCGGTCACGACCACCAATCTGGTTGATGCCGTCGTTTACGGGACGGGTGACGCGGACGACGCAGGATTGCTCGTGCTGCTCAACGCGGGCCAACCGCAGGTTGACGAAGGCAGCACGGCTGCCGTGAGCGAAGCCAACTCAATCCAGCGATGTCCGAACGGGACCGGCGGCGCACGCAACACGACAACCTTTACGAGGTCTGCGCCCAATCCGGACGCCGCCAATGCATGTACGGGTGAAGTGACGCCGACGCCCACGCCGACGCCGACACCAACGCCCACACCGACACCTACACCGACGCCGACTCCAACGCCGACGCCGGATATCACGCCGACTCCTACTCCGAGCCCGACGCCGGATGGGACGCCGACGCCGACACCCACACCGACGCCAACACCTACGCCTGCGCCGTTGGGTGAAGACATAGTTGTGATTAACGAATTCGTTGTTAATCCGACTACCGGCAGGGAATATGTCGAGTTGCTGGTGGTGGCTCCGGGCGGTGTTGATATGCGTGGCTTCGTGCTATCGGATGTCAACGGGCGCGCAGGCACACCGGGAGCAACCGAAGGCGACATCACGCTTCCGTCGGATGCTTATCTGAGTCACGTTCCTCAAGGCACGTTTGTTGTCGTTGTGGTGACTACTCCGACAGCTAACAGCAACACGTTGACCGAAGACCTTTCGACCACAGATGGAAACCGCCGGCTCGTGCTCATTGTGGGCACGACGCCTAATCTGGCAACGACCTCAACCTTTGATATTGCCACGGCTGAGAACTTACAGCTTTACGGGCCGGGCGGGAGAGCTACTGGCAGAGTCATTGATCAGGTCATCGCGGGCACGAATACCGCTTATGTCTTTGCCACTGACGGCACGACCGTCGATGCTACCTGGGGAGACAATAACGGGGCTACCAGCACAGACAACATCAACGGGACGACAAGTATCCCGAGTGGCCGGGCCGTCTCCTTCTGTCCGACTGCCGATACGTTGGCCGAGTTCCAGAACAACGATACCGGCTCAAGGTTCACCGTCTCGGCAGCAGCATCCTACGGAACTCCGGGCGATAGAAACACGTGCGTCGCCAGCGACACCAGTATCAACTCGACCGGATTTCCTCTAGCGCTGATGCTGTCGCCGGATATCCTGCGTCCCTCGCCCGTAAGCGCTCTGGGGATTATCTACAGGCTCGTGGATGCGTTTATCACAGGCGCACCAGCGAGTGAGCCGCACAGGGTTGAGACGGGCAGCGATGTTTCATTAGCCAAAGCTCCCGTCTCGGAATTGACGGCGAGCGCGGAAGCGTATGGCGAGAGCATGGCGTGGCAGGGCGGCGCGAGTTTCGACGGCCTGAGCCCGCCGTCCAACAACATGCGGATTCGCGGGAGTCCACCCACAACAGGCGCACGCATCAGGAGAGCGCCCGCTTGAGTTTAGGCGAGGAGCTTGAGAAACAAGAACGCTCGCAATGGTCTATCGCATGACCATTGCGAGCGTTACTTTTTTTGGGCCTGCTTTTTTTACCGCACAACGCCCGTCAGCGGACTCGACGCGCTGGCGTAGAGGCGTTTGGGCATGCGGCCCGCCAGATATGCGAGGCGTCCGGCTTCTATGGCGAGCCGCATCGCGCGTGCCATCTTCTCTGAATCCTGCGCTTCGGCGATGGCCGTGTTCATCAGGATTGCATCTGCGCCCAGTTCCATCGCCACCGCAGCGTCCGAAGCCGTGCCGACGCCCGCGTCGACGATGATGGTGGCATCTGGAAGCTGCTCGCGCATGATGCGCAGGTTCGCGGGGTTCTGCACGCCGAGCCCTGAGCCTATGGGCGCGGCCAGCGGCATCACGGCGGCGCAGCCCGCATCCAAAAGCTTTTTCGCCGCAATCAGGTCGTCAGTAAAATAAGGCAGCACTGTAAAGCCTTCGCCGACGAGCACGCGCGCGGCTTCTATCGTCTGCTCGTTATCGGGAAAGAGCGTTGTTTGATCGCCTATGACTTCGAGCTTGACGAGGTCTGTCCCTAGAGCCTCGCGCGCAAGGCGGGCTGTGCGTATGGCTTCTTCCGCCGTGTAACACCCGGCGGTGTTGGGCAAGATAGTCATCGCCGGATCCAGATGGTCCAGAAATGATTCCTCTCGCCGGTCTAGCGGCACACGCCTGACGGCGACCGTCACCATCTCTGCGCCCGAGGCGCGATGCGCTGCCTTCATCTCTTCGTAGCTGCGATACTTCCCCGTCCCTACAATCAGCCTTGAATGAAAGACGCGGCCACCAATCTCAAACGTCTCGGACTTCTCTTCCTTCTCGCGCACTCCACTGGACATAAACTTTTTCCAAATCCTTCTCTTGTATTTACCACGACTTTACACCCTCTGCGGCAGGCAAGGAAAGCGGGCGGAAGAGGTCAAGAGAGGAAGGCATAAATCGTCTTTAGCTCCGTAGGAGCGAGGATGTTTATAGCTGAGAGATGACAAAACCAAATCAAGCTCCGTAGGAGCGGCATGTGCTGGTTGCTGAACATCACGCTCCTACGGAGCTTGATTGTTAATAATGACAATCAAGCTATAAACATTTAGCTCCTACGGAGCTAATACTTAACTTAGAAGAGAATCGGTTACCCGCCGCCGACGAAGTGAATTATCTCCACGCGGTCGTCTTCGGTAAGCACTGTCTCTGCCCAGTCCGCGCGGCGTACTACTTCGCGGTTGCGTTCGACGGCCAGACGGTCTGCGGCCAGCTCCAGTTGCTGAATCAATCCTTCGAGCGTAATGCGGTCGGGCACTTCGCGTGTCTCGCCGTTAATCTGAACGCGCAAGATTTCTCTCCCGCTCCTCTAACCCTGATGAATGATGCGGCGCAGCTCCGCCTCGTAGCCCTGCGCGACGGCGCGCACGAGGATGGCTGCACGCCCCGTGTGAAAGTGCGGCAAGGTGGCGCGCACCATGGCGACTCCGTCCGTGCCCGTCTTGGTCGGAAAGATCATCGGGCGAAACGTAGAGCCCAGAACCTTGACCGTCACGTCCGCGCCCATAATTGCTTCTTCTCCGTAGTGGCCGCGCGCGACTCTAATCTTGAGGATGACGACTTCGCCGCCGCGAAATTCCTTTTCGTCAAGCAGGCTCAGATAAAGCGAGTCGTCCGAAGCGGCTTCGGCCCGCGCGAAATCCGACACCACATCCTGCAAGATAGAGCGCACGGACTGCTTGACGCCCCTGGCCGCAGACGGAGCACTCTTTTTCACCTTCACTTCCGACAGCAAAGGCACTGTGGGGTTGATTTCCTCGCCGCTTGTTTCTTCAACGACGGGTGCGCTTCTGTTTTCTTTGGGAAGCTTTTTTTTTGGCGCGACGGAAGCTAAAGCTTCCTGTGCGGACTCAAGCACGAGCGGCGCGATCTCAGGCACACGCTCTTTCACAGGCTCGCGCTCCTTGCTTGCAGGCTCGGGTTCTTTGCTCGCGGGCTCGCGTTCCTTCGCAGGCTCGCGCGGCTCTTTCATGCGCTTGAGGTCTTCTATGCGACCGGCGCGTATGGCCGCGCAGATGAGCTTGTGTTGACGCCCGAGGCGTTCGGCCAACTCGCGCTCGTCGAATCCCTTGCTGATTAAATCGTCGTACGGCGAGCGTTTGCTGGCGAGGATGGCCCCACCCACGTAAACCAGCGAAAGAATCAAAGGCGTGTCGAGCCCCTTGTCCTCCGTCTGCACGTGATACGTGATGCCGCCGTGCTCTACGTCCGTATTGAATCCCGTAATCATGCGAAAGTCCCAAGTTCCAAGTCCAAAGTCCCAAGTCAAAAAACCCGAAGCTCTTTACTTGGGACTTTGGACTTGGAACTTGGGACTTTTTTTGAGTCCCAAATGCACAGTAGCATGCCCGTTTTCAGACGGTCAATCTCCTTGACGGAAGGTCGCTAACGGGCGCTTAAAGGCTGCTTGACACACGAGTTTTCATGGACTAGGATGAGCTTGTGCCATGATTCTCAATCTAAGTGTTAAGAGCTTTGCCATGCTCTATCGTGGAGTTTGGTAAAGCCGGTGGTGTAGGTCGCGGGGGCGTTGAGGCGCGTGTGTCATCATGTCTGAATTTCGATTAGAAGCCTACTTGCCTATCTTGCTGATGTTCATCGTGGCGCTCGGGTTTGCGGGCATGAACATCCTGCTCTCGCAGATGGTCGGGCAGCGCAAGCAAACGCGCACCAAGCTCATGCCCTACGAGTGCGGCAAAGACCCCGTGGGCAGCGCGCGCGAACGATTCTCCGTTAAGTTTTATCTCATCGCGATGATCTTCATCCTCTTCGATATAGAGGTCATCTTTCTAATCCCCTGGGCCGTCGTCTTTAAATCTCTGGCCGCCACAAGCTCGCAGATGCGCAACGTCGTCTACGTCGAAATGATGCTCTTTGTCGCGCTGCTTCTGGTTGGATACATCTATGTCGTCAAGAAGGGCGCGTTTGATTGGGGCGAAAGAGCGCGTCGCGAGGCGGAGGCCGAGGCACGCGCGCTGGCGGACATGCAGAAACGGAAACAAGCGCCCACGCGTCGCGCGGCGTAAACCGCCGGGCGCACAGGTAAGGAAGTATTATGGGTCTCGAAAACATCATCGCCGAAGCTTTACCGGAAGTCTTAACGACGCGTCTTGATTCTTTGATTAACTGGGCACGGAAATCATCTCTCTGGCCCGCGACTTTCGGTCTGGCCTGCTGCGCCATAGAGATGATGAATGCCACGAGCGCGCGAAATGATCTGGCGCGCTTCGGCTCGGAAGTATTTCGCGCCAGCCCGCGACAGGCGGACGTGATGATTGTCTCTGGCCGCGTATCGCGCAAGATGGCCCCGGTTCTCAGGCGCATCTATGATCAGATGCCCGAGCCGAAATGGGTTATCTCTATGGGCGCGTGCGCCACGTCGGGAGGTGTTTTTGACAACTACGCCATTGTGCAGGGCGTGGACAAGGTTGTGCCCGTTGACGTTTACATTCCGGGCTGTCCCCCTCGGCCCGAGATGTTGATTCACGCCGTGATGATGTTGCAGGACAAGGTCATGCGCGAGAGCGCGCGCGACCGTCGCGACGTGCCCGAGGAAGAAGCGCGCGAGGCTGTCCCGCCCGGCACACTTCCGGCCTCCGGCGTCTCGGCCCTGAACGAAGCGGCGGCGGACAAGTCGCGTCCCTATACCATTGCCTCGCGGCACGAACGAAGACGATCAAGTTAAAAGTAAGCAGTGAGCAGTAAGCAGTCAATACGAACTGCTTTTACTGCTCACTGCTTACTGCTCACTGCTTACTGCTCACTGCTTACTTTTATGGCTAATGAGAACGAGCGCGCCGAAGTGAACGAGGCGCAGACAATAGAGAGCAATAAAGCGACGCCGTCCCCCCTGGTGGCGGCGTTGCAGCGTCAGAACCCGGCGTGGGTCGTCGAGACGATTGAAGCCTTCGGTGAAACGACGGTCATCGTCCCGCGCGAGCACATTGTAGAGGCGTGCAGTTTTCTCAAAGCTGCGCCGGGGATTGAGTTCAACATGCTGGTGGATTTGTGCGGCGTGGATCGCGGGCCTGAAGAGGAGCCGCGCTTCGAGGTCAACTATCACCTGTTCTCTACGACCAAATATCACCGCCTGCGTTTGAAAGTCGTGCTTAATGAAGACGACGCTCATGTGCCGACGGTGACGGGCGTGTGGAAAACCGCCAACTGGCACGAGCGCGAAACATTCGATTTGTTCGGCGTCATCTTCGACAATCATCCGGACTTGCGGCGCATCCTCCTGCCCGACGATTGGGAAGGCCATGCGCTCCGCAAAGATTTTCCGTTACGCGGCTACGAGCCGTACAGCTTAACGTAGTCCAAAGTCCCAAGTCTCAAGTCCAAAGTCCGGGACTTGGCTTTATGACTTGGGATTTGGGACTTGGGATTTGGGACTTATGTCTGCTTCAACTCTTTCGCAACCGTACGAGGTCATAGACCAGCCGCTCGATACGCAGATGACCATCTCGTTCGGGCCGCAGCATCCTTCCACGCACGGCGTGCTGCGCCTGGAATTGATTCTGGACGGAGAGATGCTCGTGCGCGCCGTGCCCGACATAGGCTACCTGCACACGGGCATGGAAAAGCTTTTCGAGTACAAGAAGTGGCAGCAGGGCATCGTCATCACAGACCGCATGGATTACCTGAATCCACTGGGCAACAATCTGGCTTACGTGATGGCGGTCGAAAAGCTTCTGGGGATTGAGATTCCTGAGCGCGCGCAGGTCATTCGCGTCATGATGTGCGAGTTGCAGCGCATCGCCTCGCACATGGTCTGGCTCGGCACACACGCTCTTGATATAGGCGCGATGACCGTCTTCTTCTACGCCTTCCGCGAGCGCGAAAAGATTCTGAATCTGATTGAAGCCTGCTCGGGCGGTAGATTGACGCCTTCTTACTTTCGCATCGGCGGTTTGATGATGGACCTGCCCGCAGGATTTGAGCGGCGCGTCAAACAGTTCATAGACGGCTTCCCGAAATCGGTCGAAGAGTTTCACACGCTCATCTCGGGCAACACTATTTTTCAAAGACGCACGAAGGGCGTGGGCTACATCTCGGCGGAAGATGCGATTGACTGGGGATTGACCGGCCCGAGTTTGCGCGGGAGCGGTGTAGCGATAGACGTGCGCAAGACGAATCCGTACTGCGGTTATGAAAAGTACGACTTCGACATTCCGGTCGAAGAAGACGGCGACGTGTGGGCGCGCTACATGGTACGTATGCGCGAGTTGAAAGAGTCTTTGAAGATTGTCGTGCAGGCGCTTGAGCGTTTGCGTCCCGGCCCCGTCAAAGCGGACGCGCCGAAGGTCGTCTTGCCCGACCGCGAGGCGATGAAGAAGCACATGGACGCGCTGATTCATCACTTCCTGATTATCGCCGAAGGCTTCAACGTTCCGGCGGGCGAAGTTTATCACCCGATAGAAGGCTCTAAGGGAGAGCTTGGCGTCTACATCAAATCGGACGGTGGCGCAAAGCCCGCGCGCGTACACTTTCGCGGCCCGAGCTTTGTGAATCTTTCGGCCCTGCCCGTCATGGCCGAAGGCGAAATGGTCGCCGACGTCGTCGCCATCATCGGCTCGATTGATATTGTGCTCGGAGAGATTGACAGATAGTAAGCAGTAAGCAGTGAGCAGTAAGCAGTCAAGACGAACTGCTTTTACTGCTCACTGCTTACTGCTCACTGCTTACTAAGACTATGTCTTCCCAGTTTACGCCCAACAATCCTTTGCCGCAGGAGGCGAAAGTCCCTGAGGAGATGGCGCGTTTTTCGCCGGAAGTAGAGGCGGAGATAGATCGTCATCTCTCTAAGTATCCGCCTGAGCGTGTGCGTTCGGCCATCCTGCCCTTGATGTTCATAGTCATGCGCGAGCGCGGAGGTTATCTCGACCCGCCGGGCGTGGCTTATCTGGCGGACAGGCTCGGCGTGAGAATCACGGACATCTGGGAGGTTGCGACCTTCTACTCGATGATTAACATGGAGCCGGTCGGGCGTTATCACGTACAGATTTGCAAGACGCTCTCGTGCAAGATTATGGGCGCAGACCGTGTGACCGAGCAGTGTACGCGTCGCCTTGGCATCAAACCGGGCGAGACAACGCCGGATGGTCTGTTCACGCTCTCTCTGGTCGAATGCCTTGGCTCTTGCGGCACAGCGCCCATGCTTCAGCTTAATTTCGACTATCACGAAAATCTGACCGACGCGAAAGTAGACGAACTGCTGGATAGCTGCCAACGTGGCGAATACCAGCCGAAGGTCGGAGTAAAGCCTTCAGCATAAGCTGGAACAAAACTTTTTCGATTTACGATTCACGATTGACGATTCACTCGAACGCTATGTTTATCGGAGCCATCGGTTGCGAGCCGCTTCAATTGAGGCGCGTTAATCTGGAGAACTCAAGGTCTATAGATGTCTATCGCCGCAACGGCGGTTACGAGGCTTTGCGTAAAGTTCTAGACGGGATGTCGCCCGACGACGTGATTAACGAAGTCAAGAAGTCTGCGCTTCGAGGGCGCGGCGGCGCTGGCTTTCCGACCGGCATGAAGTGGAGCTTTGTGCCGAAGGATTCGCCTAAGCCCAAGTACGTCGTCTGCAACGCTGACGAATCCGAGCCGGGGACGTTCAAGGACCGCTATATCATGGAGCGCGACCCGCACATGCTGATCGAAGGCATGTTGATTGCGGCTTACGCGCTCGGGTCACAGGCGGGCTACGTCTACACGCGCGGCGAGTATCGCTACCTGATTGAAATCATGGACGAGGCGATTGCGGAAGCACACGCGGCTGGATTGCTCGGAGAAAAAATCTTAGGCTCAAATTTTTCCTGCCAGCTTTACACGCATTCGGGCGCGGGCGCATACATCTGCGGCGAAGAGACTGCGCTCCTGAATTCGCTCGAAGGCTTGCGCGGCCACCCGCGCATGAAGCCTCCCTTCCCTGCCGTCGCCGGTCTTTATCAATGCCCCACGGTCGTCAACAACGTCGAGACGCTGACAGCCGTGCCCGACATTATCAACATGGGCGGCGAGGCTTATCAAAAGCTCGGCACTGAAAAGAGCGGCGGCACAAAGCTCTGGTCCGTCTCCGGCCACGTCAATCGCCCCGGCGTGTACGAGCTGCCGATGGGCTACGACGACATGGAGAAGTTTATCTTCGAGGATTGCCAGGGCATGCTCGGCGGTCGTGATTTGAAGGCCGTGATTCCCGGCGGCTCAAGCGTCTACATCATGCCCGCTTCGGATATTGTCGGGAAAGATGTGCGGATGGATTATGAAGGGCTCGTCGCCGCCGGGTCTATGGTCGGCTCCGGCGGCTTTATCGTCATGGACGACACCGTCGATGTCTTCGAGTCAACAAAAAATCTCATAGAGTTTTACAAACACGAATCGTGCGGCTGGTGCACGCCCTGTCGCGAAGGCACAGACTGGCTGGTCAAAGTCTTCAAGCGCATCGCGAGCGGCGAGGGCCGCCCCGAAGACGCGCAGTTGATTTTGGACATCTGCGACAACATAGAGGGCAAGTCTTTCTGCCCCTTGGGCGACGCCGCCGCGTGGCCGATTCAATCGGCGATTAAAAAGTTCCCCGAAGATTTCAAACGGCATCTTTTGCCGCTCGCGGAATCAGAGGTCGCAATGTCTTAAGAGGCTACAGATGTCAAAGAAGCCCTGGCATCCATTTAAAGCACGAGAGAAATATGAAATGAGTGATGTCGTGGGATGGTGCATGACACATATTATGTCGGGAGAGGTTAAAGATAAGGATGGGAAATGGGAGTTACTGGATCAATTTCTTAACTGCGGCCAGTTCTTTATTGTATATGCCCCACGGAATGCGAAGGGCTGGGGCAACTCTCCTATGAATCCGAACAATTGGAAAACGGTGAAGGGTCATCCTCTCGAATTGAATTTAAGAAATGAGTAATGAATTAGTCAAAGTCACTATAAACGGGCAAGAGTTTCAGGTCGCGAAGGGCGCGCGCCTCATTGACGTGTGCCGCGAGAAGGGCTTTAACATTCCTTCCTTCTGCTACTACGCGGACCTTGCGCTCCAAGCTTCCTGTCGCATGTGTTTGGTGCGTATCGAGAAGATGCCGAAGCTTCAGACTTCCTGCACCATCACCTGCACGGACGGCATGAACGTCACGACGCAGAGCGAAGAGATTGAAAAAGCGCAGCGTGCGATGGTCGAGTTCCTGCTGGCTAATCACCCGCTCGATTGTCCTATCTGCGACCGTGGCGGCGAGTGCGAGTTGCAGGAGATGGCGTTTGATTGGGGCGGTCTCGAAGAGCGTTTTACGGAACGCAAGAACGTGATGCCCGAAAAATATCTCTCGCCGATTGTCGCCAACGACCCGCAGCGCTGCATTCTCTGCAAGCGTTGCACGCGCGTCTGCGACGAGTGGATGGGCGAGGATGCTATTGAAGCCGGTGGTCGCGGCGCGCACACGGTGATTGGCACGTACGGCGGCTGGCTCAACTGTTCGCAGTGCGGCAACTGTATTGAAGTCTGCCCGACGGGCACGCTCCTCGATGCGACCTATCGCCATCAGGCTCGCCCGTGGGAGTTGGAGCAAACGGTTTCGACCTGCACGTTCTGCTCGGACGGCTGCGAGGCTTCCCTGGGTTCGCGCGGCGGCGAGTTGATGCGCGTGGTGGCGCGCGACCGCTACGTCAATGGACACAACGGCGAGTTTCTCTGCATCAAGGGACGCTTCGCGCACCCCTTCGTCAATCACGAAGACCGCATACGGACGCCTTTGATTCGTTATCGCAAAGGCGGGAAGCTAGTGCCCGCCACATGGGACGAGGCGATTGAGCTGGTCGCTACTCGTTTGCGGGCGGTCAAGGACGCGCACGGCGCGAACAGCATAGGCGTGGTGGGAAGCCCGCGCCTGACAAACGAATCCAACTACGCTCTGCTGCGTTTCGCACGCGAAGCCGTGGGCACGGAAAACTACACGGCGACGGACGCATTTTCGCTCACACCGTTCTTTAAAAATTTGAGCGGCCAGCTTGCGACAACAAAAGACATACGCTACGCCAAAACTATTCTGCTCATCGGCGGCGAGCCCGAAGAGTTGCAGCCCCTGACGGGCAAGCAAATCCGTCAGGCCGTGCGCAACGGCGGCGCAAAGCTGCTTATTGTTAATAGCCGACCCATTCGCCTGAAACAGCAGGCGGAGAAATTCCTGCACATACGTCCGGGCGCGGAAGAAGCCATCGTGCTGGCGATTGCGAATCAAGCGCACAACGCTCTTGCTGCGCGTAAAGCCGGAGTCGAGGAGCTTGACCTAATCGAGCTGCGCCGCGCTCTGACGAACACGGAGGGCGATCTTGTCATCATGTTCGGCGGCGAGCTTGGGCCGGAAGCGCAGGCCGTGGTTGCCGGATGGGGACACACGTTTGGTAAAGAGACACGGCGCGTGCTCCTGCGCCCGCTTGCGCTTTATAACAACAGCGTCGGCGCACACGACATAGGACTGATGAGCGGCGCTATGAACGCCACCGAGATGCTCGACGCGGCGGGTGAAACTTTGCGCGCGATGTATGTTGCGGGCAGTTTTCTGCCGGAGCATTTAAGCGGGCGTGAAGACGCTTTAGCAAAGCTGGACTTCCTCGTCGTGCAGGAGCTTTTCGAGACCGAGACGACGCGTTACGCAGACATCGTACTGCCCGCCGCATCGTTTGCCGAATCCGATGGCACGTACACAAACAACGGCGGCTTTGTACAGCGCGTGCGCCAGAGTATCGCGCCCGTCCATCAAGCGAAACAGGATTGGATGATAACGACTCAGCTCGCGCGTGCGTTGGGCGTGGATTTCGGTTTTCAGATGTCCGCGAGCGCGGTCTTTAAAGAGCTATGCGAGCATGTCCCTGCTTATGAAGGCTTGCGCTACCCGCTCCTGAAGGACGAGACGCAGCCCGTGCAAGCGAAGCACGCGGTCACGGAAGCGCGCGATCTTTCGGCGGAGCTGGACGCGATTAAGACAAAGGTTGAAAGCATGAGCGAGACGGCGGCGAAAGAGATGGAGACACCGCCCGTCGGCCACGAGCTTTTCAAGCTCGGTACGCTGACCAGCAAGACGCCGCAATTTCACTTACTGGCGGCGGGCAACCCTGAGCCGCCGAGCGTCATGATTTCGCCGCTCTACCAGATTACCGTTGACCCGGAGTTGCGACGAGCAGAGCCGGTCGCGGGAGACTGAAAAGAATTTTAGATTTTAGATTTGCGATTTTCGATTGACTAAGGACTGAAGAATTTATCAGATTTCAAATCTCTGATTTGTCCTCTTCCAATCGAAAATCGGCAATCGCAAATCGAAAATACCCATGTTCGATACTATCAAGCAGATTGCTTTGCAGCTTACGGGCATCACGGTCGCGTTTACGGTCGTGTTGATGATTGTAGCCTACACGGTGCTGGCCGAGCGGCGCATCCTTGGGTTTATACAGGGACGCTTGGGGCCGAATCGCGTCGGGCCGGGCGGCATCCTGCAACCCTTCGCGGACCTGCTCAAATTTATCCTCAAGGAAGAGATTGTTCCGGACAAGTCTACGAAGTTCGTCTACTTCCTCGCGCCTATGATTGCCATCATCACGGCGTTGATGCCGTTGATTGTTTATCCTTTCGGGCCGACGATTAATCTACCTGTGCTCGGGAGTATTACGCTGGTGCTCGCGCGCTTTGACGTGGCGCTGCTGTATGTTCTGGGCATCACGTCTGTCGGTGTCTACGGGATTGCGCTTGCCGGTTGGGCTTCCAACTCGAAATACAGTTTGATGGGCGGCTTGCGCTCCGCCGCGCAGCTTATCTCTTATGAGCTGAGTCTGGGGTTGTCGCTCATCGGTGTGATTTTGATGTCGGGGACGCTCGACCTCTACAGCATCGTAGAGCAACAGTCGGGCTGGTACGGCTTGAAGTGGAACATCGTGCCGCAGTTTTTGGGCTTTATCATCTACATGATTTCGGCCATTGCCGAGACGAACCGCGTGCCGTTTGATTTGCCCGAGGCTGAGACGGAACTGGTCGCAGGATTTCACACGGAATACTCTGCCTTGAAGTTCGCGCTCTTTTTCATGGCCGAGTACGTCAACATGTTCACGGTCTCGATGCTGGCGACGACGCTTTTCCTGGGCGGCTGGAACGGCCCCGGCGTCGCGCAGTTCCCCATCCTCGGCCCCTTTTATTTTCTGGGCAAAGTCTTCTTTTTCCTGTTTCTCTATATCTGGCTGCGCGGGACGCTCCCGCGTTTTCGCTTCGACCAGTTGATGAACTTCGGCTGGAAGTTTCTACTGCCCGTCGCGCTCTTCAATATCTTTCTGACCGCGACCCTGGCTTACTTCAATATAATTTAGTGACGTAAGAGATTTATTCATTGATTCATTTGTTCATTGAATCAATGAAGCAATGAACCGATGAATCAATGATGACGGCTCTGATTTTCATTCTGTTTGCGGGCATGGCTATCGGTTGCGCGCTGGCTATGGTGGCGCAGCGCAATCCGCTCTACAGCGCCATCTCTTTGATTGGCGTCTTTATTGCGCTTGCCTGTTTGTACCTGACGCTGGCCGCGCCCTTTATCGCAGCTGTGCAGGTCATCGTCTACGCGGGCGCGATTATGGTGCTGGTCGTCTTCGTCATCATGCTTTTGAACGTCGAAGAGGAGGAGCGTCACCCGCTTCGCCTGCGTTATCTGGTTCCGATGGCGATTGCGCTCGCGGGCGTGCTCATCGCCGAAGCCTCTTTCATCATCTTTTACGTGCAGACGAATCCGAACACTCCGGCAACGGCTCTAGGCACAGACATCGGGCTCACATCGCGCATCGGCGAGGCGCTCTTTACGCGCTATCTACTGCCGTTCGAGATTACAAGCATCCTCTTGTTGATGGCGATTGTCGGCGCGATGAGTCTCGCGCGACGCACGAGCGCGCTCTCGCCGACTGCTCGCGTCATTCCGGGCGCGCAGGTTCTGCCGAGAGATGTAGTTGATCCACGGGCTGTGGGCGATGCGACGCCTGTGGAGACGGACACGACCGAAGAAGCGGCGCGGCTGCTGGGCTACGGCGATCGTCTACGTAAGCAAGGGGATTAGCGACTCAATGATGATTCAACAGGCATTCGATTTTCCGTTATCGCTTGCACTGCAAAGCCCGTCGTCGTCGGCGGGCAGCGGCATAGAGCTTTCGTGGTATCTGGCGCTCTCGGCTGTGCTGTTTACCATCGGCGTGGTGGGCGTCGTCATCAAGCGCAATATTATTTCGATGTTCATGTGCATAGAGCTGATGCTCAACGCCGTGAACCTGACGTTCGTCGCCTTCGCGAGCTACTTCCGGGACGTGACCGGCCAGCTCTTTGTCTTCATCGTCATGACGGTCGCGGCAGCCGAAGCAGCAGTGGGTCTTGGCATCATCATCGCCATCTTCCGCAACCGCGAATCCTTAGACGTGGACGAAGCGAACATCTTAAAACTGTAAGCAGTAAATAGTGAGCAGTAAGCAGACGAACTGCTTCTACTGCTCACTGCTTATCGCTTACTGCTTACTTGAATCTTATGCTTCGCTATATCATCTTCGCGCCGCTCGTGGGCGCTGCCATCAACTGGTTCGTGGGCCGCCGCGTGCGCAACGAGGCTTTTATAGGCGTCGTCGCCTGTGCGGCAATCGCTGTCTCGACCGTCGTTGCCTTTTACGCGGCCTTTATGACGGGTGGCGCGCTGCATCTGCACGAGCCGTCGAATGTCACCCCGGTCTTTGACCACCTGTGGACGTGGCTCCAGGTCGGAAATTTCCGCGCGGACTTCGGCCTCGCGATGGATCGCCTGAGCGGCATCTACACGCTCTTTATCACCTTCGTAGGTCTCTTGATTCACATCTTCGCCACGGGCTACATGCATGGCGACCGTGGGTTCTATCGCTTCTTCGCTTACCTGAACCTCTTCATGTTCTCGATGCTGACGCTTGTTCTGGCCGACAACTTTCTGTTGATGTTCGTCGGCTGGGAAGGCGTAGGGCTCTGCTCTTACCTGTTGATTGGTTACTACACGGACCGTCAGGAAGCTGGCGACGCGGCCAAAAAAGCTTTCATCATGAACCGCGTCGGAGACTGGGGCGTGGTGATGGGCGTGATGCTCATCTTCTACCTGACCGGCTCCGTGAGCTTCTTTAACAAATCGGTCGGAGGCGTAGAGGTTGTCAGCGCCCTCGGGCGCATCGCGGAGATGACCCCTGAGCCTTTCACGTGGGGCGTGATTTTCGCGGGCGGCATCACGTCCGCCGCCGTGCTTCTTTTTATTGGAGCGTGCGGCAAGAGCGCGCAGATACCTCTCTACACATGGCTGCCGGACGCGATGGCGGGGCCGACGCCTGTTTCCGCTTTGATTCACGCCGCGACTATGGTCACGGCGGGCGTTTACATGGTCGTGCGCTGCTCCGCGATTTATGCGAACGCGCCGACGGCCATGTTCATCGTCGCCATCATCGGCGCGGCGACGGCGATTTTCGCAGCCACCATCGGCATCGCCCAAAATGATATTAAGAAGGTGCTGGCTTATTCCACCGTCTCGCAGCTTGGCTACATGTTTCTGGCCTGCGGCGTGGGCGCGTTTGTCGCTGCCATCTTTCACGTCATGACGCACGCCTTCTTCAAGGCGCTGCTTTTCCTTGGCTCGGGCTCCGTCATCCACGGCATGCATCACGAGCAGGACATGCGGCGCATGGGCGGTTTGAAGAAGTACATGCCGATTACTTTCGCAACCATGATGGCGGGCTGGCTCGCCATCAGCGGGATTCCCATCTTCGCTGGCTTCTTCTCTAAGGACGAGATTCTGTGGAAGACATGGAGCACGGCGGCGCTGCCGCCCGCAGCCGCCAAAATCCTGTGGGGCATCGGCGCGCTGACGGCGCTCCTGACGGCCATCTACATGACGCGCCTGATGGTCATGACCTTCTGGGGCACGGAGCGTTTCCGCGAGACACACGCCGGAGGACAGGCCGACGAAGCGCACGCCGCTGCCTACGATGAACACGAAGCACCGCATGACGCGCATGCTGCTTCGGCAGACGACCGCCCGCATCATCAACCCGGCGAGCACGTGGACGACCACGCGGACGAGCACGCGCATCATGCGGGGCCGTTCACGCCGCACGAATCGCCCTGGACCATGACAGTGCCGCTCGTCGTGCTCGCGATTCTTTCCACGCTGGGAGGACTCATCGGCGTTCCCTACGCTCTCAGCTCCCTTGTCGGAGCGCACGTCCCCAACTATTTCGAGGAAGTGCTTGAGCCTGTCGTGGCGCATCCCTTGAAGGCGGGCGAGAACAAAAAAGAATCAAGGGTTGAAGCGGAGTCGGGTCTACAGAACGTCGTGTGGCTATCGCCTGCGCCGCAGGGGACGGACGGCGCATCGCCCGTTACTGTTAGTAAAGAGGATCACGGGGAGAAATCTGCTGAGGCTGCTCATTCACCCGAGGAGGTTAGTCAGGAGCGATTGTTCACAGTCGTCTCTGTAATCATAGCCATCATCGGCATCGGCATCGGATGGTTCGTCTACAAACGACGCCCGCTGCTCGAAGCTCCGCGCATCCTCGAAGAGAAATACTACGTGGACGAGATTTACGATGCGGCTGTGGTGAATCCCATCAAGACGGGGTCGCGCGAGGGGCTGTGGAAGATTTTCGACATCGGCGTCATAGACGGCTTCGTCAACGGTTTGGGGCGAGCCGTGACGGAGATTGGCGGGGTCGTGCGCTTCATGCAGGTCGGGTTCGTGCGCTGGTACGCGGCGCTTATTTTTCTGGGCGCGGTCGCCGTCATCGGCTACTTCGCATACATGCTGACTTATGCTGCAAGATAACCTGCTCACAATTCTGATTCTGCTGCCCGTCGTGGGGGCCGTCGCCCTTATCGGCCACGGGTTGTTCTGGAAGCGCGAAAATGATTATCGCTGGATTGCGCTTCTCTTCTCGCTCGCGACCTTCGCGCTCTCGCTCATCCTGATTTCAGGTATTCCCGAAACCAACGGCGCGGCGTTTCGCTTCGAGCAGAAGAAGTTGTGGATAGGCGCAATCAATGCCTTTTATCACATCGGCGTGGACGGCATCAGCCTGTGGCTCGTCGTGTTGACGACGCTGCTCATGCCCATCTCGATCCTGTCGAGCTGGAACAGCATCAAAAAGCGCACGCTCTCCTTCTACGTCTTCATGCTTATCCTGGAGAGCGCGATGATCGGCGTTTTCGTCTCGCTCGATCTACTCATCTTCTATCTCTTTTTCGAGGCGTCGCTCGTGCCCATGTTCTTTCTCATAGGCATCTGGGGCGGCGAGCGGCGCATTTACGCTGCGACCAAGTTTTTTATCTACACGGCTGTCGGCAGCCTGCTGATGCTCGTCGGCATCATCGCGCTCTACTATCTACATCAAGCACAAACCGGCACAGGCACTTTCGATTACGTCACGCTTCTAGGCTCGCTGAAAGACGGGACGCTGGTGATTCCGTCACGGCCTACAGGCTTCCTACTCTTCTTATCTTTCGCGCTCGCCTTTTGTATCAAAGTCCCGCTCTTTCCTTTTCACACGTGGCTGCCGGACGCGCATACGGAAGCGCCGACGGCAGGGAGCGTGATTCTCGCGGGCGTGCTTTTGAAGATGGGGACCTATGGGCTCCTGCGTTTTAACCTCGCGCTCTTTCCGGACGTGGCGCGCGAGATGGCTTGGATTTTCATCATCCTTTCAGTGATAGGCATTATCTACGGCGCGCTCGTCGCGATGGTCCAGCCGGACGTCAAACGTCTTGTTGCCTACTCGTCCGTGAGCCACATGGGCTTTGTAGTGCTCGGCCTCTTCACGTTTACGGAGCAAGGCATGCAGGGCGCGCTCTACCAGATGTTGAATCACGGCGTTTCCACGGGCGCTCTCTTTCTCTTAGTGGGCATGATTTACGACCGGCGGCACACGCGACAGATTTCGGAGTTCGGCGGCTTGGCGACTTCCATGCCGTGGTTCTCTGCGTTCTTTGTCATCGCTTCGCTCTCGTCAATCGGGCTCCCGTTTCTCAACGGCTTCATAGGCGAATTTCTGATCCTGCTCGGCACGTGGGTTTCGACGCAGGCGGTGAGCCGTCCGTGGATTACGGCTATGCTGGCTGGCACGGGTGTTATCTGGGCCGCCGTTTACATGCTCTGGATGTTGCAGCGCGTGGTTTTCGGGCGCATCACGAATCCTGAAAATGCGCGTCTGAGGGATTTGAACGCGCGGGAGATAGGGTTGCTCATCCCGCTCTTAATCCTTATGCTGGTAATGGGCGTGTATCCGCGCCCGTTTATTAATCGCGCGCGTGAGGCGGTCGTGGCCGTGCAGGAGCGCGTCACGAAATCCAGTGGTGCTTCCGGCTCTTTCGCACGCGATGTCCAGACCAATGAAACGAGATAGAGAGTTTATGAAGAGATTGTTCCTCCTTTTGATTGCCGGTCTATTTTTTCTCTCCCCCTGTCTTTTACCGGCGGCGCGCGCGCAGGCGACCAACACGGAAACAGCCGACTACACAATCAAGCTGCGCGGAACGGACGGCAAAACTTACGATCTTCAGAGCATGCGCGGGCAGGTGTTACTGGTCTCTTTCGGAGCGACGTGGTGCCAGCCCTGTAAAGAAGAGCTGCGCGCGCTCGAACAACTCAGGAACGAATATAGGGATAAGCCCGTGAAATTTTTCTGGGTGAGCATAGAGCCCGAAGAGGATGTGTCGGACGGCAAGCTGACGGGCTTTGCGCGCTCCATCAAATTTTCGTTCCCCATTCTTCGCGACACCGACCGCTGGACCTACGCGCGGTTCTCGACGCGACAGCGTATCCCGCTCGTCGTCTTTTTCGACAAGCAGGGACGCTTTGTCGCACCCGCGCACGCGGGCATGTCAACGCCCGATGCTTACAAGACGAAGATGCGCGGCATCCTCGACCGTCTTCTGGCAACTCAAGCGAGCGCCAGCAGCACTACGAACACCAAGCGCTCGAACTAGCGCCCCGGAATTTTTCCAGAGATGAATTTCTTTTTAGCCTTACAAACCGCGGCAACTGCCACGTCGCCCGATATTAATTTCGGGCTCATCCTGCCCGAGCTAATCGTTTGCGGCGTGGCCGTCGCGGTCATGCTGGTGGACGCTTTCATTCGCCCTAATCAACGCTGGATTACGGGCGGGCTGTCGCTCGCGGGATTAGCGGCGGGCGCGGCTGCGACCATCTGGCTGTGGGTGCGCGGTCCCCTCGGCTTCGGCACTTTTAACGGCATGATTGTCCTAGACGAGCTGCGGTTGAGCTTTACGCTGATAGCTCTTCTGGTATCGGCGTTGACGATTCTGATTTCCGTCGTCTGGGTCGAGAACGAGCGTCTTCCGGCGGGCGAGTTTCACGCGCTCTTGCTGTTCGCCACCTCGGGGATGATGTTCATGGCTTCGGGCAACGACCTCGTGATTATTTTTCTGGGGTTGGAGATTCTCTCCATCGCCACCTACGTCATGGCGGGGTTTCGCCGCACGGATTTGCGCTCGAACGAATCGTCTCTCAAATATTTTATTCTAGGCTCGTTCTCTTCAGCCTTTCTGCTTTACGGCATCGCGCTCGTGTATGGCGCGACGGCCACCGTGCGAGGCACAAGCACCGTCGCAGGCACGACCAATATCGCGCTCATAGGGCAGCGCGTCGAAGCCGGAGAGGTGCTGTATCCGGCGCTGCTGTTTGCGGGCGCGGCGATGATGCTCGTGGGTTTCGGGTTCAAGATTGCGACCGCGCCTTTTCACGTCTGGACGCCGGACGTATACGAGGGCGCGCCCACGCCCGTCACGGCCTTTATGGCCGCAGGCCCGAAAGCCGCAGGCTTTGCTTCCTTCCTCCGCGTCTTCGTCTTCGGCTTTCCTTTCGCGGGAGCAGTCGCGGGCAGTGTCCAATCCGTCAACGTTCATGACGCATGGATTCAAGCCCTTTCTGTCCTGGCAATCCTCACGATGTGTGTGGGCAACGTGGTTGCCATCGTGCAGAATAACGTCAAGCGCATGCTGGCTTATTCTTCGATTGCGCACGCGGGCTATGCGCTCGTAGGGTTCGTGGCTGCCGGGGCGGCGACGGATCAGGCGCAGAAGGCAGAGGCGCTCGCGGCGGTCGCCTTCTACATGCTGACTTATGCCGTGATGAACCTTGGCGCGTTTGCCGTCGTCACACTGATTGCACGCAACAACGACCGCCGCACGGAAGTCGAAGACTACAACGGCATAGGCTTTCGCGCACCGGCCCTGGCCTTTACGCTTTCCATCTTTCTACTGAGCCTCCTCGGGATGCCTTTGACGGCAGGTTTTATGGGCAAGATTGCCGTCTTTGCCTCGGCGCTCAATGTTTCAAGCACGGCGCAAAGTCCTCGCGACACACTTTTGACCCTGATGGTCATCATCGGCGTGATAAACACGGCCATCTCGGCCTACTACTATTTGCGTCTAATCATCGTCATGTTTTTCCGCGAGCGGACGACCGAGTGGACAGCGCCGCGTATTCCCGCGAGCGTGGCGGTGGTGCTGGTACTGACTATTTTAGGCGTCTTTTATCTCGGTCTTTTTCCGGGGCGCGTGCTCGATTCTTTCAAGCGAAAGCCCGCCTCGGGGACGGTCACGCAAATTGCCCGTTGACGCAGGCTGGCGAATTTGTTTAAGTAGAAAAGGGTTCGAGGTTCGTGGGCTTCCGTTCTGAAGCCCCTTTTGTTTATGAATGTGATGACGGCGAGCGTGGCGGGCACAGGGAGAGCAATTCTTCCGCCCGAAAACAAAACGAAGAGAGAGGCCAGGGCGGCGGCAAGCTTTGTCGAAGAGGTAAAGACAGAGCTTGGCGAGCAGTGGCCCGCGCGCATCTACCGCGAGCGCATTCTCACACTTCGCACGCGCGCTCATCATCTTTCAGTCCCTGCGAAAATCAACGTCGTGGAAATTCAGCACACGCTGCTCGGAGTGGAGCTCAAGGCTGGCCGCCAGCGTCTCATGTGCCCGGACCTTGCGACGGCGCGTTATCTTGCTACTTTCGCGCGCGCGGGCTGCGCCGACGTGGCCGTGCCTTACGACATCACACAGATATCGAAGCATGCTGACGAGCTTGAATCCGCGTGGCATCGCATGTTATTGCTTGTAGAGAAGGTCGCGCGCGAGCGTACGGAAAGATTTCGCTCGCGGTTGCGGCGGCTTTTGACAAACGAGGTCCGGCGCGAGATTAGTGAAGCGGGCGCTGGGACGCTCATCCCGCAATTTAACCAGAACACAAAGCAGCGGCGCGTTTGATGGATTCACTCTCGGGCGTGCTGCACGAAACGAAAGATGTCACAACAAGAGATCAAAATTGTAGAAGAGACGCCGCTCGACAGAGCGCAGCCGCTGCCCTTCCCTTTCAACCAGCGCACCTTTTGCCGCTACGAGCCGATTGAAAAGCGCATCGAAGAAGCGCGCGTCCTCGTCGTAGACAATCTCTTGCGCGACGAAGGTGACACATCCGAAGTGGCGCGCAAAGAGCTGGGCCGTTATCTCTCGTCGCAGATTCGTCGCGAACGGGAAATAGCCAACCTCGCCGTCGAAAATATCCTCAGCAATATAGAGCGACTGGTAAAGCGCCCCACGACACGCGTCGTGCACGTCTCCGAACTGGCGCAGGCGGAGCGAGAGTTTCGCCCCGATGCGATTGTGCTGGGCGGGACGTTGCGTGATTTTGATTATTACAACCCGGAGATTCTGGCAAGCTTCACGGAGTTTATACGCAACACGCGAACGCCCGTCTTAGGCATCTGCGGCGGGCATCAGTTGGTGGGCTTAGCTTTTGACGCGCGCGTTTTAACGCTCGACCGCCGCGAACAGCACGAGCGACGCCGCGACCGCCCCTGCGAGTACCAATATCGCTTCATACGCATCACCCAACCGGAAGACCCAATTTTTCAGGGCATCTACGACGACGAATCCGGCATCTGGCAGGACTACACAAAAGAGGCGCGCATCCTGAGGGTCTGGCAGAACCACGGCCTACAGATAGACCGCGTGCCGGAAGGCTTCAAGCTCTTGGCGACGGCCTATCTCTGCCGCATACAGATGATGGTCAAGCGCGACGAGCAGCTTATCTACACCGTTCAATTCCATCTCGAAAAATCCTTCGAGGACTGGCACAAGAACCCCACGCGCTGGGAGCATCCGAACGAATCGCGCGACGGTCGCATCATCTTTGAAAACTTCCTGCGCGAATCCTTAAAGCACGTCGGCGTTTTGCCTTCCGACGCGACTTAAAATTTCTGAATCACGATAAATTTTGAATATCTCGCCTCGCCTTGTCTCTCGGGTGTGTCTATTATTTCGCGCACTCCGTATTTCCCTTTCGCCCACATCGTGATTAGATAGGGCATGAGCGTGATGTCAGCGCCGAAGGGGTCCAGCTCCGACGCGCTGCCCGGCCCATTCCAGGAGGTCTGCTCCAGTAGACAGAGCCCTCCCTGTCTGATGCAGGACATCCACGCCTCAAGACATTTTTCAGGGTCATAGCTATGATGACCCAGACGCGCGAGCGCCGTTGTCGTCCGGTGTAGATAGTTAGCCAAGCCGCCGTCAAAATAGTTCTCCGTGACATACTCCATCGTGACAAATGCGATTCTTAAATTCTTCGGAGCCATCTCGGCTTGCCTCATACGTGATTCCCCGCCCGTCATTCCCGGCACACTTCACCCCCAGCCCAACGCCCTCATTAACCTGCGCCGAGCATGCAGCATTCAGCCGCCATCTGTAAAGACAGACATGAAAGAGCTGCTATTTGTGCGGTCGGGTTGAGCGAGTTGTGAGGCGGCTGCTAAGACGGCCCGCTATTCGTACCTCAGGGCAATCATAGGGTCAACGCGCGTCGCTCTGCGCGCAGGGATGTAACAGGCTATCAATGACACGAGCGCCAGAAGTAGCACGATGGCCGTAAAAGTCGCCGGGTCCGTAGCATCCACACCGAAAAGAAGACCCGACATGATGCGTGTCAGCATAAGCGCGCCGACCAACCCGACGCCTATACCGATCAAAGTAAGAAATAGCCCCTGCTTCAATATGAGCATTAGAACCTGGCGCGGCTCTGCGCCGAGAGCCATCCTGAGACCAATCTCGCGTGTTCGCAGCGTCACGGAATAGTTCATCACACCGAAGATGCCGACCGCCGCCAGCAGCGTCGCCAAGCCGGCGAAGAGGCCGAGCAGCAGCGTGTTGAAGCGTGCGCGGGCTACCGTGTCGGCCATCACCTGATTCATTGTACGCACGTCTGAGACGGGCTGGTCCGGGTCTATCGCGCGTATTTCACGCTCGACCGCCGGAGCAAGCGCCGCCGGATCGCCGTCGGTTCTAATGACCAGCGTCATGAACGGGTATGTAAGTTCCGGGTGCGGGAAATAGACAGTTGGCAGGACTTCGTCCGTCAGGCTATCGTATTTGACGTCGCCGACGATGCCGACGATTTCCGTCGGCGTCGGTTTTTCAAACATCGCGACGTCTATGCGCTTGCCTATGGGGTCTTCGCCGGGAAAGTGTTTGCGCGCCATCAACTCGCTGATGATGACGACGTGTCTAGCCTCGTTGGCTTCTACGTTAGTGAAATTGCGTCCGCGTAGTAGTGGAATACCCATCGCGCCGAAATAGCCTGCGTCGGCCACGCGTACGTTCGTGCTCGGTCCCTCACCAATCGGCGGCGCGGGTTTGCCCTCTATGGTGAAGCCTGTGTTGGAGCCGAGGCCGCCGTAGAGCGGAAGGAAATTTACCATCCCGACGTTGCGAACGCCGGGAAGCGCGCCGATGCGCGCGGTCGCCTGACGAAAGAAAGCCACGAGTTGCGCATCCTCTTTGTACTTGCCTTCCGGCAATCGCACAACCATCGTCAGCACGTTCTCAGAATCGAATCCGCGCTCTACCTTTTGCAGGCGCGCGAAACTCTTGACCAGTAGTCCCGCGCTGACAAGGAGCACGAGCGCCAGCGCAACCTCCGCCACGACGAGCGCGCTTCGCAGGCGGCCACTGCGGGAACTCTGCCCACCGGAACCCTTCCCTCCCTCTTTGAGCGCGTCGTTGAGGTTCAGGCGCGTCGCCTCAAGCGCAGGCGCTAAACCGAAGACGATTCCTGTGACCAGCGAAACGGCCATCGTCCAGCCGAGCACACGCAGGTTGATGCCGACGTCCTGTATATAAACCAGATCGCGCGGGCTAATCATCACGAGCGCATGTATGCCCCACCACGCGAAGCCCAGCCCCAGAAGGCTTCCCAGAACGGCGAGCAGCACGCTCTCTGTAAGCAGTTGCCGGACTACACGCATGCGGCTCGCGCCGAGCGCAGTACGAAGCGCAATCTCCTTCTCGCGTGCTGCCGCGCGAGCGAGCAGTAGATTTGCGACGTTGGCACACGCAATCAACAGCACGAAGCCGACCGCACCAAGCAGGAGCCAGAGCGCGGGCCGCACGTTGCCGACAAACTGCTCACGCAACGGGATAATCTCCACACCGTATCCCTTGTTGAACTGCGGCGCATCCAGTTCCAGCCGCGCCTCGAGGGTCTTCATTTCAGCTCCCGCCTGCTCCATGGAGACGCCGGGCTTGAGGCGCGCCACCACAGAGAGGAAACGGCCTCGCATGGCTCCCTCACCGGCGGGCATAGTGAGCACCGTCCAGATTTCGGCGGGCCTGCCCGTGCCCGACCTGCTCCTGATGTGCCACTGAAAGCCCTGTGGCATGACGCCGATAACGGTGAAGGGCGCGCCATTGAGCGTGATGGGCTTGCCGATAATTCGTGGGTCGCCGCCGAAGCGCCTCTGCCAGAAGCCGTAGCTGAGCACGGCCACCTGTGGCGAGCCCTGTTGCACGTCCTCCTTGGCGAAGGTGCGACCGACTACCGGCTCGACGCCGAGGATTCGGAAGAGTCCGGAGGAAGCGAACTGCACCGACACCTCTTCCGGTTCGCCTACGCCCGTCAGGTTGAGGCGCTGGTCCGAGAAAGCCGCCACGCCATCGAAGCTCTGGCTCTGGTCGCGCCAGCCCAGGAAGTTGGCGCGCGAAGTCGTGTTCTGATGCCTGCCTTCCGGTGTGACCTCCCACAACATGACGATCCGCTCCGCGTCACGGAACGGCAACGGGCGCAGGAGCAGCTCGTTAACGACCGAGAAGATGGCCGTGTTCGCGCCTATCCCCAAAGCAAGCGTGAGCACTGCGACCACCGTGAATCCCTTGTGACTGGCGAGCACACGCGCGCCGTATCGAATGTCCTGCAATAAAGTCTCTATCATCCCGCCCCCACGGACCTCATAAGCCCTGTCCCTGACGCTGCCCAAATTGCCGAAGCTCTTGAGCGCCTCACGGCGCGCTTCTTCAGGCAGCATCCCACGCTCGATGTTCGCCTCCGTCTCCATCTCCACGTGTAGGCGCATCTCTTCATCAATGTCGCGTATGACCGCCTCGCGCCCCAGCATCGCGCGCAGGCGTGTCGCAAAAATATTGAGCCACCTCATCACGGGTCCGCCTTTACGTAGCCTGTCGCATCTTGGAGACGGCGAGGACCAGACGGTCCCAACTCGCCTCTTCTTTCTCCAGTTGACGCTTGCCTGTTCTGGTAAGCGCGTAGAACTTGGCGCTGCGACCGGTCTCGTTCACGTCCCACTTCGAAGAGACCCAGCCTTTCTGCTCGATGCGGTAAAGCGCCGGGTAGAGCGAGCCCTGCTCGACGTCTAACATCTCGCCGGACATCTGGCGTATGCGCTGGATAATTCCATAGCCGTGCAGTGGGCCTAAGCTGACGGCCTTCAGGATGAGCATGTCGAGTGTGCCCTGTAGCAGGTCGGCCTTCTCTTTTTTCACGCGTGTACCTCTTCGCCGGAACCATGTTGCCTAGAACGCCACAGCATCGTAAGCAGCAATGCCTAGATTGTCAAGGCTTAACGAATTCCGGTACGACTTCCTGACATTCAAGCGCGACCGCACGCTTGAGCGAGTAATTCATCTGTTTTATAGATTACGCCGTACAGACCGTAGAAGATGAAAGAGATGCTATCCGAGCGGTCCGGTCGAATGACTTGTTCGGCGGCGCATAGCAGGAATGCTTTAACCCAACCTTGATAAGTTTTTCAGTCTCCAGGGAATCCATCGCGGTACGCTCTTGCAATACCGGCGGTATGATTCACCAAACTTATGCCTCAGGGCAGGTTCTTCGTAGAGCACTACTACAAGAAAGAAGCTGATAAAAACAACGGCTGTGTATTCAAACAATCTACGTGAGGCAAAGAGCACAGCCTCGCCCAGAAGGATTGAGAGAATCCCAACATACATGGGATTTCTGACATAGCGATAGAGTCCACGCACAACAAGCTCTTTTGGCGGATCAATCGGAGCAGGTGTTCCCCTACCGGCAAACGTAAAATCCCAGGCGCACCAGAAATAAATCGCCGCGCCAATCAGGATTGGCAAGACGCCAAAGTAGCGAAAGACACCGAGCGGCACAGGCGGGGCAGAAGTAGAAGACAATAACCAGTAAGGGATTAATATCGTCACCGTCCCCGGCACAAGAAAGGTGAAAATTATCGTCTTAATCAGGACCATTGTTGCATTTTACGAGAGCCGCCGAACGCCCGAGTTAACCGGGCGCGGAGACACCGAACCAATCATTCAACCTCGCGCATGAAAGCAACGCTATTCGCGCTCCGTTTGAATGAATTGTTAGGCGCATGCCTTGACTTAAAATTGATTGCGTGAATTTACTGATTCTAACCACCGTCTAAATTCTTCTCTAAGTGGAGAATCTACATTGTCATCTGGATTGATAAGCTCAACGTCAATTTTTTGAATGCGAATAGGGGAATTTGAAAGCCTTCGCGCAACAATTTCTATATAAGGTGCTGCCTCACGCTCTTCAAGAAGTCTTGGGGTTTCTTCAGGAGTAATTAATGAATCGCTTTTTCTGTTTGCTAACGATTCCTCTCGCTCAAGTTTTTGCACTTCAAGTTCTAGTTTACGACGACTGAGCGGTAGGTTATAAAGTTTCTCGAATGTTTGAGTAATCGTCCAGACTGCACCTGCTACACCCATTATCGCTCCACCGACAATAGCAATCGTCGAAATTACCTCTAAAGGTGACTCTAGGCGAATCCTATCAATGTTCAGTTGATCCTGTTGCCGTAGATGCCGGCCATTACGATAAAGCGCAAATCTTGAGAATTGGAAATATTCATAGTTCGGGTCTGTAGCAAGTCTTGCTAACTCATATATGCTTGCGAAATCATATATGAATAAGCCAACGTCACTTGTTGTTGGTTGCGTTATTTCTTCCCCAACTAGCGAAATTCTAATATGTTCATGCTGTCGGTCTATTGATGGCAAAATGAGTTCTCCTAATTCTTAATAACCTAACGAATACTCATATATCAACATAAATATTTGCTCGCAATAGAAATGCGCCTAACATATATTAGACATACTATTCGCCGCAGGAAAAGACGCCCCTTTGGGCGTCTTTTCCTGTAGCATTAATGCATGTTGATTTTCCATGCTCCCGGCAAAGGAGGGCGAGCGGGGCGAGATGCCTTAGGCCATGGGCGTGGCGATGCCTGCTCCGGCGTCCTGCGGGACGTTCTCCATGGTTCTTTGAATCAGGCGGTCTACGACGGCTTTGAGGTCGCCGGTGTCGCGGTAGACTTGAAGCTGCTCGTCGGCTGACGTGCCGCGCTCAAGAATGGTGTGGATGTGTTCGACCTCTTTGCGTGAGCCAAGCTCGTCCAGCACGTCGTCAACGAATTCCAGCAGCTCAAGAATCAAATCACGGACGGGCACTTCCTTCTGCTTGCCGAAGTCAATCATCTTGCCGTCTAGGCCGTAGCGCACGGCGCGCCACTTGTTCTCCTGCACGAGCATGCGGCGGTAGAGACGGAAGCCCAGATTTTTTTCAATCAGCTTGTAGAGCTTGGCGACGATGGCTTGAAAGAGCGCGGCAATCGCGATGGTGTCGTCCACGCGCGTCGGGATGTCGCAGACGCGAAATTCCAGCGTCGGGAAAAACGGATGCGGGCGCACGTCCCACCAGATTTTCTTGCCGTTGTCTATGCAGCCTGTTTTGACCAGCAGGTTAATGTAGCGCTCGAAGGAGCTGTAGGAATCGAAGTGGTCTGGAATATCCGTGCGCGGAAACTGCTTGAAGATTTCCGAGCGATAGGACTTGAGGCCCGTGTTGTGGCCCATCCAGAAGGGCGAAGAGGTCGAGAGCGCCAGTACGTGCGGCAGAAAATAGCGCGCGGCGTTCATGATGTGAATCGCGCGCTCCTTGTCAGCAATGCCGACGTGGACGTGCAGGCCGAAAATGAGCAGGGAGCGCGCCACGGTTTGCAGCTCCTGAATCAGTAGCTCGTATCGCTCGTCGTCGAAAATCTTCTGCTCGCTCCAATGAGAGATGGGGTGCGTAGAGGCGGCGACAATCTCCAATCCGCCTTTGCGCGCGAGGCCGGAGATAATCGAGCGCAGGCGAGAGATGTCTGCGCGCGCTTCCTGAATATTCTTGCAGATGCCCGTGCCGACTTCGATCTGCGATTGAATCATCTCGGGCTTGATCTGCTCGCCAAGGAGCATGCGGCCCTCTTCCAGCATCTCGGAGACGTGCGAGCGCAGCTCACGTGATTTCGGATCGACGATTTGAAATTCTTCTTCTATCCCGAGAGTAAATTGATCGAACATGTTTTTTTGAACTCTCCTCTCGCCTCTAGCCCATTTTGGGGAATTGCCTGCGGGCACAAAAGGTCCGGGAATGACATAAGGCCGGTAAAGCAACAGGGGGCACAGGTAAAAAAATTTTACTGTCTTTCGAGCGCCGCGCGGACCATGCGCCAGTCGGGCGTCAGTCCTCCAACCTTCTCATGTAGAAGATGCCGCCACGCACCTCCCGGCGAAAACAATGGATTATAGAGATCGAAATGCACCGCCCAGCGCCGCTCGTTCGCTTTATTTTCCTGATACAAAAAATGGACCGTAGCGTGCGCGCGCCCACGCTCGATAAAGCCTCCGGCGTTTCCCCTGTGACGCGCAAAGAGCCGCGTGAAATCGTTGCGGCTGCGCAGCCTTGAGACCAGCTCGGGCCACGCCTCGAAATTCATGCCGACGCCACTCGTCCCGTAAACATTCCCGACGCGACGAACAGACTCCCACAATTTCAAATCATGTAGACGGCCCGCGATGAGCAACAAAGCCTGTTGCTTATCCGTTGCCAGATTGTCAAACGCCGTTTCATCCTGTGCGTGCCCGTACAACCCTCTGAGCTTTCTTTCCAGAAGCCCCCGCGCTTCGCTCGACAGCTCACGCCAGAGAAGCTGCGCGCCCTCTTCGCTCTTCACAATCAAGGCGCGGGCAGCTCGCGCTGCATCAGCTCGCGCTCCTCGTCCGACAGTCCCTGAAAGCGCACGCCGACGCCGTGACCCGGATTGCTGTAGATGACTTCGGCCTGCGCGACGACCTGTTCTTCACCCAAAGGGATGCGCAGGGTTAAGACGGAGCCTTCGGGAATCACGGCCTGCGTGTTCATGTAGAGACCGCCGAGGCTGATGTCCTTGGTGCTCGCCACCCCGGTCGCGTCCTTGCCGTCGAAAAAGACATCCACAATCAGGCGCGAGCGTTCAAAGTGACGACGCTCGTCGGGCATTAATTCCGCATCGGATTCGTTTCGGTCAACCATCTTACCTGAAGCCCTCAACCGTGGAGAGGAGTGAAAAAGCGCGCGCGAGTTACAAAGCATTGTAACCGATTTTCATCCTTCAGCAGACGAGAAAACTTTGACGCGGCCCGAGCGCTACTTCCGGCTGATGATAAAAGTCGGGACCATGCCGCCGCCCGAAGTGACGTTGGCAAGCTCTGTAAACGAGAGCCGCGTAAAGGCCGAGCCGACCTTGCCGTCAAAGAGCAAGGGGTCAAGGTCAACCAACTGCTCCGCGAATTCGATTTCGCCGTCGGGCCGCAAAGCTGGGAACGTCTCGCGCGCCGTAGGCACACGCTCCTGCAACAGATAATCGCCGTTGCCGAGCGCGCTCTGCAAAGCCTCTGCCCATGAAATTTCATCCGTGTTCCAGCCAATCGAGATGCCGTGTCCGCCGTAATCATCATTCGGCTTTAAGACCAACTGATCGCGCCGCTCGACGGCAAATTCCAGAAGGTCAACTTCCCTGCCGTAGTGCTCCGTCTTTTCGGCGCGCACCTTTCTGGTCCACGGAACGTGCGCGCGAACGGCAGCGCGTTCTTCTTCGTTAAAGAGATGCGCGTAGCGCTCGTCGGTCAGGACGGCAAAGAGCGCTTTTTTGTGAACGAGCTTGGAACGGAAGCTATTGACCATGCAGATAGCGCCCGCGCGATAAGCGTCCAGCAAAGCGGGATGCTCGTGCATGATTGGTAGATACTCGTTGACGAGCAGGCGTTTGTAAACAATGTCTATTTCAAAATCATTCGTGCGAAGACGCTCGCCCGTCCATTCCAGCTCGTCCGGCGAGCAGATGACGGCGGGATAGCCTTCGCTCTCGAAAAATTCTTTGAATAGCTCGAACTCCTTCTGCGTCGGCATGCCCTTCAAGTCAACGATGGCAATCGTTGGCGGTCGCTCAGGTCGTCGGCCCAGATACTCTTCGTGTGCGCGCAAGAGCACGTCCAACATCAACCGCCGACCGTAGAGCGGGCGCACATTGTAGTCTTCAGCAAACCTCTGCATCACTGGCAGCCGCAGAAAAATTTCGTAGGCTGCATCTGCATAAGCAATCCCGGCGGGGCTCTCGCCGTTTAATTCCACGAAGCTGTAAGCCTCGTCCGTGAGAAAAGAATCGAGGCGGGAGGTGGGCGAGACTTCGTTATAGCCGGGGTCAATCGAAACCAGCTCGCGCTCTATCTCCGTCAAACCCAGCTCGTCCAGTAAAGCATCGTCTTTAACAGCCGCGTCCTTGACCTTTTGAATCGCGCTCCAAACCGTTTCGCAAATCTTGCTGACGCGCGCGAAATCCTCTTCGGTGACGAAATGAGGGCGCAGGTAGGGCGACAGGCGGCGACCGCCGAAGATGAGCTTGGAGCGTTCCAGGCCTTCGTCCAGAACTCGACGGGAGGATTCGGCCAGATCATCTTCACCGAGCAACTCGTGGTAACGCGCAACAGCTTCGTGCAGCATAATATTCAGCCGAGCTTTCCGTGAATCTTGTTAGAGCTTTTTTCGGTGGCAACAGAGTATCACAGCGCTGCGGCGAGTGTAAAAATGGTGGGATAAAGAAAAGAGCGGGGGCAAGCAAGCATTGAGCCCCGCAAGGGGCGGAAGATAATAGCCCACGGCGTGAGCCGTGGGAATTGAAGCATAAACAAAAACCACGAGCCCCTGAAAGGGGCGAAAGAGATTCCAACGTAAAATTCTTTCGCCCCTTTCAGGGGCTCTCTACTTTTTCTTTGCGGCTTATCCCCACGGCTCACGCCGTGGGCTATTTTATGTCACCCCTTTCAGGGGCTTAATGCTTCGCCGCGTTCCCTCGTCTCCCACTCTCCGCGTCTCTTCTTGTTTCTACTTTTCCTCTTCGAGACGAAGCGTTACGCGCTCGTCGCCGCGCATGACTACGAGTTGTAGGTTCGAGGCTGTGCGGATCAGGAATTTTTCGAGCCATTCTTTCTGCATGAGCTGTTTGCCGTTGACGCTCAGGACGAGATCGCCTGCGCGCAGTCCCAGCTTATCGGCGCCGCTGCCCTGACGAACGGCGTTGACGAGAAGCACGCTCTGAGAATTGGGGCGCGGTCGTCGCGTCGAAGACTTTTCCGCTGGAAGAATGATGTAATCCAAATCAGAGGCGATAATGGAACGAACAGGCAGACCGGTGATAGTCACCGCTTCCGGCGTCACGGTCACGCTCGTCACTGTGCCCGGAGCGGGTGGCGTAGGCGCGCCGGGTGGTCTGACGGCGGTGCTTCCCCTGCCCGATGCAGTCGGAGCAGTGGGCGGAGCGGGCGCGGTGGGAGCGGTTGTGAACGAGCCGAAGCCTGTCCAATTGCTGTTGCCCTGACCGAAGCCCACGCCAAAAGAAGTCGCGCGGCTAAGATTAAGCGCTTCGCTCAGCTTAACTTTGACTTCGAGCGGCGCTATTCCCGTGCGTAGCACAGTGAAGTTGACGAAAGCATTGCCGCCCGCTTCGTTCAAAAGAAACGAGAAGTCTTCGCTGGTCTTGATAAAGCCGTCGTTGACGCGCGTGATGATGTCGCCCGCTCGCAAGTCCGCAAGCGCAGCGGGCGAGTTCGGCGCAACCTGCGTCAACAGCATGCCCTCTTGTTTGGTCAAAAGCTCGTAAGCTTCCTGTAGCTTCCAGCCCGTCTGTTCTAACTGCTTGACCGTGGTCGCGGAGATGGCTTCACCCATGACACCCAGAAGCGGGCGCGGCACACTCGCGCGGCGACGCATGACGCGCTCTGCTGCACGCTTGACGATGGAAGCAGGCATCACGCGCGCTTCACCATTCGCAGTGGTTTCGACGAGGCCCACGGTCTCGCCCGCTTCGTTCAACACGACGCTGCCGACAATCTGCGGCGAGAGTCCTGCGGCCCGAACGGAGAGACGCGTCACGCGGCCCGTCGAGGAACGCGTGATGTTGGAGACAGTGCCGCGTATTTCGCCTACGCGCATGTAGATGTTGCTGCCAGCGCCGGGTTGAAACTGCGTCGTCTTCTCTGCGCGCAAAGGAGCAAAGAGCCGCACGCGCTGGCCGACCGTCAGGCTCTCTTCCAGTGCATCGCGCGAGGGCGGGAGCGAGAGACCATCCGCCTGTAAAAGTGAGAGCCAGGTGCTTCCATCGAGACCTATAAATTTTGCTTCGAGCTGCGCGCCGTCGCGCCTGAACAAAGTGAGCGCCGAAGATTCCGGTCCTGCTTTCGACGCGCTATCCATGAATCCGGGCATCTGGAAATTCAGCATCTCCGCTTCCGCTTCCGGCAGACGCGCTACCACAGAACGACCGTCCGCTAGAACATAGCCCGCGACGATGTTGGTGTAGACAAACTGGTTCATGAAGCCGGGGTTGACCATCTTCGCGTCAGTGAAGGAGAGCCACATCTGTAGCTTCATACCGCTTAAGCGATGAACGATGGTGATGACCTGTAGGGGCTGCGCGACAATTGTTTGAGCAACTGCGGGCTGCGCTGGCGTCGGAGACTGAGAGACGCTCGCGCGCGGCGGCGCGGTCGTCGCTTTCGGCCTAGACACAGGAGCAGGCTGCGCCGGAGCGGCGGGTGGAGTGGCTGCGGCGGGCGGAGTCGCTTTAGTTCCCGTGCCCTGTGCGCCTTGCGCGTGGATTGTGGCAGGCGCGCAGGCCACGGCGGCCACCGAGAGCATCAACGCCGGGAGATGATGATGAAAGATTCTGTATTTAAGACGTGGTCGTTTCAAGGCTCACACCTGTAAAGCTTTTTACCAGATGCCCTGTGCGCCTGTGGGCACAAGGCGTGCGGCGTCGCGGCGCTCTATGGCTTCCTGCCCGCCGAAGTTGACGGGATTCAGAGAGAGCGTGCGCTTTGCGCCGAGACTATCTTCAAACTGCAAACGCGCGGGCAGGCCCGAAGAACGCACGGGGAGCGAGATGACAGGCCCAGCGCCCGTCAAAGAATTATTGAGCGCGGCGGGCACAACGTCACGCGCCCCGAGCGAGCCGAAATCGTTGGAGAAAATACGCTGCGAAGCGGAAGCGGTTGCGGCATCAGCGCGAGCGAGATTTGCACGAGCATTGCGCGCGTTGCGAGCGCGAATTGAATTAGCATCGCTTGGCTTTGTTGCGACAGCATCGCCCGCTTCTGTTTTATCCTGAAGAAAAGAAGTGGAAGCAGGGCTTTCAGTTTCCTTAATTGCTGCTGAAGGATTTTCTTTCGGAGCCTGTGCGATGGGCGCGGGCTGCGAGACATTCGCGGGCTCCGGTCTGGTCTGTTTGTAGACCACGGCGGCCACGACCAGGAGGACGAAAGAGGCTGCGATGGCGATGGCTTGCAGGCCGGGGGCAGAGGGCGTGAGGCGGAACGCGCGGGGCGTTTCGCTGCGCGCCCGAGCCAGCCGCGAGCGCAGCCGCCAATCGAAATCATTGGGAGCTTCCACGGCCCCGAGGCCCGCCATCAAACCCTTGAGCGCCGCGCGCTCGTCGCTGAATACGTGGCACGCCGCGCAGGACTGGAGATGCGCTCGCACGCTTTCCGAAAGGAGCGAGTCTCCCGTCAGGTCTTCAATCTCTTTTCTAACCGCTTTGCACTTCATCATTTTATTCCTGAAAAATTTTTAACTCACAAATAGGCGCGCAGCTTATCGCGCAGGAGATTGCGGCCACGGCTGATGCGTGATTTGACTGTGCCTTCACTGGCTTCAAGGATCGACGCAATCTCTTCGTAAGTCTTGCCTTCGACATCGCGCAGGACGAGGGGCGCGCGATATTTTTCGGGCAAGGTGGTGATGGCGCGCTGGACAGCCGCGCGCCTTTCCGCTTCGACGAGCGCCACGTCCTGAAGGGGGCGCACGTCGGCAGGATTAATCTCGCAAGGGGCTTCACCCTGCTCGCGCGACGCGAACACGCCAGACAAAGAGACCAGCTTCCGTCGCTTTCGCTTGCGCAGCTCGCTGATGGCGAGGTTGGTCGCAATCCTGTAGATGTAGGTCGAAAACGCATAGCTCGTCTGGTAGCGGTCGCGCGCCCTGTAAATCCGGACGAAAGTTTCCTGTGCCAGGTCAACCGCCCCGTCATAGTCGTTCGTCATACGATAGACGTAGCTCGTAATCTGGTTGCGATAACGGCGGACCAGCTCCGCAAACGCCGCCTCGTCGCCCGCGCGCGTGGCCTCAAGGAGCGCGTGGTCCGAGGGCGGGCCATCGGGGATGACACTTTGCGGCACAGCGGCTGCGAACACCAGCTCGTCGATAGAGGTCAGCGTGCTCATCAGGGCGGGTAGGCTCGAAACGTGATACAGGGCACGATCATGGAAAGCCTGATTTTCGACTTAAACCTGTAGGCTCTTGACGATCGGGCCTCGAAGGGGCACGCCTTTCAAGGCGAACCCTTTCAGGGTACGGCGGGCATTATACACTGCGTCCAATGCTTTTACCCGCCAGCCTCTACACGCCCAGAGCCAGTAGGAGTTCCCGAAAGTGTGGCGTGGAAGGTGTAAGGACTTTAAGCCCCTAAAAGGGGCGAGTTATCAGTAGCCCACGGCGTGAGCCGTGGGAACAGGCAGCGGATAAATGATTGAGCCCCGTCAGGGGCGGCATACGGTTGATGCCGCCCCTACGGGGCTTCTGAATTAATCGCGACGCGTGTTCCCACCGCTTACGCGGTGGGCTACTGTTATAACGCCCCTTTCAGGGGCTGTCTTCCCACTCGTTTTACTGCCGACTCATTACTGCCGAGCGTTGGTGTTGGTCTGCGGCGACTCGGGGTTCTGGAATAGCGAGTCTTCCATCCTGATGCCGTAGGTGACGGTCTGGATGCGCGTTTCCTGCGACTGTCTGCCGTCTTCGTAAAAGACCGTGCGATAGGGGACGAGCGTGCCCTGCGCGGGACGGTAATCGTAGAACCGGCGCATGAATTTGACGGGCGAGCCGCCCGCGACAGGCACTTCTTCATATTCGAGCCACATTACACGCAAGGTCTTCGTGCTCGCATAATAGCGTGTGCGCCGCTTGTCCTTGTCCGTCAGGTCTATGATGTAGAACTCCACGCCGCCGTGCGTCTCCTTGCCCGCGAGAGCGATGGTCGAGCCGTTCTCCTTGTAGCGCAGGAGCGCGTCGAGCCCGTGCCAGAGCTGCGATTGAAACTCGACGGTCGCCTCCTGGCGGGGCGTGAAGGCCGAGCCGTTGATGATGCCCCACAAGCGCCCGTCGCCGTAAACCAGCGAGTATTCGACCGTGGGCAGCTTCTGGTCTATGCGAACCCTGTCCTTTTCGGAGTTGTCCCCGCGTACAAAGCGGCGCACGTAGACGGCCTCTTCAGTGCGCCCGTCCGGGCCTATGCGCGTGAACCGCCCGTTCTCGATGCCGTTCCGGCGTATCTGCTGCAAATTTCCGCGCGTGCCGTAGACGATGATGACGCCTTCGACCACCTGCTCGGGCGTAAAGTCCTTGCTGTCGGTTTTCGGCGCTGAAGGCTTTTTGGCCTGGCTCTTTTCCTGATTCTTACCTTCGTTCGCGGTGGTGGTCTGTTTGGCGTTGCCGCCGTCCTGCGCCGCGTGGGCCGAAAACTGCGGGGAAGCCACTGCCAGCACGGCGAGGGCTGTAAGCATGAGGGCAAAATGTGTGTAGCGTCGCAACACCTCTAAACTATTCTCCTTTGAGACGGATTCCTGGGGTTGAATGGCTTCGAACCAGGGAGAAATCAGGCCACTCGGTTTAAAAATTGTAACATAGCCATATTAAAAGTGCTTGTCGTCCAAGCGCACCTTAAGAGAAGCCCGAGCTTTTATTGATGCGCCGGGACGTTGAGAGGGTTGGCCCGTCTGGCGGTTTGACAACCCCGTGGGCGTGGCGTTAGAGTTCAAGGTTTCTAAATGCCTGATTTTCGTCACTATCAAGCGGGCAAGATATTTTAGGGCTGTGACGGGCGGCAATTATCCACAGAGCGCGCTTTCCCAGGCTACTTAAGAGAGGCGTGCGTGAATTGAAGAAAGGACAACTGAAAGTTATGAAGAGAGTAGGCATTCTGGTGGGTCGTGAACAGACGTTCCCAGAAGCACTCATCAACGGCATTAACGAGCGCGGTCGTGGCGAGGTAGTTGCCGAATACGTCAAGGTGGGCGGCGTCCGTCTGGACGAGCCCAAGCGTTACGACTTGATTATTGACCGCATCTCACACGAGGTTCCCTTCTACCGCGCTTACCTGAAGCACATGGCGTTGGAAGGCGCAATCATCATCAACAATCCCTTCTGGTGGTCAGCCGACAACAAGTTCTTCAACTACGCGCTCGCTACCAAGCTGGGCGTCGCCATCCCGAAGACAGTGCTCCTGCCGCAGAAGGATTACATAGAAGGCATCGTCAGCGAGTCTTTGCGCAACCTGGAATTCCCTGTTGACTGGCAGGGCATTGTCGATTACGTGGGGCTGCCTGCCATCATGAAGCCGTTTGACGGCGGCGGCTGGAAGAACGTCGAGCGCGTTAACACCATAGAAGAGCTTTGGTTCAAGTACGACCAGACGGGCACGCTCTGCATGACCTTGCAGGAGTTTGTAGACTTCGACCAGTTCGTGCGCTGCTACTGCATAGGGCAGGAAGAAGTGATGATTATGCCCTACGACCCGCGCAAGGCTTATCTCTCGGGCGAGCAGTACATCAACGACCCGAATTATTTGTCGCCCGAACTGTCTGCGCGTGTGACCAAAGACGTGCAGACGCTCTGCCGCGCGCTCGGCTACGACATCAACACAGTGGAGTTTGCCATCAAGGACGGCATTCCCTACGCGATTGACTTTATGAACCCTGCGCCCGACGCAGAGCTTATCTCGGTCGGAGAGTTCTATCACAACTGGGTGACGGAGAAAGTCACGGACCTCGTCTTCAAACGATTAGCCGAGCCCGCGACTGAGCGCCCGCGCTATCGCTGGGACGCGTTCCTTAATCCCGAGCCGAGCAAGACCTTTGCTGTCGCCTCTGCCGCAGAGCAGGCCGCGCGCACCATCATCCCGCAACCCGTGCGCGAGATACCGCGTGAGATTGCCGCAGGCGTCAGCGAGCTTGTGAGCGATGCCGCGTCGGTTGTCTCCGAGATTGTCGATTCCGTCATTGAGCCCAAATCCGAAACCGGCAAGGGCACAAAGCGCGCGACAACTACCACCAGCGCGTCCAAGACCAAAGCGACGACCAAGAAGGCAGCCGCCCCGCGCGCCAAAAAGGCCGCACCCGGCGAAGCCTCCTAACAGAAGCCCCTGAAAGGGGCGTTATAACAGTAGCCCACCACGTCAGTGGTGGGAACACACGTCGCGATTAATTCAGAAGCCCCGTAGGGGCGGCATCAACCGTATGCCGCCCCTGACGGGGCTCAATCATTTATCCGCTGCCTGTTCCCACGGCTCACGCCGTGGGCTACTGATATCACGCCCCTTTCAGGGGCTTTTTTAAGCCTTAAAACCGCAAAAACCAGCTATCTACCTACAAATTCAAGCTTTGTAGTTGCGTCGCCGGCCTTTGCTTTTCCAATTTCCGCCTTTGCATCTGCGAAACTCGACCATACTTTTTCAAAATCCGACTATTCTTTTTCAAAATGTGACCATACTTTTTCAATTTCCATCCATACTTTTTCAAAATCATGCTTCACTTAAGCAAAAGATGACCGTACTTTTTCAAAATCCGACCATTCTTTTTCAATTTCCTGCTTGGAAATTGAAAAAGAATGGTCGGAACTTGCGGGTGCAAGGTCGAAAATCACGACTGAATGGCTATTGGGAGCAGTTTCCTGCTTATTCGACGGGGCGCGGGCGGCGGCGTTGGGAGAGGTAGCGGCCTGCGAAGCTGACGCCGATCCAGGCGGCGAGCGAAGAGGCTGCGAGCGACCAGCCGACGGCAGAGAGCGTGTCGTCAAGGGCCGCGCCGACGAGCGCTAGAAGGATGCTCGCCAGAGTCAGGCGTGCGCTGATGCGCCGTGCGGTCTGCGACGTTTGCAGCCAGTTGATGCGGCGAAGCTCCGCAGCCAGATAATCGTCATCGTCGTTAAGGAGCGAATAGTAATCCGCCTCGCGACGGGCCAGACGCGCCAGCGCCTCGTCGGGCGCAATCCTCGTTGCTGCCTGGTAGTGATGTATGACGTGCGCGAGCTTGCCGTTACGCAAGGCGATTTCGGCCAGACCCGTTTCGGCACGGAAAGCGCGCGGCTGTAAATCTAGCGCGCGACGAAACACGTCCCCGGCCCTTTGCATCTCGCCAAACTCGAAAAAGCTTTCGCCGATGCGCGCCAGAAGCTGTGCGTCTTCGCGTGCACGCCGCGCGGCTAATCTCAATCCGGCGCGTGAGCGTGAAAGCAGACGCGCATCGGAAAGTGCGCTCGCCTGCGATCTTAAAAATCTGGCGAACTCGTAAAGCAACCAGCCGTCGTGCGGCGTGACGAGGAGCGCGCGGCGGAATGCTTCTGCGGCTTCGCGCAAACGACCTGCGGCGCGCAGCTCATTAGCAGCAAGGCGCAGGAGTTGTCCACGCTCAAGCTCGGAAGCGGAAAGCTCAACAGATTCCAGAGCGCGCTCGACTCTCTTCTGTTCTTTGTGCCTGAGGGTCGCGACCGCATCGAGCACCGAAGAAGGCGCGATGTGAAGCAGGCCGACCGTCGAGCGCAGGTGCTTCGCATCCACAAGATAATCTCTCAGCTCGCGCGAGCGCGCATCCAGCTTTTCATCATCGACGAGCGCAAACAGGTGGCGCACCATCTGGCGATAGCCCGAGCCCGAAGCGAAGACAAAGCTCATACCGCGCCCCGCCACCTCGCTCCGGTAGCGATAACGCACAGAGCCGCCGCGACGCAGCGTGCGAACAGCATAAGTTTCCACGCGCTCTATATCGTCAACATCAAGCTTGAGAACACGACTATGGAAAAGCTTTTGTAGAAAAGCGATGAAGCCCGTTCTGTACACGACGCGCGCCTGAATACGCACGCGGTCGGTCAGAGCCAGAAGCGGCATGCAGACCCACGCGAGCACTAGAAAGAGCACGACTGCTTCCTCGTGTCCTGTGCGCAGGAAAAGGAGCGCAATGATGGAGAGCGCAGACGCGGCTGCGAAATAGCCGCCGGGCGAAGTGCGAACGGAAATAAGCTGTGCTTCTTCGGCGCGCGGGCGCTCTGCCGCGCCCTGTTCGGTGGCGCTGGCAACTGCCGGTTCTAGCGGTGCGATGTCACTCAATCTTTTTGTCTCTCTTCCAAGTAATGGGTCAATTTATGGAAGACGGATTCAAACAGGGATGGACAGGATGAACAGGATACAGAAGAATTGAAAATAGATACCGTTACCTTCTCTTTTTTATCCTGTCTATCCTGTCCATCCCTGTTAATTCTTTCTTCCTTTTACACTGACTCACTACTCTCTTCCACCAGAGCTTCAAGGGCACTCGACCGGAATCTCCACACGGAAAGTTGTTTGCCCACTGCTCCCAGGTTCAGTGTAACGCAAGTCAGCGAATTGGACGAGCGTTTCCGTCAAACAATCTCCGCGCACGCGCGTCACCGGAAAGCGCGCGAAATCAAGAAAGATGCGTGCACGCTCGTCCCGGCTCGCCCGCTCTACAAAAAGTGCCTCATCGCCCTGCGTCTTTAAGTAGCGCGCCGCGCCGTCTTCCACATCAGGCTCGTTTTGCAAGTTAACGTAAAAAAGAAAAGTTGCCCGGTCTGTTTCCGCCACGCAGCGCCAGAACAGTGGGTTGGCAAGAGTCGGCATCGCCGCCACGCGCGCGAGCGATTCCCCGCCCCGCGCAGCATAACTTCCGGCGAACTGCTCTGCATCTTTGTACGCGCGAGCATGCATGAAGAAAAGCATTCCCCAGTAGACGACCACCGCCGAGAGAGCCGCGAGCGCAATCTTCTCGCGTAGGCGCTCCCCGGCTTTAAAAACATAAGCGACGACGAAAACGAGTATGCCCGTGACCAAAACGGCGCGCGTCCCGAGCGGCAGCTCAAGCTGTGGCCGAAAAAATATTGCACCCATGAGAAGCAGCGCGGGCACGGTCCACAGTGCAAGCTTCCACCAACGATTGGCCGTCAGTAAAAACACAGCCCCGCCGACCATGAGCCAGATGTACGGGTCAACTATAAAAACCAGGTCGCCGTAATACCACTTCCTGTCCCAGGGCAAAAAGGGGCGCACGCCGTAGTTATTCGTCCAATCCATCAAAGGGTGCGTCGCCGTCACAATCAACGAAGCGAGCATGAGCCCACGCAGGCGCACGCGCGTAGGACGTCCCCTGAGACGCGCAATCAACCAGTCTACAACGTAAAAGAGAACGGGCAGCAAGAGCGCCAGCGCCAGCGTGCCAAGGAGCGAATGAGTAATCCCACGGTGATGGTGCAGGTAGACCCAGCGCCCCCACAGCGCCGCCACAATATCGCCGTCAGGCGCATTAGCGGCCAACACACACAAAGCGGTCGCTCCCGGCGACAAACGCTCCAGCCCCGCCTTCGCAGCAGCCACCCCAACGAGCGAGTGTGTCACGTTATCCATAAGAAGAAAGGGATGAGGGCGGAGGGATGAGGGATGAAAAGGAAGCTATTCAAGATTGAGTAGCTCTTCTTCATCCCTCATCCCTCCGCCCTCATCCCTGCTTTTACAGTGGTAGGTCGGAGGGGGCTTCGGGCGGGAGCTGAGCGTAGCGCGCAGAATCCAGTTTCTGTAGCTTTTGCTCGGCATCACGCGCGGCAGAAGATTTGGGTAGCGGCTTGCCGTCCGGAGCCTTGGCCTTGCGCGCCGCGTCTGCGATGGCAAAGTAGAGGTCAACGGCCTCCTGCTTCTTGTTCTGCTTTTCATAGAGCGAGGCCAGCCGCAGGTTGACGGTGTCCGTGGGAACGACCGCGTTCGCCTGCTGCGCCAGCTCTTTGTAAAGAGCAGCCGCTTGATCCAGTTGCCCGTCGGATTCCCTGGCCTGTGCGAGGGCGAACTTGGCCTGCGCGGCGATGTCCGGATAGCTGCTTTTCGTGAGCTGCTCAAGCTCGCTTATGCCGCGCGCACGCTGCTCCGCATCGAGTTGCAACTGGTTGGCGGCGATAAAATAGCGCGCCATCTCGCGCGTGCGGCCACTGTATTTGTTCGCGACCTTCTGGAATTCCGCGATGGCGCTCGTGGCGCGCTCGCGCTCCGTTGGAAAGGTCAACTGCGTGGAGCCCGGCACGGGCGAGGGCTGCACCTGAGCGGTGCTGATGTCTATGGCGCGGCCTAAAGCCTGTGTCTCTTCGTCGCTCTTTTTATTGCTCCAGTATGAATAGAGACCTATGAGCAGGGCGATGGCGACGACGCCTGCGAGGCCGTAGAGAATCACGCGCCCCTTGCCTTCGAGGAGGTTCCCGAGGCGGTCGAAAAGTTTCATCGCCGTATCGCGAAAGCGATCTTCTTTCAGGTGCAGGCTGCGCGCACGCTTCTTACTGTATTTAGCCACGTCTTTTCCTCTTGCAAGAACGCATGGTCGGGCGCGTTCTTTTTATCGTTCGGAGAGTGAATCAGTCACTCTAACGGCGGTCGCAAGTGGTTGTCAAGCAAGCGTCAAGGAAGATGTTTGACGCCTCCGAAGGAGCGTGATAGGCTCGCGCCACGGCGAACCCCTTCGACGAGCGGCCCGTAGCCGCAATCAAAGAGCCTTACAAACGTCCGGGCAGGGTCGCATCATCTAATCTTTGCGTAGGACGCGCCGGGGCTCGGTTGTCAAAAGATTTTGGCAGGCGGGGAATAGCCCCGATTGGGGCGGAAAATTTGAGCCACAGGAATTTTCGGGAACAAACGGTTTGGAGGCGGTGTCTAAGGGTGCGACTGTCCGGGAAGCCAGCGAAGACGGATGTTAGGCTCCCCGCCGCCGGGAGTTGGGAGTGAGCTTCTCAGAGCCAATCGCCCTTCGCGGGCACGTGGAACTGGACGAAGTCGCTTCGGCGACGTCGCCGGATGTGCGTGCGGGCGCAGAAACTCAGTTCATTGAAAGATTACGGGCGGGCGAAGCGGCGGCCTTTAACCGGCTGGTCGAGGAGCGTTCCAGCGACGTTTACGCGCTGCTTTATCGCCTGACCGAAGACCCGGAAGAGGCGCGAGATTTGACGCAGGAGACTTTCCTGCGGGCGTTTCAAAGCATCTCGCGTTTTCGCGGCGAGGCCGACTTGAGGACGTGGCTTTACAGGATTGCCCTTAATCAAGCGCGCAATCGCTGGCGCTGGTGGCGGCGACGCAGGCGTGAGGCGACCGTCTCGCTCGACAATCAGGACGGCGATGGTCTCTCGATAGGCTCGCGCCTGCGAGACGTGACGCACGCAGATCCGGAGCAGGAAGCCCTCGCGCGCGAGCGCGAAACGATGTTGCGAGCGGCGCTGCGCTCGCTCACGAGGTCTTATCGCGAGGCGGTTATTTTGCGCGATATAGAAGGACTCAGTTACGAGGAGGTCGCCGCCACGCTCTCGATCAGCGTCGGCACGGTCAAATCCAGACTGGCACGCGGGCGCGCGGAACTACGCCGCAAGCTCGAAAGCTCTTTATAAATTTTAGATTTGCGATTTTCGATTGGAAGAAGAAGCGTTATTGCTTTCTTTCAAATCGGCAATCGCAAATCCAAAATCGCAAATCCGTAGCGAATGGTTGACCCACCCCGGCTTCACCAACAACTCGGTGCCAATTGGGTCGAAGTGACGAAGACGGTCTTTTGTGGGGGACAGCCAGAGAGGTTCGCGAAACCCGATGCGGGCGAATTTGAAACGAGGCCAGCAACACCCGTTCTTGATACTCGCTCTCATCAAAGGTTTCTGACCATGAAGGCTATGCTCGCCGGAAGGGACCGGAGAGTTGCTTCCTTTTTCAAAACAAGGGAGCAGCCGGGGTCGGCCAGCCATTCGCTCGTGATAGAGGTTAGTAAAGCAGTGCAAAAGTCAGAATGCAAAATGATAAATGAAAAGAAAGACCTTCTTTAATTCTGCATTTTGCACTTTGCATTCATCATTGCTTTACTAACCTCCGACATCTGTTCTTATGACTTGTGAAGAGACAAAACAGGCGCTTTCGTCCTATCTGGATGACGAGTTGTCTCTGCCCGCGCGCGCAGGATGCGACGAGCATTTGCGCCAGTGTCCCGTGTGTCGCGAGGAGCTGGCCGTTGCCCGCGCGCTCACGCGTCGTCTGGCAGCTTTGCCGCGCCCCGTCGCGCCGCCTGATTTGGCCTTGTCCATTCGCGATGCGCTCTCGATTGAAGCGGGCGCGCTGGTGCGCCAGCCGCGTCTTCCGCTCACAGAGCGCCTGACGGGCTGGTTACGCCCGCGCGTGATGCCCTACACCGTCGGCACGTTCGCCTCTTGTCTCCTGTTCATACTGATGTTCGCGGCCCTGCGCTCCTCGCTTCAGGCGTTTCGCACTTTTGACCTAGCCACGCGCTCCGGCGGATTCCAGTACAGGGTTACCATGATTACGCGCGAGCCCGGCTACGACATCACGAAGCCCATCACGCCCGAAAGTCTGGCGGCGGGTCGTTCGGAAGTGGCCGTCGAATCGCCGAGCCTGAACCCGCGCGGCGCGCTCGCAGCCCTGACCAACGACGCCGCGCAGGAAAGCGCCACGAACACAGAGGACGACGACATGATCGTCGTCACCAACGTCTTCAGCAACGGGCAGGCTTCACTGGCAGACATCGTGCAAGCCCCGCGCGACCGCCGCCTTCTGGATGAATTCCAGAACGCCCTGCGCGAAGGCCCGGCTTTCGTTCCAGCCTCCTACGACCGCAGACCTCAGACCATGCGCGTCGTCTTCGTCCTTCAAAAGGTACAGGTACGCGAGAGCGGCTTTTAGGAAAGTAAAAAGTGAGCAGTAAGCAGTGAGCAATAAAACGTAACGTCTGCTCACTGCTTACTGCTCACTTTTTACTTTTCCTTCCCGCTTGACGCACGCTTTCACGCGTGCTAGTTTGCCATTTCATTCATTTAGAGTTTTAAGCTTTCTCGGATGCTCGCCACCATAGACGTGTAGGAGACACACCGCTTTGGCTACGCCTGCGCTTAAACAGACGCCGCTCAATCGAGCCCACAGGGAGATGGGCGCGCGGATGGTTGATTTCGGCGGCTGGGACATGCCCGTTCAGTATCCGCTCGGCACGGTCGAAGAACACTTGCGCACGCGCACGCATGCGGGCCTCTTCGACGTCTCGCACATGGGCGAGATAGATGTACGCGGGGCGGATGCCATTCCCTTTGTCAATCGCATCACGTCGAACGACGTCACGAAGCTCGTGGACGGTCAGGCTCAATACTCCGCGCTGACCACGCCTGAAGGAACCGTGGTTGACGACCTACTGGTCTATCGTTTCGCGGAAGACCACCTGCTTTTGGTCGTCAACGCTTCGACGACAGAAAAGGATTGGGACTGGATAACGTCGCATCAAGAGGGCGAGGCGGTCGAGCTTCGTAACGTGAGCGCGGATTATTGCCAGCTTGCCCTGCAAGGCCCGGACGCTTTGCGTATCCTGCAAACGTTGACGGACGCGCCGCTCTCGGAAATTAAGTATTACCATTTTCGAGAAGGCGCTGTGGATGGTGTGCCTGCGATTATCTCGCGCACGGGCTACACGGGCGAGGACGGGTTTGAAGTCTACGCGGCGGCTGATAGAGGCGAGCAGCTCTGGAAAAAGATTCTCGAAGCGGGCGACTACGGCTCAACCGACGGGGTTGCGGCGTGCGGGCTGGCAGCGCGTAACACGCTCCGGCTCGAATCTGGGATGGCTCTTTACGGCAACGACATCGACGACACGACCACACTGCTCGAAGCCAACCTGGGCTGGATTTGTAAGCTCAACAAGGGCGAGTTCGTAGGACGCGAGCGGCTGGCGAAGCAGAAAGAGGAAGGCGTCAAGCGCCGCCTGGTTGGCTTTGAGATGACCGAGCGCGGGATTGCGCGCGACCATCAGGATGTCCTGATTAACGGCGAGCGCGCGGGGCAGGTCACATCCGGCAGCCCTGCGCCCTACTTGAAAAAGAACATCGGTCTCGCCTACGTCCCCGTCGAATATGCGAAAGAGGGACAGGAGATTCAGATAGACGTGCGCGGTCGCGCCGTCGGCGCACGGATTGTGCCGACGCCATTTTATAAACGCAAAAAGGAGTAAGAAGTAAGCAGTGAGCGAGTCGAGCCGTCGAACTAAAAACTGCTCGACACGGGTGGCCGCTCGCTTTCTTTTACTGCTTACTGCTCACTGCTTACTTCTTACTTAAGGGAGAAACAATGGCGAACGTTCCTGAGAATTTACAGTACAGCAAGGATCACGAATGGGTCAGGGTCGAGGGTGACGAGGCGGTGGTCGGCATCACGGATTACGCGCAGAACTCGCTGGGCGATGTCGTCTACGTCGAGCTGCCTAAGCCCAATGAAAAATTTGAGGCCCACGAATCTTTTGGCTCTGTCGAATCGGTCAAAGCCGTCTCAGAAATCTTCACGCCCGTCTCCGGCGAAATCACCGCCGTCAACGAGTCGCTGCAAGACGAGCCCGAAAAGGTTAATCAAGACCCGTACGGCGAAGGCTGGATGGTTCGCATTCGCATGAGCAAGCCGGGCGAAGTTGACAGCCTGTTGTCAGCCGCCGAGTACGAAGATTTCACCAGCGCGGAGACAGAATAAAAGTTGCGTTACATTCCTAACTCGCCCGCCGAACGCCAGGAGATGCTGCGCGCGGTCGGCCTTGAACGGGCAGAACAACTCTTTGACTCCATCCCTGCGGACATACGCCTCAGTGAGCCGCTCAACGTTCCAGAAGCGCTTTCTGAGATGGAGCTGCTCGCGCGCTTCGACCGCCTCGCCGCGCGCAACGCAGCCGCCAATCGTCCCAGCTTTCTGGGCGCGGGCGCTTATTCGCATTACGCTCCGACCATCGTTGACCATCTCATCTCGCGCTCGGAATTCTTTACGGCCTACACGCCCTACCAGCCCGAAATTTCTCAGGGCACACTGCAAGCCATCTTCGAGTTTCAAACCCTCGTCTGCCAGTTGACCGGCATGGAAGTGGCGAACGCTTCCATGTATGACGGCTCGACTGCGCTTGCGGAAGCCGTACTGATGGCCGAGCGCATCACGCGCCGCAAGCGTGTCGCCGTCTCTTCGGCAATTCATCCTGAATACCTCGCGGTCGTAGATACTTATGTTCAGCACTACGGCGTGGAACTCGTGCGGCTTGAGACGGACGAAGCGACGGGCCGCACGTCCGACGAAGCTCTCTCTGCGCTTGATGAACAAACGGCGGCGCTCGTTATCCAATCGCCCAACTTCTTCGGCTCTATAGAAGATGTCGCGGCATTAGCAGAGCGCGCACACGCCGTAGGCGCTTTGCTGGTCGTGGCTGTGACGGAATCCGCTTCCTTTGGCTTGCTGCGCTCGCCGGGCGCGTGCGGCGCGGACATAGTCTGTGCCGAAGGCCAATCCTTCGGCGTGCCGCTCTCTTTCGGCGGCCCGTATGTAGGTCTCTTCGCGACGCGCGACAAATACGCGCGCCAGATACCGGGTCGGCTCGTCGGCGAAGCTTATGACAAGCAGGGCCGTCGCGGTTTTGTTTTAACGCTCGCCACGCGCGAGCAGCACATACGCCGCGAGAAGGCCACCTCGAACATCTGCACCAACGAAGGCTTGATCGCACTCGCAGCCACCATCTACATGGAAACGATGGGCCGTCGCGGCATTGAAGAAGTCGCGCGCCAGTGTGCACAAAAAGCTGCATACTGCGCGCGCCGCATCAGCGAGGTGGAAGGCTATTCGCTTCCCTACTCCGCGCCGCGCTTTAACGAATTCGTCGTCCGCGCGCCGGGGGATGCTAAAGAACTCCTCTCGCGGCTTTCCGAAGAAAATAATCTGACGGGCGGTCTGGCGCTTTCGCGCTACTACCCTGACCGCCCGACGGACTTTCTAGTTTGCGTCACCGAAACCAACTCGCGCGCAGAGATTGACGCGCTCGTAGCGGGTCTCAAGTCCCAAGTCCAAAGTCCCAAGTCAAAAGCGTAAAGACGCTTACTTGATTTGAGACTCATGACTTTAGACTTGGGACTTTGGACCTGGGACTTTTCATGACAACGAACATCACCAAAGTTACACCGCATATCTCGCAGAACGAGCAGTTGATTTTCGAGCGCTCGCAGGAGGGACGCGCGGGCTACATGCTGCCGCCTCTGGACGTGGACGAGACGCCGCTTGACGAGCTTATCCCGGCGGAGCTTCGCCGCGACGACGACCTTCAGGGCGTGCCCGAAGTCAGCGAGGTGGATGTCATACGCCACTTCACGCGCATCTCCACCTGGAACTATTCGATTGATGTGGGCATGTACCCATTGGGCTCGTGCACGATGAAGTACAACTCTCGTCTTAACGAAAAGGTCGCGCGCATCGCGGGCTTTGCTAATCTTCACCCGCTCGCTTCGGAAGAGGACGCGCAGGGCGCGCTCGAAGTCATCTACGAGTTGGAGCAATATCTTTCTGAGATAACGGGCCTCGCGGGCGTGAGCCTTCAACCGGCGGCGGGCGCACATGGCGAGATGACGGGCGTGATGATGATTCGCGCTTTTATAGACTCGCGGGACGGGCGTGAAGCTTCTGCGCGTCGGCGCACGATGCTCATTCCCGATTCCGCGCACGGGACAAATCCCGCTTCGGCCACGCTCGCGGGCTTTACCGTCAAGACGATTCGTTCCACCAGCGAAGGTTTCACGGACCTCGAACATCTGCGCGAGCTGTGCGCCGTGGGCGACGTCGCGGGCTTTATGCTCACGAACCCAAACACGCTCGGGCTGTTTGAAAAGAACATACGCGAGATTTGCAACATCGTTCACGACGCGGGCGGGCTGGTCTACATGGACGGCGCGAACATGAACGCGCTCGTCGGCGTCGCGCGTCCCGGCGACATGGGTGTTGATGTCATTCACCTCAATCTGCATAAAACTTTTTCGACCCCGCACGGCGGCGGCGGTCCCGGCTGCGGCCCCTGCTGCTGCACCAAAGAGCTTGAGCCCTTCCTGCCTGTCCCGCGTGTTGTGCGCGATGGTGAAAGTTTTCGTCTCGATTATGACCGCCCGCAATCAATCGGGCGCGTCAAAGCTTTTTATGGCAACTACGGAATGATGCTGCGCGCGCTCGCCTATATCTTGACGCACGGGCGCGAAGGTTTACGCGAAGCGACGGAAGCAGCCGTCTTGAACGCGCGCTACATAGCCGTCGGCCTCGCCTCCGATTTCGATAAGCCGTTTGACGCGCCGCCTATGCACGAAGTGGTTTTCACCGACAAGCGCCAGTCGCGAAAGGGCGTGCACACCCTAGACATCGCCAAGCGCCTGATTGATTACGGCTTCCATCCGATGACCATCTATTTCCCGCTCATCGTGCAGGGAGCGATGCTGATTGAGCCCACGGAATCCGTCGGACATCAGGAGCTTGACCAGTTTATACAGGCCATGCGCTCCATTGCGCGCGAAGCCCTCGAAGACCCCGAATTAGTACTCAATGCGCCGCACCTGACACGCATCGGACGCCTTGACGAAGCGGCGGCGGCGCGACGGCCCGTGCTTCGCTGGAAACCAAAGGAAGCGGCCAGCGCGGCGTAAATCAAGGAAAAAGTAAAAAGGTAAAAGGTAGAAGTCAGGCGGAAACCAATTTTATTAAATCTGGTTTCCCCTCACTTTTGCCTTTTACCTTTTTACTTTTTCCTTTTTCCTCGCTCTATTGTAATATTGCATGTTGAAGCGACCGCTTGTTGTGACCGCCTGTGATGTTGATGAGAGCGGCCCGCAAGGCGGTCGTTCCTTAATGAACGCTCTTTTCAGGTTGTAAGCTGTACCTCATATGGCGAATGGTTTAGTAATTCATGTCGTGGCTGGCTTGGAAAAGCATACCGAAGTGCTTACCAGCGACCGCATTCGCATTGGCTCAAGCGATTCCTGCGAGCTTCGTCTTCCCGACACAGAGTTTCCACATCAGGGGACTGTTCTTGAGCTGTCACGCTCGAACGGCCACTATCGCATCAAGAGCTACGACTCCACGCTCGGCATCACGCATAACGGCGAGCCCATCACGTCCAACAAGCGTCTGGACGACGGCGACGAAGTGCGTATTGGCAACGCCGGGGTGATGCTCACCTTCTTTCCCGTCGGAGGCTTGCCCGCGCTTGTCCCCGGTCCGCGCGCCGAAACACACGTCGCGCCATTTGTAGAGCGCGCCGCGCTGGAATCCGCCGCGACCGAACGACGCGACGACGCCAAAGTTTTCTTACGCGAATTCACGCGCGAGCTGGTGCGCGAGATTAGCCTGACGACCAAGCTCGTCACACTCCTGATTGCCGTCTGTCTAGCTGGCGGTGTGCTCTATTTAGGCTTCGGGATGTACAGGGAATTGCAAACCAGCCGCCGTGTTATTGACGAGCAGAACAGACAGATCGGCGAGGCGCGTCGGCAACTGGGCGAGACTGCGGATCAAATCCGCCAGCTAGACGATAAGAACAAGGATTTCGTCGCCAGCCTCACGTTTGCGCCGAGCACCTGGAACAAGTATCACCGTGGCGTGTGCCTGATTTCCGGCACTTACTATTTCGTGGAGCGCGGCACGGGCCGCCCGCTTCGTTATCCTGAAGCGCAGGAGAACGAAGACGCCACTGCAACCGGAAGCACGAACGACCCTATGCAACTGACGCCCGAAGGCAAGGGCGCAATCTACGAGCGTGAGTTTGTCGGCACAGGTTTCTACGTCGGCGGCGAGTACGTGTTGACGAACCGCCACGTGGTTCAGCCGTGGCAGGCGGACGAAGGCATCCTGACGTTGAACACGACCGTTGCCTCGCAGCCGCGCTTGAAAAAAATCATGGCCTTCTTCCCCGATTCGCCGCAGCCCATCACGCTCAAGTTCAAACAGGCTGCTCAAACTGAAGACCTCGCCGTCTGCACCTTTGACGAAAAAGAGCTGCCCGAAGGCGTGCCCGTGCTTCCGCTGGACAAAGATTCAGATGCCGTGGGCGTCGGCAAGGCCGTGGTGCTGATGGGTTATCCAAACGGCCCCGACCGCATTCTGGCGCTCCTTACTGACGCCGAAAGAATGACCGTCACGGCCCGCTACGGCTCAAGTGTGGAATCGCTCCTGAACTATCTCTCGCAGGCCAAACGCATTCAGCCGCTCACTACGCAGGGCCACATCACGGACCTCGATTCGCGTCTCATCGTGTATGACGCGACGACCGCAACGGGCGGCTCCGGCTCGCCCCTGTTCGGCCAGTCTGGGCGCGTCATCGGCGTCAATTTTGAAGTCTTCACGGAAAACACTGCGTCTAATCATGCCGTGCCGATTCGCTACGCTGTGGCGCTCTTGCAGCGCGTTGGGTGGCAGCCGCCCGAAGCCCCGGACACGGGCCAGAACGAAAACGGCAACGCCAATCAGAACCAGCCCCGCACGGGCGCTTCCTCAAACAACTCTGCGCGCTGAAAAACCGCAAGGCCCGCCGCCCCGAGAGGGGCCGCAAGAATCCGCTCGAAGCGATTTCACACTCCCTCTCAACATATTCTCCCAAAAGGGCTTTCTGCTTTTGACAGCACGGCCCTGAAAGGGTTACCCTTGCATCTTTTGTTGCCCTCGGGGTGGCTCGCGCCATCTGGCTGGCAACAATTTTTATGCCCGAGGGGTCTAATATTTTTCATTTTGGAGCAGGAATTAAGTTTTGTCCGCATCAGCACAAACGGTCGTCACGGCGCGCATCAGGCCGGAGCTATTTCTTGAGCGGGGTTTACAGACGACGAGCCGCACGCTGCTCATCATCGCGCTCACGTTGATTGTCATCACGGGGCTCGGCTTTCGCGCCGTGAGCTTGAGCGCCGAAGGCTTGAGCGAAGATGAGTTGAACAAGCTTCAGGCCGTGGAGGAATATCGCCTGCACGGATTATCCAGCATCAACGGCGAGCATCCCTTTTTAATGAAAGCACTGCTCACGGCGAGCGTCGTGGTCTCCGAACACTGGAACCGTTCTGCCTTGGTGGCCGCGTATCCTTCCATGAGCGTGGCGACGGAAAGCGCTTTGCGATTCCCGAGCGCGCTCTTTGGGGCGGCGACAGCGCTCCTGATTTTTCTTCTCGTCTCGGAATTGTTCGGGACGGAGGTGGCGCTCATCAGCGCGGCGCTCTGGGCTTTTGATCCATCGGCCATAGGTTTCAACCGCATCGCCAAAGAAGATACCTTTCTACTCTTCTTCTTTCTGCTGGCAAACGTCTTCTGGCTGCGCGGTCAACGTGCGGCGGAAACGGGACGAGCCAAACCGGAGCGTTATTACTGGGCCACCGCGGCGAGCTTCGGCGCGATGATGGCTTCCAAGTACATGCCGCATCTGCTGGCCGTCGGCCCCAGCTACTATCACATCTTTCAGGGCATCCCCGCGACGCGCTGGCGTCTGGGCAAGAAGAAGTGGCTCGTCTTCTTCGTCGTCATGGGCGCGGCGTTTCTGGTGTTCAATCCAACCATCTTGCTGCCGGGGACTTGGCACGAGATGCGCGTCTTCGCCGGAGAAAAACGGATCGCGCATGATAGCTATGAATTCATGGGGACGCTCTATCGCAACCAGATGACGCTCTGGTTAAAAGGCGTGCCGTGGACTTTCTATTACGTCTTCATGGGAGTGAAGCTGCCCTTAACGACGCTTCTGGCTTTCATGGTCGGGTTGCCGCTCCTGTTCCGCAAGCGGCTCGGCGACGGTCGTTTCTTTATTCTCTTCTGGCTGATGTATTTCTTTCTGCCCTTCACGGTCATCGGCGGAAAGTACACGCGCTATTTTACGATGGCGCTGCCCGTCGTGCTCATCACTTCGGCCATAGGCATACACGCCTGCGCGCAATTCTTCTCGCAGACCCTGCGCGGCGTGCTCGATAACGAAGGGATGAGGTCAACTGTGTATGCCTCTGCGGTGGCGCTTGCGCTGCTCTTCGGGGTCGCGGCGTCCGTCAATTCCGCGCCTTACTATCGTCTCTACACGAACGCGCTCGGCGGTGGGATGGGACGCGCGGGACACTTTTTTCCGCACGACGAATTTTATGACGGGAGTGTGCGCGAGATAGCGCGCGAGGTGGCGCGCGTGGCGAGGCCGGGGGCGCGCGTGGCAAGCGAAGCGCCGGGGCTTTTCACACACTACGCGCGCCTAAGCGGTCGTCAGGATCTACAATCCATTTCGCTCTCGGATCGGGAAGCGGTCCAACAGCTCGGCGATGGCGACATCATTATTGTTGCGCGCGGGCGTCGTTATTTCAGCAACGACGCGCTCGTCAAGCGTCTTGAAGAAACGGCTCGTCCCGTTGCGACCCTGTCGCTCGGGGAAACGCCCTCGGCGCGCATCTTCGTTTTGGACAGGCAGGCGTTGGAAGCGCTGGCCGCAGTGCTGAAGTAAATGATTGTTAACGGCAACTTTTTCCCACGCGTCTACATCGCAACCGAAGTTTTTGCGGCCAATGGTGTGACAGTCTAAAATGTGACATAGCCGCCGGAGTGTTAAGCAATCCTTCTCTGGCAGACTGTCATTTCTGACAGTAGTTTTTCAGAGCAAAATCCTTTAGCGTCGCTGCGGCGCGCCGCTGGAACAGCTTCGAGATAAGCGCGCGAAACTACTTTTCTCTGGTATGGTTATTGCCACGCTTTCTAGCGTCGGTATAATTGACTGGCCGGAATATTCAAAGGCTGCATTTTCTTTGGGCAAGAAGTGCAGTTGTTTTGCTCCAACAGGAGCGTTTGCTTTTGAGGGGGAAGGAACCAGTTGGATAGATGAAGAGTGTACCTTGGGTCATTGGCGCACGAAGCATCGCCTCCGCAAGCCTCGTTCTCCTTCTTGCGCTCTCGCCAGCACTGGCGATAAGACTCGCCGCTCAGACGCCGGAAGCCCCCGCGTCCGTGGACGGCGGCGTCAACGCCTCTCCCATTTTCCGGCTCGAACGCACGCCCGTCACAGGCGGCTCGGAGCTGCTCACGATTTTCGGCAAAATGAATGGGCTGCCGCTCGCTGAGGGCGAGTCAAGCGAAGTCCCTCTCGTGAGCATCCTGCGCGATACGCTCGGCGACCAGAACCCGGAGAACGACCGCCTGCGTTACGTCTGGGCGCTCGGCTACACGCGGCCCACGTTTCTACAGCGCGTGGCCTCTGGAGTTCCCTTTCTCTACAGCCGTGTTGGAAATCGTCGCGGCGCATCTACGAAAGACGCTCCGCCGCCGTTGATGGATTTAGAAGGCGTTGACCGCGACGTCTGGGACAAAATTTTCTGGAGCGTCCTGCAAAATATTTTTCTGGACGCATACGGCTTTCCCTTGAAGGCCACGAGCCGCAGCTATCGTCGTAATCAGGACGACTATAGCAAGGCTCATATCACGCAGGCGCTCGCCGTTCTCTCGCTCTACGAATCCGAGACGGGCTCGTCACCTCTCTTCACCACCGCCGAGATGCGCGACATACAGGCACGGCTTTCGCTCAAGGATAAGCCGCTGGGCGGTCTGGTGGACGACATTTCTCTGGAGCGTGTTTATCGCAAGGGGGCGGCCACGGCGCGCGACATACGCGGCCACAACTGGGAGCTACTGCGCCAGCGCGCCGAAAGCGAAAAACTTTATTTCGAGCCCCTTGAGCTGCCCGACGGAAGCGCCACTCACGCTATTCTCTGGGTCGCGCGACCCGACCTTGTTACCTATCGTAATCAAAAGTTCAACTCACGTTTTCTTAATATCGCCAACCCGTGGCGCGATGACCGCCTGCGCTATTGGACGGGTTTCGTCGAGACGCGTTACTTCGACGAAAACAATCGCGTCGTCGAGCCCGAGACGCCCGGTGCGCGTCCCGTTCAGATGATACCGCTCGCGGTCTACGGTCTGGACCATCCGAAGATTCCCATCCTGCTCGTGGATTTTCGTGACGGGATGAATCCCAAGTGGCGCGAGATTTCGCGCCGCGTGCTCGAAGACATCACGCGCACTGTCCTGGGGCTCTCGCGTTTTGGCGACATTCCCTATTTTCTTTCGCGCACTATTTATGATTTTGTCACGGGGCGTCGCGGCGCGGACATCAACCAGCCGTCGCGCCTGCGCGCCTATGCTCAACTAAAACTACTGCTCTCGTTGAATGCGTCGCTCGACCCCGCTTTGCGCGACGAGATTAGTCGCCGTCTTGAGAAAGTTTCGTCAGACCCGCGCGAAAATGATTTCAAGGCCGAAGCAAGGATTGCGCGCGATCAATATCAGGGGCTGATGGCTTACGCGCAAAGAGAGGACGGGCTGGCAGCGCGTATTGAGCGCGACCGTCGCGCCGAGATGGCTGCTTATAAAAAGCGCGGGACGGCACGCAAGGTGCTCGACCGTCTCAGCAACGTCCTGACGTTCGGCCAGTACACGCCGCGCGCGGAAGTGACGCCTGACTTCAAGGACCGGCTCGATAAAGAGCGCCGCATGAGCTACTACCGCCGCTACCTGCGCGACGTGGCGCGCTCAAGCCCGCGCGTAGAGATTGTCGCAAACATGGACGAGGTACGCCGCGCGCTCCGCTTCGTTGCCGAGAACGGCGCTCTGGCCGACGGGCAGACCGCACAGGCGGCGGCCAAAATTTTCGCGCAGACCGAGGACGAAGAGACGCGCGATCTGGCGCTGCGCTGCCTGTACCGTATCAACGACGAGGCGGCCAAATCCGCGCTCCTGCGCATCTATCGCGACCAGCAGATAGAGGCACGCTGGCGCGAGCTGAGCGTGGAATATTTACGCCAGGCCATGCGCGAAGAACAACGCATCGCGCCCTCGGACCAAAAGGCAATCTTGAGCGTGACGGGACATTGATGAAAGAGCTACAGCGAGACGGACGCGTGGACGCGGAGACGCGTGGACGCGGAGACGCGACGAAGAAACAGGATGAAGGTTCAGCCAAGCGGGAGGAAAGGGATTCTCTTCGCCGTGTCCCCGCGTCTCCGCGTCTCCGCGTCTTTTTTTATCTGAGGCCACGCGTCCCCGCGTCTCTTTTTGCTTTCGCGCTCATCCTTTTCGCTTTCACGTCTTCCTTTGCGCAAACCAAACGCGTGGTCATCCTCAAGGTTGACGGGCTTCCCTTTTATGAGCTGGACGCAGTGGCGCGCGAGCGCGACCCGCGCACGGGCAAAAGCCTGCTGCCGTGGATTAATCATGTCTTCTACCAGCGCGGCACGCGGCTGCCCAACTTTTACACGCGCGGGATGAGCCTTTCCGGTCCTTCATGGTCGCTTCTTGACACGGGCCAGCACTTGCAGATTAAGGGAAACGTGGAGTACGACCGGCTGACTCTGCACACTTATGATTATCTGAATTTCATTCCTTACTACCTGCAATACTTCGCGGAGCGGCGCGCGGACATGCCGGGCGTCGAAGTTCTGGACGAGCTGGGTCTGCCGCTTTTGATGGACGCTTATCCGTACGACGAGCGATACGTTAGCTTTCAGCTTTATCAACGCGGGACGCGTTGGGCAACAATCGGGCGCGGCATCAAGAATTACTTCACAGAGCCCGGCCCGCGCGAAATGGTTGACGAATGGACGATAGGGATTGAGCCGCGCCGCTTCGTGATGGACCAACTTGAGCGCGAGCTGATTGAAAAGCTCAACAATCCGCGTATTCGTTATCTGGATTTCTACACCACGGAGTTTGATCACGAGGCGCATCACAACCGCGACCGTCAATCTCATCTTTATGCGTTGCAGGATTTGGACGCCGTGGTCGGGCGTGTCTGGACGGGGATTCAAAAATCGTCGCTCGCTGCGGACACGACGCTGATTATGGTTTCCGACCACGGCTTTAACTCCGACGCGCGCGTTTACAGTCAGGGCTACAATCTGGTCAAGCTTTTGGGAAGCCGCGACGGCGGAGGCCACCACGTCATCACCAAGCGGCGGCTGATGCTTGATTATTCGGTCAAGGGCTTTTACCCGCTCGTCCCGCTGATTACGACGACCACCAACGACACTTATTATCTGAAAGGCCAGAGCACGAGTTACCCTACGGCGCTTCTGGATTTCGACGGCAACGAGCGGGCCTCGATTCACCTGCGCGATAGTGACTTCAACGTGCTGCACATTCTCTTGCAGCAGCTACAACGTAAAGACCTCTCGCCTGAGATGCGTCGTGCGCTGACGGCTGCCTTCTTCGAGACGATTGACCGCCGCCGCGCCGGTTGGGAGCGAACGATTCGAGAGATGACGGAAGAGTTGGCGGCGCTCGCGCGCGCGAGCGAAAAGATGCGCGCACTTTTTGAAGCGCAGCCGAAGAAGTGGACCAAGGCGGACACGGACGCCGGGCGCAACCTTGAAGCGCGGCGCTACTTTGCGCGCATGGATTCGTGGACGGGCGACGTGCGTGATTACAATCTCTACTTGAACACCGTCAAGAACCTGCTGGCGCTCAAACGCGACCAGTTCGAGCCCTCTAAGCTGAAGGTTGAAGAGTTTATAGCCAAAGGCTCTATGGGAGAGTCGAACTCGATTTACGATCTGGAAAATTACGTCGTCGGCGCGGGCAATGAAGGGTTCGTTATTAAACCGGACGGGTCGCTCGACATGGAGCGCTCGTTTAAGAAAGTCAACTACTTTCAGCTCCTGCAATCAATCGCGGTGCGCAACAACGTCCAGCGCGGCATTGAAAATCGCCCGGTTGACTTCGTCGCAACGCGCATCCCTGCCGAGAAGCTGGGACTGATTCTGACGGACGGCCTGGGGCCGCCGGGCGATGTGATCTGGGTTTACGGTGGGCCGGAGCGCCAGGCCCTTATCATCGGGCGCGAGGAAGTGGACGGGCGCTTGTCCCTGCGCTACCTGCCCATAGCGCGCCTGGTTGAGGACGCGCTGGGGCGCATCACTTACGAGCGCGCGAAGTGGGGGCCGGGCTTTCCCCTGAAAATCTGGGAGGACGCGAACCTCTTGCTTCCCGCTGGCATTGCGCGCCAGGCGTTTCTGGACGACTGGCACACGGACCTTGAGTGGTTGCGCGCGCTGCACAAAACGGAATACTCTAACGGGTTGATTGGTCTCTATGAACAGCTCGCGCATCACACGCCGGATTCGCTTCGCGCGGACGCCACGGGCTTATCGGAAGATGAGATGCTCCTGCGCCGCCTGCGAAGGCGTCAGCGTGAGCTGGCCGAGGCTGATTTGTTAATCTTAGCTAACAACCACTGGAACTTTGACGTGCGTGGCTTTAATCCGGGCGGCAATCACGGCTCATTCTTCCGCGTCTCGACCAACTCCACTTTGATGTTCGCGGGCGGAGCAAACACCGGCATCCCGCAGGGGCTTGTCGTAGAGGAGCCTTACGATAGCTTGAGCTTTGCGCCGACCGTGCTGTCCCTGACGGGCCAGCTTCGTGACGCGCGCACGCCCGTACCTGTTTTGTGGGAGAGAGGGTTTCGCACCTTCCCCGGCAGGTTGATTGAAGAGGTTCTGGGAAAGGGCGGGCGAAACGCACAGCCTGTGGCTAAAGGAGACGAGGCCGCGCCTTGATTACGACGGACGAGCAGCTAACGAATCGTCAAGTGGAAGATGTGGACGAGTTTCCATCCGAGCTTGACGGTACGGAGGATTCCAGCAAAGGCAAGTCTGCACATGTGATGTTCTGGCTGCATGTGATTGCCTTTGTGCTGGGCCTTGGGCTGCTGGTCTATGTCATCAACCGCGTCGGCGTCCAGCCGATTTTCGATGCGCTCGGGCGGATAGGCTTCGGCTTCTTCTTTCTTCTAGCCATTAGCGGTTTCCGCCACGTCCTGCGCACGCTCGCCATGAGCGCCGCCGTCCCGCGCGAGCATCGCCGCTTCAACTTTTTTCAAGCCTTCGCCGCGCGTCTCGGAGGCGAAGCCATCAGCTTTCTCACCTTCACCGGCCCGGTCTTAGGCGAAGCCACAAAAGTCGCGCTCCTCAAAAAGCGCGTGCCCCTGACTTACGGCGTGACGGCGCTCGTCATAGACAATATTCTCTATAACCTGTCGGTCGTCGTCTTTATCCTGAGCGGCGCGTGCGTGATGCTCTTTACGTACAACCTGCCGCCCGTCGTGCGCTACGTGTTGATTGCCATCGCCGTTATCGCGGCGCTCGGCATTCTGGCCGCAGCGCTTCTGGCTCGCCGTCGCATAGGTTTGCTGACGTGGCTCCTGGACCAGCTCGCGCGCATAGGCATTAAGCCGAAGGCCGTGACCTCAAGGCTTGAGCACATCTACGAGCTTGAGACCAAGGTTTACGATTTCTACAAGCATCACCCGCGCTCTTTCTTCGTCATCATCGTGCTGGATTTTCTCTCGCACGCGACGAGCGTTTACGAAGTGTACGCCACGCTGCGTATGCTTAATTACAATCCGCCGCTTTCCGCCGCCTACATCATCGAATCGCTGACCAAGGTCATCAACTTTGTCTTTGGCTTTGTCCCGGCGACCATAGGTGTCTATGAAGGCGGCACGGAAATCATCCTCCAGACTTTGGGGTTCGCCGCCGCGACGGGTGTGACACTCGCGCTCGTACGCAAAGCGGGAGCCGTTTTCTGGACTGGATTCGGACTTCTGATTTTAATCTGGCGCGCCGTGCCGAACGCGACGCGAAGAGTGATGGACCGCAGCCCGCGATTACGTAAAGTTATGGACAGCCTAGTACTCTCAAACATTTCGCACAGGCCCGCACGCACGCTCGTTTCTATCATGGGCATTGCCGTCGGCGTTCTCTTGATTGTCATGACCGTCGGGCTGGCGCACGGAGTCCTGCGCGAGCGCGGGCGGCGCGAATCAAACATCGGCGCGGAAATCATGCTGCGCGCTTCAGGCACGCAGGGGCTCACGGGCTCGCAGCCATTCGCTATGCCCGTCTCGCGCGCTAAAGAGATTGAGCAGATAGAAGGCGTGCGCGCCGCCGTGCCTATTGGTCAGAACCTCTTGCCGAGCGACCGTGGCTGGGGCAGCCGACTGGTGGATGGCATTTCGTTTGACGAGTACGCCGCGATGACGGGCCTCACGATTCGTGAAGGAAGAAAGCTCGAAGGCGGCGACGAAGCCATCGTGGATACCGTCTGGCAGAAGGACCGGCAGGCGACCGTTGGCTCGACCGTCATGCTCTATGAGCGCCCGTTCCGCATCGTGGGCATTTACGAGCCGCCGGGCGGCGGTCGCATCAAGGTTCCGCTCGAAACTATGCAGAAGCAGCAGGACGTTGAAGGTCAGGCCAGCTCGATTCTCATCGCAGTCCTTAATCCTGTGGAGCAGGAAGAGGTTGCCGCGCGCATACGCGAGCGCTTCCCCGACGACCAGATTATCTTCACACGCGACCTGCCGGAATTTTACGTCTCAAGCGTGCCCGCGCTCGATGTCTTCGTCAAAGTTGTAGTCGGCATCGCCGCCGCCATCAGCATGCTGGTCATCCTGCTCGCGATGTACACCACGGTCACAGAGCGAACGCGGCAGATTGGTATTCTCAAATCATTGGGCATGTCCAAGACCGCGATTGCGTGGGTGATAGAGCAGGAAGCAATACTGGTCAGCCTGCTCGGAGTTGCGACGGGCATTGTGCTCACCTTGCTCGCACGCTACGCATTGATGCGCTCGACCTCTTTGATTATAGAGATCGAGCCGCGCTGGCTCTTTGTAGCGCTTCTTGTAGGTCTTCTGGGCGGCACCATCGGCGCGCTCTATCCGGCGGTTCGCGCCGCGCGACAGGACGCCGTCGAAGCATTGAGCTACGAATAAAGATTAGCCCCGTAAGGGGCGATATATCAGTAGCCCACGGCGTGAGCCGTGGGAACATGCAGCAAATAAATGAGTGAGCCCCGTAGGGGCGACATAGATTGATGTCGCCCCTACGGGGCTCACTTACAAGGTGACGAGGTTGTCCCAGCACTGACGTGCTGGGCTACTGATATATCGCCCCTTACGGGGCTTCCGCCTCTTTATTCATTGCTGCTTGTGTGGTCGTGCTCGAACATTTTGTCGGCACTGCCGACGCGCACGAAGCCGCGTCGCATGGTCTGGCCTTCGGGGAAAGCACTGGTCGAAAAACGGCGGCGCAAATCGAAATCCCACGCGCGCCAGTTGCTCGGGCCAAACGACATGACGCCGCTCGCGGGTGCTAACCCTTCTAGCCAATCGCTTTTCCCCGCAGCAGTGCGCAACTCGCGCGTGGCCCGCGCCATAAAGGCTTCGATGTCTGCAATGGTGCGCGGCAGCGCTGCCGTCATCCACTTCACACCGTCGTCTGTGACCAGCATGTCGTCTTCTATACGCACGCCTATGCCCTTGTACTTCTCAAATGACGCGCGCACGGCGTTGATAAACTTTTCGTTCTCGGGCGTTTTCGGCAGCACGTCGAGCGCGTCCGGTCGTATGTAGATGCCCGGCTCGTTGGTAAAGACCGAGCCCGCCACCATTCTGGTCGTGCGCGTCCCTACGTCGTGAACGTTCATGCCCAACCAGTGCGACGTGCCGTGCATAAACCAGATGCGATACTGGTCCGAAGTCTTATCCGTAATCAGCCCGAGCTTGAGCAGACCATCTTTGATAACTTCCGCTCCGGCGTTATGTACATCCGTGAGGGTTGCGCCGGGGCGCGTGGCTCGCGCCACAGCTTCCTGCGAGTCATAGACAATCTGGTAGATCTCTTTCTGCGCGGGCGTGAACTTGCCGCTGACTGGAAACGTGCGCGTCACGTCCGCCGTGTAGTGGCCGTACTCCGCGCCGACATCCATCAAAATAAGATCGCCCGCTTTGACTCTCCCCTGCGATTCGACATAGTGCAGCGTCGTCGCGTTCGGCCCGCAGCCGACGATGGAAGGATAGCCCCAGTTGTCCGCGTTGCGGCGTTTGAAGGTGTAATCAACTTCGGCCTCGACCTCGTACTCCCACTGCGAGCGCGGGGCAGCGGCCATCGCGCGCCCGAAGGCTTCCGTAGTGATGTCAATCGCGTGTTGCAGGAGCTGCAATTCCGTAGGGGATTTACGAAGGCGCATCTCCATGAACATCGATGAAGCGTTGCGCACGTTGAGACCCGTGGAGACTTTGGCCCATTGGACGGCCATGTTCTGTTCCTGCTTGTACTCGCGGCTTTCCGTTTCGCGCGGCGGCGGCAAGAGAAGATAAAGCTCCGCATCACCCTGCGCCATCGCCGCGTAAAGAGTCTCAAAGCCGGTCGCGGTTGAGGTTGACGAAGACGCGCTCGTCGCTCCCACCGTCTGCGCCGTCGGTTGCTGAGCGGTCGAGCCGGCGTTTTGAGTTGTCATGTTCGTAGGGCTCTGGCCCGTGACGGGGCGCGCTGGTGTCGCGGCGCTTGCAGCGACGGTCGTCTGCGATGCCTGCGGGACGGGCGGCGTGATGGGCTGCGTGCTCGCCATGCGCGAGGGCGTCATCAGGAGCGCCACTTCTTTCGGGCGATAGGGCTGGCGATTTCTGACGGCGCGCATGAAGGCGTCAAACTCCGTCGCTTCCCAGATTTCGCGTATGCCTGAAAGCTTCTGCGCTTCTTCGGGGCTGTACATGTGCCCGGTCCATGTTTCGGCTGCGGGGTCGCGGCGCGGTAGAAAAAGAATCTCCGGCGTCACAGTGTTGCCCGGCATGATGACGAGCGTCGCGCCCTTCTGATTCAAATGCGTCAGGTAGTAGAGATTATTCTCCTGACGAAACTCAAAATCCACGTCGTTGGCGTACACGCGCGGCTCTGCGCTCATCAGGACGAGCACGCCTTTCGGGCCGATGCGTTCGGCCACGCGCGCGCGTCGCGCAGCCAGCTCGGCCAGCCGCGAGGCTTCATCAAAAACCGGAGCGGCTGGCGCGACGCGTATCACTCCGGCCTCTTTTTTGTCGGCTTCAACATTGACGGCGCTACCGTTGGCGGATGCCAACTGAAGCGTAACGACGCTCGCGAGCGCGAAGAGCGCTATAAAGGCTACGAGCTTTATGCGCTGTGATGGACGTGTGTACACTTTCTTTTAACTCCTCAAAGAGAAACTTAATTTGCCTGTGACGGATGATGGGAGAGCCGCTCATGGTGACGCTTTTGAAAGCGCGCGGGCCATCTTCAATAGCCAGCTTTTCATCACCCTTTGCGCCGTTTTGTCTGTACCTAAATATAACGCCTTCCGGCGAAAATTAAAAACGATTAGTAGCCGACGGGCTCGCCCCAGTTGCGCGCATCACTTGCGCCGAGGCGCACGCCCGTTCCCTCTTCAATCATCACGCCCTGCACGTCGCCCATATAGCGAAGCCGCCCGCCCTCTGTTTTTTCCTTCTCGGTCGTGAGCTTTAACCTGTGTCCCATCTGTTCTAGCTTCGCACGTGTATCGGCTGATAATCCGAAAGGCTCGTAGACGATCTCGTCCGGGAACCACTGGTGATGCGTGCGCGGCGCGTCTATGGCCTGCTGCAAGTTCATGCCGTGGTCTATGACGTTGACGATCACTTGCAGGACGGCGTTGATGATGCGCGGGCCTCCGGGCGACCCCACGGCGAACCAGAGCGTGCCGTCGGGCCGGAGCACAAACATCGGCGTCATGGAAGAGAGCGGGCGCTTTAGAGGAGCGACCGCGTTGCGCTCTCCCTGAATGATGCCGTAGAGGTTGGCCGTGCCGGGCTTGGCCGCGAAGTCGTCCATCTCGTTGTTCAGGACGATGCCTGTCCCGCGCGCTATGACAGCCGAGCCGTAGCTGTCGTTCAACGTGTAGGTATTGGAAACGGCGTTGCCGCTCGCGTCCACTACGGTAAAGTGAGTGGTCTCGCCGGATTCATACCCGGCGGGGCGACCCGCGCGCACTTCCGTACTCTGAGAGGCGCGCCGCTTGTCTATCGTGGCGCGAAGCTTCGCAGCGTACGCTTTATCAATCAGACCCGTGACGGGGACGCGCACGAAATCCGTGTCGCCTAAATATTCCGCGCGGTCTGCGAAAGCGCGCCGCATGGCTTCCGTCAGGATGTGCCGCTCCTCGCTTGAGCCCCAGCCCATCGCTTTCACGTCGTAGCCTTCGAGGATGTTCAGCATCTCAAGCAGCGCCACGCCGCCGGAAGAAGGCGGCGGCATGGAAATAATCCCGTAACCGCGATACGTGCCGCGCAAAGGCGCGCGCTCGCGCACACGATAGCCGCGTAAATCTTCGAGCGTCATGAGACCGTTATGACGACGCATGTCTTCGACAATGAGACGTGCTGTGCGGCCCGTGTAAAATTCGTCCGGCCCTTGAAGCTTAATACGCGTCAAGGTCTGTGCCAGCTCCGGCTGAAGAAGGCGGTCTCCCTCTTTGTAAAACTTGCCGTCCTGAAGAAGAATCCTTTTAGCATCTTCATACTGCATGAGACGCTCGCTGGCATCGCGCAGCGAGCGCGCCAGATTAAAGCTGACGGGAAAACCGCCAACGGCCAACTTGCGCGCGGGCTCAATCAGCTCGGCCCAGCGCAGGCGTCCAGAGCCATACTTTTTCAAAGCGTACTCCATCCCGCGCACAGTGCCCGGCACACCCGCCGCGCGATAGCCGAGCGTAGACGAGCCTTCGCCTTTGAGCATCTCCCCTTTGTCATCCAGAAAAATGTTGCGGCCCGCACGCGCGGGCGCGGTCTCGCGATAATCAATCGCCGTTGTTCTTCCGTCCTGAAAACGAATCATCATAAAGCCGCCGCCGCCCAGGTTTCCCGCAGACGGATAGACAACGGCCAGAGCGAAAGCGACGGCGATGGCGGCATCAACGGCATTTCCGCCGCGCTGCAAAACGTCCGCGCCGATGCGCGAAGCTATAACGCTCGTCGAAGCGACCATGCCATGACGCGCACGCGACGGCTCGCGCATGACGGGATGAGCGGCGGCGGTCGCGTTTCCATGGAACGACGCAGGCAATGGCGCTGCCAGCGAAACGAGCACGAGCAGAAACGCGACGAGCCCTCTGGTCAAAATCATTAACTTGTATTTTTTCATCTCTAAAGCCACAGACCTCTTGCCATGAAGTTCGGAAGAGCTTGTGAACCGCCGGGAATGTCTTTCTGTGTGCGACTGATTTTGCCCGCGACCGTGCCGAGAATGCAAATTTGTTTGTGTGCCAGAGTTCACCGCCGAGACCCGAGAGAGCGCGGAGGAAGCGCAGAGAGTTGAATTCTTTTCTCTGTGTCGTCTCTGCGCTCTCTCGGGTCTCGGCGGTGAATCGGATTTGTAAGTAACTCAAATTTCGTTGGGGCAAACCGGAATTTGTCGTATGCTATGGCGCATGAGCAACCCCAGAAAGCCTATGCCTCTCGACGATGAAGTGATTGATATTGGACCGCCCGCGCGGCGGCGCTGGCGGCGCTGGGTAATACTGGGCGCGGTGTTGTTAATCTTCGTCCTGTTGCGCTCGGCCTCGATTTACGTCGAGTCGTTGTGGTTCGACTCGCTCGGCTTCGCGTCCGTTTACTGGTACACGTTCAAGCTCAAGCTCGCCCTCTTTTTTATCTTTGCCATCGTGACGTTCCTGATTTTGCGCGGCGCGTTCTGGCTTATGGAGCGTGCCTTTAGCGCCAGCGCGCTCGAACGCCGCATCATCACGGTTAACAATCAGGCGGTCGAGATTAACCCCGCGCGCTTTGTACGCCCGATTAGCTGGATTGTCTCGCTCGTCATCGGTTTTATCACGGGGCTTTCCATGAGCGCCGGGTGGCAGGACTTTGCTCTTTATGTAAATCAAGCTCCTACAAGCGGCGTTGATCCAATTTTTCAAAAGTCGCTCGGGTTTTACCTCTTCACGCTGCCCGTCTATCAAATACTTTCGTCGTGGCTGCTCTTTCTGACGTTTGTGATTCTCGTCGCGTCGATTGTCTACGCGCTCCTTTCGTTTCCCCAAAAACAGAAAGCGACGGCACAGGCGCTGAGCACTCCGCGTGTGCGCTTTGCCGCAGTGTCGCTGGCGCTCGCGGGCTTTCTGTTAGCCATGGCGTGGAGAATATTCCTGTCGCGTTACCCGTATCTATGGAACGACCATCAGAGCTTTTCCGGCGTCACCTACACGGAGGACAACTATCTTCTTCCGGGCATCACGGTGGTCTGCATAGTGATGCTCGTCTCCGCCGCGCTGCTCGTTTTCAATGCCGTCGCAGTGCGGCGCTTGCGTCTCATCGTCCTTGCGCTTGCGCTGCCCCTGCCTGTTTATCTTGTGGCGGCGCTGCTCATTCCAGCTTACGTCACGAACTTCATCGTCAAGCCGAACGAGCTGGGGCGCGAATCGCCATACATAGAGCACAACATCGCGTGGACGCGCCGCGCCTACGGACTGGACCGTATGGAGACGCGCGACTTCGAGGCCGAAACTTCGCTCGCGGCCTTCAACGTCGCGGAGAACCGCGCGACGATTGAGAACATACGCTTGTGGGACTGGCGAGCGCTGCAAGACACGCTCAAACAGATTCAGGAGATTCGCACCTATTATGATTTTCCGGACGTGGACGTAGACCGCTACGCGGTTGGGGGACAGGTGCGACAGATGATGGTGGCCGCGCGCGAGCTTGACGATGAGAAGCTGCCCGAGCAATCGCGCAACTGGGTCAATCAAAAGCTTATTTACACGCACGGCTACGGCATCACTATGAACACGGCCAACGGCTTCACGCCCGAAGGCATGCCGCTCTTTGTACTCTCGAACATGCCCATCGAATCGAGCGCGCCCGACATCAAAGTCACGCGCCCCGAAATCTATTTCGGCCAGAAGACGGACACGACCGTTTACGTCAAGACCAAACAGAAGGAGTTTAACTACCCGCAGGGCGAAGAGAACAACTACACGGTTTATGAAGGCACGGGCGGCATCGCGCTTGGCGGTGGGCTGCGACGGATGCTGATGGCATGGTATCTGGACGACCTCACGAAGCTTCCCTTCTCGGACGACGTGACCGCCGAGAGCCGCGTGCTACAGTTTCGCAACATACGCGAGCGCGTGGAAAAGCTCGCCCCGTTTCTCGTCTACGATAGCGATCCTTACACCGTCGTCACCGCAGACGGGCGGCTCTTCTGGATCATAGACGCTTTCACGGAATCGGATACCTATCCGTATTCGCGCCACTACAGCGCCGCGCGCAAGCGCGTCAACTACATACGCAACAGCGTCAAAATCACTATAGATGCCTATAACGGCACGACCATGTTTTACGTCTTCGACTCTGATGACCCGCTCGTCAATACCTACCGCCGCGCTTTCCCTGCTCTCTTCCGCGACGCCTCGGAGATGCCCGCGGACCTACGCGCGCACGTCCGTTACCCGGACACGCTGGTTAAGACACAAGGCGAGGTCTTCGGTCTTTATCACACGCAGAGCGCCAAGGTCTTCTTCCAGCGCGAGGATGTCTGGAGCGTGGCCCAGCAGGTCACTGTTAACGATCAGGGGCAACAGATGCGCGAAGCCGTGGAGCCTTACTTTGTACTGATGCAATTGCCGGGTGAGGCCGTCCAGAACGAGTTCGTAGGCATTCTTCCCTTCACACCCACCAACCGCAACAACATGATCGGCTGGCTCGCCGCGCGCAGCGATGGTGAAAATTACGGCTCGCTCATCGTCTACACCTTTCCCAAATCAAGAGTCATAGACGGGCCGCTACAGGTCGAGGCGCGTATAGACCAGAACGCGCAGCTCTCCGCGCAATTCACGCTCTGGAACCAGCAGGGCTCGCGCTTGCGGCGCGGAACCCTTCAGGTCATCCCCATGGGTCGCGGGCTGCTTTACGTCAAGCCGATTTACTTGCAGGCGCAGACCAGCCCGATGCCCGAGCTGCGTCTCGTCGTGCTGGCGACACAGGAGCGCCTCGCCTACGGCGCAACTTTTGAAGAGGCTTTGAGGAATCTTTTCGGCGATGCGCTCGGGCAGCCCGCCGCGCCGTCGAAGCCGCCCGAGGACAAGGCCGCGCCGCCCGCAGAAGGCCCGCAGGCCAGACCTTCGCCGTCTCCAACGGGCCAGCCATCAAATGTTCAGCAGCTTGTCAAAAAAGCGGCGGACGATTTTGTTGAGTATCAGCGACTGACATCTGAAGGCAAACATGGCGAGGCGGGTCAAAAGCTTGAATCCCTGAAACGCACGCTGGACGAGCTGAAGAAAGCGCAGGGCCTTCCGTGAGCGTCGAGCCGGGCGCAGAGGCGCGCATCCTGATTGTCGAAGACGACGAGATGCGTTGCAGTTGGTTTAATGAACGCTTCAAGGGCCGGGAGCTGGACGTCACCTGCGACGTGCGAGAGGCAATCCGGTGGCTCAAGGAGCGGGATTATCATCTAATTCTTCTGGACCACGACCTGGCCGATGAGCATTACCTTTCGGACGAGCCGGACGACGAGCGCACGGGCTACGCCGTCGCCGCATGGCTCGCGGCGAACACGGACGCCCAACGCGACGCCACCATTCTGATACACTCCCTCAACTACACGGGCGCACAACGCATGTTGAATATACTCCACGACGCCCGCCGCGACGCCGAGCACGTCCCGTTTCCCTACCTGCAAGTCGGATTAAGAATGTAACTCGATTTTGGATTTTAGATTTTGGATTAACGATACCGAGATTGAAGCTATTCAACATCCGTCGTCACTCCAATCCAAAATCGGCAATCTAAAATCCAAAATCGCTTTATCTCGGCGTGCCGAACATCACGAACGACGCCCAGTGCGAGAGGGCCGGGCGTCTTTTTTTGACATCGAGCATCGCCAGCCTGAGCGCTTCCGCAGGCACATGGGTTTTGAGATAGCGTACGAATGCTTTCATCAACTCGGCTGTGGCTTGATCGTTGACGTTCCACAGGCTCATGACGACGCGCGGGACGCCCGCAATCTGAAAGGCGCGCGATAAGCCTATGACGCCCGCGTCGTGAATCTTCCCAAGGCCAGTCTGGCAGGCGCTCAAGACGGCTATCTGCGCCGTGAGTTTCTGGTTCTGTACTTCCTGCGCCGTCCAGAAGCCGCGTGCGAGATTGCGCGCAGATAAAAAGAGAAAGCCGCCCGTCAAGGGGTCGTCGCTATTGGCTATGCCGTGCGTGGCAAAGTAGAGGAAGTCCGCCCCGCTTGCTCTGGCCGTCACCGCGCGCTTGGTTGCGCGCCTGCCCGTCAGTGGCTTCGTGTTGATGAGCCTCGCAATCGCGAAGGCTTCATCTTCGGCTCCGGGGAGCGGCGGCACTCGCCAACGTCCATCAGGCGGAAGATACGGATTACCAATCACGAGCGGATGTTGATATCGCGGCTTCCACTTCTGGACGCTCGCTTCTATATCGAAAAGGCTCGGCACAATGGACACGGACATTTTCTCTATCAGGAAAGCGTCCGCTTTAAACGGCCTGAGGATGGCAAAGGGCACAGTGCCCAAACCGAGTATCGGCGCAACGATGAGATGACGAACCGTGCTTAACTGCTCCGCGATTAATGTCGGCAGCAACAGCTCCGTCACTTCCGTGATAGCACGTTCCGCAGGAATTTTTTTAAGCCCTAAGTCTACGGGCGTCGGGCGCGCCGCTTCTCTAAGCTCAGGCGCGCGACCCGTCTGTAAAGAATTAACGCCGAGCGCGCTTCTCAAATCATAGATGGCCGCTTCCAATTTTTGCTGCGGAACAATCGCGGACGAGAAAGCGCTGAGGCCCGCCTGCGTGATTAACCAGACCTGTAGCGTCTCTCCACTGTAAGCATAAAAGATGAGGGCTGTGTTTGCGGGATAACTTTCGCGCAGGGCATTTGTCACACCGTTCAGGGACGGGCTCGTGACGAATTCCGCGAGCGGCGGCGCGCCCCGCAGTAAAAAGGAGTTTGAAATTTCCCTTTGCGTTTCCGCTAACGAGACGCTCCTCCTGCGCTGCTCACGTATGCCGCTCACGCCGCGCGACGTCATCAGCTCCCTGTAATTGACAGTGTACTGGCCGACGGCCCGTTCAAACTCGCCTTCGGCTTCCGCCGGTACCTGTGCTCGGGCCGAAAAATGCGCGAGCGCCATGACCATCAAACAGAGCAGGATTTTCAGACATGCTTTCATCAAAAGTCCGGTCCTTCGCGCGGCTCAACCGCAACCTGTTTGACTGGGCGCAGTCCTAGCTTCCTCTTCGTCGGCCACGGCCAGTTCTATGTCGCTCAGTAGACGATAGGCTTGCGCCCGCAGCCTGTAAGTCTCGGCACACGTGCTCGCAACAAACGGACCTTCGCGAATGTAGTGATTAATATTCTCCAGCGCCTTCGCCCCGTCGCCTGTACGCAGGTATACCCTGGCACGCCTGTAGCTCAACGTGCTGACGTAACTCTTCTTAGTACTCTTGCAGAACTCTGTATTATTGTGACTCTTGCAGAAAAGCTCCTCCTTCTCATCAAAATAATCTTCACCGGCTTGATAGGCATCGAGCGCAACGTCGTACTCACCCAACGTATAAGCGGCTTCACCTTTAGAGAGATAAAAACCTGTGACCTGCAAAATATCGCGTGTGGGGTCAAGATATTTCTTGACGTACTTGATGGCCGTATCGAAGTCGTCCCAGATTGGATATGGTTGGCTCATCGCCTTGACCACCTTCGGCATCTGGGCAAGCATCTGCGCGCGGTTTAGATAAAGATACGATATTGAAAGGCAGTATTCCCGCGCCCTCTCTTGGCGGTAATAGTCGGGCGAAGTTCCAAGTATTATGCGCGCCGCTTCGAGGTAATCAGCGACGGCGTCGTCGAAATGCGAGTTTCTGTAGTAGACGTCAAGGATGTCGGCGGCGCTTGCGCCGGAAATCGGGGCGAGCGAGATTTGATTCCTCCAGATGGCGCTGTGTAGCTCCGCGCGGGGCTGAAAGACTTGCCACCCCATTTCCTCTGCCAGGGCGAAATCCGCGAAAGCTTTTTCAATATATAGCTCCTGCTCCTCGCGGTCTTGGGTCATCCCGTAAAGCTGTGTGTAGAGCTGCCCGCGCTCCTCGTAACGGTAGGGGACGCCGTCGTTTTCGTTGATTTGCTTATCAATCTTATCGAGCCTGCGTTGAAGATCTTTCCTGCGCTCTTCGGGACTGCGCCTGTCGCCCGGTTGGGCCGCGCCCCTTTCCACGGAGAGTAAAACCAGCGAGAAGAAGAAAAAGGCTGTCCCCACCATTTTGAGACTTGCCGGTAAACGCGAACACAGATTCTTCATCATCGTCGCCTCGCTTTCCGTGGAACGCTTCCGCGCCGCTCACTCGAAAATATTTTACGCGTGCCGGTTCAGGAACAGCCCCTGGCTCGTCTTCAGCATAAGAGGCGGGGCGTCCGACAAACGGTTGCCTCGGGCACAACTCGCACACAAAAAGGGGTTTCCGGGGATCAAAGGAGAGCAGGATTTTCGCTGGCAGTTTCGGCTAAACTCAAGAGCGCCCGCTACTTTCAGAACATTCTCAGAAAAATATCAGAAATCTCTAAGTACGTCCGCCCGCTCGCTCCGCTATTGTCTGCCGCATGATGTAGAGCATCAGTGAACTCGTAGCCCAGAAGCCCTGATGCTTTGTGAAAAAGATTTAACCGACAGGAGATTAAAAGAATGCGAAAAATACGGCGAACCACTTCTTCAATGGTTTATGTTTCAATCATGGCGCTGTTCCTGATGAGCTTCGCCACACCGCAGGCGGCCACAGCACAGCCCAGTGAGCAGGCTGCTTCCGGCACGTACCAGTTTTATTTAGAAGATGGCTATGCAAAGTATCTGGAGTTTGACGCCCGCGTGCAGCCCGACGGCTCGACTACAGGCTCTATGACTTACAGCGACGAGACGGCGGTTGAAGATCTGGACCTTGACGGCACAGGTTCAAAAGATTCATTCACGGGCGCTTTAATCAGGGTCGAGTTTGATTGCATGACGGTTGATGGAAACAGAGCAGTGATTAGCGGAATCATACGCGACGCCAACCCGAGCCAGTACATAGGTCAGCGCGTGCTCCTTGTCGTCGAAGATAACGGCAATGACCCGGAGAGACCGGACAAGCTGACGTGGGGCTTTTACAAACCGGAGGAGCGCGGGTGGACGCCTTCGGATGCCGAGCTGGAAAGAGACGAGGGCGTGGGCATGACCTGGTGGGCCACGGATGACGAGGTTAGAGACGACGTAGGTTTCCAGATGCCGCGCAGCGATGAGGTAGTCGGCTGCCAGAACTTCCCGCTCTCGTCCTACACCTTCGTAGATGCCGAGCGAGGCGCAGGCGACATTCAAGTCCAGCAGTAGAACCAGCGTGCCGGATGACGAAAACCGGGCCGCTCGGCAAACGACATTCAAGCTGAACGCGAGAGGGTAGGCTGAGAAAGGGTGCTCGCGCCTCACACACGAATGACTTGCCGGGCGGCGCGCGTGGGCTACTGACTAATGAAATTGTACGTGAGGATGCCGGCTGCTGTTACCGGGCGGCCTGAAATCCTGGTCGGAGAATATCTCGCTCTGCATGCGGCTTTGGCGGCTGCCTCCTGTAACAAAGGGTGTCCACTGGTAGCCCGCGCCCAGATGATTCTCCCCTTTTCATCAACCACGACATTGACCGAAACCACTCCCGAGATTTTCTGCGTCCTTGCCTCCGCCGGATAAGACGGCTTCGGCAAGCTGATGGCCTTGCCACACAGCAAAGCGTTGGTCGGCCTTCTGACTTCAGCTTCCGGTTCCGGCCTGTCAGGCCGGGAACACTCTTCGAATATTTTCTCGCGCTCCTCAGGCGTGCCGAAATCCATCTCCTGAATACTACTAACCTGCGGCACGGCGGCGGCAGCGCGTGCACCAGAGCGGCGACGGCGATTCTGGGCGCTGCCCGGAAATTCAATAGCAATACCAGACAGGAGCAGCACAAAAATTGTGGCCAGGAAAAGCTTTCTCATCTTCGCTACACCTCCCTCAATGTTCCATGCACCGCGCGGGTTAAGTCACGCGCCGCGCATGGAAGATTCTACCCGATTTACAGAGACAAGGGAGAGAGCTATTGGATTAATAGAAGCAGCATAACGCCCGAATAAACCGCGCCGGGCGTAGTCATTCAACACGGGAAGAATAAATCAACGATGAAAGTAATGCTACGAGAGGCGTCCGCTAACCCGCCTGAGATGTGCGCCACTGCGCCGCCCTCCGGTCCATCTCTTTGATGAAGCCATCTTTGCCGTCCATATATCTGTCTATGTTCTGCGGGTGTTCCTCCGCCAACTTCCTCTTTAGCTCGCTGTATCTTTGTGCATCCACGGGGTGGGCAATCATGTAGTCGCGGAACGCTAAGTGACGCTCCACCTCCGCCGAACCGGCCTCAAACGCGTGAATGTGATGCGTCCTGATTCCCTGCTGGTTATCCTTACGGAAGTAGCGGCGACCGGGAATGCCGTACTCACCCATCACTTCATAACCAAGCAACTCCATTGCCGAACTCTGCCCGTCTACTTCAGCGATGTCTCTGACCTCGACTAACAGATCAACGATGGGCTTTGCATATATGTCCGGGATGGCCGTGCTGCCGATGTGGTGGATGGCTACAACATTCTCGCCTAGTGCGGCGGCAACGTGCTTCGCTTCCGCCTCGAATGCATCTCGCCACTCAGGGTTGTGCGGGACAACTTCTACTTTCCTCATGAATTAAGCACCTCACGAGTAGCTTGTAAACTACCACTCCAACTGATGGCCTGAGCAATCTAACGCTGATCAATGATTTTCGTCTAACTCAGCCGCACGAGCGATGGCCTTGGGCCTGCTTTATCTTTGGCGGGCGAGCGTTTCTCCCATGTGCGTTTGCAGATGCGGCAGCGATAGAGATTCTGGTGTGGGTTTTCTTTAGTGTCCTGTTGTTCCAGGAATGTTTTGATGTACGCGGGCACGCTCGCGCCTTCGAGCCGTTCAAAGGAATGGCATGAGCATGTGGGCTGGCTCATAAGTTATCAGGCTGTGAAGTGCTAAAGCTCTCTCGTCAGGACCAGCGCGCCGCTAGACCTTCTGCATGAGCTGGCGCGCTTTCTCTACGGCGTCGTTGTGCTCGGGCACGTAGTTCGGGTCGGGCTGCATGTTGAGGATTGTTTCGAGCTGTTTGCGCGCGTCTTCGTTGCGCTTTAATTTCAGATAGCCTTGCGCCAGGTAGTAGCGCAGGGGCGCGTTGTTCTCTCCGAATTTTAATCCCTTCTCCAAAAGCTCGACGGCCCTTTTCGGGTCGCCGCCCATGACGGGCGGAATCTCCAAATCGACGCGCGCCAGCGCCATGTATGCCGAGCCGGACATAAAGCCTTCGTCCAGGCTAATAACTTTCTGCATCTCGCGCCGTATGTCGTTGGCCGAAGAGAATCCTGAGAGCGCGCTGTGCTGCGCCTGCCCGCCCAGATTTGCGCCGAGCCAGAAATGGCCCTCGGGTTTATTATCCTGTAGCTTGACAGCCTCCCTGCCCGCTTTGATTCCGTCCTCAAAAGCCTTGTCGCGCTCCGTCGTATCCTGCGTGTGCTCGCCTAAAAAATAGTACATGCGCGCGAGTCTCCACGCCGCTTCGTAATTGCTCGGCTCGGCGGCTTGAACCCCGCGCAGGCGTGCTAATCCTTCTCGCACGCGCGCGAGGTCGGCGCGCTCTGCGTAAAGCTTATCGGCCTGCGCGATTGACTCTGCGGTGTTGCCCGTGCCCGCGATGATGGGTTGCTCCGGCTGTGAACCGCACGAAACGGCGAAACCTGTAAGCAGTAAAACCAGGGTTCGCGGCACAGAGAGGCGAGCCTTTGGGATCAGTTTCATATTCTCCTTTAACGAGCAAAAGCCCTTATAATTCACAGAGATAAGGCTAGAGACGCGACTCATTTTACACGACCGCTTACCTAAAAGCATCCGTTTAGGGTATATTTCACCGACTACACAAAGAGCGCCCACAGTATCTTTAGGCGCGGCCCGTCCCAAAATTTTTGTGCCCGGAGGCAATGGTTAAGAATTTGGCAGCGGCTGCTTTTTATGATTTGGAAGGAACGCTTGTTTCCACGAACCTCGTGCACACGCTCGGGTTCTACTCGCGTAACCAGCAGAGTTTGTTAAAGAGCGTGAAGAAAAGCACGGCGACGCTGTTGAGCATCCCGCTCTTTGCTGCTGCAGATGCTTACAGCCGCATGGTCTTTAACGAGCTGTTCTTCAAACGTTACAAAGGCGAGTCGGAAGACCGCCTCAGATTTTTCGCAGACGAGCTGTTTGAAGAAGTCTTGAAGCCTGCGATTTTTCCGGGAGCTTACGAGCTGATTGAAAAATCCAGAAGTCTGGGCTTGAGACAAGTGGTGGTGACGGGCGCGCTCGACTGGTCCGTAGACCCTTTGATGAAACACCTCGGGATAGAAGATTACGTGGCGAACCGGCTGGAATTTGTTAACGGGATTGCGACCGGCAGACTCTTGCCGCCCGTGTTGGCGGCGGCGACCAAGGCTTCATGGATTAGAACCTTCGCCGAGCGCGAAGGCTTGAGCCTGAGCGATTCTTACGCCTACTCGGACAGCATGTCAGACCTTCCGATGCTCTCCATCGTGGGCCACCCGGCAGCCGTCAACCCCGACATGCGCCTACGTCAAACGGCGCTGCATCACGATTGGCCGATTTTGAATTTGAAATAAGTCCCAAGTCTCAAGTCCCAAATCCCAAGTCGTCAGAAAGTTTCGTGACTTGGGACTTTGGACCTGGGATTTGGGACTTAGCGAAAGAACGAATGAGTCTTCAGCTAAGAAGAAAAACCCACGAATCCGTTATCTACATTGACCGCGACAGCGCGCCGCGCATCATGCCGTCGGGCGAGGATTTTATTCTCGAAGATTTGCCCATCGGGACGCGCGTCATTTATCCGAACCCTCCCGTCAAGGGATTGCCCAACCGCGAGGCGGCCATCCGCTACGCCCTGAATCGCCCGCACGGCTGCGACCCGCTTTTCGCACAGCTTTATCCCGGCATGAAGGTGACGATTTGTGTGGACGACATCTCTTTGCCTTTGCCACCGATGGCAACGCCCGACATTCGCCAGTCGGTGCTGGAAATCGTGCTCGACATGCTCTCAGGCCACGGCGTGGACGACGTGCATATCGTCATCGCCAACTCGCTCCATCGAAAGATGACCGAGTGGGAGATGAAACGCATGGTGGGCGCTGAGATTTTTGACGAGTTCCATCCCGACCGTTATTACAACCACGACGCGGAAGATCCGGACGGCCTTGTCGTCATAGGCGAGACGCGCCACAAAGAGCCTCTGCGCATCAACCGTCGCTGCGCCGAAAGCGATCTGGTCATCTACGTCAACATTAACCTCGTCCCCATGGACGGCGGCCACAAGTCCGTTGCAGTGGGCTTGTGCGATTACGAATCTTTGCGCGCGCACCACGAGCCGCAGACCATACGCGATTCCGACAGCTACATGGACCCGAAGCGCTCTGTCCTGAACCACAAGGTTGAGCGCCTAGGCAAGCTCGTTGACGAGCACATGAACGTCTTTCACATCGAGACGGCGCTCAACAACCGCATGTACAAGGGCGACATGGATTTTCTTCTCAAGAACGAAGACGATTTCTCAGCCTTCGACCGGATGAAATTCGAGGCCATGCGTTACACCATGTCCAAGCTGCCTCGTCAGGCGCGCCGCAAGCTCCTGCATTCAAGACCGGCGCAGTACGAGATGATTGCGTGTCATGCGGGCCGCACTGAAGAGGTTCATGAAAAGATTCTGGAAAAGAATTTTCAGCAGTACGCCATCCCTGTGCGCGGCCAGTGCGACATTCTCATCACAGGCATCCCAGACATTTCGCCTTATAATGTCTACTCGATTTTGAATCCTTTGCTGGTGCAGGTGATGGCGCTCGGTTATCACTTCAACTTTTATCGTCACAAGCCGCTCCTGAAAAAGGGAGGCGTGCTGATTCTGCATCACCCGTGCTATGACGAATTCGACCACGAATTTCATCCGAGCTACATAGAGTTTTTCAATCGCCTCCTGCCGGAGACGCGTGACGCCTTCGTGCTTCGTGAAAAGTACGAGCGCGAATTTGCCAACAACCCGAGTTACGTGGAGATGTACCGGCGCGGCAACGCTTATCACGGCGCGCATCCCTTCTTTATGTGGTACTGGGGCGAGAACGGTCGCCAGCACGTAGGCCACGTCATCGCCGCCGGGGCCGAGAACGCGCACGTCCCCGCCATGCTCGGCTGGGAGCGCGCAGACAATCTGACGGAAGCCATCGCGATGGCCCGCAGCTACATGGGCCGCTCCGCAGAGATTACAATGCTCCACCAGCCCATGATTGGCATCGCGGATATGGAATAAACCACGAACATGTAATAAAGCAACAAGCCCCGAAGGGGCGGCATAACAGTAGCCCGCGTCGTAAGACGCGGGAACGCAGGGCAAGGTGAGGATTAAGCCCCGTCAGGGGCGACAGATTTATAGCCCACGGCGTAAGCCGTGGGTGACCGAAGCGCCAAACCAGGGTGAGCCCCGTAGGGGCGAAAGAAAATGGCGCACACATACACAAATCTAATAATTCACATCATCTTTAGTACCAAAGATCGCGCGCCATGCATCAGCGATAAAATTAAACCAGCCCTTCTGGCTTATATGGGCGGGATTATACGAGAGATGAAAGGCAAAGCATTTGCTATCAATGGCACAAAAGATCATGTCCACATGCTCATTAAGTTGCCGCCTGCTCTTTCGATTTCAGAAGCGATGAGGGTGTTGAAAGCAAACTCATCTCGTTGGGTTCACGAGCGATCAGGAGAGCGTGGTTTTGGATGGCAAAGCGGATATGGAGCATTTAGTGTCAGTCACTCGAATCTGGAAAGTGTTATAAGATATATCGCGCACCAGGAAGAACATCATCGTAAGCTGACGTTCCAGGAAGAGTATTTAGTGTTTCTGAAAAAGCATGAGATTGAATTTGACGAACGCTATATCTGGGATTGAATGCTCTTTCGCCCCTCCGGGGCTTCGATGTTAAATCGATGCGCTGTTCCCACGGCTTACGCCGTGGGCTATAAATATGTCGCCCCTGACGGGGCTAAGATGGGACGAGTATTTAATGATTATATGAGAGCCGCAATATGAAACTATCTCCGACAGAAATTTTTAAAGGCCGGAATATTTTTATCATCGGCTCGACGGGCTTTCTCGGCAAGGTTACGCTCTCGATGCTGCTGCATCGCTTCCCTTCGGTGGGGCGCGTGTATGTCACCGTGCGCGCACGCTCGCAGGAGGAATCCGAGACGCGTTTTTGGAACAACGTTATCACTGCGCCGCCCTTTGATCCTTTGCGAGAGCGTTACGGCGGAGCCTTCGAGGGCTTCATACGCGACAAGGTCGCAATCGTCGGCGGCGACATAGGCGAAGACAATCTAGGCTACACGGAAGAGGAAGCGCAGCGCATCGCAGACGACGTAGACGTCGTCCTCAACTCCGCCGGTAACGTCACCTTTAATCCGACCCTAGAGAGCGCGCTTCGCACCAACGTCGTCGGCACACAAAACGTCATCACCTTCGCGCGCCGCATGAAGCGGCCTGCGCTGATACACGTTTCGACCTGCTTTGTCGCGGGCAATCGTTCCGGTCCAATCTGGGAGTCGGACCCGGTCATAGGCTATTTCCCGCGCCGCGAAGAAGCTGAGATGGAGGGCGTGGAGTTTTCCGCCGAGCAGGAGATCAGGGATTGCGCAAAGCTTGCCGAGCGCGTGCGTGAAGAGGCGCGCGATGCGATGATGGCCGCGCGATTTCGCGAGCTTGCGCGCAAGCGCCTGATGGAAGAAGGCCGCGACCCCGACGATTTGGATGCGATGGGATTGGCCGTCGCGCGCGAGCGCAAAGTCTGGACGCGCACGCGCCTCACAGATTTAGGCATCGAGCGCGCGGCTTACTGGGGCTGGCCCAATATCTACACTTACACCAAGAGCCTCGGTGAACAACTCGTGGCCGCGCAATCCGACATCGTGCGCTCCATCGTGCGTCCTTCCATCGTCGAGTCCGCGCTTGACTATCCCTTCCCCGGCTGGAACGAAGGCTTCACGACGACCGCTCCCATCATCTTTATCACGCTCAAGGGACAGACCAAGATTCCCGCGAACGAAAAGCTCATCCTCGACATCACGCCCGTCGATCAGGTAGCAAGCGTGATGCTCGGCGTCGCCGCGCAGGCTTGCGTCGAGGAGCCGCGTCTTGTTCATCAGGCGGCGACGGGTGATTCCAACCCGAACGACATGCGCCGCATTATCAGTCTGGTCGGTCTCTTCAAGCGCAAGTATTTTCAGGAGAAGGAAGAAGGCTTCCGCATCGTCAACGAGCTGGTCGCGCGCACGGAGGCGCGCCCTGTGACGCCGCAGTGGTTCGATAAGACTTCGACACCGATGATTAATAACGCTGCGAAGAAGGTCTCGGGGCTGCTTGACCGTGCGCGACCGCGTTGGGGCGGCGGTCGCGTCACGGACGTCATAGACCGCGCAAAGGAGCGCATGGATCGGCTCGAAGAAGTCACGCGCGAGACCAAAGAAGCGTTCGACATGTTTCATCCCTTCACGGTCGAGAACGCTTACATCTTCCGCTCCGACAACGTCCGCTCGCTCTTTTCGCGCGTCCGCAAAGATGAGCAGAACCTGCTGCCATGGCATCCTGAAAAGTATGACTGGTACGACTACTGGATTAACACTCACCTTCCGGGCTTGAAGAAATGGGTCTTTCCGAAGCTCGAAGAGGACATGCGCGCGCAGCCGAAGCGCATCTACACGTATCGCGACATACTTGAGCTGTTCGAGACCACTACCAAGCGCCACGCCACGCGCGTCGCCATGCGTATCGAGCGCGAGGGAAGAAAAGAGCAGTATACCTACGCCGATTTACGCGAGCTTAGTTTGCGCGCCGCAGCCTTTCTAGCGAGCGAAGGTGTGCGCCCCAATGAACGCGTGATGCTTTTGAGCAACAACGCGCCCGAGTGGGGCATGACCTATTTCGGAGTCCTCAAAGCGGGCGCAACCTGCATCCCGGTTGACCCCACGAGTTCTACGGACGAGGTTGTGAACTTTGCACGCGCGGGCGATGCTACCGGCATTGTCATCAGCGAAGAGATGGAGCGCGAGCACCCTTTGCTTACGGAGAGCTTGAAAGCGGCGGGGCTGGAAAACGTGCGGCTGTGGCGCTTTGAGCAAGTCTTCGCGATGTCGGACCAGCAGACCGAAGATCAGAGACTCGCTTTGTTGCCGCAGCGTGTGCAGGCGCAGACGGTCGCTTCGCTTATCTTTACTTCGGGCACGACCGATACGCCCAAGGCCGTCATGCTCTCGCATCGCAATTTCACGAGCATGGTCTCCATGCTCTCATCCATCTTCGACATGTCCACGCACGACGGCGTGCTCTCGGTCCTACCGCTTCATCACACGTTCGAATTCTCGACCGGCTTCTTAACTCCCTTAAGCCGTGGCGCGCAGATTACTTATCTGGACGAGCTTTCCGGCGAAGCCCTCGCTCGCGCCATCAAGAACGGCCACGTCACTGGCATGGTCGGCGTGCCCGCGCTCTGGGAGATGCTGCATCGCCGCATCAAATCAAGATTGAGCGAGCGCAATGCGTGGGTCGGAAGCGTCGCGGACCTTTTGATTCGCGGCAACGCGTGGCTGCGCGACAAAACGCCGCTCAATCTAGGACAGCTTGTCTTTCATCCTATTCATCAGGGGATGGGCGGGCGCATACGCTATTTGATTAGCGGCGGCTCCGCGCTCTCGGAAAAAATTCAGGCCGACCTGCACGGCCTTGGCTTTACCGTGCTCGAAGGCTACGGGTTGACGGAAGCATCGCCCGTCTTGACAGTCACGCGCCCGCAGAACGGATTGCTCGTGGGCAGCGTCGGCAAGGCTTTGCCGGGCGTGGAAATCCGCATCAGCGACGCGGACGCGGCGGGCGTCGGCGAAGTCATCGCGCGCGGTCCCAACATCATGACCGGCTATTATGAAAACGAAACAGCCACGCGCGCGGCTATTCAGAATCGCTGGCTCTACACGGGCGACCTCGGGCGCTTAGATGATGAAGGCAATCTATATCTGGTCGGTCGCTCCAAGGACATCATCGTAGACACCAACGGCAAGAACGTCTACCCGGATGAGATAGAGGAGCTTTACAACACCTCGCCGTTTATCAAGGAGCTGAGCGTGGTCGGCTTGCCCGACGGGCTCGGTGAAAAAGTCGCTTGCATGGTCGTCGCAGACTTTGATTATGACATCGCGCTTTCGCGTGAAGAGGTACGCCGTCGCGTTGAGGAGCACTTCCGCGACGTTTCTTCCGCGATTCCCTTCTTCAAGCGCGTCAAGGTGCTGCATTTCTGGGACGGAGAATTGCCGCGCACGGCCACGCGCAAGGTCAAGCGCCGCGAAGTCGTCAAGGCCATGCAGGTCTTGGAAGAGAGCATGAAGTCTGCCACGCGTCTGGGGTCTCGTCCTGCGGAGACGAATGATGCTTCTTGGCTGCTGGCAATCGTCGCGACCGTTTCGAATCGCCCGCGCTCGGAAATCACTTTCGATTCACGTCTCGCCGACCTTGGCTTCGACAGCCTGATGTACGTAGAGCTTGCCACGGCAATTGAAAACGCGGGCGGCGTGCTCAGCTCGCCCGACACGCTGACAGAGGTGCAGGACCTTAGGGAACTGGCACAGGTCGTCTCGCGCAAGACAAAGGCTCAGGCCGAGCGACGCGCCGCAGCAGCAGCAGAGCATACGGAAGCCCCGCGCGACGAAGAGATTTACATCCCGTCTTTCGTACGCACGGTCGGCAATCGCGGTCTGGACGTTTTACAGCGAGCCTTCTACGAGCGATTCATGCGCGCGCGTTACGAGGGGCGCGCAAACATTCCGCCGCACACAAACTTTATCGTCGCGCCGAATCACGTCTCGCATCTGGACATGGGGCTGGCAAAGATGGCTCTGGGCGAGGCGGGCCGCGACATGGTGGCGCTCGCGGCTGCCGACTACTTTTTTGATAACAAGTACAAGCGCGCCTACATGGACAACTTCACGAACCTCGTGCCCTTAGAGCGCAGCGGCTCTTTGCGACAATCTTTGCGCCACGCCAAGCATTATCTGGACCAGGGCTACAACGCGCTCATCTTCCCCGAAGGCACGCGCTCCGTATCGGGCGAGATGGCGGACTTCAAGCCCGTCATAGGCTATCTGGCCCTTGCCTCGCGCATAGGCATCCTGCCCGTTTTCCTGTGGGGCACTTACGAAGCGATGCCGAAGGGCTCGAACGTCATCAGGAGCCGCAACGTCGGCGCGCGCATCGGACGCTATCTCTCGATTGAAGAGTTGGAGGAGATGACCAAAGGCATGGCGCGCGCCGAAGCCTACCGCCTCATCGCGGCGCTGGTGCATCACGAAGTAGAGAACCTGCGCGACGGGACGCGACATAAGTTTGACGCCGCCGCGCTCAAGAAGCGTTTGCGCAGTGAGCGACGCGCCGCCACCGCCGCCGCGCGCGACGACGCGGAGGATGCAACGGACGCCGCGCACCTTGTCACAACAGGAGATTAACGATTTTGGATTTTGGATTTTGGATTTTGGATTGGAGTGGCGACTCAGTTTGAATAGCTTCAATCCCGTTTCGTTAATCCAAAATCCAAAATCTAAAATCCAAAATGAGATGATGATGATGGAAATCCAGCTCAAAGGCGCGGACGCGGGGCCTGTTTACGCGCAGGTTCGCGCACAGATTGAGACGCTTATCGCCACTCAAGAGCTTAAATCCGGCGACGCGCTGCTTGCGCCCGCCACTCTAGCTCAAAAGCTGTCGGTTGATAAGGGCGAGATTCAGCGCGCCTATTACGAGCTTGAGCATTCCGGTCTTGTCACCAAAAAAACGGGCAAAGATTTTCTGGGCAACAGCCGCGTCACATACTTAGTCAAGTAAGCTTCTCTTTCATGACCACGAGCGGGCGACACTGCTGCAACACGATGCAATTTTACGTGAACGAAGCGTGCGACGAGCACCCGGACCCGTTTGATTGCCCGGACCGCCACATCTACTACTCGGCGCGTTTCGACGAATACGGATTGATAGTCCACGGCGGAAGCTCGTCCTACAGGGTGATTAAACATTGCCCTTGGTGCGGGAAGCAATTGCCCGAATCGCGTCGCGAAGAGTGGTTCGCGACCTTGCGCGCGCTCGGCTACGACAATCCTTCGCGCCAGGAGATACCCGAAATATTTTTGTCTGATGCGTGGTACGCGCAGGAATCTACCGGGTAACACACCTTTTGATTTCGTAACCTATGGCAACTACCAAAACCAAACGGCGCGCGCCGCGAAAGTCTACGGCCAAGGCATCGCAGAAAAAGACGACGGCGATTGCGCGTCGCCCGGAGCCGCTCACGCTCATCACGGGCGGTACGGGCTTCCTCGGCTCTCACTTAGTCCGTCAACTTGTCGCGGACGGCGCGAAGAACCTGCGCGTGATGGCGACCTCTGCGCCCGCCTGGCTCTCGGAGCTTGGCATAGAAGCAATCGAAGGCTCTATTACAGACGAAGCGGCGGTCGCGCGTGCCGTCGAAGATGTCGGAGAGATTTATCACCTGGCAGGCCGCGTCTCGCGCGAGCGCGAAGATGCGCGGCAAATGTATTCCACACACGTTGACGGGACGCGCATTCTTTGTGAAGCGGCGCGTCGTGCGAATGTCCGCTCAATCGTCATGGCATCTTCGAGCGGAACGATTGCCGTCACCCCGGACGGCGAAGGACTGCCGAACGAGGAATGGCCCACGCCGCTCGACATCATCTCTCGCTGGCCCTACTACGCGAGCAAAGTCTATCAGGAGCGCGTCGCGCTCGAACATTTTCAGGGACGCGGCCTGCGTCTGGTGATTGTCAACCCTAGTCTACTGCTTGGGCCGGGCGACGAGCGTTTAAGCTCCACGAAAGTCGTGCTGGATTTCCTAGCGCGCAAGATTAACGCCGTCCCCAAAGGCGGCCTGAGCTTTGTGGACGCGCGCGACGCGTCCACAGCCTTTCGAGCCGCGATGCTCAACGGGCGACACGGCGAGCGTTATCTTCTGGGCGCGGCCAACTGGACGTTTGAAAAATTCTTCGCGCGGCTTGAGCGTCTGACCAAAGTGGCCGCGCCACGCATTTCCCTCCCCTCGCGCTTCGCCGTCGCTGGCGCGCAAACCCTCCAAACCCTCTACCGCCACTGGAAGCTCGCCCCCCCCGTCGAAGCCGAGAGCGTCGAGATGGCCGAATACTTCTGGTATCTAGACGCCACGAAGGCCACCGAAGAACTCAACTTCTCCCCCCGCGACCCACAGGAAACGCTTCTTGATACCGTCAACTACGTCCGCGAAAACTTCCTCGGCGGCGATGCCTTTGTGTGATGATAAAAGGGATGCTATCGGCGCGTCGGGTTGAATGAGTTGTTATGGTGCTCGTTCAAGAAATCATTCAACTCCGCTTATTTTTCAAAAGTAACTGTTTTATTTCTTCAATCTTGTACGCTGGTATTCTTCTATGAATCATAGCATGACAATTGGGGCACACAGGCCGCATATCTCTTACAGGGTCAAGCCGGTATTCTTTACCCACCTCAGATAATGGTTTCAGGTGATGGACATGAATGAAGCCATCGCCATCATCTCCATAAACAGATTTGAAATTGAAACCGCAAACGAAACAGTCCACGCCGTAACGTGCAATACACGCCTTCCGAGCTTTAGTACTACGTTCATAAACATTCACCGTAATATGTTTCGTTGCGCCTTCATAATAAGTTTGAGCATCAACGACTTCTTCGGGAAATGTTTCTTCATCGAATGGAATTTCCTTTAGCGGCGGAAGAAGCGCATCAAGTTCAGCCGCAGATGCAGGATCAAGTTCTCGTACACCGCGCAATGTTTGTTCATCCAGATAATTCGGAGCCTTGAATTTCAAGAGCTTACTGTGTTTGCCACTTATGAAAATTAACTGTCGCGTCAATTTTAGAGGTACTTTAAGATTGAAATTCATGGGCGTGGCTGCTGCGGCAATAATATGTTCTTTTGCAGGCCAAGGCTTATAGCCCAAGATCGCAGCAGCTTCATTAGTAGCGCATATCTTTTCAACCATGAGTTTGCCGCAGACGTAAAGCGAGCCTTTTATGACTGAAACTACATAGACAATGTCATCGGGTCGAATACCGCGCCCTTGAAATAAATTTCCGGCAGTATGATCTAGATGTTCGTTACCCGGGGTATTTCTTCGGTTTCGCTCCCAAGTTCGATTAAGCCAATAATGTGTGAAGAAGCGTGGCATAAGAATATCCTCAATTATTGATAAGAATAGCGAAGCAACATAACGCTAATTGGGCCGCGGTCGCCTTCGCCGGGTCTCACCGATAGCGGTATTTCTGATTTAGGGCGACTCCGGTCTAATCAGTTCCAAAGCTATTGCGGGCGCTATTATACAAAAACTTTAGGTCTCTCGGTTTTTAACTTAGAAGCTGATGGAAAAGTCCCGTGAGCGACGATTGACAATAGCCCAGCCATTTATGGCTGGGAGAATGTCGGAGAATAAAACAATTTGAGTCCCGTAGGGACGACTGAATTTTTTCTCTCTTGATATTCAGTCGTCCCTACGGGACTCACTTCTTTATCTCCTGCTCCTTCACCCAACGATAAATCGCTGGGCTATTGTCGGAAGTCCCTACGGGACTTTTTTTAACTGCTTCGTAGACAAAGCAGAGGGCAGTTGAAGCACCTGACTTCAAAGCAACGACGAAAGAGACGCTATCGGGCGCTCCGGTTGAATGAGTTGTTAGGCGGGGCTCTACGCAGCAACTTCGACGTATTCGACCTGGCTACTCGGTTCTGGAATAGGCAAGCCATCTTCACGCATTCCACGCAAATGAATTTCAATAGCTTCGCGTATTTGCTGCTCGGTTTCTTCGACTGTCTTACCTGTGGCTACGCATCCCAACAAATCAGGGACATACGCGGCATAATTGTTTTCTGCCTTTTCAATGACAATTGCGTAACGCATCTTCGGTATTCTCCTTAACTCTTTAAACCAGCCTGACGCAATATACTGTTCAACGTGCCAATAGGTAAATCATCATTGGGTTTGCCAGGAACAGTAACGCGTCCTGTCTTTGTCAGATGTTTGAACTGACGATGACTCCCTTCAGTAACAACCAAATACCACCCATCATCTCTGAGTAACTTGAGTACATCACGCACCTTCATTGAGCAAGCATAATTTTCTCATGGAATAAGGTCAAGATGCCGCCACGCCTAACGCTTGAATTAACCCGCGCCGAGCGAGCAGCATCCGAGCAAAAGGTATCACACAACGATAAAAGAGATGCTATCGAGGCGTCGGGTTGAATGAGTTGTTAGGCGGCGCGTGAGGGCCAATTCAATAATGGTACCGACAGGCCAGAATCCTGATCTTGTCGGCTGTAACTTGATAGACCAGCCGATGTTCTTGATCTATTCGCCGTGACCAGCAACCCGCCAAATCTCGCTTTAGCGGTTCTGGTTTTCCAATCCCTTTGAATGGGTCACGCTGCACATCTTTTATCAGATTGATAATACGCAATGCCTTATTGCGGTCTTGTTCTACCCACCAGGCTAAATCCTCAAAAGCTGCCGGGTCAAATTCCAAGCTTCTCGCAGGCTTCGTCAAAGGGAATTCCTTCCTCACGTTCTTTAGCTTCCAAGAGGCGGCGTTTCATATTTTCACTTTTCAGCAGATAAGCCGTTTCTCTTTCAGATTCGATCTCCCGCCAAAGCTCTATGGGCACAATGACCCCAACAGGATTACCGCTCTCGTCCGATATATACTGAATTTCTGTTTGGCTCATAACCTTTACCTCTATGATTCAGAGACTCATTGTTGAAAATGTATCAGAGTATTTCAAGCCGTTCAATGAATCCGCAACAAAAGCCGCCTAACGCTTGAATTAACCCGCGCCGAGCGAGCAGCACACAATTTACGTCGAACGAAGCACGATGAAAAGGATGCTATCGAGCGGTCGGGTTTGGATAAGTTATCAGGCCGCCGCTGGTGAGATTACAATTTCCTGAACATCTGTACATTCCAGCTCTGGAAATTGTGTTGTTCATAGAACCTGAGAATTCTGTGAATATCTTTAGCCGCCGAATACAGCAAAGCATACGCTACCCCTGCCTCTCTTACTTGAGCAAGAGACTTATTAACTAGGCCACTTGCTATGCCCTGCCTTCTGTACTCCGGCAAGATGTAAAGATTATCTATCTCAAAGTAATTTTCACCTTCGGGTATAACCGCCATGCCCTCGCTACGACGAATCGAGCCGGAGATAAATCCGACAATCTTATTATTGGTTTCAGCAACCAGAAGGTAAGGATTAAGAGCAGCTTTGATCTGCTCCTGACTCTCTGGTACAAAGCCGTATACACTGCCTTCTTGAAACCACTGCTGTTGAAGCTGATGGATGAGCTGGACATCCGATTCTACAGCCGGGCGAATGAGCGGTTGTTTCACATTTGGATTATAAGGGTAGCGTCAAGTCAACGATAAAAGATTTGCTAACTTGCGCTCTGTTGGAATGAATCGTCAGGCAGTCTTAGCGTGGCTAGAAATCTCTCCACATCCGACTGAGACCGCAGCCAAACAATCCTCTTCTCAGCATTTGATTCAAGCATCCTGACGATTTTCGGTCTCGTCCTGCTCGAATAATTCCATATCCAAAGGATGAATTCCATGGTCAGTCGCTCGGGACAACCCTGTGCCATGTCCGGCCTGCTCTGCTTCCGATACATTAAGACCCTCTTCAAGACACGCCAGAGACAGAGTGTGCGAGCCATGTCCAGGAAGATTACCGTATCACACGCCTTAAACCGGATGTCCAGAGTGCCCGAGTAATTCCCGTCCATGATCCATGCATCACGTCTTATCAATTTTTCGACCGTCTTCAGCCATTCGGGTTTCGACATCTCAATCCATCCCGACTGCCAGTAGAATTTATCCAGATGTAGGACTTCAATATGAAGCAGCTCGCCCAATTGATTAGCCAGGGTTGACTTGCCAGCGCCACCCGGACCAATTACCAGAACCTTTCTCATAACAGACCGATGATAGCACCAATATTTGGAAGGCCTAACGCCCGAACTAAAACGCCACTCGCGAACGGCATTCTACCTGAGCGCAAGGAAAGAGAATGAAAGGAATGCTGTCGGGCGTCAGCGTTGAACGAGTTGTGAGGCTGCGCTCAATTAGACGCCAACTGTCGGATTTACACTGCACTCAGACCTCTGTTTTTATCTCCACACTGCATTTTTCTACACCTTATCTTTAGGCATTTGATTTGCAGAGAGCTGGATTGTAGTTCTACGCGACTAATCTAATTTGAGGAGTGAAGCTTAATGTTCAAGTCTCTTTTGTCTCTCATGCTGGTCGGGCTGTTGGTGCATGGCGTGAATGCCGCGCCTGTGCTCGCCGCGCAAGGCAATAATGACGCGCAGGCGATTGAGAAGGTCAGATTAAAGGTGGCGAAAATCGGTGTGGGAGCGAAGGCGCGCGCCACCGTCAGGATGAAAAACGGCACGAAGATTAAAGGCTTCATCTCGCAGGCGGGGCAGGACGACTTCACTATACGGGACAGAAATACCGGCGACCCGACAACAGTGTCTTACCGCGACGTTATCAAAGTTGATGACAATCGAGGCCACTCCACCCTGAGAAATGTCTTCATTGGCGTCGGGATCGGCGCTGGAGCCTTACTTGCTGTGCTCCTGATTATCTTTGCGACGCTCGAAGACTAAGCACTCAATAAACTGTCCGCCGACAGGAACGTGAACGCCTAGATGATAAGAATAGGGCATTGACCAGACGCCGCTGATGATCACGTTTTTGAGTTCGCTGCTGTGCGCGTGCTATTTGTCTTCTTTGCTGACGTGACTGACCATTGAAGAAAACACTTTTGCCTAATCCATAATCGTGTAGCCGCTCGCGTCAAAGACGATGATCAAAAAATTGCGGTCGCCGATTGTCGCTCGCGCAACGCCTTCCGGCTTCAAGTCGCTGTCGAATCTTGCCGTCTCCTGAAGCACGGGCTGCTGCTCATCTCCGTTCCATTCCCAGAGGCCGAAATCTCTCTCGGCCTGATCCTCGGAAGGCCCGCTGATGATGCGGAAGACGTTTGCGCGCGCGTCAAACTCAATGCCCCTGATGCCGATTCCTCCGAGGGGCAGGTGGATTGCTCTGGAGCCTTCGACTTCCAGATTGTCTATGGAGAATGCGCCCTGCGGGTCGCGCAGCCTGAGCGGGACGACGAGGGCAAGACCGTCTATGATGGGCGAGCGCAGGGCCAGTAATAGCCTGTTGCGCCGTGGGTCCCATGCAAGCCCTTCGATGTTGAGGCCGCCCTCTTTGCCCTTCCTCTCGCCCTCATCGCGCAGCTCGGCTACGTTCTCCACTAGGAACGTCTTCAACCCGCTTATCGCTTCAACTCCACTGATGCTCTGGCTACCGGCGTCGAACCTGAACCGGACCAGCCCCTCCGTCGCGATGGCCTTCGGTCTGGACTGAGAGCTGACGGCGTAGAAATGTTTCCCGTCTGTCGTGATGCCTTCGAGGTCTTCTATGCTGACGCCGAGTGACAACGTTTTAATCGCGCCGACCTGCCTGCCGTCCCGGTCCAGACGCATCCAGAAAACCTGCCCCTCTTTTCCATTATCAACAAAAAGAATTCCGTCCGTTCCTTGCACGCCGACCACGCCGGAAGCGTCAAACTTGCCGCCAGCAAAAGCCGTCTTGCTTTTGAGCACCTTCCCGCCGGGGGGCGCTGGCTTGCTACTGCAAGACGAAAACAACAATATCAAGCACGTGACGAAAAGAAGAACCGGCAGGTGCAGGATTCTGAGATGTGAAAACATGCTTCCCATTTATTTTTTATTCCAGTCCCCGGATATAGATGAAGCGGCTAACGCTCTCAGACAACTCTGTATTTGAAGCCGGGTTTGTCGCCGAGCGCGTAGGCAAATTCTAGCCTCGTCCCGCCACGAATCTTGCCTAGATCGCATAACACTACGGGGTTGGTTAATCCGGACTCGTAACCGCTCAGCGTAATCGTGTCAAAAATTGTGATGGAAGTCAGGAGCGCAAGGCGAAGCTCGCCGTCCGACTCCTTCGGCACATCCAGGACGACTTTCGGTAACAGAGCCTCACTGCTGTTGCGTGCTGTGGACAGGCGACGACAACTCTCCGGTGTTAGCTCAAGCACGCGGCCAAGATGAATCCTGTCTTTGTCCGTGGCGGCAGACTCCCGTAAGGAGTTCGTGTCATGAGCTTGAGCAGCAATCGCAAACTCTTTCTCTAAATCGCAGAGACAGGCATCAATAGCAATTCTTTCAGGAATAAAAATTCCACCCGGACAAAGCTGCCGTGCAAGGTTGATGGTCAGTGCCACCTGCGGCTCTTTCAACAGGGCCGCCTGCATGGCCTCCGTCAAAATAATGTGTGGCGCTTGCGGCGCGTGGTGATGATAAGACGCGGCATCACACTCTATGTAATCACGTACAAAGGCTGCCAGCCCTAGGGATTGGAAGAGTCGCTGCGCCGCGTCTAAAGATTGCCTGTGAATGTCGAGCAGCGTGAACTGTATCTCATGAGAGGCGAACCGGCTGGATAATGGAAGCGCCAGTGTAGCGTAAGGCCCGCATCCGGCGTAAAGAATCTCGATAGTGGTGCGTGGGAATTTCTTTTGAGCTTCGAGTATCGCGGCATGTGCGCCGCGCAGAAATTTAGAAGTTCGACCGTAGTCCAGAACGCACCGCGCGGCATCCTTCGTAGAGATAGCATGCCCGCTCGCCAGCCGCGTTTCATCCAAATCATCCGGATGATTTGAATTCCCATCAATGCCCGTGACGGACGCGCAGAGATGATACAACTCTGTCGCAGCCGCGCGCAGCCGCAGCTTGCCCGCGTGAGGAGACAGCAGCTCACCCGTCAGCCGCTTTAACGAGCGCGGATGAAGATTCATTTAATTTTCCTGACCACACAACCAACGCGAATCACTCCCGGTTGAATGACCCTGGCATTGATGCCGCGCAGGTGAAGCTCTTTCCCCAGAGGCGAATTGACAAACTTCATCGCGTCCAGCCCGAAACGCGCCACAAATTTTTTGCAGCCCGTGTGCGGTTGCGCGGTGACTTCAATCACCGCCGAGCCGAGCGTCAAGCGCGTCCCTGCGGGCAAGTTTTCCGCGCTCAAATCCATGTCTATAAAAAGCTGGTCGCCAGCCAGCGGCCAACGCTCTTTATCCTGCGCCAGCAGGGCAATCACGCGCGAGTTCATGACGTTGAGCTGCATCTCAGGATGCGACGACCCGTCCGCAGTGCGAGAACTGCCGCGACTACTCCAACTATCGCCCACCAGACCCTCTACCGTATGAAGCTCACCCTCTTCCAAAACTTCTCGCTCCTCCAAAGCGGGCCGCCGCACAATCAAATTCAGCACGCCCTCATCCACGGGCGAACGCCGAATCTCGTCCAACCCCGCTTCCAACTCTTCCATCGTCAAATGCTTCACACCAACCACCATCAATCTCCTTTATCTAACATTCAGCTCCTACGGAGCTAAAATAATTTGTTCGTATCTCGAACTCAAATTATTTTGGACAGCGTACGCGCAAGGCGCTCGGGAGGATTTCAAAAGTGGCGGGGAGACGGCCCGGTAATTCGCCGTCACATTCGAGCGCAATCGTAGTGTCTCGCTCCGCCGGACGAACTGTGATGCGTCTGGCGTGAGTATGATAGACCTGTTCCAGAGAGAGGTGCGAGCCGGTGTAGAGCTTGTAGCCGTTTGAGAGGATGTCGAGCGCGCCGAGGTCGCCGATGACGACGACGTCAAACAACCCGTCGTTCAGTTTGGCGTCGGGCGCGATTTTCATGCCGCCGCCAAAGTACCTGGCATTGGCGACGCAGAAGTTGGCGACCGTCAAGCGGCGCTCCGGATGGTCGTCGAGCTTGACACGCACGGTCGCGTTCTGTGCGGCGAGCGTCGTTTGCAGCGTGGCGACGGCGAAAGAGAGACGCCCGCCGAACAGGCGCGTGCCCGTCGTTTGCAGCGCATTGCTCTTGTCCCGCTTGACCCTTTCGATGACTTCGCTGCTCAAGCCGCACGACGACACGCCCAGAAAGAATCTGGTCTCTTCATCGCCGTCGTGATTGATAAAAGTGACGCGACCAGCGTCTATGCTACGCGTGCGGCCAGTGCGGAGCACGCGCGCGGCGTCTTCTGTGCGCGCAGGCATGCGTAGTGTGCGGCGAAAATCCCCGCCCGTCCCGCTCGGCAGTAGGCCAAGCTCTGCGTCTGCGCCTGATTCAAGAATCCCGTTTGCTACTTCAGAAATCGTGCCGTCGCCGCCGCAGGCGATGATTAAGCTTCGGCCCTTTTTAGCTTCACGTTCGGCAATCAAGCGAGCCTCGCCCGCGTGTGTCGTGAAGGCGCAGTTAAAGGGACCGAAGTGAGTTGCAAGCGCGCTTGCTATGCCCGGCCATTCGCGCTTTGTCGCGCCCTGTGCCGAAACCGGATTGACAATCACAAGTGGTAAGAGTCGCATCAGGATGAACGCTCGCCCGTAATAGTTTTTTTGACGTAAGCCGAAGACGACGGCTTCCCTGCTTCAAGCTGTCCCGCCGTCTCGTCGTACAACGCACGATCCGCTTCGCCAAGCACAGCGATTTTCGTCATCACGAAATCGGAAATCTCTTTATAGGTGCGCAACCCGTCGCGCTTTGCACGAAACTCCGAGAGGTCCAACTGCGGGCCGAAGTGCACGCGTATGGGCGCGCCTCCCGTCCAGTTCGAGACGACCTGTCGCCACAGATTATTTCCCAGACCGGCGATGAAGACGGGGATGACCTGCGGCTCAGAGTCTTTGACGAGCTTGCCTATGCCGGGCTGCGCGCGCAGGTAAGAGTAAGGATCAGGATTGCGATTGCGCGTGCCTTCCGGATGAAAGCCTATGACGTGGCCCGCTCCTTCGCTGCAAAGCTCCGCGAGCCGCCGCATGGAGAATTTATCAAACTCCCTTTTCTCGACCAGTGGGTTTTCGCCGCCGGAAAAAAAGGGCGGGTACATGGACCACCAGCCCATGATGAAGTTGACCGCAACACCCAGGAGCGAGTCGTAGAAAAAGCGCCCGCGCACGGGAAAGAAGAGTTTGACATTCTTGCTCGTGCGACGGAAAAGGATTGTGGAGACGACGTACATGTCGAAGAACGAGCGGTGGTTGGCGACCACAAGCACAGGGCGCTTCTCGTCCAGGGCCTCGAAATTTTCCAGACCGTAGACGCGCATGAGGTTCGAAGTAGAAAGCTGAATCCACGTTGCGCCTAGATAGCGTTGACACCACGTCCAGAAACGCTTCCAGCGTCCCTGATTCATTCTGTGCGTGACACGAAACGCCCACCTCTCCAACGTGGAGAGCACGCTCAATTCTTCCGGCGTGGGATTTGATGTAAGTCCCAAGTCTCAAATCCAAAGTCCAAAGTCCCAGGTCCCAAGTCCCAAATCAAAAAATTGACTTTGGACTTTGGACCTGGGACTTGGGACTAATCTATAGAAAAATACTTCGCCTCCTCGTGATGGACGACGATGGCGGAAGTAGATTGTTCCGGGTCCAGCTGAAACTCTTCCGTCAGCTCGACTCCGATTCTCTCTGGGTCGAGCAGCTCGAAGAGTTTTGTTTGATCTTCCAGATTCGGACAGGCCGGATAGCCGAAGCTGAAACGCGAGCCCTGATAGCCCTGATGAAAGAGCTTGCCAAGCTCCTTTGCATCGCGCCCTGCGATTCCCAGCTCCTCGCGTATGCGCTTGTGCCATAACTCCGCCAGAGCTTCAGCCGCTTCCACGCTCAAGCCGTGAAAGAGCAGGTAGTCGCGATAATTATCCGACTTGAAAAGCTCCTGCGAATATTCGCTCGCGCGCTTGCCCACCGTCACAAGATGAAACGGCACAACGTCGATTCTTCCCGATTCGCGCGAGGCGAAAAAGTCTGCAAGGCACAGGTGTTTCCCTGCGGGCTGGCGCGGGAAGGTGAAACGCATGCGCTCCGTTTTTTCGTCGTCTTGATAAACGATGAGGTCGTTGCCCTCGGACTGGCACGGGAAGTAGCCGTAGACGACGCGCGGCACGAGCAACCCTTCGCGCTTCGAGCGCTCCTTCAATTCTTCATAACGGGGCCGCACTTCTTCCGCAACCAGCTTGCGGTATTCCTCCGCGCTGCGCTTGCCCTGCTTGAACTGCCACTGCCCCTTAAAGAGCGCCGTCTCGTTGATAAAAGCAAAGACGTCGTCAAGCGAGATGTCCTCGACCACGCGCGAGCCGTAGAACGGCGCGCGAGGTATGGGAACATCCGTACTCACGCCAGACCGCTCTGTGTGCGTCGTGTCTACGTCAGCTTTGACGACCGCGCGTGTACGCTGGAGCGGCTTGCGCACGCCGAGCTTGGCATCTTCGCCAACGAGGTCTTCCACGTCCTCCGCGCTTGTGTCCAACTCGCCGCCGTCTGAACCCGCAGCTTTCGCCTTCGCTCCGTTTTGAGAGACACCCTTCAAAGCGTCCATCGTGTGCAGGCCGTCGAAGGCGTCCTTCGCGTAGAAGAGTCGTCCCTGATAAAGCGTCTTCAAATCATCTTCGACGTAGCGACGCGTCAGGGCCGCTCCACCCAAAACGACGGGGACGTTGATGCCGCGCTCGTTCATCAGCTCAAGATTGTCGCGCATGATGAGCGTGGATTTCACCAGCAGCCCGCTCATCCCTATGGCGTCGGCGCGATGTTCTTCCGAGGCGCGCAGGATTTCATCAATCGGTTGCTTGATGCCCAGATTGATGACCTTGTAGCCGTTGTTGGTCAGAATAATGTCCACAAGGTTCTTGCCTATGTCGTGGACGTCGCCCTTGACGGTCGCCAGAACCATAGTGCCCTTCGCGGTCGCGCCGCCGACCTTTTCCATAAAGGGCTCAAGAAAGCGAACGGCGAATTTCATGGCTTCGGCTGATTGCAGCACGAAGGGCAACTGCATCTGCCCGCTCCCGAAAAGATCGCCCACCGTCTTCATGCCGTCGAGCAGGATGTTGTTGATGATGTCGAGCGCGGAATACTGCGTGAGCGCGACCTTGAGTTGGTCTTCAAGCCCAATCTTTTCACCATCGATGATGTGGCGCTTGAGGCGTTCTTCTACGGGGAGGTCCGTTAAGTCCTTCTTCTCCGCTTTGGCCGACACGCCTTCGAAGAGTTTGGTGAACTCCGTCAGCGGGTCGTAGGTACAGACTTCGCCCTCGAAACGACGCTTATCATAAATCAGCTCGCGCGCGACTTCGATTTCGCGCTCGTTAAAGCGATTGAGCGGCAGAATCTTGCTTGCGTTGACGATGGCTGCATCAAGACCGGCCTCGCGCGCTTCGTGCAGGAAAACGGAGTTCAAGCAGATGCGCGACGCAGGGTTGAGGCCGAACGAAACATTCGAGACGCCGAGTATGGTAAAGCAACCGGGCAATTCCTTCTTGATGCGACGGATGGCTTCGATGGTCTGGGCAGCGTTGAGCCGGTCTTCCTCTATGCCGGTCGAAATCGGCAGGGCCAAAGGATCAAAGAAAATATCGTGCGCCGGAAGATCATACTTCTCAGTCGCCTGTTCATACGCGCGCTTCGCAATCTTGAATTTACCTTCAGCCGCACGAGCCATGCCCTCTTCGTCAATCGTGCCGATGACGACGCCCGCGCCGTATTTGCGCGCCAGCTCCAACACTTTGGCAAAGCGCGGCTCGCCGTCTTCGTAATTCGTAGAGTTCAGGATTGACTTGCCGCCCGCGTGCTCAAGACCGGCTTCCATCTTCTGCCATTCGGTCGAGTCGAACATGAGCGGAATCTTGACGTTGGTGACAAGGCGCGATGCCAGCTCGTGCATATCACGCTCGCCGTCACGGCCCACGTAATCCACGTTGACATCGAGGACGTGCGCGCCCTCGCGCTCCTGCTCGCGCGCCAGCGAGACGAGCCCGTCCCAGTCATCTGCGTTTAATAGCTCCCTCATCTTTTTCGAGCCGCTCGCGTTGACGCGCTCGCCGACGATGAGGAAGGAAGCCTGCTGAACATAAGGCTGCTGTAGATAGATGGACGAGCATGAGGGCACGAGTTCCGCTTTGCGATCTTTCGGCGCGAGGTGGCCGACCGCTTCGATGACTGCCTTTAAATGCTCTGGCCGCGTGCCGCAGCAGCCGCCCACGATGTTGACGCCGAAGTCGCGCGCGAAATGCAGAATCTGCGCGGCGAAGGATTCAGGCGTCTCGTTGTAGTGCTGCTCGCCGTCTTTGACTTCGGGCAGCCCCGCGTTTGGCAGCACGGAAACGGGCAGGGGCGCGTTCTCGCAGAGGTACTTGATGCTCTCTGACATGTGCTGCGGCCCCGTGCCGCAGTTCATTCCGATGACGTCAATCGGGAAAGGCTCAAGCGAGGTCAGCGCGGCGTTAATCTCCGTGCCGTTGAGCATCGTGCCGAAGATTTCAATCGTCACCTGCGCGATGACGGGCACGCGTCGTTTTGCCGCGCTAAAATTGTCGAAGATGGCCGTGAGCGCGGCCTTGGTCTGCAACAAGTCCTGGCAGGTTTCGACAATCAGCATGTCGCAGCCGCCGTCCATAAGTCCTCGTACCTGCTCTGCGTACGCAGCCTTTAAGTCGCGGAAGGTGATGTGCCCGAGCGTGGGCAACTTCGTCCCCGGCCCCATAGAGCCCGCGACCCAGCGCGGTTTGTCTTTGGTCGAAAAATCGCGCGCCACGCGCTTGGCTAATTCAGCCGCGCGGAAGTTCAGCTCATAAGCCAGATGCGCAATGTTGTATTCGGCCAGCACGACGGAGGTCGAGCCGAACGAGTTGGTCTCTATACAATCGCTTCCGACTTCTAGAAAGCCCGCGTGGACTCGCTCGACCGCTTCGGGCTTGGTGACGAGCAGGTACTCGTTACAGCCTTCTAATTGCGGGCCGCCGAAATCGTCAACCGTCAGATTTTGAATCTGTAGGTTGGTTCCCATTGCGCCGTCGAAAACGACGATGCGTTCTTTTAATGCTTTGAGGAAATCACTCATCTTTGTCAATCTTCCTTCTACGGCTGCGGCTAACGAGTCCGGCCCGTGGCCTCAAACACAAGTGAAGCCCCGCGCCTAACAACGCGGGGCTCTCCACTCTTGACCGATTCGATTTCGACGGACGGGAAAGACCAAGCCGAGCTGTTTAGCGGATTATTTTACGTGGCCGCAAGTCGCCTTAACTCACCACGTTTGTCTCAAGCTCTGTATTGAAACACCGCGCGCCGCTCGCTGTCAAGAAAGGAGAGGAAAGGAAGGTCATGGTTAAGACTCACCGCAGAGACGCAGAGAGCGCAGAGGAAACGCAGAGAGTTGAAATGTTTTTCTCTGCGTCCTCTCTGCGCTCTCTGCGTCTCTGCGGTGAATGAGCTAATGAGAATACGCTCTCAGATTTCCTACATATCCATCATTCTTCTTTCCCTTTTCCCCTTTTCCCCCTTATATTATCGTCCTATGCGACGCGCTATTTATCCCGGCTCATTCGACCCCGTGACAAACGGCCATCTGGACATCATCGCGCGCGGCTGCAAGCTCTTCGACGAAATCATCATCGCTATCCTCGTCAACCCGGAAAAGCGACCGCTCTTTACACGCGAGGAGCGGCGCGAGATGCTGCTCGAAGCCGTTGAGAATATAGAGAGCGGTAATTGCAATCTGCTGGTCGAAGACTTTCAAGGGCTGCTCGTGCAATATGCCGTCGAGCGCGAGGCGGACGCGATTGTGCGCGGCATACGCGCCATTTCGGATTACGAGTTCGAGTTGCAGATGGCTTTGATGAACCGGCGGCTGGAGCCTCGCATCGAGACCGTCTTTATGATGCCCGCAGAGGCTTACTCTTATGTCAGCTCGCGGCTCGTCAAAGAGGTCTTTCAACTGGGAGCGACTATCGAAGGACTCGTTCCCCCGTTTGTCGAAGAGCACATGCGAGAGAAGCTCAAAAAAGGTTAATCAACGGACGGGCCGCGCTTCGGTCGGCGCGTGTTATACTCTTTGCCCGAGCTTCAACAATCTTTCGCGCGCCGCTCGCGCTTAACCAAAAATTCATGGCAACTAAACAAGCTAACGAAGCGTTTCCCGTCTCCGACAATGTAGCTCGGATGCGCGCCTCCTCCACTCTGGCCGCGATGCAGGCCGCAGAGGCTTTGCGCGCACAGGGCGTGGACGTGGTTGACCTCGGCGCGGGCGAGCCGGATTTCGATACGCCCGACAACATCAAAGAAGCCGCCGAACGAGCCATGCGCGCGGGCTTTACCAAGTACACGCCGACGGCGGGCGTGCGCGAATTGCAACAGGCCATACTGGGCTTTTACGAGCGCGAATTCGGCAGACAGTTCAACCCGTCGGAAGTGATGGCGACAGCCGGTGGTAAACAGGCCATCTTCAACGCCGTCGTCTCGCTCGCGAATCCCGGCGACGAAGTTCTCATCGCCAAGCCTTACTGGGTCACATTTCCGGAGATAGTCACTTTCGCGCGCGCCACGCCCGTCTTTATAGAGAGCGAAGAATCAGGCTTCGTGCTCACGGCAGATGAAGTGCGACGCGCCATCACGCCGCGCACAAAGCTCATCATATTGAATTCACCCTCGAACCCTTCGGGCCGCGTCATCCCGCCTAAAGAGTTCGAGCGCATCATGGAAATCGTAGCCGAGCACGGTCTTTACGCCATCTCCGACGAATGCTATCTGCGCTTTGTGTATGCTCCGGCTGAAATCTTTAGCGCGGCGCGACTCTCGGACGAGTTGCGAGCGCGCCTGTGCATCGCCGGGTCGTTCTCTAAGACCTACGCGATGACGGGCTGGCGCATAGGCTATTCGATTGCGCCCGCAGCATGGACGCGCGCGATGCTCAAAGTGCAGGGCCATTCGACGAGCAACCCCAACTCGATTGCGCAACGCGCCGCGATAGAAGCTTTGAACGGCCCGCAGGATTCCGTGCACCAGATGCTTGCGGAATACACTCGCCGCCGCGATTGGCTCTTAAAAGCTTTGGCAGAGATAAAGGGCTTTCGCTGCACAGAGCCCGAGGGCGCGTTCTATGCTTTTCCGGACGTGCGCGGCTGTCTGAACGATGAGGTCACATCTTCGGCAGAATTTGCCGAGCGACTTTTGAAAGAAGAACAAACGGTGGTCACGGACGGCGCGGGCTTTGGCGCGGACGGCTACCTGCGCATCTCATACGCCACGTCGCTGGACTCTCTGCAAGAAGGCATACGCCGCATACGCCGCCTTGCCGAAAAGCTCGCATCGTAAAATAAACGAGCCGCCAGAAAAGCAGCGCGTTATAGACAAAGAGAAGCGGCGGCTGGATGTTGAATCCAGCCGCCGCTTCGCGGATTTAGAGAATCGCTTTTAGGTGCGAGACTTAGTAAAGGTTGAAGTTATACTCAATCTGGATGTACTGCGAGACGTTCCGCCCATCCTTCTGCGCTGGCACAAACCTGATCTGCCTCGCCGCCGCGATCGCTTTCTCCGTCAACCCATCCGGCAATCCCTTGATCGCCTTGATCCCCGTCACACTCCCATTCGCCGCAAACACTGCCCGCAACACAACCGTTCCCGTCACCTGATTCCGACGAGCCTCTTCCGTGTACTGCGGCTCCGGGCGCGAGATGATGCGTGCTTTTTGGTTCACATCCTTCGGATTAAAGGTCCGGTTGTAGTCCTCTCCTCCGCCTCCGCCTCCTCCGGGTCCGCCGCCTCCGATGTTGGTGTCTCCTCCGCCAGTGTTATATCCACGTCCGGGTCCGACACCCGCTCCATCTCCTCGTCCAACACCTGTCCCACTGCCTCCACCGTAGCCTTCGCCACTGCCTGAGCCTCGCGATAAATCGTTGCTCTTGGAGTCAGGCATGCCAAAAGGCAGGTTCCTCGGGTCTGGTGGAAACAGAGTCGGGTCTGCACGCACCGTGGGCGTCACGGGCAGCAACGCCAGTTTCTGTGGCGGAGGTTCCGGGCGAGGCACGACGACCTGCGGCTCAAGGCTGGCGGTGGGGAGTTTGCCAGCCGAAGGCGCGCGGGTCTCGGCTTCATCACCGCCGCCGCCACCGCCGCCAGCCTTCTGCTGTTTCTCTTTCATCCCGCCGCCGCTTCCTTTGGCAGCACCGGCTGTCCCTTTGTCCAGTTCTTCCTCTTCTTCAGGAATATCAACGACTTCGGTCAGAACAAGCTGCTGCTGTTGTTGAGCGGCGACGGCAGCCTGTCGTTGACGGTAGCGTTCGAGCCCGTAGAAGCCACCGACGAGGAAGAGTATGAAGGCAAAGGCCGAGACGCCCGCTAAGGCTAAGTTCTTGGTTTCCGCCGACTCTTCGGTCGAGAGCGAGCGATAGCGGTTCGGTAGAGACGATGCCAGGACTGCGGCTAAAGCGACAAAGATTAAGCCCAGCCCGACCATCACAATGCGAGAGGTCATGCTGGAAGTGTTGCGCTCCAAAAGAATCACTCCGCCCGAAATCACCAGCATCACGAAGATGGAGGTAATCAAAGCGATGGCGACGTTCGGACTCGTGACGAACTTCCACAACATCGTGCCGTAAGCCGAAAACAATCTCTTAGTAAAACCCAGAGGCGATTGTCTGAACTCGGGCCACGTCAACTGTGCATCGTGGCGGACTTCCTTGAGTTCTTCGGATAGTCTGCGCAATATCGATTGGTCTTCGATGATTGTCAGATGAAATTCATTATCGTACGGTGCAGCGGAGGCCGCATAGTCCGTCTCGTCGGATGACGTAGTATTGGAGGAAGGGATAAACGGCTCGCTCTCGTCGCCGAAGCTTGCCATTGTTTTTTGCAGCACCGGATTGACTTGGGGCGCATGTTCGCGCGCAACCGACGCAGCAGCTACTGTTGCCGTATCTTCCTCGGGGACAACCGGGGAGACGACTGAGGGTTCGTTTAATGGCGTGCCGTCAACCGGACAAAAACTGAATTTATCAGCAAATTCTTCCTGGCACACGCTGCACTGTTTCATCTTTCTTATACCTCTCGTTGGCCGCTTGCTGTTAATTAGGATTTCTTGCGATGAATGCTTGGCCTTCGGAAACTTTACGAATACGGGCGCGTGGGCTCTCGGCTGCGCTCGTGTTCTATGGCTCGGGCTGAATTCTGACCGCCTTGCCGCCCGCCGCCGCCCCATCAGGCTCAAACCGCATTATACTACTCTTCGTAAAACTGTGAAGCGCACGCCGCGCGCCGTCCGCTCCGGCTTAACCCCTGCTGGTTGCAGAAGTTTTGATGCAGCCGAAGGCCAAACGGTTGACGCCTTCTATTCATGCATCTAAACTGTTTTGTCGCTCCCCAGGATACTATTTTCAGGCTCGCGCCGTGTGGCGGGCGGCGTGCTCCCGGCACACGCTGTGTAGAAAGCTCTAAGTCTCTTCCGCTCAGTAAATAGAACTACTTTATGAATTCTCGTTTGAAGCCTTTTTATTCCCTTTCAGCCCGCACGTTGACCCTTTTTCTGGCGCTCTGCTGCTCGATTGCGGGCATGGCCCCTGCGGCCCAGAGCGTTCCGGACCCGCGTCGTGACCAGTTATTGAACGGGTTGGAGGTGCTGTTATGGGAGCGACCGGGCGACCCAGAAGTACTGCTCAAGCTGCGCATACACAGCGGCGCAGCCTTCGATTTAGCCGGTAAGGCCGGGACCATGGCGCTCCTTTCGGACGCCCTTTTCCCAGACCAGACCATACGCGAGTACATCACGGGCGAGCTGGGCGGGCGCGTAGAGGTCACGACCGACTACGACTCTATCAACGTCACGCTCGCGGGGCGCGCACGCGATTACGAGCGTTTAGTGGAGTTGCTGCGAACCGCCATTATCAACATGTCGCTGACGGCGGACAGGGTGGCTGAGCTGCGCGCGGCGCGCTCGAAGGTAGTTCGTGAAACGGGCGTTAACCCGACCATGATTGCGGATCGCGCCGTCGCCGTGCGCCTGTTCGGCGACTATCCCTATGGCCGACCCTTCACGGGCTCGACAGATACTCTAGCGCGTGTCGAGCGCGGCGACGTGCAGTATGCGCGCGAGCGTTTCCTGAATCCCAACAACGCGACGCTGGTCGTCTCGGGCGGTGTCGAGCGAGCGCGGGCCATGCGCGTGCTGCGTCAACTGCTGGGGCTCTGGCGCAAGAGCGAAGGCATTGTCCCCTCTACGTTCCGCCAGCCGGAAGCGCCCGACACGCGTACGCTGGTCGTAGACATGCCCGGCACAGAGACGGTGGAAGTGCGTGTCGCGGTAAGGGCGCTCTCACGCTCCGACAGAGACTTTGCAGCCGCCGCTGTTCTTGCTCTGGTAGCACGCGACCGCTGGCAGGCCGCGATGCCCGAGTTAGCGCAAAGAGCCTTCTTCGTGCGCCACGAAGCGCATGTGCTGCCCGGCATCTTTATCATGGGAGCAAGCCTGCACACGAGGGACGCCGCGCGCGCTTTGAGTTCGGCACAAAAGGTCTTACAGGATTTATCCAGAACTGCTCCCGCCGCGACGGAGTTCGAGCGTGCGCGCAGCGAAGCCTTCGCCACCTTTAATCGCCAGACGGAAAAGCCCGAGTCAATCGCTTCGCTCTGGCTCGACGCGGAGACTTACAAGCTCCCGTCCATCTCGGAACAGTTACGCGCTTTTAATCAGCTCACGCCCGCAGATGTTTCGCGCGTCGCCGCTAGACTACTAATGAACGCGAGCGGCCCGAACGTGAAGCCTGCGACAGATGCTGCGCTCGTGACGGTCGTGGTTGGGCCAGCCGCGCAGTTGAAGACGGAGCTTGAGCGCAACGGCAAGGTTCAAATTTTAGGCGAAGGAGAGGAAGCCCCGCCGCCGAGCGTGGCCCCTACGCCCTCCAAATCTCCGAGTCCCGGTGGCGCAATCCGGAAAAGCCCGTAAGATATTCACAAACGAATCACAATCCACACGCAACCACCGCTTTTTAGAAATCGGCAAAATCTCGTGTCAGCAAAACCAAAAGAGAGCGCCAATGACCATGCTACGCGTGTCCGCGAAATGTTTTCGAGGATTGCAGGGCGCTATGATCTTTTAAACCATCTCTTATCGGGCAATACGGATAAACGCTGGCGCAAGATGGTTGCAAGAAGATTGCAACCTGTGCTTGAGCGCCCCGGCGCGCGCGCCCTTGACGTTGCCTGTGGCACGGGTGATCTCTCGCTCGCTCTGATTGCTGCTTCGGGCGCGCGCGTCACCGGTTTGGACTTCTGCCGTCCAATGCTCGACCTGGCGGCGCGCAAAGCGCAGCGTGAAACTCCGAGTGCAGTTTTTATAGAAGGCGATGCGCTCTCGCTTCCTTTTGAGGACGAGACGTTCGATGCCGTGACGATAGCCTTCGGCTTGAGAAACCTGTCGAGCGTCGAGCGCGGGCTTGATGAATTGCGGCGCGTGTTGAAGCCCGGCGGGCGCGTAGCGATTCTGGAATTTTCAAGACCCATCGTGCCGGGCTTCAACGCGCTCTTTCAATTCTATTTCGCGCGCGTGCTGCCGCGCATCGGCGGCATGATTAGCGGCTCTCAAAGCGCCTACACGTATTTGCCCGCGTCTGTCTCGCGCTTTCCGAGCCAGAAAGAATTGGCCGCGATGATGCGGGCCGCAGGGTTTGAGAGCGTCGAGTACGAGAATTTAACGGGCGGGATTGCGGCGTTGCATCTGGCGACCCGTCCTGCGCTCTAAAGCAAGCTCGGAATCGGATGGTTGCATTGCAGGGTGCGCTTTCTCCGCAAGAGAAAGCGCCTTGCAACCACCGCCAAACGTAGCTCGAACGAACCGCCGTAGTTTCAGACGGTGTGGCATGGTTGTCGGGGCCGTGACACGCCGCTCGGAAGATGCGGTCTCGTTCGGGCTACGTTTCTTTTTACACGCCGCCCTGCGCCGCTACGTGGTATATTCCAAACACCGATTGATGAATTCCCTTTTCACTCTCAGAAAAAAACGCTTGTGACTTCTAGCGCGCGCTCTCCGTTGCACCATCTCAAAAATCAACGTGCTCCCGTGTTGCTGCTCTTGATGGCGGCCACGCTCTTTCTCTCAACGCTCGGCGCTTATAAAGATTTCGTGCGCGCTGAAAGTTACTTTGCGCTCGGCTCGCGTTTGATGACGACCACTGGTGACTGGCTCACGCCGCACGCGCCGGACGAGCCCGTGCTCAACAAGCCTCCGCTTCAATACTGGCTGACGGGCATCTCTTATCTCACCTTGGGAGCCGGTTATGCGACGGCTCGATTGCCGTCCGCCGTGGCCGCGCTCTTGCTGCTGCTTGTGGTTTACCTGCTCGGCAGAAAGATGAGCGACGAGCGCACAGGGCTTGCGAGCTGTGCGATGCTCGCGACCAGCTATCTCTTCTACAGCTTTGCGCGGACGGCTATGAGCGACATGCTCCTGACCTTCTGCGTCGCTGCGGCGCTCGCCTGTTTCATTACGGTGTTGCCCGGAGAGGGTAAGCGAGAGCGCGGGCTTGTTATGTGCGGCTACGTCTTCACGGCGCTCGGGTTTCTTGCCAAAGGCCCGATAGCGCTCGTGCTCATCATGTTGCCCATCTTGATAGAGCTAATTATCTCGCGCGATTTCAACGCCCTGAAAAGATTGCGCCCGCTCAGTGGTCTTGTTGTCATGCTCGCCGTGGCCGGGCCTTATTTTCTTCTTCTTTATCTCAAGCTGGGAAGCGAGCCGCTTTTTGTCTTTTTCATAGGCGAAAACCTGCAAAGGTTCACGGGCTCGATTTACAGCGCTTCGGCGCGTCCCCTCTGGTATCTGGTCCCGGCCTTCTTCGGCAATTTTGCTCCGTGGTCGCTGCTGATTTTTCCGGCCATCTATTTCGACTGGCGCATTACGCGCGCGAAAAATCTAAACGAACGCCGCGCACAGCGGCTCGTTTACCTCTGGCTGCTGTGCCCGGTAGTGTTCTTCTCTTTCTCAAGTTTCAAGCTTGATTATTATCTACTGCCCGCGATGCCCGCCGCAGCGCTTTTGACCGGGAGACTCGCGGCGCACGCCGACGAGCTTCCCCGCTGGGCGCGTCGCACCATCTACGTTTTCGCGTTCGCGGTCGCAGGCTTCGTGATTGTCTCGCTCGTCATGCAGATGAAAATCACGCTCGCACTATCTCTAGATGTCCGCATGGCGTGGCTGCCCTTGGTCATGTGCGCTGCCGCCTTTGTGTTCGTCCTCTATTACATCAAGCTCGGCGGCCCGCGTCGCGTTCTCTTCTCGCTTGCCTTCGTTATCTGGCTCGCGCTCCTGACCACAGGCTGGACGTACGCTCCCGCCTTCTCCAGCTTTCAACCCGTCGCAAAGCTTGCCGCGAGCATCCCGGCGAGCGCGCGAGTTTACACGTCCTACGGGACAAGCAGTTGGGTCAACACACTTGCTTTTCATCTTCCAACGGGTCAGGCAGTGACGCCGCTTCTGTCGGATGCGTCGGGCGCGCGGCTCATGGAAGTCTTGCGTAGCGAGCCGGAAGCGGTTGTGCTCGTCAACAACGATGAATATGTGCGGCTTCTTGAGGCGCGCGTGGCCCTCCGCTCGCTTGCCGAAGGCGAAACCTTCGGCCATGCAGGGCTGACGCTTGATGCTTTGCGCGAGAGACGGCGCGAGCGGCTCAGAATCGTGCAAGGTGTGCGATGAGGCAACTGAGAATAAAACTTTTGCTGTTGTGGCCTTGTGCCTTATCACTTATCTTGCGCAATTTGTTATCATTCTCGACGGCACTTCCAAATCCAACATTGGCAGAAGGGTTTCTCTACTTCATTCGATGAAGCATAAGCTGCTGGGCATCCTGCGCCGCGTCGCTATCCTGCTGCTCGTAGTCTGGACCGTGGTCTCGCTTGTCACCGTGCTCATTGACCTCGTGCCGGGTGACCCGGCGGTCGCCATCCTCGGCGAGCAGGCGACGCCCGAACAGATTGCGAACTTTCGTCAACTGCACGGCCTTGATCGTCCTCCCTTCTTCTTCTCCTTTCCGCGCGATGATTCGGGCCGCAGGCATTTCGAGTGGCACGGGATGAATAATCGCTACACGGAATACTGGTGGCGGCTGCTTCATGGCGACATGGGCAACTCTTTCCGCACGGGCATTCCCGTCCACACCCTTATCTTCGGGCGCTATCCTGCGACTATCAAGCTGGCGCTGGCCGCGCTCCTGATTGCCGTGTTTATTGCGATTCCGTTAGGGGTTCTGGCCGGACGCAATCGCGGGACGTGGATAGATAACTTCTCAAGCGTGCTCGCGCTCGTAGGCATCAGCCTGCCCGGATTTGTTATCGGCCCGATGCTCGTTTACGTCTTCGCCGTCAAGCTCGGCTGGCTGAGCGCCTACGGCAGCAATTACCCGGAGGACATCATTCTTCCGGCAATCACGCTGGGCGCAGCGCTCTCCGCCATCCTGACGCGCATGGTGCGCTCGTCGGTCATAGAGGAGATGGGGGAAGACTACGTGCGGACGGCGCGTGCCAAGGGTTTGAGCGAAAACAAGGTCGTCTATAAACACGTCCTTAAAAACGGATTGATACCCGTCGTTACTATTCTCGGCCTGCAACTGGGAGTACTGCTGGCCGGAGCAATCATCACGGAGAAGATTTTCGGCTGGCCGGGCATCGGTCTTCTGCTGGTCGAAGAAGGCATTAACAGGCGCGACTATCGTCTGGTACAAGGCTGCGTGCTGGTCATCAGCGTCACATACATCCTTGCCAACACGCTCACAGACATGGTCTATCGCTGGCTCGACCCGAGAATCAGAGTTTCGTAATTTTAGATTTTAGATTTGCGATTTTCGATTTTAAGAAATGGCAAGCTCCGAGTTTTACAAAATCGAAAATCGCAAATCTAAAATCGCAAATCTCTTATGAATCGTTTGGCGATATTCGGTCTGGTGGTGGTGGCGGTGCTGGTGCTGGCGGCGCTGTTTGCGCCGTGGATTGCGACACACGAGGTCGGCGCAACGGACCTCTCAAAAATCTATCAGCCGCCTTCCTCCGAGCACTGGTTGGGTACAGACGCCACGGGCCGCGATGTTTTCTCGCGCGTAGTTTTCGGCGCGCGCATCTCTTTGCAGGTCGGCATCATCGTCGTCCTTGTGTCGTCTATAATCGGCACGGTCATCGGCGCGCTCGCGGGCTACTACGGCGGCTGGATTGACCGCATTGTCTCCGGCTATGTCTTCAACGTCTTTCTGGCTTTCCCCGGTCTGCTCTTAGCCATCGCGCTCGTAGCATTCTTGGGCTCCGGACTGAACAAGCTTATCCTGTCGCTCTGCGTCATCGGCTGGGTCGGATACGCGCGGCTGATTCGCGGGCAAGTCTTAAAGGTGCGCGAGTATGATTTTGTGCAGGCGGCGCGCGCTTTAGGCGCAAGCGACCTACGCATACTCTTTGTCCACATCCTGCCCAACGCCGTCCAGCCGCTCATCGTGCAGGCGAGCCTCGGCATGGCGGGCGCTGTACTCTCCGAAGCATCGCTCTCGTTCCTTGGTCTTGGCGTTCCGCCCCCTGCGCCCTCCTGGGGAGTGATGATTGACGAAGCGCGCGGCTTTAACACGCTCATGGCCGCGCCGCACGTGCTTATCTTTCCGGGCATCGCGATTGCGCTCACAGTCTTAGCCTTCAACTTCATAGGCGACGGTCTACGCGAATACCTGGACCCCCGCCAGCGCAAACGGTAATGTGATTTTAGATTTTAGATTTGCGATTTTCGATTAAAAGAAAGTTGAAGAATCAACAGCTCGACTCCTCTTCTTTCAAAATCGCAAATCGGCAATCGCAAATCGAAAATTATTATGGCTCGCGTTTTCTACACTCCACGCTACTACGCAGACATAGGCGAGGGCCACGTCTTTCCCATACGCAAGTTTGAGATGGTGCGCGACCGTTTGTTGATGGAAGGCACGCTCCGAGCGGCGGACATTTACGAGCCGGAGCCTGCGCCTCTGGAAGACGTGTTGCTCGTGCATACGGAAGATTATGTGACGCGATTGCGTGAGGGGCTTTTGACGCCGCGAGAGCTGCGACGGCTCGGGCTTCCGTGGTCTGAAGCTCTGGTGCGCCGTTCGTTTCTCGCCGCCGGAGGAACGCTCGCCGCCGCACGCTCTGCATTGGAAGAGGGCGTCGCTTCAAACCTCGCGGGCGGGACGCATCACGCTTTTCCGGAGAGAGGCGAAGGCTTCTGCGTCTTGAATGATGTGGCGATTGCGATTCGCGTGCTTGAGCGCGACGAGTGGATTGAGCGCGCGGCGGTCGTGGATTGCGACGTGCATCAGGGCAACGGCACGGCGGCGATTTTCCGCGACGACCCGCGAGTCTTTACCTTCTCCATGCACGGCGCGAAGAATTACCCGCTCTTTAAGGAGCGTTCGACGCTGGACGTGGAGCTGGCGGACGGGACAGGCGATGAAGAATATTTGATGAAGCTGGAAGAACACCTGCCGCGCGTTTTCGAGCACGCGCCCGACGTAGTTTTTTATCTCGGCGGAGCGGACCCGTTTGCCGGAGACAAGCTCGGGCGGCTCGCTCTTTCAATGCCGGGGCTTAAGGCGCGTGATCGTTTTGTGCTCGGAGAATGTAGCAGGCTAGGCGTGGCGGTCGTGACGGTCATGTCCGGCGGGTACGCCGCAGACATCAACAACACCGTGGAGATTCATTGCAACACCATCCGCGCGGTGCGCGAGGTCTTTCATCCTGAAAGCGCGCGTGCCGCCGATTGAGCACGCCTTGCCGGAAACGCTTGACACCGGGTGGAATGATGACATAGAAGCGGCCCAGACAAACCCGTTTCCCTCGTCCCTCTTGAAAGGAGAGACTTGAAATGTTCCTTCGAGCTTCCGCCATTATCGCCGCCCTCAGCCTGCTGACCAGCTTTTTCATCTTCACCGGCACGCGAGCCGTCGGCGATCTGATTGGCTTCGAGAGTTACGACAAGTTCCGCTACTTTTTCAAAGCCGCCTATTACATCGGCGACATCTTCACCTACATCCCTCTGGCCGTCTTCCTCATCGCTTTCTTTCTCAATCAGAAGGGCAATAAAGATTTGCCAGCGCAAGAGCCGCGTACTGTGACTTACTAAGAATAGCCCGCGCTCTTAGAAGCTGTTTGAAAAGTTCCTGTCCTTCGTTTAGCTCCGTAGGAGCGCGGATGTTTATAGCTCGCACGCATTACCGGGAATCAAGCTCCGTAGGAGCGTCATGTTCTTCGTCTATGACATGTCGCTCCTACGGAGCTTGATTGTTGATTGATGACGTTTAACTATAAACATGGCTCTAGAGAAGCAAACTTGATCTAGAGCGGGTGTTTTTCAAGTAGCTTGAGCAACAAACGGCTCAAGTCTTTGTTCCGGTTATTGAACCTATACTCGCACTCCTTTAGGTGCAAGTAGAAGGTGCGCGCTGAGACTCCGTTGAACTTCTGAAGCCTGCGCTTAGCAAAGCTCCAGAAACTCTCAATGCCATTGACGTGATGTGTGCCTTGCACGAACTCGTTTTGACCATGATTGACTCTGAAGTGCTTCGAGTAGCCGACATCTACCAAGCCGTCATAACCGCGCCAGCCATCAGAGTTGATGATCGCTTGGGGAGCTACACGGCCACGAATAATGGCCTGCAAAGTAGCTTTCTTGCAGTCTGGCACGACCTCGGTATAAACGCAGCCATTACGCTTGAAGATGCCGAAGACGATGGTCTTGCCACTGGCCCCACGACCACGCTTGCCTCTGACACGTCGAGCACCGAAGTAGCTTTCATCCACTTCGACTTCGCAAGAGGAGAAGGGCGAAGCGCGCTCGCATTCTTTGGCGATGCGGACTCTCATTCTGAGAAAGATCGTGGTCACGCTGCGGCGCGAAAGTCCTGTCAATTGAGCCGCGTCACTGGCTGTCAAATCGAGGGCGAAGTGGCGCACAAGTTGACGAAATTTACGCTCGCTAATTTTCGACCGCCTGTAATAGCGGTTTAGCTGTTGCATGTCAGTAGCTTAGCACTTTCAATCATGTGCTTTGCTACTCTAGAGCCTAAACATTTAGTCCCTACGGGACATTTCAAACTGCTTCTTAGATTATAATCAACGGGAGTTGCGCGCGGGGCTCTTGATGCTCTGCGAGTTCTTAAGTTTCCGCTACGGCCTTTCGCGCCGGGGTTGTGTTGGAGTGTGATTAAGAAAAATGTGGGGCTGGATTAAACGTATCACGCTGGGAATGCTTATTGGTCTGTTGGCCGCGCTTGCGTATGTGTACGTGACGTACACGTACACCATCTCGAAGCTGCGCGACCAGAATCCGTCTTCGACCTCCCTGATAGACACGCGCATCAAGGAAACGCAGTCGCGCGGTCAGCAGCCCAAAAGGATGCAAACGATTGTCCCGCTCGAAAGAATTTCGCCGCAGTTGCAAAGGGCTGTCTTGGCTGGAGAGGATTCAAATTTCGCGACGCATAACGGCTTTGATTATCAGGCGCTTCAGCGCGCGTGGGACGAGGCGCAGCGCGAAGCCGAGCTGGAAGCCAAACAGGAGGGCGAAGACCCTTCGAGCTGGAATTGGAACCTGCCCAACTTCAAGCGCGGCGCTTCGACCATTACACAACAGCTCGCCAAGAACCTATATCTCTCCAGCGAACGCTCCTTTCTGCGCAAAGGGCGCGAAGCGGTCATCACCTTTTTTCTGGAGCGCGAGCTTTCCAAGCGCCGCATTCTTGAGCTTTACCTCAACAACATAGAGTGGGGCGACGGCGTCTACGGCGCGGAGGCCGCGGCGCAGTTCTACTTCAACAAACCGGCAGCCGATTTGACGCAGCGCGAGGCTGCTTTTCTCGCCGCGATGATTCCGAGCCCGCTCAATATCTTCAACCCGCAGAAAAATCTCAAGCGCGTGCAGCGCCGCCAACGCGTCATCCTGCGCGGCATGCCTCACGTCAAGATGCCGCAAGGAACCGGATAGCTTTTCGTTTCGAGTTAGAAAGGAAGAGGCTCAGCGCGTGGGCTTCGTCGTGCGCCGACCAGCGACCAGACGATGGCGGCAAAGATTGTGAGCGTGCCCGCGAGACGAATCAAGCCCGCTATCTCCCTTGTGCTGCCGAGCAGGCCCAATCTATCCAGCATCCAGTTCCAATCGTGTATGGAATCGTCTCCGCCCAGAAGCGGGAGCTGCATCAACGAGGCGTCGCCCGCGTAGACGGAAACGTTGAGCAGGCTTTCGCCGACCATGAAGAGCACGAGCGCGCAGGAGAAATGTTTTTTGTGGTAGAAGAAGTAGACGGCGAAGATTGTGGGAACGATGACTTGAAAGAGCGAGCCGCCCGCTATCGTCATGAATTCACCGAGTGGTATAAAGAGTATGTGTCCGGCTTCGTGCATGACGAGGTTGAAATTGTCTATCAACCTCCAATCCTGCGGGTACAGAGCGGCCCAGAGAAAATAGGCCGCGAAGACGACGGCCACGCCGGTCTTTAAGGGGTCGCGTTCACGTCGCTCGGCATGAAAATCTTCCATGATGAAAATCACGCTCGCGGGCGTTTGTTCCGCGCTTCTTAGTTCGTAGTCTTCTTGATGACGATGGAGTCTAAGAACTTGTCCACGCGCGGGTCACCTTCGTAGCCGCCCAGGACCGTGAGCGCGTAAGCGTACTTGCGCGTGATGTATAAACGCGTCACGCCCGGTCTGCCGTCAAAGCTTGTCTGATACTGCGCCCCTATATAATTATCGGCGCGCGGCAGGTTGTGCTGGAAAGTAAGTTCCGATATACGTCCGGTCTTTTGCGCCGCCATGTTTGACCCGTCTCTGAAGCCTCGAACGAAATCGTCAAAACATTTCGGCTGTAGTGGACACTCTTTATTCGGGATATAGACGATCATGTAGACCATCTGGTCGCCGAGGACCATCTGGGCTTTGACGTCCCCCGAGAATTCAAAGACCTGTACCGGAATAGCCGGGAGCATCGCGGTTAACTCAAGTCCTTTGGGAGCATATTTCTCCCACCAATCCATGTTAGACACGCGCAGGTTTTCATTTCTCAAGGCGCGCACGGGCGGTTGTTTCTTTTCGAGCGCGGAGATTTGCTGTGTCAAGGTTGCGGTGGGAGATGTTTGAAGGGAAGCTGTTGGAGCGGAAGCTTTCGGCTCGCGCCACTCCCACGGTGGCGTGGGCTGCTCGTCCTGCCAGATTCCCCTGCGCTCTTTGCGCGCAAGCTGTTCGCACTCGTCATACATCGCGCGTTTGTCCAGACCGACGCCGACGCCGCCGTCCTTCGCAGACCATGCCACACCGTCTCGCACCATCTGCATGCCCAGGTCCACGTCGTTGAGAAACACGTAGCCGATAATCAGGCCGTCCTGTGCGACGCCCGTGTATTCGACCGTCACGTCACGGCCCAGCGCCAGCTCTCGTAGATGATGCGCGGCAGAGTTGCTCCATGGCTGTTCCTGCTCGGGCGCGTCTATGCCCTTGATTCTGACTTTGGCCTGACGGTTGACGCCGACTTGAACTGTGAGCAGGTCTCCGCTCTGCACTTCGATTACTCTGCCGTGAAGCCCCATGGATGAGGCGGAAGCGGACACGCCGGCTACCAGCAGAAGCGCCAGGGAGACGAGGGTGAAACGAAAGGATTTCATCTTTAGCTGTGACCTCTGAAAAAAAGTTCGGCTGTGCGAATGGACGATTGAGTTGTCGCCTTGTCGCACAGCCGGAGCGAGGGTTTCAAGTTCGAAGGTTAGACGGCGAACTCTTTCGCGAGCTGCAATTCCGCTTTGCGCAGCTCGAAACGACCGCGTCCGATGTTCCCGTCCGGTTTAAGCGCGAGCACGACGAAGTAGTCGCGGCTAAAGAGCCGTATCAGCACGGTCGCGCTTTCGAGTCCGACCACCAGCTCGCGGAGGGGTCCGAGGCCGGTGTCCCCGCCCGTGCGCTGTGCGTTGCGCACGAGCGAGGTGAACTCTGCGGCGGCGACGTCCAGATTGGCTTCGCGTGCGTCATCCGTGAGGACTTTTTCGACGGCGATGCCGTCCGTGCCCATGATGAACGCGCCGATGCTTCCGTCCGTGCGCTCGATGATTGCTTCAAGTGGTTCTTTGAACATAAGGGTCCGAGAACCTCCTTTTATGGGCGTTGCCCTGCCGCCGCGCTCGGGCGCGCGGGATTAGAGGTTTCCGCGGGCGACGTCGGCGCGTTTGATTGCGGCGTCGTCTGCGGCTGAACGACAGGCTGCTGCTGCTGCAACTGCGTCGGCGTCGGCGTGTTGGTCGGCGGGTTGCCGAGGGGGACGGGCTGCGGAATCGTCGTCGAGCGCGTGCCCGTGCTGAGGACGCCCGTCGTCGGACGACCCAGATAGTCAGGGCGATAGATGCGCGGCGTGATGAAGAAAAGAATCTCCGCCGAGGTGCGTTCCGTCGTCCTGCGCTTGAAGAGATTTCCAAGCACGGGGATGGTTCCAAGACCCGGAGTACGACGCTGTATTTCAGACTCGTTGTCGTTGAGCGCGCCGCCGATGACGGTCGTGCCGCCGTCTGGCACAAGCACTTCGGTCTGCATGCGCTGCGTGTCTATGCCCGGCGTGCCGTTGACGATGATGGTCCGGTTGACCGTGTTGTTTTCGGCTGTGACGCGCAGGACAACCGTTCCCGCGTCCGTAATCTGCGGTGTCACAGAGAGACGCAAGGGGACGGAAACATAGGTGGTGGTAAAGATAATCGCGCCGCCAGTGGCTCCGACCTGCGGAGTGATGACGGGAATCTGCTGGCCCGTCTCGATCTGCGCGGGCCGATTATTAAGAGCCGTCACGCGAGGCGTGGCGATGGTCTTGGCCTGACCCTTGGTCTCTGCGGCGGTGATGGCGGCGCTGATGCGCGCCGTACCGAAGACACCGGTTGTTAAGCTGATGACGGTGTTGGCGGCGGTCGCGTTGAGGTCCTGCGTGGGACCGGGGCCGACCGACGGAACCTGTCCGGGAATGGTCGCGATGGAGCCGAACCCGCCCGTACCGTTATTCCCGACCGATGCGGCAAGCTGCACGCCAAGGTCTCGGCTGAAGTTGCGGTTAGCGATGACAATCCGCGTCTCTATCTCGACCTGCGGCTCGGGCTGGTCAAGCAGTGTGACGAGCTGGCGTATGGCGTCTATGTTCTCGCGCACGTCCGTAATGATGAGCGTGTTGCTGCGCCCGTCAACTTCGACAGAGCCGCGACGAGAGAGTCGGCGTGCGATGATGGGAAGGATTCCCTGATCGCCGCCACCGCCAGTGGAGTCGCCACCGGCTCCGCCGGAAAAGCTGTCGTTGGTCGCGCCGCCCGAGAAACCGCCCGTAGAGCCTGCGGCCTGTGCGAGCGTGCCGGAAGCGCGCGCGTAGTTCAAACGTATAAATTCTGTGACGAGCGGCGAGTTGCTGAGCTGCGCGTCTCTAATCTTGTCCTGCGACTCTGCTTCCTGCGCCAGAACGGTTATCGTTGCGACGCGCAGGATGTTGCCGGTCACGTCAATGCCGAGACGGTTGGCGCGCAGGATGGCATCGAGCGCGAAGTTCCACGGCACGTCCGTCACGTTGACAGTCACGGGCACTGCGCCCACGGAGCTGTCTATGACGAAGTTTACGCCGTACTGCTCGGTGATGTAGTTGAGTATGTCGCGTATGTCTGCGTTGACGACGTTGAGGTTAATCGGCTCGCCGACAAAACCCGGCTGGCCGTACTGCTGCCCCTGAGAGCTTTGCGGTCCGGCGCTCGGTGTCGTGATGCGAACCTGCGGAGTGGCAGAGGGCTGTGGACGCAGAGGAAGGGGTGTTGGCGTAGGCGCGGGCTCCGGGGCATCTTCGTCGAGAATCGCTTTGCTGTTAGTGTTCGCAAACTCGCCTGACGGGAGCGTGCTGAGCGAAGCGTTCTCGATGCGAGCCGTGGAAGCGACTTGCGGGCCGACGACGTTGCTGACGAAAGATTTCTGGTCGGGCGTCAATTCAACGACGAGATTGTTCTGCGCAAGCTGCGAGCGGTCGCGCACGGGCTGACGCAGGAGCACGCGCACGACAGGCACGGGCGTCTCGTTGAGACGCAGCACGCGCTCGACCCTCACGCCCATGACGAGCGGAGAGTTGACGTTGTAAATCTGCTGTAGACGCGAAGCGTCCACGCCCGGCAGGCGTACCATGACGGTGCGCGCGTCGGGTTTGGAAATCGAATAGGCCATCGGCGCTGTTCCCTCGATGGTAATCAGCGTCGTTGCGCCCTGAACAGTCGCGCTCAAGCCCACGGCCACCGGAACTACGTTCGGGCGAATCGCGAGGGCCGAAGACGCGGTATAGCATACGAGCAAGAGGACGAGCGCGCCTCTTCTAATATGCACGAATTTCTTCGAGAGATAGGACATCTTTTCCTCCTAAGGAGAGAAGGCCACGATTCCTTTACCGCCACGCGCTGCGCTCGTCCGGCCCTTGGGAGAACCGGCATGAAGCGCGCGCCGCACAACGCGGATTGGGGATTCGTGCTTCTGTTGTCAAACACGCGCGCAATGTCAGAGAGCTTTGAAGCTTTTCTCGCCTCGATAGAATTGAGGCTTGCGCGCAAGGTAAAGGTCTCGCTCCGTAGGCTTGGCTCAGGCTCCTTACAAACGGCGAGACCGGACAAAAATTTTTCTATTGCTTTTCAGGATTGGCGGCAGGGGCGACCGCTGCTTCAGCCGGTGCCTCTGCTCCGCCAGCGTTGCTGTTGCTGCTCTGGCGTGTGGCCGTCATCGAATTCGTCACGGCGTCGGCAACTCGAAGCGGTTTGGTCTCGACCATCATCTCGCTGCGACCATCGCTAAAGCGTAACTCGCGGCGAAAGACCAGGCGCGTCTCTTCGATGGCGACGAGCTGGCCGTTATAGAACTGCTCGCCCGGATAGACGACGTAGGAGAGCTTGATGGGCGAGGCTTCGACCATCGCGGCATAACCGCGCGGCGTGCGAAAAATCCCAATCACCTGTATCTCGTCCAGAAGCAGCGCGGTCGTCGGTTTCGGCGCGGGCTTCTGCGCGTTCATCGCCGCCAGCTTCTGCGCCTTGTAGTTATCAATGCGTACACGCACGGGCGGCGGAGCGACCGGAATGCTCGAAGGCTTAGGCATTTTGATCTTGACGACCGGCCTATAAGGAATGAAGGGGTCGCGCCCTCCGCCCACTCGGGGCTTCGCCTCTTGAGCGGAAACGCCGAAGGCCGCGCCGCCGAGGGCAACAAGCGCGCAGAGCGAAAGGCCGCGTATCATGTGTCGAAGATTTCTGGTGTCGTGCTTCATCTTGGTCTTCCCGTCTTGTGGCCGCTATCAAGCGGCGGTTGTTTGATTTGCTACGAGCCTTATTTGGCAGGAGCGGCAGCCGGAGCAGCAGCAGGAGGCGCACCCGGTGCGGGCTTCTGAGCTTTCGCGGCCTCTTGCTGTTGTAGCTTTTCGGCAGAGACGTAATAGGCCGTCATCTTAAATGACGCATCCACAGTCTTGAGCGAGTTGATTTCAGTCGCTCCGACGCGGTTGATCTGGAAATCTGTAATCGAGACGATGCGCTGGTAACGCGCCATCTGATCGAAGAATGAGCGCAGGTTGACGAACGAGGCCGTGACTTCGACCGTCACGGGCTTGCCGCTATAAAAATCCTGCTGGATGTCTGCGTCGGGCGTGAAGCGGCGCAGCGAGAGGCGGCTTGAGCGCGCGCGATCCTGCACGCCTTGAAGCACGCTCGTCAGCTCGCGCTGCTCGGGCAGGAGCGCCTTCAATTCCTCGTACTCCTGCTGCTTGTTCTGGTACGCCACCTTGAACTCGTTGAGACGCTGCGAAGCGATGCGCGCTCCTTCGTTCTGGCGCAGGAGCACTTCGACCTGATCGTTCAGCGTGCGAGCTTCGGCGCGCGTGCCGCTGGTGATCAGATACCAGAATCCGGCGTAGACCACGAGCGACACCACGACCATGATGGTGAGTCGCAGGTACCAGGGAATATCTTGTAGATTACCTAATTTCATCTCGTTACCTTTGCCGCGCTTGTCTAAAGTTGCTTGCGGGCCGAAATGGCTCGGGCGACGCTTGACTGATGTCCGGGCCGCGCCGTGCCGGTGTGAACTATTTCTGTGCGACCTGATTGGCTCCGGGAGCCGGGGCGGTCTGAGCCTGTGAGTCAGTTGACTGCGTGTAGTTGCATTTGATGGTAAAGGTCACGACTTCCGGTTGGGGAAGTTGCACGTCGGCAGAGTTGATGTTGGCGCTATTGGATTCGACCGCGACCTTCAAGGTTTTTCGTTCGGTCGCAATGTCCAGATTCGTAAACTGTCCCTGTGAAAATTCAAGGCTCTGCCCAAAGCGCGTGACCGCAGCTTCGTTCGGCGAATCGCCCTTGATGATCAGCTCGTTGCCCTTCTGCGCCACCGATTCAAGATACAGACCCGGAATGCTGTCCACGCGCTCCTTGATCTGGCGAAGCACGTTGCTCGGTCCCTGCTGCGACGCTCTCAGCTTCTGGATAGCGTCAATGCGGACCTGTATGTCCTTGGTCTTCTTCTCCAGCTCCTGCTGCTCTTTGTTGACGGCAGCCATCTGGGCGGCGATGCGCTGCTGTTCTTCAAGGTCCTTTTGAGCTTTATCCCTGGCCGCGCGCGAGCTGATAAAGTCGTAGCCCATGCCCGCAAAGAGCAGGACGACGACGACGAGCGCCATGATCAGAGTCTGCATGCGCGGGTTGGCGACCTTCTGCTCTACAACGGCGACGCCGCGCGCGCGGTCTGTGACGGAATCTAAAAGATTGACTTTAATCATCGCGCGTCCACTCCTCTCAAAGCGAGCCCGACAGCGACGGCCATTTCCGGCACAACCTCGCGCATGTAATCGGGATCGAAACGTCTGGCATCAACTCTGATCCCTCGGAAGGGGTCGAAGACTTCGACGGAAATCTCGAAACGCTGGGACAGGTATTCCACCAGCCCCGGCAGCTTCGAGCCGCCGCCCGAAATAAGAATCATCTGCACGGCGGCTTCACCTTCTTCAGCCGTGGCGCGGTAAAAGTCCATCGTCTTGGAAATCTCAAGAGCGAGAATGTCCGAGACGGTTTCAAGGATGGGGTGTATGTCGCGCTCTTCCGTCCCTTCGGGAAGCGGCATCCCGCGCTTGACCGATTCGGCCTGCTCGAAAGTCAGCCCCAGCTCTTTTTGCAGCAACCCTGTGTACTGGTTGCCGCCCACCGAAACGTCACGCGTGAAGACCGACTTCGTTCCGTTGAGGATGTTGATGTTCATCGTCGCCGCGCCGATATTCAAAAGCGCCACGACCTGACCGGGAGCGGGACGGTAGTTGACCTCGTAGCAGTTCTGCAAAGCGAAGGCGTCAACATCAATCACGACGGGCTGCTTGCCCGCAAGCTGAATAGCCTGTTTGACGTTGGCAATCTTGTCGCGCTTGCAGGCGGCCATCAGAACCTGTAGCGCATCGTGCGTGCGCCCTGTAATCTGATAGTCGAGCGAAACGTCCGCGATGTCGAAAGGGATATGCTCTTCGGCGTGCCAGTCAATGGATTCCTCCAACTCCTCTTCGCTCATCTGCGGCACAACGATGTTCTTGACGATGACGGAGTGGCCGGAGACGCCAGCCACCACGCGGTCCGTCTTAATCTGGTGCTCGCGGAAGATGTTCGAGACGACGTTGGAGACGTTGTTAAGCTCCATGATCTGGCCGTCGACAATCGTATCGCCCGGCAGATTTTCGTAGCCGAGGCTCACGAGTTCGACCGTGCCGCGCTTTGCCTGTAGCTCAACGGCCTTGACCGCGCTGGAGCCGATGTCTAAGCCGACCAGATTCTTCTTACCTCGTTTAAGCATGATCTAGTGATACCTCGCGACCGCTCAGGTGTCGCATGCGATGTATGCGCCGTAGACGAAGGCGGGCCTTACGTGCCCTGTGGAGTCGGTTGCGCATGGGTTTGGGATTCGGTGTTGGATTAGCGGGTTTCAATGTAGCCACGGTTCTGCGCACCTTTTCGATTTTTGAAATCGAGCTTGGAAGGTCGCATTCTCGTTTGGAGGAAGACGCTTTGGGTTGACGGCCACCCCGGGAAATCTTCAGGTGACCACCGGCAGCGTTTGACGGTCTCACTTCGGTAACCCGGCCAAGTCAAAACATTGAAAGCGATGCTACGCGTTTTGACTTCCGTAGGCTTTGCGACCCCCGCTCGCACGAGGTGTGCCCTTATCGATTGACTTTCAAAGAAGGCCGCGCCCCTTCGGAACTCTGGGATTTTCTAGGGCACGCGCCTGTAGATGATTGTGGAGGCCACGGTTCGCGCCTCTACAGGGTTGCAGACGGGTGGAGGCTTTCCACCGTCAAAAGGAGATTACAACACAAACATAACATTGTCAACCAGTATTTTTGTTGTTTTAACCATAGGAGAAAGAAGAAGATAGAGTCTTATGCGAAGGAATATGCGCGTCTTTGGGGGTGATTTTCTGGAATCGTTCGAGGTCGGTTCCAGACTTTACTGGCTGAGGACTTCGTAGATTTCGAGGGTGGGGCGGCCTGCGGCAAGGCCGGGCGACTGCTTACGATGGGCCGCGAGGAAGGCTTCGGATTGAGTCCATTGTTGAAAGGCTTCGCGGGAAATCCAGCGCGTCATGACGACGTAGGTGCGCCCTTCTGTGGGGCGCAAGACGTGCATATCGACAAAGCCGTGCATTTGATCTACGGCGCGGTCTCGCTCCGCAAAGGTCGTCTCGAAATCCTCTTCGCGCCCTTCTGCCACCGTGATGCGATTCATAACGATAATCATTGGATTAGCCTTGCCAGTACCTTGTTGAATTCAGCGGTCACTGACCGTCTTTGGCTCCTCTTCGTCATCAAAATCGCGCGGCGCATCTGGATTATCTTTGACCTTAACGGTCCTGGCCGGGATGCCGACTTTGATGTGATAGGGCTCCACATCTTTGGTGGCGACCGCAGAAGTGCCAACCATCGCCTGCTCGCCGACTTGAGTTCCGGCCAACACGGTCGCGTGATAGGTGATGCGCGCTCCGTCGCCGATGCGTGTCATGCGATTGTAGACCGTGTAGATGTCGTTGATGTCGTGCGTGTGCGAGTAGATGTTAGCGTAGTCGGAGATGGAGACGTTGTTGCCAATCTCTATGCCGCCACGGTCGTCCAGTAGAACGTAGCGATGAAGGACGACGTTGTCGCCGAACGAAAGGTTGTAGCCGTAGGACCATTCTACAAAATGCCAGCACTTGAAATTCTCTCCGACGCGACGAAAGATTAAGGGGGCGAGCATGCGGCGTAAGCGGTGGCCCAGTGATGCGTTCTGTCCGAGCGGAGAGCGGTCGTACATTTGCCAGAGCCAGGTAAAAGGCTTGCGTTCGGCATAAGCTTTGGCGTCTATATCTGTGTAGTGCTCGGGCTCGGTTGTAATGTTGCGCGGGTCGAAGGTGTGAAAGACGGCACGCGCCGCGACGGAAAGATTTGAGAGGTCGGGCGGGACTGTGCTTCGTTCGCCCAATCTTCCGGCCCCGTAGTAAATCTCGTAAAGAGTATCGCGCACGACTTCGTTCGGGTCGCGGCGTCCATCTGTCAAATCGCGATAAAGATTATTCAGGAACTCGTCGAAATCTGCTTCGGCCTGTGGTTGGGGGCGCACGTCGCGGTAAAACATAAAAGAGTTTACCTCAATAGCCTGAGTCGGAAAGCCTCTATTGTCCGCCGGTTGAATCCTCGTTTCAACAGCCAAAGTATCATAGACCAAGAAGGGCAGCAATCTTGCCCGCGAAGGAAGCTTGCCGTCATCAGTGGACGCGAAAGATGAAAGAGAAGCTATTGAGCATTTCCCTTCTTCGGCCTGCTCCATTCTTGCCTCACGACTCGTCATGAAGTTAGGATGAGATGATAATGATTTCCCTTCGTAAGCTTTTGGCGCTTTTAATCGCCCTCGTTTTCATAGCAGGAGTGTGGCTCTGGTGGAACCGTCCGCAGAAAGTGGACATGGCTAATTATGTCCCTGCGGATGCTCTTGTTTACCTTGAAGCAAACGACTTGCCGTTGATTGTAGAGGGGCTGGTCCAGACGGATGCGTGGAAGCGGCTCGCGCCGCCTGCGGGCATCAATTCCGGTCTTGGACAAATCGGATGGCTCAGCCGTTTGTCGGCGTGGACAGGCATCGGGTCTGCGGAAACCGTCGTGCTCGCGCGCGCGCAGGTAGCCATCGTCATGCTCGGTCTGGAAGCGGCTGATGCGGGCGAGACCTTAAAGATCAGGCCGCGCTATGCCGTCATCGCCGAGACACACACGAGCGAATGGCGAACGCGCGCGGCGGTCGAAAAGCGCGTCGGCGAGTTTGCGCGCAGAGCCTACGGTGAGCCGAGCATAGAGCGCAAGAAGGTTGACGATATAGAACTCGTCATCTGGCGCGCGCCATCAGGGGAGCGGCAGATTATCGCCGCCGTCACTGGAAGCGTGGTCGTCATCGGCACGGATGAAGCGAGCGTGCGCTCGTGTCTAGCCGTCAGGCGCGGCGAAAGACCGAGCCTTGCTGGAAGCCCGCTCCTTGAAGAGATGCGCAGCCGTGTCGAGAGCCGCACGGCGCTCGCTTTCGGTTACGTTTCGCCGCAGGGCGCGGCGCAGCTTCTGGAGGTGGCGGGCGCGGCCTATATAGGGCAAATCTCCGACAACCCTCAGATTCAAGGCGCGATTGCTTCATGGCTCCCGCAGCTTTCGAGCAAGCTGCTGGGAGGCGGCGGCGGGTGGAGCGCGCGTTTTGTCGAAGGGCTGGTCGAGGACCGTTACTTCATAGCGCTGCCAAACGAAGTCTCTGCTCGTTTGCGTCTGCCGCTCGCGCCTTCGGATGCTAAGACTCTGGAAGCGAGCAAGCTTTTGCCGCCGGATACTTACAGGATTACTCGTTACAATCTACGCGACACGGCTGCCGCATGGCGCGGCTTAAACGCGGCGCTCTCTTCGCAACTGGACGCGCTCGGCGCAGTCGGGGTAAGCCTTCTGCTTAAAGCCGCGCTCCGGCAGTATGGCATCGAAGACCCCGACAGTTTTCTCACAGCAATCGGTTCCGAGGCGGTGACGGCCAGCCCGGACGCGTCTGGCACAGGCTCTCTCGTCATCGTGGAGGCGCGGGATGAGAAGGCTTTACGCGACTTTGTCAACAAGCATCTGGGCCAGCAGCCGCGCACGGAAAAGATAGGCGACGCGGAGCTGTTAGTTTCGCGTGAGGAAGAGAAGGGTGCGGCCAGTTTTGTCGCGGGCCATTTGTTAATGGGGTCGGAAGCGCTCGTTCGTCGTTGCCTGGAATCTCGCGCGCAGGGAGAGACGCTCGACGCGGCGGCGCGGTTTCAACAATCCATGCGAAAGGCTGCGAGCGGTCGCGCTCCTTCCACAGTGCTTACTTTGACGGACGATGAATCCTCAGCGCAAAAATTCATCGTCAGCATCGCCGCGCAACGCGGAGCACGCACGCGCCCCACGAACACCGCAGAATTGGAACGCTCGCTCGCGAGCATCCCTTACACCGTGAGCGAGACGAATTTGATTGAAGGCGGGTTCGAGAAACGGACGCGCTCGGCCTTCGGCCAGTTCGGCACACTCGCCTCGCAATTCTCGCCCGACGCTTCGCAGTAAAAGACGCTCCGAGCCCCTGAAAGGGGCGATATAACAGTAGCCCAGCACGTTAGTGCTGGGCCAACGGCATTAACATTATGATAAAGCCCCGGCAGGGGCGATATTCATTTATGCCGCCCCTGCCGGGGCTGAGCAAATGTTCGCTTATGTCGAACTCACGTCATGTTAATTGCAGCTCGCGCTCACGGAGGTACTTGATGCGGTCGCGCAGTTCTGCGGCGCGCTCGAACTCGAAGCTGCGGGCGGCCTCGCGCATCTCGTATTCAAGACGCTGGATGGTGGCGTCGATGTTGTCGCGCGTGTATTCCTCGTACTCGTCCAGATTGAGCGGCACTTTGAAGTAGTCCGCCTCGTAAGCTGTCACGAGTGTTGCTTCGACAGGCTTGATGATGGTCTGCGGCGTGATGCCGTGTTCGAGATTGTATGCTTCCTGAATCGCGCGGCGGCGGTTCGTCTCCTCAATCGCGCGGCGCATCGACTCCGTGATTTTGTCCGCGTAGAGAATTGCTTTCCCCCGAGCGTTGCGGGCAGCGCGCCCTATGGTCTGAATCAAAGAACGTTCGGAGCGGAGGAATCCTTCCTTGTCTGCATCGAGGATGGCGACGAGCGAGACTTCGGGCAGATCCAGACCTTCGCGCAGGAGGTTGATGCCGACGAGTACGTCAAACTCGCCGCGTCGTAAGTCGCGCAGGATTTTGATGCGCTCTAAGGTTTCGATGTCGGAATGCAGGTAGCGAACGCGCACGCCGACTTCGGCGAAGTATTCCGTTAGATCTTCGGACATTTTCTTGGTGAGGGTGGTGACGAGCACGCGCTCGTTGTGCTCGGTGCGCACGCGGCACTCTTCCAGTAAATCATCTATCTGGCCTTTGACAGGGCGCACCTCGACTTCAGGGTCCATGAGTCCCGTGGGGCGTATGATTTGCTCTACGACTTCGCCGCCAGCTTTGGTCAATTCATATGGGCCGGGCGTGGCTGAGACGTAAATCGTCTGGCCTATGCGCTGCTCGAATTCCTCAAAGTTGAGCGGGCGGTTGTCCATCGCTGAGGGCAAACGAAAGCCGTATTCGACCAGCGTGCGTTTTCTTGACTGGTCGCCTTTGAACATGCCGCCGACTTGCGGGATGGTCTGGTGCGATTCGTCTATTACCATGATGGTGTCGCGCGGCAGGTAATCCAAAAGTGTCGGCGGCGGCTGGCCCGCCTTCTTGCCTGTCAGATGTCGAGAGTAGTTTTCAATCCCTCTACAAAAACCCATCTCTTTAATCATCTCAAGGTCGTACATGGTGCGCTGGTGAAGGCGTTGCGATTCGACGAGCTTGCCTTCGGTGATGAGATTAGGCTCCCACCAATCAAGCTCCTCGCGAATCGTCTTTAAGGCACGCTTCACGGTCGGCTTCGACATCACGTAGTGAGACTTCGGATAGACGGGCACGCGCGAGGTGTGCTTGTGCAGGACTTCGCCGAGCAATGGATCAATGGTCGCGACCGAATCAATCTCGTCGCCCCACAATTCAACACGATAAGCCTGGTCCTGATAGCTGGGATAAATCTCCACCACGTCGCCGCGCACGCGGAACGTGCCACGCTCGAATTCAATATCGGAGCGTTCGTATTGCAGCTCGACCAGTTTTTGCAGCAAGGCTTCGCGCGTCATGCGCGCCCCCGGTTCAAGAAAGAGCAGCATCCCGTAATAAGCGTCCGGGTCGCCTAGGCCGTAGATGCAGGAGACGCTCGCCACCACTATGACGTCCCGGCGCTCAAACAAAGCGCGCGTCGCGGACATGCGCAAACGGTCTATCTCGTCATTGATGGTCGCCTCTTTTTCGATGTACATGTCGGAGGCCGGGACGTAGGCTTCGGGCTGGTAGTAATCGTAATAGGAGACGAAATACTCGACGGAGTTTTCGGGAAAGAAGCTTTTAAATTCCTGGTAAAGCTGCGCGGCGAGCGTTTTGTTGTGCGCAAGCACAAGGGTCGGGCGCTGCACGCGCTGGATAACGCTGGCGATGGAAAAGGTTTTACCGGAGCCGGTGATGCCGAGGAGCACTTGATCTTTTGTGCCCTCTTCGAGACCGCGCACGAGCGCGTCTATGGCCTGCTGCTGGTCGCCCTGCGGCTGAAAATCCGAACGAAGTTGAAAAGGCATGTGTTAGTCAAAATCTTTCTTCGGGAGAAAAAAGGTTATTTTAAGAGAGGGCTTGCAAAAAAACAAAGCATGGGCGCGCTCCCAAATTGAACCACTGTCGAAATATTGAAGAAACGGCCTACTCGTGGCCTAAATGATGATAACAAAGGCCGTTCCGGCGCGCACGAGGCCCGCGCCGACGCGTGCCAGTCCGAATCCGGCCCGCTCCATACTCAATCCGGGCTGTACTTTCTCCATTTCCGCGTGCGCCATTGCCATTTCCGTGTGTGCCAAGCCCGCGCCGACGTGCGCCATCGCCGCGCCGACGTGTGCCAACTCCATTTCCGTGTGCGCCAGTGCCGCGCCGGGATACACAAACCAGAATCCGGCCTGTAATTTCCTCAATCCGGGCTGTACAAACCCCGCGCCGAGCTGCATTTTTCTCAATCCGGGGTGCAATTTTGTCAATCCGGCGTGCAAGAAAGCCATTTCCGCCTGTTTGCCGGTCGCCCGCGCCGCTCTTTCTGAAAAGATGATTATACGAAGCGACGCGCGCTGCTCGCAAATGAGCAACGCGCGTCGTTGAAGGTAGAGCGATTTATTTTCTTAGCTCAGGCGGCGGAGGTGGATTCGGACGCCTGGCTGCTAATCTGGTAAATGGCTTCCATGACGGCGGAACGCACTTCCGGTGGAAGCGAGCCGCGCACGGCCAGACGACGAAAGGCCGGGAGGATTTCCTGCTGGCCGCTCAGCGCCAGAAGCTTGACCACGGCGAGACGCACTTCGTTGTTCGGGTGGTCCTCTATGGCTCGCATCAGGGGCGTGACCTCGCCCGCCTTAGACATCAGGAACAGGAGCGAGAAGGCATCGTAGGTCTTCTCGCGGCTCTCGCCCATCAGATGACTGATAGCCTCGCTGGCTAAACCGGATGAAGCCAGCGCAGAGCCAATGCTGCGACGACGCTCCGGCGGAGCTTCACGTAGAGCGCGCGTGAAAGTAGCGGCGCGGTCCGTGTTGATTTGATAGAGCGTGCGTGCCGCAGCGTTGCGCACTTCTTCTGAAGGATCATCAAAGGCTGCTGTTATCTGGCGGAAGGAATCGTCTCCCGTGACACGCCCCAAATCACTGACGGCAATGGCGCGCTCTTCTTCATTCTCGCTGCTCAAGCGTTTGAGAATGACGTTGGGCACGCCCGTCGTCTCGTCGCCGACGTGCATAATGCCCTTGTCCGTGACGGCGCGCGCAATCTCTTTCGTAGAAGCGTCTGTCCGCGCCGCGTCCTCGCGCCCGCGTATGCGCTCCGGCTCGACCTGCGTTGTCGGTGTCAGAGGCTCGCCCATCTCCCACGCGGGGCTGACTTCGACTGTTTCCGGCTCGTCACCGCCGAGGATAAATGTTTCTCTTTCCTCCTGAGCGGGTTGTTGAGAGCCCGCGCGTATAGGCTGCGCGTGACGCACAACCTCTGCCTCTGTCAAATCAACTTCAATCCAGCCGGAGGTCGCGCCGTCGTTGCGCTCTATGAGCGACTCTGCGAATTCATATTGCTCGACGGGCGCACGCGATGGCGTATCGGCCACGGGCGGAAAATCCATGACCTTCACAGGCTCTACGGCCTTGACCGTTTCGGGCCGCGCTCGTTCCTCTTCTTCGCGCTGGCGTCTGGCTTCCGCCGCAACTCTTTCTGCTTCGGCGCGCTGCGCTTCAGCCGCACGCTGCGCTTCTTCTGCGCGTTGTTCTTCTTCGGCACGACGTCGCGCGTCATCTTCGGCGCGCAGCCGTGCAATCTCTTCTTCGGCAAGACGACGCGCCTCTTCCTCTGCGCGCTGGCGTGCCTCTTCTTCGATGCGTAGACGAATCTCTTCGCGCTCGGCCTGAAGACGCGCAATCTCCTCTTCGGCGCGCAGGCGTGCAGCGGCCTCTTCCTGTGCGCGAAGCGACAAAGCTTCCATCTCGGTGCGGACGCTTGTCTCTTCTACGGAGCGCGCACGCGCAGCTTCTTCGGCACGCATGGCAGCCTCTTCGGCCTGCCGCCGGGCTTCTTCGGCTTCCCTGAGCGCGACTTCGATTTCCTGTTGACGGCGCGCGGCCTCTTCGCCCGAAACACGCTTTAGCTCTGCCTCTACGCGCTGTCGTTCCTCTTCGGCCAACTGACGGACTTCATCCGCGTGCAGGCGTGCAGCCTCTGCTTCAGCACGCAATCGCGCGGCCTCTTCATCAGCCTGCTTGCGCACGTCTTCGGCTTCGGCGCGAAGGCGAGCCATCTCTTCTTCGGCCTGTGCGCGTGCTGAAGCCGCTTCTTCTACCTGTCGCCGCGCCGCATCTATTTCGGCACGGAGGCGCTGTTCAGCTTCCTCACGCTTTTGAGCGGCCTCGGCTTCGGCCTGACGGCGCGCTTCCTCTTCGGCAGTACGACGCGCGGTCTTAATCTCGGCGCGCAGGCGCTTCTCTTCTTCTGCGCGCAGGCGCGATTCCTCTTCGGCCTGCTTGCGTATCGTTTCCTGTTCGGCCAGCAGACGCGCGACCTCTTCTTCGGCGCGGCGGCGCTCGACCACGGCAGCCTCTTCGGCCCCGAGCCTGACGGCCTCAATCTGCGCACGCAGGCTGGCTTCTTCCGCCGCACGACGCTGTGCTTCCTCGTCGGCGATGCGAGCCATCTCTTCGGCGCGGCGTCGTGCGCCTTCGGCCTGCTTGAGCGCGGCTTCGACTTCCTGTTGACGGCGCGCGCTCTCTTCTTCGGCAAATCTACGGGCTTCGGCCTCGGCGCGCTGTCGCTCCTCTTCGGCGCTCGCCTGTGCTTCCTGTGCACGCGCCTGTGCAGCCTCCGCTTGCGCGTGCAGACGAGCTATCTCGTCTTCAGAACGCTTCTGTGCAGCCTGTTGTTCAGCCTGAAGACGTGCTAACTCCGCTTCGAGCTGCTGACGCGCAGCGGCCTCTTCTTCTGCGCGCTTCTGCGCAGCGTCAGCTTCAGCACGAACCTGTTTCTCTTCTTCGGCCAGCTTGACGAGCACGGCCTCTTCTTCCGCGCGCCGCAGCGCTTCCTCTTCAGCCTTTTTCGCTTCGGCCTTCGCGCGCTGCTTCTCTTCTTCCGCACGACGCGCAGCTTCTTCTTCAGCACGAAGCTTTGCCGCTTCGGCTTCGGCGCGCAGGCGCTCCGATGCTTCTTCAGCCTGTTTACGAGCTGCTTCGGCCTCTGCACGCAGGCGTGCAGCCTCTTCTTCGGACTGTTTACGCGCGGCCTCCGATTCGGCGCGCAACTGCGCCATCTCCGCTTCAATCTTCTGACGAGCAGCCGTAGCTTCCTCTTCAGCCTTCTTACGAGCGGCAGCTTCTCTTTCGGCTAACTGGCGAGCAGCAGCTATCTCTTCTTCAGCCTTTTGACGCGCCGCTTCCTCTTCAGCACGACGTGCGGCAGCTTCCGCTTCAGCTTTCTTCTTAGCCTCCGCCTCGGCTTTCGCTCGCGCTTCTTCCTCCGCACGTTGACGCGCAGCCTCTGCTTCTTTCTTCTTGCGCGCTTCGGCTGCGGCGCGTTTGCTTTCCTCTTCGGCACGCTTCTGTGCAGCAACAGCTTCTTCCGCAGCCTGCTTGCGTGTGGCCTCCTGCTCCGCTGCGAGACGCGCGACAGTCTGTTCGGCCTTTTGACGCGCCGCTGCCTCTTCGTCCGCACGACGACGCGCAGCCTCTGCTTCGGCACGCAGCTTGGCTTCTTCGGCGCGGCGTTTGGCTTCTTCCTTAGCGCGCAGGCGCGCAGCGTCTTCTTCGGCGCGACGCTTATCGTCTTCTTCGGCACGTAGGCGCGCGTCTTCCGCAGCCTTCTTGCGCGCCTCTTCTTCCGCACGTTTCTTTGCCGCAGCCGTTTCCTCTTCAGCCTTCTGGCGTGCAGCAGCCGCTTCTTCCGCAGCCTGCTTGCGCGCGGCTTCCTGTTCGGAACGAAGCCGTGTCAGTTCTTCTTCGGCCTTTTGACGCGCGACGGCTTCAGCCTCCGCACGCTTCTGTATGGCCTCTGCTTCAGCACGCAGGCGCGCGGCCTCTTCTTCTTCAGCCTTCTTACGCGCCGCAGCTTCTTTTTCAGCTAACTGACGAGCAGCAGCAATCTCTTCTTCGGCACGCTTACGCGCAGCTTCCTCTTCCGCACGACGGCGCGCTGCCTCTGCCTCGCTCTTCTTGCGCGCTTCCGCTTCCGCTTTCTGACGAGCTTCCGTTTCGGCTTTGACTCGCGCTTCTTCTTCCGCACGTTGGCGCGCAGCCTCTGCCTCGGCTTTCTTCTTAGTCGCCGCTTCTGATTTCTTTTTCGCTTCGGCCTCTACACGCTTCTGTTCCTCTTCGGCCTGGCGACGCTTCTCTTCTTCCTGAGCACGACGAGCGGCTTCCGCAGATTCCGCGCGCTCGCGTTCCTCTTCTGCGCGCCAGCGTGCTTCGGCCTCTGCGCGCAGCCTCGCGTCGGTTTCGGCGCGCTTGCTGCGTTTGGTCTCTTCCTCTGCGCGACGCTGTGCTTCTTCTTCGGCCTTTTTCGCTTCGGCCTCTGCGCGCTGCTTCTCTTCTTCCGCGCGACGCGCCGAAGCTTCGGCCTCGCTCTTACGTCTTGCTTCTGCTTCAGCCTGTTGACTGGCTTCAGCCTCCGCACGCTTGCGCTCTGCCTCAGCTTCAGCCTGTTGTTGAGCTTCTGCGCCACGCCGCGCTTTCTCTACAGCCGGGGCACTCGCGGGCGGGGCTTTCTCTTCCACCGCCGCAGATTGCGCGGCGAGGATATTGATAATTTCCGCTTTATGCGACAAAAGCGCATCGCGCATCTCAGGCGTGATGACACCCTTCGGCGCGTCAATCTTCAAACGATCATCGCCCGTCAGTGTCAGCACCACTCCCACATCACGAAGTTGTGAGAGCAAAGCGATCGCCGTCATATTTCAAAAACCTCCCGATCCTCATCGTCTTTATCTTTACCCTCACCGGTTGCGGTCTCTGCTTCGGTGGGTTTGGCGGCGGTTGCTTCCACAGCAGGCGTCGGGGCGGCTCCTGTGGCGCGCGACGCATCCGTCACGTCAATAGTCGCGCTCGCTTCGATGGCCCTTCGAATCAGCGAGTGCGGGACTTTACGATTCTTCTCACGCTCAAGCAGAGCATTGAGCGGGCCTATGGCCGACGGGTCGCGCAGCTCCGCGAGCGCGTTGACCGCCGTGCGTCTGACTTCCGGGTCTTCATCTTCGAGCGCGGCAGTTAAATGCGCAGTGGCCGCGCGGTCCTGCGTGAGCCCTAAGGAACGCGCAGCCGAAATGCGCTCGGCAGGATTCGCAGCCGTGCGCAGAGCGCGCGTCGCTTCGTCGAAGAAGCCGTGCTTGGTGTAGGCTGCGCGCGCGTGATTGCGCCGCTCCGGGTTGCGGCTGGCAAGCCCTGCCAAAAGTTCCGTTCCCACCATCCCACGCGTTTCGGGATTTGACGAGCCAATGACCGCCTCGTCATACGTTCCGCCTTCGAGCAGGCTTTTAACTTCCGTCGTGACGCGCTCGGCTCCAACCGCAGGAGCGACAGGCTCTATGCCTTTGACCTCTTCCTTCCCGGCGCGTTCTTCTTTAACCACAGGCGCGGGCGTCGCAGCAGTTTTAGCTTCTTTCGCACGCGCGGAGGCCGCAGCCGCAGCAGCCGCTCCTCCGGCGAGCGCCGTACCCACCTTGGTCCTCGGCGCTTCCTTGATGCTCTCTTTTCTTCTGGTCCCTAAAGGCGCAGCCGCAGGCGCTTCTGCTTCGCGCGAACGAGAGCGCGAGACCAGGAGCAGACCGATTGCCAGCAGCACCAGCAGACCTATCAAAAGCGGCAGCCAGTTGTTCCTGACGGCGGCGGCAAAGCCTGTTTCCGTCGCGGGCGCAACCGGCGGGGCGGTCTTCGTAGTAGTCGTCGTGGGCGGACCCGTGACGGGCGGTTGTTGTGCCTGCGCTATCTGCTCGGGCGTAGTGGTCGGCGCAATGGGCGAAGCCGTTGTAAGCGCACCGTCCGGGCTGCCCGCAGGACTGGCCGAAGTTGAAGGAGTGGCCGAGGTCGAAGGAGTCGCGGAAGTCGAAGGGCTGCCCGCAGGCGTCGCTCCCGGCAAAGCCATCTCACTCGGCAAAGGGATATTCAACGGCACACCGCCGCCTCCACCACCTCCGCCGCCGCCGCCGTAACGACCGCCTCTATAACCACTACCACCACGACGGCGTCCACCGCGCACGCCTCCACCGGCTGAAGCCAGCGCGCCGGAATTGCTTGCGCCCGTATTGGTGTTGGTGTAAGTCACGGAAGTATTGGCTTGCGTGTTGGCCTGCGTGTTGGTGATGATATCGTTGGGCGTGCTGCCGTCTCGCCCGGATGCGTTGTTGGTGTTGCGGTTGGAGACGGAAGCACCGGCAGGTGCGGTAAAGACTATGTCGAGGCGATTGAACTTCTGCTCGACGCGGGCGCGCATTCCGGGCTCCAGCCTGAAAGAGATGAGCACGTCCTGCCCGCGCTTCTCGATTTTGACGTCACGAAAACCGCGACCGCGCAGAGAAGCCTGTAGCGCTTGCAGATTTTGTGAAGTCAGATCGGCGTCGGGGATGACGACGTAGTAACGATCGCCCGACCAGTAAGCCGCGTAGTCGTTGAGCGGCACATCCGACGTGATGGTGACGCGCGAACCGTCCGCAGTATCCATGCTGCGTAGCGAGGCGATTGATTTGCGCTGCACCTGCGGCGGGGTGTTGGCGGTCGCGGACGTTGATTGAAGCGGTAGACGCTTGCCGCGTCGTGGCGCTTGCGCCCCGGCTTCCAACACCATCAGGGAGACGAAGATGACCAGGGCCACCGAGGCGGCGAGCGCGTGCCATCTAATTGAGTTTGAGAGTGAGCGGGGCATCTTTATTCACCGGGTCAGTTGGGCTGAAAAGACTTAGACGCCTGCATTATGCAACGCATCTGCCTCTCTTGTCACCAAGCTTTTAACAGTCAACCGGCTCAGGCTGAAGAGGCGCAGCTTCCGCTGCCTGATCCAGTTTATATACGACCTCCATTAGCGCCATGCGCAGTTTCTCGGGAATGTTGTCCACGACCGCCAGCTCGCGCAGGCGCTCGATGACGTTCGCGTGTCCGGAAATCCCTATTAGCTTGACGGCAGCCAACCGGACGTTGATGTTGCCGTGGTTTTCGATGGCTTCCAGAATCGGAGCCGATTCGCCCGCACGCGCTAAAAGTGAGAGCAGCGTGAAGGATTCATACATCTGGCGACGGTCTTCGGACGCCAAACGATCAAACGCCTGCTTCGCCATCCCTGCATCGATGCAGGCGCGCGCCACCTTTTGCAGCTTCTCGCTGTCGCAGGTTTCAATCAGACGCACGTAAGCATCCGCGCGGTCGAAGTTGAGACGCGAGAGCGCACGCGCGGCAGCCGCACGGACCTCGCGCGCTTCGTCCGCAAACGCCATCAGGACAGGAGCAAAGACCGTTTCATGATCGATTGCGCCGAGGCTCGTGACGGCAGCGGCGCGTACGCTCGCTTCAGGGTCTTGCGAAGCCAGAACAGTCAATGCGTCCACGGAGCGGCTGACAGGATATTGCGCAAGCGATTGCGCGGCTGCGGTGCGAGCTTCCGCATCAGCGCTCGCCAGTCTATGTAAAGCTTCGGAGAGCAATTCGTCGTCGAAGTATTCGGGCAGCGCCTCGAACACGGTCGCGGGCTCAAGCGCCGTTATCTCGCCCGTAAAGAAACCGTCGTCGCCTATGCGAATCAGCGCGCGCCCGGCGGGCGTCACGTCTATGAAGTCCATGCATTCTACTGAGCAATCGCTGAGCGCACGGCTCAGTAGATGTTGCGGCATGTCCGGATAACGACGAGCCATGTCGAGGAGCGCGCCGATGGCCGACGGGAGTTTGAGCGCGCCGATGGTCGTGACCGCCTGCGTGCGTACAATCTGCTCCGCATCGTAAAGAGCTTCCAGAAGGAACGGGAGCGAAGTGGGCGATTGAACTTCGCCGAGGACGCGCGCGGCTGATGCGCGCTCGTAAGCATCCGGCGAAAGCAGGAGCGCAGCGCTCTGACGCGCCACGAACCCGTAATCCTCCAGAGCCTGACGCACGCGGCGCTGACCATCCGCGCCAACCTCGGGCGAGCTGAGAACTTTCAAAAGCGATGCTTCCATCGCTCGCCTGTCGTCGGGCGCGCGCGAAGCCAGAACGTCCATGCGATGCGGCTGCCCCATCAGGAGCTTGCCGATTTCCTGGTCCACTCGATACGCGCCAAAGAGAGCGGTCGGGACGAGCTTATCCTGGCGAACTTCCATCACGGGCTCGCCGCGCGCGTCCTCTTTCTGCGGGACGCTCGATTGAGCTTTGACAAGCGCTGCCTGCGGCGCGTCTGTGGCGCGGCGTCCGCCTTCGAAACCTTGTCTGCGGTTGCGGTGGCGGCGCTCGCCCGTGCGCGCAGTCTCGTCCGCCATCAAATCAACGGGTTCGGTCTTCTTCTCCTCGTCCTCTACGTGCTCCCAACCGCCTTCCTCACGACGGCGAACAATCAGAAAAATGCCTAGCACCACGACGAGCAGAACGGCGAGCCCCGTGTAAGAGAAGACCCATGACATGATACCGCCATCGTCTTCCGCCTGAGGCTGAGCGGCGGCAGGCACAGCCGCGGGTGCTGTCGTCGCCGTAGAGCTGCTTGTGCTTGATGCGCTCGCCGTTTGTGCGGGAGATGACGGAGCCGAGCTGGAAGCTACTGTCTCGCTTCCCGTGCTCGCAGACGACGATGACGAGGGCATGGTGGTTTCCGGCAGCGTGCCTTCGGACGCACGCGCAGGCTGTGCAGCGGACGCTGACTGTGGCCGCGCGCCGTTAGAGCCCGCGCCGTATTGTGCTCCCGGTTGCGCGCCCGCAGCGGAAGCACCCTTTTGCCCTTCCGTGTCGCCTTCCATCACTAGATCAATTCCGTTCGAGCGCGGCTGGACGGTGACGTTTGCGCCGGACTTTGCAGGGATAGCAATCTGCAAAGAATCGCCTACGCGCCGCACCTGCACGCCGGGCGGGAGGTCTTTTAACTGGTTGGCGTTTGAGCCGGGCAGCGTGACGTTAAAAGTTCCGTCCGGATCCTGCCACGTCTGCGTGCCTTTTAAAGGCCCGTCGGTCGAGAGCGAGACGACCTTGCCTTTAGAAGTCGGGCGAGAGCTGATGCCGGTCACATTCGGCGACTCTTTCTTCTGCGCCAGGGGCGTGACCGATGGCAGAAGCGTCAGGGTGGCGACGACCGTTGCGGTCGCCAATGCGCCGCGAAGGCTTTTTAATTTGATGTTGGAATATCGCATTGCTTTAGACTCGGATGGGTTAGAGAGAAGCGGAAAGTTTTTCATCGCTTTCAGATTGGGAAGCAGATTCAAAAGGGCCACTTGTTTATCGTGGGCCTTTGTTGAAGAGGCTGGAAAACGGAATAGCCCACGGCAGTTATGGGAAACCGTCAGTGGCTGTAGGTGGCTTTCATCCCGCGTTTGGAATCAAGCCATGATGTTCGTCAAAGATTCGACCGTGTTGGTGCTTCTCGGGGTTCAGACGGCGAGCCGGTGAGTGAAGGAGCAAGAAGAAATGCTTTTTACTCGTCGCTGAACTTGTAGCCGATGCCCCAGACAGTCAAGACCATTTGCGGATTTTCCGGGTTCTCCTCGATCTTGGCGCGCAGGCGGTTGATGTGTGAATCAATCGTCCTGTCGTAGCCCTCGTAGGAGTAGTCCCAGATTTTTTCAAGGAGGTACTTACGGGGAAAAACACGTCCCGGGTTCGATGCGAAAAGCCGCAGGAGGTCAAACTCCTTTGGCGTCAATTCAACTTGCCTCTCGCCCACGACCACTTCGCGCTTTGAAGGATCTATGCGAAGCTTGCCGCGCACAATCGGCGCTTCCTCGCCAGCGCCCTCTGATGTGGCGCTGGTACGCACGCGCCTGAGCACGCTCTTTATTCGTGCTTCAAGCTCGCGCAAAGAGAAGGGCTTGGTGATGTAATCATCCGCGCCCATCTCAAGACCTAACACTTTGTCAACCACGTCGTCCTTCGCCGTCAGCATCAGGATGGGAATGTACGGGGCCTTCTCCCTCAGCTCACGACAAACGGCCAGACCATCCATCTTCGGCAGCATCAGATCAAGCACGACCGCGTCCGGGTGGTCGTGCAAGGCTGTCTGCACGCCCGCCACTCCGTCCTCAGCCGTCTTGACCGTATAGCCTGCGCGCGTGAAATATTCGCTGATGGCAGTCGAGATGTTCTCGTCGTCTTCTATCACCAGCAAGCTCGTTCGACGCTCGCCGGGCTGCACCGATTCATGCTCTTCCTTGGTTCTGGCTTTATCTACAGAAGCTGTCATCAGTGATTATGTGGCACGAAGGACAAGTGGCAAGTTTTCTTTCGAAATCCGCGCCTGTGGCGAGGGCGCGGGCTCGGTCAACAGAGAATATAACAGGGGAAGATGTTGAAACTCAAGCATTAAGTTACATATATACGGCTAACGGTTCGGCACGGTGTCGAACACTGACCCGCCGGGAAACCTCGCCTGTAGCAGTCAAAGCAGCAGCCCGCGAGCCTCCGGCGCGGCACTTGACGGACATCCCGCTCGGGATGATAAAGCCTTGGCTATCTACAACTTCTGTCGCTTCACTGGGCGGGCGCGGGTTCCTTTATGTTCTGCCGTAAGCGGCGCTCGAAGACGCCTATTAAATCTTGCAGGTCTTCCGCGACGCCCGTTTGTTTACGCGCCTGCTCGAAAACTTCGAGCCCGCGTTTGTCGCCCAGGGCGATGAGAGCTTCGGCTGAAGCGCGCAGCGCGGGGCTTCTGGTCAGGACCGACTGACGAAACACGTCCGAGACGAGCGGGAACACGCGCGCGTCATCTTTACCGACAACGGCCAGAAGCGCGAAGGCAGCGTTTCGGACATTAGCGTGATTTCCAACCTCCGCGTAACGGAAACCCAAAGGAAGCGCGCGACGATCTTCGAGCGCCGCCAATCCCGTGAGCGCGGAGACCTTGATGGTGTCTCGCCACGACGGAATCTCCAAAAGCTTGACGAGCGGCTCATATGCCGCAGGGCTTTTCGTCTGGCCGAGCGCACGCGCAGCCTCGCGTATAGTAGCGTAGCTTTCATCATTCAGGTGTTCTAGATAGAGCGTAGCGAGCGCCGGGTCTTTGGTTATCGCGAGCGAGGTGATGGCGCGAGCGCGAACGCGTGCGTCGCGATCTCGCGCGGCGGCGACTAGGCTTCGGCGCGCCGCGTCGCCCGGAACATTATTCAGAGCGGCGGCAGCCTCGACACGCAGGCTCCATGATTTGTCGCTCTTGAGCGCGGCAGCGATTGCTTGCACTATCTCCTGCTTTTCACTCTCGGGTGTCTGTGCCGCTCGCAAACGCTCGGACAGTTGGCCGAGCGCCCACACGCGGCCCATCAAGTCTTCGTCTCGCGAAAGCTGGTAGACAAGCTCCTGTGTCGGCTTATCGAATTTGAGTTCCTTGATGAGTGTGGAGCCGTAATCGAAGTTGACAATCTGTGGTTCGGCATCCACGGGGATGTTGAAAGACTGCTCCTCCTTCGGCTCGACCACGATGCGCGTCACTTTCGTCGCCGTTCCGGTACTAATCTCCACGTCAACGGGCGTGCGGAAAAAAGCTGTCTGCGGGTATTCCCACAACGGATCAACCTTTTGCTCCTGTCGCACGGTGAGCGCGAGCGTCTTTGTCGCCGCATCGTAATTCTTCGTGACGCGAAAGACGGGGTGGCCCATCTTGTAGAGCCACTGGTCGAAGAACCAGTCCATAGGCTGCCCCGTGGATTCTTCGATGGCGATGCGAAACTGCTCCGTCTGCACGGGCTGGTGCGGATACTTGCGCAGGTAATAGTTAATAGCGCGCCACCATGCCTCGTCGCCCAAGGTCATGCGCAGCATGTGCAGGACAGCGCCGCCGCGCGGGTAAGCGTAAATGTCAAAGACCGAATCCGGGTTGCGGTAATTGTTCGTCACGATGGGACGGCGCAGGTTGTTGCGCCACGCGGCGTAGTAAGCATCCTGATTTCCCTTCACGTCGAGGTAAAGAAAATCATCGCGCCCCAAACGATGCTCGTCCCAGAGAGCTTGAAAATAGGTGGCGAAGCTTTCGTTAAGCCAGAGGTCGCCCCACGAGCGACAGGTTAGATAATCACCGAACCACTGGTGCGCCAGCTCGTGCGATTGCAAGCCGTCCGAATCTCCGTCAAGCTCAAACCGCGCGTCGTGAATCATCTGGTCTGTCTGCGTGGTGGCGGTGATGTTCTCCATGCCGCCGCCGAAATCGCGCGCCATCGTCTGCGCATATTTAGCGTAAGGATACTTGATGCCTGTCTTCTCGGAGTAGAACTTGACCATCTCCAAGAGACGCGCCGTCGTCACGCGCCCTTCCTTCACTTCGTTCGGATAGACATAAGAGATTATGGGAATGCCCTGATACTTCTCTTCCACCGGGACGTACTCGCCTACGACGATGGATGTCAGGTAGCTGGCGTGCGGCTGTTCCATCTTCCAGTGAAAGGTGCGCGTCGCGTCGCGGTTGTCGCGTGTTTCCAGCAGGCGGCCATTGGAGATGACCATCAAAGGCTTTTCCACAGTGGCGATCATCTCCGAGGTGGCGAAGTCGTTCGGGTGATCGAAGCACGGGAACCAGTAGTGATTATAAGTTGTCTCGCCCTGCGACCAGATTTGACGCGGGCGCGTGGGGTCGTCCGCGCGAGGCTTGATAAAAGTTAAGCCGCGCCCGAAGCCCGGCAGCCCTTCGCCACCCATTTTGCCGTTGGTGCGATAATCAATCGTGACCGTCAACGTGTCCGAAGGCTGATAAGCGCGGTCGAGCATGATGCGCAGCTTCTCATTCTTCATATCATTGATAAATTGAAGCGGCGCGCCCGCAGGCTCCATCTGGACGGAATTAAACGTCATATGCCCCGCGTCGAATTCCACGCGGCGCAGGTTCGCTGCGAGAGGCGAGAAGGTGATGGTCGCAGTGCCCAACGCCTGCTCGCGCTCCCAGTCGAATTTGAGATTGAGCGTGATGTTGCGCATGTCGTAATCACGCGGCGGCAAGTACTGTATGGGCGGAAGCGGGCGCTTCTGCGTTTGCTGCGCTTGCTGCAACAACATCGGGCGCGCGGGCAGAGTCGCAGGCGCGAACAACGCGCACGCTAACAACAGACACAGAATTCTAATATTGAATAGCTTGACGTTCAGCGAAAGCTTTGACGGTCGTGCTTGCATAAATCTACTCCGGATAAAATTTTATTTCGCACTCGTTGATTCTTTCCGAGGAGAGGAAGAGAAATCCGGCGCGTAGTACTTGGTGGCTCTATTATTAATTCTTGTGTCCGCGCCGCGAGTGCGCGTATTGTTACACAGAAATTCCCCCGCGTAAAAGGAGAGATTGAGATGACCACTGAGGAGAGACAAAAGCTGATTGCGCAGTATGCGGAAGGCTATGAAGAGGTTGTCAAAAGCCTGGAAGGATTTCCGGAAAATCAGTTGACGGCGCATCCCCTTGAAGGTAAATGGAGCGCCTGCGAGATAGTGCATCATCTGGCAGACAGCGAGATGACGAGCGCCATCCGTCTCAGAAAATTGCTCGCCGAAGATCGCCCCACGATTCAAAACTACGACGAAGCGGATTACGCCGTGCGCTTAAAATACAACGAGCGCCCCATGCAACATGCGCTTGACGCTTTGCGCGGCGCGCGTGCCACGACGACAGAGCTTCTCAACCTTGTGAGCGAAGAAGATTGGCAGCGCGAAGGCTCGCACCCCGAACACGCGCGCTACTCCGTCGAAGACTGGCTCCGAATTTACGCCGCGCACGCCCACAACCACGCCGCGCAGATTCGCCGCCTGCGCGAAACGTTAGAACAGTAAGAAGTAAGCAGTGAGCAGTAAGCAGTAAGAGATTCAAAGAGCGACAAGCACGTAGAGCAATTTTTCGTTCGACTGCTCACTGCTCACTGCTTACTTTTAACTTTCTTAACGGCCTTGACAAAAAATCCGGACGCAATCACAATCTCGGCTCACTCTTTGCGCCTGGGATAAAAGACTTCAGAATCGAGCCAACCTTTATGACAGCCACAGCGCCCGTTCTAGAAACTTCCATCAGCGATTTACAACTGGTTAGACGCGGCAAGGTGCGCGACGTGTACGCAGTGGACGACGAGCATCTGTTAATCGTTGCTACCGACCGCATCTCCGCTTTCGATTGCGTGCTGCCCACGCCCATTCCGCGCAAGGGCGAAGTGCTGACGGCGCTCTCTCGTTTCTGGTTCGACCGTTTGGGCCACATCGTCCCGCATCATCTGGTGACGATTGAAATAGAAGAGATGCCAGAGGCTGTTCGTCGCCACAGCGAGGTGTTGCGCGGGCGCTCTATGCTCACACACCGCGCGGAAGTTTTTCCCGTAGAGTGCGTCGTGCGCGGTTATCTTGTAGGGTCCGGATGGAAAGACTACCAGCGCACCGGGAGCGTCTGCGGCCACAAGCTTCCTGCAAACCTGCGCGAATCGGACAAACTGGACGAGCCGATTTTTACGCCCGCGACCAAGGCCGAAACGGGCCACGACGAAAACATCAGCGAAGACCAGATGCGTGACATCATCGGCGCTGAAGCGACCGAAGCCCTGCGCGACGTGTCGCTTCGTCTTTATCAGGAGGCGAGCGATTACGCTGCGACGCGCGGCATCATCATCGCGGATACGAAATTCGAGTTTGGCCGCGACCGCGACGGGCGCATAATCCTGATTGACGAAGTGCTCACACCGGACTCGTCTCGCTTCTGGCCTGCCGCAGAGTATGAGCCGGGCCGCTCGCAGCCCTCCTTCGACAAACAGTACGTGCGCGATTATCTTGAGCAACTGGACTGGGACAAAAAGCCGCCCGCACCGCCCCTCCCACCCGAAGTCGCGGAGGCGACCACCGCCCGCTACCTTGAAGCCTACAGGCTGCTGACGGGAAAAAGTCTGGAAGAATTTAATCATTGATTCATTTCTTCATTGATTCAATGAAACAATGAACCGATGAATCAATAAAGATGACTGTCTTTGATTTTGTGGTCCTCGCTTTGGTCGGCGCTTCGGTGGTGGCGGGCGCTTTGCGCGGGCTGGTGCGAGCAGTCGTGACGGTGGCGGCGCTGATTGTAGGTTTGCTGGTGGCGGCGCGAGGCTATGAAGCGGGGGGCGCTCTGTTGCTGGCTACGGGGCTGGCCGAATCGCAGGGGGCTGCACAGGCGGGCGGTTTTCTTTTGATCACGGGCGGCGTGTTCGCACTGGGTTTTGTCGCGGGCCATTACATGAGCCGCCGTTTGCGGCGGACGCGGCTCGGATGGTTTGACCGCGTGCTCGGCGCAGGCTTCGGGCTCTTGCGCGGTTTTTTTGTCTGCTCGGCGCTTTATCTGGCGCTCGTCGCCTTCCCCGTTCGCATCAGCTCGGTCGAAGAGGCGCGCACCGCCCCGCTACTTGCCGCAGGGGCACGGCTGCTCACGACCTTCACTTCACAGGACGTGCGTACGAGTTTTCTAGACCAGAAGAAATAAGTTCGGAGAAAATCATGCAGATGCGCGCTCGCCTTGAGGCTCTGATTGACGAGATGCTCGACGGCCAGATTATGCTCGACGAAGCCCTGGCCGAGTTCGAGAAGCTCTATATTCAAAAGGCGCTCGCGCGGCATAAAGAACACCTGTCGCGCACGGCCTCCATCCTAGGCATACACCGCAACACGCTCTCCAAGCGCGTCGCAGGCTACCGCACGCAGGAACGTCGCGCCGAACGCTCTCTTAAACGCAAAACCTCGCGTTAGCTCTCCTTCCTACCACTATTTTGCTCTCTATTGTACAAGTTTAATACGCCAGCTTGGTGCTTTTCTCAAAAAGACCGACACTTTCACGCTGAATGTCTACCCTTTCACCCTGTATGTGGACATTTTCAGGCTGAATGCCGACCCTTTCACGCAATATGTGGATACTTTCAGCCCGTATTTGCACACTTTCACGCCGAATGTGGACGCTGCAACGCCGTATGCCGACCCTTTCAGGCTGAATGTGGACGCTCTCAAGCTGAATGTCTGGGTTTTCACGGTGTATGTCGGCGTTTTCAGCCTGTAGTTGGAGATTTTTACGCCGTCGGCGGACATTTTTAGCCCGTCGTTGAACATTTTCACGCTGTCGCCCGTTGATTTCAGCCCGTCGGGCGACCTTTTTTCCCGGTCGGCTAGGGCTTCTCCTCTGCCGTCCAGCCCATTTACCCCTGATATTATTGACAATCTGCGGTCATTGGTATATTTTTAGCACTCGCCTACAAGGAGTGCCAGTTTTTTGAGCTTGTGGGCTTGTGCAATCAAATTCTTATTATTTCTGTTGAACCCGAAAGGAGCAGTGAAGAAGCAGTATGGCTACGAACATTAGACCCCTGCATGACCGCGTGATTGTGCGTCGTGTTGAGGAAGGCGAGCAGGTGCGCGGCGGCATCATCATCCCGGACACGGCCAAGGAGAAGCCGCAGGAAGGCGAAGTCATCGCCGTCGGCGAGGGCAAGTACAGGGATGACGGCACGCGCCAGACCCTGGATGTCAAAAAGGGCGACCGCGTTCTCTTCGGCAAGTACAGCGGCTCCGAAATCAAGCTGGACAACGAGGAGTACCTGATCATGCGCGAGGAAGAAATCCTTGGCATCATCGAGCGCGCGGGCGCGGCCTCCGGTGGTGGCAGCAGCAGCAAGAAGGGCGGCAAGTAAGTTTTAGAAAACTGAAGCCGCCTTTTCCTTTGTGGAACAGCATCTGAAAATTTTTGTAGGAGAAGAGAGAAGAAATGGCAAAGCAAGTAATTCATGGTGAAGAGTCGCGCGCGGCAATCCTGCGCGGCGTCAACCAGCTCGCCGACGCAGTGAAAATCACGCTCGGCCCCAAGGGGCGCAACGTCGTTATCGATAAAAAGTTCGGCTCGCCCACGATTACCAAAGACGGTGTGACGGTCGCTAAAGAGATTGAGTTGAAGGACGCGCTCGAAAACATGGGCGCGCAGATGGTGCGCGAAGTCGCCAGCAAGACTTCGGATGTCGCGGGCGACGGCACGACGACGGCGACCGTGCTCGCACAGGCTATCTTCCGCGAAGGCGTGAAGACGGTCGCGGCTGGCGCGAACCCCATGGCCTTGAAGCGCGGCATTGACAAAGCTGTCGAGCGCGCGGTCGAAGAGATCAAGCGCCTCTCGAAGAAAGTTGATGATAAAAAGGACGCTATTGCGCAGGTAGCTACCGTCTCGGCCAACGGTGACCACATGATCGGCAGCATCATCGCCGAGGCATTCAAGACGGTCGGCAAAGATGGAGTCATCACCGTTGAAGAATCCAGGACGATGGATACCTCGCTCGAAGTGGTCGAAGGTATGCAGTTTGATCGCGGCTATCTCTCGCCCTACTTCGTCACGGACCCCGAGCGCATGGAAGTCGTGCTGGAGAATCCGATCATTCTCATCCACGAGAAGAAGATTAGCTCTATGAAAGACCTACTGCCTCTCTTGGAGCAGGTAGCGAAGATGGGCAAGCCGATGTTGATTATCGCCGAGGACGTGGAAGGCGAAGCGCTCGCCACACTCGTCGTTAATAAACTGCGCGGCACTTTGAACATCGCTGCCGTGAAGGCTCCGGGCTTCGGCGACCGCCGCAAGGCGATGCTCGAAGACATAGCCATCCTGACGGGCGGTCAGGTCATCTCGGAAGACCTTGGCATCAAGCTTGAGAACGTCAAGCTTGATGATTTGGGACGCGCCAAGAAAGTGACGATTGACAAGGACAACACGACGATTGTCGAAGGCGCTGGTAAAGCTGCCGACATCGAATCTCGCGTCAAGACCCTGCGCGCTCAGATTGAAGATACCACCTCGGACTATGACCGCGAGAAGTTGCAGGAGCGGCTGGCGAAGCTCGTCGGCGGCGTGGCTGTGATTAAAGTCGGCGCGGCGACCGAGACCGAGATGAAGGAGAAGAAGGCTCGCGTCGAAGACGCTATGCACGCGACGCGCGCGGCTGTCGAAGAAGGCATTGTTCCGGGCGGCGGCGTGACGCTTGTGCGTGCTGCGAAGGCGCTCGAAAAATTCGACGTCACGAAGGACGGCGATGCTGACGAGCAAATCGGTGTCACCATAGTTAAGCGCGCGCTCGAAGAGCCCCTGCGTCAGATTGTGCAGAACGCGGGCAAAGAGGGCGCGGTGGTTGTCGAGAAGGTGCGCACCGAAAAGAACGAGAACTACGGCTTTAACGCTCAGACCGAAGAGTATGAAGACCTTGTTAAAGCAGGCGTCATCGACCCGGCCAAGGTGACGCGCACGGCTTTGCAGAACGCAGCCTCCATCGCGGGCCTCATGCTCACGACGGAAGCGATGGTCTCGGAGCTTCCCGAAGACGACAAGACACCCGCAATGCCCGGCGGCGCTGGCGGCATGGGCGGCGGTATGGGCTTCTAACAGAAGCAACGAAAATCGAAAGCGGCAAGCGGCTTCGCTCCCTAGAGGGCGAGGCCGCTTCCCTTTTCGGCATGCGTTTTTGAGATTGTCAGGCGACATTGCGAGTGCATGAAGAAAGAAATTAACAGGGATGGACAGGATAGACAGGATAAAGAAGAAATAATTCTGTTTTTATCCTGTCTATCCTGTCCATCCCTGTTTGAATCCTCTTTGATTAGGCTTTGGAGACTGTGATGAAAGATTTGCTCCAGATGGCAACTGAACGTGCTGTTCGTTATCTTGAGGCTTTGGATGAGCGGAGCGTCTTCCCTTCGGTGGAGGCGATTGAGCGGCTCGGGGAACTCGGTGGGCCGTTGCCGGAAGATCCTTCCGAGCCGGAAGCGGTTTTGTCTCTCCTGGACGAAATCGGTTCTCCCGCGACGGTCGCCACAGCCGGTGGACGATACTTTGGTTTTGTCACGGGCGGCTCGTTGCCTGCGACCGTGGCGTCGAACTGGCTGGCGGGAGCATGGGACCAGAACGCGTTCTCGTTTACAAGCTCTCCCGCAGCGGTCGTGCTCGAAGAGATTGCACTGGGCTGGCTATTGGATGTGCTGGGCTTGCCCGCTGAGTGCGGTGCTTCGTTTGTGACCGGGGCGACGATGGCAAACTTCACTGCCCTGTGCGCCGCGCGCCACAAAGTTTTGGAGGCTGCGGGGTGGGACGTAGAAGCGCGCGGGCTTTTCGGTGCGCCCGAGGTGACGGTGATTGTCGGCGCTGAAGAGCATGCGACCGTGATGAAAGCTCTGGGCTTTCTTGGATTGGGGCGCAGCCGGATTGTGACGGTCCCCGTGGACGATCAGGGAAGGATGCGTGCGGACTCTATACCCGAGTTCCGCGCTCCCGCAATCGTCTGCATACAGGCGGGCAACGTGAACACCGGAGCGTTTGACCCTGCGACGGAAATTTGCGCGCGGGCGCATGAAGCCGGAGCGTGGGTTCACGTGGACGGTGCTTTCGGATTGTGGGCGGCGGCGCAGTCCTCTGTATTCGCATCTGGCTGAAGGCTTCGCTCAGGCTGACTCATGGGCGACAGACGCTCACAAGTGGCTGAACGTCCCTTACGACTCGGGGCTGGCATTCGTGCGCGATTCGTCCGCGTTGCGCGCATCCATGTCCATCAGTGCGCCTTACCTGCCGCAGGCGCAGAGGCGCGAGCCTTTGAGTTACACGCCGGATTCGTCCAGACGCGCGCGCGGCGTCGAAGTCTGGGCAGCGCTGCGCTCGCTTGGCCGAAAGGGAGTGGCACAGCTTATAGAGCGCAATTGCCGTCAGGCCGCGCGCTTTGCAGAAGGTCTAAGGGAGGCGGGCTACGAAGTTCTAAATGATGTCGTGCTCAATCAAGTGCTGGTTTCATTCGGTGATCCGGAGACGACGCGGCGTGTGATAGAGCGCGTGCAGATGGACGGAACGTGCTGGTGCGGCGGGACCGTGTGGCAGCAGAAGACGGCGATGCGTATCAGCGTCTCATCATGGGCGACGACAGACGCAGACGTAGAGCAGAGCTTGCAGGCAATCCTTCAATGCGCCAATTAAAAGGAGAGGTCAGAGGTTAGAGGTTAGTAAGAGAAAGACAGTTTGAGAGCAGGATAAACATGATTCCTAGCTCCGTCAGGAGCGCGATGTTTATAGTTAGCGAAGGATTAAGAAAATCAAGCTCCGTAGGAGCGTCATGTGGTTCTTAAATGACATGACGCTCCTACGGAGCTTGATTCTTGTCTTGCTGCCAGCAGCTATAAACATCGCGCTCCTGACGGAGCTAAATTAGGCTGATGTCTGGCTGTCGCTTTTTACTAACCTCTAATCTCTGACCTCTAGCCTCGTCTTTTGTTCCGTTATGAGCCGGAAGCGCCCTGTCCCCGGCCTTTGCTGATGTTGCCGGCGAGGAGTTGTTTGGCGCGTTCGGCGCGGCGCTGATACTCTTCCTTGGTCTCGCGGAAGAACTGCGCCAGTTCCTGATTGCCTTCCTGTTCGGCATCCTCTATGTACTTGCCGACGGTTTCCGCCCCCTGAAGCAGGTGATAGGCGGTGCTGATGAGGTCGTAGGTAATATCGCGCGTGCCCGTGTCGCCCGTAGTGGTATCGTTTGTGTTGCTGGACATAATAGCCCCTCCGTTAAAATCAGAGTTAATGCGATGGGGGTTGTACTGGGAACTTTTGCGATTCCAATTCTAGGTACAGTGGCGAGAGAGGTCAAGCGATTGTGGAATGCGGATTTCGGATTGCGGATTGAAGACAGATTGATTCATTGACTCATCGGTTCATTGATTCAATCTCTTTACAATCCGCATTCCGCAATCGTTAGCTGCTCTCGCTTTCAAACCGCGCTTCGATCATTTCTCCCCTTCGAGTGCCGTGCGTGGCCGCGAGCTGTGGATAGGTTGCCATCTCGGCTTCGGTTTCCGAAAGGTCGAGAAGACGTTCGGCTTCAAGAATAGCGTCCTCTTCGCCTTCAAGCTCAAGGAAGAGGCCGAAGGGCAATTCGTCTATGACTAGTTCGACTCCACCGATGCGCCACGTCTCCCGCCGCTTTTCGTAAACCAGCGAGGGCTTGTAGCCGAGCGCCTCAAGGATAGCGGCGGTTGCTTCCACATTCTCGACCACGGTTTCCTCTTCGCGCTGTTGCTTGATGGAAGACGTGGAGGGATAGCGTTCCTTGTAGGTCAGCGTGGCGCGCTTCCCTGTTCGACGCAGCCTCAACACGCTCCGCGCGGGATCCAGATTGCCGCCCGCGTAGATGACGTTCTCCTCGAACTCATCCCCCACGCGCTCGGCCCCGGCCTCGCGCAAACGACCGACGAGCGGCTCTCGCTCCTCGCTCCCGAGCCTGTATTTTTTCTCAATCTCAAGACCCATAAGAAGTAAAAAGTAAGCAGTGAGCAGTAAGCAGTAAAAGAAAGCGACCGGTAAGTAAGATGAGCAGTATTTCGTTCGACTGCTTACTGCTCACTGCTTACTTCTAACTGTCTTTACGCTTGCCGCACCCAGCGTATGACTTCGGGAATCGTGGCGCGTTTGCCGTACATCAGCATGCCTATGCGATAGACGCGCGCGGCGATCCACATTAACAGGATGATGGTGGCGACGCCTATCAGAATCGAGAGCGCTATCTGCCAGAAGGGCGGCGGTTGTGTGACGATGCGGACCATCATCGTAATCGGCGACCAGAACGGAAACATAGAGACCCAGAAGGCAAACGAAGAGTCGGGGCTGCGCATCACTGGAAAGGCCATGTAAAAGCCTATCATCAAAAGGAAGATGATGGGCAGCGCCACCTGTCCGCCTTCCTGCGCGGTGGTGACCATCGCGCCGACCAGCGCGTAGATGGTCGAGTAGATAAAGTAGCCCAACAGAAAAAAGATGATGAAGTAGACGACAAGCGAGGCGGGGATAACCGGCAGCGTCACGGGAAGACCATATGCCTTGAGCCATCCGACGCCAACGAGCGCAAAGAGCAGGAAGACTATGGCCCAGATGCCGTACTGCGTGAGCGCGACGAGCGAAACTCCTATGAGCTTGCCCATCATCAGCGTAAACGAGCGCACGGAGGAGAAGAGAACTTCCGCGATGCGCGTCTCCTTCTCTTCAATCACCGCTCCCAAGATTACCTGCCCGTAGGTGACCAGCATCAGGTAGATTAGAAAGCCCACGACGAGCACCAGATAAAAGCCCGCGCCGGAATCGCGCTCTGTCCCCGTGTCTGTGACGCGCGCCGAATCCATGCGGACGGGTTTGTTCATCTCGGCCATCACCCTGCGGTCAACATTCGCTTCGGCAATAATCTGCTCGCGTATGGCTGTTGCAACGCGGCTCCGAATCTGGTCCTGCGTCACCACGTCGCCAGTGTTGCGCCCGTAGTAGCTAATCTTCCCCGTCTGCAAGACATCCTTAGGGATGATGAGATAGCCGTCCAACTGATTCTTACGGATGCGCTCGTCCAGTTCCCTGACGACCTCCTCTTCCGTGCGCCCGGAAATGTTGACAGGCTCGACCGCGTAGCTGCCCATCAGGTCGCGGCTCGCGCGACGCATGCGCTCCTCCGGGCTCTGGTTGAAATTTTTGACGGGCGAATCATTCTCGCCCGCGTCCCTCCCCTCCGCTTGAACGCCGCGCTCGTCCGTCAAAGCCTCGCGCACACGCTCGTACATCTTTCCCGTCTGGTCCACGATGGCTACGCGCGTGGGCTCGCCCGCCTTGATGCGGAAGACGAGCGCGGGCACGATTGAAAAGAAGACCAGCATGAGAGGGCCGAGCACCGTCCACACGATGAACATGCGCGAGCGCACGCGCTGTAGGTACTCACGCTTGATGATTGCCAGCAATTTGCGCATCCGCTTCGCCTACCTTTGTGATGAAGATGTCGTTGAGGCTCGGTTCGACCAACTCGAACTTTGTGACGCGCGCGCCGCCTGCCAGAAGACGCTTTAACAAACTTTGCGCGTCCGCGCCTTCGGCCAGGACCACTTCCATCTCGTCGCTACGGTGCACGACCTGCGTGACGAGCGTCGGATCAAGAAGCATGGAATCGTCGCCGCCTTCAAACCGCAGGGCGACGGCGTTGCGCCCGAAGCCGCTTTTAAGCTCGCGCATGCTACCCTGTAAAACTATGCGCGAGCGGTTTATCAAACAGATGTCATCGCAAAGCTTTTCGGCCTGCTCCATCATGTGCGTCGAAAAAATGATGGTCTTGCCCGCCGCCTTGAGTTCTAAAACAATCTCTTTCAAAAGCTCTACGTTGATGGGGTCGAGGCCGGAGAACGGCTCGTCCAGAATAAGCAGGTCCGGGTCGTGCATGACGGTGGCGATGAATTGAACTTTCTGCTGCATGCCCTTTGAAAGCTCGTCGGCCTTGCGGTTCTTCCATTCCGAAAGCTTGACGCGCGCGAGCCAGCGGTCAATCACATCTTCCGCCTTGCGCCCCGAAACATTCTTGAGCGCGCCGAAGAAGCGCAACTGTTCGCCGACGGGCATCTTCCTGTAAAGCCCGCGCTCTTCGGGCAAGTAGCCGATGCGGTTCTGTAGCTCTGAGTTCATATGCTGACCGAAAAGCTCGACCGTGCCCTCGTCCGGCATGGTGATGTTGACAATCATGCGTATGGTGGTGGTCTTGCCCGCGCCGTTCGGGCCTAGAAGGCCGAAGATTCTGCCGCGCCGCACGGCGAGACTCAAATCATCAACGGCTGTGAAATCGTCAAAGCGTTTGGTGACATGCTCAAGCTTGAGCGTCGGAGCATCCGTGTTCATCAAGAGTATTCTTTCACAAATTTTGGTCCGGGGTGTATACGGATTTTCGGATGTCAAAGTTTACCGCATTTCAACTCTCCTTCGCTTCCCGTGTCGTGATATTATCTGGCGCGGTCTCCCCGGCCAAACGCCTTTCCGGATTACAGCCATGAAGAACATGCTCACGCGCAGCCTGCTTGTTCTCTGCTCGCTTGCGCTCGTCTCCCCATCACTTCTTGTCCAGACACATGCGCAGGAGCAGACACAGGGCACGCCGCAAGCGGAACAGGACCAGCCGGAAGATGTCTTGCGTATTACGACCGAGCTTGTGCAAACAGATGTTTCCGTCTTCGACAAGGATGGACGTTTTGTAGAAGGGCTGAAGCAGCAGGATTTCGAGCTGCGCGTTGACGGTCGCCCGCAGGCGGTCTCCTTCTTCGACCGCGTCACTGCCGGAAGCGCCGACGAAGAAGCGCAACTGGCCGCCGCGCGCGGGGCGAAAAATAATCCCGCTTCCGCGAAGAAGACCGGCCCCGTGCGACCGCTGGATCGTGGCCGCATGATTGTCTTCTTCGTGGACGATTTTCATCTGGCCGCCGACAGCCTCAAGCGCTCGCGCGAGTTTCTCACAAACTTTATAGACAAAGAGATGGGGCAGAACGATCAGCTCATGATTGCTTCGACGAGCGGGCAGGTCGGCTTTCTGCAACAGTTCACCGATAACAAGATGGTCTTGCGCGAAGCCGTCTCGCGTTTAAGCTACAAGCAGCGCACCGCGCGCGATTTGCAAAGCCCGCCGATGTCCGAATATCAAGCCCTCCTCATAGACCGCAACGATTCGGACGTGTTGAACTACTACGTCGAGCGCTACATGAGAGATTTTCCCGGCACTGACCGGAATACTGCCGCCGAGCAAGTGCGTACGAGAGCCCGTACGCAGCTCTCGCTGGCCGCGTCGGTGACGAAAATCTCGCTCTCCACGCTAGACTCTCTGACGCGCATGACGGCGCGGCTGGCGGGACGCAAGCTCTTCTTCTTTATCTCGGACGGCTTCTTTATAGACCCGCAGCGCGACACCATAGAATCCTTGCGGCGCATCACGGACGGGGCGGCGCGTGCGGGCGTCATCATCTACACGATGGAAGCGCGCGGGCTCATCTCGGGTCAGGCGGGAGCGGCTGAAGACGTCGCGTTTGATCCGAGCGGGCGGCTCGGACGCGCAAGCGCAAGCGAGATGTCCGACTCGCAGGACGGCCTTAACGCTCTCGCCGTCGATACGGGCGGGCGCGCGATTCGCAACACTAACGCACCGTTTCCGGCTATGCGTCAGGCCGTGCAGGATACTTCCGCTTACTATCTACTGGCGTGGAGACCGGACTCCGAACAGGTGCGCGGCGGAAAGTTTCGTCGCGTAGAAGTGAGCGTGCGCAACCGTCCGGAGTTGAGCGTGCGCGTCCAGCGCGGCTTTCTTACAGAAGACACAGGCAAGCAGAAGAAGACTGTAAAAGCGGTCGCGGCCAGCGCCGATGTTAAGACGGTGGACAACGCACTGCGCGACGCTTTGACGGCGACCTTCCCGCGCAGCGACCTTCCTGTAGAGCTTTCGCTAAGCTATCTGGATGTGCCGTCGAGCGGGCTGACGCTGATGAGTTCTATTAAGATTACGGGCGGCGCTCTTGAATTAAAACTACGTAACGGCAAGCAGGCGGCTGTGGTAGACATCGCCGGGGGAGTCTTTAATTCGCAGGGCAAACAACTCGACGGCTTCCGCGAGCGTTTGACCGTGACGCCGACTTCCACGGCGACGCGCCCTCAATTCATGGATGTCAACTACAACTACCGCGCGTTATTAAAGCCGGGTCTGTATCAAGTGCGCGTGGCGGTGCGCGACGAAGCGAGCGGGCAGGCGGGCAGCGCCCTACAGTGGATAGAAGTGCCGGATCTTTCCGCGCGCAAGCTTTCGCTGAGCAGCCTTCTGGTCGGTGAACGAAAACCCGGAGAACAGCAGAAGGGCGAGACGACCGCCGTCGAAAATGTTCCCATCAGCGTTGACCGTCGTTTTGAGCGCACGTCATACCTGCGCTTCCTCGTTTACATCTACAACGCGCAGGGGGCAAGCGGCGCGGTCGCGCCGGACGTTGCGCTTCAGGTGCAAATCTTCCGCGACAACCAGCCCGTGGTGACGACACCGCTCAGAAAACTCTCTACCGAATCACAAGACCTTGCGCGTCTTGCTTACGCGGCGGAGATTCCGCTTCAGGCGATGACGGCAGGTCACTACGTGCTACAGGTCACGGCCATTGACCGCATCGCCAAAACGAGCGCCTCGCAGCGCGTCAGGTTCGAGATTCAATAACGCAGATTATTAAAGCTTGATGGCAAGAACATGCGTGTGGCTTTTACTGGCGGCAGTTCTAGCCTGCGTCTCGTTGAGCGCCCGTGCGTGGGACGTTCATACGGCGCAGCCCTCAGACGCGACTGTTCCAGATAGCTCGCGCAACTTTCCCACGCTTGATGCTCCCGAAAATCTTTGCGCCGCGTTTGGCTGGCAGGGTTACGTAGACACGGACCTCAGCTTCAGGGAGTTCTTTGAGGCGAATCACACCGTCGCCGCAAGGTTTATGCTTCAGTATCCCAGGTCGTATCAAGCGCCGATTCTGTCCGCGAAGGGCGCGGGTGATTACACGGTCGCCGTTGCGGGCTACGGCGAAGGCCGCGTCAAAGCCGAGCGCCTCGTGTTGAGCATCAACGGCGCGGTGCGCTACTACACGGCTGGAAGCAAACTGTCTACGGAGCGATGGCACTGGCTGGCGCTCGTGCGCGAGGGCTCAAGGCTGCGCCTGTATCTGAACGGCAAAGAGCTGAAGCCCGATAACTCGAATGACACAATCGGCGCGGGCGTGCCTGTCGGGACGCTTCGACTGGGAAGAAAAGCAACGGGCGACGCGCAGTTCTACGGATTGATAGACGACGTGGCGGTCTTTGATTCCGCCCTGAGCCCGAAAACTCTCAAGAGCTACTATGATGAAAATCCGCGTCTGAGCGGTACGGAGGCGGGCCTCGTCGCAGCTTATCTCTTTGACTCACAGCCTGACGCTTCCAGGAGCGCACCGCACTTGCGTCCCATCACATTCCCAACAACTGCGACGAAGATTTCCGTCTCCGCGACGCGCGCGAGCAACGTGGACGCGCAACGTCTGCCGCTTCCCTCGCAGAGCACAAAGGTCTTGCTTCCGTTTGCGCCGGGCACTGCATGGAAGGTGATACAGGGTTATGGTCAATCGCTCAGCCATCACGGCGGCGGTTGTTTCGCGTGGGACTTTGCGCGCGTGGACGGGTCGTCAATAGAGCAACCCGTTTACACAACGGTTGCGGGCCGCGTGGTCGCCGTCTCCGATTACAATGACCCGGAGCCCGCTGATAACATCTCCAGGGACAACTTCAACTACTTGCAGATGGAGACGGCTCCCGGCGAAATCCTCACCTACCTGCACATGAAAAACGGCTCTATCACGGAAGCTCTGAGGAGCGTCGCTCCGCCATCTTTTCCAAAAATTTTGGTTCCGTTTTTCGTTCAGGCGGGGATGCAGGTGGGACGCGTCGGCAACACGTGGTTAAAAGAGCAACCGGAAAACTGGCATCTACATTTTGCGTGCGCTCCCTTTGTGAACAGCCCCGTCTCGATTCCGATGGCTATCAGTGACTACGAGGTGTACGAGCCGGGGAGCAAAACGTGGCGGCGCATAGAGCGGGGCGTGCCGCAGCAGAACGAGATCGTCCGCCGCGCTAACTAAGGAAGGACGCAAGGCACAAGCTATTCGGAGTCGCGCGTCCAGACAGAGCCGTCCGTGTATTCGATTTTCTGTATCAACACCTGTTCGGCAGCTTTCTCCTGCCGCGCGTCAACGACGCCGAGCGGAGGAAAAGGTGAGCGCTCGGTCAGCTTCCGTGTCTGGCCCGGTCGAATCTTTATCTTACTCACGAAATGGCGACGTCCGGCCCTCGGCTGCGAATTCGGCGTAGAGGCCACATACTCCCAAAACAGTTTGCGTATGGTTTTCGTCCCGTTGTTGCTCACCTTGATTTCGTAAACGTATTCAACCCATGGGCTCGAACGCCCTGTTTTGACGACGGGCATGCTGGATTGCGTCGGGATGGGTCTGGCGGGCTGACTGGCGCTGGCTCTGGCGGCATTCTCCCTGATGGCCTCTTTCTGAGCGCGCTCCAGGTTCGCCTGTTGCGTGTTGATAGCGAGCGGGTCTTCCTCAAGCTTAGGGTTGCGCTCTATCATGCGCCAGCGCTTCTCGACCACCACCACGCCGGGCGCGTCCTGAGTGTTTGACGACGATTGCGCCACGGCGCTGCCCGTCACGAGTAACAACAGCAGCATCAAATTCAGAGCCTTCATAAAACCTCCACAACTCTCAAACTATCAGATGAGCGGCATCAATCATGTGGGATCGTGCTCCGGCGATGCGGGAACAACTTCGACTGTCAGGGATGTAGATGCTGTCATTACCGGGACGGATGCTTTCGCAACAAGAAACGACTAACTTATCTAACGCTACAACCGCCCGACGGCATCAAGCGCGGCTTCGAGGTAAACGGGCCGGGGAGTGAGTTGATATTCACGCAGGCAGGCTTCTGTAAATTTAATCGCGTGCTCATCCTGTGTGGCGACGGCGCGGTCAATCAAATCATCGTGCTTAATCTCTTTCGCTTGGGGCATGGGATTGGTCGAGCCGCCGCCGGAGATGGAATAGAGAGCGGCGGCCACCTGCCAGCCGTATCGCAAAGCTCTCTGCGTTGTGGCAGGCGAGAGATATGGGAGCAGCGAACGCAGCGCCGTGGCGGCAGTCACACTGTGAATCAACGTGATGTGATTTTGCCGGTTGACGTTCTTCAGATAGACGCCTGCAAAAGTCTCTGTCAGCTCGGAAAGAAATTGCCCTGCGTTATTTGTCACTTCGACCAGATCAGCCGCACCGGCAAAGGGAGGAAAGCTATCAAGACTTCGCAAGCCAATCATGATTGATCCGCGCAGACGCTTTTCCGGCGGAAGCTGTGGCACGCGTTTAATGGCCTCTGCGGGTTTGAGTTTTTCCGCCCTGACGTTCTGCGCTTCGGGCAGCGGTTGATAATACGCAGCCCAGTAGCCCAAACCAGCGGCCAGCTCGCGACGGCGCAGCTCTGTTTCTTTGGCCGAGAGACTACGCACGGCGTGAGCGGTTCGTATAAGGCCGTGCGCGGCGGCTGCGGCCAGTCCCGGCACGAGCACGCCGGACCACCTCTCAAGAACTTGAGTCCACGCGGCTTCTTTTAGCTCGCGGTTAAAAAATTCTGTCCAATCGGCCACGCGATTGCCGTCGCCTAAAGCCTCTCGCCAATTCTCGCGCGTGAGCTTTTCTCGCGCGACGGGCGCGCTCCAGGTGAATCGCTTCCTGTAGCCCTCGACCCAAGGGACAACCAGACCGGCACGTCCGAGCGTGACCAGCGCCTCTGCTGCCATAGGCCCGTGGTTCGTCAGCGGAGCAAGCCCGGACATCATCTCCAAAGCTTGCTCCATCACATCCTGATTGATTGAAGTCGAAGTAGAAGCGAGGCTGCCCGTCGTATGACGGCAACCCGGCAGGAGGCTCGTGGGAAGACAGACCACGGTTGCGGCTGTCAAAGCATTGCGCATGAAGCGTCGGCGCGGGATTCGACCGGCCTCGTCTTGTCCCAGAGGTTCGTGCGCCATAATGATGACTCCTCTGCCAGCGCAAGCCGACCTGTTCGTCCGGTCAAACAGTCAGCTTTTCCAGCGCTACTATTATGCCGCACAACCCTTCAAGTCAACCGAAATCCCGCGCTCTCAAGACCCCGACGCATCTTTTCTCTTGAGCCACAAAAATGCCGCCCCGCCCGTAAACAACAGCGAAGTCACCAGAGCGTAAAGCGTCGTCATCCCCCGCCCGAATGTTTCATACTGATAAATCGCATGCAGCACATTAATCACGCCAAAGAGAATCAGACACCACCCGGCCATCTTACGCACGTCCATTGCTTAAGCTCTCCTTCAACAGTGTAATCAGACTTCCACCTCAACTTAGACAACAGGCTTGCGGAAAATGTTCCGGTCGCAGTCATTATCAGCGGGCAAGGGTACGTCCGGCCCGCGCGGCTACATCAGTATGAAATTAGGTGTATACGGCGCGCCGTTGTGGTCCTTCCAATTCGCACCCGCAACGATTTGCCCGTTCTGGGGTTCGATGACCCTGACTTTGGCGTCCGTGTCTATGAAGACGTTCACGGCGTGCCCGACAGTCGGTGACGCCCCGAACATCACGCCGAGCGCGTATCCGTATTCCGCGTTCTTCGCGTAGGCGGTCTTGGACGCCTGTGCCTTATAGACGTAGCTGTAGTCGTCACAGTCGAAGACTTGCGCCCTGTAATTGTAGGCGGACAGGCCGGAAGCAGTCCACATCGCCACTGCCTGAGCATCAGTAATCGCTTCGTAGAACTCGTCCGGGGTCGTCGTGAACGACGCGATGGTGAAATTTGCCACAGGCCAGGTACTTCGCAAGAGGATTATTGCCTTGGGTCTCCTGACGTAGAACTTGTGGAGGCTAAACCGGTTGGACGTGCCACCACCTGACGACACCGTGAGCCAATTCCAGCTCCCCGAATCCGCCAACAGATTCATGGTGGTGCCGCCGTTGTTCCAGGCCAACTGGAATAAATCAGGGTTGCCCTGAACCAGCTTGGCCGTCAGTGACAGTGTGTTGGGGTATCCGGAAGTGCCCCAGTACACGTACTCCCACGAGGTCGCCGTGCCTTTGGAGTGCAGCTGCCAGTTCTGGTTGCCGGGTTTTACGCTCAGTGTCGCGCCGCCCTTCGTGGGGTCCACGGAAAAGTAGAGTGGCATGACGTCGTTCGGGTACGAGTCATACTGCCCGTCAAAGGCCCACTGCCACGACGAGCCCGCTCCCCCGTTGTTAACGGCCACCACCCGCCCGTATGTATCCTTGAGCACGTATGGCGTCGCCGGGTCTATATCGGCAAGGGAAATCGGGTCACTCAAAACAATCACGCGGTCGTCATCTTCGGGCGTCTCCGCCTGCGGCGCTTCCTCGCCGGCGGCGGGGCCGTCCGGGTAACTTTGCAGGTGGTCGCCGGGCTCCTGGTCGGGAGGGGCGGGCTTTGGTAGCTCGAACAGTGTGGTGATTCCAGCGGGGGTAATATGGCGTATGATCATAGGTTTGCCTCCAGGTTGAGAGTCTTTCCGTTGCAGACTATGCGGGGAGAGGGTAAAGGATGGACGATGTAGGTTCCTCGCATGGCCTGCCATCGTCCATTGAGTTGTTAGGTGTGGTCGAGCCCCGTGGTGGTGGCGGCTCAGCCCTCGGTGGGTGGTTTCTTGGTGCTGCGCCTGCGCTCGCTCCGGCGCGTGCCCCCGGCTTGCTCGTACTCGCTGCTGTCGGGGCCGTACTGACCTTCGACGGCTGAAAGCATGCGCGCATTTTTGTCGCGCAAGCTACGCTCGTCCCCCTCGATTTCGTTTTGCAGGCTGTCAACCGTGGACAGCATACTGTTGTAGCGGTCTATCTTCGCGCCGAGGTCGTTGATTTGTTCCTCGTAGTCGGCAACAAGCAGGTTCGGGCCAAGATTCGGCGCGGGCGTGATGGCTTTGACGCCGGCCAGACGCAGCCGCGCCGTGTCCAGAACCGCAGACTTTCGTTTTGTGCGTGCCATGATTTTCACCTCCAGGTGTGAAGTTCCGGTGAAGACCGGGAGTACGATGCGTTGGAAGAAGGCAGTATATATTTTCCCCTCAAAAGTTCAAGTGATTTGTGTCGCAGACGCCGACTTCAGGTGAACGCCGGAAGCATTTGCCCGAAGCCGGACTTGCAGGCTCTTGTCATAAGCAGCGAACGAGCGCGCCGTTGCCGCTACGGATTGAGCAAATAACGCCATTCTCATCATCAACGCCGCGAACGTTACGACAAACAGAGCATTTGCCACGACAAACGAAGCGTTTGTTATGACACATAGAGTGTTTGTCGCGACAAATGGAGTGTTTGCCACGACGTACACGGCATACGGCAGGACAAACAGAGCGTTTGTTCCGCCAAACAGAGCATTTGACTTGACCGATGCTCCGTAGACAAGGACAAACGCTCTGTTTGTTTCGACAAATGCTCAATTTCTCAGGGCAAATGCTCCGTTTGTCGGAGCTAATGCTCTGTTGATGACCCTCAATAAAGCTTTTTAAGAAGCTGTTTGAAAAAGTCCCGTAGGGACTGGATGAAAATAGCCCAGTGCTTCAGCACTGGGAACAAGTTGCAGAAGATAATGTTGAGTCCCGTAGGGACGACTGAAAATCTCCTTGGTGCTAGTTTCAGTCGTCCCTACGGGACTCAATATCTTATGTCATGACCTTCTCCCAGCCATAAATGGCTGGGCTATTATCAGGCCGTCCCTACGGGACTTTTCAAACTTCTTTTAAGAATCATGAAAGAGAAGCTATCGAAGCGCCGGTCTGCGAGCACACGCAAAGCTAGAGCCTGAGCTTTAGCGATAGCCTCATTAGAGGATTGACCATAAGCTAAGACGCCGGGCATTTCCAGAACTTCGGCCAGCCATCGTCCATCGTCTTCTTGCTCATATTCAACTGTAAAAGTCATAGTCTTCACCTCGGCATCATCCTATCACAAGAAGCGAAAGCGAAGCAGTCCAACGCTCGAATCAGCCTGCGCCGCGCGAGCAGCACAAAACATTCACCGAAAGAAGAATCTTGAGAAACACGCTATCCAGGTTATTCGCGCTCCGGTTGAATGAGTTGACGGGCGGCACGCTAGGCGAGCGGGACGTAGTCATACTCGCCTATGCCCTGTAGCACTAGAAAGGTCGCGGAGCCGTCTCCGCCGTTGGTTACGAGGTGCGGGCGGCGCGGTGCGACGGTATAGGTCTCGCCGGGGCCGAGCCGCACTTCCTCCATGGGCTCGCGCAGGAAAAGCCTGATGCGTCCCTCGATGACATAAAACGTATCCTGCACATTGTTGTGGTAGTGCCAGGGCACTTTCTGAGTCGGCGAAATCTGTAGCTCGCTGATGCGGAAGCCGGGCCGCTCGGCATGACGCGCACGGCGCTCGACTTCATAGAGATTGCTCGCGTCTCTAACGTGTTCCATACTTCCCTCCATGATGATGAACAGCATGCTGCGAGAGGCGTCCGCATTGAATCAGTTGTCGGGCGCTATGTGAAGCGACGAGCTTTAAGCATTAATGATTTTTTAACTTCTCCTCCGTTTGATTTGGATTGGAGAATTCAGCCTGATAGAGGGATAGTAAACCGCTACCATCTGTATTACCAAATTATCCGCAGGCAATGCTTTGCGGTCTGATGACCGGGTCAGTCGTCTTTCTCCTGTGAGCTGAGTTGTTGCCAGCCGTCTTGTTGTGGCTGACCGTCTTCCTTCTCCAGGTTTAGCTCCTTGTGAATGCGTTTTAACTGTTCGACGTAGGAGCTGGACACTTGTATCTGGTCTTCGAGCGACTTGCCCAACGCGCTGCGTATGAGATGTGTGGGCTTGTCGTAAATCTTCGCGCCGGGGAAAAACAGTTGCTCGTGATAGGCGTTCACAATGTTGCCCAGACAAAGCTCCATGGGCGGCAACTCGTTCGCCATCAGCATCAGGCCCGAGCCGAAGGTGAGCATCTGGTAGATGTCGCACACGCTGACCTCATTGCCCAGCACGTCGAGCGCCGTGCGACCAACGGCATAGGGACTCTGGCGACCAAACTCGACCATGTACGGGTGATTGCTTAACCGCCAGAAGAACCTCTGCTGCATCAGCTCGCGCTTCCCGGAAGGAGCGAGCCACACGGCCAGGTTGGCATAGAAATTACCAAGAGTCCGCGCGTGGATGCCGGCGTCTCTCACAATTCCTTCCAGATTGCTGTTCTGGTAGTGATGCCACGTCGAATCGGCGACGACGCGCCCGACTCCGGCGACCGCTCCATCATAAGCAGCCATCAAATCAATAGGACTCATGTCGCGATGATTAATGCCACGGGCGATGACCTCCGGGCGCGGTTGGATGCCGTTGGCCCTCGGCCACTCCTCCTCGTCGTCAAACCTTGTCGGAATCGTGATGTGGCCTTCGTGCATGTGGTCCGGCAGGATTTCAATCGGCCCGTTGCGCCCGCAAAATATCGGATGCGGGTGGGAAACATTTGAGAAATCTATCACACTAGCAGTACGAGGGTAGCGCGCGAGACTTATTCTTTGTGGAGTGCCATCACCCTCATTCCCGCCGCTTATCACAGTATCGTACCTGTCCGTGTAGGGACCGGGTGCGCCTTCCCAGCGACGCAACTTGCCTGCGCGTGGAATTCTATAGCCGACCGCGCGCCCCAAGTTGAGAGGAGGTCCGCCCGGGTTGACCGGGTCCGGGTTGGCATGGTCGCCCGCAATCAGCACGCCTCCGTCATTCATGTAACTCCAGAGCAGGTCTACTTCGTCATTGGTAAGCTCACTGTCCGGGAGATTGCCGTTATACCAACCTACCGCGCCCGACATCGCGTCTCGCGGGGTATTTAGCTGCCCCCGGCAAAAGAACCAGATTTCATCATACTGGTAAGGGTTCACAGCATCGTCGGTCAGTTTACGCGCGCCCGACACGCCGCCTTCATGACGGTTGACGTTGGTGAATTGAATGTTGACGTAAAAGGGGTTGTTTTCGGCTACCAGCCGCACCATAGTCGAGAAACCATACCCTTCTGTGGGATTGAAGTTTTCCCTGCTGCTGTCGGTGTAAACCATAATGCGCAGGGTCGGACGGCGTATGTAGAAACGTTGATAGATCGACGAACCAATCACTTCTGCCTCTACCACGCCAGAGATATCATTAGTTAAATCGTCGCCCATGGAATTCCTCCTTTTGGTGAGATGGTGAGACCAACGAGCATCCGTTTCTCGTTAGCAAAAAACGCGGAAATGCGATGTGCAGAAGATAGTCCCGCTGAAGTCGTCCTGTCAATAGACTCTCGGGCGATGAAAGAGATGCTATTGAGCGGTCGGTTGAATTGAATTGTTAGAAACTGTTTGAAAAGTCGCTGTCATTCGATTAGCTCCGTAGGAGCGAGGATGTTTATAGCTCGCACGCATTTCCAGGAATCAAGCTCCGTAGGAGCGGCATGTGATAGACGCTAAACATGTCGCTCCTACGGAGCTTGATTCTTGATTGATGCCGTTAAACTATAAACATTCAGTCCCTACGGGACTCTTCAATCAACTTTTCAGATCAACTCAATCGGGCGGGCCGAGATGACGTGCTCGAAGGAGCGCAGGGCTTCGAGTGTTTCGCGCTCCAGCGGCGCGTCTACTTCTATGACGGCCATTGCTTCGCCGCCGCGCTCACGTCGCCCCAGATGAAAACGGCTGATGTTGACGCCGCGCTCGCCTAGAATTGTGCCTACGCGACCGATGACGCCGGGAACGTCTCGGTTGCGCATCACGACCATGTGGCCGCGCGGGATGGCTTCGATGTGAAAGCCGTTAATCTCCGTGATGCGACCGTCGCTGCCCGGCTTAAAGAGCGCGCCCGCGAGCCGTTGCTCGCCGCTAGTGGTTAAGATGCGCGTGCGCAGGGCCGGGAGAAATTCGTTGCCGCTTCCGGCGCGTTTGTAAGAGGCAGTGACGCTGATGCCGCGCTCGTCCGCTATGAGAAAGGCGTTGACGACGTTGACGCGCGCGCTCATGTCGCGCAGTAGACCCGCGAGGAACGAGCGCGTGACGGGCGCCGCATCCAACTCAGCGACTTCGCCTGCGTATTCTATGTGGACTTCGCGGACGGCTGTTTCGTCGAGCAACTGTGCCTGAAAGCGGCCAAGGCTTTCGGCCAGCTCCATGTAGGGCTGTAGCTGGTTAAGCTCGCGTGCGCCGAGCGCGGGCACGTTGACAGCGCCGCGCAATGCACCCGTCAAAAGAAAGTCTCGCATCTGCTCGGCCACCGTGAAGGCTACGCCTTCCTGCGCTTCTGTCGTAGATGCGCCGAGGTGCGGAGTAGCTATGACTTCTTCGCGCTGGAGCAATGGATGGTCTTCGGGCGGCGGCTCCGTCTCAAAAACGTCAAGGGCTGCGCCCGCGACCTTGCCTTCCTTAATCGCTTCAAGGAGCGCGCGCTCGTCCACCAGACCGCCGCGCGCACAGTTGATAACACGCACGCCCTGCTTCATACGCGCGAAGGCGTCGCGACCTATGAGCCCGCGCGTATCCGCCGTGAGCGGAGTGTGAATGGTCAGAAAGTCTGCGCGCGCAAGCACGTCTTCGAGCGTGGAGATTTCGATTTCGAGATCGCGCGCCTGCTCGGGCGCGACAAAGGGATCAAAGGCAACTATGTTCATGCCGAAGCCGCGCGCACGAGAGGCCACGACGCGCCCTATGCGCCCGAGGCCGACGACGCCCAGTGTTTTTCCCTGTAGCTCTACGCCTATGAAACGCTTGCGCTCCCAGCGCCCGGCCTTGAGGCTCGCCACGGCCTGCGGCGTGCGCCGCGCGAGCGCCATCAAAAGCGCCAGCGTGTGCTCTGCCGTAGTCATGGTGTTGCCGTCCGGCGCGTTCATCACGACGATGCCCCGCGCCGTCGCCGCCGGCACGTCTATGTTATCCACGCCCACTCCGGCGCGGCCCACCACGCGCAACTGCTTCGCGTAGTCCATCAACTCGGCAGTGACTTTCGTCTCGCTGCGCACGATGAGGCCCTCGCAATCGGCGAGAGCGGCGCGCAGTGCTTCCGTAGAGAGGCCGGTCTTCTTTTCGACCGCGAAGCCCCCGGCCTCTAAAGGCTCAAGCCCGCTCTGGCTGACGTCGTCGGAAACAAATATTTTCTGTTTAGTCATAAACACCCGTCGGTTTAATAGCGAATCTTTCTTTGACATTTGAGAACCGTACATACTAACAGGCAGCGCGCCGGGCAGTCGAGTTGCCGCGAAAACAACTCTGGCGGACGCGGCTCGCATAATGGTAAACTCCCGCGCCGCTATTTTTTTGCGTCGTGATTTCAAACGAGTCTTTAGGAGCCTGAAGATGGAAATTTTTGTTTACCGGCCCGGTGCGGAGAAGATTGAGACGAACTATACGGCTGCCGACCTGCCGGAGTTGCTCAAGGACAAATCGCTCACCATCTGGGTGGACATGGAAAATCCGCCCGTCGAGGAAGACCAGTTGTTGATAGATATCTTCGGCCTGCACCCGCTCGTCGTGGAAGATTGCCGCGCGACGCGCCATCATCCGAAAATCGAAGAGTTCCCGAACTATCTTTACTTCATCATGCACGGCGTGCGCGCAGACACCTCCGCCGAGCGCTTCAATACCATAGAGCTTGACGGCGTGCTCGGCCAGAATTACGTCATCACTTTTCATATAGAGGAATTTCGCAGCATCAACAACGTCAGGCAGCGTGTGCTTTCCAGCACCGTCCCCTGCCAGCGTGGGCCTACCTTTCTCCTACACCAGATTCTCGACCAGATTGTAGATTATTACACGCCCGTCCTTGACGATTTCGACGAGCGCATCGCCACGCTCGAAGACAGAATCTTTCATCTCAAGCAACCGGACACTTCCATTCTGGAAGAAATCATGAGCTTGAAGAGAAGCGTCCTGCGCCTGCGTCGAATCTCCTCCAAGCAGCTCGACATTCTCTATCGTATGAGCCACGGCCAGTTCGCGTTGATAGACGAGCAGGCGCTTCCCTTCTTCCGGGACATCTACGACCACCTGGTGCGCGTCACGGACCTGGCGGAAAATTATCGCGACCTGATTACGGGCGCGCTCGACGCTTATCTCTCGGTCGTCTCGAACCGGATGAACGAAATCATGAAGGTGCTGACGATTTTCTCGGCCATCATGCTGCCGCTGACTTTTATCGCGGGTCTCTACGGAATGAATTTCGACAACCTGCCTGAGCTTCACTGGGAGTACAGCTATTTCGTCGTCTTAGGAGTTATGCTGGTGGTGGCGATAGGGATGTTGATTTTCTTCTGGCGGCGCGGCTGGATCGGCAGCCAGACCCCGAAATATAAGAACGTGGAGAGAGAAAAGGCGAGCCATCGAAATTTTTGAATCCTTCGACGGCTCGCCCGCTCTTTCTACTTTTTAATTCACACGGCCTTACATCGGCCCGGTTTCGCTTCCCGGCCCCGATGAAGCGGGCGGTTCATCAAACTGCCCGTCGGGCGACGGAGTCTTGGAGCTTCCGCCGCCGCTCTCCGCGTCCGAACTCTTCTCGCTTTCTTTGACGTCGCTCAAGGTCTCTTTGCTCGTAGCCTCTTGCTCGGCCTCCTCTTTGCCCGGCGTGATGCTCTCGTTTGTTTTAGCTCTCTCTTCCTGCACCTTTGACACCTCCGCTAGATGAACTGGTTAACTGCCACAACCGCCGCGATGATGATGGAAGCATACGCCCCTGCGACGACATCGTCGGCCATGATTCCCAATCCGGATTCCAGACTTTCCAGACGGCGTGCCGGATAGGGCTTCCAGATGTCGAACAGGCGGAATAACAAAAATCCTGCGCAGACGACCCACCACGAAAGCGCTGTTCCAAGGGGGACGAAAAGAAAAGTTATCAGTTGCCCGGCCACTTCGTCTACCACGACGACGCCCGGGTCTTTTTTTCCTAAAAGCTTTTCGGCTCGCGTCGCACCCCACACGCCCGCAAGCGTCACCGCCGTTATCAAGACTAACAGGAGAGCTGTGAAAAGCGTCTCGGCTTGTAATTGTGTAAGCTGTCCGCTTGCCTGCACGCTCGACACGAGGCGCAAGCCCATGGCGCGACAGAGTAAATAAAGCCCAACGCCGACGATCGAGCCCCACGTTCCCGGCGCAAGCGGCATGTAGCCTACGCCGCAAGTCGCAACCGCGAGCCCAACATACTCCGCAAGCGTTCCTCTTCCATGAGCCACAGCCGCCGCACCCGGCGCGACCACCGCCGGATTCAACTCGTCGCTGGATTCTTTAATCGTCGTCATGCAAGCACAGGATAGCCTGAAATAATGGGGCGCGCATCTTCCAGCTCACTTTGTTTGTGACGTAGAAGATGTGCAGCCTTTTCCCGCAACGCCGCGCCGCGCTCTTAGTAGATATTATAGTTGTACTCGACCATGATGCGCTGCGAAACGGGAAGGCCGTCCTTTAATGCCGGAGTAAACTTCATGAGCTTAACTGCTTCGACGGAAGCGCGCGTCAACCCGTGAGGCAATTTGTTGCGAACCTGCACATCAGTCACTTCGCCTGTCTTCGAGAGCACGGCTTCGAGGACTACTGTTCCAGAAACGCGATACTTACGCGCTCTCTCTGTGTAAGTCGGCTCGGGCCTGTAGGTAATACGCGCTTTCTCCGTGACCTCTCGCGGTGTGAAAATTTTGTCGTAATCTACGCCGCTATTGTTGTCCGCAACCTGTCCAGCGGGATCTGTGTTACCGCCACGGCCCGGCCCACGTTGTAAGATTAACTTTGCAGTCCCGTCTGTCGCGGCGTCCGTGTCCGGGCTTTGCTTAGCCTTCTCACGATCGGGCTCGAATGAACTCAGGAATCGCAGCGAGTCGCTTGAGCCTGCATCGGCGTTTAATACCGTCAGGACAAAAATCTTTTCCTCATTAACAAAGAAACGCACGACGCCAGGCTTGTTTCCTAACGTGACGAAATACTCGCGCCCCGCAAGTCCGCCTGCCTGCACGGCGCGCTGGTAATACATAACCTTCGGATTTTTAGACTTATCCCTGCGCGCTTTCAGGAACGACTCCCAGACAAGCTCTGCGCAGGCGTCCAGATAATCATCCACGTCTACCTGTGCCGCGTTCTTGAAATTGCGATTGATTAATGACCAGACTGTATAAACCACCCCGTCTTCTGCCACCGAGTACAGGGTCGCGTCCACGTCCAGTTGTTCATAGCTGTGCTTCTGCGTTTTCCCCTCTGCAAACTGCGGCATCAAGACGGCGAACTGTTCCTCAGGCGGCGCGACCTTGACCCACGAGCCTGTAGCCTGAGCCGACACCGCTTGCGCAGAGCAGCAAACGAGGAGGACGACAAAACAGAATGTGAGAAGCTTCATTGTCATCACCTCTTTTGTCATGATGAATTGAGACGCGCTCGGCTAAGAGACTATTCGTCCGACTAAATCATAATCGTGCGCTTCGGTGATAAGCACGTTGACGAGCTGGCCCGCGACAGGCTCAAACTCTTCCGGCGCGTCGTTAATCAGCACAGAGCCGTCTATCTCCGCCGCCTGTGTCTCCATGCGCCCCTGCCAGAGCAGGTCCGACTCTTTCGAGACACCTTCAAAAAGAACGCGCACGGTTTCCCCCACCTTTGCGCGGTTGCGGCGCTTGGAGATGCGCTTCTGCTCGCGCATCAAACGGGCACGACGCCGCTTCGCTACCTTCTCATCCACCTTGCCGGGTAAATCAAACGCGGGCGTTCCCTCTTCATCCGAGTAGGTAAAGACGCCCACGCGGTCAAACTCCACGTTACGCACGAAAGCGAGCAGCTCTTCAAAATCTTCATCAGTCTCGCCGGGAAAGCCCGTGATAAAAGTCGTGCGGACGGCAATGCCCGGTACGCGTTCGCGCACGCGCGCGATTAATCGCTCAAGGCTCTCGCGCGTTCCCCCGCGCTTCATCAAACGCAGGACGTTCGCAGAGGCATGCTGCAAAGGCATGTCCAGATACTTGACGGCCTTTGGCTCTGTCGCCAGCACGTCCAGAAAAGCGTCCGAGATGTGCGTCGGGTACGTGTACATCACGCGCACCCATTCGACGCCATCCAGTTGCGACAGCTCGCGCAGCAGGTGCGCCAGCGCGTCCTGCTCGCCCAAATCCTCGCCGTAGCGCGAAGAATCCTGCGCCACCAGCACCAGCTCTTTGACACCGCGCGCGGCCAGAGATTGCGCCTCGCTCATAATCGAGCCGAAGCGACGGCTGCGAAAATGGCCGCGCATCTGCGGGATAAAGCAGAAAGCGCAGGGACGGTCGCAGCCTTCCGCAATCTTGATGTAAGCAGTGTAGCCGGGCGTTGCGAGCACACGCGGCGTCGATTCGTCATAAAGATACGTGGCCGTTTGATTGCCGAGCGGAAGCACTGGAAGCGAGCGCGTGTTGACACGCTCGTCACAAACCTTCGTGATGTCGTTAATCTGATTTGTGCCTATAAAGGCGTCAACTTCCGGCATCTCCGCGCGAAGCTCGTCGCGGTATCGCTCGACCAGACAGCCCGCCACGACAAGGCGCTGCGCACGCCCCTCGGATTTCAAACGCGCCGCTTCCAGAATAGCGTCAATGGACTCCTGCTTCGCAGTATTTATAAATCCGCAGGTGTTGACTACAACAGTGTCTGCCTCCGTGGCATCCGTCGTAATCTCGTAACCCGCCTCCTGCAGACGGCCCATCATGACCTCGCTATCAACGAGATTCTTTGGACAACCCAGACTGATAAAACCAACTTTCTTCATGATTGATACATCGGTTCATTTATTCATTGATTCAATGAACCGATGAATAAATGAATCAATCTCTTCATCCTTTCCCTTCTATCCGTGTCAGACATTGTTCGATTTCCGTCATCTCGGAGGATGACAGAGCATGCGCGCCGAAGCGTACGCGGTTGTAAGCGCGCGTGATGCGGAGCACTTCGGGCAGGCCCGTGGCGACGGCAAACTCAAGCGGCGTTTCGTCGCGCTCGCGTCTGAGTCCACGCGCGGCCAGCGCCTTCGTCATGCGCTCGTAGAATTCCACAATCGAGCCGCGCGTCTCCGCAGTGTGCCAGAGCTTTAAGCCCTGCCAGAAACCCAGACGCCGTATCCTGAGAGCGAGAAAGATTAAGAGCGCGAGCAGTAGAAGACCGCCGATGACCGGAAGCCACGCGCGCACGCGCCCGTTGCGGCCTGCGCCGCTTGTTCCCTGAACGGCGCTCAACCAATTCGCCACCACCGCCTTCGCCTCGTACATCACGTCCGTCAGCACCTGTCGAAATGTGCTTATCTGATTACGCAAGCTGGTAGCGAGCGAGCGCTGCTCCTGACGGTCGTAGCCGATGACGTATTGATTCCAGTAAAGCTCCATGGCCTCCGCATATTTTCCTATGCGCGAGACAAAGCCAGTGCTCTCGCGAAGGGGACGGCCTGCGGCGGGCGTCGGGTCAAACGTCACCCACGACGATGTTTCCGGAAAATAAACCTCGACCCACGAATGCGCGTCCTTCTGCGTGACGGTGAAAACATCGGCCGTGTCGTTGTACTCGCCCTTTTGAAAACCGTTGACGACGCGCGCCGCTATTCCCTGCGTGCGCAGCATGACAGTCATCGCCGTGGAGAAATATTCGCAGTGGCCTTCGCGCACGCGAAAGAGAAAATCCGCGAGCGGGTCTGCGCCGCCGACTCGTAAATCCAGTGTGTAGCCGTAGTCTCTTTGCAGGTGCTGCTCTATGGCACGCGCGGCGTCGTAACGATTGCGCGCCCCGGCTTTGACAATGACTTCACGCGCAAGCTGGCTGATTCCTGGATCAAGCTCTGCCGGAAGTTGTAGATAACGACTAAACGGCGATGTATAAGAGCGAGAATCCGCGCGCAGGAGATTCGCTTCCGGCTCCGTCGTATCGGAGATGACTTTATAAGAGATGCGTTCGAGCGGGTGTTGACGCGTAGTGATACCGCCTTCGCGGTCCTGACGAACGAAGGGAAGCTGTCCCTGTACGGCAAGGGCGCGCGGCGCGGCGAACACGACAGGGGTGTCAATCGGCTCAAGAAAAAATGTTTGCGTCGTCAGCCGGTGCAGATTATCCGTGGTATCAAGCGTGAAAAAATTGCGCTCGTCGTTTGCGCGTACGGGACGACTGTCTCCGGGCGAGCGTCGCCAGGAGCGCCCGTCGAAGCTATCAAGGGCTACACCCCGCCAACGCAGGTTCAACAGATTGCGCCCCTCGTCTTCGACGCGCACGCGCATCACGACCGCGTTGCTTTGCTGAAGCTTGCCTATGTCGCCCAAAGTCACGTTGTCGGAGAAGCCTGTGACGCCCGCCAGTCGGCCATCGCTTCTGGTAAAAGCACTCGCGCCAAAACGCGGCGAGATGAGAAAGAGCGGGAGCGCCAGCCCGAAGATTAACAGCAGTAGCACGAAGGAGACGAAGGGCAGGCGTCGCGCTTCGCCTGCGGGCGCGCGGCGCTTCGCTTTTGTCAGACGCCGGAAGAGCGTCGAATCCGGCGCAACCAGCAGCCTTGTTTCCTCTATCTTCACATTGCGTCGCGCCTTTTTAATCTCGAACGCGATCACGGTCGAGAGCGCCGAAAGCATGTAGAGACCGAGCGTCAACAAAAAGAGCGGGCTCACGCTCAAGCCCGCTGCGAGCAGGACTTCAAAGAACGAGATGAGATATAGAAAGACCCAGTCGCGGTCGGCCTTTTTTTGTAAGAGCTTGACGGTGGAAAGAAACAGTATCAGATGCGCGAGCGCCGCGACGCCGACGCGGTCTTCGCCGCCGGAATTGTACTTCCAATCGAGATAAAAAACGGGAAGCGACAGGAGAACGACGACGAGCCCGGCGCGCTCCGGAATCTGCCAGCGCGTCCCTTCAAGCTTCCACGCCGCCACGAGCACCACGGCAAAGGCCAGACAGAGCGCCGGGCCGACCCCGCCTGACACACTGAGCGCCAGCGCGCTCGTCGCCAGCATCGCGTAGGAAGAAGCTCTAAAGTAGGTGCTGAATGACATCGCGTCGTTTAATAGCCGTCTCGGTTCCCTTTTAATCCTCGCGGCGGCACAGGTAAAGATTGAACTGCTCTCCCTTGAGATGCGCGTGCGTAAAATAATGAAGCCCGCGAAAGCTTATCACTCCAACGGGCTTCATTATAATTGTTAATCCGGCGACTTCCTACTCTCCCACGCCGCTTCCTGCACAGTACCATCGGCCCAGGAGGCTTAACTTCCGTGTTCGGGAATCTCGCACATGAACATTTATTTTCCCCGATGATAGTTTTCGCGCGAGATTTACGCCTTAAGGGTTGTAAGAGCAAATTCTCAATCGCGATGACCACGGCTGAGAATTAAACAAAGTGACAAATTACGCGCCCCAAAAGGAGATCTAAACGAATGAAAACCAAACTCACAGTGATGCTTCTAACATTCACCGCGCTGATGATACTTGGCAACCAACTTCTCGGAGGAAGCTCGGCAGCCATGGTGGATGATAACGTCAACCCCCATTACAAAGGGGGCTCAACCTTTAATCTGGTAAATGCCGGACCAAATGTCGCCCGGTGCGGGGCATTTCCAGAAAACATCGAGCTAAGCTTCACGGGCTCGGGAATTGACACGGAAGGCGGCTACAATACCGCCGTTTTCTCTGCCTGCACCAACACCACGACCAATCTCGTCTTCGACCTGAAAGCGACCGATACGTATGTGCAAACCGGCGATCAGGTCTTTATTGAAGGCGATCCCTTCGTGCTGGTGCCTAACCCTGCCATCTGCGCCGCGGCGAACGCTCATGGCGTACCTTTCCGCGTGACTGGTGGAACGGGAGGTCACGCCGGGGCAACGGGCAACGGACGTTTCCACATCGCCAGTAACCTGACCCCGTGTAACGGGCAAACGCCGCCAGCACAGGTTTGGTTTGAGGGAGTGATCAGGCTGCCGCAGTAAGCACGCCTATTTTATGATTCTGCGGAATCAAGATCGCCGGATTTCTAAACCAAAAGCCCGCGAGAGTGTTAACACTCTCGCGGGCTTTCGTTAAAAATTAATCCGGCGGCTTCCTACTCTCCCACGCCGCTTCCAGCGCAGTACCATCGGCTCCAAGAGGCTTAACTTCCGTGTTCGGGATGGGAACGGGTGTTTCCCTCTCGACAAAACCACCGGAAAACTTGTCAACTCTCTGTCAGAGAGCTTGGAAAATCGAATAGTGACGACAAGGCGTAAGGCAAGCCTAATGTACTCTGTTGCTCTTGAGTAAATTTTAGGTCAAGCCAATGGACTGATTAGTAGTGGTCAACTGAGCGCCTCTCAGCGCTTACATATCCACCCTATCAACGTGGTGGTCTACCACGAGTCTCATAGGCAGAACTAATCTCTGGTCTGGCTTCACGCTTAGATGCATTCAGCGTTTATCCATGCTCCACTTAGCTACCGAGCGATACCCCTGGCGGGATAACTCGTACACTAGAGGTGGATCCAACCCGGTCCTCTCGTACTAAGGTCAGATTCCATCAATTCTGCTACGCCCACACCAGATAGGGACCGAACTGTCTCGCGACGTTCTAAACCCAGCTCACGTACCGCTTTAATTGGCGAACAGCCAAACCCTTGGGACCTTCTTCAGCCCCAGGATGCGATGAGCCGACATCGAGGTGCCAAACCCTGCCGTCGATGTGAACTCTTGGGCAGGATCAGCCTGTTATCCCCGGCGTACCTTTTATCCGTTGAGCGACGGCCCTTCCATACAGAACCGCCGGATCACTAACTCCTACTTTCGTACCTGTTCGACTTGTTTGTCTCACAGTCAAGCTGGCTTATGCGTTTACACTCTACGGCTGATTTCCAAACAGCCTGAGCCAACCTTCGAGCGCCTCCGTTACTCTTTAGGAGGCGACCGCCCCAGTCAAACTACCCGCCTGATAATGTCCCTGCGCCGGATAACGGCGCGAGGTTAGAACGCAGACAAACGAAGGGTGGTATCTCACCGTTGGCTCCCCCGAGGCCAAAGCCCCGGGTTCAAAGCCTCCCACCTATCCTGCGCATCGTTTGCCCGCATCCACTATCAAGTTGTAGTAAAGGTGCACGGGGTCTTTCCGTCTAGATGCGGGAAACCGGCATCTTCACCGGTACTACAAGTTCGCTGTGCCACTCGTTAAGACAGCTCCCAGATCGTTACGCCATTCGTGCAGGTCGGAACTTCATGAACTTCCACGGTTTCCCGTGGCATAGACTATACGTTCACCTGATCGAAGCGAGTTGAGAATCTCACTTCCGAAATATTTTCGTTTGCCCGATGGATTCATCTCCATCGCTAACCTGACAATCTCTTCAAAACCTTCAAGCTCCAGATGCCGTCCGTCGCTTACTAACTCGCAGATTCTCTCGAATCTCTCAAAGTCAGCTTGCTTGGTTGACATCAACGGATACGCTCTGAAATGCGGCAGAACTTTCTCTACCAAATCTCTCACGTTCCGTATTTCAAACTTGACTGTCTTGTCTGATCTATCCGGTCGGATGAACCCGCATTCCCACTTCTCTTGAATTATGTAGAGCAGTTCGGCTCTCTCTGCGTTCTGGCTGACCGAAAAGCTCGGTCGAACCTCCCAGCCGAAGCAATGACGCTTGCTTGGTTGGAATGAAACACAGAAACAGCCTTCTCCATCTACAAAACCAGAGATGTAAGAATTCAAGTCCATCAGCAAAGACCAGGGCCGGCGTGTTATGGAATCAAGAGATTCCATCCAAGGGGTCTCAACCCTTGAGTCGTTACGGGGATTCGCTTTCACGAATCTTACCCTCGGTATTACCCGCGACGCACCTGCACGGAGCGTCGGGAGGGCTTCACCGATTTGAGCCGGTTGAATGGGTCGGAATCACTTCCGCCCCGGGCAATATTACTTACCCGACAAGGAATTTCGCTCTGCAATTGTTACTTCAACTTGCGTCGAAGGGCTGGTCATTTCTGCCAGCCTCTGCATGTCGCCATGCAGCACGGACTATATCTTCACCTGTGACATAACAGGTGCTTGGCGTGTAGTCTCTGAGGATTCTAAAAACCTGGATGGCTTCTTGCGATTCATCGTTTCCGAGATTTTCGCAATTTCCATGATGCCATCAGAGTTCAAGTGTTTTCTTTCTCCCATCAACTCAAGCACGCGAACGAACTTCTCGAAGTCCTCCCGCTTTGCTGTCCTGAGTTGATTTTCTCGAAAGAAAGGAATGATCTTATCTCTCAAATCAGCAATTGACCGAACACAGAAGCGATAAAGATGCTCTCTGTGATTGTCATTGCGCCGATTGATAAAGACCTTTCCACATTCAAAGAACTCCTTGAGATCATGTAAGGCTTGCAAGCTCTTTTCCCCCTGAGTTACGACGAACTCAGGGAAGACTTGCCAGCCCGTAGCCGTTGTTGCCTTCTGAATGGTTACTGAGAAGCAACCTTCACCGTCAACAAAGCCTACTATCCATCCAACTGTTTTTAGCCTTTCCTGCTGATTGTCTGCACCTAACATATTTTCACTGCCTCTTTCGGAGACGAGTAATGTAGGATACTCAGAGTTTCCAGCATATAGCCAAGTTTTACTAAGGCTTACGAAAAACCTTAGGACCGTTATAGTTACGGCCGCCATTCACTGGGGCTTCGATTCGCAGCTTCGGGCTTGCGCCCTAACCGCTCCTCTTAACCTTCCAGCATTGGGCAGGCGTCAGCCCCCATACGTCGTCTTCACGACTTTGCGGAGACCTGTGTTTTTAGTAAACAGTCGCCTGGGACATTTCTCTGCGACCTCCCCTAGTTGGGGTAGGCTACCCTTCTCCCGAAGTTACGGGTACATTTTGCCGAGTTCCTGAACGAGTGTTCTCACAAGCGCCTTAGGATTCTCACCCCACCTACCTGTGTCGGTTTGCGGTACGGTCACGTGACGTGTATAGCTGAACGAGGATTTTCCTGGCAGCTGGGGTCAGCGACTTTTTTCGGGTTTAACCCCTACTTTCGATCCGCGCTTTACCCTGATGTCGCCCGGATTTGCCTAAGCGACGGGATATATGCGCGTTAAACCGGACGACCATCGCCGGTCTCGCCTACCCTACTGCGTCCCCCCACAGCACACGCTAGTGGTTCCGGAATTTTAACCGGATTTCCATCGACTACGCCTTTCGGCCTCGCCTTAGGTGCCGACTTACCCTGAGCAGATTAACTTTACTCAGGAAACCTTAGGTTTACGGCGCGCGGGGTTCTCACCCGCGTTATCGCTACTTATGCCGACAGAGTCTTTTCTGATCGCTCCAACGGCCCTTTCGGTGCCGCTTCGCAGCTACAGAATGCTCGCCTACCATGAATTGCTTCATCCAAAGCTTCGGTACGTAGTTTAAGCCCCGTTGTATTGTCGGCGCAGGGCTGCTTGACCAGTGAGCTATTACGCTTTCTTTAAAGGATGGCTGCTTCTAAGCCAACCTCCTGGCTGTCAGAGCTTCCCCACTTCCTTTTCCACTTAACTACGATTTGGGGACCTTAGCTGTTGGTCTGGGCTGTTTCCCTCTCGACC